>NZ_FTNK01000071.1 GCF_900156375.1 Paenibacillus macquariensis
ACAGCGACTTTTATAATTATTGCACCAGATCTGCATGATATCTATTAATCTATTTATTTAAACCAATGATCACAGATGCTTCAGTACACCATGGAAAGGTTTGGAAAATAGTGAAAACATCGAGAAGAAATAAAAGGGCAAGGATAAGAAAGGCAAGAATACGTTTTGGGATTATTGTTCTAGTAACAATTTTTCTCATGATCTTTTTAATAGGGAAAATACATTCTATTCACGAAGAAGGAGTGCTTCAAGAAGCTATCAAACAAGAGGCTATACAACAAGAAGCTATCAAACAAGAGGCTATACAACAAGAAGCTATCAAACAAGAGGCTGTCAAACAAGAAGCCATAAAACAAGATGCAATAAAACAAAAAGCAAAACAACAAAAAAAATCTGACGGAAAACCTAAAGGGAAAGTTGTTTACCTAACATTTGATGATGGCCCTAGTAAATTAACGGATCAATTCTTAGATGTATTAAAAGAGCAAAATGTAAAAGCAACGTTTTTCATGCAAGGAAGTAATTTGAAAAAAACAAATTTACAAGAAAGTGTAAAACGAGTAATACGAGAAGGACATTATATTGGTGGACATAGTATGTCCCATGATTATCAAAAGTTATATACAAATAAACAGTTTGTACCAGAGATGAATGAAACCTTAGCTCTTATCCATGATATTACAGGTACAAATCCTAGGTTGGTTCGTGCACCTTATGGTTCAGCACCAGGATTGAGAAGTGAGCGAATTCGTAATCAAATTGTAGAATCTGGAATTAAGCTTTGGGATTGGACAATTGATTCTAACGACTGGAGATTAAAAGGTCATCGGAACCAAATTCTAGAAAATATTAAAAGGGAAACAAAAGCTGACGTAGAAGTCGTTCTCATGCATGAAAAATCACAAACATTACAGGAACTAACAGAAATCATTACATTTTATAGGGATAAAGGATATGCGTTTGGTGTTTATAATGACGATAATCACTTTGTCCTAAATTTTCAGAATGATGAACGACTGTAGTCGGGTTAAACATATGAACACCACGTTATATTACACTCCAAATATTAGGAAGGAACTGGAATGATGAACAAGAGAATCAAAAAAAAATTCATAGTAGTTCTAGCGCTAGTACTAGTCTTGATCGGATTAGGAGCTTTTGTGTTCCGTAAACCGTTAGCTATGCTGGCATTTGATATATTTCTGTCTGATCGGGTAGTGAGCACGTTAGAGGAGAAGTCATATAAACCGCTAGACGGGAACGGGGATGTAACTACTCCTATAGTAG
>NZ_FTNK01000069.1 GCF_900156375.1 Paenibacillus macquariensis
TGAACTGTGACCGTATTTGTGGAAAGTTTGAAAAAGAAGACCTTCCTTAGGCAGTGAGCAGATGACTTCTGAATTCATCAGGAGTCATCTTTTTTAATGCCCATTGATATCGTTCAGAGTTATAGTAAGTGATATAGTCATCGACTTGTGCTCGTAACTCCGTGAGGGTCATACATGACCTATACTCTAAATCATCCTTCATATGGCCGAAGAATGTCTCCATGGAGGCGTTATCCCAGCAGTTACCTTTACGGGACATGGACTGTGTAAATCCTGCTTTACGGACGAGAAGACGGAATTTGGGGTGTGTATAGTGCATTCCTTGGTCAGAGTGCAAAATGGCCTCCGGGTGGATATTTTCATTTAGCCGATCCAGTAGTCTCTCCAGGGTTTGTTCCACTAGAGGCATGGCCAAAGAAGAAGAAAGATAATGAGCCAGAATTTGTCTTGTCGCTCCATCCTTCACCACGGACAGGTAGGCACATTGTCCATTCCCATAGTGCATGTAAGTAATATCCGTGAGCAGTACTTTCTCGGGCTCTGCTTGATCAAACTGACGCTTTAACAAGTTGGGGCACGTTTGGTGTTCTTGTGTTGCTTTCGCCATCTTACGATACGGATTCGCTTGTCGGATCGTAGCTATTAGATTGAATTTCCTCATTAATCGGCGAATCTTCTTATGATTCATGACGACCCCAATTTCACGTTCGAGACGCATTTTTATCACTAAAGCACCCGCCTTACCCTTCAAATTGTCAAAACGCTCCTTAATGAGCAGAGCGTCACGCTCGTCTGCATCCTCTCTTACCTGTCTTGTTTCTTCAGTAGCAAGCCAGCGGTAATAGCCACTTAAGCTAACATGGGCCAACCCACACAGGTACCGAGTCATTCGCTGCAAACCGTGTTTACGAAGGGTATGGTTAATGATCTGAAAGCGCTCGAAGGGAGTCAACGAGTTCTCCGCATCTTCTGATTTTCGAGCGCCTCTAGCTTTTTTAGAAGGTCATTCTCCATCTCCAATAACTTAATGCGTGCTTCAGCGTGTTTTAGCTTTTCCTCCGTCGAATGCTCCACTGTAGGTCGTCTGCCTGTGCTTCCTTTTCCGCGTTGCTCCTCAAGCAGTCCAGTTTCTCCGAGAGCAGTGTACGTATTACGCCAACGATTTAGACAATGCTTTGGCTTGTCACGACCAATGAAATCCAAGTCAAATCCAGCTTCAAGAAAGATCTCCATTGGAGTCTGTCCCTTCTCGTAGGCTTTCACTGCGGCCAGCTTAAATGTGGGTGAATACGTAATGGTCTTCTCCCTGACATTCTGAACATGGGGATTTACCTCCAATTGCTTGATCTCATGTTCATTAAATATCTTTGAAGTTCCTCTCGCTTTGTTCATAAATTGACCTCCGCTTTTTTAGATAATTCGATTAAAACACAAATGACCCGCAAGAGGGTCACTTTTTTCAAAGTTTCCATCTTACGGGTCACAGTTCA
>NZ_FTNK01000068.1 GCF_900156375.1 Paenibacillus macquariensis
TGGCGTAAATATTCTGTTAATCTGATTTAGTGAGAGAACGATTTATGAAATTGATTCACGTAACTGAAATAACGCCTGTTGTACCTCTGCATCCGATCATTCACAAGGGCGGCGAGCGGATGGAAGGGTTTAAATACAAAAAGGATGTTGACATTGTCGTTTGTACGTCTGGTGAGCATAGCATACGAAGAGCAGCTCAAGGGAGCAAAACGAATGGGAAAAGCCGCTCAATGGTTTATTACTTTGACATTAAGAAGTGTAAAACTTGCCCCCATCAAAAAGGTTGCTACAAACCGGGGGCCAAGAGCAAATCCTACTCCGATGAGCACTTCATAAGAGCGTATCAAGTTCGAACTCAGTGATACGTTCAAAGAGCGGATTTTTCGCAGGGCAATTATTGAAACATAAAAGTGCGGAGCTGAAGAGGTTCCACGGTATGGCTACAGCCAGATATCGAGGTTTATTCCGCATACTCAAGCAAGCTTACATCACTGCTTTCGTGGTAATCGTAAAGCGGGTAGAAAAGCTAAACGAACAAAAGCAGGGATGATACGATTTGAGCCTTGCCCTTGGCGAAAGCTTTCTCTGTACATCTTTACGAACCTCTTGTAGCGCCTCTATGACATACCCGTGAACATGAAAGCGATCAGCGATTCGGATCGCCTTTGGAAAACATTCGCTGATCTAGGTATGATAAGCCTGGGCCAAATCCATTACCACTGCTTTAGGAGACAGCAGCCGAAAAGCGGGATGGTACTGAGCATAGGTGCGTAAATCCTTTAGCTTTCGTCCAGGTAAAAGATCGAGCATCATTTCTCCCTTCAGGTCATGAATCCCAGTATTATAGGTGTGCCCCTTCTTGATGGCGAAGTCATCGACACCTATTAAACCGTCGCTTTCTGCCGCCTGTTCCCACGCCCGCTTGGAGAGTCGTTCGCTTTCCAACGGAACCGCTTCGTTATGCATCCGTTGGATCGTACTGGCGGGTGCTTGCTGCATACGGGAGCCATGTGCTGCGGTAGAGCTCTGCCGCTCGTGCCCGAAAGAGATTGCTGTATCGTTTTTTAGGCCCGACAAAGTCGTAAGTCCAAACAAAACCAACTCCACATTGTGAACACGCCATGCGGATGGCCGGAACTAAGAGATACACGATCTTCTCAAAGACGTAAAGGTGCCGAACGGTACGTGTGTCATTGTAGCCTTTGCGCGTAACATACTCATCTGATCGACAAATCGGACAGCATTGTTTATGAGCCACTGGCGACGCCTCTATATGAATTTCATCTGCACACTTCCGTAGTATCTGTTGAACCTGTAACTCTGGTATGTTGAGTATTTCATTGATATACTGGGTCTGCATCTGCTTTTTCCTTTTGTTGTTGTTGGTGGGGACTTACAACAATACAGGATCAGCAGATGTTTTTCCATTTTTAACCTCCATTTTTTTTCGTCAAGCACTAGTTTTGGTTTCCCAATAAGTCTTAACTCTCGCTCTAATATGCTAAGTGTTTCGTTAGCAGCATCACCGTTTTCACGTAAAAAATAAAAGGATTTTGGCAATACAGGATTTTATTTACGCTTGAATCAATTTCATAAATCGTTCTCTCACTAAATCAGATTAACAGAATATTTACGCCA
>NZ_FTNK01000064.1 GCF_900156375.1 Paenibacillus macquariensis
ATTATCTAATGGGTACGCCATTTCTTTTTAATTCAATAGAGGTTTAAGAAATAATTATTAATTATCTTTAATATCCAATATAATCCCTAATGGTTACTAACGGGCTGGTTAGTTTAACGAATACTTTCCCTTTAATTTATGTAATGCATCATTTACTATGGAATTAATAATAGTCTTTCATGAAAGGATGACTTGGGATGATTACAAAAGAATGTCTTATCAATGAAATTCAATATCTTATTGAAGAATACATCCATGGGTTATCTTCACCTTTTGATTCCTTCTTGGAGGAGCATATTCTAGCATCGACTTTTTACATGATCCAAGAGGGATCAAAAGTAGTGGGTTACTATGCTATTCACAATAACGAACTTCTAACCCAATTCTACATCAGTCCCACCTACCAAATGTACTCGCAGAGAATGTTTAGCCAAGTGCTTGAACGTAATACAGTGAACTCACTTTTCGTTCCGACCTGCGATGAACTATTTGTAAGCCTAGCGGTAGATAAGGACTTCACGATCAACAAACAAGCTTACTTTTTCCAAGATAATCAAGCAGACATAATAGAGAGTAATGTTTCAGGTGATGAATCATTTCGCCCTGCTAATTTAGAAGATCTGCAACAAATAAAACAAATCTGTGGGGATTTTCTTGACCAATACGAACGGCGGATTGCCAATAGAGAACTCTTCACTTACTATAGAGGTGCTGTATTGCTTGGAATCGGAGTAGTTGAGAAGTCTAAGATGATCAAAGGTTTAGCAAGCATAGGTATGTTAACTAATGAGGCATATAGAAAGCAAGGAATTGGGAGAGTAATTATCTTACAATTAAGAAAATGGTGTGAAAAGCAGGGTATTAAGCCTGTAAGTGGATGTTGGTACTATAACGAAGCTTCTAAGAGGACTCTAGAGAGTGCGGGTATGGTCACGAAAACCAGACTATTAAAAATTAAAGTAACTTAAGAATGGCTGATTTATAAGTGTTCTGTTAAAGAACATTTCAATAGTCATGGGCTATTGTTGAACTAACGGGACACGATAGTTGAATAATACACATTGATAAGCAGGTGCTTCGGTATCCTGCTCTTTTTATTAAGCTAATTGGCAGGCTAGCGTAAACAAAATGATCAAAAGTATTAACCATACGTAGTTAATTACATTTCGGGATTAGCGCAATGATTTTCGGCAGCTTCGTTTGGTTAACGGGGGTAGTTTAAGTAAATGTAAATATTTACTTGCGAACTAATGTTCGGTATAATAAACTTGATTCCATTACAAAAAGGAGATGTTGGATATGTATAAACACATTAAAGATTTTGCCGCAACTTGGCAGAATGAAACGGAAGCAACAATGCGGACACTGGAGATGCTGACCGACGAGTCTCTTGGCCAACAGATAACAAGCGATCATAGAACGCTTGGACGTGTTGCATGGCACCTTGTACAGACGTTGCACGAAATGCCATCTCGGACGGGACTGTCTTTCGAAGGACCGGGCGAAGATATGCCGGTGCCAGCTTCGGCAGCAGACATCGCGTCAGTCTATAAGAGGACCTCACAAGCGCTCCTTGATGCTATACAGTCCAGTTGGAAAGATGAGAATCTGCTTATCATGAGCGATATGTATGGTGATCAATGGCCAAACGGCTTAATGCTGGATATTCTCGTAAAGCATGAGATTCATCATCGTGGTCAGATGACAGTCCTGATGCGTCAGGCAGGCCTTCGTGTGCCGGATCTTTACGGCCCGACAAAAGAGCAGTGGGCCGAGTACGGAGCGCTACCTCCAGTAATTTAGAGTAAGATTATATCCGCTTTGGCCGTTTGGCTATAGTGGGATTTATAAGTATTTTATCATAGGATTGAAAGTGGTGGCTTGAATCATAGACAAGAGGATACCATCGGACTGAAACTGTTGATTCTATTGAACTAACGGGTAAGTTGAGCCACGCGGATTGAGGTTAAGATTTATTGAACTAACGGAGAACTATAGATCAATAATGAGAGGGCTACCGAGAGGTAGCCCTTTGTTCAACTAACGGGCAGGTTAATATGAACTGATTGCCGAATTACATGTCAAAAGAGTGTTTAAAAATATGGGTAGGTGAGAGTAGAAGGAGCGATTGGAGAAAGTATGAAGAAAAAAAACTGGATTATAGTAATTCTAGCAGTATCGCTATTCGGGAATGTTGCATTATTTATGAATCATAAAATTGTCATCAGAAATCAAGAATTGAGATATGAATTTTTGAATGCTTACATTCACGGAGATCTAGCTCAACTTGAAGCAACTATACAGGATCAACTAGATAATAATTGGGGAAATGAAACTCTTGTTACCCAAAAACTAGATGATGCCATCGATTCAATTAACTTACACATTGTAATTGAAATAGATGATGATAAGAGAGATATCCTTAGGAAATTGGAGAATTATATGTATAAATTCAAGGTTGGTGATGGAACTTTAGATGTTAGCCTAAACGATAAGCAACGTGCCGATTACATCTATTTAGGCCAGAAGCTGCGTTCTAACGGGTGGACGTTTGAAGTAGGATACGATAAAAGCTGGGATTTTTTTTCATCAAAAGTAAAGGAGTTCGTAGCGGAGTAATAGAAGTCATAAGTCTGCAAATGGATGTGCATGGATGCGGATTAACTAGTACAGAAAGACCCACATGGACCTATACAAACATTTTCAAACGCAA
>NZ_FTNK01000063.1 GCF_900156375.1 Paenibacillus macquariensis
ATTCAACTATCGTTCCCCGTTAGCTATACATGCAGCGCAAGCGCCGCACCACAGATTATAGAAGTAATCCCGTTCTTCCATGGGAGTTTAACGATGAACCGATGATTAATTATCGTCTGAATCAGGGTGAAGATGATTTTCGATTACAAAGAAATGATTGAAAATACCTATTACACGTATTTTATTGACCTCGTCCCCGAAAATAAAAGAATCCGCTGTCATAAAAATAACTAGATGCGTGAGATGTGACGCCAACAAATCATTCTCAGTATGAAAGCAATTCGAGCCTTCGGTAGGAATGCATTCAAGCCCCTGGACGTTATGCAGATACATTTGATAATCTTTAGAACTTGGCTTTGTAAAAACCATTACGCACAATAACAGGGCGATAATAATTACTACATATCTTTTCTTCTTAATAATCCCTTATCCTCCTAACGGCGCTCGCCATTCTTGTCATTGAATTTTTCGGAATATAACATAAAGCCAGCTATACCAGCTATTAAAATAACATTCTAATTTATAGTTACATCTTTATGACAAGAGCTCCTCCTCGTATTGTAAATTTATTCCTTACTATCTCGAGTTTAGACCCACAAAGATACTATTAAGTTGCGGTAAACTGCCCGTTAGTTCAATAAGAAAGATGAACAGTATCGTCCGGATGCGACAGAAAAAAGCCAACTATTAATATGTTGACTGACTCCAGAGGGGAATTTCAAGTATGAATAAGTCCCCGATTCACAGGAACTCCCTCAGTAACACACTTTTAATTAATTCGGGTTATCGTCCGGGTCTGAACCAGCTGATCCCCATACTTCCCCATCAACGCTATAACCGCCACCACTCCATTGAAGCAGGTAGTCTCCAGTACGCATGCCTTGTGTGAAACCTTCATTAATATTTATCCAATCCAGAGATTCTCCGGCAGCAATCGTTCTAGCGAAATACACTTTACTAGTATCTAAGTGCGTTAAACTAACATTGACTTCATGGCTACTATTGTTCTTCATTAGAAGTTTTATATGGCCAAATCTCGGATTTACGGCAAAGGGTTGCTGTACAGGTTCGCCTCCAGAAGCAATATAGTGCGAGGGTTTATTCTCTTCTTCGCTTAAAGAATTAGTAACGGTTGTACTTGCGGACTGGCTTGCTAATACACCAGACTTTGGAGTAGACGTATTCCCTTGAGTTGGACTTGTTGAATCACAGGCAGATACGGTCGCTGTTGTTAAAGATAAAGATAAAATAGCAAAAAAAAGTCCCTTTCTCTTCACAACTTTATCCCTCACATTCTTTTATTAGTTATTCTAGTTGCGCATAATAGAACCTATAAGATGTTCCTCGTTATTAATAACGCTATCAATCAATGAAAGTTACATCAGTAATTCACAAAATGGCACTAAGTTATCCTGCCCGTTAGTTTAATAAAAAAGAGCAGGCCTCGTAGCTCCTGCTCATCATTGTGTGTTATTCAACTATCGTGTCCCGTTACTTTAATAAAGACTTAGAAACATCCGAATGCACAGTTTATGTAAGTAAAAATCCATTTTATGTATTTAAATAGCATATTGATAATGGGAGATTGAGTGATTAGACCGTAACTACTTTATTAAGTCGAATATTTGAGATTGTGCTTAGATCGTAGACGACACATTCAATTATGTTTTGGTTATCATCAGAAACTATTAAACCCTTATTCCCTTTAAATAAGAAGTGTTTATCCCAATCAGTTCCCAAGTATTTTAATTTACCATTTGATTTTTTAACATCCACCATAGAAGAGGTGGTATTGGTTTCGGAAAAAACCTCAGCAAATTTCTCGAAAGTTAATATATAAAACGTTGATGTATAAATATCTGCCTCTAGCAAATGGCTATTTTGTCTTATGTCATATTTAATATACGTTTCTGTATCAACTGTATTTGAAAAAAAGTAAACCCCTTTACCGTACTTACAAAAATTATTGGATGGAATAAATGTTTGGGTACTCACAATGGTATTCCCATTACTAATTGTAGTTCCGTGATAGTACGACATTGGTTCACTTATCACTCCTTTTCTTGATATTACCTAATGTACCTTAATGTGGAAAAGAGTGGAATATTGCAATTTATTCCTTTATCCTGCCAGTTAGTTGAGAAAAGCCAGTGCGGTAGACCTTTCGGTATTGAACTATCACGTCAATCTTTCGGAGATAGTTTTACTTATTTCTTCAGGGTTTTTAACATCAATGATTAACTTTGATATTTTAAATTTACCAACAAGAAAATTATTCAAGTCAAAATGAAGGGTATCAACCTCATTATAAAAAAAGTAGAGATGATAACCTCCATTGAATCTAAATAATCCATTTCTTGTTCCTCCAAAAGAAGCACCATAAAGCTTGAAAGCATTTGGTATGGGTCTACCTGTTGTTATCCCCTTAATCGAAGAGTATGGAATTTGCAACCCGTTATCTAATTTTAAAAAGGGCGGATTTCCAAGATCGATATTTAAATGGGTTTCCATTAATTGAATTGTACGTTCCATTCGTTTAGTCCACCATTTCATAACGCTTTAGTATTTTTAAAATATATTTACATATTATACCATAGATAATCTTATTTATAGAATTTATTGAGCTAATTTACCCAAGAACTGAACATGCAACCGAATATTTCGCCGGTTGCATGATGGAATATTACATTATCCTGCCCGTTAGCTTAATAAAAAGAGCAGGATACCGAAGCACCTGCTTATCAATGTGTATTATTCAACTATCGTTACCCGTTAGCGGAACACTAAACATACTTTTTTATTACTTTCCTCCAACATGAAACACACCAATTACGGTTTCACAATCAACGTCATACAGCGGAATATCACGACCACCTGGTGATCTACTGTTCTGTATCGCAATGGCTTCCTCGGGTGATTTTGGTAGCTCACCGTCTA
>NZ_FTNK01000061.1 GCF_900156375.1 Paenibacillus macquariensis
GTTTTTCTTTCTTCAAGTCTCGAACTCGCAATGGAAGAATGTCCGATATTCGGAACCCAATATTCATACCAATAACAACTAATATATAATTTCTCTTATCTGCTTCCTGAAACAGCCGTTTTTTAATATCCTCTATAATTTCCCTGTCTCGTATCGGTTCAACATATTTCATTTTTTAACACCACTATCCGGCTTAACACATCCCTGTGGTTTGGAGCAGAACTGAGCGGAACCCTCCCAGTTGCCCCATTCACAACCCCTACATAATAATGGTTGCCGCACTGGCGGCTTCTTGAAGTCTGTACCCACTCAGCTCGCTCCTTTCATATAAATAATAAAAAGGCCACTGATTATCTCAGCGACCGGTGATTTAAAAATGTGCCGCACATAATGAACGGCTATATAGGAGGAATGCTATAAATTAACGACCTTGACAAATTAACGACCTTGACAGGATTCGAACCTATCTACACCTAAAGGCCATAATAAAAAACTAGGGCATTTAACCCCGCCTCACCACCACACGTTTGACGATTAACGTCTAAGGTTTACAAACCCACCGCATGGCCGAGTCCTGCAATTGATAAAGGTACAGCAGGATCACCCGAGCATCTCTGCTCTATTGATTCCACTGTACCTTTTAAAAACTTGCATATGACTAGCATCATAGAGGCGATTCCCCCGCATTTTACACGCATTTCTAACTTTCAAACACTTTTATAGTATTCGCAATTGATTCGATGCCCCTATTAATCCGACGGTCCACAGTTGATGGATCCAAGAATCGATAGTGAACAACAACATCCTTGCGTCTGATCCCATCAATAAACCTCATCTGTATTGCTCTTTTAATATCCTGATCGATGATTAATCGTACCGCACGTTCAACATCTAATGTTGCATTTAAATATGCATTGTACGCTCTTTCTTGTTTTGGAGCAAGTTCCTCTATTTTCTCAAGTTCTGCTATTATATTTTTATGACGTCTGTAACGTATTAAAAGAGACTTTGTCTGCTTTTTTTCATCCTCGTTGGCTTCATCAAAAAAGTTTAGTTGCAAAGCGATCATTCCCTTCATCTCCTTTGCTTGCTATAATAGAAGATGATGATTATTTATGCTCTCCGGTCCGTTCCCCAACTGATCCCGGTGAGCTTATTTTTTTGATACCCAAGCAAATCCTTTACCTCCTATACTTAATGGCTTTTCTATTAAGTATGAATATCCCTTCGGTACGCAATCACCAGGTACTATCTTCACTAACCCGAATCTTGTTTCTATATTAAGTAGCTGAGAAATATTCGATGTAGGACACACCATCAAATTTATATTATCAACTCGCTTACCCGATCTAATGATTGGAGTGAGGGCAATTTCAATCATTTGTATAGCTACTGGAGATATCATTGTTGGATCCTCCTATATATCTAGTATTATTTGACCTACTACTATGCATTCAGAAGCATCTTGTATATACCCCTCATCCAAATACCTTTTTGGTGCCGATGTTGTAATGTGTGGCCATACTTTGCCACCGGCACGAGAATGAGGATCAAGTGCTGTTCCCTTTTCTGTCCATACCCAAAACGTTGAAGCTATAACGGTTTCATTCATCAGGTTTCCTCCATATATTTTTTGAAGTTTGATGTCATTTTTTCAGCCTGATCCAACTCTTTATTCTTCCGGTTACATATTGCTTGACACCTTTTAACTGCAAGTAGCGTCTTTTCTTCGATGGTCACACCGCGGATTTTGTCTATAATTCCCAGAATGACGTTTTTCCTATCTTGTTGGTTCACTCCCGGAATGTGCAGTTTAATAACCGAACTACTGGCACTTGTGAATGAAACTCTTTCAATGTGCCATCTGAATATATTAGCTAACTTCGGATCAATCATTTGTTATACCTCAATCCCTATTTATTGTTGTTGCGCAATATCGTCGTACTATGCAGTAACCTTTTTCAAGAGATTAGTTGATGACATTTTTATGACTTCAATTTTTTCTACATAATGATGTATATTGTTCTATCAATTTGGAAATACTAGAATTGAAGCGTTAGCAGAAAGCGGCCGCCAACGCAAGGTTACATACATACGCTATACGAATGGGATGCGCATCCTGGTTATTTGCTTTGATCTCATCTAGGAGAGCAAAAACTTAGCTGGAAACTGACGGGTTTCCGGCTATTCGTGCTGCCATTCACATGAACGGATCTATTCAATTTGTTTCTTCAAAGGCCTTTAGATCATAAGTTTTTTCTAGTTTTGAGGTAACTACGAGTATCCTTGGATAGCTTTTCTATCCTTTCAGTTGTATATTCAAATAGTTTTCGTCCTTCATACCGTAATTTTAAATACTTTAAAGATTGCTCATAACTATTGGGACAACACCAAGACTGATATGAGTATGTATCTTCCATTATTGCTCCATTTTGAGAATAAGGACTAACTTCAATCATTTCATTAATTCCTGATATCCAATACGTAATTTTATGAACTGAGTCTTCTGTATACTGAAAAAAACACACACCATCGATTGGTTCTTTTTGACATAGAACTTTATTTTCCTTGTAGACGCTATCTTCAAAAATATCTCTAATTTCGGTAATAAAATCCTTTTGGTTCATTAACTACACTCTCCTATTCACTATGTCGCGTCGAGCTTACCTTCGTTAATCTTATTCACTTTTTTACTTAACGTCGATTTATCGTTATTTCTAAATTCTCCTCTAACTATGACACCGATCTCTATTCCATCCTGAAAGACTCGTACATAAGCTTCTCCATCATAGAATAGTGTATTCTTTGGTTGAATATTAACTGCCGCAATTTTATCTTGACCTGCATAAAGAATTACTTCCTCCGGACCTGATGGAATACATGTTACATATGTTCTATCCATGTCAATGATCTCTCCCTATTCATACGGTGTTCATGTATTTACTCCAAAGGCAATACTTTCAAATGAAATAAATTCTTTATCTTTTTCAAACACTTCCTTTAAAATCCCTCGTACCAATTGATTTAAGGTGATCTCTTCATAATCCTTACTAGAATAAATCGGAATTTTTAATATAGGTATTTCTACAATCTTTTTTCTCGGATCGCAAACTTCACAATGTATTATTTTATCATCATTTAGTATTTTTGTTTCTCCATTGTGTATATGAAAAAAAGCATTTTGATTAGCATCAAATATTACTGTTCCTAAGTTCATTTCACATACAATATCCATTGCATTTTCTTGATCTTCTGCATCTATTACATCTACAATTACATTCATTAGATATTCATTATTTTGAAACACTCCATAAATATTGAATTTTTCCATAATTCACATTACTCCCTTATACAACTTATTATTCATTATGTTGTCGAATTTCTTATACTTAAGAACGGATTTATTCAATCTATTTCTTTAACATTAATATTTGGTAGAAACAATAAACCATAGCTATTCCTAAAATTGTTTTTAATATTCCGACTATCAAAACCATATTCATCAATGTAATCTCCCTATTCAGTTAAGTATCATAGTTTCTTCGGAATATAACACTACTTCTTTTCTGTTTTGAACCAAAAAACACTATAAAAATCGACTTTGAAAGTTTCACCACATTTTTCGCATTCCATTTCAAAGTCACCACTCATATCACCAACCTCAATGTAATCATCTCCATGAACTTTTTCACAATGAGGACATACAATCGCATCAGCATTTTATTTTTTAGAATCAAACATTTTTAACCCTCCTTATGTCGTTTTTTGTGTCTACTGCG
>NZ_FTNK01000060.1 GCF_900156375.1 Paenibacillus macquariensis
GCGGTGCCAATCGCAACAGCAAGCATAGCTGGAGTAACAGCGCCAGTCATAGGTGCAACGCCAGTATCTACAATAAAGGATACATCCGAATATACAGCAACGATTGCATGGTCACCAGAGGATGCAACATTTGTTGGAAATACAGCCTACACAGCAACGATAACAATTACACCCAAAGTAGGATACACATTAACAGGTGTGGCTGAAGACTTCTTTAAAGTAGCTGGAGCAACAACAACAAATGAGGCTAATGATGGAGTTGTAACAGCCGTATTCGCAGTAAATAACCCTATTGCAGATGCAACGCTCAAATCCACAATCGGAAAAGTTAGCATAGGCGGAACAGTAAATGAAACAATAACAGACATTCCATATGGAACAACATTAGCGCAGTTGAAGGCAGCGATCACGGTATCATCGGCCAGTGTAACGTATGAAGTCTACGGTGAAGACGGAACAACCGTAGCTACAACTTTGGCAACAGGCTATAAGGTCATTGTTACAGCTCAGGATGGAATAACGACCGTAACGTATACCTTGACGGTGAAAGAAGCAGTAATACCAACACCAGATCCAACACCGACACCACCATCAGGCGGCGGAGGCGGAGGTTCAACAACACCAACGTCCCCAATCGATAGCAAGGTTACTGCAACGGATGGCAAATTAGCACTTCCTGTTGGTAGAACGGGTCAGGTCAGCTTGGGAGATGCGATCACGATCTCTATTCCAGCAGGCGCTACAAACAAAGCAATGAAATTAACGATAGAAGAAGTATTGAACACTAAAGTACTTCTAACGAATAAAGAGATTCTAGCTAGTTCGGTATTTGAACTTTCCAAAGATTTCTCAGAGAACTTCAGTAAACCGGTAACATTGACTTTTACCTTCGATCCTACAATTTTGCAAAGCAATCAAATTGTATCAGTATTCTATTATGATGAAGCGAAGAAATCATGGGTTAAAGTTGAAGGTGGCAAGATAAACGGGAATCATATCACAGTAGATGTTAATCACTTTACGAAGTATGCGGTACTCGTTGTAGATCAATCCACGGGTCTTCCCGTAACAGAGAAACCAACGGGAAACACTACGGAGGTTAACTTTAGCGACATCGCTGGACACTGGGCTGAGGTCAGCATCAAGAAAGCGATAAGTAGCGGAATCGTCACGGGTTATACGGACGGAACATTTAAGCCGAACGCTACCGTGACGCGTGCAGAATTTGCTGTAATGCTGATGAATACGTTGAAGCCGCAAGAGGCAGGAGCGACGCTGACCTTCACAGATTCTGCGAAGATCGGATCGTGGGCGCAGAAAGCGGTCGCGCAAGCCTTACAACTAGGCATTATTAAAGGCAATGCGGACGTGACCTTCCGTCCAGATGCAGCAGTTACACGTGCAGAGATGGCAGTGATGCTTGCACATGCTTTGGGTCATTCGATCGAAGTTAAATCTGCAATCGGCTTCGCAGATGACAATGACATCCCAGCGTGGGCAAAAGGTAGCGTTGCTTTCGTGAAGCAATCAGGTATTGTGCAAGGGAAAAACAATAACAAATTCGTCCCTCAAGATCACGCTACAAGAGCGGAAGCTGTAAAGGTTCTGCTGAACATGTTGGCACAAGAAAGCAAGTAAAGTGAAAGTTATCTTGCAAATATTGCAATATTAGAAGAAGGGGGATTGTGCCCCTTCTTTTTTTTCATTCACGCCAAGAAGAGAAATATAAACGCAACTACTGTCTCGATACATAGAGGTTATCCACCCCATCTGTCGAATCCTGACTAAGAGACACATCACTCTACACAAAAGAGGTTACTTCATGAAACAAGGACTCTATGAGCAAATCATTAATAATATAACGTCGCAGCAGTTATCTGCTCTTGACCCGGAAGTATATGAGATTGGCAGAGAGCCGCTAGATGCGGAAGAAGCACGGAAGATGTTGTCCAATTATTTGGCGATGGTGACCCGTAGGGCACTTAAAGTCGTGCGGGAACAAAGCAGCGATGAAGAAGCGGTATTGGCGCAGATTCGGATCTGTAATGAGATTATCGACACACTCAAGCATACGTCACCCGATTTTGATTTTACTAGTCCCAAAATGAAGTCAAATTTGACTCATGAATGGGGAGCATATACAAAAGAACTAAGAAAGAAAAAAACCTACCATAAACAATAGGCTGGGTAGGTTCTCACGCTTGCGTTCAAGAAGGTCAAAACCTGTCACTTCGCTCCTATCGTGCCGTTGGCACTCCTTGCATGGACACCTATGTTTATGCCCCTATCCAACAATAAGACAAAGGTAATACATCTTAATACATTTGTATTACATTGTCATACAATCCACTCCATCGTCCCTGTAACTTCATTCAATGCAAATTTTCGGACTAGACTCCTGTTTCTTCTTCGTTACTGGATTTTCCTTATATTAATATGTATATAATTTTGGTATATTGCTATTAATCTAGTAAATAAGGGGTCAAAGGAGCAGTCTATGCCATTACCTAAAAATATATCGATTGAACACGTCATAGGTGCAATAGAATACATCAACAAGAATGGTGTGCCAGATGAAAGACTTTCAACGAAATATGTTTTGGTATATAACGATAAAAGTTACCCACCAAAGTATGTCCTCTCCATTGCAAATACATTTGTTAACGGAAACGAACTAGAACCGCATGAATTTAGTGGTGGTTGTGAAACTAATGGGTTCTTAAAGCAGTTAGGGTTCATAATTATCGATGAAATGAGTGATGTTATATACAAAAATGCTGGAGATTATGCTGTAAAAAGCTTTCATAAAACAGTTGTCACAGCTTACAACACTGCTAAGACAGAGTGTAGGTACAATGCGAAGGCTTTCATTCAAATGATTAGTGAACGTGGAGCGGTAAGTGTTGCGAAGGAATTCCTTGCAAGAGATGCTGCAACGACAGGCTTTGATCGCTTGTGGAGTGAGAAGAGACTGGATTTGACCATTGAAGCAAGTGTTCTTCTTCCTCAATACAGAGTCTTATTTACCGTTGAAGAACGGAGGGCTGCTTTTGAGCGGTTGGAGAAGTGTGAATATGTAGTTCAGGGTGTGGTATTTGAAGAGGATGCTTCCGATGAGTTAAGGATTCCCACGTTCACAGTAGGTGAGTATTATACTCGCAAAGATGTTTATAGAATAGTAAACGTTCCTGATGCCCAACAAGGGGGAAATTGGGACACAGGGTATACTCGATATAATAGTGATTCCTATGTATTTGCCAATGTTGGCACAGCAGGTAGAACTGGGCATGATCACCCTAACAGATTTGATGGGAATGACTTAGAGTGGTATGGGAAAAAGGGTTCGAAATTATCACATGACTCCATACAGTCTCTTATCTATCCAAAAAGAAAAGTTTACATTTTTGCAAGAAAAGATAGTGATGATACTCAATTCGTTTACATAGGTAATGGTAAAGTGAAAAGCTTTGAAGATGCATCTCCAGTGTTTATTGTTTGGCAGTTTAACGACTCACTAGAGAATCACCCTGAAATCCTTTCAGAGGAAGAAAGTGAACCAGATAAGCTTATTGAGGGTGCGGTAAAGCAAGTGTTCGTCAATGTCTATGAGAGGAATCCGATTGCTAGAAAAAAATGCATTGAGCATCATGGTTGCCAATGCAGTGTCTGTAATTTTAATTTCTACGAATATTACGGTGAAGTAGGTAAGGATTTCATTCATGTTCATCATTTAAAACCGTTGTATGAGGTTGGTAGAGAATATGAGGTTGATGCAGTAGAGGACTTGCGACCTGTATGTCCCAATTGTCATGCAATGCTACACAAACGTAAGCCAGCGTTTTCGATTGAAGAATTAAAAATGATGATTCGTGATAAAGAAGTAGCCATCCCTCATTTGAAGTGACCCCTGTCAAGTAGACAATTAACAAAAAGCAA
>NZ_FTNK01000059.1 GCF_900156375.1 Paenibacillus macquariensis
GTTTTCCGCTTCAAGGCGCTTTAGCTTAACCTCAGGATCTTCTGATCGAGTTCTCGGTCTACCCACTCCAGGGCCTATTGCTTTGCCTCTTTTCTCCTCCAGTCCTTTCATTCCCTCCGCTTGAAAATGATTCACCCAACGTCGGACTAAGGAATGGTCGATATCCAATTCTTTACCTACACTCTTGTAGCTCATTCCCTTTTTGAGATAGAGATTGACTGCCTTTTTCTTAAATGTAACATCGTAAGTCTTCCTAATTTCGCCCATAAAAAAATCCCCTCCATAATAGACAGATTAATCGGCTTGCTTTTTTCTGTCTACTATAAGGGGAGCATATCAAATTGTGGGGTGCTTTTTGTTATGATCCAGCCATTTCAGTTGTTAAAAGTAACGTAGAACGGGCAATTCGTTGGAGTCATTATGCTAAGTTGTAGTAGTGAATTACTATGAAGTAACTTGAATCAAGGTGAAGGAGGGTGACCTAGGGAAAAGAACCTTCAATGAATTTTTTCAAAAACAATGGCTAGATAAAGTTCTAAACAATAAGAAATTCAACTAGCCAATTACTTTATGGCGTTACAAGCTCATGGTGATGCCCCTTCAGATCGATTCTATAATTTCCAAATGTTTTTTTCCTAACATCAGAGCTTTCATCGCCAAAACGTTGATAGCCAAATGTAGTGATACCGTTATCATTAATTGGCCAATCATGGGCCTTACCTAATGTGTCAAAACCATAATAAAATCCAGGCTTACCTAAATAATCAGAAGACCATTGTCCATTGTTAAACGTTGCAGATTTTAAATTACTTGTTTCATTAGCATCGAGTATACCACGCTCATATCTCGTCAAATAATAGAGATCGTTTAGATATGTTTTTACCGCCCTTATCGGTGCTTTTTCAATCGCTACCCTTGTTATCACTTCTCCATCCACACGGTATAAAATAAATTCCTGCGTTGTGTTATAGGCATAATTCAAATAAAAATGGCCCATATCTGTATTAAACCATATATCCCCTTGTCGAACCGAGTTTGTATCCTCAATCAATTCCTGATAAACAAAAGACTTGAAATCATAGAAATTATTGCTAAATAATAATTGTCCGTTTTCTTTAATGACTACCATAAAACGGTCACTATAGACAATGGATTTTCCTTGGTATAGTAATTCATAAACGCGGATAAGATTAGAGTTTTCAATCGCTGTTGCGTTAACATCCCTAATTATAATTAAACTATATGGTTGTATCTCTGACTTTTTTAAATAGAGTACTTTTTTATTAAATGCCTCGCCAATATACCTTAAAGGAATATACGTTGTATTGTTGTAAATGCTTGGGGCCACATCCATTTCACTCGATTTCCCATTTATAGAAATATCGTCCTTTCCTATTTTCAATAAAATGGTTTTGTCAGCGTATTTAATGGTAATGGACTGATTTTTTGTATTAAAATCTACCTTTGCACCAAATCCTTCAGAAATAAAACGAAGGGGGACTAATGTTCTTCCATCTTTAACAATCGGCTGAACGGCTGACACCTTCTGCCCATTAATAAATGCCATGGAGCTTTCAGGAGAAAGAACCATACTATTTTTCAAGTCATATTCTGTTACATCTTCATAATAGTCATGAAGATTTTCCCCGTGTGCCGTATAACCAAAAGCTAGGAACAATGTAAAAGTGAATAATGTGAGGATCATTTTAACTTTCATTACTACACCTCTCAATAATGAATTTTTTATTTTAAAGATACATATAAGTCAGTATTACCAATATATGTATTATCCACATTGTACACTTTTCCGTCAGGGGTTGCTACCCTAATGGCCATTCCTCTGTCGTTACTTTACTACCTGATGTAAAGGCAACCCAATTATCTGAGCTATTTTTATACTTCATTTCATAAGCCCTCACTTGAAAATGCTTAACATTCCATAGTTGTAGTGGTGGAGTGTACCCTGTTGCTTGATAAGCAGCTATGATTAGCCGTGCAGAGTTCGGAACAGAAGTGACTGTTGCATCGAAAGTTCTCACAACTTAAGAAAAAAATCAAAAAAACATTGAGTATTCGTGATAAAGTTCTGCTCTGCACATACTTTTTGATGATTGTTGCTTTGGGCGCGTATATCCTGTGGTAAAGGAAGCATCTCTAATCTCGGGGTTAAGCTAACGGGACACGTTAGTTCAATAAGGACAGCGGCAGTCTAAGACTTTATTTTTCAAGTCTTGGTCCGCCGCTGTTTCATTTTTATGGTCAGTCTAATACTTATTTTTTGAAGTCTGGCGATCATTATTCTCATAAACCGCGTTAAATCAGGCACCTCAGTCTAAAACTGTATTTTCACTGGACAGCAGAAAGGCCCCGATTCTCCATTCTACCTTTCCTTCGAAGTGAACTTCGTCCAAGAAAGAAGAAAATGGATTCTAGGGCCTTTTTTGCGTGCTTGGGGATGTATCATAGACAGACATGCACACAAAAGCTAGTGTTTTGTTCAGATGTCCTTTATTGAGCAACCACTAACTGCTCATGCTGCTTGATTACTCCTACTACTGTTTTCTTTTTTTGCTTTTGATAGATAGCGATATATCTATCCAATTTGTGGCTAATTGCAACAACACTTTCATGTGTAAGACTGTCTTGTACTAATGCTTCCTTAACCATTTGAAGACGCACTGTTTCGATTTTTTCTATGAGGAATAGTTCCACTCTACTTATCTCCGTTCCTGTTCCTATAAGACGACAAAAGATATTATATATCAGGAAGCTGTAAAAGCCTGTAACTATTTGTCGTTGAAATTGTGACTAAATTGTGTCTCAATTTAGTGTTTGTTCTTGATTGCAATTCGTTGCATAAAAAACCAGTTTTTCCTTACTTTACAAGGGAATCTGCGTATTACACTTTCTTACAATCCACCAAATTATCTGGAATTGAAAATCAAAATTCAATTTTGATCTTTCCCCAAACCAGAACAAAATTCACGGTGTTTTGGATTTTGATTTTACTTCACTTGATATTAACTTTATGGAATTTACCATTTCCCTTAATCACATCATACAATTGACAAACGGATCATGGGATATAACGGAGGCATTTAGAGGCTACTCTCAATTTCGAAGATGTATATATCAAGAAATGAATCAACTGCAGTTTTTGACTCAAATTTACCATATTACTGTACTTCATATTACATCGGTCAGCATTATTCTGGAAAAAATATCGAGCAGAACTTTAATTACATCCTAAGTCAATTTCAAACAAGGAATGACTGGCTGAACAAACATCTCTCTTCAATCAATCAGCTGATTGAAGAGTACTTACTTTGATCCATTTGTTCAACTAACGGGACACGATAGTTGAATAATACACATTGATGAGCAGGTGCTTCGGTATCCTGCTCTTTTTATTAAACGCATCATTGGCAACCCAAGAGGTCTAGAAAATGACCTATATAGTGATCAAGGTGATTTGTACGTTGAAGTTTTAATAAGACCTGACGTTAAGCAGACGCTGCCCATTCGGTGGCGTTTTTTATTGGGAGGAGGTGAGGTCACAACTGAAAAAGGAGCCTTATAATTAGGACTCCTTTTTTTCTGGGAATCAGGGTTTAATCGGGTAAGTGACCAAGTTCTTGTCCTCCGACACAAATGCTGTTTGTGCTGTATCTGGCTTTATTGGTCTGTTCATTTTTATTTTGTATGTAAAAAAGACATTACATATATCTCGGTCGAACCCCATGTAGTAATGGAACTAAATTATGTAACAGAACACAAAACAACGATTCATTCATTATGTTTCTTTCTCAGCCAACCCGAAACAAACTTTTTAGGGGAGCTCATACGTCTTACTTATGTAAGAGACAACAAGCATATACGGAGGTTTTAAAAAAATGAAAAAGCAGTACATAAAGAAAATTCCTTTTTTAGCGCTGGCAGGTTTCATTTGTGCAGTAAGTTTCGGTGCACCTCAAGTTTCATTAGCAAATGAGGCACCCTCAGCCCAAAAAAGGGTAACGCAACAGTCCCAAAAAACTATAGGAAAAATAGAAATTGGTCAAAAATTTAGAGTACCCGAACTTAAACTTAAGGAAAATACGTATGTACTTGATTACATATTGTCCGATATTAACGGTG
>NZ_FTNK01000056.1 GCF_900156375.1 Paenibacillus macquariensis
TCATGCTTTCAAAAAGCTGCATTCGAGTATGTGCTTGAAGGGGACATATACAACTGAAGTATAGTAAAGCGATTCTTCTCTTATTTATTAAAGATGGTTTAACATGCCTAAAATCAATGTGACTGCCTCAGCTCTCGTTGTTGAACTGTTGGGATTGAATTTGCCATCCCCGTCCCCCTTAACTAGACCTGCTTCCACGGCTGCTGCAACATAGGATCTAGCCCATGCCGGAACCTGTTTCGCATCATTAAATGTCAGGTGTGCATTAGAATCAACTTCAAGACCTAATGCACGAACAATAATGACTACGAATTCAGATCGTGTTATTTCATTATTTGCACGGAAAGTACCATCTTCGTATCCAGAAATGAAACCAGCCTTTACAAGTGCATGAATGAATGGCTGAGCCCATACCGGTGTTTGCTTTTGATCCGTAAAACTAAAGTCAGAATCAACAAAATCCAATTTCAATGCTCTAGCTAACATGGTTGCGAATTCACCACGTGTTACAGTTCGATTCGGTCTAAAAGTCCAATCTTTATATCCACTTACAAAACCAAGTTCAACCGACTTTTCAATGGAAGCCTTAGCCCAATGATCCGTAATATCCGACAGTTTTACTTTTGGAGTTTCAGGTTCAATAGGTTTAACTGGCTCTGTTGGCTCAGTAGGCTTAGGCGTTGGTGTAGGTGTTGGTTTAGGATCTGACGTTGGTGTTGGATCTGGTGGTGTCCAACTAGCTTCAGTCTTCACCGTTACACTCGGACCATCCTTACTCCAATTTTCTGCTGCATCGCCTGCTTCAACTTTAAATTTATACGTCGTGTCAGATGAAAGGCCACTGACTGTATAGCTAGTGATATCAGCTGGTATTGTAATTAATGCAATACCATTCTTATAAACCTTATAGCTTGTTACACCCGTATCATCCGTTGCTGCTGTCCATGAAAGTGTAAGGCTAGTCTTGCCAACATTTGTAACTGATAATTTAGCATCTACTGACCAAGATGGTGCAGATGTATCTGTTGTTGTTTCTGCTTCCAAGTTAAAATCAAGTGTTGTTGTTGCATCTGCTATTACATCACCATTATTACTTTGCTCTGTATAGCCTTTCTTGCTAGCTGTTACAGTATAGTCTGTACCAACTGGCACATTCGCAATAAAATAGATTCCTTCTGATGACGTTGTTGCAGCGTATACAGCTCCACTTACCGTCAGACTTACTTTAGCACCTTCTACAGGAGTGTCTTGCCCATTTGTCACTGTTCCTGCAATGCTTCCTGCCTTCGTTGGTACGGTTACGTCATAGATGAATTTGGCATCTGCCCAGTCAACATGCGTATTATACCTTGCTTCAGGATTGCCAGGATTGTTATTCCATTCAGCAACAAGCTTAATCTGCTTGGCTCCTGTGATATCAAGATCAATAAATTCGCAGTTGTAATCTCTCATCATTACTGGGCTAATATAGATTTGCTCATCATCTTTAAATACTTTAAAGATAGCTTCTCCACCCATTTTAGGGGCTTTCTTGTCAATTCCTACATAGACTTGAAATCTTGTATACCCACGTCCATCTACATTGTATACAACTTCTGAATTTGTATCTGAAGATAATCCTTTGGTAAAAGTCTTAACTCCTGTTGCAGAGTTCAAGTCAAGGGTGGAATCGCCATACTGCGGTTCATCCTTAAGTACATCATTATAATCACTGTGTGCTGATACCCATTCCAGATCACTTGCATAGTCAAAATTGTTCGGCTCTGCTTCCTCATAATCCTGCCCATATAATATCAGTTCCGCCATACCTATTCTGAACCCGCCGCCAGCAGTTATATCCTTAATTGTTACGCGAACATAATTAATGTTATCATACGGCTTAGCAAATCTTTCTGGTGTGAAATGCTGTCCACCTACATAGCGATTATCAAGTGCCTTTTTCCATGTTTCACCATCCGTAGATACTTCTAAATCATATGTGTACCAGTTACTGTCCTTTTCCCAGAAAATACGGCTTCCAATAATAGATTGAGGCCTGTTGAATTTTACTGTCACGGACTGAGGAAGCGTTAATTCCTTTGATAACCAACCCGTTCCTATCGTAGTTACACCATCTCTAAGCTTATCCGTACCCCTGTCAGCTTCATGTTCTGAAGATGATGTAATAGATTCTATTTTCGCATCTGTTATAATGTCACCAGGTTCCTCATTCTCTGAAGGTATTATCTTAAACTCAAATAAAGATGCCCAATCTCCATGTGTTATACGATCAACAATCGTTAATCTTACATATCTCCCATTTGTTTCTACAAGCTTTGTTTCTTCATATCCATTAGGCGTGGTATTTAATGTATTATCAATAACCTTTTGCCAGTTGATCCCAGCCTCTGATACTTCAATATAGTACTTATATACATTTGTACTACTTTCCCACATAACCTGAAAACCAGCCAAAGCACTACTATTCTGTAAATCAACCTGTATCCACTGTGGTAAGGATGATCCATTTGCACACCATCTTGTACCTTCGTCGTTATCTACTGCATACATTGCAAAGTTACCTGATTGTTCAGAAGAACTTGTAACAGGTTTACCAACTGCAATATTTTTATAGGTCTGTTCTGTGGTTTCTAGTTTGTCAACTCCACCAACCCATGGTATATGCTGTCCATCAGGGACAAACTGACCTTGATAGGGTACTGTACTTACTGTTGTTGTTCCTCCATTCAATCCTTCTGCTGTAGCATTGATGTTTATATTTCCACTGACGTCTGAAGTTCTTACAAATGCAAAACCTATACCACCTTCAACACGCTGTTCTTCAACACCTATTCTTTCGATGTTTTCCCCAACGAGTTCCCCGTCACCTGTGACAGCAATTTTAATGCTACCCTCGTAGCTTGGTACGACAGTTCCATTCTCATCTACTACTTTGAAGTATACGGGGATTACATCCGAACCATCTGCTACTGGCATGATTCCTCTGTCACGTACTTCAATTTCTATTCCAGCAGCTTGACCTGGTGTTTTAACCGTATGCGTTTTAACGACTTTTCCATCTAAAATCGCTTCGGCTCTAAGGTCACCTGCTGCAAACTTTGCTAATTGAAACGTAAATATTGGGCTACCACCTTTTTTAGCTATGTTCGGAACAGATTTCAAAGCCTCTTCCCTTGTAATTTCTTTAATCAATACATTATTCTGATAGAGCTTCACACTCTCACAGTTACTAAATACATTAACATTCAGGCTTGATGTTGGAGAATATGTGCTTGCTATAAACACCATTGGACCATTTACAGAATTTCTAGCCGATTGCATGGACTGTAACCAGTAGTAATCATATTTTTCATATCTATCGATATCTACTGTTCCGCTTCCCAATGTCTTCGTCGTTGATCCACGTGCATAGTCATTCCAGCTCCATAAGAAATATCCACCTATTCTATCATTTGCATCTAGTCCACCCCAGTCAGAGTAACCATCTCCATTTAAATATCTCTGACGCGTCAAAATCTGAGTCATCATAGCGTCTTCGCCTTCTTTTCTCAGCGCCTTGCTAGATTCTTCAAAATCACCCCATTCACGTGTAAAGAATGGCTTGTTTGGATCAAAGTCAGTCCATTTGCTTGAGTCATCTTCCCAATTCATATCAACGACTTTATAGTTCACATCATAGAAAGATCCCTGTAGTCCATGGTCTGCTGCTGTATACATCTGATTGCCAGGATATTCTGCATGAGCAATACCAGTAGCCTCTTTTGCCCATTCTGCAGAGTAGCCCGTCTCATTAAGTGAAGTTTCCCATAGGATGACGGACGGTCTGTTTCTGTCACGTCTGATCATTTCACGTGTATCTCTTAAAGTGAGATCATAGAACTTTTGACTTTTGGTGAAGTTCTGCCAGCCAGGCTGACATTCAATAACTAATAACCCCAATTCATCAGCTGCATCTAAAAAAGCCGGATCATTGGGATAATGCGTAGCACGAACAGCATTAAATCCATTTTCCTTGATCTGCATCGCATCACGATACTGCATTGAATTAGAGGCTGCATCTCCAATATTCTGATACGCCTGATGACGGTTTACTCCGCGTAAAAATAATTTTTCACCATTGATATATAATCCATCTGCTTTGTACTCTATTGTTCTGATCCCTATCTTTGTCGTAACAGAATCAACTAAAGTTGACCCGTTGTATACTTCACTAACTAAAGAATAAAGATAAGGTGTATCTGGATGCCACAAATTTGGATTGGTTAACGTTATATCCTGATTAAACTGTTGATCTCCACCTGCTGGTATACTTGCAGCATCAGCTTCACCCTGTGCAACTGTATTTCCTTCCTTGTCCACCAGCTTACTTACAACTTTCGTGTTAGCTGATGTATTATTTTGGTTGACAACATGCGTTTTTACATTAACCTTTGCATATGTTTTGCTCACTTCTGGATAAGTCACAAAAACGCCGCCACTAGCTGTTTTATCAGCCTGTAATACATATGAAATATGTAAATTATTTGTAATCCTCATGGTTACATCTCGGTAAATACCGCCGTAGTAATGAAAATCGAGATTTGCTATTGGCTTTCCTGGCGGAGTATCTGGACTATCATAGCTAGATACTTTTACGGCTAAAACATTGGTTTCACCAAATTTCACTTTATCTGTAATATCTACAGAGAATCCTACATAACCACCATTACGCGTATAAATTTTTTCTCCATTTAAATAGATTTCACTGTCGATCATTACACCTTCAAAGTCAATATTGATTGTATTTCCTCTGTACATCTCGTCAACCGTAAAATAACGTCTGTACCAACCTGTTCCTTGATATACTGCTTTTCCACCATTAGCATGTTTCTTCTCCAGTCTCATGGTGTGTGGAATCGTTATATTAGCAAATGCCTGATCATCATAGTCAACTGCCTCTGCCCCTGCTAATTCGCCTCTGTAAAAGCCCCAATCGCTATTTAAATTCATTAGTGTTCTCCCATTTGTATTCTCGGTTGTCAGAACAGTACTATTACCCTGTGCATATATAACTGTACTAGAGTATTCCATACCAAACATTAACAAAATTAAAATCCATAAAGCTATTCTCTTCATAATTGCACCACTTTCATAAATTATATTGAAAGATTAAAAGTATTAAGTATCTCAAATCGTTCTTACAAGTCCAGTTTCGCTAGCTTGACGTCTGAAGAGAAATCCTAAATGAAAGGGCTTTCAATACATTAGAGGCAAATGAACAATGAGCGAATCAGATCAACGGCAAGATATTGATTTTTTCTTAACTTTTCATTTTTGTTTATTCCTTCTCCTTTCTAGTTTTTGCTTATTAAGGATACGCTCAAGAAATATTGCAATCTATCTTATAACATAATGCGAGAAATTTTCATAGATACGCACCTTTCGTATAATTATTTCACGATCTCCTGTGATACTGGAACGTTTGAAAGTACCGAATGATGTAGGGGGAAAACATGCTTCTATCTCGCTTTATCTATCGTCATGTCAAGATCGCTTTGGCTACGATTGCAAGGTCTTTAATGTCAACCTTACCTTCATGATTTACATCCACCTTCTCATTGCAGCCCGCTTAGCTTTGTTATGTCCCTGCAACGATAGCCAAGTCTCAAATCGAGATACTTCATCACCATTGACATCTGCGTTTATTCTCTTGTCGCCAAACACTTGAATTACCGCATCATTACCTTTGCCAGCGACATTTTTTCCTCCTTCGAGTCAAATCTATTACTTTCTATTACTTGCCAATTGCCATCGATCAGCATCACCTCCTTTGAGTTCGAGTACCACTCTTAAATCCCAGTCTTTAACCGTGTTAATACATCAGATGCCTACCAGTGCAATCTAAAACAAAACTAAATAATTAGCTGAGTAAATCTAAATGTAGATGTCATGTTGGGATCGCTTACAAATGTGAAAAGAACAGTAGGAAATTACTTTAATAAATGAGGAAAGGGAGGAAAGATAATAAGTTGAATGATTTATTTTTTCATTGTACTCTCCCGCCATGGATAGGTTAATGACGATAATTTGGATTTCATGATAAATTTACGGTAAGCGTCAAATAGGTTATTTACAAAGTAAACATATTTAACGTCTACCATAAAAAATCCCCTTCAGCGCACTTGTACCTCATGCTTTCAAAAAGCTGCATTCGAGTATGTGCTTGAAGGGGACATATACAACTGAAGTATAGTAAA
>NZ_FTNK01000055.1 GCF_900156375.1 Paenibacillus macquariensis
TCATGCTTTCAAAAAGCTGCATTCGAGTATGTGCTTGAAGGGGACATATACAACTGAAGTATAGTAAAGCGATTCTTCTCTTATTTATTAAAGATGGTTTAACATGCCTAAAATCAATGTGACTGCCTCAGCTCTCGTTGTTGAACTGTTGGGATTGAATTTGCCATCCCCGTCCCCCTTAACTAGACCTGCTTCCACGGCTGCTGCAACATAGGATCTAGCCCATGCCGGAACCTGTTTCGCATCATTAAATGTCAGGTGTGCATTAGAATCAACTTCAAGACCTAATGCACGAACAATAATGACTACGAATTCAGATCGTGTTATTTCATTATTTGCACGGAAAGTACCATCTTCGTATCCAGAAATGAAACCAGCCTTTACAAGTGCATGAATGAATGGCTGAGCCCATACCGGTGTTTGCTTTTGATCCGTAAAACTAAAGTCAGAATCAACAAAATCCAATTTCAATGCTCTAGCTAACATGGTTGCGAATTCACCACGTGTTACAGTTCGATTCGGTCTAAAAGTCCAATCTTTATATCCACTTACAAAACCAAGTTCAACCGACTTTTCAATGGAAGCCTTAGCCCAATGATCCGTAATATCCGACAGTTTTACTTTTGGAGTTTCAGGTTCAATAGGTTTAACTGGCTCTGTTGGCTCAGTAGGCTTAGGCGTTGGTGTAGGTGTTGGTTTAGGATCTGACGTTGGTGTTGGATCTGGTGGTGTCCAACTAGCTTCAGTCTTCACCGTTACACTCGGACCATCCTTACTCCAATTTTCTGCTGCATCGCCTGCTTCAACTTTAAATTTATACGTCGTGTCAGATGAAAGGCCACTGACTGTATAGCTAGTGATATCAGCTGGTATTGTAATTAATGCAATACCATTCTTATAAACCTTATAGCTTGTTACACCCGTATCATCCGTTGCTGCTGTCCATGAAAGTGTAAGGCTAGTCTTGCCAACATTTGTAACTGATAATTTAGCATCTACTGACCAAGATGGTGCAGATGTATCTGTTGTTGTTTCTGCTTCCAAGTTAAAATCAAGTGTTGTTGTTGCATCTGCTATTACATCACCATTATTACTTTGCTCTGTATAGCCTTTCTTGCTAGCTGTTACAGTATAGTCTGTACCAACTGGCACATTCGCAATAAAATAGATTCCTTCTGATGACGTTGTTGCAGCGTATACAGCTCCACTTACCGTCAGACTTACTTTAGCACCTTCTACAGGAGTGTCTTGCCCATTTGTCACTGTTCCTGCAATGCTTCCTGCCTTCGTTGGTACGGTTACGTCATAGATGAATTTGGCATCTGCCCAGTCAACATGCGTATTATACCTTGCTTCAGGATTGCCAGGATTGTTATTCCATTCAGCAACAAGCTTAATCTGCTTGGCTCCTGTGATATCAAGATCAATAAATTCGCAGTTGTAATCTCTCATCATTACTGGGCTAATATAGATTTGCTCATCATCTTTAAATACTTTAAAGATAGCTTCTCCACCCATTTTAGGGGCTTTCTTGTCAATTCCTACATAGACTTGAAATCTTGTATACCCACGTCCATCTACATTGTATACAACTTCTGAATTTGTATCTGAAGATAATCCTTTGGTAAAAGTCTTAACTCCTGTTGCAGAGTTCAAGTCAAGGGTGGAATCGCCATACTGCGGTTCATCCTTAAGTACATCATTATAATCACTGTGTGCTGATACCCATTCCAGATCACTTGCATAGTCAAAATTGTTCGGCTCTGCTTCCTCATAATCCTGCCCATATAATATCAGTTCCGCCATACCTATTCTGAACCCGCCGCCAGCAGTTATATCCTTAATTGTTACGCGAACATAATTAATGTTATCATACGGCTTAGCAAATCTTTCTGGTGTGAAATGCTGTCCACCTACATAGCGATTATCAAGTGCCTTTTTCCATGTTTCACCATCCGTAGATACTTCTAAATCATATGTGTACCAGTTACTGTCCTTTTCCCAGAAAATACGGCTTCCAATAATAGATTGAGGCCTGTTGAATTTTACTGTCACGGACTGAGGAAGCGTTAATTCCTTTGATAACCAACCCGTTCCTATCGTAGTTACACCATCTCTAAGCTTATCCGTACCCCTGTCAGCTTCATGTTCTGAAGATGATGTAATAGATTCTATTTTCGCATCTGTTATAATGTCACCAGGTTCCTCATTCTCTGAAGGTATTATCTTAAACTCAAATAAAGATGCCCAATCTCCATGTGTTATACGATCAACAATCGTTAATCTTACATATCTCCCATTTGTTTCTACAAGCTTTGTTTCTTCATATCCATTAGGCGTGGTATTTAATGTATTATCAATAACCTTTTGCCAGTTGATCCCAGCCTCTGATACTTCAATATAGTACTTATATACATTTGTACTACTTTCCCACATAACCTGAAAACCAGCCAAAGCACTACTATTCTGTAAATCAACCTGTATCCACTGTGGTAAGGATGATCCATTTGCACACCATCTTGTACCTTCGTCGTTATCTACTGCATACATTGCAAAGTTACCTGATTGTTCAGAAGAACTTGTAACAGGTTTACCAACTGCAATATTTTTATAGGTCTGTTCTGTGGTTTCTAGTTTGTCAACTCCACCAACCCATGGTATATGCTGTCCATCAGGGACAAACTGACCTTGATAGGGTACTGTACTTACTGTTGTTGTTCCTCCATTCAATCCTTCTGCTGTAGCATTGATGTTTATATTTCCACTGACGTCTGAAGTTCTTACAAATGCAAAACCTATACCACCTTCAACACGCTGTTCTTCAACACCTATTCTTTCGATGTTTTCCCCAACGAGTTCCCCGTCACCTGTGACAGCAATTTTAATGCTACCCTCGTAGCTTGGTACGACAGTTCCATTCTCATCTACTACTTTGAAGTATACGGGGATTACATCCGAACCATCTGCTACTGGCATGATTCCTCTGTCACGTACTTCAATTTCTATTCCAGCAGCTTGACCTGGTGTTTTAACCGTATGCGTTTTAACGACTTTTCCATCTAAAATCGCTTCGGCTCTAAGGTCACCTGCTGCAAACTTTGCTAATTGAAACGTAAATATTGGGCTACCACCTTTTTTAGCTATGTTCGGAACAGATTTCAAAGCCTCTTCCCTTGTAATTTCTTTAATCAATACATTATTCTGATAGAGCTTCACACTCTCACAGTTACTAAATACATTAACATTCAGGCTTGATGTTGGAGAATATGTGCTTGCTATAAACACCATTGGACCATTTACAGAATTTCTAGCCGATTGCATGGACTGTAACCAGTAGTAATCATATTTTTCATATCTATCGATATCTACTGTTCCGCTTCCCAATGTCTTCGTCGTTGATCCACGTGCATAGTCATTCCAGCTCCATAAGAAATATCCACCTATTCTATCATTTGCATCTAGTCCACCCCAGTCAGAGTAACCATCTCCATTTAAATATCTCTGACGCGTCAAAATCTGAGTCATCATAGCGTCTTCGCCTTCTTTTCTCAGCGCCTTGCTAGATTCTTCAAAATCACCCCATTCACGTGTAAAGAATGGCTTGTTTGGATCAAAGTCAGTCCATTTGCTTGAGTCATCTTCCCAATTCATATCAACGACTTTATAGTTCACATCATAGAAAGATCCCTGTAGTCCATGGTCTGCTGCTGTATACATCTGATTGCCAGGATATTCTGCATGAGCAATACCAGTAGCCTCTTTTGCCCATTCTGCAGAGTAGCCCGTCTCATTAAGTGAAGTTTCCCATAGGATGACGGACGGTCTGTTTCTGTCACGTCTGATCATTTCACGTGTATCTCTTAAAGTGAGATCATAGAACTTTTGACTTTTGGTGAAGTTCTGCCAGCCAGGCTGACATTCAATAACTAATAACCCCAATTCATCAGCTGCATCTAAAAAAGCCGGATCATTGGGATAATGCGTAGCACGAACAGCATTAAATCCATTTTCCTTGATCTGCATCGCATCACGATACTGCATTGAATTAGAGGCTGCATCTCCAATATTCTGATACGCCTGATGACGGTTTACTCCGCGTAAAAATAATTTTTCACCATTGATATATAATCCATCTGCTTTGTACTCTATTGTTCTGATCCCTATCTTTGTCGTAACAGAATCAACTAAAGTTGACCCGTTGTATACTTCACTAACTAAAGAATAAAGATAAGGTGTATCTGGATGCCACAAATTTGGATTGGTTAACGTTATATCCTGATTAAACTGTTGATCTCCACCTGCTGGTATACTTGCAGCATCAGCTTCACCCTGTGCAACTGTATTTCCTTCCTTGTCCACCAGCTTACTTACAACTTTCGTGTTAGCTGATGTATTATTTTGGTTGACAACATGCGTTTTTACATTAACCTTTGCATATGTTTTGCTCACTTCTGGATAAGTCACAAAAACGCCGCCACTAGCTGTTTTATCAGCCTGTAATACATATGAAATATGTAAATTATTTGTAATCCTCATGGTTACATCTCGGTAAATACCGCCGTAGTAATGAAAATCGAGATTTGCTATTGGCTTTCCTGGCGGAGTATCTGGACTATCATAGCTAGATACTTTTACGGCTAAAACATTGGTTTCACCAAATTTCACTTTATCTGTAATATCTACAGAGAATCCTACATAACCACCATTACGCGTATAAATTTTTTCTCCATTTAAATAGATTTCACTGTCGATCATTACACCTTCAAAGTCAATATTGATTGTATTTCCTCTGTACATCTCGTCAACCGTAAAATAACGTCTGTACCAACCTGTTCCTTGATATACTGCTTTTCCACCATTAGCATGTTTCTTCTCCAGTCTCATGGTGTGTGGAATCGTTATATTAGCAAATGCCTGATCATCATAGTCAACTGCCTCTGCCCCTGCTAATTCGCCTCTGTAAAAGCCCCAATCGCTATTTAAATTCATTAGTGTTCTCCCATTTGTATTCTCGGTTGTCAGAACAGTACTATTACCCTGTGCATATATAACTGTACTAGAGTATTCCATACCAAACATTAACAAAATTAAAATCCATAAAGCTATTCTCTTCATAATTGCACCACTTTCATAAATTATATTGAAAGATTAAAAGTATTAAGTATCTCAAATCGTTCTTACAAGTCCAGTTTCGCTAGCTTGACGTCTGAAGAGAAATCCTAAATGAAAGGGCTTTCAATACATTAGAGGCAAATGAACAATGAGCGAATCAGATCAACGGCAAGATATTGATTTTTTCTTAACTTTTCATTTTTGTTTATTCCTTCTCCTTTCTAGTTTTTGCTTATTAAGGATACGCTCAAGAAATATTGCAATCTATCTTATAACATAATGCGAGAAATTTTCATAGATACGCACCTTTCGTATAATTATTTCACGATCTCCTGTGATACTGGAACGTTTGAAAGTACCGAATGATGTAGGGGGAAAACATGCTTCTATCTCGCTTTATCTATCGTCATGTCAAGATCGCTTTGGCTACGATTGCAAGGTCTTTAATGTCAACCTTACCTTCATGATTTACATCCACCTTCTCATTGCAGCCCGCTTAGCTTTGTTATGTCCCTGCAACGATAGCCAAGTCTCAAATCGAGATACTTCATCACCATTGACATCTGCGTTTATTCTCTTGTCGCCAAACACTTGAATTACCGCATCATTACCTTTGCCAGCGACATTTTTTCCTCCTTCGAGTCAAATCTATTACTTTCTATTACTTGCCAATTGCCATCGATCAGCATCACCTCCTTTGAGTTCGAGTACCACTCTTAAATCCCAGTCTTTAACCGTGTTAATACATCAGATGCCTACCAGTGCAATCTAAAACAAAACTAAATAATTAGCTGAGTAAATCTAAATGTAGATGTCATGTTGGGATCGCTTACAAATGTGAAAAGAACAGTAGGAAATTACTTTAATAAATGAGGAAAGGGAGGAAAGATAATAAGTTGAATGATTTATTTTTTCATTGTACTCTCCCGCCATGGATAGGTTAATGACGATAATTTGGATTTCATGATAAATTTACGGTAAGCGTCAAATAGGTTATTTACAAAGTAAACATATTTAACGTCTACCATAAAAAATCCCCTTCAGCGCACTTGTACCTCATGCTTTCAAAAAGCTGCATTCGAGTATGTGCTTGAAGGGGACATATACAACTGAAGTATAGTAAAGCGATTCTTCTCTTATTTATTAAAGAT
>NZ_FTNK01000054.1 GCF_900156375.1 Paenibacillus macquariensis
AGCGCGTAAAAATCAATTCCAGTATTGTACTGGAAGAAGTCAAGTCTTCGGTAAGTCAAATTACTAATAACATTACCTATGAGCACTGCGACAATAGATATCCATATTTTCCTCATGAATGCCCTCCTTTGATTATAAAAATTTATGTTAGAAATATTTTCGTAAGGAACCGACACGGGTCATTTAACGTGCTATCATAAACTTTTATATTGTGGAAAGTTAACATATAGAATCAAACAAATACCCACTCAACCGGACGCGGAGACGCTTAGCTGAATGGGTATTATGAGGGGGAGATGCCCCTCAATTGCATGATAGCACAGTATTAAATATCTTAACATGAAACATTTCCTAATAATGAAAATCATATCCTACTAATCTTAATTGGTCGGTGGGGTCTTTTTTTGTTTGGGTAAGGATAAGTTACCTTAGCAACAAAATCACCACAGAGCATGATCCAAGGCTGAATCTTCCTTGCCATTAAATCCAATCCTCAGTTAATATTTGCACATATCATATGGTGTACTCAATTGAAAAGGAGGAACTACTATGAGCGATTTTGTTGGAGGAATTGGCGAAGGTTACGGTCGTATTGGTGGATTTGGCAGTACGGGGGCGATATTAGTATTATTCATTTTGCTTGTTATAATCTCTAAAGCGTTCATTATCTAAATTAATACTTGTTCATAATGTAGACCCTGCAGCCCATGGTAGGGTCTTTTTTATTGCTAAGGAAACTTCTCCTTAGCAACAAAATCACCACAGGGCATGATCGAAGGCTGAATTTTCCTTGCCATTAAATCCAATCTCAATTTTATATTTATCCATATAGTAAGGTGTATTCTAAGTAAAAGGAGGAACTACAATGAGCGAAGTTTTTGGAGGATCTGATATGAGATCCAGTATTCATGTATTGTTACACATTTAATATACAACTTTACTTTGCGCTTACTTCAACTTATGGGTTGAGTTGCACAATTTTGAGTGAGTTCTTCGTGCAACGCATAGGGTCCTGTCTATTTAATCCTTTGATTAGGCGGGTACATAAGTACGCAGAGCATCATTAACATATGTTGAAATAAAATAGATTGATTTTTGGGGTGATGTAGTGGCCAAAGCCAAAAGAAATGTCTCTTTGATCGAGGATTTATCTTCGTTGGAATTAGCTAAAATTGGACTAACATTAAACGTGATCGGGGATATATTCGGTTTTTTCTCGATCATCAAAGCGGAGGAAGAAGAAGAAAGCCGCTCTGTCGAGAATTATAAAAAGTCGTAATAACAAAAGTGATAATGTCGTGAGTGATTGCAACTGCCAAATTCAACATTACTAACACTTGAAGAAACTGGTCACGAAATTCACTTTGATGATTGGGATACAATTATTAATGCAATAGTCATTCACGCTTCAAGAACGTAAAATGACATCATTTTGGGGTATATCACAAGGTATTTCCAACCATGGCTTTGTGCATATCCCTCACAGATATTGTTAACTTGTTCCAATCGTTCATTTCTCTCTACTTCGGGTTCATGCTTTACTTGGTAAAGAAATGGAATCGTATTCTCACGAAATACTAATGTATCCGGAGTATGATTCCATGATTCTTCACCTAGATTATGTATAAGAATTTCAACGGGTTGAACGTAATATCTAACAACCGAATGATCCAACTCCAAGTAGTAATAAAAGAGTCGTTCCCCTAAGGATTCATATTCTACAAGACGCTCCATTTTGTGACTATAGAAGCTCCCAATAATATGCGGATGCTGATGACTATTTCGGTTATTCACCTTCCGCTTAGGAGCATAGAGGTGATCCTCTTCCTTCCAATCCAAGTTTGACCAGTCATAACTCATATGATTCCTCCGATAAGTATCATTTATTATCCTAAAAAACAACAGATTTTCATGTTATCATATATGGTCAAATTATCGACACAATAAACATGAAGATATTATGAACAACAGAAAAAACCTTGATAGACCAAGGTCTCTGGTCATCAAGGTTTTTTCTGTTGTCTCAAACATATGACGTTAGATATCTCATTTATTACCGTAATCAGTCTCATTTATAGACGTTACCCACATTCTTACTGTGGGTAGTACTTACTGTTGTCATAATAAAGGGCCGAATAGAATGGAATAATATCATGGATTGACATTTCAGATATTATAGATTGCCACTTGTGGGCATTTAAGTAACATATTTTAGCACTATCCGATAGTTATCATAAAAATGAGGATTCAGAAATCCATCTTCTATAAATCCTCAATTCAACGAGACAAGGCTCCTACAATTGTCTGGTGGAGTTCCCACAAGTAGCTTCGCAACGTAACGAAACTTAAGAGCGTCTTCCCAAACTGAGATCAAATGCCACTCAATATATCCTTCTTTATCCAGGTATAATCGATCAGAATTTACGTTATAAGAGCCCAATCTACCCTCAGGGAGAGATTGGGCTCTTATACAGTAATATCCTTTATCCAATCGAAACCTTAGAATTCAAAAAATTACTTTCAATATTTTTTGCTTCGCTTAAACTAACTTCGATATTATTCCACTCACTATTTTGTCGATATTTTTCTTTAACTAAATCAGCCTTAGAGATCAATCCTGGTGCATATTCAAGCCAAACGTCTTGAACTAAATTAAAGAAAGCTCTAGATTCTTTGATTTTTCCTTGATCATACATTAGTTCAACAAGCCACAAATATGCAAATCCAAGATTAGAATGAGCATAATAGCTGGTTTCAGATAATAACATAAATAATGACTTATTTAATAATTCCTCTGCTTTGGAATAATTCTTTAGGATATAATAGCATCTCGCTTTATTACCTACTAATGCGTGACTACTAACTAATTCCTCATCCATCGAGTCAAACAACATTAAAGCTTCGGTTACTCTCTCTCCAGAATCACGGAAGGCTAATGCACGGGTATACTTAGCTCTAGACACATTTCTCGTTGTTTGAAGTTTTTCTGACAATACTTCATATTCATTTGTATAATCAATAGTTTTTTTATATTGACCGTCTCGCCACCCAATATCTGCTGCAAGTTCAAGGAAATCTAAGTATGCGATTGTATTGGGTTCTACCGCTGATTCATATTTTTTTAAATAATAATAGGATTGCTGATTTTCCCCCATATAATTTAACTGTTGAATTATACTGCCTAATATTTTCACTCCATTTCCTCGATTAAATATATTATTATCTTCCCAATTAATTTCATCTAATATTCTGCAAGCAAGAGATTGAAATTTATGATGATACCCTTTATCTATCAAGACGTCTTTATATTGTTCTAAAAGTCCAAGAGCTCTTTCAATATTTCTTGACAATAAACAAGTCTCAATTGAATCCATGAGGTCTATAGGTTTCATTTCTTCAATTTCACCTAAACTATAGTAATCAATAAAGAGCGCATCAACTAATTTACGAGGTAGGAATATATATAGAACTTTTTGCACATAAGATTGCTGATCTTTAAGAGAATATATTCCATGTACAAATTCACGAAGTAATGGATGCACTTGATAGGACACCTCATCTTTTAATGCCTCATGAGGTTCGACCAAACCCAGTCTTTCAAGTCTGTTAAGTTCTTGCTTAATCTTTGGTGGTCTGCTCATCAATGTGCGTCATTCAACTATCGTGTCCCGTTAGCTCAATGATCCGTACTTCTACCTATGATACGGTTCCGCTGACCTTACTAAGTGGTAAAGCAAGCCCATCAAAAAACCAAAAGGTAATATCTTTAATCGTTTGCCTGTCCTGTTCTACCTCAACACGCTTTACTAATGCACGAATCAGTGCCTTTTTCTGCTCATTCGTTGCCGAATCAAACAACGTATTGAAACTAATTAAGCTTGATTTTCAGTATCTCTGTTAATATGGATTTTAGCAAATTCAGTATCTAACATCCTTTGGAATTTATCTATTCGATCACTTAGTTCCTCATTCCTCTCCCTTAATTGCTCTGATAGACGATTATACTGCTGAACAACTATGAAACCATCGAAATAATCGACATCAAGCGAGCTTGTAAAGTTGGTTGTGCCGTTCGGTGTAAGTTGCTTTTTCAGCGAGTGAATCATAGTAATGTGCCTGTCTTTGCAAGTCTGCTACTTTTGATGGATTTTCTGGGTTTGGCTCTCCTGATTGCAAGGTATAAGCCATGTTGCGGAGTTCCCTCGCCTTAGCCGAAAATGAATCAATCCTTTCCTCGATCTCTTGCAAATTCTTCTCTTCTTGTTCAATTTTCCCTACGATTTGTTGCTCTTCTTTTTTAGCCATCTAACTTCGCATCCTCTCATATGAAAATAAAAAAAGCCCATTCCGCAAGTGGGAAAAGGCTTGTAAGTTTAAAAAGTTTGGAAGTTGTTACATTTATAGTTTACAGTCGAATCCTAATGATGTAATAGAAAATTTTATATGTGGTTTCTATTTGACGCTCACCTTAACACAAAAAAACACCGCACGGTTGTTTAAACTCACGCGATGCTTCCTTCATTGATTTAGCTGAGATTTTACTTAATATATGCACTGCTTACTAAATCATTGTTAATAACACTAGTAGGGATTACAAACTCCGGTGTTCCTGTTGAACCAGGTCCCACTTCATACTTATCAAAAACGATGACTAAATTGCCGTCCTTATTAATATAGAACATTTGATCTTTTTTAATCTTTTCAAAAAGCATATCAGAAGGTATTTGCATATCTGCAGGTAGTTTCTCATTTACACCTTCTACATTGTAAGAAATATCGTTAGGATCAGCAGCAAACTGTGCATTCATTTGCTCTTTGATGTTTTCACTAATTGCATTGATATAGTTATCATCTTTGAAAAGACTAGGTAATGTAATTAAAATATTGTTCTTTTTGTCAATCGTGTCGAACTGAAGTTCCACCATGCTGTATTCTGTGTGGTAACGTTCAATAGACAGAATTTGATCATTGTTTGTCTTCACGTCATAACCACTTTTCGCATTAATATGCCCTCCTCCAACGCTTTCTACATATTTCATGTCTTCCTTAAAGGATTCATATTGTGCTTTTGCATCGGCAAGATACTTTTGATTCAAGCTGTCTTCTAGGCTTTTGTTTTGGAGTCCTTTCACTGCAGGTGCTTTGATGTCTGCTGTGTATGTCTTCTCATCCACCTTAAATTCGCGGAAAGTAACTACCTTGGCAATGCTTCCGATAACAGGTACGTCCTTCATTGAGGCCGCAAAAGATTGATTTGTGTTCACTCCTAGTATGAACGCAGCAGCTACTCCAGCGACTGCAAGACCTGCAACTAATTTTTTAGGTTGTTTTTTGTTTTTCATTTTTAATGTTTCTCCTTTTCTCAATGCATTTTTTACGATGGCATCTAATTCTTTTGGTATTGGTGTGTTTTCGTATTGGTTTTTCATTTCTTCTAATTTCTCGTTCATGATTGGAAGACCTCCTCGCTCAACTCTATTCGTAGTAGCTGTAACGCTTTGTATAATCTCGTTTTCACGGTGCTAATATTTTCATTTAAAACTTGTGCAATTTCATCTAGTTTGAGATTCTCAAAATACTTAAGTATCACTACACTGCGATATTTTTGTGGTAGTTTATCTAAAGAGTTGAATAAATCTTCGTCCTTATATCGATCTACTTCCCCTCTATCCAATCCAGCTAATATATCTTCGGCTACAACAACTTCTTTTTTCTGTTTTCGGAGTAAATCCAGTGCCGTATTAACAACAATTCGATAGAACCACGTTTTGATATATGCTGGATTCTCTATTGTTTCTTGTTTGGAAATGGCTTTCATGATGGCGTCCTGCATAATGTCCAATGCATCTGCTTGATTTTGTACATAATGATAAGCCAGTCGATAAATTTTCTCTTGATTCTCGGTAACATAGTCCGCAATGATTGCTTGTAAATCATTTTTCACCATTTATGAGTAACCCCTCTTTGAATGAATAAAGCTAATAATTAACCTCTCTATTATTTGGACGCACAGTTAGATAAAAAAGTTTGATTTTCTAGATGGTAAATTAAGAACATGAAGAGACGATACGAAATACGTCACGATCAATGGGATCGAATTTCACTTCAATAATTTATTAGTGTCTTTGACCAAGAGTAATTTTATACGGTATCGTTAATTCAAACTTTTCCTTTACCATCACTTGTGATACGGTTCACCGTAATGTATCTAAGCACAAAGTGCGGTTTGACCACAAAATATACATCAGTATATAAAGACAAAACCACTCCTGACATGATATGCTCCCCTTATAGTAGACAGAAAAAAGCAAGCCGATTAATCTGTCTATTATGGAGGGGATTTTTTTATGGGCGAAATTAGGAAGACTTACGATGTTACATTTAAGAAAAAGGCAGTCAATCTCTATCTCAAAAAGGGAATGAGCTACAAGAGTGTAGGTAAAGAATTGGATATCGACCATTCCTTAGTCCGACGTTGGGTGAATCATTTTCAAGCGGAGGGAATGAAAGGACTGGAGGAGAAAAGAGGCAAAGCAATAGGCCCTGGAGT
>NZ_FTNK01000065.1 GCF_900156375.1 Paenibacillus macquariensis
GATGGTACTTGGACCGCAGGGTCCTGGGAGAGTAGGACGTCGCCAAGCACACACAAGAACTACCGTTGAGTTCGATCAACAGTGGTTCTTTTTTTGTTTTTTTTAATTCCATTGTGAAATATGTGACGCAGAAGTTTCTTAAGCAGGTTGCCGTTCACCAAAGGAATGCTGTAATAATGATCTTTGTATAACGAGAGCAGCAGAGAAATAGTAAGAACAAGCTTATAATATTGATACAGTGTATTAAATAAAGGTGATATATAGTAATTAAAGTAATTAATCGAGTATTGGAACATCAGCAATAGCATGCTATGCATTAGCTATAACTCATTTATGGCTATCACATGTTGCTGATAAGATAGTTTTCTATCTTTAGCTGGTGAAATGCAAAAAGAGGGAGCCGAAATTGGCTTCCTCTTTTTGTTCACACAGAACTATTTTTTAACCCTATAGCTAAGGATATAGTATTATTATCTAACGTTACTTACTTAGTAGGTTTTGTAACCTTACCGTCTTGTCCAATTTGATAGATTTTCCCTGAATTTGTTTTGAATACAAAAGTCGTTCCTAATTCACCAATAAATCGATCGCCTTCAGCTAGGGTAGCTATTGGTTTCTTCTGAGTACCATCTCGATATATTTTGTAAGTGTGCGAACCATTTTCTTTGATTTGTTAACTACGGCTTCCTCAAAAAAGAACTGTTTGCTCTGATATCCGATTGGGGAGATCGTTCCTTTAGAGGTAAATGACTTTTTATTTGTACCAGTGACGTCTTGAAGATACCAATTTCGCGTATTGTTAACCCCTTCTTCCGAGAAAAACAATGTGTTATCGAACAAGATAACCACCAACACGAGGTTCTACAATTTTGGTTGAAATTGCAGGTTTACCATTTCCGTCGAATTTCAATCTGTACAGTAGAGAGTTATCAGTATCAACGTAGAATACATTACCCTTACTCATGACATAAGACCAAAAAGTAGGATTTGGAAGTAGAATCTTTTCTCCTGTTCCGTCCAGGTTCATGCTTCCGATTTGATAATTATAGTCTTTGTCATATCCACCAAAATAAATGATTTTCCCATCTACAGTTAATCCTGAATATGTATATTGCTTCGTTACTTCAGTCAATTCAGAACCATCCGCTTTGACTTTAACAATTTGACCCATGATTACATCTGATCCAGGTTCCTGTTTCAAAATGTAGATCCGATCACCAATAATTAGGAAAAAGGGCATTATCTTTGTATATCCGTTCGGTTACATTGGTTTTTCCATCAATGACAGAAAGATTTACTGCTTTTGATGCTGGTTCATCATAATTCCCTAACCAAACTACTTTATTTTTTTTAACTGCAGCACTGACTGGTAGGGCTCCTATTAATAGGACCACAGCTAAAATTGTTGAAACTAATATCTTTTTCATCAAAAACTACCCTTATGATTTAACTGCATATATACTTTAATAAATATGACAAAATTATATAATAATTTTATATGAATTATAGATCTAAAAGCGTTGCTGACTAAAGGTATCACAATATTTCCTGTTATGTAGTTTACTTTGATAATTTGAAAGTTGTCTAGATTGCATAATTTCATCGTCACCTACTTTACCTAATGAAACATGAAGAAGGTATATAGTGGGTAAGTTGATTAAACAGTACCGAAAGGAAGTAGAATTTCATGTGACGTATACATAATGGAGATACGGCACCGTTGTCTATAACCGCGGGAAGAGAGAGGGGCATTGTAATCCTAATGAGTTTGTAACACGAGTATATGTATTTAATAAAACACCTAACGAAGAGTACTTTCTATAGAAATGCCTTTAGTGATGCACCACCTTAGTATCCATTAAATTGAAACGATTGATCATGGGAATGAATTTGCCTGATATCCGATATCCATCGCTTGAGTTTACTCACAACATCGATGTCTATTTTGCAAAACACTATTCATCCTAGCAAAGCGGCTTCTATGAGAATGGAAATGGTCTTCTTTGAGTGTTCTTTTGTTAAAGGAAAAGGATTTGATGAGGTGACCAATGACGAACTGGCAACAGCATTCATTTCTGTTAACAACCGGTTAAGGAAATGTCTTAAGAGGAGGACTGTGTACTAATTATTCATGGGAACCCTGTCGCATTTGGATTGACATCGACGTTATATAAAACAGTTTGAAATTAGTTTATAAAAAGACTTGCATTCCTTTGTGCGCCGTGATATATTATTAGTCCGGCCAACAAATAATACATTTATTGAATCGGCAAGCCAATATCGAATGAAACTCAAACGAAAAAAAAGCTTGCATAAACGAACCGGACATGATATGATATAGAAGTTGTCGCCGAGAAGAACTGGTGCTGACAAAACGAAATAATTGGTCTTTGAAAACTGAACAACGAGTGAGTAGATTTC
>NZ_FTNK01000051.1 GCF_900156375.1 Paenibacillus macquariensis
ACCTCCGCTTTTTTAGATAATTCGATTAAAACACAAATGACCCGCAAGAGGGTCACTTTTTTCAAAGTTTCCATCTTACGGGTCACAGTTCATTATGCCTTTGCGGTCTCTTTTGTGTTGATTGATTTCAATCATAGTTAGCAAAATTGTTAAACTATCGTGTCCCGTTAGCTTAATGATTTTTCTCTACATATGACTGCTTCAAATATTTTTTTACCTGTAGAGTCTATCATAGTTCCTTGAGAAGGTTCTTTTTTAGTAATCCATTTTATTAATTGAGCAAAATAATAATCCATAAGAGAATTCGAGAAAAAAGAATAATTTGATAGCAATACAACTCCTACACGGAGTTCCTTGTTGAAAGCTAGATAACTATTAAAACCAGCTGAACCCCCGTTATGCCAGAGGATACCTTTATCTAGAAGTTTATCCTCACCCCAGCCAAAATAACGGTTTGAATTTCCGATCCATATAGGGAGATGACTTTTTTGTAGTGTAGAGGCTATCGGATTATCATCATTTAGATTGGCTTGGACAAATAAACTCAAATCGCTAACAGATGACTTAATACCCCCAGCTCCTTCATGTATAGAAAGATCCCAATGAGGGACTCTTTTCCCAGTTGAAGCATGTCCATTCAAAAACCTGCCATCCTGTTCTGAATCAAGCATAACGGCTGTCTCATTCATCTTTAATGGACTCGTTATATATTTTTTTAACAGTTCGTCATACTTGCTTCCTGACACCTTACATAGAATGTTTCCCAGTATGGCCATACCGATATTGGAATATCCAAACGAACCAATGCTATCCGTGTAGTCAGCATTAGATAAAAAAGCAGTTAAATCTTGCTCGGTATACATTGAATAAGGATTCGATCTTTTTTTAGCCAAAATGTGGTTGGTTGCCAATATAGGTAATCCAGAGGTATGAGTAGCAAGGCTTCTCAAGGTAATTTTATTCAAATAATCGTTTTCAGCGTTCTGCACAAACTTACCAACCATGTCATCCGAGGAAAGCAGTTTTTCCTGTTCCATTTCTAATAAAAGTATTGATGTAAAAACTTTGGTTATGGATCCGATTTCAAACAACATATTCTCAGGAAGGACCATACTTTTCTTTTTACTATTACAAAACGAAAAGTATTCAATATCTCCCTCCCTAATAATCCCGATAGCAAGATGTAAATGTTTCTTATCTTTCGTGTAATCTGATACAAAATTATGTAAATCCTTCATAGTAAAAGTTACTCCTTTTAGTTTAATGATGCTTACATAAATCGAATGTTGAAATCACGTTAATAAACCTATTTTGGGATGCTAAATCATTTATTCGTTTCCATTTCTCGATATTCCTGCCCGACAATAAGTCCTGGAGATAATAAGATTGCATTTGTTTACAAACAAGTATTCCAATCATAGAGAGGAGACCTTGGATGATTCGCTGTAAGCCTTGATTGATTTTATACATCAGGAGGAATTAATTCTGTTAGGTCACAGCCACTCACCCTAATTAGAGCGTCTCAACCAATTTTTGAATCTTTGAGTGGGAAATTAAATATACAGGACCCATTATTTCTATTTTGCCGTCCTTTACACGTATAGCGCTCTCCTGTTCTGCAGCATAAACATCAATCTCTTCAGACAAGGGGAACAGGTAGCCTTGAACAAACGTGGCGTAGTCGCGTTTAGAATGAGATTCATAGGCAAAATGATTAAAGCCAATACCATCATAAATAGTACTTGTTTCAACTTCATTGCCAGTCTCTTTCAAGCTTAACCATTTGGCAGCCATGTTTAACGCGCCAGCGCTGGCACCCATTATAACGGCATTGCTGTTTTTAATAACATCCGATAATTCATATTCCGCCAAAAAATCGTTCTGCAAAACAGGATATCCACCGCATAAAAAAATGACAGAAGCGTTTTGAATGAATCGCTGGGCATCTTCCTTCTGCATGCGGTAATCAATGAAATGATATTCATTAAAAATAATGTTAGCCTGATTAAACCATGTCCTTTCAAAAACATCATCACTGTTAACTTGCTCATCTTTATAACCAGACGGTTGAGCGCTAATCATAACAAGCGATTTTCTGTCTGTTATATCCTCATGCAACAATTTGACCAGCTTCTCTGGAAAAATATCATTAAACCAACTGAAATAGTAGTGAGTCTTCAAACTTAATTACCTCCATATGTACTATTTACATTCATCCATTCTTAACGATAAAACATATTTTTCATAACTCCAACTCTATATTACCATTACTTGGAATTGAAGTATGAGAAATATGTTTCTTACGTTAACCTGCCCGTTAGTTCAATAAGAAAGATGAACAGTATCGTCCTGTTCGGACAAAAAAAGCTTAACTTATTTTGAGTACTTCAGATGTCCTAAACATCCCTAGAAGGACATAAAGGATCTTGATATAGTCCTGATGGAATTCGGAGGGTTCTGTGAGTGTTATTTCACAATCAATAAGTTTCATGTATTCAAGTTACTTTATTATTGTACTTTGTATTTTTGTTATTTACATATTTTTACTATTGATTTGGCAGAGTCAAGTGAGAAAAATTTTAATTAAAATTTACATAATAACGAACCTCCGTTAATACTTGTCCATTAAGATTACTTGTAAGCAACGAGAAACAATTAATCAAATAGAGGGGGATCATTATGAAAAAATATTCTAAGAAACTCGTAGCATTTGCGGTTGTTTCAACCCTTACGGTTACTGCCACGGTATCAGGTTTTCTGGTCGATCCAGCAATAGCGGGGCAAAACAAAGAAAAAGGCAAAATTAAGAATGTTATTTTCTTAATTGGGGATGGTATGGGTGTACCGTACACAACAGCCTATCGCTACATAAAAGACGATCCGTCTACGCCGGTCATGGAAAAAACGGAATTCGATAAATATCTAGTCGGTAACCAAATGACTTACCCTGAAGACGAGCATGAAAATATTACCGACTCGGCTTCTGCTGCTACGGCAATGTCCGCAGGAATAAAAACATATAATGCTGCCATCGCGGTTGATAATGACCATACAGAAGTGAAAACTGTCCTAGAGCAGGCGAAAGAGCAAGGAAAAGCAACTGGTTTGGTAGCCACATCTGAAATTACACACGCCACTCCTGCTGCATTTGGAGCACATGATATCAATCGTAAAAACATGGATGCTATCGCAGATGATTACTATGATCAAATGATCAATGGAAAGCATAAGGTGGATGTACTGCTTGGCGGAGGACTGAGCAACTTCGTGCGTAAAGATCGAAACCTACCCGAATTGTTTAAAAAGGACGGTTACAGCTATGTAACTGACCGTGAGTCCCTTTTGAAAGATACAAATAATCAGGTACTGGGCTTATTTGCCGCAGGTGGGTTAGATAAAGCTATTGATCGTGACCAAAACACACCTTCTTTAGAAGACATGACAAACGCTGCAATAAATCGCTTGAATAAAGATAAAGACGGTTTCTTCTTGATGATAGAGGGAAGCCAAATCGACTGGGCAGGACATGATAATGATGTGGTTGCTGCTATGAGTGAAATGCAGGATTTTGAGAAAGCTTTTAAAGCAGCGATTGATTTTGCAAAGAAAGATGAAAATACATTAGTTGTTGCTACTGCTGATCACTCCACTGGTGGTATGTCGGTTGCAGCAAATGGAAAATATAATTTTGACCCAGATGCGATTAAAGCTGCAAAACGTACTCCGGATTTCATCGCTAAGGAAATCGCGGCAGGAGCCAATGTGGAAGACACGCTGAAAAAGTATATCGCTCTAGAACTGAGCGCAGCAGAAATAAAGTCTGTGCAGGATGCATCGGTTTCAAAAGATCAAAGCAAAATAGATACTGCAATTGAAGCCATTTTTAACGAGCGCAGCAACACTGGCTGGACTACCGGTGGGCACACTGGCGAAGATGTTCCAGTGTATGCGTTCGGTCCACAAAAAGAAAAATTCTCTGGACTCATTGACAATACCGACAATGCAAAAATTATCTTTGATCTCTTTGGCAAAAAGAAGAATGAGAAATAGCAATAAATTTTGTAATAGAATTAAGATAGAGTATTCGGATCCTTCCGGATACTCTTTTTTGTGGTTTTGGGATAAGTTCACAATACGCTATCACTGGGAATTAAACTTCTTGTATTGATTCTGATCGTCCATGGATGGTTGACTTTATGGTTGGCTATATTCACTGATATGGATGCTAGGCTTATTGTTACATTAAGCCTTCGCCTTTATTGCTAAGGAAACTTCTCCTGAGCAACAAAATCACCATAGGGCATGAGCGAAGGCTGAATCTTTCTTGCCATTAAATCCAATCTCAATTTTATATTTATCCATATAGTAAGGTGTATTCTAAGTAAAAGGAGGAATTACTATGGGTGGAGTTCTTGGAGGATTTGGCGGATGTTGCGGTGTTGGTGGTAATACAGCGGCAATTTTAGTTCTGTTCATTTTGTTGGTTATCATTACCAGTGCGTTCTGTTTCTAAATTTATACGCAGAAAATAGTAGTAATTAATAGATTGTCCCAAATGTATTATATTAGTTGTAACATATACGGAAGCTTCGTTATGCAATCCGAAAACATCAGTGAAATACCCCACTAACCTTAATTGGTCGGCGGGGTATTTTATGTTCGTGATTAAGCTAACGGGCAGTTTAGTTGAACACTATTACAACTAAAATTGTTCAAATGATGAAATATTCCGTCACTTAAAGCACTATTATTTACCATTTGATATTTGTTTTGAAAAAAGATATTGTTATGAAGTCAACTTCACGTGAAATAAACTTCACTTCAGAAGAATTAGTTAGTTAGGAGAGGTACATTTGAAAAAACTATTCATACAGCGACTTTTAGTATCAACCTTATTAATGGTATTGGGGTTTATTCAAATAAATCTCGATACATCGGAAGGATTTAATTTTGGTTATGTCATGTTATTCATAGGTGGAATAATTTTGTTAATTTCAATAATTTCTTACCTTAACCCCCGCAATAACAAAAAAATAGAAAAGGAAGTGTCAAAGGAATATGATGAAAGAGATATTTTAATTGATGGAAAAGTTGCTCACTTTTCAATGCGTTTTTTGATGTATGAAATTTTAATTATTATGTTTTCAACTAATTTTGTGGTAATCCCTACAAATACTGCATTATTAATTGTTTTAATATCTTTAATCATTAGTGAATTTGGTTCTAGAAAATATTATAATCATGTCCTTTAATTAAGGAGATATTTAATGAAAAATAGAGTAAAACAATTACGAATAGAACATGGAATAACTCAACAAGAGTTAGCTGATAAAGTAAGTGTATCTTCTAGAACAATCATCTCATTAGAAAAACAAAAGTATAATCCATCTGTGCTACTTGCGTATAAAATAGCTTTAGTTTTTAATTTATCAATTGAAGAAACGTTTATTTTTGATGAAGATGACAAATAATACATTTCATAAAGATGCACATATGAAACAAACAACGGAGGAACATTAATGTTTATTATATTATTTATTTTTGGGGTAGTTTTAATAGTCTGGGGTCTTTATCTTATGAGAACAGAAGATGGTTTATTTGGGAAAAATCGAAAAAGTAAAAACATATTCAATTTCATACTAATGGGACAAGCTTCAGGATTAGGACAATTTATAAGTGGAATTCTGTGTATTATAGTAGGGATTATCGCAATTATTATGATGTAGTAATAAATAAGAAGTTCGATTTTTCACTGAAAATATAATTGTTGCGCTAACGGGAGACGATAGTTAAATAACACACAATGATGAGCAGGTACAACGTAGCCTGCTCTTTTTTATTAAACTAACGGGCAGAATTGTTCAAAATAATGTGGAAATGGTAGATAAGCAAATTAAGGCATCATTCTAAACACGCGAGGTGCGATTTGAACTTAATACAAACGATCATAGGAAGATTTAACCTTAATGTTTTAAGTGTAGATAATGTTCCTGAGTCTTTTAGTTCACAAGTATACAAACTGAATCTTACTAGTGGAGAAACTGTATATGCGAAGATCCCTTATAATAGGGATAAACTGTATCGTGAATATCGTATGCTTGAAATGTTGAGCGAGGTATTACCAGTTCCAAAAGTATTAGACTTCTGGAGTGGGGATGACTTCATTTCCGGCGCCTTACTTTTATCTCAGATTCAAGGAATACCGTGTACAGGTAATATTGACGATGAACTGGCATTTCAAATTGGGGTATATCATGCAAAGCTGCATGAAATTAAAATGCCGTGGTATGGTGTTGAAGGATTAGACGGGTTTCAATTTCTTAATCAGAACAATTGGAGACTTTACATAAAAAATAACTTTGAAAAGTTGACAAAACCTTGTAAGGAAGTCCTTGAGAGAGGACTTTTCGAAAAATGTATTAATCACTTTGAGAGTGCACGGGGAGGATCCTCTGAAATAGATTTCACAAAAATTAATCGATATGTTTGGGAAGTAAATCCTCAAAGTAGAGTTTCGTATAAAGAGGGGTATTCAACAATTCGTCCCCTAATGGAATTAGAGACGATACTTCCCTTTTATGATTTTTACGATGCTTTTAGTGCTGTTGTCTGGTGTAAAAACAGGGGAATTGAAAAAAATAAAGCGTTCCTCAAGGAAAGTATTTCTGTATTACAGAAATCTGTAGGTTGTTGAGCTAACGGGACACGATAGTTGAATAATACACATTGATAAGCAGGTGCTTCGGTGAAGTGACCCCTGTCAAGTAGACAATTAACAAAAAGCAATATTTAAGCAGCCTGAGTCCTGTATTCGTAGGGGCTCAGGTTGTTTAGTTTCTTTTGAAAGCGTTCATGGTTGTAGAAATGGATGTACTGCTTAACGGCGTGTTCGACCTGCTTTACAGAATGAAAAACATGAAGGTAGAAGCACTCTGCTTTAAAATGACTGAAGAAGTTCTCCATACATGCATTGTCCCAACAGTTTCCTTTCCGGGACATGCTGGCTTGGATGCTGTATCGTTTGAGCAGCTGACTATATTGGCGGGATGTATACTGGAATCCTTGGTCACTATGC
>NZ_FTNK01000050.1 GCF_900156375.1 Paenibacillus macquariensis
CCTCAACTTCCTCAAAACTCAGCGTGGTTCAACCCTGTTGTTCAAAATAAGTCAATAAACCTTTAGTTAGATTGTAAAATTAAATGATGCTAGCTTTGCATCGTGTTTTCCGTCTAATAACGAAGCATTCACCGAAAAAAATTATTCATTAATGTTGCAAATGAATTTAGAAACTCTTTACTGAAACTGGATAGTAGAAAAAAACTATTGTCAAAGTTCAATTGAGACACGCCATATGCTTTTCCCATATAATCAAAATCCAACACTTCGTTAGTTATATCTTTAATTTCAGTTGTTATTCCACTCATAGGGAGCAAAGATTTTACTCTATCATTTTTTTTTGCGAAATTATGGACAATAGAATTCCTCAAAACACCGCAATTTTTTATATGAGTCCACTCAGACAACCGATGCGGGAAATAGATATTCGCTACACTTAAAATATAATTACTAGCTTTAACTACTTTAGATCCGTAATTATTTTTATCCTCTATAAAAGATTCAACGCTTAGAGAAATCCTTTTAATTACTTCCAATGTTTTGCACATTTTAATGAGAATATGTTCTAAGAATCCATAAAGCGTAACAAATACTGAATTTCTTAATGTTATAGGAAACCAGTAAGATTCATTTTCCATACCATAAAAATCGTAAGAATCACCTTCATGGTACACTGTATAATGCGATTGTTTAACCATATCCTTTATTTGGAGTTCACTAACTTCTATATAATTAGATGTCTGATTTAGGAAATCCCTTATTTCAAGCTTCAGCTTACAAAATTCACTTATAGTGCTACTCAACTGGTTCCACTCCTTTCATCTAATCTCATGTCCAGCTGATCGACTCCACCGCAGCTTCTAAATCCTCCGCACCAGGTGTCGTGTAAATCATCGTCATGGAAATATTAGGTGTCCCATCTTCTTTATAGTGCCCCATCAACATGGCCACTTTTTGGAGATCGTTTCCTGCAGCAACTAAGTCGTGTCCAAACGTATGCCGGAGGCTGTGACAGGATAGATGTTCAATCTTCGTTCGAACACGATATTTCTCAACAATGTGTTGTATTCCACGGACAGAGAACTTTTTAGAGCGTTGAGATACAAATACATACGGGCTGTTATCGATCCGGTCTGCCAGATAACTTTCCAATGCAGACCGAACCTCTGCATTAAGGGGAACCTCCCGATCCTTATAACCCTTCCCACGAATATATGCGCTCCCCGTTCGTGGACTCATAGTTAGTTCGGTCTTCAGGAGATCGCTCAGTTCATGTACACGCAATCCAGCTCGTACCATCACTATAACAATTGCATAGTCCCTCTTATCCGCGCTTTTACGTACCTCTCTTAGAAACGCGTTTTGGTCATTTCGGGAAAGCCATTTAGGAGTTCGGCGAGCTGCAGGAGGTTTTTTTATTGGCCCAACCGGATTATCTGGGATAAATCCCTTTTGAGCAAAAAAACGAAAGATGGCATTGAGGTGAACAAAATAGAGTTGCATCGTGCCTGGTGATGCTGGCTTACCTCCTCTTCCTCCGGAAATAAGCATTTCTTTTTTGAAATCAGAAATATCCTTTTGCGTTGCCATTCCTGGATCTCTTAAACCTGGATTACTCTTCATAATCCATTTGGAAAATACATTCCACGTTGACTGGTAATTTGTTACTGTCCGTTCGGCTACTCCCGACTGATCTAGCTGCAAAATAAAATGGTCGAACATTTGTGACATTTGAACTCCTTCTTTTGCATTTTATAAAAGACGACAAGATTTTTCGTTCTTATGAAACGGTAGAATGCAGGTTTGTTTCTTCCATTATATCACAACTTGTCATCTTCTGTATAGAGAAGACGACGAGTTTCAAGTAAATAAATACCTCTTGTATTCGTTTATTGATTTCGTGATATAATAAGAACAAATGTTCTTCATTCGGAAGGAGTTACCATTAAAATGGATTACAGTCAGTTTCCTCAGCATAAAGTGCTCTGTATCGACATGAAATCTTTTTACGCTTCGGTTGAAGCCGTAAACCGTAATTTGGATCCACTGACTACCCTACTCGCGGTTGTTGGAGATACTGAACGATCGGGAAGTATCGTGCTTGCCGCCTCCCCAGCGTTAAAACGTGAATTTAACATCAAGACCGGAAACCGATTATTTGAAATCCCAAAAGACCCACGTATTCATATCGTACCTGCACGCATGGGATTATACTTAGAAACGTCTATGGCGTTCACAAAATTGCTCAATCAGTACGTCCCAATCGAAGCTATTCATACCTACTCCGTCGATGAAAGCTTCTTTTTTTGTCAGGGCCTTGAGCGTACGTATGGGAGTGCTTACGACATTGCCAAACACATACAAATGAACATTCTCCAGCAACTAAAACTTCCCTGCGCGATAGGAATCGGACCCAACAAGGTTGTCGCAAAAATGACAATGGATTGTATCAGCAAAAAGGTTGGGATCGCGGAGTGTAGATATGAGGATGTACAACGTTTATTGTGGCCGCTGCCTATCGGGGACATTTGGGGAATCGGGTCAAAGATGAAGCGACATTTAAACCGTCTTGGCATTATGACTCTTGGAGATCTTGCACAATATCCACTGGACATCTTAAAAAGGAGGTTCGGGGTGATGGGTGAGCAGCTTTACTATCATGCCTGGGGAATCGATTTAAGTCCGGTGCTTGTGGATCCCAGGGAAGATGTACGTAAAGGTTTCTCAAACGGCATCACCCTCATGAGAGACTATAGTAAGGAAGAAGCTTTAACGGTGATTTATGAAATTTCCGATAAGATTGCTACCAGGCTTCGGCAAATAAATAAGGCGGCAAGAACGGTATCTTTAGCCATAGGCTATAGCAAAACGGAAGAGATCCGTGGGTTTAATCATTCGACTACGCTCCCTGAAGCAACTAATATTTCTAAACATCTATCTCGCGCATGTATTGCAATAATGAATAAAGAAAACATAAGTGGCTTGATCCGCACTGTTCATATATCTGTGACAAACTTGGTAAGTGATGAGGTCATTCAACTCGATCTATTTACAGGTCCGGAGGATGAAAAGCTACTCCGACTTGGTAAGGCTCTAGATGGTATTCAATCCAGATACGGCAAGGCCTCCGTTATGAGGGCTTGCTCGCTAACTGAATCCGGTACCGCGATAAGTAGTGCTCAAAAAATTGGAGGACATACACAATGATCCATGATCGCGGTCACAAAAAATGGACTTCCCTCATGATCCCTGAGCACACCGCCATGTTGCAACAATGGGTAGCTGAACAAGAGGATATACGGCAACCGGTATTAGATGAGGATCGTCTTGAAGAATTAAATACACTTCTCATGCACTCCTGGAGTGATCAACGATCGATACAAGTACACTACTACAATAATAAGCGATTCCATGACATTCGCGGCTGCATTCGCTCCATCGATCCGCATACCCATACGTTAACCCTTTTAGATTTAGCTGGAGATAAAACGTGCATCTCCTTATACGATATTCAAGATTTAATCCCATATTAATAACAAGAAATAGCATGTGGCCACGTTTGCGCCACATGCTATTTTTGATTTGTTCGACCACTATCAAATTACCATTTGGAATATATTCAATCATAAAATCTACAATCTTATTAAATACGATAATTTTAGGCGTATTACTAATTTATGAGGAAGAGGTGATTAAATGAAGTTGAAAATAAAAACTAAAAACGGAACATCGTTTGAACTACAACTAAGCTTATATGCATTAATTGGATTATTAAAATAATCAAATCATTGCTATTCTCAGTCATTATACGTTTTTATTTAAGGTTTTAATCATTTTCGGCACCAAAAAAGTATAAAAGTATATTTGGTGCCGAAGATGATAGTATTCACTCGGTTCTAGTGTCTTAAGAGCGTGTCTATATCACATTCAATTTCTAATACATTCACCGATGGATATCCAGTTGCATTAATTGGGTAATAAGCGTTAATAATGAGGATGTGTACATAGACATGGAGGGTTTATTAAATATGAAACATAGCGTGGTTTCTAGCTGTGATTATATGGACTGCACCTATAGTAAAATAACCTTTGTCCTTGATGCGACTTCTTCAGAGGCTGCATTTGAAACAGCAAACGTACTTAATAGAGAATCTACGAAGATTTGCCCCATTTGTGGTCAACTACTCGGTTATTTCCCCTCTGACGAGGATGATCCAGAGAAATGAAAAAAACCTTTACCAAAAGGTAAAGGTTTTATTCGAGGCCCACCATGGGGCATGATCTGTGTTTCTGCGGCCCACCATGGGGCATGTGTTTTCGTTCCGTCTTTACTACTGTAAATAAACAATATCATATATCCTTGGGAAATACAACATTAATCTATTTTAAATTAGGCTGTTACTTCATCGGATTTGATTTCAGAGGTTACAAATTTTTCGATAGCATCTTGAATCACTATATATGCATCTTTCCGTACTTCGTCACGCTCTTTTACAAAAGTCTCAGTGTCTGGATCCCAAATCGCTTTTGCTTCTACCCAATCTTTAATTACATTATTACGAGTTGAATCCATTAATTGAAATGGTTTTCGATGCAAATTAAATTCCTGTTCGCTATCATAGAGTCGGTATACCACCAAATCCTTAGTATTTTCAATTTCTATGATTGGTCTGTGTAAGTGCTGATACTGTAGTTCTGGATCATCAAACATAGGTAAGCGATCAGAGAAGCTATTCCGGATGTATTTTGAACTAAGAGATTCTTCTTTTAAACCGTAGATGCGGAATCCTTCCATTACTCGTTTTTGCTGAAGTAGTGATAATTTTACCAATTCTTTTTTATCTGAAGTAGGATTAAAATGACGAGCAGTTCTAATACGTTTACGGCTCACACTCGTGATTTGGTTCATCAACACAACCGTCTCTCCACTCAGAAATCCAACCTTCCCGATATTGAAAGTCTCTCCGGTTTCCAAAGTAGATGCTGGCTTAAAACTCGTTGTAGGGATAATACTGATATGATCTCTTTTTCTGTCCGCATTCCAAACAATTCCGTAGTGTATATTGTCTAATTCGGATCCTAAACCAGCAAAATTTACTCGAACGATCATATATTGACTGACTACAGGTTTTAACTCTCCTGTTCTGTCATCTTTTATTGAGTGTTTTTTAGCCGAATCTACATATCTACTAATTCTGTCCAAGGTATCTAACCTAGTATATGCAGGAGTAGTGGAATCGTCCACTATTTGGGATAGTGTTTTCGCAAGTTTCTTTAATTGAGAATCTAGGATTAAACCATTAGAAATACCTAGCATTTCTGAACGTTCAAATTCTTCAAGATCCAATATATTACGCAAAAATTTCTCCAGCAACTATTTCCACTTCTTTCCTATAGTTTTGAAGCTATATTTTACCACGTAATTAGACAAATATTATATAATCCAGCTAATCTGATCGATGATCCACATTTCATGAGACTAATTGAACTTTTTCACGGCATCTTTAATTACATTAGTAAGCGTTGCTTCAGTTATCTCCATCTTTCCATTGATAATTAATGTTGAACTAACTACAGCATCATTTTTCAGCTCATTATAATGCCCATCTAAGTTTTCAGATTTTACATCTAAGTAAACTGCATATCCTTCAATATAATCTTTTTCAGAATAGATTTTTGTCAGCATAATGTACCCTTGATTTTCACCTAATGGAAGAGAATAATTTTTCTTTGCTATTAATTTTTCACCGTTACCATTTCCGGGTTTATATAATATTCCTTGTGCATTTTCTGGCATTGTAAATATAAGGTGTTCATTCGCTACTCTCATATTATTCTTAAAGAGTACCTTTCCAAGCTCAGTATATTGACCCCATTTTAATTCTTTCCCTGAAGAATCAGGTTCCGCTTCACCTGATGTGCTGTTCGAGGTTGTGATACTAACAAGATATTTCTCGACATTCCATTCTACTTTTGCATTCAACGCTTCAGAAACAAATCTAAGAGGAACAAACGTCCGATTTTCTTTAATTCGTACCGGTACATCTAATATAATTTTTTTCCCATTTGCTAGTACTATCTTACTATCTACTTTCATACTTATGTTCTTTCCATCTTTATCGATTAGAACTGTTTTATTTTTATAATCAACCTTTGCTCCAAGTGCTTCCGATACGAACCTCACCGGGATCATAACTCTACTACCTTCCACATAAGGTTTTGCATCTGGAAATGATAATAGTTTTTTATTTACTACTACACTTACAGCTTTCGATGATGCTGAGACAGTTCCACTAAGAACAGTTACCATCACTACGCACAAGATCAAAAATAATGACTTTTTCATAAATATAAACACTCCTTTTCCGTGTCGAATTATTACATAGTTTAATTATACTTAATTTAACCTTGATGGTATTGTAATTATTTAATTACTTGATAGACTCCGATTTAAAACCTTCTGACCAGTAGATTCAATTCCAATATACAAACACTTTACTTGAACGGGACCTTGTCTTAATTTATATTCAGGTACATAAACCAATGCTGTTAATTCCTCTTTACGACATTCTTTGAAGCACCAGATATTAACCCCTATAGTTGTTATAAAAATAAAGAAACCAATTAAATCTATCATTTCATTTCTCTCCTGTCATTGTATAATAGAGAGACGTGGGATCGGCAAATTTCACGTCTCATTACCTGGTCGATTGCCTAAGCAGTCGGCCCTTTTTCTTTTCTTTTTTCTTCTTCAAACAAATTATGAAGATTATCAATTTCTCTGGAAACCTGTAAAATAACCTTGGAATCTAAAAAATTGGTTACTGATAATTCATTTAACTCTTTTCTCTTTTTTTCGATGGCACTCTGTATTTGATCCTTTTTAGTTATTTTATGAACTAACATTTATTAGATCTCTCCTCCCCAAAAGGACTCTTTAATGTTATTTTATACCAATTTATTCAAGCTGTCTATACTTTAGTACAAATTTATTTACTATTGTAAAGAATGATTTCCCTTAATAAAATATTTTGTGTTATATTAACTATGAGGTGATCTGTATGTTCTCTTTTGAACCCTTCCGTATTTGGTGTGTAAAAAACAAAAAAACCAACGGAGAAGTAATGAATGATTGTGATATCTCTTCAAGGACTTATGCAAAAATTAGTAAAGATAGATTTCCTATTCGAAGTGACATAATAGAATCTTTATGTAGAACTTATCATTTGAAAATTGAAGAAGTTATTGTTTTCAATCCTGATTCTAAATTAATTTCTAAAAATAAAGACAAGAGCCTATAAGCTCTTGTCTTTATTTTTTTGCTGAGAGCAGATTAATATTTGGACATTCCCTCGATTATGTCCAACTCTTTTCTATTGGCCGGTTACTGGCTGCTACTGAAGACGAATCACATCATGCTACAACTCCCACAGATCCTGGTCCTCCGGATCCGCAG
>NZ_FTNK01000048.1 GCF_900156375.1 Paenibacillus macquariensis
AACAATAAACCATAGCTATTCCTAAAATTGTTTTTAATATTCCGACTATCAAAACCATATTCATCAATGTAATCTCCCTATTCAGTTAAGTATCATAGTTTCTTCGGAATATAACACTACTTCTTTTCTGTTTTGAACCAAAAAACACTATAAAAATCGACTTTGAAAGTTTCACCACATTTTTCGCATTCCATTTCAAAGTCACCACTCATATCACCAACCTCAATGTAATCATCTCCATGAACTTTTTCACAATGAGGACATACAATCGCATCAGCATTTTATTTTTTAGAATCAAACATTTTTAACCCTCCTTATGTCGTTTTTTGTGTCTACTGCGCATTCATCTCTTTGCAGTTTGTGCCTGAATACTCTGGGCACGCTGGCTCTTCTAGATCGTCCTCTACAGCAAACTTACGACGACATTCGTCATTCTCACATTCGTACGTGATCCACATGTTTGACTGTCTCCCTTCCTCAACTATCTGAATGAGACTAAACTACTTCATTCCATTCCAATGCACCATTAAGTTCGATGTCCGATTCGAACTTATAAATTTTCATATCTAGCAATTCTGCAAGGTAAAATTCAGCATTCGCACCGTTCGACTTTTCCCATCCCGGAAGTAGTAGTACGGTATCCGCATCCATAAGCGCTTTTATGTCTGCTCTCATAAATCCGTTCCAAGTAGCCTCTAATGGTGTTATCTCTGCTGGGTTTATAACTTCGTGTCCTTGCTCTCTTAGTGTTTTTGCCGTGCTATTGAATAGAGGATAATTAAATTCTTCAATTCCTGTCATGGGTCCGGAAATGTAAACGATCATATTGTTATATCTCCTCATAGGATAGGGCAGCCGAAGCCGCCCCAATCTGATTTGTTATGCAATAAGTACGATCTTGCCTGATTCGATTTCTTCTTTAAGCTGTTCCTGCAGATATCCTCTGATCGTGTCCATAGCTTCCACTTTCCAAGCTCCACCATCTGCTTCGAATAATGCCGCAGCAGGTCCAGTTTTCATTCGGAATACAAATAGAGACTCTGGTTGCTGAACTTCTACAAAAGTGCGGTATGGGAAAAGAGTGACCGGATTAGGAACGGTTACGGCTGAAACTGTGGCAACCCCGGTCTTTGCAGTAACTTGCTGAGAAATTCCATCGTCACTAATATTCTGTACTGCATCTTCCTTCACGTTGCCCACTACCTTGAGTAGAGAAGCGCGATCTTCGTTAGGAACGAATAAAGATTGCAGCATGATGTTAAATTCCTCAACATCTGTCCAGTTCCCAAACCGTATTGATGGAAGTAACGCTTCAGCTTCGATATAGTTATGTCTTGCTAGATCCTCATTGAAAGAACTAAATGCTGATACTTTTGTTGGGCTCTCTACGTGGACCATCAATGATCCTGGAGAATCATAATTGGATTTTAGGTAATCTACAAAACCGGATAGACTACGTACTGTCAATGCTGAAGGTGTTGGTTTTCTAAGAAGATTAAGTGGTTGGTTAGAAAATTTCTGACCGTTAATTTCCATAGTTTCTTGGTTTCCAAGTCCGATAAGGTATTGCAATGCAGTTTTAATCATAATTAGTTGCCCCCTTGTGATTGTTTGCGTTCTAGATAAGACACTTTGTTGCCTTTGTCGTCCGCTATATCGCCATCATTGTCGATCATCATCTGATCTTTCATGCCGGATGCTAGTTCCGCTGCTACTACATTTCCGTTACCCTCAACACCAAAGATTAGCTTAGTAGCTATTCCGTGCGCTGGAGCAGGAGTTGTTTTAACATCTACACCAACAAGAGCGATTTCTCTTTCTTCATCCGGTTTAAGCGTGATTGTAAGTGTCACTTTACGAGCCTTTTTCCATTCTGTATTTGGGTCCAAGATGTTCTCCGCTACCTTTTGGAGTTCAATGTTTAAGCGTTCCCCTACAGCTCCTCCAGCTAAAGTTCCGATATTAATATTTGTTTTCATGTATATCGCTCCGTTTCTATATTTTTATTTATGATCTCGGTTCAACACTTAGATGTGGTGGTGCTCGGTCCTTGGAGAAAGGATTCATTCTCTATTCCCCTTTCCAAATCTATCAACTTTACCGAGTTGGTCTGTAATCGTAGTCGAGGAATTTACTGTAATTCCTCAGGTTAACCATTTCTGCTGTCCCTGTTTGTCCTTCACGATTTTTAGCGACTATTATTTCAATAATGTTTTTTTTATCAGTCCCTGCATTGTAGTAATCGTCGCGGTAGAGGAATGATATGGTGTCTGCATCCTGCTCAATATTTCCCGACTCTCTTAGATCACTCATCATTGGACGCTTGTCCTGGCGTTGCTCTACGCCCCTACTAAGCTGTGCTAATGCTATGACTGGACAATCGTTCTCTCTTGACATCTGCTTCAAACTATTACTGACATAACCAACTTCATCATTTCGGTTACGATTTGTATAACTTTTTCCGCCGTTTATCAATTGGAGATAATCAATGTATACGATCAGTTCCGGATTATTCTTTTTCAATTTACGAACAGAAGCACGGATCTCCTGAATACTTAACCCTGGACGATCATCGATGTAAATATTAAGCTCCGATAGAATCGATAGCCCGATCGTATACTTAACCCATTCCTCATCGTGCAATTGTCCACTTTTAATGCGACTTCCATCGATATTACATTCAGCCGAAATCATTCGATCAAGTAGTTGTTGCTTGGGCTGTTCTAGGCTGAATATAGCGACCGTCATGCCTTCTTTACCGTTCTTAACAGCATTATTAAGCATTGCTGCTGTCTTACCTACCGATGGACGAGCGGCGAGAATGTTAAGAGTTTGATTCTGCCACTTGCCAGTTATGAGGTCCAAGTCAGTTCCGACCGTACTCACTCCAAGTGGTTTGCTACCGTACTTTTTATCTTGCAATATTTCGGAATGTTCAATAAGGCCTTCTCCAATATGCGTAAAACCATCATCAGTTCTGAACCGATCACTTAGTTCCTCAGTAACTCCAACTAGCTCGGAGATAAATTCCTTTGGATTATCATTACCGTTGCTATATATTTTTTTAATAGATTCCATACCGTGACGGATGACAAACTTTTCTTTCACGATACGCTCGTATGATCCGAAATCTGAAATGGAAGGAACTGATTGACTCAGCTCTACTAGATATTTGATGCCACCGATAACATGTAACTCTTCTCCTAAGTTTGATGAGAGAGAAACCACATCTACCTTTTTCTCTTCTTCTTTTAGTTGAATCATAGATTTATATATAATTTGATTAGGTTCGTAGTAGAAATCATCTTCAACCGCGGTTGTCTCGTAGATCAGGTCAGGTGAAATAAGAATTGCACCCAATACAGCTTGTTCGGCTTCTATGCTGTAGTAACTCATCCTTTAACCCTATTTTCCTCTATAACCTTCTTCATCCAGTCTCCACGACTTATTCCTTCACGTACCCAAGGTGTTTCTCTGGGTAAGCTCTCACGCAACTTGTCCTGATCTTGAAGTGCTTTCCTAGTTCGTTCCTTTTCTCGCTCGGCTGCTAGATTTGCATTAGACTTGATAACGTCTGAAAGAGTTGGAGCATACCTTTCTGTACGTATGTACTCTTTCACATTCGCCCAGGCATTCTCTGCGTCTTCAGTTTCAAGTTCATCTATCCAATTTTCAGCAATAGTCTTATCTACTTTCCAATTCGGATAACAAGATGCTAGCTTTGCAAATACCTTTTTAGCCTCGTCCCTTTGCATGTGCTACCCTCCTAAATGTCCTTCATGAAATCTAAACGCCCATCATCAGACTTTTTACTATTTTTCAAGTTCCAAGCATCCAAAGTGTAAATCCCTTCTTGGACGCTCTCTTTTGCTATTGACTCGAAGTATGGAATAGATTTACCTTCCGACCTTTTCATGATGAGCTCTATTAACTGGATTTCTAAAATTCCAATGAATGATTCCGCTCGTTCTAATTCGTAAATGCCTTTGCATTTAATTTTGTATAAATTGATCCAAGTGGAGATAGCTGTCTTTTCAGTTATGTTCTCTTCTATTCCCTTCTCTTCAGTTCCCTTTAGTTCAGTTCTCTTTAGTTCAGTTCTCTTTAGTTCAGAGGGAATTTTTGTGAAGTTCTCAGAAGTTCTAGGAAGTTCAGGGAATTTAGAAGTAGTTCTCTTTTGTAAACCCTGTTGATGTTTCTCAAAATTAATGATTTGAACTATTCTTTCGCCATCAACTTCATACCAAAATATCAGCCCTTCTTTATCCAAACGTTCTAAGGAGGCTTGTACATCAGCCTTTGTCTTATCCAGCATTGGAACCACTAAAGCTTTCACCTTTCCGGGTGATCCTGCCATTCGTCCAAAGTCATCTGTATGAGGAATCATCCATGTGAACAGCAAGATATCAAAAACATCTGGAAGATTATTAACTTTCTCCGAAATAGATATTACTTTTGAAATCATTCGCTTTTCAGCCATTCAACTCTTCCTTTCTCTTCCACACCTTTCTGATAATTTCCGAGAAATTCTATGAAGTTCCAAGAAATTATAATAGTTGTGTTTAAAACGTCTCCAGCATGGTGTGAATAGTAGAAGTCTTTCCGAACTATAAATTTTGTGATAAAATAAACGTAATTAATTTTTTCAAGCCGATCACGCCTCTACGCGTGGTCTTTTTTTATGCCTAGAATTTGAAATCTCTCTTTGATCGATCAGCTTCAGTCTTTCTTGCAGCCTATTAATTTTGTTTTGTAATTTAATAGAGCCAGAAGGATTGTCCGGCTTTTGACGGTACAATTCGTTTAATTGATCTCGTATCGTCCGTTGCTGAGGTGTTGATTGCTTCATGCAACGTCTCCCTCCCTTCTTATGAAAATCTTAGCCGTAGAGCTTCAAACACAAGGTTCTTATTCTGATCATCCAAGAGATCCATGTCGGACATATTCACCTTGTTGAAGTCGTTATACATATGTAATGCCAACGCCAACATAAAACGTTCAGATGGACTCCAAGATTTCGATATCCGTTTTAAACCTGTGGAATCGATTGTGCATTCAGCTACATCAAAATACTTAGTAGTGAAATGCTGCTGTAGTTTACTTTGTTTAGAAAACAAATGCAGAGTTCCGCGCCAGTAGCGATCTTGAATTAATTCCGTAGGTACTTTCATCTTCATTCTCCTTATAGGCAATAGCCTCAAACCACTTTGTATTCTTTCCCTGTTTCCAAAAGTAAAACAAACGCTTTACATTTATTAGTTAGAATCGGGAATTCCTTTGGGTCATGACCTAGTAAATTCCCATTCATATCTACAACTGTACGTTTGACAATCTTCATTTCTGGTTTTTGTTTCAAGGAATACTCCCCCCCTTTATGAAATTTTCTTCTTCCTTAATCCGAGAAACTCGGATTCATTACCAAAAAAAATATGGATATACGGCACATCATACAGTTCGAGCAACATTACCATGAGATCATGGGGCACATATGTAGCATCAGCTTCATACTTAGATATTGTATCTGTACATCTACTTGTTTTCTCTGAAACATCCTTCAACGTAAGACCTCGATTGATCCTGGCGGCTCGTAGTGTAATTTTGAATGTCATGTTAGTTTCACCTCCTGTGATTAATATTAATCCGGTAATCTCGGATTGTCAACCGCAAACCTCGGATTATTTCATTTACAAATGTGTATAAAATCCGTATAATACGGATATACACTTTGATAAGAAGGAAATATATTCGTAAAAAGGAGAATTAACTTGTCTAGAAAAAGAATAACTGAAGTAGAACGAGAGATAATGAAGGACATCGCAATCAACTTGCGAAAAATTATCAAACGAAAAGGTTTAACCCAAAAGGAATTAAGTGAGCTAACAGGGATATCAACTAGCGCTATATCTGATTACATAAATGAAAAAACATTAATGACTCCGAGTATCATTCAATTATTAGCTGAATCACTTAATGTACAGGCCAAAGATATCCAATCTTCTTTAGCTGGCGTGGACAATGGAGGGTACCAGTCACATGGAATACCACTTATCGGAACAATTTGTGCTGGTGAAGGTTTACTTGCAGACTCAAACATAGAGGATTACGTTTACTTTCCATATCCAAATAAAAAGCAACCAGATTATGCATTACATGTTAAAGGAGACAGTATGAGAGACGCAGGAATTGAAAATGGCGACATAGTTTACTTCCGTCGTGCTCAATGGGCTGATTACAACGGACAGATCGTTGCTGCTCTTGTAAATGACAATGAAGAAGGAATGTTAAAAAAAATACATTGGTCAGGAGACGATGCAAAAATAAAATTAATTCCTGCAAACAATGAATTTCAAACAAAAGAGTACTTCCCATATGAAATTAGCGTTTGTGGTGTTTATATGGGGCATTTCAAACCATTCAACGATAAACTAGGAGAGTGAATGATGTTAGCGCTAGCATATATAAGAGTAAGTACAGAGGAACAGGCAGAAAAGGGTAATTCCTTATTTGAGCAGCAAGAGAGAGCTGTAGCTTATTGTAAGGCAATGGGATGGGATGAACCTATTCTCTTTATTGACGATGGATACAGTGCAAAGAATATCAATCGACCTGAATTAACGAAGTTACTAGAAAGAGTAAAGACGGAATCCTGTGGGATTGTTATAACAACGAAGTTAGATAGACTATCAAGAAAGCTATTTGATATTTTAAAATTAAATGAATATTTTAACAAATACAATTTCAATTATGTCTCTGCAACCGAAGGATTCGACACATCAACACCTGCTGGGAGACTGGTTCTGCAAATGCTTGGGATGGTAGCTGAGTTTGAACGTGAGCGTATCTCTGAAAATGTAAGAAACAATATGATGTCTATAGCGAATAACACAAAAAAAGTCATTAGTCGTCCTTGTTTTGGGTATGACGTCATTGAAGGAGAACTCGTCATTAACATTGAGGAATCACTCATAATTAAAAAAATGGCTGCTTGGACATTGGAGGGAGAAGGTGCCAGATCTATTGTAAAGAGGTTAAACCTTGTAGAGAAGGTTACAACCAAAGAAGGTAACCAATGGCATGATAAAGTCCTTAGAGAGTTATTGCAACGAGAAACACTTAAGGGCGATTTTATTTATAATAAAACCTATAAAAAGGACAATAAAGTAATCAAAAGACCCGAAGAGGAATGGATACGTATAGAAGATCATCACGAACCTATACTTGATGCTGAAACATTTGAAATGATAGGACAATTATTTCAAGGTAGAAAATTTATTGGCAGACATGTTAGTGATGATCGATATCTCCTTTCTGGTCTCGTTATATGCGGCCATTGTAAAAGTAAAATGAATGGAAAAATGAATAAAAACTTTTCTAAACGACTGGGTAAAGAAAATATTCATTATCAATATCTGTGTGATGGATACTTAAAAAAGAGTATTTGTTATCATCACTTTGCACATCGAGACACAATTGAAAATATAATAATCGAAGAATTAAAAGACTTGGCTACTATGTCGAGCGGATCTCCAAGGTTGATCTCTGTAGTTAAAAATAATTCAGTAGATAAAGAAGAGATTAAAAACAATCTAGACAAGTTAGATAAGAAGATTCAAAAACAAATCGAAGCCTATAACGAAGATTTAATAACTAAACACGATCTTAAATTAGCAGCAGACACAGCTAATACAGAAAGAGAATATCTAAAAAACCTTTTACAGGCATCAGAAGAAAAAATTGCTGAACAACGAGAAAAGGAATTACGTGTAAAGGCAAATCATTATTTGAATGCAATATTGTCTGGAGATAGGCTCAAAATGAAGCAAACTATAAGGCAAATGATACATTCTATAGAGGTTTTTGATGGTAGTAATATAGAGGTTATTTATCGCGGGGATTAAATCTCTAGGGGGAACGTCGGTAATCC
>NZ_FTNK01000049.1 GCF_900156375.1 Paenibacillus macquariensis
AAACCCTCCCAATTATATAAACCTATTAGATCTAGGTTCTCTTGAAATGGAAGGGTTTAATCACTTTATTGCACTAACGTAAAGTGTCCCGTTAGCCATACATGCAGCGCAAGCGCCGCACCTCAGATGATGGAAGTAATTTCGTTCTTCCATGGGAGCTTAATACCTTGGCGCATAAATACGATCTGTATCGGTATCAATTATGAAATAAGATCGGTCATCATCTTCATATGGAGAAGGCATTTGCTCATACTGAAAAAGCCTGCAAAAAACTTCAGATTAGATACATGTCTAATCGGTAATAGGACCATGTTCTTGTCCAATACGGTAATCGGTACAAGTTCTTGCCCTCAGCTCGGGACCCAAACTTATACCGATAAAACTAGAAAGCCGCTAAAATAGCGACTTTCAATGGGACAATGTTCTTGTCCCTCGACAGACGATATTATTATTTCATTTTTAAACCAAGAGGAGGACATCCGACCTTTTCAAATCTGAAAAAGTCATCATCATCCATTAGGGGCTTATCAGCTTCGCATCCATTACGATGCAATGCGGATCAGAACGGTGTTCATTGTAGAAATCTACGATTTGGAATCCGCACTTATTCACATAGAAGTTAAACTTTTAAAATAAGGAGTCACAGTTTCCCAGAGCACAGTTTCCGGATACTGTGTTTCAATGGCTTTCCAAGCAGAAAGACCAATCCCCTGGCTGTGATGTTCTGGAGATACATAATTATTAAATTCATCACTCCAGCACTCATTATGCCACGTTCAAGTGATTTGTTTTTTACTGCAGAGGACAGTGTATATTTTCACTTTAAGGCTGCACCTCCTCTTGAACCGGATGAACATTTTGCAGGAAATCTACAATTTCATCCATATACCCCTTCGTCGTAATGTTCCTCGGGCCAAAGAAGCTGATCAATAACGCACGCGTCGGCGAATCGGCTGTCGAGGTGGAGAGCATGGAGTGCTCCGTGTCGGGCAGCACTTTGACTCGCAATAATTTGGATGGTGATACACGTTCTCTGTAAACCTTCTCCGTTTCCTTCACGTCTACGTTAATATCATGATCGCCGAGCATAAGCAGAACTGGGGAGCTGAAATTTGCAATATCATTTGTAGCATCGGCAGTATAGTTCTGACTTACGAACTTCCAACGTTCCTTAGACATGGCATCTTTTTGGCCCACAACACTAATATATTCATCATAAGAGCTGCCAGCCTTTAACAATGCCTTAATTCGGTTATCGTCGTTCACTTGCTTCTCAATCTCATTCAAGGATCGACCATCCTTCGCCATTTGACTACGCGTATTGTATTCTCCCTGCGTAAGCCAGTTGATTGCCGGAGAGACGAGAATGCTAAAGGCTAGCGGCTCTTTGCCGGCCAGTTTAGGAATAACCCAGCCTGCCTGGCTTGCACCCCATACACCTATTCGATTCGCGTCGATTGCTGATTGCTGTCTCGCCCAGGCCAACGCCTGCTGCGCTTCCTCCACTCGATCATCCATACTCTGGTCTAACCAGTTGCCTTCCGATCCCCCAATGCCCCTCTTGTCCAGTGAGAGCGAAGCATAACCATGCGCAGCAAGGCGTTCCCAGAGCGGTTTGTACCCGTCATCGTGTGTAGCATTTATCGGACCGTCTCCATGAATAAACAACACTAGACCAACCTTACCACTATATTTCTTAGGTAACGTTAGTACTCCCGTCAGTTTGCCTTGAGGGGTATCGATTTCCACGGCTTGTTGGACCATGTCGAAGCTGTTTTGTTGTAAAATATATGCACTAGTCCCTCCTAACAACAACAGGGTGACCAGGAGCCAAATTCCCCATTTCTTTTTCATGTTTCCTCTAGATTCCTTTCTCCGCAAGTATGCTTATCTTTCTTGAATCATGTAATTCCATTCCTGTTCGCCAAACAACCACTTCATGATTGTGCTGCGCTGAGCCTTCAACGTCCGGAATCCCATCCTATCATATAGCCGTTTGGCGCCAACGTTGCTGCCCGAAACATGCAAGCTTGCATATCGGATTCCCGGCCTTGATGCTGCTTCGCGGAGGACCCATTCCAGCATCGTTTTGCCCACGCCCGCTCCCCGAAACTTTTCATGGACTGATACGTCAGCAATGTACAATTCTCCACACCCTGGACGATGGCTCAAACATGCCAATCGCACTGCGAACCCTAACGCTTTTCTCCATCCAACTTCGCGAATCCCTTTCCACATTGAAAGCAGATCCATTACCGTTGTACTTCGACGCGGCTCACCTGACCGAGACTGAAACTGCAGGGATAGGCTTCCGATAACAGAACCTTCCTGCACGGCAACCATGCGCTGACCTTCTCCCCGTTGTTCATCTAGCACAAGAAACCTTTCTAACATCCACTGCAACTGAGCGTTATTCAGCCCTGTCCCAAGCTGTAGTTTGCTGCAAAATCCTTGTAGCAGTAGTTCGCTGACTGCAACTTTGTGCTCCTCTTTCATTCGCTCCACTTGAATGGCGGGACGGATGTTCATCGATTCTCCTCCCATTTCATTGCGCCGTTGCCGTTTCGATTAACACGGGCAAGAAGTTCGTAAAATATGCTTTCTTGGGTAAACAGAGATAGGTACGACTTTTCCACAAGGATTCGTGGTCCGGTTAGAATAAAAGAGCTGTGATCGGCGAAGGCCTGAAACTGATTGAAGTGTTGTTCTAAGTCTTCTACGCCATGTATCGTGAATCGGTAAGATAGATACTCGCCAGCTGGCAAAACTATGTCTCCCTCAATATCGTGCATTTCCGTGCACAGTAGTACGCGGTTGCCTCCCCCATACACGTAATGAATGTCTGCTTTAAACAACGCTGGCAACGTATCACTTTGCTTTGCCAACATTCGAGCATCCAGTTCCGTCTCGATGTCCGTTTCGAACCATGAAAACAGAACAAGCTGATCGCGTTGAGTAACCTGAAAGGAATCAGCCTCCTGCCCATAATGTTCTTTCTCGTCCAACACCTTACAGATAAAACCACTTAACGTTCGCAGCCTATCTATCTCGGCTTCCATCTTGGAAACAGACTGTTCAAGCAACCGCTGCATGTCGTCCGGCGTCCCTTCATCGTACCAATCCCGGATCGTTTGTACGGACAACCCCACATTACGGAGGAGCAAAATATGTGCGAGCTGGTAAATCTCGTTAATGCCATACATCCTATATTGATTGTCATCAATATAGGATGGGATAAATATGCCTTTTTTCTCAAAATAACGAATTTGATGGACGGACACGCCCATCAGTTTCGCTAACTCGCTAATTGTAATTTCCTTTTCCATCAGGTTTTCCTCCCCCAGTCTCCTTGGATACAAATTAAGCATATACCTTAGGGCAGACCTAAGGTCAAATTATCAAAGATAAAAAATAGAACTGGAAATCTACATACAGTCGTAATGTACTATCCTCTCTTAACACTATCGCTAATTCTATTTTCTACAATCAGCTACATAGATAAACCTCTTTAATTTAGAAACGATCTAATCGGTAACCGGGCTAGGTTCATGCCTTGATAAGGGACAAGGTCTTAACGATAAACCAAAAAAGCCGCTAAAATAGCGACTCTCATTGTGCTGGGCAGATATGGTATCAATGGTAGCCAGCTCTTTTCCCACGATCTATTTCTGTTGGGCGTGTATTTTGTTAAGATGGGATTTTTTAAAGACATGGAAGCGAATCTGGATCATTAGCACGATCGCTTTTCTGATTACACAGAGCAGTATGTTGTCGGCATGCTTATTCCTTTTGAGAATATATTGTGAATGAAAATTTCTTCAGTCCTAGGACAAAACGGGGGGCTATTTCGTTCCTTTGTAGCAGCCCGTCTCTTTAATCTCCGTGCTTTTCGTTTATCTACTTCGTGTACACTCATCATTGTCTAAACTCCTTTAAATATTGAATTAATCAACACAAATTAGTCTCTATTTCATTCAATTCATGTTCATCTTTATATCTAAAAGATTAATACACGATATTCGTATATTTGTTACGCTATCCTGGCCGTTAGTTCAATGAAAAAAGCAGGCTACCGTAGCTCCTGCTCATCAATGTGTATTATTCAACTAAAGTGTCCCGTTAGTTGAACAATAAACGAATAAAGTCTATAACATCATATTAGCCCTTAGGAAACGCTCGGTCTCATTAATTGTTCTTTCGTAAGGCATATTTTCATGTTGACCAAAGTTAAAAAATCCATGACCCATACCGTCAAACGAAATCAGTGTACAGTCATTATCTCTCTGTTTCAACTTCTCCACGAAGTCCTTAACTGTCTCATGTCGAACATTCTCATCCAATGTACCGTGGAATAATATAGACGGCGGCAAATCACTTCTAACATGTTGTATAAGCGAAGCATGAGAGAGGTCTTCTGCTAAGCTTGGGAACATTGTAATGAGTTGGATAGTGTCCACTCCACCGTTAAAAACAACTACAGCATTTGGAACACAACTAATTGCTAAGTCATCAGAAATATCATTAAATTGTTCCAGCATCGCACAGCAAAGGCTTAAATAACCCCCAGCAGAAGCACCTGCTACTGTAATTTTATTAGGGTCAATTCCTAATGAACTTGATTTGTTTCGGACCCATCTAATTGCTGATTTCGCATGAAGTATACAATCGATTGGTGAAAATAATCCTTCAACTTGAAGCGGTCGATATTCAACACAAACTGATACATAACCTAGTGAAGCAAAATGATTGGCATGGTTTTGAAATTGATTTGGTTTGACTTTATTGGTTGAAAATCCCGCACCATGAAAAAACAAAATTGCAGGTCGCACCTTCATAAACTCGGGATTTGCGTATATAAACAACCTCAACTGACCGTGCTCTAACGTAGTTTTATACAATTGCTCTTCAACAGGAAAACTAACCAACCGTCTCACCTTCCTCAGTGGTGTATTGGGAAATATGTTTAAAAACTTAACCATAACATAGTACCACATATTGTAAGTATCCTGCCCGATAGCTTAATAGCGAGATCAAGGCTTTTTTCCTTCATAAATACAACCAATGACCGAAATTGTAAATCCAGCGAAGAGTAAGAAAAACTCCGCACCACCAAAACTGCTCTCTGGATCCACTATCAAAATGCCCGCAAAAATCATAATGCTTATACCTAATAACATTATTTTTACTGATCTCACTGTTTGTCCTCCATTCTGTAACCTGAATTCCTTCCGGCTAATAATTTAGACGATCATAACGAGCTGTTGTTGCATTAATCTGCCCGTTAGCTTAATGAAATGCAGCCGAATCATAATTAGATTTCTATCTAATCGGCAAAGGAATCAAGTTCTTATCCTTAGCTCGGGACAAGAACTTGATTCCTTAAACTAAAAAAGACCAATATAGGTTCATAACTATTTTTTGTTCTCTGACATCACTTTTCTTTCTTTACTAAAAGGCAACTAATTGTATTGGCTGACTACCTAAGTTTAATAGAGATCGTAAAATAGATAATTTAAATAATTTAATTCAATACTCCAACTTTAATCATGGAAAGTTTCAGAACTTATATAACAAAAAAATAATAGCGTACGGAGCTGATTTGTGGATTGCATTCATGAACCCATTGTTAGAAAACACTTAAGGCATTCTTAAATGAGGACGCCGTCACATGATAAACTACCTTGGTTTCGAGATCGACAAAAAAAACGATCATATATACCTTTTCAATATTTTGGATCGGGTCATAGATCGAAATGTCACGATAAGTGCCATCGTCCGCTTTTTCATAGTAAAATTTTACGACCTCTCTGTTGCTAACATTAACTCCAGCCGATCCATATTGATGTATGATATCGGATAAGGTGCTTTCACCCAATACGATGCCTTTGTTTGTACGCAGTGAAGGAGTTATAGAGGAGGTAGCGTTTGTATCCGAATCGATACTCCAAGCATCCAACCTTCCATTAGTGTTAAAGTGTGCAGACAATAACGGATAAGTATCGAAATTAAAAATATCTTTTCCCTCAGAATCCCCAAGTTGTTCATCAACGGTTCGTTTCATATCCCCGAATCTAACGATGGGAAGATCACCGCTTCCGAATAAGTTGAAATCCTCTTGTGTAACAGGTTCTGTACTAAAATCGGTAATTACTGCGAAAGGCGTATTTGGCAAGGCGGGAAGAAGGCTACGGTCTGTAGGTGCCACTGGTCTCTCATGCATCACCAATTTGTCACGAAGGGCAAGCTGCCGTATCCACTGAAGCGCCTCTGCCCTTGAGAATGTACTATCCCCGTCAAACTGCTCCGAGGAACTTGCTTCACTATTGGCTATGCCATGTCCAATCAGGTAGGTAATAGCATCGCTACCAGTGTAGTGAACGCCTTGAGAAGCACTAATGATTTCGGCAGCGCTCAACTTCGTAATAGGCTGTAATCGCATCGAAAAATTGTTATCGCCAACTGTCGGATGGTTGAAATACCCGGCCATGTGGTAAAGATCGTCTGTCCAACTTATACTTGAAACGTATGCGTTACTTGCATTCGGCAGAGCAATGCCCATCGCTCTGTATAACATTTTGAGAAATTCAGCCTCAGTGACTACTTGGTCCGGCTTAAGGCTTTGATTCGGATAACCATAACCATGAATCACATTTTGAGCGATCCCCCATTGGAACAGGCGCTTGGCCCAGTGCTCGTTCATGCCTTCGGCTGGGATTCCTTGCCATTCCCTGATGGACACTATTTCTGTATTGTCCTGCTCCTGCGACTGTGATTCTGTTGATGCGGCCGCAGTTGTAGTACCCATTAATAATACAGCTAATAACAAGTAAATTGTCGTACGCTTGAAGCTTGCCAAACTCGATCATCCTTTCCTTCGATCAACTTGATTCTATTACCAATATATCGGTTCATCAGGTCAATTAGCTGATAGGCTTCCCATATTGGTGATACCAAGCAGAACAGGACCCGACGAAATGATTATGCTGTCACTTTGCTGCTACGGGTTGATTATTTAAAAGCAACAATTTTTCTCATGAACAGCCGATATATGAAGTAGCCTATCCGAATAAGGCATCGAAAATGATATAACCAGGCAGTTACGAGAGGAGAAACTTATGAAGTTAGTATTTGAATCAGGAAAAGGCCAATTTCGTTTTGGAGTGTTAGTTGTATGTTCTATGCTGATGCTGATCCTTGCCATATCATGGCCGGCAAGCACACACGCCAAGAGCAATGTTGCGGCGGCTTCATTTAAATTGATAGCTGCGCCCCAGTCGTTATCTCTCGTCATTGGACAGGAAACCAATCTTCCGAAAGTAAACGCCTTATATAAGGACGGCAAAATCGAGGACGTGACTGGATCCATCACGTGGCAGTCCAGTTCGGATGCGTTGATTATCAGCGGCGACAAGGTGAGCGGCAAATATGGAGCCACAGCAAAGCTGAAAGGTTCATACAATAATCAGACGGTTACCGTTCCCGTTCAGATCCAAGAGGATTTCGTGAGATATGAAACGGAGCCATCTTCCGTCACGTTAAGTGCAGGTTCCTCTAAGCCGATTAAAGTAACAGGTTATTACGCAA
>NZ_FTNK01000030.1 GCF_900156375.1 Paenibacillus macquariensis
TAACAGGTTATTACGCAAGTGGAAAAAAAGTATCGCTCACAACGAAAATAAAGTGGAGTTCTAGGAATGATCAAGTTGCGAAGGTTAGCGGCACGTACGCTCCCTGAGGATATTGTCCAAAGAATTTTTGTTATGAATCAACTAATAAAAATATATGAGAGAAGTAGAGAATCAAAAATTAAGTGGTGTTCTGATCTATACTTTAAAATACTTTAACATCGAATATTCATATTTACGTTGAATACGATGAACTATTACTGCTTAATCCGAAAATAATTTCGTTCATAATGTTAGAATCTATCTTTAAAAAAACACCAGCATCATTCAAACATTAGCGAAAACCAACAGAATTTCGAATCATTAGACTCGCTCCTAGCCTCCCTCTTACTGACTGCCTTTTCAAAAAAAACGGCACAGTGCAATATTGTTTTCTTTTGTTTTAACGCAAGCCTATTGCCATTCTTTGATCAAATTCTATTGTGCTATATATAGGTGTTTGCTAAGATTACTCCATCCTTTAACTAGCCCCTCTGAGCTTATCCAACCGATGCATTTCCGAGAATTAGCATCGCCACTTGATTCTTGCTCCTCCTCTGTAAGAAATTCCCCCCAGGTACGTATTTCCATCTTCTTGGGAACTACAGCTTCCCGCCTAGTTCGCTTATCCTCTCCTAAACTTCCAATGGCTGGCACCGCGATACCGAGACTCAGCAGCAGTCTTCGGATTCACTGATGGACTTATCCATCGATACGTTAATCCTACTCAAAGGATCTATTATTTCTACTAACTTAGATTTTTGGATTTTTAATATATTTAGTTGCTGCTGCTCTGATTCATTCAGCATGATTTTGTTGTTGAAATTCCCAGTACTCATACCGCTAGATCTGCCTTAAGATCTTTAATCGCTCCTTGCAACAGAATGTTGAGCATATTTAGGAGTCCTAAAGATTTATTTTAATATTTCTTCCATAAAAACCAATAATATCGACACTCAATATCATAAAAAACAAGCCAAAGAATTAAGTGTGTTGGTCTTACAAGTATCTCCTAAAAACTTTATGGACATAATTGAAGTGTGTTTTACGTCCTATGGAGGTGGTTAAATGGCAAATTTACTAAAACGTGGGGCAGACTCATGGAGACTAACAGTAAACGTAGGGAAAAATGCTTCAGGGAAATATATTCGCCAAGGAAAAACTGTTCATTGCCGCACAAAAAAAGAAGCGGAAATCGAACTCGCTAAATTCCAAATTGAGGTTGAGGCTGGTGCTTACATTGCTCCAGAAAAATTGACTTTTTATGCTTTTATAGACGAATGGCAGGAGAAGTATGCCATTAAAGAGCTTGAGACAAAAACATTAAGTCTATATCACAGAGTTTTGGATAAACGTATTCTCCCTGTGATCGGACATTTACGATTGGATCAAGTTAAACCTTTGCACATAGCATCACTACTTAGTGACTTGGGAAAAGAAGGAAGCCGACAGGATGGAAAAGAAGGTACTCTTTCTTCAGGAACAGTTCAATATGTCTATCGGGTGATGAAGAATATCTTTTCAAGGGCCGTCGAATGGAGAGTCATTAAATCTAATCCTGTTTCTGGTGTAAAAGCACCTAAAGTTGTACATAAGGAAAGTGAAGTTTACGATGAAGAGGAAATCCAAGTCCTTTTTCAGGCTATACAGCACGAGCCTTACCATTGGCGCATGATGATCACCCTTGCGCTAACCACAGGTCTTCGCCGAGGCGAATTGGTTGGACTTGAATGGAAACATGTTGATTTAGTACAAGGAACCATTCATGTGAAGCAAAGCATTTCAGTTTTCATTGATGGTAAACCTATAATTAAGGAACCTAAAACAAAAAAATCCACACGTAAAATCAATTTATCCGATGCTGTATGGGCAGAGTTAAAGGATTATTACGAGTTCTGCAAACAAGAATGGGATAACTTAGTGGAGATCCGAGACAATAATCATTTTTTTGTGTTCTTCAATCAGTATGGCAAAGCATTTTATCCAGAAAGCCCCTATTTATGGTTCCGAGGCTTCTTAAAGAAGCACAAATTAAGATACATTAAATTTCACGATCTACGCCATACGTCCGCCACTTTGTTAATTAACAAAGGTGTTCATGCCAAGATTATCTCTGAACGACTAGGACATGCCAATATAACCACGACCATGAACATATACGGCCATGTCTTAGCGAGAGCAGATAAAGAAGCCGCCAATACGTTTGACCAGATTATTACCTTTACAAGTCGGAAAGAAGCAAAGAACCCAAGCGATTAGAAATAAAATCGCTTGGGTTCTTTGCTTTCGCTAGACTACAACAGGTCACCATTTATTAATTCATTGTTCCGATGAATTATGTTTATTTGTGCCTACTGACGTTAAAGTTTGACACCAATTTAACACCAACGTCCAAAAACACAATCTGTATCACTAGTCTCTATACAATGTTCTAATAAAATACCCCTTTATTTACAAGGAATCTCAACATCTGTACTATTCCTCACCAACAAAGCCACCGACTCCACATGCACCGTATGCGGGAACATATCCACCGGTTGCACTTCCACCGTACGATATCCACCATCTTCAAGTACTCTCAAATCCCGCGCAAGCGTTGAAGGATTACAGCTCACATACACAATCCGCTCCGGCTGCATCGCCAGGATCGTCTCCAACAAGCGAGGGTCACAACCCTTCCGTGGTGGATCGACGACGATCACATCAGGTGTGATGCCTTGCTCTTTCCAGCGTGGAATCACATCTTCGGATGCACCGACTGCGAACTCTACATTGGTCATGCCATTTAACGCAGCATTTACCTTAGCGTCTTCGATGGCTTCAGGAACGATCTCCACGCCATAGACCTGCTTCGCATGCTGAGCTAAGAATAGTGAGATTGTGCCGATGCCACAATAAGCATCTATCACGGTCTCTGCTCCAGTAAGTCCAGCATAATCCAACGTTTTACCATATAGTACTTCGGTCTGCACCGGATTCACTTGATAGAAAGAACGAGCAGAAATCGCAAATTTCACATCACCGATATAATCGTATATAACTTCATTTCCCCACAAGACGTTTGTCTTGTCTCCGAAGATGACATTCGTCGTTTGAGTGTTAATATTATGACAGATGCTTGTCACGGCTGGCATCGCCTTCGTGATCTCAGCAATCCAAGTGTCTACGTTTGGAATCTTCGCTCCGTTCGTCACCAAGACAACCATCAATTCACCCGTACGGAAAGCTACTTTGACAACAACGTGACGAAGCAAGCCTTGACCTGTTTCTTCATCATACGCCGTGATACCAAGCTTCTGACCAATGGATTTGATGTGCGCCACAATCTCGTCATTATTCTCATGCTGAATGAGGCAAGCCTCCATATCGATAATCCGATGGCTCCCTTTTGCGTAGAACCCACCGACAAGTCCACCCTCAGTTGTACCAAAAGGAACTTGAGCTTTATTGCGATATCGCCAAGGATCACTCATTCCGAGTGTAGGAAGAACAGTAATTCCTTGTTCTTCACCTTCGATCTCACGATTCAAACTTCCATCCGCCACATCTAACTTACCAATCCGAACTAGGTTGTCCACTACTAACTGACGTTTCCACGCTAATTGAGCGTTATAGTCCATATGCTGTAACTGACAGCCCCCACATTGGTCGTTGATTGGACAAAGGGCACCAATACGATCTTGGCTCGGTATAATGATGTCTAGTAGTTTGGCATAGCCATACTGCTTCTTCGTCTTGAGCACTTTCACGCGGACTTTCTCTCCTGGGAGTGCGCCCGCAACAAAAAGGGTATAGCCTTCTGTACGGCCTACCCCTTCTCCGTCATGGTTCATACCAATGATGTCGATTACGACTTCATCGTTCTTGGATACCGGCAACCCGATCAACGGAGCCGGATTACTGCGGCGATCGGATTGTCGACCGCTACGGTGTTTTTTCATGATGCTATATTCACTTCTTTCCTTATCTTCTCATCATATATATGTGTTATCTCATCCCATGGATAAGTTAATCTCTTGGATGTAACCTACATTCATTTCATCATTAGTTACGATCACGCAAAAATCCGCATATGCTGTTTCAGCATTTGGAAGGTTCCTGGGAGACTACCACCTAACTCGCCATCGAGGTTCAACAGCACTTGACCAGGTGAAGTAACTTCCATATAATCCGTTTGGAAATGGATTACTTTCTTATCTTTCAGATGTTCTCCACGCAGTGCCATTCTAACCACACGAACGAACTCTGGCAGATTACAGTTCTTAAGCGCAATGACATCAAATAGACCATCATCAATACGAGCATCTGGTGCGAGCTTCTCGAAGCCACCTACAGAATTCGTATTCGCAATTAGGAACAACATGAATTCATCGTGAATATCCGGTTGCCCATTAGCTTTAATAAAGAGTTCCTGAGGAGATAAGCTAACCATCTTCTCGATACCCTTGAGGTAATATGCAAGTTGTCCAATTAATGTCTTCAACTTACTTGGAACATCATACGTTAATTCCGTTAGTGTTCCACCACCTGCAATATTAATGAAATACCGATCATTCGCTTTCCCTACATCAATAGGCCGTGTCTCTTGTCTAATGATCAGATCACAATAGTCTTCCCAATTCTTAGGAATTCCAAGCCCCCGAGCGAAGTCATTTGTTGTTCCAAGTGGAAATAAACCAAGCGGTGGAAGATTCTCCTTACCCGCCATTCCATTAACCACTTCATATAACGTACCATCACCACCTGCGGCGATGATGAGATCATACCCACGTTCTACCGCTTCCGCAGCTTCACGAGTAGCATCTCCCTCTCCTGTAGTGGCATGTACCGAAGTCTCAATACCACCTTTGTCGAGACGTTGTAAGATATCCGCAAGCCTTCTTTTCATTTCCTCACGACCTGAGGTAGGATTATATATCAATCTTGCTCTCTTCATACGAGAACCGCCACCCGTTATCATAATGTGAACCTTTGCAACATAACCTGCACCTGTCTCCCTATCCACTGAGATATCAGAGGATGCGGTAACAGTGCCTGACCTGAAAAGCGATACGATAGTCCCTTAAGTCGTTCTGGTATAACGTTTCGAGTGAAATATCCTTCACTCAGAAAAAGAGGAGCCACGATGACTTGATACCCGTATTCTCTTTGCCAATACTCCGTTCGTTCTTGGAGTGAATTCGGATTCAGAAGTGCATAATCGACCCTCACACCACTAATCGCCTGAACTTTGAGCGCAAGAGAGGATATTCCCTTCTCCCAACGCTCTCGAAATCCCTCGTATATACTTCCATGTCCAATAAGTAAAATCACTTGTTGATCAACATCCACACATAAACTGCGTACTTTATCCCATACCATCTGAGCAACATCATCGTCGTCATCCATAGGCTTTCCATAATGTATATTAGCTTGAATATGATAAGGTTCAAGATCAGTATCACAATCTGCCATCTCTTTCACACCCAGTGCATAAGCAATTTCATCCACATGTGTACTACCTGAAGATACAAATAACGGAATGACGATAATATCGGTTACTCCTTGTTCTTCAAGGAGGTGAATGCCATCTTGAATCAATCTTCCCTCTACAATTTCCAAGAACGAAACCGCCACAGGAATAGTATCCTGCAGCGGTAACTGATTCACAGATTCATCCACCAATGCTACCCAATTAGGCTCCCTAGAGCCATGGCTGATGATTAATACACCTGGTCTACACATTAGCGTCCTAGGCGTTCCAACGACATTTTATACCCATCATTACCATAATTCAAACAACGCTTCACTCGTGAGATGGTTGCAGTACTCGCACCTGTCTCTGCCTCGATCTGGTTATATGTGGACCCTTTCCCTAACATACGTGCTACTTCCAGACGTTGAGAGAGTGATTGAATTTCATTTACTGTACACAGATCATCGAAGAATACGTAACATTCTTCTATATTCTTAAGCGTCAATACCGCTTCAAATAGTTGATCTACACTCTTATCATTTAGTTTCTTTAATTGCACCGCTAATCATCCTCTACTATTACTATGTATCCCCATTGTACTGTAGTCAATACAATCATTTCAAGCATTAACGGTTTCACGCAGTAATGAAGCGAATCACGAAAGCACTCAATCAGACTGTTTTCAATAGAATCAGACTTCATCTACACCGTCATTTCTTTACCATTCTAGCATATTCATCACGCTTAGGCATCAGCCCTTTTCCGCTCCTATCCCTGCTCATCAGGGCATTCGTCCATACTTTATGTTCGCCTATTACATACAGTATCGTATACCAATCTGAAAAGGATAGTGATAATCATGGCTGAGCATTACCACCGTAGTTCTCTGAGCAACCAGCGTTCACTCGGTCCTTTCTCTTCGTCTTCATATAATAATCCATACCCTGGAATTGATTCCTTGGGGGCTATTCCTCAGCTTGAATCGTCTGGCCTATCTCCATTTCAAGGCGGAGGCGGCTTGACTGGATTCGGCGCAGCTGACTTGATTGAGTCTACATCTGCTACAACAGCAGTATTACCCGCTGTGGCGACAGCTGCCAAAACAGGATTCTCTCTAGCAAACATAGGTGAGCTCAAAGGTGTAATCGACAGAATGGGAGGCATTGATGGTATCGTAAACTCGATGGGGAAATTCCAAAAGGTGATGAGTGGTGTTCAACAAATGGCACCTATGATTAAGCTAATGATGGGTACCTTTGGTAAAGGTAAGACGAAGGGTACTCCCGATGATGATGATCCCATATACTATACTCCGCGTAAACGCCGGCGTAAGAAAACATCATCTACTAAACGTAAACCAGCTCCATCACGTAAGTCTACCAAATCCACCAACTCTACTAAGCGGCGTTCGTCCGGCAAGAAATCCCCCAAATAATAGTTCCAATTCAGCAAAGTAATTAGAGTGCTTACTTCCGATGTGAGTACTCTAATTACTTGAACCAGCCTCGACGAATGAACCACACCACCATGCCACCACCAAGCATGAACATTACCGCCATCACGATAGCATACCCATATTTCCAGTTAAGTTCCGGCATTTGGGCAAAGTTCATTCCATAGATTCCTGCAATTAGAGTCAAAGGCATAAAGATAACCGTAATGACGGTGAGTGTCTTCATAATGTTATTCATTCGGTTGGAATTGAGAGATATATAGCTATCACGCAAATCCGAAGTCATCTCTCGGTCAGCCTCTATCATATCTGCTAGTTTCAATAAATGGTCATAAATATCTGAGAAATATACCTTATGCTCCCCACTATTCTGAATATGTTGTGAGTTGACAATCCGATACATGAGGTCCCGCATAGGAACAATCGTCCGCCGAAGCTTCAACAAGCGTCCCCTAAGATCAAACACTTGGTTCATCAAATCCTCCACAGATTCATTGCTACCTTGATTCTCAATCTCTGCTAACTCATCTTCAATGCTGTATAACGTAGGGAAATAGCGATCTACCATCATATCAATCAACGTATATGCACAAGCAATTGGGCCACGAGCCCATACTTTACGGTCGTGAGCATGTTGAATAATTTGTGACCATGCTTCATCAATCTCAGGAAGTTGTCGATGGTGAAAAGATACGATCAAATTATGATTTAAGAATAAATCCACTTCTTCTGCATGTAGCGTATCGGGGTTGAGGGCGTGGAGAACCAGAAACTGTGTATCATCGTAAAAATCTAATTTGGGCCGTTGTAATACAAACATACAATCTTCAACAGCCAGCGGATGAAAATGGAAATATGTATTTAGTAAATCTGCCTCCTCTACCGTAGGAGAGCTGAAGTCCGTCCAAATCCACGCATAATCATCCATATGAATCTCTTCTAATGGAAGTCCCACTTTTACCTCATGCGTATGAGTAATAGCAAGTGTCCTAATCATAAATATTAATACTTCCTCTCTAATCCGATACTCTTGTACAAAAAAAAGCCAACCTTCGGTGATTGGCCACTTCTATCCCAGTATGTCTATTTAGTAAATCTTCACGCCTATTTTCTAGAATAATATTTTAAAGATCACGCCTGCTAACAATCCTGCAATTGGAATGGTAATAAACCATGTAATGACGATCCGTCCCGCAAGTGACCATTTCACTTCAGATACTCGTTTGGCACTACCTACACCTAAGAGCGCTGATGTAATCGCATGTGTTGTACTTACAGGCATATGAAGCATCGTTGCTGTAAATATAACCGAAGCTCCAGCCATATCTGCTGCGAATCCATTAATAGGTTCAATTTTGAAAATTTTAGTTCCCATTGTTTTGATAATTTTATATCCACCAACGGAAGTACCAAGTGCCATAGCTGTAGCGGCAGATAATTTAACCCAAAGTGGAACCTCTAGATGATCCTGAAACCCTGATGTAACGAGAGCAAATGTAATAATCCCCATTGCTTTCTGTGCATCATTCGTACCATGTGTGAAGGCTTGAATTGCCGCTGTGAGAATCTGCATCGTGCGGAAACCTTTATTGACATTATGAGGACTTCTTTTTGCAAAAATCCATTTCAAAAGAGTCATAATAATATAACCAATAGCGAATGCAATTAATGGAGAGAAGATTAGTACTTTAAGAATACTGATAAATCCTTCCCACTTCACATAACCCGCTCCAGCTCCTACCAATACCGCCCCTGTTAACGCACCAATTAAGGCATGTGATGAGGAAGAAGGAATGCCGAACCACCAAGTCACTAGGTTCCAAATGATAGCAGCTAGTAATGCCGCAATAACGACCTCAATCCCATTATCAAGCGCCGCTGGATCAGCAACACTACCCCCAATGGTCTTAGCTACCCCTGTAAATGTGATTGCACCAAGGAAGTTCATAGCAGCTGCCATTATAATAGCTACTCTCGGTTTCAATGCACGGGTGGAGACTGAAGTCGCAATAGCATTGGCCGTATCATGGAATCCATTAATAAAGTCAAATGCTAATGCAAGAAAGACGACGATGCCTAAAACAAATAATGACGTTTCCATGTTTGTAAACCCCTTATGAATTGCTCATAATAATCGATTCCAGCATATTGGCCACATCTTCACACGTGTCCGTAGTTTGTTCTAGACGTTCATAAATTTCTTTTTTCTTAATCAAATCGATGGGATCACTAATAGTTGCGAATAAATTCTTCACACAAATACGAAGCAAATCGTCACCTTGGTTCTCAAGATCATTCAAACGAATCGTATATTCACGAATAGCTAGAAGTTTCTTTTGCGATAGTAAATGAATTGCCTTCTGAATTACATAAGCAGATTGACGCAAAATCTCTGCAAACTGAACGATATATTCGTCTGGTTTATGCAGATCATACATATAGAATCGGGAAGCCGTAGCCTCCAAACCATCCATAACATCATCTAAGCTGGACGTTAACGCCAAGATGTCATCACGATCGATGGGAGTAATAAACGTTTTGTTGAGTTCCTTAATAATCGTGTGCGTGAATTCATCACACTGGGACTCATACTTCTTCATTTCACCTGCAAATACAGATACATCTTCATATTTCGACACGTTTTGTGCAAAATAATCGGCAGCTTGTACGATTGTATCTGCCATATTTTCCATTGTTTCGAAAAAGATGTCCTTTTTCTTCTTGAATACCATTTGATTACTCCTCTGCTCAAAATATTGCCTTCAGTTCATCCATATACAAGAGAACCCTTGCTATCTTACCATAACCCCCAACCCCTTTGTAAAGGCGGACTCTATCTTTTCTTGCAACGAAAGCTGTCTGTACTTATATTTTCTTGAATTTTCTATTTTCTTTCATATTTACCCAGTTATTTAATACAACATTTAACTTTAAAGCCTAATTTTGTTTCACATTCGACACGGTGACATGACTTTCAAAAGTAGGATCATTAGGTACGATATTTATGTATGTTGTACCCGGAACTAATGGAATCTCCTTATCATTACTTACAAATCGAATGACATCATCTTTGGAATGAATCCAATTCCCTCTAATTAGCTTGCCTTGCTGAAATATTAATGCTTCACCGCCAAGGTTAATATCAACTGAAAGACGTCCTACATCATCAAGTACCTTGTGATCCGCTCCCATCACAATCACGTTTGCAGCTTCTAACTGCATATTGTTCGTGAGGTCCATGTGTGGCTTATTATTAATGGAACGTTTATATACTTGCTTCGAATCATCATAATCATACGAAACGATATAATTTTTGAGCAAAAAAGTAATATCCACTTTACTAGCATGCTCTCCTGCAATAATTTCATTCTCTGAGCGGAAAGGATAAGTCGGTATAGCCACTTCTTGTGCATACTTTAATTTATTCGCTCCTTCATGGAGTTTGTCCGTGTCAGAGTACAAATTATGCGGAGCCTTACGACTCTTATCTCGCCAGAAATAAGCACCTGCCTTACCGATCTCATCAAGATCTTCCTTCTTCTGCTTCTGAATGATTGAATAGGCTTCCGGACTTCCACCCGCATGTACGAGTAGACCATGATAAAGACCACCAAGCTCGATGAGATAAGGCCTTATACTTCTAATGGGTCCAATGGTAACTGCATCACTATGGCTTTGATAAATAGCGACGAGTCGTGTAATTCCTCCTTCTGCCAATACTTCATATACGATATCTGCTTTACTTAACCCCGATTGTGGCCTTGCAGCTGGAGCATTGTTGACCATAACAGCTAACGGACGTTTGTTCGAGGGGAATTCTATAGGCAACCCGGTAAGTGGAGCTACATATTGAGTTATGGGAGTAACGGGGTCTGAAGTAGGCTTTTCTTCTTCAACTAATGGCGTTATTTCCGAAGGTGGTTCTGCCTCTTGTTTAGCATTGGTACAGGATGAAAGAATGAATGCCATGAATAAGATACTCAACATCTGTATTAACTTCGGTCGATTCATGAATGAATACTCCTCCTTGTCTAAGGACTTCTTTGTTTCTTCCATTTAATCACAAAAGCAACTTTTTGTCAGGCTTCATCATTTGATGTCGAAAAGTTAGGCTCAATTTAATTATCTTAAAATTTATTTTAAATTTGTGATTTAAATCACAACTTAAGTGAAATGTTTCACATATAATAAGGATATCAAAGATGATCATCTTTCAACAAACACATTCAACAAAAGAAACCTACATCCAAATATACTTAGGAGTGATATTATGTTTAACAATTGGCTCAGAACTAACAAAGTAGCAGCGTTTATCCTTACTTTCGTTCGACTCTATCTTGGATATACATGGTTTACAGGTGGTATTCATAAATTAACAGGCGGCTTTGATGCTGGAGGGTTCCTACAAGGAGCGATTGCGAACAGTACAGGTGATCATCCTGCCGTTCAAGGATGGTGGGCTGCATTCTTGGAACATGCCGCATTACCAGCCGTTAAGACCTTCAATATTATGGTCCCTCTAGGAGAGACTCTCGTAGGACTAGGTCTCATACTTGGCGTATTCACCACATTTGCAGCACTCATGGCCATCGTCATGAATACCGCTTTTCTACTATCGGGTACTGTTAGCACTAACGTTCAAATGCTATTGATGGAATGCTTCATTGTTGTTGCAGCCGCAAATGGAGGTCGGATTGGGCTAGATCGTTGGATGATTCCTTTTTTGAGAAATATTCCTCGCAACTATATCAATACAGTAGCAACCCTTCTTCCTCAAGCGAAGAAGCATAGCGTTTAATGAAACAGAAACGGTTAGTTCCACCATATCAAATAAAGGAGTTCTCTCTTCATCACTGAAGGAAGAACTCCTTTTATATTACGATCCGAACATCCAACAGTTCAGACTAAGATTGCCATACTGATAATCTTGAAATAGTCGTTTCGCCTTACGTTCATCGTCTGCTGCTCCCATTGCGTAGAACAATGGAGCAAAATGTTCCAATCCATATGGAGGAACGGCTTGATCTGCAAACGGTGCTTTCTGCCGATAATCGAATAACGATTTCAAATCCCATTCTTCGAGTTCTACAGCGATCCAATGATCGAACTCAGCAGCCCATTCATCGGTTTGTGCACCCTCGCTAATCGTACGTAAATTATGAACAAGACCACCACTACCAATAATAAGTACATCTTCCTTACGAAGTTCCGCAAGCATAGCACCTATATTGTACTGTTCCTTGGGTGATCGTGTTGAATCGACAGACAACTCAATAACAGGGATATTGGCTTCGGGATATAACTTCTGAAGAATAACCCAAACCCCATGATCAAGTCCACGATCTCGAACGGGCGTATAGTTTAAATTATTTTTCTTAAATAATTCATCTATTCGTTTGTTTAATTCAGGATCACCAAGAGCTGGATAAGTAATCTTATACATCTCCTCAGGGAATCCATAGAAATCATGCATCGTAGTATGTGTCTGATCCATGGTCATTGACTGAATTGGCGTATCCCAATGGGCTGAGAAAACTACGATGGCCTTCGGAATTTTGAAATGTTGACCCAATCCTTGTAAAAAGCGGGCATAATCATGTTCCTCCAAAGCCAGCATAGGCGAACCATGCGCTACAAATAAAGAAGGTATTGTCATTGATATCAACCTCCACTCACCAGTATACATTGCTACTTTGTATTTTACAGTTAATGGAGGCTTTTTACCAATATTATTGTCCTAGCCCATATTAGGTGTTAAATCATCCAGTTCTGCCATTCCTGTTGTGTTCTTTCCTGTGCGTTCAACCATTCCTTCGTCCGATGAAGTAACTGCTCACGGTGAGGGCCTGAGGAGTAGGTGTGATCCGCTTGAAAAATGATTTCTTTATCACAACTTCCTTCAGAGCGCATCCAGAATACTTTCTGATAGAGAAAAGCATAATCAACCGGAATAGAATCATCTGAGGTTCCGTGGATTAACAGGACATTCCCATTAAATTTACCTGCTTGTTGGAAAGGTTGAAACGGCGCAAGTGATTCAAAAAAGACGGGTGTGAATGTATAACCTAAATAATCGGAAGAACCCTTCTTAACCGCAGAATCATAAACATCTCGACCCGTGATTTTGACAATATCATTAAAAGGATAACCTACAGATGACCATAAAATAAGGTTCTTCACACGACGATCCCGTCCTGCGGTTAGAATAGCAACCGCTCCACCCAAGCTATGTCCAATTAGAGTGACCCTTGTTGGGTCCACATCAGCACAAGCTAGTGAATAATCAAGTACACTACGAGTCTGGTCAATCATGGACGCAAGCCCTTCCTTACCATAATCGCCCGTACTTTCGCCACAACCGATATAATCAAATCTAACAACCATATATCCGTCCTCTGAAAGCTCCCTTGCCGTCTTCAAGAAAAGGCGATCTACTCCGATACGATTGCCTACAAATCCATGACAAATAATGACGAGAGGCACTCGTTCTTTACTACGTCCCTCTTTCTTTACTTTCGAAGACGGATAATGAATACTGGCTGTCAGTTCCTCTTGATTATGTCGGATAATAATGTGACGCTCCATACTCGATTCCCCCTAGCATTATGCGATTTATCTATATACTAATAAATCCGATAAGATTAATATGAATTAACGAATTTATTGTAACATCGCCAAAAAGGGTCTGTCAATGGATTTTTGACTGTTCAGTGGATTCTAGTCATAGCTTTGAATAAACATGTTATGCGTCTCTTCCCTGCCCTCCCAGCTTGCCATCATCTCGTTTCCTTGTTCGGCCTGGGATAACCCACCCCACATCGAAGGAGTATTCATCTCATCATCTAATCCCATTTCCGATGTAAGCTGCTGATCTGTCGCTCTGATGCCAGCTTGTTCATGCGATAGTGAAGCAGAATTCGAGTCTAGATTATTTACCATATTAGCTCCTCCTTTGTTCTACTTATCTGTATTATGTTGTGAATCCACACAAGGTTTTATACACTTGCACTAATATGACACAAACAACCATTTACCATTATTGACATCTGCATGTCCTTGCCAACCTCCACCTGTATTCCTATACTTGAACTAGATAGGGGGAGCTAATCACATGACAATTAAAGCTATGATCAAAGAAAATAATCGATTAAGAGAACAGATGACCCCTGACAATAAAGATTATTTCGAGGACATCGTCGTTTACTTCCGCACCTGTGATGTGGATCAGACCGAAAGTGAACAATTACTGTTAGCGTTGGCACATCAACTTCTGGAAGCGCAAGAGCAGGGAATACAAGCACGTCAACTATTTGGACCCAACGCCGAAGAGTACAGTCGAAATAAAGTGCAAATTCTGCCTAAGAAAAAGACGATAGAGGGCATTCAATATTATGTAATGATTCCTTGGGTTGCCCTAACAATGTTCTTTTTCATGGAGTCCTTCGTTGGTTTCGTAGCGCAGTGGCTTGGCGGCTCGATGGATACCTTCAATCGCATCAGTCTCTTGTCGCTCATTGTTATCGCTATAGGTTCTATCCTATTAATGGAAGCTGTCACGAAGTTACTTAATCGTAAAACAGAACAAGAAGATCAAGTTCAAGGCCAAGGAAATTCTAAGCCTATACCTAAGCCCAATCTAAATTTAAGAACCATCGGAATCTACGTTGTCGTCACGTTGATCATTATGATGATCGGATATACTTTCCGTAATCTACTACCCGTATTTACGATTCAACCTTGGGTTAGCCTTCTCATTGCTGTCATTGGACTCGTCGGGTGGAGATTTATATTCAAGCGAAAGTAATGTTGAATAAAAGCACTATTTTACAACTAAATTGTTTTGAAGTCGAAGCCAATTTGTAACTTCACTACCTCCTATTTGGGTTAATATATACTGTAACCTATAATTTAGGAGGTATTTTATTAATGAAATTCACACCCATCACTATAACCACTACTGTTCTAGCCCTATTCATGACACTCCAATCTGAAGCAGCGTTTGCTTCAACGGACCAACTCATTGTGTCCGCATCCACTAGCAAGGTAACTGCCATTTCAGCCAATACAAGCCGTGCAACTATCGTATACAATAAATTTCTAAACCTAGCTAAACAACCTAATAAGCTTATAGAGTCCAACTCTTTTCTAAAGGCTCATATTTATGAAGTAAGCTCTTCTCAGGCAAGTCTAATGACTCTTAGATTAGAGAACGCTCAACGTGCCTCCATGCGAGCATGGGAAGATAAACTCTTTGCTGGTTCTGTTCAAGAGGACATCGCTAAGATATATAAAGAGAATGACACTTTAGCTAAGCTCATAGATCGGACCAAGGATTCGAGCTTAGTTAAGCTACTTAAAGATGCACAGAATAGTGGATACAAGCTAGAGACAGCAGAGGGAACATTCTTTCTTGTCATTGACTACGAAGGATATAAGCAATATCGTCCATACGTCATGAAGGATATAAAGAGCTATATCGATATCATGGCAGTTGAATCTGCTAATACTCCTTCTAAGGACGCTGGCCTCATGATTAGTTGGAAAGAAGTTACAGCGCGTGCGCTGAATCAAGAAGCTTTTGTGAAATCATATCCTAATTCTAATCGTACGAAAGCGATATCCTCCCTGTATCAACAATATATAGTCAGTGCGATATATGGACTGAATAATACGCCTCTGTTCGATTACGTATCTAACTCAATGGATCCTGAAGCAAAAGAAGCTTATTTAACCCTCCTCGCTGAGAATAATAAGTCAGATAGTATGTATTTAAAGAAACTCCAAGCTTTCATGGATGTGCTAAAGGATAACAACTATACACTTAATGCTACAGTAGAGAAATACCGTAAGGTTAACTTCCCTATATAGACTGCTGTGGTAGACTTATATTTCTTTGCAACTATTTAAAAAGCCTTCTCGACACATGCTGCGATTACTCACAGGAATGTGTACGAGAAGGCTTTTTTAGTATCCTACTTATGTGTTATTGATCTTCTGATAACAGTACTGAATATTTCGGTTTGCTTTTACGACTGGCTATGAATACCCCGGTAAGAATAATCACCAACCCAACCAATAATGTCCACTTAATATGCTCATTTAATAAGGTATACCCCCATAGAACAGCAGTACATGGAACGAGATAAGTTACCATCGTTGCAAATTCCGCACTTCCTTTTTGAATCATATAATAGAACAAGATATACGCAATGCCCGATCCGAACACACCTAACCCTATAAGCATCAAGATATTGGATAACGAAGTGAGATGTGATAATGAGACTTCCTCCGTAGAGAAAGCCATAATCCCGCTTCCAATCGTGGTGCATAGTAACGTTCCAAAGGTAACCTGATACATGGAGTATCCTAATGTAAGAAGATTCTTCGATAACTGAGATCCTACGGCATAACAGAATGTCGCTGCGATCATACAACCGAATCCTAGCACATCCACCGAAATGAACGTAACAGGATTAACATCAAGCAATATGATTATTCCCACGGTCGCAATCCCGATTCCGATCCACTGTCTCTTACTAGAAACAGAACGAAAGAACAACACGCCCACAATAATTGTCCAGACTGGTGTTGTAGCGTTCAAGACAGATGCCATACTACTAGGCAATCGTGTTTCACTAAAAGCAATGAATGCCCAAGGAATCGCCGTATTGATTAAAGCCATAATGGTCATCGGAACCCAAGAAATAGTTCGTACGCCAAATGGTTTCTTCAAGGCTAACATTATACTTACAATAACGATCAGGCCTGTACTTGATCTTAAGAAGGCGATGGTCCAGGGACCGAAATCATGAAGAAGCATTTTGATGAAAAAGAACGATCCGCCCCAGATGAGACTAAGTGCAATAAGTGCTAAATATACTAGACGTGACAATGCTACTCCTTCTTTCTCTGATACTAATTTCAATGTAATGTGAATATCTCAAGGTACTAGCGTAACGTAATTCATCTCGAAAGTTCAATACATTCTTTAATCATATCTCATAATATCCTACCTCATACGGTTACAATTCCAACTAAATTCGCAATTATTCATTTAAAATTTAATATATCATACATGTGTTACACCTTTATTTTATCAATAGGCAATAACCCACCATGCAGTTCAGACATATACTGAGATCAAATCATGTCAGGATATGCTGGAGGAATAGTGCGTGCCAAGTGTACAACGCAATGATCTAGGCGAGGATATGTCATTAACACAATATTTCGAAACGTTCAGGAATCATATCGTCGGGAACGACTTCCATTTCGAATCGCCATACGGAAGGAAACCAATCATTTATGCGGATTGGGCAGCCAGCGGACGTCTCTATCTCCCTATTGAATCACACATTCTAGAGCAGTTCGGACCCTATATGGCGAATACACATACAGAAGCTAACATCACAGGCACAACCATGACTAGGACCTACAATCAAGCACGGAACTTGATTAAACGTCATGTGAATGCAGACGAACGAGACATTCTTATCAATACCGGTGCTGGGATGACCTCAGCCGTTAACAAGCTGCAGCGCATCTTAGGACTTAGAGTACCCAAGTGGCTGGATCGCCATTGCTCCTTATCTGAAGAGAATCGTCCGATCATATTTGTTAGTCATATGGAGCACCATTCTAATCAGTTATCATGGTCGGAGACCATTGGAGATGTCGTATGTATTGAACCTGGAGGAAACGGAGAGGTAGATCCAGAGAAACTAGAACACGCTTTAAAGAAATATAGCCATCGCACATGTAAAATAGGCTCCTTTACTGCATGTTCCAATGTCACCGGAATCCAGACACCTTATCATCAACTCGCTCGAAAAATGCATGAATACGGAGGGTTATGTTTCGTTGATTTCTCGGCAAGTGCTCCTTATGTGGATATCAACATGCACCCTTCATCCCCTTTGGAACAATTAGATGCCATATACTTCTCACCTCATAAGTTTCTAGGTGGGCCCGGGAGCAGTGGTGTCTTGATCTTCAATTCGCAGCTCTACAACAATCACATTCCTGATCGTCCTGGCGGTGGGACTGTAGCATGGACGAATTCAGTAGGAGGCAGGCAATATTACACAGATATCGAGGCACGCGAAGATGGAGGGACGCCCCCCATCCTCCAGACTATCAGAACTGCACTCTGTATTCAGCTCAAAGAACGTATGGGTAGTCGTCAGATTATCCAGCGTGATCGTGAATTAACCTCCATACTTTTGAACGAGTTAACCCAAACGCAGGGCATATTTGTGTTGGAGGATCACGCTCGAAGACGGCTGGGAATCATATCTTTTATTGCGCATCGTATTCATTACAACTTATTTGTGAGATTACTTAATGATCGGTTCGGGATTCAAGCACGTGGTGGTTGCTCTTGCGCTGGCCCATATGGCCATTACTTACTTCAAATTAATGAAAGTACATCAAAGACCATTACAGACCAACTAGATCAGGGTGATCTAACCAACAAACCGGGTTGGGTTCGATTATCCATTCACCCCACGATGACCGATCAAGAGATGTATACCATCTCAGAGGCCGTTCGTTCCATTATGATGAATATTGAATCATGGAAGCAAGATTACCACTATGATTCAGCTACGAATGACTGGCATCATACATTCGCAGAACATCGCGTAAATCTAGATGAATTATTTACGTTCTAAGTGCTCTTAGTCCCACTCAATCTACTCCACATGTTCTGGAGAGAAGTCTATTTCCACATCGGAATCGGTGACAATAATAAGCGCAGCAAAAAAGCGTGATACGCAATTTTCGTATACACGCTTTTTTGCTATTTTCTATTGAACTATTTTTTAAAAAAGTAAATTGAATAAATTCCGGTCTTTATTGAGTTCCGTATACTCGAATCCTTTACGATTCAAACGTTCTATCAATGCGGCATAGTCATCCTTCTCATCTAATTCAATGCCAACGAGCGCCGGTCCATTTTCTTTATTATGCTTTTTCGTGTATTCGAAGTTCGTAATGTCATCATCGGGTCCTAACACATCCTGAAGGAACTCACGTAATGCACCAGCACGTTGAGGGAAATTAATCATGAAATAGTGTTTGAGTCCTTCATAAATCAGTGATCGTTCCTTAATTTCCTGCATCCGAGCAATGTCATTATTTCCTCCACTAATGATACAGACGACTGTCTTTCCTTCAATTTGTTCACGATATAAGTCCAATGCTGACACAGGTAATGCTCCAGCTGGTTCTACAACGATAGCATTCTCATTATATAGTTCAAGAATCGTTGTACAAGCTTTGCCTTCAGGTACCATCACAACATCATCAAGCGTACGTGAACAGATATCAAAGGTTAAATCCCCTACCCGCTTCACAGCAGCTCCATCGATGAATTTATCAATCACATCCATAGTCACCACTTCTTTCTGTAGCAAAGCCTCACTCATAGAAGCAGCTCCCAATGGCTCAACCCCAATTAACTTGGTATTAGGGCTAACGGTCTTCATATACGTACCTATCCCAGCGGCTAGTCCGCCTCCACCAATCGTCACAAAAATGTAATCGGCAGCGGTATCGAGACTTTCCATCACTTCCATGGCAATCGTCCCATTACCCGCAATAATACGAGGTTCGTCAAAAGGATGAATGAACGTCATTCCCTGTTCCGCACAGGTCTTCATAGCCTCAGCGTATGCATCGTCATACGTATCTCCGATCAATACGACCTTAACGTTTTCACCACCGAAACGTCTAACCTGTTTTACTTTTTGGTTAGGCGTAGTACTTGGCATATAGATTTTACCTTGAATCCCTAGTGTCTTACAGGAGAAAGCCACGCCTTGAGCATGATTTCCTGCACTTGCGCAGACAATTCCCTTCGCTAACTCATCCTCTGAGAGACTACGAATCATATTATATGCACCGCGAATTTTAAAAGATCGTACCACTTGTAAGTCCTCGCGTTTCAGATACACGTTACAGTTATATTTTGTAGAAAGTACAGCATCCCATTGTAGGGGTGTCCGTACAATCACTTCTTTTAACACATGATGCGCTCGTACGATCTCTTCCATCATAACAGGCGCGTGCTTTTGTGGTTTTGATAAAGAATTCTTTGATTCTACTGTGGACGATTGTGTATGAGCTTCTGCTGTCTGATCTGTATTCTTTTCATTATTCATTCTATCATCCTACTCCTCTTCGAATATCTATGTATGATTGATTTATAATTTTTTATTTCATCTTAGTAACGTACTCCTTTTATGCTCATTTTTCAACCGTATCATAGGATTTTGGACACAAAAAAGCCCTCCACCTTATACAAGATGAAGGACCCTCTGTTTCAATTAATACCCTATTAGCTCATCATTAACTGAAATGTTTGCCAAACCATTCTCCTGCAGCAACAATCTCGGTACGACTTAATTGGTGCCCATTGTTCTCCCAATGTAAATCTGTTACAGCTCCCGCTCCTACCAACAAAGCCTGAAGATCTTCTGATTCTTGTGCAGGGCACATCATATCATTACGTCCTGCGCCGATAAAGACAGGTATACCAGACAAATCAGGCAACTCCTTATTACGCAAAGGAACCATAGGGTGATGCAAGATAGCCCCTTTAAATGCATCCTCATAATGGAACAACAGACTTCCCGCAATGTTAGCTCCGTTAGAATAACCTATAGCTACCATGTTACGACGATCTATACCATATTTCTCTGAAGCTTCATCTAGGAATGCATAAACTTCTTGCGTACGGTTCACCAAGTCTACTTCATCGAACACGCCTTCGGCTAAACGACGGAAGAATCGCGGCATCCCATTCTCTAACACATTGCCACGGATACTAAGTATAGAAGATGAAGGTGAGATCATCTCCCCAATGGGTACTAAATCTTGTTCAGTACCTCCCGTACCATGAAATAGGACGAGTGTTGGTGCCGAAACATCGCTTCCTTGTTTATATATATGCTTCACAATATATCGCCTCCAGATGTAGTTAGTTTAACCAAATCATATTTATTTCGATATTAAGATTATTAAATAAATGATATCTCAATTAGAGATACAATGCAAGTCAACATTGATTCTTATTTCCCTATTTATCCAACATTATGATCCAGAATTTGCGTCATCATTTCGCCTGGGTACAAACCACTTTGCATCTAACATTGACATATGTAAAAATGGGGGGTAGGATTTAACTTTTGTGAGACTATTACATAAGCGAACGTAAACGAACGAACCAACACAACAAAGGCGGGCTTCTCATGAACAAGAAAGTGATCGATATCGTTTCAATTATTTTAGGTGCGTTTATCTTCGCATTAGCGGTTAATTTATTCGTTATTCCAAATGAGTTCGGTGAGGGTGGCGTCACCGGAATAACGATTATATTATACTATCTTTTCCAATGGTCCCCAGGACTAGTCAGCTTGATTATCAATGCCTTTTTACTCCTAGCTGGTTATAGATTTTTGGATAGAACAGCGACAATTTACACCATTATTGCTGTACTATTCAATTCCCTTTTCCTCCATCTAACAGCCAACTGGAGCATTCCTTCAGATGAACTATTACTGAATGCCATTTTCGGTGGTGTCTTTGTGGGTGTAGGGATCGGAATCATTATACGTGTTGGAGGTACAACCGCTGGCACAGTGATTCTTGCGAGAATGGCTAACAAATACCTAGACTGGAATATAAGCTACGCGTTATTATTTTTCGACCTCATTGTAGCATTCTCTTCTTACTTTATTATTGGCGCAGAAAGTCTAATGTTCACGATCATCATGCTGTATGTGGGTACGAAAGTGATGGACTTCATTATTGAAGGCCTAAATCCTAAGAAAGCCGTTATGATTATTTCAGAAGAGCAAGATCAAATTGCTGAAAAAGTGATTGTCGACATGGATCGAGGCGTTACTGTTCTTTCGGGTCACGGATACTATACGAAGACGTCTAAAGAAATCCTTTACATCGTCATCAGCAAACAAGAAGTGTCTGCACTCAAGAAAATCGTGAAGTCCATCGATATCGATGCTTTTGTAACCATTCATGATGTACGTGATGTGTTTGGGGAAGGATTTGTTGATATTTCGAAATAAATCGTAGAACTTTTATCTAAGGATGATGAAAAAGGTACCTTTCATATTATCTATTCATTGAATAAAAAGCTGGCAGCATCATAAGGATTGCTGCCAGCTTTCGTTTGAAATTAGCTTATTGTTCTGATGGATACAATCGTGATTCTCATCGCAATCGCTATTTTCACTGTCTTCTATTATTCATTAATTTTTTTTATGTTCTCTTGCCATTTTTGCGTTTGAAACTTCAGGAGCTTCTCATAACCAGCATTCTGTGCATCCTGCTCTGCCTTATCCAGCAAGGCTATCACTTCTTGCTCATCTTTAGCAAACAAAGCCTTGGCTCGAACCTGGTCCGCAATATCAGCAATTTGTTGCATAATAATCCCTTCATCTGAATCCGGTAGAGGATTAATATTTCCAAATTCTGTCGCGTCAAAAGACGTTTTCCACGCAACATTTGTTTGGGACACCGTTGCCCAATCACGTTTGTCTTCCGGTAGATTCATTTCATTGACTGATTTAGATTCATCGATGAACGTCGTATTTCCTGCCCATTGGAATGTATCCCAAATTGCCATCAATTTAGTTCGCTCTTCAACATCATTAGCATATGTTTCTGTGTATAATGGTGCACCCGATTCGCTCGTTCCCTTCCAATAGGTTCCTTCCGGTCCCCAAAAAATAATCCGTTCTCCTTCCTCCCCTGTCAGCCAATCCAAATAAGCAAATATACCTTCAGGATTTTTAGCAGCAGTTGTAATCACACTAACATTCCAACCAAGAGAGTCAAACTCATTGACCCAAACCTTTTTGGGATCAACGCCTTCTTTATGAAATGGCCAGATCATAGTGTAACCATCTTCCGGATCCTTAGCTTTTAATATACTATTCGCTTCTGTCCCCATAACGGTAGTAGTAAAGTCGCCGTATATAGCAACCATACCCTTATTAATTTTCTCTTTCACCTGATCCCGTGTCTGGGTAATTGCGTCTTGGGTAATCAACTTCTCTTTAAATAGTTTATTAGCAAATACCATCGACTCACGATATACCGGGTCGCTGAATAAAGATTTCAATACATTTCCATCAGGAATAGCACGATTCATCAAATGTCCCACTGTTCGATCTTCTGACATTCCCGCGTACAGAAAATCAATTCCTTGACCGGAAAGACCCACTTCAAATGGAACCACTTTTGGATACTTCTCTTTTACTAATGTTAAATAACTATATAAATCATCGAAAGTTTCCAACTTGGGTGATCCCAGATCCTTATATATCTTATTATTTATAGCATATCCACCATTCCCCATTGGTCTTTTTGTATACCAGTTGGGAAACTGATACAATTTACCGTCCTCAGAACGTAGCATATTAAGCGTCTTATCTCCAGCCCACTTTTTCAAATTAGGGTATTTATCCAAATAGGCATCCAGCGGTACAAGCTTACCTGCCATTCTAAGTTTCTCTACATCTGTCCCACGATCTCCCCAAATCACATCCGGTAACTTTCCCGATGCAATCATGGTATTAAATTTCTGCAGTGCTGTCCCCCCCGATTGAATTGCTTCGACCGTTACTTTCTTATTTTCTTGTATCCATTTGGTTGCTGGATCTTGGCCCCACGGATTCATCGTGTACCAATCGTAATTACCGTAAAAGGAGAAATTTAACGGTGTTTCCCCTAGAATAAAATTCCCTGCATCTCCTTGGTCCACTACTTTATTCTGATTGGATGCCTCGTCCCCCTTACTACAAGCTGAGAACAGAACACTCATACTTAACATAAGAGCAAGGATAAGAAACATTGATTTTTTATTAATTTCCACATTCATTCCCCCAGTATAAATATAGTATATAAAAGCCTGGCCATGCTTTGATACCCCACACTAAATATGCAAACTCATTCTTTCATTGAACCGATCATTACCCCTTTTGTAAAATACTTTTGCAAAAATGGATAGATAAGCAAGATCGGGATCGTCGCAACAAGCATCGTCGACATCGTAAGCGATTTTGTAGTAACGTTCTGCATGCTGGCCATATGGCCTTGGGCTGCAGCGTTTGTCTGCATCATCTGCTCTGACATAATGTTGGAGCTCAATATTTGCTGTAGCAAAGTTTGAATTGGCATTAAATGTTCAGATGTAATATATATACTTGCTGTGAACCAGTCGTTCCAATGCCATACCGCCGCAAATAACGAGAGCGTGGCAATGACTGGTCCAGAAATAGGAACTACAATACTAAAGAAGGTTCTCCAGTTGCCGCATCCGTCAATTTTTGCTGATTCCTCCAGACCTTCCGGTAGTTCCAAAAAGAAGGTACGAAATATGATCATATTCCAGACACTAATAATGTTCGGAATAACCATGACCCAAAAGCTATCCATCAGACCCAACTCACGATTGATCAAATAAGCTGGAATCAAGCCACCACTAAAATACATTGTAATAATACACATAATCATAAAGTATTTACGACCAATCAAATGCTTCTTTGACATACCATAGGCAAAAATTGCGGTACATGTAATCGATATCGCAGTACCTATTACCGTTCGCAAAACAGAAATAAGAAACCCACTCATCATTCGTTTATCTTGAAAGACAACTTTATAGTTCTCTAATGTAAACTCTCTGGGCCAAAATGTAATTCCCCCAAGCGCCGTATCTGTTCCCGTGTTAAAGGAAATGACGACCGAATTCCAAAATGGATATAACATCATAAAAGACATAACAATTAAAAACACATAAATTAAGATTATAAAAATACGATCAGAATTAATTGTTCTCATAGCGCATCACCTGCATTTCAAATAATTTATGTAACATAATCGATTTACCAAAGACTGCGGCCTATCTTACGAGCAACCGCATTAGCGATGGTCAGCAGAGCAATACTAATAATTGATTTGAATAATCCAACTGCTGCCGCATAGGAGAATCGCGAATTTTTTATACCGACGCGATAAACATACGTATCAATAACGTCAGACACATCCTGAAGTACCGGATTTTTCGCTAATAACAGAATATCTTCAAACCCAGCACTCAAAATGTCGCCCACGGCTAAAATCATAAAAATAATAATGACTCCCGTAATCCCCGGAATAGTAATGTACATTATTTTCTTCAAACGGGTGGCGCCATCGATCGATGCCGCTTCATAAACTTCAGGATTAATACCTGCTATTGCCGCTATATAGATAATCGCTGAGAAGCCAATTTCTTTCCATACTCCTGTAGATATTAAAATTCCCCAGAAATAATTAGGAATAGAAAGAAAGTTGATAGGTTCATTTATTAAATTAAATTTCTCCAGCAAAATATTTAAACTCCCATTTTCCGTAGCCAGAATCGACATTGCTAATCCTGACACAATAACCCATGAGAGAAAGTGTGGTAAGTAACTGATCGTTTGAATGACTTTTTTGAAACGTATATGTGCCACTTCATTCAAAATAATCGCCAAGATAATCGGTGCAGGAAAACCTATAAGCAATCTCAAAAAGCTAATCACAATCGTGTTGCGCATGACGTTCCAAAAATCTGGAGAATCAAAGAACATTTTGAAATGCTTAAAGCCGACCCACGGGCTATGAAAAAAACCCCCAAATATATCGTAGTCTTGGAATGACATTAACACCCCATACATGGGTAAGTAAGAAAAAATAAAAATGAGCACCAATGCGGGTATCACCATAAGCTGCAGGTCAATTTGCGCTATATATCTGACCCAAAATGACTTTTTTCTATCTTTATGGGACATTACAGCAGCCATGCTGTCTTTCTTCATTTCAACACTTCCTCCGTTGACTATAATAATTTCAAATATTACTTAATAGTAGATGAGCTCCTCATATAAAAAAACTAATACATGCAACGATTTGTAGACTTCTGCAATGATCTTAAATTGTTTTCATTGCCAGTACGAAGCGTAATGTGATGTAATACAAATGAAATGTTAGCGCTCTCAAAATATCAATATCAGGAGGAATAGCATGTACAATGTCATGCTGGCAGATGATGAGATCTTGGATTTACGAGGACTGGAAAGGTTTATCCCTTGGGAAGAACTTCAAATGAATGTTGCAGCGGTCGTAAATAGTGGGTTAGCGGCACTTGAATATATGAAGACTAATATAATACACATCCTGATTACCGATATTCGTATGCCTATTATGTCAGGGCTCGAGATGTCTCGTAAGGCACTACAGTTGCATCCACACTTAAAAATTATTTTCATTAGCGGCTACGAAGATTTTCAATATGCGCAACAAGCGATGCAGCTTAACGCACAGAGCTATGTGCTAAAGCCGATAAATGATGAGGAAATCATTCAAGCACTACATAAGGTAAAGGCCCAACTGGAACAGGAGACTCAACGAACGTTACTGGAAAACGCCTACCATAAGACACTACCTGCCATTAAGAACGATCTACTAATTCAACTCTATGAAGGCCAACTAGATTGGAAAGCCAATGCAGCTATGCTGACAGAACAATATGGAATTAAGCTATCACAGTCTGAGCTTACGGTTGCCTATATAGAAATTGATGATCTGTCCTGGAAGCTTAATACCTATGAAGAACATGAAGCCAAGGCCATCGTGAATAGGGTTTATCAAGTGATCGACCAACGCTGTAGACAGCACGACATTTGTACCTTATGCAAGCTATCTGCACATCAATTTGTAATGATGGTCGAGAGTAATCAACAATATACCCAACTGCTTAATGATTTAATACGAGAAATTGCATCAACATTTCCAATTACGATTACCGTGGGTCTGGGAAATGCATTCTCCTCGTTCGAACAGGTTCAAATCTCTTATCAACAAGCCCAAAAGGCACTCGACTTCAAGATGCTGGTGGGCAAAAGCATAGTTATTCGCTATGGCGATATGGAGGTCAATCATGTCAAAGAAGTCCAGCATTGGGAAATGGCACTGGACGCTCTATTTGTTGAAATGTCTAATTATCACCTTGTCCAAATCCATGATGAATTAGAGCATCTATTCACAATCATCCGTAATATGAACTCTAAGGTGAAAGTGTACAATTCTTTTATTCAAATTATCTCTAAACTTGATGCTTATCTGGCAAACATTAATGAAGATTTATTTCAAATGCCCGGAATACAGCTTGAAGGTCTCCATATTATTTCTAAATTTGAAACGATAGACGATATAAAAACTTGGATACGAAAAAAAGTGTTTGAGATTTCTGAACTCTTACATCTCAAAAAGCAAAAAAAGAATAATCGACTCATCGAATCCATCAACATTTATGTCGAGGAACACCTACATGAGAATATCGCTTTACGCGATATCAGCAATCACTTTTCCTTCTCCTCTAACCATTTTGGTGTTCTATTTAAACAGGGAGTTGGCATCAATTTCAGCGATTATGTGGTGAATCGCCGGATGGAAAAAGCTCGTAGTCTGCTTCAGGATCATCAATATAAAATTTTTGAAATTGCCGCACGGGTCGGCTACAAAAATCAAACCTATTTCAGCAGGCAATTTAAAGACCACTTCGGGATGACCCCCGGCGATTATCGGAAACAGAGCTAAGGAGGTTTGAATGAGATGCAATATATGAAGCGAGAAAAGCGATATTTTTCATTTGGTTACAAGCTAATGATCTCATATATCCTTTTGCTCGTTTTACCGGTAGTTTTCGTTGGAATATTTGCGTATAACACATCTATGCATTCGATCAAACAACAAACTCGCGCCAATATTCAAGGTACGCTTCAACAGATTCAAGACAACATCAACTATAAAGTGGAAGATATTATGCGTCTGACAGATCGGTTGTATTATGATCGAACGCTAGCAGACTATTTACGGCGATATGATGATGGCTATTACAGCTATGATACGACGAGGAGCTACTTACTTCCCAGTCTGCAGAGCACAATCCATTCAACTAAACATAATATCGCACTTTCCGTTTACATCAAGAACGATACAATTCCTGAAGTGTTCTTTCTTAATGATGATATGGACCCCTTAAGAAAAGGACCCTTTTATGAAATGTATCACCTGCAAAGAATTGTCGACAAAGAATGGTATACAAGTTTCCCGAAGGAGGAGTATGGCCTCACCACACAGTGGCGCCAAATAGAGAGTGATAGGCAATTTCAGAACATCTCATTGCTTCGCAGACTGATGGATGCATTCGAGCCTACCGATCCCAAGATGATCGGTTTCATCAAGATTACCGTTAAAATATCTGATATTTTACAAAGTGTAGATCATGAGAAAATTCGCAAAGGTAGCACACTATATATTGAGAATGAGCTACATGAGGTTGTTTACATTTCTTCCGAAAATCCGAACATAACTGCCCAGAACATTCCCTCCTCAGATAATCAAGATTATTTGCAAATTAAACAGCCGATACCCAGTCTCAATTGGACTCTCATCGCCAATATACCTAATCGCGAATTAGAAAAGGAGCTGTTCAATGTAAAAATAGTAATCCTGCTACTTTGCATAGTCAGCATCGTCGTCTTCTCAATCGCAGGTGTATTTTTGTCAGCCTATTTTTCCAAACGAGTAACTAAAATTGTGTCTGTGCTGAACTCATTTCAAGAGGGAGATCTTCATAAGCGGCTTCGTTACAAGGGGCATGACGAATTTAATCAAATAGCCTCCGCACTGAATGATATGGGAGAGAATATGAACCAACTCATTCAAGATGTCTACATATCCAATCTTCAGAAAAAAGAAGCTGAGCTGGAATCACTACAAGCTCAAATCAATCCACACTTTTTATACAACACACTTTCTTCTATTAACCGGCTGGCCCAATTTGGGGAAACAGAGAAGCACTGCTCAATGGTAAATGCACTTGCCAAATTCTATCGGCTTACCCTTAACGATGGGTTAACGATCATATCTATTGAAAAAGAGCTACAGCAGGTGCAGGCCTATATTGATATTAAAAAGATACAATACGAGGAGCGGATGAATTTTAGTTATGAGATCGATAAAGAAGTACTTAAATATGATACAGTAAAGCTGATATTGCAGCCTTTTGTGGAGAATATACTTGAGCATGCTTGGTACGCTGATCGGATTCATATTCGTATTGTTGCCATAGCAGAACCAGATGGAATCACGTTTAAAGTGATTGATGATGGGATGGGTATGAGTCAGAAAACGATAAATCAGATATTTTGCAAAGGTGGGATTAAAATGGGATACGGTATACGCAATGTCGATCAACGGATTAAACTCCAATTTGGAGAAACCTATGGCGTTTCACTTCATAGTCGGCTTGGCATAGGTACGACCGCAAAGCTCACCATTCCTTACTATAATCATTCAGAAACAGCATAAATCGTTGTATAGATACATTGTTTGGATATGTATGCGGACTTATAATAGGCATCAGAATACAATCATTCTTGAAAGGTGGACTCATTTAATGAAGCAGAAATTCATCTTCCTGATCGCTTCCATGCTAATCGTCTCCATGGTACTCTTGTCAGTCAGCAATAGTTACGCACAAACAGGTCCCTTTGTCACTGAAGTCATTGTTCGTACGGTCGACAATTTCAAGAATCATAACGATGTTGTTACATTTATGAACAATGCCAAAAATCGCAAGGTCTCTGTCATTAATTTAAATGTTAAAGAAGACGAGGATGATGCCGTTCCTTCAGGGTATGTCTTTTATCCAAGTAAAATCGCTCCAATCGCCGCAGGTTATGCCAATTTTGATGCCGTTAAAGACGTAATAAAAGAAGCCCATGATCGTGGAATTCAGGTACGAGCTTGGATCCCGCAGTTCCATGACAAAGCCGCATTTGATAAGAACAGCGATTGGCAAATGAAGGCACTCGTTAACGGTCAGGTTGTTCCTTTTACTGGCTCAAACGGAAATGAGTATTTTGTAAATCCACTTCACCCTGATGTTCAAGCCTATGAACGGTCTATTATTAAAGAAATCGCTACAAAGTATGATATCGATGGTATCGTGCTCGATTGGATTCGTTTCGATGACTTCAATATGGATATGGGTAGCTACACCAGACAACAATATCAATCACAATATGGCTATGATCCGATTACAATTAACTTTGGAACGGATAATGCTAAGCGTACAGAATGGAATGAATGGAGAACAACTGGTCTGGGCAACTACGTGCAGGATGTACGCAATGATCTGAATAGCATCACACCTGGTCTATTTTTCGGTGCTTATGTTTTACCGCCAGAATTCGTTGAATGCGGTCAAGACATCGCAAAATTCATGCCACATATGGATTTCATCTCTCCTATGGCTTACTTCGATGATTGGGAGTTTGCTCCAAGCTGGGTTTATGATGAAACCGGCATTCTCAGTCAAACCAAACAAAAGATCGGAAACACAGAAATTATCGCTACGCTAGATACCGATTGGACAAATGCACAATACCATAATGTTCATCAGGGCATTCGGGATAACTTCCCACAAATTTCAAATTTATCATTCTTCGTCTATGGCAAGTGGACAGATAACGACTTAAAGAAAATTAATAATCGTGCAGGTTGGTAATCCATCTTACTTCATTTCCAATATATAAAGAGGCCTTCCTATTGTGATATGCTCCCCTTATAGTAGACAGAAAAAAGCAAGCCGATTAATCTGTCTATTATGGAGGGGATTTTTTTATGGGCGAAATTA
>NZ_FTNK01000019.1 GCF_900156375.1 Paenibacillus macquariensis
AGCTACCGTTTCCGGTAGTTATCCCAGTCTTACAGGCAGGTTACCTACGTGTTACTCACCCGTCCGCCGCTAAGTCGTTTTGAAAGCAAGCTTTCAAAACGACTCCGCTCGACTTGCATGTATTAGGCATGCCGCCAGCGTTCGTCCTGAGCCAGGATCAAACTCTCCAAATTGGTATTTAGAAAGAGCGAATGCTCATTTTGAAACAAACTGGCGAGAATTTTCATTCTCTATCAAATGATTTCTCATTTGTTTTGATTTCACTTTCGTGAAATCTACTCACTCGTTGTTCAGTTTTCAAAGACCAATTATTTCGTTTTGTTGTTACCACTGTGTCTCGGTGACAACTTTTATATCATATCATGTCCGGTTCGTTTGTGCAAGCTTTTTTTTCGATTTGAGTTTCATTCGATATTGGCTTGCCGATTCAATAAATGTGTTATTTGTTGGCCGGACTAATAATATATCACGGGCTAAAAGGAATAGCAAGTATTTTTTTATAATATGTTTGTAGAAATTATAATTACCCCAAATAGGATATATTTATACACGCTTTTATCTTATATAGAAGATTCCCCCCGAATGCTCTCTCTTCTATATATATAACCAAAAAAAAGCATGGCCACCTGACGTGGCCATGCTTTCAATTCCCTACATTATTTATTAACCTGCGCTACCGAGGAATACATAACGTAGAATGATCAGAACTGCCAACACCCACATCAACCAGTGAATGTTATATTTCTTCTTCTCTACAAGATTACCGAAAGTAGCCAGAATAACATAAGTCACAATACCGAATGAAATCCCGTTAGCGATATTGTAAGTGAAAGGCATCAATGTAATCGTTAAGAAAGCCGGAATAGCAATAACCATATCCTGAAAGTCGATTTCTTTAATGGATTGCACCATGAGTACACCTACGATAATAAGTGCTGCTGCAGTAGCGGACCCTGGAATCAGTGCCACTACTGGAGCTAGGAACAATGCTAATAAGAAACATACCCCTGTTGTTACTGCAGTAAGACCTGTACGACCGCCTTCCGCTACCCCTGCTGCACTTTCAACAAATGCCGTTGTAGTAGAAGTACCTAGCATTGCACCACCTGTTACAGCAACTGCATCTACAAACATTGCTTTACCTACACGTTTCTTACCTTCTACCGGATCTTTCATAATACCTGCACGTGTTGCAGTACCAACCAATGTACCGAACGTATCAAACAATTCTACAAAGGTAAACGTCACGATTGCAGAGATAAGACCTGTATGCATAATCCCTTCCCAATCGAAGGACATAAAGTTCATCTGTGTGAAGTCAGGAACCCAATGAATATCCGAGCTTTGTAGTGAATTGAAATTTACTACACCCATCAACATAGCTACAACTGTTGTACCAAGGATACCGAACAGAATCGCACCTTTAACACGGAGTACCATAAGAATAGCAATTAGAATCACGCCAACAAGTGCTAATTGAACATCTGTATTATTTAGACTACCTAAATGAATGACTGTTTCAAACCCGAGCACATCCGTAAATGTATGTGCTGGAATGTCCTTACCAGCTTCAACACCGATTGTCATAAGTCCACTGTTCTTCAATCCGAGTACGGTAATGAATAAACCAATACCTACTGTAATTGCATGTTTCAAACTATCTGGAATTGCATCCAGTAACATTTGACGCACATGAGTAATCGTCAAGAGAATAAAGATCAACCCAGAAATAAATACCGCTGTTAAGCCCATTTGCCAAGTAAACGGATGATCCGTCGATGCTGAAGACAATACAACAGAAGCGAAATAAGCATTCAAACCCATACCAGGTGCTAACGCAACCGGGAAATTAATGAACAAACCCATTGCAATTGTAAAAATACCTGCTGCTAATGCTGTAGCCAAAAATACAGAATACCATCCCATATCAATTTGACCAAAAGCCGTTAGCGTGTTCGGATTGACAGACAAGATATAAGCCATTGCCATAAATGTCGTCAAACCAGCCATAATCTCTGTGCGTACTGTCGTACCATTCTGTTTCAGTTTAAAAAACCGATTCAATCGATTCATTAAAATACTTCCCCCTTAGATATGTTGAACAGCAACAAAAAGCTGAAGTCATAGTGACTCCAGCCTGAATAAAAAAGAGAATAACCCGTATGTTGACAGCCTGATGGCTATTGTAAACGTACGTTTCTTTTATAATCGTAGCCAGGTCATTATGGTGACCTCGTAGAGACTTCCAAGCCAATCCTCGGAATTATACGAAATATTATGTGTTGTTGTGCTTAATCATTTTATGTCTAAACAACTTTACTTGTCAATCATAAATCCGTACATTATTATATTTTATTATATTATTGTTCGTGAATAAGTCGATTTAGCATGATCTAGTTTCCTTATATTTCCCATACAATGGATAAGATATTTACTAACTAACGTATTCATCAAGTTGATAAGGTAAAAAAAGAAGAGCAAATCCCATTAATATAACGGGTTGCTCTTCCTTGTCTTATCTTCGAATGCCAGCTTGACGGGGTTATTCTTTCACGCCTCCCAGCGCTACGCCCACGATAATATACCGGGACAACAGGAAGTAAACTACAAACAGTGGTAAAGCCGTCAAGGCCAGCCCCATATAGATCGAGCCGAACTCCGTTTTGTAGATATCACCGCGAAGCAAGCTTACCATGATCGGCATCGTATATTTCTCCTTCTGTGTCAGCAGAATCAGCGGCATAAACAGGTTGTTCCAATTGGCCACAAATGCAAAGATAGCCTGCGTCGCCACTGCCGGCATCATCAGCGGTAGGATGATCCGGTTGAATGTGGAGAATTCACCAGATCCGTCTACACGTGATGCTTCCACGATCTCCATCGACAGAGTTGCAAGCAGGTATTGGCGCATGAAGAACACCACCGCAGGCGCTGCAATCGCGGGCAGAATTAGCGGAAGAAAGCTATTTGTCCAATGCAATTTATACATGAACTGATAGAATCCGATTGCGCTTGCCTGGGAAGGAATCATCATCACGCACATGATGAAGGTAAAGAATGAACTGCGCAGCTTCCAACTATAGGTCACGAGCCCATAGGCCGCCAAGGACGAAAAATAGACCGTGCATAGAGTTGCAGAACTGGAGATAATGAACGAATTCAAGAACCCTTGAAGTGGATCGAAGCTCTTGTCGAGCAGCACCCGCAGGTTGCTCATCATATGAGTTGAAGGAAGTAGCGAGAGACCGTTTTGGATTTCCGGTGTAGAGCGCGTAGCGTTTACAAACATGATCCAAAACGGAAGGATGCTGAGAACCGCCAAAAAGATACAGACGATATAAATAATCGTCTTGCTTATCTTTCGGTTGGCTGTTCCACTTCTCTGATTTTTGTCCATGTGCTACCCCTCCTTCACGGCTGCTTGAGCAGCAGCTTTTCTATTATTCATTTTTTCCGCTTTTTCTGCTTTTTTCAATTTTGCCGCGTCGCGGTCGCGCATCAGGTAGAACAGCATTCCAGACAATGCCGCCGCGATCACGAACATCATCATGCTCGCCGCTGCAGCGCGATTATACATATAGCTACCCTTGAACGCTTGCCCGTAAATAAACATGGACGTGGTAAGCGTAGAGTCGTCCGGTCCGCCTGCAAGGAACAGTTGCGGAATATCGAACATGGTCAAACCGCCGACCATCGATGTAATCAACGTGAAAAGCAATATCGTACGGAGACTCGGTAGCGTAATGCGAAAGAAGGTTTGAAACCCGTTTGCTCCGTCAATTGCCGCGGACTCGAAGAGAGCGGGATTTATGCCCATAACGCCTGCTATAAGAATGATCATGGTGTTGCCATACCACATCCAGAACTGGATGAACGCCACAATACCTCGCGCTGTCGTCTTATCCTGTAAAAAGAAAATCGGAGCATCGGACCATCCCAGCATATGAAACAAACTATTTACGGGACCCATTGGATACGCAAACAAAGTGCTGAAAAGCACGGCGATCGTACTCGCAGTGATAATATTGGGCATATAAAGCAGAACTTTGAACGCACCTTGCCCCCTTATGTTGAGGCGCCGGTTCGTGAACCATGCAGTGAGCAATAGCGCGAGAACCATCTGGGGAATGAAGTTGACAATCCAGAGCAACCCAGTGTTGAGCAAGGACTTCCTGAACGAGGCGTTCTCAAAGAGGAGATCTTTGAAGTTTTTAAAAGGATCATCCAGAATATGGATTGTTTTTGGTATTAATCCCTGCATATCAGTGAACCCGATGAATGCAGTATATAAAATGGGATACAGCGAGAAAATCAGAAATGCAAGGACAAACGGAAAGGTAAAAATATAGCCGTATTTCGAATAGTTAACACCTTTGCGGCGCATGCTCTCACCTCATTAATTGATTATGAAGGGGCGGGAAAACTCACCCGCCCCTTGCTGCTCCTTCTTATTCGCTATCAATGCCAAGCTGGTCTTTAACTTGCTGCTTGAAGGTTTCAATCGCTTTGTCGCGGGGCTTGTTGCCCGCAGTGTATTCACGTGTTTGATCGCGCCAGAGCTTGTTAATCGTTTCGTCGTACTGGGTTAAGTTCTTGCCTGAAGCGTTAGCATTTGATGGAACGAACACGTCGAACATGTTCTGTCCACCGAGCAACGGAACTTCGCCGTTTGATTTCTCCATAACGACGGAAGATGCAACACTGTCCTTCGTGCCTTGCTCGCCCGTCGTCATCTTGCCGTTAGCCCAGTAATATTGTAGACCTGTTTCGGAACTATCGAGCGTAACCCACTTGATAAAGTCCGCAACAGCCTGTTTCTTGGCATCATCCTTGGTAACGTCCTTGTTGGCGAGCAACCAGGTACCTCCCCAGAAGAAGCCTGTCGGTGGCTCGGTAACAGCCCAGTCGCCATCCGTGTCTTTCACTTGACCGTTCATCACGTAGTTGATGAGCCAAGCGGGACCGAAGAAACCGAAGATCGGTTGGGCGCCGGCGCCGGACATATCCGCGTACCATGCTTCCGTCCAGTCTTGTGTATCGTTATGATAGCCATTGTCTTTCAGCTTTTTGGAGAGATCGAGGAACTGTTCGCGCTTCGGATCGATCTGAAGTTTACCATCGACAATCCAACCCTTGTCAGAACTGTTCTCGATCGGGTGCCAAATATCTCCGTCGCCGGAAACGATGCCGTAGCCTTTAGCTTTCAGCTTTGCGGCTGCATCGTAGAACTTCTCCCAGCCAGGCCCTACTTCATTTTTGATGGTAGCCGGATCGTCCGTTCCAAAGACATCCTTGGCAATCGAACGGCGATAGATAAAGGCGCCACCGGTCGCTTGATAGCCGAGGCCTTTCAGTTCGCCATCTTTGCTACCTATGTCAACCGAATATTGGGCGATGCCCGCATCCTTAACCATTTGGTCGTCAAGACCCAGATCAGCATAGTTAGCTGCATAGGTGGATGCGTCGCCTTGCGTATACTTGAGCACGAACGCCGATTCAGCTGCATAAATGTCCGGGGCATCTTTACCGCCGCCGGCAAGGCCCTGGTCAAGAGCAGGCTGATAAGCGCCATCGGTGGTTGCGATGATCGTGGTTTTGAAATCCACATTCGCATCAGGGTGGGTTTCCATATACTTTTTGGTCATGTTCGGAATCTCGTCCGTGAAGCTCCAGAGATTGATGGTGACTTTCGGGTCATTCCCTTTTGATGGAGCCTCGGCAGTCTTAGTTGATGGAGTTGGACTTGAGTTTGGGCTTGATGAGTTTGAGTTACCACTACACGCTGCGAGAGCAGATGACATCACGAGCATTGTAGAGATCCCGACTAAAACACGTTTCATACTTTTCATACTTCAACCTCCCCTTTTATTGATTCCTCGGTTTTTTATAACCGCATACATAATTATAAACTCTATGATTCTCAGGCATAAGGACCTACTATTGGGAAAAATTCCACTTTGATTGGATTTTGTTCCGTGCAAGGCATAAAAAAGGACACTCAAGGGATTTCTGCCTTGGCGTCCTTTTTCTTGATGAAGTCTTCCTGAGTGACCGCTTTGCCGAACATCGCCTGAACCTGATTAATGTGCATACTGGAAGCGCCCGGTTTCATATGGGTATCCAGATAAAGGGGTACTTCATTAGCCTTATTCAATTTGTCTAATAGATCAATGAACATTTGCGGGAGCTTAATGGACGCGGTATCTACTGTGATGGCGGGGAATTACGCTCGCATCGACAACGGAATGCTTTCCCCACTTCCCAAAACTTCTTGGTTTAGTTTGAAATCCTCAATCAACTCATTGAGTTTGGTCATAAAAAAACCCCCTTCTATTGGCGAATTAACGCGAATAAAAGAGAGTAATTTTTTGCACTCAATTGTTGCAGGTGTACGTGGAACATCACCTATGCTAATGCCACAACCCCTTATGTATCAAGGGTTTATGAGCGATTAACATCATCAAATCCCCCAGTCTACTCCCACTCAATCGTTGCAGGTGGCTTAGAGGTAACGTCATACACGATACGGTTAACATTATCCACTTCATTTACGATACGAACGGAGATTTTCTCTAAGATATCCCATGGGATACGAGCCCAATCAGCTGTCATACCATCAATTGAAGTAACTGCACGAATACCTACCGTATAAGAATAGGTGCGAGCATCGCCCATTACACCTACACTCTTCATATTAGGAAGAGCGGTAAAGTACTGCCAAATTTCACGATCTAATCCTGCTTTCGCAATTTCTTCACGTAGAATATAATCGGATTCCCGTACAATCGTTAGCTTCTCTTCTGTTACTTCACCCAATACGCGAATCGCAAGACCCGGTCCTGGGAAAGGTTGACGCCATACGATTTCAGGAGGTAATCCACATTCTTCTCCGACTTTACGAACTTCATCTTTAAATAATGTGTTCAAAGGTTCTATCAATTTGAACTTCATATCTTCAGGAAGTCCACCCACATTGTGATGTGATTTGATCGTTTGAGCTGTAGCCGTTCCACTCTCTACGATGTCCGTATAAAGTGTTCCTTGCGCCAAATATTTGAACTCATCGAACTGACCGGATTCTTCTTCAAATACATAGATGAATTCATTTCCGATGATTTTACGTTTCTGCTCAGGATCATCTACACCAGCAAGCTTGGACATAAATCGATCACGTGCATCGATTTTAACAACTTTCATATCGAATTTACCTACGAAAGTCTCCATTACACTCTCAGCTTCACCCTTGCGCAATAGTCCATGATCAATGAACATACACGTCAACTGGTCACCGATAGCTCTGTGGATCAGTCTTGCCACAACAGAAGAATCTACTCCTCCGCTTAGTGCGCACAATACGTTATCCGTTCCAACAAGCTCACGAATCTCGCGAACTTTATCCTCAACGAAAGACTCCATTGTCCAATTGCCATCACATTGACAAATTTCATAAAGGAAGTTACGAATCATTTCGTTACCATTCACAGAGTGCTGAACTTCTGGATGGAACTGAACTGCATACAACTTCTTCTCAATGTTACTCATCGCTGCAATCGGTGCAGATTCCGTCCCAGCATCCAGAACGAATCCTGTTGGAAGTTCCACTACGTGGTCTCCATGACTCATCCATACTGTCTGATTCAGTTCTAAACCTTTAAGAAGTGTTGTCTGGTTATTGAATTGCAAATCAGCCTTACCATATTCACGTTTAGAAGAACGTTCTACTTTTCCGTTCAACTGATGTGCCATAAGCTGCATCCCATAACAAATACCTAAGATCGGAAGGTTCAGATCATAGATAGCTGGATCTACGTGTGGTGCGTTCTCTGCATACACACTGGATGGGCCTCCAGAGAATACAATTCCTTTAGGCGAAAGTTCGCGAATCTTCTCAGCTGGTGTGTTGTATGGCAACAATTCGCTATATACACCCAAGTCGCGGATGCGGCGTGCGATCAATTGATTATATTGTCCTCCAAAGTCAAGGACTACGATGATTTCATTAGGTTTACTCATTATGTTGTTCGTGCCTCCCTTAATTGTTATTGCTAATTATACGCAAACGTAAATCATACCGTCAAGAAAGTTAGACCTAGATGATTATGACAGTGAATGAGCTAACGTTGTACAACGTTGTAAAAAGGATATACTTTGAACACGGTTGAGGAGCACTTTGTCGTAAGCGATGCTTTCCCATTGATCCACAAATTGAACTAATTCCCCTCGTAGGTTCTCATCCGTAATAGAGAGGGAATGGACATACTCTCTTATAGTAACTCCCTTGGGAATGAAACCATAACGCCTGCCAACCTCGTCCCAAATAAGAAGAGCAGCCTGTAACAATTGTTCTTTTTGAGGGAAATTGCTCCTCGTTATGTAACGTAACTTCCACAAACGAAGGTATCGGCGACTTTTCCAAATGCTAATAATCGTAGCGGTAATTAATGTCGTCACAACAATCATTCCTGGGATAAAGTACCCCGCTTCGACTGTCGCTATTCGCATCTCTGATACCATTCCCACGAGCTGATCCATACGATCGGTAATAAAATTCACAATAGACCCTTTATTATCCCCCTCCGGTTTGGTTATTGCAACCGATTCTGAAAACTCTTCCTGATCCGAAATTCCTGGTGTTGGATCAAAAGGAATCCATCCCATCTGAGGGAAATACACCTCTACCCAAGAATGTGCATCACTCGACTTAATATCATAGGTCGTACTACTACCATCCTCGAGTGTTCCTGGTGCGTATCCTTTTACCAAACGAGATGGAATTCCTTGACTTCGAAGAAGAACCACCATAGATGTAGAGAAATGGTTACAGTATCCGAGTCGAGTCTCGAATAAAAAGTTGTCAACGAAGTCCTGATTGGCTGGAGGAACGCTCGTATTAAGAGAATATTTATAATTGTTCTGTAGATAGGTCTGTACTGCCCATACCGCATCATAGCGATTATTCGTATTAGATGTCATTTGGACACCTAGTTCCTTCACCCGAACCGGAAGTTGTTCTGGCAACTGTAAATATCGTTTCGTGATTGACTCGGGATCACTACCCGAAGCTTTACGCAATAACACAGCATTTATCGATGGAAGCGTAACTTCGACTTGATAACTTGCTACAGGACTAGAGCTTACGGTCCCTGGATATTTAAGGGTGTCGGCTATTTCATCATGTAACAGATACACCGCGCTGTCTCCGTCCATCGTAGTTATATTCGTAACTTGCCCAACAAACCCACCACTAAATAGAGGGAACTCCCCCTTCATGGGTTGATCGAAATGTATTGTCTGAACAATGGACTTCTGCTCGCTGTCTTTACTCAGTAGACTATCATTCTGCAAGTTAGCTTTCTTATCAACGGCGTTGAAATAAGCCTGTGGTTCCGACCAACGTCGACCATCATAATAACCGAAAGTCTCCCCACGCCAATAAGACCTTACAGGTGATTCTGCCGTGAATTCTGTCTTACTACTAAGCTTAAGAGGCACACCCAAGTCCTGCTCTCCTGAACCATATCCAGTGACAGCTGTGCGCGCGTCCCGCTGATTAAACTGGACTCCCGACCAATCTTTTAATTTCTCTACAGCAGCTTTAATACTAATCTGCTTCGTAGGCTCAACGGAGATCACTTTACCGCTCATCCACGCTGCACCAACAACCATCGTACCTACCACACAAACAATGACAAACCACGCACTATATTTGCGATTGCTTATTCCATAAGAAGAGGAAGAACCTTCTAGGAGTCTAGATAAAGAGATGCCGCCATAAAGAATAACAAGCAATAGAGCCGTGCGGATAATATCTGGATAGACCTCTAATCCAAGTAGCTTTTCTAGGCAGAGTAAATAGACTAAGGTTGCTGTAGCGAAGAGTCCTATACTCCCACGATAAAGAGCCAAGGATTGTACCGTTGATACCAATAGACTCCAGCCCATCATAAGGATCAGTGTACGGGTCTCTGGTCCAATAACGTTTAAATTCCCTTCCTGTATAACGACTGTGAAATCATGCTGTGCAATAGCCCCATAAGAAATAAACCAATCTAACCCTCCGTCTTGTCCAAAGAGAAGGGCCCATGCTCCAACAGTTAAGACTAGATGCAAGGGGATAGAAATCCATTTCTTCGAATGAAACATCCCCACGAGTAATAACAAGGCCGTTAGTCCATACAAGACTTCTATTAACGGAGCACTTAAGCTGAAATATTCGTTAGAGAGTGGAAACAGCCACTCCGCGAATAATCCCATAATAGGCAAAGACAATATACAACGATACAACAGTGTATCCCCTCTTTTAGATATATGAAGAGAGTTATCGGTTCTCTGAGGAGCAATACCAATCGGATTATATGTAGCGATTTCTCCGTTCTGTATAGGAACCGTCATAGCTATTCACCTCCTTACCAACGAAGCCTTCTATTGAAGTCTTTGTTCTCGCTGGTGCCATGTTTAACCTGAATAACCTGACACCTAAGCAACGGAGTGAATTTGCAATCGTGTCTTGTCTTGTTCGTTCGGCATCTGTACTATTTCTAATCGTTGAAGGAACAGAAGAAACAACGGAGTATATATCTACCTTCAGGCCTTTACGTTGTAGATTGGTAACCGCTCTTGTAAGATCATCATGTAAGCTCCCTGTAATGACAGCAACCCTTGTTCCATGTCGTAAATGATCCGTGCCCTCCATCACCTCAGAGATTCTCTTCGTTCCATTGGGTTCGATGAAGGCAAGGATAGTGGGATCCACGGGAGACACCATGGGATTCTTCAGACTACCCTCTCCGCAAATTATATCCACTTGAATCCCTTCTTCTAATGCCTTCTCAAGTAAACTAGCAGCAGCGGAAACAGCGCCTTCGAACAACTCATGTGTAGCCTTCTTTTGGCTTTCTATATCAGAAGTTATTAGTGTATAACTCTCTGGACAATGATCCAGAATAATACACACCTCAAGATCCTCTGCCTCTTCAAGTAGACGCGTCTGTAATCTCCCTCGTCGTGCAGAGCTTTTCCAATGCACCCCACTCAATGGATCCCCCGTATGATAGTCGCGAACCTCTAACCCCCAAGCACCTGTAGTACGTTTCGGTTGATGCCCGACTTGCTCTCCATCTCTAACTTCCTGACTTGTCCATCCATGTTCTACGGAGATGATTGCAGGGAGCGGTAGTACGATAATATCTTCTTCACATGGCAGTAGATAACTATTCTTGAAACAACGAAACAGCCCACCCCACTCCACTTGGCAGACTTGATAGGTTATGACTCCCCGAGGGATGTTCTCTAAACTGTACGTATAGGTAAATGAACGACGCCATCCCGGAAATAATAGCTTGCTATAACTACTGTTTGTGAAGTAATCCGTGATACTCATCCAAGGAAGGGGAAGTACAGACCGAAATTCAATATGCACTTCTACTTCAACATCTTGTCCCGCGGTAATCTTTGATGGATTGACTGTCCTCTTAATCTCAATAGCTTGAGCGCCGAACCATTGCAGCATTAAGCCCCCAAACATAAAGATTACCGTAACAATCATCAGAAACCATACAGAAGCTCCTCCATTCCACATATACAATGAAATGAGTGCTCCTAACCAAGCGATAGCAATCAACCAATCCCATATCCTGGACCTCATAATCTGCTTCCTCTCCGACTTCGATACGGAGGTACGCTGATTCTAGACATCAGTTCTACCACTAGTTCTTCTCCCGAAATACCTTCCATTAAGCTACGAGCATGAATGACAATACGATGGGAAAGGACAGCAACAGCCGTGTCTTTAATATCATCTGGTGTGACGTACATCCGACCATTCATATAAGCTGCCGCTTGCGAAGCCACCATCCATGACAAGCTTCCGCGCGGACTGATGCCAAGCTGTATCCTAGGATGACGTCGTGACTCATCAGCAACAGATACAATCAGATGTTTAATGGAATCATCTACAAACACATTCTTCACATCTCGCTGCATGGCTTCCATTTCTTCAGCCATAATCACAGGCCTCACTTGATCCAAAGGATGGTTACTTTGCATACGTGATAATAAATTGATCTCTTGCTCTGGGCTTGGATAACCTAGACTAAGCCGTATAAGGAAACGATCAAGTTGCGCTTCAGGCAACCTATACGTACCTTCAAATTGAAGTGGATTCTGCGTAGCTAACAGTAAAAAAGGACGTGGTAATAGATACGTTGAACCATCGACGGTAACCTTCCTCTCCTCCATCGCTTCCAGCAGAGCTGATTGCGTACGTGGAGAGGCACGATTAATCTCATCTGCTAATACAACATTAGACAGGATGGGTCCTGGTCTGAATTCAAAATGCCCCGTATGTGGATGATATACTGAAATACCTGTAATATCAGAAGGCATTAGATCGTAAGTGAATTGAATACGACCAAAAGATCCCCCCATACAAGCAGCAATTGTTCGAACAAGCATGGTTTTACCCACACCAGGTACATCTTCTAATAGCACATGCCCACCGCTTAACATAGACATGAGTACAAGGCGAATCTCCGACTCTTTTCCAATCATAACTGTACTCACGCGTGAAATCATTCTATCTATCAGATCCGGCGCGAACTCTTTGTGATTCATAGATGGAGTAGACAACATGATTACCTCTCTTCTCCTCATGGATTGATTCTGTTTAAATCTATCAACTATTATTTCCATAAAAGAAGAGAAGTAGACATCCAACTATTTAATTATCATAGAAATGGTATTAATCATAGGGTTCTTATTCTCCACTCTTGATCGTTTACTTGGATTGAAATAGGATTATGTCCTGTTGCGCTTAGAACTTCACGAAGTGGGACCCATAACGCATCCCCGTTCATTTGAACAGGCACGTTCATGGTTCGAACAATCGCATCCTTCTTGCTACTAGTCCACTCACCAGTCGTTACACTAATTTGAAGGGTATTCAAACCCGTATCTATGATTGCCAACTTATTCTTAACATCCCACCTCACACTGACACCTATCTTATCCATCATTGTCCGAAGTGGAACCATAATTTTTCCATCAGAAATACGATATTCTCCCTGCTTAAACTCTGTCTCCATTCTTCCAATTTCCATGACTAACCGTTTGCCATGAGAGAATAGTTCAGCGTTAGGAGTCACATTTGTAGCAATCCACTCTTCACTAGGTTGAGGGCGTTTAAGCGCTTTGGCACTCTGAGTAACTTTGAACTGGAAAGACTGAATTTCAGGCAAATCCGGCGTAAGTATATCGAACTTGTACCCCTTATCTTTATAATAAGAAATAATCTTAGGAAGTGCCTTCACAGTCTCCTCATGTCCACTCCCGTCATGCATCAACACCACAACCTGATTGTTGTGTATCTCCGTTGTCGCCTCTTTGATAATTTCATTGTGTGGAACACCACGTCGCTTCGAATCTCCACTATCTACATTCCAATCCACTACCTGATACCCACCTTCCTTCAATAACTTGAAATAGGTATCGTCAAAATGTCCCGCAGTACCTCCTGGAGCCCTTATTAAGGACGTATGTGCGCCCGTAATGGAAGCCATTGCTTCCTCGGTCTGTTTGATCTGACTCCAAAATGGGGAGAATCCTTTATATAGCTCTTCGTAATTGTGGTTATATGTGTGATTACCTAGCGCATGTCCCTCTTCTATCACTCTAGTAACCAATTCTGGAAAACGTTTTACTTGCTCACCTAGTACGAAGAAGGTAGCATGTATATTGGACTCTTTTAAAATATCTAGTACTTCACTTGTCAATTTACTTGGCCCATCGTCAAATGTAAGATACACTGTTTTTTGTGAGAGTGAAGTGTCAGATTGAGACTTTGTTGTTGAAGACAGTAACTCTAACGTAGGCGAACTTGTTGCTTGATAGTCTAAAAGACTCGATTCTTGGTTCGGTGTAGATGTTCCAATTGAGGATGATAGCGAAGTCGTATAAGGAGTAGACGTTATATCAAGTGGTGGGTTAATATCTTGTCTTCCCTGTAAGGGGATGATTAACACCGCCAGTAACAACATCAAGAATACGAATAAGAATTTTTGTTTATTGCCGATAAAAAATGATTTAATCATAAATTTTACCTCCACCGTTTCTATGAATTCAACTTTTCTGATAGATTATATGGTGGAGGTTATAAAAAAAGACTAGAGTGTGAATTGTTTTTTATGATAGGACTATATCTGGAGAGTGAACAAAATGGAAGTACTACGATGGATTCAACTTCTATTCGAGGAATACGGTTATCTAGTATTGTTTATAGGTTTGTTATTGGAGTTCATTGCTCTTCCCTTTCCTGGAGAAACAACGATGGCCTATGCAGGTTATCTTTCCTATTTAGGTTCACTACATTTCGGATGGCTTATCATTATGGGTTTCCTTGGTACAACAATAGGTATGACAATTACTTATTTCATTGGGCTAAGGGCCGGTCTCCCCTTTGTGAATCGATTTGGAAAATGGATATTTCTATCTCCACGTAAACTTGAGAAAACTCGGAAATGGTTCAGTAAATATGGGCACAACTTAATACTTATCGGCTACTTCGTTCCAGGTATTCGACATTTCACAGGTTATTTCTCGGGTCTGAATGCCCTTCCCTTCCGTAAGTTCGCCTTGTATGCCTATAGCGGAGCACTATTCTGGGTCATTCTCTTTATAAGCGTGGGCAGAATATTCGGTCCCCAATGGCAAGTTGCATTTCACTTAGCAGAAATGTATTCTCTATGGATTGTAGCAGGGATAATCATTATCGTTCTTACATTCATAACCTATCGTTTCCGTAAAAAAGGACGGCTTACGGTGTCTGCTAAATCTAGCAAGAAAAAAGTTAAGCGATCATCATGAAATTTACATATGCTAAAATAGGGTGCCCCAACAATCATTAGTACAATGACTAGGGACACCCTTTCTTTCTGTAGATACTGATTATATAAAGACCCATTAAGTATCACGGGTCATAATTTAAATTAAATCGAGGGCGTATCTTTCAACCCTGCTCATACGTTATATAACCATAGGCCTTGAAGGAGTGATTAACATGTTAATCCACACAAAAACGGAAACACAAATTGAACTAAAGAAACAATGTGAAGATCTATATACAATATTGCAACAACACTGTCGCTCTATCACCAATAATTGTTGGGACGCCGACGATTTAACACAGGAGACACTTGCTAAGACCTTAACTTTCTATGGGTCTAAAGGAGAACCGAATATCACCATGCCCTTACTTCGCACTATTGCGCGTAATTCTTGGATTGACGAAGTGCGCAAAAAGTCTAAGTTACAGCTTGGTCCGGTGGATGAATGTGGTCATGAAGACAAGAGATCAGAGGATCTTCAAGAAGCGTTGGATCAGCTAATCGAGAAATTAACACCCAAACAGCTGCTAGCTTTCGTTATGAAGGAAGCTTTCCTGTATTCATTGTCCGACATCGCAAATACATTACAGATCAAGGAAACGGCTGTTAAAGCGCTATTGTATCGTGCTCGCCAGAAGTCCCAAGACCATACTGGAGACTTTAGCCACCACTGGCTCAATATTTCTCAGGATTGGTTTAAAAGTCGGCTACTTCATGCTGTTAAATATGAGAACCCTGCTATTCTCGAAGAGCTCATTATTGCAATTGGTATCACATCTTCACAGAAACATGTGCAAACAAATTCCCGTTCACCGCACTGTATGATGCTTCAAACCTTACCACCCATTCAAATGGCAGCATAAGGTTTTGCTACGCAAAAACTTTAACACCATGCTTACGAAGTATTTTTGCTTCGCAAAAATTTAACACCCATGCTTACGAAGTAGTTTTTCTTCGAAAAACTTTTAGGAGGTTCCAAAAATGAGTATTATTCCTTACGTTGTTGAGCAGACCTCTCAGGGAGAGCGGTCGTATGATATTTATTCCCGTTTGCTGAAGGATCGCATCGTATTTCTAGGATCGGAGATTAACGATGCTACGGCTAACAACATTGTTGCACAGCTTCTTTTTCTAGCAGCAGATGATCCAGACAAAGATATTTCTCTGTATATTAATAGCCCCGGAGGATCCGTTACTGCTGCGTTTGCAGTGTATGATACGATGCAATTTATCAAACCGAATGTCAGAACCATTTGTACTGGGCTTGCTGCTTCAGCTGCATCACTCTTACTGTTGGCTGGTCATAAAGGTAAACGGCTTGCATTACAACACAGTGAAATTATGATTCATCAACCTTTGGGTGGAGCACAAGGTCAGGCAACAGACATTGAAATATCCGCACGACGTATTCTGAAAATTAAGGACCAACTAAATCGTTTATTTGCTGAAAAAACGGGTCAATCCTTAGAAAAGGTCACCATGGACATGGAAAGAGACTACTTCTTATCAGCCGAAGAAGCCAAGTCATATGGAATTGTCGATGAAGTAGTCTGTTCCCCCTTGTAATGAAAAAGATTAACAATCCAACCTTTTATATTCCTAAGGTGTTGGATTTTTTTCGCAAAAAAACCCGAAAGATGATCACTTTTTCAAAAAACAAAAGCGTTCATCTTTCGGGTTCCTATTCATTTACTAATTCCAACTTTACTCTGCATTATTATTGAGCTTGCTTAAGCTCACCCTTCATTTGTTTCACTTCATCGGCAGAAATCTCTATTGCAGGTTTCGTTTTTTTGATGAAGAAAGCTAAGACAAGAGCAACAACGGCTAACGATGTAGCTATTAAGAACGCTTGATTAATACCATGAATGGTGGACTCTGTAACGATATGAGCCATCGCTTCTTTATCGCTTGGAGAGACCCCACCTGCTACAGCTAAATCGGTAGCATGACTTTTGGTTTGTGTCGTCATCACAGTAACAAGAATCGCCGTTCCAATCGATCCTGCGATGGTACGCAGTGTATTCGACATGGCTGTACCATGAGCATTCATGCTTTGTGGCAATTGATTAAGACCAGCCGTCTGGATAGGCATCATCATTAACGACATTCCAAACATACGTATCGTATAGATAAGGATCATATGTGTATACGTGGTTGCATCCGTTAAACGGGTAAACTCAAAGGTCGTAACGACGGTAATGAGCAGACCAATCACAGACAACCATCTCGCACCCACCTTATCGAATATTTTCCCGGTAATCGGAGACATTATACCCATTAGGATCGCACCTGGAAGCATCATTATCCCTGACTCCATAGGTGTGAATTGTCTAATATTTTGTAAGAAGATAGGTAGTAATATCATCCCTGCGTACATGGAAATGGTGATAAGACAGTTAATAATAGTCGTCAATGTAAACATCTTATATTTGAAAATTCTAAACTCAAGCATAGGACTTTTTGATGTCATTTGACGCCATACAAAAAGAATCAATGATAATGTACCCACCACTAGACAAGAAAGAACCATCGTACTTCCCCAACCATCAGTACCTGCATCACTAAATCCGTATAGAAGTCCACCGAATCCAATAGTAGATAGTACAATAGATAACATATCAAACTTAGGCTTCGTTACTTTTGTAACATTTTTCAAGAAGAACACACCGATTAATGTAGAAATAGCAGAAAACGGTAAAATAATATAGAAAAGGACACGCCAATCATAATTCTCTACAATCCAACCCGAAAGCGTTGGTCCAATGGCAGGAGCCAATATCATAGACATCCCCATCAAACCCATGGCTGCGCCACGCTTCTCAATCGGGAAGATATTTAAGAATACAACCATCATTAAAGGCATAATAATACCTGCACCAGAAGCTTGAATGACTCTGCCCACCATTAATATTCCAAAGTTAGGTGACAATCCACAAATTAATGTCCCTATCGTGAATAAACTCATCGCAGAAATAAATAACTGTCTCGTTGTAAACCTAGAGATAAGATAGGCTGTGACTGGGATAAGAACCCCGTTGACGAGCATATATCCTGTCGTTAACCATTGTCCTGTAGTCGCATCAATCTTTAAATCATTCATGATACTAGGTAGGGCAACATTCAATAATGTTTGGTTAAGAAAAGCTACAAACGCCCCAATCATGAGTGCCACTACTATTGGCCCTTTTTTTATATTATCAAGATTCATAATTTAAACTATCTCTCCTTGTTGTTGTAGTATCTCATTCATCTGATGCTGAATTCGAAGTAAATGTTGTCTATCATTAACATTCAGCTGATTCAGAGGAGACAATGACTGCATGTATGCACGTTCCATTCGATCTTGCAATTCATCTCCTTCGTCTGTTATTCGTAATGTAACTGATCGGCGATCACTTTCTAGCCGCTTGCGACTCACTAAACCTGACTTCACCAATCGATCCACTACTCCGCTTGTCGTACTATTGCCAAGAAGGATGAAGTCTGCCAGTTCGGATAATCCAATATCAGGATGATCATGAAGCGTTCGCAATACGTGATATTGCATAAATGTGGTGCCCAAAGCATCCGCATTCTTCCGTAACAAATTAAACAGTGAATATTTTACTTGATTAAAGGAATGTAATAATTCACGAATCTGTTCCTTTGAATCAATATCCATATCTTCAACACTCTGCTCCGTATGATGATCCATATTATTTCGCATACGAATCATTGTAATCCTTACTATCTCAGCATGTCAATATAAACATAAGATAATAATTACATATATTATTTTCAAAGCGTTTTCATGAATAGACGTCACGTAACAGCATATCAACTGACCTTATAGGCATGTCAGTCGATTTGCTATCATACATTTGTAATAGTTATTGTCCTAACAATTGCAGTGTCGTCAATACTTCTTCTGAGTGTCCAGCGACTTTAACTTTTCGCCATTCCTTCATGAGTATTCCATCTTCATCTATAAGAAACGTAGATCTCACGATACCTAAGTATTCTCTTCCATACATTTTCTTAAGCTGCCACACGCCATACAATTCACTTACCGCATGATCTACATCCGATAAAAGAAGAAACGGTAGATCATTCCGCTCGATAAATTTACCGTGTGATTTCACCTCATCCGGACTAATTCCAAGAATCACTGCACCTAGATTCTCAATATCTGAATTAGCATCTCGGAAGTTACAAGCTTCCGTTGTACACCCAGGTGTCATATTCTTGGGATAGAAATAAAGTACAACCTTACGACCAAGATAATCACTTAGTGATACCTTTTCTCCATTTGAAGCCATAAGTGTGAATGTTGGAGCGCTCTGACCTATTTGTAACAATTCCATGCTTTATTATCTCCTTTATATGTCATTATTCTACTTATTAAATTGATTGTAGCTACAAAAAAAATTATAATGTAATGAACACTATTCCTTCAATGTCGAAAAATGTACCTATTTCCGGAATTATGAAAGGAAGACGCTTGAATGACGAGAAAGACGAAAAGAACCATCTGGTGGGTTCTTGCTGTACTCTTACTTGCAGTGATTGGTTATACTGTGTATTATTTCACATCCATTAATAATGTTCTAGAAGGATTACACAAAGAAGGCGAAGCATCTCCGTTCAGTCATTTAGAACAAGTTGAAGCCAAAGTACCTGAGCCTCCCAAATGGGAAGGAACTGAGCTAGTCAGTATTGTAATCATGGGTGTGGATGGTCGTGGTTTAACCAAAGGGGACATTCCTCGCTCTGACAGTATGATGGTAGTCACATTAGACCCCTTACAGAAGAAAATTCATCTTTTCTCCATTCTAAGAGATACTTATACCGATATTCCTGAATACCGGAAAGACCGTATTAATGCAGCCATTACACACGGCCCTAACACAGCGATGAAAGCTATCGGTGATCTTCTGGGAATCCCCGTTCAATATTATGTATACACAGACTTTCAAGGATTCATTAAGCTTGTTGATTCCTTGGGTGGTGTTGATTTCTATGTTGAAAAAGACATGAAGTACAGCAGTAAAGCAGACAAGCACGAATACGATATTGATCTTAAAAAAGGACAACAGCATCTTGATGGGGATAAAGCATTACAATATGTTCGTTTTCGACATGATGCGTTATCTGACTTCACACGAACTGAGAGGCAAAGAGCCTTTCTAAAAACAGTAGCTGATAAAATGAAGTCCACTACGACAATCATGAAACTTCCCTCTATCTTAGAAGACGTTAGTGAATTTGTTGATACCAATCTCTCCACGAATGATATGTGGAAACTTGCTAATATCGGATATCAAAGTACGATGGCAGGTAGCGAGCAGATTCCACCAATGAGTCTTCTCGGAGAAGAAAATGTCGGTGGCGCATCCGTAATCACAGTGAAGGATTTAGATGAATTGCATGAATATGTACAGAATGTATTTAAGTCACCTGCATCTACAGTGAATGATGGAAAAGTTGGACCGACGACAGAATAACAGTATTATGAACCTATCACCTTACTTATAGGGAGTAGGCGTACGCAGTTACCCATTTACTGCGTACGCCTACTCCCTAAGAAATAGCGAAAGGAAGTTTAACAGATCATGAAACGTACACAATCCGAACTTTTATATCAAGAAGCATTGCAGCATATTGTTGGAGGCGTCAACAGCCCTTCCCGCTCATTCAAAGCGGTAGGTGGCGGGGCGCCCGTCTTTATGAAACGGGCCAAAGGCGCACATTTCTTCGATGCCGATGATAACCAATATATTGACTACCTTGCTGCATATGGTCCTATCATTACAGGACATGCCCATCCCCATATTACAGCAGCTATAACCAGAGCAGCTGAGAATGGTGTATTGTACGGCGCTCCAACAGAGTGGGAAATTCAATTAGCACTAATGCTAAAAGAAGCAATTCCCTCCATGGATAAGGTCAGATTCGTCAATTCCGGCACAGAAGCCGTTATGACAACAATTCGAGTTGCTCGCGCATACACGAAGCGTAGCAAAATCATTAAATTTGCCGGTTGTTACCACGGGCATTCAGACTTAGTACTTGTGGCCGCTGGATCAGGTCCATCTACACTCGGTATTCCAGATAGTGCTGGGGTTCCAGCTAGTATTGCACAAGAAGTTATTACTGTACCTTTTAATGACTTAGATGCACTTAAAGCCGCACTCGAACGTTGGGGCGATGATGTTGCTGCCGTTATGGTTGAACCTATCGTAGGTAATTTCGGAATGGTCATGCCTCAAGATGGCTTCCTCGAAGGTCTGTGCAAGATGACTCATGATAATGGCTCACTTGTTATCTATGATGAGGTCATCACAGCATTCCGTTTCCACTATGGATCAACACAGACATTTGCTGGTCTTAAGAATCATGAGGCTATCGTACCTGATCTAACAGCTTTAGGTAAAATCATTGGTGGTGGATTACCTATCGGTGCCTACGGTGGCAGAAAACATGTTATGGAACAAGTCGCGCCGCTCGGACCTGCTTACCAAGCTGGAACGATGGCTGGTAACCCAGCTTCCATTATGTCAGGTATTGCTTGTCTAGAGGTATTACAAGGCGAAGGTGTCTATGAAGAAATGAACCGTCTTGCAGTGAGACTTACAGATGGTCTTAAATCGTCAGCAGATCGTCATGGAATTCCACTAACAATTAATCAAATTCGTGGTTCTTTCTCTACCCATTTCTGTGATCATCCTGTTACGAATTATGAAGAAGCCCAAGATACCGATGGTGAAGTGTTTGCTTCATTCTTCCGCCATATGTTGAATCGTGGCATTAATCTGGCTCCATCTAAATATGAAGCCTGGTTCCTTACCACAGCTCACACGGATGAAGATATCGATAAAACTCTTGAGGCTGCCGATGATTCACTTCGAGCAATGACTCTATAGTATTCAACTTATATCAGCAAATAAAAACAATCCGACTCTGCTCATAGCGTCGGATTGTTTTTTTATCGCGAAATGTTCAATCTATCAATCTCTTGACGAATGATTCCGATTCCTGTAGCTATGCTGGTATGCGGAACATTAGATACGTTCAATCGTAACGTTTTCTCGGTATATCCTCCAGCTAGATAATAATTTTCTGTGCTATCCACGATAATGTTACGCTTCTTTAGTGCAAGTCTCAGCGTATCAAATGAGAGTTTTCTAGGCAGAGGCACAATCGTATGTACGCACCGATTGTGCGGCGCAACTGCGAATAACTCATGATCAGAATTTCTTGTTAGAGCTTCGTTAAGCTGCTCTATTTTTTTATTATATGAAGCCTTAATTCGTTCACGGTGGCGTTCGAACATGCCACTTTTCATATATATTTCAAGTGCTGCTTGAGATAACGTTGAAGTATCGATGTCCAAAATCACTTTGAATCGACTGAATGTGTCAATCAATAACGGAGGGAGTACAGCAACACCTACCCGTAGGCCTGGAAAGAGAATTTTAGAGTAACTTTTGAGATAAATAACATGAGGTGAAGAAGCGTAAGCATAAATAGGATCTGCCTTAGAATCGCTCTCTAAATCTGCTAGATAATCATCCTCAACAATGTATACGTCATACTTATATGCAAGTCGTGCGATTTCCTGCTTCTGCGTCATCGTCAAAGATGTTCCTAAAGGGTTATGGAACCGAGGCATGGTATAGAAGAACTTTATCTTTCCTGAAGCAAATATCCCCTCCAACTTCTCCAGATCTATTCCTTCTTCATTTCTAGGTATCCCTATTACCGGAATTTTCAAGGTGTTTAACATCTCAATAAGTAGAAAGTAACCCGGTTGCTCAATTACAATCGTGTCCCGGCCACTAGGAAAAGGCATAGAGACAAGAATAGCTAGCGCTTGCTGAACACCCGATGTCACTACAATTTGATCCCTTTTGGCAAATACCTGATATCCGTCTAAGTGTTTCTGTAGAACCTGGATCAGAGAAGGAAGCCCCTTAAGTGTCCCGTAGGTGAACAAATCATCCTGATATGCATCGATAGCTTTATTAATGCAATGTTGAAAATCGACATATGGGAATACATGTTTATCTGGTGCAGATGATGCAAAATCCAATACGGACTCTTTGTTATCTTGAAGCAAGCTGTTATCATTCTTGCTCTTCCTTTGTACAACATAATATCCACTCTGAGGGATCGAATAAATGAGATGACGTTTCTCCATTTCCTCATAAGCACGAATGACCGTGCTTTTGCTACAGTCATACATCAAAGCTAAATCTCTAATCGAGGGTAATTTCTTTCCTTGAGAGAATTCACCTTCTTGAATCCGTTCTTCCAGCGCTAGAATTAGTCGTGAGTATTTATTCATTGTTCCTCCCATAGCCATTTCTGTACCGGTACACTTAGGCTTTGTTGTTATTGTAGCGTATTCCAATGCTCCTGTATATTGAATACATTAGTTAATCACTTATACACATTGGAGGGTTATACATGAATACTACACGTGAGAATGGCCCAGCCTATCTGGCTGCATTTCTATATGCCATCATTATTGGATTCTCTTTTTTATTTGTTAAAATGACGGTCTCCACAGCACATCCTTTAGATGTGTTAGCGCATCGATTCGCCCTTTCCTTCTTTGCTGCCAGTATTCCTGTAATCTTCGGCTGGATGCCTGTACGTATTAAACGGAAAGACCTGTGGCCAATTGTTCGCCTTGCTTTGTTGTCTCCAGTCTTATTCTTCGCATTCCAAGCTTTCGGACTTATGAATGCATCCTCATCTGAGGCTGGAATTATTCAGGCATCCGTGCCTGTCTTTACATTGTTACTTGCCTCATACTTCCTCAAAGAACGAAGCAGCGGTCTACAAAAGGTTTCTCTGCTCATTTCCGTAGCTGGTGTCATCTTCATCTTCGCTATGAAGGGTGGTTCTCTGTTAGGTTCGGGTAACTTCCAAGGTATATCTTTGCTACTCCTCTCAGCACTTTCGTTCGCTGGCTACAGTGTACTTGCACGACCATTGACTCGTACCTTTAAACCGATGGAACTAACTTACATCACGCTCGGCGTTGGCTTTATCCTATTTAATATTATGGCTGTAGGAAGACATAGTATTGATGGATCTTTGAATGAATTCTTTCAGCCACTAGCAGACATCCGTTATATTGGTGCATTACTATATCTCGGCATACTCTCAACGATGGTTACAACATTACTCTCAAGCTTCGCACTCTCACGAATTGAAGCTTCTAAAATGAGCGTATTCAGTAATTTCTGTACACTTGTATCTATGGCAGCAGGTGCCCTGTTCCTGAACGAGCAATTACGTTACTATCATGTTATTGGTGCCGTGATGATTATTCTAGGTGTGCTCGGCACTAACTTCCTTGGGAATAAGCGCGGTACAATAGATAGTACGAAACCGACGATGAGTGCTGAAATAGTCCCGACAAATAAAAAAACAGTAGACCAAGGATAATTTCACCTTTATGCCTACTGTTCTTTTCAAAAAAGTCAGCCCTTATAGATTAATAAAAGCTGTTCTTAATTTAGAACTGAATTCTACTTCTAGACCTAATCCTGATGCTAATAATGCTAACGGAACATACGTTTTATCCTCTTTGCCTATCTTGTATAAAAATGCTGGTGTATCTGTAGGCACCGATTGACCATTAACCATTACGCTTGTGGAACCTATCTTAATAATGACCGTTCGCGTGCCATAGGTAATTGTAGCACTGGAAGTAAGACTATCCCATTTAGAAGTTGCACCCACAGCAGTAACAATATCTTGAATCGCTACGAAATTCTGATTATTACGTAGAACAGGTTTATAAGCTGTATTTAGTTCCTTACCCTTCACCACAATCGTCATAGGTAGGGTTTTATCAATAATGCTAGGCTTACGGTATTCCCCCCAGACCGTCTCTGCGAATACTTTAGCGATTGCCTCATATCCAAGTTGATTAGGATGAATATCTCTGTCCGCAATGATATGGGTCATGGTTCCCTCGCCGCCGACAAAATCTTTGGCTACATGCGCGATTTTCACATTAACCCCTTGACTCTGATAATTGGCTGCCATTTTATCTACAACACCTGTGAATTTATCGGAAGCTGCAAGCAACTTGGGATACATCGCCTGATTTGCGATCGCAGGTATCGGCTGATATTGATCTGCAACCACAATTAGAGCATCTGAGTTCAATTCATGTAAATTACCAATAACCGATGTCATTGAAGTGATATATGATGTGAATAAGTTCTCCATGCTTGAAGTGAAGTCAGCACTTCCCGGTGCTAACGCACTTTCAACAATAGGTCTAAGGTCATTTCCACCAATCGTAATCGTAATAAGGTCTGCTGAGGCAATATCAGATTTCAATTGAACTGCAGAAGCCCCAATCTCCCCAGCTCTAGGATCAACAAGCTCTGCTTGAATGGCATCTGCGGTGATAGGTTGCCCTTGTTTGGCTGCTTCAACAAAATGCTCTAACCCAGCGCCCTTCAAACCTAATATTCCATAATTAGATAGTGTTGTTCTGCCATGAAATAGCCCCTGCTCATATAAACGCTCTACGAAACCGTAGGGCTTGCTGTTCAAATCCATTTTAGGTTCATAGCCAACCGTAATAGAGTCACCTAGTGCCACAATCCGATAGGATTTCGACTCAGCCTCCTGTCCCTGTGTAACTGCAGACGCACTTACAGAACCTATCAATACAGTTGATAGCATGACTACTACGGTCGCAACCGAAATACACTTTTTCCATTGATGCATTTTCCCAACTCCCTTTGCATTAATTCGATTCCTTTATTTTCCAACGAATCCCGATTCATTTATTTTACCATTACTAACGCACACAAAAAAAGAGCATTTCCCAAATTCAAGGAAATTGCTCTTTAGGCTCAATACCATGATTCTACAATCCGGTTGCTCCCGCTTCCTTCAGAGAACCAACCAACTCATTATGAATATGTCCATTACTAGCCACAACGTGCCTTACACTTAAATCATAAGGACGACCAAGAGTGTCCGTAACGATCCCCCCAGATTCCTTCACCAATAGCACACCTGCCGCTAGATCCCATGCATTCAGTCCAATTTCCCAAAATCCGCTGATTCTTCCTGTTGCAACATAAGCCAAGTGTAATGCTGCTGAACCACTGCAACGAATATTACGAACCTTCGGCGCTAAATGCTGAAGTCCTTCCATATTAATAGGCAATGCAAAATTCTGATCCGCTGGAAACCCTGTTGCTAGAAGACTTGTTGCGAGTGTCTCTTCATTCGATACGCTCGTGGTCCTACCATGTACATAGGCTCCCTTGCCTTTCTCAGCCACAAACAACTCATCCTTATTAGGGTCATAAATGACGCCAACAATGACTTCTCCCTTGTGAGCAAGGGCAATCGAAACCGCATAGAATGGATAACCATGTACATAATTCGTTGTACCATCTAAAGGATCTACAATCCATAAGTATTCTTCTTGTAATGACTCATTCAAAGCCAGAGCAGAAGCTTCCGGTCCTGGCTCAACACCCTCTTCACCAAGAATAGCATGATCCGGGAAATGCGTCAGAATAAGCTTGCGAATCATTTGCTCTGCGCCTTTATCGACTTCCGTCACTAAATCTTGAGGAGAGAATTTGGTATCTAATTCTTTTATCGTGCCTACTCTACTCTTGATCCATTCCCCAACCTTTGCTGCCGCATTAATAGCAACTGCAGTGTAGCCCTTGCTTGTCACGACATAAGGTACTTTATCCTCTTGGTTCAAAGCAATCATCTACTTTCTATTATAAATCTAGCAGTTCATATCTTCATTTTACAAGTATACGTCATTCCTTGTTCAAAGTTTCGCCTAAATGATGCTTTTATAGCCCTTTTCGTATTCTATTATATCATCCATTATCAATATCAAATAAAAAGTTCGTCCTTAGCCGCGCCTTTTCTTGGGCTTGGAACAAGAACGAACTTTGATATTGTTCACATTTAAGTGATGTAGTGATTCAGGGTTGATGTAGTCAAAGGTCTATACCCCAACAATGTGATATCCACTATCAACATATATAACCTCACCCGTTATTCCACGTGACAAATGACTCATTAAAAACATCGCTGTGTCTCCTACTTCTGCTGTATCTGTTCCGCGACGCAATGGCGCTTTCTCCTCAACAACCTTCAGCATAACATTAAAGTCTCCAATACCCTTAGCTGCTAAAGTACGAATTGGACCTGCTGAAATCGCATTGACACGAATATTACGCTCCCCCAGATCATTAGCCAAATACATAACAGAAGATTCCAATGCAGCCTTAGCCACACCCATTACGTTATAATTACGCATTACACGTACAGACCCCATATACGTTAGTGTCACGACACTACCACCTTCTGTCATAAGGGCCTGTAGCCGTTGTACGACAGCAACGAGCGAATACACGCTAACATCATGAGCTAGAGCGAAACCATCTCTTGAAGTCTCATAGAATTGACCTGCCAAATCTTCACCTTTGGCAAAAGCAATACAGTGCGCAATCCCATGAATTACACCGAATTCCCCTTTAAGCGTCTCCGTAAGTTGATCGATATCTGAATCGTTTGTAACGTCACAAGGAAGAACCAACGAGTTCGGAATCGTGTCCGCTAATTTACGTACACGTCCTTCTACCCGTTCACTTTCATATGTAAATGCAAGGCGCGCGCCTTCGGCTGCTAAGCTCTGAGCAATTCCCCAAGCGATGCTCCGATCATTAGCGACACCCATCACAACTACATTTTTCCCTTCCAACAACTTACCCATCTATCGTTATCTCCCTTCAAGAACCCCAAAGTAATCATCATTACCGAGATTTGTATTTTTATTTCAAAATACCTTATTTCACCTAGTGTTTCAAGTGTTTGATTCCCTTATTAAGTTAGGTAAGAATCTCGATGCTTGCTTCATCCAGAATCGTTACCCCTTCAGATATGTTCTCTTTCATATCTTTCATCAGATCAAACAATGCAACATCTTTACTTTTAGCCTCAATCATAACATCCAAATGTTGAGTATCCCTCGAGATATGCCTCAAGAAATCAAGCAAAGGGCCAATCTCTATACCATCAGCATGGCTCCTTATATCCGTAACACTCCTTGGGCTAGATACGTGAATTTTAGGTGCAAGTGGCATACCTGGTAGCGTATCTGCTTGTGCAAGTGAACCTTGCCAAGTCTTAAGAATATCTGGCCATAACTCCCAAGGACGTTCTCCTTCATTGTTTACCCATTGATGATGAATATCTAGTACCATAGGTAACCCTGTGTTCTGACATACCCTCAACGTCTCGATCGCATTGAATGTCTTATCATCATTCTCAAGCGTCAACCGTTCCTTAATATCCTGACTCAATTGTGAACAATGTTCTTCAAACCGTGCTGCCGAAGTGAGCTTGTCCCCATATGCCCCACCGATATGAATATTATTCTTAGCAGTGGCACTCAGTCCCATCGCTTTAAGCATAGCCACATGATGTTGTAGATCACGCACGGAGCTAATTAATACATCTGGACGTGGCGTACTTAGTACGGTGAAATGGTCTGGATGAAAGGAAACCCGCATACCATGTTTGTGTACAAAATCTCCTATTTCAGCATATGAATCCTGTAGTATAGCCATAGGATTCCAATCCGCAAGGTCCGGATGAGTCGCTAAAGGAACTAACTTAGAAGAGAATCGATATACTTTGATATCGTGCGCAACAGAATGTTTCAGAAGCCTTAACGTATTGTGTAAATTCTCCTGAGCAATTCGTTCCAACTTTCGAAGCGCCGCGTCACGATCCGCTAACTTAATAAAGCTTGCCATTGTCATCGTCTTGGAAGGCGATGCATTCTGCACCACCATAGACATAGCTACATATCCGAAACGGACAATCATACTTTTTGTTCACTAAAGAACATCTCATACGCCAGATCTGTCTGAATACGGGATTCTTCCGGATTCAATTTGCGAATGAATTCCATCTCTACTTCCGTGACTTCGTCTCCCTGAAAGTTAATCTCAGCGATGCATCCAACAAGCTTAACGATGGCTATGGCTACATTATCAGGCGTGTAAGCAATAACTTTCTGTCCTGTAGGATAAACGCGAAAGCCCTTCTTTACCATTTTACCGCGTCCATACTCCATTAATTCATATAGTTCTTGCTCGCTCTTAAACTTACATACTGAATTGAATTCCGTCTGAAAACCCATACCAGATTCCTCTTTTCTATTATCAAGATCAAGGGGCTGAACTACAGATTAGTTATTGTAATCCAGTGCCTGCTTGCTGGCGTAACGTTCTAATGCCAATTCAATCATACGATCTAGCAAAGCAGCATAACTTAATCCTGTCTCCCGCCACAATAGCGGATACATGCTGTAAGGCGTAAATCCAGGCATCGTGTTCAATTCGTTGATGAAGATAGCCCCATCTGATTTACGAACGAAAAAGTCAGCACGGCTAATGCCAGAACCTTCGATCGCTTGAAAAGCCACAATAGCAGCTTCTCTAATACGATCAGCCATTTCTGAATCTAGTGGTGCTGGGATCAGCATCTGTGATTGACCATCCGTGTATTTAGCAGCGTAGTCATAATACTCACTTGAGGATACAATCTCACCCGGAACAGAAGCCATAGGTTCATCATTTCCTAGAACGCTAACTTCAACTTCTCTAGCATCTACAAATTCTTCAACAATGACCTTAGTATCATAACGGAAAGCGAATTCAACAGCTTTTGTGAGTTCTTCACGATCTTTCGCCTTAGAAACGCCTACGCTAGATCCTAAATTAGCCGGCTTAACAAAACATGGATATCCCAAATGATCTTCCACACCTATGACAAGATCATAGCTATCACGCTTCCATTGGCTACGTGTGAAATAACGATAACCACATTGCGGCAACCCCGCTTCGCCAAACAACTTCTTCATAACAACCTTATCCATCCCTGCAGCAGAAGCTAATACCCCTGCACCAACATAAGGTATATTAGCCATTTCGAATAATCCTTGAATCGTACCGTCTTCCCCAAAGGTTCCGTGAAGGATTGGGAACATAAGATCCAATTTCACGGCAGATTCGCCGTTTCCATTTAATCGAGCGAATAACACACTTAATGCAGCCTGTGTTCCCTCAACATTATTCTCAAGCTTAAGCTCTTCAATCCGTTCAAAAGGGGCCTGTCTTAGCTCCCCTTTGCGCCACTCGCCTTGCTTCGTAATATAGAATGGAATAATTTCATATTTATTGTAATCAAAAGCGTTCATCACCGCAAAAGCCGATTGTAATGAAACCTCATGTTCCCCCGATTTACCGCCATATACAACACCTACTGTAGATTTACTCATGCCTAACCTCTTTCTGCCATATATAATTTAATTTATCTCATCTATATAGATTGAACTAAAGACGAGCCCCCATGATTCTCTTTATAAAAGATTGAACTTGTGAGCGCACACTTTAGTTCAATCTATATACCTAGAACACATCTGGAATATGTAAGAACTGATACCTCGTATTCTCCTGCCACGCATAGGAATCTTTGTAATCCCAATAACGGTGCCGACTACTTACGGTATTAGCATTTACTAAGGGCATTCCACCCGCATCATAGGCTGTCACAATAGTGCTATGCTCATAGTTGCCATTGCCATCCCAATCATAGACGATGACATCACCCAACATAAGTTGTTCCGCCCGATCAACGACTTCTGCTCTCAGTCCCCAAGTGCTCGTTCTTAGCATCTGTTCTAAGCTGTTTGATACCGCCCAACTATAACTCCACCATTCCTTGCCACTAAGATATCCTTTGTACCACCATCCTGTAGCTCTGTTACCAGTATAGTGGATTGGAGCCCCCCCTGCAAAGAGACATTGCGAGATATAATTCGTGCAATTGACATCAAAAGCTGTGAATTCTGGATTCTCTGAATCCCACCACTGATCGGCATAAGCAACAGCATCCTCTCTGCGATACTTCGAAGAACGACGCCCTGCTCCACCTCCCAATATATTTGCATTTAAATAGGGTCCCGTAGCTCCGCCATACATTTCTTCCGTTCCCTTAGAAGATAATACATTCTGTGAGAGAGGGTGATGTTCAGTAGTCAACTGTTCTACCGAAACAATGACCCATTCCTCTCCATCCCGAATAAATGTAAGTCGTTGCCGCTGTATTGTATCTTCTCGATGAGTCATCCCACCCTTCGTATAAAAAAGATGCGAATGAAGTTGTATATCTACAACCACTTCTTGAGGCGATTCATGAATCGTTCGTAACAGTGTCGCCCTTGTCTCACTTCGTACTGGCTGAGCATCTCGTAACTTATACCAATCACCCAGTCTTTGTGTTCGTTCCGATCTCTCCATTAAATATGTTAAATCCGTTACGATCTGGTACCTCGTCTCTGCCCGATCATCGATCTGAAATTGATTGTGTTGATTAACAAAAGTAAAAAGGACTTGCTTCCATTCCTGCTCCATAAGATCAATTCTCCCTTTATTGCAAATTGTACACACCTATATATTTCAATATATGAGCGTAATCCTTGCACTATCCATTTATTCTCTTGCCTATATAAACGCTTTGCATTCGATTTGGATTTAGATCTTGCTTCATTAATGATGTATCAGAAATACGTTATGAACTACGTAGTTCACACCTGCGTATTTTTGAGAACTGAACTCCAAATAGAGTCAAAAACTTCTTTACTAGCTTCTATGTAAACGGTATAATTAAATCAAATATCAAATTATGAAATTGCGTTTCACCTAGTGAAACAAGAAGCGTTTTATACAAACAAGGAGGATCATGTGTATGTCAGGAAAAGATCATTTCTCTACCGCTCGCAATCTAACAGTTGGTGACAAGAACTATCGTTACTACAGCCTACAATCTTTACAAGAACAAGGAATAGGTAGTATCTCAACCCTCCCTTACTCCATTAAAGTATTACTAGAGGCTGCTGTCCGTCAGTTCGATGGACGAGCAATTACAGAAGAGCATATCCAACAGCTTGCTGATTGGAATAAGGGTAGTGACGAAAGTAAAGAGATTCCGTTTATTCCCGCTCGTATTGTACTTCAAGATTTCACGGGTGTACCTGTCGTGGTCGATCTTGCTGCCATGCGTGACACCGTGAAGAAAGCTGGCGGAGACCCTAAGAAGATCAATCCACTTGTACCCGTGGACCTCGTAATCGATCACTCCGTTATGGTAGATGCATTCGGAACGCCGGACGCACTAGAATATAATATGGAAGTTGAATTTGAACGTAATGAGGAACGTTATCGCTTCTTGCGTTGGGCTCAAACTGCTTTCAATAACTTCCGTGCTGTTCCACCAGCAACTGGAATTGTTCACCAAGTCAATCTTGAGTATCTTGCTTCTGTAGCTGCAACTAAGACTATTGATGGTGAGACTGTAGTCTATCCTGATTCCCTTGTAGGAACGGATTCACACACAACGATGATCAACGGACTTGGTGTTGTTGGTTGGGGTGTAGGTGGAATTGAAGCAGAAGCTGGAATGCTTGGGCAACCGTTGTATTTCATTATGCCTGAGGTCGTTGGATTTAAGCTCACAGGTAGCCTAACTGAAGGTGCAACTGCAACAGATTTAGCTCTTACTGTAACTCAAATCTTGCGTAAAAAAGGTGTTGTAGGTAAATTCGTTGAGTTCTTTGGCCCAGGCTTAGTTAACATTAGCCTAGCTGACCGTGCTACCGTTGCTAATATGGCTCCAGAATATGGCGCTACCATTGGTTACTTCCCAGTAGACGATGAAACTTTGGCATACCTAAGAACTACTGGACGTCCTGATGAACAAGTTGAGCTTGTTGAAGCTTATTATAAAGCACAAGATATGTTCCGTACGGTAGATACAGTAGACCCTGAGTTCACAGAAATTATTGAACTAGATTTGGCTTCTATCGTACCTAGCTTAGCTGGACCGAAACGTCCACAGGACCGTATTGAATTGACGAACATGAAGGATGCCTTCAATGACATCATGCGTACACCTGTTGATAAAGGTGGATACGGCCTTAGCGATAGCAAAATCGAGCAAACTGTAAGCATTCAACATACCGATGGTTCAGTGAGCCAACTTGGAACGGGTGCAGTCGTTATTGCTGCAATTACAAGTTGTACGAACACTTCCAACCCAAGCGTTATGTTAGGTGCTGGACTACTTGCGAAGAAAGCCGTTGAACGTGGCTTGAAGAAACCAGGTTATGTGAAGAGCAGCTTAACACCAGGTTCACTCGTTGTAACCGAGTACTTGAAGAAAGCTGGACTACTTGAATCACTCGAAGCTCTTGGATTCTATCTTGCTGGGTACGGATGTGCAACATGTATCGGTAACTCTGGCCCGCTACCAGATGAGGTGGCCCAAGCGGTTTCAGATAACGATCTAACTGTAGCTGCTGTACTATCAGGTAACCGTAACTTTGAGGGTCGTGTACATGCTCAAGTTAAAGCGAATTACCTAGCATCTCCACCATTGGTTGTAGCTTACGCTCTTGCAGGTACAGTTAATATTGACCTACAAAATGATCCTATTGGTTACGATCAGAATAATGAGCCTGTCTATCTGAAAGATATCTGGCCTACTTCAGCGGAAATTAAGGAAGCTATTGCAATGGCAGTTACTCCTGAAATGTTCCGTCAGAAATATGAGAATGTATTTACTGCCAATGAGCGTTGGAACAACATTCCTGTACCAGAAGGTGAACTGTATGAATGGGATGATAATTCCACATACATTCAGAATCCACCGTTCTTCGAGAATCTTGGCAGTGATCTAACGGACATTCAAGAAATTCGCTCTGCTCGCGTATTAGCACTTCTTGGTGACTCGGTTACAACTGACCATATCTCACCAGCGGGGAATATTTCACCATCTAGCCCTGCAGGTCTTTACTTGAAAGATCATGGCGTAGATCGTAAAGATTTCAACTCATACGGTTCCCGTCGTGGTAACCATGAAGTGATGATGAGAGGAACATTTGCCAACATTCGTATTCGCAACCTTGTTGCTCCAGGCACAGAAGGCGGCGTAACTACAAATCTATTAACGGACGAAGTTATGTCCATCTATGATGCATCTATGGATTATCAAGTCCATAAACAGAACCTGATCGTCATCGCAGGTAAAGAATATGGAACTGGTAGTTCACGTGACTGGGCTGCTAAAGGAACTACTCTCCTTGGCGTCAAAGCTGTTATCGCTGAAAGTTACGAACGTATTCACCGTAGCAATCTCGTCGGTATGGGTGTTCTACCATTACAATTCCAAGATGGTTCCAGCTGGAAGAGCCTTGGTCTAAATGGTCGTGAAACCTTCGATATCCTTGGCGTGAACAATGATATTAAACCTAACCAAGAAGTTACGGTTACAGCAACACGTGAAGATGGTACGAAGTTTGACTTCACAGTTACAGCTCGTCTTGATAGTACCGTAGATGTGGATTACTACCATAACGGTGGAATTCTTCAAACCGTTCTACGTGAAATGATTAAGAACGGGTAATTCATTAATAATCTATCTTTTATCTTTTATAAAATATAAAACGGAGCCCCATGAAGATATCTTCATGGGGCTCCGTTTTTGCAATAAAAAGTGTTTAGATAATTTACTATTTAGCTTCATCTTCATGAAAACGACCTTTATATATATAAGTTAACGTAATGAAGATATAAATAGCTAACGTAATACCTGTTACGATAATAGATGTTGTAAAAATAATACCAATAAGGATCGCGCTCAAAGCAATAATAGCTGCCCAAGTTGTATAGGGGAACCATTTTACCACATAAACACTTGTTCTTTCTGGATTTTTTTTACGTGATTTCAGATGCGCAACCGCAATGATTAACCAAATAAATAATACGGTGTATCCTAGTGAACCCATTAGGAAATCAAAGGTTTTACTTCCTGCAAATAAAGAAATAATTACACCCATATATAAAGCTAACGTACACATCAATATGGCATACACTGGAACTTTCTTTTTCGATAAATGTGCAAAGATTCTAGGAATACGCCCGTCCACAGCTTGTGTATACAGAACACGTGATGAGCCATATAATCCAGAGTTCATTGATGAAATAATCGCGAGTAAAACAACAGCGTTCATAATATGGTCTGCACCTGGAATCCCGATCATTTTAAATACCATCACAAACGGACTCTCTGGTACCCCGTTTACTTCATTCCAAGGAATTAAGCTAACGATAATTAAGAAAGGCAATAAATAGAAGGAAATAATTCGTACTAATGTACTGCGAACAGCTTTTGGCACCACTTTTTCAGGATTTTTCGTTTCAGCTAACGTAATACCGATAATTTCCGTGCCCCCATAAGAATAGATAACAACAAGCATTGCAGTAATTAAGCCTGTTGGTCCATTCGGTAAGAACCCACCGTGATCCGTTAAGTTAGAAAAACCAACAGCTGTATGATTACCAAGGGTTACAAGTAACAATGCTAATCCTGCTATGATGAACACCACAATAACGGTAATTTTAATTAACGCAAGCCAATATTCCGTTTCTGCAAAAACTTTCACTGATAACAAGTTAATAGCTGTAACTAATATGGAAACGGATAATGCAAGTATCCAAATCGGATAATCTGGCAACCAATATTGAAGAAAAATTGCCGCAACCACTGATTCAGCTGCAATATTTAAAACCCACATCTTCCAATAAATCCAATCTAGAAAATAAGCGGGGTATTTCCCTAGAATCGATTGCACTAAATCTCTAAAGGTTCTTGCATCGCTATTGCGGACTGCCATTTCCGCTAGACCTTGCATAACAAATAACAGAATAATACCACCAAGTAAGTATGCAATAATTACTGATGGACCCGCCATATCAATGGCTGCACTACTTCCTTTAAATAATCCTGCACCAATGGCTCCACCTAATGCCATCATCGTAATATGACGTGAGGTCATTGTTCTCTGTAATTTCTGGTTGTCGTTTTCCATCCTCTTACCTCCTAAAATCAAAAAGGGCATATCGTCTCTTCCTTCATCATCAAATGAAAGAAGAGACGATATGCCCTTAGCAAACCGCGGTACCACTCTAATTGGTTCTACATGAACCCTACTTAAAAACCTTGTAACGAAGGTTAATCGTTAAAGCAAATAGAATAATAGTCCGTCAATTCTATTTACCTTACCACTCCTAGGCAAGTTCAAAGTATTATCGGACTGCGTTGCACCAACCCGCAGCTCTCTCCACCAAATAATGAGCTTTTACTACTCCTAATCTTTGCGTTTCTTAAAATTATATCTAATCAAGTTTTAATTTATTATTCAGTATTATACAGACCTGTATTATTTCTGTCAATTTTTCATTTTACAATAAAAATAGAAGCATCATACGAAGTTTGGAAAAGGTTCTTATAACCGCTACACATAAGAAAAACCAAGGTTTTATCCAATGCCTATTAAGGGGTGCACTTCATGTAGGCTGCGGCAGTCTTAAGCTTATCTTTAGACAAACCAAAATTCGACTACTTAGAGTACTCACATACAATCACAAATAACTGTTTGAGAATGGTTGAATCGGGTATAGAAAGATATAGCGTAAAAATCGTTTATCATGAACACATAGGAGGAATCATCACTATGCTGAACATTAATTACATTATGCCTTACCATCCTCAATACCACCGCCCACAGATAATGAGTCCCTCTAAGAAAGAAAATTCTAACGAACCCAAGAAGAGCTTCCAAGATATTCTCAATCAGCAAATGGCCAAACAAACGTAACCAACTACATAGAGTGAACTAAAGTATGCACTCACAAATAAACGACTAATTAGCACCTCTGTATCTATGCAGAGGTGCTAATTGTATATTTATTACATTCACAATTCACAACCCAAGTACTATCTGTTATATTTGTATTATAACAGATGCAGGAGGTGGAACTTACATGATTATTCAACTAGATATGCAGTCCGATGTTCCAATCTATACGCAACTTATGAATCAGATTATTGAAGGTATTGCCCGTGGAGATCTAAAGCTTGGGGAAGCTCTCCCCTCTGTCCGTGGTCTAGCTTCCGATATTGGCGTCAACCTACATACGGTGAACAAAGCCTATAATCTTCTCAAACAAGAGGGTTTCATCCAAATTCATCGTCAAAAGGGTGTCGTTATTCAACCAGATGCTATGCCCTTAGTAACGCCAGAGTATGAATTGAAACAACATAACCAATTAAGACCCATCATCGCCGAAGCCATATGTCGTGGAATGACCAAGGAACAACTGCTTCAAGTTACCGAACAAATTCACAAAGAAATTATGCATAATGAAAAGGGGAATGCCTAATGTATTGGATCTCCAATCTTATTCTGATTCTCATGTTTCTTCCGATTTCAGTGTCTCTCATCTTCATGCCTTATTTCACTCGAGATACCGTAAGCTTCGGCATATCGGTCAGTACAGATATGTACTATAGTGAACCTTTACGTGCGTTACGCAAAAGGTATGTCTTCATTAGTTCCATCCTTTACACGCTGTTACTTTTCTTCTGTCTCGTCGGATCTTCTCTCAGTGATGCTTTACAACAAGAAACGATCATCGGAATCTCTGTCATATCCCTTGTTGTGATTTCAATGATCATTAATCTAATGTTTTACTACAAGATGAAGAAATATAAATTGGAACATCCGATAGCTTCCATCCCTAAATCAACCATCCTCGCTGTCGATACCGGATTTAGACGCAACAAACTAATCTTCTCCAATAAGTGGTTTATCATTCATTTCTTGATAACCATCTTAAGTGCCATACTCGCCTTTAAGTATTACAACCTATTCCCAGATACATTAGCAATGAAGTTCGACTTTCAAGGTAACGTGACCCGTAGTGTAGCTAAATCCTATACAAGCGTAATGGGTCTTAACCTCATGCAATTCGTGATGACATGTTTATTTATGTTCATTAACGTGACTATTCTGCAGAGTAAACAGCAACTTAGCTCTGATCATCCAGAGAACTCAATCAAACAAAATACAGCATTCCGTCGTAGATCGTCACTATTTATGATCATCACTGGACTTCTTATGGTGCTGTTATTCTCTTTCATCCAACTGAATATGTTATTCGAGCTCAATGTACAGATACTCTCCCTAGTCAGCTTTTTCATAACTGCGATCATTATCATAGGTGCATTGGTCCTTGCATTCACAACGGGTCAAGGAGGTAGCCGTATTGGCAAACCTTCCATGGGTTCAAGTACACAACATATCAACGATGACTCCCACTGGAAGCTCGGTGGCATTTATTATAATCCTCAGGATCCATCCATCTGGATTGAGAAACGTATGGGTATCGGTTGGACAGTCAATTTCGCTAGACCTATGGCTTGGATCATCTTACTCGCTACTACAGCTATCATCATTGTTGTCTCTTTATTTATTAGCTAAGTGTGGCTTGATATTATAACAAGGAGAATGATTATGAAAAACAAAGTAATACGTTCCATCACACTTGCTTCTATCGCATTAAGTTTAGCAATTCCTATGGCATCGGTCTCAGCCGCGTCACAGCAGAAGGAAACAATCGCACCTGTTCGTGAAACAGCGAAGAATCTTGGCGCTGAAGTGAAATGGGATCAAACTTCTCACAAAATCACTCTCACCAAGGACACAACAACGTTGATACTTACCATAGGCAATTCACAAGCAATCGTGAATGGTAAATCTGTCGCCTTAACTGGACCCCTTCGCATTGTTTCTAATCAAGCCGTTATGCCTGTGGAATTCATTACGAACGTATTCGTTAGTAAAGAAACAGTATCTACCGATACCGCAGATCTGTTCTTCAATCAGTTACAAGCCGGAAATGGTGCCAAAGCTGCTGAACATCTGAGTCCCACGTTGAAACAGACCTTACCTACACAAATGCTAGATACGTTATGGGCAAGCTCTGAAAAAGCGTATGGTAAATCGATTGAAGAGCCACTTAAGTCGGAGAAAACAAATGCTGTTCATAGAAATGTAACTTACAACATCAAGTCCAACATCATTCCCTTCAGTATCACATTACGCCTGAACCAAGTAGGACAAATCGATGATTTGAATATTGCTCCAGCAACCCCATCAACTTATCAGAAGCCTTCTTATGACAATCCAGCAACCTATACGGAACAAGAAGTCACCGTTGGAAGTGGTACGTTGGCACTACCAGGAACGCTGTCTATGCCAGTAGGCAAAGGTCCCTTTCCTGCGCTTGTGCTGGTACACGGCTCTGGATCTAGCGATCGAGATTCGTCAACTGGCGGTGCCAAGCCACTACGTGATCTTGCCGTCGGCCTCGCTGCGAAGGGGATAGCTGTTCTCCGATATGATAAGGTAACTTATGAGCATACCTTTAAGGTCGCAACCAACCCTAAATTTACGTTAAAGAATGAAACTGTAGATGATGCTATCTCTGCTGTGGCGTTATTGAAATCAAATCCTATGATTGCATCTTCTGACATCTATGTCGCAGGTCATAGCCAAGGTGGATTCGCGATGCCACTAATTGTTGCCGCCGATACTGGTGGTGATATCGCAGGTACTATTCTTTTAGCTGGACCAAGTTCAAAATATGTTGATGTATTAGCGGTTCAACTTAAAGAAATCACTAGTCGTATGAAAGTATTAGGCCAAGATACTGCACCTTATGAAGCCCAAGTTGCTATGTGGTCATCCATTATTTCAACCGTAAACGACCCACAATATTCAGTCGACCATTTACCTGAGAATTTCCCAATTCAGCCTGCCTATTGGTGGTTCGAACAAAGAGATTATAAACCAACTGATCTCGCCAAGAAACAAAGTGGGCCTATGCTAGTGATACAAGGGGAGAATGACGTTCAGGTCCCTATTTCTGAATTTAATGCTTGGAAAAGTGAGTTGAAGAATAGGCATGACGTGGAATATAAATCTTATCCTAACGTGACACATCTTCTTAACTCATACAGTGGTGTTTCTACAGGTCAAGAATATGCGCTGCCTTCTAACGTATCATCGAATATTATTGACGATATTGCAGCATGGATTAAGAAGAGCAAATAATTGATGAACCTTTTTCAATAATACACAAAGAGAGAAGAGCAGAATCTATGCCCTTCTCTCTTTGCATATTCACATATAACTCTCTTTCACTTCCAAGTAACAACGACCTTCAAATCTCCGGTCTCTTCGAAGGGGCTGTGATTATAGGATATCCCCTTGATATTAAGCGTGTATAACTGTTGGAGAGCTTCGATCAATGTAGCTTCATCACCATGAAACCGGAATACGATCGACTTGTCGCCTTGTTGTATAGTGTCCTTAGCTTTCGCTTTCAATTGCAAAGAAGAAGATACAATCTCACTTTTCTCATAGAGCTGATACTGAAGATCCTTCACCAACTTCTTATAAAAGGATGTTTTATTTCCTCCCTTTTGAACAAGTGCCGCTAGTGTATTTCTATATAGTGTGGTAGCTTCTGGATACGGCTTAGACCATGTATGGTCTTTACGCATCTGTTTATCATTACGCAGATAATATTCTATGCCCACAACGTTCTTCTGATCAGGAACCGGATCATCCCAAGTTGTATCCAAGTGATACCAACTACCCGAGATGAGGACTAAATTCCATGCGTGTAGCTGGCTAGTGCGACTACCCTCTGGTGTAGCAGTCCCCTCTACGATTTTATTCTGTATACCCGATTCCTTCAGCATTTTGTACGTCAAAAGGGAATAACCTTGACACACTGCACTTCCCGTACTGAGTCCCTCATATGCGGTATATTTCTGCAACGTCTTATCATATTGAAGATGGGTAACAATCCAGTCATGGATTACTTTGACTTTCTCATGATCATTCATACCTGGAACAATGATTTCCTTCAGTACACTCTTTACCCGATTCTCCACATATGCCGTTTCTTGGGCCGTCTCGCGGTAACTGAGTTTAACCGTAACATCTGCGGCACTAGGGCTACCACGATATGAATAACCATAACTTGAAATCGTATAATTAATATATGGATCGCTCTCCATCGCCTGATCTAATGCTTGTTTCAATTGCGATTTAAGCGCCTTCGTCTTGCCTTTGTATACAAAGGTAACATTCACTTGAGTGTTATTCATAGCTTCTAGTAATATCTGTTGAATGTCACTTACGGATCTCACCACAGTAGATTTGGTAGCAGCAAAGGCCTGCTCAAAGTTCACGGTTCGTGGAACTGCAACCGCCATTAACATTCCGATTAGCAGCACTTTTACAAGTCGATAGCGACCTTCTCTCATGCATACCCTGCCTTTCTCTACTGAATTCACACAAATATTGTAACATACGTCGTCTCTCCTTCCATAACACAATCCTCGATCTCCAATATTTAAATATATGCGTAGAATAAATGAAAATTCCCCTTGCTACCTTATCCGACCGTTTTCACTTCTCCACCGTTGCCCATTTGCAGGAATGACTTAACTATAATTCGCATTTTCGCCTTCTTTTATAGCGTCACGACGGAAGAATTTCGTTATAATAGAAATAACGATTGTGATTTTAGTCATATTATTTATGAAATGGAGAGAGGTTCCTTGACCTACGTTGATACTTCTAATATCTCGGCACAAATGTTCATCACTGTATTATTATTTTTGCTGGTGATTGCTCCATTATTCAGCCTCGCCATCTTGCGATTCTTCCAAGCCAAGCGTAAGTCCGGATTTACGCTAATCTTTGCAGGTGTACTTACGTATGTAGTATTCCAAGCCAGCATGCTGATATTTTTTTGACAAGGCTAAATGAATAGTTGGTCATCTTAAAATTCAAGCTTTCACATCTAGTGATGTCATATAACATATGACATCTTAACCTAACCTAACTTATCTTATTATGGTACACAAAAAAAGGCTTCACCCTCCTCTAATTGGAAGGTGAAGCCTTTCTCCATTTATTAATTAAGCTTCTGGATTCAATGCTTTATTGAACTGTGTCGTATTCATACCCACGATCTTATGTTCACCAATAACAGTAACGGGAACAGCTCTAAGTCCCATATCCCATACTTGTTGAGCGAAGTCATCATTTGTCTCAATATTACGTTCTTCATATTGAATCCCTTTGTCAGCCAAATATCCTTTCACCTGACGACAATGAGGGCAATTCGAACTTGTGTACACGATAACATTTTCCATGATAATCTCTCCTTTATTTGTGCTGTTCTTACTTCTTCAAACCTTATACTGCCTAACATACGTACTCTCATTCGCTATATTAAATCTTAACCTCGCTATATTCAAGGCTTTCAATATACTTTTCACAGTCCATTGCTGCCATACAGCCACTACCAGCTGCCGTAATCGCTTGTCTGTACTTCGTATCCTGAACATCACCACAAGCGAATACGCCTGGGATATTTGTCTCAGATGTCCCTGGTGTCACAACAATATATCCATTCGCATCTGTTGTAATTTTCCCACCTAGAAATGCTGTATTCGGATGGTGACCGATCGCTACAAACACTCCACTTGCTTCAATCAGTTCTTCTTCACCTGTCTGATTGTTGAGCACTTTAAGACCATTGACACCCTTCTCACCTGCAGATACTTCAAGTGGCGTACGATTCAGAGACCACTCTACTTTATCGTTAGCACGAACACGATCCTGCATAATTTTCGAAGCACGTAATTCTTCACGACGGTTAACTAGGGTTACTTTGGATGCGAATCTAGTCAGGAAGTTGGCTTCCTCAAGTGCAGAATCACCGCCACCGATAACTACAATCTCTTTCCCACGGAAAAAGAATCCGTCGCACGTTGCACATGTACTTACGCCACGTCCGATATTATCCTGCTCACCAGGAATACCTAGATACTTAGCTGTCGCTCCAGTGGAAAGAATAAGCGTTTCTGTCACTAATTCTCCGATTCCCTCTACATTCAGCTTAAATGGACGATTCTCTAGCTCTACACTATTGACCCATCCTGTTCTGAACTCTGCACCGAAACGTTCGGCTTGTTTACGCATGTTATCCATCAATTCAGGACCCATAATACCATCAGGGAAGCCTGGGAAATTCTCAATTTCAGTCGTTGTAGTTAATTGTCCACCTGGTTGTGGTCCTTCAATAACGAGTGGTTTCATATTCGCACGAGCCAAGTAAATGGCAGCGGTTAATCCTGCTGGACCTGTTCCAACAATAATAGATTTGTACATATAGGCTTCCCCCAATAAAATAATAGTGTGTGTAAAATATATTTCAAATTCTTAATTATAATAATTATTATCTAGTAACTATTATGTTTCAAAAACACCAATATGTCAACATATTTGTTACAGATCATCTGAGAAGTCGTAACCCATTCAGAATCACTAATATAGTGCTTCCCTCATGTCCTATCACGCCTAGCGGAAGAGCAATATCTCCTATGAAGTTACTAATAATAAGAATTAGAATGATGCTGATCGAGAACACCATATTTTGCTTAATTACCCTTTGGGCACGTCGTGCAAGCTTGATGGTACTAGCAATCTCCTCAATGTTATCATTCATAAGAACGACATCTGCTACTTCTAAAGCTGTACCACTTCCGTTCATTCCCATACCGATCCCAACGGTTGCCGTAGCCAACGCTGGAGCATCATTAACGCCATCTCCTACCATAACCACATGCCCATATCTCACCCTTAATTCTTTGACATGGGCAACTTTCTCTTCCGGCTGAAGATCTGCATAAATCCAATCTACACCAATCTGCTCACCAATGACTTGTGCTGTATCTCGGTGATCTCCCGTAAGCATAGCTACACGAATACCTAATGATTGCAGTGATTGCACAGTTCGTACCGCCTGTGGTCGTATCGTGTCCTGTAATGCGATCAACCCCGCTACTTGATCACCCTCCATTATAATAGATACGGTCTTCCCTTGCGCAATGAGGCGACTTCTCTGATCTATCCAGATCGAGTTCAATTTATCTGTAGAACCATCTAGAATATCACATTTGCCAATTCTCCACAGGCTTCCATCGACCTCGGCAGACATTCCCCAACCCGTCAACGATTGAGCGTTATCAACAGCTTTCAATTGGAGTCCCTCTCCCTGTGCTTTTCGCAATATTGCCTTTGCAAGCGGATGTTCAGATAACTGTTCTACAGAGGCGCATATGGCAAGTAAATCATCACGTTCGTAACGCTCATCCACAATAAAATCTGTCACCTGTGGCGTTCCCATCGTCAATGTCCCTGTCTTATCAAAAGCTACCACAGATGTCAGCGCCATGTTCTCCACATGAGCTCCACCTTTAAAGAGAATCCCTTTACGTGCACGATTGGAGATCGCCGATAACATAACTGGCATAATCGATGAGACTAATGCACATGGAGAGGCCACGACAAGGAACACCATAGCTTTATAGAATGCCATTCCAAAGCTCCATCCAAGCACGATAGGTAGTAGCACGATGATCGCTAACGTTACCGTAACTACAACACGTGCATAGAACGATTCAAATCGTTTAATAAAGCGCTGAGATTGAGGTACTTCACTTTCCGCTTCCTCGACAAGTCTGATGATTTTGGCAAACACCGTAGATTCAGCCGATTGTGTCGCTTCGACATACAATACACCTTCGCCGTTGAGCGTACCGGCAAAGACAATATCCCCAGTCGTTCGATCGACAGGAATAGCTTCACCTGTGATAGATGCTTGATTAACCGCAGAGAATCCCCGTTGAATACAACCATCTGCTGGAACCAATTCGCCGGGCTTAACCAGAAACAAATCTCCAATCTGTAGCTCTTCAATATTTACCTGAATCATCTCACCATTCTCAATCTTTAGAGCGGTCTCTGGTTTCAGTGCCATTAGCGAAGAAATATCTTTCTTACTCCGCTCCATGGTGTAACTCTCTAATGCGCCGCTTAATGCAAATATAAAGATAAGCAAAGCACCCTCATTCCAGTAACCGATTGTAGCTGCACCCAATGCTGCGGCAATCATAAGTAGATTCACATCGAGTTCATGTTCCTTGACTAACGTATGAACCGCTTCTCGTGCTGTCGTCCATCCGCCTATTGCATAGGCTGCAACATACATAAGAACGGATAGGTATTCGGCCCAATGTCCGATTGACCATGCTAATAAAGTAAGCAATCCACTTCCTAATGCAGCAAGCATCTCCTTATTGCGCAGCATACTACGTAGATCAAATCTTCCCCTTTTATGAGGATTCGGCTGATTACCCATTTTCCGCGCAACAAACGGCACCTTCCTTGTTAAAACTTTCAGAGTATTGTCCATATTAATCACCTTTCACTTGAGAATGAATTGCATTATTATCTCCCTAAAAATGACACATGCTGCTCCGGGTATCCGGAGCAGCATGGTAAATGAGAATGAAAATCATTTCTTGTACACATACAATTATTTTTCCCTATGGCAACTTTATAGCTGTATTATATTCCTTTATAGATGCCAAGTAAATAGGCAACATTCTACGCTCGCAAGAAGCAGTAATATATCCATGTAACATAAATTTGTTCATATGTTCTAAAAAACCTGAAGTTGATCAACGTGTCACAGACAACGTTCTCACCTTCAGGTCCCTCTTATAGATCTATAAATGAATTCCTATCACTTTCACCATTAATTCAAATTGTGCCGCAGCTATGCGCATAACCGGTACTTCCTGAGGATCACAACTAATCTGATCCATTCCGAGAGCATAGATCGCAGGAAGATCCCCACTCGTTAAATGCCCTACGGCTCTAATATGAATACACGGATGAATCTGCCGAATATGATGAAAGATTCCTATGTTTGTTGAATCAACCAGAGAGGTCCCTTGTCTTTCGTCCCATTCCACTACCAATAAGTTCGTAACACGTGCCAGATCTGACGCAATGGCTGATCGGATATTCCAAGGGATTAATGCCCCTACTCTATATTTAATTGAACGGCGCATATGTCCGAGTGTCTGTTCTGCAACTTGATCAATGAAATAAATACCATTCGCAAATTGTTCCGCACTAGCTGGATGTGTCACTAATATATCCACGTTACAATCGATTCCCTGTTGTTCACACACGCGCATCGCCCGAAATAAAGCTTCGATCTGAATATCTTGAATACCAACAGAAGAATACGAGTAGGTTGGGAAATTGAATGTCGGCATCAAGCTTATTGACACGGGTACACCCTGAAGTTCATGCAATATCGATTCCCACTGTTCTTGAAGCAGACATAATAATCGTCGTTGCAGAGGCTCAGCGATTCTCTCATCATTTATCCATCCGTTGGGAACAATGCTCTTTAAGTGTTCTACCTTCAATAATTCTTCACAACGTACTAATCCTAACCCACTAACGCCCCTGAATTTCCCTACCCACATCTCCTTCAGAGTTATCCCTTCAGTAAATACCTTCAACCTTCTTACTTGATCACTCCATATGAGTAACTTCTGAAAGGGCGACATGTCTTCATAACCTTGATCAGAATTGACGATATCTCCTACAATCGTACGAATGCAATCAGTATCTATACACATTATTGCTTCTTCCCGAGATATAGTTCCTATCTCAACGAGCTCAACAAGTGAGCGCATCTCGGATAATGAACTTGCTTTGACAGCTAGATGATCAGCAAGTGTACTGTAAAGGTCCCCTTCACTTCGGAACAAATCATCGACTTGCACCCAACCCTGTTCATTCTCAGCCACAGCTTGCTCCTGACCACTTAGGGAGTATAGCGCTTTCATATTGCCGATACTTGAACATCCTGTTGTTCCCCTGTAAGGATAGTGATCCTCTTTACCGTTCATAATCGCTGTCCACCCTCTTTTCACATCGAAATAACGAACATACATAAGCGTATTAAGCCAATATTAAAAATATACAGCCATTCCCCATTTATACATAAAAAAAGGCACTTCCCACTCCTTCCGGAGAGGAAAAGCGCCAACATATATGAATTAATTTCTATGAATGAACACCAGACTGCATTGCCTAAGTGACACTCACTTATTTCTGGCTAGCTTGAATGGCCTGTTCCAAATCATTCAGAATATCATTAATATTTTCTGTTCCAACGGACAAACGAATCATTTCTGGCTTAACACCAGCTGCTACTTGTTCTTGCTCAGACAATTGTTGGTGTGTCGTACTTGCAGGGTGGATGATCAGTGACTTCGAATCTCCTACATTCGCCAGATGGGAGAATAGTTTTACATTCTCGATTAATCTACGACCCGCTTCTGTACCACCCTTAATTCCAAATGTTAGGATTGCGCCTTGACCTTTAGGTAAATATTTCTTAGAGAGTTCATGTGAAGGATGACTTTCAAGTCCTGCGTAGCTGACCCATGATACGTCAGCATGATTCTCTAAATATTGCGCTACCTTAAGCGCATTCTCACTATGACGTTCCATACGTAAATGAAGCGTCTCAAGACCCTGTACCAACAACCAAGAATTGAATGGGGATATCGAAGAACCCAAGTCTCTTAGCAATTGAACACGAGCTTTGATAATATAAGCAATAGGACCTACAGCTTCTGTATAGACTACGCCATTATAGCTTGGGTCTGGTTCAGTAAGACCTGGAAATTTACCACTAGCTTTCCAATCGAATTTACCAGCGTCAACAATGACACCACCAATAGATGTACCATGACCTCCAATAAATTTCGTTGCTGAGTGAACAACAATATCGGCGCCATGTTCAATTGGACGTAGCAAGTAAGGACTCGGGAATGTATTATCAACGATCAGCGGAAGACCATGTTCATGAGCGATGTTCGCAACTGCTTCTACATCAAGGATATTTCCTTGAGGATTACCTACCGTCTCTGCGTAAAGAGCCTTGGTCTTATCCGTAATCGCTGCACGAAAGTTCTCTGGATCATTAGAATCTACAAAATGAACCTTGATTCCCAATTTCGCTAATGTATTAGCAAATAGATTATACGTTCCTCCATATAGACTAGACGAAGAAACGATCTCATCACCTGCTCCAGCAATGTTAAGAATCGAGAATGTAATCGCTGCTTGACCCGATGCTGTAGCTAATGCACCTGCGCCGCCTTCTAGAGCAGCAATCCGTTGCTCGAACACGTCCGTTGTAGGATTCATGATTCGAGTATAAATATTACCGAACTCCTTAAGCGCGAATAAATTCGCAGCATGTTCACTATCATGGAATCCATAAGATGTCGTCTGGTACAATGGAACTGCACGCGATAACGTAGTAGGGTCAATCTGCTGGCCAGCATGAACTGCCAAGGTTTCAAACGATAAGCTTTTTTCTTCGGACATGATGAATCCTCCCTTATCTATCATAGTAATGATGGTATAATACACTTACTGTACACTTCCACATTTTCTCATAAATAAGTAGATTTGAACAGACAAATTCATACTAAACACATCAGATAAACTTAGATTATTCTTTCCATACAATAAGCTACATCACATTCGCAAAACAAAAAAACTGGCTTCCTTCTCATATGAGCAGGAAAACAGTTTAATTTTGTACACTGTACATCCAAATATTAATAACTTCCTTGCGATTGTTCTCCGTTAGCGATAGCTACGCCCCCGCTTGTACCAATTCTCGTTGCACCAGCTTGTATCATGATTTGCGCATCTTCAGCACTTCTCACACCACCTGATGCCTTAACACCTATATCAGGGCCTACCGTAGCACGCATCAATGCGATATCTTCTTTTGTCGCTCCACCTGTAGAAAAACCTGTAGAGGTTTTGACATAATCAGCACCCGCTTTAACAGCTAACTTACAGGCACGTACCTTCTCTTCATCCGAAAGCAAACAGGTCTCAATGATGACCTTCGTCAGTGCTTTTCCATTCGCCGCTTGAACAACCGCCGCAATATCTCGTTCCACTAATGCATCATCGTTACTTTTTAAAGCGCCAATGTTAATCACCATATCCACTTCACCTGCGCCATTTGCGATCGCATTGGATGTTTCGAACTCCTTAACCTCAGGTGTAGAAGCGCCCAGTGGAAACCCAATGACTGTGCATACTTTCACTTCAGGTGTATCCTTCAATATGGCATGAGCGGTTGCAACCCACGTCGGGTTCACACACACGGAAGCAAAGTTGTGAATTTTGGCCTCTTCAGCTAATTTCTGAATATCTTCCTTCTTTGCATCAGGCTTTAATAACGTATGGTCAATCATTCTTGAAATAGATTGTTGGTTCATAATTAAAGCCTCCTATAGTTTCACCATTATTCTTGTCCTTCAAATACCCTCTATATTATGTACCAATAAACGAAAATACCCTCTATCCATAGGATAGGGGTATCATATATCTAGACGTTAAGCTTACTCAATTGAATCTAAATATTCTGTGATCTGAGTCGGAGTTTTGGCGAATTTACTATGTAAGTGCGCCTTCTTCTCGCCATTTCGGTACACTAACAAGCTTGGAATTCCACGAACATCATTTTCTTCAGAAATATTAGGGAATTGTTCAACATCCAGTGCATAGAACTTTTTGTCGGGATTATTCTCAATAATGCCGTCCATAAATTTATCTAGCGTTTTACAATCTGGGCACCACGTTGCATCATATTTAATGACAGTCCATTCATCACCTTGTGTCAGTTGACGGTACTGTTCTTCTGTTTGGATTCTTTCCATTTTGTCGCTCCCCCTAAGTATGAATCATTTTATTATGAATTATGCAATGACAAATTTCACATGATCACAACATATTTACTTTATCATACCGATTATTTATCCTTTTGCAAACTCAGTATGCTCCATAACGATAAATCCCAACCCAACTCTTTGGCTTTCTACTCATTTTAGAGCACACAAAAAAGCGTAATCACACCCTGAAAGGGCTATGACTACGCTTCTTCTTCTTTTTGCTTACAATTTATTTAAAATTTCAGTTAACACAGGTACAACTTGTAATTTTCGTGATACGACACCTTTAAGTAAGGCTTTGTTATCAACCAATTGGACATCATACGCTTGTTCAACCGCATGTGCTACACTTCCGATTGCTAATGCTACGGAATCGTTATTAAGAATATCTGTAACAACAAATACGAATAGATCCAAGCCCTTCTCAGACACTACACTAGCTAGCGCAACTTCTAATTCAGCTTGACGCACCAATACATCATTTGTATCCACCGCATTGACTTGAGCGATCTCAACTTTGTAGTTACCCATTTGAAATTCTTTCGCATCAAGTGAGATTAATTCTTGGATTGTCTTTTCACTAAGATCTGCACCTGCTTTAAGCATTTCCAGACCATACGTTTCCAAGTTCACACCAGCAATTTCAGCTAGTTCTTTCGCTGCTGTTACATCTTCATCTGTGCAAGTTGGGGATTTCAAGAGTAAGGAATCTGAAATAATAGCAGATAACATTAATCCTGCGATTTCCTTACGGATCGCTACACCCTTTTCTTTGTACATTTTATTTAAAATGGTTGCTGTACAGCCTACTGGCTCTGCACGGTAATATAAAGGATGACTCGTCTCAAAGTTCGCAATACGATGGTGATCGATAACTTCAATTACACGAACATTATCAATATCACCAACACTTTGCTGGCGCTCGTTATGATCTACTAGAATAACTTCTTCTACTTCATTAGATACCGTCTCAACAAGGCGAGGTGCTTCCACATTGAACTGATTGAGTGCATATTGTGTTTCGCCATTAATCGTACCCAAGCGTACGGGTTCCGCATCTACACCTAATGCTTTCTTTAGTTCAGCATAGGCAATTGCCGAGCAAATTGTATCTGTGTCTGGATTTTTGTGTCCAAAAATAAGAACCTTCGTCATAATAATTATTCTCTCCCTCTCGTGGTCAATATAAGAATATGCAAGCATGATTGTCCTGTTATTTAATTATAACTTCAAATCCTTCTTAATCCAATTCCTTTACAGTGAATAATTTAAAAATAGTTAAACAGCCTTTGTAGGTAGTTCATTGCTTGGCATATTCAAGGATTCTTCTGGATGTCTAACCATAAGTATAAACCCTAACGCTACCAGCATACTTGCCGATGCACAATAGAATAATATGGCGTATCCAAAGCTATCAATCATCAACCCTAGCAGTGGTGGAGAGGATATTGCTGCTAAAGAGGATACCAAGTAATACAGCCCCGTCCGCGTACCAATACTCTCTTCTTTGCCCGTTGAAATGATGAAAGGATACGAATTGATATTAATGCATGCCCAGAACATACCCCCAAGGACCAATAGAAGACGAAGGAGTAGCAAATCTTTCACAAATATCACGAGACCAAAGACAACAAACAGACCACATATGCCCGTAATAATCATTTTAAATTTACCAAATCGATTACCTAGAAAGCCACTTGGAATAGCAAACACTACAAATGCTAATGAGAAGAAGGTCAGAGAGAAAGAAGAAGCCTTCTCGCTAAGTCCTAAATAATTTTTTCCATAGAGTGTAAATAGCGTTTCAACCCCTTGATAGGCGACGAACCAGAAGAAGATCGCTGCTAGTAAAAATAACGTTGTGCGGTCGAGTTGCCCCTTCAATGATATACGAGGTTTTTTTCCAAGGACAGGTGTATCCAAAGGTGGTGTTATCACAGAATCTCTTGATTCCCGTATCGTGCGCGAGACAATCAATAGACAGATAAGGGTCAACAATCCGGCAACAATAAAGGGTAACGATCGATGGTAGTCATACAATATGGAGCCTACTCCAAATGCAATGACAGCACCTACACCACCCATGAAATTAATGATCCCATTTGCTTTGGTACGCTTATCCTCTAATGTAGTATCTGGCATCAATGCCACCGTAGGCGATCGATACAAACTCATGGACAGATTCATCAGTATCATAAATAGTAAGAGCGTGAAGAGTCCCGTATGGAAGGGAATAATAGCTGTGAAGATCGCAGCCAAGGGCATTCCGATGAGTAAATATGGCATTCTTCTACCATATCGCGTTGTTGTACGATCACTTCTGTTCCCTATCCATGGTTGTAGAAATAACGCAAAATAGTTATCGATGGTCATCAAGAACCCGACGACAGCTACGCTTTGTACGTAATGTTCAAGAAAAAAAGGAACAAAGGCATTATATAATGCCCATGTAATACTAATACTAAAGAATCCAAAACCCAGGAGCCACGTTTTCTTCATACGCTCACTCTCCTTTAGTGGATAATAATTCAGCTAATCGTTCAGGGTAGTCTGTTATGATCCCTGAGACACCAGCTTCAATCAATAATTTCATCCGCTCTGGCTCATTGACAGTAAAAGGACAGTATTCTTTACCATGTTCCGTAGCTTCCAACACAAACTCAGGTAACACGGCATAATGATAGGCATGAAGGGCATCTGCACCTAATGTGGCAGCATAATCCCACGGACGGAATAACCCTTCCATATATAGAATTCCTGTCCGAATTTCTGGTGCAATACTTTTACAGAACGCTAAAGAGTAATGATTAAAGCTTGAGAACACAACCTGATCAGACATCTCATATTTCCGTACAAGATCGATGACCCTTTCCTCCATGCCTGGATACATGAAAATGCCGTTTTTTAATTCAATATTTAATATGGTGTCACGTTGATGAAGCAATCTCAACAATTCTTCTAGTGTAGGTATTCTTTCGCCTTCAAAGGACTCTCCGAACCAAGAACCAGCATCTAATACAGATAATTGTTCAAATGTCATGTCTTTCACATAACCTGACCCATTTGTAGTTCGATTGATCGCTTCATCATGGATGAGCACCAAATGTCCGTCTTTGGTCATTTGAACATCCGTTTCGATCCCTGTTGCCCCAAGTTCAAGACTCTTAACAAAGGCGGCCATTGTGTTCTCAGGACATACTGCTGATGCACCTCGATGCGCATAGTTGATTACCTTCTTCATCCTCCGTACCCCCATATATCGTAATTAACTATCGTTAATATTATAGTTTCTATTGTAGTGAAATACATCATCAGAATGTAAAAAATGACATTTTGATTGCGATAGCAATCTTGAAGAACTATAAAAAACAACCTCAATCTAAAGATCAGATTGAGGTTGTTTCTGGAACATTGGATACAGTATGCGATACTTATTTCTCTTTTACAGTGACCGGCTCACGAAAAAAGTATTTCAATAATGGAGGAGTTACCAACGTGGTGAGAATAACCATGATGATGACTGAAGTGTAATATTCCGGTAAAAGGAGACCCGCCTCCAAGCCTGTTGCCGCTATGATTAAAGCTACTTCACCTCTTGATATCATTCCTGCTCCTATGGCAATCGAAGACTGTCTACTGAATCCAGTGATACGTGCTCCAAGTCCTCCACCTATCCATTTGGTCATAATAGCAACCAATGAGAGAAGAATTAGAAATCCAATTTGTTGTCCAACACCTACAAAGGATACATTAAGTCCAACACTTACGAAGAAGACAGGGACAAATATGGAATACGCGATGGGTTCTATTTTCTGTTCCACAGCGTGTCTAAATGATGTCTGTGAAATCGCTATGCCTGCTGCAAATGAACCTATAATACCTGCCATACCCATCATTTCTGCAAAATAAGCAAAACCAAAACAAATCACTAAAGCTGCTGTAATCGTGGCTTCCGTTACTTTCAGCTTTGAGAGTAACTTCATAATCTTCGGCACAAGGAATGCGCCAACGACAATAATAATGACAAAGAACAATACTTTCTTACCGATAAGTAAACCTAGGTTCACATCTGCTCCCGTTCCGAGTAAGCTCATCATTACGGCTAACAGAATAACAACCAGCACATCATCTACTACCGCAGCTCCCAGTATGGTCGTACCTTCACGGGAATTCAGCTTATTCATATCTTTTAGTACTTGAGCTGAAATACTAACGGACGTAGCACTAAATATGACCCCCATAAAGAGCGCATAGCTACTTGGGAACCCAAATAGTTCAGCGACAGCAAACCCTCCGACAAAGGGAAGGAATATCCCCCCTACCGCAACAGCAAGAGCTGATTTCCAATCCTTCCGAAGTTGATCCACATCCGTTTCTAGCCCGGCTATAAACATCAGCAACAACACACCGATTTCCGACATGTAATGAATAAAGTTACTATCATTTGGAATCCAACCTAATAACGCTGGCCCTAATACAACACCAATAATCAGTTTACCCAATACAGATGGCTGACCTAATCGAACAGATAGATCTCCCGCTACTTTCGTAAAGAATAAAATAAGTACAAGATACAAAACAAATTCCATACTCCATCTCCCTCTCTATAACTAAAATGCCCTCAAATATTGCTTCTTATGAGGTTGGAAACAACAAAAAAGAGGAGCCCTTAAAACCAAGGCTCCTCAAAAATAAACAGGAGGAGCCCTTGGTGACAGGCTCCTCCGTAAATCAACACAAACATATAATTAAGCTTATGTTCTAATTATAAGGAAAACTTATATTTTTGTAAACCTTTTTACATTTACACTTGTCTCATCAAGTTACTTTATTTTAAATCGAGACGCTGCTTCCATCAATTCTTGGCTCATTTTGTCAATGGTTACGACCATATCTGATAAATTTTGTACCATAGCTGATTGATCCTTGATCGTAGCTGTTACTTCTTCTACGGATGCAGACACTTCTTCTCCCGAAGCTGATAGACTTTGTGCAGATTCTAACACCGTGTTCTTGTTATTCTCAATATCAGTCATTTCTTCAGCCATCGGTCTGATTTGATCTGTAATCTCAGTAACATTGCGCCATATCGTATCAAATGCCGTTTCCGTTTGACTAACAAATTCATTCTGCTTGATTGAGATATCTCTAATTTCTACCACACTTCGATTATTCGCAACAACGTACTGAAGTGTTTGTTCGATAATTGCATTAATCTCACCCGACTGCTTCGAGCTCTGTTCGGCCAGCTTACGAATTTCTGTAGCAACTACCGCAAAACCTCTTCCGTACTCCCCTGCTCTTGCTGCTTCAATCGATGCATTTAGTGCGAGTAGATTGGTCTGAGCTGCGATATTCTGTATCGCCCCTGTGATGTCATTGATGTTCCTTGAGCTCTCTTCAAGCTTAGATGTAATAGAAGAAATCTTACGTACTTCTTCTTCATTCTTCTGATTATTCTGAATCAAGTGACCGATAACCTCTTTATTGCGGTTAAAGACATCAATAATATCCTCTGCACTATCTTTAACAGACTGTGATCTCGTATTGATATTATTGATCTTGTCACCTATCTCATTAAATCTATCTACGATTTGCTCTGTGTCATTAGATTGAGATTCAGTCGCTTTGGCAATCTCCATCGTTGTTGTAGCCGTCTCTTCAATGGAATTCGCAGTTTGCTTGGATGCTCTCTCCAACTCTTGCGTGCTCATATTTAGAACATCTATTGTACTGTTCATGTTAGAAATGAGCTGTCTATTCATATTCACCATCACATTGAAACTATCAGCTAGCTCCTTGAACTCACTGTTGTACCTTCCCTCTGCTGAAATCGTTAAATCCCCAGAAGCTAATTTTTTGAATAAGTTCGTAAGTCTTACGATCGGTTTAGTAACGATCCTAGATATGATAGTTCCAACTATACAAGCAAGTATAAGAGCAAATATAGTGACTACAGCAATCTGTCGGAACAATTGCTGTAATGGTTTTTCAATATCCTGATAACTATCCTCGACGACAACCGTCCAATCTGCAATCGGGATTTTGGAGTAGCGCATATATTTATCAGGGTGATCAATATTATCTCGTAATATGGTTTCCGTTGCCTTTTCTTTCATTAAATCTACTATTTCGGTTGCTTCCACTTTCTTACTTACAGCTGATTCATCTTTGGAATGATATACTACAGTTCCTTCGCGACTTAGGATATATATAATTCCTTCTTCGTTGATGCTAATACCTTCGAGCTCATTAACGAAAAGGGATGCGTCTATATTACAAGTTAATACACCTAATATTGTACCATCATCATCTTTAATGGGTTGTGCGAATACAACGATTAAACTATTAGTCGACTTAGATAAAAGTGCATCACTAACAAAGGATTCCCCCTTTATCGCTTTCTGAAAATATTCCCGTTCAACGGCGTTAATCCCAATCGACTTCGGACTATTACTTGCAACGACAATACCTTTTTTATCCAAAAGAACTAATGTCTGAATACCCGTAGTTCCTTTTATACTTTTCGTTAGAATGTCATTCGATTTCGTGAATAATTCATTTTGTGATGACAGGAATTCCTTGTCAGGTAGTTTACTCTCATTTCTTGCTTTCAGTAAATCTTTAAACGAATTATGAAGAGATAGTACATATGTTGACTGTTTCTCTAATTTTACCGTTGAGAATAAATTCTCCCCAATACGATCCGCATTCGCATTCATTTCATCTTTACTTTTATTAAGAAGTAAATTTGATCCCGCCAAATATAATACGGAACTTGTTCCAACTAGTACAATAAGAACAAGCATACTGACATACAGAGGAAGCTTTATTCTTAAAGATACATTCCTCATTCTCTGATTCCATTCTCTAAATCTCTTCATCCGATATAACCCCTCTGCTGTGTCTAAATATTGATAGATGTGATAATCATCACGCTTTTAATAGATATCGGATGAATTATGTCATTTTATAAGTACAGAAATAAAATAATCGTCACTCCATCAAATAGAAGGAATTCAGCGGTTAGTTAACTTTCGGTCTAATTTTATATAAAAGGAATGTATTGACAATCACCTTATTTGCTTGTATGGTTAATTACATAAGTAACTAACCTGATCTTAGGTGTGAACAAATATGGAGGTTGTGATGTAATGGGATTCTCAATAGATGATAGCAGACCGATTTATATGCAGATTGCCGAACGAATTGAAAATGATATCATTCAAGGGCAATTACCAGAAGAATCACAAGTCCCCTCAACGAATCAATTCGCGTCTTTCTATCTCATCAATCCCGCGACAGCTGCAAAAGGTGTAAATCTGTTAGTAGACCAAGAAATTCTGTATAAGAAACGGGGAATTGGCATGTTCGTTGCGTCCGGATCACGTATGAAATTGATGGAGAAACGTAGAGAGCAATTTTTCGAACAGTATGTCGTGACAATGATTCGGGAGGCTGAGAAGCTTGGAATCACAGCAGAGGAATTGACAAATATGATTCGGAGAGGGGATAAATCATAATGCGCACTGTAGTGAAAGTCAAAGGGCTTACCAAAACCTATGGAAATGTAAACGCGATTCAAGACGTTAGCTTCTCGATAGAATCGAACAAAATATATGGGCTGCTTGGAAGAAATGGAGCCGGTAAAACGACCCTTATGCATTTAATCACCGCACAACAATTTGCTTCAAGTGGGGATATACAAGTTTTTGGTGAGCATCCCTATGAGAATAATCGGGTGCTCAGCCAATGTTGCTTCATCAAGGAAAGTCAGAAATATCCGGACAACTATCGCATTAATGATTTACTCGAAGTCTCTTCGTTCTTTTTCCCGAATTGGGATCGTGACTATGCTCACACTTTGATCGAACTATTCGGACTTCCTCTAACAAGGAGAATCAAGAAATTATCAAGAGGAATGTTATCATCCATAGGCATTGTTGTCGGACTAGCAAGCCGAGCACCTCTTACCATGTTTGACGAACCCTATTTGGGACTTGATGCCGTAGCTAGAAGCTTGTTCTACCAGCAATTGATAGAGGATTACGGTAAATACCCCAGAACCATTATCTTGTCCACTCACTTGATTGATGAGGTAAGCCAAATGTTAGAGCACGTAATGGTTATTGACAATGGCAAGCTCATTATTGATGAGGATGCTGATGAACTTCGTGGATCGGCATTTACGGTTGTTGGGCCTGCAACATCTGTAGAGTCCTTTATCGTTGGAAGAAATGTGATTGATCGCAAACCGTTTGGTGGTCTACTCTCAGCTACACTCATGACAAGACTAAGTGTCAGAGACCAACAACAAGCTGCTACTCTTGGACTAGAGATTAGCTCGATCTCATTACAGCAACTTATTATTCATATGACGAACGGTAGCTTAGATGGAAAGGTGGCAATGGACCAATGAATAGAACGATGAGTGTATTACGAATGCATGCTAAGAACAAGATGATGTGGGTTTACGTTCCTATATTCATTTTATGTATCAACTTCGCTGTGAATCTACTTATCAGTCTTCTTCTTATTGATCCGCCCCCGATGTATACGGGAGGGATTATACAACTCTACGTATATATGTTTGTAATGGGAATCATCATCATACCTCAAAGTTTTCCCTTGGCACTTGGCTTAAGTGTCTCTAGAAAGAATTACTTCTTAGGTACCACAAGCATCATCATTCTAGTAAGTACTGCTTTTGCATTTCTATGGTGTATAACTGCCCAAATCGAACAACAGAGCGATTATTGGGGTGGCAATTTACACTTTTTCACCATTCCCTACTTAAATGACGGTACCGTATTTGAACAGTTCTGCATCTATTTTATCTTGATGATGAATTTCTATTATGTAGGATTAGTGATATCCAGCGTACACCGTCGTTATGGAAACATTGGCCTGCTCGTGTTGTTCATATGCTGTACACTATTATTGGGTATAGGTGGATTTGCCTTCTATTACTATCAATGGTGGATTACACTCATTCGTTGGCTGAACGATATCTCTGCATTTCATATATCGCTCTGGATGATTCCTTTCGGCCTCTGTTGTGCTATGCTATCCTATTTGTTACTGCGTAAATCAACTGTATAATTCCAAACAGAAAAAGTTGCCCAGCATCGTCCTGGACAACTTTTTTTAATTCATTTCAACAAAAAGACATCCCAATATAGTTATCCACAATTTGGAATGTCTTATTAACATTAACATCTACTTATTAACAATATATACCTGTTTTATCCACAAAATCATCCTAGTTATTAACATTCGTGTTAACAACTAACGCTTTATACGCATAATGAGACTTATGATGAGACAATACAACCCCACCGATGTTGATATTCCTCAAGCTTGGGATGAACATCACGAGGGGCGTCTGTTAATAAAAGTCGAATCTTAACAATCCATTCATCAAAAGAAGAGAATGAAGCAATCAGATTCGCCATCTCTGGTGTTATGTACAGAAAATATGGCGCTTTATATTTCTCCGATAGGAGCCGAAGAGCAGAATCCATAGGTGTATATTTCTTCCGCTTTCCTTCCCATCCCTCAATCACCACTGCTTTCGTGTGGCCACGATCGTGCTTCCATTCATATAACCGCTTCTCTCGCTTGTGAAAAGCACTTGCCGGTTCTTTTCTCATCCGCCTTACCGTCTCCTCATGTAGAGGATATAACACAAGCTTATCAAATGAATATTGCTCCATATGCTGGACTGCAAAATCTAATTGAACATCTGTCGTGTTTTCAAAAGTATCATAATAAATTAATGTGCCCTTTTGTTTCTCCTCTTGCGGTTCGTAACCAAATGGTACGGATTCATTGTTCCGACTCATGCCTTTCCCTCCTATAGCGAGTGTGTTAGCGGCGTGTACCTTTTAAGATAAGTGCTCTTTACAAAAAGTATCCACCAATTCAAGCTCATCATCTTCCAAATCGAACTCAACATAGTTCCCTGAAGTTCTTTCATGAAGCTCATATTTCACGATGCCTGTCCGAGTCTCTTCAACGGTGTAGATCACTCTTGCATTCAATCCGTTCTCGAAATATAATTCATCGTCCTCTGGAACATCCAGTTCAAGAATGAACTCGTAGCGCTCTCCCGTCAAAATCTTGAACGGGTCTTTAATCAAATTTACTGTATGATTCGTAATCGTTAACATAATAGTCATCCTTTCAAATCCCTTAAGAGGGAACAATACCTCATCATACCATTATTATGATCTAAATTGAATTACCTATCCAAATACATAAGACTCTATGCATGTAGTATTTGTCATTTGGTTCAAAATAAATAACTAATTATAATCCATACTTAAGTTTTCATCATCCGCAATGCTTTGAATGTCTTCCGAGCTAATATTGATATATCGATATCCGTCTTTGTCTTGCTTCTTTAAGGCCTTCTCTTTAAAATACTTTGGACTTCCTTCCCCTGCATCTTCGTCGTATACAAGCAAAATACCATCGGTCTTTCTAAATAACAAATCATCCCTCGCTGTGAACTGCCAAATCCCGTCGTAAGGTTGTTTACTTACTGCAGCATAATAATCAACGCGATCTAATATGCCATTATAATAATCTTTCTTAGTGTCTTTCCATTTCTCTTCCTGATTCAAGAACGCTGTGATGATGGATAGTTTCAATTGAGGATATTGTTCTTTTAATTCGATAACTACTTCACATGCCCATAAATCCACGCCATATTGACCCGGCGTAATGATCCATTCTAACCCCTCTTCAATAAGAGGAATCAATTTCCGAATGATAGCTTTCTTGATATAAGGAATACCTTTATGTTTCTGATCATGAATATTCAGTTCATGTGCCCGATAACCTGTAACGAGGAGATTCTTCATTTCTAAGCTCCTTTTGAATATCTTAAGTTTCTTAAATTTCTTTAGAACCCGTTCACTTCAATCTTTTCAGTATAGATTCCCTCCTGCTCACTGTCCATGATTACCATGTCATTACATTGGTTCAACATCACCCCACTACGATAAGAGCTTATCTTCCCCATGGTTATTGTCTTGATTCATATAAAAAGAACCTAGCTCATGAGCTAGATTCTTTTCCGTTTCTTACTTCTCGCTGTGTGTATCTCTAGTGATGCAAGTTCTCTAGCCGTAAGTTGACGAGCATAAGCCCCTGGAGACTTATCCGTATTCACCTTTTTGATGCATCCTGATCCCTCAGGCCACGCTATTTGTGTTCCGAATATCTGCATCGCCCAGTTAACGGGAAAAGCTACGGATGTACGACCATCGTCACTCCCTGCAAAGTTCACAGCTGCAGCATAATGATCTGCCTTTCTTAGCCACACTGATCCTGAATCGCCTGGAAGAGATACCGGCTTCCTTCCTTTGATAACCGTCTGATTCTTAAAATTAAGCATCCCTATATTATCCCCGTAATCAATTTGAATATCTGTATTTATTGAATCTACCACTCCGTTTACCAGCCCCGATGTACGACCTACTTTCTTAAATCGTTCACCTACACGATACGTAGTTACATACCCTGGAAGAACACCAACCGTTGCATATCGAGGACTCAATAAGCAGTTTGCACGTGGGATAGCTAGTGCTATATCCACTCTATTAATTTTGTTTTTTTGTAATTTCACATATCGATATAATCGTCCAACGGTATCTCTTCCCAACCGTCCGTTATCTGCTCCTCCGGGTTGTAATATCTCTGTGAAGCTACTTGAATTCGTTGGATTTAAGACATGATTATTACTAAATATATAGCGTTGATTAGCTTTTGGTACATTCGTGACGATCAAACCTACGCTACCAGAACCACCCGTAGTACCGACACTATACCCTGCGGGGATAGGACGTATTCTTTTTTTATAATCTACATAAGCATGCATCTTTCCTGATTTCACAAATCTAACAGGCACAGTTACTGCTTTGCCTTTTACCCTCATCGTCATAGTGGATGAAATTCTAAGCATTGTAGGAGAGAAGCTAGTGATATAGATAATGACAGCTGCGCCTTTCTTCGGGTTCTTAGGATCATGATACCCTACACCAATACCATGTACATCAGATCTTGCTAACATTTGGCGAGACATCCGTTCTTTCATTGCATGTGCCGCTAAAAAAGTGGCCAATATCCATCACCTTTTTCCATTTGATACGCTATTGTATTCGACGTGATGTATTTGTTCATAGGCATTCAAACATTTCCTGAAAAGGGATGATCACACAGCAAATCCTAACAAGTTCTCGTTAAATATTTAATCCGCTTTCTATTCATCTAATTTACGTATTTGTTTTCTGTCACAGAATGTTCAATAATTAATGAAAGACACACAATATTCACAATTAATTTGTGAACAATTTAAGGAGATGACGGTATATGGTAACCCCTAAAAGTAAACGTGACAGTCAAATATTTCTTATCTTTGTAGGTATCGGTGTATTTTATGCCGCATTTTATAGTATATTTATTCTATATTCTATTCATGGTCAATAACCTATTTCATAGGATTCATTTAACAACAATGACCATCGGAGGTATCATTCATGATGCATCCTAAGCGATCTCCATTAATGAGGTTAACGAATATACCTTATATTCATTAACCTCATTAATAGAATCGCTTTTTATTTATTCACACTGTTTAATCATAAGAGACAACAGTAGAATGGTATGCCATCAAGAATAGGAAAATTTGTACTACCACTTGTATTGTATAAGTCAGTATAATGAATTCATCTTATACAATTGAGGGGTACATATGTCTGAAACACAGCGTATTGACTGTACGAAATGTTCCTTTTATTACGTCACCTGGGATCCACAACAACCTAAAGGATGTAAAGCCTTCGGTTTCAAAACAAAAACCATGCCAAGCACTGCTGTTCTCTCTTCTTCTGGCAGACCTTGCATGAGCTTCGAGCTTAAAGAACGACTACGTTGATTAAGAAAAAGAAAGAGCCGAGGAATACAGGCTTGATCACCTGGATTTCCTCGACTCCTCTTTTGTACTCATGTGTAATTAGAATGTCTCTGCATTTTTTAACGCATGGTCCCAACTTGGAAAATAAAACAATGCATTCCGCATTAATTCAGGATCACTTTGCTTCACTTGTTTCTTGCCTACTGTTTCTCCATTGGATTGAAGCTTCCTGATGCGCTCAATAACCTCATCGGCTCCTAGCGTAACGTCCATTAGGTTTCACTCCTTTCCTATATTCGGATCTCCTCCATAATTTCCCCATTTGTTTGTTGTTCTATACAAGAGTCTTGCTTACTCCATAATTTTCTCATCATAACAGCACATGGAGTAATTCTATCTTCTTATCGAACAGAACAACAAAGAGAAGCCCTCCCTACCACGTTAACAGTGGCATTGAAGGCATCTTTACATGTTAAGAAAGTTATATTACCTTATCGATTGATTTAATATAGTACGGATATATTGCAACCGTTCCGCGTCAATGGCCTTCATCGGATCGCCACCTTGTCTTACGGCTGAACCGAAATGTACGCGGCTTACACCGGAGTGCTGAAGGAAAGATTCGAGGCTTTGTCCAGTTAAGCCTGCACCTGCCAAAATCGAAATGGATTTACCAACCGTCATACTCGTAAGCTTCGCAAGTTGATCCGCACCTTCGAGTGCAGAATGACTTCCTCCAGATGTAAGTATATCTACTATCTGTGGATAACGCAGAAGTATATCTAACGCCTCTAATTGATCCTGAACCTCATCAAATGCACGGTGGAAGGTAACCTCCATACCGTCTGCTGCATCCAAAAGGTACTGCAGATTCACTTCATCTATCGTTGCGTCTTGTTTAAGCATCCCTATGACAATGCCCAAACCTCCAATCGAACCAATCTCTTTGATATCACGTCTCATCGTTTCAATATCTTCTTGATCATAATAGAATGAGCGGGCATGAGGCCTCACCATAACCCTTACGGGAATAGACACTGCCTCCCTAACTCTATCTATAAGTCCTATACTCGGCGTCAAGCCACCTTCACGTATAGCCGTAATCAGTTCAATCCGATCAGCGCCTCCGCGTTCTGCCATAATGGCATCCCCAACTGTGGTCGCAATCACTTCTAACAGCATTTCATTGACCTCCTTAATCATAATCATATGTGCCGCTCTGATGATCTTCTTACTCATGTTGTACATACATTGATAAAAGGTAACCTCTTAACCACGGCCTGGTTAATCACTTCAACAACTTGTGGTGTAGGGTTTCATTAAACTTATGAGAAGGAGCTCGCAAGTCGCTCCATCGCTTACACGTCGTAGCTGACAAGGTAATGCTGTAATTCCGTATTATAATGTCCAATACTGTATTCAATGACTCTACCTTCGGAATCGTAAGAGTACCTGAGCCTCTTTAAAAGAGGAGTCCCTTCTGGAGTACCGAGAAGGGACTCTGTTTCCACAGATGCAATTGCAACAGTAAATTGGTCCCGAAAGCTCTCAAGTTCAATATTATGTTCTTCGATGAGATCATACAAAGACTGAATATCTAACCCTTCTAAATCTACATTTGGAATGTCGGAAGTGAGAAAGTGAACGTAATGGATGTACGGCTTCCCGTCCAAAATATAAAGTCGATCCACTCGTACGCATTGCTCACCGAACATCTCAAATAACTCCGTGTCCGTGTCATTGCGAACTAGCTCTGAATCCAGCATTTTTTTCTCAATTTTATGGCCTTCACCGACCAATATTTCCGTAAAATTCTTTCCTTTTGACCATTTGGTAAATGCGGTGTTGCTAATGACCTTCGTACCTATTCCGCTGCGCTTGTCCACATACCCCTCTTGAACAAGCTTTTGAATCGCATTACGAACTGTCATCTTGCTGACATTAAATTCGTTCTCTAATTGTGGTTCTGAAGGTATTATGGCTCCGAGCGGATACACACCTTGCAAAATCCGATCTTTCATAATCTTCTTTATTTGGAGATATAATGGCCCTTTTTTGCGTGTAATAGCCATACATTGTCACTACCTTTCCACATCAAACGCTTTGTCCGTCATAGCGTGGAATACCTCAGCTTCAGTCGAAGTTGGTGTATCACCAACTACCGTATGAGCCAACATGGCTGCGGCTGATGCAAAAGCTATCGTACGCTCCGTTGTAAATCCACTAGCTTCCCCATGAATGATGCCACTTGCGTAAGCATCTCCGGCTCCAATGCGATCATATACAGAGAATGTTAGCATTTTCGAAAATTCAAATGCGCCATCTTTATACATATAGCCCCTGAGCGAATGTGTATTATCACGATTTACTAAACGGTGTGTACCTGCTATTACAGTTATACCATATTTCTCGGCCACTTTTGGGATAAGATCCTTCAGTTGTTCCAATGAATCTACTTCCTGCGTTTCCATTCCTAGAGTAAAAATAGCGTCCTTCTCGTTCATCATCACAATATCCGCTAGCTTAAGCATTTCATCATAATGCGGCTTTGCTATCGCATAGCCATCCGTACCCCATAGGGAAGGACGGAAGTTACAATCAAATACGACGGACTTGCCGTTATTCTTTACTTCCCTAGCAAATTGCTTCATCTGGTCTCGCACCGAATCATTCATAGCCAATGTAATGCCGCAAAAATGAGCGATGTCTATTTCTTCGGCAATCTTGCAGAAGTCATAGGTATCCGGTACAGACGTGTTAAAGCTACTTCCAAGTCTATCCGAATACGTCACACGGCTCGGACGAGCGCCGAATCCATTCTCTAAAAAGTACATGCCGACATATTTCCCAGCTCTGCTGAGAAACGTTGTTTGGATACCGAGCTTACGCAAGTAGGCCATTGCAGCTTCGCCAATTGAATTGTTGGGTAGTGTAGAGACAATATAACCTGTATGACCAAATCGAGAAAGTGCGGAAGCGATGTTCACTCCTGTTCCAGAGAAGGAATATTGCAACGAACTTGATTGGGCAAGTGACTCATAACCTGGCACTTGCATCCGCATCATAACTTCCCCGAATGCTGCAATCCGCTTAGCCATGTTTTTCTACCAATTTCTTCAGTATGTCAAATAACACGCGAACGTCATCTATATTCGTATTTCCTGTTTCTTTATCAATAATCGAAGAATAGACGTGCGGAATTACCTGTTGTACACCTGCTGCTAGAGCAATTTCCACGATCTCCTCGAAATTCTCCATATCGATACTACCTGTTGGCTCCAGGGCGAATCCCTCTTCTGCACAAGCCTCTGCCACTGCACGGTACTCATCTACAAACTTCAGACCCTGCATCGGATAATATTTCAATGCGTTACCACCCATATCTCTTACAATTGCAATCGCTGCCTTCACTGGAACAATAGCTTGCTCTGCGTTCCCTGCACTAATTGGCCCTGTAGAGATATTCACATAACCTACGCGGCCACTTGGGGAAACAAGACTGTTAATCCAGCTATCTCGACCTTCAAGATTAGCACGTGTTGCACCTACTGCTGGGAATACTTGATTAATATGTGTTCCACCATAACTCTTAGCAATTTCAGCAACAACTGAAGCTTGACGATTGTCTCCTGCTCCAAGACCGATAGAAACAGCATCATCAATAGCTTTTCCATACTCTTTCATTGCTACTACAGCTTCTTGAGCATTTGGGTAACTCTTAGATAATACGCCGACCACTACGTGCCCTTCTGCTGCATCGAATATTTCTTTTGCATTTTCGACGCTGTTTGCCAGTACATTAAGTGCCACACGATTTTTATAAAGACGTTTTTCCATTTGAGACATATTAATTACCTCCTACGATTTGTTGGATTGTTGTTGCAATAACCTGAATATCATCACCTTGCAAAGGACGCGGATCAATGTCAAAGTATCCTTGTCGAACACCGTAATCACGGGTATATATAGCAATACTGCCCTCACGAAGCTGATCGTTCACTTCTTTAGCTGATTTGCCTGCGGCTTGCGAATCGATTTGAACGCGTCCACGGTAGATGGCTCTACCCGCTTCATCTTGTACGACAGATACCTTAACACCAGGAAGTTTAGACAATGGCATCAACACTTCCAAGGATGCTTTTTCCTGTTCACTCTTATCTTCTTTGTCCATATATTCATCCAGCGCCTGAAGCAATCCGAAAGTAGTCTCTTTGCCTACTTTCATACTGCGACCGATCGCATGGAGTTGTACCTTTAGCCAATCGATGTAACAACGTTTACCGCCAACGATACCCGATGTTGGTCCTTCTATTGCTTTGGATCCGCTGTAAATGGCCAGATCGGATACCTGAACATACTTACGGATATCTTCTTCAGCTGCCGCATCCACGATAAGCGGAACACCTCGACGTTGTGCTATCTCCCACGCTTCTTCAACGGAAATCATGTTCTTCTGTACGCAATGATGTGACTTCACGTACAATATCGCTGCCGTATGCTCTGAAATAGCATCTTCAATATGTTCCTTACGTCCTTCGTTGGCGTAACCTACTTCAGTGATTCTTCCACCACCCAAATAGACCATCGTTTCCACTGGAGCACCATACTGAACATTATGACCCTTGAGCATGATGATCTCATTCTTCGCAATCGGCTCTTGATGAAGTCGTTCGCTTCTACGATGGTTTCCTTGCGTCACAATTGCTGCGACAGAAAGCGCGATTCCGCTGGATGCGGAGTTAACTACAACGGCTGCTTCCGCTCCCAAAATATTTGCTATGTAATCTCCTGCTTTATCGACCAAATCAGCAATTTCCACATACTGTTGGCCGCCTTGCTTCATCGCTTCCATAACCGTATCCGTCGGTGCGGAGACACCTAGAATACTCATACGTCCACTTGCATTAATAACCCGCTTCAAACCATATTTAGCATTTAATGAATGTGCCATTCACAATCGCTCCTTTTGCTTCAATATAGGTGTTCGCTATTCGTTGTTCACCTTCAGAATCCGTTAGCGTAACCGCTCCTTGATTGACAGCGAACAGTGTAAGATTAGCTGCATCTCCAGGCTGAATTCGTCCTAGATCTGGCTTGTTCAGCCACTGCGCCGCATGGATGGTCACCCCATCGATAACCTCTTTCAAGCTGTATCCCAAGTAAAGAAACTTCGTCAACACGCTCGATAGACTATACACTGGGCCATTCAAGCGATTACCACGATAAATATCAGTACTGATCGTATTCGGTCTGATACCCGCACGTTTCGCGGCTTCTGCTACTTTGAATGAGAAACTGGCCGTTCCATGACCAACATCGAGATGAACGCCTCGCTCAACGGCATCCACCAGTTCTTGAAGCGGTTGCCCTTCCTCATCGAACAAATTATTAGGCTTGCCATTCAAATAATGAGTTATGATATCCCCTTCTGTAAGCAAAGCCAGCACATCTTGGATTCTTGGGGGTCCCGACCCAATATGAACCATAATGGGAAGTAACAACTTCTCCGCTAGAATTCTAGCTAGCCGGAGTGGCTCAATACCAGTATCTTTAACTACGCTCTTACTAATGCGTGCCTTCAAGCCTACGATAATATCCTGATTATCGAGAACAGCTTGTGCCGCCTTCTCTAGATCAATCCATTCTAATCGGGACAATTCATCCACTTGTAGGAGACCAATGTGGGAAATATTCAGCATAGCGAACAAATTCGTCTTTGCCTTAACCCCACTTGCCCGAAGATCAGTTATACGATCTGCGCCACAACTTCCTGCATCTACAATGGTTGTTACTCCTTGCTTAACGCCTATCTCATCGATCTCATCACCGTATGGATCAAATGCCGGAAAGGCGTGTACATGCATATCAATCCATCCGCTGGAAACATATAAGCCCGAACAGTCATAACTGTCAACACCCGCTGCTCCGCCCGACTCCGTCACTTCGACAATCTTATCGTTCTCAATGACGATATCAACGGACTGTTCATTGACAAGCTTAGCATTGCGCAGCACCAATCTGTCAGTCACTCGCTCTCACTCCTTAATGGCGTAACCACTTACTATATTTCTATATCACATATCCATAGTGTTCACTGACTAATGAATTCAGAATAACACAGACAATGAGCTAAGTAAATATAACGTTATAATGTTTAATTCATCTATCCTTGTTGCTTCAACCGCCGAATTAGATGACATATTAACGGTTCATCAGAACTTAAATAAGCCCCAAAGGAAATCACCCTTTGGGACTTATACACGATATGAAATGATCTATTTATACAATCTCCTTACATTCGCTTGAACAGAAGCCTTGCATCTCCTCTTCGCAATCCTCACAGCAAATGTACTTCGTATCACAGTCGTTATTCGTACAGTTAATATAATGCGCGGAAGGTTTGTGACAATGTTTACACGCCGTTATCAGTGTATCTTCATCCGTATGATTGATCGTTACGGACATACGCTCGTCAAACACATAACATTTACCATCGAACAATTTACCTTCGACTTCTGGGTCTTTACCATAGGTTACAATTCCACCATCTAGTTGATAGACATCCGTGAAACCTTGATCAAGAAGTACGCTAGTTAACTTTTCACAACGAATACCACCCGTACAATATGTCAGAATCGGTCTATCCTTAAATTCGCTTAGATTATCATTGATCCAATCAGGGAATTCCTTAAATGTTTCTACCTCTGGTTTGATGGCATTGCGGAAGTGTCCAAGATCATATTCGTAATCATTTCTTCCGTCTACGACGATGACATCGTCCCTTTGTAGATACTCATGAAATTGCTTTGGATCCAACCGCTTTCCACTTGTGACAGCAGGATTGATAGGGTTCTTATACTCCAAAGTCACTAATTCTTTTCTATGTCTTACAAAGATCTTTCTGAATGCATGGCCGTCTGCTGGATCTATTTTAAAAACCATATCAGCGTACAGTGGGTTACTAAGCATATCTCTCATATATTCCTCTGTTTGCTCTACGGTTCCAGATATCGTACCGTTTATGCCTTCATCTGCGATTAATATCCGTCCCTTCACCCCTAGACTCTTGCAGTATGCCAAATGATTGACGGCTTCCTGCTCGGAATTGGTGATCTCTACGAACTTATAGAACAACAAAATTTGATACTTATCCACGATACTTCCACCTTTCAATCTTATACCTATTTATTTTACGTGTAGCTCATTTTCCTCTTCGGGACATAAAAACAGTGATATGTCATTGACATCTCACTGTTATTTTTCTTTTTTCTTTTTAATTGAATAAGTGCATCGTTGTCCACCCTTGGCAAGACATTCCGTTCTCTCAACTTCTGCATCACCCAGCAAGGATTCAAATAACTTCAACTCGCAAAGGCATGCATGTTGATACTTTGTTGCTACTTGCTCGATGGGGCAATTGTGTTCTTTCAACAGAAATTCTTCATCATTGATCTTTTCCCACTCAACCATATAACCATTATCGTTCTGAATTTCTGCGAGTGTAGAGACTCGATGTTCAAGATTCTTACCTTCCATACTTGCATCATATTTCTTAACCATTTTATTTTTCCGACCTTCAAAGAGCTGTTCAATAGCTGATTCTCCAACACTATCTTTAAGTTCATCTAATAATTCAAGTGTTAATGTATGATATTTACGTGGAAAGAAACCATCCGCATGTTCGGTCAAACAATACACAGCTGTAGGTCTGCCCATGGATTGCCTTATCGTCTTGGATGAAATCAGGTTATCGCGTTCTAACGATTGAATATGGCGTCTGACAGCCATAACCGTTATCCCTAACTCTTCTGTAAGATCTTTTGTACTTAATTCACCTTTCGTTTTGAGGAGTTGAAGAATACATTCCCTCGTCGAAAGCTGCTTGTTATCTATCGTTGTCAATCATAATCACCATCCGATAAAACGTTATATTATACACGCCGACTTCATTCATTTTCGAAAAATACAAATGCATCACGTTCATCTAGCTTCATTTGTTCTACCAACTCATCAAGGTCAGAGAATTTAATTTCTTCGCGAAGAAATGAAACAAATGATAGCGATACATGTGTTTCGTACAAATCACCAGAATAATCTAATAAATAGGCCTCAATTAAGTACGTTTCTCCCTCGACCGTAGGACGGTAACCCGCACTTATGAGTGCATTCCGACGTTCCTTCCCATGATCGCCATTTACTATCTCAGCGACACCTAAGTAAACACCTGGTTTAGGAAGTACATATTGATCTACTTCCCCTCCTAGATTAATTGTTGGAAACCCTAATGTACGACCTAAAGCTTGACCATGGATTACGGTTCCTCTCAGGGTATAGGGTCGACCCAATAGACTTTGAGCACCTACCATCTCGCCGTTCTTAATAAGCGATCGAATCGTGGTACTATCTATCTTTTCTCCATCTTCTTTTAAAAGTGGAATTACCGTAACAGGAATACCTATTTGTTTACAAAGTCTAATGAGATCAAGCGTATCTGATTCTCTTGCTTTTCCTAAGTGGAAACCTTCTCCAACCACGATATGTTTAATATTCAATCTGCTTAAATGATCTAACACAAATTCTTTTGCCGTAATTCGGGCATAATCTTTCGTGAAATGAATGTTATAAAACCGCTTCACACCATGATTCTGGAGTAGTTCCATTTTATGATGCAACGGTGTAAGTGACTTATCATATGCTGGATCATTCTTCACAACCCAAGTAGGATGATCCGAAAAACTCATCACAGCTAACATGCCATCATGTACTTCAGATGCCGTGTGTAAAAGCTGTGAATGACCTCTATGCACACCATCAAACTTGCCTATGACTAATACTAAAGGCGTTGAATCTTCTGGGGGTTTGGACGTAATTTCAATATACTCCACATTATATTCCTTCTTTTACTTTTATATTGTGATCTATGAGCAGCACTCTTTATTAGTCTCTCACTCAGCAATCCTAGGAATTAACGAAAAAGTAGGCGGATACCCTCAATCGTTCAATGACTGCTTCTCGAATGAGTTCAGAATCAACCGTTTCCTCTAGTGCTTCGCTCATACAAGACAACCATGCATCCGCATGTATGGGTGTGATCGTAAAGGGCATATGACGTGCTCTCATTCTAGGGTGTCCAAATTCTGATGTGTATAGATCGGGTCCTCCAAAAAACTGACTTAAAAACATTTCTTGCTTATCCATCGTAGACGAAATTTCTTTTGGAAATAATGGTGATAACAAAGGATCGTTCAACACCTTGGGATAAAAGGATTCCACTAATTTGCGTACGCCTTGCTGTCCGCCAAGTTCATCAAATAAGTTCACGGGCATACCCTCCAGTTTCTTTATATTACTCTATTATTTATTGTTGTCATTCTTGAAATGCTCTCATAAGTATATATTGTATACATGAATGTTAACAATGTATAGTAGTTTACCTAAACTTACTTATATTAATAAGAAGAAATAAAAAAACAGCGCGTTGTCGATGAGTCATCGGCATGCGTTGTTTTAGTGTAATTTTGATTATGTTTAATTCCACAATCCCGCTGCTTCTAATTTCTTTTTACCATTGAAGGCAAAGATTATGGTTACCACATTTATGATCAACATCAGACCAACTGCGTACAGTATGGATGTATAACTACCCGTAATCTGGGCGATGTACCCATATGCCGGTAACGCAACAATCCCCGCGACAGCTAATCCAATAACAGCAGAACCATAGATTTGACCATATTCTTTAGTCCCAAATATCGCTGATGTTAGTAAGGGACCTAATGTTCCGATGGATGCCACTACGAATCCATAGATACAAATCGCTACGGTGAACATCACTTTGTTTCCAGGAATGGTCACCAATATTGCAACTGGAACTAATCCTAGGATCATCGCAAAGATCGCTGTATTCTTCGCTCCAATCTTATCGCTTAATACGCCAAAGGCTAAAGCCCCTACCAATACACCTATGGACCAACCACCCATTGCACTACCCGCGAATGCGACATCATAACCCACACCCATTGCAAATGGTGCTACAAATTGGCCGAAACTTCCGATTGCAGTGATAAAGAAGAAGAATAACAATAACGCATAAAAAGCAGAAGACTTTCTCGCTACAGCAGCCGTCACGCCCTTTTCTTCCTGTGTAATTGCAGCTGTCATATCTTCAATTTGCACTTCATCTTCTCCTAGACGTTGTAAGCCTTTTTCTTTCGGAGACTTCCTGATCGTTAAGAGTACCGTTGGGATAACGACAATCATCACTATGACCCCTAAGAATATATACGTATATCTCCAACCTTCACTAGCTATTAATTTACCCGCCATAGGCTGAAGAATTGCTCCCATTGCACCACCTGAAGCCACCACAATTCCCATGGCCAGACCATTATGTTTTTTAAACCATTTATTAATTAATACTGGGGCAGCCATTTGGGTTACGAAAATCGATCCAATGGACATCGGAATACAGAACAAGTACCAACCCCACACCGAGTTCATGAATCCAAACATAGCAAACGATCCTGCTTGTAGGATAACACCTACGATTAACACCAATCTAATATTATATTTAGCCATAAATTTACCTGCAAATGGAAGGAATAGCATGGTTACAATCGATGAAATACTAAAGTACAAGGATAGACTACCCATTCCAACACCTAAATCTTCCGTAACAGGTGTTAGGAATAGTCCTCCCGCTGTCATAATACCGCCTTTTGCAAAGCCGACCATAATCGCCAGTCCTAACAGTATCCACCAAGCATAGTGAATTCTTTTCTTTGTCTGATCCATGATGTATACCTCGTTTTCCTAAATGATCTCTACTTGTTATTTATACAAAATTATCTCAATTTAATGGACCCGCCATCTACCATGATGGTCTGACCTGTAATATAATCAGAATCTTTTTCATTATTGTTTCTCCTTTAAGAACATTATTTATAAGAATCCATAACTCATATTTAGTTCTGGAGTAACTAATTGCCTGTCCAATTAATTTTTACTTTGAGCAGTATTTATATTCCTCGCTCTTTAAATATTATTGGATTTACTTACCCATTATTAATAAGCAGGCATAAAAAAGCCCCTATAAGCGTTTTTAAGTGCTTCAAGGGGCTACTATATTTGTGTAATAGCTTATTCAATGTGATTAATTCCAATGCCCTGCTTTTTCGAGTTTCTTTTTACCGATAAAAGCATACGTCACAGATACGATATTGATGAGCATCATAACAGCAATTGCATACAGAATCGCAGTATAGCTACCTGTACTTTGAGCAATAAAACCGTAGATAGGAAGAGCAACCATAGCTGCAACAGCTAAGCCCATCACAGCAGTTGAATAGATTTGAGCGTATTCTTTATTGCCGAATAATGCCGTTGTAAGAAGGGGACCTAACGTTCCGACAGATGCAATTACGAATCCATAGATACAAATAGCAACAGTAAACATTACTTTGTTGTTCGGAACAGTTATAAGAATAATTACGGGTACTAGTCCTAGAATCATCGCAAATATTGCCGTGTTTTTTGCCCCAATTTTATCTGACAATACACCGAAAGCTAACGCACCAACGAGCGTACCAATCTGCCATCCGCCCATTGCAGAACCTGCAAATGAAACATCATAGCCTATGTTCATTGCAAAAGGTGCTACGTATTGACCAAAACTACTAATCGCAGTTATACAGAAGAAGAAGATAAGCAACGCAAAAAATGAGGATGATTTTATTGCAACAGATGCTTTAACACCTTTTGCTACTGCTGTTTCAGTAGCGGAAGTATTGGATGTTACTTCTTCACTACCCAATGCTTGTAAGCCTTTTTGTTGTGGAGACATTCTGATCGTTAATATGACGATAGGAATAACGATGATCATAACTAACAATCCTAAGAAGATATAAGTGTATCTCCAACCTGCGCTAGAGATTAAGTTACCCGCCATAGGTTGAAGGATGGCTCCGAACAACCCGCCTGAAGCGACCATAATACCCATTGCCAACCCATTGTGCTTTTTAAACCAGTTATTAATCAGGATAGGACCTGCCATTTGACAAACAAAGACGGAACCCATGGCCATTGGGATACAGAATAAGTACCAACCCCATACCGAGTTCATTAGACCAAACATAGCAAATGACCCAGTCTGTAAAATAACACCTACGATTAGTATGACTCTAATATTAAATTTAGCCATTAACTTACCTGCGAAGGGTAAGAAGATCATTGTAACAATCGCTGAGATACTGAAATATAAGGACAAGCTACCCATCCCAATACCTAACTCTTCAGTAACAGGGCTTAAGAATAAACCACCTGATGTCATAATACCGCCTCTTGCTAGACCTACCATTAGTGCTATACCCAATAACACCCACCAAGCATAGTGGATTTTTTTCTTTTGCTTACTCATGTTGTGAGATCCTCATTTTTTTTATTTTTGAGCACTAATAAATTCGAACAAAAAAAGAGAATTCCCAGAGGGGCATCTCTTTTTTGTATAATCGATAAATAATTAGTTCCAGTGACCTGCTGCTTCAAGTTTCTTTTCACCTTTGAAAGCAGAGGCAATTGCAACAACGTTAATAATCAACATGATGCCAACTGCATAAAGAATGGATGTATAACTACCTGTAAGGTCGGAGATGAATCCGTATACTGGTAAAGCAACGATACCTGCAATAGCTAATCCCATTACAGCAGTTGAATAAATTTGACTGTATTCTTTATTACCGAATAAAGCTGTTGTAAGTAGGGGCCCTAAGGTAGCAATAGATGCAACCACAAATCCATAAATACAAATTGCTACAGTAAACATAATTTTGTTAGTACCAACAGTTAATAACAAGATAACAGGTACTAATCCTAGAAGCATCGCAAAGATTGCCGTGTTTTTGGCACCAATCTTATCACTCAAGAATCCAAAAGTTAGCGATCCAATAAGTGAACCAACCATCCATCCACCCATTGCAGAACCACCAAATGCGATATCATAGCCCAAGCTCATGGCGTATGGTGCTACATATTGACCAAAACTTCCTATAGAAGTGATTAGGAAGAAGAACCCAACCAAGTAATAGAAAGCAGACGATTTTCTTGCAACAGCTGCTGTAACTCCTTTATTCACTACATTCTTAGGAGCAGTTTTATCATCACTCTTCACTTCGTCCATGCCAAGTGCTTGTAAACCTTTTTGTTGAGGAGCCATTCTGAGTGTTAAAATGATCGTTGGAATAAGAATAACCGCTACTAATACACCTAGGAAGATATAAGTATATCTCCAGCCTTCGCTAGAAATAAGATTACCAGCCATGGGTTGAAGGATTGCTCCGAACAAACCACCTGAAGCAGCCATAATACCCATCGCTAAGCCATTATGCTTCTTAAACCAGTTATTGATCAATACAGGGCCTGCCATTTGACAGACAAAGACGGAACCAATAGACATCGGGATACAGAACAAGTACCAACCCCATACAGAATTCATAAAACCGAACATTGCAAATGATCCCGCTTGTAAAATAGTACCCGTTATGAGTACCGTTCTAATATCATATTTAGCCATCAATTTACCTGCGATAGGCAAGAATAACATTACAACAATTGATGAGATACTAAAGTACAGGGACATGCTTCCCATTCCAATACCTAAATCCTTGGTAACAGGTGTTAAGAATAATCCCCCTGCTGAGTTAATGCCGCCCTTCATAAGACCGACCATAATAACGATCCCTACTAATACCCACCAAGCAAAGTGGATTTTTTTCTTACTCTGATTCATCTTGTATCCCTCATTTTCCTGATTATCTAGTTGTCTTACACTCTTCGAAATACTAGTTTTTTTCCGTATTTCAGAGCTATTTTTGCAAAAAAAAAATACAGCTTGAATGATTCATTTTGAAATAATTCTTGCTAATTTTTACATTACAATATGAATGCCCTTTTCTATAAAGGGCATTCATACATATATATTATTATTTTAAGAGATTAAATTAACGTAATTTAATAGATCCACCATCTACCATGATCGTTTGACCCGTAATATAATCAGAATCTTCGCTCGCTAAGAATACAGCAACGCGTCCGATATCACCTTCAAGCTCACCAAGTCTTCTCATAGGGATCTTAGAAAGCATACCTTGATAATACTCTGGGTTTTTCTCTGCCCATTCAATCAAGCCAGGGGATTTAGCAATTGGAGCAATGATGTTTACATTGATACCAAATGGACCGAATTCATTTGCCGCTACACGAGTAGCTGCACGAATCGCTTCTTTTGCTGCTGCATAAGAGATTTGATTTACATCTCCGTTAATTCCAGCGCCAGATGCAAAGTTAATGATTTTCCCTTGTGTTTCTTTTAAGTAAGGTAGTGCTGCTTGCATGAAGTAGAATGTTGGATAGAATCCAGTGTTGAACGATAGATCGAAATCGGCTTGAGTTGTATCCTCAATCGAATTCATTTTTGATGCATGCGCATTATTTACTAGAATATCTAATTTGCCGAATTTATCAGCAACTTGTTTAACGATTCCAGCTAATTTATCATGTTCTGCAAGATTTGCCTGAATGAAAATGGAATCAGGTGCATATTCCTGCAATTCCTTAATGGTCTGGTTACCAGCTTCTTCATTCAAATCGATAATAACAACAGTTGCTCCTTCTTTAACGAAAGCCGTTGCCATTCCTTTACCAATACCACCAGCTGCGCCAGTCAGTATGGCGATTTTTCCTTCAAGCTTTTTCATCATTCAATCCCCTTTATAGCAAAATAATTTATAATAACAATAGACTAAATTAGTTTTGGAGTAACTACATGTTCACCTGGTTGCATTTATATACTTCTATGAGGCCGGCTTGCATGTTTGTACCTGCTGAAACTAAATTAATCAAAGCAACTTTTTTTATCTAAGTTACTTTATGTAACCATAGTAACCCCAATAATCTATTGTGTCAATAATGTGAAATATAACACAAAGATCTCACATCTTTATCAATAAATATTTTAGACCATATAAAAAAGCAGTTCATCTCTTTATCAAGAAGAACTGCTTTTCGCAAGCAAATTATAACCATTTATTAGACCATACTTCGACTGGCTTTAGAGCAACTGCTAATTCAGTGCCCATTCTAGTTAAAGAATATTCTATCCGTACAGGGCGGTCAGTAAGCACGTTCCGTATCACAATGCCGCAATCTTCAAGTTCCTTCAAGCGCTCATTTAGCATCCGTTTACTTAATACAGGTATACGTGCATGCACTTCACTAAATCGCTTTGGCTCTTCCACCAAGGTATAAATGATTAGACCCGACCATCTCTTCCCTAATATTTGATAGCCTTTCTCTATTCTTTTGAATGCCTCGTCGTTCACTTCTTCAGTCATGACTCCACCCCTTGATAGATGCTATTTTATTAAATAAGTAACAATTAATAACAAAGAAACTATTTGTATCAGTTAATATACCATAATTTACAGATACATGATTAGCATTACAATTTAATTATCAGTACCTTCTAGCACAGCCAAACTTTCGCTATTGTAATACGATTTTGTAAATCCAGACATAAGTATATAAATACATAAAAATGATGGTGGTAAATAATTACTTCTATTGTTCTTTAAATGACTATAACTACAAATACCAAGCTCACTGAAGCGAGTGCTAGGACCCTACAAAAAAACCAACCGCTTTAAGACCTACAGGTAAGTACAAAACACAAAAATACTTATGATATAAGAATGTGTTACTTTTGTGTTACTTCTCTCACATCCCTACCATGGTTTCAGCATTCCTTACACTGAGAAACATTAATACGCATAAACATTCAAAATATTCCCTTCAACTTAAGCCACCCTAGTACTTATATAACTACCTAGCATGATCACGAAATGCTCAAAAAAAACCGAGCAAATCACAGGAATAGATACCTGAAATTTGCTCGGTTCAGCGGTTAATCAAATCGCTATTGTTAGCTCCACTATTAAAATACGCTACGCACTAATCCCCCATCAATTCGTAATGCAGAACCATTAATTGCTGAGGAAAGAGGACTGCTTAAGAAGGCAACGAGATTTGCTATTTCGTCAGGTCGAATGAGTCTTTGAATAATGGACGTCGGACGATTCTCACTCATAAATCGCTTTTCTGCTTCTTCGATCATCAAATTATCATCAGGATAAAGAGTATCTAACATTGTCTCCACCCCTTCCGTTAGCGTAGAACCAGGCATAATCGTATTGACAGTCACGTTCGTTCCTCTAGTCAGCTCTGCTAAGCTGCGAGAGAGCGAGAGTTGCATTGTCTTGGTGGCACTATAATGAGCCATTTCCTGAGATGGCATAACAGCTGCCTCACTGGCAATGAAGACGATTCTCCCCTCCTGATTATGAATCATTTGTTTAAGGTAGTGCCTTGTAAGTCGAACACCACTCATAATATTGACCTCAAAGAATTTAAACCATTCTTCATCAGGGATATCGAAATATTCTGCCGGCTCAAATATTCCAAGATTGTTTATCAGAATATCTACTTCCGGATATTTCTTAATCATCTCCTGGCATCCCTGTTCCGTTCCTAAATCAGCTACTGCTGATTGAAGAATAGCCTCTGGATATTGTCCTTGAATTTCATGAATCATTTGACTAACCCTCTGTTCATTGCGTCCATTAATAAGAACTGTCGCACCTTCTGCAACTAAAGATATAGCGATTGCTTTACCAATACCAGCTGTAGATCCCGTAACCAACACCGTTTTCCCTTTTAAATGTAGTTCCATGAAATACCCTCCTGATGTGTGTTCTTATTACGTTATTCTGATCTATGTGGGGTTCATTATATAGAACAATCCCCTTTATTCTCAAAGAAATAAAAGGGATTGTTCTGCTTATATGTCAAGTTGTCAGATGATTAGAAATCGAAATTATCTGGGTCTGGACCCACTCGGAGATTCTGATTCAATCCATCGATTCGTTCCATATCTTCTGTAGTCAACTCAAAATCAAAAATAGATGCATTTTCAATGATGCGATGTTCTTTCGTTGATTTCGGTATCGTTACAACGCCATTTTGTAAGTTCCAGCGCAAGATCACTTGGGCAATGGATTTCCCGTATTTATCACCAATTTCTTTTAAGTCCGCATTATCTAATAACTGACCTTGCATTAATGGAGACCATGCTTCGAATTGAATACCATTTTCCTTACAAAATGCTTGAAGTTCCTTTTGAGTCAAACGTGGATGATGTTCCATCTGATCCACCATTGGCTTAATCTCCGCATCTTTCATTAGCTCTTCAAGTTGATGAATAAGGAAATTACTTACACCGATCGCTTTTACGCGCCCATCTTTATAAAGTGTCTCTAGAGCTCTCCAAGCATCCTTGAACTTACCCGCTACAGGCCAGTGAATCAGATACAGATCCAAATATTCCAATCCCAATTTACTTAAGCTCGTCTCATAAGCCGCTAAAGTTGATTCATAACCTAGATCAGCATTCCATACCTTCGATGTGATGAATAGTTCTTCTCTAGAAATACCCGCTTCTTCCATCCCTTGGCGAATTCCTCGACCAACACCTTCTTCATTTCCATAAATAGCAGCCGTATCAATACTGCGGTAGCCATTCATGATCGCTGTTTTCACAGCATTCTCAAGCTCAGGACCTTCCTCCACTAGAAATACACCTAATCCAAACCAAGGCATTTTCACACCATTATGCAACGTTGTTGTATCTTGTAAGTTCTTTACCATTATATTTTTCCCTCCATCTAATCCGTATTTAAGTTATGGTCATCAATGCCTACAAGTGTTATGATAGATGAAATCGAATAAAAAGAATAGTACGTACTTAAAAGTAATATAGGTACTTTAAAGTACCTATAACATCTAAATCGGAGGGTCATCATGATCAAGAAAAAATATAACATTTCAGTTGAAGCAACCCTTGAGGTCATCGGTGGGAAATGGAAATGTGTGATTCTGTGTCATTTAACCCATGGAAAAAAACGAACTTCGGAGCTGAAAAAGTTAATGCCTGGGATTACACAAAAAATGTTAACACAGCAACTACGGGAGTTAGAAGCTGATGGAATCATTAATCGGATTATTTATAATCAAGTCCCTCCAAAAGTGGAATATGAACTTAGTGAATATGGAACGAGTCTGGAAAGTATTTTGAATTCGTTATGTAATTGGGGTGAACAGCACATCATTAAAGAATACGGTGATAAGTTCGCTGTTCTAGAAGACAGTATTTTAAATAAATAAATAAACAACATAATAGAGCAGGAATAGCACCTCATGTAGGATGCCATTTCTGCTCTATTATTATGCTTACTATAGTAAACGGAGATACTTTAACGAGACTGCAAAATTCACGACAAACACGAACTCACACCTACAGAATCTTTCTCTACATTCAAAATCTCATACAGCTCATCAAGATGTTGTATTTCATAAGTAGGTACAATCCCAGTATTATTGGGTAACATGTCAGGGTTGAACCAACATGTATCTAGTCCCGCTAGCTGTCCACCTTTAATATCTGCGCTTAAGGAGTCTCCAATAATCAATCCCTTGTCCACAGTGAAATTAGGAATTCGTGCAAAGACATAATCGAAGTATTCTTTCATAGGCTTTTGGAATCCCGTATCTTCTGACACAAAGATATCCTTAAATAGCGGGTGTAATCCTGAATCACGTAAGCGTCTATCCTGAGTCTTCGAAACACCATTCGTAACAATATATAAGTCATATTGATGTTGTAGATCTGTTATCAATTCAAACGCCCCATGAAGAAGCTGATGTCCCTCTTCTAAGTAGCTACGATATTTATTTTCCAATAAGGCCCCATCAACCTCTTGACCGTATTCCTTAAAAAGAATTGAAAATCGCGTATTTACTACCTCATCACGATCCAGTTTCCCTTCTTCAAAAGACCTCCATAGACCATGATTTATTCTTTTATAATGTGCTTCTAATTCACTGGTTAAGGGCATTTCTTGATCCTCAAAAAGTAAACGCAACGCTAATCTCTCAGCTTCACCGAAATCTAACAGCGTATCATCTACATCAAATAATAACGTTCGATATTTCTTCAATATGATCGCTCCAATCCCTGCTTTTATTATTCAGTATGATGCGCGAAATCATTCTAAGTCAACTTAGACGCTCTCCTGTTTCTCACGTGCACCGCCTAATTTAAATACATAGATACCACCTACGATAACCAATACACCTATCAACTTGCTAAATGTAAACGGAACCTTCTCCAGACCCAACCATCCTAGTGAGTCCCACAATAAAGCAAACCCAAGCTGTGAGGTTAGAACGATAGCGATGGCATACGTCGGACTCAGCAGCTTCATCCCCTGCACCATACAGATAACGACACCAACGCCAATCAGTCCGCAGAACCAGTACCATGGCTGCATATTGTGCAAGTTAAACATATCTTTCCCTTCAAAAATTAGACCGAACGTTAATGAAGCCAGGAATCCCATTCCTAATACTAATGTCGTTGTCGCCCAAGACCCCGCACGTTCATTCACCTTACTATTAAAAATATTTTGCAGACTGACCAATGCACCTGCGATAACCGCCAATACGAGTCCTAGCATCATAACTTTTAGTCTCCCATGTGCTGATTTATTCTAATGAAATCTTACGTTTACTCATAGATATTGTGACTTGAAAGTCTACTTAAACCTTCCTTGTCTTTAACATAAATAAACCCTTTATCCCGCTCAATTAGGCCTTCTGTGCAGAACTGTAGGATGACCCGATTCAGATGTCTATAACTGGTCCCAATGAAGTTCGCTGCATCCCTTATATTGACGATACTTTGTTGCCCTTGATTGAGAGATTCCGATCCATTGAATGAGACAGACAATAGATAACTTGCCAGTCGGACTTCCACTGAGTGCATCAAGTTGAAGCTCATGGCATTATTTTTAAGATGAAACTTCCGTGTAATGATATTCAGTAGAAATTGTAGTAATGGCGCATGATCGCTTCCGTATTTTCTTAACCAACGATAATCAATACAGATCATATGGACTGACGATACTGCCTCAACCGTATTGATAATGTTAATTTCCTGCACGTATTCAATATCCCCGATTATTTCAAGCGGTTTCTTAAATGAAAGAATAAGTGTCTTGCCCTCAGCCGAAGTCGTATAGATTTTAACTTTCCCCTTCACAATGACATACAGGACCTCCGAGGGTTCTCCTTGGGAACAGATCAGTTCCCCTTGATCATAGCTATACAACGATAAATAGGGCAATAATGACTCATTAAATACGGACTCTATGTGATGAGCATGCAAATAATTATCTAGTTGCGTACGATCTTTAATTTCTTTCATAACTGTATTCACCTTCCGTCCTTAGCCGCTAACTTAAAAAATATTAAAACCCTAGTATCACCACACCAGCGATCATCATCCCGATGCCAATGAACTGTGGTATTCTCATTTTCTGCTTCTTTACCCCGAACCATCCCTTAATATCAATGATAAAGGTCAGACCCAGTTGAGCAATCAATAGCGCAGATATCGTAAGCGTAACCCCGATGTGCCCAATCGCAGTGACATCACTAAAAATAATAATTGCCGCAAAGGCTCCGCCCATCAAATATAATGGGTTCACTTGCTTAAATCCCTGCCACTTCCCGTCTCGGACAAACATCAGGATAACCAAGGCAGCCATGAATCCTGTGAACTGGGTTATCGTCGCCGCTTGCCATGTCCCAATATCTTGACTAATTCGAGCATTCACTACACCTTGAAGTGTAATAAAGGCGCCTCCAAATAACGCAAATATAATCCCTCTCATCGTCTCTCTCCCCAAATCAATTTCTTTACTTCATTAAATAGATATTCGTGTATTTTGGGAAGGACATATGTCCTCAATCATATTGTGATATGATCTGGGCATGATACAAAATACTAATCAAAAATGGAAACTACATAAGGGAGTGTCAAACAATGTATGATGTTGTCATTATCGGTGGAGGACCCTGTGGCTTAAGCACTGGACTTGCACTTCAAGAAAAGGGGATTCGTTATATCATTATTGAAAAAGAAGCGATTGTGAATTCAATTGTCAATTGTCCGTTAGATATGCGCTTCTATAGTACTTCAGACCGTCTAGAAATCGGTAATATCCCCTTCTTATCTCAAGAAGCACGACCGACACGTTCTGAACTATTAAAGTATTATCGCCTTGTTACCGAACGACAATCCATTAATATCAAATGTTATCATAAAGTTAATCGTATTTCGAAAGAAACGGACTCCTTTACCGTACATGCCGAAGACCGAATAGGATCAGAGATTGTCTATCAAGCCCGGATGATCATTATGGCTACTGGGATATTTGATCACCCGAAAAGGATCGGCGTTGCAGGGGAATCCATGTCCAAAGTGATGCATTATTACAAAGAAGGACATTCCTATCATGGACAAGAAGTAGCCGTAGTAGGAGGTAAGAATTCTGCTATCGAAGCAGCGATCGACCTTTACCGTAACGGGGCTCACGTTTCTCTTATCCATCGGGGAGATAATCCTTACGAAGGAATCAAACCATCTTTACTTCTAGATATCCGTAATTTCATCCAAAAAGAAAAAATTAAATTTTATCCCAATTCTAGTGTTAAAGAGATCCATGATAGATCCATTAGTATACATACACCTGAAGGATTAGTCTCCATTCCCAATGACTATCTCTTTTCCCTGATTGGATATCAACCAAATACAACGATGCTTCAAAGTATTGGGATCGAAGTAGATCCTTCAACATTAGTGCCTACCTTTAATCCAAGTACTTATGAAACAAACGTTGATAACGTCTTTCTTGCAGGTGTCGTAACAGGGGGTACTACTAATCGTGTTTATATTGAGGATGGAAGATTCCACGGATTGAAAATCACAGAAGAAATCGAACGACGCCTAGTATAGAATGAGTGTAGATTCAAAAAAGGGGTGTCTGATATGTGGAAGCATTTTGTAGCACTAGGAGATAGTTTCACAGAAGGGATTGGCGATACAGTTGAGGGTGCAGAGTTAAAAAGTTGGGTCGATCGCTTCGCTCACCTGCATACGCCAGAGTTACAATATACCAACCTAGCTAAACGAGGATTGGTAACCCACGAGGTTCGCTTGAAGCAATTAGAACAAGCTTTAGCATTGCAGCCCGACTTGGTCAGTCTAATCGCAGGCGCTAACGATATATTAAAAGGCCGTTGGAATCGCGATGAATACAAGACCGATATGGAACTTATGATCAATCGTTTACATAAGTCAGGTGCCGACATTATCATAGCTAATCTTCCGGACTTTACAGTTCGATTGCCTTTGCCTGTTGAACAACAACACGTAGTAAAGGCACAATTAATAGAAGCAAATGAAATCATACAATCACTTAGTAACGAATACAAGTTATATCATATTGATTGTTGGAATCACCCTATGGCTAAAGACAATACCTTATGGTCTAAGGATTTGATTCACCCCAATTCAAGAGGATACCGGGTAATTGCTGAGACGATCTTTAATCATGTATCTGTAACATGATGAACAAAAAAAAGGACTAGCCCGTTATATGAATAACAGGTTTGTCCTTTTTTCGATATGTATTATTCAATCATTTTAAGATAACTTTTCTCATCTACCACTCGTCGAGCGGTAACATAACGATCTTTATAGTAAGATTCCGACAACTTACTTATTCTTACTCCCTTACTGCTGGAGGAATGCGCGAATTGATCGTCACCTAGATAGATTCCTGCATGGGAGATTTTATTACTAATGGTATTAAAAAATACCAAATCACCTAATTGCAGATCCTCTTTAGCAACTGCTATTCCCTCTTTGGCTTGAGTCTCTGATGTCCGTGGGAGATTATCAACGTTAAACTTACCCATGATGTACAAGATGAATCCGGAACAATCAAATCCTGAAGCTGTGGTTCCACCCCATAAGTACGGCGTTCCCACTACCTGATTCACTTCACTTTCAATTCTAGCCTCACTTGCTGCAAAAGTACTGGGTGCGGCGGTTGTGAATAATACTGCAGCTCCTAGTAGCGATATGATGAATTTCTTCAGAATGTCGTCTTCCTTTCGATGCCTACGGAGTTAGCTGAGGATTCGGTAAAAGGTTCCCTATATTCTCTTGCTTTCAAGAATAATTCACCCGGAATGGTTCCCCCGTTTTCAAAATAAAAAGAAATTCGGCAATTAGTTAATATTTTGTAACTATTTATACTCTATTATATTTAGAATCACCTTGTCAATCTCTTTTGTTATATTGTAAAAGAAAAACCGAGCCATTTCAGAATTGAAATGGCTCGGTTCGATAAACCCTGTAAGAATATGATCAGAATTTACTTAGCAATAGAAATAGCTGCTTCTAAAGCCACTTCCATCATGCTGTTGAAAGAATTTTGTCTTTCTTCAGCTGTTGTTACAGCATGTGTTACTAATGAATCTGAGATCGTAAGAATACAAGCTGCTTGTTTACCTAATACTTTCGCATTATGGAACAAAGCATAACTTTCCATCTCTACACAAACACAATCATGTTCATTGTAAAAGTCATTGTGACCAGGCACATTGTCTTCATGATAGAATACATCACTTGAATGAATTCTTGCCGTCATGAGTGGTTTGTTGATACTCTTAGCAGCTGCTTCAATTGCCTCATTTAAAGACTGACTTGGTAGTTGTACATTTCCTTCTACGCCGCTTTGTACGTAAGCATATGTAGATTCACTCCATGCACTATCTGCAAGTACCAAATCAAATAAATTCAATTTATCTGTATAAGCTCCTGCACTACCGATACGAATGATATTCTCTACACCGTAACTGTTGTATAATTCGTAAGAATAAATACCGATACTTGGCATTCCCATGCCAGAACCCATCACTGACACTTCTACACCTTTATAAGTCCCTGTATATCCAAACATATTTCGTACCGTGTTGAATTGCGTTGGATTCTCTAAATAGGTTTCTGCGATGTATTTTGCTCGTAAAGGATCTCCTGGCATTAATACGGTTTTAGCGATTTCTCCATTTAGTGCTGTATTGTGTGGTGTTGACATCATTTATACCTCCTATGGTTGTTACTAGAATATTATATTACTATACCGCCCCTGAATTCAAATATACATTCAATATTTTATTTTAGATCGCTTGCAGAACATTTATAGTATGTATAGCAACGTGAAAAAACCGACAGAAAATCAGATAAGATCCTGATCTCCTGTCAGCATTACATCGAACGTATGTGTTTCAATCGAACATTATGAGGCAAACATGACTCTTACATTCCTCTATGGATTTGTTAATGTGCAGCCGTATATTCTTCAAGTTCGCTTGCTGGATCGAACTTTTCTTTGCTCATAAAGAATGCTGCCACAAGTGCGATAACAGAAGGGATAATAGCCCAAGCAAACGTATGAACGATGGACGAAGATAGTGCCTCTGTAATCGAATCAAGTACCTGAGTAGGAATATTTGCCCGAGTCTCTGGGGTCAAGATTGCACTCGGATCACTTAAATCGACACCTTGCGGTGCTTCTCCTCCACTGGCGAACATAGAAGCTAATTTATTCGTAAACACATGACTTTGAATAATACCGAATACCGTAATCCCAAGCGTCATTCCAAGCTCCCGCGTGAAACTAAGTGTCGAGCTTGCAGATCCCCGCTGTCTTGCTGTGAACCCATGAATCGCTGCATTACTTAATACAGAGAACGATGCTCCTATTCCAAGACCAACGAGAAACATTAAGATTGTGACCACGAAGCGCGATGTATCTGTCGTAAGCGTCGTGAGTAGAACAACACCGATAGCAAGTAGCGATAACGTCGATATCATAATCGAGCGATAACTAAACTTAGACAGCAAGATCCCTCCGGCTGCAGCAGTGATCACAGATCCCACCATCATTGGAAGTAATACAAGCCCTGAATTCGTTGCCGATCCACCTAATACACCTTGAATGTAGATTGGAATATAAACAGAGGCAGTGATAAACGCTGCACCGCTAAATATAGCCATGATATTACTTGTGGAATAGAGGCGATTTCTGAACATCCCGAAGGTGATGATTGGTTCTTCTGCCCGACGCTCGATAAATACAAAACTAACAATAAGCACAACGAAAGCTACGAACAGACCCATAATCATCATGGAGTCCCAAGCATATTTCTTACCACCAAGCTCAAGCGCGAACATTAGACAAAGAATGGAAGCTACAAGTGTGAAAGCACCCATGTAATCGATTTTTTGCTTGGAATGCTCGACAGACTCTTTGTAAAAAATAGCAATCATTACGAATGCAATAATACCGATAGGCAAATTGATGTAGAAAATCCAAGACCAATGAAGATAGTCCGCGATATACGCGCCAATCAGAGGCCCAAAGATACTGGAAATACCATAGGCAGCACCGAACAATCCACCTATCTTACCTCGTTTGTCCGGAGCAACCACATCGAACATGATCGTGAATGCGATCGGCACGAGAGCTCCTCCGCCAATTCCCTGTATTGCACGATAAATACTTAACTGCACGATAGATTCCGCCGTACCGCATAAGGCAGAACCGATCATAAATGTAATAAGACCGAAGATAAAGAAACGTTTGCGACCATACATATCCGATAATTTACCGAAAATCGGCATACCGGCCATCTCTGCAATCATATATGCAGAGGTCACCCACATTAATTTGTCTAAGCCCCCTAAGTCCCCAAGGATGGTTCCCATAGCTGTTGCTAATATGGTGTTATCCATCGAGGCCATAAGCGTGGCTAGTAATAGCGCCCCAATGATGACGCCTACTTTATTTTTCTTTTCCATCTTCAATTATTCCCTCCACTTGTTCCTCAGCTTCTACCACAACAAGACCAACCAAAATGTATACTCTATTGCTTTGCAAATAAGTCATGATTCCGATACAATAAATTTAATTAATCGTACGCAAATCAAGTGTCTTGTATATAAAGTATCTTGATTGTCGAGATACTTATATTTTAAAAGGAGTGTTTTCTTTTGTCAAGCAATCAACAAGATCAACCAACCGATTTGCAGGAAAATTTCACCTTGGGCATGCGAGGCCTGGGAACCAGAACCGTCGTATACCAGCAAAATGTAGCTGCCTCTCTTGGGTTATACAATAATGATTATTTATCGGTAGATATCCTGCACGAAAAGGGTCCCATCACAGCCGGAGAGCTATCCAAACTAACCGGTCTTGCTACAGGAAGTGTTACTGCTTTAATAGATCGTCTCGAAAAAAATGGTTTTGTTCGCAGGGAAAATGACCCAAATGACCGTCGTAAAGTCATTATTGTCCCTTTATATGAAAATAAAGAAGAAGTCAGCAATACGTACCACCCTCTTCACTCTGCGATGCTTAAACTAGCTTCATCCTATACGGTTGAAGAACTTGAGCTCATTACACAGTTTTTAGGCAAAGCAAGCACCGTCCTAGAAGAACAGATTGAGCATCTCAGCACTAAGACACGAAAGTAAATCAAAAAGGACGTTATTCCGGTTAGTTGAAGACTTCGGAGTATCGTCCTTTTTCATCTCCATATCAATAAAATATAGGTATCAAGTATCATCACTACCCTTGTCGAATATTGCCTCTATACTCCGATACTTATTTATTGTATAATCTCCCATGTTAAATATTAGTATATTTGTCCCGTACACTAACATAAACCAATGAATATAAATGATATTTCTCGAAAATTTGTTTTCCACTATAAAGGGAGTGACTCATGTTATTAACGAAGTTGTCTACGCAAGTTCTTGATGAAAGTGCGGTCATGGTTGCATTAGAGCAATCACTGGCTATGATTGAGTTTAATACACAAGGAGACGTGTTGTGGGCGAATGAGAATTTTGCTCAGGCGATGGGCTATCAAATGTCCGAGTTGCCAGGAATACACCATCAGCAATTTTGTACGCCAGACTTTGTTAATAGTTCGGAATATAAGACACTGTGGGATAACTTAAGAAAAGGTAAGAAATTTCAGGAGAAAATCGTTCGTGTGACAAAGGATGGCCGTACTCTTTGGCTTGAGGCCACGTATATGCCAATATACAATGAAACTGAACAGGTAGTGGCCGTTCTTAAAGTAGCGACAAACATAACAGCACGAGAAGTTGCCACAACCCAATTAACTACTGAATTAAAAGAGTTGGCAGAGGATTTACTCAAGCGTACAGAAGAAGGTATTAAACGTAATCAACAAGTGGCTATGGCCATTGAGCGTATGATGAACGACAATGAGATCAACTTGAACCATCTTCACAACTTGGAACAGCAAAGTATAGCCATTCAACGCATTGTCAAAACGATTCGGGATTTCGCCTCGCAAGCGAACCTACTCGCATTGAACGCGGCTATTGAGGCGGCACACGCTGGGGAGCATGGACGTGGCTTTAATGTTGTAGCCACTGAAGTCCGTAAACTTGCGAAACACGTTCAGGAATCGGCACAAGAGATTCATTCCACTGTTGAGGAAATTTCTGAACATGTTGGTAGAGTCAGCGGCGGAACAAAAACCTCCCAACAGACAATTATCGATAGTCAACATCAAATACAACAAGCAGTCAGTGAATTCGCGGGTATAAGTGAAGCCGCTGGCAAGCTAGATGCTCAGGCTAAGACTCTGAGCCAAATGTAGTAACATATGCCTACGGGAGCAGCTTCCTTAACCGCCTTATATATTGGCGGTTTTTTTCTATTCATTCACCTGCTATGCCAATTCGAGAAATATATCTCCTTCTTGAACCACTAGAAATATCACTTACATAAACTTAAATATTATTAAAATTACTTGTAAGTACTTAAATATATGATTATAATTACTTACATGGAGGTGTATATTATGTATCAAGAGGAACGATTGTTAAAAATACTCGAATACTTGAAAAAACATCAATCGATGAGTGTTATAGATATTTGTACGCAATTTGAAGTATCAAGGGATACTGCCAGACGGGATATTGTCAGATTGGTACAAGAAGGCGTTGTTATTAGAACTCATGGAGGTCTATCGTTACCTGAGTTACAGAAAGAAATGTTATCTTATCAGGATCGATTGATTGATGAATCCGAGAGCAAGAAAAGAATAGGGAAATTTGGGGCACAACTTATCCAAGACCATGAGACTGTCATTTTAGACGTATCAACCACAGTTCAATTTGTCGCAGAACAAATTACCGCTAACAATATTACGGTTGTCACGCACTCCATTGACAACGTAGGTATTTTATCAAATCGAGATGATCTTCAAATATACATTCTCGGTGGTTACTTGAATGTAAAGCACCGTTTCTTATATGGTTCTTCCATTATCGATAAACTTAGTGAGATTCGTGCTGATAAAGCCTTTATTGGAGCATCGGCGATCCGTTCTGATGGGCTCTACTATCCATATGAAGAAGATGCCCGGGTCAAGAAAGAAATGGCCCGAAGATCTGATCAGGTTATCGTAGTGGCCGATCACACCAAATTTACTGGTAAATCTATTCATCGATTAGACTTTGATTTCGTTGACGTTGTAATTACAAATCGGGAACTCCCGGTTGAAATAAGAGAAGTTCTGGATCAGAAGAACATCACTGTTATTGAGTGTCAGGAAGAACATCAAGAGGTTCGAGAGCAAAATTGATACCCATAGAAAAGAGGAGGATTTTTATGAATTATATCTTACATGATGTACAAATGGTACTTCGAAACAGTATTATTCCATCAGCCAATGTGTGGATTTCTGAAGGGAAAATTATGAGGATAGATACAGGTGATCTTCCTATTCTAGAGGGAGAACATGAACTGATTGATGGTAGAGGGCATTTGTTAGTACCAGGCATGATAGATGTTCATATCCACGGTGCCAATGGTTTTAACATGATGGACGGTAAGGAAGAGAGTATTCAAGAAGTCTCACGTGTATGTGCTTCAACGGGGTGCACTTCATTTCTGGCTACCTCAGTTAGTTCCACGATAGAGGACCTTCTAGAAATGATTCGTAGTGTTAAGCTTGTAAAAGGACATGAAGCAGGAGCAAAGATTGCAGGAATTCACTTAGAGGGCCCTTATCTGAACCCGAAGCGAAAAGGAATGCAGAATGAAAAGTATTTACGGCATCCTGACTTAGAAGAAATGAAGATGATTTTTGAGGAAGCAGGTTCCCTCATTAAGATGGTTACTATAGCACCTGAATTACCGGGAGGCATGGAGTTGATTTCCTTTTTGAAAGAACAAGGAGTCATTATTGCCATTGCTCACTCTGATGCCACATATGAAGAAGCCAAACAAGCCTTTTCAGCAGGTGCTAGTCATGTTACCCATTGTTTTAATGGCATGCGTCCGATTCATCATCGAGATCCCGGGCTTATCGTGGCAGCTTTCGAAGAGAAACATGTGAGTCTTCAAGCTATTGTGGATAATGTCCATCTACATCCTGCTATCATTCGATTGATGCATAGCTTGAAAGGACCAGAAGGAATGGTCTTAATCACAGACGCTTTACAAGCCATGGGTATGGGTGATGGGAATTATATATTTGGAGGCCATCATGTTACGGTAGAGAGTGGCATTGCGAGGCTAGAGGATGGAACATTAGCCTCCAGTACAGTTACCATGAATGAAGCCTTACGTTATACTATCGAAACCGGAATTTCTTTGATCGATGCCGTACAAATGGCTTCAACTACCCCAGCCACAATTCTTGGGCTTCAACAAAAGGGCGAAATTTCATCAGGTTTCGATGCCGACCTTGTCCTCTTGGATGAAGAATTTCAAGTTCTATGGACGATGGTGGGCGGTCAGATTCTATGAGTGAGGAGTATATTCTTGGCATTATATAATGATAAGAATATGTCCCTATGAAATACAAATAACCGCGATGTACGCGGTTATTTTCTTACTTATTCTTGATAAAAACCATTTTTAAAAAAGTTATACCACCCATCAATTGTTTCTATTGGCGAAATATCTAACTTCTTCATAATTTCCCTTGCAAATTCTAAAGAAGCCGTACCATTAGCCGTAATGATATAGTCACTAGAAACTGTCTGTTTTTCTATAAAATTTGTGTCCCCTTTATAATTAGGAGCAAATTTCTTTAAATAATCCAATGAGTTTCCGGTGTGAGGAATGTTGTCTAAATAGCTATGTTCTGCCAAAAAGGTTGTAGCGTCACATATAGCAGCTATGGGTACCCTATCCTGTATACATTTTTCAATAAGTGGAGTAATCGCTGAATTATCTGTCCAAGTTGTACCCCCGATCAAAATTAACATTTCAAACTGTGAGGGTATGCTGTCTATATTATAGTCAGGAATAACAGTAAAGCCGCCCATAGATTTTACATTGTCGCTAGTTAAAGAAACTGTGCTTACTTTGCATCCGCTTTCTGGCTTATTTAGTTCGGCACATATATATCCCGCTTCCCAATCAGCGTATCCATTAGAAATAAAAATCAATACTTCCTTTTTCATATCGTAACACTCCTTTTAATTTGATTATATACAACAAAAGATGACAACGAGGTGTCATCTTTTGTATTGCTCTTGCATTTTATTTATTCTATCTGTAACCTCTGTTACGATGGATTGTGGTTTTATAACTTTGACCTTATCCTGCAAACTAATAATTAAATCAACCGCCCAATTCGTATTAGAAGAATAGAAAATAATATAATTACCATCCTCCGTAAAATTTCTCGCTCCTATCTTATCCATTAATAAATTTTTATGTACCGCTTTGTATTCCAATACTATTTCTTGCAATGGATAATCCTTTGTTTCTCCCAAATCATTTTCTTTAACACTAAAATCCATAGAAATATCTTTTGTCGGCATAGGCGTAAATATTTCTTTTAAATATTTATACGATGAAATTCTATTGATTTTAAACAATCTAAAATCGTGTTGCTCTGTGCAAAAGGCATACAAATACCAGTCGGTATATTTAAAGATAAGTTTATAGGGTTCAATTGTGCGTTTGCTATATTTATTTTTCGAATGGTATTCTATACGGATTCGATTGTTTCTCAAGATGGCTTTTTTAAAATCATCCATCATGGTTTGCGTATATCCATCTGAATACCACGTCGATAAATCAATAACTACATTGCTTTCCATCCGCGCAATATCTTCATTGTTAGGGGATATTCTTGTAATCAATCGTTCGATGATATCTTTATTTTCAAAACTTTGCAGTACTTTTAATCCCATCACAATATTTTGCATGTCATCCGTTGACAGAATGCTTTTATCTAATTTGTAACCTTCTAATATTCCTATGCCCCCACCTATCCCCGGGTATGTAACTATCGGTATTCCTGCCATGTTTAAAGTTTCAATATCTCTAAAAATAGTACGTTTAGAAACTTCTAGTTTTTCGGCTAGCTCCTTAGCGGTTATCTTCTCATTGTTCAATAGTATATTTAAAATACTTAACATGCGGTCAAACTTCATAATATCCCTCGTTCTGTTCTTAGTATATATATCAACTAAATAAGCGATTGTAATGATATATAAAGTATACAGCAATGATTTCGTATTGGTTTGGAAAAAAGTTTGATAATAGAGTGCTATACACGTGGACACCTCAGGTTTTCCACGTTTTTTTGTCGCGAATTAATCTACAAAGTTTTAAAGCCATAGTTAATATTTCTATTAAACAAAAAATAGAGGAGATTAGCCCATATAATGAACTAACCATCCTCTATTTACAATATTATTCCTGATTTTTCCTCTTTTCAATTCTTTCTTCTGACTTCCCCTCTTGCATTTAAAGTTGAGAGAGTACTAGTAACAAACACTAGATCCAAGTATCATTAGCTGCAGTTAATTCGGACTCAGTACCGTCATTATTTACGCTTCTAGGCTCCACCAACATGATATGGCATTCCTTTTCGGAGGAAGGCTTCATCTCGATTCCCTTCGGGAGAATAAACATCTCACCCTTGGAGATTTTAACCTGACCATCACGGAAATCAATGATCATCTCCCCTTCGAGCGTGATAAATACCTTATCGGTATCTTGATGACTGTGCCATTCAAAATCCCCAGCAATCTTAATGAGTTTAAATTGATAGTTATTCATTTCACCAATGACTTTCGGAGACCAAAGATTGTTAAATTTAGATAGCTTCTCATTCAGATTAATAGCTTGGTAATGGATAGTAATCACTCCTTTTTCTCGAATTTTTAGAGCTTACGCAAGGCGGATAATATATTTTGTAAAGCGTATTCGATAGCTAATGGGCCACCAGTAATAGCGGAATTATCCATTAAATAGACATTGCCTTTCTTTACGGCATTCATAGCATTCCACACATTACTTTGTTTTAAGTTATTCATTAATTCCTCCTTTTTTGTAATGTCACCTATAAGGAAAATATGGTCTGCTTGAACAGTTGACATTCCTTCAAACGTAGTAAATTCATTATTTTTACCTGTATATGTATCATCTGGTGTAAGCCCCAGTCCCTTTTCTTTATCAAACGCAAGTTTATAGACCGGATTTCCTTCACCTAGTACATTAAAAGTTTTTCCATCCCAAGACAATATAAGCGCTACTGTCTCTCCTTCCATCGACTTTAATGCTTCACGCCCAGTTGTGATTTCTTTCATCATTTTATCAATTACTTTTTCCGCTTCGTCTTCTTTTCCAATAATCTTGGCTACTGTACGGAGTCCATATTGCCAATCTTCATAGATGTCCTTGTATTTCAACGTAATGACTGGTGCAATTTTATCTAGTGAATCATACACTGCTTCATGATGCTCTGTTGCTAAAATATAATCCGGCTTAATAGATAGAATTTTTTCAATACTAGGAGACACTTTATTTCCTAATTCTTCAGCTGAATCCAGCTTTCCTTTTAAATAAGATAAAGAAGATAGATACTCTTTTTCAGTAGAAGCAGCAGGTGGCTCACCTAATGCAACTAATATTTCAGGATAAAAATACCATAGCGAGGCTATTTTTTCTGGTTTTTTCTCGATAACAATTTCTTTACCTAAGGCATCCTTAAATGTTCTTGGCCAATCAGTTGCATCTACATTAACTGCTGATGTAGAAGCGCCTTCAGTAGTTGATCCTTTATTTTCAGCAGGTGCTTCATTACAACCTGCTAGTATGCCTGCTAATAATAGCATTGAGACTAGCACTCCTTTAATATTTTGCATACGAAATTCCTCCAACATAATGGTTTCTTTGGTTAACCATTATTATAGTAAAGTAATTTTTAGATTAGAATGGATGCATGTTGAAATTAGCATGGATTATTGATGAACTTCTCTCGATATTCAGTAGGAGAAATGCCACATTGTTTCTTGAACACTCTACTAAAATAAAAGGGGTCAGCCATTCCAACCGTTTGCGCAATTTGTTGTACAGGCGCATCACTTGTAAATAGCATTTCTTGCGCCATGTTTATACGATATTTCAATAAATATTCTGCTGGTCCCATACCTGCATGTGTTCTAAATACATAAGAAAGTCGATTTCGATTAACGTTATTTTGTTCTGCAAGCGATGCTATTGTAAGACTTTGATAATAGTTTTGATGAATATAATTAGATATCCGTTCGAATAAAGTATGTGTTTCACAGCTATCTTCCCTATTAACAACACATAATAAGGTCTCATTCAGTACTTCGCGAAACAGCATTTCAGTCTGAAACATCGAAATGCCTCCACGCTGATTATACACATGCCAAAGACGCATAATTAATTCGATAAGACGAGGAGATTGACCTGTTGATAATTCAAAATGCTGATGAGAAAAGCTTGACTCTTTTAGTTCTGAGTTACATATCCGGTATAAAACAAGAATATATTCCCAATTGGTTCTACCAAACATTTTTTGATCTAGTTTCATTTCTGCACCCCCATGCACAACTCTTCCTGGCGAAAAGATATAAGGCGTGCCATTAAATTTAAATTGTATCTTTCCTGTAAGTGGAAACACAAATCCAGGAAAAGAATCTGTATAGTCAGCGTAAGGCACACCTGGATTTCTAGCATATCGATATACTCCTTCTACTTGAAAAGGAGTGTGTGCAAAATGCTCTGCTAACTGATTAACGTCGATTTTCACATTGCATACCTCATTTCAATAGTAGTTTGTTCGGTAATCCTGCTGACTCGGCGATAATTAATTTTCAGTCCCGGCAGCTCCCCATCCCTCTATGTATAAGCGCCCAACAAAATACAATCATAGTGCTATAGCTCGGAGGCATTGGCATCGAGAACCGATTTTAAGTTCAGTTCTCCTCCCTCCTCACGTATACCATCTAATTAGCCACCATAGTCCAATTTTTCTCTTTTAACTGGGCTGTGTAACCTCGGAATCAATTAAAAATCTGCCGCTGGAATGCGGAAAGGTGGGCATGAGAATTCTCACCTATTTTCACATTAATAATAATGATTATCATTGTCAACCTATATGTACAATAAAAATGTCGCACCTGACTAATGTTCAAACAGTCGGGTATCGGCATAGAAATAACGATCTAGCCCTCTATGTTTTACCTAACATCCATAAAGAAACCGCGATACAATTTGACGATTTGCTATTTGCAGAATAATAAAAGCAATCTAATTAAAATGAAGACCCTAGATCAGACATATAATTTGCAAAAAACATAATAAATAGCTACTGTGAACCGACGTGTGACCACAAACTTCCTTCTGAATTTCTTAATCACCATAAAAAACAAAAAAATGCTTGGAAACCCAACCGTTTTTTTTGTTTTTATGGTGGAGCCAAGGGGGTTCGAACCCCTGACCTCTTCGCTGCCAGCGAAGCGCTATCCCAGCTTAGCTATGGCCCCGTGCTAATTTTAACTGTAGGTATTCAACTTTTCTTAGGGTTATGTTTTACCCACCTCGTACGCAGGGGTAAGGATTGAGGTGAAATCCTGATAGATCAAGGGATTTGGAGCTTTGTATTAATGGATGCCTGGGAAAAGAGCGAAAAAAAAGCCGAGCGAAAATCAGGGGGATACCTGAAAATTGCTCGGCTCAGTGGTAAACTTTAAGTGCGAAGTTGCAGACTTTAATTGTTTTCTACACCTAACGAAGCTTAGAACTTCACTTTGTAATTCAAATGTCAGTTCACTTAGTAAAACCTCTAATTCTAAATATACATTTGAGATATATTTTAAATTGGCTTCCCCCTAGAAACATCCAATATACAACTAAATATTCATACGGTGTTCATTTTTTTGAATAATGTTTCATAACCTCAGCGAATACTTTTTTTTATCTATTAAGGTCTTCTATATTCGGTTGTCAAGAATCTATTTCTATTACCGTTAAGTATCTTCACTCTTTTAATCAGATTAAAATAAAAAGCTGATCTTTAACAAATAAATGATCAGCCCTTTTTCTAATTATCATTTTGAATTTTTCTTGCATATATCATAGACATTTCAGAAGTGACATATGCTTGTCTCCTTAAAATTTCATT
>NZ_FTNK01000057.1 GCF_900156375.1 Paenibacillus macquariensis
AGCTGGGCGAAGCCATCTCGTGCTTCATTCGTTGTGGCCGCCCCGATGTAATGATCAAGCTCTCCTTTCTCCTCCATCCGCCCTTCACTGAAATTCGTGGAAGCACTGATTAGTCCTGAAGGCTAAACATTCGAAAAGCCCTTAATCTTATCAATCATTTCTGGTGTAAGTCCTTCAAACATCGATGCAATCTCCGGATTCACCCCCTGAAATACTATTGGCACTCTTTTTTTGATCCCCACTATGCGAAAAGCCTCTTTGTCTTCAATTCGGTAGTTCATTTCACTTCCTCCTTTGATAGTTAGTTGAACAAAGGACTACTTCTCGGCAACACTTTCATTATTGAACTATTAACCAAGAAAAAGAACAGTAACGTTACAAGCTCCTCAGCTATCTTACTTCGTTAGCAAAATCATTATTTTATTATAGAAAAGTTCATTTCTGATTCCGTTATGTTATAACCATTCTTATCATGCGTAATAACTTTTATGTAATTGCTATTTGCTTCAAATATCCATACAGTATCTTTATCAATTTGTACCGTGGAAATTTGCTGAGGTATTGGTTGAACAGGTATACCCTGAACGGTAACTGAACTATGATTATTAAGTGAAGTTGTTAGATTGTTCACTGTCCAAAATGTTAGGATTGTAATCCAAATCATTATAACCAGAGCAAAAGTATTATTTCGTGACATATAAGTCTCTCCTTCTAGTGACTATTTTTATCGGTTTTATTCTAATCCTCCGTTCCACCAAATTTGGTATTAGTGTATTAAACGTATTTCTGATAAAAAAGTTACAGGGCATTGGTTCCACTGACCTGCCCGTTAGCGGGGAAAAGGCAGCCAATTAAATTGGCTGCCTTTGTTGTTGGTTATTGCGTTAAAGTTCCTCGTTAGCTTAATTAATCTCAAATGGATATAGCACCATACTCGACTTGTTCAGACCTTTTCAAATCCATAATCCCTTTCAACCTTACAAACTCTTGTTTTATAAGTGAGATACCAATCAGATATACCTTTGCTTTGAGCGACTAAATGTCGTTCGTTTTGTTTCCATTTTTGTATAGCTTCGAGAGAATCCCAATAAGATACAGTAATACCTACACCTTCTCTAGCACTTTCTACTCCGAGAAATCCAGGTTGGACGGATGCAAGTTTCACCATTTCATCTGCCATTTCCGCATATTGGTTATCCCCATCTGTTCATTCAGATGTAAAAATCACTGCATAATAAGGTGTTTGTGGCGTTTTAGCAATCTCACTCATGACTTTACCTCCGTTTATTGGTTATTACTATATCAATATTAGTGCATGTAGTATCCTGATGTATAGCTTGTTAAACTAATCTGCCCGTTAGCTTAATCTCGAACAGGAAAATTATCCTTACTGAAACAAAAAAATACCCCACCGACCAATAGGTTCTTAGGATGTTATATTCACTATTGGAAAATGTTTCATGTTAAGATATTTAATACTGTGCTACTATGCAATTGAGGGGCATCTCCCCCTCATAATACCCATTCAGCTAAACGCCTCCGCGTCCGGTTGAGTGGGTATTTGTTTGATTCTATGTGTTAACTTGCCACAATATAAAAGTTTATGATAGCACGTCATATGACCCGTGTGGGGGTTCCTTACGAATATATTGCTAACATAGAACGAATTGCTCAGGTACTACATTAAACCCGTTTGGGAAATAATATTTATTTAATTAAACCGATTTTTATTATCAAAGGAGGGCTTTCATGAGGAAAATATGGATATCTATTGTCGCATTGCTCATAGGTAATATTATTAGTAATTTGACTTACCGAAGACTTGATTTCTTCCAGTACAATACTGTAATTGATTTTTACGCGCTCGAAAATATTATAAAGATCATTTCCAACTATGCTTTAACAGTGATGATCGCATTAAGTATTTACGGATTAATCAGCATTATTGTTAAAAAAACTAAAAGCAAATAAAATTGCTTAATTGTAACGTATGTACGAAAAAAAGGCTCTACCATGAACTTAATTATGATTCTTATATAAATCAAATAAGACCACATTGGCGTTATGCCTCTGTGGTCTCTCATTTGCACTATCGTTTCCCGTTAGCTCAACGACCTCTTCAAGTCAATTCTTGAATAAGTTTTTTCATAAGTAGTCCCGTCATCATTGTAGAAAATAGCAGTTTTTATATATGGTTCGGAAATAGCTTCGTACCCGTGTTTTGTAATGAGCTTTATCATCTTTGGATTTTCTATTGGGTCAACACTAACGATTAAACCAGAAAAGCCAAGACTACTTGCAATTTTCTCGCGATGTCTTATTAAATCCGTACCTACGCCTTTGCCACGATAAATTCCCTTTACATAAAGGTCACTTAATTTTGGTAATAAACTCCCCTTTAGTTTTAGAACACCAAAACCTAGAATTGTATTATCCTTTTCGGCTACTGCCAAATATACTTCTTTATTTTCATGTTGTTTCAAATACTTAATAAACAAGTCCTTATTATTTCTAATATTACATAAGCCATTAATATCTTCTTCATTCGCCGCTCTTATACTGTATTCCATTTTTCGCCTCCTACATCGGTTTCGTTCATTAATGTAATCTGCCGGTTAGTTGAACAAAGGGCTACCACACGTCAGCCCCTTTCTTTATTGAACTATAGTTTCCCGTTAGTTTAATATTCTCCCTTACTTATACCTACTTAATATTTCTTCTGGAATATGACAATAATCATTTGGACATTTAGCTAATCTATCTTGATGTTCTTCTGTACTTCTCACATAGTTTGTGAGAGGTAATACTTCAACAACTATAAGGTCATAATCATTTCTCTCACTAAGAAACGCCTTCGCCTCTTTTAAGTGTTCAGGCTTTTCACTATATACTCCTGTTCTGTATTTCTCGCCAACATCCTGTCCTTGTTTATTCAAACTGTATGGATCAATGATTTCAAATAAATACCCCATTAATTCCCTGATCGTTACAACTGTCGGATCAAATCCTGTTTTTACACATTCGGCGTACCCATCATAATCACCCTCAAGTGTGTGACTTGTTCCATTAGCTCTTCCTGCTTCTGTAAACTTAACTCCAGGTAAAGTTTTTATAAAAGCCTGTACTCCCCATAAACATCCACCTGCAAAATATACTACTTCCATATTGACTCTCCTCTTCGATTTCCTACTTTCCTTCAAACGCCTTGATTAACTCTTGGGACCTTTTCATTGCTTCCTGCCTGTCTTTCGCTGGTGCTGTAATCATATGTCCGTTTGATGGGGACCACTGGTTATCATCATTCATAACTTTAATTGTAAATTCAGAGAATTTATCATCAGTATATACCCAACCGTAAGTGAAAATATCAGGCTCTATTCTACCTTTATCATCTATGATTCGAAAAGCGTTGAAAATGGTTGTAAAGATATGACCATCGTATTGCAACTCTAATTCTGTTCTATCTTTAGGAATTTGAGGAACCTTACTTCCTTCAAAGTCAATTACACCTTTAAAGGTTCTTTTGCCATTTATATGATTTTGCAATTTCCCATCAAGATGTACTTTTATATGCTCGACTATTCCTTCCGTTCCTAGTTGATAATAAACACCATTTACTGTCTCTGAGTACCGCTTGGGCATGAAGTACCAAATAGAGAATATACTTACAATTATTGCAACTATCGTAAGTGAAATAGCAATTTTTCGCTTCATTACACACCTCCTTTATTTTTTCAGGTTCTTCCTTTAATAAACGTAAACATACTCACTAAGTTGCACTATCCTGCCCGTTAGCTTAATCATCATCGTCCACCGGAACATATTCTTAGCCTATTTCGGTTAACGGTACACAGTCTTGTCATCCAACTAATGCCGTGTTGTCGGTTACATATGATTCGAACCTACTTGGTCCCTTAAAAAACAAAAAAATGCTAATAAGCGGTATTTAATGAAATGTTATTGTTGTCACCTGTAATTTGTAAACGTCTCGGGCTTGTCTCCCTGGCTAACGGTACAAGTTCTTGTCCATTTTCGGCAATAGGTACAAGTTCTTGTCTCGAGCAAAGGACAAGAACTTGTACCCATAAAATTAAAAAAGCCCGCCTAGCCCGGGTTCCAATAGGTATATGTTCTTGTCCTCTTACAATATTATATTCCCTGCATTAACTTCTTCCAACCAAGGCGAATGCCTGCAACGTGAATATTGTGTTATATGATGGATACGCCTTCCTCGACATACTTACAAATTATCTTTAATTATGCTTTTCAATAATGCTCTTTTGTCTTAGCAAATCCATGTATGTTAAATACCACTTAAAATCAAGCAGGATTCTTAATTATCATATACAAAATCCATTGTAGTTCTGTCCATACTAAAAATATACTCCATAAGTTCTATCGCCCTTTCTCTAGTCCTATGTAATTGAACTGCTGCTAACTGCACAACACCTTGAGTACCAAAATATCTAGTATATATAAACTTATTGCTGACGAAATTATCATCATCATCTATATATGATTGCCAACTTTTTTGAGATTGCTCAAGATTTATCCTATCCTCTTCATTTAACGATTTGTATAAATGCTCAAGTGCCGCATTAACTTCATCTTGCCATTTTATTATATATCTCGCCTCAAACGCCCCCCATTCTAAGGTTGTAGACTCGTCACTTTCTTGAAGTTTTTCAAACTCCTGCTGATAATCTTTATCAATCGGGTTATCATTAATGATGTTCGAAAAGTCATCATTACCTTGATAATCGCCATAATGATTACTTTCCTTAATCTGTCTCTCTAAGTTATTGTTTGTTTCACCAGCTTTATTAAGTGATTCTTGAATTGTAATATTTAGTGAATTTAACTCTTTTTCTAAATTTTGATATACATCTATTCTGCTTTCCAGTATATCAATCTTCTTATCATCCCTTTTCAGTTTTTCAGTCATAACTATGTAAGAACAAACACCGAATATCAATATAATTAAAACACATAATCTATAAAATAATAATTTTTTATTCATTAATATCGTCTCGTTTCGATGTGATTTTTTAGCTTCTTAAAGGTTTCGTTAATCTGCCCGTTAGTTGAAAAAAGGGCTACCTCTCGGCAGCCCTCTTATTATTGAACTATCGTTCTCAGTTAGTTCAATTAAGTTACGTTTGAAAATGTTTGTATAGGTCCATGTGGGTCTTTCTGTACTAGCTAATCCGCATCCATGCACATCCATTTGCAGACTTATGACTTCTATGACTCCCCTACGAACTCCTTTACTTTTGATGCAAAGAAATCCCAGCTTGTATCATATCCTACGTCAAACGTCCACCCGTTAGAACGCAGCTTCTCGCCTAAATAGATGTAATCGGCACGTTGCTTATCGTTTAGGCTAACATCTAAAGTTCCGTCACCAACCTTGAACTCACTCATGTAATTGTCCAATTTCCTAAGGATATCTCTCTTATCATTATCTCTTTCCATTGCAATGTGTAAAATAATTGAATCGATGGCATTATCTAGTTTCTGGGTAACAAGAGTTTCATTTTCCCAATTATTATCTAGTTGATACTGTATAGTTGCTTCAAGTTGAGCTAGATCTCGGTAAATGTAAGCATTCAATAATTCATATTTCAATTCTTGATTTCTGATAACATGTTTATGATTCATAAATAATTCAACATTCCCGAATAGCGATACTACTAGAATTACTATAATCCAGTCTTTTTTCTTCATACTTTCTCCAATCGCTCCTGAAATATCGACCACTTCCAATAAAGTGCAGTCACACATCTATGGCTGCTTAGGGGTCGATCACTCGTGACAAAGCTACTCCAAATCTGGTAGTAATGTATTAAACGTTTTAATGAAGAAAAAGTTACAAGCAGGTTCCACTAACCTGCCCGTTAGTTGA
>NZ_FTNK01000021.1 GCF_900156375.1 Paenibacillus macquariensis
AGCAGTGTACGTATTACGCCAACGATTTAGACAATGCTTTGGCTTGTCACGACCAATGAAATCCAAGTCAAATCCAGCTTCAAGAAAGATCTCCATTGGAGTCTGTCCCTTCTCGTAGGCTTTCACTGCGGCCAGCTTAAATGTGGGTGAATACGTAATGGTCTTCTCCCTGACATTCTGAACATGGGGATTTACCTCCAATTGCTTGATCTCATGTTCATTAAATATCTTTGAAGTTCCTCTCGCTTTGTTCATAAATTGACCTCCGCTTTTTTAGATAATTCGATTAAAACACAAATGACCCGCAAGAGGGTCACTTTTTTCAAAGTTTCCATCTTACGGGTCACAGTTCATTACATTCTCGGCGGTCCTTTTTTACAGATTCAGGTTTCACATCATGTTGTATAAAAAAATATCTAGATTGACTTTCAGTTGAGTTCATGCAGGTACTTGACACCCGTGTGGTATATTAAAAAAAGTGATTTCACGAGGAAAGAGTCGGAAGTCTAACAAACTCTACTTAGGAGGCATTTAATGTTTCAGCATAGCAATCAGGATTTTACGGAAATAAACTTTGGTACACAAGATTTAAGGTATAGCGATCTAGTTGGTTGTACATTTAATCGATGCTCATTTGCTAACGGATCACTAGAGGAGATTAACACCACCAACTGCCGATTCATCGAGTGTGATTTTCGCGGAGCATTGCTAAATGGCTCCATTCATAAAGAAACGGCATTTGTGAATTGTAACTTTAACGGAGCAAATCTTTTTGTTTCGAAATTTGAAATATGCAAAATGACAGGTTCGGATTTCTCTGGATCAAATATGGACGGGATCACCATTTATCAAGGCGATTGGTCATATACAAATTTAAGACATGCCAGATTAGTTAAGCAGGACTTACGTGGAATTAAATTCTTTGAAGCAGATTTATCAGGAAGTAATTTAGAAAAAGCTGATTTAAGAGATTCCGATCTGACAATGGCAATACTAGGAAAGGCACAGCTACAGGGTACTGATGTGAGAGGGGCTAAACTAGAAGGCGTAGATTTTAAAACATTCAACGTTTCAGGGATGAGAATGGATAGAGAGCAGACTGTATTGTTAGCGATTTCTCATGGAGCCAAGGTGAATTAATGATCATTCTATGCCTACAATGGATCAACAAACAAGCAGGTCAGTAGAGGGGATTCCCTTAACTGGTCTGCTTGGCATTCAATATGATTTATCGCGTTACTATTTAAAGCGTTTAATGGTAAATTGAGAGGTAGATTTTACTTTTTGGAAATGGACTGCCGCTCTTTATTGGATAGTCTATTTTTATTTCCTCCCGCCCTTATTAAAAAAATGGACGCATAGCATCCCATGTCTTCCCTCACAGTCAATTCGAAGAGGAATCTGCAGCGGCAGCTGACGAAGCCGCAGCAACGGCAATGGCAGTCTGCTGCGCAATTACAATATTGGTAATGCTGGTAGAGAGCATCGTGGTTAAAATGCCGTTTCGGACATCATCCACATTTTTGAAGGCTACCAACGCAGCCGACAGCAGCAACAACTCCTGCTTTGCAATGGACCAGTTGCCGAAGCCTTTTTTGGTACGTAAAAATTCGTATGTCTCCGAGACATCAGTAACGATTGTATCTTTGTTGCAGGGGAGCAACGATAGCACACCAAGCGAGGAAAGGGTATATTCCTTGTCCAGCCGGATGCCACGTGTACGGAATTCATCGCGTAATGCAAGTACACGGGCCACCGTTTCTAAGGCTTCCTCCCCAAGAACCAGCACTTGTGTCAGGTTAAGTGACTAGAATGTCACTTAAAAGTCACTTGAAAGTCATTTTGGGCAGATATACTAAATTTATCGCAACATGAGGGAGAGATTGTGGGTAGTGGGGTATTAAGTGAGACTAAGGATCCGTAGTGTTAGCAATGTAAATTCAACCTATATTAAAGGAGATATTATGGAAGTGAAATTACGAAAGACCCTCTTTGTAGGAACCATCTTATACACAATTGTTGTCTTATATTTTATGTTCTTTGCTTTTAATAGAGTAGATCATGCAGCCAGTGAAAATGGATACACATTTATGCTTGTTCCAGAGGGAGTTCCGCTTCTATTTCCAAAACTAACCTTCTCATGGATATTTGCCTTTGGAAATATTGCTGCTTTTATCCCTTTTGGTGTACTCATTCCCCTATTGTATCGTATACGCTTTGGGAAGTTTATAACCTTCTTTATCTTGGCGATTCTCGTTTTGGAAACACTGCAAGCTTTAACCTATCTTGGTTCCTTTGATGTAGATGATGTAATATCCAATACATTAGGTGCAGCGATTGGATTTGTTATGTATAGAGTTGGATTTGCTTCAAAGATCTCTTATAAAAAGCTTATTGTTTCGGTTCTATCTATGGGTGTACTTCTTATTGGAATCATAGCGATCTCTGAAACCATCCATTACGTTCTAGAGAAAAGAGAAGGTCCTATTCAAGCATTAACTGATGTGAAAGAAATTACAGGAAGTACGCCTATGACTGAGAACCTTCCAAGTTTCACTGTAGCAGGTAAGAGAATAGAGCCTAAAATGAACGTGTATAGCAGTGAAAGTGAACCAATCAAAGAATACAACTATATCCTTGGGAACAAAAAAGATGTCTGGTTTCATTCCTATTACGGTTTTCCCGACAAGGGTGAAGTTGAAATAATCGTAGATGGGCAAAGAATAGCTCAGTTAAATGACCAATATTATCAAGAGGCAGAGGCTTTGGATCGGCATTTTGAGAAGATAAATGAAATTACGATTATAGTTTCCGGGAACGCTAAGCTTTGGGACGTTGGATTCAGTGAGATGAAGCATTGGTGGGAGTGAAGAACTAGCAGATGTTTATGATGTGGAATCAGGCGACACATCCAACCGGCTAAGTGGCAGAGCCACCCGGACCTTCAGTCCTTAAGCCGTGTGGAATGTCAGGATAGTTTAATACCAAAAGGGCTGTCTAATGGCAGTCCTTTGTTACGTTAACGGGCAGTATTCACAAGTATTAACATGAACAATTATCTATGATAAAAGAATGGGGTCTTACATGATGAAAACCTTGAAGTTGGCATCTATCTACTCTTTAGTTATCTTTTTTGTATTAATCATAGTTAAATTTATTTCTTCGCCTAAATTTGTTATAAGTATTTTTGAAAAAGGATTTTGGATGGGATTAGGACTCTTAATATCCTGGATAATTATTATTTTTATAATTACCTTCCTAACGTTATCTATAAGAAGGACTAAAAGGTTAAACTAACGGGTAACGATAGTTGAATCAAACAATGAGCAGTTTAACGCAAACTGTGTTTTATTTGTGGTTACGGTTCGCCGTTAACGGTCTGGTATTTTAATCTCCAGGCGTTTAGTCTCTAAACTTAATTTTGTTAACTTAAAAAACCCTTCCGGAAGGAAGGGTTAAATTAATGTTTTCATCCTAATCTTCTTTAGAAAGTTCACTATATTTTTTAAAATTGTCTAGAATCGCCTGAAAGCCTGCTTTTTGCATATCAATGGGATTGGTGGATTCTGCTTCAAAAGTTTCAATTACCTTTGTGTCGTTTTCTTGGCTAATAAAAGTAATCGCAACTTTTCTTCCATCTCCAATAGTGTAAGAAATAAACTCGTTTATTCTCACTTCATCATAAACACCACCAAAATCAAATCCAAAGCTACCATCCTTAGCTTCCATTCTTGTAAGAAAACTCCCGCCAATTCTTAAATCATTTTCAGCATTAGGAGCATGCCATTCATCAGAAGCAAAAGACCATTTCGTTATATGCTGTGGTTCTGTCCAATATCCCCACACTTTTTCAACGGGTGCATGAACTATGGTTTCTACCGTTATTGTTACTTTATCACCTGTTTCCATGATGATTACCGCCTCACTGTAGTGAATTTATTTTCATGATTGATTATATCATTGTACTGACGGATAACGAAAGCGGAGGGGCTTCCTATAGGTACAAACGGGCAGTAATGTGTAATAATTTCTGAACTTATTCTACATATTAAATATATATTCCCAAGTAATTGTACTCAATCCTATTAGATCTATTTAATCTTGAAAAGAAGCATGTTCATATCATATTGAGGAGAAATAAATATGAAAAAAAAGTTACTCAAATACAATTATGTTGATCTCCATTTTACTTAATTTTGTACTATTAGTTTGTATTATTAATCAGAATTTTAATATGTTTGGTTCAAAAGATACAATCGCTACAACATACTCTAGTTTCTACGACAGTGTGAGAAAATTAGATGGGACGTTAGATCAAATAGATGATTCAACGGAAGAAATGAAGATTATAGAGAATATGTATATATCCAAAGTTTGTTCAAAAGTTCAATGATGTAGTCAAATCATTAAATATTTTCCAATGATTAATAATCAATGGAATCTAAAAGAAGATGACTCCTGTATAATAAAGAAATCATCTTCTTCAAATTGCCTAGTCTTTTTTAAAAGTATCCTTTAAAAAGGGTACTCATTACTCGTGAAGTTGAGCTAATTAACCTTTGGTCTTGTAGGGCTTTCTTTTTTTGCTACGGCTTGCGTTCCTATTACCGTTTGCTTTGGCGTTAACTGCTGCAATAACTTGTAACGCATTTCCTAAGGATTGAAGGAGGTTACCTACAACCGTTAAATCGTTGGAATCCTTGTTAACTGTGGTTTCCCAAAGCTCTGCGGTCAATTCAGCCTGTGCCGCATTAGCTATGGATTGCATCGTATTGCCAATAATAGACAACTGTTCAGCTTCTTCCTGTCGCCGCTTGCTTTTGGATAGATTTTTGGACTGACCGATAGCTGCAATTTACGACTGTTATTTCGTTTTTGTGAAAACATGCTCTTTACACTTCAATAAAGAACAAATATTCGCGCATAATCAAACCAGGTAGTATAGCCTTGATGTTTGAAAAGGAAACTTTTGATATCTGTAGATGAGGTAGTAAAGAGAGAAGAGGTTAGAATTAAACTACTATTCAGTGAGAGGTTTTCTTTTTTCGGTTATCAACTATAAGAGAGAGAACACCAAATATAAAGAAAGACCTTGCTCTCATAAACAATTGAGAGCGAGGTCTTTTTGATAGAATAATTGTTGAAAAACGAAGTTAGTTTTTTACATTTAACAGTTTAGCGATAAAGGCTGCTGCTTCAGCACGGGTTGCAACTTGTTGAGGAGCAAATCGGTTCTGACCAACACCGTTCACAAGTCCTTCTTTGACGGCAGTCGCGACATAAGGTACAGCCCACGCCGGGATGGAGTTCTTATCGGAGAAGGAAAGTGATGCTTTTGTATTTACCCCAAGTTTTGCTGCCCGAACCATGGTAATGTATCCTGCATCAAATCCGGATTTAATAGCGCTCTCACCCCAGTGTCCTGAAATGTCTTTTAGAGACACAGTAGGTTGAGGATTACTGTCTGGACCCGTTGTAGGCAGTTCTACATCTTTTTTGATTATTCCGAATTGATCCACAATTTAAAACGATTTACTGTTTTTAAAAAAGTTGCACCGTTTCACCCCGTTGGATATGATTATCTATACACACAATGAGGTTAGTTTACAAACCGATTATGCATATAGAAAAAGTTGAACCTAAAAAAGAGTCTGCGGAATTTTGTCGGAATTGAAGAAGAAGTAAAAAAACTATGGCTGAATAGGAGAGTACGACATGGAAGTTTTTGCAGAATATTTAGCGCATATTGATAACCCACAACATCGGGACCGAACGGAAGAAGTTTTGGCTTGGATAACTAGGAAATTTACAAATTTAAAGCCAAAAATTGCGTGGAATCAGCCTATGTTCACCGATCACGACACATATATTATTGGCTTTAGCGTGGCCAAACATCATTTGGCTGTTGCCCCTGAAATTGCAGGGATTAATCATTTTTCTGAAGAAATTGTGCAGGCTGGCTATGATCACACCAAACAGTTGGTGCGTATCCAGTGGGATAGTCCGGTTGATTTCTCATTACTTGAGAAAATGATCAAGTTTAATATTTTGGATAAGGCAGACTGTTCAACTTTTTGGAGGAAATAAAAATGACTCTCAATACCTAGAAAGGAGAATGTATTTTATCTATGGAAATTGAAAATTTAATTACAGTACAATCGAGAGATGATTTGAGGGTTTGGTTACAGGGGAATTGTAAGTTCGAAAAATTTTGTTGGGTAGTAGTTAGTATGACGCCGAACCCCGATACGCTGTTATATTTGGACGCGGTCGAAGAATCATTATGCTTTGGATGGATCGATGGAGTCAAAAAGAAAATATCTGAAACCCAACTGGCGCAGAGACTGTCTCCCAGAAGTAAAGGGAGTTCATGGACTGAATTGAATAAAGAACGTGTCCGCCGCCTCGAAAAGATGGGGTTAATGAGTGACGATGGAAGAAAGGTGCTTCCTGATATGGGCCACGATTCTTTTAAAATAGACAGGGTTATTGAGCAAAGGCTAAAAGAAGAAAAGCAAGTATATGAGAATTTCATGGCATTTCCAGCTCTTTATAAAAGAGTTCGGATCGACACGATACAAAGCAATAAAAATCAGCCAGTCTTATTTAAGAGCAGATTAGACAAGTTGATAACAAACACTAAAGAAAACAAAATGTACGGTCAATGGCATGATAATGGACGCCTTCTAGATTACTTAGATGCAATAGATCGAATAAAGTGAAATTATTGGTTGAGTTGGTAATATTGTTGCTTTAACGGGGAAACTCTATTTCAATGATATATTAATGAGCAGGCGCTGCGGTGCCTGCTTATTTCATTGAAGTAACAAGCAGGGGAGTTTCAAGATCGTGTAGAACAAATTTAGAAAAGACACGGGAGAATAATAAATTTAAGCAAGAAATTTTATTTAATCTGCCAATAGTACGGATTAAGTCCCCAATTTAAGGAGACTTACGGAGGTCTAGCGATGGTTGTTACACCTAGTTACAATATGATTTTAAGTGCTAAAGTGAAGTTATCTGAATAGATTTGAGAGATGTCAGTGATAGTCTAGATTGATGAGAAATACGAACAGGAGGTGAGTCTTAATGCAATATCATTACTTGCTGCGTATTATTTTAGCCGGCATTTGCGGGCTGATTATCGGGTACGAACGTAAAAGCCGTATGAAGGAAGCGGGTATTCGAACTCATTTTGTTATAGCTATCGGAGCATCCATGATGATGGTGGTTTCCAAATATGGTTTTCAAGACATTCTGGGCGAGAAAAATATTGCGCTCGATCCGTCCCGGATAGCCGCTCAAGTCGTTAGCGGAGTCGGTTTTCTTGGAGCAGGGATGATCTTTATGCAGCGGCAAACGATAAAAGGACTAACTACAGCGGCAGGGATGTGGACAACGGCGGGTATAGGTATGGCAATCGGCTCCGGCCTTTATGTAATCGGCATAGGGGTTACTGCGCTTATCCTTGCGGCTCAAATGCTGTTGCACAGTCGTTTTGGCTGGATATCCGCTCCCAAGACCGAGCATTTGGCGATCCGTTTAATCGACGAACCCGGAGCTGTGGGTTATATTCAAAAAATGCTTAAGGAAAAAGATATTACCCTTTTAAATTTTCATGTGGAAAAAGATAAGGGAACTTCAGATATACTCATGGAGATTACAATCAGGTTACCCAAGGCTTTAGGAGTTGAGCACTTATTACCGCTCATTCAAGACTTTTCCTTCATCAAAGCTATCGAGGTTCATTAGTGGTTGTTACAGGTCCTTCTGAGATGCCGATGGTTTATGCCAGAATGAATAAAAAAATGGATAAAATAACACTAAGTGTTGATCTTGTTGAAGATCAGCTTTTTTTGTTGGTCCTAAGAGGGGATAGGTATAGATTATAATCCCGCTTTTAACCATAATTCATTAAACTAACGAGCAGTTATGTTTAGCTATAATTAATCTTTACCAGCCATGACCTCTTACAGTTTGTTATTATAATACGTGGTAGTGCAATCTACGAAATATGTATTAGGGAGATAAATTGATGAGCTCAAATACTCATTCCACTTCGGAAGAAAACGTGTTTAAGATTGACTGCAAGGATATTATTTTAAGAGAATACATAATTGAGGATTTGGACGACCTACAAGACATTACCTGGCAACCTGAAATATATGAATTTTTGATTGATTGGAACGTATCAAGGGAACAACGTGAAGACTGGATAAAGAATTATGAAATACCAGAGAACAAAGGGTTTTTAAATGCTGTTTCAAAAGATGGAGATATTGGACAACTTCGTTTGCGATTGGGTATCATATCCAAAGAGTCAGGTGAATTTATCGGCTGGTGTTGTACAGGAATATTGGATAAGTTGCCCCCACCAAATAGAGAGATTTTTTATGGAATCTCAAAACACCATACAAACAAGGGTTACACGACCCAAGCTGCGGAAGGTTTAATTAAGTATTTATTTGAAAACACCAATGTCGAGGAACTCATCGCTATAGCTCAGATACGTAACGTCCCATCGAATAAAGTGATACAAAAATGTGGTTTTGAATTTCAATACAATATTGAGATTGAAAGTAGACAATATAATTATTACAAACTTAGTAAGAGATAGTTGAATAACGGTAAACTAACAGGGGTGCCACGTGGCAGCAATTAGTTCCGCTAACGGGCAGGATAGTTTAACTACTAACTAGAATTGTATAAATCGACAAAGCAAAAAAAGGGGATTTATAATGAATCATTCACCGAACTATATTATTGGCATTGACCTAGGTGGAACAAATATCAAATCAGCAATCCTAGATGAGAATTTACAAGTTGTAACCGAAAGAAGCGATCCCACATACGCTTTCGAAGGTCCTGATCATGTGATAAAAACAATTAAAAACATTATCCGTGAGATGATGCAGCTTCATCATATTACCAACGAAAATGTATTGTGTATGGGATTAGGTATTCCCGGATTGCTCAATCCCAAGGAAGGGCTTTCTATATTCTCACCTAACTTTCCAGGGTGGGAAAATATCCACGTTGTCCAGGAGATGAATAAAGACTTTTCATTCCCAGTTTTTATCGACAACGATGTCCGGGTAAATCTTTACGGAGAGTTGTATTTTGGAGCTGGAAAAGGATTTAAAAACTTAGTGCTAGTTACCATTGGAACTGGATTGGGATCTGGGATTGTGGTGGATGGAAAGGTCCTATATGGTACTACTTCCAGCATCGGAGAAATTGGGCATATGAACATGTACAGGGAGGGTCGACCATGCAGATGTGGTAGTTCGGGTTGTTTGGGTAGATATGTGTCTGCCATAGGCATGGTACGTACCTGTGTTGAAAAGTTGGAAAGCGGAGAGCAGAGTATTATTCAGACCTGGGTTGAAGGCGACCCGAGCCGGATCAATGCGAAAATGATCTCGGACGCCTATGACTTGAACGACTCATTGGCTATAGAGGTCATGCACGAAACTGGTGAAATTCTAGGGTTTGGTCTTGCAAATGTAGTCAACTTATTTAATCCTGAATTAATAATTATTGGTGGTGGTGTATCAGCCGCTGGAGACAGACTCCTACATACCGTCCGCGAAACCATCCGTAATCATGCGCTTAAATTGTCTTCAAATGCTTGCAGTGTGGTGACTGCACAACTTGGTGGACGGTCAGGTATGATAGGGGCAGCGGCTTATGCAAAGCATCAGTTGGATATAGGTTATTAGTATGGACTATTCAACTAACGGGACACGATAGTTGAATAAGGAATTACTGAAGTCGGTCAACATGTTAATTGTTGGTCTTTTTCTGTCGCATCGGGACGAAACTACGTACTTGCTCTTGAATTAACGGGCAGTATAATTGAATATAGGCGTTCGTCTATACATAGATGATTATAAAATATTATAAACGAATAGAAATGAGATGCTTATAAATAAAACTACGTTTCGCATGATGAGCGAGGTTAAACCAATGAATATAATAATTAGACAAGAAAAAATAGAAGACGTTAACGAAGTCTACCATGTAGTACAAAAAGCATTTGAAGATGCTGACTATTCAGACCATGATGAGCATAATTTGGTAAATAGGCTTAGGAATTCGACGGAGTATATTCCGGAGTTGTCTCTTGTAGCTGAATACGAAGACAAAATCGTGGGTCATATTCTTTTTACAGAAATAAAAGTGGGTGATCAAACTCTGATTGCTCTTGCACCTGTTGCTGTATTACCAGAAATGCAAAGCAAGAGCATAGGGAAGCTACTGATTAAGGAAGGCCACAAAATCGCGGCACAGCTTGGATATAAGGGTTCCATTGTTTTGGGTCATGATAAGTATTATCCGAAGTTCGGTTATAAAAAAGCCAGTCAATATGGTATAGAAGCACCATTCGAAGTTTCTGAAGATAGTTATATGGCAGTTGAGCTTATTGATGGTGGTCTTTCAGATGTCCATGGCGTTGTACAATATGCTAAAGAATTTTTTGAAAAGTAGATTATTAACTTGATATGAACCAATCAGAATCAAAGAACAGCTAAACCTTGCGATCCAAAATACGGGTAGTGGGTTGAAGTAGCAACCTGTAAACTGACTAAACTACCATCATCTTTGATTTTAAATACTGAGACTGTGCCCTGATTACCATTCAGGGTGTATAAATTGCGACCATCTTTACTGACTCCAGAATCTATTGGTATACCTGTAGGTGTGCCAACTGGAGTACTCGTAATATGCCCGAGAACCGTTAGTTTTCCATTGTCTTCTATTCGGAAGGTGGATATTGTACCACTTAAGGTATTCGAGGTATATGCAAAACGTTCATTCCTCGTAGTTGTAACCCAGCATGCTGTCTTCTGGCCGTTCGGTACAGAACCACTGATAACATCAAGTATCCCGTTGTCACTCATAGAATATGATGACAGCGCGCTTGAAGCTACTTCTGTAACTAAAAGGATTCCTGAGGATAGGAAATAAGATCCTAACGGCCTAGTGCCATTAGAATCATTAATGATTGGTCCTGTAACCGTGCCATTTTTATTAACACGGAATACACTTAGTCGGTCAGTAGTAAACTCAGATACAACGATTTTACTGCCATCTGGTGTGAATAAAACCTGCGCAGGCTGAGCGTTGATCGTACTTAGAGAATGGGAGGAACCCGGAATATAAGTAAGACGTCCGTTATTCTCAATGTGAAAACCAGTGATATTGGATGCGAAGTTATTGCCGGCATTACCAACATTTGAAACATAAAGAAGATTACCGAATTCACTTACGCTATTTGGCTGAGCACCTTCCGATGGCTTCACATCGGCAAGAACAAGTCCTCCGCTGTCGGTAATGATGAAACTACTGATACTATTACTGCCTGCATTCACTGCAAATAAGAAACGACCATCACGAGATATAGAAAGTGATCCTTGTGACACAAGGGGATCGATGCCATCGTTTGCTGTTACAGATGAGACTTTCCTTGTACCAGTACCATTTCCATACGTGGGGTATGAACCCATAAAGGTAAGTATTCCATTCAGTTCCGGTAAAAAGCAATGACTTCGTTCATTACTTCCATATTGGTCATAATGTAAACCATGTTTGTTCGATTTGATGTCGACATTTTATGACTTCCCTCCTTTGAGTAGTTCTTTGCTCCGCATATGATTGATTATGCTATCGTTTAATATTATTCATCTGACCTTAGAACAATGCCCCCGCTGTAAGTCTGTGGGGGCATTGTTCTAAGGTCAGGTTTGTGTTGGAAAACCGATCAGGAGGAGTGGAATTAGGATGTACTGGACTCGATGTGGTTTACGAGACGGTCATTTGATTCAAAAATATATGAAAATTACGATTTTTTTGATTTAGGGTGACCATGGACAGTTCAATGGTAAGTACAAAGTACATTTGAACAACCCTTACCAGGAAAAAGGTCTGAACTATAAAGACAACAACGAAATGAAGTGGAGAGCTTACTTTTAGTGTGGGGGCGGAGCGCTTACCTGCTGAGATTAAGCTGGATCAATTTCATGTGGGCCAAACAAAGTATATTGGTGAAAGAAATAGATGAGAACCACACTGGTAAGTTAGTAAAACTTGTGTGGTTCTTTTTTATCTATACGTAAAAACCTAGATAGGAATATGTTTTTATCCTATATGGATGATGTGACTCAATTTGCCAAAACAGTGATAAATGTTATAGACTGTTTTTTATCAGTTCTTGTCCAAGTGATCCATTATATACCGAAAGAAAGCACTTTCGGAGGGTTTTTACTTTTAATGATAAGAAGAATTTATTTGAAACGGGGAAACTTAATGAATGGAAAGAGACAACAAAAATCAAATAAACTAAAGATATTTTCAAGAGTATTATTAATTATTATTGGGGCTCTTATAGCTGCATATGGTCTAGAAGCAGTATTAATACCTAACAACGTCTCAGACGGTGGTGTGACAGGCCTAAGTATCGTTGGATCAAAATTGTTTGGATTACCGTTAGGGTTGCTAATTGGCGTAATTAACATCCCTTTTATTTGGCTAGGATATAAGCAAATTGGTAAAAGTTTTGCTATTTATTCCGTTATCGGTATTGCATCACTAGCAGTTGGTACTGTTTTTATGCACAATGTACCAACGATTATTCAAGGTGATACATTGTTAATTACCGTTGTTGGTGGGATTATCATCGGTTTTGGTATGGGGTTAGCATTGCGTAATGGTGGAGCAATAGATGGGATCGATATGTTAGCGGTACTACTTTCACGTAAATTACCTTTTGGTACGAGTGATCTAATCTTATTCTTAAACATGTTTGTTTTTATAGTTGTTTCAACAGTATTTGGTCTACAAGGGGCGATTCTATCAGCACTCGCATATTATATTGCTTCTAAAGTAATTCATATTGTTGAAGAAGGTTTGAGCGGATCTAAAACATTTAAAATCATCACAAATCAACCCGAAATCATGGTAGAAACGATTCGTGACCGATTAGGTCGTGGATCAACTTATACAGATGCTTACGGCGGCTACTCAAATGAACAATTCAAAGAAATCACTTGTGTCATTAACCGTCTGGAAGAAAGCAAAATAAAAGAAATCATTCATGAAATTGATCCTAATGCCTTTGTTGTAGTATATGATGTAGCAGAAGTTAAGGGCGGTAATTTCAAAAAGCATAATATTCATTAATTAATCAATAAATTACAAAATAACGCGTAGGTAGAGAAGATAACTATTCTCTCGCCAGCGCGTTATTTGTTTACCTTTAATAGAAGACTGTAGAGACAAGCTAATGATTCTTAGTGGGTAACGGAGGTTACACAATATCGTGTATTCGATAAGAAGATTTACCTATCGGCTATTAAGGATATGTGGAATAACGAGATTGTTGGGTTCCATATCAGCAGACGTAACTTCGATATTCCCTATCACGGTTAAAATAATAGATAACGTTAAAAAATACAAATTTCCCAATTTGCCTTATCACATCGTATACTTAAGAAGTAACTACAACGAAAGAGATACATACATTAATGGACTGGTTGGTGTTTAAAATTGAAAATTATTGCGCTTGAAGAACATTTTACAAATCCTGCACTAAATGCTGATATTCAAAAACAGGTCAAAAAATTGTCACCTCATTTCTATGAAGCTTATGGTAATAATGGACTAGGAGGCTCTCCCAATTCGGAAGAGCTGATCGATATGGAGAACCTGCGCCTAGCGAATATGGATGCGAATGGAATCGACATTCAGTGTCTGTCGTATTCAGCTCCGGGAGCACAGATCCTTCCTCCATCTGAAGCTATTTATTTCGCAAAAGAAGCTAACGATTATTTGGCTGATTCCATAAAAGCACATCCTGATCGTTTTGTTGGATTCGCCATGTTACCAACTGCTGCGCCAGAACAGGCGGCAATCGAATTAGAAAGAGCAGTTCGTCAGCTAAATTTCAAAGGGTTTATGATAAACGGATGTACTGATGGTTTGTTTCTTGATCACGTGAAGTTTCGTCCTATTCTTGAAGCGGCATCTGCACTGGATGTTCCACTCTTTTTACATCCTTCATTAATATCGAAGGGAATACAGGAATCTTATTATGGCGGTTTTGACCCGATTGTCAGCACTCGGTTTGCTACATCAGGTTTTGGATGGCATGCCGAAACAGGCATTCATGCAATGCGTATGATTCTTGGTGGAGTTTTTGATGAGTATCCTAATTTGCAAATTATTCTAGGCCATTGGGGAGAAATGATTCCTCCATTTTTGGACAGAATGGACTCAACTTTATCTGGAGCGGCCAAACATCTAGAGCGTAGTGTATCTGAGTATTTTACGAGCCAAATGTACGTGACGCCAAGCGGTATGTGGAGTCTTCCACAACTGATGATGAACATGCAGATTATGGGTGCAGATCGGATTATGTATTCTGTAGATTACCCTTTTATTAAGAATGATGAGGCTCGAGCTTTTATAGAAAATGCCCCAATTAGTAGTCTGGATAAAGAAAAGATAACTCATATAAATGCAGAAAAACTACTGAAATTATAGACGGATCAAATACAAAATTCCAAATGAAATCTATATTAAGAAATCCCGAATAAGTCGCCATCTCGGCGGCTTTTTTAGCAGCTTTTCTCTTTCCTTCAGATTCGTTACGCCCAGGTACAAATCCAGCCCACGAGTAACAATGCACAGTAATGGGAAACGGCTACTTAATTTCCGTTCCAATTTCCGCTGGCTGCAGCCCTATGATCGTATCAATTAAATATCAAGTTTACGGGTACTAATCCATTTCACCAGTTCAGGATCCGATCTTCTTCACATCCTTCTTCATTAAGAAGTGTTTGAACTAGTTTTTTTGATGTGGTAAACTTTTCCATGAATTCACCTCTTTCAATTCGTTATGTGGTGCATACGATTTTACACAAAGGGCGATCTATTATTTCAATATGTTAATACCTCAAATTGGATAATCAAAAACCGTGATTCATTAAATAACAAGGAGGGGATCTCATGTATAAGTTGTTGATTGTCGACGACGAAGCATTGGTTCGGGAAGCGATACAAGATCAGATGGACTGGGAAAGGCTTGGCTTTGAATGCATTAGCACTTGCGAGAACGGATTGGAAGCGCTTACCCTTATTGACCGTCATACGCCTGACGTCGTATTGACCGATATTGGGATGCCGTTCATGAACGGCATCGAGCTGACACGTGAACTTTCCATTCGTTATCCGCAGGTGAGGGTTATCATTTTTACAGGGTACGATGAATTCGATTTTGCGCAGCAGGCTTTGAAATTGCAAGTCGTCGACTTTATATTAAAACCGATTACGGCAGCAGAGCTTGAGACGGTGATAAGTAAAGTGCGCCATAAGTTGGACGGCGAAAGAGGACAGATACAAGATTATGAGCAGTTGAAACGTCAATTGGCAGAGAGTCTACCTCTGTTAAAAGAACGTTTTTTAGAACGATTGGCGACCTCACCAATGACAGGGAAACAAATGAAAGAAGGCTTCAGTTATTTTGATATTGAGTGGAATGGATCCTTCGTGATCGAACTGGCCATAGATGTGGACGAGTTTGTATTGGGCCAGCCTTCGACTTTGTCCGACGAGGAACTTATCCGTTTTGCCGTATATAACATTACCCAGGAAGTTATAGCTGAACGCTCAGATACGCTCATTTTCAGGGATCGGGAAAATCGGGTACTTGTATTAATCTCAAGTGTAAATGCGGATGAATTGAATGATCTATCCTCGCAGGTGGCCGATGAAATTCACAGCACGATCACCAATTATTTACCTGTTAAACTATCGATAGGCATCGGACATGTCTGCAATTTGGCTGACAAAGTTCCGCGATTTCATCAATCAGCATTAGCGGCATTGGATTATCGCTTTGTGATCGGTACCAACCGAATAATTTGTATATCGGATATAGAGCAACACAAGCGGCCAGAATTGTTATCGGTGCTTGATTGGGAAAGCGAGTTGATGACCAAATTGAAAACTGGAACACCGAAAGAGATGGACGAATGGATCGATCAACTCTTCATTACGTTCCGAAAACATGTGTTTCCACTTGATATTTGTCAAATGTACCTTCAACGAATCGTATTGACGATTATGCACACGCTTTATGCGATGGGCATTGACTACATAAAAGTGTTCGGAGAAAACCAAACTCCAATAACTCAAATTACTCGGTTTACCGTGCTGAATGAAGTTGAATTATGGATGAAGGATCAATGCACCAAAGTGGTTGGGATCATCAAAAACATGCGAGAACACCAAAGTGTGTTTCAGGTCACGAAAGCGATAGAGTACATTAAGCAGCATTATATGGATTCGAAATTATCGTTAAAGTCCGTGTGCCATCACGTATCCATGAGCTCAAGTTACTTCAGCATCATATTTAAGCAAACCAACGGCAAAACATTCATAGAATTCGTAACCCATCTGCGTATGGAAAAAGCGAAGGAACTTTTAAACGTATCCTCCTTGAGGAGTTACGAGATTGCGTATGCCGTCGGCTATAGCGATCCTCATTATTTCAGCGGCGTGTTCAAGAAGCATACGGGAGAAACGCCAACAGATTATCGCCAAAAAATGATAACAGGGAATGCGTGATACGGATGAAATTTTTTTCACGATTGCCTAGTATTCAGACGAACATGGTACTTTCCTCGGTCTCTCTCATTTTGATGACCATTATTATTATGAGTGTTACTTCCTATTATTTGACTAAGGATTCAGTTAAGTCCACGGCGGAGACTTACACGACAGAGCTCGTGAAACAGGTAAACAACAATATTAAATCCTACATTAATGGTATGAAGTCAATGTCCGATCTTGTAGCTGGCAACTATGCCGTCCAAGATTTTTTGTCTTCAAATACGTTTAATAGCTTACAGGAGGAGAGGGACTATAAGGAAAAAATCTCGGACATGCTAGGGGCGATGCTAGTATCTCGAACGGATATTAGCTCTGCTAACATATTTGGCTATCAAGGACAGTTCGTGTCCGGTCGTAAAGAACTGGAATTAAATCCGTTTGTCGATATTACAAGTATGAATTGGTATATGAACGCACAGAACAATGACGGGAACAGCGTTATATCCCCTTCACACGTGCAGCCTATTTTTAAAGATCGGTATCCTTGGGTTGTATCGCTAAGCCGAGAACTGGTTAGTAAAGACGGTAATAAGAAACTGGGCATATTTTTGGTAGATTTGAATTTCAGCGTTATGAACGATATGTTTAAGGATATTCGGCTCGGTCAAAGGGGTTATTTATTCATCATTGATTCAGACGGCAAAATTGTCTATCACCCCCAGCAGCAATTGATATACAGTAATTTAAAATCAGAAGTGATCGATAAAGTTCTTGAAGTCAGAAACGGAACTTTCATAAGCGGCCAAGGTAGCAACAGTCGTATGTATACGGTTCAGGATTCCGAATTTGGTTGGAAAATTGTTGGAGTTTCTTACGTGAACGAATTGGTCGACAATCAGAATGAAGTGTTGCTTTCCATTGTTTTTCTGGGAACTATCTGTATCATCATTGCAATTATTATTTCTCTGTTCTTATCGCAGCGAGTGACCCAACCAATTAAACGATTGCAGGGCTATATGAAAGAAGTGGAAAATGGTAATTTCGACATCCACGTGCCGGTCTCCAAAACGATAGAAATCCAGAGGTTTGCAAGAGCCTTCAATATGATGGTCGGCAAAATTAAAGAACTGATGACGCAAACGGTATCGGATCAGGAACAGAAACGCAAGAGCGAGATTAGCGCACTGCAAGCCCAGATCAATCCGCATTTTCTTTATAACACGCTAGATTCCATTGTGTGGATGGCAGAGAGCAACAAATCTCGGGAAGTCGTATTGATGACCTCGGCACTTGCCAAGCTGTTTCGTTCATCGATCAGCAAAAACGACGAGTTGGTTGCGATTAGAACCGAAATCGAGCATATTACGAACTATTTGATGATCCAAAAGATGCGCTATAAAAATAAATTGGATTATCATATTGAAATATCCGAATTGGTGCTGGAATATCGGATCATCAAAATCATAATGCAGCCCCTTATCGAGAATGCCATCTATCATGGTATTAAGATGAAGCAGGGGCCTGGTTTTATCCGAATCGCTTCCGAGGAGACGCAAACGGATATTATTGTGATTATCGAAGATAACGGAAATGGCATGGATGAGGAAAAATTGAAATCGCTTCTTCTTTCAACGGCGGTAATGGAGAGCGGAAGAGGGATCGGAGTGCGAAATGTTCATGAGCGGCTTAAGCTATATTACGGGGAGAGATACGGATTGACCTACCATAGCGTTCTAGGCGTCGGAACAACCGTATATATTCGTATTCCCAAATCACGCTAAGTATTGGAGGATGAGAGACATGCAAGGAATCCGAAAGTGGCTAATAAGTGCAGTTGCATTCCTTCTCATTACGACGGTCGTTTTTGCTTATGGATATAACAGATTATCTGCGAAAAAGAAGATAGATGTTACAGTAATACTTAAAACGATCGATACATCGGTCGAATTCTGGCAGGTGTTAACCGATGGCGTGCACGAAGCCGCACAAGAGTTCAATGTTAATGTTCAAGTATGGGGGACGGCATCGGAAACGGATGTTGACGATCAAATTTCCCTTGTGGAAAAGGCGATAGAGAATCGACCGGATGCGATCGTATTAGCCGCGACCGATTATGAGAGGATCGTGCCCGTTTCGGATAAAATAAAGAAAAGCGGCATTAAGCTTATTATCGTCGATTCGGGGATTAAATCCGACGTTGCTGATAGTGTCGTGGCCACAGACAACTTCAACGCCGGCAGAGAAGCGGGCAAAGCAATGATAAATTTGATTAAACATCCGGCCAAAATAGCGATCATCAGCTACTTTAAAAATGCCGCTTCTCAAATCGATAGGGAAAAAGGCATCCTTGAAGTGATGGAGAATCATCCTGAAATCGAGGTACTAGGGACATACAATGGCGAAGGATCCGAGCAAAACGCCTATTTATTAGCTAAGGAAATGTTACAAGCGCATGCCGATTTGTTCGGAATTATCGGTTTGAACGAGCCGACAACTGTTGGGGCCGGAAGAGCGATTCAGGAATTGGGACTAAAAGGGAAGGTGCAGCTGATCGGGTTAGACAGCTCTTTCAACGAGATCAAGTTACTGGATGAAGGTTTGATGAAAGCTACCGTAATCCAGAGACCTTTTCAAATGGGTTATCTCAGTATTAAGACGGCAGTAGAGGTTGTCAAAGGTACTAAGGTTTCCAAGCTTATCGATACGGGCTCGCTACTCATAACAAAACAAAACATGTACGAAGAGGAGAATCAGAAGCTTTTGTTCCCCTTTGTTGGGGATTAAAGAGCAAATATGAGGTTAAACAGATAATCATAGTACGTTAATACAAAAGCAGCCGTCCCATTTTGGGAGCGGCTGCTTTTACAATATGCCCAGCTGGAAAGGTTGTCCATCATGTGATGGAAGTAACGTTTGAATAGACGCATGCAGGATCATGATCTTGCATGTTTTTTTTCACGATATTATTCAACTTTTAAAAGATAAAATTACATGTAAGTGAAGCAAACAAAGCTGTACAGTTACATTAAGAGCATGCAGTACAGTTTTTAAAAGAGGTGATATGATGGAGCACCCGCTAGTGAAGATGGAAGGTATTGTGAAAAACTTTGCCGGCGTTCATGCGTTGAAGGAGTGTGAATTCGAATTGCGTTCGGGTGAAGTACACGCACTTGTTGGTGAAAACGGCGCGGGCAAATCGACCATGATGAAAGTGCTGACGGGCGTGTATCAGAAGGACCAAGGAAGCACTTTCTATAAGGGCAAGAAGGTGGATATCACCGATACAGCTACGGCACAGAAGCTAGGGATCAGCATGATTCATCAGGAACTGAATCTATCGCAGGATCTAACTGTCGCTCAAAATATTTTTATCGGCAGGGAGCCCCGTAAGGCGATTCGCTTATTTCTAGATGATAAGGAAATGAACCGAAAAACGGAGTTGCTGCTGAAGCAAATGAATTTGGATATTTCTCCAACGATGAAGGTCTCGGAGCTTACGGTGGCCAAGCAGCAAATGGTGGAAATCATTAAAGCCATGTCGTACGAATCACAGGTGTTAATTATGGACGAACCGACAGCTGCATTAAGTGATTCTGAAATTGATGACTTGTTCAGAATGATCGAGCAGCTAAAGCTAAAAGGAGTCGGTATCGTTTATATTTCCCACAGAATGGCAGAATTAAAACGGATTACGGATCGGATTACAGTTATGCGGGACGGTGTTTATATCAACACGATGCAGACGGCTGACGTGAGTATCGACCGAATTATCGCAATGATGGTCGGGAGGGAAATTTATCAACCAGCGAAGTCTGAACGCAATACGGGGGGCAAATCGGAGACAGTATTGCAGGTAAAGGGTCTGATGCGCAGGAATACTCTCCAAGATATCAGTTTTTCGCTCCAAAAAGGCGAAATTTTAGGAATCGCCGGTTTGATTGGAGCAGGCAGAACAGAATTGGCGCGGGCCATTTTTGGGGCTGATCAGATCGATGCTGGCGAAATTTTTATTCATGACCAAAAAGTGAAGATTACAGGTCCGCATCAAGCGGTCAAGCACGGCATCGGATATTTATCAGAGGACAGGAAGCATTTAGGTTGTTTGCTCGATATGGATGTGAAGACGAATGTTGTACTTGCCACAATGAATGATTTCACTAAAGGCTTAGGTTGGATTAATAATAATCGAATTTCCGAAACCTCGATAAAAATCGTTGAGGAGCTGACAGTGAAAACTCCGAGTATTGGACAAAAATTGAAATTTTTGTCCGGTGGAAATCAACAGAAGGTTATTCTAGGTAAATGGCTGACGAGGGACTGCGATATTTTGATTTTCGATGAACCTACTCGAGGAATTGACATCGGGGCAAAGAGCGAAATTTATAAATTACTTGAAAGTTTGGTGGCACAAGGCAAGTCGATTATTATGATTAGCTCAGAACTTCCCGAAATTTTGAGGATCAGTCATAGAATTATCGTGATGTGCGAAGGTAGAATTACCGGAGAGTTTAATAATGACGATGACATTACACAGGAGCAAATTATGGCCTGCGCTACGAATCGGACTAGTTCAGCAAAGACAGAGAGAGAGGAATAGGAGGATTTCAGTATGAAAGAAGCAATGATAGCTGCAAAAAAACCAGCATTTTCGTTCAAATCAGCACTAGAGCAGTTTTTGGCTTTCGGCAGTTTGATATTACTAATTATCTTTTTTTCAATCGCTTCAAGTAATTTTTTTCATTTTTCCAATATAGTTGGAATTTTGCTCTCAACTGCAGTTATTGGTGTACTTGCGCTCGGTTCGACATTTGTAATTATAACGGGAGGCATTGATTTATCGGTCGGTACAGTTATGACTCTTTGTTCGGTTATGACGGGTGTTTTTATTACGACGTTGGGACTTCCCGTGTATATCGGAATTATTGGCGGATTACTCACTGGTGCGGTATGTGGCTTGATTTCAGGAATTGCGATTTCACGATTTGGAATCCCCCCCTTTATCGCCACGCTCGCAATGATGATGATCGCCAAAGGGCTTGCGCTCGTCATTTCGGGGACGAAGCCGATCTATTTTACGAAATCCCCAGTATTCATGGAGATTTCGCAGGGATCGCTGCTTGGTGATCTGATTCCTGGCTTCGAAGTTCCGAATGCAGTGCTTATATTCTTTATTGCGGCGATTGTTGGAAGCGTTTTACTTACTCGTACTATAATTGGCCGATATAACTTTGCAATCGGAAGCAATGAGGAAGCGACACGTTTGTCTGGGGTCAATGTACGCAACTGGAAGATAGTTATTTACACGATCACGGGAGTATTCACCGGGCTAGCCGGCATACTGATGGCTTCTCGTCTTAATTCGGCGCAGCCCTCGCTCGGCATGGGCTATGAACTGGAAGCAATTGCAGCTGTCATCATCGGTGGCACCTCGCTCAGCGGAGGCAAAGGTACGATTGTTGGTACAGTCATCGGTGCTTTGATCATGAGCGTGCTTACAAACGGTCTCCGTATTCTATCGGTCCCGCAGGAATGGCAAACGGTTGTTGTTGGATTCGTTATTTTGTTGGCTGTTTATGTGGATAATTTGCGACGCCGCAAAGCTTGACCCAAGTTATTATTTCCTATGGAAATGATATAGATCAGAATTTATTATTTAATTGAAAAGGGGATTTGGATATGAAAATGAAAAATGGTTTGCTCGTAATGCTACTTGGTTGTGGAATGATTTTAAGTGCTTGTGGTTCGAATGGCGGTAGCGGCAACACGACACCTACAGCGACACCTGAAAATAAAGGAGCAGTTACTGAGAAGCCCACGATAGCCAAAAAAATGTACATCCCAATCATTTCCAAAGGGTTTCAGCATCAATTTTGGCAAGCAGTGAAGATGGGTGCAGAGAAGGCAGCAACCGAGTTTGATGTAGAAATTACATTTGAAGGTCCAGAAACGGAATCGCAGGTAGATAAGCAATTGGAAATGCTCCAAGTAGCTTTGAACAAAACACCAAGTGCAATTGGTTTTGCTGCACTAGACAGTCAGGCTTCCATTCCTTATCTGCAAAAAGCGAAGGATGCAGGCATTCCTATTGTTGCTTTCGACTCCGGCGTAGAAAGTGATATTCCAGTCAGTCTAGTTACGACGGATAACATAGCTGCTGCTGCTATGGCGGCAGACAAAATGGCAGAGTTTATCGGTGGAGAAGGAGAAGTGGCGGTTATTGGTCATGATCAAACGAGCCGCACAGGGATTGATCGCAGTGAAGGTTTCATGAACCGGATAAAAGAAAAATATCCGAACATTAAAATTGTCGACATTCAATATGGTGGCGGCGATCACTTGAAGTCGACCGATCTAGCCAAAACCATTATGCAGGCATATCCGAAGCTAAAAGGATTTTTCGGTACAAATGAAGGATCTGCTATCGGTATTATTAATGCGGTTACAGAAATGAAAGCGGAAGGAAAAATTACCGTTATCGGCTATGACTCCGGCCAAGCGCAAATTGATGCGATCAATAATGGTCTAATGGTGGGCGCCATTTCCCAAAATCCGGTTGGTATTGGCTATGAAACGGTGAAAGCAGCAGTAGCTGCAGCAAAAGGCGAGAAGGTTACCCCTATCATCGATAGTGGTTTTGTATGGTATGATAAATCGAATATTGAGAGTGATGAAGTGAAAGCGGTTATTTACAAGTAGGCTTGTTTTTAGCACCAATCATCGCGAGTTAGAAAAAAGGTAGCCGTTCCTGAGATGGGACGGCTGCTTTTTGGACTTATCTGTAGCTTCTGCGACAGACTGGATAGGTCCAGTGCGACATCGTCTACGATAACCATGAACCGATTAGGTATTTAGTCGTTACGCTCGGTACGATCCACTTCACTGTTTATTTTCCTCTAAAGACTCCTGGAGATAGACCCGTACTGGAGCGAAATCTATTTGTGAAATGACTGACATCTGAAAACCCGCAAAACTCTGCTATTTTGGCAATCGAATATGTAGTAGAGGACAGTAGTTCCTTAGCATGATCCAGCCTGAGATTAATTAGAAACTGATGTGGAGGAACTCCATATCTCTCGCGGAAAACCGTCCGAAATCGAGACGTGGAAAGATTCGTCCGCTTAGCTAAGTCCTCTATGCTCAGTGTTTCTGCAAGGTGAAACGAAAAGTAAGATGGGATCCAATCCAGATCATGAGGATGCCTTGATCTTAGATTGGCGGGATTATAATGGTCTTGAATGATGTGATGAAGGAGTTGTAAAGCTATTGCTTGCGCCTTTAGCTTAGATAAAGGATTCGGTTCAAGCCAGCTTTCTATCATATCCATTAGCAAATTGCGGTAAAGATACGGCTTGCTCGGTGCTAGCAAAACCGGGATTGATAAACCCTCGAAGTCATTAAGCCTTGGTTGCATCAAATGCTGGAAGGAATGTACATCGATTTGTCCAGGTTTTGTCGGAAAGCTCTTCTCCCGATCAGCGTGAAAGAAAAAGTCCATATGGGCAAATGGTGTAGTATTATGAGTAAAAGCTTGCAAATCATGTACGGTTCCAGGTTGAAGCAAACAGAACTGCCCCTCTTCGAGCACATATGTGGTTCCATCGGCAATGATCGTTAGTTCTCCCTTTTGTATATAGATAAACAAATAATCAAGGAGTTTTCGGAAAGGGAGATAATAGGCAGAACGTACTGCAAAATCACTTTCTCTTATGTAGGGGACAATGGGGTGCGTATTAGCAAATGAAAATAGATTCATAGTAGCCATCCTTAAATTCAGTCATTTTATACAAGTAAAATAATCATCACACACAAAGACCAAACTGTCAAAATCTCTTACAATAAGCTATATCATATATGAATAGCAGAAAAGGAGAGAATTCAAAATGAGCATATTAAACAACCTTCCTAGCTTGAACGAGGTACATGATCTTCCAGAAGAACAAATTTCAAATTACCAACGCGATGGACATACCATTGTAAGAGGACTAGCCAAACATGATGAAATTTCCATCTATCGTGAGGTAATTAGTGAGATCGTCAAAGAACATAACAACCATACAAAACCACTGCATGAACGGGATACATATGGTAAAGCATTTATTCAAATCGGCAACCTATGGAAAATAAGTGATTCTGTTGAAAAGTTTGTGCTGGCGCGCCGCTTCGCAAAAGTAGCTGCTGATCTCATGGGCGTCCCATCAGTACGAATTTACCATGATCAGGCATTGTTCAAAGAGCCCGGAGGCGGTCATACGCCATGGCATCAGGATCAAATTTATTGGCCATTGGACACCGACAAAACAATAACACTATGGATGCCGCTTGTTCCAATTTCGGAGGAAGTTGGATCGATGACCTTTGCTTCTGAAACCCAACACAATGGCTATATCTCGAAGCAGGAAATATCGGATGAGTCGCATAAAACCTTCAAGGGTTATATTGAAGGTAAGGGCATAGAACAGGTAAATTACGGTGCAATGGCAGCGGGCGACGCCACTTTTCACTCTGGATGGACTCTTCACAGCGCTCCGGGAAATCCAACGGATCAAATGCGTGAAGTGATGACCATTATCTATATTGCCGATGGGCTCTCTATTGCTGAACCGGATAGTAATGCACAAAAAAATGACTTAGCAAACTGGTTTCCAGGACAAAAAGCAGGAGATGCTGCCGCAAGTCCGCTTAATCCAATTGTGTATCCTTAGTTTTTTTGCAACTCACGCGTTCTTTTTGACAAACTAACTTCCATTAATATCATCGATTTGGTATTGGGGAATATGGAATGGGGCTAACAAATGTCTAATCAAATAAAATTAGGTAATACCGAACGTAGTTATAATCTTGTTCCAGGTTGGGCCAAACTTCCTGCTGACTTGGACTTCGGATATACGCATGGAATTGTCGTTGATCAGGAAGATAACGTCTATGTGTTTCATACGGGAAAACCTTCGATTTTCAAATTTAATCAAGACGGACAATTTCTAGGGGCATGGGGCGAAGAGTTTGAGGGCGGCGCACATGGATTTTACTTGAATAAAGAGCAGGATGGCGAATACCTCTATGTAACAGATACTTCGCGATGTAATATTGTGAAAATGGATTTAAGCGGCAACCACTTGCTTACATTGGAAACGCCAGATCGCGCGGACATTTATAATGAAGAGTTGAAATTTGTACCTACGGATGTAGCTGTCTCTGCTAATGGCGATATTTATGTAGCTGACGGTTATGGTCAAAGCTGGATTCATCAATATACAGCAGCTGGTGAATATATCCGGTCGTGGGGTGGAAAGGGTACAGAATGCGGACAATTGAACTGTCCGCATGGCATTTCCATTGATACACGACAAGGTGAAGAAGAAGTTTACGTAGCGGATCGTGGCAATCACCGTATTCAAGTTTTCACTTTGCAAGGTGATTTCAAAAGAGTAATCATGGATGATTTGGACATGCCTTGTAGCTTTTATTTTCAAGGAGATGAAGTTTACATCCCTGACTTGGATAGCCGCATTACAATTTTCGACAAGAATGATCGGTTGATCTGTCATTTAGGTGAAGATCAACAGGCATATAAACAAACGGGCTGGCCTAATTTGCCGAAGTCTTATTATCGTGATAATAAATTCAGCTCACCTCATGGTATTTGTGTAGATTCCCAAGGTTCTGTTTATGTAGCTGAATGGATTGTTGATGGTCGTGTAACGAAGCTTTCTCGATCATGAAACTAACAGAATAGGTGTGCAGTCACTTACAAAATTAAGAGTGACGTGATCTTCGGATCCATTCGTCTTCCATCAAGCAAATCCACAACCTTTTTCGGTTGTGGATTTTTCATATTATAAGGAAAGGATGCAAGACTGGTGAGGTTTAATAAGGTTTTATATGACTATATTTTGGATGAGTGACGCATTATATCGAAGAAACAAGACCATTCTTCAGTCATACGTGATTTATTCGCAGAAGGGAAATCATGATACAAGGCAAAACCCCGGAAATGCTATAATCTTAACAGGGTAGTCTGTCCATTAAGATATATGTATAGGAGGTTAGGTATGCAAGAAGATACATCGGCAGCCTCGGAATTTCGGTTTTCTATTAACCTCCCTGACGACGCAATCGCTTCCTGGCATCAGGAACTAGAGGTGCTATACATCTTGCAGGGAACTGGGGTACTACAGCTGGATGACAATCAGTTTGCCTATGAAGTTCGGCAGGATGACATCATTGTGTTGAATAGCTACCAACTGCACTGCTTGGACATGCAAGGTTCGGGCAAGGCTCTATCGTTGTTTATCTCGCCCGCATTTTTGGCGGCTTTTTGTCCTGAGATCGAAAGTATTATTATCGAGTGTAAGTCTTTTCTGTACCCGAAGGAGGAGCAGGCACGCTTTGATTTACTCCGCAGTGAGTTCGCTAGCGTATTCCAGGCCTATTACAAAAACGAATCTCGTTTACCTATATTATTGCGTAGTCGTGTGGGAGTACTGTTGAACAATCTAGTACATAATTTTCTCGAGCAGAACAAACAAAAGGATCCTTCTAGATCCTCAAGCAGGGAAAGGTTGCGCAAAGCCACCGATTATATCCACCGACATTATCGGGAGAATATTACTCTGAGCGGACTAGCCGCCACTGTCTATTTAAGCAGCTCCTACCTGTCCCATTTATTTCAGAAACAACTTGGTCTTACTTTCACTGCCTACCTTACGAATGTCAGGTTGAGTCAGGCAGTGACTCTTCTTCGGAGTGAAAGAACGATCACGGACATCGCCTCAGAAGTTGGGTTTCCAAGTGCCAACGCATTGATCGACGCCTTCAAACGGCGCTTTGGCGTTACACCAGGGCAATACCGCCACATAAATGAGCATGTTGCCGCTGAGCCTAATGAGAAAGGTACCGCAAGCGAGGGATTCTCGACCGATTTTTCTTCACTGATGCGACATTTGCATCAACCCGAGCAATCCATTGTCCGACCCCAGGTTAACGAGGTACATGATCTTCATGTGGACATTAGCCGTAAGATTCGGTCGCTGAGTCATAATTGGCGGACGTTGGTTAATGCAGGATATGCCAAAGATCTGTTGAATGGCGCAGTACAGGCGCAAATACGAAAGATGCAAAAGGAGATTGGGTTTCGCTATGTGCGATGCAAAGGTCTGTTAGACGATGACATGATGCTGTATGTCAGCAAATTGTCGGGCAGCGCAGATTATAACTTTGTTTATGTAGATGAGGTACTGGACTTCATGCTTTCAGTGGAGTTAAAACCTTATGTGGAATTCAGTTATATGCCCTCTGCATTAGCGAGGGCAGCCGTGTTTCCATTCAAGAGGCCAAGTATCCTATCTATGCCTGAAAAATTAGACGAATGGCTCGCCCTTGTGACTTCTCTTGTCCGACATTTCATAGACCGATATGGGATTGAGTCAGTGCGGGAATGGAGGTTCGCTCCCTTCGTGAGTCCAGAGTTTTCGGGCTATGGTGTGTTTACAATGGAAGAATACTGGGTGCTTTACCGAGAGACCAGCCACGCGATCCGTGCTATCAATCCGCAGCTTCATATCGTCGGCCCAGGAAGCAACATTGATTCGAGTGATTATATCAGCGACTTTCTGGTGTCTTGTAGCAAGGATAACTGTATGCCCGACTCACTGGCTCTGCGTGCTTATCACAGCATATTACCCGATCAGGAAGACACTGGTCTACAGCTCATGGCGGAGGATGAAGCGTTTCCTCTTGCGGCAAGCGGCGATGAACAGTTTTTGGGGCACTCGTTGCACAAGGTCAAAAAGATGCTGCGCCAACGCGGTTTCGGTAATCTGCCCGTGATTCTTGAAGAGTGGAGCAATAGCATTTGGCAGCGTGATTTGTGCAACGATACCTCCTACAAATCCGCTTTTCTTTTCAAAAACATTTTGGAAAACTACGACCAGTTTGAGGCTATGGGATACTGGTCGCTAAGTGACCATATGGAGGAGATCGTTCCTTCGGCGGATCTTTTTCATGGAGGGTTTGGTTTATTCACACGCGGGGGATTGCCCAAAAGCTGCTATTGCGCCCTGCAGATGTTGCGATATGCAGGTAGTAGCCTGCTATCTGAAGGTGACGGGTATTTTATAACTTCTTCGAAAAGTGAAATACAGATATTTTTATATAATTATTGTCATTATGATACACTTTATCGCTACCGTCATACCACTCACCTGACTCAAACCGAACGGTACAACGTGTTCAATATACGCAATACCCGTAAGTACCACATTTGTCTGGACGGCTTAATGCCGGGTGTTTATACTGAGCGCAGGTATTCTGTAGGTCCGGCTGGGGGAAGCGCCTTTGACGAATGGCTAAATATGGGTGCGCCCAAGGACATGCGTCCAGAAGAATGGTCTTATCTTGAAAGTCGGTCCCTGCCGTTATTTCAAATGCGGTCGCAGCAAGTGACAGCGAACTTTGTAGTAAATGCTGTTGTTCAGCCGCATGAGGTGCAAGTGATTCTATTAACACGATAAACAAAAAATAATACTACGAGGATGACATTCGCGTCGTCCTTTTTTTGTTTTTTTATATGGTACTTTTGCTCTCGACTACATAAATGGAATCGCTCTCATTTGAGACAATATAAGAAGTATATAATAAAAGAAATAAATCGATATTTTTTCTGAAAGCCCAAACCTATAATTGAGTTATGGCAAACCTACTACAAATATGCCATTCAACAACGATCATATAGATAAATCGAGCTTATTGAAGACGAGCCAGAATAATAAACTTACCATTAGTCCTAGCTCAGTAAGATTAGGCCCAATGGATACAACATTCGAAAGGAAGTATCATTATGGAACGCAAATATTCTCAACAACTTCTTAAATCTATGCTTGAAAGGCAGTATGTAATCAATGAAAATGGTCTAGATATCCTGATTAAGCCCATTCCTGAAACCGATGAGCCTGGTGTACTGGATCCTCGCTTTTATCAGAGTATGGCGCCAATGTTGAAAGGCTACAAGGGCTTGATGATTAAGATGATGATGAAAGGCGGCAAAAAGAAAAACATCCAAAAAAGCGCAGCTCAAATGCGTCGGATGATGAATGGCGTGAATAGCATACCGATCACTGAAGGCGTTGATGTGAGGCATGCTACCGTTCAGAACGGCGATGTGGCATTACCTGTCCGTATTTATACCTCGCAAAAGAAGAAGGCAGGCTTGCAGCCAGTGTTCTATTATATTCACGGCGGAGGTTTCGTAGCAGGAGGGCCAGACGTGGTGGATGAGATGTGCAAGCTTGTAGTTGCGAATACCGGATGTGTATCGATTCAGGTTGATTACCGCCTTGCTCCGGAGAACCCTTACCCTGCAGGGCACGATGACTGCTATGAGGTGTTGAAATGGATATATGCCCACGCCGAAGAATTCAATGGTGACCCGCATCGCATCTGTATCTCTGGTGATTCCGCCGGTGGGAATCTAGCTACGGTGTGCACAATGAAGGATCGGGATGAGGGAACCCAGATGGTGAAGGCACAGGCACTACTATATCCAAGTGTGGACGCAGCAGGTATGATTGGACATATGCAGCGCAGAGATGTTTATGAAATATCCCCGTCTCAGGATAAACCGATTCGTTCGATCCTGGATATGTTGAGCGGCGCATTAGGAAGTGTCACATTGGGCGATTATTTGGGAGTGCCCGATGATACAATCCCTCATATAAGCCCGCTGCGAGGAGATCTGAAAGGGATGCCGCCTACCATTATTTTGTTTGGCGAATATGACTTTTTGCGTATAGAGGATGATGCATATGCCTTAAAGCTGAAGGAGTCAGGTGTCAAAGTGAAAACGGTACGGTACAAAGGACTTTCCCACGGCTTTGCCGATCAAGTGGGTGTTACACCACAAGCGGAGGACAGTCTGATTGAAATCGGAAAATTCATGTTGGAAAATGTGTAATAAAAAATTTCGAGCTGTGCTGCTCCTTTATCATGAGGGGTAGTCACTAAGGTTACAACTTTAGACGGATTGGACAGGAATCGCGATTTTTATACAGGACAAATCACTGTATTTGATTTCGATAATTCATGTTTCTGTTGGTATATGATGACCTGGCAAATCTCTGGACACATGGGGTGGGCTGGATACAATTTGAACTATAGTAGATGCATTCGAAGTAATGCGGAACAATGGTGAAGTGCTGGAGTGCGATGAGGAGCTGTCGGATCGCATAAAATGTCTGTAAGAGGATATCCCGTATTTTTGTATGGCAATCGAGCAGATAACGAAGAAAAAAGGCTGCAGCTAGTTAGTAGCTGCAGCCTTATGTTCGTATCGATTAAATATCAAGTTTACGGGTACCCATCCATTTCACCATTTCAGGATCGCGATGTGAAAAGAAGAGGCTCTGATTCGTATCTAACGTACTAATCAATTCCATATCCTCTTGACTTAATTCAAAATCAAAGTTACTAAAGTTCTCGATAATTCTATCTTTACGAACAGATTTTGGAATCACAACGACTTCTCTTTGTGTCAACCAACGCAAAACCACTTGAGCAACGGATTTATTATACTTTCCAGCTATAGATACTAATACCTCATTCTGGAACAAGTTATTTTTCCCTTCAGCAAAAGGCGCCCAGGACTCAATCTGAACATTGTTTTCTTTCATAAATTTAGCACTTAAGATTTGCTGGTTGAAGGGGTGCGTTTCGACCTGGTTTATAGCGGGAGTTACTTCGTTATGAATAGCCAAATCGATCAGACGATCCGGTTCGAAGTTACTAACGCCGATTGCACGGACCTTTCCTTCACGATACAACTCCTCCATAGCGCGCCAAGATCCATATACATCTCCAAATGGCTGATGAATTAAATATAAATCCAAATAATCCAATTGCAATCTTTCTAGTGATTTTTCAAAGGCTTTTTTGGTGCGTTCATAACCAGTATCCTGTACCCAAAGTTTTGTCGTGATAAATAACTCTTCTCTTGCCACGCCACTACGTTTGATCGCTCTTCCAACTGCTTCCTCATTTAAATAAGAGGCAGCAGTATCAATCAGACGATAGCCTGCCATGATAGCATCATAAACGGTTTGTTCACATTCATTTGGATCTGCAATCTGATAAACACCAAAGCCGAGTATAGGCATCTCAACACCATTGTTTAAAATTACTTTCTGCATTTAAAACCCTCCATTTTTTTGAAGTTATTAATAAATAAGATATTTTGATCTTATCCACTACACCCATAACAGGGTTATTCCGACGCCACATGTTTAGAGAACATACGGGTAAGCCAGAAATGAAACTGAAGTTACGGCGTCAGCAACTAATCGATTAAAATAATTCACCACACCGTAACTCCTCGATACCAACGAATATTTGCTATGAAAAGCGCTTATATGCTACGCACGTGCTGAGTTTATTTCCCAAAAACTCGCTTATTATCTAACAGTAGCACCTCAAGGGCATGTCTATATTATGCATTCCTGAACAAAGAACGGATATCTAATTCGTCTCAAATCATTGCCTAATCCTCTTAAGACCATTCCTTTTCAGCAAACTAATGCCGTATAATCATATAAAACAACGCATCAAGGAGGGGCCAATGATAGAAGAATTAAGAATCCGACAGTATAACCTTACACAACTGATTAACCGCCATTGTAAACAATCAGGAGTATTGCAGACAACGATCCCTTCACTGTTTCTTATTCGTTCGGAAAAGGTAGAAGAGCCTGCCTACAGAGTATTTAATCCTTCCTTTTGTTTTGTTACTCAAGGGCTAAAAGAAATATTCCTAGCTGAGGAACGCCTAGAATATGGCTCATCTAATTACCTGATAACATCTATGAACCTTCCGGTAATTGGGCAGGTAATCAAGGCTTCACCCGATGTTCCGTATTTGAGCATAAAACTTGATTTTAGTCAGAATGAAATTTTAGAGGTATTGAAAGACGCTCAAATTCATGTCAATGCAAAGGACGATGCTACACGAGCCATGTTCGTCGGTCAGATCGAATTATCCATATTGGATGCCGTACTCCGTTTGGTTCAATTGCTCGATTCTCCTCAAGACATACCGTTTCTTGCTCCTATTCATAAGAAAGAGATCATATATAGACTCCTTCAAGGGCAATATGGAGCAAGGCTTGCGCAAATTGCAATGGAAGGAAGTAACACCTATCGCATCAGGGGGGCAATCGACCAAATTATCCAACATTATGATCAACCTTTAAAAGTTGAAGAGCTTGCAGATGTAGCTAGTATGAGCACTTCTTCATTTCATAGACACTTTAAGGAAATCACTAACATGAGCCCACTTCAATTTCAAAAACAGCTTCGGTTACAAGAAGCCCGGAGTCTTTTGTTAATAGAGTCAGGGGATGCTACTGAGGTTGCGTATCGGGTTGGTTATGAAAGTGCCTCCCAGTTTAGTCGTGAATATTCTCGTATGTTTGGTTTTCCTCCCAAGGCGGACATAAGCGACTGAAGGAAGCATTTGAACCAATAGAGGGGAATGCAGATCAAAACCTCATTGGGACATCCAATTAACCGCTAATAAGTAGGTCGGCTACATGTTGTATGCGTGGGTACGACAATTCCTGGGTTAAATGATGTCGGTTGGTCCAAACAACGGACCTTTCCGTCAACCACCATTATTGGTGTAGGTGATAATGCACAAAAACCCATTATCTTCACATTAGAAGAGAATGGGCTAGAAGATTAAGCCAACAAAGGCGGATTAAACCGCTAATTTTTGTGGTTCATTTACTGTGTGACGTCCACTTACCACGAGCATGATTACAGAAATAATGATGAGTATGAAACAGAACACAAATGAATATCGGTAACCTACAAAACTGGCTAATCCCCCGCCAACAAGACTACCAATCAGTCTGCCGATCGTGGATGAATTAGAGTAGAGTGTGGATGCATACCCAGGCATGCTTGGTAGCAGATCCTGGATGTAGCTAATGCCAATCGCTGAAATAACGGCAACAAAAACGGCGAGCAGAACTTGCGCTGCAAGCATCTGCCACATCGCGCCTGAGTTAATGACAACGAGATAATAAACTCCTCCTAGAATGGCCCCACACATCATCAAGATTCGGTTACTGTACTTTGCACTGAGTAGACCGAGTATAATCATAAAAGGAATTTCCAGCGCAGCACAAATACTGCTGACTAGACCAATATCGCTTGTCGTTCCCCCTAGATTGTTAGTAATAAAGAGGGCGGTATTGATGGTGCTCGTCCAGTGAGCTATATACATAAGTATCAGAATCAGAAAGGGAAGCAGAATATTACGGTTCTGACTCAGCCGGAAACTTTTTACTTTTACTTCAGCATTATTTCTTTTCAGTTCTGTATTTGATTTGAGAAATAGGAAAATAAGTAAGGCAACAAGTAGGAAAACTCCGATCGTACCCGCGAAAATCCCCTTAAACCCAACAGCAGCGATTAGCAGGGTACCGATTAAAGGACCTGTAATAAAGCCGAGCGAGAAAGCAGAACGCAAGGTAGAATTAGCAAACGCATGCTCAGTAAAATTACTCTTATTCACAGCTTCTCTAGAAATGGCGAACAATTGAGCCATCCCTGGTGCACCTAGGGCAGTGAACACAGTCATGTAGATGAACAAGATCGTAAAATCCTGGATGAGCAAGTATCCGCTATAAGCCAGAGCATTGCAGAGTGTGGCGACAAGGTAAATGTTTTTTCGATTCAAGCCGAGGTCAGACCGTTTCCCGATTAGCGTACTGATCCATATCCCGCCAATTAACGTCACGGATAGAAAAATACCAAACATCCCGACAGATACTCCAAGCTGTTCCGTGAAATAAATGGATAAAAAAGGTGCACTGAGTGAAATGCCCATTCCCTGCAGTAACATACATAAAAAGAGTAAGGCATAAGAGGGAATCGAAAATAGTGCAGTGAGTCGGTTGATCATGATGTGAAGTTACTCCTTTATATTTGTTTAGATAGTCAATTAGGTTATAGTATACCTGAAAAAGAAAGCAATAATATATATGATATTTCACTAGAAACCTAAACTATTTGGCTAAAGGTGTGACCTGTCTAGATAAAACCACTGGACCTGGAGAAACCATCAGCAGAACATCTATACGTAAGAAACATATAGATATATGTGACTATATTATAGTTAAACACTCGCAATCTCAGCCATTTTGCATAGATATATGTGATATTTCCTCAGAAATCTATCCAAGACCATTCCATTTTTAGTATTTTAGCTTCTATCCAGCCAAAATGAAGCGGGTGGAGAAGGTTGTATTCCTCATCTGCATAACCGCTGAAGCAATAGTACGGAGGGCTCGAACAAGTGGCCTTCTGTTATACTCAGGAAAATCTAGACAGATAAGTTGAGAGATAGTTGTTCACTGTTTCGAAAATTGGGAGGGAGATACTTCGGTTGGATGATAGAGGAACATCAAAAAAGAACCTGGATAGTTTCATCCGGTTCTTGTATATTGCATATAAAAAGACACAATGATATAATCAGATCACGACCGCATAAAATTAAATGGACATAATTGTTCTATCCTACAATTTAATAATATCATGTCGGTAAACTCTTGTCAAAATTTTTTTCTCAATTTAATGGTTAGGAGCGATATTGAATGAGTTCATTGGTTCTAGGTTTTCATGAAGTGGAAAAAACGCAGCTTTTGCTCGTTGGCGGAAAAGGGTTAAATCTAGGGAAATTATCAAAAATCGAAGGAATACACGTACCAGAAGGATTCTGTGTTACAACAGTGGGGTATCAAAAAGCCCTCGAACAAAACGAAACATATCATGCTTTGCTCAATCGACTAACAAGGCTAAAAGTAGAAGATCGAGATCAAATTGGTGAAATTAGCAGGATGATTCGACAAATCATTATGGAAGTAGAAATTCCTTCCGATGTTGTGACAGCTGTTACTCACTATCTCTCACAGTTTGGCGATGAACTTGGCTTTGCAGTACGTTCTAGTGCGACTGCTGAAGATTTACCACATGCCTCTTTTGCTGGTCAACAAGATACCTATTTAAATATCATCGGCGTCGATGCCATCTTGCAGCATATCAGCAAATGCTGGGCTTCCCTATTTATGGATCGTGCGGTAATCTACCGTATACAAAATGGATTTGACCACAGTCAAGTTTATTTATCCGTAATCGTTCAAAGGATGGTTTTCCCACATGCTTCAGGGATTTTATTTACCGCTGATCCAATGACTTCCAACCGGAAGTTACTATCAATCAATGCCAGTTATGGACTTGGAGAAGCATTGGTCTCTGGCTTGGTATCTGCCGATTGTTATAAAGTACAGGAAGAGGAAATCGTCGATAAGATGATAGCAACCAAAAAATTGGCTATCTATGGACTAAAAGAAGGCGGAACAGAGACGCGGGAGATCGATCCTGATCAGCAAAAGACTCAAACGCTTACTGAACAACAAATTTTACAACTAGCACGCATCGGAAGACAGATCGAAGCTCATTTTGGTTGCCCGCAAGATATCGAATGGTGTTTGGCTGATGATACATTTTATATTGTCCAGAGTCGGCCGATCACTACTTTATACCCGATCCCTGAAGCGAATGATCAAGAAAATCACGTCTATCTATCTGTTGGTCATCAACAAATGATGACAGATCCCATAAAACCATTGGGATTGTCTTTTTACCTGTTAATTACTCCTGCACCTATGCGTAAAGCCGGTGGGAGGTTGTTTGTTGATGTTGCACCTAGGCTGGCTACACCTGTCGGCCGGGAAACTTTATTAAATACCCTGGGATCCGATCCGCTCATAATAGGCGCACTTATGACCATAATAGAGCGAGATTTTATAAAATTGTTACCAAATGATCAAACAGCTCCGATTCCCAACAGAAGTAATAAAGATATGTCACCCTCGGGTACTCAAGCACAAATCGAATACGATCCGACAATCGTTCCTGATTTGATTAAGCGTAGTCAGACATCGATAGAAGAGTTACAAAAAAACATCCAAATGAAATCAGGAGCAGATTTATTTGATTTTATTCTGGAAGATCTCCAGGAATTAAAGAAGATCTTATTTGACCCACAAAGTTCAAAGGTTTTTATGACTGCTATGAATGCATCGTCATGGATCAATGAAAAAATGTACGAGTGGTTAGGTGAAAAAAACGCAGCAGATACGCTTTCTCAATCTGTACCAAACAACATTACTTCGGAAATGGGTCTGGCGCTATTGGATGTCGCAGATGTGATTCGTCCGTATCCGGAAGTCATTGCTTATTTACAACATGTGAAAGAAGATAACTTTTTGGATGAACTGGTTAAGTTTGATGGTGGACAGGAAACTCAGGACGCTATCTATGCTTATCTCAACAAATACGGAATGCGATGTGCCGGTGAAATCGATATTTCAAGAACTCGTTGGAGTGAAAAACCAATTACACTTGTCCCGTTGATTCTGGGTAATATCAAAAACTTTGAGCCTAATGCAAGCAAACGGAAATTTGAGCAAGGGCGACAGGAAGCTTTGAAAAAAGAACAAGTATTATTAGATCGATTGAAGCTGTTGCCGGATGGTGAACAAAAAGCCCAAGAAACCAAACGAATGATCGACCTCATCCGCAACTTCATCGGTTATCGGGAATATCCAAAATACGGCATGATTAATCGCTACTTCGTTTATAAGCAGGCTTTACTGAAAGAAGCCGAACAACTCGTACAAGCTAGCGTTATTCATGAAAAAGAAGATATATACTTTCTCACCTTTGAAGAACTTCACGAAGTCGTACGCACAAATAAACTGGATTATCCGGGTTGCTTGGTCGAGCAGCAAGCAAAGCTTGCGACCAGACAGATCATCAGTAAACGAAAAGACGATTACAAATTTTTCGAAAAACTAACTCCCCCACGTGTAATCACGTCTGATGGTGAAATCATTGCGGGTGAGTACAAACGAGAAAATCTGCCAGACAAAGCGATTGTAGGTCTACCTGTTTCTACCGGAGTTATAGAGGGACGAGCACGTGTCATCTTAAACATGGAAGATGCTGATCTGGAAGATGGAGATATATTAGTCACCACCTTTACGGACCCTGGCTGGACATCATTGTTTGTATCCATTAAAGGCCTGGTCACCGAAGTTGGCGGACTGATGACCCATGGAGCAGTTATCGCGCGTGAATATGGCTTGCCGGCAGTTGTTGGAGTGGAGAATGCTACCAAACTGATCAAAGAAGGGCAACGAATTCGCGTGAATGGAACAGAAGGGTATATCGAAATATTGTAATGGCTGAATACTTCTAGTTATTCGGCAACTGTTATTTATAGAGTGGAAGCGGGAGCCAAAATTTCACTTTAACTATATGGAGCTTGTTTCGAAGCAGGTGCAATTGATAGATGGTGTTCAAGGAGCTTCATCTATCAATTATGAAGCTTGGCTAAAAGCCACTTCCAATCAGGTATACGAAGCAAAAAAGTCATCACTCTGTAAAGGTGATGGCTTTCTTTTTGTTTACGATTACCCTCTACACGTTTGAAGCAGTACGTGCAATCACGCCCAAGAGTTCAGCGATGAGATTGAGAGGGAAAACAGTAAGCTTACTTCATCTTTGATATTCCACCGCTGATCAGATTCACTTTGATATCGATCTGATCGATGCTGCTTTGATCCAATGGGATTCTATCCTTGGTACTTAGATTGTGCCACGCATTTGGGATTTTGCGATAGAGTATGCCCGATAGCCCATAAACATCAACATCCATATCCAAACCCTTCAAGTAGGTCTCCATAATTTGATTTTTAATTTCTTTTATCGCTTGCATTTCAAGCTTGCTCTTATGAAAACTTGTGTTCAACTCAGGGAGGGTCGCCTGCATTGACACTTTAATGTCGAATACAGGTTTGCCATGGATCAGCTTCGGACGGATTGATGATTTAATTTTGTTCATGACCATCAAAGCCTTTACGGTTTTTTCATCCTTGAGAATCAAGGGCGTTCTTATCGTTTTCTTTTCCACCCAACGAATCCCTAAAATATCTTTGCTCTCCAGGCAGCCCCGGAATTTGTGATTATCCAGAAAACAGATCCCGGACATGCTAATGTTGGGAGATGGCTTTTTGTTATCGGTCCAGCCTGACACAATTTCCAGATAAGGTAATAGAACCGTTTCGCCCTTCTCTTTCCACTTCCATATAAACTTGTACAGATACAGCGGAGCGATGATCGAGTTCTGTTCATACGTTCGAATGGGATTGTTAAGCTGCGAGTAAATCGCCGATAAATTGCTGATCGACGCGGTATTGAGCACTTTGTCCATGGGTTCCTTGGTCGCCATGGTCCAAACGGTATAACGAAATTCATAATATCGGTCCCACACGTCCAAAACCTGATTGATAACGCTATTCTTTAAAGCCGATTCACTAAATACGATCGTTTTCACATTGCTCCAGACAATCCTTTGTGGGCTTGAAGCATACAAATTGAATATCGCGGTATCAAACGAATCCCCCTCAGCTTTTCCGATGTTTGTTTTCTGTTCCTGGGCCTGACCCGACTCTTTCTTGGCAATGCCGCTGAAATTAACCATTTGGATATAAACAACGACTTTGTTATTTACATAATCGACTCCGAGTGTATTCACATAGATCATATGCTCAATTTCCCTTGCTCCCCAACAACCTGTGAGCAGCAAGGAGAGCAGAGTGGTGACAAGAATGCATCGGATCAATTTCATTATCATTCTCATCCTTTATCTCCCTTATTGTCAGTGAACTTTCCCTTTCCCCATGGCATTCTGAAAAGAATCTTATATATTTCCTTGAAATGCAGTGGAGACAAGGGAGTTAAATAGGGTGTGCCGAAAGAACGTAAATTGACCAAATAGAGGATCAGGGCCAAAAGACTGATTAAAGTACCAAACAACCCAAGAAACCCGCTAATCAGGAGCACGACAATTCGAATCAAGCTGACGATGCTAATTAATGATTGATTCACCAATGTAAAGGTGGCGAGTACTGAAATTGCAATAACCACAATAGTACCTGGACCTGCAATACCGGCGCTAATGGCCGCCTGACCGATGATTAACCCCCCTACCACCGATAAGGTCTGACCGAAAGAGGTGGGCAATCTCATACCCGCTTCCCGGAAAATCTCGAACAAAAGCAGCATTACCAACGCTTCAAGGGGAGCCGGAAGAGGCACTCCCTGTCTCGAGTTCACTATAGTTGCAAGCAATGTAAAGGGGATTTGATCCTGATGAAACGTAGTGAGTGCGATCCAAAAACCAGGTAAAAACAGGGAAAGTAATATTCCGAATACTCTTAATAACCTCGTAAAAGCAACAAAGACATTCATCATGTGTGCATCTTCCGAAGTATTCAACAAGAAGTTAAAGCTCACCGGAGCCATGATCACCGTAGGCGAACCACCCGTCAAAAGGACAAATTTGCCATGAAGCAGGGAATTTACTGCATAATCAGGTCTTCCCGTATAAGAGAATAATGGAAATAACGAAAATCCAGTCAGAATTTCCTCAAGCTGGGTACTGCTCACAAGTCCCTCGACTTGGATACCGACCAGTTTTGTCTTTATTTCATTTAGAACATGAGTATTGATCGTGTCCTTGAGGTATAAAAGATGTACTTTTGTAGCAGTTTGGGATCCAAACGTGTATTCTTCAACCGCCAATAAATCGGTCTTGAGTCTTTTTCGAATAAGACCGATATTAGTAAATGATTCTTCCGTAAATCCATCTTTAGGCCCTCTTGTTGAGACTTCCGTATTTGGTTCCTCCGGCTGCCGTTTGGGTGGATCCGCCAAGGTTACGGAGTAAATATGATTCGAAGGTGAAAATATAAGAAGAAGATCACCATCCAGCACGGTTTTTTTTATCGAGTTTTCCATCTCAGCCGTGGGAAGGGGAGTCATGTGAAACGGAACCTTATGCTGAAGGTCCAGTTCATTTGATATGAGGATATCTTCCGGGATATTTTTTAACTCGGGTATAATGGATTGCTCCACTTTGTTCACATCACACAACCCCTGGCAATAAACCAGATGTACGGCAAAGTCCGATGGCGACAAAGAAATTGTCATGGTCTTTACATCTGAGCTTGAACCGAATAGTTGTGAAACCACATCCTCGAATGTTGAGGATTCATTCTGGTCATGACCCTTCATGATGTTGCTTTCCCCTTTCGGTGGGCCAAGCTGATAAGCACCACAATAATCACAGAAAAAACTAGCACCCCCCATAAAGAAAAGGGAAGCACATAGGAAGACATCATTCTCAGAAACAATTGGTCGCTAATAGGAATGGCAGTGAAGACTGCTATGGCTGAACAAATGCATCCAAGCACCAATGCCTTCACTTTTCTGCTTTGAATTTGGAATATATCGAGAATAAGGAACATGGTCAGGGAAATTCTCAGAAAGGCTCCGCTAAACCATTGGTAAATGCTAAAAAAGTCCAGATGTTCAATATAACTACCAATCGTCAGTAATCTCCATTCTTCATACGCGGGAAATCTGAGCTTATCTGCCTCATCCGGACCAAATTCAACAATTGCGCCAATAATCGGACCCATGGTGAGACCCAAGATAAGTAGGATCATGATCATAAAGGAACGATACGACAGGCGCGACCTGATGTGGTGCTGCAAAAAGAAAAGCATAATGACCTCAACAAAACCGGCTCCTGCGTACACTACCCCACCCCAAACCGGCTGCATTCCATGCTCAAGTATCGGACTTAATAAGGAATAATCCTTATGAGGCGTGTTGGACAGCATTACAAAAAAGCCCAATAAAATGACAAAAGGAAGCAAGATGCCGGCGGTATAGGCGAGGGAATGAATACCCATATAAGCATTTAGTGCACAAATCAATAGTAATATGAAGGTAAGTACCAAAATAGGCGTTTCCGAAGAGAAGGTGAGATGAACCCAATATACAGTGTCTCTGGTTGTAACCGCGCATAAGACAAAAAGATATATTCCCGCGAATGCTGCAAGCATGCGGCCCACGATGGGGTGGTAAGCTTTTTCCAGCCATTCGAAAAGATGCTGCTTATTGATTCTGGTGATGCCGATGTGCAGTATAAAAATCCAAACCAGTGCACATGCGCCTGCCAGCAGCACCGAAATCCAGGCGTCCCGCTTTGCCGCGTCCAGCATTATAGGAATAAGGATGACATGGTTCAGAAGGCCTGTACTCAGCATAATGATCATGACAGATTGAATAAACGAAATATTTGTTTTTATTTTCCTCATCCTCCTAAATAAACCGAACCGTTTCTCAATCCTTATAGTGCCATTTTTATAGATGATATATTCTTCCCTCCATCTATAATCTGAAACGGGAATGGATTGAAAATTGAAATCTTGAGTCGTGTACGGGCTTGTTGAATAAAGAAAATGAGGAAAATTGCATCATTAGTGAAACGGAAGAGGAACAAGAAAACATCGAAGTATTAGAATACTCATTTGAGGAAGCCATTCACATGGTGAAAAATGGTGAGTTCAAAGATACGTAGGAGAGTGTAAGCACTAGAGATAGAGAAATCGGGGTCGCGCGCGATAGGTGTGAAATATAATCGGATCTTTCATCCTTCATCCATCCGACTGTTATAGGTGCAACCATAAAACCAGACTTTCAGAATTTTGGGTTCTGAGGTCTGGTTCGCTGCGCAGATTTCACACTATCTATATAAAACTTAAAAACTAACAATTTATTGGCATTATCCAGTAAATTCTTGGACCCATTCTTTGTTATAATAAGAAATACCTATACGGGTATAACTACTATTCAGTATATTTGCTTTGTGCCCTGGGCTGTTCATCCATTCGTTCATAACCTGGGTAGGGGTTGTTTGCCCCTTAGCAATGTTTTCTCCAGCTGAATTATATGTGATCCCGAACTCCTTCATCATATCGAAGGGAGATCCATGTGTTGGGGAATTATGATCAAAATAATTGTTATTGTACATGTCCTGTGCCTTGACCATAGCCATTTTTGACAATTCTTCACTCATACTCAGGGAACCTAATCCTGCTTTGGACCTTTCTTTATTTACTAAATCCAGAACCTGCTCCGCGAATTGGGATGAATCCTTCGTACCCTCCTGTGCCTGTCCTGTTGGACTTGTCGGACTTGTCGGACTTGTTGGGACTTTTTCTCCAGAATTTCCGGTCGGTTGCTGGTTTGTTGGATTTCCGGTCGGTGTTTGAATCAGACCCAACAAATCCGAAGGATATCCGTTTTGTGCTCCTTTTGTTGTAATGTTCGATGTAGCTGTTGATGATGCCTGTGTTATGACAGGAGTGGGTGCAGCAGTATGAACATGATTTGAAATCCTTGTTTGCTTAGGTGTCACTTGCTTTTGCGTCACCTTGTTATTGGCCGTACAGCCTGTCACCAGTAATACTACTGCTAATACGATAAACTTCTTTAACATATGCCAACCTCCCTGGTCCGTTATTTAGTGAAGTTACCGAATTAAGATTTCCTGCGCGCCCTTTATTTATTCCTTATTTTCTGAGAATTCTATTCGAATTATTTATAGCTTGTGTCATAATGATCCATAGAATAGATCATGTGGGTGTAATCGCAAATGATCTCTCTTCCGCTAAAGCTTTTTTCTTGATTTCGGACTTGAGGTGGTAGGGGAAGGAGAATTGGAAGGAGAGTAGATCGATCAAATTTTATACGCCGTCAGATGATAAAGATATTCAGCAACCTTTGGCAAATACCCTGGGTATTCGTCATATTGCAATTGCAGTTGAAGATATTGAAGCTGTTGTTGCCAACTTGAAAAAGAAAGGTACGAAAATCTTTAGTGAGACACAACACTATGAAGATAGTTATAAGTTATGCTACTGTCACGGGCCAGAGGGGATAATTTTAGAGTTGGCGGAGCGAATCAGATATGTAAATTTACTAAACGATACATATATATATGTATATATGACTGTATCAAATAACTGAATTACATAGAGGAAGAAGATGAGATTAAAAAACTAGGTATTATAGTAATGGCAGTAGTCATAATATTGAGGTTTGGTATAACTAGTAGTGGAATAATGTATCTATAAAAAGGTGCAGAAAAATATTATTGCAAAATCTTAGAAATTATCAACTTAACTAAATAAAACTTGATGTAAAAAATACGATTTTTAATTTGAACACACTGATTATTTTGATCAGTGTGTTTCTTTGTAATGGGAGATTAACGGTAAAGATAGAACCCTAATCCGTAAAAAATATAACTTAGTGTTTTGATTGGAATATTACCTTGACTGTCATAGTAGTGTGCCGTATTAGACTAGAGCTCACAAAATTTGTAGGCGCTAAATTGACAGATGTCAGGCTGAACACGACTGACCTTAGAAATACAATTTTCGATAACGGTATTTTTGACGGCGCATTGATGGATAAGTTGACTTATGCAGCGCTCAAAGGTATGGAGGCTGATCTATCCAAGGTTATTGTTAGATAAGAAGGAGAGAATATGAAAAATAGGAAAGGCTGCTCATTGAGCAGCCTTTCGCCTTAACCTATTTCTTCTATCTACCCCACACTATACCCCGCATCCGTCTGCGGTGGTAAGGGTTCTGTGGATCTACGCCGCAGCCCATCAGCCATTGTGCCGCATTTTCTCTTTCAGCTGGTGACACCGGCACACCCATACATTCGGAGAGTCGATCAATCATACTGCAGCAGCCATGGTGGCATTTTAAATCTTTACATTTCTGGGCACGTAAAATGCCGCATACCTTGTAGAAACATCGTGGGTCCATCATTCTACAGCGGAATGTTCTCATTAACCGGGGATCTAGTTGGGACATGCTTGTTGTCTCCTTTCACATATGCTCCATTCTCGTCTGAAGTCGGAGTTATAGGTTAAAAACTACTTTTTATCGGCTTGGAGACGAGTTAGTATAGCATATGCGGATCGAATAGAAAGGACAGGGTGCATACCCTGTAATCCAGGGAAATGGGGCATTTTAGCAGCCTTTATACTTCTGTTCATAGTGACTGAGCGTGAGCAGGGGCCAGATCCGCGGATAACTGTGATACTGGATATAGAAATGCCCCGGAAGACCCGCTCCGGTCGGATATGTTACCCGCTTGCTAGCTTCCTCTCGATTCCAGTCGATCAGCAGGGAGGTGGCTTCTTTGATTTCCTTCACAGGTGTATCATGAACCGCAATCAACAGATCCAGCGCCCATGCGGTGTGAACGACCGTGGAGTAAGGAGCTGCAATGTAGGTTTTCGCTACATCACTCTTGCAGGACTCCCCCCAGCCACCATCTGGCTGTCTCATGCGGAGCAGCCAGTCTGCTGCTTGTTGAATCGCGGGATGCTTCGATGATAAACCTACCGCTCTTAGTCCTGTTACGGCAGCCCATGTCCCATACAGATACGATACTCCCCAGCGGCCATACCAGGATCCATCCCGTTGCTGCCGATCCAGCAGCCAGCGCACTCCCGCCTGTACCCGCGGATGATTCGTAGTCAGCTTCACATGGCTCCCCAGAAACTCCAACGTCCTCCCCGTCACATCTGCCGCAGAAGGATCAAACGCCGTATCTTCGAAGTTCTCTACTGCAAACAGACGAGTCATGAAGAAAGTGCTGTTCCGCTCAAAAGCGGCCCAGCCACCGTCATCATTTTGCCTGCGGAATAAGTGCTGTACTCCTTTTCTCCATGACTCAAGACTGTCTGCGTGATAAGACGTGTATCGCGTCAGCGCCCGCAGCACCGCTTGCGTATCATCCACATCGGGGTTCGCCTTGTTGCTTTCGGAGAATCCCCAGCCGCCTGTCATGCGCAGCAGAGAGCCTTCTGCCTGATCCTTCTTCTCTGTATGCTGAAGCGACAGCAAATATGCTGCTGCCCGCTGCACGGTATCATCCCCTGCAGAAAGCCCGGCCTCCTGTAGCGTGTAGGAAGCAAGCGCCGTATCCCATACGGTGGAAGGAGAGTTCTGAATATGCATTCCCCCGTCATCCGTCTTCGTTACAAAAGAGAGCAGTCCCTTCATCGCATGGGAGATTACAGGCGAGTCCGGCTGATAGCCGATCGCCAGCAGCGCATAGATCATAAAAAAAGTGGCACTTGCATAGCTGTACAGCGTCCCATCTCCTTCAATATTCTCCAGTATAAAACTCTCGGCCTTTTGTATGGAATGGTTTGACCTTTTTCCTTGCAAACCGGAAGGGTTCCGGTTTCGTTTTATCGCGGACCGTCTGCGGCCGTGGCTCTGATGATGCAGCTTCTTGTACTTCGACGTCGTGTAGAGATGGGAGATGTCTGCACCAGATGGATGCGGTAGAGAGAATTTGAGGTGCCCCAGAATGAGACTCGGGGCGAAATGAGTCCTGGCGTACGAGCTCCAGCGGTAAAAGCTAAATGGAATCCATTTCGGGAGATGGATCAAAAATAGAGGCATCGGATAATACGCAGGCCACGGATACAGGTCGTTCAAGGCCAGCATAAACTTAGTGGAGACATGTGCCTTCTCGATTCCGCCGCTGCGGAGAATATAATCCTTGGCCCGTATCATCGGCGGTGCATCCCGTTCCAGATAACCGGATAACAACAGCGCGGTATAAGCCTCTATTGTGGAGGATAGGTGGCCATCATCGTCGTCGTACTGTTTCCATTCGCCACCATCCGCCTGGTTTTGCACCAAGCGATGGGCCAGCTGCGAAAGGAGTTCTTGTTCTTCGGGATACAGGGAGCTGATGAGAATCATCATACTGGCATCCGTCATCGGCCCTGTTTCAAAATCATATCTCCATGACCCATCTTCCTGCTGTTCCGACTGAATCCGGGTCATATAACGGTTGATCTCGGCTTGTACTTTCTCCAGCAATTCCATAAGCGTTTCACCCCCTACCTTGGTTTGCTGTATATGGAATAACAGCATTGTTGTCCGTGATGCTCTTATCGTATGTAGGGGATTCGTTATTGGTGGAGGTGTATACCTAAAGAACTGTTTAAATTAAAAGGGAAAGTTCGATGCATTAGGAGGATATAGGGCTTGGGATGGGATGTTTGACGCATGAATAGCCGCTGGTAGTTATAGTAATAACTGTAATCTTCTACAGCTTGTTTAATTTCTTCTTCTAAAGTACACCTTTGTATGTAGATGAATCTCTGTATGGGTTATAAGAACCCGCGCCCCGCGCGGGTTTTGTACTTTGACCAGCAGAACCAGAATTGGACTAATCCAGAAGGTACACTTCAGAACTATTGTCTACTACCAGCTGTCCAGCCCGGCGAAAGTACACTATTGCGCCGAGGAATTACTGTCTGCCGCCGGTCACACTAGCAGCAGTAGATGATTATATTGCAGTGCTAAAAATGCAAATGATGAATGATGCGATAACCATAACGATGATAGCCTCCGCATTTAGGTTTAGCTAGTCAGGTGAAACAGCTTCAGTAAAGTCGACCGAAACTTCATTTTCAAGTTCTTTAGCCAAGGTCCTGGAAGTAGCGGAACAATATATTAACGGTACCTGTAAAAATATTTTGACAAATTCAACAGGTACCGTTAAAATATTAATCAACAGGTACGGTAAGGAAAATTGAATATACTAAATTAAGGAGGATTCATTATGAACATGGATACTGAATTGTACGAAAAACTCGCGAAATTACAATGGCTGTTGCAGAGGAAACACTTTAAAACCCACGCCGCTGTTGGCCCTATGGCCGACACGTCCCGTGGGCAAGGTAGGATACTGGCGTTTCTCCGGATGAAAGACGGTATCAGCACAAAAGATTTATCCTATATGTTGGACATCCGTGTATCATCCCTCAATGAATTGCTTGCAAAATTGGAGAAAGCCGGATATATCACCCGTAAACCCTCAGAGAAAGACAAACGCATCATGTTGATTTATCTGACGCAAAAAGGACAAGAGGAAGAGGAACCCGAGATAGACAGCGGCAATATATTTTCTCGCCTATCGCAAGAAGAGCAGGTTGCTTTCGGGGAATACCTAGTCCGCATCATTACAACTTTAGAGGAAGAACTTGGAACAGACGGAGAACGTGACGTAATGGCTATCTGGATGGAGGCCGCAAAAGAGCGTATAGGCACAGAGGAATTTGAAAGGCTAATGTCCATGCGCAGACAAATGTGGGGGGATTCTGGAGACAAACGCTTTAACGGAAGGTTCTCTGGGTTTGGTGAGGAAGGGCAGGGTAGCGGCATGCACGGATTCGGCTGGCCTTCCAGAGATGGAAGAAACTCGTCGCCGGACAACTCACATGACCCAGACGATAAGTAAGTAGAGCATTTTCAACAAGCAGCAGTGTCGCTACCTTTCCAAAAGAGAAGGATGAGCGGCTGAAGAAGATTAGAACAATATCAGTAAAGAACGATGATAGAATTCTAAGTAATTTGAAGATCAAAATAAATAAAGATAGTGGTGACCCACATGGATGCAGAAAACCTCCATTACTTTGAAAAAGCACCGGTTGCAAAAGCCGTAGCTCACTTCGCTGTACCGATGATGCTAGGCATGTCAATGAGTGTCATATACTCCATATTGAATGCCTATTTCCTTGGTACACTCAATAATACTGCCATGTTAACCGCACTCGCACTAACCTTGCCCTTATTCGCGGCCATTATGGCGCTGGGCAACTTGATTGGCGTGGGCAGCAGTACATTCATCTCCCGTTTGCTAGGAGAGAAAAAATACGATGATGTAAAGCATGTGTCTTCATTCGCCTTTTACAGCAGTATCGTTCTCGGTCTTATCTTGATGGCCGCCGGCCTCCCATTGATCGATTCAATCGTTCATGGCCTGGGAGCGACGCCTGACTCCTTCGGCTTCACGAAGGACTATGTCACGATTATGATTATTGGTTCACCGTTCATCGTATTATTCTTCACCCTGGAGAATATCGTGCGCTCGGAGGGTGCTGCAATGACGTCGATGATCGGTATGATTCTCAGCGTTGTCGTGAATATTATTCTCGATGCGCTAGTCATCTTCGTCTTCCATTGGGACGTGATCGGCGTTGCGTCTGCTACGGTCATTTCTAACATGGCTGCGAGTGCATTCTACACCTTCCATATCGGATCTAAGAGCCAATTCTTAACCGTCTCCGTAAAATGGTTCAAAGCTTCCAAGGACATTCTCAGCAATGTATTCAAAATCGGAGTTCCCGTCTTTGTTATGAGTATCTTCTTGGGTGCAATGTCGCTCATCTTTAACCGTTATTTGGTCGAATATGGGGAGCAGGCCATAGCGGCATTCGGAATTTCATCACGTTTATTGCAATTTCCTGAGGTTATTCTGATGGGCTTATGCGAGGGAGTCGTGCCGTTAATTGCCTTCTCTTTTACAGCTAATAAATTACGTATGAAGCATACCATTGGATTCACGTTCAAAGCGGTTGTGGCGTTAGCAGTCGTGTTCGGTGTCATCGTCTATCTGATTTCCGACAACTTAATTGGTTTATTTACGAATGACCCGCAATTAATTGAAATGGGCAGCTACATTCTACATGTGACGTTCTTATCCTTGTTCATTACAGGAATGACCGCGATGTTTATGGGGATCTTCCAAGCAACAGCACAAGGAACCGCCGCGTTTATTATGTCAGTTATTCAAGGAATTACTCTGATTCCTGTGTTGTATATCGCCAATCGAATGAACGGCTTCCACGGGGTGGTTTGGTCGCTCGTCATTTCGGATGCCGTCGCGTTCCTTGTTGGTGTCATCATGCTGTATGTTCTGCGGACCAAATTGCAGCCGGATTTGAATAGTTTAGTACAGTAGAAAACATATAATACGCAAGAAGGTAGGATAAGGGCACTCCCTGATCCTACCTTCTTAAGGTACCTGGACGGGGAATAGGCTATTGTCATTCAATAAAGGAAAATGTGCCTACTAGTAGTTTCCTGAAAGCTGTCCTAATGCTTATTCCTATGTCAATTGGAGAAGGACTCTTTTGAGAACAGAACATTTCTACCGTTATCTTTGTTCTTTGTGGCCACTGATGCCATGTGGTTTCTATCTGACTGCGGGGAGTGGAATGAGTGCCCTTTGTATAACAGCTAGCAGCGATAAGGATAGCCGCCTGATCGTGTTTGCAGCGCTGATGCAAGAAAATGATCGAGAAGATAACTAGTCACAACTGTCTGCCTGTATGGTGCAGACGGATATAAAATGCAAAACCCATCCATTAATATTTTGGAGCAAAGCGCCGCTACTCCTTTATCTTTGTACTGGCGGCGCTTAGTATATTCGTATAACCCTCGAGGCTTTGGATGTACTGAGCGAGGCGAATTTCTCTTTGTTGCCATCAATACCGACTACATCCCATGCTCCCCGTGATGCGTGAGGTATCAATCAACCGCCTCTATGATTACTATCACATCTTTGAGCATTATTTTTTTAAACCAGCTGCAAAGAAGGGACCATTAACCGTAATGGTCGTTAGGATACGAGCCATTTCTAGAGGAGATTCTTTCGTGCCACTTTCCAACCATTTTTGAATTACCCCTATTATTGCAGCTCCCATATAAGAAGCTAAATACTGTCCTGGAACAAGGATATTTTCTTCCTTTACAAATGCGTTTGGATTATTTCCATAGAGTGTTTCCCACATGAATTCTTTCAATCTTGTTTGAAATGTTAAATCCCCTTTTGGACCTAACACAGCTTTCATAAATCCACTATTTATATTTAAATACTCAAATAATGAAACTGTAAAGGAAAATGGAATTAATGTCTGAGAGTCAGTTTCAAGTGCGGCAATAACACTTGGGTAGCTTTGTTTTGTAATTCTGGACATATCCAGCATAATTTCTTCCTCACACTTAGTCATTAAATCAAATTTGTCTTGATAGTGTGCATAAAATGTTCCTCTATTAATATTCGCCCTTGTTGTTATGTCTTTAACCGTAATTGCTTTGAAACCTTTTTCATTTATTAATTCTACTAGTGCGTGTCGAATAGATTCTTTTGTCCGAATGACACGTAAATCAACATTAATATTACGCAAACAAATTCCTCCTTAATTTTTCCCAACACTATTATTAATAGTGTTCCGTAACCAACACATTTGCCACTTTTAATTATTGAACAGAACCTAATCCTATTTTATACTTTGGAATGTAATAAACAACAGGTTGTTCATTACTAATAATAATTTAACATCAGGGAGGGGATATAGACAACATATTAACGAAAATACGCTAAGGAAATTCGACATCAAATAAGTCGTATTTGTACTCAAAGCCGGGGATACTGATTATATGCTAAATACTTACAACAAATAAATTCATATGGAAGGAAGTAATATTAAATGAACAAATTTCTGGGCCACCCTGATCTGAAACCGACACATCCCAATGACAATAAACCAGGTTTGAACAAAATAGTCATGACTACTGCGCATTATGGAAATCAAGAGATGATAATGGAAAAGGATGTTCCCATCAAAATGCGGGACGGGATCACACTATACGTCAATGTTTTCCGTCCGGATAAGCCTGGGAAGTTTCCAACGGTAATGAGCATGGATCCATATAATAAAGATGGCTTACCCCCTTATGAGTTTTTGCGTCCAGTCTGGCCGACGTTAGGAGGTATCGACACATCTCTTTATACGCCAATGGAATCACCCGACCCCGGTTTTTGGGTGCCAAACGATTATGTACTGGTAAAAATTGCTGCGCGGGGGAGCTCCAATTCGGAGGGTGAACTCTATCCTTGGACGAAAACTGAAACTGAAGATTATTATGAAGTCATCGAATGGGCCGGCGTCCAGGATTGGTGCGACGGCAATGTGGGATTAAACGGCGTGTCGTATCTGGCCATGACCCAATGGCGGGTGGCCGCTTTGAATCCGCCTCATCTGAAGGCCATAATCCCATGGGAAGGGACTTCTGATCTGTACCGAGAATGGTTCTTTCACGGCGGAATACCGGAAACGGTTTTCTCATCATCTTTCGAGCAGTTATTAAATACCCGCTGGCCAAATAATAAAGTAGAAAGTATGATAGCGGCGCAAAAAGAACATCCTTTACTCGATGAGCACTGGGAGGAAAGAGAGGTCAAATTGTCCGATATAAAGGTTCCTATGTTTGTTTGCGCCAGCTGGTCGACCCAAGGCTTGCATTGCCGCGGTACCTTTGAAGGATTTAAACAAGCTTCATCCAAAGACAAGTGGCTGCTGGTTCATGGCCGCAAGGAGTGGGAAACCTATCATTTGCGTGAGTCGCTGGAACAGCAGAAGGATTTCTTCGATTATTTCCTGAAAGGCATTGAGAATGATTGGATGGATACGCCACGGGTACGCTACGAGGTCAGAGAGAAATTCTATAAGGGACAGACTCGCATCGCGAATGAGTGGCCGATAGCCCAAACAATATATTCCAAACATTATCTGAATGGTGAAGAAATGTCCCTGCAGCAGGCTCCCGTTCAGAACGAAACCAGCCTCACCTATAATGCTGAGCTCGGTCAGACAGAAAACAGTGATTTACGGTTCAAATTTACCGCTGACGAGGACATGGAGCTCACCGGAAATATGAAGCTCAAGCTCTGGGTCTCCGCCGATGACACGGATGATATGGATATTTTTGTTGGCATCAAGAAGTACGACAGACGCGGCAATGAAGTGTTCCTGCCTGACTTTAACCATATTGAAAACGGTCAGGTGGCCAATGGATGGCTGAGGGTTTCCCATAGAGAGCTAGATACTGAGAAATCTACTCCTTATCAGCCGGTACTTAAGCATAAGAGTTTATTGAAGCTTAAAAAAGGTGAGATTGTGCCGGTAGAAATTGAAATATTACCTTCAAGCATTCTCCTGAAATTTGGAGAAAGTCTGGTGTTGGTCATAAGAGGCAGCGAGATAATTATCGAAGATAACCCATCAGGTGATAAAAGACGTTATGGGCATACGGAAACAGTGAACAAAGGAAATCATTCGGTTTACACCGGTGGAAAGTATGATTCTTTCCTCTTGGTACCAGTGATTCCCAAGAGAGATTAGTGAAAGATTACGTCTCTTAATTCATTACGACCATTGAAAAAATAGGAAGTTGATGACTTGTGTCCGGGCTATATTGCCTGGACTATTGGGCTTAGAGAGAAGAAAAAACGCTAATTCGGTCATATCCGAAGACTTAGCGTTTTTTTTCGTTGAAATGTCTTCGGGCCCTCTTAAATAATAGATTATTCTTTTGATTAGGGGCGTTTAGAAAGGATCACATAGTTACGGTTTGCTCGGTACGCATCCGGTTAATCAAGTTATTATCGAGCTTCGTAATTGTTCGCTGAAAAATATCAGATCGGTGTGCTATGGTGACGAATGAATGCAATTGCCTAGCGGCATTATGGACGATTTCGTGGAAAGCATTGTAACATCACTTTTGATTTACAAGTACAATCGTGATGTATCTTAGCAGAGTAGAGCGGAGACTCTAATTATTGAGTTTAATAAAAAAAAGAACGCATCAAAATTATTTGATGGTTGACGAGACAAATATGAGGTGCTAAGATTAACACATCAACAAAAATTGATGTAAAAAAAGAAGGTGAACACATGAACAGTACAAGTACGAGTACCACTATAAATGATGCTACTTTAAGTCTGTATGAACAAAAGTTTAAAGCGCTATCCGATAAGAATCGTTTAAAAATTATATATGAGTTAAACCAAAAAGGTAAAGTCTGTGTATGTGACCTAACCGATCTACTTGGTTTACCGCAATCTAAACTTTCCTACCATTTAAAAATGTTGTTGGATGCGAATGTGATCCTCATGGAGCGCATCGGGAAATGGAACTATTACGAGTTAAATGAAAATGAAATCAAAGGGCTATTGTCAGAACAACTTTGTTGTATTTTTTATCCAAAACCTAAATGATTCATTTTTTTAATTAACATATCAAAATAATTTGATGTGTATGAAATTTAAGGAGGATATAACAATGAAAAACATCGAATTTAAACTGGAATCTAAAGAATGCTGTACTCCCAATACTCCCACAGAATGTTGCACAGATTCTACAAACAAAAGCTCTCAAAATGGAGAAACGAATGGAATTAATAAAGAATTGCCTGTAGCTATCATTGGGGCTGGTCCGATTGGGTTAGCGGCTGCCGCGCAATTAGCTGCTCGAAATAAGAGATTTATTCTTTTAGAAGCTGGTACTCAAATTGGCCACAACATTCTTGAATGGGGACATGTTCGACTCTTTTCACCTTGGCAATATAATGTCGATAAAGCAGCTCAAGAATTGCTATTTAAACATGGATGGAAAGCTCCATTATCCAATGAACTGCCACTAGGTAGGGAAATTGTAGAAGATTATCTACAACCATTAGCTGAACTACCTGAAATTAAGCCTCACATAATGATGAATTCTAAAGTCATTGCAGTAAGCAGAAAAGATACCGATAAAATAAAATCTAATCAACGTGAGGAACTTCCGTTTATTCTCTACGTAGAAACGAATGGAATTACGAAACGATATGAGGCAAGTTCGGTTATTGACGCTTCTGGAACTTGGGGTCATTCTAATCCTTTGTATGCAAGTGGCGTTTGGACAAAAGAAGAACGGTCGATGGATAAGCATATTGTCTATGGTATTCCTGATTTCTCTTCGGAGAATCAAACGAAATACAAGGGTAAACGCACTGCTGTTGTGGGAAGTGGACATTCCGCTTTGAATACGTTGCTCGATTTAGCACAATTGAAAGAAATCGATAACAATACCGAAATATATTGGATTATGAGAAAAAGCAAAGTTGAAGAAGCATACGGTGGAGAAGCAAATGATCAGCTTGAAGCCAGAGGTGAATTGGGAAGTCGGATACACCAGTTGGTTAGTTCTGGTCAGGTAAACGTTGTTACTCCATTTAAGATAGAACAACTTAAACAATCAGGGAAACAAGTTCAGATCATAGGGACATTAAATAACACAAATATGGAGATTAACGGAATTGATCAAATCATAGTTAATACTGGTAGCCGTCCTGATTTTTCCTTCTTACGGGAATTAAGACTCAGTATAGATTCAGCCACCGAGAGTATTGAAACACTAGCTCCACTTATTGATCCGAATATTCACAGCTGCAGTACGGTTAGACCTCATGGTGAAAAAGAACTTCGGCATCTCGAAAAAAACTTCTACATTGTAGGAATGAAAAGCTATGGACGTGCGCCAACATTCCTTATGGCTACTGGATACGAACAGGTTAGATCAATAGCTGCCTATCTCACTGGTGATTTTGAAGCAGCATCCAAAGTAGAACTGGAATTGCCTGAAACAGGGGTATGTAGTCTTAATAACAGTACGAGTACAGCAAGTGAAGGCAGCTGGTCGACAACCGCTGAATCATCTTCCTCTTCCTGCTGTAACTAAAATTTTAATCATGATTTATAAAGGAGAAACCTCTTATGACGATAATGGATGTAACTACTGATAAAATTGATTTTTTTGGATAAAAATGGAATAAATATTATCTCAGTCGCTAATGAAACTGGTAGTATTCAAATTATTGGGCTGGAGAATATTGAGAAAATTCGAAATTTTTTAAATGAATTAAAAGAGATGAATTACAATATGAGAGACCCATTTATACCAAGAATTTTGATTCAGCGGATTTGAAAGCACCTTCCGATGCCATTAAAGATCTTAAAATGTTTCGTATGTCATGGATAGTGTTAGGGGTTCTTCTCATAGGGTATTTTGTCAGTGAATCTCTAAATATACCTGTATCCATTGTCGCCGGCATTATCGCTATCCTATTCTTGCTTCTGGCGAGAAAAAGTCCGGTTGTTCCCATTGGAGATGTTGTCAAAGGCGCGCCATGGGCAATTGTATTTTTCTCCATCGGCATGTACGTCGTAGTATATGGCTTAAGGAATGCCGGACTAACCGATCTACTTGCCCAAGTCATACAAGTGGTAGCGGATCAAGGAATGTTCGTTGCTATAATGTCCATGGGAATCATAGCAGCTCTTCTGTCATCATTAATGAACAACATGCCTACGGTCATGATTGATGCACTTGCCATTGATGCAACTCATACCACGGAGGCGATTAGAGAGGCCTTGATTTATGCGAATGTGATTGGCTCGGATTTAGGTCCAAAAATAACCCCCATTGGTTCTCTTGTTACCCTTTTATGGCTTCACGTCTTAAGTACCAAAGGTGTCAAAATTTCTTGGGGTACTTATTTTAAAACAGGGATTATCTTGACGGTTCCAACCTTAATTATCACATTGGTAGGTCTATATTTATGGTTACTCATCTTATGATTTTATTATAAAGGAGCAGATATCATGGAAAAGAAATCAATTTACTTTTTATGCACAGGAAATTCATGTCGTAGTCAAATGGCGGAGGGATGGGCTAAAAAATACCTAGGGGACACTTGGAATGTAAACAGTGCAGGAATTGAGGCTCATGGTCTTAATCCCAATGCCGTAAAGGCCATGCATGAAGTAGACATTGATATTTCAAAACAAACGTCTGACATGATTAATTCTGAACTACTCAATCAAGCAGATCTCATTATCACATTGTGTGGGGATGCTGCAGATCGTTGTCCAATGACGCCTCCACATATCCGTCGTGAACATTGGGGATTTGATGACCCCGCCAAAGCACAAGGTACCGAGGATGAGAAGTGGGGAGTTTTCCAACGTGTCCGTGATCAAATTGGTGAGCGGATTGAGCATTTTTCCAAAACTGGTGTGTAGAGACCTGGAGCAATCAGCTATCGCTCATAATATATGATTGTTGATATAAAAAAACAATAATAATCATATAAAACTTAACTGAAGAATGATAATTCCTTTGTAGAAAAAATATATGTTATAGAAGGTTTTTTATCTTTCAGAACAAAAACATGGTTCGGATACTAGTGGATGTACACTCTTGATTATGCAAGACCATTTGGGGACCATGTACATAACTGCAATAATTATTAATGGATTGCTGCAATTAATGTTCAATTGAAGAGAGGCTATAAATGGACACCAATCAATCTGTAAATCTGGGTTTACCAAAGAGGAAATTAAAATTACTTTTGGAAGTTCTGGTCATATCGACCAAACTTGGGCTAACTTCATTCGGGGGGCCAATAGCACATCTTGGATATTTTCATAACGAATATATACGAAAACGTCAATGGATGGACGAACGAAGCTATGCAGATCTTGTAGCGTTGTGTCAGCTTCTTCCTGGACCGGCTAGCAGTCAGGTCGGCATTGGTATTGGCGTTATGCGGGCCGGTTTGCTTGGTGGAGTGGTCGCATGGATTGGGTTTACCCTTCCTTCGATTATTGCGCTGGTATTGTTCGCATTCCTTTTACAGGGGTTTGACATTAGCAACGCAGGTTGGATTCATGGATTGAAAATTGTGGCGGTGGCCATTGTAGCTCAAGCGATTCTAGGAATGGGGCAAAAACTTACACCTGATAAAAGACGAGTTACTATTGCAATTATAGTGGCTTCCATTACCCTTCTATGGCAGACGGCATTCAGTCAAGTATTACTTATTGTGGCTGCTGGATTAATTGGATTATGGATGTACCGAAAAATGGTCGTTCAGGAGGCTCTGAATCTTCCTGTACCAATCAGTCGTACCGTTGCAGTTCTAAGTTTGACAATCTTTTTCGGTCTTTTGATCGCTTTACCACTACTGCGCCAGGTTATGGATAACAGTTGGGTTTCATTGTTTGATAGTTTTTATCGGTCAGGTTCCTTTGTATTTGGCGGAGGGCACGTTGTATTACCGCTTTTAGAACGAGAACTAGTACCCACGGGTTGGATAAGTAAAGAAGATTTTCTTGCAGGGTATGGGGCGACACAGGCAGTCCCTGGACCATTGTTCACCGTTGCTGCATACTTAGGCGCAATGGCAAAGGGTATCTCCGGGGCTATAATCGCTACGGTGGCCATCTTCTTACCAGCCTTCTTGCTCATTATTGGGACCTTACCTTTCTGGAATTCCCTTCGCAAAAGCACCCATGTACAAGGGGCGCTAGTAGGCATCAATGCTGCAGTTGTCGGTATCTTATTAGCAGCGTTATACAACCCACTTTGGACTACAGCGATAATCGCACCAGCAGATTTTTCACTAGTGTCCATCCTTTTTATCATGCTTGTCTTCTGGAAATTGCCACCATGGGTCGTTGTTATAGCCGGGATTGTAGGTGGAGTACTAATTGGCCTTATATGAATATCGATTTTAACGGAAAAATGGGAAGTGGAATCAAACCACTTCCCATTTTCTATACTCAGTTACTTTTTGCGAAGGATCAAACGCCTGATACCTTTTTTTGAATAGTTATACCAGATACTATGAAAAGAAATAAAATATTAGCTGGGATAAATCGATATGGACATAATAAAGAGAGTGCAAATATGTAGACAAATGTAAAAGGACAAGAACATAGACCTATTAGAATTCGCGATGGACGCGGTTTTTTTTTTATGGGTACAAGTTCCTGTCCTTTGATCGGGACAAGAACTTGTACCTATTGCTGACAATGGACAAGAAAGTATACCGTTTGCCGTGCGCGATATAATATCTCAAAAACACAGAAGGTGTATTTCTTATAGAAATGACTATTGGATGGCGCTATATTAGTTAGGCGGAGTGCTATTTAATATTGTATATTGGAGTTGGAAAACCAAAGGAGAGATGGTATGTCGACAATAGAGGGAACAAAAGAAAATCCTTGGAAACTAAAAACACCTCCTCAAACATCTGATTATGAAATGTTTAAGGACGAAAAAGATGGAAAAGTAATTTTAGTATGTACTGTAGGCAAAACCGTTTTGCATTATGACTATAGTTGTGTTGATGACTTAAACACTATGCTTAAACTGTATGGTGACTGGATGGAACTAGCTAGTGCTGATGAGCAGAAACCTGTAAAAGAAGGTACGGTTGAAGCCTGGGGACGTTCGCCTGAAAATCCAATTGGTGGTTGGTACGGCTTGAAAAAAGGATTGCGCGGTAGATTTGGCATGTATATACCACCTTTGATGGAAAAATTAGGATTGGCAGAAGTAGAACACAACCCAAGGAATAATAGAATGCGGACAATAAAACAGTAGTATAAATAAAATAGAGGAGCGATTCAAAGATTGCTCTTCATATTCCATATGATAATCGTGATTTTAATGTACGTACAAAAGCAATTAGTAGTGCCAAGACCAAGCGTAAAGAGGAGACGTCAGCTATAACGCCCTTATTGCCTAATAGTGCGAACAACTGCCTTTGTTCAACTAACGGGCAGGATAGTTGAAGAAGGATTAATTTCCAAACAAGAAGGAAAGATTATTATTGAATATATATAGGGATGAGTGATTACTGCATCTCTATATCAGGAGGTTGTTAGGTATGTCGAGAGAATTATGGTTGAACCTGCCAGTGCGAGAACCAGAACGGGCAAAGGCATTTTATACCCAACTCGGTTTTCGGTTGAATGAGCAGTATGCGAGTCAAGACGGCTCATTCAGCTTGATCGTCGGCGACAATCAGGTTGTTTTGATGCTCTTCCCGGAATCCGCGTTTCGCGGTTTTGCTGGTATTGGGGTTGAGGATTCGTGGCAGGGCACTGAAGTGTTATTCTCTCTGGGGGCGAACTCCAGGGATGAAGTTGATGAGTTCGCCTTGAAAGCTGAACGTGCCGGCGGCACTGTATTCAACAAGCCGGGCGAAAAGGGTGGCTGGATGTACGGCTGCGGTTTTGCCGATCCGGACGGTCATCGGTGGAACGCGTTCTATATGGATATGAGCAAAATGCCACAAGGCTGAAAACCAGATTCGCTATTTCGTGACGAGTCTTGAAACAGAAGTCAAATAAAGTTACTTAACAACCGGGTGCGATTGTTTAATAAGAGCAATCGCACCCTATTAAGTGTGTGAAGAAATGTACTTAAAGTAACGGGCAGTATAGTTGAAAAAGGAACTTAAATTTAAATCTCGAATTTCTAATGTAATCGAATAGCCAAAAAATTTGATGACAGACTGGAGTTAGATACAATGATAAAAGGTTTCGGAGGAATATTTTGGAGAACTAAGAATCTTGAAGTTATAAAAAAATGGTACAGTGAAGTGTTGAAGATTGAAATAGAAAATTGGAATGGGACTGTGATAAAACCCCAATTAGGAAATGAGACTATCTTTTCTTTCTTTACCGAGAATGACAGTTATTTTCCAACAGATCAACAAGTGATGTTAAATTTCCAAGTACATAATCTAAACGAGACTATTAATCATCTTGAACATATTGGTGTACCTCTTGCAAAGAAAAAAGAGATTAGTGAATTTGGAAAGTTTATTTGGATTGAAGATCCTGAAGGTCGACTGGTCGAGCTTTGGGAGAAATAACGAGTTGTAATTCAATTGCTATTGAGCAAACGGGACACGATAGTTAAATAATACACATTGATGAGCAGGTACTTCGGTATCCTGCTCTATTTATTAAACTCCTCATTGGCAACCCAAGAGGTCTAGAAAATGACCTATATAGTGATCAAGGTGATTTTACGCTGAAGTTTTAATAATACCTTGACGTTAAGCAGACGCTGCCTATTCGGCGGCTTTTTTTATTGGGAGGAGGTGAGGTCACAACTGAAAAAGGAGTCCTATAATTAAGATTCCCTTTTTTCTGGAAATCAGGGTTTAGTCGGGTAAGTGACCAAGTTCTTGTTGAAAGATGACAAGAATATAGTCCGATTAATATCCGCGTAGATCGCGATTTTTTTGTATTGTCGGAACACATTCTTGTCATCCGATGCCCAATGACATAAAAGTGCCTACATAAGCAGTATCTGAAAAGCTTGTCAATTCAGGCTTTTTTTTATTTTTATGTTGACAAATTCAGCTACATTGATTCGGTGCTTTTACTTACTGATACTTACAAAGTATCAAGTCTCTGACCGGGGGATTAGATACGAGATATACGGTGGGCAGAGCTGCTGCTCTGCATCTGCATACAGAACGAAAAAAAACGGAGATTACGATTTACACTGGTAAATAATTATTCAGAATAAATTCAGAATCTCCCTCACTTTATATACAGATTTATTAGATAGCATAAGAAGTGTTAAACAAGGGAGACAACTGCTAACCAAGAGAGCATAAAAGATATTTGAACAATTGCTAGGAGCGTTAATAATGAAATCTATATATATAATATTAATAAAATCTAATACATTTCTTTCAAATTTGATACGTATGACTACATTTAGTCCATATACTCATGTTTCAATTTCTTTCTCGGAAAGTTTGTATCCTCTTTATAGTTTTGGAAGAAGAAACAAACATCATCTCTTACCAGCCGGCCTGGTCACCGAAGATATAAACACAAGTTTTTTGGGGAATAATATTCCATGTGCAGTTTATAAACTTCAGGTTTCGGAAGGTGTTTTTGATAAGGCTAAACAAGAGGTTGAACGTATGATGGTTGACGTAGATTCTTATCATTACAATGTTTTGGGGTTGTTGCTATCCAGACTTGGCATTCCATATCATCGTGAGAAGCATTATTTCTGTTCTCAGTTCGTCAGCGAAGTATTACATAGAAGTAATGCTTTACCACTGACCAAGCCATCTTCACTAATGTATCCAAGTAATTTTATTGATCTTCCGGAGTTAACTTGTATTTTTGAAGGGTATTTAAACTCGTTAAAAAAAGATATGCCTGCAGCTACATTAAATATTTATAATCTTTATAGTACCGGCAGAAAATTGTAATGTAATGTCAAAATCTAAATTTCGTACATTTGGGTACTACTTTTAATATGATTATTCGTAATGCTATTCTCTTTATGGGGGATAATTGTGAAAAAACATACAGAATTAATAGGAGCTGATGATCAATATAATCATCAGCTCCTAATTGTAATCCAAGGATCTTATCAGTGAATTCAGTTTTCGCTGTTAGAAATAAAACTGGTAAGTCATCAACGGAGCATGAGTTCGTTGAAATTAGAGATTGCTTTAATTATATGGCTCAAAAAATAGTTTGAAAATATGGTTAGGTTAATTATAGCTGATACTGGAACTTCAATCCCTTCGGAGATCAGAGATGAACTCTTTAAACCATTTGTGTTAATTGCGGTGTCTATTATTATGTCATGTTACTCTTGAGTATAGTTATTCATTGATGATAATTGCTGATTAACCAAATGTAACATGATACAAAACTTGTAATGGCCCTTATGATGCTCTAACCAAATTCGTCCGCCATGTAGTTCGACGATATGTTTGGCAATCGAAAGTCCTAGTCCAGAACCGGCTGGGGTATTCTGCTCTTTTCGTGAGGGTTCCATCTTGTAGAAACGCTCAAATAATTGTTGCTCCTGTTCAAGAGAAATGGACTTACCTACATTCTCGACGGATAGAATGACTTCGTCTTGTTGGGCGGTGAGCTGAACTTTGATTTCTCCAGGACGGAGAGAGAATTTCAAGGCATTCGTTAATAGATTATCAATAGCTCGGACCATTTTTTCAATGTCCATTCTAACTAAGAAGGGTATAGGAGAGATATCTTGTACAATGGTAATCTGCTGCTCGTTCGCAACGGGTTCGAATTCGGAAATAATTTGTTCAAATAATTTATGGTAATCAACTTCCTGAAAAGATAATTTGACATCACCATTAGTCAGCCGGGTGTATTCAAATAAGTCATCAATCAGTTTCTTTAACTGTTGCGTTTTGTTATAGGCATTGTTAATAAAGCGTGCTTTCTCCACTTCATCATGGTATTTAGGAGTCTTAAGTAAATCCAGATAGCCGATAATGCTGGTTAATGGAGTTCTCAAATCATGAGAGACGTATGTGATTAGCTCCATTTTCGATTGTTCAATTTGGCGTTCTTTTTCCATTTGTTGCTGTAACTGTTCTGCCATATGATTGATATTGTGTGCAATATTGCCTAGCTCATCTTGCCTAGACAAAGGAATGCGATATTTCAAATTTCCGCCTGCGATAGACTGCAAGCCATCCGTGATGACCCGGAAGTATCGGACCGTACGGCTGGTTAGCACAAAAAAGAAGAAAATGAACGACGCAAAAAAAAGAGCTAAAGCTGAGAATTCAAAAAAAGCATCGGGAAATAATGGGCGGAGAAAATCCAAAATGGTCCTGGAAATAGAGGTGAGGATAAGGCTGAGTATGCCTGCCCAGAGCATTTGAACGCGAATGCTTCGGTTGCCATTCAATACGGACCAAATTTTATTTATCAATCTTATAACCTACTCCCCAGACGGTCTTAATATACTGTGGCTCTCGTGGTTTGATTTCAATTTTCTCACGGATATTCCGAATATGGACCATCACTGTGTTTTCGGAATAAAAAGCCGTTTGGTCTTTCCAGACCTTTTGATAAATATTATCAATGTTGAACACTTGCCCCCGATATGTGGCTAACAATACTAGGATGGAAAATTCAATCGGCGTTAAAGATATATCTTTGCCTTGTAAGGTAATCGTATGTTGATTCTTATTAATTACAAGATCATCAATTACAATCTCCGAAGGGTCTGAGGTATGGCTTGAGGTAGAGAATTGTTGCCTTCTTAATTGGGCTTTCACTCTGGCGATTAGCTCTAGAGAATTAAACGGTTTGGTTACATAATCATCAGCCCCCGTTGAAAGACCCGTGATTTTATCCAGAGGCTCTTCTTTGGCAGAAAGCATAATAATAGGGATGTCGGATTCCTCTCGAATTCGAAGACAGGCTTTAATTCCATCCAAATTCGGCATCATCACGTCCAGAATGATTAAATTAATCTTTTCTTGCTGCAAAATTTCTAGTGCCTGCACACCGTCTTCAGCTTCCAAAACGTGATAACCTTCATTACGTAAATATATATGAAGAACATCCCGAATTTCAGGGTCGTCATCCACGACCAAAATGTTTATATGTGTCATAGACGGTCTCCTCCATGTGTTTTTTTATATCTAAAAGTCAGTCTAACGATCACAACGATAATGATGACTAGGGTAAGGAGCAGCAGCAGCTTTATTCCATAATTATAGATTAGAGAACCCACTTCTTGTACATGATTTCCCAAATAACGTCCCGCTATAAAGAATAATAATGTCCATACCAATCCTGTCGAGTAGGAGATCAGGGCATACCGTCGATAGCTCATCTTATTAATCCCGGTAAGATAGGGCATGACATGTCTTACTATGGGAAGGAAAGAACTGATACAAAGGGCCAAACTTCCGTATTTTTGAACTAAATGTTCTGAATAATTGATATATTTCTCCATCTTTTTCTTTCGGCGCAATTTATGCAGAATGGGAGTACCGATATAACGCCCGAGTACATAGCCCAGCGATAATCCTGATATGACTCCTAAATAAGTGAGCAGAAAGGCTGGCATAAAGGCAAGGATTCCTTGGGTGGTTACTGCACCACCTGTCATCACAATGACCTCATCAGGAATAGGCATGCCTACAATACCTAGCCATAAAGAGAAAAATAGCGTAAGATACCCAAAATGTTGGATCATGGATAACAGCCTATCATAATCCATTTGATTCACTCCATTCGGAAGCAGAATTACTTTTCACTTGTGAAGTCATCCATTTACGAACCGCGTAATACAGCATTTCTGCTAAAATAATTCCTCCAACGATGTCCAGTATAACATGCTGTTTCACAAAGAGCGTTGAAAGGATAATCGACCATGAAGTGATCCTGACGAGTACTAGGGATAGAAGGGGCCAATTTCTGCAATCCGCCATCCCTTTCAGCATTAAGTAACTGCTTAATACATGAATGCTGGGAAAGCAATTATAAGGACCATCAGTCCGGTAAATCAGTTGTACGAGCCAATTTAATAATCCTTGATCAGTCACCTCGGGACGAACAATGGAGGTCTGATAAACATAAAAGGTGATATAACTGATGATTAGACCAAGACATAAGGTGAGCAGGGTTCTGTAATAAACAGATCTATTCTTTATACAGAACGTAATAAGCATGGTGATCATAAAGGGATACCATAACAAATACGGAATAATGAAGGCTGGAACAAAGGGGATTTGTGCATCCAGATCTGTCATCATACTGTTGACATTCGAACCGCCGTGGTTTAATATGCCGTAACAAATGTTTAAGACGGGAATCACCAACATCCATAACAATGGTTTATACTCCGCGACTTTAGCTTTCATCCGTTGAGGTCCCTTTTTGACAGACATAAATAAATGCTGGTGGAACGTTCATAGGGACAAACAGAATCTCTTTGATTTCAAAGTTATCGCTTAGTTGTTGTTTCATCTGTAAGGAGTATTGAAAAGCGATAAACAGGCCACCGGACTTAAGTGATAATCGAATTTGTTCGATTAACCGATCTCTCAAAGGTTTAGGGAAGTTATAAAAGGGTAGTCCACTTAGAATGCAGTCGAGTTGAACGATATCTTCTTGTTTCAAGGCAGATTGAAGCTCACATCCATCCGTATAACATGTGAATTCGGGGAATTGATGTTGCAATTTCTTTTGCAAATAGGGATCTTTTTCAAAGAGAACAACTTCGGTGCCTTCATGAACGGCTGCTTGAATATATTTCGTGATTGCACCTGTACCCGCACCTAATTCGGCAACGGCGTGCACTTGGTCCCATGTAACAGCATCAATCATTTTTCGGGCTAAATATCTAGAGCTCGGAGTTACACTGCCGATTTGTCCTGGCGAATGTATAAAACGGGAAATGAATAGAAGTTTTTCTTGAACTTTCGATTGTATATTTAATAACATATCATGTTGCCTCCCTTATTTAACACTTCTTATGTTATCTAATAAATCTGCAGATAAAGTGAGGGAGATTCTGAATTATTTCTGAAGAATTGATTATGATAGCAGGAAAAGCTTCTAAAGATCAGGTGCTTAATTGGTATATAAGTAGGGGTGAACATTATAGCACTCGGGATTAATTCCCACGGGTAGGTACGTTCGACTAGGCTAACTTATCCCTTATGCAAATAAAAAAGAATCAACCAGAAAGAACTGATTGATCTCATAATACGAACGGTAGGTTAGTTGAATAATTTTTTGAAATTATCTAGAATAAAAAGTCGATTCTATAATATAAGAATCGACTTTTTATTTCACTTGCAATTGCAACGGCGCCATCAATCAGCTCATTACATCACCCATTTTAATCAAATCAAGTCTACTGCTGATCCAAAGTCAGAAGTTTTATTATGGAAAAGGTTGTTGACATATAGGGTAGGGGTGTATACTATACGAATATAAACCAAATCAAGGAGGAATACGAAATGTCAGGAAATTCAAATGCTATGACTAATGCGAATCCGCTACGATGGAAGGCATTGTTCTTGCTATGCTTGGCCCAGTTCATGGTTATCATGGACACATCTATCATCGGGGTTGCTCTCCCAGCGATTAAAGAAGCACTTGGTTACTCGCAAAACAACCTGCAATGGGTATTTAATGCTTATGTCATTTTCTTCGGGGGATTATTGCTACTAGGAGGCCGACTATCCGATCTATTCGGTCAACGTAAGATGTTTATGCTCGGGTTTATAATCTTGTCACTTGCTTCGCTGTTAGCCGGATTAGCTTGGTCCGAGGAGTCGATGAATATCGCCCGCGCCATTCAAGGATTTGGATCTGCGCTAATCGCTCCAGCTGCATTGACCATCATCATGCAACTCTTTGTCGCTAACCCTAAGGAGTTAAACAAAGCTTTCGGCTTCTGGGGAGCATCCGCGGCAGCAGGTGGTACGGCAGGGGTTTTCCTCGGAGGAGTCATTACGGAATGGCTCAGTTGGAATTGGACATTCCTGATCAACATCCCCGTAGGCTTGTTCGCTATTTTGTACAGTCTGTATGTCCTTCCAAAAGGAACGAAAAGCAAGGGCAGCATCGATCTCTTAGGATCACTGACGGTCACGGCTGCGTTGGTGCTGGCGGTATATGCGATCGTCACTTCGGAGCATAACGGATGGGGAGCGCAAACATTCGGTTTATTGGCTATTGCTGCTGTACTGTTCATTCTGTTTCTGATCGTGCAAGCGAAGAAAAAAGAACCGCTCGTACCTCTACGGATATTTAGAGCTCCGAATCTACTTGCGAGCAATATCATTTTGGCAACTCTTGCAGGTGCTTGGATTCCGCTTTGGTTTTTCTTGAATCTGTATCTTCAACAGGTTCTGAACTATTCGGCATTTTTGGGTGGGGTTGCTCTGGTGCCGATGACGATCCTCATCATGATCTTGATGGTCGGAGTCATGGGAAGGCTAGTCGGCAAGTTCGGAATCAAAGGAAATCTCGTCATTGGTATGCTTATATTAGCGGTATCACTGTTGCTGTTCGCTTGGAATACGCCAGAAGGTGGAAACTTCGTTACCAACGTACTGTGGGCTTCTCTACTCGGGGCACTTGGCATGTCAATGGCTTATATCCCGGCAACGATCGCCTCCTTGTCGGGGGCAAGGCCAGAAGAATCCGGTTTGGCGTCGGGCTTATCCAATATGAGCTATCAGATTGGTTCAGCCATTGGATTAGCTGTCATGGCTGCCATATCTTCCTCCTGGACGAAAGGGGAGTTGGATAAAGGGATTGATCAAATTGCAGCATTAAATACGGGTTTTCACTCCGCATTCGTTGGAGCGGCTATCATAGCTATCGTCGGTGCACTTATCGCGTTGATTTTCATCCGTAAAGGGAAAACGTCAGAGAATTGAAAATGAGATAGACATAATAATCAGTCGTGTTATTCACGGCTGAAATGAGCATTACCATTAATTACAAAGGATGTGTTGGAGCTTGACTCTTCGCAAATTAGCCTTAGCAACACCACTCTCAGTAGGTGGAACGACGTTTCAACCGGAGTAACTAACTGCCATTGCTTCTATTGTTCATCCAGGCACTGCAATCGAAATGACGCCATTCAAACAGCTTTACGTATTGGTCTTGAATGCCAGCCACAATCGCTTCCTCTAGGTCCTAGGGTGTTACCAACGTCTCCGTTGTGCTGAATGCGCTACGTCTACAAAGAGCAAAAGTATAAAGTTATTCATATCATGGAGGCGAAAAAATGAAACGAATTTATTTGATCGGATTGCTAGCGGCACTTGTTTTGGTTGCTGCTTGCGGGAAACAAAATAAACAAGAAACTGAGAACCATGGTCCACATGGTGAACAATCACAAGTAACATCACCTAGTGCATCAAGTGCCGGAGAGCACGGCGAAGCTCACGGAGAAGAACAGGCCAGCGAGACGAAGAAGCTAGAGACGAATGCTGTTTGGAAATGGTCTGAAGAAACGCCGAAATCTGGAGAGAATACATTGATCACCGTACAAATTCAGGATACGGACGGGAAGGCCATCGAGGAATTCGATATTAATCACGAGAAGAAGCTCCATCTCATCGCGGTTAGCAAGGATTTATCTTACTTTGACCACATCCATCCGGAGTACAAAGGGAATGGGCAATTCGAAATCACGACATCGTTCCCTTCCGGTGGTGATTATAAGTTATTCGCCGACTATATTCCTACCGGCGGATCTGCCACAACGAAGTCCGAATGGATCAAGGTAGAAGGGCTAGCCGCTGAACAAGTTCCGATTAAACCATCGGATGAACATTCCGTGATCGTGGACGGGGTAGAAATCACACTCGAAAACAATCATCCGGAAGCCGGCAAAGAAATTGAGTTGAACTTCAAACTTTCGGATGCGAAGTCCCAAGATCCGATAACGGATCTAGAGCCTTACCTAGGCGCTGTTGGGCACGTTGTGATCCTAAGCGAAGATACAGAGCAGTATTTGCATGTACACCCGATGGAGGAAAAAGCGAAAGGCCCGGATGCGAAATTCATGACGACTTTTCCCAATACCGGCGTATATAAAATCTGGGGGCAATTTCAGCGAAACGGTAAAACTTTTATCAGTCCTTTTGTAGTTGAAGTGAAATAAAGTAATCTCAACGCCGCGAAGATGAATGAATTTCGCGGTTTTGTCAAGAATCTGTACCGATTGCCGATGGATTTGATTAGTCAATTTTCCTTGCTAAATGAAAATTAAAAGGAGAAGGGTATTATGATGAAAGAGAATAAAACTTGAATACGCAAAATGGGGTGGGATCATGAGCTACGTCGAAGAGGCGTCTAACCTTGAGATACGGAACCTTATTCTTGAGGTACTTATACGAAGGCGAAGAGAGTGATGCAGAGGGAAAAAGGTTTAAAGAGTACGGATATCAGGGAACTCAATCTGATTTGTACCGTTTGTTAAACGGTTTATTAATTATATGGAAGATAATACCCGAAAGGTTAACATGTCTGGGGCAGCATGGGGCGGCAATGGAAATACTTTGTTCGAGAATTTTACGACCAATCTTAAACCGTTCGGAGATTTATAGTATCCGTTAGTTCAGATCAACCTCAATGTTGTCGAAAGACACGAACAATATCCGAATGAAGTCCGCGTAAAATCGCGGGCTTTTTTATGTAACAGAACACAAAACAACGATTCATTCATAAAGTTTCTTTCTCAGCCAACCAGAAACAAACTTTTTAGGGGAGCTCATACGTCATACTTATGTAAGAGACAACAAAACATAAACGGAGGTTTTTAGAAAATGAAAAAGCAGTACTTAAAGAAAATTCCTTTATTAGCGTTGACAGGTTTTATTTGTGCAGTAAGCATCGGTGCACCTCAAGTTTCATTAGCAAATGAGGCACCCTCAGCCCAAAAAGGGGTAACGAAACAGTCCCAAAAAACTATAGCAAAAATAGAAATTGGTCAAAAATTTAGAGTACCCGAACTTAAACTTAAGGAAAATACGTATGTACTTGATTACATATTGTCCGATATTAACGGTGATGTCGTTAAAGACAAAGTCATATTGGTGGGTACAAAAGAAAAGATTAATGGAAAGCTGGATACGTATGCCAGTGATTTATCTATCATCGTGCAAGATGGAAAAACCAACAAGTACGTAAAATATAATTGGATGTCCAAAGGGACGGACGGAAATTTGTATGGAGAAATTGGAAGAGAACCGAATTTAATTATCGGTGACTATACAGGTAACAAAGTGAACGATATTATCGTAACAGCCCCTCAAGGAGGGAATGGTGGACACGTGAATCATCTCATCTTAACTTGGGAAGGAAATAAACTCAAAGATGTTTTGGCGGATAACCAAGAATTATACACTAATCCTCAGGCAAACTTCAGTTTAAATCTGCCCGCTTCCTGGAACGGACATTACAAGGTGAACCAATATGCAGGCGCAAATGCAAATGAAATCAAGCCAACGGCTAAGCATGTAGTAGAGTTCGATTATACGACAAAAGATGGAAAAGATGCTGAAATGCTGCTGATGATCTCTGTGTATTCCAAAAATGATTGGAGTCGCTTCTCCAGGGAAGAAGGTCCGCCTGTAGGCAGCGTAATTGCGGAA
>NZ_FTNK01000036.1 GCF_900156375.1 Paenibacillus macquariensis
TAACGTGACGGAAGATGGCTCCGTTTCATATCTCACGAAATCCTCTTGGATCTGAACGGGAACGGTAACCGTCTGATTATTGTATGAACCTTTCAGCTTTGCTGTGGCTCCATATTTGCCGCTCACCTTGTCGCCGCTGATAATCAACGCATCCGAACTGGACTGCCAAGTGATGGATCCAGTCACGTCCTCGATTTTGCCGTCCTTATATAAGGCGTTTACTTTCGGAAGATTGGTTTCCTGTCCAATGACGAGAGATAACGACTGGGGCGCAGCTATCAATTTAAATGAAGCCGCCGCAACATTGCTCTTGGCTTGTGTGCTTGCCGGCCATGATATGGCAAGGATCAGCATCAGCATAGAACATACAACTAATACTCCAAAACGAAATTGGCCTTTTCCTGATTCAAATACTAACTTCATAAGTTTCTCCTCTCGCAACTGCCTGGTTATATCATTTTCGATGCCTTATTCGGATAGGCTACTTCATATATCGGCTGTTCATGAGAAAAATTGTTGGCTTTTTTTCTTCGCATCTGGATGATACTGTGCAGCAAGGAAAGTAAATTGATAAAATGAAATTCATTCACTACCTATGCCTGCGCAATTTGTTATTATTCCTATATAAATGCAGGATTTTCCCGGTTTGTGTAGAAAGTATTGTGCTATGTAAATATAAGGGAGAGTGTACCCATGTTAGAGAATAAGACCATGATCATCGCTAATTTTAACTTAACGTTCGGAAAAGATGATGAACCGATGTTAAACTATTTTGAGGATATCATCTATCCGGCTTTCAAGAATGCAGATGGTGTGAAGTATGACCGAAACCCATATACTTTTGAAAATGTTACGTTGACGATGAAAAATGGGATTTTTGTATTATGCGGATTATTGGTCAAAAGTACAGTATTACAAGTGAAATCCAGATACGATTCAGAGGGAAAGCTACAGCAAACCTCGTTTGAGTATCCTTCTGATCCGTATTCATATTTTATGATTAATTTACAAAATCACCGCATGGCATTGGTGAAAAACCAAAAAGGCAGCCCGACAGTGAAAGATCTAGAGACAGTATCCGAAAAACTTTTGACACGGTATGTTAAAGAGGTAAATAAAGACAAATTAAATGAGAACGATGATAAACTCCCTATGCCAATGTTGAACATAGTTTCCATACCGTTTTCCGGAAAAATAGTTGAGGAATTGAAAAAAGTAAAAAAGATTGAAAAGTTAACGTTGCGGTTTTATCCTCTTAACTTAGACATCTCTACAAGCGCTACTTTCAACCATTTAAGAGAGATGCTTGAAGAAACGGGCAGTAAGACTGGAAACACACAGATCAATACCCCGACGAACCATGAAGGGGTAGGAAGGCTATTGGAAGAAACAAAAGGCTTGATAAAACCGTCCATTCAAGTTGTGTATAAGAATAACTCAAAGCGTACATTGACTGAGAGTAATTTTAGCCAGACATCTTCCATAGAATTAGATGATATTGGTGATTTCCAAGAAAACTTGAACACGATATCCGGAAAAGTGATTAACCAGCAGGATTATGTGATCACTAGTGACGAAAACGGAAAGTTGTATGAGAGATTATTCTCTCGTCTTGAGCAAATGTATAATAACTTTAAATCATGAAAAGGAATAGGTAGGTGGTTAAGGTGACACGCGATGACAAGGATACCATTAGACAATCAATACATGGGCTTTTGTCAGATACTGATCCAGATAAGCTGATATTAAAATCCTTACGATCTATCATGCCTTCAAAAAGACGGAAGTTATTTATAACCGCAGCACTTTTCTTGTCAGTGGTTATTTACCTATTTTATTTCAGTCGCGCGTACACGAACGCTATAGAACGCACGATGAATCTTATTGAAACGGTGAACACAATATCATTGCCTGTGTTGGGCTTAGCTGTAACAGGATACGCTATATTTCAAGCGCTTGCTAATGGTGATACTTTGATTACGATGCTCAAAGTCAACGAAAATGAAAAAAGTAAATTCCAGGAATACAACTACTTCTTTTTAGCTTTTTCGATACTGTATATATTTATCATCATCATAAACTTCTTAACCATTGTTTTCTTGAGGAATGTCAGCCTTGATTGGCATATTTCTTTTTTTTCTTTGACAGTAAACAACGTAATTTATTCATTAGTCATGTCTATATATTTTACGTTCATACTTAACGCTTTTGTGGAGATTAAATGTTTTGTGTATAACCTTTACCAGATATTCTCCACGAATGCCTCAGCAAAAGGTATCACATATCTAAATAGCAATGAATCTGAAAAGTGACATCTCGCGACATTGACATAAAATAATGGCGCAGAATTAGTTGCAGTCCAGGAGCTTCTAGGACACGAGAACCCTGCGACAACTCAGATTTATGCAAGTATCACGGCAGAACGTAAACGGGAGCAACACAAAAAAACATTTAGTGCAATAATCACATATACGACACGTCCACTCGGGCGTGTTTTTGTTTTGCCCCCAGGAGCCGATCTGGGGGCTATTTATTTTGAACAGGGGGAAATGAAATGGAAAGATTGGATTTGGCATTAAAGTGGGGTATAGCACTTGCAGGATCGGCAGGAACTTATCTATTAGGTGGGTGGTCGGAATTGATATCATTTTTCTTACTAGCGATTGTGATCGATTATGTGACCGGAATTTTTGCTTCATTAAAAGAAGGTAAGGGCCTTAGTAGTAATGTTGGATTTTGGGGTATAGCTAAAAAGGGACTTATGCTGTTAGTTGTCATATTGGCACACAGGCTAGATGTCTTGATGGGCACCGATGTGATCATGATTGGATCTATTTATTTTTACCTTGCTAATGAGCTTATATCTGTAACAGAAAACTATGGGCGGCTTGGACTACCATTGCCTAGCTGGATCAGGGAGATCATAGCTATTTTCAAAAAGAAAGGCGGCGAACAATCATGAATCCATTTGAAAATTTCAGGTTAACAAGTCCATTCGGCATGCGTATGCATCCAGTAGATAAAGTAATGAGGTTTCATCGGGGTGTAGACCTCGTTATTTCTCCTTCTAATGGTAACATTAAGGCATTTGTTGCTGGGGAAGTATTACACGCTAAGATGGGAGCTACTGGTTCAGGATTTGGGAATTACGGTAATCTGGTCGCCATCAGAGATGATAAAGGATATCTACATGTGTATGCTCACCTATCTTCTATATCAGTTAAGGGGGGTCAAAAAATAGATAAGGATCAAGTGGTAGGAAAGCAAGGTAATACCGGTAAATCGTCTGGTGCGCATTTACATTACGAGGTTCGCAAGGCTTGCTCACCCTCCTATGGTTATACGGCAACAGAGGCCGGAGTTGTGGAGCCTACAAAGTATTTGCAAGATTATTATTCAAAAGGGGAGTTGGTAAAGGTGGACAAGAAAGACGCAAATGCGATCATTGATACGTATCTGAAGCCAGCATGGGGGGCAGCTAAGACCCCGGCAGATAAACAAGAGATTGGTCGCTTGGCTGATGAATTGCGGGTGGCTTCAGGACAGCCTAAACAAAATGGATAGTGGTTTCAAAATCACAGGTTTTTAGTAATTTGGTTGCGAACACCATTTAATCCCTACTGACTTCGGGGGGGGGCTTATTTTATTTAGTTCTAACCTCAATATAATCTCCCTTTAAGGCTCATCCTCTAATATAAAGGTACCTCTTAAACGTATAAGGTAAGGCCCCGCAGGATAATCACTGGCGGGGCCTTAGTGTGGTGCCGTTTTTTATTTGGGTTAGGAAACTTTTCCTGAGCAGCATAAGGTGCCTATTTACAGATTGTCCCAAATGTATTATATTAGTCCTAAAATATACGGAAGCATCGTTATGCAATCCGAAAACATCGGTAAAATACCCCTCTAACCGTAATTGGTTGGCGGGGTATTTTTGTTTAGGTAAGGAAAATTTTCCGTACCAGAATAATAACGAGGCATGAAACCTGAATCTTGATAACGCCTAGCGCTCGGAAACTGCTTCTTAATATCCGTCCCGATTTCCGCTAGGATCTGTTCTGCCATTCGAGTAGCTATACCAGGAATAGAATCTAAACGTTCGACCTCATCATGAAATGGGGTTATCCTCAAATGATTATAGCGCCATTGAACATGAGGAAGGCCTCCGTCGTTTAGAGGCAACCGAAAGAAAGCCACATAAGATGGTCGATGAGTTTGAGGGCGAGTAAAAAATCTCATTTTTGTTGTTGACGAGGAGATGACTCCGCAGGTGAGCGAAGTGCTGGCGAAGGCGCTAAGCAGTAGTTGTTGGAAACGGAGTTTACAGCAATCTAGACTATTAAAAGCCCCAATAATGATTTCATTGGGGCTGCTTATGTAAGTGGATATATTTAATTTGTGGTTAGCGCTCCTAATGTGTTATTCGTGAGCAATAAGCTAAGTCGAATGAATAATGCTGTGTTCGTTTATCAAATTTTACTTAAAATTGAATTTTAACTATTCAGGGTAGATTTTTTAAAAGTACCTATCAGAACACCATTTTATTTTTGATTCCCTGACATCCTCTCATAAATTTTAATTATTTGATTTAAAACGAAAATCCGTTGAACTATATCCTCACTAAAAAGGTTAAGTTGTCGGTTAAAGTTATTAATTTCGGTTTGATAAGGAGTTGGATTTGTTTCATTCTTCTCATATATTTTGAGAAGTTGAAAGTGTAGCTTGCATATTTCTTCATAAATCATCGTATGATCCCCCAAAATGGTATTGTATATATCAAATTATATCAAATTATATCAAATTATATCCAATATATAATTTGATCAGACTTTGATAATAAATGAGCTATGTGCCATGTCTGTTACAGATTATTCAGCTGGGCGATTTTAGGTGTAACTATATGTTTTTTGGATTGATATTAATGACTGATGCTTTCATGGAGATAGCAAAGAGGTTACTAGGAAATTAGTGGCCAATTAGTTTTTTTAAATTTGAATATACTTCATCATACAAAGGTATTATTAATCCGTGATTCCGTGTGTAGTGGGGTTCGATGTACGATTTTGTGGAATCTAAATATAGATGGTTTAGTAGCTGTTGTATAATACTTAGATCTACACCACTTTCGTAAAGAATAGTTGCAAAGGTCCTTCTCGTGGTATGAACTGTAGCTTTTGGGATGTTGACCGCCGATAAATATTTATCTAAGAGTTTATTAACCCTTCTTTGCGTTAGGGGTTTAGAGTTTTCTGTGAAAATGTAGTCATTAGGTCCTATATTATTTCGCTCGCAATATACTTTAAACACTTTCGTTATTCCTAAACGTGTAACTATATATTTTTCTTCTTTGTTTTTTGTATGTTCAAGATAGAACATATTCTGATCATATAATACCTTTTTACCAGTAAGTGTTAGAATTTCATTTATCCTACATCCAGTGCAACAAAGGGTAACGAATAATAACATATCACGTAGTAAATTATCGCTATGTTTTGTTATACTCCAAAGTAGCTTTAATATTTCATGGCGATTGAATGTACGACCATGTGATCTGAGAGGTTTATGCTTTCGTAAGTCAAAATCAATATCTCTTATTATATTTTCAAATTGATTGTAAGTTAGTTCTAAATAATCAAATAATTGATTTAGAGTTATTTTAGTTATCAAAAGATTTGAATAACTTCCACTAACTAATAACTCAAAGTATTCGTCAATAATTTCAGTATTTATTTGTAAATAAAAATATTGTTCTTCTAATTCGTCGAATGGAATACAGAATATTTTATCTAAAAAAACACTTTCTGGTATGGTGTTTATTTTCTTGGATAAAAACTCCGCGAAATTCATTAAAGATTTTCTATAACGCTTTTTTGTTTTTAATTCTACATTGATATTAGCAATAAAATCATCAATCTCACATATTATATTTTTCATACTTCTCTTATTCCTCGTTTATATTAAACAAAGTGAATAGAATTTTTTCTAAGGGTAAAGGGTACTTTTGAACTTCTTGCATTAAATCTTCATTTAATAGCTTAGTATAGATTAGAGTAGTTTCGATATTTTCATGACCTAATAATTCAGCAATCAACTCAATTTTCATCCCACTTTTCAAGCAATTAACGGCAAATGAATGTCTGAAGCTGTGAGTAGAATATTCGTTATCCATACCTAGTTTTTTGAAAATACGGCTTACCATTGCCTGTACCGCTTCTTTTCGTAAATCAGTAGTCTTATTAGCATAAGTACTATTAAAAATTTTGTTGGTAGAGTGAACATCAATCTTCATAAAGTTAGCATATGAAAGCAATACCTGTTTCACAAGTGGGTATAAAGTGACAGTTCTTGTTTTATTCCCTTTACCTGTTAGTTTTAAGTAGTTCTTTTCAAAATTTATATCAGAATATTTAATATTAACAAGTTCACTTACTCTGGCTCCAGTACCCATAAGAGTAATGATAATACTATGATTCCTGTAAGGATGATTACTTTTCAAACTTGCTTTTAGAACCTGACTTACTACAGGATCTGGAACATATTTGGGCAATCTCGGATTTTTTTTTCGTCTAAATTTCTTGTTTATTTTCTTATCTGCATTATCGTCAAAAAGATAATTTGACTCGTATGCAAAGTACATTAAACTTCTGATATAGTTGAGATAGGTATTGTAAGTTCCATTAGTAACAGTAGTGCCTTTGATTGGTTTACAGGTTCGAAGATAGCTTCTAAATAAGGAAAGGCTCATATTAGTAATCAGTATATCTGAATCATTATTAAGGATATAGTTTTTGAAAGACCTCAGGAAAACTTTGTAATTATCGGCATTTCTTTGATTCATTTCTTCTTCATCAACCCAAAGACCTATTTGTGAGTAATACTCATCAATGACCTCTAATAGTGTTTTCTTTGATCTACTTGTTAATAATTGCTTAGTAATATACTCTTTATTTTCGCTACATATTTTTAAAAATTCAAAGGAGATATTTAATTCATCACACATTGCTTTTAAGTCAAGGTCTTTTCTAATCGAACTCATAATGAATATCCTCCGTATACTTCATAATAGGATCAATGTCCAATGTATTAGCTACAAGTCGATCATCTGTTTTATATCGATAAGATTCGGTTGATGATAAATTTTTATGACCAACGGATTCAGCAACTTTTTTAATATCATTAACCGCTTCGAGAGCGTTAGTAATATAAGTGTGTCTAAATGATTTCGGAGAACCAATCATTTTTTTAAAGGCAGCAAAGTTAGATTTGCGAAAGATAGTATATATATTTCTTGAGGTTATACAGAGACCGGATTTTTTTTGAAATAAAGAATCATCCGATGGATGAAAACAATCTCTATAATCAAGATATTTTTCTATATATCCCATTACTTCTCTTGGAATTTTTAATTTCCTCATTTTTGATTTTTTCGATACTAAACTAACGGAGGATTCAGTTATCCAAAGGTCGCTGATTTTCAAATTACTAATTTCAATGGGTCTACAACCAGTACTAAAAATTAAAAGTAAGATGGCTAAATTGCGATAAGAAAAATGTTCCATCCCTGGTTTGGGATTGAAAGTGTGCTTAATCATTTCTTTAACTTCGTGTACTTCGACATATTCATTGGACCTGTTAGCATTAGTTTGTAATCTTTTAGGTGGATAGTATTTAATATCACTTAGCTTTCTTTTCTTTAAATAATTAAAGAACAAACGTATTGACTTAAGGATGGTATACATGTAACCTCTTTTTATTTTTTTACTTGCAACTTTTCTACTAAGTGAATCTTCAAAATCATTAATGTGCCTTAATCCTATTTGGGATATTTTTATATATGAATCAGGCCCAATCAGATCTTCAGAAAAAGTGTCACGTAGATAAGAATAAAACAATTGAACATGCTTTCTATAAGTTTCGGGCTGAGTATAATTTTTAAATGTCTCTATATATCTTTCAAATTCAAAAATTACATTAGGGTATTTAAGATTTCTTATGTTTTGATTTTTCTCAGCATTGTAATAAGTAGCATTAGCAAGTTCATTTTTCTTTAAAAATTTTAACCAATTTCTGATACGTCCCATTAACAAGTTAACAGTACTTTTTTTGGTTTTCTTATACAATAACTCTCTATATTGTTCAATATAAATCGGCAAGATGTCATTAGACTCTATTTTATTTATTGGAATATTATTGAAGTGATTCTTAGAAATATGACTTAAAAATATTCGAATGGTAGAGGCCACATATACAGATTTATTTTGCTTAATTAAGTGCTCTAGATATGAAGTTACTTCTTGATGAAATTCTTTATAGTGTTTTTTATTTAGATTTAAGCTTTGAGTTTCTTTTAAATTCGTTATCATATAATCACCTCTAATATAGTATTTCCAGTATTTATTCGAATAGACATATGATATAATCATCATATACTATATTAATCCCCCCCCCTCTATTCTCCGGCAGGCGCTAGGGAACATTCTATTTATTCAATGGCTCATTTATCGAGCAAATTTTCAAAATACCTATTCAAGGGTTTATTTGTGACGTATATTACATAATCATTGGTTCAGTGTGATAATACTGGATTGATTAAAAATGTAAAAAAAATACATTTATGTTCACCTTATTTTTTAAAGGTGAACACTTTGTTTTGTCTTTAAGGCGAAACATAAAGTGTTCGCCTTTTTTTGTGATAAAAATTCATTTAATGTACAACGTACTGATAACAATAATTCCTGCAAGCACCCAGGTTCTGGTGACTACATATACGGAGGGATGTAGGCCGAACTGACCCTATTTTAGCCATATTTGATATTAAATAATGCTAAAAACCAATTAGTGGTTTATTTAATCTATTTGATTTACTTAAGGAGTCTATTAACATGATTTGATATTCTTTTGAACCACGAGATGGTTTTTGGAAGATATTAAGATTGAATTTATTGATAATTAAGTTGGTGATGAAAATGACGATGTCTGAATATAATAGATTTGAAAATATAGTCGAACGGTTTATAAACCCTTTGCCGCTTAGCAAAGGAGATAGTAATGAAAGATTATGCATTTATATCGTGGATTCTAAAGAAGTAAAGGATGAAGTGAAAAAGAAATTCTTCTTTAATAATCCCAAGAAGCTCGATGAGGTAGTCCTATTTTTGGATGTTCCCAACCGTATTAGAATAGGTAAACTGATTTGTGGTTTGACAAATAAAGATATCATAGAGAGTTTTCCGACACTTGGGGGGTCTAATAGTGGAGGGATGTTAAGTAGAATATTTAAATATGGAGATTCAGATTCAGATACAGATACAGATACAGATGTCGTGTCGATGAGTGAGATACCATACAGATTTATGATTTCAATTATGACGGAGATTCCCCCCATATACTTTTTGGATGAAAATAATTCCAAAAATGTTGTTGATGAATTTTGGGAATATAGTGCATTAAATGTGAAATTAATTAAGTTAAATGAATTGGATGAAGTATTAATAAGTGGTTGTCAAGATGCTTTAAAAAAACTAAGGGAAAATATATCTTACAAGAAATTGATTTATCCTTTCGTAGTTATATACGAAAACAATAAAATATATATCAATGTACATTACCAAAGAGACTTATATGAGATCCGAATTCTTGCACCAACGGGCCAAGTTCAGTTTAAAAGAATTATTCAAAGTATATCCTCAACAAAGCCAATGGCATATTACTACTCCCCAACAATATTACGAGGGTATAGTACAAAAATATGTTTCATAGGTACCTACAAAAATGATCCCAAGAAATTATTGGAACATATTACTGAAATTAGTTTATTGACTTCGGTTTATTTTTTTAATAAACCACCACATGGGTTTTAATTATTCTGGTTAAAGTTATTGTAAAACCTCTTGATAAAAACAATCAGGAGGTTTTTTATTTGTCTGAGAGTAAAAGTCAGAAATTATCTTTTGAGGAACACAAACAAAAGGTACTTGAACTAATTGAAAAGTGGATAGAGCTTGAGGAGGAAAGAATTAAAACTGACGAATCAAATCAGGATAAGCAAAACGAAATTTCATAGATCAAATCATTACTACACGTAGTACTTTTGCTGCTGTTTTTTCTGTTAAGGAATATCCTACAGAATGGAGACTATAAATGAAGATTGTCTTATCGGTTATTGAACTCTCTGAAATGCTTGCTGTGTCAACGGATTCAATTTATATGATGGTACGTGAAAATCAGATTCCTCACGTTAGGGTTAGACGAAGAATTTTATTTCACAAAGAAACAATTGAGGATTGGTTAAAGGGTACTTCTTCTTTGAATTGAAAATAACTCATAATCAGAAATCCTAGGTAAATGGAGTAATGATGAGTGAGATCTTATGTAGAAAAAATGAATAAGGAGCAAAGGAATATGAAGGATGACAACCGGAATACCTTTCAATTTAATAGGTCGGCCAGCAAATAAAAACGTTCCGGATGTAAATCTTACATTGGGGGCATCGATATCCGATGGGTTTGTAAAGCTCTACTTAATAAGTAGTGAGTTGGCAGCGAATGCGGCCGATCGTCGTGTATTGATCCGATTAAATAGAGTAAACAACTCATACAAGAGCTATGTAATCATGACAGGCGATGAAAAATGGAGGGGGATGGACACAAATGGATTCTCTATTGGGCGAAATGGATCGAGTCTTGACCGTAACTTTTCGTTAGAGTTACTCCGTCAAATTTTTCGAAATCGCAAAAATTATCAGAAAGTGGCGTTCATTGATGAGGACGGAGATCGAATACTGGGATATGAAGCCCACGGTGCTCTTAATAACAAATCAACCACTTGCTAGCGCTCAGTCTACAGGAGGAGTATCCACGGATCAATATAGAGTTTACCAATTATAACTTATGATTTATCCAATAAAAATACCCCGCCGACCAGTTTGAGGTTGACTGGGTATTTTTAATCACTATTAATCTCCAAATTTTTGATGAATAATGAGTTTGGCACATTTAATACCCAATTATTTGTTAAACCAGGTCTGATTTTACTGTTAACTCTGGAGTATACTGGCAGCGTCAAGAATTATGTGTAAATGAAAATAACCTTGTCTTGTAGAACTAGGGTTAGACTTTGGTAGTGAACATAGCCAGCAGTTCTGAGCGAGCTTGATCAAAACCAATGTGACAACGTGTAGCAAAGCGTTGGTTATAGCTTTCAAACTGTGAAACCATGAATTTTTCTAGTGCTTCTTCATGGGGGAATTGCTCTTTACGATTCGTATATTTCTTAATCTGTTTGTTAAACGTTTCGATTAAATTCGTCGAATAAATGCTTCTCCATATCGGCTTAGGAAAACTGTAAAACGTAAAGATATAGGGGGTTTCTCGTAGGGATTCAACAACCTTAGGATACGCGGTGTTCCACTTCTCACAGAAGGTTGCTAGAGCTGCCTTACCAGCTTGTTCATCGTCGGATCGATAGACAGAAAGTCCTCACAGACCTCTGCCCCGCAGAGACTATTTTTAGAACTTGCTAGTATCGGCCTGATTTCGTTTAATGGTTTCGAGCTAGGAATGAAGCACGTGAATGAACAATATGATTTGTCTGTTGACGATGTAGGAATATTTAGAAGGGCAAATTAGAGTTTGTGGCGAATGAATTGTTTAGTCAATTCGAAAGTGAAATCCAATCGCAATAAAATAATTGTAGGAGGTTTTGATATGTTCAAACGAGATGATATCCTAAAAAATCCAATAGATTTTGACAATGCCATATTATTTGCCATACCAATCGAGGTCTATCAAACAGATGGCAGGCATTTAGAGACCGGCGTAATCGAACGCCAGACAGAAAATACTATTCGTATGAATGGTGGAAACTATTTGAAAATTAATTGCATGTTCAAAGTAGGATATATACGGAATCAAGCATGAAGGTAGGAGGAAAACACACAATCTAGTAATTGTAAGTAGTATGTATGCACAAGAGTATGACAGGTTCATAAAATAAACAATTCAATTTCCTCAGGGATCTGGATTTTTTTATTAATTAATACGAAGAAGAATCCATGTTGACTGATAAGAGGATATACAAATATCATGTATAATTGAAATTATGGGAGGATTAGTATGTTGAACTCTTCTGCTACAAAAATTTCCATTGGTGTCTTCCCCTCCTGATAGGCCTTTACAGCTGCTAACTTGAATGCTGATGGTAAGCAATAGAACGTTCTGAAAAATGCAATACATTAGCGGTTCTCGCAATCTGACGAATCTGAGTTTCACTAAATCGTAATTCACTGTAGACTAACTTTTACCCGTAGTAATCCCCAACCGTTCTTGTACATTGATTATAAAAAAATGACCCAAGAGAGGTGACTTTTTTCAAAGTGTCGATCTTTCGGGTCAAAGCTTATTTCTTAAGCACAGTACATATGTTGTTATCCTAAAGTGCCTAGGCAATAAACTGAACATATATCACCATTCAGTAATATCTAATACTCTACAACAACAATCACATTTAACCTTAATGACTAATCCTATTCCGGTTGGAATGAATGTATATGCGAATTTAGCTCCTGTCGCATCGATTGCTTTACATTTATCCCATTCATCAATTTTCTGTTCCATTGTTTTAGTTATCTCGAAAATCATTTTTCATCCGCCCCCATTAAACGATAACTGCAAAATAATTATATTGTATATCGGATTCCACACTCAGAAAACTTATAAAAAAAATGAAACCTTGGCAAATCATTGTCAGCTGGTCATTCTATAGTAATTGTTTAAGCTACTTACTATGCCTGAAGTGGATGAGCAGCTCATCCACATAACACCGCTGTCCACTATTGTACATAAAATTGAATATAAGAACAATTGGAATGGAAAATTGAAACTTTAGAAAGATATATTCCCACTTATCGAAATATCATAAAAAGAAAATTAGCACACATATAATTGTCATGAAGATACAAAGAATCTGAATTATCAACATTAAAATAGACAGCTTCTCTTGTAATCAATTAAACATTATTTATATATGAATCGAGAGTATAGATATTCATGAGTGTTAGAAGGTTTAATAATCTTCTATTTTAGAAATGATAGTATTATAAAAATAGATTGGGGTGACTGACTATAATGAAAATTTCATCTGGGTATCCTATTAATGGTGAAATAGTAATAAAGGCTATGCCTTATATTAAAGCCGAAAATAAAACACTTTATGTGGCTATGCTATTCAGTTTTTTTGTTGGTCTTCGTGCTAAAGAGATATTTAGTCTTTCATGGAATGATGTAAACATCGAAAGAAAGTCCGTTACGTACACTCATAAGGAAAAGGATACTATAATAAAGATTATTCCAGAAAGTATACTAAGGGAATTTGTTAGCTTCAAAGGGGAAGAAGAACATGAGGATACGGATCCTATTTTTACGACAATTAATAAATCGCGATTAACCAATGGATGGACGAAAAAACAGTTATACAATATTCTTGAAAAGTATAAATTAAATTACTTTCACTTTAATGATTTATATAAACTAAATAAAGAATTATTATTTAGGGAAAGTGCGTTTAATATTCCGTTATTGATAAAACCATCTGTGTATCCAACAGATTTAACGAGTAAATATATTGATTTTAGTGATAAGAACCAAAGAAAAATAAACGAGGAGATTATTGATTTCTTTTATCAAAAGATACAATTCGATAATGTTCATTTAGATTATACAAATTGAAATTGATATACCACTCAAAGGATGAATTTCTGATTATTAAGGAGAGCAACTCAATATTTCTGAGTTGCTTTTTTTGTGCATTAAAGCATACTTTTCGGCACGATTCAAAGAGTCTTGTTTCTGCGTGTCAAAACATCATTAATTTACTTTAGGCACATGCCATCGTAATCGTCGATGTTTTGGCACAAATATCAATCTTGCTTCTGGTGAAAGAACTTCTTGTAGTTATCTTTTGCCAAATGCAAAGTTTTTTATGTTATTTCAAATTTCTGAGGGAATTTGGAAAGATAGTGAGGATAATTTAGTTGCCTTTGATGCTCAGTATATGGATATGGGATATGAAAGTAATTTGTTATTTAGAGCTGACTATTTAGAAAAATATTTAAGAGAAGACGATCAATCAGTGGTATGGGATTTTTATATGGAGAAGATGTCTGAGCGCAGTAGAAAAGAAGAATGGTTCATATGTTGGACTGATAATGGAACTGATATAAAACACACTATTATAGATCAATATATAGAACTAGAAATGAAAGATAGATTTTAATTAGCCCCCTGTGTTAGGCTAGTTGTCATAGACCTCTAGAATTAGTAGAGTTAGTATAGAAGTTCTAGAGGAGGAGTAAAACTATGGCAAGGTTTAGCGAAGAATTTAAATACTCAATCGTTAAAAGAATGATGCCACCGAAGAATGAATCGGTAAATGCAATAGCAAGGGAAACAGGGCTTACAGAAGCTACATTATACAATTGGAAAAAGAATGCTAAATCTAAAGGAATGGCTGTTCCTGGTGGAGAGACAGATTCCGAACGTTGGAGTACGCAGGACAAGTTCTCCATTGTTATTGAGACTGCTACACTTAGTGAAATAGAATTAGCAGAATATTGTCGTCATAAAGGTCTGTATGTCGAGCAGATTCAAGCCTGGCGTGATGCCTGTATGCAAGCCAACGACGGTGTTGCAGAGCAAGCCCATCAGCTACAGAAGAATAATCGCGAGAAAGACCGTCAAATCAAGAAACTGAGTCAAGAGCTTCGCCGAAAGGAAGCAGCTCTGGCTGAAACAGCTGCTCTTCTCGTGCTCAGAAAAAAGGCCCGAGCGATCGTGTGTCAAGAAAAGGCAATGTAGGAAGTTGTCTTATGCTATCTAGAAGATGAGGGTAGGCCCCATGAAATCGACTATACAGGTAGAGGTTTCAAATCACCTTAAGGTGCTGTTGTCAAAAGCAATGGTATTGAGCGTTAAGGAAAAGGCGAAACATAAGATTTCGTCAGATGAGAGTTATGGAGTTGAACGAAAGTGAACCATCGATGACGTTTCGAAATGCTTCAGAAGCTATCAAAACCAAGAAGGATCGCAATTTTGGGATAAATCTAGAAGGAATCCTGTTTACTGTCTAGATGGTAGCCGGAATAAAGATGGCAAGAACATAACTCAGGCTTTTAGATGGAACTTGAGAACCTACGATTTCGATGTAAAAGGAAAAGCCACAAGTAAAGAACTTACGAGGGTGAAAGTACCGATGCGAAATATAGGGGCGGAATAGTTTGTAGTAGTGATGAATTTTCTGTAATGGAAAAGGAGCGAAGGAACTGTATTATCCTGCTTAATAAATTTGGACAACCATTCATATTGGGAGGATCTAGATGGAAAAGGCAAAGTCATTCAACATTACTAAAAGAGAAGTGTATGAGGCGTACAAGGTAGTAAAAGCAAACAAAGGCTCAGCGGGCATCGACAATATATCCTTAGAAGAGTTTGACAAAGATCTAGGAAACAACCTATATAAGATATGGAACAGAATGGTATCGGGTAGTTACCTTCCACAACCAGTAAAGGCAGTGGAAATTCCTAAGAAAAGTGGTGGAATACGTGTTCTGGGTATTCCTACCATAGCGGATAGAGTCGCTCAAATGGTAGTGAGAAATTCGCTGGAGCCACATGTAGAACCATATTTTCTATCAGATTCTTACGGATACCGTCCCAACAAATCAGCACACGATGCCATAGACATAACGAGGCAAAGATGCTGGAAATATAATTGGGTGCTTGAATTCGATATCAAAGGACTCTTTGACAACATTAATCATCAACTTCTAATGAAGGCAGTTCGTAGACACACCCAAAATAAGTGGGAAGTGCTATATATTAAGCGATGGCTGACGGCAGCAATGGTAGATAAAGAGGGGAATGTAATTCCAAGAACAAAAGGAACGCCTCAGGGTGGGGTAATTAGTCCCCTTCTTGCGAACATCTTTCTACACTATGCCTTTGACACGTGGATTACAAGGAAATTCCCTACAAATCCTTGGTGTAGGTATGCGGATGATGGAATCATACATTGTTACTCGAAATCTCAAGCTGAGCATATTTATAGTTGTCTTACGGAGAGAATGAAAGAATGTGAATTGGAAATCCATCCGGATAAGACGGTAATTGTATATTGTAAAGATAGTAACAGAAAAGAGAATCATAAAAATATACAATTCACCTTCTTGGGGTACAGTTTCAGACCGAGGAAAGCCAAGGCGAGAAACAGAAAGTCCTTCACGAGCTTTATTCCTGCGATAAGCAAAGATGCTAAAAGGCATATTAGAGAAACTATTAAAAGTTGGTATTTGTTACACCAGACGGAGAAATCTCTTCAAAGTCTAGCTGAGAAATATAATTCAGCCATTAGAGGCTGGTTAAATTACTATGGTAGATATGGAAAAATAGAACTAGCCAAAGTACTTCAGCATATAAACCTGCATTTAATGTGGTGGGTCAGAAGAAAATTTCTCAAATATAAATCTAAAACAAAGCGCTCATTTCTTAACTTACGATATATTTCCAATAAGTATCCTGATTTATTCGAACATTGGAAGGTTGGTATAGTACCCAAATGACTGGATAATAAGAGCCGTATGACATGAGAGTGTCACGTACGGTTCCGAGAGAGGCTTAGAGTGAAACTCCCTAGGCCTACTCGACTGGGGGGACAACGAGGACGATTAATCTGCGCCTCAGATCGCAATAAAGCTATAATTCTGATCAAAGAAGCAGTCGTTAGTGGAGCAAGAGAACCGCTGGCATGTAAAGAACTAGGGATTAGCCAAAGGACCTTACAGCGTTGGGGAAGTGACCTCACACCCTGTGAAGATCAGCGCCCTTTGGTAGAACGACCAACGCCCAAGAACAAGCTGAGCAAAGAAGAAAGAGAAACGATCGTCCAGACGGTCAATCAACCAGAATTCAAGAGTCTTCCACCTAGTCAAATCGTTCCGCGACTTGCTGACGAAGGTATTTATATAGCATCAGAATCTACCATCTATCGAGTCTTAAAAGATGCAGACATGCAGCACCATCGTGGAAGAAGTAAGAAGCCGAGTTCTAAGCCTATCTCTACACATAGTGCGACAGGCCCCAATCAAGTGTGGATGTGGGATATCACATGGCTTCCTGGACCAGCTAAAGGCATCTATTTCTATCTATACCTCATCTTGGATTTGTTTAGTCGTAAGATTATTGCATGGGATGTGTGGCTTGAAGAATCTGCTGAGAATGCTAGTTTACTAGTCGAACGAGGCACATTATCAGAAAAGCGAATGTCTTCGCAACAGCCGCTTGTGCTGCACTCAGACAATGGCAGTCCCATGAAAGGATCCTCGCTACTAGAAACTCTTTACCTTCTAGGTATCACGCCTTCAAGAAGTCGTCCGAGAGTGAGTAATGACAATCCCTACGCAGAATCCATCTTTAGAACCTGTAAGTATCGACCTAACTATCCAGCCAAGGGATTCACGGATCTAACAGATGCAAGGACATGGGTACTGACTTTTGTGCAATGGTACAATAAAGAACACAGACACAGTGGGCTTAATTTCCTAACCCCAAATCAAAGACACGATGGATCATCTGATCAAGTATTTGAACAACGGATAAAAATATATGAGGATGCAAAACGATTACATCCTGAAAGATGGTCCAGAGAAATTCGAGATTGGTCGCTAAACGAAGAAGTATGGCTTAACCCTGAAAGAATAAGTCAGGCATTAACCGGAAACAAACGAAATTCTTAATTTATACATATTCTAGATTCGCGACAACTTGTTTGACAACTACCGCCTTTAACGATGGACAATGCCAGAAGGTATTCAAGAAAAAAGTCGAAGATCATCCAAGGAGATACACCGTCCCTGCTCGAGGGAGTGATAGTTACTATGAACAATATAAAAAGAGAACGGCTGTAGAACGTGTGAATGCTTATTTGAAGGAATACTTTCAACTGAACAACATTCGTCATCGCGGAGCATTGGCCAAAGTCGATTTTGAACTAGCTTGTCTGACGTACAACGTTTGTAAACTTACCGTTGACCGCTTGAATCAAAGTAATAAAGCGAATAAATTAACTGCGTAGCTCTTAATTTTAAAAATGCTGGCGTAAATATTCTGTTAATCTGATTTAGTGAGAGAACGATTTATGAAATTGATTCAATTAGGTAGCAAAAACAGTTTTATGCAATAAAATTATTGTATCTACTAATTTTTAACGAACAGGCGTCCCATCTAATAGTTCGGTTTTATTGCGATCTATATTGGCCGTCAAAGGGGTGTAGAGTTTTGGAGAAAATATTAACGATTTCAAACCCACCAATTCGAGGGTATCAATTTTTTGCCTACCAATTATCAGTTATTTGCACCTCACCAGATTTTTCACATTGGTTAAACAGCCACTTCATTCAGTTGTTCTGTAATCCATTAGAACCAGTGGTTCAATTTTATGAACCGTATATACGGTATGAAACTAATCCATGGTTTAAATTCGAAAGGCTTTCTAATGAAACAATTAATGAATTAGAGCTTGACTTAAACATTATTATTAAAAGTTATATAGATCGGGGCTTTTATATATTGTCCATTGTAGATGAGTATTATATCCCTAACAGAACAAGTTATCAAAAGTTTAGTAATATTCATGACTTACTTATTTATGGATATAATCAGAAGGAAAAAACTTATGTAACAATTGGATATGATGATTCTAGCAATTACAGAACTCAAAGAGTTAGGTTTGAAAACTTTGAAAGATCCCTTTTTAGTAATAGCGATAATTATATAATACCATTTGCTTTAAAGGGGGATTTTACATATGGCTTTAACATTGAAAATATCATAGTTCTTTTAAATGATTATTTATGTTCAAAAGATACATCAGAAAATCTTAGACAATTAGATGAAAGGCAGTATCAACCAGACCATGTGTTTGGAATAGAAACCTATAGGTGTTTAGAAAATTACTTTGAACTACTTATAAAGAAAAAAGCACCTTTTGATATTCGATCATTACACTTTCTATGTGAACATAAGGAAAGTATGATTACTAGAATAAATTTTTTAGTTAACAACGGCTATTTAATTAATGGATATGACAGTGATTATATTATTAAAGGTCTACAAAACATAAAAAATCAATGTAATATTGCAAAAAACTTGCAAATGAAATTTTTCCTAACGAATAATCCGAACGAGGTTGTAAAGATCATAAAAATAATTAATGATGTCTCTGAAAAAGAGAGAGCTATTTTGACGAAATTATTAGATTGTTTAAATAAATTCAAATGACCCAATATTTTTTAACTCCGAGAACTTAAGCTCAAAGGTAGCATTGGACTGCTTAACAAAAAATAGGGGAATTTGTAAACTAAAGGTGGATAAAATGGTTATAAAAACAGAGGTAAAGTATAGTGAAATTTGAAAAATTCTAACTAAAATAATCTTTGTAGGTAAAAATGTGTTAGACGGAACAGCAAGCTATGGGGCCATTGTTAAAATGAATGGGAAAGATGGTTTTAGGAGAGTGTTTTTTAACAAGAAGAGAGCCGGTACCTCAAACATCGAATGCATAATAGCAACATAATTTAAACTGTGGATAGCTGTTTTTCATGTTGTAATTCTCATTGACCGTTAATATTGCTGCTTAAGGATTGCAGATAAAAGCTAAAGTACAAGTTGGAAAGGAATTTGCCCTCTAACGTAAGACGATTAATTTGTATTGTATTTCTGAAATGCCGTATTATGCAAATGGAGAAGTTCAAATTAGTTCTATTAGAGCCTGTTCAAAAAGCCCCTGAAATCAGATGAAGAACAAAAATGCACCTGTGAAAAATATGGTAAAATGGAAGTGCTACTACCACCAATTTAACCATTCGCGAGGTGCATTTTCATGCAGCTTGAACTGCTACCCTACCACTATTATAACACACTCGGCTTTGACGCGGAACTCATAGATTACATCAACCATGTCGATGATTCCATTGTGTTGGAGAAGATTGCTCCGCTCTACATGGATGGCGGGCGCCCTCCCATTGATCCAAGAGTCTGCTTTCGGATGCATTATCTGTACTTCACACAACCGGAGAGATATCCTCATTTCGGGAGCTGGAGAGGCAATTAAAAGAACCGAAAATTCATGCATGGCGTAACTTTATCGGCGTCCCGAACATCGATAAGGTACCGGTTCACAGCTGTCTAAGCAACTTCTGTACCAAAGTCAGTGCCGAATTGTTTTATGCGATTCTTTTCGACCTTATTGCATAGGCGTTGAAACTGAAGGACTTTCTACTCCCGACACTGACGGGCATCGATTCTAGGCCGATCTGGGCCAACGTCAACGGATACAAGCATAAGCGCTGCTCTTGCCTGGATCAGAGCAAGTGTGCTTGTGAGAAGACGTTTTCCGATCCAGATGCTACCTGTGGCGTGCAGCGAAAAAGGCGAACCAGAATAAGTTTCTCATCGGTTATCGAAAGCACTCCTTTGTCTGTCCCAGCCCGAAGGGCCCGATCGTCTTGTTCTCGATCATTCTGCCCAATGATACCAAGTCATGTTGCCGCTCATTGAAATGATGAAGAAAATTGAAGGGCTGAAGGTCGACCATCTGGTGGCGGATTTAGGTTATTTCGATGCCGATGATCAGAAGGAAGCGCTCCTAAAGCACGATGTACGGTTGTAACGGAAATCAAGAAAAACACCATCATTCCCGAACACTGCTCGTCTGTAGGAAAACCGGAGTGCGAGCAAGGTCATGCCCTTGTGTTCGACGGATTCGATAAAGATACATACATCGCTTGGTTTCGCGGGGATGATGAGCAATGCGCCGCCTGCCCGCTACAAGACCTTTGCGAGAAGCAATTTGGCTATTCCTTCGCGGAAAATCCATTTTCCAATGGTCCTGTACCGCAAGGAAGTGTGCTGCAAGAGTACATGCTGAATTTCCGTAAGCAGGTAGAACTGGCGTTTGCGCAAGAGTCGAATCAGTTGACTTCCGTCATGAAGCACAAGAAGGTGCCCGTGCGTACCACCAAACGCGTTGAGAAATGGTTTATCCTTCGAGACGCGTTTCGATTGATTGAGCGGATGATTGCATGTACGGGAAACGGTTCTGCCCCCGAATCATGTAGAAACCATCGAGAAATTGCAAGAAATACAAGTGGAGCAGTTGTCCCTGCCGCTTGCGTGTTAAGAAACCTGCAAAGAAATATTCTTTGATCGGTTAAAAGACGATCTGCAAAACAAAGGGTTTTTTTCTATCTTTGAGTGTTTTGTAGATCAGAGTTGAAGACTCAAGAAATATAGAGAAAAAGAGAAGAAAACATTTATTTTTGAGGGAGAATCACAAAAAAATGGAAATTTTTGCAGTGAATCTGATTGGTCTTCCTGACGAACATACCCTATCAGCTCTCATGTCTCTTGTTCCGAAGGAAGTAAATCAGAAATTAAAACGGTTCAAAAAAAAGGAAGATTATTATCGTTCTCTCGCTGCGGAACTTTTAATTCGAGTAACCATAGCTAAGAAAACACATTTGAAAAATCGGAATATTCATTTTGGAAACAGTAATAACGGAAAACCATATCTTATCGAATTTGACTTTGATTTTAATCTATCCCATTCTGGTATATGGGTTGTATGCGCTATTGACGAAACTCCAATAGGAATTGACATTGAAGAAATAAAGCCAATTGATTTAGAAATTGCTAAGCGTTTTTTTTCATATAACGAATGGGTGCATCTCATTAGTATACCAGAAGAAGAAAAGTTGGATCACTTTTATGATTTATGGACGCTGAAAGAAAGCTATATCAAGAATATCGGCCTAGGTCTTTCGATTCCTTTACATTTAATCTCTTTCACGGTCAATGGTGAAGATATTGGATTTGAGAACCGTCACACCAGTGAAATCCGATATTTTAAGCAATATCATGTGGATGATCAGTACAAGCTTTCTGTCTGCGCTTATGGAGGTAATTTTCCAGAGGAAATTAGCATTGGAAGTTTTGAGCAATTGATACAGGATTCCTTAGTATTGTTAAACGAATAATCATAGTTGTTATCCGAGAAAGCTCACACTTTTTGAACGTAATTTTTGTTGAGACGGATTGTAAAATGAAGTGCGACAGCTGCTAAGAGAATAAAAGATGGCCCATGGCTGATTCGTGTAGAATGAAGTTACCACAACACCATTCACACAAGGAGAATCAGACCATGAGCTACACTCAACTTATGCATAATCGAACGAAGTCAGCTAGACATCCTCAACCGACAAGGGTGGACTGCTCGTGCCATCGCCAAAGAGATCGGGTGGCACCATTCCACTGTAGCAAGGGAGATTAACCGAAACCACGTGCAGGGCATCTATGAGGCGGAAGTCTCTCAACGAACCTATCAGAATCGACGTGAATGCTTTATACCCGTAGGGAAATGGACAAATGAACTAGCCCAAGAAGTCGAGGAGAAGCTGCAGCAGACATGGTCTCCTGAACAGATCTCACAGCGCTATAGGACGGCTGGGAACGCAATGGTCTCTTTCAAAACAATCTACCGTTGGCTATACGATGGACGCTTAGCGCGTGCAAAGATAAGCATGCTTCGGCACAAAGGAAAACGCCGTAAACCGTTAGAAACACGAGGACGCTTTCTCGTGGGTAAATCGATTAAACAGCGACCTAAGGAAATCCGGGCCCGCGAGACATTTGGACACTGGGAACTCGACACCGTTGTCTCCAGTCGTGGAAAGAGCAAGGCATGTGTTGCAACCTTGATTGAGCGAAAGACACGACTATATACGACCATTAAAATGCCTGACTGAACAGCACTTTCTATGGAAATTGCCTTTGGCGTTGCTGCATCTCAGTATCCTCAGGGCACTTTCCAAACCGCAACCACGGATCGTGGAAAAGAGTTTGCCTGTTTTGCCTCTTTAGAGTTCACTCACAACATCGATGTCTATTTTGCTGATCCCTATTCATCCTGGCAACGTGGTTCCAATGAGAATGGAAATGGCCTCCTTCGAGAGTTCTTTCCTAAAGGCAAAGACTTCGCTGAGGTGACTGATGATGGACTGGCAGCAGCACTCAATCTCATTAATAACCGGCCAAGGAAATGTTTGGGTTGGAAGACTGCTCACGAATCATTCATGGAAGCCCTGTCGTACTTGGCTTGACAATCTGTCTTGAATATAAAAGGATGGTAACAGGCATAAAGTTAAAAAGCTGGACGAAGTGATCCACATAATCGATTAAAAGTATGAATGTAATCTGTTTTTAAGTTAAAGCATGGTCCAGAAAACAAATCGGTATTATGAAGATTCGTAGTCGATGAGAAGTTGAGTCGGTAATCGAGAATGGATATATATCGTTTAAGAGCAAAGTTACTTGTACTTGGCGCGCTTTTTGAATGCAATTTGCTATGCAAGTTTCTTGACAAACGATATGATCTTTTTAAATATACAATGAACATACCTTTCAAAATTTAGGTTTAATACATGTAGAGTGCTTAATTCTTTGTAAATGATTTATTATCTGAATCAATTTCATAATTCCAAAGCCTTACTGTCCTTAAGTTTTTAGAACATGAAAAAAGGAGTACCTCCCCAAATCTCGAAGTGTTTAGTACCA
>NZ_FTNK01000046.1 GCF_900156375.1 Paenibacillus macquariensis
AGGGTAACTCCCGAATGGGATGATGAGATCTATTTTAAAGGTGAGATACTAAGACATATTATTGTGCATGAAATCCATCATATAGGACAACTTTCTATATGGTCTAAGGAAATTGGAATTCCAGTCATTTCAACAAGTTTTATAGGGAAGAAGTTATTGGAAAGAAATTAAAGAATTTTTTTTGTATCTCAGAGATGGCCGATCCATCAGATAACGTTGTGTTCACGCTTAGGGCATCCGCCCTTGGTCAGGCGAAGCAGAAGAAGTGGATTCGATTGGAGTATGTTTAGTAGCAAGGAAGCAGATTCAACCCAACACATCCTTCCCCCTAAGATAAGGGCTATCTGAGGGGGAAGGAAGTCGTGAACACGGAAACGTTATAAGAAATCCCCACGAAAGGCAGTGAAAAATATAGGAAATCATTTTCGAGAAATAAACTGGGTGAAAAAGAGCGACATTATCGAGTCATTATTAGAACATGACACTTCATTAAATGTAGTTCCATTAGATTCTGGACTTGAAGCAGAAGTAATGAAAATCTGCTCGCCAGAATCAAATTTCGTATTAAAAATATGGAATAAAGAGTCAAATCCTGATGTTAATATTCAATATGAAATATTGGATGTCTTATACAATCAAGGAATAGCAGTTTCTAAACCTCTAGGTTGGGGGCTAGATGAGAACAACGATCAGGTATTACTAACCAGTTACGACGGAACACCTATCAACAAATTGGATAAACCTAAACTTTACAAACTTATGAAGATTTTATCTGGTATACATAAGTTTCCACTTGAAATTCTGGGTGGTTCTACAATACCAAAATATGATTTTATCAGTTACTTTTATCCTCGACTTGATGAGCATCCAGATATAAGGAATCTATTAGTTCAGCTTCATCAAAGTACAAACATGAAGCAAGACTGTTTGATTCATGGAGATTATAACCTTGGGAATATTCTAGAGTCTGATGGCAAGTTTACGGTAATCGATTGGACTAACGTTCAAATGGGCGATCCAAGATACGATATAGCTTGGTCTATTGTATTAATTTGGATTTATGTAAGTGAAAAGCATTGTTCTATTTACCGTACTGCATTTTTAACGGAGAACAATTGCGTAGCAGACGAACTCGAATTATTTGAGGCAATAGCTAGCCTTCGATGGATTCTGCTGAATAGAATTGCTAATCTTCCAAAAAGAAATAATACAATCTCAAGGATTAAGACTATATTAAATAAAAATAAATATTTGAATGAAAAGTTACTTAAGGAGGAGGAGAATTATTTTTCTTAAATTTTGTAAAATTATTCTATCTATACTAGTTATAACTATATCAATTTATTGTTTAATTACTAAAAGATTTGAACTGCTGCCATATATGATGTTGTGCTTAGGAGTATTTATGTTGGTAATAGGCTTAGAAGAGCTTCAAAAAGGTAGAAAAGGATTCTGGTATATGAGTATTATTGTTGCTGTATTCATTTTTTATATATCTATTCAGAACTTATTATTAAACTAACGGATCGTGATAATTTAAAGTTAACTATTTCAAAGAAGACGCTGAGATCATATAACACAAGTTTCACGCTATTATCGGAAACCATCACAAAAATTTATTCGTTCGAGGAGGAGATCCCGTGTTAGCAAATTCAGAAGCTATAAGAACGTTATATCAAAAACTAATAGGTGCTTGGAATGAGCGTAATGCTCATGAAATGGCTGATCTTTTTTGTGAAGGTGGAGAAAGTATCGGCTTCGATGGAAGTCAATCGATCGGTCCTGAAGAGATTGTGATGCATTTGAAACCTATCTTTGATAATCACCCAACTGCAAAATTCGTTATTAAAGTCAAAAGTATTCATTTTCTTGACTCAAATGTAGCCATTTTAAGGTCTATTGCGGGTATGGTGCCTCCAGGGAAGACAGATATAAATTCAAAAGTAAACACTCATCATACTATCATTGCAGTAAGAACGAATGATTCATGGAAGATACAATTATTTCAGAATACCCCTGCTCAGTTCCATGGAAGACCAGAATTAATTGAGAAGATGACAAACGAATTACGAGAAGAATTAATCGGCAGACAAGCCGCCTCGGTCCTAGAAGAAACGTAGAAGGATATATCAAAGACAAATTTTCCAAGTGAGTTCGGAGATGAAAGTCCTTCGTATAACAAAACACTCATGCATCGTCGCATCGCTCTTAGGTCGCCAAGAGGGATTTCCGAGAAGTAGAATCAGGGGGACACATCAAACCAACTAAGTGGTGAAGCGACCGAACCTAGTCCTTTTGCGGCTTGAGCGTTAGGAATGCGCAACATTATGTGAAATCCCTTCAAAATAAACAGGAGGAATCATGAATGCTAATTTCAAAAATAAATCCAGAACAATTAACACAAGAACAAATAATGACTTTATTGTATCCTGGTGATCCGAAGGAATCAGAAATGTTTGGTGATTGCATCATGGTATTCGGAAATGGCAATTTAGATAGAGCAACAAAGGCGATACAATTATATAAAGAAGGTAGAGCCCCGATTATTTTATTCTCAGGGGGAGACAAGTGGGGAGAACGTAATGAAATTGAAGCAATTGCTATGAAAGAATTTGCACTTGAACAGGGTATACCAGAAGAAGCAATAGTAGTCGAAATACTATCGAATCACACCAAAGAGAACGTCTTGGCATCAATATTAGTATTAGACAGAGCACTTGGAATTCATAAAATTAAGAGGATAATTGCAGTTAGCAATTCTGGGCATCTAAGAAGATGTCAACTTACGCTAAAGACTTACATGCCCAATTGGATAGATTTTATAATGGTAGGGGCCGAAGCGGAATTACCGGAAAATTGGTGGAATATACGTCCTATCAAAGAAAGGGCTGATAAGGAAGTAAGAAGTTTAATACAATATATTAATGAAGGGCAACTTGAAGACACGGAAATAGCTTTGTAAATGAATATTCAATGAGGGCATTTGATAACACCAGGCCCTTGATCTGTCAGAAGTATATTCGAGAAGAGTAATCAGGCAGATACGTCCATGAACCTAGGATAAGAGCTATCTAAAAGGAATGGACGTCCTAAATCCAGAAACGTTATAGGGAATTCATGTATATTAAGCTGAAAGGTGGATTCGATGGATTTAATACTTATCAGACATGCTCAAGGGGAACATAGCATCAATTTTCCAATGAGTTTAGATATTCGCCACCCTGGACTTACACAAATAGGAAAAGAACAGAGCAGGATATTCCCAGATAAATTCATCTTAAAGCCTGAAGATATTGTTATTGTAAGTCCTACAAGAAGAACAATTGAAACGGCTAATATATTTATTAAAGAACAAAAGGTAAATATATAAGTCCATCTATTGGTCCAAGAATGTTCCCACAAAATCCTGAGTGGATAACTTTAGCCTGTGATGAGATTTATTATAGTGATGATGTTGAAGAATTGTATAAAGAATTTGAAGTGATTGATTTTAATGAAGACTTATGGACAGAAGGTATAAACACAATCAATGAAAGATTATTCAAAGATGTAGCTGAACGATTCATAGATTGGATTAAGAAATTGAAAAGCACAGTTTATGTAATAACTCATGACGGTACGATTAATAACTATCGACAAATATTAGAAGAAAGAAACCTTACAAGAACTGATTTCCTGAAAGAAACAGAATGGTATAAGTTAATATTGTAAGATATTCAAAGAACATCAGATAACAAAGCATTCCTACGTCATGGCTGACGTCAAGGGGATTTTATGAGAGCATATTCAGGCGACACTTCAACCAGATAAGTATGACGATCCGTTCCCTCCGGTCATTTGTCAGGAATGCCAAACGTTAGATGAAATAACCAAGATATTTTTATTGGGGGGTGGTTCATTGAAGTATTCAACATTAGTCCTTGATTTGGATGGAACATTATTAAACTCTAAGAAAGAAGTATCAAAGAGAAATTTAGAAGCCGTTTTATCGTGTTATCAAAGAGGGATGAGAATTATATTTGCAACAGCCCGACCGCCTAGGGCTGTTAATTGGTTTCTTCCTAAGGTTTTATTGGATATCGGATCTTTTGTATATTACAACGGAGCACAGGTACTATGTAAGAAATCTAAGATAGAATTTAGTGAATCAATACCTGTTAATGTGCCTTCAGAAATTCTTGATTACTGTTTGCAGCATGATCCTCTAATTGAACTCTCGATGGAAGTAAATGACGAGTGGTTTAGTTTGATAGAGCTTGATTATATTACTTCGATGAATGCAAGATCAAACCCCATTGTTAAGCCCTTAAATGAGATGAAGCAATACGAAGCAACGAAGATACTTATCTCTGGAAATAATCACATAACGGGACTGTTTACTAAGTTTGGAGATAAAACAAATATAATAACAACGGATAATAATCAATTGATACAAATCATGCCGCTCCTAGCATCTAAGGAGTCAGCAATAATCAAACTGTGCAATTTGTATAATGTAGAGCTGGATTCAGTTATTGTATTTGGTGATGATCATAATGATATAGGTCTCTTTAAGAAAGCTGGATATTCCATCGCCATGGCAAATGCTATTGAAGAGTTGAAGGAAATAGCGGATGAAGTAACCGATAGCAATGATCATGATGGCGTAGCTGTAAGCCTAGAAAGAATGTGTGGGTAAATTGAGGTAGAGCATATAAATAAACTAACCTAAGTAATAAATGTATTCTTTTTTCTCTTAGTTATTTTATGCAATATTCAGGAGCAGTATTTTTAATATTAATGATAACAACAATGATCAGATTCAAATTAAAAACAAGTAGAAAAGAAAATGAAAAACCTTAAGCTTCAGGGGTTCGTGACTGCGGGAACTTTAGCTGATACCACCGCAATATTGATATAGAAAGCGGTGACATAGAAGTGACAACCTTTATATACTTTGTAAGGCATGCTGAGTCTATTTATGTTGAAGGTAGGGAAAGAAGTAGAAGCTTATCAGAAAAAGGAATGGCGGATGCATTAACCATAAAGGACATATTAAAAACAGAAGAAATTGATTGTTTCATATCAAGTCCTTATGAAAGAGCAATAGAAACCATTCGTCCAACGGCAATTGAGTATTTGAAAGATATCAAAGTTGAAGAAGATTTAAGAGAAAGAAACATTGGTATATTTTCTTCAATATCTTTTAAAGAAGCTAAGTGCCAAGTATATGAAGATATACATTATGCATTTCCACAAGGGGAATCTACCTTAATGGCGCAGAAAAGATCTGTAAAAGTTATGGAAGACATATTAGAAACATACGAAGGTAAGAAGATCGTAACTGGAACTCATGGAGATATTATGACGTTAATGATGAATCACTTTGATAAACAATATGGATTTGATTTTTGGGAGTCCACATCGATGCCAGACATTTATAAACTAAGATTTGAAGATAAAAGATTGAAAAACTCGACAAGAATATGGGGAAGCCTACTCGAAGAAGGCAATGGCATCAGCTAACAAATCATTCCTACATCGTCGCATTCGCTCCTTGGTCGCCAAGAGTATTTTCGGAGAAGTTAAGTCAAGGCGACACATCCAACCGGCTAAGTGGCAGAAGCCACCCGGACCTATGGTCCTTAAGCCGCTTAGACGTCAGGAATAAGCAACGTTAGGTGAAGTCGTCAGAAAAGGAGAAAAATATGACTCGTCATAAGCTGATCATAGTAGATGGTATACCCGGTTCTGGTAAGTCAACACTTTCAGAAATGATATCTAATGAGTTGAATAAACAAGAAATAAAGAACATTTTTTATCATGAATTAACTAAAGATCATCCACTATTCATACATGAGCGTAAATTCACAACTTTTGAAGATCAAGGTGAGGCTAACTATTATTTTAATCGAGTTGTTGAATTATTTAATAGATTTGTAGACTTACATAAGAATGAACCGGAAATTATTATTATCGAGAGTATATTATTTCAAGACACATTAAGTTTTGCATATAACATGGGAATGGAACGGCCTAAGATAGAAGAACTATTTAACCTATTAGTAGATATATTAAATAGATTGAATCCTGTTCTTATTTATATCTATCAATTGGATGTTAGAATAAACTGGGAAATGATGGGTGAGATAAGAGGTGTAGAATGGATACCTTCTTTACATACTCTAGAAGGATTAGATGAAGCTGAGAGAGATTGAAAACCAAATCAAGAATTTATTAAATTATTGATTGAAGAATGGGAGATCCCCAAATTAATTATTGAAAACAAAGATTATTTATGGGAGCAGTATAACGAGAGAACTAAAGAATTTTTGAAAGCTAACTCAATGTTGTCTGACAACATCACCTAAAATTACATTACCACAGCGGTCGCTACTCTCCCTTGGTCACCAAGAGGAACTTTCATAGAAGTTGATAGGCGACACATCCAACCGGCTAAGTGGCAGAGCCACCCGGACCTATGGTCCTTAAGCCGTCTTGACGTCGGTAATGTCAGATTTAATTTTTGTGATGGAAAAGAAGCATAAGAGAAGGCTACAAGAGAAATTTCCAAACAAATTGAAGAACAAACAATTAATCTGTCTTGATATACCCGATGAATATAGATTTATGGATGATGAGTTAATAGAGATATTGAAATCAAGAGTATCTGAATACATAGAAGTACCTGAATGATGAAATGATATGAATAAATAAGAGAATCAGAAATAGCATTTTGGAAGTGAATTCGGGAAGCCCCCGACATCTGATAACATTACATTCCTGCATCGTCGCATAGGCTCCTCGGTCGCCAAGAGGAGTTTCGGAGAGGCGAATTCAGATGACACATCCAACCGGATAAGTCTGACGACCCGGCGTTACGCACCTTAAGCCGCTTGAACGTCACCGAATACGGGAACGTTATCTGAAATATCAGCAAGGACTAATATACATAACGGATTGAGGTAACTATATGAAAGTGTCCAATGATAATACAAAACTAGAACCTAAAACACAAATAAGAGGAAGAACTATCTTCTTTGATTTTCCATCTATCAGGATTGGTATAGCAGAATATGAAGAAGGACCGACTGGTTGCAGGGTCTTTCACTTCCCCAACGAAGTAACTGAGGCAGTAGATGTTAGAGGAGGATCCACTTCAACATTTACCACGGACAATCATAACTTATTTGCGGGAGAACAAAAGCTGGATGCAGTACATTCCGGCAGGTGAGCTTCATATTTATCCGGAGAAATATGAAGTAGTACTGCACGGTGTAGCGATTCCACTTCGACCGAAGGAATTCGAAGTCCTTCTCTATCTTGTACAACTTCCTGGCATGGTGATTACAAGGGATGATCTGATGAATGTCGTCTGGGGCTTCGATTATATCGGCGGCCAGCGGATGTGCATGTCAGCTCGCTGCGCAAGAAGTTAGAGATGAACCAGCAATCCGTGCAGATCGACTCGATCCGAGGCGTCTGATATAACCTTGTTCTCAATAAAAAGATGAGTGTTCAACGATAATCTGATTACGAAAATAAGTGGGGCTGTTCCTTTTGGGACAGCCTCTTTAGTGTTGTTGGAGATGTGAAGGTTGCGAGGTGAGCGGTGAGTATACTGTGAATGTGCATAAATAAAATGAGGAATATCACAATAGCCTGTGAAGATTGAGTGAAATTTAATGTAACACTCGTGACTTTTTTCTACAAATATATCAATTTCCCTACAAAAAACCGATATATATAATGTAGGGTCCTACTGCTTTACAAAAAAGGAGGGGAATATGTATGACAACTCAAAAACGTGTTAAAAGCACGAAATGGTTATGTAGTCTGTTAGTTAGTGTGAGCGTATTCACTTTCTCCAGTATTTCATTTGCTGAAGCGTACGTGCCCAATGATATTGATGCTGGGATCGCAAGCCTAAATTATAATCGTCATGAAGTTTTGGCCGTCAATGGCGATCACATCAGTAGTTTTGTTCCCAAAGAAGGCAACCCGTCCAATGGTAAATTTATTGTGGTTGAACGGGATAAAAAATCACTCGCAACCTCGCCTGTAGATATTTCCATTATTGATTCGATCACGAATCGCACGTATCCAGGTGCAATACAGCTTGCAAATGAAGATTTTGCGAATAATCAGCCTAGTCTGGTTATGGCCGCGAGAAAACCATTAGATATTAGCATTGATCTACCTGGGTTGAAGAGTGAAAATACAATTACGGTTCAAAATCCAAATTTCAGCAGTGTTTCTGGTGCCGTTGATCAGCTCGTGTCGACTTGGGTTGACAAGTATTCGAGCACACATACACTGCCTGCAAGATTACAGTATGCAGAATCGATGGTGTACAGCAAAAATCAAATTGCCAGTGCACTTAATGTGAACGCGCAATACCTTAACAATACGCTCGGAATCGACTTTAACGCAGTAGCAAGCGGCGAGAAAAAAGTGATGGTCGCTGCTTATAAGCAAATCTTTTATACGGTAAGTGCAACGCTTCCTAACAATCCATCGGACCTTTTTGATAACAGTGTGACGTTTGCTGAATTAGCCCGTAAAGGGGTAAGTAATGAGGCTCCGCCACTGATGGTATCCAACGTAGCTTATGGCAGAACCATTTACGTGAAATTGGAGACAACCTCGAAGAGCAGTGATGTACAAACGGCATTTAAAGCATTGCTCAATAATCCTAACATACAAACTAGTGGTAGTGGACAGTACAAAGGTATTTATGATGAAAGTTCATTTACTGCTGTTGTATTAGGCGGCGATGCACAAACACATAACCAGGTCGTCTCGAAAGACTTTAGTGTTATCCAAAATGTAATTAAGGACAATGCACAATTTAGCAGTAAAAATCCAGCTTACCCAATTTCATATACGAGTGTCTTCTTGAAAGATAATTCCATTGCTGCTGTTCACAACAATACGGAATACATTGAGACTAAATCTACAGAATATACTAAAGGTAAAATAACGCTTGATCACAGTGGTGCATACGTGGCTCAGTTTGACATATCTTGGGATGAATTTACATTTGATGCGAATGGACAAGAAATCATTACGCATAAAACGTGGGAAGGAAATGGTCGAGATAAAACAGCGCATTTCTCGACAGAGATTCCACTTCCACCGAATTCCAAGAACATCAAAATTCACGCCAAAGAATGTACAGGTCTTGCGTGGGATTGGTGGAGAACAGTGATTAATGAAACGAACGTTCCATTATCCAGCAATATCAAAGTTTCGATTGGTGGAACGACGTTATACCCGACTGCTTCAATTAGTCAATGATCATTTAGGAAAGGGGCCGTCTCAAAAGCCATGAAAATGGCCGAGGGACAGCCCCTTTCGGGTTCGTAGATACAGAAACGTTAGGCGAAACCACCAGAAGCAAGTCGGAAAGGAGAATAAGAAAAGAAGATGATAATGAATCATGATTTAGCTGGAATTTTAGAAAGATCTGAAATCAATTATATGATAGATCGAATGACTGCGATACAAGAACGAGA
>NZ_FTNK01000018.1 GCF_900156375.1 Paenibacillus macquariensis
CGTTTTCCGCTTCAAGGCGCTTTAGCTTAACCTCAGGATCTTCTGATCGAGTTCTCGGTCTACCAACTCCAGGGCCTATTGCTTTGCCTCTTTTCTCCTCCAGTCCTTTCATTCCCTCCGCTTGAAAATGATTCACCCAACGTCGGACTAAGGAATGGTCGATATCCAATTCTTTACCTACACTCTTGTAGCTCATTCCCTTTTTGAGATAGAGATTGACTGCCTTTTTCTTAAATGTAACATCGTAAGTCTTCCTAATTTCGCCCATAAAAAAATCCCCTCCATAATAGACAGATTAATCGGCTTGCTTTTTTCTGTCTACTATAAGGGGAGCATATCAACGTGAGCGGGTTCTTTCTTACATAAAAATCCCTAAGTTATTATTTATATCGACACCTGTTAGATATGGTTTTGATACACAGCATCCATAGAGATTCACTTATATCTTTGTTGCTACTGTATGTGTTACCCTTCTTATATAGAGACTATATTTGGAAATAGAGTAAGAAATGATAGAACGTGTTTTGCTAGAGTGAGAAAAGAGGGTACCTGGAATGTTGTGGATGAAGAATTTGAAGATTAATAGCAAGCTAATGGTGATGGTTCTAATTCCCATGATAGGATTGTTATATTTCTCTGTTACAGCGATTATTACCCAACTTAACGATCGGGCTGAGTTAGGTCAATTAGAAAGCAAGACCAAACTTGTAGTGCAGGCTTTAGACGTGATTCATGAGCTTCAGAGGGAACAGGCTATGGTAGCAAGTTATTACGCTGATCCATCAGAACTTATGTGGAGTAATATGATTGGTCAACGACAGATTTCGAATCAAAGTATCGATAATCTTAAAGATTACGTACTAACTTTTTCAAAAAATGATCAGGACGGCAACTTTGGGAATAATCTAATCCTCGCCATAGGAAAGCTGGATAAGCTTGATGATCAACGGGATTTAATCGACAACCACACATTGGATGGGACAACGATTCTTACGTACTATGATGATACGTTTGGATCGTTTTTTAATGTGATAGATCAGATGAAACTTACGAGTTCGAATATAGAAATCGCAAGTATGCTTACAGCATTTCAGAGCTTTTCCAAAAGCAAATTTACATTGAGCCAAGAGCGAATCCTGATTTCTCGTATCTTATATGCAAAACAGATAAAGGAGACGGATAAGAATAACCTAGGTTTATTGGAAAATGAACGAGAGCTTTATTTCAGTAGATTTACTGCAAATGCGAATCGGGATTGGCTTAGTCTACATAAGTCGATTGTGAAAGGGCAAGTCGTTAATGAAGCAAATCGTATTCGACATCTTGTGTTGGACGCTGTTAATGGAAAGAATCTAAGCGTGGATCCACAGTATTGGTACCAGCAGTCAACGGATGAAATTGATCTAATGAAGCAAGCGGAAGATGAATTTGGAGCAAGTGTAGCCAGCCAAATAGAACAAAGCAGGGGGCAAGCGCTCGGTTGGCTCGTCTTTATGTTTCTACTTAATTTTCTGATTATATTCGTTTCTCTTTCGCTGCTCATACAAGTATGGTTTACCTTCCATGAAATGATGGCCGAAAAAGAAAGACAATATTGGTTGAAGGCTGAGCTTGCTCGTTTGACAGAACTTTCATTAGGGATGACAGACCTACAGAAGTTGGTCAAAATGCTCATTTCTGAAATATCCGAACTGATTGAAGTCGGGCAAGGTGTATTTTATGTGAAAGAGACCGGAAAAAATTCCGAACACATAGGTGATTTTATACTGCTAGGTAGCTATGCCTATAAAGAAAGGGAGAATGTCTCCCTTCGTTTTCGACTAGGAGAAGGTTTGATCGGACAATGTGCATTGGAGAAAAAGCCGATTTTGTTGACTCAGGTACCTAATGATTATATTCAAATAAGTTCGGGGCTTGGGGAAGGCAAACCGCTGACTATTCTTGTGATGCCTATTATATTCGAAGAAGAAGTTGTAGCTGTCATAGAACTAGCTTCCTTCAAAGCATTCACACCTACACAGCAGAACTTACTTGAATTATTAGCTACACCCTTAGGTGTTATTATCAATAGCGCTGCAAGCCGTCAACGTACGGAAGAATCTCTATTAGAGTCACAGCTTCTTGCTGAAAAAGCATTATTATTAGCTGAGGAAGCACAAATTCAACAAGAAGAATTACGGAAATCGAATGAAGAGTTAGAAGAGCAGACTCACATGTTGAAGTTATCTGAAGAGAAATTGAAGCTTCAAAGTGAGGAATTACAAGTTATTAACGATGAGATGGCTGTAAAGACGAAACGTTTGGAAATGCAAACCATGGATATTGTCAAACAGAATGAAATGATTCAATTGTCGAAGGACGATCTTGAGGTGAAAGCGAACGAATTGGAGTTAGCGAGTAATTACAAGTCTGAATTCTTAGCGAACATGTCTCACGAGTTAAGAACACCACTTAACAGCCTGTTGATCCTGGCGAAGCTCCTGGCTAATAACTTGGAGGGGAATTTGACGGGGGATCAAATTGAGTCGGCACAAATCATTCATAGTGGTGGTCTGAATTTGTTGACACTCATAAATGATATTTTGGATTTGTCGAAGGTAGAGGCCGGGAAATTAAATGTTATACCTGAAGAAGTAAAGCTTGAATCCATTGTCCACAACCTGAAATATCAATTCAATGTTATTTCGCAGGAGAAAGGGCTACAGTTCGAACTGCAGATAGAAGCAGGCACACCGTGGACCATTAGAACGGATGGACAGCGTACGGAACAAATACTAACCAACTTTTTGTCTAATGCATTTAAGTTCACTTCTACTGGAACGGTATCTCTACGAGTCTGTCGACCGGGAGAGGATGTCCAATTTATAAATAAGACGCTCAGCGTAAACAATACTTTGGCGTTTATCGTAACGGACTCAGGCATTGGAATCGCACCCAATAAGCAAAAGGCGATATTTGAATCGTTTCAGCAAGCGGATGGCTCCACAAGCCGTAAATATGGAGGAACTGGATTAGGTTTAACCATTTCTCGGGAGCTTGCGAAGCTTCTTGGTGGCGAAATCCAACTGGTGAGTCAAGAGGGGGTAGGGAGTACGTTTACTTTATTCCTGCCGTTTGATATGGAGAATATCTCATCAACGGGTGATCCGATGAACGGGATGGCATTCTTTAAGGACATCGTTTCTTCTGAGAAGGAATCCTCATTAAATCCTACTGAGGAGTTATTAATACCTACAATGAATGAGACAAAGACCGCACAAAGGATTGAAATTTTCATTGCAGACGACCGCGAAGAAATAGAGCCTCATCAGAATGAGAAAGTGATCTTAATTGTAGAAGACGATAAGAATTTTGCGAAGATATTGTTGGATCTATCCAAGACCAAAGGCTTCAAATGTATCGTAGCAGAGGATGGATTCAGCGGTCTTCAGCTAATAAAGAAACATATGCCTAGTGCTGTATTACTAGATCTAGACCTTCCTGATATGAGTGGACTAAAGATGCTTGACTTACTGAAGTATGATAGTGAAACAAGGCATATTCCTGTTCATATCATTACGGGCAAAGAAGAAAGAGATGCTTCTCTTGAGAAAGGGGCAGTTAGTTTTCTCTCAAAACCTGTAAGCATCATGGACTTGGATTCTATTTTTACTAGGATTGATGACATTATGAATGAACGCATTAAACAGGTGCTTGTTATCGAGGATGATGTCCATAATCAGAAGGTGATTTATGAAATGTTGAAGAATAAAAAAATTGAGATTCATTGTGTCAATACCGGAGCAGAGGGGCTAGGAAGATTACGATTGCAAGACTATGATTGTATAATTCTGGATTTGAAACTTCCTGACATGACAGGGTTTGAATTACTAACAAGACTTGAAGAATCAAAGGAAACGCATATGCCTCCGATCATTATCAACACGGGTAAAGAATTGTCAGAAGCGGAATATAATGAATTGTATCAGTTTACTGATAGCATTGTCATCAAAGGTGCTAATTCTCAGAATCACTTATTGAAAGAAGTATCATTGTTCTTGCATAACGTAAATATTTCACTCCCATTTGAACAGAGACAAAGGGATCGCATGTTGCGAGATACAGATAAAACGCTGAGAGGTAAGAAAATATTGTTAGTGGATGATGATATACGAAATACATTTGCGATGTCGAAGGTGCTACAGCATTACGAAATGGACGTGATCATGGCGGATAATGGTAAGCTTGCTTTGGAAATGCTGGATCAGGTAGCGGGAATTGAGTTGGTTATTATGGATATCATGATGCCTGTCATGGATGGTTATGAAGCCATGCGGAGGATTCGGGAGAACCCTCAGTTCAATAAGCTACCCATTATCGCATTAACGGCAAATGCCATGGTGGGTGACCGTGAGAAATGTATTGATGGAGGCGCCAATGATTATATGACAAAGCCAATAGATACGGATAATCTCTTATCTTTGATACGAGTATGGCTGCTTAATTAAGCGCAAGAAAGAAGAAAGGAGGGTACTTATGCCTAATATGGCTATAAAGGAAAAGTTAATCGCCAAAATACTTGTCGTAGATGATCGAGAAGAAAATTTATATGCGATGGAGAAAATATTAAATACATTGGATTGTGAATTTCATAAAGCGCACTCAGGCATTGAAGCCTTAGCATTAACACTTCGGCATGATTTCGCACTATTATTACTGGATGTAAATATGCCTGAAATGAATGGATTTGAGCTTGCTGAGATTCTACGGGGTAATAAGAAGACCCAACGTATTCCGATTATTTTCGTAACGGCTATTCACAAAGAAGACGCTAGTGTATATAAAGGTTATGAAACCGGCGCCGTCGATTTCTTATTCAAACCGGTGAATACGGATATTTTACTAAGTAAGGTAAAAGTATTTATTGAATTGGATCTACAAAAAAAAGAACTAGAAGCGATCAAAGCTGAACTGGAACGAAGTAATAAGGGGTTGGAACGATTTAGGGACGCGGCAACCTTGTTCGAACATCATCCAGATCTTATATATTCGTTAGATATACTAGGTAATTATATGTCTATCAACCCAGCTTTCGAGAAAATAATGGGGATAACAAGTGCTGAAATCAAGCAGCGAAAGTTAAATTTCCGCACAATTACCTCCCAAGATCATTTATCGAGCACAGAACACTATTTCAAACAATCGGTGAACGGAATCGTACAAAGGTATGAAACACAGGAGATGAATGCTGATGGCGAGACCTTTATCTATGATGTGATTAATATTCCTATCGTTATTGGAGTAAAAGTTGTCGGTGTTTACGTTATTGCTAGAGATATTACGAAGCGCAAAGGGTTGGATCGGGATCTATTGCAGGCGAAGGAAGAAGCGGAGAGTGCCCTACGCGTCAAATCTGAATTTCTAGCCATGATGAGCCATGAAATTCGTACACCTATGAATGGGGTTATTGGGATGACAGACTTACTTCTCGAACTGGATCTTGATCCTGAACAAAGAAGATTTGCTGGAATTATACATAACAGTGCGGATGCACTCATGTCTTTAATCAACGACATCTTAGATTTCTCCAAGATGGAATCTGGCAAAATGGAACTAGAAGAGGAACCGCTTGATTTACAGTCCTTGCTCCATGAAACGTTTGAATTATTTACTGCAGCCTTAGAGCGTGATCTGAAAATGGAGTATTATATCGATGCTGAGATTCCTGAGCTCATTGTTGGTGATGCCACACGACTTCGACAAGTATTGATTAATGTCATTGGTAACGCTGTTAAATTTACGAAGAGCGGTGGGGTTTATGTAACGGTTAATCCAATATCACTTCCAAATGGTGCTCTAGAGATTGAGTTTGTTGTTAAGGATAGCGGTATTGGCATTCCTCAACTTAAAATGGTCGATTTATTCAAACCATTCTCTCAATTGGATTCTTCTATGGCACGTAAGTATGGAGGTACTGGGCTTGGATTAGCGATTTGTAAAACCCTTGTTGAATTGATGGGCGGACATATTCATGCGCAAGAAGATGTGAAGAATGGTGCTATTTTTATTTTCACAATTAGAACAACGTCCTTTTTCTTCTCGGAATCCACATCCCACATCCAGGTAGAAAAAGAGGATACAACAATAAGTCATAACATTACTTCTGCGACTGACAAATTACACATTCTCGTGGCAGAAGACAATCCGATACACCAAATGTTGATGGAACGTATTTTATATAAATTAGGGCATACCTTTGATTGTGCGAAGAATGGTCATGAGGTGATGGAAATGCTCGGGCGATCATCATATGATCTCATTTTTATGGATCTCCAAATGCCGGAAATGGACGGATTTGAGACGACACGTATGATTGTAGAGGAAATACCGGAACAGGTCAGACCTGATATCATAGCTGTGACATCAAGATTATCAGAGATCGATAAAGATCAGTGTTTGTCTCTAGGTATGATAGATTTCGTGAATAAACCAATTAAAATAAGTACGATCGAACAGTTATTGGAGCGCTGTCTCCAGATGCAATAGAGAATGCTGACCAATAAAAATGGCAGTCTAGAGGGTTTAATAACCTTCTAGACTGCCATTGTTTTCTATATCGCAAAGTGGAACTAGCAAAGAGCGGATTAAGATGAATTATACTTTATGGAGATTCCATGTAATCAATTCATCATTAATTTCAGTTCGTTGCATTCCTATCTTTTCGAGAACTTTTATTGAGGAATGATTATCACTAAGACATTGAGCCATTACTTTTTCAACTCGATTTGTTGAGAACGCCCATTCAATTAGGGCAGTAACGCTTTCAGTTGCATAACCTTTATTTCGAGCATGTGGCGAGAAGCCGTAACCTACTTCGACTGTTTCATCAATCGGCTTACCCTTAAATCCAATATCACCAATTATTACATTGCTATTTTTACTTACCACTAACCATACTCCCCAACCTAATAAATCAGAATCTTTACTTAGTGCTTTAAGGTATGGCTTATAGTTCTTTCTATTCTTTATGTATTTCTTGAATAAAGATGAATGAATAATATCTAAATCAATAGGAAGAAGTTCAAGTCTCTCTGTCAATATTCTCAAAGCAATCACTCCAGAAATTAAATTGAAACCCACTTAAATATATATGAAATCTTAGAGGAAATATAGGTGAAAAATTTAATAATCTAGAGAAGGTTGAAATGAGATTGAAACATTTTAATAAGATGTGCTGATCAATAAAAATGGCAGTCTAGAGGGCTTAGTAACCTTCTAGACTGCCATTATTTCTTATTCGTACAAATGGAACTATATTATTCTACTGCTCCAAGCGATATCCGCCATGGAATACAGGTCCTACATATTCATTGAACGCAAAGCCGTTGCGAATGGCAGCCAAGACGAAATCTTTTGCTTTTGCTACGGCTTCGTCAACAGACAGACCATTTGCGAGACCTCCAGCTATCGCTGCTGCAAAGGTACAACCTGCGCCATGATTTGTTGCGGGCTCAATTTTGTCGGCTGTAAAGACAGTATAATCAGAACCATTGAAGAAGACATCTACAGCTTGATCTCCGTCTAGCGACTTGCCTCCTTTAACGACAACATTACTCGCTCCTAGTTCATGAATAAGGCGAGCAGCTTCCTTCATATCTTCAATCGTAGAGAGTTTGCCAAGACCGGACAGCACACCTGCTTCAAATAGATTAGGAGTTACTACTGTTGCTAATGGAAGTAGTAAATCGCGAATGGCATGAGCACTCTCAGGATTCAGAACCTCGTCTTCGCCCTTACATACCATGACCGGATCAATAACTACATTGGTCTGGCGATTATTCTTGATGGCTTGCTCTGTTACTTGAACAATCTCAACACTTCCGAGCATACCTGTCTTCATAGCATCGACGGGTCCACCTGCGAATATAGTCTTCAGTTGTTCTGCAACGATAGCCGCATCAATTGGATATACATTGTGGTGCCAGCCGTTGTCTGGATCCATCGTAACAATGGTAGTCAGTGCGCTGAAACCGTAAGTTCCATATTCTTCAAAAGTTTTTAAATCCGCTTGAATGCCTGCTCCTCCGCTTGAGTCACTTCCGGCAATAGTTAAGGTTTTAATGATTTTGGTCAATGGTAACGTCCCCTTTGTCTATATCTGAATTTAAAAAACGCGATGTGAATTGATTATAACAAAAATTTGTACTTATATAACCCTTACAGTAACCAAAATGTCTATTTTTATTGATAGATGATGTAAATTCATAAGATATTCATAAAAACGATTGAAAAAATCATGAAAACTCTGTTACTCTGTTAGAGTTCGTGTTATTTAATACATAGAAATTATACGTTCATTAACGAAGGGAATTTTAGCATCATGAAAATCATTCGAATCATTATTCAGGTTGGATTGTTATATTTGTTTTATTTGGCTGGTGACTATATACAACAGCTACTTCATCTCCCGATTCCAGGAAGTATTGTAGGGTTGCTCCTGCTCTTTGTGTTGCTATTATGCAAGGTAGTCCCTGTGAGATGGATCGAGCATGGCTCGTCCGCCATTCTTTCATACCTTCCGTTATTTTTTATTCCTGCGACGTCAGGGATTGTGAATCACTTGGATATTTTCAGTGGAAGGGGCTTATTATTGATCGTGATACTTATCATAAGTACGGTGTTGACGATTGGGGTAGCTGCACATTCGAGCCAATGGTTGGCAGGACGGAGCAATGGAAGCGGTGTGAGTGATATTAGAGAGAAGGGAGAAGAGGAATGACGGTTCTGACTGCAGTAGTAATTGTTCTAATTAATGTAAGTATTTATGTATTTATGTCTATGTTGTATAGACGCTTTCATATTCCCGTACTCATGCCGGCGCTAACAGCATCGTTTACGATTGTTGTTCTGCTGTTGTTTTTTCGGATCCCCTATGACACGTATATGATTGGTGGTCAATGGATTAATCAACTACTGGGCCCAGCCGTCGTCTCATTAGCCTATCCTTTATATAAGCAGCGCCACGTTCTTCGCCGAAATCTTCCAGTGATCCTAGGAGGCACGCTTATGGGTCTAATTGTCGGAATGTTCAGTGGGATCTTTCTAGCGATGGCGTTGGGATTTCCCAAACTATACGTGATCTCATTGTTACCTAAATCCATTACTACAGCCGTAGCCATTCAAATATCGAGTAACCTGGGAGGAGAATCCTCCTTAACCTCCGCATTTGTAATGCTTGCAGGCTTTACGGGAGCTATTGGCGGACCCTACATTATTAAATTCTTCAGAATTAAAGGTGAAGTTGGCATCGGTATTGGACTCGGGACGGCTTCTCATGCACTGGGTACAGCCAAAGCGATGGAATACGGTGAGGAGTCCGTCTCGATGAGTTCGGTAGCGATGACTGTGTGTGCAATTGCGGGTTCATGTGTAGCTCCCGTAATTACTTGGTTGTTGTATCATTAATCCGGATATCTCTTGTTTTCACATTACTACTATAAATGGTTGAATTGCTGGATAGTTTGTATGAAGGGTAGTTACGTTCCACGTCAAGGAGCATCAACTCTTCGTAGAAAATGGCCTGCTGAGCATTGATGATAAATGGAAGAGAGCCAGCATCGATTTCGATATCCCCGTTGTCTGGTTCGCTTGTGATCAGCAGGACTGTTATTCCGTCGCAGCCACATCCATCGGTATCAAAAAGAATTTTGAAATATCCTGGTTGCTCTCCAAGGGCTTCTCTTAATTTCTGTTCTGCTAACGCTGTGATTTGAATCTTCATTGGGTATGCTCGCTCCTCAAAAAATAGTTTGGAAGTTTATTATACTATAGTATTTGCTACATAACGTAAGACAAACAGAAATGATTTTGACATCGGATTATTTTGGATTTATAATGAATGAATATTCATTCCGGATGATTGGAGGTGGCTAAATGGCTAGTAATAAACGAGATGATATTATGACAGCTGCAATACTCTTATTCGCTGAAAGAGGGTATGACGCTACAACCGTACCCATGATCGCGGATAATGCTAAAGTAGGTGCAGGCACCATATATCGCTATTTTGAGAATAAAGAGGCTCTAGTTAACGCTTTGTTTCAAGAGTGTATTCAAAAATTCTTAGAAGCTTTCCAATCAACAAGTGTGGTTACAACGAAGGATGTTCGAGAACAGTTTCATGTCTTATTTAATGTCATGGTTGATTATGCGAAACATAATACACATGCACTACATTTCATTGATTCCCATTGTAGTGGACATTATCTAGATGAACAAAGTAAACAAATATTTCAAGAATTTCTCGGTTTCCTGAAGAGTTTTATTGAACATGGCAAGGAGCAAGGTGTTCTGTGTTTATTAGAATCGGATGCTTTGATTGCGATTGTATATGGAGCATTTTCAAATTTATTTAGGTTGATTCGAGTGGGTGTTATTCAGGAAAGTCCAGAACTGCTGAATAGTATTGAAGAATGTTGTTGGAATGCGATTAGAATCCACTAATTCTAATCGTTTGTCACAATAGGAATGAATATTCATTCCTATATAATTTCCTTTATAAACGGCAATTGAACATTATTCTGTAATATAGATATGAATATCATCTTTGAAGGGTAGGTTATACGCGATGAAAAGGCCTAAGAACTGGAGATTCGCTTCTCTCGTTATATGGATACTGATTACGATTGTGATAGTCATGACCATGCCTGATATGAATCAGCTGGTAAGAGATAAAGGGCAAATTACGATATCAGATACGGCACCAAGTGTCGTGGCTCAAGCCATGATCGATGAGATGAGTACAGAGAGTGGAGAAACCTATCAGATTATTGCTGTATTTAACAGTGGTACTGAGGATAAATTAACTGGCCAACAGAAAACACACATTGAGGATGTCATTAGTGTTCTGAAGGAGAAGCAGGCACAGCTTGGGGTTACGAATATTGTGTCTCACATGGATAATGAGCAGACGGAAGCTCAGTTGTTATCTAAGGATCAGACGACGATATTAACACAAATTGCGGTTAACAAGAATAAGGGAACGATCTCAGAAGTAGCAGATCAACTTAGGACCATCGTACATATGGATGATGTGGATACTTATTTAACCGGTACCGGATTAGTGTTAGAAGATTTCTCTCAATCTACACAAGAGGGGGTTAAGAAAACAGAGATTATCGCGATAATATTTATTATTCTCGTATTGATTCTTGTATTCCGTTCACCGGTGGTGCCTTTTGTTTCACTACTTTCAGTCGGAGTATCCTATCTTGTATCGATGGGAATCATTGCACACATGGTGGATAAGTTTAACTATCCATTTTCTAATTTTACACAAGTGTTCTTAGTGGTCATTCTATTTGGAATTGGCACGGATTATAATATTCTTCTCTTCACAAGATTTAAGGAAGAACTAAGTAAGCAAGAGAACGTACTTGATGCTCTAAAAGAAACGTACAAGGCATCTGGAAAAACAGTTTTATACAGTGGTTTAGCTGTATTTATAGGGTTTATGGCACTCCTATTAGCAGAATTCAGACTATATCAAGCAAGTTCAGCCGTAGCTATTGGCGTAGCTGTCCTCCTTCTTGTATTAATGACGCTGAATCCATTCTTTATGGCGTTGTTAGGCAAGAAGATGTTTTGGCCACTTAAACGTTTTGAAGGTCATGGGGATAGTAAGATATGGTCATTCTTAGCTAAGACGTCTGTAACAAAACCTTTAGTATCTCTTCTGTTTGTTGCTATCATATGTATTCCTTTTTTAGTGAAGTACAGTGATTCACTTAGCTATAATGATCTACTGGAAGTAGATAATGGGTACGAGTCCAAGCAAGGGATTAATGTGATCGAAGATCATTATTCATTAGGCTTCTCTTCACCTACAGCGCTTGTTATACGATCGGATCAACCTTTAGATAATGCGAAGACTTTACAGGTATTAGATGAATTAGCTGAGACGATTTCTAATGTAGATGGGGTATCGAAAGTATTTACCTCGACTCGTCCAGCAGGTGACCAAATAAGTGAGTTATATATTAATGATCAGGCCAAAGTACTTAATGATGGACTTAGTGACGCCAACGTTGGTGTTGGGAAAATAAATGAGGGTTTGTCTTCTGCAGAAGACCAATTTAATAAGTCAGAATCAAGTGGTGTTGATAACGTACAGAAGCTTATTGATGGTACAACTGAAGTGAAGAACGGTGTCTCTACTCTGGGGGAAGCACTGAATAAATTAACGAATGGTATGAACGACGGGGTGAAAGGTGCGAAAGAACTAGATACCGGCTTAGCTTCGATAAACACGAACATGAAAGTTCTATCAAGCTCAACATCTAAATTGCTCGCAGGGTATTCTGAACTTAATGGTGGTTTAGCCTCTTTCAGCGAACATTTTAGTAATATAGGTAAAGAGATAGATGGGGCCGGCCAAGGGTATGAACAAATTGAGAAATCTATGACCAACCTGTTGGATACCAACCCTGAACTAAGTGAGAATGTGAATGTCCAGAACTCTCTTAGGATTGCAACGGGTGGGAAACAGCAATTGGAGGAACTATCAACGAAGTTGAGTGATTTAACGAAAAAGTATGATTCAGCGATTGCGTCATTTAAGGCAGCTAATGCTTCTCTTGAACAAGTGGATGTTGGTTATTCTAAAGTGCAGGCGGGTGTGAATCAGCTGCATGAAGGTTCAGTTATTTTAAAAGAAGGTATTCAAACAGCTGCAAATGGTTCAAGTGAAATGGCCGATAAGACGCCGCAACTTGAATCAGGTTTAACACAAATCAATGATGGTCAGCAACAGCTCTTGTCGGGTCTTTCTGAGTTATCTGGCCAAATGGAAGCTTTAAAGTCAGGTCTCTCAGAAAGTACGAAGGGATTAGGTAAAGTAAGTGACGGACTCATGAATGCTCAAGGATATTTAAGTGGTCTGAGTGAATCTCAAGCATCAGAAAGGTTCTATATTCCACAAGATGTATTTCAAAGTGATGATTTTCAGAAAGCGTTGGATATGTATATGTCAGATAATCGGACGATTACGCAAATGAATATTATTCTGGATGTGAACCCGTACTCGAAAGAAGCGATGTCTATCGTTAAGACCTTAAAGCAAACCATAGACGCTACTTTAAAAGGTAGTGATTTAAGCGATGCTGAGGTAGCTATCGGTGGGAAGACATCTCAGAATATTGATCTTGAAGAGATATCAGGTAGTGACTTTGCCCGTACAGCAACGATCATGTTGATAGGGATAGGAATTGTCCTTATCGTCCTCACGCGTTCGTTGTTAAAACCATTGTTTATCATTGGTTCCTTGATTCTAGCGTACTATACTGCGCTTGGGATGAGTGAATTACTAAGTACTTATGTATTCAATGTTGATGCTTTGGGTTGGAATGTGCCATTCTTTAGCTTCATAATGATTGTGGCATTAGGCGTAGATTATAGTATCTTCTTGATGATGCGTTATCAAGAGTTGGAAGATGATCCGATTCAGGCTATTGTGGATGCAGCACGTCATATTGGTGGCGTAGTCATCTCAGCAGCGATTATACTTGGAGGGACATTTGCCTCCTTAATTCCTTCAGGGGTTATGACACTGATTGAAGTAGCGACTACCGTTATTATTGGACTATTGTTACTAAGTTTCGTGATGTTGCCAATATTAATACCAGCGTTAATAGGTTCAGTTGACCGGTTAAGTAAATGGCGTGAAAAAACAAAGAAATAGTAATTGTCTTCTAAACCTATCATCTCTCATTTGAGGTGGTAGGTTTTTGGTTTTTTCACTTTATCGTTGGGTATGAATGACGCTTTACATGTTACATTGTTGCATATTTCACTGACATGAAGTACATGATAATTATGACATTTAAAGGAGGTTATGCTAAATGAGTGGCGAAAGAACACGAGGAAGGGATACACAGGATAAAGAGACTTCGGGTACGTCTATTCACGGCGTGGGAAGCTCAATGGATCCACGAATGGCCCCAGGTGAAGATGAGACGACACTGACAGATCGTCAGGGGCATCCAATTGATAATAACCAAAGTATGCGTACGGTGGGTAGTCGCGGGCCAACGACGCTAGAGAACTATCACTTTATTGAGAAGATCACTCATTTTGACCGAGAACGTGTTCCTGAACGGGTTGTACACGCACGCGGCGCGGGTGCTCATGGCATATTTGAGGCTTACGGAACTGTTGGGAACGAGCCTATTGCGAAGTATACTCGCGCAAATCTTTTTCAAGAGAAGGGCAAGGAGACACCTGTGTTCGTCCGGTTCTCATCCGTTATCCATGGGGGGCACTCGCCAGAGACGCTCCGTGATCCGAGAGGGTTTGCAGTTAAATTTTATACGGATGAGGGTAACTGGGACCTCGTAGGTAACAACTTGAAAGTGTTTTTTATTCGGGATGCTATCAAATTTCCTGATCTCATTCATGCTTTTAAACCAGATCCAGTGACGAACGTTCAAGATGGCGTGCGCATTTTCGATTTTATTATGAATACACCGGAAGCGATGATGATGATTACATTCTTGTTCTCACCTTGGGGGATTCCAGCCAACTTCCGGCAAATGCAAGGTTCGGGAGTCAATACATATAAATGGGTGAATGCAGAAGGTGAGGCTGTTCTGGTCAAGTATCATTGGGAACCTAAACAGGGAATCAAGAATTTAACGCAGCAAGAAGCAGAAGAAATTCAGGGTAAGAACTTCAATCATGCGACGCAAGATTTATATGAGGCAATCAAGTCTGGAAATTTCCCAGAATGGGAGCTGTGTGTTCAAATTATGAGTGATGATGAACACCCAGAACTTGATTTCGATCCGTTAGATGACACGAAGCTGTGGCCGACGGATGCATTTCCGTTCCTCCCTGTCGGACGTATGGTTCTCAATCGTAATCCGGAGAATTATTTTGCTGAAGTGGAGCAAGTAGCATTTGGTACGGGTGTACTTGTGGATGGACTAGATTTCTCAGATGATAAAATGCTCCAAGGTCGAACCCTTTCGTATTCGGATACGCAAAGATATCGGGTTGGGCCGAATTACTTACAGTTGCCGATCAATGCTCCGAAGAAACATGTTGCTACGAATCAACGTGATGGACAAATGGCTTATCGTGTGGATAAAGCGCCAGGTCAGAATCCACATATTAATTATGAGCCTTCAACACTAGGCGGTCTGCATGAAGCGACTAAGACAGGTAAGGAGTATACACCGCACATCGAGGGTAATTTAGTACGCCAAGTCATTGAACGTACGAATGATTTTAAATACGCGGGTGAACAATATAGGGCATTTGAAGACTGGGAACGTGATGATCTCATTCTCAATCTCGTGGGTACACTGAAACCAGCGCCTCAACATATTCAACAAGGAATGACAGATTTGTTCACGAAGTGTGATCCGGATTATGGACGTAGGGTAGCGGAAGGGTTAGGGCCAATGGATGGTATTCAATCAGGTAATTCAAGTGGATTAGATACGGAATTTGGTGCACCCTTAGGAGCGGTTCATACGAAAGAAGGATTTCAAGAAGCAGAAAGCAAAGGACACTCAGCGGATCCTTATTAATATCGAAATAGATAATAATGTAGTAAAGAGCCTGTCTCCATTCGGATTATACCGAGAAGACAGGCTCTATTTTTCTTGTCTATAGAGTCTCAATATAATAAAGATAGGATTCTCTTAAATTCCCTACACGTACAAACTTCCCTAAAAAATGGTAATAATGTATAATGGGAGATAGTGAATTTCTTTAATTTCTCATAAAGGAGAACATGCCGTTGGCTATCAAAATTATTAAACCTAATTTATTCATTGGATCCTCAAGGGAATCCATACGATATGCAAGTGCGATTCAATCGCAAATCGGCAGATTAGTTCAAGTTACACCTTGGTTTGCAGGAACCTTTGGTGCAAATGAGTATACGATGGAATCATTAGAACGTATTTTGGATCAAAGTGATTACGGAATATTTGTATTTTCTCCAGACGACGTTGCACTTATTCGTGGGAAACATGTGTTCATAACAAGAGATAATACGATATTTGAAATGGGTTTATTTTGGGGAAAACTAAGAAGGAATCGTGTATTCTGCATCGTTCCGCAAGAAGTAGAGCAAAGGGAAGATCTCATTAATGGCGTCAATATTGCACAATTTCATTTGCTTTCCGATCTTGCGGGTTTAACAATTTTGGAATATGAATGTCGTAATGATCGTAATTATGAAGCAGCGGTAAATTCCGCATGCATAAGAATATTAGATATTATTGAACGTGAGAAGCATTTTATAGATCCATATGTGCTACTGAGACAGAAGGAGGAAGAATTACAACGAAAGCAGAGCATACTTCATTTTTTTTGGGAATTTAATCGTAATGTGACGGTTCCGGAAGATCAGAAATATCACGCATTAAGCGAAGCTGTTCGTAATTCATTCATCTCTCCAGTCCATTGTCGAGTCACGGGTGCAGCCTTCTGGCAAAAGAAAGGGAATGATGGGATTAGACAAGTTGGAGGAAACGTAGGAAGAGGTCGGTTTTATCCATTTAATGTTCAAGAATTGAATCAAATGTCACAACCCATTTATGTGCTTGATGTATATAATAGTGGTAAGTGGACGTTCTTTAAACACAAGGAAGTTGCGGACGTATATGTGCTATGCTATCCTTTAGGAAGGGAACACGTTCTTTCTGTACACATTTCGGGTGTTGAAATGATACCTGAAGATAATCTGGAAGACATTGTTTCTTTTAATGACGAATTACTTCGTACCATAAGGCATTTAGTTGGAGGGGAACACAATGAATAATAACGACAGCTTTCGTCAATCTCATCAAGATTTACCCGCCAGAGGCCCTTGGGTGGCGAAGGATGAAACAATTAGAAGTGTAACACTAGCTAATGGAAGATCAGTATCCCGATCCAATCGGATGAGTGCTCGTAAATTTCAAGGAAAAGCACTGTTTATAGGCCCTTCTATTGAAGGAAGCGATATAGAGTATGTTAAAGTGCTTAGTGGGAATGTAAATGACCACAAACCTTCGTTTGCGTAAATAGATCATATTCGATGAAGCCCGTTGGAATCGCTCAATTGGCTTTTTTTTAGTATCGGAATACATAATCGTTAAGAGAGTGGGGGATTAATTTGACTATCATTGACAATAATGCCATTGTTCTTTTTCAAGGAGATAGTGTTACGGATTGTGGGAGAGACTATTTAAATAAAGGGAGTTTAGGAACTGGGTATACTTTTCTAACCGCTGCTGAAATGGGGCGTAAATACCCAAATAAAAAGATTGAGTTTATTAATCGGGGAGTCAGTGGTAATCGTGTTATTGACCTTAATCGCAGATGGGAAGAAGATTGTTTACGCTTGAATCCGACGTGGGTGTCTTTATACATTGGTATAAATGATGTTTGGCGCAGGTATGACGATCATGATCTAACTTCTGTTGAAGAGTTCTATGAAGGTTATCGAAAGTTGATTGAACGAACGAATGAACATACAGATGCCAAATTGATTTTGGTAGAACCATTTTGTTTACCTATACCGGAAGACCGTAAGGCATGGAGAGAAGACTTAGATCCTAAGATCCAAGCGATACGTGAGTTAGCACGTGAATTTCATACGTTATATGTTCCATTAGACGGTTTGTTCGCATCAGTAAGTACACAGATTGATCCAGCACACTGGGCGGAAGATGGTGTACATCCAACACCGGCAGGCCACGCACTCATCGCTAAAGCTTGGTTGGAGACAGTGCAAGCATAAGAATTGATTATTCATACGAATTATCATGCCATACTAACATAAATTATTAACTTGAGGAGAGTTTGTATACATGAAAAAATTTAAAGTAGCTATTATTGGATGCGGTAACATTTTCCCCATGCATGCAAGTTCTATACAGTTATCTGATGTTGCTGAACTCGTCGCTGTATGTGACAACAAAGAAGATCGTGCGAAGGCAGCTGCGGAGAAATACAATTGTAATTTCTATACGAGCTATGAAGACATGTTAGAGAAAGAAGAAATTGATGTTGTACATATATGTACGCCACATTATTTACACGCACCGATGACAGCTTACGCGGCAAGCAAGGGCAAACATATATTGACAGAGAAACCTATGAGTATAAGTACTGAAGATGCTCGTGAAATGGTGGAACTATGCGAGAGTAATGGCGTAACACTGGGAGTCATTTTTCAAAACCGCTATAATCCAGGGTCACAGCTGATTAAGAATGCGATTCAAGACGGTAGCCTGGGTTCAGTACTTGGCGCTAAGTGTTCGGTAACGTGGGATCGATCTGACGAATACTACAACTTAAGTGATTGGAAAGGTACATGGGAGAAGGAGGGTGGCGGTGTTCTGATTGACCAAGCCATTCATACAATGGACCTGATGCGTTGGTTCGTAGGTGAGGAAATAGAATATGTTGATGCTCAAATTGGTAATCGTGCTCATGAAGCCATTGAAGTTGAAGATAGTGTTGAGGGTGTTATGAAATTTAAGAACGGTATATTTGGTGGATTCTTCGCAATCAATTACTACAGCTATGATGCTCCGGTAGAGATTGAGATTCACTGTGCCAAGGGTATTGCTAAGATGGTTGCTGAAAAAGCGACAATAAAATACAACGATGGTACAGAAATTAAGAGAGATAAGGATCCAAATGAAGTAGTGGATTATGGCGAAGGTGTCAAAATGTATTGGGGTGTCAGTCATTTGAAACAAATTTCCGATTACTATGAAGCGTTGAAGAATGGACAAGTTCCTTATATTGACGGAAAAGAAGCACTCAAGACACAGGAGATGATTGCTGGAATTTATCAATCGGGCAAAGAAAATAAGCGTGTTTATTTGTAATATAGGAAAATATTGATCATAAGTTGAATGCAATAAGCTGTCGCTATTCTAGCGGCAGCTTATTTTGGTTTTGTTATAAGTAATCAAATCTTTATTCCACATACCCCTGTAATGGCGGATCAACGGTGTTCTGAGATAAAGTCTTTCTTCCAATCAAATAATCAATGGAGACTTGAAGGATGTCTGCTAGGTGTGTAAGTGTTTCGAAGTCAGGGTTTCTTCTGCTTTTCTCATAGTGTGACAATGCCCCTCGGCTGATCCCAATAAGCGTAGATAATTCCTCTTGCGTCCATCCTTTCTGCTCCCGCAATTCTGCAATTCGATTCCCAATCTTCATTCATCTTCCTCCCTAAGCATATCAACCATAATATTCAATAAAGGCGTAAAAACAACTTGACATGATACAAATTGTATCGTAAATTAACAATGTACCTTTGATACGTTTTGTATCATTATAACTTCAAAGAGCTTCGATATACAACTAGCTATCTTAAAAAAATCAAAGAAAATTGAAAATTAAGATTTTCTCATAGATTTCTATAGAGGAAAAAACACGCTTAAGGGGAGATCAGGATGGAACTAAAGTTATTGATAAGCATGATAAGAAAGCGACTGTGGAAGATTATCGTATTTGTAATTCTTTGTTCATCGTGTATTGGAATCTACACTATATACTTTACGACTCCAATTTACGAAGCCTCAAGTACACTCATCATTAATAAGTCGAATATGGATAGTCAAGGTAAACCGAGTCTTGATATGAACCAGATTAATTCTAATATCCTGCTTATTAATTCGTATAAAGTGATTATCAGTTCCGCAACGATTATGGATAAGGTCGTACAGAGTTATCCGGAATTAAAGGTTTCATCAGAGGATTTGATGGAGCGAATTAAAGTGATTACGACGCAGAACTCTCAAATTATCACATTGCAAATAAGAGATTCAAGTTACAAGCAGGCCATGCAAATTGTAAATGCGATTGGAAAAGTTTTCAAAGATGAGATCCCTCGCATTATGAAAGTGGATAATATCTCAATCTTGGATCTAGCGAGGCCTCAGCTTGAAGCGCAACCTGTCAGTCCGAAGGTGAAAATAAATATAGTGATCGCATTTGTAGCTTCGCTCATGTTGGCGATAGGGATTGTATTACTCATAGAGTATTTGGATGACACAATAAAAAATGAACAAGACATTGAACGATACTTGGGACTAACAACGTTAGGTACAATTCAAAAAATCAAGAAGAGGGATCTACGACAAAGCTCAAGAAGACGATCAAAAGAAAAGGCAGGTGAAAAATATGCGTCAGTCAGCCACTAAACCTAAATTAATTATGAACATCAATAGCAGGTCTCCTATATCAGAAGGATATAGGAATGTGCGGACAAATATTCAATTCTCAAGTTGGAAACAAAAGCTTCAAGTGATGGCAGTTACATCAACACAAGCAGGTGAAGGTAAGACGACGACGATTAGTAATTTAGCCGTATCCTATGCCCAAGAAGGAAAGAGAGTGTTACTCATTGATGCGGATCTAAGACATCCTTCGGTACAAGATATTTTTCATTTAGCAAATAAAATGGGACTATCCAATATATTAGCGTATCAATGTTCAGCAGATGAGCTCATTCGGATAACAGATATAGACAATCTATCGATTGTTACTGCGGGGCCGATTCCACCGAATCCGACAGAGCTACTCTCATCAGGCAGAATGCATGAGGTCGTTGAAAGTTGGAAGGGAGATTACGACATCATTCTAATAGATACATCTCCGATCATGGCGGTTGCAGATGGAATCATTGTTGCGTCAATATGTGATGGAGTCATTCTTGTTGTGCAGGCCGGTAAAGTGAAGCAAGAGTATATCCAGAAGTCTAAAGAGAGATTAGAACACGTGAAGGCACATATCATTGGCGTCGTACTGAATAATAAAAAGTTAAATAAATCCGAGTCGAATCAATATAACTACTATAGTCATCTGGATTAAAACAACAAGCAAATGTCATTGTAAGTTATAAGGTCATGTCTACTGTACCTTTATCACGGTAGACACTCGATCATGCTGTGGGTATGAAAGTACCTTAGACGTTCATCGTCGGAAGTGTGGTGTGAGGGTGGGTTTAATGCCCTTGTTTTTTCATACTTCGGGATCGAAGTATGACCTATGTTGTTATGTGACAATATAGCTCATACTTTCATCTCTGATGGATATGCAAGCCTAAGTAGATGCTTTTGTTTAACGTCATGGCAAAGAAATTGAAACATCTGAGGAGGATCCACCATTGGGTAAAGTGAAAAAAGCGATCATTCCAGCTGCTGGACTGGGTACACGATTCTTACCAGCCACAAAGGCCATGCCTAAAGAGATGCTTCCTATCGTCGATAAACCAACCATCCAATATATCGTAGAAGAAGCGATAGCAGCTGGGATTGAAGATATCATCATCGTAACGGGGAAGGGAAAACGAGCGATTGAAGATCACTTCGATAATGCGTTTGAGTTAGAGCATAATTTGATGGAAAATGGAAAATTAGATTTGTTGGAGCAGGTGCGCAGGTCCTCGAAAGTAGAGATTCACTATATTCGCCAAAAGGAAGCCAAAGGGTTAGGGCATGCCATTTGGTGTGCACGTAATTTTATCGGCAATGAACCGTTCGCGGTGTTATTAGGAGACGATATCGTTCGTTCAGATATTCCTTGCATTGGGCAGTTAGTAAGCCAATATGAGCTACACGGATGTTCTGTGTTAGGTGTCGCTCCGGTTCCACGTGAGCAGACCCATCGCTACGGCATCATTGACCCCATAGGTTTATTGGGTAACACGGGTCGAACCTATTCATTAAGGCGTGTCATAGAGAAGCCAGCCCCCAAAGATTCACCCTCGAATCTAGCTATTATGGGACGTTATGTTCTTACACCTGAAATTTTTAATATTCTTGAACATCAAGAAGCGGGCTATGGTGGTGAAATTCAATTGACGGATGCGATTCAGAAATTAATTACACTTCAGGGTGGTATTGCATATGAGTTTATTGGGGATCGGTTTGATGTTGGTGAGAAATTAGGTTTTATAGTAACAACAATTGATTTTGCACTTCAGCAGAAGGACATTCGATTGCCATTGTTATTGGAAATGGAAAGAATCTTACAAGCGGAAAAGATAGGACAATTATTTCGAGAGATGTGAAGAGGGATTCTAATATTGGAAAAAGGTAGGCGCGTAAATGGATAAGAAAATATGTGTTATAGGGCTCGGATACATAGGACTTCCAACGGCTAGTTTACTTGCGATCAAGGGATTTCAAGTGCATGGCGTAGATGTAGATCAGCATGCAGTGGAATTAATTAGTCAGGGAGAAGTTCATATCTATGAGCCGGATCTGGACATTATGGTTAAAGCAGCCGTCCAAAGTGGTCAACTTCATGTGTCAAGTGAGCCCATAGAGGCAGACATCTTTATTATTGCTGTACCTACGCCATTTCAAGAGCAGTATAAGCCGAATATTTCTTATGTGCATCAAGCGACAATGGCGATTACTCCCTATCTACGTCCTGGAAATATTGTCATTCTTGAATCGACGAGTCCTATTGGAACAACAGAGCGGATTACGAATTGGATTCTGGATGCGAGAAGTGATTTGAATATCTCTGAATCCGTGCATGCGGTGTGCGATCGAATCTATGTTGCTCATTGTCCTGAACGGGTCATGCCAGGTCAAATTCTAAGAGAACTTGTTGAGAATGATCGGATCATTGGTGGGATTGATAACCAATCTACTTTAAGAACAGTAGAATTCTATAAGCAATTTGTGAGTGGGAAAATATTAGAGACGAATGCCAGAACAGCTGAAATGGCGAAGCTTACGGAGAATTCTTTTCGCGATGTGAATATCGCGTTTGCAAATGAGCTCTCACTCATTTGTGATCATTTGAGCATCAATGTATGGGAATTGATTCGACTTGCCAATCACCATCCTCGGGTGAATATTTTACAACCTGGTCCGGGTGTAGGAGGTCACTGTATTGCTGTGGATCCATGGTTTCTTGTGGATGCCGCTCCGGAACAAGCGAAACTTATTCATACCGCAAGAATGGTCAATGATTACAAGCCGGGATATGTTGTTGAACGGGTGAAGGAACGTGCTGAGCGGTTTAAGGAACCAGTTATAGCATGTTTAGGGCTTTCTTTTAAAGCGAATATTGATGATCTTCGTGAAAGTCCTTCTGTTGAAATCGTGGAGCATTTGTCCAAATTGGGCGTGGGTAGACTTAATGTAGTAGAGCCTAACATACAAAAACTTCCGAGTTCACTTCAACTTGATCATGTTCAGCTCATGGCTACCGAAGAGGCCATACGTAAATCGGATATTGTGCTCCTGTTGGTCAATCATGATGTATTTCATGACATTGATCTAAATTTACTGAAAGAGAAAATTGTCATCGATACACGGGGATTTTTTAATTAAGTCCATGCCATGGTTAGCACATAAAGTAATCGAACATTAAATATGTCGCACTAGCGATAAAAGGTGGGAAATCTCGTGGAGAGAACGATGATGGGACTTGTGAAGGAAAGACGAGAACCGGGTGCAGTGTATAAAGAGGTCCCTGTACCCCAGATAGGGCCAGATGAAGTATTAGTCAGAGTCAAGGCGAGTTCGATCTGTGGCACGGATGTACATATTTATAATTGGGATGCTTGGGCAGCAAAGACGGTCGTCACGCCCAATGTATTCGGACATGAATTCGCTGGTATTGTTGAGGCTATCGGAACTGAAGTAAATAATGTAAACATTGGGGATCATGTTTCCGCAGAAGGTCATATGGTGTGCGGTCATTGTAAGCCATGTCGAACCGGTAACTCCCATGTGTGCGTCAATACAAGGAGCTTTGGAATTACAGCACCGGGTTGTTTTGCTACATATGCTGTAGTAAAGGCGAGTAATGTCATCCACAATAGCCCGGATATGCCATTTGAGTTGGCCTGTTTACAGGATGCACTTGGCAATGCAGTTCAGACGGTATTATCTGGAGATATTGTCGGTAAATCGGTAGCCGTTATTGGTTCGGGGCTAATAGGTTTAATGTCCATCGCCGTCGCGAAAGCATGTGGAGCGGGTAAGATCATGGCAGTTGATATTAACCCTTATCGATTAGATATGGCTCATAAAATGGGTGCAGATATTCTAATTAACAGTTCAACTACGCAGTTATCGAGAGCAATTCGTGAACATACAGACGGTGAAGGTGCAGAAGTTGTGCTAGAAATGTCAGGTCATCCCGATGCGATTCGAGAAGGGTTTGAAGCAGCTGCTAATGCAGCTAGAGTATCTTTATTGGGTATTCCGACAGAAGATATTTCGCTGGATCTGGGTCGTATTATTTTCAAAGGGATTCGAGTAGAAGGGATTACAGGAAGACGCATGTATCAGACTTGGTATCAAATGAAAGGTTTACTCGACAACGGCCTTATTCATTTAGATGGATTGGTAACACATACGTTTAGATTGGATCAATACGAGGAAGCATTCGGGTTGATGCAAAAGGGACTCTGTGGGAAGATCGTATTTCTTCATGAATTATCAAAGACACAAACATTAGAATCTCATCATTATGGTCATTCATTCATTCACTAAAGATTGCTATTCTTGGTACATGTATTATCTTTATAAGATCAGGGTTGGGGTGTGAATAGATGTCTTCGTTAAGGGTTAAGATGATGCAATTGAAAGAGATGCCATTAGATATGGCATTGAAGAAGGTTGTGTTTAAGATCGTACGGCAAATCCGATATGGTATTCGACGTTACTGGATTCTTGCTGTTCCTATTCAGCTAGACACAGCTCTTCTTACTGGCTTCCAAAGTCGCAGCCGTCATTTGTTTCATATACAGGACAGGGCTCATTATGTAGAGTGTCTGAAGGAAATGCAACAGGATGAGTCTATTCTTAAAGATGCGGATCGAATCTGCCTTCACCAATTTAATTTGTTAGGTTCTGGAGAGACACAGTTGGGAGAAAAGTTACCTTGGCACAAGGATTTCAAGACGAATGACCTATGGAAGAATGGATTCTATAAACATATCCAAACTGTTAATTTGAATAATGCTGCGGATGTGAAAGTGCCTTGGGAGCTTTCACGTTGTCAGCATTTTTTTACGCTTGGTAAAGCTTATTGGTTAACGAGTAATGAGAAATACGCGAAGGAATTTCAGGATCAGTTGGATGACTGGATGGTTCACAATCCTGTGGAAATGTCCGTGAATTGGACGTGCACAATGGATGTAGCGATTCGTGCGGTGAATTGGATTTCAGGGATTCAATTCTTCTTGAATAGCTCATCCATTTCATCGTCATTCTGGGAACGTATACATACTTCATTGTACTTACATGGACAATTCATAATGAACAATTTAGAGAATACAGGAGAACATACAGGAAATCATTATCTAACTAATCTCGTTGGATTAATTGAACTTGGGATCTATTTCGGTGAGTTTAAGATAACAGACAGACGGAGTAGTAGCAATAACCCACAAGCTTGGCTCCGATATGGACTTGCAGAAATGGAACGGGAGATGTTCATACAAGTCAATAATGACGGATCGAATTATGAAGCTTCGACATCATATCATCGTTTAGTAACGGAATGTTTCTTATATACGACGGTATTATGCGCTCGTAATGAGATTCATTTCTCTGAAGGCTATATGCAGCGCTTGGAAAAGATGTGCGAGTTCATCCTACAGATGCAGAAGCCGAATGGGTTAACCCCTATTGTTGGTGATGCAGATGATGGGCGGTTACTGATTGTGTCACAATATAGTTCGTGGGTTCGAAATGATTACCGTCATTTGTTAGCTGTTGCGGGCGAATTCTTCGATCGAGATCACTATCGCATTGCCGGGCGTGATCATCAAGAGGATGCATTATGGATTACAGGTGGGTTTAAGAACGTTGTTGATTCTGAAGAATCTAGATTACAATCGGTGGCTTATCCGGATGGAGGATATTATCTGCTACGTAATGAGCGAGTCTACTGCCTCATTCGCTGTGGCGAGCTGTCCTTCCATGGACAAGGGGCACATAGCCATAATGATCAATTGAGCTTTGAATTACAAATTGATGGGCTGGATATTATGATTGATCCCGGATCTTATGTGTATACAGCGGATTACCGAAAGAGGAATTTGTTTCGCAGCACATCCATGCATAATACGATAGAAGTGGATGGTGAAGAGCAGAATGACTTTGATGCGTTGGTGCTATTCTTAATGAGAGAGCAGACATTTGCAAATTGTGAAATATTTGATGCTAATCATTTTGTCGGAAGCCATGAAGGATACGTGAAGAAGTGTGGTGTCATTCATCAGCGAGAAATTCACTTATCAGATAATACGCTTGAAATCACTGATGTTCTGAAGCAAATGGAATCTTTGAATACTGACGCTCCTTCTTACTATGCTACATATGTACTGGCCCCTGGTGTGGAGGTTGTTCAACATGAGGAGCACATTGTATTGCGGCATCAACATCTTACAGTAGAGTTGTCGACTTCCGCTGCGCTAGATATAGAAATACATAACTGTTGGGTATCGAGTCAATATGGTGTTCGTGAATGGAGCAGGTTGATTCGAATGAAAGGATCTGAGCCTAAGTTACGTACATTGATTCGTTGGTAACCGAAGAAATGATTATTTGAAGAGACGAGGGAAATGAAATGAGTCTTATCAAGGGCATAGCGAAGGGGATTTTGTCGCACTTTCCATATCGATACGTAAATGTCGGAAAGGAATTTTATGATTGGTTGAATAAGTTTGAGAGCATGAAAGGAATGACTGTTGATGTAATTCGTGAGCATCAGTTCAACTCTTTCGTTAATATGGTGAAGTTAGCTTACGAGGAAACAGATTTCTATCGTAAATTGTACGATGATCATGGATTTCATCCGAGTCAACTGAAAGACTTTTCAGATATACAGCGAATTCCTGTGATAAACAAAGCTATGGTTAAAGAGAGTGGTCTTGATATTCTCGTCTCGAAGTATGATCCGAAACGATTATCTATTGGATCAACGAGCGGATCCACAGGAAGCTCATTAACGATATATGCTAATAAGAAGATCGATCAACGTGAATGGGCGGCGACATGTTATCTATGGTCAAGTGTTGGATATCGTCCAGGTGACGGACGGGTAGAGCTCAGAGGTTTTTTTCCAGGGGGAGAAGAGTACACCATGGATCATTATCATCGCGTCCTCCGAATTAATGTCTCCCAGTTAACAAGCAACAATCTTCCAAAGATATTACAACTGATTCATGATTCAGGTTACGAATTTATCCATGGATATCCTTCATCCATAAGCCTCTTTTCCAAATTAGTATTAGAGAATAATGTCGTGGAGCAGTATACACCTAGAGCCATCTTATTAGCTTCAGAGAGTTTGTACGGGTATCAAATCGATATCATTCGTAAAGCATTTCCCAACGCGAAATTGCACGCGCATTATGGTCAATCTGAGAAAACCGTCGTAGCTGGGTGGAATGGGGATTCAACAGCGTATAACTTCCTCCCTTTGTATGGATATGTCGAATTTGATAAAGATACAAATGCTATTATTGGAACATCCTTTATTAATGATGTTATGCCACTTATTCGATATGAGTTGAATGATATCGCATCCCCTGTGATTCCATCGCCAGATGAAATAGCATATTTATTTCCTACGATTCAGTCGATTGACGGTAGAGTTGGAGAAATCATGTATAAGCCTAATGGGGATATGGTGTCGTCAGCATTAGTAGCTATTGCTGTTCGAGGGACGAAGACCGTCACCGCTTGTAAATTAATTCAGCATGAGTACAACGAAATCGAAATGTTGGTAGAATCGTTTCAATCCGAGGATGAGGTTATGGAAGAATTGAAATTAGTTATGGAGAGGCTTCACTCTATTTTTACAGAATCGATGTTGTTCACTATTCGCATTGTAGATCATATCTCAAGGGGAGCTTCTGGAAAGTTTAAAAGTGTTGAAGTACGGATAGGGCGAGAAGGAGATATCGCATGAAAATTGTCATGATTGGACCTATGCCTCCACCTATTGGCGGTATTTCTATTCATATCAAACGATTGGTGCAAAGATTAGAGGGAAGAGGGATCGCATGTGATGTTTACAATGAGTCTGATGTAGTTCTCTCACAAGAATGTGTCTACCCCATTGGATCTTATAAGAAATTAGCACTGAAGATTCCCTTTATGAAAGGGGATCTTTTTCATTTTCACTCCATTAGTAGGACGGTAAGAATATTACTAGGTTTCTATAAAATGTGTGGTAAAAAAATAATCCTTACAGTACACGGTGAGAGTTTATTGGATCAAATTACGAGTTCGAATCCGTTGATGAGATTGATATTACTGACAAGTCTACGATCTATTGATCATATCGTGTGTGTCAATGAAGATAATACTAAGAAACTATTAGCATTAGGTTTCGCTCATCATAAAGTCACAACGATTCCCTCGTATATTCAACCTGTGGAAAGTGGAGATGATGATGTTGCGATACCAAATGAAGTATATAATTTTATGGCGAAGGCTAATTTTGTAATTACCGCAAATGGATATATTCGGTTTTATCAGGGACAGGACTTGTATGGGGTAGATCTGCTTATTGATCTCCTAAAGGAACTAAGGATAAGGAAGAGAGGGGTTCGTATATTGTTTGCCCTTCTGGGTGTGTCTGGTCAATGTGTAGAGGAGCAACAGTATTATGATGTTCTTAGGAAGAGGATTAGGGAGTATGGACTGGAAGATGAGTTTCTATTCTATGAGGTTGTGAATACGGAATTCTATCCCCTTGTGAAGAAGAGTCATTTGTTTATTCGGCCGACGGTGACTGATGGATATGGTGTTTCTATTGCAGAAGCCCTCTATAGTTCAATACCTTCAATAGCAAGCGATGTTTGTTTGCGACCTGAGGGGACGAATTTATTTCAATCTCGAAATGGAGGGGAATTATTGCTAAAAGTACAAGAGGTTATGGAACATTATACGGAACATAAACAAAGGGTCATGAATCTATCGACGAAGGATTATGCATCTGATTTGTTGGATATATATCAGCAAATTGCAGGACAAAGAGATCCAGAAAGTAACGTGATTCTAGATGAATGTGCAAAATAAAAAAATATTTTCCAATGGAATCATTTATTTGTTCTCATCTGTGTTGACGCAGTTAATTAATCTATTCCTTATTCCGTTGTATACAAGAAATTTATCTCAGGCGGAATACGGGAATTTTGATTTGATTATCAGTGTACAGCAACTCTTAGGGATTGCTATAACACTAGGTGTATATTCAGGGATGGTTCGGTTCTTTAACGAGTTTGAGGATAAGAACAATTTGAAAAATACTGCGATAACATTTTCGCTTATCTGGGGTAGCTTATGTATCGGAATAGCATATATTGCGAATCCATGGCTCTTTCCTTTATTGTTTGGGCAAGAACCTAATGCTCATATATTCATTCCCCTTATCATCATTAGTTCTGTGTGTATTTGTTTGAATACGACCTATTCAAGCTTTCATTCGATGAGGTTTAATGCTTTGAAATCTAGCGCCATTCAATTTTCTAGCATTCTTACGACACTCTTTTTTGCAATAATTTTCTTTATAATTTTAAAGATGGGCATTGTAGGAATTCTGATGGCACAGTTTTTTGGAAATCTAACTGTCTTTATGTTTCTGTTCATTATGGATCTTCGAAATTATAAACCAATGCTTAAGCTAGAACAGTTAAGGAACATGCTTCGTTATGGTTCAGGGCTTCTGATGGGTGATGTGTCTGCTTGGGTTCTTACATTAAGTGATCGTTTTCTAATCAAGGGATACATGAATCTGTCCTCCGTAGCCGTGTATTCTGTTGGCTATAAAGTTGGCATGCTAATTAATCCCGTATTTATTAATCCATTTGCATCGGTGTTTACACCTTTCAAGTATGCAGTCTATAAAGAAGCAAATGGAGCGGAACAAATCGGTAAAATGTTTCGGTTCTACAATGTTATCGGGTGGTTTAGCGTTCTGGGGCTTTCACTTTTTGCTAATATTGCTGTAGATCTGGTTGCTCCCGTAGAGTATCGTGCAGCGGGAAATTTAGTTCCTATTATTGCACTCTCATATTTCTTATCTGGAGCGATAGCCTTTTATTCGTTGGGGCTTCATATTGCGAATAAAGTAAAGATTAATTCGATGATTACGATCTTCGTAGCTCTCATTAATATCGCCGCTAATATCATCTTGATTCCATGGATCGGCATATATGGGTCGGCCATATCAACGGTTATTGCCTATGTTATAGCGAATGGTGTTTTTTATTATTACGGTTCAAAGTACTATAAGCTTGAATTTGGACTGCTATATCCATATAAATTTCTAATCATAACAGGACCTCTTTATGGCGTTTATTTCATCTGTAATCACTTCATTGACTTGATATTTGTTGAGCTATTACTTAACGCGGTCTTATGCGTCGTATTTGTTCTTTTAATTATCAGATTTAATTTTGTTACAAAAGAAGAACTGGTCGTTGTTCTGAAGCGTTTACGTTCACTATTGCGTAAAAAAAAAGAGGCAGAGGATAAGGGAGTTCCTTCAGAGTTATGAGTTAAAAATTTATTGTGTAAAGGAGCTAGTTCAGTTTTGAGTACTCAAATAAAAATAATTACTAAAATGGAAGAGTTTATAAATATTAAAGAGGATTGGGAAAGGTTGGAGAAACAGGATCTAGATGTGACTTACTACAGTACATTTCACTTCAACTATTGTTGGTGGTTGACATATGGTCAGGATAATCGTAATAAGTTGTTTATCATTTGCTGCTATAGGGATAGCAAGATTGTAGGTATTGCACCGCTTATGATTCGGGAAATTGATAAAAAAATAATAAAGTGTAATGAGCTTTGTTTCTTAGGAAAAGGAGATTATTTCAACTTTATTCTGGATAGCAGTAAGTTCTCTTCTTTGACCATTATCAAAGATATTTTTCATGCGATTGAGGAAAGTTCTGATCGGTGGGACAGAATTGAATTGACACATATACAGAAGGATACACAATTGCTGCGATACTTACTAAGACATGATAAGTATAATCCTCATATCAATTATTTAACGTCATGTCCGCGGATCGATATTCAAGATTTCACCTCATATGAACAATTTGATAAAGAATTCATGAATACTAAGATGAGGAAAAAGCATGAAAAGTTACGTAGCCAAACGGGATATCGGTTCAAGTTGGTAATGGGTAGCCAGGATGATATTTATGAACGAATATCTCAGGTTCACAAAATGGAGAAACAATATTTACAACATGAAAGGGGGAAATCTGAAAGGGGAAGTTTATTTGAAAACAAAAATAATGAAGAGTTTCTAAAACGATTGTTTAAAGATAATGATCAGGTAATTACGTTTGTTCTTGAAACTGAAGAAGGTGAAATCATAATCTACAATTCCTGTTATTTATATAGGAATGTGCTTTATGGGTGGAATACAGCCTATTCTCCAAAGTACTCACATTATCACGGTGTATCGGATGTGATGATGATCGAAATGATTCAGTATTTATTTAAAAATGATCATGGAGATCAAATTGATTTCGGAGCTGGAAGTTATTCATGGAAATTCAGATGGACGAGTCGATTTTCAGTGAGTTATTCCTTTTCTATGTGGAATCTGCCAACACCCAAAACAAAGTTACTTCGATTTCTTACGAAAACAAGAGGTCTAATTCGGACGGTACGAGGTATGAGTAATGAACATTGAAATTTGTAAATGGTATAACAATGCTAAATCACCTGTGTTGCTGATGATCGATGATCTAGCTAATACCTGGGTAGATACGAATAACAGTGGGTCATTAGATTTGGGGGAGGATTGGGGGTACTTCAAGAATCAAGAAAATTCGTCGTTTCGTTATTTGAATGATGTGATTTTAAAATACTTCCCTAACATAAAAGTAACTTTTTTCGTTCCCGTTGGCGTTCGCGTGGGCATACTTGAGAATCCATTGTTCTGTCAATTGTCCCTTCCAATGAACGCGGATGAAGAAAGTAAACAGTTCTTTAAGTCCATTCATGAAAATCCTAATTTTGAACTTGCTTACCATGGGATTACGCATGGGAAAGTTGGCAAACAGGCTGATGATTTTGTTCAAGAGTGGGCTACATTTATGAGTTTAGATGAAGCGAAGAACACAATAAATGAAGGAATTAGCATTTATCATGATGCTGTCGGAGTTAAACCCCGTGGTGGAAAGTATTGCGGATATACTGGTAATGACTTTTCTGATGAGAGTATTAACCAATCTGGATTTTCATGGTGGTTCAGATATTGGAACCGAGGCATTTCAAAAGGTGTAGGGGATAGTGATATCTGTGGGCAAGACAAGAATCCTATTACGAATTTTGATGTAAAAAGATTTGGGAGCAATCAGGTTATTGATATTCCTTCCACCGTATATGGAGGACTTCTGAATGGCGCTCTGAATCCAATGGTTCTATCGGCCAAAGGGATGATAAAGAGGATATTTAAAAAGTCATTTATTCGCTGGAAGTTGCGCGAGATTGATTATTTATTAGAACATCATTTGGTCATTAGTGTGCAAGAGCATATAGCCCCTTCACGAGATGATGGTAAAAGGCAAAGTCCTAATATATTTGATGATCAAGGAAGTTTAATAGGTATTTTTCGTTATTTAGAAGATAAAAACGTGTGGTATTGTACGGGAAGTGAACTGGCGGATTATGTGAATCTTCGAGACCATGTCACTGTGGTAAGTGTGAATGAGAACAGTTTTGTGCTAGAGCACTCGGATCAGTATGGTGATCAATTCATCGCTCTAAAGTTCAGTGAAAATGCACCATTTCGAATTATGCTTCCTAATAAGATAAACATCAGTGTCAATGAAGGGTTCGCGAACTTGCCTGTCATGAAAGGTGAATATTTGATTATTAAAGATCATAATTTTTTGGATCTTACAATGAATCGTTAAGAGGGGAACTATGTACTTAATTATCATTTTGCTTTCGATTCCGGTTTTATGGGCGGGTTGTATCTTCGCACTAAATGTATTTAAGGGAAACATTATACAGGGTATTCTTCTTGGGATTTTGATATTTGGTATGGTTAGTAACGTTCGATTTAATATCGGTTACCCAAATATTAATATTGATATGCCATTCATCATATTGTTTATATACAATTTAGCATTGTTGGCGCATATGATGCTAACTAGTAAAATAAATGAATTAAAATTAGATGATATCTCAAGAACGCAGCTTAATCGTGTGATTGTAATACTGAGTGGTGTATTGTTAGTGCTCTTTTTACAGGTATACATATCTCAAATATACGACATCGGTCTCTATTCATTTCATTTTAATGTTTTCATTAACTTGATTCTCTTGGCATTATTTTTCTACTTTTTATCTGTCAATCAGTTTAGTATCAACACTTTCTTTACGGTTATCGTCATGTATTCAATATGTAATTCATTATTGGGTGTGTTGCAATATGTGTTTAATCGATCATTTCTTCTATCTAGTGCAAGTGACTCTATTAATTATTATGAGGGCGCTGTAGTGACGAAGAGGGTAATGGGATTTGTAGGAGCAAGTAATGGTGCGGGTAATCTGGGAGCTATATTGTTTTCTGTATTATTATATTATTTTCTTAAAAAAAAGAATTTGTTCAGTTTTATAGCTGTGTTGTTGAATATTCTATTTGTGGTATTAACCTTTACAAGGATAGGATATTTATCCATTGTCATTCAATGTCTAATCTTTGTTATTTTCTCTAAAATTCGCGACACTCATCAATTACTTAAAAGGTGTTTGATAGGTATACTCTCCATTTTTGTGGGCGTTATTGCATATCTAATATTTTTTGATGATGTATACCAAATTTTATTTATTAATAGGGGAGATACAGAGTCTAATCGATTTGTACAATTTAATGAAGCCTTTCGGATCATGAAGGAGAATTTATGGTTTGGTGTTGGAGCGGGTCAATATAATTCATATATTGAGGAAAATCACGGAATTCAAGATATCGTGCTGCACTCACAATTTATTAATATATTGATCGAACAGGGGCTAATTAGTTTTATATTATTTTCTATGTTATACATCATTCTATTTATTTGGAGCACAAGAATTTTTAAAGATGAGGTTTGGCTACCTATTTCATTGATGGTAGGGAACTTTATAGTCGTCAATTTTAATCCCAATCAATATTACAGTATGTGTATTTTGACGTTTTTTATTTTGATATATGGATTGATTTTTTTGAAGAAGACGAGAGTACAGGAACAGGTGAGTAACCAGTCACAACATAAGATTGTAACTCTTTAATGACAATCATTCGCGTTGGAGTAACCGTGTTGTATCAGGAATTGGAGGAAGCCGTACATGAAAATATTAATGTGTGAGTATATGGATTACGATACTGTTTTTCAAGTTGGCAGTCATTATTATGCAAAAGAGTTTGCCAATGACAGCAATCACATCACATGGTCTCCTCAGCCCACAAGTTTCCTAAGCAAAAAGTCTAATCATAAGATAAATGAAAACCTCAATATCCACTACCCGCGTGTGAGTCTTCCATTTTGCAGGTTACCTCTTCTAAATAGTAAGTTGTGGGCGAAGTATTACTTGGAGTGTGCTCCAAAAAGTATCCATCAAGAGTTAAGGGATGAGCAATACGATGTATTATGGATGACGAATGTAAAAATGTATTATAGCACTGAGAAATTGAAGCATCGTTATCTAGTACATCGGATGGCAGATGATTTTTCTGGATTTTCTGGAGCTTACCGTAACCTACTGTATTTACAGACAGAACTTATCAAGAAATCTAACGTAGTGATCGTTACTGCCAAGAATTTAGTTGATCAAGCGAGGACATATAATAAAAATGTTCTTTATCTCCCCAATGGTGTGGATACCATGAGATTCAAAAATACGAATGATGAAATACCTGAAGAGTATAAACCGATTACGGATATGCCAAAGGTAGTTTATGTGGGTGCGCTCGACGATTGGTTCGACTATGAATTAATTCAATATGCGGTTAAAAAGCTGAAACATATGGCATTTATCATTATCGGAGGGACAAATGAAAAGATACAATCCATTGCTTCAGAAAACGCCAATCTACTATTACTAGGAAAAAAAGCTCACTCAGATATCCCTAAATATCTGAAAGCTGCTGATGTTGGTATTATGCCTTTTACGAATAACAAGTTAACGAATAGCATACACCCATTGAAATTGTACGAGTATTTCGCTGCCGGCTTACCTGCTGTTTCTGCCAAGTTAAATGAAGTTGAAGAAATGAATTCACCAGCGTGGTTATATGAGACAAAAGACGAATTCGTTGAACTTATTAAGCAAGGGGTAAACGAAACGCACGACAAGGAAATATATAGGACTTACGCTGAAAGAAATACTTGGAGACAGAGATTTCTGAGCGTAAAGGAGTATATCAATGAAGATATTATTAATTAACAAATATTATTATGTTAAAGGCGGAAGCGAGACGTATTTTTTCGGTCTTAAAAAAATGCTAGAAGACAATGGTCATACAGTGATTGATTTCAGTATGGAAGATGAAAAGAATATGGATAGTGAGTATAAGGGCTACTTTGTAGATAATATCAATTATGGAGAAGATGGCTCGGTTCTTGGAAAAGTGAAAGATGGATTAAAACTGATTAACTCTAAGGAAGCCTATCAGAAGTTATGCAAGCTGATCGAAGCAACCAAACCAGATATAGCGCATGTGAATTTGGTATATCATCAGCTAACACCATCCGTGTTTCATGCACTGAAGAAATATAATATACCTACCGTACATACCTCGCATGATTATAAAATGATTTGCCCCAATTATAAGTTGTTTAATAAAGGTGAGATTTGTACAAAGTGTGCAAACGATAAGTACTTCAACTGCTTTATAAATAACTGCCATAAAAATTCTAGAGCTGCAAGCTTGTTGCTGACGATTGAAGCCTATTATCATAAGGCCAAAAAATCATATGATATCGCGGATATTATTATTTGTCCAAGTAACTTTATGTACTCGCAATTATTGAACAACGGATATCCGGATTCAAAACTCGTTCATTTGCCCAATTTTATAACAAATGATTTCTCAACAGTTGCCGCAAACCAAGGTGATGAAATTAAAGAGGACTATCTATTATATTACGGAAGATTATCGGAAGAAAAGGGAATAGATGTCTTATTAGATGCGATGAAATTAGTAGAAGGTTCATGCAAGTTATTGATTGTAGGAACAGGTCCGGAAAGAGAGCGACTTGAACAAAGGGTGTCTTCGGAAGGAATTAACAACATAGCGTTTTTAGGTTTTAAGTCAGGTATAGAACTGCAGCAGTTAATATTAAAAGCAAAGGCAACCGTGATTCCATCCATTTGGCATGAAGTGTTCGGTCTGACGATTATTGAATCGTTTAGCATGGGGACACCTGTTATAGGGTCAGAAACAGGAGGTGTGAGAGAGCTAATAAAGAATAGACAGTCGGGCTTCTTATTCGAAAGGGGGAATGTTAGAGAACTGTCTGATTCTATTCGTCTTCTATATAGCATGGACAGCAGTAGTTATCTAAAAATGAGTAAGCAATGTATAACTGATGCACAAATGTATAGTCCAAATCAATATTACAGATCTTTACTTCCAATTTACGAAAGATTAGTCATCAGTAAACTTCAGGTTAGTGGTGAAGTATAACAATTGTTCTTAGGAGAGGAGTTAGGAACTCTTATTATGAAGACTACAATCATACGTGGTGTAGAAGAGTTGTCAAAGTTGGAAGAACAATGGCGCGAATTAATTAACAATGTAGATGGTGCAGAAATTTTTGATACATGGGAATGGCTACAGTCCTATTTAAAATACATGTTTGACGATAATAAGCAATTATTTATCGTCGTAGTAACAGATGAGTCTCAGTGCTTAGCCATAGCGCCTTTATGTATAAATACATGTAAAGTGAAATGGCGTACTGTGAAATCGTTACAATGTATTATTTCAGGTACAGGCGAATCCAACACATTCTACTTACATAATCAATATGATCATATCAAATTGATGAAGCAAATCTTCCAAGCCCTTGTTTTCTATCAAGAGGAGTGGGATTGGATAGATTTGATTAGCTTTCAGTCTGACAATCCTACGACTGCCTTAGTTCATCAATGCTTCGGGGAGCAGTTTGAAATGTTTACTAGGCAATTGTCCTCATCTCCATATGTGAACATGGAGAAGTACAATGACCAAAAAGCAGATATCAACAGAATTAAAGCCATACAGCGCAAAGAACGAAAGTTATGTCGTGAGCACGAAGTGAATATTAAGTTGAATGAGCCATGTGATGAACGAATTTGGAACAGTTTTACTGAGCTACATAAAAAAAAGTGGCAGGAAAGCCTCTTTAACGAACCAGGTGTTGTATCCTTTTACAAAGAGATTATCCCACTCTTTCAAGAAGACAACAGTGTTAATTTTTCTTACATCGAGGTTAATGGCAATATTGCTTCTGCTATGCTTACTTTTTCTTATCGGGATAAAGTTTATTTGTATATTACGTCATTCTCGACTGAATTCACTGAATACGGCGTAGGCGTAGTTCTTTTGAATCGAGTGATGGAGCATTATTTGAATAGTGGAGTGAAAGAAATTGATTTTATGAGTGGTCGGCAAGAATATAAGTTTTTTTGGGCAGATAGGGTTAAGATCAATTATCACATCCGCATTATTAACAATACGAAGCGAACGAAGCTATTGAAAGTCTATACACTAATTCAAATGAGCAAGAAAACGATTAAATCATTAATTGTAAAATCGAAATAACTTATTGATGTGAGTTGGTCAGTAGACTCTCTTAAGAGCTCTTTAAGAGATACTGACCTCTGACCCCATCTAACCAAATGTTTAGTTCATGACTGTCCAATCACTGACTGCTGTTATTCCTGTCGCTATATAGACCTTTTTAGTAGAAGTGTTAATAAATTGTTGACCTATATAACTAGGCTTGCTAGTAGGGACTGTCGTACCAACGGCTGGTTTTCGGACATACATAGTGTCATTAGAAGGCAATATTTTTGTTCCCGTAGGTAGTGATGTTACTAAAGGTTGATTATTATAGAATACATATGGCTCGTTTGCAGGACTTGTTGTAAATAACAAATTGGGTTGATAACAGAGTCTAATCCAATCCTTTTTTGCGACATTGAAGAATAGTGAAACGATTACAGTACCTGACGTTTCTTTCTCTATAACAGCAACAAAATCTGTCCTAGTAAACCCTAAGTTAAAATCTAAAAACTCAATTACATCAAGGGTAACTTTCGTTCCAGTTCCTAATACGGGGGAGGGGATAACCTGTAAATTAACCTTACCAACTGTTTTTCGATTATTAACAGAATCGCCACATAACATGTAATCCATCGTTAAATCCATTCTCGAATTCCCGTTAGTTATGGTAGTTGTAAACAACTTAGCATAGCCAGTTCCTATAACATCTGTATAGTACGATACATACCCTCCCATTGCTTTAGCATATGAGCCAGCATGTAGTAACTCTATTCCTCTATCTGTGTGGATAACTTGCTCAGCGAGTGTGGAGCTTGATAGGAGGGATGCTTTTACTTTTTCGAGTGAGCCTTTGATTGCATTTAAATTTAATTGTAATATATTGTCCTTGGCATTAGATATACCTAGCGTATTTATGATGCTTGTAAACATGGTAGGAATATCTTGATTAGCATTATTGGGTATTATAAAGAAACTTGATGTCTTATCTTTTCCAGTAGCAGTCACAAAAGAACTATAATTCTCTATCTTGAAGGTCCCACCAAGGGTATTTCCATTGATTAGTTTTCCTTTTTCTATGAAAATCTGATTACCGTCCAAGTTATAGCCTTTAGGAAAGTTACCACCGAAAGAATTAGAACCCCAGTAAGCACTCTGTTTTGGATTATAGAATACATTATTTTTTACGGTGACATCTACTACAGGTACTGTTATTTGGTACAGGAGTAAGTTTTGTCCTAAATAGATGTCTGAGCGTACATCATAACCCCATCCCCAACCTGCATTTAAACATATATTTTCTTCGAATTTGCACCGTATAAAACCTGTTCCAGCTACAGACCCTTCTGCCCAGGTCTCAAAGGATTGGGTGTTATTCCAATCTACGTTGTTCTTGATTAGGATGTCTTCAAATCCAGATCTACCTTGTAGTATGGGACCCTGTGTGGTAAAAGCAGCATCAAAACAGTCATATACTCGGTTGTTCTCTATGATAATATTTTTGGAATAAGAGTAACATTCTATCCCATTACCATATCTAACAGTTCCATCACCATAGCCTTCCAAGTAAGACCCGCCGATTTCATGAACATCACAATCATAAATATCTGTATTTTCAGATGCTCCAGACATCCCATGGCTACCACTGCCTATAAACTCAATACTTATTATCTTCGTGTTGTTTTTTTTCTCATGTAGAGGCAGATTAACTGAGGCTCGAATATCAGCATTTAATGTAGTTGGATTCGCTGTTGCTTTTACATATAAATAAGTGTCATCGCAATAGAAATCCCAAGGATTGATAAGAGTCGTTAATTTTGATTTCTTGAAACCTTTGATGACCCCATCTACTTTTAGAAACCCTACATTAGTATCTGTTGTGTAGATATTGCCTGTGAACTTGGTGGTATCTCTAAGGGATATCTTCCATACCCCACTTACATGAAGCGTCCAAGAACTAGAAATATTTAGATTTTTATATCCACATATTTTTGGCTTATTACCAGTACCATAACATGATACAAGTAGCCTATTATCCTCTAATATTCCTCCCGGCAAGTCTAAACTACCGTAAAAGGTGTCATTCCTCTTTAAAAGGATACTATCTCCTGAATTGAATAAGATACCTGATTGTTTAATTTTGCTTAATGTAGCCCATGGATTGTCTGTACTGGTCCCTACACTAGAGTCATTACCGGTGTTACTTATATAATATGTGGTCATATTGATTGACTCCTTTAGATAGGATTTTTATTTTCTTCAATTATAGTTGTTACATGAAAAAAGTCTCTCCTTTCTGTTGGAATTTTTATGCTTATTTCAAGAGCAATTCTCAAATTGTAATACTATAAGGTATTCGAAATTTGTAATAAAGGCGTGGACGAGGAAAGAAATAATGATATGTAAATCCCTTATAATAAATCCATAAATCCAAATGAAAAAACCAAGAGGTTCATATCATGAGTTCCGCTTGGTTTCCTGTCCGAAGTTATTACAGATGTAACTTTATCGATCTCTTATAAAGAGGATACAACCATTTCACACCTTGCGGTGTTAATGTATCAGCGAGAAGATGTGAGAGGTAGCTTGTCGTCGATACTGCCATTAAGCCTTTAACTTGTAGCTGTTGTTCCATGCCATAACTTATGATTCCCCACATACATACCGCCCACACCGTATGAGTCATACCTCGGTGTCTCAACCAAGGTGCCCAAGCGATGAATAGACCAAGCCCGATTAACCAGTTCATATGAAAATACCAGCCACCATACATGATTATTCCACCTATTGCACTAACTAGCGCATTGCGAATTAAACCTTCCTTGGTAATGAACCCAAAGAGTAAAGCAACCAGACAAATGATGGTATATTCGGGGTAGAATGACTGTTCGGAGAGAAATAGAAAGGTTAACACAGATGTGAGTAATACGCCAATCCAGACAAGAAGTTGACGAAGTTGTTTGGAGACCTTACCAATTCTGGAGCTTAGAATGCTAGGTCCGTCTAAATCTGCACTAAGAGCAGAAAAGGCGGATACTGAAATATAAATAGCTGCATTCTGAATCGTAAATGGATAGTACATGGCAGCAGCAATGCCGATTACCGTACCAATAGCAAGATGTGTAGTTCCTTTCATAGGACCTCCTGTGACTGACGAAGTTGACTGACATACAACAATGCAAACGTATGTTTGCTGTATCATTATACACGTAGAAGCTTCATACAAACAAGATAAATTGTTAACCGCAATCTATTCTCACCAGATGCAACTTTCCAAGTATTGTAAACGTCTTTAAAGAAAGCATCTGATATCGGTTCTCTGAGTATAGAGTCAATTAAATCGAAATTGATGATGCTAAAATGAAGGAAAATGGGAGGAATACGATGCGTAAACGGGGGTTTATTTGCATTCTGTTATTATCCATGTTATTAAGTAGCTGTTCGGCATCCAATGCTAATCATTCGGAATCAAAAGCTGATTCACAAGATGGAAGCAGTATAGAAGCATCACAAGCCGTTCCAATGGCCGAAGAAATGGCGGAGGCTCCTAAGGAGCAAGATAAGACAGCCCTATCAGATAAAGAACTACAGACTAGCGGAACGTCCACGACGGTGGTACCTTCTGAACAACCAGTTGGATTTAATAGTCCTTCTACTGCAGAGGGATTGAATAAGAAACTCATTTACACGGCGAATCTCGTCATGCGCGTCAAGGATTACTCAGTATCGCAGTCAGAAGTGAGGAATTTGGTATCACTTTCAGGTGGTTATATTGTGGAATTCTCAGAGGATCAATCAACACAAGAGGTTGGAGGTACATTTGTCCTTAAAGTGCCGGCGAATGGTTTCTCATCCTTATTAAACAAAATAGAGAAATTAAAGCATGAATCGTTACAGCAAAGTATGAAAGGTCAGGATGTATCAGAGGAGTATGTGGATCTGGAATCACGTCTTAAAGTGAAAGAAGTGATGGAGAAGCAGTATACAGCGTTTATGGAAAAAGCAACAAAGACGAACGAATTGGTCGCTTTTGCAACTGAGCTAGGAAAAATTCAGGAGGATATTGAACAAACCAAAGGCCGGATGCGCTACATTAATAATAATGTGTCCTACTCAACGATTACAATTCGATTATTTCAACAAGAAGGGGTAGTGGATCCAGCCTTAATTAAGGAAGAGAAGGCGCCTTTATTCGAACGCGCGAATGATGCACTTAAAGGAACCGTTACAGCTTTAACCATCTTGTTTCAGTGGTTGGTCGTTATTCTCTTTGGAGCATCTCCAATCTTACTCTTTGTGATTATTGTATGGTTAGTTCTGTGGTTAATACGAAGAAACAGAGCAGAACGGAATAAGGATAAACGTAGAAACTACCAGCGGACAGTCGTTGAATCGGTAGATGAAGATGAAATGAAGGCTAATGATATTCAGGAGCCTACGGACGATAAAAAGTAATACATGGCGGGAACCAAGTGTTTGCACCATACGCAAATAAAGAGGCCCACTCAAGGGGCCTCTTTATTTGTGCTCTTAATATTAGAATTTGAAAATATTAATCGTCTTTTGAAGTTGGAAGACAGCCTTATTCATAATCTCCGCTTCTTCAGCCACAGCTTGGATAGTAGACATCTGATCATTCATGGATGCAGATACCTGTTGTGTACCGGCTGCAGATTCTTCAGTAATAGCTGAGATATTCTGAATGGATGAAGAAATCTTGTGGGCACTTTCCAACATGATGTCGCTTTCATTGGAGAAAGCAGCAATTTGTTCGGATATGTACTGAACACTTAATATTATTTGGGAAAATATTTGTTCAGCCTCAATGATCATTGCATTCTGTTGACTCACGATTTCTTCATTGATAAGAATGTTATCAAGGGCTTGCTGTATATCATCTTCTATACTTCTTACTAACCCGAATACTCCCTGCGTGGACGTTGCTGATTCTTCAGCTAACTTACGCACCTCTTGAGCTACAACAGCAAATCCTCTACCATGTTCTCCAGCACGTGCGGCTTCAATAGATGCATTAAGAGATAGTAGATTTGTCTGTTCTGCTAAATCAGAAATAGATTTTGTGATTCTGGAAATACGTTTTGCGTTCCTAGATAGGGCATCAATACTTTTGGAAACCTGTTGTGTGGCATAAATATTTTTTTTCATGCCTTCAGCTTGTTGGGCAACGGATTCACGACCACTTTCCACGAGTTGAAGTGTGTTTATCGAACGTTCATTCATAGCTTTGGTTGAAAGAGTATAATTACTTACCTTTTCTTCAATATCTTGAATGGACTCTGTCATACCTGCAATATCTTGAGAGATTTCATTGGCTCCGACTGCCAGTTCTTGCGATGAACTTGCAACTTGTGTCATGACTAGCTTAAGTTCCTGATTTTTTTCTGTAATACCGCGACTTGTACCCATGACTTGTTTCGTTATGCTAGATGCATCATTTAGTATCGTGGTGAGTTTATCAATCATAGTATTGAAGGACTGATTCAATTTGACCATGGAACCTGTCTCACTAGCCCGTTCTGAAAAGTCACCTTGGGCAATTCGGGTAGTGACGATAGATATCTCATCAAAAGATGATGTTAGCGTTTTCTCAATAAACCGAGAAAGAGGATATGTAAGTGCTAGAAGTAATGCAATAAGTATAATTCCAACAAAAATCTTTCCAAATACAATAAAGGTAACAAAGACAGGAAGAGAGAATAGGGTAGCAACAAGATAACATCCAGCGATAACTTTTTGATGAAGTGGAAGTCTAAATAGCCATGACATAGCAAACATCCTCCTTATTCCTAATTTATGTAACTTCTTTTTCATATACTATCATTATATAGGAGCTAGAGTCTATATATGGGTCTTAATAATTATTGATATAATTGTTGATTCAGGATAGAAGGCCTATTAAGTACCATATCGGTAACAATTAAAGCTAAAAATAGACAAAAAAAATAGACCGCATGGGATCACCCACGCGGTCTATTAAAGTAAGAATGTTATTTTTCTGTCTTAGCTGGTGTTTCTGTAGTCGGAGCTACTTCTTCTTTAACTAATGTGTTTTTAATATCAGCTTTTTCTTTAAGAGTAGCTAACCAAGTAGAAGATAACTTTGTAATTTGTTGACTTGTTAACAGTTCTTTAATCTCTGTTGTTTTCTCTTCTAAAGTTGCTTTATGTGCATCTTTGTGATCTGTTGCTTTAATGATATGGAATCCACCAGCTGATTTGACAACACCACTAAGTTTGCCTTTGTCTAAAGCAAATGCTGCATTTTCGAAATCTTCATCCCCAACGGCACCGCGAGCGAAGAAATCCATGTCTCCACCTTTGTCTTTGGAATTGGTATCCAAAGATTTAGCTTTGGCAAGGGTAGCGAAATCCGCTCCACCTTCAAGTTCCTTCAAGATACTTTCAGCTTCTTCTTTGGTAGCAACTAGAATGTGGGATACTCGTACTTGTTCTGCTGTATCAAATGCACCGACATTTTCTTCGAAATATTTCTTGATGTCTGCATCAGTGATCTTCACTTGTGGCTCAACTAATTTACGAATTTTAACCTGTACATTCATTTCTTTCTTAAGGTCTTCCAAAGTCATACCAGCTTGGGTAAGAGCTTGATTGAATGCATCCTCAGTTCCAAGACTCTTCTTGAGAGAATCCAGTTCCTTCGTTAGATCTGCATCTGTAATCGTGATCTTAGCTTTCGTAACTTCTTGGTCAATAAGTTCTTCTGTAATGAGATTATCTAGTGTTTGAGCACCACCAATGGTAACCAATTGGCTATACAGCTTGTCCTTTGTGATTTTAACGCCATTCACAGTAGCGACAGCCTCATTGCTACCACCGTTAAATGGTGGTTTAATAAGAACGATTACAAGTGCTACAGCAAGTACAAGCGAAAGACCCATCCATAGATTACGTTTACTGTTTGATGGTGGAACAGGAGCAGATGCATTGTCTAACGGATCCTGAGCATCTAGAGGTTGAGCAACAATCTCCTCTGTCAATTCAAGTGGTTCTGAAGTTGTAATTGTCGTTGGTTCGCTTAATACAACTTCACTTTCAATGTTTGTATTATTGTCTAAGTTTGATTCCTCGGGTTTTCCTTCGAATGGTTCATTTCCTGGATTCCCTAATTGTTTGTCAGTCATTTACTTAAATCCCCCTTTAATATATGCGCACTTACTAGATACCAGTGTATCAGAAGTTTCAGATTCAATCCTTAAGAGTTTATAAAAAAGTTAGATATTTTTTTAAGGGTATTTTAATTTTACAGATCCTAATCCTAATAGACTTAGGGAGATGGTGTCCTTATAATGAAGGGATAATGTACAAGTGTGTTTCAGAGGAAATATTTCAGCATAAAACAGTTTGGGTTAGTGCTTTTTTTCAAATAGAGAGGATGATTATGATGACAGATCAAATCAAGCTTACTGCTTATTCAACAAAAGGAGGATGCGGCTGTAAGATTGGACCTGCTGATTTAGCAGAAGTACTTCGTACACTTCCATCTACTGAGAACAATCCCAATCTATTGGTTGGTCTTAATACAAGTGATGATGCAGGCGTGTACCGTATTAGTGATGAACTTGCACTGGTTCAAACTGTCGACTTCTTCACACCGATTGTTGATGATCCGTATTCCTTCGGGCAAATTGCTGCAGCTAATGCGATCAGTGATATATATGCGATGGGTGGTAAACCATTGACGGCACTTAATATCGTGGCATTTCCTATTTCTGTACTGGATAAACAAGTACTATCAGATATTCTCCGTGGTGCTGCAGATAAACTGAAAGAAGCGGGTGTGACACTTGTTGGTGGACATTCGATTGATGATAAAGAGCCTAAATTCGGACTTGCTGTTACGGGATTAGTCCATCCGGACAGGATTCGGACCAATGCAGGAGCCAAGCCGGGGGATGTCCTAATCCTTACGAAGCCCATTGGAGTAGGTATTCTTACGACGTCATTAAAGAATGATAAACTAAGCGAAGATGAGATAATTCGACTCACAGAAATCATGTCAACGCTGAATAAAACAGCTGCTGAAGTGATGGATTCTTATGATGTACATGCTTGTACGGACGTTACAGGTTTTGGGTTGCTTGGACATACTTCAGAAATGGCAAAAGGCAGTGGTACAGGAATTGTCATTTTGAAAAATAATGTGCCAGTGCTTCCCCGTGTAAGGGAATTAGCTTTAGAGGGTAAGGTTCCTGGTGGCACGAAGAATAACCATGCTTATTTACAAGGATCAGTTACTTATCCCGAGGCGATGGATATGATTGATCAGTGGATTTTATGCGATGCCGTCACATCCGGGGGTCTTCTTATCTCTGTTCCTGAGGAACAAGGAGATCATTTGTTGGCTGAACTAATTGAAAATGGCGTTGAAGCAAGTCGTATTGGTCACGTCGTCTCAGTTCATCCGGGACATATTACTGTAGAATAATAATGAAGTACTAAGGGAGACGAAAATCATTGTTCCAAGACATTACAATAGAAGAACTACTATTGCTACAACAAAAAAATGAGATAACGTTGATCGATGTTAGATCACCTTCTGAATTTCGTGATGCAACAATTCCCGGAAGTCTGAATATACCTGTATTTGATGATGCTGAAAGGGCAGAAATAGGAACACTGTATAAACAAGTAAGTTCTCAATCTGCGAAAGACCGAGGCCTAGAGGTGATGTCCGCTAAACTTCCAGACTTTGTAAGAAAATTTGGTGAGATTGAAGGTGGTAAAGCAGTCTTTTGCTGGCGAGGTGGTATGCGGAGTAGAACAACAGCTACTGTACTTTCACTCATGGATATTCAAGTATATCGTCTAACAGGTGGCGTGCGTGCCTATCGTAAATGGGTGGTAGAATCGCTAGAGAATTGTCACTTTGAACCGGAAGCAATTGTTATCCAAGGTCATACCGGTACAGGGAAAACGGCGATTCTGAAACGTCTGCAAGAAGAGGGTTATCCAGTCATGGATTTAGAAGGAATGGCGAATCATCGGGGTTCAATTTTTGGTGATATTGGACTTCATTCTCATAACCAAAAAACATTTGACGCATTGCTCCTCCAAAGTATTAATAAATTACAAAATGCTCCCTATGTGCTAATAGAAGAGGAAAGCAAACGGATTGGAAAAGTGGTGCTTCCCAGTTTCTTAGTATCTAAGAAGGAACAAGGTGTCGTAATTACGATTGATATGCAGATGCGTGAACGTGTAAAACAGATTATTACGGATTATGAACCACTTAAGCATAAAGCGGAATGCCTACAAGCATTTCAAATGATGAAGGGAAGAATTCACATCCCTATTGCTAAGGAAATCGAGTCGGCAATGCAAGCGGATGAGTATAATACCGCCGTTCAGTTATTATTAGAAAATTATTATGATCCGAGGTATGATCACGCTTTTCAACAGTATAAGTCTAATGATACAATAGGTATTAGTGCTAATGATGTAGAAGAAGCCGTTAGCTATATTAAAAAATACCTTGAACACAGGGAGCTTAGCCATACGTGATGACATCATTTAAAGAATCACTCCAAAGTCCAGCAGTAAAAAGAATAGTCGTTCTGTTAACGCTAGTCTTGGCGCTTTACGCATTTAGAAGTATGATGAACCTTTTATTAATCACGTTTATCATTACATATCTGGTCAATCGTGTTCATTCATTCCTTACCAAGAACATTACGAAACGTTTTAAGATTAAAGGTATTGTAATCGTTGTGATTCTATATGCACTGGTTCTGACCGTCTTAACAGTTGGTACAATTAAATATGCACCTAAGCTGATATCACAGTTGAATGATCTCGTGCAGCAAGTAATAGCATTTTATAGTAAGCCCTTTGAACCAACGGATAATAAACTGATGAACTATCTCATGGAATCAGCTCGTAAGATTGATGTAGCTAGTTATGTGGATCAGGGCTGGGACCTTATCGTGAAGACGATTTCTAACATTGGTACGTGGAGCTTTAACATTGGGATCGCGCTTATTATGAGCCTATTTTTCATGTTAGAGAAGGAGAATGTTACGCAGTTCAGCAAGAAATTTAAGGATAGCAAATTTTCTTATTTCTATGATGAATTAGCTTATTTCGGGAAGAAGTTTGTATTCTCATTCGGCAAAGTGATTGAAGTACAATTCTTGATCGCGATCATTAACTGTCTTATTTCAACAATGTTTCTCTGGTTCATGGGATTTCCCAACTTATTTGCTCTTTCGATCATGATCTTTCTATTGGGGTTAGTTCCCGTCGTCGGTGTCTTCGTCTCATTAGTGCCTTTGTGTGCGATTGCATTCAAAATTGGTGGTGTCATAAAAGTGGTTTATGTTCTTATTATGGTGGCAGGATTACATGCTTTTGAAGCTTATTTTATGAATCCCAAATTCATGTCCTCCAAAACGCATCTGCCAATCTTTTATACATTCACCGTTCTGATTGTGTTCGAACACTTCTTAGGTGTATGGGGACTTATTCTCGGAGTACCAATCTTCATGTTCGCTCTGGATTTACTAGAAGTACCGGTGTCAGCTCCTGAGAAGAAGAAATGATTATAATTTCAAAGGAAATAACAAAAATCCTAACGATGAGTTAGGATTTTAAAGTTTAGGTGGGTAATCAAGTTATAGGTGTGAGAAAGTGCCAGGAATCCGTTCATGGTGATTTCCATGTTTGTGATTCAGCACGTTTTTGAGTTTCCCAGGCAATTTTTTCTTGATTAGAATGCCTTGTTCTTTACTTATCTTCCCAGACTTGATGGCTGCATCGATTTTCTTGAGTTCAATATCACTTAATTTTTGGATGAAGGTTTCTTCATTCCATCCCTTTTGTGTTTGCGCGATTTGAACAAGAGTCTTACCCTTCTGCCATTCCTTTAATAAGTCCTGACGTTCCATGCCAAGTAAATGAGCTGCATCTTTTGTGATACCACCATGTTGATGATGGTTTCCATGTGGTCTATGATGAGGGGGATCTGTTACAGGAACCGTCTCATCTGCATAAACGATTTGTGTTCCGCTCACGATAAGACCAGCCATCATCGTTGATAATGCTAGTGTAGTAAATTTTCTCGTGTAATTCATGTTTCATTTCACCTCTTCATACAATTGTTTTCCAGAATTAGTATGATCAATCTTTAAGATTTCATGCATAATAGCCTCATCACGCTAATGCATCATTAGATTGTGGATGGGGTAATACATGTATAACCTATTGTGAAAGGAGAGTTGGCTATGACTTTTGGCGCACGTATGCTAAAAACAGGGATTGCAGTAACCCTTGCCCTATATCTAAGTTCGTGGCTTGATTTAGCCCCTTCTGTTATTGCTGCTGTAGCGGCTATATTTGCAATGCAACCTTCGATTTATCGTTCGTGGCGTTACTTTCTAGATCAACTTCAGACCAACACATTGGGTGCGGTTATAGCGATGCTCGCAGGGTATTTTTTCTCAAGTGAACCTATTGCGGTTGGGCTTGTCTGTATTCTAGTTATTATGATTTGTCTAAAACTCAATATGGGGGATACAATCGGGTTAACATTGGTTACTGTAATTGCCGTAATGGAGGCATCAGGACAGTGGCAATTCGCTTTGAATCGATTCTCACTTAGTATTATTGGGATTATCTCGGCCTTTTTAATTAATATATTCGTCATTCCACCGAAACCGAAGCAGCAATTGTATGGACAGATTCATGGTATTTTCGATCAAATGTCTTTGTTGCTCCGGACATCCATTACAGATGAGATGAAAGAGAATATATTTAAGGATGAAAAGAACAAATTAGAAAGCGACATAAGATTCCTATCTGATAAATACGTATTATTTGAGGAAGAACACAAGAAGCTAAAGCGGAACTCATTCAATGAAAGCAGGCACTTAGTTGTGTATAAGCAAATGTTTCATTCACTGGAAAAAGGTCGAGAAGTTCTAGAAACGATCGAAGATCACTACTTTCAGTCGGAACGAATATCGGATACAGATCAAGCATTCATCGATGAGATTGAAATGTTAACTAAATTTCATGAACATATTCTACTCAAGTTCGATCATAAGCTGAAGCCAAATACGACAGACGCTTTATTGACAGAAGAAAGTAGTGATGAATTTATCAAAGGAACCCTGAAGCATTATATTGAACAAGATGGCAAGGGGTCATATCGATTAGCTATTGTTGCCGCATCGATGTATGATTATGGGCTTCAATTAAATCGGCTTAATCGACTAGTAGATAACAATCACAGATATGATGAGGATAAAGTCGAGCCCAAATTGATCTCGGGTAGATGGCGGAGTTGGTTAAATAAGTTTCGGAAAAGATAGAAATAGACTACCTTGATTTCTAAGGTAGTTTTTTTATGGAAAGATGGATTGCTGATCTAAGTAGGAAAATCATACTAATATTAGTTGAATTATGCTGTAGTTTCCATAATATGTAACGGTAATTTTATGGTGTGGATTGGATTTTATGAAACTTATGAAATATTAATGTACGTGAAGGTGACATACATTTATAATACATAACAAGCTTATAAACCATTGATGCTTATTTCATCAAGAGATCTTAGGGAGGTTTTTTTATGACACAATTATTTCAATCGAACAGATCGACTTTAGCGGACTGTATGCCTGAGCTTGTAGCCACAGCACGTGGAGATTTGAAAGCGACGCTTGCGCTCGTCAATGTTAATCTGGTGAATGTTGTTTCTGGTGAAATACTACCGGGAATGTCCATAGCGATACAGGGTTCAAGAATAGCGTATGTAGGTAAAGATATCACTCATGCTATAGATGAGAACACGAAAGTCATTGATGGAAAAGGAAAATATGCAGCACCAGGATTGTTGGACGGACATTGTCATATTGAGAGTACCCAGCTAACTGTATCAGAATTCGCAAAGGCGGTACTTCCATTAGGTACAACTGGAGGGTTCTTTGATGCGCATGAAATATCCAACGTGATGGGACTTAAAGGTCTGCGCTTTATGTTAGAAGAAGCAAGAACGACCCCTCTAGCGGCATACATGCAGGTGGCTTCATGTGTTCCTTCAACGCATCCTGGGCTCGAGACAACAGGGGCGTTCATTGGACCGGAAGAAGTAGCCGAAGCGCTAAGTTGGGGTCCGGACATGATTGGATTAGGTGAAGTAATGAACTTCCCTGGTGTTGTATATGGTGATGACAGAATGATTCGTGAAATTCAGGCGACCCTTCGTGCAGGGAAATATGCAGATGGGCATTTCACGTGGAAGTCGGATGACTGGCGTTTGCCTGTATACGCAGCTAGCGGAGTGAGTGGAGATCACGAATGTGTGACTAAAGAAGATGTTATTGAACGCATCCGACTTGGCATGTATGCCAAAATGCGCCAAGGATCTGCTTGGCATGATGTGGCAGAGACAATTAAGGCTCATACCGAAAGTGGCATAGATACAAGACGAATGATGCTAGTAACCGATGATCGAAGTTCGGAGTCTCTCTTGAGAGAAGGACATATGAATTTTGTAGTACGCCATGCGATTGCCCAAGGTGTTAAGCCTGTGACTGCTTTCCAAATGGCTACCATAAATACAGCGGAACGGTTTGGCGTTGCTAGAGATATTGGATCCATTACGCCTGGGTCATGTGCAGATATTATATTGCTTGATGGGAATTTAGCTGATGTTGATGTGGTGTTGACCATTGCTTCAGGTCAAGTTGTTGCTGAGAATGGTGTAATGACGACGACATGGGAGGGGTACAACATTCCTAAGGAAGCATTCGAGACGGTTCATATTGGTCGTCAATTGGGTGAATTGGATTTCCAGATCGTGGCTCCTATCGCGGATGGATCTCTTGTTGCTAAAGCGATTGAAGTCGTTGAGAATCACGTGGATACACGTGAAAGGAAAGTCAAAGTTAAAGTAGAGAACCATCATGTGAATCTGGATTCTTCGGATGACCTATGCAAAATGGGGGTGTTTGAACGCCATGGATTAAATGGTGGACATGCGCTTGGTATACTGAAGGGGCTTGGATTGAACATTCCAGCAGCAATCGCAATGACGGTAGCACATGATAGTCATAATTTGACGGTTATTGGAAATGATGATGAACTCATGGCTAAGGCAGGAAATCTCGCTGCAGAAATGCAGGGTGGAGTAGTTATGGTGACGAATGATGAGATCACGTCATTTCCACTTCCTGTTGGTGGATTGATGTCACCAGAACCGTTCGAGACGGTGGCACTTCAGTCAGAGGCCATAAGTCATGCCTTGATACGTGCGGGTTGTACACTTAATAATGCGTTCATGACTTTATCATTACTCGCACTTGTAGTTATTCCAGAAATTCGTTTGTCAGATAAAGGATTAGTAAGGATTTCCGCAGACGGGATTGACATTGTTCCTTTATTTGATGCCATTGTATGAGCATGAATTGATAAGAATATAGTATAGTTACACAAGAAACGGATATCATCTATTAAAAGATGATATCCGTTTGAATGTTATATATGATGTTATTTGATTTCTTTTCAGTGGATTGCTACAATAGATCGTGCTATGTAATTGGAATTAAAACTTAAAAATACAAAATATTAGTATATTATATCACACATCAATAATTTTGTCAAACAAAGTAAGGGGATGAAACAACCATGGGCACGAGCGACCAAGAGTGGCGTGACGAACAGCACCGAGTCGATGAAGTAACGACTAAAGTTACACGTAGAATTGAGAAACTTCAACGAGAAGTAGGTAACGTACGCGGCGACGTCGTAGATTTACGTAAGGAGTTCTGGGATGAAGTAAGAGTGAACTTTAGTAGTTCAGATGACTTAGGTGAAACCTCTACAAGTCTACGACAGCAGTCTCAGGTATTGTCAGAGCGTGAACGGAGTCACCTTCAGTCTTCGGAGTCCTTGAAGAAAATGAAGTTACTCGTTAGGTCTCCTTATTTCGGACGGATTGATTTTGAAGAAAATGGTTCGAATCACAAGGAAACAATCTATCTTGGTATAGCTTCTTTCTTGGATGACGATGACGCTACGTTTCTTGTATATGACTGGCGTGCGCCAGTATCTAGTCTATATTATGACGGTGCACCTGGGCCGGCAAGTTATGATACACCAATGGGTGAGATCAACGGAGAAATGAATCTTAAGCGACAGTTCGTCATTCGGAATGCTCAAATTCAAGTCTTGTTCGACACGGGCGTCACGATTGGCGATGAGCTACTTCAACAGGTGCTTAGTCATAGTGCTGATAACCAAATGAAGAGTATCGTAGCCACGATTCAAAAGGAACAAAATGCAGTGATACGTAATGACAAGAGTCGGATGTTGGTTGTGCAGGGTTCGGCAGGTAGTGGTAAAACATCTGCTGCGCTACAGCGTGTCGCCTATTTACTGTACAAATATCGTGAGATCTTGAAGGCAGATCAAGTACTCCTTTTCTCGCCTAATCCTCTGTTTAATAGTTATGTGTCTTCAGTTCTCCCTGAACTTGGTGAAGAGAATATGCAACAGACAACTTTTCAAGCCTATTTAGACTTTCGACTAGCTAAAGAATTTGAACTTGAAGATATATTTTCACAAATGGAAACCATGCTAAATACAGATGAAGGACATTCACTCGAAGTAAAGAAGGCATCCATCAATTATAAATCTTCTCCTGCTTATTTGGAGGTCGTTACCCGATATAAGGAATATTTAGAGTCCCGCGGAATGATGTTCAGAGCCATTCAATTCCAAGGAAGACTGATTATATCTTCAGATACGATGAAGGAGAAGTTCTATAGCTTTGAACCCAGCGTCAAGTTAGATAATCGTATTGAGATGATGCGGGATTGGATGCTGAAGGAATTGTCGGTATTCGCTAAAAATGAGCGAGAGGCAGCTTGGGTAGACAATCAGATTGATCTGCTAAGTGCTGATGAATATCAGAAAGCATATACTCGTGTTCGACGGAAACAACATAAGAAGAAAGACACATTCGATGATTATGAGAAGGAGCGAGATCTACTAGCTCGTATGATTGTGAATGAATGGTTGAAACCCGTTCGTAGATGGATTAAACGCAAACGTTTCGTGGACGCTAAGGGATTGTATCGTGAACTATTTCTAAGTAAAGGACTTCTTCAGTCTGTTAGCGGGCAGAGTACGTTACCTGCGTACTGGAATGAAATCAGTGAAATAACGGTAGCTGACTTGAAGAGTGGCAAATTATCATATGAAGATGCGACACCCTATCTATATTTACAGGAATTGGTCAAAGGTTTTCAGACGAACAATGCCATTCGTTATGTATTCATTGATGAGGTTCAGGATTACTCGCCATTCCAACTTGAATATTTAAAAAGATTGTTTCCACGCGCCCGCATGACGGCACTTGGAGATTTAAACCAAGGGATTTATACGCATGCTTCTGTGCTGGATAGTATGGAATCGCTTCAGCAATTGTACGGTCCACAGGAAACAGAAGTGATATCCCTAATAAGAAGTTATCGTTCAACCTATGAGATTGTAGATTTCACTCGGAGTATGATGCCTGGTGGGGAGAATATCGTCCCATTTAATCGCCAAGGGGATAAGCCGATAGTTGTGATTGAAACCAATCGTGATCACCTACACCAGAAGATCATAGAAGATATTAAAGTTCTAAATGACCAAGGTTATGAACATACAGCGATTATTTGTAAGACACTTGAGGAAAGTAAGCAGGTTTATGACGCTCTTAAGGAACATCTGACACTGAAAAAGGTGACCAAAACAACGCCTTCTTTTGTAAAAGGAACGTTGGTTATTCCGTCGTATTTAGCTAAGGGTGTGGAATTTGATGCTGTAATTATATATAACGCCTCCAATGAGTCATATACTCGTGAGAGTGAGCGGAAACTGTTCTATACGGTTTGTACACGTGCTATGCATCTTCTTCACATCTATAGTCTAGGAGAACCAAGTCATTTCATCACAGAGGTTAGTTCAGAGAAATACGAACTCCTTACGTGAATGTTGTTAGATATGTACACTTAAAGTTAGTAATTAAGCGGTCCTAAGGGGCTGCTTTTTTGCGCTTAATTGTACATGAAGTATGCTAGACAAGCTTGTGGAGATGCTAACAAGAATAGAATTAGGTTTGACATGATACCCAATGGCATCGTAATATGAAATTAAATGAAACCAAATGGTTTCGTAATTACGGGATGGAAACATACAATTATGGAGGTAAGTAAAATGGAAAAGCAACATACAGAAGTACAAGGTCATATTCCGGAAATTAGACAAACGCTTATTCTTAAGGCTTCAATAGAAAAGGTGTGGAACGCGGTTGCGACGGCAGAGGGGATTGCGACATGGTTCATGCCAAGTGACTTTCAACCCATCGAGGGTCATGAGTTTCATTTGGAAGCGGGACCTTTCGGTAAATCGCCATGTAAAGTGACGGTAATCGATAGACCGAACAAACTATCTTTCAATTGGGGTAAGGACTGGGTATTAACGTTCGAGTTAATTGCATTGGATGATACAACGGAATTTACACTCATTCATTCTGGTTGGGACGTGGATAGTATAACCGAATCCGGTGAAACACATGCCATTGTACGCGACAGAATGGCTATGGGTTGGGTTGGCATGGTGGACAAACTTAGAAAGCTTGTAGAGGCCTAAGAATGTCTGAACCCGCATCTAAGCATGATGTCTTTCAAGCAATTGCCGATCCTACACGCCGCAGGTTACTACATTTACTTAGCGATCAGGAGATGTCTGTAACCATTATAAGTGGACATTTTACAATGAGTCGTACGGCTGTGTCGAAGCATTTAAGAGTGCTTGCGGAAGCTGGATTGGTGAAGGATCAGAAGGTAGGCCGAGAAACGCGTTACCGATTAGACCCTGAGCCATTGCTTGAACTGAAGAAGTGGGTCTCTTACTATGAACGCTTCTGGGAGAATAAACTTTCCTCGCTGAAGAGATTTGTCGAATCAGATGACTCTGACGTTATGGATTCATTTCCTCCACTCACGGTAGTGGATCGAAATGAGAAATAGGCCCTTTATGAGGGCCTATTGTTATATTTCACTTTCTAAAAATGATCATGTGAATATGATTGGAGCAATTAAACCACAATAGGTATGTCTGAAGTACCCTAAAGGTGGTTTAAGAATGAAGAATAAGAAGTGGGACTTGGTTGCTCTTGCCTCCATTCCGCTCATCATGACGCTTGGTAACTCCATGCTAATTCCTATATTACCTCTGATTTCTCGGGAACTTCATGTAAGTTCTTTTAAAGTAAGCATGTTAATTACGGTGTATGCGATTGTGGCTATACTATTAATTCCTATTGCAGGATATCTTTCAGATCGGTTCGGTAGGAAAAAAGTTATTATTCCAAGTCTAATTATCGCAGCTGTGGGTGGGGCGATCTCTGCCATTGCTGCTTGGCTTACTGCTGATATGACAGCTTACTGGATCATACTGGGGGGGAGACTTCTTCAAGGAATCGGTGCGGCGGGAGCATTTCCAATCGTTATTCCTTTAGTGGGGGATATGTTTGAACAAGAGGAAGAGGTAAGTAAAGGCTTGGGGATTATAGAGACCTCGAACACATTGGGTAAAGTCATTAGTCCAATTCTAGGTGCAGCACTTGGGATCGTGTTATGGTATCTACCCTTTATTAGTATACCTGTGCTCTGTATGATTTCATTGGTACTCGTTATATTTCTCGTCCAAACGCCAAGTAAAACCCCATCTAACGATTCATTAAAGAAATTCCTGTCTGGAACGAAAGATGCATTGAAGGAGAAAGGCCGGTGGTTATATGCCATTTTTGCTGTGGGTTGCATCTGTATGTTTATATTGTTCGGGGTACTCTTCTATTTATCAGATACCTTAGAATCGAAATATAAACTTGATGGCGTACTCAAAGGATTAGTATTGGCGATTCCACTTGCCGTGCTTTGCTTGAGCTCCTACATCGGTGGAAAAGTGATTGGACAGAATAAGAACCGAATGAAATGGATCGGGTTCGGTGGTATGGCGCTCATAACCATTTGTCTAATCATTACAGGCTTTAGTAGTCAGATTGTTTTTGTGATTAGTCTGTTTTCTCTTTGCGGTGCAGGGATAGGAAGCGCTCTTCCTTGTATGGATGCGTTAATTACGGAAGGTATTGAGAAAGAACAACGAGGGACGATTACATCCTTATATAGTAGTACAAGATTTATCGGGGTATCTCTAGGACCTCCAATCGTATCCTTGTTACAGCATGTGAATCACTGGATCCTGTTCGGTATGATGGCTGCTCTAGCAGGAATAGGTGGGCTACTGATCCTGATGGCAATCAAGCCTTCAGCAGAGAATGCTTGATTGAATCGTTGTCAATCTAAGAGTCATGGAGTTGGGATGATTATTCCTACTCCATGACTTTTTTATATTTTCAATAGTGAACTCTAAATACGTTCGATGATCAAGAAGTTGCAAACCCTTCTAGCCGAAGGTAAAATGAACCCTAAATGAGTATAAACAGCTGTTTTTTCGGATGGATAAAATATGATGGGGTGGTGGGCTGTAATTGAATGATTTGAGGAATAGAGTAGTGTATATTATTGTATTCTTTATGGTCATCATTCTGGGCATTAGTTCGAGATCCTTTACAGATGTTCTACCCGTATTTGTATCAAGACATTTCGGAGATGCGCTGTGGGCAAGTATGGTTTATTTCGGCTGTCGAATATTGTTCTTAAAGCAAAGATTACTTGTGTCTGTTTGTCTGAGTATAGTTTTTAGTTATTCTATTGAATTCAGTCAGTTGTACCAAGCAGATTGGATTAATGCTATACGATCAACCCTATTGGGCGCACTAATATTAGGCAAAGGTTTCTTGGGAATTGATTTAATTAGATATACGGTGGGGATTGTTATTTCTTTTGTGGTGGATTGGTTATGGGTTAATCATATGAAAAAAAAGAGGATGAGATGAATGAGTTACCTTAAATGGTTAGAAAATTGGTACGAAAGCTATTGTGATGATGAATGGGAGCAAACCCATGTGTTGAAAATTGAATCTATCGATACGCCAGGGTGGAGAGTAACGATTCCTTTACTTGAAACTGAACTCGAAGGTAAATTGTTAAATGAAATTATCATCGATCGTGATGACAATGACTGGGTAAGATGTTGGATAAAGGATGGATATTTCGAAGGTGCAGGTGGACTGAAGAATTTAGAAGAGATGCTACAGATTTTTAAAGAGTGGGCAGAGGAATAGAGCCGTTGTCTTAAGAATATAAACAACCCAACTGTAGAAGCTTGGGTTGTTTAATATATAGTATAAGAGGTTAGAGATTTGTCTTGTTAGTCTTGAAGGTGTTTACAACTTTAAATAAATCTTGAGATATATCCAGCAAGGTTTTAGCTGAAGCTGTAATTTCTTCCGTAGATGCCAACTGCTCTTCAGCGGCGGAGGCTACGGTCTGAGCTGTAGCCGATGTTTGCTGGGCTACGGCACCTACATTAGTAACAGTTGCTGCAACTTCTTCCGTACTAGCCGCCATTTGTTCAGCCGCAGCTGCTGTTTCTTGAACTTTCAGAGCAACCAATTCAGAAGATTTAAAGATCTGTTGGAATGCTTTCTCTGCTTCACCAACCTCGTGTAATCCTGCATTAACTTCGATTAGACCTTCATTCATCACTTTTACGGCCATTGCTGAATCCGTCTGGATACTATTAATTAATTCTGAAATATTCTGAACGGATGCTTCAGTCTGAGAGGCCAACTTACGTACTTCGTTAGCCACTACAGCAAATCCCATACCTGCGTCTCCAGCACGGGCTGCTTCGATAGCTGCATTTAATGCGAGTAGATTCGTTTGGGTTGAAATATTTCCGATTAATGTGGAGACTTGACTAATATTAAGGGAGTGAACCTCCAATTCCTTCAATACGTCGTTGGCATGATCCACGGCTGTGCTGACTGCATGCATTTTATGTGAGACACGTTGCATAACTTGCGTTCCTATCTTTGCATGATCGGTTGCAGATAGTGAAAGCTCGGATACATCAGAAGCTGTTTCTGCAATTCGTTGAATCCCTGAGGTCATTTCCTCCATAGCTCGGTTGCAATCCAAGGAACTTTGGGCTTGAATTTCTGCACCGGTAGCTACTTCTTGAACCGAGAGGGTCACGTGGTTGGAGGCGTCAGCATTACTTTTAGAGTTCATGAGTAGCTGTTCCGAAGATGAAGCCACTATAGTAGATGCGGTTAACATCTGGTTAACTGAATCTCTCAAATGTTCGACCATTCGATTCACAGCAAGTACCATCGTTCCAATTTCATCATTATTTTTGACGACGATGGTCTCTACAGTTAAATCCCCATCTGCAATACGATTGAGTGCATCCGACACTTTTCTGACAGGATTAGAAATACTCCGAACAAGAAGTGAACCACAAATAATGATGAACACGACCATAATACCAAGACCTATTAATAACTGGATCATGCTTGATTTAGATAAATCTTTACTGTCTTGTTCAGCGACTAGAGCACCATCGTGATTATATTGCACAATAGGAGTAACCATCTGCTCCACATTGTTAAGTGATTCAGTTATTTTTGTTGTAGCTTCCCTTAATTCTACGGAATAAAGTTCAGCCTTTTCAAATGTAGCGAATGCTTCTTTGAATATCTTCCAGTCTGCGTTTAGCTTCGTGAAATTTGCTTTGGCTTCGTCATTCACAAGGGAATCTTGATAGGTTAATAATAAATTATCAACTTTAGCTATATTGTTGGAGATATCCGTGAGTAGGTCAGTACGCTCCTGTAGAACTTTTGTAGCTAGGATTTGATATTTCGCGTAATCGATATGTTCTACGTGATAGTTGATGGCTTGAATGTTTTCAATTCCCTTCAACCATACTTGGACCGTCTGTTCGTTATTTGCTGTAAGCTTCTGCATCCTAACGATATCCGACCAGGAAAAAGCTCCAATCATAACGATCAGACTGGCGAATACTGCAATGAACTTTGTTTTTACTGTAAACCTCATTATGTAATTACCCCTTCCACTATAACCAATACTTTCCTTTCTATTATCTAATAAGAACGGAAAGAATGCTATGATGAAATAGTTCTAGGGTTCAATTTTCCTAATATTTATGTTAGGATATATCCAATTGAATACGTTAGATCACTAGGGGTGCTATTTAGCTGAGACGGAAGTATGTGATTCCAAACCCTTTGAACCTGATCTGGATTATACCAGCGTAGGGAAGTGAGCTTGAAAGCTTTGGTTGAGATAGGTCTGTATACGTATATACGTCTGCATTCTTTTGACTATTGTTATAGAGCCACCTTCTATGCTGAGGGTGGCTTTTTTTGTTTGTGTTGAATCTTATTTTATATAGATTGCATGAAGAATTGGAGGGAATGGTATGTGCGGTCGAGAGTTACATGTGATCTCGAATGGTCAGTCTGAGTTGGAACGTTTTGCAAGGATAGCGTCACTTATACATCCGTATGTTACAGCCTTTCATTTGAGGGAGAAATCATGCAATGCGAAAGAACTTTGGCTGGCAGTGCTGGCCTTGAAGACTGGTGGAGTACCTCTCAGTAAAGTAATCATTAACGATCGAGTTGATGTGGCTAGCGCGGCTGGCGTTAGAGGTATTCAACTAAGTTACCATAGCTTAGAGGTGCAGGTTGTCAAGCGATTATTTCCCGGATTGAGAGTAGGGCGTTCCGTTCATGATGTTCAAGAAGCAACTGAGATGTGTAGGCAAGGTGCTGATTATCTAGTATATGGGCATATATTTCCAACGAATTCGAAGCCGGGCCAACAACCTAGAGGAACGAAAGTCTTAGAAGAATTGGTGAAAAAGGTTCCTATTCCGGTGATTGCGATTGGGGGTATTATCCCTGAGAATGTGCATCAGACCGTTGCAACTGGAGCAGCAGGAATTGCCATATTGTCGGGGATTACAGAAAGCGACAATCCATTAAAGTCGGTAAAAGACTACCGAGAGGCATTAGATCGCTAAGGGATCTTCCGAGATTCGTTATTTCGATGCTAATCAAGGACCCTATGCTCAAAATTGTTAGGAGGTCAATGATCAGATGAAGCCAATAGATACCATTATCGTAGGTGGGGGAGTTATCGGAAGTGCCATTGCGTACTACATGTCCGCAAGAGGGATGAAGGTCATGCTCTTAGAGCGTGATCGTGTTGGAAGCCAAGCAACGATTGCCGCAGCTGGAATGCTTGCAGCGCAAGCAGAAATAACAGAGGCTGGGCCAATGTTCGATTTTGCCCGGGCAAGTCGAGCATTATTTCCTCAACTTGCTACTGATTTAAGAGATTTAACTGGGATAGATATAGGGCTGAAGCGTAAAGGTCTGCTTCGAGTGGCAGTAACAGAGGCAGATGTGATAGAAATTCAGCGTACATTGGATTTTCAAAAGACAGCGGGAGAGCAAGCGGAGTGGTTGTCGACGGAACAAGTAAGATACAAAGAGCCAAGTATTTCCTCGGAAATACTTGGTGCTATGTTAGTCGAAGAAGATAGTCAAGTGGACGCTCCTGAACTATGTTCTGCATTCGCACAAGCTGCAGCAGTTCTTGGAGCACAAATAGTGGAGTTCACTGAAGTGAAATCGCTGCTCTTTGCACAAAGACGGATTAGTGGCGTGATGACTAATGTTGGAGCTATCTACTCCGATAAGGTCATTATTGCTTCTGGAACGTGGAGTGGATCACTTCTTGCACAGGCTGGATTAACATGTCCCATTTATCCGGTAAAGGGGGAGTGTTTCTCTGTTCTGAGTCATGTACCTCTAGTGCAGTCCACGATTTATAGTCATGGTTGTTACTTAGTTCCTAAGAAAGGAGGACGTTTGGTTGTTGGAGCAACCACGACTTCACATAGTTATAATCGAAAGGTATCGTTAGGTGGGATTGCGCAGCTCTTAGAAGCATCGAAGCAACTCATACCAGGTATTGTAGACACAGAGTGGGAGAAGGCATGGTGTGGGCTTCGTCCACAGACATTAGATGGTTTACCTTATTTGGGTGCACATCCACATTGGAAAGGATTATATGTCGCAGCAGGGCATTATCGTAATGGAATTCTACTTAGTGCTATGACGGGCAATCTTGTAGCAGATTGGGCTGAAGGGAAAATAGAGAAGAACCTTTCACTTGAATCTTATCGCGTAGATCGTCATGACAATGTTCATTGTGAGAAGGAAGGTGTTCCATCATGAATATAGAGATTAACGGCGAACAAGTTGAAATCCCTAGTCAGTGTAAGACGATGACAGACTTGCTCATGCATTATGGCTTGGAGACCAAAATTCTGATTGTTGAGTTGAATAAGCAAATTTTAGAGAAAACAAATCATGACAAGACATGTATAACAGTTGGAGATCGTATTGAAATTGTTCACTTTGTAGGAGGTGGCTGAGATGTTAAAGATAGGATCATATGAATTTAAATCGAGATTATTACTAGGAACGGGTAAGTTTCCAAGCTTTGAGATCCAAAAGACAGCTGTTGATGTATCCGAGGCGCAAATTTTGACGTTTGCAGTTCGACGTATGAACATTTTTGAGGCCAATCAGCCTAATTTTCTAGAAATGCTAGATGTGAGTAAGTATACATTACTACCGAATACAGCAGGTGCTTCCACAGCAGAAGAAGCCGTGCGTATTGCGAGATTAGCGAAAGCGTCAGGCTTATGTGACATGATTAAAGTTGAAGTGATTGGTGATTGGAAGACGTTGTTGCCAGATCCACTGGAGACGTTAAAAGCTTCTGAGATGTTACTAGAAGAAGGATTTATTGTGCTCCCATACACATCGGACGACGTGTTGTTAGCCAAAAGACTACAAGAATTAGGTGTTCATGCCATCATGCCGGGCGCATCCCCGATTGGATCAGGTCAAGGAATCATTAACCCGTTGAACTTATCGTTTATTATTGAGCAAGCAATCGTTCCGATTATTGTAGACGCTGGTATAGGTAGTCCATCTGATGCGGCATTCGCCATGGAGCTCGGAGCCGATGCGGTATTACTAAATACAGCTGTTTCGGGAGCTCAGAATCCCGTGAAGATGGCTCTGGCAATGAAGCTTGCTATTGAAGCGGGTAGATTAGGATTCGACGCGGGAAGAATTCCGAAGAAACGGTATGCTTCGGCTAGTAGCCCAATGGAAGGAAACTTGTTCTTATAACCGATACAGTTATTCTCTAATATGAAGTGAAGTCCAGAGGGGTATGACTGCTGGACTTCTTTGTATTACGATCTTTCCATGCAGATGATCCCATTATTTGTTATATTTAAAACGGGTGTTTTACTTATGTGTGACCCGCCCGATTCATAATACGAGAGAATACTAAGGGGTTAATATCTATGATAGAACCAACGATTGAATTGAAGGTAGTAGATAGGAATAACTGGGGTACATGTATCCGATTAAAGTTAAAAGAAGATCAGACGAAATTTATTGCTCCGAATCTTTATTCGATTGCACAATCGAAGGTGGAACCCAATTTATTGCCGTACGCTATCTATGCGAATAACGAAATGATCGGATTTACTCTAATCGATAGTGAGCCAGATCCGAAGGATTTGTGCCATTGGATTCCACGATTTATGATTGATGCTTGCTTCCAAGGACAAGGATATGGGAAAGCTAGTATGAAAACAATAATCGAACATATTAAATCGATGCCCAATTCGACAGCCATTCGGATTTCATTTGATCCGGATAATGACTCAGCAAGAGCATTGTACCTAAAGATGGGATTCATGGATACTGGGGAGATTGAGGATGATGAGGTTATTTTTGAGATGAGAATAGTGAAATAAATTAATAGGGTTGGGCACTCGTGAATGGGTTATGTGTTGAATACGATGTGGAGTCTATATATGATATTATTAATGATGTTGCACAAGCGTCTGTTGTCTTAATGAACAATTTTAGTTTATATGATGTGTAATGAGGAGGATTTATGATGATGAAAATAATGAAACAATATCTACCGAGCATTCTAATTGCACTTGTCGTATCCATATTTGTTCGGACGTATGTTGCAGAAGCTATGAAAGTTCCTACGGGATCTATGATCCCTACGATTCAGATCAACGATCATCTTATTGTAGAGAAAATGATGTGGATGACTAACTTAAATCATGGTGACATCATCGTATTTCAAGCACCAGAAGAAGACAAGAAATACGTAAAAAGACTGATTGGGTTACCTGGAGATGAAATCGAAGTGAAAGATGGAGAATTATATAGAAATAAAACAATCGTTAACGAACCCTATATTCAAGAAAAAATGAATTATAACTTTGGACCTGTCATCGTACCGGCAAATAAATACTTGTTCTTAGGAGATAATCGTAACGTAAGTTTTGATTCTCATGCATGGAATTATCCATTTATAGATCATGATAAGTTGATCGGGAAAGTGATGATTGAAATTCCTACGCATGCTTGGTTTGATTAGTCATACTAAAGTATCAGTGGATTAGAAAGAGGTTGATTATGCGTGATTAGTATAGATCCTATTGAACATGAAGATCTAGAGAAACTTAGTTTATTATATGAAGAACTAATTGGTAGTCCGTCTGATCTATTAAAGATGCAGGCACAATTTACTATCATGAAGAGTAACGCAGATTATCGTCTGACCGGAATAAAAGTTGATGGTGAATTAGCGGGATCGGTGATGGGGATTGTTTGCCAAGATCTCGTAGGAGACTGTAGACCTTTCATGGTCATTGAGAACGTGGTGATATCACATAAGTTTCGAGGCTTGGGTCTGGGAAGAAAGATCATGAACGAAATGGAGAATATCGCGAAGCATGCAGATTGCTATTACATTATATTCGTATCAAGCGCATATCGTAAGGATGCTCATAAATTTTATGAGTCGCTAGGATATAAGTTAGATGAGGTACAAGGTTTTAGGGAAATGATCTGATAAGGGGTGTTGGTCATGCAGGTAGAAATACTATTTAATGAAATGCCTGTGTTTGAAACCGAACGTCTTCTACTTCGAAAGTTAAGTTTAGATGATATACAAGAGTACTATGAATTCGCCTCTGATCCCATTGTATCTGCGAATACGTTATGGGACCGGCATGAATCGCTTGAAGATACGATCAATGATATGGCATATGTATTGAAGAATTTTGAGCTAAGACGGGCATATCGCTGGGGAATTGTGTATAAGCCTCTCAATAAATTAATAGGTAGAACTGGATTAATTAGTTGGGATGTACGACACCAAAGAGCAGAGATTGGCTTTGCTCTTTCGAGTCAATACTGGAATAAAGGGATCATGACAGAAGCGACAAGAGAGATCATTAGATATAGTTTTGAACAACTAGATGTGAATCGCATTGAAGGAAGATGCAATTATAATAATATAGGTTCGGCACGCGTCTTGGAGAATATCGGAATGAAATTTGAGGGCGTATTACGCCAACAGTTAAAGATAAAGGGAGATTTCATCGACCAAAAAATGTATGCTGTTCTAAAAAGCGATTATAATTAAATAATAAATTGAAGACATGTGTTGAACATGGTATGATTTCTTGACGTGTCCTTCTAGTGAGGGAAGGAAATCTTAATTATTGAATCCCAGCATAAGGGTATGGAGGAATGAAAGTGGAACCATTTCAACAAAATAAAAGTGCTTGGAATACGGGAGCATATCAAGCATGGGTTAATCGTTTTGGTACGCCGAATGAAGCAGCACTGAAAATCATAGAAGACCCTATAAAAAGAATCGGCAATGCGTATGAACATATGGACGGAGTCAACGGTAAAAAAATTATTAATCTACTAGGCTCAAATGGAAATAAAGCGGTAGCGTTAGCCTTACTAGGTGCGGATGTGGCGATAGCCGATTTCTCAGTTGAGAATGAAACCTACGCTCTAGAACTAGCTGATGCAGCTAAAGTGAAGGTGGATTATATCGTTTCTGATGTACTAAGCTTACCAATGGACAAGTTGTCTGGGGAATTTGATATTGTATTTATGGAGTTTGGAATTCTTCATTACTTTGAGGATTTGCATCCATTGTTCAATGTTGTGTCCGAGTTGCTTACTCAGGGCGGGCGATTAATCCTACAGGATTTCCATCCGATTTCAACCAAACTAATTTCATCCAAAGGCACTACAGCAAACATCAGAAAGCATAAAGTAACGGGTGATTATTTCGACACCTCTCTTGAGGAAAAGGAAATATCATTCTCCAAATTCACATCCTATGAGAACAAAGAACCAGATGTGCAAAAAGTGCGCTTAAGAAAGTGGACCATTGGAGAAATTGTGACTGCTGTCGCAAGCGAAGGGTTATTCATTAAGATCTTAGAAGAATTGCCTAACCTATCATCAGAAGTATTTGACAAGGGTATTCCTAAGACATTTACAATTGTTGCTGAGAAAATGTAATCAAAGGACTCGACGGATATTGAATATCATCGTTGACTAATAATTGATGCTACCGTGATTGTTACGGTAGCTTTTTTTGCTTTTCGCTAAGTATTGATTATGGACTGTCTGTTGATCAAAGTTATTAATTTATGAGTCTGCTTACATATGTGGTAAAATTATCAAAATGGAGGTGAGTGCATTGAGAAGACCTTTAGGTGTTTCATTGATTAGTTTTTTCTATTTTTTTGGTGCGATTCTATTACTTTTTACTTCTGTATTTTATGATGCTAATGCTGATGCAATCGGGATAGCAGAAAGATTTGGTGTACCAAATGCACCTGAACAGCTAGTAAGGATATTAGTCGCAGGTTTATCCCTTGTAATGGTCTATGGATATAGAAATCTTAAACAATGGGGATTTTGGTTAATGATTATATATTCCATACTTTTTGGAATGGTAAGTTTAACATTGGCGACAACATATACCGCACAACCATTCATAGGAAATATGATTTGGTCAATTATCGTTTTGACATATTCAATTTATGTGAAAGAGGCCTTTTTCCAACAAAATGCTTAGCAGTTATATAGATATTAACTATAAGCTCTATTTGTTTTATATATTTCATCAATAAGTGAATATATGTAATAATACCTTCAACATCAATAATGGAATTGAAGGAGGGTATAAAGTATGGGATCGATTCATGAATGGAAAGCAGAATTATACGATGATAAATTAGGATTCGTGTCACAATACGGAAGAGGAATTCTGGAGATTCTGAATGTGCAACAAGGAGAGAGAGTCCTGGATCTGGGATGTGGTACAGGGGATTTAAGTCATGAAATCGGAGAATTAGGTGCTTCCGTTATCGGGATGGATTTATCCGAAGAGATGATGGCGAGAGCGAGAAATAAGTACCCTGAAATTAACTTCGTCCGTGGGAATGCAGAGAGTTTCACCTTAAATGGACCTGTAAATGCTGTATTCTCGAATGCCGCACTCCATTGGGTTAAGAATGCAGAAGGTGTCATAGCAAGTGTCTGGAATGCTTTAGAGGATGGTGGCCGTTTTGTTGCGGAGTTTGGTGGCAAAGGTAACGTTGAGATGATTGTGAAATCGATAACTGACGTATTAGCGCAAGATTATGCTGTTGATGCGAATGAGCTCAACCCTTGGTATTTTCCGAGTATAGGTGAATATAGCCAATTGTTAGAACAACAAGGTTTTCGAGTAACCTATGCGGTCCATTTCGACCGTCCTACACAACTGGAAGATGGAGAGAATGGACTCATGCATTGGTTAAATGGGCTAGCAGCCGATGTGTTTTTCAAAGATTTCTCCGAGTTGGAAAAGAAAGATATATTCACAAAAATAACTAACAAGGCTAGAGCATCATTATTTAATGGGGAGTCTTGGATTGCTGACTATAAGAGATTACGAGTCGTTGCGCTCAAATAAGAATGTACGATAAAGTATTATTACAAAGCTACCATGATGTTATGGTAGCTTTTATATGTGCATAAGACTAGCTATGATCGTAATTAATGATCAGATCCCTATTATGACTTCAAATATGTATCTAACTGATTGGCAGGTTGGAGAACGGATGTACCATGACATACCTCAAGACGTAGCGGTTTCAATTGACTCACAATGGCACTGCTTCTGATGGCTTCTTCCATATCTCCGGTAAAGATGGCCATTGGCTTACGGAGTTTCCCCTTTTTAGCAGTGAAAAGATCTCCAACCAATAATACTTGATCCTGCTGATGATAATACGCGACATGACCTGGTGAGTGACCAGGTGTAAGATAAGGAGTTAATCCACCCATAGATTGAAGTTCACCGTGTTCGTTCTCGGGAAGTGGTTGGGTTCGTTGTTTAGCCACGCTAATGGCTGCCTTTTTTCTACGAGGGTAGGGCATTTCTCCTTCTATATAAGGGATCTCAATACGGTGTGCGAAAATGGGAACCTGAGTTACTTCTAGTATCTTTTCAATGGCACCGACATGATCTCCGTGACCATGAGTCAAGACAATTCTAGTTAGTGGACCTGCTTGCAGATTCTCAATAAATTGAAGAATACCTTTGGCCATGAAAGGCAATCCAGCATCTACCAAAGTTACGCCATCCTCTTCCACAACAACGCACACATGAATCGGAATGACGATCCATATTTTCAAACTCCAAATGTGTTCTGAGATCTGTGTGATTTTCATATTAGTTCGCTCCCTTTAATCGTTCTTTAAATCCTATCAATAACACCTCAATAGATTCTTCGAAAGTGGGTAACAGTCTTTCGATCATGCTTTCAAGTGATTCGTCAGAACGAGTGTAAAGACTTACGATGCCATGCAATGTGTAAAAATAGATGCGAGTGTACATTAAGAGAAGTTCGTCGTTTCCCTTAATGACAAGACAATGTTGAAGTGATTGCTCCAGCAGTTTAAACAATGATATCCGCATGGTGTTGATTTCATTATCTGATACCTCAATATCCACACGTGATGCCTGTTCTCCTATGAAAGTCGCATAAATGTTCCGATGAAGCAGGCAAAATTGAATGAAATCAAGACTAATCATTTTAAGCTTTTCCTCTGGGGATAGATCAAGTTGTAAAGAAATATGCTCCATCTGTGTTTTTATTTCTTCAAGAGGAGGCATAGAGAGCTGATGTAGAAGGGCTTCCTTATCCTTGAAATAGATGTAAATGGTCGTGTGTGAACAACCGGCCACCTTGGCTATTTCTCGCATCGTAACTGAAGCGAATCCTTTTGTATTAAACAATTGTGCAGCAGCAGATAGTATCTCTTTCTTAGTCGCTTGTGAACGAATTTCCTGTTTAGTTAACATTCTTGAGTAGCACTCCTTTTGATAATAAGAAAATTATAACCACTGGTTAGTAACCGTTGGTTATATAATAACTCGTTGATACATTATTTATCAATATGTTTTATTGATGTAGGTTTGGATTCATAAAAAGGGAAAGCATTCTAATGCGCGAATACATAAACATGGAACAAATAGAGTTATTGGCAACGGTAGATGATGAGTGGCTCAATCATAGGGATGAGGATTTCTGGTATAACAAGCCTGCTAACAACTATTTCAAGTGGTATCACGTATTTGAAGTCGAGGTCAATCATCGAGGATAGATGCGACTAATTAGAAAGAGATTGTAGATAGAACATCTAAAGGGACAAATATGGCGAGATAATTATTATTGGGGGGTGTTGAATATGTGTGGACGTTATACAATAACAGTCTCTATGGAAGAGTTGTTGATTAGGTATCTGACGAGTGATTCTCCAATGATCCAGTACGCCCCGAAATATAATGTGGCACCCATGCAAATGATACCTGCTGTCATACATAATGGGTTAGAGAATCGTGTTGGGGAACTTCGCTGGGGCCTTGTTCCATCTTGGGCTAAGGATCAGAAAATAGGCAGCAATATGATTAATGCGAGAGCTGAAACACTACTAGAGAAAGCTTCGTTCAAACGGCTTGTAAGTAACCGGCGATGTATCATCCCTGCTGATGGATTTTATGAATGGAGGAAGCAAGAAGGAAGTAAACAGCCTATGCGAATTGTTATGCGAGACGGCGATATTTTCTCAATGGCTGGTTTATATGACATTTGGATCGACCCTAGCGGAAAGAAGCTGAGTACTTGTACGATCATCACCACAACACCTAATAGCCTAATGGCTGATATACATGACCGCATGCCCGTTATTCTGCATCGTGAAGATGAATCAGACTGGCTGAACCGAGATCATCATGATGAATCAACACTATTGAAGTTGCTTCGTCCATTTGAATCTAGTAAGATGCACGCCTATCGTGTATCACATTCGGTAGGGAACGTAAGAAATGATTTGAAGGAATTAATCGAAGAAATCAAGGAGAGTGTTTGAAATGAACCTTAAATGGTTGGAATGGGCAAAACAAATCCAAGCCATAAGTCAAACGGGACTTGCTTATTCAAAGGATGTCTATGATCTTGAACGCTTTGAACAGTTAAGAGATCTTAGCATTACGATATGTAACGAATATACAGATGTGGAGATTGAGAAGATCAGAACTCTATTTGCAAGTGATAGTGGATATGCAACACCAAAGGTGGATGTACGTGGGGTTGTTTTTCAGAATGATGAAATTTTACTTGTAAAGGAACGTCTAGATGGAGCATGGTCTTTACCTGGGGGATGGGCAGATATAGGGCTTTCACCACGGGAGGTCGTAGAGAAAGAAATAAAAGAAGAATCTGGGTTTGATGTCAGATCAATTAGATTACTTGGTATACTGGATACGAAATTTCACGATCATCCACCGTCTGCCCAACATGTTTATAAAATATATATTTTGTGTGAAATAACTGGTGGAGAGGCCGCGGAAAGCGTGGAAACTTCTGATGTGAGATTCTTTAAAGAGAATCAATTACCTGAGCTTTCGCAAGAAAGAGTTACAGAGAAGCAAGTTAAAGAAATGTTTAAATTTCTGAGAGAACCAGAGAAAGAAATTTTGTTAGATTAGATTTCTAATAGAGAATTTAAAGCGGCGCGCTCAGATGAACTTATCTGATAGCGCCGTTCTATTGATTAATATATAACGGCTATATAATCTTTCTGCGTAAGCGACTGGATATAAAGTCTGTAATAACAACAAGAAGTACAATGCCGAGTAGAATTACACCAACGCGGTTCCAATTACGAACTTGAAGGGCGAAGATTAATGGCGTCCCAATACCGCCTGCCCCAACCAGACCGAGTGTTGTGGCAGATCTAATATTAATCTCAAAACGATATAAGGTGTATGACAGGATTTGAGGAATGACCTGTGGTATTACGGCAAAACGGATTATTTGTAATTTATTAGCACCGCAAGCGATAAGAGCTTCTTGTGGTCCTGGGTCAACACCTTCTATCGTTTCAGAGAATAATTTGGCTAACATACCAATAGAATGTACACCCAGAGCGAGAACGCCTGCGAAAGATCCAGGTCCAACAGCTTTAATAAATAGAATAGCGACAATCATTTCAGGAAACACCCGGATCACACTTAATGTGAACTTACCCACGCCTGGGAAGACGCGTAGCCGACTCATATTCGCTGCAGCCCAAAAGGCAAATGGTATACATAGAATAGCTGAGACAAACGTACCTAGAATTGAAATAACTAAGGTTTCTAGTAGTTCACGTAGTAAGTCTTCTCCTTCAGGCAGATAAACATATGCCCAATCAGGATGCATGAAGCCTTTTAAGATGGATAAAGAGACGACCTTAGATGTAGATTGAAACCCTTGGTAATCTAATCCCAACATGGACCAAATAAATATGACAAGAATAAATAGTGCGATCATCCATTTTCGTAAGTGATGTACACGACTCATAATAGCTTCCTCCGTATACGAGTACTTGCATTATCGATAATTAGGACGACAGCAAGTGTTAATATAATGATCGTTGCAGCCCGATCGTATCGGAATAGTCCAAGTGATTGATTAAGTAGTAGCCCAATGCCACCCGCACCGACGAACCCAAGCACGGTAGCAGCGCGGATATTAATCTCGAAAGTATAGAGTAGATAGGAGATAAAGGCTGGTAGTGCTTGTGGGATTACGCCAAATACAATGAGTTGAATACGAGTAGCACCTACTGCCGTCATCGCTTCCAGTGGACCGGGGTCGATCGCTTCCACTGTCTCGTATGTTAATTTGGCAATGATCCCGAACGAAAAGAATAGCAGAGCCAACATCCCAGCAAACGGACCAATGCCAAATACGGCGACGAAGACGGCTGCAAATAGTAGATCCGGAACGGTTCTTACAAGATTTAATAGGGTTCGAATAGGGAGCGATACACTTTTAAAAGGCGTAATATTATTCGCAGAGAAAAGGGCAGCAGGAATAGCCGGAATGGCACCTAATATTGTACCTGCAACGGCAATTTTTATCGTTTGTAGGGTAGGAGCCCAAATGGTTGGAAGATAGCTCCAATCAGGTGGGAACATTTCTTTAAGTAGAACACCCATTTCTGGTAATCCGACAAACAGCTGATAAGGGGTAACATCGATGTATAGGGAGCAAACGACGAGGATGACAATGAACAACATCCATGTCGCGATACGCTTGCCTCGTCTAGGTTTATCCAGTGCATTGGAGATTGAATCGTTTGGAGATGATGGTATCGATGGGGTAGATGTAGGGTTGGTTGACTTGATGTCTAATCTCATGTTACACCTACGACTTGCATTTCCCTTGATGTATCCAAGAACTCGTCTGCCTTCACTGGGCGTCCATAGATTTCAGCAAGTATCTCATCGGTCGCTTCACCTACACTTCCATCGAATACGATTTCTCCGGCACGAAGTCCGATAATTCGCGTAGCATAATCACGTGCCAAATCAATAAAGTGAAGATTCACAATAGTCGTAATATTTAATTCTCGATTTATTCGTTGTAGATCATCCATGACCTGCCGTGTCGTTAGGGGATCTAATGAAGCAACGGGTTCATCTGCCAATATAATGGTGGCCTCCTGTGCTAATGCACGAGCGATAGATACACGTTGTTGTTGTCCACCAGATAGTTGATCTGCACGAATATAAGCCTTTTCTCGAATATTTACTCTTTCAAGTGCAGTTAGAGCAATCTCAACATCTCTTTTGGGAAAAGAACCGAGCAAAGTTCTTAAGGTGGAATGGTACCCTACACGTCCAGATAGAACATTGTTGAGTACGGTGGTACGTTTAATTAAATTAAAGCTTTGAAAAATCATACCAATATTACGTCTTATAGCACGTAACCTGCTGCCGGATGCAGAGGTAATGGATTGACCATGTATCTGAATATCACCTGATGTGACATCAATTAGTCGATTAATTGAACGCAGTAACGTCGATTTACCCGCACCTGATAATCCTACGATCACAACAAATTCACCTGTCTGTATCTTTAAGTTAATGTCCTTTAATCCAATGGTTCCATTGGGGAATGTCTTAGAGACTTGCCGTAATTCAATCATCATTAACCCTTCCTTCTTGAAGAAATATTATCCTATACATAAAAGCACACAGCGCCGCCACGTTACTACAACGTGAGCGGCGTGAATGAGTTAACTCCTACACTAGTGAGGATTTATTTGACGTATACTTAATGATTACTTGATTTTCTGACCTACGGCCTCTGCATATTCACGAACCGGAGCAAAGTTAGCATCATCCCCAGCTACATAACCTACATGTGTGTAAATATCCTTTACGATTTGAGCTCCTTCTGGATCTTCAGTAATCGCGATAAAGGCATGAGCGATCTTATCGCGCCATTCTTGATTCATGTCGGAACGAACACTGATCGTATCGTTCGGGATCGGAGCAGTGAAGTGAAGTACACGAGTCTGTTCGAATACGTCTGGAACGTCTTTTACCACAACATTACGAGCATCTTGGAAATTGGCAACAGCATCAACTTGACCGTTGAGCAATGCCATAATGGCAGCGTCATGCCCTTTAATGGTTACACCTTGTACATCCGTCTCAGGATCAACGCCAGCTTTTTTTAGTTCAGCTGCTGGAAATACATAACCTGCGGATGAAGTAACGTCTTGCCATCCGATCTTTTTGCCTTTTAAATCTGCAAGTGTTTTAATATCGGAATCTTTTTTAACAAGAATCATAGATTTGTAGAAATTCACTTTCTCTTCCGTAGGTTGTCCAGTCTCGTCATTCACACCGAAACGTTGGGCTTGAAGAAGTAAATCAGCTGCCTTTCTCAAATCATGAGCAAGTACGTAGGCATTGGGAGGAAGAAAACCAATATCAACTTGTTTGGAAGACATCGCTTCAACAATCGTATTGTAATCTGGAGAAACGCTCACATGAACGGGGATTTTGAGTTGATCTCCTAGGAGTTTCTCGAGAGGTTTGGTCTTGGCTTCAAGTGTTTCTGCATTTTGAGATGGAACAAATTGAACTTCTAATTCTTTCGGGATGTATCCAGTCTCAGCAGGTTTTGCGGCAACTTCCGTTGTTGGTTTGGTGGTATTCGCATCGGGTGCTGCTGCATTCTTAGTCGTAGCGTTATTACTACCACATGCCGTTAGGCTAACCCCTAGTAGTAGAGTCATACATAGTGCGGATGTTTTTTTAAACAAAATCAATTCCCCCTAATGATCTGAATTTTTTTAGGACTCTTAACAAGATTTATCCTATCAGAATATGTAAAACTAAGGATCAAATTGGATGTTAGGTTTTGTGAAATAGATGTAAAAAATAAAGAGGGTTTATCTTATGTTGATGAAGTAGGAAGTGTTTAATATGTTGATTACAAATCATAATCTTTCTACATACAATCGTTGACTATACTATCAACGTGTCGAATGTATAAAGGGGGATGTAATCTAAATGCAAGAACAGATGAGCGAAATGAAGATCATCATATTAGAGACAAGTGACATCCATGGTTACATCGTTCCCTATTCTTATGAAGATGGGCGTTCTGTGGATCATGGTCTATCTATCATATCTACTTTAATTGCTGAACAACGTAAAGATGGGGGAGAGATTCTATTAATAGATAATGGTGATTGCCTACAGGGGTCTCCGCTAGCTTATCATCAGGCAAAAGTGGATCGATCTCATCCTAATGTGGTCATAGAATGCATGAACGCTATTCGTTATGATGCTGCTGTACCTGGCAATCATGAGTTTAATTTCGGGAGAAACTATCTAGAAGAGGAAGTTGCTGCATCAAATTTCCCTTGGTTATCTGCGAATGTAATATCAGAAACAACAGGGGAGCCGTTATTTGGAACGCCCTATCGTATTTGGGAATGGGAGAATGGGCTTCGCCTTGCTGTATTAGGTCTGACAACCTCCTATGTTCCGAACTGGGAACAAGAAGATCATATTCGGGGTATAAAGTTCATCGATCCTGTAGATGCAGCTAAACGCTGGATTCCGTATTTACGAGATCAGGAGAGGGCAGATATAGTCATCGTATCTTATCATGGAGGGTTAGAGAGGGATCTATTGACCGGAGAAGCCACTGAAACATTAACAGGCGAGAATCAGGGGTATGCACTTTGTCATGAAGTGCCCGGGATTGATGTGCTATTAACAGGTCATCAGCATAGAGGTATTGCAGGTGAAACCGTGAATGGTGTTTGTGTGGTTCAGCCTGGTAGTGAAGGAAGCTACTTAGGCAAGGTAACGCTACATATGAAGCGGATTAATGATCAGTGGTTGGTTGTGGATAAGCAATCTGAACTTTTATCTTCGAAGAACACGAAGTCGGATCAGCCCATATTAGAGTTGGCTGAGCCCGCCGAGAATGCTGTGGCAGAGTGGTTGAATCAATCTATTGGATCTGTTGTTGGTGAAGATATGCGTATTTCAAATCCACTACAGACTAGACTGACGGATCATCCATTTATGGAGTGGATCAACACCGTACAAATGGCGTTAAGTGGGGTTATGATTTCTTGTGCGGCCATATTTGATAATCATTCACCTGGATTTGGTCGTAATATCACGATGAGAGATATTATAATTAATTATAAATACCCCAATACGTTAACGGTGTTGCGGGTTAGTGGACAAGATATAAAGGATGCACTTGAACGATCAGCTCAATATTTTCAGCTAAATGATTTGGGGGAGATTGAAGTGAGCGAGGATTTTTTACTGCCAAAACCGCAGCACTTCAATTACGATATGTGGGAAGGTATTGAATATATTATGGACGTATCGAGAGTCCGTGGTGATCGAATTGTACGATTAGAATGTGAAGGTAATCCGATATTACTATGCCGCGAATATGATGTAGTCATGAATAATTACCGCGCTAGTGGGGGTGGAGAGTACCCTATGTTCAAGGGGAAGAAGGTCATCAAGGAAATACGGGTAGATATGGTGGAATTGCTGGCAGATTATATAAGGTGTAGAGGTGTAATCACGGCTACGTTGAATAACAACTGGCGTGTCATTACGAGTTCTAATGAATTAGAATAGTAGTTGAAATGGCTATCAATATATCTAGGTAAAGGGTTCTCATCACTTCTGAGAAATCCTTTATCTTTTTTTGGTATCTGTGCATATCCTAGTGCGGAGAAGCCAAACCAAGGTGGGATGATTGATGAGAACAAATGGGCTGAATAACAATGTAATGCTCATGGTTATGATTTGTTTCTTTACAAATATGGGAGGGTATATGATCATACCCTTGTTCCCATTATTTATAGAGCAAATGAAATTTTCGGTGTTTGCGATGAGTGTTATTTTTGCGATATTTTATGTGGGCAAAGTATGTGGAGGTGTACCTACGGGATATTTGCTGAAAAAATGGGGTGGCAAGTCCGTAGGTGTCAGTCTATTAGCTCTGCAGGTTATCAGTATGATTGGATTTGCATTGACAACAAATTATTTGTTCCTATGTGGATTGCGGTTTATTCAAGGAGCCATTGCAACAGGATTGACTGTATTTGTTAGAAGTACTATAAATGAATGGAGTACGGAAGACAATCGCGGAACTTTCAATGGTTATATTAGTAGCAGTGATGGCGCAGGTATGGTTCTAGGACCGGTTATTAGTGGCTGGATGTCTATATATTTAGCCTTGAATGTTCCTTTTTACTTCGTTGCCCTCTGTTCGGGAATAGCATTAGTTGCGTTAATACAAATAAAAGACAAATATTTTGAGCAGCGTTCTGAAGAGATCGTTGTAAAGGAGAAGCGTAGAAATATCAACGTTAATCACAAATTAGCTTTTTATTCGACAGTTCATTTCTTGGAAATGAGCGCTTTTGCTGTTTTCCTTACTTATTTTGCTTTGTATGCTACTCATATTATGGGCTGGAGCTCATTTAGTACGAGTGCCGCCTTTACGGTGGTGGGTGTATCTACGTTTATTTCAGCACCATTTGTGGGGATGATATCAGATCGATTAAAGGATAGATTAATGATTTGTATGATTGGATTGTCTCTGATTGCAGTAGAGGTTATTCTATTCTTAGCATTTGATCAACATTGGATCGTTTACATGGGTATGTTGATTGGTGGAATTGGAGGGGCATGTTATCTGGATTCTTTCTTTGCTCATATTGCGGATACTGTTCGTCAAGAGCAACGAAGTTCATTTATAGGGAATGTGATTTCCTTCTCTGAGCTTGGTGCTATTGTATCTCCCGTTATTGCAGGAATGTTGGTATCGTCTTTTTCATTGTATGTTGCCTTCTATTTTAATTTAGCTATTTTGCTTGCTGCGATCCTTATTCAACTTGTGATGAGGTATAGGCTAAAGAATCCGGAGTATTGAATGATCGAATGTATAGATCTTACAGCTATTTTCGACTTGAACTTATTCATAAATTAAGTTATTATTTAATGATAATAATTATAAATAAGAAAATAAAAAAACACAGGTTACAAAGAGAATAGAAGGAGGCGTTAATGAAATGATGGATGCACGTATTGATGAGATCAGAAAGCAATTGACGGCCAAAGGATTTAAGCTTACTGCTCAACGGGAAGAAACGGTCAAGGTATTGCTTGAGAATGAAGATAATCATTTAACGACTGAAGAAATTTATATGATTGTTAAAAATAGAGTTGCAGAAATTGGGATTGCTACCGTCTACAGGACATTAGAATTATTAAAAGAGCTACATGTCATTGAAAAAGTTAATTTTGGTGATGGGGTGTATCGATTTGATCTACGAAGAAAGAATCAAGCTCATTTCCATCATCATTTAATCTGTACGGAATGTGGGGCGGTGCAGGAAATTTTGGAGGATTGGTTACTTCCTTTAGAGAATCGAGTTCTGCTCGAATTTGGATTTACTGTGGAGGACCATCGACTTGATTTCCAGGGGGTATGTCATTCCTGTAAAGCAAAACATACCAGTGAGGAATGTAAAGCTGTCTCCTAACAATTTAACATAGTGCTAGACGAACAATGAGCCCGGAGTTTATTCTGTGGCTCTCTTTTGTATATGTATTTATTCAAAAAGCCATCTGTTGATCACGCAGGATATACAGTTAAAGTGACAAAATATTAACTCATATCACACTATAAATAGCGTAATATGGTGTTAAGGAGGAGATTATCAATGGAACAATATAGTCATCTTCGCCAATGCTTAAGAAATGTAGCATCACTAGGCTTATTATTGCTGGTTAGTATGGGTTCAGCTACTTCAGTAGTCCATGCGGATACGACCAGCCAACCTTTTCAAATTACAGTAGATGGTGCATGGATTCAGGGAGAAGGAACGTCCTTTCAACGTAATGGGACCATAATGATACCTATTCGAGTCGTAGCTGAAGCTATCGGGGCTACTGTAAGCTGGATCCTAAAGAGCAAAAGATTATTGTGAACAAGGGACAACGCAATGTACAATTTCTAGTTGGAAGTAAACAAGCACTGATAAATAATAATGAAGAAGAAATGCCAAAGGGACCTGAGATTAGAGAAGGAAAAGTATTCATACCACTTCGAATCGCCATAGAAAGTATGGGGGCAACCATCCGATGGGATGCACCTAATCATACCGCTGCGATTGAGTCATTCCTTTCGCCAACAGATGCTAAAGAGCAAATTGCGTCAATCGCTGATAAGACAATTCTGGCTATTAAGAATAAGGATTTCACAAAGCTCTCTAAGATGTCGAGTCGAGAACAAGGAATTCTATTCGCACCTTATAGTTATATTGATCAGAAGCGAAACATCGTAATACCTCATGAGAAGATTGCCGAAGGATTCGATAACACGAAGACCTATTTATGGGGAACAGAAGATGGGACTGGAGATCCTATTTCTATGACATTTGAATCTTACTACAAACGATTCGTATATAGTAAAGACTTTGCAAGTGCTCCTAAGGTTGGGTACAATCAGACGTTAGGATTAGGAAATTCACTTAACAACGTGCGTATGATTTATCCGGAAAGTATCGTTGTTGAATACTATTTCAATGGATTTGATCCAGTGTATGATGGAATGGATTGGAAGAGCTTACGTCTTGTGTTTGAGAAGGAAGCTGACACTTGGGTCTTAGTCGCTATTCTTCATAATCAATGGACTGTATAATAGGTACCCGTAAAGGAATGGAAATTAGAATTATTATGTACTAGGTGGGATGAATGTGATCAAAACGATTTTAATCCGAATACCGTTCATTTACAAAATAAGAGTTAGTCAGCTGAGGACAAAAAGAAGATTTAACAACGTGTTTGTGAAATTTGCAAGACATCAATCGAGCGCTGATTTACCCTATTCATTGAAACGGCATCAATCTCTTCTTAGAAGGAAACTAGGAACCTCTGATCCTCAACTTCAAGAAAATAAAGTAACCAACTTGAGTATAGCGTTAAAGAAAATTAATAAGATTGAAATTAACCCAGGAGAGACCTTTTCTTTCTGGGATTTGGTAGGGAAGCCTACTATGAGAAAGGGATATATTGAAGGAATGCAATTATCGCAGGGCGAAGTGAAGACTGGCGTTGGTGGTGGGTTATGTCAATTAGCGAACTTATTGTTTTGGTTAGCTATACATACGCCAATGAAAATTACAGAACGGCATCATCATAGTTTTGATCCATTTCCAGATGAGCAACGCGTACTTCCATTTGGGAGTGGGGCAAGTGTATTCTTTAATTATGTTGATCTTCGGTTTCATAATCCTACATCACAGAAGTTCCAACTTAACGTATGGTTAACGGATACTCATTTAAAAGGTTCTATCCTAAGTGATCATGAATGGCCATATTCCTATCATATTGAAGAAAGAAATCATCAATTTCATTGTAGCAAGAATAAGAATTATAGAGAAAATGAAATATGGAGAAAGGAAGTAGATAAGAGAACAGGATTAACAAGGAACGCTGAACTTATTGTACATAACTTTTCAGAAGTGAAATACAGCATATGAGTCGAGATGCATTTCAGATACATTCATTCCGAGGACAATAAATTTAGGAGGTTGGATATGTCGGACGTCATTGAAAGTAAAGACCAATTATTAGAACAATTTAGCGAGTGGATAAGTTGTGTAAAGAAACTTAATGAGTATGATGAAGAGGTGTGGAATGAAGAAATAGCAAAGGGCAAATGGTCACTACGTGAAATCGTTAGCCACATGATGTTATGGGATAAGTATTTCTTCGAAGCAGCCATTGAGAAGATTTATAAGGAAGAGACACTGACGATAACACATCAGGATTTCGATGAATTTAACGACAACGCAAAGGAATATGGGAAGAGAACGAGCATCGAGGAATTAGGTGCACAATCCATCGACATTAGAGAACAGATCATTCGGCATATTCGTAAGTTATCTGAAGAGGCCTATCTCGCAAGTTATATGGATAGTGGAGAACCATTTCATATTCCACAATATCTACAAGATTTCGTATGGCATGATCAGCATCATATAAGCCAATTGAATGACTTTATTGCACGCCATTAAGAATAATGGGTTACATAACATCATCTATCACACAAAAGGAGGCTACTATTCTGTTAAATTTCACAGAATAGCAGCCTCTTTAATCATGGTGAATCAAATGATTAGATTGTTCTATATCCGCGTGGTAATATGCCAGTTCTGCGAATTTCTCGAACTTGTGCGAAGGTTAATCTTTGATTAGATGAGATTAAGGATTCTACATCACGTCCAGCAAGTAAATCATCTAAATCACGGATGCTACGGTTCCCACGAAGGACGCGGAATTCGCCACGAAATCTTGTGCGTGAGAATAATACTAACGTTGCATTCGGATTTGTAGAGAAGAATCTAAGACTATCCACTCCACCTAGAAGATTTTCCAGATTTCGAATACCTAAATTGCCTCTGAGAGTTCTGCGTAATCCACGGAAATTCTCTTCAGAATAGACGGTAAGGCGTGGGTAGACGACTTGCGCAACTACTTTTTTTGAATCAACCATTTATATCAACCTCCTTTCTCCAAACAATATATGTTGAGAGAGTAGGAAGTGATTGGATAAAGATACAAATAAACAGCACAAAATTCAATGGTCTCTCAGAGGATGCATTAGTATAATGAATTCAAATGGAAATAGATTCTCGGTATGATATATTATGGGTATGAAGGGGCGTGAAGGTATGAATACGATTCAAGCTACGACAGAACATTTGGAAGAAGTTACATTATTATTTGATCAATATCGAATTTTTTATGGGCAAGCCACAGACATAGTGAATGCGCGTATCTTTATTTCTGATAAATTGGAACACAATGAATCGGTTATTTTGTTAGCCAGAGAAAGAGAGGAAGGTAAGGCGGTAGGTTTTGCACAAATGTACCCCTCATTCTCGTCGATCTCGATGAAGAAAATGTGGATTCTTAACGACTTGTTTGTCATTGAGAAATACAGAAGACAGGGTATCGCCCAGTCACTATTAGATGAGGCAACGAATGTTGCACGTACAACGAAGGCTAAGGGAATTGAGCTAGCTACCGCATCAGATAATATACAAGCACAAAGATTATATGAGCAGAATGGTTATGTACAAGATGAAGTGTATTATCATTATTTTCTGGAAGTATAGACGGAAAGGTGCTGAGATTGGAATTTAAAAATATACTATTTGATTTAGATGGTACGCTAACAGATCCTAAGATGGGTATTACACAAGCCGTACAATATGCTTTGACCAGATTTGACATTTTCGAAGATAATTTAGACAATCTTGAACCTTTCATAGGCCCTCCTTTAGCTATTTCTTTTGCAGAGGTTTATGGATTCTCAGAATCGGATTGTAAGAAAGCCGTTGGATATTACAGAGAATACTTCTCCGATCGAGGTTTGTATGAGAATGAGGTGTATGCAGGTATTCCTGAATTGCTACAGTCATTAATTAATCAGGGTAGGACATTAATTGTAGCTACATCGAAGCCAACAGTGTTCGCAGATAAGATTATTCAGCACTTCGGAATGACCTCGTATTTCAAACAAATCTATGGTAGTAATCTAGACGGTACGCGGTCAGATAAAGGCGAGATCATTCAAGCTGCTATTGAAGAGAATAACTTAGACAAGTCGCAAACGGTTATGATCGGCGATCGTAAGCACGACATTATTGGGGCTCATAAGAGCGGCATTTCATCCATAGCTGTTGAATATGGATATGGAAGTCAAGAGGAACTGACGGAGAGTAAACCAACATATATTGTTAAGACGGTAGAAGAATTAAAGTATCATTTCTGCGAAGAAGTAAGGATGAAATAAAATGACCATAACCGAAGTAACGACGTATCCGATGGATTTATTATTACTTGCTGATCCAGAGGAACAAGCCATACAAGCTTATATCACAAGAAGTAAATGTTATGTAAAGGAACTTGATGGGAAGATTGTAGGAACCTATGTCATACTTCCAACCCGGCCTCACACGATAGAGATTATGAATATTGCTGTGGAAGAGTCTTTACAAGGCAAGGGAATCGGCCAACAATTAATTCAACATGCGATTCATACTTCAAAGGAATTAGGTTATACAAGTATCGAGATTGGCACAGGCAATTCTAGTATTCCACAGTTGTATCTGTACCAGAAATGTGGGTTTAGAATCGTAGGCATCGATAAGGATTATTTCATACAGCATTATGATGAGCCGATATTCGAGAATGGACTACAGTGTAGAGATATGGTGAGATTGCGACAATTTATATGACTACGACGTTGTGAGTTGAAATTGGCTTGATCGAGGAGGTGGCAACTTGAGAAGGTTAAAACAACGAAATGTACAGCCTAATATCGCTATTCTAGTTCTACTATTGATTGCAACGATAGGATGTCTATCATTAGCGGTGTATCTAAGAGAATATACGAATAGGCAACTATATTTATATTTGAACTGGGATGTGTTCCTTGCTTGGGTACCTGTTGGGTTAACCCTGTTGATGAACATTGTATATGTATATATGAATAAGAATCGTACGTTTAGATGGATATCATTACTTTTGATAGGATTGGCATGGCTATTCTTCTATCCCAATTCAGCGTACTTAATTACCGATATGTTGCACCCGTTCGTACATTATAAACCTGAAGCAGGGGAACGTTTTACACAGGATCTTGAATTTTGGTACCATCTAATCCTATTCTTCTCAGCAGCCTTAATAGGATTATTACTAAGTATTGTTTCCTTATTTTCAGTTCATGGGCTAGTGCGTAGAACATTTGGTGAGATCACTGGATGGATATTCGCTCTTATAATTCTAATGCTCAGTAGTCTGGGGATATATATTGGGAGATTTGTTCGATGGAATAGCTGGGATGTGCTGTTGAAACCATCTAAGATCTTTCAAGATACATTACTTCTGCTAACAGATCCTGAACAACTACAGCATGTCTTGCCATTTACGGGAATGATATTTGCGGTTACTTTGATCAGTTACTGCGTTGTATATTGCTTTTCTTATATGAAGAGATGATTAAGACATTATCGAAAATGATATATATGGAGGAATAAGATGTTAACAAGCGAAGGATTTGATACTTGGGCTGGGGATTATGAAGAATCCATATTAAATAGTACAGGATACCCATTCGATGGTTACTATGATCTTCTGGCTTATGTGCAGAATATCGTCGAGATTAATCCAGATACTTATGTTTTGGATATCGGAATTGGTACTGGAGCGCTAACTTATGAAATTTACAAAAAAGGGGTGCAAATACACGGGCTAGATTTTTCACCTAAAATGATTGAGTTAGCAAAGGCAAAGATGCCGAATGGGGAGTTTTTCTTAGTTGATTTTCAACATGGACTTCCGAGTGAAGTGGGTTGTCATAAGTATGATTATATCGTGTCGTCTTATGCCATTCATCATATTGAAGACCCATTGAAGATTAACTTCATCGTTCAAATGAAAGGTAACTTGAAGGATTCCGGTGTCATTGTTATAGCCGATGTCTCCTTTAGAACTCAGGAAGATCATGATCAATGCAAGATTGTATCTGGAGACCATTGGGATCATGATGAATATTACATGGTTGCGGATAGCATTGTTCCTCAACTAGAAGCACAGGGACTAGAGGTCGAATATATTCAGAAGTCATCATGTGGCGGAATTCTTATCATTAAATAATGAACTTGCCTAAAAGGGTATGAGGAAACTCATACTCTCTTTTTATTTTCCTATTAGTTCTCCAATTGATATAAATGCTTCAGTAGGAGCATATATTATTCTAAAAATAGGAGGCTGATAGCAATGAAAGATCATGCATTAACTTCAGTACTACCAGATATGAATGAGCTGCTTATGAAAGAACAAATTTCTGAATCACAAAGAGTTGTGATCTATACTCATCTAACATCGCCTGAGAAAAGTTCGGAAGTGTTAATGAAAGAGTTAAATGTATCTCTTGAAGAAGTGAAACACGCCTATAAGTTAATTAAGGAAGACACAGCAATTGTAGACTATATCCATTCTTTGTATTATCATAAACGGCTATTCTATCAGAGCGCGAATACAATCATTAAGGGCTGGTTAACTAACCCAGACAACTTTAGCAAGTTGATCTCGGGCCAACCGATTGTACCTGACGTTCTAGAAGTTCATTCTACGAAAGGCACTTGTAATTATTCTTGTACCATGTGTTTGTGGTCTGATAAGAATGAATTAACGTATACATCCAAAGGCTTGGATATTCAAGGACTGATGACATTTGACGAATGGAAACAATTATTTGACGAGGCTAACATACTAGGGGTAAAGACGATCGTGTTCTCTGGGGGCGGAGAGTTTTTTCAGAATCGTGATGCGGGTGATCTGATTGATTACGTATCTAGTCTAGGAATGACAATCCATATCTATTCTAACGGATTTAATTTAGAGAAATTAAATCATAATATCTGGGAAAGTTTGAAGAAAGCGGAACAGTTTAGATTCAGCATACATTCACCTAGACCCACTACGTATAACCAAATCACCGGTATGCCAGAGAAAGTACAAGCCTTAGAGAACGTTAGCAATAATGTAGCGAAGCTTAGAAATGCTAGAGAAGAAGGGTCCTTGCTCAGAATAGGAATTGGCTTTGTTATTCAACCTATGAATTATAGTGAAATATTAGAAATGTGTGATTTTTCAAGAGATCTAGGCGTTGATTTTCTATGCATTCGAAAAGACGAAGTAGACGTTACAGAGGGATTTTCGCAGATAGAATTTGAAATTATTCGTAATCAACTTATACAAATACGAGAACGAAATAATAACGGTTTCTATGGCAATACAACAATAGATATTTCGGATGAACTTGTGGCATGGATGGATGGTCTTATGCCAAACAAATCAAGAGTGAGTCAATGTTATGTGAAATATACAAGACCCACCGTTAGTCCGTATGGCATATTTGCTCCTTGTGATTTAAAAGCTGAACCTCGGTTTGCTTCGAGTAATTACAATTTGGGAAATCTCAAAGAGCAATCACTTTCTGAAGTTGCTGATTCTCTCTCTGAGTATTTTATTCCGGATAAATGCAATCAATGTATGCCGAGTTCGCGCACGGTTAATGCAATTTACGATAAATTAATGAATGATTGTAAATTAGGAATCTCGTTAGATGAGCAACCCTTTCTGATATCATAATGAGTATATACGTGATGTGTTGATTCATATGAACCACATGTAGAGCCTACTGCCAGAGCTAGGCTCTTTTTGCTTATTCTTTTTTTGGTATTATAGCTTTTTATTTGTTAAGTTAACTAAGTGGAAAATAAAAACATCTCATCTGTCACAAAGCCCTATTATTTTCAGTTATATAGGCAGAAAGGAGGGGATTAAATGAATGAATCACGTTGTTCAGATGAGGACTTCGATATAGAAATAAGATATTTGGTGGATAAGGTACAAACAGGGGACAAGCAGGCGTATGCCCTCATTATTCAAAGGTTCCAAAGACGGATACTTGTGTACTGCTATTATCTCCTTAAGAGTCAAGAAGAGGCAGAAGATGCTGCTCAGGATATATTTATAAAAGGGTTGGAGCATATCCATCGTTACTCCCATACGGTCTCTTTGTCAGCATGGCTATATAAAATTGCTCACAATCATTGTGTAGATCTCATTAAGAAAAGAAATAAGAATCATCAATCTTTAATGGCGTATAAAGCTAACAGAGAGCAGGAGAAGGATCACGGATATACGGATATGATTCATGACTTATTAGAACATCTACATGTGGAAGAACGACAAATACTCTTGTTGCGATCCCTTGAAGAATACAGTTTTGAGGAGATCGCAGCCATTATGGATCTCAAACCAGCAACGGTTCGGAAACAATATGAACGACTTCGTAAAAAACTAATAAAGCAAATGAATAAGGGAGGGAAAGTATATGAACAACCGTTCAGAATTGGAGGATAAAGAGTTCAATCACTTGAAGAAGTTAATCAGGGAAACGCATTTACGAGTTGATTTGGTTGAGAAGACGATGAAGCGGGTCGAAAGCAGCAACTTGAAAGACACAAGTGTTGATACGGTTGAACGGACAATGAAGCTAGTTGAGAATACCAGCATGAAAGACTCCTTATACAATCGCTCTCATCGGAGAAATGTACTGCGTAGAATAATGATAACTTTGGCAACAGCAGCTGCGGTAATTACTCTGGTTATAGGTAGTACAAAGTTTACTTCTCCAACAACGACTGCTTCCATACAACAGGGTCCAGTAATGGGTACAATTTTAAAGTATTCAAGTGACTATGGCTTGAAAAATGCGGATGAGAAAGGTCTTGTTACAACACTTAATAGAAGTGTTACTCATGAGGGTTTTACATTGAAGGTGCCCGTTGTCGTATACGATGGTATTCGTGTATCCGTTGGTATAGAACGTCAGACTTCAGAGAAAAAGTTGTTAGAGGATACGGTAACAGAAAATTTAATCGTTTGGGACCTATTGATTAACGGGAAGTCTACCCAATCTTTTGCCCCGTATGGCAAATCCATTGATTCAATTATGAATCCGGGTGAAAATGATAATACATCCTTTTTACACATTTCAGATTTACGTAATCAAGGAGGAAAGGCTTTCCCTGATCAATTTGAATTAACATTAACGATGACAGTGTCAGGAATTTCGGAACCGTTTAAGTTTAATATCCCGGTGAATAAAATACCTGAGGATAACGTGGATATGACTCCTTCTATGACACGGAAATATGAAAGTATTAGCATGACACTTGAGAAGGTTGAAATCACACCGATTACAACGAGTATAACCACACTTATTAAGTTTCCAGAAACGATGAGACAACGATCTTCGCAACCGGATTTAGGCTATGCTATTTATGATGATAAAGGTAATGAGCTGAAGCAAATTAGTGGTACCGGATCGTATCCAACGGGCCGTGGTAATGTTATATCAAGTGATTACGGTTATGAACCATTTGCAACGATGCCTAAATCGATTACGATTAAGACATTCAAATATATTCATGATAAAAGAGACAAAAGCAAATTTGAGTTTGAGGCAAATGGTGAAATAAAAAGGTTTTATTTCCCTGCATTAGACATCACGTTACCTATCGTGAAAAAATAGAGTAATCTTCACAAACCCTCCACTGTATGGAGGGTTATATGTGATGAATCATTCGCCGAATAAAAGTACAAAATTTAAATTTTGTTGTAACTTTATTGCAACGTTTTGCCAGTAAGAATCGTCTATAGTTATGAAAGAGTCATTCAAGGGAATAAGAAGTGATTGAATCACTTTTCCAAAGGGTAATTGTATATTATAGAAGTTGAATGTTGCGTAATGATTACGTAATAAAAGGAGAATTTCCATGAGAAAAAAATCAGCTTTAATCATGACGATTATGATGGTTGTACTTTTAACTTTTATCACATCCGCAAGTGCAGTGGGGTATGAGCCAGTACAAGTTAACAATGAAACAGTCACGGCTTATATTTCAAAGCTTGAACATAAAGATGGACAGCTATTCATTCAGGCAGATGATATTCAGTGGTATGAAGGTGAAGCTGCTAACAAGATATTCTTAGAACGTGAACAAGATATTGGGGACTTAGAGGGTCCACCAGATGGATATTACATCGTCAATGACAACGAAGACTTAACAACATACAAAGTGTCTGACAATGTGGAAGTATTGATGCAAATTTATGATCGTGATGGTACCTACGAAGGTATGGACGTCAACTGGAATGAACCTATTTCACTAGATAAATTCCAAAAAGTGTTCGCGAACACAGAAATGATGGATCTCAGTCAGTTCCCTTATCATTTGACGATACAAGATGGTGTGGTTGTACGAATTGTTCAACAATTTATTCCATAAAATAGTTCTATTTAAGGCAAAGGACTGAACCTGATGATAATCATCGGTTCAGTCCTTTGTTGTGTTCACCTCATAAAGGACAAACAAGAGGATAATTATGGGATATGAATCCAGAGCGATCATACAATACATATAGAATAGTATGACGATGGGGCGTGACGGATCATGTCTAACAGGGATAACATCGAAAAAAATACGGAGCATCTTGCGAAGAGATTCACGCATTTGGATCACATAGGGCTCATTGGTTTGCCAAGTATTGATAAAGTAACGATCATCTTGGAAATGACTGATCCAGTATGGGCGGTTCATAGTATACAGCTGCTACTGCTTCATTCAGAACATCCAATTCGAATTATCGCACTCCCGGGTAGCTTAGAGTTCCCCTCGATACAGCAATATTTTGCAAAAGAGGAGCCCATTGAGTTCTGGCCTTACGAGGCAGGAATAGATCGAGTTAATCAAGCATTTGTAACGATTGAGACGCCATTTGTTGTGCTTATGGAAGATAGAATCATGGTAACACCAAGGTGGTTGTCTAGTCTTATCTGGCCATGTATGGATGAAGAACGTGTCATGATCGTGTCCCCCATGTCATCTACGGAACAATTCGATGGAAAGCTTGACTTATGGTTTCAATCTCATGCTGACCTCGTAAGTTATGCTGAGGAGCACCACCCAAGAAATCAAGGGTTGTGGCGCCAAGTTACGATGCTCACTGGATCCTGTCTATTGTTTCGTAGAGAGTTGCTTGATGATGTAGGGGGTTTCGACCCACTTCTTCGCTCACGTGAATTGAAAGTTGCAGACTGGTGTCTGAGAGCCCGGCTGCTTACAGCACAGTTAGCGTTGTGTGAAGATGTGTATGTGCAAGCCCTTCATTCTTTGAAACCGAGACGTGGAGAGAAGATTCTCTCCGATGAATGGCATCTATTTTGTTCGAAATGGGGAATAGAGAGGGATTCATATCCATTAACGAGCATATCTGAACTGGATATTTCTCAGTGTTTAATTCAACCGTTCATATCGATCCACCATGAACCAGTGTTTATAACTGTGCTAGTTGTAGTCAGTGAGGGATTGGATACCACATTAGAACCCGGATATCCAATACAGATTGAACAGTCGTACAGTCGAATCCAATGGATTGGCATTCTAATAGGAGAGCATGAGGAACACCCTTGTGATGAACAAGGAATCTGGGGTAGGTTGGACGCCTTGATTAAGGTACGTGAAGTAGAACAATGGCATGAGGCATTAGAAGCGGCATTCATGTTAGTCAAAGGAGAAGTTATCACTTTTATGTTCGATACCAGAACTTACGAATCGGACTATGTAACCTGGGTGGTGGACTTCATGTATCGTGAATCCGCTGATGTTGTTGTCAATACAGGACATGATATTCCGAACTTAGAAGCCCAGGTTCACATTCCCAAGGAGCCATTACCCGTTCCTCTTTCACTAACTGCACATCGCCGTATACAAGAAGTGGGATCTTACGTGAGGTCACTTGAAGAGTATTATTTCATCCCTCGCGCTTCACTTCGAGCGGTGTATTGGACAAAAGGAACGGAGGATGAATAGATAGGGATTTCCGAAGAATGGGGGGTTCGGCATGAAATATATGATATTTTGTCATAATGGTTGGGGTGATTTCTCTTACAAAAGAATGCTGAAACTATTACCTGACCGTGATGAGGTTCTCGTTGTTGGTGAAGTGATGGAGAAGGATGAACAAGATTATGATGTCTGTTCAATATCTTTAACCAACATGTTGTCACTAGATCTAACGGAGTATACGACTATCGTGTGTTCTCCTTATTGGTTGAAGACGGTCAACTCGCTTCATCCCCGCTACATGATTGCGCTTCTAGAAAGGTGCCCTGATGACCAAGATGCAGAGATGTGGAATAAATATAGTGAACTACTGGCAGCCCAGGCAGATATCGTAGGTACGGCCTCGGAGCGGATATATTTGGAGCAGTGTCTTAGAAGAGAGGGGATATTCCTGTTAAGTGGTGAAAGCCTACTCACTTATGGCATGGTAAATCATCGGCACGATACGTTATTTCTCAACGATTATGAGATGATCTGGTTCGAAGCTTTGTCGAGTATGAATAAGGGAGAACGGTTTGAACAATGGACTTCTGTGCAATGGGAAATACGTTGCAAGTATTACGTTGATTTGGTTGCAACGTATCCCTTCCATGCCACGATTAGTTATCTGGCTGCAACCTATCTGTATTTGTTAGGAAGAAGTTCAGATGCGGGTATGTATTTAGTCAATTCATTTGAACAGATGGTTCTTCATGATTATTTAGACTGTTTAGAATCCCATTATCGATTTCTCTCCAGCATGGCGGCTCAAGTGGGTGATCTGGAGAAAGCAATCCGAATATATGCTGTTTCAGTATATTCTGAAGAGGACCAAATGAAGGTGATTGAGATGAGGAACTGGCTAGAACATGGAAAAGACGATTTAGTAAAAGCTGAGATATTTAGACTGAATGAAGACTATGCATCCGCGATTCGGACGCTAAAGCCATTAAATACTTCTGAATCGAAATCGTTATTAAGGGACAATTATGTGCAGACCTATCGTTATGAGGATGTTCTGAGATTGAAAGAGGAAGGGTCTTTAAGCCATGAGAAGGACAGTGAAATAAGTTTGGTCGATAGCCTGTTGATACGAGGGACGATCCATATGCTTCATAACAGACCTTATGAAGCCGTAACGGCTATCCTTACAGCAACGACAGTAGAGCTGAGTGCCTTGCGATGGCTATCTGAAATGTCTTCGTATGAAGAGTCTGCAGAGCGAATGTTGAGGAGTATAGCCTATGAATCATAAGCCTATTCGTAAGACGTCGGGTAATCGACTAACGGCCATGTTGCAAGTTCGTAACGAGGCGAATCGTTATCTTGAATCTGTGTTACACGATTTGAGCGAGTTCGTAGATGAAATTGTCATTATTGACGATGCCAGTACCGACGGAACGTTTGAATTATGTCAATCTTTTGCCAAGGTAACAAGACTTATAAAGCTGGAAAAGTCTGAATTCATCCATGAGTGGCAATTAAGACAAAGATTGTGGGAATTAGCCATTTCTACAGATCCTGATTGGCTCTTAGCTGTTGATGCAGATGAATTCTACGAAGATCTTGCCAAGGTACACATGAGGGATCTAATTAATCAGGATCAGTATGATTGGGTAGGGTTTCGTATCTATGATTTCTGGGGAGGGTTGACCCATTATCGAGAGGATGAACTTTGGATGATTCATCAGCGGCATACACGTTTACTCGTGCGATATTTACCTGATTTCTATTATTTCTATCCGCGAATGGATCATCATGTTCCGCGACTGCCGCTTTCTTATGCTGTATTACCTGGATTTCAAGCGGAACTTAGGGTGAAGCATTATGGATGGGCGGTGTCTAAAGAAGAACGATATGAGAAATATTTACGCTATATGTCAAGCGACCCCAATGGAGAATGGGGAAGTCTAGAACAGTACCAATCGATTCTCGATGAGTATCCAACATTGATCGAATGGAAAGAGGATCCCTTATGAAAGTGATCAGTATACTCACATCTCATTTGTTTAATTTGAATAGTGATGGCCCGTATGTGATCCCAGGAGGCGGATTGGAGCGTTACATATGGGAATTATGCGAGACGATCCAAGAGATAGGAATGAAGGTAACGGTTCATCAACTGACACCCTTAGGCTCTTTTCACAAGCAAATAAGAAATATAGAGATCATAGGACATCAAGTAAAGGAAGAAGAGAGAGTTAATAAGATAATGCAGATGTCAGATACGATCGATGGACTTATTGTTTATGCGGGGATAGAGAAGTTAGGCCCTGCATTTCCATATCAAATCGGAAGTATTGGGATTAGCTATGGTATGTCATTTGCTCAAGGAAGTGTAGTTGACTGTTCATTAGAAGAGGAACTTAAGCACACTACTTATGATCGTTTACAGCAAATCGTAGTAGTGAGTACTCTCGCACTCGGTGGGATTCGTTGCTATCAGCATTCGAATGAGCGGACTCAAGGTATCGTTATTCGTCAGAGCGTGGATATATTGAAATTCAAACCAGTTCTGCATTGGTCTGAGCTAAGAAACGCTTTACGTATTGTATTTCCAAGGGCACTGGATCAAGGTCGTGAGGTCGTTAACACGCTTCTCTTGATTGATCGAATTCTACAAGCGTATCCTGAAGTAATCGTTGAATTTGCGAATGACTCGGAAGAAGAGAATGCATACACCCATGCGTTTAGACTCTGGCTGAAGGATCATCCATATAAAGAACGTATTGTTAATGAAAAATACACGTTTCGTAAAATGGTTGAAGCTTATCGGAAGGCTAATATCGTTGTGATTCCTTCTTTTGTTAAGGAAGGGAGTGCCTATTCCTGTCTTGAAGCGATGAGTTGTGGTATTCCAGTAATTGCTGGTAATCGCGGTGGGATTAACGATTTTATCGTGGATGGATATAACGGTGTATTAGTTGATCCGTTCGAAGATCCTTTGTTTAATGGAATATCTAGATTGTTAGATCATGCTGATGTACGACGATATTTGGGATCTAATGCGCGGAGAACGGCTAGTGCCTTTGATAAGAACGTGTGGAAGCGGCAATGGATGAAGTTATTCCAAAGTATGTCAGATGTTGATATAGGATCGAAAGAGCAGAGGCCAGCAGATTGAACTTTTCGGAGTATGTGACGTATGAAGTGAATAGACACGAAGTAGTTGATAGTAGGCGAGAGCTACAAGTGGAATCGGTTCACCGGAGTGACATAATCGTTCTTCCATTTGCTCATTCAGTTCAGGTAATTCCCCACAGGCTTGTGCAATAGAAGCATAGTATAACCATTCGGATATATCATAGGATATTATTGTTTCTTCATGGGATTGATCGTCGGAAAAATGGTGTTCTTGTTGCTGCAAGAAGATATGACACCATTGTTGTTGAACAGCGTGTGGCGATTGTAGTAAACCTGCCAGCGTGGATTGAGGGAGCGCAGACCAACGAATATCAGCACTTGAATGCCGGAATAAGGTTAGTAATGTGTTCCAAGAACCTGTCTGGATAAATAATTGTAAAGCATATTCAAGCATCTGTGGGTTGGGTGGATTGAGGGAAGTGTCAGGATGATCTTCTAATCGTTGCTGTATGGTGTTCATATCAGGTTTGACATGTATTAATTCATTCATCCATCGAATAGCGGATTGAGACACCTCCGATTCGTGCGTTACTGCCCATTGATAGGAGAGAATCATTGGATGATTAGGAAAAGTGTGAAGTAATACTTCTAGCCTCTGGGCACTTTCATGACGATCACCTGTCTGTTGAAACAGCATGGCATCAACAATGGTTGCGGGTTCACTTGGAAGGTATGATCTCAGCTGAGATAACCAAGGCAAAGACCTGCTGTTAAGTGCGGAGGGGGTAAGGAACATTAGAATATCAGAGGTTAGTGATGTATGGTATCTCTCGGTGATGAGTAATAGACGAGGGATTTGGTTAGATAACAGACATAGAGGGACGATGCTTCTCCAAGTAGGCATATAATCAGAGCGAAATTCCAGAGAATGTTCATAGTGTCTTAATGCTTCTTCAAATAAAAGCATCTGTTCACATATCGTCCCAGCGACCCAATGAGTTCGATAGGTACCGCTCCCAGAAGTTGAACTATACTTGATGGACACGTCTCCGGCATTTAGTGCCTTTTGAAGATATTCATATGCTGGAGAGAAGCGACCTTGTTCGGCTAAAAGGATGGCATAAGTTTCAAGTAAATCTGTGAAATCAGGGAACAGAATGCTACCTTCTAGTAGGATCGCTTCTGATTGCTTAAGCTTGCGACACATGTATAAAGCATAAGCAGATTTTAAATATAAGTCAGATGTAAACCCAGATGTGGCAGGGATTTGGTGTAAAAGTGGGATCAAGATTGTGGAGGCGGATTCATAATCTGCCAATTGATAATACTCTGTGCCGAGTGCATATAGGAGTGGTAGATGACCCGGCCGCTGTTGTAAGCTATGTTGAATGATATTTAAATTACGGGTACCTTTTTCTTTACGAACAAGCTCATGCTGTAAATAGCCATAATGTTTAATACGTAACGATGAGAATGCAATATTAGCATCAGGTATTTCCCATATGCTCGGAGCTACACTTTCGTGAATGCGATCACAGAAAGTGATACGTTTATCATTTCTAAATAATCGGCATACCGCATCGGTAACATAGCTGTGATCTATTGTCTCACCTACATAATTTTTCAAAGATAAAAAGTACCCCTGGTTATCAGGGTTGTTAAGCAAATTACGTAACTCTTCTAATTGCCAGTTATCCACTTCTTCATCAGCATCCAACACCAGAATCCATGAACAGGATGCTTGCTTCAGTACGGTATTTCTTGCTTTCGCAAAATCATCTTCCCAAGGAATCTGAATGACTTGTGCTCCGAACCTATTAGCAATGCTGACACTTTTATCATGGGAGCCTGTGTCAGCAATAATAATTTCAGAGACGAGATGCTGAATAGAAGATAAACATCGCTCTAAATGAAGTTCTTCATCTTTCATAATCATACATAGGGAAATATCTAATTTTGGCATGTGATGAGGTCCCCTTTTACTTGATTCGTGGTAAGGGTAGCATGAGTCGCACGCGGTGGATGGCCGAATAGTGGGGCGAGCTTGGTTCATTTCGGCTAAGTATAGCGTCTGTAAGAGCGATCCAAGTACGACCGAGATGATAAGCTTCATTCATTAATGACTCCGTAGGTTGCTTAGGTTCGAGAACTTCATCTTGGATCTGTTCCGTAGAATGTAATATATCAGTACTGTTACGTGATTCATTCTGATAGCGATGTTCCCATTGTCGAAGAAGATTAAATGCTTTATTCTCCTGTCCGAATTGATATGCGTAGGGAATGGCTAAGGTAAGGGTTTCCTGAGGAATGTCCGAAATAAACGGGTGGTCAGAAGAAATTAGACTTCTCCATGACGCCTCAGATTCATCTGTCTTGAACGTATCCAATTGTGAGATTAATGACTGAGCTGCTTGATAGGAACCATCTAAGGCTAACCATTTGATGACCTCGTTCCTTATCTCAGTGTCTTGAATGTGAAGTGGGAAATGATTAGCTAATAATTCTGGGATATCTTGCTCTCGATCTACACATTTCATCATTCGCAATATTCGATTCGAAGTCTGTACCCAGTCTGGTTGAAATAAAGCACTTTTCGTATACCATGTTATGGCTTCCGAATCATGACCCACTTCTTCGGCTATTTGACCTAGCATATTGCATGAAAGGTAGGTCCCAAGCCCAGTTTCTGTGTGGTAGTGCGTGGGAGCGGGGCCTAATACAATTGCTTTCATTAGCGTTGATCTAGCCTCATAGAGCATTCGATTCGCAAAAAATATAGCTCCTTTGAGATGAAATATGTCGGTGTATTCAGGATAAATACCTATCGCTTGATTGCAACAATTCAGTGCTTCATCGATTTGACCTAATGCATATCTGCATCGAATTTCATACTTGTGCAGTAAATGACCATAACTCGTATCTGGCACGATAAGTGCCATCGACTTGTGAATATGATCCAATGCCTTCTGATGTTCACCCAATCGCATATATTCAACGGCCATATTGAAATGTTGAAAAGGGTCGTTCGGAGATCGACGAAGCTCTTTCGTAAGCAATGTCACATTACGTTGTATTTTATCTTTCTCGCTGACTGTATGATCTGCGTATCCATAGTGGTGAATCATGACTGTTGAGAGGTGAAGGGCAGCATTCGGACGAAATTCAGTAATGGAAGCCGCAATTTGTTCATGAATAATGCCTCGAAAAAGATGCTCAGGTCGATTGCGAAACATTCTTAGAATGGGATTAACGGTTGCTGTAGGTGATGATTTTTCTTTTCCTGTATGGTTATGAATTCGTAAGAAAAACCCCTCATATTCCAAATGTATAGCACATAGCTTTAACTCTTCCTTGCTACTATGATCCAGTTCTTCATCCGCATCCAAGATAAGAATCCATGTTCCTTGTGCCTGGGTAATTCCTACATTACGTGCAGCTGCAAAGTCTGAAGTCCAGGGAAATGAGATGACGTTTGCTCCATAATGCTGTGCAATTTGAATGGTAGAATCCGTAGATCCGGTATCTACGACGATGATCTCGTCAACAACCTCTTGAACACTTTCCAGACAGGTGGCTAAATGCTCAGCTTCATTCTTTACAATCATACATAGGGATATTAGAGGATGATGGGTATCAATCATGGCTGACCTCTTTTGTCGTTCTATTGAGATTTATTGTGGTATGCCATCCTGTACGATTCAATATAAGAATAGCCGATCGGATAGAGTGAAGATCTTCTTGTAGAGGACTGTTGTGTTGGTTATCAGTTAACTCGAGTGCTTCTGTAATATATGACTCTGCGAGATGAAGGTAACAGATGGATATCGCGGTTATTATTTTCTCATTTCTAGGATGAGTCTGAAGAAGTTGTTCGAACCATGCAGCACCTTGCGAATAATGGCCCTTATCAATCAGAATTTCGCCTAAGTAAATGCGAGCTTCATCATCAAGTAGATCTTGTTGTAATAAAGATAGTAGTATATCCGCCGCAGTCATCGTATCTCCCTGCGCATACAACGTTGAAGCATAGGTAAGTTTCGCCTCTGGGAAATGTTCGATAAGATGCTGGGCTATTTCTAGTTGGTGTAATAATACGGAATGGCGAACAAGAGAGATAACAAGTTCTAATATGTCTGTTGGGTAATGATGTTTGGTCGTATCTGAAGGTACTTGTAAGATTTGATCCACAAACTCATATCTTTTACACATATCTAGGGGCATATTTACGTAGAAGTTATCTTGAAGATCGCCCGGATCTTGTTGCCATTGACAAATAGCCCACATCTGACTTGCCACTGTAAGATCATCATACGAAAGATGAGGCATTTGCTGATTGAAAAGATGGGATGCCTCTTCTAAGCGGGAAGTTGTTATGAGTGAGGTGCAAACATCTAATAGGATTCTTGGGTTAGAGATATATGATTGTTGTGAGTAATTTACAATAGACTGATGTGCTTGTATTTCTTTCAGTGCCTCTATAATTAGATGGTGATCTTCTGTTGTCTGGGGATTCACAAGCTGTTGTAGTAAAGTGTGAATGTCCTTATCGGGCACGTCTAGTTGATGAAAACTTGAAGTAATACCTTTCAGTGAGGGAATATATAATGGATTGAATTGAAGAGATAGATGGAAATGGCGGGCAGCGTCTTCCATTCTGCCTAATTGTTGCGCGATCATTCCCATGTGACAATGCGGAAGGAAATGTGCCACGCCCATTTCGGTGATGTAGCGCGGGTTCAGTGTACCTATTGTGCAAGAAGTAGCATTCTGATAAGCATCGTTTGCTCTTTCAAGTAAACCCTGACGTTCGAGAGATTGACCAAGTAAGAAGTGGAGGTCGGGATAATTAGAGTAACGATTCAATTCATGAATCAACAGAATATCCAAAGGTTGTGTTAGGTTCAGTTCTAGATAAATTTTACATAGATCACGGATCAAGTTTGCACGGTAAGACTGATTAAGGGGAGCAAGTAATAAGCTTTGTTCGAGATAATGTTGTGACTGTTCTAATTGACCTGCCTGACAATGGGTTATACCCATATTATAAAGAAGAAAGGGATCATCGGGCATTTCCTTTAAAGCCTGTTGGAGTAAAGTGTGATTACGTGCTACTTTGTTCTTATTGTATAAGTATTTGGGTAAATAACCCAAGTGTATGATTTGAATATCTGAGTTAGATATGGAAGAGAGTCCATGTTTCTCAATAATAGATGCTTCGATTTGCTCGTGAATGATCCCTCGGAACTCATAATTCTCGTTATTTCGAAATAGTCTAAGTGCTTGATGTGTAACTCGATTCTCAGGCTGTTTACTAACCAAATTATCAACAATAACCGTGATGGCTTGAATATGAGAATCGATGGAAGTCAACTGTTCTTCTACGATATGAAGTGGGGTTAAAAGGCGTTCGTCTGCATCCAACATCAGAATCCATTCCGTATGCGCATGGCGCAACGCTTCGTTACGGGGCTTGGAGAAATCATTCTCCCAATCCATGGTTATGACATGGGCTCCATAAGACTGAGCGATAAGAACGGACGAGTCCTTCGAACCGGTATCGATTACGATGATCTCATCTGCATGCTGCACACTTTCTAGACATTGTGGTAATAATTCGGCTTCATCTTTTGTAATGATATGAACGCCAATAGAATGTTCATTCATGGGTGTTGTTCCTCCTCACGCTCTAACCGGTCATATTAGGAGCAATTTCTGCGAGAAATATGAGTCTTTATTGAAAAGAGATATAACGTTTAGGATGCACGAATAAGAGTACATGGAAGACCATGTACTCTAAAGACTCATAATATATTATGAAATTATTCCTAATTAGGTTCCCTGTGCGTTGAAAATAACGTTGATGGTTGAAGCAGTTGCTGGATTCGCTGAAACGTATGCGACGCGAGTATATTTCAAGAATCGAGAAGGGACAAGTACATCGATGGCACCTGCTGCTAGTGGATTATCACCATTAGTATCAACGTAATAATTGGTTCCGTCTGCACTGATTTGAAGTTGTGTATTGACAGGGTTGGCACCGGTGTTCTGTATAAAGAATGAATATGTTCCAAGTACGCTTGTGGTGATCGCTGGTAAAGCGGTTAGAACATTACTCGTTGCAACACCTAGCGTAGACTGTTCAATAAAGCTTCGTTGCGAAATAGAAGTGACACTACTTAACGTACCGGCCGTGATGGTAGCTCCAAGTACGCTGGTAATGGTCCCGTTCAAGATGTTGGTTACGGTACCGGCGGAAGATAAAGTACCGGCAGTAATAGTAGCACCGAGTACGCTGGTAATGGTTCCGTTCAAGATGTTGGTTACGGTACCGGCGGAAGATAAAGTACCGGCAGTAATAGTAGCACCGAGTACGCTGGTAATGGTTCCGTTCAAGATGTTGGTTACGGTACCGGCGGAAGATAAAGTACCGGCAGTAATAGTAGCACCGAGTACGCTGGTAATGGTCCCGTTCAAGATGTTGGTTACGGTACCGGCGGAAGACAGAGTACCAGCAGTAATAGTAGCACCGAGTACGCTCGTAATGGTCCCGTTCAAGATGTTGGTTACGGTACCGGCGGAAGACAGAGTACCGGCAGTAATAGTAGCACCGAGTACGCTCGTAATAGTCCCGTTCAAGATGTTAGTTACAGTACCGGCGGAAGACAGAGTACCTGCTGTAATGGTAGCTCCAAGAACACTGGTAATGGTCCCGTTCAAGATATTAGTTAAGGTACCGGCGGAAGATAGAGTACCTGCAGTAATGGTGGCACCGAGTACACTGTCAATGGTCCCGTTTAAGATGTTAGTTACAGTACCGGCGGAAGACAGAGTACCTGCAGTAATGGTAGCTCCAAGTACACTATCGATGGTTCCGTTCAAGATGTTGGTTACGGTACCGGCGGAAGATAAAGTACCGGCAGTAATAGTAGCACCGAGTACGCTCGTAATGGTCCCGTTCAAGATGTTAGTTACAGTACCGGCGGAAGATAAAGTACCTGCAGTAATGGTGGCACCGAGTACACTGTCAATGGTCCCGTTCAAGATGTTAGTTACAGTACCGGCGGAAGACAAAGTACCTGCAGTAATGGTAGCGCCAAGTACACTAGTAATGGTCCCGTTTAAGATATTGGTTGAAATATTACCGCTAGAATCTGTTGCTATTGCTCTATCAACAGATGTTGAATCTCGACCAAAAATAAGGGTTCGTAGATTATCTGGATCTGATTGAAAAGCGCTAAAGTTTGGCAAGACATCTCTTCCTTTCATTCTGGATTGTTGTATTCGCTTCCTGTAGTTTGGGATTGGAAATATACATCGACAATGCTTGCACTTGTTGGTGTTTCTGTATTTATGGATACCCGTGTCCATTTAAGAAATCGGTTGGGAACGAATACACGCATGGATTGAGGGGGGACAGTTTCTTGCATGTCTTTGGCATAATCAAGGGCATTGGGACTAATCTCTACTCTTACGATTATGGGTTCATCTCCACGGTTTGCAACGGCATAAGAGGTCATAGATTTAGTTCTAGAGTCCTGTGCAGGAAGTGATGTAGTAGCGTGTGAAACATTGACATTCAAGAATTCTTCTTCCATAAAAATGGTGCTGGTACTCGAGCTAGATATGACTTCAAGTCGTCCCATGGCATCGGTTCGTATAGGTAATAGTTCTTGGCCATCTGACCCGAATATTTCTACCTTATCTCTTACTGGGTTTAAGTTTCTTATATCTAAATCCTTTGCAACGACCCGGACAGGTCGAACAATACGTACAGGTTTTATAATTTTGTAGTAATTAATTTGTTTGACGAAACATGTTTTTTTAATGGAAAGGCATGTCTTTTTTCTCTTTTTGAGTTTGCATTTCTTAGGTTTACATGGTTTGAGCTTACGTGGTTTGACTTTTCTTGTTTTAATTTGGATTTGCTTATCACAGATGTTCATTCACCTCCTAAAAGTAAATCCATTTTATTGTGATTTTGTTGTTTTTACGCAGGTCGCTGCAATCGGAATATACGCATAAATAAAAGGCCCTTGCCATCGGCGGGGCCAACATTCATATATACATTGGTTACAGATTCTCTGCGGCCACACGCAGGCAAGATGTATCATGTTGAGTTCGTATGAGTTTGTTGCTGATAACAATATATGAGGAGAGCTTATTCATGATTGGACACGTAATATAATTGGTCATTTATACTATATTCCAACCTCAAGAAGGCTGAAGAGGCTATTTAAATACGCATTCTCCTATATAACCTGTACGATAAATTTGCATATAGTGTAGGAGAATGCAATATACAATTTAATTACTATAGTAAATGTAAAGAGAGGGGCAGAGATGATGGCGAACTATTCTGTATTTAATCAGATAGAGAATCCTTTATATACACAGCAGGTAAATACTTATATCGCGCCGGGAATAGATTCTACTCCGGAAGGAGCTGCTTCCAAAGCTGGAGTATTGTTTGGTGTGAATTTTGCATCTACAGTAACTACAACAGCGCCGTTAGTTCTTCAAGTAACCAACCCATTAGGCAGTGGTAAGAATATGTATATTTCTCGTGTTGCAGGTAGTGCAGCAGCAGCGGCTGTCATCTTAACAATTATAAAGAATGGAACAGTAAGTGGAACAGTAGTGACGAAGGTGAATTTAAATTTTGGTAGTGCGACGGTAAGTGTGATGACAGCACAGAGTGCTACGACAGCCATTACAGGAACTCCTGTTACGGTTGCATCCATGTTATTGTCTGCGGGTCCATTTCTTATTAATTATACTGGCAGTATCATAGTACCCCCGAATAATTCATTAACGGTTTCCGCGACTATTTCATCAGGAACTTCTGCGTCAACAGCAAGCATTAATTGGTGGGAATACTAATTCAATAAGAAGGGATAACGAATATGCCGAACTATTATGTATTTGATACAAACACCAGTCCTGTAAATGTTCAAATGACGAATACGTATCAGAACCCAGGTATTATCGCACCTCCCGAGAACAATGCTAGTAATTCTGGAAGACTTTTTTCAATATTTGGCTCTACTTCGTCATTGGTGGTTCTTGGTCTTACCTCCGCGACCATCTCAATTCTATTATCTAATCCAAGTGGGAGTGGTAGGACCGTCTATTTATCTCAGATCAATGGGAGTATTGGTGGTTCATCATTACTATCTTCATTAACGGGAAATATGAGTATTGTAAAAGGGGGAACATTAACAACTCCAACGACCTTAACGCCTGCTAATAATAATCTTGGCAACACCACAACCAGTACGTCGACAACGCAATCTTCTACAGCGGTCATAACGGGCGGTACAACCGTGGCTTCTTTCCAACTAGCTCCAGGTCCATTCGCACAACATTTTAGAGGAAGCATAATAATTCCACCGGGTAATGCTATTTCCGCAACGGTTTCTTCCTCAAGTTCTGCGATTGGATTGACGATGACGTCTGTTTTGAATTTTTATTGGTGGGAAGTTTAATGATCATATATTCAGAATTTGAAAAGAAAAATAGTGTGCAGCAATGGGTAGCAGTAACCCTACAGCAGCACACTATATTTGGCTTGTTATGGATCATGGATACGAATCTATTAGTAAGGATGTAGTTAGCCTTCCTTTTTACCGACACTGACAAGCAGGTACCCAGGAAAGAAGCTTTGTTCCTCATCTGAAAGCTCCTGATACCATTGAATAATGGCTTGTTTGATGATGTCAGATTGGGGAATAAAGTCAAGGAAATCTAAGCTGTTCACAAAGCCAATGTCCGTTTCCTCAAGTAGAGGAATACCACTACTTTCAAATTCTTGAGCTAGGGTGGTTACTGGATCTTCTACACCATACATCCAGACACCTTGTTTCTCGGCAAAAGCTTTACCCACACGATAAGGTAGACACTTTGAATAGGGCGTTAAGATAAGAATGATGCCACCTGGTTTCGTGATCCTCGCCATTTCATTTAAGATGTCTACTTTCTCATCAAAAGTAAAATGCTCTAATACTCCAGCGTTCCATGTGAGGTCATATTTATGGTCAGGTGCTTGGATATTGCGTATATCTGACAAAATAAACGTTCCTTGGCAACTTTCTTGTCCGAATGCCTCGCGACTATTCTCCAGTGCTTTCTCCGAATAATCTACTAGTGTTACCTGAGCCCCCTCTGAGGCGAGTCGTAATGAAATCTTGCCGGTGCCAGATCCGGCTTCTAGAATATTTAAATTCTGAATTGGATTAACCCATCTGTGGATGGTATCGTAAATGACTTGACTGAGTGGATCCCAGCGATAAGAAACCTTATGTGACCATAATTTATCCCATACTTCTTTTTGTTTATCGACCATATTACTCCTCCTCAAGAATATATCTATGGATCAACTGCTCAAAATCAGCGGAATTTGAATGGATTTCGGATAATTGCTTCAATCCGTATGCTCCATACTGTTGAAACAGCCCTTTCTCGTTTATGGCGAAATCTATATGTCTGTCAGGAAGAGACATACGCTGGGCCAGGGTGGCATGATATACCCATGATTTTAAGTAGCACTTAGGACGCCAGTTGTTCTTAGTTCCCATGTAGTAGACGTAACCAATGAGTAGACTGTCATCCTCATAACCTTGTTTACCACTTAAAAACTGTGTGTCATACCCACCGACAGATTGTAGAGCATTCGCTCGGTGTATCACGGGGTGTACAAATCCCAAATGAACTTCATCTACGCTTAAACTCTCCAAGTGTGTAATTAATTCGCGATAGGTCGAAGGAATGGTCGTATATTGTCCGAGGGGCTGTAACTCCCCAGTGATTGTAATAATTCCGGGAGAAATCATAGGCTCATCAGAGTTCTCTAAATAGTCTATTAGAGGTGTATGCCAGTTCGGAGTAAATACCATATCGACATGAATTTCAGATACATAAGATGTATCGCAATAATGCTCCCAAATATACTCGAAGCAACGCTGTCGTGCACGAGCAATCCCGACATTCTCCCCCTCACCAAGTATGACGGCAGTAAGTTTGAAGGTGGTACACATCTGTTTCAATTGGTCATTGCTCAGTCCGCCTTGATTGTAGATGATGACTAATGCATCCTCAGATAAAGCTAAGCTCTCAAAGCATGCAGAAGCCATCATCATATCCTCTATAATGTTTAAAGGTTCACTACGTATAAGCAAAGGCATCGTATGAATGATTCTCATTAGACCCTCCTTTCCAGACGAGTAGAATTCATTCTTATTCTATCCAAGGGATTAAATTTGGTTGTTCATCTAGAATGGAGGCGTATTGCTCCTTCCAACCGAATTCGCCATTAGGATCTAGCGCAAGATATCTTAAATATTTCTCAAGACGGTATTCAGGTCGTGACCATCCAAGATGCTTCAATCGCAGGTCGGATAAAGAGTGTGGTAATGCGAAGATATTCTCTGGAAGTCTGCCGCAATGCTGAGCAGTTTCTTTCCACTGGAATACAAAGTCTTTTTTATATCGAACGAGAAAGGGGCGGTAATTGAAATGAGCCTTCCAATATTGATCTTCTCTGTAATGATCTTGGTTCCATAAATCGAAGAGACGAAAGCAGAATAGATCTACATCGGCATCTCGAAGCAATGAACGGATTTCGGTTGCAAATCTGGGTTCGAACATTTCGTCCGCATCCAGATTAAGAATCCAATCGGGGTTACTTTTGATAACTTCTTCCCACTGTTGCTTACGGAGATCGATTTCATTCGAGAACTTAGAGACATCGTTTCGAATCATGCGTACAGGAATACCTTCAAGAACTTCATAACATAGGTCGATTGTTCCATCACTACTGCCATCATCAATAATAACCGCTTCATCAATGTATTTACGGTGTTCCTCTAGTACTTGTCTAAGAAAGCGGGTACTCTCATTCTTCACAACCATCGTTAGTGTTAATTTCGGGTGTTCATGAATTACCTCTATATGGGGAGGATTGTGAATGACAGTGACAGAATCTGGCTCTTCAATTAGAATGATTCCAGATTCTTTCTTGAAAGATGATACTTTATCAAGATCTGAATCTCGATATAGATGGAGTGCAGGATAATGTGTGTCTACATATAGTGGGATACCTAATGCTACGGCACGAATACAGAAGTGGCGATCTTCCCCCCAAAAGGAGATGTTATGAATGGGATTGAAATTGACGCCTGCTTGTATCGCTTGCTGACTAATTAAAGTACAGGCTCCTAAGCCGCCCACTTCATATAATCCTGGTTCTTTCAGTTTCGTTATAAATTGTGCGAATCGGATAGCGATCTCTTGATCAGGTAGTCGTTCACCAAGTTGTTGTTCCCATTGATCATATTCGTTGCGCATCCATACTTGAGGTTGGAACATGGCATTAGGCTGCCACTGTGTCCAGAATATTTCAGAAATAATATCTTTATTCGTCGCAACTAAATGCTCAATGGTATCCGGATGGAGAATGAGGTCGGAATCGATGAGAAATAAGAAATCATAATTCAATTTGGCGGCGTGCTGAATTATTGTGTTCTTGAAGTTGGCTACTTTCCAAATTAGATTGGTGTTCCAAAGGTGTGTCGTATCATCTCGAATATAGTCGTCAGAAATTCCAGAGGATTGAAGGGTTACGTGTTCGGATTGTTGGGAGAATTGTTGAAGAATAAGGGATGAATCCTGATCTATATTATCGTCGATGAAATAATAGTTCAGTTCAATACGATGCTGCTTCAAATGAAGAAGAGAGGAGAGGAATTCTTGTAAAATGGCAGGTTTTTGGTGAATAGGACTACCGACTAATACACGTATTTTGGGTTGATTCATAGTGATTCACCAGGTGGAGCTTCTTCTGTTTTGCAAAGAATGGCTTCTAAATACGTTTTATTCTGAAGTATGCTAGGATCGTCACTACGGTATTTCCGAGCTTCTTCATTATGTTCATAGGCGAGTTGATAATTACCGATTCGATCGTAGCAAACACACAGCTGTAAATGAGGAAGCCAAGTCGAACAAGAAAGGTTTTGGAAACCTAAATTATTGCTAGCCGGTTCAAGCTTAGTTGCCGTGTCATACCAATAAATAGCATTGTTTATTTGGCCTTTGTGTAAGAAATGATAACCTATTCTGCAACAGAATTCAGCGCGAGGCGAATCATACTGGAATGATCTTAAGGCGGATTCTAATTCCTTTTGCTTATTATTTAGACCATTGTAGCAATCCGACAATTTCCCACATGCTGAAATATTATCCTCAATCCATCCTTCTTTCGTATCCAGAAATTTCTCATAGAACGTAATTGCCCGTTCGTACATACGATGGTCTAATAACTCGTTGGCGAAATAATAAAGATCGCGTGGAGAGAATTGTTCGCCCTTAGATAAACGTTGCTCATAAATATTAAGGTTTCTATCGCTGTCATGATGAATGCTACTATGCGTTACTGCAACATCACTATTGAAGATGTTCCCACTTACTTCGAGGTATTCGTGTACTGCGCCAATCCAGCGGAAATGGTTACTCCGTTTAACAAGTCGATTGCGTCTGTTGCTAGATGTGACATTTCCAAAAGAGTCGAAACCTAAAAGATATTTCATGGTAACGGAGTCTACAGAAGGGTCCAGAGTTTCCTTTAATACTTTAAATCGAATGGCATCTTCCTCTTTCACGACATCATCTGCATCTAACCACAGAATATAGTCCTTTGTGGCTTGAGCGAACGCATAATTACGTGCTGCTGCAAAATCTTGAATCCATTTGAAATCATATAGCTTTTCCGTATATTTTCTTGCAACCGTCTTGGTGAGATCTGTCGAACCCGTGTCCACAATGATGATTTCGTCTACTAAATTAGATACAGAAGATAAGCAACGATCAAGGGTTTTTTCTTCATTTTTCACAATTAAGCAGAGACTTATCGTTATCATAAAATCCCTCCGAATATAAACATATATAGACTGTATGTTTTTTTGAATAATTATATTACCGACAAAATATTTAGCTTGTTTGCACACACCAAATAATTCTCCTCGGAATATGTTGATACTATTGAAGATTTGGCATGACTCAATCTTCTAGGTGATTTTAAAAAAAACATAGGAGGAGATACAGACATATGAAAGAATGTGAACCATGTCATGATGATGCAGAAGCTAAAGATTTGTTACACATCATAATTAAGCTCGGTGAGGTGGTACCTCCTGCGCTTACGAATCCAACGCCATTCAATATTGCTAACCTACAAAGAGTGTTGCAACGACTTAGAAAGTTCTTGAAAAAAACAAAATGTGAAGAACCAGATCCAACAGAACTTCTATCAATATTGGAAATGACTATTGTGTCCACGGAGGTAACTCCATTCTCAGTTATAAGTGTTGGAACAAACCTACAACAGTTACTGGCACAATTGTTAGCTTTTGTTCTTCAATTGTGTGTAGACCGAGCTTGTAAGGATGAGCTAGTTGAACAAATCAGACTCATTCAGATATCTATTTCTTTAGCTCTTGGGTTATTTACTAGAGGAGCCACAGGGGCGACAGGACCTACGGGAGCCACAGGAGCCACAGGAGCCACAGGAGCCACAGGAGCCACAGGAGCGACAGGAGCGACAGGTGCTACAGGTGCAACGGGGGCCACAGGAGTCACAGGACCTACGGGAGTTGGAATTACAGGAGCGACTGGCGCAACTGGAGCAACGGGCGTAGCAGGAGTAACAGGTCCCACAGGTCCAGGAGTTGGCGCAACTGGAGCAACGGGAGTAACAGGTCCAACAGGACCAGGAGTTGGTGAAAC
>NZ_FTNK01000066.1 GCF_900156375.1 Paenibacillus macquariensis
GAAATCATACGTTTTCTACAACTTAATTAAAGAATCCCCTTAGTAAATAAAATGGCTGTCAGTAAATTACTGGCAGCGGTTGTTCAACTAACGGGACACGATAGTTGAATAAGGAATTACTGGAGTCGGCCAACATATTAATAGTTGGTCTTGTTCTGTCGCATTCGGACGATACTGTGCAAATCTTTTAACTAACGGTCATGATAGTTGAGTGAGGTATAAGCACTGTTGGAATATGAGATTGCAATTCGTGAAAGTTTTGCTTGACAAGATGAAGGGTTTTATTCAAAGTACTGGTATTGAATAGATTAAAAAGCGCGAAGCGAGGAAAGGTGAAATACTTTGAAATCGAATCGGATGGAAGCGTTCAGCGATGGTGTGTTGGCGATCATCATTACGATCATGGTGTTGGAATTTAAAGTGCCGGAAGGCCATGACTGGCATGCGCTGGTAGAACTCGGCCCAAAGGTTCTTAGCTACATCTTTAGTTTTGTATATATCGGGATCTACTGGAACAATCATCATCATCTGCTGCACATGGTTCGAACGATGAACGGGCGGTTGATGTGGCTCAACCTACTGCTACTCTTCTGGTTATCCCTTGTGCCGTTCACGACGGCTTGGATGGGGGAGAACCATTTTGCAGCCACGCCAACGGCGTTATACGGTATTGTTTTACTACTCGCGTCGCTTGCATACTGGCTGCTTCAGCGCGCGATTATTAACCAGCATTCCGGTGATTCCTCATTTGTTCTGGCGATGGGCAAAGACTGGAAGGGCAAATTATCTCCCTTGCTCTACTTGATCGCGGCCTTGACAGCATATGCGAGTCCTTGGATATCCGGCTTCTTTTTCATACTTGTTGCCATGATCTGGTTCTTGCCGGATAAGCGAATCGAGCACGCCATGCGAGCATGAGCCCGCTAAAGCTTGAACTGATTGCTCTATTTACTAGATGATTGCACTAACGGATACGATAGGTTAATAAAGAATTTGAAGGCAACCGGCTTCTTGTGATCGGTTGCCTTTTCTCAACTACGGGTAGGATAGTTGAATCACTTCGCGAATAACACATGCTAAGAAAGACTCTTAAAGATAGGGGATACAGAATGAAAAATTATTTTATAGACCATTTCAAAAACGAAATTGATAATAATCCAGGTATTGAGCAAAAATTAATATCAGAAATTGAAGCACAGTTAGGGATTAGTTTCCCTAATGATTATGTTGAATTATTGAGTGAAATTAATGGAATGGAAGGGTCCGTTGGAAATTCATATATAAGATTATGGTCAATGAATGAACTTGTTGAATTAAATAAAGACTATTCAGTTCAAGAATTTGCTCCAGGGATCTTATTAATTGGAAGTGATGGCGGAGGAGAAGCATTCGCTTATGATTTAAGGGATAATGAAATGAAAATCGTTAAAATTCCTTTTATACCAATGGATGTAGAAGAAATAATTATATGTGGTAATGATTTAAACAGTTTTTATAAATATCTTTTAGAAGAATAGACAGGAGATAGTGTCCGTTAAATAACACTATTCAAAGCTTCGGCATTCGCTTGGTTTGCCATTTCACATTAAGCTAACGGGACACGATAGTTGAATCAAACAAGGAGCAGTTTGCCACGGCAGCTGCTCCTTGTTTTCGTTAAGCTAACGGGCAGTTTAGTTGAACAAGATGGTGGTATTTTTGTTAATATTAAACAAAAGGGAGGGGATGAATGTGGATAAAAAGAAATATTTTATTTTAATGCCGCCAATGCTAATAATTGGGCTATATTTATTTTACTTTCTTCCAGCAAATAAGAGACCTTATGTGTTTTTAGTTCCTATTGTTTTTTGGTTAATTTATTACACTTGGTTATTTATTGAAAGAATACAAAAGAAAAAATTATAATTGGCTGTTATTGAGCCAACGGAACAAGCTAGTTCAATAAAAGAGAAGTTCTATCCAAAGAAACCACTCCATTGTTGAAGTGACCCCTGTCAAGTAGACAATTAACAAAAAGCAA
>NZ_FTNK01000058.1 GCF_900156375.1 Paenibacillus macquariensis
TAGTGAGCACGTTAGAGGAGAAGTCATATAAACCGCTAGACGGGAACGGGGATGTAACTACTCCTATAGTAGAAACGGTGAAACCTTTTTCTGTTTTACTATTAGGTACAGACCAGCGTGGACATGAAACGGCGCGTTCAGATACGATGATTTATGCGGTGATAAGACCTAAAGAATCAAAGGTATTATTGGTTTCAATTCCGCGAGATACCTATACGGAAATTATAGGAAGAGGAAAGAAGGATAAGATCAATCATTCCTTCGCTTTTGGCGGACAACTGATGGCGAAAAATACCATGGAGGCTTTACTCGACCATAAGTTAGACTACTATGCTACGATTAATTTTGTTGGATTAAGGGATGCGGTGGATGAGCTAGGCGGTGTGGAACTTCCAATTGAGAAGGATATCGTAAATAAAGGCGTAGACCATGAGAAATTCACGATTAAAGCAAATCAGTCTATTTATAATGGTACGGATGCTTTAAATTATGTGCGTTATCGTGAGGATACTGATTTCAATCGTACGAAGAGACAACAGGTCTTTTTAAATCAGGTAGCAAATAAGTTGATGAACCTAAATCAAATCATTAAGATTCCACAATTACTAGATATTATGGGTTCTAACCTCCAGACGGACATGAAACCTAAATTCATTATTGATCTGAGCAAACAACTACTAACCGGAAGCGAAGTTCAAATTACAAGTTATACGGTTATGGGTGAGAGCATACGATTGAACGGCATTTCCTATGACCGTGTGGATAAAGAAGATCTCAAATTTGCTCAAGATTCAATTGATAATTGGATGGACGACACCATACCAACAGATCAGTTACTCATGCCAGAAGATCAGGATAAAGCGGAGTAATTTACTTTAAATAGTAGCCCAGCCGAGAAAATGAAATTTTAAGGAGACAAGCATATGTCACTTCTGAAATGTCTATGATATATGCAAGAAAAATTCAAAATGATAATTAGAAAAAGGGCTGATCTTTTATTTGTTAAAGATCAGCTTTTTCTTTTACTCTGATTAAAAGAGTGAAGATACTTAACGGTAACAGAAATAGATTCTTGACATCCGAATATAGAAGACCTTAATAGATGAACAGGCAAAATTCCGTCCTCCGACATAAGAGGACAAGAACATGTACCGTTAGCCACGGAGTCAAGCTCGGGACGTTTACAAATTTCAGGTGACAACAATAATATTTCATTAAATACCGCTTATTAGCAGCTTTTTTTGTTTTTTATGGGACCAAGTAGGTTCGAATCAATTGTACCCGACAACATGGCATTTGTCGGATGACAAGATTGTGTACCGCTAACCGATGATGGTTAAGCTAACGGGCAGGATAGCCTAATAAGAAAAGTGAGTTGCCTTTTTGTTAACTTTATAAACTTATTGTAAAATGCTCATATAGAAATTATTACTTATTAATTAAAGAAGGTGTAAATAGATGTATGATATTACAGTTATCGGTTCAGGTGTAAGTAGTTTTTTTTTAGCATATACCTTATCTCAAAGTAATCAAAAGATATTAATTCTTGAAAAAGGAAAATCTTTAGAGGAGAGAAATTGTCCTTTAGATCGAGGCGGAATATGCAATTGTAATGTATGCGAGAAATATTTTGGTTTTGCTGGTTTGGGTAAATCAGAAGGAAAGTTTAATTATACAAGTGATTTTGGCGGCGAATTAGAGCAAAAAGTAGGTAGAGAGAATCTTCTACAATTAATGGATGAAGTTGACGAAATTTTATGCCGTTTTGGTGGAGACTCGGTTATAAAATATTCTACAGCTAATACAGAACTATCAAAAAGAGCCCAATTATGCAACTTACAGATGTTAACTACTGAGGTGAGGCACCTTGGCACTTCACTTTCAACAAAAATTTTCCAACAAATTTATAAAGTTTTATCAAGCAAGATAGATATTCAATTTGAGGTGGATGTGCAAGATATAAAAAAAGATAATAATTCTTTTACTTTAATTACAAATCAAGGGAATATCCAATCTCAGCATGTAGTGTTTGCAACAGGACGATCTGGGACAGATTGGTTAAAAAAACAATGTTCCAGTCTTGGAGTTAAGCAAGGAAAAACTCGTTTAGATTTAGGTATTAGAGTTGAAATGGCAGAACAACAGCTACGTTTAATTTTGGAAGATACCTTTGAAACAAAACTTGCTTATGCACATGAAGATATCATTTCAAGTACTTATTGCATGAATCCTAAAGGAAGAATCATTCGTAAATATCAAGAAGGTTTAGTCATGCCTGATGGTCAAAATTTTCGAGAGCAAGAGATTGGAACTTCTAACTTGAACTTTACTTTGTTCACTCCAACGTATTTTTCTACTCTTAAAGAAGCAAATATGTATGCACATAAGGTTATCGGTGAAATAAATAAAGGTACCGACCGTATTGTAGTACAACGTTTTGGAGATTTAAGGGAGGGACAGTCTACAACAAAAGAAAATATGTATAATAATCGAATACAGCCTACGTTAAACGCTGAATTTGGGGACTTAACTAAAGAAATTCCTTTACTATATATTCAAATCCTGCAGGGATTTATAAACTATTTGGAAAAATTTATTGGTGAAGCAATTGATGAGGATACATTGCTTTATGGAATGGACGGAAAGTTTTATTCGCCAATAATAGAAACTGACGAAAATTTCCAAACAAATATTCATGGATTATATGTAATTGGAGATTGTTCAGGAGTTACACATTCATTATCACAAGCAGCAGCTAGTGGTATTTTTGTAGGTAAATATTTAGCTAGTAATTTTCAGTTTTAAAGTAACTCCATACTGCCCAGGCGTGATTTGGCAAAAGAAGCCTTAGAACGGTACCAAGAAGAAAAGCTTAAAAACAAATAAATCATTACGCTAACGGGGAACGATAGTTGAATAATACACATTGATGAGCAGGTGCTTCTGTATCCTGCTCTTTTTATTAAGCTAACGGGCAGGATAGCGTAATAATCCTCTTCTTTAGAAATATGGTACAATACCCCATAAAGGGATGGGGATTGTTGATGCAAACAGTTTATATAGTGTCAGGACCAGCAGGAGTCGGGAAGTCAACGACTTCAAGTAGATTAGTGAGTGTCTTAAAAAACAGTGCATATATTTCAGGTGATGATGTAAGCCGTATGCACATTAATGGTCGTCAGAAGCCTTGGGAGAGCAAACTGGAGCTATCCCTTATTTGGAATAATATCTTGAGTCTTACTCAAAATTTCATTCTCAATGGAATTGATGTTGTAATTGATTATGTTACTTTCCCAGATGAGGCATATTGGCTTAAAGATAAGTTGAAGGGGTTAACCGAAAATATCGTCTATGTGGTTTTATGGACTGACCATGAGACTCTGTTAAAAAGAGACCAATTGAGGTTGCCCGAACACCAGATGGGGGAGCGGTGTCTTATTTTAATCGAAGAATTCAAAGAATCAGGATTTAAAGATATACATTTGCTCGATACGAGTCAGACAAATGCTGATGCTATCCATCTGGTCATCGAAGAGATTGTAAACAATAAACAATACAGGTTAGAGGATTAAGCCAACGGGACACGATAGTTGAATGACACACATTGATGAGCAGGTGCTTCGGTATCTTGCTCTTTTTATTAAGCTAACGGGCAGATTTGTTCAATTGATACCTAATCGGAAGTAATCATGGAATAGCACTGGGTAGGGAAATGCAAGTAGTTCTACCCATAGGTTCAACAGAAAGAGGAGCAGTTGCTGTAGCAACTGCTCCTCTTCTTTATTAAGGGCAGTAATGTATGCTTAATAGACGAGAAATGTTTTCTGGTAACCTAAACTATGAAACAAATTTATAATTACAATACTTGGGGCTTATTAAGAAGGAGTATAAAATAGACTGGCGCTAAATGATAGTTGGGTGATATCGGCTGCTGAGGGATCCGTCGATATAAGCGTCCTTACGCGAATACCAATACGATCACCCGCAGCAACTATTAATGATCCCCCAACATTTATATTCGTTGCGGTACGGAAAGTACCAGCTGTAATGATATTATTCGGAAAACCAAATCTAACCGAACTAGTCAGTGGAGTTGTAACGTAAGGGGAAGAACTATGATCAATCCCATTATTAGGAACTGATGGTGCGAGGAATACTGTAAAATCATATTGAAGACCGAGAGTATTTATAGAAACGACAGAAGCAACCAATAAATCTACACTTATTTGCAAATTTTGAACAGTACCTGCGAAGGGAATTGGGAAAGCAAAACCACCTGCTTCGGGTGGCATAGTTGATTCTCCAGAACCGTCAATAACTTCAACCGTGTGATTACCAAAACCCATTAAAATTGGAGCAGCTGATACTACTGTAGCACCGCTGATGATGATACCCGTTGAAAATGGAATTA
>NZ_FTNK01000017.1 GCF_900156375.1 Paenibacillus macquariensis
GCACTATACACACCCCAAATTCCGTCTTCTCGTCCGTAAAGCAGGATTTACACAGTCCATGTCCCGTAAAGGTAACTGCTGGGATAACGCCTCCATGGAGACATTCTTCGGCCATATGAAGGATGATTTAGAGTATAGGTCATGTATGACCCTCACGGAGTTACGAGCACAAGTCGATGACTATATCACTTACTATAACTCTGAACGATATCAATGGGCATTAAAAAAGATGACTCCTGATGAATTCAGAAGTCATCTGCTCACTGCCTAAGGAAGGTCTTCTTTTTCAAACTTTCCACAAATACGGTCACAGTTCACTCTGAATGGAAAGTCGCCTTTATCGGTTTCTTCTTATTTATAACTTAATAACAGGATGATTCTCTAAGCCTAATGGTGTTGCGAACTTGACATCTTGTAGCAATTGATTGTTCCGCTCATCTTGCTCGGCACGTGATGCAGATTTGGATACTTGGGTCTCCTTCACTACGTTATGATTCGCATCCCGCAGTATAACCGTTAAGCAATCTTCTGTCTGACATACCGTTAATTCCGAATTAGATTCAACGTGAATCTGCACAACCTCGAACGGTGATATGTCGATCACAGCCTGAATCTCAATATCAATAAAGGAATAACGGTATGTGTGTTCAACGTTACGGGTGAAGTGCGCCTCAATGTGTCCCTTTCCAACCTTCACATGATAATCCAACACTTGTAACTCTTCAGGAATTCGAGGAGCAATCGTCAGGGTATGATTAATCAAATCAGGCCGGATGCCTAAAAAGTACTGATACCACACACGTAACTGCTCGGCATTAGACCAAGCTTGTAGATACGCACCTGTAAGTTTCGCCCACGTCTGACCGTCTTGAGGATACGCATCCATGTTCTCGGGAAGTCCACCAACGACTCCAAGATTCAAGGCTTGCCAGTTCATGTTCTTGAAAAGTGTATATGCCGTTTCAATTTGCCCAACTTCAATCATGCGCTGCATGGCAATGCCATTCAGCCAGGTCCAGACCGTGCCGTTATGATACGCTTCGTCTTTTGGGTAATGATGTGTTAAATGAAACGGATGGAAATAAGGATGATGTCTATCTAGAGAAGCAACGCCCCATGGAAATACGAGTTCTTCCCATGCCGTACGAGTTGCTTTACATTTAAATTCAGTATCTTCAAACATTTCAAAAGCAAACAATTGATTCGGACGCAATGAGAATTCCGGTTGATCTTCTGCATCCAAACGATCTGCCAAATAGGTATGTGTATCATCTCGGAAATCCAAGTCGAAATTACCCTTCAACTTGTCAGCAATACCGTTCCATTTATCAACATGAACCGTATCATTCATATATTCAGCAAAGTATACACCCGCCCGTAGCTGATTATACCAAAGCGCTTGAATGTCATTAGCACGAGTGTCTCTTGGAGAGTACGATTCCAGATTGATATCCCGAGCATCCATCCAAGTTTCATTATCTGCGTGCATCAGGTATCCCTTATCATCAACCCAGTACCTAATGGCTCCTTCTATACTGTTGCGTACAGCGGAGTATAGCTCTTTGATGATGGCCGTGTCTCCTGAGTATTTAACGTAATCCTGCAATTGAATAATAAAACGTGGTGTACCATCCGTCGTGTGGTAGTCAATATTCTCAGGGGCAAGGATATTGGGCACTCTACCAAAATATTTAGAGTTCTCGTCCGTGTTCTGAAATACTGCAAATGACAGCAAGATATTTCTAGCGGTCTCGAATTGTCCCGTCACTAACGTTCCTCCCGGAACTGAAATAAATTGATCACGACCCCAGTATTCATTAAACCAAGGCAAACCAGCATAAATACCATCACCTTGTTGTCTAGTGACCAATTGGTCCATCGTGATACTCATCCAATTCAAAGCCATGGTAAGCGTGTCATTATCGCTTGTTAAATAGGCATTATGATTCAAGAAATCCTCCATGCGCTTAAACCGTTCATTCTTCAGATTAACACTATTGTCTCTCGTATCATGAATCAAGGCCGCTGCTTCATCGGACGTCTTGCCTACAGCGATATAGAATCCACCAGCATCTACAGAGGTATACACAATTTGCTGTTCAAGCTGTAAGGGTTGGCTATTCTTTGCACTTACAGCGATAATCCAATCTCCCCCCATGGAGCGGAAAAAGGCAATATCATCTTGTTGGTTCAAATATTCAACATGGTCTCCCTTTAAGGAAATACCAATAGCTTGCTCTGCACCTGCAAGATTCACTTCTATGATATTCTTATAATCAAACATCCAAAGCTCTTCCGTCAGATCTTTATGCGTACGAATCATCTTATATGGATATACCCAGACTTCAGAATTTCGATTATCCAGCATAGCCTCGCCTGTAAATAGTGTGTACCCACCGAAAATTCTATTCTTAGCAATATTCATTCCCTCAAAGAAAGCATGCTCCACATGATTGGTCTCATGAGATTGCGTGAAGTAATATGCTGCCTCCTTATTCGTGAAAGAGACTGCGCGATTAGCTTCGCTGGGTACGAATATTTTCATTTCATCCAAAATAGATGTATTCATCTGATTATTCATTCGTATTAACCTCCCATTTAACAATTCTATGATTTCATTTGATATACTCTTGCTTCATAAGGACGCAGGGATAAGCTATTCTCGCAATCCACATAGTTAGCGAGAGTTAACAACGCATCCGCTAGATTACAATCTTTCTCACTCAGTTCCACCGTATTGTCAGACAAATTCGTGATTATCAGCACCTGTTCATCGTTTAATGTACGTGTGTAAGCATATACTGTTGGATGTTCCGGCAACAGAAGATCATAGATACCATATGTGAAAATATCATTGTCTTTCTTCATCTTAATCATCTTCTTATAGAAATTCAGAACGGAACCTTCATCTTGAAGCTGATCCTGAACATTAATGTGTTTATAGTTTGGATTTACTCCCATCCAAGGTTTACCTGTCGTAAATCCTCCATTTTCTTCTAAAGACCACTGCATAGGTGTTCTTGAATTATCTCGACTTGAGGCCCAAATGATCTTCATGATTTCTTCGTGAGGAATGCCCTCTTCTCTCTTCAAACGGTACATATTCCGATCAGCGACATCATCGTATTCTTCAATCGTTTGGAATTGAACGTTCGTCATCCCAAGTTCCTGACCTTGATAAATAAACGGAGTACCTTGCATAAAGAAATACATGGCGGCAAGAGCTGTCGCACTTTCATACCAATACTCATCGTCATTTCCCCATACGGAGACTCTTCTAGCTTGGTCATGATTCTCAATAAACAACGCATTCCAACCAATGCCTTCAAGCGATTTCTGCCACTTCGTTAATGTTCTCTTCAACCCTAGAATATCTAGGTTTCTACCTTCGCTTGTATGGTTCCATAACCCCATGTGCTCGAATTGGAATACCATATTGAACTTGCCTTTATCCTCACAAATCCAATCGATCAAGTCTTCAGGATCCTCCGTACTCACGCCGTTGGCTTCCCCAACCGTCATAATATCGTATTTAGAAAATGTTTCTTCTTTCAGTTCTTGTAAATAGCGTTGGATCCCCTTCACGTTCATATGTTTATCAAAAGAGGCAACGTATTTCAGACCTTCTGGATTGTTCATGTCCATCAAGCCCTCTTCTTTATGAATATGGCTGATCGCATCTACACGGAATCCATCAATTCCTTTATCTAACCACCAATTAATCATTTGGTGAATCGATTGTCGAACTTCTTGATTGCTCCAGTTCAGATCAGGCTGTTTCTCAGAGAAAATATGAAGATAATATTGATCGGTCACTTCATCATGCTTCCAAGCCGAACCGCTGAAAATACTTTCCCAATTGTTAGGTTCCTCACCTTGTTTACCATCTTTCCAGATATACCAATCCCGCTTTGGATTATCCTTCGAAGAGCGAGATTCAACAAACCAAGGATGCTCATCGCTCGTATGATTGATGACAAGGTCGATAATTAACTTCATGCCTCTCTTATGGACTTCCGATAGTAAAGAATTGAAATCTTCCATCGTTCCGAACTCATCCATGATGTCTTGATAGTCACTAATGTCATATCCATTATCATCATTCGGGGATTTATACATTGGACAAATCCAAATAACGTCAATGCCTAGATCTTTAATATAATCCAGCTTCGATATCATCCCTTGAATATCGCCGATTCCGTCTCCGTTCGAATCCATAAAACTTCTTGGATACACTTGATAACCTATCGCTTCTTTCCACCATGTCTTTTTCATTGTCTCTCTCAAACCTTTCTCATCTGCGATTATATCTGCATAAAATTTATGTTCATTTTAAATACGAGGCCGCTATGAACTTTCATAGCGGCCCTATAAATATGTTCTATTCTTTCGTCATTAGCTTATTCTTTAACTGAGCCAACTACGATCCCTGATACAAAATACTTCTGCATAAAAGGATAAATAATAAGCAGAGGCAATGTGGAAACAACAATTTTGGCAGCATTCAAAGTCTTATCAGAAATTTTGGCCAATTCCATCAATTTAGCAGGATCGGTTACATTCTGAACTTCTACGCTAAGCTGCTGGATATAGGTTTGCAAAGGATAATTGGCAGCTTGATTAATATACACCAAAGCTCCGAAATAATCATTCCAATGCCCAACGATTGTAAACAGCATAACCGTAGCAAGCGTAGGCATAACCACTGGAATATAAATACGAAGCAATATGGTCCACTGTGAAGCTCCGTCTATCGTTGCAGCTTCCTCCAAAGGCTTCGGCACCGCACGGAATGCATTCATAAGCAAAATGACATTTCCTATCGGCACGGCCCCTGGTAAGATTAGCGACCAAATGGAATCCAACAGATGAAGCTCTTTCACTACCATAAATGTAGGAATCAGACCACCCGAGAATAACATTGCGAAAATAACGAGATTCATGTAAATTTTCTGTCCATGAAATACTTTTGAACTTTTAGATAACGGATAGGCGGTAAGAATCATTAATGACATATTGACGATGATACCCAAGAATACCCGTTCTACTGATATCATAAAAGAACGCCAAAATTGGGTGTCCGACAACAGTTTTTCATATGAGCTGAATGTAAAATTAACAGGAAAAATACTAACAAGGTTTGCGGAAGCCGCCGCGTTGTCACTGAATGAAATAGCTAACAAGTTGACTAAGGGAATAAGACAGGACAAGGTAAATGCCAGCAGCATTGTCCAGATAATACAATCCGCAATGCGGCTCTTTAATTTTTCAGCGGTAATGAGGGCCACCCCCTTTTTCAGAAAATACGATAATCTGTAAGTTTTTGAGCCAACTTATTGGCGGAAAGAATCAAAATAATTCCGACTACTGAACGTAATAGTCCAACTGCCGTTCCCAAACTATATTGTCTCTCTACGAGTCCGACACGATAAACATAGGTATCAATGATATCGGCTGTTTCGTACACAAGCGGATTATACAGATTGAAAATCTGGTCAAATCCGGCATTCAATACGTTAGGTAAGTTTAAAGTCGTAACAAGTAAAATCGTAGGCATTAGTCCAGGTAGTGTGATATACCACAGCTGTTTAAATCGATTGGCTCCATCAATGGAAGCCGCCTCATACAGCCCTGGGTCTACAGATGTTAGAGATGCCAGATATATAATTGAACCATATCCGAAGCCCTTCCATACATCAGTGAATACTAGCATAGATCTGAACCAGTCATTGCTAGCCATAAATAAGACAGGATCGATACCAAACCATCCTAATACTGCATTTACTGGACCTTCGTATGAGAATATATTCATCACGACGGTAGCCAATATGGCCCATGATAAGAAATTCGGCAGATAAACAACGGTCTGCATGAATTTCTTGGCGGTCTTAACACGAATCTCATTCAATAGTAAGGCGAACACGATGGACACAATAGTACCTACAACGATTTTCCATACAGCAATGACGATTGTATTAGCAAATATCTGCTTGCTGTCTGGAATCTGGAGCATGAACTTAAAGTTATCAAGCCCTACCCATGACGAACCGCTAATTCCTTTAGCGGGAATGTAGTTCTGAAATGCCATCACGATACCAAACATCGGAATAAATGAGAAAATAATTAGGAATATCATACCCGGTGCGAGCATGAGGTGGAACGCTCTCTGATCTTTTTTATTTTTCATTTAGGATCAACTCTTTCAACGTCATTTGGATGTAATTGCTTCATTAACTTCCTTCGTGATGACTTCTCCGCCCGTTTTGTTCCAGCTAGCCACAAATTGATCGAATGCGTCAGGAGTCTGATCTCCAGTAATGATCTTCAAATACATTTCAAGCTCCATTTTTGTTAATGTTGGCCATTTCAATGGCATGGAACGCGTACTTCCGAAGAATACCGGACTTACTTCTTTGATGTTTGATTCTTTAACCAAGCTTGCGGTCGTAATACTGGACTCATAACCAGCCCATGCGTTTGAATCCATCTTCACGCCATTTTTCTCATCTTCAAGATATTTCTTGTATGAGTTATACGCGCTTATATCATTATTCATCGTTAATTTACTTGTATCTCCCGTTGCTAACGCTTCTTTCATAATGTCAACATTACGGTAAAAGGCATCGTAATAATCGATGTTAATCGATATTGGAGATCCTGCTACATTAAGTGAGCTATAATCCGCAAATGTTTTTAACGTTGCTGGGTCTTTTTCCTGATATCGTTGATAATCATATTGAAGACTCACGATTTTAGCAGCAAGTTCAGGATTGGCAAATCCTTTGCGAACAACAAGGTAACTACTTGAAGGATTACCTGTGAACATAGTTACAGATCCATCCTCTGATTGTGGTGCAACATAAGAAACCCACTTCGCATCCGGATTCAATTTAATAGAGTCCGCTACAGTCCAACTACCCCACCAGTTATCAAGGAACGATCCACTTTTTCCGCTAGTAAGTAGTGCTTTGCGATCATCACCTGTACGTACAGCTAATTGACGATCGATCAAGCCCTTCTTATACATATCCGCGATCTTCGTAATCGCAGGCTTCATTTCAGGTTGAACGGATCCGTATACGGCTTGTCCGCTTCCATTATCAATCCACTGTTTCGGGTATGCGCCATACAACGAGAAGATGTTATTCAATGAGTACTGTCCACCAGAGACTCCGGCAACATTCTCATTATCAACAACAAGACCAATCGTTTTTCCAGCGCCATTTCCACCTGGATCTTTTTCTACGAACTGCGCAATAATATGCTCAACATCCTGCATAGATTTGGGATCCTCAAGACCTAATTTGTCCATCCAGTCTTTACGCAACCAAAGGATACCAGGACCGTGCGAGATTTCTGTCGTAGGAATCGCCATGATTTTTCCATCAAATGTTGCATTATCGATAACACGGCCACCGTAAGAATCATAAATTTCCTTGATTCGGTCACTGGCAGTGTTCTTATAGGCGTCGGTAAGATCAGCAATGAGATCGTTTTCATAAAGTTGTTGCAAAGTTGCATAATCAGGAACAACCATAAGATCCGGAATATCACCACTTACAATGGCCATCGAAACCTTTTGATTATAGTCCGTCCCATCATTTGCTTCGAATTTCGTTGTGTTTTGCACGTTGAGTTTATCCTTGAAATATCTTGTCCATGCATTGTTTGTAGCATTGTCCTTCTCATATGGTGATCCAGAAAGCTGCGTAAATTTGGTTGCCATCTGTCCCACGGAATACGTAACCGTATCAGGATATGCGCCAAATGGAGTCGTCTTTGCTTCCACCCATGCTGGATCATCCGAATTTGTAACTGCCGTATTGTTATTGGTATTGTCAGCGCTCGAACAACCGACAATGGATATCGCTAATAATGATGCTAGAACAACGGAGCATGTGCGCTTTGTTTTTAGTAACATAACAAGAACCTCCCTGATGTAATAACTTGGATTGTAATAGATAGTGGGTTCAAAGCGCCGGCTTGCCTTTAACCCAAGAAGAAACCATTACACTATCTCTTCTGAAATATAGTTTACTTCTATATTTTAAGATTCTACCCTAGGGATCGTAAACACCAATAAATTGCGTTTTATACCAAATAATACTCACTTTTACGAAGTGAAATTGCTCCTTCTGTAAGTGATATAATAGAATACTACTAGTGCGATCTCAAAAAGTCAGATGTCGAATACGCTTCTTGTTATACTTCGTGATCACAAGATGACTTTTTGAACAACCTCTATAGCAGCTTGGGAGGAAAACATAAATGTTAACAATGTTGATAGTAGACGATCATGAGGAAGAACGGGAAGGGATCTCCTTCCTTATTCAAGAACTCGGTTTCCCCCTCAAGTTGGAGACGGCAGAAAACGGTCGTAAAGCGCTTGATTACTTAGAACAGCAATCCGTTGATATCCTATTTACCGATGTGCGAATGCCATTGATGGATGGATTGCAACTAACTACAGAGGTTCTAAAGCTACACCCTAATATGAAGGTAATCTTGTTCAGCGGCTTCGCAGAATTTGAATACGCTAAGACAGCAATTGCTCTAGGTGTCTCCGACTATCTTCTTAAGCCAGTCAATGTGGAAGCATTTCGCAATACGATGGAACGAGTTATCGGGGAGTTAACGGAACGACAGCATAAAGACGAAGCATCCCAAATGAAACAAGCCTTAGTGAAGAAACATATTCTATTCACCCTGGTTAATGGTATCGGAGAACAACCCTCTATCAAAGGGTTCTCGCTCGGATTGCCAACTCATTATCATACAGTAATGTTACTTGAATTCGAGAAAGACTTCTTTGAAAATGTGGGTCCGGAATTTGAAGACTTTCTACTGTCCCTATTGGGATGCCCAGCCGATTATTTGAATTTGAATGGATGTCAGAGTCTTCTACTATTTCCTGGGCACGATATGATCTCACCTATTTCTTATCGTGAATTAGCGACGTGTATACACGATCATATTCTGATTAAATATAGAGTGAATTGTTACCTCGCGATTAACGAGGAACTCACTGCGATACAAGATCTAGCTGGCATACTACCCCAATTGGAGAAGTGGATGGAATATCGATTCTTTTTACCAGATACTTTCGTATTCGATGCTAAGAATGAATTGATTTTCTCTGATCAAGGGTTCCCCAATCTAGCAGACAACCACATATTAGAACAGATACGGAGTAGTCTGAAAGAGCGAGATCATTTCAGTCTCAGAGCCAATACAGAACTTCTTTATCAAAAATATGTTAGACAGGTACAGTTTTCTCAATTATATGTGAAACATACGTTTTCTACCGTTTATCAAGAAGTGATGAGATTTACTACAACCGCTTCTGAAATGGATTTAAACAGAGGCATTGAACGAATATACATGTCTGAAGATTTGAGAGATATCAAGGCTATTATTATAGAAGGCATCACTCGACTTGAACAGGATTCCAACCAAATGGAGCCCGCTCATAATCATGATATCTCAGCCACTAAACAATATATTGAAGAAAATTATGCCGATGATCTCAGTCTGGAACTTCTTGCTACCAAAGTGTATTTGTCTCCCCATTATCTGAGTTCGATGTTCAAGAGGCAAACCGGATGCGGGTTAAATAAATATATTAAAAACGTGCGGATGCAAAAAGCGAAGGAAATGCTGACCAATACGCATCTGAAAATATCAGATATATGTAGTGCCGTCGGTTATCGTAACATTTCTTACTTCTGCCAGAATTTCAGGGATTTCTACGGACATACTCCCGAGAAATTCCGACAGTCTAACCAGAAGTCCCTTGATTATGGAGAGAATTAATATGCGAACCTGGCAGACTTTTAAGGAATACATTCATAACATGAAATTTCAAACTAAAATCAAGTTAGCTTTTTTACTCATTAGCATGATTCCTGTCGTCGTATTGGGGGGATTTTGTTACTCACAAACCAGATCACTCCTGATTGAGCAGTCCAAATCTGATTTAAATGCTGCGCTACAACAAAGTGCTCTGACATTAAATAGCCAACTTGAAGGTTACAATAAGATAATGAATTACCTCAGCTTCGACCAGGAGATTGTGAATGCTGCCAATCATACGTATACCAGTACCTTTGAAATGTACGACCAGTTGGTCAATGTCATTGATCAAAATTTCTATACAGCTCGTTCTTTGAATGTGGGCGTTGAACGCATTACATTATACACGGGGAGTAACCTACATCAACATGGACAAACCGTGTTGCCCATCGATGAGATTATAGACATGGATTGGTATCCTGGTGTCATGAAATCGACCGATGTCCAGTGGGTATCCGATAACCATAATATGTACAGTGTTCGACGCATCATCGACACCAAACAAATAGATCCCAAAGATAATGTTTTGCTCGCACACATCAATAAAGACAGTTTATTTCAACCCTTTGAGACTTTACAATCGCAAGGTGCGGAGATCCTCATAACGGATTCTTCCGGACAAGTAATTTATGCCACGGATGATATGCAAGGGGACACCTTGTCCCAAATCACAGATAAACCTGTTGATGAAATGTATTGGAGGGGCACCAAGGAGACTGTACTACAATCCAATATCGCCACTGCGGGATGGAACGTTATTTTATATAAACCTACGAACTTAATAACAGATTCAGCTTGGGCGATTGTCTTAACCATCCTGCTCATTATTGTAGCTTGCATTGTAGCTGTAGCTGTGGCTAGCAGCCTATTTTCCCGTAAATTCATTACACGAATTGAACGTTTGCGTAATAACATGAGGACGGTGGAAGAGGGACAATTGGAAGTTAACATCTCTAGCGATTCGAAAGATGAAATTGGTGACTTAATTAGAGGATTTGGGAACATGGTCGAGAAAACGAAAGAACTGATTAATAGCGTATATGTGAAGGAAATCGCCCGCAAAGAGTATGAGATGAAAGCGTTACAGGCTCAGATCAACCCTCATTTCTTGTACAACTCGCTCTCGCTTATCAATTGGCGGGCACTGCGAATTCGCGCGACGGATATTAGTGAAATGGCTCAGTTGTTATCGACATTTTATCGTACTACGCTCAATAAAGGCGACAATATGATTCTAGTCTCGGACGAAATTCTTAATGTTCAATCTTATATGAAAATCCAGCTTATTATGCACAGCAACAGCTTCGATGTAGAATATCAAATCGATGACGCGATTCTCATCTACCATATGCCAAACTTGATGCTTCAACCCTTGATTGAAAATGCTATCCTTCACGGTATTGAGAACCGAGAAGAAGGCGGAACAATCATGCTTTCAGGAAAATTGGAGAATGAGTGCATTATTTTTGAGGTAAAGGACAATGGCATCGGAATTCCGCAAGAACGGCTTAGTCTCTTGCTTGAATCCCAGTCCAAAGGTTATGGGCTCAAGAATGTGAATGATCGCGCAAAATTGATGTACGGAGAACAATATGGGTTAATCTTAAGCAGTATTATAGAAGAAGGAACGCAGGTCATGCTTAGGTTTCCTATGGAGAAATAAATACTAGAATATAAATAAAGGCGACTTCTCATTCTGAAACGAATGGTAAGTCGCCTTATTTGTCAGTGACCTTAGCACCTCGGCTAGATCTGCTGATTACATACTAATCCATGAAGATTTCTATCGCTTCGACTTCACCATCACGTACGGCTAACGCCTCTACGCCTCTTATGACAGCTCCATCGTATTCGACTGTGCTACCGTCACGTTTAAGCAGCTTCATCTTACTTATCTTGGCAGCATTCGTACCGAATGTATCTACTCGACGAGCATTGTAATATCTCACTTGTGTGTTTCCTAAGAAAGTAAAGGATACCTTCCCTGACTCATCAAATAACCAACCTGGCAATGCTGGAGTTAGCGTAAGTGTTAATTCGCCATCACTCACAGTGAAAACCTTCGAGCCCGCCATCATCATTCTCCACATACTTAGGAATTCTGCTGTAGATCCACTCAATCTAGCTACAAATCCCCTTCCATGTACCGCAGGATCTGGATTCCCACCCGTAGCAATAAATGAGGAGTTCTCCAACGTGCTACGTCCATACACAGCCGGATCAAGGAAAGGAACTAGTGATGTCTTCAATTCCCCGAAGTACTGTTCGTAAAGGCCCGCTTTCAATAAGCCTAACAAATATTTATAAGTCATATGAAGGAAATTGGATTCTCGCTCTAACCAACCCGGTGTGAATGCACGCATGCGTCCAATTTCATGACCTTCTGAGTCTAGACTAACGGACGTTTGATACATTTGGGTCTTCTTATCATACAGCTCTGTCTTCTTAATGCGGTCATATAGTTCTTGGGCCTGTTGTGGATCACTCAACGTCTTCATCCAACGTGTTGGGCCTTCGAGGAAATGTGGTAATGCGGACACTTCAAAATGCAGTACTCTGGCTCTAGGAAGCCCGTTACTATTCAAATCCGGTTGTCCATTCTCGTCTACGATTCTTTCAAATTCCGTAGCTTCAAACCGGAAATACGTAGGCGTAAGTCCATCACCTAGTGCTATTGCTTTCGCAATGCCTTCATCTAGTTTAACTAGCAATGCGGAGAATCCTTCTTCGATCACGTTCAAGGATACCTCCTGCTCGACTCCAGTAATGCCATACCGAATCCGATCACGATAAGCTTCCCGAAGGGACGCTACGCTATCCCAATAAGTGAATGAATCTAGCTGATCGTCTTGATAGCTAACGACTGCACGATGAACCGCATGGAACAAATCAGCTATTTCTTCAGGTAAGCGAATAGACTTCTCTCCGAATTGCTTCGCACTTACTAACAAGAAAGTCACCATACGCTTCAATTCAAATGTCTCGCTCATACCTGAGCCAAACAACCCTGGAAGACCATTCATTGCATCATTCCATCCTGGCTTGTTAGCTTCCATTTCCACACCCATACCATATGGATCTAACGTAGCGAATTTATTTAAGGCTAACGATACGATTTTGCTAAACAGATTTGTCTGATAAATCTTGCCCTTGCCACCCTCTGTTTGTAACCAATTGGTATCATTCATTTTCCGTCCAAGACGCTCTAGCTTATCCTCATCCTCGATCAGCGCATCATACTGCCGAACTTGATCATGAAGCACAACATATTTCTTAGACCTTGGTTGAACATAAGCAGCACTATCGTAAAAAGCATAGGTCTCATCTCCGAAGAGAAGTTCTTCCTTCTTATCCGGGAATATGTCGAGGTAGCCGTCCACTAAGTCCATATTGTAAGTCCAATGGTCGGACCAGAATCCTTCACCGAAACCGGCTTCGATATTCTGCTGTGAAAGAGCCAGTATGCCACTTAGCAAACGTTCTTCGCTTACATGAAGCTGTACAGCATGATCAGCTAAGTAATTAATAACTTTCCCTGGCGTGAATTTCCCGCTACACAACCCCCTTAATTCCTCATGATGATCTGCAACTGTACTACTGAGCAATTCCTTAAGCTTACTTTCATTCTCAGACACGACATTAAAGCTACATCCCTGTACGCTGAGCGGATTATATCCGTCCGCCTGCATCAGACTGAAGAACATTTTGATGTTAAACGTACCCACCTTCGGGTTAAAGAACACATCATTACGACGGTTCTGATTCATATCCCGGAAGTTACCATTACCTTGAGAGTAATATTCAGGAGCGAGTGAGAAGAAATTGTAATCCCGTTCCAAGTCGCCATGCTTACGAGAATAGAGATGTACAACAAAGCCCTCTCCCTCATTATCCAAAATAAACGGATAGCCTCCACGGAGGAAATTATCCATATAAGACTGCTTCGCGTAGGCATCAAATAGTTCGGATGATGTATATGTTGCAATGTCTGACGTCAAATCTTCAACTAAGCTACTCGCTTCTTCTCGCTTACGAGCAATATACTCAGCCGTACATATCATATCTGCCTTGGCATTGATTTTCTCGATATCATTCACATGGCCGATAATGGTGTTCACGGTTAGACTCTCGTTAGGAGCAAGGTTCTTCGTTACCCCGCTGAAGCCACACGGTACTTTATTGACCGGATATTGTGGCTGTTGGTTAATCTCAGCGAGAGAAGCAGAAGCGAAGTTATCCGGATACATCAAGGATGTATTCCCACCAAATACAACTTCAAAGTCTACAATTGGAGCAATTCTCTTTCCTTCTCCTGTAAAGGATAAATAGAAATGTCCACTCGTGACTTGGCTAACTTGTGCCTCATCTGCAGTACTAGACCGTACATGATAGAACGGAATACCATTCTCTAGATTATAGACTTCCATCCAACTGCGTAGGAGGTTACCAATCTCTTTGAACCCACCGTTCTCCACGCCGTACGGAAGAATTTCTGGCATTCCATCTAGCAATTCTAATGAAATAGATTTATTACTAATATTAATAATTTCTACCTGACGGACCAACGCGGCATAATCATCATTCGGTAGATTAAAATAATTTACCACCGTCTTCAGTCCATGCGCTTCATGTGTCTCTTCGATGGTGAGTCCATTCGGTGAAATCCTCATCACGCGAGAAGCTTGTGTATCAGGACGAGCCGTTTGAAACGGCTCGTAGATGCTGTCTTGTCCTTGGATTTTGACAAACGTTCGAAATCCATTAGCTGCAACGTTCTTGTAAGTAATACTAGCAGGTGAGAATTCCATGATCGCTGAATTCTTATCCCGAATCCCGAAGCTACATACCCCTTGGCCACGATTGACGTAGAACGTCCACATCGGAATCCCCTTCAATCCCGCCATACCTGGTAGGAAGCTTGAGAATGGTTTGGCTTGGTCGAATTGCTCAATAACAAACGTATTGTTCTCGTAATAGTACTTTGACATGATATTCACTCCTACTTAGACATAATGTAAGTGACGATAGAATGCGCTTTTAACTCAGCTTCCAACATACAATCTCCTAGGCCGATGGTTGCCTTTTGCACATCATCCGTCTCATTCTGGACAACCAGTACGATCGTACCGTCAGGATTTAAGAACGCTGTAGAGAGTAAGCTATCTACTTTGGAGTTCTGTCCAATACGTACAGCCCCTTGCGCAATATACTTACTGAAATGTCCAATGTAATAATAAGAGCTATTGTAGTGAATCGTGTCTGTCAACGTATCCGCTATGATTGGGGCATCGCATAAGTTACCTACATGGTTAGGTCCACCTGTCTCGTCCAGTACGATATTCCAATCTAAGTAACCCTCGATCCAGTTATTCAAATCCCCAATCATATTTCTACCGTATCTTTCACCTGTGAACCATTCACCCAACTTTACGCCACCTTCTTGGCATCCCTCTGTGAATAGTAGATGTTTATCAGGGAACAAATCATGCACCTGACCCACCTTCTCAAATTCTTCACTTACGTACCAGTGTACTCCTGTACCCCACACGTACTTAGCTGCTTCTGGATCAGATAGTACAACGGATGCTCTTTCTACGATGATGTCACGATTATGATCCCAGATTAGAATTTTTACATCTTCGTGACCCTCTTGATGCATGATTGGACCCAAATGATCTTTAATGAAATCACGTTCTTCTTCTGCACTATAAATACAGGAATCCCATACTTGTACGGCAGCTGGCTCATTCTGAACGGTAATCCCCCAGATTGGAACGCCTTCCTTGCCATAAGCTTCGATGAATTTAGTGTAATAACGTGCCCATACTGCTGCGTATTCTGGTTTCAATTGGCCACCGTTATTCATTTCCCCATTCGTCTTCATCCAAGCCGGAGGACTCCAAGGCGAAGCTAGCATGGTGATCTCGCCCCCCTTCACCTTCATCGCATCCTTAATTAGCGGTAACACCCACTGATGATCATGCGCTATATCAAATGTAGTTAATTCTGTATCGTTATCTTCCACATACGTATAGTTACCAAGAGCGAAATCGCAGCTATGAATATGTACTCTCCCGATGTTATAGCCCAATCCTTCAGTAGGATCGAAATAACTACGAATGACCTCTGCTCGTTTCTCATCACTTACACGAGACAAGGTGTATGCAGCAGCTTCCGTGAATGCTCCTCCAAATCCAACGATACTTTGATAAGTTGTGCTTGGATCAAGTTCCACATCTGCCACAACACCGGCATCCCGAGTTAGAACAGCTAGGCTCCCCTTATCGCTTAAACGTTCTCCTGAATCCTTAGCTGTGACGATCATTTTAACTTGTTTCATTTGTGAACAACTCCTTATTTGGTATAGTTCGAAACCGGTTTCGTAATGAGGTAAAAAAAGAAATCAGCTCTATCTGTTGATTCTCATGGTGCGTTAGTCACACTGCTACATGAATCCCTAACGATCAACCTTACAGGTAATACCGCTGATTCTAGAACCTGTGAAGGATTATCAATAGAATGAATCAATATGTCTGCGGCTTTACTCCCCATAAGCGCTGTATCTTGTGCAATGGTTGTTAAAGCAGGTGTAATATATTGAGATAGCTCAATATTATCAAATCCTACAATAGACAGGTCGTTAGGAATACGAAGTCCTCGTTCCCTAGCGGCTCTCATAGCGCCAAGTGCTAAATGGTCTCCCGCTACAAACACAGCAGTCGGACGATCTTGCAGATCCAAAATCTGCACCATTGCGGCGTATCCACTCTCAATGGAATAATACGCGCTATCAACGATATAAGACTCTTTTGTCTCCAGATTCAGACGGGTCATTGCCAATTCATATCCTTGCACGCGCTTAGAACCAGCAAATGTGTTTATTCCACCAGAAATATGAGCGATCTTGCGGTGTCCAAGTGAATATAAGTACTCCACTGCTAGAAGGCTACCTTCAAGGTTGTCTGAATACAAGGTATGAGCTTGCGATGTTTCATAATCGAGGACGACGCACGGAATGTCACTATCCAGAAGTTCTTTGAAATAAGGATCTTCATAATCCGATAGAATGACGACTACCCCGTCGACACCACGAATTTTGCAATTCTCCAGATACCCGCTCTGCTTACCACCTACATCTTTAGAAATAAACATCAGCGCATACCCTTTGGATACCGCAACTTGCTTAAAACTCTCGATAACTGCACTAAAGAAAGGGTGCTGCATACCAATGCCAGAGGATTCAACAAATAACACACCAATGGTCCAAGACTTCTTCGTTGTCAATGTGCGTGCATGCGCATTAGGCAAATAACCGAGTTCTTTGGCTGCTTGCAAAATCGTCTGACGCGTCTGTTCTTTTACATCTGTGTAGTTATTGAATACTTTCGAGACTGTGGTGGGTGAATACCCCGTCTTCTTAGCAATATCATAAATCGTGATCATTCTTTAGAATTCACTCCTGTTGCAAATAGCGTAAGTCACGTTCTTACATTGCATTCTAATCTTTTATCGTATGGACGTCAATGAGAAAAAAGCGGTTTCATTGCTTATGTGTAGCCTTCACATTGTGGCTATATCCTTTGTGATGGCTACGCGATTGGAGCTCTATATTGTTGTTACTCTGTATGGATATCCTAATAATTGCTTTGTTCCAGACTTCCCTTTATGAATCACAATCTCTACAGGGAATATCTCAGATTCCTTATTGGATCCTAACCACATACGATGAAGAGAAGATAATATCAATAAACCTTCTTCATCTCCGATAGGTGTAAATGTAGGACTTCCTGAGATATAAATCTGCTCGTTATACTCTTCTTGAATGCGTATTGAGAGTTCTATGACATCATCCGAAGGAAGGCCAATTTCACTGATATTCATCACATCTTTCGCGGTAAATTCGGAATCTGATTCATATTCTTGATTATGTCTTGCAATGAACTCTACGATGTTGCCTGCAGGATCATAGAAATAGGTGGAATGAGAATTCCAAGACTCAAAATAACTTTCATCATGGTCATCGACTTGATTAATGTTAATTCCTTTGCTTTTTAACCACTCGATTGCTAATTCGTTCTTATTCTCTACGATGTTAAAGGCAAAATGGTAAAAGGGATTAGCCACACTATCACCCTGTAAGAATGTCAGTCGAGAGGATCCTACTGAAAAGGTAATCGATGTATTCGAAGACTCGATAATAGGCAACCCTAACTGGACGGAATAGAAATCTTTCAAGGTATCTAAACGTTCAGCGCATAATCTAATCTCTACAATTTTCATTTGTATTACTCCTTCATGTTATGTTTATCATGCTGTGAAATAGTAACATTGGACTTGGAAAAGAGTCTACTTCCTTGCACGCCACAGACACCACAGAGCGTACAGGATTCCACCCAACACACCTACGCTAATTACAATTTCTGTCGAGTTGGAGGAAAAATACTTCGAAATGGACCCAGTGGCATTACTAACATGATTAGTCTTTTCATCAGAGCTTAATTCTGAAACCTCGTTATCATCTGAGGGTGATTGCGTTGGCGTAGAAATTCTATTAATAACAATTTCTTTATCTTGCAGAAAAGTTAATTCATTCGCGGCTTCAGCTACCTTCATCGTTGGAGAACATAGTGGATTCTCCCATCCGGACTCACTTTCTCTTAGATAATAGAGGTATTCCTCACCTATTTCACTAGGTCCCCGTAACGATCCCCATGTGATATTTTCTTTCACTAATATCTGTTCTTCGGATATCTTTTTAAAGCTCTTGCTGACTTTCAATTTAATCATATTGTTATCTTTCTTACGAACGACATCTTCCACGTGACCAACGATGATCCCGTCATATTCCTCATAACCTTGCTCACCCGTTGGCATTTCTACACATTTCAGAGCATGCGTAGTTGTTGGGCTGATCATTAATACAATAAGGATCGATACTAACGCGAGCACTATTCCCTTTTTCACATTCAACACCCCCTGCCATTTAAGACGAAATGGATAGTTAAATGTTGCTACAGAATCATACCAGTACCACCTATTAGTACTATATCTATGACAATACGCCTCTTACAAAAGGTGTTGTTTCAATACTATCTATCTTATCCATTTGAATCCAACTGGCACCTAAGGAATCCTCTCCGTCGCCATCTGTCTTTAATATGTACTGACTACTCGTTAATTTGACGTCATAGATGATTCCGATATGATGTAATTCCTCTAATTCATTTTCTTTCAATGGATAGACTAACGTATAGGATATTGCTGTTCTCAATTTTCCGTCTAATTCAACGATTCCAGTCTCTTCATAGAATTCTCTCATTAGTGTGTCATAAGGTTCTTCACCGAACTCTATCGTACCACCTGGTAAATCCCATTTTCCTTTATGTGGTCCTCTTGATTTCTTGATAAGTAATATTTGATCGTCATGGATAAGAATACCGTAAACGCCTAGATGGGTATATTTCTTCATCGTGATCTCCCTTAATATTCATAAGTACGTCTAATCTGTTACTCTTGCTATCATTTACTCTGAAAAAAGGTATCATTTATGTCCACGATCGCATTCATTATACTTAACGAACCTCTAACCGTTCCCACTTCTAACCCTTCCCAGGAAAAATAACGACTAATGATGACGACTCGTTGCAAATATATCTATGTTTTACTTCTCTACCCCAAAAGGACGGACGTAATATGTATGAATTCATCATAACCTAACCTCCACGGATCAACTGTTAGCCGGATACATCGGTAATTTAACGGTAAACACCGTTCCCGAACCAACTTCACTTTCTACCGATATGTAACCATCATGGTCTTCAATAATTTTACTGCATAAGGATAGTCCTAAGCCCGTTCCTTCTTCCTTCGTTGTATAAAAGGGGTCAAATATCTTGCTAATTTCACTTTGTGGGATGCCCTTTCCGTTATCACAGACTTGAATTACGGCCATCTCCCCTTCTCTACTCAATATGAAATGGATATGACCTGCTTGTTCCATAGCCTGAAAGGCGTTACGAATCAAATTGATTAATACTTGTATGATCTTGTCCCGATCCATTATTACCATAATATCTTCGTCTGAAGACTCCATTTCAAGGATATGACCGTAGGATGTAACCTCCGATTCGCACAATGAATACACTTTTGCCATGCATTTAGCCATCACTTCAGCCTTCATGTGGCTTTCATGAGGCTTTGAGAATTGTAAGAACTCTACCGTTAGTTCACCAACCCTTGTGATTTCGCTCATAATAACGTCATACCATGGCTCAATATTATATCCCGATTTCTTCGATAACTGGATAAACCCTTGAATGGATGTTAACGGATTACGGATTTCGTGTGCCATACCAGCTGCTAATTGCCCAACCATCTGCATTTTTTCTGAACGTAACTGTTCTTCCTGCCGTTTATTCCGATTCCCTTGCTTCATTTCAAGAATTCTTTCTTCGCCTATATGGATTAAATCTTGGAAATCACTTCCTTCCTCAGGGAAGTGTGTGATGCTGCTCGTTACCTTAATCCCTGAGTTCTCGCATATCTCTAGAACGTCCATTTGTTCCCTAGGCGATAACATGATCCCAAAGTTATCTCCAGCATATCGGCATGCACCAAGGTGATTCGGGAAATGCTCTATCAACTTACGAGAGAAACTTACTAGGATATCTTCGAAATTTTTAGTTGCAACATTACTAATATCAAACAGAACAAACTGAAACCCTCTGTTAAGTTCAATATGATGTTGTACTGTTTTGATATACCCAGAGTAGTTATTAAACCCTGTAAGGGCATCATAGTTGGTGAGATATTCGTTCTTCACTTTCAATCGTCTCTTCTCGGATTCACTACGCAAGATGACATGGAAGAATAGAACAGTGACTAATGCCGTGATCACATCGAAAATAGAAACTAACATATTGTAGGTCGTAAGTGGAACATAGGAAAGCCTTATGAACGTGTACTGGAGGATCAATAAGAGCGCAATCAGAGTGGTATCTCGATGTCTTGTCTTATGCTCTATCACATTTATAGTCGTAATGTAATACAATAAAATGCACCAATTTAAGTGGCTCGAATAATGGAATGCTCCTAATGGTATAAATTGAATATATTTAAGCCAAGTATATTTGCGATCCAACATTACACTTAGAATTAGCAGTAACGCTGTTATCACTGTCAAAATCACGTTCGGCGTCTTACCCATAATTACAGAAGATACAATAATAAGAACGCAGATCAAGGGTACATATAGGAGCTTGATCATATTGATGGTCAAATGCAATCACACCTCGTTGACGGTTGATATCGTCTTTTACATAGTATTATTCAAATACAATTGTCTCCTATATTACTAGTATTTACAACATTTAATTCCATCATAAACAATGAATTTACTCCTATATTTCAACAACATAACGACTACCATTCAATTCCATAACGAAGAATAAAGAGTTATACTAAATACCATATCCGGTTCCATAGAACGGATGATTTGTATCTTGTTATGCAACAGGAGGAAATTAGTCATGGAATTCAGACTCATTAAAGAAGCAGAACTGAAAGATGCCGCGCTTTTAGCAGAAGAAGTATTTTGTACAAACGGAGAGCGTTTTATGGAAATCTCCTTCCCAACCTTATTTCGACCGGGTGTAAGTCATTCGTATGCCGCCTTCAATGATCAAGGAAAGATTGTATCTTTTATCGGAATGGTTCCCTTCATTATTCAATCTGGTAAAGTACATCTACATGCCTATTCGATCGGTGCGGTCTGTACAGACCCAGCATATCGGGGACAAGGGCTTGCAGGAGAGTTATTTACGCTTTGTCAGCAACATGCCAAAGCATCCGGTGCTTCATTGATGTTCATCTCTGGAGGTCGCTCTTTATACACTAGAGCCGGTAGTGTAGCGTTTGGCAAATCCAATAAATATATACTTGAAGCACAGACTGCAGAACAACTTAAAGTGGAATCATCTCATTGGTCATTCTCTGAAATGGAACCCAAGGATATGTTCGCCGTCCATTCCTTAATGATACATAAGTCCGCTGGCATTCAATGGGGGCTTTCCGATATTGCCCAATTCATTGGTGCAAGTCCGATGGCCAATATTCACCGTATGGATCAGCATATCCACATAGCAAGAACATCAGAACAAGAGATCGTTGGTGTTGCTGTATTCGCTGTACCGAGAAACGACTCTTCTGATCGCGTTGGCATGCTTATAGAACAGGCAGGCTCACCCTCTGCTGTTGCAGCACTTCTGTCTAATGCTCTCACACAGTTCGAACTGACTTCCTTGAGCGTAACATTACCTTGGCAAGATGTAGAACTTGCCAACCAGCTTGAAGCTGTCGATACCTCTGTAGAGCGACAAAGTAATGAAGGAACGGTTCTTGTTATTGATGGGGAAGCATTGATTGCCCAATCTGGCTATGATAAGTCTGATGCCAACAACATCACGATCTCCGTTCTGCCAGATGGACGTTATGAGTTACACACACCACATGGATCATCATCCGTTATTGGTGGTAATCCCGAGCTAGTATCGCTCTTCTTCGATCCGGAATCAACGATAGAGCAACCAGTAGATGCCAAGCTACAGACGATAGCATTACCTTATATGTATGGTTTATATTTCATCTAAATTTATGTAAAGCCTACAAAACGAAGAACGAAGAGGTAGCCTCAGTCATGGGGCTACCTCTTCGTGATACACGCTCAGATATAATCAAGATTTGATTTGTATCCATCCAATGCCATGATCAGGACTTTTGGATAGGAGGAAAGGCTACTTCATACTGAGCGGATTCAATCCAAGTTCCTGTCTTGAAATCTCGACCACGAACTAGAACCTTATCGCTGTATATTTCTACATAATAACCTTGACTACCTGATTTATGCTTATCCTCATTCGTCCATAGATAGGCAACCGAAGCCGAATTGAACATCGTGGCAGTGTTACCTTGATCGGCAAACATGGTATTATCTACTTCAAGCTCCCAATGGGTATGTCCGGTAAATAGAAGAACTTGAGGATATTTCGATAAGATCGCTTTTAATTCATCATCCTGTGTTACTCCGTACCACTCCTGTGACTCCAGTGATCCAGCCACTGTGTTCTTGAGCGGTTGGTGTAAGAAGAGGAATATCGGCTTATCTGGTGATGATTGCTCTGCAAGCTTGTGATCCAGCCACTGAAGCTGATCATTCGAAAGATCGCAGAACGTCCGCAGACCCTTCTCTGTTCCCAGAAAGATATAATGATAGCCATTAACCCAGCGATCATGATATGGACCCGTCATTCCTGTCTGGGATTCATACAATGCCAACCGAGATACCCAATCTCCAAGACCCACATCATGATTTCCTAAAGTGAAAGTGATTTCTGGTAGTTGCTCTTTGTACATATTTACAATGCGAAGCATTTCTTCGTATTCCTTAGGAAATCCGTGATTGGTAACATCTCCAATATGCATGATGCCACTACTTCCTTCACATTGAGTTGCAATATCCCGGAGCGCGCCCTCAAAGTTGAGATTATACTCATGATTCGGGTCATCAGTAATGTGAGTATCGGTGATAATTTGAAAAGTCTCAATCGGTTGTTCTGCTGTTTGCTTGTTCATGCTCATTCGTAGAATCCCCCCAGTTATGCACTGATAAATTCACTTTCGCGTCGGACCTTAGTGAGTCTTAGCGCTAATATTTAATCCTATAATACCTGCGACAATGACTAAGACCCAAAGTAAAGAGGATAACGACATTTTCTCCTCGAAATACACCACGCCAACCAAGGAAATAAGAATAATTCCTGCGCCCGACCATATCGCATAAGCAACGCCCACCTTAATAGAGGTGAGGGCATAATTTAACGAAGTGAAACTGATTCCATAGAACAGGAACATGAGTAGAGATGGCCACAGACGAGTGAAGCCGTGGGATATTTTCATAGAGACCGTACCTGAGAGTTCAAACAGAATGGCCATAGCTAGAAAAATCCAAGCCCACGCACCTTCAATCTTCACTGGGGGTTCGCTCCAATTCGTAGCTGCTCATAAGATTGTACGATAATATCTGCATCTGGAAAAATTCTGTATATTTCTGTATTATTTGAAGTTCCCGTAATTCCAATAGCTACTCCTGCACCAGCTGCTTTAGCCATCCGCATATCTCCATTAGTATCACCGATCACCACTACCTGAGATGGATCAACAGATAATGCCTTACAGGCAAGATGAGCCATGTCCGGAAATGGTTTACCTCGACTAACAAGATCTGTTCCTATGACCGCAGTGAAATAGTGCCGCAAACCCATCCAGCTCAAGTGCTTCTCCGCCGCTGCAGTCTCATCAGCGGTCACAACAGCCAGCTTGATCCCATGTTTTACACAATCGTCAAGAAAATACTGAAGACCACTAAGGGGAAGAACAGGCCTGTTCTGTTCCAACACGGCATCCGCTACGTGTCGGCAGTTATGAACAAGCTCCATGGACTCTGCCCAAGATAATCCAAGTTGATATCCTTGCCATGAAAGAATGGCACAGAGATCCTCCATCGTTCCCATCGCGAGTGGGCCATTGCGGTCATAATCCGTAATGCTACCATGGACATTATGCACGGTTCCCAATAATGAAGACAGCTGTGTTCCAAGCATCATGAGCCCTCTCTCTTCTAAAGACTTGATATATGTGGCCAGAAAATATTCACTCCAGCTTCCCCATAGGGATACGAACTCAAGAAGTGTTCCGTCTTTGTCGAACAAGATCGCGGATACGGAGTAGCTCCCTTGTGGAGTCATGAGCTTAGACATTGTGTAGTCCACCTTTATTTCAATTTGTCGAGCGCGGCCTGCGCCGTTTCTTTCGCTTCTCGAAGTGCCTCTGCTGCCGGTACATTCTCGATCTGTACTTTATCTGCTGCGATTTTCAGTGCATCACTGATCTTACCACCGGTAGGGTCCAAGAAAGGCGCAGAAGCATGGGACGCCTGTTGAAGCGGAATTTCGATCTGCGGATTACTCTCACTAAACGAGATGAAAGCTGGATCCTTCGAAGCAGATTGACGAACGGAAATATATCCTGTGTTAATTGACCAGAAGGCTGTATTCTCTGAATTCGTAAAGTAGGTGAGCCACTTCATAGCTGCTTTCTTATCAATATCACTTGCCTTAGACGGAATACCGGCCATTAAAGCCTCAGCTGTTGGCTTACCTTCGCCGACACCTGCCCAACCCGGTTGCTCCATTGCAGATATGATGCTAAAGTCTAGATCGCCCTGATCCCCACTTGAACCCGTATAACCTGCGGCCTGACCCTTCATCACATCATCAATTGTTTTGTACCAATATTCCCAACCTTGACCTCCAGAATGAATCCTCATGGTCTTATCCTCATGAATCAACTTACGAAAGAAATCCCAAGTCTGAATCCACTCTGGGGAGTCGATCATGACTTCTTTACCATCCTCACTAAGAATACTACCGCCTTTACTCAGTGAGGCATCAATCATGTTGGCGGCTCCCCACATTGGCTCCCATCCGAACACGCTTGTTTTATCACCATTTTTAACCGTCATTTTCTTAGCAGCCGCTGCTAAGTCCTCCCATGTCTTCAGGTCGTCTGCCTTAATACCATTCTTCTCGAAAGCATCCTTGCGGTAGTACATAATTTGTGTCGTTCCATACATCGGTAAGAAGTATTGCTTACCGTCCACCTGTCCCTGATTTAGAAATGTCTGGATAAAATCATCCTTATTGAAATCAGACTGCTGAGCCATAAGCTCGTCGATTGGAGCAAAGTATCCCTTACGCGCCCAATCCACATTAGAAGAGAGCACCGCAGCAGGAACTTGTCCTGTGGCTATAGCGGCTTGCAGTTTCTGCTCTGTTTCGGTATAGTCAGCCTGCACAATACCCTTTACAATGACTTCCTGCTGCGAGGCATTGAACTTCTGAATAAGTTTCTCCATATTTTCGCCAAGTTTCCCACCGAGTCCATACCAGAATTCAATCGTTACAGGATCGCTTTGTACAGGTGCTGCCTCCACAGAAGGCGTCTTGGTTTCCCCGTTTGCAGCCGTAATATTTCCTGTACCTGCATTCTCACCACATGCCGTTAATAGTGTGAATGTAGCAATTAAAGACAAAGCCGATAACCTCTTAAATACGCTCATCATCATTCTCCTCTTTGTTCATTAATGAACAATTTATATAACAACATTCTCAATGAATTGGAAATATTCCGACATTGCTCTCACACTGATTTAATTCCTAAATTCACCCTTTAGTGGAACCTGCGGTCATATTAACACTTTGCATAATTGTTTTCTGAGTCAGTACAAATACAAGTAGTAATGGGGCAATGGTGAATGCACTCGCGGCCATGATTAGCGGCCATTTCAATCCGTAAGCACCTCCTTCAACGAAGAAGCTACGAAGACCGGCGGATACCAGCTGTAAGTTGGGGTCTTTTGTAATCAGCATCGGCCAGAAATAATTGTTATATTGATCAATGAAGGTGATAAGAGCCAGCACAGCGAAGGAGGATCGTGTAATTGGAACAATAATGGTCCATAAAATACGCATATGTGATGATCCATCGACTTCTCCGGCCTCCACCAGTTCATGAGGAACCTGAAGGAACGCTTGTCTGATTAGAAAGATAGAGAATACACTTACGCAGTTAGACAGAATCAGTCCGGCATACGAATTTAACAAATGTAATTCGGACAGAATGAGATACCCGGGTAAATAGACCGCTGTAGCTGGAACCATATAGCCGAATAAGATCACGCCTGCGAATAGCCCCTTCAAGCGAAATTTCATATGTGTAAGCGCATATGCCATCATCCCCGAATTAATAACTTGGAAAATAACAATAGAGATGGCAACGAATATACTGTTACCCATGTATCTGAAGAACGGTGCCTGGTTCCATGCTTCTACAAAGTTCCCCCATAGAGGTGTCTCCGGCCAGAGCGTAGGGGGTGAGCGCCAAATTTCATCGTTCGTTTTCAATGCGCTGGTTACCATCCAATAAAAAGGAAAGGCCATCATCAGAGCAAATACGGCGAAAAATAAATGGCGTAGCACGCTTCCCAATCTTGTGATCTTACTCATTCAAGAGCCTCCTATACTGTAGATTGTACTAATAATGCGTGCTTCGATTACTGACCCCAAGTGAGAACAAAGATAGTAACATGCACATGAACACAAGAACCATTGCGACAGTAGATGCCTCCCCGATCTGGAATGATTCGAAGGCAGACTGATAATACATATACAACAAAGTACGAGTAGATCCAGAAGGTCCTCCCTGTGTAAGCACATTAATCTGGTCGTAAGCCTGAAGCGCTTGAATCATCTGAACTACAAATAAAAATAGTGTGGTTGGCGATATTAACGGCATTGTGATACGTATAAATTTCTGTACAGGGTTTGCCCCATCAAGATCAGCAGCTTCCAATAGGTCCGCAGGTACGTTGCGTAATGCCACTAAGTAAAATATCATAGCCCAACCCACGGATTTCCATATGGTCACGATGAGTACCCCAACAAGTGCCCACTTAGGATCATGAAGCCAGCCAATCTTCTCCAAGCCCAGAAAGTTAAGCACCGTATTAGCAAGACCCATATCAGGTTCATAAATCCAGGACCAGACGATGGAAATAGCTACAGTTGGCGTAACCCAAGGAGAGAACAACAACGCCTGATAAAAGGTAGATCCTTTCAGCTTGCTACTCATCAGAAGAGCTAGACCTAATCCGATCAGAATAACTGGCAGCACGCTTCCCGCACAAAACAACACGGTTACTTTGAGCGCTTTATAAAAGGCTGGATTATGAAAGAGCTCGTTATAATTATTTAATCCGACAAATGTTTTCTCAGGACTCATGAAATCCCATTCCGTAAAGCTTAGATAAAATACATACAACAGTGGTGCTAGCCAGAATACAACAAACGGAATCATCGCTGGTAGCGTAAAGAGTACTGGTTTCAATCCACTTATAAATTTCGAGCGTGTCATCCTTTTTGCCCCCCATTCCCTCTTCTGTCGTGTGCGGTATAATATAAAAGAGAACTCCTCTGTTCAAATAAAATTGTACACTCATCTGATTACAATTGGGTCAAGCGTGTGTAAACATCAATTATTAATTATGTAAAATCCAAAAAGTAGCGAAGACTATCTTCTATTTTGTGTAATATAGAATGATAGAATCTAGTTGAACTGGAGGTTCATCTTTTGAAACAGGTAGCTTTTGGCGAAGAAAGACCAGACTTATCTCCACGGGAGCAGTTACTACGTCCGATGATTGATGCCATTGCCCAGACGATGGACTTATACGGATCGAATTATTCCTTTGGGCAACTCTATGGGATTATGTTATTTGAGGACAGACCGATGACTCTCGAGGAAATGAAGAATATTATGAATATGAGTAAAAGTAATATGAGTTATGGCGTCCGCTCATTAATCTCTTCTAAAATGGTCACGAAACTTGACGAAAAGCGTGAACGAAAAGATCTATATGCTGCTGAGACAGATTTCTTCCAAGCCTTTAAGAACTTTTTCACTTTAAAGTTACAACGGGAAATTGATGTGATGATGGAAACGCTAGAAGCCGTAATACCTGAGTTCGAGGAATTCACCAAGGCTTCGAACACTTCTGAAGAGGATCGAGAACACTGTCTTAAGGACCTAAGCAAGCTACAGCATGCCGTTCAATACTATAATTGGCTACAGCAATTTGTCGATGAGCTTCAGAAAGGAGATTTCTTCGGAAATTTACCAAATGAATTTAAGCCATTTACAAAGTAGGGGAGAAAGAGTGTATTAGCTATTACTAACTAAGAAAACTAAATACAAAAACTCAGCAAATCCTAATTATAGGATTGCTGAGTCTTCACTTCTAATCATATTCACTACATGTCCCTACCCTTGAGTAACCTTTGATTCATTCCGTTTAAACATAACGCAAATTTTAAAAATAACAAAACCAATTAACCCACCCGAAACATTTAATATGAGATCATCCACATCAAAAGTTCCTATTTGAAATAGAACCTGTGCACACTCCAAGCTTAAACTTAAACCAAGCGATAGAATAAATACGCTTATGAATGACATTTTATGATTTCTAGACATGAGTAGAAGGAAGATACCAAACGGTATGAATATAGCGATATTTCCAACCAAATTGATTAGACCATGGCCCGATAAATGATACATATTTCCTAATATTTCCTTCAACGGACTTAAATTACCCGATTGCAATCGTTCTATTATATTCTCTGGGTTTCGTAGATTTCTCTGCATTTGACCCTGCAGAAAAGTCACATCAATTGTACCAAATTTAAATAAAATGACTTTGATTAATACATACATATACACGGCAAATAGTATCGGTACGATGATACCATTCATTAATTTCATTCGTTTCATACCGTATCCTCTCCCTTCTTGAGATGTGTCCATACCCATTAGGGATACAACGTTACAATGACGCCATCTATATTGTTACCCGATACCTCATAACGACGATCCGTCGGCATGAGTATCATCGTATTGTTGACAATAGGATAATAGGATATCTCGTATTCTTTATGATCTATACTCGTGGTATAGGTTTTTTGTTCTTTCAGGAAATCCAAATATTGTTCCAACGTGAAATTCTTCTCCTGCATAATCATACTGTGTGGTAATCCCACATAGCGATAATGCCAAGGTTCATACTGAATGCCTGTAATGTCTGATTTGTCCTTGGGATATCGTAAAATAAACCCATATGTAGAGGCGTGTTTCTGTAACCATTGTCCTTCATCCGCTTGATTCATTGCCATTTCAGTAGATCCTATATCAAGGGATAATCCTACGTTATGTTCGCTATAGCCCGCCGGCAAAGCATAATCTGAACCCATTTCTTTATATAGCCGATTCTGATCTTCTTCATCTCGATAACCACTACTTATCAAAAAATGACGTACGCCATCTCGAGCAGCCTTATCGATCATCACTTTGAATTGTTGCACCACACGTCGCGACAATTGAATCGTGTTATCTAACAACCCGTATCCTCGTACGAGTTCCTTATTCTGAAACAAATTCACCACATCAGGAGTTACACCCGCTGGATGTACAGGATACTGATTGTTCACTAACAAGAGATCGCCCTGGTAGATCCGATCCATTCCAACTTCTATCGAATGGTTGTTATCTTGATCTATCTTATCTTGAGCAAGATAGTCTTCTATGGATAGTTTGTTACTCGCGACTTCAGGCTCCTGTTTCATAACTTCAAAGCCAAATAGTAAAAATACAATAACAAGCAAAAAAGCCCACTTCTTCATCTTTAGTTCCTCCTAACCTTTCATTCATTAAGAATAGAGGAACTTCTTTAAAAAGAAGTCGGGCAAATATTAAGTTTTTCTTAAATTTGTGTCATCAATGGGGTAATCTCACTTCAAAAATCGTACGAATCACATCACTTTGCACAGTTATCTTTCCGTTATGCTGCTCCACAATATTCTTCGCAATGAGCAATCCCAGACCTGTACCACCTTCTTGATGTGTTCTAGCCTGATCACCGGTGTAAAACATTTCAAAGATATGAGGTAAATCTTTCTCTGGAATACAATCACCGTAATTAATCACTTGAACCACGACTTCTTCTTCAACAAGATGGCAGTTCATATCTACGAACTGTCCGTCTTTACCATACCGAGTGGCATTGGTCAGCAGATTCTCAAATACACGTGCCAACAGCTCCCCATCACCCGAAATATTTACATTTGGAGTCACATTCAATCTAGCAATTAGATTATTTTTCTCAAAGACAGGATATAATTCTTCGTTCAATTGGTTGAGCAGCTCGCTTAGATCGATGGATTGCTTATCAATGGTAATCATACCGTAATTCATTCTCGTGATCTCAAATAGTGAATCAATGAGTTTCTCCAACCGCTGAGATTTAGTGAAAGCAATCGTCGAATAATGTTTAACCTGTTCCGTTGTTAACTGATCATCTTGAAGAATCAAATCTAGATAACCTATCACCGAGGTCAGTGGCGTACGTAAATCATGTGCTAAATTTAAGACTAACCGATCCTTACTGCTCTCTGCAAAATCCCCTCGTACAACCGCTGCTTGCAGCTTTTCACTAGCCAAATTAATGTCTTCCGCAATATCTTTGAACTCGTCATTCGAAGCAATATGAACACGATTGTTAAAGTCACCATTAGCAAGACAATGAATCCCCGTGGATATTTCCTTGAAATAGGTTGCGTAGGGCTTGGTGAGAAAAAAGAAAAATAGAATCGCAAGCGGAATGAATAGGATCAAAAAGAAGTTGAGATCCCCAAAGTTAGATATGACTTTGCGAACTTGAGCTAATGGATCTTCAAACCGAACCTTCACATAATAAAGCTGAAGAGCTTTATAGATAATAAACGTGATGGCACCTGAGAACAGCATACTTAACCCTAGTAACACGATCATTTTTGATCGAAAACTTCGTATCATGTTAGCCATTGAATGTATATCCAACCCCCCAAATGGTTTTAATCCATTTGTTTTTAGTCTTATCTTCTCCAAGTTTCTTTCGCAGGGTACGAATATGTACCATGACCGTATTACCACTTTCAAAGTATGCTTCGCCCCACACATGTTCAAATATATTCTCAGCACTGAATACTTTCCTCGAATGGCCTGCAAGTAGGTAGAGAATATCGAATTCTTTCGGCGTTAATACAATGTTCTCACCATATAAGGTAACGGTTCGTTGTTCAGGATCGATGGTTAATCCACCGACTTCCAGTATCCATATGGATTGATCCTCTTGCGTCGGTACATTCAACTGCATAGAACGTCGTAGCTGAGCATTCACCCGGGCAACCAATTCCATCGGGTTAAATGGTTTGGTCATATAATCATCAGCCCCCATGACGAGTCCTGTGATCTTATCCAAATCTGAGGTCTTAGCACTCAGAAAAATAATGGGCATATGATACTTTTCCCGAATCTGTCGTGTCACTTCGTAACCATCAAGTCCGGGCATCATAATATCTAGAATCGCTAGATCAATCGCTTGCGTATGAATAACATGAAGCGCTTCTCTCCCATCAGATACTTTGATGAGATGGTATCCTTCTTTCTCCAAATGTAATGCAATGAGATCTGCAATTTCTGCTTCATCATCCGCTATTAAAATCGTGATTCGTTTCATTTATATCGTACTCCTCTACTCCTAGATGCAAGTAACTTTAGCTATACGTGTATCCTACCATAATATTAATTAACATTCGTTATAACCGAGAAATAACCTAACTATACCAAAAAAGACTTTCAGCCCTATGATCACGGGTCTGAAAGTCTTTTTAACATCGACTTAATGATGAATAATCTCATTTGTTCTCCCTTTTCCTTTTAGCGAGTTCTCGAACATATCAATAATCTCCAGGAATCTTTCTGCCTCACGGAACACATGATCCGCAAGCAAGGGATGAATAATGCTCTTAATTTTACATTGATCTATGAGATCGCGAGCAGTTTTCTTGAAATCTCTTAATGACTTAACAGATACTCTGTTTTGATCCAGGAACTGATCTAATATGGGAACGGTCTGAGATTGAGGCCTCATCGAGTCGATATCCCTTGCTTGGACTAGTAACTGATCAAAATCATTACTAAAATCTCGGGCTTGCTCAACAAGCTTGCGTTCTGATGGATCTAATAGATGTCCAATAAACTGGGCATGTTCGCCCATAATTCTTAAGAAGAACACATTCTCATCAATAATTGAATCATATAATGGTTCTAATTGACCTCGATTTAGCTCTTCTAATCGATTCCGAAAGTAATTGGCTTCCCTACTCACATGGTCGACCAGAAGGGGGAAGTTCGTCTGACCAGGCAGTTTACAACTAAGTATTAAGCCGAGTACTTTTCTTTTAAATGCCCAAATGTGACACACCGCGGAATGTACTTCTTTATTAAATTCTTTAATCGTATTGGGATCCACATCAAGGGTGAAGCAGTGAACGCGCCTTTCAATATCATCAAACACGCGATAGAAATGATCGGCTTCTTTTTTAAGCACAGTATCCTCACAACGAAAACCCAACCCTAAAAAAAATGAATGTTCTTTCATAATTCTGGACCAAAAGCTGACTTCATCTAAAGACTGCGTGACAAATCGGTCTGCCATTCGTTCCCCTCCCAATTATGCATTAGTTAAAACATATGCAGGATGGGCCTGGTCTAATGTCAGATCCTATTTAGATGGTAAGTATACCAGGTGCAATAAGAAGTGGCATTACATAAAATGAAACATATGTTCTATTTATTGTTGACAACTTACATATTGTGGAGTATATTGAATGGAAATTAAACATTGTTGTAGCGAGCGAAGCACCTCGCAAGATCAGGCGTAATTGCCTTTCTTGTGAAGTGCTTTTTTTGTGTGTGCGTTACTATTCTTATAGATGGGGGTTGAAGTAATGATGAAGGATACAAGTAGAAGAACGCATTGGTGTAAGTTGATTATGATTTTATATATATGGACTGTGTTACAAGTGAATGTACCACAGGTAAGTGCAGCAGATCGTTGGGATACTGCGTTGGCCCACATCGATATCGTGTACGATAATGTTACAACGCTGAAAGGAACAACCCTGTCAGAAACTCAGCATATTCAAGAACAACATACAAAGAATAATGATGCATTGAAGCTCTTGAACGTCAAGATCAACGCCATAGATGTCGAATGGGTAAAAAAACTGCAAATAAAATATGATCAGTCCTTGCGGGAGCACTCTCCTCTATTAGAACAATACACAGGACTAAGTAAACAGGCCACTGCCGCCAAGGAAAAAAAGAATAAGAAGATGGCTGATCTACTCGATCTACAACGCAATAAGTTACGTGCTTCAGTGGACGTGGCGCGTGCCGATATTAAAGCCAAGAAAGCAGCACTCTCAACTGCCAAAAAGCAACGTGCAAGCAAAGTGAAAGTGGTTAAGGATGCACTAGCACCTGTGCAGCTTTTGAAAAAACAGATTACGTCAGAGAATAAAACGATTGCTGCAGCAAAAAAAACCTATTCAGCAGCGGAGAAAAGTTATAAAGCTGGTGTAAAACAAGGTGACGCTGTTACAGCAGCTACAGATATCACACTTATGTATGATCAAATGGTAATTATTCATTCTTCTCTACAAAAGGAATACGACTGGGAGAAGAAAATTGCACAGACTATCGTGATAGCAGAATCCAAGTTACCGAAGTAATGAAGAAAGTTAGTTCCCCTGACAACGGTAAACAAATAAGAGAAATAGAGATCCTTATTCGCCGTTAAGCAATAAGGATCTCTACTTATAACAACATGTTATTCACTTAAATTCATACCAGAATATCTTATAGTCACAATAAGGTGTCATTCCAAGACTTTTAGCTACCGTAATAGATCCCGTATTCTCCGGAGAACAATCCCAATACGGGGATATCCCTTTTTGTTTACATTCTTCCATAAACGCTCTAGCTACTGTTGTGCCATATTTATTTCTTTTATATCCTTCTAACGTCTCAATATCGATAGCATGTGTCTCTTTGTCCACAAATGCAGAGAAACACGCACTCACCACGTTATTGTTATGCTCCACAATATAGCCAAACCCAAGTTGTAAGAAGGCATCTACGGAATCCCAAAAGCGATTAATTTTCTCTTCTAAGAATGAATAGTTATCCAATCTCCTAGAATTCAATAGGTTCGCATCTATTCTTCGAATCATGATCTTATCTTCTACCATGTATTCACTCGTGTCTATATTTCCCTTAAGAGTAAACACATGCTGAATATCACTAGAAATGTCCCTAGAAGTGAATATCTCTTGGATCGTCTGACCCCATAGTTGCGTTTCACCACTGATCTCGACCCAGTTCACACCAAGCTTCTGTAGTCTGGGTTCAATATGTTGTGTCATGTATGCTTCCAACCCTATCCGAAAGGGCTCGCTGTGTTCATCTCCAACAATATGGAAACCTTCCTGACCTTGAATCCATACTAATGCAGCTCTAGGCTCTGTTAAATGATCTACATAGACCCAACCAGGATTATTTCCATTCACCACAGCTCTCACCTCAATATTGTTACACGGATCAGTGAGATGTTTTATTGTATAAAAGTCTTGTATATTAAGTTCTGATATCATATGTAGACCTCCGAATAAACTAATTCCAACATATAAAGGGAGCATTGAAAAAATCTTAGTATTTCTAATTATTTTTCAAATCTATACAATATCTTACTTCCTCTTTGATCCTATTAAATCCCATGGATTCATAAAGTGACAATGCGTTATTATTCGTAGTTAATACCATCAGTTCAGCAGATTCTAACCCATTGCCTTTTAAATACTTCATCGCTTGTGTCAGCATATATTTCGCAATGCCACGATTTCTCCAGGGTTCACGTACGAGGACATCTTCTATAACACCTGTTTCTTCTTCACGCCATGCCATTAAGCTACCTACCATCGTATCTACTTCACGCACAACTATCGATATCCACAGTGGATTTTGTTTGTTTTGTGAGAGTCTTTCCATTCCTATTGGTGTATCTGGCCAAATCTCTGCATCTAACTGTAAATACTCGAATTCTTCTTGAGATGAATCCATTGCCCATGGTGTACATTGAAGACCCTCGCTTAATTGTACCTCTAGAATAGGCTGTTTAAGGTCGCGTTCCATTGTAAATAAACTTTCCTTATGACGGTACCCCTTCTCTTGAATGAAGAATTGACTATTGGCAATCTCCGACGAATCGTTACCCACACAAAGCAATGTACCATGTTCATGGGACAAGGACTCTTTTAGCTCCAAGGCACGTGAATAAAGATATGGGTAGAGCAACTCTAATAGATTATGATCGGATTCCCTTTCTTGTATCGTCTTTAAATTAAGGTAGATTAAATGTTTGCTGTCAGCGGAACGACCCGACGGAACAATATTGATAATACTCACTTGCCCCTTAGCCACCATTTTCCCTTGTTCAAAAGCACAAAATACATTAACCCAATTATCCGGGTCGCCTACCCACCAAAAGGTAGCATTCTCCCTAGAAGTTACTGAGTTGTACAACTCGCCAAGTAACGGCATGTCGCCTTCTTGAAAATTTCGTATTTCAATCTCACCTAACATCTGAACGGATTCCCCCAAAGTAATACCCCTTTCGATACATACCTATTGAAGCGATGGTATATTTTTACTAGAACTACAAATAAGGGTATCACATATATAATCTATTTCATAAGTAAAATAAAACTATAATCAATTGTTATCTACTAATTGTTCAAATTCATATTTAAGCCTATTAATAAATATTCGGGCGATATGCGAAGCATGTTTACCTGCGGGTACTACAGAACCAAAATGTTCCTGTTGAGTATTCGAAGATTGAAGTTCAATCGTTCTTATCATTGGATGCATATCCTCGGCTGTTCGTATAAAAGAGTAATCCAGTCCAATCGTGATCGCTAGACCTCCTGCAACTGCATTCTCAATGGCTCGCGTATTATTACTTACAAATAGAAGATTGACCGGTCCATACTGGGATAAATTTCGCTCAACATAATCCAATATATAATCATCATCGTATAGAGCTAACGTCTGTCCCACTAACTGCTCGGGCGTAATTATCTTATGCAAGGCTAGTTGTGAATTTGGATGAACACCAACAACAATTTTCCCTTCCATTAAGCGTTCAAACATAATCCCCTTATGCTTCTCTGGTATACCCTCGGGCGATACCATAAGGCCTATATCCATTTCGTTATGCAGCACGTTTTCTAATATCTCTTTAGGTCCCTTTTCAAAAATCTCTATTCTCACATTCGGAAAGTCTTCCTTAAAGCTCGATATGACTTTCACCAATAGATGCATGGGTCCAGGAATCGTTGCAATTCTCAAATGCCCACTTAGCGTATTACTGTGGATTTGTGCCTCTACTTTCAATTCATTCACTTTCATTAATACTTCATTAGCCTTGTTAATAATGGCTTGTCCTTCCGCTGTTGGAACAGCTTTAAGACCACGCGAACGGGTAAATAATATGACATCGAGCTCCGCTTCTAATAGCGTAATAGACTGACTAATCGCCGAAAGGGTGATATGACGGTTCTGTGCAGCTTTAGTAAGTGAGCCTATCTTTGCAACTTCAACAATATTCTCGATCTGCTCCAGATTCATTGAACACACTCCATATTCATTATTACTTAACAAGTATTAAATATAGTTAAATTTCGCTTAATATTTGGCGATGCTACAATGTAATTAAGTTAGTAAATAACCTTTCTTACTATATCAGCTTTCAGTAGTAGTATAACTATATTTCACAAGGAGGAAACTCATATGACAGAAAAAAGAGTAGCCGTAATAACAGGTGGAGCTAGTGGAATCGGTAAAGAAACCGCCTTTAAATTTGCAAGTAAAGGTGACCGTGTTGTCGTCGCTGATTTCAACGAACAATTAGGTGAGGAAACAGTAGCGCAAATTATTGCAGACGGTGGCGAAGCTATATTCGTCCAAACCGATGTATCCAATTATGAAGATGTTGAATCGCTAGTTCAGAAATCGGTAGATACCTATGGTCGAATCGATGTGATGTTCAATAACGCAGGAATCGGACGCCTTACGCCTGTTCTAGACCAAGATATGAAAGATTATCACGCTGTCATTAATGTCAATCAGCACGGTGTAGCTCATGGTATTATCGCCGCAGGTAAAAAAATGCGTGAGCTTGGCATTAAAGGTGTCATCATTAATACCGCTTCCGTATTTGGATTCTTGGCATCCCCAGCTACATTCGCCTATCACGCCTCCAAAGGTGCCGTCATTATGATGACCAAGTCCGCAGCACTAGAGTTGTCTGTGTATGGCATTCGTGTAGTTGCCGTTGCTCCAGGGGCTGTGGATACACCGATCATTCAAGGATATAAAGACAAAGGCATGATTGATGACATGAAGAGTAAAGTCATGGGTAACAAACTGACTCAACCTGAACAAGTGGCAGACACAGTGTACTTGCTGTCCTTACCGGAAGCTAGCGCAATTAACGGTAGCGTTGTAATGGCTGATGAAGGATTTGCTTCGTTTAAATAACAATGAACTATAGAAAATCAATAAAGGGATGCTCAGAAAGATTGTAAACAATCTTTGAGCATCCCTTTTTGGTGTTTGTAAGTTCAATCCTTTTTATTGCTCATTGCTTGTAAGCTTCGATTTATCTCATCTAATGATCTTTGTAATTGTTCCATTCTTCTAAGTCCAGAATTCTGGTTGCCAATTATTCCAGCTACTCCAATGATCATTACAATAATAATAAATAGACTCATTCCAATACACCACCCTCTGAATTATAAATTCAGTATATTACTAACCCGTATTACGATTAATTGAGTACTTTAAAATCCGTAACAAGACAGACTACGTTATCGTCAGCATCAAACCCCCAATAAGAAGCATAAAAGCCATCGCCGTAACCAGTACTGAACATAACTACATTAAGTCCAGTATCTTCACACACGATCACACTTCCCCAATTATCCTCATGTTCACTCAACACATCTTCTATAAGATTATCGTATAAACTGATAAAGTCATCCCCGAGTTCTCGTTGTAATTGAGCTTCCATTTCCTCGAGCTTATGGATCGCCTCTACATCCGCGAAGCATCCTAGCCCCGTATCAACTGGATAGCCGTATATGCTTCCATCCTTCAGTTCGTTCACATTCTGTCCTGGTCTCACAGCCATCTCCCACCGAACGGGATGCCCCTCAGACAATTTCAGTTCGGCTGCAGCAATGCGTTCTTCCTCCTTGTGCCACCAGGCAACGACCGGATAGATACCTGGCTGAACCGTCCGTTCAAATGGATTGTTATGAGATATAAGCGGATCACATGTAACAATCCTTCCAGAAAAAATGGTGATCTGTTCCAATATTTCAGAGCGGAGATTTCCGCCTTCTGGTTTGGCTAATTCGAGCCATAGATTCGACATTATCGTCATCCTTTCTATTTTGGTTAATTCCATAAGAGAAATCTCTCTATTATCTTATAAGTAGTACATTCATAATTCGGTAGTAATACGTCAATTCCTTGTTTAGTTGTCTCTAATACTAAGAAAATCCTGACGGTTTCTTATATGTCAAAAAACCCACATTTATATGCGGGTTTAGCGTGTTTCTATCGAAAATCCAATTCTATACCTGGTTGTAATGAATGCAAACCCTTATGACCTTCATCCCGCAACCTTGCGACAACAAGATCAGTTTCTTCTTTGGGTGCATGTACCAAAACCGCTTGGCTGCTTGGCACTTCATTCAACATCATGCTCACATCGGGTAGGCCTTGATGAACTTTATAGCATATGTGCTGCACGCTGCATCCCGTTGGTAGCGTTCCTTTATTTAATACTTCCCTTCCAAATGAACCTCGTGCCGTATGACCTGTCAAAATAACTGCATGTTTCTCCGACTGTGATAATTGATCATAATACCAACGCGCTCGTGGGGATTCCATCATCCCATCTCCGGTAAATATGATGCTGGGCACGTCACTTTCCAACAAACAACTACGTTCCTGATCATCAATCGGAATAACCACTTTGTTGCTATTCAATAATTCTTCAATCCGCTGTAGAGCCCCTGCACGGAGCCATTCTGACCAATTTCTCATTCGCTCAAGTCCAAGCCAAATCTCTTGCTCTACTATTATTCTATATTCGACAAATAGTTCTGACGCCCAGATGAGTAATTCCTGACCGCGGCCAAGTGTCGGAATCGGCAGGAGTAAGTGTCCCCCTGCACCAAGAACACGCTTTGCTGCCTGTGTTAGCTGCTCCAGCTTTACTTGCTGCGGGTCGGACTCCATACCATATGCATTATCAATAATAGACAGATCGACTATTGAACTTGTAGGTAAATCTGCGTCCAGCAGTTGGGATTCACGACTGTAGTCCCCAGAGAAAAACACCTTACGTCCCTCCATCTCCAGTAACAACCATACAGAACCAGCAAGATGCCCGCTTCTTCCCCACTTTATTCTCAAGTCCTTACTCAGTTCGAACCATTCATCAGGTAAGGCATAATCCTCAAGATAACGGTACGTCATCGCATCTATATGTCTCTCTTCGTACGGAAGCTCTCCCCCACGTCTGTTCACATATCTACACCAACTATCGAAATAGCTACCGAGTTGTTCCGAAGTTGCCCTTGTGGTCCAGATATCTCCCTTATATCCATGTTTATATAATAACGGAAGTCCTATGGAATGATCCTCATGTGCGTGCGACAAAAAAACAGCGGTTAACTGTGATACTTCCTCGGCATCAAGAAGTGGATAGATCCCTACTCCCTCTTTTTTGACACCACAGTCCAACATAATCCGGTTCTGTTCTCCGGAGAAGAAATAACAGGAGCGGCCATGTTCGCCCGCTCCACCCCAAATCTTTAGTTTTATCATCAAGCATTCCACTTTCTTTTGGAGCCCAGGCTCTCAATAATTACAAGCATCATGGTGGTGAGCCCTACAGATACGACGGCCATTGCCATGCCCAAGGATACTTGTCCTTGTTCAAATTGAGCAAATATATACGTTGCTGAGGTTTGAACGGACGGTGGCAAAATTAATAACGAACCCACTAATTCCCGCGAGGCGATGGTGAACGTCATCATCCAGCCAGCCATCATACCGGGTACTATTAAGGGCAGCAATACACGGCGAAAGACATAGTGTGGTTTCCCTCCAAATACTTGTCCCGCCTGAAACAACGAAGGGTCAATCTGGCTAAAGGCGCTTTTTACATATTGCACGGTATATGGAACAAACAAAATGATATACGTCAAAATGACCATACCATACGTGTTATACAGCGGAATCGGCATCCAAGGCGAATTCCACAGCAAGATCAACCCAACGACCATAACAATTCCCGGCACCGTATTCGGTAATAGACTGAATAAGTCCGTCGTTCTCTCCATACGAGTACGTGATCGACCAATAACAATAGCAAACCAAGTGCCTAGTATCACGGCAATTGTTGATGCCGCTAGTGACAGTAGCACACTATTCATCAGCGATCTCATACTGGTAGAACCCCAGGTTAGTAATTCCTTGTAATAACCCAGCGTAAAGTTGTTCCAAGCAAGTCCTACTCCCCGTAGCTTCATAGTTGAAGCTGCAATGATTGAGAAATAGGGTACGCCAATAGATAGAAGTAACACTACCGCGACAAATAGAACATAAATCCATGTCCCTCGCCCTTGTGAATGCAAGGAAGAACGACGCATACCCTTACCACCTACTAAACTATAAGTGAAGCGTCTGCTTAGAACCGATTGCGCATACCAAATCAGTAAACATGCCGTCAGTAACACGGAAGCTAGGGACGTCGCCTTACCAAAATCAATCGGCCAGCTCGATATATATTTGTGAATCTCCGAGGTCATTACTTCATACCCAATACGTTTTCCGAACGTGACGGGCGTTCCGAACTCTGCGATCGTTTTAACGAAAATGAGCATAGCTCCCATTCCGTACGCAGAGAGCAATAACGGTGCAATGATACGCCGAAACCGATATGTGAAAGGTGCGCCAAGCACAGCTCCCGCTTCTTCAAGGCTACCACCTATCCGCTCAAGCGCTCCGCGTAGTAGCAAGTACAGAAACGGGAACAAATGTAGACTCATAATCATGACCATGCCTCCAAAGGTGAAGAAGGCTGGTGTCATCGATGAAAGTCCAGGTACAAGTTGCTCCAGATACCCGTTCTTTTGCATAAACAGAATCCAGCCCATAGACCCAATATAAGGTGGAGTCATGAATGGGATCAAAAAAACGATATCCAGCCAACGCCACCGAGCAAGCCGGGTATTCACCATGATCCAAGCGAGTGGTAGTGCGAGTACGGTTGTACCTGCTATCACGCAAATCCCTAGCCAGATGGAGCCAAGTAGAACTTTGATGAGCTCAGCGTCGGCCAAAGTACGGAACGGAGCTGCCCATTGCAGCTCACCATCCCGATATACGCTTTGAATAAATATTTCAACCAAAGGGACAACAATCATTATCGTCAGTACAAGTAAAGCTAGGGCAATCGACCATGCTCGAATGTGTCGCAAAGATGAAGAGTTTCTCATGATTATTTAAATAGTTTCGTGAACTTATCTGTCACTTCTGCTCCATTTTCATTCATCCATACCCAATCAGCTTTGAGTAGTGGAATCTCATCTAGATTGGCACGATTCTCAGCCTTGATATCTGTACGACCTGGAAGGAGTGCCGCATTGGATACCAGCTTCTGCGCTTCATCTGATAGTAGATAGTCAATGAATGACTTGGCGTTCTCTTCATGCTTGGTTGATTTCATAATCGCCGCGGGACGTGGACTAATCACTGTACCTTCCTTCGGATACACGATATCAACCGGTTCTCCCTTTGCTTTCGCCTTATACGTCATGTAGTCAACTGCAGCTGCTACCATGCTTTTAGCACCTGTGATAACTGGATCCAGCGCTTCCTGATTAGCTCCTGCAACAGCTACATCGTTATTATTAAGTTGCTCGAACAAGGACCAACCACTCTCTCCCTTGTCACTAAGATAACCTGTTATGAAATCAAGCGCCGAACCCGATACCGAAGGATCAGGAATGTTGATTTGTCCCTTGTATTCCGGTTTAGTTAAGTCTTCCCAAGAAGTCGGAGGTGTTGTAACAAGCTTCGTGTTATAAGCAATACCTAGAGCAGAAGCACTACTGCTGAAATAGTTCCCTTCTTTATCGGACCAATCAGGGTTAAGCTTGTCTGCATTTTTGGCTTCCGGGTAAGGTAGTGTCAGCCCATCGTTCTTCAACCCTTGTGCAGAAGGTAGTGATGCTAGAATCACAACGTCAACAACTGGGTTGGATTTCTCTGCCTCCATACGAGCTAGAATTTTACCTGTTGTTCCTTGGAACATTTCGACCTTCACACCTGTTTGGGCTTCAAACCCTTCAATAATCTTATTAGCGAGCCCTTCCGGTCCCGCACTATATACAACGAGCTTTTGATCGGCAGCTTGAGTGTTTGTCACACTGTTATTCGCTGAAGGCGAAGCCTCCTTGGCAGTTGAATTAGAATTAGTGCCACAGCCTGCCAGCGTTAAACCTAGTGCCAGAACCAATGTAAGTGACGCTCCCTTGTTCCATCCAGTCTTAATCGTAGTGAAATTATTCATAATGTAATCTCTCCCTTTATTTAGATTCAGCCAAGTGATGAAGGCGATGATGCGGTAAATAAACCTCTGTCTTCGTACCTACAGCCAGTCGAGTATGGTGATAAGCAGTCCATTGCTCCCCATACCCCTCCGCTTTGACTCTGAATTCATATCGCTCTCCTACGTAGCTGACATGTGTGATCTCTACTATAAAAGAGTGGCAATCTTCTCCTGTCCGATCCCATAACAGGTGCTCTGGACGGAACATCGTGTGGTCTGGCACAAGCCAGTTCGATTTGCCGATAAAACGTGCAACAAAGGCATCTGAAGGTTCACCATAAATCTCTTCCGGTGTTCCCGATTGTAAAATTCGACCACTATTCATAACCACCACTTCATCAGACATGGACATCGCCTCAATCTGATCATGTGTGACATACAGAGCTGTAAGCCCCAGATCACGAACTAATGACATCATCTCCACGCGCATGTCCTCACGTAGTACTGCATCCAATGCGCTTAGCGGTTCATCGAACAATACAAGACGTGGCGTTATAGCTACGGCACGTGCAAAAGCTACACGTTGCTGCTGTCCACCAGACAGTTGGTGAGGATATCTATCATGCATCCCTGTCAACTTAACCTTGTCCAACGCTTCCATCACGGTTTCACGTATTCTTGAAGTACGCTTACCCGCTCGAAGACCAAAAGCAACATTTTCAAATACCGTCATATGCGGCCACAATGCAAAATCTTGAAATACCATGCCGAAGCCACGTTGGTGTGTCGGTACCACCCTCTTACTTGACCCCGAAAAGATCACCTCTTCCCCCATCGAGATCGTACCCATATCCGGCGTTTCTAGCCCTGCAATCATGCGCAAAATTGTTGTTTTGCCACAGCCTGATGGACCTAGTAGTGTCGTAAAGCTTCCCTGTCGTACAGTTAAATCTGTTGGATGCAAGGCAACATTTCCACCAAAGGCTTTACCAAGCCCTCGTATGTTCAAATCCATATTATTACCATCCTTGTATGCTTTGGCTTTATGTAATGAATCTTTACTTACATTTACTAGTCTAGCTGTGAAGTACAATACCCGTGTTAAATGAATGTAAAGGTACAATTAATTATTTCAATGAATACTGTTAACATTCATAGATAGAATCTATAGATAAGACACAACATCGAAAGTGAGCTATGATGATGAACCTGAATCTATTAAAATTACGCATTGTGGAGTTGCTCGAAAAGCACAAGAAAATTACAACTGTCGCAGACATCCTTGAATTAAAACAACCAACCGTCACCTTTCATATGAAGAACATGGAACGGGATTACGGAGTCAAATTGTTCGAAGCGCGAATGGGCAGAATCATTCTGACAGACGCGGGCTATGCCCTGCTCCACTATGCCGTCAAAATTAATGCGCTCGCCGCCGAGGCGGAGCGTGTCGTCTTGGAGTTCGACACACTCCGTAGGGGTAGCATCCGTATCGGAGCTAGTTATGTTCCAGCTACTTATGTACTTCCCGCTGTGTTACATCGGTTCGGTAAGGAGCATCCGGGAATCCAAATTTCCCTATTTGTCAAAACAGCTCCCGTCGTAAATGATATGCTAGCACGTCATGAAATCGATATCGGCATTATCTCAACCGAACCATTCGCGGCTCCTGCATTGCTTGCTGAAGCAATATGTGAAGACGAATTAGTGCTCATTTATGCTCCAACTCATCCCTTAGCCTTCCTAGAAAATGTAACCCCTGAACTGATTACCTCTTCATCCTTTGTTCTTCATGGCAAAGAATCCAGTACCCGAAGAATGACGGATACATGGCTAAAAAACCACGGACAGCGTCTACCCTCCTATTTGGAGCTTGATTCTCTTGAAGCTATTAAACAAGCGGTTATACTTGGAACGCATGTATCCTTTGTATCCCGTATGGCCGTCCAGAGTGAGGTCCAGCGCGGATTGCTCCAGATGTGCCCTATCCCCGGAAACCTGATAGACCGATATGTTTATGCCGTGACGAATAAAGAACGCCATCGCTCCGCATTGATTAATCAATTCAGCAACTATTTGTTCTAATCAAGTAGAAGAAACGGCTATGCCGTCCTTTTCCAAAAAGCTTATGCTTCCGATGCTAGCGATACTTCGTATCACTTTAAGGCACCCGTTTCAGCGGAAATATAAGGAATAGAGTATCAATATAGATTGAACTAAAGACGATACCCCCTATCACCCGGAATTATATACTTTCTTATATGTTCAAAAAATCCCACATTATGCAATACTTCGCATAACGTGGGACTCCAGATTTCACTATTGTTTCATCAGTCGAATAACAGTCAACTCAGGTTTTTCAAATAAGCGTATAGGTAATCGGGTTGTCCCGATTCCACGATTCACATAAAGCGTCAGAGGTCTAATCTTTCCTTCAAGTGAGTACAACCCTTCAATATATTTATTACCTAATGATGTTGTAACCAGTGGTTTCAAGAAAGGGATACGGACTTGTCCGCCATGACTATGTCCTGAGAGTTGTAGGTCAACCGGATAATCGGTGAATCGGTCTGCAACATCCGGTTGATGAACGAGGAGTATATTGAAATCCTGAGGACTCAGAGATTGAAGTGTACGTTCAATCATCGGTTTCCCTAGCAAGAAATCATCAAGCCCTGTTATGGTTAGCCTTTCACCGTTAGCTGATGTAATCGTGTGAACCTCATTCACGAGTACCATAAATCCAGCTTCCTCCATGTATTCCTTGTATACTCGGCTCCCTCCCCCTCCTCTATCATGATTGCCATATACAGCATATTTACCAAGGGGGGCTTTTATCTTCGCTAATACCTTTTGGGCTAACTTCCTATTCTTAGAACCATATTCCGCGTAATTATCGAATAGATCACCTGTAAATACCACCATATCTGGTTTCAGAAGATTCATCCGATCAACTAACGACTGAAGCTGGTCAACTGAATAATCGGGACCTAAGTGCGTGTCCGAGAATTGAATGATCGTCTTGCCGTCAAATGACTTCTGAACGTATTTATTCTCAATATCGATTCGCGTCACGGACAGCGCCTTGGGCTCAATCTTTGTGGCATAGAATCCGGTTCCTAAGATCAAGAAGATGTTCGTACATAACCCAATTAGGATCATTCTCACAATCAATTGCCAAGGCCCTTCTTGATCGCATTCCAAATCGGATTATCCGTTGTTTCAGGAATGAAGGTCTCCCCTTTATCTCTCGCATCCCAGTATTCAAACTTCAGCTTCTCGCTCCCAAATTCGTAATCCATCCCATCCCAGGTATCTTCACGAAATGCATAGAATGACCAGTGCCAACCCTGTTCATCAAATATAGACATGAGATCACTCATGTATTGATCTGCTCCCTTGACCATCCGGTTTGTTCCGAATTCTGATGCGATAATCCGATTCGCAGGAATATGATTATCGGTTGCCCACTTGGCAACAGGTTCCACAAATTCTTTAAGAGCCTGCTTATCAAACTTCATTTCTTTCTCATCATTTCCGACTTTGACCGTTCCCGGATAAGAATAGGTGAATCCCTTATTCTTGTTTTGACTAGTTAATTCATACGGCTCATACATATGGAACGCGTATAGCACGTTAGGATCATCAATCGGTTTCAAGTAACTGAACGCCCACGGTGTTGCATAGAGTCCAGAATCAATAATAATCGGTGTCGTCGTATCAACTGACCTAATCCCTTTGATCATTGCATCATAGAGGACATTTAAATCTGCTGCCGTATTCTCTACTTTCTTGTACCAAGCTGTGTAATCCTGTGTCCAGAAGTCATTGAAGCCCGTTGCCGTCTCTGGGTGTGGCTCATTAATAAGATTATAGCCAATAACAGCAGGGTGATTCTTCAATCGGGTGGCAAGATCCCTCCAGAAAAGGGCTGCTTGACTATGATAGTCACGCTCTTGCCATATGTGATCATCATTCTTCTGCCCGTTAAACTGCCTCCATCGATCTCCAGGTAGGCTAAGTACTGTTAAGATAACCTTCATTCCTTTGGCTTCCGCTGCATCTAGATCTGCTAAGAGTCTTGCAAAATCTTCTTCGACTATGCCCTCATAACGATCTGAACTACCAATCAGAAAATCTTCATTAGGTTTGGTATCCAGTTTATCGTTAAACAAGTGATCTCGATCTTTGCCCCATTTGTCAGGCGCGAGCCGAATGAACTCGATTTCCTGTTCCTTAGCTGCTGCGTAATTGTCGGGTAGCGATGTGGAGTTCATGAAGTTAGAGCCTCTACGCTGTTCATTCCAATAATCCATCTTCCATGCATTGATATCTACTTTCTCAATTGGGCTGCTGTTCTGTCCCTTTTCTTCTAAAGGTACAGATGCGTTGGCACTACATCCTGCGACAAGTGCTAGAATAGTCGATATAAGTACACTATTTCTTATGATTGACCATCTATCTTTTCTTCTTAACTGGTTCATTGTGAATCACCTCGAAAACAAGCATATTCCATCTATGTTACGCCAATATGACAAACCAAGTAGAAACGGGTACCGTCTTTTTAAAGACGGTACCCGTTTCAGCGGAAATATAAGGAATAGAGTATCAATATGGATTGAACTAAAGACGATACCCCCTATTCAATCATTTCTTTAGAAATGATTGAATAGGGGAAGCGCAAACTTTAGTTCATTCTATCAAGTGAAACTTATACTTTCTTATATTTCAAAAAGAAACGGATACACCGTCCCCTAAGGGCGCGTATCCTTCTCTTCATTATTCTGATCCCACAGCCAAGGAGAAATAAAATGCAATCTCTTGATCTTTCGCATGAATGCCGTGAGGTGCCTCATGTTTGTCCAAGATGACTTGCACAATAGACAGTCCCAGCCCCGATCCACTAAGCTTCTTATTCCTTGAATGATCTAGCACGAAGAAAGGCTGCCATATATGATTCACATCCTGCTCATCCAACGTCCGAAAGCCATTTCGAATGGTGAATACCAACCGTTCTCCTTCATTCACAAGTGATATATCTATCTGTGGCCCACTGGCATATTTCAGTGCATTGGTTATAAAATTATCCAGAACGATCCTGATCTTCTGTTGATCTCCTCGAACAATAGGATGATGAAGTTGGCTATTATCTACCTCAATTATCTTCTGTTCTTTCTGTATCGCCACTTCCAAATTATCTAGCACATCACCGAGTAACGCTTTGAAATCAAAATATTCCATCGCATAAATCTCATTCTGAAGCTTAGCTAAGTGTAGTAACTTGTCCACTAACTGGGACATTTCATCGGTTTTCTTATCAATAACACTTAGGAACGTCCCGTCGTCCATTTCATCTCGAATTCCTGAGGAATAAGCTTTTATCAACGCAATCGGTGTTTTTAACTCATGCGAAATATCAGAAATGAAGTTCCGTAGGTTTTGATTCTTCTCTTCCAAAGCTAGATGCGCTTCCTCCAGTTTATGGCTCATCCGATTAATGCTTGCCGCTAACAGTTCGATCTCATCCCCTGTCTTAATGTTGGTTGTACGGAACTTCAGATTGGAGATATCTTCGGCGTTATTTGCCAACTCTTTGATAGGACGAATGATTTGTCTGGCGATCAGCCACGCTAATCCAAGCGTTAAGAACATTGCCCCTATCGCAATATACAAATTGAACTTATTCACAGCTCGAATCGATTGATCTGTATGTGCGATAGAATCACCTACGACGAAGACCATATTGTCTTTTCGGAAGATCGTGACAAGAAAGCTGGTGTTAAGCTTCTTCTGACTGTACAAATTGTAGACTGTCTTCCCATGTTCAAGATCCTGAATTCTCTCTTCCATGACCCAGAATTTCGCAAGCGTAATACCTTTCCTATTCAACTCTGTTCGAATAACATCATTCAAAACATTCGGATTCTTCACAAATTCTGTGCTTACGATCGTCACATTATACTGCTGTTCTAGCTCCCCTTCCGTTTGGATGAGAGATTCAACCGTTTCATTACTCATGAAATTTGTCAGTTGCGCTAAATTCACCTTTTGCTGATACAGAATATATTTGGGCAGGAAAAATGTATTCACCAAGAATGAGACCGCAAATACCAAACAAATCATGCAAGCGATCCGCCAAAACAACTTGCGACTCAGCTTACTCATGAGGAATTTCCAGACTATATCCACTGCCTCGATACGTCTTAATAAACCCTTCTCCCACTTTCTCCCTAAGTCTTCGAATATGCGTATCAACAGTCCTTTCTTCCCCGATATAATCGAATCCCCACACTTGATCCAACAACACTTTTCTACTCAGAATATGCCCTTTGTGTTCAAGTAGGCACTTCATCAAATGGAATTCCTTATTCGTAACTTCGAGGTCCAATCCGTCCTTATAAATCTTTCCGCCAGGGATGTTTACTCGCACCCCCCCGAACGTGATATCTTCCTCAATATGAAGTAGTTTCTTAGCTCTTAGAATCAAGATGCGAGGTTCAAAAGGTTTGCGTACATAATCGTTAGCCCCTATCTCTAGTGCCTTCAATTCATCTTCCTGTTCGCTTTTTGCGGTTAACATCAACACTTTAGCGAATTGTTGCTTCTTTAATTGTCTGCATACTTCGATACCACTCACTTTAGGCATCATCCAATCGAGGATCGCCAAATCTATCTTGTGATTCATACATATATCTAGGGCTTCTTCTCCATCTTGAGCGGTGAATATTTGAAAACCTTCTTTTTTAAAATAAGCAACCACGATTCTAAGCATGTCCGGATCGTCATCTGCAATAAGTATGTTCATTCTGTACTCCTTAAAAAAAAATTAGGGGACAGACAAATTGTAATCAATTTGACCTGTCCCTATATGATCATACATTTATCTCTTCTGAACTGCAAAAGTAGTGGATCTCATGATTTCTTTAATATCTGTTGAAGTGCTGTATCCAATGTACTATATCTGAACTTATAGCCTTCTCTTTCTAACCTCTCTGGAATCACCCACCGACTCTTCAGAATCAATTCCGTTTCTGTCTTAATGATGACTGAACCCAATTCGAGCAGCCATTTAGGAGATGGCAATCCTACTTTCACATTCATCACTTGTCGCAAATGACTCATTAACTCACGATTGGTGACTGGATTAGGGGCAGAACAATTGAATACGCCGCTTAACTCCTCGTGGTCTTTAATAAAGAGCATAATTTGATATATATCTTCGATATGAATCCAACTAAATCGTTGAGTACCGGGCCCTTGAGGACCTCCCAGTCCAAATCGAACGAGGTTTTTGAACGGAGTCATAACCCCACCATTCTCACCTAATACAATAGCGATTCTTAAGGCAACTTTTCTCGTGTTAGGTAAGTCAAAGGAAAAGAGTGCGTTTTCCCAAGCTTTGGCTACATCAACCGAGAAACCTGATCCAATCTCGCCACTTTCCTCTGTCATGGGCCGATCCTCAGCATGTCTATAAATCGTCGCTGTACTCGAATTGATCCATAGTGAAGGTGGGTAATCGCATGCTAATATGGCATTGCCAAGGATGTTGGTTGTCTCTGTTCTTGAATTCATGATCTCTTGTTTGTTCTTGGCATTGTAACGGCAGTCTACTGACTTTCCTGCAAGATTAATTAACAACTCCGAATGATTTATAGCTTCCACGATCTCCATATTATTATTCCAAGAAATATGACCTGCTTGTCTTGAAATGATCTTCACTTCATATCCAAGATGATTGAACTTCTCCTCTAAGTATTGTCCGATAAATCCCGTACCTCCGGCTAATACAACCTTCTTCTTCATGTGATCAACTCATTTCATTTTTTGAAATCGTCTGAAAATTTCTTATAGTGGTGTTGCTCTAGGCAGTACCGTAAAAGCGCGTCATCATATCCGTCCGTTCTAAACTTATCTGTGATTGCAGCTATTCTACTCTCTATTCCCCTTAAATAATTCGTTTGAAGCTGTACCTCCAAAGGCACAACGGGTATAACACTTTCATTTACAGAAATGAACTTTATCAAATCACCTATATCCGGGCCATTCTCCCAAAGACCCATTCCCGGTATATAACTTTCCATTTCACGTATAACGGCATAGGCAATATCAATTTTAACGCTATTTATATATACTCTACCGAGTGTCCAATCTGATCTATCAATTTGAAAAGTAACCGTCGGTTGTGTAAGGGATGACACCCAATTTTCTTCTATGGTCGTGATTATCGCGTCTTCTGGTAGTTGTTCTCGAAAGCAATTTACCACTTGTTCCACATCCGCCTCACACGCAACCCAAATATCAATATCACCAGGATTAATATGACAACCTTGAATAACACTCGCCATAGAGCCAACAACGGCCCATTTGAGGTCCGGTAAAACTTTCAATTTATCACTTATGACCAAAAGGTACTTAACATGTTCATCGTCATTTCAGTCCTTCCGAAATTGATGTAGCAAGTCTTCGTTCATGTTGTGGATACACGAAATAACCCAGTCTTAGATATCTCATATCCTAGGCTGGGTCACTTGTTGGCTAATGCTTCTTCCATAATTATACCTCTAACAACCAGAGGGTGATAGCCCATTGATGAGGAGCGGTGATTAATAAGCGTAATTACAATATAAAAAGAGGACACGGCAAGCGTGTCCCCTTCTATTTTTCGTGAAAAAATATTTATGCCACGGTAACTACTTCCCGAAGTTTTTCAATCGTCATTCGGTCAATAAATCTGCTATACTTCTCTTTCTTTTTCCCCAACTCTTGAAAGTTTGCTATTAATTGCGTAACGATCGGTACAAGCTGTTCTTCCGTAACGCCAGACAGGAGCCGCTGTGCTAATTTAGCTTTCAAGCCTTTCGATTCCCCGCCGACATAGATATCGAATGTATCCCGCATTTTAACGACCGCAATATCCTTAATCAAGGGCTCGCTTGTCCCAAGTGCGCATCCTGCATATCCAATCTTTAAGGGGTGCGGTACCTCATGACCTGCAATAGCCTCGTCTAAGACTTTAGCAATTTCTAGTCCAGCGTCCTCGGCACCACTACAGAAGTTACAGGCGATTAAGCTTTTCGTGACAAATCCAGCTGGGTGAATTTGCAGTCCGACCTTTCTAAGTGCATCCTGTACTTCTGCTAAACGCTCTTCTTGCATCTCCACGTAAAGCTGCTTGAACGTCGTCATTTCAATGATGGCATCCGCACCAACCACAGCACCTAGAATGGCCAGTTGTTCTGGTTTAAACAAGGTACCTCCCACCTCAAATCCAGGTGTTACGGCAAATTTCTTTAAGCCCAATTGACTCACTCTCCCATCTATATAGATTGAACTACCTTTTGCGCTCACAAGTTCAATCATTTCTAAAGAGAATCATGAATATGCGGGTTCGTTTTTCGTTGTTTCGTTAAACTACATCGTATCCTTGTTCTTCAATCGCTTCCTTAATCGCTTCTAGCGTCAGCTTATTCTCATCATAGGAAATCGCTACGGACTTGTCTTTCAAATCCACTTTTCCTTCTGCACCTAGAGTTTTCATAGCACCTTCAACGGAATTGACACAGTGTCCACAGGACATACCTTCTACTTTTAATGTTACGTTTGTCATAATAATCATTCTCCTTTTGAACTCTCATTTTTAATATAATTGTGTTGTTATTTCATTAGCTTCTGATGGGTCTATTGACTAAACCTTCATCCGCTGAAGACGAAGTGCATTCAGTACGACGGATACGGAACTGAGTGCCATAGCCGCTCCCGCAACCCAAGGTGCTAATAACCCAAGTGCTGCAATTGGAATACCTAAAGTGTTATAACCAAGTGCCCAGAATAAGTTCTGTCGGATATTAGTCATCGTCTTGCGGCTCATGTATATCGCATCAGGGATGCTGTTCAAATCGCCACGCATCAAGGTTACATCCGCCGCTTCCATCGCCACATCTGTTCCTGTTCCGATAGCCATTCCGATATCCGCCATAGCTAGTGCTGGTGCATCATTGATGCCATCCCCAACCATTGCTACTTTCTTACCTTGCGCTTGCAGCTTCTTCACTTCCTCTGCCTTGCCTTCTGGAAGTACTTCGGCCCGAACGTGTTCAATTCCTACTTCTTTAGCAATCGCCATGGCTGTGCGTTCGTTGTCACCTGTAATCATAATGACCTCGATGCCCATTTGTTTCAAGCGAGTAACTGCCTCTTTGGACGTTTCTTTGATCGTATCGGCAACTGCGACCAATCCAGCATACTGGCCGTCAACCGCGATCAACATCGCTGTCTTCCCATCCAACTCCATCTGCGTCATACGCTCTAAAGCGTGCTCCACTTGGACGTTGAATCTTGCCATCAGCTTGCGTGTCCCTGCTAGAACTTCTTTACCTTCAACGACTGCACGGATCCCAAACCCTGGAATGGCTTCGAATTGTTCCGTAGCAGGAACCTCAATGCCTTTGGCTACAATACCAGAAACAATCGCTTCTGCGAGTGGATGTTCTGAGTCCTTCTCAGCAGCTCCAACAAAGCGGAGGAACGTGCCTTCGTCGATATTATTTTCAACTACTACGTCTGTAAGCACTGGCTTACCGTTGGTAACTGTACCTGTTTTATCTAGAATGATTGTATTGATTTTATGTGTAGATTCCAGATGTTCCCCACCTTTAAATAATACCCCAAGTTCAGCTGCACGACCCGATCCTGCCATAATGGATGTAGGTGTTGCAAGTCCAAGCGCACATGGGCAGGCAATAACCAGAATAGCAATCGCTTTTTCCAATGCATTTGCGAAATCACCAGGTGTTACCCAGAAGAACCACACGACGAAGGCCAAGACTGCTATCCCTACTACGATTGGGACGAATATACCAGAAATCACATCAGCTACACGTTGAATAGGAGCTTTCGAGCCTTGTGCTTCTTCTACGACTTTAATAATCTGCGCAAGCGCCGTTTCCTTACCGACCTTGGTCGCTTTTACTTTCAATCTACCGTTCTTATTAATCGTAGCGCCAATAACGTTGTCTCCTGCCTTTTTATCGACAGGAATACTCTCACCCGTCAGCATAGACTCATCCACAGCTGAAGTTCCTTCAAGCACTTCACCATCCACCGGAATCTTCTCACCCGGTTTCACAACCACCACATCACCTGCGAGTACTTCTTCAACTGGGATCGTTATTTCCTGCCCGTCACGGATGACCAACGCTGTCTTCGCTTGCAGACCCATCAGCGTTTTGATCGCTTCAGACGTACGACCTTTGGCTAATGACTCAAACAACTTGCCGAGAATGACCAATGTAATCAACACGGCACTTGTTTCGTAGTACATCGCTGGACCATGATGAACACTTCCGCCATTCAAAGCCCATTCAATGGTTAAGTAGAGACTATAGAAGTAGGCCGCGGACGTTCCAAGCGAGATAAGTACATCCATATTACCGCTTTTGTTACGAAGGGATTTAAATGCCCCGACGTAGAACTGCTTACCGATGTAGAATTGAACAGGTGTCGCAAGAGCTAGCTGGAACCAAGGATTCATGAATAAATCTGGCATCCAGATCCAAGATAAGAAGGAAAAGTGACTAACCATAGACCACAATAACGGAAGAGAGAGGATCGCGGAAATGACTAACTTACGCTTTTGCTCCTTGATCGCTTTCTCTCGATGTTCCGAAGGATCTCCATCTTCTTGCTTGGTAACCGCTTTGTAACCCAGCTTTTCTACTCGCTGTTGAATGTCGGTAATGGATACATCCGACTTGTTGTATTCCACTCGGGCTGTCTCCATCGCGAAGTTAACGACGGCGTTTGTGACACCAGGTGTTTTGTTCAGTACTTTTTCAATCTTAACCGCACAAGCGGCGCAGAACATACCTACGAGATCTAAATCAACGACTTCTTTCGCCACACCGTAACCGAGCTTCTGAACATTCTGTTCCATTTGCGTAACATTGATCTTACTTGGATCGTATGTTACGGTTGCGCGTTCCATTGCAAAGTTCACATTTGCTTCTGTTACGCCATCCAATTTATTCAGACCCTTTTCGATTCGATTAGCACAAGCAGCACACGTCATGCCTGTAATATCTAAAGATGTTTGCTCTGTTTTCAACTGGGCTGTTTCCATGATGCACACCTCATTTTCTATATCGAATATGATCGATTAATCTATAGCCGATTGCCATTATCGACGTATTCAGGTCATACATAAAGTCGTTTGTTTAACTTCTTGATATTAGTATACCCCCCTACCCTATAATGTGTCAACACTTAGATGTATTATTTCCTCGATTACCGTATTAAATTCCAAACAAAAAAAGGATTCTTTCGAATCCTTCATTCATCACTTATTTCATTAGTTTATTAATCGTCTTCAACAGTTCATCGATCACTTCATCGTCGCCTTCTTGGATACGATCCATGACACAGCTCTTCATATGGTGTTCAAGAAGTAGCTTTCCTACACCATTTAAGGCCGACTGGACCGAAGAAATCTGATTCAGAACGTCATCGCAATAGGTATCCTTTTCGATTAATCCCTTAACGCCACGAATTTGACCTTCAATCCGGTTAAGTCTGCTAATGATATTACTTTTTGTTTTATCGGAATGGTGACTCTTTCTCCCATCGGTGCCGCATGACTCATGTGACGTAGACTCGTGAATTTGTTCCTCCATACGGATCACTCCTTCTCTTCTTATATCCATTGTAACAATAGCCCCCTACCCTATACAACTCCAGTTAGGTAATTTACTTATCACTGTTTATGCATATGCAAGAAAAAAGAGTAGATACTGTTATCCGATACTAACTTTTTAGCGAATCACGATTTCTACAATATTGTTATTCTTATCTACCTGTCCCTTCAAAATACCTACAAGTAGAATAATCCACACCGGGGAGTTTCCAATCGCAAATGGACACCATTACTCTCCCGAATGTCTACTTCATTCAGCAACAAATTCTAGCACTTCATTAGGATTATTGAATAAATGTTTAGCATCGATTCCATGATCTTTCTTTGCACCCCATACGGCTAATCCAAACGATACACCGGCATCTCTAGCACACTGATAATCATATGTCGTATCTCCGATATAAATGGAACTCCTTGGGTCTGCGCCCGAGATCTCTAGAAACTTCTGAATCGGTTCAGGATTTGGTTTATGTAGTAAAGTATCATCTGCACACACGACAAAAGATAGATATTTCATCAAGCCAAAAGGCACGAAGTCATCTTCTAATTCAATCTTAGTCTTAGAGGTTACAATTCCGACTTGAATATTTCGTTCATGAAGTGTGCTTAGCAATTCTCTAATTCCTGAAAAGACACTTATGGAGTCCACGAACTCCTTCATGTACACATTCCAAAGGATGTCTCCTTTTTCAGTATCTTCAATTCCTAATAAAGGTAGTGAACTAGAACCTGGAATTCCCCATACAAATTCTAATTCCTCTACATCCTTTGTTATGTTGTATTCTATCGCTAGCATTTTCTGAAGTGATTTGAGTACCGCTTTCTCTGTGTCTATTAATGTTCCATCAACATCCAAAATAATCGTATTATACATATAAACCCTCTCCTTATGACTTAGTTTATATACCAAATTATAATGTTCTTTTTAAGAGAACCAATTTAACTCCGGAGCATTTTTAAAATTCATACCATAAATCCCTACTACGAAATATACAAGAACACATATAAGAATAATAACAGCAAACCTTATATAATAATTTCTACTACTTCTTGCTTTCATTTCTAGTACCATTAATCTATCTTTAATTTCTTCAATTTCCTTTTCAGTATCCATAACGAGACTACCTCTTTTCAAATATTATGATCATTAGCAGACAATTGAAATAATTTCTTCTGCACTCTCATGAGGAGTCTTATCTTTGGTATAAATAATATGTTTAGCCAGTATGTAATTAGATTCATGCTCTACAAAATGAGTGTTGATGTCGAGGCTTTCTCTTTCATTTAGAATTCTTAGTGACTCAGCCTGATCTTGAGAAGGTAAAATTAAGAATATGTTCTTCTCATCATGTAATACATTCTCTACGATCGAGAATAGTCTTGGATCTTTATATACAGAATGTCCACCACCGAAATCAATGACATGATCTTTGTATTCTTGAAAAATCCTTACAACAGCATGCGCCTCGAATGGTTTCCAATACTTATATACACCATCAAAACCAAAGTTACTTCTAATGACTCCTTCTTTATCCTTGCTATATCCAAGTTCCTCATAAAATTTCCATCGCACATCATCCACACAACATCGAGGATATTCTAGTCTTGTGGATATGATATCTGCTAACGTTGATTTACCTGTTCCAATTGGGCCGATTAGAATTATATTGGACATGATTATCTCTCCCTTTTTTCAAATCCGAGAAATTCTAAGGTGCTCATCCGCTCACCAGATACATAATATCCTTCAATTGGAATACAACATTTGTTTTACTTGTTCCAGCCACTTACCCTCTATATCTGCGGTTAACGTATTCCAAGAGAGTTCCTTCGCAGGTTTCATATTCTTGTCCTGATCATCTATGTACATCACCTGTAACATAGGGTCCAATTTAGCATTAACGATTGTATAAATTTCAGGACGTGGTTTACACAATCCAACTGAACTTGATATTGTAATGCTCTTTAAATATGGCCATATTGGTTCTAACAAAGGCTCCAACCATTCTTGGCGATGATTACTAAGGAGATGAATGTCGGCTACTTCACTCCAACCAGGAATATAATCAAATGCTGGTAAGGTCCTCAGGTGTTTATACAACATGGATTGGGCTTCATGGGTTTCAATCGATGGACATTGTCTAATTATCCATTCCCAAAACTCTTCCTCACTTATCTTTCCCGTCCACAGTAACTCGCGTATTTCATGCTTAAATTGATTATGTAAGAACTCATAAGAAACGCCCGATAATGCAGACATCTCCACCCAATATGTTGGCGAAAGATTGGTTACGATGACTCCTGCAACATCCAGAACTAATTGATATTTAATCATATTTCTTGAGTTCCTAGGCCCGCAACAATATCTCTTATCTCACTTAACTCTTTAATCGTCCATGTATAATCCACAGGTGGATTATACATTTCATCTTTTTTCCAAATTGATCTCATACCCACATCAAGACTGGCTTCAATATCATTATTTGGGTGATCACCTACATATATGGACTCTTCCGGCTTCACGCCAAGCTCATTCACAGCCCTTAAGAATATTTCTGGATCCGGCTTTCTTATTCCTTCACGTTCTGATATCAGAATCACTTCAAAATAATGACTGATGTTAAAGGCTTGTATATTGTTATCCTGAAATTGCTCATACCCATTTGTGATCATACCCAATTTCAAATTCTTTTCTTGTAAAAAATCTAGCATTTCAACCATCCCAGCAAATCCAACACAATGCTTCTGAAAGCCTTCAACATAATCATCCAATAGGTCTTGCCAATCTAGCTTGACCTCAAATTCATGAATTAGAGATTGATAGACACGATCTTTCCACACGTAACCTCTCTGATCCAGATCAATAAATCGTTGAACCCACACGTCTTTCTCCACATGATGAAATGCATCGTAACGATCATATTGATGTTCAACGAAATTTTTTAATGAAAGATCGCGATCGAGTAAGGTACCATCTAGATCAAATATGATCGCTTGTAGCATGTTTCTCACCCTTTCATGTATGCATTTGTAATAACAATGTCTGATTAAGTGAGCCCGTACATACGGATACGATGTTTTTAACTTTATCGGTTTGTAGGAACCATGTTATAAATTCAACCGATAGATAAATCAATACTATTCTGGATTCGTAGGCGTCGGAACAGCTGGATTATTATCCCCACCCATTCTCCTTCTAGATGTCTCTCTTGTTCCAACTGCCGGTACATGCATTTCAGCTGCAAATCTACCTGGAATCACTTTCGCCATAGAAGTCACCGCTTTTATGATTCCATCTAACTCCCCCTATACAACATGACCCGACCACAGATAGTTCCTATCTTAGACCGGATCATGTGTTGTTTGACTATTTCATGAGAGTACTTTAGACATTCGGACAACCAGAAAACAATAAAAGTAGCGAAAACGCTTTGTTATAAGAATATTTTCTTCCTGATTTATGACCCAATAACTTAATAAGCCTCAAAGTAGTCATTTCATACTACCTAACCTAAGTGTTTTGAAATTCCTTATTATATAGTTGAATCCAGAGAACACGGTCAGACCAACAGCTATAAGCATAAGAAAATAATCAATTTTAATGCTAGTTAGCAAATCAAAAGGATAGTTATCTAATAAAATAGCTGCAATAGCAACCACTTGCATAACCATTTTTATTTTACCAAAGTGATCTGCCGCTAGGGCGATTCCTTGTTCGGATGCTATCATTCTTAGACTTGTAATGATGAACTCTCGACCGATGATAATAACCGCCATCCAAGAAGGAATCATTCCAGACTGGACCATCATAATTAAGGCAACCGATATCAATAACTTATCCGCTAATGGATCTAGCAATTTCCCCAAGTTAGTGATTTGATTGTACTTTCTTGCAATATAACCATCTAACTTGTCTGTTCCCGAAGCTACGATAAATACTACAATAGCAATGTTAATTCCGTATTGATTCATAAAGCTAAAGAAAGGACTCTCATCAGCCAGCCACTGGGGATATTGTGAAAAAGACAAAATAAATAAGGGTATTAAGCAAATCCGTGCAACGGTAATTTTATTCGCGAGATTCATCCTAGCTCCCCTTTCACTCCCCAAGAATACATAATGTTCTCGTCGCAAATATCCGAGAATTGCTTACTGTTTAGATATACCTGGCATCACTTCAAATTCTTAATATGTTCTGACTCATAAGATCCATCTTTATATATCAGACAATTCAACTGCAATCCATAAGCACATCCACCGTCTATCCCAATCTTATCTTGATTGAACCAGATGTCTGCAGATTGCTGAAGTTCAATCGTTCTGGTGTGTCCAAATATAACCGTCTTATCCGCAATTGACTTCGAGCGGTGGAATTCCGACTTAATATACATGAAATCATGCGTTGGCTGCTCTTTCCAATTCTTATATTGAGGATTTAGACCCGCGTGTACATATATATGCTCTTTATCCTCATGATATAAGGGTAACGATTCTAAAAAATCAATATGTGCAATAAAGTGGCTCCTGATGTAATCTATAGCTTCTTGAAATTGAGTATCATCCACTGAATCATTAATGAAATCACAATAGCTTTGAAGGGTTTGTAAGCCCCCATGTTCTAGAAACTTCGACTTTACCACCGAGTTATCAGTTCTTATTAGATCAACCAATCTCTGATCATGGTTACCACGTAAGGCAATCACATGATGGTTCTCCACCAAGTCTATGACTCTATCAACAGTTTCCCTGCTCTTGGGTCCTCTATCCACATAATCACCTAATACAATCAATTGATCCTTAGATGAGTGGTAATTTAGAACTTCCAACAATTCATTAAATGAATCACAACATCCATGAATATCACTGATCATTAGAACTCTTGTCATCGTTACCTCCTATATACAATAGAGAATCATACATTCAATTTCTTCTCATAACATACACTGGATTCACATGCTACATATTCTCCAAATCTATCTATTTGATAGTACCCATGCTTTCGATAAAATGATAAAGCCTCCGCTTGCGGTTCACCCGCTTCTAATTTAATACATGTATATCCCAATGTCTTAGCTCTATGCTCGAGCTCCATTAATATCTCATATGCAATGCCTCTATTTCTGAAATCTTGTTCCACGAAGAATCTCTTTAACTCCGTACTTTCCTTGTCTATCTCTCTGATTGCTCCACAACCAACTGGCATTTCATTTAAATATGCAACAATAAACGTAATGTCATTTACCTTGGGATCCGTGAAATCAACACCGAAGATTTCTTCTGTTGGGTATTTCTCTAGTAGATATTCATCTAGCTTCTTTATAAGGATGGATAAATCGGTATGACTGGATGATACCTCAACGATCTTAAGGGTCATATTCTTAGATCCTTACGATATATCTTGGTGAAGTCTCCGTTAGACTTCGGTGCTCTCTCTATGAAATCCCAACCAGATCTTTCATAATAATCATCATGCGTCGTAATTAAATATAACTCGTTATATCCTAACTTCTTCGCTTCTTCTATGACACGATGTTGTAGTTCTCTTGGTATCCCTTTACCTCTATGCTCTTCGCTAACATACAGGCATGCCAACCAAGGGGAAAGATCCTGTCTGCAGGATAGATCATTCATCCAAAAAGATACTGTGCCTACAGGTTCATCACCTTCTAGCGCCACAAATGTCATGGGTACACGATCTGTCTGGGAATTATGTAATACGGCATATTTAACATTCTCGATTGGTTTGTCACTACCCCACTGCTTCCAAATCCACTGACATACGGTTTCATAATATTCCATTCTATCTGCAAGATTAACAATTTGAATTCCCATCATACTTTCCTCTTTTCTTATTCTTTTATTCAATATTTTTTAAAATTGTACGGAAAGAGCCGCTTCTACTCTCCAGTCAGGAGGTTCTGAATTCTCCGCCCAGTATTCGTCGATTCTTATGATTCGTTCTTCCTCAAGTGTGAAAAATGAGGTCGTATAAAAACTTATATCCTGACCCACCACTTTAACGACAGTGATGATTAGATTATTAATAGACTCCAGTCTTTCAACAGTGATTCTCCATCTACCCGGATATATCCTGTTGGCCTCAATAAATTTGTCTGCTCCTTTAAATTCTTCCCGAGTGTTCCACCATCTTATGATGGCATTAGGTTGCAGTAGATTACCCGCTTCCTCGAACTCCGCTGCGTCAAATAACTGCCAGAAATGTCTTACGATTCTCTCATTAGATGTCATTGTTATAAATCTACCATCCTTTTTGGCTTTTTCAACATCCGATTTCCTCAGATATACCTGTATCATTATTAGTTTCCTGCGTTCTCTTCATTGTATTAATAGATAATACGTTAAATATAAGTAACAATAGTTCACAGCATATCTTCCATACAACAAATAACAATACAAAACATATGCTTCCTGCAATGACCCCAAGGGCACTATTATTGGTTGGTTGTCCTGTATAGAATCCATCGCCCGTATTTACTGACTTAATATAGGTATTTGTGATGGATATATATTGTCCAAAAACAGTAGACTCATATAAAACGCCTAACATGCCTAAATAATATAACCACGTGATCAGTGTCTTATATTTCATTTGGCCTAACATGAATATATCCTTGAGAATGTCCTGCTCATTCTTTTTATTCAATGTGTTCACCCTTTATTGGAATAATCATAATTTCCTTTTAAACAGTTTTTTGAATATAACAAGCAGACATATCGTCATTATGATCGGGAATACAAACAATATAATAATAAAAGCATATATATTCTCCGTTATTAATTGAGTAATATCCTGCATTGTTATCACCTCTTGTTTGATCTCTAAGCTATACCTTTATTTTATGGTTATTCGAATGATGTATTCATTGTTATTTTTCAACTTTCCCTTTCGTTATTACGCTTACCAAGTTAGTATGTTGATCCCACACTACCTTTGAATCAAATCCTTCAGCAACAGCCCTAAGGGGTACCCACGTTACTCCATCTTTGGCGAATGGGGGACTTTTCAATTTCAGAATTTCATCATTCTTCTTCATCGTAGTGCTACCAATGGTTAGATAAATCGTATACTCATTACTTTCAAGAATAATCAGATTTGGAGTCGAACCCACCAAGAATCCAAATTTCAGTCTGGAGTTCAAGGATTCTATGGGAACAAACACAGTATTACCAACTAGATTCGTTGAGAATTCAGACGTAACATCGGTCCCATTAAACACAATTTCTATAGTTGAATTTGCCATAGCTGTCAAAGACCATGTGAATAACACACTAACCATGAATAACAATGTAAAGACCTTTATCTTCATAGGAAGTTCTCCCCCTTAAAAATAATGATTTTATCTAATTCTTCTTAGTATCCATATCATCTGATTCTGATTCTATAAATTGTTCTAACTCTTCTTCAATCTCCTGATCAGTCATATTGAACTCATCTTCATCATTAATTCCTAATTTTTCTTTTATTCTCTGTAAATCTGAATGAATTTCTGCGGTTCTACTGTGTGTACTTATAACGATTCCAAAGATGATAGCTATGAGTATCAATCAACCCTTCCATTATACTCCATAAATTACAACGAACTCATTAGAAATTCATACAAAAAAACAAACCACTTTTTTATTTAAAAAAGCGATCTGTCATCAGCTACTTCCTTTAATTCATCTATTCAAAATAACATTTCGGTCCCCTCTCGATCGCACCATGGTTGTTAACTGCACAACGAACTGAATTACGCTATAAATCGATAGCCTACTCCCCAAATGGTCTCGATGTACTGCGGAGAGGACGGGTCCGCTTCTATCTTTTCTCTGATCTTCCCAATATGCACGGTAACGGTAGCAACATCTCCTGCAGCATCCATACCCCAGACTCTTTCAAAAATCATATCCTTACTTAATACTCTATCTAAATTAGCAGCTAGGTACGCTAGAAGTTCGAATTCCTTTGTTGTAAAAATGATCTCTTGTTCATTCAAAAGCACTCTTCGCGAAGCTTTATCTATGGTGAGACCACGAATAGTCATGCGATCCTGATTGCGAGTCACACCCCCAACCAAACGATCATAACGAGCTATGTGGGCTTTCACCCGAGCCACCATCTCACTCGGGCTAAAAGGCTTCGTCATATAATCGTCCGCTCCTAAACCCAGTCCACGGATGATATCGATATCCCCTTTCATAGCGGTGATCATCAGAATTGGGATATCTTTTTCCAGACGAATCTGACGGCAAATTTCGAATCCATCCACCTTAGGAAGCATAAGATCAAGAATGATTAAATCATAATCCTCTTTGATCGCTCGAGTCAGTCCCACATCTCGGATGCTTGTATCACGATCTGAATCGGGGACGGAAAACCTATACCAAATGCATCTTGAAGCGTATCTACTCCTTTACGAGCACCTGAATCCTCTGATAGCATCCTCACATCTGGTGTCGATGTCTCTAACTCTAAAGCTGGCAAGGCTAGTAAGCCTAATATGATGACTGAACCGATTAAATACAGCACAGGTCGCTTCATCACGCGATGGGACATGTTGTACCAGCCTTTGGATTTCTTAGATAACAGACGTTTAGGAATTGATAAAGCATTTACTTTGTTACCTAAGATAGACATCACCGCTGGTAGTAGGCTCATACTCGTTAACAGTAAGAACAAGACAACGACAATGATCCCTAAGGCCATAGATCTAACTGCTGCAATTTGAACAAACAAGAGCGCTGACATGGCTCCCATAATCGTCAGACTGGAGAATAGAATCGCATGACCCGCTGTATACATGGTTGTAGAAATGACCTTTTTTATATTCAAAGGTGAGGTCAGTAGCTCCTCTCTGAACCTTGATACAAATATAAGTGCAAAGTCGATACCGACCCCGATACCAATCATCATAGCTGAATCGAGAATGAAGACGGATAGTTCTGTTTCTTTCGCGATGAAGGACAACACACCCATGGTGATCGCAATAGAGAAGCCTGCTAATAGCAATGGCATTATCGAGGACACGACTGATCTAAATACCAATAGCAATACCAAAATAACGATTGGAATAGCATACAGATGCGCTGTAGCCAGTCCTGCCTGACACGCCGCATTCACCTCACCCCATAATGCAGGAGCCCCTAATATGGTCACATCCACGTCATGAGATTGCATTTTAGCAGATACTCTCTCTTGAATTTCGGGTAGCACCTTCTGTGCAAAACCTTCGTCAATGTTCATCTCGATAAACCCGATGGTGACATTTCCTTGCTCATTCTGGAACTGAGCCTTCATTTCCTCTGGTGCATCTAGCCATGTATAAACACTCTCAATCGCTTCTTCTTTCATTAGTAATTCCTTGATCGCTGTTACCCGTTCCGAATAGGCTACTGAGCCGACTTTATTATTGGTATCTTGTATGACAAACGACATCGACGTCGTACTTCTCGATTCAAATTTCTCGGAAATCGCGTGATAGGCATTATAGGAACCTGAGCCAGGAACTCCCCATCCACCACCCGTTAATAGTGGTTCTAACTGACCCGAATATATACCTCCAAATACCACTGCAATAACGAGCCACACACACACGATGATCCATCGGAATCTAACAACTGATCTTCCCCAGCCTTCTAATAGCCATTTCACTATCAACAACTCCCTTCCCTAGGGTGAGTCCCCTAAAGATATTGTAGTTGTCAGGTGTATTCTGCCTCTAAAGAAAGTATAAAAACTTTCTAAACAAGGGTTAAAAAACACAAAAAAACAGACTGCTCATTCGAGTAATCTGTCTTCAGATGCTTCCCCTTGTATACTCTCAATCATTTAAAAATGAGCTCTTTCATATATCGCATGGATGTGTATATTAAAATAAGTCCCATAATCAAACATGTAGCAATCAAAATATAATTAATGACTAACAAAGGTCCTGCATACCGTGCAAGTGTAGTCCCTTTCAACACAATGGATCCGGATTGTAAAGTAATTAAGTTCACTATAATAAATACGCTATTTATCCATATAACTCGATACAATGGCTTTTTTGCGTGTTTAAGAATATATTTTCGACGCTCATATTTATCCCTCAGACCACCATGAGTAAGTCCTTTTATGTAATGTTCCCATCTGAAAGCTCCCAGACTTGCAACTAATGCTGCAATAGATAAGGTGAATGTTATGTTCACTTGTACAAATGTCTGGATAAACGTATTTATATCCACTTTGCTTATTATTTGTATAGTAAAAAAGCTACCTGAAATTAGGGCTGAAACTACACATATGCCTAATTCAAAATAATGACGTTCACTTTGTTTTTCATTATTAATTTTACTTTTAACGTTACTTTTAATTTCACTTTCATGTTTACTCTTTATAGTCTCTGAACGTGGTTGCATGTCACACCTCTGCATATTGCTCTCTTGGATTTGGTATAGCTTGTTGTGTTCGGCTAACCACTCTATTATACTCCATAATATCCCATGATATTGTAAGAAATTCATACAACAATAAAGACAGACTGCTCGTTAGAACAATCTGTCTTTATGTTATGTTACTTGGCCCCTCCCTTTTAAAACTTCCAAAAGGACGTCTTACATACGCTCTTTCTCTTCAGATCCACTATCTCATTGACTCCAGCTTGTTCTAATTTTTCAATGAGAGCATCGGCTCCCTTCTTCAATTTAAAATCCATTTCTTTCGTATAAATAGGAATCAGACTAAAGAAATGTATTCTATTACCGTTAGCTAATTCTAAAGTGAAAAAGCCGTTGGCATCATCCACTGTTGTAGGAATGGATAGGATCATTCCAGAGAACTCCGTGTTTGGAGCGAATGGTTGCGCTGGATCTCCATTAGGAATCGTATGTGCGTGGTATAGCCAAGTTTGATACTCATGTGGAAATCTTGCTAGCTTCTTCAACCAAAGGATAGGCCAATAATTCTCGTCTTGCTTAAATGCTTCATCCGACATCTTCCACTCACTAGGTAGACATATGACTAATTCAGCAAATCTGAAGTTATCAGCACCCTCAGGGACCGTCATTGGTAAATTACTCATGCCACATGTAACTAATGTATAATAGTTTTTTCCCTTCGTTGGCTTCACTATAATAATATCTAAATGCACAAGATCAGATATGATCTCATGATAGACACCATCAATTTCCCCTATGTATTTCTCAACATGCTCTGAAATAACCTTAATAGCTTCGTCGTTTCCGGATGCAAGTGTGAAGTCCTCTTTTCTTTCCTCATACCGAAAAATGGCTTCTCCTGATGGAGCTAGTTCCTTGTTCATAGGGCCTCCTATTTGATACTTATTTTTCTACACCTCCAACTTTATTCGCTATTCGTGACCCATTATCCTCCAAAAAACACAACAACAAACAACATGATAAGACAAAAAAATACAGAGTGCTCGTAAAAGCAATCTGTATTTCCACACGCTCGTAGCACTCACAAAGCACTACTTTAATTAGAAGCGAGAGTGATAATTACTCATTCATTTTCTTTATTAGAATCAGGATCGGGCTCATTCCAACTCCTATTCCAATTGCTTTTAACTTGTGCCATGTTAGCCTTTAATGACTCCCCGAACTCGGAGATGATCAAGTAAATAATTCCAATAATCAAAGACAACACACTTAAGATCAATGGCCCACTTCCCACCGAATCCAACATAGCTTGAAATAGAGATTCATTCCATGCGGATGCGTTAGATCCAAAGATCGCTGCACTAATATATCGAATGCCATACAAGAAAGCGCCAATACTAATAAAGATCATCCCTGCTGCTCTTCTATTCATTAATCGCATTCCTCCTACTCGTACCTTGTTAAGCTCACGTTTCGGCTAATCTTCCAGATCACAAATTCGTTATTTATCAGAGAAAGTTAGACCTTTAACCTCTAATGCGAGACGAAGTTGCTTTATTGCGTTCGGACCTATGCCATGTAGTTCCCTAAGTTCCTTCTCGCTAAGCTTCGCGACCTGCTCCAATCTCGAGAGACCATGATTAGCAAGTGCACGTAGCGCTGGTTTAGCCAAACCTTTTGGCAAATCATTCTCTTGTGTATTGTTTGGATTCAAATCCATGATTGGTTCCCTCCCTATCAAGACCTATATGAATTATATATGGGAATTTATGTTATATGAGCATCTAGTTGAAGCGGCTGAAGGTAAATATGCCAAAGTATAAAAGAACCCAAGCATGCCATATTTCTTTATAGTATCTACTAAATAATGACCCGACCTAAGCATAAGTAGGGTCATATATTGTCGTCTTCAAGCATTAACAGGAGCTAATTGGTGAGCTAAGCTTCTATTAAATTATACTAATTCTTAATTTCTCTTCACTTATTACTTTTAGTTAGTTCGTTCCATTCACTTAAGTAAGGTATATATCCAATATCCTGTGGTTCGTCTTGTAGCCAAGAAATGAACTCCAATTCATTTCCATCAGGATCATTGAAATAAACAGCAGCTGCAGGCATCCAAGTATGAACGACTGGCTCATTAGCCTCTTTACCCACTGAGTTTAATGGTTGTATACCCCGCTCCGCAAGCCAGTCCATAGCTTTTCATCAGATCAGATAGATCAACACCAAAAGCGAAGTGCCGTTTACTTACTTCAGCTCCGGTCGGAACTTCTCGTATCCCTAAAAGCTGTCTGTCTTTCCCAATGTTGAAGAAAGCCATTTTTCTTTCACTCTTTAATAACGCCAGCTCTAATCCCAACTTCTCAAAGAATGCAATCGAGGTATTGAGATCCTTAACTTGTAACTGAGTCTCGTATAGATTATTAATCATCTTAAATGTTACCCCTCTCAAATCGCATTTAAAATAACTAGGAATATAAACACAATTACGAGTGATATTATCAACGGTAATATCACCGTTAACAAAGCCTTCCAAGCAGAAAACCTATGTGCCTCTCCAAGGCACTTTAAGTAAATAAAAATTCCCCAAATACCTATAATAAAATCAATTACTTCAACAATTAAATATGTAATTAGTAAACCGTCACTACTATCCATCCTTGGAGTATCTGAAGTAAAGTTTTCTGTTCCAAACAAGATAAGAGATGGTATCCAAATTAGTAGTTTTAATATAGTTGGAATGTATGCATAAGCCAATGACAAACGAACATCACGATATGAACCAGTTCCACCTAATAATGAACCTACCCAGTAGAACAATCCCCCTATTAAAAAATAATAAATAATTGCTCCAATAATTGTAGCGCATATTATTGTTATAAATAGCGTATCTAACGGCATTGAATCAGCCATACTGTCTGAAGCTGCTTTATTCATAGCGAAGATAAACCCACCTAGTAGCAGAAGTAATATTACTACGCCTGTATTTGTTGGTTTATTAATAATATGCCTCATCATCTCTCTTGGTCTTATCCAGATCTTAAGCCAATCCATCCATTGATTACTTCCATAAGCATCTTTTACTTCTTGTACTTGCATGATTAGCCTCCTATGTATCTAAACTACTACTTGCAAATGGATTTAGACATCCTTGAATAACTTATCACATTTATGTAACTTAATGACATCACATGTATTGAGATACAACAACAAGACCCGATCTGAGATAGCACATCTATCGGAGGTCGGGTCATATATTGTCTAAATCATTTTTTGAACAACCATAAGAATGATCTACTTTTGAGCATGAACCACAAGTCCCCGAACCCACCCTCACCCTAATCCATAAATCAGTACATGGTAGTTACAATAATGAATACTCCCTAATTGCATGCTGTCGCACTCTTGTTACAATACTGGGCTAATTAGTTATTGCCTAGATATGGCCCTGCATCCTTTTAGTCCAACTACCCGTTGGCGGGTTGTACTCACCTTTATTGACTAGGGTTACCAACTTGGTTTAATTCTCTATTAAGTCAATCGTCCAATTCTTTTCTTGTATTCTGAAATCAAGTTCTCGGTAATTCTTAGACAGTTCATCTACTTGCTTCTGGAGGTCATTCACGTTTACTGTTCTATAGAACTTCACTTCAGAACGACTGAATCGATCCTGCTTAATAGAGGCGATTTCAAGTAATTCATTTAATATTTTTCTCTTTTGCATATAATGATCACGTTCAGCAAGCGCATCTGAAATGCTTCTGGTTGAATCGAATGGAATGGCTGAATTCGTCTTATTGATTCTTTTTATCCAACCTGTTAATTCTTCTAGACTTCTATTCAATTCTGCCAAAAGAACACCAGGATCCTCGCCAGGTTCTTCACCTTCTTGTACCTTTACAACTCTCTCTAGTCTTTGTTTCAGCTGCGCTACTTTCCGTTGGCTATCTGCTCTTAGAACCAATGCTTCTGCAAGTTTCATAACTTTCCCTCCTCTAACCCACATCAGGTGGATAACGATAATTCGTTGCCTGTTCGAAGCCGTATGCTATTTGGATTAACGTAGGTTCACTAAATGCTTTGCCGGAAAATACGACGCCAAAAGGACCCTTAGTCGAATCACCATCGGAGTCAACGACTCCTGTTGTTGAATACCCTGCTGGAACCGTAATCAACGGATATCCCAACCGTGCTGCAATAAACATCCCATCCACATCTCCAGGTAACATTAATGCATCTAACCCATGTTGTTCTAACACATAATCTATACCCTTTGTAAGTGCTAGCGCATCATATTCTTGCTTCTTCTGACGATACTCTTGCTCAGTCAATGTTGATGCTGCTGACCTAATCAGCGTATCCTGCCCATATTTCAAAGCAACCTCGGCATGGTTCTCATTATATTCGATTAATTCCTGCAACGAGTGTACTGGTACGGAATCAGATAATTGTGATAAATACTGATCGAGACCTTTTTTAAATTCATAACAGATCACGTCATTGTTCCAATCATTGTGTTCTATGTGAAGACTAACGGGATCTACAATCGTAGCGCCTGCATTCCTCAATGTCAGTATCGCTGCTTCCATAATAGCCAGTCTTTCTTCATCTAAGTGCTTATAATAATGTCTAGGAATACCTATTCTTGCTTGTCGTATATAGTCAGCATCTAAGAATGAGGTATAGTCACCATAAGAACAGCCTTCGCTCGAACGTGTCGCATCATCTTTGTCGTCAATGCCCGTTAATGCTCCTAAGATAATAGCCGCATCCGTAACGGTCCTAACGATCGGTCCCGGCGTATCTTGGCTCACTGAAATAGGTATTACGCCTGCTCGGCTAACAAGTCCAACCGTCGGTTTGATACCTACGAGGAAACTTTGACATGCAGGACCCACAATAGATCCAGCTGTTTCCGTACCTATTGCTACCGCTGCAAAATTTGAAGCTACAGCTGCCGCAGATCCAGAACTAGAACCACTAATGAATATCTCGCCTGGCCCATAGGGGTTTAGCACGAGTCCTCCTCGTGAACTGTAGCCCGCTGGCATCCTACTCGACATGAAATTCGACCATTCGGACATATTCGCAACCGCACCCGCTAACCGAAGCTTAGACGCTACGAATGAATCCGTTGCAGCAAAGGAATCGGCTAAAGCCACTGAACCCGCACTCGTATGCATGTTATCGCCTGTGTCCAAATTATCTTTCAATAGCATCGGAATACCATGTAGCTTCCCACGACTTCCCGTTTCTTGGCGTTCTTTATCTAAATCCCTCGCAATTTGAATCGCATCTGGATTGATTTCTAATATTGAATTAATGTCTGCGTCGTACTTATGTATTCTGTCTACGTATATTCGTACTAATTCTTCCGAGCTCATGGCACCTGATTCCATAGCCACTTGCATGCTCATAATATCTGCTTCTACAATCCATCCTTGGAGATTAATATACACTCAAGTCACTCCTTTGGGTAAATATGGTTTTTAACATTCTTAACTAACTTACCATACTTATTTATTGCAATGACATGGAAAGATTGATTATAACGATATTAGGCTAACACTTTTTCTGAAATAACCCACATTCCTGACGCTCAATCGGATCTATGCTACTAATATTATATTAAACTGTGATTAAAGAGCTTGACCTCTAAGGTGCTAGCATACTATAATTTCGTTTATTATTATGAATATGCAATGAGCGACGACAAGAACATTATTAAGCCGGTCTCCCTGTGAACAGAGAATCAGTGGTTGGTGCAAACTGATACAAAGATTAGGTGAATTTCATTCTTCGAGCTTTTTTTATACTGTATCTTAAATGAAATTAGTATAGAAACGGATTAAACCGTTATTTTAACCAAGTGGGAAACACGTATTGTTTCCAATTAGGGTGGTACCGCGTGAATAGCCACGTCCCTATCGTTAAAGATAGAGATGTGGCTTTTTTTGTCTTTTACATTATATAGAAGACATAATAAATATAGATTGGATTGATTTGTGTGCAGACATCAGAGCAATGGTCATCGAAAATCGGTTTTATTTTATCAGCAGCAGGTTCAGCAATAGGGGTAGGCGCAATATGGAAGCTTCCTTACGTAACGGGTATCAGTGGGGGCGGTGCATTCTTTCTTCTATTTATCATGTTCTCTTTATTTATGGGTTTCCCCTTGTTATTAGCAGAGTTCATTATTGGTAGAAGCACGCAAAAAGAAGCCATTAGCGCTTATCGTAGTCTAGCTCCTAATACGCATTGGCATTGGATCGGTAAGTTAGGGGTATTCACCTGTTTCCTATTATTATCTTTCTATAGTGTCATTGGTGGTTGGATCGTTATCTATTTCGTAAAAGGATTGTTCGGACGAATCATTAGTGAGGGCGCAGATTATGGATCTGTCTTTAACCTGACGATAGGCAATCCTATCTTGGTTATTGGAGCTCAATTCGTATTTCTGGCTGTTACCGTATTAGTGGTGGCTAAAGGGATTCAGAATGGCATTGAAAAAGTCAGTAAAATCTTAATGCCCACGTTATTCGTCCTATTCATCGTTCTAATCATTCGCTCACTGACACTCGATAACGCGATGGAAGGTGTGAAATTCTTTCTAGCACCTGATTTCTCGCGTATCACATCTCAGAATATTCTGTATGCGATGGGTCAAGCTTTCTTCGCCCTAAGTGTCGGAGTATCCGTGATGGTTACCTATAGTTCATATCTTTCCAAAAAAGAAAGCTTAATTCAACCGGCCATTTCAATCGTTGCCATGAATTTATTGATCGCATTATTGGCAGGATTAGCAATCTTCCCAGCTGTATTCTCACTAGGTCTAGAACCCGCTGAAGGACCTGGGTTGTTGTTCGTTGTATTGCCTGCTGTGTTTGATCAGATTATATTTGGAGAAGTGTTCTTATTCGGTTTCTTAGCATTATTCCTCTTTGCCACATTAACTTCGGCTTTCTCGATGTTAGAAATCATTGTAGCCTCAACCGTTAAAGGACAAGAGGGAAAGAGAAAGAAACATGCATATATTGTTGGTATTCTAATCTTTGCGGTGGGAATTCCCTCTGCATTATCCTATAGTGTCTTTAGTGACATTCTAATCTTCTCGAAGAATCTATTTGATTCAGCCGATTATTTAGTTAGTAATATACTAATGCCACTCGGCGTGTTGTTAATCTCTATCTTCGTACCCCTTAAGATTAAGAAAAGCACTTTGCGAGAGGAGCTATTACAGCATTCTCGGTTAGGGGCTACTGCGTTTAATATATGGTTTTTCATTATGAGGTTCGTGATTCCGTTAGTTATTATTATTGTGTTTCTTGATATTACGGGGATATTGGATAGGATTATTGCGGTTTTTTAGGATGGAAGCTGGAACCACTGAGCATTTGAGATTTGAGTGATTATTACGAGGGAAATGAAAAGTGCTGGGAGTTAGCAGAGAATCTGCTTAGCTTCCAGCACTTTTTTATGAAAAACGGAGAGGCTTAAGTCGCTTTTTCCGTTTTTTTGTGAACATAGTATTTCAAATCTAACGTTTGTTGACTATAGTATCAAGTTTGTTGTCTAGATGCATCTAATGCTTCTCTTATACAATGAACTTAACAAGTGTAATTCAAGCGAAAAATAACCCGAAGGAGTGACAGACATGAGCTCTAAAGGCAAACAAAAAGAAAAGCGAAAGCGCTTACTTTTTCGTTGGCACAAGCAGGATACGGAACTAACCATCTTGGCATTGCCGACGACGATTTGGTACATACTGTTTTGTTTCTTGCCTATGTTCGGGGCCATTATTGCCTTCAAAAATTTCAGAATTAGTGGTGGCTTCTTGAGTAATGTGTTTAACAGTCCATGGGTAGGCTTCAAAAACTTCGAGTTCTTATTCAAGTCGAATGACGCTTGGATTATTATTCGAAATACCATTGGCTACAATATTATTTTTATTGTTCTAGGCATTGTGCTGCCCGTTCTATTCGCTATTATGATCGGTCTACTCCACAGCCGCAGAGCAAGTAAAGTCTATCAGACAATGATGTTCCTACCCTACTTCTTATCTTGGGTTGTCGTATCTGCTGTAGGCTGGGCGTTTCTAAGTTTTGATAAAGGGATTGTCAATCAAATGCTCGTCAGTATGGGCAGCGATCCTATTAACTGGTATATGGCGCCGGAATACTGGCCATACTTTCTGATTTTCTTAAATATCTGGAAAGGATTGGGCTATGGTATGGTCATTTATCTGGCAACCATCACAAGCCTTGACAGCACATATTATGAAGCAGCTGTTATTGATGGCGCTTCGATTTGGCAGCAGACGAGATTTATTACATTACCAATGCTCAAACTAGTTATCGTCATGATGTTCATTTTGGCAGTTGGACGCATATTCTATACCGATTTTGGCTTGTTCTATCAGGTCACGCGAGATTCCAATTCTCTGTTCAACGTGTCTACCACCATCGATGTCATGGTTTTTAAACAACTGAAAAGCGCTACGGTAGGGATGGCATCTGCTGCCGCATTCGTACAGTCCTTTCTGGGTTGTGCAACGATTCTAACCGCTAACTGGATTGTTCGCAAAATTGATCCTGATAGCGCGATGATGTAAGGAGGTAAGAATATGACAACGCGTACTACTTACGACTCGGGCCTTGAGAAATTTAACCGTACAAACAACGTCGTGAACATCTTTTTCAACCTGATTTTCATCCTCTTGGCGCTGGTCTGTGTCATACCTGTAATTGTTGTTCTATCCATTTCATTTTCCAGTGAGGCTTCCATACGTGAGACAGGATACCATCTATTGCCGATTGCTTACTCAGGAGAGGCTTACATCTATATTGTCAAGCAGGGAACGATGATTCTGCGGGCGTTCGGCGTATCCGCACTCGTTACAGTGGTTGGTACTGTGCTCGGTGTATTCCTAACTACCTCCATGGGCTATGTAATTTCTCGCCCAACATACAAGCTGAAGGGCTTTCTGACCTGGGTGGTATTCATCCCAATGGTATTCAATGGCGGTTTGGTATCCAGTTACTTCATTAATTCAAATTTATTAGGACTAAAGGACAGCATCTGGGCACTTATTCTACCGCTGGCTGTCTCGTCGTTCAACGTCATCATTTGTAAAACCTTCTTCAGAAGTACGATTCCCGATGGACTGATTGAATCTGCTGAAATAGATGGCGCGAGCCAGCTACGAATCTTTTTCTCAATCATTCTACCGATCTCCTTGCCGGTAATTGCAACAATTGGACTGTTTCTCTGCTTCGCTTACTGGAATGACTGGTTCCAATCGATGCTTTATATCGACAACCAGAACCTATATTCTCTGCAAGCACTACTTAACAGCTTAATGAGCAATGTAGATGCACTCGCCAAAAATGCCGCAAGTATGGGCGTTAGCTACGCAGTACTCGTCGCAACGATGCCGAAGGAATCTGCCCGCATGGCTGTAGCCATTCTCATTGTTCTGCCTGTGGCTTTCGCCTACCCTTTCTTCCAGAAGTACTTTATTTCTGGACTAACGGTCGGCGCTGTCAAAGGATAATGACGAAATAAGCCAAGCAAGCTTGGTTTATGATAGATCACTGTATGAATCGTACGATCATGTAATTTCAAAAAGGGGGAAATGCAATGAAGAAATCTTGGAAGTTCATCTCTACACTTTGTGCTCTAACACTAATGGTGACTGCCTGTAGCGGATCGAAGACTGCCACTACAACAGATGGATCTACGACGACAACAGACACACCAAAGGAGGCCACAACAACCAGTAAGGATATTCCTACTTTGGTCTGGTGGACCATCGGTGGCCAAGTGCCTAATAACTTCGGCAAAGCTGTTGATGCCATGAATGCATACACGGCTGAGAAGATTGGTGTGAAAATTGACATCAAGGTAGCTAGCTGGGGTGAATGGGACACAAAAATAAACACCATCGTGAATACTGGCGAACCATTCGACATTATGTTCACGAACAGCGGTAAATACAGCAAGCAAGTGGCTATGGGTGCTCTGGCCGATATCTCTGATCTGGTTCAAAGTGAAACCCCTGACTTATACAAAACTATTCCTGAAAAGGTATGGGAAGGCACAAAGATTGACGGCAAGTATTATTCCGTTCCGACCTATAAGGATTCAGCACTAACGCAGTATTGGGTATTCGATGATAAATATGTGCAGAAGTACAATATCGATATCAACAGTATCAAAACACTGCAGGATCTTGATAAGCCTCTGCACGCTATGAAGGCTGAAGGCAAGAACTTCTACCCAATGCCAATGACGCAAGGTGATGGCTTAAGTGGTTTCTTTAACGAATATGACGATTTAACACTAGGCTTCCCTCCAGTTGGTGTAAAAGCTGACGATACATCACGTACTGTTGTCTCTGTACTCGAGCAGCCTGATATTCTGAACAATCTAAAACTCCTTCATGGTTGGTATAAAGAGGGCCTCATTAACCCCGATGCTCCGACTAAAACCGAGAAAGACAAAGGCCAACCATTCTTTTCAGCTCAGGCATTTCCTGGTGCAGAAGTAAGCTGGCAAATCAATGATGCTGTTCAAAAGTATACTATGTTCCAGCACTTTGGACCTATTTATACAACGAGTACAATCCAAGGCTCCCTTAACGCCATTTCTGCGAATTCGAAATATAAGAAGGAAGCATTGAAATACCTCGAGTTAGTCAACACAGATCCAAAGCTACGCAATATGCTCGCATTCGGTGAGTTAGGCGTAGACTACAAGAATGTCGATGGTGAAAAGGTAATCGAGCGTACTTCTGATACTTGGCCGCTGGCTGCCTACACACAAGGTACCTTCTTTAATCTAGCGGTTACAAAAGGTGCTCCTGAAGATCAATGGGAACAGGTGAAAAAGCTGAATGATGCAGCGACATCATCCACTACACTAGGTTTCGCACTGGACATTGCCAGTCTTCAGACCGAAGTGGCGAATTGCCAAGCTGTATGGGATAAATACAAATATGAGGTAATTACAGGCGCATCCGATCCGGAGAAAATGGTTCCGAAGATTGTAGCCGAATTAAAGTCTGCTGGTATGGACACGATTATGAAGGCCGCTCAAGAGCAAATTAATAATTACTTCAAGTAAAATTACATTCATGCGCATCCCTTATGGAGACATTCTATATGGGATGCTTTTTTTTGCTATCTATGAAGCTTTGCATAAATCTGGTAAAGTAGTGTGGTAAGCGCTTACTTAAAGGCGAATTACTGTAATTGAGGTGTCGGATGAGCTCTTTTTTACAAATCAAAATTTATCGTCACAAGTTTATTGCCTATGTCGTCTTCGTTATGACTATTGGACTCACGCTTGGTATTCTGACTTGTGCAATGTTGCTGAATCAATGGGTCGGTGATGCCCGTATTGAGGCTGCTAATGCTTTCACTGGTGTAGAAAATGAGCTGCAGTATGATGCTGACCGTATTGAGGCTTACATGCAGCGTATATACTCCAATCATAGTCTGATGGATGATACTCGTAGCTTTCTAAGCAGCAGTGTTGAAGGTTACTTAACCAGTAGACTGCATAATAGCCAATTCTCACAGCCGCTGATCTCTTTTCCAGAAGATATAAAAACCTACCTATACAGCTGGGCGCAAGGTGAAATTACACAGATTAGTCTACATACCAATCAGTATGGCAATGCTGTACGCTTTACCGATAACGGAATTGAAAGTTTCATGTTCGGTCTTCCAAATACAGATGAAGCTTTTAACGATACAATTCTAAAGGGATTCGTATATCGTAAGAAACTATCGGATGGAGCACTGGGATCTCAAGAACTCGGGGAGCTACGATTCTTGGTTAGCAGTGATCAAATCTTTAAATCTATACAAAATTATCGATTTGGTAAGGCTGCTGCAGTCAGTCCTTCCGGTGACATATACCTTATCGGTAATGGACAGGACCAAGACTCGAAGGAACTATTCCGTCTGGCGACGGCTAATGGACGTAGTCATGGTTATATTTCGAAGGGTCTTTTTAAGCCTATATTTTTTGTAACCTTTCCATCCACCAAGTTCAATTTCAAATTCGTTAGCATCATTGATTTATCTATGCTGATTCGTCAGCATGCCAGGATGCTCCTCACCATCTTTCTGATCATATTAACGACCATGATTAGCGTACTACTGCTCATTGTATACAATATGCGGGATGACGCCCGCTTCCTGCACCGCATTATTCAATCGATTGGACGCGTGAAAACAGCCAATTTCACACCTAATCGCCCTGCCCGTTATCGTCGAAATGAATATGGTATGATCGCAAGGGAATTAGACGATATGATTCAGCAGTTAGATAAGCATATACGTAACGAATATTTGCTTAAGCTGAAACAGCAAGAAACCGAAATGAAAGCACTTCAGAATCAAATTAATCCTCATTTTCTTTACAATACGTTAGAGGTTATCCGCTCCACTGCTCTTGTTAACCAGGACAGAGACACAGCTGATGCAATTGCTACCTTAGGGGCTCTCTATCGTGAAATTGTCAAAAAGGAGAATATCATTTCGATTGCAAGTGAGCTAGAATTGCTGCAAAAGTACTTAGAGATTATGGAGTTTAAGTATCCGGAGCGTTTTTATTATCAAGTCAATGTAGAGCCGACGTTACTCTCCATCCCTACCGTGAAATTCTGGATGCAGCCTTTGGCTGAGAATTTTTTCATCCATGGCTTTAATGCTAATCATGAGTTTAATCTATATGTAGTTAATGGCTGGGAAGCTGAAGACCACTATGTATTAGAATTCATGGATAATGGGCGTGGTATTCATTCAGAGCGTTTAAAAACAGTTCGAAGCACACTGTCCAACAATGATGATACTTCATCCAAGAGTATCGGTTTACGAAACGTAAACACGCGACTTCATTTCTTCTACGGAAACAGCTATTCAATGGAGATTGAGAATAATGAGGAAGCTGGAGTAAAAATTACTGTATGGATTTCAAAAGAGGTGACTGAGAATGTACAAACTGCTGATTATGGATGACGAACCTCAGATTTTGGAGGGGATGAAGCGAATCCTGGACTGGGAACAATACGGGTTTAGTCAGATCGAAACCTGTGAATCTACGGAGGTAGCCATATCCAAGGTTGTAGAACTGCTACCAGATATCGCAATTTTTGATGTCTGTGTTGGCAATAATCTTAGCTACGAAGCTATCCACAAACTCAACGAGCTCCATATCTCTACGAAATATGTTATTATGAGCGGCTATAGTGAATTCAAGTATGCCCAAGAAGCCCTTCGTTGTGGTGTCAAAGACTATCTACTCAAGCCTGTAGAACGCACAAAGCTACAGCAAGTTATTGAGAAGATTATTGTTGAAGATCTGGGTGGGACGATAGGTGATATTAGCAGTGAGCGTTTGAACAAGGATCCGGTACTGGGTGTTAGCTATGACAGCTTATCCAAACTGGTCAACCGCATCCTACTGATGATCAAAACGGAGTCTACTCAGAATATTACCTTGAAATCTGTGGCAGAGCGCTTCCAAATGAACAGTACCTACCTTGGACAATTATTTCTTAAGGAAACCAAAATGAAATTCTCCGAATACCTTATGGCTCATCGAATGCTCCTTGCACAAGAACGAATTCAATCGACTCGTGAGAAGATTTCTTATATCGCGTTATCCGTAGGCTACAACAATCTCAATTATTTCTATACACACTTTCATAGCTTCTTCGGTAAATCCCCCTCTGATCTTCGGGAAAAAAATTAACAATGAACTCGGCAGAAAGGAGAATATATCGATGCTAAAGCTCTCTAGACACAGATATATCTTCATGACAATCAGTCTTATACTGCTGCTCACAGCGTATATGACCGGTTGTTCCCGGGAGTCTAGCCAGAACGACAATGTTAAATTTGTTGGTGATCCTGTTAATCTAATTTATTACACGATTGGAGAGCCCGATAAAGATCTGCAGCTCGTAAACGATAAAATCAATGAAATCATGGCTCGAAAAATTGGTGTTACTATCACCTATATTAAGGTAGGTTGGCAAGAGTATGAAGATCGGCTGAACACGCTTATATCCTCAGGAAGCTCTTTCGACATTGCTTTTGCACCCAATTATGCAAACACCGCTATGCGTGGGTCATGGCTGAGACTTGATGATTACCTTACAAGTCTGGGTAAAGATTTGTACGACAATGTTGACCCAACCTTTTGGCAAGGGGTACGAATGAACGATGGAGGCATTTACGGTGTACCAACCAATAAAGAGTTGGCCGTGCGTGATTATTGGATGTACCCTGCTTCAATAGTAGAAAAGTACAATATCGACATTACCAAGTATAATACGCTGGAATCGCTCAACCCGTTGCTCCGGATGATTCAACAGAAAGAGCCTTCATACATACCCATGGAATTGGATCGGGATTCACATAATTTCTTCGCACTCTATGGCTACGAATATATTGTGAACAATAAAGTTCCCTTGATGGTGAAATCACTGGACCCAAGCGCCCAGGTCGTGAATATCTTTGAAACAAAGGAAGCACGGCAAGTATTAGACACTTTACGTAGTTATTACAAGGATGGCTTCATTAACATGGACGCAGCTCTACGGGAGCCTGGAGGACTTAAGCGTGGGGCTAAAGTATTCTGGAAGTCCTCAGGTGGTGGCCCAGTCCCGGATACTTCTTGGAGTAAGGATCGCGGCTACAAGGTTGTATCGTATCCCGTAACCCCCACCGTCGTCACCACGGAATCCGTCCGTGGAGGAATCATGGCTGTTAATGCCAACACCAAGCATCCAATTGAGTGTATCAAGTTTCTGAATCTACTCAATACCGACCCTGAAATACGAAACTTATTTAATTACGGTATTGAAGGCGTGCACTACACGCTGGATGAACAAGGGCAAGCAGCTCTAATTCCTAGCAAAGATAACCACGGCGACCTGATTCCAGATGCACCAGCTAGCTATACAGGAGTACAATACACACAAGGTAACTGGTTTATCCTGAAAACCATGGGCGGTGATAACCCGGATCCCCTCGATAAATGGGATCAGTTCCGCAATTACAACGCTGAAGTAATCAAGTCCACCATGCTCGGTTTTACTCCTGATCTATCCAAGTTGACCGCCCAACCCGATAACATCGAGATGATTTGGAAGAAATACTATCCAAGCCTCATGACTGGGTCTGTCGATGTTGACACGATCCTCTCCAAGTTTAACGAGGAGCTAAAACAAGCAGGCATCGACGAAGTAAGGAAAGAAGTGCAAAAGCAGTTGGATGCGTGGCGGGGCGTAAAGAGGTAGACGCTATAGCGGCTTCCACTTCCCGCCAACGAATCAGGTTCCACAACTATCAATACCTATCTGCTCCTTCTGTCTTGGCCATAAATGCATACACGGCTAAGAAGATTGCAGCTGAATTTAAGTCTGCTGGTATGGATTACTTTGCTTTAAGTAAGATTACATTCATGCGCATCCCGTATTGAGGACTCTTTATGGGATGCTTTTTTCTTGCTGTCTATGCAGCTATAAGTAATCCTTTCATGAAAAAAAGAACTTCAATGTATATTTAGAAAAATACACTGAAGTTCCCAGAAAGTACTCATAACGGTTTTATTTTATTTACTTATTTGTTTGCTGCTTTCCATTCATCGAGTTGTTTCTGTTTTTCCGCAAGAATCGTGTCGGTACCTGCATTTTTCAGTTTATCTAAGAACTGCGGCAAGTACTTCTCCGGATCTATTGATCCACTGGAGATCGCATAATATAGTTCATCAATAACAGCATCTACATTTGCCTTCTCAGTCTTCACTGGCGTGAAGTCAAATACGAATCCTAGCGCATTGGATGGTATTGCATTCTTGTTCAGGTCTACCCACATATCGATAAACTTGTTGTCCACTTCTCCGCCGATCGGATCCCCATCGGCTAAATATGAGAGTGTCATGTTACCGAACTCCCAAGGAGCAAAAATCTGATAGCCTCCCTCAGGGAGTCCTTCAATGCGATTGTCCGCAACCTTCTTATAGTGCTTTCCTTCAACACCCCATACGAGCGTATTGTAAATTTCTTTGTCTGTATTCAAAAGGTTCAGGAGCATCATAGCTCTTTCCTTGTTTGGAGAATTAGCGGAAATCGCTGTGATGGTCGCAGCTGCTTTGTCCGTCGTCAATAGCGGTTTCACAAATTGCATATCGTAGGAATGGACATCTTTATTAAAGTTAGACATTCTTCCTGTAAATTCAAGTCCAGCTGCTTCATACGCCTGTGAGTCAATATCAATCTGACCAAGCGTGAGCGCATTCTTCCCTGCCTTGCGATCCGCTGTAGTTTCTTTCAGCGTAGGAGCTTCTTTTCTTAAGTACCCTTTGGTATACCAGTCTCTCATCATCGTAATGTATTCTTTAAATTCCGGAGTTTCATACTGATTAATCACCTTAGTAGCATCATTTAAGTAAAGGTCTCCTGGAGTTTTGGCATCCCCTAGAGTTTCCAAGCCAAACATTGGCGGTGCAGTTAAGAATGGATCAAGATTCTGAGCATATTCCCAAGGAATAAGGTTAGGCTCGTTCTTCTTTACTGTTTCAAGGAAAGGCGTTAAATCGGACAATTTCGTCACCGATTTCCAATCAAGCTTATACTTATCCGCTACTGATTTTTGAATCTCGAATCCATATCCGGCCGTGGATTGCTGGAAGACTGGTATGCCGTAGACTTCCCCTTTAACCTTCAAGGCGTTCAAGAACATGTCCGGAATTCCCTTTTTCGTTTCAGGAGCATATTTGTCAATGAGTTCATTCAGTGGTGCAAATGATCCGTTCGCCACATTCTGATAATAGTTATTCAGTCCGGTTGAGGTCCATGCAAGGTCGAATGGTTCCCCTGAGCCTAAGACAACCTTCATTTTCTCTTCGTACGTACCCCAGTCAATCAGCTTAAGTCGAACAGTTGCATTAATCTTCGGCTGTATCAGTTTGTTGACAGCATCCTCTACGGTCTGCAGATCTTTTTGAGGTGAGTTAGGGAAGTAATACGTAAGCTCTACAGGTTCCAATGCTTTTTCGCCTGTTCCTTCAGGTTGATCCACCTTGGTTTCTTTTTGAGGTTCGTTTGTCGAAGCACTGTTGGGCTTGTCGGTACTGCACCCCGAGAGCAAAATCGTGAATGCGGTAATAAGGCTCAATACTATTCTCTTTTTCATCCTGCAATGACCTCCATTTTTTTTATATGCTGAACGGGGATACCCCCAGTTAAGCCAAAATTTACGCTTTTACAGCGCCTAACGTAAGTCCTTTGACAAAATACTTCTGTAAGAAAGGATACGTGATTACAATAGGACCGACGGCTAATACACATGTTGCCATCCGTGCCGTTTCATCCGGTTGCATCGCCGCTGCCTTAACAGTTAAGGAGTTTCCTTGTAAGAATGCGATGTTATTCATGATGGATTGTAGGAGAAACTGGAGTGTATATAACTTGCTATTCTCAATTAAGAGAGCTGCTGTAAACCAATCGTTCCAGTAGAACACAGCGACGAAGAGCCCTACTGTTGCAAGCACTGGCGTGGATAAAGGAATGACTAATTTTAAGAAAGTATTGAATTCACCGGATCCGTCGATTCTCGCAGATTCGATGATCGACTCCGGGATCGTTCTGAAAAAGTTACGCAAAATCATTACATTCACCGATGACACCAGATAAGGAACGATCAGAACGAAGATCGTATCTTTAAGATGAAGCACCTTCGACAGTAAAATATACCACGGCACTAATCCACCACTGAATAGCAAACAGAATATCACCAGAAAAGAAACGATATTTCTGTATTTCACTTCAGGCCTAGAGAGACTGTAGGCAAACATAGAAGAAATTACAAGGTGAAATAACGTACCTACCAAAGTTACAAAAATAGTAATGCCATAGGCTCGAATGATCGGGGAATTCCCCATCAAAATATACTTATATGCGTCGAGACTGAAATCCTGTGGGATCAAGCTATACCCGCTCTGGAAGACAGACTGCTCATTTGTAAATGAGACAGAAAGTAAGATAAGCAGCGGGACTACGCATATGACGGAATATACGATAAAGATGAGATTTACAAAAAAATTAGATAATGAAAGTCGATTCATCATGTTATCCTCCTAGAACAATGCACTGTCTTTGTCGTAACGCCGGATGAAGAAGTTGCTTATTAGAACAAGAACAAATCCGACCACTGACTGATATAGACCAACAGCTGATGACATCCCGAAATCGCCCATGACTTTTAATGAACGGTATACATAGGTGTCAATAACATTGGTAGCGCTGAACAATATGCCCGAATCTTTTGGCAGATTATAAAACATGCCCCAATCTCCGAATGCGGCATAGAATATTTTTCCTACCTGTAATAGGATCAAAATGATGGTGATGGGCATAAGCATCGGAATCGTAATTTTAATGGCTTGCTGAAATTTATTCGCGCCGTCCATTTTGGCAGCTTCATAGTACTCGGTCGATATCCCTGAGATGCCTGCCGCAAAGATAACAGCAAAGTATCCTACATTCTTCCACACATACGCTGCCGGTAAAATAAACCTCCAGTAGATCGGTTCCGAGTACCAAGAAATAGGCTCAATTCCAAAAAAATGAAGCATTTGATTCAGTATCCCCCGGTCAACGCTTAGGAAAGAAAAGAGCAAATATTCTGCAACCACCCATGATAATAAATAAGGAAGCAGTAATATGCTTTTGTAGGCGCCGGAAAGAAAACGATTGCCATTCGAATCAATGAGAATAGCAAATACAAGAGCAAGCCCTATTCCTAGAATCAAAAAAATCACATTATAGAATATCGTATTAAAGGTGATTTGGAACAGAGCATCCGATTTAAATAGAAACTCGAAGTTTTTGAAACCGACCCATGGACTCCCAAGGATGCCCTTAAAAGGATTGTACTGCTGGAAAGCGATTACAACCCCCATCATGGGCAGGTAATAAATGACGATAATGAAGAGAAGGCCAGGAAGCATCATCGCATAGAATGTTTTGTTCTTAATGATTTCACTGAAAAAGGGCACGCGACGACGAACTTTTTTGGTTTTGGGTTTGATAGTTATCGTTTCCATTTCTGTTCTCCTTTGCTCTATTTTGTATCCCAAGTTTACTTTTGGAATGCGAAAAAAGAAACGATAAATTTTAAGAAAACTCCAATTTTTAAATCTGAAACGGTCTAAATAAATGCTGAATCTTTAAAAAACAATGAAAAGACCTACATGTTGGTTTTTTTAGTTCCTTTTAAGCAATTTATCCTATAAAATGTAATAACCTTGTATTACAAATAAGAAAGAGAGGTTTCGAATTCATGGAGGTATTCAGAGTCAGCTCGAGCATATATAAAAAACTCTTCATCTCTTTCATCGTCACGATCACCACACTCATCCTGCTTCTTTCATCCATCCTATATTACAATTACAGTTCTTCTTCGATTACCATGCTTAAGGAGCTGAAGGCAGAAATATTGCATAAGACGAGTTATAGTGCGATATACATGGACTCGCTGGCTAATAAGTTTTGTCAATCACTCTTTCTAAATAACTCCATCATCGCCTTCGCCAATAGCAACCATAACGATATTTTGATTACAAGTAAGGCAATTCAAACGCTGAGCTCTCTTTCCTCGCCGAACACTTACATAAAATCTGCCTACATCTATAATCGTAAAATTGACACCTTCATCTCGACGCCTTCAAATACCTTCTATAACAGTTCCGATTTCTTTGATAAGGAAATCATACAGATGCTTAATGAAACAGAAAGCTATTCCTTTCCAACACTTTATCCAATTCCAAGAACAGCAGCTAACCCTGTAGGTGCAAATCAGCCATTTTCGAACGTCTACACGTATGTCCTGTTTGATACGAATAATGATAATTGGAAGAATTTCAATAATGCGATTATTCTAAACGTTGATGCTGACTGGCTGAGAACGATGATTTCATCGATCGACAAGATGGATAACGACGGCAGTGAGTTTTTGGTAGCAAATGAAAGCGGTGTCATCGTGAACCACTCTTCCCCCGATCAATTTCTGAAGAACATTGCAGATCAAGGCTATTTCCAAAAAATCAGTTCCTCTACCAGCTCGTCCGGAACGTTTATCGAAAATCTTGATGGCAAGAAATACTTTATTTCATATGTGCTCTCGGAAGAGTTAGGGTGGACGTTTATAAGTATGACACCATACAAATCCGTCTTTGCACCGATCCAAAGGAATGGAACGATTACGATTGTGTTTTGCATGGTTGTCCTCTTACTTGGTCTGTTTTATGCCTATCTGGCTTCTAAAAAGTTGTATCGACCGATCGGTGCGCTTACGAATGACATCAAACAAAAGCTGAATCCTGATACGAGGTCCGATAAGGGAATGGATGAAATGGCTTTTATCAAGAATGCTTTCAAAGGCATTCTAGATAAAACCGTAGATTTGGAGAACATGAAGAGAAATAATGCGCTCCTCTTGAAGAATGAATATTTAAAAAATGTATTAAATGGTCAGGTCTCTCCTCCTCAAGGACAGCTTCCAGCGGACAGGAAAGAGTTTGATCTAGATCTGAATTTCAATCATGAGTTGTTTATGTATGTGTTAAAGTTGGATTATTATCGCGATTTTATTGAGAAGTTCAGTGAAACGGACAGATCCTTATATAAATATGCCATTGCGAATATTGCCAAAGAAATTACAGCTAAGTATTTTAATAACGAAACGATCGACACCGCTCCTGATCAACTGGTGATCTTGGCAGACATCAATTCTTTTGAAGGAAATATGGATGAGTTGTACGCTTCGTTCCATACGCTTGTAGCTCAAATTCAGAATTATATCAAGCAGAGCTTGAAGCTCTCGGTAACAGGCACGCTTGGATATAAAATCGAAACGCCTGAACAATTGAAGTCGGTCTACACCAAAACACTTCACCTGTCCATGTATCGGATTAAGTATGGTCATTCCAGTATTATTACACCGAGCATTTTGCAAGATGTCGAAAGTGGCAGCAACTTTAAGTTCCCGACATCTAAGGAAAAACAACTAATCAATGAACTTATGCTTGGACATGGTAACGAGGCGAAGGATACATACAGGGAAATCATTAAAAAGATCGAATGCACTAACACTGATAACATTCTAACTTCCGTGATTTACCTGTTCTCGTCGATCTTCAATTCATTAAATCAGATCGTGGCTGACGCCCCTTCCCAATTTAATGATATGACGATTCAAATACTTCATAAAGTTACTGGATTAGAAACGCTTGATGAGATGCAGGAAGCGTTCTTTGAGATGATTGATAAGGTGATTGAGATAAAGAATAGTTCAAAGGATCGCAAGAAGACTGAAATCGTAACGCGCACGATTGAATATATCCAGGAAAACTATCGTGATAAAAATCTATCCCTAAATAGCTGTGCAGAAATGCTTTCGTTATCATCGGTATACTTGGGGAAGATATTTAAAAACTCGACAGGTAAATCTGTAGCAGAATATATCACATTGATTCGTATGGAGAATCTAAAGTATTATTTGGAACAAAATAATATGCCAATCAACGATATTCTCGATCTATGTGGAATTGAGAAGTCGAATTATTTCTATACGACGTTTAAAAAGTATTTTGGCGTCTCATTATCGGAATACAAGTTAACGATTTTAAAAAATCGTGAAGAATGATTACCATAAATTTATCATCCCATTCCAAATACCTCACAGATGGAGATCTACGCCAACAGAGTCTCTTTGATGTACATTGTTAAACATCATAATGAGATATGTGAATATGCAACAAAAAAGCCCCTCTCGTCGAGGAACCTTCCGATTGATCATGCCCGGTACGGTTACGGTGGTTGTCGCCACCGTCTGGTTGCCGGCATGGTCTGTGGAGGTATAAGTAATCGTGTAGACACGCCCTTTACCTTTTACCTGATCCTGATGCACGCAAGCTGAACGAAGTTGTCTTCTGAGCCCAAATTCTAGTTTTTACAGTCACCATTTTGTGATTGGCCGGCCAGAGCGTCGTAGGATCCATTTTTTTAGTGGGTGTCCTTACTATCCATTTGATGAAAACTATTTTTTAAGGCAATCAAAACAGCACCATATGCTGCATCATGTGATTTTTTACAAACTGTAATATTAGGTAGCTCTTTTTCAATTAAGCTATACAACTTGTTTTTCAATATAATACAATGTTCTATCGTAGAACCCGTAAGCAATAGATTCGTCTCTTTATCTGCAAACAATTTTTGAAACACTATTTTTATCATCGTAAACAAGTCAGTTGCCGAGTTTTCTAAAATTGCAATTGCAAGTTCATCGCCATTCAAGGCCACTTTATCTACAATTCGAGATAGTGCTGCTATTTTTTCTTTTTCAACTGTATCTTTAACAAAATGAATTAGTTCAATGGGGTCGCTTAATTGAAGTTCTTCACAAAAATACTGTGTCAATGTCGTAAATGGTAGCCGAAAATCTATACTTTGCAAAATGGAGCGCATCGCCTGCATAGCAATATGATAAGCAGAACCTTCGTCGCTCAACAAATGTCCATAACCACCACATATCATCGTTTCACCAACTGAATTTCTGCCATAACAAATTGAACCGGTTCCTGAGATTAGCACAATCCCTTCTGTTTTTCCCAAACCGCCACACAATGCAATATGTGCATCGTCTGTAATAGTAATTTTACAGAAAAAACCAAATGAAGTTAGAATATCTTTTAAAAGCTGTCCATCATTTTGTTGACGAATACCTGCAGATCCGATTGCTATGCCTTGACAATCTTTGACTGAGAACCTCAATGAATCTATACCAGAAAAAATCAAGTCTCTGAAATTCTGCGTTAGGGTTTCAACTGAATTTGAATATATATTTCCGGAAGAACCGAAATTTTCATATACTATCTGTTGTTCCATCGAAGCAATTTTAATATGAGTTTTGGTTCCTCCACTATCAATGCCAACTATATAATCCATTTAATTCACTCTTAGTTTAATGGCTTTTGCAATGAAGCCATTAGACTTAGTAAGCAGTTCTTCCGCCTCTTCTTTCGACGATTCAGTTAAAATCATTATAATTGCAACTTTCGCATTCATACCTGAAAGTTCAAGATACTTTGTTGCAGATACCGTATCAATCCCTGTGATTTCCTTTACGATTCGAACGGCACGTACAATCAATTTCTCGTTATTTGGCACTACATCAACCATATAATTGTCATACACCTTGCCAAGCTTGATCATGCTTCCTGTTGATAGCATATTTAAAACCATTTTCTGTGATGTTCCGGATTTCAATCGAGTAGAACCCACAATAACTTCAGGACCTACAACCGGTGCGATAACAATATTGCAATAAGATTTCATGCTAGGTTCGTCATTGTTACACAACCCTATTGTAAAAATATTGTTCTCTTGGGCTTTCTGTAATGCACCCAAAACAAATGGTGTTCTTCCACTTGCTGTTATACCTACTACAACGTCTTTCTCAGTCATTTTGTAATCTGAAACAGAATTTTGTCCCAAATCAAAATCATCTTCAAGTCCATCAAGAAGAGATGAATGCAATGCTTGTTCTCCTCCTGCCATAATTCCTTGTACCATTTCAGCCGGCACCCCAAAAGTTGGTACACATTCCGATGCATCCAAAACACCAAGACGACCGCTCGTGCCTGCACCAACATAAAACATTCGTCCTCCGTCAGATAGCCTTTCAACTATCGCATCAATTGCCAATGCAATTTGTGGTAATTGCCGTCTAACAGCCTCTACGGTATTCTCATCTTCCTTGTTCATGATTTTGACGATACCCATTGCATCTTGTTCATCAATATGTTTAGAATTCTGATTAACTTGCTCAGTAGTTAGTCGAAAAAGATTATCCTGCAAACGAAAACACCTCTCTTATTTTGATGTAAGCTCTGCACCTATTTGTCCTGCTCAAATTATAACCACTGTAACTGGTCGCGTTCAGCTCATACTTGCCTAGAACAGTTATTTATCGTTTTATGTACTATTGATCATAGCCTTTGTAAAGGAGAACGAGAACAACACAAATTTGAAATATCTCTAAATTATCGACATGTCCTTCTATAAAAAAATCCAAATCCCTAAAATGTATCAAAAACTTATTTTAGGAATTGTTTTTTATTAAGAATGGCTTGCTTGACTTTAAAAGAGGCAACTTCATAAAAAATATCTACAATGAAATAAGGATGGCATTCAAGCCATCCTTAGCTCCTTAGCGGTAGGATGGCTGACATCTGCGCTGGAATTAACCAATACTTTGTTGCATGCCATCTTCGATCTAGAACACTTCTAATCGCCCCAATCCACTTTTCGATATACGGAGATTCTACAATCACATCACCATTCTCTGCATAGCCCAGCACAACGTATTGACTTGGTAAGTATAATTCGCTGTCATCATATTCTCCTCCACTATCCATATCCCCAAATATAGACAAAAAAGACAGACCGCTCACTAGAGCAATCTGTCTTCCGGTACTTCCGCAAGCCCAACGATTTCATTTCTTCTTATTTACTAGTCTCTTTGAAAACAACTCAAGCTTACTCTCCCCAATGCTCGGCAATAAAAGGATCTCTCCCCGACTGCTCACGATCTTCCTTATAGTGCTTCGGGTTCTTATGGTGATAGTCCTGATGATATTCCTCTGCTTCATAGAAAGTCACCGCGGGAATAATCTCAGTCACAATCGGATCAGTAAACCTACCACTTGCAGCTACCTGCTCCTTAGAAACAAGTGCGGCTGCAAGTTGCGCTTCATTATGATAGAAAATCGCTGTCCGATACTGCGGTCCTCTATCCTGGAACTGTCCATCTGCATCCGTCGGATCGATTTGTGGCCAGTAGAGTTCAAGTAGCTTCTCATATGGGAAAATGGTCGGATCAAATGTAATCTGTACTGCTTCATAATGACCCGTCGTTCCTGTCTTGATCTCTTCATAGGTTGGGTTCACTGTTGTTCCCCCGATAAATCCCGATACGATGCCGTGAATACCAGGCTGTTCTTCAAAAGGTGTGACCATACACCAAAAGCATCCGCCAGCGAATGTTGCCTTCTCCATGTCCATACTTCCTCTCTGTTGTCTGACCTACGCTAAGCCCAAGCAAACGTCGACGATGTCTTTCCAAGTCCATATCTACTACTATTCCATCCATTAACAGACACACTCTCCCTACAACGTAGGTTTCTCGATCAGTCTGATCGATTGTGTACCGACCATAATAACTCTATCATCCAACGTGTCCATCATAAGATCCGATAAAACCACGGTAATCGAGTTCTTATAATCCGCTAGATTTAGAATAGGCTTAGTAGGTGTTGGTGTCCCCGCTCCCGTTGTTCCGTCTACAGCGTTCGAAGTACCTTCCGTACCCTTCACATCGTCGGTCTTACCAACTTCCTTACTTGTCGGATCAGATTCCGTACCCTTAGCCGCAGTCCCATCCTTCTTACTGGTATCTTCGGTTTCTGTACCCGCTACTTCATCTGTCTTAACACTATCTTCAGAACCATTAGCCTCTAACTGGTCTTCCTTACTTGTATCTCCAGATCCACTACCTGCTGTCTCATCTTGTCTACTCGGATCTGATCCCTCAGGCGTTGTCGATCCTTCACCAGATACATCGCTACTATCCGTCTTACCTTTACTCTTACCATCCGTATCAGGCGCTACCACAGCTTCACACTGCACCTCAGGTTTGAGTCCTGTCAGATTTATCGGTTCATCACCAGCCGTTGATCCAAGCGTAATACTGCTAGCATCGAACGCCTTACAAGTGCCCGCGTCCCTCATCAGAAAGACAAGCTTACTACCTTCTACTTTACCCTCCGCTGATGTTACTGGTTCTGCATACACCACGATCTCATCCGTGATGACTTCAGGTGTTACTACCACAGGAGGAATCGGATTCTCAGCAACAATCTTCTCTGGTTCTTTATCGAATACACCCATGGCTTGGAGCCCGAACAGTCCTCCGACTACGACCACAAGGAAGAATCCTGCAAATACGATTGTGCGCATCAGTTGTCTACGATTACGACGAATGAATTTAACGAAAGGCGTAGATAGTTCTGTCTCAACTTTAGTATATACAGGTTTAAGTTTAGGTTTGGCAGCGTGGAAGTATTTCTTCACCAGATCTTTTTTCTTAAAGGCATCTCTATCATGATTTTTGAAATAAGAGATAATTGCTGCAGCATACGCGGGAACAAGACCTCGTTCGCCTGCGAACATTTGCTGTCCAGCAGACCATTGAATGAATTGATAGATGACTTCTTGATCCTTGGCATGTCTTCGCACGAAATTCAACAGTCCCGAGTAATTAATTCCAGCTTGTCCACCTTGATAGAAGGCGAGCGCCAATCGGCTGAATTGCTCAGGTTCAATATACTCCTGCAACCATTGGCAACCCAGCTGTTGTACACGATCTAGCTCCATTGGGCTTAGTCCGTTGAACAAGTTCTCGTCAGGTTGAACATCGCTAAACCAAGCATATGCCGACAACATCACAGCAGCTTGTGACTTGATACGCGCATCGAATTTCGACGCCCACAACTTCACTTCTTTGCGTTCTTTAAGAAATTGGATATTTAATAACTGATCTTTCGTCAGCTTGTCCAAATCTATTTCCGTTAGCAAAAAGAGGTTCGCCGCATAGGCAAGTTGATCCATAAGTGCAAAATCAGGCATCGTCGCACCCGCTCCGGGCTGCTTCATCTCCCAATCCCGCTCAAGCTTCACTTGTTGTTCCAACAGCGTGTTCACAGCATGTACTGGATCAGACTCCTTACGGAGCTTCGCCAATAGTTGAGCCTTCGCCAAATCTACAAAATAAGCATCGCGAGTCACACTCGGATGACTCTTACCCCATACCCCAACTAGTTGCATGACATCCTTCGATTTAGGCGCTACAGTAAACTTCTCTAGAATATATGGTTCAAAAAGTTGCTTCGCGAAGCCACTACTCAAGACCATGTCGAAGAATGCTTTACTGAGTCTTGGATTACTCTCTATCACTTTATAGAAAGAAGCAACAACCTCTTTGCGTTTCGCAGATAAAGCGTGACTTATCGCTACCATGAGATAGGTAACAATTTTGCCCTCATTACTCTTGCCACAGATACGGTAATAATCCTTGAAGACTTCTACGATCGCAAGCTCCGGTATTTGTCCCTGCTTAATAAGATCGAACTCCTGATCAAACCGAGCGAGGAAAATATCATTCAACCGTACTTTACTCGATATCGCTTCCGGTGTTGTCATGTAATCCAATATGCCCCGCAGCACTGTGGTTTTATTGTCATCAAACAACGTTTCGTTACCTTCTTCAATCTGATAAAAGACAGACAGTTCATTGTAGCTAGACACCGATGTTCTACGCATCATATCCATATCTGCTAGCATCTCCTCAGCGAACTGATAGAAATGTTCTGCGCGATCTGGACGCCCTAGATTACTCCAAGCGAAATCTAAATAGGGTTGTTTCGAAGGATCAACATCTACATTCGCAACCCGCTTCGCTACAAGATCGAATGCAAAATCCTTCTCCACATTGCGATCCCCTGGACGAAGACTACCTCTCTCGACGAACATGACATGAATCCCTTTTTTACTCTGAGGCTCATTCGCATAGGTTAAGAACCCAAGTAACTTGCGGAAAGCATACGGCATACTGCCATACAAGACTTCAAGCAATTGCTTCGCATAGGTCGATATCTGTTCCGCAGGTACATCAAGCGCGATATATACCTTTTTCTTCACTGTCGTTGCGGTCATCACCGCGAATAACAGTTGCTTGAACATCTTCTCATCTATATTCAGACTTGCCAGAACGCTAGCCGAATCTATTGGTCTTGTAACACCCTTGGTAGGCACTGTATTCAGTTCAGGTAGATCCACGCCTTGCTCAATATCATATGTCTCAACGAAATCTGCATGAAGCCATGCCGCATAATCCGTAACAACATCTTCGGAACGCTCTCTAGGAATAACATAGTTATGTGTAAAAAAAGCACTCCGAAGTCCCGTGAAATCCGCCGATTGATACACACTACGCCCAATGACCGTCTGATCGTTATCCGTATGATAGAGATGCAGCGCATCTGGGTACACAGCCGTATCTTTCTCACCGCGTGCTAACAATTCAGCTGGTGCATCGTATGCGCAGAACGGATGGAGCGTTTTTTTGATAAAAGAATGATCTAACCCTTTCGATCTTCCGATCGTATCGAAACCTTCTGTTGACCTGAAAATCCCGCGCCGCTCCCGTGTATATAGTTGCTGCTGAATGGGTTGGGGAGTCGTGTTCTCCACTATTCCTCGCTCCCCTCGATATACATTAGTTGATACAGTAGCCAAATGAACGGTTCATCCACCCGAATTGGGCTTGCTACGCCTTGTAACTTCTGGTCTACGGGATTACTTCCTAGTGCCGACACCGCGAAATAAGCTGTATTGGCGAAGTACACATCCATTGTTCCTTTGAACGGGCGATCCACCTTCTCAATGAAATGGCGAATTTCCCCGTCAATATTCTCGAATTCAGTTAAGTTAAGCGTCTTGCGATGCACCATATTATTAAAAATATTACTATTAGACTTAATATATTCGCCCTCTTCATCTTTCAACGAATGAAGCATATCGCTCTTCGTCAGCACGACAGCAGTCGGAATATCCGTTTTCCCTTTATCTTCATAGGCAATGAAGTCACCGAACATGGTGAGTACCACATCGCGTGGTTCATCATATTGCGACACCCATCCGCCTTCAGTATCCCCGAATTTAATCTTAATCTTCTCACGAATCGAGCGGATTTGCAGCGGATCGACCATGAATAGGATACCCGCTGAATTCTTGATATGCTGTCCATGCAGACCTAGATAATCCTGATCGACCATACCTTCGCCCGCGACATCGAAGAACACAAGCGTAAGCGGTGGCTTACTCTCATCCTTGAATACGAATTGGAAAATAAAAGGCTCTTGCATCTTCTCTTTCTGCGTAGAAGCTAGCAGATCCCCACGTTCGAACAATGGTTCTTCGTACATCGTACGGAACTTACGACTGATCTCCGCATTCAATGGCATACAAGCCGCATCGAAATTGTCCGCTGTCGTATTCTGTAGCGTATGGATTAAGGATGTCATATACACTGACTTACCTACTTGAGATGCACCGACGATCGAGATAATGTTGCTCGGCACTTTACCAGAAGTAACTGGCAACTCATTATGACATTTCGGGCATAGTCTTCTGCGGGTAAGCACACCATAGCGGTCGTTCAGCCCGATCAGCACGTGATCCGAATAAATCCGATGCTCTTCTGGAATATCCGTAGGGTGGATGATCGCTTCAATGTCATCTACCGTATCAAGACCGAAGCGCTCACGGTATCTGTTCAGCTCATTATCTTCGCCTAGCGCGTAGTTCTCATCATCTTCACGATGATGTGCGGCGCGGAACACGACCGCTTCAGGCGTGAATTTCTCGAAACAGAACGGACACACAATATCATAGAACAGCGGCTTGGGTTCCGCTTGTGGTTTCTTTTTGAATATATCGAAAATCCCCATATGTTTCCTCCTTAAAGTTTTACGGAAAGATGCTTAAGAATAGTGGTGGATGGTGGACGCTACGGGTACGGATTGTTCTTCGATCGCTGTTGACCTCGGATTTCCTGATTATATACCGCCTATGGCGGTAGAAATCCGAAGTCAAGCATATGCTTTCGAAGTAGTTTTCCTACGGAAAACTTGTAGGCGACCGCTTACGCTTCTACAGAATAATTCCGTCCCCTTCGCTGCGTCTCAGCATTAGCTATCATTCTCAGGAAGTACTCTTTCTCAAAACTTACGTCGTCAATATCCTTTAAAGCCTTTACCTTCATACTTCGCTAATTCTGCCTCTTCGGTTACTCCAATTACTTTGCTACTTCGCTGATTCCGCCAACTTCGATTACTCAATTACTGCTCACTCCGGCATCAACTCGTACAACTGGCCGTATTTCGGGCCGTCGGTGAAGAATATACGGACGAAATCGTTTTTGCCTACCTCGATGGCGGGCAGGATGGTTCTGCCCGGGTTGAAATGCTGAACGAAAGGATACACGGTGCCATCTGTCTTATGGGTTGGATTGCTGCCGTGTTTCCTAACGTAGCATAGAACGTCTTTGGCGATGGGGACTTCTGTCGTCACCCGCATTTGGATCGTTTTATTCTTTTGAAATAAACCATGTTTCTGCTTAATGCCGTATTTAATCTGTGATTTGCCTGTGCTTACAACTTTACGGTTCTGTCCATCATCTTGAAGAATGAGCATGGGTTCGCCACCATCGATCCAACAAGCAAACACTGTATACACCCATCCACCAATACCCTGCATCCGTTCGTGATACCCTTTATTAGCCTTATACTCATCTCGGGTATATAACCTTAGGCTATGGATTGCTGGTTGATCCTCTAGCATTGATTCGTCCGCTGCAGCACGATGTATGTAGACGGCCTGAATACCCTCGGGCCAATGCCAACGTAGAATACAACGATCTTCGTCCACTTGATGTACCAGCTCACGTATGACTGGCGTGTCTAAGTCCGCATGCATGTATTGCATACTTCACTCGCCCCCTACGACTAAAATCCCTTACTACTACCTTTTTTTCGTTCATATCCTTCTGTAATGACACCTGCGTGTCCTGGTCTATGTCTACCTTCTTGTATACGACCATTCTCTTTAATCGGCACAATTAATGTGAAGGCTGCTATAATACCCGCTAATATTAGACAAGCTAACAAGCGAATCATACTATCGCTCATCGAATGTCCTGTTAGACCAAATTCTAGCACTAACCCTGAGATTAACCCAGCCACGCTTCCACCAATACCAAAGCTCCGTGCAAGATGGCGGTTATCAAATACTAATCCAAGTGCCAAACCAATCGCTGCGCCTATAGCCATGATTGCAATAATGCGGAACACCGAATAGTAAGTGCTATCATGCATCGGTCCAGTTCGTTCTGTTAGAAGCGTCCGATTTCCGATTCTGTCATATATTTGTTGAAAAGCTAATGAAAGATTATCTACATTGTCTACATCGATAAACTCTCCGTTCGTTCGATTAGCAATATCATTAAGTAATCTCGAACCATCCGAGCTGACGGCACTCATGCCTACCGTATTAATGACGATACCCTGTTGCTCATAGTCTGCTAACACGGTATTCAAATCCATGTCACTAAATCCATCAGAGAGCAGAATAACCATCGTCCCTCGATTACCTAGTTGTTGATCGTTGATATGTTGCATGGATTCCTTGAGCGCGAGTGCAATATCTGTTCCACCATCAGTCGCCTGAAGCCTATCAATGGTAGCATACACTTCGTCTTTCGTAGCGGCGTCTTTTACCGTAACAAAAGGTTGAATCAATTTCGCTTCAGTACTGAACTCAATGACCGCCACTCGCTTATCCTTATCCATTTGTCCAACAAGGCTTTTAGCTGCTTCATAACGTCCGTTGTTCGGATCGGTCTCCCGCATACTTCCGGAATTATCGATGACGAATACAATATCCTTGACTGGCTTTACAGTACCTATATTTAGCCCGTATAGTAGTTCAAGTATCAGACCAACCATGAATACCATAACTAACGAAGCAGGAACTAGTAACTTCCATGATGTTCCTACATAACGTTGTCTCCATGATGGACCATTCAACCGAGGATCAATCATCTCAGCAATCAGACACATGATAGCGATAGATAACGCGACTACCCCACAATATAACCCTATGACCACAATCGTCGGCCAATCTCCGTATAGGCGGTTCAAGATTACCTCTCCAATTACACAACCAATGGCACCACCAATAACGCTGAACAACAGCATTAGTAGATTTATTTTGCGTTGCATCTTTAAACATCCCCTCTAAAATGGATTAACGTGCGTCTTATTAGCGAAGCTCGGATAATAGGCTCGGATCTAGACCATGGAACTCATACCCATTCTTCAGGTAAGTCTCATAATACATTTTACCATTTCGATAGTACATCAGGTCTTCGATATGGAATCCACCCATTAAATTCAGCTTCTCTACGCCGCTACTTCGTTTCTCATGAACATAACCCAGTTTGTAGATTCGTGATGTCTCGTCTGCACCAAGGGAGTAGCGAATGAATTCACTCTCTGCGTCCCCAAAGAAATATTTCTCCTCGTAGCGATGTTCCTGCGTGTAATCCAACAACCGAACGTTAATTGCCGCATGATCTTCCAACGTTCGATACAGTTTCTTAAACAAATCATCTTTCGATAAGACTTGTTTGTTACTATAATCGATTGTAACATTCGCGCGGCGTAGTAATTCCTCTTCGAACGTCTGGGCAAATGGCTCAGCTGTTAGAATGTTATTACGACAGATGTGGATGAGTCTCTCCACCAAATGATCCATTCCTACATCTAAAAGTCCTGTTATGCTCCCAAGGTATCGGTCTTCGAAGAAGACGGAAGTCCCTCGCTTGGCCTCAATGTCACGCACAACATCCTCGGTCACGACTTCGTAATATTCCATAATATTTTGTCCGATATAATCATCTGCTGTACGGATACTTTCCAGAGCTGCCACACGTAGCGTTTCTTCTAATCTCTCCATTTGTTCCGCTTGTTGTCTATAATGTTTATGCATATGACTTAACTCGGCTTCCACACGCTGATGAAGCTTAAGCTCTGTTTCAAGTTGTAGAATATGACGTTTTCTCCGATATACGGTATCAAGTAAATAACGGATGAAACTACGTAGATTATGCTTATCCATCAGAGGAAGACGAGAGAAGGATTGTTCCTCCACAATGCTAAGGTAACATTGCGCAAGCTCAGCTTTCGCTGATTCAAGTTCATTCGAAGTCTCACGAATGGTACTTCGTAAATCACTCATCACACTACCCGATTGATCTAACTCATCGCTCCATTCGGCGACTTGGAAGAACCCAATCTCTGGACGTTCATTCATCTGCTTCTTAACGCTCAGCGACAATTCATCGCCTATCTTGATATCGTCTAAGCGTGCTTGAATTTCTGTCACATAATTATTACGGAAATACGTCTCGCATCCGTCTCCATACACTTCATGCTCTGCTTCATGAAGTGTCAGACGCTTCAATGCATTGAAGCTCGTCTGATGCATCATTATACCAGTCATTTCTTCAATCTTATCTTCATCCGGCATCAGAGCTTTCACCCGATTGGAGATCGCTTGCGGATCGATACCGAAGAATGCTAGTTTGCCTTTGTTCGTTAACTGTACGCCATTCTTCATGCGAGTAATCATCTGTCTATAGAAGTGGTATAGTACCGCCAGCGCAATCGACTGATTGGGCCGTTTTACTTTGGAGAATCCCGCAGATACGAACCCTTCCCGACCCGACTCCGACTTGATGTTACTTTTGAAAGACATATTATTGTAGTTCCGATTACTCGATTGCTGCTGAACATCTTTCCGCTTACGGTTCTTCAATAGATTAACGTGACAGATAATCTCGTAGTTGTCCTGCATATTATCGAACAAGGAAATCCCACGTTCGTTCTTATCCGACAATAAATATGCCAGTTCAAAAAGTGGCGACGGTGCATGGGTTACAGGAATCGATATCCCATCCTCCGTCACATGAAGATTCGCCGAGAACGTATAATCGCTTTGTTGCATGTATTCCAGTTCACGAAGAAACGCTACCCCGACAGAATGACTATGTCCGAAGGCTTCTACTTCCTTCTCACTGATTAACCCATACAAATCCATCTGCACAGACTTAAAAGACTGGCTAAAGATGGATTTGGCTAGGAGTGATATTTCCGGTAAGAATACATTAAGCGGGTCATCGACCCGCGTAATGAAAGTAAGATGGATTCGGTCGAATGAGGAATACATTCTACCGAAATCCGATATGTTATGACTCACTTGCCGCAGAGCACGATTCAGCTCGAATAAATGGCGCTCATTCTCATAAAAGCTAGTATAAAGATCTTTACGCAGGCTCTTGGCACCATTTGTGTTTACGCCTGTACTTGTACTTGTACTTGTACTTGTACTTGTACTTGTACTTGTACTTGTACTTGTACTTGTATCTGCGCTTTCACCTATACCTACTCCCGTGTTTCCGCTGCCCTCTGTCGGACGAGGTAGTTCGAACCGAGTAAGACGGGATTGCGTCGTCGACTTGTCGTCACGATCCATGCTAGATTGAACACCCGAATGATTCGTTGAATGACCATCCGTTGGCTTCAGGGAATGATCATTCCCTGCCCCACCTTCAGAAGCCACGTGAACGTACATCACTCCGGCACTATTGTCCCATTTCTTATCATGAATCTCCATGATCGGTTCAATCGCATCTGATACTTTATCGCCAATGAATACAAACACAGCAGGATAATGAATGCTACTCTGGTCGTCTTCCCTTCCATCGAGCTTCTCTTCCGCAATGGCATATTCCGTGGCGAACCTTTTCAGTAGTTCCTTCATGATTATTTCAACTTTCTACGAATATCGTTTAATTTAGACAACATCTGCTTGTAGAATTGATACGTTTCTTCTCCATTCGCAAGTTCAATCTTCTCATATTCCAATTGATCTCGACCATTAAGGAACGTTTCATACAATTCATCTAGCTTCGCTATCAATGATGTGATGTCTTCTGATGCTGTTAGCTCCGTACCACGGCGTGCTGATTTACGAAGTAATGTGCTCTTACTCTTCTCATCCAGTCCTAGGAAATGCCCGAACACCTCGAACTCCACATAATTCTGACTCTTCATCAGATTAGCGAAAGGTTCCCAAGCTTCTTCCTCTGGATCACGATCATAGACATAGAGTGCACCTTTTTTTGTAATCGTCTCCGTGTATAGCGCTTCAATAAATTGATCGAACCATTTCTCTTCCACTTGGTGCTGATTCAACAATAATTCGAATTCAGTAGCCTTGGTACTAATCATATCGTATTTAGCTGTTTCTTCTCGTACACGTGTGATTAGCTCAGGAGTACGAATCAAGTTCTCTTTGGCTAAATCTTCAGAAATACTACCGAAGATATCTTTGCTAGATACTTTCTCAAGTCCCTGTGATAGCAAACGCTTCAACTCGTTCAGCGCACGTTTCACTTCTCCAAGATTCGGTTTAGCTGAATCCAGCTGAAGATCGAAGCCACGAAGGTGTTCGCTCAGACTGAAAGGCTGCGTCGTCACAACTGTAAATCGATTACTTGTATTCTGATCGATGTCTTTCTCCACGATAACCTTCAATGACAATGCCTTAACAAATTCATTACGCACACGAGCATTATAGGATTGAACACGTGTGTTCATATACGTCTCGCCCCAAGATCTCTCAGGGATTGGTGAAGGAAGATACGTCCAGTTGGCCTTGTCAGTCTGTACCAAGTGGCGACCTATGCCTTCTTTATCTAGAATCGTCCGCTCATAACTTTCTTCATACACTTTAAGTGGTGTGTAGACGAACAACGGTACGCCGTTCTTCGTATTCAACCAGAAAATACGGTTCTTCACTTGGCTCTCTTTTATCGTGAAATGAGACTTGCCAACGGAATTATCCTGATAGTTACGAATTCCCTTAAGAATGCTCGGCGCCCCAACAGGGACGGACACAAATCCCCATGAAGGGAAATATAAGTTGCCGGAACTATTACTCAAATGGAATACAGGCACGGCTTCCTCATCTAGCTTACTTGCGATATTACGCTCCACAAATTTCTCGATAGATTCTTCATGGCCGAATTTCATGATTAAGAAATCTTCCATCGACTGCGTGATCAAATCACCGAATTTATCCCCTAGGAACTCCGAAATAGAGCTTACAATATCTACTTCTTGTTCCCTCACCCATTGATTCGAATGATTCAAAAGTTCAAGTGTAAAGTCACGAATGAGATCATCCACATCTTTACTTTCCATCATTTTACCAATGACTTTCGAAATATCCGGCACACTCACAAGATTCCAATAGTATGTTTTGTTACCTTTATGATCGGACTGTTCGTCACCTTCAATCAGAATCTCACCATTTTTCTCAAAGATAGCATTCAATGCGTTCAAAATTTCTGTATATACGTTATAAATGCGAGTATTCTCATTGTTCAAGAGTTCATGAAGATCTTCATAGAACTCAATCATCTGCTCTGTACGTTCTACATCAGCTTGAAGCCAGTATTCATTAATCTTCGCTTCGATATAAATGTTCTTCTTCTTATCTTTCGAGACAAATGCACTCTTGGCATCTCCAAGTCTCTCATTAGCTTGCTCTCTTGCTGCTTCAATATCACGTGGAATACGGTGTAAGTTCTCACGAAGTGTCTCGATATAGGAGAGTAGCATTTTGAGCAAACTGAATCCTTTTTCCGTATAAATAAGGCGTGATACAAAGAATGGTCCTTGTTCAGGATGTAGGAAAATACGACGAATCTGCTCCGTGAACTGTCCTACAATCTCACCTGGCAACTGCTTCTTCGCTTTAATGTACTCTTCTCGTGCACGTGCCAAGAAATTCTGTTCAAGCTCCGTATCCATATTAACAACCTGATTCTTCACCACATTGCTATAACTTAAGCGCTCACTATTCTCAAATCCTGGTAGTGGCTCTGGCACACGGGATTCAAAGGTCTTCACCATTGTGTCTAGATCAATCCCAAGCTTACGGGCAAATGTCTCGACTTCATCCTGACTTGGAGCCTTCTCGAACATCTTCTCCATTTTGCCAAATAACCGGAATGCCAAGTACGTCGTCATCTCTTCAATCGGTAACACAGCGGATGAAGCACCGATAATATTATAATCATAGTTCGCTGGATACATCTTGTTCATCTGTGCGATATTCGTACTAATGTTGCTTATATAGTCATGGATAGCGAATTCTTCACCTGAAGCTTTCTCTTCACTAGCCATAAAGTTCGTAATGTTCTCAGCCGTTACGTTCATGCAGTAGTCATAAGCATTCTCTAGTAACTTGCCTTCGGTATTGGTCGCAGAAATCAGATGACAGAGGTTAAACGGTGGAAGTGGTGAATTTACCGTCAAAATATTGCCATACCGCTGCTGGAATCGCTCACCGCGACTGTCCACGTTCATCCAATAATCGAGTTCTTTAAGTGCGGCATAACCATTCTTCTTAATATATTCACGTGTATGTTCACTCAAGCTCTTGTTGGATAAGTTAATATCTGGCGTAAACAAATACCCCAGTGTATTCACACGGTCAACCCCTGCGGAACCATGGTCGCGCTCAATAATACCTCGTACAATGTACGCGATATCTAAGAAACAACCACTACCCGTACCTCCGGCTAATCCCGTAAGCATGAACACCATAAGTTTCTTATTGGTGCCGACGGATAACGTCTTAATCTTCTTGTCTATTGCCTGTACGACTTGATTGATCTTCGTGAATAACAGTAATCGACCTGCTTGGCGAACCCCAGCAGCCCCATTCATCCCATCTGTAATGCTCATCTCAGGTGACAACCAATCGGTAATATATGGTTCAAGCACACTACGATTCTGTAGCAACCCACCAATCTCAGCGTTAGAGAGCAACACGAACTCATTGATAGGATCGAGTCCTACACCTTTGTACTTCTTACCACGATCTTGTTCATTCGTCTCAAAAGCTAGAAACTCCACATTATCCGGCTTATCGCGTTTCTTCTTGGACAACGGATCTTCTGGCAACTTAAATCTACGGTTAATCTGATATTTCAGACGTAATAACGCATCAATCCCCGTACCTCCAAGCCCAATAATAAGGATTGGATTATCAATCGTATCCACGCGGATCTTATCACTGACGATCCCTCCGCCTAATGAAACGTCTAATTGTTGAATATGTTCTCTAACTACTGGTTTCATTGTTGTTCCTCCTAAAAGCTTTACGAAGTAAAGCTCGCTTCGTAAGCATTATCTTGATTTCACGAAGTACTACTCGGCTTCGTGAGCATCCTTTGGTTTTATGCTAAAACTATCTATGTCTAGGCTCAGAATCTTTTAATTTTGCAGAAAACACTGGGTTGCCCAGAAGTAGCGAAGATGGCGGAATTGTCCTGAAGAAGCGATAGCGTTCGCCTTTGCCCTCTGATTTCTACCGCTGAAGCGGTATATAATCAGGAAATCGGAGGGCAACAGCGATCGGAAGGACAATCCGTTATCGTAGCGGACATGCGTAAGCCTAATGTTTGTAGCTCTATTAACATTTTGATCCTATACTTACACCAAATACTCTAACATTATCGTCTTATCTACACTCTGTAAGGAAAGCGTGATACGATCTCCGCCTTTTAATTCAAAACCATTTATAGCATCAATCACGCGCCCTGATTTCTCGATATTCACCGTTGACCCGTTCTTGATTAGAATTCGGTCATTCTTACTTGGTACGAAGAGGATCTTCTCCGTCTCCTTCAGTTCAGGTGCAAGCTGTAACAGCTGATGAAGGGTGATCTTACCTTTGAATCCGTTCAACTTCTTATATTGTGGATACGTCTTCTCCCCCGTATTCTCATCTCGAATTTCAATGACCATCTGTCCAATGAAGCCTTTATTAGCCTTTTTATATGCCGATAGAATGAAGTATGCTGCTGCAAGAACCGCAGCAAGTGCGATCACGCCGCCCACTACAAGTAGAATAGGGAAGCCTTCCTTCTTCTCATCTGTTACGGGTGTTGTTGGCTTAGGTGTTGGAGTTACACTTGCTCCACCGGGCTTGGCACTAATCTTTACGACCTCTGTCTCCCGATAAAGACTGCTATCCTCCGCTATCACTGTGAGCTCATAATCATGCTCATCTGCGATCTTATAGGTACCTGTGAAACGGTCACCTGGGTTAGTTAATAGTACTTCTTTCGTATCACCACTATCCAAATCTTTCACAACTAGCTTAGCATTCATATTCTGATAAAGTGTACTATTTTGTAACTTTTGACCATTACTTGTTAAATATGAGACGATATCGATCTTGTCACCCTTCTTATACGTACTACTTGGAAGAGGATCCATCGTAAGCTCAATATCATAGTTAAACACTAGATTAATATCGATTTTATCCTTGGCTACACCTTTCACTTGAAGCTTCCAATCTCCCTTTGTTGGGGTGATCAGCTTGAGTAACGAGTAGCTTTTAGATTTCGAGTAAAGAATGTCATTTGCAGGAATCTGCTTAACTGCTCCTGTCGGGTCTGTTAATTTGACCTCGACTGGCTGTGCTGACATGATAGAGATGTTCGCTTCTAGCACATTCGCATTGGGCACATTAATGGTAACCTCTTGGAAGTTTCCATTCCCAGTCATCGACTGGATAGGTACAATCTTAAGTTTCAGATGACTGGCGAAGATTTCACTTAATATTTGTGGCAAATCATCCGCAGTATTGGTCGAGAATGCTTTACCGCCGGTTTTCTTTGAAATATCGGCTAATGCATCTTTATTTAATTTTCCGTCGGCATTCAGACCAATCGTATATACCGGAATACCTTTTTTATTCGCATCTGCGATAGCTTGGTCTAACTCTTGTGCTGATTGCTTCTCTGTTCGACCTGTTGCCTCATTCAGATCATTGTTACCATCGGCTAGCAATACGATCATGGGTTCATGTGTGGGATCAGATCCCTGTTGTAGAACTTTCACAGCCTCTCTTATCCCTATAGCGGTATCGGTATATGCACCCCGATCGAGCTGGTCAATGAAATTCTTCAAATCTTCTTTGTCTGCGGCAGATTGAATCTCAAGCAGTGCTTTCTCTCGCTGGATCTGGTCTGTATACGATATGATTCCGACCTTGTCACCTTTGACGGATAACATATCAATGAACATTTTCATTGCTTCGTTACCGATCTTATTGGGATCGCTTTTCTTCATGGAATTACTTGCATCCACGACTAACATGGCATCAATTTGTGAAGACTGTTGTGCAGCTGCAACTTCCTGTATTCTGAATACGTAAGAAGATGGAAGTAACAATAACGATATAACCACCAGTATACGGAGTGTGAGTTGGTTTCTTCGAAGCATAGTTGTACCCCTTTTTTTATGAGATGAATTACGAAAGTGAAGGCTCATCTATTCCACTCTAGGTGAAAAGTCTTAAGAATCTCTTAGTAGATCCTTAAGAAGTATTAAAATAATATCAATACACGAATGGATGATGTCCCTACATAAGCTAAATTCTACCATTAGTATGATGTTATGATATAATTAAAACCTTAAAACTTCAATGTATCAAGGAAAAATGCCGCATACCGATCCAAGAAAGGAAACTGATATGATTACATACGTTTGCTTGGCCATTTTGATTCTTTTTGTTGCTGTCAAATCGGCTATTTATATGAAACACCGTAAACACACCCCCTCTTTAGATGAGTTAGATCTCAAACTGCTATCCCTAATCAATCCAAAGAGTGATCGCCATGACTAAAAAAAGAGCCGTTACTTTTAAACCCTATATTAAGACGCGTTATGCTTATGAAAAGTTGAGGGTGTGCCGACATTGCCAGCATTTCACTGTCCTTTGGGAAACTGAATGCAGTCAGTGTGGTAAGGCTACACTTGTCTCTATCCCTCAGCGGGTAACCTCTAAGGTTAAGCGTACCATGCTCAATGAAAGACTAATAGCATTGTTCATTGGTTTAGTGGGTGTTTATTTCGGTCAGTCCTTCCTACAAATGATCCTTAGTGCTGCAGCTGCCATCTTACTCATCGCTTTGCTGTGGTTCGTTCAAAGAAGAATGTTGCCTTTTGAAGTTCCTTCAGAAATGGAGACGCTATTCGAACAAGAACAGCCACGTATCATAGAGGATATCAAGCGTAATCGAAAGCTTGCGGTAGCTGCCTTGAAAGACGACGAACTCCTAACGTATGAAATGTTGCGGGAGATCAGTACACTCGTTCAGAATGACAAAATCCGTCTGCAACAGGTCGTACTCCTTCAATCTTTTGTACTGCGTAAAGATATGGATCTAAGGGTAGAACCACTACTCATAGACAGCTTCGATACGGATCTCGCAGCCTACATTGGTGAAGTTGCTAAGGTTCAGCGCGAACTCATCAAGAATAGCTCCATTCGTTATATTCTAGCCTATGAAGCTCATATACTGGAAATGGAGAACGGTGTTGAAATTCTCTCAAGTGTCGCTGGAGCAGCTATTCGATTGAAAAAGTATGTGGAGGCTTACCCCGAGTTCATTCGACGTTATGCCCGCAACATTCCCAAAGATCGATTCTTACGATTATACCGAATGATTCAACAGCATCCAGAGTCCTATTGGGGCAATCTAGCTGAAGAAGTAGCTGTAATCCGTCGTGAACTATATGAATGGGATTCCGATTTTCAATAGATAAGTTAAAGAGGTTATAAGACTATGACGATATTAAGAATGCTAACCCTGCGAAATCTTTTAATATGTTGTTGTGCATCTATGTTGATTCTCATTGGTATGAAAGGTTATAACATCCACCAGAAGATTACTACACTAACAGAGGCTGATCGCCTGTATGTTCTTAAAGACTTAATTGAGGCGGAATCCTTGTATGAGAAAGCTCATCGCAACCATTCGATTCATTATAAAGAAAGTCTGATTTCCTCCCGATTACAGGAGTTGGCACCTATCACGGAGATCAATGCCAAACTTCGAGATATCGATCAACTAGCTGAGAAGGCTTCCGATGATCAAGATTTCGAACAACTCATGACGGTGTATCGTAGTTTACAAGATGTTCGAGGCATTTATATGAATGGAAATAACCCTTATGAACCCTATTATCGCCAGTTATCTGCTAAATATGACATTTCTGGGGACTTCATAAGTTACTACCAACTCTTTAAAAAAAGCTTTTTAGAACAAATGCAACATAATCTAGATGACAATCAATATACTGATGAGTCTTTCAAGTGGAATTTATTAGCGATACCGGACGTATTCTTCGGAGATGAGAAACAAAAGAGATCTGAACTCTATGACAAATTCACAGCCTATGATAATCGGAAAATGGCCCGTATGGCTGCAAGTGGCCAATTCCAAGCACTATTAGATGAATCCGCAGCGATGCTCAAACTCTATAAGTCCAATGATGTACAAGCGACATGGATTACGAATCAATCCGAAGCTCTTGTGAGAACATTCTTAGAGAATGATGCGAAGAAAGAAAGTTATTCAATCTTTGCTACTCATGCTAAGAGCTACATCGGCTTTGTCCACACGGTATCTTTCAAGTCATCTGTGGAGACTTTCATCAATAAACAAATAAGTACCTGGATGAAGGCTGCTAAGCGCAACGTAATTAAGGCAGAGTTCGAGAAAGCCTTTGCCATCTACAACGGGATTAAAGAATTCAAGGATACTAGCCTTGAAGTGAAGGATGCTCAGCTCGCATGGAATATCCATGATCCGATCCGTATCCTACAAAACGGTGATGCTACACGCGTATTTAAGCATGTTAGTAGTGGAAGTAAACGTTATGGGGCTTTAGTATACGTGATTGGAACGGATGATCAGAATATCGTTTACTACGGAACACTCGACAGTGAGAACAATATAAAGGTGCTGACAAGCCAAGATTTGCAACAAGGTGGATTGATCCAAGACATTTCCATTGAGAGTTCACTGAGTACCAAGGACCTCCCTGTCATCCTTATTAAAGGAGATTCTTCTACTCGACAAGCCCTTTATACAGCCATTGAGGTACAATCCGATACTATGGTCACCCTGTTTCAACTAAATGCCGATGGATTCCAAGTCGATTCTAGCGGAATGTTGATCATGATGAATCCAGACTCCGAAGAAGGTGTAGGGCAAGTAGCCATGTTCCAACGTACCGGGGATAGTTATCAATTTGTTGGTGTACAACAAGATTTCATTGATATTGCCGTGGAAGATCTCCTCTCACACCCTAATGGGAAGGTTAAGTTCACCACAACAATCATCCAACCTGGATATAGTGAAGCCTTTGCTATGATGGGGGACACTTACGTCAAACTTACCGGTACCTTCAACTTCTATGAGGGTAACGTTACGTTAACAGGTACCCTCAAAGGATATGAAGATACTTATATACAAGATGAGTTAACGTCTATCCCCGTATTTAACGTAGAGAATGTCGAGTAATGAACATGTAAATATTCTCTATGCAAATAAACAAGAAGAGTGGGCATCTGTATTTAACAGATGCCCACTCTTTATTTGTTCGCTTGATACGTTGTTGACTAGAACTATTCTACAACAACCATCACTTTTGTTTTCTTACCGCCATAACTAATGGTGATCGTTGCTTTCCCTTTTCCGGTAGCTTTGATCTTACCATCTTTCACAGTAGCTGCTAGGATCTTCGATGAAGTCCATAACGCTGCTTTAGATACGTTATCTTCGCTTCCATCAACGTAAGTCGCTGTTGCAGTAATCTGAACCTCATCTTTAACTTTCATCTTCAGGCTAACTTCATTCGTCTGTAAATATTTCAACATATCTACTTCTACTGGAATACTTAGCGTTTTACCTGCATATTTAACGGTAACTTTTGTTTTACCATATGCTACAGCCGTTATTTTCCCTTTATTCACTGTTGCAATTTTATAACTGGAAGTCTTCCATTCAGCTGAATTCGTGACATCGATCGCTGTTCCATCACTGAATGTAGCCGTAACTTTAACCTGCTGCTCTTTCGGTCCATTCAATCCTGTTTTCAAATCAACAGAATGATGTGTCGCTTCGATGCTTTGAATCATATCCACTTCAACCGAAACAGTCACTTTCTGACCGCCATATTCAGCAGTAATTGTAGCTTTACCTTTGGTATACCCTGTTACTTTACCATCTGACACTCCCGCTACAGATGGATTACTTGACTTCCAAGTCACATCTGTTGCCAAGATCTCCTCGTTCAGACCAGCTGAGCTCTTTGCCTTGAGTACGATAGTTTTAGTCTTCCCTATCTTACTGTCCACATCAGCTACAGAGCTTAGTATAATAAGTTGTGTATCTGCTTCAAGCACGCTTACCAATCCAACGTTTACTTTCAACGTGTATTTCGTCTTGTTATACAAAGCAGTAATCGTAGCTGTTCCTTTAGCAACTCCTTTGATTACGCCATCACTGTTTACTTCAGCAACTTTCTCATCACTGGTGCTCCATTCTGCTTTGCTTGTCAAATTAACATTCTTTGTTGCATCTTTAATGTCATACACTGCATCAAGCGTCGCCGCATATGATTTCTCTTCTTTGATATCTACTGTTTTGGTACTCAGTGATATAGAGATCGGAACATCTACACTAACCTTCGTCTTTACAGTAACTCCACCATACGTGGCAGTAATCGTAGCTTCACCCATTTTATAAGCTGAAATCTTACCCTTTGATACATAGACGATAGACTCATCACTAGAACTCCATACAGCCTTATCAGCCACATTTGTTTTGCCAGTGACATCAGCGTAAGAAGCATTAAGCTCCAAATCCTTACTTTGTCCAACACTCATTCCCACTTTTTCAATAAGTTCCAGGTGGCGCGCAATATCAACATCTACCTTAACCGTTACAGTTTTATCCCCATATTTCGCAGTAATCGTTGCTGATCCAGATCCTTCAGCAGAGATTGTTCCTTTGTTAACATAAGCGACTGCAGTATTGCTAGAAGTCCATGTTGCAAGACTTGTGACATCGACGTTCTTATTATCAGGATATACAGCCTCTAATTTGAGTGTTTCCTGTAACTTACCTGTCGCTTTATCAAGACTTAAGTAAACATTCTGATTACTAACTACCAATTTACGAGTCGTATCAACATCAACATCAAGTTTGATTGATTCCGTTCCGTAACTAGCTGTAATGGTTGCTGTTCCTGCCCCGTAGGCAGTAACCACACCTTTAACGACATCTGCAACCTTCTTATTGCTCGTTGTCCATACCGCATCTTTAGTTACGTCGGTAGGTACATCCGTCGCTTCCCCATTCGGATACGTCGCTGTTAATGTTACCGGTTGGGATTCCTTTAACAATAAAGACAGCTGATCCACACTAAGATCAAGTCGGGACACAATTTCAACATTCACTTCTACGGTAACCGTCTGTTTGCCGTAAGTAGCTGTAATCGTAGCTGTTCCTGCACTATGTGCCGTAACTTCACCATCTACAACTGTCGCGATGGTCTCATTATTAGAAGACCAATCGGCTTTAACCGTAACGTCCTCAGGTGTAGAATTATCCGTATAATTTGCTTTTAATTTAATGCTTCCCGTTTTCCCTTTACGAAGCTCAAGACTATTTACACTCTTCGTTAAAGATTTCACCTGTTTGGTTACAATAATTTTAAGTTCTTCTGTCTTATTTCCGTAATTAGCAATGACTGTGATGGTACCTTCCTTCTTAGCAACAATCTTACCGTTATATATCGTTGCAATCGTATCATCAGGATTGGTCCATTTCGTTAATTCTGTTACATCTTTCTTTGTAGCATCACTGCTAAGAGCCGCTACAGTAACTGTTGCCTGTGTCCCATTTTCAACAGATATTTCATTCTTAGAAAGAATAAGTTTCTCCAATACCACTGTCGGAGTTTCAGCTGCCCAAGACGTCCCCGCACTAGCCAAACTTACAATTAGGATTAATGTCATAATGAAAGATTGTTTGAATCTAATAATCAATGTTAATTCCCTCCAGTTCTCATTTTAGATTAGTATAGTTACTTCAAATATCGGCAAATGGAGACAAAAACATTAGGAATTCGAGCATTTACATGATTTTTTCCTACTAAGTTCCTATACTTCGATCTAAGTCCCCTTCTATTAAATTACCATTATCTTCATTTTACTACAAAATGATTACCCGAACCTGAAGTCACCCAATCTTCCAATATAATATTTAAAAACATCATACGTCATAAATAGTAATCTTCCTTGATGGATTCTATCATTGGGGGGATTTTAAAATGAAAAAATGGTTTGCATATATATTTAAAAAAGAAACGGCTCTGCCGCCCTCTTGTTCAAGGACGATAACCGTTTCTTTTACGAGAAATTTAATTGTGCTATTCTTGAATCGCACGTTTAGCTAAGTTCTGAAGGACAACATCGTCCATTGGGGGGTTATGGAGCCCCGCACGTACATCACGATACATTCTCTCTAATGGGAGGTTACGTGAAAGACTCGTCGCTCCAACGATACGCATGGCTTTGTCTACGATACGTAGGGCATGATTGGTTGCAATGTATTTAGCAAGACCAAGATCAGGCTTCAGAGCCACTCTTCCATCAGGATCTCGATCCCATCGATCAGCTATGGAATAGAGCAGTGTACGTGCCGTAATCAGATCAGCTTCCATCTCCCCAATCTGTTGCTGAATACGTGGAAGATCCGCAATGGGTCCTGGCAGACTGTTCGGCTTGTAGTTCTTAGCGAAATCGATTGCAAAGGAACGAGCTGCATAAGCGATACCGATATAACATGCAGGAATATGCATAAGTGATCCGCTGCCATCATCCGTCACTTGACGTTGCTTCTCTAGACCAGACAAGCTAATGACTTCTTCGTCAGGAACAAATACGTTATCTAGAATAACGTCATGACTGCCTGTGGCACGCATACCTAGTGTATCCCAAGTCTCTACCAAGCTAAATCCAGGACCCTTTCGAACAAAAAACTCACCAACCTCATCATTACCCTCAATCCCTGCTGAAATCGTAAAATGCTCTACAATCGGGCTTAACGTACTGTACGTTTTACGTCCACTAATGGACCAACCACCCACTACTTTAGCGGCTGTAGTCTGAGGTTTACCGCCACGGGTTGGACTTCCCGTTGCCAGCTCACTAGCAAAATGATTAATGATAGCTCCGTCTTTCACCACTTCAGCACTGAAACGTGAGAACAAGTCTTCAGACCAACGATTCGTATATCTAAGACTGAGAATAAGTGCCATATGCCAACCGACAGCTAGCGCCGTAGAACCGTCTCCACGTGCAATTCTCTCCTGTGCTAGTAACATTTCATATAGGGATAATTCTTCCCCACCATATTTCTTCGGTACCGTTAGTTTCAGATATCTAGAATCTCGTAAGTCTACAAAATTATCAAAGGGAAATGAACCATCTCTGTCATGTTTCGATGCACGTTCTGCAAATTTTATAGCTAATTGATCTGCTAGTAAGGCTATTCCTGCCTCTCTTTCGTTACGTATACAATGATCTGATGAGTATGGTTGTATCATTGATTTATCCCTCCTATTCCTCTTCCTACTCCTATTTCTGTGTGTTGTAAGCTTATGCTTACTTTGGAACTGTTTCTGATTCCAGTATCTCTTTCAAATCGCTTAGTGAATTCCATATGTAATCCGGTTGGACATCACTCAATTCCGCTTCTTCCCTACTTACGGAACCAGTCAATACGAGTGTTGTTATCATACCAGCATTCTTACCGAGTCCAATATCGGACACTAGACTATCACCAATCATCATACATCGTTCAGCTGGAAGACCCAGAACTTCAAGTGCCGCTTCTGCCATCAAAATGGAAGGTTTGCCTATCACAACCTCCACCTTCTGATCCGTCGTATACTCTAGCGCACCGATCATGCCTGCAACATCAATGGAATCCCCTTCATCTCCTGGGAAAGTCTTATCTGCATTCGTAGCAATCATCCGAGCGCCATGCCTTACAGCCCTAAAAGCTTCATTTAATTCCTTATAGGTAAGCGTCTCATGTAACGTAATGACAAGCCATTCTGTCTCTTCTGGTTTCTCTGCTAACATAAGCCCAGCAAGGACTAACTCATCTCGCAATCCTTGTTCACCCAATACCCATACCTGAGCGCCTTCAGCATGGTTTCTTAAATAGGTGGCCGTTACAGTGGAAGTCAGCAGGATTTCTTCTTCCCTAACATCGATGCCCATCCCGACCAATTTATCATGGCACATATGTCTCGATATATTGCCACGATTACTCAAGAATACTACGCGTTTGCCGATGGACCTTATATAAGCAATGCTATCCATTACCCCGTCGATAACCTGTTTTCCTTTATACACCGTTCCATCTAGATCTATCACATAACCATCAATGTTCTCTAACATTGGATCTGTATCCACCTCGTATTCTAATCTTTGGCAGTTTCTAGATACATCTTCCTAATATTCACGTTCATTTGTCAAGATTTGTTTGACGTATATTTCCTGCATGCGATCCAAAAAGCAGTTATTACGGAGAGAATCTCTGTAGCAACTGCTCTTATTATAAATAAATGATATTCCCGCTCCTATGATGTCATACCATAGGCACCATGTTTGACCCGTTACTCGTTATTCACACGCCATAACTAGCCTATTAAGGTGCCCCAACTTATACCCTATCATGGCAAAGTACTACTTCTCATGAGATAACAATCGACCTCACGAGCAGCCTGACGACCTTCGTTAATCGCCCAGACTACAAGACTCTGTCCTCGACGCATCACTCCCTTACTTCATCCAACCTTCTGAAGCGTTTCAAAGAAACGCAGCATCGTAAGCATCAACTCGGTGCTGAAAATCTGACTTTTTGAACTCACACTTTAAGTCTCAGAAATAATAAAAAAACACCTACTCGGTGTTTTAAAGTTAATTCGATATTTTGCTACATTCACTCCATAACATAACCATAGCCAAACATTAGGACAGACTCATATCATATCCAAAAAGTTGGATATTGTCGGTTACTACGTAAATTATTCAAGATCAACGCGAAGAACACAATGATTAACGAACCGAGCAACACTGGCGTGATTAAATAACTCCAACTATAAGCACCAAGTATAACAATGAGTGGGTCAGCTCCAGCCGGTGGATGTGTTGTCTTGGTCAGCATCATGAGCGCAATAGCTAAACCAACCGCCAAGCCAATCACCCAAGGCGCGTTACCGAACATCGTATATGTCGCTAGGCCAACAAACGTTGATATGAGATGACCTCCAATAATATTCCTAGGCTGAGATAATGGTGCATTCCACATTCCAAATGCTAAGACACAACTGGCACCAAATGGAGCCATCAACCATACGGATGAAGTCATATTTGTTAGGAGGACGAGCGCAGATATCGTAATAAAACCACCTACGAACCCAGTCAAGGTATCCTTCACATTGACTTGTAGAGAACTCCTCCCTCTTCCACGCATTTTAGAAAAATAACGTACATGCACAGGTTGTGCTTCTTTTTTGCTCGTGACTGACGCAGACTCCATGGTATCCCTCATTCTCATTCTTTTCTTTTACCTTACTCCAAATATACTAACCTGTCAATTTGTATTTATATGGTTAGTTATGGGAGGTAAAAAAAAGAACCCACTCTCAAAGGAGTAGATTCTTTAATCTTCTTCCGTCTTGCGTTGTTCATACCGAGCCACTTTCTTTCGGTTCCCACATATCTTCATGGAGCACCATTTACGTCTTCCGCTCTCATCCATAAATAAAAGTACGCATTCTGGATTGGAGCATCGCTTTAACGTATATAGCTTATTCTCACTAATTAAGGTTAAAATATCTAGTGCGATCAACGATTTCAGAGTATTCTCAATCTTGCCCACAGGAACAGCAATGAGCAGTTGATCCCGTAACTTATAAGTGTATGGAGCTTCTTCGATATATTGTTCTAACAACGCGATAAATGAATCCGTGATACGTTGTCCGTCCGCAATTGCTTCAAATTGCTCTCTCAGAGTGCCCCGAAGGTCACGTAAAGATAGCAACACTTGTCTTATTTCAACTTTCGTCTTAGCGATCAATTCTTCGTTCCAAGCAAGACTGCTCTCTTGCATACAGCTTAGCCAGTCCAGCAGGTCTCCTTCAGTACTCAATAAATCATGACGTTGCCCACGGCGAATGAGTTCAGTATTCACCAAATCAAGTGAAGGATGTCCTGAAATAAGGGGGAACTTGATTGATTCATTCATTTCAGCGTATCTCCTATACTTCCTACTATAATAATCATATTATAACTCATTTCATGTACCTTGTTTCAAAATCCCCCCCCTATCCGTCCACGATACAAAGACCCTAGCACAACTGCTAGGGTCTTTGTTGCATACCTCTACATTCCATCTGCTAACCTCTAACGATCGAGATCACGTTCTATTGTAAAGAAGATAACGTCATTCGAATAATCCGATCACTTGGTTGCTCTAATGTCGCCTCGAAACCGAATAGTGCTCCCACCGATGCTAAAGGAATCATCGTTGTACCATCGATTAACCTGGGTGCATACGTAATATCCTTCGATCCGCTTGTCGTCTTAGCTTCTGTCTTTCCAACGTATATCACAACATCCTGATTACCACGTTTGAACGTCATCGACTTCGCGGCCTGATCCCACACCATCTCCGCACCCAATGCAGCTGTCGCTTCTTTCACAGGTACGAAGATATCTTTGTCATCATCCGTTGCGCTTAGGGACGTGAATGTAAGAGGTTTTGTTTGGCTGCCCTCTTTTAAAGAAACTTCCGCATTAACAACGACGTACTTACTAGTCACCATAACCATCTGAAGCTGTTTCTCCATTTGGATCTTAAATTGCTCAACGTTATCTTGTGTCATCTTATATTTAGAATCTTCTCGACCAATCGCTTGAGCAATCCAGCTATTTACATCTTGGTTATGATGCGATAAATCTTTGTATAAATCGAGATTATACGTCCACTCAGACTCTTCTTGGAAGTCATACACATGGACATTAGGCAATTTATCGAATTGCTGGAACATCCACTCTTTCATTTCAAGTTGATTGAGGTACCGTTTGTTATTGGTGTCCTGCCATACTTTCTGTCTTAGAACACTGTATGGAGGATAGTAGAAATCAAATTCAACATCAGGATATTTCTCAACAAGCGCTAAAATATGTTCATTAAACGCCTCTTTGATCGTCTCAATCGGTTCCTCATTTAAACCAAAGTACGCCTCGCCAGCACGTGATGATTTATACACATCTGCAACCTTCTTCGCACCAAAGGTGACTTCTCTATTCCAGTTATATAAGTATTCCAATTGTCTTGGTTGTAACCCTCGTAACGGTCTTAATACAGCTTCCTTAAATAGATCTTGATAAATGGAGTAGTTGAACCAATATTTATAATCATTCCACCATTTATCGTCATAAAGATACGTTGGGTTGTCTATTTCTTCTTTACTCCCCATTTTGAGAGAGAAATAATCAAGACCCCATAATACCTTCTTCACTTTACCTGTCTTGAGCGCAATGCTCGCAATCGCATTGTGTTCATCAGCTGTTGACCCACGAACGGACAACTTCAGTGTTTTACCACCTAAAGCTTCATCCACCTCTGAAGGAAGGAAGTTCTCCGTCATCGAGGTTCCGATAATAATCGTGTCATAGTCATAGTTCTTAGCCAATCCCGGATTCTGGTAACGTTGTTCATTCGAATAGATTGCTGGGTAAAAAGATTTATGGTAGAACTGCAGTGGGTCAAGAACTACAGTAAGTAAGGCAACTAAAGATGCCATAATGATGGCTGAAACAGCAAACTGGATAAGTACTTTCCTACTCTGTTTGGCAGTGACGCGCTTACGCTGGTCTTTACGGGATCGTCCATCCTGATTCTTTGCAGATTCCGGCGCCGGTACTGGTGTTATATGTTGCACAACGTGTTTCTCCCTTCCAGCTAGAAATTAAAGTACAGGAATTCTGTAATTCGGTTGAAATAAAGTAACGAAATAACGAAGAGAACAGCCATAAATACAGCTTTCTTCCAAGTTGGTCGGAACGCTTCGACACGCTCAGACGAATTTGATGCAAACAATACGATAGGCAAGAAAATAAGAATAAATAGTCCCGCTGGAGCAAGCGTCTTAAGTGAGCTCATATCAAGTCCATTGAGTCCTACCATCCCTTTTAATAGACGTAACGCTTGAGTCACACTATCTGCACGGAAGAACACCCATGCTATATTTATAAATATGAACGTTATGAGCCATGCGAACCATTTGGGAAGAGGTTTACCTACCTTCATCCACATGCGATGAACCGCTTGTCCCGCTCCGTGCAAGAACTCCCACATTAAGAACGTCCAGCCTGCACCATGCCAGAATCCACCTATAATGAACGTGATGATTACATTTCGCATAGCAATTAGTTCACCGCGCCGGCTTCCGCCTAGTGGGAAATAGATGTAATCACGTAGGAACCGACTAAGCGTCATATGCCAACGGCGCCAGAAGTCTTGAATACTTAATGCCTTATACGGCGAGTTAAAATTCTGTGGTAATACAATGTTGAATAAGAGCGCAGCCCCGATCGCCATATCTGTATATCCACTAAAGTCAAAGTACAATTGTAATGTATACGACAACGTTGCAACCCAAGTATCTACAAATTGATGAGCCGAGGAGAAACCGTCATTTGCAAATTCGGCGAACGTGTCCGCAATAACGACTTTTTTGAACAATCCTATACAAAAAATGTAGATCCCCTTAGAGGCATTATTCCAGTTCCAATGCTTATTACGCAGTCTATCGAATTGAGGCATCATCTCACTGTGATGAAGAATAGGTCCAGCAATAAGATGCGGATAGAACGTAACGAACAAGATATAGCTCATGAGATTATACTCGCGAGTCTTACCACGGTAAGCATCAACTAAGTAAGCAATCTGTGTAAATGTAAAGAAGCTAATACCTAAAGGTAATATAAGTTTCAGTAATGGGAATGTATGCCCGGTTATTTCCGTTAAGTTGATCAAGAAGAAATCAGTATACTTATAATATCCCAGTAAAAGAATGTTCCCAACAAGTCCTATGATAAGTAGTGCTTTAGGTGAATGTAATAACCCTTTTCGCTTAGACCGTTGGTCCTTCTGTTCTTCGTCTATGGCTACATTATGATCACCGTGCACTGCTACTTGAAGTAGCCGCCCAACGATATAGTTAAATGCAATCGATCCAAGAATCAAAGGAAGATAACTAATGTTCCACCAACTGTAAAAGAACAACGAGGCAAGTACTAATGATAACTTCGCAGCAGTAACATACCGAAGACGGTTAAGTAAGAAGTATATTCCTACCGAAATCGGCCAGAATGCAAAAATAAAAACATACGTATTGAACAGCAACCCTTTCACTCCCACTCCATTTATGTCTATCACCGAACGTACGAATAACCACAATATTACAAGGTAAATTATACTATCTCTAATAATCCCCTGTTGTAAAAAAATAGTCAATGAAAAAATGTATTTTTTTGCCGAATTGTAATATAAGAAACGCAATCACAGTAGGGATTTATTCATTTTACATATCCACAAATAGGAATATATCCACCTTGATCTCATTGATATCACCAGCGGTTGTTCTACTTGTTCTCAATCATTATACTTTTTGTTCCTGAAATGAAACTAAAACACCACTGAGAATACGCTGAATGCTAGAGTTGACTCCTTACAGATCATGATGTATATTAATGGAAATATTAACAGTCATTCACTTGAGTTAAATGCAGGAAGCACCTGTAAGACAAGGCTTTTTACGCCTTTCTTACAGGTGCTTTTTTGTGTCCAATTATTTAGGAGGTTATATGATGATTATAATGAAGAGATTGTCTACGTTATTCCTCAGTCTTATGCTCACCCTTATGCTCGTGACTCTGTTTCCCATCTCCGTATTAGCTGCATCTTTTGAATTATCCGCCTCAGCGAGAACTTCTTTTGATAAGATGGTTGCTTCAGCCAATTCCGCTTCAGCAAGCTTGATGAATAATCAATATGCCAATATTCTAAAGCTACAACAACAAGATCAAGATTGGGATAAGAAAATCAAAGACCTCCATTATTCGAACGAGGAAACACTAATCGTTGTAAAGAAAAAAATACAACTTGTTGATTCAGGCAAACTCACGACTTTGCAAACACAGCTTACTCAAGCAAGAGAACGTTACAAACCGCTGTTCAGTATGTACGAGTCACTCAATCAACAGAAGGCGATAGCCAAGAAGCTCAATCATAAAGAAATTTACAATCTTCTACTATCGCAGTCAGAGAGTATGAAGATCGCCGTTCAACTTGCGCGTACAGATATTCGAAATAAAGAGAGCTCATATACGACAGCGAAGAGCAAGATCGCTGCAACAAAGAAAATACTTCGTGCCACCCTTGATGATATCGCTCCACTTAAAGTGCAGATAAAGGTCGCCAAGAATGCAGCCAGTACAACTCAGAAAAAGTTTACTACCGAGACATCAACCTTCAAACAAGCCATCAAGAATGGCAATATATCCACCACCTCGAGGTCATTAGATACATTAGTTACACACGCTCAGAAGGTAATTGAACATAAACAAAAAACGTACCTATTGGAACAAAAAATTAGTGAAATTGAACGTAAAGTCCAATTGCAACTTCCTTCATGACACGTTTACCCTATTCAACTTCTTTCTCCTGAAGTTCATATCTTTCACTTCACTTAGGTTATATTGTGGGACATGCTATGATTAAGCTGTAACTCAGTAGACCCTCAGTAAAAATTCAGCATAGAGGTGCATAGTGATGAAGAGAAAGACATTGCCTAGGGATGGTGACAAGATGAATACAGTTAAGGGAATACGAATCATGCTGGTTGATGATGAACCTCATATATTACAGTTCTTAGATATTGGATTAACGAATGAAGGGTTTGAAGTTAGAACAGCACCTGATGGGATGAGCGCCGTGACTTTAGCTCAAGAATTCCAACCACATGTTGTCATTCTTGATGTGATGATGCCCGGGGTTGATGGCTTTGAAGCCTGCCGAATGATTAAGAAGCTTGGATTTAATGTAGCTATTATTATGTTAACGGCTAAAGACGAAATAGATGATCGGGTCAAGGGATTAACACTCGGAGCGGACGATTACATGGTTAAGCCATTCAGCTTCGATGAACTCTTGGCACGAATTCAAGCGCGATTGCGCAATCAATTTCCGAGTCTACTTGGGGAAGTTGTTCATGGCCCTTTCCAGATCGACGATCTAAGAAAAGAAATATCGTATCAACAGAAAGTGCTAGAACTATCACCTACGGAATATGAACTTCTAAAGTTCATGGTTCTGAATCATGGCATTGTGCTTAGTAAGAGTAAAATTCTAGACAAAGTGTGGAGCTATGATTTTGGAGGAGAAGAGAATATTGTTGAAGTCTATATTCGCTCCATTCGTGAGAAACTAAACGATAAGGAACACCGGCTTATTCGTACCCTTAGAGGTGCGGGATACCGGATTGATCTGCCATGACAAAGAACTGGATTACTCGAATTAAGCATCTATTCGTTCCACGTTCACTAAGGTTTCAGCTCCTAACCCGCTCCTTATTGATTATGGCAGTTCTTCTACTCTTGGTCGGCTTGCTACAGTACGTTGTCATGAAAGATTTCCTCTACCGTAAACAAGCCGAGACCATGGAAGCACAAATGCAATCTATGCCAAGAGATTGGTTTATGAGGAAGAGCCTTGACGAATCCCGCAACAAGCCTTTAACTCGTCCAGGAGGTAATGCCTTCCTATTCATACCAGGCTCTTCATTAGCTTGGATTGATTCTAATGGTATCTCTATCGACATAAACGAAAGTAGTGGCAACGTCTCTCCTACACTTTCAACGGAAGAATATAAACAAATACTAGAGAAATCTAATCTTCATAAAAAAATATCCTATCAAATTATTCAGGACACCAATGGTAATGAACAATTGGTTGTATTCAGACCGCTAGAAGCACCGAATCGCTCGGATAGCATTGTTCAAATGGGTACTAAAACAGCTCCATTACAAGATCAGGTTATGCAGCAGTTACTCATTTTCTTTAGTTTATCGGCCATTGCATTAATAGGTGGAGCCGCCCTTTATTTACCCCTACTTCTTCGCACTTTGCTTCCTTTATCTAATATGGTGAAATCCGTTGAACAAACAGATGTCGGTAATTTGGCGGAACGGTTTCCAGTGTCTCATGGCCAGGAGGAAATTGACCGCTTGTCCGTGTCATTTAATGGCATGCTCGAACGACTTGAAATTTCATTCGAATCTGAAAAGGAAGCAAGAGAACAAATGCGACGTTTCATTGCTGACGCTTCTCATGAGCTGAGAACACCTCTGACCTCTATACATGGTTTTCTAGAAGTACTTCTTCGTGGGGCCGCCGCTAATCCGGAACAGCTCACAAGTGCCTTGAAGAGCATGTATGGAGAATCTAAACGAGTGAATAAATTAGTAGAGGATCTATTGCTACTAGCCAAGATGGATCGTTCCCCTCAACTTCAATTAACGGAGGTCAATTTAGGTGAACTAATCCGTGAAATGAGACCTCAACTCGTCATTCTTGCAGGAGAGCGTACCATTAATCTGGATCTAAATTATGCTATTAAAGGAACCTACGATCCAGATAAAATGAAGCAAGTGATCTTGAATTTATTCCAAAACGCCGTCCAGCATACGGACCCTAAGGACGGGGTAATCACAATCACCCTTCATACAACTGGAAATCGTGCTGAACTGGCCATACGAGATAATGGTGTAGGTATCCATGAAGAGCATCTTCTTCATGTATTCGAACGGTTCTATCGTAGCGATTCATCCCGAACCCGTAAATATGGAGGGGCTGGTCTTGGGTTATCCATTACTAAATCCATTGTGGAAGCTCATGGCGGAAGCATCCATATTGAAAGCCAACACGGTACAGGCACTGTCTTTATTGTCGAGATTCCGATCTCGACTCGGCGTTCCATTATTTAAGAACTGAATCATTCTAGGAACAATCAACAAAAACCAAGCCATGGGAATTAATCCCCATGGCTTGGTTTCACTTTATTCTAGTACCATTTAAGCTTCAAAAACTCTTTCCAAATCCTAAACGATTTCTAGTCATACTGATTGTTCTGATTTCACCAGCGGTGCTGGTGTTTCTGGTGATGATGATGGTGGTGTTACTGGTGGTGTTACTGGCGGTGTTACTGGCGGTGTTACTGGTGTAGAGAGCTGTACTATACCACCTGCAACACTCAGAGCATTAACTGTACTTACAATTCCATTAGCCACAGTAAGAACAACAACATTGTATCCATTTTCTGTGGTAATAACCCCTCCGCTAGTGTCTTTCGCTGTAGCTGGTAAGAACTGCGAAATATTCGCACCTTGTTTAGTAGGTACAACTATATAATTTCCAGAACCGACGTTATTAGCCTTATTTAAATCAAAAGAACCAATTTCACTCGATTTCACGACCATAATTCTATACTCTTGAACCGCATTCTCATTAGCTGATGCTGTAAATCTAACTTGGACGTCACTTGCATTGCCGGTTTTGTTAACCGATGTAGCGGACAAGTTCGTCACTCCATCCACCACTACAACACTTGAAAGCGTAATATCAGTTGATCCTGAAGATAAGGCATTATTACCGATATAACTTCCCGTTCCCACAGATAATACATAAGCTCGGTAGCTTTCACCGTTTTTAATCTTTGCTCCGTCTACATCTCTTGCTTCCGTTCCGAGTATCTGACTAATGTTACCCCCAGTTTTTCTTACGGGCGTATAATTCGAGTTAGGCAATTGATTTGCCATTGCAGGAGTGAAATTAGATGCATTTTTTGTTTTGACAATCATTACACGATATTCACTAATCGTAGATTCATCATCTATTCGATTAAATGAAACCTGCAAATCACTACCATTATTATTATCACTCACATCACTTACACCAAGATTCGTTACAGCACTAACATTGTAATTACTTGATAATGTGATCGTAGATGAGTAATCTGATAATACATTACTACCAGCATTATTCCCCGTTCCTACAGATAGAACAAATACCCGATAGTTCACACTATTCTTAATCGCGTCACCATCTACATCTTTTGCATTCGAGGCAAGTATTTGTCTAATATCATACCCCGTCTTACTTACATTCGTATAGTTGGAGCTAGATACTCTATTGGCTGATGCTAGGTTGAAGTATCCTGCATCTGCAGACTTCACAACCATAATACGGTATTGACTAATCGTATTTTCATCATTTATGCGATTGAACGAAACCTGCAAATCACTACCATTATTAAAATCACTTACATCCTTAACACCAAGATTCGTTACAGCACTAACATAATTATTGCCTGATAACGTAATCGAAGATGAGTAATCTGACAATGTATTGTATCCTGAATTACTTCCCGTTCCCACAGATAGGACAAATACCCGATAGCTCACACCATTCTTAATCGATGCACCATCTACATCTTTTGCAGTCGTTCCAAGTGATTGGCTGATATTGTATCCCGTCTTACTTATATACGTATAGTTGGAGCTAGATACTGCGTTAGCTGAAGAAAGACTAAAGCTATTCGCATTTCCGGATTTCACAACCATGACACGATAATGGCCAATATTGGATTCATCGTATGGTTTGTTGAAAGAAACACGTAAGTCTCGACCATCATTATAGTCACTTACGTCAGATACATTAAGATTAGTTACAGCACTAACATTAGAATTGGCTGATAACACAATGGCAGATGAGTAAGCTGATAAGACATTGTTTCCTGAATAACTTCCCGTTCCTACAGACATTACAAATACCCGATAGCTTACACCATTCCTAATCGTTGAACCATCTACGTCTCTTGCACTGGAAGAAAGGACTTGGTTGATATTGTATCCCGTCTTATTTACATTCGTATAGTTATTGCTAGATACGCCATTCGCCTTAGTTTGATCAAAGTTATACGCATTGTTTTCTTTTACTACAAAAATACGATAAGAGCCTATTTTGGACTCATCTGACACTTTATTAAAGCTCACCGACAAGTCACGTCCATCGCCATAATCGCTCACATCATCTACTCTTGTAATCACAGGAGCAACCACAGGATTGTTATTCAAAATGATAGAAGAAGACCCAGACGATAATTTATTTGAATACGTATTGCTATTATTACTTACGGATAGAACAAACACCGTATAAGATACGCCGTTCCTAATCAGTTCTCCCGCGGTATCTCTAGAAGATGAAGTTAATGTAGTTGTTAATGTTGTACCTGATTTGTTAACTGTCGTGTAGTTACTGCTAGAAACGCCATTTGCGGTATTTACGTCGAATTTGCTAGCATTCGTAGTCTTCACGACCATAACCCTATAATTAGCGATATTACTATCTGTTTGTGGCTTTGTAAAAGTAACTTTCAAATCACGTCCATCACCATAGTCACTTACATCAGTAGGTGTAACGCTCGTTACAGATGCCACTGGGGAACCCACAGATAAAGTCACGGTTTGAGAAGCATTAGAGAGAATACTTGAAGTTGAATCCTTCCCTACAGTAAGTACATATACATTATACGATTGATTCGCCTTAACTAATTCTCCATTTGTATCCTTAGCCTGATTGGACAACGTTAGAGATACATCCCTTCCGTGAACTGGAACAGATGTATAGTTATAGTTCGATAAAGCTGTTGTCACATTGAAACTCGAGGCATTCGCAGACTTCACAACATAAATGCGGTACTCGCCCACACCATTCTCTTTCGCTGCCTTAGGAAAGCTTACATCCAAGTCGCTTCCATTTCCCAATTGACCATTAACTCTTACATTTACATAGGATACTGGGTTTACTTCTGTAGAAGTAGTAATGGTCACTCTTTGAGTGGAAGAATTCCAATCAACCTGTTCTCCCAATGCCTCGCTGACAAAACGAACTGGAATCATCGTTCTACCATTTATACTCTGGACAGGTACATCTAAAGCTACTGTTGAATTATTGATCGTTGCCGTTTTTGCACCCAACTTCAAAACGATTGTGTTGCCATCTTTATTTGCTGTTACGACCTTCGTATTTGCATTCCAATCTACCCTCGCATCTAATGCTTCAAAGATAGCACGCAGAGGTAACAGAGCTCGACTCGAGACTACAATTGGCGCCTGATCCGTTGATAACTTTACGCCATTAATATAAATACCAATAGGCGCAGCAGCCTGCACTTGACTTTGAAGCAATCCAGAACCCACGAGGATACTGGCCACAATGATTGACACGATCTTCTTCATTCAATTAAGCCTCCCTAATCTCACGTTCATCTCAAAATTTTCTTTCCACTATCTTTGACGTAACGACCGGGCCAAAAGTTTCCAATTTTTATTCTTTATTTTTAAATCACTGAAAATGTATGCAAAATAAAAAGACACCTCATATGGTGCCTTATACGATCACTAATTTATGGAATGGATCATTAAGCTTTTTTCATAATTTGTTCAATTTCGCTTTTCAGCAAAAGATATCTATGCGTACTTCTCATAATTGGAATTTTATTCAATTTATTCTTCTCTACATATACTTTCATCTGATCCTTCGTAAGACCTAACCAATTTCCAGCTTCGGTAATGGTTAACACGGCTTCATTACTAGTAGCATTGAAAGTTTTTTTTACTTTTTGATTCCAATCTTCAAATTCTTGCATATCAATATCATCAACCTTTCTTATGACTCAGTCGATGATCCAATTGACTGATAAGTCTATTATACCACGATCCGCTGCTCTTGTGTGGGGTTGAATGTTTCCATGTCCTTTAAAATCCTTAAAATAGCTCACTTTTGTCATATCAATATCGATTGAACTAAAATTTACGCTCACAAGTTCAATCATTTTAAAAAGAGAATCATAAATGAGGGGTTGTCTTTAGGTCAATCTACAATCTAGTTAGCTATAACAAAACCTCCAACTCTAAAGATTGGAGGCCTATACCATGAATTTTATTTTAAAATAAATCACTTAACATATCAAGAACTGGATTCTTCTTTTTATGTTTATTCTTGTTATATTCTGATGAATCCCTATCATGATTTCTTCTATTATCATCTTCGTACCTATCATCTCTTCTTTTACTATCATCATTGTGCCACTCATTATACTCTTGTCGCACTTCTCGTATGCCCGACATTAATTTATCTAACTCCCCGCGATCTAACCATACCCCTTTACATTCTGGACAAACATCTATATGAACCCCATTCTTATCAACTTCTCTCATTCTAACTCCATCACAGATTGGACATTTCATGCATCTTCCCCCTTACATATTTTTCTAGAATACTACGTTTGAAGTGAACTAAGGTTTCAAATCAATAGTAATCAAAGCTTACAAATAACAACTCGTAAGCATTGATTGATTCCTATACGTAAATTATCTATAACATTCCTTATTTCGCACTAATTTGATCGCCCTTTCATTCACTTTATATTTTCCGGGCAATAATTTATGGTGAAAACAACTATTTCATGTCGAAATAAAGTTATACGTTTGAAGTAGGTACAGATTTCTGCGCTTTATTGCATTTCAGTTCATATACCCTACCATAAGATTTAGCGTATTTCACAATGGTCTCAATCATTGTAGCATCAGACAACTTCGTGAATGGACAAGGGTCTGGTCTTGTATTCACTTCAAGAATCCATAACCGAAGATTACGATCCACCGCAATGTCCAGTCCTAACTCGTTCATGTTTGGGTATGAAGCACCGAATTGTTTAGCAGTATTTAGTCCAATTGTCTTCATCTCTTTAACCAGTTTCTCCGCCTTTGTAATGTCCGCTACTTTACTTAATATCTCTTCGGCTGCATATATAGTGCCACCTTGGCTTCCATTCGTAACCGCCTTCTTGGGATGTGCAAGCCTTGCGGCAACACCTGTACACTCCCAAATGCCTTTTTCGTTACGCTGTACCATAACTCGGAAATCAAACGGACGATGTCTATGCTGCAACATAACAATCCCTTTCTGTACTAAATAGGGTGTACTCCCAATTCGACGCTGAATGGACACGTACATCTGCCGAAATGTTCTAAATGTGTATGTGCGAGTCCCATCTCGATATTGATATAACGCCCCATTCTGCTCAACTCTTATTACCCCAATTCCAAGTGAACCACACACAGGCTTAATATATACCATCTTGTATCGATTCAACATAAGCAATAGTCTACTGTGGGTTAAGCCTGCCGTATGAGGTATATAAGGGATTAATGCAGGATCTTGTAATAAGACTTTCGTCTTAACAAGCTTACTTGATACATATTTCATCATGCTTTGGTTCATATATAGATTCCCCTTCTCCTAAACATTCGAGTACTACCTATTAACTTTATGGATCACAGCCCATTTAGGTGAATATGGATGGCTATTTTTTTGCCTATAGATGAACCTACATGGATAAATGTACATAGGGTACAGCATCAAGACTTACGGAGGATCAATATGCGTATTAGCGATGACTTGGCACAACTGATTCAGCGAACAGGCGAACATTTCCGGTGGTACGAACGTCTGCTAACGACAACTCATGATGAACATACAACCGCAGTTGAACGACTCGAAGATCTTCCTCTTCTGACATCTACTATATTGGAGGATCATTACTATATTCCTGAGCATCCTTTTGAACAACGTCATGACTTACACTGTTATCAGACATCTGGAACAAGCCGTAATTTTAGAAAAAATATCTATTATTCTAATCAAGATGAAGACAACTATATCCGAATCAAAACAGACGTTCTCAGTGGTATTTTAAATGCGTATCCAGCCACACGAGCATTAGTCGATATGGGAACAGGGCACGCGGCAGCTACTGCAGAAGTTATATTCCGTCGATTAGGGCTTGAAGTTGAGACTGTATCATTTCAACTACCGATTGAACAGCATTTAGAGCGGCTTGCCTCATTTAGACCTGACGTGTTATACACCATGCCTTCTATACTTGACCGTATTCTACTAGCCTCCGATGATCCATCTACCTATGGCATTCGTAAGGTCATTCTTGTAGGTGAGGTAGCATCTCTAAGCTGGCAACAACGTGTAGCAGAGCAACTAGATTTAGAAAAAGAGGATATCACGGATACCTACGGTTCTATTGAAATCGGAACAATAGCACGATATCAGCATGGCGTTGATCGATACATCGTTGTTGATGGAATTATAGCTGAAGGTCTCACACCAGATGAATTAGGTATTCATGAATTTGAATTAGCAGATGATGAGCGGGTCCTTGTCCTTACTTCTACGGTCCGCGAAACATTTCCAGCCATTCGGTTCGTCACATATGATGTTGTACGTGATTTCCGCACTATGATCGTGGATGGGCAATGGAGACAAAGCTTTCGGAGCATGGTTAGACGCATAGGAAGTGAACTTAAACATGGGGAGAAAATCAGTATTTATGATATAGAAAGTGTCGTGTACTCTCATGTTCAAGACGTGAACATTAAAGTCCTGACGTCGAATAACCTTTTGACCATACAAATCATCACTAGATCAGAACCTGTAGACTCTCTTGTACTACAAGCGATTCAGTATGATATAGCACATTGTATCCCTGAGATCGGCATTATGATTCAGAATGGATTATTAGAAGACATTCAAGTTACTCATGCTATTTACGATGACTCACAACATAGAAATACTATTAAATTAAAAAGAATCTATAACAGTAAAGAGGTGTTCTAATGAACATTGATGAGGGTATATTCCTTACCATCGGACGCACACCATTGATCCCACTGCGCCGATTGTTCGAGCAGGCATCTTTCGATGTGTTCGGTAAGCTTGAAATGATGAATCCAGGTGGAAGCTCCAAAGACCGATCCGCGTTGAATATGATTCGTGAAGCGATCAAGCGGGGTGACCTTCACGAAAATTCAGTTGTTATTGAATCTAGCTCAGGCAATCTAGGTATAAGCCTTGCTCACATATGTCGTTATTTGGGTCTACGATTCATCTGTGTTGTTGATCCTCGTACAACAGAACAGCACAAAGCCATTATCCGCAGCTTCCATGGGGAAATTGACCTTGTGACTCATAAGGATATAGAGTCGGGTGAATTCCTCCCTGCTCGTATACGTCGGGTAAATGAACTGCTCCAGGATATTCCTAACAGTTATTGGACGAATCAGTATGGCAATCCAGACAACTACCGCGCACATGAACTTACAACGATGCCTGAAATTATGGACTCGCTAGGGAAAGTAGATTATCTATTCTGTGGCGTTAGCTCTTGTGGAACCATTCGGGGTTGCATGGAATATACACGCAAAAATAATCTTTCAACGACAATTGTAGCCGTGGACGCTCAGGGTAGCATTATTTTCGGAGGTGAAAAGGGTCCACGCCATTTCCCAGGACTCGGCGCAGGTGTAGTTCCTGCACTTTATCATCCAGATATTGCAGATAGGGTCATTCATATTTCCGATACAGCATGTGTTAAAGGATGTCATGATCTTGTTCATTACGAATCCATCATGGCAGGTGCTTCATCCGGTGGCATTATTGCCGCTATTCAAAGAATGGCACCCTCCATTCCTGGGGGCTCTACCTGTGTCGCTATTTTGCCTGATCGAGGTGAACGATACTTAGACACGATTTATAATCCTGCTTGGATCGAATACAAATTGAATAAATACCCTATGGATTCTCTGGAAGCTCAGCTATGAAATATTTAAATGATGATCATATTAACGCCATCGGTATAGATTGGACAAAACTTATCGGCATGATCGAGACCACTGTACTTACATTAGCTAAGGGTGACTATTCTCAGCCCATTAAGCCTTATTTACGTTTTGGAGACCCATCCCAGCGGATCATTGCCATGCCTGCCTTCGTTGGTGGAGAAATTGAGATGTGCGGAATCAAATGGATTGCAAGTTATCCCTACAATTGGCGAAAAGGACTTCCTCGCGCGCATAGTACCATGATCCTAAATGACCCAAGCAATGGAAAACCTCTAGCCATCATCGAAAGTAGTCTGCTCAGTGGTCTACGGACAGCTGCTGTTAGTGGTCTCGTTCTTCAACATTATGCCGCAGTTCGCAAGCTAGAATACATTCGATTAGGCATTGTGGGATGGGGACCTATTGGACATCTTCATGCCTCGATGAGCGCAAGCGTGCTTGGTGATAAACTTAGCCAGATTATGCTTTTCGACATCAAAGGAATTAAACCTAACACTATTGATCCCCTGCTACGTCCAAAAACTGAGATAACGAATGATTGGCGTGAAGCTTACCGCAATTCCGATATATTTGCGACCTGTACGGTGTCTAACAAGCGATATATTGATGAACTACCTCCAACGGGCATGCTCCTCCTCAACGTGTCATTGCGAGATTACATGGCTAGCAGTGTCAGAGATATTGGAGCCATCCTTGTAGATGATTGGGATGAGGTGTGTCGTGAGAATACAGATATTGAACAGCTACATTTAGACCACGGACTGACACGAGAAGCAACTTTCACACTAAGCGATATGGTTATAGCCAATCGAATGGCCGATTATGACGTTACCGAATCTATCTTCTTCAATCCCATGGGACTTGCCGCCTTTGATGTCGCTATCGCGGCTTACTACTTGCGTGAAGCAGATCGTTTAGGGATAGGGGTTAATCTTTAAGAATGTTAAATTGTCGTTACATTAAAGAGGGAGCTCTTACTTTTGTCGTTTTGATAGTCAGATAACTAAAACTACAAAAGAAGGCTCTTCTACGTGATAACGAATACATAGAACAGAATTATAATTAAATATATTCCTCTAACTTTGATTACATTATTGGAGCATTTCTATGATATCATTTCCTTGCGTACAACTATTTTTCAAGAAAATTAAGAGTAAATCCTAAAGGAGCTAGGTTAAGTGATGCATTATTTAAACATTTATGGACTGCGGTATATAGTGTGATCGGTTCCGGTGCTGTATTTATATTTATTTTATATGGAAGCAGTAATCAAAAGTCGACGATCAAGATAAATTGATTGCTATCTTCTCTATGACTTTTATTATTTATGTTATTTATTTTATCCTTATTCTACTCAAAAAGTTCTTTTAAATTGACTAGTCTTTACTCTTACTGCTTGCCAATAAATGAACTGAATCCGCAGGTACGCAACTTATTGTTACTTGTGATATCAAATTCACCTATCAAAGTAACTATTTCTTAAACCTAACAGACTCCAAAGCAACGATTTCCTTAAAGGATTCAAGTATGAATTTATCATTCTATTGCAAATAAAAAACCCTTATACAGGGTTTTTCACGTTTAAAGCTATGAAGCGGGTGATGGGAATCGAACCCACGCTATCAGCTTGGAAGGCTGAAGTTCTACCATTGAACTACACCCGCATAAAAGAAAAATCGGGACGACACGATTTGAACATGCGACCCCCTGGACCCAAACCAGGTGCTCTACCAAGCTGAGCTACGTCCCGAAATGAGAATGGTGCGCCCAGAGAGATTCGAACTCCCGGCCTTTTGATTCGAAGTCAAACGCTCTATCCAGCTGAGCTATGGGCGCTAAATCAAAAGAAAATGGAGCGGACGACGAGAATCCAACCCGCGACCCTCGCCTTGGCAAGGCTCTACCGCTGAGACACGTCCGCAATACGAACAATACAATGGGTCATGAAGGGCTTGAACCTTCGACACCCTGATTAAGAGTCAGGTGCTCTACCAACTGAGCTAATGACCCACAAATAGTTAGAGAAATAGATTTAACTACTCACTAACATCCCTTGGGATCTTTCTAATGTAATATGGTGCCGCCGAGAGGACTTGAACCCCCAACCTACTGATTACAAGTCAGTTGCTCTACCAGTTGAGCTACAACGGCGCACCCACAAAACTTAAAAAAAAATCAATGGTGGCTCGGAACGGAATCGAACCGCCGACACAAGGATTTTCAGTCCTTTGCTCTACCGACTGAGCTACCGAGCCAAATATAGTATTAATAATAAAAATGGCGGAACCGACGGGATTCGAACCCGCGATCTCCTGCGTGACAGGCAGGCATGTTAGGCCAACTACACCACGGTTCCACACTTTTTAGTAAAAATGGTGCCGTCGAGAGGACTTGAACCCCCAACCTACTGATTACAAGTCAGTTGCTCTACCAGTTGAGCTACAACGGCAAATCTATTCTAGCTTGTTTAAGATAAATATGGTGGAGGCTGAGGGGATCGAACCCCCGACCCTCTGCTTGTAAGGCAGATGCTCTCCCAGCTGAGCTAAGCCTCCGAATCTATCATAACAAATCTATTAAAATGGTGACCCGTAGGGGAATCGAACCCCTGTTACCTCCGTGAAAGGGAGGTGTCTTAACCGCTTGACCAACGGGCCTTAATGGCTCCCCGAACAGGGCTCGAACCTGTGACAACTCGATTAACAGTCGAGTGCTCTACCAACTGAGCTATCAGGGAATATGGTGGAGCCTAGCGGGATCGAACCGCTGACCTCCTGCGTGCAAGGCAGGCGCTCTCCCAGCTGAGCTAAGGCCCCATATTGGGATATGAAAAAATACATGGTGGGCCCTGGTGGACTCGAACCACCGACCTCTCCCTTATCAGAGGAACGCTCTAACCAACTGAGCTAAGGGCCCTAATCTATACACCTATATATTCTAGGCAAAAAAAAACCACATGATTAGTGGTATTTCGCTTGGCGACGTCCTACTCTCCCAGGACCCTGCGGTCCAAGTACCATCGGCGCTGGAGGGCTTAACGGTCGTGTTCGGGATGGGTACGTGTGGAACCCCTCCGCTATCGCCACCAAACGTGCATTTGTGAAAAAAATGCATTATCCAGGTTCAGCATAGCCATATGCTGTAAATCAAGTCTTCTTTAATCCGTTACTAGAACTTCATAAAGTTAATTTGATTCCCTGAAAACTAGATACGAATGAATTTGCAGTTCGAAACTTGCATTTGCTCCTAAAGCCTAAACTCCAGAATATTAGGATAAGCCCTCGACCGATTAGTATTGGTCAGCTCCATGCATTGCTGCACTTCCACCTCCAACCTATCTACCTCGTCGTCTTCAAGGGGTCTTACTAATTGGGAAATCTCATCTTGAGGGGGGCTTCACGCTTAGATGCTTTCAGCGCTTATCCCGTCCGCACGTAGCTACCCAGCTATGCTCCTGGCGGAACAACTGGTACACCAGAGGTGCGTCCATCCCGGTCCTCTCGTACTAAGGACAGCTCCTCTCAAATTTCCTGCGCCCACGACAGATAGGGACCGAACTGTCTCACGACGTTCTGAACCCAGCT
>NZ_FTNK01000015.1 GCF_900156375.1 Paenibacillus macquariensis
AGGCAAATGATACATTCTATAGAGGTTTTTGATGGTAGTAATATAGAGGTTATTTATCGCGGGGATTAAATCTCTAGGGGGAACGTCGGTAATCCAACAATTCCTGCTTTTAAAGCCATTTATATGACAACTCCCATTTTAGGTAATTGATCTTGCTATATATAATTATTGCCGTAGATCTTACCCATTATATATTAGAACAATTAAGGCGGCAAGGCATAGAAGCGGATATACATAATTCGCATAAAAGAGCGCCATAAAGACAACTTAGCCTTATGACGTTAAGACTTCCTATTAAAGATTCTTCGACATACTTATATCTGTATTCTCATACCCCATCTTCTTATTTATAAAAATGGATACCAATAAGGCCCTAGACCCTTCAACCTTAACCACAGACCTAATCCTAGTAACAATATACTTCCACCTATCATCATCCAATCCAATGCCTTCATATCCTTGCCACTATACCAAGTACGGCGTCTTTGTGTGCCAAAACCTCGGAGTTCCATCGCATTTGTAACGGAGTCTATACGGTGTAGGGCAGATTGAAGCACAGGAACAACCACAGCTGCAAAATTACGAAATCGTTGTCCTAACTTCCCATCTTCTTTCGAGATACCCATCCCACGAGCTTGCATGGAGTTCAACGTATTTCGAAACTCACCCGTTAACTCAGGAATATAACGAAACGCAATGCTTACCGCATAAGCAATTTTATAGGGAATTCCGATTCTATTTAAGCTAGCAGCGAATTCACTCGGCTGTGTTGTGAAAATGCACAAGAGCGTAATCGGCAGCAACGTTAAATATTTCGCTGACAGCGTCAGAATATAAAAGAGAGTCTCTGCATTTATCGTATTATACCCAAGTGGAATCATCGGGGTATCCGTTCCTGTCATACGTGTACCAAAGGTAGGCGTAATGAGTAGAATAAATATACTGTTTAGGACGGTAAAGATAATCATGATCCAGAACAGCAATGCAATTCTTTTGAAAGGAATACCTGATGTAATAAGTAAAATAGCTCCTACTGCCAGCATAACTCCAAACACGCGCAAGTCTAAAAAAAGAAAGGTTAGGATGGTCCATACGGCGAACAAGCATAGCTTGACCGTCCCATCCAATCGATGAAAGAGGGAATTCCCCGGTTCATATAGGCTTCCCGTTCTATTCATGGCCTTTCTCCTTCTCATAGTTGATAAAAGCATGAACCAAACGTTCAGGCTTGTCTAGGTCGTTAGCTCTAGCGAATAAGGAGAGCGATGTCTCTTTCAAATGCGCAGTAGTGGTCACCTCAGGTTGGCTTAGTACGGAAGCTACCGTATCCTCAGCGATCACTTTACCATCACTCAACACAACTGCTCTCTGAGCGTACTCTAAAGCTAGATGCATGTCATGGGTAATCAGGAGGAATGCCAATCCTTGCGCTGCAAGTCCTCGGATGAAATCCATAAACTCTTTATAATGATGATAATCTTGTCCTGCTGTAGGTTCGTCCAATATCATAAGCTTCGGCTCAAGAATAAGAATAGAAGCGATACTCAGTCTCTTCTTCTGCCCATAACTAAGTGCGGAGACAGGCCAATTACGAAATGGATGTAGTCCACATACTTTCAGAGCATGTTCTACACGTTCTTTGATCTCATCAGCTGCCACGCCTCTAACCTTCAATCCGAGACCCACTTCCTCGGCAATCATATGCTGTGTAATCATGTGGTTGGGATTCTGCATCACATAACCAATTCTTTCCCCACGGCGACGGATGGACCATGAGCTGATATCCTCTCCTGCATAGATCATCCGACCAGACTGCGGTTTCAGAATTCCAGTGATTAGTTGCGACAGTGTCGACTTTCCAGCACCGTTATTACCGAGCAAGGCAACAACTTCGCCTACGCCGACATTCAGCGAGACATCATTGATAACGGACTTGTCTTTGTCATACCCAAATACGACATGCTGAAGTTCAAGTAATGGCGCATAGGTGGGACTAGATTCATTCTCCCCAACCTCTCTTGTCCAAGCATCTAGTTGCTCTTTCAGACCAGGAATAGCGAGTTGTTGAGGTACACTTAGTCCCTTCACACCCTCTAATGAGATACCTGCATATTCAATCGCATCCGCATAGAGCGGTGGGCGCAGTCCATACTTTCGAAGTACTCCAGAGGATAAGATGTCATCCGGTGTTCCAACTGCCGCAATCTCTCCTTGGTTCATAAGCACAATGCGGTCAATTGGCTCTTGTAGGACATCCTCTACGCGATGTTCGATGATAATGACTGTTTTTCCACTTTGTACGTGAATATCATGAATGAGCTTCATCGCTCGTGTGCCACTAACTGGATCTAGATTCGCTAGGGGTTCATCAAATAATAGAACATCCGCATCTGTAGAGAGCACGCCCGCAAGGGAAACATTTTGTTTCTGGCCCCCCGACAAATCGTAGGGGCTTTGGTCTATATTATGGAGCATATCAACCATCGTTAGCGCTGAAATAACTTTAGCTTTCATTTCTGGACGTGGGACAGCCTTATTCTCCATCACAAAAGCGACGTCTTCCCCAACCGTTAGTCCAACGAATTGGGAGTCTTGATCCTGAAGAATGGTTCCTACCTTGGTGCTAAGTTCAAATATACTTAAAGTCGCCGGATCAAGGCCATCGATTGTCATGCTGCCACTGATCTCACCGCTATACGTAAAAGGAATTAGCCCATTGATGCAATGGGCTAATGTCGACTTTCCGGAACCACTAGGTCCCGCAATCCATATTTTTTCACCAGCGTAGATGTCTAATGTAATGTTCTTAAGCGTTGGTTCATTCTGACTCTTATATCGGAAGCTATATTGTTGAAACGAGATGATGGGCTTCATATAATTTGTTTACTCCTATTCATTCACACTTAAATTACTGGCCTTCCGATTCCGTTTAGCATAACCAAGTACAGCAGGAATACCTAACACTGCAAATACGGCAATGTTAGAGATGGATGCTAACGAAACCTGAATAACTAATTTGTCTGATGGCTCACCCATGAACGTAATATCGAACCACCATGAGAATAATAACGAAAATATGATGCCGACGATACCGTACACCGCAAAGAATCCAATATGCTTGCTCTTAACGAGCCCAGCTGACGGATCAAATCCTTTGTACAAATAGATAATACCCATGAACGCACCTGTAAGTGCGGAACCAAGTGCCCATCCCCACCACACCATTCCACTCGTCAACAAGTCCGTTAGGATATGTCCAATGAAACCAGCTGTGAAGCCAACAATCGGACCAAACAATGCACCAAAAATAGCTAGGAGTGCAATAGCAGGTCTTAATGAAGTATCCGGACCAATAGGAACCCCAATAGATCCCGTGGCGCCATACAGTGCCGCACAAATCCCAATCGTCACCACTGTCTTTGTATTCAATTGAAAAAGAGATTTCTTCAAAAGAGTCACCTTCCCGTTTCTATTATTATTTCAAATACGAACGTTTTCCGTTATTTGTACTTTTAATATAAGGGGATTAGAACAGGAAGGCAAAACTTTTTTTGACAATTAAATGATTTTTTCATTCGTGATTACGTTGATATCATTGAGAATTTATGATTTTCAAGATAAATACCCTTATTTCACATAGGGAATAAGGGTGTTTATCTTAATATATGTCTTTAACTCCATTACAGTAAATTCAGCAAAAATAAATAAGAATAAGACCTATTCAAGCACTCTTCGTTGTCTATTTCACTCGAACTAAGCGCCGCGTCGTACGTAGCGCCGCTATATTCGCAGCGCCGATGCCAAACATCGCTGTGCGTAGCTCTAGCTCTACCCTCGCGAGGGCGGCGTCGAGCGCCTCCTCGGATTGCACGGCCGGCCCGAGCAGGCTGCGGCCAAATCCCGCGAGATCGGCACCGAGTGCGAGTGACTTAGCGGCATCCACGCCGCTATTCAGCCCGCCGCTTGCGATCAAGCCCCCGTGCGGGGAAACCTCCCGCACTTCTGTAATGCACTCCGCGGTGGGAATACCCCACCCCGCGAAAGCTTCCGCTGCCGCGCGACGAACCTCGTCGCGGCTGCGGAATTTCTCAACTTGGCTCCAAGAGGTGCCTCCGGCACCAGCCACGTCGATGAAGGCAACGCCCGCGTCATATAACTTCGACGCGGTCTCACCATCAATACCCCAGCCCACTTCCTTGATGCCTACAGGCACATCAAGCTTATGGCATACTTCTTGAATTCGTGATAGTAATCCACTAAAGTTCGTATTTCCTTCTGGCTGAAATACTTCTTGAAGACCATTCAGATGCAACACGAGCATGCTAGCACCAGCAATCTCAATAGCACGTAAGCAATCATCCGTTGTGAAGCCATAGTTCAGCTGAACGGCCCCAAGATTGGCGATAATCGGTATACTTGGCGCCTTATCCCTTACATAGAAAGTAGATGCTAGTTCTTCCCGTTCGACGGCAGCACGAACAGAACCAACACCTAGCGCCCAGCCCCGCCTCTCTGCTGCTTCTGCCAGACGCGAATTAATAGCTCCCGTCGCCGCACTTCCACCTGTCATAGAGCTAATAAGTAGCGGTGTACGTAATGTCTGCCCTAAGAAGTTGGCCACGATACTAATATCGTCAAAGTTGACCTCTGGCAGAGCACAATGACGGAATCGATAACCCTCAAATCCGGTTGTTACGCCATTGCCTCCTACTTCTTCTTCCAGACAAAGGCGTACATGTTCTATTTTACGTTCACCCGTCGGCACTTCTGGCATGAGTGACTCTCTCGACAAGCCAGTGGAACCTGCCTTTTGTAAAGACAATCCTCCTGTCCCGCCTTGAGATTCCGTTTCCTTCATTTAAGTTCCCCCTTAGAGTTTTGGCACAAAACTATCCTCGTAAGCATTTACTTTAAAGTTTTGGAACAAAACTCGCTTCGTAAGCATTCACTTAAGTTTTGGAACAAAACTCGCTTCGTAAGCATTCACTTAAGTTTTGGAACAAAACTCGCTTCGTAAGCATTCACTTAAGTTTTGGCACAAAACTCGCTTCGTAAGCTCTCTTCATCTTTTATAATAATGGTGCCATTAATCTTGCGGCAGATTCCATGAAACGTTCCCATAACTTCTTATTCTTCAATTGATCTAAGTCAACAAGGTTCGTTGATAATAGGTCCCTTTCGAAGTCTGTAACCATCTTCTTCACACTAGCTGTCTGAACAAGAAGCGCATTGACCTCGAAGTTAAGATTCAAGCTGCGCATATCCATATTCGCTGTCCCTATCGTCGCCACTTCACCATCTACAATCAAGAGTTTGGAATGAATAAACCCCTTCTCGTACTCATAGATCTTCACACCTGCATCCAACAATGAAGGGAAATAGGAGTGCGAAGCGAAGAAAGGAAGTTTCTTATCTGGTTTAGCAGGGAATAGAATCCTCACATCCATCCCCGACAAAGCAGCTACCCTCAAGGCTGTTAAAATATCATCGTTAGGTATGAAATACGGTGTCGCCAACCATACACTTTTCTTCGCCGAAGTAATCATCGAGAAGAAGATGTTCCGTAGCACGCGTCTCTCATTGTCGGGACCACTCGCAATCATCTGAACGGCACCGTCCCCGCCACTCGTCAGGGTAGGTGAGAAATACTCTTGTTCAAAGAGTTTCTCTCCCGTCATATGCAACCAGTCCTGCAAGAAGATCATCTGTAGCGTTCGTACAGCTTCTCCTCTAACTAACATGTGTGTATCCCGCCAGTAGCCATACGTCTTACTTCGGCTCAAGTACTCATCGCCCACGTTCAGTCCACCGATAAAACCTACATCTCCATCAATAACTACAATCTTACGATGATTACGGAAGTTCACACGACTGGAGAAGAAATTCGTCTTAACGCTACCGAACGCAACCAATTTCACACCTGCATCAACCATTTCTTTCAGAAATGATTTAGAAATTTGAATACTCCCCACCGCATCATACATAAATCTGATCTTAACGCCTGATTTGGCTTTATTAATCAGAATTTGCTGAATTCGTGTACCGATATCATCTGCTCTAAAGATGTAATATTCCATGTGAATATGATGTTCGGCGTTCTCGAGTTCATGAATCAAATTGGAGAAGGTCTGCTCTCCATTCGTCAGAATCGTTGTTTCTGTATTGAAAGAAATGGGCGTACGTGCTAGCTTCTTCGATAATTTCAACATTTGTTGTTGACGAGGTGTAAACTGCGTAAGATCCTGATGGAAACGTAGCTCTTCTTTCTCAAATCTTTCATATACCTTCATATCACGCAGTGCTTTTTTATCGTATTTCCGGCGGTTGAAATAGTTCTGACCGAATAGGAAGTAAAAGATCAAACCCACGATAGGAACTAATGCAAGCAAGAGTATCCATGTTAACGTTGTAGATGGATTCCGGTTCTCCATAAAGATAATGAAGCATAGCGAAATGACCGTTAATGTTGAAAATATACTCACTATCGTTCCCGCTGTTTTTCCTACAACACCGAACCCAAAATAATAAAATGCAAAAACAATGGCTGAAATTAATACTATCTGTAATCCTCGTCTCATATATTCCCTCACCTTTAATCTGCTCTATGTATTCTACAAGCAACCTATAACAATACTATTGTACATGATTGATCCTAATCCTCCTATTCACTTCTTCAAAATGAAACATCTTAATTCAAAATGACGCGCATGAAATGTTATACTGAAAATTCAAGTCGTTTTCAAGAAGAACTAATGTTCAAGGCCCCGTTCTCTTCGGACTTGAATTCATCATCACAACAATTTAAGGGTAAAAGGAGTGTCACCATGAATCGACAATGGCTTTATGTATTTATTGGAGGAATTATTGAAGTGGTATGGGTATCTGGATTAAAACATTCAAATACCATTGCGGAATGGGCGGGAACAGCTCTTGCTATTGCAATAAGTTTTTTCCTTATTATTATGGCTTCGAAACAATTGCCTATCGGGACGGTCTACGCCGTATTTACTGGATTAGGCACAGGAGGGACAGTTATTGCAGAAATGCTATTCTTCGATGAACCTTTTCGCTTGTCCAAGGTACTACTTATTCTGTTGCTCCTATCCGGTGTCATTGGTCTGAAGTTAATTACAGATAAAGATATAACACCTTCGAAGGAGGCGAATATCTAATGGCTTGGATTGTAGTTATTCTCGCAGGTTTATGTGAAGTATTAGGCGTCATTGGTATTAAGGGCATCGCAGATCGTAAAGGACCCAAGGCATATATCCTGATGTCCATCTCATTTATAGGTAGCTTCTCATTGCTTTCTTATGCCATGACATCTCTCTCTATGGGTACGGCTTATGCTGTATGGACAGGCATTGGAACCGTAGGTAGTGCCATCGTCGGTATGACGATGTATAACGAACCCAAGGAGTTCAAACGAATTGTATTCATTTCGATGATTCTTGCTGCAGCTATAGGTTTGAAACTGATATCCTGATGAACCGTACTACAATGGACCAAAGTTGTAACCTAATTCGATATATAATATACTTTGACTATTGAGTCAAAATCAGAACTTCAAAGTTCTAGGAAGGAGTGTGTGCATATTGTCTGAGAAATCAGCGGACAAGAAGACCTATATCTTGAAGACTGCCTTGCAACTATTCTCCACACAAGGCATTTCCTCAACTTCCATGCAAGAAATTGCTGAAGTATGTGAGATGTCCAAGGGTAGCTTATACCTGCACTTCAAATCAAAAGATGAGTTGGAAGAGAGCATCTACTTATACTGTTATCAGCTCATTCGCGACAGTATTATGCAGGTAGAACAGGACAGCCATCTTTCTCCAAAAGAACAACTACAAAAACAAGTCGAGGTTCTTCTTAGTCATCTGATCGAATTGCGAGAGTTTGTAAGGAAACAGTTCATAGATGGTCCTGGCCCTAGAAAGAAACATGAGAAAAATGCATGTATACAAGAGGATCAATTACGAATGCTGTACTGGTTCAAAGTCAAACTTGAAGCCATCTACGGTACTGAGATTGAGCCCTACACGATGGACCTCATTCTATTGTTCGGCGGCATACTATTCTCTCATTTAAAGATGTTGTTCATTCCTAACCTTCCAATTAACATTCAAAAGATGTCACACCATCTCATAACTTTACTTGATGATGTCAGTGAGAGTGTTATCTCTAGGGCTACTGAGCCCCTAATCACTCCGGATGCGTGGTCCCATTGGATTAATGAAATCAAAGACCAATCTGACAATCAACGACACCCGCTTCAGGTAACCAAGGAAATGAAAGACTTCCTGAAAGAAAGCTCGCTTGATAAACAAACGTGCAAAGATGCTCTGGAGTCGATTCATATTCTGGAGAAAGAAATCGTAGATATTCAACCTCGCAGAGTCATTCTATTGGGTATGCTCGGTAATCTACAACTGATAACAGAACTACACGTCTTAACGAATGAACTCAGGGAGATTATTTCACTATATTCAACAAACCAGTGAAACCCAATATTCTTCGAACCAATGAAACATAATTCATCCCGAATCAATCAAGAATGTAGAGAGAAAGGAGCAGAACCATACTTATGAAGAGCATTATTAATTTCTCAATAAATAATAAATTTGCTATCTGGTTACTTACGATTATTATCACTGCTGCAGGGTTATTTGCCGGAGTATCCATGAAACAAGAAACCATGCCTAATATCAGCATTCCATTTCTAAACGTAGTTGCTGTCTATCCTGGTGCAGCTCCAGAAGGTGTCGTTCAAGATGTAACCATCCCCCTTGAACAACGTTTACGCAATGTCGATGGCGTCAAGACGGTAACTTCCACTTCTATGGAGAACGCCGCTTCGATTGCTATGGAATTCGATTATGGTACGGACTTGGACCAAGCAACCGCTGCTGTCCGAGAAGCCCTAAATGAAGTCACATTACCAAAAGATGCACAAAAACCAACCATCTCTAAATTCAGTTTAAGTTCTTTTCCTGTCATTTCTCTAAGTGCTTCAAACAATCAAGCGAAAGACTTAGAAGAATTAACAAAAGTTATCGAGAATCAAGTTAAACCTGAAATCGAGAAGCTTGCAGGTGTTGCCTCCGTAAGTATATCGGGACAATATGTTAAAGAAGTTCAATTGAAATTTAATACGTCAAAAATGGCTGAGTTAGGCCTAAACGTAGATACCGTTAAAGGAATCGTTCAAGGCTCCTCCTTACGTGTACCGCTAGGACTATTTAATTTAGAAGAATCCCAAAAAGCCGTTGTAGTCGATGGCAATATCGTTGAACTTGACGATCTGAAGAACTTAGCCATTCCAGTTATTCCGAACACGGCTACTGGAGCACAAAATGCTCCAGCAGGAAATGTAAATGCTCCAACAGGTGGCGCGGTTACGGGCATTCCTACAGTTAAACTTAGTGAAATTGCCGATATTCAAGTTATTGGTAAAGCAGAGTCTATCTCTCGTACCAACGGTCTTGAATCCATCGGGATTTCAATTGTGAAAGACAACGATGCAAATACCGTCGATGTCGTTAATGCCGTTAAAGACAAAATGGCAGATTTGAAAAAAAGCTATTCTGGTCTTGAGCTGATCACTCTGCTCGATCAAGGTGAGCCTATCGAAGACTCTGTAAATACCATGCTTAGTAAAGCTGTATTTGGAGCCTTGTTCGCAGTCATCATCATTCTTATCTTCCTTCGTAATATTCGATCTACGATTATATCGATTATCTCGATCCCATTATCTCTATTAACAGCCATTCTCATCCTTTGGCAGTTAGATATTACGTTAAATATGATGACTTTAGGTGCGATGACCGTAGCCATTGGACGGGTCATCGATGACTCCATTGTCGTCATTGAGAACATTTATAGACGATTAACCGATAGTGACGAACCCCTACGTGGTCGTGAACTCGTTCGCGAAGCCACTCGTGAAATGTTTGTTCCTATTATGTCATCTACGATCGTAACCATTGCAGTATTCCTACCTCTTGCCTTTGTTAGTGGTATGGTTGGCGAACTATTCCTACCTTTCGCATTAACGATGGTATTTGCTCTCTTGGCTTCGCTTGTGATCGCCATTACGATTGTACCTATGCTTGCACATACGCTCTTCAAAAAGGGAATTAACAAGAAAAGGCACACAGGCAAAGAGGAAATTGGCGGTCTCGCTAGAGGATATCAACGTATCCTGAACTGGTGTCTCTCTCATAAAGCCATTACCTTCGGTGGTGCTATTCTCCTTCTTGTAGGTAGTCTAATGTTGTATCCTTTGATTGGTACTAGCTTCATGCCGGATCAAAAAGATAAATACACCATGGTGACCTACTCACCTAAACCTGGTGAGCAGCTTGCCGCAGTTGAGAAACTTGCCTTGAAAGCTGAGGAGTTCATTCTTAAACAACCTGGCGTAGAGAAAATGCAGTATTCCATTGGAGGTAGTAACCCGATGGGCGGTGCTAGTGCGTCCAACTCCGGTCTATTCTACATTGGATTCAAATCCGATACGAAAAATTTCGAGGATATCCCAAAACAACTCGTCGAAGATCTACACAAGCTGGTTCCTGAAGGTGAATGGGCTTCTCTAGACATGACTGGCGGAATGGGTGGAAGTGGCTTAAGCGTTAGTGTATTCGGTGACAGCTTAGAAGACATTAAACCTATATCCGATGAAGTTCTTAAGCTAGTGAAAGAAGATACGGAGCACTTCGATAAAGCGAAGACAAGTCTTTCTACTTCATATGATCAATACACCATCGTTGCTGATCAAGAGAAATTAAGTTCACTTGGTCTTACGGCTGGGCAGATTGCTATGGAGTTAAGTCCAGTGCGTGAACGTCCAGTTCTAACTGAAATTGAAGTCGATAACAAAACTTATAAAGTGTACATCGAAGCAGACAGTACCGTTTATAAGAATATTGACGAGATTTCAAACGAAAAGATTAAGTCACCTCTTGGCATGGAAGTTGCCATTAAAGATGTAGCTAAAGTGGAAAAAGGAACTTCTCCGAACTCCATTACTCGTACAGACGGTAAAATGGTCGTATCCATTTCAGCCAATATTGTAACAGCTGATGTGGGTAAAGCTTCGACAAACTTAGAAGAAAAAATTAAATCAATCGACAAACCTGATGGTATTGAAATTAAATTCGGTGGTGCGACAGAACAAATCAATGATACATTCACACAGCTTGGTCTTGCTATGCTAGCGGCCATAGCCGTTGTATACTTTGTTCTCGTGGTAACCTTCGGTGGAGGTCTTGCACCATTTGCGATTCTCTTCTCCTTACCGTTCACAATTATTGGTGCCCTTGTTGGACTACTGATTGCGAAGGAGCCACTCAATGTATCCTCACTCATGGGCGCATTGATGCTCATAGGGATCGTTGTAACGAACGCGATTGTACTTATTCACCGCGTTATTCACAAAGAGCAAGAAGGAATGTCTACACGCGATGCATTGCTTGAAGCCGGAGCAACTCGCCTTCGTCCGATCCTAATGACTGCACTTGCCACCATTGGTGCATTGCTACCGCTAGTGACTGGATTAGAAGATAGTGCTGGAATCATTTCACGTGGACTTGGGATTACCGTTATTGGTGGTCTGATCAGTTCCACATTGCTAACACTGGTTATCGTACCGGTTGTATATGAGTTCTTGATGAAATTTAGAAAACCTAAATTACAGGACTAAGACAAACATTTTAATAAAGGACGTATCCTCTTCCCCTTATGGGATGTAGGATACGTCCTTTTATTTCCGCTGAAACGGGTGCCGACCTTGGACAAGGGCGGCGCAGCCGTTTCTACTTGTTCATTTGATTCAACGTGCTTTACCTTAGGTAATATGCGATAATTTATGACAATTAGAGCCCTTTGAAGGAGTAGTGTCCTATGATCACCACGGTAACCTTAAATACAGCACTAGATATTACTTATACTATACCTCAATTCCAAGTGAATCAATTGCACCGAATGCATGGTTATCTATCCGTTCCAGGCGGTAAAGGTGTAAATGCCGCCCGTGTATTACAAACTCTAGGTGAATCAGTTACAGCTACAGGTTACGTAGCAGGATATCAAGGAGCTACCCTATTAGCTGGTCTGAAGTCCGAGACGATCTCCTCTGACTTCATCGTACTTCGTAACGGTGAAACCAGACGGGCCATCACCATTCTTGATCCTACACTTGGTACAAGTACTGAACTTATAGAGGACGGTCCAACCATCACAGAAACAGAGCTACGGGAGCTTCGCCTAAAGGTAGAATCTTTGGCTAAAGACTCTGCCTGGGTACTGCTATGTGGTAGTCTGCCCCTAGGATGTCCCACTTCGATCTATGCAGATCTTACCGAGATCGCACACCATCAAGGTGCTATGGTTGCGTTAGATGCTCGTGGGGAGGCTCTCCGGGAAGGTCTTCAGGGGAAGCCCGATCTAGTAAAACCTAATGAGCATGAATTAGCTGAACTAGCAGGGATTAGCAAAGATGACGACCATGGAACTCTTCAAGCTATATCTTCTTATATGAGTACTGACACTCAGCTTATTGTCGTGTCGCAGGGTGCGCGTGGGGCACTCGCTAGTTATGGTGGAACATTCTATAGAATTCGGATTCCACAAGTCAATGCCATAAACCCCGTAGGTAGTGGGGATTCGATGATGGCCGGTCTCGTGAGTGCTCTTCATAGAGGGCAGAACATCGTCGAATCTCTCAAACGAGGCGCAGCCTGCGGAACGGCTAATACACTACACACGATGGCCGGAAAAGTAACCATACAGGAAATAGAAGCCATTTATAAGGATATACAAATCATCCCCATCTGACCCAATGACTTAGGTGGAATGAGGTTTGCCCTGAAGCAGTGATACAACAAAAAAGCCGACTCCTACACATTGCTCAAGGAATCAGCTTCAAGGACTACTATGAAATAATCAAACACGAGTTAAGTTCTGCTCGCCATGAGCGTAACATGGCAATATCATAAGGTAAAAACTCTTGTAGAATATAACCCAGACTTCTGTATATTGGAGACCGTGCTTCCTTACATAAAGCCTCAGCTACACTTGGAACCCACTGCATGACATGTTGCTCCAAGAACTGAATTTGAGAATCCATTAACGCGTGTTGTGAAGCTCGCAAACGTAAATCATCCGACATTCGTTCACCGAGTACAGCCATATATTCAAGCTCAATCGAGATGTGATCATCTTGTTCAAGGTGCAATTTATTAAAGACAATACCGGATTGTGCATAGCTATTACGGATATCTGACGTATAATCCACACTATTCTTGCTTAACATACTTCGATAGTCACTCTCACAAAGCGAAGGAAGTATCGGCCGAACGCCGTCAAATAAACGGTGATACTCAGCCCTCTCTACTTTACATATCTCCATGAAATGTTCCGGCATAGTGTTCGATAAATAACTTTTAAGTTTCTGACCTTCTTTGGTGAGGACTGCTTCTTCTCTCGTGACCATATGTTTCTGCCACTGGGCAATCAAAGACAGACTTGGCCGGTTTCCGAAGAAATCTATAAGTAGTTGGTATACCCAACCTCTTCCTTGCTTCCAACGAATACATTCTTCAGAATCTCTACCCATTTCCAAAGTCATCGTCATCATTTAACCTCCTTATATATTTACAATGTGAGAAGGTATACTATAATAAAACAATAAACGTTAGCGCTTTCTTTATCACTAGATTACATCAAAAGTTAATAAAATCATGTGACATTATTCACAAATTAAACCAATTGATTTCTAGACAATCTTCATAACATTTTGAGATTTGAAACATATGTTAAAAAGCAACTGCATACGATACTAGGGACAAATCGTCATTTGATACTACATGCATTTCATACAACCCTTTATGATATGGAAATTTACTGGTTTGAATACCCTTTCAACACGTGATAAAGTGAAGTGGTCAACTAAAACACAGTAAATAGCCATTGTCGATTTGCATTCAAATCGGAAAGGAATGTCGATATTGCGTGAATCTATAACTATGAAGTCTTCCTTAACATCCCTTAAGCTATTTAATTTCTTTATATATGGCACCATGGTCATCTTCACAAGCTTTTTTCAACTATACCTACAAGATGTAGGTATGAAGAAATTTGAAATCGGATCACTAATGGCTCTCGGGCCCTTTGTTTCCTTATTTGCTAACCCCTTTTGGCGATACTGCGGCGACCGTCTACATAATATGAAACGCATTATCATCATTATGATGAGTGGAGCATTACTACTGGTACAGTTTGTCTTTCAAGCCGATACCTATGCCATGGTATATTTAGCCATGATACTTTTCTTTTTCTTCCAGACGCCTATTTTTTCTCATAGTAACAGCCTTATCCTAGGATATATTGAGGATACGCCTTATAAGTTTGGTTCTTTTCGGATATGGGGATCGATCGGTTGGGGTGTAACCGCCATTGCTGTTGGACAAATTCTAGATTGGACGGGTATATCTAAAGTATCGACATTATTTACTGCTGTTCTTATCATTGCCATTGGAGCGGTCTTAGTTCTTCCTCCACTCAAACGTTCTTCCGATTCACCTACATTGTATCTCAGAGGATTTACCAATATCATGAGCAATCGATACTTCCTTTCGTTTATTCTGATGGGTGTTCTGGTATCGATCCCTAATGCAATGAATAACACATTTATGTCATTATATATAACCGAACTCGGAGGCTCCAAAAGAATTGTCGGGTTAGCCGTATTCCTTTCTGCTTTTTTGGAAATCGCTATGTTCTTCCTATTCGATCGGTTCATGAAACGCAAAATATCTTGGATGTTAGGCTGTCTTGCCTTAGTCAGTCTACTCTTCGGTCTTCGCTGGCTCTTGATGGCTGAAGCCACACTCCCGCTACAAGTCGCTGCCATTCAAGTTCTACACTGTATCACCTTTGGCGGATTCTTCTATATTGGAACCCAATTAACATCGTTGTTGTTACCCCGTCCCTATCGTGCAACCGGCCAAGCTGTATACACACTCGCATTGAGTGGTCTCTCTGGTGTCATTGGTGCATTTATCGGCGGATGGTTGTTCCAGAACTTCGGTGCAGAAGCGATGTATAGAACGGGAATGTTATTCGCCTTAATAGGTGCAGTCGGATTCGGATGGATGTGGTACTTGATCCTTAAGCAAGGATATAAGCTCTCTCTTACCGAACGTAAAGAAGATCCTGAGGAAGACTTAAACATATAAGACATAACAAAAAAATCAGCTCGCAGTGATATCACTGCGAGCTGATTTTTTGTTATCTAGAATTAGAACCTATTTCATTTTAAATGAACTCTTGAGCGAAACGATTCGGTTAAATACCGGATGGCCTGGCGTGGAGTACTTAGAGTCCACGTTAAAGTAACCATGACGGAAAAATTGGAATTTATCCTGAGGAACTACATCTTTCATTCCCGGTTCGATAAACCCTTGCACGATCTCCAATGAATTCGGATTGATTTGATCAAGGAATGTCTTCTCTTCTTTCTCCTCAGTCTCATCTATCTCCTCATCGGATTCCTCCGCCTTGATGAGCGGCTCATACAAACGGAATTCAGCCGGAACAGCTTGGCTTGCATCGATCCAATGGATCGTTCCTTTTACCTTACGAGCAGTAAATCCACTTCCACTCTTCGTCTCAGGGTCATACGTACAGTGAATCTCAACGACATGACCTTCTTCATCTTTGATAACTTCATTACATTTAATGAAATATGCGTTCTTCAACCGCACTTCATTACCTGGGAATAGTCTGAAATACTTGTTGGGTGGAACTTCCATAAAGTCATCTTGCTCAATATATATTTCACGTGAGAATGGAACTTGGCGATTGCCCATCTCAGGATTCTCAATATTGTTCTCTACCTCAAACCACTCATTCTGATCTTCAGGATAATTGGTAATAACCACTTTGAGTGGGTTCAATACTGCCATCGTACGAGGTGCTTTAAGCTTTAGATCCTCACGGATAAAATGCTCTTGCATTTGAAGATCTACAACACCCTGTGTCTTAGAAATTCCTGTCTCATAAATGAAGTTGCGAATCGCCTCAGGTGTATAACCTAATCGACGTAGTCCCGAAATCGTTGGCATCCGTGGATCGTCCCAGCCATCGACATGTTGTTCATCAACAAGTAACTTCAACTTTCTTTTACTCGTCAATGTCTGCTCCACATTCAAGCGTCCGAACTCATATTGATGAGGAACGTTTGGCATTTCGCATTCTGCCACTACCCAGTCATAAAATGGACGTTGGTCTTCAAATTCCAATGAGCATAGGGAATGTGTAATTCCCTCAATCGCATCTTCTAATGGATGTGCGAAGGCATACATCGGATAGATACACCATTTATCGCCCGTGTTATGGTGATACGTATGTGAGATTCGGTAAATGATCGGATCACGTAAGTTGATATTAGGTGACGACATATCAATCTTAGCGCGCAGTACTTTGGCACCATCACTAAACTTGCCATCCCGCATACCTTCAAACAACTCAAGATTCTCTTCTACACTACGATCACGATATGGACTGTTACTTCCAGGAGACTTCAAAGTTCCTCGAGTCTCACGAATCTGGTCCGCACTGAGATCATCAATAAAGGCTTTCCCCTTCTTGATCAACAACACTGCACGGTTATACATCTCATCGAAATAATCAGAAGCGAATCTTAGCTCTTCCCATTCGAATCCGAGCCACTTCACATCTTCCTGAATGGACTTCACATATTCTGTATCTTCTTTGACCGGATTGGTATCATCGAATCGCAGATTCGTCTTGCCACCGAATTCAGCTGCTAAAGTAAAGTTAATCCAGATCGCTCTAGCATGTCCGATATGTAAATAACCGTTAGGCTCTGGTGGAAAACGTGTCACAATTTCCTTCACCTTACCGGATTTCAAATCTTCTGTAATCACATTCTTAATAAAATTGGAGGGTGTACTTGGGTTCTCCATTGCAATCAACCTTTCGTTGTTGAGATATATGTCTCGCACATAAATTACTTCATACAAATATACCTGTAAAATGCGGATAGTTCAATAACGGCACATCTTTGTAGATTCAGCCAAATGTACTTACACTATTGTTCAAACAGGCCTTTTTGACCGCGAGCCTCCATTACGATAACATGAACATCAGAGACTAACATCACTTAAAGGGGATCTGATTACACGATGAAAACAATAAAAACGATGAAATTACCCAAAGAACAACGAGAGCAATCCATACAACTTATCCAGCAATATTTCGAAGAAGAACGAAGTGAAACGATTGGTGATCTAGCCGCAGATGGCGTATTGGATTTCTTCATGTCGCATTTAGCACCCATTGTTTATAATCAAGCCCTTAGTGACGCCAGACACTTAGTGAGACAACAAATGAGTTCACTTGAAGAAGATCTATATGCATTGGAGTACCAAATGAAGCAAACGCGCTAATGATAACTCAAGAATACATAAATGTTATCCATTGAATGGCGGTTCATCCAACCATCTTTGGAACTTTTCTCTTACGACAGACGCCAGAACGTCCAATTCCATCATACGTTGCAACACATCTTGGTCTCTGTCGCTACGAGTACTGGCAAGAAGTCGCAGGATTTCGACTACTTTCACTTGTTCAGGATGCGACTCAAGCTGATGAATAGCTGAAGTTCCACTGATATACCCTGTCTGTAATACCCTGCAATAGAACCCACTAAATCCAGTCTTCAGAACTTGAACGGGCAGATCAGATGACCCATGTTTCTGAGAAAGCTTAAAGCAAGGATATCTAGGCTGACTAACTTGTAAAATCGCTTCGCCCACTTGAAAGGTATCCCCAATGCACACTTCTGTCTCCAACATCCCTGTAACCGTTAGGTTTTCTCCGAATGCTGCATACGTAAAAGGCTTTCCGAGTTCTCTCTCCCAGTAAGGATAATGTTCGTATGGATATACGCACACCGCTTTATCGGGTCCACCATGATGCACAAGATCGGCTTGTCCATCTCCATCAAATAGCTCGTTACCCAAAAAGACATTACCCATTACCGACTGCTTGTAAATACCTGTCTCTAGCTCTTTGCCTTTATACTCAACAGTTATGGGTTTCCCCACATTTAATGAAATCAAGTGTTGGCCCACGCTATCGAATTCCCCCTCAATTCAATCAAACCTAGTTATGTAGATACATGTCGCTCATAATTCAACCAAGACCATGCTCTCATTGAAATGACATATAGTAAATAAAAGAGAACAACTAGCTTAATAATTCCTTGAATATCTAAAAAAATGGCAACAATCGTTATGATAACAGTTAAAATAATAGATAACGAATACACTCTCGAGTTAATTGGTCCACTTACAAGTAAGCCCGATAATCCTTTGGCGACAGCTCCGTAACATTTGGTATGATACGGTTCAATGGCCCATATTCCTTGTTGAACCACAACCAAATCTCCACGATCTTCAATATGTTTAGAACAATGCTGGCAATATATTTCTTTCATCATCGACCTCCTGATTCACTGATTACCACATCAATCTTTAATTCAAAAAGTATCCCATCAATACATCATCTACATATCGACCATTAACATGGAATTCATTAACGAGTCGACCTTCGATCACGAAACCGCATTTCTTGTAAAATTTCAAAGCAGTCGGATTCGAGGAAAGCACACGTAAGCTCAACTTCTTGATCCCTTGCTCTGAAGCCCATGCCTTCACCATCTCCATCAGTCTTGTCCCAATTCCCTCATGTTGATATTGTGGATGAACGGCAATATTAATCTCAAATACATGTTGATTCGTTCTAATCATCGTAGGATAACGAAATCCAACATAGCCGCACAACTGTCCATCAACGACGGCTATCAACTGTGACCCCGGTTGACAATGACGAAGGAAATCCTCCCGTGATGTCCAATTTAAAGGCTCAGGAGAACTATTATCATCCCATACAACCGCATCCAGAGCCATGATCTGTTGTGCATCTTTCATTTCAGATAAGCGAATCGTGAGCGTTCGTTGGTTAATCTTCAATATATTGCACTCCTTTTTCAAAAACCTATTACAACCGTTAGAGTCCTGATGAAACTATTTCAGACTTATTGCCACGATTCTGCATAGCATGTACTATAAAAAATAATACGCCAATCACAGCTGTCACTGTTGCTAACCATGTGACTGGGATGAGTCCACCTCCATCGTATAAGAGGCCCATGGTGTAGGGTCCTATGACCCTTCCGATAGCCCCGACTCCACCACTCAGCCCAATGTAGAAAGGGGCTGCTCGTCCCGCATGATCAGAGATAAAGGCAGGAATAGCAGGCGATATTAACATTTCACCCAACGTTGCAAGCACCATAGCTAATACTAATCCAGGGTAATTATGCGTTATTAATATCACGATATATGAAGATAGATAGAATACGGCGCTCATCGTCATTTGCGATGCAGCGGATTTCGTAAGCCACCGCTTTAATAGACTGATGATAGGTTGCGCCACGAAGATTAGAATACCATTCAATGTCCAGAGGAATCCATACGCTTTCTTCGGAAATCCTTCTGAAATAATAAATGGAGATACACCCGAATTCCACATCGAATTACCTAATAATATAAACATCGATCCTATGCCTAAGTATAAATAAATGCGAGTATTTCCAAGTAACCGCCATATGCTCTCGCCAGAGGTCGAGGTATGCCTTTTGTCTAGATGCACTTCTCCCTGCTCGTCATCGAGACGATTCAAGTAGATTAGAAAGAACACTGCAAATACAGCCGAAGTTAGCCCATTCGCAATAAATGTGAGCTTGTACGAAATATCTGCTAGGAAACCACTTAGGGCGGTTCCTAATGCTACACCAATGTTGTTAGCGACGTACACGATATTAAATAACTCTCCACGGCGATCCGCAAATCTGAATCCGATGAATGCCTGAATCGCAGGGAGTGACAATGCATTACAGAAACCTATAAAACCCATTAACCCCATATAGAAATACCAGAATTGACTAGTCACTGGAAGAGCAAACAGTCCCACTGCGTTCAGAACTAATGACCCTACGATAAGCTTCTTAACGCCAACCCGGTGGTACATTGATCCTCCTAACAATTGTCCTACAATTCCGCCTAAAGCTTGAATCAATATTACAAGTCCAGCATCTGCCATATTATGTCCCAATTCATCAAATACAAACATCGTTGTTAAGGGCCACATCAGCGCGCTACCTGTGGAATTGATCAGACTTGCAAGGAGAAACACCTTCACTTCTTTCGGGTATGTTGGTAACACTCTCATATGTTGTAATCTCCTAGATGTGTATTCATAGATGCTAGATTATCGAGACATATCACAATAAATGCAGCAATCTATTCTACTGCCGTTTTTCTTACTTCAACTGTTGTTGAGAAAAAGGTCGCACCCTCACCCATATCTGCAAGTCGATCCGGTGTTAATACGTTAGCCCTTTGCTTCTTGCCATCCTTTTCCCACCATAATCCTTGACTGATCACAGTACCGGGAAGCATTTTGTCCGTCACAACAGCTTTTAACTCATAACGCCCACGCTGATTAAATACAATCACATCATCATGATCTTCGATCCCTCTTGCTGCGGCGTCATTGGGATGGATTTGGAGTGTCGGAGCTTTTTCAATCTTTTGAAGTTTCTCCACATTCGCAAAAGTAGAATTTAGAAAATTATGATTCGGTGGCGAGATGAACATAAGTGGGAAATGATCATTTACTCCTGGACGCCGTTCGCCATCATAGCCTTCCTGAAGGGGAACGTACTCCGGAAGTGGAGGTAATCCCGCCTCCATCATCGCTGATGAATATAGCTCTATTTTACCCGAACGTGTCGGTAGGTGTTCAAGAAAGGTCTGCTGTGGCGTCATATCTAGCTTCACGAATTGGTGCTCCTTCAGTGTCTCAAGTGTCACACCATTCAGATATGGGTTCGATGGATAGTGTAACGCCTCCTTAATCATGTCCTCTTCACTTTGACTGAAAGACGCCTCATCCATACCCATCGCTCGACCTAGAAGTGAGAATAACTCCATATTACTCTTACTCTCACCTTGTGCAGGAATGACAGGCTCTTGTAGCTGGATATAATGATGCCAGTATGAACTGAAGAGATCCGTACTTTCAAAGGATGATGTGGCCGGCAACACAATATCTGCATACTTCGCCGTATCTGTGACGAACAAGTCGTGTACGACAGTGAATACGTCCTCGCGAGAGAATCCCCGCTTCACACGATCTGCATCTGGTGCGACGACAACAGGATTACTACAATATACGAATAATGCCTTCACAGGGTTGTCTTCCCATTCCAATGCTTCGGCGATACGATTCATATTAATCGTGCGTGCTTTAGGATTAGGCCGTAGCTGCGGTCGCTCAAGCTTCGCGCTGTTCATCTGCGCATAGCCCCCATTAGATCTTGAAGCTCCACCACCACGTCTTAGCCATTGTCCCGTCAAGGCGGGCAAACATGTAATGCTACGTACATTCATCCCTCCATTATCATGATGCTGAAGACCATTCCCGATATGAATGTAAGAAGTATCGGCGCGTCCATACATGACAGCAAGTTTCTCAATATCTTCGATGGTAACGCCTGTAATACGAGACACTCTCTCTGGTGTATAGGACTCTACCTGCTTACGAAGTTCCTCATGTCCTATCGTGTAATGCTTCATAAATTGTTCGTTCACAAGATCATCTCGGAACATCACATGCATCATCCCCAGTGCCAGAGCAGCATCCGTGCCCGGATAGAGGGGAATAAACCAATCCGCCCATTGCGCTGTTCGATTACGGTGTACATCAATCACGATCACCTTGGCACCCCGTTTGCGAGCTTGCTCCGCTAACACCACTTGATGCATGTTCGTGCTAATGATGTTACCACCCCATACGATAATAACATCAGCATTTATCGTGTCTTCTGGGCTGGTTCCACCATTAAAGCCCATCGTATATCTCCATCCTGCTGTTCCCGCGGAGTTACAAATAGACTGTTTTAAGCGACTGGCCCCAAGCGCATTGAAGAAGCGACGGTCCATCCCGTCTACACTGAGAATCCCCATATTTCCATAGAAGCTGTAGGGTAGAATAGACTCCGATCCATAATCACGAATACACTGTTTCAGACGACTTGTAATCTCACTAATAGCCTCATCCCATGAGATCCGTTCGAATTGACCCTCACCCTTAGCTCCTATTCGTCTCATTGGATACAATATCCGATCAGGATGATATACACGTTCTGTCATGTTTCTTACTTTATTGCAGATGGCTCCTTGCGTAATGGGATGGTCTGGGTTCCCTGTAACTTTTACAATCTTGCCCTTCTCTTTATGCAGTAGCAGACCGCATGTATCCGGACAATCGAGCGGACATACCGCTTTAAACACACCATTCTCTTGTTCGATCAATTCTGCTACACCCCTTAGAATTCTTTGTACATAAACGGTCATCTGACCTTCATTATCTTCTATCATAAATCTACAACTTCAATTCCGCAAAGAATAACCAATAAAACTTGGTCAAATCTGGTTATAAACGATGTAATACGAAAAAAGTCGACCTTCCTAAATTAACCTTAGGAAAAATCGACCTAACCGTTCATGATCATAGATCATACAAAGATATATCATGGCGACTTAACCTTACAACGCACGTTTGTGCGATGTATTCGCTTTGGAGTTATGATCGTCGGTAACCGTAAGCGAAGGCGCTTGTGGATCGCGTAGGTAAGATACATAGTAGGCAGCAGCTACAAAGATAACACCACCAGCTAAATTACCTAACCAGACGGGAACGAAATTCATCCAATATTCTCCCCACGAATAGTATCCGGCAAAGATAGCTGCGGGAATCAGAAACATATTGGCTACAACGTGCTGAAATCCTATAGCCACAAAGGCCATTGTTGGGAACCAGATTCCTAATATTTTGCCACTTATATTATCTGAGCTATAAGATAACCATACCGCTAAAGCTACTAACCAGTTACATCCTACGCCTGAGACGAAAGCTTGTAGAAAAGTGGTATCTAACTTGTGTCCAGCCATATCTACTACTTTCTCTAAATATACGCCGCTCTCCGTTAATCCAACGATATGTCCGAAGAAATAAGCAACAAATATGGCTCCTACAAAGTTAGCCAATGTAATTAATATAAGATTCTTAAACGTCTCCCAAGTCGAGATCTTCTTTGCCATACGAGCGAGGGGGACCGCCATCATATTCCCTGTTAACAGTTCACCACCGGCCAATAGTACCAGAATAAGTCCGACTGGAAACACGGATGCACCAATGAAATTAATGATGGAACTCCATTCTTTCGGCGCTCCAGAAATAACACGAATATCTAGCAGAAATCCAAGTGCAATAAAGGCGCCACCTAAGAAACCAAGAATGAGTACTGTAGCAAGTCGATTACGGGCTTTCTTCGTCCCCATCTCAACAGTTATTTCAGCAATTTGCTGAGGTTTGTAATAGGCCATGATCCTATCCCCTCTAATCCAATATAGTTAAAATCTAATCTATTATTATAATTGTAACGTAATTCTTTCCATTCTAAACGTAACAAATATCACATTAGCTGAAAATAAGTGAATTGTTTCACACAATAGTTATGTTTCACATGAAGTGTTCCTTATTGCTTTAACTTTGCTAACCATAAACACCCCTTGATATATGATCCAAGGGGTGTCCATGTTAGATTAATTCTATAGAAGACTGATTCGTTAGCTCGCTAAATATATCATCCTAGACCATAACTGGTACTGGTTTAGCTACCGCAGGCAACGCCTGTAAACCAGCCGTATTCAAGAAGTTCCATGGTTTGTTGTAGTGCGGTTGGAAGAAGAAATCAATAAATCCTAACTGATCAACGGTCATCCGATTCTGAATACACACAGAGATTGTATTAATCGATTGTGTAAGGTCCACCTTCGACATAAGCTGAGCACCGAGGATACGGCGTGTTTCTTTTTCAAATACAACCTTCAACGTCACGCTTTCTGATGTAGGCATAAATTCAGGTCGGTAATGGTCAGTCATGCTCACGGTCTCCACCTGTAATCCTTCATCTATTGCGGCTAATTCCGTCAATCCTGTAGCTGCGATGTTATCTTCGTATATTTTGATGCCTGATGTCCCTTGCGTACCCATATAAGGAATCGTCTGAGCCATCAAGTTACGAGCTACGAGTGTTCCCATACGTACAGCGTTCGTGGCTAAAGGAATGTAAGCATGTTTGCCAGTCGGATTGTAATGTATCGCACAGCTATCGCCAGCGGCAAAGACGTCCTTCTTACTTGTCTGCATATAGTCATCCACAATAATCGCACCGTTCGGTAGCATATCGACTTGCCCCTTTAGTAGTTCCGTATTCGGACGGAAACCAATGCATAGAATAACCAGGTCTGTTTCATACTCCCCTTGTGAAGTAATAACCTTACTCACACGACCATCTGTTCCTTCAAAAGCGGTCACTGTCTGATTCAATGCAAGCTTAATCCCCTTGTTCTGGAGCGTCTCTTGAATGGCGTCTGTGAACTCAGGATCAAGATATTTATTAAGAATTCGATCAACACCGTCAATCAACGTCACTTCTTTACCATTCATCTGAAAAGCTTCTACCAATTCCACGCCGATGTAACCTGCACCAACAACCGTGATATGTTTCGCTTGACTCGCCTTTTCAATAATGGTGTTCGAGTGGTTGTAATTCTTACACAGCAGGATATTGTCTAAATCAATGCCTTCAAGTTTCGGGATGATCGGCCATGATCCTGTCGTCATAATCAATTTATCGTAGGTATCTTCGAATTCTTCCCCGTTCACTAAATTACGCACGGTAAGACGTTTCTGATCCGTATCTATATTTATCACTTCATGACGCATATTTGTATTAACTCCCAGTGCAGCTAATTGATCTGGAGAAGAGTAGAAAAGACCATGTGGGTCATTTACGACGCCACCTACATACAATGCTATTCCACAAGACAAGAAAGATATATTATCATTACGCTCGTATACGGTAATTTCGGCTTCCGGATATAATTTTGCGGTATTTACAATGGCTGCGGTTCCGGCGTGTGTACAACCTATAACTGCTATTTTCATGATTAATTCCTCCTCCAAATTGGGTGTTCTTTTTTCAATCTATATTTTAAAATGGTACATTGTGAATTAATTCACCTTTATGTCCTTTATTATAGTGTGATTATTTTCACATTACAAGGGGTTTTGCAATAATTTTCACAATGTTCACAATTACACATCTCCTTTAAACAAGCCGACTCTCGGGATTTAAAGGTAATGACGCTTCGTTATATGGGGAAATACATGATTAATATCATATCTAAGTTTGTAAAATGACTTGCTACATCCACTACTTTAGTGTGACATAAGACAGCGATTTATAATCATGGAAATACTGTCCGGAGAGGAAATAGCCTATTCCCCTCTCCGGAGTTATCGCAATCCTTAGAGCTGACTACCCATCTAATTTTCATTTTGAATACGACCTATTTCAAATGATACGTTTGCGTTGGAACACTTCGAATAAATGGATTCATCTCACCCTTGAAGCACACATGTAAATCATGCATCGCCCTTGTACAAGCCGTATAAAATAACTTACGTTCGCTTTCTCTACCGTATTGCATATGTGAAGCATCATAAATAATAACCGCATCGAATTCGACACCTTTGGCCAAGTAAGCGGGGATAATGAGAATGCCTGATTGAAAAGAAGCTGTTTCTTTTTCAATTAACCTCATATTTACCATACCCTTTAATGCATCGTAAGTCTCACTGCTTTCCTTAGCCGTTTTGCATATCACAGCGATGGTTCTATGACCGGCTGCTTGTAAGTCATAAACACTATCAACAACTTTAGAGATGAGACCCTCTATATCCTCAGCTTGCTTTAAGGTAGGTATATTACCTTCGCGGTTGAATGGCTCAATCGCCTCACCACCCTCAATTAATGCACGCGTAAATTCGATGATTTGCTGTGTGGAGCGATAACTTCGCGTTAATGTGATTATTTCGGTGTCCTTTTCCCCGTATAACGCATTCAATGTCCCTAAGCTTGCACTTGCCATATCATGAATGAATATTCTCTGATTCCAATCACCGAGTACCGTCATTTTGCTCCTTGGAAATAACCTCTTGATGAAGAAGAATTGAAATGTTGAAAAGTCCTGTGCTTCATCGATAAACACATGCCGGACGGTATTGTTGGCCTGAAAACCTTCAATACACTCCGTGAGGTACAAAAAGGGTGTGGCATCTTCATAAAACATTCCCGATTGATCCAACTGTTCGATGGTTGATTCACAGATCTCGGACCAACAATTCGGTAGCTTGTTGTTAGCTGTGATCTGAGAGGCTAATTTCGGATCATCAAATAACTGACGATATATTAACGGTATATTTACATATTGGAATTGCTTGATCCCAAGCCGTACTGGCTTGAAGTACACATCTACGATTTTCTGAGCAAGCAGACCTCTTTCGCTGATATCATCGTCAAAGGTTTTTCCTGAAAAATGCTGTTTCTTTTGAAGTTCCTTGAAAGCCCACATGTACTCTTCTTTGTCGAGCAGTTCAATTTCCTCTTCTACCCACAATTTAGCCATTTCTTCGGTCGCTTTTATCTTCAGTTCTTGCAATAGCCATTCCGTTAACAGTGCTATTCGGTTCGGAAGTCTCAAGGTAGACTCGTAGGCGTAGAACTTCTCCTTAATTCGCTCTGCTGGAACCAGCACCTCATCCCGGAAGGTCACATCCTTGAACAGCATGCCTTCCTTCCCTAACTGGGCGATATATCGATCAATCAACTGCATGAACTCCACAGAAGCTTTAAATTGAATCCCTTCGATTCGCTCCACATACCCAGCTTCATCCACAGCTTCAAGCGTATATTCCATTTGATTGAATGGATCTTCAAATAGCATTGTCTCCCCTAGACGATGAACTAAGTACTCTTGAAACGTAGTCTGCTCCATATTCTCTTCACCTAGTTCGGGTAATACGGTAGAGACATAGCTGTTAAACATCTGATTCGGAGAGAACAGCACGATCTGATCCGCTCGCAGCGTATCACGATAGCGATACAACAAATAAGCTACACGTTGCAATGCTGCCGATGTTTTCCCGCTACCAGCCGCCCCTTGTACGACAAGTAATTGCCTGCTCACATTACGTATTATTAGATTCTGTTCTCGTTGGATAGTCGCTACAATACTTTTCATTTGTGAATTAGATTGTTTACCGAGCACCTCTTGCAGCAATTCATCACCAATGGTGACACTCGTATCGAACATACTCGTAATCTGGGCATCTCGAATCATATATTGTCTTTTTACTGTCATTTCCCCAGCAATGACTCCGCTCGGCGCTTCATACTGCGCAGGCCCGGGGGAATAATCATAGTAGAGATTGGATATTGGCGCGCGCCAATCATGTACAAGAAATTGAATACCCTCCTCATCAAACAATGAGGCAATACCTAAGTACACCTGACTCGATTCACTGTCACAATCTTCAAGGAAATCAACACGCCCGAAATACGGTGAATGTTTGAGTCGCATAAGTGTCTTCATCGTCTTATGGGCATGACGATAAGTACGCTCTCTTTCTGACAATACCTCCGTCTGTTGTTTCAAGCTCGCATACGTACCCGCATCATCAACATTAACGGATACGTCTTCCCAGAAATTTCTCCGAAATGCTACGATCTCCAATTTCCTCTCGCTGACATCTCCCTCTAGATCTGCTATTTGTGTAACGATTTCAAGTGCAACCCTATCAACCCGTTCTTGTTCATCTACCCAGCTCTCATACTTAATACGCATCATAAACACTCCTTCAACTGGTTTTAATTTGAAATGATACGAAAGACACGAGTTAAGAACATACTATCCCCTCTCCAAGAACCAATCACATGAATGAATGTATTTCCTTGGGCGGAGAACATGAATTGACAGTGAAATCAGGATGTGATATTATGAAATAGTAATATTGGTATTAATTTGAATAAATGTAAATAAAGTGTCCGTTCATGATTTTATCATAAATATTTTTACCTATCAACCCTATGTATACCACTTATTCCAATATTCCTTAACTAAATAAGGAGATTGGTTATTTTTGTTGTGATTCATATATGTCAAATGCCACAGCACAAACAAACCCACTCTATACAGAGTAGGTTTGTTTGTGTGAAATAAATGAGTATCCTACAGTAGGATTTAAAAATAATCTGAAAAGTAAGGGTGCTCCGTGCGAATTAACTTCTCAAGTAATTGGACGCTTGCATCATCACATTGCATACGACCTATCTTTGCGAGATACGTTGGGCGTTTGTAGCCCATAAACATCGTGGTCATTGTAGGGATATCGATCGTGACAGAAGGTTTACCTCCACCTTCCTTCAAATAACCTTTCCCCGTTTTATCCACTATTAATGTAAACGTTCCTTGGTTCCACTCGAGCATGGGGTCGTGCAGACTGAATACCAGCTGACAATCCGTTTCTTGGATTTGAAATGGGTACTGCTCAATGAAAAGTGCAACGTCAACAATCCGAGCCATGTAATATGGCGCAATGGTCTCCTTAATATCGCCATCATCAAGGATGAACGCGAGCGGCTCATCCTTATAAATATCACCCTTGACCAAGGTTATCATGGAAAAGTGAGCACTAACGAAATTCCATAATCCCGTGTGAGCCTCTTCATCTAGGTACATCATCTCTTTTATATGAAAGACTTCCTCAGATATCCAATACAACAGATACCCCATTGGCTTCTCGTCATTGTTATAATAAATAGCTACGGTCATGTCATCCAAATCCCAGCGCAAATACTCTTCCCAAGCCAGTTCGTTGCGGAGCATTGCTCCATGATTTTGTAAAGCAAACTCCTCATAAATCGTCTTGATATCCGGATGTTCAATCGTAACACGATCTACATTACCTGGAACCATTTTCAGCTTCGGTAGCTGAGTATCTTGGACTTCAAAAGAAATTTTATCGGATATGATTTCCCAACCTTTACGACGATAATAGGGAATCGAGTACGGGTACAAGTACGAAATCGATTGTTTGCGATCTCTCATATTGCTTAAGGCATGTAACATGAGCTTATTCATTAAGCCCAAATTGGCATACTCGGGGTAAGTTCCAACGCCTGTCAGCCCCCCCATATCATAAATACGGCCAAATAAATTCACCTGAAAAGGGTAAACAGCAAGTTGTGATATGAGTTTATCGCCATCAAACCAACCTAATACATCGGCATATTTAAGTATAGGTAGCTTGGATTGTGCAATCTCCCTATTCTCCCAGCCGAATGTTTGTAATTCACGGTTGGTCACTTGAAAAACATAACGCAGCAAATCATTAAACTGCTCCCCGTGTATCGTTTCGACACTCTTTAATTTGAGTCTGTCTTGCAACCTACGGCGATTCATCGGTTATAACCCTCCATTTGTTTAAACAACCATACCCATTAGTTTCTATTTCTACATTGCAAACTATACAAAAGAGAAAGAATTTCAATCCTTTTCTAAATTTCGTATTCAGGTATGTGAAATCACGACTGTTAATCCCTCAACTGTATGTAACAAAAAAGCCACTCATTTCCGTAGACGGTGTATACCCCCTACAAACAATCAAAATGAGGAGACCTCATAAAAAGTCTACCATGTTCTTGGCAACGGTTCAAATTCCACTGATGTCTTAACCCTTAATCAACCTTGGATAAAACTTGTTCATACCTAGAACAATATATTCAAATCTAACTCACTTGGAGAACATGCTATCTCTTTACTAACCCGTAATAAAGTTGCCATGCTGACTTATGTTCAACATATTTTTAGTATTTACAGGAATAGGACTCGTCACTCCTATTATGCCCACTTACATGAACACGCTCGGGATGATCGGCAAAGTTGCAGGGCCTGCTATTGCTGGGTTTTTATTTGATTACAATATTAATGTACCGTATATTTGTGCAGCTCTTGCTCTTCTACTCTGTTTTATTATTTCAGTTCAGTGGGGCAAGCATCGCTGAACGATTGTTATATTCATAATGACTTTTCCCGTCATGACAATTACAATGACATTAATAAGTTCATATTTAATAGGAGTTGAAATCAACTGAATAAAAAACAGCAAGCGAGTGAGCTGACGAGAAAACGAATCGTTGAGTCAGCCCGCCATGTATTTATTCAAAAGGGATATGCGGCAACATCCATTGAAGACCTCGCTACCGCAACAGGCAGTAGCAAAGGGAATATCTATTATCATTTTAAAAGTAAAGAAGGATTAATGCTCTTTCTACTACAAGAATGGGAACGTGAATGGGAAGAACAGTGGAGCGAAATCGAACCTCTTTATTCTACCTTTACAGACAAAATGTACGGTATTGCGGATTACTTAGTCCAGAATGGGTTCAATCATCCATTAACCAAAGTAGCTAATGAATTCTACTCTAACAAATGGGTAAAAGATGATATTCAAGAACAAATCTCTCAAATTATGCTCGCTCGTGTAAAATTTAACGAAATATTGTTGCAAGAGGGTGTTAACCAAGGGAAATTTGATTTGGGACCAGACGAAGTCAACATCCTTGCTATTATTTTCGAAGGATTATTAACCGGACTTGGTGAAATGACCCAAAATGCCAACTTAGACCAAGCGTTAAAAATATACAAGAAATCGATAGATATATTTCTCTATGGTATTGCTAAGAGATCATAACATGATATTGTTCACAGCAAAAAAGGCTTATATCTCTAGGTATAAGCCTTTCGTTTGTCTCTAAGTATAAGAAATCCAGCTAAATCAATCCTGTAATCACGCCATCTTCATCCATAGCCATATGCTCCGCAGCGGGAGACTTAGGCAGACCAGGCATCGTCACAATATTTCCTGTGTGAACGACGACAAATCCTGCACCAGCAGATAAAGAGACATCTCTAACATGCATCGTAAACCCTTCTGGGGCACCTAGTAGGCGTGGTTGATCTGAGAAGGAGTACGGCGTTTTGGCCATACACACAGGAAGACTACCATATCCGAGTCGGTTAATCTCGGCAAGTCCTCGTACAGCAGATGGGGAGAAGGATACACCAACACCACGATAAATATCTCCCACAACCTTTTCAATCTTCGACTTAATATCCAATTCATCCGTATATAGTGGCGTAAAGTTCGAAGTCTCATTGTGTAGAAGTTCAACAAGCGTCTCCGCAAATTGTATTGCCCCAACACTTCCTTCAGCCCATACCTTCGATATTTCTACCTGTACCCCAAGTTGCTGACAACGTTGTTGTACTAGCTTGATTTCTTCAGAGACATCTCCTTCGAAGTGATTAATAGCAACCAATACAGGTACTCCGAATTTACGAATATTCTCGATATGTCTTTCCATATTACATAGCCCTTGATGTAATGCATCTACATTAGGGTACTCAAGCTCCTGCTTTGGAACACCCCCGTTATATTTGAGTGCTTTAACCGTAACGACAAGGACAGCCGCTGCCGGAGTTAGACCCGCTTGACGACATTTAATATTAAAAAACTTCTCGGCGCCCAAATCTGCTCCAAACCCTGCCTCAGTTACGACGATCTTGGCCAGTTTCAATGACAACCTTGTGCCAACGACGCTACTACATCCATGTGCAATATTAGCAAAGGGTCCTCCATGTACCATAACAGGTGTACCTTCTAATGTCTGAACGAGATTCGGCTTCATCGCTTCCTTAAGTAGAATAACCATGGCTTCAACTGCGCCTAATTGGACGGCTGTCACGGCATCTCCCGCTTCGTTATACCCAATAACCATTCTACCCAGCCTATTCCTTAGATCTGACAAGTTCTCACTAAGACATAGAACAGCCATAATCTCTGAAGCCGTCGTAATGAGAAAACCTGCCTCTCTAACGTTACCATTCCCATCTCCAAGGCCTGTCACCATTTGACGCAGGCTCCGATCATTCATGTCCATAGCACGTTTCCATACGATTCGCTTCGAATCTAATCGTAGGGCATTGCCATGAAATACGTGGTTATCAATCATTGCAGATAATAAGTTATGAGCGGAAGTCACCGCGTGGATATCTCCTGTAAAGTGAAGATTAATGTCATCTGCAGGGATAATCTGTGCCTTCCCACTTCCCGTCGCTCCCCCTTTCATACCGAAGCATGGTCCGAGTGAAGGCTCTCTTAAAGCAGCAATTGTCGGTTCTCCTATAGCATTCAACCCTTGTGCAAGACCAATCGTAGTCAATGTCTTACCTTCACCCGCGGGTGTTGGATTCATAGCGGTCACAAGGACTAACTGACCTTCTGGGCGATGCTTAACTTCTTCCCAAAGGCTAGGATTAATTTTACTTTTATATTTACCGTACAATTCTAAATGCTCATCCGCGATTCCGATATCCTTAGCAACTTCAATAATAGGCCTCATGTTCTCAAGCAACCCCCATTAATATTCTGTAAATATATTCTTCTATCGTTATGTAATCAGATAACCACTATTGTACCCGAAAGGAACCTAGAAATATATTAAACTAATCGCATCATGGACTCCATGTATGCAAAGAAAAAGCCTACCATTATCGGTAGACTTTTATATGATGTGTATTTACAGTAATTCCTTAATCGCCTGTACCATCGTCTCTGGGGATGTCTTCGGCTCGAACCGTTCAACAACTTGTCCATCACGATTAATCAAGAACTTCGTGAAATTCCATTGAATTGCACTGTCTTCACCAGCACCTGGTTGTTGTTCTTTCAAGTACTGAAACAACGGGTCTGCTCCCTCACCATTCACCTCTACTTTGGCGAATACTGGGAAGGTCACACCGTAATTCACTTGGCAAAAAGATTCCGCTTCTTCACTGCTACCTGGCTCTTGTCCACCGAATTGATTACACGGAAAACCCAAGATTTCCAGACCTTGTTCACGATATTCCTTATACAATGTTTCGAGATCGCCATACTGTGGCGTCAATCCACACTTGCTAGCTGTATTGGCAATGATAACTACCTTACCCTTGTACTGCTCCAAAGAAATTTGCTTGTTAGCCGGAGTAGCTACTGTAAACTCGTATACGGACATCCTAGTTCCCCCTCAATTATCGATCATGACAGATGGATCTCCATTGGAATGGTCGAAACAATCTATCTTTCTCCTTTATCATATAAGAAATAGCTTTAATATCCAAATCAGCTACGAGATTCGCAATATCATCGGATCACATATTAACCGCTTCAATCCAAATCAGCTGTAATCCAATTTCAATCCCATCAATATGTAACTACCTATGCTGTCGAAGACCATTCGCACATGAAAGGAAAATACTTCTACGATCCGTAAGAGGTCTGCGCCAACTTTACTAATAAATGAGACAGACTATGTTGCTCTTCAGGAGTACCAACCTTCCAAAGTTCCTGCAAAAGTTTCTCTTCATGGTTGCGCGGTTCTTCATTGTCTGACAAATAACTAGCTATTTTCTCAGCCATACGTACTAATTGCTCATCACTAAGTCCTATAGACTTCCCAAGATCGATTCTTTTATTTAAGTATTTCTGGAACGAATCGAAATCTGAAAGAATGCCCTCCTTACGGCTCTCACTAATCCTGTCTAATACGTCATCTACTTTAGCCATATCTACTTCTCCATCTTTATTCACTACGTGATTATACTCTGACATGGTACGCCTCCTTTAAGCTGTTGACTTCTTGTGGCTCTACTTACAGCTGATTAATGGATAATGTAGCATTAGCATTGGCACCTTGCTCGATTCGTATTCCCAAGATTTGATTTAATATCAGCAATATCCAAGCCATCATCTTCACAAATAGTGCAAACCTGTCGATATAAAGTAGGTTAGTAGACATATCAGTGCAGTGACATTTTGTTTCAATACGGAGGAACTAGCATGGCAAACATTATAGTAGTTGACGATTCACTATTTATGAGACTGATATTAAAGGAACTCATCACAAGTATGGGCCACGTTGTCATTGCAGAGGCGGAAAATGGATATGAGGCTGTCTTGAAGTATTCTGAACTACGGCCCGATATGGTCACCATGGATATCAATATGCCTAGGATGAGCGGCGTCACGGCCCTTAAAGAGATATTAAAGATTGATCCTAAAGCTAAAGTTCTCATCTGTTCTGCTTTGGGCCAACAATCCATGATTACTGAATCCATTCGAGCAGGTGCAAAGGATTTCATCGTTAAGCCTATTCAAGAAGAACGCGTGATTGAGGCCATTAACAAGGTTCTGGACATTTAATAGTACTATTAAACCCTCTTCTTGCACTATGGATACCAACCACTAACCATCCTCGTGTTATTCACTTAAAAGAGAATACTCACTCTGACATACAAAAAGGAGAGGGGTTATAGACCCCTCTCCTTTATATTACGTTATCCTTATTTCTTTCGAGAATACCCTTTACTTCCACCACTTGTACTCCGGCTACTGGAACGCCCAGCTGATGAACCTTTAGAATTCCCTCCACGCGCAGCACTTCCAGCACGAGTTCCGCCTCCGAATGTACTTCCTCCGCGCGCTTCGCCTCCACGTGAACTACCACCACGAGCTCCGCCTCCGAATGTACTTCCTCCGCGTGCTTCGCTTCCACGTGAACTTCCGCCACGAGCTTCGCCTCCGAATGTACTTCCTCCGCGTGCTTCGCCTCCGCGTGAACTTCCACCACGAGCTTCGCCTCCGCGTGAACTTCCACCACGAGCTTCGCCTCCGAATGTACTTCCTCCGCGTGCTTCGCTTCCACGTGAACTTCCACCACGGGCTCCGCCACCGAATGTACTTCCTCCGCGCGCTTCGCTTCCGCGTGAACTTTCACCACGGGCTCCGCCACCGAATGTACTTCCTCCGCGTGCTTCGCCTCCGCGTGGATTACCGCCGCGAGCTTCGCTACCCGGTGCGCTACCACCGCGTCCACTACCTCTGCGATTGCCGCCATCTTTATTCTGCCATCCAGAAGTCTGTTTACGACCTGAAGACTGTCCACGACTGCTTAGATCTCCGCCGTCACGGCTTCCTCTAGAAGCTTGACCCGCAGCACTGGATACATTCATCTTCTTAAATTCACTCTTACCATTGTGGTTCTCGTAACGTAATTTTTCAATTTTATGACGGATTTCAAGCTCAATGCGTTGCACTTCTGGTTTATCCTTAGGATCAGCCAGTGTAATCGCAAGACCTTTATCACCAGCACGACCCGTACGACCAATGCGGTGAATATAGCTTTCTACATCATGTGGGATATCATAGTTAAATACATGTGTAATACCCTCAACATCCAATCCGCGTGCTGCTACATCCGTTGCAACTAGAATATGCAATTTCGCTTCACGGAATTTTCTCATTACGCCTTCTCTCTTCGCCTGAGAAAGATCGCCATGAAGTTCATCAGAGTTGTATCCATTTTCTCGAAGAGCCTCATTAAGCATCTTCGCACGACGTTTCGTACGACAGAATACAAGCGCCAAATAAGGATTGTATTCATTAATCATACTGAATAGCGCTTCTTGCTTGTTTCTATCAGAACATTCGATAACAACTTGACGAATATGTTCAAGTGGAACAAGTGAATTCTCGCCTTTAATAATAATGTCTTCAGCATCCGTCGTATAAGCAGCTGCGATTCTTTTGATCTCAGCAGGCATCGTTGCTGAGAACAACATCGTCTGACGGCGATATGGAAGTGCTTGGATCAATGTCTCAACATCATTCAAGAACCCCATATGAAGCATTTGATCTGCTTCATCTAGAACTAACATCTTCACGCCACCAAGATCAAGCGTGCCGCGACCTAGATGGTCTAACAAACGTCCAGGTGTACCAATAATAAGATGACGTCCACCTTCAAGCTTGCGTAGCTGTTTGTCAACATCCTGCCCACCATACACAGCAAGGATCTTAACATCTGTGTTTCGTGCTAGCTTACGTGCTTCTTCCGTGATTTGCAAAGCCAACTCACGTGTTGGAGCAACAATTAATGCCTGAGGAAATTGACGATTCGCGTCTATCTTCATCATGATAGGCAATAAGAATGCTAGCGTCTTACCTGTTCCTGTACGAGCACGAGCAATAACATCTCGTCCTGCTAGAAGCAATGGAATTGCTTCATGTTGTACAGGGGTTGGTTCAGTAATCCCTTGTGTATAAATAACTTTATCTAATTCTGTCGAAATGCCTAAGTCTTGAAATTTGGGCAAATCTTTCACCTCGTTTTAATTTATTTTTATATGACAGATTGACAACCCAGTACAACAAGTGTGACCCTTCCGCCCTTAATTCTACAAACCGCCATAACAACGCAGCCCTTCGTGCCGTAAGTTTAAGTTACACCCTTATCATTCATCAATAACTCTTTGTAGGAAGTATCATCAATTGCTGTGTAATCCATACGGAAACTGCACAAAAAACATAACGCCTTCAACACGGATTACTTCGTCTCATATAGAATCTAATCCTCATTGTAACACGACAACACGTAAGTAGAAACGGCTTCACCGCCTCTATTAGGCAGCAAAGCCGTTTCTACTTGACAATGAAGCAAAAGATTCGTTAAAACTTAACATTTCCTAATCTAAAACCTTCCGGATTTAAAGATCCCATACAGCAACCATATCACCATAAATAATGCGACTATAAATCCAAGACCAATCACAGGAAGGTGCCACAACACCGAAGAGGGATTATTCAAAGCAGAACCGATAATAAGTCCAACCATAATAATACTGAAGGAAAGTAATACAATACTCATCGAGAGTCGATTACTGATCTGATCCATCTTACGCATTAGCGATTGTAGTTCAGGTACATTGATCTCTACCTTAACTTTACCTTTACTAATAAGAGATGACAGCTGACGTGCTTGCCCAGGAAGCTCCAGCATTCCCTCGAGCAATTCTGCTACTCCCCCAATGAATTTCTTCTGTAGACGCCCTGCACTGTATTTTTCTTTCAATAGCTTCTTCCCAAAAGGTTCAGCCATATCAATAATACTTAGCGATGGATCCAACTTCTCCATTACACCTTCTAAGGTCAATAACGCTTTACCTAAAAGCGTTAAATCAGGTGGAATAATAATTTGGTGTTGGCGTGCCACTCCGAATAAATCGTTCAGAGCCTTCCCCATACTAATCTCCGTGAAAGGAATATCATAATATTCGTCCCTCATGCGATCCAGATCAGCACGTAGGGAGCTAATATCGCCTTCTTCTGGAAATAATCCTAACTTTAGAATTGCACGTACCATACCGTCCGTATTCTTCCGCATTAACGCGATAATAAGAGCAGATAACTGATCTTTCATATCCTCGCTTATACGGCCCACCATACCAAAATCAATGAAGGCAATGCTCCCATCTTTTCGGGCCAGAAGGTTTCCTGGATGAGGGTCGCCATGAAAGAATCCCTCGATGAAAATTTGGTGTAGCATACCGTTTGTAACACGTCCAGCAATTTCTTTTAGATCATAACCTTTATCAAGCAGCTGATCTCGCCGACTTAGCATAATACCTTCAATATATTCCATCGTAAGTACACGTGAAGACGTAAACTCCCAATATATATGAGGAATATAAATATGGCGATCGTTCTGAAATTGTAACGAAATCTTCTCCGTATTACGTGCTTCTTGACTGTAATCTAATTCTGCCAATATGGACTTCGTTAGTTCTGCAACGATACGTGTCAATTGGTATTGCCTTGCCCATTCCCAACGCTTCTCGATCATTTCTGCCAAACCACTAATAATATCAAGATCACGGCTGACCATTTTCATAACGCCAGGACGTTGAATTTTGACCGCTACGGTCTCTCCTGTTCGTAGCTTGCCGATATGGACTTGCCCTATGGATGCAGCTGCAATCGGGGTATCTTCAAACCAAGAGAAACCATCCTCAATCGTTATATCTAATTCTTGTTCAAGTATGCCTCGAGCCGTTTCTGATGAGAAGGCAGGCACCTGATCTTGAAGTTTGACCAGCTCCGAAATGATATCATCTGGCAATAAGTCAGAACGCGTACTCGCTAACTGACCAAGCTTGATGAACGTAGGACCCAGATCCTCAAGAACATGCCGAATCCGTTCCCCTATCGTTTTGGTCTCTATTGATTCATGCGTAATCCAACGACGCGGAAGCGTAAGAACCTGGAACAGTTCAAGTTCTTCAACCATATAACCAAAGCCATGACGCATAAGCGCCATAGCAATTTCACGGTATCGTCCGGTATGCCTAATACGTACAGCCATTATTCAACCTTCTGTGATTCCAGTTCCGCGATTCTACTTTCTAATGCAATGATACGCTGTTCAAGGATACTCAGATCATTTCCTGTGGGTACATGAAGATCCTTAAGTATACGGTTCACCTGCTCAAGAATAAGTGACTTCAACTGACCTTGTTCGACTTCTCCCCGCTCAATAAGACGGTTAACCAACGCTTTGGATTCTTCAGGTGCAAGTTCACCACGGGTCACGAGATCATCCACGATTTTCTCAACTTTCTCCTTGCTAACCATCGTAAGACCTAATCCTAAAGAAACGGCTTTCTTAAACAGATCACTCATGTTGTTGCCTCCTTATTAACTTAACGAGATGTCCATACCGCTGCTTGGTGAATCAATTGCCGTATTGCCGGGTGTCTGAAAGTAGGTTCATGGTGTCCAGGCATAAGAAATGTTACACGTCCAAGCCCATACGTATGTGTCCAAGCGGCAGGGTACCACTTGTCATCAAGTTTATATTCCAATAAGATCTTCTTCTCCGTAAATGAATCAAATTCAAACTGATACGGTTCTTCTTCCATTTCAAAAGGCTCCACACCCTTTGTTATGGCATGAGCATCCCCGCTCGTACGGAAGGATAAAGATTGATATGGCGGATGACCCGTGAACTTACCTCCCATTAACTGAGCTAACTCATACCGGTCCCCTAATGAAATGCCATTATGAATAATTAATAATCCCCCACCACGACTAACATACGACAATAACCCCGCCGTTTGCTGAGGTGATATTTTTTCATCCCATAAATCTAAATAGGAAATGCAAAGATCGAACTGCTGAATATTATTATCTAATAGCATATTCTTATTCTCACTGCACTGTACACTCATCACATCTTTCAATATATGACTAATCTGCGTATCCACCCCTTGTAATGGATGAAATTTAGGATGGGTATAGTCCCCAACTAGCAGGCATTTTCTATTCGTATTCATTTATTCATTCCTCCTAATGTTACCAGGATAATAACTGTCCGGAATAATCCAGAAAGACAGCATGTTCTCCCTTAAATTGATCGCTCCGTAATAGAAGCTGTACGATATGACGTGCTGACTCATCTGCTGTTAATAACGCATTCTCATCTAGTTGACCCTGCATATAAGTCTGCACCCATCCTGGATGAATCGCAAGCACCTGACCACCCACGTCTTTGATACCATTATGGATTAATTGAGATTCCATATTTAACGCCGACTTGGACATGCAATAGGCGAACCAACTTGTCCTATCACATGTTTCAATGCTACCTGCTTCTGAAGAAATATTAGCGATGAGCTTTCGCTCTCCGTTTAATAATAATGGTAGTAGAGCCTGACTCATACGTAGCGGCCCCAAAGTATTAATATTGAATACATCCTGTATTTCTTTCAGGTCTATTGGATCAAGAACCGTCGCTTGAATGTTCCCTAGAATGGCGGCATTATTAATAAGTACGTCTAACTGATCCGTATGCTCACAAATAATCTTTTTGACTTCATTCACACTATCTTCGCTTCCAACATCTAATTCCAGAATATGAAGGGTCTCTGGGAATTCTTCGCCTAGCTTATCAAGGAGACTCAACTCTCCATTATATTTCCCCGCAAATACATAAGTACCCATAAATAATAGTTCCCGAACTATACTCAGGCCTACGCCACGATCTGCGCCCGTTACACATGCAGTTCTTATCATTCTAATACCTCCTGCTCCTGCTCTTGCTCTTGCTCTTGCTCTTGCTCTTGCTCTTGCTCTTGCTCTTGCTCTATAAATATAATGTAGTTAAACATTCAACATACGATATAAAAAACCTCTTTATCCACACTAAGATGGTCCAGTTTCAACATTGGATTATGCCGTAGAAACATCTCTACTCTTCGCTTGAAACAGCAACTTCATTGCCTGCTTGACTAGCGAAATAACGCCCTAATGCGACCATCATACTACCCATTCGTTCTTCCTCCGGCACAATAATACGTTGAATCCCTTCTTCTTTCAGGGCTTGTGCTGTAATCTTACCTACCGCTACTGCTAAGACTGGGCCATCAAATGCAGCAATCATTGGCTTCAATTGGTTATGTACAAGAGCATACTCGGCGAGAAATCGAAACTGTGGTGCGCTTGTGAATGTTACAGCATCTACTTTAGAATGCACAATATCCTGTACGAGTTGTTCCAAATGATGTTCTTCTGGAGCAACATGACGATAAGGAAGAATCTGTCTCGTTATTGCTTCCTGTTCATCCAACCACTTTGTAAGCTTCGGTGCTGGATCTCCATGAAGTTGTAGGATCACACTGGCGCCTTTTATATTATATGACTCAAATGAGCGAATAAGTCCTTCACTGCTACCGTCGTCATCCCGTACGATAGGCGTTAAATGGCGTTTTTTCAATGCGTTCACCGTTTTGTATCCTCTAGCAGCAATAGAAGATGCGGACAAAATCTCTAGGAACTTGTCTGCTATCCCCATTTTCTCAGCCATATCGAATAAAGCTTCGAGACCTATACCAGTCGTCAAGATCACCCATTGTGGTGGATTCTCAATCCACGAAGTTAAACCTTCACGAAGCAATTCATCGTCTAGAAAAACCGTTCCTTGAGCAGGGCGATATACGGGTGTACCTCCCATATTCTCAATTAACTTACCCATTTCAGCAACTTTTCGAGACGCAGCTAACGCTACCACTTTACCAATCATCTTCTGAGCCATCTTCATTTCCCCCTCAACATATCTAGCAGAGGCACTTTGGAGTTACATAAATATCGATATATTCATGCCTAACCGTCTGTTAATTGTACCATAATGATCCTATTCCTACTTGAATGTTTAATTGTTCAAAGGTGTTTTACGCGGACGAAGGATCATAAAAATCCCAATTGGAATAATAATCTCAAATACCATGGCGATCCATGCCCACTGACGATTAAAGTCCAACATTTGAACCGTATCACGAAAGAACCAAGCTGAACATGCGAATGAAAGTAACCCGATCGGTGCTGCCATCATTTTACCTGAAACAGAAGGCAACATAATCTTAAGTCCATAACACACAACATATAGGCTAATAGCCATATTAATTAGAATAAACGGGTACCATAATGATACTAGGATAAGATCGAACCTATCCAAGAAATCTGCGACTCGAATCTCCCGAACCAACTCATAACTGGGATACATAAGCCTTTCAGCGACCGGAACTCCTATCACTAATACTAACATCAACACAACTAGAACAATCAACAGCGTTCCTATGACAAGTGAATAAAGAGGATCACGATAGCGATAGTCCTTACTAGAGATAATGAAGGGTAACATAATGATTTGGCCTGATGACGATAATACGAGCCATGTTCCTTCACCAACACCTGGGATGTCCATATGGAAAAAAGGCATCATATTAGCCAGATGAAAATCTTTAAATAACATAATCAGCATGAAGAAAATTGCTACGATAACGATCGGACCCATAATTTCTGATAAAGAAATCAACGTTCTTGGTCCACCTCTTACAATGAATACAACCGTAGCTATGATCAAAAGGGAAGTAACGATAAACGGTGTATTTGGTAGCAATATTACTCGTGTATAGTCAACCATAATTCTTAAATCGCGTGTTAGGATAAATAAGAAGAACATTAGATAAAGAAATCCAATTCCTCTTCCGATCACCGGAAACCTACTCACTAGCGATTGAAATAAATCTTGATTCGCAAATCGCTTTGCACTCCGTGACAACATCCATAGAACACCCATAAATAGAATGGCTGCCGCCAAATAAGTGATGTAGGTATGCTGTTTCGCAGTCGATATAAACCGAACTTCATTGATCACAAATGGTAACATATAGACGATACCAAGTAAAATTATCTGTCGTGTCGTTATTTTGTTCACATCGATTCCCCCTAATCCTTTTTCCTATTCAAATGGTGCCCACTTCCTAATGATGTGCCCTATCCATTCCGTAGGCGTTATATTGTTATCGAATTTCAAGTTGTACATGAATATACCTAGACTCAGGACATACAAAGAACAAGCGATCCAGCGATTCGCCGAAGGCAACGTACGAAGAACCTTCCAATCTAGCAAGAGGATCAGAACAATACAGCAAATAAGTATCAGGGATAGACTAATCATGGATAATCTCCTCTTGTCGAAGTCCCATCGGTTGAAGGGCTTGACCAACCGTTTTCAATTGTACGTCTGTTTCAATTTCTACTTTGACATGAGGATAAATGTCCTTCCATCGACTACTTAACCGATCCCAATCCTTTGGCTTTTGTTGATGAATGATTTCTCCAAATCCTACACTGTCAGCTTGATACTGATGTTGTACAATATCTAGCATTTTAGTAATATCCTTGTGCATCTTATCTTCCAATGATTTCTCTAATTTACCCATACCCACTTCATTCGACGGACTGAAGTTAGAGGCATTCTCAACGATTGCACCTTCCATATGCATAAGAACTTTCATGGTTACGTTATCTCCGTGGATCACAGGTACGAACCTCGCATGATTTTTTTTAAATAAAAACACTAAATCCCCTTCGCCTTCTGGTGCAGGGATACTCATTTCTAAATTTTTATTTTGATTCATAGAAAGAGTCATGATTTTAACCATATCCCCTTTGAGGGTTCCTACCATTCGATCACCTTTGAATATAGCTAGACCGGCAATCCTCACATTCTTCAAAGGTTCGCCTACCTTAGGAGGCACTGACTCATCAACTTTAAGAATCGGGAGTACAGGATCAATTCCTTCAGAAAGTAGCGCAGTCAACACTGTTTTAATTGAAATAGGTTCTTTCGTGAAATTCAAAATCAACTCCCGAACCATTTCCGTTGGAAACTGCTCTATCGATGCATCCGTATCCAATATTTTATAAGCGAAACCCTCTGTCACCGCCACCATAGGTAGTAGACGATTCTGAGGTGTTCTTGTAAATACATCCATGATAGTAGATATACCTTCTCGTGCTAACTCTTCCCCAATAATAAGTGAACGACGATTTGAGAAATTAACTGTACGTGAGTTATTGCTTTGAATTTCTTGCGAAGACAAACGAATGGTTTTCCCTAATTTAGATTCAATATACCAACCCTTACCCCCACCAGATTTACCACTGGAACCCCCAAGGTCCCTTGGCACAGCAATCTGTACACTCGTGCGATACTTTGAACCCTCCTTATCGATTGCGGTACCTAATACGAAGGCGATATCATTTATTTCCTTGCGATCCCAACAGCCCGATAAAAATATAGGACAGACCAGAACCATTGCAGTAAGTGTCACTATTCTTTTCTTCATGTCCATATTCACCAACCTTTATCAGGCTTAGGAGTACCGTTTATCCCCTTTTCCATGCGCTTATTATTATTTCTAGCCGTACCTTGTGGTCTATGGATCATCTTCCACCATGGCACACGAATGAATATATCCTTCTGATTCTTCTTGTAATAAGGGCTGACCCCCTCAAGATAAGGCCTTCCAAAGGAAGTGAGATGTGTTAAATGAACGAGAATCCACACGAAAGTAATAACTATTCCAAATAGCCCTAATGTGCCTGCCATAATCATAAACGGAAATCTCAGTAATCGAACCGTGATAGCTAGATTAAACCGTGGAATGGTAAAGGAGGCTATCCCCGTTAATGACACAATTATTACCATGGGGGCAGAGACAATTCCCGCTTCCACTGCCGCCTGACCGATAACGAGCGCACCGAGAATACTTACTGCTTGTCCTACCGTCTTAGGTAGTCGTATTCCAGCTTCCCGAAGGGCCTCGAATGCAATTTCCATCATTAATGCTTCAACAAGAACGGGAAAAGGGATGGCTTCTCGAGCAGCCGCTATACTCAGTACGAGTGTAGACGGCAACATATCTTGGTGAAATGTAATCACGGCAATGTACAATCCTGGGAGGAATATCGCAATAAATAGAAACATATACCGCAGAATTCGAATGAAATCACTAATAAAGAACCGTTCATAATAATCCTCACTTGCTTGCATCAATTGCCAAAGGCTCACAGGCGCAATGAGAACAAAGGGTGTCCCATCCACTAAAATCGCAAAGCCACCCTCTAATAACTGTGCAGTAACCGTGTCAGGGCGTTCTGTATATTGCATCTGAGGAAAAGGAGAATATGGATGATCTTCAATGAGTTCTTCAATATAACCCGATTCGAGTATGCCATCGATCTTAATTTCCTTTAAGCGCTTTGTCACATCTCGAATCTGTTTCGGATCAGCTAATCCTTCAATATAAGATAAGACAATATCCGTTTTGGTCTCATCCCCAATAACAAAGCTAACCATCTTGAGCTTAGGGGTCTTGAGTCTAAAACGAACCAATGCCGTATTTACCCTTAACGTTTCTGTAAACCCTTCCCTCGGGCCCCGAATAACCGTCTCTGTCTGTGGTTCTTCAACGCCGCGTCTTACACCACCCTTCACATTAAAAATATGTGCTTCGGTAGTCCCATCCATCAGTAGTACAACACTTGCGTTAATAACACCCGTAATAATGTCTCCCCATGTCGTAGCTTTTGAAGCTTGAGAGAGCGATACACGTGTATTCTGTGGGGATTCGAGTGAATCTTCATCCTCATTCTCTACATAACCTATGATGAATGGCTTTAGCATTTGGGATTCTATTTCCTGAGAATCTACAATCCCTTCTATATAGAACAAGAACGCCTTCTGATCTTGTGCCACTTGAATATCCCGATATACCATATCTGAACAATCTAAGAATATCTTCTTAGCCATCTCTATATTACGTGCTAGATCTTTCTGTAGGCATTCCTCCTCAATAGGTGGAGATGGAAGACCTAACATCACATCACTAGTAGATATCAAGCCCTGAGATCCCCCTGATTTACTCACCCTTGAACACCTCCATTATTTCTTTGCACTGGATTTATCCGTAGGTTGTTCCATATTTGTGAAAAGTATGTACTTTACGATAAATTAATCGACAACTTCCCTCCATATCCGCTAAAATAATAAAGATTGCTTAAATAACCCAGGAGGAATTCCTTACATGATTAATGTGTTATTTATTAATATTTGTATTATTGTTACTTTTCTTTATTTCTCTGGTGTACTTTCTAAAAGATATTCGATAGGGATATCCTCCATCTCGCTTCCAGTTCAAATTAATTCGGGTATCCTTTTTGGAATTTATGGCATCGTACTGATGTTATACACCATCCCTGTTGGTTCCAATACATATGCTGATCTACGCCATCTGTTCCCCGTCGTAATAGGAACCTACATCGGGCCAGTTCCTGCTATTATTAGCGCTATTATCATCGGCATCGGACGAATGATGTTATATGGGTTTACCTCTTCTGGAGTCGTTGCTTGTATCGGAATTATCTTGGTTGGGACTATATGTGCCATCATTTCACGTTATCCATTGTCACGATTTCATAAAATTAATCTAATGAATGTACTTGGCATGCTCGTTATCTTCATCTCTCTCATGATTAATATCAAGGATATTCCTACCATCATGAGCTTCTATCCTCTTCAATTCGGTATCGCTATCATTGGGGGATTATTCGTATATGCCATAACTGAATATATTTATTCCACAAATAAACTCTTTGTTCAATTAGAACAACGGGCAACGACCGACCACTTAACTCAGCTGAACAATTTGCGATCATTTGAACTGGCTATCAAAACGCATCTGGCTCGTGCCAACCAGCGTGGAGAGAACCTATCGCTACTCGTCATCGACATTGACCATTTCAAAAAAATAAATGACAACTATGGTCATTCCTCTGGCGATGTTGTACTTAAATCGATTGCAAAAATACTAATAGACTATTCTCGTTCATTTGATGTCGTCTCTCGAAATGGTGGCGAAGAATTCACCGTATTACTATTGGATTGCCCCCACCATCACGCTCTAGTCATTGCTGAAAAAATACGAATAGGCGTTCAGAATCATCCATTTATTCTGCCTGAGCAAATACCTGTATCTATCACGATCTCAATTGGTGTTGCTACTTATCCAGATACAGTAGCTGTTCCCACTGGACATGTTCTTGTGGATATGGCCGATAAGGCACTTTATCAAGCTAAGGAAACCGGTCGTAACAAAGTATGTACACTAGCGCTTGCGTCAACGAAATAGTTCATTCTTAAATAAACATAAAGAAGCCGTTATCGTAGGTTAGATAACGGCTTCTTTATGTTCTTTAAATTAAGGTCTATAATCCGAATCGATTGGAGGAACATCATTATCATGATTAGGCGTAAACGCCTCTTCCTTCTTACGCCCTCTAAAAAGGTATTTGAACAATCCAGCCACAGCGACAACTACAACGATTCCAAACTTTTTGGCAAGTACGACAATCATTGCAATTAAGCCAACTTTCTTCGCCACAACCAATCCAGCACCACCTACGATAAGTCCGGTAAGGCCAATTTCAGCCAGCTTATCAGTCGATTCGTCGAAGTCTGCATACCCTTCGCCCGAATTCACGGAAAAGTTGGATAACACGATATTCTCAAATGACTTACGGTCCTCAGCTAAATGTGTAGGATCCGATACAAGAATAGCCGAAACATATCCTTCTTTCGTCAATATACGTACATTGTAATTGATCAACGTCTCATTGTTGTTATCATGAGCAAGAAGCGACCATTTCAAACTATGTAGATTGTCATCATATGTCGGTGGGACATCCCAGCCATCCACGAACAAGTGATTCTCCTCTGTTGTTTCCTTATTCGCTGCTTCGGTTCCTTCTTTATAACTTTGCAGTAAGGCATCCGCATCAATATCATTCTTCTCGTCATCGGCAATATGGCCCACATCATCATAGTCAAAAAACACAGTCCATGTTGCATTGGGATCCGTTGGATAAACGGAGCCAATCTCCTTATTACTCGGTACTCCACCATAAGACAACTCACTAGCTACCGTATCATCCTTGTCTAGAAATTGCAGACCTGACTGTAATGTAAGTTTGGCGATCGAGCCAAGTCCTACTTCTTGTCCCGAACCCTCTACCCAGTTCAGTTCCTGAGTCTGAGTCTCCGTCTCCGCATGTACTACACCCGAAGTTGTCACTGTTAGGTATACTGCAATGATGAATGCCAATATGAAGCTCATACTTCTTCGATCTGTTCTAAATCTTCCATGTCTACGATTTACCACACCATCTCTCCTCCAGTTATTATTTACCAATAATAAATATCGGAGAGATCGACATGGAAATGAATACCACTTCGTAATTTAATTCTTATACCTATGGAATATATTGGTTATCTAGAGCTGTCAGATGCCATTTTGACGGGTCGTACTCTTCTATCTTTTAACATAAAGGTAAAGGGTATCGCTAAAGCAATAATGATCGTCGCTATCATAAATACATCTCCAATACTCCATGTAAATGCGAACTGTTGCGCGGCTTCAGTCGGGTTAACGACACCTTGTAAATGAAAGGCTGTACGGCTAGCGAGAAGAGAACTAAATATTCCAATCGCAAACGACCCCATGCCCTGCTTAATCCAATTATTAATGGAGGAGGCATGACCAGACTCATTCGCAGGTACAGCCCCCATGCCCGCATTGGTAATCGGCATATTTGCGAACGTTATACCTACATATCGAATGGCCATCCATACGGTAATAAACATATGTGATGTACTCACGGTAAGTCCAGTTAAGCTCAAAGTAGAGATTACCATCAATAAAACACCGAACAGACTGAGCTTTACAGGGCCTATTCGGGAATAGAGACGACCGACAATAGGTGCACATATAACCATCATCAGTGAGCCCGGCAACATGATAAGCCCTGCTTGCATCGCGGTGGTGTGCTGTACATTTTGTAGATAAATGGGTATGAGAAATGTCCCCGAATACAGTGAAATAGAGATGATTCCATTTAACACAAGGCTATAAGAGAACTTCCGAATCCGTAGAATACGTAAATGGAGAAGAGGTTCTCTCACCCTAAGCTCCCATAGGATAAAGAAGATAAGTAGCAGTGCTCCACCAATCAATAACGATAATGTCTTGGCTGACTGCCACCCCCATATACTTCCTTGGCTCAAGGCAACAAGAAGTGCCCCACTGCTTATAATTACACTTACAAATCCAACACTATCGAAATGTTGCTTGGTGCTGAGCTTATAATAAGGGATATAACGAATCGCTACCACTATGGCAATGAGTCCAATGGGTATATTCATGATGAACAGCGCATGCCAGTTGAAATGCTGGACAAGAAAACCTCCCAGTGTCGGTCCCAGTGCCGGTCCGAGCATGGCAGAGACACTCCACATACTGAGTGCAAAAGCCTGTTTCTCCTTCTCAACGACCTGATAGATAATGGTCATTGTTGCAGGCATAATCAGACCACTAAACAACCCTTGCAGTATTCGGAAGGATATTAAACTCTGAATATTCCACGATAACACACAGAGCGCAGAGCAGATCGTAAACCCAATGATCGACAAGATATAAAGACGCTTATAACTGAACTGATCTCCTAAATATCCAAGGACGGGTGCAATGACACCCGTTGCTAGCATAAACCCTGTAACCATCCACTGTACCGTATGTAACTCAGCCGTAAATTGATGCATGAATGCAGGTAACGCTATATTAATCGTTGTCGTGCTCAATGATGCTAAGAAATTACCGAAAAAAATCGCAAAGAGAACCGGCCAGAATGAACCGGTGGTTGGGGATACCTGTCTGTTCATAAGAGCCCTCCATCATGTTGTCAGTATGCAATTCAGCGTCACTAACTAACTTATTTGTCTATTGACTGTTGAATCCGCTTTGCCGTGTCTAATAATCCATGCAAAATTTGATTCATATCTTCCATCTTCCCCTGAACGAGGTCGATTTGCTGGTTCACGGTCTCTTTCATATTCTGAAGCTCTGATATTCGCTGTGCCTCATCGGTAGAAGACTGAAAATTATTGTGATGGTGCTTCATCCGATCACGAATTTGTAAATAGTCCTGAATTTCTTGTAATGAGAACCCTAGCACTTTTTTGGCTAGAACGATTGTTTTCAAATACTCAACATCTTCCTCCGTGTACAATCGAATCCCGCCATCGGAACGCTCTGGCGTCGTCATCAATCCAATTTCTTCATAATAACGAATGGACCTTTTGGTCAGTCCCGTTTCCTTGGCAACGTCGTCAATCTTTAACCAGTTCATCTCTATCCCCCGTAACTTCCATCTTTAATACATAACACTATACTCCTGAGTTAACGTTAACGTCAACGTTAACTTATGTATATTTACATAATTCTCAGGCTTAAACATACCTTTGAACAAATTCATTCCTATCATACCCATATCCCCAAATGCTTTATTTCGCAAAAATAATAGTAATTTAGGAATAATGAGGCAAACTAATCAAAATGACTAACCTATACTTAGGAGGAACCTTTTTGTGAACAACCCCTTAAACCCGACAAACCAACTGCCTCAATACCCTGAATCCCTGTGGCGGGCTTCAACTGAACTACCTACTTTTCCCCAACTAGCAGAGGATATTAAAGTGGATGTAGCTATTGTAGGAGCTGGAATTACAGGCATAACGACTGCCTATTTATTGTCACAAGAGGGCTTGAAAGTCGCACTGGTAGACGCTGGCCGTATATTAGAAGGGACTACAGGTCATACGACCGCTAAGGTTACTGCTCAACATGGCATAATATATGATGAGCTGATACAGCATTTAGGAGAAGATCTCGCCGCTAAGTACTATCGTGCCAACAGCGAAGCCATTGAATGGATGGCACGAACGGTGAAAGAGCTCGACATCCCTTGTGAATGGAAAGAAGAAGATGCCTATCTGTATGCGGAAGGGGATCAAGCTGAGGCCAAGTTGATCAACGAATTCCAAGCCTACGAGAAGCTTGGAATTCCAGGACTATGGAAAGACACCCTTCCTATTCCTCTTCAAGTAAAGGGGGCCATTCAACTACCCGGACAAGCTCAGTTCCATCCTTTAGCTTATTTAAAGCGTTTGGTGGAGGCTATTGTCAAAGCTGGCGGCGTTATTTATGAGAATACAACGGTAAGTAAGAAGCTCGAGGGAACACGACCCTTCACACTCACAACACTTCATGACAATCACACAGTCACATGTCAACATATCGTCTCTACTTCCCACTTCCCATTCACGGATGGTGGAGGGTTCTATTTCTCACGACTGCATGCGGAACGTTCCTACGTCGTTGCTGTGAAACCCAAAACACCTTTTGCAGGTGGAATGTATATCAGCGTTGATGAGCCTGTACGTACGCTACGATCGGCTTCATGGCAAGGCGAATCCCTCGTTCTCGTGGGTGGGGAAGGCCATAAGACTGGGCAAGGAATATGCACCTATCGCCATTATGAGAATCTAGAAGTGTTCGCTGATCAATTGTTAGGCGTGACAAGCATTCCTTTCCGCTGGTCTGCTCAGGATCTCTTCACCCTTGATAAGGTCCCTTATATCGGTCAGATTACCGCAAGCGACGATGGTATTTATGTAGCGACTGGATTCGCTAAGTGGGGAATGACCACTGGAACGGTATCCGCAAGAATCATTACCGATCAAATTCAAGAAAGAGTGAATCCCTATTCTGAACTCTTCTCTCCTACACGCTTCCACCCAAGTCCAAGTATTAAGAACTTCATCGTTGAAAATGCTAATGTTGCTAAGGAGATGATCTCCGGCAAGTTAGGCATTGTCTATACGAAGCCCGAAGATCTTGAGAACGATGAAGGCTCTGTTGTTACGCATTACGGAAGAAGAGCCGGTGCCTACCGTGATACGGAAGGTGAGCTACATCTAGTCGATACGACATGTACCCACTTGGGCTGCGAGGTAGAATGGAACAAAGGTGAACGCTCTTGGGATTGCCCATGCCACGGTTCTAGATTTAGCTATGATGGAAATGTCCTTGAAGGACCTGCACAAGAACCACTGAAGAAGCTTGATGCCTACGCATAAGATTTAGAGAACGAATTCAACTTTCATTTCAATACGGTCCCTCTTAGGTCCGGAAAAACCCCAAAACCACTCCTTCATACAAAGGGAGTGGTTTTGGGGTTTCCGTACAACTATAAGCTTACTTGTTACGTCTCCAACATGATTTGTCCAGTCTGTGATAGGTCATATTCTGAGATCGCACTTAGTTCCTGCTTGTACTCATTGGATTGTAGAATGTCCATGAGTGATCCGATCCAGACTAAGTTATCTGCATTCTTCATCATTACAAGATCGTATCTCTCATTCATTAATGGAATAAATTCGACATGGTCAACCATAGATGCCGCTTTCTCAATACCTACACCTACATCCGCATCGCCAGAAGCTACTCTAGTAGCTACAGCTAAATGATTAGACCGTTCATCACCGTATCCTAATAGCGCTTGAGCGTGAATGCCATGTATACGTAGTTGTTCATCCAATAATACTCGGGCTCCAGAACCCTTCTCACGATTGATCAACCGTAGACCTGGACGTGTCAAATCCGACCAATCGTTAATATTCTTAGGGTTCTTAGACTGAACGTACAATCCTGCTCTTCTGAACAGCAAATTGACTACCACATAAGAGGAACCCGCAAGTATCCTTCTGATATAAGGAAGATTGTATTCTCCTGTATCTCCATCTAAGAGATGCGTGCTAACCACGTCCGCTTCGCCCTTGTACATAGATATGAGACTTTCAAGACTGCTAACGTGGCTACGAAGTGGACGTATCCCCGTTGTCTTATCCTCGATATGTTTAGCTAATATATCAAGACTAATATCTTGGCCAGTAATAACAATAGATCTTGTACTTCCCTTCATCGAAGATGAGAGTGACGTTGCTATATGACTTAAAGAAGGCTTGTTAGACAACCCTTTAGCCCGCTGTTTATAAGCTTCCAGATCTACTGCATCGATTCGCATTTGCTTGCCAACTCTATAAGAGAGCAACTCACCCTTTTTGATCAAATCATATACGGTAAGCTTAGATATCTTCAAAAGTTTCGAAATTTCTTCCGTTGTATAGGACACATCGTTTGTCATAGGGGCTCCCTTCTGGTATATCAACACGCGTTAATTGATTCACCTATTCTAGCATACCCCCTATTCGTTAGGATAAATAAGGTTTACTTTTAAATATCATTTCACGTATAATTCATACTACTTATAACTAGATATAACCAAACATAACTTAAAAGGGTGATGAAATGACTAAATTCATAAAAAACAGTTGTATTCTGTGTCTGATTCTGATGATTTCTCTTATGGCCACTGCCTGTGGATCTTCGAAAGATACAAACACACAAACGAGTGAGGCATCTGCACAAAAGGTAGATCTAACGATCTCTGCTGCTGCGAGCTTAACGAATGCATTACAAGATATCCAAAAGGAATATGAATCCACATATCCTAACGTTAAACTCAACTTTAATTTCGCTGCTTCAGGTGCGCTTCAACAGCAAATTGAGCAGGGAGCTCCTGTTGATCTGTTTATTTCCGCAGCCACAAAGAATTTACAGGCACTTGTAGATAAACAAATCATCCAAGAAGACAAACATACGAATCTATTAACGAACGAACTGGTCGTTGTTGTTCCTTTAGACGAGAAAGCATCGATTACTAATTTAAAGGACTTGTCTCATGAGGATGTAGCTAAGATCGCAGTAGGTATTCCTGAGAGCGTACCAGCTGGTAATTATGCCAAAGAAGCATTAACGAAGGCTAACTTATGGGATACCTTACAACCAAAGATCGTGCAAGCAAAAGATGTGCGTCAAGTCCTTCAATACGTTGAGACTGGAAATGCCGATGCAGGTTTTGTGTATAAGACCGATGCGCTAACCTCAGATAAAGTAAAGGTTATCTTGACCGTAGACCCTACTACTTACACTACGATTAAGTACCCCATGGGAATCATCTCCACAACGAAACATCTCGAGGAAACAGAAGCCTTTTATGCCTTCCTTCAATCCGAAGTAGCCTTGAATATATTCATCAAATACGGGTTCTCCGTACCTAAATGAACATGCTAGATATAGATTGGCATCAATTCTGGATTCCTATTCGATTATCGTTACAGATCGCATTTCTCTCAAGTATCGTTACCATTGTGCTAGGCGTCGCCGTTGCTTGGTGGATGACCAAGAGACACTTCAGAGGGAAGATTTGGCTCGAAACGTTGTTTATGCTACCCCTTGTTCTTCCACCAACGGTCGTTGGTTTTCTTCTACTTATTCTATTGGGGAGAAAGAGCTACCTTGGACAAGCCATCGAATGGTTCTTCACAGCGCCTATCATATTCTCATGGTGGGCTGCGGTGATTGCTGCTATTGTTGTTTCTTTTCCACTCGTATATCAGACGATGAAAGTGGGCCTTTCTTCTATTGAAAAAGATTTAGAAGAAGCCGGTCGTTCCATGGGTGCAAGTGAGTGGCAGGTATTTCGTTATATTACGCTCCCATTAGCATCAAGATCCTTGGTCTCCGCTTATATTCTGGGCTTCGCGCGAGGTCTAGGTGAGTTCGGAGCTACGCTCATGATTGCTGGGAATATCCCTGGCAAGACACAAACCATCCCTACAGCCATTTATGTAGCCGTTGATTCTGGCAATACCAATATGGCATGGGCGTGGACGCTTACAATGATTCTAATTTCTTTCATACTGTTATTAATGACAGGCCGAAGAAAACAATAATCTCTAATCCCATATGAAAAAGCATGCCAAAATCCAATAGGATCTTTCGGCATGCTTTTTCATTTGTATGTAACACTTGATCAAAACGTACAAATCTTTATTTGTTTAAAGTATCAATAAATACCTTCAAGAATGCATCGCTATCTACTTCGATACACACGTCCATATTAGGTGATTTCTCCCAACTATTATGGAAGTCGCAGACCGTCTGCCCATCACACAACCGGCTATTCGTCTCGATATCCACGTGATAAGCTTTTGTCGTCACTAGACCACTATAAAGTGCAATACCTACAGCAAGTGGATCATGAAGAAGACTTGCTCGAATAGTATCATATACTCTTGCGTGTCGATCCATGTAATCATTCAAGCTTTGCGCTACATAATCCTTAATTGATGGATTTGTGAGTTGAGCAATATGTTCATCAGTGAATAGCACCTTACTGGTAACATCTAAACCAACCATCGTTAGCTTCTTGAAACCTGCTTGGAATACAATCCGAGCTGCTTCTGGATCGGCGAACATATTAAACTCCGCTGCAGGCGTAATATTCCCAGTCACACTGACCGCACCACCCATGAACACTACTTCATCCACGAGTTCTGGAAGTTCAGCACATTTGCGTATTGCCAATGCCAGATTGGTAAGAGGTCCCGTCATAATCAATGTGATCACACCCGGATTTTCTTTCACGGTTTGAATAATGAAATCCGGTGCAAACCCATCCCTAAGCTCAATAGAAGGTGTCATATCTTTCAACGCCCCACCTAATCCATCCACCCCATGCACAGCATGCTCATATCTTGGTTCCCGTATAACTGGATGGACGGCACCTTGTATAACTGGGATATCCTGCGCATGAATTAGCTCAAGAATTTTACACGTATTTAATGTCGCAGTCTGGATAGAAATATTTCCGCTAACCGTTGTAATTCCTACGATATCTGCGATCCCGCTTTTTACAGCGAGCATAATGCCTAAAGCATCATCGATCCCTGTATCTACATCTAAAATAATTTGTCGCATCTTATGTTTGTCTCCTATCCTAATAAGAATTCATGTTAGACAAGAATACGTGTCTTTGTAAACAAAGTAAAGTTACAACCCTTCGTCATATCAATGGACTTCTCCACAGAATATACACTCGTATGCTTACTATGTCCCTATCCTTCACGCATGATAACCCCTTGAACGGGATACTCTACACATGTATCTAATAAAAAGTATTAATAAGGAGGGAATTCATTGGATCATCAGACGGAAGATCAAGTCCGCAATAAAGAGAATACAGATGGAGATTCTCTTGCCGAAAGAAAGAAAATGGAGAATGGCGTAGATATTGAACCGCAAGCAGATGAGTGGGCTGCAAGACCCGTAAATCATGTTGAAACAGAGTGCAAGACTAACTAACGATCTCATTATCGACAAAAACCACCACAGTTTGGGATTACCTCACTCAATAAAAGAGGATGCTCCCAATCGTGGTGGTCTTCGGTATATCAAACATCAAAATATAGCTCTACATTTTCACGAGATTAGTACTCGAACAGTCGGATCGTCTAACCCTCATCCCTGCTATGATTGACTTCGTTCTTCTTGCTGTTCAGTCTGAGTGTATTTTCCAGGCCAGAACGCAACACGTCCACACAATGTTGTAATCGCCGGAACTAGGAACGGACGCACGACGAATGTATCTAACAGAATACCTATCGCCGTAACAATTCCAAATTGAACTAATACTTGAATCGGCAAGGACGCTAATACAGCAAACGTTCCTGCTAGAATAATCCCCGCAGAAGTAATAACCGAACTCGTCTCGCCCACGCCCTCTTTAATCGCTTGCTTCAGCGGCATGGTTCTACTCTTCTTCCAGATACTAGAGATCATGAAGATATTATAGTCTTCACCAAGAGCTACTAGAAACACAAAGGAGTATAGAGGAATTGCCCCTTGGATAGCATCTGCACCAAGAACGTAGTGAATAACAATCCAGCCCAATCCAAGTGCTGAGAAGTAAGATAAGATCACCGTTGCCACTAAATATATGGTCGCTACGATAGAACGCAGATAGATCAGTAATAATAATGTAATCAGGCCAATGACCACAGGTATAACTACTCTTGTATCTCGATCATTTGTCTCTTTCGTATCATACTGTGTAGCCGTCTGACCGCTGATCCATACTTTATCCGTTGGCGTAGTAATCCCTGATTCCTTCAGGGATTGCTCCGCTACCAAGCGTAAATCCGGAATATGTTTCATTGCCTCCATCGAATAAGGATTCATACTCAACTCCACATCGTATCCAACGATGTTACGATTCTGAGCTCCTTGTTCAGGTTCTGATACCTTTACTACATACGGTAGTAAAGTTAACCGATCACCCAGATTATCTTTCTTACCCTCTGTATCCACCATAATCTTCACAGGAGCTAATTCACCAGGTGAGAACTGCTCACCAATGCGATCAAACCCTTCCCTAGAAGCCATATCTTTCGGAAAAGAAGATAATAGGTCATATGTTGACTTCACTTGTGTCGAGAATGCCGCTAAACCACCGAGTATTACGACTGTTATAATAACGATCGTCCAAGGTTTGTTGACCACTAGGCGTCCCAGACGACTTTCATGGTTAGCTTTTAACGTAGGAACAGGTTTGCCCTTCTTAACGGCATGCTCCACTTCCATTTCATGTGTACGCGGGATGAATGGATAGAAAGAAGTACGGCCTAAGATAGCCAATATTGCAGGTACTAACGTTAAACTTGCCATACCCATGACCAGAATAGAGACACTAAATGGTACAGCGAATCGATGATAAGCACCGTACTTAGCCAACAGAAGTGCGAACAAGGCTAGAACGACCGTAAAGCCACTCATAGCGATAGCGCCTGAAGAATCCGTGATGGATTTAAACAACGCCTTCCCCTTATCCTCTTCATGTTTAAGCACATGACGATAGTGGGAGATGAGGAATAGACAATAATCGGTTCCTGCACCGAACAATAACACCGTCATTATCGATATCGCTTGACCATCGACAACAATCCAACCTTTATCAGCCATGAACCCAAGAATAGGGCTAGTCACACCATACGCAAATCCAACCGCAATTAATGGAATCAGTGCAAGAATAGGTGAACGATAAATAAGAAGCAAGATCACTAACACTAATAGAACGGTTCCTAACATCAACTTAAAGTCAGCGTTCTTGAATAGTCCCGTTGCATCAATGGAAATACCGACAGGACCTGTGACCCGCGCGCTTAGCTTACTTCCATCATCTTTTTGTACAGTAAATGGGTCAACACCCATCTCATCCTTCGTCTGTGCCTTAAGTTGTTCGACGCCGTCCTTTAATTGATCACTATCCATCCCTTTACTAAACACCACTGGTGTAACTAAGGTGCTCTGATCTTCTGAAAGGAGTGCCTTCACTGCGGGAAGAGGCATCTTATCAAATGGTGGAACGAACTCTTGATGTGCTACGGGATTAGCTTCCCACTTGGCAAATAATTGTTGCACATGTGTGATATCCTCATCTGTCATCCCACCATCACGGTGCCACACGAGAAGAGCTGGAACCCCTGAGTCACTTGGAAATTCTCGATTCGCGATTTGCTCCGCTTGGACAGATGCAACATCATCATTCAAATTGGGGGAATTGTTAATCTCTTTACTGCCAACACTAGGCCAAGCTATCGTAAGTACGCCTACAACCAATATCCAGACTAAGAGCGTAATCCATTTACTTCGTTTACCGGCAACCCATCTACCGATTCCTGCCTTTTGTTTCATCATGATCCTCCTTGAACCCTTTACTATAAAGAAGTGTAATGTATAACGGGTCAGTGTATAATTAAGTATAACCACAATTATATATACCGGAAGGTTAATTATCAATTTAATTATAAAAAATAACCGAATTCAATTTAAATTGCATCCATTTGGAGGATATAACATACATGACCCACCCACTTAACAGTAACACTCCCCGCTTACCCGGTCGGCCGAAACGTTCAGAAGAAGCATTACCCATGGATCAAATGATATTACGTATCTCATCCAACCTATTCATGGAGAATGGGTACGAGGCCATATCCTTACAGCAGATTGCCAAGGCATGTGGCGTTACCAAAGCATCTATTTATTATCATTTTGAGAATAAAGCTCAACTGTTCACAGCCTCTGTGACATCAATGACCGGTATGGCAAGAATGCATACGAAACGCATTATGGGACAAGAAGGCCCATTATTGGATCGGTTACGTGAATTAGCTGAAGTGAAATTAGCTAGACCTCACGGTGACTTTGAGACCATTATGCGTGAAGCCAGAGCATCGCTCTCTCCAGAACAAATTCAGGCCATTATGGCCTCTGAGGAAGCCATTACTGATGTGCTCACCGAAAGCTTCCAACAGTCGATGGATCGAGGCGAAATTCGTAGCGGTGACCCGCTATTTCTTGCTCATACTTTCTCTTCATTACTGATGGTAGGTAACCGCGAGATATCAGCAGACTATAACCTTTCTCCTTCCCATTTAGCTCATAAAATTATGGATTTATTCTGGCATGGCGTTGCACCCACGTGATAACGTAAATCACACATATTTATATGATTAACCTTACTTTCCCTATTACTTTCCGTTCGATGTGAACCTGTTGAGTAGGCATGCATATGTTATATAAGCCTATGAGATAAGGGAGAGGATTACGGAAATGTTATCACATTATGATCAATCCAGAACGGCAGCGGAACCACAACTGGTTCGGGATCTCATGACATCCTTAAATGGTGAATACAGTGCTATTACATGTTACGAGAAGTTAGCTGCTATGGCCCCTACAGTAGAAATTAAGAAGAGAATTCTGGAAATACGGCAAGATGAGATTAGACATTTCCAACAATTTGCCCATGTTTATACCTGTTTAACAGGTTGTTCACCTGCTCCCAAATTATCCGAAGCTTGTGCAACTGAATATCGAGCAGGTGTATTAGCTTCATTTAAGGACGAACAAAACACGGTCGATTATTACCTCAAGGTCTCAGATCAGGTACGCGATACCTACGTAAAAGATTTATTCAGACGTACAGCTGCTGATGAACAGAATCACGCTGTCTGGTTCTTGTCTTTTCTAGGCTAGCACAAAAAGGAGTACAACACTGGTAACCAGTGCGTACTCCTTTTTGTGTTATTTTCACATGTAATTACACGACATCCTCTATAGATTCAGAGAATTGGCTGTTGTACAGGTCCGCATAGAAACCACCCTGCTTCAATAAGTCCTCATGGTTACCTTTTTCAATAACGCTACCCTGATTCATAACTAGAATAAGATCGGCATCGCGAATCGTAGACAATCTGTGTGCAATGACGAAGCTTGTTCTGCCTTTCATCAATCCATTCATCGCTTTCTGAATGTAGATTTCTGTACGTGTATCTACACTACTGGTCGCTTCGTCTAGAATAAGAATCGACGGATTAGCTAAAATGGCTCGCGCGATGGTCAGAAGCTGTTTCTGACCTTGAGATATATTCGAAGCCTCTTCATTCAGAATGGTATTATAACCATCCGGAAGGGTTCGAATGAAATGATCTGCATGGGCTGCCTTAGAAGCTTTAATAATCTCTTCTTCTGTAGATCCTTCGCGACCATAAGCAATATTATCTCTAATCGTACCATTAAAGAGCCAGGTGTCTTGAAGCACCATACCGAATTTACTGCGAAGATCGCCACGCTTCATATCTGCAATATTCACACCATCGATCTTAATGGCACCATCATTTAACTCATAGAAACGCATAAGCAGATTAATGAGTGTCGTCTTCCCTGCTCCCGTCGGGCCTACAATAGCAATGGTCTGTCCGGGTGACACATCAATATTCATATCTTCAATGAGTATAGCGTCTTCCTTGTATCCGAACTTAACATGTTCGAATTGAACTGCGCCTTGTGGGTATTGAATTGTCTTGGCATTCTGAAGTTCTGGTATTTCCTCTTCTTCATCCAAGAGTTCAAATACACGTTCAGCAGATGCAATCGTCGATTGAATGACGTTCGCGATGTTAGCTGTCTGAGCAATAGGCATCGAGAATTGTCTTGTGTATTGAATAAATGCTTGCACGTCCCCGATGCTGATTCTCCCATTTGTAACAAATATCCCACCAACAACACACACCAATACATAACCGATATTACTAACAAAACTCATTAAAGGCATAATCAACCCTGAAAGGAACTGGGCTTTCCAACCGGAGTGGTACAACTTATCATTAATTTCGTCGAAATCCTTCATCGATTGTTCTTCACGACCAAATGCCTTCACAATTTTATGTCCTGTGTACATTTCCTCGACATGCCCGTTCAGATCACCGAGAGACTTTTGTTGTCCCTTGAAATACTTCTGGGATCGACTAGCCACACCTTTCACAACAAGCACACTTAACGGTAAAGTGACAATCGTAATAAGTGTCAGCCATGGGCTGATTGTGAGCATCATGACAATGACCCCCACAATGGTTACAACCGATGTAATCAGTTGGGTTAAACTTTGTTGCAACGTTGTACTGATATTATCAACATCATTCGTCGCACGACTCAGAATTTCACCATGCGTCTTGGAATCGAAATACTTGAGCGGCAACCTAGATAACTTGCTATTAATTTGCGTCCGCATATCCAGTACGACTTTCTGAGCAACTCCTGCCATCAGATATTGTTGCACATATCCGAATAAAGCACTGATAATATAGAAACCTATCAAGAGCAGCAAAATCTGCGTGATGTAATCAAAATCGATTTTAGCACCGGGCACACCTTTTGACATGGCTATAATACCTTCAAATAATTTAGTCGTCGCTTTCCCCAATATTTTGGGACTCACGATACTAAATAGCGTACTGAGTATCGCCATCAATAGTATGAATAACAATGTAATCTTACGAGGCTTAAGATACTGCGTTAATCTTTTTAAAGATCCCTTGAAATTCTTTGCCTTCTCGCCAGGCATGACCATCCCTGGTCCACCTGGTCCGTGTCCTCTTCCCATTCCTGAGCTAGGCTTCTTGTTCTCACTCATGCGCTTTCCTCCTCTGACAACTGTGAGGATACAATCTCACGATATACATCGCAGGTAGCCATCAACTCTCGGTGTTTACCTATTCCGACGATACCACCATCATCCAACACAATAATTCGATCCGCGTCCATTACTGTACTTACTCTTTGAGCTACTAGAAGCACGGTGGCATTCGCAGTAACCTCTTTCATTGCTGCACGTAGTTTGGAATCCGTCTTGAAATCAAGGGCTGAGAAACTATCATCAAATACATAGACTTCAGGGTCTCTAACCAATGCACGAGCAATGGAAAGTCTCTGTTTCTGTCCGCCAGAGATATTACTACCTCCTTGTGCGATGTCAGACTCAAATCCGTCTTTCATATTCGATATAAATTCAGTGGCTTGTGCTATTTCAGCAGCACGCTGGATTTCTTCATCACTGGCATCTTCCTTACCATAACGAATATTCTCAGAAATGGTCCCTGTGAAGAGTACTGATTTCTGTGGAACAAAGCCAATCTTCCCTCTTAATTGTTCCTGTGTTAGCTCTCGTACATCCACACCATCGATAAGTACTCTTCCGCTTCCTACATCGTAGAAACGCGGGATGAGACTAAGAAGCGTTGATTTCCCTGATCCCGTTCCTCCAATAATTGCGGTTGTCTCACCCGGGCTTGCATCAAAGGAAATATTTGAGATCGCTGGTTGTTCTGCGCCAGGATAATAGAAGCTAACATCCTCAAATGTGAGGTAACCCCGCTTACCATTATCTTGTCTAGGTTGTGCTGGATCATTAATTTCCGGCACCATGTTCAATACCTCATTAATGCGGGTTGCTGAAGCAGAAGCTCTTGGAACGATAACAAAAATAACAGAAACCATAATAAGTGAGAACATAATTTGTGCGGCGTATTGAATAAATGCCATTAATGAACCTACTTGCATATCACCATTACTTATACGAATTCCACCGAACCAGACAATGGCTATCGTTGCGAAGTTCATAACAAGCATCATGATCGGCATCATCGCTGCCATAATTTTATTAACTTTAATAGCCGTGTTAGTTAAGTCTACATTGGCATCATTGAAGCGCTTGGTCTCATGCTCTGTACGATTGAATGAGCGAATTACTCGCATTCCCGTAAGGTTCTCACGTAAGACACGGTTCAATGTATCTAACTTCACCTGCATGGCTTTAAACAGCGGGAGTCCCTTAAGCGCTATAATCGCAATAGCACCAACAAGTACAGGAATAACAACAACAATAACTAGTGATAATTTGGCATCTTTATTTACGGCCATAACGATACCACCAATACACATCATCGGAGCGCTTATCATCATGCGAAGTAGCATAATTAGCACCTGTTGAACTTGGTTAATATCATTCGTGGTACGGGTAATTAATGAGGCTGTGCCAATCTTATCGAACTCCTGTAGTGAGAAATTCTGCACATGATTGAACATCTTACTCCGTAATCGTTGACCGAATCCTACAGCAACACGGGAGGAGAAATAGCTCGCTCCTATAGAGCATATAGCTCCTATACCCGCAATCAGTAACATGATTCCACCTATTTGCCAAATGTACGGAATATCACCTTCCACAATTCCTTTATCTACAATATCCGCCATCAATGTAGGTAGATATAGATCCGATAAAGATTGTATAAATACCAAAATGAGGACAAATGCGATTGCAAGACGATAAGGTCTCAAATTTTTAAATAATTTCAACATATGTTATTCATCCCCACTTTCAGTCTGACGCGAGTTTACTTGCTCATAGTATTGACATGCTTTAATGAGTAAATCTGCCAGTTGGTTACTTTCTTCTTCCCCTAAATATTGAATCAATCCACTGAAAGAAGCCTCTGTTAGCGATAATGCCTCTTGAATAATTTCTTCCCCTTTACCACTTAACTTAATACGAACCGCTCTTCGATCTTCCTGATCCATTGTTCGTTCAATGAACCCCTTAGCATCCATTTCCTTAAGTAATTGGGTCACGGTTGGAGAAGTAACACCTAGAATTTCACTAATTTCAGACACCCTTAACCCTGCGGTATTAGGATCTCTTCTCTTTTGTAAACAGAACATCAGCATTACTTCACTTGGTTTAACACCCTTAATCGCACTATGGCTATAGCTAGCTTTATTGAATCTCTTGAAAGCTATGAACAATTTCTCTGCATTTAATTTCTCCATGACGATAAGCGTTTCTCCTTTATTAATTCAATTTAGTTAGGTTACCTATCTATTATAATTCCTTCCAAAAACATATGTCAAATGTTGCATACGTTTTCAATTATGAATTTAATATGCACCCTTTATTCTCCCTTATTATTCCAAATTCCCATGAGGATTTTTTGCGTGAACTGGATCCATTCTTGTGCGGCAAAAGACTGATACCGATCTTTGCGCCAAATCATGCCGAGTTGCCATGGAATCGATGGATTAACGAGAGGAACGATATGAATCCGCGACGCATCAACTTCACGACAAATGGTCTCAGGTAGAAGCGCGATACCCAAGTTGGCTGCTACCATCCCACTAATTAAGTCCCACTGCGAACTTTCATAGACGATATGTGGCTGGAACCCTGCACGAACACACTCAGAAATAATTCGATCATGCAGCGCGAAATCTTCACTAAACAATACGAATAACTCATCTTCAAGTTCTGACAAGGACACGCTCTCTCTCTTCGCCAATGTATGTGTTGGGTGCACTAGTAGCTTTAGGTTCTCCTGTGCAAAAGAAAATGAATGAAATAACGCATCATTCGTTGGTAATACCGTCACACCAATATCTAGCAGTCCGCTCTCCACGTCGAGTTCTACTTTCTTAGCACCATCCTCAAACAGTTGTATCGAAACGTCAGGGTACTGTTGATGAAACTGCCCGATGACTTCCGGGAAGAAACTAGAACCAATCATAGGTGGTAGTCCGATACGAATATGACCCTTTCGAAGATTTTGTAAATCCTGCAGCTCTGAAGAAAGGTTCTGAAATGAATTCACAATGTGTTGCCCCTGTTCGAACATGATCTTTCCAGCATCCGTTAATTCGATCTTTTTGCTAGATCTGTCGAACAAGACAATATCCAGTTCCTCCTCGATATTCTTGATCGTCTTACTTATCGTTGGCTGCGTTATATATAGGAATTCAGCTGCTTTCGTAAAGCTTCTATGCCGAGCAACTTCCATGAAATATTGCAAATGTCGGATGTCCAATCTAATCATTTCTCCCTTCGTACTTATCATAGACAAAATGCATGTTATACATTCTTTATATTCATTTTACCTATGAAAATAATTGATGTAAAATTTTCATACAGAATGAAAGGGAGTTGCAACATCATGAATTTAATAAAAGGAATCCTTCAAATAGCAGCGCTAATGCTGTTCTCCATGCTGATGAATCAGATTACAAGCTGGCTTCATATACCCGTACCAGGAAGCATCGTGGGAATTGTCGTGATATTTATCTTATTGGAGACACACATTATTCGCCTTGAGTGGATTGATATCGGAGCCAAATGGTTGCTCGCTGAACTACTTCTCCTCTTCGTACCCGCCGCTGTCGGCGTAATGAAATACATTCCAATGCTTCAAACAGATGGCATACGTATCCTTATTGTTGTCTTGATCAGCACGTTTGTTGTCATGGTAAGCACGGGACTTATGGCAACCAGAATTTCAAAGAAAAAGGAGAAACGAGCAGCATGATGATCGGATTGTTCTACCTAAGCTTAACTCTTGGGGTATATTACTCGGCCAAAAAAATCTATCAGAAATGGTCGAAAGTATATCTTTCTCCTCTATTAATAACACCCGTCATACTCGTTGTCTTTTTATTATCATCAGGTGTTCCATATGAATCTTATAACTCTGGCGGCCAATGGCTCAGTGATTTACTGCAACCTGCAACTGTAGCATTTGCCGTGCCTCTATATAAACATTTCAAGGTATTAAAAAAGCACGCTGTTGAGATTATCGCAAGCGTACTGTTTGGTTCCATTGTAGCGATGGTCTCATCCGTATTTCTTGCCAAATGGATGCACCTGAGCAGTTCCCTTGTGACCAGCCTTATGCCACGCTCCATCACAACGCCCATTGCTATTAACGTGTCTCAAGTCATCGGTGGTGTCCCCAATATAACGGCAGTATTCGTCATTCTTACCGGTCTGTTCGGTACGATCATCGGACCTACCGTATTGCGAATATTCCATATTGATAATGAGGTAGCACGAGGTGTACTTCTCGGAACAAGTGCCCATGGTATGGGTACGTCTAAGGCATTTGAGATGAGTGCACTAAGCGGCACTATTTCCAGTGTCTCGATGATTCTGGCTGCTCTCTTCACCCTTGGAATAGCGCCTACGATGATCAATATACTTTTACATTAGTATTGAATCTTCACTGGTTTACCCAGAGTTGCAGATTCTAATGCAAGCACAGGTAACAAGGTTCTTTAATATGCAGATCAACTTTTTTCTAAAATGTTCAAAAAGGTGGTTGGACAAGCTCCGACTCGTTATCGGAAAAGCTTTATTTAAACCGATGCGATTAGTGTATCACTCAGATTGTAATAAATAGGCGAGTACTTTTCGGTATTTTACCGTTAAGTACTCGCCTATTTTGATAGAGTTCTTTATGAATGAGTCGATTGCAATCTCTGCTATTCAGTTCTTTTACTTTTTGTTTGCTTCAGCCCATGCGTCTAGCTGCTTTTGTTTCTCGGCGATGATCTTATCAAGTCCTGCTGATTTCAACTGTTTATTGAATTCAGGTAGCTTGGATACAGGATCAATAGTTCCCGTTTCCAAAGCAATTTTATATTGGTTCTGTACGTTCGTAACTGCCGCGATTTCAGTCTTGACGGCATCGGCATTAAATGTGAATCCCAGCGCTTTGGATTTCAATGCGCCTTTATTAAACTCAGCCAACTGAGTCCAAAGGTTCGGATCATCCCCATTCCAAATGTAGGACAAGGACTGGTTCCCAAACATCCATCCCATTTGAAGGTTATAACCGGAATTCGTTGCATCAACGCCTTGCGGGAAATCAATGATGTTATCGGATACCTTCACGTAATGCTTGCCTTCGATCCCGAAATCCAGCAGATTAATGAAATCTTTATCCGTGTACATCAGATTAAGCAACATCATCGCTCTTTCCGGATCCTTCGAGGTTCTTGCGACACTCCACATGATCGATATAATTGCGGACGTCGCAGTGACTGCAGGTCTGAAGTGTACCGACACCATCTCCTTACTTGTCGATCTCGATTCTTGCGTCGCAATGCCGGGTTTCATATGGGATATAAACGAGAATGCTTTGCCGGACTTAACCAAATTGTATTGCGTCTCAGTACTTGTGGCAGCATCTTTAGCAACATAGCCCGCTTGATACCATCTTCTAACGGTATTCAGCATATCCGCATATTCCGGCGTCTCATACATGTTCACGACCTTAAGATCGTTGTCATAGCCTGGAAGTACGCCAAAGCCTTCACCCAAGTTATCAAAGAAACTATTTACGTAAAGATCAATAATCGAAGTACCGTACTTGACCGTTGGAATGATGCCCGGCTCGTTATCCTTAATGGTCTTGAATACAACATCCAGATCGTCCAGCGATTTAATTGCGGTCGTATCGATGTTATATTTATCAACCAAATCCTTACGCATCGTGATTCCATAATCCGCGGCCAAATCCCTAATGCTTGGAACGGCGTATATTTTGCCACCGATTCTCGTTGCGTTCAAGAACGCCGGGTCAAGTGAATCAAGCGCTTCTGTGATCCCTTTTCCTTGTTCAGCCAAATTTCCGTCAAGCTCGAGAAACTGTCCCTTAGCCACATCCTGGCTATAAGTTCCCATACCACTTACGATCAAGTCTACCTGCTCATTACCCGACAACATCAGCGTTTTTTGCTGAGCCCAGGCGCCAAAACCGATCGGAACCAGTTTTACCGTAGCATTGATTTTTTCTTTGGTCATTTTGTTGATTTCGTCCTGCACCAGTTTCATATCCTTCGGTTCGCCACCAACAGGATATACCATTACAAGCTCAACAGGTTTCAATGTTCCGCTGTCGTTACCACCTTGGTCCTTCGAAGCTGCTCCTTCTGTCTCGGAATTTGCACTATTGGTGCCTCCGTTACTACATGCACTGATCAACATAGTGAATGCCAACGCTACCATTAGAATTGTTTTTACGAAATATTTGTTTTTTCTCATTTCTGTGACCCCCTAATTATTCTAATGAAAAAGTATACACTTAGTACTATCCTTTAACAGCGCCGATCGTCAGACCCTTCACGAAATACTTTTGGAAGAACGGATAAGCGATCAATAACGGAATTACCCCGATAGCAGCCATTGCCATCCGCATCGATGCAAGCGGGATATTGGCGGCTATTCCTGCGCTTTGGCTGCCTAATTGAGTTGAAGTCTGTAAAAATTGAACATCCAATAGGATTCGATTCAATAGGTTCTGAAGACTATAATATTTACTATCGGTAAGATAGATTAACCCATTGAACCAATCATTCCAGTACTGGATTGTGTAGAACAATCCTACCGTGGCCAGCACTGGCGTCGACAGCGGCAATACGATGCGATAGAAAATCACCCCTTCCTTCGCCCCGTCAATATAGGCCGACTCGATAATAGCCTTCGGAATAGAGGTTGCAAAAAAGGTTCGCATCAAGATGATGAAAAATCCGTTCATCAGCAACCCGGGTATGATTAAAGCAAGCATCGTATTTTTCAAATCAAAATAATTGGTGTACATCAAATATGTCGGTACAAGCCCTCCGTTAAACAGCATCGTAAAAAATACGTAAAAAGCGAGTGTATTACGGAACGGCATTTCTATCCGCGAAAGCGGATAAGCCAACATCGCAGTAAGTGTCAATCCCAATACTGTGCCTACCACAGTCGTTATGATTGTGATACTGTAAGCTCGGAATATTTCTGTGGAACTATTCCATAAATAACTGTAAGCGGTGAAGCTTATTTTTTCAGGAAAAAAAGCGTATCCGCTACGAACAATCTCCATATCGTCTGTAAGAGAGGCGGAGAATAACAGCCAGAACGGCATGACACAGAAAAGTGTGAAGAGCAGCATGATAATGTTAATTATCCATTGATAGAGCTTGCCGGATTGCATATAATCTTCCCCTTTCTAGAACAGTGCGTTGTCTTTGTTGTATTTTCTTACGACAGCATTTGATATTATGACCAGAATAAAACCGACAAACGCTTGGTACAATCCAGCCGCCGAGGACATCCCGATATCGCCAAGGTTAATCAATGCACGATATACATATGTATCGATCGTGTTCGTGACCGGCATCAGTGCACCCGTATTTAGCGGAACCTGGAAGAACAAGCCAAAATCGGAGTAGAATATCCGACCGATCGCGAGTAAGGTCATGATCGTGATAACTGGAGCAATGAGAGGAAGCGTAATCTTCACAATTTGCTGCCATCTATTAGCTCCATCAATCGTCGCAGCCTCGTAATACTCGGTATCAATTCCGAGGATTGCCGCTAAATAGATAATGCACAAATTCCCTACGCCCTTCCATACGCTTACGATCGTCAGGATCCAAGGCCAATACTTCGTTTCACTGTACCAAGAGATAGACTCTAAGCCCATCATGGGTAGTAAGGTTTTATTCATGAAACCGTTTTCAACATCGAGGAAGCCTACCACGAGGTATCCGACAATAACCATCGAGATTAAAAAGGGAAGCAAGATCAGGGTCTGGTAGATCCTAGATAAAAACCGTTTGCGGATTTCATTCAGCATTATCGCAAGTGCTATGGCAATTGCGGTATTCAATATAATGAAGGTAATATTATAAAGCAGCGTATTCCTTGTGATGATATAAGCATCCGTCGTTTTAAACAAATACTCGAAATTTTTAAACCCAATCCAATCGCTACCCATAATACCTTTTGCGAAATTGATGTCCTTAAACGCGATGACGATGCCGAACATCGGCAAATAGTTGTTAATAAGTAGGTACAGAAGTCCGGGAAGCGCCATCAGCACAAGCGCACGGTATTTCTTTACCTTCCTCATCTCCAATGCGAATGTTGTCTGCTTCCTCTTCTTCAATGAGACCTGCTTCTTATTTACGGTTGACGTCTCAGATTTTGTTTGCATGGGTCTCGACCACCTTCAGCATCTTTTATTTTCTTGTATGGTCTAATACTATAATAAAGGGCAGACTCCAACTACTAAGAATCCGACATTCCACTTTCAAGTTTCAGACATGCAGTATAAATAAAAAGATGCCGCTAGAGGTGATGTATTCACCTTTAGCGGCATCGCTTAATGAGATAGAAATCCCTTGCGATAATTCTGTGGAGTCATCGACACTTCCTTCTTAAACAATGTGGAAAAATATGAAAAGTTTGAAAATCCGATCGACAAAGCAACGTTACTGATTGTAGTGTCCGTCTTACATAGTAGCTCCTTCGCCAGATTGATCCGTTCCTTAAGAATGTAGTCGGATATCGAAAGACCTGTTTCTTTCTTAAATAACTTAACGATATAATCCGGACTTAACCCAATATAATCAGCAATATACTGTCTAGAAAGCTCTTGGTCGATGTGAAGCGCAATATACCGTTTGATCTTCTCCACGACGGTTTCATTAGAATCAAGCCCTTGAATGTGGGCGAGCGCTTTTTCAAGCACATCCTTCACCCAATCCTGTAAATCCTTTACGCTGCGAGTAGCCGAGCGGATCCGGTCAGGCGATAAATGATCCGAGAAAATTTCATCGGCGCGAAGCCCTTGCTGCTGCAGAGTATGAAGAATCATTTGTAGGAAGTTCTGATAAAATTGTTGTAGATCTTTAGCGCCTAAGCACTCAATCTGTTTCAATGAATCGAGATACTCCTGTGACACATCGCTCAGCTTTTTCTTATTCCCCTGCTTGATGAGCTCGGACCATACATGCATGGGAGGCAACGGGATCTGAGATTCTTTCTTCAACCGCTCATCAATGAGGATGACACGGTCAACGATATTAACTTGGTTCTTTTTGAACGCCATTAAGGTTTCGACCATATCTCGCACTTCATGCGCCTGTATCGACTTTCCGATATAGCAAGATAAGTGGCAATACAAATATTGATTACACACCTCGATATAAGCCCTACAGCGGTTTTTTATTTCCATGCAAAAATTGTTGTAGCCTTCTGCTGGTGGCAGTTCTTGCGTGAAAACGATCAGCAGGTAGTCTGGATTAATTCGGACGATTTGTGCGCTCGAGGCACGCTGAGTAACGATTTCTTCCAGTGCGTTGCGTAGCGCATACTCCATAATTTGTGTGTCACGGGCCGTTAATGACTTTTCCCAATGCTGGATGCTAATAACGACCGGTAGAAATCCCATGAACCTAGAATACGGAAGTTTCTGCTTGTCGATGACTTCCATCATTTTATCCATATTGGACGGTACCGCTTGGTTCAACACATCCTGCCAAAATCTCTCAGTTACCATCGATACCGATTCCCGCTCCTTCCTGATTTTTTGGATTAACTTCGTCATGACGAGCTTCAGGTCCTCACTCGGAACGGGTTTTAACAAATACTCAAAACTACCGAGTTGCAGTGCTTTCTTAGCATACTGAAAGTTGGCGTGACAGGTTAGGAAGATGCACTCCGTTTGGGGGTACTGCTCCCGTACCCATTCAAAGAGTTCTAATCCATTTCCCTGGGGCATTTCTATATCGCAAATCATCATGTCAAATGGCTGGTTATTAAATTCCTCCTTCGCTTGTCGAAGGTTGTTGGCTATGGAAACATTCACGATACCTAACTTTTGCCAATCCACACTCGATTTAATGCCATTCGCAATAAACGCTTCATCATCAACGATTAATAATCGGTACATCTTCTCTACCTCATTTCTAACGATAAAGGTATGATCATTTCGACAACGGCACCGTTTTCGTTAAAAAACGTAATGCCTGCCTTATCCCCATACAACAATCGCAGCCTGCGTCGTACATTCCAGATTCCTATATGCTCGCCTTCTTCATTCATTAGGTTGACCTCCTGATGAATCTTATGCAACACTTCCTCGGAGAAACCGCGACCTGTGTCGTGAATTCGGATACGAAAGCTTTCTTCAGGCATCAGTTCAGTTCTTGCGATCGTGATATCGATATGAGTTGGCTCATCCGTATTAATCGCGTGTTTGATCGTATTTTCGGCAAAGCCTTGGATTATTAACGGTGGAATGTAACATTCACGCAGCTCGTCCTCAACAGAGATGGCGTACGTCAAGCTTCCAGGAAATCGGAACTTCTGGATTTTTAAATAATTTTCGGTGTGACTGAGCTCATCCTTCAAAAGAACGTAATCCGTATGACTGCGAAACATGAACCGGAAATAGCCGATCAGATAGAAGGAAAGCTCCTGTATCAATTCGTATTTCTTCTCTTGGGCCAAGTAATACAAGACGTTCAAGCTGTTTAGAAAAAAGTGAGGGTTGATCTGCAGCTGCAGTTGCTTAAGCTCCGCTTTCTGGTTGATCAATTGTTCCTCGTAAACGTCAATTTTCAATTGTTGAATGGCGTAAACCATGCTGTTGAACGTCTCGTTCATCAACTCGAATTCATTGGATGCCGGTTTGTCTGGTATTCTTGCCTCCAGATAGCCTTGTTTGATTTTGCGCATGGCCACAACGATTCGGTTGATTGGAAGCAGGACAACTCTGCGCAGGAAATAAACAGAAATCAGTAGGATCAGGATGGATCCTGTCGCAATGAACAGTATAATCCTTTGCAGATAAGGTAACTTCTCCAATATGTTTTGGTCGTGTAGCACCGCGACTACACCGAATTGACCCATGCCTGACTTCTCTCCAATCACCAGGTATTTGTCATCGACGCCGGAAAGCCGGTATGTATTAGCGGTATAAGCCAGATCAATTTCATTATCTTTAAAAAAAGCCTTGTCCTCAAGCGGTGCATTGCTACCATCCACAAGTAGCGATCTGCCTTCGGTTCCGAGGTCAAGAAGGTCAAGCGGTCCCATGACATCATCCGTATTAACTCCTGCACCTATGTACAAGTTGCCGGACTTAATGGTATGGAGCAGGTAAGCCTGCTTGTCGACATGAAAAATGGACCACTGATCGTACGGATAGTCTCTCATCCTTTGTTCATCGTTTAGGAGCCTTGTAATTGCATCCTTAATGGGATCATTATTCGAATATGCGGAGCCTGTCAACTTAGGTGCAAACACCAAATTCTGATTTAATGGCGAATAAACGAAGAAGTAATCCAATGATTTATAATAAGTGGCATTATCCCTCAACTCCGTAAAAATCCATATTCGTTCTAGATTGTACTGGTCAATATCGACATCGGGTGGACGGTCGAGGATATTTAAGCCGGATTCTTCTGCAGCGAATTGGAGCAGATAATCGTCGATGTCCTGCAGCGTCATGTCGATTAATCCCATATAGAGATTAAGCGTGTTACTGTTGGATTGAGCCACTTGGTTACGGACGACATCGATCGAATACAGGTTGTTGTAGATCAGAAAGGATACCATCGGCAGCATGATGAGTAAGAGTCCTGTTATTAGCTTAAAGCGAAGCGAATTAAAGAACGAACGATTGAATCTTTTCAAGGTGTGCCATGCCCCTTCTGCTTGTCAAATGAATGAGGAAAATTATACCACAAATAGCCAGAGAGTGTTCCCCGGCCCCTCTTATTTAGACTATTTTCTCTTGCCGTAGCGTTCGGTCCTTTCATCGCTTATAACGCCTCTCCAGTTTAAACCATATGCAAAATCGTAGGCGTTCCCTCGGAATCGACATGCACCTCCATATCGTGCGGCACGTCTTCAAATTGCTCTTCGACGGTCTTCATATTGGCGGGGATCTGCATGGGCATCAGACCTGAAGGCTCCGTTTCACCGACTAGAATATCCAGAAACGCCTGATCCTGTACCCCAAGATATTTACGCCCCAAGCGTCTGAGTACCCTAGTGTGGGACCACCTTCATTCGTTATTTATGTAATCGCTTTCAATTTTGTTTCCATACACTTTTTATCCATGTTACTTTCTCCTCCTTGAACCGTTGTTTGAAAGGGGAAGGAGCGCACTCCCTCAGTCAACTTCATTGTACTCCCAAATAATATGACGAACCATCAAATTTACGACTAAAATTCTACGACTTTACCTGTTTCGGCCGAAGTATAAATGGCCTCTAATATTTGAGTGACAACAAAGGCTTGCTCTGGTTTGACTAGAGGCTCTGTATCATTCAGAATACTTTCAAGCCATTGTCTCGCCTCTTTCACACCCTCATCTTCGGCACCTGGACCAAAATAAGCGATGCCCCCGCTAAAGGATGGCTTCGTTTCTACAAGCTGACCATACTTAGTAGTATTAAAAATCACATCACTTTTACCAAAAATAGAACTGGCTCTCATTTCCGCTCCGCCCTCCGTCCCGTAAAGTGATGTCATGGCTTCTCTAGCATCCGTTGTATTTAGCGCCCACGCCGCTTCCAAGAAAATAGTAGCTCCATTTTCCATCTTTATAAATCCAAAAGCAGAGTCTTCCACATCAAATTTTTGCGGATCCCATGGCCCCATCATATTGCCTTCAAACTTCTCCGACATTTTATGAAATACAGAACCAGACACAGATTTCGGTTTATAATTGTCCATGAACCATAATGCTAAATCTAGTGCATGGGTACCTAAATCTATTAACGGCCCACCACCCTGCTGCTCTTTGTCAAGGAATACGCCCCAAGTAGGTACTCCTCGTCTGCGAACGGCGTGTGCTTTGGAAACATAAATATCTCCCAATTCACCTTCGCGGCATGCTTTATGCAAGACCTGGGAATCATTTCGGAACCTATTCTGATAACCAACCGTCAGTTTCATTCCTGTCCGCTGTGCAGCATCCAGCATTTTTTTAGCTTCAAGCGAATTGATAGCCATCGGTTTTTCGCACATGACATGTTTACCCGCTTCTAGTGCGTCTACTGTTATATAGGAATGATGCAGGTTAGGGGTAAGAACATGGACAACATCGATGGATTCGTCTTTTAACAATTCTTTATAATCTACGTATACTTTAGCATCTTCACTTCCAAAATCTTTGGCCGCTTTCTGGGCTCTTTCTTCAATAACATCACAGAAGGCAACCATTTCTCCCAATTCTGTAAGCTTGGCTAACGATGGCATATGTTTTTGGTTGGCAATACCGCCACAGCCGATTATTCCGATCTTCAGTTTTAAGTTGGGCATGTTAGGCTCTCCTCCTTATGTTATGGTCTATACATATTTCTGCAGTACAGTTAGATCCCTGCGGATGCTACTAAATTTGTCTTCCGACTCGCCCTCGTTCTCTACAAGGGAATAACGGACATGTCCCATTGACCGGATTTGCTCATATATCGTGGTGAAATCGAACGTACCCGTGCCGAGATCTACAAAATCACCGGGACCTATATATTTTTGGTAGACCTCAAATGGTTCGAGATCCTCATCACCACTCTGTTGAGCTGCCTCCATAATATTAAGTTGGTTTGTAAGATTTCTGCTTAAATCCTTCTGATGGATCATATCGCAGCGATCTCCTAACGTATCTAAGACGGCGATTGGATCCACTCCTGCGCGCATCACCCATGCTAGATCAAGTTCAAATTTAACATAGGATGGATCCGTATTTTGCAAAAGCAAGTCAAACAGCGTCTGATCGCCGATTGTTTTAAACTCATGGGCGTGATTGTGCAGATAGAACTGAAAACCACCGTCTTTCATTTTCTTCCCTACGCTGTTCATCTGTTCAGCGGCTCTCAGCGTGTCCTCACGGTTTTTAATCCACACAGACGGGAGTACGATGTTTGGGCACTCGAGACCCGCATAATACTTCATGACGGAGTCCGAATCATTCGAAATCAGTTCTTGACCCGGTGCCGTACCTTCATGAACAGATACCGCCTTAAGACCTAGCTCTTGGAACTTATCTCTAACTGACTCCATAGAAATTTCATCGATGTATCGTGTAAATGTCTTCATGTTGAATCCTATAAGCTCAATATTTACATACCCTGCAGCGGCGACCTTCTCCAATGTACCAAAGTAATCTTCACCTAGTTCCCGGTATACAGAAAAAATATTAATACCTGTTGCAATAGTCATTTTACAACATACCCCCGTCTCGATTGAATTATCTTCACTTCTTCGGATTCGTCATAATCTTTACGGAAAAACTCTGAAATCATGCGAATCCTCCTCATTATTTCATCATTTGTTTATGCTGTGTTCTTGTCTATATGATAAAGTACCCTAGCCCTTCTATCTTTCACAGATCCGTCATTCCCCTATTGAATTTCCGCACTATCATCGTCTAATTCATAAATTCTCATATGATGACAATAAAACTAGAATCAACAAAATTGACGGTATAGAACTCACGCAGGCTGAATTTTGTACTTAAAGTAAAAAAAATTCACTCTTCACATGCCTAATCGGCATAATAAAGAGTGAATTTTTAACAAAAGAGAGTAAATCATTTCATTCTTTCATTCAACATCGAAGTTGAAATAAGTATTCGGAAAAGGTTCAGCGATTAGTGAGTAGTGCCACCCTTCTTTCGTGTATGGCTTGAAGTCCTGCTTAACCATGGCGTTCTTAAGTAGATTACGATTGATCGTTTAGAAGTTTATGGAGCTTCAAAGGGAAGCAGTGCACTCTTCACCCTTGGAATAGCGCCTACGATGATGAATATACTTATACATTAGTATTGAATCTTCACCGGTTTACCCAGTGTTGCAGATTCTAATGCAGCACAGGTTACAAGTTGCGTCTTGAAGGCATCCGCGTAATCAGAACGTATCCCTGATGTATCTCCCGTACGAATCGCATGGATGAACGCTTCGCTCTCCAGCATATAAGGATTCGTAGGGTCGGTATATTCGGTACTAACCTGTGGTGTCATAACCTTCAATCGGCTTGGATTCCAATCCAGTATCCCTTCGCCTGTGTAGAACGTAATCCCAGTCTGATCCATGCTACCCGGTAGTACACAAGTGTTAGATATGTTAGCAATTACCCCGCTCGACAGCTTCAACGTTACTGTACCGACATCAGGTACACTTACATAATCATGTTGTTCGTGCATAACACGGCTACCATACATTGCATAGACCTCTTCAACATCACCCAAACAATATCGTAGAATATCAACAATATGCGTTGTCTGTTCTATGAATTGCCCACCAGATCCTTCCTGCTGTCTCCACCATGCAACGCCTGGCATGCTCCCCATCCATTGTCCTACAGCCATACCAACGTGTTGCTCACCGAGTAATTGTTTCATTTGAGCTACGGTTGCTTTGTATCGGAAGTGATATCCAACCGAAGTTAGTAGTGATTTAGCTTCAATCTGTCTTAGTAAGCGCCGCGGCAACTCGGTATCTGTCCCAATTGGTTTTTCTACTAGAAAGGGAATTCCCCTTTCAATTAAGAGCTCCTCAATTTCTCCATGTGCCATAGGTGGGACGCAGATATACACAGCATCCAATTTCTCTGCTTCTAGCATGTCCTTGACATGACCATAGCCAGTAGCACCGTAACGTCTAGCCATTTGATCTCCCTTTTCCTTATTACTACCACATATAGCTTGTAGAACTACGTCATCTAAAGCGACAAGATGATCCGCATGGACTTGACTGAACCAACCTGTTCCAATGATTCCAATACGTAATGGCTGCATAATGGCTCTCCCTTCTTAAATCACTATCATAATTATGATACTATCCCTTCCACTCCTCCGGTAATAAATCTTGATATTGGCGTTGCATGAATCGATCATCCACTAACATTAGAATACCTGTATCTTGTTCCGAACGAATGAGTCTTCCACCCGCTTGCTGTACTTTATTCATACCTGGGAACACATAAGCATAGTTGTATCCGTTCTTGCCGATCTCATTGAAATAATCCTTAATTAAGTCTCGCTCCATGCCTATCTGAGGTAATCCAACCCCCACAATAGCTACGCCATTCAGTCGATCCCCCTGTAGATCAATACCTTCAGAGAAGATACCTCCCAACACAGCAAATCCAATGAACGTCTCTGAATTATCTGACCGGAAGGACGCTAAGAATGCTTCCCTCTCCTCTTCCGTCATACCCGGACCTTGTATAATCGTGCTCAGATCAGCATTGTCCGACATAAATGGCTCATATATATCATACAAATATTGATACGATGGGAAGAAGATCAAATAATTCCCTTTTTTCTCCCGTACCATCTGACTCAACATGCGTACTAACTCATCTTTGGTCTTCTCTCGATCCCGAAACCTCGTTGAGAGGGGTTCAATTCGTACGTCTAGTTGCTCTCTATGAAATGGCGATGGCACAGTCACACTGTAATCGTCTTCTCCTGCGCCCAACATATCTCGATAATAGTGAAGGGGAGAAAGGGTAGCCGAGAAGAATATCGTCGAGCGGAATCCCTTACTTGCTTGAGCGAGCAAGGTCGAAGGGTCCATGCAGAACATTTTGATAATGACACTATTTCTAGTAACCTCCGCATAAGTCACATACCGCTCATCATATAATTTGGATATTCGAATCATATTTTGTGCTGCAAAGTAGGTATCTAATAGCATTGGGCGAGAATCGAGATCTATCATTGCACTCCCTTGGAGTTCTTGTTCAGCCTCTTGCACAAAGAGGTCCAACAGAGCGATAAGTTCTTCAGGAAGCTCCTTCCACAACTTTCGTTTACCCTCGCCACATTCTTTTTTCAGACGGATGAAATATTGATTCACAGCACGAGATGTTTCATGTATTCGATCATTATTACCCTTATAGCCTCTCTGAAGATCCAGAAATTCAGTCTTTCCGATGTCGCATGAGAACATCTCTCTACCTCGATCAACCAAGTTATGAGCTTCATCCACGAGCAATACCGTCTTCTTCTTTCGCTCTTCGAATAGTCTCTTTAGAGATACTCGCGGATCAAAAATGTAGTTATAATCACAAATGATCACATCTGCCGCATAGGCTGCATCCAACGAGAACTCAAAGGGACACAGCTGATGTTTTCGCGCATACTGCTCAATCACATGCCTGTTCATCAAGGTCTCATTCGACAACATATCCATGATCGCCCCATTAAGACGGTCGTAATATCCATCTGCAAAAGGGCAATCTTCCTTCCGACATGAGACTTTTTCTTGAAAACATATTTTATCTTTAGCCGTCAGCGTCACAGTTTGTACACATAATCCCTTGGATTGCATCAACTCAAATGCTTGTTCTGCAGCCGTTCGAGTCGTGGTTCTAGCCGTAAGATAAAAGATTTGCTGAAGCAATCCTTCTCCGATTGCCTTCACAGATGGGAATAATGTTGAGAGCGTTTTCCCAATCCCTGTAGGTGCCTTTGCAAACAACTTCTGCCCTTCATTTATCGTCTGATATACTGCCCCTGCAAGTTTTCTCTGTCCCTCACGATAGGTGTCAAATGGGAATGGGAGTGATTGTATACTTTCATCTCTACGGCGTGCATTGACTATCCTTAAGGAAGCATATGGAGCATATCTGCTCACAATTTCCATTACGACAGACTCTAATTCTGCAAAAGAAAGTTCTTTTCTGAACCTTTTTTCCTCACACGTAACAACCTGAATATATGTTAACTGAATCTTCATTTGACCAAGTCCCTGTTCTTTCGCTACCATATAAGCATACAGTTGCGCTTGAGCCCAGTGAACGACGTGACCTTCTTCCATATGTGAAATGTCCGAAGAGGTCGATTTGATCTCATCCACCATCCAGCCATTCTCTAAGTGGATTAGACCATCACATCTACCCTCGATGACATAGACCGTATCCTCGTATAGAATTTCTGTCTTGAGGGATACTTCTTTCAAATCACCCTCTTTATACATTTTCTGCACTTGTTGATGAATCCTAGTTCCTTCGTGAAGCGCAGCAGCAGTACGGAATCCAGATACGATGTCTCCGCTGCGAAAAACATATTCGACCAAGGGTCGAACAGATACCTTCACCTGCTTGTTTTCGTTGTTGGGTACGACCAATAAGATCACCTGTTCCCATGTATTTTTTATATCATATCACGATTATCTCTATATCATCAGAGGTTTTTATCACCCCAATAAAATAAAATATATGTCAAGCTAGTGTATTAATGTGTTGAAGTGGTATAGAAAAAGTGTATAATTCTTAAAAACAGAGAAAAGTTTAATAGAGGAGAGATTTTTATATGACATTCCTACATGTGAATGAACCAAGTGAAGTAACAGCTAAAGAGTATGTGAACGGGGTATTTGAAACGGTTCAAAAGCGTAATCCGAATGAAGAAGAGTTCCATCAAGCTGTAAAAGAGATCCTTGACTCTCTTGTGCCAGTTATCGCTAAACAACCGAAGTACATGAAAGCTGGGATTCTTGAAAGATTAGTAGAACCAGAAAGACTTATTATGTTCCGAGTGCCTTGGGTTGATGATCAAGGACAAGTAAGAGTTAACCGTGGATATCGCGTACAGTTCAATAGCGCAATCGGTCCTTATAAGGGCGGACTACGTTTCCATCCATCCGTTAACGCTAGTATTATCAAGTTCCTAGGATTCGAACAAATTCTTAAGAACTCCCTTACTGGTCTACCTATCGGTGGAGGTAAAGGTGGATCTGACTTTGATCCGAAAGAGAAATCAGATGATGAAGTCATGAGATTTACACAAAGCTTCATGACAGAACTTTGCAAATATATTGGTCCAGATGCTGATGTACCTGCTGGTGATATCGGTGTTGGAGCTCGCGAAATCGGATTCATGTTCGGACAATACAAAAGAATCCAAGGCGGGAACCAAGCAGGCGTCCTTACAGGTAAAGGTATTGCTTACGGCGGTAGCTTAGCACGTCCAGAAGCAACAGGTTACGGTACTGTTTATTTCGTAAATGAAATGCTACAAGCTCAGAACCTTACGCTAAACGGAAGTACAGTGGTTGTATCTGGTTCAGGAAACGTAGCTATCTACGCAATCCAGAAAGCAGTTCAACTAGGAGCAACTGTTGTTGCATGTAGTGACTCTAACGGATATGTCTACGATCCTAGTGGTATCAATTACGAAACGGTTCAAAGACTTAAAGAAGTAGAAAGAAAACGTATCAGTGACTATGTTAAGGAACATCCTACTGCTACTTACCACGAAGGTTGTCAGAATATCTGGACAATTCCTTGTGACATCGCACTACCATGTGCTACACAGAATGAGATCGATGAAGATGCAGCTAAATTGCTCGTGAAGAATGGTGTTAAAGCCGTTGCAGAAGGTGCTAACATGCCATCTACTTTAGCAGCTATCGATGTATTCTTGGAGAATGGTATTCTATTCGGACCTGCTAAAGCTGCAAATGCTGGTGGCGTAGCCGTATCTGCTCTTGAGATGTCACAGAATAGTATGAGACTGGCTTGGACGTTTGAAGAAGTCGATGAGAAGTTACACCAGATTATGATTAATATTTATAACAGTAGTGCGGAAGCGGCTGAAACTTATGGCTATCCTGGAAACCTTGTTGTTGGCGCTAATATCGCTGGATTCATTAAGGTTGCCGATGCTATGTTGGCTCACGGCGTTATCTAATTCACTTATACTTGATGAGGCATCTTACATACCAGCTTTAGTTGGTATGTAAGGTGTCTTATTTGTATAATCACTTATTCCAACGGTCAAGTTCAGTTCACATAAGTCTAGATTGGTATGCACGATGTTTACATCTACCTACGTGTACTATCCGTCAACTGGAACTGATTCATCAATTGCAACAGAGACTTCGTAATCGATTCCACATGATCTGAGGTACTTCGTACATGCATCATGTCATTCTCTAAATCATGAACCGTGTGCTCCACTTCACTGGATAGTTGCCGGTTCTCAATACTTACCGCGGCAATCTTCTCCATCAAAGTGACTACTTCATTAACGAGTTCTGTTTTTCTTATATCATGACTACCCGCGTTATTTAAGATTTCTTTAGCAATTGCGACAATTTCGGCACCTTCTATAACCAATTCGGTTCCTTCATCCATGGACTGAAATGCAACCCCAACTTGTCTACTAATCCTATCTATAATATCTTTGATTTGAGTGATTGAACCATTCGTTAATTCCGATAACTTACGAATCTCACCAGCTACTACAGCGAATCCCCTTCCCTGTTCTCCAGCCCGCGCCGCTTCAATTGACGCATTCAACGAGAGCAAGTGAGTCTGTGAAGATATCCCCTCGATCGCTTGAAGAAGATGGCTAATGTTCTGAGTCGTATCCATGAAGTCCCTAATCGTTCGGTTACTCTCATCAACCTTCACTTGGATTTGTTGCATCTTCTCACCAATATGTTCTACTTCTTCTTGCGCTATTGCAATTTGTTGTGAAGCAGACTGCTCTAACTCCCGAAGCGTAGCACTCATAAGAAGAGAAACGTCCTTAGCCTCATCTATGTCCTTCAATTGGCTGCGTATGCCGCGAATCATTAATAGGATCCTGCCACTAACTCGCTCTGTAGACACTTCTGTGGAGGACGTGGACTCATTGAGAAGCAATTGGCTTTGTTGCACGTCAGATGCAGCCTGCTTCACCTGAATCATAATTCCCTCAAGTGAATCAATCATGTTATTGATCCACTTCGCAAGCTCTCTTGTCTCATCATTCGAGAATTCTTGAATGGGCAGACGTTGCGTCAAATCGCCCTTCCCTTCAGCATTCATACGAATAAATTGATTCACACGCCTCAAATAACTAACAGGCTTACTCACCCTACGTTCCATCATCATGAGGATTGTATATCCAAACAGAAGATTTATAAAGCCTGCCACATTGGCTCCGACAAGTAGCGTTACATTATTGGATAATAGAACAAACATCAGAATATTGAGAATCACACCAGATACAGTAGCCATCAGATTGCTTTTCTTTATCTGCCAACGCATACTTCGAATTCGGTACACTTCTTCTAGATCACCCACACACATCATGCCCCATACACCTGGGCAGTGGGGAAGTTGAAATGTTACTCCTTTGCCAATGACAGGAATGTGCCTATAATCTGAATACCCAGGAAATTCTACAAATAGATTACTTCCGTTGTTAATCGTGTTAGCGACACCTGGGTGAAGTTCCCCTGTTGCAGGATCTTTGAAGATTAACTCCAATTCCGTGTGATGCTTCACGCGTACGGTGCCATATTCCGTTCTTACGCCTTCTTTCAGGTTATCTCCATGTGTAAAAGTGACATCTTCGAACCGGCTACGCGACAATGCAGTTCCCGGTATAATATGTTTATTCAATATAGGTCTCGCCATAAATATATAATTGTCGCCTGAATCGGGATATACATGACCTGACTCTCTTTGAATTAGATCTCCGAGAACGTCATTTGGAACTCGTCCACACAGTGCACCTTTCCATATTCCCTCTTCAACAATAGGCAGAATATAGAGCAATGACATCTCATCATGAAACTTCGAAGTACTTGGACCAATATCGAGCGTTAATGAATCCGCATAAGGGCCAAATAGACACTTCTGATTCAGATGTGACTGTTGAAGACCTGCAGTAACGGTATGTTCATCCATGTAAGAAAACCCGACATGGTTAGGATATGTGGAGAATGTAACTTTCCAATCTTGATTTAATAAGAAGAGTTCCGAAAAGGCCACCCCACGCTTGTGGGAAGCTGTAAATAGCCGATCTAATACATCTGTGCTGTTTACGATATTCTCAGATTGAATGCCATTCGCACTCATCTGGAAAAGTAGGCGATCAAGATAAGACCAGTATTCTTCTACCCAATTATGTAAAATATGCATCCGTGTGTGGGCGATACCTTCAAAAATATCTTCTACATCATCCTTTAAATGGTGGTTCAAACGATATGACCACCACAATGGAAACCCTGTCTTAAAACCCAGCCACTGAAACATCACTTCACCCCCAAAAAAACATAACATTGAGTGTTATATTATTTAACTCAATCTTTTGTATGTGGTCATTTTACCTAATTAATTCCTATAAATCCACACATTAAGACACATTTAGTTTGCACTATAATACCCTAAAACCTGGTTTTGACTTCTTATGTGAGCGAGAGCATAATTAAATGTATTGTATTCTTTTCATAAAACAATCATATATTCATACATCATATGGGAAGGAAGTCATTCATTTGTCTTGGTCATCCATAAAGAGGCTTCTAAAGAAGCCTTTCGTTCTATTCACTATTATTTTATTACTTAAAGGTTATTTAGCTTGGGCTGTTACCTTTGGAGAGGTACTCCCTTGGAAAGTATTACTTACAGAGATCCCCTTCGTATGGCTGCTATTCAGCCTCGTGGAATGGTTCGCAAGTAAGCGTAAATTAACCTGGTATATGATCATTAATCTTCTTGTAACAGCCATATTCTTCGCCGTCATTATGTATTATAAATATTATGGTGTCATTGTGACCTATCATGCACTTGAACAAGTTAATCAAGTGACCGCAGTAAGCAATAGTGTCTTTTCACTACTTGCCCCTTATTATTTGTTTATTTTTACAGATATTATTCTCTTCTTCATACTTTCTTTTCGCCACACCAAGTTTAAGCAATGGAAACGACATATCGCCCATAAAGGAAGCAGACGTGCCGTATCGGTATTATTCATCTTTTCATTAATCGTTTGCCTCTTCAATGTGCTTCCGAATCGTGCGAGTATGAATGAAATTACACAGGCTAAGGAAATGGGAATTCTCAGCTATGAGGCTTATACGATCTTCTCGAAAGATAAGACGGAACAGGTTCCCATGGCTGATATTTCGCAACAATCTATTGACCAGTTAAAAGGAGCTACTGTTCCAGTTAACCCTATCCACTGGCAGGCTGCGGATGGTAAGAACGTCATTATCATTCAACTGGAATCCTTTCAGAATTTCTTGATTAATCTGAAGATCGATGGCCAAGAAATCACACCTAATTTGAACAAATTAGCAAATAGTAACTTTTACTTTCCTAATTTCTATCAACAAGTAGGGCAAGGAAATACGTCTGATGCGGAATTTATGGTGAATACATCTTTCTACATCCCTGCTGTCGGGGCTGCTACACAGAATTATCCCGACAAGCAATTGCCGAGTCTCCCTAAACTGTTGAAGGAAAAGGGATATCAGAGCGCAACATTCCATACGAATAATGTGGAATTCTGGAACCGTAGAGAGTTATACGCTGCTCTTGGATTCGACAAATATTATGCTCAAGAATTCTTTGAAGATGAAGACGTTGTATTCTTCGGAGCCACGGATGAAGTCCTATATGATAAGACCGCAGCGAAGCTACAAGAAATGGATCAACAACCTGAGCCCTTCTATGCGCAAGTCATTTCTATGACAGCACATCATCCATTCACGATTCCAGAAGACAAATACAAAATGACTTTACCAGAACGTTATGAGGGTACATTCGTAGGAGATTATATTCGTGCTCAGAATTACGCGGATTATGCGCTTGGATTATTCATCGAGGATTTGAAGAAGAACGGTGTATGGGATAACAGTCTTATCATTACTTACGGAGACCACATGGGTCTACCTATGTATTCTCTAGAACGTAAAGATGAGAACTTGATGCAGGAAATTTACGGACATGAATATAGTTATAAGGATATGCTTAATATTCCGCTCGTTATTAGTGGAACTGGAATCACCTCTCCACGTGTTCTTGAACAACTAGGAGGACAGGTAGACATCTTACCAACGATTGCTAATCTAGTAGGTGCGTCGCTAGATTCACAGATTCATTTCGGCCAGGATTTACTGAATCAGAGTGAAAATATACTGCCTGAGAGATACTATCTCCCTACCGGCTCTTTCCTGAGTGACAAAGCCTTGTTCCTTCCGGGGAATGGGTACGAGGACGGCACACATTATCCTCTTGCAGGAGATGAGGACAGTAATGCAACCGCAACGGAAGCTGAATATGAACAAGCGATGAAATTACTCCACCTGTCTGATAGTTATGTTAATCAATTACCAGATCGAATTAAGAAATAATTGTCTCGTTAATCCGTAAGAGGGTGTCCCAAAAGCCATCATGGCTAGGGACACCCTCTTTGTATTTGCACATCGACTAACCACGATTCTCTACAGCGGTTTCTGAATTTTCCTGACTAATCTTTTTTCGAAATTGATGAGGCGCAATATTCTTATATTGCTTAAATTGCTGAATGAAATAACTAGAATTGGAGAATCCCACCTCCAAGGCAATCTCCGTCATACTCGTATTTGTCGTCAGCAGTAATTTCTCAGCTTCAGTAATCCGTATGTAGTTCAAATAATTCGTAAAGGTCTTACCCATGATTGCTTTGAACTTTCGTGAGAAATAACTGTAACTCAAGTTACACATACCTGCAGCAGTCTGTGCATTAATGTCCTCCATGTAATGGTCATCAATGTATTCAAACACCTTTTGTAGCATTTTGAAATCCATTTCTTTCAGTGAATGCGCCACATCCCAATTCGGCTGTGTATCCTGTGATTTCCGCAGGAACCACAGAAACACTCTACATATTAACGTCCTAACCGCTAGTTCGAACCCGTACTGCGCACTAGAAAACTCTTCATAAATCTCTGTAACGAGTGCAGGAATGGGCGTATCTCTGATTTCTTCTTCGGTAAAAACCCTTTGATTCGTTGATTTCGCCATCGTGAACGGTAGCACGTATTTGGATTCAAATATCGTTCTCGAAGTCGAATATAGGATCTCCGGATCAAACTTAATAACGACATATGCGACCTCTTCTACGTCCATCGAATAAATCGAATGCGTCTCATGAGAATGAATTAGAATAAGGTCTCCTTTACTTAGAATATGACATTCACCGCCAAGGAACACTTTCGCTTGTCCAGATAAGAAATATAGGATTTCAATATATACATGCCAGTGTGCAGTTGCAACCCATCGGCTTCCCATGCTTGTATGGATCATGCATTCATAAGGATAATGTACTGAACCCGAAGGTGAATGATTAGATTCAAAGTAAGCTTCCGTCATGCAATACTCTCCTCTATGACAAATATTTGATATTTTATAATAGCTTCATTGTATTACTTCTACTCTGAATTTGGTAACTTTATTTGTATCAAGAAAGGAAGTGAACCCTTATGGGAAATATCGCATTACAACTCTATTCAATTAAAGAATTAACGGCTGTAGACTTTCTTGGGACACTCAGCAAGGTAGCTCAAATCGGCTACGACGGTGTGGAGTTCGCTGGATATTTCGGCACTTCAGCTAAAGATTTAAGAAAAGCATTAGATACGCTAGAGCTACAGGCAGCGGGAAGTCACATTGGCATTTCAGAACTTGAACATAATCTGAATCACACGATTGAATATTCTCTCGAGATTCAAAGTCCCTATATCATTTGTCCAGGTCTTCCTGAAGAGATGCGTGACAGTGCTGATAGTTACAAAAGGACGGCAGAACAATTTAATCGTATCGGCGAACGCTGTAAAGAGCACGGGATAAAGTTCGGTTACCATAATCATGATATTGAATTCCAGAAATTCGAGGGTGAATATGGGCTCGATCTACTGATGAAACATACAGAATCCGATCATTTATTTATGGAGTTAGATACATTCTGGGTAGAACATGCGGGTCTTCATTCTATTGACTTCATCCAACAATACAAGGAACGTTGTAAGATCCTGCACATGAAAGATATGAAGAGTAAGGAAGAGAAAAAGAATATAGAAGTTGGTTCAGGAATTATAGATTTTAATAGCATTACTAACATAGCTAAGCAATACAATATTGAATGGTATACCGTAGAACAAGAAGAGTTCGATCTTCCGCAACTGAAGAGCATTGAGCTAAGCTTACAATATTTAATAGGCATTCTATAACATATCAAAGGAGAATCTTATATGACACAACATGCTGAAAGAATCGTAAAAGTAGGAATCATTGGCTCTGGGGGAATCGCTAATGGTAAGCATATTCCTAATTTAATAGCCCAATCGAATGTTGAGATTGTTGCTCTATGTGATATCATTGAAGATCGCGCAATAGAGACGGCTAAGAAATTCAACCTTGAAAGCGCACACATATATACGGATTACAAAGAACTGTTGAAAGATACAAGTATTGAAGTAATCCATGTCTGCACGCCGAACAAATCGCATTCCTTCATTACCATCGATGCATTAGAATCAGGCAAACATGTGCTTTGTGAGAAACCTATGGCTAAGACGGCTGCCGAAGCAAGATTAATGCTTGAAGCAGCTAAGCGCACAGGTAAAAAATTGTCTATCGGTTACGACAATCGTTATCGTCCAGACTCTCTTCTTCTTAAAAAGGTATGTGAACGAGGCGAATTAGGTGAAATTTATTTCGCTAAAGCACATGCCATTCGAAGACGCGCTGTACCTACATGGGGCGTATTCCTAAATGAAGATGAACAAGGCGGTGGACCGTTGATCGATATTGGAACCCATGCGCTGGATCTTACTTTATGGTTAATGGACAATTACAAAGTGAAAAGTGTCAAAGGTAATGTGTATCACAAGCTGGGCAGCAAGAAGGATTCAGCTAATGCCTTTGGACCTTGGGACCCATCACTATTTACTGTAGAGGATTCTGCATTCGGATTTATTACAATGGATAATGGGGCCACTGTTACACTTGAAGCTAGCTGGGCACTAAATACGTTAGATGTGGGTGAAGCGCAGGCTACGTTATGTGGCACTGAAGGCGGAGCAGACATGAAAGACGGTCTGCGGATCAACGGCGAGGAACTCGGTCACTTATTTACCAAAAAGCCAGAATTAAATGGTGGTGGCGTTGCTTATTTCGATGGGAAATCCGAAAGCCAAGCCGGCAGAGAATGTCGATTGTGGATTGAAAGCATCATCAATGACACAGAGCCAATGGTTAAGGCAGAGCAGGCCCTCGTAGTTACTGAAATACTTGAAGCCATTTACGAATCAGCACGAACTGGAACAACAGTATATTTTGATTAATCTAACAAGAGGTGAACTAATCGTATGATAAGAATTGGAAAAATAAGTTATTGGCATGTCCATGCATGGGATTACACCAAACAAGCCCAAGAACATCCTGATGCAGAAATCGTTGCAGTCTGGGACGAAGACCCTATACGTGGGAAAGCAGCAGCCGAGAAACAAGGGGTACCTTTCTTTGATTCACTGGATGAGATGCTGAAGTGTGAGGAGATCGATGCTGTCATTGTAGATGCGCCTACATCCATGCACCATGAGGTAATGATTAAAGCAGCTGAGGCGGGCAAACATATTTTCACAGAAAAAGTCATTGCCCCTACACTACATGAAGTCAATGAAATTCTAACATCGATTGACAAGGCACAAGTGAAATTGACAGTTTCCCTTCCTAGATTAAATGACGGATATACACTTGCGATTCAAGATGTATTGAAGCAAGGACTACTGGGAGAGGTGACGAATGTTCGTGTTCGTCTATCTCATAATGGAGCCACCGCAGGCTGGTTGCCAGAGCATTTCTACCAGTTAGAAGCATGTCATGGTGGTGCGCTAATTGATCTTGGATGTCACCCTATGTATTTGACACGTTTGTTCTTAGGACAGGAACCTGTTGAGGTCAATGCACAATTTGGTTATATTACAGGCAAAGAGGTAGAAGATAATGCTGTTGCGTTATTATCAACCCCTTCTGGTGCGGTCGGCGTGGTGGAAGCTGGATTTGCAAATAACTTCTCTCCATTTACGATAGAAGTTCATGGCACGGATGGAACCCTATTATACGGAACACCTGATGGCAAGCTGCTCATTCGGACATCCCAAAGAGAAGAATATAAGCATGAATGGGTAACAATACCGGTACCCAACAATCACATTAGCGCTTTCGAACAATGGATTACGCATATTCAGCAGAATACATTGGCAGATGAGAACATTGCATGTGCCATAGCGTTAACGAAGCTCATGGAAGCATCCAATATATCAGCTCGTGAGCATCGTGCCGTTCGTTTAGATGAACTGAAATCCTAATTATATTTGATCCAAAGAACGAAATTTGTCGCATGCCCAGCATCACTGGGCATGCGATTTTTATTTACTTCATGATCCAGCTAGTCGCTTTAACAACTGCGGCATCGGCGTTCTTCAGATCTGTCTCTCCTGAGCTTAGAAGAGTACTAAATTGTTTCACACGGTTTTTGCCATTGGGTGGCTGATTGTATTCATTGGTATCTACGATTAAGGTACGTTTGGCATAGAAATTGGTCATGAAGGTTTTCTCGTTGGTGCTGTTTCCAGACCGAGAGAGTATGCCTTCGAGACTATTAGAATCACCAGATGCTCCATGATTTAGCGCTGTATCGACGAACGATCCGATGGTCAGGGCAGAATTAAATCCGTGATTCTTCGCTTGCTGCACACTATATTTGATATATACGTTATAGAAAGTGCGCCACATTGCCTCTCTCCATGTAGCATTTTTTTGGAGTGCATTAATTTTTTTGACGAAAACACTATTACTATCGGTAATTTTTAAAATAGACCCACTCATCGTTCCTTTAACGCCAGCACGTGTCAATCCGCCTTGAATCGATGGATTGCTAGCTCCACTGGCAGCATCAAATTCTTTGAACAATGCTGGGCCATCAGGGCTAGTGTCTCTGGAACCGCCTGTTGTAGCTCCAAATATGCCTATCGTATATCCACGTTCATCATCGATATCCTCACAATAACCATAGAACTTTGTCCAATCAAGCTCGTCTTGCTCTGCTTTATTGACGAGCTTCATGATGTTATCCCACTGCTCTCCATCCAGTCCCGTATTCGTCTTCAGGAACTGTAGCGTCGCTGGCGAGAAATTAGCATCATGATTAATGGCTGCGGCGGCCAAGGCATCTTGGCTAAACAAATCTTCATTTATTGTAGATAATGATGCATCCGTATTTAACTCATATGAATCATCTAATGATTCACTCGAATCGATATACTCCTGTGAAGGAACCGTACTCTCATCAGCGAAGACCTTCGATTGAAGCGGGCTAGATAGACCCGAAAATGAAGCGATCACGGTAAAAGAAAGCAAGATAACTAAAAATTTCATTTTATTGTTAACCGGTTTAGCACTTACCTTATACATACAATTCCTCCTAGGTGGTTGTTATTTTATTTCCATTCAACATAACGATAATAATTTAACCGCTTTAACTTTTAATAGGATATATCCTATAATCTAATTACTCCCTTCCAATCATTTAATTTAAGCGCTTAAACTTTTATGTTAAATATATACCCATCTCTATCTTATTTAGGGCATATATGTTTAAGAACAATTTTATGAAACAGCCCCTAAATCCCTAAACTTCTTCAGACTCGTATGTATCAGGATCGATTCATCCCTTCGTTCGATTGACGGAATTTCAGGGGTGCGTGACCCACAATGCTTTTGAACATTCTTCCGAAATGGGTTGAACTCTCAAATCCAACACGTTCAGCGATTTCCGTAACAGATAATTTAGACTCCTTCAACAAGTAGCAAGCACGTTTGACTCGAACGTTATTCACATACTCAATAAAGGTAAACCCCGTCGATTCTTTAAAGGTTCGGCTTAAATGAGAAGTACTCAAGTAAAAGCGTTTAGAAATATCCTCTAAAGTAAGACGTTGATCATAATGATGGTTAATGTAATGGACCACGCGTGAAATTTGTTGATGAACTCGATCTGTTGAGAGTTTGGCGTGTTGACTGCTGTTTCTCTTACGTTGTATGAAAATTAATAGTTCTATTAAAATAATTTTGAGGTACAGGTTTGTTTCTGGCAATGCGGTCGCTTGTTCGACGATCATTTTCTCAAATATCGCCTCAACAAAGCCCTGTTCTGAACCTCTTAAGCGGATCACACTCGAACCGGATCGGAAAGAGATCAGCGGATCGAAGTCAGATTCGCCCGCTAGCAAGTCGCATATGTATTCTTCTTGGAACAATAAGGTGACTCTTTCGAAGATCGCACCGTTTGTATTGATCAACTTATGCGCATCGCTCTTTCGAATAAGTAGCAGTGAACCACTTACGATTTGATACGATTGATTCTCGATAAAATAGTACAGCTCTCCCGAAATTAAGTAGAGGATTTCATAAGCATCATGATAATGTACAACCGGAATACTTGTGCTCGCTTTACTCTCTCTGCTGATATAGAAAGGGTCAGATTGATAGAAGTGGATCGCAAGCACCTCCCCGGAATCCTGGCTATCTGTTCCTATTCTTATTGTAACTGAAGGGAGTGGAAATGGTAGTCTCTATTACTAATTTAATCACTTAAATTTATAGCACATGTTCACTCCCTACTTAAATAATAGCAATAAACGTAGAAAACAATGAATTTCCGAAAGGATAATTCGAGAATAGAGGTGAGTCCATGCGCTATATTTAGCAATGAGGGGATCTTAATAACAGGATCTTATCATCTCTGAGGAAGGGAGATATCACTTATCGACAAATAGATTCGGGTAACGTTACTTTCTAAAAGTTTAAGCGCTTTAACTATTGTGAAAGGGGATACAACATGCGATTAAAGAATAAAATTAGAACATATTTGAACCGAGCAGCCCTCCTCTTTATGGTCTTCTTGCTGATTCCGTGGTCATTACCGAGCGCTACATATGCCAGTGGAACGAACGCAGATCCAGCGGATTTCTCCACAGGGGTAACTGTGCTATCGGAATGGAAGTTCGAGGATGAGGGTGAATATGGTATCCACCTTGCTACGGGAGGTCTATACCAATCGTCCTCTATCCTTCAGAACATAGGCGGTAGTTTCGAATACTACGATGAAGATGAACAAGATATCAGCTATCAAGGTTGGGATGAAGGCCAGGATAAGAAATATTGGTTGGCGACCGTTTCAACGGCCACCTACAAGGATATTACGTTATCCTCCGAACAGAATTCGTCTGGTTCAGGCCCAAACGATTTCAAAGTGCAGATCAGTACGGATCGTTCCACATGGACTGATGTGCTAAACGGCACCATTCAGATGAATACCTCATCAAGCTACAAGTGCTCGAATAATACATGTAAACTCAACAAGCTTCCGCTTCCAGATGCAGACGATAAGGAATTATTATATATTCGTTGGCTCGTTAACTCGAATAAAGCAACCAACACTAAAGAACATCCAGACGGCATTGGCGGAGGCGGATCTAGCAGAATTCGGAACATTTCTGTGGAGGGCGTACCGATCCCGGGAAAAGTGCCCTTTCAGCCTACGATTGATCTAATGCATCTCCCTCGAGATGGCGCTAAGAAGGTATCCGTAAACACGCCTTTTGTTGTCAAATTCAATAAAGAGATATCTCTGGCAGCAGACACAGCCATTACTGTCGTCGATGCCCAGAATCAAAAAGTTCCAGGTCTACAATTTAATGTGAAAGATGATCTTCTATCGATCGAACATGACGCTTTGACATACGGCACAACTTACACGGTTACGATACCGAAAGTAGCCATTCAAGGTGTAGATCATAGTCCAATCGTTCGTGATATCACATGGAGCTTCACAGCACAGGATTCACCAAATATGCCGAAGCTCATTAATATGGCCTTTAATGGTGACCCAAAAACGAGCATTGCATTAGCATGGTATACAGATATCATGACCGATACGAAAGTACAAGTTGCTGAATCCTCCCAGATACAAGGTGGGATATTCCCCCAAGGGGCAACAGAGTATATTGGCACTGCAGATGAAATTTCTACTTATATGACCCAGGATGACAGATCCTCCGGGGACAAAACAACGTTCTTCAGCCATAAAGTGATTGCTGATCATTTAAAACCTGGAACGCAATACAAATTCCGTGTAGGTAATGGCACAGAGTGGAGTGCTATCGGATCTTTCATGACAGATACAGCTACTCCACAACCCTATCGATTTATTGTTGGTTCCGATTCACAGGCTTCGAGCGAATCAGAGTTCGAGCCATGGGCGGACACATTCAAGAAAGCAAACAAATACATCGGTGATCCTAAATTCCTTATCAGTGCCGGTGATTTGGTCGATAACGGCGATCTCGAAGAGCAATGGCAGTGGATGCTAGGTCTGGCGCAGGAACCTTTATTAAACGTTCCATATGTTCCAGTACTTGGTGGACATGAAATCTCAGATTGGGACGGCGATGAGACAACACCGAACAATAACTTTTACAATCACTTCAACTTACCTCGCAAAGTTGTAGATGCTACGCACGACGGATCCGTGTATTCATTCGAGTACGGTGACGGACTATATATGGTCTTCAACTCACAATTTGACGGAAAAATCAGTGAGGATGGCAGCAAAGTTGATTGGGATGACGACAAGAAAGAACAATTTTGGAATCAAGTGACCTGGATGCAAAATACGGTTGCGAAGTCAGATAAGAAGTGGAAATTCGTCATGTTCCACAAATCGCCTTATGCAGCTGGTGATAATTCAGCTCAATGGGAAGATGAACGCGTTCAATTTTACAAAAAAAATCTGATTCCCGTATTTGACGAGCTCGGAATCGATATGGTATTTGAGGCCCACGATCATATGTATATGAGGTCTTTCCAAATGTATGGCGACAAAGTTATCGATCCGTCGGAGTTGCAGAAAGACGATGATGGCAACGTCATCAATCCCAAAGGAACGGTTTACCTTATGTCGAATGCATTCGGAAATAAGTTTTATTATAAGAATAACCAGTATCAAATTGGAGAAGACGGCGAACCAGAGGAAATTCTAGATGAGGATGGTAATCCAATTCCTTACGACGACTACTTCGCGGCAATCGACAAACAACCTGAGAAGAAAATGTTTACCGATGTGTCCCTCTCGGATCAGGTTCTAAAATTTGATGCTATGACGGCAGCCGTTGAAGATGAAGGTAAGTCAGGCTATGACGAAAATGGTCTGAAAGTATACGATCATTACGGCATTAAACGGACAGACACCAAACCAGATCCCGTGGTTGAGGCTAAGGTTGAACTACAAGGCAATAAAGCTATTCTCACTTGGAAGACACCTTCATCTAGCAAGGAACCTGTAAGAGGTTTCCGAATTTATGAGAAGGATGATAAAGTCAGCAAACACTGGAGTGTCTATCAACAGGTTAAAGCGAATACGACACAATACAGCTTAACCATCGAGAATTTGAATCCAGCAATTCAATACAATTTGATCATCAAGTCCGTAGGTACTAGAGACAATTCCGACAAAGTAGAAGTCAGCACACTAGTAGATCCATCAGGGTCTGAACCTCCTACAGCTCCCACTCAGTTGAGTGGTAAGGCAATATCTCCTTTCCAAATTGACCTGACATGGACCGCGTCTTCCGGTAACAAGCCAAAGGGTTACCATGTATACCGCAATGGCGTTCTCGTTGGAAAGACCCCGCAAACCTCCTATTCCGATATCGGATTAGATCCGAATACGGAATATCTGTACACGGTGAAGGCCGTGAACGAGAGCGGAGCAGAATCACTTGCTACAAGTGAGGTTCGTCTGAAGACGAAGCCTTCTTCCACAGGAGCAGCTACGCTTAGACCGTTCCCTCAGCATACGAGCTTAGTCTCTGGCTCGATTAAACCAAATCATCAGCCACAAGCACAAATCGATGCAACCGTGGCCCGTTTATTTGATGATTGGAAGAAGAAATATTTGAAAGCTAATCCGTATCTTAAGAAATCGGACCCTGCTCAATACTATGTGTGGTATGCCGATGGCGATTGGTTCGAGAAGGAACATGACGATGAACTCGATGTCGATTATGATGCGATTACCGTTTCTGAAGCGCATGGCTACGGTATGTTAATTACCGCTAATATGGCAGGGCATGATCCAGAAGCCAAGTCTTATTTTGATGGATTGTACCGTTACTTTAGAGTTCATCCGAGTAGCATCAACCCTGACCTGATGGCTTGGAAGCAGGGTGACACAGGCCAGGACATCGTTGATGTCGACGGTGTTGACTCCGCTACAGATGGAGATATGGACATTGCATACGCTTTACTGCTAGCGGATAGCCAGTGGGGAAGCGGTGGAGAAATCAATTATTTAGCAGAAGCTAAAAAAGTGATTAATGCCATTATGGAAAACGACGTCAATCATACCGAGTGGACTTTAAAACTAGCCGATTGGGTAGATGACAGCGATCCCAAGTACGGAACCGCGACACGTCCATCCGACTTTATGCTTCAACACCTGAGAGATTTCCGTAATGTAACGGGAGATCGCAATTGGGACCTCGTGATCGACAAGACGTATTCGATCACTCAGGAACTCTACACAAACTTCAGTCCTAATGCCGGACTTCTTCCTGACTTTGTAGTGAAGAAGGATGGGAAATACGTTCCCGCAGAGCCAGAATTCCTTGAGTCGGTAACGGACGGCGATTATAGCTATAATTCTTCTCGTACGCCTTGGCGCATCGGTACAGATTACCTTCTAACAGGAGATGCCCGGGCGAAGGGGCAATTGAACAAGCTCACCGATTGGATACGCAAGAAGACAAACGACGATCCAAGCCAAATCTTAGCCGGCTACAAGCTGGATGGCTCAGAACCATTAGAGGAGTATAGTGATAATTCATTCTCCACTCCAATGATGGTTGCTGCAATGCTAGATGCAAAGAACCAAAATTGGCTTAACCGTTTGTGGGATCATAATGTGAAGCTTTCTACGGATGAAGACGTTTATTTCGGTAACACGCTTCGATTGTTAAGCGCGATGGTGGTGTCAGGTAACTGGTGGTCACCGACCATTGTAGACACTGAGGCGCCGATGGAACCGACCATAGAGAAGGCCGTAGCCATATCCAACACAGCCATAGAGCTTAAATGGACTCCTTCTTCTGATAATAAGGGGGTTGTAGGCTACAAGGTTTATCGTGATGACGCCCTAATCACAACGACAGACAAAACAGAATTCAGGGACAGCGGATTAATGCCAAATACGAAATATCGTTATTTTGTCGTCGCTTATGATGCAGCAGGTAACCTGTCTAAGATCAGTAATATCAGAGTTGTTACAACACAGGATTCAACTGGTGGTGGTTCGGGTACAGGCAACTCAAGCAACGGAAGCTCCGGATCTTCGGGTAATAGCACGAACCCAGTCCCTGTTCCCGTGCCTGAGACTAAGCAACCGGATAAGACCCCTTCATTTAGCGATATAGGTGCACGCTTTGATTGGGCGAAGACCGCTATTGAGTATCTTGCAGCCAAAGGGATTATCAAAGGAACTACGGATCACACTTTCGAGCCAGGGAAAAACATCACAAGAGCTGATTTCGTTCTACTCCTAGTGAGAGTGTTCGGTTTCGAAGGTGGTGCAACTACCAACTTTAAGGATGTTGCATCCAATTCTTATTATTATGACGCTTTGAGCATTGCTAAGAAGATTGGACTCACCCTTGGAACTGGAGGAGATCGCTTCGAACCCCAAGCGTTTATCTCTAGACAAGAAATGATGGTACTGTTAACTAGAGCCTTAAAACTGGATAAACTGAAAATCGGCAGTGTATCTGATCTTAGTGGTTTTACCGATACAGCGAGGCTTGCAGACTATGCCAAGGAAAGTGCTGCACTATTGGTCAAGGAAGGAATCATTCAAGGCGATAGTAACACCCTCCGTCCTGAACAGACACTGACAAGAGCCGAAGCAGCAGTACTTATCTATCGCGTCATTCTCAAATACTTGTCGTAGGCATTCCCTCCTCAGGCATTTATATGTTAAAGAAATAACCCGGGCGAAGTCCGGGTTATTTCTTGTGAACAAATCGATTTCAATTATCTCTTACATCAGTCATTTATTTTATCATATGGTTAATTTACCCTTATCACCTGATTTATCGCTTATAATGTTACTTAAATCGATGTACGCTTATTACGCAATCAGAAAGGAAGTGATTTCTAATGGATAGCATGTCCCACGCCATTGAGTGGTTCACAATATTCCCTATTTTTCTGTTAATCATTTATGTAGGGCTTATTGTAATCGGAATTTATTGTTCAATTTTATTTATCAAGCTAGCTCGTCGGGGAATTAAAGCGCTTGAGATCTATATTGATGAGAAGACACATAGGAACTTATAACTAACGGTGGACAATTACTTATAGTTGGAAAAGGAATTTAATCCAGAATTATTAGAATAAACTCCATACACCAAGTATGGTAGTCATTGTAAAATAGTTAAGAAATCTAATATGCCTGAGTCACAGGCCACATTCAAGGTGCGTACATGAAAAAAATTATCGTATTATCCATTGCTTTGACCGTATTACTAGGAATCTCCTCTTCTGCTTATGCACATTCAGGAAGAACCGATAAGAATGGCGGGCATAATTGCTCCGCAAAATCTAAACAAAAAGGACTTTGCACAGGTTATCACTATCACAATAAGAAAAAATAAACCATTAAACCCAGCTTAAGATACTTCAAGGCTGGGTTATTAATATTTATGATTCGAAACATAAACAGAGAAATATTAGACACCTTAGTAAGAATAGAGAACAAGCTAGATTTGAAGAACAAGAAAGATGATTAATGATGACACACTTGTCTGATACTCACTAAATTAAAGCGAGGCGATTTAAATGACGATCTCACATAGAGAAAAGCTAATCCGTAAAGGAAAGACTTCCTTCATTATCAGAAGAGGGATCATCGATTGGGGATTAACCACTGCAGTATTGTATACGTTATTTGCATCTGTTTTGGATAACGGGTTTAATGCTCAAGCATTTATTAGAGAAGTTGCAATCTCATTCGTAATATTTCCTATATCCGGTGTACTTTTCGGATTGATCATGTGGTCATTATTGAATAGACCCGAGCATACTTTAAGAAAATAATCGGTGCGAGACTATTTTCAGGAGGTAGGTAATTATGATGATCGTGGTTTGGAGCGTTAGTTATATTTACGCACTATTTCACCTTGTATTGGGCTTGGTTCAGCTGAAAGGCAAGAACATTCCCACGACAAATTCTATTTTCATTATTACAGGTAGTATTAGCGTGCTGCTAACATCGCTATTTCTTGGGCATACATTTACATGGATTACGCTCGTTACTGTCGGGTTTTTCCTCATCCAAATAGGTGCCGTTAGGAACGAATTTCTTTTACAAGGAAGAATCACCTTAAGTCATCAAATGGTACGATTCGCGCTGTTTTTAATTATTCTCAGCATCTATAGCCTATTCAACTAATTCTGGTTCCCAATCCCACTTCGTTAATCTCAAATATAGAATCCACCACAAGTGGAAGATTCCCTCGTAATGACACAGCGCCCATGACTGAACGAGCATGAATTCCCTTTTCACCAAATACCTCCTGCATCAGATCAGAGAAACCATTCAGAACGAGATGATGCTCCTCAAATTCGGAAGACGCATTTATCAGCCCTTGAACTTTAATGACCCGATTCACCCGATCTAAGCTGCCTAACGCCTGTTTGAGAACTGCGAGCACTTCTATTCCCGCCTGTCTTGCGAACTCATACCCCTCTTTCGTTGAATAATCACTACCCAATTTCCCTTTAGGATGACCCGACGGACCTTTGCCCGATATATAGATCAATCCATTCACGATGCTATAGTTCATATAATTAGCTGAGGGTTCGCTCCCTTCCGGAAGTACAATCCCTAACGCTTCTAATCTTGCCTCAACGAGTCTTGTCAACAGTCTCCACTCCTATTCTTAAAGCGTCGCACTACTCTTTAATAGCAACTTGGTGATTAACACGATCTGACCCGTATGATATCCCATATGTTCTGCTATATATACTAAATGGCTTTGAATGGATCTAACTACATATCGCTCCGATTCTTCAGCATCTATCCCCTTCATCCGCTTCCAATCCTCACCATTGAAATAAATCTTCACCTGTCTTTGTAAATCTTCATCCGTAATGCCATTCAGCACCTGAATAGACTCTCTACGAACTGTCTGAAGTTGATCAAGTAATTGCTCTTTCGTATATCCACCAACCCGATCGAACTCTTGCGATCTTTCTCTTATAAACGGTTTATTACCCAACCCACTAACAAAGTGCTGATACTCACTCCCAGCTAAATGAATACATAGATTCGCAACACTATTCATGTTCGGGGCTAATCTCAACCAGACCTCTTCTTCCGATAAACGCTGCACACCATTAACGACTTTCTCAAGTTGCGCATTCATCTGCTCAATCACAATATGAACAATTTGAGACATAGGACTCCTTCTTTCTATTGCGTTCTTGATGTACTTCTAATGCCTAGTCTATAATGGATTTGACCTCCTAAAAAGTAACAGTTATTCAAATATAATAGAGGTCAGATTGAGGTTATCATGTTCGATATTATGCTACCGCAAGATGGGCAAGGTCCGTTATATATGCAGTTATATAGACATATTCGAGCGCTTATTCAAAACAATGACATCACAGATGGTACGAAGTTACCTTCTATCCGTTCTCTTCGTCAACAGTCTTCTCTTAGCAAAACAACCATTGAAACCGCCTATCACCTGCTACTAGAAGAAGGTTACGTTCTTAGTAAACCTCGATCCGGTCTCTATGTCGTCAATCCTCAATCGATTCAGACCTTGGAAGATCTTAGAGATCATAACAGCACCACGCTTACGCATCGCTCACCGACATGTAATGAACCCGCTCCAACATCAACAAATAATATGGTCGATTTCGATCTATTGGCGGTAGATGGCCATTCTTTCCCGCTATCCGCTTGGAGATCTGTCTTGACTGATGCTCTTTCCCTAAGCGGCGGCACCATTCACCAATATGGAGACCCTAAGGGCGAATACGATTTACGCGTGCAACTCACTCACTATCTAAAAAATTCTCGAGGCGTATCGTGCTCACCTGAACAAATCGTGATCGGATCGGGTATCTCCTATAGTATTCATATCCTCACGCAACTCTTTTCTTCGCCTATGAACGTTGCCTTCGAACAAGATGGCATTGCTCAGGTTGGAGATCTCTTTACCCAACATGGTTGGAATATCGTGCCTGTCCCTCTTCATGATCATCAACTCTCGATATCTGAATTAGAGGATCAGAATATCCAGGCTATCTATGTTACACCCTCCCAGCGTCCTACAGGCCATCCTTTGCCCTACAATATCAGAATGGAAATGCTCCATTTCGCCTATCACCATCACGCGTACATTATTGAGGACGATTACGATGGTGAATTCCGCTATACCGGCAGAACGATCCCCTCACTTCAAGGGCTTGATCATAAGGGCGTCGTGATTTACACGGGTACATTCTCCAAAGCATTTACACCTGCGTTACGCATGAACTATGTGGTTCTCCCTCTCTCTCTATTGGAGAAATTGCAAACGATGGAACACATTCTCTCCAGCCCATCGCGTATTGACCAATTAGCCATGAGCCTATTCATAGAACGCGGTCATTGGTATCGCCATATCCGACGGATTCGACATGTCTATCGTAAGAAACATGCCTCTCTAACACAGTTACTCGCACTACACTTCTCAGATCATATCCACATCCAAGGGGATCATGCCGGACTTCACATTGAATTAACCGTCAATACATCCTACAGTGCATCACAGTTAATAGAATTGGCTTTATCCGAAGGCGTTCGGGTATACGGTTCACAGTATGCGGGATTACATTCAAGTAAATCACTCCCTAGAATCTATATGGGCTTCGGAGGAATGGATGTATGTGATATGGAGCGAGGCATTCTACAATTGAAAAAGGCGTGGTCACATGCATTCACGACAGACACAGCATCAAGTTAATGGAATGAAAAAAAAGCACGCCTATGGCGTACTCTCAATTAACAGTTCCTGTTCAATAGCGTTCTATAGCTTTCTATAGCTTTCTATAGCTTTCTATAGCTTTCTATAGCTTTCTTTATTCTTTCTAGTTTCCTATTTAGGCAAATGGACTTTCCATGAGAACTATTTCTCCTGTTGTAGGATTTAGCTGCACTAATCCACCTAAGGGGATGATTAATTTGGGATCCGTATGCCCGAAGTCTACATCGACAACAATCGGGATCTTACTTGCGCCAAATTCATCCCTGATGACACTTAACAGGATTTGATACAGTTCTTGCTTCTCTTCATTTGAGTAATCTTTGGCTCTGCCAAAGATCACGCCCTTAATCTGCTGGAAGATGCCTTGCATACCGTAATTTCGGAGCATATATCCTACTTGTCCCGGCGTAGGCTTCTCTTCTGACGTTTCGAAGAATAGTATTTTATCACTCCAAAAGGATCCGCTTGGCCAGTACACCGTTGACTTCATGAATTCTAGCACTTCAATACAGCCACCCCATGCACAACCCGTTTCTATTGTATTTCCTTGAATAAAGGTCCACCCCGCTTCATTATTATGAAATTCTCTACATTGTCCCAACGTATTCGGATTAACCCAATCTTGATAACCATTTGTCCATGTCGAAAAAGGTTGATATGTGTATGGATAATGATCTTCTAACAAAATCGACTTGATATGTTGTGTGTTTGCATCAGGTAAATGTTGTAACTGCGCAAGCCCTGCCATCACAGAGGGTCCATAGAAAGTTACCATCCCCAATAAATTAAAATACGACAAGAAAGTCGTGGCATCTGAAAAACCCATGATGAACTTAGGGTTATTCATAATGATCTCTGTATCTAAATACGGTAGAATCCTTACCGATTCATAACCTCCAATAGATGTAATGATCCCATCAATCTGATCATTCTTAAAACATTCATTGATATCATCTGCACGCCACTTCGGATTCCTATATAAATCTTCTTGGGACATTCTCGCTGTAGGCATTTCAATGATTTCAAAACCCATGATATGTTGGAGATTCTGTAATCCAAGCTCATAGATACCCGGAAATACAATGGGTAGTCCATTCGATGGGGATATGATAGCAATCTTAGATCCTGCCATTAGTCTTTTTGGTTTATTCATCATGACCTCCGTTTACCAAGATACTCGCCTAGCACATTCTTCGCCACATCGTAATAAGATACCTTTGTTAACACCTAAGGAGGGCTTATACCCATGATAAATAAGATCTCAAGAACCAGTAAGATAACAAGAAATAATAAGATCACCCGAAAAAACACAATAACCAGAGCACAAACACATGTTCACGAATTTGAAGGTAGTACAAAGCTAGCCGAAGAAGGTGCTGATAGACATAATCATCGGTTCGCAGGTGTTACGGGTCAAGTCATCAGAGTAGGCGACAGTCATATTCACGAGATTGATCTCACACATACCGACTTCTTGAATCATTTCCACAATCTCAAAAAAATTAGAACCGGCCGTGCAATTCCTGTTGGCAATGGTAAGCATGTTCACTTTGTAACTGGATCCACTACACTCAATGATGGTCATGTACATCAGTTCAATTTTGCAACATTAATCCAACAACCTCTAGTCTAAATTTCGAAAAACAAACTTAGAATACAGCACAGCTCTGCTGCCAACAGAGCTGTGTTTTTTGGTCGTTTAGTCTAACTACTCAATCCCACCTTATACTCTTCTTGTCATTCAGCGTAGTTATTCAACCTAACACAGCGCACTCCCTGCTAACTGTTGGTTACAATATATCGTTACATATGTTATTGACAGCATTTGTTAAGAGGTATACATTTGTATACATATAGTAACGTATACAAATGTATACGATCAATTCTAAATTAAGGAGTGTTGAATATGCGACGCCGTATAACTGCACGTGATGGATTATCCGAGAGGGAACAAGGCTCTCCAACTCCTGGATTAAGCAAACGAAGAGAAATCAGTAGCCTAGATCGAGCTGCCACAGAAAGAAGTTCTAACTCTGGGGAACGCGGAAGACTTCATGGTAGGCATCACAGTGACCGCGATCACCACAAGGATTCCGGAGAACATATCGATCGAAAGCGCAAGAAATTGGATCATACGAATACTGATGACTCCTCAGCACAACGTCCCTCCCATCGAGATGACAAGAATATGCATGGTGCGAAGACCTTTCGCCGCGGACGCGTACTTATGTTTCTTAAGCAATTACAAGTTAAACGTTCAACCTTAATGCAACAACTTGAACAGCCTGAATTCAAGTCGATCGAACAAGTCATTAGTGGAGAATTAAAAGCCGTCGATGATATCATTCAACAGTTCACTCATTTATTTGAAATACAGGAGAATGAATCCGATAATCCTACGAATCCGTGAGGTAGACCTTTATGTGGAAATTAAAATCGTATTTACAACCTTACTGGGTAGCCAGTCTATTAGGTCCTCTGTGCATGATACTTGAGGTATGGATGGATTTATTACAACCCATCATGATGGCTAGTATCATTAATGATGGCATCATGACGGGCGACCTGCCTCATATCCAGAAGACGGGCCTTATGATGCTTGGCGTAGCACTCATTGGTGCCATTGGAGGCGTGGGTTGTACTGTGTTCTCGAGCATCGCCTCTCAGAACTTTGGACGGGATTTGCGGAATGCCTTATTCGAGAAAGTTCAGACCTTCTCTTTCCGCAATCTAGATCAAATAAAGACCGGTTCGCTCATTACCCGATTAACCAATGACGTCATGCAGATGCAGGCTTTTATTCAAATCATTATGCGTGGCTTTATTCGTTCCCCGCTTCTGTTTGTCGGAAGCTTTATTATGGCGATATCGATTAGTCCGAAATTAACACTCATTCTAGCCATAGCCACTCCGCTGTTATTTATTTTATTGGTCGTTCTCATCCGTAAGTCCTTCCCGCTGTTCTCCAAAGTCCAATCTAAGTTAGATGCCGTAAATAACGTGCTTCAGGAGAATTTATCTGGCATTCGGGTTGTAAAAGCATTCGTCAGAGCGAACTATGAACGCAAACGTTTCGGTAAAGCTAATGAAGAGTATACCCATATTGCTATTAAGGCCGCACGGCTGATCTCTCTAAATATGCCTATCATGACACTAATTCTAAATATAAGCGTGGTTGCCGTATTGTGGTATGGTGGAGGACTTACCCGAGGTGGTTCCCTTTCAACAGGAGAGCTAATTGCCTTCATTAACTATGTCACGCAGTTATTATTCTCAATGCTCACGATTAGCACGATGCTTCCTTTCGTCTCCCGTGCCAAAGTATCCGCTGAGCGGATCAATGAAGTCATGGATACTGAGACTGAGATTATAGACCCTACGTTCACGAGATCGAAAGAAATCACATCTATCATTCATTCCGGTCATATTCAGTTTAAGAACGTATCGTTTGCCTATGACACTGCTCAGGAGGACCTAGTTCTTCAAGATATATCTTTCCAAGCGAAACCCGGTCAGACACTCGCCATTCTTGGTGCCACAGGGTCTGGTAAGTCAACACTCATTAGTCTTATTCCTCGCTTATATGATACGACGAGCGGCAGTGTGCTGATTGATGGGACCGACGTCAAAGACATCCCCTTGGATAATTTAAGAGGTCAGATTGGTATGGCTTTGCAACAATCTATTCTGTTCACAGGCTCAATTCGAGACAACATTCGCTTCGGCGAAGATGATGCAGAACAAGATGAGATTGAAGCATGCGCAAAGGCCGCAGAAGCACATGATTTCATCATGCGTATGCCTGATGGGTATAACACCGTTCTCGGTCAAAAAGGCGTCAATCTATCCGGTGGTCAGAAACAACGAATTTCGATTGCGAGAGCATTACTCGTGCGTCCTGCCATATTAATTCTGGACGACAGCACTAGCGCCGTAGACTTAGGAACAGAGTCTCGTATACAGAAAGCACTCAAAGAACTTATGAAAGATACAACTACCATTATTATTGCCCAGCGGATTTCCTCGGTCATCGACGCAGATCAGATTCTAGTTCTGGGTGACAACGGTACGATTGCAGCCGAAGGAACCCATGATGAGCTTATTAAGAGTAGTTCCATCTACCAAGATATTTACCGATCCCAACGGAAGGAGGAACAAGAGCATGTCAGAATCAGCTAAGCCAAGCTCTAATCATTCTTTTAAACCATTGGGACCAACCATGGGTATGGGCGGCGGCAGAGGGCCAGGACCTATCCCGAAAGTGCGACCCAAGAATACAGCTGCTACGATTTCCAAACTATGGACCTATCTGAGACGTCAACGAACGGGACTAATCATCGTCTATATTTCTACTTTTCTAAGCTCAGTCATCTCCCTTATCGGTCCATACCTCATTGGTAAAGCGATTGATAACTACATCATGCCTAAAGATTACAACGGTCTGTTGTGGCTCTGTTTATTAATGTTAGGTATTTATTTATTGGGAAGTGCCGTATCGTGGGTACAATCTTATGTCATGAGTGGTGTATCCCAGCGAACAGTGCTTGAACTACGACATGATCTTTTTGAGAAATATCAATCATTACCTCTAAAGTTCTTCGATACCCATAGCACTGGGGAACTGATGAGCCGAACGACCAATGATATTGAGAATGTATCCAATTCGCTTAATCAGAGTGTCATTCAATTACTAACTAGCCTTATCACCCTATCGGGGTCACTCGTCATTATGTTAAGCCTGAATCTTTCGTTAACGATAGTCAGTCTAATTACGATCCCTCTTATTCTCTTGGCTACCCGCCAGATTTCTAGCCTGACACGCAAATATTTCAAGGGTCAACAGACACATCTGGGTGAACTGAACGGATTCATTGAAGAGACGATTCAAGGACAAAAGGTAGTTGCGCTGTATCGACGTGAAGCAACCGAGATTAAGCGCTTCAAAGCTATTAATAAACAACTCAATGTGGTGGGCACGAAAGCTCAGATTGTTGCTGGACTCGTAGGTCCTGTCATGAACGCAGTTAATAACTTTAACTTTGCGCTCATAGCTGCCATTGGGGGATGGATGGTATTTAAAGATTTAACCACCGTTGGCATCATCGTCAGTTTCCTTAACTACTCCAAGCAATTCGGACGTCCAATCACCGAACTTGCCAATCAATATAATATGATTCAATCGGCTGTAGCAGGTGCTGAGCGTGTATTCGAGATTATGGAATTAGAATCAGAGTATACAGAAGACCAAGGCGGGGTTGTCTCACATGACATGCGTGGCCAGGTTCAATTCGATAACGTTTCTTTCAGTTACCGACCTGATGCTCCTATTCTCCAGAATGTTTCCTTCGTCGCTAATCCTGGTGAGAAAATCGCGCTTGTCGGACCCACAGGTGCTGGAAAAACAACCATCGTCAATTTATTAACCCGATTTTATGACATCAACGAAGGCCGTATCACCATTGATGGTTTGGACATTCGTGAACTCGATAAGAACAACCTCCGTACGGAAGTAGGTATGGTTCTACAAGATGCGTATGTGTTCTCTGGTAGCATTCGTGATAACATTCGCTTCGGTCGGTTGGATGCTACGGATGAGGAAATTAAAGCGGCCGCTAAACTCGCTAATGCGGATGGCTTTATATCAAGATTACCCCACGGTTACGATATGATCTTACAAGCCGAAGGAAGTAATCTGAGTCACGGACAACGACAACTCCTTACGATTGCTAGAGCGATTCTAGCTAACCCTTCAATTCTCATTCTTGATGAGGCTACAAGTAGCGTAGACACGCGGACAGAGATGCATATCCAAGAAGCTATGAAGAACTTGATGAAGGGCCGAACGAGCTTCGTCATTGCCCACCGCTTAAGCACCATTCAAGATGCTGATAAAATATTAGTCATGAATGGTGGCCAAATCATTGAACAAGGTAATCATGAGCAACTGCTTGCTGCGAAAGGGTTCTATTGCGAGTTGTATTCGAGTCAATTTCGGAGAGTCGTGTAATACATTTTTCAAAGAAAAGAGTGTTCGTAATCATGACCTTCATCATGAATCACGAACACTCTTTTGCTTTAGAATACATACCGGCCCACAAACGAGGTCAACTTGTTACCATACCCTTCTTTATCTGCGAAATAGGCGTTCCCATGCTGGGCATTAGGTACGGATAACAGTTCCTTCTCACTGCCTGCGGCTTCGTATAAGCGGTGTACCATATCATAAGGAACGAACTTATCTTCATCACCATGGATGAACAGAATCGGAAGTTTGGTTCGACTTACCTGAGTTACTGCTGAAGCTTCTCCAAAGAAATATCCTGCCTTCATTCTGCATATTAGGCTCGTTAATGGAATCAACGGGAAGGCTGGTAATTTGTACATGGTTTTCAATTGATAGCTCAAAATATCTTTAACCGAAGTATAGGCACAGTCAGACACGATACACTTCACCTGGTCAGGCAAAGGTTCGCCACTCGTCATTAATACAGTAGATCCACCCATAGAGATGCCATGAAGAATAATTTGCGAATCTTCCCCTTGGCTTTTAATAATATAATCAATCCATTTCAGATAGTCCTTGCGATCATGCCAACCAAACCCAATGTAATGTCCTTCACTCTGACCATGTCCCCTGTCATCTGGCATCAGTACGTGATATCCAAGATCCTGATACATCTTGGCGAAGTTCGACATGTCTCTTCCTTGCCCTGAGTATCCGTGTGCCAGAATGACGACTTTATTCGAATCCGTCAGTGAAGGAACATAATAGCCTGCTAACTGCAAACCATCATCAGACCGAATATGAACAGTCTCCATTGGCTGTGTCTGCAACCAATCGTTAGCATATTCCCAAGGATGTGTTGCTTTTATCAAGTTAGGATCGGCATTCATGAAATCCTTATTATTACGTAGAATACCTACGTTGTATAAATAAATACTTGCAGTAATAAGAACTAACATCAGCACGGCAATAACACTCACTATAGCCACGATCACAGTCCACATATGTCCCTCTCCCATTACGATAAATAAATTTCTTATTACAATATGCTTCCGTATTGTCTCAATTTCAAGTATAAAGGATCTGTAACGTTTATAATATCGTTTTACATATAATGTCCATTCTTCTGCTCCTCCATCCAATGATGAAATCCATTTGTCAGTTTACCCTTAAATTATGATATATTTTCTAAGTAGGAATGATTTTTATAGAGGAGGACGACGTGCAGATGGAGTACAGAATCGAGAAAGATACAATTGGTGAAATAAAAGTGCCTGCGGACAAGCTATGGGCGGCACAGACCCAACGCAGCTTTGAGAACTTTCAAATTGGTACTGAGAAAATGCCTTTGGATCTGATCCGGGTATTTGCAATCCTTAAGAAAAGTGCTGCACTAGCCAACGGTAAGCTTGGCAAAATGGACCCACTCAAGGTACAAGCCATTGTTGAGGCTGCTGATGAGATTATCGAAGGTAAACTCGATGAACACTTTCCGCTCGCCGTCTGGCAGACAGGCAGTGGTACCCAGTCCAATATGAACGTTAATGAAGTCATTGCGAATCGTGCGAATCAGCTATTATCTCAAAAGGATAGTACTGTGCGCATTCACCCTAACGATGATGTGAACAAATCTCAAAGCTCCAATGATACGTTCCCAACAGCAATGCATATGGCTGCACTTATAGCCGTCGAAGATCAATTACTACCTTCTCTACAACAGCTTAAAGAGACATTCCGCCTCAAAATGGAGAAATTCCAAGACATTATCAAGATTGGAAGAACACATTTACAAGATGCTACGCCTATAACCTTAGGTCAAGAAGTTAGTGGATGGCACAGAATGCTTGAGAAGACAGAGACGATGATTCAAAGCAGTGTTGAATATGTTCGTGAACTCGCTATTGGTGGTACTGCCGTTGGAACAGGAATTAATGCTCATCCGAAATTCGGAGACATGGTCGCTGAGGAGATCAGTACCTTAACAGGTAAAACCTTCACTTCAGCATCGAACAAATTCCATTCCCTCACAAGCCACGATGAACTTGTCTATGTCCATGGGGCCCTGAAAGCGCTTGCCACAGATCTCATGAAAATTGCAAATGATGTGAGATGGTTAGCTAGTGGTCCACGATGTGGGATTGGTGAACTCATTATTCCAGAAAATGAACCCGGAAGTTCCATCATGCCAGGTAAAGTGAACCCAACGCAAAGTGAAGCACTTACGATGGTCGTATGCCAAGTCATGGGTAACGATGCGGCAATCGGATTTGCAGCTAGCCAAGGGAACTTCGAGTTAAATGTGTTCAAGCCAGTCATTATCTATAATTTCCTTCAATCTGCAGGTCTATTAGCAGATGCTATGCGTTCATTCAACGATAACTGTGCTGTAGGAATTGAGCCTAATTATGCCGTTATTCAGCGTAACTTAGACCAATCCCTCATGCTAGTTACTGCTCTCAATCCGCATATCGGATACGAGAATGCTGCAGCTGTAGCTAAGCTCGCGCATAAAGAGGGTCTGACACTTAAAGAAGCGGCTCTACGCAGTAATCTATTAACAGAAGAGCAGTTCGATAAGGTTGTTCGCCCTGAACAAATGATCCATCCGAAGGAAGACTAATAAATACTTAATTACGTCTGCGTTTCAAAAGACCGTTCAGCAGGTATCATTGCTGGACGGTCTTCTTTTTTCGTATCAGGCTATTCAAGAAATATTTCATTAATTCGTGTTTTGTTTTTGATATGTGATCCACGTAGGAGCTGGCTTAAAGGGGAACGCTGCCAACATCTCCATTTGATAATGATCTGTTGAGTCAATTTCGGCTTTCAGGGTATACTCCTGAGCATGAGCATATGTGATTTGATTCGCAGTTAATTGCTTCAAGAGATTACCTAGATTAACCTTATCCTCCTTACATCCTCTCCAACCTAATTCCACATATCCTGGTTGTTCTGAATGGTGTAATAAAGCATAGCCAAGTATCGTATTATCACTTCTATCCATTGCTATAAAGGAAGCTTCAATAATAAGATCATCTGCCTGCAAAAAACGCATCCAACTTTCATCATCATGAATTCCTAAGCGATTTACGAGGTGAGTCTCTTCATACACTTGTCTTACAATGGTTATGAGTTCCTTCATGATCATGATCTCAGGGATCCGACCAACTTCATATAAGCTCTTAAAAATGATATCTTGACCACCCTCGAGGTGTGGCATTACTTTCTCTAACCATGGCATCACATCATCTGGATCTAATTCAGGCATATATGTCCTTCTTACTTCTGTGAATCCGTTGTTCTTATATGTCATGTTAAGGTATTGAGCCGTCTCCCAAATAGAAGCTTGCAAGGGGTATATCACATCCAATCTCTCGACCTCATGCAGTAATAGGGTTTCAACGCTCAAGCCCTGATACGCAGGATGAATAACGATGGAGATATATGTACAATATGGATGCATCTTATTTGTCCATCCAACCACGTATCCAATCACTTTATCTATACGTTTTGCAGTAAATGCAAATATTCGACGTGGATGATCAATTCGTCCAAGATTCTCTCCCTCGAGACATAGCTTCATTAATTCCTCCACTTGAAGTAAATCGTTATCCTCATAATTTGTTACGACTACATGAAACCCCGACATCTGCTCAATCCCCTTCCCTTTCTAGTGGGAAATACTTACACTCTTACTCACAAGTCTATCACCTAACTTCTATCTTGTAACACAAAAGGCACCTTCCATAATGGAAAGTACCTTTATCATTCACCGCTAATTTTTATAGGACGGACTATCTCTATCTCTATCTCTATCTCTATCTCTATCTCTATCTTTATATCTAATTCTATTAATCTAGCTATTTCTCGATCCCTTAACCCTCCCACTCACAATCCCTCATGAAAAAAATGCCTCAGGTCGATCAAGATGATACAGATTGCGGTAACGTGGGTATTTCTCCATGAGTTCCGCATGAGAACCTCTCATCTCAATCTTTCCGTTCTCCATAAAGATAATCTCATCCATATGTTCCGCTCCGACGAGATGATGGGTTACCCAGACCAGTGATTTCCCTTCTAGGGTATCAAAGATCGTCGAGAGTAGGTCATTCTCTGTCCTTGGATCGAGGCCTACGGTTGGTTCATCAAGAATGACAACAGATGTATCCTGTAACAGGACACGTGCCAACGCAATCCGTTGTCGTTCGCCCCCTGAGAATCGTTGTCCCGTCTCATGCATGGCGGTCTTATACCCCTTAGGAAGCGATTCAATCAGACGATCCATCTTCACTTTCCGAGCTACTTCACTAATCTCCTCATCTGATGCATCAAGTTTCCCCAGCCGAATGTTATTCGTAACGGATGTATCGAATAAATGAGGACTTTGGTTCAATACGGAAATAAGACTAGGAATATGTTCTCCGAATCGACTGGCATCCGTCCCTTGAATCGTAGCACTACCCTGTTCAGGTGTAACCGCACCTTGGATCAATTTCAGTAGCGTCGATTTCCCAGCACCACTTCGTCCCATGATGGCTACTTTCTTCCCTTGAGGTATATCTAATGTAATGTCTTCGAAAGACCACGGACCTTCTGCAACATATCGATGGGAGGCGCGATCAATCTTAATATGTGCATCCTGTCTGGCTCTATTAACAAGATCGTCGCTAACGATTCCCATCGGAGAGGACTCTCCAGCTTCAGAATGATCATTCTGAACTAAACCTTTCACCTGAATACCTGCATCCTCAATTTCTCTCAACCTTGCATAAGAACCTTGATAACGTGGTATTTTCTCCACAGACTCAGAGATCGGTAGGAATGCATCCATCAATGGGAAAACAATAAGTACAAACGCAGCGATCATCGTAGACGCAATTGCTCCATCAGCATACTGCTGACCTGCCCAATACAACATGCAGACTACTGCAATACCCACAGTGGCTTGGCCGATCAATTGTCTCCATCTCGCCCAAGCACTTAGCTTACGATCTATTCTTGCTACTTCTAGTTCATCACCCTCATAGAGCTCCACGAATTGAGCTGGTCTACCGCTGATCACCCAATCACTCATACCGAGTACAGCATCTGTTAACGTCTGATACAACCGACCACGCATCTGCTGTGACTGCTTATTCTTTTTCTTCGTAAGCCACAAAGAAATCCACGGTAGAACCAAGATCAGAATGAGCAGATACAATGCCATGAATAACGCGAATTGCAAATCGAATTGTCCCAATGCTATTATCGAGACTGTATATAACAACAAGGCTACTAGACTTGGAAAAATAGTACGTAGATACACATCCTGTAACTTCTCAATATCTTCTGCTAGAATTCCAAGGATATCCCCGGTACGAAACCGTGATGAAATAAATAATGCTTGGGGTTCCAGAATCCGATACATCTGTACGCGCATTTTCGATAGAATACGTAGAATCGTATCATGACCCACGAGACGCTCCACATAATGAACCACAGATCTACTCGTTCCGAAGGTTCTTACGATGACAATCTGCACATACACCATCAAGATATTCTCTGGACGAAGAGCAGACTTGGAGATGAGGTATCCTGACGAGAACATCAGACTACTTGCCGTAAATACCGTCAGGGCACCCAGTGCAACAATCACTACGAACCGCCAGAAGTATGAAGTGATATAAGGCCGTAGCCATTGTTCGCGTCTCATAGCACACCTTCCAGTTGTGATCTAATTAATGCATAATACACGCCCTTACAGGCAAGTAGCTCCTCGTGGGTACCGATCTCAGCGACCTTTCCTTGATCCATCACTATGATCTGATCCATGTCAGGCATCCAGTGTAATCGGTGAGTTGCAAGAAATACTAATTTCCCTTCAAAAAGAGAGAGCATCGTCTTCTTCAACTCATACTCCGTCTCAATGTCCAAATGTGCCGTCGGTTCATCTAATAGAATAACGGGGCGATCACTGAGGAACGCTCGCGCAAGCGCAACACGCTGCGCCTGTCCGCCGCTAAGCGTACGACCTCCACCACCAATGACCTCATCATAGCCAAGCGGCAAGCTACTCACGAGATCCAACAATCCCGCATTCTTTACTGCTTGTTCTACTTCTTCCTGGCTAGCATTCGGTGTGTAGAACTTCACATTATCTGCGAGACTGCTACTGAACAGATACGGGCTCTGTGGAATATACGTCATCTGATTCTGCCACGATTCATCTGTTAGAGCCGGAAGACGATGCCCGTTCAATTCGACATCACCTGATGAAGGCGGCAGGAATCCACTTAGAACATCTATCAATGTTGATTTACCCGCACCACTTTCACCAATAATTCCAATCTTACGCATTCCTTGAATATGCAAGGTTACATCCTGTAAAGAATGTGGTCCCTCAGCTTCATGCTGAACCTGTACATGAGATAACGTTAGCTGACTATCCGATCTCCAAGAATAGGAGAATCCATTAGGTAACGTTACATCCATCTTTTGTATCGGCATATCAATAATGGCTTGAATCGCTTCTCCCGCCTCTTTACCATTCAAAGTCGCATGATAATCGGCTCCCACCATACGTACCGGTAGGAAATACTCAGGAGCTAGGATAAGGATCGTTAATGCCGTCACTAGCATCATATCGCCATTCACCAAGCGAAGGCCCAGACCCACCGCTACGGACGCTACAGACAGCATCGTGAAGAAGTCTAAGGCGAATGAGGATAGAAAGGCGACGCGTAAAGTACGCATTGTAGCCTTTCTGTACTTATCACTAACATTGCCAATCGTCTTAGCGTGAGATTTGCTGCGTCCTAAATATTTCAATGTCTCAAGCCCACGTAAGGAATCCACGAAGTGGTTCGCTAAATTACGGTACGAGACCATTTGACTGTCTACTTGCTTACGAGAAGATAGACCGATTAGGATCATAAAGACGATTAGAATCGGCATCGTAACTAACAATATAATCGCCGACTGCACATCCTGCGTAAAGATATAAATGAAAATTACTGCAGGTATAATAGCGGTAGCCACCATACGCGGAATAATCAGTTCCAAATACACTTTAAACTTAAGGACACCGTCCAGAACAAGTGTAACAAGCTTTCCTGTTCCTTCCGTCTTTGCGAATCGTGGCCCCAATAGGAATAACTTATCCATCAGCCTTTTACGCAATAACGCACCGGTATGCTCAGCATAGCGGTACGTTATTTTTTGTTGCGCAAAATTCGTGAGATGCCTTACCAAGAAAGCAGCTAGGAATTGGATTATTACTGCTTTCTGATCTTGTAATGTTCCTCCGGCAAAGAGGGCGGAGACAACTTCCGATAACGTTCTAGCCATCCATAGAATGGATATACTTTGCACTAAGGTCAGCAGTGCTACCGCCACTAAGACGGGTTTAATACCTTTGAAGCCTAATAGATTACGACCCATTAGTACTCCAAATGATCCTTCGCGTTCACACGTTTATGGAATACGAAGTAACTCCATATTTGATATCCTAGTACAAAAGGAAGCAAAGTAAGTGCGATGATGGACATGACCTTTAATGAATATTGACCTGATGCAGCATTCGTGATCGTCAGACTATAAGCATCACTAATGGAGCTAACCATGACCCGTGGGAACAATCCAATAAATATGGAAGTGAAGGATATGGCAATAATAGCTCCTGTCATACCAAAAGCCCAACCATCTCTTTTACGAGAAATAAAGAATGCAGCTAGGAGATATGCGATCACCCCTACCACAGCGACTACGCTCAGAATAGTACCCCGAACTTCGAATACATCAGTATTAAAGTACGTCATAACAGCAAATCCAACCATTAGAATAGCAAGAGGAATCAGAAGTTTCTTAGCCATCGCACGTGCTCTGTCTTGTAAATCACCTAATACTCTTAAGGTAGTGAACATCAGACCATGCACTAGACAAAGTACAACGACCGTAATACCTCCAAGTAACGTATAAGCATTCACTACATCAAACAATCCTGCATTCATATTCATGTCTTCGCCAATGGGAACACCCTGGATCAGACAAGCGAATACCACACCGAATAGTAGTGGCGGTAATAAGCTACCGCAGAATATGACGATATCCCACGTTTTCTTCCATGTCTCAGAAGCAACCTTACCTCTAAATTCGAATGCTACACCACGACCAATCAGGGCCAATAGAACAAATACGAGTGGTGTGTAGAATCCACTAAATAATGTGGCATACCAATGCGGGAAAGCTGCAAACATCGCCCCTCCTGCAGTAATCAACCATACTTCATTCGCATCCCAGAAAGGACCAATCGAATTAATCAATACACGACGCTCTGTGTCATTCTTAGCAAGAATCGTTGTAGACATCCCTACACCGAAGTCGAAACCTTCTAAGAAGAAAAACCCAACAAATAATACTGCAATCAACAAGAACCACAACTCATTAAGAGACATGATACCCCTCCTTATCAAATGGGTCGTGAGATTCTTCTATATGGGAACCTGTGTCATTGGGCCCCTTCTTGATCACACGAACAAATAAATAAACCAATATGATAGCTAACACTGTATAAGCAAGTGAGAACGAAATGAGTGAGAACAATATCTGTCCAGCTGAAACGTTAGGTGAAATACTATCTTCTGTCTTAAATAATCCGAATACAGTCCAAGGTTGGCGACCAATCTCGGTCATAATCCATCCTGCCCAGTTCGCAATAAATGGTAACGAAATAGCCCCTACCATGATACGCATGAACCATTTATTCGTTTGCTCCAGCTTCTTACGAGCAACGAGATAGACACCATACACACTTAGAAGAATTAGAGCTGATCCACTTGCTACCATGATACGGAAGCTCCAGAAGGTCGTACGTACTGGCGGAATATAATCACCAGGACCATATTTCTGTTCATACTCAGCTTGTAACTCATTCATCCCTACTACTTCTCCTGAGAACTTACTATAGGACAAGAAACTAAGCAGATATGGAATTTTGAAGGTCATCCCATTTTCTTTCTTCTCAGGGTCTATGGTCGCAATAACAGTCCAAGGAGCCGGGTCAGAACTTGTTTCCCATAGGGCTTCAGAAGCCGCCATCTTCATCGGTTGAGTCTTTACTAAATACTGTGCTTGACTATGTCCTACGAGTGCAACACCAATGGACGATACCAAGCCTACAATAATCGCAATAATAAAAGATTTCTTGAAAAACTCAAAATCTTGACGTTTCAACATTTTATAAGCACTGATACCTGTAATCAAGAAGGCACCCGTCATAAATGCAGCAAGGATCGTATGAGGGAACTCTAATAGAACCTGCCCGTTTGTGATCAATGCTAAGAAATCATTCATCTCGGCTCGACCATTATTGATCGTGAATCCAACAGGTCTTTGCATGAAGGAATTCGCTACTAGAATCCAGAAGGCAGACATTGTCGTACCAATAGCTACTAACCAAATACACATTAAGTGAAGCTTCTTAGATAGACGTTCCCATCCAAAGATCCATATTCCTAAGAATGTAGACTCCAAGAAAAAGGCTAGTAACGCTTCTACCGCTAGTGGAGCCCCGAACACATCTCCTACAAATCTTGAATAATCTGACCAATTCATACCGAACTGAAATTCTTGCAATATCCCAGTCACGACACCAACAGCAAAGTTAATGAGGAACAAATGTCCCCAGAATTTAGCCATCTTTTTGTATACTTCCTTACCTTTGACCACGTACATTGTTTCCATGATCGCAATCAACAACGCTAATCCAATAGACAATGGTACAAAGATAAAGTGAAACAACGTTGTCGACGCAAACTGGATGCGTGAGAGCATAACCGGATCCATGATTTTAATCCCTCTTCCTTGTTTAAAGTTTCCAATAACTTAATCATTGAACACACGAAAATTAATATCTTATATTTTATATTTTGTCAGAGACTCCCCAATTCAAATGTGATATAAATCACATTTATAGGGAAAATATCGTCACATTGTGAAGTTTGTCACACAATATTTAAAATTAGAACGATTGAACACTGAAAGATTAAGGAATTGTAGACATCTATATAACCGTTAATCCATTTTATTACAATGACTTTTATCATAGATTTATTGTTACTTACTAACGAATATATATTATATAAACTTGAAGACAGGTTTCGAAACGGGTATAACACATATCCTATAACACAGGAGGTTGTTTAGATGGGATTGGCTACGAAGATTACATTGAAGTTAATTGCCCTTCTCATGGTGGTAGGTGCCTCAATCAGTATATTTGCATATCAAATAACCTATAGACAAGTGGATGATGCACTTGGAATTGAAACCGTTGGCTGTGCGAACATCACTTCTGGGCTGGTTAAGCAGGAAGACATCTTAGCTCTTACTCATGGAGACACTAGCGTACTTAGTAAAGTTGAGACAAACATAGACTGGATCATACATAAGAAACCTCTATTTAAAGAAGCATTTATTCTATCTCTAGATGGCAAGATTTTAGCTGCGGACAGTAATTTCAAACAACGGGGATACAAAGCAGGGGACACATTTTACTTCAATAAAGCAGATCAGGATATGATAAACAGTATGAAACATGCTATCTCTTCCAAAGTGTATACATATGATCAGATCACATTAAAAACAGGATACGGCCCTATCTATAAAGACAATGATTCCAGTAAAGAGATGCTAGGTTTGCTTGCGATTAATGTTGATGCCTCTCTAATTCACCAAAGAACCGTTGAAATACTCATCAAACCATTTATTGTAGGTGCTATCCTATTCACACTGGCTGCACTTGCTGTATTCATCATCATCCGTAGAGCAGTAAGACCCCTATCCGCCCTATCTGCTAGTGTTCATCGTATCGCTGAGGGAGACTTAACCCTTGCGCTATTACGGTTTAAGAGTAAGGACGAAATCGGGCGATTAACCACAGACATTAATACCATGACAATTAATCTACAAAATCTAATTCGAGAAGTTAACACTGCATCTCATCACGTTGCCTCGTCTTCAGAAGAATTATCCGCAAGCTCCAAACAGACTGGAGAAACAGGTCAACAAACGGTCATTATCATTGATGATATGGCTGATGGGGCAGAGAAACAGTTGCTAAGCCTAGAAATGAGTTCGCAAAAGATTGCAGAAATGTCAACGTTCATTTCAAATATCTCCATAAGTACAGAACAAGCACGGCTCTCCGCCGCTGACAATTTGCAAAGAGCTCGCGCAGGAAGAATATCTATGAATGAGACCGTTGATCAAATGGATCACATGAATGAGAGTATTCAAGAATTGTCATTAACGATTCAAAGCTTAAAGGATTATTCGCAAGAAATCAGCCATATGCTCGATGTTATGACAGGGATATCAGCAGAGACAAATTTACTAGCTTTGAATGCTGCTATTGAAGCTGCTCGTGCAGGGGAGCAAGGCAGAGGTTTCGCTGTTGTAGCCAATTCGGTAAGGAAATTGTCTGAAAGTTCAGCACAATCCGCACAAGAGATTACAGTAGTCGTAAATAAGACCTTATCACTCATGGAGACTGCTAGTAACAATATGCTAGATACAGCCGCACAAGTGACCGAAGAATCTAAACGAATCTCTGATGTCGGAGCCTCTTTGGAACAAATCGAGGCTTCGGCAGCCATCATCACCGAGCAAAATGAGCATGTATCCATCGCCGTCCATCAGTTGTCCGAACGTGCGAATATCCTGGTTGGAACCGCTCATGTTCTTGTAGAGGTAGCCCAACAAACACGAGATGGCGCACAGAGTGTATCTGCTGCCTCCGAGCAGCAGCTCGCGTCCATGGAAGAAATCGATGCCTCTGCTACCTTCCTTTCGGTGATGTCTGAGCAGCTGCATGTCCTCATCGAACGCTTCAAAATATAAATGGTAATATACCAAAAAAGGAACAGCCGATGGAGTGATCCATCAACTGTTCCTTTTTTGGAAAGTTGAAAGGTAGCCTTTCTTTAAGATTCCCGTTCCACAAAGTACTTGTTGGTCATATACCAAGCTTCGCCTTTATCGGTAGGAACCTTCCCTTTCTTTTTATCCATGAATACAATCTCTTTACACTTCGAACAAAACCACTTCGTTGTATAATATTGCGAGTATGTTGTATAAGTTGTTCCACATTTACAGTCAACCTTAAAGAATACAAGATTCTCTTCATAGGCTTGTGAAAGTTCATCATTCTTCTCTTGATCTCCTGCTGATATCGGCCTGATCATCTCAACATAGTTAGAGAATCGATTCTGCACTTTGAAGTCCGCGACAAGCTCAGGGTTAAGACCGAAAAATTCTTTACCAATGGCAGTAATAAATTTCGTATTCGATCTATAACTCTCTAACCACTCTTGAATTTGCTTATTAGATAAAGGAACTGTACCTTTAATACCACTGTTCAAGGTATATGTCATGATCGATAAATTCTCGTTGTCTTCATAATACATTAATGTGGAACCTCCTTAATGATAACTTTTATAATGTACTACTTCTGCAACAGATAATCAAAAGGATGAATTAGGTAATAGATTTCATCCTAGATCGACACACCCTGTAACTATGGTATTACATTATCCCAGGTGATTCGAAAGGCTCGTCTCCAACTAACCAAATTCACAAATATAAGAAGTATCATATAGATGTAGACGCCATAATTTACAGCGGTACTTAGGAGATGACAGACTGCAAATAACGCTAGAATCACCATGAGTACTAAGATGGGAATCCGTTCACCCTTTCCTGAGACCTGATAGGGCTCTGAGAAAGGAACAGCCTTTCTTAACATTAGAAATGAAACCACGGTATACAGACATATACTCAATAGAAATACAACGACGTCAGGAATAATTCTTAATCCGTAAACCGCGATAAATATGATGCTTACGAATAGGATTAATGGTACAAACAACTTGACTAGGATCGCTTTGAGACTGCCTTTAAATATTGGAGCTAGCTCTCGAACCGGCATGACTTTATAGATCCAGGCCCCTTTGTAGCTGTCCGAGAATTTCAACATGATCATCACCGATGGAATAAATAATGCCGCAGCATACATCAGTAAATAACTTTTACTAGAAGATACCTTGTCCCATTCTTGAAACTGCAAAGAATTAAATAGAAATATAAACGGAAATACAAGAGAAAGGCCTAACGATGGATACACCCTCAACTTGAAGTTCCGGTCATTACGTATCATATCTGAGGTAAACCGAAAGAACATTCGCTCTTCCTGCGTCGAACAGATAAATCTTAATATCCCCATGCCCTTAGGACGTCCCACCCTCTTTCTCGTTCCACTATTATCACTAAGTTTCTGTAGATTCCTCTCAAATGAGGGCATGCACCTAGCATATATATAAACAGATATTAGAGGTACCAATACAGCCATAAGAGAGAAAATCAGAAAAACCTTGTTACGGTCTCCGTGAATAAATAGTTCAAAGGGCGCTGCAAACCATACAGGAATAATAAAATACTGCCACCATTTCCCATCAAATACATAATTAAAGTCTACGATACTAAATAATCGTGATACGAATTGGTAGCCGATCGTCATAACCAAGGTTAAGCCAATTTGCACATAATTAATGATATCTTTCAATTTCTCTCCATCAAAAAACTGAAGCACAACGAGATATAACAACGCCGTTAATACCACAATCAAGATATCTATAAATACCAGTTCAAAGAGGAAGATTACTGAAAACATAATCCCATGGCGGATGGTACCACCAATAAGTGGAGCGATAGCAAGTGCCGCCGTAATGAAGAAAAGATAAATACTAATATGTATAATTTTAGCGGCATGAATGGTTCTTGCATTTACGGGTTTCGTGTCGAGTATCGTCTTGTCTCTAATATCTAAAAGAACGGATGAGAAGTCGGATATTAATGAAGTCAGTACCATGAAGATCAGAATCCCGAATACGAGACTCATTTGAAATATGAAGTTGTCACTCATCATAACAACAGGTGCTAAGACTACTGTACCCAACAAGAGATATAGCCACATGGATCGCAAAAATTTATTCTGATCATCCTTCTCGGGATCTTGACGCGATCCTGTATTCCCGAGCATAGTCGGTACTCTTCTACCATCCATCGTCAACTTCATTTGTAGGATTCTTCTCATGATCACATATTGAATTCCGAATTTCTCAAAAAGAAGACGAAACCGATCCAATACTTTCAATGTTCTGAATTCATTCATCGATTACACCTCTTGTACAATAGAGACCATACGCTTGGCTATGTCTTTATGATCGTGAGATCCGGTGAGTTGACTGAATACTTGCTCCAGAGATCCTTCCTTGGATTGTTGTTGCAGTTCGTGAAAGCTACCATCTGCTATGATCTTTCAGTTATCTAGTAAAATAATGCGGTTGCTGATCTTCTCTACCACATCCATAATGTGAGAGGAATAGAAGATGGTCTTGCCTTGAGCGGCTAAACAAGCTAGTAATTCTTTCACAACCATGACACTATTGGCATCTAGTCCGCTCAGAGGTTCATCTAAGAATAGAATCTCAGGATTATGTATTAAGCTTGCGATCAATAGTACCTTCTGCTTCATCCCTTTGGAAAAGGAGGAAATTCGTGATCCGTACATGTGGTCTAATTCAAAGCTAGTCATTAATTGAAATGCTTTCTGGTCCGCTCGGGTATATTCCAACCCATATAATTGCCCAATAAACGTTAAGTATTCTTGTGCTGTGAGGCTTTCATAAATATCAGCGACCTCAGGTACATAGCCGATCTTCCTCTTATATTCAACGTCTCCATCTGAAATATCTCTTCCTAGAATCTTTACGTCGCCCTTGTATTCACCTATAAGCCCAAGCAATACCTTCACTGTCGTGCTTTTCCCCGCTCCATTAGGTCCAATATATCCAATAATTTGCCCTTTGAAGACATTTAGGTTAATCCCATGTAGAACCGTCTTATTACCATAATTCAAGACCAGATCACGGATAGAAATGATGGGTTCGCCTACATATTCCAATTTCATTCGCTCCTCTCTAAGGATATCCACATTTTGGTATATACTTACTATACATGTTCTAAATATCCTTTTAAACCTATATATTTGAATCATTAAATATATTATTCCTTTAACAATTAAAATGAGAGACTACAAATAGGGGAGGTGCGTCCTCCTCATCCTACAGTGGCAAAATACACGTTTAATATATCTCGGATTCCAATAATAGTATATCGTTTATATAATGGATCATCAAAATACCTGATTCAACTTCCATCAGGTATTTCAAGGTGTCTTAACTTATTAAGGAAGGCATGATGAATCCGATACTATTTTTTCTTTTTCAAGATACGAATAGGTGCCTTTAACCCTCTATACCTCATTACCTTCCGAAATACAGATTTATCGGCAAGTTTCTTGAAGATATACGGGTCAGGATTCGTATTCACCTCAATAATCCATGGCTTCATGGTCACATCAAGTCCAACATCAACACCAACTTGTCGATAATCGGGATATTTCTGCCGAAGTTGCTTGGCGATCATGACACCCAATTTACTCATTTTCTCTATTACCGATTTCTGTTCATTCAACGATAGATGTGAAGATAACAATTTCTCAATGTTCACGAGTTGACCACCACTATGATAGTTCGTTACGATTTTCCCAAGGTGGGCTACTCTACCAATAATGCCTGTCGTCTCCCAGACTGCCTTAGGATTCAGCTGAACCATAACTCGAACGTCAAATCTACGTTTTTGATATTTCAGTAAATGGATACCCATCTGTACCAAATAACTTCTCTTCTTCGTGACCTTCTTTAAAGATTGAAAAAAAGAAGTATAGTCTTTAAACGTTCGCTTATTCATTTCAATCTGATACTGATATTTATTTACCCCTTGCTTCAATACCTCCGCACGTATAACCCCATTACCATACGTACCTCGTTCAGGCTTGATATAGACCATCTCATATTTAGCTAACATGGACGAAAGGTTTCGACTCGTTAATCTTTGTGTCATTGGAATGTATTGGCTTATCTCGCTGTGACTTAGTAATGCATTTGTTTTGAGCCATTTACTCATAATCGTTCCCTTTCTTTTCCCCTTCATATCCAACCTCACTTTCCTTGAATGAATTGAACTACAGCGATCATGACCACCTCAACAATCCCAAAATCTATATATTATATTCAGCCCTATACTTCTTTGCATAGACCATAAGACCATACCTTTTCAAAAGAAACAGCATATCTTAGAGAAACAACTTCGTTGTACCTGACAGATAGGGAGGATAGAACTATGCACATTCTTATCGTTGCCCCAGAGCAAATACCCGTTCCAGGTAGCGGTTCTGTAGAAATATGTATTCTCGCAATAGCTAAGCAACTCTCAACCAAACATCAAGTTACCATTATCAGCAGACGTACCCGTTCTTTAGCCCATGAGAGTCAGATCGGTCATGTCAAAATTATTCGAGTAGCCTCAGGAAGTACTTCAACTTATATTTCTTCTGTACTTAACTATATGAAAGGGAGAACCTATGACTTTATTCAAGTCGATAATCGTCCATACTATATGGCTCGCATTAAACAAGCTTTCCCACACACACCTGTCTCTTTATTCCTTCACTCTTTAACGTTTGTTCCTCTTAAGCCACAAATATCAAAACATTTAAGAAAAGCAGATCTTATCATCGCTAATAGCCGTTCACTTCAGCAAAAACTAACCTCACGGTTCCCCCATGTAGCAAAGAACATTCGTATCGTTGAGTTAGGCGTCGATGTCTATCGGTTCCGCTCAAGCACAGTAGCTGAGAAAAAAAAATGTAGAAAAGAATATAGACTTGGGAATGCCTTCACCATTCTTTTTGTAGGGAGAGTCATTCCGCAAAAGGGAGTTCCAGTACTCATTAAAGCCTCACATCTTGTGCGTAAACACATACCCGTACAACTGGTTGTAGTGGGTAGAGCAAGCCCATCCTACTTGAGGCGCCTTAAGCGACAGGCTCGAGCCTTAGGCGTACCCATGAAATATATAGGGAAAATACCCCATGCCAAGATTCATAAGCTATACCATCTAGCAGACTGCTTCGTCTGTCCATCTCAGAAACACGAAGCCTTTGGCCTCGTTAATATAGAAGCTATGGCCTCGGGGGTTCCTGTTATTGCCTCACGAAATGGAGGGATTCAGGAGATCGTAAATCATGGACACAATGGTTACCTAGTAACTCAATATCACAGACCCGAAGGGTTCGCAGACTATCTGCTTAAATTAGCTCAGAATAAAAATCTCAGAAGAAACATGGGTAAGAATGGGCGCGCTGATGTACTGCAACAATTCACATGGAACCAGACTGCAGCGAAGCTGTCCGCTCTCTATTACAAGGAACAATAACAACAGGCACCTCAAATTCGAGGTGCCTGTTGTTATGAAATCCCCTAGTGACCTAGAAAACTTATGATTGAATCCTATAAAAAAACCTGCCGAGATCATGTTCTCGGCAGGTAATAGGTTACTATCCTTTATTAGAAAAAGAATCTTCTTCTAGGTGTTGCCACTAGCACTATCGCAAGTAAATCGAAGAGGACTAATGGAAGAATGAATGGTGCAAATGAGGTATGAGCTTTGTTATGACTCTTAACAGAAGAAACCTTCAGGTACATTTTTGTAGAACTTACCTTGATAATTTCCCCATAAAAAGTACTTCCATACTTTGTTTTGACCTTAACATGTTTATTTAGGTGCTTTCTAGCAGTTCTGTAATGGGATTTAGTTGACATGAATGATGCCCCTCCCTTCCATCCCAATATATGAACGGGATGGAAGGGCGGTGTGGGCAGTTATTACTTAATCGCTGCACCAATTTCATTAATCATTTCTTCCATGGATACAAGTCCACCACCGGATAGGTACCAGTAGTTAGGATCAAGATAGACAATATGTCCTTCTTTGAAAGCCTTCGTATTCTTCACTAGATCGTTCTCAATAGTATCCTTAGCAGGAGCTGTTTTTGTACCTTTAGTTGCAACAGCACTGTCACGATCTACTACAAATAGATAGTCCGGATTCTTCTCTGCTACGAACTCAGAAGTGACACTTTGTCCGTGAGTGGACACTTCGATCTTAGGATCTGCTGGTGTAAACCCTAATACATCATGAATAATTCCGAATCTGGAACCAGGTCCATATGCGCTTAGTTTACCCTCATTAGCAAGTACAATGAGTCCATTCTTACCACTTGCTGTTGCTTTATCATGAATATCTTTAATGGAAGCATCAATCTTAACTAGCGCTTCATCAATCTCTGCTTGTTTATCAAAGATTTGACCTAGCGTATTCATATTTTCTTTGAAAGATTCTACTAATTTTGCATTGTCTACGCCTAGGAAAATCGTTGGAGCTATTTTATTCAACTCTTCATAAGCAGGCTCTTGTCTTCCAGAGATAATGATAAGGTCAGGATCAAGCGCATTGATTTTCTCGAAATCAGGCTCTTTCAAGCTTCCTACGTTAGCATATTTCTTATCTTCATATTTCTTAAGGTATGGAGGGATGTTAGCTTGTGGTACGCCAGCTACCTCAACACCTAATTTATCAAGAGAATCCAATATGCCGAAGTCAAACACTACGACTTTCTTAGGGTTGGTCTGTACTTTAGCTTCGCCTAGTTTGTGTTTGATCGTCAATTCTTTGCTCTCTGTTGGTGTTGCTGCATTCGTCTTATTCCCTGCTGGCTCTGTCGTTTCTGTCTTAGCATTATTATTGCCGCATGCAGCCATTACTACAGCCATCATTACAGTCATTATGATCATGAGTACGTTCTTTTTCAATTCAATTCACTCCTAGCTTGTATTTGTAATGCTATTAAAATCATTGATGATCCGTAAACTCCACACTGGCGCCTTTACATATGGGGTGTACAAACATCATAATTTCCCAAATTAAAGTTCCTCATTTAAGCGAAATACACACATATTTTATTGTCATTGATATCTTCAATATGAATATCCATACCATACACATCTTGGAGGACTTTATTATCAATAATATCTTGTGTAGCACCCTCTTTAACGATTCGTCCATCCTTAAGGGCAACGATATAATCTGAATAGACGGAGGCGAAATTAATATCATGGATAACGATAATGACCGTTTTCCCCAGTTCATCAACCATCCGTCTTAGCACTTTCATAATCTGTACGGAGTGTTTCATATCTAGATTGTTGAGCGGTTCATCTAGCAAAATATAATCTGTATTCTGCGCAATGACCATGGCGATATATGCTCGTTGGTTCTGTCCACCACTTAATTGATCTAAGTATTTGTCTTGAATGTCTTCAAGATCCATGTATGCAATCGCATCATTCACATACTTCCAGTCTTCCGTGGTTAACCTGCCTTGCGAATATGGAAATCTTCCAAAGCTCACTAGTTCCTTAATGGTCAATCGAATGTTAATATTGTTCGACTGTTTCAGAATGGAGATTTGCTTAGCTAGATCATTACTCTTAATCTTGCTAATATCCCGTCCTTCAATGAGAATCTCACCTTGATCCTTCGTTGTAAGACGACTGATCATCGAGAGAAGCGTACTTTTCCCTGCACCGTTAGGTCCTATAAAAGAAGTAATCGTACCCTTCGTAACCTGAAGTGAAACTTGATCGACGACATGTTTACCTGCATACTGTTTAGAAACATTTCTTACTTCTATCACGACTTATTCTCCTTTAACAGAAGATATATAAAGTACGCTCCCCCAACGAAGTTGATAATGACACTTAACGTGGTGGAGAATGTAAATACCTTCTCAACAATGAACTGTCCTCCGATTAATGCGATGATGCTTATAAGAATGGAACCTACAATTAAGTATTTGTGTTGATATGTTTTGAGAAATTGATGCGCCACATTAACCACTAGAAGTCCTAAGAAGGTAATCGGACCTACCAAAGCCGTTGCGATCGACATCAGAATGGCTACCACAACGAGCAGTCTTTTAACAACATAATCGTAATTGACGCCTAGATTAACCGCCTGATCTCTTCCTAGCGAAATGACATCTAGATACTTAATGAATTTCAAGAAATACAGCGTTACACCAAATATCCCAATAATCGAAATGATTAATAAATCTGTATTCACATTGTTGAAGCTAGCGAACATTTTGTCTTGCAACATCAAGAATTCATTAGGATCAATGAGTACCTCCATAAATGAAGATATGCTTCCAAAAAACGTCCCTAAGATCATCCCAATTAACAATAGAAAGTATATGTTACTCTGGCCTTCTTTTCGGAAAAGAATCTTGTAGAATACACCTGAGAACCCGATCATTAACGCAACAGAAATCACGAAATTAATATTACGATCTGAAGATGTTAACGTTGTAGATCCAAAAGCATAAATAATAAAGGTCTGAAACAACATGTATAAGGAATCTAAACCTAGAATACTAGGTGTCAAAATACGATTGTTCGTAATGGTCTGGAACACAACTGTAGAGAAAGCAATCGCACTCCCCGTAATCACCATAGCCAGAATCTTCTTACCTCTTCTTGGAAGGACATAATCCCAATGACCACCGGTTTGATACAAAAGGAACAAAGCAATAAGTGCGATTACAATAACGAATAAAATACTAAGCTTCACCTTCATTATGCATATGCCTTTCTTCTAATAAGTAAGTAGATAAAGATTCCGCTTCCGATAACGCCAACGGTAAGACCAATTGGTATTTCATAAGGAAATATAATAAGTCGACCTAAGATGTCACAGAATAGAAGGAATACTGCTCCTAATAACGCGGTATGTGAAAGACTCTTCTTCAGATTGTCTCCTAGATAGATCGTTACAATATTCGGGACAATCAGACCCAAGAAGGGAATCATCCCAACCGTTAGTATCACGATCGAGGACACTGCTGCTACAATAACAAGTCCGATGTTTACGACTTGCTTATAATTCAACCCTAGGTTCTTCGCGAACTCCTCACCCATACCGGCAATCGTGAACCGATTAGCAAATAGGTACGCTATAATGACGAGCGGAATGCTGATATATAACATTTCATAGCGGCCCTTCAAGATCACTGAGAAATCTCCCTGCAACCATGATGCCATATTCTGAATGAGATCATTCTTATAGGCAAAAAATGTCGTGATTGAACCGACTACATTCCCAAACATAATTCCTACTAGCGGAATAAAGATGGCATCCTTATATTTCACCTTGTCTAGAATCTTCATAAAGATAAAGGTTCCTAGTAGAGCAAAGATGAACGCAACTACCATTTTCTCTAGCGAAGTGACATTCGGAAACACCATCATAGCGACGAGGATTCCGAACCTTGCTGAATCCATTGTTCCTGCCGTCGTTGGCGACACAAATTTATTGCGAGTCAACTGCTGCATAATTAAACCGACAATACTCATACTCATACCCGCTATAATGATGCTAATTAGACGAGGTATTCGACTTATCATTAACGTCTGTAATTGTTGATCTGTTAAATGGAAGATATCCATTGGAGAGATATCCTTAACTCCGATGAAAATTGAAATAAATGAAAAAATAACAAGTGTAATAAGCAAATATCTCTTTTTCATATTTCTTACCTTACTCTTCCTGAATTATAGGTTTAATGGATATTAATTAAGAATGATATTCATTATCATTTAGCCATAAATTTAATTATACCTTCATACTAAGTATTGTCAATGAAAGTTGAATATTTTTAGAGTCGAATTCATTCGTTTATACCTCATCTTTGGAATAAAATGGTATAGTGTAATGAGTGATTATTATCTCCTATGTTCAATTATCGCTTCTAACAACTCATTCATGAGATTGGAGTGCATTTATGTTCAATATGAATCAAGCAGCGAATAAAGATCCAAGAAGGGCATACTTCGCCCTGAGAATTAACGTATTCTTTTTCAGTACATTTATCATTTTTTGCGTCATTATTGTTAGATTAGCCATCCTACAGTTTGTAGAAGGATCCACCCTGACCGAGAAGGAAACGAATGGATTAATAAAAACCGTCGCTCTATCTCCCATTCGAGGAATTATTTATGATGATACGCACACCAAGCTAGCTTATTCTACCCCTATTCGATCTCTTTTCATTACCTTGATGGAAGATTATAGCTTGGCCAAGGAAGACATCTTAATCAAGAAGAAAAAACCGCTTGTCCGACCTGCTGCTTTTCAATTAGCTAAGGAAATGGAGCAGGCATTCATCAAATTAGATCCCAAAGGGGAGAAGCTAACCCAACAGAATATCATTGATGCAATGGACTTGGAATTCCTCAAGGGCCCCGGATATCAGCCTCGACGGATTAAGACTGATCTTAACCCGGCTGAAATTGCTTATTTCTCAGAACATAAAACGGCCTTTCCTGGTATTGAAATTGAAATCGCTGAAGAGAGCCTTCGTCATTATAATCCAGAGACGATAGCCGTCCAGACGGTAGGTTATATTAAATATTTTAAAAGCTCAAAGGAAATTTACAGTAAAATAGATGCAGTTCAGAAGGTGAAAGGCACCCAAAAGAACCCTGGATTAACCTATACAGAAGATGAAATTGTCGGATATGACGGTATAGAATTCTCCTTCCAAGATGAACTCAGAGGCGAGAATGGGTATAAAGAAGTTTCAGTCAACGCCCAGAACATGCCGATAGCCGTCGAACGAGTTATCCCTCCCAAAAAAGGCCACGATATCTATTTAACCATTAATAAAAATGTACAGTTGAAGGCAGAGCAAGCTATCACAGAACAGTTACAATGGCTACATACCAATATGGTCCCCGGAAAAACCCATCAAAATGCAATAACAGGGTACGCAGTAGCGATGGAAGTGGATACCGGGAAAGTAATTGCGATGGCTAGCATGCCCGATTATAACACGAATGTATGGAAATCGTCAGGAAGTAAGAACATTTCTACCGAAGACTATGAACGGATTAAGAATAATTACCAGAATGGTACGATCACTCCGTATAGTTCTGGTAAATCTGTAAACGATCTAGATTCAATCTTACTCCTCGGTTCGACCATTAAGCCGCTCACTGTATTAATTGGATTAGAAGAAGGTCTATTTAAAACGACGGATACTTATATCGATCAAGGAGTAACCTACATCGGTAAAGAAGGTCATGAACAACCGATTCGTAATTCCTCTGGTCATGTCATTGGTGCGATGCGTCCCTCCAAAGCAATAAAAGAATCATCCAATGTCTTCATGGTCGACATGATCGGTAAGAGGTTAAATAAGAAATATCCCGGAGATGAAGGAGTTCACGTCTGGGATAGGTATATGAAAAAATTCGGACTCGGTGTATCTACAGGAGTCGATCTACCTAATGAATACTTTGGTAGACTTGAATACATGAATAAGGAACAAGCAGGAAGTAATCTGGCAGCCTTAGCCTATGCTTCCTTCGGCCAACAAGGCAAATATTCGACCCTACAGTTAGCTCAGTATACGACAATGTTAGCCAATGAAGGTAAGAGAATGAAGCCACAGCTTGTCAATGAAATCAAAGAACAGGACGGAACACTCGTTAAGAAATTCAAGCCTGTAGTACTCAATGAAATCAAGTTAGATAAGCGCTACTGGCAAGAAATCAAACAAGGTATGAATACGACCGTAAGTGCTTTTGAAGGATTCCCTTACGATTTCGCAAGAAAGACGGGTACTTCTGAACAGAAGGCAAAAGGGAAAATGAGAGATAACGGGATATTCATCGCCTATGCCCCACGTGATAATCCTAAGCTCGCTATCGCTGTTGTCGTGCCCGAGGGTGGGTTCGGAGCTCAAAGCGCTGCGCCTATCGCTCGTAAGATCTTTGACGCATATGATCAAGAGTATGGACTTGATGGAAATCCAAAGAAGTACACCCCTATAACAGAAAGCACTTCTTTATCCGTTCGTTAATAAAAAAGCATATAATGACACACATTATACGTAAAAGCAGCCTCGGGTTAGAGGGAAATGAGATACAACTTCTCATCCCCCTCTATCCTCGAGGTTCTACTATATGAATAATGGAGCGTGCGTATATGCTAAAGCCAACCCCTCATGCAAACCGAAAAGTAACACTAGGGATTACCTGTATCCTCCTAGTACTATGTACGTCCTGCAGTAGTAGTAAGACTGCCAATGATACTAACCCTCCTACGAATACTGTTAAGACAAAGGGCACCCACTCCCACTCTTCTCCTACTACAGCTGGAACATTTACCGATCAAGTCCTATATACCGATTATTCAGGAAAGACTTGGATACCGTTACAGACCGCCGTTCAATCCCTAGGTCTTCGTATGAAAGATTCTGGGAACGCCGTACAGATCGGTTATACCGATCCGATGTATAAGGCGTACCTTGGGCAAGATCAAGCCTCTTCATTAGGGAAAACTGTCAAAATAAAAGACGCACCTATCCGTTGGAATGGCCAATTGTATCTAACATCCGATTCCCTCTCAAGTCTGCTTGATACGAAGGTTAAATGGAATCAAAGATATCATCGAATAGAGATTTCACCTCTTCATGATGACTCACCGCCGAGTAATACAACCCAAGCGAAGTCCTTGCGCATCGCTAGCACATCAACTGACACGGGTGAACTCATCTCCTATGCCAAGACGTTTCTAGGAGTCCCCTACGATTTCGGAGCGGCACCGTATGAGCAATCAAAGAAATTTGATTGTTCCACTTTCACACAACATGTGTTCAAGAAATTCAATGTAGATTTACCGAGACTGGCTAGAGACCAAGGTAAAGAGGGTCGTTCGGTTACAAGGGACAACCTGAAAGCTGGCGATCTAATCTTTTTCACCGTTCCTGACCGATTTGAAAGTAACGCAATTCCTGGTCATGTAGGGATTTATATGGGAGATGGGAAGTTTATTCATACATGGGGTGGCCCAGGCGTACAGATTAGTGAATTGGACACAGGTTACTGGAGTAAAGTAATACTCTTTATGCGAAGTGTATTATAAATTAAGGCATTCATGAATCGGAGCATTCGTGGAAATAGTATGAGAGTAGTATATCCGAGGAGGTCAGTGCAAATGGACAACACACATGAGTTTGTAGAGAAATTACATGATACGCAGGAGAAAGCGGCACGAAATAAGAAGCATCAAGGTAAAGGAGCCCCAAGTCAAAAATTGGCTACTAAGCAACACGGAACTCAGAAATAGACAAAAATAAATAACGGTATCGTTTCTTCAGTGAGACGATGCCGTTGTATTCATAATCGCTATAAGATTTTAAATACTATATCCCTATATAGTCTAGCTTGTTTATTATTTATCCATGATATTTATTTGCTGAATACATTCCGTGATCTTCTTACGAAAGTACTCATTGATAATATGATCAAGCTGTTCGGATTTCATCAGTACTCTCTCATCTTCAACACCATAGATGCTAGCTAGCGTATTCAATTCATTTCGTCTGAACTCGATCAAACTGTATACTGCTCTTATGTCCAATATGCTCCCTCCCTGTTTACCAATACCTATCATATTATAACAAGTTACCAAATTGTTACTATTAGGTGTTTGTATATATTCAATTTCAATTAATATTACTATATTAAACTCATCTTCATTTACCAAAACAAAAAAAGAGCCCTCGGAGAACTCCGAAAGCTCTTGGAATGAAATTATGGTAAGAATAACGATCAGATATTACCAATACCATGGCCTAATGGTTGAATTACCGCATTAGAATCAATAGGTTGTCCGATTAGAATAATGCTACTTAAACTGATAACTAAAATTAACGAAGCCATTACTGTTTTCATGGTTGTTCCCCCTTTTAATTAAATTATCATATTCTTTCAGTTCTTCTTGCGAGGCGTAACTTCTATATTTCTCAAATAATGATATAGAATCTATTACACCTCCTTTTTTGTTAATAATAGCATAAATTGTAATACTTTGAAATATATTTCTAATTGCTTCTCTATATCTCTTATTACCAAATTGGTATATTGCAATCTGATAACAAAGATTCGCACACTTCAACCTATTTAAGGAAAGCATGTATCCGTTACTTAATTTTAATAACAAGTCATCACTCTGATATTCCTGAATAACATCTTTAAATTTCTCCAGAATATGATTCACTGAGAGTCCATGTGTGTTAGCTGATTTCATTATTGTTAAAAGACCTGGAAGAATTTCATTCGGATTATCTTGCAATAATTGTATGTACTCTGGAAAAACACTTACATTACCCATAAGGATCTCTAATGTATACATGTTACCTATCGCCCAAGTACGGTATCTCTCCACTGATAAGTGGCCATTCTCATCTAGCCCTTCAAACCAGCTTAAATCCGCGTATACAGAAACATATTTCATAGATTCTTTATAGCGACCCCCATGTTCTAATACTACTCCCTTTACCAAGTAACCGTAACCGTAGTATGTGACCAATGGTCTATCTGTTACTAACTGTTCATAAGGTCTCTTTCCTAACATTTTACGTTTCTCATTCTTGATTACAATATTAGAAAGAAGAATCAATTCATCTGCATAATGCTCGGTTTTATCCCATTTATTCATAGCATAGCAAGTGTTAATTATCTGAAATAAAGCATCTAGCTGATAATTTTCCGGTAATCTCTTACGATAATGAACAAACTGAAGTGTAACCTCCATATTATGTTCCGCATCAAGTCCAATAGAGGCTCTAAATATACGGTATTGGCTAATCGCAAGCCTCTCCGAATGTTGATATCGCTCATGCTCAGCAACACATTTATAATATATGATAGATTCCTTCGTCTTCCCACTGGTATACAGATTCTCAGCAAGAGAGAACACCAACGTTAAATAAGTTAGATTCTCCATTAGCCTAGACAATACCTGAGCAATCGTGTCCTCTTTACCAAGCTCCGAACAGCGGATTAGAAATGAACCTATCCGTCTACCATTCGGCTTCTCATTTGCGAAACATTCTTCCACAAACAATTCATATAATGCTCCCTCGTCATAACCAAGCGCTTTTGTAATGAGATCAATTTGTCGTACAGATATAGGTTTGGGTGGATTATTGTTAAGAATCGCACTAATTACGCCCTTATTAATTCCTGAAGCTTGTCCAAAACTACTAAATGAATGTCCAAATCGCTCTAAATGATTTATTATTTCTGACCGAATCGTGGTTGCCGGACTCATTCCATCACCCCTATCACAGAAAAGTTCTCTTTCGCTAGCAAAACCTAATTAAGTATTCTCTCCTATATAATTACAATTATACGAAAATATTGATATGTGGTCAATTAATAAATATACAAAATATACAAATAAATATTCAGAACTTACTATATGTATTTACGCAAAAAAAGATAGCCTCATCAAATGAGAGCTACCTTATACAAACCTATCATAATTTACGTAAACTATTGTTTATTTATGCGTGAAACCGAGATAGTGAGAATAGACTAATATCTTGCGGTGTTGCTTGTTTTACCGTCAAATCTGATAGAATCTCTCCTACGACACTAGAGAATTTGAATCCATGACCTGAGAATCCACCTGCCAGTAGAATATTCGGATATGCAGGATGATAGTCAATAATGAAATCCTCATCAGGCGTCATCTCGTACTTACATACGGACCCACGAATAAGCTTGCCAGCAGCCGCTGGCATGTAAGTCTCAATCGCATTTCTTAAATCTCCCTCATCATCCGCATAAGCTCCGAATGGTTGTAAAGGCTCCCCCGGCTGCCAAGGTACACCTTGATCATGTCTACCAATCTTCACACCTGTACCATCAATACTAGGAAAGCCGTAGAAGCCACCTTCCATGGTACCCAAAGTAAACCCTGGAAAGTTCTTGGTATCAAAGAGTGACTCATCGCTTTGGAACCAACCTACGACTTTACGGACAGACTGGATGGGAAGCTTGATGAATGGCTCCAATGTTTTGAACCATGCACCCGCACTTAATATCGCTTTATCTGCATGAAACACACCATGCTGTGTATAGACCGATACTCCCTCACCATCTGCTTCAATGGAAGATACATTCGTATAGGGCAAAAGAGTAGCACCTTCCGCTAATGCCATTTGTCGATAGGCTGCAACACATTTCTCACTAAATAAATAACCCGCTTCTGGCTCGTACAACCCCGTGAAATCGTCCGTCAGTCGAATACCAGGCCACCGCTTAGCGATCTCATCTGCATCAAGTAACTCTATGGGTACACCTAACTGGCTTGCATCTTTAAGACGCTGTTCATATGAGTACACCTTAGAAGATGATATATTTAATACACCTGATTGAATGAGTAGTGAAGTATTCGTAGCTTCTTCTAGTTCATTCCACAGCTTATGAGCACGGAGGGCCATAGACACATAAGCAGACCCTCCATGATAAGCATGTCGTATTAACCGTGGTACACCATGATGGCTCCCCTCATGATGTGGAGGATCGAATGCATCGATGAGTAACGTTCGGATACCCTGTCTAGCTAGATGATAACCCGCACTCATCCCCATAGACCCTGCTCCCACAACAATAACGTCGTATGACATTCGTATGACAATCTCCCCCTCTCATGACCTCATCTAATCTATTCTTTAATTAATAACTGATTGATAGCCCGCTGTGATAAATCAGCGAAGTATTCAGCACTAATGGATAGTGCGCGCTCATCCACATCGAATGCAGGATGATGCCATTCCTGTGGTCCCGATGTACCCATAAAGACAAAGAACCCTGGAATCTCTTGCTGATAAAAGGCAAAGTCCTCTCCTGCCGGAGAGGGAATCGCCGTCACCACATGCAATCCCACACTTTCAGCCGCCTCAATGGCAAGCGACTCAAGTGAAGCATCGTTATGAACGGAAGGAGGGCCGGGCAACCATCTCACATTCGCTGTTGTCCCAAATGCAGAAGCCACTCCATCGATGATCTGTTGGAATCGTTTCAACACATGATTTCTCACTTCAATGTCAAACGTACGAATCGTCCCATCTAACATGGCTGATTCTGAAATAACATTCCACGCTGTTCCACTGTGAATACGAGTTACACTAATTACAGCGCTCTGAAGAGAGCCTATATTACGGCTCACGATAGATTGAAGGGCAGTAACCATGTGCGAAGCAACTACGATTGGATCTACGCCAGCTTCTGGTACTGCCGCGTGTGTTCCTATTCCCTTTACCTCAACAGCGAATCCGTCTGCAGCAGCCATCAGTGCGCCCGATTTAATCCCAATCGTCCCAGTGGGTAGATCGGGCTTGTTGTGCATTCCAAATATGGCCCACACCCCTTTTAACGCCCCCGATGCAATAACCTGATTAGCCCCCTTGGCCTTTTCCTCAGCCGGTTGAAAGATAAACCTTACCGTACCCTTCAATTCATGCTCTCTTCGCTTCAATAGCAGAGCTGTCCCCAAGATAGACGCTGTATGAAAATCATGGCCACACGCATGCATTTTCCCAGGAATTAAAGATGCATAGGATAAACCTGTATCTTCTTGAATGGCTAATGCATCAATGTCTGCTCGCACAGCAACGATTGGTCCACCATGATAACCGCCTACTTCTGCAATAATACCTGTCGTAAGTGAATAATCCGCGATCCGAATTCCCGCTTCTTCCAACCAACCACGAATAGATTTGGTTGTCTCGAACTCTTCATGAGATAACTCAGGTTTGGAATGTAAATGACGTCTAATCTCAATTAATTGTTGTTCTAACATAACTGTTATTCACCCTCTACTAGCACCTCTGAGAAAGCTTCCTTTAGCAACTTATAAGAATGAATTCGCTTGGAGAAATCCTTTATAGCTGTCGTAACGACGAACTCCTCGATGCCATATTGTTGTTGAAGATTAAGCAGATGTTGTCGAACCGTCTCTTTCGATCCTTTGGCAATTGCAGCATCTTGAATATCGATCCGATAACCTTCGTTCGATTGATTTCCAAATTCTTCTGCTTTTTCTATTGTACCTAAAGTCACAGACCTCCCGCTATCTAAATGTACCTTAATTAACTTCTGTTCCCCGGCTAATTCATTCGCTTCCTCATCTGTATTCGCGATAATGACAGACAGCGCTAAAATTAGCTGTGGCTCGGTACCCTTGCTTGTATTAAACCGATTCCGATATGCCGCAAAGGCATTCTCAGCAATCATAGGATCACTATTAATAAACTGAGCAAATACATAAGGAAGCCCTAGATCCGCTGCAGATTCTGCGCTAGACACACTAGCTCCAAGCAAATAAAGTTCAGCCGGTTGTACTGGATTAGGCGTTGCTCGTAAGCCACTTTGAGGATGATCGTCATCCAGTTGGTTATGAATGAGTTGTTCTAGTTCTTCTAGCTTGTGCTCTAATGACGGTGTTTCGGTAATTCCCTGTTGAAGTGCCTTCGTGGAACGAGGAAGCCCTCCAGGTGCTCTCCCAACACCTAAATCTACTCTCCCAGGTGCTAATGTCGCTAAGACATTGAAATTCTCGGCTACTTTATATGGGCTATAATGTTGAAGCATAATACCACCCGAACCAATCCGAATCGATTGTGTCCTAGCTAATAAATAGGAGATCAGTACTTCTGGTGATGACCCAGCAACTTGATCAGAATCGTGATGTTCTGATACCCAGAATCGGTGATAACCTAACGCTTCAGCTAGTTGAACGAGTTCAATTGTATTCTGAAAAGCAATCGCAGCAGTATCACCTTCAAATACTGGACTTTGATCTAATATACTAAGCTTTACTCCCATCGAATCATCCGCTCCCTTTATATTTCCTCTTTTAGTGGTTGTTCAAAAAGTCATATTTTGAACACGCATTTATATGGAATACGCCCATTCTGAAGTGATGCGTTTCAGGAATTGCTTTGTCCGCTCTTCCTTAGGTGCACCAAAAATATCTTGTGGTCTTCCCTCTTCAACGATGACACCCTCATCCATAAAGACCACATGGTTAGAGACATCACGAGCAAATCCCATTTCATGTGTAACAACAATCATCGTGATGCCTTCTTTGGCGATTTTACGAATAACATCTAACACTTCGCCGACTAATTCAGGATCTAGTGCTGAAGTAGGCTCATCAAATAAAATCACTTCTGGATTAAGCGCTAATGCTCGTGCAATACCTACACGCTGTTGTTGTCCACCTGATAATTGACTAGGATAGGCATCAAGCTTCGTACCAAGTCCCACCTTCTCAAGCATTTCTATACTCTTGCGCTTAGCCTCATCCGTTGAGAACTTCTGAACTACAACAAGCCCTTCCATCACATTCTCAAGTACGGTCTTATGCTTAAATAAATTGTAGTGCTGAAACACCATCGCTGATCTTTGTCTAAGATTGTGGATATCCTTCTTGTTGGCTTGTTTGTAATCGAGGTTGAAATCACCAATCTCAATCTGCCCCTCATTGGGTTTCTCCAAATAATTAATGCAACGAAGCAACGTTGTTTTACCCGATCCACTCGGTCCTAGAATAACAACGACTTCCCCTTTTTCCACGGTCAGATTGATCTGATGTAACACTTCATGTTTACCAAATGACTTGGATATGTTGGTCAGTTTAATCATGCTACACCACCTCGATTGTGATTATTGATCCGTTTCTCAAGCCTACTTGTTGCTCTCTCAATGAGAACCGTCATTCCCCAGAAGAGGAGTGCTGCTGCAATATAGGACTCAAGAAACTTCCAATTGTTTGCCGCTACGATTTGTGCTTGCGCGTTAATATCCACCACTGACACGGCAAAAGCAAGCGTAGATGCATGTAGCATACCGATCAGGCTATTAGAGAGATTCGGGAGGCAAACCGATAATGCTTGAGGAAGAACAATCCTTCTCAATGCTTGTGCAGTTGTCATCCCTACGGAATAGGCAGCTTCTATCTGTCCACGATTAACGGCGATGATACCCGCTCTAATGACCTCTGACATATAGGCTCCTGCCGTTAGAGAGAAAGAAATAAACACAAAACCGATTAACGGAATTTGATTGGATTGAAAAGGGAGTCCCCAAGCTTCTGATATCCCATCTATAAGCATCGGAAGTCCGAAATAAATAAGAAATAAGTGCATCAACATGGGCGTACCCCGAATGAACATGACATAAGCAGTAGCGATTCTATGCAGAACCGGTACTTTGTATATCCGAATAAGCGCAACCGCTGAACCAATAATCAACCCCATGGATACAGAGACCACGGTAATAATTAATGTCGTTGGGAGTGCTTTAAACAAACTTAGCAAAGCCGTTAGAATGAACAGCGGGTCAATTTTCAATGTGGATCAACCCCCTTCTCTAACCGTGCTATCTCTCTTTTACGCCACCCAATCCACCTTTTCGATGATCGTTCCTTCTCAATAATTTGCCGTTCATGCCTTAGCAATCTAGCTTCCAAATAGAAGAATATTCTTTCAAGAACTGTACTAATTACGAAATAAATTAGAGATAACGCAATATAGGTCTCAACAAAATGACGTGTGGCTGATCCTAAAGTCTGTGATTTCCCCGTCATTTCCATAGCACCTAACGTAAACGCTAGAGATGAATCCTTCAGATTGGCGATAACTAGGTTAGAAAGAATCGGTACAGATATCGATAACGCCTGAGGAAGTATAATTCTCGTCAATGCTTGGTAGCCACTCATTCCAACCGAATAGGCCGCCTCTATCTGCCCCCGATCAACTGCATTCACTGCGGCGCGTATTGCTTCTGAAATAAATGCCCCGCTGTGCAGGGCATAGGTCACGATAACGAATATAAGCACATTTGTCCTTGAGGTATCCACATGAATTAATTTCAACAATTCCGGTAACCCATAATAAATAAGGAATAGCTGAATCAGAATAGGGGTTCCTCGAAAGAATGATACATATACTTGAGAGACTCTTTTCAAGATTGGGACATTGTATAATCTGGGCAACGCCACTATAAATCCGATGATGAGACCAAGTAATATGGAGCCTGCTACGATCAATAGGGTGATATGCAGGTATGACAGTAATTTGGGTAAGAAATCAAATACATAATGTATATCAAATTGTCCGCCCACAGCATTTACACCCTCCTTATAAGTTCATAGTTTACATCTAGAAACTCTTTTTTTATTTCTTAGTTTCTTCAGCTAAACTCTTCGTAAAGTCTTGACCCAGCCATTGGATACTTAATTTAGCTAGCGTACCATTGCTTTTCAACGTCTTAACTGCTTCATCCAGCTTATCTGACAATTCTTGACTATCCTTACGTAATACGAATAATACATCTGATTGAATGAGTGGCTCGCCAACGGTCTTCAAAGCAGGCTTACCGTCAGATCCGAGATAGTATTTAACTGCAAAATCCGTGGAAAGCGTACCATCAACACGCTTGTTCTCAAATAGTGCTACTTCATCATTGGCCTCACCACTGGAATACACAATTTCAAGGGCATTATCATGTGTTGCATTATATTCTTTTAAGAAAGTAGCTTGGTTACTTGTTGGCCCAGTAAGTACCTTCTTACCTTTCAAATCCTCAATCGACTTGATTGTATTATTATCCTTAAGCACCGCTACTTTGGATAAGAAAATGCTATATGGTTCTTTGTTAAATAAGAATTTCTCTTCACGCTCTTTATTCTTTTCCATTTGGTGAGCGACGAAATCAATTTTGTTTGTTTCTAGGCTTAGTAATAAATTACCGAAATCCATCGTCTTAAATTCAAATTCATATTCTGGCAGCAATTTATCAATTTCTTTCACAAGCTCAACATCGAACCCAGTCAATTTGCCGTCCTCATCAATAAAGCAGACATTCGGGAACTGCGTACCTGTGCCGACAAGGATCTTCTTCACTTCTGTAGAACTTCCGCTTGCCTTATCCCCCTGTGCAACTTCCCCATTGTTCTTTGATCCACACCCTGTAGACATTACCATTAGTAATATTACAGCGCTTATCACAGCTAGCTTCTTCATTCTTATTCCTCCCCAATTTACGTTCTCTACAATAAAATAATCCAACCTCATAATTCCTATAAGTTTTGTATGATTTAGTGTTGGATTAACTTTACAACCATGCGTTGTTCCCGTCAACGGGGTAGCTAATAGAGGTTTTCTATATCATGATTTGATATTTCAATAGCACATTTAAAGTCGATAGGCATTATATTGGGGGGCTGTTGAACAAAGTGGACAAAAAAAATAGACTACTCGCCATACAGTAGTCTATTTCTTCATCATTTATATTCCATTTTCAGTGATTGTCCTCATTAAGACCGTGCCTATTAACTACTCTGCTTTAGATGATGGTACTTGCGAATCCCAGCATTCAACCCTATGAGAATCATCCAGCATAGGCAGGCTCTCTCGCGTAAAGACAGGATCTTTCCCTTCCTTCTTCTGCTTCATATAATCATTTAGTGCGGCAAAAGCTACTTTAGAAAGCATAGTAATGGCAATCAGATTGACGATAACCATGAACCCCATAAATAAATCAGCGAGATCCCATACTAACTTAACTTTCGCCACTGATCCGAATATAATCATTCCTAGTACACCAAATCTATAAATGCTAAGCCAGATTTTATTGGATTTCAGGAATGCAATATTAGTCTCACCATAATAATAATTACCGATCAGCGTACTGAAGGCGAATAAGAACACCATTAAGGCTAAGAAACCCGACGCCCAAGAGCCGATGTGAAAACTTAGTGCCGCTTGTGTTAATTCGATTCCGCCTACACCAGATCCCGTATTTACCCCAGAAAGTAGAATGATCATAGCTGTACTTGTACAAATCAGCAATGTATCCACAAGGACGCCTAAGGCTTGCATCAGCCCTTGCTTAACAGGATGGCTTGTAGTTGCCGTCGCTGCCGCATTAGGAGCACTCCCCATACCTGCTTCATTCGAGAACAATCCGCGCTTCACACCCTGCATGAGCGCTGCTCCAAGAGAACCTCCTACAACTTGTTCAATACCAAATGCACTCTTAACGATCAGTGTAAGCACTGCTGGAACTTGTCCAATATTAACTAACACGATATAAGCAGCAATACCGATATACAGTACCGCTAGCACAACGACAATATATTCAGACATCTTAGCAATACGCTTCACGCCACCAAATATAATAACAGCAAATACCGCAGCCATAACTATTCCGATCATTAAACGATTCGTTCCAAAAGCGTTCTCAAAAGCTAGTGAAATCGTGTTCGACTGCACTGCATTAAATACCAGTCCGAAAGACAATGTGATTAGAATAGCGAACAGCGCGCCCATCCACCGTTTATTTAATCCTCGTTCCATATAATAGGCAGGTCCACCTCGAAAGCCATCTTTATCTTTGACTTTGTACACTTGTGCTAGCGTACTCTCGATAAAGCTTGATGCTGAACCAATAATGGCAATTACCCACATCCAGAACACAGCACCCGGACCTCCAAGTGCGATCGCGATCGCGATCCCTGTAATATTACCAGTTCCCACACGAGCCGCCATACTAATACAAAATGCCTGAAACGGAGTGATACCATCACGAGGGCCACCCGTAGATTTACTTAATAGGCGCACCATTTCTTTGAATAGACGAAATTGTAGAAACTTCGTTCTAAAGGTGAAATACAGACCACACGAGATAAGCATAATGATTAGTAATTTCGACCACATTATACTGTTTATAAAGTCAATCATGTTTTGTAAAGTTTGCAACATTTATGCGGCTCCCATCTAGTTGAGTATATGGTATTAAATGTCCATTTTGAGTAGACATATTAGTATATCAAATTTTTATTAAGGAGAGATACATGTATTAATTTGGCAAGCATCATTTAATCTTCCTAACTTCAGGTGTAAACATACATTTTCAGAGGAGTTTCTATTTTCTTCACACCATGATTGCGAGTTAGAACCATCAGCCATACACAAAAAAACCAGAATATAAATGACTATTCCGGTACTCATCTGATATTCAACGTTTAACACTTCTCTCAAATTAAGATTTCAAAAATGATTGCTTGCTGAGAAGAATCTCCTTAGCCATATCCAAAAGCGAGTTATACACCGTGCTATTCTCTCCATGAAGGTTAATCAGATTGGTTTGCAATGAAATGTTGGACACTTCCGGAAAATAAATAGGAAATAACTTCTCCTCCGATACTTCCTTGCTCACACATAGACTGGGCAGAAAGCAAATCCCTGCTTTGTTCAGAACTAATTTCTTAGCTGTCTCTAAGTTATCTGTCATATACTCAATCTGGGGAGGATTGTCTAAATTCTCAAAGACGCGATGTAGTTGCAACCAATCCAATGCACCACATTCAAAAAATACTAAAGCCTCTTGTTCAATATCTTTAATCGTCACCTCATAATTATCAATAAAAGAATGCCCCTCGTGCACATACAACGTAATTGGATCTGTATATAACTTAATGGATTGAAGATGCGGATGTGCCACATTACGAACAAATCCAACATCAAGCTCCTTATTCAGTACCTGATTCATAATATCGTCAGTGGTCGCTACGCTAAGTTTAAACGTCAGGTCAGGGTAGTTAGTCTTGAGAACGGGTAGTACATCTGGGATGATGTAGTTAGCTACGGATATCGTACAGCCAATTCTGACAACGTTCGGTAAAGCTTTTTGTTTGTGGAGCTGTACTCTACCCTTTTGGTAGGTTTGTAATATCTGCTGAGCATAGGGAAGAAATTGTTTCCCTTTTTCCGTTAATTGAATCTGTCGCCCGAAACGATCAAACAGCTTACAATCCAATTCTCGTTCCAGTGTTTGTATTCGCGCGGTTACCGAAGGCTGGGATAGAAATAACATATCTGCTGCCTTATTGAAGCTCCCATAATGAATCACATAAACAAAGGCCTCCAAATTCTCAATATTCATCCAAATCCCCTCCTTAGCAATAATCCTTCACATTTACAACTTATCCTATAAAATAACTTGGTTATATAATTTTCTATTATCTTACAGCAATTTCATAGAATAATTCAAGATGAATTTCTTGAAGCAACCTAGATACCTCATCGCATAACACTAGGACAACGTGAAAAAGGGATCTTTCATTCCATCTCGTTAACGAGACAGGATAAAAAACCCTTAATAATAGCGAATAATAGCGTCCCTTCAAACAGCCTTTTCTTATGATATCAAATGACTTGTTAACACGGTTTGCAGATGCTCTAACCCAACTTCAGTAACACCTTCGAACTTCCCATCGTTATCAATCTCTACGACTGGAACATGCCGCACACCGTATTTAACCTCTAATACATCACGTAAAATATCGTTACCTTCCACATTTATATTCTCATAGCTGTAATCGTTAGCCTCAAGGTATGTTTTCACCTCTGAACAATAATGACAGCCCGGTTTACTCCACACAATAATCTTTGGATTCGTTGACATGATATAATTCCTCCTAAAGTTTTACGAAGTAAAACTGACTTCGTAAGCATTAGCTTAAGTTTTACGAAGTAAAACTAACTTCGTAAGCATTGGCTTAAGCTTTACGAATTGTGTTTACTTCGTCATTTCAAAACCATCGCCACGACAACGTATTTCAACCAATTATTTTGCAATTTCAGCATCTGTATCTCCCCTATCCATACCTCAATCATATCTATCTGACGATTTCCTTAAGCCTCTACGGTAACTTTCTTCTTAACGTAACGATTCTCAGGAATCGACAAGCCTAGATTGCCACGCAATGTATCAGATTCGTATTCTGTGCGATAAATTCCACGTTCTTGTAGAATAGGAACAACTAGTTCAACAAAGTCAGTCAATCCACTAGGGACACCAGTCGCAATAATAAATCCATCTGCCGCTTCTTCTTCGAACCACTGCTGGACTAAATCTGCGATTTTCTCAGGTGTTCCTATGAAATTCCCTCTAGGTGTCAAGGCTCCAAGTGCCACTTCACGAAGTGTTAAATTATTCTCCTTGGCATCCTGTTTAATCTTATCTGTCCCACTACGGAAGCTATTAGCCCCTAAGTCACCTAAATCCGGGAACTGTGAATCGAGTGGATATTGTGAGAAATCATGATGCTCAAAGAATCTTCCTAAGTAGTTCAATGCATTCTCAATCGTAACTAGACTCGCAATTTCTTGGTATTTACGCTCTGCCTCTTCTTCCGTCCGACCTACAATTGGACCGATACCAGGGAAAATAAGAACTTCATCAGGTGAACGTCCGTACTCGCTGGCTTTCTTTTTCACATCTGCATAGAACTTTTTAGCATCTTCAATGTTCCCATGACCCGTAAACACCGCGTCCGCACCCTTACCTGCTAGATCTTTCCCATCATCTGATGAACCTGCTTGGAATATAACGGGCTGCCCTTGTTTAGACCTCGCTATGTTCAATGGTCCTTCTACGGAAAAGAATTCCCCCTTGTGTTCCAGCGCATGTAACTTCTCAGGATCAAAGAAAACACCGGATTCTTTATCGCGGACAAAAGCATCATCTTCCCATGAATCCCATAACCCCTTGGTCACTTCGAGATATTCATCTGCAATTTTGTAACGCTCCGGGTGAGATGGATGACCCTCTTTACTGTAATTCTTAGCTGACCCTTCTAACGGAGAAGTCACCAGATTCCAACCTGCGCGACCTCCACTGATGTGATCTAGAGAGGAGAATTGCCGAGCGACTGTAAATGGCTCACTGTATGAAGTGGATAGTGTCCCAACAAGCCCAATATTGGAGGTGACTGCAGCCAGCGCAGAAAGAATCGTAATCGGCTCGAACCGATTAAGAAAGTGAGGAATCGACTTCTCCGTAATATATAACCCATCCGCAATAAATACGAGATCGAACTTTCCAGCCTGCGCCAATAATGCCTGCTCTTTATAGTAATTGAAATTCACACTTGCATCTGAAGGTACGTCAGGATGTCTCCAAGCTGCGGGATTCCCGCCAACCCCGTGAATGATCGCTCCAAGCTTTAACTTCTTTTGTTTGGCCATGATTGTTCCTCCTTAAAGTTTTTAAGCAAACGCTTCTTGGATCAGCTTCTTAAAAACTAACCTCGGAAGCATATGCTTTTTTGAGCGTTGCTTCTTAATCCCAGCTTCAAAAAAACGCTCCATAAATATATTACATAATTCCTACATGTTAAGTATGGATTAAACTTGGTATTACTTTAGCACGAGCCGTATCTCACGTCTAATAGCCTTTTTCTATTCAAAAATAGAACAAACCTATTTCCTGTATGGCTGATATTTTGGATCTATATATGGGCATCATTTTATGGTAGGATATGCACACAACTTGTTCGTTCGTATATGCATATAATAAATGGAGTAAAGGAGCGATCTACAATGAGAATTGGAATTCCAAAAGAAATTAAAAACAATGAAAATCGGGTAGCCATTACCCCCTCAGGCGTGGCAGAATTCCTTCAACATGGACATACCGTATATGTGGAGACACATGCTGGTGCAGAAAGTGGCTTCCCTGATGATGCTTACACTGCCGCTGGCGCTATTATGGTCGAACAAGCTTTCACGTTGTGGGCTCAATCCGACATGATTATGAAGGTAAAGGAACCTCTCGCTAGTGAATATGGTTATTTTCGAAAAGGATTAATTCTCTTTACGTATTTACACCTTGCAGCAGAACCTGCTCTTGCCAAAGCCTTGGTTGATTCTGGTGTCACTGCCATCGCATATGAGACTGTTACGTCTCACGGTACTCTCCCGCTCCTAACACCTATGAGTGAAGTTGCTGGGCGGATGGCAGCTCAGATCGGTGCGCAGTTACTTGAGAGACCACATGGGGGCAAAGGAATCCTATTATCAGGTGTACCAGGCGTAGCACGAGGGAAGGTTACGATTATAGGTGGAGGGATTGTTGGCACAAATGCAGCGAAGATCGCAATCGGACTCGGGGCAGATGTTACGCTATTAGATCTGAACGTAGGACGTTTACGTCAATTAGACGATATATTTGGTAATCAGATTAAGACACTCGTCTCTAGCCCATCTAACATTGCTAAGTCTGTCGCAGAAGCAGATCTATTAATTGGTGCTGTTCTAATTCCTGGCGCTAAAGCACCAAAATTGGTGTCTGAACAAGTCGTGAAATCGATGTCAACAGGGTCTGTTATTGTTGATGTAGCTATTGATCAAGGTGGAATTGTAGAGACGATTGACCATATCACTACACATGATCAACCAACCTATGTGAAACATGGCGTAGTCCACTATGCTGTTGCCAACATGCCTGGTGCTGTACCGCAAACCTCAACGATTGCTTTAACCAATGCCACAATGCCATTTGCGTTACAACTGGCTAATCATGATATTCAAGAACTACTCCGCAGTAATCCTGCCATTGCAAGTGGAGCTAATGTCATCAATGGAAACGTCACATATGTCGCAGTAGCTCGTGACTTAGGTTACGAATATGTGCCTGCTGATAAGGCATTTACTCCAGTCAATTCCTAACAATCACATATAACAAATGCTTTGACTGCATACAAAAAGGGATATGCATCACTATGCATATCCCTTTTCAACGAAAATTCTACTACCACGCTAGCACAATCGCTACGCTAAAGACTAAGATGCGAGCCATATTCGTAATGAGGAAATTCTTAACCGCTAACCCGAAGGTATGTTGCTTGGTTTGTTTTTTCATAAATACGCTAATATTTCTCTTCAGTGGAATTAAGGTAAGAAGAACAAGGACCACGATCATTGGATTCACCTTCAAGAACAACAATACAATCAGATCTAGATAAGAAACATAATAGATAAATCTGAATAGCTTGAGCGCATTGCTTTTACCGATATACACCGGAAGTGTGTACCTTTTATTCTCTACGTCCTCATCCATATCACATATGTTGTTTGCTAGCATAATATTAGCAATACAAAGAATCGCGGGTATAGAAATGAGGAAGATCAGTAATACTTCGAGCATGTCGATCTGTAGGGTCAGGTTTTGTTGGTCAAAGGCTATCACAACCAGTTGATCTCCTACATGAATGAATGTCGCAACAAAAATAATGACGAACCCCATAAACAATCCAGAGAACAACTCACCGAGCGGCATTCTAGAAATAGGGATCGGACCGAACGAATATAATATCCCTACACAGAAAGATAATCCTCCCACTAAGAAAACAACCATCCCCGTATTAAAGACGAGCCACATCCCCGTACCCACAGCTGTTACAAATAACGTAATGATTAGAGTCACTACCGTCGATTCTTTCAGTCCGAACTTCACGATGGCGTTATGCTCTTGATAACCATATCCTTCTTTTTTTCTAGCTTTTTTGAAATCGTAGTAATTATTCATTGCTGTTGTGAACATATCGAACGTGAGCAACGATACGAACATTAATATGAAATTAGCTATTTGAAATTCCTCAAATCGGAATACTACATACACGCTCCCTAGGAAAAAGGGAATCATGCTTGCAAGCTTGGTCCTGATCTCGACTAGATTCAGGAATGTCTTCAATGTCATCACTATCATCCTTTATGCAAACTACTTAAGCCATGTATCAAAAAATTGACGGTACCCCTCTTTCATCACACGACTAGAGAACTTCTCGAATCCGTAGTGACGATTGTCTAAGGAGTATTTGTTAGGTGAGGCTACTGCCATATTAACTAATTCAAACCAATTCTTCTCATTCCCCGAGAAAGCATGTTTTGAACTAATATGATCGTAACATGGATGTTCAGGTTTAATTATGATCTTTCCCATAGCCAAAGCTTCCGTTAGAGGCATAGCAAAGGTATCGAATTTCGAACAGCTCCAATACACCTTCGAAGAATTCATAAGTTGAAATATCTCATCTTGCGTTAGAGCGAACTTCAAGGTCACATTTAGAGGAATATCATATTTCTTCATACTTTCTTTGTACCTGATCCCACCGAACACCATGAATACTTCCTTATCTGGGTTCTGTCTCGCATATTCTAGCACTAGATCTGGGCGTCTATTCTCCTCGTCACGTCCAATCCACAGCACGCGGTTATCAACAATTTGTGTAGGGTCAAAATGCCGCTCAGCTAACTCCTCACTGAATCCAATTGGGATCACTGTCACATCCTCAACGCCAAAGTTCCGATCTAGTTCCCGCTTAAGAAATTCCGTCTGTACCACTGCCTTGTCCACCATTTGATAAAAAGGCTTCATCATCTCGTACCCTGTCAGTGCTGGATCGGGGAAGCTATGAGGGAACAGTACACTATTCTTAATGAACATCTTCAAATAAGTGAATCCAGACACCGTATAAATGACATGATCAATGTTCTGTGAGTGAATCTGATCTAGTACAATATCGTAATTAACCAAATCCCCCTTCTCATGTTCATAACCTGGAATCCAATCATGCCCGCTCACATGACGCTCAGGTGATATAAATACAATATCCACGCCTAATTCCTCACCTACCTGTTTCAAGCGGTCTGCAAACACACGTGGACCTTGAGACTCTGCAAATTGTATCTTCCTCATGACCAAGCCTACTTTTTTCATACGTTTCCCACCTTTGTCTCTCATTAAATTTGTTGTTTACAACAATAACAGAATGCCAACCGTAACAATAAGAAATGGCCTCCGCCTTGGCGAAAACCATCTAATTCGAATAGAAAGTGCTCTAGGAAATTATTTTACAGTGTTATTTGACTCTACCGGAGTCCTTGTAAAATAAGCTTCTGCTTTCTTCATGATGAACAATGATGCCGCGATAAATGCAAGAACATATACCAATTGAATAGGATGCTCTACAAAACTTCTCAAATCATGCCCGATGTAAGAGACATAGAATACCATGATGCCTTTACCAACAATAACAGCTATTAGAAAAGAACTTAGCCTCATACGTACTAGCGCTGCTGCTGTATTAACCACAACAAACGGTCCCACCGGAAACAGACTTAATATAAACACGTAGCTGAAAGCATTCCGCCGAACCCATATCATACTCTTAGCGACTTTTGGCTTGAGAGCCCATCTTGTAAAATAGGGATACGAGGACACTTTGCGTACGATGAGGAAGGTCACCAGACACCCACTAATCATACCTATCCACGAATATAAGAATCCAAGCCACAATCCATACACAGCCGCGTTAACCCCTACGATAACAAGCGTGGGTAACGGAGGAATGAATGATTTCATAAATGTTAAAAGAATACCTGGTAAAGGACCGAATTCACGGTACCTCTCCAGCATGTGTCTCATATTCTCCTCAGTCAGCATCGACATGATATCCAATACGCCCGTCATTATAACCACCTACTTTATCTCTCCAATATAAAAACTGTATAAACCATATCATACCATAACTATCTATTTTCAATTAGGCTTTATCATTTGAAATATACACTTTACGAACATGATAGAATAAAGGAAACTCCGAATGAACGTAAATTTATTATATCCTACAAAGGGGACCATTACTGTGAACGATATCGACAATTCATACCTAGAACATATGTTAATTCTAGATCGAATGAATGATCTATCAGAGATTGATCCGCTTTATCCTTTTGCCTTGGACGAACTCCTTTGCAAACAAGTTGGTAAAGGAGGACCTGCACTCTGCCATCTATGGCGTCATCCTCAGTCCTTTATTATGGGCCTTCGAGATAGCCGTCTCCCATATGCTGACAAGGGGCGCGAATGGATCACATCCCAGGGATACCAAGTGGCGATAAGGAATTCGGGTGGTGCTGCAGTACCACTTGACCTTGGTGTCGTTAATATCTCTTTAATTATGCCTAAACATGGATCAGCAGATACCCATTTCCATCGTGATTTCGAAAAGATGTATAGCTTGATTCAACAAGCGCTATTACAAACAGGCTCTCATGTAGATAAAGGTGAAATTGTGGGTGCTTATTGCCCGGGCGATTTCGATTTAAGTATTCACGGACGGAAGTTCTGCGGTATCGCACAACGTAGACAAGCACATGCTTATATTGTACAAGCGTTCGTCATTGTTAATGGTTCTGGTCAAGAAAGAGCTCAACTTGTAAAATGTTTCTACGAACGTGCAGCAGTCGATGCAGACTCTTCTCAATATCCACTCGTAACAGATGCTAGTACAGCAAGTCTTGCTGAACTCATAGATATGGGCACCGACCCAACCGTAACATTCGCTGAGGCCGTGAAACATGTGATTTCAGATCAACAGATGTTAAATAACTTATCTACAAGAACGAACTCATTATATATACCCGAACAAGAAGAGGTCATGAAGATGGTGGCAACGCTTCGAGAGCGTTATGACTCTCCACTATAATCGTGAGATGACAGGAATAATAATCATATCGTTATTCCAATTGCATATAAGACGTTAGAAAGGTCCCTCATACCATAGACATTCTCCTATTGGGAGAAGAAGGTTCGTCACTTGATCCTATTGCCAATGACTTGGGTTCGAAATGACGGTATACTTAAGAGAGTGTTTTGTTGTGTAAGGGGAGGGTTGTATATGGCTAAGGCAAGAGTTCCAAAAAGACCTACACGGGACGAATTTGAATTAGAAGAATTAGGGAACCAATTAGTTGAAGCAAAAAATGAAGACAGTGAAATTGAACTAACGGTTTGGGGACGGGAAGAACTTGTACGCGGACGGATCACCATCATGGACTCACGTACTCGATTAGTTCATATTGCGAATGAACATGAATTAATCAAGGTACCCTTTCTAGATATTATGAGAGTGAATTATCCTAGAGATTAGTCACATGGATACTACAACACTTAAGTGCAATATATCTCTGTGCGTGTATTCTACTATGACACAAATAAACCGTTGAAGACATGAGCTACAATAGTCCTCAACGGTTTATTTGTTTTTTTCTCTAAAATAATTCCATGCTCAAGTAACGTTCACCCGTATCTGGCGCTATGCAGACAACTCTTTTACCTGCGCCTAATTTCTTAGCTATTTCTACTGCTGCATATACGGAAGCTCCGGAAGACGGTCCAACAAGAATACCTTCTAGTCGTGCTAGGTCTTTCATCATCCCAACCGCTTCTTCATCAGAAATCTGAATAATTTCATCATACACACTTGTATTCAGAATACTTGGAACGAAACCGGGACTGGTCCCGACTAATTTATGTGGACCCGGTTGACCACCTGACAGTACGGGCGATCCCAACGGTTCAACCACTGCAATATGTATATCGGGTAAATGTGTGCGTAATGTCTCCCCCGTACCGGTAATCGTACCTCCAGTACCTGCTGTTGCTACAAATGCATCCAAGCGGTAATCCATTTGTTCTAATATTTCTGGTGCTGTCGTGGTGCGATGTATGTTTGGATTGGCTGGGTTCTCGAACTGTTGTGGAATAAAGCTTCCTGGAATCTGCTCTCTGAGCTCAAGCGCCTTTGCAATGGCACCAGGCATTCTTTCACTACTTGGTGTGAGAACAACCTCTGCACCGTAGGCTTTCAGAATATTGATCCGCTCTTTGGACATGTTATCTGGCAGGATAAGAATCGCTTTATACCCTTTAGCCGCCGCTATCATAGCTAGTCCAATCCCCGTGTTCCCACTAGTCGGTTCAATAATTGTACCCCCTGGGGAAAGTAACCCATCTTTCTCAGCAGCATCAATTAGATTGTACGCTGCTCTATCCTTAACGCTCCCTGAAGGATTGAACATCTCCAACTTCACATATACTTCTGCTGCTCCCTCAGGAACCGTTCGATTCAATCTTACCATTGGTGTCTGACCTATAAGTTCTGTAACATCGTGTACGATACTCATGGTGCATCTCTCCTTCACCAGTGCAGGACTGCACTTCCAATTTATAGTGTCCACTAAATTTATCTTAGGATACCATAAAGAGGTAACAAATTCATTAGAAGCTTAGATGGAAAATCTCCGAATATAGTACATTTACCACATAATCTGAAATATTGATTGTAAAGATGCCCATAGTTCAAGCACTTAAGCAAAAAAATTACGCCTATATTTAATTTTGAGCAAACAAAAAACCTTTGCTCTGCAAAGGTTTAAGTTACTACACTGTTTAAGCGGGTGATGGGAATCGAACCCACGCTATCAGCTTGGAAGGCTGAAGTTCTACCATTGAACTACACCCGCATTAATAAAAGAATCGGGACGACACGATTTGAACATGCGACCCCCTGGACCCAAACCAGGTGCTCTACCAAGCTGAGCTACGTCCCGATGTATACCGGTGAAGGGACTCGAACCCCCACGGTTTCCCACACGATTTTGAGTCGTGCGCGTCTGCCATTCCGCCACACCGGCATATACATAATTTTTAAATTAATGGTGCGCCCTAAGAGATTCGAACTCCTGGCCTTTTGATTCGTAGTCAAACGCTCTATCCAGCTGAGCTAAGGGCGCAAATACATGAAGAAAAAATGGAGCGGACGACGGGAATCGAACCCGCGACCCTCGCCTTGGCAAGGCGATGCTCTACCGCTGAGCCACGTCCGCAAACATATGGTGCGCGTGGAGGGACTTGAACCCCCACGTCGTGAAACGCTAGATCCTAAGTCTAGTGCGTCTGCCAATTCCGCCACACGCGCACACTGATAAAGAAATGGTGAGTCATGAAGGATTCGAACCTTCGACACCCTGATTAAAAGTCAGGTGCTCTACCGACTGAGCTAATGACTCATATAAATGGCTGGGGATATAGGATTTGAACCTATGGTGACGGAGTCAGAGTCCGTTGCCTTACCGCTTGGCTAATCCCCAAAACGGTTTCTCTTCTCTTGAGTTAAATATGGTGCCGTCGAGAGGACTTGAACCCCCAACCTACTGATTACAAGTCAGTTGCTCTACCAGTTGAGCTACAACGGCGCATCCATACAACTTTCACAAACTTTTCAAGGTGGCTCGAGACGGATTCGAACCGCCGACACGAGGATTTTCAGTCCTCTGCTCTACCGACTGAGCTATCGAGCCATATTGGTTGCGGGGGCAGGATTTGAACCTGCGGCCTTCGGGTTATGAGCCCGACGAGCTACCGGGCTGCTCCACCCCGCGTCATTAATAAGCATATTGAATTATAAAAATGGTGGAGGCTGAGGGGATCGAACCCCCGACCCTCTGCTTGTAAGGCAGATGCTCTCCCAGCTGAGCTAAGCCTCCGAATCTAGCATAACAATTATATTAAAAATGGTGACCCGTAGGGGAATCGAACCCCTGTTACCTCCGTGAAAGGGAGGTGTCTTAACCGCTTGACCAACGGGCCTTAATGGCTCCCCGAACAGGGCTCGAACCTGTGACAACTCGATTAACAGTCGAGTGCTCTACCAACTGAGCTATCAGGGAATATGGTGGAGCCTAGCGGGATCGAACCGCTGACCTCCTGCGTGCAAGGCAGGCGCTCTCCCAGCTGAGCTAAGGCCCCATAATGGGATAATTGGGATATATGAAATTACATGGTGGGCCCTGGTGGACTCGAACCACCGACCTCTCCCTTATCAGAGGAACGCTCTAACCAACTGAGCTAAGGGCCCTAATCTGTACACCTATATAATCTAGGCAAAAAAAAACCACATGATTAGTGGTATTCTGCTTGGCGACGTCCTACTCTCCCAGGACCCTGCGGTCCAAGTACCATCGGCGCTGGAGGGCTTAACGGTCGTGTTCGGGATGGGTACGTGTGGAACCCCTCCGCTATCGCCACCAAACGGTGTTCAGCTTTATGTTGTATTCAAGATTTGATAATTATGAAAAGATTCACCATTGATCGAAATCAACGGTATTTCTTGACTGCTTGGCGACGTCCTACTCTCCCAGGACCCTGCGGTCCAAGTACCATCGGCGCTGGAGGGCTTAACGGTCGTGTTCGGGATGGGTACGTGTGGAACCCCTCCGCTATCGCCACCAAACAGGATCTTTGTGCTGCTTGTCTACTTTGTTAATACCACAACAAAATATACATCCCTATAAAGGGTTTGCAACATAAAATCAGTACAAGGTTTAATCCTTGAAAACTAGATACGAATGAATTTGCAGTTCGAAACTTGCATTTGCTCCTAAAGCCTAAACTCCAGAATATTAGGATAAGCCCTCGACCGATTAGTATTGGTCAGCTCCATGCATTGCTGCACTTCCACCTCCAACCTATCTACCTCGTCGTCTTCAAGGGGTCTTACTAATTGGGAAATCTCATCTTGAGGGGGGCTTCACGCTTAGATGCTTTCAGCGCTTATCCCGTCCGCACGTAGCTACCCAGCTATGCTCCTGGC
>NZ_FTNK01000020.1 GCF_900156375.1 Paenibacillus macquariensis
GTATTACGCCAACGATTTAGACAATGCTTTGGCTTGTCACGACCAATGAAATCCAAGTCAAATCCAGCTTCAAGAAAGATCTCCATTGGAGTCTGTCCCTTCTCGTAGGCTTTCACTGCGGCCAGCTTAAATGTGGGTGAATACGTAATGGTCTTCTCCCTGACATTCTGAACATGGGGATTTACCTCCAATTGCTTGATCTCATGTTCATTAAATATCTTTGAAGTTCCTCTCGCTTTGTTCATAAATTGACCTCCGCTTTTTTAGATAATTCGATTAAAACACAAATGACCCGCAAGAGGGTCACTTTTTTCAAAGTTTCCATCTTACGGGTCACAGTTCATTTTGCGAATGTACGTCGTCTTTTTGGATATATTCATTTCCAACTACTGTTAGGACTGTATGACATTCAGGTTTGCACGACCCTCGTTTCCAATAGCTTTGTTTTTTTCAAAAAAACGAGCGTTATGAGAAGAAACGCCAGCCATATCTGAAGCAGACGGATCTAGATAAAGTTTTACACTATTAACAGCTAACACAGCATCATTAAAGGCACCAGCAATTAAACGAACCTTACTGCCATAAGTAATAAAATCACCAGCTCCGAAAATCCCAGGGATACTTGTTCGCATCCGCGGATCAACAGACACACCATAGTCCTCTTTGTCTAAACCCCATTTCAGTAAATCCCCAAAATCACGATCAAATCCATGACTCACGATCACTTCATCGACTTCAATTTGTTCTATTTCACCAGTCTCAGAGTGTTCAAGAGCTACAGTTTTAATACGATCACCTTCGCCATATAAGCGAGAGATACTATACGGTGTCATCACCGTAGCGGAAGTTTTCATTTGGGCTACAGGAAGCTCATGTGCAGTAAACTCATTTCGTCTATGTACCACAATGACTTGTTTCGCCAATTTCACAATTTCATTTGCCCAATCAACCGCGGAATCTCCTCCACCGGAAATAAGAACTCGTTGATCTTTAAATCTCGATAAATCTGTAACTGTGTAGTGGAGATTATTCAATTCATAACGGTTCGCACCTTCAATATCTAACTTTTGAACTTGCGTCATTCCGCGACCAGCACATAATAATATGGTGCGTGTAGAATGGAGTTCGCCTGTTTTGGATGTCAGAACAAAAATATCATCCTGACGCTCCATCTGAGCAATTTCCTGTCCTAGTACAAGGGTTGGATCAAATGTTCTAGCCTGTTTCTCTAAAGAATCTATTAATCGTTCACAGTGTATCGGATCAACGCCGCCAACATCCCACACTAACTTTTCAGGATAGGTACGCATGAATCCCCCTAATTCCTCTTTCGCATCAATTAGTTTTGTACGCATTGCTCTCATACCGCTATAAAAAGCCGCATACATGCCTGCAGGGCCACCGCCAATGATTGTAATATCATAAATATCGAGTTCTTTTGTGTTCACTTAAGGCACCAACTTTGCTACGATATAGTCAATAAGCTTGCTTGTTCCAATTGGACCTTTGGCTTGAATATAATCATTGGTACGTATTGGGAATACATCATTATTTTTGACGGCTTTCAGGCTTTTCCACAGAGGATTCTTTTCTAATTCCGCTAATGATTCTGAGCTATCAAAGTCCACCATACTTCTAGTTTCTAGGAAAATATAATCCGGTTTGATTTCCGGTAAAATTTCTAATGAAAACTGTGTGAACCATACGTCCGAATCCTTAGTAACTTCCGGACTATTCAGCCCGAGAGTTTTATAAAAGAATTCACTAACATCGTCATCCGCTTTTGGACCTAAATAACGGTACCTGCTGGGTTCTACTCGAAGCACGAGTACGGTTTTATCACCAATCGCCTGATGAATTTTATCTTTAGCCTCATTCGCCTTCCGATCAAGAGCAGTTAACAGTTTGTCCGCTTCGGCTTCTTTATTAAAAAGTACTGCCAGCTCTTTCACCGCTTCATGTACCCCGACACCTGCCTTTAGAGCGACTGTCGGCGCAATTTTTGACAATTCATTATACACCTTGGTATCCAAACCTTCACCTGGCGTAATAATCATATCCGGCGATAAGCTGAGTAGTTGCTCTAGGTTGTATTCATATTGCGTTTGCGAGATCAAGACAACCCCGTTTTTTTCCAAATAGGGCGTTCGATAATCAGGTTCAATCTCAGGAACGACTACACTCGACTGCGGGATAATTCCCATCTCGATTAAATCCTCTGCATAGCTCGAACTCGTGACAAGTATGTTTTTTGGAATAGCCGGGATGGTTACATCCCCAAACATATCGCTTACCACTCTTGTTTCTTTACCATCACTTACGGTTGTTTGATTACTATTACTTACTTTTTCCTCAGTGGAAGCTTCTTCTGGCTTATTTGCTGACTTAGAACATGCCGCTAAGACAAACACTAATAGCGTTATTCCTATCAACATAAATAATCGTTTTGACATCATCTATTCTCTCCCCTTTTATTGATAATAATTATCATTATCAAAGATTATCAAATAAGAAGATATCATTCCATAGTACATGGTGCGTATTTAATTGGATTATTGTGCTCTATCATTTTAGTGGCTTATTAAGTTACTAACAATTTGATCAATTATAATTTTTTGTCCATTGACTCCACAACCATCTACCCAAAGACTTGTATCAATATAGGAAACGTGATTGTTTTTGACTGCTTTTAAATTTCTCCACTGATCACTTTCCATAAGTCTCCCCATATTTTCGTCTGCACTAAAATTCTCCATCACACGTTTCTCCACGAATAGATACTCTGGATTAGCCATATACAATTGCTCAATGGAACAAGGATTAAACCATGCCTCACCTGACTTTAAAGGCTCTGGAAGTGATAGATCCAACTTAGTATAGAGTAATTGAGATACTCCGCTTGAGTTCCCTCCTAAATATCGATACCCGAAAGGTTCCACTCGTAACACCATTACTGTAGCATTGGATTGAATAATGGGTTGTAATTGTTGCCGTGCTGCGTTTATTTCATTTTTCATTTGAATTTGGATTTTTTTCGCTTCTTCGTTCTTTTGAAATAAAGCGGCCAATTGACTAAGGAGGATATCTATCTCCATGGTTAGACCCGTTATTATTGGAGCGATTGTGCGCATTTTCTTCTTAATATCTTCCTTTAAAAAATGTCCAATAATTAATTCTGGCTGCTCTTGTTGAATTAACTCTATATTCGTATCATATTGCGGTACTTCCAGCAGTTTAACGTGATGCTTTTTAAATAGTTGTCGTTGATGTTGAGGTAATAGTAGAGGCGTTACCATTACAGCATGCGGTATTATACCTAATGCAATTAGAACTTCAGCACATAGTGGTGAAATCGATAAAATATATCGTTGATGTAATTGTTGAGCATAGTTTCTTGGTGACACACCTGTAAAATGTTTGAAGCGACGACTAAAATAGTGAACATCTTCAAAACCTACCTTTTTAGCAATCTCTTGTGATTTCGCTGAAGTTAATAATATTTCTTCTTTCGCACGAAAGATCCTATAATTTGCTAGATATTCTAATGGAGGTTTGCCACATCGTTCGCTAAATTTTCGAGAATAATGCCACTGACTTATTCCTGCAATTTGCGCTAATTGCTCGCGTGTTATCATCTCACCATAATGTTCCTGCATATAGCCAATGGAACGCAGAATTCCTTTTTCTGTCGTCTGCTCATCACTCGATTGTTTTTGATATAAGTTTTTCAATAATCCATATAATAGATGCTGATTTCCGACCATAGATTCGATGACACTGCTAGGCAAATTTTCATTCAAACCATCACTAATACTCGTCAAAAACCCGCCCGTTAGCTGCATAATTTGATAGGTGTTTCCTGCTGGAACATGCCAACTGAATTTAGAAGTTTTGCCTTCTGCATGGAGAGAAGAATATGTATTAAATTGAATTTGCCAACCTGCTAAATCCAAATTCCCTCCCTCTAAAACTTCAATGAATGAGTTCCTTTCAATAGCAATTAAATTGCCAAAAGCGACTTGAACATGATGCCCATTAATATTCCAAATCGCTTGACCATCTGTAATAATGATTAATGTATTTGAAGTGAAATAATGAATTTCCCCCGCAGTTATCCATTTATCTGTTATCGGTTCTGTGGACTCCCATTGAGCGATCCATCCAAGCTCATTTTGTCGTGATTTCAACATCTCTAAAACTCCTATTCACCTGTTTATCTGGATTCTCACAGTATATGCGATAATAATTTACCTCTCGTCATCCCTGTTGATTCAACATGATTACTATCTCATCTATCACAATCTCCGGTTCAGCATGATGTATATAATGTCCGCTACGTTCGGCAATTCGTTGCTTACTTGAATTTGATAGTCGTTGGAAATCTCCTTGGAGCTTTTGATCTATTTCTAGTATTTTCTCATTAGGCATTCCCCTTCACCCCTATCGGGTAAACCTCTTGTGATAATAGTAAGAGGAAGGTTCTTGGGAAAAGAAAACGTAGCGATTTGTTAATAGCTCTGTGGTTTATCAATTTTTTCACTATTCAACATCGGATTTTTAAAATATTCCTGATTCTCCGAGCAAGCTTTTCAGGCAAAACTTCTACGTATGCCAGTTCCTTATATTCAGGTGCAGCATCAACGAGGTCTATGGTTAATTGACTCACGCGAAAATCCATCAATGGCAGGTACGTGTGTATCAATAATTAGCTGACCAAATAGATAGAAAGATAGGTTTGTTATCGCATGTGGCGATAACAAACCTATGTTCCGACCAAGGGAACCAATTCACCGGATTATGCGCTTGTTGCAGCAAATCAAATACGGATTCACAGCATATCCGCCAGTTCATTCACGCGCTCTGCTATAGCTGATTTAGTCCATTTTTTCATCGTCAATGGAAAAGCAATGTTCTCAAATACAGACATATGCGGATAAAGCGAATAGTTCTGAAACACCACCCCTATAAACGCATGGCCATAGGACTCTAACCGCGTAACATGATTACCTAATACGAAACATATCTGCTTCTATCCAATGAACAAGCGTCTGAGGGCAACGATGTTCATTTAGCAGTCACAGCCAGTTTCGTGATTTTGTCGGCAATATCTTCCGCCTGTAATAGGGATGAGAATGAATCCGCCGCAAAATATTTCTTCATTTCAATCTCAATCACATGATGATTTTTGACAGCATTCAAGGATGTCCAGGTCACTGGCAGCTTGGGTGGCTCTTTACCATCAACTTTTAGCACAATGACGTAATCGCCTACATAATCGTTTACTGTCTCCCAAGACACTTCAACACGGTCCTCTTTTTTGTCAATGATTTCACTTTTTACTTTTTGGGTAGGGTTCAGACCCAAAATATCGTAAGCAGCTCTGCCTCCTCGTTCGCCTGAATTGCCAATCACCATCAAAAATTTGTCTACAGTAACATAATCCACAATAGAGATAGTTGCATCTTTTGGAATTACATTTTTGATTTTACTGCGGGCAGCTTCCTTACGTTTTTCAAAATCTTCAATCCATTTTTGAGCTTCGTCCTGTCGACCTAAGATGTCGCCCATGGCCGTAATTTCTTCCGGGATTGTTGAGTATTGGCTTGTGTCAAACACGACAGTCGGCGCGATTTTGGAGTAATTTACATAGGCATCCTTATTCCAGGTTATAATCACATCGGGTGACAAATCCAATACCTTCTCGTATGAGATACTCCCATCCAAACCAATATCTTGAACCGTATCAGGTAAATAAGGCTTTAGGAAATCAGCAAAGTTCATTTGTGTACTCGACGCCCCAACTGGCGTTACCCCTACAGCTAATACCGGCCCTAGGTCCCAGTCAACAACAACACGTTTTGGATGTTCAGGAACATTAACTTCCCCCATGACCGTTGAAATTTTCCGCATGCCCGTATTTTCTTTGGCCTCATTGGAAGACGTATTTTGAACAGACTCCGCACTGTGATTTGAGTTTCCACCTGCTGAGCCTTGATTACTATTTCGACTGGAGTTCCCATTCGTACAAGCTGCAAGTATCAGCGTAAAACATAACATCAGTGTTAACGCTATTTTCGATCTTGTTCCTTTCAACATATGCCTGTCTCCTTCTGTTTTTAATTGATAATGATTATCATCAATAATATAACAAGAAGAAGCATTTTTGCCCATGGAGGATACGAACCCCTGCCATGGACTATCTGAACCGCCTAAGCTCTCCTTCACTTTCTTTTTGTATTGGCCTGGCGTCATCCCCACTTGCTTCTTGAAAAGACGTGCAAAATAAAATCCATCACTATAACCTACGCTTAAAGCAATCTCCTGTGTAGTAGCATCCGTCCGAATAATTAATTCCTTCGCTTTAGCCATCCGCGCTTGGATCACATATTCGATAGGGCTTCGCCCCGTACGGTGTTTGAACTGCCTCGATAAATATTGAATGCTGTAATTCCATCTCTCCGCCAATGACTCAAGTGAAATAGACACATTGAAATGTTCGTGAATGTACTGAATGATCTCTTCTACCATATCCGTTTCCTTTGAAGCAACTCCCTGAAGCTTAAGCTGCTGGACAAGTGTATATACGAACTGATAAAACAAAATTTTCACATGAAAACGCTCCAAAATCTGTCTTCGATTCCATTCCTCATACATTGAATCCACGTGACGATATAAAAGGACCGGAGCAAGAGGCCGGCAGGCATAATGTAGCTGAAAGGGGTTGTTCAAGTGATATACCTTCAGGATTTCCTTACTAGCTTTGGCGGACATACTACCTCTATATAAAATGTAATAGTACGTGACCTCATCTTGTCCAACCTCGAAACTTATACTGCTTCCTTTTCCTGCATGCAAGAGATAAAACCGTTCAAATATATGTATACTACCATCCAGCCAAATGGTGCCTTGTCCTTGCACTACATATATAAAACCATTCGCTGGAAGAAGATATTGCTGCGTCCCCCGGCTACTTATCACAAGCTGGCGAATGTCCACCAGCTGTATCGATGCATTGTCCCACATTTGGATATACTCTTCCCAGTTCACAATTTCTTCTCCCCCGTTTGACAACATGCTGAGCCTATTATTCAGCAATAAATCCCTCTGCAATTCATTATGATGATATTCGATAACGATAATCATTGTCAATTAGAATGGAGTATATTCATACCTTCAGCTCTTTCTTTTCTCATTTGATGGTATACAAAAAAAGAGTATATCATCCCCTATCCAGACCCACCCACAATCTATTAATCACTCTAGTTGATTTCCAACGATTCTAGTAATAAAATGAATGAATCTCAAAGTAAAGGATGCGCGAAAAGCAAATGACGGTTACTGCACCACGCAAGCTCAGTATAAGATCTCTACTATTCTTCACTCTAATCATGCTAGCAAAGATTTATTTTGCTTGGTATTTTCTATTTGAGGACGGTCCCACGTGGACAACATCTCTTAAGGAAATCCCTTTTATACTCATCGTTTTTTGCTTGATTGAAAGATTTGCAACGAAACGGAAGATTGCGATCTATACATCTGTCAATCTTCTATTTACCATTATGTTCTTTGCATTAATTGTATATCATAGTCATTTTGGTATGATTGCTACCTCACAAGTGTTTGGACAGGTCAAACAAGTAGGAGCAGTCAAGAAGAGTATATTTGCGGTCTATCAACCACAATATATCCTTATTTTTTTGGACATCATTATAATTAGCTTTGTCATGCTTAGACGTCAGAAGGCGCTCAAATGGAAGCAAGCCATGTCACGTCCAGCTAACCATAAAGTGCTTGGTACCCTGTTCTGCATTTCTATTGTGTTATGTACGTTGAATATTTTCCCTAACCGCGCAAGTATGAATGAGACAGTTAAAGCCGAACAAATGGGTATTCTCAATTATGAAGCCTATTCTATGATTGCCAATCATGAAGATGAACCTATTGTTGCTTCAGAAATTACTCAGACTGCTATTAATGAAACCAAGGGAATCAAAGCTTCGGTCAATCCGATTCTTTATGGAGCCGCCAAAGGAAAGAACCTTATTATCATTCAAATGGAATCATTTCAGAACTTCTTAGTTAATCTATCCATTGATGGAAAAGAAATAACGCCTAATATGAACAAGCTCGCGGGAGACAGTTACTATTTCCCACGTTTCTATCAGCAGGTTGGACAAGGTAATACCTCCGACGCTGAATTTATTGTGAACTCTTCGTTCTATGTTCCACCTAATGGTGCAGCAACCCAGAAGTACGTAGACAAAGAGCTTCCAAGCTTACCGAAACTGCTTCAAGAGCAAGGATATGACACTGCTACGTTCCATACAAATGAAGTTGACTTTTGGAATCGTGGTGAACTCTACACCGCATTAGGTTTTAATCGCTACTATGACAAAGCCTACTTCGGTATAGAAGATACCGTATTCTATGGCGCATCTGATGAAGTGTTATATGAGAAGACTGCTGCTGAGTTAGCGAGAATGGATCAGAGTGATCAACCATTCTATTCACACGTGATCTCCATGTCATCTCATAATCCCTTCACCATTCCAGTGGACAAGTACAAGATGACACTCCCTGAGCGATTCGAAGGTACGTTCGTTGGCAATTATATTCGTGCACAGAATTATGCTGATTATTCACTTGGCCTGTTTATCGATGAACTCAAGAAAAACGGTGTATGGGATAACAGTTTAATCGTACTGTACGGTGATCATCGAGGACTTCCTATCTTCTCTCTCGATGATGATGATCGCGTGTTAATGCAAGAGATTCTAGGTCATGAGTATGCGGAACGTGATTTGATTAATATTCCGTTGATTATCTCATCCACTGGGGTTACGACTTCGACTGTGATGAATCAGTTAGCTGGGCAAGTTGATATCTTACCAACCGTATCCAATCTACTGGGTATATCACTTGATACACAAATTCATTTTGGACAGGATATATTGAATCAGACCACCTATAACCTGCTCCCTCAACGCTATTATCTACCCACAGGATCATTCGTGAACAACGAAGAACTCTTCTTATCAGGTAGCGGATTTGAGGACGGGCAGCATAGCACATTAGCTGGCGATGGTGTACAAGCACTCCCTGCTACAGAAGATGAATTTGATCGTGCTCTTGAACTTCTTCATTTGTCTGACAGCTATGTTACTCAATTACCCGAAAGAGAAGTTGAGAAATAAGGACAATTATCCTCTTATCAAAAAGAATCCCGTATATTGTTTCTCTTTACTACTTGAGAAAACAATATACGGGATCTTTGAATTTAATGATCCTTGGCATAAAGCTATATATTTATTTGTTAATCCTTTTTCAATCATTAATGAACTTCAATTATAAATCTTTCCTGTGTTACAAAACCTAATCAAGTATGGATGTGGGATACGTTCGTTCGATGTTTCTAGTGATATTCCTAATTAATTAGACAAACTAGGCTCGGAACCCGCATAAATACATTATTTTTGTTCCATAAATAAATAAAATTTGTTAATCTTTGAAGAAAAAATGATTCATTATTTCATAATTCGTTAGAAAAAATTTGTGTGGTTTTTTTCAATATTTTGCATAATTATACAAACAATCTTCGGAGACATAATTCAGTGCCATGAAATTACCTGTTCTTATACATCATTTAATTAGAGTGGAAATAGTGTCTTGAAGTATGTTACCAATCATTCCATTAAACATTTTAAATCGAAGAATTAGATTGCTATTGCGGTATCGTTCCCCGTTAGCTTAATGATGATAGCGGTCTCCGAGCTAGCTGTAACGGCAAGTTTTAGGTCCATCCTTTGCGGGATATCCCTTTCTTTGAAAGACGGAACTGACGTTTTTCGAGGTAGCTCAATTAATCAACCTTTTTTACAGCTATCATTATGTTTGACTTTAGAAAAATGTGAACTATATATTTTGAATTCAATTCTACATCGACATAACCTGGCGCTAAAGAAAACTCAAGTTTATTCTCTTTTATCTGTATATGATCATAGGATTTATAAAAGGCATTACGATCAATAATGGTTACTTCCTGTGTCTGATACCCAGATAAAATATCTTGTCCTACTTTAATAAAGTTTAGAGCAACAATTATTAAGAACAGCACACCTATTAATTCAATACAGTAGATAAATAATCTTCCAAAAACATTGTATTTATTAATTGAATCTTTATCTCGCATATGAGCTAAAAATAACTCTACAGATAAAAGTTCTAAACCGATTATATTTTTCGAGCATTCATATATTAGAACACTTCGTTCATACCCTTGGTACATCAATAAAACAGACAAAATTGCCAGTATTAAAGTAATCAAAAACGCTATTCTAATTCTATATCTTGGACGCTGATACCATTTCATTGATTGGAATCTTAACATTGTTGATTAACTCCATTCAGTCTCATTTCACTTAAAATGATGAACTACGCAGATTTTTCGAATTTGGAATTATTCGTGAAATCGTTGAATTATCCTGCCCGTTAGTTTAACAAAGGCAGCCGATCTTAAGGTTGCATTTACTTTTGTATAAATATTACATTATCTCGCATATTTTTTTTGGTAGCTCAATCTAGAGTAACAATAATTCTTGATAGTGGTTTAGTTAAAAGTGGAATATTATCTATTTTGAGTTTATTTTCATACTCTAAAGACCATTTCTGTGTATCACCTACGAGGACGAGGTCAGGAAAGGGTTTAACAATATTATAAGTTTTGTTATCTTTTTTAAAGTAAGACTTAAAGAGTAACGTATCATCCCAATAAGCGTAGCAAACAATTGTTTCAGGAACCAATGTAATCTTTCCTATGTTATTCGGTAGGTCTATAAAGTGAAGATACAACCTATTCATAAACATATCCGCAAGTTCCTTAGGTGACATATCTCCTGAAGAATCCTGTAAATTATCAATGAATTCTGAGGATGCAACTTTTATGTAGAGGTCAAGTTTTTTTGAAGATTCATGATAAGTAATCAGAGGTTTAGACATGTCAAGGTCATAGGAACCACTAAAATTTTCACTTATTATATAATCAGATACCATTTGTGTCGTTGGCAAAGTTATCCTTACAGAAATCTCCGTTTTTATATGCGGTACTACGAAAGTAAATATAAAGGGAAGGACAAAAATAAAAGCTGCAATCTTCATTTCCGAAAGCCATTTTCTTTCAAGAAAAAACATAATGATAGAAGTAATTAGCAAAAAGTGGGGGTATATTAACCAAAATATAAACAATGGAGGAAAAGCTACTAAAATGTGAGTTTTAAAGCTTACTATCGTAATGAGTAGCCATACTAAAGAAGTAATATAAAGAGTGTTCAAAACGCTTCTGCGATGCTGTCGAACCATTTTACATCACCTCACATTAATGATTTTATATAAATTATCAATAATATCAATATAATGCAGTTATTGTTAATTAACATAAAATAAAACAGTCTAAATGCGCTATATATTGACCTTTCATTAAGGTAAAGAAACTCACTAATATTGTTCCAGAACGTGATATTAATGATGTTTCAAATAGACCACTTTTTATTTCATACTCTGAATTAACATTATACTCCCTTTATTATCGGAAGAGATTAAAGAAATCATGAGATTAGTAAGAAAGTACTTTCCAACAGCCACTCCTTACTCTTTGAATGGATAATGATATTCTGCTACATGATGTGATAACTTTGTAAAGGGTCGATAAATAGTTATATACAAGAAATTATCGTTGACTATTGTATTGGTGAGATCCTTTCCCGATTTGAAGTGCATCAATGATGAGAAATTATTTACTATAACCAACTTTATAAGAAAGTCTTCCTAAAAACTCTAATCTTCATTTCACGTATTTACATAAAGGATCATTTTATGCTCAATTGCTGAATTTCTTGCATGATTAATTCCTCTAACTTTTCTTTTAGCCCCAATAGATTAATACCACATTCAGTTTCATAACTTTATTTCCAGCGAACGTCCGCAAGAAACAGTGTCCAGGAAAATAAAGTATTAAACTGACTCCAATAATTGAAACAGAGGCAGCCCAATTGCTTCTGTTTTATTCAACTATCGTTCCCGTTAGCTTAATGAGCGATCCCGATTTCTAGCATATATCATTGGCTTACCCTCAATAAATCACAAAAAAGAACCGTTCAACATCTCTATAGGCCTATGCCTATATCCTGAACAAGACGGTCTTGAATATGTCATTCTCAACTTTTACGCAAGGTATATGGCTTGATGGTGATGGCATAAGATTTGAAGGCCCTGCCGCGTGCCTTGGCTTAGGCTGCTAAGGGGAATTAATAATTAAATACATAAGGCTTCATTGTAAATCTATACAAGAAAAACTCGGAGTTAAGCATTTACTTAACTCCGAGTTTTCAAATTAGGACGGTCACTAAAACTGTAAGCCTTGCTGTAATGTGACCGTTACATTCTCTAGCGGCATCGACTGTACCAGTAAGCTCTTGTTGATTCCTTCCCCAATGAATCTATTATCGGCAATAGTCACTTCACTACATGCTGTTAATTGAATAATTGGAGCTGTAAATTTACTGTGATCGCCCACCGCAGTGATATCATTATTGTTAAAAGTTAAATTTTGTGTACTTTTAGCAGAGAGTATCGTAGCATCCTTCATTATAATCACATTATTTTCTATATGGATATTGCTATGGACTGGAAGTCTTACACTTACATCGCTATTCTCAGGGGAGATATAGATGACTGGATTTTTACTGTCACCGCATTCGATAAATCGGTTGCCGCGAATCATTACATCCTTCACCATGCCCGACTCATACCAACTTTCCGCATCGTTAGCAATTAGAATTGCACTCATCGGCATACGTTCAAATACATTGTCCTAGGTCCTAACTTCTCGCCTTGTCGATACCAGTATTCCGCATGTCGGCACGCGGGCAAAATAATTATTCCTTATTTCAACCTCCGGTGTCCAAGTCTCGTTCTCGATCACATCGCCAGTTTCAATATAATCTTCTACAGTCTGCTCTAAAGTAAGTAATATTTCCCGAGGATTTATGAAATCTACCGTCTTCACAGTATACCTAGCATAAACAGTTAACGAGCTTGAACGAACGAAATCAATCACATCTCCCGGGAAAAAGGCATCAAACCCATAGCTTTGTCCATGCATAAACCTTACCAACACTTGATTAGGAGCCGGTTGATCGATAATACGTAGATGAGTGCCATGCACATTGATCGCATCATCATGGGCACCTTCAAAATGACTATTCAATATGGCAACTTTTCCGCGACAACCTGAGATATGAAGGAAATCAGCAAAAGCCGCAACAGTACGTCCCGTTTCCGGACGAGGTGCCATAATCATTCCGTCGAAAGATACGTTATCACTGAATTGGCATACGATTCCTAATCCGCCGCGAATTCAAAAAACATAAAGGCTCAGCTCCCATTGAGTATTTAACACAGCTTAGAATCGAAAAGGCCAAGCTTCTGATCAAAGATACCTCCGACCTCAAATTCAAAGATTTATCGGCTATGGTTGGATATAATAATCAATACTATTTCAGCAAGGTATTTAAACTTATTACTGGGCTAACTCCCACAGAATTCAAGGTTTCATCTTCAATTAATCATTGATTAATCCAACGATGCAGAACCACAAAAAGCGATTCCAGAAAAAACTAGGCGACCACTCCCCGGTAGAATACCGTGAAGCGGTCGCCTCTTATTACTCTTTTTTATTGACTACTTGACGGGACTATGACCAATTAGAAATTCATTTTTCCATGCAAATAATGCATATGAAAACCCTGGTATAGTGAATATGGTAGATCCAGAATATAAAGTTATGTCTACCTATGCTTTTCGAAACACAACAACCGCATTATGCCCACCGAATCCAAATCCATTGGACAACACCGTCTGAATATTACTCTCTCTTGCCTCATTCGGTACGTAATCCAAATCACATTCTGGGTCCGGCGTTTCATAATTGATTGTAGGTGGAAGGATTCCCTCCATTAAGGCTTTGACAGAGATCACTCCTTCCAACCCACCTGCTGCGCCAAATAAATGTCCCGTGGCTGACTTGGTTGCACTCACCTTCAGTTTGTACGCATGACTACCAAATACATTCTTAATGGCCTGCGTTTCCGACTTATCACCAAGCGGTGTGCCTGTGGCATGTGCATTAATATAGTCCACTTCTTCTGGTGATATTCTAGCATCCAGTAGCGCAGCATTCATGGCCCGAACGGCTCCCATCCCATTAGGATCTGGTGCTGTCATATGGTAAGCATCTGCGGATTGACCGTATCCAATAACCTCAGCCAATATTGTAGCTCCTCTACTTCGCGCATGCTCCCACTCCTCCAACACCAGCACACCAGCACCCTCCGACATGACAAACCCATCACGATTCATATCAAAAGGGCGACTCGCTTGATGAGGTTGATCATTACGTGTAGACATCGCCTTCATATTACAGAATCCACCGAAAGATAGTTCATTAAGCGGTGATTCCGCACCACCAGCAATCATCACGTCAGCAACGCCATTTCTAATCATATGAAAAGAGTCCCCAATCGCATTATTACCCGAAGCGCATGCGTTAACAGGCGTCGTGTTGGGTCCCTTTGCTCCAAGATGAATAGACAGTTGGGCGGAGCCCATATTGGCGATCATCATCGGAATAAGGAATGGACTAATCCGTTTGGGACCTCTTTCTAACATTACACTGTGATTATCAAGTGTTGTCTGAATCCCACCTATTCCTGTCCCAATGCTAACCCCGACGCGATGCGCATTAGACTCCGTTATGGTCAATTGTGCATTCTCCACTGCCGTTTTACCTGCGGCAACAGAAAATTGAACAAACCGGTCCATATGCCTTAACTCTTTGCTATCAAAAAAAGATTCAGGATTGAAATCAGATGCCATTCCACCAATCTTAGTTGTAAAACCCGATGGATCGAAGCTATTAATTCGTGATATCCCTGATTGACCATTGATAAGATTATTCCAAAAGGTCTCAATCTGCGTACCAAGTGGTGAAATAACACTAATCCCAGTAACAGCAACACGCTTATGCATTTAAAAAACCTCCTCTTTGACAACGAATTTGTAATTCATATATATTCTCAATTCTTATCTCAATAAGTTATTATCTTCGATTCATACGCTGCTAATTGAAACCTGAGGATCCAAATTCCAGTTAAGTAACAGTCCTGCATGTGTGAGCCCCGCTCCAAATCCATAGATCAAGATCCGCTCCCCATCCTTAAGCTTCCCTTCACGAATACCTAGATCCAGAGCAAGTGGAATCGTCGCTGCGGAAGTGTTCCCGTAATTCACTAGACTATACAATGTTCGTTCAAGAGGAATCCCCGTACGTTCACAAATAGGCTCAATGATTCGTAGATTAGCACTGTGTGGAATAAACCAATCCACATCATTTGTTGTGAAAGGACTTTTCGCAAGAATCGCTTTAACCCCTTCAGGAACATTTCGCACCGCCCAGCGGAATACCTCTCTTCCATTCTGGACAATTGTTCCCTTGTTACTCAGATCTGCTCCCTTCATCTTCTCAGCAATGCCCCTCAAATAGACGTGAGCACCTCCCATACCCTCTGTTCCTTGATGATATGCTAGGAAGCTGGTTTCCTCTTGGTCTGTTTCTACCAATACAACCCCTGCTCCATCACCGAACAGTATACAGGTTGAGCGATCCGTATAATCTGTAATTTTAGACATCGTATCTGCACCAAATACAAGAACTTTGCGATGTAAACCAGAAGCAACCATGCCTTGCGCCACGTGGAGTGCATACACAAATCCAGAACAAGCAGCGCTCAGATCAATCACTCCTACTGAACTGGAAATGCCAAGTTTGTCTTGAAGAATGGCTGCGACACTTGGAAAAATAAAATCTGGCGTCGTTGTCGCCACAAGGATTAAATCTACGTCATGTAATGATTTATCATATCTCCGCATGAGGTCCTGAGCAGCAGATACGCACAAGTCACTCGTGTATTGATCAGGTTCACTAATACGGCGTTCTCGAATTCCTGTTCGTTGCACAATCCATTCATCATTGGTCTCCACCAATTTTTCCAAATCGTAATTTGTCATTTTTTTATCTGGTACATAGGAACCGATGGCTGTGATCCGTGCTATTGATTGCTCCATTTACTTCACGCTCCTGATTATTATCTGGTATTAGCACCTGATACTATTTTTTTTATAATAACATACAAACATCCATTATAACAGCGTATCCATATTCAACCTATTTTCACAATTTCAAATAAATTATATTTCTGATCAAGATTACTTTGACAGATAGAGCAATGTGTGATAATTTTACTCTATCAGCTAGAATACTTTTTCTTGAACAAGGAGGATGCAAATGGTTCGTAGTGACATTATTCGTGGGCATTTAGATGCTATTATTCTGCGGCTCATCTATGAGAAGGATCAATACGGTTATGAAATATCCAAAGAGATCAGTTTACGGACAAATGACCGCTTTCAGATTAAAGAGGCAACATTATATGCCGTATTCCAAAGGTTAGAAAGAAGAGAATTAATTGAATCCTATTTCGGAGACATTTCACATGGAGGCAAACGTAGATATTACAAGATAACAAAGCTTGGAAAGGCCTATTTCAAAGAAACGGTAGAAGAATGGCAAGAAATCAAGGAAATAATAAATATTTTTATGGAGGGTATGTGAATGCGTACAATTAAAGCTCATGTCAAGGAATTATTTAATGACATCCCGGCAAGTGAACAAAAGGAACTCATGATGCAAGACATCATTCAGAACCTGGAAGAGAAAGTTAGTGACTTGATGTTTGATGGTAAAGATGAGGAAGACGCTATTAATAAGACCATCGTTGAGTTCGGTGATATTGAGGATATCAAGAAAGAGTTTGGTACGAACCCTAAGCCATTCCCACTTAAGAACCCCAAACGATTCTCTTTACATTTAGGCTTCTCACTTTGGGGAAGTGGACTTATTACAGCACTGTTTGTATTCATTAATCTTTATTATTCCCCTGATGTGATCTGGTTCGTGTATCCCGTATTCGCTGTTGCATGGTGGCCACTCGCGATGTTTTATCGATGGTTAGGCAAGAAATAAGGAGGGTTACCCATAATGAATAAGCATCAAGCAAGTTTTGCTACTGTTGCCAGTGTGATATGCATTCTGTTTTTTGCCTTTATTAATTACAATACCACGCCTCATGAGATATGGTTCATTTATCCTTCCTTTGCAATTCTACAGTGGCCCATCTCGATCTATTTTTTGACAAAAGGTAAGCTTCATCACTACTCAGCCATAACCTCCTTGATCCTCATTTCATTTCTAATTATTGAGAATATGTTAAATAGTCCGGATCATATATGGTTTGTATTCGCTATCTATCCGCTGCTGTGGTGGCCCATTCTCATGTATTTGGGAAAATATCGTTCGTCATTTACCATCGCGATCATCGGAACTCTATGTACGATTTTTTATTACGAAATGCTCAATTCATTCTATGCTCCTCAATATCCTTGGGTCATTTACCCTTCATTTCTCGTATTATGGTGGCCTTTAGCGATATACTTCTGGAAAAAGAAGAACTATTTCAATTTCTCCATTGCAGCATGTCTTCTCACAGCCATATTTTTTATCACAACAAATGTCATTTCAACTCCGAACAACATCTGGGCAGTCTATCCCATCTTCGCCATGCTTTGGTGGCCTCTAAGTATGTACTATTACGGAAGAAGGGCGTATTAAATACTCTAATCCTTACATACAACGACAGCCAAACCTAATCACATCACAACACTCCTTCCTCAGAACTTTCGGCAAAGATATCCTCCAATAGCTGAGCACATTTCATAACTAGCCTCCTCAGATCGGGAAGGCTAGTATACCTTTTAAGTATAATTTTATTGTAGATATAATCTCTTTACGTTTCCAACACCTTATACACAAGAAACATAGAAGCTACGAAGATAATATCAACGAACACAATCGAAAGTGTAGGATAATCCATCGTGACCATCACACCAAACATGGCTCCCATCATCCCCCCCATGATACCTGAGAGCATCCCGTCCATAGATGCAAGAAGACTTAAGGGTAATCCCGCTATACAACCAACGACGATACCGAACACAACGCCAATGACGGCCGATAAGAATAATTTCTCTAACCATAGACCTGCGATTGTTCCAACCACCAGACTTGAAGTCATACTTAAGGTCATCGTTACCATCATACCTGACATTTGCGAAGTCGTTGATCCCTGCTTATGTACACGAACCATAAGAAGTATGATTAAGATAACGACGATACATAGAGATATGACACTCGTATTGATCGTTAATAAGGATGGCCCTTTCATGTTCGCGGCAACATCACCTCCATGTTCATGAGCTAATACAGGTATTGCAGGAGTAATACAGCACAACAACGTTATTAACCCAATGATTCTGACCCACATAAGCATGTAACGATCTTTCATCCAAGTACCTCCTTTATCTTCATTAGGGGACATACTACTTTTTAAAAATTCATACGCAATCCCAATGATGTATTAATAATCACTAATGGGGTGCATCATAAAATATATGGTCAATCAAATAGGTTATGCCAGCACTCTTAATAATGCAAAAACAGCCGACCCAATAAATGGGTCGGCTGTTCCAATTCAGTTATTTATTTTACATCATAAATGGTGTAAAGCTCATCCAAGAGTAAGTTAGCAGCTTTGATACCGCCTGCCGTATTCCAAATTGCATCATCTACACGATATACGCGTCCTTCTTTAACCGCACTTAAACCTTTCCACAATGGATCATTGATCCACTCTTTTTCCGTATCATTCCCTTTACCGTCACCGGTGTCGTAAGTGAAGTAGAATAAGCGGTGAGCATCGACTTCTGGTAAACGTTCTTTCGTAATTTCATCTACAAATGTTTCTTTACTTTTTAACGTCATATCATTACGAGTAATGCCAATTTGGTCGAAAATAATACCTGAGAAGGTGTCACCATGATATACACGCGTCTTACCACCCATGAATCGAACAACAGATACAGTATCTTTCAGTTTATCGCCAGCTTTGGTTTTGAAATCTTCAATTCGAGTATCGAATGCAGCAAGCTGCTTGTCTGCTTCTTCTGATTTGCCCAATGCTTCAGCATATAGCTTGAAGTTAAGTTTCCAATCACCACGTAACGTTTCCGATTCAATAGTTGGCGCGATCGCCTTCAATTGTTCATAAATTTCCTCATGACGCATTTTGTTAGCAATAATTAGATCTGGCTCAAGTCCTGCAATTAGCTCTAGGTTAGGTTGTCCTTCTTCGCCTAGCTCTTGAACACCTTCCATATCGGCTTTAATATGCTCATACCATGGACTTCCTGTCCACGACTTAACGGCCCCGACCGGTTTAATTCCAAGTGCCAGCACTGCTTCAGTTCCTTCATTCGTAAGAACGACCACGCGTTGCGGTGTACCTTTTATATCTGTTTCACCCATCGCATGCTTCACAGTACGAACCTCATTTGAAGATTGATCCGTTGCTGCAGCACCTTCACTCGTTTTATTCGAAGTATTTGCTGCATTATTGTTTGAGCCACAGCCCGTTACGATCATAACAAGTATTAGCGCACTTAATGCCCACCATGTTTTTGCCTTACTCTTGTTTGCCTTTTTTAACACGTTGTCTTCCCCCTATGTATTGAAAATTATTCTCAATGAACAATATAAATTAATATTTAGTCTGTTGTCAATGAAAATGATTATCATTTGCATTGACACATGTTAATCAATCTACTAAAATTCTAAAGTAGACACTCGCAAAATGAAGCAGAAAGTAGGCATATATGAGATTACTTGGGCTCGCTTGTTCATTGTTCATACTTGGGGTTGCTGTAATATGTAGCGTTATTTACGGCGTTACAGATATTCCGTTATCCTCCATATGGGAATCCTTCGTTCATTATGATTATTCATCACAAGAACATCTAATCATTCAAACGGTGCGAGTACCACGCGCACTGATAGCAGTAGCTGCTGGAGCAAGTCTGGCTGTCGCTGGCGCATTAATGCAAGTTATTACACGTAATCCAATCGCTTCGCCAAGTTTATTCGGGATCAATTCCGGTGCTGCATTCATGGTCGTTATCGCTTCTGGATGGCTTGGCATTAGCGGTATGCAATCACTCACCTTATTCGCTCTCTTAGGCGCTGCAATCAGTGGATCTATCGTATTTTATCTTGGAAGTATTGGAAGAGACGGTATGACACCTATCAAAATCACGTTGGCTGGTGCCTCAATCGCTGCCTTTTTCCACTCCATGACGCAAGGATATATGCTCACAAATGGTAAAATGTTCGATCAAGTCCTCGTGTGGTTAGTTGGTTCAGTAGCCGGAAGAGACATGAATATGCTCATTAATGTGTTACCATATTTGTTCATCGGATTCATAATAGCCATTTCACTCTCACGTCATCTCAACGTATTGTTGATGGGAGATGATGTAGCTCAAACTCTGGGTCAACGGACCGCTCTAATAAAAAGTCTGGCTTCCGTTGCCGTTATTCTACTCGCTGGAGGATCTGTTGCTGTGGCTGGACCCATCGCATTTGTAGGCATTATTATCCCGCATATTGTCCGATATCTCGTCGGTAACGATTATCGCTGGGTCATTCCATACTCTGCTGTACTTGGCGGTATTTTACTTGTGACCGCAGATATTGGTGCCCGATACATAGCCATGCCCAAAGAAATACCTGTAGGCGTCATGACTGCGATTCTTGGCGTGCCATTTTTCGTCTATATCGCTAGGAAAGGAAAACGAGTGCAATGAGCAAATACACACCATTACGATGGAACAAGACCAAGTTATCTTTTCTAATTGAGAAAAGAACCTTGTGGATTATAGCTGCTTTGCTTGTTCTTTGCGCTACTTTAGTTGTCATTAGTACGGGAGTTGGTAGTAAGTACGTATCGCCATTTGAAGTGATTCAATCGATTGCTGGTAAGGGAAGTAGCATGAACGAAGTCATCATCATGAAGCTCCGACTTCCTCGCATCCTTATCGCAGTGCTTGTTGGTGCCTCATTAGCCGTTGCAGGTGCTGTGCTCCAAGGTATCATTCGCAACCCGCTTGCATCACCCGATGTAACGGGTATTACAGAAGGAGCATCGCTTGGAACTGTCCTTTTCATTTTCTTTTTATCTGAGAAAGTCTCGATCCAATGGGCTCCCCTAGCAGCTATCGGTGGGGCATTTATTGTAACAGCTCTTCTATATCTACTTTCATGGAAGAACGGAGCCTCCCCCTTACGGATGATATTAATTGGGACAGGTCTGTCAGCTGCCTTCAAGTCCATTTCGTATATGTTTATCATTTCAGGATCCTTCATATTAGCAAACAAATCGATGATATTTATGACGGGTAGCATCTATGGATCGTCTTGGGAAAAGGATGTTTCCACCCTACTACCTTGGGTTCTCATATTACTCCCTCTTACATGGATTCAATCTCGACATGTCAACGTTCAGGCGCTTGGAGATGATGTAGCCGCAAGTGCAGGCGCAAACGTACAACTTCATCGACTTATATTGCTACTTCTTAGCGTTGCATTAGCAGGGGCAGCTGTGGCTATAGGAGGAGCGATTACATTCATTGGTTTGATGGCGCCTCATATCGCTCGTAAGCTTGTTGGCTCATCATTTGGTGGACTGCTACCTGTGAGTGCATTATTGGGAGCACTTATATTACTCATCTCTGACCTCATTGCCCGAACGCTCTTCGCACCGCTCGATATACCTGCAGGTGTATTCACGGCAGCCATCGGTGTACCGTTCTTCTTATATTTGCTGTACCGTAACCGAAATGCATAATTCTAGGAGGAATGACTTTAATGAGCATACTTGAAGCCAAAGATTTGGCTGTGTCCTACGGTGGAGTCTTCATCTTTGATCATTTGAATTTAGAAATACCTGAAGGAAAAATCACAGTGTTTATCGGCAGCAACGGGTGTGGTAAATCGACGTTGTTACGATCATTAGCTCGTCTACTAAAACCCGTGCAAGGCGAAATACATTTGGATGGATCGAATATCTCCAGTATGCCATCCAAAACGTTAGCGAAGCAGCTTTCCCTCCTGCCACAAGGTCCCGTCACTCCGGAAGGATTGACCGTCCTGCAACTAGTGAAGCAAGGTCGATATCCTTATCAATCTTGGCTTCAGCAATGGTCTAAGGAAGATGAACAAGCTGTACACGCTGCAATTCATGCGACAGGTATGGAGGCTTTAACGGAGCGTTCTGTCGATTCATTATCTGGAGGTCAACGGCAGCGAGCATGGATTGCGATGACACTGGCCCAACAGACCGACATTATATTGTTAGATGAACCAACCACCTATCTCGATTTAACTCATCAGATTGATGTGTTAGATTTATTACATGAGCTAAATGAACGAGACGGTCGTACGATCGTCATGGTACTTCATGATATTAATCTAGCCTGTCGATATGCGGACCACATCGTGGCCATTCAAGACGGGGCTGTATATACACAAGGACGTCCTTCAGATGTTATTCATCCAGAAACCATTGAGTCCGTATTTCGATTGAAATGCCAAGTGATTTCAGATCCGATCTATGGTACTCCGATGATTGTGCCACAAGGTAAGTTAAGAAAGAAATAGTGACACTAACATTAATAGTATCAGAGCTAGGATCAAAGTATAGATGATACTACAACACAATTATCTAGTTCTGAACAGACCAAAGAGCGCCTCAACGGGCGCTCTTTGGTCTGTTCCCATACAACTTTACCACTCGAAGAATATACACTCACCTAAAATTATGATTTCCCTTTTCCGATCACGAGTTCCATAATCATAATCATCAGCACGAGCAGTTGAATGAGTTGTTCTACGGTCATCTTCGTCCGCCTCCATCTTAAACAGGATGGCTCTTTCGGACGATTTCCCTCTCAATACACCCGGACGTTCCCCATAACATAATTATGCGAAGCTAAGATAGATTATGTCATTAATTAAGGTTGAACCGACTGTATAGTCGACTGTTGATTAAAGGAATCTACATCGATAAACGGTGTTGCCCCACCTGTTACATTAGGCAACTGTCCATTCCATTTCTCTACGGCTTTTTCTTGGACTTCAATTTGTTTAAGTTGTACGAGCTCCGGTGTGACTTCAAGTTTCTTAAGCTTCAATGATTCTGCTTCTGCCTGTGCTTGAACGATCTTTTGCTTACCTTCAATCTGGATACGTTTAAGGTCATTTTCGGCTTTAAGTGCTTGTTGTTGTGCAACTTGTTTCGCTTCAATGGATTGATTAAATGCATCTGAGAATTTGAAATTCACAATATTGATGTCATTTACGATTAGGTCGTATTTAGCTAATCTTTTCGTCAAATTCTCACTAATCTCTCCTGCTACAACATCCCGCTTCGCAATTAAATCTTCAGCTGGATACTTCGCTGTTACTTCTTTTACAATCTCCTGAATCGCCGGGTTGATGATAATTACGTCGAATGAGCTTCCAATATTGTTCATTAAATGGTATACAGCTTCCTTATTGACCGAGTAATTGACTGCAACATGTGTCGATACGGGCTGAAGATCCTTCGATGAAGCAGTTGTGTCTGTCTCAGCTTTGGTCACTTGCGTATTCACTTGAATAATAGACTGGACGAAAGGAAGCCTCAAGTGGATTCCAGGATCGAGCGTATTATTATTTAATTTACCAAACGTCTTGTAGAGTCCTATATGGCCATATTGAACCGTGGAAAAGCCATTTAACACCAATAATAATACAATTAAGACAATAACAACTAGACCCGACATCCATTTCACATTCTTTTTCACATTCGGATTAATCTCAGTATTCAATCGTATACCTCCCATAATGATGTAGTCTTATTCAGCTTACCACTGAAATCAATGTGGCGGAACATAAATATTGGTAATTTATACGAACCACAATAGGAAAAAGTTTCAAGTGAACTGAGAGCATAATCCTACGACAAATGTATCTTTTTACAGAAAAATACGTTAATAGTTGTAACATATTTACAACCTTTCCCTACTAGGAGCTGTCAAAATGATTAGAAAATTGAGATTCGTTTTATTGATGTTATGTACTACGCTTTCCCTTTCGGGTACAAGTTTTGCCTCCTCAGACACGACACAAATCGAAGTCTCCACAACACTTTTGAACTATAGTCATGTTCGACCTCAAAGTGATGGGGCATTCCATGTTGGTTTATTATACGCTGAACAATCGAATGGTGCCCTTGTTTACTAGAATACCAAAGGTAAATGGGGATTTATTGATAAGCAGGGCAAGATCGCTATTCCCTTTAAGTATGATAACGCTGATGGTTTCTCTGAAGGTTTAGCCACTATGTATAACGCTAGTGGACACGTTGGGTTTATCAATATAAAAAGGAACATTAGTCATAGGTTATCAGAAATATAATAGAGCCTTCCCATTCAAAGAAGGTTTTGCTTTAGTAGGGGTAGAGACGACGTCTGATCCTTCAGGCAAATTTGGGTATATCGATCGCCAAGGCAAACTACTGACGAGCTAACTCACCAAGCTGCATCCTCATCGTTTAATAATGGTTATGCTGTAGCGTTGAGAGATCTAGGCACCGGGTTTATCCTGACCAAATGTCCCTTGTCACCATACCGTGATTACTGCCCCACAACATACAATGGCAAGCCAAAGGGATAATTCATCCCTTGGCTTGCCATTGATGTCATTTCAAGAAATCATTCACTCGATTCATGTATTTATCTTTATGAGAATAACCATGGAATAATCGCCTATTTACTGTATTGGAATCTCCGAAGAAGAATCGCTCATACAGTGACTGCCGACCTCCGAACCCACTTGAGCTAAGTTCCCATGCAAGTCGAAATAATTGAACCTTATTCTTGGCATCTGTGTTATTCCCTGTTAAATAAGTACTTAAATACGGTTCGATTTCTGTGTTGAAATCAGATTCTGATGGAATCATGATCAATCCACTTGATCCGATCAGTTGAATGATCTCCAGTATCCGCGGATATATTTTGGGAAATAAGACATTCGCTGTCCATAATGAATTACGATCTGGGAGCATACTTCCCCAACGATCAAGCGATGCATTGACCTCTGAAGCAATTAATAGCGATTTCAACGTCTCTACATTAACAATAATTTCAGATACTTTTTCTATAATATGTGGATGATTACCGATATCGAGGGTCTCCACCATATTAAGAACAACACCAAGCAGAAACTCTGATTTCGTAACATATCTACATATGACCTGGTGAGCTGAATGCGTATGAAATGCACTCTCACTGAATAACTGCTGTGATAGACGGTCATTCCCTGCTACAAACACACGATTCCACGGAACAAGAACATGATCGAATACAATCAGTGTATCCATTTCTTCGAACCGTGAACTTAGCGGATAATCAAAGCTTGAATCTCCCCCTACCATACTTTCTCGAGCGATCCACTTCATACCTGGCAAATTATTAGGCACAGCAAATACAAATGTATTCGGGTTATTCGTTTCCTGAAGATAAGTTGTAACCGGTGGATGAACCCATACCTCGTCGGAAGTTACCCCTTGTGTAGCCAATAAAAATGCACCATTAATCACAATTCCATCTTGATTCTTATCCACAATCTTCGCTGCTTGTGTGTCAAATGACCCATCATCCATCATCTTGACCACCCGACTGGACTGCGGCTGAACAAAGACATGAGATAAAGTCACGTCATTCTCGCGGCAATACTCATAATAATTCCGTAAATTATTTGCGAACTCTGGAGAAGCCTCTGTTAATAATTCTGCTGCTGTTTGAAATGCCATTAGCGCTGTGTTCATATAATCTGGCGAACGTCCCATCATACCATGATGCCGCTCGCCCCATAATGACATCATCACTCGACGTCTAACCAAGTCATCCTTTGTTGTAGGCTGTAGATATGACAACCCCACTGGATTACCTGTTGTAGGCGAGATATAGGTCATTCTGTCCTTATATTCCAACTCACTCTGCATATCATACAAAGCAGCTTGTGTGAGCATTAACCCACGAAATGCCTTGTGATTCGATATCCTACCCAAGACTCTCTGACCGCTTAACCAGACTTCAGGCTTAGAATGATCGATTTGTTGTATATACTGTGACCCGTTCTTGATCCCCATGTGTCAGACCACCTTCTAAGCATAATAATACCTCAGCATATTCTCCTAACCCTTGGTGAGAACGCGACATCTGCCCAATCTTTGATGAATCTTTTTAAGTTCAGAGTATCAAGTGGCTGTTCATAAACCCAAGGCTCAGAAACTTTATAAATCTTGTGGTTTCGTGACGCAAGAGAAGCAAGATTATTATCAATTTACAGGTTAGGAGACAATTTCATAGTTAATATGACGCTATAAGATGCATTGTGAGGGACAAATGTTGTACAATATAAGCTAAATGACTTTTAGACTGAAATGAAGGATGGATTAATGATGTATGTAGCACATGATTGGAAAGATTACAAATTATTGGATACCGGTGATGGAGACAAGCTTGAACAATGGGGCGATGTCCTCTTACGTAGACCCGATCCACAGATTATTTGGCCTTTAAAGAACGAAACAGAGCAATGGAAGAAGGTTCATGGCCATTACACACGTAGTTCTGCGGGTGGTGGTCAATGGGATATGAAGAAACCCATCCCTGAGCGCTGGACCGTTTCTTACGATAAGTTGAAGTTCCATATAAAACCTACCAATTTCAAACATACTGGACTATTTCCTGAGCAAGCTGTCAATTGGCGCTGGATGATGGATAAAATTTCAGGTGCTGGCCGTCCTATCAAAGTATTGAACCTATTTGCTTACACTGGCGGTGCTACCGTTGCTTCGGCTTATGCTGGAGCAGATGTTGTACATGTTGATGCGGCTAAAGGAATGGTACAGTGGGCCAAAGAAAATCTTCAACTTTCCGGTCTTCAAGACCGTCCAGTACGATTCATCACAGATGATGTATTTAAATTTGTTCAACGTGAACAACGTCGTGGTAATAAATACGACGCTATCATTATGGATCCTCCCTCTTATGGTCGTGGACCCGGTGGCGAGATGTGGAAGCTAGAAACAAGTTTGTATCCGTTTCTTGAGAGCTGCATGGAGATTATGTCGGACAACCCGCTCTTCATGCTCATTAATTCATATACGACAGGTATTTCACCAACAGTACTGAGTAATATGCTGACTATGACTGTATCTCAGAAATATGGTGGAAAGATATCTTCTGGTGAAATCGGCTTACCGATTGCCGCTTCTGGATTGACACTTCCTTGTGGTATTCTAGGTCGCTGGGAGGCTTAAGTCTATGAATCAAGGGGATACATCTAGTTCTAATATTCCTATCCTCTACGAGGATAATCATCTTCTTGGGATCGTCAAACCAGTGAACGTTCCCACACAAGAAGATTCATCGGGAGATCCCGACCTCGTAAATATTCTCAAGCAGGATATTAAAGATCGTTATAATAAACCCGGCAACGTATATGTTGGGCTTGTTCATAGATTAGATCGACCTGTTGGAGGCGCTATGATCTTCGCTAAGACCTCTAAAGCGGCTTCTCGGTTATCGGACTCGGTTCGAAGCCGAAGCTTCCGCAAAGTCTATTTAGCGGTAGTTCATGGGACTCTTGCCTCACCTCAAGGAAGATTAACCGATATGCTATTGAAAGATCCTAAGACGAATATCGTATCCGTTGTTCCAAAAGGAAGAGAAGGTTCGAAAGAAGCCATTCTCGATTATAAGGTTATCGGAACTTCGAACAATTTAAGTTTAGTTCAAATCGAACTACTTACGGGTCGATCGCATCAAATTCGCGTGCAGTTCAGTCATGCTGGTTACCCCTTATATGGTGACCAGAAGTACGGTCGTGAAGTGAACAAGGTGGGACAGCAAATTTCCCTTTGGTCTGTATTTGTAGGTTTCCCTCATCCTGTCACGAAAGAAGAAGTTACGTTGGTATCCACACCACCTTCCCAATATCCTTGGGATTTGTGGCCGCAGGATACCGTTCAATTGTAATATTCCATAATGCACCCCTTAGTAAATTCGTTGGACAACCCTCTTGGTTCATCCAATGCCATATCTAGGGGGTGCATTTTTTATGGGTAATACTCTCTTTTTTTCAACGAAAGCGTTATAATAATAGAGGGACTACTCCTAATTATTTAAGTTCCATCATAATTTATTGAAAGTGGTGTTGTTATGAACAATATAAACGTTGGAAAAAGTGGGTTAAGTGCTTCAGAGATTACCCTTGGATGTATGAGGATCGCGGAACTATCCACACCGGATGCCGCTAAACTAATCAATACCGCTATCGAAGAAGGCATAAACTTCTTTGATCATGCTGATATTTATGGTGCTGGGAAATCAGAGGAAATTTTTGCGCAAGCGTTTGAGATGAGCCCTAGTAAACGTGATCAAATAATCATACAGACCAAATGCGGCATTCGTCCTGGATCCTTTGACTTTTCCAAGGAACATATTTTGAATTCTGTTGATCTTAGTCTAAAGCGTTTACAGACGGATTATATTGACGTGTTACTACTACATCGTCCTGATACCCTTGTAGAGCCCGAAGAAGTCGATGAAGCTTTCACGATATTACATAACAGTGGAAAGGTCAGACATTTCGGAGTGAGCAATCAGAAACCAATGCAAATCGAATTACTTAACAAGTACTTACTTCATAAACTTATCATCAATCAACTACAGCTAAGCATTACCAATACCGGAATGATAGATTCAGGGCTCAACGTTAATATGCAGATCGACCATTCCATCGATAGAGACGGAAGCATATTGGACTATTGCCGCCTGAAAGATATCACGATCCAAGCATGGTCTCCTTTCCAGTACGGATTCTTTGAAGGTGTATTCTTAAATAATGATAAATTCCCAGAACTCAATAACACAATTGATCAAATCGCTGAAGCTAAAGGTGTATCCAATTCAGCCATTGCTATCGCTTGGATTCTAAGACACCCAGCGAAAATTCAAGCAATCGTTGGGACAACGAATGCCGATCGATTGAAAGCTATTTGTAAGGCCTCAACCATTACTCTTACAAGAGAAGAATGGTATGAGATTTACAGAGCAGCAGGCAATAAGCTTCCATAAAGATTTCATTGTCATAACACTAACTGTATAAGATTTCCATGCGTTGAACAAACGCAAATAACCCCTTCAAGTATGTTTGAAGGGGTTATTTTTAATGCTCAGTTCTATCATTGAAAATGAGCGTTGTAGCCAATCATATTTAAAAAAAAGAATCGTTCAACATCTCCTATTTCGAACGATTCTTAAATGCTCTCCACCTAAACCCCACAATCACCGTAGACACCACACCAGATCCATGCATGTTCACATATCAGAGAGTCTTTTTTTACGAAAATAGAAAATGGATAACGTGTGTATTATTGTGTATTGTTGTGTTTCATTGCATCATATCCTACGATCTGTTACGCTTAATTTTAAAATGTCTAGAAAGGTAGGATCGGGAGCATGTTAGTTCATGAACGACACAACTCAATTTTACATATGCTACATGAAAGTAAGACTGTCAAAGTGACGGATTTCATTGCGAAGTTTGGAGTTTCCTTTGAGACGGTTCGCAGAGATTTGGAGTATTTGGAGAAGGAAGGCTTCTTAAAGCGTGTGCATGGAGGAGCAACCCTTCCGGCTTCGGACTATCGGAAGGAGCTTTCTTTTACAGTAAGAGAGTTGAAGGGAGTCAATGAGAAGATAGAGCTTGCGCATACAGCTTCTCAATTCGTATCCGAAGGTCAATCGCTATTCCTCGATGTAAGTACCACTAATACGGAGTTTGCAAAGGTGCTTATGAAGAACTTCGAGAAACTTACGATTATAACGAACTCATTTCCAATAGCCTCCTTGTTGATGCAAAAGTCTGGTTTTACGATCATTTTCGTAGGAGGTGTAATTCGGAATTCCGAACAATGCGTTGTCGGAGACATCGCTGAGGATTTCATCTCACGGTTTCGTGCGGATATATTCTTCATGAGTATTAGTGGAATCTCATTGAGCGAGGGTTTAACGGATTATGGTATGGGTGAAATTCAATTGAAGAAGAAAATACTGGCACGTTCTAATCATGTTGTCGTATTGGCGGATAGCAGCAAATTCGATGCGGTCTCCCTGTCCCACGTATGTGGATTTCAAGATATCGATCGGATTGTTACAGATAAGAAGATCGATCCGGAAATCGTTCGTTCTTATGAAGACCAGGGCGTAGAAGTTATTTACTAACATTTTGTTTACATAAGCATTCTTCCATCAGGGAATATCCCTGATGTTTTTTTGTTTTCATCCAAACAAAAATAGGGTAAATCAAAGCACTTTGGAAAGCTACTTTTTTCTGTTGACAAAGAAAAATAGGGATGATAGGATGAAAACAAATTGTGTTTTATTGTGTTATTGTTTGTTTGTGTGTGTTTTAAAAGGAGGGTGTAGTATGCACATTATTTCAGTCTTACTTGTACTCGTCTCGGGAATTTCTCATGCACTCTGGAATCTGCTTACCAAGCGCAGTGAGAACAAACAATTGTTTCTGTGCATCATCTTTATTCCTTCTACCGTGTTACTTCTTCCTCCGTTTCTAAAGGAACTAGCGAACCCAAACATGTCTGCGCAAGGTTATATTCTTCTCGTATTATCCATGATCATTCAAGGGGGATATGCTCATTTTCTCGTCAAATCTTTGACTCACGGAGACCTCTCTCAGGTCTACCCAATGATGAGGGGGATCAGTACGTTTCTTCTCCCACTGGTCAGCGTACTGTTTTTGAATGAGACTTTGTCTGTCTGGGGTTGGATCGGATTAATGTGCATTGTGACCGGTTTTGTCATGACCAGCGGTCTCATTTTCATGAAGCAAAGACAAACAATTCCGTTCAAGGTCATTTTATACACGGTCGGCGTTGGGTTTTGTACAATGAGTTACGTATTGGTAGACAAAATTAATTTACAGCATTTCTCTCCGATCGCTCTCCTGGAAGCTTCGAATATTGGATTCATGTTAGGCCTGATGCCGCACATTAAGTTTAAGAAAGTCAACTGGTCCGGGGTTCTGAAGAAGAATGCAGTACTGATAGGTGTCGGTTCCATCCTTTCGCCTGGATCTTACTTCTTGTTCCTGCTAGCACTAAATCTTTCACCTTTGACTTATATCGCTCCACTTCGAGAAATCGGAACGGTTATCGGCACACTAGCGGGAATCTATCTCTTGCACGAGAAGAAGGAACTTGTAAGGATCGTGTCGGCAAGCATTATTTTTATCGGAATCGTGTTGATTGGATTTTTGGGAATATGAAGATGAGGGGACCAGCAATATATCAGTCGCTCATTCTCATATTCCCCATGGGTTCCTCCGCTCAGAAAGCATTGGTCAAATATTTGAATAAAGAAGGATGTGAAAGAACGTAATGGCTAGCATCGAAAGGATGTACACAGATATCGTGAAGGCATCAGTCAAAGAAATCTCGGCCGTCCAGAGCGAATCTACGCTAAGCTTTGTTTTTATCACCGATCTCCATCATCGGCAAGGTGGAAACATGCTTCGTACCACACAAATGATACAGGAAATAACCGATCTTATGCGGCTGGACTTTATTCTATGTGGTGGAGATATTAGCATCAACGGGCCGAAATCCAAGGTAGTCGCCGCGCAAAAGGAAATCATTAAGACGCTTTCAGCCCCAAATATACCCTTGTTAACGGTTAAAGGTAATCACGATGACAACTCCATCTTCGACTATGAGAAGCGCAGAGGCAAAAGTGCAGAGCATGTCGTGTACCCGCATGAGTCGCATGAGATTACGCTCAGTTCAATCTGGGAATCAGCTCATTTCGATTCGGCTAATCCATATAGTCTGTATTATTATGTAGACTTTCCTAGCCGAAAGACGAGGGTGATCGTGTTAGATTGCATGGATCATCCTTATACCCACAAGGCCAATGGAGAACTGAATTATTTGGGACAATGGCATTATGTTGTATCATCTAGACAACTAAATTGGTTAGCGCATGAAGCGCTAACATTCGGGGGCGATTCAGGCTGGAGCGTTCTAATAGCCTCGCACGTTCCCATTACGCAAGATGAGGTAATCGGAGCCGATCATGCCATACGCAATGATCATGCGCTATGGGGAATTATTAAATCTTTCCGGCTTGGCGAGAGCTTTGCTTCCGAGGGCGGTGAAGGTGATTTTACATACCAAGTGAAAGCGGATTTCTCCGGACAGGGTCCGGGGACGATCATCGGATGCCTGTTTGGGCACGTTCATCACGACCAAGTCTTATATAGAGATGGAATTCCGATGATATCCACCCTGAACGCATGCACGAACCGAGAATTCCCCGAATCTCCCAAACGTAAGAATCGCACGATAACCGAGACTGCATTTGACATTATGACAGTAGATTTTGTGCAATCAAGTATATCGGTTCATCGGATCGGGGCAGGTCAGAATCGCATTGTAAAGTTCTGAAAAACGGTAGGAATTAAGTAGAAACGGCAATGCAGTCCTTTTTCAAAGACGGCACCCGTTTCGGCGGAAATATAAGGAATAGAGTATCAAGTGAAACTTATACTTTCTTATATTTTAAGAAAAGATTCTCAAATATGTAGACACGATCATTCGTGCTCGCCTACAAGAGAATCTTTTTCTTTTGAAAATTATAACGCATTCATATTTGAGGATTCCCTTTAGAACATCTCAGTGTTAGCTAAGTTTCCAATAGGATGCAAGTTCAATCTCCGTATGATTATGTCCGCTTTTACAAATGAATCGAGAATCTAAATTTCATATTTTCTTCAAACCACATCTTGAAGTTAGTTCCCCATACATTATTATGCAATAGAAAATGCATTCCCCCATCTAACGGAGCAAACGATTGATCAAATTGCAAAAGACGCTTCTCCCCGGGCGCCACAAGAGGCACATCGAGAGTTTCAATGAACACCGTGCCATCGCTTCCATCGTAATAAATTCCAGAGTTCACTGCATGCAAATTACGGTTGCCATTCTTTACAACTTCCGATGGAGAGATTCGATCTCCCATTTTGTCCATCTTCCATAGATTAGGGTTATCTACCTTCAATGCAAAAGAAAACCAACTTGCCTCTGGCAGTCGATAAGCCTGCTTATCCAACCAGCTCAATTCTGCATCTATCTTCTTCTCCTTTTTGTAAAACTTGTAATCGATCCGGATTTCACGCGGTGCTCCATGCACTTGAAAACATTCCTGAGGCATCAATAGTTGCACCTGCACAAGATCATAACTTTCTTCAGTTCGCATTAAAATGGTGGTCATCGTTGGTGAATATCGTTGATGCTTCGGTGTAGGTTCTGCAAATTCCATTCCTGGTTTGCCGAAATCCGCATCAGACCAATTGTAATTAAACCTCGAATTCCTAATATAATTTTCAAACCAATGATTGTAATTCTCAATCCCAAAAGTTTCGTATTGAAAGCTACCTAAGCGATGCGATTGATCTGCCCAGATCTTTCCCTGCTCGTCAACTAAACTTGAGATGGATCCATCACTTTCAAACTTAACTTTGAATGCTCCCAACCTATAATCATAGTGGCTATTCAGTTGTTCTCCATCTTTCCAACCTTCTTGTTCGGGAGCCAAATCATGAAGTGCTTTCGTAGCTTCTTTCCGCTTATCAATTGATAATCCACGAATAGCCTGCTCATTATATTCGCGTTGCTCCTGGAACGAGCTTTCGTAAGCAGTAAATGTTTTATTCAACTGAATTCCTTCAGCCAACTTGAATGAAGCACTTTCACCTAACGTAAAATATCCCAAATAGCGATATTTATCAGGAATGGCCTCCTCCGTAATGTTATCAGCCTTGCGTGCAGCTTGAAAATCTTTAACCGAATAATTTTTGAAATCAGTCAAATATTTCTTCTCATCCATTCCCCACGTATGCTCTGGAATCAGAATAAGCTTGTCGCAAAAATCGGTATATTCCTTGCTTCCGGGATCAAGCCTTCCTTCTTGTATCCATTTATCACGTAGCCGTAATAATTCTCTATAGTGCGCCACCTTTAACGGATCTGAAGCAACACCATGAATCCAAGTATCTCCAATCTCCTCATAAACAACGGGAAATCTATCTTTAATCGCCCATAGTCTTTCAGCGAAAGCTTCCATCGTAGAGGCAATAATTGTCGCGTCAGGATAGCTTTCTACCAGCTCTGCATATGCTAGCTGGATCTCCTCTGATGTCGGTGGTCCATCATTATCACCCGTATGTGCAAACAACATCGCTTCATCAATTCCATCGCACATGACCATATCTCCATAGGTGGCCGAATAATTAACAATAACCTCCGAACCATCTTTACCTTTCCATACAAAGATATCAGGCACGCTTGGTACCTTCGACGCTGAATTTACACCTAAATGTAGATAGCGAATTCCAAACTTAGCCAGACGAGGAATAATAGCTTTTGTATGACCGGGAACATCGGTCATTTTAGCCGATATTGTGCGTTTACCAAAGCGAGCATCAAGCTTTTGAGAAATGGACAACCCATAATCAAATAATACAGGGTCCATTAGCTCACTATGCGTTGTAAACGGTAGCCCATGCCACGTAATAACCCCTGCGGAAATAGCCTCCTCCATTCGCTTCTTCTGCTCTTCAGATGCTTGTTTTAAATATTCATGAATGAGCCAAGATCCCGTCGTCCAGACGAACTGTATCGGACTTTCCTCAAGCTGCAGTTGTTCAGCCAAGCGCATCGCTTCTGGAATATAGGAATGGAAATATTGCTCCACTACATTTTGAGCCAAATCTGTAAAACCGACATCCAAATGTGTTTTGAAAACGACATGTATTTTTTTGATAGGATCCATTTAATACGCTCTCCCTTGCCATCATTTTTTCACAATTTATGTGTTGTCACTTCGTTGTCAGTTGTACTAATACCTAATTCAGTCACCAGCTGTAGAATACCTCTTTTTGAAATATAGCGATCAATAATGGACTGCTTAATCGTTTGCCAATTATATTAAAAATAGAATGAGAAAGGCCAGCACCCTTCTCTCGGATACTGACCTTACCTTTAAAGAATTTTCGGGAATGATAGGCTTCCTAACAATCCATTATTTCACAACTCTCACCCCACAATCAGCACGAACACCACACCAGGCCCATGCACCCCAATGGTTAGATCGTTCTCAATATCTGCCGACCGGCTGGGGCCGGAGATAAAGTGAATACCAGCTGGGAGCTGCTCCCTTCCTGCTTCATCGAAATCAATCAATACCTCACCTAAGCGAGTCTTTAATCGTTCCAATGGGATGATCGCAATCAATGCGGTAGGTAATAGACTAACGGATCTTCCTTTGTCCTTGGAAGATACCACAACGATCGATCCCGTATGTGATACAGCATAGTCTGCCATTACAATCCCGATGTCGGCTTCTGCGGCTCGAGCTATCCAATCTTCATCAGATTCGCTATTCCACTGCGATACTACGACATCCTCTAACTTTTCTTTCAGTTGAAGATGATTCAGTTCAATCTCATTCTGATGAATCATATATCGCGCAGATAATTCAATAGCTTTACTGCAAATAAAGGACTGCACTTCTTGCATATCAGATAATCTATGTACATGTCCACCTGCGGCTTCGAAATTATCTGTGAATTGTTGAACTCGTTCATCAGAAGACCATCCGAAGGTTTGCCAGAAATCTGGTGCCCCTCGAAAGGGATGTGGTGGAGCAGTTGTGAGACGTGGATGCCCTAATCGTCCGGCAATCCCATTCATGAATTGCTCCTGTTTCGCACGGGATTCTGATTCCATTTGTGCCAACCACGCTTGATGTGTCTCAGTCATGGCCTTTACCTCCCGCTTCCCTATTTCTTACGATCTCTTCCATTCGATTGGAGACCAAGGGATCTATCTCTTGTAATCCGTGTCGAATCTCTTCTTCCATCGTGCCCCACTGATCACGAAATGATTGCTTAGCAAGGCTTGGAGCGACACGATAGTTATTCCAGCCTTTTAATGGACCAAGCTTCGAGGTGATTTCTCCATCTTTCACGACAAGTCTCTGCGCTAGCTTTCCAACTTTCAAAGCGTTCTCATAACGTTTCGAATTAGACATAATTGCAGCGAAGCCACGCATTCCGATAGACTCCATTTTATCTCCGAGTCCTCGTTCAACCTTGCGCCTACGCAAGTAGATCAACATATCATGCAATGGTATTTTAACCGGGCAAGCTTCATAACAAGCTCCACAAAGGGTCGATGCACTAGCAATGTCATCCCATTGGTCGATATTCTTATTCAGTGCAGGTGTTAATACTGCTCCTATCGGACCGCTGTACGTACCACCGTATGCATGCCCGCCAATATGACGGTACACAGGACAGGCATTTAGACAAGCACCACAACGAATACAGTTAAGTAGTTCTTGAAATTCCGGATCACCCAGTTGTAAAGAACGGCCATTGTCTAGAATAATAATATGCATCTCATCCGGACCATCCCCATCTTCCTGTCTACGAGGTCCCGTAATGCCAGACATGTACACCGTTAACTTCTGCCCTGTAGCGGAGCGTGGAAGCAGTGTTGCCATGACTTCTAGATCACTCCAGGAAGGAATAATCCGTTCCATACCCATTAATGTAATTTGTGTTGAAGGTACGGTGGACACCATTCGTGCATTACCTTCATTTTCAAATAAGACCATAGAACCTGTCTCTGCAATCGCAAAATTACAGCCTGTCATCCCAATATCCGCTTCGAGGAACTTCTCCCGTAATTTCTTGCGTACAAACCCAGCGAGTATGGCGGTGTCAGGTGGTAACGTCTCTCCGGCTTCTTTGGATAAAAGATCAGCAATCTGATACCGATTCTTATGAATCGCAGGAATGATAATATGAGAAGGCGTCTCTCCAGCCAATTGGATAATATATTCACCCAGATCACTCTCCACGACATCCACACCAATGGATTCAAGTGCCTGATTCAAATGGAGTTCTTCTGTGACCATCGACTTGGACTTCACGACTGACAATGCTTGTTTCCGCTCAGCAATAGCAAGTGTGATCTTTACGGCATCTTCAGCAGTATCTGCAAAATGTACGTGAACGCCATTCAATCTAGCCTGGTTCGCAAATTGATTCAGATAATAATCTAGATGAGCAATGGTATGTAGTCTTATTTGTCGACCACGTTCCCGCCATTCCTCCCAATTCCCAAGATCATCTGAAGCTTTTCTTTTTCCATCACGTAATCGTTCGGTCGTGAATTTAACAGCCTTACGTAGAAAATCATCATTTAAAGCAAGTTCTGCACGCCCTTTGACAGTCGTTCCTTTCATGTCTGTCTTACTCATGCATGCTCCACCCCTTCAAATAGCAACTCTGCTAAATGCATAACACGGATTGGCTTATTCCTATAACGTAGATTACCTGCAATGTTCATAAGGCAAGCCATGTCTAGACCGACAAGCACTTCTGCTTCACTTTCTAGCACATGATCCGCCTTCTCATTTACCATAGCTCCTGATATATCCGACATTTTAACAGCAAAGGTTCCCCCGAACCCACAGCAATCCTCGGCAAAAGGAAGGGGGATGAGTTCCATTCCTTTGACATTCCTCATTAGCATCATCGGCTCTTCCTTAACCCCTAAAATCCGGCTTCCATGGCATGATGGATGATAAGTCACTTTATGCGGGAACGTTGCCCCTACATCAGTAACCCCTAACACATTCACGAGAAACTGTGTGAACTCATAGGACTTTTTACGTAATCCCTCCGCTTTAGCAAGCAAGATAGGATCATCTTCAAATAATTTCGGATAATGATGAATCATACCTATACAGGATCCTGAAGGCGCGATGACAAAATCACTATCCTCAAATGCTTCTAGAATCGTCTTAGCTGATGCTCGCGCTTCTTCCCAATAGCCGCTGTTGAAAGCGGGTTGTCCGCAACAAGTCTGAATAGTGGGAAAGTGAAGAGCAACACCATATTTAGCCAACAATCGAGCCATGGCCTCTCCAATTCGAGGATACACAGCATCACTTATACAAGTTATGAACATACTTACCTTCATCTGTCGCACCTCACTTTCAGACCTTCTACTTATAGAGAATGTTCAAAAGTTGTCTCCAATTGATAAAACCGAATCGCATTATTGCCAAAAATATCGTCTAATTGTTGATTTGTAAGCTCATTAGGTAAGTTATTAAGCAAAATACCAACCGTTTGATCATAGCTTGCTGCAAGTAGACAAACTGGCCAATCACTGCCGAACATGACTCGCTTCAGTCCGAATGCTTTGGTGACATGCTTCACATAAAAGCTAAAATCAGACTCTACCCAGTCCGAAATATTCCCTTCGGTGACCATGCCGGATAGTTTACAATACACCTGTGGATATTGGGCGACTTCTGTAACCCACTCTTGCCAAGGTGAGACCACTTGCTCGGAAATTTGTGGCTTACCTATATGGTCAATAACCGCATTTAAATTTGGCACAAGCTCAAGCAATGATAATACAGCAGGGAATTGGGCAGCATTGATCAATAATTCAACAGGAAATCCCAATTCCCCTAACCATCTTAAATGATGAATGACTAGAGGATGTTTCAGATATTCCAAAGCATCTATACTTTGAAGCATTAAACGAACGCCGATAAAATAAGGATCTTTGCGTAACCGTTCAAATGTTTCCACGAAATTGTCCTTCTCAAAATCCAACCAACCCACTACACCAGCTAAGGAATCATTCGTCTTGCACAGACTTAGAAGAAATTCGGTTTCCTCAACAGTCGCAGCAGCTTGAACAACAATTGTTTTCGTTATTCCATGACATTTTAATGAATCTGCAAGGTCACTCGGCATAAAATCACGATATAGTGTAGGAACCTCTGGGGTAATCCATCCGTAATCTTTACGATCTAATTGCCAATAATGCTGATGTGCATCAATTCTCATATTTCTCAAACCTCGCTAACGAGTCGATTCGTCAGCCTGCCCAACTTCTCAATCTCAATCGTGACGATGTCTCCATCCTTTAAGTAAACCTGCTTATCTTCCGGATAACCAAGAACGACGCCTTCAGGTGTTCCTGTCAGAATAATGTCTCCTGGTACTAGAGTCATATGCTGAGATATATAGCTCACGATCTCATCACAATGGAAAATCATGTCCGATGTATTGGAATGCTGGCGTACCTCTCCGTTGACCGTACATTTAATATCCAGATCATTCGGATTTCCGAGTTCATCCGCCGAAACAAGATACGGTCCAAGTGGAGAGAATTTATCGCATGACTTGCCTAGCAGCCATTGCTGTGTTCTTAGCTGCAAGTCTCGTGCAGACAAATCGTTCACGGTACAATAACCAAATACATGGCTAAGCGCGTCCTCTTTCGTAACATACTTAGCCGTTTTGCCGATAACGATGACGAGCTCCGCTTCATAATCGACTTTCTTCGACACTTTTGGAAGTGGAATATCGTCACCATGCCCAGTTAACGTATTGTTGAACTTATTGAATAGAATCGGGTACTCAGGGATTGCTGCATTCGTTTCCTCCGCATGCTTACGATAGTTAAGACCAACGCAGATGATCTTATTCGGATGGGTCACGCATGGACCAAGCGTCAGCTTCGCTTCATCGAGTAGATATGAGCTATCATTGCCAGCCAGCTCCAGTGCTTCTGCCGTGAATTGAGCAAGCCTTGCGACCGCTGCCTCACCACCGTCAATTACTTCGTGAACGGTGCTCGGCACGGGGTCCCCATTCTGCGTTGACACTTCCATTAAAGCGTTTGCAACATCCAAAATCCCTTTTTCTGTTACGACCCCCAGTTGGTAGTCACCGTTGTTAACGAATGTTAATAATTTCATTGTAAAATCCCCTTTCTGTTATCGTTTACTGCTCGTTACGCATCGGAATCCCTGCATGGACTCAGTCGAGATGGAACACTTCCTCCATACTTGCCCACCATTCATCCTTAGATGCAGATCCAACCTTATATTGACATGGATCTGTCAGCTTCCACCACTCTTGTGTATGTGAATCTTCCGACATCCTAGCCATATCTCCCGCAAAATCGTTCCCCATATATTCGAAATAGCTAAATAAATATCCGTCTCGATAATAAATGGAGTAATTTGCAATATTGCATTTTTTAAGCATTACCACAACATTAGGCCATATAGCAGCATGTAAATCTTTGTATTCTTGTAATTTTTCTTGCTTCACATGAATAACATTACCATGTCGTTTCATAGGTACCTCTCCCGATTGGCATATAAACTAGCCAAGTATCCGTTTCCAATATCCAATGCAATGCTGTAGATTCGATGATTTCCATCATATTGCCGTATAAGAAACCATATTCCATTAATTCGCAGAAAATTCAAAGCCTCTTATCTCATAAATAGGTGCAATCCCATTCGGCTTTAGGTCCTGCACCATATCCTAATGATGCTCCGCCATCTACAATCATTGCTTGACCCGTTATAAAGCTCGCATCCTCCGAGGATAAAAACAAAATAACTTTGGCAATCTCTTCGGGAGTAGCAATATACCCAAGCAGATGGGATTGTGCTTGATCCATTCGCGCTTGTTCCCCGTCCTTCGCTGTTTCGAGCCATTTCTCAAGCAATGGGGTAGCTACGCCCGCAGGGCATACACAATTGATGCGGATGCCTTCTCTTGCATAATCAACCGCCATTGCTTTAGTCATAGCAATAACAGCTCCCTTGGTTGAAGCGTAGGCTGTATTACCTTTCTGACCGATAACCCCATTCAATGATGCCATATTAACGATACAGCCTCTTGTTTTTCGAAGCTCGGGTATAGCGTATTTACTACATAAAAAGACACTTTTCGTGTTGATTTGAAAAATTCGATCCCACTCTTCTGCACTTGTTTCTTCCACATTCTTCATCATTGTTATGGCGGCATTGTTGACGATAACGTCCAACGAACCAAATTGAGCAACAGTTGTATCGATCATATGAATAATTTCATCTTCATTTGTCACATTCATTTCTACAGAAATTGCCTTGCCACCTGCCTCAATAATGAGGTTAGCTGTTTCCGTTGCAGCGGCGATATACCGATCCGCGATCGCAACATTAGCTCCCTCCTTCGCAAACCATAGAGCAGAAGTACGGCCAATGCCGCTTCCTCCCCCTGTCACAATAACCGTTTTCCCAAAAAATCGCATTCTCCACACCCCATTCATCATTTCTACTGTTTAACACAGCCATGCTTATAGTACGATTCAAGTGGAATTATACAAACAAATCGCAAGCTCTACCTGGTTTGTCCGGAATTGCATATTCTTTATGTCCCAATATTTCCGCTTTTGTTTGCTGTCCTGCAACAACTAAGCCAATTAAATCAAACAATTCCTGACCGACTTGATCGACTGAATGTGTGCCTTCTATAATGCCCCCAGCGTTAATATCCATGTTATCAGCCATCCGTCTAGCTGTAATCGGATTACCACATATTTTTATTACAGGTGCAATAACAGACCCTACCACGCTTCCTCTTCCAGTAGTAAATAATAATAATTGCGCACCCGATGCTAGTAAGGTTACCAGTCCATCACTATCATTTTCTTCATATATCGTTAATTGATTGGTGTCTAACAAACCTACCTTATCCAATAGGTAAAGTCCCGGTTGTTCTGGGCGTTGAGCGGGCTTCAATATATCTACAATGGGTTTTGTACCGGCTTTGCACAATGCACCTAGAGACTTTTCTTCAATTGTAGTTAGACCGCCCTCTTCATTACCGACGGAAACTGCAAAAGTTTTCAATAGATTACCTAGACCTTGTGCCCGTACCAAACCGTCCAGAAGTCTCGCTTTTACTGTTTCATTAGCGGCGCGATCTAGTAAATAATCGTCACATCCCAATAATTCGGGCAGCTCGCTAAAAATAACACGGGCACCCTGTTCTACCAAACGATCTACTGCCCATCCCGTAGCAGGATTTGCGGATAAACCTGAAGTTGCATCAGACCCCCCACATTCAACGCCAATAATCAAATCATCCAAACCGATTTCCTGTAGCTCCGTTTTTTCTGCTAATTCTATCATTTCAAGTGCGTATTTCTTACCAAGCGAGATTGAAGAAATCGACCCACCTGTTTCCTGAATATTAATCATTTCGACACGTTTGCCGCTTTCTGCAATTGATGAAGTGAGCAAGTCAACATCCGTACTTTCACAACCAAGGCGCACGATGATAACCCCCGCCACATTAGGATGCTTACCCAATTCGACAAGCATACGGAATGCATAGGGATCCGAATAACATCCAGCATAACCAAATACTTCAACACCAGGTACACTTCGCGCGATAGTATCGGCAACATGATGTGCACATTCAACGGTATACATGACCGCTACGTGATTACGTATTCCGATTCTTCCATCCGCTCTCTTGTATCCTTTCATTCTCCCTCACCTCCGAAATTTGTTGCTTCGATTGATCTGTTATCTGCTGCATACTCATTAGATTATGCAAATGGATGTGATCGCCGGCATGAATATCAAATATCGCCATACCGATCGGAACTCCATATTTATATACTTTTTCACCTTTCGGTATGAAAGATAAGGCAAATTTATGCCCAAACTGTATGTTATCTCGCAACGTAATAGAATGACTCTCCGTCACATCATAAACAGAATCTTTGCTAAAAGGCTCAAGAGCCGTTGCCGCATTATCTTTGGTATGCAAGATAATAGCTCTGCCACTCTTCTTCGTTACATCCATATTCATCGTCCTTCCTTTTGTGATCTACTGCTATTCACGCATTTTTCCCGAAAGTAGCGCCTCCATCGATATAGAGAGGAGAACCCATCATAAATTTCGATTCATCCGAAGCGAGGAATAATGCAGCCTGGGCAACATCCTCAGGTGATCCGAGCTCCTCGCTAAGCTGGCGTTTCTTGATTGACGCAAGCGCAGTTGCGGGATCATCGTAAGAGGTTTTTAAGAAATTCTCAACAAAAGGGGTTAGAATTGTACCAGGCAAGAGGGCATTTACACGGATATTGTATTCCGCGTAATCCACTTGCATAGACTTCGTCAACGCCAATACCGCTCCTTTGGTTGCCGAATAGGACGCCCTTCTGGCGAGTCCGATTTCTGCGACGCAGGAGGACATGTTGATGATATTACCGGATTTCCGTTCCATCATATGCGGAACCACATATTTGGAAGGCAAGTATACACCTCGAATATTGACCTGAATAACCCGGTCCCATGCATCGGGCTCGATTTCATGCAATGCTCCTACGCCGCTAATTCCCGCATTGTTGAAGAGCACATCAATTTGACCATACTTTTCAATGATTTGATTGACCATCTGTAACACAGATTCGGGATTTGTCACGTCCGCATGGATGAAATGACCCTTTCCTCCGGAAGCATGAATATCATTCACCGTTTCTAATCCTTTGGCTTCATCCAGATCGTTCACAATGACTGTTGCGCCCTCACGAGCAAACAGCAATGCTGAGCTTTTTCCGATACCGGAACCCGAGCCCGTAATTAAGATAATTTTATTTGCTAATCTCATTTATGGTCATCTCCTTGGAATTGGGATAAACGACTCGCCAATTGACGAATTTCCGCCACCGCGACATCCTTCTTTTTCGCCCAGATATGCTGCGGCATGGAGCAGCTCACTGCTGCGATGGCTTCACCTGATTTGGATAGTATCGGGGCTGAAACACAGCTGAACCCGACGATAACTTCTTGCTCATCGAATGCAATCCCCTCATCACAAATTTCGCGCAGCTGCTTAACCAAATCTACTTTCGTTTTCAATGAATACTCTGTGGCAGCCGTTAATTCTTGAATCGGATACAATAAATCAAGCTCCGTATCATCTACGAACGACAACAGCACTTTCCCGAGCGCAGTCACATGAGCAGGGAACTTCATACCAGGACCAGAAGCGAGCCTGACCATAGTCGGTGCTTCCTCCTTAGCTAGATATAACACTTCATTACCTTCAAGCCTCGCCAGCTGAATTGTCTCCTGAAGGCGATCTCTAGTAATACTCGCTTCTCGATGGAACGACGTGATTATATCCTGACCTTGCGTGTAAGAATTCCCCCATCTCCCCGTAGCAGAACCAATGGCATACGTATCATTAGCATCTCTATTAACCCAATCAAGCGCTTCCATAGTATTCAGAATGGAATACATAGAGCTCTTATGGATTCCAAGCTGAGTAGACAGATCAATTAAGCGATACTTACGAGGTTCTTCTGATATTAGACGTAGAATCCCATCTGCTTTCTCCAAAGCCGGTACCCAATATTTTTTGTCCACATAACCACCCTTTTGAACATTATAATAAACCTAGTTTTGTATACAAACTAAGTTTACTATTATACAGGTTATTTGACAATCCTAATTTTCTAAAAAAAATAGCCCCTAAGCAAGATACTTGGGGTACTATCGTCTTACTGCTTATAGATCCAGGATTAATACAACGGGAACTTCTGACGAAGATCCTCGCGGTGGAGTACGTTCGAATCCTCGCGAATGTAGTGGCAAACGTACGAACGACGCCAGCGGTCTGTGCTCCGGTTCTTAGTAGATGAATGGATGAGCAATTCACTGAAGAACAGGATGTCTCCCTTCTCCATTGGAACTGGAATTTGTCTTGAAGTATCGACGCCTTCCGTTTCTTCAGTATGTGACTCATGCTCCTCTAGATTCTTAACAGCACCATGCGGTAATAGTCCCAGCTTATGCGTGCCGGGCATGACCCATAGGCAGCCGTTCTCGATATCCACCACTTCTTCCATAGCTGTCCAAGCAGCAATCATCGTCATTGGGTCATTCTTGATATAGTAGTAATCCTGATGGGCGGCTTGTCCTGGAGAACCTGGTTCCTTATAGAAGTACATGCTTTGCACGCATACCGCTTCCTTACCCATCAGTTGAGCAAGCGCCCCGCGAACGATCGCATGCTTCATCAACTGTTGAGAGAAGCTGTCATTCTTGTGGGGGTTGAACAGTCTAACTGAATATTTTTTATTCTTGTCGCAAGACGCCCACACCGGTATTGGATCTTGGTTTCGAATATCATAAATGTGTCCATTAAAGGCATCAATGAGGTCTTCGGTCATCCCCTTCTTGAATAGGAAATATCCTTGTTCTCTAAAGAATTCAACCTGTGAATCCGTTAATGGTGTGAGGGGTTTCGTGTAATTTCCATTCATCACGCATTCTCCTTTGGCGATAACAATCTATTTTCTATCTAAAGGATACTTCGATTGCGCTCACTTGACAATATCTGTAATTTACAATATTGTATCTACAATTGATATTATGAAAGTAATCATATAGATTCCCACTGGAGAAATGCTTATGTCCAATAATAATTTAAATATCCCATTCGATTCCTTAGAACATGCCATTGCCGGTTCTATCGTCTACCCTCCTGGAGGTCGATTCGGTCCCCGAATTCAGCAGGATGTGCAGATTGTCATGCTCTACACTGGAGAAATGAACGTTACAATTGATGGGCGGCATATCCAAGTCTTACCCGGACAGTTGATTCTCTTAAAGCCCGGACACGAAGAGACCTTCATCTTCTCCAAAACTGAACAATCGTGGCATCGTTGGATAGCCGTCCACGTCACCGAGCTATCCGATGAAACACGGAAAACCTTATACCAGCTACCCGAATGCCTTGCCCTTACGGAGGAGATGAACCGCCTTACCGATCTCATGCTCGCCGTTTTGCGCCATGTCTCCAATGACGATTCCGCCATTCTAAGCTTGGGACTTGCCGCGATTCATCTGTATCCGATTGAATCGAAAAGGGTGCTTCTCCAGAAGGAAAAGCACCCTGCCGTATATGCTACTTTAACGTGGATACATGAGCATTACGCGGAAGAGATCTCTCTTGAGAAGCTAGCTGTACAATCTAACCTCTCTGCCGAGCATCTCCTACGATTATTTAAGACGAATGTCCAATCGACTCCTATTCATTATCTATGGGAGTATCGGGTAAATAAATCCGTTGAGCTACTAACCAGTACCGGATTAACCGTCTCAGAAATCGCCCATCGTTGCGGGTTTAAGACATCCCATCACTTCGCAAGACTGATCAAGAAATTCACTGGAAAAACCGCAACAGAAATAAGGCAGTTGTCTTGGAGCGACTTACGTAAGTGACCGTGCTCCTGTTCTATTCATTCCATGATCGAGAAAGTCATACTAATGTTGATGCACATCGATGTCAGACGTCTTTCCGTCCTTTAATTTGTTGTTTGTCTACACTCGACCAATGCATGTCATAGTTCGGGGTATTCAAATAACACTTCATCTTCGATGCCGATTAAGCCTCCTCGTCAACCCTTCAACCGAAACGCCGTAAGTCCTGTATTCATACTATGACTATGACGCATTGCCTGTTCGGGGGACGTCCAGTTGTGTCCCCATGTCACATAATAACGAAACTCATAGAAACCTCCGAGTGTCGCCTTGAAATTCGTCTCCCAATAATTCGTCATCGGCCAAGAATATAACGGGTGATCCCAATCCTCGCCCTGCTGTCCGTTTAACAACCGACCCTCATACGTGAGCGGTCCGGTCTGGAGCAGCGGCGTATCAGGAACCCCGATAACGATTCCTTCTCCGTCGGCCAGAAGCGCTATTCCTTCCTGCAGCGCGAAATAATCCAGGCAAGTGCCAGGCAGTTGATCGATGCCAGGACGCACTAACGCACCCATTTTATCAAGCCACAATTGCTGATTCTGCTTGTTCGTGTGGAAGGGCAATGAAATGTACACATTTTCCGGATCCCATACGCTGTCCTTCAGCATCCGTACAGCTATATCGACGCGTGGTAATTCCTGGTATACCGTCAGTAGCAAAGAATAATAACGCATGCCGTCCGTCTCGTATTTCAATTCGACCGTGCCATATAGAGGACCATTCGCTATCGGACGAGCCTGAACAAGACGTCCGATCGAGCGTTGAACGTGAGCACCTTTACGATTACGCCCCATTTTGCCGCGCTCTTCCACCTGCTGGTCTGGAGCCGCAATCGTCACTTCGTACACCGGCGAGAACGCGGAGTGCGCCGCATCCGTCCTAAGCAAGCTTTGACCACCCGCCGTTTCTCTCCAAGAAACAATACCTTTGCCCATTTCCCAACGGATCGATACATGAGGCGAGTCTATACCGGTTTCGGTTATCCGTATCGCTTGTGCGACGGTTTTGGGGCCGGGATACAGATCTTCCAGATCGAATATGCGGATTTTGCCCTGCAGTTGGGTGCTGCTGGTCGTGTTTCCGCCAACCTTGGTGGCAGCTGCCCGTATGGTGAATACGCGCTTTTCCTTCGGGAGCAGACGGACCCCAATCGAAATTTGATTCCCACGACTGACTTCCTCCCGCTGATGAATCACGACTTCACCTGTCGCTTCATTGACAACTTCTATACCATTCGGGAAGAAAGGGATTTCATAGTTTTCGAGATAAATTCTAGCGATGTCTTCTACCTGATAATCAAACGAATTGATTACTTGATAACGAAGCGCCATTCCGGGCGCCAGGGTCGTCTCCCCTAGCTTATACTGGAGTTGATCCAGCGCGGTATAGACGAGACGACTCGCGTTGGCTGCGTATGCTTCCTTACGGACACCGAGAGTCTGCACCATCGGATGCCAAGGCTCGGATATCGAGGAATGATAGCCCCATGTATGCTCAGAGTACATCATCAATTGGTGCTCTGCCTCCAAAAGTTGCTGCTCCGAGACCAGACCAGCTCCGTTGTCCAATCGCCGGATCAAACCGCACGTGCGCTGGGCGTCTCTAAATATTTGCGTGTGCATCGGGGTAGAGGAAACACCGTCCGTCCACCAATCCGGCCAGTCCCCTCGATATACCGGAATTTCGGCGGTTTGCGTGCGAACATGGGAGAAAAACCGGGACAACGTCGTCATCTCAATGCTCACCGTCTCCCCGTGCTTACAATTCCATTCGTTAATGAATGCGGCTACGGCCCCGTTCGGAGAGGCGTTGTCCCGAAGCAATCCCATCACATTGACCAGTACAAAATCGTAAGGATAGTCTTCGCTTTCCAACTGTTGTAAATATCGTTCGATCCGTGTTTCGGCGATTTCCCAATGGTTTTGGAGCGTGGCATCACGGCTACCAACCACTTCTTTGAACTCGTCCTGTATCGTATACGAGAGTACCATGCCCGGATTCAACCCTAAATCATTGCCGATCATATAATGCTCGCCGTTCCAGACCAGTAGCCTTTCTCCCTTTGACGTTTCCCAATAAAACGGCGTCTGTTTACGCCCGATCGGAAACATGCCATGATGCGTGTGCACATTGGAGAGAAGGGAATCTATGCCAGCATCCAGCAATGCTTGCGCATACCCCCAGCTGTATCCATTAATGTCAGCCGTCATGGCCGATGTGACCGGAACGCCGACGGAGCGTCCGAATAGGCCTGCGGCGGACAGCTTGCGGCGCAATATGTCATAATCGACGAGCTCGCTCAAATTCAAATACGTACCGGACAACTCGAGATCCCTGCGTTTCAATGCGAGGACAAACTGTTCCTTCTCATTCTCATCTGCCTGTTCCAAAAATCGCTCAACCGCCCAGAATGTTTCACAATTCCATTTAAATCCCTTCCACTCCGTGTGCCGTCCCGCTTCCACCTCATTCGAAATTCTCACCGCTTGGCGAATAAAATCGACATGATATTGTTCAATTTTCTCTTGCCTTTCGGTATATCCGATATCGGAATGGGAATGATGAATGGCATAAATCTTCCAATTTCTAGTTAATGATTTCATTCTTCTCCTCCTAACCATTCAATGATATTAGTTAGCCAATTTGATAACCTCCATGCAATGGAATAAGAGCCCCATTGACCCATGACGCATGACTGCTGCACAAAAATAAAACCACATCCGCCACCTGCTGAGGCTCCCCTACATCTGCTCTAAGCTTTTCAGATTCCGCAATCCGTTCGGCTTCAGATGGATCTTCCATTAGTTGTTTAAACCAGTCATTCAGAAGCGGCGTTGCAATACCCGCCGGAAGCAAAGCGTTGCAGCGAATGCCCATGTCCCGCAGATCAAGCGCCAATCCTGTTGTCAGATGGTTCAGCGCGGCCTTAAGCGAGTCATAAATGAAATTGCCCGCAATATTTTTCTGACTGTTCAATGAACTGATGTTGACAATCGAGCCGCGTGTCTTTTGCAAATACGGCAATGCCTTCTGCACCAGAAAAAATCCCGACTTTATATTGACGGTAAAAAGTCTGTCCCAATCCTCATGCTTTACAGCTTCTATCGGCTTGTTACAAACCAGGGCAGCATTATTGATAATAATATCAATCCTCCCCCACGCTTTCACTGCTTCCTCAACGATCCTATCCGTCGCGTAAGGAACGGACTGATCTACTTGAACGAACAGAGCCACACCGCCGGCATGTTCAATTCCTTCGACAACTTGTCGTCCCTTTTCCTCGTTCCGTCCGCAAATGACAACGTGAGCACCTTGGCTGGCCAAGGTCTCGGCAACCGCCTTTCCGATTCCGCTAGTGGACCCGGTCACGATAGCAACTTTCCCCAAAAATTCAGCCAATGATCACCAACTCCAATTCTGCTTGATAACATACTTAACGTGCTTAACATATTACTTTGTCTGCCTCACAGCCTTGATCTTAGCAATCCTCAGCTCAACGGCAATTTCTAATTTATCGAATCAGTTCGGTATTTATTAAAATCGGTATAATTATCTAAATCCCAATTTTTCAGACTATGCTTCAGTTCTTATTTTCCGAATTGCAAGTTTTGGCGCCAGCATATAAAAAAACCGAAACGGTACTTAAGGTTGCCGTTCCAGTTTTTTTATATTGTTTCTATATTGGCTGGGAGTCAATCCGTGTACTTTCTTAAACAGAGTGAAGAAGTGGCTTCGGCTTGAGAATCCCGATAACTGCATTATCTCAATAATTGTTTCGTCATTAGTTGCAATTAATTCAGTAGCGTACACAAGCCGAACACTATTAACATAGTCGTTCATCGAAACGTTGCTGTACTTCTTGAACAACTTCCCCAAGTAGGGCGAAGAGAGGCCCACTTCTTCTGCAACCGTATCAAGTGACAACGCCGGGTTCGTAAAATCTCTTTGAATAATACGAGTGACTTCTTCGAGCAAATTTATATATTTATGATTTTTTTTGGTTTCCAGCTCCTGCTCCAAATGCCCTAACAGTTCTTGAAAATCAGATTTGATCATCTCCAGCGTCTCAATCTTCTGAAGCTTGTCCAGATACGCATTAAAACTGAAATTCACCTTGATTGCATGGTTGGCTTCCAGTACTTCTATCGCATATCGAATGGATAGCAGCAATCGGATAAGCACCGAGTTGAGAACCGTGAAGCTGAAAGAAGATGCATGGTCGATCATACCGAACAACAGCCGATTTGATTCTTGGAAATGTCCTTGAATCATTGCATCCGTCAATTCTTTTTCTTGATCCTGCGGATATTTAAATTCTTCATTATTGATTTCTACAATGCTCTTCGATAATATCGCTTGGTGGCCAAAGATCATGCGGTAAGACGATAGCTCAACTGTTTTCAAATAATGAAAATTCAAATTCAAAATCGATTCGAAAGTCTCGCTTATCGTAACGGTAATGGACAACTGCAAGTACTTCAATGCATTCCGCTGAAATTCACTAACAATCTCGAACAATCGGTCTTGCTGAGGCGGCTTTTCATCCATGCTGAAGTTAATCAAGACCAATATCTGATCCTCTTCAATGTCTACACATTCATGCTTGTACAGGCCTGAGAGAAGCTCTGAAACGATGTTCATCATGCCAAATTTCAATAAGCTTCGGTCTCTTGAATTATATTTAGAGCAAAGCTCCGAATAGTGATCGATATTAAATAAGAACACCAAGAATGAATCGTGAGGCTCAAGTACAATATTGTATTTCTGAAAAGTGCGGTGAAGCGAATGATCAGGGCCATGATCACTAGACTTAACTAGCTTTCTTAATACGTCTTGTTTCCGGTTGTACGACTCTTCCTTCTTCTCGGACTCCAACAAATTGTGATTACGAATAACGAGTATGACAGGCACATAAAGCCTTCTTGAGAGATAGAACGTGAGCAATATACCCCCGAGCAGGAAGATCAGAATGAGCAGATAAGTCTTTCCCCTCATGCCCGCGATTTCCTTGATAATCTCTGTATAGGGAGTAATGTTTATCAGTTTCCAGCCAAGTTCATCTGTTGTCGTATACGTAATGAAGGAATCTATCCCACCTAAATCCATCCGCAATCTACCTGACGGCTCCCCCGAAGAAATAATCCTTTGGACATAAGAATATTCGTTCATATCACTAAGCAACGGATGTATGGAGTCGCTTGTCATTAGTCTGCCACTTGAATCGATCATAAAAATGCGACTATTTTTCTGCGAATCGTTAGAGGCAATGCTTTTCATCATCCAATCCTCGGATATGTTCAGAATCAAAGCCTCGCTCACTTTCCCCTTCTGCAATTGTGTATCGTAGAACAAGTACGAATATACGCGAATCATCGGAGTCGCATTAGTTGTGATTCCGGACAAAACGTTAGGGATTTCTCGCAAGACTATGCTATGCGAATGGTAATTCTTTATATCTTCTAGGATAGTAAATATGTTTTTGTCCGGAAAGGTCTCGCGATTATAAACAAAGTTTTCACTTGGCACCGTATAGACTGTTTGGCCATTGAAAATATCTATCGAATGCAGAAACGGATAAATATTTTTGTAGGACTGCACTTTCTCCTGATATTTTACGTAATCTTCCGCCGCCACGTCTGAATACAGCAGGTCCTTAATCATATCGTCAAAAAAAGCTGTAATAGCTAACGATCGCGCGGATTCGGTAAGGACCTCCACATTCCGTTTCGTATTGTCCAGTTCGCTTGTTTGTTGGTTATATATCTTTTGTAGCGCATAATCTTCAAAATTCTGTTTCAAAAAGGAATACTGGACGAAAAGCAGTGTCATAGTACTGATTAGAAACGGCAGCAAAATCGATAAAAATAGTTGGAACGGGGTTTTCAGAACGAGCTTCTTGAACATATTCCACCCCACTCCCTCTTAATGCTATTACTGTTACTAATTCAAATAAAAAGAATATAACCGATGTTTCCATCTAAAAACACTAATTCGAGTACAAAAAACGGGAATAAGAACTCTAATTTCACTCTTTCCAGAAAAAAACCACTAAACAAAAAATAGTTTTATTTCCTAGATTTGCTACCATGAAGCTATCAACACAAGTAAGTCAAATTTGGAATTGCAAAGGAGAAGGTCATTGTGACTATGGCTGCTACGAAAAAAAAGAGTAGACAGTTCAGAAAAAGTTTTCAGCTAACGATGTTAGCTCTCCCCGCTATTATCGTTATTTTCATCTTTTCTTACATCCCAATGGCTGGTGTATTTATTGCCTTTAAGAACATCAATTATGAACAAGGTATTTTTCACAGTCCATGGATCGGCTTTGACAATTTCAAGTTCTTCTTTACCTCTAACGACGCTTGGCTAGTCGTTAGGAACACTCTCGGCTACAACATCGTTTCTATTGTAGTCGGTACACTTTTAGCGATAATATTTGCAATCTTATTAAATGAAATTATCAGTCGCAAAGCATTGAAAGTGTATCAAACTGTGTTCTTCTTCCCTTATTTTTTCTCTTGGGTCATCATTGCTTATATGGCATACTCGTTTATTGGACCATATGGCATTCTGACGAGATTTATAGAAGATCTCGGGTTTACATCCTTTGATTTCTATACAGAAACCTGGATTTGGCCCTTTCTGCTTTCCTTTATCAATATCTGGAAGGGGTTGGGCTACATCAGTATCATTTTCTATGCCGGTATTCTTGGCATATCGCAAGAGTACTTTGAGGCAGCCGCAATCGATGGAGCCTCGAAATATCAAATTATTCGCAAAATCACGATTCCGCTCATCATGCCCTTAATCACAATAATGACACTTCTCTCTGTAGGAAAGATCTTTTATTCAGACTTCGGTCTTTTCTTTTTCGTCCCAAGAGAGGTTGGTCAGCTATACCCTGTCACCCAAGTTATCGACACTTATGTATATCGTATGCTGAGACAGTCTGGGGATATCGGTATGTCGTCCGCTGTTGGATTGTTTCAGTCTTTAATGGGCTTTATTATAGTCCTTATCAGCAACTACTTGGTCAAAAAAGTTAATGATGACAACAAGCTATTCTAAATAATAAATATTCAGAAATAGAGGTGAACTCATGTCTTTTCGTAGAACACTACCACAAATCCTGATTCATCTATTACTCATTCTATTTGGTATCAGTTGCATAATCCCGCTCATCTCGATCATCTCCATTTCCCTGAGCGATGAAAACAGCATTATTCAAAACGGGTACAGCTTCGTGCCTCAAGGATTCAATTTCAGTTCTTACGCATATGTGCTTTACAAACCGCTTCAGCTTTTATCGGCCTTAAAGACTTCTCTGATCGTCAGCATTGTAGGCACTTTAATTTCCTTGATTATTACTGCTGGTATTGCCTACGTACTATCAAGAGAAGATTACAAGTACAAAAGTTCCCTTAGCTTTTACGTGTTTTTCACTATGCTGTTTAACGGCGGGCTTGTTCCGACCTATATGCTAATCAGCAAATACTTGCACCTGAAAAATACGATTTGGGTACTCATTCTGCCTTACTTGGCGATCCCATGGTTTATCCTGCTTCTGAGATCCTTTATGCAGAAAATTCCACATAGCATCATTGAATCCTGCATGATCGACGGCGCAAGTGAGTTGCGAATTTTCTTTAAAATAATTTTGCCACTTGCTAAGCCAGGCCTTGCAACAATCGGCTTATTTATCGTGCTTCAGTACTGGAATGATTGGTGGCTAAGCCTTCTGTATATCGAAAAGGAAAGTCTTGTTCCATTGCAATATATGCTTTACCGAATGATTAACAACATTGAATTTCTTACAAGCTCCACGAACGCGATGCCTCCGGGAATGAATACTTCCATCATTCCTGCAGAAACCGCTAGGATGGCAATGGCCATATTGGCCGCCGGTCCAATGCTTGTCGTATTCCCCTTTTTCCAGAAATACTTCGTAAAGGGACTTACAGTGGGAGCAGTCAAAGGCTAGCTTACAATGGACGCGATCCATTTTAAGTATAAAAAAAGGATATATTAAAAAGGAGGATTCATTATGGTCAAACGTTTAAAATTGTACAAATCAGGCATCATTGCAACCATTTTTATTCTTATGTTTAGTCTCGTAATTGGGGCATGCGGAAACAGCAACAACAAAGCGGGAGTCAGCTCACCGGAAACAACTACACCTCCAGCAGAAGGATCTAGCTCGCCTACCCCGGCTGCTGATTTGCCGCCAGTTACTTTAAGTTGGTATTTCCCAGGAAACTTCCCACAGCCAGAGCAAGACAAGGTTTTTACTGAAGTCAATAAAATTGTCAAAGAAAAAATCAATGCCACCATTGACTTCAAACCAATATCTTTCGGAGATTATGATCAAAAAATCAAAGTAATCATCGCCTCTGGCGAAGCTTATGATATCGCTTTCACTTCCAATTGGCTTAATAACTATACCCAGAATGTAGCAAAAGGTGCTTTCTTGCCACTAGATGAATTGCTAGAGAAATATGCTCCAAAATCTTTTGCTGCTATTCCAGCGAATTTTTGGGATGCTACCCGTGTAAATGGTAATATTTACGGCTACATTAACTATCAAATTTCAGCAAGAACGCCTGACGTTGCCACCTCGAAAGCTTTGGCCGACAAATATGGCTTCGATGTGAATAGCATCAGCGGCAAGCTCAGCCCCGATACGATGAATCTGCTTGAGCCATATATACAAGCCGTTAAGAAAGATCATCCTGAAAAAGCATTAATATCTCAGTTGTCGCAAATTTACGAAATGTTTTCTTTTGAATCTCTCGCAGGCTTTAACGTGCCCGGAGCAGTAAGCTATAATGACGATACGCTGACGGTATTCAACCAATTTGAATCTGATGAATACAAGAAGCTCGCTGCTGTTTTAAGAGACTGGAATGCCAAAGGTTATTTAAATTCCAAGGAACGTATCTCTAAGAAACAAGATGACTGGGCCGATGCCAAAGCAGGCAAATGGATTATGGTAATTGGTGGCGCTTACAAACCGGGCGTAGCTTCACTCAACTCCGAATTGGGCGGTGAGCCATATGTTAGTGCTCCGGCTTCCAAGCCATATCTGACGACCGGTGGAATTGTTGCCACGATGCAAGCGATAAGCCGTTCATCGAAAAATCCGGAAAGAGCGATGATGTTGCTCGAGCTACTGAACACAGACAAGGATCTGTTTAACCTACTCAACTTCGGTATCAAAGATGACCACTTTGGTCTCAATGCCGAGGGCTTAATGGTCCCAGGTCCAAACCAACAAGGCTACAATCCGCAAGTACCATGGATGTTCGCTTCCAATTTCTTGGCAAATGTTCAAGAGGGAATGCCGAAAACCGTCTGGGAAGATACGATAAAAATGAACGAGGATGCAGAGCCATCGAAATTACTCGGCTTCTCCTTTGATGCAGAACCAGTAAAAGGAGAAATTGGTAAGACAAGTGCAGTTTTTGGTGAATTCTATAGAGGCATTGAGCTCGGCGTAATAAATGAAACTAAATACAACGAGTTCTTAAGCAAGATGAAAGATGCAGGCGCCGACAAAATTATCGCTGAAATGCAGAAACAAATCGACGCCTGGAAAACTAGTAAATAAATATAGATCATAATAACAACGTGGGCCGTTTAGCAACTTTTTTGCTAGACGGCTCACGTTGTAGTTTAATCTCCTAAGTTTTTAATAATCAGAACTTCGCAACTTTTTTACGTTCTAACATCAGCCTTAATTGTCCCGCTTTATTTTCCTTCACTATTTCCATGGCCATGTGCGGTTAACCTGGTTCTGTAGGCAACAATACATTGTGGCTCCATTTTTTTGATATTTTGTATCGTTTAAAGAAGATGTTCACTATTCATTTGTGTCTCCTTCGTTCTTTAATTCATTTATATAGTCAGCCATCACAATAACTTGGCTTTCCAGACGCGATTTTTCGGCAGCGAAAGCAATCAGATGGCTTTTCACAGAAATATCCGCACTTGTAAGCCCTTCTTCTTTTCCATCACTTCGCACAAGTCGGACAAAATCTCGCATTATACCTGTATCGCCGCCGCCATGTCCTGCTAGATCCGTATCCAGATTGATTGCCTCTGTCTCTCTAGTAATGAAGTTCGTTACTTCAATGACGTTTTTCTCCATATCACCTCTTATTTGACCTTGAGTACCCATCAACTTCACTGATCGCCCGCCTTCATAAGTAAAGGCACTCATCGTAAATGCAACAGTCACCTCATTGGCGAATTCCATGTTCACCACTTGATGATCGACCACATTATTATCGCAATGATACACGCATCTGCCATAAGGTCCTTTCTCAAGGGCTTGAAGCACACCTTCGTCACTCGTATCATTACTGACAACAGCGCGAAGCACTTCTCCGACCCAGTCATCTCGTTCAAGATACATTCTTGGTGCATAATAAGCACAGTTATCTTTGACGGGACAGCCGTCCAAACAGTACATAGGCGCACCTTCTGGTGCACTTTCTTTGCGGAAATGGGTTAATGAACCAAAGGATGAAACTTTAGTGCAATCTGCATCAACAAGCCACTGTAAAATATCCATATCATGGCAACTTTTAGAAAGAATCATTGGGCTTGAAATCTCTGAATCGCTCCAGTTTCCTCTTACAAAGCTATGTGCTTGATGACGATGCTCCACGTTTTCCGTATGTTGAATCGAAATGAGTTTGCCAATTTTACCATCCGTAATAACCTTTTTGATCGTTGAGAAAAAGTCCGTATATCTAAGCACATGGCAAATCGAAAACACTCGATTATACTTCTTAGCGTAATCACCCATAATGATACATTCTCGCGGATCGGGTGACATCGGTTTTTCCATAAGAACATGGTACCCTTTCTCTAATGCCTTCAGCGCAGGCTCGTAATGCATTTTATCCTGCGTACAAATAAGTATCGCATCAGCCAGCTTAGGTCCTGCAAGCAGATCCTCCCAACTTGAATAACAGTGCTCATCCCAAACGTCGTGGGCTTGTTGGAATTGTGCTCTTCGCTCGGGATCGATATCCGCAACGGCAACAAATTGTATGTCTTCTGGATGCTGCAATGCATACGTTGCATAAGCACCCATCCCTCTTTGTCCTGCTCCAATTAATGCTGCAGTAATTTTTTTCATGTTTTCCTCACCTTTTTATTGATTTATTTTAATCGAAAATCTAAATTTGACGTTTTCTTCAAACCACATTGGAAAGTTAGTACCCCAAATATCACTTTGAAAATAACATGAATTTTTTTATAAGTTCTGGTAAGGCAACTCCTTGTATTCAAAAGATTCAAATGTCGCGTTCCCTTCGACGGTTCCCTTAACTCCCTTCGCATAGACACCGACGCGAGGAGCCGTAAAGCATAAAAATCGCGTATGTTGTTCGGGATACAGGAATTCCGCAGGCAATTCAATTCCGATATCCGTATAAGTTACCCCATCTAGCGAATAAGAGAAGTTAAAGGTTTTCGTCTCCGAGAATAATTGCGCTTTAAGCCAGATTGCCGTGGAAGCTTTCGGCGGGAGCGGCAATTTCGCAAGTGTATTTTTGCCGACGGCAACGTAATGATCAACCTCAAGGTAAAGTCCATCGTCCTCCTGGTTTTCGTGCAGTCGGCTTACATCGAAGGTCTGCCCTGAGGTTTGCCCGAGTCCATTGCGGATGGAGAAAAACAGAAACGCATCGGAATCACGATAGAGGGTCAATCCTGCTTCCTCTCCCCGGCTCTTCGAATCGAATACCAACTTCGTTGTGACTTCGAAGCCGAAATGATGCCATCGTCGGGTTAAGATAAGCGTCGATTGAAGACCAAAAGGAATGAACGGTTTGCAGGAGATCCGAAGTCCTTCTGGTGTCAATCGGAATCCATCTTCTACTGGATGACGTACCCACTCCCACTCTGGCGATAATTCCGTCCCTGAGAATGTATCTAACGAATAGTAGTTCGGTACGTCCATGTTCTCAGTGTTCGGAATTATGATCTCATCCATCGGAATTCCCTCGTCCCCGATGACGAACCAATCATCCTCTGTCCAATGAACTGGCTGTAGAAACGTTTCTCGTCCGAGCGGGCAGAACCCCTGGGGCGTAAGAGGTCGGCCGCCGAGATGAAACATCCACCAATCGCCAGATTCATCCTGCACCAATTTTCCGTGACCAGCTTTTTGAATGCGTTTCTCAGGATCCTTCTGAGTAAGTACTGGATTGTGCGGGCATGGTACGTAAGGCCCCCAAATCGAGCGGCTCCGCGCAAGCGTCACCTTATGCTCGAAAAAAGTTCCTCCTTCTGCGAGCATGAGGTAGTACCAGCCGTTTCTCTTTACCACATGTGGGGCTTCTGGTGCTGAACCGCCAGTTCCTGGCCATACTTGCTTCGCTTCCCCGATCAGTCGTGAGCCATCCCTCGCCATCTCATGTACCCAACCGCCACCGAACGCCAAGTATCGCTTTCCGTCATCGTCGTTGAAGATAGACGGATCGATAAAATGATGATTGAGCTCTATCGCTTCGCTATAGGGCCCTTCTGGACGGACCGCGGTAAACAAGAGATTCGTACATCTCGGTTGCCCATGGTAATATGGCACGACGACCCATAAATTTCCGTCATAATAGGAGATGTCCGGCGCGAATACGCCGAATGAATCTGGCATCCCAGTCAAGTCTAGTTGACTCTTACGCGTGATGACATGACCGATCGGTTTCCATCGAACCAAGTCCCGAGAGTGGAGAACTTGCACCCCAGGGAAATACTGAAACGTTGATGTTACCATGTAATAGTCCGAGTCCACGCGCACGATTGAAGGATCGGGATTGTCGCCAGGCAGTACGGGATTTGGGAAGGTACCTGCTCTAACAATGTTCATCCCGCTTAATCCTCCCTTCGCGTAAACGCATATATTTCGTTAGCATCTACCCACATCTCCGAGAAACAGGCGCCAGTGAGCTGCTGCCATCGCTCTTCAACGACAGGATCGACGAATCGTTCTGGTGCTTCAAACATGGAATCCGCCTCCACCACCATGAACAGACCTACCCCGTCACGAAAAATTCGTAGAGAAATAATCCCCGCTTCCTGCATATATTTCTTGTTCAGCTCGGGAATTTCGTTATGAAGCTGCTCATAGTGTTTGACTTGATCAGGATATAGCTTGGCAATTTTAAATCCGATTGTGCGCGTCGTAGACATGTAAACCACCTCATTATGTTGTTTGGATTAGATGAATAGCTTTTGTTTATCGAATAGTCGATACAGTTCCTGTTTATCTTCTTCGCTAAAACTAACTCCATCGCAATAAGCTATGTTTTTCCTCAAGGAGTTCAAAGATGAAGTTCCCATTAAAGTCACATGAATATCCGGATTGCTTAGGCTAAAGCGCATAGCAGGTTCTATCAATCCTTTAGGCTCTGTCTTTCTTAAAAAGCGTATCATATCCAATCTCCGCTCAACATCTTCCATGTTTTCCTCTTCCAAAAAGTGTGCTGGCGCATCGGCGAGAACGCCCATACCTAGTACACTTCCGTTCATTACGCCGATACCCATTTCTTTAGCCAGCGGCAACACTTCGTCTTTGGCGGTATGGTCAATAAGCATGTACCGTGCATAAAATTGGATACTATCGAATAATCCAGTTTTCATGTACTTCAGCAATAGCGGTAGATTTCGCGTCGTCACTCCGAGGTAGCGAATTTTCCCATCTTGTTTTAGCTTTTGAAGCGCCGGAATAGTCTCTTCTATGATCATTTCCCAAGGTTGAGATTCCACATCATGAATTTGTAGTAAATCGATCCAATCCGTTTGCAACCGCTGCAAACTATCTTCTACAGATCGAATCGTGCTTGCATAATCGTATTGGCGATCAGAACGAACGGCCTTCGAAGCTAGAATGACTTGATTCCGTCGCCCTCCGACCAACGCCCTTCCGATTCTTCGCTCCGATTCGCCGTCACCGTAAATAGGCGCCGTATCGATTAGATTAATTTCCGAATCCAATGCTTCATGAATTAATCGCTCTACTTCGGTTTCATCCGTTTGGCCATATACCCCTCCAAGAGGCGCACCACCTAAGCCTAGCTTGGAAACTTTGAGCCCCATATTACCGAACGTTGTAAATTGCATATCGTCATCCCCTCTTAACTGTTGTCTTATTTTACTCGTCCTTGTATCAGCATTGATTTATGATCCTCAGGCCAAGGCATATCATAGGTTGGTGTATTAACGTAACGTTCCATCGAAGCCTGCAAAGTAATGCCTGTTCCCGCTGGCAGTGAAACCTGAAGATATCTATCTCCTACAGTAATAGAGTCCGTTACTTCACCCTTTTGATTCATGAGTTCTACTTGCAGAAACCGGTGTTCACCAAACATACCTGCTTGAACGATCATTTCCTGATCATCGAACAAACTTGTATTAACCAGATGAAGAGTAACGGAATTCGATGTCAACTTCTCCACCAAAGCGGAAATGCCAGAAGGCAACCCTGGTCGTTTGGCCAGAGCGTCGAAATACCTTACGCGACCATGCTGTAGTCCGCCGTGTGAATTATGCATCGGAGCCCCCAAGGTTAGCTGCACAAGTCCTTCAAAATAAAGCGGACACATTTCTTGCCATGCATGGATGCTAGAGAAGTCACCCTCGCTATACTGATGCGCCCAGTTATGTGGATCGCCTTCTGCTGAGCGCATTTTGGCTAGCTGATTGCCAATAAGCTCATAGTTTGCGGATAAGATCCGCTCTGGATAATCTGAATTGCACCCCCGAATATATTGATACCAAGGCTGCGTATTGCCAATGTAATGCTTCGTATTCCGTCCCGTTTTCTTATCGGTACCTGACATCTTCGGTACAATAACCTCGTTCCAATCATGATTTTTAGGGATGCGCTCCACGCGCTCAAGATCTTCATCCTCCATCGATATGAACCACAGATATACTGGATAATGTGGTGTTGCTTCACGATAATCCGCCCAACCACTATCGAAATGCTTGTGCGGTACGACCCATTTATCCTCTTGTAATTGACGCAGCTCCCAATTCCGATCAAGCTGCTCCCTTGCTAGTTGCAATTTCTTCATGTCCCCAGTAAGCAAGACGGCATTCATACAGGCATTCGTCAATGGCTCGATAATCGTTAGGAAACCATGCGGCCAGCGCCAGCCATAATATCCCCCCCACCATTTGCCGTCATTATATTGTCCAATTTCGCCAGACAAGCCGATATTGTCAGGTATAATCCCACCATTTGTCTGCGTTCTTTCCTCCCAAGCACTTAAATATTCCGTGATTACATCTCGAAACCGTTCATCACCCGTATGAAGAAAAGCATGCGCGAGCAGGCTCGTAACATTCAAATTCAGTGGAACATCACCGCGATTCATGCGCTCATTCATCCTTTGAATAATCTGTTTATATGTTTCATCATCCGACCATGGACACTTTCGACTCGCGAAATCTACACCTGGAATATCTTCGAATGGAGCCAAATAATCATCCAAAATGCCTCGATGTGTGCTCCAATCCTCCTCCGTCACCTGAAACCTCGGACCCATACTTCCAGTTAAAGGGGAGCGGATCAGCTTCTTTTCGCTATCATAGTTAGGCGCTTGCGGATCGTCGCCTGAGTACATATTGGCAAAACGTACAGCTCGCTGGCGATCTTTAGGCGTTGCAGGCCCAGCCAAACCGAGAAAATACAAATAAAGATAGCCTTCACCATGATGCATCCAATCATAATAACGATCAAACTCTCGATGAATTTGCCCATACTCCGTCCATTGCCAAGTAATCCCTTCCCATATCTTGCGTGATTGCTCATGTAATTCAGCGCTTCCGCCCAGAACGTACAGGAGCGCCAAATTCATAAAGCCTTCATAGGGATCATCCGAGCCATCCATACCTGGCCATTCACTCCGCCAAATTAAGGTGCCGTCTGCATGCGTGTATCTTTCGATAAATTCTTGCGCCGCTTGGTTTAGGGTTTGAAACAACAGCTGCTGCTGTATTGCCCATTGCGGAGGCGTCACTTGTTCGGATGACTTTATTTGGACAGACTTTCTATTAAGTTGATACGAATCCATTACACCTCTCCCCTCTCTTGTTTTTACTGATTCTTCTCATATAAAGCCTAACAAGTTACCGTGTAGCTGAGAACAATAAATAACAACGATTTTCTGAAATAACAACAACCACGACTACTTTTATTTGATTTTTCTCTAAAATTTAATGATAGCTTGTATTATCCTAGCTCGGCGAAATCCTGAAGGGTAACTATCGGATCTTCCGTCCCATGCAGTTCGAAGATAATGAGTTCATTATCGCCCTCGCGTAAAAGTGGGGCTGGAATATACAATGTTTTTTGCGGTCCGATCTCCCAATAACGCCCGAGATTGAAGCCGTTAACGTAAGCGATTCCTTTTGTCCAGCCTTCCAATTTCAAAAATGTATCGCCAATTCCTTCCACCTGAAATCTCCCTTTATAGAAGGTAGGCGTAAATGATTCGTTGGTCTGCTCTTCCTTAAATACGAGCTCTGCTAAATCGTTCAACGGGAGCGTATGAATTGTCCAATCATAGAGAAATTGCAGACCAAGACGAACGCCTTCAGTTATGCCTTTGGGATCCTTTAATTTGTATCCGTAATTGATTCGCCCCTGATTTTCCACGAGTATGCTTAATACCGCGCCTTGGGCTGGAATATCCAGCACGATATCTCCATCTGATATATCCGTTTCTACATCATGCGTATTGCGTTCAACGACACCTTGAAAAACCCCATCCAGAAAGACGAGAGCGCGATCTCTTACTTCTTGAATGGCTAATTTCATTTGGGATAAAGGTCCTTTAACGCGAGAAGTGTACAAAATAAAACCGTAATCCTGCCCGAACCTTTCCATCGCTTCCGGATAAGGGCTCTGGATTGGCGTAGTCAACTGAGACAGCGAGTCAAACAAACGTGCTTGTTCTCTAAAGCGGACTTCTCCAAAATGCTTTTTAGGAATCGCAGGAGGTAATGCAATCTGCTCTATTTCGGCATACTTCACAATCACTTCACGAACTGCCATATACTTATCCGTGATGTCTCCAGATTCATTCAACAAAGCGTCGTAATCATAGCTCGTCACCGTTGATTCATATTTCCCCAGATCATTCGCACCGTTATAAAACCCGAAATTGGTCCCGCCATGGAACATATAAAAGTTAACGGATGCTCCAACATTCAGCATTTGATCCAGAGCGTCCGCTGCATCAATAATAGGCCCGCCGTTTGTACACAGAAGCGGTAAAAATTTAGGGATTAATATATCGTAATACGCATCAATTTTGGCCAAATAAGAGGGATGACTACAGCGCAAGCGCATATGGTCTTCTTTTAAAAGCCAAGCAGGCAATCCTCCAAATTCCCATTCCGCACAAATATACGGACTCGGACGCACGATTACGAACAAGCCCTGCTCATCCGCCAACCGAACGAATCGAATGACGTCCGCCATACGCTCGAAGTTAAATTCACCTTCAATAGGCTCATGTAAATTCCAGGGAACGTAAATTTCCACCGTATTCAAACCGCAAGCTTTTAATTTCACTAAGCGATCCTCCCAATATTCAGGCACGACGCGAAAATAATGGATAGCTCCGGATAAAATACGAATAGGCTTACCGTTATATACGAATTGTTTTCCTTCGATTGTAAATGTAGACATAGTCGCTTCTCCTTCTCTTCTTAGTTTATTGTCAGCTTAACTAGTTTCAACGTTTTTGAAAATAATAAGAAGTTAACATTTCTCCAAAAAGTAAAGAAGATCGTCTACTTTTTTGTAACTTTTCTCTAAATTTTAATCTAAAGTATTGATCCTAGTTGAATAAAGTAGTCACGCTGTGACAATAGTTCCCGCAGCAGGAGATCATAAATACCCCCGCTGAGATGCCCATATATTTCCGAAACACTTTTCCGAAATTACTACTCCTTTCGAATCTGCATTATTCGCTTATCATCTGAACAGTGAGATCTGTGCCTTCTTTCGGTATTTTGATTTCCACAAAAAACACCCCTTAAAATAGACATTGGCATACCCAGGGGGATTCCAATGTCTATTTTAAGGGGTGCACTTTAGCACATTTTTTTTGTGGGTGTTTTAAGCGAATCACGCATGCTTATTATACTTGCTTTTGAAATTTAAAAAGTTTTAATTTAGATGTCAATTGAACTTCCTTCACTTTTTCATAACCTAACTTATCATAGAAATCATGATTTCTGAAACTCAAATGCGGCGTATACAATGTCCGAATACTGACATTTGGGAATTGTTGTTCTATAAACTGCATCGAGGATGTCCCAATTCCTTTACTTTGATAATCCTCATGGTTAAATAACTTATCAAGATGCATACGCTCATCGTTACCTCTGATATCCAGGGCTCCTATAATCTTATTTATTTCACTATCTAGTATTGTGTAATGATCGTCTTACTCCTTTTTGATGAAAACTTCGAGAAAACACTAGACCGTTACACTTTCCGCCCTATATACAAAAGATGAGAGGAAATGCCTAATAACGATGGATCTTCTGCTCTTCGTATAAGGAAATCAATAAGCTGAGCATATTCCTCTGGCCCCTTCTCTTTCCAATAAGATAATTGCTCGTCATTAAGTAATGTTCCTATATTCGTAGAACCAATGAGATTAATAGATTGGAACCCGTTACTCTCCATGAAAGGTTTAATCTCTTCCACCTTGAAAAAATAGGCACCCGTATATCTTCCCTCATCCGTATGATTAAAAATACCATCGTTCATAAACTCCTGAATAGCCTGCATGTGATCATTAGGCTTCCACTGACTCGGAGATCGCAACGACGTGAACGCATGATTCGTACGAGAGCGGAATGCTACAAATACATAACCCTCTTTTTTCGTCACACGATGAAGTTCCTCAACAGCATTCCGACGATTGGTCTCATCCTGAAGATGATACAATGGGCCGAGCATCAAGGATGCATCAAAAGATTCATTAGCGAACTCCGATAAATCCCGTGCATCTGCTTCATAGAACCCATCAAAGAGCCGCTCTACGCCATGCTCCTGTGCTTTCTCTTTAGCTATTTGAACAAATCTCGGTGTAATATCTGTTAATGTCATTCTGTATCCCTCTTGAGCGAGTGCAATCGCATACTTACCTGGACCTGCTCCATTGTCCAAAATACGACCAGTTGCTGGCAGATACTTATTAATATAATGCCAGTTCACTGTGAATTCGAGCGGTTCTCGATCTAAGCGGCTCCACTCTCGCTCCCCAAAGCTATCATAGTATTCAATGACTGGATTGATCATATAGAACTCCCCCCTCTATTTATAGACCGATACTCACACTTCAAGTCATTCCCATCTTCGCAGATTGACACCATCCGTTAATCTAATAATCAAGCCAGCTCCCATGCCCCCTGATATATTCTCAAGCTTATCCATTGCAATACTGAACTTATCAGAATAGATCTGCTCTTTTCCTCCTGGAGCAATTAATAGAGGCGTCAACCTAATCACAGGCAATTTAGATTCTGAATTACCCCAATACTTGGGAAACTCTATGATTGGCAATATTTCAACTAGCTCTCCACTATAATTTGTCATAGGCACTTGGCAAGTTCCTGTAAGAAATCCATCCTTAAGCACGTAGTTACAACTAACTCGTGATTGATCTACTTCGACTGCATATACCCCTGATGCAAATACACGCTGATAGCTCCTCGTTAGCCAATCCGGAGCACTACTTACCAACATCATAATAACGATAAATACGATAAACTTGTTCCTGTTAAGACCTCTGTCCATAAAGAACAATACAACCCCAATGAGAAACAACGTAAAAATATTTGCAAAGTGTAATCCCATGCCATTCTCTCCTGAATGTAGCGGCAGACCCACCCACCGAAAGAGATTTTCAACCCACATTAGTGGTCCCGGATAACGGATGCATAACAAGATAACAACGACCAATAATGTGACCGAGATCGCGAGAGAACGCCAATCTCGAACTAGTGTAAGTTTCTCTTCCTCCGTACGATGATATAGCTCTGTTGTATTATTCTTTTTCAGAAACATGTGAAGTCTCCTTTACCTGATCGTTATAGTCATATAGTTATAACGTCAAGTTGTTCACAAAGTTACAATAATTTACACTGATGTAAACTATAACATGTCATTTAATGGACTTCCTCTGTATAGACTTTTCCAGCCACCGTTTCAATCTCCACACGATCACCCTTTTGCAACACAAAATTCAGAAATTTGCGAGATATTTCCAGTCCATTCAGCTTCATTGTCTTCACATGTTCTAATTCCCAACCCAGTTCATCATATAAATCCATGTCAAAAATGACGTCATTTAACGTTTGCATCGTATCACCTTTCTCAACCTATCTTGTTTAACCCTAGAAGTTATATATTAACATAACCATCTATTAATCGCTGTACCCTTATGTACTGTAATAACAATCAAATAGTAAACTCCCATAAAAGAAATAACAAATACAAGAGATTCAATCTATAAACCTCCAAAAAACGACTAGTAGATTCAGAGATTTGATAGATAATAGCAATATATGATCGGAAAATGACAGAAAATTCTTATAGTCTGCCTGCATGAAGTGACAATCTTTTTTCAAGAGAGATGATATATTTTATCTACACTTAGAGAACTAAGTGCATAAACGGAGGGATTAATATGGGAGAATTAGAAAATGCTATCGTATTGGAAGAAGAAGTAAATGTAGAAGACGCTGAAATATCTGAATCATCCGATCCCAGCGAAGATGTGACTGACGAAATCCTTAATGAAGAAGAAGCTGATGACGCTGAAGACGCTGAAGATGCTGAAGAAGAAGTAGAAGAAGTTGAAGTTTCCGATGAAGTTGAAACGGAAGACGATCTCATCTAAATTATAATTGTAATCCAACTCCCTTCTCCTTGAAAAACATAAGAAACAACATCAACCTGTTCATTTATGAACAGGTTTTCATTGTGTCTATAATCTTATAAAGGTTACCTAGTCATCCGCTAATTCAATTCCCTTTGTTTCTTTCCCCAGGAATAATACCGCAGAAGCTCCTATGAGAATAACTACAAAAAACATCATAAAGATAACATTGATTCCTGTTCCATTTGACACTAGCATACCGACTAGTAATGGGGCTACAACGCCACCAACACGCCCCATAGCCGTTGCAAGTCCAACGCCTGTTGTACGAACTTTTGTAGGATATAACTCTGGGCTGTACGCGTACAATCCACCCCAAGCACCCAAATTAAAGAAGGATAAGAAAATACCCGCCGTAATTAACATACCTACTGATGTTGCATATCCAAACCATGCTGCACTCACAGCCGTCATTACTAAGTACGTTACAAGGACGAATTTACGTCCAAATTTCTCAATGAAATAAGCTGCAGTGAAATAACCTGGTAATTGAGCTAACGTCATGATCAGTACATATTCAAAACTCTTCACCAAGCTGAACCCTTTCAGAGTCATAACCGTCGGTAACCATAGAAACATGCCATAATAGGAGAATACGACTGTGAACCACAAAATCCACAGCATGATCGTAGAACGGCGATACTTTATCGACCATACTTGCACTACCTTCTCACGAAAAGTAGGTTTGCGAATACCAATTTGTTTGACGAAACGCGGTGGATCCTCAATCGCACGTCGTAGATAAAGTGCATATAACGCAGGGACTGCCCCAATAACGAAAGCCGCTTGCCAGCCATACTTCGGAATAATGAAGTATGCTATGAGCGCAGCACAGATCCAACCGACTGCCCAGAAGCTCTCTAATAACACTACAGCTCGTCCACGATACTTCGCAGGCATCGATTCAGATACAAGTGTGGACGCTACAGGTAACTCGCCCCCGAGTCCAACACCAGATATAAATCGCAGTACACACAACATACCAAAGCCAGTAGCTAAGGCCGACAATCCACTAGCTATAGAGAAGATTAATAAAGTCCACAATAATATAGATTTACGTCCATGACGATCTGCCATAGCTCCTGCCAACACAGCGCCAAGAACCATTCCCATAGAACTAATGCTGGTAAGAAAGCCAATCTGACCAGCAGTTAGTGTCCATTCCTCTCTTAGAGCAGCAACAATAAATGAGATAATTCCAACATCCATCGCGTCGAATAGCCAACTCAGGCCAACGCCGAATAGCAACTTCCGTTGTTTAGGATTTCGCAGTAATTCCAAGTTGTTCATGATATGTTTGACTCCCTTAGTTGTCTCAACCATGTTAATCTACGCTAGTAGACAAAGACTATGCATTAATACTTATACTACTTTTGTATTTGCTGTTATCTTCCCTAGTAGATAAACAAGTAATTGTTGATTATGTGATGATATACGATTTAACACCGTAGACAGGAAAGCGTCTCGGATTTGTACACCGCGTTCTGCTTCTTGCTTGCCCTTCTCAGAGATCGATACCCAAACAATACGTCGATCAATACTGTCACGTTCTCTGCCCAACAGTCCATTTTTCTCCATCCGGTCTAACAGCATTGTAACTGCAGCGGGACTTGTAGCCAAATAGGGTATGAAATCTGATGGTTTCATGGTGCCGCGTTCCACTATGACCTCAAGTACTGTTAATTGAGATTCTGTTAGTACAGGTGCAAGCTCACTTTCCATATGCAGTTTATAATCTTTGCTAAGCTGGGACCATAATTTCGCGAATTCGGAAGTCTGCAACTGTATACCTACCTTTCTTATATACACTTCGTTTATAACATTAACTTTCGCCGAAGTTTGTTCCATTTCCTTCCTGTCTCGCAAAATTTTCATTCTAAAAAGAAAGCACTCTTACTACAAATGTAGCAGAATGCCCTCCCTATTCGTTATTTCACTTCTCAAACAGATCTATAATCTGATCATTTTTATCCAGCTGAATCAATTGTTTACCTGTTGATTTACGATCTGTTATTGGCGTTTGCTCAGAAGTCATAGCATTTGTAGTCCCCGCTTGGCTAACAGCCACTAAATGTACAGGATTCTTACAATAGAATGCCCCAACTAATTCGCTACCGTTAGGTTTCACACGTTTACCTTCCTTGAATTCAAACGTCGGTAACCCTTTACCACCACGGCTTTGAGATAGATAGTCAACCAAAAGTGAACGTTTGGCGTAGCCAATATCACTTACCGTAAGAATTTCACCTTCATCGTCTTCCACCCATAGAGCAGATACGATCTCGTCACCATCTCGTAATTGCATGCCTCGGACACCCGTTGATACTCGTCCCATTGGGTTAACTTCTTGTTCTTTGAAGCGAATACTCATCCCAAGTTTACTTACAAGAAGAATATCCTTGCTGTTATCACTCATCGTAACGGAGATGATCTCATCCCCTTCTGCTACTTTACATGCAGCGATAGCACTCGAACGATTCGTCATATATTCTTTCAACTCAGTACGCTTGACTTGACCTTTTCTTGTCACAAAGACAAGACTCTTACCAGGATCATCAAGTGTCGATACAGATATAAATCCAATAATGTCATCCTCTTTAGCAAGGTTAATTACATTCACTATGGCTGTTCCAGCATCCTTCCACTTAAACTCTGGAATTAAATGAACAGGTAGAATGAAATATTGTCCTTTTTGTGTGAAGACCAACAAGTTATCGAGTGTGTTAAGTTCAAGCACTTTTTTGAGATAGTCGCCATCCTTCACACCAGATCCTTCCCGATCACCACCCGACCTTGTAAAGGACTGCATACTGGTACGCTTGATATATCCTTCTTTAGACAGCGTCACAATGACATCTTCTGCATTGACCAACACTTCAAGATTAACCTTGATTTCCTCGACTTCACCTTGAATGACGGATCTACGATCTATGCCGAATTTGTCTCTGATCTCCATTAATTCTTTGCGGATTAAGGCAACTAGTTTCTTATCACTTTCAAGAATAGCACGTAACGTTTCAACCTTCTTATGAATTTCATCCATTTCTTTCTGCAATGTCGTGATCTCTAAGTTCGTGATCCGATAAAGTTGTAACGTTAGAATGGAGTCTGCTTGGCGCTCGGTAAAGCCAAACATCCATTGTAAGTTGTTCTGCGCATCCTGGCGATTCTTAGAAGCTTTAATGGCTGCTATGACTTCATCTAGGATGTTAAGTGCCTTCACTAGCCCTTCTAGCACATGTAAGCGATCCTCTACTTTGTTAAGATCAAATCTCGTTCTGCGAGTCACGACTTCACGTTGATGTTCGATGTATGCGCTTAGAATCGGTTTAAGCCCTAATTGTTGCGGGGCTTTGTTCACGATCGCGACCATATTGAAGTTATATGTGATTTGCAAATCTGTTTTTTTCAACAAATAGGCCAAAATTCCTTGTGCATCTGCTTCTTTCTTCAGCTCTACAACAATTCGAAGTCCTTCACGACCACTTTCATCACGAACTTCAGCGATACCTTCTACCTTTTTCTCTAAGCGGATATTCTCCATAGCTGTAACAAGGCGTGATTTAACCACCTGAAAAGGAATTTCCGTGATGACAATTTGTTGCTTGCCTCCACGCATGAATTCAATGTCAGTCTTGGATCTTAAGTAAATACGACCTTTACCGGTACGATAAGCATCCATGATGCCTTCTCCACCCATAATTGTTCCACCAAGAGGAAAATCTGGACCTTTGATGAATGTCATCAATTCTTCCAGTTCGATCTCTGGCTTCTGCATGACGGCTATACACGCATCGATTACTTCACGTAAATTATGAGGGGGAATTTCTGTCGCGAAACCTGCAGAAATACCACTCGCACCATTCACCAATAGATTAGGATATCTCGACGGTAACACAGCTGGTTCTTGTGTTGTGTTATCGAAGTTGTCCTTGAATAACACCGTACCTTTTTCGATATCACGCAACAATTCTAATGCAATCGGAGATAACCTTGCTTCCGTATAACGCATAGCTGCCGCTGGATCATCATCAATGGATCCCCAGTTACCATGTCCATCAATTAGCGTATGTCCCATCTTCCATGGTTGTGCCATACGCACCATACCATCATAAATCGATGAATCTCCATGAGGATGGTAATTCCCCATGACATCACCGACCGCCTTAGCTGACTTACGGTAAGGTTTGTCAGGCATATTGCCCGAATCATACATCGAATATAGAATCCGCCGTTGCACAGGCTTCAGCCCATCGCGTACATCCGGAATCGCACGATCTTGAATAATATATTTAGAGTACCGCCCGAAACGGTCACCGACGACTTCCTCTAGGTAGGCCGGCAGATATTCTTCTGATAAGCTCATCTATTCACCTTCTATTCCTCAACATCAGTAAAGTCAACATTATCAACAATCCAACGTTTGCGTGGTTCAACTTTATCGCCCATTAGCGTGGATACACGTTTCTCTGCTTTAGCTGCATCTACAATCTGTACTTTAAGTAACGTTCTCATTTCTGGATTCATCGTTGTCTCCCACAACTGCTCAGGATTCATTTCTCCGAGTCCTTTATAACGTTGTAATTCATATTTGTCGCCGAATTCTTTCAAATAGTTCGCTAGTTCTTCATCGCTCCATGCATAACGCATCGTCTCAAGTTTACCCGATTTACGTGTGATCTTGTACAATGGCGGCTGGGCAATAAAGACTTTCCCCGCATCAATAAGTGGCTTCATATAACGGTAAAAGAACGTCAGAAGCAATACTTGAATATGTGCTCCATCCGTATCCGCATCGGTCATAATAATTATTTTAGAATAATTGCTGTCTTCAAGTTCGAAATCCGTTCCAATTCCTGCACCGATAGCCGATACAATGGCACGATATTCCTCATTCTTCAGGACATCTGCCAGTTTAGCCTTCTCTGGATTCAACGGTTTCCCCTTCAAAGGAAGGATTGCCTGGATCTTAGAATCACGCCCCTGCTTAGCAGAACCACCCGCAGAATCTCCTTCCACAATGAATAGTTCTGTGCGTGTCACATCTTTAGACTGTGCAGGCGTTAGTTTACCATTCAGATTGGAACTCTCACTGCGTTTCTTACCCGTTCGCATATCATCTCGTGCTTTACGCGCAGCTTCACGTGCTCTCGAGGCCTGAACAGCCTTCTTGATCAGAGTCTGAGCAACCTGCGGATTCTCTTCTAGAAAGATCTGCATGTTCTCTGAGACAATCGCATCTACCATACTCCGAGCGGATGCACTACCTAGTTGGTCTTTGGTCTGACCCACAAATTCTACATCAGACATTTTGACACTAATAACCGTCATCATGCCTTCACGTAAATCTGATCCTTCTAGATTCTTATCCTTCTCTTTGAGTAAGCTTGTTTTTCTAGCGTAGTCATTCATGACACGTGTATAAGCTGTCTTGAACCCTGTTTCATGCGTTCCCCCGCCACGTGTTGGAATGGAGTTAACGAAAGATGCAAGCGTCTCTGTATACCCAGCATTATACTGAAGTGCTACTTCAACTTCGACATCATCCTTCTCAGCATTGAAATGAATAACCTCATGTAGCACATCCTTGCCTTCATTAAGGAATTCAACGAACTGACTCGCGCCACCTTCATAATGAAATTCATCTTGCTTATCAGATCGATGATCTTTCAGTACAATACGAAGGCCTGAATTCAAGAAAGCAAGTTCCTGTACCCGTTCTGCTAATGTATCATAATTGAAGTTAATGCCATTTGCGAAGACACGTATATCTGGTTTGAAAGTCACTTTCGTACCCGTCTTATTCGTATTTCCCAATACTTCAAGACCTGTTGAAGGTTCCCCTACATGTTCTACACCTTTCTTATCTACCCAATATTCGAAACGTTGGCGATGTATCTTACCGTCACGGAATATATCGACTTCAAGCCATTCTGAAAGAGCATTCGTTACAGAAGCACCAACGCCATGCAGACCGCCTGATTTCTTATATCCTGAACCTCCGAATTTACCTCCGGCATGCAGAATCGTAAATACAACTTGAGGTGTAGGTATACCTGTTTTATGAATTCCTGTAGGAATTCCGCGCCCATTATCTAGAACAGTCACGGATCCGTCTTTGTGTAAAGTTATTTCAATTCTTGTGCAGTATTTGGCAAGATGTTCGTCCACTGCATTATCCACGATTTCCCATACTAGATGATGAAGTCCCGATGCACTCGTACTACCAATATACATTCCAGGTCTTTTGCGAACCGCAACTAGACCTTCGAGCACTTGAATGTCGTCTACATCGTACCCGGCATGGCCTTTATCGCCGCCTTTGGATGACTCTGCAAGCAAATCGATCTGCTCGACCATTCATGCTCCCCCTTAGTAAATCTTTATCAAAGATGATGTTCATCCGATGCAAACAGATGTTTTGTTATCCTTGTCTATTTTAATTCAAGATATCCCTTTTCGTAAAGACTGTGAATGAAACAACAACCGAAACAAGTGCCCATATTCCCAATACAATCAACGAAAAATTAAGATTCATTCCTTCAATGGGAGCTGGTGTTCCGGCCAAATAATTCGTAAGTTGCAAGTTTACCATAAATAAATATTTAGCGCTTGTCCATGCAGATGCCATATTTGTTAAAATAGTCCCTGCTATGAGTGCAGCCATCATAACAACAATACTTGCTGCCGTACTTTTCACTAACACGGATACCATAAAAGCAAGTAAAGCAACCGTGACAGCTACAAACCATATTAATCCGCATTGCATCAACAGATATTCCCACTGTGGTACCGCATGTACAGCAGACATATCGACATTAGAACCACTAATCTGGAACCCCGTAAAGACTGGAATATTAAAACCAACATATCCAAAAAAAGCTCCTGAGATCAAATAACTTATAGCAAAAGTGGAAAAAATAATCAATGACACAAACATGATCATCGTAATCATCTTACTCAGCAGTACTTTCCACCTTTTTACCGGTCTTGTCAATAACATTTTGATCGTACCTGTCGTTCTTTCACCAGATACAATGTCCGAAGCGATGGCCATAATGAGTAACGGAATGAATAAATTGATGGAATTATCCATGAATTCGCGAGTGAAAGTAACCCCATTCGGTTCTTTAGGATTCACATCATGATCCAGATAATACTGTAGTTGTTGTACAAAAATAAGTCGATACTTCTTCCATTCCTCAGGAATTCGATCGCTACCAAGTGAATTCTGATTATCTGTTATTTGTTGTTGTAATTCAAGCCGCCAATCCCCATTGAACTTATCTCGGCTAAGTTCTGATGACTTCATTTGGGCATACGTGAAAATGGGTACCAGAATGAGCAAAACAAGCAGAACGACGTAAAAACGTTTCTTTTTAATAATCTTGATACATTCATTTTGTATTAAGGGTAGGATGTTACTCAATGTTTTCACCTTCAGTCATTTGTAGAAATAGTTGTTCTAGTGTTGGATTGATTTTATTGACACCTT
>NZ_FTNK01000011.1 GCF_900156375.1 Paenibacillus macquariensis
CATCGTCGCCTTGGTGAGCCGTTACCTCACCAACTAGCTAATGCGCCGCAGGCCCATCTATAAGTGGCAGATTACTCCGCCTTTCAGTGTCTCTTCATGAGAAGAAACAAATTATCCGGTATTAGCTACCGTTTCCGGTAGTTATCCCAGTCTTACAGGCAGGTTACCTACGTGTTACTCACCCGTCCGCCGCTAAGTTGTTTTGAAAGCAAGCTTTCAAAACAACTCCGCTCGACTTGCATGTATTAGGCATGCCGCCAGCGTTCGTCCTGAGCCAGGATCAAACTCTCCAAATTGGTATTTAGAAAGAGCGAAATGCTCATTTTGAAACAAACTGACAAGAACACAAATGTTCTTTATTTTAAAAAAATCACATCATCCATTTGTTCAGTTTTCAAAGAACTTATTAACTTCTGCAATCAAACACTTTCGTTTGTCACAAGAAATTTATTATATCATTTCCTCGCTGTCGATGTCAACTCTTTTTTTGAGCTGATATGAAGCTTAGAAGCTGTGTAAGTCACTTGCTAGAAGCGACATTTAATAATTTAACATGATATTCGACACAATGCAAGCTTTTTTTCAAAGAAAATTTATCTTCTACCTTTACATTTGATATCACTTCATAATTAGAACCTCGATCTACCCATCGCTTATCATTCCCCTTATAATTGAAATCATATCGAACCCAGCATACAGAAGTTGTAATCCACTCAATACCAGAAGGAGGAAAACCCTTGAAAGACTGGCTAAGTAGATTAACTAAGGGCTATGGGCGCAAGCTAGCTTCTATTCATTATTGGAATGCTTGGATTGTTGTTGTGTTATCACTTAGCGGTGTGATATTGCTGGGTGGCTTCTGGCGAGAACTACTCGGCGAAGGCCGCGTGTGGCTTAAATGGCTTCATGTAGGCGTCGGTCTAGTTCTCCTGATCCCCGTCTTCTACTATCTTCTACTTATAAAGAAACATTGGAAACAACTCAGAGGGAAGCCTTGGCAGAAATTCAATGTTGTATTGGTGCTTACACTACTAATCGGTTGGATTGGTTCAGGCGTCGTACTTTGGCAGATTAGAACGTTCGGACCTACATGGGCCAATCCCGCTCTTATTGTACATGATTTACTCACGTGGATTGGGTTACCGTATATTATCTATCACGCCATTACACGTACTGGATGGATCAAACAATCCGGAAAAAGATCTGTGAAAACAGATAGCGAAAAATACCATCAGACTCCTGGCTCCTATCAACCGCTTTACACACGCCGTGAATTCATTCGTTCCGCTATTGGAATTGGAATCGCTGTAACTGTAGGTCCTTCTTTCTTCAAATGGGTGGGTCGTGGTCTAGGTGTAGGTCAAACTATGGAAGACGTTATTAGCGCTAACCCCAACGAACTGGTTCCTGCACCACAGCCTGCTGTATCCTCTTTGCCTCCTATAGGCGGTGGTGCCAAAGGTGATTTCAGAGTGTATAGTGTTACGCCTATTCCGTCTTTTAATAACAGCAACTGGTCGTTTACGATCGATGGATTAGTCGATCGTCCTTCTACTTGGAATTGGGAGCAATTTGTTGCATTAAGTCGCACTGTCCAAGTCAGTGATTTCCATTGCGTTACGGGATGGTCCGTATACAACAATACTTGGGAAGGCATTCCCCTCAAGACTTTTTTGACAGCAGCTGGTGTTAAGTCTGAATCCACTACAGTGAAATTCTATTCTGGTGATGGCGTATATACGGATTCACTCACCTTAAACCAAGCTCAGATGGATGATGTACTTATCGCTGTTCTTCATGACGGTGAAGTTATTACAGCTGATTTGGGAGGCCCAGTTCGCCTGATTGTACCTCGCATGTATGCATATAAATCAGTTAAATGGTTGAATCGGATTGAGCTAATCCAAGGGGATCATATAGGGTATTGGGAAGATCGAGGTTACGATAAGGATGCATGGGTGTCCAAATCGAACAAAACAGCATATTGATTCGTTCGACATTATGTTAGTAAAAAATGCAGTAGCCTCAACTTCATCGAGGCTACTGCATTTATGTTGTAAGATCAAATCTCCAATAGACGGATGAACTCATCTTCATCTTCAATGACTTGAATGCCAAGCTTCTGTGCTTTGGCAAGTTTACTGCCTGCTTTCTCTCCGGCAATGACAATATCCGTCTTGGCAGATACACTACCTGTGACTTTTGCACCAAGCGCTACTAACTTGTCTGCCGCTTCATCACGGCTCAACTTGTGTAGTGTTCCTGTCAGTACGATCGTCTTACCACTAAAGAAAGAATCTGTACTTACAACTCGCGGAGCTTCCGGCGCTTTCGCTTGAACACCTAACGCAAGCATCCGCTCAATCCCCGCTTGCATACGAGGATCTGCAAAGAAATTCACAATACTCTCAGCTACGATTCCTCCAACGTCCGGTAATACAACTAACTCCTCTACCGTCGCGGCCATAACAGCATTAAGATCACGATAATGATCAGCTAACATTCGGGTAGTCGCTTTACCTGTATTCGGAATACCTAATGCAAAGAGGAATGAAGCCAGGTCACGTTCTTTGCTCTTCTCTAATGCTTGCAGGAGATTATTCGCCTTTTTCTCCCCAAATCGATCTAACTTAACGAGATCCTCAAAGGTTAACGAGTATAGATCCGCAGGCTCTCGCACATCCAATTCCGTGTTCAATAGTTCCGCAGTCATACCACTGAATGTATCGATATCCATCGCGTCTCTTGATGCAAAATGAGTAATACGACCGATTAATTGCGGCTTGCAATTGAGGCTATCATAACAGAACAAATGTGCACCCTTCTGTTCCAATGGAAATCCACATGACGGACAGTGGGTTGGAAACACTATCTCTTCCCCATCATTCTCATCGGGTACCTTACCGAGAATCTCCGGGATCACGTCATTAGACCTGCGGATAAACACCCGCGCACCTAACGCATGCTTCAAGTTCTTACGTTCAATATCTCCGATATTATTCAACGTACAGTTCTGTACCGTAACGCCTGCAAGTTCGACAGCTTCTACACGAGCTACAGGAGTGATTTTGCCAGTACGACCTACTTCCCAAGAGACAGATTCCAACACCGTTGTGGTCTCTTCGGCTTCAAACTTATATGCAACCGCCCAACGAGGAAATTTATCGGTATACCCAAGCACACCTCTTGTCTCCATATCAACAACCTTGATAACCGCTCCATCAATGAGATAATCCAGACCTGAACGACTCTCCACAATCTTCGCCAACTCTTCCGTTACATCATCGAAATTCTCGAAATACGTAATAAATGGGTTGACCTTGAATTGATTGTTTCTTAAAAAGTCCATCATCTCTCGATGATTCGCAAACGTATTAGCATCGCTATAACCTACGTTGTAGAAATAAGCACTTAATCGACGTGATGCCGTTGCCTTAGGATTCAAGTTACGAAGCGCCCCTGCTGCGGCATTACGTGCATTCTTCAGCGGCTCAGCAGCCGTTAGATTGTAGTTACTCAAGACAGATAAATTCATAATTCCTTCACCTTGAACTTCAATCGTGCCTTCAGAGAACGGAATCGTAAGTGGCACAGACTTGATCGTTTTGACCTGAGCGAGAATACCTTCACCAACAACTCCATTCCCACGGGTCGCTGCCTGAACTAATCTTCCGTCTTGATAAGTCAAATTAAGCGTTAATCCATCAAACTTCAGTTCAACCGCGTAACATGGATTAGGTAAAGGCTTTTCTGGATTCTTACTGTTATAATCCGTTACTAATTTGATTACTCGGTTATTCCAATTACGAAGTTGATCAATATTCTGAGCCTTATCCAGACTCCAGAGTGGTGAGAGGTGACGATGAGGCTCGAAGCCTCGTAGCAACTCTCCTCCTACTCGCTGTGTTGGAGAATCAGGAAGTATTACGCCACTATCCTTCTCAAGTTGAACCAACTGATCGTACAGAACGTCATATTCCTTATCGCTTACGAGAGGTGTGTCCATCGTATAGTAATGATAATTATACTTGTTAAGCTCGGCTACAAGCTGCTCCATGGTATGCATTGAATCCATGCGGGCGTATCCCTCCGTCATTCAATTAAAATTCGCTCTACTTACTCTACTTTGGTAATTGGTGCAAATCCAGCTAACAACCGCTTCACGCCAACAGGTGCTGGGAAAGCTATCTGTAACTCCGTATCATTTCCACTACCTTTTATCGAAACGATGACACCAATGCCCCATTTACCATGGGAAACCTTATCCCCTGCTTTGAGAGAAGCCGGATCAGTAGCACTACCCGCTGGTGCGGTGTTTGCCTTCATCGAAGTAGTTACTGTTACGCGACTTTGTGAAGAGGACGCCGAAGCAGTAGAGCCGCCTTTACCGAAATTACTTCCCCCACTACTACCTAAGCTACGTCCTCCATAAGATCCACCACTGTTGCCTCCACGTTGATAACGGTCACGATCGCGAGTCATCACAGTGTCTTCCTTAAGCTCGTCTGGAATCTCTTCTAGAAAACGAGATGGTTTATTCGCTGTCGTCCGTCCGAATAAGGTACGCATTTGGGCACAAGAAAGGAATAACTGTTTCTCTGCTCGTGTGATACCCACATAAGCAAGGCGACGTTCCTCTTCAAGTTCATCATTATCAGTAAAAGAACGGCTATGTGGGAACACTCCTTCTTCCATCCCGATGATGAAGACGACTGGGAACTCCAATCCCTTGGCACTATGCATTGTCATAAGAATGACGTTATCCTCTTCTTCCTCTGGATCATCATTCACACTATCGATGTCAGCAATTAATGCTAGATCTGTTAGGAAAGAAACCAATGTCTTATCTTCATTATTCTTCTCAAATTCCTGCGTTACAGACAAGAACTCATCTATGTTCTCTAGGCGGGAACGTGACTCAAGGGTCTTCTCATTGTCGAGTTCAATACGATATTTAGATAATTCAAGGATTTGTTCAGTTAGTTCGGTTACAGATAAGTATTCCACCATGCGATGTAAAGACTCAATCATATCGTAGAATCCTACAAGTGCATCGCGTGTGCGTCCCGCAAATCCTAGATCATCCACGTACTGCAACACACGGAAGATCGAAGTTCCACGTTCTGATGCAGCAGCTGCAAGCTTCGCTACCGTCGTATCCCCAATAGCTCTCTTTGGTACGTTAATAATTCTAGTTAAACTGATATCATCATCAGGATTGGATAAAAGCTTCAAGTATCCCAGTAGGTCTTTGATTTCTTTACGATCATAGAACTTAATACCGCCCACAATCTGATATGGAATATCTGATTTGATCAGAATTTCCTCTATTACCCGAGACTGAGCGTTCGTACGGTATAGGATGGCGTGATTCTGGTACGATTGTCCTTCTTTTATATTCTTACTAATCTCTGAAGTGACAAAATAACCTTCATCATGTTCCGAGTTCGCACGATAGACTTTAATCTTCGCGCCTTCCCCTTTGTCCGTCCACAGCTTCTTCGGTTTGCGTCCTGTGTTCAGATTAATCACTTCGTTCGCAGCATTCAGAATGTTCGACGTCGAACGATAGTTCTGCTCTAGGAATATCGTCTGTGCTTCTGGATAATCCTTCTCAAAGTTCAAGATATTGCTGATATCAGCACCGCGCCAGCGATAGATGGATTGATCACTATCTCCTACTACGCAAATACGCTGATGCCCCTCTGCCAACATACGACATAGCATATACTGTGCACGGTTGGTATCTTGGTATTCGTCAACGTGGATATACTGGAACTTTTTCTGATAGAAATCAAGCACTTCAGGTACATCCCTAAATAATTGAATAGTCGTCATGATAAGATCGTCGAAATCTAGGGAGTTATTGAACTTAAGACGTCTTTGGTACATTTTATAAACTTTGGCTGCCAACTCTTCGAAGTAATCCGAGGCCTTCTGTTCGAATTGATCCGGTAATAGAAGTTCGTTCTTAGCGGAACTAATGATAGCCTGGATGGCCTTCGGTTCGAATTTCTTCGTATCCATGTTCAATTCCTTCATACAACCACGGATAACCGACAATTGATCTGTAGAATCCAGAATGGAGAAGCTTGATGAGAATCCAATCCGTTCAATATCTTTACGTAAAATACGAACACACATGGAGTGGAAAGTAGACACCCAAATGTCCCGTCCTTCTCTGCCTACAAGCTTCGATACCCGCTCCTGCATTTCACGTGCTGCTTTGTTGGTAAAAGTAATTGCCAGAATAGCCCATGGTGGTGCTTTACGCTCAGCAATAAGGTATGCTATCCGATGCGTTAGCACACGCGTCTTTCCACTCCCCGCTCCTGCCATAATCAATAGCGGCTTCTCCGTAGCTAGAACCGCTTGTTGTTGCGGTGGATTAAGTCGTTTGATTCCTTCATGTATGTCAATAGGTTGCATGCGTACATGCTCCTTTCCAATATCTATATTGTGGTGGTGATTCAGGTCAAGACATTATTAAGTCGTTCACTTCACAGCTAATACAGTCTGTAATGCTTGTTCCAAATCCTCATAAATAATATTGCCTACAACAATCGTATCACTAACCGATGCTGCTTGCTTTGCTGTATTGAGGTCTTTAATTCCTCCGCCGTAGATCAATTGAGCGCTAGTTAGCTTCTGGTGTACGCCTCTAACCGTCTCCATATCACCGAAAGTACCACTGTATTCCAAGTACACGACTGGCAATGACATTAACCTGTCCGCGACTTGCGCATATGCAATCGTGCCTGATGTATCAAGTAATGTATTCGCCCCCGTAAGACGCGCCACTGCGGAGTCTGGATTCAGCACTATATAACCTTCGGTAACGAGTAGTTCCCAAGGAATCATATAGCCATAACGGTCAATCGCCTGCTGTTGGTGCCCTACAATCCATGAAGGATCAGAACTATTAAGTACCATCGGTATCATATAGAGGTCGAATCCTGGAACAATAGCTTCCATATCAGATACTTCTTGCACACAGGGCAATTCATAACGTCTTATACGCGATAAAAGATCTACTGTATTCTCATAAGTTACTCCTGTAGAGCCTCCCACCATTATAGCATCCGTACCAGACAGACATACCGTATTTAGACTCTGATCATCCAACTGACGGTCTGGATCGAGCTTAAACACATGCCTCCAAGACTTCAACATTTCCTTCAACCTTCATACCTCCACGCATCATCTTAAAGCTATAAATCTAGTCTATGATAGTGAGGGTGTAGTGTCAATCTGTTCGCATTGAATACGAACAATATATTTATGCATGATGAACGCAGGAAATATGCCTAAACTCCTGAAAGAGCAGGCATATTTCTTTTAACATCTTAAATCATATTTATTTCGAACCCAGTAGATACCACTTATTCGCAGAATTCAGGACCATCTCAGATAGATCATCCGTGTAGAAACCATAGATGCCCATCTTCTCATATTTCTTCATGTCTGCGATGTCGTTAATCGTATGTACATACGTAACTACGCCTACTTTGTTAAGTTTTGAGACAAAACTTTCGCTTGTACGATTCTCTGGCATCGTAACACCGGTAATCTTATTCTTCGTAACGAAATCAATCACTTCTTGATCGGTATCCTTGGACGCATATAAGGTATAAATAATAGACGGGAATTCATATACTCCCTGCACTGTCTTCAGCATTGGTTGATCATAAATTTGTGGAACAATCCTCTGAAGTAGCTTAGGGTTACGACGTTGCTCTGCTTCTTTGACCATTAAGCTTAAGATATCCACCTGTTGCTGTTCTTTCGTATCCGTCACCATATAGATGTCTGGATATTCCTCCATGAGATCGAGAATGTCGCCCCAATCTAGTGGTTTCAATTTCCCTAAGATATCACTTTCTTTGAACTCCTTATGAGTCAGCGGAACGGCTTGACGATCCTCTGGAAGTTCCTCCTCTTGCTGAAGCTCCTTGGTCATGGATTGAGTCCATTCGTGTCTAGCTACCACTTGATGATCTTCCGTCAAAAGAAGATCCACCTCAAACACTCGGTTCCCTTGCTCATAATTCGCGACAAAAGCCTCGTATGAATTCGTATATGCTTGATTCTGAATACTGCCCATGGCATGCGAGATGAGTTTGTAGTCTGTAAAGTTGGTGTGACTAGTGCTGCTACTACTTTTTCTATTACTACCACTAGATTCTCCTGAAGAGGTAAGTATGATTCCTGCCGTAATTCCTACTAATATTAGTAACATAAATAATTTTCTCAAGAATATCACAACCTTTATCGTCATTAGCAAGATGTGCACTACATACTAATACCCCATCTTGTCTAGGACCAAACGGGGGATACTCATCACTTGAAATGGAACAGAAGAGCCACCTTATATAGGTGGCTCTTTCTGTTGTATTCATTTTGTTGTATTCATTTTAGTTGTGTGTAACAACCGCACCAGAACCGCCATACATGTCCAATTCACCCTCAAGCTCTAGCTTAAGAACGGTAACCTGTTCATGTGCATCTTCAGCTGTCATATGAATCCATGTGGTTCCAGGAATATTGAACCATGGTACACCGCCGTGAATTTCATGTGTCAGTTTTTTACCGGAATGAAGCACTGTTATGTCTTTGATTGTGTTCGATAATCCTTTGAGGCATAGACATTCTTTAGGATCATCATATACGAAGAGGTACAAGGTTTTCTTGTCTTTAGAAATCGTGCTCCCGCCTAAGAAATATCGTGGCAAGATCCCTTCATCAGTTTCGAACACCGCTTCTTCATGCGTTCCAATCCATTTGCCCAGTCCTAACAGAATAGCTTCTTCTCTAGGATCTACGGTGCCATCTTCCATAGGTCCGATATCGAGCAACATATTGCCCCCCATGGTGATACAATCACAGAACATCCGGATGATCTGATTCAATGATTTGAATTTCGTGTCTGTTGGCACATATCCCCAAGAGCTATTGATGGTTGTACAGAATTCCCACGGACCCTCGGGTCTTGTGATTGGAATACCTTGCTCAGGTGTTTTGTAATCACCATGCCCTTGGAGACGTGAGTTAATGATAATGTCTGGATTGAAGGATTGTAAATATTGCTTGAACTCTGGAAGATTCCACTGTTTCGCGCTTCTCTCCCAATCCCCGTCGAACCATAAGAGATCTACTTTACCGTAATCGGTTAAAATCTCTTGTAATTGATTGTTGTTGAATTCGAGGAATCTATTCCATTTCTCTTCATCTTGAACACCGTCTGTAGGCTCAGAGAATTTATTAACTTTGCTTAAATCGTCAGGGATAATGCCATTTTGATAGACACTTGGATAGTCTGGATGCGACCAGTCGATTAGAGAGTAGTACATGCCAAGGTGAATGCCTTTTTTCGTAATCGCTTCGGCATATTCTTTAATGATGTCCCGTTTAACCGGGGTACTCTTCACGACATTTAAGTCGCTATATTGTGTATCCCACAGGGCTACACCATCATGATGTTTGGTTGTAAGAACGGCATATTTCGCACCAGACTTTTCAATGAGATCTGCCCATTTGTCTGCATCGAATTTCGAGGCTGTAAAGCCGTCTAATTGTTTCATATAATCTTCGTAAGAGATCCCGCCATTAAAGAACGACCACGATTCAGATATCCCGTTCACTGCATAAATACCATAGTGAATAAAAATACCCAACTTCGCCTTTTCAAACCACTTGTCCATTGTCATCCCTCTCCCTTACTATTAAAGTCCTTTATGCATGGTATCGAGCAACCGATGCGTCTTATCGCAACCGTACTCCCAGAACATCATTCCGGCCAAATTGTGATTCTTAACATACTCACATTTGTGCTCAAGCGATTCTTCGTCATCATAAGATATGAAGCTAGTCCCATTAAAAAGGAACGGTGCCTTTGCTTCTTCATCCCAATGACGGGTATACCCATTTTTATTGATGTAATTGGCACTAAGGTCCGTGAAGTCCGGTCCATATCCTCCTGTACTTCCGGCCATTTGATGGAGACCATGATTAATATCAGGAACCTGCTTCCATACACGGGAGTAGAATGCTACGCCGATCACAATTTTCTCTCTAGGAACGCCAGCCCGGACAAACATATTGATAGATGATTCCGTACTAATACGGAATAGATCCCCTGGTGATGTATGCAAGTTCGTATGGTGACCCGTCAGAACCTGAAAACCTCCACGCATGTCGTATGTCATCAATTGCACAAAATCCAAATACTGCTGTACTTGATCCATCTCCGTGCCGTCTACATAATACTGATCGGCTCCTGCGGCGATCGTAAGTAAGTAATGACGTTCGTCCTGTGCGCCTTGACGATCCAACGCCTCCCGTATGGTCTTCAATAGTAATGTAAAGTTCTTCTTATCATCAGGGCTTGATTCAATGCCCGCTTCACCATAACAAGGATATTCCCAATCCAGATCAATTCCATCGAATGGGTAGTCGATTAGTACACGAACAGCCGAATTAGCCATTGCGCTTCTTCCCTCCTCGGAAGAAGCAGCTTCGGAGAATCCGCCAGCACTCCATCCTCCGACAGACAATATTAAGTTTAGTTCGGGATGTTCATCTTTTATCTTTTGCAGCATATCCATATGCTTTATATGATCCGTAATGATCACATCATCCTTGACATGTCCAAATGCCACATTCAGATGGGTCAGTTTCTTCAGGTCCTCCTGAGTCAAATCGGGAATCTTAGAGTCAACGACATAACCAGCTACAATATATGTTTGTTTCATTGTGTTATTTCACTCCTGTTCATATTATGGTTTCGATACACCGGAAAGGACCTGAAGAGCTTCCTTAGCAATACCCAGCTTATACCCGGACTCTGTATATCGGATGCGATCTTGTTCATCAAGCACATAGACGTGTGGGAAGCTAACTTCTTTCTCTTCGAACTGTGGCATAAAGCCTTGTAGTGAATCATAAACGGAGTCCCGAATAATCATGCTACCTGACGGCAGATTCAGATAACTCGAAGGATCAAATGATGCATTCCACTTATCATCACCGACCACAAGAATGATTGGAGCGCCAATGTCTGAGTACGGCTCAGCGAGCTCGCAGATTTCGCGGATCAAATGCTTAGATGGCTCTCGCTCTGGTTCGATCCATGCGATCAAAGCACCCTTCGTACCCACTAATTCTCCTAGTGTCTTATCGGTTCCGTCCGACAGGGCGAATTTACTGTTCCGATCAACTGAACCAAGTACCGGAATATCAAGTTGAACATTGCGGAATGTCAGAGTCACCTCTGTTTGTTCTCCGGCATTCACCTTGAAATAAGTACTGCGAATCTGCACTGTTCCATCCTTCAGACGTATACCCGTTATCATTCGGTAAGACCCCTGCATAACTTCGAATGGCTCATCGTACACATCCAATTTACCGTTCGGGTAGATCAACGTTGTGTAAATGCCATTGTCTAATCGTGCAAAGGTGAAATTCACCGAATACGAAGCAACTGGGGCTTCTGGTCCCGCTTCGGCATCCCGAATCAATTGCACTGTCCCATTATTCTTCTTCTCCGTATCATGATCCAACGCTTGCCCGAATTGCGCATCCGCCCAACTGTCGCCAGTCAGATATTGCGGCTTCTGTTCACTCGGATGCAATCGTGCTGGGATTCCTAGGCTGCGACAGATGCTCACAAACATGATAGCAATAGAAGGATGATCGCCCTTCTTCAACTGATAGGTACCAATCGGTGTTGTTCTGCCTTTTAAATGGGACAAATCTTCTCTGATCTCCCACTCCTCATTGATTCGACGAACCAGCTCAGACGGGTTGGCTCTATATATAGTCGATTCCGATTCGGTAAATTCGCCTTGGAATACCCGCTTATAGGGTCCAATCATTTCAAATTGTACGCGCGGACAAAGAATATACTGAACAAAGATATCTTCCTGGAACTCTCCTTGTTGAGAGATGGATCCAAATAGATGATCATCCAATGTAACACGGAAAGTATCTATTAAATCTTTCTCTCTCAAACTTTCTAGTAGACGGAGCGGCCACTCACCATATTCACGACAGCGTTCCTCTAGGAAAGCAGCAATTTCGCGACTGTTGCCGCGCGCTTTACGAATAACATCCCATACGCGCTCCGGTTCTAGTTCCAATTTACGGGCAATCTCACCCGCTTGTGCTTCATTTAGAAATGTGTCTTCGTAGTTTTTCCGAATCAACATTCCATTCTCAAGGCGGTCGTTATGCCGTTGCATCTCTTCCTCGGAGATCGGATCTGATGCTTCACCCTCTCGTTCCGGCGGAGGGACCAGATCAAAGTCTACCGATCCTTCTAGCTGCTGTGTCTGGTTAAGAACAACCTCGAAATGAACACGATCTGCAACTGTTATTTTCTCTTCTCCCCATCGACCTGCATATACCGCACGAATGACCAGATCACCAAATCCTGTCTTGAATGAAACCTCGCCCCGTTCATTGGTTGGTAGCACGACAATCGGTGATAATTCGGCCATATTGTACAGCTCAAAGTATACTTTGGCGCCTTTAATCGGCTGTCCGATCTCATCCTTTATAAGAACCGTGATTGTCTTCGTAGGTGCATAACCATCCAGGAGATTGATTTCTGTGTACCACTCGTCAGCAAGCGTGATATCCTCCGGACCAGGATAGTTCGAAGGAACTCGCGTATTGATCAACATCGCTCTACGCGCAGGTGGACTAAACCATCCTTGATTCAGTCTAACTTCCGGTTCACATGCACCGATGTAAACCCATTGTCCGTCAGCCCATGCCTCTACCCATGCGTGATTATCATCACAATGCGCCCAGCGTGGGGTATAACACTGGCGGGCAGGAATGCCAATACTTCGTAACGCAGAGACTGCAAGTGTCGATTCTTCGCCGCAGCGACCTCGAGCGTTCCTCATCAGCGTCAGCGGCGAGATCGTACGAAAATCACTTCCGATATATGTTGCTTTCTCATGGCACCAATAATTCGTCTCCAGAATAGCCTCGGTCATCGACAGATTCGCCGTACGTTCTGCCAATTCATTAAATAAGATGCGCCGACAATCATCGATACTCTCACTATTCACCCGGTATGGTAAGACAAAATGTAGAAATAAATGATCAGGAACTCTATCTCCCCAAGGAACCTCATTGCGGATTTCCAACGTCTGGCGGACATGACTCAAGAATAATGAACCCTCATAATCGGCCAAATCATTAATAGGCATATACGCATATAAGAATTTGAGTGCCCATGTCTCTTCTTCGGTTAGTTCCTGCTGAAATATATTGAACAACTGGACATTTTTAGATTGAGCAATAAACTCCTTCTCGCAAAACTTACGCTCGATGAGCTCCATAGTTGTAACATCCAATGAGAACACACTGGTTTGAATAGTCATTTGTCATTACTCCTTCCATAACTTTCCGTCTTCTCTGATATATATGGTTGCAGTACCGTCGGATGACGGCGCTGAAATCTGAAATAGTCTGCTAGTTAACTCGATTGTTGGTGTTATGATCCACGACTCGTCCCCCATCAACATCTTCACATCTGTGGTAAATTCACCATGCTCTGCGAAGTAATTGCGCTCGCGATAATAAAGTTTGCGTAACTCCCACTTCATTCGCTCATCCGGCGAAGGCTCAAACTGTTCAGGACCTTCCTTATCGGCAAACACGACATAACCCCATAACTCTGGGTAATGCATATTAATAATCCCCATTGGAGACCACACCCAGTTATCCTCTGGGAAAGGCTTACCCGTGTCTGGATTCAGAATCTTTGTATATTCGCCGTCCTTAACCTCTGTGCGCCACTGAACGCGAGAGAAATTGACGCGCCAGAATTCATCTTTTACTGGTGGACGTCCCTCTGGAGCACACTCTCGTAAGCTAGTCCATGGCATAGCCACCTCAACACTCCATTTGCGATTATCCGCATCAGGACGATTCAATTCACCATCAATATGAACTGCCGTCTTAAGTCCGTTAATATCCCAAGCGTTAACTGGTGGCCCACCATCGCGATATGGCTTAACCAGCATTAGATCCCATACCGTGTTCAACGCATTAACTTCGAATTCGTAATATTGGTGCGTATCTCCATCAGGATCAATGAAAATTTCAAAATCGTTATCATAAAAAATAACCGCTTCCCGTTCCGTCAACGTAGCCCAAATCTGATCTTCTATCAATTCCGCTGCAAAGTAAAAATACTCATCGTCCCACATCATTTTCACCCGAGTTTGCTTCGTAGGCTTAGGGCGAAGATCTCCTTCAATATCAACGAAATCGTCAGTCCAATCAGCTCCAGCCCAGAACGATTTATCCACGCGACCGTCCAGAACAAGCGACTCGGTTGCACGTCTACAAATATAATGTTTCGGTGCATATTCAATATTCGGTTCCATCACACCACTTGAATTCACGTAATTCCCTCCAGTTGTAAATGAGTTCTGATTGATACTCTATTAGTCATCCTACTCGTATTTGGTTGATTTTCTTGTTATCATATACTTAAGTAATTTACCGTTGATTGGAAGATTAAGGAGGATACATGCATGAAAATGAATTACTTCAAGTCCAAACTATTCTTGAAATACATCTTGTCCTACTTATTCATTCTTCTAATCCCTTTAGTCCTTATAACCGTATTCATCTATGAAAACGCTGTCAGCAATCTCAGGGCTGAAATTGAAAACTCTCATCTCAATCAATTAACACAAACTAAAAATATCATTGACGCCCGGATGAATGAAATGAGTGATGTCGCTACACGTATCTCTTACGACGAGAGACTTACTTCATATCGCGTTCACGATCCCTATTTTGGCAGAGAAGCCATCCAAGCACTAGATCAATATAAGGCACCAAATTCCATCATCAGTGAAATATTCTTATATTTTCATAACAATGAACAGATTTACTCTTCACAAGGTATGTCGAGTCTAGACGTATTTACGGATAAGTACCGTTTCGATAATTGGACTCCTAAAGATCTCAACCAAGATTTGAACAGCGTCAAATTTCCAACGATGCGTCCTGCCGATCTCCTTAACCGTAACTCTTTTGAACAAACGATTCTGGCTTATCTTGTTCCGATTACACCCAACAGCCCTAGCCCACATGCAACGGTCATGTACTTCATCAAAGAAGCTGAGCTCACAGGTTTAATCGATTCGATTCTAGGAAATTACCAAGGACTATCTTATATTTTTGATAATAATGGTCAAATTCTAACCGATAACCGTCAAGGTGAATCCCTTATGGAGGCCGATGCCAACTCCTTATTTGGGCTATCACCAGGAATCCATAGCAAAACGTTAAACGGTAAGCAGCATTCCATCGTATCTGTTAAATCAGAAAATAACGGATGGACCTATGTGACATTGATGCCTAGTTCTCAATTCTTCAGCAGTGTCCTGCATGTTCGCAGTTTCATCATTATGTTGTTCTCCATCGTTGTGCTCGTCGGCGCCGCGATTGCGATCATGTTCGCCCGAATTCAATACCAACCTATATCCACACTGGCGGAGTTCGCTTATGCTAACGCCAAACCAAACCGATCAGCCGATGGACCTGTCCTGCAAGGCAACGAGCTTGAGCGAATTCGGACAGCACTTCTAGATTACAGTTCGCGAGTAGACCTTCAAGAGCCCTATGCACGAAATCACTTTCTCTTTATGCTGTTGAAATACGGTAACGCCCAGAGTCAGACGCCAGAACTCTTAGAAACATTCGACCTTCAATTTGATCGATCTCACCACTTTGTGATGGTGATCATGTGGGGTTCACTTGAAGACGATCAGAACAATAAACAAGACAGACTAGAAATCATACAGCTTTTTACCCAGATGGAGATCCCTGACTTGGATGCCTATGCCTACAGCGTTGAACTCCCTCAACCGGATCAGCTCGCTCTTATTATCAGCTTCAACCTACATATCGAGCTGGAAGAATTCGTCCATGTCCAACATATTGTCGAAGCGATACGTGGGAATATACTCGAAATGGTCGATGTCATTCCATCAATTGGTGTCGGGACCTGTTATTTGAGTCCTGATCATATTAATCAGTCCTTTATTGAGGCCTGTTCGGCATCCGAATTACGCATGTCAACCGATCATGGCACCGTCACTTTTTTCGAGAAACTGTCCTATACGTCCGACCAAACATTCTGGATCCCGGATAGCGAACTACTGAAACTCTCGCAAAGCTTGAAACAAGGAAGTTATGATGTTGCGGCGCAAATCATAAGTCCTGCATTCCGTAATTTACATACACTTTCTGCACTACTTATACGCTGCATTTGCTTTGATATTCTGAATACGATGCTGAAGACCGCATCTGAACTCGGCAACGATAATGCGATGCAGGAAATGGCCCCTAATCTAATGTTCAATTCATTGGATGAATTAGAGCATAGTTTCTTAAATCTTGCTTCTCGGATCTGCGCTCAGGTCGAGCGTAATCAAACAAAGAGGGATCATTCCCTGATGGATCAGGTTATTGTCTATATTGACAATCATTATATGGACCACACGCTCAGTCTAGAGACGATCTCTTTCGAGTTCGACATCTCACCTTCGCATGTCAGTCGTTCTTTCAAGGACAAGATGGGCGTAAACTTTATCCCATACATATGGCAAAAAAGGATGGAAGAAGTCATGCACCAATTAACGATGACAAATGACCCGTTAAAAGACATTATTATGCGCGTCGGTTATCTCGATACGCCGAACTTCATCCGTAAATTCAAGAAGGAAACAGGGTATACGCCCGGCCAATACCGTAAACTTCATAAAGAGAATGAACTGATTGAATCGACACCTGACCTCATTGAAGAATAACCGTGATGCAATCTAACCGGTCATCATGTGGCATGATCCGGTTAGAATTGCTACTTGCATCTCTTGGTTGGATAGGTCTATGTGTTACTTGTTGGCATTCCAACGATCGTATGCAACCTGGTAAATTTCTACAATACGCTTACCGCCCATTTTTTCAACTTGTGCCTTGTATTTATCCCAATTAGCGACAGATTCCTGGCCCGTTACGAATTTCGCTTCCATCTGTTTAACGTACGCATCCAGATCGGATCGCAAAGCGGACGTCTCCTCTTGCTCTTCATTTGTTAAATAAACACTTGGGAATGGCGATTTAGCGATCGGAACTAACTTCTCTGCATTTTCCTTATCAATCCATTGATCGAAATCACTTCTTAATCCGTTATAAAGATCGATTCGGTTCATACCTGGAGGAACGATACTATAATTTGGTGTAATCTTCCCACGATATTCTTCACGATCACCGCCGTCTGGAACAGGAAGCCATTCTTTTACGTGGTTCTCCTTGTCTGTATATTTCCAAAGAATGTTCTCTGGACCTTGTCCGAACAAAGTAGCACCATCGTAACTGTATTGGTAATCCGCCCAACGCATCGAAGCTTCTGGAGCCGGATTACTGCTAGTAATCGCAAAGGTACCGTACGTAGAAAGACCTGGATGTTTACCGTAAACAGGAGAATCATCAATTTCACTCTTCACAGGTGTCATCATTGGATGGCTACCATCAGGCTCGCCGCCCAATGTGAAGCTAGGAAACCAATCGCCGAAAAGTGCCAGTTGATTATTTTTACCTTTAGCCTTCTTCTGATCATTCGTCTGTGAGAACGTCTCGTGATCGAGTAGGTTCTCATTCCACAGACGATTCATGAATGTTGCATAACCTTTATATCCCTCTTCCATATATGGGTAGTGCACTTTGTCTTGCTTATCGACGTAAATATCCTCGTTATACATCCCCCAGAAGCCGAAGAAGTACATGCGTAAATCGTCAAGCTTCACGGATGTAAGTGGAATTTCATCTTGCTTACCATTACCGTTTGGATCCTCTTCTTTAACACGCTTCAAATAGGTATACAACTCTTCTGTTGTCTTAGGTTCTGTTACATTAAGAGCTTTCAAGAACTTCCCGTTATACCACATCGGACCTCGATACCATACGGCAGACAAGTCGATGTTCGGTAAAGCATAGATATGACCATCAGGCGTCGTAATTGACTTGCGGATATCTGGATTTCCATCGAGAATTTTTTTGAGGTTAGGCGCGTAATTATCAATCAAATCTTCGAGTGGTACAAGTACACCCTGACTTCCGTATGTCACTTGTTCCGAAGGTTTAATGTCCGCTGCATAGAATATGTCTGGCAAATTACCACTAGCAAACACGAGATTCTTCTTCGTTAAGAAACTTTCCTGTGTCGCATTATTGTATTCCATCTTGATACCTGATAATTTCTCCATTTCTTGAAGCGTAGGCATTTGGGTCCAATCCTGAATACCAGTGTCCTGCGACATCATCTTCAAGGTAAGCGGTTTGCTAACAATCGGGAAGCCCTCTTTACTCACGTCTGCAGCTGTGTTGGAAGTACCGGCTTCTTTTGAACCCTCATTCGATGAGCTGCAAGCAGCTAATACGGACATGGACAAGGTGAGACATAACAACATAGCTGACGCTTTACGGATTTTTTTCATAACTTATTTCTCCCCTTTTAATATCATTAATATATAAGATCAGCCCTTAACGGAACCAATCATGACACCTTGTACAAAATAACGTTGAAGGAACGGATAAATTGCGATAATTGGCAACGTTGCTACGATAATGACTGCGTATTTAACCAAAGCTGCGACTTCTGCCTTATTATTAAGTGCCAACGCCGTCGTCGCATCCATGGATCCTCCTGGTTGTGCGGACATTTCTTGCAGAACTAGAATTTGACGCAAGATCAACTGTAGTGGAAATTTGTTCTCGTCGTTCAAATAAATAAGAGCCGAGAAATAGCTATTCCAATTCCCTACACCGTAGAACAATCCCATAACGGCAATGATCGGCATCGACAACGGAAGAACGATTTGGAAGAAAAGACGCATATTCGTACATCCGTCGATTTGGGCTGCTTCTTGTAATTCATTTGGAATCGTAGACTGAAAGAACGTCCGAGATACAATGATATTCCAGATCGAAGCTGCCGATGGGATCACGATCGCCCATATGGTATCTACCATACCTAGGTTTTTAATAAGTAGATAGCTCGGTACAAGGCCCCCTCCAAAGAACATAGTGACCATGAACATACCCATGAAAAAGTTACGTCCAACAAAGTCCTTGCGACTCAAAGCATATGCCGCTGGCAACGTGACGATCAGATTGATCAACGTTCCTATCACGGTATAAAGGATGGTATTCCCGTATCCTCTCCATATACTTGCGTTCTCGAATACTCTCTTGTAACCGTCAAACGTAATACCTTTCGGCCATAGCCACATTTCACCGGAACTAACAAGCTTCGGATCACTAATGGAAGCACTAAGCATATACACCACAGGATAAGCCACAATAATAAATGCTAGAAACACATAAATATAGATACCAATAGCGAATGCCTTGTCTCGCCCAGATTCTTTAACGGTGACAACCATTTACCTCACCCCTTCCTCTACCATAAACTGTTCTCATTGGTACGACGCACGATTTGGTTCACTGTAATTAATAGGAACGCATTAACTACGGAGTTAAACAATCCTACTGCAGTAGAGAAACTATATTGTGCATCCACTAGCCCCGAGCGATAAACGAATGTTGAAATAACGTCCGATGCTCCCATGTTCAGCGGATTCTGCAATAGTAGTATTTTCTCAAACCCTACGCCTAGCAAACTACCCACATTCAGAATCAATAGAATCGTCATCGTTGGAATAATTACTGGAATGTTAATATATCTGATGCGCTGAAGGCGCGATGCTCCATCAATTATAGCTGCTTCATGTTGCTGCGGGTCCACGCCAGACAAAGCTGCTAAATAAATAATCGTTCCCCAACCTGCACTCTGCCAAACGCCAGAGAACACATACATCGTCTTAAACCATTTGGGATCCGTCAAGAACTGAGGTGCGTCAAATCCTAACCATTCAATCAAGTGAACGGCCATCCCCGATGAAGGAGACAAGAATGTTATGATCATGCCGCCCATGACAACGACGGAAATAAAGTGAGGCGCATATGTAACGGTCTGAGCCAACTTCTTAAATGACCCGTTCTTCACTTCATTAAAAGCTAACGCCAGGATAATCGGAATTGGAAACCCAACAGCCAATTCATACAAACTAATACTAAGCGTATTCCATAGCAAATCCCAAAAATAATAAGAATTAAAGAAGCGAGTGAAATGATCGAATCCAACCCACGAACTTCCCATAATACCTTTGGTAGGAACAAAGTTCTTAAAAGCAATCTGGATACCATACATCGGTCCATAATGGAAAATAAGGAAATACAAGAACGCTGGTGCAATGAATATATATAATTCCCAGTTCTGAACTATCTTGTTCCAGCTCTTCTTCTTTTCCTTCTTCCTCTTAACTTTCGGGATCACGCTACTCATGATGTTACTTTTTGTTTCCTGCATAGTATCACCCCTTCCTGATTCGGTTAGTGTTCCTCTGGCTATGTTACCGACGCTAATCACCAAATGTTGTTAGCGCTTACATACACAATACCTAGCAGCAGCTACATTCGTAAATATGTCATTTTATATTACCAGAAAACCTTATAGGACGGCCTTTACACGCTTACTTGTGGGTTTATAAACTCTAGAAAACATGTGTAATTCTTGATAAAAAGATGCGATTGTTTCCTCTGCGCAAATTTCACCTATCGTACTCTACACAATCTCGCGGGTCAGTTATCACAGATTCTTACTGAGAGAACAATATTGACATGTAAACGTTTACAATTCGATATAGAGAAATGGGGTTGAGGCGTTTGAATGACTCAGAGGCGATCAAATTGATGGCAAGTGAGTTAGATTAGGCATCCATATTTGAAAATGAAACAGCCAACATTTCTATTGACTATTTGTACTAACACACAAAAAAAACTACTCCTCAAGCAATAAGCTCAAGGAACAGTCTCGTAATCTACTCTTAATAGGCATTGTTATTCTTAAAGCCGTTCTTAATCGTTTTCATTATGATTTTGACATCTAAAAGGATAGTCCAGTTCTCAATATAGAAAATATCGTGATTAATCCGTTCTTCAATAGATGTATCTCCACGTAATCCCTTGCTTTGTGCCAAACCCGTAATACCTGGACGAACATGATGTTTAACCATATATTTAGGGATTTCATCACGGAACTGTTCCACATAATAGGGACGTTCCGGTCTAGGTCCCACAACACTCATATGTCCCATCAACACATTGAAGAATTGGGGAAGCTCATCTAGGCTAGTCGAGCGTAAGAACGTTCCAAAGCGGGTTCGTCTCGGATCATTCTCAGTTGTCCAGCCTGTATCCACAGAATCCTTAGGTTGGAATTTCATCGAACGGAATTTATACATCATGAAGTTACGACGATTCAATCCGACTCGCTCTTGCTTAAATATAATTGGACCCGATGAGGTGCATTTCACACCTATAGCAACGGCCAGCAAGACTGGCGAAGTCACAATAATAGCAAAGAGAGCGAATATCATATCGAATAGTCTCTTAAATAATCGGTTACCTGCCACATCAAGTGGAATATCCCTCACATTAATCATGGGCATGCCTGCGAAATTATCGAAATAAGGTCGCGCTGGTAGGTAATCGAAAAAGTCCGGTATGATAAGTGTTCGCACGCCAGCCTTCTCGCAAAGGACGATAATATTCGTATACATGGAATGTGCGTCGAGAGGTAGAGCTAGTATGACTTCATCTATGAGTTCTTGACTCAGCATGTATTCAAGATCATCTAAATTTCCGAGAATGGGCTTATAATGCGCTCCATCAACATTATCCCAAACCTGATTATCATCTAAAAATCCCACAACCTCATAACCTAATTCAGGATACTGCTTCAGATTATTGTAGAATCGTTTACCTAGCGTACCCGCACCCACGATCAATACGAATTGCCTATTGTAACCTTTCTCACGAAAATACTTAAGGGACCTCTTAAGTAAATACCGGTAAAATAAAATGAGCAAGATATTAAAACCCAAATAGAAAGCTAGATAAACACGTGAAATATCAATTTCCTTTATAACAAACATAATACTAATCAAGATAAACAAACTGATGAAATGTATCTGTATGATTTTAATAAATTCATCCGCGAATCTTTTCTTCCTCTTAGGAGAATACAGTGTCACAACAATCCCCGTTAAGATAGCAATTGCACCATAAATTAAACTCCACAGCAAATACTTCTCTAAAGGCATCGGTGACTCATAAGGAATCCAACCACTTTCAAATTTAAGCCACCATGCGAGCAGAAATGATATCTGTATCACAGCGAAATCCGCTAAAATATATAATTGAGTTAATAACCCCTGACTTCTACGAATCATAAATTCACCTCCACCTGATTGTCTACCGGCTTGGAAACAGGCTTCGATCTTGTAAACTTGTTCTTGAGTAACGCCATAGCAAATTTCAAACCTATCCCTATATATATAACACTATTAGTACCCCAAAAGTATTGGTTCTTGTAATGTTTATGGTGAAAAACAAACATAGCGCGATGAAATTCATAAATAATGCGAGTAGGTCTGCGACGGGCGCTTCCACCTTTGTAATGAACGATCGAAGTACGTGGGTAATAATGAATCTCCCAACCCGCCTGCTTGATCCGATAACACCAATCAATATCCTCACCATACATGAAGAAGGTCTCATCCAGACCTCCTACCTGCAACATGGTCTCGCGTCTTACCATCATAAAAGCACCAACTAAACAATCCACAGGATACTCCTCATCAGGATCTAGATGCCCCAGTTGGTACTGATTAAACTTCGGTCGCTCCGGGAACAGACGCGATATGCCAAATGCATAGTAAAAAGACGCCGATGGCGTCGGAAATCCGCGTTTACATGCCTTATCAAGCGTTCCATCAGGCAGAATAATCTTACACCCCGATGCTCCTGCAGAAGGGTTCTGATCCATGAATAGGATCATTGTCTCTAGCGTATTATCAGATATTACCGTGTCGGAATTAAGCAGTAATATATGTCTTCCCTTAGCTATTTCCATTCCTTGATTGTTCGCCTTGGCAAAACCCGTATTATCATTATTAGCGATCAATGTCACTTGAGGGTACTCTACTGAGATACTCTCAACGGATGAATCGATAGAGTGGTTGTCTATAACAATCACTTCAAAAGTATAACTTGTATTCGAAGCAAATACGGACTGCAGACAGTCCAGCGTCAGCTTGCATGTGTTGTAATTAACAATCAGAATACTTAAATCCATATGTAAAACACTTCCTGACAAAAATAGAATCTATCGACATTATTATAACATATGGAGATAAATGCTAGCATGGTAGTTTTAAGAAGCATGACATAGGCTTGAAATGAGTTCAGTTTTGATTACTTCCCCATGAGCTTCATTTATTTTCTTTTTCTTTTATTAGCAATCTCTTTACGTTTAGCTCTTAGTAACGGCAGTTGTCTCCAAAATGCTCCCCACGCCCCTAGTAATTTAGGCTCTCTTATTAGAAAATATCCATTGCTAGCGATCTCGTAAGGTAATATACGTATGAAAGATTTGAATATGCTTGAGCTATCTAGATTCTTATACATCATTTTGTAGCGGTTGATATAGGATACCCTCCGAAGGAAAAGAGGCTGAGCGTTACGTCCTCCTTGTTTCCATCCCCTTGCATGATAACCGATCGCTTCTGCTAGATAATAAGATTTCCATCCTAGTAGTTGTGCACGCCAAGCCACATCTACATCTTCTTTATATGCAAAAAAATCACTATCAAAAAATTCATCATGCACGCTAATATCCTCAACCATTGTCCGTGAATATAGCGCCGCTGCTCCAGACGCTCCAAATACTTCTCCAGATTCATTCCACTGGGAAGCGAGATCCCCCGCTCCACGGTCGAACGCCCGACAATTGTTATTCATGATTAGACCTGTACTGTCCACCACATCCGGATTCGAGCTTAGTAGTAACTTTCCAGTTGCACTTCCTATGTCTGCTCGCTCCTGCATCACCTCTATCAGTAACTTGATGTAGTCTGGGTTCAATGTCACATCTGGGTTCAGCACCAGTATATAGTCAGTCGAAGATAAAGTTATAGCTTGATTATGAGCAGGAGCAAATCCAACATTGGCTTGATTACGAACAAGAAGAAGTTGATCGGTTATTAGATGGGATTGGGATTCCACTTGCTCTACAGTACAATCTGAAGAAGCATTATCTACTACGATAATTTGTGATATAGGATATGTTTGTGCTTCAACCGCCTGTAAACATCGGGCGATATCATCTGCACTATTATAGGTTACAATATGTACACTAACGTTACTATTCATAGGTAGGACAATCCTTTGTATGTTAGATTTACTTCATATTATAACTGAATCCCCCGATTCAGTTGGGAATAGATCGGGGGATTCGTCGGAACATCTATTTAGATTCAGTTCCGGTCCATTGTTGTAAGAAGTCTATAAGTCCTTCTCTCCAAGGCCGTATATCCTGAAACCCATTCGTTCGGATAGATAGATGCTCCATGACCGAATTAGCGGGGCGGTGAGCCGGACGCGGGAATTCATCTGTCGAACAAGGTTCGGGCTCAGCAATAATGCTGATTCCTAACTTACGAGCCTCTTCAAAGATAGCCTGTGTGAACTCATACCATGTACATGCACCACTATTGGATGCGTGGTAAACTCCATACTTTTCAGTTACCATAAGCTCTAATAAGAAGTTAGTCAGATCAACCGTATAAGTTGGAGATCCCTTCTGGTCATGCACAACTTTAAGAGAAGGCTTTTCTTGACCGAGACGCAACATTGTTTTGACAAAATTATTCCCATGAGCACCATATACCCAAGATGTCCTAACGATAAAATACCGCGTGGATAAGCTTTGTACCAATACCTCTCCTGCACGTTTGGACTTTCCATAAATGCTCTGGGGATTCGTATTATCATACTCTTGATATGACTCATTACTAGTACCATCAAAGACATAATCCGTACTGATATAGATCAGTTTTGATCCGTTACTTTCTGCAGCTACCGCTATATTCCTCGTGCCTACGGCATTCACCTTATAAGCACCATCTATATCTGTCTCAGCTGCATCGACTGCTGTATAGGCCGCACAGTGAATGACCACATCGGGTTGAAACTGACCAATCACTTGTTGACACTGTGCTAGATCCGTAAAATCTAACTCTTTACGACCACATGCAAGCACATCGTGACCGTTGCTAAGCAATATAGTAACGACATCCGTTCCTAATTGACCTGCTGCTCCTGTTACAAGTGCTTTCATAGAGAATCTCCCAACCGTTCTCCATACTGTGTGATCTGATATTGTTGGTACTCACCCGATTGAATACGAGTCCACCAATCTTTATTCTTCAAATACCATTGGATTGTCTCTTTAATGCCCGTCTCGAAATTGTGCTTCGGCTTCCAACCCAACTCTTGTGCAAGTTTCGTTGGATCTATCCCATAGCGGCGATCATGACCTAAGCGATCTTCAACATAAGTAATAAGAGATTCAGGTTTATTCAACTCTTGTAGAATGGTCTTCACAATATGAAGATTCGTACGTTCATTGTTACCACCGATATTGTATACTTCACCAACACGTCCTTGATGAATGACAAGATCAATCGCACTACAATGATCTTCAACATAAAGCCAGTCGCGAATATTTAACCCATCACCGTATATAGGTAAGGCCTGATCACTCAATGCACGAGATATAATTAATGGAATCAGCTTCTCAGGAAATTGATATGGTCCATAGTTATTAGAACAACGAGTAATATTCACAGGCAATCCGAATGTTTCATGATAGGCACGTACCAACAAATCACCTCCCGCTTTACTAGCGGAATATGGACTATTAGGTTCTAATGGCGTACTCTCCATAAATAGACCCGTCTCTCCAAGTGAACCATATACCTCATCCGTAGATACTTGTACATACTTCGTCACACCATATCTCTTAGAAGCATCAAGCAGCACTTGTGTACCCAACACATTGGTCTTCACAAACACTTCTGGCTCAAGGATACTCCGGTCCACATGCGACTCCGCTGCAAAGTTCACAACCACATCAATGCCTTGTTGGAATATTTGATCGATGGCTTGTCCATCCGTAATATCTGCTTTGACAAAGGAGTAATTAGGATGATTCTCAATCGTTTTAAGATTCTCTAGATTTCCTGCGTATGTCAACGCATCAACATTCACAATCTGGTAATTAGGATGCTCCCGCAACATGTATATAACGAAATTACTTCCGATAAATCCTGCACCGCCAGTAACTAGTAGTTTCATTAAAAAATATACCCCCTACTCAAAATTAAGTTCCGCATCTTGAAGTAGCGGATGCTGTTGATCTTTGTCCGATAGGATCGGACTTGCTGTAGGCCAATCTATAGCAAGAGCAGGGTCGTTCCATCGTATGCCACGATCATTCTCCGGTGAATAATACTCGTCTACTTTGTAGAGAACCTGTGTGTTGGGAACAAGAGTACAGAATCCATGGGCAAAGCCTTTTGGAACTAAGAGCTGTCGATGGTTGTGTTCACTTAAGATGACACCTACCCATTGACCGAAGGTTGAGGAGTTACGACGAATATCAACGATTACGTCGTAGATTGCTCCAGAGAGTACACGGATCAGTTTCGTCTGTGCTTTTGGATTGAGTTGGTAGTGAAGGCCGCGTAGAACACCTGGTTCTGCGGAAAGGGATTGGTTGTCTTGGATAAAAACATGATTAATTCCCTGTTCATGTAGGCTGACCTCATTATAGCTCTCCATAAAAAAGCCCCTACTGTCTCCGTGGACAATCGGTTCAAGTAAGCTCGCACCTGATAATGCTAGAGAAGTGACTTTCATAGCTTAGAATTCCTCCCTATATTCACAATTTTAATTTGCCGAATGTTTCTCCAAATATCAAACCCTGAGATAACTCATTGGCTCGTGCTAATGAAGCATGTGTTCCTGCATCCGTCCACCATCCTTGAAGGATATCGAAGGTCAGCTCATTACGATTAATATAGGCATTATTAACATCTGTGATTTCTAATTCACCTCGACTAGAAGGTTTTAGGGTCTTAACGATATCGAATACCTTATGATCGAACATATAAATACCTGTAACTGCATAATTAGACTTCGGATGTTCCGGCTTCTCTTCAATAGAAAGAATTCGCTCTCCTTGAATTTCAGGTACACCAAATCGATTAGGATCTTGAACTTCTTGAATTAAGATCTTGGCGCCTTTCTTCTGCTCTTGAAATTTATGTACGTACGGAGTGATATCATCTTCGAAAACATTATCTCCTAGAATAACTACCATTTGATCTTCCCCAACAAAATGTTCAGCTAAATCTAATGCTTGGGCAATACCACCAGCTTCATCCTGTACTTTATAAGTAAAAGAAACGCCCATATCTCGGCCACTACCGAGTAAGTTAACGACGTCACCCATATGTTCTTTGCCTGTGACAATGAGAATGTCCTTAATACTAGCTTGCTTAAGCTTATAGATTGAGTGAAAGATCATTGGATATTTACCCACGGGAAGAAGATGCTTATTAGTAACTTTGGTTAAAGGATAAAGGCGAGAGCCTGTACCACCTGCTAGGATTATACCTTTCATTATGTTTCCTCCATTCATTTACTTTCAATAAATCAGTACGAATCACAGAAAAAATGACTTACAATTATTCTAATTGCTTCTCAATTAATCTATTCTATAGCTTATTAAATTTCTCATAGATTTTTGATTACATCGTCTATAAAATCAAACTGCTTCTTATTATTAATATAACTTTCCATAGATGATAAGCTTCTTGTTCCAATACTATTATCATATTCAAATTTCGCACATAAATCTGAGAGCGCATTTGCAATTACATCAGTATTAAGCTCTTCCAATGAAGTAATGTTACCATGCAAGTTAGATAAATTTTTATTAGCATAGTTATTTGTTAATACCAAAACACCGAAATGAGCCATTTCTAATGGGGGGTAACTAGGGTGTGGTGAAATCATTAGTGAAAGTCCCACTGCACTCGACTTTAATTCTTCAGCATACTCATCTAATGACATTTTCCCTTTGGATTTTATCGTTACCCCGTTACCGATATCAATATCGTTATGTTGCTCACCTGCAGATATAATTTCCCACTGTGATGCATTAGGATAACTCCAAACCCAAGTTCTTAGTGCTTCAACAATTAGTGTGAACGCATTTCGTGCCACAGAAGGCCGACCATATATTAATATTTTTTTTTGTTTATTCATATCCTTTACCGGAACTAATCTTTCTTTTAAAGCTGTATTCAATTTAGGTTCAAAAGAATATTTCTCAGTAAATGAGTAGCCCTGTTGTATAACAAAGTCCATTAACAAACTTGAATTAAATATAGCAATTTGGGGTCCCTTATATTTATAAGTACTCTCTGCTAATGAATATTGACTAGACCAAGGATAGAAACCAGGTTCAAAATCCTGAATAAAGTAAATAACTTTTTTTATCTCCTGGCCATAATATTCAGACTGCCACTTCACAATCCTTTGAGCGAAGTATGCAGTCCACCAAGATGTAGCAATGAAAATGTCATCTTTACTCACAGGGATTGTTTTGTTGTATCTATCATTAAAAGGTACAATTTGAGAACGATACTCTGCATCAACTTCACAAGTCACTAACGTATAATTAGGAAATCTGTCTAAATCCTCACTCTCAGGGCATGCATCAGTTGTGATAATACGACGAGAATAGCCTTGACTTGCTAATACCAATTCATCATAAAAATTTATAGCTGTAGATATACCCCCAAATACATGTTCTTTATTGATTGAAGGAACCAGCAAATTAATTCTCTTTCCCTCTAAAGATGAGTGTATTGGATTAAACGGTGTTATTTCACTAACATGCGTGTTCAAATATGAACTAACCGTTGATTTGTATGCCCTCTTAAGAGTGTTACTTCCTCTAGCTTTCCGAATCACAAATTCAATAAACTTCGACATATAATTCAATCTCCTTGATGTAGCATAGGTTTGAGACTATTCAAGTCTAAATTCTTATTAAAATATGGATCTCCCTTTTCCAAATAGGGGCCATAATGCAATTTTGACATTTCAAAATCAATAGGAGGGATATATGAATCTCTCGACTTTGATTCTAGATGACAAAGTACAACGTAAGGATCGTATATATTGTAAAGTCCATTTTGTATTGCTCTAAGTGATATTTCAACATCACTTCCGCAAATTACGAATTCCTCATTGAATAATCCAATTTCGTTAATTGTGCCTCTTGATATTGCTAGGCATGCCCCTGTTGAGGCAATTACATTTCTTGTTAGCATCGGTGATACAAACGGTGATCCATAATGATTTGGCTCCATCCCCTTAAAGACATGATCCGCCCATCCCCCTAAACCAATGACTACTCCGGCATGTTGTATAGTCTTATCTTCATATAACAACAATCCACCGACCGTTCCAACATCAGCGCGATTGGCTTTTTCTAATAACCTTAACAACCAATCTTTACTAATAACTTGTGTATCATTATTCAGAAATACAAAAACATCCCCTGTAGCTTCTCTAATGCCATGATTATTAAGTTTAGACCAATTAAATTCATAGTTTGCATCAACAATTTTAATTTTCGGATTTCCACGTTGCAAGTCAAACCACTCAAATGTCTCTTTTTCAACTGAGTTATTATTGATAATAATGATTTCATAATTCAAATAACTCGTTTTCTCTAATATACTATTTATACATGGTTCCAATAAATCAATTTTATCTTTCGTTGGAATTATAATACTCGCTTTAATCGGACCTATTTTGTACCTACTATCAAAAACAAACAAAAACTCACTCTCATCCGCATGAGCGTTCCCTTCTCCGAACACCCTTATTAAATGTTCATTCAAGGCCTTTAACCCAGCATGATGAGCGTAAGGCTTAGAATACGGATTTAATGCTGTAGATGTCTCTAGTTCTCTCCAAGAGTACAGCACTTTTGGTATGTGATGAATGTATTTTGCTATTTCACTCAACCTCAGTATCAAATCATAGTCCTGGCTTCCGTCAAACTCTTTTCTAAATCCACCAATAGAATTAAACAATATCTTTTTAAACACAAGAAAATGACCAATGTACATTTGCGATCTTAATAGGTCAGGTGACCAATCCGGTTTATGAAAAGGAAACTTCCTGTTTCCAGCAGTGTCTATCTTATCTTCGTCTGAATATATAATGTCTGCATCTGTTTCATTGATAGCCCTAACAACTTCAAACAGGGCATCTTTTGTGATTTCATCATCGTTATCTAATAAAGCAATATATTCACCACTTGATAATAAAATAGCCTCATTAGTAGCATCAGATATACCTCTATTCGATTCCAATAATTTTATTTTTATTTTTGGATGATTTATTGTGTTGAGGAAAGACTTTGTTTGTTCATTTGTGGAGCAATCATCAACAATACATAACTCCCAGAATTCATACACTTGCTCTTCTACAGATCTAATTGCACGGTCTAACCACTTTGGATCAACATTATAAACTGGAATTACTATTGACACTAAAGGATTGTAAGGAAATTCTTTAATTTCTGTTTTAATTTGTTCAATTTTAAAATTAATTAAATCCTCACTTTTATATTCCGAAGTTGCGTCTGCTGAGATCATTTTAGAACGTATCTTATTTTTTGTAGCATTAATCCCATTTTTTCTTATTTCATTAAATGTTTTTTTTGCTAAATTCGGGTTTTTTCTTAGTGTATCAAAAATCGCCTTGTTTTTTTTTATATACGATCTAATTTTAATAGGAACTATTTTTTTAATTCGATTTTTCAATCTTAATTGTTGAGATACAATCTCTAGTTTTTGAATATATTCTAGTTGTTCTTTCACGGTGTTTTGTATTTGAAGAATACTGTTATTTAACAACTCATTCTCCACTTCAACTCGTTTGGTAATTTCACATGCTTCATCGTGGATTTTAGTCCAATAATTATTTTGAGAGTTGAGAGTTTCATTTATTAGAGTTAAATTTTCAACTAATTGAATATTATCAACTATCTCAGTATCCTTTTTTTGTAGTTCCAGACTCATTTCTTTAAGCTGCAAACGATTCTCTTTAATTTCCTGTTCCGCTTTTTCTAATTCATATCTTTTTTGTTCTACCTCTTGTCTTACTTGCTCTACCATTATTTTTTTTGCTTCCAATTCATTATTTTTATGATGAATCTCCGTATTAAACAGTTGGAAATTACTAAGATTATTTAAATCTCGCTCTAGATTATTCAATTCATTAATTTTAGATTGATTAATTTCACTTTTATACCTTTGGTTTATTAATTTATCAACTTTCTCCAGCATTTCTTTTTTTTCGGCATTCACAACAAAAAAGAAATTTCTATAACACGGACCATTATAATCGCTACTATAAATGTAATTATTATAATATTCGTCTATAGTAAATCTAAAATCATAAAGCGCCTCTCTGCCTGCAGCCAGAAAGTGTAATTTAGTCATCTTCTCCCAAATCTCGAGCGATCCATGATAAAAATTGATGTGATTCCAGTCTTTACTTTTAAAATAATCAGATACTTCATTTATATCAGGAAGTTTGTTAATAAAGTGTTCTTCTAGCCATGGGTACTCATAACCATATAAGGTCTTAAAATATGTGCTAGCTCTATGTTCAGACTCTGAAACCCCTTCAGTGTTAAATGGTGCTCCTAAAATAAACCCGAATCGAGAGACTCTTCTTAATTCATTCAAAAAACTAATCCTTTTCGTTTGAGGAATATGCTCAAATACATCAAGAGCTATTATAAAATCAAACTGCTGATTATTTAGGGGCATCTCTGTTGCATCCCCCTGTATATAAGCTGGGTCTCCTTTTAATTTATCAGGCACAATAATATCCAAATATGTTATTTTGTCATTTGGAAGAAACCTCTCCAAGTTTTTATGTTCGTTTGCCCCAACTTCTAAAATTGAATATACATTATTATTTTCACGAACAACTTCGATTAATTCAGAGGCGTGTTTATACCTTTGAAATTGGTCAAATGGAACAACCATTTTGCAACTCCCCTTTTTTAATTGTATTTCCTATTTAATAACTTCCCATTTATGCTGCATGTATATAAGGCCTTCGGAAAAATACTTATTTGTAATTTTAAAATTACTCACTTCTTGCTTGTAATCTAGGCATACTATACCTTCATTGTTAAATAAACCCACATCAATGCAGAAGGTCCCACTGAGTAACGGCAGGCTAGAAATAATATACTTCACTCTATGTCTACCAAAAATATTCGGAATATCAATTTTCTCTAAGTGAGTATTAGGTCCAAATATATATTCACGATCTGGTGTATAAATAGCCACACCCAATAATAAGTCATCTATAACATCATCATAGACGTCATATTCCACTTCAACCTCTAGTTCATCAAAAGTCCTAAAGTTATCCTTGTTAAGTTCCACCTTTGTAATTGATGCTAATATGTCGGGGTTGTTCGGTTTGATAAAATCGTCTGGTTGTGAGATTTCAGATTCGTCAAGTTCAGTTAAACTCTCATCATTCACACTATCATCTGTATTATATTTCATGAAATCCTCATATAAATCAGCAATTTCAGATGATTCACCTGAGGCTTGCACTACGCCATCCTTAAGCCATACTGCCTTATTGCAGAACCTCTTCACCTGTTCAGTTGCATGGGATACAAACAATATTGTAGTTCCTCTACTTTTCAATTCCTTCATTTTATCAATACATTTCGTTTGGAAGCGTACATCTCCCACGGCGAGAGCTTCATCTACAATAAGTATTTCTGGATCTACATTAATAGAAACGGCAAAGGCCAACCTAGCAAACATACCACTAGAGTAAATTTTGACAGGTTGCTCAATAAACTCGCCAATATCAGCAAATTCAATAATATCATTCATTTTATTATCGATCTCTTCACGGGTAAATCCCATCATCAGACCATTTAAGTACACATTCTCTTTGCCACTATACTCAGGGTTAAACCCGGCACCTAGTTCCAATATAGCTGATATTTTACCCTTTACTTGTATGGTTCCGCTTGAGGGAGACAAGACTCCTGTTATCATTTTTAATAAGGTTGATTTCCCTGATCCATTCTTCCCTAGAATCCCAAGTGCATCACCTTTCTCAACATTAAATGAGATACCATTAAGAGCTATAAACTCCTTGTGATACATTTTATGAGTAGGAGAGATTGCTTCTTTTAGACGGTCTAAGGGTTTATCGTACAATTTATAGGATTTCACAACATCTTTTATTTCGATTATATCGCCCAACCTCTATCCCACCTTTACCACTTATATGACATCTGCAAAATGTGGCTTCAACTTCTTAAAACTTTTAACTCCAATTACAAGTACAGTCGCACAAAACATCCAAAAGTAGAGCGTATAATAAGGATGATCCACAAAAGCCACCTGTTTGATGAAGGTATCTCTATACCCTTCCACGATGTAGAACATTGGATTGAGTTTGAAAATATTAATCCAGAAACCAGAAATCATAGTGTATGACCATCCAATCGGTGTGAACCAAAAGCCTATTTGCAATATTATTATGATGATTTGATTTAAATCTTTAAAAAATAGTACAACAGAAGATGTTAATAACGATACAGAAAAAGCAAGAGCAATTGTACAAATCAAATAATAAATCAGTTGAACATTATAAATGTTCGGATAGTATCCGTATCCCGTATACATTACAAATATAAATACGATAAAGAATAAATGTACGAATAAGACCGATGTAATCTTGACCGCGGGTAACAACTCAATCTTAAATACTACTTTCTTTACAAGATAACTGTATTCTGAATACACATTTGTAGCACTCGATAAGGCTTCTGAAAAGAAAAACCATGGAATAATGGCAACTATAAACCAAAGTATGAATGGAACATCCGATACATTACCACTTCGCAATCCGATCTGAAATACAAACCAGTATGTAATAATAGTGAGTAAGGGTTGAATAAAACCCCAGACTACCCCTAAGTAGGAAGAAGCATATTTAGTTTTAAAGTCATTTTTAGCTAGGCTGGTAATTAGCCTTCTCCCTTTGTATATTTCTTTCAAAAATCTGTATACCTCTTTGATCGAATTGATAATATACAAACTTACTAAAGTAGTTATAATACTAGCAAATGAAATCCAGGTCGTATTAAACAAGCTATTACCCTGTATTGCCGCGTCTCGATGTGGTTTAATATCCAAGATTATATGTGGATCTTTATCAGCCACTCCTAGCTCCAATTCATCATCCACCTGACTAATTATCTTCACTTCATGTTGTTTAGTCATGATTTCACTGAGAGAAATGGCTACTTTGGAGTTCCCTTTTAACTGAGCATCTTGTATTTTAACTATCGCCTTCTGATTACCCAGATCTAACCTAAGAGAATATACGTCCTTAGGTATTTTATATTTAAAGGTTTTCCAAGTTCCTGACCGATCATAAGCTTGATGAATCGATTGCTCCTCCGACCACTCCTGACTTTCCTTGGTAATATAAAATAACTGGTAGTCATCCGATTGATCAGAAATCAATTTGAATTGAAAACTTAAATGGGATTCACTCTTTTGATAGGAAGAAAAGATATTGAAAAATAGAAACAGTAACATGATTCCTATTACAGAAAGTATTATTTTATTTGATTTCATTTCGTACTCCTTCAGTCCTAGTAACTTAGTTTAGAACTTCCATATAAGTAATCCTTGGTGTTCTGTCTTATTTTGGTTCCCTATGATAAAATATTGTTCATAATTACATATAAAGGAGATTGAAGAGCTTGTCTAAACAAGTATACGGTAAACATTCCAAAGGGTCGAGAGTCGTCTCGAAAACACCTGTAATTTACTGGGTGTTATTAGCCTCTATCATTCTATATTTAGCTTGGTCACCATTTCAAGTGGCGTTATTCAATGGACAAATGCTTCAATTTGAGAAACCGTTGTTCTGGGCTTCAGCTATGGCGTCTGTAATCCTGCTAGTATGTGGTGCCAACTACTACAAGACTATCAAATTAGAAGATCAAAGAGATTGGCTTGCTGTGTGGATATTATTATTACCTATTACGTATATACTCGCACTCTTTGGTGCCGCCTCTCATTCAATGGCAATAAATATGGTCATTATTCAGTCGACTTATACGGCGATGTTCATCGTTGGGTTATTCTTACTGAGGGATAAGTTTGCGAATAGAGTGATTCAGCTCGCGATTATGGCTATTGCCTATATTATTGTTGGTTTTGGACTGCTGAACTGGTTCGGACAATGGAAATTTGCAGGAAAATTAGTAGCTTGGTTCTCTATCGGTATCTTGAATGGTAAGTACACAGATGCGGTCATGTCGGACTCTAACGGGCTACGTCTGACGTCAGTGTTTCAATATGCCAATACATACGCAGCATTTCTAATGGCATTCTTATTCGCAGCAGTGTTCTTTCTGATTAAATCTCGTAAGTGGTATGGCCAAGTCATACACGGATTCATGTTAGTCCCAATTATCCTATCCATTCTCTTAACACTGTCACGTGGAGGATTGGTTATGCTGCCCGTGGTGTTTGTTCTTCTATTATTATTCTTGAAGCCTGCTAAACAGATTCTCTGGGTGGCATACATCGGTATTGCCGGGATGGCTTCCTTAGCGATTTCGAAGAAAGTGACTGATCTCGGATTACAATTGAATAGGACTTACGAAGGTGGGGCTGCTGCTAAGGGATGGGGATATTTACTTATTACATCCGCCATTGTTGCACTACTTTTATGGGTTATTCAAAAGTTTATCGTTTCTCATCTAGAACGAGGTCTTGCTTCTTGGTCTAATCGTAAAATGGCTAGCCTATGGATTCCAGTAGGATCTGTCGTTGTGGTCGGTTTGATAGCCTTCCTCTTCATCGGAACCAGTGCCCGTAATATTCTCCCTGATAATGTAAGTACACGGCTCGAGAATATCAATTTCCAACAGCATAGTGTACTGGAACGGTTAACCTTTTATAAAGATGCTGTGAAAGTTGTTAAAGATTATCCTGTCATAGGTGCAGGTGGTGGTGCTTGGGCTGTACTCTATGAGAAATATCAGAATAACCCGTATACCAGCCGTCAAGCACATAACTTCTTCCTTCAATACTTGGTAGAGGTCGGCATCCTTGGATTTATCGTATTTATATCATTCCTGATCTTTATATTCTATAAATATATTCGTGGTTACATAAGAGGGAATGAAGAAGGACGCGAATCTCATTTCTTATATCTTATTCTGACCTTATCTATTCTGTTGCATAGTATCTTGGACTTCAATATGAGTTATGTGTTCATCGGTATTCTCGTATATCTTGGTCTTGGAGGTATGGCCGCTGTTATGGAAAGCAAGCCACTACGTTTCCAACAACTCCGCTTACGCGGGAGAGGCTGGAGTGCTCTATATAGCATAGTAGTCGGCATAGGTGCAGTTGTCATCCTAATCACTTCCATCCGATATGTTCAGGCAAGTAACGCTGGACTTGAGGCAAGGAAGTTGGTCCAGACGAGTACATCCTTCGAGGAAATTAAGGCACCGCTAGATGAAGACCTTAGTATCCGTAAGAGTCATCCAGATTCGACGCTTCTGTTATCTTCTCTTTATCAACAAGTCTACTCGCAGACACAGAACGAGGACTTCTATCTTTCTGGATATCAAATGATGGTTAAGGCACATGAAGATGAACCCTATAACAAGAATATCATCAACCATTTAATCAAGTTCCATTCATTAAAAGGTGAACAAGCACAAGCCTTCGATCTACTAGTAACGAATTCTAAGAACTTCAACTGGGATATTGAATGGTATGAACGGATTATCTCACAAGGGTATGAATTGGGTACCGATGCCCAAAGCAAGAAGGATCTCACTTCTAGAGATAAATACTTCAATGCAGGTATTGAAGCATTCAATAAGATACAAGCTGGACTTGTACATCTAGCTACTCTACCGGAAGGGCAAATGGCTGGACGAGCATTCGCAAATACTCCAGCAATGATCCTGAATACAGGTAAGATGCAGTATCTACTTAATCAACCAGATAAGACAGCTGAAACACTGAAACTTGGACTTCTAGAAGACTTAAGTGACCCCGTTAACCGTGAAATTGCAAGATGGTATGTTGCTGCTCTCATAAAACAGGGTACAACGGATCAAGTCGTTCTTGATCGTCTAATCCAGCTTGATCCAACGGAGAAACAACAAGTTGATGCTCTCGTACAAATGAACTTTTAAATGTCATACTGATTGAATAGAAACAGCTACCATCCTATAAGAGGATGGTAGCTGTTTTATGTATGATTGAAAGAAGACTTCCACTCAGGAGAGATTGTTTCTTTGCCTATGGATATTTAATCCTATGAATGCTCAATTTGATGAATCGTTTGTTTCATATACTTAAGTAGTTGCTCTCTTAAATCATGATGTTGTAATGCATAATGGATCGTCGTCTCGATATACCCTAACTTCTCCCCTACATCATGCCTCTGACCCTCGAAGTGATATGCGAGTACTCTCTCTACCTCTACTAGTCTAGAAATAGCGTCTGTCAGTTGAATCTCACCATTCACACCTTCATGTTGTTCGCCGAGCAATTCAAATATATGTGGTGTTAGAATATATCTTCCCATGATTGCTAGATTAGAGGGAGCATTCTCTTCTGCCGGTTTCTCTACCAATCTATTAGCTTGGTAGACCCGTTCTTCTATGGAGACACCATCTACAATCCCGTACCTAGACACTTCATTCCATGGAACGGGTTGCACACCAACAATGGAAGACTGGTAGTGTTCATACAGATCAATCATTTGCTTGAGGCAGGGTTGATTCGATTCTACAATATCATCCCCAAGCAGGACAGCAAAAGGTTCATTACCTATAAACTTACGGGCACACCAGATGGCATGACCTAATCCTTTCGGTTCCTTCTGGCGAATATAGTGTATATCGGCCATTTCTGAGGACTTGCGAACTTCACTGAGTAGATCCCACTTTTCCTTAGATTCAAGATTGTGCTCAAGTTCAAATGAATAGTCAAAGTGATCCTCGATCGCCCGTTTGCCTTTCCCAGTGACAATAATGATATCCTCAATGCCAGATGCAACAGCTTCCTCAACTATATATTGAATGGTCGGCTTATCCACAATCGGTAGCATTTCCTTGGGCATTGCTTTCGTCGCTGGTAGGAACCTTGTGCCTAAGCCTGCAGCCGGAATAATCGCTTTACGGATTTTCATTTGCTTGAGTCTCCTAATCTAGCATTTATTAGAATGCCTATTATATTCCAATTACATTGCAATAATTGTAACAAATAATTACATCGTCAGGTAGTCTCTCATTTACGTTATTGAAATCATCACAAAATGATTTGAATCGGTCATTTACTCAGTTCAATAGTGTATCTATACATTTTCCTTATATTTCGCAAAAAAAAGGACAGCCCACCGCAGATAAACCTCGGTAAGCTGTCCTTTTTATAATCTCATCGTCTTATGAACGATTATCTATTTAACTAGCTGTCCACGTGTTACACCAAGTTGATTGGTTGCTTTCAGTGTACGCCATACTTGCGATCCACTGATGTCTCCGCGGAGTGCACGTTTATAGAGGTCAATGACTTCATGCACTTGCTCAGGTGTCTCTTCAAGAAACTCGATACGATACTGCGATACACCAAGCTCCATAAAGTTATCTAGATACTCAGCACCGGATTGCTCAACAGCATTATAGACTGTATTGCGGCATCCTTCATCTACACGTACCGGATGAGACATTCCAATTCGATCTTGTAGCGACACGCTGTGATCTTCACATGGACGTCCACAGTTCGTGAAGTCTGTCCCTTCGCTTAGGAATGTACAATACACACAGTGTTCCGTATGGAACATTGGCATATGCTGATGGATAACAATCTCCATCTTAGACGTGTTAGCACGTCCAAGCATGTCGACCATCTGCTGAATGTTCAGATCATACGATGGTGTGATGATATCACATCCAGCTTCGATGAATAGGTCAGCTGCTTTATGGTTAGCGATGTTCAATGAGAAGTCGCCAATAAGCTTCGGATGCACTGCATCTGGATGTTCTTGACGGTAACGTAGATAGAAGTATAACGCTCCTGTGTTACGTACCAGTACAGCATCTGGCTGTAGACGCAGAATGTTGTTGTGATAGCCATTCTCGCCAGGCATATGAATACGCGGCGTTGCTAGTGCAATCTTTTTACCTGCAGCACGAACAGCTTCTACTGCTGCCGGGAACTGCTTAATGAACTCGAAGTCGGCGTAGATCATACCAACACCTGCATCGAGTGCAGCCTGCACCTGCGGCAGGCTGCGGCATAACGCTGTGAGCTCCGCTTCGTCACGCGCCACAGGCTTCGATGCGCTTCGCGCCGCATCGCCGTACACCTCAATCGCCCGTTTCACGTATACGGGCGGCTTCGGACGCTCGCCAGCGAGCAATTCCACCGCACGGCGGCGGATGCTGTTCAGCTCACGCATAGGTACGATGACGTCGCCTTGCAGCTCGACATCAAGCTTCTCAAGCTGGAACACGGTCCCGCCTAGGCGTCCGAATTGTTCTTCCAGCAGAGCATAGTCCATAGGACGCTTCTGCGCCGTTTCCAATTCCATCTCGGAATCGACTTGAACGATTGTCCCCTTTTGTACATCCGTCCACCATGTCGTGAGTAATCCACCCACATGACCGACAACCTTCACTTCAACCGGGAACACTCTGTACGGTTTCTCCGTCTCATACGTCTGACGCAAACGCTTGTCGAGTGCAGGATCGTTCGTTTTCCATACACGGTCTCCGACATTTAATCTTTGTAGATTAACATCGTTACGTCCGGCTACGATATCAATAACCCAACCTTCTCCAGCTTCGCCTTCGATCTTCACGCCTTTACGGCGTATATCGTAAACGCGTCCGCCTTCTTCCTTCTTGGTAGGGTCCCCTGCGTCGAATACAATTCCGTCGCCACGCTTCAGCGGTGCATCAATTCGGCAGACAACACCATCACGTAGAATTTGTTCAACTTTACCAAGATATACACCGCGACTCTTAGGATATGTTCCTTCCACAAGCTTCTTATTATTCGTTCCATCTAAGAAACCGTGCGTAAGACCACGTGAGAAACTTTGCGCAAGTTCACGTATTTCTTCCTTACTTGGAGGCGTAGAATCACCTTCGAAGTAACGATCAATCGCTTTACGGTACTTACTAACCACGTTAGCCACATATTCAGGCGTCTTAAGACGTCCTTCTATTTTAAATGAAGTTACGCCCGCTTCGATCAATTCCGGCATGATATCGATAGCAGCTAGATCCTTAGGTGATAACAGGTAGGAGATATCCCCCATCGGTTTCTGAACCCCATCAACCATCAAATCATACGGCAGACGACAAGCTTGTGCACATTCCCCACGGTTCGCTGAACGTCCTCCCCATACTTCCGAAGTAAGACACTGACCAGAATAAGAAACACATAGTGCGCCATGGACAAATACTTCCATCGGTAGCATTGCTTGTTCACCAATCTTCTTAATCTGCTTCAGATTATTCTCACGGCCTAATACTACACGCTCCATATCCCAAGGCTTCGTAAATTCAACCGCTTCTGGTGACGTAATCGTCATCTGCGTGGATCCATGAATCGGAAAGTCAGGTGATATCTCACGAATCATCTTCACTAGACCTAAATCTTGTACGATCGTGGCATCAACACCTGCATCCACACAAGCTTCTATAAGTTCCTTAGCATCTGCTAACTCATTCTCAAATACTAAAATATTAAACGTTAGAAATCCCTTAACTCCATAACTGTGAAGAAACGCCATAATCTCCGGCAGCTCTTCCATACGGAAATTATTTGCACGTGCACGCGCATTAAACTTTTCCACTCCGAAAAAGACTGCATCTGCTCCATTAGCAACCGCTGCTCTCATACAATCCCAATCACCGGCTGGCGCTAATAACTCAACGTCTCCTCTTTGTATACCTTGATTCTGCATCTATATCCTCCTAAACTAGCCTTATCGCCAGTTAACTTCTTATATAATTCTGATCATGATGAAATGACCTTCAACTACAACACATTAACAGCTATTATATCTTTAACTTATCTATTGTACCAAATATCACACTAACCTTCTACCTTTCCCATTCATTTCAAAAAAAGAACAACCCTTAAGGTTGCTCTCCTTCATACCTATTAATTTAGCTTCGTGAATGCGAAAGACTTCAGTGCCTTCTCCAGTGCATCCTTCTGCACCTGTGTAGCATTCGCATCATTTAATGCCGTTGTCACCGTGTACGTTATACCATTATTACTAAATAGCATCTGGACACCCTCGTACGGGATACCATTCTTAACCTGATGTAACTTAAACACCGTTGCATTTACACCCGCAAATGTTGTGCTCTCAATCCCACGAATAATCAAATCCTTAGACTTCTTGGTAGCTTCATTATAATATGCTCTTAACTGACTGACCGCCTCTTCGACAGAAGTATCTGGTTCAGCTGTTATCATAAAGCGCCCACCTGTATATTGGTACTCTATCGGAGAGCTCTCGAATCGATCCTTCATAGGTGTCCAGAATTGTGGCACATTCAATTTGAACTTATAAGCCTTTGAAGACTTCGTAATGATCTTTGATTTATCGATCAGATAAGCGTCTTCTTCCATTCTCCCAAATGTGTCAGAGACCACTTCATACTCAATATCGATGGACTTCATAATATCCTTAAAGTGCGCTAAGTCCGCCTTCTGATCCTCTGGCACCCCATACTCTGCATAGTATCGGAATCCATTCTTCTCTAACATCACTTCATATTCTGTTGTCCATCCGTCACCATAATTGTATTGAACTTCGTTAACGAGTGCTGTACTACCCGATATGACAATCGGATACGTAGCCACCACTTTATATGATTCGTTGACAAAAGATTCTCCCAGCCATTTCTTCATTTGCCCGCTCCATTGTTCCAGGCTTGATCCTTTAGGAGCTGAAGTCACATTCAGCTTAAGATAACTTCCATCTTCACTTTCGTAATACATATTCTCATTATCCATATCCCAGCCAGCAGGTACATCTAGAGAAATACCATAATCGCCGTTATAGACGTTTCGCATACCGTTAACGACACTGGACAAATCCTTGACGGCCTTGTCTTGCTTATTGAAGTTTGTTTTAAATGAATTTAATAAGGTTGAATATTTACTTACTTCTTTATAATTTTGCGCCTTGAAGTCAGCAAGATATACTTCGTACAACTGCTCGTGATCATAATATCCCCGAACTTCCCAGATCGTCCCATCCGAATCTTTCGTTACAATACGGGCATAAGGAACGCCAACTAATGGATAAGATTCACGGTCCAATACGACTTCCCCTGAATCCTTCGCATCTTCAACCAACTGTTGTAAGATATCCTCCGCCTGAAGCTCCACTTCTTGTTTATTGGCATGAACTTCGATGTAATAAGATTCCTCTGAATCGTTGAATGAAGCGATACTCTCATACCCTCCACCTTCTCCAATGATTAGACCCGTTGGGTAGTTCATCGTCCAATTGTAATAACTGTTACCAAGCTTGGTCTTACCTACATCACTATCAATATTCGTGTCATCCGTTACTACCTTATCCCCTGTGGACTCTAAAGTAATCACGATCTCCCCAACCGAACTTGTGCCAATCTTAGCCCCTATACCCTGAGCTACGAAACGTACCGGAACCATTAGTGTATCTGATTTCATCGTAGGTGCTACATCTAGCTTCACCTTTTTGCCATCCACCCAAGCCAAATGACTGTCTATTGTCATACTTAACGTGTGTGTCCCATAGGTCACCTTTACTTGATTAGAGTTCTCAAGACGAACTTGGCTTTCAAAAGCCCTCTTAAACACACCCAATGGAACCATCGTCGTCAAATGATCTATGTAAGGCTTACCAATAGCCACTTGTTGTCCATTAATGACCGCAATCGTACTCCCTACTTTGAGCTTCAATTCCAATGTATTTCCACTATCTGCTGCGAACGCAGGAATTGTACCTGTTAGAAACATGATCATACACATGGAGATGCACGCCCAGTGGCGGAGTCTCATCTTCTTCATTTCCATCACATTTCTTATCCCGATTATCATAGTTCATAATCCTCGCTTTCCTCATCAAGGACTAGACCTTGGCGACTCAGTACTAACTTACGGATAACGATGTCCCCATCACTCTGCATCAATAGTTTGACAGTCTGACCAGGTAAGTACGCCTTGAACATCTCGTTAATATCCACCACAGAAGTTACCTTTATCCCGTTAATACTGTAGAGCACATCATCCTCATGTATGCCCGCTTTTTCAGCTTCCTTAGAAAGGATCTTAGTTACCGTTAATGGATCATCTGTAGGGAGACCCACAATAGCAGACCAACTTTCCTCTAGCGTAAGACCGAGGCTTGGACGCTTCACTTCTCCATACTTCATCAATTGATTGATCACATATTGTACCGTATCCGTTGGAATGGAGAAACCCATATTCTCGACCCCTACGGCAGCGAATTTCATCGTATTAATACCCAATACTTCACCCTTCATGTTGACTAGCGGTCCACCACTATTCCCTGGATTAATTGCAGTATCACTCTGGATTAAGCGGTAAGAAGCATTTACACCTCGATTAAGTCCGCTTACAACACCTACCGTTGCCGAATTACGTAATGAGAACGAGATGGGAGTTCCGATTGCAATAACCTTTTCCCCCACTTCTGTATCCTGAATAGATTTAGCGAACTTCACCGGTATTAGACCGTTTGCCGTAATCTTCACAAGTGCAAGATCGCTTGTCTCATCCGTAAACACTTCTTTTACTTTATAACTCTTTCCATCTGTTGTAACGACCGTAGCATTCTTTAAACCTTTAACAACATGAGCATTGGTCACAATCCATCCATTCGAACGAATGATTACACCCGTTCCATGTACTAGATTATATCGATCTGAATTACTATTTACCTGACTAACATCGCCTTTACCTATAATTCCAACGACCGATGGTGATACTTCTTTTACGATTTGTGGAACCTGATCTGTGCTTACTTTATTCGATACCTTAGCTGTACTTTGCTTGGCACTCTGGGTTGTCCCCTTTTGTTGCGCCTGGGCAGTGCCCACACCACTCATCAGCATAAGGCCACATAACAGCGCTATTGCACCGTTCTTCCCCACCCTATTCATTCTTTCCTCACCTAACCCTCTCATATCTAGCTCTCTTTATCTCCCTTGAAGATCTCTCTAAGTTGCTATATCATCATATTCATTTATGTAAGGAATATCCCAAATGTATCATACTATTTCAGCCCGAACAATTGCTAGAAGTCCTATATTTATTCGATACACTGTCCCTATAAAAACAACAGCACTTTGTAAGACGTACCACCATAACCAAATTCCGCCACCACTTAAACACTACAAAAAAAGACGCCTTGATTCTGCATCCGCAGTAAGGTGTCTTCGTTGGTGTTGCTTTCTTCTAAGTATTCTTGTGATCCTAGCCAATCCATCCTAATACCATCGCATAATCCGAGTATAGGAAGACCAATAAACTAACTACGCTAAACCCAATAGCGAATAGATTCTTAACAGGCTGTGTTACCAAACGTACGACCCCAATTAAAATTAGGATTGTAAAAATAATCATAAATATATCGAACGTATGGAAATTAGATACAGCCTCAGCACCTTCTGCCAACAACATACAGTGTACCTCCCTCTATGAAACATCACGTCAATTTTTACCTATATTTATATGTTATCCTGCCGATCTATCTTATGCAAGCCCCGATTTTAGAAAAAAATGAATTTGTCACGGAATATTCTCTAAAAAGGAGGATTCCCACGCTTTGTATATGATTTTATTCATTGTTTATATGAACTCAAATTCATTCCAATAAGGCACCCGTAATCGTCAAATAGCCTCCACCTTGTTAGAAGGCGGAGACTATTTAATACCTGCCAAACTTCTAAAGTATAGTGATCAACAATACAAATACGCGATCACTACGCTTATTCTTACATGACCATAAATCATTGTTAGCTATACACTTCCATAGCTTTACTTCGTGCAATATCACGTTCAAGCACAGGCTTCAAATACTTGCCGGTGTAAGATCCCTCTACTTTTATAAGCTGCTCCGGTGTACCCGTTGCTAAGATCGTACCCCCACCACTACCGCCTTCTGGTCCTAGATCAATTAGGTAATCCGCCGTCTTAATGACGTCGAGATTGTGTTCAATGACAAGAACGGTCTCTCCAGAGTCAACTAAACGATGAAGAACGGTCAACAGTCGAGCGATATCGTCTACATGAAGACCCGTCGTTGGCTCATCAAGAATATACAAAGTCTTACCTGTACTTCGACGGTATAGTTCTGAAGCAAGCTTCACACGTTGTGCCTCTCCACCCGACAGTGTCGTTGCTGGTTGCCCCATCTTCACATAGCCAAGTCCCACATCCAGTATCGTCTGTAACTTACGGTGAATACGTGGAATATTCTTAAAGAACTCAGTAGCATCTTCAATGGTCATATCTAACACTTCTGCAATGCTCTTATTCTTATATTTAACTTCCAAGGTTTCACGGTTATAACGTTTACCCTTACATACCTCACAAGGAACATAAACATCAGGTAGAAAGTGCATCTCTATCTTAATAATTCCATCACCACGACACGCTTCGCAGCGCCCACCCTTCACATTAAAGCTGAATCGACCCTTCTTATAGCCCCGCATCTTCGCTTCGTTGGTCTGAGCATATATATCACGGATGTCATCGAATACACCTGTATACGTAGCCGGATTAGATCTTGGTGTACGCCCAATAGGCGATTGGTCAATATCAACAACCTTCTCCAGATGCTCTAATCCCTTAATCTCCTTATGCTGACCAGGTCGTACTTTGACCGCCCGATTCAATTCACGAGCTAGCTTCTTATAGAGAATTTCGTTGATAAGCGTAGATTTACCTGAACCTGATACACCAGTAACTGCAGTGAACACCCCTAAAGGTATCTTCACATTAAGGTTCTTCAGATTATTCTCTTTGGCACCCCTAATTTCCAACCAGCGGTCTTCAGGCTTACGCCGATTACTACTCACTGGGATGAATTTACGTCCACTTAAGTACTGTCCTGTTAGCGAGTCTGGATGGTCCATAATCTCTTGTGGTGTGCCTTGAGCAATCACTTGACCCCCATGAATTCCTGCGCCTGGTCCGATATCAATAATATGATCCGCCGCCATCATCGTATCTTCATCATGCTCAACCACAATAAGTGTATTCCCCAAATCTCTCATATGCAAAAGCGTCGTTATTAATCGATCGTTATCACGTTGGTGCAGACCTATACTTGGCTCATCTAGAATATAGAGGACACCCATCAGGCTAGAACCAATCTGAGTGGCTAGGCGAATGCGCTGTGCTTCACCACCTGATAATGTCCCTGCTGCACGACTCAAAGACAAATAATCTAAGCCCACATTGACGAGAAACCCAAGTCTACTATCAATCTCCTTCAAGATCATCGTAGCAATGGCCGTCTCCTTCTCGCTCAATACTAGACTATCAAACAGCTTCATCGCATCTCCGATCGAGAGACTGGTTACATCTGCGATATTATGATTGTCCACCGTCACAGCTAATATTTCTTTCTTTAGACGATGACCTTTACATACCTCACAAGGCTTGGCGCTCATGAATCCTTCAATGAACTCACGAATTCCTTCCGATGCCGTCTCACGATATCGACGTTCTAGATTCGGAATGATGCCTTCAAAAATCACGAGCGCTTCTTTACGGTGTCCAAAGTCATTCTCGTATTTGAATCGAACCTTCTGCTCTCCCGTCCCATGTAACAACTTCTCCATCTGATCTGGCTTCAGTTCACTGACCGGAACATCCTGTGGGATAGTGAAGTGTTCACACACCGATTTCAAGAACTGTGGATAATAGTTAGATGTACTTCCTGTCCAAGCTAAGAAGGCGCCATCCTCAATCGATTTACTCATATCTGGAATCAATAAGTCCTGATCCACAATCATCTTCACGCCAAGGCCATCACACTCCGTACATGCCCCAAATGGACTATTGAACGAGAACATTCTTGGTGCCAGCTCTTCCATACTGAATCCACAAATAGGACATGCGAAGTTCGAACTGAATCGCAGTTCTTCCTCGCCCATAACGTCAACTAATAATTGTCCACCTGATAATTTCAATGCAGTCTCAATGGAATCAGCTAGTCTGGACTCCACATCCTCCTTGATGACAATACGGTCAACCACGACTTCAATGGTATGCTTCTTATTCTTCTCAAGTTCGATATCCTCCGACAAGTCTCGAAGTTCTCCATTCACACGCACGCGAACAAAACCCTGCTTACTGATATCCGTAAACAGCGATTTATGTTCTCCTTTACGCCCAGAAATGACAGGAGCTAGAAGTTGTAACCTCGTCTTCTCAGGATATTGCATAATCCGATCCACCATCTGCTCCACGGTCTGTGATGTAATCTCGATACCGTGAGTTGGGCAGTGAGGATGACCCACACGTGCAAATAACAACCGTAAATAATCATAAATCTCAGTCACTGTTCCCACAGTAGATCGAGGATTGCGGCTCGTCGTCTTCTGATCGATAGAAATAGCCGGTGACAGACCTTCAATAGAATCTACATCTGGCTTCTCCATCTGACCTAGAAATTGACGTGCGTAAGCAGAAAGGGACTCTACATAACGCCGTTGGCCTTCCGCATAGATCGTGTCGAACGCCAAAGATGACTTACCTGAGCCACTTAGTCCTGTCAACACGACAAAACGATTTCTCGGAATCGTAATATCAATATTCTTCAGATTATGGGCTCTAGCGCCCTTTATAATAATGTTCTCATTTGCCAACGGTTATCATCTCCTTATACTCTTACACATTTGAAAAGTGAACGATCATTATTACATCATTCATCTTATCTATTTACTCTGCTTTTAGCTCTAATAAAGCATCACGCAGCTCCGCAGCTCTTTCGAATTGTAAGTTCTTCGCCGCTTCTTTCATCTCTATTTCAAGCCGCTGAATAACCGATTGACGGTCCTTCTTCGACATCTTCGATACATTTCCTGTGAGATAATCCGCTTTGGAGTCAGCTACCTTCGTAGCTTCAATGACATCTCTTACTCTCTTAACGATCGTCTGAGGTGTAATGCCATGTTGCTCATTATAAGCGATCTGAATCGTACGTCGACGTGACGTCTCATCAATGGCCTTCCGCATCGAATCCGTAATCTTATCACCGTACATAATGACATAACCTTCTGAGTTACGCGCGGCTCTACCACTCGTCTGAATAAGTGATCTCTCTGAACGAAGGAACCCTTCTTTATCTGCATCCAGTATGGCTACAAGTGATACCTCTGGTAAATCTAGACCTTCTCGTAATAAGTTAATACCTATTAATACATGAAAAGTACCTAGACGTAAATCTCGAAGAATAGACAAACGTTCCAATGTCTTAATATCGGAATGTAGATACCTAACCTTGATACCAATCTCCTTCAAATAATCCGTTAAATCCTCAGACATCTTCTTCGTAAGTGTCGTTACTAGCACTCGTTCATTACGTTCTATACGAAGTCTGATCTCCTCAATAAGGTTATCGATCTGCCCCTTGGTTGGCCTAACTTCTATAATAGGGTCTAGAAGGCCCGTTGGACGGATAATCTGCTGTACCATCGTCTGACAATGTTCTAGCTCATAAGGTCCCGGTGTAGCCGATACATATACGATCTGGCTAATCTTTTCTTCGAACTCCTCGAATCTGAGTGGACGATTGTCCAAAGCCGAAGGTAGTCGGAATCCGTGATCCACAAGCATGGTCTTCCGCGCACGGTCACCATTATACATCCCCCGAATTTGAGGTAATGTGACATGCGACTCATCAATAACGACCAACATATCTTCAGGGAAATAATCCATTAATGTATACGGCGTAGCTCCTGGTTCCCGGAATGTTAGTGGTCCTGAATAGTTCTCAATCCCAGAACAGAATCCGACTTCATTCATCATCTCAATATCATACCGCGTGCGTTGCTCTAGTCGCTGAGCCTCCAATAGCTTTCCTTCCGACCTCAACGCTGTTAATCGTTCTTCAAGCTCCCGTTCAATGTTAACGAGGGCAATCTTCATCGTCTCTTCTTTGGTTACAAAGTGAGAGGCTGGGAATATAGCAATATGATCCCGCTCGCCAACCAATTCGCCAGTCAGTACATCAATCTCCGTAATTCGCTCAATCTCATCGCCGAATAATTCAACTCGAAGCGCTTGCTCCCCTTTGGAAGCTGGGAAGATCTCGATGACATCCCCCCGTACACGGAAAGTTCCGCGTACAAAATTGAGATCATTACGTTGATATTGAATATCGACAAGTCGACTCAGAATCTCTTGGCGAGACTTCTCCATCCCAACACGCAACGAGAGCAGTAAGTCTGAATACTCACGTGGTGATCCCAGACCATAGATACATGAGACACTCGCTACAATAATTACATCACGACGTTCGAACAATGAACTCGTCGCCGAATGTCGAAGCTTATCAATTTCTTCATTTATACTTGAATCCTTCTCAATGTACGTATCCGTTGAAGGTATATAGGCTTCAGGCTGAAAGTAATCGTAATAACTAACGAAATAATCAACCGAATTATTAGGGAAGAACTCTTTGAACTCAGCCGCAAGCTGTGCAGCCAAAGTCTTATTATGTGCAATCACAAGCGTTGGGCGGTTTACCTTATTGATCATTTGAGCAATGGTAAATGTCTTGCCGGTACCTGTTGCACCTAGCAATGTTTGTTCTTTCTTACCATTCCTAATCCCCTCTACCAATTCCTTTATGGCTGTGGGCTGATCGCCTTGCGGAGAGTATTCCGATTCAAGCTCGAACTGCTTGTTACTAATCACAATATCACTCATTGCCCAATACCACCCTTATCATCTAAAATAGTTAAAGAATATGTCGAGAATTCCCGATATATAATACAAGGAATATTAACCTATATAAGAATATCTGTTCCCATTATTATACTCGGATCAGATAGGGTATGCAAATCCTAACATTTAGATCGGAGAGGAACACATCAATGGATATCGTTACAATATTAGGTATACTAGCCGGTCTTGCTGCACTCGTTGGAGGCTTTTTATGGGAAGGCGGACAAATTACAGGATTATTTCAACAGACGGCAGCACTTATCGTATTCGGTGGAACTATTGCCGCTGTAGTCATAAGTTACCCAACTGCAAGGTTGAAGACAATTCCACAAGCCATACGTTATGCCTTTGTTCGACCAGACAATGACATGGAGGAATTAGTCGACGATATTGTTCAGATGGCGACTACTGCACGACGTAATGGGGTACTCGCTCTCGAACGAAAGGCACAACACCACCCCAACCTATTCCTCAGCGAAGGTATGCAGATGGTAGTAGATGGAACAGAACCTGCTCTTGTAAGACAAATTATGGAGATTGAAATAGATCGCGCAGAAATGAAACATGATGGTTATGCCAAAATATTTGAATCTGCTGGTGGTTATGCACCTACGATGGGAATTATTGGTACAGTCATGGGACTCGTTCATGTCCTTGGCAGCCTGTCAGATCCAACTGAATTGGGTCCTGCCATTGCTGTTGCATTTATCGCTACACTTTACGGTGTCGCTAGTGCTAATCTTATCTTTTTGCCCATTGCTTCCAAAATTAAATCGCGAAGTGCTGATGAAATTCAGAATATGGAGCTTCTTCTCCAGGGAATTCTTGCGATTCAGAACGGAGAACACCCTCAAATTGTCCGAAAAAAGATTTCGTTCGAAATGATGAGGACGACAGATTTGACCCCTCCTCCTTCCATGAAGAAAGGGGTTCTTGATGAGACAACAGACTAGGCGACCATCTCGGGGTCGAGGAAATAAGACTGAACATGGTAGTCGAGACCGTTGGCTCATAACCTATGCAGATTTAATTACTCTACTGCTGATTTTCTTCGTCATGATGTATGCCATGAGCACCCTTGACAAGAGCAAATATGATGATGTTACTCAGTCACTTCAACTGACATTCAAATCTGGTGATTCTATTCTAGAAGAAGGTTCTGGAATAACAGGTACCGCTGATAAATATACACATAAGAATCCTGACACTACAACAACGCCACCCGCGAAGGAAATAGTGCCTGATACTCAGACACAGATACAGGAACAACAACCACAAGCATTAACTGAACGTGAACTAGCCTTCAGACAGCAAGAACAAGAGTTGCAGGGTTTGATGTCTGTCATCTCGAAATATGTATCTGATAATCAATTGGATGATCAAATTTTCGTGGCGGATAAACCACAGGGAATCTCTATTACACTTAGCGATCAATTCGTATTCGACGCTGGTAGAGCAGACCTAAAGTCCGCTTCAGGTCCTGTACTAGCTAAGCTCGCAAGCCTTTTCAAGAACCTGGGAACTACAGTCAGTATCGAAGGTCATACGGATAATGTTCCAATCACGAACTCCTCTAAGTATAAAGATAACTGGGAATTATCCGGAGCTCGCGCCTTATCTATTCTTCGGTTCTTCCTTGAACAAGAGAACCTTAAGCCTGAAGGATTCCAATATGCTGGCTATGCTGATACCCGTCCTGTAGGAGATAACACAACAACCCTTGGCCGTCAGAGTAATCGTCGTGTGCAGATTATTGTTCTTCGTCAACTGCAAGAGTAGTAAACACAAATAAGGACAGCCGTTGAAGAACGGCTGTCCTTATCTTTTATAATATAACCCTCTTACACCCCAACCCCCGTATCGCTAGGACGTAAAATCGCTGATCCAATCGCGAGCAGAATGACCGCCATCAACCCTAAGATAGATAAAGGTAGCCAGATATCCGCCAGTTGACCACCTGAGGCTATTTTCTCAACGGATTCAATGACCCACTTCTGCGGTACGAAATTAGCTGCCTTTTGCATGTAATCCGGCATGAAAGATATCGGCCAGAAACATCCCCCTATCATACAAGTTGGCGTAATAATCATGTTATTAATCATACTGGCATTATTAGGATTTCGTACTAATCCAGCCACGGTGCTAGCTATACCCATCGCTACCAACATGAAGGAACCTAATATCAGAAAGTGTGTAAAGAATGGAATATTATACTCATATCCTAATACCCAACGACTCAAGATCAGAATAATAATGATTTGTAAGATCCCCACAATGAAGCTTCCCATCATATGACCCACTGCGATTTGGTAAGACCTCACAGGTGCACTATATATACGTGCCATGGTTTTATTTCGACGATCATCTAATATCATCCGAACAATACTCGTTACCAATCCCATCATGAACATGATTGTAAATCCAGTCACATTCGTAAGTCCATTCTTAGTATACAGATTATAATCTGTTTTCTGTGACGCAATTAGATGTTTACTTACTTCTTGCAGACTCTTGCTAAAGACATCTAATTGAATGCCCGCGTCCAGCTTCATCACGCTCAGACTCTCTGTCGTTCGTACCATTCTTCCAACGATACTATTCACATTCATTTTGACCATAATCCCGGCTTCACCCGCCATTAGTTCATACATGCGGATATCTTGCACATTCCCTTGTAGTAATTGTTCACTGAATCCAGAAGGAATCAATATCCCCAATGTTCCTTTTTTATCTATAATAGTGTCCCTAAGCTCTTTTTCACCATTCAATGGTTTCAGCTCATAATTATCATTTCTAGATAATTCATCGATAATATGTTGACCTGCAGGACCTATATCTTGATTCACGTAAGGAATATTCACCTTAGCATTACTATTCTGACCCATTAACGCTATCGTAGCCGTGACTACAACACAAGGTAGAATAATAAAAGCAATAAATCCTTTCCGGGTTCCAATAATTCTTCTGACCATATTCAAGGCAATCGTTAAGCTATGCATGATATCCCACCTTTCGATAAACAATAGCTGTAACCGCTAAGAGAGCAGCACAGATACCTGCCAACATACCGATACTTGAGATGATCTCAGACATATCCCCATGTAACATGATTTGCAGAATACTCTGCATCCCCCAATGATTCAACGTAAACTCTCCGATATTCTGAATAAATCCAACGGGAATAGGTAGAAATCCTCCACTAAAAAAGGTCATTGCCACTATTAAAAATTGCATGAAGTTACTGGCACTGGAACTCGATTTAGACATCAATGCTACGATTGCTGCGATCGCCATGGAAGCAAATATCAATAACATGCAAGTCACCGCTAACAACAATGGCTGTTGACCCCAGTTGGTTCCATATAGTAAATAGGAGACAGCAATAATAACAAGTGTCTGAACCATTGCTACAATGCTACTCCCGATCATCTTACCTACTAATATCTGAGCATGTGATATGGGCATAGACTGTAAGCGGTATAATGTGTGATTTTCCCTCTCACTAAATAAACTATCACTGGCCGTACTGCCCGAATATAATAGGAACATGATCAACATCGCCACTGCAAAATACTGCGCCGCAGAATATGAAGTTGCTTCATCATTCAACTTCCCTACTGTGACATATGAATGGGTATCGCCAGGCGCACCTGAACTAATAGCCACTTCTTGATGTAATCCCATTGAACCTACGACAGATGCAACTGCTTGCCCATGATTGATTTCATCTAGAAAGCTATCAAATACCGTTCCTGCAACCATATTAGCCGTTCTGTTACTCCCAAGCATCAACTGGAGCTTCGCTTCCTTTCCGCTCATCACTTGATGATCGAAATCAATAGGAACCGTAACGACATAATCCACCTTTTGGGACCGCAACAGCTTCTCCGCTTCTTCTGTTGTAGCTACATCTTGAACAATAATCATTTTCACAATATCTGGACCTTGCAGGTAGGTATTTAACTGAGAGGTCACCGCTCCTCTATTCCCAACACTTTCTACCATCGCAACCTTCACAGGATCAAGATCGGGAATCTTATCACCTGAATTGAAAAAGATTGACAGGGCCGTACCTAGTATAAAGATCAATATTAATGGCAACAAAAAAAGGTTCATTATTACTGTACGCGTTCGAAACATTCTCCTAAGCTCAAACCACGCAATGATCCAAATATTCATCTACTTCAACCCCCTAATCACGTAGCTTGCGACCCGTTAAATTTAGAAAAAGAGACTCAAGATCAGGCTCTTCACAAGCTAGCGACTGTAAAATAACATTGTGCTTAGCACAAATGAATAGGATGTCTTGCAATTCTTGCTGGGAAGAAGCCACATATAGCTCAATAACATCTTCATAGGACGAGACTCTAGAAATTCTTGGATGAAGTTTCAACTCATCGATAACCGCTTCTGTAATCTGAGTTGCCTTAATGACAATCTTCTCCAAACTCGATACCCGCTCACGGAGTTCTTGCTGCGTACCACATGCAATCATGTGTCCTTGATCCATAATCGCAACCCGATCGCTGATCGCAGCTACTTCTTCCATGTAATGACTTGTGTAAATAATGGTTGAGCCCATTTTATTCAAAGTACGAACGGATTCAAGGATATGATTCCGAGATTGCGGATCGATACCTACCGTCGGTTCATCCATAATAATCAATTTTGGGTGATGCATGATTGCACAAGCAATGTTCAACCTTCTTTTCATCCCTCCTGAGAATGTCGCAGGCATCTCTTTAGCACGGTCTTGTAGGCCTACGAACTCTAATGCCTCCTCCACTCGCTCCTTCAACAACTTTCCTCGCAGTCCATGTAACTTAGCAAAGAAAGTCACATTGTCTGCCGCAGGCATCGTCTCATATAACGCTAGATCTTGAGGAACAAGACCTATACGCTTCTTAACTTCGAGGGGTCGATCATTCACAGATATCCCATCTACAGAAATACTTCCATGATCTATTTTCATTAGTCCGCTCATCATATTGATCGCCGTGCTCTTCCCTGCACCATTTGGACCTAACAGACCAAAGATTTCACCTTCATGAATACTCAGATTTAGATGATCAACAGATATATTAGAACCGTATCGTTTCACTACATCCTTTATTTCCACAAACGCCATATTCATCGCTCCCTCTAACTACTTCTTGTTCCCTATTGTACTGAAGTTCAGCGTATTTGAGAGGTACTAAAGGTCATATGATATAGGTGACGAAAGTCATCTCCTTCAGGATTCTAGTCCTATGCTATAATGAAGCCATATTGACCCATTTTATCCTATAAAGGATGTTGCGTATCTTGTTCTCATCTTTTCTAAGTATTCTTCGCTATGGCTTCATCTTCATTGCCAGTTTTAGCTCCATCTACATATACCGTTATGATAATTATGGTCAATTTATTGTAACTCTGCTCCTCTATATGTCCCTAGTTGTATTAGATCGATTCATACATAAACTCTCCGCTAAAAAGCTATTGTTATGTATAGACATCATCTTCTCTGTCTGGCTCTGTCACACCTATGGTTATTTGATGTTTTTTATCTCTCTCTCCTCATTATTCGCTTATGTTTTCTTACTTCATCGCAGGACCCGTTGGTTCATGTTAAGTGTCCATTTAATACTTCTTAATGTATCCTTTCAATACGAGCAAGCTTTATGGATGATCTGCATCAATTTCTCATTCATTCTAACCGCTGTTTTACTATCGTTACTTCAGTATTCTACGAAAAGTCATGCAGATCTCATTCGACGCTACGACGATCTTCGTAAGAATCATTACGAACTAGATGAAACAAATAAACGGCTAGTAGAGTTTACTCATCAAGTAGAAGCCACTGCACAATCGGGCGAACGTGAGCGAATAGCTCGACACCTTCATGATGATATCGGTCATCGTCTAATTCGAGTCAAAATGATGATGGAAGCAGCTATTCACATTATGCCTACCAATTATCCTCAAGGTATGAACATGATGATCCAGATTAGAGACCAACTGTCCGGAAGCATGGATGATATGCGTAATACTGTGAAAAAGATGCGCCCTGCTACTTCTTTAACGGAGGAATACGCCATCGATCGATTACTTGAGGAAACTGGACGTGCAACAGGAATTCACACCAATCTTAAGGTCAAAGGCATCCCAATCCTGTTGTATCCGAGTTTGCAGATTGTATTATTCAAAAATGCTAAAGAAGCGATTACGAATGCTCTACGACATGGTAAAGCTACAGCTGTGGAAGTTATCATCACTTTTGAAGATGGGCAGGTAAGTATGTCTGTAAGTAATACTGGTGAAATCACTCAGCTTACGACGAATATGAATTCGAGACAACAAGGCATGGGGCTCAGTGGCATGCAAGAACGCGTTAAGTTGGTGGGTGGTTCGATAGATATTCAGTGGGAGTATCCATTTACTATTGTTACCACGCTCCCAGTGTACAAGAAGAACGAAGTAATATAGAACAAGGGGGAACATATATTGATTTCTTTATTAATCGTAGATGATGATGAATTCATACGTGAAAGTCTAAAAGTATTAATGGCCATGGATTCTGATATTGAGGTTGTAGGTTGTGCTGCACATGGTGCAGATGCCGTAGACTTATTGGCATCTGGACTACACGTAGATGTCGTACTCATGGACATTCGAATGCCAATATGTGACGGTGTAGAAGGAACCAAACGGGTGAAGGAACAATTTCCAAATACGCGTGTTCTGATGCTAACAACCTTCGATGATGACGAGTTTATTATTCAAGCGTTAGTGAATGGAGCCAGTGGGTACTTACTCAAGAATATCCCCCCCGATCGCATCATTCATGGAATCAAAACTGTACACGATGGTGATATATTAATCCATCCGGATATCGCTCGTAAGCTCACAACCTTCCTTCGGCCTATGCCCTCGTCTCCTATGCAGGCATCCGAAGCTTCGTGTACTCATAAGTTAGAACAATACGGACTAACCCCTATGGAACAGACGATTGTCCGTCATATTTCAGAAGGTCGATCAAATAAAGAAATCGCCCAGACATGTTTCCTGAGCGAAGGTACGGTAAAGAATTATATTACGGACATCTTAAGTAAGACACAGCTACGAGATAGAACACAAATTGCGATTCTATATCTCACGAATTCTGTGAAATAAGAATACGGAAGATCAACACGCACGCTATTTATCCCATGGATAACGTATAACTGGATCAGGTATATCCATGTCTGTTGTTGCAGCTGTTTCAGCTAAGGCAATCACTGCTTGCGTTGCCGATTCAGGAGAAGGTACTTCGTCACTTATTGAAGCCCGTTTAGTCGTGTTCAATTTCATACCGATAATTTGATAAATGCTAATAGGTCTCATACTCGCCGTCACACCTACATTCTGATCCGGAGCTAGAATAACACCTAGCTGATGATGATCACCGGCATAAATAGGACGTTGAAGATATTTACTCTCACCGGCCAAGTTCTGTACTTCTAGCTTACAAAATGCAGGGTTCATACGTAAACAGCTATGTAGCTGTTCTGTGCTATGGATCATAATGCCATTCACCTTCAGCAAGGTCTCTCCAGGTACAATACCAAGTTCCTCTGCTGGGCTGTTAGGCACAATAGCAAGTACACGTAACCCCTTAGAGGGATGCACGAACACTGCATTTCGCTGATGTTCCTCTATGCGACTGAACCAAATCAATCCTTCATGCAACAAGCAGCTCGCAAGTGCTGCGACAATCATAAGTGGACTCCACCAAGCAGAAAGCAAGCTGAGTGCAAGCAGAACTACGCTGTACAATAGGAGTCTACTGAAAGTGACGCTTGCTTTCTGTTGAGGTAGCAAGCTCTGCGTCATCTCACCAAATCCAATGACAACAGGAAGAGCTAACAGACTGAATCCGCCACTCCAACCAGCGCCTCCTAGTAATGGCGTCCAAGGCAATATACTACCCGTCGTCTGGGCTGGAATGAGTAAGAACAGTGGTAGCGCCCAGAAGGCTTGCATCTGATATCCTCCGACTAACTTTCCACGTTTACTCTCCACAAACAGAGGCATGGCGAATGAAGCCCCTTGTTTCTTTACCAGAATCGCTTCTGCCAAATGTAGCACTGCAACTAAAGCTAGAAGAGAAGGAATATCAAGCTCCCTTACGGTTCCAACAATGGTTCCCATGAATGACCCCGGCTGCCATCTCGGAAAGAAATCCACGATAAATTGTATTACACCTAATAGCCCAATCGCATAAGCGAAACAAAAGTATCTCACGCGTAAGAATAACAACACCAACGTCACAACCCAGATACATACAATCGCTTCCTGTGTTAAAGATATCCCTAGAAAAGCAATCACTAATGAAACACCAACGCCTGCTACTAGCCCTCCTACAAACGTACGCCAAGCTTGAAGTCCCCAACTATGTAACCTTACACTGAATAACTTCCGCTCCATCAACACTTGTTGACGATAAAACAACATAATAAACAGGATTGAAATATAATAAAAGGGCTGAATCAACAGTTGTAATAAACCGTCTGTCACATTCCATAACAATTCTAAAGCTACATCCAAAGTTTCTTCACACTCCTCCAAGGCTCGACACCATATAATGACTAATGTCCCTAATGTCCAACTACATCGATATATACATAGACAGTACCAACTCCGCTGTCCTTCATGAAGCGTATGCTTCCCCATATTCAGAAAAAAAAGAAGGCTAACGTTCAGCCTTCTACTTCTTCGACGCCATTGCCTTTATTTCCTTCTGTACTTCCGCAATCCCTTGTTTCAATTGCGTATCATTTAACGGGTCTCGGATGTGTTTAATGAGCTCACTTTCCAAAGCTACCGCTGTCTTAGCATCAATAATGCCATTTGCCTTAAGCTTCTTACTTGTCTGGAAGCTCTTGACGGATTTCTCAGTCGCTTGGTCAAAATACCCGTCTGTTCGCCCCGGATTAAATCCAAGTCCTTTCAACATGACTTGAGCACTCTTAACGTCTTCACTGTTCATATTGTATTGTAGACTTTTCTCTTTGTTAATCGGAGATACAGAGAAGTAATCTGGCTGAGATACAGCAATATCAGGCTTAATACCCTTCTCATGAATCCAAGTACCCTTAGGTGTAAGCCACTTAGCAATGGTAATCTTCAGTAAACTACCATCACCCAATTGTTTGTCAAAGCTCGTCTGAACTGTTCCCTTACCGAATGAATTCTCACCCATCAAGATCACACCAGCCGATTCCTGTAACGCTCCTGCCAATATCTCAGACGCGCTTGCAGACCCTTTATTCATTAGCAGCGTTATCGGATACGACTTACTAGATCCCTTGGATAAGCTCTTATCTCGCTTACCTTCTTTATTCTCCACCTGAACGATTGGTTCGCCTTGAGGTACGAATTGTTGCGCAATATCAATAACGACGGAAAGCACACCACCTGGGTTGTTCCGAACGTCTATAACAAGACCCTTCATACCTTGCTTCTCCAAGTTGGACAATTCCGCTTTGAATCGGTCGGCTGTATTTAAGGAGAATTGAGTGATTTCAATAATCCCTACGCCATCTTTCTCCATACGAGCATTTACCGTTTCTAAATCCACATCATCTCGAACAATAGCGAATTCAATTGGTTCGGCCACACCTTCACGTTTCACTACCACTTTAGCTGTTGTCCCTTTGACGCCTCTAATCTTAGAAACAGCGGCATTTAATTCAAGACCTTCAAGAGACTCCCCATTTACGGAAAGGATCATATCCAGAGACCGGATGCCAGCTTTCTCAGCAGGAGACCCCTTAATCGGTGATACGACGGTGACATTTCCATCTTTCAAGGAAACTTCTGCACCAATCCCACTAAAAGACCCTTCAATCGACTCTTCAAATTGCTGAGCGGATTCTTGTCCCATATAAGTGGAATATGGATCCGAAAGTGATTGCATCATTCCGTTAATCGCACCATCTACTAATACGCTACGATCAATATCCTTATAATAGTTCCCTTTGATAAGGTCGAGTGCAGTCCCAATTTTCTGAGCTTCTTCTTTCTTCAGACCTGTACTGGTTGTTATGCTTGCAAGTAAGCCTTCGCCGCTTACTGCCTTTCCTGCATAACTATTCCCATTACTCAAGAAAAATGTCAGTAGACTGCCACAAATCATGGCAGCGACCATCAGTAATACGGCCGTACGTTTCTTTAACATCGCTAATGCTCACCGCCTTATTCTTGTCAGACTATCACTAACCTACCCAACCTAGTATATGTACGAATGGGTAGGAATATTTATAATCATAGCATGATTTAGATGTTATAGGTAAGGCATAGGATCAACCCTACTACCATTGATACGTACTTCAAAATGTAAATGAGGTCCTGTGCTCTGGCCTGTACTTCCGGACTCTGCAATTTTCTCACCTTTGCTAACACGGTCTCCTACTTTAACGTTGGTACCTCCATTGCGAAGATGACCGTATAACGTCCACATACCGCCGCCATGATCAACGATAACAGCATTTCCATAACCACTGTACCACTCTGCCAAAATAACGGTTCCCGCTTCCGCCGCATGAACGGATGTTCCCTGTCCTACAGCGAAATCAACACCTGTATGCATCTTACCTACTTCACCCGTCACTGGATGTGTTCGTCTACCGAACCCAGAAGAAATCCGGGCACTTCCTACTGGCATCAATAACGGACCTCCACTACCACTAAAGGATGCTGTTGCATTACTAGTTCCTTTGGAAGACTTCTTGGCTGCCGCCGCCGCTGCTGCACGCTTCTTAGCAGCAGCTTTCGCTGCCTTAACACGTGCCGTTTCCTCAGCTACCAACGTATTCTTCTGCTGTAATAGAACTGATCGATTACTAGCCATCGCTACGAGCTTCTGTTCCTGATCTTCTGTTAGCTCATCGGAATGCTGAATTTCTTTATCATACATAGCAATCAAAGATTTCTTCTCCGCTTCTTTCACGCTCAATATGCTCTTCTGTGACTCCATTTCAGAATAGAGACTTTCAGCCTTGGCATATTGTAATTCTAATTCATTCTGTTTCTCAACGACAGTCTCTTTATCCTTTTTGTGTTCAACAAGTAAGTTCTGATCCTGATCAACAATCATCTTTAGAGAATCGGCTCGAACAAGGAAGTCACTAAAGCTACTGGAAGACATCAACACCTCTAGATAAGAGATAGACCCGTCCGTGTACATAAGTCTTACGCGAGACTCAAGCATAACTTCCCGAGAGGCAATACGTTCTTCCGCAGCATCTAGTTCTGTCGCCGCTAATGTTAAACTTTCCTTGGTGTTGTTAAGTTGCTTCGAAATATCCGAAAGCTTACTCTTAACGGTATCTACTTGCATCATTACAGTCTGCAAATATTCTGTTGTTTTATTCTTATAGTGCTCTGCTTCCTGCTTGTCTGAAGAGGCTTTTTCCTGTTCTACTCTAGCAGCTTTCGCCTGTTGTTGTAACACTTTCAATTCATGTTCGATATCACTGACTGTTTTCTTTTTGGCATAACCATCCACAGGTTGAAATATGAAGGTCGCTACCATAATAACAGCTATTATAAGACTAAACTTTTTCAAATTGGGTTCGCCATCCTTTACTAAACTCTATTACGTATATATGTCGTCAACGTAGGCCATCAAAGAAGCTCGTGATTCTCAGCTATACCTTCAAAAATTTACGAATGGAAACGGTACTTCCCCAGATGCCAATCAAAATACCGATTGCTAATAACAATGCACTTAGAAACATCCAAATATCTGATAAAGGAAGTAATACTATTCCTAGCGTAATGTCTCCACTAAACGCCTTGAACAACTGATCATAACCAAAGAGCAATAGCCCCACAGTGGTTAATGATCCAATACCTCCGATAAGTGCACCTTCTATAAAGAAAGGCCAGCGGATGAAATAATTCGTCGCGCCTACCAATTTCATAATGCCAATCTCACGACGACGCGCTAATATGGTGACTCTAATCGTATTCGATATTAAGAACATCGACATGATACCAAGACCTACAACAAATATGAATCCGATGTTACGCACAGCACGTGTAATTTTGAATAACTTCTCAACAGCGCCCTCACCATACTTCACCTTCATAATCGGCTTTTCAGGATGACTTTCGTTAAGTGCAGAGATTTTGTCCGCAACATGTGCAACTGTCGTTGCCTCAACCACTTCCACCGACAATGTATCTGGTAGAGGATTATGGTCTTTATCGAAACCTTCAAGTAGTGCCTTACCGTCTGCACCTAAGCTCTCACTGAATTCTTTCAATCCCTGCTCTTTAGATATGAAGGTAATCTTGCTAACCTCAGGCATAAGTCCAATCTCTGTCTCCATCTTTCCCCGCATTTGCTCATTTACTTCGAGATTCAAATACACCTTAATCTCAACTTGACTATCCACTTCATCCGCTAACTGATTCACGTTTACAACCAATAAAACAAATACACCTAGAACGAAAAGAGAGACCACAATAGATGTAATGGAAGCAATAGACATCCAACCATTACGGAATATGTTCTTGCACCCTTCCCGCAGATGCCGCAAGAAGGTGTTAAAACTCATATCCATATTCCCCTCTCAATTGATCTCTCACAATGTTCCCTTGCTCGATTGCAATAACGCGTTTACGCATTTTGTTCACGATATCTTTGTTATGAGTAGCCATGACGATCGTTGTCCCACGAAAGTTAATCTCGTCAAGCAACTGCATAATACCCCATGAAGTCTCAGGATCTAAATTCCCCGTAGGCTCGTCCGCTATAATAACAGCAGGATTATTCACAATAGCTCTAGCAATCGCTATCCGTTGTTGCTCCCCACCAGAGAGTTGATCTGGTTCACGTCCAGCTTTATTCTTGAGTCCCACGAGATCCAATACTTCCATAACACGCTTCTTGATTACTTTCTTCGGCGTTTCGATAACTTCCATAGCGAATGCAACATTCTCGTAAGCTGTCATGCGAGGAAGGAGTCTGAAATCCTGAAAAATAACTCCGATATTACGGCGAACGTAAGGAATTTTACGTGGTTTAAGCTTACCAATGTTAAACCCATTTACCGATATTTGGCCTTTTGTTGGAACTTCTTCTCTATAGATAAGCTTCATAAACGTCGATTTACCTGCGCCAGAGGGCCCAACAACATATACAAACTCATTACGGTCAATCTTTACGGTTACACCCTGTAGGGCATTCGTTCCATTCTTATATGTCTTCCATACATCTTGCATCTCTATCACATTATCACGTCCTAATTCCATAATCAGACAATATTATTTCGACATGTTCTATCCATTTCCTTTAAAAAAGTATAAATTTCACCACTAATATTTATTGTAACAAATTTGTTACCTTTTGAGTACCCGAAATTTTCCCATTTTCCTTACATATACATAGACAAGTGTATGAATAACGACTAATAAGAAGTTAGAAAAGGTGTGACATATGAAAAAAAATCAACTTACCCTAATTCTATCCATCGCCCTACTGATTGTGTCCGTTCTCTTTGGCTTATGCCACCTTTATGTACACCAAGATACGCTTCCCCAAGGAGTAAAAATATCCGGTTGGGCTGTAGGTGGTATGAAAACAGATGTCGTCCTGAAAGAACTCGAACTTAAGTCTCAACAGCTTGGACAGACACCTCTTCATGTCTCCGTGGAGAATCAAAAGTTATCAGACAGTGAATGGACACTGACTGAGGCTGGTGTTCGATACGAGGCGGATACATTTCGTCTTGCTATCAGCAAATTAAAAGAAGGCAACTTGTTTGAGCGTGTATCCTATCGTTGGCATTTCGAAAGAAGTTTTGCTATAACTCCACACTGGAATCCTACACCTATGAAATTAAAATTTAATAAGGCGTGGGAGAAAGGTCTGTTCGGTGTACCTATCAATGCGACACGGCGAATTACAGCCGATGATCAAATTGTATATACACCTGAAGTGTCCGCATTGCGACTAGATTGGGAGTCCCTAACCAATCGAATGGTTTCTTTGATTCCACAAGATTTCAAGAGGTTAGCGTCTCCCTCGAATCTTCCTCTTAAGATACAACTTCCTGTGATGGTAGCAAATCCTGAAATCAGCGTTATCGATTTGAAAGCAGAAGGCATAGAACGCAAAATCATGGAATTCTCAACTTCTCTAGACTCCAGTAGTGAGGGCAGACTATTTAATGTGAATTCAGCAGCACAAGCAACCGATGGTTTACTATTGAAACCTGGAGATGTGTTTGATTATGGAAAAATTATTGCCTTAGCAGAGGACAAATACGGATTCCGAGAAGCCCCTGTCATTCTGAATGGTAAGCTGGTTCCAGGAATTGGCGGAGGTATCTGCCAAGTGTCGAGTACAATTTATAGTGCAGCGATTCGTACGGGGATGGACATTGTGGAACGCAGAAATCATTCGCTACCTGTTCGTTATTTGCCAAAAGGCCAAGATGCGACTTTCGCAACAGGTTCAATTAACTTTCGTTTCAAGAATAATACGGGTAAACATTTGTTGATTCACGTTTCCGTTCAAGGAAGGATACTCACAATTAAGTTCTTTGGTACCTTCCCTAAAGACGTTACATATGACATTGAATCCATTACGGTAGAGACACTTACGCCTTCTAACAAATATGTTCACAATTCAACACTTCCCGTTGGAGGCCAAGAAGTCATCCAAAATGGAAAATCTGGTTATATCATTGATACTTATCGAATTAAAAAGGTTGATGGTGTCGTCAAAGAACGTAAGCGAATCTCCCATGATACGTATCTCCCACAGAAGACGCTGATTGGCATTCACCCCGATAACCAGATGGATCAAGACGCGCCGCTCGCTCCTAAGGAAAAGTCGATTATTGAGGATGGTGTGAGTGGGCCAAATTTTTAAAAGATTCGTGAGATGCGTTGTATCCCCTTCCGCCGCTGTTAAAACCGGGAAAGACGATTCGATTGGAGATGAAGGGGATTTCCCGGTTTTAAAGGCGTTCGCCTATCGGCGCTCCAGGGGGCACAACTCATCCTAGGCATAAGAACAGCATTGCAGAAACAAGATCAAGAAAAAATCTATCCTACTACATAGTGGCCGTCAATTGAACTAAAAATAACAAAAAAAACGGCGCTCCTACTCGGATCGTCGTTTATCTTTTTACAAGATCATGAACATCTCTTAGCAAATGATTCCGAGCTGCTTGGCTTGCTGTTCGGTTAAGATAAATTCCTCCGTAGGCCAAAATTCAGCCTCCTTATCTAAACCGAATAGGATGATAATATCATCCCAGACACCTTTTTCGATAGCTTCAGTTTGAGATATGATTATTTTCATGCGCAATCGCTCCTTCTGTTATGAACGTGTATTTCTATATTCTATTATATTGACCGACTTCTGCTCCATTATCCTGCTTATATTCGTTCTTATATTCAACAAGGCCAATCTCACAACCAGCGCCAATATAAACATTACGTCCACGAACCACTGCTGCCTTTGTATTCTCCAAACGAATCTCATCGCCTTCAATGCTATCTGCCTGCAAGGCACCATTTGCACCAGGCGCGTATTTTCCAATAAGGGGAATCATCATTGCTTTATTAATTGTGATCTTACCTCCGCCAATTTCACGGGCACGACTTGGTCCGTACAGCTTAATTTCAATTACTTCCCCGTTCAACATGTTTCCAATATCCACTGAGCCACGTATAATAATTTCTTCCCCTTGGCAATCCCCTGAAATACTTAGGGTACCTTGACCTTTCACCTTTTCCACATTTAAACTACCTTCAACTCGAACCTCTCCATTTACCTTTAACGTTTGGGCATTCAATCCCCCCATCACTTCTAGTTCTCCCATGATTGAAATATCTTCACTGTGCATGCCTTGGTGGACTTTCATATTCCCTGTGCAGCTCACGTTACCTGATTTGAGAGATCCCTCTATAGATGCCGTTCCCATACATTTGAAATGTGAACATTCCACATCCCCATGAATGATGCTATCTCCCATTATTTTAATCTTTGCGTAACTACCTCCCCCTGAACTACCATTGCCTGTAATTCTCAAGTCATTCAGCTGTGCTGAAGTAGAACTCGCTCCGCTGACTTTCATTTAAGCTCCCCCTTTTCCATGTTTGTCGTTATATTTGAACACAAGAGCCCACCTTAGCATCGGGATCTTGATATATTGTATTCTGATATTCCACTAGACGAATTGTGCACCCTGGACCAATTCTCACATCGTTACCTCGAACGGTATCTGCCTCCGTATACTCAAGATCAATATGATCTCCTTCAATGATATGTGCCGTCAATCGGGTAGAGAAACCATGATGAAGTTGTTCCCAGAAACTTGAACTTTTCCATTTCCTCACGACAATGTTTTCTCCCCCAATCTCTTGTGCGGAACAAGACAAATTCATCTTAATATCCACTTGATCTGCATTCAACAATCCATCAATCGTGAAATGACCTTTCACCGAAAAGCTCTCACATTGTACTCCCTCTTTAGTCTTCAGTATGCCTCCTACTTCCACCGTATCGCTCTTTAGACTCTTATCAAAGGTCGCTCTCCCGTTAATGAAGACAGTTCGAGACTGGACTTGATCCTTAAATGTAGACATCCCATCAATGACCATCTTATCCAGCATAGCTGGTCCTTCTACTTTTGCCGTCCCATTGATGTTCATTGATTCTGCATGAAGCGATCCTTCTATCCCTACAGTCCCATTACTTGTGAACGTTATGCAATCGATATCACCACTAACCTTACCCATTCCATCAATCCTAACGTCCTTATATACTCCACCGCCGGTTCGTCCCATACCAGATATGTTCAGATCATGCCTAGGTTGCTGTTTCTGCTCCATCTATGCTTCCTCTCTTTCATTCATTTTCAATTTCAACTCTTCAATGCTAGATGCAATCGGTAGCCGAATAACCCACTTTACACCTTTGTCGAAATACAATTGATCCGCTGATTCTGTAAGAAAGAGGATAGATACGCCCATCTTACGTATAAGCACCAATTCAGCATTCTTTCCAGCCAATTTACCGTAGTGTTCTTCCATCGTTCTGACGAGCAATAACCCCTCTTCACGCGATAGTTCACCACTCTTAAGCAATTTCTCTAGTATGTATATACAAAGAATATGATCGAATGTGAACTCTTCCTGTTGCCCTGAAATTTCAACGTATAAATCCAATGTCAACAATGACACAATGTTACGTTCTATCAACTCGGTCGACCGAAGTGACGTCTCTCCAGCGCTAGGTGAGAAGACATCCGCAAGCTCATCTAAGGAAAGATCATCTTTCATATTAATTATTTTATCTACGCGTGCAATAATTTTATGCCTAGGAAAAAAAGTTTCCTGTCCTGTATAGGAAGATTTACGGATAAACCAATCCTCCGGGATAAGACTTTTCCGTTTCCAGCGATACAGCTGTCCATATGAGATTCCGGTGATTTCTAGCAGTTCTTTCTTAGATATTAAATCGTCATCCAATGTAATCTCCTCCTTCAATACCAATGTAACATAACATTGTTACGTTGTAAAACAATATTAGTCCGTTAGGATACCATCTTCAGCATATCAAAAGAAGGTACCCTCCAAAAAGAAGCACCTTCTTTTATGGCAAATACGATTATCGATCTACAACTACCCTTGCGGTGCAACCCACTTCTTAATCTTATACAATCGCCATTTACCATCAAAGTCATGATAGAGCGTAGCCCATTCATTTCCATGCTCGAACATGTTAGGATACAGCTTATTAATTGCACTTTTTGGTATACCTGGCAATGGCTTTGGAATAAGAATGTAGTCAATATCATTACCTGGGGGATCATTCAATGCCGTTTCAAATTTGTAATCACTAGTTATCAGGTACCTTTTTAGATTATCACTACTCACCAATAGGTTATACGCAGAATAAGAGTCCGTCATAATATTCGTCCCATCATTCATATTGCTATCAATCCAAGCTCCCACGGATCTATCCAGTTCTTGCTCCTTTAGATGTTCATTATCCGCCATATTTATAAAGTTGTTCTCATCTGGTGCTATACTCGGATCTGTCATAGCATACGATAACAATCCTGCTGTCACGAGCATACTCAATACAACGACAGCAAATGCCAATTTCCTTCCTCGATCACGTACAAGACTCAACTCATATGGTAGCCATGCAACCGTAATCGGAAATACATACATGAAGTAGCGGAACCATCCGAAAGATGACTCTCTCATCAATAATACGAATTGTAGGGCTGGCACCGATACGAACATAAGCAGGATTATTAGCGTACCACCCTGAAATAATCGCTTAGTGAACAGACGAATGAGTAATACCGCAAACAATGGCGCCGAGTACCAAAGTGTCTTACCCGCAATAAATTTCAGAGCAAGCCATGGACTATTGAACAGTTCAACAAAACTCTGATCACTTTGCAGTTGACCCGATTGTGCGACGTTAGAATACTCCGAATTCAGAAAGTAGAACGGGTTATCCATGATAATATAATTAAAGAAAATCCATAACAGGCCTGAGAATACGGCAGGTATGAGCAATAATATCCATGTAGCTTCCACCTTGTATGCTTTTTCCCTTAACGTAGGACCCGTTGAATAATAATTTCGATGCATCCAGAACACAGCTATAACAACGCCTACCGCCAAAGCCACGCCTAGTGGAACAGCTTCATAACGAGTCCAGAAGGCCATAGCGAGCGCAAACGCCGACAAGATAAGACTGCTCGCACTCCGTGATTTTAGCCAGAAACAAAATTCAATTACCGTATACATAATGAAATAAATATAAGGTGCATCACTAAGCCCATTCGCTCCAAACAAGAACACAAACGGATTTAAGCTATACAATAAGGCAATCGTCAGGCTAATCCCCGCTCCTATTCCCATCTTCCTACCTGAGCTATACAACAATACCGAGGTCAATGCGGCAAAAATGCTACTCATGAGTACCGCGGCCAATCCATAGGTTGCTAGTGCAGGAACAAGCGGATAGAATACCAGTAACCCTAGTTCCATTAAACTTGGCAATGGATTCCACACAAAACCGATGGCTCCCAAATGGGGATCTCGACTGTACAATACATAGAACGCGTTAGCCACGCGGCTAATTGCATCAGAGTGCATATATCCAAGGACATAACTGATATAAAATCCTAAAGCAAATTCCATCCCAAACATCAGAATAAAAAGCAGTAATTTTCCTTTTCGATTCATCATGATATTACGATTTCCCCTCCCCGCTTCTAGTCTTCATAGAAGTTGTCACTGGCGTAAATGTCCAACGTCGATTCCATATATAATTATGAATAGGAACCACTACAGTGGAAATTAACTGTCCGATGATGTAAGAAATGGAAATCCACTCTATCGTTACATACATTATTAGAGTGTTGATGACCATACCTGCACAAGATACGATCACATACTTCACAAATTGTTTCACATAGCCACTCTGCCGGTTCTCAAATGTCCACATTCTGTTCAACAAATAAGAAATAATAAGTACAACGATAAAACCAACAATAGAAGCTACAATGGGATTCATGTGCCACATCTCGACTAACATAATTAGCACTGCAAAATGGATACCTGTTCCTAGTCCACCTACAAGGCCATATTTAATGAGCGGAAGCCGAAGTAACGAGCGAATGGTCATGCTTTAACTCCCTATCTTCCTCAATCAGGTCAGGATGATTTTTTTTGTCAGCAATCAAGTAACGGGGTCTAGCCTTCACCTCATGATAGATGGCTGCAATGTATTCGCCCACAATGCCAATAGATATCATCAGAATACTTCCTATAATGAGCAGGAGCAGAATAACTGTCGTGAACCCCGTAACGGCAGTTCCTTGAAACTTCTGTACTAAAGTGTTAATCCCTAGTACGAGTGACACAATGAAGAATCCAATACCCATCAGACTGACCACGCGGAGTGGAATGGTGGAGAAGGAAATAATGGCTTCCGCCCCAAGCCGGACGAGACCGAATATACCCCAACGACTCATACCAACTTCACGATCTGCAACATGGAAAGGTAGCTCTACTTTACGAAATCCAAGCCATGCGGTCATTCCTCGAAAGAATGGAATCCGTTCTGGCATATTCATCCATGCTTCTAATACCTTTTTATCCAATAGTTTGAAGTCGGATGCACCCTTCAGATTATATCCAGTCAATTTATCGAGCGTAGTGTAAAAAACAGAAACGCCTAACCTTTTGCCTAATGACTCTTTACCACGACTTTCCTTCACACATTCAACGATGTCATATCCTTCTTCTTGCCATAATCGAACCATTTCAGGAATAAGTTCAGGTGGGTGCTGCAAGTCACCGTCCATGACAATAACAGCCTCACCAGAGGCATTCTCAAGTCCAGCACATACCGCAAGCTCTTTACCAAAGTTACGACTAAGACGTATTGCAATGACCCCTGGTATCTCTTCCGCTGCCCTCTCTAACTGTTGCCAGGTATCATCCTTTGATCCGTCATCCACGCCAATAAGTTCATAATAGGGTGTTATTCTAGAAAGTGTCTCTACAATCACACGTAGTGATCTCACCAGATGCGCACCTTCGTTGTACAACGGAACTACAACAGAGAGAAGGGGCTTCTTTATCTCCATAATCATTCTCCTTTCTTATCGAAGCACTAGCTGCCTAATCCAAATTTCATAAGACATTACAACTTTTCTTGCAATAGGTTCTCTTCGTTCATTTCGGTTAGACCATGAACTGTTTTCTCCCAATAGAAAGGCTTCGTAATCAGTTGCCAAGCTGCCTTTATAGCAGCAATACTCATTAGCACCCAATAGAGGGGTATAGATAATCCGTATTTGACCAAAGAGAATGAGAATCGCTTCTCGCCCTTCTCTTCCATATCATTGATGATCCAATATACGCCGGCTACATTGCTGAATATAAACAGGAAATTCGCAACATAAAACTCTGCTCCCGCTATGTAATATAGATATCCTGGAAATAATTTTGGTATAAATTCGGCTTCCCAACCGAACCATAGCAAGATCAATACCCAGAAGATAGGATTGAGCAGTGGGAGTAACGGTGTCGCAAGAATCATCACTTGGAATCCAAGGAAACCTTTCCATCCAATTTCCTTTATAAGCTTGAAGGGATTACGCATATGAACAAGCCATGTCTGCATATACCCTTTGATCCAACGGGAACGTTGGCGAATCCAGTTACCGACTTGGCTGTTCGCCTCTTCCCACGTCCGCGAATCAATAATCGCCGTTTTGTATCCTGACTTATACAACCGAATGCCCAAATCAGCATCCTCTGTCACATTGTAAGGGTCCCATGCATTGATATTTTTTAGCACAGATACTTTGAAATGGTTAGATGTTCCACCTAGCGGAACTGGCATATCGAGTTTCATAATCCCCGGAAGTAGTAACTCAAACCACATGCTGTATTCCTGCGTGAACCAACGCGTCAACAAATTCTGGGAGCTGTTGAAGTAATTCAGTTTGGCTTGAATACACACATATTCTTCCGGAAGAGAATTAAATGCTGCCATCACCTTTTTCAACTGATCTGCATCTGGCTGATCCTCTGCATCGTATATGACCGCATATTCTCCCCGCGCACGGATAAGACCATAATTACACGCTTTAGGTTTGGTCTTTGGAAGACTATCAGGAACAACTAGCGTTGTGTAATATGCAGGAAGATTCATTGAGCTCAACAGTTCCTTTGTTTCAATATCATCATCTTCGATCAGCAACCTTACATCTAACTTAGACTTAGGATAATCAAGTCTCTCTAAATTTCGAATCAAATGAGGAATAACGCCCGCTTCTTTATACATGGGCACTAGTATTGTATAGATGGGTAGGCTTTTCTCATCCAAAGCAGCAATTTCTTCTGGTGTGAACCGAAGTTGTGAATTCGTACGTGAACCGAGATAGATAATAGCAAATTTAAATATCGTCATAATGAAATAAAATAATTGAATCAATAAATTAACGACCAATATTGTACCCCATACATTCCAGATTAAGCCGACTATAATCGATAGACTCACAATCGCAAAAATCATAATCTGACCGAATGTAAAAGTAGTACTAGCCGAGTTCTCTGGCTGCTGTTCCTTGAGCTTGGAGGTACTCTGCTTTAACATCTCATTTCCATAATTACTAGAGAACAAATGCTCAAGTTCTTCCTTGGTAGCCAAAACCTGTTCAAATGGCATCCCTAACAATTCCTCTAGCTCAGCGTAACGCTCCACCGGAATCGGATCCCCTACTGCCACAAGATAGCGATTAAGGTATTGGTGAACTACAATTACACCATTGTCTTGTGCCCACTGTTCTGGAAGCTTGAATGGAACATTGAGATCAATCTCTTCACCAAGTCTTCCAATCTGATTCTGAGTCGCAACAGCACGGTATAATTCCTCCGGTTCAAGCATTTGCAATGACAAAAGAATATCGCCTAACATCCCGCCACTTTTGGCTTGGAAAGAAAGTGCACGCTCTAGTTGCTCCTGTGTAATATATTCAGAGCGAACAAGCATCTCACCCAGTCTTTCCTTCGGACGTGCATCTGACATTTCTTGAATCATCTGTTCGGGCGTTACAAATCCCATGTCCACCAATATATCACCGAGACGACCGCCATACTGCTTCTGGCTGAGAATAACATGCTCAAGTTGTGCGGCCGTAATGATTCCCCGACTAACAAGCATTTCCCCCATCCTACCTTTACCACCAGTAGGTACGGTTTCCTGCAATTTAACTTCCTTCTGAATCTGATGAATACGGTTCGTGGTTTCTTCAATTCGGCGATTCAACCCTGCAATTTCAAAATCTAACTTATGGATGTCTGCTGCCTGTTCTTGTCGCTGATCGTCAAGCCTCTGCTGTAGTTGCTCAAGTTCTATTCGTTCCTCAAGAAGGTGTCTATTCGTTTGACCGAAGGACAATCCTCGTACTTGCCATCGAAGTCTTTTCTTCATTTGGGAATCTCCCCTCCGATGATGGCCCTTTCCTCAGCCTGGACCTTTTCTAATAAGGAGCGGAGCTCCACAATTTCATTTGTTTTACTTGCAGATTCAGTGATATAAACTTCCCTTTCCTCCATTAGAATCTTTTCCACTTCCTGTCGTGATTCTGCAACTAACTTCATCATTTCTTCTACATCACCAGCATGATAGCCCAACCATGCCGTTCCATTACCAATTATCCCGTTTGTTCTCATAAGAGCACCTTGTCGTCAACCATATCTAACGTCGTTATTTCAATGAGTAAGCATTCATCCGATGCAATAAATCGTCCCGCTTCATGCAAAACAATGGATTGATCGATATCAAATTGAAGTACTTCACTCTTACTATCGGTAGGGATGAAGTTCCCTGAGCCCATCAATAGTGTCCATATCGTCTTTCTGGCCTTTGGATGTGTCGTTAGTTGCCCATCAGATGGTATAAGAATACGGTTCGTCTCAATCGTTATTCCGAAATCAACCTTGGTGTGCTTATCCAGTAAAGAACACCTACCTTCCGTACGAACTTCAACTGGAGAGGATATTTCGGACAACCGATGAAGAACTTTCTTAATATTCGAAGAACTCTTCTTATTACTGATCAATATCCCTTCTTGCCCTGCAATAATGATCGCATTAGGTATACCAGAGACAATGATAGGCAGAGATAATTCATTAATAACATGTGTACCATTACAATCCCCTTCCAACAAACCATTACCATACAAAGGCTCTTTCATATTTGAAAATATTGCATCCCATGTCCCCATATCCCTCCAGTGACCCTCATAGGGAAGACATACCGCAGAACGTTCACGTTCAGATACTTCATAATCAAAACTAACCGCAGGTAGATTATCATATGTTTCATTCAGACTTGCATAATCTTGTGGATAGCCACGAACTTGTAACAGATCAAGCATATAACCAATGGTAAATGCAAATACACCGCAGTTCCATAATGCTCCTTGTTCAATAAGAGCTTGTGCTGTTTGCTCATCTGGCTTTTCTTGGAATTTGCGAATGGACAGTAGCTTGTCCACATCTGAGGCAGCATCAGGAACAATATAACCATACTTATCAGATGCCGATAAAGGCTTTACACCAATCAAGCCTAGCTTGGCTTCACTGGAGACACTTTGAGCAAGTATCGGCAGAAGACGATAGAATGCGCTATCCGCTTGACCATCCACCGGCATAACTACTATGACCTCTTCCCTGTCAACTACTAGCACATCATGAAGATAGGCAGCGGCAAGGGCTATCGCTGGAAACGTATCACGTTGCCGAGGTTCTACTAAACTATGTACGCTATGACCCAAATGCTCATGAACCTGCTGAATATGCTTGTTCGAAGCTACAATTAATGTACTTTCACTAAACCCTATAGCCTCTAGCTCCTCCATCGTATTCTGAATCATAGATAACTTACGTCCCGTTTGATCATTCATTACACGAAGAAATGGCTTGGATCTCCCCTCACTTGATAAAGGCCATAGTCTCTTGCCGGCCCCGCCAGATAATAGGACTATTCTCATATCACACCTCCAAATATTTAAATAATGCATCATATTATGTATTTATTTAGCATTGATCCTGAGTCTTATGATTCAGTTCAATCGAACTATATTTCGCTAATAATTTCGTCTAACAACAAATAATCGAATTATTTTGCCTGAATTCGGTTCTATATTACCACACAAGTTACTGGATTAATATGGTATATAAACATTTTCTATTCCATTTGTCCTATCTTTAGAATTCTGTTCTAAAGATATGACATAATAGTATGTTATTCGTCACCAAACCACATAAACACGACAAAAAAGCGATCACCTTTCCATCAGTGATATTATCCCCTTACGGTAGACAGTGAAAAAAGAGTTCATGGATATTATGGACTTAACACTGTTGATCAGAGGGAATTTTTTTATGGCTACAAGGGACAGCAGTTTACAAAGTATACGGAAGAAATAAAGAAAGAAGTTGTATTATTACGAGTTGAAGAAGGGCAATCACTTTCTCTAACACTGCAAACAATGGCGCTGAGTACCATAATGTTTTGCCAATAATAAATTACAGAGCCATATTTAATGATGGGAAGCTTAAGTAACGAACGTATGGTCATGCTTTAACTCCCTATCTGTCCCAATCAGGTCGGAATGGATTGTTTTATCAGAAATTAAATACCGTGGTCTTGCCTTGACCTCATGATAGATGGCCGCAATGTATTCACCTACGATACCTATAGATATCATTAGAATGCTCCCAGTAATAAGCAATAACAGAATGACTGTAGTAAAACCCGTAACCGCATTGCCTTGTATCTTTTGCATCAATGTTTGAATTGCCAGCACGATAGATATGACGAAGAAGCCAATACCAACCAGACTGACCATTCTCAACGGGATCGTGGAGAATGATACGATAGCCTCAGCTCCAAGCCGAATTAGACTAAGAACGCCCCAACGACTACGACCCACTTCTCGTTCAGCCACATTAAATGGAAGTTCCACTCTACGGAATCCAAGCCAAGCCGTCATTCCACGAAAAAAGGGTACTCGTTCATGCATATCCATCCAAGCCTTCAGCACCTTTTGATCTAGTAATTTAAAATCAGATGCACCCTTCAGATCATAACCCGTTAATTTATCTAACATTGAGTAAAACACAGAGGCACCTATTTTTTTACCAATCGGTTCTTTGCCTCTTGTTTCCTTCACACATTCAACGATCTCATATCCTTCTTCATGCCATAGACGCACCATTTCTGGAATCAGTGTCGGAGGGTGTTGAAGATCCCCGTCCATTACGATCACGGCATCTCCAGATGCATTCTCAAGTCCTGCACATACTGCAATCTCCTTACCAAAATTGCGACTCAACCGTAGAGCGATCACGCCTGGCATATCTTTAGCTGCTTGATCTAAATGTTTCCATGTATCATCCTTAGAACCATCATCTACCACAATCAGCTCATAGGTAGAAGTTATTTGGGATACCGTCTCTACAATAATCTTTAACGAGCTAACGATATGAGATCCTTCATTATAAATTGGAACTACAACAGAGAGGAGAGGCTTATGCTTGTCCATCATCATCCTCCTTTTTATTGAAACAATAATCATCCCATATCCATACAACATTCAGATCTTCCTTAAATCTTAAACCTCTACATCAACCTTTGGATCTTCATGCATATCGGTCAGACCATGAACCGTTTTCTCCCAGTAAAATGGTTTAGTAATCAGTTGCCATGCTGCTTTCACAGCCGCAATACTCATTAATACCCAATAGATCGGAGTGGACAATCCGTATTTGACCAAGGAGAATGAAAATCTCTGTTCTCCCTTTGCTTCCAGCTCACTAATTACCCAATACACACCGGCTACATTACTGAATACAAACAGGAAATTAGCAATATAAAACTCTGCGCCCGATAAGTAATATAGAAATCCCGGAAATAATTGCGGAATGAATGCTGCCTTCCAACCGAACCATAAAATGATCATCACCCAGAATATCGGATTTAACAGAGGTAACAGAGGTGTTGCAAGAATCATCACTTGGAATCCGAGGAACCCCTTCCAACCGAGCTCTTTGTATAACTTGATCGGACTACGCATATGCACGAGCCAAGTCTGCATATACCCTTTAATCCATCTGGAACGCTGACGTATCCAGTTCCCTACTTGGCTAGTGGCCTCTTCCCACGTACGTGAGTCAATAATGGCCGTCTTATAACCTGATTTATACAGCCGAATCCCTAGATCAGCATCCTCCGTCACGTTATATGGGTCCCATGCATTAATTTCCTTTAACACAGATACCTTAAAGTGATTGGATGTCCCACCCAGCGGTACCGGCATATTCAATTGCATAATGCCAGGAAGCAGCAGTTCGAACCACATGCTATATTCCTGAGTGAACCAACGAGTTAGTAGATTCTGTGAGCTATTGAAATAATTCAGCTTCGCTTGAATACACACGTATTCCTCTGGAAGTGAATTAAATGCTGCCATTACTTTTTTCAACTGATCCGTATCGGGTTGATCCTCTGCATCGTAAATGACGACATATTCTCCCCGAGCTCGAATAAGCCCATAGTTACACGCTTTAGGTTTCGTCTTGGGTAGACTATCGGGTACGACAAGTGTTGTGTAATAGGCAGGAAGGTTCATAGAAGTTAACAATTCTTTGGCCTCCGTGTCATCCTCCTCAATCAGCAATCTTACATCTAACTTCGATTTGGGATAATCTAGCTTCTCCAAATTACGAATAAGCTGCGGAATCACATCCACCTCTTTATACATTGGAACTAGAATCGTATAGATCGGGAGTTCTCTCTCATCCATCGCCGCAATCTCGTCTGGTGTGAATCGAATCTGCGAATCTCTCCGTGATCCCAAATAAATAATTGCAAACTTAAATATCGTCATGACGAAGTAAAATACCTGAATTAATACATTGACGAACAATACGGTTCTCCATGCATTCCAGATTAATCCGACCACAATGGATAACCCTATGATGATGAACATCATAATTTGAAACGTGGTAAAGGTCGTACTTGCAGAATTATGAGGTTGCTCTTCAAGTAGCCTCGAAGTGCTCTGCTTAAGCATATCCTCTCCATATATACGCGTGAACAATTGCTCTAGCTCTTCCTTTGTCGCAAGCACTTGCTCAAATGGCCTACCCAACAACGTCTCAAGTTCCTCATAAAGATTCTCAGGAAGAGGATTACTTACCGCTACGAGATACCGATCAAGATACTGATGAACTACAACTACACCGTTGTCCTGAGCCCATTGTTCAGGCAATTTAAAGGGTATATTCATATCAATATCTTCACCAATGCGTCCAATCTGATTCTGGATTGCCACTGCCCGATACAATTCCTCAGGTTCAAGCATTTGCAGTGATAATAGAATATCTCCGAGCATGCCCCCGCTCTTTCGTTGGAAGGAAAGTGCACGCTCCAACTGGTCTTGTGTAATATATTTGGAGCGAACGAGCATTGTGCCAAGTCTTTCCTTCGGCCTTGACTCTGTCATCGCTTTATCTATTCGATCAGCCGTTACAAATCCCATATCGACTAAGATATTACCTAGTCGACCTCCATACTGCTTCTGGCTAAGCATGACATCTTCAAGTTGAGCTGCGGTGATGATCCCCTGAGTGACTAACCTTTCACCCATTCTTTCCTTCCCACCTACTGGGATAGGTTCCTCACGAATTATGGATTTCGTATCCATCTCAAGTTGTTGAATGCGTACCTCTGTTTCGCTAAGACGTCGGTTCAACCCTGCTATTTCGAAATCAAGTTGCTGAATACTCTCTGTCTGTTCTTGTTGCTCAGACTCAAGCTTCTGATGCCACTTCTCAAGTTCTGTTCTTTCCTTGCTAATCATCTTCTTGGATCGGATGAATGAGATACCACCCAGCTGCCATCGCAACTTGTCCTTCATCGTAGAGACGCCTCCTCGATTAAGGATCTTTCTTTAGCCTGAGCCTTATCTAGTTGCAATCGCAACTCCTCAATTTCATTCATCTTGCTTGTATACTCAAAGAGGAAGGCTTCTCTTTCCTCAATCAATTTCTGCTCTGTCTCTCTCTTTGCTTCCTGAAGTGATTTCACGATTCCCTCAACATCGGCTATATGATTACCAAGTAAGACTGTTTGGTAACGTGTTCGGCGCTTTGATCTCATAACAATACCTCGTCTTGCACGGTACTTAACGTTGTAATCTCAATCAACATACATTCTGTCGATGCTGTAAATAGATCTGAATCCTGTAATTGGAGCGTCTGGCCTGCCGACACATCAGATTGTGGAAAATGTGTGTCGCTAGATGTAAAGATGCCCGCTCCCATCGTCAATGTCCAAATCGTCTTAACGGCCTTCGAATGAGTTACCAGTTGTTCTCCCTTAAGCAAATGAATACGGCTTGTCTCTATGACTAGCTCATCACTTGTTACATTGTGCCGATCAATCAAGAAACATTTCCCTTCGGTTCGGAATTCGACCTGAGAAGGGACAGAGGTTAACTTAGATAGTAAAGACTTGAGATCTATTGAACTCTTTTTACTACTAATTAAGATGCCTTCTATACCCGCAACTATAATTGCATCTGGAATATCTGATATGACTATTGGAATGGGCAGTTCATTGATAACATGAGTACCTGAGCACCTTCCGTTAATCACACTTTTACCATATACTTGCTCCTCCAACCGTGAGGAGAGTACATCCCATGTACCCACATCCCTCCAATTCCCATCATAGGAAAGGCATGCAGCAGCTTCTTCATGCTCAGACACTTCATAATCAAAGCTATTTGCCGGAAGATCTTCATATCTATCATTCAGAGTACTATAATCTTGCGGTAACCCACGTTGCTTCAATAGATCTAACAAATAACCCACAGTAAAGGCAAATACGCCACAGTTCCATAGCGCTCCTTCTGCGACCAATTCCTTAGCGTTCTGCTCATTGGGCTTCTCACGAAATTGTTGAATGGGAGATAGAAGCCCCTTCTTATTTCCATGTTCAAGCGATATATAACCGTACTTAACGGAAGCGGACAGTGGTTTAACGCCAATCAAACCCAACTTAGTCTCTACCGATCTGGATAATTCCTGTTCGAGTATGGGAAGCAACTGATAAAATGACTGATCCGCCTGACTGTCAACAGGCATTACGATGACAATCTCTTCCCTGTCTACTCCCAATTCATCATGAAGATACGAGGTTGCTAATGCTACAGCAGGAAACGTATCTCGTCTTTGCGGCTCCACAAGACTCTGTACTTTACGCCCAAGATGTTCATGCACTTGTTCAATATGTGTGGCGGATGCCACTACGATCGTATTATCACTATATCCGAGTGAGTCTAGTTCTTTCATCGTATTCTGAATCAAAGATATTCTTTCGCCGCTCTGATCCTGTAAAAGACGAAGGAACGGTTTGGATCTTAACGCATTGGATAAGGGCCATAACCTTTTACCTTCGCCCCCAGATAATAGAATTATTCTCATATTGCACCTCTGCACTTGCTAGATTGTTATTTTGAATTTTATTAATATTTCTCATAAGAATTCACCATAGCATATTTTGTCGATTTTTATTAATTACAATTATTGTATTAAGAAATGAATCATCAAATATGGTATGCTATCTTATTACCCAATTCTTAACGATCAGAATAAATTCATAATAAAAAGCGACCGCTTAAGTTAGCAGTCGCTTTTTATTATGAATTTATTATATTTAAGATAAGTACGACTCTTCGTCGTGTTCTTCAACCCACGTCTTCGCAGACTGAAGGGCAGCTTCACTACGTTCAATAGCCGCTACAACTTGTACCGTTGCTGTTCCACCATATACATTACGAGCGTTCACTACCGCTTCCGGTTGAAGCACATCGTAGATTCGGTCATCGAACAATTCTGAGAACTGTTGGAATTCTTCAAGTGTGAGATCTAACAGATACTTACTGTTCTGAATACAGTAAAGTACTGTCTTACCGATAACCTCATGCGCTTGACGGAAAGGTAATCCTTTGTTAACCAAGAAATCTGCAATATCTGTTGCATTAGAGAAATCCTTGTTCACGGCTTCACGCATACGACCTTTGTTCACTTTCATGGTCGCGATCATTGGAGCAAACAACTGAAGTGCTCCTTCGAGTGTAGCCACTGTATCGAACATGCCTTCTTTGTCTTCTTGCATATCTTTGTTATAAGCCAAAGGAAGTGACTTCAATACTGTAAGAAGTCCGATCAAATTCCCGTATACACGACCCGTCTTGCCGCGCACTAATTCTGGCACGTCTGGATTCTTCTTCTGTGGCATAATGCTACTACCTGTACAGAAAGCATCATCCAACTCAACGAAGCTGAACTCTGTGCTACTCCATAGTACGAGTTCCTCACTTAGACGGGACAAATGCGTCATGATGAGTGAAGCATTCGCCAAGAACTCAACGATGAAATCGCGATCACTTACTGCATCCAGACTGTTCTCGTATACGCCATCGAATCCAAGTTGCTCTGCCACGAAATGGCGATCAATTGGAAACGTTGTACCTGCAAGTGCACCCGCACCAAGTGGAAGAATGTTAATACGTTTATAGCTATCCATCAAACGTTCGGCATCACGTCCGAACATAGACACGTACGCCATGAGATGATGAGCGAAAAGAATAGGTTGTGCACGTTGCAAATGTGTATATCCTGGAACGATGGTATCCACGTTGTCTTTCGCCTGAGTAATTAGTGAAGCTTGAAGTTCTTGTAGCATTGCCGTAAGAGCTACGACACGCTTGCGTAAGTACAAGTGCATATCTGTAGCCACTTGGTCATTACGGCTACGTCCTGTATGTAACTTACCGCCTACAGGTCCGATCTCATCAATAAGATTCTTCTCAATATTCATATGAATATCTTCGTCCGAAACAGAGAACTTGATCTCTCCAGAACGAATTCTATCTAATACTTTCTTCAAACCCTGACGTATCGTCTCCGCATCTTCCTCTGGAACAATACCGCATTTGCCTAGCATCGTTACATGCGCCAAGCTACCTTGAATATCTTCCTCTGCAAGCGCCTTGTCGAATCCGATGGAAGCTGTATATTCCTCTACCAAATGGTTGGTCTGCTTCGTAAAGCGCCCTCCCCATAATTTACTCATGATATGTTCTCCCTTCTTATGACAACAGAGGGCCGTCCCTTCTCGTGAACCGACAAGGAACGGCCAATTACTGTCTTTGTGCTCTATTTATTATTGCATGTTAATTATTTATTTTGTTGTACGCCAGCTGCTACTTTAAGGCGCAAAGCATTCAGATGAATGAATCCTGTTGCATCCCCTTGATCGTAAGCTTGCGTTGGATCAGCTTCCATCGTTGCGATTTCTGGGTTATATAAGCTCACTGGGCTCTTCACACCAGCACTAATCACATTTCCTTTGTACAACTTAACGCGTACAGTACCGGTAACGTTGTTCTGGCTCTCTTTCACAAGTGCCTGAAGTGTAAGACGTTCTGGAGCGAACCAGAAGCCATTGTAGACAAGTGTACTATAGCGAGTGATTAGACTATCACGTAGGTTCATCACTTCACGGTCCATCGTGATGGACTCCATTTTGCGATGAGCAGTGAATAGAATGGTTCCACCTGGTGTCTCATAGATCCCGCGGCTCTTCATACCAACGAAACGGTTCTCGACCATATCTACACGGCCAATACCATGTTTACCACCAAGGTCATTTAATTGCTCCATCACTTGTAGTGGTGTCAATTTCTTGCCGTTCAGAGCCACACAATCTCCCTGTACGAATTCAAGCTCCAAATATTCTGCCTCATCTGGTGCGTCCTCAGGGGATGCGCTCAATAAGAACATGTCTTTATTCTCAGGTGTGCTAGCATCGAACCAAGGATCTTCAAGCACGCCACTCTCATAACTAATATGTAGCAAGTTGCGATCCATGGAATAGGACTTCGCTGCAGAAGCTGTTACTGGAATACCATGTTTCTCAGCATACGCGATCATTTCAGCACGTCCTGGGAACTCATTACGGAATTCCTCTAGACGCCATGGAGCAATAACGTTGATCTCAGGTGCAAGTGCAGCTACGCCAAGCTCAAAACGAACTTGGTCATTCCCTTTACCTGTTGCGCCGTGAGCGATCATAGTTGCACCTTCTGCACGTGCGATATCCACCATGCGTTTAGCGATCAATGGACGAGCAATACTCGTACCTAATAGGTATTGTCCTTCGTATAGAGCGCCCGATTGGAACATCGGATAGATGAAGTCATTCGCGAATTCATCACGCAAGTCATCAATATAGACTTTGGATGCGCCTGTCGCTAGTGCTTTTTCCTCCAAGCCATCTAATTCTTCTTTTTGACCAATATCTGCTGTGAAAGCAATAATCTCTGCATCGTATGTTTCTTTAAGCCACTTCAAAATGATCGATGTATCAAGTCCTCCGGAGTATGCGAGTACTATTTTTTCTTTTGCCATAACCTACAACTTCCTTCCCCTAAATCCTTATATGAACTTCTTATACTGAATATTAATTCAATCTATGAATTAATAATACTATGAATCATTTATCCCATCAATGCAGCCATCAAGGCCTTTTGTGCATGTAGACGGTTCTCCGCTTGATCAAATATAACTGAATTGACTCCGTCAATGACACCCTCACTCACTTCTTCACCACGATGTGCTGGTAGACAGTGCATAAAGAGATAGTCACTCTTAGCCCCTTGGACAAGTTGTTCATCCACTTGATAGTCTTTAAAGGCAGCTTCACGAATCTTCTGCTCTTCCTCAAATCCCATACTTGCCCAAACATCTGTATAAATAACATCCGCATCTTTAACAGCGTCCTGCGGACTGCGCGTTACTACGATCTGAGCCCCAGTCTCACGAGCAATCTCAAGGCATTCCTTCACAACAGACGCATCAGGCTCGTATCCTTCAGGTGTTGCTACTGATACATGAACGCCAAGTTTAGCGCCACCAATCATCAGGGAGTGTGCCATGTTATTACCATCGCCGATATAGGCAAGTTTCAATCCTTTTAACTTCCCTTTGTGTTCGTACACCGTTTGATAGTCGGCCAACACTTGGCAAGGATGCGCTAGATCACTGAGCCCATTAATAACAGGTACAGTAGCATAACGTGCTAAGTCAATGACATTGTCATGTCCGAACGTTCGGATCATCATGCCATCTAAATAACGAGATAACACTTGTGCTGTATCACTAATGATCTCTCCACGACCCAGCTGTATATCATTCTTGCTTAGGAAGAGTGCATGAGCTCCTAATTGAAAAGCCCCTACTTCAAAAGATACACGCGTACGTGTTGAGGATTTCTCGAAAATAAGTCCGATCGTCTTGCCTTTAAGAGGTTGATACACCTCTCCACTCTTCTGTTTGTGCTTTATTTCAATCGCCAAATCGATTAAATATTGAATCTCATCTGGTGTGAAATCATCCATTTCGATGAAGTCACGTCCTTTTAAGTTATTCGCGTGGTTCTGCTCAATCTGCGTCTGTGTCATTCTTGGTATCCTCCTTTAATGTGGATTATCTATGAAATTGAAAGAGTTATCATTTAGACATTCTTACTTGCTATATGTTCGCGAATCAGGTCTGCTACAATTGCCACAGCTTGATCAATTTCTTGCTCAGTTACATATAAGTTCGGCAACAGGCGAATCACGTTAGGACCTGCATTTACAAATAACAGTCCCCGTTTCTGTCCTGCCAACACGATGTTAGCAACAGACTCCTCGCACTCGATACCAACCAGTAGGCCCAATCCTCTTATTCCTTTGACAAAAGAAACCCCAGCCAACTTCTCATGCAACTGCTTAAATAAGTACTCACTCATCTTCGCAGCACGCTCAGGAATATTATCTTCTATCATCGTCTCAATCGTTGCAATGATCGCTGCGGTTGCTAGTGGCGTTCCACCAAACGTCGTGGCATGGCTACCCGCTGTAAATGTATCACGCAAGTATTCCTTACCTAACATCGCACCTGCAGGGAATCCACTTGCAAGACCCTTGGCAACTGTGAAGATATCAGGTTCAACACCGTAATGTTCATGCGCAAACCATTTACCCGTACGTCCCATTCCCGTCTGAACCTCATCAAAGATAAGCAATAATCCTTCTTGCTTACATAATTCAGCAACGGCCTTCAAGAATTCAGGTTCAACAGGATGAACGCCGCCTTCGGCAAGAACCATTTCTATCATTACTGCAGCTGTCTGATCACTAATAGCAGCTTTCAGTGCTTCTAGATCATGTAATGGAACCGTCTTGAATCCAGCAGGGAGTGGTAGATAACCTTCCTTCACTTTATCCTGACCTGTTGCTGTAAGTGTAGCCAACGTCCGTCCATGAAAGGATTGATTGAACGTAATCACTTCATAACGTCCGTTTCCTTTCGTCTTCTGATGATAACGACGGGCCAGCTTAATTGCAGCTTCATTCGCCTCTGCACCACTGTTACAAAAGAAAACAGCATCTCCACATGAAATGGATGTCAGTAGAGTAGCAGCCTTCTCCTGATTCGGAATCTGGAATAAGTTAGATACATGCCATAACTCATCGAGTTGCTGTTTCAACTTTTCTTTTACCTTTATTGGGGCATGACCAAGATTCGTTACCGCTAATCCGCTCATGAAATCTAAATATTTGTTGCCCTCATCATCCCACAACCAGCTACCTTCGCCTTTAACCAAGCTAATTGGATACCGCGCATACGTTGGAAACAACGAACTCGTCGTTTGACTCTTTGCTCCTACCGCTGCAGACTTATTTACAACATCACTCTGTTTCTCCTGTATTCCCATCACTCATCTTCACTCCAATCTATTTATATGATTAAGGTTTAACGTCTCTATCCACGAGCAATGCGAGTCCCGATGATCTCACCTTGCATAACCCGGCTAAGCACCTTCGGTTCGCTTCCGTCTACAATTACGACTTCTTGAACATCGCCATGAATGCAGCTCATCGCTGCACGTACTTTCGGAATCATCCCACCATAGATTTCGCCAGTCTCAATCATGTCATCAATTTCTTGCACGGTAACGGAGGACAGTACCACTTTCTCGCCATTCACTGTCTTCATAATCCCTGGAACGTCTGTCACGACAATCATACGGCTAACGCCTAAATGCGAAGCCACCGCTCCTGCCGCCGTATCCGCATTAATGTTATAACGCTGACCGGATAGATCGATACCAATCGGTGCGATCACTGGGATATACCCCATGTCTTGCACGCCTTGTATGATGCTCGCTTCAACATGAGTAACTTCTCCAACAAAGCCAACCTCTGCGTTATTGGCAACAGGCTTCGCTTGAATAAGTGACCCATCTACACCGGAAAGGCCCCATGCACGACCACCTACGTTCTGAATTCGACGAACAATCTGTTTGTTGATGCTGCCCGATAGCACCATCTCTACCACATCAAGAACATCTTCTGTCGTCTTACGTAATCCATGAACGAATTCACTTTCAATACCAAGCTTCGCAAGATTATCTGAGATAGCTGGCCCGCCACCATGAACGATGACAGGTTGAACCCCACTCTCCTGCAATTGTCTTAAATCATGGAAGAAGGAATCCGGCAATGCGGCAAGCGTACTTCCACCACATTTCATCACAAAACTCCCTTGGACAGTAGCCGCTTGAAGCTCTCCCGCCTCATGACTCTCCAATATCGTTCTCATAATAAGTATGATTCCCCTCTCATACCAACAAGATTGAGACGACATTACGATGTCGTCCTTTCAACTTGTTGAACTTTCAATCTTTAAGTCCGATATGCCGCATTAATTCGTACATAATCATATGTTAAATCGCAGCCCCATGCGGTTGCTTGCCCAGCCCCACCATGCAGGTCTACAAATATACGTACAGTGTCACCTTTCAAATATACTAATGCTTCTTCTTCATCAAATACCACAGGACGCGATCCCTTGAGCACCGTAATATGTCCCAGTTGAATATCTACTTGCTCTGGGTTTACAGGTTCTCCAGCACGCCCTATGGCAGCGATAATGCGTCCCCAGTTGGCATCTGCTCCAAATATCGCAGTCTTCACTAGACTTGAACCAACAATCGTCTTAGCAATAGCTCTTGCGGAGTTGTCACTTACTGCACCTTGGACAACAACTTCAACCAATCTCGTAGCGCCTTCGCCATCACGAGCAATCGCCATAGCGAGCTTCTGACACACATAAGTGAAAGCATCAGCAAATGCAGACCAATCTGGATGAGAACTATTCATCGCCTCATTGCCAGCCAATCCACTCGCCATCGTAATGAGCATATCATTCGTGCTCGTGTCACCATCCACGGTAATCATGTTGAATGTAAGATCCGTAGCTTGTCGCATCAATTGTTGCAATACATCTTGATCGATATGGACATCTGTCGTCATAAAAGCAAGCATCGTAGCCATATTCGGATGAATCATCCCTGACCCCTTTGCCGCTCCGGCAATGATAACTTCCTTGCCATCGACTAAGACAGATACACAAGCCTCCTTCTTCACCAAATCTGTGGTGAGGATGGCTTGTGAGAAGTCCTCCGCGCCGACCGCTTCATTACTAAGACGTGATGGCAATACTTCGATGCCTGCGTGTACGCAGTCCATCTTAAGTAGCTCACCAATTACGCCTGTCGAAGCGACAGCCACATCTTGCTCCGCTACGCCAAGTTGCTTCGCCATTGCTGCGCGCATCGCATAGGCATCTGCTTCGCCCTGCTGCCCTGTGCAAGCATTGGCGTTGCCGCTATTAACCACGACGGCCTTCAGCTTGCCGTCTACAAGACTCTCGCGCGTCACCTTCAGTGGCGCCGCCTGGAACACGCTTGTGGTGTACACAGCCGCAGCTGTTGCCACTACCTCACATACAATCGCGCCGATATCATAGCGCTCCGTCTTCTTCAATCCGCAGTGCACGCCCCCTGCGGAGAAACCCTTCGGCGATATAATGGAACCGCCATCTATTATATTAAAGTTATCTTTTCCCATAATTGATTGCCCCAACTTATGGATACACAGGCGTGTAACCTAAGCCGAGATCTTCCTCCCATCCCATCATCAGGTTCAAATTCTGAATCGCTTGGCCAGATGCACCCTTCACGATGTTATCAATGACTGAAATAATCGTAATTCTACCCGTTCTATCATCTACCAAAAGTCCCATGTCACAGAAATTAGAACCCGTTACTTCTTTCGTTGCTGGCCACTCACCCGTGTCTCTTACTCTGACAAAAGGACGACCCTCATAATACTGACGGTATAAGTCAACAAAATCAGCCTGGCTATGCTCCCCGATCACTTTGGCATACATTGTACTCATAATGCCTCGTGTCATCGGTGTAAGATGCGTCGTGAACGTTACCGTGACCTTCTCACCTGTCAGTTCAGATAACACTTGTTCAATCTCAGGTATATGTTGGTGCCTATTCACTTTATATGCTCGAAGATTCTCATTAATCTCTGCATAATGTACCGTCAAATTCGTTCCACGTCCTGAACCAGATACTCCCGATTTAGCATCAATAATAATGGTAGATGGATCGATCCATCCTGCTATGATTGCTGGTACAAGTCCAAGTAGTGTAGCTGTTGGGAAACACCCCGGATTAGATATGAAATCCTTGCCTACTACGTCTTCACCGAATACTTCACTAAGCCCGTATACTGCCTGTTCAAGATAGACAGGATCAGCTGCTGGGTGTTTATACCACTGTTCGTATGTTGCGCCGTCTTTTATACGGAAATCACCTGATAAGTCAATCACCTTAAGACCTGCCTGAAGTAACTGAGGAACCAGCGGAGTACTTATGCCAGATGGTGTAGCTGTAAATACAACGTCTGCCTTCTGCGCAATACTAGGAATATCGAGACCATCCAAATCCTGATTAATAATATTTGTTAAATGTGGAAAACCCTTAGAAATCGGTACTCCTGCACTTGAAGTTGAAATAACTGAGGTAATCTCCACACGAGGATGCCCCTGTAACAAGCGAATTAATTCCACACCACCGTATCCTGTAGAACCAACGATGGCTACTCTAATCTTAGAATCTACTGTCATTATCCTCTGTTCCCCTCTCAGACCTTACTTGATCAACACCCTTTTATAATTATGTATTATTATACGTCCGAGTTAATATAAATACAACACTTTTTGACCATTCGGACGTATATTTCCGCTTATCTTCCTCATTCTACCGTTGTAACTTGAATCCTTCCCCAAGAACTTCATGAGCATTACTAATGATGACAAAAGCACCCGGATCCACCGATTGGACCAACGTCTTCAATCGTGTCACTTCATTCTGCCCGACAACGACCATCAGCACTGTCCGCTCATCGCCTGTATATCCACCCTGAGCATGAAGCTTAGTCAGTCCCCGATCTAGATCTTTCAGAATGACATCCGAAAGAGACTCCGTATGATCCGAAATAATATATGCGACCTTCGTATAATTAAATCCTAACTCTACGGTATCTATTACTTTTCCAGTCACGTAAAGAGCAACTAGTGCATACAACGCCTGTTCCATGGACATAACAAACGCCGCTAGAATAATAACCGTACCATCTAGTAACACCACACATAGTGAGAAGCTCAGACCACTTAACTTCTGAATCACTTGTGCGAGTATCGTCAGTCCTCCCGTTGATCCCCTTCCACGAAATACGAGCCCAATGCCGAGTCCAACGCAGATCCCCCCATAAATCGAAGCAAGCAAAGGATTAGCCGTTGGGATTGGCCAGTCTTTCGTCATCAATACAAATAGCGGTAAAATCATACTTCCGAGTAATGACCGAATACCATAGTTGGTACCTAACAACAGGAACCCCAATACAAATAAGGGAATATTCAAAGCCCATTGCGTAAATGCAGGTTCTAATCCAAGCCAAGATTTCGCTAGAACCGATAGTCCAGATACGCCCCCAGAAGCAATCCCATTAGGTAGGAAAAATAGATTAAATCCTATGGAGATAATCAAGGAACCGATAATAATAAATATGCTGTCTAAAATATGCCTCACAGGACCATTCAAAGGAATCGGTTTACGAAATCTCCGATCACGAATTAATTGCGTCATTCTATTGTTGTTCCCCTCTCATTCTTAACATCTACCTTGCTATGTTACTTAATATTGCTCTTATTTTCCATAAAAAAATTCCCACACGTATATACCGTGTAGGAATTCTAAATTCATTATTCTTCACTATCTGCTACTTTAAGTTGACTACGTAAATAACCATCGATAAAAGCATTCACATCGCCGTCCATCACTGCACCAATGTTACCCGTCTCCACGGAAGTACGGTGATCCTTTACCATACTATAGGGATGGAACACATAGGAGCGAATCTGACTTCCCCATGCAATCTCCGATTGTTCTCCACGAATTTCTGCCAACTCTTTGCGTTGTTCTTCGAGCTTCTTCTCTACTAACTTCGAACGTAGTGCGGTCATCGCCCAAGCCCTATTCTTGATCTGTGAACGTTCAGCCTGACTTGTCACGACCACACCTGTTGGTATATGCGTAATTCGTACTGCTGAATCCGTTGTATTGATATGCTGTCCCCCCGCACCTGTGGCACGGTAAGTATCAACCTTCAAATCTTCTGTGCGAATTTCCACTTCAGCATCTTCTGTAATCTCAGGTACCACATCACATGAGACGAATGAAGTGTGTCTTCTACCTGATGAGTCAAAAGGTGAAATACGCACCAGTCGGTGAACACCTTTCTCAGCCTTCAGATACCCATAAGCATTGAATCCTTTGATGAGCAAAGTAACACTCTTAATCCCTGCTTCATCACCCGCTTGGTAATCCATCGTTTCGACTTTGAAGCCGCGCTTCTCTGCCCAGCGTGTATACATTCTAAGTAGCATTTCTCCCCAGTCCTGAGATTCGGTACCACCAGCACCTGGGTGAAGCTCTAGAATGGCATTCATTTTATCGTAAGGTTCGCTAAGAAGTAACCCTAATTCAAAATCATCTAACTTCTTCTTCAGACTCATCGTAGACGCCACAATCTCTGCGAATAACGCTTCATCTTCCTCTTCATCAGCAAGTTCAGCCATCATTTCAACATCGTCGAACTCACGTTGAAGTTTCTCGTATTCATCTATGGAAGACTTCACACCATTAAGTTCGGCAATCAGGCTCTGTGCCTTCTCACTATCATCCCAGAAATCAGGTGCAGACATCTTTTCTTCAAAGTTCGAAATCATCTCTTGCTTAAGATCTAAGTCAAAGAGACCCCCTAAGGTTGGTAAGTTTCGTACTCATTTCACGTAAATCATGTCTAATACTTGGATCGATCATAATTTTCTCGTCACCTCTTCATCGAGTAGAACAACTCTATTTCAGCTTATAATATCACAAACTCCCTCAAACCAGAAGGAACCTCAGTTCATAAGATCCACCTCTCACACGGAGAGTGACTTTAACTGTAGAACCTCCTTAGCTTAAGGGAGTTACTTGTGTACATTACCCATACAATCGGGAAAGTTCACCTATCTTATGATTCTTGTCCGTGACACTGTTTGAATTTCTTACCACTACCACATGGGCATGGATCATTTCGCCCAATCTGTTGGCCAACGTGGATTGGATTGTGTACTGCAGGTTCACCATTCGTTGATACCTTATTCTCTTCAACGACCGCTTGACGCTCCTGATTACCTTCAATTTGTGCCTTCATCACGTAAGTTGCGACTTCTTCTTGAATATTAGCCGTCATCTCATTAAACATTTCGAAGCCTTCGAATTGATACTCACGCAACGGATCGGTACCGCCATATGCACGTAAATGAATCCCTTGACGAAGCTGATCCATCGCATCAATATGACCCATCCATTTGCTATCTACAGAGCGAAGTACGATAACTTTCTCGAATTCACGTACTAGTTCCCCACCAATACGCTCTTCACGTTCGTTATATTTCGCCTCAACGCGACTGAATAAATAATCAATGATCTCTTCTAATTCCTTACCCCATAGGTCATCACGAGTGATAACATCTACGTCTAGCAACTTACTATTCACATAATCCGCTACTTCTTGAAGCTCCCAGTTCTCTGGAATGTCATCCACACAATGTGCAGCAACAACACGGTCAACAACGTTCTTAATCATTTCCATAACAACCTGCTTAATATTCTCAGACTCAAGAATCTCACGTCGTTGCTTGTAAATGATTCCCCGTTGTTGGTTCATAACATCGTCATATTGTAGTACGTTCTTACGCGCATCAAAGTTATTTCCTTCGACACGTTTCTGAGCCGATTCCACAGCACGAGATATCATCTTGCTCTCGATTGGTTGATCTTCTTCAAATCCGAGACGATCCATCATATTCAATACATTATCAGCACCGAAACGTTTCATCAATTCATCACCAAGCGATAAATAGAACTGTGTAGATCCAGGGTCACCTTGACGACCCGCACGTCCACGAAGCTGATTATCAATTCGACGAGATTCATGACGTTCTGTACCCATAATATGCAACCCACCGAGTTCTGATACACCCTCGCCTAACACGATATCCGTACCACGACCTGCCATATTCGTAGCAATCGTAACCGTACCTGCTTGGCCTGCTTGGGAGACAATTTCCGCTTCTTCCGCATGGTATTTAGCATTTAGAACACGATGCTTAACCCCTTTGCGCTTCAACAATTCGGAGACTAGCTCTGAATTCTCGATAGATATGGTACCTACCAATACAGGTTGGTTCTTCGCATGACGTACAGCGATCTCTTCAACAACCGCCTTGAACTTGCCCTTCTCGCTCTTATACACCACATCTGGCATATCTTCACGTCTATTCGGCTTATTCGTTGGCACTTGAAGAACTTCCAAGCCATAGATCTTCTTGAATTCTTCTTCTTCCGTCTTCGCTGTCCCTGTCATACCTGCTAACTTGAGGTACATACGGAAGTAGTTCTGGAAAGTAATCGTAGCAAGCGTCATACTTTCATTCTGTACCTCTTGGCCTTCCTTCGCTTCGATCGCTTGATGCAAGCCATCACTATAACGACGACCCGCCATCAGACGGCCTGTGAATTCATCTACGATCATTACTTCTTCTTCAGCAACAACGTAGTCCACATCCAGACGCATGATTACATTGGCCTTCAGAGCTTGTACGATATGATGATTCAACGTTACGTTAGCGTGATCGTATAGGTTCTCTATATCGAACGCCTTCTCCGCTTTGCTTGCCCCTTTTTCCGTAAGAGCAACCGACTTAACCTTAATATCAACGGTATAGTCTTCTTCAGCTACTAGACGCTTCACGAAGCGATCTGCTGTATAATACAGCTCCGTTGACTTCTCAGCTTGTCCTGAGATAATCAGCGGCGTACGAGCTTCATCGACAAGGATAGAATCCACTTCATCTATGATGCAGAAATATAATGGACGTTGTACCATTTGCTCTTTGTAAAGCACCATGTTATCACGTAGGTAATCGAAGCCAAACTCATTGTTCGTACCATACGTTATGTCACACGCATAAGCTAATTGTTTATCTGCATGGTCCATACCGTTCAAGTTGACCCCAACCGACATTCCCAAAAATTCATATATAAGTCCCATTTGCTGGCTATCACGTTGTGCTAGATAATCATTAACCGTGACCACATGGACACCTTTACCCGCCAACGCATTCAAATACACAGGAAGCGTACCTACGAGAGTCTTACCTTCACCGGTCTTCATCTCCGCAATTCTACCTTCGTGGAGTGCCATACCTCCAACTAACTGTACATCGAAATGACGCATGTTATGAACACGCTTAGCAGCTTCGCGTATGGTTGCAAATGCTTCTGGTAACAACTCTTCTACCGTTTCACCCTTCTCAAGTCGAGCACGGAATTCATCCGTCTTCGCTTTCAATTGTTCATCTGAGAGTGCAACATATTGTGGTTCCATTTGGTTGATTAGTTCGACCGTCTTCATAAGACGTTTGACATCACGTTCGTTGGTGTCGCCGAAGATTTTTTTGACTAGTCCTAGCATGGTTAACCCCTTTCGTTCGAAACAGATGGTGGAACCAACTTCATAACTTCGAGGGTTAATAATGAAATTGATTCTTTAATGATTGGTTTGCATAAATTGTAACAGTTTGCAAGAGATGCCGCAACACAGTCTGTCTCTTATTTACAGCCATTTCACATAACTCTACGTATTATACAATGAACTACGGACTACTTTAGCTACATATTATTCCAAGATATCCTGCTAGTTTCTTTAGATCATTCTATATATACGCATAAAGAACCCTATCCGTTGCGCGGATAGGGTTCTATTTCATTAATATTTAGGAATAGATGGATTATTTCACTTCAACACTAATCTTGCTCAATCAGACCATACTTGCCATCATCGCGTTTATACACAACATTTACAGTTTGGCTATCAATATTAGAGAATACAAAGAAATTATGTCCAACCATGTTCATTTGCAAAATAGCTTCTTCAACATCCATAGGCTTCAGGAAAAAGCGCTTCGTACGAACTACTTCTAATTCGTCTTCTGGATCGCCACTTACGATTGAACCCGCCGCACCAGAACTTTCAGTGAATAGCGTCTTCAGACTTCCTTCTTGACGGAACTTACGGTTAAGCTTCGTCTTATGCTTACGAATCTGACGTTCTAGCTTGTCCACGACCGCATCAATGGATGAATACATATCATCGCTACGATCTTCTGCACGAAGCATCACGCCTGGCAATGGGATGGTTACCTCTACAGTGTGTAATCCTCGAATGACACCCAGAGTAACATATCCTTCTGAAGTAGGTGCATCGAAATACTTCTCAAGTCGATTGAACTTCTTATCAACATACTCCTTCAAAGCATCTGTCACTTCAATTTGTTGACCTCGAATACTGAAATTCATAAGGCACTCCTCCTTTGCAACACCATTATATCACAATTGTTAACGCCAAGTAAAAAGGTAATTCTGTGTCTAAAGTCCATGTAAACTCTTTCATTTTATATTCGTAAAACTAATAAACCAATAAAATATAGGTAGATCAATCTCAATGTTAACTACATTAATAACCTGATGGTTACTCTTCATTACCCCCAATTAAGAAGGAAGAAACATGGTTAATATTTCCACAATAATATTATGCGAGATGAATAGACAAATAAAGACCCTGGAGTCAGGTCCAGGGTCTGAAAATTATTATTCAATTGATCCAACTCTATTGAGTCGGCTTATGCCAGATGGATTATAATTTGATTACGTTAGCAGCTTGTGGTCCACGAGCGCCTTCAACAACATCAAACTCAACAGCTTGACCTTCGTCTAAGCTTTTGAAACCGTCTGTTTGAATTGCGGAGAAATGTACGAATACATCGCCACCATCTTCTGTTTCAATGAATCCAAAACCTTTTTCAGCGTTAAACCATTTCACTTTTCCTTGCATAAATAAACATTCCCTTCGTTTTTAAAGATAAATTAAGCAAGCGCTTACTTTAGGAATATAACACCAGATGGGGGTGGTGTCAAACATAGGATAAATACTTCTACAACAATTTAAGATGAATAGACGCCATTGCTGACTCTTTCAAAAGTTGTCCAATCACAATTGGAAATGAAAATAAATACAACCAGTTAAAGAAATATGACCTCAATGTTTGTGGAGAGACACCTGGTTAGGAACTCTTTAAACTCGACAACCTCTCAATAGAGGGAGCATAATCATATTCCTTTGCATACATATATTGCTTCTCTGCCTTTTCAATATCGCCTGTTACCTCATAGAATACACCCAAATTATGATGTGCTGCGAAGCTGCCTGTTCCGATCACGCTACCCTCCTGAGCTGTCTCCCCAATCTCTAAAGCCCTCAGATAAAAACGTTCGATGTAAGGCATCAATTCGCCATATTGATTGGGATCACTTAGAATAAGTTCTAACAAATAAAGAGCAGATACAAAGTGAAAATCCGGATGATCACTAAGATAATCTTGTTCGTTCTCAACAACAGACAAACCCTCAGCTAGATTTCCGGAAGCCATAATAGCATAAAGATAATTTACTATGAGGCTCGGGGCATATCCCTCTTTGCGAGTTATTGTAGTGTAAGCCCGCTTAAGATGAACATAAGATTGCTCATGGCTATTCAATCCACGATACTCTTTTGCGATCTGATAATGGTAGTAGGGGTCCTCTGGATTCTCTTCAATAACTTTCAACAAAATAGGTATGTTTCGATCTGTTTTTAGTTGATTCAGATACCCGTCATGCTGGATTTCAATATCCACCCTACGCCTTGGAAGGTCCGACTCCACCTGCTCATGAATTTTTCCTGAATAGCGGCAGTTCGATGGAAATAATCTCGAGTTATAGCTTAGCTCATAGTTGATGCGATCGTTAGACATGAATTTATCTACTAATTTGATTTTACCAATAGCTGAGCCTTGATGAATGAATTCATGAATAGCATCTGCACAATCATTAGATATATATTCGTCTGCATCTAGCACCAGACTCCACTCACATGTTGATTTGCCCAAAGCAAAATTACGTGCATCTCCGAAATCACTCTGCCATTCGTATTGGAATATTCTAGCTTGAAATTCAGAAGCGATCATTTGTGTCTGATCTGTCGATCCCGTATCGACAATTACAATTTCGTCTACTAAATTTGAAACACTCTCCAAACAGCGTCTTAACGTACGCGCCTCGTTCTTCACGATCATAACCAAGGATATCCTCATTATAGCCACCTTAACACAAACTTTATTTTAGAACGTAATTTATACCCTACGTAGTTTTAAATAAATCACTAAATTTTCTACAAAAGAGTTATTTGAGCCTATCCATTGATTCAATCCTCTTACGTTTCATCGGTGATATTTTTCTTTTTTTTACACACTGCGACTACATACATAGGCTGTGCATCTTTTACTTCCCCCAAAGAAAGCAATGCATGATTTTCTTGTTGCAAGATTTGGGAGGGTAAAAACTCACTATTTATTCCTCTCGCTTGTCTCATCACTTGATTATAGTAACTCACATTATCTTGGATATAGCTTTGTCCATATAATTCCAACAATTCGTATTCTTTCAATAATTCCCCAATGAATTCTATTATTCCGTATTCAAATCGGTGATGTGGGTTAAGTGGTTGCTCTTCGTAATATAGGCCCGGGTTAGTAACCATTCGATTAGGTGTAGATACCAAGAATATTCCATCATCTTTAAGAACTCTGGCAGATTCCTTTATCCATTCGGAACCTTTATCAATATGTTCAATTGTTTCAAATGAAACAACAACATCTACGCTCTTATCTTCTAAGCTTAGCCCATTCACATCGCCGTACCTGAAGCTTATATTATCAGCAGCGTAAACTCCTCTAGCATTTTCTAAACTTTCCTCATCAACGTCAACTCCTATTACAAAAGAAGCTCCTGCCTTTTGAAGCATCTTGGAGCCATAACCCGCACCACAAGCAGCATCTAGTACCAACTTACCTTTTACATATTTACACGCTAATTCATATCTCACCATATGCTCTTCAAGTACATCATTAAAATTGTTTTTTACTTGTTGATTTATTACTAATCTTTCCCCTGTAAAAGGTACATCATTTTGCTCTATACTCAAAATCTCCTCAGAGATACTTTTTTTTGATTCGTTTGAAATTTTTAATTTTTCAATCAATTCTAGTATATCTTGGCTTTGGTCCTCAATTTTACTAACATATTCTAAAGCCATTTCGGTTTCACCAAATAAATCTAGAACTTCACCCAAATTTTTCAAGGTTCCTTTATCTAACGGATCATATTCCAATGCCTTTTGAAGAAAAGGAATAATAAAGTCGTAACTGCCTTCATTAAACGCACTTACGGCTAAAAAATTCAAAACATCAATTTTATTACCTATTTCATCCGAAATAATCATAAACACTTCATTTATAGTAAACTTATTCTCCTGTAATTCATCGATTAATTGTTGACTATTCTCCACAAGATTCACAGATTTATCTATTTCTTGTAGTAGTTCAGAAACCCTATTATATTCATTCAATTCCATCTTTATTGCCTTCTCTCGATCAATGATTGTCTTACTAGCTTTAACCAAATATTGATACACCTTAAATTGAGTTTCATCTTGAAGATTACTTAACTCATTTAATTTCTGAATCCATTGCTCATCTTCTTTATTCATAGCTGTTACGTTCACATTATAACTAATATTATCGTATTCCGCCTCTTTAAACATTTTATTCACTTCATCTAATGTAAACAAACGGAGAGGTGTTCGATCAAGCAACCCAGCATCAGTACTGTTCCATCGACCATTGATAACGTCTCTCAGAACACTATAATGCATAACATTCGGAATACTGGCTAGTATCTTTCCGTTTGGCTTCAAGTGTTTCTTGAGATCTTTCAGAACTTGCAAAGGATTATATAAATGTTCCACTACATCTGTTAGAATAATATATTCGAACAATTCATTCGGGTAATCCAGTAGCTTCTCCACATCTGCCGAGATTACGTCTGCAAACAGAGAAGCAATCGATGCAGCGTTTTTATTATTTTCAATACCATACAATCTTGCATTCTTATAGAGATTCTTAATTAGCAACAGTGTTGCACCACAGCCGCACCCTATTTCTAAAACATTAAGTGAAGCTTCTTTATTATGCTCATCCATTAATTTCACAATATCATATCTCATAAATGATGAAGATGGACTATCAAAACTCCACTTTTCAATGAATTTCTGCCTATTCCGCTGTAATAGTTCATTATAAGCTTGTGGCTTTTCTTTAAAAGAGACACTACCATAATGATGGATAAAAGTATCTCTACACAACACTAAATGATACCCCTCTTGTATGATTCGATATGAGTAATCATCATCCTCAAAGTTTCCAGGAGAGAATATTTCGTCTAAAAATCCAATTTTATCCACCACTTCACGTTTTATCAACATACAGAAACCGATTAATCTCAACCTTTTTTCCCATTTTTCCGGATTCGAAATATTTATACTCTCTGCAAAAGCGTGCATTTCCACATCTGTATGATAATCGACCTCAATACTTTGGTGGTATGTACTATTATTGGTTATAGGGCCTACGGCTCCAATGTTGTCAGAACTCTCTATACAGTTAGTCAGATTCTCTAACCAATTTTTTGTTACTACAATATCGTTATTCAATAATAAGATATACTCCCCACTTGAGATTTCTATCCCTTGATTACATCCCTTTGGAAATCCTAAATTTTCATCGTTAAAGATCGTTAACAGCTCATGTTGATTGGATAGCCATTCTCTCGTCCCGTCCGTAGATTTGTTATCGACCACTATGATTTCATAGGTACCTAGTCTTGTGAATTTACGAATACTTTCGATGCATCCAATAGTGAATTCCAATTGGTTATGTGTCAAAATAATAATACTTGTCTTCAAAAAAACCATCCCCTTTTGATAGCACATTAACTCATTGTTACTTAAAAGCTCACAGATTTAAAGGTCCATATCGTTCCATATTCTCCAGAAGTATATACCTGATAACATTAAAGGTTAGCTTTTTAACTCATAAAAAAAGGAGCACCCCATTTATTTAATAATGTTGAGGGCAGCACCTTATTTATATTCTAATATAGTATCAGTTCCTTCTCTTGATGAAGGAAATCATCTACGAATGTTATACCCACGAAATCAGGAAAATCCGCAATAAATTTGTTGATATACTCAGCCTTTTGTTCGTTCTTAGCATGTCGTATTAAGGAATAATAAAGACTTTTAGTCGTCGGCTCCAGCTTCACTGCTTCACTGAAAAATTCCACGGCTTCATCATAATAATGATGATTGACATGATACCTTCCTAAATTTATCAAACTTGTGAAATCCAATTGCTGTTCTGATAGCAGTATGGAGTAATAATTCATGGCCATTTCTGTCAAATTCAATTTATAGAAGTAGTTAGCCAATTGATTGACCAGTTCAGATGATCTCATAAAATTGATGAATTCATCAAATTTTTCAAAATCTTTGATTAAGAACAGTTGCTTCGCCACTAAGAATAATGAGCTCGAGTGACTCTTCAAGTCTTGCTCATCTGGAAGATGCTCTTTAGTAATCATAGAAACAATAAGTTCAGTCAATTTAGAGATCTCATCAGTCTTAAATTCATCCTTAATTTGGATAATTCCAGAGTAGTCATTCCAACGGATCGCCCCGACTGCCGTTTGAACCCAAAGCTGCAGTTGGTCATCTACATCAAGTTGTTGATCCGAAGACGATAATGCTAACCCTTCCTCTTTATAATCCAAAATGACAGCAAAACGGATTTGATCCAACAGACTAAGATGATCTAATGAATCAATATACTTCACATAATACTTAACTAATTCAGCTTGTCCAAGCACAAGAGACACTATAAATAGTAAATTACAGTTAGATTTATCAGTAACATCATATATTTTGTTTAACAAAATGATCACTGAATCTGGACTCTCATTTTGACAAAGCCACTCTACCAGCTTTAACAGCACTTGTGGGTTTTTATTATTCTTATGAAGTAATTTAGATAGCCAATAAATAGCCTGCTGATTATCGTTTAATTGGAAGTATAATTCAACTAGCTGCAGTACCGGTTTCTCAAAACTATACGCAGGCTCGACAAGCCAGATCTCCTGATCATTACTGGCCCTTTGCTCCGCAACATTGATCGCATCAATAAAGCAGGCAATAGCCTGATCAACCCATCCCATCGTTTCATACTGAATTCCTTTAATTGTATGATAATCAGCATAATCGGAAAATTCAGATAGTTGATTATTAGTAAGTTCTTCAACCCGTTGCCATCGGCTCTCTTGAGAATACAGACTTATAAGTCCGACCAGACAAAAAGGATACCAAGCTAATTTAGAGTATTTCTCCTTGAATGCCTGCTCATAACACCGAATGGCTTCTTCCACTTCCCCCGCATTGCGATACTCGTTACCTATTGTATACCAGTCATAATCACTCATACTGTCGTGTTTCTTCATCTCATTAAAGATCGACATATTTCGCTCATGCTTATTTTTCTCTGTCACTCGCTGAGTCTGATAACCTGTATGATAAATATTCAGAGCGATCTGTTTATGATAAAGTTCTCCATGCTGTCCTCTTGTCAATTGCTCATGAATCGGTCGTTCGAAATAAATCCCTTTAAAGTTAGGGAATAATCTGGTTACAGGCATTGTTGAAATCTCTTCTTGAGTTTTTTTATCTCCTGTAAAATTAATCACAGACATAGTATAAGCAAGATAGTCCATAGATTGTGCATTATTCAAAAACTCATTCCACTTGTCATATTCGTTCTCAGCCAAATACTCATCTGCATCGAGCACTAATATCCACTTTCCTGATGCATGTCGGATTGATTCATTACGGGCAGCGGCGAAGTCATTACACCAAGTGTAATCAAACAACTTTGCCGCATATTCCCCAGCAATTTCTTTAGTCCGATCCGTTGACCCTGTATCAACTATAATAATCTCATCTGCTAACCTCATTACGCTATCCAAACAGCGGGACAGTAACTCCTCTTCGTTTTTCACTATCATACATACGCTAAGTCGCTTCATTACATTAACTCAACCCTTTACATTATTTCTTATGGTCAATAAACATACTTTCTACAGTATAACTCGCACCGTAAGCATTCTTTTGTTCTTTGACCGACTCTTGTTTCAATAACCATTCACCGGCTTTCTGTTTCAAAGAGTTCATTGTTGAAAGAATGACCTCATCATGCTCGATTAACTTTCGAAGACGTTGTTTATCCTCAACAGTAAGATCTTCCTGACCCATCTGCATCTTATGAACAAGCTGCTCTCTGCGCTCAGTGAACGCAGTTAGCTCTTCATAATCTACCAACTTGAGCCGCTTAATTAATGTAGTCGTCATTTCTTCCAGTTCAGTAATTTGCTCATCAATAGTCCTCATTTGGCTTGTTCCTGACTAGCACCTAATGATTTACTTGCCGTATCCCACGCCTCACGTAAATCCAACAGATAAGAAAGAACCTCATCCGCAGGCTTTTTATTCTTTTTCATATTTGCATTAATCAGTTGATGAATCATATATTCATAGACCTGAGAGAGGTTCTTAGCAATTGGATAGTCGAAATTTAAGGCTGCTGTCAATTCATGAATAACAGCTTGAGCTTTACATAGATTCGTATTTGTTTTTTCAAAATTCCCCTCTTCGATCCCGGAGACACCCATTCTCACAAAACGAATCGCGCCATCATAAAGCATCAGCAGAAGTTGGGCTGGGGACGCAGTGTGTAGTTGGGTTTGTTGATACCTTTGGTGAGGTGATGTAATCAAAAGAACTCTCTCCCTTACATTAAGATAGCATACTCGTCAAACTAGACGACGTACTATTAAACTTGTTCATTGCTTTTTCCATAGCTGAGAATTGAGTATAATAACGCGTTTCTAGCATAGATAATCGTCTATTCACATCCGCAATACGTGTATCAAAGGACGTTAATTGTGCGCCCATTTGGCTGTTAACAAGGAATGCTGTCGTTAAGTCCGCGCTATACTTGGAAGTCCCTGCCTTGTCATATAATGAAGTCAATGCCACATTGTCAATCTTCTTCACTCGGCTAAAGATACCGTCACTCGAGGTATATGCAGATGTACTACCTTCTAATTTCGGATTGTGATCTGCTTGTCCAAATAAAGCATATACATCTTCAGGATTATCCGAAAGCGCTGCTCTAAGCTTGGATTCATCGATTATAAGTTTACCTTTTTCGCTATGATTTCCAGTTGTGATACCTATTTTCGTGATGTTGATTTCACTACCATCAGGCAGAACTACATTGCCAACAATCGCAGCTCTCATGTCACTGAGTGTTTTGTCTATAATAGAATCACTTTTCAGCATACCACTCTTTGCTTTCGTGTCCCATAGCTTAATCTCATCTTCACTCATGTCTGCCTTTTGCTCAGTGGTTAACGGAGTATATGTTCTATAACGCTCTTCTGATGTCTTCTGATTCAATGTCGCTATGGTTGCATTGTAAGTGTCTACAAAAGATTTAATCGTATCAAACACCTTGTCTGTATCCTGAGCCACTTGAATTTGCGATGTTTGGCCAGCAGGTGTTGTACCACTTATCGATATTGAGACTCCATTGACTGTAAAAGTATTTGAGGATTGAGTTGTTTCTATCCCATTGATAGTTACTGTTGCATCACTTCCGGCTACTTTTGCAGGATTCACACCAAAGATATTATCTAGTAACCCTCCACTTAAGGTTATATCCTTACTTCCAGTTTCTTTATTAGTCAAAGACATTTTCCCTGAAGATGCTTCATACACCGCTGTGACTCCAGCTTTGCTACTATTGATTTTACTAACTAATGAAGCGATAGTATCTGTACTCTTATCAAAGTCAATCTGTGTTCCATTAATAGTTATACTAGTATCTGATCCTTTATAGATATCAGAAAGCAAACTATCAGATGCAGTCGAGCTAAGCTTCGAACCTATAACAGTTGTAGCAGATGCTAATTTACTCACACTAATATTCATAACCGAGTTAGTAGCCGTACCTGTAGCTGTAGCTGTCACATTGGAAGCACCCGTAACCGTAGCCTTCTTGGAGTTGATTGAAGTGCTAAGGCTAAATGTTGATAACTTATCATTTAGACCCACTAATGTCGTACTTACCTGGCGATACCCCTCACGCTTCCATTCCATAAGCTGTTTTTGCTGATTCAGCTTGTTCAATGGAGACTTTGCCGAAGTCATTAAGTTCTTCACCATGTCGTCAATATTCATACCCGAAGCTAGACCACCAATTCTCATTACCATAATTAACTCCTCCTTTATGCCCGTTCATCAAAAATAAGCCCGTTCAGTTTCATCATATCTGCTGCGACATCTAATATCTTCTCCGATGGAATCTCACGAATCAGATCACCCGTCTGCTTATCGAACACCTTAACCATAATCACATTGGTTGCCTTATGAACTGATATTTCAAATGACTTCTCCGGACCCTGTAACGCCCGAATGACGTTCTCTAATTGTTGAACCTGCTGTTCATTCCCGACTATTTGGCGAATATCTGTTGCCGTAGAAGATTGGCTACTGTTTACTTCTCTCGACACTTGGATATCATCACTATTACTCTTCACCGGTGAAATATTCTTACTTCCGATATCATGCCTAAATCCAGATACTATACTATTATTCACAGATCGCTCCTCCTCATATGTATTCGAGTAATCAATATGTCCACATCTGAGTTGTTACTATATATATCGGAAAACCATCTAGGTTAATGAAGACAAAAAAAAAGAAAAGAGACCTTGAATTTCAAGGTCTCTTCGAAGAATAACGTAAAGATTAACGAAGTACAGATAGAATACCTTGTGGCGCAGAGTTCGCTTGTGCCAACATCGATTGAGATGCTTGCAACAAGATGTTGTTCTTAGAAAGAGCAACCATTTCCTTAGCCATATCTGTATCACGAATACGTGATTCAGCAGCTGTCAAGTTTTCTACTGTTGTACCCAAGTTGTTGGAAGTATATTCCAAACGGTTCTGCACAGCACCAAGCTTAGCGCGTTCTGTAGATACAGAAGTGATTGCAGTTTCAATGTTAGCCAATGTTGAAATAGAAGTCAAAGCTGTAAAGTCAGTAGTCGTAATAGAACCGATTGCAATAGAACCACCTTTGTCATTAGTAGTAATTGTTGCACCGGCAGTAATTGATGTACCGTTAAATGTGGTGTTCTCCATAATATCTTTAATCTGAGCACTCAGCTGAGTCAACTCTTGGCCAATATTAGCTTTGTCATTAGTGTTGTATGTTCCGCTTGTATTCTGTACGTTCAGTTCTTTCATACGAGTCAGCATAGAACTCACTTCATTCATTGCACCTTCAGCTGTTTGTACGAATGAAATACCATCTTGAGTGTTACGTTGAGCCATTTCTAGACCACGGATTTGACCGCGCATGGATTCGGAAATGGATAGACCAGCAGCATCGTCAGCTGCACGGTTAATACGTAGACCGGAAGACAATTTCTCCATGTTCTTGCTTGTTGCATTAGTGTTTAGACCCATGTTACGGTGTGTGTTTAAAGCTGGAATATTGTGATTGATAATCATTATAATTTCCTCCTTGAAATGGTTTGTTCCCACATCCATGTGGTATGAGCATCTTCACGGTCGGCCGCCCTGAAGATTATCGCTCTAAAGTATATATCGACGGTTCACATCCAAATGTTTATAGTATTTTATAATTATTTTATTTATTTATTTCAAAGGTTTACTCAGATAATCCATCCATTATCTTCTGCAGCTGATTCACATCAATTGCAGCCCCCAGATTATTCTGCTGGATAGCTTCAAAAATCTCCTTACGATAGATATCGATCGTCTTAGGCGCCGAGATTCCTACCTTTACAGTATCTGCTTCAACTGAGAGAATGGTAATCTCAATATCATTCTGGATAACGATAGATTCTCCCTTTTTCCTTGATAGAACTAACATTAACCTTCACCGCCTTCGGAATCCCCTATCCCATTGATCCACAGTAAATGCTTCGTTGTATACGGTACATTCTGTAATACAATCTGTTTGCCGCTATGTCTGTCAAAATTAATAATAATCGGGGCAAGTAAATTCAATGTCACCTTATTGCGATCACTATTCCATGTCACGATACATCGAATATTCACTTGATCACGATTGGTTATCTCAATTTCCTCAAGAAGGTCATCAGGCACATCAAGTTCATAGTTGGGATAGAACTCAAACGGATTCACAATAATAAATGCTACAGATGGATTTGTTACAGAAATCAAAACACTAAACAATTCATCGTATTGCTGTATTTTATACTCTTTTAATAATTCAAACCCCGGCAATCCCTTCGGGAAGGTAACAACACTTAAGTGTTTCTCCATAGTTAAAGCCTCCATTGTGTTTATGAACCAAAAGAGCTATGGATCATAACATCCCCATAGCTCTAACAGCTCTAAATTCAATCTTATTCATTATCTCATGTAGTCCATTAAACTTGTAGACATAATCTGCGCCGATGATTTCAGCGCTGCTTGATATATCGTCTGTGCCGATGTTGCTTGGATCAGCAAGCTCGCAATATCAGCATCTTCAACCTTGGATTGCAACGTCGTCAAATTAAGATTACCATCTGTTAGACGATTCTGCACTAATTCTATTCTATTCGTCCTAGCCCCAACCTCAGTCTGGCTAGCAAGCATCTTGGTTGATCTAGATTCGATGTTCACTAACTGCGCACTAATAGCAGCAGTATTTCCGCTAGCTAAAGCCGCTGAGAGATCATCTAACACCTTGAACACATTATCCGCATCAGTACTTGTTCCAAAGAACTCACTTCCAGAGGTATTCATACGGAAAGTAACCTCATCTCCTATGGAGTATTCAACGGCAGCTGTATCTGGATTGATATCAGAAAAATTCAACACTGTATCTGTAAGCTGGTACGGTGCCTTGTCATATTGTTGACCATTAAAAATGTATTTCCCTCGTATTTGCGTATTCCCTATACCAACCAAGAGCTGCTTCAACTCTTTAATTTCTTGATCGACAGCATCCATTCCAGATTGCGGTAAAGTTCCATTTGCACCTTGAACAGTCAAGTCCTTGATGCGGTGCATAACTTCGCTAGCTTGAGACATGTTCGTATCCGTTGTATCCAGCCAACCTATCGCAGCATCCGTGCTAGTCTTGTACTGTTCATTAGAAGCTAGATCAGATCTATATCGAAGTGCATACGTTACACCCACTGGATCATCTGAAGGTTTGTTTAGTTTACGCCCCGTAGATATTTGGTTCTCCATCTTATTCATACTGTAATTATTGCGATTAAGATTACTCAGCAACTGTGAGTTCATCATGCCAGAAGTTACACGAATAGACACCATTTACCCCCCTTATTAATTACCGACCTACGATTCCCGTACTGTTAATTAGTTTATTTAATAATTCATCTGTTGTTGTCATGAATCTCGAAGCTGCACCATAGGCATGCTGATATTTAATTAAATTACTCATTTCTTCATCTAAGGAAACACCACTTATGGATTGACGACTTCCATTTACTTGATCTGTTAGTAACACTGCGTTCTGTACTTGTCGTTCTGCTTCTTTACTTTCAACCCCAATCTGTCCAACAATCGAGGTGAAGAAATCGTCAATAGTAGCTGTTTTTGAAAACGCTGCACCAAAATCAAATTTACTAATCTTCAGTCCAGACATAAGAAGCGCCAACGAATTGTTTCCAGATACCACCTTTTCATCTGCCCCTGTACCGGCCGTACGAATAGAAGAAGCAATATAATTCGGGTCATCCTTAATGAGTTGACTTAATGTAACATTATCCGCTGAAAGTGGAGAACCATCTTTTGAAACAAAAAAGTCTCCACCCGCTGCAGGTGAATTACCTGCTAAAGTGTAACCGAGCTTATGCAATCCATTAATCCCATTAACCGTGACCTTTAAGTCACTTCCAAGTGTTCTATTATTATTAGCATTACTATAAAGAACATTATTGAGCATAGTTCCTTCAGGTAAGACTGAACCCGCTGGAAGAGTGATCTCGACTTGGCCATTAGCCAACGTATTAACCAATTGATTCAACTGATTCTTATAATCTGCAACATAAACATCTTTAGAATAAAGTGTTCCGAAAGTCTCCCCCCCCGTTAAAGTCCCACCCTCATATCCTGCCTGCAGCATTGCCGCGGTAACCGGAGTAGTTACCGTATCTCCACTAACTACAATCTGTCCAGCTAGTGTTACTTGGTAACCCGTCTCCAAAGGAGCTACTTGAACATTAGCTAATTTGGACAACTGATCCATAGCATAATCGCGTTGATCTCGAAGATCATTGGCATTATCCCCTAGACTCTCGATCTTATTGATATTAGAATTCAAGCTAGCTACTTGACTCAATAACGAGTTCATACTTGAAGCTTGTAGGTCGACGCTATTCGTCAAATCACTAGATAAGTCATTCATCTGACGACTCATTTGATTAATTGAATCTGTGAGAGCCAAGGTTGTTTCTTTTACAATTTTGCGATTTGTGATATCCTGCGGATCCTTACTGAAATCAGACCAAGCATCCCAAAAGTTATTAATGACTTTAGCCAGACCACTGTCCGAAGGCTCATTAAGTGTGGCTTCTAACTTCCCTAAAGTTGAAAGACGAACATCCCATGCTCCCTGAGAAGAGCTCTCCTTACGGAACTGATCATCTAAGAACGATTCACGTATGCGTTCGATGGATACAAATTCAGATCCGGTTCCCAATTGCCCAGGAGCCGTTGAACGTAGAAAGGCAAAGGGTGCCATTGGTATTGATTCTGTCATCTTTACTACCTGTCGAGAATAACCTGGGGTATTAACATTTGCAATATTATGTCCTGTTGTACTCAACGCAGCCGTTTGGGTAAAGAGACTTCGTTTTGCCGTTTCTATAGAATGAAAGGTAGATGTCATATGTTCCTCCTCAATTACGCACGCGTATCAAAAACACCAGGGCGATTTATCCCATGAGTTTTGTCAGACGGATGCTGATAAAATGCTTCTTGTTCAGGATAGATCTTTAACACATCAATTGAAAAATCAATATAAGATAATGCTTGTTGGATCAATTGCTGAGTTATATCATTTAACACTTTTAATTTATTTAGAGTCTCATTTAATTGAATATGTGCCGTTTGAAGTCGAAGCTTATCTTCCATTACAAACACAAGTCTAGAAACCTCAATTAAATTAAGATTCAAATTTGATTTAATTCCTTTTTCTTTCAAAAAGAGATTAACAAATCTCAATCGTTCTACTTCAAGCTCCTCAATCTTTTTCACTATTTTTGATTCCGTGTTTACAAATGAAATAATTTGGTCCATTTCATTTGCAATTATGGAATTTTTTTTGAGTTGCCCCGTTTCGATCAAATTTTGATGCTCAACGTTCAACCTCTCCAAAACATTGATAAGCTTTTCTAATGCCATGTCATTCACCTAGTTCTCAGGATTTTCTTTGAAATATGGTAGCAGCTTCTCAGCAAGCTTGTTACTATCTACTTGATACGTTCCAGAAGCCACCTGCTGTTTCAAATCCTGTACTTGTTGCGTACGTTCTGAATTGGCGCTACGCTCATTAGCCTGTAGCATTTCCATCGCTTCAGCTGAGATAGAAACCTCATCCTTACGTCGACTTCTCTTCTCTTCTGTCTTATGTCCTGACTCTATGTTGCGTTGGTAGGAATTTATAGCTCCTACACGTCCGGTCTCGTTAATCTTCATAAGAATCACCTTCCTGTTCATTTCATAAAGGTTCAACCTTGTAAGTCAATAAAAAAGTAAAAACCGATAACCTTTACTAAGTTTATCGGTCTGAATTGAAACATATTTAATAGCTAGTTTAAGTATTCTGCTATTTATTGTATTTATTAACCGCGCTATAAGCACCTTTACCATGTAGATCAGCTTCTTTTCTAGCTTGCCCATCTTTAACGGATTGACTTAATTCCTTGGTCAGTCGGGTTCTACAGGAAGGACACATGTTACTTTCTTTGATAAAAGTGGTCCCGCACACTTCGCATGGATAGCTAAGGTTAGGAGCATCAATGACGGAAATACGACCTTCTCGTATGAATTTAATGATCTGCCGTGTCGTTACTTCTGTAGCATCAGACAATTCTTCCATCGTCGAACCTCTATGCTCTCTTAAAAACTCGGCGCATGCCTGATATTCAAGCTCGATCTTCTTCGTACAATCCGGACAAATATCTCTAAAGTTCATAGCAAAAAGCTTTCCGCACCGCGGACAATTTCCAAGATTCATCGATTTCCACTCCCTTAATCCATATAATACACATACCCTTATTATCTAATATATACAGATTAACTTATATGAGCATACTCCGTCTATCTTTTTAGCAGAACAAATTGTCAAAACATGTATGTAATTGGCGAATAACCCCACTTATCAAGATCGCGCCCATGTGAGGCTGTAGATCTCCAGTAGATGTCCAATGACTTCACCCGCTCCCCACAATACTCGTGCACACGAATTTATTGTACTTCCGGTTGTATAGATATCATCGATGACTAAAATACGTAAAGGACTATTTACTCGTGATCTATGTCGAGATTCAAGAATATTTCGAATACTATTTATGATGTCAGGATCACCTTCAAATGTGTTCATCATATCACGAATACGATCGCTCCGATTCTTCAGACTTTGCTTATCCGTATGACGCTCCCTTATAATCAGTCGTCGAAATGGAATTTGTGAAAGACCCGCTACTCCAATAGCTAATACCTCCGCTTGATTAAATCCACGTTCCTGAAGCCTGATTGAACTTACGGGTACGCAAGTGATGACATCTATCGTCCATTGTGAGTCCGTATGTCGATGTTCATTCCTCATTCTATCAAATGCTTGTCCCAGCATCATAATCAGTAGCTCACTATATCTTTCATTTCCTCGATACTTATATTGTCCCAGCCATTCACGCATTACAGGACTATACGCCACCGCACTACGATTGCATATGAAGAAACGTTCATGCCCACCCGTACGCGTACAATCCGGACAACCGATGTGCCGTCCGCAAGTTCTACAACGTGGTTGCCTAATCCATGGTATCTCATTGTAACAATCTCTGCATATCCCATGAATTTGTGTAGATCTATTCGTCATTCTTCCGCAAGTGAGACATGTCGCCACTGGGGGTGCAAGTAGTTGGTGTAGCGGATCTAATATTCTTCGCCAGATCATCGTTCTCTCCTTTTCAAATTAAAGGTTAGTCATGGATTGGTTCACACTCAATGATGTAATGACACTTATCTATTCATAGGATCACGAGTTAAATAGCCACCCTTTTGTGCAATACGGTTCATTTTCTTGATCTGTGATATGGCACCCTTCTGTGAGCTTGTCCAATGGGCCGAGGCTAGGAATACGTTACCTGCAGGATCGTCTTTAGATCTACCCGCACGCCCAGCCATTTGGATTAGTGACGCCTCATCAAATAGACCACTATCCGCGTCCAGAATAAATACATCACTACGGGGTACAGTCACTCCTCTTTCTAGAATCGTTGTCGTGATCAATAGTCTAATCTGCGTATCACGAAAGGCTACCACCTTCTCTGATCGCTTTGGATCTACCGATGAAGTTCCTTCTATACGAATTCCAGGGATATAACGCCGTAATAACGCCACGAACGGTTCGATATGGCGAATACGGGAGACGAACACAAACAATTGTGCGCCTCGCTTAATAGATCGTTCCAAGTTGTGAAGAAGCTTAAGGGGAATCCGCCGTTGTTGCAGACAATGAGCCACCGATTTCATATCGTGCCGTCTAGGCACAGGTAGAGGGTGTCCATGGAAACGAACAGGTACTTTCGCATGAGGTAGTATACCGCGCGATGCTTCCCTCTGTAGTTGATGTGGAGGTGTTGCCGACAGATAGACGAACTTTCCATCCGGTTTGCAAGCATTCTGTGCCGCATAGGCCAACATCGGATCATTATGGAATGGGAAAGCATCAATTTCGTCAATGATAACGAGATCAAAATTCTGATAGAAGCGCATTAATTGGTGGGTTGTCGCGAGAGTCATTGTCCCGGGTCTCCACCGTTCTTCACTACCCCCATACAATGTAACTATCCTTTCATCTGGAAAAGCTCGCGCTAACCTTGGTGCAAGTTCAAACACGACATCCCTCCGGGGCGTGGCGACGAGTACACGTCCCCTAGCCTCTAGAATCGAAGCGAGTAACGGAAATATCATTTCTGTTTTGCCCGCTCCCGTGACCGCCCAAAGGAGGAAGCGATCGGGTGTGGACGGCATAGAAACGTATCGCTTCAGCCTCACTCGGCCTAAGCAAGCCCATGAGATCGGGGAGAGGCTTGAAGAATATGAAGGACGTGAGCTATTTGAGGTACTGAGGGTTCCCCCAGTTTCGGGCTTTTGATTTAATCCGCCGCGAGATTGAGAGGCACGCATGGGCATAGCTCCGCCCCCTGCGGGCGGCTTCGCCAAGAACCGCAGCGCCGCGTCTGCGGCTGCGCTTTGCGCTGCACTTAGCCCCCACCGGCCCATGGCCTCGGTGGGGGAACCCCCTGCCGTGCCCCGCACGGCAGGCTGCGCTGCTCCGCGAAGCAGCAGCGTACAAGCGCGGCTGCGCCCCATCGCGAGGCATGCCTCGCAGTAGGCGCAAGCCGCACTGCCGCACGTGGCGCATGCCGTGCGGCCAAGGGCAACGCTACCGCAGCGGCGGCAGCCGGGGACCTTGCGGCGGCGCTGCCACGGCGCGCCGCGACTAGGCTTGGCGGCAGGAGCGACGCCTGCGCCAAGCACAAGCTGGCCCTGGAGATAGGCCAGCTGTGCGGCAGTGAACCAAGCGCCGGCTAGGGATGGCGCGGCCTCCGCAAGCAATCCATCAACCTCTGCCGCCAACAATGAGCGTCCTTGGAGTACTCTTGCTAGTTCGTTCGCTTCGCTGATCATCTCCTGCATGACTCCACCATGTCGCAAGTCACCCGCTTTACGCCCACGTCCGGCATCCTTCCCTGAACTATCCCACAACACCTGAATCTTTTCTTCGCTTAACCGCTGCTCATTGACTTGTTCTATACGCTCCCTTCCTTTCATTGAATTACCCTTCAGCTCTTCCGACACCGCACTGTTCCCTAGCTCCATACTCCTTTGTCCCTGCTCCATCTTTGTCTGTGAATGAACATCTAAGCATCTAGTCACATTACTTTCACCTTTAACCTGCCATATCCACATGGATTTCTCACTTATACAACTTCTATTTGAATTAAACTTGGCTTCTTCCGCAAGTTCTTCTTGGAGAGCTCCAATGGCATACTGTTTCCACTGATGCACATTCCACGAATCCATCCCTCTCACTTGTACATCCAATTGTTCCATCTTCAGTGCCCATCCTAGTGGAATATCCTTCGCCAGTAACACCATCCTACATAACGGATCGCTACTCACTTTAGCCCACCACAACAAATCCACTCTTATATCTAACGATATTCTAATCTCCCAGATTCCCGCATTTCGAATAACATATACAGTACTCCTCATTCCCCCAACTCCTTCCTCTAGTGCAATAGAACAACTCGTCTACATCACAAAATCCGAACATATACCCACTTGCCTTTACATACAGGTACTAAATTTCTTACCTGCAGATATAAAGTATCCTGTGGTTTACTTTTCTTATAAATGTTTATTGGGACGCAAAAAAGCACATTCTCCCAGAGTCCTGATCTTGGAGAGTGTGCTTCACACCTTACGTTATAGATTGAACTAAAGTATGCGCTCACACGTTCAATCATTCCTAATGGGAATCATGATTATGGGAGTTCGTCTTTAGTTCAATCTATCTACCTATACAATTGCTACCCGTCATCTACACCACCATATATTATTAACCCTGCACATAGGGAATGCGCCTATCCTCCTGCGGTATTCTTAAATCTATCCATATGGGTCCTTCAGTGCTCGTGAGTGGTAAATAGCCTAACATATCATCTCCATCTACGACTCCTGCACAGACTTTTACAGATAGATCAAGTCCTGACCAATCACGCATGGTGTGAATCATACTCACTGTTTCATCACTTGAGCCTTGATCAATAACCAGAACACGCAATGTCTTACCTTTCTGAAAAGCATACAACCACAACGCACGTATATACCATTCAATCTTACGTTCATGGTTATACGTTACAAGTATATAATCGTTATGATATTCCTTTCGTCGATTCCCCTTCACTTTATAGGTTGTGGCGTATAATCCATGAACGATGGCAATTGCCAACCCATAAATGACAGCAATCCAGATTAATTGGATGACCATGGAGCTTCACCTCCCTCTTCACCAACAATATATGCTGATAGAGAAGCCTCGGTGACAAGATATGAGCATCCCGCCCACACCTTCGAGAAAAGGAACGGCTACATTCATATGTAATTTGTTAAAGGGTTACCCAACCATATTTAATGGCATTAATAACCGCTTGCGTGCGATCATCAACTTCCATCTTTTGAAGGATGCTACTGACGTGATTCTTAACTGTCTTTTCACTGATAAAGAGAAATTCCCCAATCATCTTATTACTCTTTCCTTCAGCCATAAGACGCAACACTTCAGCTTCACGGCGAGTCAGTGGATTATTCTCTCCACCTACAAATTTCACACCGGCTTCCTTGTCCGATCTTTCATTCACGGCCCCAGCTTCATTCACGTAAGTCATACGGCGTAACTGTTGAATCAGTTTACCTGTTACTTTAGGATGAATAAAGGCATACCCTTGATGTACCGAGCGAATCGCATTAATAAGAGACTCTGCCTCCATGTCTTTCAGTAAATATCCATTGGCACCTTTACGCAGTGTCTCAAACACGTAACTCTCATCATCATGAATAGACAAGATGATGACTTTGATGTCTGGGAATAGTCCTCGAAGTTTCTCTGTTGCTTCTACACCATTCTCTAATGGCATATTAATGTCCATCAGTACAATGTCAGGTTTAACCTCATTACAGAACTCAAGTACTTGAATTCCATCGCCACATTCTCCGATGACTTCCATATCCTCTTCCATGTTCAGAATACGCTTCAGACCTTCGCGAAACAATTGATGATCATCAGCTAAGAGAACTTTTATGGTTGTTTTTCCAGAATCCCGATTGTCCATTGCGTTACCCCTTTCTCTTATCCACGTTTGTAGGGATATGGATTATGATCTTGGTTCCATCGTTCAATGCAGACTCGATCTCCATTCTCCCGTCAAGGAGTTCGACCCTTTCACGCATCCCAATGATACCGAAATGATCCTGACTTTTCTTTTCTAATTGATCAAGCCTTAACCCGCAACCATTGTCTTGTACAACGATCTTCACCATTTTCGCTTGATAGGTCATCTCCACAACAACATAAGACGCTTGTGCATGTTTAGCGACGTTCGTTAAAGCCTCTTGTACAAGCCGGTAAATGGCCGCCTCCATTGCAGAGGATAGACGATGTTCTTTACCTCTTGTTTCAATCAACGTACGAATTCTCATTTTCTCCTCAAAATCATAAATAAACTTACGGAGTGTTGGAATTAGGCCCAAGTCATCCAAAGCCATTGGACGTAGATTGAAAATAACTTTCCGTATTTCTTCGAGACTCGCACGTACTTGTCCCTTCAAGTCTACTATTTCGTCCTGAACCATCTTAAATTCCTGCTTCACTAGCATTCTTTCTACAATTTCCGTCCTAAGCACTAGATTGGCGAGCAATTGAGCAGGACCATCGTGGATCTCTCGGGCAATTCGTTTGCGTTCTTCTTCTTGTGCCAAGATAATCTTCAACCCTATAAGCTGACGATTCTTAGCAGTCTCAATAATACGTCCTACTTGACTTATTTCTCCCGATAAATATTCCATGACAACGCTCATCTGTGATCCAATGACTTCAGCACGTTCCACTGAATTCTCTACATTTCGAGTTCTGATTTGTAGTTCATCACGTCTCGCTTTGAGATACATTTCTTTCTCACGATAAATCATCACATCAAGTTGGAGCTGAGTCGCTTTCTCATACGCTTGTCTAATGTCCTCTTCCTTATAGCGAACAAAGTCCCGACTCACTTCCGTGAGTCGGATACGTGAACGCCGATAGCTTAGCTCCAGTAGATCTACCTTTTCTAAGGTGTCTACCGTTTCTTTCACCACGAACTGAAGCTCTTGATTCAGCGTGTTCAGCTCATCTCGAGCACTCTCTAGAATCTCAAACATTTGAAGTTTACTATTTTCCACCACTTCGATGGCATTTTTAATGACACGGTCTATAGCTTCAGCTTGAAAGTCCACTCAAGTGTTACTCCATTTCTTACTTCAATGTTCATTCACTACTCCATATCATAACATATCACGAATCAATTGTGATGGTCTTCGTGACCTGATTCCACGTAACTTTTAGACCTAATTGTTCAGAAACTAACCGAAGAGGGACTAATGTTCTACTTTGTTTCACAATGGGTGCTACTATAGCACTAGAACGTTTACCGTTAAGAATGAATTCTTTCTTATTCACTGTAAGATCTAATAATTTCGCACCCCGTAACACAGTAATTCTCTGATTAGCAGCATCCCAGTTCGCACTTCCTCCAAATGCATCGACAACATAACGAATCGGTACATACGTACTGTTATTTTGAACGATCGGTGCAACATCCATGGCCTTCTTAGTTCCGTTAACCGTCATCGATTTCTGACCAATGGTCATGACTGCTTGCGCTTGAGGAAGACCTGCATCGCCAGATAATGATGGGATCATAAACTGAATATTGTCAAAGGCAACGGTTCCAGTCAATGCGCGTTCATCCTGTCCTTCTTCCACATTCACAACATAGAATCGTTTCAGCTGCGCTGGATATTGAATATTAAGTCCACTTAAATCAATATTGAGAGTCTTCCAACCTTCCCAATCAATCACCTTCGCAAGATCCACATAGATCGTCTTACCTGACTTATCCGTCAGCTCTGCGCGAAGCCAATTCAGACTCTTATCTCCTTGTACATCTACTGACATTGTAGTGGCTGCCGCAGAGACTTCCTTCCCTACTGTTCCATTTAATTGCGCGTACGCATACATTTTGCCGAGTCCTTGTGTCATATCATATTGAAGACTCATCACTTTAGATTTCGCATGATCACCCGTTCCTTGGGTAATGGTAGCGGAACCTTTCACTTCGTTCAGATTGCTTGTGAATTGAATAGGATAACTAACATTCTCAAAGTTCTCCCACATACTATTACCAGCCTCAGATAATACTACGACTGTACTGAATCCATTATATCGACCAATAGCATACCCAACCTTCGCATTCGCATTAACGGAAGTCATGGTCAAGGTATCTCCTTGTACATTTCCTTTAAACCCAACGAACTCCCATTTCAAAGAGCTAGCAGGAATCGCTATACTTTGTCCACTCTTTGTCACGGCAGTCACAGGAATAGATACGGTTGTACCTACTGTGAGTGGTGCTGTTGAATTCGCTGCAGTCAGACTTGTTAGTTCATCTGCTCCTAGAACGGTAACTTTCGTACTTACCTTTGCTGACCCGCTAACCGCTGTAATGGTCGCTGTACCCGGTTGAACCCCAATGATCTTGCCTCCACTTACTTTGACATTACCATTGCTAGACGTCCACGTAGGGTTGATCTGTGACGAATCTATCGGGTTATAGTAAGTGTCATACCCTTTCAGACTATAAGAACTCTCTTGCCCGATTAATAGAGCATCACTTCCGCTTATTTTAAATCCTAACAATTGTCCCTTAGGTGCCGTACTAAATACACCAAGAGAATTGACGATACTTCGTTGTGTCGTACCATATTCCGTATTAAACGTAAGTGTCGCGTTATTCTCAGCTAAAGGGCGGGTAACCATCGTAGTGGATCCACCACCATCTAGATTCATCGCTTTCCATACGCCGATGTTCACCATAAATGCTTGAAGTTCAGGTAATGACATCCCTGAGCTATTGCTATTATCCTCTGCAGTCACAATATAGGCATATCGCCCATCCTGTGAATACCCAAGTGCTGTTCGAGCACGATATCCTCCAATACTTGCTACATCTCTAGTGAAAGCAGATGCCTTCCCTCCGTTGACAAGAAGCGTATGTCCACCGATCATCATTTGAAGACTGGCAGGATCAACCTGTTGGCCTGTCGTCTCTGATAAGAGCGAAGAACTTACATTCAATGGCTGGCCGATAACAAAGTGCGTATTGGCAAATTCAGCAGCTGTTCCGTGTGCACGAAGAATATAACCATCCTCTGGTACAGATATACTCAACGGAGCTTTATAAGATATTTGCGAAATGATGCCATTCTGTACAAGAATTTCAGTAGCAGTCGTCGAACTATCACTAGGACGATCTAATGATTTCCAGTTACTTGTATACATATACATCGCATTCACATGACTGTAAGGCGAACTCGTACCTTCCGGAGAGTAAGTCGTCTTGTTAATTCCTGATAATGGGAATACCGAACCATCTTGAGCCTTTACAGATCCGTTAAAAGCGTACTCATCAATCATCGGTTTCCCGTCTTTAGACACCGTAAAGGAATACATCCCTTTCAAATCTGCAGGTGTAGCCATCAATACACCATTCGTTATTTGACCACCCAAAGGAGCCCATTGTGCTCCAGGACCACTTGTAATGTAATAATCTCCATTCACTGCAGCTACGGCGCCATTTTCCTTGGCCATACCTTGTGTGCTTTGTCTTGTCGTAAACTTGCCACCTACACCATTCATAGCATCGATTTTCACATTTGAATTTTGCAAATCTACTCGAATGACATCCGCGAGTGCAGTAGCTTGTTTACCAGAACGTGTCGAAGAAAATTGATATTTGTATAGGATAGCTCCGGAAGTAATGATCTCTTCTCCGAGCTTCTTGACGGATGTGGACGCTGCGTTAGCTACTGAACCTTTCGTTGTACCTGGTAATGAAAGTCCCTCTCCTACAATTGGGGCGATCCATAATAGACCTGCCAGCGTTACGACAATCCACTTCTTCCCCTTTAAAATTGCCACTTTGTTCTGAATTTGTTGTACGTTTCTGTTCATGAATGATTAATCTCCCATCTTGTTAGCGATATCATATATTTGCACGCAAAATTACCGAAAATTATTATAGGTTACATATAATAGACTACTTTTAAGAGGAAAAGTTACGATAATTCCCCAACTTGTTCTATAATCTCGCAAATGACTTCACTAATCATTAACGCCATAAGCAAAAAGAAACACCCAAAACCAAATTAATGGCAATAGGTGTTTCTCATTCTTGTACTACTTACTATAAGTATTTCAATTTGTCTAAGACACGTTTCAGCATGACTGCCGCTTGTGCGCGAGTTGCATTACCTTGTGGCTGGAAGGTGTTGATCGTGATGCCTTGAATGATACCTTCCTTCACGGCTTTTGCTACTAAATCTTTGGACTGGATTTTCGCAGCATCCTTAAATCTTGCTAATGTCTGAGCAGATGTTCCGTTAAGAGAAATACTAGGCCCAGCGTACTCCATAGCCCGTACCATCATTAAGGCCATTTGCTCACGTGTAACGTTGCTGTTCGGCTTGAACGTTCCGTCAGAGTTACCTGTAATAATTCCTGCCTTAGCTGCAGCCCCGATATATGCTCCAGTCGTGCCCGATGTCACATCAGGGAAACGACTTGTTTCCTCTCCAGCCAGACCCAATCCTTTCGCAATAAATACAGCGAACTCCGCTCGTGTAATATTTTTGTCCGGTTCGAACTTATCTCCGGAGCTTGGGCGCGACTCCACAATCAATTTCTGGGATAGCTCCAAAATTGCTTCTTTAGCCCAATGCTTCATCGTATCCGAGTAATAGCTGTATCCGATTGCTGGTCCGATAACAGAATTCCCACTGACCTTACCACTGAATAACATGGCTGTTGGGCTACCAGTTACACTTGATGGTACGAATGAAAGGGAACCCGCCGCTGCATTGTACTTAACCAATAAAGCCTCCTTAGTTGATGCTAAATTACTCGAAGCGCGTAAGTAAAGCTGCCCTGTATGTGATATTGCTCCCGCACTCGAAGAGAATGATCCGTTGTGTGCCGTAATAAATAACTCGATCGGGTCCACAAGAGGCGTCGTCGTAACACCATTGTTCGAAGTTACCACTGACAATCGAGATCTAGGTACCGATTCCATTTGAATTGTCAGGTTTACCGTGTTCAACGATGATGTCCCCAGTACCCGTGCGATTTCCGTATAACCAATCTTATCGATTGGGAGCTCGTACATAACATCCTTGTATCTAATCGCAATGGAGCTACTCTTCCCAGTACTATACACTTCCATTAATGCACTTAATGGAATCGTTACTTCAGCCGCCTTCTCGGTAGAAGGGACCTCAAAGACGAGCATTTTACTTACGTTATTATTAGTTATATATTTCAATCCACCTAGTACTTTTACTTGATCAAGCGTGTATTTCCTAATACTCTGTCCACTGCGAGAACGACTCTCTGACGCCTGTGCCGCGCCAGAATTTAGCAAATAACCACCCTTGCCGAAATCTCCAGTAGAAATCACCGTAATGTAGTCAGGCTGATTCACATTGCCTGTCGTCGTCCCCGCACCACTTAAGTTCTGAACTGGCATGCCATTGTAGGCTTTGATTATATTCCCCTGATTATCATATAAGGGTGTAGACCCTGTCATATAAGATAACAGTACGACTTGCCCAGATGTAACCGCTGAACTCAACTTCAATGTGACGGTATCCCCGCTTACTGTCGCAGTCTGTACTCCACGATCAGCCTTATCGACTGACACATAGAACTGGTTGACCGGTAGAAGCGCCATTGATTTCAACGTCTTATTATATACGATCGTAATCGTATCACCCCGAACGGTTGCTGAACGGATTCCTTCTGCCACCAAGCTATAATTGATGGGTTGCAGATTAATATATCCAGCCAGATTTCCGTTCAAATCCGCAATCCCACCGACGCCAGATACATACGATAACGTCACACCTTGATCCGCAGTAAAAGAAGACGCGAGTGTAAGGAATACCTGATTCGACAGGATCTCCACATTTGTCACATATACAGCCGCGTTATTTACGAGAACCGAGAATTGACTCTTCATCGGAATTCCACTCGTCCTCAATGCTTCATTATAGGTAAGTATAACTTTATTACTACTTCCTTCTATCCCGGTCAATTCAGGAGGTTTCGTATCATATGCATTCCTTACAAAATAATCATTAAACGCGGAAATATTCTGTCCCCGATAATCTTGCAATGGGTAAGATCCTGGTGAATAGGACACTTTCACAATTTCCCCATTTGATACTGAGCTAGATAGATATAACGTAACCGTTCGTCCACTCTGATAAATACTACTTATCCCTTTCGAATACCCGTCAGCTATAACCGAAAATTGATTATATGCATAACTACTATTGGAAAGACTATTGAGACTTTCGCTAAAAGTTAGCGTTAGCGTACTTCCCGATACGTATCCGTCGGTCGGTTTCGGTAACACCGTATCTATACCGTTCGTCACTTCCTTACTAGATAGCGATGCTACTATATTCTTAGACAAATCCTGTATAGGTCTGACACTGTTTCCAGTGTAAGTAATTCGCACGACCTGCCCAACAGCCACCCCTGTGACCAAAGTAACATATACACTCTCACCAGAAACATAGGCACTGCTGAGTGGACGCGTCTCTCCGTTCACAGTCACGTTAAAACTGGACGTCAACAAATTGATCGAGGAATCCAGCGTTTTATTGTACTGCAGTCGTATGACCGAATTACTATACATCGTTGCGTTCTGAATGACGGGTGCTGTTTTGTCGGATACCATCGTCTGAAATGTCCAACCTGACGTACCACTAAGACCCACAAATAACTCACCTGTTGCAAGATCTGTAATTGCGCCGTTTGTTATATCGACATAATATGTCGTTCCTTCTTGAAGATTAGCGGATGGCCTGATTATTAATTGCTTACCTGAAGCAATTACCGAAGCAGGAATAGCTGTAGTCGTACCTTGTTTCTTAAGTGTAACTCCCGAAGCATTCTGTATTGCTATATTTCGGCTGAATGTAGCTTCTATACTTGTTGTAATCCCATTATTGGTACTTCGGTCGTTGGGAGACAATGAACTCAATGTCAATACAGTCGACGTTGTTGTTCCAGTCGTAAAGGACCAAACCTTTTTCAACGGAGCATTATTATCACTATCTTTAAAAGATCCCTCCGGTACAGTAACTGTATATGTCTTGTTGTATGACATATTCGTTGGTAGCGTAAGTGTTATCTTATTTGTTCCCCCACCCTTCACATCAGATGAAGTCACTTCAAACCCCTTTACAAGCTTCCCTTCCGTCTCTAGAAAGATTATTCCCTTATCTGGATATACAGGACGACTGAAGTTCAATGAAATGCTACCTGTAGTTGCAATACCTGTTACATTTGCAGCTGGTACCGTAGGAACCGTAACATCCCATGACACCGGATTTCCCTTAACATTGAAATACCATTCCTGAGCACTATTGATACCCGCAAACAGATGATCATCTATGTCCTTGAACGCACCCTTGTCAATCAGAACATAATACCGTTCACCAGGACTCAGACCAGTAACTGTCCAAGAAACCGATTTGTCAATGCTATCGATCTTTATGGATGCGTCTTCTACGGACGTTTTGGATAAAATCTGGTTATCAGACGCCCGAATAACGGACACAGATCCCGTATTATGAACAACAGCTTTATCAAAAGTAATCTTCAAATATGTCGAATCTCCGCTAACTATCTTGCCAATATCCGGAGTTCTTACGCTAATCACAGGTTGCGTTATACTACCTTGGGTGGAAAGCGTAGTAAATGACATATCAAAGTCTTCATTTGGATTGAGCCCTGTGCTTGCCTCTACAAATGTTCCAGCTTTTATCTTCACATGATAAGTAGTACCGTTAACTAAAGTATTAGTAGGTATTGTTACATCGTATCCGCGTATAACATAGGGTTGCGCTGTAATGGACTGAGTAACTACAGCTGCACTTTTATCAACCGACACTTCAATTACACCCTCACTCATCTTCACATTTCGATCAAAAGTCAGTTGAATTTGCTTCGTGTCCACCGGAACCCCTTTTGCTCCATTCGTTGGTTCCATCGTAATTACAATCGGATTTCCCCCAGCTGCCGCTCCGGCTACGGATACCATTGCTCCAAGTAGCATATTTACCACCATCATTAATACAATTCCTATAGAAATCTTCTTCCTCATTACTTACGTTCCCCTTTCAATTAAACCTTCTATGTATATTTCTCGCCGCTCTATCTTCAAGGACATACCTACATATATTAACGGTCAAATGTGCCTACAAGTTTAGAAACCGCCGTATAATATTGATAGAATGGATCCGATATTGCCATGGAGGTAGGAAGTGATAACCAAAGAACCCCTAAATCTCCAGCCTTAGTAGTGAGTTCGTCCATGTAAATTGATAAATAAATACACAAAAGCGGATATCCTTCCCTCAAGGGAAAAGATATCCGCTTTATATTTCAAACCAAACACTTACAGTCCGGCTTGTTCCTTCAATAGATCCGCTTTGTCGACTTGCTCCCAAGGTACATCTAGATCTGTACGACCGAAATGTCCATAAGCTGCTGTCTGTTTGTAAATCGGACGACGTAAGTCAAGCATATTAATGATGCCTGCTGGGCGAAGATCAAAGTTCTTCTGGATTAGCTCCACTAACTTCTCTTCACTCACTTTACCCGTACCATAAGTATCCACATTAATCGATACCGGCGTAGCTACACCAATGGCATAAGCCAATTGAATCTCACATTTATCTGCAAGACCAGCTGCTACAAGGTTCTTAGCAACGTAACGTGCTGCATAAGCAGCTGAACGGTCTACCTTCGTAGGATCCTTACCAGAGAATGCTCCGCCTCCATGACGTGCATAACCACCGTATGTATCAACGATGATCTTACGTCCAGTTAGACCTGCATCCCCTTGAGGACCACCAATAACGAAACGTCCTGTTGGATTGATAAAGTATTTAGTATTCTCATCGAGCAATGCTGCAGGAACAACCGGAAGAATCACGTGTTCTCTAATATCAGCTTGAATCTGCTCTAATGTTATTTCTTCAGCATGTTGTGTAGATACAACGATCGTGTCAACACGTACTGGCTTATCATCTATATATTCAATCGTCACTTGTGTCTTTCCATCTGGACGCAAGTAATCTAACGTACCATCTTTACGTACAGCTGAGAGTTGACGTGAAATACGATGTGCTAATGCGATAGGAAGTGGCATAAGTTCTGGTGTCTCATTCGTTGCAAAACCAAACATTAGTCCTTGGTCTCCTGCGCCGATATCTGCCGTTTCCTTATCCATTTGATCAAGATCACGGTTTTCTATCGCTGCATTTACACCTTGAGCTATATCTGCAGATTGTTCATTCAATGAAGTGAGTACAGCACATGTATTATAGTCAAAACCATATTTAGCACGTGTGTATCCAATTTCCTTAATTGTGTTTCTAACGATGGATGGAATATCAACATAATCAGAATTCGTACTAATTTCCCCGATAACTAGAACTAACCCCGTAGCTACAGCCACTTCACACGCAACGCGTGCATTTGGATCGTTCGCCAAGAATGCATCCAACACAGCATCAGAAATCTGGTCGCATATTTTATCTGGATGTCCTTCGGTAACGGACTCAGATGTAAACAGATGACGTCCTTTAATTGACATAATGTAACCTCCCAATAAGAAAAAAATGAACCTTTCCCAATTGGAAAAGGTCGCTAACAATCCTCAAAGGTCATATTAACTTATTTGTCAAACGGTGTCAATCAATCTGAATCCCAACGTATAGCATGATAGCGTTAACAATGCTGTGATACATAACCTATTAATGAAGTGCATTTATAAAAAACTTTGCTCAGCTTGGCGAATTAAACGCTTCGTAATTTCTCCACCAACAGATCCGTTTTCTCTTGATGTCAAATGACCCCAGCTTTCCCGTCCATGATTGGTATGGCCTCCAACAGAACCAAGATCCGAAGCAAACTCAGTATCTAATCCTGCTGTATTTCCATATCCACCTACATGTAGACCAAATTCCGCTGCAATTTCATACTTCATTTGATCAATCATCTTCCGACTCGCCGGTACAACTGTCCGATTATTTCTTGTCATTATAATGAACACCTCTTCGCATAAAAGTACTTGCAAGAGTATTATTTGCATAATGATTCGGATTACACGTATAAAAGATTGCTACTACTGGCAATAATACGGATAACCTTATTGGATAATATAACTACCGCGGGCCATAACAACTAAACCGTATTTCTGTCCATCTTGAACCGTAATACCGCGCCCTTCTCTTGGGAAGGATAATAAATGGTTTGTTGTTACTGGTTGTCCACTCTTGATATCTAATCCAGCCGTCAAGTCAGGCACTCCATTAGCATCGGGACTATAAATAACCGCCTTACCATTTCGTACTATAAATTCAGTTCCTGCATTAGCGATAAGCGTCTCTCCAGGCTTAACGTCAACGACAACAAGTGCATTAGCACTTGAATTTCCGTTATCTGTTGGATTTGTAGGAACTGGCGTTGGTGTTGGGACTGGCGTTGGAGTCGGTATTGTCGTACCTCCACCCAATGCCTTTTGAATTTGTTGATCTACGTAGCTCTTAGTGACAACTGGGTCCTCGGATGTTCCCGGTTGTGTAATAGAACCTGCTCCACTAGCTGTTGTATTCAGAATCGATCCAACCCAAGCAACACTGCTGAACATTACTGCTGCTGTTACAACTTTCCATGCTTTATTCATGATGTTCCTCCTCTATGATTGTTTATTTCTATTAATGATAGAGATATTAGAGCCTTAAAACAAGTAGAATATTATATTACACCTCCAGAGGCTATTTTAGCATGACATATCCATAGCTCTTCTGCACCTTCTTTACTATCGAACATTACGTCCATAGCTTACTCCTTGTCTATACACTTCTACTTGAAATCCATATTCTAATGTGGTTACAAACCGATCCAGTTCCTTCACTATTTTCACTTACTTTCAGTGAGCCCTCTTCTTTCATTGATAGTTATCAAACGATGATGTAATCCAACAGTTCTATGCCGATGATCTTTCCGGCTTCTACCAGTCGTGTTGTGACTTCAATGTCTTCTCTTGATGGGGAGCTGTTTTCGCTAGGATGATTGTGTCCTACCAAAATGGATGCCGCATTGGAGAGGATAGCCGCTTTCATTACTTCCCTAGGGTGAACGATACTAGCATTTAGGCTGTCGACGTGACAGATGTTTATCAAGACGGGTGAATTCTTTGTATCCAAACTTATGACGATGAAGGCTTCACGGTCTAAGTCGCCTAGGAAATGTTTTATTAGTTTGTATCCATCTTCCGGTGATTGGATGGATCTTTCCTTGTACAGTAGGCTTGACTCCTTCACCAACTTAACACTAACGATGTTTATTCTCTTTTGTGGCTGTTTCTTCATTTCCAATTCTCCTTCTAGTCGATCTAATGGCTTTGATTGTGAAGCTTTGTAATGATTCAAACTTCATTCCTCCTTGAAATAGAAATAGCCCTAACTCCTCGAAGGGAATTAGGGCTGATGTTCATCTTATACATGATTATAATATAAACTTGTCTTTCTAATGAATTCAGTTTTCTTGCACTCTAAAAACTATAGAGTAATTAGAATTTGGAATTATGAAATTGATTCATATATTATTTATTATTCTATATTAAAATCTGCCTTTCTTGCTGGATTAAGCGCCTCGTAATCTCTCTCCAACGGAGCCAATTCCCCCTTGAGTTCAGATGGCCTCCATTGAAACAATCTCTGTTGCTCATTCCACCTATATTTAATCCGAATTCAGTAGCAATTTCATATTTCATTTGATTAATCATATTGCAACTTTCCGGTACGCTTGTGCGATTATTTCTAGCCACTATGCTACACCTTCATCGGTTTTTTCTCGATAGGAGCATTGTGCGCACCTCACGTTTTCATAACCGACATAAAGTTTATTCCCTTTGTATATGATGTACAGTTTATTTGCTTGACATTTAATGTATGTATTTATCCTATTCGGACACACTACTCCTATAAGACATGAAAGACCACATACCAATGAAGAAGGCTATGGTGTATTCTTCATGTTAACTTGGTTATTATATTAAATGGTTCATTCAAAATAGGAAAAACGTGCTCCTGATCAAAGGATCAAGAACACGCTTTTTGATAATTTACTACTACAATAAATTCAATTCATCTAGAATTTAGTTAATAGTAATTGTGAAATTCTTAGTAATTGTTCCTACAGTTGCTGTAAGTGTTACTGAAGCAGCAGTTACAGTAGGTCCAACGCTAACTACACCAGTAGATGAAACAGTAACAGCAGGATCACCAGTTACTGTCCAAGCAACAGTTGGTTGAGTTGCAAGAGCAGCACCATTCTGATCTTTAACAGATGCAACATAATTTCCAGTTACAGTTCCAGCTGCTTTAGTGATTCCGGCAGCACCTGTAATATCAATTGTTGTTGCTACTAATGGAGCAGCAGTTATAGTGTGTGCTACAGAACCAGACTTAGAACTGTCAACAGCTGATGTTGCAACTACTTGGAAAGAACCTGCAGCAACAGAACCAGCAACAGTCAATTCACCTGTTGTTGACAACGATACACCAGCAGGTGCACCAACTAGGCTCCAATTCACTGCACTACCAACTATAGCTGCACCATATTGATCATTTACAGCAGCTGTAAATGTTTTTGTTACTGGTGTACCAGCAACAGAAGTACTAGTAGCAGGTGATACTACAACATTAGATACTACAGAAGCACCCTTAGTAAGGGAGATTGTATAATCTGTAGTTCCAGTAGTAGTAACTGGAGGAGTAGCAGTCGATGTTGAAGTCGAAGTCACTCTCAGAATTACAGATCCAGCTGTTGCCGTAGGGTTTACTGTCACAACACCAGTTGCACTAACAGTAGCACCTGCACCAACAATTGCATAAGACACAGTAGCATGAGTATCTACAACATCATTTTGATCTTTAACTACAGTAGTATATTGTACAGGAACAGCAGGATTAACAACTGCAATTGTACTAGGACCTGTTACAGTCAATTTTGCAGCTTTTGTAAAAGCTACATCCATATTAGTTTCTTTACCACTAAAGGAAGCAACTTCATTCTTCACAACAGATCTATCTGTAAGATACTTAGATCCTGCAAAGTTCACAGTGTACTTAGTAGCAGCAGTTCTATCAGCGCTATCTTTAAGAGTTATAGTAACATCTTGAGCATTAACATTTACTACAAACCCAATACCAGCAACCAACTTCTTATTATCGGAATAACGGATAACTTCAAAGTCTTTAGCAAGCAGATCTTCATTAGCTGATCTATCCAAGTCAATTAGCTCAGAGAATTCAACTTTAATGTCATTACCACTTACTTGAAGGTTTTTGTATCCACCAGATACATTAGACTTAGCAACTGGAGCTACTTTATCCAATACAGCAGTTGATTGTGGTAGAACTCCTGCAGAAACTCCAGCTAGAGTTTGTAGTCTGTTAACATCAACAGATACATTCAAAGAGCTAGCATCAGTACCGAAATCATCCACCAATTTTAATTTAACTGTAGAAGTTCCATTAAGTACAACTTCCTTAACTTTCACTTCAGTACCACCACTAGTAACAGTGAAAGCTTCTTTAGGAGCATTAGTTACACCAGAAGATAGTTTCACTTCAATAGTATTTTGTGCTGTTAGAGCCGCTTTAAATCCAGCATAGTCTTTATCAATAGTAGACAATCCTACAGTAAGATCTGCATCAGTAGGAATTACATTGTCACCAGAGTTATTACTGAATTCTGTTACCAAGTTACCAGCCGTATCTTTCACACCAAGAACATACAATTTTTGAATATGTTTTGCTGATGTAGAATTACCAGCTGCGAATATAACATCTTGACCTTTGTATGTTTCAACAAATTTAATTGATACTGCGTTGCTATCATTTAGTACAGTAATATCAGCAAGTTCAGGAGTCAAAGTAACTCTATCACCGTTGATTTGTACATGGTAGTTAGAATGATCAGCAAGTGTAGCAGCATCCATTTTCTTATCAAAACCAACAATTACAGTGCGGCTGTTTTTGTTAACCAATTTAGAATCTAATTTAGGATTCGTAACATCAGCTAAATTTACTTTTCCACTGAAATCAAGCATTGTGTTTCCAAGTCTTGTGTTATCTTTGATGTTTTTAATAGTTACCGCATTATTACCACCTGTAGACAAAGCAGTATACAATTCGATAGTAATGACGTTGTTATCTTTACCACCTCTTTTAGCTTCTTTCACAGAAATTACTTTTCCGTCTTTATCAAGTACATTGTAGTTCTTGATTTCTTTAACAGAATCTTCTAGAAGAGCCTTGGAGAAAGTAACTTGAATATGTTTAGAGTCAATCGCTTCTGCTTTTCTTACTTCAGGACGAGTTTGATCAATTTCAGCATTTACTGATATTGAAGTATCCTTAGCAATTTGGTTGCCGGAGTAATCTTTAACTCCATCAACATAGATCAATACTGCACCAGTTGGAAGAGAGTTTGCTTTGTCAAAAGTAAATTTATACTTGTTGTCAGCCAAAGCTGTTGCAGATCCAGTAGCAGTAAGTTTGCTTGAACCTGATTTCCAGTATACATTATCAGCATCAAGTGTTTCTGGGTCAACTTCTTCAGAGAATGTAAGAGTTACACTTTCCAAAGTTGCTGTTGCAGCAGTAATTGTTGGAGCATCTTTGTCTTCAACAACTTTAATATCATGTGAAGTTGTTAGAGAAACAAATCCAGCGTGATCCTTAACTCCGACTACAGCAAGTTTGTGATCTCCTACAGAAAGAGCTGATGTGTTGTATGGTGTTAATACAACTGTTCTAAGCGTAGGTTGAGTAATTTTACCGAAGTATGTTTTACCATCAAGTTCAAAGTTACCTTGTGCTGGCAATTGTACTGGCTCACTGAATACTACTTTAACGGATTTAGTACCTAAAGATTTAACTGATTCTACTTTAGGAAGTTCATTGTCCGCGATGGAGAATTCAGAATCCTTAGCATTAACTATAATAGTACCAGCTTTGATGTTTGATACAGTTAGATAGTCAACTTTATTATTGTTAAGAGTGCCTACTAATTCAATTGTAACTGTCTTCTTGTCATCAGATAGTACAGCAGTTTTAAGTGCTTTACCTGATTTCAAAGAATAGTTAGTTACGTCTGTAGCAGTATCTTCATCAACAGTACCGTCGAAAGCAACAGTTACTTCTTTAAGGTTAGTTGCACTTACTTTTTCAACCTTAGTTGCAGTAGTTACTACAGGAACAACTGGATTCAATGCTGCTTCAGCTGCGAATGCTGCTTCTACTAACAATGAACGATTTGCATTTGCTTGGAAGTTAAGATCCTTGCTAAGCAATCCAGCGTTGATTGCTGCTTGAACAGAACCTTTAGCCCATTCAGTTGCAGTGTTATCAATCTTTGTAGGGATTTCAAGTTTCATTGCTTTAACCAATACTTCAGCCAATTCTTGAACTGTTACATTAGCTTTTTGGTCGAACAATTTCTTAGTTAGGTCTTTACCTTGCATAACTCCAGCAGCAGATACTGCTTCGATGAAAGGTGCTGCCCAGTTCTTAGGATTGTTGTAACCTTTGTCATTATAAGAATAAGTACCAGTTATTTCTTTCAATCCCATAACCTTAGTGATTACTTTAGCGAATTCAGCGCGAGTCATATCTCTTTCAAGATGTGCTAAACCGTCAGTGTCACCTGAGAAAATACCTTTAACTTTCAATGCATCGAACTTGTCTTGTGGTGATAGTTTTGCTGTATCCCCGAATGCTACAGAAGCAAACATTGAGAATGCCATTGCTGTAGAAAGTGCTACTGATAAAATTTTCTTCATAACCTTTTTTTCTCCTCCTTGGGCGTGCATAACATTATTTTTATTTTCTTGAAATGGGTAGCTCGTGTTACTCATTAGTCGTACACCCCCTTCCTCGAGTTGAGCAAATAAATATAAATGATGTCTGTGACGGGTATCACAGAAACTGGTAAACGGAAATTCAACGGAAATAGACTAGTATCCAAGCCTACTTTAAGTATTATACAATGGGTCCAAGTTGCCGTAAAGAAAAATTTTCTAATTTATAGATCTTTTTCTTCTTTAGGATATCCTATGGCATTTGTCCATCGTTAAATGACTCTATATCTTAGACGCACGAGTTTCTAAAAAGTTGCACCTTTTTTTAAATAATTTCATTTTTGTTACTAATTCTAGTAGCAACTTATGATTTATTACCCTTATTCTCCATATCGCAACCATACACTCATAAAAAAAGACGCCTTTCGGCGCCATACGTTCTTTGTATTCATAATATAGTTATTACATTTTGTTACCGGATCTTCATTGCCAATTGAATAATTTGAGCTCTCATTTCAGGACTTCCATTTAACTGTTCATACATTGATTCGATCGGCTGCTTATTCTCACGATAGGTTTTTTCGTGCTTTATAGTAACATGCGACCATTCGATGAGGTTATTCTCAGCTGTTAACAGTTCGTTGAACGCAGCGTGGAATCCAGTCTCTAGGACAAGCCCTTCCATTACTTCTTGAGTAATCTCTCTTGTCTTACTTGTTTTTTCAATTGTCTTCTCTAGTACACTAGCTCTACCCTCAAATACTGTTTTTGCCTTCATATAATCCATTTGAGCTTTAGAATAGATTGATTTCATAAGTAACCTTCACCCTCTAGAAAAAAAATTAAGTTCCCAAACATTATATCGTAATACCTAGAAAATTACAAAGATATGAAAATGGAAAAGAAGAAGCTCTTGTGCAATTGAACTACACAAAAGCTTCTTCTTTCATTAATTAAAGTTTTTAGGGAATATATTCGTAGACTTTTTAAGCAATTCAACTGCAATCTTCCCAGCTTCTGCACGGGTCATATTACTAGTTGGATTAAAGTTATACGAAGGTTTTTTCCCACCTGGTAGCGTAATTGGGTTACCTGACATAATCTTAGCTTTCGTTACTGCCTGTATAGCTGGTAAAGCATAATAATCAATCTTCCCAGAATCAAGGAATGAGGTTGCCATACTATCCTTGAGCTTCTGATCATTTACGGAAAGTTTCAACTTAAGAGCACGAGCAATCATTACAGCCGCATCTTGTCTAGTAATCGGCATATTAGGGGAGAAGAACCCTTCTGTCCGACCAGTAATGATCCCTGCTCTAGAAGCCGTCTCCAAATGTTCAAAGTCCCATGTCGTTGTCTTAGCTCCATATGGAACATCAAAGAACGTTTGTTTGTCTCCACTCGTATTAATTGGCAAATTGAGACCTTTCACAATTAATGTAGCAAATTCGCCACGTGTTGTCTGATCATCAGCTCCAAATGCATCCGCACGCAGGTAATCCATAATCCCTTTAGAATAAAGAGCGTTCAAGATATTTCTTGCCCACGGATGGTTCGTAATATCACTGAAGCTTCTATTTAATTTGTACACTGCATAGTAACCAAATTCATCAAAAGGAACAGTGACTGTGTGCGCCTTCGAGTTCACTTCACCAGGAACACGTGCCCACTTGCCTACCCCGCCTACATCTGTATATTTAAATACCGTTACCAATGTCCCAGCTTCATCTACAACATTGTTGTCGTAAGAAATTTTCAAAGTACCACGCTGGGAAGGAACTATTTTACGTTCAGCTTCAAATGCTGTGAATATTCCCTCTGTGGAATAGGGTGCCAAACCATTGGTAGCTGGTTTGTATCCTGTTAAGGTACCTTTATCACCGAGCTCTCCTACACCACCACTAATCCAGTAGATGTCCGATACGCGTGTGAAGTTAAACGTTTGGGCAGTTGATGTAAAGTTGCTCTTATAAGAATCCAGTAGATTATTATTGTTGTTAATCTCTGTATTCTTGTCAATATAGACTCCATAATCATTACGTCTCTCTACTACGCCATCTTTCGGATCTGCTATACCAAATAATAACTTCGTATCCGGATAATACTTCGTAACCCGATTACTATTCAAAGCTGCAGACTGCATAATTGTTCCTTTTGGAAAGGTCAGTTCTAACTTTTTGTTAAATATCGAATACTTTGTCGTTGGTTTCTCCACCATAAATTGAGAATCGATATTCACCTGACTCGTATAGAACACATCGATGGTATCATTGATGGTTGTCGTTCCACGTACGATCTGAATTTTAATTTTATTGGACTTATCTGCCTTCAATCCTACATAGTCCAATGTGAAGCGATTTTGCTTATCTGGTTCTGTACGACGGATAGCCTCTTCCTTACCTATAATAACTTTAGTTGCCCCTTCTGCTTCAATGTCAAAGCGAACAAAGTTCTTATTTACTACATATTGGTCACCAACCGTAGGTTGAGGTGCCAATAATCGGTAAGGAGCCAGTTCCCGTGTGATTTCTAAACGTTGATTGGTTCGCGCACCTGTCTTGTTGATCAACTCTAAGTTATAGACGTGTGTTCCCGTGGTTTCTGCATCAAAGCGAAAGTCACCTAATTCTTGGTTATTTCTAACCCGAAGTAAGAAATCACTTGTAGTTCCAATAATCTCATAGAAATACTTATTAGTTCCAGTTTCAGGGTAATATCCATTCTTAAATCCATCCACTGGTACATCAACAGAGAATATTTGTTCTGTTCCGAATAACAAATTGATTTTAGTTGCTCCACTTCCACGCAAGACCAGATCATAACTTAGCTCGCTTGTCGTATATTTCTCGTCTTTGTAGGTAAACTCAGTAGGTATAGCAAGTATTTTTTTAATCATCTCATCAGCTGCCGGTCTATCCGGATGATTTGCAGGCAACTTGAATTGATCTGCCGTTGGGAAGGGAGCTCTTTGTTCACCACTTAAAACCGTTTGTGGAACCTTACCTGGATGAAATTGAGCAACATTGGCAACGTTCTCGTCAACAATGTATATCCGTAATTTCTTAGAAACAGGAACCAGATTCCCTGCTGCATCTCTATATTGACCTCTGAACTCGATCGTATTCTCACCTGCTACGAGCGGACCAGCCTTAGCAATATAAATTGATAATTTGAATTTCGGGAATATCGGATCAGTTTTAGTGTCAACTAATATAACATCTGAACCGTAATCTTTATGATTAGCTACAGGTTCTTTTTCAATATTTAGTCCGTTGATGAAATACTCAGGGTTAAGATCTTTCATATCTAGGCTATTAAATCCAAAATATTCACCTGAAATAACAAAGTCCGTCTTACCGCCATCCTTAGATGAATTAAAAGAATAGGTCTGGCCATCCTGCAGATTATCCACAAGGATACCACTAATGGATGAATACGAAATAGTAACATCATAAGGAGAGGAATCTGCATATTCGAATCTTAACTTCTGTTCTCCCGTTGCAAACCCAGAAATTTTGTAAATATAAGTATTAGGAATTACAGTTCCATCCTTATCTAAAGCAGCAACTCCACCTACAATTGTCAGTTCTTTATTTCCTAATGGTAAATATTTACCTTTTAGTCCTGTTAATGCATTGTTAACTGTTCCATCTGTTTCCACCATAATATAAAAATCACTCTTCGCAACTTTTGCATTATTCAGAGGAAGCTGACTAACTGATGTTACTTTACCTGCATCAGCATCCGTGTAATCCGGGAGATACTTCATGCTCTTGATTGCAGTCTTTCCAGACAATTTATAAGAGGGATTATACGATGCCGTAAAGTTCCAAGTTACTGGAGTAGTTGCCTTCGCCCCATAATTCACTTGAATCTCTGGTTTTTGTATTACATTATTAGTCCCTGTAATATCCTGCTTAAAAGCAACACCTTTAACTTGAAAGGTTACAAGCCGATATAGAGGGCCTGTAGAATCGTCGATAATTACTTCTTCAGCATCAGCCGTGGGAATCGCAAATTCCCCTTTATCATTATAAAGATTCGGCGCAAGCATAGTAATAGAATAATCTTTCTTATCTATTGTAACGACATGATCTTTTTCAAAACTCTTACCACTCGCAGAATATGGCAACATCATTTGGATGATCAAGTCATTTGGAGCTGAACTAGCACTGTCCTTCAGAACAGGAACATTATTCAGCAAGTCATACGTCTTCGCTCCATTGTTATTATCTATAATACGTAGATCAATAAACGGATCCTTATCCGTGAAATAATAAACGTCACGGGTAATTTCTATAGAATCTGAGCCGTTAGTAAACTTAATAGACAATTTATTCAGACCAGCATTAAGCTTTAGTGGTGATGTCGTTAGTTGGTTATCATAAATATCAGCTGACAACGGAGAACCACCGTTGACGGTAACTGTTGCCTTAGTAGCATTATAAACTTCCCCAGCTAGATAAATCTGAGGGTTCTTGACTACTACTCTTGTACCTTCATTCAGACTGATATCGTAAGGAAATCCGCTACCCATTATTGAGAGCTTAGAGAAGTAAGGGATTTTATCGTACAATACGTAAAAGGTCTCAGACCCTTCTAGGCTACCAAACTTTCCTTTGAAAGTAATTCGGTTCAATCCGGGAAACAAGGTCAGACTAGAAGCATTAAACCGTTTATCGTTATTGTTATCCACCATAACAATACCCGGCGTTGAGTGTACCTTATCAGCTATCCATGTAGGACTCTTCGTAGAAGTATCCCACGACATAAGGTCAATCTGGGCACTCAGGCTGTTACTCGATACTTTAGAAAAAGTACCGCTAATAGCAATCGTAGGACTATTTGTTACTTTCACTTTGGTTCTAAGATCTGAACCATTCCCTATCGTGTTAGGATCAAGATTGGCAGTAGCTAAGATTGCTCGGTCTTCTGGAGCAAAATAAGTAGTTGAGACTAGGTCAGCCGCAGAAGCTGTTGAAAAGGTCCCTATTGGAAATAATCCCATTATTAATGATAACAAGCCTATCCACACTATCGATTTCTTAAAGCGTTGCATGTATAAATCTCTCCTTCTCCGTGTTGATTTTATTGATGCTCCTGTTACAACACAATCAGGAACCGTCCAATAGCGTCACTTACTTTAATTATCGGTGTTGAAGGTCGAATTTTTTAGGGAAATAGCGAAATATGTTTAAATAAGTCCCCTAGATTAGTTAATATTAGTAAAATAATTTTAAAAAAAAGCGCAACCCCTCTAAAAAGGAGCTGCGCTTTGGGATTACATATTTATTTAAGTTATTCGATGCTGTCTACAATTTCGATCTTGTCTCAGCATTCTCTTTCATACGCAATCTTGCGATTAGGTTCAATAAAGGCCGCTTCGTCTTACCGATGAGTCCGATCAGTTCAGCTCCAATCTGTAGGAAGAATGTCATGATACAAATCACGACGAAGGTAACCCAGTTCGCATCGTATAGTGCTGCAGATGATTGAATGACGGCTAGTACTCCAAAGAAAGTAGCAATTCCGTAAATAATCAATACACTTTGACGATGACTAAACCCTAGTTCTCCTAAGCAGTGATGTAGATGACCTTTGTCAGGAGCAAATATAGGTTTCTTCTGCACCCAGCGACGTACAATGGCGAAGAATGTATCGGATAATGGCACGGCGATAATAATTAAAGGAGTGATAAGTGATACTACCGCAACTTGTTTAAATCCTAGCAATGACAACATGGCTAGACAGAAACCAAGAAATAATGATCCCGAATCCCCCATAAAGATCTTAGCCGGATGGAAGTTGAAGAATAGAAATCCAATAATAGCTCCAAGAAGAATCATACATAGTAGTGCAATCATCATGTTGCCCATAAGAAGAGACATCACAAGGATCGCCCCAATGGCAATAGCGGACACGCCGGCAGCCAGTCCATCCAAACCGTCAATCAAATTAATAGCGTTCGTTACTCCCACAATCCAGAAGATCGTAAGCGGAATGGAAATCCAGCTCTCTAATGAAGAGTAAGTATCGTTAAAAGGTATATTTACAAAGTTCACTGATATATCAAATCCAAAAACCACGACACATGCAGCAGCAATCTGAGCTACAAATTTCAGCTTAGCTGATAATTGAAAGCGATCATCTAGTGCACCAATAAGTACAATCATGGTTCCACCAATAAGAAATGCTTTGATGAAATTAGTATCCCGGAGCGACAAATCACTCGCTACGAATGGTAGTGCCAATAAAAGAGCTATCACAAAAGCTAAATAAATTCCGAGTCCACCCAGTCGAGGCATAATTTTCGTATGCACTTTGCGGGCATCAGGAACATCTATAGCGCCTACTTTAAAAGCAAATTTCTTCACTTGAGGCGTAAATAAGAGTGCCAGCCCTAAGGACAAGACAAATCCGATGATAGATATCATTAACATTTTAAGTGTTCAACCTCCATTTTCTCTAACGGAATGAATTATACTCCGTTCGAAAAATAAACACCAACTCTGTATTTCAGCAATTTACCGTGTTATTAGCTCGATATCGCCCATTTTAGTTAGGTTTTGTCACGTTTCCTTTATCACGGAGTACTTTAACTACGAATTGCGGCAATGCAAGCATTCTTCGGAATCTCGTAGGCTCACTTAGAAGCCGATATAACCACTCGGAGCGAAGCTTTTGAAATAAAATAGGAGCACGTTTTGTCTTCCCTGAAATGATGTCAAAACTGCCTCCAACGCCCATCATGATTGGGACGGCCAGTTGTTCTTTATAACGAAAGATCCATGGTTCCTGAGTATCCGCACCACGCGCTACGAGGAGAATATCTGGGTTAGTATCCCTAATCTGCTTAATCACGATATCATCTTCCTTTGGACCAAAAAATCCATCGCGATATCCAGCTATTATAATTCCTGGATACTGCAATTGTAACCTCGATGCAGTCTCCTGAATCACTTCTGACGTGGAACCAAGTAAGTATATTCTCCAGTGCTCGCTTTCACCGGCTCCCATCAGCTCATGAAGTAGATCGAATCCTGCAACACGTTCCTGTACAGGTTCCCCACCTACGTTAGCTGCCCACACAACACCGGTTCCATCAGGAACGATTAATTCTGCCTGTTCCATGACTGTTCGATAATTAGGATCCTTCATTGCAGTCATGACCATAATGGGATTGGCAGTAATCACCTGATGTGGTGTGCGTGATGTAATAACTTCAGTTAAATACTTAACGGTATCAGACATTCCCCACTTGCATACTTCGATCCCAAATATCGGGACAGTAGGTACTTCTCTTAACGATTTATCGTTCATTTATAATCACCTTTGAAGATATATTCTACAATTCTTTGTGCAGGCACCTGTGCCTCTTGCTTCAATTGATCAATTTGTGTTGCATGAACTTTTCGCCAATCCTCTTCGTGAAACAATACACGTGCGATCTCAGAAGATAATGCAGATGGTGCTAATGATGACGTATCACCTACGGGTTGAAGTCCAAGTCTTTCTAGAAAGTGATTGATCTTAGGGTCGTAGGAGATACCAATCATCGGAATGCGAGCATTAGCAGCATAGATCAAGCTATGGAGCCTCATTCCAATCACAAGTTGGCACTGACTGATCTCCCATAACATGTCCTGTGGATGGACGGCATCTGAACACAGACTGATGCGACTTCCTGTAGATGAAACATCCCCAAGCTGGTCGATCATGTATTGTGATGCTTCTACATCGCTTGGAAGATGAAACGGCAGGAATCTCAAATGAACAGGCTGTTTCTGCATGACCATTTGTAACCCTTCTACGATCTTCAGCAGTTCAGTACGTTCTTTCTCCCAATAACGAACTGAGATACCAATCACGGGTAAATCCATATTTCCATGCCCATTCGTAACTTCATTCAAAGGTTTATGTTGTTCCTTCGGATGTAGCCCCATTACGGGATCAGGCACGACATCAATTGATTTACCTCGTAATCCCATCTTCTGGAGTAACTCAGCGGATTCGTGATCACGAACTGAAATGTAAGTACATTTCTTAAATACCAATTTAATCATCGAATGAAACAATCCCCGACTCACAGGGCCTACGCCCTGAGAATAAATAAATGTAGGTTTTCCCATCCATTGAGCCAACTTTATAATCCCCAAGTAATATGGGATCGTCTTGGGACTGGTAACATCTTGAAGTAAACTTCCACCACCGCTTATTAATCCACTGCTACTCTTAATAGCTTGTCTCACTTCGCCAAGCTTCATGCGATGTACAGCTTGAACACCATAGGTTAACTTGGTCCACTCGGGGTCAATAGATAGTACAACAGGTTGTAGATTTAATCCCAACGCCTTAGATTGTTCTTCTAGAGCAGTTAGAATAGACTGAAGGACAGCTTCGTCCCCGCTGTTCTTATATCCGTAATACCCCGATATAACTATCGTCTGAGGCGTGGTGACCATCGTTTCCAACACCCTTCTGCAATCTGCCATACGAAGATTGCCATAAGTCCAATAACAAGTCCCAATCCCAACCCTAACAGGTTACGAATAAGAGATATTGTGAGAGGTGTATGAATATGAGCAAATGTATCTACCATAGACAATTGTCCAATGACCGCAATGATCATAATGTAGATCGCATTACGATACTTAATGGATAAGAAAGCACCAAGTATCAACAATGGATGTGCCATAAGGAATTCCTTGTTACGTGGGCGAACACCGAATGTATTCTCCATGAATGTACGGAATGACATCTCAAGTGATGTTACCGACCCACCGTTACCTGTACGGCTTAAATAATACAATCCTAACACACCGATAATCCCAACCACTATGACACCCAACACAGTAATTCGACTGCGTAGAATTGTACTCAATTTCTGACGGAGATTTCCTCCACGATAAAGGACAACATACAGCGCTGTGAGCGCAATAGGACCAAAGTGGAGTAGACTTACTCCTCTGAACTGATTAAGAACTAATTCATACGTAATATTGTTCAGCAGTGCAACAACGAAAGGAATCGCACTTAAAGAAATAATGGATGTCTTCACGAACAAGACAAGTGCATGCGCCAATCGACGGCTTAACTTCATATCATTCGTTTGCGCATTTAATTCATTAATCTTACGAATCGCAAGCACCATAGCTATCGTTGGTGCGCTGATTGCCACAAGTAACGCAAGTCCCTGTTCAAATAATGTAGGTCTTAGAACGAATAGTCCCGCACTACCTATCATCCCTAATACAAAAGCAGAGATCGTAAGTAGTGGGATGAAATAGGATACTAATAGCGATATAAAAGCAACAGCACCCAGGACTACTACCATCTTCAATATTCGTTGATAGGACGAGTCTGCAATATCAAACGCTTTAGCTTGGCCAATTGTAAATCCGTCGTGCTTGAGCTTATCAATGGCGTTACCTGGTTCTGAAAGACTGTGGATCAAATTATCCATAGAATTCGTAATCATTGCTTTAGAACTATTACGACTTGGGGCTGCGTTCAAGTAAAACATACGAATATTGCGATCTTTACTAGCAAGAGCAAATCGATCTGCAATTTTCTTCACATCGAGAGTAGCATCGCCTTCACTTAGGGAATATATTCGCACGACATTATAATCAAGGTCATATGCTAATTTGTTGAAACCCAATTGAGGTTTCTTTAAATTCTCAATCGCCGCAATACCGATACCGTGTTCTTTAAGTAACTCAGCAAAAGCGTCCAAGCTATTCATACTTCCATTGTCATTGTAGCCTTTGACGGACTCCCCTTCGAAGAGAATACGCTTTACTCCTGCCGCGGCATAGTCGGAAATCAAATCCTCCATATACTCTTGATTATAGGGAAGACTATCTCCCATGCGAGGTACAATGTTAAAGCCTTTGCTACGTAACATTTCAAACGTAATTGGATCTGAGCGCATAGGTTTCATCACAGCATTCTCTAGAGGAGTCTCAATGATAAGCCCCTTATGATTCTCAAATGTCCATGGCTTCACAACCAACTCAAGCCTATTGAATGTCTCCTCGATCAGAGGTGTTATCTTACTTGCATTCTCTTCATTAGTGAATACAATATACGTAAAGTTTTCATTTACGGGAATTAGTTGATTTGTCTTATTGGCGATATCTTTACTATTATAGAGCGTAATCCGCCGTGATCTCTGGAATTCATCTAACGTACTTTCGAACATGGCCATACTGCTCACGCCAGCCTCTTTCAGACGATCCAATTGTTCATTAATGTAATCCACAGGGTGGGCTTCATAAGCAGCAATGTCCACCAAATCACGGTAATCGAATACAAACTCCACTTGATTAGCGGATGTCTCTGTCTTAAAACGGTCATACGCCACAGGCATAGCCGCTACAATACCGACTATAACTAGTATCCATAACCATTTACGGGAGAGTATACTCCACTTTTTCCAATTATACTGCACTGACAAGTACCTCCTCATGTCTCATTCAGGACAGATGGACATTCTATTTGAATGCCCATCTGTCCTGAAACTATCTAAGCAATCTTTTTAAGCATCCACGCGCGACATCACTTCTTGAACCAACTTCGCAATCTGCTCTTCTGCATGATGCAAGGACTCACCACGTACTGCAAAATAAACTTTAATCTTCGGCTCCGTGCCTGATGGCCGTAAGCAGAACCACGATCCATCTTCCAGCATGAATTTCAATACATTTTCTTGTGGAAGGCCATTAAGCCCTATTGAATAGTCAAGAACTTCCTTCACTTGAACTCCTGCAATCTCAAGCGGAGGCTGACTGCGCCAATCCGTCATTTTCGATTGAATTTGTGCAAGTCCATCCTTGCCTTTCAATGTACGAGATTTCAATCTTTCTTGGAAATAGCCAAATTGCTCATATAGTTCTTCCAATACGTCATATAACGTCTTGCCTTGACCTTTGTAGTAAGCTCCTGCTTCAGCAATCAACATAGCGGCAAGGACCGCATCTTTGTCCCGAGCGTAATTTCCGGCTAAGTAACCATAGCTTTCCTCATATCCGAATAAATACGTGTATTCACCTGATTGTTCATACTGAGTCATTTTTTCACCGATATATTTGAATCCAGTCAAAGTATTAATCACTTCTGCTCCATAATGGCGTGCGATGGATGCGCCCATCTCACTCGTTACGATTGTCTTGATTACAATACCATTGTCAGGCATCTTACCTGATTCCTTCAATTGGCTTAGCAGATAGTGAATCATAATTGCACCAGATTGATTTCCAGAAAGAACAACATACTTACCATCTTTATCTTTAACAACCGCGCCCATACGATCACAATCTGGGTCTGTCCCAATCAATATATCTGCATCCAATTCTTGTCCAAGCTTCATGGCTAGTGTAAATGCTTCCCGCTCTTCGGGATTCGGAGATTTAACCGTTGAGAATTCTGCATCTGGTTGTTCTTGTTCTGGTACGATATGAACATTGGTGAATCCAATGGCTTCAAGTGTCTTTCGTACGGGAATATTTCCTGTACCATGTAACGGTGTATATACAATACGGAAATCTTCACCTAAAGAGGTACGGATGAGTTCCGAGTTCATACTTTGCTGTGCAACCGTACGTACGAATGCTTCGTCATCTGCTTCACCAAGCCACACCAACAGTCCTTGGGCTTCTGCTTCCGCTTGAGTTAGCTTCTTCACAGCTGAGAATCCTTCAACCTCTTTAATGTATTGAATGACTTGTTCCGCTTCATGTGGGATGAGCTGTCCGCCCTCAGCGTTGTACACCTTATAACCATTATACTCTGGTGGATTATGACTTGCAGTGATGACAATTCCACCCGTCGCTCCCAAATCACGTACACTAAATGAAAGCTGTGGTGTCGTGCGAAGTGAAGGGAACAACTTAGCTACAATCCCATTACCTGCAAGAACAAGAGCTGCTTCCAAAGCAAACTCCGGGGAGAAATGACGGGAATCATAAGCAATAACAACAGAAGGTTTACCTTCTGCCTGCCCATAAGATCCAACTATAAATTGTGCAAATCCCTGTGTGGCTTTACCAATCGTATAGCGGTTCACGCGATTACTACCTGCACCAATGATACCTCTAAGTCCTCCCGTACCAAACTCTAGATCCTTGTAGAAACGATCCTCTAATTCTTGTGGGTCCTGCTCTAAATTACGAAGTTCCTGCTTGGTGTCCTCATCGATATGAGAATCTTGAAGCCATTGTTCGATGTTATTTATGGACCGTTCACTTAACTGAGACATGTAAAGTCCCCCTTCACTTTTATATGAATGAATTCAAATTGGATTACATACAAGGACAACCATCTGTTATTTAGGATCTGATAATGCAAACATAATCTCGCCTTCTGCAACAACCTTACCTTCTACAGTAGCCACTGCCTTACCCTTACCAAAGCTTCCCTTTAATCGAATAATCTCAACTTCTAATCTTAATGTATCTCCTGGTACGACTTGACCTCGGAAGCGGAAATTATCAAGGCTTGCAAGGAATCCAATCTTCCCTTTGTTACTTTCCACATTCAAAATAGCGACAGCCCCAACTTGAGCCAACGCCTCAGTAATGAGAACTCCTGGCATAACAGGATACCCTGGGAAATGTCCCGTAAAGAACGGTTCATTAATGGTCACATTCTTAATCCCTACCGCACGCTTACCATCCTCAAGTTCAATAATACGGTCAACGAGTAAAAATGGTGGTCTATGCGGAATAATCTCCTGAATCTGATTCACATCTAACATAATCAAAAACTCCCTTCGAATAAGCCTAATATGTTACGGTAATACTATGTAATATCCTTCATTTTCTGCAGAACATGGAGGTTCAGATAAGGGACTTTCTCTTTGAGACAATCATTGTCTAATAGAGAGGGTCCTTTTGTCCGAATATAAGTAAGAGTCCCCCATCATTATACAGTTATCGAACCTAAAAAGAAAACTCCCACTTGAACGGAGTTTTCTTTAATTTGATCTCATTTCTCATACTACGAACCGCCATTAAGGGGCGAATACAAGATCAAAGACATGTTTCCACGTGTCCCAGATGAACACTTCACTCATACTCCGCTTACCCATAACCACGTACCCTACCATCATACCGCCCACTAAGGCTAATAGCAGAAACAACGGAATCATGAACCTTAGTACAATTCGCCATCTAGGTGTTGGTGACTTCTGTGTTGGCTTACGTTCCTCACTCATGATTAGCTCCTCCCTACCCTCGCAAATTGTTGGCAAGGCCCATCATGGTATCGCTGGAGGTTAATGAACGAGCCATAAGTTGGTATGCCCGTTGAACCTGAACCATATCTGTCATCTCTACCGTTAGGTCCACATTAGATTTCTCTTGATATCCTGAACGTATAGATACAAGATCCTCAGGCAAGAGTGCCTTCTTCGTCCCAAATACATCATTATTCGTTACACCGTTTGCCAGAACAAATTTATTGCCATCCATTTGAACTAACCCTTCAGGTCTTAGAGGTTCAACCACTTGAATCTGACCCGCTTGTACCCTTGGTGCAACACCATTTGAAGTCCATACTCTACCCTCGGCATCAATAGCTACTTTCCCAGTAGCTGGCACCTTAATTTGATTATCCGTCCGATCAAGAACTTTGTCCCCAACATTATTCACTAACACCATAGAGGTATCATCTGTTGGATCTGGAACAAAGTGAAATGCACCTTCACGCGTATAGGCAATTGTGCCATTGCTCTTTACAGCGAATAACCCGTTGCCCTCAATCGCAAGATCCGTAGGAACTCCCGTATTTAAAAGCGCTCCTTGCTCCATATTGGTTGATACAGAAGCAAGCTTCACCCCATACCCTAAGTTATATCCTAGCGGCGTGGCTCTTACTGAACTACGGAAATCTTTGGGATGCTCTTGTACACGAGTCAGAACGTCCTCAAAGGAGTTCTCTTTGCGTTTATATCCATTCGTATCCATGTTGGCTATGTTATCAGCAATCAGATCGAGTCTCGACTGCATACTATTCATAGATACTGCGGCACTAATCATGGAGTTATTCATTCTAGTCTAACCTCCTCAAGTACAAATTACTTCATAAGCTTATTATACTCTACCGATCTCATTCACAGCCTTATCCAAGCTTCTATCATAATATTGAATAACCTTCTGATTCGATTCGTAGGCCCGTGCGGCTAAGTTCATATCCACCATAGCTTGTGTAGAGTTCACGTTGGATCTCTCCAAATAACCTTGACGCACATCCATATTATCACCCAATGCGCGTAATCGAACACCAGCAGCATCTGCATTATCTATACGAAACACACCATTACCTTCTCGTACCATTTCATAGGGCTGGCTTACAACGCTTATCGCTAATGAAGTGCCCGTAGGCATCCCTGTCGTCGTATTGATGATACGACCTTGTCCATCCACTTTAAGATTGTCGATAGACCCATTTATTTGGATAGGTTGATTGTTCGCGCCTAATACTTGGAACCCCGTTGAAGACAACAAGAAACCATCGGCATTCACTTTGAAATTGCCATCACGTGTATATCTAACCTGCCCCTGGTCGTCCTGTACAGTAAAGAAGGACTGCGGTTGGTACATCGTATTTCCATCTGCGTCCACATATTTACCATTTGCATCAAATGGAATCGGTTGGCCCGTAGCTGGATCATTTACGATTAGATCTGATTGAATTGCAAAATCAGTCGACTTATTAGTCTCGGTAACATCACCTTGTGAGAACATGGAGAGACTCTCCTCCATAAATACACCTGTATTAAGCTTGCCTACCTTACGATCATTATTATTCGGATCTCCGCCCGTAACAGAAATGAGTACCTCAGGAAATGAGCGGGCTACACTATCAACCTGTTTGTATCCCGTGGTATTGATATTAGCAATATTCTGCGTCACAGTATCATGGCGACGTTGTTGCGTTATCATTCCGGATGCAGCCGTATATAACCCTCTTAGCATAAAGGAAATCCCCCTTTCCAGCATCTATCGTTACTACCTAGATTTATTAATCTTCTAAGTTATATATCGGCGGATTAGAACCTTTTCTTAATCACTTTATCTAAATTGTCCAGCATGATGCCAGTCCCTTTGACAACACAGTGCATCGGGTCCTCCGCTACCAGTACAGGAACACGTAATTCATCAGACAATAATTCATCCAGTCCGTTCAATAATGCTCCTCCCCCGGTCAAGATTACCCCTCTGTCTATAATATCTGCCGACAACTCTGGCGGTGTACGTTCTAGTACAGATTTAGCTGCTAAAACAATAGAGGAAATCGGATCCCATAACGCTTCTTGTACTTCGCCAGATGATACGGTAACCGTTAGAGGGAGTCCAGATACCATATCTCTTCCACGGATATCCATCTCTGCCTTACGGCCACTTGGGCGTACAGTTCCGATATTCACCTTGATGTCTTCTGCCGTACGTTCTCCAATAAGCAATTTATATTTAGTCTTTATGTACTTAATAATAGCTTCATCGAACTTGTCCCCCGCTACTTTAAGAGAAGATGCGGTAACGACATCTCCCATAGAAATAACAGCAACATCCGTCGTTCCGCCGCCAATATCGATAACCATGTTACCACTCGGCTCATATATATTCATCCCGGCACCAATGGCTGCCGCTTTAGGTTCTTCTTCTAGATATACTTCTTTAGCTCCGCTTCGTTCAGCTGCTTCACGAATAGACTTCTGTTCTACGGAAGTAATGTTGGTTGGTGCGCAAATGAGGATACGAGGGCGACTATACCAAGTACGTCCCCCCACGCGGTCGATAAAATATTTAAGCATCATTTCAGTTACTTCGAAATCAGCAATAACCCCATCACGCAACGGACGAATCGCTACTATATTGCCCGGAGTACGCCCAATCATACGACGTGCATCTTCCCCGACAGCAAGAACTTTCTTGGTATCCCTTTCAATCGTCACAACTGAAGGTTCGTTTAATACCACACCCCTCCCTTTGACGTAAATGAGCACATTCGCCGTGCCGAGATCTATTCCAATATCCTTGCTTAACATCATGAAGAGCCCCCAAAGTGTTATTTTATGGTAAGAGACACTATTCGACCCTATACCATCTTTTAACATATCATACTTCAGGGGATGGATTCAACGGGGAAATATCCGTGTCTAACTACATTTTACGATTTTCCTGTACCGACTGCCTCTCTTTTTTTGTTATTCGTTTTCTTATACTTAATTTTGGTGGCTTCGCCTCCCCTAAGATGGCGGATTGATTTGTGGTATTCGAGAATGTGCTTCACTTGATCAGCTAGATCGGGATTGATCTCGGGCAGTCGTTCGGTTAAATCTTTGTGCACCGTACTCTTCGATACGCCAAATTCCTTCGCAATGGTTCGGACCGTCTGCCTAGTCTCCACGATACAACGACCAATTTTGATCGTCCGCTCCTTAATGTAATCGTGCACGCCCCCGCCTCCCTACTGTGGATAGTTTGGTACATTATATGAGGGGCGTGCCTATATATTCGCAGTTTAAATGCTTGACAAGCTTGGTCATGCTCATTTATTTTGTGGACATGTTATTTATGATGTCATTTCAAATCAACAAAAAGACAGGGTTTCCCCTGTCTTTTCCACTTAATTCACCATTTCTTTGAGCACACCAGAGCAAAATTTCTTTATTTATTTCACAGGAAGTAATTCTGCAGGATTGACCAATACATCGTTGTCGTATACTTCGAAGTGTACGTGGTTACCGAGACTACTCTCCATTTCACTACGTCCAGCTGTTGCAATCGTAGCTCCTTGAGTTACTTCTTCGCCAAGCTTCACTTTGGTATCCGTCAGACTTTGATACACTGTCTTCAAGTTACTTGCATGCGTGACTTCCACCACGTTACCCATCAATGGGTGTTTCTCTACACGAGTGACTTTCCCACTTAGAGCTGCTTTAACTTCAAACGGTTTATCATCCTCACGAGCTAGATCTAACCCAGTGTTCGTTACAAAGGTATCCTTGTATTGAACCATCGCTTCCTGATGATTCTCATCGGAACCCTTTGGATCATAGAACGGTTTTACAACATTTACTTCTTTGGCATTACTTACGGGCCATGCAATAGTCTCTGCCTTAGCAATCACTTCTAGCGCGTCCGGGTCCAACTTGTTTATACCAACTTCAGTATCCTTTGATGCAAGACTTTCAGATACTGTAGTAGGGTCTGAGTTAAGTGCTTTCTGACTGGAATCCTGATAGACCCACACTAAAGTTAGTATAATTGCGACTGCTGCCATATAGACTGCTGGGTAAACCCAACGTTTTGACAACAACCTTTTCCATGAAGATGGCTTGTTAACAGGCCCTCCTTTTAATGGTTTAGGAGTTTCTCCATTCGATTGATTTTTGTTTTGTTCATTCATAGTTATCACCTCAGTAATCATTGTTACCGAGACGAACTCTTTTATACCTTTTCTTTATATTATTTTTTTGCGAGTAGTTTAGTAACTTGTTGAAAGTCTATCCCTGTATAATAGTGTTTGAGAATTTGAGTAGCTGTATATCCTTCCTTGGCCATCCCATTCGCACCCCATTGACTCATCCCTACACCGTGGCCGTAACCGTAGGTGGTAAAGACAATATCATTCCCTGAATCTGCCCAAGAGAACTCGCTTGAACGTAACCCAAGCTTCTCTCGAACTTCCCGACCGCTAAAGATAACACCACCAATATTTAATTCTTTAATCCGATGACCTTCTGTTGTTGAAAGAATATGAATGAGAGAGTTGAGAGAAGAACTAGCATTCTTTATTGTTGGTATAGCGATATTTGATAGTCCTAAGTCACTTAGAAATTGCTTCTTACTTATCGTGAGCGTCTCTTTATAACCTGGAGCTATTTCCTTATCCCAAGGGCTCGATACACTACGCAAGTAAGGAATCGACGTCTTCCAGTAATCTTCTGAATTCTCAGTATATCCATTACTAGTAGAGAAAAAAGATGCAGTGATCGGCTTCCCTTTATACGTCATAACAATATTGCGACTATCCTGCACGGCACGCTGCAATTTAGCTAATTCGATTGACTTCCCATTATTCTTCCACTCTTTCTCTAGTACTTCTTTAGATATATAAGCTTGATGAGCAACCGTATCCGTTACATCCGCGCCTTCTATGGGAACGCCACTCTTATCTTTAGCTAATAGTCGTTGCACAATAAATGTTCGAGCAGCAATGGCCTGAGCTGTAAGTGCGCTACTCTCAAATTCCGCTGGCATCTCTGCTGCGACAACGCCGATCACGTAGTCTTCAAGTGGAAGTGTCTCTATTTGACCAAGCTTGGACAAATAAACAGATACCTGAGGTTCTTCCTCCGCTACCGACGAAGGTAATGGAGATGGTACAACTATCGGTTGCCCCGGTGTCGGAAGGGGCGCAGGCTGATGGCGTAATAACACCACTAACGCCGGTAACAGGAGTGCGAGCACAAGTAACCCCGCCATAGCCCAAATTGCGGTGGGTACACGTCGCTTAGACGGCTTGATAGGGCGCCTTCGGATCCGCCAACCGAAAACAAGACGCTTGTTACGCACGTTGAATCGAGCTACATTGGACGCTACCTTGTCTGTCGTTGTTTCGAGTTCACCCTGATCCTCGAGGTGTTGTTCATGCCCTTGAGGATAATCTTGCCTAGGTGTTGTCGATATCCGTGTATCTTCCATTGGAGCTCGATATGGATGTTCATTTATAAGCATGCTTTCCTTTGAAGAGCCTTTATGAGGTTGCTCTGGTGTATTACGCGAAGGAGGTCTCATAGGTGGCTCAGTTAGTTTAGGTGGCACTAAGGAGAGGTGATCATGTGAAGCCGATGGCGTCACTTCTTGGGGCAACCTCTCTTTACGTAATGGCTCTATCGAAATTTTTATTTGCTGACGCGGATCCTTCATAATACGGTACCCTCCATTCACTCACATCACATGTCTATGATTTTCTGTTCTATCTACCTTATACTTATGAATTTGGAAGATATGATAGAACCATTTTGAGAGAGAAAGAGATTTACGATTACAACGCAAAAAAACCAAAAAACCAAGCCTTAAAGGCTCGATTTTTGGTTTAGTAATCTTTATACGAATTCCTAATATATTATACCCAAGTTGGTTGAGCTGAAAAATGTTTTACTTCGTCTTTCACTTTCGGCTGAACCGCATGTTCTAAAACAGGCTCCAATACAGGCTCATCTAACGAAATACGCCAAATATCAGCACCCAACGCTGATAACTTCTCTGCAATATGGACATATCCGCGGTCAATATGATGTACACCACTGACCTCAGTCGTACCATTTGCTACAAGTCCAAGCAAGATTAATGCTGCACCTGCACGCAGATCTGTTGCACATACTTTTGCACCATTCAATTTCGCGCGACCCGTAATAATTGCTGACCGGCCTTCTACCTTGATTTCTGCATTCATATGTTGAAATTCGTCCACATGCATGAAGCGATTCTCAAATACTGTCTCCGTCACGACACTAGTGCCTTCCGAGACAAGTAAAAGTGACATCATCTGTGACTGCATATCTGTAGGGAACCCTGGATAAGGAAGTGTCTTGATATCCACCGAACGTAAAGGATGATTCGCAGTAACACGAATACCATTCTCGTCTGGTTCAATCTTCACACCCATCTCTTCCATCTTGGAGATGACTGGACCTAAATGATCCGCAATCGCACCTTCAACATATACATCCCCACCAGTAATCGCAGCAGCTACCATATATGTACCTGCTTCAACACGGTCAGGAATGACAGTATGTTTCACACCAAACATTTTTTCGACACCTTCGATACGAATCTCTCCAGTACCAGCACCACGAACTTTGGCACCCATACTGTTCAAGTAATTCGCTAAATCAACAATCTCAGGTTCTTTTGCTGCATTCTCGATAACTGTTGTTCCTTCTGCCATCGTAGCTGCCATCATAATATTTTCAGTGGCTCCTACGCTTGCGACATCCAAATAAATCTTAGCGCCACGTAGTCTACCGTTACTTTTGGCTTCAATAAAACCTTGCCCAAGATTGATTTCTGCTCCAAGAGCTTCAAATCCCTTAAGGTGCTGATCAATCGGTCGTGAACCAATGGCACACCCACCTGGTAAAGAAATTCGAGTATGACCCATGCGAGTTAATAATGGTCCCATGACTAGAAAAGAAGCCCGCATCTTGCGAACATACTCATAGGGTGCCTCACAAGTTGTGATTTGCTCCGCGTTCACGCGTAATATTTCGTTGTCGTAGCTTACACTTACACCTAACGATTCCAATACTTTGGTAATCGTAATCACATCGTCTAGAGGGGGGGCGTCATAAATCGTGCTTTCCCCTTCTCCCCCTAATAGAGAGGCAGCGATGATCGGAAGAACTGAGTTTTTAGCCCCACTAACTTTTACATTTCCGATCAATCTATTGCCACCGCGGACGATAAATTTGCTCATCTTGATTCCCTCCGCGTCCGTAATTTTCCTTTTTATGCTAACTTTCTGAATATACACTCTTATTTTCCCAACTTCCATCATAGCATTGATTATTTCAGCTGTACAAGCGTTTTTTAAAGTTACAGATTGATATCTCCTGATATCTCCGTTAACAGTTAGTTATCATTATGTTGTAAGTTCATAAAAGGTTCGAAGAAAAATATTTACTTATTTCCATTGTTGACATAAAAAAAGATATTATTCGACAAAAATGATTGTTATAAGAAAGAATAATACCTCGTTCAAAAATTTATCCTAAGATTATATAACCGATCCTGTTCTCTTTAAAACATATAACGAATCATTTGACTCCACGTCAAATAGTCCAACAGAAATCCAGCAACAAAATGACCTAGAACGATGGCCAAAAGAACCTGCAGTAATTTACCTTGAGTTCCTTGGGGGTTGCGAATGACAAGATCTAACTTCAGATTCTGCAAAGCCCACCATGACAGCCAAATACAAAATAGAGATACAACAATCGATACCAATCCACTAACGCTTACTGCACTAGAAACCGTATTTGCTAACCCTTCATTCATACCGGTAATCTTATCCTTTCCGAATTCCAGTTCTTAAGCTATTTATACGACTCTTCCATCATACTTGCCCAGAACAAAAGAATCCACTTTTGCAAACGCTTTATTTGTAACTTTTTAATTTATTTATGATAAATAATTGGTAATAAGGGCATGCCGGCTTCCATTAGGGCCCTCTTCCACCTATTATTACTCCAAAATCTCTTGTAATAAAAAAAAAGACAAGCTAAGAATTAGCCTGTCTGTTTCTTTAACAATATCTTATTTCTTGGAATGTACGTCAATCCGATTCATAGCTTTTTTCAGGGAAAGTTCAGCACGCTTAAAATCGATATCTGCTTGGTTACTTTTTACAGCAACTATGCGACGTTCTGCACGTTCTTTCGCAGCAATTGCACGTTCAATATCAATATCAGTCTCAAGCTCTGCACTTTCCGCCAAAATAACCACTTTATCTTTGCGTACTTCCACAAAACCTCCACTTACTGCAATAGAGGTATATTCATTACCTATTTTAATTCTAACCGGAGCTACCTGTAGAGGAGTTATGAATGGGATGTGACCAGGTAATATACCTAGTTCGCCTTCAATTCCACGTACGCTCACGCCATTAACTTCATTAGAGTAAGCTGAATGATCCGGCGTTACGATTTCTAATAAAAAAGTGTTCATATCTATTCCCCTCCTTAAAAGCTATTCTGTGAATAGCTACTTCGAAAGCATATCCTTAGCTATTCAAAAGCATTAGAATAACATAGACAGTTTAAAGTGTCTTCGCTTTCTCAACAGCTTCTTCAATAGCTCCAACAAATAGGAATGCCGCTTCTGGAAGATTGTCATGCTTACCGTCCAAAATCTCTCTGAAACTGCGGATTGTATCTTTAACTGGAACATATTTACCTGGGAATCCGTTGAACTGTTCAGCCACGTGGAATGGTTGAGACAAGAAACGTTGAATTCTGCGTGCACGACCAACCACTAATCTATCATCTTCACTCAACTCGTCCATACCAAGAATCGCGATAATATCTTGAAGTTCATTGTAACGAGCCAAGATTTGTTTAACACCTTGAGCAACGTTATAGTGTTCTTCACCAACGATTTCTGGAGCAAGGATACGTGAACTGGAAGCCAATGGATCCACAGCTGGGTAGATACCCATTTCAGAAATTTTACGTTCCAAGTTCGTTGTTGCATCCAAGTGAGCAAACGTAGTAGCCGGAGCCGGATCCGTATAGTCATCGGCTGGTACATAGATTGCTTGAATGGAAGTAACTGAACCATTTTTAGTGGAAGTAATACGCTCTTGCAATTGACCCATTTCCGTTGCCAATGTTGGTTGGTAACCTACTGCTGATGGCATACGGCCAAGCAATGCGGATACTTCAGAACCAGCTTGTGTGAAACGGAAGATGTTATCAACAAACAATAGTACGTCCTTACCTTCTTCATCACGGAAATATTCCGCCATTGTAAGACCTGTAAGTGCTACACGAAGACGTGCGCCTGGAGGCTCGTTCATTTGACCGAACACCATTGCCGTTTTCTTAATAACGCCAGAGTCCGTCATTTCATGAAGTAAGTCATTACCTTCACGAGTACGTTCACCAACACCCGCGAACACAGAAATACCACCATGCTCTTGCGCGATATTATGAATCAACTCTTGAATTGCTACTGTTTTACCAACACCAGCACCACCGAAGAGTCCGATTTTACCACCCTTTTGGTATGGAGCTAGAAGATCGATAACTTTAATCCCTGTCTCAAGCATCTCAGCTTGCGTTGACAGTTCATCATAACTAGGTGCATCACGGTGAATTGGTCTTGATTTCTCAGAAACAACTTCACCCGCTTGGTCAATTGGCTCTCCCAATACGTTAAATACACGGCCTAGCGTAGCTGGACCAACAGGAACCGTAATAGCAACTCCTAAATCCACAACTTCCATTCCGCGAACCAATCCGTCTGTACTGGACATAGCAATACAACGCACACGGTTGTCGCCCAAATGATTCGAAACTTCCAAAGTCAGGTTAATCTCTCTTCCGTTTGGCAAGACAGCCTGAATTTTAATCGCATTGTAGATTTCCGGAAGTTGACCTCTTTGAAATTCGATGTCGACAACCGCACCCATAATGCTGACAACGCGTCCTTTATTCATCTTTTGTTTCCCTCCTACAAGTTTGCTTCAGCCATCGTCTTTAAGTTATATCTTAAAATACCCTATATGGCCTTGGTACGAAATTTATATAGATAATGAATCTTAGGACTGTGAATCTGCTCCAGCCACAATCTCTGAAATTTCTTGTGTAATTGCCGCTTGACGAGCACGGTTATAGGTCAACTGTAGATCACCGATCATCTTCGTAGCGTTCTTAGTTGCACTACCCATGGCAGTCATCTTCGACCCCAATTCACTAGCTTTACCATCTAACAGGGCAGTAAAGATGAGTGTCTCTGCATATTTCGGCAAAAGCACTTCCAATACAGCACTTGCGGAAGGTTCATATTCATAAGACGCGCTCACAGCAGAACTCTTCTCTGGCGTTATCATTGGCAACAACTGATCCACTTCAGGAATCTGTGTCAAAGCATTCACGAACCGGTTATAGCAAATATGCAATTCATCGATATGACTCAATTCAAAACGTTGAACTGCTGCATAAGCGATGGATTTGATATCTGCAAACGAAGGCGTGTCAGACAAGTCTGTCAGGTCTTCAACGACTGGAAGCTCTCTGCGACGGAAATATTCACGGCCCTTACGACCAATTACGAAGATTTCATATTCGTCTTTAGACTGATGACGTTCAGCAATGGTAACCATTACCTTTTTCAAAATATTTGTATTATATCCGCCAGCAAGACCACGGTCAGAAGTAATAACCAAGTAACCTGTTTTCTTCACAGGTCGCTTCTCAAACATCGGATGAGTGATGTCCTTCGTAGCAGACGCAATGCTGAACACCACTTCTTTAAGTTTATCTGAGTAAGGTCGGGCTGCAGCAGCCTTCTCTTGTGCTCTTCTAAGCTTGGAAGCAGCTACCATTTCCATTGCTTTAGTGATCTGTTTGGTACTCTGTACACTCTTGATCTGACGTTTAATATCACGTAAACCTTTTGCCATATTTTCACCACCTCAAAGTTTTGACGAAGTCAAAACTAGCATCGTAAGCGTTAACTTGGTTTTGACGAAGTCATACTAGCATCGTAAGCGTTAACTTGGTTTTGACGAAGTCATACTAGCATCGTAAGCGTTAACTTAGTTTTGACGAAGTCACACTAGTATCGTAAACGTTCGTTCATTTATAAAAAAGTGATACCGAGCCTCACGGCCCGGTTATATGTCTATGCCGATACTGAAAATCCTTTTTTGAAAGTCGCGATAGCTTCTTTCAAAGCAGCCTCGTTGTCAGCAATCAAATCCTTCGTATCCCGAATAGATTGAGGGATTTCAGGATGATTACTTTCTACGAAAGCAACGAATTCTTTCTCGAAACGGCGGATATCTGCTACAGGAATATCATCCAAATGACCCTTAACAGCTGAATACAAGCTAATTACTTGTTGTTCTACCTGCATCGGTTGGTTAACACCTTGTTTAAGAATCTCCATCAATCTTGCACCACGATTTAGACGTGCTAATGTTGATTTATCCAAATCGGATCCAAATTGGGAGAACGCTTGAAGTTCACGATATTGAGCAAGGTCAAGTTTCAAACCACCTGCGACTTTTTTCATCGCTTTGATCTGAGCTGAACCCCCTACACGTGATACGGAAACCCCAACGTTGATAGCCGGACGTTGGCCTGAATAGAACAATTCAGATTCCAAGAAGATCTGACCATCTGTAATCGAGATCACGTTCGTTGGGATATAAGCAGCTACGTCAGATGCTTGTGTCTCAATAAACGGTATCGCCGTTAAGGAACCTCCACCCATTGCATCGCTTAATTTAGCTGCACGTTCCAGCAAGCGGGAGTGAAGATAGAATACATCCCCTGGATAAGCTTCGCGACCTGGCGGACGACGAAGTAGCAAGGAAAGTTCACGATAAGCAGAAGCTTGTTTCGTTAAGTCATCATAAATAATGAGCGCATGCTCACCTTTATACATGAAGTACTCACCCATTGCACAACCTGCATATGGTGCAATATAAAGCAACGGTGATGGATCTGAAGCCGCTGCAGTAACGATGATTGTATATTCCAATGCGCCATGACGACGAAGTGTTTCTACGACTTGTGCTACGGTAGATTGTTTCTGACCGATAGCGACATAAATACATTTCACACCATTACCTTTTTGGTTGATAATTGTGTCAATTGCAATCGAAGTTTTACCTGTCTGACGGTCACCAATCATCAACTGGCGTTGTCCACGACCGATTGGTACCATTGCATCAATCGCTTTGATCCCTGTTTGCATTGGCTCATGTACTGATTTACGATCAATAACGCCTGGAGCACCACTCTCTACCGGACGGAATTCTGTAGCAGCAATTGGACCCTTACCATCTACTGGTTCACCAAGAGCATTAACGACACGTCCAAGCAAGGCTTCACCAACGGGAACCTGCATGATCTGACCTGTACGTTTAACTTGGTCACCTTCTTTAATCTCGGTATAACGACCTAGAATAACAACACCTACGTTGCTTTCTTCTAAGTTGAGTACCAATCCGACAACACCATTGGAGAATTCCAATAGTTCCCCGGACATCGCGTTCTCAATTCCGTGCACGCGTGCAATACCATCACTTACTTGAATGACAGTACCTACTTCAGCGACTTCAATGTCAGATTTATATTGTTCAATTTGACTTTTAATAAGTGTACTGATTTCTTCAGGTTTGATACTCAATATTTTCACCCCTATCTACTGTGCTTGTCATTAAAAGATTTTTCAAGACGCGCAAGCTTACCGGAAATACTACCATCGTACAGCGTATCACCGATTACAACCTTTAATCCTCCAAGTAAGCTCTTATCGATAACGTTATTTACACGAATCGTTTTGTGCGTAACTTGGCCAAATTCAGCCGCAACTGCTTCTTTTGCTGCTTCATCTAACGCATACGTTGAGTAAACAACAGCATCCGCCATCCCTAGGCTTTCACCTCTGAACTTAATGTAGCTTTCTAGAAGATCAGGCAATATATCAGTTCTACGCCGTTTCACAAGTAGATCCACGGTATTGATCACAGACTGTGACAGCTTGCCCTGAAGAGCTCCATTGAGCGCATTCAATTTATTGGAATCGGAAATATTAGGTGTAGTTAAGAAAAATTCAATCTCTTTGTTCGACTGAACCGCTTCTACAACTGCCTTCAAATCCTGTTCAACTTCAAGCGTTACCTGCTCCTGTGAGGCCACTTCAAACAGTGCTTTAGCATACCGTTTAGCGACTACCGTATCGCGACTCATGATTTGCCCCCTACCTCTTTGAGGTATTGGTCAACAAGTTGCTCTTGCGTATTATCCATATTGACTTCTTTCTCAAGCAATTTGGATGCGATTTTTACAGAAACCGTACCAATTTCGCTGCGCAATGCTTCGACAGCCTTGTTCTTTTCGCTTTCAATATCGCGTACAGCCTCAGACTTGAGACGTACCACAGCATTGCTAGCTTCTTCAAGAATCTGTTCAGCTTGCTTACTACTTGTCTGTTTAGAGCGCTCTACGATTTCATAAGCTTCTTTACGAGCTTCATTCAACGCAGCCTTCTGATCTTCAACATATTGAGTTGCTTGTTCCTGTGTTTTCTTAGCATCTTCTAATTGTTTTAGAACGAGTACACGGCGTTGCTCCATAATGCTAAATAACTTGTCAAAAGCATATCTACTAAGCGCCCAATAAAGAACTAGAAATGAGACAATAGATATGATTATAGTTTCCAAATGAAGATCCAATGAAGTCACTCCTTTCTGTTAGCACGAAGTGCGAATTACCAAGCATAAACGCGTTCTTGCGTTTACTTAATGAAACTAGAGTTAATATAAATTACATTTATATCAACTGATGATTTGAACAAAACGAAGGCGTGGATGGCATCGGCCATCCCCGCCAACCAATATTATTTACGTGAACATGATCAAGAAAGCGATAACTGTTGCAGCCAACGGAATAACTTCGACGATACCTACACCGATAAACATCGTTGTTTGTAGTGCGTTACGAGCTTCTGGTTGACGAGCGATAGATTCAACTGTCTTACTTACGATCATACCGTTACCAAGACCTGCACCAAGTGCCCCTAAACCTACTGCGATAGCTGCTGCTAAAAATTCCATTATAAAATATCCTCCTCTGAATCTTCTTATTATTTTGTGTAATATAATATCTTCTACGTAAGAATTCAGTAATTACCGAATCTGTTCGCTGAAGTTAATTAATGTTCTTCATGAATCGTTGTTTGAGCGATGTATACCATACTCAGAATTACAAATATGAAGGCTTGTAATGCACCTACAAATATACTGAACCCTTGCCAAACCGCGAGAAACGGAATCCCTATAATACCTAACTTCAGGATAACGGTAATCAGTACTTCCCCAGCGAATATGTTAGCGAATAACCGGATTGCAAGCGCAACTGGCTTAGCTAAGTTCTCAATAATATTCAATGGAAGGAAAATCGGAAACGGTTCGATATAGTGTTTCAAGTAGTGTTTACGGTTGTTCTTAAGCCCAAGATAGTTCATTAAGATGAAAATAACGATTGCAAGACCAGCAGTCATGTTAATGTCTGCAGTTGGTGATTTCCACCAAAGAATCTCAGCATGCTCGCCAGCCACTAAATTTCTTGTAGCTTCAATCGTATAACCAAAGATTTCTGTAGGACCGCTTGCTTCAGTAATGATAGAAAACGGTAGTCCCAACAAGTTAGAAACAAAAATGAAAAGAATTAGCGTAAGTCCTAGTGAAATATATTGCTTACCCTTCTTCAAGTCCATTGCGCTTCCAATCAGGCTCTGAACAAATTCCACAACCCATTCCATGAAATTCTGTAGTTTGGAAGGGTTTTCTACTGATAAATTACTAACGCAGACCCTAACGAACACGAATACAACAATCATACTCACCAACAGCATAAAAATAGCGGATAGATCGAGACTCAGCCCACCCACATGGATAATCGGATGTTCATGCATTGAAATGTATTTCCTCCTTTCACTTAATATATTAAATCTTCTTTGTCACACTCAAATATATGCCTACAGGAATAGTCAAGATCTGCGGTAAGAAGACTCCAGCTATGGTTAGTTCAAGTGAGAAATGTTCGATCCTCACTGAGAACATCACAACTAGAATAGCGAAACAAATTCTGCTTATAAAGCCTAGGCTAAAAGCCCTCGACTCCCCAGTCGCTACGGCATGTGCAACCTTCCGGGTTTTCGACCCTAGATGGCGAACACTTACCAAACCTCCAACCAATCCTAAAACCATTCCCAGCGTATAAATCCTGGTTTCCGGATGAAGGGCCCATCCCAATAGTAATCCTGCCATAATGACCAACGACAGTCTGGTGACACCCTTCACAATGGAAGCTATATCATCCATCTTGTTCTCCCATCATCTTTTTGATCAACATAACAATATGAAAGGAACCTAACACTAGCCCTGAAATGGTACCAATTGCGATCCAATATCTTGGTCCTTCCACCATACCAACCAACCATCTCGCTGCAAAAAAACCAATGAGAATGTAGGTAGCTAGGATGCCTCCAGCTCCTCCAATATAAAGAGCCATAAACCAAGGATTATCATTGCGTTGTGGGTTGTCCATAGCATTAATCCCAACTTATTTTACTGAATGACTGAAGAGTTTGTCAATCAAACGTTTTCATCGCATTAAAGCGTGAAAATGCGATGAAAACCATGTCGCATATTCAGCAAATACAAGAAAACCGTACAGTATAACTGTACACTATTCTATTGATTAAAATATAGCATGATCTCATTTTTTTGTGAACATTCTGTGAAACTCTTCAGGACGTTCTTTTTCTAATCCAAAATTGTGAAGAATCGCATTGACAATTCTTTCTGACGCTCTTCCATCACCGTATGGATTAGCAGCCTTACTCATAGAATCATACACCGCAGAATCAGTTAATAAACGCTTAGTCCATTCATATACTTTCTCTTCATCCGTACCTATCAATTCTAGTGTTCCTGCTTCGATTCCCTCAGGACGTTCTGTCGTATCCCGAAGCACAAGTACAGGTATACCATAGGACGGCGCCTCTTCCTGCAGCCCCCCAGAATCAGTCAAAATCAAATGAGTATGAGGATAGAAATTATGCAAATCAACGACATCCAACGGTTCTATGAGTTTAATTCGAGGATGATTACCTAGAATCTCATGCGCTGGATCCTTAACCGCTGGACTCGGATGAACCGGATATACAATAGCTACATCCTCAAATTCATCAGCAATTCGTTTAACAGCATTGAAAATATTACGATGTGGTTCACCCTGTGATTCTCTGCGATGCGCTGTCATCAAAATGAGTCTTTTTCCTGACGCCCAGTCCAATACTGGATGTTGATAATCTGGCTGTACAGTATATTGAAACACATCTGTAACGGTATTGCCTGTGATATATATGCTTGTCTTTGATTTGTTTTCAGAAAGTAAATTGTTTGCAGACATATCCGTAGGCGAAAAATGTAGGTCCGCAATGACTCCAGTTAGCTGACGATTCATCTCTTCAGGGAATGGAGATTGCTTATTCCACGTTCTTAATCCTGCTTCTACGTGACCCACTTTAATCTGCTGCATGAATGCCGCATAACTAGCGAGAAAGGTCGTCAATGTATCTCCATGAACGAGTACAATATCAGGCTTAGCTTCGCGGAGCACAGGTTCAAGACCTGCCAATACACGAATTGATATTTCGTTCAGTGTCTGACTTTCCTTCATAATATCTAGATCGTAGTCGGGCTTGATCTTAAATACCTCTAGTACCTGATCTAACATTTGACGATGTTGCGCTGTTACACAAACAACCGATTCAATTCTGTCCGAGTGCTTCTGCAATTCAAGGATGAGTGGAGCCATCTTGATTGCTTCAGGTCGAACTCCGAAGATCGTCATTACTTTTATCTTTGACATAAATTGACTCCCCCTCTTTTCTTACTTCGTTCCGTATAGACGATCTCCCGCATCCCCTAATCCAGGGATAATATAACCATGTTCATCCAAGCGTTCGTCCAATGCCGCAACATAAATATCTACATCAGGATGAGCATCCTGCACAGCCTTAACACCTTCTGGTGCTGCAATGAGATTCATCATCTTAATCTGAGTGCAACCACGCTTCTTCAGCACATCAATAGCAGCAATAGCTGAACCACCTGTTGCAAGCATCGGATCGATAACAATCAATTCACGTTCCGTAACATCTGTTGGCAACTTCGTATAGTATTCTACTGGTTGAAGTGTCTCCGGATCGCGGAACAATCCAACGTGGCCTACCTTAGCTGCTGGAAGCAACTTAAGTACGCCATCTAACATGCCAAGTCCAGCTCTCAGAATAGGAACAAGTCCTAACATGCGCCCAGAAATAACGCGACTTTCTGTTGTAGCCACTGGTGTCTGTACTGTAACGGTCTCTAGCGGAATATCTCGTGTAATTTCATATGCCATTAAAGTAGCTACTTCATCAACAAGTTCTCGAAAGTCCTTAGTGTTAGTCTCTACATCACGAATAAAAGTAAGCTTGTGTTGAATCAATGGGTGATCACAGATCACCAATTTCCCTTGTCCCATGGTAAGTCCCTCCGGTTAATTCATATGTCTTATTGTTGTTATTGGCTTTCAAACCTTGTCTATTATAGCATTCTGTAAAAACAATTTGCACCCACATAGATCGAAGTAACGAATTACCGGCGAGAAAACCTCAGAATAATGATGTACTTACACTGACTTAACGTAACATTAAGCATTATTGTTGTCACCATATTTTCTTAAAATTGGATATTCATACACTTCCGTTATAATATACCCACATATAGTTCCCAACTTACTTCAAAACAGATTCTAATAACTACGTTCTACTTTCCTCATAGTTTCATCCTATTCACATAAAGTTAAGCATGCTGAGTTGAATATTTTTTCAATAATGTTGTGCAAGAAAAAAAGAACTGGAATAAATTCTCCAGTTCTTAGAATAATCCTTTGTAGCGCCTAGTATTTCAAATCGGAATATAGCGGGTATTGATCTGTTAACTCAGTTACACGTGCAGCAGCTTGCGCTAGCACCGCTTCATCTTCTGGGCTCTTAAGCGTTAGAGCAATGATCTTCCCAATTTCAACCATAGCCTTCTCATCCATGCCACGTGATGTTGCTGCCGGAGTACCTAGACGGATACCACTCGTTACGAACGGGCTTGTTGGGTCAAACGGAATCGCATTCTTATTTACAGTAATACCGATTGAATCTAGTACCTTCTCTGCCAATTTACCCGTAATATTCACACTACGTGTATCAATTAACATCAAGTGGTTATCTGTACCACCTGATACGATATTCAATCCTTCACTAATTAGCGTCTCAGCCAACACTTGAGCATTCTTAACTACGTTCTGTGCATAAATCTTAAATGATGGATCCAAAGCTTCCTTAAGAGCTACAGCTTTAGAAGCGATAACATGCATTAATGGTCCACCCTGTGATCCTGGGAATACAGCCTTGTCAATGGCTTGTGCCCACGGTTGCTTACAGATAATCATTCCTCCACGAGGACCACGAAGTGTTTTGTGCGTTGTCGTTGTTACAAAGTGTGCGTGTGGCACTGGACTTGGATGAACACCTCCAGCAACTAATCCCGCGATATGAGCCATATCTACCATGAATAGCGCGCCTACGTCATTAGCAATGGAAGCAAGAGCTTCAAAGTCAATCGTACGTGGGTATGCACTTGCACCCGCTACAAGTAAACGAGGACGGTGTTTGAATGCTAATTTACGAACTTCATCATAATCAATTAGGAAAGTATCTTCTTGAACACCATAAGGAACAAAGTTATAAAGTAGACCCGAAGCATTAACAGGACTTCCGTGTGTTAAGTGACCACCATGCGCAAGGTTCATACCAAGGACAGTATCACCAGGTTTAAGCGCTGCAAGATAGACTGCCATATTTGCCTGTGCACCGGAATGCGGCTGTAAGTTAACATGCTCAGCGCCAAACAATTCTTTCGCGCGATCACGAGCGATGTCTTCTACGATATCGACGTGTTCACAACCGCCATAATATCTTTTACCTGGGTATCCTTCTGCATATTTGTTTGTTAGTACGGATCCCATTGCTTCCATAACTGCTTCACTTACAATATTCTCTGAAGCGATAAGTTCGATATTATTGCGTTGACGCTTAAGTTCTAAGTTCATAGCCTCTAGTACTGCTGGGTCATAATTACGTAATTGTTCCATGATAATGTTCCTCCTAAAAGTTTTTTTGGCTTATTACTATAATCCTTACCTGAAAAACATTCGTATAGGATGACCGCTACGATGACGAATTGTCCTTCCGATCGCTGTTGCCCTCTGATTTCTTGATTATATACCGCTATAGCGGTAGAAATCAGAGGACAAAGGCGAACGTTGTCACTTCTCCAGGACAATTTCGTCATCTTCGCTACTTCATGCATACTCCATTATTTTCGGTAAGTACTGATAATAGTTTTAACCCATTTTTTACTCGTCACTGCATTTTTTATAGTTAATCACAAGAATGAGAATTGCCTTGCTGAATAGAAGAGTTCTCTTCCAATCGATATTGCGCCCGCTCGCCGCCAATCAGCTTCGGACGAGTATAGGCTGCATTCACGCGTGCCTGGCCTATATAACGAATGCTCGGGCGAAAGGGTACTGCTACATGCCGTAAATGCATGCCAATCATGGTCTCACCGATGTCGATTCCGGCGTGTGCATCCACGCTTTCTGCAAGGCAAGGATCCAGCATATTCCGATACGCAGCAGAAGCCATTGAACCTCCTGCTGTAGGATAAGGAATCGCGGCTACTTCGGTCAAACGTAGTTCTTCCAAAAGTGTTCGTTCCATCACTAACGACCTGTTCAAATGCTCGCAGCATTGAAACACAACATGAAAGCCAAACTCTTCTCGAACCTCTTCGATACCAAGAAGCAATTCGTTAGCTACTTCTAATGCCCCTGCTGTGCCTATACGGCTACCCGCTACTTCACTGGTGCTCGTACCTACTACGAGTAATTTCCCCGCTCCGAGATGAGCAACCTCAGCAATTTCACGAAGTACAATGGCTACTTGTTGTTTAAGTGAAGTACCTGCTGCTATCGAGCTTTGTTCCAGTTCCATGCAGAACCCCTCCTTAGACTTGCGTATACCGATCTTCGATTCGCTTGATTTTGTTCACACGGTTGACATGACGCTCTTCTCCACTGAACTCTGTAACAAGCCATTCTTTGACGATTTCACAAGCTAAGCCAGGCCCAATGACACGTTCTCCAAGTGCAAGTACATTCGTATCATTATGTTCTCTTGTCGCCTTAGCTGAGAATGTATCGTGAACCAGTGCACATCGAATGCCTTTTACCTTATTAGCGGCAATACTCATCCCGATACCCGTCCCGCACACTAATATTCCTCGGTCTGCTTCACCCGATATCACCTGTTCACAAACAGGAAGAGCATAATCCGGGTAGTCAACAGCATCCGAACAATCGCACCCAACATCCACAACGACATGCCCCAATTCCTCAATAACCTTCATGATGTCTTGTTTCAAACGAATACCACCATGATCTGTTCCTAAAGCAATCCTCATCTGTCGAAAAACCTCCTAATTATTCCTCTTTTGCCTTGTACCATTATACCTCAAATGGCCAAAAGACGAAAAAAGAGCAGTCTACGGTACTCCGTAGAATTGCTCTTGTGCCCAGGCGACCGGCCGTATATCCCGATGCTCCATCGTGGTTAATCCACAGCGTCGCCAGTTACATCGGAACCGATTCTTCTAAATTCATGATAAAACAAACGACGATGAAATGCAACGGTCATTTAGCTAGGATTCACTTCTAACTTCACTAAGAAGCGATCAATCGCTGTACGTATTTCCGCCGCTGCCAATTCATAGTCTTCTCGCGATCCACCAAATGGATCTGATATATCGAAACTTGGAATGCGCTGTTGGAGCTCGATCATCCGTTCCCTATTCTCCATAGGTTTACCCAATGCGTTGTCCATAGCCCAAGCCGCATATAGGGTATCCATCTCTGCAACATCTTGAAGTACCTGTTGATCATCCTCAGCATATTCCTTCAATGTATAGATTTTACCCACAATTTCCGGGAAATTTCTAATTACATGTTGTTTATGAGCTTGCGTTAATGTAAGAATTAGATCACTTTCACGTACGATATCTAGTCTCAATGACTGTGAAGTTATCTTGTCATCTATATTATGATCACGCAACACCGCTTCGGCATGTCGAGAGATAGGCGCCCCTTGGCTAGCAGCAACACCCGCAGACTGCACCTCAAGTTGCAAACCACGCTCTTTAGCTAATTTCCGGAGAATAGCTTCCGCCATCGGGCTGCGGCATGTATTCCCTGTACATACAAACAAAATACGCAACACGTATCTCCACCTCCATATATAAATCTTCTCTCTATTGTATCAAATGATAAACATGAGTCCAAATGCTAGTAATACCACGCCCCCGAGCGCCTCACCATAATCTCCAAGATTACTACTCACTTTCCGCCCCAGGAGAAGACCCATAATGGACATTAACCCACCGAAGAACCCGAAGGTTAGAATGGTCAACATCAGATCACTTTTAAACATGCCCAAAGAAACGCCTACCGAAAAGGAATCAATACTGACACTGAGTGAGAAGAGTATCATCCCTCCCCATGAACGATGATTGACAGGTTTGGCAAATCCTCCACGAAAAGCATTGAGAATCATATGGCCTCCAAGTAAGACTAGTAACCCACCAGCGACATATCCTGTAACTTTTCCCAGTAGCGAGCCCACGTATTGACCCGTGAACATTCCTAATAGGGGCATGATGATATGAAAGACACCGATCATTGTGCTGATTCTAAGAACGTGTACCAGTCGAATTCCTCTCATACCAATACCCACACCAAGCGAAAAGGCATCCATCCCCAACGCTGCCGCCATAATAAAAATTGTAATGAGCTGCCCCAATCCGGCAGAGTTCTCTAGCATGAGTATTCCTCCATGTCCGTTTGTACTTTCTTTTGTACAACCATATGCGGACAAGAAGTGAAACATGTCTAGAAACAGCACAACGCCTACGCTCACTGCAAGAAAAAGTATCCCGAACTGGGGTCATACTAGCAAGGAAGTCTCATAGATAATTACTATTCAATATCGATGATCCGCCCACCCGCAGCTTTCACAAGTCGGTTCATAATCGCCTCGCCAAGCCCTTCTTCCGGACAAGCCTCAGACAGCATATAAGCCACACCCATCTCATCAAAAAGTCGCAGTGATGTATATAACTTATGAGCCGCTTCAGCAGGAGTATCTATCGATCCGAGAGAAATAACTACATTCGCAGGATTCAAGCCATAGAATGGCATATGTTCTTCAAATGCAAGTAAACCCGTCACAGTTCCAACATGGCTAGCCTTGTCTAACAACAATTTAATCGAAGTCGCAACAGCTTGCGGTGAAGAACCCCTTACAATACTCAGCTCGCCCTGTGGTGCATAGTGCGTGTACTTCACCCCTGGAGAACGTGGAGCCTCAGAATCAACAGTCTTTACGTGCGCACTCCCAGTCATTAACCCTGGAGAAATCGCAGTCTGTGCTTCTTCGTCGGCTCCCCCTACAACAATAACGTTAGCACCCTTCACTTTCCCAAGTTGTTCTATCGTAATACCTCCGGGTCTTAACACTTGTATATCCCCATTTGAGAATACTCTTACTACTGTAGATTCAAGACCTACACCGGCTGGACCACCATCAAGAATCCCATCAATCCGACCGTTCAGGTCTTCTTGTACATGTGACGCAAGTGTAGGGCTTGGACGTCCTGAGCGATTCGCACTAGGGGCAGCAATGGGACAATCTGCCCCTTTAATCAAGGCCAATGCAACCCTATGGTCAGGCATACGTATTCCCACTGTATCCAACCCTGCGGTCACACGAGTCGAGAGCACATTGGGACGTAGAGGGAGTACGATCGTAAGTGGCCCCGGCCAATACATGTCCATTAACGTGAGTGCGACAGGAGGAATGTCTGTAACAAGCTCCTCTAATTGCGAACGCTCAGCAATATGAACGATCAATGGGTTGTCAGAAGGGCGTCCTTTAGCAGCAAATACCGCTTCTACTGCCGCTGTACTCCGAGCATCCGCCCCTAGACCATATACAGTTTCAGTGGGGAAAGCCACGATCCCACCCTTACGTAAAAGTGCGGCTGCTTCACCCATAGCTTGTCGAGTAGTACTATCTTGTTTAGCAGACTCTATACCTTCTTCAGATAAAGACTGCACATTCCAATAGGCCGTTGTCATTCCTATCCGCTCTGCTCTGTTATCCATTCCCTTATCAAGACTATGCGTCATTGTTATATCCCAGGCTTTCTATATAAATTTCAGTGTTGTTACTTTGCATTTGATATTCATTACATAGCGAAAAAGCGCGACCAAACCGGGGTAATATCAAAAGCCTCCCGGCTGAAGCACTTAAGCTATCAATTTCTTTTCTATGTTAGCATAAAATCTAATGTAATTAAATTCTGACTTACCAGAACAATCCTGTGACCCAATCCAAAATTCCACTAAGGAGATCCCATAGGAAGAAACGTACTTCAGGTTCTTGAGTAGACACGCTAGAAACCTGCTTGATTGCCAATTCTTTAGAATCGTTCGTTCCAATTGCTTGTACCTTTGCTTCAGCCGTTGTAGCTACCGCATCTCCACTTCCCGCATCAATAAAACATAGGGGAGGAAATAGTACACACCACCAGTTCTGACCTTTCCCTTCACCTAAGGTAACACGAAGGGCTTCATAATCCCCCGCTGGATATACCGTCCCACCATATAACTTCGTTGGGAAAGGGACTACACTTAGCTCTACAGCATAAGAATAGCTGATCCCTCGATCTCTCAGTTCTCTTCCCACCAATTGATTTAAATCTTCCATATGATTACGAATCGTTTCTCTGGCCTGATCTAGATTTTGTGGATCTGCAAGTTCGCCTACCCATCCATTCATTTCTGCTACTATCGCGTCTCTAATCTCTCTTTTGACAAGTTGGTCTCCCACATTATCAGAATTTGCTAGAATACGTAATCGAATGGATTCCTTCGGAATAGGTCCACCCACAACAGATGCATCTGTCCGCTGCGTATCCCAAGACATCACAAGCATAAACAATAAACTAAATATGATAGCTACTTTCTTCACTACGACGCGTAATATGTCTGATCTATGCTCGTCCCACTTTATAATATTCCATTTCATATTAACCACTCCACTCTATCGAATCATACTTGTCAGTATGTCCGTTTCTGAGAGAGTCCAAACCTATTAATCTAGTAATATTGTAAAAATAAAAAAACCACTCCCATAAACCTAACAGGTTTACAAGCGTGGTTCCAATCATCCAAACATTACATAAGTATTAGTTCTGATTCCCAGTATTAGAATAGTTCGCGGGTTGAACCACGAAATCATCTTCTTCATCCTCACTATGAACTCGTACGCTCATAACGATACCAATACTAGCCATATTAATAAGTAACGACGTTCCACCATAACTTATAAAAGGAAGGGTGATCCCTGTTAAAGGCATAATTCCGATAAACGCACCGATATTCTCAAAAATTTGATACAACATCATAGCAACTACACCCACAATGAGATAGGGCCCCGCTCGATCTTTACACTCTAATGCAATCAGAATCATGCGATGGATCATTATAAAGTACAGTAGAAGCAACACCGATGCCCCAACAAATCCAAACTCCTCGGCGATCTGCACAAAGATAGAGTCAGAATACGTATAAGGTACACGCTCTGATTGAACAGAAGTCCCCTTCATATACCCTTCGCCACCCATACCTCCAGAAGCAATAGCAAGCTTCGCATTCTCGGTATGGTACTTCGCTTTAGCTGTCGCCTTATCAGGAACAAGCCACGGATCAAGTCTTTCGATCCAGTGATCCTTACCGATAGATTCCAACGTTGTTTTGATATTGTCATGATAATGAGTATACGCTTGAATTCCGCCAATGAGAGATCCAATCATAATGACTACAGCAATCATCGCATGGGTAAATTTAATATTACCAATCCAAATTAATCCAATCAGAATGACGACATAACTACCTGAGTTCCCAAGATCGTTCTGCAGAATAACCAAGGCAAACGGAATAAAGGCTATCATACCCACCGGAACAACATCTCGCCAAAAGGTTAGCTGATTCTTATTCTTGCGAACAAGAACAAAGGTTAGGAAGAGGATTAAACAAAGTTTGAAAAGTTCTGCAGGCTGCAATGATAGTCCACCAAAATTCAACCATCCTGATGCACCATTCTTAGACTCTCCCATAAAACTTACAACCCCAAGCAACCCCATCCCAGATAAATAAATATACAAGGAGTATTTAATCAATATCCTATAGTCGATCATGACTAATGCAAAGAAAGCTACAAAGGATACGGCATAGTACTTCAACATCTTAATGTGATGTCCATCATATCCGGCTCTTCCATTAGTTACGCTATATATAGATAGTATACTGATTGCCATAAGCGCAAATAGTGTAACAACTATAATTAAATCTATTTTTTTTAACTTACGAAGCATGTGCCGCCCTCCAGTGCTGAGGCTTTCTGCCTCTTGTGCTCCCTTAGAGCACTTAAGCTCTATTGTATAGGAATATCACTTCATAATTCAAATAAACTATCTACACCAATAACATGACGATCTATCCCTGCTAAATCTGGCACAATGATGATCTCATTCCAATGCCCCGCTTGACGTAACATATCAGCAACGTCCATAGCTTGGCCCATTCCGAGTTCAAAACCAATGATTCGTGGAGGGGCAATGAGCAGATCCATCTGTTCAATCATGATGCGATAGGGCCACAGACCATCCTCACCGCCATCTAGCGCCAAGCGCGGCTCGAAGTCGCGCACTTCACGCTGCAGACCGGCGATGGTATCCGCCGGTATATACGGTGGGTTGGACACAACAATGTCCAACGCCATGTCGGCAAACGGCGCCAGCAGGTTGCCTTCACGAAAGGTAACGGCTGCCGCATGGCTGGCCGCATTACGCTCAGCTACGTGAAGCGCCTCCGGCGAGATGTCGCTCGCGTATACGCGCAAGTACGGTGCCTCCGACGCGAGCGTCACGGCAATAGCCCCGCTGCCTGTGCCGATGTCGGCGACCACAAGCGGCTCAGTCGTACTGGTGGCAGAGGTAGCGTCGCCATTAGCAGATGCGACTGTGCGGTCCGGCCATAGCCGTTCAGCCTGCTGCAGAATGGCTTCGACTAGCAGTTCGGTCTCTGGCCGTGGGATTAACACGGACGGCGTTACAGTAAAGAGCAGGCCGTAGAACTCCTGCTCTCCAATAATGTACTGCGCAGGTTCACCCGCTGCTTTGCGGGTGACCGCGTCTACCCAAGCAGCGACTGCTGCTTCTGGGAAGGGTTCTGGCAACGCCATATAATAGGCGGTGCTAGACAAGCCCAGTACATGCTCAAGCAACAGCTGAGCATTCCTTTGCGGCTCCATTACGCCGCATTGAGTTAAAAAAGAGGAAGCCTCAACAAAGGCTCCCCGTATACTTTGCTTTGGTTTCATAACAAAATCCACGTTATTCAAAGCATTATTCCCCTTTATCCATCAAATCTGTTTGCTCAGCAATACTTAAAGCTGAAATAATATCTTCCATATCACCATTCATGATCTGTTCTAGCTTGTGTATAGTTAGACCGATACGGTGATCAGTTACGCGGCTCTGTGGAAAGTTATACGTACGAATCCGTTCACTGCGATCGCCTGTACCCACTTTACTTTTACGTTCACCAGCGTATTTAGCTTCTTCTTCTAGACGCGTCATATCCGAGATACGCGTACGAAGTACTTTAAGTGCTGAATCTTTATTCTTATTCTGTGATTTACCATCTTGGCAAGTTGCCACAATACCCGTAGGAATGTGAGTCACGCGCACAGCAGATTTCGTTGTATTAACGGATTGTCCACCTGCACCACTAGAACAGAATGTATCCACACGAATATCTTTGTCATGAATTTCAATCTCGAATTCTTCTGCTTCTGGCATAACTGCCACTGTCGACGTTGACGTATGAATCCGTCCGCCCGATTCTGTCGTTGGAATGCGTTGCACACGATGTGCACCACTTTCAAATTTCATTTTGCTATAAGCACCACGACCGTTAATGGAGAAGATCACCTCTTTAAATCCACCTAGGTCATTGCTGTTCATATCCATAATTTCTACTTTCCAACCCTGTGCATCGGCATAACGCGTGTACATACGATAAAGGTCAGCTGCAAATAGAGCGGCTTCATCCCCACCTGCTGCACCACGAATTTCAACGATGACGTTCTTATCATCATTAGGATCCTTCGGTAAAAGAAGTAACCGAATCTTACTATCCAGCTCTTCGTGACGAGATGTCAATTCATCAATTTCCATCTTAACCATCTCACGCATGTCATCATCTAACTTCTCAGCTTGCATTGCTTTTGCAGCATCTAACTCTTCTATAACCGTTCTATATTCAGTAAAAGCCTCAAACGCAGGCTGCAAATCCGATTGTTCTTTAGAATACTCCCGTAACTTTGTGTTATCACTGACAACGTCAGGGTCACAGAGCAGTTCGCTCAGTTTTTCATAGCGGTCCGCCAAGGATTGTAATCTGTCCAACATTGGGGGTCACCTCTCCTATTCAAGATCAAACCAATACAATTTCGACTCTTTATTATATCACATTTTAATAATATTCAATATAAAGAATCATATTTTCCACGGCTTGTCATTCTATTATGGATTATCTTAGTACATACAGTATGCCAAGCTTCGCTTAATCTACACGTGCATCCGCCTATTGGGGTCCTGTTCCTGGTTCCATTACAACTATAAATTGGGTTATTTATTCTATCATTCGAGGATTAGAGCAAAGGTGGGAGGGATGATGGTAATACTCCTCATGTTGAGATGGGGAAGATTACGTATCCCTATGAATTAAAATCACATGAACAAGCCTGCCATACAAGGCAAACTCATTCATGTGCTTTAAGGTAGTACTCTAAACGTTGAAACGGAAATGCATAACGTCTCCGTCTTTCACGAGATATTCTTTACCTTCTAAACGCACTTGTCCACGCTCTTTAGCAATACCCATAGAACCGGCTGCAACTAGATCATCGTAGGACACGACTTCAGCACGAATAAATCCACGTTCGAAATCCGTATGAATAACACCAGCTGCCTGAGGTGCCTTCATTCCTTTACGAATCGTCCAAGCACGAACTTCTTGAACACCAGCTGTAAAGTAAGTGTACAAACCAAGTAGACTATATGCAGCTTTGATCAGACGATTTAGGCCAGACTCTTCTAGTCCTAACTCTTCCAAGAACATCGCTTTATCTTCGCCTTCTAATTCTGCAATTTCCGCTTCTACCTTCGCACTGATCGGCACAACTGCTGAATTCTCCGCAGCAGCGAAATCCCGCACTTGTTGTACAAATGGATTGCTATCAGCATCAGCAACACCATCTTCACTAACATTAGCTGCATATAATACTGGCTTAAGTGTAAGCAGATGAAGATCGCGAACGATCAACTTATCGTCTTCACTTAACTCTATGCTACGTGCTGGCATATCGTTATAAAGAGCTTCCTTCACACGTTCAAGCACTTCAACTTCTTGAAGATACTTCTTGTCACCGTTCTTAATATTTTTACGCGAACGATCAATACGCTTCTCAACACTATCAATATCCGCCAAAATAAGCTCTAGGTTAATCGTCTGGATATCGCTGACAGGATTCACTTTTCCATCAACATGTGTCACGTTCTCATCTTCAAAACATCTAACAACGTGAACAATCGCATCCACTTCACGGATGTGTGCTAGAAATTTGTTACCTAGGCCTTCACCCTTACTCGCACCACGAACAATTCCAGCAATGTCTATAAATTCAAATGCTGTAGGTACGGTCTTATCAGGAACGACCAATTCAGTTAGTTTATCTAAACGCTCATCCGGTACCTCAACAACCCCAACGTTCGGGTCGATCGTACAGAAAGGATAGTTCGCAGCTTCTGCTCCTGCTTGTGTGATTGCATTAAACAACGTGGACTTACCTACGTTCGGTAATCCGACGATACCGCAAGAGAGTGACATATTTAAACAACTCCTTATTTATAATTTATCAAATATCTACGTTATTATATATTACAAGTCTTTTCGCAACAAGGCTACCGAGGTCTTTGTATAGATTGAGCATGATATTCAACCGCTCTAATGCCTGTGATTAATCCGTTTTGATATGACTTTTGAATGATTTTACGTATAGTGAGAATGAAGTTGTTTTCAAAATCAAACAGTTCATCAGGCGAACAATTGTCTGATGATTTACAAATACTAATTATATTAGTATATATTTCATTGAGCTCATTACAAAATACCTCATCTACAATATTATTAGCTTCGTCCTCTAAATCAATCAAGTCACTTAACAAATAATCATCCCCTGTACTCTTATGATGTTAAAAAGATATAATTAAATGACCAAAATTTGAAAGGAGTAACTGGATTGGCATTAATCCGAGGGAGATGCCGATTAAGGTACTTACTAGCTCGTGAAAAAATGAGACAAGTTGATCTAACGGAACGGACTGGTTATTCCAGACAGCAGATATCCAATTGGGTTAACAATCGGGAATTGATGTCGTGGGATGCCGGTATTGCTGTTTCTTATGTACTTAACTGTCACATGGAAGAATTATACGAGATAGAAAATATCCGAGCCTAATCGGCTCTCCCAAGGAGTTGTATAGCTATAGCTATACAACAGTGATTGTTCTTCGCTATTTCCCCCCTTTAATATATGGCACTCTTATAATCAGTCCGGACTCATTATAAGAGAGCGCATACCAAGTGTACTCTTTATGATCTTAATCTCATGTCGTTATATGTCGAATGAATGAGTGGTAATTTATTACTCTAAACTCTCCGCTTTCAGTATATCTATAAATGGGATCTTCAACAGTCCCTCATATCTCGTCTGTATATGTACTCTCTGTGTTGCTGTGTCCATTTTGGTTACTGTTCCCTGTGCTGTTTCACTAGACTTCCAAATCGTAAATACAAGCTGCGTAGAACCCTCCAAAGACTGCCCTAACTTTTCTGCTAACTCTTGTAAATCAAATTCATCTCTAGTGGGTCTTGATACTTTACTTTTCCCTGATGGTTTAGGAATTGCATTCACATCTAACGCCTCCTCTATGGTAGTAAATAGAGTATAGCAAACAAGTGTTCGTATTTCAATGCAATATTTAACATCATAAATAATTGGTACCTTGTATAATACAAAAACCACCTTAGCGTCATGCCTCCGTGGTCTTTTATCATTAAAGAATCATAGATCCAGTTAACTTCCCTAAATTTATTTTCTTTGTATGGTCTTCATTTTCTACTAGTGGGGCTGTTTTAATTAAAGTCTTTGGTTTGATTGCTTCAACTTCCTGAGCTAAGAAGTACATCCTGAAAGCTTCCTTCATATGATAGTTCTGATCCCCTGCTGGGATGCCTTGAATTGCATCCCATATTGCATCATCACGCTTACCGAAATATATAAGCTTCTGTCTCTTAGCTGCCATATTATTACCTCCCTTATAACTTCTTAGCTATCTCTGCATAGCCTAGAACCTGTGCATCCTGAGCGTTGTCCATGATCGTACAGTAATGCTTTTTATGTTCGAGTAGGTTCGTTTCGACACGCTCAGCCGTTCCGCCACCGAATACAACCTCATCTAGATCATCCATAAAAGCACCACTGTATTTGTCTATCAAGTCAGCCCAAACACTCTTTGCATACTCATCAAAAGCATCTTTTACATAGAGCTTGTCCATGATCGGATCGAAGATCTTGCCTGTATTTATGTCTTGGCGTGGAACCCCATGATCCAGCAGATCGTCTATGTGATAATATTTGTAGTCCGTTTTGTATTCTAGGTTTACAGCATCGGCAATTTTCTTGTATGCACTCTGTATACCAAGCTCGCGAGCTGTCTTAACTGTCAACGCATCGATCTCCCCGCTGATGATCGGTAAGTAGTTTATCGTCTTAAAGCCAAGGTCAACAACAAGTATGCGCTTAATTATAATGTCGTTTCCACGCTGCTTAACGAGTGTATAATACGTGCCAAGACCTTGTGACACTACGACTGTTGAATTAACATTGACTGTTATCTCCTTACCATTAAAGGTTAATGAGTGCTCCCCGTTAAATAACGCTTTGATCTCATCAGATTCATCAAGATTTTGATACGGCATCCCTGTGATAACTGTAACTGCTTCCTCATTCACTGTATGACGTTTAGCCAGTGAATACATTGCCAATACCTTATACGCTTCTGACTGAGCTCTATTGACAGTCTCGTTAGCTACGATAGGCTTACGTCCTAGATTGTACACATCATCACCGATAACGTACGAAATTCCATCAATCATGATTACATCAGCTGCAAGGGTATCGTTTGGTGTCATAGAATCTCCAAGCCGTCCAACGACTGCACGAGTCTTACAAACAATTCCCTTTGCATCTACATCTTTCAAAACACCATAACCGATATCAGTCGCTCTTACATTTTTCATTCAAAACACTCTCCCTATAATTTTTTTATATAACAATCGTTATAACTTTTTATATAAAGTCGCCGTTTAAGGCTCTGAAATCACTAATCTTCTAGAACTTCTTATATAACAATTTCTATAATATTTTATATAAATGCGTTTGGGCTTTAACAACCATTGCTTATGATTACATTTGTTCGCTCATAAAACGAATCATGGAAGGTTGAAGGTATACACAATCAATCTGCTCACTTTTTCCAAAACGGCTTTTTTCTCCAAAACAGACGTATTTGTGAATGGATGCTGATTCCTGAAACATTATAATAGCTGTAACATTTTTATAATCACTTTCTTCGTTATCTGTAATTGTTACTTGAATTGTAGAATTTCCGAATCCATGAGATTGATTTCTTTGATGTTCTTTTAATACGCGCTCGTAAAAGTGTCCAGGTACATATTCATTCATTTGCTCAATACTGATTTCCAATTGTGTCATCCCCTTTCTAGGCTATTCTGTTTCTTCTCGCTTTGTACTGCTTAATAGCATCCTCGTAGCACCATCGGAAATACCCAACAGGGTTCTGTATTTCAAACTTCATGATCACGCCCTCAAGCGTCATGGTACAAGCTCTATCAAAATAAAGCTCTGTAGCCATCTTCACAACTTCTGGATCTAACTGGTTAGAGAACTGGTTAAGCAGCATGGTGTACATCTCGTCTATGTACCAGGAGCCTATTGGCGTATTGTTTAGCATGTAGCAGTTCTTGGTTGCATGTTTTTGTAAGGCTTGATAAATGGCTTCCTGTTCAGATGCGTCAGCATCGCCCATACAATCATTCAAGTCTTTTGAGTTATTAAAAGATTTATAGTTCTTATTATTGGGTTCGATTTTCGTACCGCTTTCCGGTATTAATTTCGAACCGTTAATAATATCCGGTTTGTTTTTCGCACCGCTTAGTTGTGTGGTCTCCCGGGGAGTGCTGTCTCCTGACTTTCTACCTCCGCCACTCTTTGTACGTTCTCTGTTCTCCGTTTCCCACTCCGTTGCATAATCCCGAATTTTATTGAGCGGCTTAGAAGCCAACTCGATCTTGTTTTGCGGGTAAGAGTACACAATAATTGTCAGGAATCCATCACACTCCTTGAAATCTATGAATCCATAGTCCCAAAGCTGTGGAACTACCTTGGAGTAAAACGTACTCTTAGAAACATCTAGTCGAACACATAACTTTGTTAGTGAAGCATTGAAACGTTGCTCTTCTGTTCGATCAGCATATGTATATAATTTAAGCCATGCGATATAAGCCTGTTTCCCGAGCTTATCTATCCAGTCATCCATTGCGATAAAGTGTTGGATCGGTAGAGTTAACTCATTCCGGCTACGTTTTTCGCCTAGTTGGATGATCACTTTGTTGTTAGCCGACATTCATAATTACCCCTTTCATACGTTTAATGGTTATAACGTATAAGCGTTTTGATATTCATAATATTATACGCTTATACGTTAAGTGTCAATAAAATTATTTACGCCTATACATATATGCGTTATAATGGGTTTAAGGATGGTGATATCGTGCGAAAGATCAATATACGACTTAAAGAAATAATAGATAAGCGTGGTATAACACAAGCCACTCTTTCAGAGATGTCTGGCGTTCGTCAATCAGCAATTAGCGAAATGTCCAGAAACATTAGGGAACAAGTGAGCTTACGCCATTTAGAAAAGATTGCAGAATCCCTCGATATAACGGACATGAATGAATTACTTTTCATAGATTTAGGAGATCCAGAACAAAACGACAAATAAGCCCCGGCACTTAGCCAGGGCTTTCAGGTTATATATAGCATGGTCATCTTCCAAAACTCATGGATATATTTACCTAGTTCTGATAGACTACATCTATAAAATCAATAAGAAGGTCGAGGGGAAACTGTCTTGGTAAAAACATTACGAGGAATGGCGATTGTAATAATAATACTAGTTTTTATAGGCGGCATTGTAGCTGGCAACGTATATGCACCAGAGCCACTACGTGTATTCGAAGACAAAAAATTTCTGTGGAGTATAGCGCTTATGTGGTGGGTCGCTGGAGGTGTCTCTTCGGTGTTCGTCTTTGCATTTTCCACGTTACTGGAACATGTGCAAGGAATCAGCAGTAGGCTAGATGAAATAGAGACTACTACTCGTCGCATACATCGAGAAATTCAGGAATAGTAAATATAATTACCGCTGAGAAGTCCCAAAAAGGCTGTATATAACAAGGTGTACAACAAAACCACTTTTGATATTTTCAAGGTAATAAAGAAACTGTTTAAATAGACTATATATATATCATACGCACACCGTGACTCACCTTGTTATTATAATCCTGCGGGGTTAGATGTGCAGGGTGATGATTGGGTGGGGCACTTTAAAACCAAAAAAACACCCCACCGACCAATTAAGGTTAGTGGGGTGTTTTTACCGATATTTTCGGATTGCACGCTGTGCTTCCGTAACGTATAAAATCAAAATTTTCATGTTTGGAATAATCAGATGTTAAATTTGTCAAACGTTTTGTTTAGCCTGTCCCGATGCCGCACGTAAGGCATCTGCCAAACGTCCAACCTCTTTGCGCTCTGCAGCTGTCTTAGCTACTCCGTATGCGGGCTTGAGATACTTATCTATGATTGCGTTAGCGTCTTTTTCATCCACTTTTGACAACTCCTCTTTTGAATAATAGTCTTGCAGATATTTAGTAGGTTCAACCACACCGGATTCTGTTGCCGTATAACCAAATGACGGAGAGCAAGCCTTGCGGATCTCATAATGCAAATGCGCACCTGTACTCTTACCTGTGTTACCTTGATTGCCCACAACTTGATCTCTGACCACTCGCTGTCCTACTTTTACTGCTATTTCAGACAGATGAGCATACACATGCAAATAGCCCTTGTCATCTTTAATAGCTACCACATTACCCATATTGCCGAATCCTGAGCCTGTCAAACCCATCTTAGCGTGTAACACTTCTCCACCTACAAATGCCTTGAGCACACCGTTAGATGGGGAAACTACAAGGTCTACACCTCTATGGAATCTCTTAACATGATCTACAGGATGCATACGCATACCAAATGGACTTGTTAGTCTAAAAATTTCAAATGGATTCATTATTTATTACCACCCTTCTGCTTGAATACAGCAATAATATCTTTAATCCAATTCGGCATTGGTAGGCCCAAACGACCATAATTTTCTGTCACGGAAATAAGTTCATTCGCAAGATAAAAATAAATGGAACCAATCATGATCACATCGGTGCCCATCAAAACATCTAGCCTGTGTGCCAATATAACAACTAGCAGCATAAGCCCCTTTTTAGCTAATCCCCAGAAGCCAACGTTACTGCTAAGCCCTTTGCCCTCTTTTAAAGACGCAGCAACACCGGTTGTATAATCGATCACTATCGCAAGTAAAAAAAACGAAATCAATTCAGACCATCCTCCTAAAAGGTAAGTCCCTGCCGATCCTACAAGTGCAATGCCCCACTTTAATATTAAATCCAATCTCTCCACTTCATTTCCCCCTTTAAATATAAATAGCCCTCGGATCGGCTCCTAGGGCAAAACAAAAACACGCCCGAGTGGACGTGTAGTATATGGAATTATTGCACTAAATGCTTTTTGTGTTGTTCCCGTTTGCGCTCTGCTGTGATGCTTGCATATATTTGAGTAGTAGCAGGATTCTCATGGCCAAGTAATTCTTGAACAGCTACTAGATCTGCACCATTGTTTAATGTCAGTGTTGCAAAGGTATGACGCATTGTATGAGGGCTGACCTTCTTTTGTAAACCCGCATTCTCAGCGATTATTTTAATCTCTCGTTGAATGCCCCTTTGGGATAATCTTCGATACGGTTTTCTTTCCGTGATTATTAATGCTGGTTCCGAGTCTGCCCTAGTAAATAAGTATTTTTTGAGATGGAATAAGGCTTTGAAACTAAAGTATACTTCTCTTTCTTTGTTGCCTTTTCCGATCACCCTACAACTCTGTGTATTATAATCAATATCACTCCTGTTAATTGCGTGGACTTCTGACAATCGACAACCAGTAGCATATAAGACCTCGATTAACACACGCTGCCTAACATTTACACAAGCTTCCCGAAGCATCTCCAATTCTTCAATACTCAAAGCTTTTGGTAATCGTTTTTCTTTCTTTGGCGGTTTGATCCTTGCGGTGGGATCTCTTGGAATAATATCTTCAGCGGTTAGCCATCCGAAAAACGATTTGAGCACTGACAACTTAGTAGATATAGTTGTAATCTTCTGGTTATTGTAGCGACCAAGATAGACCCTAATATCTGCTGTCGTTACATCCTCGACCATCTTCTTCATATGCTCTGCAAATATTCTGAGATGAATCTTGTAACCACCTAACGTTACTTTAGATAGTCCCTCTAGCTTTTTACCGGATAGGTATAGATCGATCTTTTCTTGTAAATCGGGATGTGTCTGATCAGTTTCAATCCGCTTGATGTCGTAACCTGAAATGATCTCTGACAGCTTCGATCGAATGCCTTCCAAATCAATTCCTGTACAGATTCCTAACAATGACTGAGTAACCTGAGACAATAAATGTTCTCCAGCTGCCTGCATGATATGACCTCCTTGGGATAGGTGTTTTTCCCTTGGGATAAAAATAGAAGTAGGCAACGCTCCCAAGAACGTTTTAGGATGGGGAGCTACCCCACCCTTGCCTACTTCTACCATATCATATCATGTCGAGTTGTGTAAACGAAATGGGAACATTTGTTTTCATAGGCAAAAAGGTAATTTTATTGACTATAAACAAATGAGAAAATAACACCCATTGTTGAGTGTTCTTGTGTCGCATTATCATCCATATGCCTTACAATGGGTTGCGGTCAGTTGCCATAATCTTGGCAGACTCTTCTTCGGTAATGAATTCCTTCATTACTGCTAACTTTATTTGTTCCACTGTTGCAATGTTGTTTATCCAATTTCTAAGGAATAGATTATACTTTGCCCCCATGTTATATACCCCCTAACATTAGTTCCATAAGTAAACCATCTTGTTCTGATTGGGACTGTTCCAGCCTCTCCATTCGAGACAATTCGATCTGCGCATATTCAGGCACGAATTTTTCTGTTGACCATTGACCATTTTCATACTTCCTAAATGCATAATGCTCATAATCAGCAGTTTCTATTTCAATGTGTTTACCATCATTAATCATTGATATTACGCTTTTCACGCCAATACAAACATTGCTTTCATTTAATTCTGCCAATATAATCATTTTCTGCCCCCTAGTTAAATTCTATCACTTGCCAATATACCGATTTTATAGATGTATCTACTTGTGAAAAACTGATATTTACACCACTAGATAGACTTCCTGCCAATAAGTTTGTTTGTGATGCTGCACTACCGGATGAACTTGTATAGCTGAAAAATAGCAGAGAGGTTAATGTGTTTACTGCTGCTACCGCAACGCTAGTTGTAACCGCCCCTATAGCAGCGGTTCCTGTTTGCAGTGATTTTACATTTGAAAATTCTATAACTTCCCATTCGACGGTTGGTGCGTTTGATAAAAGATATTGCGATAAGGACAAATTTAAAGTAGTCGAGTTCGATAGTTGAGCCTTTACAAAAACTGAGTGCCCTTGCCCAGCTGTTGAGTTAGGTCTAAATGTGATTTTTACTATTGCTTTTGTTATATCTACGAGTGAGATTGGTACATTTTCACTCACATCTGCCATAAATGTTGATCCTCTTTGAATGCTTTTAACATTAGTTGAGCTAATTTGTCCGATCTTTGTAGCCAATGTTGGGAATGTATCGGATGGACTGGCCGCTACACCCTTAGCAGTAACAGCACTTGCTACCGCTGTTTTTCCATTATTGGCTTGCAGAAAAGCCGCATCTGCCCGATCCATTGCAGTTTTTACAGCTTTAGGTGTTGCAGCATCGACTTCACTCGGGCTTGTAACACTACTATTAAGTTTCACATGTCCCTTAGTTGTTAATGTCGCAGTTTCCGCCTTATGCGCAGTAACGGTTTCTTGTAGAGTTTCAAACTCGCTACGAGAAACAACCTTCTTCCAGGCACCATTCCAAACGTTATTCGCGCTAGTACTGCGCTCATAAATAGCTGTGACTCCTGTACCACCATTATTAAAAGTGATACGTTGCACAATAAGATAATCACCGGACATCTTTGTTGTTTGTACTAATGCGGTATCTGTACCAACATGGCCAGTAGCTGTTTTCCAAGGATCGGCCAATGCCGTAGTTAAACTAAATGCGGTAATGCCGATTGGATATACTGCCGGCATCTCGGCCACAAGCTTAGATGCTATTGTATTCACTTGCTCTGTTGTAACTTTGTGTGGATTGTTTGTGTTAGTTAAATGCGATGAAAACGAGTTAATCTCATCCTGCATTTCATCTATAGCTAAATTAATTTCATTAATCTTATTTTCAAACTCGCTACGCGTAGCATAAACAAGCGACTGGTCTATGACTGCCGTGACATTTGTTGCGTTACCCACAATGATATTTAAGTTTATCAACTTTTCTATGATATCAGCACTTCCTGCAGGCGGTATATATTCAGCTGTTGTTCCTGAATTTCCGTACGCATACAAAATTTCACCTTCGTCTGGATCAAGGGCAAATACTCCAATTTCTCGAAAGAAGAACCCCGTAGTAACATCCTGATTTGAGAGGATCGCACTGACGACAGCTCGAGCAGGACTAGGAGTGTAAACGCGATTTAGGTTAAGACTCTTTCTTTGACTGATTAGTCCTACAAGACTCGGTATAGACTGACTTGTGATCGTCCCGTCCCCAAGACCCATTCTTGAATATTTCAAATCTGCACCAGCTTGTGCTTTCGCCTGCAAGTTTCGACCTTTTATCGTAAGAACTAAACCACCAAACGCACCCATTATATCATCCTCGCTTCCATGGTTTCTCCGAAGTGAAGAACCCCGGCAAAATTCATATTCATATCATCCGTTTGCTCTAAAATGACTCGGTCAATTTTTGATGAAAACCTAGTCACTGAATCGATTGCACGATAAAACTCTTGTGCTCTAGATTGCGTTGCCTGCGGATTGCCTGTTTTGACTTGATAATGTCCAGGAGTACCATCATACTGAAACCATTCTTCTACTACTCCATCTCCAAAAACAATATCCACCAACTGTTCTACTGCTGCCGGCGTTCCCTTCATTCGATGAAATGAAATAGCATTCTTGATAAGGTTTCGTTTCACTTCAATTGTTAGATTTGGATCGTAGAAGTCGACATGCAACTGCCAGGCTAGTGAATCTGCTTCTTGATCATTGATTTCGTCAAGCCTTGAGAATCGTGAAAGTTGTGCAATAGATTGCGTATTTTTTTGTAATTCCTTATCAAGTACCAATGCATGTGCTTTTACCATTGGATCCTCTTTAACGCTACTCGGCAATAAATCAAGCAAGCTTACGTCTTTCATCTCAATCATCGTCAAGCCCTCCGTATGTTATTGTCACATCATTCTCTCTAGCAACCTGCAAAGAGGCTAACTCCATATAATTAGGGGAGATAACCTCTACTCTAAGGGCACCAGCAGCCATAATTCGACCTATTAGTTCCGATGGATTAATAGCTCGTCCAAGCTTCGATTTTTGCCATAAACTAAATGACTTAATGGCACTATCAATGGCAGCCTGAATATCCGATGACTCTGCGGATCGCTCTCGATTAATATAATAAGTCAATGTAATATTGTAACTTACCAATTCAGGAGGTTTAACCGTCACAAAGTCGGTTAAAGGTCGCCTTGTGCGATCATTAACCGCTACCTCAACTGCGTCAAGTATATCTGGCGTTGGAATTTCTCCTCCTAACATTAGAGGTACAACAACAACTGAATAGGGCTCTGGGGATGCAAGAGCCACGTCAACAATTGCGGGATTAGCTGTTTTAGCCCAATATACATATCCATCCCTCGGTCCTGCTGTTGAGAAAGATTCTGGAGTTAATCTGATACGATCTCTATAAGCGTCGTCGGATTCGACATCTGCACCTCCGCCACTCTCCGTGACATTTGTAACGGATTGAATAAAGGGTAACGGATCAATAAGTACATTTAATTGGCCTATAAGAAACCCATTTCCAACATCACCGGGGATATTGGCCGTAGAAATAATTTCAATCGAAGTATCTCCTGGATCAATCACAACGGTTTCTATTGTAGAAAAGTAAACCGTTCCGTCTCCTCCTTGTGGTCCTACCCTCGTACTCATTGGTATAATCTGAGCTGAAGTTAATGGAGTAGACAACGTGAATTTGATCGTTGTGCGGGATGAAGATGATGCGAGACGAACATTGTTATATAGAGAACCAATGTAATCTAGCATGACACCACGAGCGACAGGCAATAAATCTGCCTTCTTTGCTTGATCAATTAAATGCCTTTGTTGGATGATAATATTCATAAGCGCTAAAAATAATATTCGTTCTGGATCTGCTTTATTCAATATTCTTCCTGTTTCTAACTCTAATGATCTGAGTGCGGTATTTAGGATGCTTGTCACATCCGTATCCACAAAGCTGATCTCCGGCAATTCTACGAATCCCATTTACCTTGCCACCTCCTCATTGACCAAGAATTTAATAATGGGAACAAGCTTTCCTTGAACTTCGAATTCTTCCTCCTCCATAAAAGTAACCTCAGTAACAATCGCTCTAGGTTCCTGTTCCTGAATAGCGGTTAAAATATTACTTGATATAAGCGCTCTGGCCGCTAGAGTTGATTGATCTATCATGCTAGGATCTATTCCAAGCGTGCGATCCAATGGACACATTCCCACAATTGTACTGACAATGATCCTAATGTTTTGCATTATCGAGTCAATACTTGCTAACCCGAATTTAAATGGCTCATACTTCCCTACAACAGTGTATTCCGTCATACATATTCCTCCAAAGAAAGAGACATCGAAGCTTTCAATAAATTCCCTTTGTTATCTACTGTGGTCCAGTCTTGATCTATTCCAGTAATCTTCCACTTGTTTACGCCTAATCCTTTACCACCTATAACAAGCGACAGGACTTTACCATCTCGACTGTACTTTACTAACTTGTCCATTTCCTTTCGGGGATTCATCCCATACTTCACGTCAAATACAACGGTCAGGGCTATAGTATCAAGCCCTGGTCCTAAAAACTGTGAACGGGGCTTCTGTAGAATAATTTCATTGTTCGCCCAACGATCAGCGCTTGATCTATGAAAACCCTGAAACGTTCGAATTTTATAATGAGTAGATATAAAAACGATGTCTCCCAACGACCCTAATCCTAATGTTTGTGCCACCTACACCACTCCTTATGTGATGTTACTTGCTGTTATAGTACCTGAGACTGTTAAATCTCCTTCGATCATCACCTTGCTAACAGGTTTGATCATAAGTTGTCCCGTCGAACGATCGTAATAGACATAACTTCCATCCTCGAAAAAGGTCCCTTGTTTGTTGCTGGTGCCCGGAAGGTCGTTGGGTATAACTCCAATGCAAACACCATTAGATAACCCATTTCCGAGGAATAGGCACAACACTGTATCTCCTGGCTGTGGAAGTCCGTTTGTAACTCCCCATCCTCCAAAAACCATAACGGGCAAATCACTAGAAACCATATTTTGACGATCTGGGAATGCTACTCTAACCGTCCCATTTTCAAAATTAGAACTAGAACACTCGCCAATTTTAATTAATTCCTTAACCATACTACGTATATCTGCCATTAAGACCACCCCAATACTTTTCGTACGTTAATAGGAGTTTGATATGCAGATCCTCCGAGAGTATGACTTGCACTGACAATGATATATTTCCCATCAAACTTACCCCAACCCTTAACGTTCACAGTAACACTTGAAGCAAGACGGATATCTCCATCCATTACAAAGGATGCTAAGCCCGCCTTTTTGTTTTGTTCTCGCAAACGATTCTTGGCCAGTCTATTTGCTTCCGCTACTGTCTCTACTTGCTCATTGAGCCTTAGTACAGGTAAACCTTTCAATCCCGGTATTTTATAAGATCCTTTGATGACTTTGGAAGAGGTTTTTTTGGTTTTTGCAACTGTATACGTAACTTCACACGACCCATATGCGCTACCTTCGCTATTTATTGAGAAACTATAAGAGATGACATTTGCTTTACCTCGCTCGATGTTTATAACGGCATCCTTTTTCTCATAAACTTCCTCATCAAAAAGAACCAGTGTAGATCCACTGGCTTTAACGGCTATACCTTCTTTTATTGCGGTTTCAACTAAAAAGGAAATGTCGCTTTGATCGCTTTGATCCAGTCTATCAAACTTAGGATTTGCCGACGCTGAATAGAGTAATTTTAATTTAGCCGCTTTGGCTACTTCTGTTGATAACGTCTTCAGAGTGACTTTCTCCCATGCCTTAGATCGTTTCTCTTGTTTAACGGATGCCCCTTCTATTGGTAACGATGTGGCTTGCATCGTTACATTGTCCGGTGGTCCTTCCATATCTGCTGAATCCAAGTAGAATGTCCCACAAGGGAGCTTCTTTTTCTCTCCTTGTTTGTCCCAATGCTCCGTGTGTATTTCTGCTTTGATGGTGTCCCCGATTACAGGAGCCCAACCCTTTATCCAGTTCCGATCACGATCATCCAGAGTAATGGATATGTCATCAAACTCACCAGGCGCAGAGTCGTTATATGAAAAATTCATAAGATATTTTTTTAAATCCGTGGAGATGTTTTTCCCATTATAAAAAAGGACGAGGGCAGCCCTTCGTCCATCTTGTACTGATCCCATGCTATTCCCCCATTCTCCAAGGTGGTAAGGTATCCGCAGTATCCACGACAACTTCAGGAACATTCAATATATTTCCAGAAGAAAAGATAATAGTACCTATAAAGTCGGGGTTAGCATCCATTAACGTTGTCATGAAACTCTCTGTTCCTGAAATCTTAAAGGCAACTCCATCCCACGTATCGCCTTGAATCGTCCTGTATTTGGTCATTCATGCTACCCCCTCATGCTCACCCTCGATTGTTTCCGTTCATAGGCAGCAAGTCCGGTTTCCCAATCGCTCTTGGTCTTTTGTGCAAGCCCTTCAAGATCATTCTTGTTAGCATTTCCATATACATTATAAGTAGGATTAAAAACATAGCTTCCACCACTTCCTGATGAATCAGATGCGCCAAGCATACTACCAGCGGTGCTGTACAAGTCACGTGAACGCTGTGAACCATTGATTGGAATAATAACTTCGTTATCCCCACCTTCTCCAACCCACGCAAGCTCTGGACGACTCACCACCCCACCACGAGCATACTCTTGAACTTGTTGCCCTCTTCCTCCTATTCGTGCGACATTTGGAACACTAGCAGGGATGTTTCCTATTTGGTTCCATGCAACTGAAATATCTATCTTCTTATCCGCTGGAAGTTTGTCCATTTCTCTGTTTAATTCTTGAACATCTCTAATTACTTTTGCAAATCTTTCCTTTTCTTCTGCAGACAAGTTTTTATATTTGGCTGATTGTGAATCAATAGTTTCTCCTACGCCTAAATTTAGTTGAATCAGAGCGATCTTATTGTCATACAATTCTTGAAAGCTATTTTCAGCAGCTTTCATTTCTTCCTGAGTAGCTTTCAAATTAGAAAGAGTCTCATTCGTATACTTCAGTAAAGCCGGTGGAGCATCATCCAATAACTGTAGCTGATCCCCAAAGTCTTCTCCTGTTATATTTTTCACTTCAGCAGCTAGTTTTTGTATCTGTGCCATGGCTTGGTCACTGGACAAGTTCGGATTGTCCATAATGGCATTTCTTCGCTCTAGATACTCATTTAGACGGACATATGATTTTTCTGAATCTATATTTGCTTGATCGTATTCTTTTGCTTTTTTGGTTAATCGCGTGTAATCTTCTTCGAGTTTAGGAAGATTGGATTCCCCATTTATAATTTCGTTGTTAAGCTCTCTCTTTGTCATCGCTAGTGTTGTTTCATTCAACTCATTAGCAAGCCCTACCTGTTCTCTAAATCTTCCGCTTTTTGCATCTTCTGCTGATAGAATTTCAGGATTCAAGTCAATGAGTTCTTGTTCGACATTCGCTAGCTTACGTCGAGCCTCTGCTAACTGTTCGGCCGGTGTTTTTACATCGCCAAGCTTTTTGATTAATCGATCGTATTCCGTAGTAAGATCTTTTGTTTTTGTCGTTTGTTTTTCAACTTCGGAGAAGTTATCATATGCCTCTCTGATTGAGTCTCCCATATGGAGTATCGCTTTCCTTGCTGCCTCTTGATGCTTTTTATAAGCGATTACCCCTAGTGTTAAAGCTCCAACTGCACCAACTGCAATTCCGATAGGATTTGATAATAGACCTGCAGCTGCTCCGAATTTTGTTGTATTCCCTGTAACCTTCCCTAGCGATTGTGCTACTCTCGTGTAATCTTTAACAATTGATACCGTATTTTTCGTAAGCATGGCAGCAGCAACAGTCAACGCTATAGCTTTAATGGTATCTTTATTATTGGATGCCCACTCCGTCATATCGCGCAGAACAGGCATTAAGTCCTCTCCAATGGGAATAATAACTTCTGTCATAAGTTCTCGTCCTAACACTTGAAGATCTTTAGTTAGAGAGTCATACTTAATCTTTGTTATCTCTTCCATTGTGTTTTTCGTCATGTCAAACTGACTTCGAGCTGTACCTAGCGCGGCAATGACATCTGATTCCATGTCCTCAAACTGCGTGCCGAATAGCGCAACACCGATGGTGCTCCGCTGCATCGGATCCTCGATCTCGCCAAGTTTATTAATGACCTTTTCCATGGCATCTTTACCCCGGATTGCACCACTAGAAAGACCATCTAAAATATCGTTTCCCTGACCCATTATCCCCTGCAAAGCTTCAAAAGCATTCGAAGATTTTTTTCCACCTGCTTTAAGGTTCTTCACCAATTCCTTAGCCGTATCTTTTGACACGTGCTTTAGCAGCTCCATATACTCCGCTGACTTCGCGGAGCCTTTCATCAACCTTTGGGTAAACTGATCAATGTCGTCTGGAGCAAATAGCATAGCCATGGCATCTATCGTACTGTCGCTACCATCCTTGATGCGGATTCCAAATTCCTTTACCGAATCCCCGACTTTATCCAGGTTAAATGCGCCCGCCTCAAGACCAGAGCTAAATTGGTTAAACATTTCATTTGCTGAATATCCTAAAGTTTTATAATATACGCTATATTCATTTGCAGTATCGATTAACTCATCAGATTTATTAAGGCCCTTCTGCGCACCTTGGGCAAGTAGGTTGTAGGATTCTTCGGAGGTAATGCCAAAGTTTTTCATCATCGTATCGGATGCCTTAATGGATTGCGTGATTTCCTCTCCAAATACATCCCTAAATGCAATGGCATTTTGAGTGATCCCTTCCAAAGCGTCTCCTGTTTCATGAGTTACCTGTTTAACAGTTGTGATGGCACTAGCTATATCCTCGAAGTTCTCCCCCATACCTTTTCCATAAAGGTCTTGGGTAACGCTTCGGATACTTTCCATTTCTTCCACCGTTGCACCAGTGGCTGCGGCAACTTGCTGTAATGAATCCTTAAAAGAAATTACTTCTCCAACAGCATTTGAAAAAGTATCCGTCACACTGGATATTATTGCATAAGCACCCGTATATTGAGCCACTCTCCCAAGAACATCCTTAAATCCTTCTGCTGAGTTCTTGAGCTTATCGAATGAACCGGCACTATTTCGAGCCTCTTTGCCTAGATGATCCATGCTTTTAGATCTCTGGATCATCTTTAGTTCACTTTCGAGATCAGACACATTATGTGTGACACCATCAAAAGCCCTTTTAAGCGTCGGATCTAGCTTTCCTGATAGTTCAAAGGCTACTTCATATTCTTTAGCCATCACGTACCTCCCTTCTCTGGAGGATGTTCTTTTCTATATAACTTATTGTGAGCTTCCAACCATTGAAACAGCTCACCAAGTGGACGAGATAGCCAATAATTCACTGGTGTATTTCTTTTTGAAGCGAGTCGCAATGCACACTCCATAAGTCGTTCAGTAGGATCTTTGTCTATTCCATACCGAGCAAAAAACGTTGTGCCATCTTAGTCACTCTAATAAAATCTTTTGCTGGCATCGCTTTAATAATTCGAAAGTGAAGTGATGCCGCCTTAGCCGCGATCACTGTTTGGTATCCAGGGTGTGTCTCTTTCATCATCATGGTTAATACGTCGCTCGATCCTACCACTTCATACATTTCTGATTCACAAGCGATAATGTCATCACCAGTAAGCTTTTCAAAATCGAACTTAATTTCTTTATACTCTTTATCTTCATAAGTAAAAGGCCGAGAGAGCTTGTAAGCTCTTCCCCCGACCTCATTAACACTAATGTTCTCTTCTGTTTGTTCGTTCACTTTGTATTTCCCCCTCGAATTAAGATTTCCCTAATATTTTTCTTACATCCAATAGATCATCTTGCCCATTTACTCGAAACACATAATTGAGCTTATCTAGTTCGATGACCGCTATGCCATCGATGAAAATCTTAATATAAACAACCTCAAGCGTAGTTGTGGTGTCCGTAGTAGAGTTTTGAGCCAGTTTCCCCAAATCTAACCCTTTACCCATTGCGCGGATTGTCACTTTAATCCCTTTTGTTTCGAGCTTTCCAGACTGATTAAATATTTGGAATGCTCCTCGAATATCCAAAGCATGGACTTCCGAACTGATTAGTTTGACCGCTTCAGTTTGGATTGTGCGCCAATTAATACCCACTTCCATTGATCCGAAATGCCCTGGAGTTGGAACGTCTATCTCACCGAGAATACCAGCACCAGATAACGTCTCTGAAAGACTATCAAAAGAGGGTAGAGTTACATCGCCAGTAGCGACCTCTATGCTGCTATCTTCAAGGTAAACTGCTGCCGCTTGAAGTTTTACTGGAATCTGCGCCATAATGTTTTCTCCTTTACGCCGTCAATGCGGCAATATATGCAACGTCATATTCAACTAAAAATTCAATTTCCTGTGCTGGTGATGGTGGAGTTACGTAAACGTGAAACACGATTTTACCGTCCATCAAATTAGCTGAAGGATTTTCAGTTGCATTGAATTCAACTCGTCCACCAAGAATGTATTGAGCTGAAGTTAGTCCATTCATCCATACGTTACTGTTATCGTTAATAAAATCAATTAAGCGGTTATTCATCGGAGCATCAAGGTTGCGCCAGTAGTTAAGCACGAGATTATTTTTAATCCAACCAAACATACGACGTACTGAAGTGAATGCTCGTTGTGGATCCGTCACCTTAGGGTAAGCGCCTGTTCGGTTGCCGAACAACTTATATCCGTCCGAGAAATTAATAGCCGTTACAATGCCATTTGCATTGACGTACTGCGCTTGATCGAGAGGGATATAGGCTTCCGAACCATCTTCCATAATTAATGCATCAGCCATTAGCGTTTGATTAGAAGGAGACTGATACGGAACACCGTCATTAGCTGCATCAGTGGCACAAATTGTCCCTGCAGCCAGTGTAGACATATGATAGGTTTTCCCTTTATATTGTGCTTTCGGATAAGTGTTCATCTGCAATGGACTTGTGTAATGGTTTTCCTCTTTCCAATCCACGAGTTCAATGTAGCGCTCAGACGCATCCATGTCCGTAATGGCGAACGCTTCAAACAGACCATTGATGTTTTGTGACTTAGCTACCATGACAGCCGCAACGACCGGATCAGAAGAATAGCCTGGTGCGACGATTAAGCCAGGAATCAGTTGGTATCGAGGGAATACTTCTTCCATAAGTTCTAGACCCGTACGTACACCTGTGGTTGAATTGGACCCGCCAATGATATCTGAAGAAGTAATTACAGAAGGATCAAGAGAACTAAACCCAACTTTCAGGGATGTAGTACCTGTCAAGATCCCTCCTCCACTAACGACAGCCAAAATTAACTCTCCATCATCACCATATGTCAGTGTGTAGTCAGTATTTAAAACGTGGGTTGTTGTCCCGTCCTGCGAAGCGACTGTAACAGACCCTTTAATTACACCTTCTGGCATGGTGTGAATTCCGCTTGTAAGGTTCACTGCAGCTGGTGCTGTGATTTTAGCGTCCGTAGATGGGTCTAGTACATTCACGAACACTACTGGAGATTGCCCATATAACTCAAAGTGAGAATATGCGAACTCGCAAAGTGTGAACTGCTCCCAGTCATCCGAATAACCGAAATAATACTTAAACTCATTCATGTTATTGCATTTTATCGGTACATTAACAACTGATTTGGTGCTCTGTGTAAGATTTACAGGGGCCGTACCAAAAACGACTGGCAACGTGAATGCCTGTGGTGTTGGAGAGCTTGGTTTGTATGCTACCTCCGTAGCTTTTACGCCATGTACTTCAATTGACATATGATTACACTCCCTTCATGGCTGTATAAGCCGCGTTTAATGAGGTGCCTTTCTTTGATAAATCTATCTGAGCCGAATTGAGCTGATCAACTGGTACGAATAATGATTTAAGTAATGGATATTTAGTAAATAAGTTCTCCAAACACGCTGGATGGCCACCTTTAAATACCTGATGTTGACGCAATATGCCGCGTTCAATCGTAGGTCCCACGTAAATAAGTTGTTCATCAGCCACCTTTGTAGCTGTGTCCTTCGCCTTTTTCTCAGTCGATACTGATTTCTGTGGTGTAGTTTCATTCTTTTTTACGATATTCTCTACTTTTTCATTCAAAAGAATCGCACCTCCTGTACAATTGTTGGTATTTCCCACGTTGTGGACATGTAACCTGTCCAATACGGGTCTGCTTGTTCATCGTAAAACCCCATCGTAAGCGGTCTTTCTATGCGAAAAGGCCATCCATCCCATGTTTCACGCAAAAAAGAGATCCGGACGAATTCCATGAGATGTAATACATCCATGTATCCGTCTGAACCACTTCCTTCACATCCAAAAGAAAAATCAATCCGCGTCGACCTATTCCCCTCTTCGTTATCCTCAGAATCATTCCAGACTATAATGATGAACGGCCATCGTTCGTCTTGTTCGTCGGGCAGTATTTGCTGGTTAGGGACTGGAATATCCGTTTCGGGCATCAACAGGGTTTCTTGCACTGGATTGTAAGGTGTAGCTCTTGCCGGGAGATCAACCTTGTAAATATTGGGTCGAAGGCGATCCGGACCTAGAAACATCTCCTTGGTAATCTCTTGTAAGTATTCTTGTAAACTTTCCAACATCATGCTAGGAGTCATATTTTCAGCCTCCCTAATGTCCGATCAAGTTCATGTGGCACGCGTTTTTCCATTTCCTCGCCATACACCTTCTGGATGTGTTCACGAACTTCCTGATTTCCTGCCATAGACGGAACAGATGGACCACGCATTTCTTTGATCGGGAGTCGTTTCTTTCCTAATCTCTCAAATACTCCTGTATGGCTTCCAGTCGTCGCAATGAAAGCTCCGGGGATTGGTTTCTTAGCCCCGCCTCGGAACACCGCAGCCTGTAACACTTTAGGTGCCCTTTTTAGTCGACGCTTAGGAGAAACACCAAACTTTATCAAGGGGATGCTATGCCCCTTTGATGTTAGAGTAGCCTGAAGTGATTTCCCTTTTGCCTTTTTGATTCTAAGAGTCTCCACAACTTCCTTTTGCTTCACAATATACTTTTCACGGACTTTACGACCAGTTTCTGTTTTGGCACGTTGCGTAGCTCGGTTAATACTTGATAAGACTGCCTGTTGAACGGCCTTATCCATTTGTTTTAAAGATCCTTTTACTGCTTTCAGATCTTCTTTAACCTCAATAAAATTACTCATGGTCGTGTACCGTTCGCCCGCAATGCAATTTTTAAAATACCAAACTCATTCGATACATCTACGACAATATATTTCATAAAATCAAGATAAAAATCCTGATCTACTCGAGGAGTGTAAGCCAGTACATCAGGGTCAATGAAAACAACCGCATTATGTACTGACACGCCTTCTGCATGTTCTATAGGCCGACCATCCAGAGTGAAACTTTCAATAATTACTGGTAGTTTCCTGTCAGTCCTTTTTTTTTGCTGATCATAAGTCGTGATCGTATGAATCTCTGCAAATTCCTCACTATTCATAAAAATTAGTACGTCATTTGCAAGAGTATCTTTAAAAATACTCATCCTAAAGTTCCTTCATACGTTTTTCCAAAGCCTTGATCGCACTTGCTCGTGGTTGTTCCCTCTTATTCTCTTCCTCCAGCAAGGCATTGATTTCCTCGACATCAAGAATGGTCTTTAAATGCTCTTCTAACTCTGCAACTGATTTTTCTACAGATGCTGTGGCCACTTTCACTCCATCATCCAAGGTCGGCGGTTCACCATTTACTTCCTCACTAGTAATATCAATATCAGAGAATGCATTTTTTTCTTTCAGTACTTCGATCATATCTAAAGGGAGTTCACCTTTAACGTTCTCCCCTGCTTCATATAACCTTCCACCAAAGTTAAGCGCATTTTTAAGTATCATTTTTATTTACCTCCATTTTTAAACAGTCCACGACTATCCAAAATCGTTACCCCATAGTCCATATAGATACGGAAATCCATGCCCAGACGATCAAATGAGATATCCGTTTCTAATGTTGGTTCTTCTTGTCCGCGCAGATACGTCACTTCGATTGTATCAGCAATATTAGCATCTGCAGCTAAGTACCATGCATCAGCTGAATATTGGTCAAGTTCTGCATCAACAATAATGTCATATGAGTTACGGAATACATTTGCTATACCACTATGAGCTCCATTAGGATCAGCCTCGCTACGTAAATACTGAGCCGCATTAGTCTCTAGCGCCGCAGGAGCAAGAAGATATTTAGGTGCAATGTTCAGCGTCGCAATACCCCTCTGATCTTTCTGTGTACGCATCATCACCCGGGCTTCACTCATGGATGTTGTATTAATAGATCCTGGAGTCCCTAAGTTTTTATGTGTTACACCAAATAGTGCTTCTCCATCAAAAATCAGTGGATTTGACGCCAACATTTTATATACAAGTGAGTTAATGCCGCGTTTCGCTGCAATAACATAAGAAGCCGGTACACGAGAAAGCATACTTAGATCATCATTGATAAACGCCTCGCGAGTGAATCCCCACCGTTTGGAGTACGTAAGAACTGATTTTCTCACCTTTTCATCTTTCATAGCAGTATCATAAGGAATAGCTCCGTTCTGAGGTGTCAGTTCCAAACTACCCGCTTCAGAAATGCGGTAATGTTCAGCAGCCTTAAAGTCAGAGTTTGAACCTTTCCCAGTCCAGTACTGAAACGTTGTAGGAGCTTCCTGATAGGACTGTGATAATGTTTTGTTAGCCGCATTTGAAATGATTCCTTGGAACGTACTGTCAGGCGATAATGCACGTCTAAGTAAATCCTCATCTCTTAGCAAGTGTGCACCGCTTTCTCCTGCACGTTGCAAGCATTCAACGGCTAAGTCACGCAAACGTAGTCCGCGAAGCTCAGAAGCTCCCGCAGCAGGCTTAGAAACACCTCTACCTGCACGAATAAGCAATGCATCCGATGCCGCTGCACGGAACTTATCAACATCTTCAGCACCTACCTGTATACCTGATGGATGTGGTTTTTTGTCTTCAATTTGTTTTTGGAGGATCGAATCCTTTACCTTAGAAACTTCACTTCCATCTTCAATAAATGGTGAAGCATCCATTCCGAAATTACGACATAACGTGTTTATTTCTGTTACACGAGCTCTTTCACCCGCTGCTGCTTGACGCTGAATCTCCGCAGTATTATCAGGAATTGGTGGGGTTACTCCACGTTCTCCACCCGCTCCTGCACCTGTGTCTGGTGCATGCATTAATCCTTGTGCTGCCAATGCAATCATTTTCAATCCGTTCATTCCTTCATCCCCGCTTTCATTATTTGAATGACTACGACCTACACCAACAGACGGATCGGCTGGAGTTGGTTCAATGCTAATTTCAAAGGGTTGCCATTTCAGAGCAACATACGCTGGGCCCATGTGACGACCATTAGATGATGTCTTTCCAGCCTTCACTTCTTCCCATGAGCTTACCGAGTAGCCAACAGAAACGCCTTTAATGATACCCTTTTTAACCTTTTGGAATACCTTGTCGCTATCATCGTCATCATCGAACTGTACGAGCGCTCTAGCCTTCCGTTGTCCTTCATCCACCCATACACTTTTAATGACACCAATCGGCATACGTCCATAATTTGCATCCCTACCATGAGCAAATAACAAAACCCCGACTTCGTTCAACCTAGATAGGTCGAGCGCTCCGGGGTCGTGACTTAAAATTTCATCTCCAAAATAACGCTCATAAGGTGCTTCAGAGGAAAAGGATAGTTCAACTGTTCTTTCTTCCTCGTTTATCGTATCGCGATTTAGTGTGAGTGTTCGAATTAATTGATTGTCCGACGGTCCAGCATCTCTATGCAGCGTCGTCGGTAGACTCACCGTCGTCATCGTCTTTCTCAATCTTTGTTCCCCCTTTCTCTTCTTCTCCAATCAATTCCTTGATTAGATTTAATTCCGCAGCACGTTGCGTAATTACGTCTCGCCAATCTTCGCCTCGTTCAGCGCAAATACGCGCAAGCGTATCTTGATTAGATTCCAATGCAATCTTATTGGCATCCGCTTCTTTCTTAGGGTCAATCCAAGTGCTTCCTGGTGGAACCCACACATGCGCTGTGTACTTAGACTTCTCTTGAGAGTAGCCTGGCAGGTCCAATTTTTTGGAAAGGTACATGGACTCAAGAAACTCCAAATATACAGGTCGCAAAACCCGATCAATCAGCATCTTTTGCATTTTCTTGTACAACTTTCGATCCTCAATCAATCCCTGACGAGCAGAAGAATAGTTCACTTGCGATAAATCTCGAGATACAGCTTCATAGCTAAGCCCTAAACCAGCCGAAATCATTCTCACAAGCGTAGCTATAAATTCCTTGCTATTGGACGCTTGACCAGATGGGATTACCGTTTGCACTTCATCTCCTGGATTCAACTCACCAATCATCCCTGGAGATAGGGATACACCGCTGTAATTGATCGGTGCAGCATCTGACCCACGAGCACCGCGACCTAGCCCTCCTTGCGGGGTATCCTTTTTGATAAATACCGCCATACAAGCAAGTACACGCTCTTTGATAGAGATCGCCTCAATGAATTGATTAACGTCCTTGATTCGTGGTAATGCGGTTACCAATTGAGATACTTCACGAACCTGTTGCGGACTCGTTTTCTTAAAGAGGTAGATCACGTCTTTGGCTAAAATTCGAATCGATTCTGTAGGATGCAGAAAATACTCGTCTGCCTTTTTGAAATGGTATGCAACAGGTTTGTTGTACTCATCAAGTTCAATTCCCTCAATAATTCGCTTACCTTCACCAGGAGTAACTAGTGTGCTTAACTCATCAACGGATCTGATTTGCAACTTAAATGGGAATTCGCTATTAGCAACATATACTTTGATGATAAATATACCGCCATCCACGACGTATCTCCTGATTATCATCTCTGCGATATCCTCTAAAGACTGTGTAGCTGTGATATCGATGTTTTCAGGATTACAATACTCTTTCCACATCTTTTCTATCTGCTGATTCAATTCTCCATTTACATTGCTTTTTAATTCATGTGTGATTTTAGATTGCAACATAATACCTGTACCCGTCACATTTCGTTCAAAGGCCTGAAGAATACCACCGGTCACATCGCTATTATTTTCTAAATCTTGTGCTCTTGCTCTTATAAGCGAACGCTCAGCCTGTTTCTTCTGTTCGTTTGGTGAAGCAGATGGGTTCCATCCTTGATTAAGTCGCCCACGATCACCACCATCAAATACACTCATTCCATTTCTCCAGGCTAAACGCTTATACCCCCAGCGTGGACTAACAGCAGCTATAGAGCGATCGATCCAGTTCAATTTTCATCACCTCCCTTCAAAATACACTTGGTGGAATATAGAACCCCCACGTTCTACATTAAGAATCTCCCGTTCAAGTCGATCTCGTTCTTTATATAACAGACTAAGATCTGGACGCTTCAGTGATCTACTACCGATTCGATATTCCTGAGCTCCATTTTGAATGGCAATGATTGCTTTATTAAGCTCTTCCAGTTGCTCACGTAGCTTCCCTAAACGTTCTTCTTCTGTCATAACCACTTGCCACCTCCTGCCAAGTTATTTAAGTTTCGTTTTTCCTGACTCTTCTCTTGGGGAGGTTCAGGTTTCTTCGACTCCCCATATCTCATGTAACGTATACCCAGACAATCCGCAGCAAAGGCAGCGTATACTTCACAGTCTAGATAGTGATTGTCAGCATGAGCTGTTTTAGGCCGCCATACTTCCACAGTCTTGCGACCACTCTTCTCAATAACCTTTTCCTCTGCTGTCACTTGCTCTGCATATTCTTCATCCGTATTTTCATAGACGAACCAGCCGCCCGTCTCATCTGGCTTTCTGACTAAACGCCCCGTTATAAAGTCTTTATAGTAATTACCATCAACGTGGTACAAAGAAATACCGTAGACTCCTTTTTCCTCCCGGTCTATTTTGGTATGTTTATACTTTGTATTGAGTGGGGTGTTGGAACCCTTTATAGAAACAGCCCATTCAGTATTTCTCGCGCAAAAGTCATACGTCTCATCCGCGTTATAACCAGAGTCGACGGCGCAGAGGTTTACAAAATATTCAGTTCCATCCCTGCCACAATAGGAGATGTTCATCACATCTTCAATTTCAGTCCATGTGTCCACAACTCCATGCCGAATATTGTAACTGGTCATATGTTCTCCCCAAGCACGAATGGTGTAATAAAAACGATCTTTCTGAACGTCAACGCCACCCGTTAGGAGAATCATTCTATCTGGAACAATTCCTTCTTCATAGCCTCCAGTCTTCTTTAACACCTTATCGCTATTCAATTTGATTTGGGTGTTTTCCCATGGCTCAGCCAACCAGCTATTAATGAAGTTCATGAGTTCTTCTGGACCGCCACGTTTTGAGGTGATAAATTCTGCCGCGATGTCCCCAAACCTTACCCAAGGACTGTAGATAGAATTCATCCAAAACCCTGTTTTACGTTTTGGTTTTGTTGAACCATCAAGACCTCGCCATTCACCATTTCTGAGCATTGATGGTTTATGGGCATCCCGAATTATTCCTTCACAATTCTCACATTCATATAATGCTGTGCTCTTAATTTCATCGACATCTTTCGTTTTGTCGAACTTAATTTGCTTGAACTTAAAAGTATAATATTGCCCACAGTGTGGACAAGGAACATAATATTGAAGCTTAACATCTGCCCCCAACCATGATTGCCAAATTGGGCCACTTTTCAATGTAGGCGTAGAGGTCTGCATAATCTTTTTGTTATAAGTGAAGGTCTTTGTCCGTTCTCTTGCTAACGATCTAGGATCTGCTTCTTTCCCTGCACTCTTCGGATACTTATCTACCTCATCCATAAACAGATACCGAATAGCACGGCTAGAAAGAGAAGCCGGGCTATTTGCTCCAGCTATGACAGCATACATCCCGTCAAACTGAAGTTCTAAAACCTTACTGTCCTCATTTTTATATCTATCGCTAAGCGTTGGACTCAATTGCACCATAGGTTGAAGTCGGTTTTTAGAAGTGAATTCAGCAAGGTCAAGCATAGGGTACACAATTAAAGCTGGGTTAGGATCCTGAGCGATAACATATCCAAACATATTATTCAGACTTTCAGTACCGCCAACCTGTGTTGGTTTAACAAAGATGATCTCTTCAATACGTGGATCTGTGAACGCATCCATAATGCCTCTTAAGTAAGGGGTTCGATCCGTTGACCATGGACCCGGCTCCGCTGATGATTTACTATCCAATATCCGATGTTTGTCTGCCCATTCAGAGACAGTCAACTTTTCAGGTGGCCGAAGCACCTGTAATGCAGCCATTATCCATTCGGCCCATTCCTTATCATTTCTTGGCATCATAAACACCCCGGACCGACAATTGCAGCAAAGCCGCATTGGTTGTGTCCGTAATATTCTGTTCTATGATTCTAACCTGATCAGGTTCTAAATATGGAGCAATCTCCATAGCTATCTTTCGGCTATATCCACCCATAGAACGTCTAAGCGTAGTGAAAAAACGCTGGAGTTCACTCACAACGTCTTCTCTCCTAATATATTCACCTTTAGATATTTCATTTTTATGAGTAGCTGATTCCGCTTGTTGTTCCTTTAGTTTCGCCTCATAAAATAGCTTCTGCTGAGAGAGAGTCATTTCTTCTTCGTTGTCAGGTGTCTTCTTTACGCCACGGTTATCCATGACCCAATTTACAGTGTCTTTAAGAGAATACCAGCCGTTAGCCTTTTTAGGCATCCCTGCCTTCACCCATTGTGCAAGTGTGTTGCGATGTACACTGAGCATTTCACAAAGCTCAGATGTGTTGATACATAAGGCACCATCGATCATTTTCGCCCTCATTTTCCCACTCAAAAAACCTCCTCCTTTTTGCACAATGCCTTATGTGCAATTTTTATAAAATTCGGTGGAATCTCGGGGTCATACGTACCCGCATGCCACCCACCCCCTGGGAAGGACCCGCGACCTCAAAACCCGCTATCCTTTGCCCTGTATGGGCTCGTGGGGTTTCACACTGTCACACGAACTTTATCTGCTCTCTGAATTACCCTTAACCTATATTCTGGGTAACTCATGGAACACTCTTAACCCTATATATGTCAAGGGTTTCGGAGGATCTATGATAACCAGTTACTCATGTCATAATTATGGATAACTCATAACCTAAAATGCTTAGTTGCTAAGTTAATAGAGTCTTGAGTAATCCCGATATAGCGCAATGTAATGTTAGGATCAGAATGGTTGAATATCTTTTGAAGTGTCGCAATATCCTTCGTTTCTTGATAAAAATGATATCCGTACGATTTTCTGAGAGTGTGGTTCCCAATTCCACCTAGTTCTTTGTAATCCTTTGTGATAGCACGCATGATCTTGTATGTCATCGATCGTCCTAACGGCTTATTGACACCTTCGCGACTCTTGATCAGATATTCATCATCTGGACGATTCTTAACGAGAGCAAGTAATTCTCGTCTGACTGTTGGATGCATCTCATATTCCTTCTGCTTCCTAGTCTTCTTCTCGGTGAGATA
>NZ_FTNK01000043.1 GCF_900156375.1 Paenibacillus macquariensis
GTAACAGGAGTAACAGGAGTAACAGGAGTAACAGGGGCAACGGGAGCTACTGGCGTAACAGGGGCAACGGGTCCAAAAGGGTCCTTCCAACAATTTCAGGTATCCGAGAATACGCCAAATACAACAGGGAGCTCAGCAATCCCACTAAGCGCAGTCGCAACTACATTAAAAACGATCACAATAACGGGAGTTCCTGCAGGAAGCAGTATTTGGTTAACTGGAATCGTTGGTTGGCAGTCTACGGCAGGTACTACAGCAATTCAATTACAAGTTCTCCGTGGAGCAACCATAATCTTTAGCATTAATCAGCATGCAGCTGGAAATAACACATTTGTAGCAACCAGTGTTGACCACGTTGATCTAACCCCTGGAACTGGAAATGTTACGTATTCGCTAGTTGCACTAACTATTGTCGGTACAGGAAATGCTATCGGAGCAATCACTTTTATAGGAGCATTAATAGAGCCTTAGTCAAAAACAGCTACAGTATTTTCACTTTCACCAATGAGACTTGCAGTACAGTCTGGCTTTGAAGGAGGAACTACTATGAGTGGAGTTCTTGGGGGATTTGGTGGATGTTGCGGTGTTGGTGGAAATACAGCGGCAATTTTAGTTCTCTTCATTTTGTTGGTCATCATTACCAGTGCGTTCTGTATCTAGATGAATAAGTAGAAAATAGTAGTAATTAATAGAGATTGTCCCAATTGTATTATATTAGTCGTAACATATACGGAAGTATCGTTAGGCAATCCGAAAATATCAGTGAAATACCCCACTAACCTTAATTGGTCGGCGGGGTATTTTATGTTCGTGATTAAGCTAACGGGCAGTTTAGCGTAATAATGGATTTGGTTTATGAGAGTTGTGTAATATACTGATAATGTGATCTGATTATTCGCCAAACAAAACAAGAAGTATAATTAAATTAGGTAGGTGATTTTTAAAAATGGACATGAAAGATTTTATAGACTTTTGTAAGAAAGGCAGCCCAATTTCGGGTGAGGATAAAGAATTGCATGAATTATTAATTCAATGTAGTTTTCAAGCTCAAAAGATCACGATGGAATTGAATACTTCCTATCATTCAAGAGAAGAAATAGTGGAGATTTTTAGTGAACTAACAGGCAATAAAGTTGATTCGTCTTTTATGTGTTTCCCGCCGTTTTATACAGACTTCGGGAAAAATATTAGTATAGGAAAGAATGTGTTTTTCAACGCAGGCTGTTCCTTCCAAGATAGAGGTGGAATTAGTATAGGAGACGGTACAATGGTTGGTATGAATGTCACGATTGCTACACTTAATCATGGGTTACCTTTGGCGACGAGAAACACAACATATCCCTCTCCAGTTATAATTGGGGAAAACGTATGGATCGGGTCAAACGCAACCATACTGCCCGGCGTGACGATTGGGGACAACTCTGTTGTTGCGGCAGGAGCAGTTGTGACTAAAGATGTTCCAGAGAATACTGTCGTTGCAGGAGTACCAGCAAAAGAGATGAAAAAAATTAATAATAATTTGGAATACTGAACATGTGATTAGCTTTGTAAGTTAATCATGATTGAACTAACGGGACACGATAGTTAAATAATACAAATTGATGAGCAGGTGCTTCGGTATCCTGCTCTTTTTATTAAACTCCTCATTGGCAACCCAAGAGGTCTAGAAAATGACCATTATAGTGATCAAGGTGATTTGTACGTTGAAGTTTTAATAAGACCTTGACGTTAAGCAGACGCTGCCCATACGGCGGCGTTTTTTATTGGGAGGAGGTGAGGTCACAACTGAAAAAGGAGCCCTATAATTAGGACTCCTTTTTTTCTGGAAATCAGGGTTTAATCGGGTAAGTGACCAAGTTCTTGTCCTACAAGGGACTATGTTCTTGTCCTCCGACAATTTATTATTGCCACTCATTCTCCCTTTGTTTTAGGCACGTTACATGCAAAAATTTATAATCTGGATGCCAAGCCTCTTCAAACAGCAGAATGGTTTGAACTAGACAATGTACAATTTTTTTATCGATTTTTCAATAAGCATAAGCAATTGTTTGAAAGAGAGTAGGACAGACACAGATTGTAGCTTTTCATCTGAGCCGGGGTGGGCACAACGGCAAGCGGGCGGGAATCTTTGAATAGGCGGCGCGGTCGACGTACAACCGACCGTTGTAAGATGACAAGAATATATTCCGATTAATATCCGCGTAAATCACGTTTTTTTTGTTTTATGGGAACAAATTATTGTCTTTGCGCATCCACCGACATTTTTTTTGTAAGAGGACAAGAACTTGTACTTATTGCCGACAATGGACAAGAACTTGTACCGTTATCCGCGGGTTCGAATCAATTGTACTCCACAACACGGCATCTGTCGGAAGACAATAATATCTAATGCTAATCGACATAGGCCAAGAATATGTTACGGTGGACTAAGATGATTAAGCTCCCATGAAAATTAAATTAGCTCAAAACCTGAGAAAGAGCATAATAAAGCAAACCAAGAATAACACTTTTAAAAAAAAGGCTGAGCCTCTTGAGTAATCATATAGAGATTGTTAGATCTTTTAAGCACAAAAAACATCATATAGACAACAAACAAAAAGGCAAGGCTGGTGCAACAACCAAAAAAGGATTAATCTCCCATGAGTGCTACCCATATAGGGTGCGACATTCTGTGATGCACCGTGGTGGTCGGAGTCAGACTAACGGTTGGGCTCTATGGCACCATAGCTTATCGACCTTCTTCGCCAGCCGTACAAACAGTATAGACAGGGGTACCCATTTTCATCCTCTGTGGTGCAGCACCGCTCTTGCGCTGCATGAATGGCTAACGGGCAGTTAACATTGATGATATTCATAACGTCCATAAGAACATAAGAAGTAAGAGGGAATGGGAATGGGTACATGTTCTTGTCCTCAGACAAAGGATGAGGCAAATCGGGTAGCTCTGCAAAACACGAAAAAAACCGCATAGAATTATTAGATTAATTCTCACATGATATTATATATTGTTTTACTCTAAATTTAATGAAAAATACACTAAATAAAATTATCTGAGGCACTAAATGTAATATTTCAACTATATATATTTCTTACATTTAAAGTAGAAATAAGAATAGATAATAATCTTCCTGTTTTTATATGGAGGGTTTTTCTTTAAATTAAAGTCTAGTTGTAGACTAATCTGAAATGATCTCTTAAGAAGTTAATAAATCATATATCCAGTTGATTTCTTAAGACAAGCAAAAACTTCCTTAAAATCTAAGCAACCATAAAAATTTCAAGATAGAAGGGAGAGGCAAGGCGTTTATAATCCTATTTTCATATTTATACTCGAAATCAATATAATTACGTAAAATAGTAATTTGACGAAATAATATTAATGATCTAAAATAGGTAATAAATGGATGTTGATATTCTTCCTAATTGGAGGGCTTAATGGATAAAGACGAAAAACACCACTATAATCAGAGAATTTTAGAAAAAACCATACTATTGCCATGGTATGTTGAAGAGTTTATTTCAAACAAACGTAGAAAATTATCTCCCACCACACTACTCAACTATTGTTATGATTATATAATTTTTTTTGATTGGATTACATCAGAAGGAATCTTTGATGGACAGCGTAAAGATATACCATTAAATATTCTAGAAACATTAACTATTTTAGAAGTAGAGAGTTTTTTATCCCATTTAGAATTTAATCTTCAGAACTCCAAATTAACAGTTAATAGAAAATTATCTTCTTTAAAGTCACTATTTGATTATCTACAGAATAAAGCAGAAACGAAGGAATTAAAACCATACATACTACGTAATATCATGGCTAAAATGGAACTAAATGCTGTGAAAGAGGATCAGAATACAACTGCCATTCGTATCGGTGGTAAGATTCTACGTGGTTCAGACGATTTTGAAAAATTCAGAGAATTCGTTGCTAATGATTACGGAATTATAAACAAAGACAAAAAAAAAATTTATAATTTCCATCAATTTAATCGGGAGAGAGATACTGCAATTATATCTCTTATTTTGGGATCAGGATTACGCCTGTCTGAAGTCGCAGGAGCAGATCTACGTGACATAGATACGCAAAAAGGTCATATTCGAGTAATTCGTAAGGGAAACAAAGAACAGTATGTTTACTTCAGTGATACAGCGTTATTCGATCTTCAACAATACTTTAATATTCGGGAAGCAAAATATAAAGTTGATAAAGATAATAAGGCTTTATTCATTGCAGCGGCAATCGGCCCAAAAAGTAAAAATAGGAGACTAACCGGTAGAGCTATTGAAAAGCTTGTTGAAAAATATGTGAAGGCCTTTGGTAAACCAACTATAACAGTTCATACTTTACGCCATTCGTTTGCAACCAGATACCATCAAGAAAATAATGACGTGCCTAAATTAAGAGATCAATTAGGTCATTCATCAGTTCAAACAACTATGATATACACTCATTTAAATGATTTGGAGATGCGTGAGGCAGTAAATAAAACTGATAATTGAAAAAGTTTAATACAACATAATTTAGATCGCTATTATAAAAAAATTTCTATCGTGAAATGACGTGTTCTAAATTGTTTGATTTCCAGTATATATCGCCATTAAATAAAGAGAAGTGACACAAATTTCCCCCTCATGGTTGACGGGATATAAGAGTGATAACAATTCAACATTCTTCGACAGCGTTCACAACCTTATAATTTACTAATGACACAAATTTCCCCTCATTACAATAAAGATAAGAGCCACCTGAAGCAAATAAGGGGAGATTTGTGTCACTTATGAGGGGAGTATTGTGTCATTAGACAAATAAAAGGAAAGAGCGAACTTGACTTCCTTTTTACTTACACATACATATGTACAAAATACGGGTTTTGTGTTTAAGTATTAGCGATTCATTACGAATAGGACTCATTTGAGCTTCTTCATGGTAAATTCGCTATCTAATTTATTTTGTCTCGTTCCCTCTAAAATCATCTCTTATATACTCTTCTGTTTGACTTCAAGAATCATTTTACTGTTTATGTTATCAGAGTTGTTGTAAGAAGCTTTTTATAAATGTATAATTCAAGTTTTTGAATTATTCGACTGTTCACTTAAATATCTTTTCGATTATAGTTCATACCATGAATTATTTTTAGATCTCAAATGATCATAATTAATTTATTATCAAGTTAATCCCTACGATTTGCTGAATATTTCTTCACATTGTTATGTTGCCTCAATAATATAACCATAATTTAACTATTAAATCCCCATATCTATTTATACACAAAAAGACCGCTTAATTGCGGTCGATTACTTTTATTATATGGTTTTATACATTATTTCTTTTCAGTAGAAATGAACTCCGGAATTTGTAGGTTTGATCTTTTTTCGATAAGTAACGAATCAACGCCAGATTCACTCTGAATTCGTTTCAACTGAGCCAAAGCCTCAGCTTCCGTATTGTAATATCCGGCCTCCACCAAGAATGAGCCTTGCTGATCTTTTAATACGCGTAATCCCTCTAACTCAAACAGCATTTCTTCAGCCATACCTATTTCCTCTCCATAGGGCATCGACATCGTTCTTAGAGAGTATACAGGCGAAAGCTTTACAGTATTCTCCTTATCAGATGTTAGCTTAATGACGACCTGTGCTGGATCTTTATATTCTTTCACCTCATACTTAACAGGTTCATTAAAAGTGATATTAAACCGTATGGCTGAATCGTCCATCGTAATGATTTGGTATGCATCTTGAATGTAGTTGCTTTGTTTCAACGTCTCAAGATCTTTTGCAGCGGAGAATCTTCTTGCCCCACCAACGGAAATCGTCATTGTATTAGGATATTCAGTAAATTTCATATGAAATGAATTTGCTATCTGCTGTGGTTCATTATTTTGCGCAAAGTTCAAAATAATTTGATCACTACCCTCCTGTTGCTTCACCGTAATAAAATTAACGTCTGTTCCATCCTGAATAACTCCGCCTCCGGCGTTCCCTTTGGAGAAATGTAATACACTCACTAGTTTGCCGAGTACCGGCACCTGTTCTAGACTTCCTGCGAAGGCAGGTAACGTATTGATACTGATCGTGAAAAAGATAAACATAGCTGCCACACTGGACGCAATCCATTTCACATGGCGTTCTGTTGCACGGGTTTTCTGTTGATGAAGCTTACCTTTTTCAATTCCTCGACGAGTGGCCAAAGTTAGCTCATCAAGAATTTCGATATCATTATAGGCTTGCTGTAATCGTTTCAGTTTATCATCCATTGTACTCACTCTCCTCCAGATTTATTTTTAATTTCTCCAGTCCTCGGTATATTATCGATTTGACAGTACTTAACGGCATATCCAATATATTTGCTATTTCCTTCATCGGCATATCCTCAAAGTACCTCATGACGATCGCGAGTCTCGTTTTCTTATCCAGAACACGCAAGGCTTCATATAAATCGATCGCAACTCCTCTATCATCGGGGACATAGCTGTCTTCAATATCTTTACCCATATAAATGATTTTTTTGGATTTACGAATATAGTCTAGGGCACAGTTTACGGATATTTTAATAAGCCATGTGCTGAAATATTGCGGCTTCTGTAATTTATGAATGGAAATATAGGCCTTGTAGACTGTCTCTTGTACAATTTCGAGCGCATCATCCTTGTTCCTCACATATGACAATGCCATTCGGTATAATCGCCCCTGCATTTCGTTCATGAGCAAGGTAAAACTATCTTCATCACCAGTAATTGCTTTTACTACCAATTCTTCTTGCTCCACGTGTTGCACTCTTCCTTCCCACTTGTCATTTGAATAGATTTACCAACACGAATACATATGATAGCCCTCACACCTTCAGGCTCACCATGGTTGCCGCTCATTATACGTGATGGAATACATGACAATTATTTCAGACTTAATGACAATTTATTTACGACAGCGCCGCTCTCTTGATCTATTTCATATAATTCTAGTGTTAATGATTGGTTACTGGATAGCTTACTTGTGGGAATCGAGATGTTTTGTGAAATCGTACCCCATTCAGGTCCACTTTGTGATGCTGTACCAAAGCCATTGACTATAACACGCTCACCTTGTTTTACTGAATATTGATAGGTACCTTCGAATACGCTGGCTTCACCTGTCACTGCATAATCAATCGTTGTTTTTATGGTAGGAACAAGCTTAATATTTCGAAACACATGGTTGTTCACCGTTTGACTTACGTTTAATGGAGCGATTAGTTTATTTACGATAGCGCCACTCTCTTGATCTACTTCAAACAATTCAAGTGTTAATGACTGTTTACTGCTAAGTTTACTATTTGGAATAGAAATGGTTTGTGAAATCGTACCCCATTCCGGCCCACCCTGCGATGCTGTCCCGAAGCCTTTCCCGATAACGCGTTCACCTTGCTTCATGACATATTGATAGGTGCCTTCAAATACACTAGCTTCGCCACTCACAGAGAATTCAGTCGTTATTTTTGTGGCAGGGGCAACCTTAATATTACGAAACGCTTGATTGTCTACTTTATTAATTACGTTCAGTGGCACCGTATGTTTATTTACAACAGCGCCGCTCTCTTGATCTATTTCATATAATTCTAGTGTTAATGATTGGTTGCCGGATAGCTTATTTGTAGGAATCGAGATGTTTTGTGAAATCTCACCCCATTCGGGTCCACCTTGCGATGCCGTCCCGAAGCCTTTCACGATCACACTTTCACCTTGCTTCACGGCATATTGATAGGTACCTTCGAATACGCTGGCTTGACCTGTCACTATATATTCAGTCGTTGTTTTTATGGCAGGAGTAAGTTTGATTTTACGAAACACCTGGTTATTTCTTGTTTCACTTGCGTTCAATGGAGCAGCAAGATTGTTTACAACTGCGCCACTCTCTTGATCTATTTCAAATATTTCAACGATTAATGGCTCTTTGCCGCTTAGTTTACTTTTTGGTATTGAGATGTTTTGTGAAATCTTACCCCATTCGGGTCCACCTTGCGATGCCGTCCCGAAGCCTTTCATGATCACGCGCTCACCTTGCTTTACAACGTATTGATACGTGCCTTCAAATACGCTAGCCTTGCCTGTCAACATGAATTGTTCGATCTGATCTGCTTTAATGTTACGAAATGTTGCGGATGTTTCTTTGCTGATTATTACCATTTCTGATTTGGACATCTGCTGCTGTGAACTTTGTGGTGAGAGCGTCTCTGAACGATCTGCCTTTGTGATGCTTTGAATTCCGATTACCGATCCGATTAAAACGGTAGCAGTACATATTGCAATCATTTGTTTTTTCATTATTTAAACTCCTCATATTGTGATGTATGTTTTTGTAGTTCTTCATGAAGTTTACAAGGATTAGACGCATGGTTTCTGTTAAAAGACGCAAATAGATGAAAAGCATTATTTTCCTTTATTAATAGGGGTAGTTATCCATGTGCAAAATAAATATCCCATCATTTTAATGGAATAGTAATACATAAATAAATATATGTGGTAATATATTCCTGAAAGTATAAGCGTTTTAACTTTATGAGGGGAGGATCCAATTAGTTTTATAGTTTTATAGTAATCTCTTAATGCCATTCCAATACCTAAAAGGATGTGTACTGATGATTAAACCGTTTAAAATAATGGGTTTATGTCTCTCCATTTGTTTACTATTTACTGTATTACCTGCACACGGTTCTGCTGAAGTATCTGAAGTATCCGATGTAAATGAAGTAACTAATGTAACTGAAGTGGCTGATGTTGCAACTGATGCAGCCCCGGTGGCAGCTGTTGCTCTTCCTAATCCGTGGAAGCAACAAATCATTGGTTCGCCTGCTATAACAGGCACCTCTTCGTACGATCCGAGCAATGATAAATTTACTGTAAGTGGCGCAGGTACAGACATTTGGGGTAAAACAGATCAGCTCAATTATGTATATCAGCCATGGACCGGAGATGGATCCATCATTGCATTAATCTCTTCTCAGACCAATCCTCACGATTTTGCAAAAGCAGGTGTCATGATAAGAGAAACACTGAATGCTGATTCCAAACATGTCGATTTATTACTGACCCCCGCTAACGGGTTCACATTTCAGTACCGTACGGATACGGGCGGAACCTCTCAAAGTGTAAAAATAGCCTCGACGAGTCCATACTGGGTAAAGCTTGAACGTAAAGGAAATGTCATAAAAGGCTACGTATCCAACAATGGGTTGAATTGGGGCGATTTAGGTAATGTTACGCTAAGCATGAATGCCTCCTTGTATGTAGGTTTGGCCGTTACTAGTCATAATGTATCCAATTTAAGTACGGCAACATTTGATAAGGTGAAAGTAAACGCCACGGGGGATGTATTCCCTCCTACTGAACCAACCAACTTACTGGCAAACTCGGTTACGAGTACAACAGCTAACATCTCCTGGACCGCGTCACTCGATGATGTAGGTGTGAAGGATTATGACGTGTATAAAGACAATGTATTAACACAAGCGAATGTTACAAGTACCACATATACCTTTAGCGGATTGACACCATCCACCACTTATAACTTCACTGTGAAAGCAAAAGATACTGCAGGAAATGTTTCAAATGCCAGTAGTCCACTCACCGTTACAACAACCGGCCAAATCGATACTCAAGCTCCAACTACCCCTACAGCTCTTGTAAGTTCCAGCAAAACATCGTCGTCAGTCAATCTAGCATGGACAGCTTCTACTGATAACGTGAGCGTGTATGCCTATGACATTTATAGAAATGGAACACTTGCGGGTAGCACACCTACGACTTCCTTTAATGTGACTGGGCTTACAGCTAATACTTCATACAGTTTCACTGTAAAGGCAAGAGATTTAGCAGGAAACATTTCCGCAGCAAGCACAGCATTGTCTGTAAAGACAAACACAACTTCTTCAGATCCTTATACCCCAGAAGTTGTCGCAAGTAATTTAGAAACCCCTTGGGCTATCGCATTAGCGCCGGATGGACGCATCTTCTTCACGGAACGTAATAGTGGTAGAATTCGTGTCGTTGTGAATGGGCAATTGAAATCAACCCCTGTCATGACGCTTCCTTCTCCTTTCTATTATATGCCTAAGAGCGAAGGTGGATTATTAGGTCTAGCACTTGATCCCAATTTTGCGACCAATCATTACATGTATATCTACCACTCTTACAAAACATCTGATAATAAAGTAGCCAATCAGGTCGTACGCCTTAAAGAAAATAACAACGTGGCTACACAAGACAAGGTGCTTATTACAAATCTTCCTGGTGCGGTCTATCACAATGGTGGGCGTGTGAAAATAGGCCCAGACAATAAACTGTATTTCAGTGATGGTAATTATGGGAATACAGATGATACGTTGAACTACCTCGGAGGTAAAATGTTCCGCCTGAATCTAGACGGCACGATTCCAAGCGATAATCCGTTTGGGGCTTCCTCTCCGATCTATAGCCGAGGACATCGGAATCCTCAAGGAATAGCATGGCAACCTGGAACGAATCGTTTATTTATATCGGAGCATGGTGAGTCCTCTAAGGATGAGATCAACTTCGTTCAGCCCGGTAACAATTACGGTTGGCCTAAATATGAGGGCAGTAACCAGAATCAACCTGGCATAACGCCTCCACTTATTTATGCCAATGGCACAACTTGGGCTCCTTCTGGCATGACTTTTGTAACGCAAGGTCCATGGGCCGGAAATCTACTAGTAACCAATTTGAAAGGCAAACAGATCATTCGTATGGTTGTCACAGAACAGAACGGCAAACCTACAATCGATAGTAATAATCTTACGTATTTATTCTTAAATAAATATGGGCGCATCCGCGATATTGTTGAAGCACCAGACGGTTCCCTTTATTTCGTCACCAGCAACAATGGCGATAAGAACGGGGATGGTACCGCGGATAAACTTGTTCGACTCGTGCCTAATTTCTAATTCACTATGACCAATTGAAGCGAAACACAATTCATCAGATAAAATAACAAAAGAACCCTTATTTTGAAGTGACCCCTGTCAAGTAGACAATTAACAAAAAGCAATATTTAAGCAGCCTGAGTCCTGTATTCGTAGGGGCTCAGGTTGTTTAGTTTCTTTTGAAAGCGTTCATGGTTGTAGAAATGGATGTACTGCTTAACGGCGTGTTCGACCTGCTTTACAGAATGAAAAACATGAAGGTAGAAGCACTCTGCTTTAAAATGACTGAAGAAGTTCTCCATACATGCATTGTCCCAACAGTTTCCTTTCCGGGACATGCTGGCTTGGATGCTGTATCGTTTGAGCAGCTGACTATATTGGCGGGATGTATACTGGAATCCTTGGTCACTATGTAGTAGAACA
>NZ_FTNK01000010.1 GCF_900156375.1 Paenibacillus macquariensis
GACGCACCTCTGGTGTACCAGTTGTTCCGCCAGGAGCATAGCTGGGTAGCTACGTGCGGACGGGATAAGCGCTGAAAGCATCTAAGCGTGAAGCCCCCCTCAAGATGAGATTTCCCAATTAGTAAGACCCCTTGAAGACGACGAGGTAGATAGGTTGGAGGTGGAAGTGCAGCAATGCATGGAGCTGACCAATACTAATCGGTCGAGGGCTTATCCTAATATTCTAAAGTTTAGGCTTTAGAAGCAAATGCAAGTTTCGAACTGCAAATTCATTCGTATCTAGTTTTCAGGTGATCAAACATCTGATTCATGAATGATTTGGAGAGATACCCAAGTGGCTATAAGGGGACCCTCTGCTAAGGGGTTAGACTGTGTAAACGGTGCGTGGGTTCGAATCCCACTCTCTCCGCCATTAATCTTTTCATGAATATGTAGTATTGTTTATTGTGGCGGTGTAGCTCAGCTGGCTAGAGCGTACGGTTCATACCCGTGAGGTCGGGGGTTCGATCCCCTTCGCCGCTACCATACATATTACAATACCCAGGAGGCTTAGCTCAGCTGGGAGAGCATCTGCCTTACAAGCAGAGGGTCGGGGGTTCGATCCCCTCAGCCTCCACCATATTTATCTTAAACAAGCTAGAATAGATTTGCCGTTGTAGCTCAACTGGTAGAGCAACTGACTTGTAATCAGTAGGTTGGGGGTTCAAGTCCTCTCGACGGCACCATTTTTACTTAAAAGTGTGGAACCGTGGTGTAGTTGGCCTAACATGCCTGCCTGTCACGCAGGAGATCGCGGGTTCGAATCCCGTCGGTTCCGCCATTTTTATTTATGAATACAATATGTGGCTCGGTAGCTCAGTCGGTAGAGCAAAGGACTGAAAATCCTTGTGTCGGCGGTTCGATTCCGTTCCGAGCCACCTTTTATTTCGGAGGATTAGTGAAGTGGCTAAACACGGCAGACTGTAAATCTGCTCTCTACGAGTTCGGTGGTTCGAATCCATCATCCTCCACCATTAGTACGAGCCATTAGCTCAGCCGGTAGAGCACCTGACTTTTAATCAGGGTGTCGAAGGTTCGAATCCTTCATGGCTCATCAGTAGTGTTATCAAAGAAGTCATCAACCTTTAGAGGTGGATGGCTTTTTTGTTTGTTCTTCTTTTAGGTCCGAATATGTTACTATATGAAGAAAAAGGTAAAGTGGTAGGTGATTGCCCATGATGGAGATGGAGACATTACGTCAAAAGTTACAGCAAATTGTAGGTATTCCTCTAACAATTAAAGAACTCAGCAAACAGGATTCTAGCTCTTTTTTTAATTATAAGAATAGTACATTGATGGATTCTGTTGTGAATGAGGGCGAAGTGTGGTTCCCTCTGTATAGTAGAGAGGGTAGAATGTCTGTTTTAGCTGGAGAGTTGAATGCATTAAGTTTAGAGGAAGTTCAATTTATGGAATTGATCCTAAGCAACGTGCGGGTTCAAATGCAGCAATCTTTATCTCCTCAAGCCGAGGAAGAGAGGGAAGTTAAGAATTTAAGTTCATGGCTTCACTCAGAGTTAGAGTCAGGGAGATTAGAAGGCCATATTCCAGATAATATTTCAATTAAGAAGCGTATAGTCTCAGAGATGGTACCTTTATTGCTAGTGTGCGAAGGGGTTCATTTACCTGATATTCCATATTTTCAGTTAAAGAGATTGTTAGTTAGCTATTTCGATGGGGATGTTATACTGATTCCACTGAAAGATTATGAGTGGTTGATCTTAGCACAAAAGGAATTGGTCTCCGGATCTATGGATGACAAGGATGAAGAGGTAGAAGAAACAGAAGAAGAGATATTATCTGCGTTCACTTTAGGTTTGTATGAATTGGTAGCTAGTGAATGGGTTGGGGTGTTTCATTTGTCTGTAGCACCTTCGATAGATCCAATGAACACGTTGCCTGGCACAGTTGCCATGCTAAGGGAAACGATTGTTCTAGGTAAAACTTTTCATATTACAGAGCATATTCATTTACCGTGGCATTTGGTGCTAGAACGCCTCGTTAGCAGTATTCCAGATAATCAACGTGGTCGATTTCTTGAACAGGTAGGGGATCATTCCGTTTTGTTTACTGATCCAGAGACACTGTCGACATTAGAAACCTTTTTTCAACTAGATTGTAATGTTAGTGAGACGGCAAAGAGAATGTATATCCATCGAAATACGCTTCTCTATCGATTAGATAAGATTAAGAATGAGACTGGGCTTGATGTTCGGAGTTTTGGTGATGCCGTTCTAGTAAAACTCACAATGCTATTGTATAAAGTGACGAAAAGGAAATAGGATTTTTGTGCAGTTTGTGGATAGTCAGCCTAGACGATGTTCGGTAATATAAGACTATAAAATGTATTCGATTTCAATAATACCACTTAGGGGGAAATAATAATGGCTGGAGTACGCTTAGAGAATATTTCAAAGAAATACGCAGGTGCCGATAAAGCAACAGTTGAAGCTATTAACCTTGATATTGCTGATAAAGAGTTTTTGGTTCTAGTTGGACCATCTGGTTGCGGTAAATCCACAACTCTTCGTATGATCGCTGGTCTGGAAGAAATTACTGATGGTAAGCTTTATATTGGAGACCGTGTTGTAAATGATGTAGCTCCTAAAGATCGCGATATCGCGATGGTATTCCAATCTTACGCTTTGTATCCTCATATGAGTGTGTATCAAAATATGGCTTTCGGTTTGAAACTTCGTAAAGTGAAAAAAGAAGAGATCGACAAAAAAGTTCGTGATGCAGCTAAAATTCTAGATATTACACACTTACTTGATCGTAAGCCAAAAGCACTTTCTGGTGGACAACGTCAACGTGTAGCTCTAGGACGCGCAATCGTACGTGATCCACAAGTCTTCTTAATGGATGAGCCTCTTTCTAACTTGGATGCTAAACTTCGTGGACAAATGCGTGCTGAAATCACTAAACTGGTTAAACGCCTTGAAACGACTTGTATCTATGTAACGCATGACCAAACAGAAGCAATGACGATGGGTGATCGTATCGTAGTTATGTATGATGGTATCCTTCAACAAGTAGCTACACCAGAAGAGCTTTACAATAGCCCAAGTAACCTATTCGTTGCAGGATTTATCGGATCTCCTACAATGAACTTTATCAAAGGTACATTGAGTGAATCCAATGGTTCTGTACGCTTCCGCGCTGATGGCTTGGATGTAGAAGTTCCAGGTGGTAAAGCTCAAATCTTGAAGAACAAATCAATGATTGGTAAAGAAGTAATTATGGGCATTCGTCCTGAAGATATTCATGAAGAGCCTGTATTCTTGGAAGCATCACCAAATACAATGTTCTCATCAACTGTAGATGTTACTGAGAACCTTGGACATGAAATGTTGCTATACTTAAGCGGATTAGGTAAAGATACGGTTATTGCTCGTGTAGACGGACGTTCTACTACTCGTGATGGTAATACGGTTCGTTTGGCTATTGATATGAACAAAGTTCATATCTTCGACATCGAGTCTGAACTTAATGTTCTAATCTAAGATTAATAAATAGCGATTGTTGAATATAGAGAAACCGCCCTCAAGGGCGGTTTTTTTTATGATTTATTATCCAATCCATTGTTGAGCATAGTGATCAAGAGGCAGTGATTGCATTCGGTAGCGATTTCAATTACGATGAATACATTGGCACAAGGTCATATATCTTGGAAATTAGTCTAAAAATAATAGATAGATAGAAAGAACTAAAGACGAACCTCATAATGATAATCTGATTAGCATCTATGGTGTTTGGTTAGTGTAAACTTTGGTTCAATCTATGCAGAGTAGTTTGATGAAGGGATGATGTGTCATGGGTAAGAATGTTAAAGTATCTGAATTAGTGCAACAATTTCAGCTAGAAGTGATTGCTGGGGAGCATGGTCTCAAACGTACCATTACCGTGGATGACTTGAATCGACCTGGACTAGAAATGGCCGGCTATTTCGAATACCATCCTCAAGAACGTGTTCAATTGCTTGGTAAAACAGAATTAGCTTTCTTTGAGATGTTAACAGCACAAGAGAAAATAGAACGTATGCGTCGAATCTGTTCGGACCTGACCCCATGTTTCGTGGTCACTCGCTCACTTGAAGTTCCACAAGAGTTAATTGATCTTAGTAATGAGAAGAATCTACCCGTGTTACGCAGTAGTATGTCTACAACGACGTTATCCAGTAAAATCACAGGGTTTCTGGAGAGAAGGTTAGCACCTACAACTACGATTCATGGTGTATTGTGTGATGTATATGGTGTAGGAATGCTCATTACAGGAACCAGTGGTATTGGTAAGAGTGAGACAGCCTTGGAGTTGGTGAAAAGAGGACATCGTCTGGTCGCAGATGATGCAGTGGAAATTCGTCAAACATCGGATAGTCAGCTTCATGGTTCTGCTCCTGAATTGATTAGACACTTACTGGAAATACGTGGGGTAGGTATCATTAACGCCATGACTTTGTTTGGTGCAGGTGCTGTACGTAATCATAAACGGATTACGCTAGTCGTTAGGCTGGAAGCTTGGCAGCAAGATAAACAATATGATCGTCTTGGATTAGATGAAGAGACAACACGAATTATTGATACAGATGTTCCATTGGTGACGATTCCGGTTCGTCCTGGTCGTAATCTTGCAGTTATCATTGAAGTGGCTGCCATGAACTATCGATTGAAAAAAATGGGCCTAAACGCTGCGCTTCAATTCACAAACAAGTTAACAGCGACTATAGCAGAAGATATGGATGATATGGATTAGGAGGGGTTCAATGGAAACGTTATTACTCGATCCGATTGCAATCTCAATTGGATCATTAAAAGTTCACTGGTATGGCTTGATCTTAGGATTGGGTGCTTTAGTGGGTCTTATGCTTGCGATTAGAGAAGGTAAGCGATTTGGGATTTCTTCAGAGTTCTTTATGGATCTATTATTAATGGGAGTTCCATCCGCTATTATTGGAGCACGGATCTATTATGTTGCATTCAAATGGGAAGATTATAAAGATAATCTATGGGATGTGTTCAAAATATGGAATGGCGGTATCGCCATCTATGGAGCATTAATCGGGGCGATCATATTTGCACTCATCTACACCCGGCATAAAGGATATAGATTTTGGAGAATCGTTGATATTTGTGCACCTGGACTCATCGTTGGTCAAATCATTGGACGCTGGGGAAATTTCGTTAACCAAGAAGCCTATGGTGGCCCAGTAGAACAATCGTTTTTGCAAAATAAGTTACATTTACCGGATTTCATTGTTAACCAAATGAATGTGCAAGGGGTATTCCATCACCCTACATTCTTGTATGAGTCCCTTTGGAACCTAGTAGGTCTTGGCATATTATTGGTTCTACGTCGGCAGAGGTTTTTGCGAGCTGCTGAGCTATTCCTTTCTTATTTAATATGGTACTCCATTGGAAGGTTCTTTATTGAAGGACTACGTACGGATAGTTTAGCTTTTCAAGGTCCAGAGTGGTTGGGTTCATTAATAAACGGACTTTGGAGTCCTATGAAAGCAATGGGCTTTGAGTATGGTAATTTGGATGTTGCCTATGGCAATGTAAGAATATCGCAGTTGTTACCGATCTTCATTCTTATTGGTGCCGTGGCGTTTATCATTTATCGCCGTGTATCAGGCAAAGCAACAGAACGTTATCTGGACCCTATCGTGTCCACAAAAGCAAATGTAGATACGATGCCGGAAGTAGCTTCCACAACTAAAGTAACGAAGAAGGTAATTCCCTCGGAACCTGTTGTATATGCAGAAGAGGTACCAACCGAGGATAAAAAGGAGTAATCGACAGCATGATTGACACGATACTATTTGATCTGGATGGAACGATTATAGATACGAATGAGCTTATTATAACGTCCTTTATACATGTGTTAGAGAAACATGCTCCAGCACCTTTTACAAGGGAACAAATCATTCCTAAAATGGGGATGACCTTGGAGCAACAGATGCAAAGTTTCTCTGGTGTTGAAGATGTGAGTCATTTCGTTCAAGCCTATAGAACCTATAGTGAAGTGGTTCATGATGATATGGTTCAGCCATTCCCTCAGGTGTTAGAAGTGATTGAGGCGTTACATCGTAAGGGAATTACGATGGGTGTAGTCACAACGAAGAATCGTCCAGGTACTTTGAAGGTGCTGGAGATGTTTGGGCTACTGAAATATATGAAATCTATTGTGACTGTGATTGATGTGAAGAATCCTAAGCCGCATCCTGAACCTGTCCTTAAAGCATTGAAAGAACTGGGTTCTGATCCTCGTAAGACCTTAATGGTTGGAGATAGCCCTGTAGATATTCAAGCGGCAAATGCTGCAGGTGTATGGTCAGCAGGTGTGTCTTGGTCGCTGAAGGGTGAGGATGTACTTAGGGAGTACAATCCGAACTATATCCTACATTCCATGAACGATTTATATCCTTTGGTAGAACAGGAGTAAGATGAAGTGAGAAAGGTAACCCGATATCCGGTGGAAGGTCCGAATGCGCTGTGGCAGATTTACAGAACGGTCAGTCCCTGGAAAGGGGTCAAAAATTTCATCTGTATTCAAGTGGCTCGTTACTGTCCTATCCTTCAAGTGAAGAACTGGATATACCGCCATATGTTAGGGATGAAGGTAGGCAAACATACCGCCTTTGGTCTGATGGTGATGGTAGATGTTTTTTTTCCAGAGAACATATCGGTAGGGGATAATACAGTCATCGGATATAATACTACGATTTTGGCGCATGAGTACTTGATTAAAGAATACCGCCTGGGTAATGTAATTATTGGTAAGAATGTGATGGTGGGGGCTAACTCCACTATTTTACCAGGGGTAACAATCGGAGACGGTGCTATTATTGCAGCTGGATCTGTTGTACATAAGGATGTAGCAGCAAACGCCTTCGTAGGCGGTAATCCATTACGTGAATTAAAGTCTTCCAAGTCAAATGATGAAGATATACAAATATAATAACATCTAATGTAGTGAGCCCAGAGTGAATGACTTTGGGCTTTTTGTTATATAACCTCAAAATGAGTTTAATTGATGTCATGAGAAATAAATGAATTGGAGAGGACACATAAGACGAAATATGTTACCAAAAGGAGAAGTTACTGTGACCTTAATTAAAAAAGAGCGTCTGCCTCAGCTGGATGTGTTCCGCGCTCTAGCCTTATTAGGTGTTCTTAATGTACATGCCTCTTCTTATGCTGCAGGGGTACAGGCCTTATCCTCGCCATTTTATTATGTATATAATTTTATGAATATCTTTTTCAAATATGGTACTTCATCATTTATCTTTCTTAGTGCGTTTGTGCTGTTCTATAACTATTATGAACGTCCATTAACCATTCGGCTGATTTCTCGGTTTTATGGACGTCGGCTTTTATATATTATTTTGCCATATTTTATCGCATCTACGGCATATTTTGTATATAGTAAATATACGTTGGGACAACTAAACAGTACGCCCTATATGGAGTTATGGCTAGAACTACGGACTGCTTTATTAACGGGAACTGCATATACGCATTTATACTTTGTGTTTATTAGTATTCAATTCTATATTTTGTTTCCATTTATATTGAAATTACTTCAATCGAAGCGTTCGATCGTACAATGGGCTATCCCCTTAGGAATTGCACTACAATGGGGGTTTGTATTGTATAATAAGTACAATTTACACCTACTTAACAAGGGGAGTTATGCAATTACATATTTGGCTTATTATATGATGGGTGCTTATATAGCGATTAATTTTGGCAGAATAAAGTCATGGTTGATGAACTCATGGGGTCATTTGACGGATGGACAGAAATTATGGACGGTTGCACTTTGGGTGAGTTGGTTAGCATTGGCTTTCATTCATGTTCAATTGTGGTATTATACGCGGACAACGGGGGATACAGTCGATAGCCTATGGTATGAACTTATTTGGAATGTGCATTCGATGTTATCTGCGTTAATCCTATTGCATGCTACATTTGTGATTTACCGAAAGCCTTCTGGAAGAGGGGTAGCGCTTCTAATGAGGATGGGAGAGTTATCTTTCGCTATATATCTGCTGCACCCATTTATTCTGGCTCAATATCGTCGATTCCGTTATCAAATTCCACCAGAATCTATAGGATATCTTATCTTTATATTGGGTGGATTACTTGTAGCCTTATTTCTAAGCTGGGGTATTGTACAATTTTATTTCAAAAGAGTCTCGTGGTCTTGGGTGTTTCTTGGGAATGTTCCGCGTTCTTTATCGCCAAAAGCAAAGAAGCTCGCCAAACAGGCTAAGAAGCAATCAACTGAATTGAGTTCTTAGGGATTTTCCCCATTGACGATACTGAATTATTCATGTTAAAATAGCAGAAATTCTTTACTTTGGTAGCATGGTAGATCATTACCGCACTAAAGTATTTGACGAGTTAAATGATAGTACTCTCTAAGTCGAGGTGAATATAGTGTCAAAGCCAAAAGGGTTTGAAAAACCAACTGGTGTTCGGGATTACCTTCCGTACGCCGTGAAGAAATTACGTAAGATTGAACGCAATGTGTTGGAATGTATGGATCGCTGGGGATATCAACAAATTATGACTCCAACGATGGAATATTACGATACGGTAGGTGTGGCGAGTTCCACATCAGACCAGAAACTGTTCAAATTACTCAATAATCGAGGTACGACGTTAGTGCTTCGTTCGGATATGACGGCTCCGATTGCTCGGGTAGTATCTTCTCTTCTGAAGGAAGAGTCTTTACCGATTCGCTTATCTTATCATGCTAACGTATTCCGTACGATTGAAGAGGAAGCGGGTAGAGAAGCTGAGTTCTTCCAGACCGGTGTTGAATTAGTAGGCGATGATTCAGCGGAAGCGGATGCCGAAGTGGTTGCACTTGCGATTGAATCGTTGAAATCAGCTGGGGTGTCTTCTTTTAAAATCGCGATGGGTCACGTTGGATTCCTCCACGGGTTGTTCGAAGAAATTGTTCCAGGTCGAGATGATGATCAGGAGTCTTTGAAGGAAGGTCTCTTACGTCGTGATTATGTGGGATTCCGTAATACCATTCGTCAACTTGATTTAACGGAAGCACAGGGTAGTGTTCTTGACGGTATTGTGCGGCTGCGTGGAGGGAAAGAAATTTGTGAGCAAGCATTGAAGTTAAGTTCTAATCCACAAGCTAGAGCATCGATTGATCATTTATGTAAGGTATGGGAAGTTCTTGAGGCCTATGGGGTGTCGGAACATGTACTGATCGATCTTACGATGATTGGCGACTTCTCCTATTATACAGGTATGACTTTCGAGGGTTACGCGTCAGAGTTAGGGTTTCCGGTATGTAATGGTGGGCGTTATGATAATCTATTACAACAATTCGGGCGAGCCATTCCTGCAACGGGATTTGCACTCAAGACGAATCGGATTCTAGATGGTGTACACGGTATAGAGGATCCAGAAGAAAAGCGAGTATTAATCCAGTATGATACAGATCGAAGACAAGAAGGGCTTGCAGAAGCTGCTAGACTTCGGAGTGAGGGATGTATTGTTGTCACCGAGTTAGTCCGTGGGGGCAAGTCAGTATCAGCGGAGCAGAATGTAAATAATGAAGTAACAGGATATAGTGATGTTATTAATTACACGACTAAGAAATGATACATATTAAAGGATAAGGAGGGGAAAAGCACGTGGGAGAAATACTAAAGGTGGCAATGCCAAAAGGACGTATTTATACGAAGGCAGCAGCCTTATTTCGTCAAGCTGGGCTAGCTATTCCACTAGATGTGGATGATTCACGCAAATTGGTAGTTCCACTACCAGAGATGGGCATGGAGTTCATTCTAGCCAAACCGGTGGATGTACCTACATATGTAGAGTATGGGGTAGCTGATATTGGTATTGTAGGTAAGGATGTTCTGCTTGAAGAGGATAGAGATGTGTATGAGCTATTGGACCTTGGAATTGCACGTTGTCGGATGTCCATCATTGGGCTTCCCAATTGGGAACCAGGTATACAGCAACGCGTGGCTACGAAGTATCCTAATGTTGCATCCCAATATTTCCGTGAGCAGGGACAACAGGTTGAAGTTATTAAGCTGAATGGATCGATTGAGCTGGCACCGTTGATTGGATTAGCTGATCGAATTGTGGATATGGTGGAAACGGGTCAGACGTTGAAGGATAATGGGCTCGTGGAAATGCTCAGTATTTTTGAAATATCGAGTCGTCTGATCGCAAACCGTGTGAGTTATCGCATGAAGAACACTCAGATTCAAGAGCTATGTGATCTTCTACAAAAGGTGATTCCTGTAACCGAAATAAAGATAAAGTAATAAAAATAGATAAGATAACAACGTAGGTTAAAGAACAAGAACAGCTTTGACAGTGAAGTAGAGTACGCTTATTGGGAAGGAACGAATGAGGATGAAAATTGTACCGATTCAGGAGTTTGATTTGAAACGTGAAGTGGATTATGGTACGCCGGGGCAGAATGCGACTGTCAAACAAATCGTAAGTGATATCAAAATTGAAGGCGATGCTGCACTCCTACGTTATACTGAGAAATTTGATCGGACGGTGCTTTCTTCCGAACAATTAAGGGTTACGCCTGAAGAATTGAAAGCGGCATACGAACATGTAGAACCATCATTTGTTAAAGCTATTACGGCTGCAGCAGCTAATATTCGGTCATTCCATATGAGACAAAAGAGAAACTCTTGGATGGATCTGCAACCGGATGGAAGTATTTTGGGGCAAATTATTCGTCCTCTCAAACGCGTAGGCGTCTATGTTCCGGGTGGTAAGGCAGCATACCCATCCTCTGTTCTTATGAATGTTATTCCAGCACAAGTGGCTGGTGTACCGGAGATCGTCATGGTCACACCACCGGGGACCAATGGTAAAGAGGGAATTGATCCTTATATCCTTGTGGCAGCTGCTGAAGCAGGTGTGAATGAAATTTACCGTGTTGGTGGAGCACAGGCCATTGCGGCCTTGGCTTATGGAACGGATAGTATCGCCCCTGTCGATAAAATATGTGGACCAGGAAATATATATGTAGCACTAGCGAAACGTGAAGTGTATGGAGCCGTCGATATAGACAGCATCGCTGGACCGAGTGAGATCGTTGTATTGGCCGACGATAGTGCTGACCCTGCCTATGTAGCCGCAGATCTATTGTCGCAGGCAGAGCACGATGAGATGGCCTCAGCCATTCTCGTGACACCATCCCAAGCGTTCGCCGAGGCGACTTCAGTCGAAGTGGCAAGGCAGTTAGCCTTGTTACCACGTCGAGATATCGCAGGTGCTTCGATTGAAAATTATGGTGCCATCATTGTGGTGGATTCTATAGAAGAGGGAATATCCGTTGTGAATCGGTTAGCTCCTGAACATTTAGAGATCGTTGTAGAGGATCCTATGTCTTATGTAGGTAGCATAGAGAATGCAGGGGCTATCTTTCTAGGTCCTTATAGCTCTGAACCTGTAGGTGACTACTTCGCGGGTCCTAATCATATTATTCCGACGAATGGTACGGCTAGATTCTCTTCCCCTGTAGATGTGGATGATTTCATTAAAAAATCGAGTATGATCTATTATAGCAAAGAGGCATTATTACAGAACGGTGCCATGATTATGGAGCTTGCGCGTCATGAAGGATTAGAAGGTCATGCTCGAGCGATTGAGGTTCGGCTTGAAAAGGAAGGTAGGGTTAATGATGGACAATAATATTAATGAGAACTTGCGTATGGCAAGTGTTAGTCGCGCGACGAATGAGACGAACATCTCACTTTCCTTTGGCGTAGACGGTACTGGGATTTCGGAGATGGAGACGGATGTTCCTTTCTTGAATCATATGTTGGATTTATTCACGAAGCATGGACAATTTGATCTTAAGGTAAAAGCTACAGGTGATATTGAGATTGATGATCACCACACGGTTGAGGACATCGGAATTTGCTTAGGACAGACCATTCAGGAAGCACTAGGTGATAAGCGGGGAATCAAACGATATGCTAGTGTCTTTGTACCGATGGATGAGGCTTTGGCGCAAGTCATTATTGATGTGAGTAATCGCCCTCATTTCGAATACCGTGCAGAATATCCATCATCACAAGTGGGAAGCTTCTCAACAGAGCTTGTACATGAGTTTCTTTGGAAGCTCGCGCTTGAAGCACGTATCACGTTACACGTCATTGTCCATTACGGACAGAATACGCATCACATGATTGAGGCAGTATTTAAAGCGCTAGGACGTGCGCTAGACGAAGCGACGAGTATTGATCCGCGTGTGACAGGTGTGCCTTCCACGAAGGGAGTGCTGTAATACGTGGCAATCGCAATTGTGGATTACGGCATGGGGAACCTACACAGTGTGAGTAAGGCCGTTGAGCGACTTGGCTATGAGGCGCTCATCAGTAGCGATGAAGGCGAGATTCTAGCCGCAGACGGGGTGATCTTGCCTGGCGTCGGCGCATTCGGCGATGCGATGGAGCATCTACGGCAGAGTTCGCTTGATGCGACAGTGCAGAAGGTAGCGGCAGGTAAGCAGCCGCTACTCGGAATCTGCCTCGGTATGCAGCTGCTATTCAGCAGTAGTGAAGAGCATGGCACGCATGAAGGGCTTGGCATTCTACCGGGTTCGGTAGTACGCTTCACAGGTGGCGACTACAAAGTGCCACATATGGGATGGAATAAGCTTCAGTATCGTGAAGAGAACAGTCCTCTATTCGCAGGGCTTGTGGAAGGCTATGTATACTTCGTACATTCCTATCATGTTCTTCCAGAAGTGAAGACGGATGTTCTAGCTACGACGGACTATGGAAATGATGTAACGGCGATTGTGGGCCGTGATTCCGTCTTTGGTATGCAGTTCCACCCTGAGAAGAGTGGGGAGCTTGGCATGAACCTGTTGCGGAATTTCCTGAAACTTACGGGTGAACCTTCGAATGAGGTCCGTTTTTAGAGATTGCTAATGATCATGAATGATTTATAAATATAGGTTGAGAAGAAAGTGGGGCTAATGAAGATGTCTTCTTTTATCATCTATCCAGCTATTGATATACGTGATGGGAAATGTGTAAGACTGGTGCAAGGGGATTACAATCAAGAAACGATCTATAATGATAGTCCTTTGAAAGTAGCGAAGGCGTGGGAAGAGCAAGGCGGAACATACATACATCTAGTGGATCTGGACGGGGCTAAGGCGGGACACCCTGTGAATGATGCTATTATTGGTGCTATAGCTAAGGGAGCAAACGTACCGGTGCAAGTCGGAGGCGGGCTGCGTACGATAGAGGATGTAGAAAGACTATTAGCACTTGGCGTAAGCAGAGTTATTATTGGTACTGCAGCTATCGAGGACCGACCTTTTACAGAAGCGGTATTGGGTAGATATGGAGATAAGATAGCAATTGGTATTGATGCAAGAAATGGTTATGTTGCAACTCGGGGTTGGCTTGAGACTTCCGAAGTTAAAGCAGAAGTATTGGCTAAGGAGCTAGCATCTAAAGGGGCAGAAACGTTTATCTTTACAGATATTTCTCGAGATGGAATGATGCAAGGACCGAATGTTGAGGCTATCCGTGCTTTAGCTGTGAGTAGCGGTCGTACCGTTATTGCTTCAGGAGGCGTTACAGTCTTAGATGATCTTCTTAGTCTTAGTGCGTATCACTATGAAGGTATAGGTGGAGCTATCGTAGGTAAGGCATTGTATACGGGAAGTGTTGATCTGGAAACAGCTGTACAAGCGATTAAGAAACAGGGATAGCAAGGAATGGGTGTGGGATGTCAACCTGCGCCCTTTCTTGTACACTGCATAGATAAGGAATTTAAAGGTAGAGGGGAAGAGAAATATGCTAGCTAAACGTATCATTCCATGTTTGGATGTGAAGGATGGTCGGGTGGTAAAGGGCGTTAACTTTGTCAATCTACGTGATGCTGGGGATCCGGTGGAACTGGCGGCGCTGTATGACAGAGAAGGCGCAGACGAACTCGTATTTTTAGATATTTCAGCCTCTATGGAAGGTCGCGCAACGATGATCGAAGTCGTTCGGCAGACCGCAGGTGAAATTACCATTCCATTCACGGTCGGTGGTGGAATCTCGCATGTAGATGATATGAAAAGAATTCTACGAGCTGGTGCGGACAAAATTGGTATTAACACAGCAGCGGTGGTGAATCCACAGTTGATCTCAGAAGGTGCACGTCGCTTCGGTTCACAGTGTATCGTTGTTGCGGTAGATGCCAAGTATAATCAGGCTTGGGGAGAATGGGAAGTCTATACACATGGCGGACGTACACCATCAGGTATTCGCGCTTTGCAATGGGTGAAGGAAGCAGAGTCTCTAGGAGCGGGTGAGATTCTACTGACTAGTATGGATGCGGATGGTACAAAGGATGGATTCGACATTCCTCTTACTTCGGCTGTATCTGGACTTGTGGGTATCCCTGTCATTGCCTCAGGTGGAGCGGGAACCTCAGAACATTTCCATGACGTATTTACGAGTGGTAAGGCTGACGCGGGACTAGCTGCAACTATTTTTCATTATAAAGAAATGACGATTCAAGATTTGAAAATGGACTTAAAGCAAAAAGGAGTGGAAATACGATGAGTAACAAGCTAAATCAAGAGGAAACATGGGAACAATTACAGAGTAAGATCCGCTTTAATGAAGCGGGACTTGTGCCTGCTATCGTTCAAGATATCACAACCAAAGAAGTATTAATGATGGCTTATATGAATAAGGAGTCACTCAAGCTTTCCATAGAAAGTGGAGAAACGTGGTTCTGGAGCCGTTCCAGAAATGAATTATGGCATAAAGGTGCAACGTCTAGTAACACACAACGCATCGGTTCACTAAGCTACGATTGTGATGGTGATACGTTATTGCTTCAGGTTCAACCTCAAGGCCCAGCTTGTCACACAGGCGAGCAGACATGTTTCTTTAACGATGTTCCACTGGAGAAGAATGAAGACCTTACATCGACAAGCAACCAAGATAGCCGACGCTTTGCGGTGTTAGCAGAGCTAGAACAGATTATCTCAGCTCGTGAGAAAGAACGTCCAGAAGGGGCATATACGACGTACTTATTTGAAAAAGGAGTCGATAAGATCCTTAAAAAAGTAGGGGAAGAGGCTTCTGAGACGATCATTGCAGCTAAGAATAAAGATAATGCTGAGTTACGTCTTGAAATAAGTGATCTAATCTATCATTTACTAGTGTTATTAGAAGAACGTAAATTACCGTTAGATGAGATTATGGCTGAACTTAGTTTGCGCAGCGAACGCCCTAGACGCGATTAAAGGAGGAATTCGGACCATGCTAATCGATTACCATACACACCATGTCCGTTGTGGGCATGCAATCGGAGAACTGGAGGAATACGTTCTTAGAGGGATTGAGATTGGTCTATCCCAGATTGGTCTATCGGATCATATGCCTCTTCTTCATGTCGATCCTGCTACGTACTATCCGGAAATGGCGATGCCCATGGACGAACTTCCTCGTTATGTTGAGGAGTGTCTTGCTCTTAAGGAGCGATATAAGGGTCAGATTGATGTTCGCGTAGGACTCGAAGGCGATTTTATTGAAGGATATGAAGCTGAAATTGAACGTATCGTTACATCATACCCTTGGGATTATGTCATAGGTTCGGTGCATTTTCTTGGAGAGTGGGATATAAGTGATCATCGTCAGACGCATCACTGGGAGAGTAAGGATATTCTCGCGGTATATGAACAGTATTATGATGCAGTTAAGAAAGCCACGGCAACAGGATTCTATGACATTATGGGGCATGTGGATGTGATTAAACGTTTTGGTTACAAACCGGCACCAGAACTAACATCTGATGTGGAAGCATTAGAGAATTCAACACTACTAGCCGTACGGAAAAGTGGGATGGCCATGGAGCTGAATGCTTCTGGTTTATCCAAAGTTTGTGAGGAAATGTTTCCAAGTAAACGAATGGTAACGGAAGCTTTTAAGTTGGGTATCCCGGTTACGATTGGTTCGGATGCACATGACCCATTAAAACTTGGAGAACATTTAGATAAAGCAAGGTCTCTCCTATGGGAAGTTGGTTATCGACAACTATCTGTGTTTAAAGAGCGGAGAAGATCTGAGGTTTCTTTTGAAATATAGCAGAATCCTGTATAATGCAATTACATATGGATTAATTCAAGCCTAATTACAGTCTTGAAATCAGGAGGATGCTATGCAACACAAGATGCGTATTTTTACCGGTTCTTCGAATCCAAAGCTTGCGGAAGATATTTGTAGTAAGCTGGGCGAACAATTAGGTGATGTTACACTTTCCCGCTTTAAAAGCGGCGAAATTTATGTTAACTACGAGGAAAGTATCCGCAATTGTGATGTATTCATCGTGCAGTCGCTATCACATCCGATCAATGAGATGTTTGTAGAACTGCTTGTCATGATCGATGCTGCCAAGAGAGCGTCAGCTCGCACGGTAAACATAATCGTTCCGTACTATGGATACGCACGTCAGGAGCGGAAGTCAGCTCCACGTGAACCGATATCCGCCAAAATGGTAGCTGATGTTCTGACTACTGTGGGTGCTAATCGAGTAATCACAATGGATTTACATGCTCCTGCTATTCAAGGTTTTTTTAATATACCTGTAGATCACTTAACGGCACTAGATCTCATTAGTGAGTACTTGAGATCTAAGAATATTAGTAATCCGGTTATCGTATCTCCAGACGCTGGTCGTGCATCAATGGCTGAGAAATTGGCGAATCATCTAGATTCTCCATTCGCGATAATGATTAAGAAAAGACCTTCTCATAATGAATCCGTGATTACACACGTGATAGGTGATGTTGAGGGTAGAACACCGATCATTATCGAAGATATCATAGATACAGGGACGACCATTATTAATGTGGTAGAAGGCTTGAAGGAGCGTGGAGCGAAGGATGTGTATGTCTGTGCTACACATGGTCTCTTCTCAGGATCTGCCCTAGAACGCTTGAATCATCCTAATATTAAAGAAGTTGTGATCACGGACTCCATCATACTTCCTGATGATCATGTCGGACGGGTTAAAGTACTATCGGTGGCTCCGATGTTAGCTCAGGCCACACGAATTATTGTAGAAGGCGGATCCATCGCGACATTGTTTAAAGACTCCGGCATGTAAACCGTGCGGTGTCTTTTTTTCGTATTCATGAAGAAGAATCTCCCTACTTAAAAGGACTCATGAACTTGTGGTATACTAGGATGTGGGTTACAGGATAGTAGGAAAGAGGAGGTGCCTTGCTTCAATGAATGATGAACAATTACGGGCTGAGGCCCTACACAATAAAATAGTACCTGTCCATTTCAATGCGAATTTCTTCTTCGAAAGGGCAGTTCAATCGCTAGAACGTAATCAATATGCCAAGGCATTGAAATATTTCAGTAAAGCAGTAGAGTATGAACCGGAGAATCCGGTGAATCATTGTAATATGGCCGGCATTATGTCAGAGATGGGCGACTATGAAGGTTCCAATTCTGTCCTTGTCGATATTATCGAGCATATTGATCCGGCTATGACGGAATGCTATTTCTATATGGCGAACAACTTTGCCAATATGGAGAATTTCGAAGAAGCTGAGAAAGCACTTGTCACTTATCTGGAAGAGGATTCGGAAGGTCAGTTTCTACACGAAGCTGAAGAAATGATGGATCTCCTTCTGTATGAGTTAGACCGTCCGGCGAAGTTAACTCGGATTAAGAGTCGTCAAGGAATGATCGAACATGAGCATGCTCGTACGCTTCTAGAACAGGGTAAATTTGCTCAAGCTGTAGAACTACTTGAGGAAATTGTAGAGAACTATGGCGATTTCCTAGCGGCTCGTAATAATTTAGCGCTTGCTTATTATTATGTGGGTCTGTTTGATAAAGCGAAGCAAACAATCCAAGAGGTATTGGAGCAAGACCCTGGAAATCTACATGGGTTATGTAACTTGGCTATCTTTTATCAACATGAGAATGATGTAAGTCAGTTGCTTCCGCTGTTACAACTACTTACGATTACCGTTCCTTTCCATCAAGAGCATCTGTTCAAACTTGCTACAACGATGGGAATTTTGGGTCAACATGAGATAGCTTTCCAGCACTTCCGACGGTTACTTAAGGATGAGGAGCTGAGTAGCGATCCAAGTGTATATCACTACACAGCTACAGCTGCTTTCAACTGTGGACGATTTATTGATGCGGAGCGAAATTGGAGATTTGCGGCAAAGCTTGATTCGGATTCTGATGTTGCGAGATTTTACTTATCTCAGCTTCAGCATTTTCAAGAAGGAACCACGCAGCAACCTAAAATTAACTACCATTATCATCTCCCCTTTGAAGAACAGCTTAAGGCGTGGGAACATAACGGTGAAGGGATAACCGATGAGGTTAAACATAATCCGTTGGTACGGTCATCCTTTTTCTGGGCACTTCGACATGGAGATCATGCGACCAAACTTCAAGTTATTCAATCTTTTGCATGGATTGGTGATGAAGAGGTGAAGCGGGTTCTACAAGCATTCATACGTGATGCGGAAGAAGATGTAGAGCTTAAAGAAGCAGCCGTGATTGTACTAGAAGGACTAGGGATAGAAAGCTCTTTATTGGAATTTTCGACACAAGAAGAGATGGTATCTTCTGAGGTGGTAGATACCGAGATTTCTAAAGATTTGGATCAGCCATCACGCACGGTTGTGAATAAGACGATACAAATGATGGATCAATCGTGGAATTTGGATCAACAGGATGATATACAAAATCTATGGACTGAATTTCTGCATAAAAGTTATCCAGATACGCCTGAGCTCGGTCATACAGAGGCTTGGTCAGCAGCGCTTGAATATTGGGCTATCAAATTGGTAGGACTACCGACGACCTATCAGGAAATAGCTAGAAGATATGGTCTTTCTCCATCCACCGTCAGTCGATATGCACGACGCATGGATAGTGTATGTCATATGAAGGATAGAAATGGTTAATATACAGTTATAGGCATGAGATATATCCAATTGGGAGGTCAAACGAAATGTATAAATCGATTGTTATTGGAACGGGTCCAGCAGGACTAACGGCAGCTATTTATCTAGCACGTGCGAATATGAAACCACTAGTTATTGAAGGTATGCAACCAGGTGGTCAGTTAACGACTACGACTGAAATTGAGAATTTCCCAGGCTTCCCAGAAGGTATTATGGGACCTGAATTGATGGATAATATGCGTAAGCAAGCAGAGCGTTTCGGAGCTGAATTTAAAACGGGTTGGGTTGAGACGGTAGATTTCTCGGCAAGACCGTTTAAGGTCAATGTAGATGGCATGGGAGAATTACTGGCTGAGACGGTTATTATTTCAACAGGTGCTTCAGCGAAATATATCGGCATTCCAGGTGAACAGGAGAATATCGGACGTGGTGTTAGTACATGTGCTACGTGTGACGGATTCTTCTTCCGTGGGAAAAAGATCATCGTGGTTGGAGGCGGCGATTCCGCAATGGAAGAAGCTAACTTCTTAACACGTTTTGGTTCTAGCGTAACGCTAGTTCATCGTCGTGAAGAGATGCGTGCTTCCAAGATCATGCAAGATCGCGCGCGCGCGAATGAAAAGGTTCTATGGGCATTGAATCGTACACCTCTAGAAGTGGTTACAGAAGGTATGGGTCTTAAAGGTCTGAAAGTACTTAACAATGAGACCAATGAGGAAGAATTGATTGAAGCGGATGGTTTGTTCGTAGCGATTGGACATACACCAAATACCGCGTTCTTGAACAAGCAAATCACGACAGACGATGTAGGTTATATCGTTGTGAAGCCAGGTACGACGGAAACAAACATTCCAGGTGTATTTGCATGTGGTGATGTGCAGGATACGCGTTATCGTCAGGCTATTTCAGCGGCAGGTTCAGGTTGTATGGCTGCTATGGATGCAGAGAAATTCATTGAAGGCAACATGGTTCATGACTGGAGCCAGACCCTAGGCGAGTAGTACTAAATTACGTTTGCTAAATAAGAAGAACCTGACGGAGAAATATCCGTCAGGTTTTTTTGTCCGCAATAATGGGGGATTAGCTTAATCCAGTCCCAATCCCATAATCGTTACATTTCCATCATTGTAGGATTTCTTTTCCACCCTACAACCAGCCTTTCTGCTCTGCCACCCGGATACCCTCAATGCGGTTCTTAGCATCAAGTTTATTCAAGGCTTCGGAGATATAGTTGCGTACCGTTCCGTAGGAAAGGTGTAGCATGGCTGATATTTCATTGGCTGTCTTCCCTTGAGCAGATAGAGATAGAATCTCACGTTCACGTGCATTAAGTGGATTCTCTTCCTTTATCGTCCCGAATATGAGTTCAGGGGAAATCTCTCGATGCCCCTTCATGACACGTCGAATAGACTCTGCAAGTTGCTCAGTCGGTCCATCTTTTAATAGATATCCTTGAACATTTGCTTTTACGGCACGCTCGAAGTAACCGGTACGAGCGAAGGTGGTTAGAATGATGACTCTAGTAGTGGAACCTCGTTCGATCAATTGTTCAGCGACATCCAGACCCGTCTTGACGGGCATCTCGATGTCCAGCAAGCAGACATCTGGTTGAAGGGAAGTGATGAGAGACAAGGCTTCCTCACCATCACAAGCCTGACCTACCACTTCGATATCATCTTCTAAATCTAATAGTAAAGCTAATGCACCGCGTAACATTCGTTGGTCTTCGGCAATAAGGATTCGTATCATGCGGTCTCCTCCTTAATGATGATAGGTATATTGATAGAGTATATGGTACCTTCCCCTGAAGATACTGCTAAAGAACCCTCGATTAAAGAAAGACGTTCGTTCATGCCTTTTAATCCATTGCCATCTTGATGATCTTCTTTGAGCCCAATACCATCATCACGAATGATGAGCGTAACTTCTGAGTTCTTATGTTCAAGGCGAACCGAACAACGCTTCGCTCCGCTATGCTTCACAATATTCGTAATCGCTTCCCGAAGGCATAGACTGAGAATATTCTGAGTTAGATCGGGTACTCCGACAAGGTCAGTATCCCCTTCGAAATGGGAGGCGATATCGGCACTTTGTAAAATGACCTGTACCTCCAGCATTTCTTCAGCGATCGTAACCGCACGCATATCCGATACAAGTTCGCGAACCTGACGAAGTGCTGCCCTTGATGTACGCTCAATCTCTTTGGCTTCGAGCTGAGCACGTGCTGGATCCTTAGTAATGAGTCGATCCACAATCTGACTCTTCAAGGTAATCAAAGACAATGTGTGTCCAAGTGTGTCATGCAGATCTCTTGCAATACGCATCCTTTCTTCTCGCTTAACGAGTTGTTTAATATGTTCATTGGCCTCATCTAATTTCATCTCAAGCTGTCGGTGTTTATTCATAGATTGTATTCCAAAAGGAGTGATCAGCATTATGATGATAAACGGGAGAAAGAAAAAGTATTCCATTGGATGAATGTTCTTCAAATTCAGAACAATCGGTAGCATTTCAATGATTGCTAATGAAATTAAGGATATCTTAAATTTTAACGAATTAGTGTAATATCCGATGAAGTTAGCGGTGAAGAAACCCATGAATAAATTGTAAGGGTTATAAAATAAGCTGAGAATCGTAATAATAGCCATCTGTGAGGCAAGCCAATAGGAAAAACTCCCTTGCTCTGAAGCGAAATAAAGCTGTCGATAGGAGACCACGAATACCCCGATCATTAAATAACCGCATACCATCTTTATACCATGCTCTTGAGCCATATAAAAGACAGGAAATAAGATATAAATGAGCCAAAAATAAGGGAAGTATCCTAATTTTTTGGGGAAAAAATTAAAGCGTTCGTGCATAGGGAGCTACACCACTTCCTGTTTTTTTCGGATATAAGTTGATAATACCACGAAGAAAACAAGATATCCGATTAAAATTAGTATATTTTCCCACCTAAGGGCATTGCCTTGAATAAGCTCCCAAGCACCATTTCCAAAGTTATAGGAAGGTAACCAGTGACTCACCATTTGCAATCCTTTTGGAAATGAATCCGTAGGGAACCACATGCCGCCCAATATAGCTAATACCATATAGACTGCATTACTAACGCCACTTGCAGTGTCCACTTTTTTCATTGTTCCAATTAATGTACCTAAGGCTAGGAATGGTGCACATGCTATTAATATCCACAATCCACTGAGAATCCACTGTGACGCAGATAGGGACACGCCATTGATGATATATCCAGCTACAAAAATAATGATAATAGAAAATAAATGCATCACTGATTGCCCGAACATTTTGCCAAAGAAATACACACCTTCAGGAAGTGGCGTAATTCTCATGTACGTGGACCAGCCATGAACCCGTTCCTGTACGATACGAATACCCAGCGTCATGATGGAAGAACCCATCACACTAAATGTGGTCATGGACATCAAATAATGCGCTTGCCATAATCCATTATCGTCGGTGTTGGTGTTCACGATCCGAGTGAATATATAATAGAAAATGATAGGTAAAATCAAAGACCAGAATACATAATAAGGATTTCGGAATATTCTTAGCAACTCCGCTTTACACTGCATGGTTATCACGTTCATCATGATTTAACCGCTCCTTTGTTATCTATTTCAGCATGTGTTGTTAATTGTTCAAAAGCATCGTCAAGGCGACCGTGTTCGACTCGGATATCCCTTACTGCGAATTTATTCTCAAAGATGGATGCCAACATGCCGTCTGTATCTTCGGTAACGGTATAGATTCGTCCGTCCTTTTCATATACATCACTAACATTTGGTAATTTGCGTAGGATGTCACGTAGATCAGAATCTTCCGATTTAAAGGAGACAGAGGATAAGGTAAGCTTAGATTTGATAGCGTCAGGTGTACCATCAGCAATGATAACCCCTTGATCAAATAAAATAACGCGGTCTGCATAGTCTTCAGCTTCTGGTAGGTAATGGGTTGTAAATAGAATGGTTTTACCTTGTGTCGTCAGTGTACGGACTTGATCCCAGAACACACGACGAGCGGTTACATCTAACCCGACGGTGGGTTCATCTAAGAAGATCAGATCAGGGTTACCAGCAAGTGCGAGAGTGAACCCAAGTCTACGCTTCTGACCGCCAGATAACTTATTGGCATATCGGTTTAGATCTTTATCTTGTAGACCCGTAAGTGGAGTCAGTTGATCGATATCAAGAGGCCGAGGATAGTAGCTACGAATTAAATCAATGAGCTCATGTACCTTCAAAGCATCCATGACACTAACCTCTTGTAGCATTGCACCGATTTTTTGTCGTACTTCTATATCCCTAGGGTCCTTACCCATTACTTGTACGGTGCCTTGAGTTGGCTTAATCAGACCTAATAACATGGATATCACCGTTGTTTTTCCTGCTCCGTTAGGACCAAGAATGGCAACGATAGAGCCTTTTTCAATCAAAAGGGAGACATCGTCCACAGCTTTTTTATTTCCAAATTGCTTGCTTACATGTTTCATTTCCACAATTGTGTCCATACATAAAACCTCCATTGGCATTTGAAATAACTCTTAACTTCATCACTAGTAGAAACGGCAATGCCATCCTTTTCATAGACGGAACTCGTTTTAGCGGAAATATAAGGAACGAAGTATCAAGTGGAACGTATTCTTTCTTATATTTTAAGAAATATGCTGCGTACTTGTTAGTTAAGACTGTCACCTTATGCAGATGACAATTGTCATAACTATCTATATTGCTTGTGCAATTAATCACAAAAGCTGCAATGACTCACATGATATCCTCTGAATAGGCTATATAATGAAGCTTTAATTCTATCGAATGGCTTTATGATAGAGTCTAGCTTCTCTTGACCAGAATGAGGGCATCACTTATAGTGGGTACGTAGGCTCAAAACTATTTTAGATTGAAAAAAGGTGGCTGGAACATGTCTGAAAGTATCTATGTTGGTGTGGATTTAGGTGGAACGGCGATTAAAGTTGGGATTTGTGATCAAGAGGGGAATCTTCTTCTAACGCATGAAGGTCCCACGGAGGTTGCAAAAGGCGTTGAAGTCGTAATTGACAATATCGTGCAATATGTGCGTGACATTGTTGAGAAATCACCATTTAGCTGGGATCAGCTAGTAGGTGTAGGAGCTGGGGTTGCCGGCTTTACGAATGTCCGTGAAGGGATTATTGTTCAAGCACCCAACTTAGGTTTTTCGGATGTTCCGATACGTTCTCTTCTAGAGGAGCGTCTTGGCAAGCCTGTAAAAATAGATAACGATGCTAATGTGGCTGCTTTGGGCGAAGCTTGGAGTGGCGCGGGACGCGGATTGGATAATTGTGTCTGCTATACGCTTGGAACAGGCGTAGGTGGGGGCGTTATTTTAGATGGTAAGATTTATCAAGGTTCGTCAGGAATGGCAGGAGAGGTTGGACATATTGCAGTTGTTCCCGATTTGGAAGCTATCCAATGTGGATGTGGCAAAAAGGGCTGTTTAGAAACCGTATCTTCTGCAACAGGTATTATTCGTATGGCGAAGGATGCAGTTGAACGTGGAGATCGTACAACGCTCTCAACGGTAGAAGTGATGAACGCGAAGGAAGTATTCGACGCAGCCAAAGCTGGCGATGAAGTGGCCTTACGTATTGTAACCCGTGCAGCATTTTATTTAGGTAAATCGATGGCAGCTGTAGCCGCTGTATTGAACCCTGAAGTGTTTATCGTTGGCGGTGGTGTTGCATATGCAGGCGATATTCTCTTTAATGAAGTTCGCGAGGTATTTGCAAAATTCACGCCAGAGCCACTACAACGTGGCGTATCGATTCTACCAGCTATATTAGGTAACAAAGCAGGAATTGTTGGGGCTGCAGGTCTGCTTCTTCGTTCATAGCATGCTTCCTGTTTGAATATACCAGTCAACAGCTGGTGGGACTCATTGACAAGGGAGTGGAAGCTGATGCAGGAAACTGAAAATACTACGTCGGCCATGGCCAACTTGATTATTATTACAGGGATGTCAGGCGCGGGGAAAACACTTGCAGTACAAAGCTTAGAGGATCTTGGATTCTTCTGTGTGGATAATCTACCACCTGTATTGATCCCTAAGTTTGGAGAATTAATAGAACAATCGAACGGTAAGATCGCTAAAATCGCCTTAGTCATTGACTTAAGAGGGCGAGAGTTCTTCACGGCCTTATCTGAATCTTTATTATATATTAAAGAGCATTTCACGATGCGTTGCGAGATTCTATTTCTTGATGCAACAGACGCGGTTCTAGTACAAAGATATAAAGAGAGTCGTAGACGTCATCCGCTAGCTCCAGAGGGGATGCCGCTTGATGGTATCCGCTTAGAGCGCAAGATGTTGGAGGAGCTTAAAGATTCTGCAACACAGTTGATCGATACAAGTAATACGAAGCCAGGGCAGTTGAAAGAGAAAATCATTTCTCGATTCTCTAATATCGAACCTAATACGTTATCTGTGAATATTACATCATTTGGGTTTAAATACGGTATTCCAATCGATGCGGATCTGGTATTTGATGTAAGATTCTTGCCGAACCCGCATTACGTGGATCATTTGCGTCCTCGGACGGGTCAAGACAGTGAAGTGTATGACTATGTGTTGAAGTGGGCTGAAACCCAATTGTTCTTAACTAAATTGTTGGATATGCTCCATTTCTTAATTCCACAGTATTATAAAGAAGGTAAGAGCCAGGTCATTATCGCTATCGGATGTACAGGGGGCAAGCATCGTTCAGTTGCAATTGCTGAGTACCTAGGTAAGATGCTGGGTGTTAGTAAGACGGAGAAGGTCTCCGTTAGCCACCGAGACTCTGAGCGTGATCGTGACCGGCATTAATGAGGTGAAGTATGATGAAAGTGGCAGAATCAACTGGATCGCGTCCGCGAATTGTTGTTATGGGTGGAGGAACGGGATTGTCCGTTATGCTTCGGGGATTGAAAGAAAAGCCGCTTGATATCACAGCCATTGTCACTGTAGCTGATGATGGAGGAAGTTCAGGCATTCTGCGCAGTGAGATGCAGATGCCTCCACCAGGAGATATTCGTAACGTATTAACTGCGCTTGCAGATGTAGAACCGCTACTTTCGGAAATGTTAAGCTATCGTTTTAGCAGTGGTACAGGACTTGCAGGTCATAGTCTTGGGAATTTGATATTAGCAGGGATGACCGATATTACGGGCGACTTCGTAACTGCAGTACGGGAGCTTAGTAAGGTATTTGCTGTTCGGGGGCAAGTACTGCCTGCTGCAGGAGTTGCGGTAACGCTTCGTGCTGAGATGGAAGACGGGAGTATTGTCGTCGGAGAATCCAAAATACCGGAACACGGTGGAAGAATTAAGCGTGTTTTCCTTGATCCGGCTCACGTGGAGCCGTTGCCAGAAGCTGTTGAAGCGATTCGACAAGCGGATGCCATCTTGATTGGACCCGGTAGTTTGTATACAAGTATTCTTCCTAATTTACTCGTTCCCAAACTTGTTGAGGCTGTATGTGCATCAAAAGCGATTAAGATTTTTATATGCAATGTAATGACGCAACCCGGAGAAACCGACAATTATACAGTAAGTGATCATCTTAAGGCGATCTACGATCATGTGGGTACACAGCTATTTGATTATGTCATTGTAAATAATGGTGATATTCCAACGGAAGTGCAAGATAGATATGCCGAAAAGGGTGCAAGGCCCGTTCAAGTGGATTGGGATGAAGTGCAAGGACAAGGTTACCAGGTTATTGCCGATACGCTAGTCCTATTCCGGACATATCTACGACATGATGCTGAGAAGCTAAGTCAACATATCTACCAGCTCGTGCAAAATTGGATTTTACGAGAGAGGTGAGTCCCTTGTCGTTTGCGGCACAGACGAAAAAAGAATTAACTATGGTCGAAGGACAGGCATGCTGCGAGAAAGCTGAGTTATCAGCGTTAATTCGTATGAATGGTTCTGTTCAGTTATCGAATAAAAAGGTCATATTAGATATCTCGACAGAAAATGCCGCGATAGCAAGACGGATTTATTCCTTAATCAAAAAATATTTCCAGGCACATACTGAGCTACTTGTGCGTAAAAAAATGAGATTGAAGAAGAATAACGTCTATATCGTACGCATACCTGCTCGTGTACAGGAAATTCTGAAGGAACTGTATATTGTTTCAGAAGGTTTTCTATTCACACCAGATATTGAGTCAGATCTCATACGCAAAAACTGTTGTAAGAGGGCTTATTTACGAGGGGCATTTATGGCTGGTGGATCCGTTAATAACCCGGAGGGTTCTTCATACCATCTCGAAATTTCTTCTATGTATGAAGATCACTGCAAGGCGTTGGTAGATTTAGCTAACCAGTTTAAGTTGAATGCTCGGTTTATTGAGCGTAAGAAGGGCTTTGTTCTTTACATTAAAGAAGGCGAGAAAATTATTGAATTTCTCAGCTTGATCGGTGCACATCAATCGTTGTTCAAATTCGAGGATGTTCGTATCATGCGAGATATGAGGAATTCTGTGAATCGTATCGTTAACTGTGAGACTGCGAATCTGAATAAGACGATTGGCGCGGCAGTAAGGCAGATTGAGAATATTAAATTGTTACAACGTGAGTTGGGACTTGAGAATTTGCCTCTGAAATTGCGAGAAGTAGCCGAAGTAAGGCTTGTTCACCCTGATATGAACTTGAAGGAAGTTGGCGAAATGCTAAAAGGTGCCGTCAGTAAATCAGGTGTGAATCATCGTCTACGTAAGCTTGATGAGATGGCGGATAAGATTCGTAATGGCTGAGTTTTTTTCTTCTAGTGTCCTTCATGTTATAATGGTATAATGTTCTTAAATTAAATGTGTGTACAGTGTACAGATTTATAAATAGGGGGTAAGTTTCCATGATAAAACACCCGGTAGTTGTCCGTCTAAAGACGGGTCTCCATGCGAGACCGGCAGCGTTGTTTGTCCAAGAAGCCAATAAGTACTCGTCTGAAATTTTCGTGGAAAAAGATGATAAAAAAGTGAATGCAAAGAGTATTATGGGAATCATGAGCCTTGCAATCAGTTCTGGTACGGAAGTTGATATTAGCGCAGATGGTGCTGATGCCGAGCAGGCTGTAACCGCTTTAGTAAATTTGGTAAGTAAGGAAGAATTAGAGAATCAATAAGACCCCAATATCACGAACAAATAGCAGCTACCCATCATAGGGATTAGCTGCTATTTTTTTTTGATTAATGTGTAATTTGTTATGGACAGATCTCATCAATGATAAGAATCCTGCCGATATATATAATATCTTACATAGTGTTATCAAATAAGGTATAAGTAAACATTTCAGATCAGAGGGAGTTATGAGAAGAATTATGAAATCATCATTGCTGGGAGCTATTAATAAGCACAAAGATGAATCAATCTCTGTTAGAGATAGGGATGTTATAAGACGTAATTTCATTCTTATTATTGCTGTACTTATTTCAACTGTAATGGGGCTAGGAACAGTATCTACTGACATTACGTCGATGAATAATATCAGCAGCGTATGTAGCATTCTTACTTTGGGATTTATGTTAAGGTTTCATCTAAAAGGTAAATATATACACACGAATGCGTATATCGGAATGATAGGTACGTTACTAAGCTACGGATTTCGAATTATTAACGAACCTTCAATAATGGCTATCACTATGGTGTATTACTTAATTATTTTTTCTTTGATTAGCATGAAACAGAGTATTACATACATTACTTTGGTAATAGGATTAGGCTTCACAATATATATTTGCACGGCGAATATACAAGGAATAGATACCTCTGGAACTGGTATTTCAATCATAGGTAGTTATGTGGTTGCGTGTATTATAGTTATTTTATTGCTACGTGTGTCAGAAGCATTAAAGAAGAATACAGAGGAATCGCGTACGCAATCAGAATATTTACTGAATGATCAACAAGTACAGAAGGAACAATTAGTGGGAAATGTCGTTGTCGTGTCACAAAACATGAAAGATATCACGCAATCTATGGAAGATAACACATCTTCGTTTCAAGAAATGAACGTGGCATTTCAGGAAATAGCAACGGGTGCTGTAACGCAAGTAGATACAACACTTTCCATTAATGATTCGATTCAGAAGATGGGCGTTATGATACATGAAATGACAACCTCTACGGAGACACTTATCGACAAGACCAATGAGACGAACCATCTATCTATAATGGGTAAGGAAAAGGTCGAGACGTTAAGTGGTACAATCCTTGAATTCAAAGAGGAAATTGATGCGATGGCGTCCGATATTCAGGAACTTACGGTGCGTGTGAATGAAACTTCTCAATTTAGCCAGACTATACGTGAAATAGCGAATCAGACGAATTTACTTTCTCTAAATGCGAGTATAGAAGCGGCCCGTGCAGGGGAATATGGACGTGGTTTCTCCGTCGTTGCTATGGAAATACGTAAACTTTCAGAGCTTACCTCAAATTCGGCAGAACAGATTACGACGCAACTACAAGGATTCTCAGAACAGACGAATGGGACGCTGCAAAGAATGAACTTGGTAGCCAAACGTATGCAAATGAGCAGTGAACTGACCCAAGAGACAGCTGATGCTTTTGAATCTATTAAAGGTTCCATTGGAACACTACTCCAAGTTTCGGAGGAGTATGGAGGTATGATGCAGAAAGTGACTCAGTTCTCTAGTTCTGTGGGCGATTCAACGAATCATTTGGCTTCTGTTAATGAGCAGACGTCAGCTACTTTAGAAGAACTTTCGGCAACCCTACAATCCTTACTTAACAACAATCAAGTGAGTCTGGATAATACGAAGAATGCTGAGAAAAACCTTAGATTACTGGTAGAATAGGCAAGTTAAATTTAGCAATCAAAATTGTTTGTCTTTCTATGCAACATTTTCCAATAAACCTCGTCTAAAAGGTAAATGAAGGATGAACTGCTTACGAAGTAAGTTTTACTTTGTAAAACTAGGATTACGCTTACGAAGTAGCTTTACTTCATAAAACTAGGTTAATGCTTACGAAGTAAGTTTTACTTCGTAAAACTTTTAGGGGGCGAAGTTATGAAAAGTTGGGTAAAGATGACAGGAAGTATAATGATTGCTGGGGCGTTAGTGTTTGGGTTAACAGGGGTGAGTTCATTGGGATCGAAAGTGTATGCGGATGAAGTTCAACGTAATGTGATCAATGTTGTCGGTAAAGGTGAAATATCCATCACACCGGATATCGCATATCTATCGATCGGTGTAACTTCACAGGCGGAGACGGCTCAAGCGGCACAGAAGGCAAATGCGGCTAAGATGCAGAAACTGAATGATTTATTGAAGAAAACATGGAAGATAGCTGATAAAGATCTCAAGACTACACAGTTCTATGTACAACCTAATTACGTCTACACGGAAAAAGAAGGGCAAAAGGTAAAAGGATACAACGCGAATCATACCATTGAAGTTGCGTATCGTGATCTTACTAAAATTGGCCAATTGCTTGATGCAGCATCAACGGCTGGGGCAAATAGTATTGATAATGTTCGCTTCTCTGTAGAGAATAGTGACCAGTTCGAAACAAAAGTGATTGAGAAAGCCATGGCGAATGCTACTGTGAAGGCAAATGCAATTGCCAAAGCAGCAAATCGGACATTAGGTATAGTACTGGTTGTGAATCAAGGTGATGCTAATGACTCCATCGTATACGGACAAAGAGAGATGTTAATGAATTCGAAGTCAAGTATGGACGCAGCAGGCCCAACAGCTGTTGAAGCAGGCGAAGTGAAAGTGTCTACGCAGCTTAGTGTTCAGTTCGAACTTAAATAATTTCTAAAAACAACCGTTGTGCGCTCAAAAGTCACCTTTCTTCGACAAGCTATTGTCGCGGAAAGGTGACTTTTTTGTGATAATAAGATAGTATAGGTTTTTGTTCAAATATAAGAAATTATAAAATGCACTTCATTCGCTATTCTTACTTGTATCTCAATCATTACTATATTGTGACGAAAGTTGCCAGGTACTTGTCGATGATGATAGAAAGATGTTGTACCTCAAGGAGAAAAACGTTATAGTGAATATGCGAAAATGCTACGAATTTTTGAAATCAAATGGTTGAATAATAACAATAAAAGTAAGCCATACAGATGATATGGCTTTTTCAAAATGTAAGAGGTTATATACTCAAGGATAAATGAACGGATATATGATAAAAAAGGGGATGGTACTTATGATTGAACTCGTTGAGATCGAGAAACAATTTCAAGGGCAAGTGGTGGTGAAACCATTGTCTATGGTTATTGAGGAAGGTGAATTTCTCACGTTGCTTGGACCGAGTGGATGTGGCAAGACGACCATTCTTCGTATGATTGCGGGATTTGAACAACCGACTAGTGGGAATATTGTGCTTGCTGGGAAAGTGGTTACCGATAATCCTCCTAACGAAAGAGATTTGAACTTAGTATTTCAGCATTATGCTCTATTTCCGCATATGACTGTGGAAGAAAATATTGAATTTGGTCTTAAAATGAAAAAGATTCCGAAGGAACAACAAAAGGAGCGGATTGCAGAGGCTGTTGCCATGACGCAATTAACGGCTCTAACATCGCGGTACCCTCATCAGCTCTCAGGAGGTCAACAACAGAGAGTAGCTATTGCCCGAGCTATAGTGAATAAACCTAAAGTATTATTGCTTGATGAGCCACTTGGTGCGCTCGATTTACAACTACGCAAAAACTTACAAACCGAGTTGAAGCATCTTCAACGTACACTTGGTATTACATTCGTGTATGTAACACATGATCAAGAAGAAGCTATGATGATGTCTGATCGCATTGTTATTTTAAATAATGGACAGGTTGAGCAGATCGGAACCCCTAAAGAAATTTACTCATCGCCACGTACGCTGTTTGCTGCAACTTTTGTCGGTGAGAATAATATTTTCACTTCTCCCCAAGGTTCATTTGCCGTAAGACCTGAGAAACTACGCCCGCAACGAAGCGAAGAAGGTTCAATGAAGTCAGGCGTAATTCAAGATGTACTGTATTTAGGGAATGTGCATAAATTAATGGTTGTACTTGATCAAGTAGGTGAGCAACAAGCCTTGACGGTAACCATCGTACTGGATTCTACAGATGAAGAATCTTGGCGAGTAGGTGAGCGAATTGGGGTGAGCTGGAACCCTAAGGATGAGGTGGTGATCCAGCCGTGAACAAGTCTAAATGGTTCTTTACACCGGTACTCATATGGTTAGGTTTATTTCTGATTGTACCTATGCTTATCGTCGTAGCGATGTCTTTTATGCAACGCGACACACTGGGTAATGTTGTCTATAGTTTTAGTTGGGAAGGCTATAAAACATTTTGGGACTCCCTCTATCTGGGTATTTATTGGGATACGATTGTGCTATCAATCACAACGACAGTGATATGTCTTGTTGTAAGTTATCCTTTAGCTTACTACTTAGCGAATTCCTCTCCCCGAGTGCAGAATTGGGGTCTGATTCTGATTACAATTCCGTTCTGGATTAATTTCTTGATTCGGACTTATGCGTGGGTATTGTTGCTCAGAACTCAGGGCGTGGTCAATAGTTTATTGATCCATTTCGGATGGATCGATGAACCCTTGCAAATGCTGTATACAAAGGGAGCTGTTCTGCTAGGAATGGTCTATAATTTTGTTCCTTTTATGGTGCTACCGCTATATGTAGCTATAGAGCAGATTGATCGACGTTTGTTAGATGCTGCAAGTGATCTAGGGGCTAGTCGTTGGAAGGCATTCTGGCACATTGCATTACCACAGAGTAAAGCAGGTATTATGACCGGGTCTGTGCTCGTGTTTGTGTCTACCGCAGGAATGTTTGTTGTGACAGATATTCTAGGGGGGTCTAAATCCTCTATGATTAGTAATATTATTCAAGCTCAGTTCCTAGGGGCGCGCAATTGGCCTTTCGGTTCAGCTCTTTCGGTTATCTTTGTCCTGACTTCGCTCGTACTGATTATATTATTTAGCCGAGTGATGAAGTCTCGAAGCGATCGAACAAGGGAGGGGGGGAACGTATGAAGAAGAAAGGACATCCTCTTCTCGGTATTCATTCTGCGCTAATGATGATTTTCATTTATGTGCCGATTGTACTTGTTATGGTGTATTCATTCAACAACACACGACTAAGCGGAGATTGGAAAGGATTTACCTTAGACTGGTATGTTTCCTTACTGAAAGATCGCCACGTCATGGAAGCTTTAACGAATAGTCTCATTGTAGCAGTAGTATCTACGATTGCAGCCACCCTTTTAGGAACAATTTCAGCTTTGTCCATGCGGGATATAGCGAGGAAGTGGAGAGGTCCGCTAAATGGGGTGCTGTATATGCCTGTGATTATACCGGATATTATCATGGGACTGTCGTTGTTGGTATTGTTCAGTCAACTACAGATTCCATTAGGAAAGTCCACGGTTATGATTGCTCATATCACATTCAGTATGTCTTATGTATATGTTGTCGTGAATGCCAGATTGGCAGGTATGGGCAGACAGCTTGAAGAAGCAGCACAGGATCTGGGAGCTACGTATTGGCAAACGTTTCGGCATGTTACATTACCACAGATTACGCCTGGTATCATTTCGGGGGCGTTGATCGCCTTTACGCTTTCCCTTGATGATTTCATGGTTAGTTTCTTCGTGGCTGGGCCTAGCTCTACGACGCTTCCAATCTATATTTATGGACAAGTAAAACGAGGAATCTCACCGGAGATCAATGCACTCTGTACACTGTTAATTCTCGTTAGCATTACGTTAATATTGTTAGCGCAATACGTATTGAACCGTGGTAAAGGTCAGAAGAAACATAAGATGCTGCCCTTTTAATGTCTAAAGTGTGAGAACTAATTTATCTTGAATGTTAGATAATCAAGCTGTGAGAGTCATGGCTTGTGAATCTTTCAAATACAATGGTGTGACGAAAGAGAGGAGATACGTAACTGTGAAAAGAACTGGATTGTTAAGTATGCTAGGAGTAGGCGTGTTGGCCATTTCTCTGTTGGCTGGTTGTTCTTCTAAGGAGAAGTTGCATATTTACAGTTGGGCGGATAATTTCAATGAAACGGTAATATCAGATTTCGAGAAAGAGTTCAATGTGGACGTAACCTATGATATTTTTGCAAACAATGAGGACCTTTTAGCTAAGATTAAAGCTGGAGGCGGAGGTTATGATCTGATCCAACCTTCTGATTATATGGTGGAGACGATGATCAAGAACAATCTGCTTGAACCACTGGATAAGAATAATATCCCCAATTACACAAACATTGCGGATACATTCAAAGATCCAACGTTCGATCCAGGCAATAAATATTCCATTGTCTATACTTCTGGTGTAACCGGAATTGCATATAACAAGAAATATATTAAAGACCCAATCGATAGTTGGGAAGATCTATGGAATCCAGCTTACAAGGGCAAAGTATTGCTATTGGATGACAACCGTGAAATGATCGGTATGGCTCTTAAGAAACATGGTTTCTCTAACAGTACGACTAATCAAACGGAGATTAAAACTGCCGTAGATGATCTTAAGAAATTACTTCCGAACGTGCTTGCTTTTGATACGGATACAATTAAACAAAAAATGATTCAAGAAGAAGGTTGGATCAGCACAGTATGGTCCGGGGATGCCGCGTATATTGTGAAAGACAATCCTGATATTGCCTATGTGGTACCAAAAGAAGGCGCAACGATATTCTCTGATAACTACGCCATCCCTAAAGGGGCTAAGAACAAAGCGTTAGCAGAGAAATTTATTAATTATATGTTAGATCCTAAAGTAAGTGCAGCGAATTATGAAGCGATTGGATATAGTGATCCAAATACTAAGGCTATGGAGTTCCATAGTGAAACATACCGCAATAATACAATGATTAATCTCTCTGCGGATGAATTAAATCGAGTAGAGTGGTTAAGTGATGTAGGCGATAGCCTACAATTCTATGACCGTTATTGGACAGAATTGAAAAGTGGACGGGAATAATATCCTAATCCTATCCGCCTAAATTGCTAGTAAGGTAAGGGATACACAGAAAGCAGTTCGAAGCTACAATCGTAGCTTTGGACTGCTTTTTTGCTATGTTAAATGGGAATTGGACTCCCGTATACTCTGATGTGTAACTTGAAATAAAACAAACAATAATATATAATGTTTATTAATAAAGCAAACGAAACTGAAGGGTGTCTATGAATATGACTCATTTATCTGAATTGTTCTGGAACGCAAGTATGGAAGAAATGAAGCAAGGATACGTGTTCGATCAAGAGCACGAGGTGTATGAATGTTTGGTCTGCGGCAAACGTTATGAGAAAGGCATTATCTATCAGGATGAGGGCGTATTATACGAAGCTGAGAAGTATGTGCGTCGTCATATTGCGAGTGAGCATACGTCGATGGTGGACTTTTTACTGGGACTCGATAAGAAATGGACTGGGTTAACGGAGTTACAACGAACGTTACTGAACTATTTTCAAATGGGACTCAGCGATCAAGAGATCGTTAAAGAATTAGATGGCGGAAGTTCCTCTACTATTCGTAATCATCGGTTTACATTACGGGAGAAGATGAAGCAAGCGAAGGTGTTTCTGTCCATTATGGAACTTGTAGAGGAGCGGTCGAGTCATAAGAGCAAGTATATTCACATTCATGATTCCCCTTCCTTACTGGATGAGCGGCATGCCATTACGGAACAAGAGAACGAAGAGATTCTCAAGATCTATTTCAATCAAGGCTTAGATGGCCCGTTAAAGGAGTTCCCGAAGAAGGAGAAGCGTAGAATTGTTATTATGCGATATCTCACGAAATTATTTGATGTTCAAAAGCACTATTCGGAGAAAGAGGTCAATGAAATCTTGAAAGCGCGCCTAGATGACTATGTCACATTAAGACGTTATTTGATCGAATATGGATTTATGGACCGAGAAGCAGATGGTAGTCGCTATTGGGTGAAAAGTAAAGCGAAATAGACTGAACTAAAGTACGTCAATTTCATCTTTAGCTCAATCTATGTAAATAGACTGAACTAAAGTTCAATTTCACCTTTAGTTCAGTCTATACAAATAACAAATGAAGTTATAGGAGTGAAGGATAATGGATCAACAAAGACGTAAACAGTTAGTCAACGAGTATCAACAGCTACCACGCAAGATAGGTGTGTTTCAGATTTGTAATTTGGTGAATGGTAAGGTGTGGATTGGAAGTAGCTTGAATTTACATGGAGCGCTGAATAAAGAGGTATTTATACTAAACATGGGGAATCATGATTGTGTACCCTTGCAGAAGGAATGGAAGGAATATGGTGAACAACAATTTAAGTTGGAAATATTGGAGCAACTGAAGCTAGAAGAAGGTGAATCTCTTATTGGGATGATCCCTTTGAACGTACCTGTAAACCATCCAACGAATAAAAAATATCGAAATGAATTAGTGGAGTTAGAGCAGAAGTGGCTAGATAAGTTGGAGCCTTATGGAGACAAGGGTTACCACACGCGCGCGTAGTACCCGTCTTGTGCAGATAACTAGCGACAATACTGTTACTCGGATGTTACCTTATTCATTTCCTAATTCGATATACTATGAGTGGAATACCATTATTTAGTCGTCGGAGGGATTACTTAGAAATGAATAAGGTAATGAAATATAGTGCAGCCGTATTAGTGGTAGGTGTTCTTGTAACTAGTATTGGTTTTACAGGACAGACATCAGCCTTTGCGGGACCGGCACCGATCACGAAGAACACTGTACAGCAGACATCTGTACTTCTGAAATGGAAGGATAAGACGATATCTCAAAAAGGATTGATTAGTCAGGGGAGTACATTGATTCCTGTAACTGTGCTGAGAGATCAACTTGGGCTACCTTTATCATATAATCAGGCAACGAGAACATATAGCCTGGGTACTGGATATAGACAATTAAATATAGCTGTCACTGAATATGGCATAGACACCAGAATCAATGACTACTATGTGAATGACTACTATGTGAATGAGTACGAAGTGAAGAATATCGGGGACAGGTTGTATGTTCCGTTTAAATTAGTGAGTGACTATTTAGGGGTTCAAGGCGTGTGGAATCCGTCATTAAAGTCTTTGAGTATGACTCCTAGAGTGGAGAATGACGTTGTGATCACAGCAGAGTCAGTCGACACGAAGACTAAGGATGCATCATTTCTTCTGCAGTACCCTGTCATCGGTGGGCTTGTGAGTACGGATGCGGAGAAAGAGATTAATTCTGTATTAGAGAAGATCAAGAAGGAGTTCGTTGATGCATCTAATGTGCAGGCTGCGAATAGAGATGGTTCTGTTGAGCATCCTTATGAATTCCTGCAAAATTATCTCGTGACCTATAATCAGAATGGCTTGTTAAGCCTTGTAATGAATCAGTATAGTTACACAGGTGGAGCACATGGTATGAACAATCGCATAGGATTAACATTCTCATTGAAAGACGGGAAGCTACTTTCGCTCGATGATCTTTTGAAAGATAAGAATTCTACGTACAAAGTAACACTAGATAAATTCGTATTGAAGAGTTTACAGGAATTCGAGGGTTATTATAGTGAATTTAAAGGACTTGATGCGAATGCTTCATATTATCTCAAAACAAGTGGGTTAGCGTTGTTCTTCCAACAGTATGAATATGCACCTTATGCTGCAGGCAATCCGACCTTTGTCATCCCGTATGATCAGGTATTACCGAAAGGGACGCACCTCTTCGAATAGTATTCATTAATCTTGTTCCCCCGAAATCTGTGGGAGCAAGGTTTTTTTTGAAAAAATGTTTATGTTTCGATGTCCTCTGTTTGGGTAATACCATTAATTGGGTTGTAATGAAGGGAGTGTTAGTTATGAATAGAGTATTGAAATATAGCATTTCAGCAATGCTGGCAGGCTTCCTAATAACAAGCTTTGGATATATAGGACAGGCCACAGTCTTTGCGGCACCAACGACGAAGAACACGGCGGAACAGACATCGGTTATTTTGAAATGGAAGGGTAAGACGGTATCCCAAAAGGGGTTGATTAATCAGGGGAATACTCTCATACCGGTGACTGTACTGAGAGACCAGCTAAGGATAGCTTTATCTTATAATCCAGGAACAAGAACCTACAGCCTTGGCAGTGGATATAAACAGTTAAATATGGATGTATCTGAATATGGGGTAAATGCAAACGTTAATAACTATTATATTTACGATTACGAAGTGAAGAATATTGGCGGCAAGATCTACATCCCTTTCAAACTAATAAGCGACTATTTGGGAGTACAGGGTGTATGGGATCCATCTCTGAAGTCCTTAAGTATGACACTGAGAGTTGAGAATGATATTAAAATTGCAACGGAGCTATTAGAAACGAAGACGAAGGATACATTATTCCTGATGCGTTATCCTACCGTTAGTGGATTAGGGAATAAAGAGGCTGAGAAGAACATCAACGCTGTGTTGGAGAAGTACAAGACTCAGTTTATAGAAGATTCGAAAGAACAGGAGAAGAAGAGAGATAGTTCTGTCGATTACATGTACCAAGCTTTTCAGAATTTTGTCGTAACCTACAATGAGAATGACGTGTTAAGCCTAGCCGTAGATCAGTACAGCTATACTGGAGGAGCCCACGATAGTACCATTCGAACAGGGTTTACTTTTTCATTGAAGGATGGGAAGGTAATTACATTAGAGGATCTATTGAAAGAGAAAAATCCCAATTACAAATTGGAGTTAGACAAACTCGTAGAGAAGAATCTAAAAGACATCAATGGCTATTATGGGCAATTTAAAGGCCTTGATACTGACGCGGACTACTATCTCAAACCAGATGGGCTAGCGGTGTTCTTTCAACAGTATGAACATACACCGTATGCTGTGGGCATTCCAACGTTCTTGATTCCGTATAATCAGGTGTTGCCGAAAGGGACTAGCCTTTTTAAATAGATTTCTTTCTGAAAATACAAAAAAACCTTGCCCCTAATATATAGGAGTAAGGTTTTTTGAATTAATTATTTACTATCTAATGCTAACGGACGCTCGATTACTTTGTCGATGATACCATAGGATGCAGCATCTGCAGCGCTCATGAAGTAATCACGATCAGTGTCCTTCTCAATACGCTCAAGCGGTTGTCCTGTACGTTCGGACAAAATTTTGTTCAACTTATCACGCATTTTGAGAATGCGACGCGCACGAATCTCGATATCTGATGCTTGACCTTGCGCACCACCCAAAGGTTGGTGAATCATGATCTCACTGTTTGGTAGAGCGAAACGTTTGCCAATAGCACCAGCGTTCAACAAGAATGCACCCATTGAAGCGGCCATACCTACGCAGATGGTGGATACATCTGGTTTAATATATTGCATCGTATCGAATATCGCCATTCCGGCTGTAATCGATCCACCAGGACTGTTTACATATAAGGAGATATCCTTCTCCGGATCTTCAGCAGCTAGGAATAACAATTGTGCGATGATGGAATTGGCAACGACATCATTAACATCAGAGCCCAAGAAAATGATGCGATCTTTCAAAAGTCTAGAATAGATGTCATATGCGCGTTCGCCGCGGTTGCTTTGTTCAACGACCATAGGAATGAAACCCACGTTGAAAACCTCCCTTTAATAGCTAAATTATAACCTTTATTATACATACGATTACCGTATTTACCACATGATAAACATTTTAAATCAAAAAGTCAAAGAAAGTCAAACTCAAGACAAAAAAAAGAGCCATGATTGGCTTTTGATGGTTTGGTTAATAATATAGTAGTTAGCTATTGTAAAATATAAATGGTGCGCCCGCGAGGAATTGAACCTCGATCTCAGGCTTCGGAGGCCTACGTCATATCCATTTGACCACGGGCGCAAAATCAATAGCAAGAATTATTATATGATATCTATGGCAGAATAGCAAGGGATATCAATGTCCACCTTCTATAAGTAGGCTTATGAATCAGGTATGGCATGGGTGGACGAGCTATGATGTATAAGAAAATAAGTCGTTGTAAAATATACTCATGGAACACTTGCAACAGGAGCAAATATTGAGTAGAATGGTAGTGGGACATAAAAAGTTCTTATGGGACATTTTAAGGCCATTGAGAATATAGCAGGAGTGGAGAGCGTGCGAAATTTATTGGAAATACAAAAGCAGCTTCTACCTGATCTCATGGAAATACTCAAGACAAGGTATAGCATTCTTCACCGCATCATGTTGTGTGATATGATCGGTCGCAGAACACTTGCTGTATCGCTCCATATGACGGAACGCGTGTTGCGTGCCGAGACGGACCTGTTGAAATCACAAGGATTGATTGAGATTGAGAGCAAGGGTATGAGAATAAGTGATGCAGGTAAGAAATTGCTTGAGTCGCTTGAACCCATCGCTAAGAATCTATTCGGACTCGCTGATTTGGAAGAGAAAATTCGTCAAGCCTATGGACTGCGTAAAGTAGTGATTGTGCCTGGTGATTCAGAAGTATCATCGTTATCCAAGCGAGAGCTGGGGCGTGCAGGAGCGAAAGCGCTGCTTAGCGTCATGGGTGATGAAGATATAATCGCGGTTACAGGAGGTTCTACACTTGCTGCAGTGGCTGAGCAATTGACGCAACCGTCATCTGCTCACGTTAAACGGACTTGGTTCGTGCCTGCCCGTGGAGGGTTGGGAGAGAGCATGGAGTTCCAAGCGAACACCATTGCCTCAACGATGGCTAAGAGTGTAGGCGCCCAATATCGATTATTACATCTACCTGACTTGCTCAGCGAAGATGCTTATCAATCACTTGTCCAAGATGTTAACATTCAGGAAATTGTGCAGATTATCAGACAGTCGCGAATTATTGTACACGGTATTGGTGATGCCATGGAAATGACACGTCGTAGAAAGCTTGATTCGGCTACTGTTGAAGCGATTAGGACCGATGGTGCTATCGCAGAGTCCTTTGGTTATTATTTCAATGACGAGGGTGCTATAGTTCACAAGATGATGATTCTAGGTCTTCGACTGGAGGATATCAAGAAGACTGAAATTGTGATCGGGATTGCAGGCGGTAAGAGTAAAGCCAGAGCAATACACGCCGTTCTCAAGTTCGGTCAGGAAGATATACTCGTTACAGATGAAGCTTGCGCCCTGGAAATTGAGAGAGAGATGGAAGAAAAGGCTCTCACAACTTAGAATATTAATATTTTTTACCGAAGTATGATGTTGTTGTCACGACAGGCTTAATAACCCGTCTTGAATAAATAAAAACGAATTCTGGGAGGAACTATTAAATGACTATTAAAGTTGGTATTAATGGATTTGGACGTATTGGTCGCCTTGCATTTCGCCGTATTCAAGCTGTGGAAGGTATCGAAGTAGTTGCTATTAATGACTTGACAGACGCTAAAATGTTAGCTCATCTTTTAAAATATGATACAACACAAGGTCGCTTTGACGGTGACGTTGAAGTACATGACGGATTCTTCAAAGTTAACGGAAAAGAAGTTAAGGTTCTAGCTAACCGTAACCCTGAAGAATTGCCTTGGGGAGAGCTTGGCGTAGAAATCGTTCTTGAATGTACTGGATTCTTCGTATCTCAAGAAGCAGCTGAGAAGCATTTGAAAGGCGGCGCTAAAAAAGTCGTTATCTCTGCTCCAGCTACTGGCGACGTTAAGACAATTGTATATAACGTTAACCATGACATCCTTGATGGTACTGAAACAGTTATTTCTGGTGCTTCTTGCACAACGAACTGTCTTGCACCAATGGCTAAAACATTGCAAGATCAATTCGGAATTGTTTCCGGTTTGATGACTACAATTCACGCTTACACTGGTGACCAAAATACATTGGATGCTCCACACAACAAAGGTGACTTCCGTCGTGCTCGTGCAGCAGCTGAGAACATCATCCCTAACACAACTGGTGCTGCTAAAGCAATCGGCCTAGTTATTCCTGAACTTAAAGGTAAATTGGATGGTGCAGCTCAACGTGTTCCAGTTGCAACTGGTTCATTGACTGAATTGATCACTGTTCTTGATAAAAAAGTAACTGTTGATGAAGTTAACGCAGCTATGAAAGCAGCTTCTGATTCCGAAACTTACGGTTACACAGAAGACGAAATCGTTTCTTCTGACATCAAAGGTATTACTTTCGGTTCCTTGTTTGATGCAACTCAAACAAAAGTATTGACTGTTGGTGACCAACAATTGGTTAAGACTGTTGCTTGGTATGATAATGAAATGTCCTACACAGCACAACTTGTTCGTACGTTGGAGCACTTCGCTAAATTGGCTAAGTAATACAGCCAAAGACAGCAAATTTAAAGAGCGGAAACGGGTAATATGGTTTCCGCTCTTTCTACAATAATGAAATAGAATTTCAAATTTAAGATAATGTGCGTTGGATAACGGTTACGCTCTTACTTGGCGTTAAGCCGTAGTTGTTTTGAAATGTTATTCCTTGGATTCCAATCGATAAAAATATAATGGGTGTGGGGGAACGTGGAGATGAATAAAAAGAGTGTACGTGATGTAGAAGTTAATGGGTTAAGAGTATTTGTTCGTGTCGATTTCAATGTGCCGCTCGAAGATGGTAAAATTACCGATGATACACGTATTCGTGAAACGCTACCAACGATTAACTACTTGGTAGAACGCGGAGCTAAGGTTATTTTGGCAAGTCATATGGGACGTCCAAAGGGAGAAGTCGTAGAATCTATGCGCTTGACTCCTGCTGCTGAGCGTCTGTCTGAATTGCTTGGTAAGAAGGTTATCAAAGCGGATGAGGCTGTAGGCGAAGCTGTTAAGGCCCAAATTGCTGGAATGACTAATGGTGACGTATTGTTGCTTGAGAACGTGCGGTTCTATCCTGGAGAAGAGAAGAATGACACTGAACTAGCGAAACAATTTGCTGAACTAGCAGACTTGTTCGTGAATGACGCTTTCGGCGCCGCTCACCGTGCGCATGCTTCTACTGAAGGTATCGCTCACATTTTACCAGCGGTATCTGGACTATTGATGGAAAAAGAATTGTCCGTGCTTGGTAAAGCATTCTCCACACCTGAACGTCCTTTCACTGCAATCGTTGGGGGATCTAAGGTTAAAGATAAAATTGACGTAATCAATAACTTACTCAACCTTGCTGATAATGTTCTTATCGGTGGCGGATTGGCTTACACGTTCTTTAAAGCACAAGGGCATGAGATTGGTCTATCCCTATGTGATGATTCTAAGCTTGATACTGCGCTAGGATTCATCGCGAAAGCGAAAGAACTTGGTAAGAACTTTATGCTTCCGGTCGATATCGTTATTGCTGACGATTTCAGCGCGGATGCAAATGTTCAAATCGTTGATATCGATAGCATTCCTGTAGGTTGGGAAGGCGTGGACATCGGACCAAAAACACGTGCTTTGTATGCTGAAGTCATCAAGAACTCCAAATTGGTTGTATGGAATGGACCAATGGGCGTATTTGAATTGGAGCCATTCGCGAATGGTACTCGTCAAGTAGCACAGGCTTGTGCTGATACAGACGCTTACACAATTATTGGTGGTGGCGATTCTGCTGCAGCTGCTGAGAAGTTCCATCTTGCTGACAAGATGAATCACATCTCTACAGGTGGTGGAGCATCTCTTGAATTTATGGAAGGTAAGGCCCTTCCTGGTGTTGAAGCATTGAACAATAAATAAATCCTCATTGTTCATTTATGAATGGCGGGTGATTCAATCGAGTACGTACGACGAGGTTGAATCATTCGTCAGATATATATGTGAAGAGGCTAAAAGGAGTGGATAGCATGAGAACGCCTATCATTGCAGGTAACTGGAAAATGTTCAAAACTGTTCCAGAAGCTAAATCGTTTATTGAAGAAATTAAAGGTAAAGCAGAAGTAGCAGGTGTAGAGAGCGTGATCTGTGCTCCCTTCACGAATCTTCCAGCATTGGTGGAAGCTGTTAAGGGAACTGCTATTAAAATCGGTGCACAAAACTTACATTTCGAAGATGATGGCGCTTATACAGGTGAAATCAGCGGAATTATGTTGAAAGATCTAGGCGTAGACTATGTCATTATTGGTCACTCCGAACGTCGTGCATATTTTGCTGAATCCGATGAAATCGTAAATAAGAAAGCACATGCTGCTTTCAAACATGGTATTACACCTATCATCTGTGTTGGTGAGAAGTTAGAAGAACGTGAAGCTGACCAGACTAAGGCTGTATGTAAAGTACAGACTGAAGGTGCTTTGAAAGGTTTGACTGCTGAACAAGTAGCTCAAACGGTTATCGCTTATGAACCAATCTGGGCTATTGGTACAGGTAAATCTTCTACAGCACAAGATGCTAATGAAGTTATTTCCTATATCCGTGAACTAGTAAAAGGTTTGTATGGAGAGAGCGTATCAGACGCTGTCCGCATCCAATATGGCGGTAGTGTGAAGCCTGAGAATGTGGTAGAATATATGGGCCAAAGCGACATTGACGGCGCATTAGTCGGCGGTGCTAGCTTGCAACCAACTTCATTCGTACAGCTAGTTGAGGGGGCGAAGTAAGATGCCAGCACCAAGACCGGTAGCCTTAATCATTATGGATGGTTTCGGGCTGCGTAATACGCAAGAAGGAAACGCTGTGGCACAAGCCAAGAAACCTAACTATGATCGGTTGATGAGCCAATATCCTAATTCAACACTCATTGCCTGTGGCGAAGAGGTTGGACTGCCTGTAGGACAGATGGGGAACTCAGAGGTGGGTCATCTTAATATTGGTGCAGGCCGTATCGTCTATCAGGACTTGACTCGTATTTCCAAATCCATCCGTGATGGTGAGTTCTATGAGAATCCGACCTTGGTTGAAGCTGTACGCTCTGCCAAGAATAATAATAAGAAGTTCCATATCTATGGTCTCTTGTCGGATGGCGGAGTACACAGCCACATAGAACACGTATTTGCGATGTTGGATTTGGCGAAGAAGGAAGGCTTGGATGAAGTATATATTCATGCATTCCTAGATGGTCGTGACGTTTCTCCTGACTCAGGTAAGCATTTCGTTGAACAATTGAATGCTAAGATTGAGGAAGTTGGGATCGGTACGATCGCAACAGTACAAGGTCGCTATTATGCTATGGACCGTGATAAACGTTGGGAACGCGTTGAGAAATCATACCGTGCCATCGTTTATGGAGATGGACCAAAGTATACGGATCCTCTTCAAGCCGTAACGGAGTCATACACGAAGTCAGTCTTTGATGAATTTGTAGAACCTACCGTGATTGTTAATGAGCAAGGGAACCCTGTGGGTACGGTTGAGAGTGGAGATTCTATTGTATTCTTGAACTTCCGTCCAGACCGTGCCATTCAATTGTCTCAAGTATTCACGAATAAGGACTTCCGCGGTTTCGATCGTGGAGATAAATTCCCAGAGAACTTACACTTTGTATGTCTGACGATGTTTAGTGAAACGGTTGAAGGGTACGTTGCGTATGAACCGAAGAACCTGGATAACACACTCGGGGAAGTATTGGTACAGAACAACAAGAAACAACTACGTATTGCCGAGACAGAGAAATATCCACATGTCACCTTCTTTTTCAGTGGTGGACGTGATACGGAACTGCCAGGTGAGACTCGTATTCTCATAAATTCACCTAAAGTAGCTACATATGATCTGCAACCAGAGATGAGTGCATATGAAGTGGCTGATGCATGTGTGAAAGAGATCGAGGCGGAGAACCACGATGCTATTATTCTTAACTTTGCTAACCCTGATATGGTTGGACACTCAGGTATGCTTGAGCCAACGATCAAGGCAGTTGAAGTGACGGATGAGTGTATGGGTAGAGTTGTAGATGCTGTCATTGCTAAAGGCGGGGTAGCGATTATTATGGCTGACCACGGTAACGCTGATATGGTATTTGATGAGCAAGGACGCCCATTTACTGCGCATACTACGAATCCAGTACCGTTCATTCTAACAGCATCCGATGTTGTGTTGCGTGACGGAGGTATTTTGGCAGATGTTGCACCGACGATCTTAGATCTAATGCAATTATCACAACCTGCTGAAATGACTGGATTATCCATGATTGCTAGTCGTAAATAAAGATATAACAAGGTTTCATAAATATTGTACAAAAAAGGAGATTAAATACATGACTATTATTTCTGACGTTTACGCTCGCGAAGTCCTAGATTCTCGCGGTAACCCAACAGTTGAGGTTGAAGTTTATTTGGAATCAGGCGGTCTTGGCCGTGCAATCGTTCCTTCCGGTGCTTCCACTGGAGCTCATGAAGCAGTAGAACTACGTGATGGCGACAAATCTCGTTACCTTGGTAAAGGTGTATTGACAGCTGTGAAGAACGTAAATGACATCATTGCTCCTGAAGTTATTGGTATGGATGCATTGGATCAACTAGGTATCGACAAAATGATGATCGCTCTAGACGGAACACATAACAAAGGTAAATTGGGTGCTAATGCTATTCTAGCGGTATCCATGGCTGTAGCTCGCGCTGCTGCTGATGCTTTGGATCTACCACTTTATGTGTACCTTGGCGGATTCAACGCTAAACAATTGCCAGTTCCAATGATGAACATCGTTAATGGTGGCGAACATGCTGACAACAACGTTGACGTACAAGAATTCATGATCTTGCCAGTAGGAGCTCCTTCATTCAAAGAAGCGCTTCGTACAGGTGCTGAAATCTTCCACAGCTTGAAAGGTGTTCTACAAGCTAAAGGATTGAACACAGCTGTAGGTGATGAAGGTGGATTCGCTCCTAACTTCACATCCAATGAAGAAGCATTGTCCACAATCATGGAAGCGATCGAAAAAGCTGGTTACAAACCAGGTGTTGACGTATTCCTAGGTATGGACGTAGCTTCTACTGAGTTCTACAAAGATGGTAAATATAATTTAGCAGGTGAAGGTAAATCCTACACTTCCGCAGAATTCGTTGACCTACTTGTATCATGGGCTGACAAATACCCAATCATCACCATCGAAGATGGATGTTCTGAAGATGACTGGGAAGGTTGGAAATTGCTTAGTGAGAAATTGGGAGACAGAATCCAACTTGTTGGAGATGACTTGTTCGTAACGAACACTGACCGTCTTGGTAAAGGTATCGAAGAAGGTATTGGTAACTCTATCTTGATCAAAGTTAACCAAATCGGTACATTGACTGAAACGTTTGACGCAATTGAAATGGCTAAGCGCGCTGGTTACACAGCTGTTATCTCTCACCGTTCAGGTGAATCAGAAGATAGCACAATCGCTGACATCGCAGTTGCAACAAATGCAGGTCAGATCAAAACAGGTGCTCCTTCACGTACAGACCGTGTTGCTAAGTACAACCAATTGCTTCGCATCGAAGATCAATTGGGTGAATTGGCTCAATACAACGGTATGAAATCTTTCTACAACTTAAAGAAATAATTTAAACATAGATAAAAGCCAGTTCGGGTGTACACCGACTGGCTTTTTTGTATTATTAGAATCGTTCTACTTGAGTGGTTCCAGTGTCGAACAGACAATCTTGTCAAATATAGGTTGGATGTGGTACAATAAGAATGCTGTTTTCCGTAAATAATGAACAATTTTCTTCTTGGAATCCAAGAGAATGTTCGACACGTTTAGGAGGTGGAATGAATGGAACTCTTTTTACAAGTATTGCTCGTCATTTTCTCCATTGGTTTGATCACGGTGGTTCTTTTACAAAAAGGGAAAAGTGCAGGTCTTTCCGGCGCCATCTCCGGCGGTGCTGAACATCTTTTTGGTAAAAGTAAAGCTCGCGGTATGGACTTAGTCCTTCAACGTGTAACGGTTGCTTTAGCGGCAGGATTCTTTATCCTTGCTATCGCTGTAGCTGTTGTTAGCTAATGAAAATTTCTTGAAACCTTCGCTCTTACATATCCTATGTGGAGTGAAGGTTTTTTTGTTAAGTAAAATAATATTTCCTCTGATTTCCTCCCCTCTAATTAGCTAAAGAGCAAATGGGATGTATCCGATTGAAATCGTGTATACTAGGGTAAGGGTATAGTAAAGAAATAATTGGTAAACAACTAAATCGTAAAGAAATAATATGAAGCAAAGGATACATAAGAGCTTGCAGTTACAAGTGCAAGTTATCTGAGGTGATAAAGATGATAACAGAACAAGAGATTCTTGATTTTATGCGGGAGACCGCTTATAAACCGATGACTTACCAGGAGCTAGAACAGCATTTTGGTATTGATAAGGCGCAGGACTTCAAGGAATTTGTGAAGCTACTGAATGCCATTGAACAGGATGGAAAAATTATTCTAACACGTACGAATCGTTATGGCGTACCTGAGCGAATGGATCTTATACGTGGTCGTGTACAAGCGCATGCGAAAGGTTTTGGGTTCCTTATTCCTGATGATCGGGAACATCCAGACGTATATATCAATGCAAATGACCTGAAGAGTGCTATGAACGGCGATATCGTTCTTGTAAAAGTGACCTCTAAGAGTGCTGCCGGAGGTAAATTAGAAGGCGAAGTCATCCGCGTTGTGAAACGGGCCGTTACGCAAATCGTGGGTATATTCCAGAATAACGAAGCATACGGCTTCGTGTTACCGGATGATAAGCGGATTAACCGCGATATTTTTATACCTAAAAATGCATTTAATGGTGCTGTTGATGGTGAGAAGGTCGTTGTACGCATAGTAAATTATCCCGAGGGTCGATCAGCTGCAGAAGGTGAAGTAGCAGAGGTACTTGGTCACAAGGATGATCCGGGTGTAGATATTATCTCAATTATTCGCAAACACCAGTTGCCAGAGGGATTCCCTGAAGAAGTCACTGCGGAAGCAGAACAAGCACCGGATTCCATTACGGATGAAGAGATTGTTCAACAAGGTAGACGTGACTTGCGCGACAAAGTGATTGTAACGATTGATGGGGAAGATGCGAAGGATCTAGATGATGCTGTTAACGTAGAACTTCTACCAAATGGTCATTATCTTCTTGGCGTACACATTGCCGATGTAGGTTACTATGTGCCAGAAGGGTCTGAACTAGATAAGGAAGCTTATAATCGTGGATGTAGCGTGTATCTGGTCGATCGAGTTATTCCTATGTTGCCACACCGTCTATCTAATGGGATCTGTAGTCTTAACCCACAGGTGGACAGGCTAACTTTGTCATGTGAAATGGAATTTGACGAGAACATGAAAGTGGTCAATCACGATGTGTTTACAAGTGTGATCAGAACCAAAGAACGTATGACGTATACGAATGTACGCAAAATTCTAGAGGATGAAGATCCTGAAGTAATGGAGCGTTACAGTGATTTGGTGGACAACTTCCGTCAGATGAAGGATTTGGCTTTGAAACTTCGTGGTAATCGGATGCGCCGTGGTGCGGTAGATTTCGACTTCCCAGAGTCCAAAGTTGTAATAGATGATAAAGGCAAGCCGATCGATATTGTCAAAAGAGAACGGTCTATCGCGGAGCAAATGATCGAAGAGTTCATGCTTGCGGCTAATGAGACCGTAGCGGAGCATTTCCATTGGCTAAAAGTTCCGTTCATATATCGTATCCATGAGAATCCAGATCCTGAGAGACTACAGAACTTCTTAGCATTTGCTGAGAACTTTGGGTATCATGTCAAAGGTCGTGGAAACGCTATTCATCCAAGAGCGCTTCAAGGATTGCTTGAAGATATCCAAGGCACCAAAGAACAAAAGGTGATCAGTACGATGATGCTTCGATCCATGAAGCAAGCGAAGTATGATGCAGGCACGTCGGGCCATTTCGGGTTGGCGGCTGAGTTCTATTCACACTTCACATCACCTATTCGTCGTTATCCTGACCTTGCCATTCACCGTGTTATTCGTGAAGTGATCGAGAACAAGGGTGTATTGACGGAGAAACGTCAGGAATATCTTGCTTCACGTATGCCAGATGTCGCTCAACAATCTTCTGAACGTGAGCGTGTTGCGGTAGAAGCCGAGCGGGATACGGATCAGCTTAAGAAAGCTGAGTATATGTTAGATAAAGTTGGCGAAGAGTTCGATGGAATGATCAGCAGTGTGACTAACTTCGGTATGTTCATTGAGCTAGAGAATTCAGTTGAAGGCCTCATTCGTTTGAGCGCGTTGACAGACGATTATTATCACTTCGATGAGAAGGTTATGTCGTTAATCGGTGAGCGTACCTCTAAAGTATTCCGCATTGGGGATGATCTGAGAATACGTCTAGCTCGAGTGAACATGGATGATCATACCATTGATTTCGAATTATTGGATATGAAGCCACGTGCTGAGGGCGGTCGAGGTGATCGTGGGGGTCGTCCACAAGGATCAAGTGGTGGATTTGGTAGAGGTACAGGTCGCGGCGGTAAGAGCGACGGAGCTCGTGGTGGTAAGGCGCCTCATGGTAAGGCAGCCGGTGGGAAAATTGGTCCAAACAGCGGAGGCGCAAAGGCGCCTGGTGCAAATGGTGGAGGTAAGAAGAGAGCGATGAATACGGGGAATAGTACAATAGTTAATGCTGTGTCTACAGATGCAGGAAGTAAGCCATCTGAAGGCAGAAGCGCTAGAGGTAAGAGTAAATCCGGCGGTTTCAACAAACGTAAAGGGAATAAGGACGTTGTGTTTAAACCAGTAGCCGACAATGGTGTAGGTGTTACTGCTACTACCGAAGGTGTAAAAGCTGCAACTCCGAGTGAGAATACTAAACCAGCTAGTCGTGGTAGCTCATTAGCTCCAAGACGTGAGGGTGGTAACAAGGATAAGGGTGCAGGACGTGGCAAGCGCGATCGTGGCGCAGGTGCTCCAGCAGGTCGTTATGATGCCTTGCAGACATCACGTGCCCCTGGGTTTGCCTTCGGTTCAGGTAAAGGCGGATACGGTGCAGCATCGACTAGTGAACCTACACGTAACGACAGCCAGTCATCGAGTGGTAACGCTCGTAAATCTTCTGGTCGCGGCGGAATCTTTCTAGGTGGAAATGCTACACCAGGCAACAATGCAGGTGGAAACGATTCACAGAAACGTCCATCCAGAGAAGACAATAGTAATAAGACGACTGGAACTCCGAGTGAAGAGAAGTAGGTTTCCTTTCGAAGCGTAGAGCTACAGAAGGCTTGTCTCATCTTGATTTTGAAGGGTGCAGTTGATACAATGGATTTCTGGTACATTCCTCTTTCTACGCGAGGATATGTTTACCAGAATCCATTTTTTATAATGATCTAAGGGGTTGAGGACATGGGTAAGAACAATAGTGACGGGAAAGTCTTGGCCCAGAACAAGAAAGCTTCCCATGATTATTTCATAGAAGAAACGTATGAAGCTGGAATGGTCTTAACGGGTACAGAGATTAAGTCACTGCGTAATGGTAGATCGAATATTGGTGATGCATTTGCAACGATTCGTAATGGTGAGATCAACATTCACAATATGCACATCAGCCCATTTGAACAAGGCAATCGCAGCAATCCAATTGATCCAACAAGAACGCGTAAGCTACTCATGCACAAGGCACAAATCAAGAAATTGGTTGGGCTATTGAAGCAAGAAGGTTATACTGTTGTTCCGCTTAAGATCTATATTAAGAATGGCTATGCGAAGCTGCTTATTGGTCTAGGTCGAGGGAAGAAACAATACGACAAACGTGATACAGCTGCTAAGCGTGATGCACAGCGTGATATCCTACGTGCGCTTCGTGAGAAACAGAAGATTGCTAGGTAAGCGAACGAGTGCATTTTTAAGAAGCGTAAGCCTCTAGAAGCTCGGCGTTGGCAATCATAACCTACATTTCCTTGAACAAAGTATCATAGTGTAGTGGAAATGTGGTATACTAAGTTATACGAGATCAATTGATCTTGTTGAATGATTACCTTCTAGTTGTCCTTTTTCATGGAGGAAAAGGATACTGAATAGAGCATCATGTCTTGGCTACTCAAGATTCTATCCTAGAAGCCCTTTATATTAAGGGGGCGTTTATGGATTCGACGGGGATAGTTTGAGCATGAGTAGCGGGTAGTGGGGCCGCGTCCACTTTATCAACGCTAAAGCCTATTAAATGGCAAAACACAAAACAACTACGCATTAGCAGCTTAATAACCTGTTAGCGTGCTCCTACCTAGCATCGTCCATGTGACTAGACTAGGGGCTAACAAATAGTGGAATACGCTGTCTCATCTCCGCCTGGGGTGAGCTGAAGAAGATAATCAGGCTGACCCAACGTATAGCCGGTTACGGGGCGATACTCGGGTGACATCAAAACTGTGACTACACCCGTAGAATCTTATGTGTCGATATTTTCGGACAGGGGTTCGACTCCCCTCGCCTCCATTTGAAAGACCCGCTGATATAGCGGGTTTTTTCTTGTTTAGAGAGAGAATTGTAAACGAGAAGTCTACAAAAGAGTCGACATCAGTCTCCGCACATGTGGAGTGCTGTGTGTTGCTCATAAGAAATTGTTGAATTAAGCCACACTTACCTCTTTTTTTTGGCTCAAGCGTAGAACATGCTTGGGCTCTTTTAATTTGATTGCATTGTAGTCGTTAATCCATGAAATAATTCCTATCTAAAAATTGTGATTTGTAAGATTATCTGTAATCGTCCGTTATTATAAAAATGGATGTAGGCATCAATGTCGGTTCTGAGTTCTTCAAAGGTGTGATCATGAAGATCGAAAATGGAACTTGAATGTGCTTTCTGATCCGGATGATATTTGAATTCCGTGATATCGGTTAACCATTTCTTATTCGGTGTTTTCCAACGAATACTAAAATACAGGGATGCTCGAGTCCCGTCGTGCAGAACAAGTAATCAAAGACTAAAAAGACCCATAGTCTTGGAACAATTGGATTGTATGCAGCGTTTATTGGAATTTCTGCTTGGCATTAGTCAACTCCATTTGCTTCTTTGAGAGAATGAATTAGAAGACTATGATCGATCGGTGAAGACATGACAATCAGGATTGTATAGGTTCCATATTTATCGCACTGATTGCCAAACTCTTCGAGCGTGCGTGTGGATTCCGTCACTACTTTTAATAAATAACTGTGTTCTCCGCTTATGCGGTGGCACTCGGCAACATGGGGAGATTCATGGACAAAATCAAGAAATGCTAAGCAGTCCCTAGTCCGAAACAACATATAGGCTGCCGCATGCTTCCCAATTTTTTCAGGAGAAATGATGGTACGATACTCTTCAATTATTCCCCTTTCTTCCATTCTCTTAACTCGTTCCGTTACAGCAGGTTGGGACAACCCCACGCTTTTACCCAGTTCAGTCATTGAAATCCTTGCCTGGTTTTGAAGATAGAAGAGGATTTGTTTGTCTACATGATCCACTTTGAGTGTGCTCCTTTAAATTTAAGGTATTTTAAATAAAATAACTTTTATTACTTTGTATAATCATCATATTTGATTTGATGTGTTATGTAAAATGAACGATTTAAATTATATAATAAGACTCACATGAATAAGGGCGATTCACACATGAGAAGTCAGAGAGGAATGGCAAGCAATGAGCAAATACGACTTAAATAAGGCAGGTATAGAAGATTTACAGGCACGTATTGATGAGGTTATTGATTGTACAATTGACGAAAAAAAGCTGGCTGGTGCTATTGCCAAATCTAAGATTGGAGGGTACTCTCAATGACTCTCTCCCATTCAAACAAAAATATAATCGCATTGGCTGCGATATGTTTGTCCGCGCTAATGTTCGGCCTCGAAATTTCCAGTGTGCCAGTAATACTGCCAACCCTGGAAAAGGTATTGCATGGCAATCTCAAGGATATGCAATGGATTATGAATTCCTACACTATTGCCTGTGCGACGGTTCTGATGGCTGTGGGGTCCCTAGCTGACCGTTATGGAAGGAGGCGCATTTTTATTATTAGCCTCGTTTTGTTTGGCATTACATCCCTGATTTGTGGTTTGGCGCAAAGCACATCGGTTCTAATCGTCAGTCGCTTTCTTCAAGGTGTGGGTGCTGGTGCGATGCAGATTTGCCAGATAGCCATTCTTTCGCATCGGTTTCAGGAAGGACGAGAACGCAGCAAAGCCTTTGGAACATGGGGGATCGTGTTCGGTATCGGCCTCGGGTTTGGACCCATTATCGGGGGGATGATCGTGGCCGTATTGAACTGGCATTGGGTTTTTCTGGTCCACGTACCGCTGACCATCCTTACTTTGATCCTTGTCTTTGGGGGTGTGGAGGAATCCAGTGATCCGCAGGCAGAAAAGCTGGACGTTATCGGTATTGTCACGCTTTCGTTGACGGTCTTTGGTCTGGCATACTTTATCACAAAAGGACCCGAACTAGGCTTTACCAGCATAGCATCCATCAGCATTCTTGTTGCAACTGCAGCAAGCTTCATTATTTTTCTTTTTGTGGAAAAGCTCAGCGCCCATCCGATGTTCGACTTTTCCGTATTCAAGATACGCAATTTTTCCGGCGCTATCCTTGGCTCCATCGGCATGAATTTCAGTTTCTGGCCATTCATGATTTATCTGCCGATTTATTTTCAGAGCGGTCTTGGTTATGGCATTGTAGCCGCCGGGCTGTCTCTCTTGGCTTATGCGCTGCCTACCCTGGTGATCCCGCCAATGGCAGAGCGTCTTTCGTTACGCTATCAGCCGCGTATAGTTATCCCATTGGGTCTTTTCATCATCGGCCTGGGCTTCATTTTGATGAAATATGGCAGTGGAGGCGATCACGCCAACTGGCTGACCATGCTCCCGGGTTCCCTGTTGGCTGGTATCGGGCTGGGCTTGACCAACACGCCTGTGACCAACACGACTACTGGCTCAGTTCCGATTACCCGTGCAGGCATGGCTTCCGGTATAGACATGAGTGCCAGATTGATCAGTCTAGCCATCAACATCGCCGTGATGGGATTCATTTTGCAGGAAGGCATCCTGTCTTATTTGAGGGGAACCCTTCCAGGGACACTCAATACAACGCAATTGCGGGCTTTGGCCGGGAAAATAGCTGCCGGAAACTTTGCATCTCTCAAGCAGGGTTTGCCAGAACTGTCCTCTCTGGATGCGTCCGGAGCCGTGGTCCACGCGGCTCTTGTGCACGGATTTGGCTTGGTGATGCTCTATGGTGGCATTGGTGTGTGGGTTTTGGCCGCGATCAGTTTTATGATTTTTGGATCCAAGAGAGCAGCTAGGGTGTGAAGGGCATCACGCCTGCAGGTGGTTACTTGTGAGTATCTTGTAGCAATAGATCAGCTTTTCGTTGTGCGAGCGTGAGATGTTGTTACCCGCGCAAGACGAGTCAGGGATCACGGGTTGTTCGGGCTGCGCGACGATGTCCACAGGTTTAATCATCGCCGATCCACGGTTACCCCGGCTACCTCACGCCTGTAATATCTAGAAAAGTGCCCTCGTAAATTTTTGTTCCGTTTTAGGTGACCGATGTTGCGGGGGCATAAATTGCCCCGTACATTTTATCAATAATAAGCATTCAACACATGTGTGCGTAATATTGATGGTTCGCAATGTCTAGACGAGATGTGACAGTATTGCTCAAGCAAAGTAGTGAACCGTATTACAAACAGTGATAATGCGAATAATATGATAAGTAAGGGGGAGTTCGACCCCCCCTCGCCTCCATTTGTAGTACCAGTGAGACCGCCCATTAAGGTGGTCTCACTTCGTATTATAATCTTTTTCAAGAGGGAGGCTGTTTTAACAAGAATAGATTGACGGCCTGCTTTTAAACTGCAACATATAACTGGTAAACAAGTGGAGATTCAAATTTAAGAACAATTATTAGGACTGCCCGATAGTATTTCAATACTAAAAATTTAGATGTTTTTACGAGTGTGAATGAAAATTATGATATAGAAGATACAGCAACCACCGAGTGAGGTGATCAAATTGTGTTTCTTTGTGAGTAAAAACATCAGGGGGACCCAAGTCACATTTATTCACTCCATAGGTCGGAGTAATAGGGCGCGGCAACAATTGATTGCCACCAAAACAAACAGCATCTAGAGAAGAAGCTGTTATTTCTGCACTTAGAATACTGGGGGAGGGTGAATAAGTTCTAGTGACATACGATTTTGTAGTTGAAGGTACGAGCCAATCAAGAGGGGAATTCAGAAATCGGTGGAATAGCTAGAATAGCATAAGTGGAATTGCATTTCGTGAGAGTTATAGATAAGACACTTAGAAGTCTAATGCTTCTTTTGTAATCTTTTTGATATCAACAGGACAATTGGAACTTTCCTCAACAAGATCAGGAAGTATGTGCTGCAAGAAATAATCTACACAATGTAGTTTGATATTCTTGATTTTAATCAACGCCTCGCGGTACATGACAACAAATTCTTTCTCCGTGTTGCCCCTTCTTAGTTCAGTAAAGGCTTCGTAGACTTGGTCGAGTTTGTCAGCCATTTCAAGAATTAACCCTTCTACGGAATCATCCTTACCTTCACGTAATTGTCTACGGAAGATCGATTTGAGTTCCTCTGGAATATTTTCGTCAATGAAATGTGCAATCATTCCTTCTTCTACTTGCTGGAGCATACCACGAAGTTCGAGAGAATAATGTTTCACGGGAGTTTTGATATCTCCAATAAATATTTCACCGTAATCGTGGCTGCTTGTAATTTCGTAAAGTTTCTTCCAATCCACAGTTACGCCATTACTTTCCTCAATATCGGCTAAGGTTTTAGCATATTGCACAACTTTCCACGAATGAGCAGATACACTGTGTTCTTCAAATTTGAATTTACCTGGACAGCGAATAATACGTTCGAGATCGTTGAGCGATTGAAAATAAGTGTGAATTCCCATAAGTGTCGATCCCCTTCGTATATAAGTGATGGTGTTACCTTACTCTATTTAGTATAGGGATGATTTGTTATAGGAGAATTAAATCAAAATGGTAGATTATAGAAGTGCATGAATAATGCATGGAGGGTATAATAAATACTACAAAGAAGAACCGATGCATACTGACCGTCAGTACAATAGACCGCGTACCTTACGATCCTTTTACGATGGGGGTCTATTTTTTTTTTTGTTGGGTCTTATGGACAAGCCGTGGAATCGGTATTATTGAAGGGTGATTATTGATGTTGAAAGCTTATAGTTGGCTCACTTTTTGTGTAGTCGTATGGGGTAGCAATTTTGTATTTGGCAAGATCTTAGTTGAGGACTTCTCCCCCGGTCTGTTAACATCACTGAGACTTTTATTTATTGTGGTATTTTTAGTTGGATTAACGTCTTACAAAAAGAATTTCAAGCGAGTGAATAAATCGGATGTACTCTCCATTTTATTGCTAGGTGTTATTGGTGTATTTATAAATCAATGGTCCTTTTTCAGGGGTTTACAAACAGCTGATCCAACAACATCTGCCATCATTTTAGCTATGACTCCTATTTTAACTGGCTTGTTAGCAGCTCTCTTTTTGAAGGAAAAATTAACGATCCGTATGTTGATGGGGTCAATTCTAGCGATCATAGGCATATATTGTGTCGTTGTAATAGGTGGTGAATCCTCGTTACATTTTGACAAAGGACTTATGTGGATTGTTGTAACGATGATAACATTCGCAATTATGATTATTATGACGAGGGTACTCTCGCAAAGAATAGATCCGTTCACAATCACATTATATTCGAATCTAGTGGGCTTTATAGTATCGATTCCGTTTGCCTTCTCGCTAGATACACCTTTACGAATGAGCTCGAATATGACGGATTGGACGCTGTTAATCGGAACTGCCGTTGTTGTACATGGCATAGCCACACTTATTTGGAATAATAATATTCGACATGTTGATGCTTCAAAAGCATCTGTACTATCTAATTTAGAGCCTTTTGTAGCCATGATTATGGGATTAATATTACTGTACAAACCAATTACAGGTGTAGAAATATTAGGGTCTTTGTTCATTCTAGCAGGAGTTATGCTATCTACATATCAACGGAAGTCGCGATATAAGGGAACGAGGGGCTGATTCTTTAGTCTTTCTATATTCTTAGAAATGGTTCGAAGGAGTTCGTGGGAAATGTTGAGGGGGTGTCTATTGGCCTGCTTCGCTGAGTTCTTTCACTGAACCTTTTGCCATATGCGGAATGTCAGCCTCATCAGCAGGATAAGAAGAAAATTAGCGTCTTTGCTTTAATAATTTCATCTGTACAGGAACAGTCCTAGTCTAAAGTCTAGGTTCAGACACGCCCTAAGACGGTTATGTCAGGCAAATAAGACGGATATAATGGATTTATAACTCAAAATGTGACGTATGAAGTCAAAGGAGTGTTTGAATATGAAGGCCATAGAAGCGACGGCAAAGGCGCCAACAGGTAAGGTGAATTGGGTGCTGTTTAATCCAAAAACCTATGCAACGATCCTCTATTTATTGATATCTCTCCCGTTAGGGATTATTTATTTTACAGTAGCGATAACGGGACTTGCACTATCAATCGGTTTAACTCCAATATTTATCGGAATACCATTGTTTTTTGGAGTAGCTAAGCTGTTGAATGGGATTGTGAATTTTGAACAAAGCATGATTAGACAAATTTTAGGTTTACCTACTCCTCCCGTTTCGTATACCTACAATCAACAGTCTGAATCTGGGCAGAACTGGTTGATGCGAATGGTGAGAGGTTTTGATGGTGGGCTATTCATTCGAAATCTGCTGCTCGTATTACTAAGATTTGTAACAGGCATTGTATTCTTTGTTATTATGGTAACGGTGATTTCACTAGGATTAGGATTTATTGCTCTTCCAGTCGTGCATATCATTTTGATGAATGAGATGAAGATTGATATTTTAGAAAATACTTTGTTTAGTTATTTTCATATCGATTGGACCTATAATCAGCAATATATGCTTTACGTAGGCGTTGGGCTTGTGCTTTTTTGGATCGCGCTTCGCGTCGTGAATGGGCTCATGCAAATTCAACGTAGAATCATGTATGTGGACGAGCCATATAAGCAGCATTCAGTGGAAGCACAAATACATGCAAAGGCTCAGTCACAATATTATGAGTACCAAGAAGATCAGCCCGTTCAAGGGATGATGTAGCCAGCCTATAGAGAGCTTTAGAAGCTCTCCTTTTTTGAATTGGATATTGGGCAATACATGATAATCGTATATATTTTTTACCCAATATGTCTATGAGTCGCGCTGAAATGGGAATAATTATGGTAAGAGCGCTGGAGGGCCATTAGTAACAGACAATGCACCTTTCTAATCAGGATGTCATATTTGTTCAGATGTAAGTTAGGATTTACTAGTCATTTAATGTTATAATATTTATTTACAATGTGAAACAGGGTGATCGAAAAACATGAATGAATTTCAAAATAGGACCCACCATAAATTAGTCATTATCGGCGCAGGTGCTGCAGGACTAATGGCCGCCGTTACTGCGCAGGATCAGGGTATCGATACTGCCATTCTGGAGAGCAACGACCGGATTGGAAAGAAGATATTAATGACAGGTGATGGCCGCTGTAACATTACGAATGAATCCACTGCGACGGGTACGGACGAAGCGGTCGCTTTATCACGCAAGTATCACAGCAATCAGACTGGATTTCCAATTACGGTACTGCAGAAATTTGGCATCCGTCAAACCATCGATTATTTCTCTATGCTTGGGCTTCCGCTTACAAGATTGAAGGAAGGCTTCATGTATCCAATGTCTCTGCAGGCTGCATCGGTGCTGGATATTTTTGAACTTGCGCTGGAGGATCGGAATGTTCCAGTATACCTCAATAACAAAGTGTTGGATGTTACTGTTTCGACGAATCATCCACGCTTCACGATAAAATGCCAAACGGAGACAGAGGAGCAGGTTGTTTATACCAGTGAATACCTTTTTCTATGTACGGGTGGACTTACCGGTCCGAATGCGGACAAAGATAGTCCTGGTTATAGGCTTGTTGAACGTCTGGGGCACACCCTGGTTGAGCCTGTGCCAGCTATTGTGCAATTGAAGCTGCACTATCAGCATATGAAGGCGCTGTCCAATATCAAGCTTCAGGGACAAGCCCATATCATCGTAAACGGTAAAGTCATCCGCAGCGAAAAGGGTGAAATTGCTTTCACGGATTATGGCATATCAGGCCCGCTCGTTCTCCAGCTAAGCAGGAAGGCTGCGTATCATCTCGCAAGAGGGGAATCTGTGAGCGTATCGGTTGATTTGATGCCGGGCCGCACGGAGGAAGAGTTAGTTGAGTTTTTGGAAATGCACTGGGGGACCTTCGGACATCGGACTGTTACGGATTCTCTACTTGGCATCTTCAATAAGAAGTTGGTTCCTGTCTTGCTGAAGGAGGCAGGCATCGATCAGCAGCCGGACTTGCTTTGCCAGGATCTTTCGAGGAAAACCAAAACAATATTTTGTCGAATATTGAAACGTTGGGAATTTAAAGTGATCGATACCAAAGGCTTCGAGAACGCGCAAGTAACAGCCGGCGGTATTGATACGACTGAGCTAATCGAGGGGACGCTGGAATCCAAGCTAGTACCTGGGCTTTATTTGGCTGGCGAGGTGATGGATGTGGACGGGGATTTCGGCGGCTATAACCTACAATGGGCATGGAGTTCCGGTTATGCGGCCGCGATGGCGCTTGCTAAGCAAATTTAATGAATTCATAGGAAAAGGGATGCATCGATCAACATGTATGAGGATCAGAATTCTAAGCACCACGAGCTGTTAATTATCGGTGCAGGCGCTGCAGGTATGATGGCTGCTCTTACTGCACGGGACCAAGGTATTGATACCGCAATTATTGAAAGCAATGACCGGATGGGGAAGAAGATATTAACGACGGGCAATGGGCGTTGCAACATTACGAACGAATCCACTGCGACGGGTACGGATGAAGCGGTCGCTTTATCGCACAAGTATCACAGCAATCAGGCTGGATTTCCATTGCCTGTTCTACAGCAATTTGGTGTGCGCCAGACGATCGACTTTTTCTCCTCGCTCGGGCTTCCTCTTATACCCTTAGAGGATGGTCGGATGTATCCCATGTCGTTGCAAGCCGCATCCGTGCCGGGTGTTTTTCGCCTTGCTCTGGAGGATCGGAATGTTCCGATATATTTCAAGAATAAAGTGTTGGATGTTATCGTCTCGACGGAACATCCGCGTTTCACGATTAAATGTCAAATGGAGACAGAGGAGCAGGTTGTTTATACTAGCGAATACCTATTTCTATGTGCGGGTGGGCTTACTGCTCCGAAGACCGGAACGGATGGATCAGGTTATACGCTTGTCCAACGTCTGGGACACACGCTTATCGATCCTGTGCCGGGCATTGTGCAATTGAAATTAGATTATCCTCATTTGAAGGAACTGTCCGGTATTAAATTCGAGGGACATGCCCATATTATCGTAAACAATGAAGTCATCCGCACTGAATATGGCGAAATTCTTTTTACGGACTATGGCATCTCTGGCCCGCCAATACTCCAGCTAAGCAGGAAGGCTGCGTATAATCTCGGTAGAGGAGAATCTGTGACATTATCGGTTGAATTGATGCCTGGCCGCACGGAGGAAGAGATAGTTGAGTTTCTGGAAACGCACTGGGGGATCTTCGGACACAGGACTGTTGCGGATTCCCTTATCGGAATCATAAACAAGAAGCTGATTCCTGTCCTGCTGAAAGAGGCAGGAATTGATCAACAGCTTCACCTGCTTTGTCAGGATCTATCGTGGAAAACCAAGAAAATATTTTATAGAATCATGAAGCATTGGGAATTTAAAGTGACCGATACGAATAGCTTCACGAATGCGCAAACAACAGCCGGTGGCATCGATACGACTGAGCTAATCGAAGGAACGTTGGAATCTAAGTTAGTACCTGGGCTCTATTTGGCAGGCGAGGTGATGGATGTGGATGGAGATTGCGGTGGTTATAACCTGCAATGGGCCTGGAGCTCCGGCTATGCCGCCGCGATGGCACTTGCTGATCGACGTAATGGGAAAGATGGTTGCTGACTCCTGGCACCTTGCGGTGGAATACTTGCATGCATTGAGCAAACTCTGGCGAATTGTGATTTTGCACAGCCACGGTTTGCCACCATACGTATTATCAGAAGAGACACCGTTAAGGTGTCTTTTTTGTTTTTCGTGTGGACGAATATAAAGTCTAATTTATATTGTAGCTACTGAAATAGGTATGTATTAATTACCAACGCAATAATATTTCAAACGCAATACGAGTAGTGCCAATAGATAGATTGCATTCTGTCATTCTTACTCATCAGGACATTGATCATATAGGAAGTTTACCGACCTTAATTGAAGAATTAGATACTGAATTAACAGTATATGCTCATGAAATAGATCGACCATACATCGAAGGGGAAAGACCTCTATTAAAGCTGGATCTTCCAGAAGAAATGCAGCATTACGTTACTAATCCACCTAAAGCAAAGGTTAACCAGATTCTAAGTGAAGGCGATGAACTCCCTTACTTTGGCGGTATATCAGTGATTTTTACGCTAGGTCATATTAGCTTGTATTTAAAGCGGAGTAAGATTCTGATTGCTGGCGATGCGATGTTCAGTATGAATGGCCAATTAAGAGGCCCCAATGGTCATACTGCTCCGGATATGTCTACTGCTCTTAAATCTTTAAGTAAATTTCTTGATTACGATATAAGCAAAGTGATCTGTTTCCATGGTGGGTTGTGTACTAATAACGTCAACGAGCAAATTGGAGCTTTAAACTTCATATTGGAGTGAATCTTATTCTTTACAATTAAACTAAGCCCAAAATCTCTGAATAACGAAAATTTTGAAAGAGGATATTAATTCCTCTATGAATGAGGTGCATGAATAAAGCATGGAGGTTATAATAAATACTACAAAGAAGAACCGATGCTTACTGACCATCAGTACAATAGACCGCGTACCTTAGGCGGTCTATTTTTTTGTTAGTGTGCTTATGGACATGCCGTGAAATCGGTATTATTGAAGGGTGATTATTGATGCTAAAAGCTTATAGTTGGCTCACTTTTTGTGTAGTCGTATGGGGTAGCAATGTTGTATTTGGTAAGATCTTAGTTGAGGACTTCTCCCCCGGTCTGTTAACATCACTGAGACTTTTATTTATTGTGGTATTTTTAGTTGGATTAACGTCTTACAAAAAGAATTTCAAGCGAGTGAATAAATCGGATGTACTCTCCATTTTATTTCTTGGTGTTATTGGTGTATTTATAAATCAATGGTCCTTTTTCAGAGGTTTACAAACAGCTGATCCAACAACATCTGCCATCATTTTAGCTATGACTCCTATTTTAACTGGCTTGTTCGCATAAAAGGTTGATGGGGCTAATTCTAACGATCATAGGCATATATTGTGTCGTTGTAATAGGCGGTGGATCCTCGTTACATTTTGACAATGGACTTATGTGGATTGTTGTAACGATGATAACATTCGCAATTATGATTATTATGACGAGGGTACTCTTCGACATGTTGATGCTTCAAAAGTATCTGTACTATCTAATTTAGAGCCTTTTGTAGCCATGATTATGGGATTAATATTACTGTACAAACCAATTACAGGTGTAGAAATATTAGGGTCTTTGTACATTCTAGCAGGAGTTATGCTATCTACGTATCAACGAAAAATGCGATATAAGTGAACAATAGGTTGATCCTTTAACAAATCCTCGGTGAGCAAATAGGGATTGATTGGTTACGGGGCGTTCGGGTGACATCAAAACTGTAATTAAACCCGTAGAATCCTGTGTTACGTTGGTGGAATTGCCAGAGTGGAAGAACGCGGAGATTCAATCTCTGGATTATAACCTATCATTTTTTACCAATGTATTCATATACCTGTAAATTAGTATCTTAATAGACTTAGATGTGCTATAATAAATTTATTGAAGTAGCGTCCTAACAAATACACATAGTGTAGAGGGTTGTTCTTAAATTAATAACCTTGTACCATATGTGGATTTTTTATTTTTAGAGATAAGAATGTCATGTAAATTTAAATTAGGTGGTAATTAATATGGAAACAGGTACAGTGAAATGGTTTAACGCAGAAAAAGGATTTGGATTTATCGAAGTTGAGGGCGGTAGTGATGTATTCGTACATTTCAGCGCGATCACTGGAGACGGTTTTAAATCCTTGGACGAAGGCCAACGTGTTGAATTTAATATCACACAAGGCACTCGCGGAGCACAAGCCGAGAATGTCGTAAAACTTTAATGTAGAACTCTATGCCCCAAACAATATGTTTGGGGCTTTTTTATTTGTGGTCAGGGTATAAAGAGGGATACAGATGTGTTATTTTCGGACAGGGGTTCGCCTCGCCTCCTTACAAAAAAACCAGAACATTATGTTATGGGTTTTTACTTGTCCTCGACATCCGATTCAGTATGACCTTAACTTGCTTGTCTATTTCCGATATCGGTCAGTCATGAACTTAATAGTTAGTTTCACGGTGAATACTAAGGAGGCTCGTTACGTTCGCGCTGCCGGTGCAGGCAGTCATTTTGTATCCATTATTTCTCATTGGGTAAAAGTCTATGGTACCATACAAGTAGAATCGTGAGAATGAGGTAGCCTATTTATGCGGTTTATGAGCTGGGGCAGATATCAATACTAGAGATGGTCAAGGACGAACTCCAATTTTAGCCGCGACGTACGGGAATAAGGTAGATACGGTTAGAGCGTTGATCAAAGCTGGAGCAGATATTAATTTACAGGACCATAAATTAGACAATCCTTTCTTGTATGCTGGTGCGGAAGGATTCCTCGAAATTGTGAAGTTAATGAACGATGTAGGTGCAGATCCGGCGATCACGAATCGGTATGGAGGAACAGCACTTATTCCAGCTTCGGAACATGGTTATGTGGAAGTTGTCAAAGAGTTGCTTACTCGATCAGATGTTGATGTTAATCATGTTAACGATCTAGGGTGGACAGCTTTGATGGAAGCGATCATATTAAATAATGGCGGGGAAACGCAACAGCGGGTCATAGAAATTCTTATTGAATATGGGGCAGATGTAACTATTCCAGATAGGGATGGCGTTACGCCGCTAGAGCATGCAAGAGCGCATCATTTTGTAGCCATTGAACGTATATTGATAGACGCTGGGGCTTAGTTAGCAAGGTACATATTAAATAGTTACGAAAAGGATGAGACAGTATGTTGAATGCTTCTTATTGGTTAACGAATGTAAGATTAGAACAGGGTTATGACATGGAAGATGGACAAGTAGTTGGTACGAATACAATGATTTGTCATATACGAATTGAGAACAGTGCTATTGCTGAAATTGTTGGGACGGAAACAACGCTTCAGTGTGATCTTCCCAAATATGACTGTAAAGAGTTATTGATGCTGCCATCTTTTGAGGAGGCGCATATTCATTTGGATAAAACGTATTTCGATGGACCGTGGAAAGCGGTAAAGCCTGTATCAAGTATCTTCGAACGGATTGAGGAAGAGAAGATATTATTGCCGAAGCTCCTTCCAATGGCAAAACAACAAGCTGGAAGCATCTTGACTCTAATACAGGGATATGGGGCTACTCATGTTCGTACCCATTGTAACATCGAGCCTGTTAGCGGACTGCACCGATTAGAGGCAACAAAGCAAGCCCTAGACATGTTTTCTGGGAAAATATCATCTGAAATTGTAGCATTTCCGCAACATGGACTACTTCGATCGGACTCTGTCGAGCTCGTAAAACAATCTTTGGCAGAGGGGGCGACCCATGTAGGCGGAGTAGATCCATTCACAGTAGATGGGGATATAGAGAAATCATTGCAGACCATGGTAGAACTAGCGGTTCTGAATAATGCTGGTATTGATATTCACTTACATGACGGAAATGAAGCGGGGAAGCAAACTCTGATGCGATTAGCTGATCTGACCGAAGAAGCTGGTTTACAAGGAAAGGTAACCGTTAGTCATGCATTCTGGTTTGCAGGTGCGCAGCCACAAGAGGCAGAGGAAGTTGCTAAACGGATGGCCTCGCTAGGCATGTCCATTGTTTCGACGGTTCCGATTGGCACAATAATGATGCCGCTCCCCATGCTATATAATAACGGTGTAACGGTGAAATTGGCAACGGATAGTCTTACGGATCACTGGTCTCCATTCGGAAATGGAGATCAATTAGATAAAGCAGGACGGTTCGCAGAATTGTATGGGTATAATGATGAATTATCGCTATCTCAAGCCCTCGGCTTCATTACAGGGGGGATAAAGCCTCTCGATTCAAAAGGTCAACAGGTATGGCCTAAGGTTGGGGACGTCGCGAGCTTTGTACTGCTACATGCAAGTTGCTCGGCGGAAGCGATAGCGCGAAGGGCGGAGCGTCAAGCGGTATGGAACGAGGGACGCCTCGTGAGCGGTTCGTTGTAAATTAAACGGCGGCGAATTGTGGTCTTGCACAGCTACGGTTCACCTCCAGTAGAAGAACCTGCTCACTGAGCGGTTTTTTTCATATGTTGTAGACAGGATATCTACAAATTATAAAAGTTGTGCTCCCAAGCGAATTGTTTACAAATTACTTCATCTCTTTAACATGTGAATTTACAGTTCATCTATATACTTAAATCGATATCATTATGCATTCGAAGGGGAGTATAACTACATGAACAGCAAGTTGAAGTCTTTAATTTGTACCTCATTCGCCTTTTGCATGCTTGCACAGAGTACGGCGATGACGGTGTCTGCAACAGAGAACAATCCTTCCACCAATTCAACAGGAAGATGGATGTCAGGCGAGTACCACACCCACACCATACAATCGGCAGATGCATCCGAATCTTTTATGAAATTGGAAAATGTACTCGATGCTGCGTTTCGAGAGGATCTTGACAAGAAGCCTGCAGAAACAATTACATCACTGACTTACGGCAATCCCTTTGATTACATCGTGCTATCTGATCATTTGCGCAATTCGCCGCGAGATCCAGATGGTAACGAAAAGCCTACTGCACGTTGGGAAGCGATTAAAGAACAGCAGGACAAGCTTTCAGCGCTCCAAGCTACTGGCAAATACGCAGGTAAGTCCATTTATTCTGGTTTCGAATGGGACATGATGGGATTGGATCATGGCGCTGTCGGCATTATTGATTCCGACAGTGATGCAGTACCCATCGATGCTATTCATCAATTCGAGTGGTTGTACAGCTACGATACAGCTCCAGGTAGGTTTCATTCAAATGAGACTGCTCTTTGGGGAGCAAGGCTTGATAAAGATACATTGAAACCTGATAAAAATAAAACCTTTGAAGCTATTGAGTGGCTAAAAACAAATTACCCGGAGAGCTATGTATTGCTTAACCATCCATCTAGACATAATGGTGGTAGCGGTGTTGTTACTATCGAAGACCTTCGTAAGATGAATGATATTGCTCCTGAAATTGTGTTTGGTATGGAAGGTTTACCGGGTAACCAAATGGCAGCTGGTGGGAATAGATCGGAGTTAAATGACGTATACGGCGGAGCTGACGTCATGGTCGCAAAGGTCGGCGGAATGTGGGATGCCATGCTTGGTGAGGGTCGCCACTTCTGGAACTTCACAAATTCTGACTTTCATTTTAAGGTGAGCAGCAATCGAAGTTATTCAAGCGGTTATTGGCCTAGCGAGTACTCGCGAAACAATACTTGGGTCGAGGGTAATACCTTCAAAGATATTGTGGAGGGTATGCGTTCAGGTAAATCCTATGCGGTGTATGGTGATCTCATCAATGCGCTTGAATTCAATGCCACTGGAAATGGTGCTCAAGCTGAAATGGGTGAGGATTTACAAGTGACCGAAGGGGATCTTACAACAATCAGCATTCGATTCAAGAGCCCAGAGCACAACAACTATGCACAAATTAGCCCGCACGATACATCAGTCACCAATGATGTCTATGTTGATCATGTCGATCTGATCTCTGGAGAAGTGACGGGCAAGATCGATGAAAGTCAATATGCTAGCAATACCACCAATGACACGACGAAAGTCATTAAACGTTTTACGAAAGAAGATTGGGGACAACCAGATGTCGACGGCTATTATACTGTCTCCTATAAGGTACCTGCGGATACAAACCGTTATTATCGTTTACGCGGTACGAACCTTGGTACAGACGTAGCAGGCTTCACAGAGAACGGCGAGCCTTTACAAGATCAATCATTTGCTAGGGGTGACGAGCCGGAGCAGAATGAGGAACGCTTCAATAATATTAATGACCGTAACTATGCTGGCTTGTGGTTTTATTCCAATCCGATCTTTGTTAATGTCGCCGCGCTCAGCGACGAGCAGGCAGTTACCGATACAATTACTAGTGTAACTTCAACACTTGGTGATACGAGTGCGATTACTACTAACATTCCCCTCCCTTCTGAAGGGTTGCATGGTACCAGGATTGAATGGAAGAGTAGTAATGCGAATATTATTCGCATCGACAACAACACCGCGATTGTTACACGTCCATCCTCTGGTATGGGGGATATGCGTATTACATTGACTGCAACGATATCTCGCGATGCTCATAGCATAGATAAACCCTATACCTTTATCGTTAGAGCCTACCCTTCTAACAACTTGCCAGATAACAACTCGTCAGGCAACAGTTCGCCAGGGAACAGTTCTAGTAAGCCAAATGCGTCTGTCTCAGGTGGTGGAGGAACAGTTACTGCTGATTCAAATGGCAATATTACAATAACACCTGACAAAGGCTATCAGGTTAAAGATGTTACGATCAATGGGATATCTAAGGGAGCACTCACTCAATTGACGGGTCTGAAATCATCTGATCAAGTTGTTGTGACCTTCGAGAAACTTCCAGAGCAACCTCAGAAGCCAACTGAGCCTACTAAGCCTGTTATTACTTTTAGTGATATTTCGAATCACTGGGCAGATTCATCCATTAACTATGTTGTGGAACATGGATTGTTCACGGGTACCGCGGCAAATTCGTTTAGCCCGAACAATACGATGACTCGTGGTATGCTGGTCACGGTTATGCACCGCTTAGCGGGTAAACCTGAAGTTGGGTCAATTCACTTCAAAGATGTTAATACGAATGCCTATTACAGTGATGCGGTAGCTTGGGCAAGCCAGAATAACATCGTCAATGGGGTTGATAGTACTCACTTTGCTCCAGATCAACCTATTACTCGCGAACAACTTGTACAGATGCTATTCAATTATGCAAAAGCAAACAAATTGAATATTAACGCTAGCCAGTCATTAGTCGCTTTCACAGATGTGAACAAAATCTCAACTTGGGCAGTTGATGCGATGAAGTGGTCTGTAAGCAACGACTTACTTTCTGGTAAGGGTAAAGGCATGCTTGATCCACTGGGTGCCGTATCACGTGCTGAAGTCGCAACAATTATGAATCGCTTTATGATTACCTTTAACATGTAATCATAAGTAATATGTTCAAATTAACAAAAAGTGCACCTTTTAGAATATTCATTTGGCAAAGCCCAATTGGGTTAATGGATGAATTCTAGGGGGTGCACTTTCTTTATTTCTTGTATATTGAAAGTAACCAGTTGGCTATGTCAAATTATTGGGGGGACGAGTATTCCTTGCAACAGGTGGCTGATATTCCTCAAAAGCATTTATTGAGTTTACATAGCTAAAAAAAAGATACCAGACTATAATGTTTCCAAAGGTTACGCCCTGTAAAATTCTAAAGGGAGGGGAAACGATTTGAATAGACTAAAGGGATGGAACACGCTACGCAACCAAATTTTCATAGGATTCATGCTGGTTATGGTCATTGTGCTCATATCCAGTGGAACATTTACCTATAATCAGACCTCTATCTTGCTGAGAAATAGTGCTGAACGTCTTGTTAAGCAAACAGCGGTACAAGCGACTGGTAAATTGGAAGCGCTTTATCAACAAGTTGATTCGCTCCTTATGCAAGTATCCACGAATCCATCCTTACAGAGTATACTTACGAGAGAGCACAGTGGGAAGCAAGTCAATTTCAGTGAAAGACAATCGCTTCAGGATGTTGTGCGCGGATATGAGGCTTATGGAACAGGAATTCGTTCACTCGAGCTATATACGGAGGATTATCGGCGATTACTTCCGCTTGATGATGCGCTGTTACAGGATCGTGTGACCGAATCTTGGATTTATCAAGCTGATGAACAGAAGGGCAAGCTTGTCTGGTGTGGCCTAGATCCGCGCGACTCAACGAGTGTCATCGCCATTCGAAGTGTACGGTTGATTAACCGATCCTTTATACATGGAGGATATATCATGCTACGAATGGATCGGAATTATTTTGAACTGTCCGATTCATTACGAACATCGGATGAACCACAGCGTGAACTGATGATTTTATTAGATGGCGCGGGAAATAAAATAACAGCTGATTTCCTAGCGGATGAGAGCCTTATTGCAGAAATAGGTCGAGATGATGAAACAGTGATGATTCATGGTGAGAGTTACATGAAAATACAGCAGCAATCAGATGTTACGGGCTGGACGCTTGTAATGCTAACACCTGCTAAGTATACGACTGAAGGTGTATCTGTCCTGCGAACGTCTATTATTGTCTCTATTGCCGTTGGCGGGTTGTTATTCCTTGTCAGTTCCTTTGTTCTTTCCACGATGATCACCCGGCCGATTTTGAACTTAATACGTGCGATGCGAGGTGCTCGACTCGGCAATTTGAAGCTGAATCCAGATACCTCTTCTACAATGGAGATCGCAGAATTGAATTATTCCTATAACCAAATGGTTAATTCACTCAATGAAATGATTCAAGTTGTCTATCAAAAGGAAATTATTCAAAGTCGTACTGAATTGAAAGCGCTTCAATCCCAGATTAACCCACATTTTTTGTTCAATACACTAGAAGCCTTCTTCTGGTCTCTGGACGAAAAAGGAGAAACAGAGCTCGCGGATAATGTTGTCGCCATGTCAGGATTATTCCGCTATGTCATTAATCGTAGTGATGAGGATGAATGGGTCAAAATTGGGGATGAACTAGATCATGCCGAACGTTATTTTAAAATTATGGAAATGCGTCTCGTTGACCGTCTAATTTGGCGTATTGAGGCGGATGAAGCATGCCGTAGCATTCCGATACCGAAACTTCTGATTCAGCCACTTGTGGAGAATGCCATTATGCACGGAGTGGAAAAAAGAAATGAACAAGGTACCGTTGTTCTCCGTGTTGAGGCTGCTACCACGCCTGACTATACACGGATTATGGTTATAGACAGCGGACCTGGTATGGATGAAGCAATGGTGCAGCAATTATACGCCACTCTGCAGGATGGAAAAAAAATTATTTCGAACGGTAAAGGGATTGGTTTAGTGAATGTGGATCGAAGACTTCATCTATATTACGCATTACAATCCAAAGGCATAATGATCCAAAGTCACGTGGGAGAAGGAACCACCATTGGATTTGAAATACCAAATGAGATATGGGGAGAGTTGTAGCATGAAGACCATTCTGATCGTAGATGATGAACCAAGAACAAGACAAGGAATCCGCAGAACGCTTGAGACTTGGGGTCTAGGCACTCTCCAGCTTGAGACATTTGCTAGTGCAAAGGAGGCGCTCGTATGGCTTGAGGAACATGAGGCAAATTTGATGATCACGGATATTCGGATGCCAGAAATCAACGGTCTTGAATTGATTGAACAGCTCCATCATCAATATCCATCGCTCTTTCTTATCGTCATCTCAGGATTTTCGGAGTTTGAATATGCGCGTACTGCTTTGAAGTTTGGCGTCATTGACTATTTACTCAAGCCCATCGATAAAGCCAAATTAATTCAAGCTGTCGAGCTGGGATTGCAAAAGGATGAACATGTCCACCGTATGAAGCGAATGGAGAAAATAGTAGATACTCGGTTGATGGAGGCGCACCATGAGGAAGGGCAGGGGTACAATACAACGATACGTGATGCGATTAGTTATCTGGAAGAACATTTAGCCGAACCGATTGCGATGCATGAAATTGCCACCCGCTTACATATGAATGCGAGTTACTTCAGTGTCTTGTTCAAGGAGCAAATCGGTCTTACCTTCAGTGAATATCTCACAAGGCGTAGAGTGCAACGTGCAAAAGAGTTGTTAGTAAACACCTCACTATCTATTAATGAGATTTCAGAACACGTCGGCTATCAAACAGCTAAATATTTCGTTAAAGTATTTCGCTCCTTTGAGTCACTTACCCCTGGGCAATATCGGCAAAGCATGAATGAGAATAACACCCAATATTAGTGGTATCAGTCCCAATCCTTGTTACCTTCCATCTGCTTCTAACGCGGTCTACAATATAATTAAATCGTTTACATTAGCTTAACGATTTGATGAAAAGGGGAATTCGACATGAAGGGTAAAGCATGGACGTTACTGCTGTTTACGATGTGCATTGCCTTGCTCGCAGCTGGATGCAGCTCCAAAGGAGATTCTAGTTCAACGACAGCTACTTCAGGAAATGACAGTTCTGGTGGAGATAAAGTGACTTTGAAGCTCATGCACTTATGGCCCGAAGGTGTATCTGCTGGACAGAATAAAATCGTTAATCAAATCATCAAGGAATATCAGGCTGAGCACACCAATGTTACCATCAAGCAAGAGGTTCTGGAAAATGAGCAATATAAAAACAAACTGAAAGTGTTGTCAGCTTCCAACGGGCTCCCTGATGTGGGCTTAACTTGGGCAGCTGGATTTCTCCAACCTTATGTGGAAGGTAATCTCTTTGCTCCGCTGGATGACTTGTTAAGTGGTGAATTGGAAGGGAAATTCGTGGCAGGTACAACTGAAGCATATGCAATCAACGGAAAGACCTACGCCCTGCCTATTGAATTTAATATTGCTCCCATCTACTACAATAAAGAAATTTTTGAAAAGAACGGATTACAAATACCGCAAACCTATGAGCAGTTCAAAACGATTGTGAAAACATTAACCGATAAAGGCATTGCACCCATCGCACTCGGCAATAAGGATCGTTGGACTGGATCGCTCTGGTATATGTATATGGCAGATCGAATTGCTGGACAACAAACGTTAGCTAGCGCGATTAACGGATCAGTCAAATTCACAGATCCAAGCTTGGTTAAAGCTGCATCCGAGATTCAATCTCTCGTGGATGACAATGCATTTATTAAAGGGTTCAACGGTCTATCGAATGAAGAAGCAAAGGCTGAATTCCTAAACGAAAAAGCGGCTATGTTCCTAATGGGCTCGTGGGAAATTCCGAACTTTACGACCAATGAAGAGATTCCAAAGGAATTCCGCGACAAAGTCGGGTTCTTCAGGTTCCCAACCGTTGAAGGTGGAAAGGGCGATATCAATAGCTGGGTCGGTGGACCTGGTGTTGGATTATTCGTTGCTGAGAACTCCAAGGTCAAAGATGAGGCCAAAAAATTCGTAGAGTACTTCGTCATGAAGTGGGGCGATCAATCCGTAACCGGTGCAGGAGTTATTCCGGCGACGAAGGTAGATGCCGCGTCTATGGATTTACCACAACTGTATAAAGATCTGTTCAAGGAAATGAATCAAGCAAGCAGCATCACACTATTCGCCGATGTTCAAATGCCTGCAAAAGCAGCCGAAACCCATCTGAATATGATCCAAGCTCTATTTGGCAAGGCAATTACACCAGAGAAATTCTCGGAAGAGCATGATAATGCGCTCGCCAAATAGGTGCATGATGGATGAATGAATCTAGGGGGTCTTCTCTTCCTTTCGAAGGGAAGCCCTCTCTTCAAATATTCAATAAGCATGGAGTTGATCGGCCTTGGATAAAGTGCTCTCGAATAAAAAAATCATTGCACACTATGTGCTTCCCTCGTTACTACTCATAATGGCCATCGTATACCTCCCTATCTTGCTGACTGCTTATTACGGGTTAATTGAATGGAACGGCATTGGCAAAATGAAATTTATTGGACTTGAAAACTATGTTGTCTTTTTGAAAGATTTGAAGTTCTGGGAGAGTGCCGGGCATTCCTCGGATCACCTAAAAACATTAACAGTAGGCATTCAAAATTTCATTGGTCAATATACGACGGATTGGGGCGCAATTGGTGCAACGTTAATGATTAGTATTATGCCTATTATGATCATGTTCTTGTTCTTAAGCGATCGAATTATAGAGGGGATGCCGCGGGTTCGGTTAAAGGCTGATGAAAGAATTGAACTAGACTAAAGATGAATACTTGAAGGGAATGAAAGCTGATGACTACGAATTATTTCTTCAATGCACATCATTCACCGATTGGTGCATTTGCGAGCTTCACACTTGGCTTTCCAAATGCAGGCGGGGGATTCGATCTCGAATTAGGACGTTCACCAAAGCAAAATGTATTTATTGGTCTTGAAAAAGAGGATGGTACGGGGTACGATACGTTGCCGTTCCATAACACGGAAGAATCTGAAGAAGGCAAACGCTATGATATGGACAATCCCGATCCAAATCAGAATAAACCGAAACTGCTGTACCCGTTCGCTAAAGAAGATGTGACTCGTGAATTCAAACTTGGAACCGATACATGGTCAGCCGGGGATATTACATTTCGAATCTACTCTCCTGTTCGATCCGTTCCCGATCCTGAGATTGCGTCAGAGGATGATTTGAGAGAAGTGCTTGTACCTGCTGTTCTGGCAGAGCTCATCATTGATAATACAAAATCTAGCCGAAAAAGGCGTGCCTTCTTTGGTTATCAAGGCAGTGACCCTTATAGTTCACTTCGCCGCCTCGATGATACGTGTCCTGGCATCGTAGGGGTTGGACAAGGCCGAAATACAGCCATCGTATCGAAAGATGCATCTGTTCGTTCTGCTATGCATTTCAGTATGGAAGACATCCTTGGTAATACCATGGAAGAGAACTGGACCTTTGGTCTTGGAACCGTCGCAGCACTCATAGCGGATGCAGAACCGGGAGAAGTTTCTACATTCCGCTTCGCACTTTGCTTCCATCGCGGAGGATTCGTGACCGCTGGCATAGATGCGAGCTACTATTACAGTCGCTTCTTTCATAATATTGAAGCTGTAGCGCAGTATGCACTTACGCACTATGATGTACTGGCGCAAGCTGCATTAGAATCTAATCAGATGATTGAGGAACAAAATTTATCTGCAGATCAACAGTTTATGATGGCGCATTCGATCCGCAGCTATTACGGCTCCACGCAGCTGCTTGATTATAACGATAAGCCTTTTTGGATCGTTAATGAAGGTGAGTATCGGATGATGAATACCTTTGACTTAACGGTAGATCAATTATTCTATGAATTGAAAATGAATCCATGGACGGTCAAAAATGAACTGGATATGTTCATCGAACGATTCAGCTATACGGATACGATTCGCTTTCCGGAAGATACGACGGAATATCCAGGTGGGCTCAGCTTTACTCATGACATGGGTGTGGGAAACGTCGTATCCCGTCCTCACTACTCTTCTTACGAGCTATATGGTCTTGACGGCTGCTTCTCTCATATGACACATGAGCAATTAGTAAACTGGATTCTATGCGCAACCGTCTATACAGAGCAGATTGGTGATACGGCTTGGATGGATCAGAATCATTCTATTCTTGAGCAATGTCTGGACAGTATGCTGAATCGTGACCATCCGAATCCTGTACTTCGCAATGGTGTAATGGGCTTAGACAGCTCCCGCACAATGGGCGGAGCTGAGATTACAACGTATGATAGTCTGGATGTTTCTTTAGGGCAAGCGAGAAATAACATCTATCTGGCAGGAAAATGTTGGGCTGCCTATCTTGCGATGGAGAAGCAGTTCACACGCATGGGTAATCAGGCATGTTCACAAATCGCTGCGGAACAAGCCGGAAAATGTGCAGCAACCCTTGTAGAGCATGTCGGGGAGGATGGTACAATTCCCGCTGTTATTGGGGAAGGCAATCAATCGCGAATTATCCCAGCTATAGAGGGGTTAATTTTCCCTTATTATGCAGGGTGTTTGGAAGCGCTGGAACCAACCGGAGAATATGGACACTATATTCAAGCCTTACAACGACATCTGCACGAGGTGCTTCGTGTAGGTGTATGCTTATTTGAAGATGGAGGCTGGAAGATCTCCTCTACAAGCAATAATAGCTGGCTTAGTAAGATTTATCTATGTCAGTTTGTAGCACGACATATTCTAGGGCTACCTTGGAACGAACAAGGTAAGCTCGCAGATGCCGCGCATGTTGCTTGGCTGACACATCCCACGTTATCCATCTGGAGCTGGAGTGATCAGATTATCTCTGGTGAAATTTCTGGTAGTAAATATTATCCTCGAGGTGTGACAAGTATTTTGTGGCTGGAGGAGTTCAGGTAACCTAGCATTATAAACAAAAACAAGCTGATCCATCGTTTGAGAGCGATACTAGCTTGTTTTTGTTATTGTATATGTTTACAGTCTTCGAGTCTTACCTTAGAGGCCGATTCCAGCATGCATCAAGCTTAACACGTTAACTCAAAATTCCACCTGCAACTCACATCCGATTATACTTATAAGAGAAGCTTACGATATAGGAGATTAGTATCCTGAGTATTGCAAAGGTGTTCATGGGTATGAGCACAAATTTGCCGATGTATGAGAAACCTAAAAAGGACCGTCAGGGATTCTGACGGTTTTTCTTATTTTTTCGACAGCAGATCGCGGTTTTGTGAGAAATTTGTGAGAACCAATAGATATAATGTATTGCATGGAGTGGGGGGGCTGTGACCCTGGTGATAGTGTTGGAGTTCCTGCCAATCAGGCATTTACGGTCACGATGTATTTACTGTTGCTCTAAGAGATGTGGGGGTCTTTGTTCAAGCAGTAGAAAGTATATGGATGTGTTTTTGTGTTTCGGAGGAAGTGTAACGGTTGCTTAAAGGGATACATTTTAGGGAAGAGAGGTTGATTATGAAATGAAAGAGAAACAAATGAAGAAACGAGTATTTGTGGTGGTGATGAGCTTTTTGTTGGTTGCCCTCCCTGTGCTCCAGCTAGTTGCGGGCGGAAATTTAGCATTTGCGGCAACTGAAACGTGGACGGACATTACCGGATCTGAAAGCTTTGGCAATCCTTCCGGCGTAGCAATAGGCAGTGACGGCAATGTGTATGTGTCGGATTATGGCCGAGCCAAAGTAAAACAACTGTCGAACGGCAGTTGGACGGACATTACCGGATCGGAAAGCTTCAATGCAATCGTTGGCGTAGCAGCAGACAGTAACGGTGATGTATATGTGACGGATAACTCAGGAAGAAAAGTGAAAAAACTATCCAACGGCAGTTGGACGGACATTACGGGTGCCGGAGGCTTTTCAAATCCTGTTGGTATAGCGGCAGATAGCAACGGCAATGTGTATGTGACGGATTCCCTCTCGAACAAAGTAAAAAAACTGTCGAACGGAATTTGGACGGACATCACCGGAGCGGCAGTCCTTTCCTCTCCTTTTGGTGTAGCAGCAGACAATGACGGCAATGTATATGTGACGAATTACAACAGTAACACAATCAAAAAACTGTCGAACGGCAGTTGGACAGACATCACCGGAGCGGGAAGTTTTTTATCTCCTTTTGGCGTAGCAGTAGACAGTGCCGGCAATGTGTATGTTGCGGATTCCGGCAATAACAAAATTAAAAAACTGTCGAACGGCAGTTGGATGGACATTACGGGTGCGGGAAGCTTTTCAAGTCCTTGGGGGGTAATCGTAGACAGTAGCGGTAATGTGTATGTGACGGAATCCGGCGGTAAAAAAATCAAAAAGCTTTCATCTCCAGTAATTAATAGTGTGAGCGTTAGCCCAAGCAGCCCGAGCGTCGTGCAAGGAGGCAGCCAGCAGCTTACAGCAACCGTGAATGCGGGCGAAGGTGCAGCAACGACGGTCACATGGTCCAGCAGCGACGTAACTAACAAAGTTGCGGTGGATAGTACAGGGAAGGTTACTGTAGCGGCGGATACAGCAATGGAGGATTATACGATCAAGGCCACGTCAACGGTAGATAGCAGCAAAACAGCTACAGCCACGATTACCGTCACGGCAGCACTTACCTATACGATTGCTGCAATAACGAATCCAACGTTGACTGCACTTACTCAAGGTTATCAATCAGGTACACAAGAGACCAAAAACATCGAAGTAACGAATACCGGAACTGGTAATTTACCTAATCTAAAGGTAGAGGTTAGCGGTACGAATGCGGACGATTTTGCGATCACGCAAACTAGCGCGACATTAAACAGCGGGGCGCCTGCAACAAGCTTTACGGTCACGGCGAATGATGGCTTGGCCGCAGGCACGTACACGGCAACAATCACGATATCGGCGGACAACATGATACCTGTAACGTTGACCGTGACGCAAGCGGTGAACTTGCCAGATGCTCCTGCCAATCCGCAAAACCTCGTGGCCGTTGGGGAAGATCGTCAAGTAACGTTAACTTGGGATACGGTAACGGGAGCGACGTATTACAATATTTATATGGCGACTGCTTCAGGTCAATTTAGTGACGATTTAGTTGCCACCGTGACTCACACGACCTACAATGTACAGAATCTAATCAATGGTACTGCTTATTACTTCATGGTGAAAGCAGGCAACTTGGGTGGCATGAGTGCAGAATCGAATCAAGCGAGCGTAACTCCTGCAACGGTTCCGGCAGCACCGACGAATATTTCGGCAGTCGCTGGAAACGGACAAGCGACGGTTACCTTTACGGCTCCAGCCGATAACGGAGGCAGCGCAGTTACAGGATATGAAGTAACTTCTTCACCAGGGAATGTAGTTGTGACCGGAGCAGTAAGCCCGATTACTCTCACAGGTTTGACGAATGGAACGAGCTACACGTTTACGGTGAAAGCGATCAATGGTATAGGAAAAAGTGTGTCGTCTGCCGAATCGAATGCGGTCATCCCGCGAGCGGAATCCAGCAGTAGCAGCAGTACTCCATCTGCACCCGTTACTCCAACGATACCGGAGAATACGAAGACAATAGTGGATATAATTGTCAATGGAAAGGTGGAGGGTGCGGGAACCGCAACGTCCACTAAACGAAACGGCCAAACCGTAACAACGGTAGTGGTTGATCAGAATATGTTGAGTGATAAAATCGCGGCGGAGGGTCAAAATGTGGTGATCACGATTGCGGTGAAAGCTAAATCCGATGTGGTCGTTGTCGAACTGAACGGTCAGATGGTAAAAAAGATGGAAAGCCAGCAAGCCGTTCTGGAGATTAAAACCGATCGCGCGACCTATAGGATTCCAGCGCAACAACTTAATATGAATGCCATATCTGGGCAAGTGGGCAAGTCGGTAGCCTTGCAGGACATCAAGGTGCAGATTGAAATTGCCGCAACGACAGCGGATGTGTTGAAAATGCTGGAGAACGCGGCAGCCAAGGGAGAGTTCACGCTGGTCGCTCCACCAATGAGCTTTACGGTGAGAGGCATCTATGGAGATAAGACCATTGAAGTATCGAAGTTTAACGCGTATGTGGAACGAACCATTGCGATTTCAGATGGCGTTGATCCGAACATGAGTACCACAGGAGTGGTTGTTGAGCCGGACGGAAACATTCGGCATGTACCTACCAAGATTGTTGTAGTGGATGGCAAATACTTTGCCAAAGTGAACAGCTTGACCAACAGTACGTACTTGGTTATACGGCGGTATCCTGTAAATTTTGCCGATGTCGCGCAGCACTGGTCGAAAGACATGGTGAACGACATGGCGTCGCGGATGGTAGTCAATGGCGTCGATGCGACGCACTATAATCCTGACGCAGCGATCACCCGCGCCGAATTCGCGGCGATTATCGTGCGGGCGCTGGGACTTGCCGAGAGCGGGAAAACCTCCGCATTCAGGGACGTGAAATCCGGTGATTGGTACGTTGGCGCAGTAGCGGAAGCTCAGGAGTACGGTATCATCCAAGGGTACGAAGATGGAGCATTCCACCCAAGCGATACGATCACCCGCCAAGAAGCAATGGCAGTGATTGCACGAGCGATGAAGTGGACGGGACTTCACGCAAGCGTCAACGGAGCAGAGGCAGAATCCGCACTTGCCTCGTTTACAGATGGGTCGGCGGTAGATGCGTGGGCGAAGCCAGAGGTTGCCGCGGCGGTGAAGAACGGTCTGGTAAAAGGTTCTGACATAGGACTGAAGCCGACGAACCCCATCACAAGAGCGGAAGTAGCAAATATGATCCAGAAGCTTTTGCAGAAGTCTGGGTTAATCTAAGTTGTGAATCGTCGATAAAAGATAGTATGGTAAGACCGTGAAGCCTTAGTGCTGCACGGTTTTTTCCTGTTATAGGCGTAATTCCCCATATTCGAGTTGCGTGCATAGGGGATACCTCACACAACATATATCTTATGATGAAAACAAGGGTTGAGCTAGCTTCTGAAACGATGACAGCAATAAACGTCCAACAAGTAACGATAGCCATTTTGGCCAATGTGATTTTCTTCCAGTAGTCTGGTTATACCGATTTATGGTTTTTGGTTTCATGATGATTCCTCCACTCACATACCTTTATAAGGTAATATGTTCTTAGAATGTATGTATTTGTTCTCTTTGATTCAAAGTGGGGGGAATAAGTGGTACATTCAAATTCCATCTTGTCAGTAACCCGTATTCCTGCTATCATCGTAGTGACTTATTAAACGTGTTTAATAAGTGAGTGTGACTTTGATTATAAGGTGGTGAGTATGATGAGCGAGATACGACTTACTTCACAACATACAAGATCAGAAGTGATTCGTTGCCTTCGATCTGAACTGTTAGAGCATGGAAGTGCTACGAAGGTTGAGTTGAGTCACAATTTACAAATTAGCTTTCCGACCATCAGTAAGTTCCTGAAGCAAATGGAGAACAGAGGGGAAGTTACATCCGTTGGTCTTGATGAATCAAGTGGGGGAAGAAGAGCTATAAGATATACATATCAGCCGAATTATATGTTGGGTCTAGCCATCTTTCTAGAGAAAGGTGAGACGAATTATGCTGTGTTTAATTGCTTAGGGGAAGTCATTGAGCAAGGGAACACCCATAGTATGCTAGAGGAAGATGTGTTACAGCTAACCACATTTATTGAGAGCAAGAAGAATGCTTATCCTAATATGAACGCTGTGGCTATTGGTGTCCCAGGTGCAGTTAATAACGGAACAATCTTTCATATACCAGGGTATGAGAACTATCATAATCTTGATCTTAAGAAGCATATAGAGGAGCAACTCGCTATCCCGACTGTTGTAGAGAATGATATGAATGCTGCTGCAATCGGCTATATGGCTCAAAGGGAAATGGTAGAAAGGATTTCTTTGTTATATTTGTATTTAGGGAAAAATGGTCCTGGTGCAGGGATTGTAATCAATGGTGAAATTGTGCGAGGGAAAACCTTTTTTTCAGGAGAAGTCTCATTTGTTCCCCAGTATGACGATAGAAACTTCCTAGAAGCCTTAGCCAATGGAGATAGTGGGAAGAAGAGTATTGCACATATGACGGAAAATATAGATGCGATTAGCCGATTAGTGGGCACAATCACATCAATCTTGAATCCTCATTATATTATTTTGTGTGATGATGAAATAGATACGGTCATGCTCAACCAAATTACTGAGCGAAGTGCCACATATGTTCCAAGAGAACATCTCCCAGAGTTAGCAGTAAGTAACTTGAAGCATGACTATCTAAATGGATTACAGCGTCTTGGATTGAGTGTATTGATTTCACAACAAATAGATGATCAACACTAAGGAGTACAGATAACGATGGCAACTTTCTTTTTAATTATTATTTATTTGGCTTTTATCAGCTTGGGATTACCTGATTCATTACTTGGATCGGCATGGCCTGTGATGAGCATGGATCTGAATGTTTCATTAGGAACGGCAGGAATTATTTCTATGGTTATTGCAGGTAGTACGATTGTATCAAGCTTGTTAAGTGGTACAGTACTAAAGTGGTTTGGTACGGGGAAAGTGACGCTTGTAAGTTGTATCATGACAGCAGTAGCGTTACTTGGTTTTTCATGGTCTCCTTCTCTTATTTGGTTAGTTATTTGTGCAATTCCACTCGGTATAGGTGCGGGGTCTGTAGATGCAGGATTAAATAATTATGTGGCTATTCATTATAAGGCTCATCATATGAGTTGGCTGCACTGTTTCTGGGGAGTAGGTGCTACACTGGGTCCAATGATTATGGCTTCGTCTATTTCAGGCAACAATTTGTGGAGACAAGGTTACCTCATCGTAGCGGGTGTTCAATTTATTCTAGTCGTCATTCTATTCGTTACGCTCCCTTTATGGGATAAGGTTGCTAAACGTAGTCATGTCATAAATGCTGAAGCCGAACATGAAGCGATGAATCAAGAGTTAGATCAAATTGCGGAGAATACGAAGCCATGGAATATAAAAGGGGTCAAATTAGCGATGCTAACCTTCTTATTCTACTGTGGAATCGAAGCAAGTATGGGCTTATGGGGCAGTAGCTTTCTTGTGAATATAAAAGATTTACCGGCAGCAACAGCGGCACAATGGGTTTCTTGGTTCTATATAGGCATTACAGTTGGGCGAATGATCACTGGATTTATTACGTTTAAAATGAGCAGTCGAATGCTGATTAGGTACGGCCAGCTTATCGCTTTATTCGGAACATTACTGCTAGTGTTACCATTTCCACCGATCCTTTCGCTTGTTGGATTTACGATTGTAGGATTGGGGTTAGCACCTATATTTCCGTGTATGCTACATGAAACACCTGCTCGATTTGGGAAAAAGAAGGCTCAGTCCATCATGGGCTTTCAAATGGCAGCTGCATATACGGGTAGTACGCTAATACCTCCGTTGCTGGGATTACTTGCAACCAATATGAACATTAGTATCTTTCCGTGGTTCGTTAGTATATTTGCTATCGCGATGCTGTTGTGTACAGAGAGACTAAATCATTTCTTGAAGAAATTACATGTAGGCATTAGGAAAAGTATTCAATAAAGCGTATTAAGGATTTCGGGTTCGATTGAGATTGTATTAATGCTTGCAATGAGGAAACGAATAATGTGGAAAAGTCTCTATTATAGGGGCTTTTTTTTCATTTTATTAAAGTTAATCGAGGCGCGTGAATTGAAACATAATCGAATGTCGAAGCTTATGAAGATATACTGATTGCCAGCCTTAATTACATAAGAAAATAAATATTTTTGCAACCTAAACGCTTCTTTTCCTACTTTATAAGTGAAGGCCTTAATCAAACCGAACGGAAGTGATGGAGTGAATGATAGAGACATTATACAATTGTACTTTGCTCGCAATGAATCAGCAGTAGAAGAAACATCCAAAAAATATAAAAAATATTGTACCCAGATCGCCCGTAACATTCTGTCTAATGTGGAAGATTCAGAAGAATGCGTTAACGATACCTTTCTTGGAGCATGGGAAGCGATACCGCCGAAGTCTCCTGAGAAACTGTCGTCTTTTCTGGGGAGGATTACGCGGAATATCGCCTTGAACAAATACGATTATTACAAGGCCAAGAAGAGGAATAAAGAATTTGAGACAATTCTTGATGAATTAAACGACTGTGTATCCTCTTCAGACAATGTTGAAAGTCAATACGAGGGAGAACAAATGGCCGAATCGATAAGCGAATTTCTGCAGAGCATTAAGGAAGATCATCGGAATATTTTTCTGAGACGATATTGGTACTCTGATTCTATGACGGATATTGCCTCGCGATTTGCAATAAGTGAAAGCAAAACCAAATCCATTCTATTCAGAATAAGAAAAAAACTTCAAATATACCTTAAGAAAGAGGGTTATGTATTATGAATAATAAAGATCTCTTTAAAGCCATTGGTGACGTAGACGGTAATTTAGTAGAAGAAGCTAATACTGCGAGACGGACAAATAAAAAACCATATGTCAGATGGGGAACGATCGCTGCCTGCCTTGCATTGGTGGTAGGACTGGCCATTTATAAATCTCCCCCTACGCCTGAGTCTGCATCTCTGGAAATATCGAAACAGACACAGGTCTCGTCTTCCCCAACGGGAATTCGAAAAATTCTGAATTACAACGGATATCGTTATGCATTCGTAGAAGATGGCGCTCAGTTTAAGTTCACAGGACTGGAGCCTGTACAATCGCTTGGCACATTAGAGTATGATATCAACCCTGAGACGGGGAAGAACGGTGGAGACAATAATGTGGAAAAGGATTATTCCTCGACGTTCGCTGTTGGTGGAAAGCTATATGAAATTCCGACATACCCATTCCATTTTCGCATTGCGGTCAAGTACGAACAAAATTATTATCTGGCAGAACTCGTGGCCAAGGTAAATGATTCTGAGATGACTGCAAAGGAGTATCTAGATATGTCTAATCTGAAGGAGCGTGCAAAAGAAATCCATATTCTAAACCATGTGGGAAATGACGTACTTAAGAAAATGACAGATCATGCTTTTGTAGAGTCCATCATAGAGGGCCTGTATAGCGCAACAAATGCTGATTTAACCAACAAGGAATACGAGGCTATTGGACAGGCGCAATCTGAAGGGAAATCGTATCAACTACAGTTCAACATCAAGGACGGGACCCAAATGGCCATGTACATCATTCCAGAATTAAAAGTCGTGTCTATGGGAGATGCTTATTATCAATTGCCGGATGCCTTCTTTGATCAATTCGGTGATATCTTCGTAGGGCTTAGACAAGAGGCACTGCCGCTCTACTGAGTAATTGAGTTCGGAGCCAGAGTATTAACTTATCGTATGAATATATTTGTGTGAAAAATGCTTTATAAACAACACCATCCGATTAAGGATGGTGTTGTTTATTTTCATGAAGATATTAACGGACCGTAGTCATATTAGGATATATTCATATATTTAAATTGTTTTTATAGTATATTAGTAATTAATGTAAATGTTTAATACTTTATTTAAAAGTTCAAGTTTTTGTCATCATTAAGAGGTTATAGAGGAGATTGATTATTAATATGATAACTGAAGTTTCTATTTTACCCATTCAATCCATCTATTCTATCGACAATCACATCATTACTGCTACAGTGTTAAATGAAGAACCTTTAATAATGAAATTAGATCATGTACTAAGCGATGAAGAATGCCAAGCACTTATTGGGTCTGCTGCATCTCGTCTTGAACAATCGAAATTAGTGAATAAAGAAGTTAGTCAGATTCGTACTAGCAAAAGTATGTTTTTTGATAAAAACGAAAGCCTATTAATTAATATCATTGAGAACCGCATATCAAGCTTAATGCAGGTACCCATTGCACATGCTGAAGGACTACAAGTTTTACATTATGAACCTGGACAAGAATATAAAGAACATTATGATTTTTTTGGGCCCAATAACCCTTCAAGTCTTAACAATCGAATAAGTACATTAATCATATACTTAAATGATGTAGAAGAAGGAGGAGAAACAACACTTCCAAACTTAGGTATTACTGTGAAACCAGTTAAAGGATCTGCTGTTTACTTCGAATACTTCTATAATAATCAAACATTAAACGAACTAACGTTGCATTGTGGTGAACCTGTTATCCGCGGTGAAAAATGGGTAGCTACGCAATGGATGCGTAAACAACGAATTCGAGAAGGGGACTAAAGTTATTTAAGGGGCGATACTCAAGTGACATCAGCACGGTGACGACACCCAACGCTAACTAAGCGCAGCTTGTGTGTCGATACTTTCGGACAGGGTTTCGAGTCCACCTCCATTTGAAAGACCCGCTGATATAGCGGTTTTCTTCTTTTAGCGGTGGATTTGTCGCCGTTCTATTGCCATCAGAATTTAAAAATACAATTTTTAAAACCTCTTTCTTTTTCTAAGCTTGCTTTTGAATCTCTGATTTCGTGTTCTTTTGATATTTTTTATTACCCATCAAGGTCATAGAACGAAAAGTAGAGTTGCGAATAGAATCGGTAGTATTAAATTAACAGAAACCACACATGTAGAGTGCTTAATATTAATAGTGCTAAAAGAATAGATGAGATGTGACAGTATATATAACTTCATTATACTTGGTATGATCTTCGGTTGATGAGAATCAAATATTCAGATATGAAGAAAGACGGGGTGGGGGAAATTCTTTCTTGTGGGCCAATCTTACCATTGTAGAAAAAAAGGTGAATACCTAGAATTGAAGATGTGATAAAAACATGTGTTGACACAAAAAGTAATTAGGAGCCATACTACATATATGAACAACAATAATAAAGTAACAAATGACATTGGCGCTATTCCCTCGCTTGTACAATCCAAGCGGCAGATTGATCGCTATAACCTAGACATAGACGCACAGGCTATACTCGTCGCGTCTAGGCTAATGGCAGCGGGAGCCAAGCTTCACTATGGACAGACGAATAGTTAATAACAATTTAATTGAGAAAAAGGAGGGATCCATCTTGAAAATAAGAGCGATAATTACAGGTGTTACGGGGATGGTTGGCGAGGGTGTATTACATGAATGCCTGCAGCATCCTGATGTGGAACAAGTTTTAGTGATTAACCGCAAACCATGCGGCTTTTCACATCCCAAATTAACTGAAATCATCCACAAAGATTTTTTTGATTTATCTGCAATAAAGTCTCAATTAAGCAACTATAATGCATGCTACTTTTGCTTGGGTGTATCTTCTGGTGGTTTGAAGGAGGAGGAATACTCACGATTATCGTTTGATCTTACTGTGCATATGGCAGAAATGCTCGCAGGCTTGAACCCAGATATGGTGTTCTGCTATGTTTCCGGAATGGGGACGGATAGTACAGAGCTAGGAAAAAGGATGTGGGCAAGAGTGAAGGGCAAGACAGAAAATCACCTCATGCAGCTACCTTTCAAAAAAGCATACATGTTTCGCCCTGCCTACATCAATCCAATAAAGGGATTAAAAAATACGCATAAATCTTATTATGCATTTATGTGGCTATTTCCTATTCTAAGAAGACTATTTCCAAACGTTACAGTGTCTTTAAAGGAGCTTGGTATTGCAATGATTCATACCGTTACTAAAGGGTATGACCAATCTATTCTCGAAAGCAAGGATATCAAAAAATTGGCTAAATCCTAATCGGGTACTTTTGGCTGATCTCATAATCTAATTCATCTGAGCTCAATAATACAGCTGTAGCCTTTTGCAGTGGTCGAGGAGGAATACAGTTCCAGATATGAAGAAAGGCGGGGTGTTGATGTGTTATAAAAATGTGTTGACACAAAAGTAATTAGGAGCCATACTATATATATGAACAACAATAATAAAGTAACAAATGACATTGGCGCTATTCCCTCGCTTGTACAATCCAAGCGGCAGATTGATCGCTATAACCTAGACATAGACGCACAGGCTATACTCGTCGCGTCTAGGCTAATGGCAGCGGGAGCCAAGCTTGGACATGCTTCAGAGATTCATTTCTCCAGATTCGGTTTATCAACAGGGCGATATCGTTTATTGGCAGATCTTGAAGATAACGAAGGAGAAGAGTTGCCTTCGCAATTAGCGGAGCATCTGGGCGTTACACGTGCTACAGTGACTGGTCTTATCGACATTCTTGAGCGAGATGGCTTAGTATCTCGGCGATCAAGCTCAGACGATGGCCGTCAGAGATCGGTTATTTTGACGGAGGAAGGCGCGAAGAAGCTCCGTGAAATGGCTCCTGAGCATTTCGCACGGTTGGAAGCAATGGTGGGCTTACTCAATATCGAGGAGCGCAGTGTATTTCTCGACCTGCTAGGCCGAGTCACACAAGGCATCTCAGCACTTACGGGCGAACTAGGCTCGAAACCGAAGGAAAACATCAGTAATGAGTAGAATGGGCTAGTGAAGCTAGCCTATTTTTACTCTTATATAGTTAGGTTCCTAATCATTATATTACTGAAATGAATCGCAGAACTATTTAAAAAAGTAAGGAGGAGTAACTAGATGAACAAAATGAACTACCCGAATCAGACAGATGGTGTTTACGGGATCAAGGCCGCTGGTTCCAAGGGAAAGACTTTTGTACTGTGGCGTGAAGTTGTAATGGCCTATGCTGGTCCTGCCATTATGGCAGGTATCGGGGGCTTGATCTCTGGCGACAAGGGCCTCCAAATAGGGGCCTTAACCACAATCGGTGGAACATCGGCCTTGGTGGCTTTGATTCTTGGCCTTTGGTTGCGCAGCCGAGGGGGCCGTAAACGATGGATCATCGGCGCACCTCACTTGGTTGTGGTAGGGATGTTCGCGTTGGCCGGGGCTTTGTTGGGGCTATTAGCCGCATGGGTGACATCAGATTTACTGGGAATTTTTATTCCGATTGATCACTTGGCCTGGGTCGGTCGTGTCTGGATCGATTTCCCGTTATCTGGATTTATAGCAAGCACGATAGTGACATGGCGGTGGCATCTTGCCGTCACAACTAATTTTTCATCCAAAAGGAGAAGATAAAAATGATAGTTATTATGGGAGCAACAGGTACGATAGGCAGTGCGCTTTTGGAACGTTTGGTTGATCTTGGCGTGCCCGCCCGGGCGCTGAGCAGAGAGCCAGAGAAGTTGCGTGATCAGATCGGAGAAAAAGGACGATCGACTATCGAGGTCGCATCGGCTGATGCTTCCGACCCCGAATCGCTGCGTGGCGCATTTGCAGGAGGTAGCCAGCTCTTCCTTGCAATGTCCAACAGTCCAAGACAAATCGAATTGGAGACTTCGATCATTCAGATTGCCGTCGAAGCTGGCGTCAAGCACATCGTAAAGATTTCCAGTCCTGCCTTTGAGAAGAGCTCTCCAGTAGCAGTGGCTGGCTGGCATCGCGAAATCGAGAAAACCCTGAACGAATCGGGTATCACCCATACTGTGTTGCGCCCCTATGCGTTCATGCAAAACTTACTTCGCCTTGTACCAACGGTCACAACGCAAGATATTTTCTTCGGATCCATGGGCGATTCACCATGTAACTTCATTGACTGTCGCGATATCGCGGATGTTGCCGCAGAGGTTCTGACCAACCCAGAGGTATCCGGCCAAATATATACGCTTACGGGTCCGGAGATTTTCAGCTATCCCCAGATCGCCAGTAAACTATCCGCGCTGCTTGCTCGGCCGATACGCTATATCAACATGGAGCCCCAATTACTACTCAGCAATCTAATCGAGCACGGACACATGCCTCCTTGGCTCGCGAACCACGTTGTGGAAATTCAAACCATGTCTACGGTTGTGCCAGAAAAGCCTAATGACACTGTGAAGCGCTTGCTCGGCAGAGAGCCCCGCACGATAGACGCCTTTTTACATGAGTGTATAGAAAATTTCCGGTAGAGGCGGAGTCCACTTATTTTTCAAGTTTGTGTCGTTGGCAGCGTTTTGTTTCGATCTTAAGAAAAAAATCTGGTTGGCACGATTGCTGTGGTAGGCGAAGTGGTGGATTTAGCGAATGCTCATATCTCCACGGTTAGAGGGGATTACATCAATGCAGGGTTATCAGCCGCATCTGCTATAACAAGGAGTCTCCTATTGCTGTATAAAAAAACCGCGGCAGTCGAATGATAAGCTTCATCTAATATAATCAAAATAACCTAAGGGCAATCGCTATTCTCAGCGATTGCCCTTAGGTTATGGAGTTATGAATGAATTCTTATATGGCCCGATTCCCCTCGATCGCAAGCTTGCCGTATTTGGTATCAGCTACAGCCGTCAAGTGATCTCCTTCAATAGTACCTTTTGCCGTATAAGAAATCTTGGTAATTAACTTCTTGATCTCCCCTGAGAATACGAACGCATTGTCCTCGATCTTCCCGTTCGAAAATGCGTTACTGCCTCTTAAGATGTTCAATGAGCCGTTAAGTGAGTGACCATCCTGTGTGAATGTGATTGTTCCTTTTTCCATTCCCATTGGGGTTTGCATCGTAATGTTATAGGTTCCGTTCATCGATTACTTCCTCCTTTATCTGTATGAGGTATTCAATGCTTTCATCAAGGTACGAACATCATACATGTGAGGTGTTACCGGGCACACCTTCTTATTCAATCCCAGCAAGGTATACACGGCAATTCTGGCCGCGCGAATTGAATATTCTTCAGTGAATACCATGTCTTCAGGAATTTCAACGAACTGACTAATCATTGCTAGGTTCGTGGAGCCATCTGGCACCACTTTTGGACGATCGCTCATCGCACGTGGCTGGAACTGTGCATCAATGTATGGCATCATGCATGGAATAACATTCACGACGCTATCCATGACTTCATCCATATCCTCTTCCATATGAAGATGGTGCAGCAGTTCGACCAGCATTTCTTTTCCTGTGCAATCTCGCATTGGCTTCTTGACATAATCGCCTTCTTTATCGGTGTACAGACCATATCCCCATAATATCGTTGTGTCTGCCGGCTGGTTTTTAAAATGAGGCTGTGCCGCAACGACAATCGACATCAACCAATTGGAATCTTTGAATGTCATTAGAGCACCACTGCCTGGTTTGTTGCGGGAATATTTCTCGATCATCTTCAACAGCTTGTCACCTTTGCAAGTAACCGTGAAGGATGCCCAGTTCGTTTCCTCTGCATTGCTGAAGAACGGAGCTGGATTGCCAAGTCCCTCTTTTTTAGCTGCGATCTTGGCCCACAAGTTGCCTGACATCGGATTCTCTGACACTATCTTAGCAGGTGTATTCAGATCGCCTAAGGTTGCATTATCAGTCATACAGCCATTGGTCATGATGCACAAATCTCCCTCTTGAAGTTGAATCATACCCAATTTACCATCTTGCTCATAATGGATAGCTGTTACCGTGATACCGTCTCCTTCTTCAAAATCGAGATCCGTCACTTTATATTTCAAGCTGAAATCAACGCCGAAACCATCAAGATATGTCTTGATCGGTAAAATAATCGAATCATATTGGTTATAAGGAGTACGTGTAACCCCTTCAAGTGTTTGAATACGAGGGAATTCAAATATCATACGGCTCATATAGCGTTTGAATTCAAACAAGCTAGACCATTTCTGGAAGGCGAATGTTGTCTGCCACATATACCAGAAGTTCGTTTCGAAGAAATGTGGTGTCTCCGCAAACCAATCGCTGATCCGCAAATTGTCCAGTTTCTCCTCTGGTGTGATCATTAATCTTCCAAGCGCTAATCGATCGGCTGTATTAAATCCCATGGACATGACATCCAGAACCTCGCCGTCTTTGTTAATCAAGCGGGCATTCGCATGTGTGGGATGCGTATGGTCAAAAGCTAGAATCTCATCGCATACGGACACGCCTTCTTGTTCGATTGAAGGAATGGAGGATAGCAGCTCCCATGTATTTTCATAGGTTTCTTCATTTAACATACGACCTCCGCGGCACACGAAGCCATTGGTTGTGTTACCCGCACCGTCATTACTTCCTCCGAGAATGTGCATACCTTCTAAAATATGAATGTTTTCACCTGGAAAATTACAATCTCGCACAAGATAGGAAGCACCTGCGAGTGAGCCTAGACCGCCGCCAATAAAGTAAACTTGTTTGTTTTCGTATTCTTTTTTCATAGATGTAACCTCCATATGTTAATTTATATTTCTTTGTAAAATCAATATACTTCACATACGGATCAGTTACCTTAGACACCAAAAGGACAGTGTATGAAATCCATACACTGCCCCCACATTGTCTAAACATATAGGATAAAGTAGCTTCTTATTATCAGCTCATCGCATATTTATTGATTACTTTTTCCATATCGCCTTCAATTAGGACGCTCAATCGTTCAATAATAAACTCTGGATCCTCACTCATGTCGTTTCGGATCCACTCCAGCATAATACCGATAAACGCATAGGTGTAAAAATTCGCGATAAAATTCTTATCTTCCTTCCGTACCTGCATATCTGCGCTGACCTCTTCGATGACGGCCATCAGCAGCTCAAATACCGCTTGGTGGAGAAACAGGTCCAAGTGTTCTCGCCCCATCGACCGATATGTGCTCATGCAGAATTTCTTGTTATCTAGTACATAATGAAATATCTTCAGAAATCCCTGTTGCCACGTGTCATATGTACGATAATTAGAGATACTATCCAGTGCTTCCCTCGTATAGATCCAATCTAATAGATCATATATATCTTGAAAATGATAATAAAACGTCTGTCGATTCACTCCACAGTCAGCAACAAGATCTTTAACTGTAATTTTATCTAGCGATAATTTTCCCATCATTACTTTAAGAGATGCGGCCAAAGCCTTTTTAGTTATCACGGACATATCGCACAGCTCCTTTCAAGCTATAGAGAGTTATAATATTCGATAGTATAAACTCTCGTTTATTATAACTTTGCCGTGCCAAGCGGTACAAGGAGCTTATAATGTCCGTTAAGAGACAAACACTGGTTAACAGTTAATCTAGAATATTTCCTCCCAAGACGAAGCGGTTATTTAACTGCCTCCACGTCAATTCGCCAATATGAACCCCGCCGCTGTTTTTAGAAGGAGAATGAATGATCTTTCCATTCCCCATATAAATAGCTACATGGGTAATTATCTTTTCGGAAGGTTTTAAATTTGCATAGTCAGATGCGTTGTCTCCTCTATAGCTAGAAAAGAATAACAAATCACCACGCTTTGCTTCTTTCAATGAAGTATAGTGCTTTTTGGAAAAGGCTTGTACATATGCAGCTTGACCCCTCGAATCCCATGGTAAGTACATGTCCAATGAAGTCATGAATACCCACTGTATATAATCGGAACAGTCGAACGTTGATGGCTCCGTTCGATCAGAACCATATAAATATGGGGTTCCTATAAAAGATTCAGCGGTCGTTATCACCTTCTCCACATAATTCTTAGGACTCGGTTTAGTGGAAGGGTTAGGGTGTTGTTCGATGAGTGGGAGTCCATTTGGATCTAGTAACACCTTTTTACTCGGATCAGCAGTTAAATTCCGTATGTGGTGAGAATTAGGTAGTTGTTTAACACCTAAATCTCCGAAGTACAAATCGGGATCATTGGTTTGTTCTTCTGTAACTATATTTGTCTTGTGGTCATTTACGGAACGTGGGCTTATTTCATTGTTTGACGAGCATGCAGAGAGCAGAATAATACTACAGCTTAATCCCAATGTGAGCACCTGAACCCTTAGTTTTCTCACTAAATCACATACCTCTCTAGGTAATATGATTTTAGAATGTCTATAATTGTCTTTTTTGATTCAAATAGGGAGGGAAAAAGTGTACATTCGTACCTTTCGATTACGATTTGTACACTCATAATGGATGTAATATTTAAAAGCCTTAACGTCCTTCAATATAATTTGTTACTATGGTAATAAGTAGATGTCTCACACGTATTAAGAGGCAATCATTGAAGACTATTGAAGTCAGACACCTACTACCTATTTATACGTTTGAAAATGACAACCAGGAGGGAATAAATTGAACACACAGAAACAAGGAGTTCCGTTAGAAGGTTTTGCTGAATTTAGTAGAAAAGTAGCAGCAGAGGGTGCTGTACTGTTAAGAAATGAAGGACAGACTCTTCCCATTCAACAAAAAGAAAGCGTTTCAGTATTCGGCAGAACGCAAGTGAATTACTATCGTAGTGGAACTGGTTCAGGGGGGAGTGTCCATGTTTCCCATACAACCAATCTGCTCGACGGTCTTCGGAGCAAGAAGGATATTACCATTAACGAAGAATTAGCAGCGGTATATGAACAGTGGATTGAGCAAAATCCATTTAATAATGGTGGAGGCGGCTGGGCAGCTGAACCGTGGCACCAGAAAGAAATGGATTTAACGGATGAACTAGTATCAGAAGCAAGAAATAAATCTGATAAGGCAATTGTTGTTATTGGACGTACAGCAGGAGAAGATCAGGATAATGCTAATGAGGCGGGAAGCTACCAATTAACAGCAGAAGAAGTAGAAATGCTGAAGAAAGTGACTACCTATTTCGAGAAAACCGTTGTTGTACTGAATGTATCAAATATTATCGATATGAGTTGGATGAACGATGAAAGTTATGTACATCCGATTGCAAGTGTTATTTACAGTTGGCATGGTGGCATGGAAGGTGGTAATGCGATTGCCGATGTGTTGGTCGGAGAAGTGACACCTAGCGGTAAATTAACGGATACCATTGCTTATTCAATTGAGGATTATCCATCCACTCAGAATTACGGCAATGAATTTAAAAATGTCTACCAAGAAGATATTTATTTAGGTTATCGTTTTTTCGAAACGTTTCGACCAGGAAAAGTTCAGTTCGAATTCGGGTATGGATTATCTTATACACAGTTCGAAATCATGTCAGAAGAAGCTACACTGACCACCAAAGATGGTGAAGAATACGTTGAAATCGTTATAGCCGTAACCAATATCGGAACGACCTATGCAGGAAAAGAGGTCGTGCAGGTTTATTACGAAGCACCGCAAGGCAAGCTTGGGCAACCAGCTAAAGTGCTAGCTGCATTCGTGAAGAGCAAGGAACTTCAAGCGGGTGAATCGCAACATCTCACCGTAAGTTTCCCTGTTCATTCGATGGCTTCCTATGATGATGCGGGTGTGACAGGGCATCCTTCCGCTTATGTACTGGAAGAAGGGACATATCGCCTTTATGTCGGAACTAGCGTTAGACATGTGGAGGAAATCGGCATTCAGGGTCAGAACGGTTACGTTGTTGAGACTCTTCAAGTCGTAGAACAATTACAAGAAGCAATGGCGCCAACGGAAGACTTTACGAGAATGAAGCCCGGCGCCCGCAATGAAGATGGTTCGTATGAACTGATCTTCGCAGAAGTACCGAAGCGTAAAGTTTCAATGGCAGAACGAATTGAACACAATCTGCCGCAGATCCTGGAGCAAACCGGCAATCTGGGTTACAAGCTAAGAGACGTACATGAAGGAAAAGTCAGCATGGAAGCCTTTATTGCCCAACTTAACGATCAGGATCTAGCTGTGATCGTAAGAGGAGAAGGCATGAGTAGTCCATTGGTTACACCGGGTACGGCTTCTGCTTTCGGTGGAGTAAGTGACAGCTTGTTAGACTACGGTATTCCAGTTGCATGTACGGCAGATGGCCCATCAGGGATTCGGATGGACAGCGGGCAACAAGCAACGCAGGTTGCTATCGGAACGTTGCTTGCGGCTACTTGGAATACGGAACTGGTCGAAGAACTTTATGTCATGGAAGGTCGCGAATTATTAAGCTACAACATTGATGCGTTACTTGGTCCTGGTCTGAATATTCGACGCAGCCCGCTTAACGGACGTAACTTTGAATATTTCTCAGAAGATCCGCTGATCTCTGGGGTATTCGCTGCAGCATGCACGCGCGGGATTATGAAAGGTGGCTCCAATGCCACGTTGAAGCATTTCGCATGCAACAACCAAGAGAAACATCGCAGTAAAGTCGATGCCATCGTGTCTGAGCGCGCGCTACGGGAAATTTATCTGAAAGGTTTCGAAATCGCAGTGAAGCAGGGCGGAGCGAATTCGATTATGACCTCCTACAATCCGATTAATGGACACTGGGCAGCGTCCAATTATGACATGAACACCACAATTCTTCGTGGGGAGTGGGGATTTAAGGGCATCGTGATGACGGACTGGTGGGCAATTATGAATGACGTAGTTGAAGGCGGCACAGCAGATCGTAAATTTATGAACTGGATGGTTCGTGCGCAGAACGATCTCTACATGGTGGTCATGAACTACGGGGCGGAAGTTAATGCGTATGACGACAATACTATAGAATCCTTGGACAATGGGACTCTGACTCGTGGCGAACTTCAGCGTAGCGCCATCAATATTTGCCAGTTCATTATGCAAGCACCAGTATTCTCTAGAAAACAGGTGATTGAAGAAGTGGTCGATACATTCACAGCCAATCCGGCTCTTTCACCGGAACAAGCGCAATTATTATCTGACAATGCACAGGTGAAACCTGCCACAGTTGGATCGACTGTTGTGAAAGTAGACGCGGCCGGCGAGTATCGGATTATTGTGCACATCATGTCTCCGGAATCGGAACTTGCACAAAGTGCTTGCAATGTCATGTTGAACGAACAGCCGGTGACGACGATCCAAACGAATGGTACAGACGGCAGATGGATTAGACAGAAACTTGTTAAAGTTCAATTGGAAGCAGGCCTTTATGAGATGAAGTTAGATTTCGTCAAACCAGGATTGCAGATCGATTGGATTGAATTTAACCGAATTTAACCACAACCCAAATGTGAAGTGGTTCCATAAAGTGAAATAGGTTATTGTGTTAGGCATGAGTTCGGTATTGTACCGGACTCATGCCTTTTGGTTGTGCAATAATTCGCGGAGGTGTTAATCACCGCGCTCAATACAGGTAAGGGACATGAGTAAATAAAGAGGGAACTAGTAAAATATCCAGAATATGTAATACAAAACTGCAATGGCGGCACGACATCATTATTTTGTGACATAAGGTGATAATCACTTTCGTAAGATTCCAAGAAAGTAGTATAGAGGGGAGATAACCTTATGAATATAGATCCTAATTTTTCGAAATTCGATAGTGAGACTAGTGAAGAAAAAGAAGCAGCATATTTGAATTTTATGAAATCTCAGCGAATTCGAGATAAGTTCTATTATTTCTTGAGACCGGTATTAAAAGTAATGTTATTGCTGTTATGTATTGCGTCACTATTTGGCATTGTAATAGCGATATCGGGAATTCCCAGCACAATAGATAAAGAGTATGCTGCTGTCCAATTTCGAATGAATGATGACACTTATGTAGAAAATATCACTATTTCTGTTAAAGGAAAATTATATACAAGATTTTTTTCGGATCCTAAGTTTAAGGGTTCAATCATGATTGATAATTTTGAATACACAAAGACAAATGAAGTAATTGATATAACTTTTTACAAATCTATGCTTAAGGGTGGGGGAATGTTACATTACACTCCTATTGATAATGGAACAGTTAATATTGAAGCATTAGGTGTGATTTGGATGTCTGATCATTTTGATAAACTAACGATTTGGGTTTTTGAACCCCTTGATGGTGATAGAAAATCAACTACGGATCTTATTATTTCTGCACCTGCCAATTCACGAAAGGAAGCCATACAAATTGTTGAACAATTGAGCCATTATACTGAACAATATAAGGAAGGAGATTGAGCATACATCCTTTTACAGATATCTAAATGTATAATAAATCATTAATTTGTGATATTGTTTTCAATAATTTTGACGGGTTACACTAACCCAAAGATGTTAATTGAAATCATTTTTAACTTGATTAATGGAGAAATTTCAATTCGAATTCATTCGGCTTATAGAATTGAGAAGAGGGGTGTAACAATGAAAAAGAAACTTGTTATTGTAATCGCATCTATATTAGTAATCGCAACAGCTACTACATACGCAATAAATCGGATGAATGTTGTAGGAAAAAGTAACAGCAAACCTGAACCTATACCCAGTGCATCCATTACTGAGATTCTAGAGAATGAAATGTCCAATGAGGATAAGGCTAAAGAACTTGTAGCTCAAATGAATGACAAAGAAAAGATAGGTCAACTGGTGATGTATACACCTACAGATCAAGCAGATTCGTTATCAAGGAAGATGATCAAGGAATATTATGTGGGCAGTGCGCTCTTGAACAGACGAATGGATACTGCTGCTGAGAATGCTAGGCTTAATAATGAACTACAACAATTGGCGTCAGCATCTAGATTAGGTATCCCTATATTTATCTCTGGTGATCTGGAATATGGTGCTGCACAGAGAGTTCCAGGAGAAGCAACAATCTTACCAAGACAGATGGCCATTGGGGCTACACAAAACATCGAGTATGCGCAACAAGCAGCACGGTTGACGGCTATTGAAGCCAAAGCGATGGGTTACCAGTGGAGCTTCTCCCCTGTGGTGGATGTGAACTCTAATCTTCAGAATCCAGTCATTGGTGTTCGATCTTTTGGTGAGAATACGAAGTTAGTTAGCGATATGGCTGTAGCAGAAGTGAAGGGTTATCAAAGCGAAGGAATCATCTCTAGCGCCAAGCATTTCCCAGGGCATGGAGATACAGGATTCGATACGCATTCGGCATTATCCAAAGTATCGTATAGCGAAGAGGTATTGCGGAGCGTGCATCTCCCTCCATTTCAGGCGGTGATCGATCAAGGTATTGAATCTATCATGACATCACATATCATAATTGATGCAATTGATCCTGAATTGCCTGCAACACTTTCGAAAAAAGTTCTCACAGGACTATTGAGAGAGGATATGGGGTTTAAAGGGATCATAGTCACCGATGCGATGGTCATGCAAGCGATATCCAACAATTGGGGAGCGGGTGAAGCGGCAGTGATGGCGGTGAATGCTGGAGCGGACATCGTCATGGCCAATGGTTCCGAGTCCGACCAATATGATACGTTAGATACCCTTTATGAAGCATTGCAGACGGGTAAGTTAGAGCGTAGTCGAATCGATGAATCAGTGGAACGGATTTTAACTTATAAATTGAAGCTGAACATGTTTGATCACCGATTCGTAGACATTGATCATGCCACGCAAGTCGTGGGGAGCAAAGAACATTGGGAACAATCGGAGCAAATTGCATTGGATTCCATAACACTAGTGAAGAATGACAACATTCTACCTTTTGATCCTGCAGTAAATACAACAACCCTTGTCGTCAGTATGGCTTATGCGGATGGGATTGCGGAGGCGGTAAGGAAAGTAAGTAAAGGAGAAGTCATTTCCTTTCAAGCCGCTGAAGCCCAAGGCGAACCATTGGATGCTAACAAATCGGCGATAGAACAGGCTGTTGAACAGGCTTCGAAAGCAGATCGAATTATTGTATTTACGAAGTCAGATCAGGCCATACCCCAAGGGCAAATTGACATGGTGAACGGATTAATTGCAACTGGGAAGCCTATGGTTGCTGTCTCTCTCGGTAGCCCTGACGACCTTTTAGGATACCCTGACGTTAAGGCTTATATCTCAACTTATGCATTGGATAATTGGTACTGGATAACACCGATCCCAGTATCATGGGAAGCAGCTGTCAAGGTCATATTTGGTTCTAAGCCTAAGGGGAAACTACCAGTAACCATAAATGCGAATTATCCAATAAACTTTGGTTTGAGCTATCCTTAGAGTGCGAACTTAAATGATATAAATAAGCCGCCATCAATGGAACATTCCAAGATAGCGGCTTATATTTTTTACTGATTTAGTTATCACTTCGAAAGAATGTGTGAATTAAATTCGTTACAGATTTATCATACAACAATTTAGCTGTTGCCTCATGCTGAATGTGTCCTCCTAAATGCAGGTGGATTGTACCGTGTAGCGTTGCCCAGATAAGGTTAACAACAAGGAGGGGGTCCTTCTCTGAAATAAATCCTTGCTCAATCGCTTGTGTAATAATAGTGATTATTTGTTGTAAAGCAGTATTGATAGCCAGTAAAGTTTCCTCTTCTGGTTTGAATTCACTAAAGGCTCCACCAAACATCACCATATAGTAACTGGTATAATTTCGTGAGAAATCCCAATAAGCTTGTCCAAGATCGCGAAGATATAGTGTAGGATCTGCCTGTTCTGGAACTGCTTGAAAGGCAGTAGATAACAATTTACATCCTTCTAGGAAAAGTCGTTTAGCCAAACCTTCCTTACTCCCAAACAAGTTATAAATAATTTTTGTTGGACATTCCATCTTTTCAGCGACCCTACGAATGGTTACGGCTTCAGGACCGTGTTCCTGCATAATCGATGCGGCAGCTTCTATAATATTAAGTTTCAACATTTCGGCATGCTGAAGTTTTACATTTGGATAGGTTGTAACTTTACGACCATTTATGGAAGGCACTTCGGACGAATTATGCATATAATTTCACACCCTTAGAACATTAGTTTTCTACAATTATCCCTGTACTCTAAAGATTATTTTACTGTTTTGAATTGTAAATTGCGAATATAAATACGATCACACATGGTATGAAGTAATGAACCAAAGACCTTGTTGCTCTATCAAGCTCTCCGTTTGACATTATAACCCTATTTATATACAATGATTCATAATGAAACACTGTTTCTAAATCGTATTAATTTAGGGGGAAATGATAGGATGATAGTGATACAAAACAAATGGACGTTGATTACAGGTGCTTCATCGGGCATTGGCGAATCGTTTGCGCATGAATTGGCAGCAAAAGGAAGACATTTGATTCTAGTCGCTCGCTCGGAAGCCAAACTGAATGCTTTAGCAGAGAGACTACATAAAGAACACGGTATTCAAACGGAAGTGATTGTTTCAGACTTATCTCAAGAAGGATCCCCAATCAGGGTCTATCAAGAATGTGAGGAACGTGGTCTGAGTGTTGATTTTCTAATTAATAATGCAGGATTCGCTACTTATGGACGATTTGAACAACTATCTGGCCCAAGGGAGCATGAAGAAGTGATGCTTAATGTATTGGCGGTTGTAGATCTTACCCATTTATTTTTACCAGAAATGTTGAAAAGGAAAAGCGGAGTGATCATTAACGTAGCTTCAACAGCAGGATTTCAACCTCTTCCTAATATGGCCGTATATGGTGCTACTAAAGCCTTCGTGTTATCATTTACACAGGCACTATGGGAGGAAAATCGAAAACGTGGAGTACAATTTCTTGCGTTATGCCCTGGGTCAACGGAAACAGAATTTTTCAATGTTGTGGGGGCAGATGAAGCATCTGTAGGGAAACGGGATACTCCAGAAAATGTGGTTCATGTTGCTCTTCGCTCACTTCAAGCTAAAAAGGTATTTGTCATCCCAGGGTTTAAGAACTATATCTCTGCTCAAATGTCTCGCTTCATCACAAGAAAACAAATGCTTTATATTGTCGGACGAATGCTACGAACACGTCATTAATAAATCACAATGATTTGCAATCGTTTTAGACTATTCTATCTGTTTCATTCGACTCTTGACTCAACTGTTAGGTGAGTCATCGTTAATAATAGAGTTATCAATAAAGAAGGCATGTTGTGGTTATCACAGCATGCCTTCTTTATTGATAACTATTATTTATGCAGAGGGCAATGTAACGACAGGAACGGGAAATTCGCATGGTTCCCAGTAGGGAAATTAACATAGCCTTTACAGCTCATTGACGTGGGGCGCATACAAGACTGATATATTGGGGGTAACAAGGGGGATAGATATGAAAGAATTGGAACAATTTGAAGGATCACCTCCCGTGGCTAATGCGTTCCAACCTGTTGTTGCAAGCGATACATATGGTTGGGATAAGATTCAGGTTTCACAATGGTATAGCCCTCAACAAGCGTTCAGCCCTTCGTCGGAGTCTAAGTATTTGATAGGGATTCATTGCACAGCCTACTATGAAAATTATTATACGATTCACATTGCCCCATGTAATGAGAGTATTCTTTGCCCTTGGGGTAGAACCTCGCTCTATTTTCTCAAGATTGAAATTACGCCTTCGGTCATCGAAGAGATCGCTCGTGAATCCGGCTTTCTGACAGAAGGCCATATACAGTTAGACCGCAAATTTCATGTCAAAGATTCGAAGCTTCTACAACTAGGACTCTGGATGCTTGAAGAATTGCAGAATGGCGGAGCTAAAGGAAAAATATACAGCGATTCATTATCTAATATGTTGATCATTCATTTGTTACAACACTACTCCTCTGTGATCCCCCAACATTCAAATAGCAAAACACCAGCCAATCAAGAAATTTTTCAGGTGATTCAATTTATGCGAGAAAGCTTAGAAGAAGAGATTCAACTGACGGAGCTAGCCTCGATGGCCAATATGAGCCAGTCCCATTTCATCCGTATCTTTAAACAACAAACCGGGTTTACACCACATCATTATTTAATTCGTTTAAGAATCGAACGTTCTAAATTTCTTATTCGTTCAGGGAAAGTGAGTCTAAAGGAAATAGCCGCTCAGGTTGGGTTTGCCGATCAAGGGCATTTCACCCGATTATTTAAGCGTGAGACAGGCCTTACCCCGAAACTGTATGCTAATCAAATCTCATCGAAACCTCATCAAGCGAGTGTTTGATTAAATTTATGCAAATGAGAGTTTTGTTCAAGGAAAGACGTGTTTTGTTCAATTGGTGAGGTAGAGGCTAGCCCTATAATGAGGTTGAAGCAAGGCGCGAAGGTGCCGAGCTACAACCTTATTAGGAGGAGAGAAACATGAAATTAACGAGATTATTCGGTCTGATGTGTGCGGGCGTTCTTGCGACTAGTGCTTTATCTATGGTAGCATCCGCTGCCGATGTCGGATTGGATAACCCGACAAGCACAACTGTGGTTATGGATGCAGAGGTAGCAGCGGCTAGTGGGTCTTGGCATGAGGTATCCAAGCAAACTTTCTGGTTGCTAGATGCTCTTGAACGAGGCCAAGGTGTGACGACGGATGGCAACTCATGGATCTTCAGTTCGCCTTATGGTCTCTTGCGCACTGCACTGGACGGCAAAACAGTGAAGGCACGAAATGAATTGGCTATTCCATCGGCAATTTCTGCCCAAGGTGGAGACCACATAGGTGATATCTCGTACTACAATGGAAAAATTTATGCTCCCATTGAAGATGGCGATCATTACGAGCATCCTTATATCGCCCTCTATGATGCAAATACCTTGCAATATACGGGCACATCATACGCCTTACCGCTGAATTTACATATTGGAGGCGTGCCTTGGGTTGCAGTAGATGCCGCTCGCGGACAGGTCTACACAGCTCAGTGGAGCAATGCCAGTGTATTGAATGTGTTTAGCCTTGATGATATGCATCTGATTAGAACAGTTCCTCTTACACAAAGTATCGATCGAATCCAAGGGGCTGAAATGTATAACGGTGTCTTATACGCATCGTCGGATAATGCAACCCAGACGGTCTATCAGATCGATACGGATACCGGCAGCGTATCCGTTGTCTTTGATCGTAATTTACCTAGCGGCACGGAAGCACAAGGAATTGCGGTTCTACCAACTGCCAATGGGGCACAACTTCATATTCTTGACGTAGGTTCGAATCGCATCAGTTTGAACTTTCGCCATTATGCATTTTAAATCCGAATCGAAGTGGAAAAGGGGATAGCAGAAATGTTAAAGCAATCCAAGTTAACGGCGTTGTTGCTGTTGGTTTCTATAATGACGATCACAGGTTGCGGCCAATCGAATAACTCATCAGAGGTAAAGAAGGAAGTTAATACCGCTCAACCTTCAACAACTGCAAGTACACCGGAAACCAAGGAGAGTAAGAAAGTTGAGATCACATTCTATTATCCAGTTAATGTTGGTGGTCCACTGACTAAAGTGATCGACGGGATGGCAAGCACATTCATGGAACAACATCCGGATATTAAAGTGAATCCTGTGTACACAGGTAATTATGGTGATAATACGGTGAAAATCCAAGCGGGTGTTCAGGCGAAACAACCGCCGGATGTGGCTGTCATGATGTCGACGGAATTGTACAGCATGCTGGATATGAAGGCGATCATTCCACTTGATGATTTTATCGCTCAAGATACGGATATTCAGATGTCGGATTTCTATCCTGCCTTTCTAGAAGATACGCAGACAGAAGATACAACTTACAGCATTCCGTTCCAACGGAGCACGATTGTTATGTACTACAACAAAGAAATGTTTAAAGCGGCAGGTTTAGATCCAGAGAAGCCACCTGTAACATGGGATGAACTTGTGACGTACGCCAAGAAATTAAACAGGGATGGTCATGCAGGTTTGGAAATCCCGGGTAATGATGATTCCTATTGGATGTTTCAAATGCTTGCAAGGCAAAACGCTACCGATCCCAAGCAAAACATAATGTCTTCCGATGGTAAAAAAGCGATGTTCAATTCACCGGAGAATGTTGAAGCATTGCAATTCTGGCTAGATTTGTCCCATAAACAGAAGGCCATGCCAGAAGGCGTGATTGATTGGGCTACGGTGCCAACCGACTTCATTCAAGGTAAAACAGCGATGATGATGCACACGAGCGGCAACTTAACGAACGTGAAGAATAACGCCAAATTCGAGTTCGGCGTGGCGTTTCCACCAGCGCAGAAGCAATTCGGATCGCCAACGGGCGGCGGGAACTTGTATATTTTCAAGGATACATCTCCTGAGAAACAAGCGGCGGCTTGGGAATTCGTTAAGTATATGACAGCGCCAGAACAAGCTGCATTATTCAGCAGTTCATCAGGTTATGTCGGTGTACGGAAATCTGCGTACGATACGGAAGCGATGAAGAAATACACGGCGGACTTCCCGCAAGCACTTGTTGCGCGGAATCAACTGGAATACGCGTTCAGAGAACTATCCACCCATAACCATGGGAAAGTGTCGACGGCGATCACCAATCAGATACAAGCTGCTTTGGCTGGAGAGATTGATGCAGCTGGTGCACTTAAGAAAGCGCAAGAAGAAGCGGATCAAGCGCTCGCTCCCTTCAATAAGTAATCATAAATGCAGGTTAAAGTCTAAATGTTCGAGTAATGTCAGGACAGCCGTGTTCGCTTGTCCTGACATATTTCGTTCATTCAATTATCGTGGAACCTTAATCAGGGAGGACTTGATGGTATGATGGCCGGATGGAGTGAGAAGCTTAGACGAAACGGATTCGGCTGGGGGCTTGTATTACCTTCGCTTCTGTTTCTATGCCTGTTTACTTATTACCCCATGCTGAAATCGTTGTGGCTTAGCATGTACGAGAAGAATCTAGCGACGCCTGAACCTATGTTCGTGGGATTTGGTAATTACGCGAATCTATTGAAAGACGAAGTCTTTATGAAAGTGTTCGGTAACAATATAGGGTTTGCGATAGGAACAGTACCGACCTCACTAGCGTTAGCGTTCTTGATGGCACTGTTTGCAGACAAGGCGATAAAAGGCCGTGGGCTTGCACGTCTTTCATTTTTCTATCCGAATATGATACCGATGATCGCCGTGGCGAACATTTGGTTGTTTCTGTATACACCGCATTTCGGGATTATGGCAAGACTTGCTTCATGGATTGCAGATCAACCGATTAATTTACTTGGATCACCGGATACGGTGATGGGGGCTTTAATTGTCATGATGGTATGGAAGGAAGCGGGTTACTTCATGATTTTTTATTTAGCGGGGATGCAACAGATTCCCAAGGATTTATATGAAGCAGCTGCGGTGAGTGGTGTCGGTGCGCTCACGTCCATACGGCGAATTACCATACCGCTCACGATGCCGACCACATTGTTCGTGGCTGTTGTAGCGATAACGAATTCTTTTAAGTTAGTCGACCATCTCTGGATTATGACAAAAGGCGGGCCGAACAACGCGAGTAACTTGCTACTGTACTATATCTACGATACGACCTTCAATTTCTACGATCAGGGTATGGCTGCGACGATGACCGTCGTGATGATTGCATTGCTACTCATCATTTCTTCCATACAGTTTTTTGGATGGGACCATAAAATCCATTATGAATAGGAGGGAGTTCATGGGTAATCCATTAAAGCTGCCACTGTTGTTGAATCGCAAATACCGTAAGCCATTGGTAGACAATCGCACGTTACGTTATGAAAGTACACGACGTCGAATCCTTCAGATATTATGGAATGGGATCGGCTTCGGCTTTGCTGTGGTATGGATGATACCCTTCATATGGGTCGTGAGAACGGCCTTTCTTCCAAAAGAATCCACCATTGGTACAGGGTGGTCATGGGGGTTGACGTTCGATAATCTTATTCATGTATGGCAGGCAGCGCCATTCGGACAATTCTTCATGAATACGTTGCTTGTGTGCAGTGGTGTTCTGGTTGTCCAACTTGTCACAATGACGATGGCTGCTTATGCGTTCGCGCGGGTCGAGTTCGCAGGGAAGGATTTCTTATTCATGTTATTCCTGGTGCAAATTATGGTGCCACCGGATGTTCTCATTTTTTCTAATTATCAAGTGTTGAACGAAATGGGATTGTTAGATACGAAGCTTGGGATTATGTTGCCTTACTTTGCATCCTCCTTTGGCGTCTTCCTGCTAAGGCAGTCTTTCAAGCAATTACCTAAGGAGCTGGATGAAGCCGCCCGCGTAGAAGGAGCCTCGCGTCTACATATTCTGTCGCGAATCTATGTTCCACTGTCTCGTCCAATTTACGTGTCATTTGCTATCGTGTCCGTCAGCTTTCATTGGAATGACTTCTTATGGCCGCTTATCGTAACAAATTCAGAGGATAACCGATTATTAACCGTAGGTTTGGCGATGTTCGCAAAGGCGACTGAGTCTGGTGCGCAATGGTCTGACGTATGTGCAGCGACGCTGATTGTTTCCGCACCTCTTATGATAGGTTTTTTATTGTTTCAGCGGCAGGTAATCGGAAGCTTTATGAATTCTGGCATTAAAGGATAGGGGGAAAGTTAATATGAAACTAGCGATTATTGGTGATTTACACTACCCGAGGGAACTGACAGACTGCAATCTAACCATGGAAGAAGCTCGCGATGCGTATTATGGGCACTTTATGGACAATTTCTTGTCCATGGATGCCGATTATCATATCTCCGTGGGGGATATGACACATGCGGGGGAATTAACCGAATTCAATGACATGATGAAGCGAATTGACAGCAGAAAGCTTCGCGGTCGTTTCCTTCATATTCTAGGAAATCATGATACGTACAACTACCCGAAACAAGATATTCTTTCAATCACTCGGCAACAGCGATACGGTGTCATCGAGGAACCGGATGCCATAATCCTATTGCTGGATACCGCGCGTGAGAACCGTGACGATTGGAGCGGAACGATCGATGAAGAACAGTTAGCTTGGCTTGAAGTACAAATGAGTAGACAGACGGATAAGCCACTATTCGTATTCGGTCATCACCCGTTATATGGGACGACGGCTAGATCAACCGAGCCCATGATGTCACTTGACCCGACCTTGGACATTTGGCCGATACTTGAACAGTGGCAGGGCATCGGATTTTATTTCAACGGTCATAATCACATTCATTCCATCGTCAGACAAGAGAATTGGCATTTCATTCAGACCGCAGCCGTGCCCGATGTTCCCGCTGTTCGAATCGTGACTGTCCTTGACCATGAAGTCAGGTTGGAAATGGTTAGCATGGCAAGTGATCGATTGACTGAGTGGGCTTCAGAATTTACTGGTAACATGATTGATTATGAGAAGTACCCGAACGCGGAAGGGGATGAGACAGCACAAGAGCTCATCGTAAGCCGCATTTATCCGGAAAGAAAGCGGGTGGAGCACAAATGATTCGTAAACCTGTTCGCTTAGCTATCGTAGGTGGAAATCGAGGAGCAAGTTTTATGAATGCCCTATACTCTCTTTCGGATCGGATTCAACTGAGTGCGACCTGTGATTTGAACGAGTGGGTGCTCAATCAATGGAAAGAGAAATTTCCTGAAATTCGAACGTACCGAGATTACCACGAAATGCTGAAGGATTCTTCCATTGACGCGGTATTTATATTAAGTCCGATGCATTTGCATGCAAGGCAGTCCATCGATGCGTTGAACGCGGGGAAACATGTCTTGAGTGAAGTCATTTCGATCCAAACGTTAGAGGAAGCCTGGGAACTTATCGAGACTGTAGAACGAACCGGACTGAAATATATGATGTCTGAGAATTATTGCTTCTCGCGTTCGAACCTGACGATTAAACATATGGCTGATCAAGGGATGTTCGGCGAAATTACTTATTTAGAAGGTGGATATATCCACGATTTGCGTCACTTGACCCATCATCCAGACGGGTCCCTTACGTGGCGAGGCCAATTGCATCAACAATATAATGGGATTAACTATCCGACCCATTCGATAGGTCCGCTTGCGCAATGGATCAATCTGAACAAGCCTAACGGAGATCGTCTGGTAAGCGTGTCCACCTTTGTTTCCAAATCAAGATCATTACAGCATTACTTTGGCGAACATTACGGTAAAGATCACCCGGCAGCACGGAAGGATTTCTGGAGACAGGGCGATAGTGCGGTAGCCGTCTTACAAACAGAGAAGGGTGTACTGATTGAACTACGTGTCGACTGGACTTCTGTAAGACCACATAATAAAACGCATTACTTACTGCAGGGAACCGAGGGTGCTTTTATTACAGGTCGTCATCAGCTGGAAGATGATTTGATATGGTTCAAAGATCGCTCACCTAACAATATAGAAGACGGGTCGGAAATGTGGGAACCTTTACGGAACTATCAGCCCCTACATGACCATCCGACATGGAAGGAATGGGGGAAATACGCTTCCGAAACGAAACATGGTGGTGGGGATTTTCTCGTGTTGGAGGAATTTATTTCAGCCATTCAGGAGGATCGAACACCCTCCGTGGACGTGTATGATGCAGTGACTTGGAGTTCTATATTTTCCTTGTCGATGGAATCGGTCGAAGCTGGTGGTAAAGTAATATCATTTCCTGATTTCAAAGCGAAAGAGAGGAAATGACGATGGGGCAGGTCCTTTCCAAACTCATTATGAAGAAAGAAATATTATCTGACTTACCTGAATTTCATTGTCCAATAGGGTACCGATTTCGTCATTTCCAGGTAGGAGATGAACGGAATTGGGAGGAGCTCATTCGTCACTCTTTCACAAGAGAAGTGAAATTTGTGGACAAAATCGGGGACCCTGTGCCGTGTTATTCCGATCGTGTTCTGTTTATCTGCCGAGGGGAACAACCTGTGGCGACAGCTACAGCATGGGAAACGAGTAGTGGCTCCAATAATGATTGGTATTTGCATATGGTAGGCGTGCTTCCAGAATACTCGGGTAAAGGTCTTGGGTTTGCAGCGACGCTTGCGGCTTTGCACAAGATAAGAGAAGCGGGTGGTGAAGCTGCATATTTGGAGACAGACGATTTCAGACTACCTGCGATCCGCATTTATTTGAAATTAGGATTCCAACCTGTGTACATAGATGATAGTCACCCTGGCAGATGGAAGCAGATTCTTCAACAGGACAGAATGTAATGGGAAAGTAGCCCTATACTGATGGGATTATAATAGAGGGATAAAAGCCGTTCCATGTTTGTAAAGAACAAGGAACGGCTTTTTATTGTGGAATTCTGGACCAACATGCTCATAAATTTATCTGACTATTGGTTTGTTAATTGTTTAGGTGGCCTGTTTAATTCGAGTACTTGCGAACAGACTCATGATGACTAACAAGAGATGGAATCCCATCGTTACAATCAATCCAGATTGCATCGACAAGCCTGCAACCTGACTAACCACAAGGATTGCACCGCCTATACCAATGACTACACCTGGTGTGAAAGAATCCGCGAATTGCAAATTTGCAGAAGTCTTACCAGCCCCATCTTCGCCACTTTGGGCAAAGGACACCGCGCCACTCGTGGGATGTGCTAATCCCATCCCGATGCCCGCTATAATCTGCCCAATAACAGCTACGGCAGTCGTTACGATTGGAATCCACAATACAACTACAATGCCAATTGTAAGCAGGAGCACACCGAGCATAATTCTTTTATTACGCCCAAGACCCTGATCAGCCGTATCCCATCGTCCTTGTAGATAAGCAAAGACACACCAACTTAGTGCAGCGCTGGCCACAATTAATCCAGCTTGATCCGGCGTCATCTTTTTCACATCGATTAATGCTAATACTAAGAAATTCTGTGTGCTGACATATGCAGCGAAGAATAACCCACGTGTTGCTAGAATAGCTGGCATACCTCTTCGAAGGGTAAGAGTACCCTTAGGTAGCAGCTTGCGTAGTGGGTATCCCATTAATGCTAAGCCGACAATACTTAAGATTATCCCCGTAATTGTTGGCAACATGCCCAGGCCAACTAAGAAAATCCCTGTACCTATCGTTAATAATATGGCCATCCATGTAGCGGTAGCGCCGTTTTCCGCTTGCACACCCTGTGCCCTTAGTTTCCTGAAGGCCGGTAAGCTAAGCAGTGCGGACAGAATCAAGATCGGTAATATTCCCCAGAATACAAATCGCCAAGACCACTGCTCTGCGATAATACCGGCCACGTATGGACCAAGCATGGACGGAAGAACATAGGCCGTACCGAAGGCTCCGAGTATCTTGGCCCGCAATTCATCAGGGTAACTCAATGATATTGCTGTGTACACGCAAGTCATCATTGCACCGGCACCAAGGCCTTGCATCGCTCGTGCTCCGATCATCATATACATGTCGCTTGCAGTCGCAGCAACAATTAGTCCTACGACAAATAACAGAAGTGCGAAGGTAAACGGTATAGCAGGTCCTTGTCTATCAATAATACGACCGACGACTAAGGTTCCGATAATCTGTGCAAGCAGATACGTACTGAATATCCAACCAAAGAGGTCAATACCGTTCAAGTCGGCAGCAATCGAAGGGGCGATCGTGGTTACTGCTAAACCTTCGAATCCAACCGCCATGACGGATAGAATGATGCCTATCGATAGTGCAAAATAACGTGGGCTGAAAATACTCTGATGTTTAGACAAAATGTAATACCTCCAAATTTTTTTATGTATACCATGGTGCTGGATACTTAGTAAACAATTTTCTTTACAAAGTAAACATACAACTTCATTTTGACTTTGTAAATATTTATATTTAAAATGTAGGGAGTGATGCACATCAGTTTGTACGGAGGAGGGTCCCTAATGAAGCGGAATGAAACAAATAAGGATTCTTCAACTCGAACCCGAAGAGGGATCATTGATATGCTAAAGCAGGAGGGTGGGATGGATGTTATGGCACTAGCCTCTGAATTTATGCTATCTGGGATGGCTATTCGTCAACATCTAAATGCCTTGAAAGAAGAAGGATTAGTTACTTATGAAGAAGAAGCCCGCCCCATGGGTCGGCCAGCCAAGTTATGGAGATTAACACCTGAAGCTAATCGGTTCTTTCCAAGCGGCTATTCTGAATTGTCAGTTAGTCTGATTCGTTCTATGAAAGAGGCTTTCGGGAACGAGGGGTTAGACAAGCTGCTGACTGTCAGGAATAAGAATATGCAAGATGAGTATCTTCAGTACCTTGGTGACGCATCGGGCGTAAGGGATAAGCTTTCGAAACTAGCCGATATTCGAACGAATGAAGGTTATATGGCGGAGGTTAAGGATCAAGATGACGGCAGTCTTTTGTTAATTGAGAAGCACTGTCCGATCTGTGATGTTGCTAATGCTTGTGCTGGATTATGTAAGAATGAGTTGCAGCTATTTCAGACCGTACTGGGAAATACCGTTCTTATCGAAAGGGTAGAGCATATGTTGGCAGGAGGAAGAAATTGTGTATATAGGGTTAAGGAAAGTGCCGAAGCGTAATAATCGCGAAATATAAAGCAATTGACTATCAAAGAGGCTATAACGATTCTGCTAAAATTGCGGGAACAACATAAACAGAATAAGTAGTACAATCAAGAAGGCATATTGCGGATATAGCGCATGCCTTTTTGCTATCCCGATCCACTCAAAGGTACTGTAGATGTTCAATTAAAGATATCGGAAGTTTCTTACTGCGTGGTATATTATGGGGGGTGCGAATCAGTTATTATTCTATCGTCTAATGGAGAGTATATATGAACTTTGATTGTTTAATTGTGGATGACGAGATTGTCCTTGCAGAGACGACGAGCGAGTATTTTAATATGTTCGAAGTCAAATCAGCGTATGTAACGAGTGCAGATGGTTGTGAACAGTTTTTGCGAGACAATGAAACATCACTGATCCTGCTGGACATCAACCTCGGGGATACATCTGGATTTGATCTATGCAAAAGGCTACGGCAAACGACGCAGATACCGATTCTGTTTATTAGTGCACGTTCTAGTGATGATGATATTCTCATTGCACTTAACATAGGCGGAGACGACTACATACAAAAACCTTATACGCTTAGTATATTGCTTGCCAAAGTAAAGGCGGTACTCAAAAGATATGGGAATAACAGTTCCACTGAAATGCTAGAGTTCGGTCAGGTCAAGATTGACTGTATGCTGTGCCGTGTCCGTGTGAACGGTGTAGATATCAAGCTTAAAGCGTTGGAATATAAACTGCTCTGTTATTTGGCGAAAAATAAAAACAGGGTAGTGACAAAAGAAGAGCTGTTCCAAAATGTGTGGGGTGATTCGTTTACGGGGGATGGAACGCTAAATGTACATATCCGTCATTTACGTGAAAAAATTGAGGTCAATCCCAACGAGCCACAATATATCACCACCGTATGGGGAACGGGATACGTTCTAGAGGATGGTAGGATATGAGAGCCAAATGGTTGTTCTTAATCATCATTGCGATGTTTATTGCTGGTATTGTCCTAGCTATGCTAGTGATCGAGACCAAGGTAGATAACCATGTGGATATTATCGCAGCGAATAAGATGTTAAAGACGATTGAAAGCCATTGGGGTCATATTGAACAGAGAGATTACAGTACCATAAATCAGCAATTTGCTGTTCTAGATAACAGTGGAATTGTACTCTACCAAACAGCTGAGGAACTCTCCACGACAATAAATGATGCCATCAGAAATAGAGATACGATCATTGACGTGATGCAAAAAGATAGCCTCGTAGGCAAGCTTATTATACATAATGATAATAAAGAAGTTGTGCAGCATATGAAGAGTCAGCTTCTAATCATCATAGTGCTGACATTTACGACGTTAATGGTGCTGTGCGTCCTCTACATTATATTTTTAAACCATACTGTTTTTACACCGTTCAAAAAGTTACAGAGCTTTGCTGTAAATGTGGCGAGAGGGAATTTAGATATTCCTTTAACAATGGACAAGGACAACCCGTTCGGTGCGTTTACCGAGAGCTTCGATATTATGCGTGAGGAATTAGCTACAGCCCGTCATAGTGAATATGTCGCTAATCGCAGCAAGAAGGAGCTTGTTGCTAGCCTAAGTCATGATATTAAGACACCAGTTGCCTCTATTAAAGCAGTGAGCGAATTGATGCTGATGCGGGCTACCGAAGATAAAGTGATCAAGCAGTTAAATACGATTTATATGAAAGCAGAGCAGATTAATCTATTGGTGACGGATATGTTTCATGCGACTTTAGAAGAACTACAAGAGTTAAAGGTAACGGTGATGGAGGAATTAAGCGAAGTACTAAATGGCATCATTGCGAATGTGAATTACGATGATCAGATTAGCTGGGATCCCATTCCGGAGTGTATTATTTTAACGGATGTAACACGTCTACAACAAGTTTTTGACAATATTCTGAGCAATTCCTATAAGTACGCAGGCACCGTGGTCACGATTACTTCGCTTGTTACGCATACACATTTAGAACTTCGCATTATGGATTATGGTAGTGGCATTAATGGGGATGAATTACCTCTAGTATTCAATAAATTTTATCGTGGGAATAACGCAGAGGGCAAAAGTGGATCAGGACTTGGTTTATTCATTTCTAAATATCTCATGCAGAACATGCAGAGCGATATTGAGTGTCATAACCGTGGGGATGGTCTTACTGTAACCCTGAGAATTAAGCTCGCCTAAATCGAATTAAGAAACAGTTAAGAACTGAACAAAGATTAAATAAGAATTGCTCTTGTATGATAGGACTGTAATCCAACTTACAGTCTTATTTGTCTAGGACAAGATCAGATAGAAACTACAATAAATATTTCTATATAGGGAGTGTTAATCCATGCAAGAGGGGCTATTAAGAACAGAAAAGTTATGTAAGACATTTTCCAGTGGTGGCGTTCAGCAGCATGTCCTGAAGAATCTGGATATCAGCTTAGTGAAGGGCGATTTTACGGTAATTATGGGTAGTTCAGGCTCAGGTAAATCGACGCTCCTCTATGCACTTAGTGGTATGGATAAACCGACATTAGGCGAGATTCATTTTGAAGAGAAGAATATCTCCAAGCTGAATAACGATCAACTTGCGATTTTTAGAAGAAATAATTGTGGGTTTGTGTTCCAACAGGTCTATTTACTAGACAATATGAGTGTTCTGGATAATGCGCTAGCGAGCGGATTGCTAGTAAGTAAGAATAAGCGGGCCATCGTTACAAAAGCGAAACAATTGCTTACCCAAGTTGGACTAAATGAAGCATCATGGGGTAAATTTCCCTCGCAGCTTTCTGGTGGAGAAGCGCAGCGGGCAGGTATCGTACGGGCATTAATCAACAGTCCAAAAATTGTTTTTGCAGATGAACCGACAGGTGCACTAAACTCTGCTGCAAGCGATAGCGTACTGGATGTTATGTCTGCGGTTAATCAGAATGGACAGAGCATTGTTATGGTCACGCATGATATCAAAACGGCTTTAAGAGGAAACAGAATACTGTATCTACGAGATGGTGTTATTTGTGGAGACCTAAAGCTGGATGCTTTCGATGTGGCGCACAATGCTGCAAGGCATGAGAAGTTAAAAGCCTTCCTCGCCGAAATGGGGTGGTAGGATGAAAATCGTTAATCTCGCCCTGGCCAATATCAAAAAAGGTAAGAGTGCGGCATTTTCACTATTTATTCTGATTTTTGTAGCGGCGCTGCTACTCAACGTAGGTATAACCGTTATTTCCCAAATGAATACCTTCTATGACGACAAGGTTGAGGAACTACATGATCCGCATCTTAGCATCATTACGAACCGTGCAAACTATAAGGAAGCCTATAGCGACTTCTTTAAGAACAATTCTGGTGTGAAAGAAACCGAAATGGAATCGATTATATTAGTGAATGCAGCCAAATTCCGATATGGTGATAGCGATATGAATAGTGGCGCTGCGCTACTTAATGCGGATGCCAATCGAACTTTCTCACCTTTGAAGCTAGTCGAGAAGCTACATACGAATCATGACAATGATATCTATGTGTCTTACAGTTTTAAATCAAGTGGTGGATACAAACTAGGCGATACCTTTACCATGAACTATCAGGATAAGGCCTATAGCTATCGTATAGCAGGATTCTTTGAAGCGACTATGTTGGGTACACCTAGTATGGGCATCATGAAATTCCTTTTACCGGATGTAGAGTATCGCCAATTGTCGGATGAATTAGGAGAGACAGCGGGAGGAACCATTGTGTCCGCAGCCCTTAACGATCATAGACAGTCGACTACGCTGCTTAATGATTACAATAAGAAATTCCCTGATCTAAGTAAGAATGCGTTAGCTCCACTTTTTTTGGAGACGGATATAGAGATGACGAAAAGTGTAGGCACGATGACAATCAATATTATTTCTATGATTTTGGTTGCATTCGCAGCGGTGATTGTGCTTGTCGCCTTGATTGTCATCAAGTTCCGTGTGACAAACAGTATTGATGATGGCATGGTTAATATCGGCGTCCTCAAAGCAGTAGGATACACGAGCAGACAGATTCTTGCCTCCATAACATTGCAGTTTATGTTCATTACGCTTTCAGCAGGCATAGTGGGTATTGGGGTCTCTTATGCTGTAGTTCCCATATTTGGTGGCATCGTCTCATCTTTAACGGGGCTACTGTGGACTCAAGGTTTCGATATTGCGGCTAATGTGCTCAGTATTCTTATTGTTGCTGTATTGGTGCTACTTGTGACGTTGCTCTCCTCTATACGTATCAGGAAACTTCATCCTGTCGCTGCACTTCGGGGTGGTATTATGACACACAGTTTCAAAAAGAATCCGTTCCCGCTTGAAAAGGCTAAAGGTGGGCTTCAGTTCGTGCTTGCTTGTAAGACTATGATTATGAATAGTAAACAAAATATCATGATTGCTTTTATTATTGCCGCTATTACTTTTGCTTCCGTCTTCTCCATTGTGTTGTATTATAATGTTGCGTCAGATAAACAGGCGTTTATTCATCTCGTTGGTGCGGAGACGTCGAATGTTATGATTCAGTCTAAATCTGCAGCGGATAGTAATAAGATACGTCCAGCTATTGAACAAATGGATGTTGTAGCAAAGACAGCTATTCTAGACTTCATTTCTACAAGGGTTGACGGGCAATTCACTTATATGAATATTTCAGATGATTTCAGTAAACTGGAGAACCAGACGGTCTATGAAGGGCGATTTCCGGAGTATGATAACGAAATTGCGGTCTCTTGGGCAGTGTCAAAGCTGCTTGCTAAAGGCATCGGCGATACCGTAGAGGTGGAGGTAGGTACTGTATCCCATCCCTACTTAATTACGGGGTTAAGTCAGTCAATTAGCAATATGGGGCAAATGACCTATTTAACTTTGCCTGGAATACAGCATTTGATTCCAGACTATACAGGCACTTTAATTAATGTTTATCTGGATGGGATAGATAATACTAGCTTTATCCAGAACATTAAAGCGCAATACGGGAATATGACAACGGATATAATCAACGTAGATGAGACGATAAACAGCCAAAGCAGTATTTATGTTTCGTCCGTGTTTGCTGTTATGGTGATGATTCTTGCAATAACGGTTGTGGTCGTCCTAATGATCCTATATTTAGTCATAAAAACGATGATTCTTAAGCGTAAAAGGGAGTTTGGGATATTAAAAGCGACAGGGTATACTACGATTCAGCTTATGACTCAGATCGCACTTAGTTTTGTTCCAATTGTTATCTTGGGGGTCATTATTGGGGGTGTCCTAGGGTGTTTGTACACCAATTCCATGCTTACGTTACTGCTCTCTGGAGCGGGCATTCATAACGTGCAATTCATTATTAATATTCCACTTATCGTCATGCTTTGTATCTCAATTATTGTGTTGTCCTATCTCGTATCGATGTTAGTAGCGCGGAGGATCAAGCGGATATCTGCATATGGGTTGATTACAGAATAGAGGATTCTAAGATGATCTCGATCATTTACATGATTCAAGTATATACAAAAGAGTAAAGTTGACTGATTCAGTAGACCGCCCAAGGGTGGTCTGTTTGCTTATGTAATCTAATTAACTTTAAGTGCTAGTGTAACTCGTTCCAATGCGATGGATGGGGGATAGGGAATGATAACAATTGTAGTTGCTGACGATCAGATGCTGACGCGTGAAGGACTTCGTACGATTCTAGAATTGGAAGATGATTTCGAGGTGATTGGCGTTGCTAAGAACGGAGAGGAGGCATGCGAGTTAGCAGAATCGCTTCTGCCCGATCTCATGTTGCTTGATATTCAAATGCCCGTCATGGACGGAATTAGTGCGTTGAAGCGAATCAAACGGAGCTGTCCTAACATATTTGTCTTAATATTAACAACCTTCATAGATGCAGATTACATCGTAGAAGGAATGGCACATGGAGCAAGTGGCTATATGTTGAAGGATATGGATGCAGATAAAATGATCGCTTCGATCCGAGATACGGTATCTGGCCAATTCATACTTCCAGGTGCGGTCGCAGCCAAATTGGCTGCGAGGATGAATCGATTTACGGAAGATTATGAACATCGGCAATGCCCCAGACTAGATCTCATCAAGCTAACCGAGCGGGAAGAGGAGCTGGCACAGCTTATTATCCGTGGGCTGAACAACCGAGAAATTGCTGATGAGCTGCATATCGCTGAAGGTACAGCTCGCAACTATATTAGTAACCTCTATGGGAAATTGGAGGTCGTTGACCGGGCCCAAGCGATGGTTCGTCTTCAAACTTTAATCTGAAGTTAGTTGCTATACGGAGTCTATGCTAGGGAACCCAATCGAGATCACCGCACCACCCTCCCGACGGTTGTCTGCGGTGATCAGACCTCCGCAGCGTTCAACGATCGCACGGGATATAGCTAATCCAAGTCCAGATTCACCATCTTTCCCTTTTACAAACCGGTGGAATAGATAAGGAAGCAAATCTTCCGATATTCCAGGGCCATCATCGCTAATGGAGATTTCAACGCGTCCATTCTTGATTGCGGCATGGATATAAATCTGCTGATTCGCATACCGGGTTGCATTAGAGACCACATTGATGAGTGCCTGTAATAGCTTATCGCGATCGGCTCGGATCGCGAGCGGTTCATCATCATCGTATGACGTATAAAGAGTCAGTCCTTTTTTTATCAAAAGAGGATTCATACGCTCAATCGTTTCTATTAGCAGGTCCTTCAGACAAATCTCCGTAGGCTTAAATATATCCTCTTCACTGTCGAGCTTCGCAAGTAGGGTCATTTCCGTAACGATTTTCTTCAACCGACTGCTCTCACTCATAATAATATCGAGACCTTTATGGACGCTCTCCCCTTCAAACACACCGTCCTTGATCCCTTCGGCATATCCAGAGATGGACATTAAGGGAGTCTTTAATTCATGAGAGGCATTCTGGAAGAACTGTTTCTGTACGTGATTATATCGTTTCAATTCACCAGCCATATCATAGACCGATTGAGCGACAGAGCCAATTTCTCCGCCAGCCTTGATCAGCTTAACGTCTTCAAAGTGACGCTCTTTCACCTTTTTGAGTTCCTCCCGTAGTCTCAGCAGAGGTTGGATCAGCTTTTTCGTGATAAATAGACTAAACAGGAACATCAGTATACCCGCCACACAGAAAACGATAAGTAGTCTCTTAAGCAGAGCTTGTTCAATCGTTTTGACTTTACTCACAGGCGTAAGGAGAGTCAATGTTCCTTGAGGCGTTGCTTTCACTTCAGTAATGTATCGTCTATCTGTCCCGTTCCAAATGTTTTGCAGACTTGAAGTTTCACTTGCTGTAGCTAAAGGTCCGGCATTTATTTCAATGTTAATATAATTCATAGGTACCGATGTAGACACAACCCTTCCTGTTTCATCGGTAAGAATAGCCTCTACACTTGCGGCTGCAGGATATATGACCTTTGGTAATGAGACGACTTTATCTAAGACGATCATATTGTTCATGTTTTCCTGACTTAATGAGGCTGTCATTGCGGCGCTCATAGTCTTTAAATCTTCCTTCTGTGCTCCGATAAAATGGTCTAACAGCACATGATGGATCACAACAGCCGTAACGGAGAGCACAAGTACCAGTGCAATGCCAAAGGCTAAATTAATTTGATGTACTAGCTTCATCCGTCTGCTCGCCCTCCTCTGCTCTCATGCGATAGCCATGTCCCCATACCGCTTCGATCGGCACATGTTCTAACTTTTTGCGCATCCGCTTAATCAAGTGATCGACAGCACGATCACTTCCGAAGTAATCGTCTCCCCATACGAATGTTAGAAGTTCGTCTCTCGTAAAAGCACGGTTAGGAGAGTCCGCAAACACTTTAAGCATAGTAAATTCTTTACTGGTTAGGTCCACTTCTTCTCTACACCAGAACACACGTCGTTCCTCTAGTAGTAGTTGAAGTCGACCAACTTCGAGGCTGGCAGGGGCGGTTGGAAGAGTTACACCTTCCGTTGGGGCATTCATTTTATATGTCCGCTGGAGCTGCCGTTTAATGCGGGCTACCAATTCACGGGGGCTGAAGGGCTTGACCATATAATCGTCGCTGCCAAGCTCCAGACCTAATATTTTATCCACTTCATTGTCTCTCGCAGAAATCATAATGATAGGCACTTCTGCCTCATGGCGGATTCGTCTACAAAATTCGTACCCGTCCATGCCAGGAAGCATGATATCGAGCACCCACATGTCCGGCGGATTGGTCTGCCACAAAGTCCAAGCCTCTTCGGCACTACCGAGGCCAATGGTTTGGTAATTTTCCTTGATTAAATAGGCTTCTACAAGATTACGTATATGTTGATCATCATCGACTACGGCGATGAGATAGTCTTTATTCATTAATGATACCTCCAAATGATTTCTCTCATAAGTATACCAAGCCGTAGGAGGGTATAGGGCTCTGCCATCGTTTTTCCACAAATTAACCAATGTTCTGCCACACCCTCCTTGTAAGATTGGACTTGTAAGAAGACTTGAACGAGAATAGGAGTGTTACATTTATGAATCAGTCTATGATATTTAAAAAGGTAGCTTTATCAGCCCTGTTAGTGTCCGCAGTTGCCGTCCCAACGGTAACGAACGCAGCTAGCGAACCTAAGGAAGTGAGTCCGAAAGTCTTATCCAAGACGATCACTACTGCTCCAGCAGTGACTAATGTATTAGCAACAACTACAACCGTTGCCAGTAGCTGGGCTAATCCCCTTGATCTAGCTAAAACTTATGCACCTACTACGCTAGAAGACTGGAAGAAGACACTAGAGCAATATAAGAAGGTAGTTGGAGAGACGAGCAATGTACAGTATTCCATCGATTCCATCGATATGGATAAGGCAGGTATTAAGTTTGATAAAGCCTTTGAAATAGCTAATTTAGATCCAGCGGCTGTAAAAATAATTTCAGCCACACCAGCGGTAGCTGGAGACACGAACAATATGCAGTACACCATCGATATGGATAAGGCAGGTATTAAGTTTGATGAAGCTTTTGAGATAAATATTTCTGGAACGACCGCTTTAGATAGTACGATGGCACTACCGATCAGCGAAGCAGATCAAGCCTTTTTCAAAGCACAATTTGCGCTAGATGACGCAGCGAAATCCAAAGATGCCGCTGCAATTAAGGAAGCGTTAGCTAAGCTACTGGTAGAGTACAAGCAGCAGATCGCAGAGTTCACAACAACGAAGTAATGAAATAGATAGATATAGAGAGAAGAGTACATCAGAAGTACATTCAAGGAGATATTGAATATTAATGAGGCAATCCCTGTTTCAACCATCTGGTTGAGAGGGATTGTCTTATTTTGTATGTGGTGAGAGAGATGGTAGGGATAGATGCTTGAGTATGATGAGTAGGAATAGGTAATATTTTCAGGTGTAGTAAATAAATATGGCGAATAATTCCACTAATTGAATATAATAGAGTAGGGTTTCTTACCACACTTGGAGGAGGTATGTTCATGAAAGGTAAATGGATCAATTCACCTTATACGTTCGCATTAGGGATGTTTGCAATGATGGTTCCTAGTCAGGCATTTAGTTCATTTTACAGCTACTTCTATGTTGAAAAGCTAGGACTTGGGATTGGGCTCGCGACACTAGCACGAACGATCTTCCTCATATGGGATGCTGTGAATAATCCATTATTCGGTTATTGGTCGGATCGTACCAATACTCGTTACGGACGCCGCAGGCCTTGGGTATTCGGTTCGATCCCGCTATTTATGCTGGCCTTCGTACTGGTGTTCTCGCCTCCAGGAGGTTTATCGGAGAATGGACTATTTGCTTGGTTTCTTGTGACACTTATTCTCTATGAGGCTGTCGCTACGGTACTCTGGGTGAACTATGGGGCGTTACTTCCTGAGCTCTTTCGGGGAGATCGAATTCGTGCGAAGGCTTCTGCCATTCAGCAGGGTTATCAAGTTGTTGCCTTGTTAATTGCTACCGCATTATCCCCAATGATTTATGCTGCGATCAACTTTTCAAATATGGCTATCGTGTACGCATGTGTCTTTGGTATTTTTATGTACATTTGTATGATGAACGTTCAAGAGAAGAAAGAGGCTAATGTAGGCGAACCATTGAAGTTGATTCCAGCCTTCCGAGAGACGATTCGCAATAAGAAGTTTTGGGTGTTTAATATTTCGAACTCATTCGCCCAAACAGTGAATGGACTTATTAGCTCGATGATTCCTTTTTACGCAAAATATGTACTACATATCTCAGAAGCACAAGTGGCGATATTGATGGCATCTGTCTTCGTCTCGGTCATTCCGTTAGTGTTCGTGTGGTACTGGATTATTCGGACCATGGATGGAGTCAAAGCATGGCGCTTATCTCTTATCGTATATGGTTTATCCGTGATTCCGCTTTGGTTCGGCTATGATCTTATAAGTGGTGTGGCGGCAGGTATTGCTGTTGGCTTCGGTCTGGCAGGATTCCTAGTGACTCCTGCGATCGTTGGAGGCAGAATTATCGATGAGGATGCGGATAACACAGGGCTTCGAAGAGAAGGGATCTATACGGCTGTCAGTGGATTCATAACCCGTTCAAGTGGACTCATTTCGGCGCTAGCCTTTTTCGTTGTAGGTATGATATTCGGCTATCAAAGTGGCGATAATCCAGGGTCGGACCCTGAATCGACATTCCGGTATTTGATTAGTGTTGTTCCGTTATGCCTACTTGCGATATCCGTGATCATATCGTTCGTAATCAAATTTAAATTTACGAAAATCGTTGAGAGGTGACTATGACCATGAGCAGAAGATTAATCATCAATTGTGATGATTTCGGCCAAAGCCTCCCTATGAATCAAGCGATCATGCATCTATTAGAAGAGGGCAAAGTATCATCAGCAACGATTATGGCCGTCGCTCCAGCATTTGAGGAGGCTGCGGCTTGGAGTGCTCGTCGGCGCCAACCCAATGTGGGGATTCATCTGACGATGACTAGTGAATTTGATGCTTTACAATGGAGTAGCTTGACGGGCGATCCATCACTGCATGATGAAAGTGGACATCAATATAAGACGGTGAAGGAATTCGAATTGGGTGCACAGACCAAGGCTATATTGAAAGAGATCGACGCACAGTATCAGCGAGTTAAGAAATCAGGCATTGTGATTAGTCATGTGGATAACCATATGGGAAGTTTATACGGCATGGAAATGGGTCGTAGCCTAATTCCACAGACACTTTGGAAGACTTCGCGTTGGAGATTGCCTTCAAGGTTATTTCGTTACATTTATGCAGAGGATCCACTCCTTGGGTCGCTTAAGAATATTGAACGTCCGGTCGCGCTTGCATCGGCACTGGCTGATACATTAGGGGTCCAAATTCCTGACTACCTATTGTCCCATCCTTTTCATATCCAAGAGGGGGAGACCTATGATAGCTTTAAGCAGTCGATTATCGACAAGTTGTATAAGCTTCCTGAGGGTGTAAGTGAAACGTATATCCATGCAGGCTTGGAAGATTCGTGGATGCTAGCGAATATCCCAGACTGGGAGAAGCGGGTATGGGAGTTTCGCTTGCCCTTCGACGATGATTTTACCTATGCGATACGAGATGCAGGAGTGATCTTAACGGACTACCGTTATGTACAGGAGCATCTTAAACGTCCACGCTTACCCGCAGCATCTAGACTACTGAGGGAACTGATTAAATAAGCAGAATACATCAGCATGTACCATAGCGAATGATATAAGGGTGCAGCAGATAAAAAAGGCCCTAAATATATTTATAATAGAAAACAAAAATACGCATTTAAAATATCTTTTTGTTGACATATCTTTTTGTTGTGCGTTATATTTCTAATATAAATATTATATTTTTATTAATTATTAATATTGAAGGAAGAGGGAGGGCAACCTAATCAAATCAGCTATTGCAGCATAATCAACACAAGTAAGATAATAAGGGGAGAATAAATAATGACAAGAATAGCAGTAGTATCAACGATCATGCGTGTAGTGATGGGTATTTTATTTCTAGCTCATGGAATTAGTAAATTGCAGATGGGTCTAGGGAATGTGGAAGCTTGGTTTGGATCTTTGGGCTTACCTGGATTGTTGGCGTACGGGGTGGCTATCCTTGAACTTGTTGGAGGCATTATGCTTATTATTGGCCTCTTTACGAGATATGTATCAGCTTTATTTACGATCATGCTGATCGGAGCGATTGTGACAACGAAACTCTCTGCAGGGTTACTCGGACACGATCAGATGGTAGGATATGAGATGGAGTTGTCTTTTATGTTAGTGACGCTTTATTTGACAGTTGCGGCATCTACACCATTATCTATGGATCAAGTCTTTCTTAGAAAACGCAGCGTTTAAATAAAGTGTACCAGTTCGCATATTTAATTGATAAAGGCGACTTCCCATTCTATTCTGAATGCAAGTCGTCTTTATTAATGTTCATCTCCATATGTTGTTTGGTTTTTTGATAGGCAGTCGATATTTGAATTGTAAGTTTTATAACAAGATTACGGAATAACAAGTTGCGTGTGGTTAAAGGTTAGTGAGTTAATTTAAGCATAGAACATAAAGAAGGGCACCGCTGTGGTGTCCTTCTTTATTGTGGTTATATGGATCGATAGTTTCATATGAATATCATGATAGATCACGATTATAGTATATTAATTCTTTTTATAGGAAAAAGTTACCTTATATTGTAGTATATAAATAAAATAGGCTTGAAGCCCTATACGGATTATGACTTTTCTTATAACCCCATGTATACGTGAACTTATTCCAACAGACTGGAGACGATCCGATGTACAAAGTGATTATTGTCGATGATGAAGCGGTAGTCCGGATCGGATTGAAAAATACGATTAACTGGAATGAGCACGGATTCGAATTGATTGGCGCTTATGCCAACGGCCGAGAGGCGTGGGACGCGGTAGAACTAGACAGACCTGACTTGGTCATTTCGGACATTAGCATGCCATTCATGGATGGATTAGAGTTAGCCGGATTGATCTCAGCACAATTCCCTTACATAAAGATTATTATATTAACAGGTTTTGACGAATTTGAATATGCGCAAGCAGCGATCCGATTGAAAGTATCCGACTTCATTCTGAAGCCGATCACAGCACAAGAAATACGAATGCTTCTCGACCGTGTTAGAGCGGAGATGGATGAGGAAAAGCAACGTCGAGAGGATCTTAGCAGGTTGAATAATCAGTTGAAACAGAGTCTTCCGTTACTCAAGGAGCGGTTCCTTGAACGATTAGTTGCTGTAGGACTAGGTAAGGAAGAAATCTCAGAGGGGTTCACTTATTTCAATCTTCCTCCGGTATCACCCTTTTATTTAGTAATGGTGGTAGATATCGATGATTTCGGAGATCGAGAGCTTATTTCTTATGAGCACGATGCAGAATTTCTAAGATTTGCAGCATTTGATATTTTCCAAGAGACGCTAAATCGGGATAATGTGCTTAACTTCCGTACGCGTGAGGAACGGATGGTCGCTATTATTTTCGGACAAGCCAATGAGATTCTCTTGTATGAGCAAGTATTTTCTCTTGCAGAAGAAGTCCGCTATCATGTTGAGAAATATTTAAATTTTACGGTTACCGTAGGGATTGGCAGAACGTGTGCACATATTGAACAACTTCCAAATTCATACAAAAGCGCATTATCTGCACTAGACTACCGTTTTCTCCTAGGGAAAAATCGGGTGCTTAGTATTATGGATATTGAGGGCAAGCCGTCAATTCAGTTGCCGCTGGTCTTGGACTGGGATCGAAAGCTTGCTACCGCCGTGAAAACAGGAGATCTTCAAGAAGCCTACGAGTTAATCGAAATGGGGGTGGCGGAGCTTAAGACTTCGTTGGTTCCTGTGGAAGCATGCTTACTACAAATGCAGAAGGTTGTTCTGACGCTAATGAACTCGATTCAGGAGCTTGTCATTCATGATGCTGAGTTATCCTTCGATCGACAGATAAAACTAATGGATGTGTATAAGTTTAAGACGCTAGATGAAGTTGAAATCTGGTTAAGAGACGTAGTGGGCTCTATTATCTCCACGATTGCAGATAACCGTAATCATCTGACGAACATGCAAATCCATCGTGGGGTAGAGTATATCGATCAGAATTATGCGAATGAAAAAATGTCCCTACAAGACTTATGTCGCCATGTCCTGATGAGTACAAGTTATTTCAGCCTTGTATTTAAGCAACATACAGGAGAGACATTTATTGAATATTTGACCAGAGTGAGGATTTCTAAGGCGAAGGAACTTCTTCATAATTCAAAGTTGAAATTGTATGAAATTGCAGAGCAAGTTGGATACAAGGACCCGAATTATTTGAGTATTTTATTCAAAAAGCATACTGGAATCACCCCGAAGGACTACCGAGATAATCAAATCAAGGGGAGCGGAGCCTAAGATGCTCAAGAAACGTTTCCCCATACCTTTATTCCCACTGAAGAGCATTCAATCGAATATATCCTTGGCGTTTTCGTTATTGATTCTAGCTGCGATCGTCTTGACAAGTCTAGTGAGCTTTCAGGTATCCGTAACGACAGTCGAGAAGAATTCGAAAGGGTATATTGAAGAGATCATCAAGCAGGTCAACTTAAACATCCAGTCTTATGTCGATAATATGGAGAATATTTCGTTGCTTGCGTTGACGAATAAGGACGTAAAATATTACATATCTGATAATAGCTTCATTAGCGCAGAGGATCGCCGTACATATGAAAAGCAAATTTCTGATTTGTTCCAAGCGATTCTATATACCCGCAAGGATATCGCATCTATTATGGTATTCGGATACAACGGGCGATTTGTTTCTGACCGCAGAATCACAAGTTTAAATCCGAATACGAAGCTACAGGAGCAAGAATGGTATCAAATGGCAAGAGCGGCAGGTGGTAAATCGGTCGTCACTTCTCCTCATGTACAGAGTTTGATTAAGAATGAATACCGCTGGGTCGTTTCATTGAGCCGAGAATTAAAGAGCACAGATGGAATTACAGCAGAGGGCGTATTCCTCGTTGATCTAAACCTAAACGTCATTAATGATATTTGCAGCAACATCAATCTGGGTAAAAAAGGTTACGTCTTCATCGTAGATAAGAATGGAAACATCGTCTATCATCCGCAGCAACAGCTTATCGACAGTCACTTGAGAACAGAACAAATCACGAAAGTCCTTCAGGCTTCAAGTGGTGATTCTTTCATTGTTGACAATGAAGAAGGCAAACGTATCTACTCCGTACAGGATACGAACTTTGGATGGAGAATTGTAGGCGTTGCCAATACGGATGATCTAATTACAAGTAAAAGTGATCTACGCAATTCTATTATCTTATATTCTTTATATGGTTTAGTTATCCCCGTACTGATCTCGATATGGCTGTCTCATCGATTATTGATGCCGATCAAAGAACTGCAGTCGGATATGAAGCAAGTTGAGAAAGGTAATTTCAATATTCAGACTGAAATCCGTCAAATGAATGAAATCGGACAACTCGGTCGATCGTTTAATCTAATGGTCAGCAGAACTAAATTTCTGATGGAGGAGACGATTGCGAACCAAGAAAATAAGCGTAAAAGCGAGTTATTGCTTCTTCAATCCCAGATCAATCCACACTTTCTATACAACACGCTTGATTCTATCGTCTGGATGGCTGAACAGAAACAGCATGAAGAGGTTGTTCTCATGACTTCGGCTCTTGCCAAGTTGTTCCGCGCCAGTATTACGAAGGATCAAGAGTTGGTGCCCATTCAGGTGGAGATTGAGCATATTACCAATTATCTGCTTATCCAGAAGATGCGTTATAACGATGAACTTAATTATGTGATTGATATCGATGATGCTATTCACAGCTATAAGACACTTAAGATACTCCTTCAACCTCTCGTCGAGAATGCAATTTATCATGGTATTCGTAATATGTATGGCATGGAGGATGGGATGATTACGATACGTGGAAGACAATCAGGGGATCAAGTCGTATTTGAGGTTGAGGATAATGGACATGGAATGACACCGGAGCAACAGGGAAGACTTCTCCTCAGTAACACGGGAGATAGCCGTACTCAAGGTATCGGTATTCGTAATGTTAACGAGCGGATCAAACTATATTTCGGGCATGAATATGGTATTCAAATCAAAAGTGAGATCGAAGAAGGTACCTGCATTACGATAACGATACCTAAACTCGATTAAGAGGTGCAGGCTGATGCGTAACCAACGATTGACCCTCTGGCTGCTCCTAGCCATGCTGGTCATTGCGACAAACTCTGTATTCTATTTCAAGATACTCTCAGGTCCTAGCCATGAAGAGAGAAATATTACGGTTATTCTTAGATCCTCAAATGTTCGTATTGACTTCTGGCAAGCTGTGAACATGGGAGCAGAAGCAGCGGCTAAAGAGATGGGGTTTACGATCAAGGTTGTTGGCCCGCTTTCAGAAAGTGATTCTGATACTCAGATTCAACTATTAGAAGAAGCGATTGAAAGGAAGCCGCAAGCTATTGTCATAGCTCCTATTATGAATGATCGGATGCGATCAACGCTTTTCAAAGCTAATGAGCTTGGTATTAAACTGGTCATTATTAATATGTCGCCGGATAAGTTGCCATCTCACGTAGTTGTCTCTAGCGATCACATTGAGGGAGGACGCTTAGCGGCTCAAACCTCAGTTGAGCAAACCGCTGGTTATGCTGTCATTGCAATGATTAGTGATAATGCGAATTCGATCGTCTCGGAGGAAAGGTTGCAAGGAATGCAGAGCGAACTTGCTGGCTATAAGGATAGCAGCTTACTGGGCGTTTATTATGCTGATAATTCAGAAGATCGGGCTTACCAAATCGCCAATAAATTAATCCAGAGTAATACCAGGTTTAATACGTTCATTACGTTGAATGAGTCAGCATCACAAGGCGTTGCGAGAGCATTGAAGGAGCAGGACCGCGTAGATGATATTAATTTAATTGGGTTTGATAGCTCCAGCGATGAGGTACAGTTGCTTGAGTCTGGAATTATGAAATCTTCCATCGTACAGAAACCCTTTAACATGGGGTACCTTGGTGTGAAAACAGCGTTAAACCTCATCGATGGTGATACAACCGAGCCGATCACCTATATCGATTCAAATGTGATTACAAAAGGCAATATGTTTACAGCTGAGAACCAGAAGCTACTGTTTCCGTTCATCAATAGCAAGTAAATCCCTCTTGGGAAGGCGGATTAGATAACCTTATGCAAAAAAAATCGCTACAAGTGCAGCCTTTTATTGTGGTCTTTATGGTTAGTCTTATGCCCTTTGTTCTTTCATCATGTGTGAAATCAAGCCCAGGTCCTGTATCAGCACCTAAGGAGGAGCGGGCGTTAATCCGCTTTGTTGCCTCTGAGTATAGTACAGAGACAAAGCCTTTGTTGGAGAAGCTTGTTAAAGAGTTCGAGATAAAGAATCCTCTGATTGATGTGGAACTTCAAGTAGCCAACTGGGATATTCTCGACGGCATCTATACGACAATGATTAGCAAGAATCAGCCACCTGATCTACTGAATACGAATGTGTATGCACATTTTGCTCAGGATAATTTACTGAATAATATGGATGAGATTATATCTCCTGAATTGGCGAGCAAACTGTGCCCAAATTTAGTTGAGATGGATCAGATGAAAGGAATTCAGTATGCCATTCCATACGTAGCAAGCACGCGGAATTTATATTATAACAAGGAGTTGCTTCAGAAGGCAGGTGTGACCTCTTCTCCAAGGACGTGGTCAGAGCTTGAGCACGCCGCAAGTAGGATCAAAGCACTTGGTGGTGCGGCGGAAGGATTTGGTCTTGACCTGACGGATAACGAGACACAGGCGTCTTTGTCATATATTTTCTACGGCTCGGGTGGATCGTGGATAAAGGATGGGAAGTGGACGATTAACTCGCCGGCGAATGTAGAGGGATTAACCTTTTTCAAAGAGTTGTTCGATAAAGGACTGACGGATCCTGAGCCAAGTATCACGACTCGCGACGAGAAGCAACGGATTCTGGGGGAGGGGCAACTTGCTATGATGATTTCAGGTAATTATTTCTCCTCCGTCGTCCCTAATGAATTTCCTACGCTGAAATGGGGTAAAGGTCCGATTCCAGTGAAGGATGGTATGCCGCCAATTACTTTTGGAGTACATGATGTTCTTGTGTCTTTTAAGACAGATCACACAAATAAGAAAGCGTTATCTAATTTCCTGGACTTTCTGTATGACGATCCGGCATATGAAGAAATGATCAAGCGAGAAGGCTTTCTTCCGGTTACTACGTCAGTAGGTAGTCGATTATCCAAGCAGAATGAAGTCATGAAGAGCGATCTGGAAGCGCTGAGTAAAGCGAAGTTCTATCCTGTACAGGAACCTGCATGGCAAGCTGTCTTGGATTATTCTCGCAAGATGGGAGATGCGATTCTGTACGAGGGTGTTACCCCACAAGCGGCACTTGACCAACTACAACATTTTGCTGAGACTAAAAGTCGTAGCCATGAGTAACCGGTCATGATGAAGGAATAACATGATTATTTTCTTTACTTTTTATGTAAAAAGAAGATAGCAAAGAATTCATGGAAGATTTTAGATAGAGATTTGGGCCCTCCCAATCTATGATGAAGTTAAGCGCTAACAGAGTTCATCTGAACTCATAAAAAAGGCGTAAAATATCATTCTTGGGAGGGTCTGCTTTAATGATTAATAAAAAAATGGCTGCGGTAAGTATCGCTGCACTAATGGCTGTATCGCTAGTTGGATGTGGTGGAAGTAATAATGCAGCACCTAAAGAGGAAGTAAAAGAACCGGTTAAAGAAGAAGTAGCTACACCTACATCTACACCTACTGAGCCAGAAGCTACAAAATTAACGGGTGACTTTGAAATCCAGTACTTTGTCGGTGGTTACGGCGACAAATGGTGGAAAAAAGTTATTGCCGAGTTCCAAGCTGCAAATCCTGACTTGAAAGTTAAGGAATCTGGCGGTCCGAAAATAAATGATCAGATGAAACCTCGCTGGATCGGTGGAACTCCACCAGATTTCGTATATATCGATGGAGCTGGGTTAAATGATCGTCAAATGGTAGAGGACGATCAACTTGAAGATTTGACTGACTGGTTGAAAGATGCCAAGAACATTGATGGCGATCTGATCAAAGATATTCTAGCTCAACCAGCACAAGAATTTGACGGTAAAGTTTACAATATCCCATTGGTTCTAAATTCTTGGGGTATGTTCTGGAATAAAGCTCTCTTCAAAGAAAAAGGATGGGCTGAACCAACTGACTTCGATTCTTTCCTTGCTGTAAGTGAGAAGATCAAAGCAGACGGAGTTACACCTTTCATTCATACGGGTAAATATCCGTACTATATCAATGGATCAGTCTTGTATCCTGCAATCGTATCGGCTAACAATGATGATTTCAGCATTCTTCAAGACATGGCTGCAAATAAAGTAGAAGCATTTGAGAGCCCTGCTGTTCTTACTGCTTTGAACAAAATTGTTGCATTACGCGATAAAGGTTTCATTGATAAGGCTTCCATTCAAATTAACCACACAGATTCACAAATGTTGTTCCTGCAAAACAAAGATGCCTTCATCCCGAACGGACTTTGGTTACCTAACGAAATGTCCAAAGATGTTCCAGCTGGCTTCGAATTTGGATTTATTCCTTCTGTAACACAAAGCGCGGGCGGTAAAGTGGTTGCTAACACTTCCACAGCTACAGTAGCCATCGCTAAGAAGGCTAAGAACAAAGATGCAGCTAAAGCATTCTTACAATTCATATTCTCCAAAGGGCAAGCGTCCCAATGGGCTGAGCTCAGTGGTGCACCTTCGAACATTAAAGGTGACATCAGTGCTTCCAACGCTCCGAGTCATGTTAAAGATGCAGCGAAATATTTAACAGATCCTAACACTGTAGTTATCCCAACAATCACTTACAATGCTGACGTTGATAAGGCGATGATGGATGCAACAGATGCGTTGACTATTAGCACAATTACTCCTGAAGAGTGGGTTAAACGTGTTACGGATGTAGTGAAAAAAGTAAGCAAATAATGAATCCTTAACAAAATTAAAGTGGAGGGTGATCGGGGCATAACGCCCCGATCACCTTCTGCGATTTACTCGGAGGGATGGAAGTATGAACTCAGGGACGGCCAAATGGCAGAGAAACGTATTTATCGCATCATTCATCATTCCTACACTTATATTTTTTGGCATATTCACGATTTATCCGGTAGTACAAGGTTTGTATTATTCTTTCTTCGATTGGTCAGGCATGTCGGAACATAAGACCTTTGTTGGGTTTGATAATTTCAAGGACATGTTCCACGACCCCATTGTGTGGCGGGCGATCGGCAACGATTATTTCCTTGTTGCGGGCAAAATAGTCGGCATCATGGTTCTCGCGACTTTCTTTGCGGTAGCACTTACACGTTTCGGTTTTAAACTATCAGGATTTTTCAGATCGATCTTCTTCATTCCAAATGTGATTTCCGTCGTTGTTATCGGCGTATTGTGGAACTTCATATATAATCCGCAAATAGGCTTCTTGAATGCATTTCTGTCGTTATTTACGGAGGACAAAGTCACGATAACATGGCTGGGGTTTCCGGCGCATACAATATGGATGCTCTTGCCGCCGTCCATTTGGGCGGGTATCGGATTTTATATGATTCTTCTGATCGCAGCAATCCAAGGCATTCCGGAATCGTATTACGAAGCAGCAAATATTGAAGGCGCGGGTGAATGGCATCAATTTTGGAGCATTACACTTCCACTCATATGGGAGCAAATGAAAGTATCCATTATAAACATCATGATGACCACGCTGAATGGTTCCTTCGTTATTGTATGGATCATGACTGAGGGTGGACCGGATAATAGCACGCAGGTTATGGGTTCATATTTATATCAAATGGCATTTAGACAATTTCACTTCGGTTATGGTGCTGCGATAGGGTTTGTTATCCTAGTCCTGTCGTTAATCACGACAATCGTACTTCAACGGTTAATGCGTCATGAATCCGTTGAGATGAGCTAAGGGGAGGATAACGAGATGAGGCACATTAAAAATCCAGTCGTAAAGTTTATCCTATATGCTATATTGATCTTATGGAGCATATCGGTCATATATCCGCTCGTATGGACCGTACTGGATTCTGTAAAGGATAATCAACAGTTTTTCTTTAATGCACCATGGGCGTTACCTGATTTTCCGCTACTATGGTCGAACTTCTCTTATGTATGGAGTAAATATAATTTCAGCACCTATTTTATGAATTCACTTATTATAACAGTGGGCTCGACATTTTTAGGAGTATTGTTGTCTGCAATGACAGCTTACGTGCTGGCGAGATATAAATTTAGAGGAAGCAATGTTTTATTTCTTCTCTATATCTCATCAATGATGGTTCCTTTTGTATTGGCATTAATACCTCTATTCTTCTTAATGAATTCAATGGGCTTAATTAATACCAAAATTGGATTGATCTTTGTTTATACATCGAGTTTGCTTGCGTTTGGAATATTCATTCTAGTAGGATTCTTCAAGTCTTTACCGAAGGAGCTAGAAGAGGCTGCGATTGTTGATGGAGCTTCTTATTATGGGACGTTCTTTAAGGTCATGCTTCCATTATCTCAGCCGGGGCTGATTACATTAGGCATTATTAACGTCTTGAACATTTGGAACGAATATATCGTGGGAACGATACTGATTAACGATCCTGCGCAATATACGCTTCCTGTTGAAATAGGAATTATGCAAGCTGAGATGCAATATCGCACAGAGTGGGGGCCGTTATTCGCGGCACTTCTGATTACGATTGTTCCGATACTCATTGTCTATATCATCTTTCAACGTCAAATCGCAAGTGGGATTACAGCTGGTGCAGTTAAATAGAATGGTAAATAAAAGTATGCACCGATGCTTACTTTTATTAAGAGTTAGTGCTGTGTAATCAAGGATGGAAATGAAAAAGCACCTGTAAATGCTGATGGTTATAACCCCATATTGAAACGACCATCAGTATTACAGGTGTGAAATTCAAAGACGTAATTACGTGATTGCAGTAAGAATATAGAAGTGGTTAAAATTGATAATTACATATAGTGATCAAGGGTTGCCCACTTATCCAATGAGATGAAGTGGTTAGAATTTCGTGAAATGATGTAGCACGATACCGAGTATTCAGGTAAACAAGTATAAAATAGTAACCAAGCGCTTACGTGGAAGGGTGTGGCATATGTCTAAAGATATGCGCAAGCTGCTGATCATGACTACGATCAGCACAATTATCGCGAGTTATATCGGGATATTTGTCAATTTATTCATATGGGAATATGATCATTCTATTGCGGAAGTCTCTCTCTACAACATGTCTATGTTCATCAGTTGGGGAATTTCTTTCACTGTTGCAGCAAAGCTGTTGAATCAGTTTACAATACGTTTGACCTTGGCGGTTTCTGCGTTGTGCGGAACCGCTGCTTTCATGTACTTAGTTATGGTTGAATTCGATAATCGGTATCTGTGGATAGTACTATTAGGGATACCTGTGGGTGCCATGTTTGGGTTCTCGCAAGCTTCACAGAATCTCAGCATCGCATTAAGAGGAAAGGGAAGTGAATATGCCCCTTATTTCGCCACACTTATGGTCATCTCTCAGGTGATATCTGTTTGCGTTCCATTTGTAGCGGCGAAAGTTATCGATGGGTATGGGTATTCAGGTTCTTTCATCTTGATGCTTATCTTTGTTGCGATGATGCTTATCTTCTCATTCTTTATGCCGAGAATTACATTATCTACTACCGACGTCCAGGATAATACGTCTACAAGTAGTCGTTTTAGTATCCGTATGGCCTTTGACCGTCCAGGATCTAAGTGGATCATACTTTCTTTTCTTGCCGCTGGTGTATTCATGCAATTTCAGAATTTATTTTCATTGCTCTTTACGTTCTCTGTTACACAGGATAAGCTTCTAATCGCTTTGTTGAACATGGTGTATACCATTTGCTCTTTGCTGGGGTTATGGGTGTATCGCAAAATAAAAATCGACGAGATGCGGTGGCTGTGGATTGGAATGACACTTTTAGCAGTTGGATTTCTAATCGTATTATTTGAGCGTCCAGCAGCTCTGATTATCTCCAATTTGATCACTGCAGTCGGTATGTTTTTCTTCATGACGGTCTGGAATGCTCAACAATTCCGGTTCATCCAACATGCGAGTCCCGTCAGTCAAGCTTCCTTCCTTGTATGGAGAGAATCCTTGATGGTAGCCACGAGATGTATCTTGCTCACGCTGACTTTACCTTTGAAAGGAATGGGAGGGACGGGGTTCGCGCTGGTTATTGGAGTGACCCTTGTTTGCTTGGTAAGCATACCGTTCTTCCAGCGACGCGCTAACCGTATACTAGAAAGCTCCACTTCACAAATTATGCCGTCTCCTTCGGAGTAAAGTTATTAGTAACTTTTTGGCTTCTAATTATCACACGAATACGAACTACGGATTTATCACATCACGATTCTATTATAAACTTCACATCCAATTATGGGTGTGAAGTTTGTTGTTTATTGAAAGGCACTGAATATACAGATCTATTGTAAACATGAAGGGAAAATAGATATATATAGTGCGATCGACGTGTTTCTGCCATTATAGATTATAATGAATTGTGTTTATTATAACCGAACGTATGAAGTGTCAAGGGGGTCAGGGTTTGGCAAATTCCATTTACGAGCTAATAGAGATAAAGGATACGCTTCCGTTTGATGTATCGCTGCATAGTGTCAATTATGTGCCGAGTCATTGGCATAATAGTGTTGAGATTATCTTTGTACTACGTGGTCATCTTGAAGTAACGATGGGCAGCCAGAAGCATACGCTGATGGAGGGCGATGTCCTGCTGATTAATCAGTGCCACGTGCATGAAGTTATTGGACTAGACATGAATATTATTGCTACATATCTCATCCCGATCTCTTATTTGAAAGAACGTATCAAAGGCATGGAGAGTATTAACTTCGAGTGTTACTCCGGTTCTATTAGACAGGATAAGAAATCAGCGCTCAATCATATCCGTCAACTGCTGGCAGATATGGTACAGCTGATGCATAAGAAGGGTGAGGCCTACGAGCTGGAAATGCAGGTTCGCATGCTAGGAGTCTTTTCTGCTCTGATGAAACAGTTCAAGACACCGGTAATTAGTGGTGCGATGAATGAGAAATATATGGAGCGCATGATGCGAATCATTACCTATATCGACGACAACTATAGGGAAGAAATTTCCCTACACAATATTGCTGAGCGTGAATATTTGTCTGTGCCGTATCTGTCAAAGTTCTTCAGTGAGAACATCGGGCTGAACTTTCAGTCTTATCTCACAAGTATTCGCTTGAAAAATACGGTGGAAGTACTGCTACATCAAGAAGATACGATTTCAGACATTGCCTTGGCTCATGGCTTTCCGAATGTTAAGTCGTTCTATGTTGCATTCAAGAATAGGTATCATATGACACCTAATGAATATCGCAGTCAGTACAGGCCAGACTTGCATGAGCAGAAAGAGAAGGCGTCATCGAACTATCTTGCTTTTAGCCAGTCCAGTGCACTCGGGATCATCAATAGTTATTTACAGCGTAGCCAATCGAACGATATGGAACAAGTACGATCTTTAGAGGCAACATCTATTGCGGTTAATGTAGGTGTAGATGGCAGTCCACTTAGGCACACTTGGAAGAATTTGATTACAATTGGGAAGGCCAAAGAAGGTCTACATGCCGATGTTCAACAGCACTTAAGGTATGTTCAGCAGCACTGCCCGTTCCGTTATTTGCGCTTTCATGGCATCTTTGATGATGCGATGATGGTCTATCAGGAAGATGAGAACGGTCATCCCGTATTTAATTTTAGATTTGTAGATCAATTGTTCGATTTCTTGCTGTCGATTGGACTTAAGCCGTTCGTGGAACTAGGGTTTATGCCCGGGGAATTAGCAGCTGATCCAAGCAAGACCATCTTCTATAAGGCTAGCTATACAAGTCCACCTAAATCGATCGATCATTGGTGCCAGCTGGTAAAATCGTTCATTCTCCACTGCCAGAGTCGTTATGGGAAATCTGAAGTGGAGAGCTGGAAGTTTGAGTTCTGGAATGAGCCTGAACTTAAAGTGTTCTGGCCCGGATCGGATATGGATTACATGGATTTGTATTTGAGGACCTATGAGACAATGAAGAGTATTTCTACCAAGCTGCAAATCGGAGCTCCGGGTTGTATTATTACGTTTCGTTCGCGAGCGTTCAGCGAGACATTCTTTGCATTCTGCAGGGAAAGAAACTGTCTGCCGGACTTTATCCCACTTCATTTCTATCCGCATGAGAATCTGGAGGACATTGTCCGCACGGATCATATTGAACAGTTCTTCAAGCTGGGGCCATACCGGAAGCTACTAGAGGAATTTCAGGGAATCTCCCCGAATCCAGACTATCTCAAAGAAATGTTGGAGCAAGAACTAAGGAAACTGGACGAACAAGGCCTTTCCGGGCGGGAAGTATATCTTACGGAGTGGAACTCGACCGCGTACCACCGTGAACTAACGAATGATACCCTTTATAAAGCTGCCTATATTGTTAAAAATATTGTAGAAAATCTAGATCGTATCCACGGGTTCGGATACTGGGTCCTCAGCGACAATATCGAGGAGACTGCAGCGTCACCGCAGTTATTCCACGGGGGGCTGGGCTTGATTGCTCAGTACGGCATTCCGAAAGCCGCCATGTATGCATACCACCTTCTCGCAAAACTTGGGGATCGGCTGATCACCAAGGGAGATGGGTACACGGTGACGGAGGGTGGCGAGAGCTATCAAGTTATGACTTATAACTATTGTCACTTCGATGATCTGTATGCACTTGGAGATACGTCCTTCATTAATGCGACGAGCCGTTATAACGGATTCAAAGGCGAGAAGACGCTCAGGCTTGAGCTGGACCTGAAAGGTCTACCAATTGGAAAATATAAATTGGTCACCCACACGATCGATCGCCAGCATGGTAGTAGTTATGATAAGTGGGTGGAGATGGGAGCACCAGAATCGTTAACAGCAGAGGATACCACCTATCTTAAGGAGAGTTCCCACCCTCGAAGACATGTTCAGTTCCTGGACGTCGAGGATGGCGTGATCCTGATATCTATCTTAGAGCCACATGGGGTTGAGCTCATCGAGCTGACACCTGTGTATGAATAGTTGAGTCAATTTTTATTCAGATTGAATACACAAACATAAAGCGCTTACACAAACATGTTAAGAATGAACCCAAAACTCTATAAGCAACCGCCTATCTGATGAGGGGCGGTTTATTTTATAATCATATTGTAAACGTTTTCAAATATTACGGGGGTGTCATTACAATGACTGAATCATTGATTAAAGGGCAAAAAATTACGCCGTTACGTAGGTTGTTATTTGGTATCATGTTCGGCTACGGCTTTATGATGATGGGTTTTTTGGTGCCCGGTGCACTTTTATTAATTTTCAAATTGATTGAAGTTGATCCAAATGGCTATACTTCCTCGTTTGGACTTACTGCTGGTATAGCGGCTATCTTCGCATTAATCGGGAATCCACTCGGGGGCGCATTAAGTGACCGTACGAACAACTCGTTCGGACGTCGTCGGACGTGGATTCTGATTGGACCATTGTTAGGAGCTGCAATGCTTCTGTGGATAGGATTTGCTACTGAGTTATGGCAAATCGTAGTTGGCTGGTCTTTGGCCCAATTGTTCTTCAACTTTGGAATGGCGGCCTATACCGCACTGATCCCTGATCAGGTCAAAGAAGAGAAACAAGGAATGGTGTCTGGCATTCTGGGCTTGATTTTACCGTTAGCCATGTCTTTAGGGATGGCGATTATGATGTTGATGTCAGGTGTCTCATCTGATATGAAATGGATATTCGTAGCCGTTGTCAGTATTGTGGGGCCACTGATCAGCTTATTCTTCATTCGCGATGGAAAAGTTGAAATGCCGAAAGTTGCGAAAGAACAGATCTCATTTAGTGAGAAAATGAGCAGAGTGTACCCAAGTCCGCGTAAGTTTCCTATGTTCTCATGGGCTATTCTTTCCAAGTTCCTGATGATGATGGGTTTCTGCAGTAGCTTGTATCTTACAGTGATGTTAGTGAGCCGCATGGGATATACTGAGGGACAGGTTACTTCCAGCGTCGCAACCATTAATATTATTTCATTGGCCGCTATGGCCTTTACTAGCATTATTGGCGGCATATTGGCGGATAAATTCCGCAAGCAAAAGCCATTCTTATACGGCTCTGCAGTTTTGATGGTGGTAGGTATTCTGATCTTCGCGTTCGTGCCTAATTACACGGCATATATCATTGCGTCTATCATCTTGGGACTTGGCGCCGGCTGCTTCACTGCCGTAGATATGGCGCTCGTGGCACGGATTCTGCCGCGCAAAGAAGATGCGGCGAAAGACTTTGGCCTTATGAACGTGGCAAACTGCCTTCCGCAATCCATCGTGCCTGCTATTGCTCCGCTCTTGCTGGGTATTGGGGGATGGTCCTTCTTCTATATCGCTTTGGCGGCATGTGTGGTGCTTGGGATGATGGCGCTTAGACCGTTACCGGAGTTGGATAGCACACATACAGCCGAAGTTGAATTAACGACACCTGAAATCGCTGTGTAGTTCTAAATTCATAGAGTTACAGACATAACAATCATAATTAGGGGGAGAGAAACAATGACTAGAAATATACAAGAAGTGATCTCACAAATGACGGTAGAGGAGAAAGCAAGCCTCTGTTCAGGGCTTAATATGTGGCAGACTAAACCGGTGGAGCGCCTAGGTATCCCTTCTATCGTTATGACGGATGGTCCGCATGGTCTTCGCAAGCAAGGGAATCCAGCGGACATGTCGAGCAAGACGGTACCAGCGACCTGCTTCCCAAGTGGAGCGGGACTAGCATCCTCGTGGGATCGCGAATTAATCCAAGAAGTCGGCAAGGCCCTTGGTGAAGAGTGTCAGGCCGAGGATGTGCAGATTATCCTGGGGCCAGCCGTGAACATCAAGCGGTCGCCATTGTGCGGTAGGAACTTTGAGTACTTCTCGGAGGATCCGTATCTATCTTCGGAGATGGGTACACACCATGTACTCGGTGTACAGGGAGAAGGAGTAGGAACTTCGGTTAAGCATTATGCAGCGAACAACCAGGAGACCCTACGTAACTCCATCAATTCGATTGTGGACGAGCGGACTCTGAACGAGATCTACCTGCGCTGCTTTGAAGGTCCGATTACCGCAGCTGATGCGTGGACAGTGATGTGTGCATATAACCTCGTGAACGGAGACTTCTGCTCTGAGAATGAGTATCTGTTAACAGAAGTTTTGAAAGAGAGATGGGGTCATAACGGTATTGTCATGACGGATTGGGGCGCAATTAATGAGCGTGTGAAAGGACTTAAGGCGGGACTTGAGCTGGAAATGCCATTTGTCGGTCCAGAACATGATCAAATGATTGTAGACGCAGTCAGATCAGGTGAACTGGATGAAGCGGTACTAGATAGTGCAGTAGCAAGACTGCTAACCGTGATTTTTAAAGCGTCAGACGCTCGGAAGGAAGGATTCAATTACGATAAAGATATCCATCATCAGCTGGCGCGCCGTACGGCTGCGGAATGTATGGTATTACTCAAGAACGATGAGAACCTACTGCCGCTAAATAAAAGCCAATCCGTTGCTGTCATCGGGGCTTTCGCAAAAAATCCGCGCTTTCAGGGTGGCGGTAGCTCGCATATTTCACCAACTCGACTTGATGCACCGCTTGAAGTTATATCGGTGTTCGCAGAAGGTGACGTATCCTTCGCAGAAGGATATCGGATCGATGAAGATACTATCGATGAAGCGTTGATCGAAGAAGCCGTAGCGCTTGCGGCAAGCAAGCATGTGGCGGTGATCTTCGCAGGATTACCGGATTCTTTTGAAACGGAAGGATTGGATCGTACACATCTGGATATACCATCTTCCCAAATCCAACTGATTCAGCAAGTAGCGGCTGTACAGCCGAATACGGTCGTCGTCTTATCCAATGGTTCGCCTGTGGCGATGCCATGGTTGGTGGATGTGAAAGCCGTACTTGAAGGCTACCTCGGCGGTCAAGCAACAGGTAGCGCTGTGGCAGATGTCTTGTACGGTGAAGTGAACCCGAGCGGTAAACTTGCAGAGACATTCCCGGTAAGACTGGAGCAGACTCCGGCGTATCTGAATTTCCCTGGAGGCAAGAGTGAAGTGTATTACGGCGAAGGATTGTTCGTCGGATACCGCTATTATGAAGCGAAGAAGGAGCAACCATTGTTCCCTTTCGGTTATGGCCTAAGTTATACGACATTCGCTTACGAAGATATTCTAGTAGATAAGACGCATCTGAAGGATACTGAGACGACCACGGTAACGATGACGGTTCGCAACACCGGGACACGTGCCGGCAAGGAAGTTGTGCAGCTGTATGTTAGACCGATCGAAAGTACGGTCGTCAGACCGCTGAAAGAGCTAAAAGGGTTCACAAAGGTGAGTCTGCAACCAGGGGAAGCGACTACAATTAGTTTTACTTTAGATAAACGTGCCTTTGCCTACTATAATACTGAAATTCATGACTGGTTCGCAGAGACTGGCTCATATGAGATTGTTGTCGGCCCATCATCCGTGGATACACCGCTGAGCAGCACTGTCCATGTGGTCTCTACCCAGATTCCATTTAAAAAGGTCACCCGGAATACGAAGTTCTACGAATTGCTTGCGATCCCAGAGACGGCTGTCTTCGCTCAGGAAGCGATGGATAGTAGTATTGAAGGTCTCAAACATATGGGTGCAATGTTTGCAGAAAGTATGGATGATGGGGGAATCGCTCAACTGTTCGAGGCTATGTTGGAATGGAAGAAATACGATGGTTTGCGATCATTGTCAGGCATGATGGGAAGCGGAATGACGGAAGCGAAGCTGGAACAGATCATAGATGAGATGAACGCCAAGTTGGGGCTTAAATAATTGGATATCGGGGGAAAACGACATGCTTGATACACAAAACATCGATATAGAAGAGAATGTACGATACGTGAGCAACCTGGGAGGTCCTACACTTGGGTATTCCACAACATCAGGGGTTACGATTCTGGAGCAGGATGGGCTGTTCTTCAAAGACTTGAATCAGAACGGCACGTTGGATAGATATGAAGATTGGCGCTTGTCACCGGAGGAACGGGCAAAAGACTTAGCATCCAAAATGACCATCGAACAAATAGCGGGTCTAATGCTCTATAGCAGACATCAATCAATTCCTGGATTGAGCCACGGCTGGTTCCCCAGTACGTATGGCGGGAAGTCTTATGAAGAGAGCGGGGCGAAGCCTTGGGACCTGACGGATGAACAGCTTGCTTTTCTGGCCAAAGATCATTTAAGACATATCCTTATGACCGTGGTTGAGAGTCCAGAGGTTGCGGCGCGTTGGAACAATCAAGTACAGGCATTCGCTGAAGGTGCTGGCCTTGGTATTCCCGCCAACAACAGTTCTGATCCGCGTCATGGGTCTGATTCGAGCTCTGAATTCAATGCCGGTTCAGGAAGCCAGATTTCAATGTGGCCAGAAACGCTAGGGCTTGCGGCTACCTTTGAACCCTCAATTACGCAGAAATTTGGCGAGATTGCTGCGAAGGAGTACCGGGCACTGGGTATTGCAACCGCTTTGTCCCCACAGATTGATATTGCTACGGACCCACGCTGGTTCCGATTCAACGGTACCTTCGGGGAGGATTCCAAGCTCTCAGCGGATATGGCTCGTAGTTATGTGGATGGTTTCCAAACTTCGGAAGGTGAGAAAGAAATTACGGATGGCTGGGGCTATGACAGCGTCAACGCGATGGTTAAACACTGGCCGGGCGGAGGTTCGGGTGAAGGCGGAAGAGATGCGCATTTCGGTTGTGGAAAGTATGCGGTTTACCCAGGGAATAATTTTGAAGAGCATCTAATTCCTTTCGTCGACGGTGCATTCAATCTGTCAGGGAAGACAGGCAAGGCTTCAGCGGTGATGCCTTACTATACCGTTTCCGTGGATCAGGATACGGTGAATGGGGAGAATGTCGGTAACTCCTATAATACGTATCTCATTCAGGATCTGTTGCGTGGCAAATACGGTTATGACGGAGTAGTATGTACGGATTGGCTGATTACAGCAGATGAAACAGCTAGTAAAGATACCTTTTTGAGCGGTAAGCCGTGGGGGGTTGAAGGCCTCAGTGTGGCAGAGCGGCATTATAAACTTCTTATGGCAGGCGTCGATCAGTTTGGTGGAAATAATGAAGTGGAACCGGTTCTGGAAGCTTATCAAATGGGTGTGGCTGAACATGGGGAGTCTTACATGCGTAGCCGTTTTGAGCAGTCAGCGGTGCGTCTGCTGAACAATATTTTCCGTGTAGGTTTGTTCGAGAATCCTTATCTTGAGATCAAAGAAAGTGTGCGAATTGTTGGAAGCCCGGAATTCATGAAAGAGGGCTATGAAGCTCAGCTGAAGTCAATCGTACTTCTTAAGAATAAGAATCAGGTACTGCCGCTGCAGCCGAAGAGCACTGTCTACATTCCGAAGAGATTCACTCCGATCGGGAAGGACTGGTTCGGCAATCCAACACCGGAATCGTTTGAACATCCAGTCAATCTGAATGTTGTAGCGAAATACTTCAATGTAACGGATAACCCAGATGAGGCAGATTTCGGGTTGGTCTTCATCAGCAGTCCTAATTCAGGGTTTGGATTCAGTCAGGAAGATGCAGACCAAGGCGGGAATGGTTATGTACCGCTTAGTCTTCAGTACAACACTTATACAGCCGAACATGCCCGTGAGGTCAGTCTTGCCGGTGATGGAAGAGAAAATGATGTGCTTAATCGGTCTTACAAGGGTAAATCGGTCACTCCGCACAACAAGGTGGATTTGAATACAGTTCTGGAGACCAAGGCCATGATGAAAGGCAAGCCTGTTATCGTGTCGATGCTCTTGTCCAACCCAACAATCGTTGAGGAGTTCGAGTTCGAGGTAGATGCTATCATCGTGAACTTCGGTGTACAAGATCAAGCAATTATGGAGGTGCTGACAGGGGTTGTGGAGCCTTCTGGGTTGCTACCGATGCAGATGCCTGCCAACATGAGAACGGTTGAAGAACAGTTCGAGGATGTGGCGCATGATATGGAGTGCCATGTAGATTCCGAGAATCATACCTACGACTTCGCGTTTGGCCTTAATTGGAGCGGGGAGATTGAAGATAATCGGACTGAGAAATACCGCAAAATCCGCTAACCTACTGGAGGAAGTCCGCTACTGATACAGTGGCGGACTTTTTTTAGTTTATTTATATTTTCTTCGCGATGCTTCTTCTTATGATTAGACCGAGATAGGTCATCAATGTCGGTACAGCTATGGCGGAAGCACAAATGGCAAAGAGAGCAGATACAGTACCAACATAACTATCTGTGTTCTCTGTATAGGCAAACAGCCCCAAACTTATCACGATTATTACCGAGGAAATAAGGGTGGCTATTCCGATTTTTTTGGCAACTCTACTATATTTCTCGTAAGACGCTATATAATGATGATTTTTAGTCTTACTCATAATTATTTTCCTCCTTGGACGATTCAATCGCTTTCCTTCCTTGCTCTGCCATCCGTGAACGTCGCTCGATTTCATTCAGCACGATGTCTCTCCCTTTATCTGTTACCATATAAGGTTTACGCCGTTCATCATCGGAACTTCCCGCCTGTATATATTCGTTCTTGACCATTTTCTTGATTAACGTATACAGCGTCGCCGGTCCTACGATCACATCGCCATCTAAATGAATTGGATATTTTAACAAATATAATCAATTGAGGAAATATAGCGGAAATAAACACGAACTATACTGTAGTAGGGTAGAAGCAACAAGAACACATAGAGAACCCACATTAATCCACGCGGGAGTGAAGTAGAAATCATGAAACATTGGTTTAAGAGGGAGTTAGCTGTCGGTCTTGTTCTATCTATGTCGGTTCTAATGCTTGCTGCATGTGGGGGAAATACCAACAAGGAAGTGAAAGCGAGTAGTGAGGTTGAAGTCATTTCTGTAGCAGATCTTGAGAAGAAAGCGAAGGAAGAGGGTTCTGTCGTAAGCGTCGGAATGCCGGATACCTGGGCGAACTGGAAAGATACATGGGCGGATCTGCAGACTAAATATACATTAACGCACACGGACACGGATATGTCGAGTGCTGAGGAAGTAGCCAAGTTCGATGCTGAGAAAGACAAGCCAACGGCGGATATCGGGGATGTTGGTATCGCATTCGGACCTGTGGCGATTGATAAAGGCGTAACACAAGCGTATAAGACGTCCCATTGGGATGAGATTCCAGATTGGGCCAAAGACAAGGACGGACATTGGGTCGTAGGTTACCAAGGTTCGATCTCATTCCTGACGAATAAGACGCTTGTACAAACACCACCCCAAAGCTGGGAAGATCTTAAGAATGGTAATTACAAAATCATTGTTGGTGACGTAACGAAAGCTGCACAAGCTCAAATGGCCGTTCTGGCCGCAGCGATTGCTTTTGGCGGAGACGAATCGAACATTGAGCCAGGGATTGCATTCTTCGAGGATCTTGCGAAAAAGGGTCGTTTATCCAATGCAGAAGCTAGTATAGCGAATATTGAAAAAGGTGAAGTTGAAGTGACGATGTTATGGGATTTCAATGCTCTCAACTATAGCGATCAGCTTGGTAAAGATAAATTTGATGTAGCTATTCCTAAAGAAGGTAGTGTTGTGAGTGGATATGCGACAATCATCAACAAGTATGCTCCACATCCATATGCAGCGAAACTTACTCGTGAATATATTTTGAGCGATGCAGGTCAGATTAACTTAGCTAAAGGGTATGCCAGACCGATCCGTGATAGCGTGAAGTTACCTGCTGACGTAGCGGCAAAGCTCCTACCAAATGAAGCCTATGCGAAAGTTAAACCGGTTGGTGATTACAAGGTGTGGGAAGCAACGGCTAAGGCCATTCCTCAGATGTGGCAAGATCGTGTTCTTGTACACATGAACTAATCAGTATGTCAGTATGTAAGCTTACAATCGTGAACTATATCTAAATAGTGGAGCGTCTTCGTCTTCTTGCCGAAGACGCCCCTTTTATTTACAGGGAGGATAAGTGATAGGCATGAAGTGGAGAAATCGATGGATTTTTCTAGGGTTAGTCCCCTTTGTACTAATGGTTGTAGCATTTCAATTCGCTCCGATCTTGTCCATGATAACCGGAAGTGTAAGGCCGGAAGATGGTACGGGCTTTACGTTGAGTTACTACGCAAGAGTACTTCAAAGTGCGTTCTATTTAAAAGCGATTAAGAACAGTCTACTCATTTCCGTATCATCGAGCATCATTGGTATTATCGTGGGACTTATTTGTGCTTATTCGATCACGCGATTCTCACCAAGGATACGTAATCGACTTCTCATGCTTTCCAATATGACTTCGAATTTCTCGGGTGTTCCACTTGCCTTCTCGTATATCATTTTGTTAGGTAATAACGGTGTGTTCACGCTGTTGTTTAAACAGTGGGGATGGAACGTATTCGGCGACTTTAATTTGTATAGTTGGACAGGACTCATTTTGGTCTATGTTTACTTTCAGATTCCACTCGCTTTGTTATTGTTGTATCCCTCTTTCTATGGGATTCGTGATCAATGGAAAGAAGCGGCGTCGCTTCTGGGTGCAAACAAGTGGCAATTCTGGACAACGATAGGCATACCTGTTCTGACGCCAGCGGTGTTCGGGACGCTTGGCATTCTATTCGCAAATGCGATGGGTGCTTATGCGACAGCCTACGCGTTAGTTGGCGGCAACTATAATTTGCTTGCGGTTCAGATTGGCTCCCTAGTGTCGGGAGACGTGGTGAATGAGCCACAACTTGGTAATGTGCTTGCAGTTATCCTTGCGCTTTCCACACTACTAGCCGTGTTTCTTAATCATAAGATGACACAGCGTTCACAGATGTTTAATTCCAATTCAGCTTCTAGACAAGTCCGCAAACGTCGGACATTACTGCGACCTTGGGCTACGACTGTGAAGGAGGAATTGTGATGGAGACCAGAGTGAAGAAGACGGGCTTAACACATAAATTACTTATGTTTGTGCTTATGATTTATTTGCTGATTCCCTTATTGGCTACCTTTCTCTATGCGTTCGCAAAAGAATGGCAGACGACCGTGCTTCCAGAGCGATGGACGGTGGGATGGTTCAGCGAAATGTTTCAAGATATTCGCTTTCTGGATGCGTTGTGGACTTCGCTGTATTTATGCTCGATAAGCGTTGCTCTGAGTCTAGTTATCATGTTACCTGCAGTATTTATCATTACAGTCTACTTGCCGAAGTGGGAGTCATTCATGAAGGGTATTGTCGTTCTGCCGTATGCCGTACCTGGTGTGGTAGCAGCGGTTGGACTTATTCGGGCGTATTCTTCAGGACCCATTGAAATTGCAGGAACGGCTTATATTTTAATAGGAGCTTATTTCATAGTCATTCTACCCTACATGTATCAGGGAATTCGAAACAGTCTGCTTACCGTCTCGGCAGTTGAGTTACTAGGCTCGGCAGAACTGTTAGGCGCTACTCGAATAAAAGCATTCGTGAGCGTCATTTTACCGAATATATGGCCTGGTGTTATGACCTCAACGTTGTTATCTTTCTCGGTGTTATTCGGTGAATTCGTATTAACCAATATGTTAGTCGGAGGGCATATACAGACCATTCAGGTCTACCTTTACCAAAGGGTGGGGGAAAGCGGGCATTTGGCAAGCGCTATAGCAATATCCTACTTCATATTTATTCTAGTGCTGTCCATGATTCTAATGAAACTTGGTAAGAGAATGAACAGGGGGATCGAAGGATGAGTGCATATTTGGAGTTACAGGGAATTCGTAAGCAATTCGGGAATACCAACGTGCTGAATCATGTGGATTTACAAATCCGTGAAGGTGAGCTTGTCACGTTGCTAGGGCCTTCTGGTTGTGGGAAAAGTACGCTACTACGCTGCATAGCAGGCCTTACGGAAATAGATGGCGGACAGATTCTTTTAGAACAGAAAGATATCGTGAATCTTGCTCCTCGTAACCGAGAAATCGGAATGGTATTTCAATCCTATGCCTTGTTCCCTAATTTAACCGTAGCTGAGAATATCCAATATGGCATGAAAATGAGAGGGGCATCCAAAGGAGAAAGACGCAATCGTTCTGAAGAATTGCTTGCGCTAATCGATCTTGAAGACAAACGTGATGCGTATCCCCAACATCTCTCGGGTGGTCAACAACAACGTGTGGCACTTGCCCGTTCGCTTGCTGTTCAGCCTAAGGTTCTCTTACTTGATGAACCGCTTAGTGCATTAGATGCTAAGATTCGGAAGAACCTGCGGACAGAAATACGAGATATTCAGAAAAAGTTTAACATGACGACGATATTCGTAACCCATGATCAGGAGGAAGCCTTAATTCTATCTGATCGGGTATGTCTCATGAATAAGGGAAGTATTGTTCAACAGGGAACCCCGGAAGAGTTATACACGACGCCTCGAACAGAGTTTGTCGCTCGGTTCATGGGGAGCTACAATGTGCTGACCAAGCCCGAGGTATTAAGGCTGTTCGAACGGGTAGATAGTACAGCGGAAAGCTTCGCCATTCGTCCTGAATCGTTCATTCTTCTGAATGAGGAAGGTCGTAACGAGGCGTTATATGCTGATAAACGCATCGTGGACGGAAACGTCCATGCCGTATCCATACTAGGTAATATCATCCGTTACGAGATAGATGCTGCTGGTGTAAGGCTGACGATTGATGTATTGAATGATGGTCGATCGCATCGAATAGGAGATCGAGGCGCTGTAAGTTTAGCATTAGATGATTCTCAACTGTTACATCTCGAGAAGGAAGGAGCGTAAGGCATGTCCATATCTTCGGAAGAACGCAAACGAGTCATCGTGGAGCAATTAAAGCTGGAAGGGCAAGTGAAAGTGCCCGAATTATGTTTGCGTTTTACGGTCTCTGAGGAAACAGTTCGTCGCGATCTTGTGTTATTGGAGAGGGAAGGTTTGGTGAAACGAGTATACGGTGGAGCTGTGCTCACGAAGCCGTCTAACTATGAGCCTCCTTATTTACAACGCCAGATGGTGAAGGCAGAAGAGAAAGCGCGAATCGGTCGAGCAGCGGCTAATCTCATCGAATCCGGTGACACCATTGCTATTGATGTTGGCACTACGACACTTGAGTTAGCCAAAGCGATCGTAGGACGGGAACGGCTTACCATATTAACTCATTCTCTTGCGGTTGCCTATCACTTGATGGAATCCCTGAACAGCGGGAAATTCACCGGTAAGATCATCGTTATCGGAGGTGAATTGAATCCGGAGCAGCAATCGATGTCAGGGTCGCTTGGTGAAAGTATGATGTCGCAGTTCCGTGTAGATAAAGCATTTATCTCTGTTGGAGGCATTTCACTGAGTCGGGGAATGAGTGACTATGACTTGGGTGAGACGGTTATTTCTCGGAGAATGGTGGAGGCAGCTAGCCAGACGATTGTATTGGCCGACGATTCCAAGTTTGATAAGGAAGCATTTATTGAAATCATGCCCCTGCGGAGAGTTCATATTGTCGTGAGTAACGTTGCTCCTCCGAGGGAATGGGCGCAGATGATCAGGAACAATCATCTTCAATGGACGGAAGCGAAATGAAACAAAGGGGGACGTTGGAATGACGGAAACAGCAGGTAAGCTTATCGTTGTTGTCTTGGATGGACTGAGATATGATTCGGCACGCAAGTATTTAGGTTACATGGAGCACCTTGTAGAACAAGGAGAAGTCACTTGTTATCAGGTTAGATCCGAACTGCCGAGCCTCTCTCGCCCGCTCTACGAAGTTATACTTACCGGAACTCCTGTCGTAAAGAATGGCATAACAGCTAATCATATCGTGAGATTAAGTCAGGAACAGAGCGTGTTCCATATTGCTGCAAAGGCAGGATTAAGAACGGCTGCAGCAGCGTATCATTGGGTGAGTGAGTTGTATAATGCTGCGCCCTTTAACCTCATAACAGATCGTCATCAGCATGATGAGGAGAAACCTATTCAGCATGGTATATTCTACTTCGAGGATCATTATCCAGATAGTCATTTGTTCGTGGACGCTGAATATTTGCGTACGACGTACGACCCAGATTTCTTATATATTCATTCCATGAACATAGATGATGCGGGACACAAGTTCGGAGGAGAAAGTAAAGAATACGAGGCTTCTGTTCGAGCGGTCGATGGTATGCTTGCGACTGTGGTTCCACTTTGGTTATCTCTGGGTTATCAAATCATCGTCACTTCCGACCACGGGATGAACGCCACTAGACAACATGGAGGCACGGAACCTGAGAGCGGCATGTTCCTCTCTATATTTGGGGAGAATCCCCAATCTCGCATATAAATAATAATGGACAGTCTTTGTCGCAGCTCATTCTTGCCCCATTAATGTGTCATTACCTCGGACTTACACCTTCTAGTGAAATGAAGGACCTTGGTGAACCAGTAATAGAAGAGATTGGATTACATTCGGATAGACAGGAGACTAACCTGTGAAATTTGATATGCATTTTCATCAGTACGATATCCCGCTTACGTTATCTTCTGACGCCTATCTTCCAGAAGATATTGGAATTTATTGGACGAATATATAGCGCGAGCGGTAAGTGTGTGGTATACGGAATAGACAGTATTCAGAGAATGTAAGCTGATCAAAGTACCTATTGGAACTGTAACTTAATGAAAGGAGAAGCCGCTCAAACCTTACACGGGAGTAAGGTCGGAGCGGTTTTTTCTTGCTGGAGTATCAAGCTAATTTTTTTTGAATTGAAGCCACATAGGTTGTATACCATGTTCGAGGAATATGTTACCATTAACGACAAGTGAAAGGTGTGTCCGTTATATGTCCACAAATTATATTGGAAGCGTTTACTAAAAAGGCACTTATTTTGCTAGTGTGTAGCTAAGATCGAGGTGCGAACATGAAGAATTGGCTAGGGAAATCTCTTAAGCACAGATTATCGCTGTTAATCATTGTAGCTACACTTGTTCCGCTTTTGTTTCTGGGGTTCTTTGCATATAGAACAACGGCAGCACTCACGGAGGAAAAGGCAAAAATATCAGGGATGAATACGCTACGCCAGCTTGAGGCCTATTTGGCTACGATGGTTCAAGATGTAGAGAATATGTCTTTATTTCTAATCGGTAATACGGGTGTACAGAATTATTTGAAGTCGCCTGAGGGGGATTTCGTTCAGCAAACATCAATCATCAATTTCTTAACGAATCTAGCTTTTTCCAAAGAATATATCGCGAACATTATTATAGAACCACTGACTGCTAAGCCGCCCATTTCACATAAATCATTAGTGGGGTCTGACTTCACAGATATTACGCAAATGTACCCCAAATATTATGATGAATATCCGAAATGGTGGTCTTCCGTCCACCGACAGTGGACTTTCGATGGTGTACGTAAGGTGATTACGCTCGCCAGACCCATTCGCAGTACAGACAAATTCAAGCCTATCGGAAAAGAACAAATCAATCTGGATCAAGGCATTATTGCACAACAAATTAGAGAATCTGTTTTGGAAGAAAGCGGGTTTGTTCTACTCCTTGATGATCGGAATCGAATTCTCGCGGGTCCTCCTGAAATGGAGACGGGTTACCTGCTCTCAAGTTATTATCCGAATATCGAACCATTTGAAGGTCCAAGTGGATTTATGGATTATGGAGAAGGATCCGCCAAGAAAACCATCCTCTATAAAACGATGGAGAGTGTCAATTGGAAGTTAGTTGGTATCATACCCTCTGAAGAATACCGTTCACAAAACCGATATTTCCTTACACTTACAGCAGTAGCTGTCTCGGTTGCAATTCTTTTCGTCATTATTTTCGTTCTTGTTCTCATCCAAAAAATAACCAAGCCCTTGTCGGCATTAACTAACTTTCTTAAGAACTCAAGCCCAGAAGAGCCTTTGCCTGCCATTCCTGTGAAGTCCATAGATGAAGTAGGGCAGCTTATTGTCAGCTATAACAAATTAAGCTCCCGTATTGTCAAGCTGACAGATGAAGTCAAATGGAATGAATCGCTTAAAAAAGAGGCGGATATGCAGGCGTTGCAAATTCAGATCAATCCACATTTCTTGTACAATACATTGTCCTCCATTCATTGGTTAGCGCTTATGAATGGCGACGGTAAGATTGCTGAAATGGTAGGCTCATTGAGCGAATTTCTAAGATTTAGCCTAAATAATGGACAAGAATATTGTTCGATTGAACAAGAGATTGCCCATGTCAACAATTATGTGAATATTCAATCCATTCGCTATCCAGATAAATTTACATTTCAAGTGAACGTGGATCCGGGTATACAGGAGCAGCATTTCATGTTGAAACTTCTGTTGCAACCGTTAGTCGAAAATGCGATGTTGCATGGCATATTGAAACGTGATGGATTAGGAAGTATTACGATCTATGCGGATTGTGATGAAGAAGGCATCCATTTTACCGTAGTAGATGATGGTATTGGAATTGCGCTAGAACGTCTAGATTGGCTTCGAACGCAGCTGTCGGAACCCCCGGTCCATGAGAAGCGGATTTCTACAAAAGGGGGGTATTGGTTGCGTAACGTGAATAACCGACTCTTACTTCATTACGGTAAAGAATCAGGGCTTCATGTAGAAAGTAAAGAGGGAGAAGGAACACGCATCATGTTCACCATTCCCTACACAGAGTACGGAAACAACTAATAGAAGGGGAGATGATGAGAGTGAAGGTTCTTATTGTTGATGATGAAGTGATTATCCGCACCGGATTAAGTACAGTAATCAATTGGGAAGAAAGTGGCTTTACGGTACTTGAACCAGCTGCTTCAGCTGAGGAGGCACTCTTACGCATTCCTAATGAACGCCCGGAGATTATCTTTACGGACATTCGGATGGGTGGAAAAAGTGGCCTACAGATGGTTCATGAAGTTAAGAAAGAATACCCAGACATGGAAATGATCATTATCTCAGGGTTTGATGAGTTTGCATATGCCCAACAGGCCCTGCGGGAAGGCGCTAGCGATTATCTGCTCAAAACAAGTCGGCCGGATGAGATTATTCAAGCTGCACTGCGGGCAAAGCAACGACTCGAGTATCGAAAACATGAGCACGAACAAGTTAAAGCGAAGGAAATCGTAGTGAACCGAAGTTTCCTAAGACAACTGTTCACTTCTTCTTCTAATCCAAATGAGCAGATGGTAACGGAATTGTGGAGAAGATATCCAGAATTATGTGTGAAGAAAGGTAGACAGCTCCTACAAATCTGGATCATTACAGCAAAAGGGGAAGATCTAGAAAAGAATCACGATTCTGATGTACTTCATGCTGCAGTTGGTGAAATGTTAACGGGACTGCTCCCATGTGAGTGGCTTCAATGGAATCAATCCTTGCTACTATTAGTGAAGATAGAATCGGAGAATAACGGCTGGGACCCCGTAGAGTGGGCTATTCGAAAAGCAGAGCAAGCATTACACTTTCAAATATTTGCGGCTTGTGGTCGGAGTGTAGAAGATGCATACCAGTTACGTGAAGCGATGGACACTGCTGTGGAAGCGAGCTCCTACCTCTGGCTACTCAGTCATGAGCAGAGTGTACGTTATGAACAAATTGAAGATCGCAAAGGGCTTCGGATGGTCTGCAAGACAGAAGAAGAAACCATGCTGTATACCTTATTACGGGCAGGAAGTACGGAAGACTTACGTATAGGGATTGGAAGTATATTAGCGCGGAGCAAACAAGATGATCAGGCGACACCTAATTCAGTTCAGGCATACCTACATTCTTTGATAATGGCGGGTTATCGGTGGTTGGAACGCGCAGCATCTTCAATCGGATATTCAAATGTACTACTTCCTGGTGAGGATGTGAACAAGGTAGAGCTTGCGAAAAGGCCAGAGCAGACACTCATGTACCACTTTGAGGAGATCATGAAGCAATACAGTCGTATGGTCTCCGGAATAAGTCCGGTTCAACGTGCCCTTGAATATATTAACGAGAATTTGGAGCAAAGCCCTTCATTGAGCCAAGTGGCTAAACATGTCCATATGAACCCTAATTATTTCAGTGAAGTATTCAAACGGGAGACCGGACAGAACTATATTGAATTCGTGACGCAGGCCAAACTACGTAATGCGATGGTTATGTTAAGTGAGACACCCGCTAAAATCAGCGAAGTGGCAAATCGAATCGGATATGAAGATATTAAACATTTTAATCGGATATTCAAAAAATTCACAGGACAGACCCCTTCGGAGTACCGGGGGAAGAGCTGAGAATTGTACCTCTATTAACTGAATTATATCCCCTATGTATCGATTGCCCTCCTCTTTATACTTAAGATATTCATTTTGAATAGGGTGAACTGAGGTATCTATTGGTTCATCAGGTATAACTACTAAGGGGGATTGACTATGAAAAAGATGCAGAAAATGAGTCTAATGTTATTGATCATGATGTTTATTATTTCAGCTTGCGGAAATAGCGGAGATAATAAAAAGGCTGAAGGCGAAGTCACCAAAAAAGACGATAAAGTTAAGCTAACGGTTTGGCATAACTTTGCTGGGGATGACTTACGTGCCAAAGCAGTAAGATCACTTATCGAGAAGTTCCAACAAGACAATCCCAATATTGAACTTGATGCGCAGGCTATTCCGCCGGATGGTTACCGCCAACGCTTAAGTACAGTTGCCGCAGGTAATGAACTACCAGACTTATTCTTCGTATATGCAGGAAGTCATTCTGCTGAATTATATAAAGCGGGATTGTTGCAACCGATTACAGAACTTGCAGATCAGAATCCAGATTGGAAAGCTAAGTTCCTTCCAGGTGCTTTTGATCCTTACCAATTTGAAGAGGGTCAGATTTACACAGCTCCAATGGGAATGTCAGCAACCTCTTTCCTTTACTACAACACAGCTATATTCGAGCAATACAAGGTCAAAGTACCTACAACTTGGGATGAATTAATGACAGCTATTAAAGTATTTAACGATAACAAAATGACACCAATTGCACTTGGAAACAAAGCGCCATGGGTTGCTCAGTCAACTATCATCGGTGCGATTGGCGAACGTGTAACTGGAACAGAATGGTTCAAGAATGCTTCAGCTCAAAAGGGTGCAAAATTCACAGATCCTGAATTTATTGATACATTGGGTTACTTTAAGCAACTTGTCGATAATAATGCATTCCAAGAGGGTGCAAACAGTATCGATAATACGCAAGCAGAGCAATACTTCATTCAAGGAAAAGCAGCTATGATGATCAGTGGTGCTTGGAGTCTTACGAACTTGGCAGCTTCTGCAAGTGAAGAACAGATGAAGGATATTGATGTTACTGTACTTCCATCTATTCCAGGTGGTAAAGGTGATGCGAACAGTATTACTGGTGGTGCAGGAGCAGGTCTAGCATTAAGCAAACGTACTGAAGGTGCAACGAAAGAAGCGGCACTTAAACTTATCTATGCAGTTAGCGGTCCAGATGCTCAGAAAGCGATAGCAGAGAGCAACTCTATGGTAATGTACGATACAGATATTGATCAATCTAAAGTAAGTTCGCTTTACTATAAAGCATTTAACTTGGTCAAGAAGACGAATATTACACCGGTCTACGATGCATATCTATCTGCGGAATCGGGAGAGGTAATTAACAACGGACTCCAAGAAATTATGACGGGTGGCACACTTGAAAGTGTCGCACAGAAACTTCAGGACGCACAAGCTAGAGCAGTTACACCATAATAAGTAAGTCCTGAATCGATATTTGAAAGGGAGAGTTACCATGCCTACTGCTGTACGTAGTAAAGGATTTATTGCACTAGCTCTACTTCCGGCACTTATTCTCTTTGTGGTTTTTGTCATAGTTCCTATTATTTGGTCCGCTTACTATGGCTTCTTTGAATGGAAGGGTATCGGAGCAACGAAGTTTATTGGCCTCGATAACTACCGAGAAATTCTACAAGATCACATTTTTTGGAGAGCGCTCAAGAATAACATGATTCTAATTGTATCGGCGATTGTTGGGCAGGTTCCGATCGCACTTATTTTAGCGATAGTACTGCTTAAGAACTCTTTCTTTAGTCGATTTGTACGTTCTGCTGTATTTATGCCAATGGTGCTTTCAACGGTTGTTGTTGGACTCATCTGGGGATATATCTACAATCCGCAGTTCGGACTGGTTAATACCATTTTGGAGGCAGTTGGGCTTGAGTCTTGGTCTCGGGCTTGGCTATCAGATGTCAAAGTCAATATGTTCGCTATTACAATTCCGATTAACTGGAGTAATATCGGCCCCTATATGATCATCTTTATTGCAGCTCTGCAGAATATATCGCCAGAAATTGATGATGCTGCTAATATCGATGGAGCTCAAAAGGGTAAAAAGTTGTTCTATGTAACATTGCCTATGATCTGGAGCACGGTAGTTGTTACCCTAGTACTTTGTATCTCGGGAAGCTTGAAGGCGTTCGATCACGTTATGGTGATGACCCACGGAGGACCGGCACAATCGACAGAATTGCTTGCTACTTATATGTACAACAACACGTTTCGTGTTTACCGGTATGGGTACGGTTCCGCCGTGTCCACCATCATCATGATCATAAGCGCCTTACTGATTGGGATTAACTATATCCTGACCCGTAAGAAAGCGGATTAACGAGAAGGAGGAAGGGGCGTGGAATTAGGAACAACTAGGACGACCAGAACGGCCACGGCTTCTCCGGGTAAGAAAATTGCCGAAAAAGGGTTATCCCTATTTGGAAAGTTGATATTACTCGGTTATGCCGTAGGTACGTTATACCCTTTGTATTGGCTGTTTATTAGTGCATTTAAGACGAATGAAGATTTCTTCAATAATCCGTACGCCTTACCGAAAGAGTGGAAGATAGACAATATCTTTAGAGCTTGGGATCTTGGCGATATGGGAAGAGGAATGCTCAATTCAACGTTCGTGACGTTAACATCAGTCATTCTAACACTAGTGCTTGGTCTTCTGGCAGGTTATGTGCTGTCAAGATTTCAATTCCGGTTTAAGAAGATTGTTGTATCCTTGTTTTTAGCAGGACTTATGATACCGATTCATAGTACGCTTGTACCGTTATTTCTTATGATGAAAGAGGTCGGCTTGCTAGATACGTATGGTGCACTTATTTTACCGTATACGGCATTTGAACTTCCGATCGCTATATTCTTAAGCATGGGTTACATGGCCTCGATTCCTAAAGAAATTGAGGAAGCGGCTATGATCGATGGAAACGGTTGGTGGGGAATTTTTGGCCGAATTATATTCCCGCTGTGTACACCAATCATTGCTACGATTACAATTCTAGCGTTTCTACGATTCTGGAATGATTTCTCTTTCGCCCTCGTATTCATTAACACGCAGGCGTTAAAGACACTTCCGTTAAGTCTAGCTTTATTCTCAGATGGATTCGGAACCGACTACGCTCTAACGATGGGAGCAATGGCAATCGCTGTCATCCCAACCATTGTTGTGTATCTGATTTTGCAAGATCAGATTATGAAGGGTATGGTTGCTGGCTCCATTAAGGGCTAATCCGCAAGTTGAATATGGGTCTAGAAAAGGATAGAGTTATCAGATGACATCTGAGACTCTATCCTTTTTTGCTTTTCATGCCCTTTTTGACATGGTCATACAAGAATAGGTTTTTTGATATCGGTTCCCTAACTTGTGCACGAAGGAGGTAATGACGTGAATCAAGGATCACAACATAACATCACGGAACCTTCCAAAATGGATAATTCGTTCCACACGATATCGCTTGGAATGGGCTGCTTTTGGGGTCCTGATGCTTTATTTGGGCATCTACCCGGTGTGATTAGGACGCGTGTTGGATATGCTGGTGGCACCACATCTCACCCGACCTATCGTCAAATGGGTGATCATACGGAGATCGTTGAAATGGACTTTGAACCGGATAAGATCTCTTTGGAAGACATCTTGAATGTGTTCTGGAATCATCATAACCCAGTGAATATTAATGATTATAAAGGGCGTCAGTATATGTCGCTATTGTTGTATCATGATGAGGAGCAGAGAAGTATCATACAGCGGGTGACCGAAGAGGGCAAGGGAGAGACATTAACATCGATTGCGCCTTATTCCGGGTTCCATCTAGCTGAGGATAAGCATCAAAAGTACCATTTGAAGAGATACCCGGATGCCCTCGAGAAGTTAGGTATGCTCTATTCTTCTCATGATGACCTTGTGAATGCAACATTAGTCGCTCGATTAAATGGACTGGCTAAGGGATACACGAGTCTAGAACGCATCATCAATGAAATAGAGCAATGGTCAACGCATTCCAATCATCAGCAGATCATGACGGATGTGATCCGAACAATACGGTGGTAAGAGAATAAGAAACGTACGTACTAGGAGGCTATAAGCAGGATGATTCGTTATTTCATCATGCTTATAGCCTATTACAATTTAAATAAATGTAAATAAATCGCAACTATAGATCTATAGACCAAATACTTCCAGTGAATTACAATTACTGTATGTTGTAAGTTTGTCCAACTTTTGAACATCTAAGATTTTAGATAAATGGGGTAACGCCATACAAGGGTCAAGCAGAATAAAGCGAGTTCTTACCCCCACTTCATGTAAGCGCTGTCTAATTCATTCTCCACTAAGTTTCGTAGTTGTTCAATCCACTCTATCTCCTTTCTCTTCATGATTACACCACGGATTCGTCTTAGAACAACTCCTATACTTTCTACTATTTGATCGTATCCCTGCTACTCCTGTGCATGCTGCATTTTTAATATACGCTGCGTCTAGGGCACTGCCAGTTACTTGCTTAACTTCTACGCTTACATGATGTATTTCTTGTGAATGGGGAGGTGTATTTGCTATTGCCCACTTGGGCTTAAGAAACGGTAAGAACCAAATTGTAGGAGGCGATGATATGAGAAAAGTATTCATAGGAAGAGTAAAAGGATTCAGAAGAGCACTTCCGCTTATGATTATTTTAGTTGTATTTGTTGGACTGTTGCCGTCTATGGCTTTTGCTGCTGATCGGGGGGCTTGGGCACCTAATGTATCTTACGCTCTAAATGATACGGTTACGTATGCCGGAAATACGTACAAGGATATTCAACCGCATACGTCTCTGAGCGGTTGGGAACCGCCTGTTGTCCCTGCTCTTTGGCAGCTCGTTCCGGGTGGAGGCGGCGGTGATACCCAAGCACCTTCGGCTCCTACTAACCTACAAGCGACGGGCACGACAACATCTAGCGTAACACTGGCTTGGAATACTTCAACGGATAATGTCGGCGTAACGGGTTACGATGTATATCAGGGTTCCACATTACTTGGCAACGTTTCGGGTAGCACGCTCACATATACCAATACAGGACTCAGCGCAAATACAACGTATACGTATAAAATAAAAGCGAAAGATGCCGCAGGTAACGTGTCTGCATTCAGTAACCAAGTTAGTGCGACAACAGCTGTTGTCGTCGGTGGAGATACCCAAGCACCAACGGTTCCAACGAATGTGTCTGTCACGGAGACCACTTCATCGAGCGTTTCATTGTCTTGGACGGCATCCACAGATAATGTAGGTGTTACGGGGTATGACGTATACAAAGGCACAACGTTTGTACAAACGGTAACAGGGACAACGGCTACGGTAACAGGGCTTGCCGTCAGCACGGCATATTCTTTCTCAATCGTAGCTAAGGATGCTGCAGGTAATCTATCCGCTGCAAGTGCAGCAGTTAATGCAACAACGCAAGGTACAGGTGGAGGTGGTGGGAGCACGCTACCTAAACATACACTTACAGGATACTGGCATAATTTCACTAATGGCTCTACCGACTTGAAATTAAGCGACGTACCAAGCCAATATGATATTATCGTTCTGTCCTTTGCAGATATGGATACAGCGAAACCGGGTGGTGTTACCTTTAATGTAGATTCTAAACTATCTACTGCCCTTGGTGGGTATACGAATGCTAATTTGAATAGCGATATTCAGGCGAAGCGAGCACAAGGGAAGAAAGTTATTCTTTCCATAGGTGGAGCGGAAGGTAATATCAATCTAGGTAGTGCCTCACCGAATGTATCCAATTTTGTTACCAGTATGTCGGGTCTGATTACTCAGTACGGGCTGGATGGTATTGATATCGATCTGGAGAGTGGCATGAATGTGGCGAATCTAACAACTGCGGTTCGTCAGATTCAGCAACAATTTGGTTCGGGATTCATCCTAACCATGGCTCCGCAAACGATCGACATGCAATCTGCGAGTACGTCCTATATGCAGCTCTACAATAATCTGAAGGATATCACTACCGTTGTGAATATTCAGTATTACAATTCAGGTTGTATGTTAGGTCGCGATGGACAGTGTTATTCCCAAGGTACAATCAATTTCTTGACAGCACTTTCTGATCTGACATTACAGTGGATTGCACCTTCAAAATTGGGATTGGGTGTTCCTGCCGTAACTTCTGCAGCTGGAGGTGGGTATGTCACACCTAGTGTCGTGAACAATGCATTGAACTGCTTGGCAACGGGTAATGGTTGTGGAACTTACAAACCAGTAGCCAAATATCCGGATATTCGTGGTGCAATGACGTGGTCCATTAACTGGGATAAGACGAGCAATTATAATTTCGCCAATACCGTTAAGCCGTTCTTAGTAACGATGCCTTAACAATAAGTGAGGAATCCTCAGATCTCTCCGAATGACGGTAATCTTCGAACTTCATCCTGTCATTTGAATAATGAAAAAGGAGTTTACACGTGGGTGTAAACTCCTTTTTTCTATACTAAATGACAAGCAACATAATGCTGACTGCCTACTTCACGGAACTCTGGTATCTGTTCCTTACAAATGTCCACTGCATAAGGACACCGAGTGTGAAATTTACAGCCAGATGGTGGATTAGCAGGACTCGGAATATCACCCTTAAGGACAATCCGATCTCTCTTAAACTTCGGAATTGGAACGGGTACAGCTGACAGAAGGGCCTTAGTATAAGGATGAAGCGGGTTACGAAATAGCTCATCTCTGGAGGCTGTCTCTACCATAGAACCTAAATACATCACACCAATTCTGGAGCACAAATGCTCCACAACACTTAGATCATGGGATATGAATAAATAGGCTAACCCTCGTGTCTCTTGTAACTTGCTAAACAAGTTAATGATTTGTGCTTGAATGGAAACATCTAGTGCTGATACAGGTTCGTCAGCAATAATGAGCTCGGGATTAAGAACGAGCGCACGAGCTATACCAATCCGTTGACGTTGTCCGCCCGAGAATTCGTGTGGGAATCGATCAATATGGTACGAGGACAAGCCACACGAGACAAGAGCGTCCAATACCCGATCACGAACTTCTCCCTTTGACGCGAATCCGTGGTCCAATAAAGCCTCACCGATAGCATCGCCGACACGAACTCTCGGGTTAAGCGAGCTATAAGGATCCTGAAAGATCAATTGCATTTTGGGCCGGATTGCACGAAGTTCAGAGGGACTAAGAGAGTGAATATCTAATCCTTTAAACTTAATTTCTCCAGCGGTTTTATCCGTAAGACGTAGAATGGTACGGCCTACGGTACTCTTACCGCTACCGGATTCACCAACCAGACCAAAGGTTTCGCCAGGCTGAAGCGTAATACTGATATCATCTACTGCTTTAACATGACCTACGGTACGGTTGAGCAAACCTTTGGTGATTGGGAAATATTTCTTCAAATGACTGACTTCTAGTAAAGGTTCAGACATGAGAAACCGCCTCCTCATAGAGCCAGCAAGCAACCTTTTGTTGATTGCCAACTTCTTGTAACTGCGGCTGTTTCGTCTGACAAATCGACATACAGTGCTCACAGCGATCATGGAAATAGCAAGATTCTTGTAAATCAAGCGGATTGGGCACCTGACCAGGGATCGAATATAATTCTTCTAATCGTTGATTAATAATAGGTTTAGATTTCAGAAGCCCCTTCGTGTAGGGATGTTTAGGTCGTTCGAATAGTTCGACAACTTCACCCTCTTCAACGATTTTGCCAGAATACATTACGATTACGTAATCAGCCATTTCAGCCACGACACCAAGATCATGTGTAATGAGCAAAGTGGACATATTAGAATCTGTTTTAATTTCACGTAGCATATCTAGTATTTGAGCTTGTATCGTCACATCAAGTGCTGTGGTAGGTTCATCTGCAATCAATAGCTTAGGATTACAGGAGATTGCGATTGCAATCATAATCCGTTGTAGCATGCCTCCACTGAGTTCGTGCGGATAAGAATCAGCAATTTGCTCCGGACGGGAAATGCCCACTTGTTCTATTAATTCTATAGCTCGTGCACGGGCTATCTTCTTATTCATCTTCAGATGGATAATCAGTGGCTCCATTATTTGCTCACCAATCTTCATGACTGGATTCAGCGAGGACATCGGTTCTTGAAAAATCATGGCGATTTCATTTCCACGAATACTTCGTAAACTATGTTTATCCAACTTCAGCAAATCTTCGCCAACGAAATCGATCTTACCGGAGATAACCTTACCTCCGGGTTCCTCTACCAGTCCCATAATAGACATTGCGGTAACACTTTTACCACAGCCTGATTCCCCTACAATGCATACGGTCTGTCCAAGAGGTACACGAAAACTAACATCATCAACGGCTTTGACAGCACCTTCTTCGGTATAAAAGTACGTACTGAGGTGATCTATCTGAATTGAATTGTCCATGGGCTGTATTCACCTACCTCTTCTGTTTAGGATCGAGTACATCTCTAAGTCCGTCGCCGAATATGTTAATGGCTATAACCGTAGCAAATATTGAGAATCCTGGTGGAATCCACAGCCATGGACGCTCTTGGAAATCGATCATATTGTTAGCAGCATCAATCATATTTCCCCATGTTGGGGTTGGAGGCATTACGCCGAGACCAAAGAAGCTAAGGACAGATTCACTAAGAATCGACCCCCCGATGTTGAGGGTCGCAATTACGATTAATAAGGGCACGATATTCGGTAATAAATGATTGAATAACTTGCGCCGGTCACGTAAACCAAGGACTACAGCGGCCTGCATGAATTCACGTTCACGAAGACTAAGCATCTGTCCTCGTACCATTCGAGCGAGTCCCGGCCAACCCACGAAGCTTAACATCAGCATAACGATGTACATGCGATAATCCGTTGGGATTTTCCATTCGGATAACAATGCACCGAATATGAATAGGAGCGGAAGACTCGGAATAGTTAACAGCAAATCTGCAATACGCATAATAATCTGATCGACAATGCCACGATAATATCCAGCTAGTGCACCAAGCAAAGAACCGATAAATACCGAGAGCATCATCGATGCTAGACCTACAGTCAGAGAGATTCGTCCAGCCTGTAACACGCGCGTCAACACATCTCTACCTAGTGCATCTGTACCAAGCCAATGCTTTAAATGAGGTGCTTTATTCATCATAGCCATGTTGATTTTGTTATCTGTGTACGGAGAGAATAAGGGTCCGATGAAGCAAGCCACAAACATAAAGATCACGACGACAAAGCCAGATACAGCTAACTTATTTTTGCTTAATTTACGTATCGATTGTTTGAACAATGAAGATTTCACAGGTGAATCCTTGGTTCTCTTAACGTTCACTAATTTATTTGGGGTCGTTATCATAACTCAAGCCTCCTCACTGTAATCGGACACGCGGATCGGCGACATGGTACAAAATGTCCGATATAAGCGTTCCGAGGACGGTTAGAATAGCAATAAACATCGTAAATCCCATGAGCAAGGGATAATCCCTCAATCCGAAAGATTGCATATAGAGCTGTCCGATTCCCGGCCAATTAAATATTTTCTCAATAATAAGTGATCCTCCAAAGAGTGCTGGAAGTTCGAATCCAACGAGTGTGATAGCTGGCAGAAGCGCGTTGCGAAGCGCATGTGTAAATAACACTTTACGCTCTGTAAGGCCTTTCGCTCGAGCAGTACGTATATAATCTTGTTTAATGACGTCGATCATGTTACTGCGGAAATAACGGGTTAATGACCCTACACCAAGTAGCGTCATGACAATGACAGGAAGCGTCATATGATGGATGACTTCCTTCAAATAAGCAATACCTGTAGCGTTACTTCCGGTCGTAAGCATGCCACCTGGAGGTAACCATTTCAAATCAACAGCCAGAATTTTAATAAGAAATAAGCCGATAAAGAAAGATGGAATAGACATCGCTGCGAAGATAGCCACCATAACGAGTGTATCGAACCAAGAATATTGCTTATACGCAGAAATAACCCCTACGATAACTGCAATGACCCATGTCAGAAACGTGGATACGACAGCTAGCAAAAAGGAATTCCATATATACTCGTTAAATAGCTGAAGAACCGGTTTTTGTTGTGCTAGAGAAAATCCGAAATCACCACGAAATGCATTAGACATCCATATTCCATAACGTTCGAGTAGAGGTTTATTTAAGCCATAGATATCTCTAAGCTCAGCTTTACGTTCTGGTGATAATTTAATATTCCCGCTAATGAAGTCTCCGGGTGTCAGTGCATATAGGCAAAATATGAGTAATGAAGCAGCAAATAAAATAACGAACATATAGATCAACCTTTTCGATAAATAAGTGCTCATGATCGACTCCTTATGTTGGCAGCCCCTGCCATCAAGACAAGGGCTACCTATTTTCTACTTCAGGGACCAATTAGGTAGACTGCCTGCAAGACCAATGAAAGGACTCACAGTAACATTCTCAATTCGGCCATTGTATGCATAAACGGTTTTCTTATAACTTGTAAAAATGACAGGCAGCTCATCATTTAGAAGTTGGTATAGTTCGGTGTATATTTTTTTGCGTTCTTCGATATCTGTTGTAGCGAGTCCTTTGTCATATAACTCTTTGAATTTCGGATTGTCATAGCCTTTAATTTCTCCATTTAGGAATTGTAGGAGACCATCCGATGGATCAGTCAGCATTGGTGTAGAGAAGGATACGAGGTCGTAATCTCCACCTTCAACTTTGGACACTAGGGAGTTAAAGTCTGCGAACACTTCAGGTTCGAACTTTATGCCCAGTGCTTCGAAATTTTCCTTCGCTACAGCGATAAATATATCTGTATTCTTACTCTTGGAACCTAGGAAGTGAATGGACAATGGTTTACCATCTTTCTCACGAATGCCACCAGCTCCAACGGTCCAACCTGCTCCATCAAGCAATTCCTTCGCTTTCTCGGGATCATAGTTGTATGGATTAATGCCTTCTTCCGTATAGGACCATGATATCGGTGAAGCTGGGATATTTGCCACAGAACCTGCCCCTTGGCTAGCATCAACATAAATACTTTTGCGATCAAGACCATATGTAATCGCTTGTCTTACCGCTTTATCTTTAAGCTGTTCATGCTCTAAGTTCGCTTGTAAATAACCGTACGAACTTGGTGTATAAGGAATAACGTTTAGGTAGCCTAATCCTTTTAGCTTGTCGATGTTTTCTTGTGTTGCACTAAAGGAAGCGTAGTCCACTTCTCCAGTCTCAACGAACTGCCACACGTCACCTTCCGTCGTTTTATATATGAAATGTTCAGTCGCGGGTTTTCCTTTGTAATAATATTCATTGGCTACGAATCGAACTTCTTGACCAGGAATGAACTTCTCTAACGTGTAAGGACCGTTACCTACTGGTTTCTCATGAAGTTTCTTGATGTAATCTAACTGACCGAATTTATAATCCTTACCATAATAGGCTTTAGATAACACATTCGAACCAAGTGTTACTAAGGCTGTGGCATTAGGCTTCTCTAACGTAACGGAAATCGTCTTCGGATCAGTGACTTTTATGCCTGTAATGGTTGTAGCTGTACCCGCTTTATACGCTGCACCGCCTACAACATTTAGAGTAAGCACTTGGGAATCTCCGTCATACGCCTTATCGTGAAGAATCGTCCATGTAAAGGCTACATCATCTGCCGTTAGTGGTGATCCATCGCTGAATTTCAAGTCACTCTTTAGGTGGAAGGTGTAGGTGAGCGCATCGTCAGATATATCCCAACTTTCTGCAAGTTCAGGAACAGGGAGTCCCTTATCATCTACATTTATAAGGGATGCGTATAGTAAGGAGGATACATTTCCGTCATATCCACTTTGTTGGAAATAAGGAGTGAATGCGCCACTTGGATCCGTTAATCCAACAATGATGGTATCTGTACGTTTTTGTGCGACAGCAGGAAGCTTGGATAAGTCAGTCGCTGTGAAAGGTTCTGTAAGCCCAACAACAGTACTAGCAGGAGTCTCCTGAGTTGTAGTCGCCGGTACTGTTGTTGATTTCGTATTGCTAGCAGAATTACTACTGCTATTGTTATTCGAGCAAGCTGACACCAACAATGAACTAGCAATCAGTAATGACGTTAATAAAAAAATACCTCTTTTCATGATTTCATCCCCATATCCCTATAAATTTTATGTACATCTTTAAATAATAATTCCGATCCGTTAAGTGTGATTAACGCTCGATAAGGTATATTATAGAAACTAAATTAAGTTCTGTAAATAGAGAACTGTTAAATATTTCTCTACGAAGAGAAGCTTGTGAAATTTTAACGAAAAAAAGAAGCCTAATCACGCTTTGAAGTGTACCCCTTGTAAAGGGAAATTTACTTCTTGCAGTGAGAGGACTTAGTCTTTCAATCAATGTATATGTATGTGGTTATGGTTGCAAAAAATCGAGTATTTGGTTATTCATATGACGAATTCCTTCAAGTCGTAGACTATAATCAGTTACATTCTCCCCTTCGATATAAGCATGGAGTAAACCTGAACTGCGAAGGTTAAATATATGATCATGAACAATACCCTTGGATAACCCTGCACTTTTTACGATTTCTGTAAAGGTTTTACGTTCACCGTGTAGAGATTGCAATATCTTTAATCTACTTTTTTCCCCTAAACTTCTGATCGTCCGATACATATATGCCGATATATCATTCTCTTCTCCAAGTGATATCCTGGATGCATACTGGCATAACGTCAATTTCCCATAAGAGTAGATAATATTAGCAGGTTGGAAATGATACTGGGGCACAAGTACCACGGTTTCTAAGCCTTCTACAGGAACGAAATAAAAACCATTTGTTGTTGTATTCACAACTTCTGAGGTATTCTGACTTTGCGCTAATTCAAGCTTTTTATCATCGGAGTGTTGTTGTAAAGCTTCCAAGATGGTGGGACTACATCGACTGAAATACTGAAGATTCCATTCAGATAGCAGATACATGATCTGGTTGCGGTAATCGTTCATATTACTCGGAAAGGTATTAACATATTCAGAAAGAGCTTCATAGATTTGGCCTATGGATAGTCCGTCAATCCATTTAAGAACGCTTACTACACTTTCCTTATGTGGACATAAATGAATGAGCAAATACATTGCTTTCCAATCATTGTTTAATTCTGTAGCCTCTAAGCGAGAGGTAAGTTCCGCTGATAACTGACTTTCTGTTTCTTTAGCCCATGAGGAACCTAATTCGGTTTTTTTATAGGATTTCTTGCAAATAAAAGAATGTAGGCTATTCATCAACTCGTGAATTGGATGAAATTGTATGTCCACATGGTATGTCATCGCACACCTCCTGATATGTATTCTCTTATAATCCGTTACAGCGTTAATGTCTTAATCTTATGGTATAGGATAGGAAATGTGCAAGTTCTACTGTAATCATTCACATTACAGTCATTTTGGGTAAGTTCAGTCTGGCGTATGTAACCGTGTGAAAATAATAAAAAAGACTGTCGAGTGTGTTCTCGACAGCCTGTAACTGCGGTAGATCAACGGATCTACCTATTTCATTGTAAATATGGGAGTTCTCGCTACGATATAGCATCTTGGGGCCGGTGGAATCCGCTCGAACCTGAGAAATATGTTGCCATGAAATGTGACCTATACTCGGTCGCCCGTTAAGTATTTCTCAGTCAGAATAGACAACATTTGAATGCCAACTTCATTATGTCCACCTTGGGGGATGATCAAGTCTGCATATTTCTTAGATGGCTCGATGAACGCTTCGTGCATCGGCTTAACCGTATTCAAATATTGATTGTGGATCGATCGTATCGTACGACCGCGTTCTTCGATATCTCGAAGCACTCGACGAAGGATACGAACGTCAGGATCTGTATCGACGAATACCTTGATATCGATCATGTTTCGGAGGTTCTCATCAGATAGTAGATGAAGCCCTTCGAGAATGAAGATATTGTTAGGCTTAAGCTCTACCGTTTCGGTTACGGAACGAGCATGAACCGTGAAGTCATATACTGGAGCGTGTGCGGTTTGGCCACTTTTCACACAACTAAGGTGCTTAATGAGCAGTTCATTGTCGAAAGCGAGCGGATGATCGTAATTAATCGATTCGCGTTCAGCCATGCTGAGATGTGAATGGTCCTTATAATAGTTATCTTGAGATATAAAAGTTATTTTATCTGATCCAAGACGTTCAATGACGGAGCGAGCTACCGTAGTCTTTCCGGAGCCGGTGCCGCCTGCGATACCGATAATTAGCATGGCGATTCAATAAACCTCCCTTAATGATTGCCGTTGCGCAATTCCAATATTGTAGCACAGCGTTAACAAATTTTCACCTCGGTAAGGCACGATCTAACAATTAACGCAATAACGTGACAAAATAATGTACAGAACTTTTATGAGATAAAGGTAATATGGAATACTTGACCAGTTTTTATGCAATCTATATCGATTTTTAGAGTTTTTCTATGAGGTTTGCTGTACATGGGACTGTGGCTGTATAAGTCCATTGCTTTTAATTAGAATAAATTGTTAATTGATCCACAGTGGACAATCCACTGCACTTACGTTATTCTATACCTAGAATACATATGCATAGTGATCCAAGGTATGGAGTGGCGGGAGGAGTTCATAAGAATGAGTGTTCCAAAAGAAATGCTGAAAGGTAGTACAGGCACCTTAGTGCTTACGCTACTAGCGCGTCAAGATCTATATGGCTATGAGTTAATTAAGGAATTAGAACGTTGTTCTGATGGCGTATTTGTACTTAAAGAAGGAACGTTATACCCGATTCTACACGCGATGGAGACAGAAAATTGGGTAGAGGCTTATTGGTCTCAAGTTGAAGGCCGCAAACGTAAATATTATCGTCTTACCGAGACGGGCAGAGGACAGTTAAGTAAGAAGAAGGCAGAGTGGGCATTATTCCGAAATGCTGTCGATAACGTGATCGGGGAGGGAACCCTATGATTCGCAAACATGAAGCGATTCGAGCATACCTCAATGACGTATGCTCCCGAGTCCGTTCACAAGCAGCCCATCGGGATATTCGGCATGAGTTGGAGAATCACCTAGAAGAGCTTGTGTTGGAACGAGAAGAAGATGGAATGGAACGAGATGAAGCCGTACTTTGGGCTATTCGCCAGATGGGAAGTCCTACAGAAGTGGGAGATGGACTGCATTCAGTACATCGTCCAAGGATGCATTGGGGATTGTTAGTGGGTGTCTTGATGTTTGTGATATTAGGGATTATTGCGATGTTTGCGGTAGGACAAGCCATGATAGGAGGCAGTGGTTGGCAGTATGCTAATTCAAAATTAGTGGCCATATGTTTGGGTATGGTACTCATGGGTTTCTTCTATTTTTTTAATTACCTGAAGATAAGATCTGTTTCCTTTGCTTTATACGCTGTCATTATCGTAGGCATGATATTAACCGAACTGTTAGGGATTACTGTGAACGGAAGCAGTTATTGGCGGTTTTACTTCATCTCCATTGACTGGTTTGGTAGTAGCCCCTATTTGTTGATGGTTGCAGCACCGGGCATGATCATGAATTGGAAGAATCATAAGTGGTTCTGGTTGCTAACGACCACTACCTTGTTAGTTGTCCCCGCGGTTCTATTTCTATCTTTTTCAACGTTGAGTAATTTGATGCTATATTTAGCGGGTTACCTTCTACTTCTCTTGTTCATGACAAGAAATTGGTGGGTAATAGGGATACATGGCATAGGGATGGGACTATTAATGTTTCTAGGTATAATAAAAAAGGATTATCCAATGGAAGCTTTATTTGCATTTTTAAATCCCGAGAGGGACCCTCAAGGGTCAGGCTATTTGTATCGTGTAGCGGAAGAGAGTATTCGCTCGGCAGGTTGGTGGGGTCATGGGATATCGGAAGAAATAACGAGGGCAATTCCAAAAATTCCGACCGATAATATTGCTGTCTTTCTAATTTCTAGTTTTGGTTGGGCATTTGGGATTGTTATTTTACTTAGCTTAGTGTATTTTGTTGGGCGGCTTCTTCAGTCGAATCGAGCTGTAAGGGAGCCTTATGGTAGAGCGCTTGGAATGGGGTTGGCAGGAATGATTAGCTTCCAGCTGGGATATAGTTTGTTGATGTCACTTGGGCTTGTCCCTATGGTGGGAATGCCATTTCCATTCCTGAGTTTCGGAGGTAGTCATCTTATGATTGAAATGGCTGTGATGGGTATGGTATTAGGCATTTATCGAAGAAAAGACATGGTGGGAAGTCGTGGGGATTTGAATGCTCAAAGACTATAGATTTCCTTGATCATCATATGTAGATGGCGGTGAACTTACACCACTTATTGCTCCGCCAATTCCAAGCCGACCACCTGAGGTCGGCTTTTTTAGGATAGTGTCGCCAGCTCAAGTAGAAAAGGATATACTTTTTATATAAAGGGTTGATACGAAAAGGAGTTGTATTTAGGATGAACACGAAGTCTTTAGTAGAAGCATTTAATGACACAGCTTATAAACTTGGAGGCAATGGCAAACGAAACATTCAAGTATTAATAGAAGCTTTAGCAAATATTGATGGAAATCTTGCAAGTGATATCTATGGTAGGGGTAAATTAATCGAAGATTTCCAAGATCAAATGGCGGATTATTTAGGGAAGGAAACCGCGGTATTTTTCCCCAGTGGAACGATGGCACAACAGATTGCTTTAAGAATATGGTGTGATCGTAAGGGAGTGAAGCGCGTCGCCTACCATCCTTTATGCCATTTGGAGATCCATGAACAAGATGGTCTGAAAGAATTGCATCACATCGAACCCACCTTACTCGCGGACAAGAACAGGTTAATTAATCTTGAAGATGTTCAGAACATGCCAAAGGATATCGCTTGTTTATTACTTGAATTACCTCAACGTGAGATTGGTGGTCAATTACCGGATTACGCTGAACTTGAAGCGATTTCTGCTTATTGCCGTGAACAAGGGATCAAGTTGCATCTGGATGGAGCGAGACTTTTTGAAATTCTACCCTTTTATCAAAAGACTGCAGCGGAAATTTGTGCACTCTTTGATAGTGTTTATGTATCCTTTTACAAGGGGATTGGTGGGATTGCAGGAGCGATCCTCGTAGGGGACAAGGATTTCACGGAAGAATCCAAGGTATGGAAAAGACGTCACGGCGGAGATCTAATTAGTCTGTATCCTTATATCATTAGTTCTGAGTATTATTTCAAGCAACGCGTGAATAAGATGGGACAGTATTATGAAGAAGCGAAGGAATTAGCAACGTTATATAACAAGTGCCATGGTGTTAAAACAATACCAGCAGAGCCGGTATCTAATATGTTTCATGTTCATTTTGAGATGCCTAAGGACCAACTTGAACCTATATTGACCCGTATTTATGAGACAACAGGTGTAGGGTTAGTTCCATATTTGAATAACACTAGCGAATCAACCTGTTATAGCGAAGTGAGTATTGGAGATCTGTATGCGGAAGTGCCTAAAGATAAGGTGAAGAACGCATTTGAACGGTTGGACGAAGAGTTGAGAGTGGGCTTGGGTTAGAATAAGTCGATGTCTTGGAGTTCTCTATAGGGAACAGACTTAGATCAACGGCCAACAATAAAATGACAACTGATAGATTATTAATACGGGTGGCCTCCACCATGTAATAGAGATGGAGTTGCACCATTTATTGCAGGAGGGGTGACTCCCATCGTTTCTATACAAAAGGAGTTAACCAAAGAGGATAACTCCTTTTATATTTTTAATTATGTACTAATTAATATTAATGTCTCTAACTATCAAATGACTCTAAGAGAACAAAGGCTACGTAGTGAACCTCGGCAGAAAGTATTGTCAAATCAGGATTATATTGATGTACTACAGGTTTAATGTTACCTGAACAGTTCCATATGAGAATATCTTAGCCTGTATTACTTACTGAAGAAGTATTGTTTATTTCTTTGAAGGTTTGACTAGCCAATGCAAGCTTCAATAAACTCGCGCTTGTGGGGTTAAGGTGTTCCTTTCCTAATTTGAAGTGATTCTCTAGTTCCCTAATATCTATCTCTTCCATAATATCAGCCTCATGATTACGATAAAAATTGTTCATAGAGAATTGCTTATCATTAATAAGCAATAAGAAAGATAACTCATGTCTTAAACTTACGAGATCAATGGTTGTGCCCAAAAACTCCATTTTTGCCTGACCCTCTTTCAGCCATGAACGCACACTAACAACCTTTTCATGCTTATAAATATTATCAACAGGATTTCCCTTATCATTATGTTCAAACTCAACTTCTCCAAATATTTCCTCAACCATTTCTCTGTATAAAGCTAGTTCTACATCGAAATTCTTTTGTGTGTTTATTTCATTAATTTCTTTTTCATAAAATTCAAATCCTCCTGAAGGTACAAACTGATAATAACCTGGTCTGACCGCAACATCTTCCGATCGTTTAATAACCAATGCACGGTATTCATTATCTTCGGTGATAAATATTACTAACATTTGAACGCCTAATAAGGAATACCTCCCTTTACCAGTTATTAAAACCTCCTCCTCGAGCTGATCGTTATGTATGTTATTCCTTAATTTCAATTGCTTAATCATTTGATCTTTTGAACAGCTTAAAAATTCATTTTTATATTTTTTATAGACAAGATATAATTCATATTCCAAAACGTGACTTGTCGCAACATTAAGTTTATATGTAGCTATTTTGGCTTTAAACCCACTGATTTGACCAGATTCATTAAGGTTTAAAGATTCTAAAACAAATCCAGCTAAATTTGGTCTTCTGATTGTTTTTCCCATTAGTTTGTAATACTTTTTACTAATACCTCTTAGTATCATATTTTCTGTAATTTCAGGACTCTCCAGTTCACCCAAATCCTTATAGGGATAGGACAAATTTTCACTTGCATAATAGACAGTAGATGCATAGGAAACACCAAAGAGATCGATAATATTTTGTTCACCGTATATTTTTCTTAGTACACTCATTTGCCACGATTGAAATTCTACAGAGGCCAACTCAGTATAATACTTTCTTCGTTCGACATCAGTCCTGGAATAAAATAACTTAGTCAAATAGGTAGTAAGAAGTTTCAAGAGATTGTGACCTGATATTTTGTCTATTATCTCATTTAGTCCTACAATCATCGCAACTGTAAGTAGAAATCCCCCTAAATAGGGTATAGATATCAACCAATTCCAAACATTTCCTAAATAATTCATATGAGTCTCCCTTAAATCGACATTATTTTATCTAACTCTAGCAATTCAGAGTAATTATATCAAATGAAATGTCTTGTTTATGAAAATATCTGCAAACACTTCGAGAGTAATAATAAGTAGATAAGGAGTGGCGCTTGCAATTTCTAACCACACGAACTAAATCTCAGATGGTCTTTCCTTATAAAGGGCCAATTTGCTGTGCACAAACATTCCACCCGACACGTACAATAACCTATATTCAATACTGCATAGGAGGAAGTACGATGATCATGATCACGGGTGTGGATGTAGAGCAGATTAATACGTTACAACTAACGGATATCGAACGAGATATTGTGAATCAGAAGAAAAAAAGCGAAATTGTCTATCGATATGTATCGCTTGAGGCTTTAGAATTTGAGTTGAAAATGAGATCGGCAATTATAAATGCAGGCAAAGCTTTAAAAGCTAGTGATGCAACCTTTGCCGTCTTCAAAAACTCACGATGCAATGAACAATTATGGACGCGAACAGACAGTGGAGGTTTCAGATTAATTAGTGGTATGCGACCTTCGATTGGGATTAATGATATTTTTAAAAATGGGCAATTATATTCTTTTGAATGTGCAACTGCCATGATTATTACCTTGTATAAAGCAACTCTGACAGTATTGAAAAAGGATATATTTGATGTGTATTTTCAAGATTTGTACTTAAGAGATTGGAATTATGACAGTGACTTACAGTTGAAAATAATAGAACATAACAATGAAGTGTTCCCTGGAGATATTGTGTATTTCAAAAACCCTGATCATAATCCAGCAACCCCAGAGTGGCAAGGTGAGAATGCCGTCTTTTTGGGGAATGGCTTATATTATGGGCATGGAATGGGGATAAAACCAGCGGAGGGTAGCATTGCATCTCTGAATAGAAGGAGAATTCCAGGAAGTACAACATCTGCATATCTTACAGATGAAGTTGTTCATCCGGACTTTGAATATCTACGGAACCTATCAACAAGTCGGCATCTGCTACCAGGAAATCATCATACGGAAGACACCATTGTTGCTAGGATCGGAGCGCATATGTATACCCTTTACAGCAATTGATGGGTTTTCATAAGAGTTAGGGTATCCACAGCACTATAACTAGCAAAAAGGAGACCCTTTAAGGTCTCCAATTATAGCTCTTCCTAGGTTGAATCTTACGGACAGGGCTATTTGCCCTTTCGTGTTTTCTCAGCAAGGGCGTCCCACTGCTCTTCCGTAATGTTAAGTAGATCATTAAATTCTCCTGCACCTTGAAGCCACTCTCCTCCGTCGATAGTAACGACTTCTCCATTGATATAGCCGGCATAATCTGAGATCAAGTAAGCTGCCAAATGGGCGAGTTCTTCTTTATTTCCTACGCGGCGAGAGGGAATACGACGGAGCATCTGTTCTTCTATCTCAGGTGTTGGCATGAGGCGAGACGTTGCGCCTTCTGTGGGGAAAGGGCCCGGAGCAATGGCAACTTGTCGTATCCCGTATCTCGCCCATTCCACCGCAAGGGAGCGAGTTAACGCTAATACGCCAGCCTTAGCCGCAGCAGAGGGTACAACAAAGGCTGAACCGGTGGAAGCATAGGTGGTTACGATATTCAGCATCGTACCCTGATGGCCTTGATTGATCCACCTTTTTCCGACTTCCAACGTGGTGTACATGGTTCCATGAAGTACAATATTTAACACGGTATCTACCGCTCGAGGGGAGAGGCGCTCGGTTGGACTTATGAAATTGCCTGCAGCATTATTGACCAACACATCAATTCGCCCGAATCGTTGCTCCACGGCTTCTACAAGGGCATGAATTTGGACAGGATCACGAACGTCGGTGGCTTGGTAGAATACTTCTCCCCCATGAATGCTTAACTCTTCAGCTGCTGTTCTTAATGTCTCTTCACGTCGACTAGCAATGGCTAGCTTTGCCCCAAGTTCGAGGAATTGTTCTCCCATGGCTCGTCCCAATCCAGTAGCTCCACCTGTGATGAGGACGACTTTGTCTTTCAATAAATCTTTGGCAAAAGGTCCCATGATTCATTCTCCTTTGAAACCCAAGTTTCCCACTTCAATAGATTATGCTGGTGTGATAGTTATGATGTTAGAAAAGATCGGATGGATTCGAATGAAGCGTACATTGACTATGCTGATTGTTGAAATATTAGGGCGGGTGTCCATCACATAAGTTAAAACAGGCTACCGTTGGTTGATAGCCTATTAATTGTGGAACCATTTTGATTATTTCATTCTTTTAAATCTGTCACTTCCTTGGATTCCTTCAATTCGGTCAATTCCTTATCCTTGCCGCCAAACTTAAGACCGAGCTGGCCGTTATGTCCGCCTACATGACCACCAATCCCTAAGTCCACCCCTTGGCCCCCGCCTAACTGGCCCTTGGCATGAGCACCGAGACCGTTCTCGCCTCCGAGCTTCGCACCAGTATTAAACCCGGCTCCTTGGCTGATGCCTAGGTGAACGTTGGCATGAGCACCGAGACCGTTCTCACCCCCGAGTTGTGCACCGGACTTAAATCCGGCTCCCTGACTGATACCTAGGTGACTGTTGGCATGCGCGTTAAGACCATGCTCGCCCCCAAATTGCGCTACCGTACTGAACCCAGTTTCTTGGCCGCCACCAATCTGACCTTTGGCATGGGCACCGAGACCGTACTCACCGCCGAGTTGTGCTCCGGTATTAAACCCAAGCCCTTGACCGGCGCCAATCTGACCATTAGCCTGAGCACCGAGTCCGTATTTACCGCCAAGTTGTGCTTCAGTATTAAACCCAACCCCTTGGCTGAGACCGAGATGACCGTCGGCTTGCGCATTTAGTACATGCTTACCACCGACCTGTCCACCGGTATTAAACTGGAGTCCTTGGCTGGTGTTGAGGTCGGCTCCGCCATGTGCGTTAATGCCATATTGTTCTCCAAGGTGAGCAGTTGCATGAGTACCGACACTATTGTAGGCTACATGTCCGTCAGCGTTGAAGCCCACACCATGTTTGCCTCCTAATTCTCCTCCAGTATCAAGGACAAGGCCTTTTCCATGTTCTATAGACCCGTTGATATAACCATTCACACTCTGTTTTCTTCCAAGTTCGTTGTCAGCTTGATGAGAGTGAAGCTCAGGTCGGGAAGAGGAAAGATGGTAGTAATGAGAGTAAGGGTAAGGTTGATCAGAACGGAAAGGATAGGAAGAGTAGTATGAATCAGCGGGTTGCTGGGAATCGGGGTTATAAGTATAAATGGGATTTCGATCTTGGCTGTTCGGATATTCACTTCCATTGGACATAGGGTAAACCTCCAATATAGATTAGATGATATAGCCTATTCATACAGGAATTGAAATGATACCCATTTCACGAGGGTGATGAATATTGTCATATAACAAAAAGGACACCGAGGGTGTCCTTTAAGGTGATTACAAGTCATTTACGCGTATGCTTAACACTGGGTTCAACCGGTCCAATCGCGTCGTAGCGAGAAGAGATCTTGTAGTTCATCGGTCGATAGTTCGGTAATCCATCCTTCAGTGCTTGAGATGACATTATCGCTAAGTTGTTGTTTATTCGTAAGCATCTCATCAATACGTTCTTCCAATGTGCCTAGAGAGATGAACTTGTGCACTTGTACATCTTTGGTCTGACCGATACGGTAGGCCCGGTCCGTTGCCTGATTCTCAACGGCAGGATTCCACCAGCGATCGAAGTGGAAGACATGGTTGGCGGCTGTAAGATTAAGCCCTACGCCTCCTGCTTTGATCGAAAGAATGAACACAGAAGGTTGCTCTTCAGGTGGTAATGTCTGAGATTGGAACTGATCAATCATGCGATCACGAGCAGACTTAGATGTACTCCCATTTAAGTACAGTACAGGCTCTTGAAGTTCTTGCTGTAGAACCTGCTGTAGCATGTGCCCCATGCCAATATACTGCGTAAAGATAAGACAACGTTCTCCCTCTTCTCGTAGTTCTTTCACCATCGCGAGAAGACGTTCAAGCTTAGCTGACCGGCTGATCAAGGTTTCGGTCTCAAGTGTCCCATCCTTACCATTAGAGACCTCTGGAATCGGTTCTTTCGTCAAGAGCATCGGATGGTCACAGAGTTGTTTAAGATGTGTAAGAGCGGCCAGAATAGCTCCTTTTCGTTCAATACCTTCTAGCTTCTGCATACGTTCCATGAGATGGGTAACGGTATGATCATAAAGTGCACCCTGCTCTGTCGTGAGATGAATATATGTCTTCATCTCATTCTTGTCAGGTAGATCGAGTTGGATGGCCGGATCTTTCTTCTTGCGACGAAGCATAAATGGCTTCACTAACTGCTGTAAATCCTTCGTTCGCTGTTCATTGTGATCCTTCTCGATCGCATTGATGAACCGATTATTGAAGGCGCGCGAACTACCAAGATATCCTGGGTTGATGAAGTCGTAGAGAGACCAGAGCTCTGATAGTCGATTCTCGATAGGCGTTCCGGTAAGCGCAATACGATGCTTCGCAGGGAAGCTACGAACGGCAGTGGATTGTTTGGTCTGGGCATTCTTAATGTTCTGCGCTTCGTCTAAACAAATGGATGCCCATGTGAACTCTTTAAGCATGTCCTGATCCAGCGTTGCAGTAGCATAGGATGTAAGAATGACATCTGCTTGTATCGCCTCAGCAAGAAACTCCTCACTGCTATAACGTTTGGTTCCATAATGGAGCATAACCCGTAATGAAGGTGCAAAGCGGGTAATCTCTTTCTGCCAATTGCCTAGAACCGATGTTGGACAGATGAGGAGAGATGGGAACCTGTCATTCGATTCTACCGTGTTTACTTTAAGATGTAGTAAATAGGCGATGAACTGGACCGTTTTACCGAGCCCCATGTCATCCGCCAGACAGGCACCTAGTCCAAACTGCCTTAAGAAGGCAAGCCAAGCATATCCATCTTGTTGATAAGAACGTAAGTTGGCTTGTAGACCCTCGGGCACGGCAAGTGTTGGCCAATCTGTCTGTTGTCTAAGCTGATTCATAATGGTCATTAGATGTTCATTAAGCTCAACTTCCAGTTGGATTCGTGCTGAAGTCTCAGGTTGTTCGGATGTCGGACGATCAGAATCACTCCCGTTCCCCAGTAAATGTAGCTGGAGTATATCTTGAAAGGTGAGCCCTTGCATATTATCAACACCTGCCATAGCTTGACGAATTTGCGCCAACAAGGCCGGATCAAGTGGGATCCAATGTCCTCGGAATCGCACTAATCGTTCATTGCGAGCGACTAATTCTGCAAATTCAAGCTCTGTGAGTTGGGTCTCCCCTATGGCAATACGCCAATCGAAGTTGACTAGCGAGTCAAGTCCGAATAAGGAGCCACCTGAGCTGCCTTCACTGGAGCGAACTTTAGCTCGTAGTTTGGGTTTCTTCCTGCTTGCAGCTTCCCACCAAGCAGGAAGAAGGACTTGCCATCCGGATTCAAGCAGACGATGACTGTCTGTCGTTAAGAATTCCCAAGCCGTTGCATCGGTCAGTGGCTTCTTCAGTACATCTTCACCGCTAAGAACTAATCGGTCATTAGGAAGACCTGCACGCAAACGTTCAAGCCAACTAGCAGAGCGTTCGTGTACATGACTCGACCATATATCAGGCCACACACCAGATACTTGACCATCATCGGCAAGACGAACAGGCGCTAGAACCGCTGGATCTAACTTGTCTTGCAGAACGAGTTGAAGACGCCAAGTGGGTTCATTATCATCAGGTTCCAGCAATTGGAGAAGAGGTCGGAATGGAGCCGTATCTGCTTTCCAACCCATGGCAATCAACCAGGTCTGTTCATCTAAACCAGGAGCAGTCGTGCCGCCGCTCGTAAAGAGCAAGGGGTATTCTCTACGTAAATCGGAAGCGGTCATCTCCGTTGCATAGTAGCGTTGGAACACGGTACTTGAGAAGGCTGCACGTAACCCATCCGCTACATCCGTATCGATGCCTAACTGCTCTATAAGCGCTAGTTCTTGTGGCGTAAAGGTCTCTTGATCCCAGCTCCACGCTAGTTTACCTGACTGGAAGGCAGCATAGCTTGGGATATATTTCTTCTCTTCTATAGAAGCAGCTAATATAGGCGTTAGTTCAATCCACTGTACCGCATCCTCGCCCCATGTCCACTCGATATGCTTAAGAAGCTTTTGTTCTGCAAAGAAGGGAATAACTTGCTCGGACGGCAGAACGACAAGTTCGATATCTTGAATGGTCTGAGTCTCGAGTTCAGTACCATAGAAGGAATCTTCATGCCATGCGAACAAGCGGTGCTTCAAGTATTGTCCGGATACGTAATTATAGGTATTGGTGGATCCATAGATAAGGGCATCTCCATAAGCGCTTAAGCTGATGTGGAGCGTGATGGTCTCTGTATATTGGCTCATGGAATTAGCTTTCCTTTCCGAAGCTCCTCTTGGAGTGCGCGCAGTCGGCTATAACGGTTGCTAAATACGGTTATGAACTGTTCAAAGCGTGCTTCTTGCTTCAGTTTTTTATATAGCTTGGATAGACGCTTCAGTAATTTTACGGCTTGTTTATAGCTGTCTCTATTTTTCTGTACAATATATCTTTCGACAGCCTGATGATAAAAGGGTAACATCAACTCTGGAGCATTTTTCTCAATGGGTTGGAATACACCAACACGATAATCTAGCGGTTCCCTACCTCTACTTAACTGATAATCCATCCACTGTTGCCACTTGTTATGTGCGAGTAATTTCTCTTCATAAATTTTCTCAGTATAAGGTAGCATGCGGACAAGTGTTGCCCACATGGATACTTCGGCTTCAGGGAGATGTTGAAGGCTCTCCTCCCAGTACATCCAATAATCATGCAAGTTATTGTTCCGATGGCTACTAAGTAATGGGCCAATTTCGTATAACCAAGGGCTCATTCGAGACCATTGTCCCGTACTCTGTAGAATCTTTAAAAAAGGAAGCACATGATCGGCATGTACAATGAACGCAGCATCGGCAGCGTGTAACATGGCCCATGCCTGCTGATCTTCCGATAGATAGAAGTGCATCCAGCTCTGAGCTAACATCCATGACAGTCGTGACAATGAAGCGCCAAGTTCATCTTTTGCTGATTGTAAATATTGCAATTCCGTCTTGTATATCTCGGTATCTGTAAGATTGGGTCGAACCCAATGTAGCCAAATTTGGATATAGACATCTAAGAAATAATTGAGATTCTGCGGTTCTCTCAACATATGTGTACGCAATTGGGCTAAAGTCTCTGTAACATGTGGTAAACGTTCTGGCTCAGCCTTCAGAGGAAGTTCTTTTGTTAGGCTGAGAATCATCAATTCTTGGATATCGTCAGCAGCGATTTGTGTCTGAAAACCCATATAGAAATTGGTCTGATGCCCTTGTTGTAATGGCTTTACCAGTTTTGTGAGCACAAATAGGTGCGCATGAAATCCAAACAGCTGCTCCATCACTGGGGAAAGCTGAGGTTTTATCGTAAATATAGATGCTAAAGCACTTTGAGCATATGGAGCATTGGGGATCTTCATACCTAATGGAGCGATACATTCCTCAAATAGGTCATACCACTCCGATATGGTTAACGTGGTCAGTTGACTTGCTTGCGCTTTTAACTTGGCAGAAGCTTCAGCCTTTTGTATATCTGCGTTCTGAACCGCCAAGCGACTCGAAGCGGCGTGTGGTGAAGGTTTCACTACTTGCTTGAACGTAGCTGCAGAGCTAGCATTCACGAGTGCATGAACGGACCGCTCTTGTAAGTTGGCATATTCAAGTAACGTAGCAATCATATGCTTACAGTTAGATGGAACAGGGCAATTGCAATGATTGTCAGAAAAGGATTCTAGATTGAGTCTTACGGAGTAGTACTCATTTCCTTCAACGACAGCCTCAATACGCCCATCTGCAGGCATCGTTAACTGATGGACAAACCCTTGTTTGAAATATTGGAATCCACGTTTTATCGTCAGATCATTGAAATGTTGTGCGACATTCTGGATAAGCATATGCCATTGCATATCATCCATAGTATAGGTTGGTTTCATTATTGATAAGTCTCCTGAGAGAGTATAGTATAGATTTAATTCTAATCTATCATAGCATTTTATACGAAATAAATAAGATAGAAGGTAAAAACATATCTATGTAATTCCAGTCCGACAAGTTGATATATAGTAAAATAATGGATTTTAAATAAAGGTTGTTTATTGACCACCGTATAAATTACATATATAATTTAAAAATGCTAATATATGGATTTTCGTTGATAATTGTTATATTATAGGGGTGATCTAGTTGAAGCCTAACACCACGATTCGCTCAGAAATTGAAGATTACATAAGAAGAAACGGTATGAACCTTCAAGATTTGTCACAAGCTGCGGGTATGAACAAAGGGATTTTAAGTGCGGTTATTAATCGGAATCCACCCAAACCCATTGCAGTCAGACAATTGGATCTAATTACATCTGGGATGGCACTTCCAGAGGGGGAATTATACGAGTTATATGTAGATGAATGTTTCATTACCAATCCCCCAAATTGGCGAAGGTTAAGACCTTTCATTCAACGGTGTGCGGAGCTTGAGAAGTATGAGTGTATTGAAAGTATTTTGCATCGGCTTGCCGAAGATCTTTCATTTATTCCTGGATTATTCGAGACGGCAGAATTACTTTATAATCAAGGTTTGAATAAAGCGGCGGTCCTACTGTACAAATGTGTAGCTGAAGGAGAAAGATTTCAACATTCCGAGAGGTTAGCTATTTGTCAGTTTAGATTATTTTCCCTTTCTATAGGAGAAGACCAGCAAGAGAATCTTCGCGCAGCAGTTCGATTTGAATCTTATATAGACCGTCTACCGGAAGATATTCAGTTGGATGCTCTATGTGAATTTATGAATGTCTATTTCCCTTTAGACAACATGGATAAGGTCATAGAAATTTCCGAAAAACTAGTATTTAGAGCAGATTGCCAACATGCTATAAACAAGCAGAATGTAAAACGGACGGAAAGAAGGATAAAGTACCCTGTTGTGGTGTATAAAGCCTATGCATATTTGATGAGAGCTGGAGCTTATGGTAGATTCAAAGATTATGATAAGGCGTATAAATATACGCTACTATATATGAATATGGATTGGTCAGAAGAACGAGAAAAAGATGTGAATACGTACATCGCTAAGTTTCAGGCATGGGGTGAATCTAACACTTACTTCTATAGATTACGACAAGGCGAATGGAATGTGTTGCCTCAATGCGTATCTTATATGAGCGAGAATGAAGAAGAAGTGCTACAGGGGCTGTTTACACTTACCGAAGTAGCAAATAGCGCTGATGTGGATGTGGATTGGGTATTTACTCAATTTAAAGAGCAGATTTCCTCGTATATTGAATTGAACTGGCTTCCTGATTATTACTCTAAGCAATTTGGTATGGATTATAGTCTTAGGTTTCTCATTGAATTAGCTGTTTATCATTTGCGGAGGCAACGGTATGAAACTGGATTCGAATGGATCCTGCATAGTTTGAATAAATCGATTAAAGTAAAAAGTGATACGGGTTTTATTAAATGTGTTAGGATATTCGAGGAATTTAGGCATGTTGCATCCGCAAATGCACAAATAGAGTATTCAAGAATAGTGAAAGAGGTGAAAACTTGAAATGAAAAAGAAAATGGTTGGTATGCTGATTGCATTTATTATTGTAGTAGGCCTAACGAATCAAGTAGTTTTGATAAATGGGGGTGAAATTACTACTCTTGGTGAGGGTGGTATAGGAAAACTTTAATATTCGCATTTATTGAACCCCGAATAACGCACAAGGTTTCTTTCAGATCAATACATAAATCGTTTAATTAAATCGCAATACAGGATCATGCCGTGTAAACAGCTAATTAGCTGTTTGCACGGTTTTTTTCTTCAGTAATAAACACCCCTCAAACCACCTAATCTGAAAAAACTAACCCTCTTTCCTAAATTTCGCACCTCCCCAAAGGGAAAAAATACCTGCATAATGAGCCTATACACTTAGAAGGGGTGAATAAAATGGCAAAGGTTTCAAAGGTGTTAAGTTTTATTCTTGCATCGACGATGGTATTTGGTTTGGCGGCGTGTGGAAATAGCACGAACGACAAAAAAGGCGATACTGCAAGTACGGAGGGTGCAAAGCCAACGGAGAAGGTTGCAGAAAAGGTTGTTGAGAAAGAAGTTAAAATTACTTTCCAGAACATCTATCCTGATACGACTGATCCTAAGAATATACTGATGAAGAAGCTTGTGAATCAATACCAAACAGAGCATCCTAACATCAAGATTGAACTGGACTCACTTAACACGGATCAACAGAAATTGAAGTTGAAGACACAGGCTGCATCGAAAGAGGTTCCTGATATTACAATTGTGAACCCTGCAGCACAAATGAAACCTTTCGTAGAAGCCGGTTTATTTGCGCCATTGAATGATATGTTAGACCAAAATGGCTTGAAAGATACTTTTCAAGAAGGGCTTTTGAATTGGTATAGCTTTGATGACAAAACATATGCTCTTCCAGACGGTAATAACATCGCTGTCGTTTACTATAATAAAGAGCTTTTCGAAAAAGCTGGCGTAGAAGTGCCAACAACGTTTGAAGATATGCTTAAAGTGGTTGCTAAGCTCAAAGAAAAAGGGATTACACCGTTGGCACTTGGTGAAAAAGATTCGTGGACAGGGTCCTTCTTGTTCATGAATATGTTACTTCGGACAAATGGACCAGGATTCTTACAAGATGTTGTAGATAAGAAGAAGACATTTGAAGATCCTGCGTTTAAAGAAGCAGTTGATGCATTCCAAAGTTTAGTCGCAGCGGGAGCATTCCAAGAAGGAGCTACTTCCTTTGACTATAATGCTGGGGAGAACCTATTCAAAACAGGGAAGTCAGCGATGTACTTCATGGGAACGTGGGCAACAGGCGGTATTGAAACATCTTCTGTAAATGGAAAAGTTGGAGTATTTAAATTCCCAACGATCGCTGGTAAAGGTGATCCGAATGAATTCATGCTAGCACCAGGTAGTGCATTTGCAATTTCTGCGAATAGTGAGCATTTGCAAGAAACAAAAGATTTCTTGAATTGGTTCATGTTGAACTTCCCTAAAGAAGCTTTTACAGCTAAGGGAGCCGTTGGTATTGGACAGATCGTAGATGGAGACTTTAAGGCAGCGGGTTATTCTGATATGGCGATGGAAGTACTTGGACTATTCAAACAAGTTAAAGGCGGAGATTTAGCGTTTGACAACACGATGAATCCTGGGACAGCGCAAGTCCATTTAAACAGCATTCAAAACTTGTTCGTGCAGAAGGTAGATTCCTCTGCAGTAGCCAAAGAACACCAAGCGGCATTTGAAGCCAACAATAAATAGTTAAATCATTATATTAGTTTGAACTAAAGACTGCGCCCCAAGCTCAATCAGTTAGTTATGAACATGGGGCGTTTTTCTTTAGTTCAATCTATGTATATGAAGGGGACACTTGCTGTTCCCTTCATACTTATCTTAATAGACAGAAGGAGGAGATAAGGTGTGAACGTTCTTAAGGTTTCCCGCCTTACCATTACTGCGTTTGTGCTGCCTTGCTTACTTATTTATTTCGGAATTGTATTCGTTCCTATTGTCGTATCATTATATAGTGGTCTATTAGATTGGAACGGTATAGGTACATCGACATTTGTAGGATTGGACAATTTTAAAAATTTGTTTTTTCATGATCCGATCTTTTGGCCTTCTGTAAAGAGGACATTAATGTTTTCTGTTTTCTCGATGGCTGAAATTCCGCTAGCGTTGTTCGTAGCGATCTTACTTCGAAGATATGTTCGCAAGCCAAACTTTTTGGTTTCGAGTTATTTCTTGCCTGTTATTTTATCTGTTGTTATCATCGGTCAGTTATGGAAAACGATTTACAACCCTGCATCTATGGGTGGGATGTTGAATCAAATATTGATTGCTATTGGACTTGAGTCTTGGTCAAGATCATGGTTAACCGAACCTGCGGTAGCGATGTATTCTTTATACTTCGTGGCATTGTGGCAGTACTTAGGCTATCATACACTGATCCAGTTTACAGGGATTTCGAATGTGCCGGCTGAAGTTTACGAAGCAGCAAGAATTGACGGGGCGGAAGGATTCAAAGCAGACCGTTACATTACATTTCCTATGATTATCCCAATTTTTAAAATATCCATTGTGTTGGCATTTATCGGCTCACTTCAGGCCTTCGATATGGTCATGGTCATGACGGGCGGAGGACCGGCTAATGCTACGGACGTGATTTCCACACACATGTATAATATGTCGTTCAAGTCCATGCAATATGGATATGGTAGCTCGATTGCTTCATTCCTGGTTGTTGTATGTCTAATTGCCACGGTCGTTATTAATTATGTTTTTAATAAATTAGAGAAACGATTCACCTAAAGGAGGAAAATCGATATGAATACATCACAGGTCACGACTTTACGACATGTAAAGACGGTACCCAATCGCAGACGATTTTCTTTGACGAAGGGAATCGTTCTTCTATTCTTATCAGTGTTAGTCGTGACGCAAGTCTATCCATTGCTGTGGTTGTTCCTGTACTCTTTCAAAACAAATGAGGAGATTCTCTCAGGGAACTTCTTCGCACTACCGCAATCTCCACAATGGAGCAATTACGTCTCTGCATTTTCAGGCGGGGATTACCTTCGGTATTTATGGAACAGTATTTTCGTTACAACGGTGACGATGACGTGTGTCATCATATTGAGCTCTCTTGCTGCCTTTGCAATAAGTCGGTTCCGCTGGCGTTATGGGCAAGTTGTGCTGTTGCTTTTTCTAATCGGCATGATGATTCCAATGCAAGCGACGTTGTTACCTTTAATGATTATCTTTAAGAATATGCACATCTTGAACACACATTTATCGATTATTTTGCCGTATATAGCATTCTCAATGCCGATTGCTATATTTATTCTGAATGGATTTATGAAGTCGATTCCAGGTGAGATTGAAGAGTCGGCGATCATGGACGGTGCGAGTATACTTCGAGTTTATTGGAATATTATGTTACCTATTTCTGTTCCACCTATTATGACGGTATGTATCCTAACGTTTATTAACATTTGGAACGAATACATTCTGGCATCGATATTCATATCGTCAAATAGTTTAAAGACACTGCCATTTGGTGTGAATAGTTTCGTCGGCCAATATTCCGTGAATTATGGAGCCATTGGTGCATTCTTAGTGCTAGGTGCACTTCCTGTCATTGTGGTCTATTTCTTATTAGCAGATAAAATTACGCAGGGCATGGTAGCGGGCGCAGTTAAAGGATAGTAATGATCAGTAAGCGGGTGATGTGATAAAATGGAATTAAATCGAGTGGAGGGGGACAACAGGATTGGCTCGAAGATTCCGTTCTATTCATAGCCGGCTTTTTCTGCTTTTTTTAACGTGTATGACCACTATCCTTATTATCGTTAGTTTCCTTTACTATTCACGTTCGCTAGATATCATTCATTCTAAGATTAGCGATATTGCTCAGAAGAATATTTCCCAAACTGCAGGTTTGTTTGATCTCATGCTTGAGGGTTATAACAGTGTCACGAAATCGTTGAATGGTAACTATGAATTAACGCGGCTACTTCAAGAGACTACTAGTAATCCTTCTGTTTCGGTTATTAATGAACGATCGATTACGAATATCATTGGTGCGACGTTCTTTTCCCGTAAAGAGATTGTAGGGATACATATCATTACGAATGCGGGGAAGGTCTATAGTTATGAGAGACAATTTGGCGGTGTCATTGACATCAATTACGAGAAAAAAGAATGGTATCTCAAATTGAAAGCGTCCTCAGGAAATATGGTCTGGCTTGGGTTTTATTCCGGATCACCCGTTAACAGGCTGCAACAAGATGAGGTATTCGTATTTGGTAGGCAGCTCTATGATCTCACAGCTTACAAATCAATAGGTATGATGATCATCGAGACGGATCCGGCGCCGATTACAGAGGCACTTTCCAATGTAAGTATTAGTCCCAATACCCGAGCGTTTATTACCGGAAAAGATGATCATGTGATAGCCAAGGGGCAACAGGAGACTGAATTACCACTGTTTACTAACCTTCCGAAGCCTGCGCAGGCACACGACATTATCGTGGACGATGAATCGGATCAATTAATCGTGGCTGCGAAAACCTCACTTGCAGATTGGACCATTTACGGAATAACACCAAAGAGTGATCTTAATGCTGAGATCAACCAGACCCGATTGTATTTGGTGATTGTCGTTATTGCATTAATTATTGTATCTACGGTGTTGGCTTCTATCGTATCTAGGACGATTGCATCTCCATTGAAGTTATTGATTCGAGAAATGAAGAAAGTTGAATTGGGGAATTTCAGTGGCTCTGTGAATGTGAATTCATTTGATGAGATCAATAGTCTAGTCTCTTCCTTTAATCGAATGGTGCATCGGATGGATGAACTGATCGAACGGATGACTCTATCTTCGGTCAGCGAGAAGAACGCCCAGTTACAGGCGCTTCAATCGCAAGTAAATCCACATTTTTTATATAACACATTAGATATGATTTATTGGATGTTGGATGAGAAAGAAAATGAAAGGTTAAGTCGTGTCATTCTCTCGCTATCCCAAATGTTTCGGTATAGCAGTAATTGGGGAGAGGCTTCGCAAACAACACTAGGTCAAGAGTTGGAGCAGATCCGTCATTATCTGACGATTATTGAGATACGTTTGGATGGCCGACTGGAGACGGAGATCAACGTTCCTGAAGAGTGGCTGGATGTGATTTTACCGAAAGTAACCATTCAGCCGATTATCGAAAATGCAGTGAAATATGGCCTGGAACCGCTGGGTACGCCTTGCAAGTTACAAGTATTTGCGCAACAGCACAATCATGAGCTCCATATTAGTATTACAGACCATGGACTGGGCATGGAAGAAGAAACGTTGCGTCAGGTTAGGGAATCGCTTGCAATGAACGCAACAATAGCAATTGAACCCATAAATCAACCAAGAAGAGGGATCGGATTACATAATGTTCACGCTCGAATCAACATGATGTTTGGAGAAGCCTATGGTATTCGTGTTGAGAGTCTCAGGGGACAAGGAACAACCGTGACCGTTGTGATACCAATTCCGTTACAAAGGAGGCATGCAGATGAACATCCTCATCGTAGATGATGAATCTGTCATTCGAGAAGGTATTAAGCGAACGATTCAAAGGTCGTATCCGCAGTCCAGCATTTATTTGGCCGCCAATCCAGAAGAGGCTGTACAGATGCTACGAAGTCGTCCGATTGAGATCGTATTGACAGACATTCTTATGCCAGGTATGACCGGTCTAGAGTTGATGAAATTGACTAAAGCAAGTTATCCGCATATCCACTGGGTGATTATTTCGGCTTATTCAGAATTTGCCTACGCGAAGGAGGCTGTTCGTCTAGGCGCAGTGGATTATTTGCTTAAGCCGATAGGTAAGGATTTATTGCTGGAGATGATGGGTAGGCTTGAGCTAAAAATAGGCTGTGAAGCAGAGATTGTCAAAGTGTCTAAATTGGTAAATACGAATTTGAAATTTCTGCGTGAAGCAGTATTTCAGCGGTGGGCTTCTGGTCTAGATATTGGAGGCATGGATATGGCATCTGTTATTGCTAATCATCCGGAGTTTCAAATTGTAATGGTAAAAATGGAAAGTGACAAAGTGGTCCATTTAGAGCATTTTATTATTGATAATATTCTCACCGAATTGATTGATCAGTATGGTCAGGGATTCGCGTCAAGTTTTGATGCTAAATGTGTGTTGGGTCTTGTCACGATGGATGAAGAGAGTAATATGAAGGACATGTTGGAGAAGCTCCGTATTTATTTGAAAAGGTATGTTAAGGTCCCCTTTCAAATCTTTCACACCAATGTGTTGTCTGATTTCAATGCTATTCCTATTGAAGTCCAGCGGATGCGTCAGGATTCTATCTCTCATGAATTTGAGTATTATGCTACAGGTGGGAGTCAAGTCATTGAGGTAGCGTTGCAATATATAAAGACTTATTACAATTCGGACTTGACCTTAGAAAAAGTAGCTTCGATTGTCTATCTGAATCCGGTTTATTTCAGCCAAGTGTTCAAACAAAAGACAGGTTATGGATTCAAAGAATACGTGATTCAATTACGTATGGAGCAAGCGAAGCAATTACTACTCAATCCACAACTGAAGCTTGCTGATATATCGGAACGAGTAGGCTATCAAGATGTGAAGCATTTTACACAACTATTTCGTAAGAAATTCAATGTCACACCTACAGAGTATCGACAGGAACATCGAAGTGAAGTGCGAACAGTAGGTTCATGATAGGACATCTCCCATGAGTCTTTGCTGAAGAGGCAAGGGTTCTAGTGTGGGTGGTATGATAGTCAATTTAGTGGGTAAGGGTTAAAGGGAGGGGGCGGTCTTGCTGCCCCCTCCCTTTAATTTGGTGCACACCTGTCTTAAAATATAAGAAAGTATAAGTTTCACTTGATACTCTATTCCTTATATTTCCGCTGAAACGGGTACCGTCTTTGAAAAAGACGGCATAGCCGTTTCCACTTGTGCAGACAGGTGTGCACAAGTTCTACTTCTTAATGTGAAAGTGCCTTGCCCTTTTCCACATAGCTGGTGTCGCCGACTTTTCCTACCGTAAACTTGCCGTTCTCCCATTCCACGATCGTCACGCTGGAATTCGGCAAACCGCCTTTGCTCATATCCCAAGCTTTAGGATCAAGCCCCATGACCAAATCCAAAATGGTGATGCCGTGGGAAACGACAATGATATTCTTTTTCGACTCTTGGTTATCGGCAATGATCTGGTCTACTGCCGCTTTCGTCCGGGCAAAAACCTGATCCATGTTTTCTCCGTTCACCGAGGTGTAATCGAGTTTCTGGAACGAAGCAACGTTTTTATCCTTCATAATATCTGCTTGATAAGCGCCTTCCAAGTCACCGAAGTTCAATTCTCTCAAGCGCTTATCCGTTTTCAGAATCATGTTTCGGCCTTCCAGAATGGTATCGGCCGTACCTACCGCACGTCCGCTTGAGCTGCTGTATGCTGCGCTGAACGGAATGTCATGCAAGCCTCGTGCCAGGTCCTCGGCAACCTTGATGCCTTCTTCCGTGAGCGGAGCATCCGAGAGGCCCTGCATCCGTTTTTGCACGTTAAACAGCGTTTCGCCGTGACGAACGAAGTAGAACGTGAGCTTGTTTTGGCCGTTTTCCGCATAGCTCTGATCGCCGACTTTTTGCACCGTATATTTGCCGTCTTTCCACTGAATCGTCGTTACGCTCGAATTCGGCAAGCCGCCCTTGCTCATATCCCAGGCTTTCGGGTCGAGACCCATGACCAAATCAAGAATGGTGATGCCATGCGAAACGACAAGCACATTCCCGCCTTTTGTTTTGTTTGCTTCAACAATTTGATCCAGCGATGCTTTAGCCCGCTCGAACACGCCTTGCATATTCTCGCCGTGCACCGAGGTGTAATCGAGTTTCTGGAACGAAGCAACGTTTTTATCCTTCATAATATCTGCTTGATAAGCGCCTTCCAAGTCACCGAAATTGATTTCTCTCAAACGCTTGTCTTTGATCAGCTTGAGATCGCGGCCTTCCAGAACGGCATCGGCCGTGTCGCTTGCCCGTTCGCTCGTACTGCTGTACGCGGCAACGAACGGAATGTTCTTCAAGCCTCTGCCCAGGTTCTCGGCAACCTTGATTCCTTCTTCCGTGAGCGGAGCATCCGAAAAGCCTTGCATACGTTTTTGAACATTAAATAATGTTTCTCCATGGCGTACCAGATAGAAGGTAATTCCCTGATCTTCCTTTTTAGCTTTGCTTTCTGCACCTGCTCCTAATGCGCTACCTGCACTAAATGAACTTAGAACAAAGAAGGCCATCATGACTGAAAATAGTCTAGACACACTCTTTTTCATTTACAAATCCCCTTTACTATATATTTTGAAAGCGGTATCATCTAGATTATAACTAGAATTTAATCTATAAAAATATCCGTTTGTTAAGCGATATTAGGGCTAATTTTCTTGTGTTCCGTATGAATATGAAATCTATTTATGGATCTAGATTAAAAATATTACCCTATTTGGTATTTTCTATAGTAGGGTTCCTTATTCGTGCTTATAATAAATAAAATAACATAATGAATGGATAATAAGAGGTGAATGGTTGTGGATTATATTTATGAAAGCATCCAAATGAACAATGATCTACCCATTAATATTTTTCTACATAATGCACAATTTGTGGAGGATCATTGGCATGATAGCATTGAATTACTGTTCGTTCTCAAAGGGAAAGTTGATGTCTATATTGAAAAGAAGAGGTTTACCCTACAAGAAGAAGATGTCCTGATTATTAACAGCAATGAAATTCATAGGATTCAATCGGATGAGAATAATTTGTTGCTAGCCTTACAGATTCCGATTTCTTTCATTAAAACCCAATTTGCAGACATCGACGAAGTTAAGTTCCTCTGTAAATCCTTTCTATATAAACCAGAGGAACAAGAGAAATTCAATGAAGTTCGATCTTTGCTAGCGGAAATGATGTGGGTATACAACAAAGAAAATTTTAGCTATGAGCTAAAAATAAAGTCGTTACTATTTCAGTTGATTTATGTATTGCTCTGGAAATTTAGAGAGAGTCGCACAGAGAACAGCAGTAGGATTGGTTCCAAATATAAAGATAGGATGTTAAGTATTGTGAATTATATTCAAGGTAACTATATGAAGTCACTGAGCTTGCACGAGATTGCAGAGCAGGAGCATTTGTCGTTGCCGTATTTATCTAGTTTTTTTCAGAAAAGTATGGGGAAGTCCTTCAGTGAGTATGTCAATCAGCTTCGATTGAAGCATGCGCTCAGAGATATTACATACACGGATCATTCCATTACCCAGATCGCTATGGACCATGGATTTTCGAGTCCAAAGTCATTTCATAAGGTGTTTAAGGATGTCTATAAGGTAACACCGAATCAATATCGCAAGGATTTGCAGACGCATGAAGAGCATGAACAAAAGCCTTTGAATCATTATGCGACTTACTTGGATTTTGATCGTGAGTATGCCTATAAGGCATTGTTCAAGTATTTGCCTTCGGCTGATCATTTAACTCAGGGTAAGAAGCTTGCTAAAGGCACAGTTACGAAAGAAATTAGGTTGCAGCTTTCTGGGAAGAGCAAAGTGATCAAACCTTATTGGAGAGAGATGTGTACGATCAGTAAGGCGAAGGAAATTCTACACAGTGAAGTGCAATCACATTTGAAGCTGGCTCAGGATAAGATAAAGTTTCGATATATACGGTTTCATGGGATATTTGATGATGAGATGATGGTCTATCGAGAGGATGCACAAGGCAATCCAATATTCAATTTTCTCTATGTCGGACAATTGATAGATTTCATTCGAAGTATTGGTCTTCGCCCTTATATTGAGTTTGGGTTCATGCCAAAAGATTTAGCGAGTAGTGAGTTTTCTTTCTTCCATAAGAAGAGTAATCTGAGCAAACCGAAGGATTTAGACAAGTGGAGAAAGCTCGTGGAGCAGTTGCTCTTGTTCTGCAAAAATCGGTATGGAGAAGAAGAGATGAAGCGATGGTATTTTGCTTGTTGGAATGAGCCTGATTTGCTGGCTTTCTGGGAGGATACGTTGGAAGATTACGGTGAGATGTATATTCAGACGTATCAAGCTGTTAAAGCGAGTTGCCCAAATTTCCAAATTGGTGGACCAGATCTATTTTCTGAGACGGTATATCAAGAGTCTTGGTTAGATCATTATTTAGATTTCTGTATGACAAATCACTGTATTCCCGACTTCATCTCATTTCACAGTTATCCGGTACAAACGGTTCAGAATCCGAAAGACAAGTTAATTTCATTGGTGCATAGTAGTAACGATAATTATTTAGGGCAAACGATTCATTTGCTAAAAGATAAACTGAGTGCAAAGCTTCCACAACTGCCAGATGTTCATGTAACGGAATGGAATTCAACACCAATTCATCGCGATTTGACGAATGATACCTGCTATAAAGCAGCCTACATTGCGAAGAATGTGCTAGAGAATATAGATGAAGTGCAGAGTTTAGCTTACTGGTCCTTGACGGACTTACTAGAGGAGTTACCACCAGCAGAGGAGACATTTCATGGTGGATTAGGTCTAATAACGAGTAGTGGAGTCCAAAAGCCAGGCTTTTATGTTTATGAATTGTTAGGCAAACTCGGTGATCGTCTATTGGAGAAAGGCACAGGGTATTGTCTCACACAATCGTCGCAAGGAAGCTATCAAATGATCGTGTATCATTATTGTCATTTCGATCGATTGTATGGCTTGAATGATTCGCTAGGAATCGATGCGTTGAATCGATATCATGTATTCCGAGATACGAATAATCTAGAGATGAGTTTTGTGGTTCAAGGGATACCAAGTGGCTCATACGAGGTTAGGGAAACTAAGGTAAACCAGGAACACGGTAGTGCATATGATACGTGGCTTGAGATGGGAGCTCCAAGCTCGATTGATGCAGAGGAAGTGGCCTATCTGAATCGCAAGGCTGTACCACATCAATCACGAAAAACGATTGAAATCCAAGGGTCATTAGATTTTATATGCAATTTAAGTCCGCACGAAGTTCGATTGTACGAGCTATGGCCAGTGTACCAAATATAGTATTCTTGAAAATAACATCCGCGTAAAGGCGAGATGTTATTTTTTACTGTTTTTATAGGAGTGCTTAACTTGTGAATAGTAAAAAACATAAAATTAGGTCTACTTTTCATTAAAAAACGGAAAGTTAAGTAGAGAATAAGTGTCTATAATCAACAATGTAAGTGCTTACAATAAACAGACAGCATCGAATCTTACTCATATGACATTACTGGGGGGGACATGTTATGAAGAATCAGGTTCCATGGAAAGAACGAATTAGTTATGGTCTCGGGGATACAGCTTCCAATCTTATTTTCCAGACGGTCACCATGTATTTAATGTTTTACTACACGGATGTATTTGGACTGAATATCGCAGCTGTAGGTACGTTATTCCTTGTTGCAAGGATTATTGATGCGTTCGACGGACCGATATTTGGGGTTTTGATAGACCGTACGACTTCCAAATGGGGTAAATCTAGACCCTGGTTTCTTTGGTTATCGTTTCCGTTCGCCATAATTGCTATCCTAGCCTTCCTATCACCAGATTTCGGGGATACAGGAAAACTAGCGTACGCGTATCTTACCTATATTCTACTGAATGTTTTATACGCAGGTATTAATGTACCGTTATCATCCATTTTACCGAGCTTATCAAGTGATTCACAGGAAAGAACGGTAGTGGCATCGATTCGTATGATTCTGGCGCAAGTAGGAGCTTTATTTGTCAGCATTGCGACATTGCCGCTTGTAGAAGCGCTAGGAAATGGCGATCAAAAAAAAGGTTTTATGTTAACGATGATGATCTATGCTGTTGTAGCGCTCGTATTGTTCCTGATTACATTTAAAAATGTAAGGGAACGTGTTCAGGTTAACGGCAATCGCCCAGTTCCTTTTAAAGAAGGAATCAAGGCAATTAAAGGGAACACACCATGGTGGATTCTTTTGGCTACTGGCCTGTTCGTGTTTATCGGAGTTACAGCGAAAGGCCCTGCAACGATTTACTTTTTTAAATATAACCTGGGTAGAGAAGATTTGATTCCACTTGTAAACGGTCTAGGTATTATAATGTTGCTTGCGATAGTGTTTGTCCCTTTCTTAAGCAAAAAATTAGGCAAACGCAATACAATGTTAACGGGTATGGTCATTGGTATGGTGGGTCAACTTATTACCTATCTAGGTGCACAGATGATGTCTATTCCTACAGTGTTAACGGGTGTTATCATCGGTAATTTCGGTGGAGGTATTGCATTTGGTCTTATGTTCGCGATGATTGCAGACACAATTGATTATGGAGAGTGGAAATCAGGAGTACGGGCACCAGGGTTACTATCTGCAGCAAGTACTGTTGGTGCTAAATTTGGAATGGGGCTCGGGGGAGCGATTGCAGCTTGGGTTCTATCGATAGGGAACTATGTACCGAATCAGAAACAAGGGCCATCAGCATTGCTAGCGATTGAGTTCAACTTTATATGGCTAACTCTTATATCGAATGCAATTGTTCTCGTATTATTGATGTTCTATAAGTTAGATAGAGTTGAGCATCAAATGAATAATGACTTGACAACTCGCAGAGGTGGTTCTGAGATTCATATGTAGGTCGCTGCGATTGGCGAAGCAAACTTATAATTGATAAATCTTAAGAAAATTAGTAGGGAGATGAAGGATAAGATGAATGAAGACTATATGAAGTTGATAACGGTACTAGAGGAACAAACAGTGATTAAGAACGTCAAAGGGCTCGATATCATGATTAAAAAGCTTCCAGATTCAGATGCTGAGGGAGAAATGGATGCTCGCGTTTTGCAAACAACAATGGAAATGGCTGAGAAGATGGCTGCGATGGGCAAGCCACCTGAGGGAGAGCTTGACGCAATGGTAATGGTTCAGGGGATGCGTGCAATGATGGGCTGGCCGAATACAGATGTAACAACAACGGATATTCGTACAGAATCGAGAGATATAGAAGGTTCAGAGGGCTCGATCCCAGTTCGGATCTATTCTCCAGCTCAAGGATCGAATGTCCCAGCGGTAGTCTTCTTCCATGGTGGTGGTTTCTTGGGAGGCAATTTGGATGTAGTGGAGAATCCTTGTAAAGCAATTGCAGAGAAAGCAAATGCAGTTGTTGTTTCGGTGGATTATCGCCTAGCACCTGAGCATCCGTTCCCTGCAGGATTTAACGATTGCTTCGATGCTGTTCGCTGGGTATATGAGCATGCAGCAGAACTGAATGTAAATCCGAATCAAATCGCAGTATGTGGGGATAGCGCAGGTGGGAACTTATCAACGGTATGCGCGATGAAGGATAGAGATCTAGGAACGGGTATGATTAAATTCCAAGCATTGCTTTATCCAACGGTGAACATGGCGGGGACAGCAACGGATGATTTCGAATGGAATATCGAAGAGTATACGATTAACAATCATCACGAGCTGATCAAGGGACTATTAATGGGTATGGGTGATATGACCGCTATGCTGGACAACATTTATTTGCAAGGCAAGGTTCCTGCAACAAGCGCTTATACTTCTCCCTTACTAGTAGAAGATTTAAGCGGCATGCCTGACACCTTAATTATTACCGCACAGTATGATTATCTGACACTTGAGTGTGAAGCTTACGCTAGAAAACTACAACGTTCAGGCGTTAATACACAGTATATCCGCTATAATGGAATGGATCATGCGTTCATGGATAAAATCGGATTTTACCCACAAGCGGAAGATTGCATGAACGAAGTAGCCAAAGGAATTAAGCGTGTGTTTGGATAACAAAGTGAATGGCAATTAAATGATCGCTCTCTTTCATCATCCTTTTAATCACTATGATGAAAGAGGGCGATCTTTCTTTATTTAGTGAATAATTATCATGTCTCGCCTCCGCACATTAGGGGGCCTTTTTGCTGTATTTAATACACATATCTGCGCTGAGCCCAATAGCTGATAAGGAAGATGGACCCTTCGGTTAGTAGCTTTGCAAGAATTAGGGGCATGCCTATTTGTTCATGATACATAAATAATACGCCATAATTTAATAGAAGCACGACGAGGGCAAGGGTGAAGTATTTGGTCAATGAAGTGCTGAGTGTTGAATCCTGACTTGTTGAAAAAACATACCTTCTGTTCATTGTAAAGTTAAAGGTGGAGCTACAAATTCTTGATAACAGTACAGCTATAAACAGATTGCCTATGAAATACTGGATCAGGAGAAGTAGAACGAAATCCAAGATGCCAGACAAGAAAGATGAAGCACTGAATAGAAGGATCGGTAGATATACACTGATAGAATCCGTGAGTGGCCGGAAATGAGAGGACTTATTATGCTCCAAATAGATGGTGTTGATAAAAAGTTCATCGATGACATATCCATCTTTGTGTGCTCTCAACAGCATGTTCATCTCATATTCGAACCGTTCTCCTGGAATCTGACACAACCAGTCCAGCATATGAGCGGGAAATCCACGAAGTCCGGTCTGCGTATCATGGATCTTGATGCCAGTCGTGAAGGAGTACACCATTCGTGTGAGCGTATTCCCAAAGCGGCTACGTAAGGGAACTTTACCGCTGAATTGTCGACTTCCGAGGACAAGATGACGCCCCGGTTCGTCTAGCGCTTGGGATATTCTCATAATATCCTCGGGTAGATGTTGCCCATCGCTATCGGCACATACGATGTTACCTTGCTCACCGATATCTTTTAAATACTGAAATCCAGTTTTGAGAGCACCGCCCTTACCTCGATTAATGTCATGATGCAAGACGGTACAACCAGATGTTTCTAACACGTTGAAAATATAGTGGTATGATTCTCCACTACCGTCATCCACAACGACGATGTCTACATCGGATAGTTCCATGATGCGATCGACCAAGTGTAGTAGTCGTTCATCCGGTTCATAAGAAGGAATAAGTATAGTCATATTAATTCGCCTCTCTGATGTAAAGGATGTCGCTGACACCACGCTCTTTGTTTTTACCCAAGGGACTATTCACGACACGACCCATGAAGTACATCGTCGACGAGCCACCACCGTCTAGATTATAAGCTTCGGTACAACCGAGGTTTGCGAACACCTTTGCAAATTCAGATAAGGTCATGCCTTTACTGTAACCCGTCATACGACCATCAACGACGATGAATACATAATGATTAGGTGCAATCATTCCGATGCCTGTTCTTGGGTTCGAATTCTGGATGGAGCGGTTTCCAAAGTTAGTATCTATCTTCAAATGATCGAAATTATCGATAACTGTGCCGTCTTTAATCAGCGTCGGTCCAAAGGAGTATGTGTTGGTTACACCACTTGCGAGTAACGAGGTGGAAGAAAGCTCTTTTTCATCAAAAGATTTCATCGTACCGTCTTTGAATAACGCAAGGGCAGTCCTTACGGGGGTATCCCGATAAACAGTTCCATTTCGGATAATCACACCATCGTCACGGAACCCGTAATAATCGCCGTTAATGGCAAATATCGCATCGTTATTGGCAGCTATGGCAGAGGTTTTCTCAATAATATTGCGTCCAAAGCTATCATTAGCAAATGCTGATTGTAGGGTGTTTGTATCCTTAAGGACGACATCCGCGACATAGTAGGTGATTTGATCATTTCCAGAACCCGTCTGTACCTCATTAATCTTGATTTGGATATCGTCACTAGTATAACTAGAGTCGTCATATTTGGCGTTGCTAGGAGTGCTGATGTTAGTTGTATCACTAGCGTTGCTAGCCGTATTCTCGCCTGCATTACTGGATGTCCTATTCTCATGCGGCACGACAACTTCAACATGTTCGATCAAATATCGGTTCGCAAGGGCATATAGGATGCTTCCGATGCCAACAACAATGACGGTTACAACAATAAATAACGTTCGTTTCCTTTTCTTCTTGTTCATCTCCATAAGCGCCACTCTCCATCCATTTCTTCAATCCATTTGTTGTTATCAATGGGAGATTTACATCTACGAACCATCTTACATGTGTCAACTGAATTGAAACTGAATGGTAGTTGAATGTTTGATTAAAGAGTTGGGTGGATGGGGTTGCTAGAATAAAGGTGAAAGATTGTCATTTATGAAGATCGTAGGGATGATAGAATCGATATAAAGAGGAAGAAAAAGGAGACTTCTATGACGGATAAAAGGATCTTAGACAATGCAGATGAATACGATAATCCTATTCTGTACGACCTGGAGAATGATGCGTACATAGGGGAAGTTCCTTTCCTATCCGAATGGGCTTCAAGAAAGCCTGATGGTATTATCATTGATTTGGCATGTGGAACAGGAAGGGTCACGATTCCATTAGCAAGTATGACGCACTGCAACAGATCCAACACTACACAACGATAAGAAAGTATAAGAACGAAGATGGGCAATTAGTGAGCGGGAATCGAACGAATATAAGTCTGAGATATGTATATCCGAAAGAAATGGAACGTGTATTGTCTAACAACGGATTTGAGATTATACATATATATAAGGATTGGAATAAGAATGCTATAACCAATGAAAGTTATGAGATGATTTATGTTTGTCAGAAAACATAATGGATCCTAAATGAGAAGACTCCTGCTTGGTAGGGAGTCTGTTTCTTGATTGTGTCCTTCCTGTTTTTCTTCTAGAATAGGACTTGCGGCTGTCTAGACACTGCGATGCTCTTACATTAATAGGGTTCGTGTGTTTAGGATTTGTTAGCCGAGTGCAAATCTATAGTTAAGGATGGGATGAGTCCACTTATGAGCAATAAAACAAGGGTAAGTCAATATACGAGAATCAAAGAAGAGTTAGTTCGAAGAATGGAAAGTGGGGAGTTAAAGGTTGATGATAAATTGCCATCCGAGCCTGAACTGGCCCGTTATTTCCAAGTAAGTAGGGAGACGGTGCGAGCTGCAATTAAACAACTCGAGCAGGAAGGAAAGCTTGAAGTGAGAATTGGGATCGGAAGATTTGTGCGGCGTCCGTTGGCTGCGATTCCAAGCAGTATGACCCAATTCATGTCGACAGGGGAAGTTATACGTTCCGCCGGGTTGAAGGAAGGGCAATTGGAACAGTCGATTCGAACGGAGTTGTGTCAACCGGAATGGGCTGAGCGACTGATGATCGAACCCGGCACGTTAGTATTAGTAAATGAAAGAATACGGACTGCTAATCAAGAACCGGTTGCTTATAACATCAATATTATGCCATTAGTACTTGTACAAGAGGCGTTCAACCGGACACCGCTGAATGGATCGCTCCTTCAATTTCTGGAGGATGAATGCGGGATACGCCTTAGCGGAACTACCACTGAAATTGTTGTACCCCTACATACGGACCCAGCATACCTTAAGCTACGGGTTAAGCCGGATACGACCGTCCTCTTGATGAAACAAACTCATTTTGACCAGCATCAGCTACCAATCCTGTTCTCCTATGATTATTATCGAAATGATATATTTCAGTTCTGGGTGAATCGCGAAAGGAATTAGTAACCTGCAATTTATAAATTTAACACTCGAATGATAGTCTGTTAATAAATCATATCTATAATAGGTTTTGAAGGTGTCTAGACAGCATTGTCAAATCTTATAATAGAGGGTGGAGAAGATGAGGAAGGTAACTAACTTATTATGCGCTTTAACGTTAACCATGACTGTGTTATCTGGATGTGGGTCATCAGGAAATACAGAAACTTCAGTGAGTAACAAAGCAACTACGCCTACTACAACCGATACAACTGCTAAGGTAGTACCCACTAAGAAATACGAGCTGAACTTGGCTACCGCTGGTGACACGAACATGACAGATCTTCAGGAAAAATATATTGTGGGTGAATTTCAAGGGAAGTTCCCAGACTCGGAAGTACGTGTGGTAAACACGGGTGCAGGGGATGCGGGATCTCAGAAGATATTTGAGAAATTAAAGGCACAGAAAGATGCGGGGAAGACAGAGTGGGATATTGACCTTGCCATCGTACATCAAAGTGCAATGAAGCAATTGATAGACAACGATTTATTGGAACAATGGACTGAACAGTCTGCCAATAAACAATATATTGTCTCAGACGACAGTAAGAACAGTTTGGGAACAAATGTGGCGGGGTATGTTGTTCCGTTGTTCCACAGCCAAGTTGCACTCGCTTATAATCCTGAGAAGGTTACTGATTTTCCACAAAACTTCGAAGCACTGGTGACATGGATGAAAGCTAATCCGAAGCGCTTCGGCTATAACGGTATCCAGAATGGAGCGAGCGGCGTTTCCTTCGCCACAGCATATACATACTGGAAAACAGGTGACTACAAAGCGTTGAGTGAAGGTCCATACGATGCTGCTCTGGAGCAAAAGTGGCCTGCGGTTATGAAGGAACTCAAATCATTGCCTGTCACCTATACGAATGGTAATAACGGCACACTGGATATGCTTAACCGCGGTGAAATTGATATGGGCCCTGTATGGGTGGATATGTTCAATTCATGGGTTAATGAAGGCCGGATGAACCCTAAGTTCAGCATGAAATTAATTGAGCCTGGTATACCAGGACAGCCGATGTACATTGTCATTCCTAAGAATGCTAAGAACAAAGAAGCTGCGATGCAATATGCGGATCTCTTAAGTTCACCAGAGGTTCAAGCGAATATCATCGTGGGCCAATATAGCTGGAATCCGGGCATCGACGCTAGCGTTGTGTTTCCAATGGTTAGCGAAGAAGTGAAAGCCAAACTGTATAAGGATATCACGGCTGAGGATCTAAGCAAGAGATCGCAGTCTTTCCCAATCAGCGAATTTTTTGGCAACCTAAAGAGTGCCTATGAGAAGAATTAATGCATTCTCACTAACGTTAAAGCAACAACTCGCAGGAGCGGCGATTGCCGCCCCTGCGCTTGCTATTGTTACGCTGCTTTTTGTATATCCATTTCTGCGCTCCTTGCAATCTAGCTTTCGTTCGCAAGAAGGGGTATGGACGTTAGATAACTATAGTGAGGCACTTTCAATATACGGAGGCGACTATCTATACACCCTGTGGATCTGTGGAGTAAGTCTAGTGGCGCTTATCATCATTACAGCTATTATCGGTGGATTGCTACGGCTCGGTGTGTACCCGTTGCTTGAATTTATATTTAAAATTCCTCTCTTCGTTCCGTTCGTTGTGGTGGGTCACGCTATGCGGGTGTTCCTTGCACCCCACGGTACGTTGAATTCGGCGTTGTCTATAACCGGGATGTTTAATCCCGATATACTACCTTCCTTTGCCTTCTCTTCACTGGGCTTAGTTGCGGCACTTGTCTGGAAGAACCTTGGAATAGGACTTCTTCTCATGCTAGGTGCTTTCCGCTCGGTGAATGAAAGTATGCTAGAGGCAGCACGTGGGATGGGGGCAGGCAAGATGAAGCTCATTTGGCATTTTCTTGTGCCCATGAATAAGGGAAGCGTTGGAGTCATGGCAGTCCTAACCTTTACATCTATGCTAGGTTCCTTCTCTATTCCAGCGATGATTGGAAATGCCGGAGGCTCGCAAATGATAATGATGGATTTGTATCATCAGATTGTGTATCAGCAGAATTATGGGGTCGCGAACGCCATCGGGGTCTTAACTTACATCGCTTCGCTTGGAGCTGCGATCTATTATTTGAAGGGGGTAACGAAGAAATGAGCAAACCTCTAGAAGTTGCCTTGCTATCAGCCCCGATGTCAGAGCGTGGACCTTGGTTTTCTACTCTTCGTTTAACTCGACGCTTTGCGATTTATGCAATATCCATTTTTATGATTTTTGGGCCACTTTCGAGCTTGCTACTCTGGTCGGTGGCAGAGAAGTGGTTCTGGCCGAACCCATTCCCAACACAATGGGGATTTAAATATTGGCAACAGGCCTTTGAAGGGAAAATGTTGTCTTCTCTGGGACTAAGCTTTGGTATCGCGATTGTCGTGTCAATCATCTGTCTTGTTATCACGGTACCCTTGGCATATGTGATTGCGCGCAATCGGATTCCGCTGAAGCATATCGTGTTGCTTATCTTTCTATTACCACAGGCGTTCCCGCAGCTTCCTGTGTTCAGTAATGTGATGGTTCTTATGTATCGTTGGGATCTGGTAGGTACACTTACGGGATTGATCTTGATTCATCTCGTGGGTGCACTCGTATTTTCTTTATGGACGTTAGTATCTGTGTTCCAATCGATTGCCGAACCATTGGAGGAAGCCTCATATATGTTGGGGGGAAGTCGAATATATACTTTTTTTCATGTGGTGCTGCCGATAGCACTGCCTGGTATTATCGCTAGCACGCTTCTAGTATTTCTGTACTCTTTGGATGAATTCACAGGTAGTTTGCTCATCGGTGCTCCGTACCATATTACGATGCCTGTGTTTATGTATAATGCCGCTGGGGGTTACGAAATGCAAGTAGCTTCGGTCACGTCAGTGCTCTTGATGATCCCGGGTATTCTTCTGTTGTTCTTATTACAGAAGTATATGCGTTCAGAATATTTGGCTGCTTTTGGGAGGGTGTAATCATGGGGATTTATATTGAAGGATTAACGAAGGCCTATGGTAAGAAAAGAGGTATTACAGACATCAATATTCATCTGCCTGAGGGCGGATTGACAGCCATAGTTGGCCCGAGTGGCTGCGGGAAAACCACATTGCTACGAACGTTAGCTGGATTTCATACAGCAGATGAAGGACGTATATTGTTCGGGTCTCGGGATGTTACACGTATATCGCCACAAGGGCGGAAGGCCGCGATGGTGTTTCAGCACTATGCACTTTGGCCGCACATGACAGTAGCTGACAATGTAGGTTATGGCCTTAGGCTTCAGAAGGTGCCCGCCAAAGAACGAGAAAGACGGGTTCGCGAAGTGTTGGAGCGTGTTGAGATTGATACGTCAGACATCGGAGCGCGTTATCCTCAGCATTATTCTGGAGGTCAGCAGCAACGAATCGCATTAGCTCGAGCGCTCGTCGTTCAACCTGAAGTACTCTTACTTGATGAGCCGCTTTCGAACCTAGATGCAAAGGTGCGGCAACGACTTCGAATTGGAATTCGATCGATTCAGCAATCGTTTGGGATTACAGCGGTGTATGTCACGCATGACCAAGAAGAAGCGTTGTCCATGGCTGACTATGTCATTCTGATGAATGATGGCAAAGTAGAGCAGGCCGGAACCCCGGAAGAAATATACCGTAAGCCGTCTACTTACTTTACTGCCCAGTTTCTCGGGGAGAGCCATACGCTTACGCTTAAGTATCAAGGGAAGCCGCAGCGTCTTGTGCTACGTTCTGGAGACGCCTTAGTGACACCTGTTGTAGATGAATGGGGAACAAATGCTGAGACACTGGAGCGGTCGATAGCACATGAAGAAGTAATTGAGGAAGACGGAAGCTGGGTGATGGAAGGAGAGATTCGCCATCACTTGTTCATGGGGTCATATTATCGATACATGGTTGAGATTCAGGGACAGTCGATGTTTGTTGATGATGACCGTCTGTTGAAACCTGGCTCCTGCAAAGTTACCATCCCGACAGAGAAGGCATATTGGTTCGACATTTAAATGAATATTAAATAGGTATTCACCTATTCCTTTCGAAATGAGTATCTTGATTCTGATGAGATTTTTACGAATCGGGGGAATCAAGATGGGCTATTATGTGAATGTGGAACCGGGTGTGAAATATTATGTTGAAGATATAAATCCGGCGGGGAAAAAGACGATATTGTTTATACATGGTTGGCCTTTAAGCCATAAGCAGTTTGAGTATCAATTTAATGTTCTTCCTGCCATGGGATATCGCTGTATTGGGATTGACTGGAGAGGGTTTGGGAAGTCGGATAAACCTTTTGATGGGTACAATTATGACCGTTTGGCGGATGATATTCGGGCTGTCGTCTCTGCACTTCAATTAGAGAACTTCACAATAGCGGCTCACTCGACGGGTGGAGCTATCGCCATTCGTTATATGGGCCGGTATCAAGGATACGGCGTATCTAAACTTGTCCTAATCGATGCTGCAGCGCCTACTGGGTTTACGGCAGATACAGCGAATCAGTTTTTAGAACTAACGTATAATGATCGACCTAACATGCTTCAAAAAGTAACGGATATGTTTTTCTTTCAATATGTAACCAGCCGTTTCTCCGATTGGTTCTTTCAAATGGGGTTAGAAGCAGCGAGTTGGTCGACCGCGGCCATTATAGTGATGCTCAGAGATGAGAATGTGAATAATGACTTTGATAAAATAAATGTACCAACGTTAATTATCCATGGTATCCATGACAAAGTGATTCCATTTGCAAGTGCTCAGGTATTGAAAGCCAAAATACGAAATTCACAACTTGTCCCATTTCAATACAGCGGTCACGGTGGCTTCTGGGAAGAACGCGAGAAGTTCAATCAATTATTAACACAATTTGTTTAATAGCTACTACAGTCCGGCTCTCTCTTGAGGGCCGTATTTTCGTTGAGAAGAATGCTCTAATCATTCGCGCTAAAAGGGGCTGGCAGAAGAGTAGGAGATTATCTGTTATTATAGGAAATATACAATGCCCTTTCATTAGGAGGATACAAGGTAATGGATGTTCAGTTGACCCCAAGCAGCATTAGATTGTGGTGCGGAAAGAACTCCTATGTTAAAGGAGAGTCTTACTACCAAACGGGAAAAGTAACTTTTACATATACAGATTCGGATACTGGATTCTATACAGCGACTGTCAAAGGCAAAAGCACCGAGCAAGTTACGGTGAAGGTAGACTCCGAAGGTGATGTGTTTGCAGAGTGTACGTGCCCGACATTATCTTCGTATGATCTGTACTGCCAACATATCGCTGCGGTGCTTCTAAATATTCATGACATACAGCAGCGAAATGATAAGGAAGAAGAACCTCTTAGCGTATCAGCAGGAGAGACGCAATTGACCAACTTTATGTTGGAGTTATTTGCTGAGAAGACGATTCGTACAACTCATAAGCGCAAATACTTCGATTCAAGAACTCCGCTTGATATGGAGTTCACCTGCAAACCAATATATAACGGGTATCGAAAGTACATGTTCGGTATAGAAATGAAAATCGGTCCATCTCGGTTATACGTCGTGAAGAACGTAAGTGAACTCCTTGATGTCATTGACCGAGAGGAGACATATGTATTCTCCAATCTTTTCACATATGACCCAGAAATACATTGCTTCTCTAAAGAAAATGATGCGGTCATTCGCCATCTGATTGCGATCAATAATAGTGAAGAGATATACCAAGAACTTGCCATCATGGAAGCGAGTCAGAGGAACCGTTTGTTAATGATTCCTCCGATCTACTGGAATGATCTACTATTATTGTTAATGAAGGCACCAGTCGTTAAGTTGACTCAAGGGGATTTTGTACAAGATGGAATTTCAGTATCCGATGAGACGATCCCCATTCAATTTGAGTTCGATCATAATCCAGGACAAGGCTATTATTTAGACATCAAAGGGTTAGATGCGATTACAATCATGGAGTCATATGGCATCGTCTTATTCGGAGCGAAGCTTGTGAAGTTACCTGATGAGGAAATCAAACGTCTTGCAGAGTTGAAGCATATGGTAGAGACTTCCCACAAACAGCAGATCCGAATCGCACAGGAGCAACTTGATATTTTTATGGAAAAGGTCATTCCAGGCTTGATGAAGATTGGGAACGTCCATATCGCAATGGCTGTATCTGAGCGTATGGTGCAAACACCTTTGAAGGCTAAGTTGTACTTGGACCGTGTAAAGGATCGATTGTTAGCTGGACTCGAATTCCACTACGGGGGAGTCATTATCAATCCTCTAGATGAAGAGAATAACCAGCAACGTGGAGATGATCGCATTCTGATGCGTGATGGCGATCTGGAAATGAGAATACTCGATCTTATGGAACAAAGCACATTTGCGAAGTCGGAAACAGGCTATTTTCTAGCGGATGAAGATGCAGAGTATGATTTCTTATACCGAATCGTTCCAAAATTGCAAAAGATGGTCGAGGTCTATGCAACTACAGCAGTGAAAGCAAGAATCCATTATGGACTTACCAGTCCAAAGATAACGGTAGATATGGATTCCAGACATGATTGGCTAGAATTCAAGTTCGATATCGATGGAATTCCAGAACAAGAAATCCGTCATCTATTGAAGTCTCTTGAGGAGAAAAGTAAGTACTATCGATTATCAAGTGGTGCCTTAGTACCCCTAGAGGGTGAGAAGTTTCAGGAGATGTTGCGTTTCATGAATGAAGCGGGTATTGGAACAGGTAAGATGACAGGACCAGACATCCGTGTACCGGTTATTCATGGGCTTAAGCTACTGGACTATCAAGACACAGGTAAAACGATTCGGTTGAGTAAATCATTTCGTCGTCTTCTTGAGAACATGCGTAATCCTGATCTGATGGACTACCCGATGCCGGAAAGTCTTGCTTCGATACTTCGCGATTATCAGCAATACGGTTATCAATGGATGAAGACACTTGCCAACTATCGATTTGGTGGGATTCTGGCAGATGATATGGGGCTTGGTAAAACACTACAAAGCATTGCCTTCATTGTCTCCGTATTACCTGAGATAAGACGTGAGAAGATGCCAACTTTAATCGTTGCACCTGCCTCTCTTGTATACAATTGGCGCAATGAGCTGAAGAAATTTGCACCTGAAGTGATCGTGAATATCGTTGACGGTACGCAAGAAGAACGCAGTCGTATGGTGAAGAACGTATCAGGAGTGGATGTCCTGATTACCTCGTATCCGTTGATACGTAGAGATTTCGAATATTATGCTGGATCAACGTTCCATACACTGATTTTGGATGAGGCACAGACTTTCAAGAACCATACGACACAGACTGCACAGACGGTGAGAAGAATTAGGGCACGACATCGATTTGCCCTCACGGGAACACCCGTGGAGAATTCGATCGACGAGCTATGGTCTATTTTCGACGTGGTATTCCCAGAGTTATTTACAAGTAGAAAAGTCTTTGCGAACTTATCCCGAGATAACGTGGCTAAGCGAATCCGTCCGTTCTTACTGCGGCGTCTTAAGAGTGATGTGCTGAAGGAGCTACCGGACAAGATTGAGTCGATACAGGTATCCGAATTGCTACCAGAGCAGAAGAAGTTCTATGTGGCCTATTTGGCAGAACTGAAGCATGAAACGGTGAAACATTTGAAGGAGAAGAGCTTTCAGAAGAATCGAATCAAGATACTAGCTGGTTTGACGAGACTCCGCCAGTTGTGTTGCCATCCTGCGCTGTTCGTACCAGAGTATACGGGTAGTTCGGCTAAATTCGAGCAACTCATGGAGATCATTGAAGAATGTCGGAGTGCGGGTAAGCGAATGTTGGTATTCTCACAATTTACAGAGATGCTCGGCTTGATCAGAAGAGAAATGGGTCGGCAAGGCGTGCCATATTTCTACTTGGATGGACAAACACCTGCGTCAGATCGAGTGGAGTTGTGTAATCGATTTAATGAAGGAGAGCACGACTTGTTCCTCATCTCCCTAAAGGCGGGAGGTACGGGACTAAACCTTACGGGAGCAGATACCGTTATTCTCTATGATCTTTGGTGGAACCCTGCAGTAGAGGAACAAGCGGCTGATCGTGCACATCGCATCGGACAAAAGAAAGTTGTACAAGTCATACGCCTTGTTGCACAAGGCACGGTTGAAGAAAAGATGTATGAATTACAGCAGAAGAAGAGAAATTTGATCGACGAAGTGATTCAGCCGGGTCAACAGGATTTGTCAGTGCTGTCGGAGCAGGAAATTCGTGAAATTCTGATGATTGAGTAATGAGCTGAATCATGTTTCTCCTAATTCCAAGAATAGAATATTCATATCTATCTCATAATTGAAGTATATACTCGTGATAGATGGAATGGAGCGATCTCTATGGATTGGAAAGTACTCGATGAATTGTACTATTACGAGGGGGATGACCTCGGAGCAACATACAGGGAAAATAGAGTAACGTTTAAAATTTGGGCTCCAGTTGCAAGTAGTGTCACAGCGAATTTCTATGACAAACGAGATGCATCACAGTTTATTGGCCGTGTTAACTTGAACCTCGGAGATCAGGGTGTATGGTCAACGGAGGTAGTACCCATGGATCTGGGCGTTACCGATCTTCGGGGATATTTCTATCAATATGAAGTAACCAATAATGGGGAAACTAGGAAAGTTCTCGATCCTTATGCGAAATCAATGGCTATATGCAGAGTGGATACAAAGGGACAGCCAGGTCTTGATGGGGATAGGGTTGGAAAAGCAGCGATTGTTGATTTGAGTGAAACTAATCCTGACCAGTATGATTTTGCAAGTATTGAAGGGTACAACAATCGATGCGATGCAATCATCTGGGAAGTACATATACGAGATTTTACATCAGATCCTTCAATTGAAGGCGATTTGAATGCAAGGTGGGGAACCTTCAGTGCATTTAAAGACAAGATTGATTATATCCAATCCCTTGGTGTTACACATGTGCAACTACTTCCTGTGATGGCGTGGTATTTTGGAGACGAGGCTGCAATGGAGGAGAGACAACTCGAATACTCGGCTAAGGATAATACCTATAGCTGGGGATACGATCCACACCATTATTTCTCCCCCGATGGTGCATATTCAGAGGACCCTACCGATCCGCAACTGAGAATTAAAGAGTTAAAAGCATTGATTCATGCCATTCATGAAGCGGGAATGGGCGTCATATTAGACGTTGTGTACACACATGTGGCGCTAGCAGACTTTCTGAATGATATCGTTCCGAACTATTATGCATGGCAGAATGCAGAGGGACAGTTTATTGGTGGCTTTGGAAATAATCTGGCAAGTAATCGTAAGATGGCTAAGAAGCTGATGGTTGATTCTGTGAAGTACTGGTTCGATGAGTACAAAATTGATGACATGCGCTGGGATATGATGGGCGATTTAACTTATGAGGCTGTGCAAGAAGCCTATAATGCAGCAGCGGAACTCAATGCTAACGCATTGTTCATTGGGGAAGGCTGGAGAAGTTTTCAGGGACATTTATCAGAGCCAACGCTTGCAGCTAAAGGTGCAACCCAAGACTGGATGGATAAGACCAATGATGTTGGCGTATTCTCTGATGAGATTAGAAATGAATTGAAATCGGGATTTGGTCTTGAAGGTGAACAGAGGTTCCTTACAGGTGGAGCCCGAGATATATCAGTCATTTTTAATAATATAAAAGCACAACCTTCGAATATACCAACGGACAATCCGGGGGACATCGTGCAGTATATAGAAGCGCATGATAATCTCACCCTATATGATGTAATTGTACAAACGACCAAGAAGGATCCAGCCATACCGGCTCACGACATAGAAATACATAGACGAGTCAGACTGGGTAATGCATTGATTTTAACTTCGCAAGGAACTGCCTTTCTCCATGGCGGACAGGAATATGGTCGAACGAAACAGTGGATGGCGGATGGTATACCGGAACAGAAGTACTATGCTTTTGAGGATGAAGAGGGTCAGGTGTTCGGATATTTCATTCATGATTCCTTCGATTCATCGGATGCTATCAATAGATTTGATTGGGCGAAGGCGACAGATGCGCTTCGGTATCCTGTGAACCATATAACTAGGGAGTATACCGCAGGATTGGTGTCACTGAGGAGATCAACAAATGCATTTCGATTGGGTAATCAGGAATTAATTAATGCTAGCGTTACACGTATCGAGGCACCTGAAATGAAAGCATGCGACCTTGTGATCGGTTATAAGAATAAGGCAACGGATGGCACCGGGAACTACTACGTATTTGTGAATGCAGACAGTAGAACAAGGGAATTAACCCTGCAAGAGGACTTGACGGCGGGAGTAGTGTTAGTGGATCAGGATGAAGCGGGGACCGTAGAGGTGTCTAAGAAAGTAGGTTTTGAACTTTCAGCTCATTCGATTAGCCTAGATCCGTTAACCGTAGTTATTATTAACAAGATGGAATGATCGTTATGGTTCTACAGAACCTATCCATCATAACGATAGATGGATAGGTCGATCCGTCTGTCCTCGTTGGTCTTAATACCTTCTTCCTCAAGTAATACCTTTTGAAGAAAACGTGACTCATCTTCCGTAATAGCTATTTCACCCTTGGCGTTGATCACTCTGTGCCAAGGGAGATCATACTTATCACTCATCGTGTGTAGAATTCGAACAACTTGTCTGGCTCCCCGTGGACTTCCAGCAGATGCAGCAATCTGACCATATGTCATAACCTTGCCTTTAGGAATCGCTTGTATGATATCAATGACTTGTTGCGTAAATGGTTGCATTGGGTCCTCCTGATATTATTTATTTTCTAGTCTGATATTAGTGTATCATTTTTACTTTTCAATAAATAATTTCGCAGTTAATGTAACAAAATGTCTCTATTCACTAAGATTTAGATAGTGTAAGTAGGACTAGCGAGTTAGAATGAAGATAGCGCATACATATGAATCAAGAATGAAGTAATAGTAAAGAATGAAGGTCGATATAATGAAGGTTGACGAAATGATTAGGAGATCTAACCAACGATGTATAGAGCAAGGTCTCAGACCAGATATACCACCCGTATTTAAGCGGTGTTTCACTGATGAGGAGTTAGAGACAGAAAAATATAATTATAGCGAAGTATTAGAGGTAATAAACTACTTCGTTGATAAGTTTCTTTCCTCCACATCGGGGTATCCATATCTCATTTCAATCTCAAATCATGAGGGGTACATTATTTCATTTAGTGGGGATTCTTCGATAATTGAATCGGCTAGCCAGTTAGGTATTAAAGCGGGAGTACAATTTAGTGAAGATATGGGAACGAATGCCATTGCTTTAAGTCTTCGTTATGGTCAGCCTATTGAGGTCGTAGGCGAGGATCATTATCACCATGTATTGAAAGAGTTGGTGTGTTGTACCGCGCCTATCTATGGCGAGGGAGGTAATCGAATAGTAGGTACATTATCATTAATGACAGTGACCAACTATGCCCATCCTAGTTTACTTGCATTGATAAGTACGTTGGCGGATTCTATTGAACGTGAGATTCTATTACGTAGGCAGAATACAGAACATCATATTTTGAATCAGGTATTATTAGAGACGAATTATTATGGTGTTGTTGTAACAGATGCATTGGGACGCGTCGTCGAATTAAATGAGAATATCCTTAAAATGCTTAACTGGGATAATCAGGACAAAGAGCGATACCTCTATAGCTCTATATTTGAAGTAAATCTAATAGGTGATTTTTTTCAAGATGTCATCGACAAGGGTAAGGCATATGTTGGGGTAGAGTTAGCTCTGCAAGTGACGGGGGCTATTCGCTATTACATGTTGGATGTCGTTCCTATTTACGATCAACAAAAGCTAATTCGTATCGTCGGTACCTTACGTAATATTACGGAGATGAAACAAACAGAAGTATTATTGCGAAATACGGAAAAATTAGTGTATGCAGGTGAAGTGGCCGTAAGTATTGCCCATGAGATTAGAAATCCCCTCACAACCGTTAAAGGTATGATTCAATTGTCGGGAAAAGATTCGAAGTTGCTTCATTATGACCTTATTATGTCTGAGCTAGAGCGAATGAATGTTATCATTAATGACTTTATGATTTTGGGTAAACCTAAAGAAGTTCAGTTCTTAGAAGAGTATAGTAGTACAATTCTCCAAGAAGTGCTGAGTATCTTTCAAATTCATGCGGATATAAGTGATATTTCGATCGTAAGTGAAACTATAGAAGATGTACAAGTTAAGTGTGATCGTAATCAGTTGAAGCAAGTATTCTTAAACATCCTTCGAAATGCAATGGAGGCGTTACCCTTTGGGGGAGAGATCCACATCTCATTAGACATAGAAGGTTCTTTCCAACGGATAAGGATTACAGATAATGGAGAGGGCATGACCCCTGAAGTATTGAGTAGAATCGGCAATCCTTTTTACACAACTAAAAGTGATGGTAATGGACTTGGTATGATGATCGTGAATAATATTATTGCTTCACATCATGGACGTGTGAATATTACAAGCGAGGTAGGTAAGGGGACAACCATTGCTATCTTACTACCGATCAAGTAGATCTAGCTGTTAAGTGAAGTGGAACGAAGACAATAGAGCAACGGCTGCTAATAAGGTCGGATGCTCTTTTTGTAGTTGATTTGAATGCTCGCAAAAGATGTTCATTTAGGAACAGTCAGTACCTTTAGAAAGGGATACAATGGATGTACAGTTTATTGTGAGGGAGGGAGAAGATGAGTGAGCTACATGATGTGCTTTCAGAGGAGTATTGATTATATCGAAGAACACCTCAAAGAAAAAATTACTGTGGAAGAGTTAGCTCGAATCTCAGGATTCTCAACATATCACTTCTATCGTTTATTCTATATATACGTAGGTATGCCTCCTATGGACTATGTGAGAAAAAGGCGTCTTGCCTATGCAGTAGCAGAATTATTCCAAGGAAAACGTATCATCGATATTGCAATGGATTATGGCTTCGAGACACATGCGGGCTTCGGTAAAGCATTCCGAAAAGTGTATGGCTGCTCCCCCGAGCAATATCGTATGCATGCAAGTGAACGAATCCCGAGTAACGTTAACCTTAGGGCGTATCATAAATTTCTAAACGTAGGAGGAATTATTCTAGACCCTACCTTTAGTACCAAACCATCTTTTAGCATTATAGGGTATCCATTGCACACCACCGTCGAAGAGGATTATCAGAAGCGAGGAATTCCAGCATTATGGGATTACTTTAATGTAGAAGGACTTGAAGCGAACTTATATGAACAGATCAAGCCGAAGGAACACGGGGAGTATTGTTTATGTTATCCACCAAAAGACTTGGAGGCCGGTAGTTTCACATATGTCATAGGTGTTAAAGATGAATATTTTGAAAAAGCTACGCAAGATATGTTCACCAGCTTCGTTCCGGAGGCAACATATGCGGTATTCACCACGCCCCCTGCGAACTATGAAGATCATGGATTCGCACAAGCGATTGCGGGGACATGGAGATATATTTTTGAAGAATGGTTTCCGAATTCGGGCTATGAATTTGCACCAGACAAAGTGGATTTTGAGTTCTATGATGAAAGATGCCATAGCCAAATAGGTGCCGTAATGAATATTTATATCCCTGTCGTGAAATGTCATCCATAAATTACTTGGAAAGGGCTACACTTAAAGAAGGTCTATCTATCACTTAGCGTGTTAGCCGTTTATAATTATATATGGGTTTGAATGGACTGAGGAAGGGACGATTAGTCATGGCTAAACAAAAATATTATGTAGTATGGGTTGGAAATACGCCTGGAATCTACACGAATTGGCCTGAGTGCCAATCCCAAGTAGCGCAATTTAAAGATGCCAAATATAAGTCATATGAATCGAAATCAGAAGCGGAACAAGCCTATCGAGAGGGCTGGAAACAGCATTGGGGACAGAAGAAGTCAGAAGGTAGCACTCCTACGAGAAGTAGGACAAGTAAGCCTGCAGCCGAGAAGTCGATCGAAGAAATTGACTATAACAGCATTTCAGTTGATGTAGGAACTAGGGGGAATCCTGGGCCTATCGAATATCGAGGTGTTAATACGCAGACGGGAGAAGTTATATTCTCTCAAGGGCCTATTCTCAAAGGTACGAATAATCTCGGGGAGTTCCTAGCTATTGTACATTCCTTAGCGTATTTGAAAAAGGAAGGTAGTACAAAGACGGTATATAGCGACTCTCGAACTGCTTTGAAATGGGTGAGAGAAAAGCAAGTTGCGACAACGTTAGAACGTGATGAATCAACGAAGGAAGTATGGGGTCTAGTGGATCGCGCGCTACATTGGTTACAAACGAATCACTATGATAATCAGGTACGTAAGTGGGAGACGAAAGAATGGGGAGAAATCAAAGCCGATTATGGTAGGAAATAAATAATGGTATAAGATAATAGAAGTAAAGTCTCTTAAATGTGAAAAAAGTGAGATACAAACTGTGGCCAGTTTGTATCTCACTTTTCGTTAATCCTATCTCTTAAGGCACCCCGTTAACACGGACAGTGCCCCCTATTGTACGATGTCATATTATAGACCATGCACACTTTGTGTAATTAGATCTCTGACTTCAGATTTCTGTTCGTTATATTGTTGATCCGTAAGGTTACCACTAGCATAACGCGAGTCTATTTGAGCTGTTAATTCAGCAACCTGTAAGCTAATCACCTTTTGAACATCAACATTATTATCTTTTGCAAGATCAGCAAGTGTACTTCCATCATATAGTGCATTATATAATTCTTCATTAGAAGAAAGCTTAAGAACGTGAAGTAAGTCTTCTTTGACTGGAGCGGTTGTATTAAGGTCTAACATAATTGGACTTGCACTTACATGGCTGTTCCAAGAAATTCCACCGACGGTTATAGCAAATACCATGCTGCCGACAATAATGATTTTCTTCATAAGTACCTCATTTCTATATATGTAATTCTGATATAAATATTTAATGTTGTGGTGCGGTCAGTTCTTCTTTAATCCATCGTGATATCGTAATTATAAAGCTCTTACCTTAGTAGCAGCTTAAATTTGGTTTAAGATACGTTAAAATAAGAAAAACCTTCTCAAGATGTAACCTATGTATAAATTGAACTAAAGTTTTGTTTGTCCTCAAGATACGAGGATTTATCTTTATTTCACTTTATATAGTTAACCATCTTATGAAGGTTTCAAACATTATATTCAATTTATTGTGAAAGTATCATTTCAGTCTAATGTTTCTATAGGTTCAATATGAACATGAATATGTGAAATCTTATGTTCAGTCAGCATACGGTCCTCGATTTCTTCTGATATATCATGACTTTCCACGACATTTAAGTAACCATTTACCTGAATAGTTACATCAACCAACACATTGTTCCCTAGTATTCGAGCTTTAATATCTTTTATAGACTCCACACCTGGGGTGTCAGCGACCGTCTGTTTTATTTTAACAAGCTCTTTCTCATCAAAACCATCAGTTAAAGCATGAGAGGCATCCTTGAAAATATCCCAAGCCGTTTTAACAATAATCAGTCCTACGAGAGTGGCAGTCAATGGATCTAACCAAGGTAATCCGAACTGAGACCCAACGATTCCAATGAAAGCACCTATACTGACAAGGGCATCTGAGCGGTTATCCTGTGCTGCTGCTGTAATGGCGTGGCTGTTAATTCTTCTTGCAAGACGAATATTATATCGATACACAAACATCATAACGAGAGCACTGAACAATGCCGTCCATGCTGCAATCATATTTGGAGTACTTATAGTAGGTTCGAAGAATTTCTGTACCGCTTGATATAATACTTGCGCTCCAACAGCGATCATAATGAAGGATGCTACTAATGCAGCCACTGTCTCAGCACGGAAATGTCCATACTTATGATCATGATCGGGTGGTCTGCGAGAAATCTTTAGACCAATCAGAACGGCGAATGAGGCAATGATGTCGGTTGTATTGTTTAGACCATCGGCAAGTAATGCTTCCGATCCAGCAGTGAAACCAATGAATAATTTAAGAGCAGAGAGACATACATAGGCAATGATACTGACCCATGCACCTTTTTCGCCTTCTCTAATTTCGTTGTAAGCATCCAAATTAGCGTGACCTCCGAATTTTATGGTCTACTGATCATACTGGAAACGACATGTGTGGGTCTAGAGAAACAGTCTTGCCCTAGACCTCAAAAATAGTACATCAACAACTTATTTAGTTCGGGTGAAGTCCACTATAATGAAGTAATAATTCATAGAGGCATCTATAATAGGGCTATTACAAGGTTGATGGACAGTTATTTCAGTGAGAAGCCTCAAATAGGATGAGTTAATAATTAACCGCTAACTACTTAGTAGGGATAATAGAGTGGATGTGACCGGATATTTGTCAATTATTACAACTTGTTATTATAGTACTAGACATGATATATTCTTATTCCGGCCAGTAAATAACACATTTATTGAATCGGCAAGCCAATATCGAATGAAACTTAAATCGAAAAAAAGCTTGCACAAACGAACCGGACATGATATGATATAAAAGTTGTCACCGGGACACACTGGTAACAACAAAACGAAATAATTGGTCTTTGAAAACTGAACAACGAGTGAGTAGATTTC
>NZ_FTNK01000024.1 GCF_900156375.1 Paenibacillus macquariensis
GGTAGTTATCCCAGTCTTACAGGCAGGTTACCTACGTGTTACTCACCCGTCCGCCGCTAAGTTGTTTTGAAAGCAAGCTTTCAAAACAACTCCGCTCGACTTGCATGTATTAGGCATGCCGCCAGCGTTCGTCCTGAGCCAGGATCAAACTCTCCAAATTGGTATTTAGAAAGAGCGAAATGCTCATTTTGAAACAAACTGGCGAGAATTTCCATTCTCTATCAAATGATTTCTCATTTGTTTTGATTTCACTTTCGTGAAATCTACTCACTCGTTGTTCAGTTTTCAAAGACCAATTATTTCGTTTCGTTAGCACCAGATGTTCTCGGCGACAACTTCTATATCTTATCATGTCCGGTTTGATAATGCAAGTGTTTTTTTCAAAACCTTTTTAACATTTTCATTTCTTCACTGAGTATTTCTTGTCCTCTCAGTTTCCGGATTTAAAATATACCACGCCCTTCTACATCTATGCAAGTTATAAATATTTACAATTATAATTTCACTCCTTTCACCATTAGAAGAGCAATGATCTACGGTGTAACTATCCCATATTTTTTTTGCTAATGAACCATTAATATAGATCCTACTTGTCACTTGAAAGCGCGTAATTCTGAAAGGGTTAAATTATAGCTATATAATGAAGGGATAACTTCATCCCCTGCAATTACCACACTAATATCAAATGTGTACAGATAATATGAGTGGATATAACGCATCTCAGTTTCATGTAAACAACCCCTCGTTCCCATTAGATTTCATGGATACGAGAGGTTGTATTAAATCCTTATAGTAGTCTACAAAGTAGGAGCATTTTCCCCACCCTGTCTAGAAATTGCAAATAATGCTACCCATATCAGAACAAATCCAAGGATTTGAGTCTGAGTGACGACAATGTCGAATACAATCCAATTGATAATCACACCCACCATAGGGAAACTCAACTCCGCAAGTGTAGCTACGGAAGCTTTAGTAGTCGTAAGTCCTTTATAATAGACCAGTAAACTGAGTAGTCCAGGTAATAGTGCTTGCCCAAAAAGATTCACAGCAACTGCAATCATAGCGGTCGATCCTGTTGGTAAATTCCAAATCCCGCCCTCACCCCAGGAGATAACAAGTAGTAACGGTAATGCTAGGATGAATCTCATCGAAGCTACTGTTTCATATTTCATCTGTCCGACCATCAGGCGACCCATCACGGTTGACCCTCCCCACAAAGCAGCTGCCCCGAGAGAAAGTAAGCTTCCCACTTGAACGAAGTCATTCCAATGTCCTACAGGAAATTCAAATCCGAAAGTAAGTAAATACGTTCCAAAAAGTGCTATAGGAAACAAGAGCGAGAAATTCTTCGGCAATCGTTCCTTCAATAACATTCTCGCCATAATAATTGCGAACAGTGGTTGTAACTTCTGAAGTAACAATACAGCATTAAGATTCCCATTAGCGAGACCCATTGTAAACAAAATCGTTGCTATCGCAGATCCACCCCAGGATATAAATAGTAGTGCAACAGCATGCCGCATACGCAATCCACGAAGTTCATGGCGATTCTTCCATAACACTGGAGCTACAAACAAGGCAATTATAATATGCTCAAGCAGAACAATCTGAGTTGAAGTCAGTGATTCCAATAAAATAATCCGGAATAACGGATCTACACCCCATAAAGCCGCTCCTAATACCACTAGCCAAAATCCACTCTTTGAACGTTTCTCTCCTACTGATACACTTGAATTAACACTCTCCATCTTCTCTGTCCCCTTCAACTGAATATGGGGTCTTACAGCAGAAATCCCCCGTCATCGACAGATGTCGACATTACGAGGGATGATCAAATAAGCGTGCGTGTAGCAAAAAAACCACATCATGCATTATTGTTGATCTTCTCCCATCCGGACTTTACCGTCGGCCTTGGAATCACACCAAGTCAGTCGCCTTCATCATTTCATGAAAGACGAGTCGCGGGCTATAAGTTCATAATGATGGATTGCCAAACCCAATCTCGCTTGGCTTAACAATCTGTCATAAAAAAGAACTCTCACCGCCGGTCAGGAATTTCACCTTACCCCGAAGATCCATATTCAATTTTGTATTTGTTATAGAATATCATCATCATACGATAACAATTGCTATATCTCTATTAAAATCGTCACACTGAAATTAGTCAATGATTTGTTTCTGTAAATTAAATATAATTTCCAAATAGATGTTTTCAGCGCTCATTATTCATTTACAGCATTATGAAAAATAAGTTGTACACAAACTGCAACATTTTTCTAGTATTACCCATCTATAGATGTAGAGGTGATACAAATGAAAAAACAATTATTCAAGTTCAATACCACTAAGACCGCTGTGGCTTGTGGTATCTTGGCAGCATCGCTGTCTTTTGGCACATCCGCACTTGCCTTCTCAGATCTGTCGGGTAACCCAGCTGAATCCAAAATCAATGCTCTACAAGCTGAAGGCGTAATAAACGGAATTACACATGATCTATTCGCTCCTAAGTCCAAAGTAACTTACGCTCAAGGAATTCAGTTATTAGTTAACGCTTTCGATTTACAACTGAATAACAAACAATCTAAAGCAAGTGTCTACTTCACTCAAGTAGCTGATAAAGCTTGGTATTCCCAAGCCTTCCTAATCGCTCAGCAGAATGGACTATCCGTCGATAAAATGGTAAATCCTACAGATCCAATGACCCGCGCTCAATTTGCACACTTAGTCCACCAAGCACTCATGACGAAAGGGAACTTCCCAGTAACCCTAATGTACATTAACATCTCAGACGGTGAAAAGCTCTCTCCAGATGTTTCGAACAGCTTGCAGGCTCTATTAAACATGAGACTTATCACTTTAAGTGATGATGGAAAATTCCGTCCAAACGAAGCCATTACCCGCTCCGAAGCAGCTGTATTGATATATGATGCTACGGAGTTCGTTAAGAAAATTGTACCTGTGAAAGAGGTCGTTACACCTACAAAGTCTTACGAGGGCATTGTTGCATTAGAAAAAGCTGCAGTTGGCGTTAACAAAGTATCCCTTACCGTTGATAATCTTCCTAACTCAGGTTATACGACCTCCATTAATCGTATTGAATTTGGCAAAGATCTGACTGCAACTCTGTACTTCAATATCAATCAACCCGATCCTGGCCAAATGAATTTACAAGTTATCTCTAAATCTACTGCCGTTACTTATGTACCATCCAATTATAAAGTAGTGGCAAAATACGAGGCTTCTTCCGTAATAGTAACTGATCCTTTCTCTTTGCTACTTCCTTACGGTGAAGGTCCAACGACTCCAATAAAGAACCCTGAAGATCTAATCGCTAAGTAAATAACGTATATTGTTCAACACGAAACCGTTCTTATATAGTGTATTGTAAACAAGCTTGTGTCTATTTATAACAAACAAGGCTCCTGCGGTAATCGCAGGAGCCTTGTTTGGTGTATGATTCATTTCATTCATTTGTTCTTCTACAATGTCTCACACAACATATTCACGATATTTCTCAATAACCATCGGTCTACATTCTATATTTAAGCGAGTACCTGCAGGATCGTATGCGGTAGATATCACGTGGGCGTGTTCATTAAGATATGAGACCACTTGTCCCTGTTCGTAAGGAATAAACATTTCGCAATGAATATAATCTTTAAAGACATGGGACGAAATGATATCTACAAGTTCAGTTAGACCCACTCTCTGTTTCGCGGCAAGGTAGATACTCTGATCCTTCACAAGAGGAATCGTGCAATCAACCATATCACACTTGTTATAAGCGAGCACGGTATCGATATCTGTGATGCCTATTTCTTTTAACGTGTTATCCGTAATATCCATCAAGTTCTCATGCTCGCTATTGGAATAATCAATAACATGAATCAGTAGATCCGCCTCAGCCACTTCTTCAAGCGTAGAACGAAATGCCTTAACTAGATGATGCGGCAGTTTACTTACAAATCCAACGGTATCCGTAAGTAGAAAGGATTTATTATCTATGAGACGGATCTTCCGAACCGAAGTTTCGAGTGTTGCGAACAACATGTCTTTTTCAAATACCAACTTCTCACTTGATGGCCCGAACGACTCTACCATTGCATTCATAATTGTTGATTTGCCTGCATTGGTGTATCCAACCAGCGATACTACGGGAAGTTCGTTTCTTTGACGCTTCTTCCGTTGGGTCTGACGCTGAGATACGAGGATCTCTAGTTCTTTATTTAAAGCACTGATCTTATCCTCAATTCGGCGACGATCAAGCTCTAGCTTCGTCTCCCCTGCTCCCTTGTTCTTGGTCCCAACGCCACCGCCTTGTCGACCCAATGATTCCCGTAATCCGATAAGTCTAGGTAACATATATTGCAGTTGCGCGACTTCTACTTGAAGTTGTGCTTCCCGCGTCTTGGCCCGCTTCTCAAATATATCCAAGATGAGAATGGTACGATCGATTACTTTACACTGTAATCCTGCTTCCAAGTTACGAATCTGAGAGGGAGACAATTCATCGTTAAAAATAACCATGTTCGCCCCTTGCATATCATACAACGCCTTAACCTCTTGCACTTTCCCTTTTCCAATATAATGAGAATTGTTCACGCGTTCTAAGTTCTGTACAAGCTGTCCTACCACTTCTACATGACAAGCGGAAGATAAGTTCCTTAATTCCTCCATAGAGTACTCAAAGTCCTCCTGATGTTTCACGTTAACACCTACTACAATCGCTTTCTGTTGTTCTTCCATAAGTAAAACCTCCATTACGTTCAAAATAAAAAACCTCAGGCTGATCTCCTGTGGCTTAAGCGAACGAGATATATCCATCATTACCCACATGAATGCCTTAGTTATACACTTCCATACAACTAAGGGTCTTTTCGGTCCGTTAACCGTGGATTCTAGGGTTCAATAATGCATAAAGACAACAAAAAGAGGGTGGAATAGTTCTCCCTCTTTATTCATGTAGATATTCGCATTATTAAATAAATGGCGTTCTCTTCAAAATAAACAGACCAATCCCGTTCGCCCTGCACGAGGAGCAGAGCCTTTGCACTATTCAATTAGTGGCACAAAGTGTAGTAACGGAATTTATCATTCATCTCTTCGAGAAGCCTCCGATCATTATAGTTGCTTCCATATTAACACAGTTCAACCCATCTCACAATTAGGTTAGGCTTGCGCAGTTTAGGTTAGGTCCATGTAGCACTGATCTTGTTGATTTTTGAAACAATAAGCGCATAATAGAAACCATTGTAATCACCATGTCTGGAGGACGCCTTATTGAATGCCGATTTAGCAATTCTGTTACAGCAATTTGAACGTGCATCGCTTCTTCTCAGCTGCTTATTCTTTCTAACCCTTATTCCACAATTCAAGGAAATTTTCCAAAAGGATATCTACCATCCTAAACAACTAATCATTCTATCTGCCCTCTTCACCCTGTTTGCTATTCTGGGGACATATTCGGGCATTAATGTAGAAGGATCCTTAGTAAATGTTCGAATGATCGCTATCATGTCTGGCGGAATTCTATTCGGCCCTGTTGTGGGGATTAGTACAGGAGTTCTCTCAGGGGTACACCGTTATCTCATCGATATTCATGGCATTACTTCCCTACCTTGCCTTATCGCAAGTATTGTTGCGGGGATTGTTGCTGGATACATTCATCTGAAATCACCTAAGAAAAAACAGTGGATTGCCGGTATTATTGCTGGAATGTTGTGCGAAGCTTTGACTATGATTCTAATTCTGGTATTAGCTGAGCCTCATTACCTAGGTGTAGATATCGTATCAAAAATTGCTGCGCCCCTTATTCTTAGCGAGATCAGCGTGGGTCTAATCGTACTATTGATCCAAGGGGTAGAAGGTGAGAAGGAGACAATTGCAGCTAAACAAGCTAAGCTAGCGCTTGATATAGCGAATAAGACCCTGCCTTATTTCCGTTCCATTAACAAGGAGTCCCTGAACACCATCTGTAACATTATTCGGGAAGATATCCAAGCGGATGCGGTCGCTATAACGGACACCAAGAACATCCTAGCTTATGTAGGCATGGGATCTGAATACTATAATCTTGGTAACGAAATGATTAGTGACGAGACGAGGGCCACCATCCAAACTGGGGAAATAACGATCCGCAATCATGAAGAACAGCATAACAATCCTTCCATTAAGTCACTCATTATTATCCCTCTTCGGGAGAAGGGTGACGTCACCGGGGCACTGAAAATTTATTACCGCAAACCTCAGCAGATTACTTATCCTCTGCAAACGATGGCGATTGGATTGTCTCAGATTATTTCTACCTTGATGGAAGTATCCCGCATTGAGCAGATGAAAGAAATGGCCAATAAAGCAGAGCTAAAAGCATTACAGTCTCGCATCAATCCGCATTTCTTGTTCAATGCGTTGAACGCGATTATTTCTTCCATCCGGATCAATCCAGATAAGGCACGGGAACTCATCGTCAATTTGTCCGGTTATTTGCGATACAATCTGGAGTTAAATGATCCCTTTATTGATATTAATAAGGAGCTTCAACAGGTCCGTAACTATGTGGAGATTGAGACCGCTCGATTTGGTAATCGTCTGCAGGTCATATATGATATTGATGATGTTAGTATCAACATCCCAAGCCTTATCATTCAACCTTTAGTGGAGAATGCCATTGTTCATGGTATTTTGAAATCCAAAGGTGTTGGAACGGTAACGATTGGCGTTAAGGATGAAGGGAATCATGTGAGGATATCCATCGAAGATACAGGTGTAGGCATCGAGGAAGCTATTATCAACAATATCTATACAGGACAAGTTCCAGAGAACAAGATCGGTCTCTACAATGTTCACCAACGCGTGAAGCTCATATATGGCGAAGGATTAACGATTCGTAGACTGGATAAAGGAACTCACATACATTTTGTAATACAGAAGGAGATTCGATGAAAGCAATTCTAGTGGAAGATGAATACCTGGCACGAGAAGAATTAGAGTACCTAATTAAAGCGCATAGTGATATTGAAATCGTTGGGCGGTTCGAAGATGGGATTGATGCACTTAAGTTCGTGCAGGAGGCGCAAGTGGATGTTATTTTTCTAGATATTAATATCCCTTCGTTAGATGGTGTCCTATTGGGTAAGAGTATTAGCAAATTTGCGAAGAAACCTTATATCGTCTTTATTACTGCTTATAAGGAGCATGCACTTGAGGCTTTTGAAATTGAGGCTTTCGATTATATTCTCAAACCATATCACGAGTCTCGCATTACCTCCATGCTCCAAAGATTACAAACGGCTCATGCTAGAGATATTGAAATCAATCATCAACCCACACTAGAGCGTAGTGGCATTAAGAACAAAATCAATCTGTGGAAAAACGAGAAAATTATGGTGACCGATATTGATGATATCTATTATGCTTCTGCTCAAGAGAAAGTGACCTGTGTGTATACAAGGACGGATGAATATTCATTACACATGAGCATTTCGGAATTCCACAATAGTCTACCTCAAGACCTATTCTTCCGCTGTCATCGTTCATATATCATCAACATTTCTAAGATTAGAGAAATCATTCCTTGGTTTAATAATACTTACCTTTTAAAAATGATGGATCTGGACTATGAAGTCCCTGTTAGTCGTAGTCATATTAAAGAATTTCGGCAGATCATGAATATCTGAATGCATTTGGTACCGCTTTCAAAGCATCTCATGCCATAACCGCCCATCCAACTTCTACAAGGGCTATAATTCGGTTATAAGGTTACATTAACATCATGAGAAATGAGAAAGAGGGGCCAAACCTATGAAAAATACACCTATGAACCGTTGGCTAATCGTTCTTGGTACGATCATCGTTCAGATGGGACTTGGAACGATTTATACATGGAGCTTATTCAATCAACCACTCGTAAGTAAATTCGGCTGGGACCTCAGTTCTGTTGCGATGACCTTCTCTATTACTAGCTTTTCGCTCGCTTTTTCAACGCTCTTCGCAGGTAAGCTACAAGATAAGTTAGGTATTCGTAAACTCATCACCATCGCAGGAATAGTCCTTGGTCTCGGTCTCATTGCAAGCTCCCAGGTACATTCATTATTCCTAATATATCTGCTAGCTGGTGTGGTCGTTGGGTTCGCAGATGGTACTGCCTATATCACTTCTTTATCTAATCTGATCAAATGGTTCCCGAACAAGAAAGGTCTAATTTCTGGTGTGTCTGTTGGTGCTTACGGCATGGGCAGCTTGATTTTTAAATATATCAATTCTGGGTTCATCAGTTCAGCAGGTGTGTCACAAGCGTTCCTAATATGGGGAGTTATCGTGATGATCATGGTCATATTGGGCGCTCAGATTATACGCGAAGCTCCAGTGGCTGAACAGTTGAGTTCGGCTCAACTTACTCATGGTGATGACAAGAATTTCACAGTCAAAGAAATGCTACGAACCAAAGAAGCTTATCTCTTGTTCATTATTTTCTTTACCGCTTGTATGAGCGGGCTGTATCTTATTGGTATTGTAAAAGACATCGGAGTGCAATTGGTTGGACTCTCTGTTGAAAGTGCAGCTAATGCTGTGGCTATGATCGCCATCTTTAATACAGCAGGACGAATAATACTTGGAACGCTCTCGGACAAAGTCGGTCGATTACGCGTTGTTGCAGGTGCACTGGTTATTACGACGGCTTCCGTACTCGTGTTGAGTTTTGTGCAGCTGAACTATGGAATATTCTTTGCTTGTGTGGCAGGAATCGCCTTTTGCTTCGGTGGTAACATCACTGTATTCCCAGCGATTGTCGGAGATTTCTTCGGCCTGAAGAATCACAGTAAGAACTACGGAATCATCTACCAAGGTTTCGGGCTCGGTGCATTATCTGGTGCATTCATCGGCTCCATCACTGGAGGATTTAAACCAACGTTTATCGTCATAGGCATTCTCTGTATCGTCTCCCTCATTCTGATCACCATTCTTAAACCTCCAGTTCGAGGTAAAGTGAAGAATAAACAGATGCATTTGAAACCAGATGGTACGTTAGTGTAACAAATCTATTGTTTGTGAAGCGAAGCTTGGTGTCACATCACATTTCCTTCTATCCTAATGTGGATGGGAGGATTATTGTGTTGTAGATGAGTAGTCATTCTTTATTCGTACGTCAAATCGAGTGAAGCACTCTTAGCTAATTGCACTTCCATCCTTACTTTACAGTTAGACCTCAAATAACTTCCACCCTCTACTTCTATTCTATAATCTGTGAACCCGAGAATTTCCCCCACATAATCGATGTGATCCTCATATAATATCTCTACAATACTTTTAGAATCCAAACAGTACGCCAACTGATCAGAACTCAGAATAATTCTCCATACCTTAATTTTAACCAATGATTACCGACCTCCATGAATAGATCAAATAGATCAATACACTCTCCACCAGTGCCATAGATAGTATGGGAGATGATCTGAGAATAGATACGATTAAATCGCCATCAACATTATACAAAATATAACATATAACCAATATTATTAGTTTGTTTATAATAAATAATTCCAAGGCACAAAAAGAAGGTAACTTTCTTAACTTGCTACCCTCCTTTCTAAACGCTATTCATCAGGTTTTGTTACACCTTTTTAAGGAAAATATTAAATATTTCTTCATTTTACTTATCATTAAATACAGCCATTTATAATATATGGAATTTAATATAAAAGTGTTATTTTAATGGTAATTAAAATTGGAAATATATGTTTTTATCATGTTGGATAATCGATACATAATGAAAAAAAGACCTGAAAGAAGATCACTTTTCACAAAGTGTCTATCTTTCAGGTCAAAGTTGGAATATTAGAACATAGCGTTGTAGGGCCAGATAATCGCGATTTGTTGCATTCTCAAGTTTACTTCGTAGTGTTGGGTACAACTCCTTGATTAGGCTCGAACTTATACAGCTTCGATTCGGCTCCCTTTAAAGATACTTTCAAGTAACTTTCCTCAACATTCGTTTGAGCCGTCCACATGTCTGTTATTTTGTAGGAGGAAACTCCTTTACTATTTATCCCACCCCGCTTTAGATCGATTAGTCGTTCTACTGGCCTTGCAGTATAGTTGAAGACAGCTAGGTAATATGTGCCCTTATCCGCGAGCATAAATACATCTGCCGCATTAGTGCCCGTGTTGCCTTCTACTGCTCTGAAAGCCTTCCCTTTTATAGCAAGTGCATTTACTTGAGGATTGGTTAACAGGGTTTTCATATACTGCTGAGCCGTTTCATCGAACACATTATCGGAATTTAAAAAGACGGTTCCCGAAATGACTGCCGCATTGACCCGGGATTGTGCACCCTCCTGTGAACCACCTTTGCTTAAGGACATATAATCTGGGTCGGTATAATGATAAATTGTACCGTTCTGCCACCACCCGTAAGTAAGGTTGTTAAGCTGGTATTCCGTACTATTGAGACTTCCGTCAATGTCGCAGGAAATCCGCCGACTATGCGCATATTGGCTCGGGAACAGGGGCGCAATGCGCAGGGCTTCCCCAAAATGCAAACGGTGTCCAGTACGTACCGGGCTTGTGCCCGTTCTGCCTTACACTGTTCAGTGCATCCTTCATCTCTTCTGAAGTCAGATTGTCCCAGAAAGCGTCAAAATTGATGTACAGCGTATCCTCATTCTGAAAACCTAGCGACTGCGTTTCCTCTTTCAAGAAATCACTTGTCGAGGTATACAGCTCATAACTTAACTCGCTCATCGCGGCAGACCAGCTGTTCCACCCGAACGGTACGCCGCCATCCCACTTCAACGAAGCTGCGATGCGGGTGTTCGCCCATCCGTATGTCTCAAGCCCTTCTCGATAATCTTCATAGAATCCAGCAAACACAAGTGGAGATTCGATACGCGTACCCAATACATAACCATGCGGCTGTGAATCGCGTGTCATGACACCCGTTGCCCCGCCATACAATTCAAGCTCATCCAATTTTTCAGCTTGCTCGCCTTTAATCCGAATACCTGTTTTCCATACATCATGCGAGATGGATCCCAAGATGAACCCACGCCGACTATGAGGGTGATACAATGCGGTAACTTCATAGCTTTCGGTTTCTAATGGTAACGGCACGCCCCCGTATGATATTCCCGACCGTTCCATCGGAAGCCACTGCGTACTTCTTTTAATAAAACCATTCCTTGACCTTCACAAGAATACTGGCCGTTTTCCAGATCTATTATAATGTGTACCCGACCATTATCCACGTGAAGGAGTGACTCTGACTCCACGCTCACACTCACGACTTTTTCATTGTTCACGTTCATTATTTGCCTCCTTGTCGTTGCTGCACCTTAAATTGCAAAAGCTGTACAATTGGCATATATTCGCAGCTTACTACCATTATAGAAGACACAATAAAGCGCTTTCTAAACTTCAAAATTCCGATCTATAACGGGAAGTGCCTTATCTTTCTAGTTGTACAGAAACGACTGGATTCATATCATTCGTCCCAGTAGACAGCTCGATTTCTATGAACCAATCGTAGATGCCCTGTGCTTCCACAACGGCAACAGCCTTGTGCTCCATGGCATAGGACACATCATCTAAGAATCCAGTAGCCGGTTCGATCGCCACGTGATACTGCCCCTGATATCCCCCTGCATTCGCCCAGATGGATAGATAAGGAACCTTATCTTTTGGGAAAACAATCGTTAATTCCTCTCCTGTAACCGGATCGAAGAGTGAGGCCTTACCTTCTGGTAACTCTCCTTGAAAATAATACTTCTCCGCCGTTTGTGCCGTAGCCGCTTCAACAATATTCAATCTCGTCTGCTCTTGGTCTGCAAAGGGGATGGGCCACTTCTGGATATCACCCATCTGCCCAAGCCGGTCATCTTGTGAATAGGAGACAACCACCGTATTCAGTTCGCGAGGCACGATGATTTCCATGCCTTCTTCGACTTGAAACAGTGGATGTGCCGCCCATAAGAAAGAGAAAGGGAACGGACTGAGATTCTGAACGGAATAATCAATCCGTAATCGTTGTTCTTTCGTAAAAGAGTAAGATTTCTTCAGATGATACGGCAATCTCACCCCATATACGTCGCAATTAAGCTGCCCTTCCTGTACTACGGCATGCCAAGGAATCGACCACACCTCACCATGATCAGGCAGTTCTACCCCCTGCCAAGGAAATTGTGGATAATGACAGGCGTTAATGGTTGGGAACATTTCGTCCCAGCCACTGCCGTCACTATCTGAGAACGAACTCGCATATCCTTTGTTACCCAGAGGATGATCCGTCTTAGATAGCCATTCCCGTCCTGTTTTTAGATTTCTCAGTGAAATGACCTTACTTCCTAGATGAGGTGCAATCGTGAATTGTATGATCGAGTTCGTGCCTGTCCATACCTCTTGATCGTCCATCTGATGATGTTCCCAATGCAACATAACTGCGTTCCCCTTTCTCTTCTGTACAATATGAGAATACCTCTATCGAGGGCATTCCTGATGAATAACCGCGTGTAGAGGTAGGTTTGAATATTGTCTAATGCTCTTGAGCACTAATTAAATTATGATGCGCCCTGAAGCGCGAGTTCCATATGGATGGCTGCCCCTTGATGGTTCGGATCGAGTTCAAGCGCCAGCTTAAAGTTCTTCACCGCTTCGGCTTGATTTCCAAGACCCAAATGTCCAAGTCCCATCATGTAATGACAATGAATTCGATTCTTCTTATTCAAATCCTCATCAAATACGAGGAAGTCTGGCAAGGATACCGCAAAATAATCGATTTTTTGACTTAAGAAAATATATTGTTCGCCATAGTCTACAAGCTTGTTAAATCGGCTACGAGCCGCTTTCTCATTGCCCAATTGACGTAACGCAACACCTTGATAGAAAATCATGTGCGGCGGTTGGTCATTATAGAACATCGCGCTTGTCGGTTCATCCAGCCCTTGGGAAGCTTCGGCAAAATACTGCATGGCTTGTTCATGTTCCCCGAGTTGTTGATGAGCAAGCCCTAAGTAGTAGTTGATATTGTTCTCTTGGGCTCCATCTAATTTACCTTCATTCACATTCAACGGATACTGCTTCGCCGCTAGCAACTGTTCGATCGCTTCCTTCGCTTGGCCTGCTTCAAGTCGTTTCTTAGCCCACTCGACACGCGCTAGCACGTATTGAGCTGGCACTTTGCCTTCGCCGCCTTCCCACGGATGGAAATGACGATTCATTATCAACGCAATTGCTTCTTCATGACGGTTCAAGGCGTTGTACAGTGTAATGTACTCTAAGTACAAATCATCACGTATGATTACTAATTCCTTGTGTTGCTCCAGTGTTGCTAATCGTTGTTCAGACGAATAGTTAAGTTTCTTGTACAATTGATCCAGCTCATAGAATACTCGAGCGTCTGATGTATTTAAAGAAAATGCTTTCTCTAGTGCAACAAGCGCTTCATCTGGATTCTGCTTTTTATTGAAATAAGCTAAAGCTAAGTTACGATGTACCGTTGCAAACGTATCAATCAACGCTACGGATTTCTCCCAATAAGATACCGCTTCATCATGGCGCTTCTTATCAAATAACAAGTTACCGAGATAATAGGGTGCCTTCGAATCGTTCTCATGTGTGGCTGTTACATGCTTCAACACAACGTAATCTTGAATGGAGTTCGGGAAGCAATACGATGGATTTGCGTCTTCAGCAAGACGATAATACGAATCACATGCAGCAAGATCATCACACTTCATGTTGTAGTATCCTTGATAGTAATGAACCATTGGATACACGTTACCGCTTGAAAGATCAGCAATGCGACCTAATACATCCAATGCTTCTGTATACTGTCCGGCATCCGCGTAATCTTGTGCAAGTGCAATATAATTGTGCGCATCGTCACGCATCAGATTCACTAACATTTGCTTCGCTTGAATAGCTTGTTCTTGATCCCCTGATTGCTCATAGATGTAGATCAATTCATTTCTTGAACCGAATTCCATTGGGTCAAGACGTATCGTTTCCTGCGTAAGCTGCTCTGCTTCAGCTAGACGATTTAGATTTCTCAGGATGACACTCTTCAGATTACGCGCTTTGTAATTTCGTTGCTGAACCGTAAGGGATCGGTCAATCAGTTCAAGTGCTTCTTCATATTCATGCTTTTCACTAGCAATTTGCGCTAAAGCGAAATACCCAGTTGCCTGCCATGCTGCGGACCAGACGGCTTTGTAGAATGTCGCTAACGCTTCTTCCAGACGACCTTGCCACTTCAATGTTTTCCCTAAGTTGTAGAGCGGTTCACTGTCATAAGGTCTTGCATTGTGCCGAGTTAACGTCTCAATCGCCTTTCTAAAGTATACTTCACTTTCTTCCAGCAACCCTCTACGTAGCAAGAGTAGTCCGTAAGCATTATTCAGACGAATATCTTCTGGATCACGCTTCAATCCTTCCAAGTAATAAGCATCAGGCTCATACGTAGCATGACGATACTGTTCTAGATGAAGACCCGCTAAATATAGAGCTTCTGTATTCTTCAATTCTTCCGGTGTCCCAATAGCCTTCGCAGGATCTGGAGTTTGCTCGATTCTCTTCGATTTCGGTTGATACGAGATCAACTCTCTACCACTTGCAGTTAAGACCACAAGTACTAAATCTTCTTCTAGTTCATTCTTATCGATTGCAAGTTCAACCGAGAAAGTATCCATAGGAGAAATCTTAAGTGTCTTATCTAGGTACGTTTGACGAGCGCTTTTGAGAATGACACGCGCATCCTCGAATACCGAAGTTGCATAGACATGTACTATCGCTTGCTGACCGGTAACTTCTAGATTCACAGCCGCATCAATGGAAGCGTTCTTCACCATACCGACCTGTTTGTATGGCATGAAATATTGCTTAAAGCTCTTCTCTTCATACGGTTGAAGCCATGTGAAATCCGGTTGGTTGTCGGTGTAGACACCGGTCATTAACTCAATGTAAGGACCATCTTCATCTGTTAGATTGCGATCCCATGCTTGACCGAATTCTCCATGTCCCCATGTCCATTGCTTCTTACCCGGTGAGACATGTTTGTTCGCAATATGCAGAAGCCCTGCCTGGACATTATGATCATAGCCGCCGATAAAATTATAATCCGACTGATAGGCCATATAGGATGTTGGTACAGGGATATTAGTGTATTTTGAAATGTCGACGCCTTCGGAGTAGTCCATCTTGTAGTACGTTCCGGTTGCAATCGGGAATTTAGACACATCACGTTTCCCATGATCGAATACGGCATGTACATCTGGAGGAAATACCGATTGACTATGATCATTGGCAGCCAATGCTGGATTCGCCCACCATAGGAACGTCTGAGGCTCCGAAGTACGATTATACATTTGCGCATGGATCTCTAAGTAAGCTTTTCCAGGGTATAGTGTAAAACCTGTTGTCACTTTCGTGCCATACATCCGGTCGATCTCGCCCACCCATACCGTTTTACTGCCATCATCATTCGCTTCGATGCTGTATTCGACAGGTCCATACGTGTTCGGACGGTGATGTTGCGGCCAGTTAAACTCAATACCGCCAGAAATCCATGGACCAATCAGACCAACTAACGCAGGTTTAATCACTTGATTGTGGTACACGAAATCATAGTTATTCGTCTTATCGATTGCTCGATAAATACGTCCACCGATTTGCGGCATCATTTGAATTTGAACATATTCATTCTCTAAGAACACCATTTGATAAGATTTCATAACCTTCTCATCATAGATTTTATCGATAACCGGATGCGGATAGACACGACCTGAGCTACCTTGATAGACCCGTTTCTCCAAGAACATCGGATTCTTGTCTGGTTCACCTACTTCATACGTAGGAATCTCAATCGTTTCTTCCCATACTTTTACTTCAGCTTGTTGTGTCAACATGTCTCATCCTTTCAGGTACAAGATGTATTTGCTATACCCTCATCTTACGGATTTACAACTCGAATCTCCATTGACGATCGAATGAACATGATGGATTATATGATGATTTATTACGCATTTCTCATTTGACAAATTTTCTCTGAGACAGCATAGTATGGTTATGAATCATATTAAAAAAACAGACGGCTTCATGTCGCAAAAATTGATCGTTCTTCCTGAACATATCATTGCCGAATACGCCACTCACCCGCTCATCCGTTCACTTTATATTACAGATATTGGATTCTTCCCTCATGCGCTACATCACTATCGGGAACGTCCTACGGGTAGTGTTGCCCATATCGTCATGTACTGTATTGAAGGTGAAGGCTGGGTCAGTCTAAATGGTCAAAAGAAACAGAACATGCGGAAAGGTTCAATAATGGTGATACCGGCAAATATGCCTCATGAATATGCATCATCCGAAACTCACCCATGGACTATATATTGGTTTCATATGAAAGGAGAGAACGCAGTTTCCTTCTTTGAAGGCATCGATCAACACGCAACGCCTACGCTTGTCTCCGTAGAGAAATCAGCTAAAATTATCGAGCTGTTTCATGAATGTTATGATCTTCTGCAGAAAGGATACTCGTTAAACCGTATTATTTATGTCTCTCAATTGGCTTGTCATCTAGCAGCCCTCATTCGATTCTCGCAACAACAGCCTAACGTGGCATGGAATCAGCAGAAGAAACATGATATTGAATTCTCGCTCCAGTTCATGATGGAGCACTTAGAGAAGAATGTCTCCTTACAGGAATTAGCAGATCAAGCGAATCTATCCGTCCCGCATTATACGCATGTATTCAAAAAAACGACAGGCTACTCCCCGATCGATTACTATTTGCGTCTTAAGATACAACTAGCCTGCCAGCATCTGGACCTAACCGAGCAAAGCATCAAGGAAATCAGCATTCGACTCGGGTTCCAAGATCCTTACTACTTCTCACGCCTCTTCAAAAAAATAATGGGGAAGTCGCCTTCCGAGTATCGCAATACTCGAAAGGGGTGACTTCCCCTCTGCTTGCTTATTCTTGTTCTTGAATGCGGTACATCAGACTATCGAAATCGCCACGCAATGGTAGCTCAACCCCAATGTTCATCAATGCTTTGCCTGTCCATGTTCCCGAAAGTTCATCGATCACATACGTCTTATCCGGATTTAACCCCTGCAAGCGTAGACGTGGTAGCCCATCACCCAATCGCTGCGAATGAAGGAAGGCGAATACAACGGTCTCAGATGCTTGCTTATTTACATACTGCACCGCTGTAACTCCTTGTTTCTTCAGAGCATCTATACGGTATTGCTGACCATATTGTACTAACGGACGAATCTCTTTGTACTGCTCCACGAAGCCTGCTGACTCTTCAATCAGCTCGTCGCTCCATTCGTTCAAGTTCGAACCAATCCCAAGCGTCCCCATCATTGCACTATGGAACCGGTATTTCAATGAAGTTACACGCTTGTTCATCCCGCTGACAGCTTCTGTTACCCAACAAGTCATCATCTTCGGCGCATAGACATACGAGAATCCTTCTTGAATACTTAGACGGTCGAACGCATCCGTATTGTCGCTCGGCCACGTCTGATCCGCATAACGAAGAATTCCTAAGTCAATCCGTGAACCTCCACCTGCGCAAGTCTCAAATGCAACATGCGGGAATCTCTCCCGAAGTTCAGCCCATATTTCATATAAGGTTTGTGCATGTCGGATCCAAATTTCCTTCTGTCTATTCAACGGGTGATCCTTCATTCCCGGCTGTGTAATGGTCCGGTTCATATCCCATTTAATAAATGTAATGTCATGATTCGATAAAAGATCCGTCATGAATTCAAGGATATAACTCTTCACTTCCGGCTTGGAGATATTCAACAACAGTTGATTACGTAATTCCGTCCGTCCACGTGTAGGGAAATGATAGACCCAATCCGGGTGCTGACGATACAAGTCACTATCTGGGTTAACCGATTCCGGCTCTACCCATATCCCGAACTCCATCCCTAAATCATGAACTTTGTTAATTAATTCGTTCAAGCCATTCGGGAACTTCTCCTCGTTCACGAACCAGTCGCCTAGACCTGCACGATCATGATTTCGTTGCCCGAACCAGCCATCATCAACAACGAATAGCTCTACACCTAATTTAGCAGCGCGCTCGGCTAATGCCATCTGATCTTTCGCGTTCACGTCGAAGTAGGTCGCTTCCCAAGAATTATAAAGTACCTTCCTTGCTTCTTGATTCGGAATCACATAATCATATTGATATTGATGAAGTTGACGGCTCATGTTACCAAATCCACCTGTCGTGTAGCCTCCAACAAACTCAGGTGCTTCGAAGCTTTCACCTGCTCCTAAAGTCCATTCACTATCAAAGTCGCTGATTCCTCCGGTCACTTTCAATTGATTGAATGATGTCTTCTCCGCTGTAATCTTCCAGTTACCGCTCCATGCAAGAGCGCCGAACCATACATTCCCATGATCTTCGGTTGCATGTCCATTATCGATGGCGAACCAAGGATTCGCATGAACGTCTGTGAATCCTCTTCTGGATTCTAGTACTTTCTTTCCTTCGGATAGCACGGTATTACGAAGTTGGAATTCTCCCGACCATTTCCCGGTCACATGCGTCAACCGATAATCTTGCAAATTTGGAATCGGCCAAGCTGCAGATTGAACATTCTCCAAGATGATATCATGTGTTCCCGTATTCACGATTTTGGCAGAGCGTACAACCAAGTCAAACTCAGGGATCACTTTATACAACAATTGTGTCTCTAACGGATAGACTTCATCTTGTAACGTGATGACTAATGTCTCTTGTCCCTCTTGTTCCATGATGTGATGACTTACATACTTCATGGATAGGTCACGCACACCATCGTGCATTGTCACCTTAAGAGATGGCTCGGTATAGACAAGATCACCCCAGAAACTGTACTCTTCCATTTCTCGTTCTACTTCCGCATCGAAGGAACTATGCCCCCAAGGTCGAAGCAGCGGAAGGCAATCTTCCAATGCCACGGAAGCTCCCCAGTAAAGATGCTGGAGGCTTCCTTTCTCATTTAACCCAAATACATAGGATGTTTGCTTCATTTGTATTGCAAAGACATGATGTTGCTTGTTATATTGGATTGTCATATAATCACCTACTAATTAGTTTTATTTCCACAATTCCAGACGTTGTTTATAGTTCTCGTTATAGAGTTTCTCTAGCTTAGGAAGACCAGCTGCATCTGATTCCTTGATCATTTGGTTGTATATTTCTGTTACTTGTTGTTCCGAAGGTGCTAGTGCCATTTTCAAGTAATATTTTTTTATAATTTCATCAACTTTTTGTTCCATAATCGCTTCCGCTATACCCCCAGCAGCTCCTAAGTTATCGTATAGAGCTGTGTCGTAAGCCGTATCTGCTAGATTCTTAATTGCCAAATCTGTTGTAGGATCGGTTTTGAAACGTCCAATCAAGTCATATGGTGCACCGTTTGAATGTCCATTGCATACTACCAATATCTTCCTATTTAGTGTCGTCGGAATAGAAGGCTTGCCGTCGATTGTCGGATATTTTTCTTTGAATCTCATATGCAAATCTTCAAACTCTTCTGCTGTGAAGGACTCGCCGTTATTCACTTTATCGCCTACACCTAGTTCACCGCCCGATCACTAGAACTAAAACGAATCAGCTCTAGTAATTCGGACGGTAGACGATTTAATCATTGCTTATTTATAGGTTGGAAGCCAGTCCCCATGCGCTTCAATTAAATCATCGCACATCGCTTTGATGTCATCCATCGACAGCTCAGCACCTGTATGTGGGTCCAGCATCGCTGCGTGATAAATGTGCTCGCGTTTGCCGGTAATTGCCGCTTCGATTGTGAGCAGCTGTGTATTAATGTTCGTACGGTTAAGCGCAGCACATTGCGGAGGCAGATCGCCAACAAACGTCGGTGTTACACCGTTGCGGTCTACTAGACAGCTAACTTCGACACACGCCTCTTTCGGAAGATTCGTGATAAGGCCTGTATTCATGACGTTGCCGCCAATCTTGAACGGAACATTCGTTTCAATCGCTTCGAAAATATACGACGCGTATTCATGCGTACGTTTATGATCCAGCTCCGGATTATTGACGAGCTCTTGTTTCAGTTTCTTCCAATTGCCGATTTGCTCAATGCAGCGGCGCGGATATTCATCCAACGGAATGTTGAAGCGATCGATCAGTTCCGGATAGTTACGTTTGATGAAATACGGATGGTACTCAGCATTATGCTCAGACGATTCTGTAATGTAGTAACCGAAGTTGAGCATCATTTCGTAACGCACCATATCCCAGTGCTTCTCATTTTGCTTCTCGCGCGCACGGCGTTTAATTTCCGGATACAAGTCTACGCCGTCTTTAGAAACTTCAAGCAGCCAAGCCATATGATTGATACCAGCGATTTTGGATTTTACGCCCGTTTGATCCATGCCAAGGCTGTCGAACAGTCCAGATACGCAGCCCTGAACACTGTGACAGAGGCCGACAGTATTGACACCGCCGTACGTATTCATCACATTCGTCAGAACCGCCATCGGGTTGGTATAGTTCAGGAACAATGCGTCTGGACATACTTCTTGAATATCTTTTGCAAAATCAAGCATTACCGGAATTGTGCGCAGGTTACGGAAAATGCCGCCGATCCCGACCGTATCAGCAATGGTTTGACGTAGCCCGTATTTCTTAGGAATTTCAAAATCGGTAATCGTACACGGATCATAGCCGCCGACTTGAATTGCATTCACTACATATTTGGCACCGCGAAGGGCTTCCTTACGGTCGGTATATGCTTTAATCGTAGATGTGCTTCCACATGTATTCTTGATGTGATTTAGCATGGTTTCCGATTCGGACAAACGCTCCGGGTTAATATCAAACAGGGCAATTTCGAATCCTTGCAGTGCAGGTGTGTGTAGACAGTCACCAAGTACATTTCTGGCAAATACAGTGCTTCCTGCTCCGATGAATGTAATCTTAGGCATGAAGATCCTCCTTAAAATATTCCGCATGTAAGCGGATTAATGTCTTTTTCATACTATCTACTATAGAGCAGAAAACGGCTAATTGAGTAGGACATAATGCATGTTTAATATGTACATTTGTAGTTTTTTCTTTTAGACTGAAAATACGAATATGCAAGCGAAAGTGAGAATTCTAAAAGATGTCCAATGAGGAAAAGTCCATCCGAAGCATGAATCACACATCGGATCATTATAAATTTACGGTCATGAACAATACGCAGCCTGCACAAGGTGAGTTATCATTACTATTCAGCGGAGAAGGAAAGCCCGTTCCCGGACACGCGAACGGGCCTTCCGTTCATAACTACTATCTGGTGCATACCGTCATCTCCGGACGCGGCAGGTTTGAATTGTGCGGACAGCGCTATACGTGTACGAAAGGCGATACGTTCATCATTTTTCCGGATGAGCTGTTTACCTATATCGCTGACGAAACTGAGCCTTGGCATTATATGTGGGTAGCCTTCAAAGGCCATATCTCGGAGCATTTACTGCTCAGCTTAGGATTCTCGCCTTCCCATCCGATTGTGCGAATAGACGATATCCGCCCGCTCACTTCGCTCTACCGCAAAATTCGTGCAACGTTTGAGCTTACACCTTATCCGGAGCTTGCCGATCTGGAGGCCGGCGGTCTGTTGCGCGTATTTCTGAAAGAGCTTGGGCAAAATAATGTAGGCAAGCTCGCCTTCCATTCACTTGCAAACGTCCCGGATATTGAGCGGCAAATTAACCAAGCCGTCCGCTGGCTATCCTACCAGTACGCACAGCAAATTTCAATTGAGGAACTAGCACGCAGTCTAGGTTATCATCGCACCCATTTATCCAAAATGTTCAAGCAAGTCACCGGTTTATCACCTATGCAGTTTCTGCTAAAGGTGCGAATGGAACGGGCGAAGGAGCTGCTCAGTGGTCAGATACATCTATCGATTAACCAGGTAGCCTTTTCTGTAGGCTATACTGACGCGTTGTATTTCTCCAAGCAGTTTCGCAAAACATTCAGTTGCTCGCCGTCAGAATACCGGATGCTGGCTCTCGGCCATTAGACTCCTCTTGACAAGGTCGCAATACAAAAAAGCAGTCGTATCCTTGCCAATTTGTTTTTTTGCCGTAATAAATAACAAGCCGAGATGAACGCAGTGATGCTTGCGTTCATCTCGGCTTATTACAGCTTAAATCATGCAGTTGACGTTTCGGCAGATTCTTACCACCTATGATTTCTTTTACATCCTGCATCAAAATCATCCCTAAAAGGGGGTTGCATTCAACAACAGCATTGATTTTCCCTTTAACCATCTCAACGTCGGAATTTTAGAACATAGCTTTCTTCAACTTCTGTACATACAAAGCTCTAATAACAATAAAGTATACAACTTGCACGATGAAGTATCCCACTACGGCTGTTAAAGAGGATTGTATCGTGGTAGCCATACCTAGTTCTGGACGAATAAGTTCCACCGTAATAATAGAACCTAGGGAAGCAATGAATAGTGGTAGAAAGAATAAGACCGAAAGTTGAATCGAGGCTGATCGACTCATCTCTTGCTCTGTCAGACCAATTCGCGATAATGACTGATACATACGTTGATCAGACTTTAAATCGCTGTACAATTTGAAATACAAGAAACTAACGGATGACACTGAGAACATAGCGGCAATAAAGATCCACACGAATTTAATAATGCTAAATCCTTGCTTCATTTGTAAGTAGTCCATGGCACGAAGAGAGATAGAAGATCCTAAGTCTTTATTCATTACCGTGTTGATCTCTCCAGTGACCTTCAACTCCTGTGAATTCTCCTGCGGTAAATGATCATTTGACCATTCCGGTATGATATAAAATACGGTAGCAGATGGTGACTGAGCATTCGGTCTACTTAATAGTAGCTCATACAGATCGTTAAATCGCTCATCAGACAATACAACTAATCGAGCATCATAGATTCCCGGCATGGCTGCCGATTGTTGCATCAACACATCGAATGAAGAAGATGTATTAAATGTGAGTGTTGGATAAGTTGTAAAGCCTTCTGTTTGCTTTTCCCCCGTACGTGTATACGTATTCGAAGTGTTGTTAATAAGAATGGCCTCTTGATCCTTTAGGACATCCACATCAGAGAGATTGTAAACCTCAACTAATTGCTTGTAGCTCGACAAACGCATTAATCCGAACAAGCCAGAAGTCTCCTCTTCAAACATCACATTTAGGCCTTCAAATTGTATTTGGTCATACTTAATTTCGTTGCGATCTAAGATCTGATCGATCCTCAAGATATCCTGATCCCAATTGGGGGTTACCGTATCATATGATTTATATTGAATCGCGAACGGATTGTTGGTAAATTCCCGTTTGTTCTGAGCGTCTCCACTCAATACAATACTAAGGAACCCGCAAGCCATCGCTGTCACGACAGTGATGATGAAGAAGATACGTGCACTGTCTTTGATTTTGTAAGCCATCTCTGACAGCCAAAGTAGATTGACTCCACGGTAAAAGAAAGCCTGACTACGCTTCATAAGACGGATCATATACACACTTAGCTGTGTGAAAAAGAAGTACGTACCAATAGTCCCTAAACCTAGCACGAATATATAAGTCTCACCAATATCCTTCTGCGCTAGGAAAAAAGCACCGCCTATACAGGCTGCCGACAGGAGTGACAGGAATATCGATGCTTTCGGCTCTGTTTTGGGTTTACTACTCCCTTTCAGTAATTCCAGCGTTTGTTGCTTACGTAGAAACAACGTCGTTGTGAACGAAATGATAATAAAGAGTGCTGCAAAGGCTCCTGCTGTTAACCCTATCGCTTGCGTTGGGAAATAAAAGTTCAGCCCTTCAAGACCCGTCATTTCGGTGCTTAACAATAAGAAGAGTTTGGAGAATAATAGACCGAAGCCTAGACCACTTACAATGGAAAGCGCTCCGATGATTAGATTCTCCATGAACACAATCGTATAGATCTGAGATTGCTCTGCGCCAAGTATCGTTAGTATGCCAAACTCCTTCTTCCTCGCCTTGAGAAAGGAACTAATTGAATACAAGACAAAGAAAAATGAGAAGAAGAATATAACGTATTCTGCGGCTTGCATCCCCACATGAACGGACATCCCAAGTTCGTCGCCCATCAGTGCAGGGTGAAACATGAAGATCGCATACGAAAAGAAAATCGACACTGAGAATGTGCTGCACAGGAAGTAAGCCACATAAGCACGCGCATTGCGGGTGACATTGTTCCAGGCAAATTGACTAAATGTCACGAGACTCGCCCCCTAAGAATGACAACGTGTTAATGATCTCTTGATAAAATGTCTGCTTATTCTCTCCTCGGCGTAGTTCATTGTGAAGCTGACCGTCTTTGATAAAAATAATTCGCTGACAATAGCTAGCCGCGACCGGATCATGCGTCACCAAAAGGGTCGTTGTATGATCTTCACGATTCAACGTCTCCATCATTCTCATGACATTACGAGCTGAATTGGAATCAAGATTACCGGTAGGTTCATCCGCAAGTAATAGTGAAGGCTTATGAATGACAGCTCTAGCAATTGCTGCGCGCTGACGTTGCCCACCAGATATCTCATATGTGCGCTTGTCCAGGATATCTGCAATCCCGATTCGTTCAGCAATTTCCTGAACACGTATATTCATCTCAACGACACTTTTACGATCGAGTGATAACGGTAAGATGATATTTTCTTTAACTGTCAACGTATCGAGAAGGTTGAAGTCTTGAAACACAAGACCGAACTCACGACGGCGAAACGTCGCCAACTCCTTCTTCGATAGTCCTGTTGTTCTTTTATTATTAATAAGTATTTCACCTGAAGTCGGTTCGTCTATAGTCGAAATTAAGTTGAGTAACGTCGTCTTCCCGCTTCCCGACGGTCCCATAATCCCTACAAATTCTCCCTGCTGTATCTTAAATGTGATATCTGATAATGCTTTATAAGATACTTTGCCGTTATATATCTTACTTACTTGATTAAGTTGTAATGTCTCCATATTCAATCACTCATCCCTTCTGTTGTGTTACATATAACTTACCGTAATCACATATTAGGGATCGACTTGTTTACCTTACACTTTCCTTACATCCATGTAAGATAAGTCTCTTGGTACAGCAAAAGTCATACGAATCGTTGTCCCTGACCCTTGAACAGACTTCGCGTCAATCGTATGGGTTAAGCGCCGACATACTTCCTTAGCCATATATAGCCCCATCCCTGTTGACTCACGATACAACCGCCCGTTCTCACCTGTGAAATGGGCATCAAATATGCGCGGAATATCCTGTGATGCAATGCCAACACCGTAATCTTCGACTTCGATTACAACCAAGTTATCTTCCCTTAACAAACGAATATCGAGCTGATTTGCTTCTATGGAGTAACGTACCGCATTCGTTACAATCTGAGAGAAGATAAAAGCTAGCCATTTCTTATCCGTTATGATGATCAAACCTTCCTCTCCATGAACGGACGGATACAACTCATTCTTAATAAGTAGACGACGATGATCACGTAATACCTCATTTAGTAGTTCAAGCATATCCGTTGGTTCAAGAAAGAAATCCAGTTCGAAGCTCTCAAGACGTGACATATACAAGACCATATCAAGCCCCTTCTCCATCCGGTCTAGCTGCTCCTGGATATCTACAAATATCGGATCTGGTCGCCCTTTTGCCAGTAGATTCGCAACCGATAGAGGGGTCTTCATTTGATGAACCCATTGATTCATGAACAAGATGTGCTGTTTCTGACGTGATTCAAACTGCTGTACATCTTTCATATATAGCTGATATTGCTTATGTAATAGTGCCTCTGTCCGCTTGGCTGCATAAGTGTGAGCCTTCAGTTGTAAGGTATCATCAAGCTTACTCATCGTCTCTACTTGAGATAGTAGCTTATAATATGAATGATTCTGAACATAACGAACGATTAAATAAAGACTAAGTACAACAAACCCCAGTAAGAAAATATACATGAGTAATGATATCGTTGTGAATCCTTCCAACCAAAGAACCGATAGTAGCAAGTATAATTGCAGAAGATTCATAGCGATCAGCATCAGGTGATCTTTTATAAAAGACTTCATGTATTGTCTCCTATCTTCAGCCTGTATCCTACCCCTCGGATCGTTTCTATCGATTGTTCGAGACCCATGACCTCAAGGCTCTTCCGCAAACGTGTAACGTAGACATTAAGTGTATTCTCCCCTACGTAACGATGATCATCCCAGAGCGCATCCAGTAAAAAAACGCGACTCACCACTTGATTAGCATGCTCCATTAAAAGCGATAGTAAGGTCGTTTCTTTGAAGCTGAGTTCAGCTGTGACACCATTGTAGGAAAGCTCCTGTGTATCCACCTTCAAGCTCAGTTCCCCAGCCGTTATGGTGGTCGAAGCCGAAGCATAGTCTCCATAGGCTCGTCTCAATTGACTTTCTATTTTGGCTAACACCACTTCAGGATAAAACGGCTTCGTGATGTAATCATCTGCTCCATTCTGCAGCGCCACGACTTGATCCATCTTATCTGCACGTGCAGATATAAAGAGAATCGGACAGGTCGATACGGTGCGAATCTGTCTGCACCAGAAGAATCCATCGAATTTCGGTAAATTCACATCAAGTAGAACCAAATGCGGCTTAACGTGTTGGAACTGTTCCATCACGGTTCCGAACTCCGTAATCGCATGGACCTGATAGTTATATTTCTCTAAGTGTTCCTTCAGTAATTGCCGTAACTGAGGATCATCTTCAATAATTAAGATCGTCTGCATCATCAGCACTCCTTCAAGTCATTCGTTGTTTCGAGGGTAACCTTAACCTAGGAAGTGAAATGATGCAAGTAGCTCGTCCCATCGGACGTAACCTTACATCGTTGTAAGAAAAGTGTAATGTTAAACTATCGGAAGTCTTAAAGGGATCTAGTAATGTTTAAGTCTAACCTTTACTAAATATACGACTTAGGCGGTCCTCAGAAAGGAATTCCCTTATGAAAAGAATGATTACACTTGATGTTCTACGCGGATTCGCGCTACTAGGCATCATCTTCATTAACATTGAGCAAATGGTTTATGTGAATAGAGATTATAGTCCAATCGATCTCCTGCTCTCCAACGTATCAAATATGGCAATCATCCATCGTTTTTTTGTTATTTTCTCATTCCTATTCGGAGTAGGTTTCTATATCTTCACTTCTAGAGCCAAAGCCAAAGGACACCGTCCTATAAAGCTATTTGTCCGTAGGTTACTTATTCTACTCATCTTCGGGGCTATTCATCACATCTTTCAACCTGGAGAATCACTATTGGTATATGCGATTATAGGGTTCTTGCTTCTTCCGTTCCACCGTGCCACACCTAGGGTCGTGTTATCTTTCGGGTTGGTCTTCACCTTAGCTGGCTGCTGGTTAGGCTTCCCAGTTCTTGTTCTAGGTATGTTCTTACTCGGACATTGGAGCGGACAAATTGGATTATTCGAAGATCCTGAACACTATCGAAGGGGGGTAAGAAGAATACAAGTGATATCCCTAGTGTTGATCTTTCCGATGTATTTCGTTCAAGAATTGATACTGAATGAGACAGGCTACGTAGACGTTGCACTCGCCGTGGGTGGACTTCCCGTCAGTGTGTTCTATGTCACGACGATTATCCTACTCATACAACGAAGTTCTGCTCAGCGTCTACTCACGCCATTAGCCAATATGGGCAGAATGGCGCTGACGAACTATTTGTTACAGACCGTTATTATTCTTACAATTGCTCATTCGCTCAACTGGTTCGGTACTGTGCATCGCTCTACACTTTATCTGATGGCTGTTATTATTCTTATGGGTCAGATGATCGGGAGTACACTTTGGCTACGCCATTTCAAAATGGGACCTGTTGAATATATATGGCGTGTGGGGACGTACTGGAGAGTTAAATTGTAAATTGTAGCTGGCAACTGAATATTATTTCGTATTAAAGAGAATAGACAGAAATCCATAAGTGGACTCCTGTCTGTTCTTAATGTCAGTGGTTCGGTCGTTTGTTACTAATGTTCCAAATTAACAATATCATTCTTCACTTTATAGATCACGTAACGATGATTCCAAATTTGAGATGTTATGATTGCTTTATCGTTATCTTTTTGAAAGAAATACCCAGACCCTTCTTGGGTAACATATGTCCAATGGTCCTTGTTCATTGCATCGATTAGGAGATTCTTTGTGTCCACACTCCTGCGGGTCAGATAAGATTCATAACCATCTTGTTCTTCTATTTGCACAACCACTTTATCGGAGAATTGCAGGTTATACATAGCCTTTGCATGTGAATATCCTATATTGCTAACGTAGACTACCATAAGTAAAATGACGGCAATGAATCCCACTCCAACTATCCATAGCCAGCGCTTTTTCTTTGTCAATTGATCATCGCCTCCGTATATCCGTTTTATATCATAACGTTATTGAGCATAGATAGGTTATTTTTTGAATATAAAGGGAAATTTAGTTCTCATGAGGAATAAGTCTAATCGTTAAAAAAAGGAGACCGCACCAAATTGTTTATGCGACAGTTGTTGGATAGCCAAGCGGCAATATGATTAGGATTGTTAGTATTTCGGATGTGCTGAAGGGAAGAGGGTAAATGATAGTAAATTCAAAGAGACCTTGGCCTGCACCTAGCAGTCCATGGATAATCAAACAAAGCTGGCGCGATCTATTGTTTCTACATTACCCGGTAAAAGCGGATGCTCTTAGGCCACATGTGCCCATTGGAATGGACCTAGATACGTTTAATGATCATGCTTGGATAAGCGTTGTACCCTTTGAGATGAGTGGAATACGATTCAAGGGGACTCCTCCTGCACCCTATTTGTCCAATTTCCCAGAACTGAACGTCAGAACATATGTTACCGTCGGAAGCAAACCTGGTGTGTATTTCTTTAGTCTGGATGCGAAGAGTTTGTTCGGTGTGTTTTTTGGAAAAAAAATTTATAAATTACCCTATTACTATTCCAATATGAGTATTGAGCGACAAACAGATCATAAGGTTATATATGAAAGCTCGCGAAAAGAGGATCATTTCACCTTCAAAGCAAGCTATCAGCCCATTTCGGAAATCTATCATGCCGTAGAAGGAACTCTGGATTATTGGTTAGTTGAGAGGTATTGTCTGTACGGCGAGCATCGCAGCCAAATATTAATGTCTGAGATCAATCATCAACCGTGGAATTTGCAAAAGGTTGCGTATGACGTTCGAGAAAATTCGATGATCCAGTTGTCGGGAATAGAGGTGTCAGAGCCATTGTGCGCACATTACTGCGAGAACAATGATGTTCATGTTTGGCCATTGAAATCCACCGAGATAACGAACAAAGCTGATTGATAACCAATCAGCCTTGCTTAAGGCTGCATCCATATCGTGATGATCGTTCCACTCGTCCATGTATATATTTTAGAACTCTGAACCTTTTATAAATATAATCTTTACCGCAATAACCTGATTATCATTATTCGTTGCGGTATAAGCCCCATAGGTACCGTCCCCCATACCTGTATGTGACACGACGCCCCCATCCAATACGCCAGCTTCATGACCACTCTCGGTAATATCACAACAAGATAGATACCAATCACTATCTGTATCCGTATCCGTCTCTTGGACATCAGAATCAGGAATTCTATACTTATTGATATCAAAAATCCCCGCTTGCCCACTATCCACGCCAACAATAAATGAACACTTCACCCATTCCAAATGTTCCACTTGTTCAGCGACTGAACTATGGAATGCCGTTAACTTGGAACATGCTTCGCCCCAATCTCTCACTTCCGTCTTCCCGACTTGAGCGACCCACGTTCCATTTAACACATTGTCTAAGACACCCATAATGATGGTATCCCGATTCAGTTCATAACAAGGGTCAGATACGACGATTTGCCCAGAAGTAAGTTCGAAATTGCCTAATTGAATATTATTCATAAGAGTTCCTCCGATAACAATGAGAGTAGTTGTAGTAGTAAAATAAACCTTATTATTATTCTACCTCATATCATTATTCTAAGGGAACGAGTTCGCCCATTGCGCTCATATCTTTGTGATAGTACCACTCAACATAAGATGATTCATTCGTCGCATTCAACTCGCTTTTATCATAAATAGAAGTATATTTATAATCGTACTCCCCATCAGCCCTAGGGGGAATTATAGAAAATGCATTGATAAATCAAAAAAGGACCCCCTCACAGATAACATATCTGAAAGAGTGCCCTTCACCCGGATTATAGGAAGTAATTCGTAATGGATTGGTCACGGGACATTACCGCTTCACTATCTAGCTTCTTCTTCAAATATGATTTGTCTGAGGAAATGAACACACCCATAATCAAATCCACGACGAACAAGAATGTAATATGATTGGACATCAACGCGCTGTTATTTACGGATATTTTGTCCGGGACGATGATATCGACATCTGCATTCTCCGTAATGGGAGAGTCATAGTAGCAGGTTATCGCGATCGTCTTCGCTTGATTCGTCTGAGCTATGGTCACGCCGTCCACGATCTCTTTGCTCGAACCCGAGCGAGAGAATGCAATGATGACATCTTCGGAATTACACTGTGAGGCTGCAATTTTCATCGCCCTACTATCACTGATTGCTTCGGACATGATGCCAATAATGGCTAACCGATTCTTTAACGCTATAGCTGCTAAGTAGGAGTCGAACAGACCGAACAAATAAATTTTACGCGAATTCTTCAGAATATCTACCACGCGATGGAGTTGCTCCTCGGTAACGAGTGCCGAAGTATTCAAAATCAATTCATTATAGTCCAGTGCAAGCGCATCAATGGCATTGATCTCACGTCTTTCTTTCTTCTTGGACTGCATTTCCCGGTAAAAGGCGTCTTGGGCAAAGGCGATTTTGAAATCAATAAAACCTTTAAATCCTACCTTCTTGCAGAATCGGTTAATGCTCGTCTCCGACACACCAATTTCGTTGGCAATGGCCGTGATCGTATTGCTAGTAATAAACTCCGGATTATGAATGACATAATTGGCGATCTGATTCTCACCATATGTAAGCTTTTGTGTTTGCGATACGATCTTTGCAATGACCGCTGGAACCTGTGAAGACATGAACCTCTCCTCCTGATCTAACGATGGAATATGGCTATTTCGGTAATCCCCGCTAGCATCCATCATTATATCACACCAAGTACGGTATTGAGAGTTCGAGATAGTAAATCATACCCAATTATTCCAGTCTTGCATGTTGTGCCTAAATTGTTCTATAGACATCGTCTTATTCTCTATTAGGTAGACATAGTCTAACAAATTCGGCAGGTAGGGAAGTCCTATAATCTCTTTGCAAAAAGCATGTGCTGCAATTTCACTGCATTTCACCACACTGGACCTTTTCGTATAGAATCCAAGTTTTAAGACGTCTATCGGTTCCAGAAGTTCATTGGTAAATCTCCCAGACTTGTACTCTAGGTAATGATAGAATTCATGCGCCAAATGAATATCAATGAGCCGATCTAGATCTGGACTCTCTTGATGACCCATAACGGTCTCAAGAGCCTGCTGCATCTCTGATAAGGAAGAAGAATAGATCATAATTTCTGGCGGATTTGTCGCAAAATCAATTTGTGCACGAAAAGAGACGTTATGGAATTTGCCTGACTTGCTCGTAATTTCATGCTTCAGTCCTTCTCGCTGACATAGCAATCTCACCGAGGTTCCCATATAATCCGCAGCCATCTGCCTCCCCATTTCTAGCGACGATCTCACATAATACGGAATTTGCCCCTTAGGTATTCGGTGAAATAAAGGATCCTGTTCGAGCTCCGCGCAAGCTAGCATTTCGTCAGAGAGTGCGTCTATCACTTCTCGCATCGACACGACCGTTCTCCCCTTCCTATTGGTAGGCTATTACAATCAGTTCGTCTTCGGCTGTCAGCATCTCCGTCTCGATCTCCAGAATCGACATCAACTGCTCCTTCGTCTGCATTCCTGTTAGATCTAACATCTTCTCTTTATAAAAGACAAATGCCTTCGGTATGGTTGCATTGGCATCAGAATATATCGTATTTTCATCCAGAAACTCACCGAGGTATCCTCCGAACTGGGACTTGGTAATCTTCGTGAATTGAACATTCCCCTTCTTGAAACGAACAACCCCTTCACGGTCAAGGACGCTTGCATATGTCGTTCTCTTCTTCATCAGACCGAAGAATGATTTCTTCACACTCTCATTGCTAAAAACACTCCATCTACCTGTCTGTGCCGCCAACACTGTTGATTCAACTGGCTGATCTACCGATTGGGCAGCTGTCGCACGCATATCCTCTATAGACATGGCCTCCTGCCCTAAATCCTTAGACCGAAGCTCCGTTGAACCTGTGGCTATGGCACGCAGAATGTTCTTCTGACTGTCGATTTCAATCGTAACCTCAACCGTATCTTCACTAGCACCTGATTTGACGATTCGCTCTAGCACTTCGGATCGTATCCGCTTAATATCGCCCTCGGTCGGATTAACAACCGTTCTCTCCAGTTGCTCCTTGACCATAGCCAAAGCAACACCAATCGTGGACACATAAGGCGCATTGTTGGCGATTCTGAATTTCATGTTCTCCCGCTCAGCCATCGCCGGAACGAGCACCGCCCCACTCCCGCCTCCGCCAACCAATGTTACGAAGGATCGATCCAATTCATAATCTTCAATCATGTCATTCACAGTCTTCATCGTCTTGTCGATCGCAATATTCATCACCGCTCTGGCTGCTTCCTCGACGTTCAAGCCGACATGCGAAGCAAGTGCTTCCCACGCTGTGATCGCCGCTTCCTTGTTACCTTCCGCATAATCTCCTTCAGGAATGTATCCAAGAATGTTAGCTGCACCAGCCAATGTATAGGAATAATCCTTCCCGTTCGCACATTCGCAAATCACATATTCCTGTGGATCTCCATTTCTGGGACTAATGAACTTCACTTTAGGATCCATGATCTGATCACTTGGAGCAAAAGCCTCATATTCTATGCCCGCAATGTGTGCACTTCGCGGTCCAATATCAGTGATTCTCCCATTTGCTACTTTAACCATGCTTCCTCCGGCGATACCAAGGGTACGAACATCCAGCGATTGCAGATACGTTCGATGTCCGCCGACCTGAGCATTCTTGATCATGACCTTCCCGTTCTTGATCACGGATATATCCACACTTGTCCCGCCGACCTCGAAGAAAATTCCATCTGAGATCTTCTCATACATCAACGCCCCAGCGACACCTGCTGCAAGTCCGGAAAGCATCGTGAGAATTGGACGCTTGCGTACTTCATCAATACTCATCACGCCACCATCACATCGCATGATCATCAGTGGGGATTTGATGTTCGCGTTCTTGACGGATTTCTCTGTCATGTTGGCGGTTTCCATCATCTTTGGAATGAGCGATGCATTGACGACTGCCGTTCTGGTCCTTGTCTTCAGTCCGTACAGCTGAGAGATTTCATGGCCTCCTGTCGCGTATATCCCTTTCTTATGCGCAATCTCAACCACACGAAGCTCATTCGTCGGATCGTCTACACTGTACGCTTCAGACGCCACAATGACTTCCGCCCCTTGCTTCGCTAGTTCATCGATCGCCGTAGCAATGTCTTCCTCCTTCAAGTTCTTAGAATCCAAATACGTATGATACGTCTTCAAATATTTGCCCGGAGCGAGCTCAATATTTCCCGGATTGGATTCCGAACGGGCACTAATTCCGTCTAGCCCAGAACCCATCCCAATAATTCCTACCCGTGCCACGTCACCCTCTAATAGCGCATTCGTTGCCTGCGTCGTACCGTGTGCAATAAAGGTAACATCATCTGGCAGAATACCCTGACTCTCCAGAATTTGATTCAAAATTTGAACGATCCCTTTCGCCACGCCATCTTCATCGTGGTGAGTGGTCGGTATTTTCATCTTGGCAATCACTTCATAAGTTTCATTGTCTATCACAGCAGCATCCGTAAACGTACCTCCAACATCTATCCCGACTCTAACCTTTCTTCTGTCCATCATATGCTCCTCCTAAATGACAGGCAGGAGCCCGCAAAGGGCCCCTGCCCGAGATAGTCTCATCCATTAGAAGATCATGAATGATCCGATAACCATGGAAATAAGAACAGCAACCACCATCCAAGGCAACGTCTTTTTCAAAATTTCATTGATATCACTCTTCGTGAAATCTGCTACCCAAACATTATGTGAGTTGGTCGGATCGGATACCGCTTGGACGTTACTGACAACACGCAAGGCAAGCATCGCAGCTATAGGTGTCATTCCAGCCGTTACGAACAGGGCAGCAATACCGCTACCGAGTCCCCATACATTTAGAGGTCCGCGGTAGATCGCAAGTGGCGATAACAGAGTGAAGAAAATAACATACGTCCACGGACTACTTGGAAGCACACTCTCAATGAGTGGTGAGATGAGTGATGCTACTTGTGGCGCCATGACCGAATTGAGCAAGATACCAATTCCGATCATCAAGGCCAGTGCCCCTGCAATATCTTGGATTCCTTCAACAAGCGCACTGGATAGAACATGAATTGGGCGCTTCGGCAACGTCAGAATAATCGTTACAATCGCACCGATAATAACCGCGGGCACGATATCAAGCTTGAATGCAAAGACAAGAATTACGGGAACGAGTGGGCTAATTAGCGCAATGGTAGGAACCTTCCGACCATCCCCACCGGTCCCGGTGGCCGTAGGCATCGCCCATGCTTTGCGTCCCTTACCGTCTTTTCGGATATAAAAGACAATCATCGCCAAGGAGACAATAATTAATGGCAATGCAGCAACCAATGTATAATCCGCAATCGTCTGCACGGACAGACCCAGTACATCAACATAGACCGCCCATGTAGAAACGTTGAACAACGCTCCCACACCGACCGCCGATAGCACGACGATAGAAGCAACGAACTGCGATATCCCCGCTGTCAGCATGATTGGAATCACAATCGTTCCGACCAAGATAACCATTCCTAGGCCACCCGCAGCCGAAAAGATAATGGAAGCGGTAACAAAAAATAATATTGCAATGATCATCGGCTTGTCACCGGCTAGTTCAGCAGCTTTTCGAATGATAGATTTCGTAATGCCAACTTTATTGAGTATTTGACCGAACCAGGCTCCGAACACTAGACCAGCGATTGCACCGGATAGCCTCATCGATCCCGCAGATAGAATGGTCTTGGCTATTGTCGTCGCTTCTGGATCGTTCGACATCCACGGAACCCCTGCGATCACCGCAAACAGTATAGCCATAGCGGGCAGTGCAAGAATCGTTGGTAGCTTCCTCGTCATCATTAACCCGATAAATACTAAAAAAATGACCAAAATCCCGATGGCTTGAACCCACATTAAAGATGTCACACGAATCTCCCCTCTCATATTGGTTACATTGGCATTCCATATCCATTCGCTAGTCTATACTTCCAGGTAGGCACCCTGTTCTTTCAGAACAGCCTGCACATCCTTGATGTTCACATCTTGAACCGTTGTCCCCTTCTTGACAGCTAGCGCTGCGGCAACACCTCCGGCATGACCAATGGCTCCTGTTGTAGGGGTTGTTCTCATCGCCGCTTGTGCCTCAAAGGTCGCTGAAATACATCTACCAATGACAATTAAGTTCTTCACCGATTCGGTAATCATACAGGAGTAGGGAATACTGTACATACCGCCCCATACCAGCTTCTGGTGCTTCGTTCCCTCACCGTCTGGACTATGGATATCGATCGGGTAGCCCGAATGGGCAATTGTGTCTTCAAATTTGCGCTGTTCAAGGAGATCCTCCGCCGTAAGCGTATATATGCCTTTGATCTGTCTTGAACTCCGGACGCCGATAGAAGGACCTGTATATTCTACGACAGCATTCTCAAAGCCAGGAATGTATTTATGTACGAACAATTCAAGCTCCCGACACTGCTTACGTCCTACCATTTCCGCCTTGCTCAAGCTGATCGCATCTGTGGCATCATGACCCAGAATTCGGGTCGTATTCAGAATAACTTCGCCGGGGTTGTTCGTCTCGAAGAACAGAATGTTCTCACGTGGGATCGATATTTCTCCCTTCGCCTTCGCTTCTCTAAATAGGCTATCGAAGCCACCTACAGATAACCGCGACGATGTCTCGATAATGGATGTATCTCCGTTATACAGCGGGAAATCATCTGGATGCTCATGTATGTATTGTTTCACTTTAGGAATATTCACGTTGTACATCTTCATATTGAGTGTCATCGGCTGGGTTGCCCCATCGGACTCTCGGCCTATTGTATACTCAACACCCGCTCTAGCAGATAAATCGCCATCTCCCGTAGCATCAATGAACGCGGAGGCATAAATTTCACTTAATCCCGATTTGTTACATACCGTAATGCTGACTACCGTTCCGTTCTCTGTCTTCACATCAGCCAACATCGTATGATATAAAATTTCGCCGCCATTCTCCACTACCATTAACTCCAATTCATGCTTCATGGCCTCTGCATCAAATGGCGTAACCGAATACGTAAAACCTACCGTATCCACGATGTGCCCTGGCGATTTACCCAGTTTCTTCAGTCGCTCAATGAGTTGGTCCGTATATCCTTGAATCGCCTGCTTCTCACCCGCATGGAACGTCATCATCGGGCCTACGCCATTGGCTGTTAACGTTCCTCCTAAGAAACCCTGCGATTCTACAATCAGCGTCCTTGCTCCTGTACTAGAAGCAGCAATCGCGGCCATAGCGCCAGAGATGCCACCACCCATCACGACAACGTCATATTGTTGATTATTTCCCAATCTCCTTCACTCCCTTTAGGTCATGACTCATCATTTCTTGATCATAGATTAACAAATCACCCTCAAAATGTAAATGCTTTCAGGATATTATTTTCTAAATAAACATAAATATAGAAAATCATTCACTAAGAAAAAAATCCTTGGGAGAGAGTAAGCAGAATTCATACCTGCTTACTCTCTCCCAAGGAGGATAATCGGTCTGGTGTGACCGGAAATTTAGTGATTATGATTGTTAGATTATTTATATGCTGCGGGTTCTGCTTCGATTCTCACAAGATTCTTCTTGGTATATTACGTATTAAGAATTCCGTTCTATCAGATAATACCACGTCTGGCTTCTCTGCAAGAAAATTTCACAGAGTAGCTTGCTCCGGTTTCTTCTTAATTCTTATGACCGCGCTCTGCGGAATGCGTGCATCGTGGTAAACGACAAAGGCTTCGCTAAAGTGTTGAAGATAGTCTGCTTCATGTGATTTGGGAGACAATATAATCATCTTACGAGCCAGTTCTTCCTCATACAACATGAATACATTTGATTTTCTGCTCTAGAGCGCTATCGAATTCATCCAAAATAATGTAACCAGGAACACTTCGGTTAAGCGAATCTTCCATTCTTCACATCGCACCTCTAACCTTTCATCTTCCTGCTGTCGCTTACTCTCTACTACCATATATAGAGAATATCCCATTCCATATACGGACTGCTTCACCGTTTTGCCATCACTCTCATAGTCGACCCTGCGAAGGATCCATCCCTGTCTCAGCCATTCCTGAAAAACAGAAGTTGCACCAGCTATTTTGAGTAAATCTTTCTCCAACTTACGCACCTTTGGACTGTAATATATCTTCAACAATTCATCCGAAGGATAAGTAGTCCCCTCCCCCTCTTCCGTAGGAAATGTATTTAGAATCATGTCGTTATTACCACCAGTAATGTTTCCTACTCTTTTACGCATTCTTGAAGATACTCTCATTATATTAATCTCGTAACCATGTTCCGACTCATAGAGTGTCTCATGTTCGAGCACACAACCTTTGTTCAAATAAAATGTATTAAGAAACTCGACGACCTCTGTTTGCAACAATCTATCGCCCTCCTAGCTGTTAGATCTACTTATCAATATAGCATATCGTATTTGAGTTCATGCGTACTAGACATGCGAATCCAAAAAGTAACAAGTTACTTGCAGGTGAAACGCAAAAAAAACGACATCGCTGCCGCTTCAGTGTGATTGATATGTAATGTTCTATTAAATTATGTTATTCCATCTGATTCTATTAATTTTCATTCATGAAATACGATTATCTCTTCGTCATTAGTACAGACTCCCAATCCTCTGGGAATCCAATTCTCTTCAATTCAACAACCTCATTATATTCAGTAAGTAATGCTTCTAGGCGTGTCACAAAATTTGTCCACTTATTTCGATCAGGAATGACTTCTTTCAATATATACAAATGAGCAAAAATTTTATCTTGTGCAAAACCCAGCTGTTTTGATTTTTGATCAAGCCTCGGTTTGCTTGTAAGAATCCTATTATATAACCGACCGTAATGCGCACATATATTGCGAATGTAAGACAAACACTTGAGCCAACTTTCGAGGTAAATAGCAGGTGCTCGATAATTGTTCTTCGCAATATGATGCTGATCATCACTTTTCATATTGGAAAACAACTTAGAGAGCGCTCCGAATGAGAGAACTTTAATAGCTACCCAGACAGGTACTTTTCCCTCATACTTCTTAACATGATGTTTGATAAATACCTCTTGAGAACGCCTTATCTCTTTCTCAAGTTCAATCAGAAACGCTTCATGATTTCTAAAGTGTTCTTGTTCCATATGTCCCATAGCACCGTAGGTATGAGCGATATAGTATGAGATATGGGCTCGGAAGGCAATTTCCACTTGCTCTACCATTTCCATAGTGATATAGCGAAGTCGTCGATCGAACTCGTATAAAGCAAGTAACTGTTCGAAGGTTGTCTCCGCATGATATTTATCATCACTTTTGAGACTTAAACCATATGCGCTCAGCCGATAATAATTGATTCGTTGTAAAGTCCGCACAGCCAAATCCTCATTGGTAACAATGAGCTCACGGCTTTTAAAAATATCAATTTGTTGTTCAAAAGTTGTCGGGGGTTTGAGTGACCAATCAGGTGAATGTCCCATAAATAACCTCCACAAAATAGAAAGGCCCACCTTGGTACGCATTGTTAAGAGGCGTGGTGGGAACTGTTAAATTCATCTTACATCACTCATTGACTATAGTCAATGAGTGATGGGGATCCTAGGGGAGATCGAACCACAGACTAGTTGGTGTTGACACTCGTCCAACCGATCCTTCGTGGCCGTAATTCCCAGTATAATAAAATGATTCTTGTAATCATTTCAATCAGAGGGTTATGATTTAAAGCAACTTAATCAGCTCTTCTAGCTCATCAACTAATACTTTTGCAAGTTCAAAATTAGTATCTTTTAAAGCCAATTCTATTTTCATTTCAACTGCTTTTTTGTTTTGTTCCGCTTCTAAATAGTCTTTATCAAAATGACTCGCATAAATCATCTGTTTAAATTTTTTCATTTTCATTTTTCTAATCGTCTTATTGTCAATGATTAATACATAATCCATACCGTTTACAACAGAGTAAAAATCATGAGATATCATGAGAATCGCACCTTTATACTCTTCAATGGCTTTCTCCAGTGCTATTTGTGTATAGGTGTCTAAATGACTTGTCGGTTCATCAAGAAGCAATACGTTTGCTTTACTGGCAGAAACTTTAGCCAATTGAAGTATATTTTTTTCTCCACCAGATAAAGATTCTATCTTCTGATTAACGATTTCGCCTTCAAAGCCATAGTGTGAAATATATGATCTAACCTCATCATACGTTTCAAACCCAGCATCGATGAATTCTTCTAGTATGGTATTAGAATCCTTTAGAACTTCGCCTTGAAGCTGAGATAAATAAGCCACTTTAGCATCAGCATTTATTTCAATGGATTCATGATTATTGTTAAATATATCTCGGAGCAAAGTCGTTTTCCCAGTACCATTTGCACCGATCAGGGCTACTTTATCCGTAGATTTGATCTCAAAGTTAACATTTTCTAACAGCAACTCATCAAAGGCAACACCATAATTACTGACATTTATAACCGTGGTGTCTTCTTCCAGTTCATTATCAATATCTAAGCTAATATTCGGTTGCTTAATATCTACAAATGGCGCTTTAAGTCTACGTGTTTCCAATCTTTCTTGAAATTTAACTCTAGCTTTGAGCGCTCTCCCTCTAGATGCTTCTGAATTATATTCTGCGATACTTCTAAGATTATCGATTATGATCTCGTTTCTCTCAATTTCTTCAGCCTCAGCGACTGTGAGTTCTTGTAACTCAATCTTCGTCTGAAGTAATGAGAAGTTATAATCAATATATCGCCCGTCAAATTCTTGGATCTCCATGTTCTCAAGGTGCAACATTTTGTTGAAACAATGATTCAATAGATATCTGTTGTGCGTAACAACTAGCAGCATTCCTTTGTGAGAATTAATCAGATTCTTAAGCGCATTTAGGTTCTCAAAATCTAAAAATACATCGGGTTCGTCCATAATCATTAAGTCTGGACTACTCAGCATTTCCTTCATCACTTGAATAAGTTTGAATTCCCCACCACTCAGGTCGGATACCTTAACATCTCTTAGCTTCATGAGGTTTGCAAGATTTAGTTGCTTATGAATGTTGCTCTCAAAATCATTCCCATCCATTGCATCAAATGCGTCTAAAGCTAATTGATACTTTTCTAGTAACGATTCAATATCCGTTGATGTTTCCATCTCCGTGCAAATCATATTTATTTCATTCTGTATCTTAATAAACTCTTCACCTATATATTCGAATACTGTTGTTTCTTTCGTTCTGTCTAGTTGTGAGAACTGACTTACATACCCGATTCTGCAAGTTGGGTCTATCTCTAGCTTGCCTTCGAACAAATATCTTTCTGGATCCATCAGTATATCGATCAGTGTACTTTTCCCACTGCCACTTGTTCCTATAAAAGCACAATGTTGTGCCTCTTCAAGCGTAAATGTAATGTTTCTATATAGTTCTTTTTGCGGAAATGAGAAGGATAAGTTATCGGCTTTTATCATAGTGTTACCTTTCTTTATAACTAAATTTGTGAGTATTATTAGATGTATTGAGGAGCATAGATTTTGAGTTTACCGTTGAGTTGTTAGAATAACACTGTTTACAGCCAACTACAATCATTTCACATTAAAGTTGTTCGTGAAATGGAAAAATACAACTTAGAACAATATGATAAGAGTTTGGGTTTGATCGCACAAATGAAGAAGCTTGCCTGTAATCTCCCCATTATAATTCTTAGAGGATATCATACCAATCAATTTCTTTTATAAAAACAAAAAAACTACAGCCACAGGGCTGTAGAGAACATAAATTAACTAATCCAAGGGAGTAAATTAGTAATAATGAATTTAACAAGATAATGAAAACCCTGTTTTTAAGCAAGTTCTTACGAAGAGATTCAGATGATATTAGTTGGATTGCTACAGAATTAATGGTTCGAAAGGAAAGTCCATTCCACGAAATAGGCACCATCATTGGAAATAGGAGTAAGGGACGTCATGTGACTCTCCAAAATATCTATCGTACACTTCATATATTAACTGCGAATTATCGAATATCAAGTCTACCAAAACAAGATAAATTAAACATTTCAATAACTTATTATGATGCTATTCGTCAAAACTTTTTAACCGAGTGGTCAGACTATAAAGAATATAGGCTTACACATATCGTATGTCTAGATGCCTTATCTTTAGCAGGTAATAAAGTTTTGCTTCAGTGTATGCCAGAAGGAAAGAAGCGAATAGATCTATCCACGCTACCAAAAATCATTCGAAAAATGACTGTAGATTGGTCTGCTCAAGGATCTTTGAAGTATCTGAAGGGCATGAGTGGCTCTAAAACACTCGCATCAGACTTGATAGAACAAATGAAGATCCGCAACACATGATATAGCATCCAAAATATATTCAGGTATAATCTACGAATTTACTCCAATTAGCAAAGTCCTCATCGTATCAGTGCGGTAAGTTTTGGTTTGGTGCGAACCTCCTAAATTTCAGTGGCAAACATACATTACCTGTACTTGGCAAGATTAAACGACTGTTCTTATGAATACTAACGCATGCATCTATAATAAACTTATAGCAAAAAGCTCATCAAACTCCTTATAGTTTAACTAAGTGCTTTTCACTTTGTAGAAATACGAACATAATTTTTCCAATTAGCTACTCTGTTTTCTAATGTACTAGTGATCTTTTCATGGTAATAATTTGAAACTGTGAAGTGCAATAATTGTTCTTTTGAGCTGTTCTCTTTTTCAACTAACACATCCTCGGACATGCAATGCTCAACTGTACTCCAGTTATCAATATATTTACGTCCAGACAAAAAACGATCCCACACTTGAAGTTCATCACATAACACGGCCAAAAATAGCATTGGATTATCAGTAAGATTAAATTTAGTATTAGTTAGATTATGATACGCTGTAGCCTTACATGCCGGTATTACATGCCGAATAAATACATTTAACGGATATTTATAGTATTTAGTTAACTCCTCATGTAGAGATGAATCTTTGTTCTTCGCTTCATTGCAAATCCAGTACCAAATAGACGAATATTTTAGTAACATCAAACCACTTGCTACGCCATGATCTACTACAGTATTTCCTGAATAACCTTCTGTAGCCATAGATATAGAAAAATCTCGTATAGTCGATTCATTTATATTAGTTTCCATAAGAGCATCTAGACCTGATACTGTTTTAAGTCCTAAGTCAACAAGCCATGGGATATGATCTAATTGATGTATAATATCTACCATCGAGTTTTTTGTGCAAATAGGAGTGATTTTATACTTTTCTTCAAATGTTCTCCATAACTCTTCAAGTTTCACATTATTTTCTTTAGACGTTATTCCTGCATATCGTTTAATACTATCTATATTAAATAGACTATCAAATATTGACACAGAAGACGGCTCCTCGGCATCTTTTTCTAATACTTCTGAAAAAAGGTAACCAATATCGTGAAGTAACGAAGCATATGTCCATTGAAATAAAAACATATGAATCGGATTAGAGCTCTTTATAGAATCATCAATAGGAGTTCTTAAAGACGGAATATTGTCATACACCCATATACCTAAAAAGAATAGGTATAGTGTATGGGCAGTATGATCCGTTTGCTTATCATAAGATATTCTTCTTTTAATCTCTAGTGTTGCCACCCCTGATCTTATCGGAACTAAATCGTAGAAATCTGTAAGTTCTAATATCCTTTCAGCTAATGCTTCTGCTTTTTGAATTCTTTTTATATCAGACCTAGTAATGAAGAATTGTTCTAACTCTTCTACTAATCCAGGAATCTTCAATCTAAGGTACTCTGCAACTCCCTCCCCTTCTTTTAGATGTTTATATAAGAGTTGATTAATAGTTCCGCTTTTTATTAACATTTGTAACCTCCTAATAATCAAAAAGTTTGTTTTACAGTAATAATCACCTTATTAATTAGGTTTAACTACATTAATAAACAAACTTATAATGATCTGCAGTGTTTATTTACTTAAAAACGTCCAGTATAACCTGCAGGTGAAGCTTTTACTTCAACCGGTGCCTTTGGTTGCTTTATTGATTTAAATATAGTTGGATCTAACTCAAAAATACTAATAGCAACTTGATTGTTTCCATGAACATGTGCAATTAAACGGTCATGTTTAGTAAACGGTGCTTGAGCTGTTGAACCCCCAAACTCGCCTGTGTTTGCTAAAATCACAGGTTGATACATATGATAGTGTAGAGCCCCTACCATGTTATCGAAGGTTTGGACATCCTTATTTAAGGCTGCCACTACGAAAATATCTGATACGTCACGCAGATCAGCCACAAGTGCTAAATCCGTAGCATCGTAACAAATGGCACCCGCAACACGAATTGAATCATTGGTACCTTTCTTGAATTCAACAAGTACTTGGTAAGGTCTATGTCCCTGTATTCCAAGTTTCTTCTCATCTTTTGTCATGTGCTGTTTTCCTTGTCGAACTTCGACAAATTCTCTACCTGTCTTTCGCTCAGATCTTAGTATCCAAACAGCTTGATTGATAGTTTTTTCTTTTGAGTGATTAAGTATAAACGTCATTCCAGCAAAAATACTTGCTTTTGTAGCATCAGACAATCGTCGCAACAACCACATATCATCTGGATGAATAGATAACTCAGGGAATACTATTAAATCAACCGTATTTGTATTGGTTCTCTGTTGAGCAGAAGACCATGTTTTTAATTTCAACCTAACTAGATTGCAAACTGAGGCAATATGTGCTCGATGACGTGCCCGGAATGAGTCTGTCCAGTGAGTCGGATCTTTATCATTAAAATCATCAATCTTTGGAAGTAATGTCTGGACGATCGCAACTCTAAACATTTTACTATCTGTTTCTTGATAACTTATAGTAGGGATTTCATAAACGGGCGTACCCGTTAGCTTTCCAAAGTAAACTAATTGATGATGAATTCGTTTAGTTATAATTTTTGAAAGATCCACAGCAGTTTTAGTATCATCAAAGTTTACAACCAAATCTCCTTGTATTGTTATTCCAGGCCATTGCAATAAACGGATCAACAATTCACTTATCCATGGTGAAACTGGATCTTGGTAACTGTTTAAACCACTTGGAGAATTAACTAAACCAAAACGTCTAGTGTACCATGTTGAACGCAGCCCTTTATATTGCCCTACATCCTCACGTGTCAAATAATTTGATGTGGTAAAATCAAACTCCCCTGTAAGACAAGAGCGTAGGATACGTCCGAGTCCATATAACCATGGATGGTTCATATTAATCCATGAGGGTTGCTCGTATAATTTGTTATCTGTTGATTGAAAGTCAATTCGAATAGAAAAATAACTATCGTTTTTATAATCTAAATGCTGAATTCTTTTCCAGTCACTACAATTCACAAAAATTGATTTGACAGACAAACCCTTTTCGAGTAATTCTTCAATGCCTTCATATTTTAATATTTTATAAGCTAGTAATAATAGAGCATTTTCTTGAGTGAAATGATTCTCATCACTTTGAATAATACGTAACAGCGAAATATCTTCATTATTAAATAAGATTAATCTTTGTTTTGAATTAATATCAAGTTCATCTGGAATATATTTTAGCCACTCTTTTTTTCGTGCTTTTCTTGAATTGCGAATTTCTTCAAGTAGATCTGGTCTATTCGTAATAAGCATAAAAATTAGTTCTTTTTTCTCAGACTCATCATCTAACGTACTAATTAAACTTACAAACCACTGTGCAAATTTTTTGGCATCAGAATGTAATTGTTGAGCCACAAGCATTATGGGAAACCAATCTTTTACTTTTACTCTTTTCAACTCAATTGGTCGATATAATATAGCTTGATGTAAAAGTTGGTAATCCCCCAGTCCAGTCTCAACTTTACCATCTTTATTCGCTTCCATTGTATCACCTATTGAGGCAAGGAAAAGATAAGCTTGTTGTTTAACATACCATGGAGAGTCGGGGCGATTATTTAAAACATGTTTTGCAAAAGATCCTAATTCTTGACGGAATGAATTAATATCTACTGATTCGGGATATTCAATTTTCGGACGAAATCCAATATCTACTGCTCCAGCACGAAATAAATCTGCTACAACATACTCACAAGTCTTTATTTCACGAATATCTATTTCATCTTGTTCATTAGTAGGAAACAGTTTACATTCTAAAGCTTCTAATACTACGTTTAATAATAATTTATCCGGAAACAAGTCCAGACCACATTTCAGCAATAATGTTAGAGAAGGGTTATTCGCCCAAAATCCTATTAATTTACGAGCCGTTGTTTCAAACTCATGATCAAGCATTTGACCAGAGGTAACATCATCAAGTAATTCTTCCTTGCTTCCCAAAGGTTCATGTAGATCAATCATTCCTCTTCGTAATCTAAGAGAAGAAACAATTCTAGTGGCAACAAAACGTTTCAAAGTGTCGTCACGAACGTCGATATTAGGTGTTGAAATCCGAGATAAATCTAACCAGTTTGTTTTCTCTGATAGTTCATTTATTAGTTGTTCTGAAGTTTGTAGAAGACCGTCTAAACCACCTGCCATCTGCTGTAACGAATCAATGTCAGGGGTTCCGCTTAAAACTCCTTGAAAGAGACTCATAAGTGACGAGATATTACTTTGGGTAGACATTTGTCTGTATGGTAAAACTTTAGTTTTTTTTTCGTTTATTTTCAAATGTACTTCTGAATCTATTTGATCAAGATACGCCTTTAAGTTTTGGGATATAAAGTCACTTATTTTTGCCGCAATTAATTCTTGATTAGTATCCTTTGTATCATAGGTTTCTACTACGATACGCAAATCGTCCACGTAACGGCAGTAATCTCTTAAAATTATCCTAGGGACGTGGTCGTCTTTTTGTTGAATCTCTTTATTTATTTGTTCTCCAATCTTATTATCAAAATCAATTAAGTATGCATTTGAGAGAAAGCCACTCGCTACGAGTCCTTGTGGAAGACCCTCAGGAAGTATATTTTTCTCAAGCATCCCATCATCTAATGTCAAATCTTCCCATTTCCATTTAAATATGTTTTCTAGAATTGTCCAGAACTTATCGTCAGCATAGTATTCCGATCCCAACTTATATGTATTAACGTATCTTTCGTAGATAATTTTTATTTGATTACGAAGTGCATTATGATCTATATTATCAAAAAAACCCTTTAAATCGATGGAAACAACAAACATATTTTGATTTGATGTTAATTTTGGAGCAAAGAATTGACAAATCTTTTTAGGACGTGATAGAAACAATCTGTAATCCTCATAAAATTTACGATAAGAATGCGAGTTACCCCATCCAAATTTAGCTTGTTTACGTTGATCAGTAACTTCAAACCATTCGCAATGCAACCTATTACCATAGCTATAAATTCTTTGCTTTTGTGCTTTTCGAAAATCTTGTTCTTCTGAGGGTCCTTGTTCAGATTCTACTGCATCTGCCAAACAAAGCATGGCTGCTGTCGCAAGTGTTTGATCTTTAATACTAAGATGTGCTAAGGGCCGAAGTCTCTGTTCACGCTCTGGATGCCAAGGATTTTTTTGACCTTCGTTAACATTATCTTCAAAAATCCATTGTGAATTTTTTGGCGCCGGTACAATTCTCATTTTATCAGGCTTATAAGTTTTTCTTTTAGACAATGCAGCCCAATTTAATATCTTATCCTCGATGTTTATAGTAGAACAATCTAATTCTAATACATCGGCATACCAGTTATGGCGACGTATATACTTCTGCGTTTTTTTCCATGCTTGAGCCAGAACAACAATATCAGTTAAGTAATCGGCTCGAGGTGCAATGAGTTCATATTTAATTCTATTCTCTTTCATAACTTTCACCTCTACATTATCAATCTTTTGATATATCGACTCTTTCTTGGAAATTATAACAAATTAGTTGGTTATCTGATATAGTCATTTTAATAGAAACATATACTTATACCCTGAACTATTTGGTCAATGCGCCACCTTAATCAAATAGGGCGGAGCTATCTTCGGCCGTGCCTCCTGAGGACGTGGGTCTATCTAGTGATTTGTACGACTATCGGCAAACAGCATCTCTGCTCCTCACCGGGATGCTTCCAGGTTCGGCCAGGCTGGACAGCTGGTAGTAGACAGCAGTTCTGAAGTGTACATCTCGGTTACTCCTATTCTGGTTCTGCTGGTCATGAAACTGCCGACGTTATGGAGTAGGTAGCCTTGAAAATCGTTGAAAAAAATAATGAAAGTGCTATAGATATTTACCAAATCCGCTATGAGACTATGTTCTTGTCCATGTTCGGCAATAGGGCTAAGTTCTTGTTTCGAGCAAAAGACAAGAACTTATACCTATAAAATGAAAAGTCCGCGCTCAGCGCGGGCTCCAATAGGTCTATTTTCTTGTCCTCTTAAAAGACAAGAATTATATAAGTGCTTTTCGTAAAGGCTACGAATATCGGCAGCCTGATGCCCACCCAGTTGGGTAAATACCGTCCATACCGAGCTGTTGATCCCAAACCAGTACCGTTGAGACCTTAACGGCATCCTTAGACAAATAAATTACTCTTTCTACATAGTGCTTAAAGTTTTTAATCTCTCTTCTCTCGCTATTACGCATCCCATATAAATTGAAATGAATCAGGTCCGCTGCAAATTGAAAGTTGCTCTCTTTGGATGCCTTATCCAATTCTGTTGTCGCCTCACTTTTGCAAAGCTCAAACGTCAATTGTGCTCCGCTATCATTGATCCAATCGGACGCCTGTTATCCCTTCAGCTAATGGCAGTCGATATTGACCATACGGAGCTAGCACACTAATGGTAGCGGAAGGAGCCTAACAACTTCACTTGGAAGTTGCAGAACGAATTGGTTAGCCTTATCATTGTTGTTCCGGCAACGGAGAACAATAACATGTGCATATTCCAGTTTTTACTTCTCCTATCTCAAAAACATTGAAGGTCAGTGTCTTTAATGGAAGATAGTTTGATAGTTTATTAGTGACATATCATACTTAATGCATATGTAACCATTGCCTGACCGTTAAGTTAATATATCAAATGCCAATTTAGATAAAGGTCTTCTTCCTAATTCATCTATTTTAAGATTGTTACCATACAAAAATAGATTAATTTCAAATCTATCCAGTTTCATTTCTGAAAACAGCTCCTCAAGTTGTTCTTTGTAAGTACTGGAATAAGCATATTTTTTATACAAAAGCTCTCTCACGTATTCTTTATGATGCTGATATAATTGGTTTAATCGAAAGAGTTCAATACTACTTTCTATTTCTTCTATACTTTCACTCGATTTATCAGCAGTAATACCTAACTCGAAATTACTATTATTTCCTATTAGGGAATTTATGTCACTATTACTTTTTAGCTTAACAACAAATTTAGCATCCTTTTCAAAACCATAATCATATGGATACAAAATATTTTTTCCTTTTGCTAGCTTAAATCTGGAGTTGCATATCTGGCAAGAAGGTATGAAATTATATAAAGACAGAGAAAATAAAGGAAAATAGGATTTGGGGAAAAAATGATCTAAATCAGCTGTGGATTTCTTTGTTCCCCCCTCATCATAATTTGTAGTATATTGTCTGTTACAGTAAGGACACACGCTGTTATTAAGCTTCACTAATAGCTCATGTCGCTTTTTCGATTCTAAAAAATCATATTGAATAAACAGTCTAATCCATTTATCTAGATCTTGCAGTTCATTTACGATATCTTTTATAAAGTTATGAAACTTCTTGTCACTTTCATAATAATTAGAATTCTGAATAATAGGGTCGATCCAATCATTTGAATACTTACTCACAAAATCTTTTCTAATCTTCTTACGTTCTTTTAAGGAACTAGCCTTAGGTAACTTTTCAGATATAGAAGTACTATAAAAAACTAATTTGCTAGTCAACATATAATTCTTTAGTTCAGGGTATTGACTGCTGGTTAATTCAAATGGATCTATTAATATACTTTTTATAAGTTGAATATTTAGTTTATTATTAGTTTCAAATAAATCAATAAAAGACTTATGAGTAACGTTTACCTGATTGGGAAAATTTATTTTATTTTTTTTATAAGCTTCTTCTATAAATTGAATGATGTATAGAAAATAATCTTTTGCAGTGCTATTAATAAGGCTATCATCTAATTTGATCATTGGTTTTCTTCCTTCATTCTCTTTAATAAGTTTATTTCTTTCTCCAGCTCATTTATTCTTGTATCAACGTCATTTTGAAAGAATAGAGTTGCCTTTTTTTCGTTTAAAAGCTCCATTAATTTATCTCGTATGATTTTCTCGCCTATTGCAGTAATAATCCCTTCCTTTTTCTTTATCTCTTTTCGAATAAACTCTCTTCTCTCTTCATTATCTGATTCACCTAAATCCAGCTCCTCAATGCTTGTAATTAACTTTTTGAAGACAGTTTGCGCATGTTCACCAATAGGAGAGTTGATAAAAAAGTCACTCTTAATAATGTCATAGAAATTACTCATTAATCCAAATTCCGCTTTCTTTATCACTCTTTTATTCGGATTTTTTTCATCTATATAAATACAATTAATAAATTCCTTCGGAACATCTGAAACAATAAAAGGGGAATGCGTAGTAATAATTAATTGGTATTTAACTTCTCGATCTAAATTGATATTCTCAAAAAACTTAACCAAGTTATAGATGTAAAGTCTAGACCATTCAGGATGAAAAGATACATCTGGCTCATCTAATAGAACCAGTATAGAACTTATTTGGGGGTTGTTCATCGCTATATCTATTGCTGTGTATAAGTTTGAAAACCCATTGATGAACTCCATCTGTCCAGTGCTTAAATTAGAAAAGCTAACGTTAATACTTTCGCTTTTGAACCCAAAAAAACTTGGACTATAACTATCTATAATTTGTAGTAGCTTATGGGTCGCTTCATTGAATTCTGTGTTTAGATTTAAACTAATAGTTGTGTAGGATGTAAAATAAGATATATCTATTTCTTTTAAGTTAGATACAAGTTCCTGAATGACTGAAATATCATAATTATAAGGTTCATCACTAAAATATTTCTCATTTGTACATATTACATTGAACACTATTTTTATAACTTCTATTAAATAACTAACTCGATTACTAAAACCGTCCTTTATAAATTCTATACCATCAATATTTTCACCGATATTTTTCTTATCAGTTTCTGTAATTAAATTAGTCCACAAACCTATAATCATATATTCAAGATAGCTAATTATATAACGTTGTTTATTTGTCCAACTTCTCTCATTATTTTTATTAGTTGACGGCAACATTCTTCCATATAAATGTAATGTAAATTTTTTATCAAATCCTAAAATTAAAGCGGGATTCTTATACAGATTTAATTTGATTTTTGCAACCTTATCTTCTTTAGTCCAAGCATCCTCTATATTAACCTCTTCCAAATTAATGACACATGATGCTTCATCCATATTAGAATGTGTTTCCCAAGATAAGTATTGCTTAACTACAAAATTATATATATTGGAATACTTAGGATTTTGCAGATATATCTTATTGAAGCTAACTCCATAGTCTGTTCCTCTACCTATTCTAGTGTTTTGAGTCCAATTTTTATTTCTATTACTAGTACAATACAATGAAACCATCTTTCTATTTAAAGAAGTTTTTCCTCTATCAGTTTTATCTGTTGTAAGGTTTACCTCTGTAAGTTGGGTGTAATTTAAATTATGGATCACTTGATTTAAATAATCGTATTTAACATAAAAACTATAATCATAGCTGTCACCTTCCGATGTAGTTTCTATGTTTTTTATAAGCTTTGGGTCATAACCTTCTATAACAAATTTATCATTCTCTATGTGATATACAGCAAACCATTGCATGTCTTGTATTTGTTTTACTTTAAACAATTCATTTCTCTCTTGCTTAATGGAACCTAGAATATCAAGTAAAGTAGTTTTGCCTGCGCCGTTTTTCCCAACAATCAAGTTGATATCTTGTATTGTTGGTCCCCATAAATTTTCATAGGGATTATAGTTTTGTTCTATGATTAAGTGCTCTTCATTGTTATAATTTATTCGGAAATCATTAGTGAAAACAAATCCCTGATTTTCAAAATTTCTATGAACTGTTCCTATGTATAAATAAACTAATTTAGGATGCAAATAAATCCTTCCTTTCAGATAATAATTTATAATTTCGGCATGCATCGAATCCTTCTTTTCGCATCTCAAGACAGAGAAGTTGTATCTTCATCAGTGTAAGTCAGAAGCCGAGATACATCAAGCCGTTGAAGACTATATCTACTTTTATAACTATCAACGGTTTCAGGCTAAACTCAAACAGCGCGCGCCGATTGAGTATCGGCACGCGCTGGCTGCATAGCTTTTTTTATCTGTCTACTTGACAGGAGAATGACCATTTTTCAAGCTTTTCATCGTTAAGTTATGTTGGCACATTCAGTTGTGTCATTGGACACCCCTGATTGTCGTCTCATTCCTCGTTGTATTATCAATTCATAACTTGCTATCCATTATCCCTATGACTTCAATCTCAGAGCGTGATAATTTCTCTATTTCAGCTAGTTTAGATGAAATGTGAATAATATAATCATCATTACTTGCAATCACCGGATCTACATTAATTATATTTGTTCTCTGTTCCATCTCATTCTTTACTGTGTAATTAACTATTAGTTTAATAAGAAAACAGCTCCTTTTATTACTACATATATTAGAGGGATTAAGGAAATACTATTTCAAAAATATGGAGTGATACTGCTCTGAAGGTTGACTTATGACTCGTACTGATAATTGAATTAATACATCGTCCACTCTCTTCATCAACTTCTTAAGAGATGCTGTTTCCATGTGCTCGATGGGAGATATATCTATGAGACTTGCTAGAAAGTGCATGGAATGTATAAACATCACGGTATCCAACTCAGGACCTGACTCTTGAACTGTAAGCTCCACCACATCTTCCAGTGATAATGAATGCGGAGGAAACACAGTATTCTTCTCTTTCATGTACAGCGCCTGAAGCATGGACTTCAATGCTCTATCGCTAAATATAATACACACATGAGGTGAGTGCTGATGTATAAATAGAAGTGTGCAGTTCATATGGATCTGTGCAAGATTATGTAGATTATATATAGTCTTAGATTGGGTGCCATGCCCCTGTGTTCTGGTTATCTTATTGGTATGATCTCTGCATTCAGCCATGAAGGTTAGGTTATTCACATGCTTCAGCTCCCACTTCCGTTATTGCGCGATTTTATTGAGGTATAATGTATGTTTCACAATGCTAATATACAAATGTTAATGGGTCATTCTAGAAAGTAAGGAACTTCCTATCTTCCTATCTTCCTATCATTATTCTCATTTACAATATATGTATTATATCACGATTTATATTTTGTGGGCAATAGCCTACAGAAACAACCCTATGAAATGGCATATGATTATCTTTAACTATCAAAAAGGGGTTTTAAAGTTGGCAACTAATGATGATAAGAAGAAGTTAATTGAACTCCTCGCATTTGGAAGGGCCCTCCGGAGGCTTCGAAAAGTGAACCAACTAACTCAAGACGAACTCAGTTTATATTCCCGTGTCGATCGGTCTTATATTAGTGAACTCGAGAACGGTGAAAAGGCTCCTTCTTTACTTACTATTATCTCGCTAGCCAATGCATTACATATTAAACCATCCGTTCTCATAGAGAATTTCGAGATGGAATTCAAAGAATAACTATTTCAAACTTTAAAAATTGAATTAAAGTTCGTGTTCCCCCAAATTCTTCTACATAGATACTAAAAAAGCTGATTGGAATTCCAATCAGCTTTTTTAGTATCTATTATTCATGTTGGCTTCTCCGCCTGAATTCTAAGTAGTTTGCGCTGAAGATACTCAGATAACTCGACATCATAGACCAAGAGATAATTCGACTGGATCAACTCATCATACAGGTTATCCGAAATTAACTTGAGAAATCTAAGGAATAACCTCTCCTCATCACGTATATACGTGAAGGGGAGAGGTTGATATAATCGATTTATCAAATAGACAAAGGGTGAGCACAGTGTCTGTTAAAGTACAAAAATGGGGGAACAGTTTAGTGTTACGAAATCCTGTACAATTCACCTCAATGTTAGGTATTGATGAAGGTACTGAAATGAATTTGGATTCCGATGATAAGGGTGGTCTAAGCTTGATTCCTGTAATACAAAAGCCGACTCTGGAAGAATTACTCTCTCAAATTACCCCAACGAATCAGCACAAAGAAATTGACTTCGGAAAATCAGAAGGGAATGAATCCCTCTGAGTAATATTAGATCTGCTTCATAAGCCTCTCCCCCGCCGATTCGTTCAGTCCAATTCAACTTTATGAAACTGAAAGTTTCAAGCCTTTATGTTTTTGGTCAGTTCTACTCATTATCATCTCGAACTGACTCATCTTTAAACAACTGCTTTTTATACATCTTTGGAACCTTATCATAGTCCTTCTTCACTCTAAAAAGACCATCCCAGTTAGCACGTAACTTCGGAAAGTGCTTCCTCATAACTTTTCTAGTGAAACTTTGCTTAGAATTGGAGGTAAGAGAAATATATTGCGCGTTAGGAACTAATAATATGAGCATAGTCAAAGCACTTAAACCTAAAAAAGCTAGACTTAGAAGCCAGAAATCCTTAGGGAAAAGTCCAATCTTAAATAAACTAAAACAACCCGAGAAATAAAACAAAAGTAATGAGATCACTGTTACACCTTTTATTGTTTCATATAGGAATTTCATTGATTCAAAGTAAAACTTCATCCAATAAGGTTTTGTCTGAATATATTGATGCCAATTAAAATCACGATAAAGTAAATTTGTTGAATTTCTATATCCTTCATTTACCTTGTAAAATATCACACATTCAAAGTTGTAAAAAAATTCATCCCAGATTTCCTCATCGCGTTCTCGCTTAAATTTATTATAACTATCGTTTAATTCATAGAACGTATCTAATAACTCTAGGCTACCAATTTTATAAATGGGAGTATCACTTGCAAGATACTTAACAAAAAAAACATCAATTAACTCTTCTCTTTCCTTAGGCTTTTCACAAGAAATTATTTTCAGCATTTCATGATACATAGGGCTAAATAATTTCTCGAGATTTTCTTCTGTATATTGCATGAGCCTATCATTCTTTTTGGTTCTTGTCCCAAACATAAACCCAAGAACAACTGACAGTATTGCTGCTATAACAGGTAAATATTTAATATAATCAATCTCCATATTTCACCTCGTAGAATCTGCGTCAATTTACATCATAGTCCTTTTGATCTAAATCGCAACAGTAAAATGCTACCATAATTTGTCGAATCAAGATAGAAGTTTCAAGCATATCTCCAAAAAAACATATATACACCAAAAGGGAACAGCTAGGATGACTGTCCCTTCGTATACAATCCTTTGATTAGCTATATTTCTTTACTGATAAATCACAAAAATATCGAGTTCAATAAGATCAGTCTATACTTTCAACTAACTAATTCCTTTAAAAAATCCTAGCCAACCAGATCAGTTACAACCATGTTTTGTAAAGTATAAAAAATTTCGATATTTACTATCCCCTCAATATATCTAAAAACAAAATCCACTCATAAAGAGTGGCTTATCTTTAACTATACAATCTATTGCTCTCTGTTTATCTTCTTCGCTCGACATCGAATACCTTAGAATCATATCCGGTGAACTATTCCCACTCAATCGTTGCAGGTGGTTTCAATGCTACGTCGTAGACGATACGGTTAACGTTGTCTACTTCGTTTACGATACGCACCGAGATTTTCTCTAGCACATCCCAAGGGATACGTGGGTTTTGAGCCTTTTTTATGATAAAACCACCGTAAATCCCAATGCCACTACCTACATCAATAGAGTGAATTACCTGCTACAATTTTTGGTCATTACATGTCTATTATTGTGCTATTTTAGTCGTTTAAGAGACTTCGCCTATAGAAAAGTAAGAATATATTTTGTCCTCAGAACAAAGTACTAAAGCAATCGATTAAACGTTCTCAAATCAAACAGATAACTCTCTGTAGCATTAACTTCATCATTTTCCCTGTGAATATACTTGTGAAGTAACGCTTTACCTGCTTCTATCTCTTGCATTAAAAATTGAAAAGAAACTTCCCAAACACCATATAAGGGATGAACCGAAAACGAGTTCCATTCTAACTGTTTCCAGTTTACCCAGAAGTATATCTCTGCATCTGGATACTCCTTCTTGTAGTAAACATAGTCTTTGTGATTAAAAGTAACAGCGTACTGGGGATCATAACCTTTTTTTCCAATAGTAAAGAAAGGTGTGTTTTGAACCTTTAAATCAGCAACATTGCCATTGTCTTGATTTAATAGGTCAATAAATGTCTTACGTGTCGTCTTCATCGGATGTTTGATTAGATTTTTTCTTATCTTCGGAACAACCTCCCTTACAAAGGCTTCCTCCTCTAACTCACCTTTTTTACACCAATAGCCTTTATCCTCAGTATCATGTTCGATTGCTGCATTTCTCATCACAATACTTACGTTGGTAGCTATAAAACCTCTATTTCCTGATTCTATGTTAAATTCGACAGTTTGTCCTACAGTTAATGTCTTAAAACCCTCACCTCTGATGTTGGTGAAATGAACAAAGACATCAGATTTATCTACATTCTTTGTAATGAATCCATATCCTTTATCAGAGTCAAAGCGTTTAACTTTACCATAATAACACTCATTGTCCATTGTACACCTCTGATACTTTAGTCTTGAAGCCCAAAGTAGTCTCTCCTAATTATTGGTGTAAATTCTTGACCCACTTCTTCAAATATATCCAGCAACTCAGAGTATGTACTGTCGCTTGCACCAATCTTATTCCAAAGACTTGCTCCTATTAAAACACTTGTAGCGTCATCAAGGTTTAATAACTTATACGGTATAGTAAAACCCGAACTTCTATAGGGTTCTCCCTCTCCAGCAGGATTAAATGGTAAAGCAAAGTATGCTTCTACATCTGTTCCTCCAGCTACTAAGCGCAACATATCTCTTTTTGCACGTTCAGTTTGATCAAGATTAGGCTTCACTGTTTTGAAGGAGTAAAATTCCTTCTTACCATTTTCTCTTAAAATATACAGGTCAGACTTAACTGTGACATCTTCAAATCTTTCATTATTCAATGCTAGTATTTCAGATACCTCTCTGTTCCAGTCTGGAGTACTTCTATTCTCTCTTTGAGCCTTCAGTATTTCATCAATTTTTTCTATACGCCAAGTACATACCCTAAAACTTTCATCATGCTGATTACTGGCAATAGCACCACTGCCTTCAGCTATGATTTTGGCTAATTGTTCAAATATACCTTGCCCAAGTGTAGTAACAAATGACCTTTCGAACTTTGCACCCTTCCATACTTCAAGTGGTACAAGTCTATATCCAAACGGATTTGAAATCATGACTTGATTTTCGCCAAATGGCTCCTCTAATCGCCTTGTAATGATCTTACGCATTACACCTGCCAAATGGGTTTTTATATGTTGTTTAGTCGTTTCGTTCACGTTACACCGCCCTATATATTATAAAATACAAAAAAGGTGTGGGAAATTATTCCCACACCTTTAATACTATATGCTTTATCTTGTAACTGCAACTTCATTGACCATTTTGTTCCATGCAGTAATTTCTTGAAGCAACCTCAAGATAGATTTCCCTAGTATCTCAGCCAATCCAACTGGTACTGCATTCCCGATTTGGATATATTGCTTCGTTAATGAACCTGAAACTCTATAGTCAATTGGAAATTGCTGTATCGTTAAATACTCTTCAATACTCAATGGACGGTCTTCATATGGATGACCAAGATTGGTACTTTTTTGTATCGGAGAAGTTAACATGGTTGGTGCAGGACGATCAATCCAAAGTCTCCTGAAAAATCCAACCTTCCCACCACCAGATTCATATGCTCCACCCATGGCGTTTTTAACAACATCATCAGGTAAATTTCTCCAATACCCACCACCTTGAGGGATCATCTTCATATACTGAAGTCTATCAGGGGAGTATTCAACAAAGTGATGTTCATTAATCTCTATTGATTCTAATGCATCGCCTACACTGACCCATTTTTTTTGCCGTCCCAATCCATCCTTACTGTGAGTGGCAATTGGAAACTCGAATTTAGCACCCAGATCTTCTCTAACTCCAACAAAGAACACTCTCTCTCTTGTTTGAGGTACTCCATAGTCCGCAGAATTTATCAATTTATAATTAACATTATATCCTTTGAACTGCTCCAACAAAAAATTAAGCGCACTTCCTGGCAATTCATCTGGTTCATAAGTTGGGAAGTTGTCACCCCTCTGATTAATTGGGCGATGTTTTATTGCTGCCGACAACAAACCTTTTACATTTTCCAGAAGAAAAACCTTCGGTTTCGTCTCCCGAACTAATTCCGCAAACTTGAGCATAGCTTGTCCACGAGGATCACCAAAGGCTTGCCTTTTTCCTGCTGTACTGAAGGATTGGCATGGACTTCCTCCAAACATGAGGTCAATTTCATCCTCTTCGTTTAGACCTGCTTCCATTAATATTCTTTCCCGTGAATAGTCCATTATATCTCCCTGAATGATATTCATCTCAGGATGGTTTGTTTTTAGCGTCTCGCAATAGGTTTCCTCTATTTCAACGGTTAGTCTTACATCAAATCCTGACTTCTTCATGCCTATATCTAGCCCGCCAGCACCTGAAAAAAAAGATATTGCTACTGCCATAATGCCACCTCACAATCTTATCTTCAGTAATTGTAGCATTTATCTGGATTTTGGTCCAACTTTTTTTTTGACAATAGTATTAACTCTAGCAAGCCTATCTATACAGATAAATGGTTTTCCTGTATTCCCCAAACACTAGATATAGTTATAATAACCCATAGGAGAACCGATATTTTCCATATGATCAGGAGAAAATTAATTTGGCTAGAAGATGTAAGAAAGAACCTATATTCGTATAAATGGCAATGCAACTAGCAGTTGGCTGTGCCTTTGTCCTTGCATTTAATCTCACGTTCAGCAGGTATGGTTCATCGCTTCGGGGAGCATGGTTATGATCACCATCGTTATCGTACTAGCTACAGCCATTGGAGTCCGAATCTTCTACATTCAAGAAAAGCTGAAGAAAGCCAATATCAACGAGATCGATAAAATGAGCGGCACAATGTTTAAGTGTTACCTAGAACTGTTCTTTAAACGTCAGGGATAGCAGGTGAAGCGTACAGGTGGTAAGGATGATTACGGGGCTGATTGATCCTGTCATCAGCAACGAACAAAGGTGTCTCCAACCAAACGATGAAAGAAGAACGTGGGCTATGAAGCGATTCAGAAAGCTTATACTAGCAAGGCGAAAGAATATTGCTTATCCAATTCAAGACGTTTTAATGGACGAGTGTACTTCTATGCTCATCAGCGTTAATATGCTCAATTCAAATGAAAATGTGTGATATTTTGTTTACTTATGAACATCCCAATGAAGAAATTTACTTTTCAACCTTAATGAAATATCTAGAAAAGACTAATGAAGAGAAAATCGTTAGATTGTTAAAGGGTGGAAAGTGTTCTTTCCGAACCGTTGGTGACTATTCGAGGGAAAGATGGAATGCATACTGGATGCAGATGGTCTTTTATGTACAGATTGATAATCTGGATTTGGTAAACCTCGATACTAATAAAAAACTCATAAGCATATGTCATCGACTACTTCCTGCCGAAGCTGGTTATGATGTCATGAGCGTTGATTTCCTTCCAAGTTTGGAGGTATATAACGTAGATAAATCTATGGCTGAAGACTTGGATAATACAATAAATCAACGATCAGATAGCATAAGCAACCTTCTTCCAACTGATGTAAAAGAGAAAGGGAATGAAATAGCTGAAGCTTATATCTATCACTATAGCGTGGAAAATTACTGAGATTGTTTATTGAGAAAGTTTGTACAGAAATGCATGGAATTAACTACTTCAAAAGTATCAACTTAAATAAAAGCATTAAGACAGTATAGACATCAGAAAAAAACAAGAGGATAAGAATAAGTGGATGAGAGTACGGGGGAATTCGGAGTTATTTTACCTCGACTTCAAGAACTTGGAATGATCCTTAGTAACAATTGGAGTATATTTTCCAAATACGTTCCTGATTAGGATTGTATTTTGCCTAAGATTAACGAAATGGCTGACTGTAGAAATCTTGTAGCACACAACAGCTATATCGGAAAACACGAAAAAGATGTAATTAGAGTTAACTTCAATAGTATTCTGAGACAAATAAATACTGTTATTACATAAATCTCGGATTTAATATACGGCACATTCGGCAATCACGTCAGGTTTCTAACGAGAATGTGCCTGTTTTTATTGGATATCAAGCAGTACAATTGATATCAATTAATAATCTTAACGTGAATGTAACAAGCGTCGATCTGCTGTAGTTCCTAGCGCCCTAACCTAATCAGCAATGATCTAAGGAGTGAACAACATTGACAACATCACCAGACTATACGGAGAGCAATATCTAAGCACCCTAGGTCTTCGACTGTCGAGGATGGATGATTCAGAAGGTGTAGCAACAGACGAAGGAGCGGTAATCAGGCAACTTGAATTCGACAAGTACATCCAGCTAGCGTACAGGCACAGCATCGTGGATGATGATCTACAAAAACGTCTAAAGAACAATCAATGGGATGTCTTTTTTCAAGCTAGAAACGAACTGATAGCTGCTTACGTCATGGAGAGCATGGGACATCCCCTAACCTTCAATCCTAAGGGACAGGGCAATACAAAGGGCGAGTTTAGCATCCACACTGAAGCTGGAGACATCTTCACAGAGGTGAAGTCTCCTATCCGCAAGCCTGTCAATCGTGTTTAGACAGGCAATGACGCTGATACTATACGTAGAGTCATTAGAGACGCAGCTAACATGCAGCTTGATAAGAGTAAAATGAATTTATTAATCTTCGCTGGTGACATGAAGGTTTCTATTACTCAAGAACATGAATCTGATATGATTAGTAAGCCAGTAATCGAGTTTGAGCCTACTGGGTTGTTTCAGCCTGAACGGAATACCCGAATCAGTGCTGTTGCTACACTTGAAGACAGATTGACGGATAATGGATTTTCTTAAAGTTTCAAGATTCTCCACAATCCGTTCGCAGCTATGCCCATTCTAACGACGATCTTCGATGGTTACAAGCAATTTGTGCTGAATGAAGTTACAGAGACGATGGAGTGGATTAACAATCAAAAGCCATCCACTCAATTGATATGCTCCCCTTATAGTAGACAGAAAAAAGCAAGCCGATTAATCTGTCTATTATGGAGGGGATTTTTTTATGGGCGAAATTACGATGTTACAGGCAGTCAATCTCTATCTCAAAAAGGGAATGAGCTACAAGAGTGTAGGTAAAGAATTGGATATCGACCATTCCTTAGTCCGACGTTGGGTGAATCATTTTCAAGCGGAGGGAATTAAAGTACTGGAGAAGAAAAGAGGCAAAGCAATAGGCCCTGGAGTTGGTAGACCGAGAACTCGATCAGAAGATCCTGAGGTTAAGCT
>NZ_FTNK01000016.1 GCF_900156375.1 Paenibacillus macquariensis
GTTACCTACGTGTTACTCACCCGTCCGCCGCTAAGTTGTTTTGAAAGCAAGCTTTCAAAACAACTCCGCTCGACTTGCATGTATTAGGCATGCCGCCAGCGTTCGTCCTGAGCCAGGATCAAACTCTCCAAATTGGTATTTAGAAAGAGCGAAATGCTCATTTTGAAACAAACTGGCGAGAATTTTCATTCTCTATCAAATGATTTCTCATTTGTTTTGATTTCACTTTCGTGAAATCTACTCACTCGTTGTTCAGTTTTCAAAGACCAATTATTTCGTTTTGTTGTTACCAGTTCTTCTCGGCGACAACTTCTATATCATATCATGTCCGGTTCGTTTGTGCAAGCTTTTTTTTCGTTTAAGTTTCATTCGATATTGGCTTGCCGATTCAACAAATGTGTTATTTGTTGGCCGGACTAATAATATATCACGGCACACAAAGGAATGCAAGTCTTTTTATCAATTAAATTTATTTGATAATAACTACTTATATTTAACATGCACACTCACTCCTGATCAGAAACCAAAACCTCTCAATATCTGATTTATAGAAACTATACATTCCACTATTAGAATTAGTTATTCTTTTTAATAATTTCTATGATATAGAGATGTCGTTGTTGTTCTAAATTAATAATATCATTTCCTACTGAGACCATTGGTCGCGTTGGCTCATTATGATTGGAAAATACAATCTCGCCAATTTTATCGTTACTTAAGCGTACAATTACACCGTTATTAAATTCTGTCACTTTTTTAATAAACGTCTGCACTAACTTTGGATCTAACTTTCCAAATGATTCACTTAAAATCTGTTCTAACACTAAATACGGAGATTGCCCCTTACGATATGCTTTATTAAGTGTCATAGCATGAAATATATCTACTACCCCTACAATTTTGGAATAGATATGAATCTTATTACTATCAATGCCTAATGGATAACCCGTTCCATCGACTTTTTCATGATGTTGTAACGCGGCTAAACGAACACCCTCATTAATACCCGCAACATTCTTCAGCAATTGGTGCCCCATCTTCGTATGCTCACGCATTTCGTTAATTTCATCCAACGTTAATCGATCAGGTTTAAACAATATAGATGGATCAACCTTAACATTCCCAATATCGTGGAATAGTCCGGCGAATGCTACTTGCATCCAATCTTTTTTAGGAAGACCACTCCACTCGGCAAGTTTATATGAAGAAAGCGCACATAAAACTGCATTATGATACATATAATCATGGTCATTTATTAAACGAGGCAAAAAAGATATCAGACTGTAATCCTTTATATATTGAATCAAGCTTTCTAGCTGATTACGAATTTCATAAATCGGTATTCCTACTGCTGCTATAGAAGGATAAGCACTTTTGATCAAGTTAAATAGCTTATCATATTCTTCAACAAAGAGAGATGTTCTATTAAATGGCGGTTGGTCCTGCTGAACTACAGAATCAGTAGAAGAGTTCTTTTCCTTCGATTGAATAATCTTCTCGCCCACTTGTCCCACTTCTACATTTTCCACTAGAAATGCCTCTAGAATTTCTAAGTCACGTGGAAGTAGTACCTTTTCTTTATGAAAGAGAAGGCTGCCCAATGGAGTATATACACTTTTGACTAATTTAACACCAGGTTTTAAATCCATAATAGGTACGATAGCCATAGATTAATATACATCTCCATTCCATTATTTAAAGTTCATATGTATATAACAATCAATGCCATTATATTATTTATTGTATAGCTGTACAATCATTATTAGTAATATAATCCATTCTAGTCAGATCAGCTTAGTCTAGTAGAACATTTATAATCAAAAAAGACCTCAGAATATTCTTCTGAGGCCTTCCTTAATCGGATACTTATGAAGTAATCCATCTATCCTAATTATACATCTTACAATACCCTCTTGAAATCTATTCCTCTAGTGTATCATCCGAAACATCTTGAGAAGGTTCCCCATCATCAGAAGCATCCACCTCAGAAGAAGCAATGTCCTCTACAACGGAATCAGACTCTGAACCTACCGGATTGGATTCATCCCATTCAGTTAAGTCATCTTCCTCGGTTTCTTCCGTTTTATCAACGCGACATACGGTAGCTACCGCATCATCTTCACGGATATTAATCAGTTTCACACCTTGAGTATAACGACCCATCGTGGATATGCCTTCCATACTCGTACGGATCAGGGTTCCAAGTGTGGTGATAATCATCAAATCTTCGTCATTCTTAACGACTTTCAATGCGATAACAGCACCATTCTTCTCGGTTACGTTAATCGTTTTGATTCCCTTACCGCCACGACTTTGGGAACGATAGTCACTAGCTGGTGTACGTTTACCGTATCCTTTAGCTGTAACAATCAAGATATCCAAATCCTTATCAATAATATCCATACCAATAACTTCATCATTATCGCTTAAGCGGATACCTCTAACCCCTGTTGCACTACGTCCCATAGAACGGACATCATTCTCAGAGAAACGAATGGACATCCCTTGGGCCGTACCCATAATGAGTTCATGTTCGCCGTTCGCAAGCTTCACTCCAATGAGTGCATCATCTTCACGAAGGTTTATAGCAATAAGACCGCCCTTACGAATGTTCGTATAATCCTCTAGTGGTGTCTTCTTCACGACCCCTTGACGAGTTGCAAAGAATAAGTAATCTTCACCTTCGAAGTTCTGTACTGGAATCACAGCATTTACAGTCTCACCCTGTTCGATCTGAATGAGATTAATAATCGCCGTTCCACGCGCTGTACGGCTCAAATCAGGAATCTCATAAGCCTTAAGGCGATAGACCTTCCCTCGATCGGTAAAGAACAAGAGATAGTGATGTGAATTGGTTACGAATAGATGTTCAACAAAGTCTTGATCTTTCGTATCCATTCCCATCACGCCGCGTCCACCACGCTTTTGACTACGATAGGTATTCGCAGGAAGACGTTTGATATAACCAGAATGGCTAATCGTGATGATTACTTCTTCTTGTGGAATAAGATCTTCATCCAGAATGCTTTCTTCACCGACCGTAATTTCAGTCCGACGCTCGTCATTGAAACGTTCCTTAATTTCATTTAGTTCTTCACTAATGATCTGAAGGATAAGTGACTCATCCGCTAAAATCTCACGTAATTCTGCAATTTTCTTCATCAATTCTTGGTATTCATTCTCAATCTTATCGCGTTCCAAACCTGTCAGGCGCTGTAGGCGCATTTCCATGATGGCTTGTGCCTGTTCAAGACTTAGCTCGAATCTGCTCATGAGTCCATCACGTGCAATTTCAGATGTTTGTGAACTACGGATTAGAGCAATAACTTCATCCAAGTGATCTAATGCTATTCGTAATCCTTCTAGGATATGAGCACGTGCTTCAGCTTTTCTAAGTTCGAACTCTGTCCGTCTACGGATAACCACTTTCTGATGCTCCAAATAATGATACAGCACATCAAACAGACTAAGTGTTTTCGGTTCATTGTTCACGATAGCTAACATATTGATACCGAAGGTAGACTGCATTGGCGTATGCTTGTATAAGTTGTTCAATACGACATTTGGATTAACATCACGTCGTAATTCAATAACCACACGCATACCATTACGATCTGATTCATCACGTAGATCGGTAATACCGTCCAGACTCTTCTCGCGAACAAGCTCAGCAATTTTCTCTACCAGTCTTGCTTTGTTCACTTGATAAGGAAGTTCATATATGACAATACGCGATTTGTTGTTATTCTCTTCGATATTAGCTTTAGCACGCATCGTAACAGAACCACGACCGGTCTCATAAGCTTGACGAATTCCCTGGCGTCCTAATATATAACCGGAAGTTGGGAAATCGGGACCCTTGATATACTCCATCAATTCCATCGAGGTGATTTCTGGATTCTTAATCAAAGCTTGAACACCATCAATGACTTCACCTAGATTATGCGGTGGAATATTTGTAGCCATACCAACGGCAATCCCTGATACCCCATTCACCAACAAGTTAGGAAAACGTGCCGGTAGAACCATAGGTTCTTGTTCTTCACCGTCATAGTTGGGTTGGAAATCAATCGTCTCTTTATTAATATCTCTTAACATTTCCATTGCAATCTTAGAAAGACGTGCTTCCGTATAACGCATTGCTGCTGCCATGTCACCATCAACCGAACCGAAGTTACCATGACCTTCCACGAGCATATACCGCATCGAGAAATCCTGCGCCATCCGCACCATCGTTTGGTATACTGCTGTATCACCATGTGGGTGATATTTACCGATAACATCGCCGACAATTCTCGCTGATTTCTTAAACGGTTTATCCGGGGTCATACCCAAATCATTCATAGCATACAGAATACGACGATGCACCGGTTTCAAGCCATCTCTTACATCAGGTAGAGCCCGGCTTACAATGATACTCATCGCATAATCCATAAATGACTCGCGCATCTCAACGCCAATATCCCGATCCTTAATTTGCGAGTTTAATTCTTCTGCCATGCTGTACCTCCTCCAATTCCTATCAACCAAATCAACGAAATGCAGAATATATAAGAAGAAACGGTTGTACTGTCTTTTAAAAGATAGTACTCATCTCCGCCAAAAATATAAGGATATCGTACAAGGTGAAACTTATACTTTCTTATATTTCAAGAAGAAACGGCCTTGCCGTCTTTTAGGGGGTATTCTTTACGAAGCCAGTTATGGAACACATAACTCTGAGTTATCCCTTATGAAGTCAAAGATCCGCTTCAATACCTGTTACATAATAAAACCAGTAATCTTTATTATATTACTTTCTCAAAAAGAGCACAATTAAACATCAACACTGATAAAGGCAAATAAACACTCTTTTTATTCTGAAAATTAGGGATATGCCCTGCCCTCTTAAACAGCCTATTCATACAATACTTAAGAAATCCCCAACACATAGTATACCATTCTTTTACTACCTTGTCTTAATTTTTAAGCCCCCAAATGATCCAAAACCTCATCCCCATACGATAAGAGAATCATGTTTTTTATTCCTTTTATGAATAAAAAATGGCATCTAACATTCTCATATTTTTGATGGGATTTCAAGCTATCCATCTGGACTGAGAACTCGCCACTTACAAAAATAGATTATTGAAAGGATGAACCTTCTTGGTTATTCAGCGCGTCTCAAGCAAGTGGGCCAAAACCAAAGTGCTCCTAAAAAATGAGCAAATCTCCCCCTACATTCCAACTACATGTAAATACTCTTCAGAAGCTTTAACAACTATGCTGAATGAATTCACTATGGTCTTCTTAAAGCCAGATTGTGGGACATATGGTCGTGGTGTGATGTGTATTGAACAATTAACATTGAATAACCTTGATTCAGATGATCAATTCATGGATACCTATACAATTTATCAACTTCGTTACAACACTGAAACTAAGATATTTAACTCTCTTGAAGCACTATTCATAGGCATTCACCCGTATACACGGCATCATAATTATTTGATACAACAAGGTATCCCCTTGTTACAATACAATTCTTGTCCCTTTGATTTACGTATTCTTACTCAAAAGAGTCCGAATGGTCAGTGGGTATCTACAGGAATCATTGGCCGTGTTGCAGCCCCCCATAAAGTCGTAACCAATCATCATAGTGGAGGTAAAGTCCAGACGTTCGAAACACTAATGTCTCCTTATATGACCCCTATGGAGGTTTTTGACCTACAACAATCACTCAAAAGTTTAGGTGTTTCCGTCGCCAATCAGCTTCAAAAAAAATACCATCACATTAAAGAACTAGGACTCGATATCGCAATGGATAACACTAATACACCTTGGATATTAGAGGTAAATACCTTACCAGCTCTATATCCATTCAAAAAATATATTTCCAATAAGGATGTATATCGTCGTATTTACCGATACGCTGTATCCTACGGAAGATATTCTTCAAAGAAGATATCAAGGTAAACTAGTTCCCCATACTTCAAAAACAAAGAGAAGGTGCCTCGTCTGCACCTTCTCCTGTTCCACAAATATGCTATTTAAATATCTAGATTCTTAACAGTCTTCGCATGTTCATAAATAAATTCACGTCGTGGTTCTACATTATCACCCATCAACGTATCAAATATATTATCTGCTAACATCGCATCGTCAATGGTAACTTGAAGCATAGTCCGACATTCAGGGTCCATCGTGGTTTCCCATAACTGTCCTGCATTCATCTCACCAAGACCTTTGTAGCGTTGAACATTCACTTTAACATTAGGTCCAAACTCACTAATGATTTGATCTCGTTCTCTTTCACTATTCGCATAACGTATAACCTTGTTACGTTCCACCTTAAACAAAGGTGGTTGCGCAATATAAATATATCCCGCATCGAGTAACTTCCTCATGTAACGGTAGAAGAAGGTCAACATAAGTGTCCGAATGTGCGCACCATCGACGTCGGCATCCGTCATAATAATAACCTTATGATAACGAGCTTTACTAAGGTCGAAATCTTCACCAATTCCGGTACCCATAGCTGTAATCATATTCCGAATTTCAGCATTAGAAAGAATGCGATCTAGTCTAGCTTTCTCTACGTTTAGAATCTTACCACGCAAAGGAAGGATAGCTTGGAAGTGTCGATCTCGACCCTGCTTGGCTGATCCACCTGCAGAATCCCCTTCGACGATGTACAGTTCACTGATGGATGCATCTTTCGAAGAACAGTCAGCTAGTTTACCTGGCAATGCACTCACTTCGAGCGCACTCTTGCGTCGCGTCAATTCACGAGCCTTGCGAGCCGCTTCTCTTGCTCTGGAAGCCTGCAATCCCTTTTCAAGGATTCGACGAGATACCGCTGGATTCTCTTCTAAGAACTCTTGTAGTTTCTCCGAGAATAGCGATTCCACGATACCACGCACTTCACTGTTACCAAGCTTGGTCTTGGTCTGACCCTCGAATTGAGGTTCTGGAATCTTGACCGAAATAATCGCAGTCAATCCTTCACGAACATCATCGCCCGAAAGATTGGAGTTACTATCTTTAATTACACCTGTTTTACGAGCGTAATCATTAATGATCCGAGTCAAAGCACTCTTAAATCCAGATTCGTGCGTACCGCCTTCATGTGTGTTGATATTATTACAGAACGAATAAATATTCTCCGTATAGCTATCGTTATATTGCAATGCTACTTCAACTTGCATCATATCCCGTGATCCTTCCACGTAGATAGGCTCCTCATGAAGTGCTTCTTTCTTCTCATTTAGGAATTTTACATACTCCTTAATTCCACCTTCATACATAAAACGAACGGATGAATCAGCTCGCTCGTCATTCAGCGTTAAGGCAATTCCTTTATTTAAAAAGGCGATCTCACGAACACGAGTGAGAAGCGTTCCATAATCATATACCGTTGTTTCTGTAAAGATTTCAGGATCTGGATGGAAGGTAACCGTTGTTCCATGTTCATCCGAATCTCCGATCACTCTCACGTCATATTGAGGTACGCCACGGCGATATTCTTGTTGATAGATGTGCCCTTTAACTTTTACGGTTACCACTACTTTTTCCGACAAAGCATTAACAACCGAGACACCTACTCCGTGCAAACCACCCGATACTTTATATCCACCACCACCAAACTTACCACCCGCATGTAGGACAGTCATAACGACTTCTAGAGCAGGGCGTTTCATTTTGGCGTGTTCCCCAACTGGGATACCGCGTCCATTATCGACAACGGTCACACTATTGTCTTTGTGGACAGTAATCTCTATGTGATCACAAACACCTGCCATGGCTTCATCAATACTATTGTCCACTACTTCCCAGACTAAATGATGCAAGCCCTTAGCGCTAGTTGATCCAATATACATCCCCGGCCGTTTACGAACGGCTTCGAGACCTTCTAGTACCTGTATCTGACTTTCATCATACTGTGGTTCATTCATAGACATGCCTTCACCTACTTCTATAGATTCTACATCTGCTAACTAAGCATTAGCATAAAACACGTTAACTCTTTTCTTTAGCGTGGAAGACGAAATGGGAGAGTAAAAGACCGTATCTTTCGTCACAACGATTGACTTGGCTTCTTCTTCACCGATATTAACTAATGTCTTCTCTTCCTTGACGTGGTTTACGAATTGCTTGGATATTTTAGAAGATTTCTCAATGGATACGTCAAAAATAGCAATGAGCTCTGAAGATCGAATAATTCTTTCTCCGCCCAAATGTATATACATCATGATCCTCCACTCTTTTATAAACCGACCTGACCTGCATTCACATGGTAGATGCTTGCATTCTTTAATTTATCCGCATTCAAGCTCTCTATTCCAGTTGCGGTGATGAACGTCTGCACTTTGCTCTGAAATGTCTCAATCAGTTGGGTTTGACGGTATGGATCAAGCTCAGATAATACATCATCTAGCAAAAGTACGGGATATTCACCGATCTCTTCTTTGATCAGTTCAATCTCCGCCAATTTGAGTGATAAGGCTGTCGTCCGTTGCTGTCCTTGAGAACCATACGTATGCACTTCCTTACCGTTAATATAAAAGGTCATATCATCACGGTGAGGCCCCGCAAGTGTCATGCCGCGCCGAACTTCCTGTTCTTTCATTTGTCTTAACTTTATCATAAATTGCTCAAATAAGACAGCTTCATCTTCCTCTGTCGCTTCTCCAAACGATGGAACATAGCGTAACTGAAGATCTTCACTGCCATTTGTAATCCCATAGTGAATGGACTCAGCCCATCGTTGAAGTTTTATTATAAATTGTTTCCTTTTTCTAATAATTTTAACACCATGCTCCACCAACTGTTCATTCCATATGTCGAGTAAGCCCTGATCAACAGCATCTTTACCCCACAATTGTTTCAGGAAATTATTTCGTTGAAGCAGAATCTTCTGATATTGCTGCAGATGAAAAAGATAGCTTGGCTGAACTTGTCCAATCTCCATATCTAAGAATCTACGACGTATCCCTGGTGTCCCCTTAACAATTTCCAAGTCTTCAGGAGCGAACATGACCACATTGAGAGAACCGATGAATTCACTTAGTTTCCGCTGCTCAAGCCCATTTATCTTCGCTTTTTTCCCTTGAGCTGACAGGGTTAGCTCTAAGTTAAGCGGTCCATATTTCTTCTCAACGACGGCTGATATATGGGCACTTCCTTGTTCAAAGGCAATCAATTCACGGTCCTTCGAAGTTCGGTGACTTTTGGTCAGTGCCAACACAAAAATAGCTTCCAGCAGATTGGTTTTTCCTTGGGCATTGGGACCAATCAATAGATTCACATCCCCGAAGGAATCCAACCGCAATTGTTCATAATTACGGTATTGCTGCAAGCTAATGTTTTTTACAAACACACGTTATCCTCCTCATCTTCCACCCCTGTTACTAAAATCTTCGGGATTTTTTTGAGGTGAAGATCACGATTCTTTAGAAACCTCAAACGTTCCTTCATCCGCTACTTTTACAATATCGCCTGGATATAACTTACGACCGCGGCGTTCTTCTTGTTCACCATTGACGAATACTAAGCCTTCTTGAAGAAGAGCCTTAGCCATCCCGCCTGTGGATACACAATTTGATAATTTCATAAAGGTGTCTAGCTTAATATATTCACTGTGGATAATAATTTTGTTCACTCGAATGCTCCTTTTTCTCTCGTTGATCTATGCACATGTGTATAACTTTTAATTATTGGTTCGGTACGGCAAAATGACGTAAAGACTGTTACTGTCATCCATCGGTTTGAGTACAATTGGACTCATAATTCCGGTAAAAGCAATCATCAATTGTTCACTTTCGACTACTTTTAAGACATCCAGCATATATTTAGAGTTAAAAGAAATCCGTAGAGGTTCCCCTTTAAAGTCTACCACATCTAATTCTTCACGTACTTTACCAAGTTCTGTTGAACTCGAAGATATTTCAATTCCCCCTTGTTCTAGGGTTTGTAACCTCACGATGTTTGTTTTTTCTTCTCTCGACAGCAAATAAGCCCGATCGATCGATTCACTTAATTTTTTTGTGTCGATGATGAGTTCTGTTTTGTAGGATGTTGGAATAATCCTAGATGTATCTGGATATATTCCTTCAAGAATTCGTGAATAGAACAGAACATTTTCAATTTTGAATAAGACCTGGTTGTCAGATACAAGAATATCTACAAGCGTATTCTGATCTGGCACGATTTTACTCAATTCGCTTAGCGTTTTACCTGCAATAACGACGTTGTTGAATTTAACATCGCTACCCTGTAACTGTGCTGAACGGGTCGCAAGACGGTGTCGATCTGTTGCGGTAAATTTCAACTCATTATCTTCTAAGTTCCAAAGGATACCTGTCAGAATAGGGGTTGTCTCATGCGTAGAGATAGAAAACCCTGTTTGTTTGATCATATTTTTCAATAAATCTCCAGGGATAGATAACGTCTGATTTCCTTCAATCGCGGGTAAAATGGGGAATTCTTCTGGATCAAGACCTACCATTTGGATCTCTGTTGCTCCTGAGGAAATAAACGTTTGAAAATTTTCTTTGACTTCCATCACAATTTCTTGCGAAGGCAGCTTTTTAATAATTTCTACAAAGAACTTAGCAGGGAGAACGACACTTCCTGTTTGCTCGACTTGGACAACCATCTGGTTATCATGCTCAACGGGAATAAAAGATTGGATTGAAATATCGGTGTCACTTGCAGTAAGCGTCACACCTTGATGATTCACATCCAGTTTAATACCCGTCAGGATCGGAATCGTAGTTCGACTGGAAATGGCTTTGTATACCTGTTGGATGGAATCGTTCAAATAGTTTTTAAGAATGCTGATTTTCATATTTTCACTCCTTGCAAGTATTCGGTGAACTTGGGTCAAAAAGCGACCTTTTTCACCCTCTTTATAGATGATTATTCTTTATAGATTTTCTTAGTAATAGTAATAGGCGCAGTGGATATGTGGATAACCCTAAAATCGTTAATGAAATCAAGCCTATCCACATGTGTATAGATTGTGCATAGGCTTGAACTTGTTCAGGATGGATTTTTGATTTTTTCTATGAGGTTATTTACCACTTTAAATAGATCCTGATCCACCTTAAGTAGCTGTGATATTTTGTCATGGGCATGAATGACGGTTGTATGATCTCTTCCACCGAAAGCTTCTCCAATTTTGGGTAATGAGAAATCGGTTAATTCGCGTGAAAGATACATAGCAATTTGTCTAGGGAATGCTACTGCCTTTGTACGCTTCCGAGCTTTGAAATCTTCCATGCGTAGGTTGTAGTATTCTCCTACCTTTTGCTGAATATCCTGCATCGTGATCATCTTAGGACGGCTTGAAGGAATGATATCCTTAAGTGCTTCAGCTGCTAAATGCGTGGTTACATCTTGATTGGTTAGGGATGAATAGGCCACTACACGGATCAAAGCGCCCTCTAGTTCACGTATGTTGGAGTCAATGTGGTTCGCGATATATGTCATCGCTTCATTAGGAATATCCAAGTTTTCAGCCTTGGCTTTTTTGCGTAGAATTGCAGTCCGAGTCTCGAGATCCGGAGGTTGGATATCCGTAATCAAGCCCCATTCAAACCGCGAACGTAAACGTTCTTCGAGTGTTGGGATTTCTTTCGGTGGTCTATCGCTCGAAATAATAATTTGCTTACGCTCTTCATGAAGTGCATTGAACGTATGGAAAAATTCTTCCTGTGTAGACTCTTTACCAGCAATGAATTGTATATCATCTACAAGTAGAATATCAACACTGCGATATTTGTTACGGAAATTTTCCGTGCGATTATCACGAATGGAGTTAATAAATTCGTTCGTAAATTTCTCCGAAGACAGGTAAACGACCTTACTGTTTGGATTATGCTCCAATACATAATGACCGATCGCATGCATTAGGTGAGTCTTTCCGAGTCCAACACCGCCGTATAGAAACAGCGGGTTATAGGCCTTTGCTGGCGCTTCAGCGACAGCAAGCGATGCTGCATGGGCAAAACGGTTGCCTGAGCCAATAACGAAGGTGTCAAAGGTATACTTCGGATTAAGCATGTGAGTCATGGATTCTTCATGAGACACTTGCGGTAGCGAAGACGATAGCGAAGGAATGGGATCCTCAATGACAGCTTCTTCAATCACAAATTTAACATCAAGTTGCTTTCCAACAACCTCAAAGAGAGTCGAACCCACTAATTTGGTGTAACGACTTTCTAGCCACTCGACAGCAAATGTTGTTGGAGCTGATATCACAATGGAATGATCGTTCATCCGTGTAGCCTTTGTTGCTTTAAACCAGGTATCAAAGCTGGGCTTACTTAATTTGCTTTGAATAATAGATAATATTTGTTGCCATAATTCAGAAGTATGGCTTTCCACAGATTGTCACTCCTTTAAATCATCCAAATGTGGCGAGAGCCATGAGAGGAAATGTCGAAATAAAATGATTCATGTTGCATTTATCCCCAAAACTCAGAAAGGTGGAAACATAAAAAAATGGATAAATTGAAATTGTTCACAACTTTATCCACAGCTTGTTGATAATATTGAGGTTTAAAACATGTATACACAACCAAAAGTATTATCATCATAGCAAAATAATGGTGTGATATCAATGATTCAGGCTAATTTATCCACAAACTCAATAACTTGTGTATAGATTTTATTCACAACACAACATATTGTTTATAAATTGTTAAACTTTCGACAGCATCTTGTAAATTGCAATAAAACTTATGCACAGGTTGTGCCATAAAAAATCGAAAACTCGACGATTGTGTACAAGTGGATAAGTTTTATTTTTAAGGATAACTTTTTGAAACCTGTGGAAAACTTTTTATGAACCCCTTTATAAAGAGGGAAGAAGAGAAGAACGCATGGTTCAGTTGACTTTTATCCTTGTACATGGTTAAATGTATAGAGGCATTTTCTGTGGATATGAAAATGGTTAATCTGTGTTTATAATTCCTGTAAGGGGGTGCAATACATGAGACCGACTTTTAAACCAAATGTGAGCAAACGCGCTAAGGTTCATGGTTTCCGTAAAAGAATGAGCACGAAAAACGGCCGTAAAGTGCTGGCTGCTCGTCGCTTAAAAGGCAGAAAGATTTTGAGTGCGTAATTAACGTGCATGAAGACCACCGCGGTGGTCTTTTTTTCTGTTAATAATGGAAGAAAGGTAAATAGATCAGCTTAGTTTAGAGGATCTAAATGCTGCCCATAATATATATATATATGAAGTAATAAATAAATCGCATTGAAAATTGAAGTGAAATTGGGAGAAACTCGTGCAGAAAAGTTTACGTTTACGAAATCGTGCTGACTTCAGTCGCGTATATCGTCATGGAAGGTCATTTGCCAATCATCAATTTGTTGTTTACTGGTTCCGTAAGAAAGAAGTAGAACAATTCAGGGTAGGGATTTCTGTTAGTAAAAAGGTCGGCAATGCGGTTGTTCGAAATCGAATGAGAAGACTGGTGAAGGAAATTGTTCGTCATCATGATGCTGAACTGATTGAACATGTAGACCTCGTATTTATTGTTCGCAAGGGCGCTTTAACTATGCCATATAAGGATATGGAAAGAAGTGTGTTACATGTGTTACGGAAAGCGTCACTTTTGAAGACTTCTAACCGATGAAGCCTGGTTTCCTTGTCCATTTGAATATGGTATGATTTAGTATGAAATGGAAGTGCTAAGAGAGGGGTAATAAAGTGTCGCGATTGAAGACTAGCCGAGGAAAGAAATGGATCCTCCTCACCATTGTGATGATGTTCGCAATGACCATACTATCGGGGTGTGGTGCACCAGCAGCCACCAAAAGCCTTACAGATTTAGAAAACGGAAGCTTCTGGCAAAGTAATGTTGTTTATTGGTTCGCTAAAGCTCTCGATACCTTCGCCAATTGGTTCGGTGGACAATACGGACTAGCCGTATTAGTAATGGTTATTATTGTTCGTACACTTATTTTGCCATTAACGATTAAACAAGTGAAAAGTTCTAAGGCGATGCAAGCGATTCAACCAGAACTTGCAAAGCTGAAAGAAAAGTTCAAAGACAACCCAGAAGAACAACAGAAAGAAACAATGAGATTGTTCCAAGAGAATAAGGTTAATCCATTAGCGGGTTGTTTACCGTTGATCGTGCAGATGCCGATATTTATTGCTCTCTATAACTCTATATATGGAAATGATCTTTTACGTCATGGTACATTCCTATGGTTACAACTTGGAAGTCCGGACAAGACATTCATTCTTCCAATATTAGCTGCGTTGACTACGTTCTTGCAGACTAAAATGATGATGAAGATGAACCCAACGCCTCAAGCGGGGCCTATGCAATTCATGATGATGGTGTATCCAGTATTAATATTCTTCATGTCTTACAATTTCCCAGCAGCATTACCTTTATATTGGTTCTTCAGTAACGTGTATACGATCGTTCAGAACTATTTCCTTTATCGCACGAATGATAAAACAGCGGTTGTTTCTGGTGTTGCCTTAGCTGGTAATACTAACGGAGCTAAAAAAGGAAACAAAGGTAAGGGGAAAAACTCGAAGGGGGCTAAACGGTCTAAATGAGCAACGTCATCGCTTCAGGAAAAACCGTTGAAGTAGCTGTTAATAGGGGACTTGCCCAACTAGGGGTAAGCCAAGACCGTGTTTCGGTTAACATACTTTCGCAGCCGTCAAAAGGATTCCTGGGACTGATTGGTGTCAGGGAAGCGAAAGTAGAACTTACTTTGCTTCCAGAAGTCTCACCAGAGCCAGTCGTGGGGACAATGACTTCATCTTCTGAGAGTGTTAGACCAGTTGATGGAGATCCATACGCCGCAGCAGTGAAGTTCATTCTAGATGTAGGTAGAAGTATGGGACTAGAAGTAACGGTGGATGTGCAGCATACGAGAGATGCTACAACGCTGCATATCTTTGGTCCTGACTTAGGCCTAATGATTGGAAGAAGAGGGCAAACGCTTGATTCTCTTCAATATTTAGCAAACATTGTAGCTAATCGTGTCTCAAGTAGTTATGTAAGAATTATATTGGATGCAGAAAACTTCCGTGAGCGCCGTAAGAAGACGTTGGAGGAGCTAGCCGATCGTTTGGCAGGACGCGTTATTCGTTCCCACAAAGAGGTTGTGTTAGAGCCGATGTCTCCTCAAGAGCGTAAGGTGATTCATGCTAGGTTACAGGATCACAAAGTGGTTAATACCTACAGCAAAGGTGAAGAGCCGAATAGGCGTGTAGTGATTTCGTTAAAGTAATGAGATGAAATAGATAGAATGAACTAAAGATTAGGGCGTTTATCCTTTAGTTCATTCTATATAGATGCAATGACTCTCTGATACGTGTATAGGAGTCATTGTTTTTTTATATTTTAGAAAAGAGAGTGTGATCATGTTGATTAGTGATACTATTGCAGCGATTGCCACAGCCGTTGGAGAAGCAGGAATTGCTGTCATCCGTGTAAGTGGTCCAGAAGCGATTCCTGAAGTGGATCGAATTTTCAAAAGTCGTATAAAGCTGTCTGATGCAGAATCTCATACGGTGCATTATGGACATATAATTAACCCTCAGACGAAGGAAGAAGTAGAAGAGGTACTGGTGAGCGTGATGCGGGCTCCGCGTTCTTTTACGATGGAAAATGTGGTTGAGGTTAGTGTACATGGTGGTGTGATCTCGGTTACTAGAGTGATGGGTATTCTATTGCAACAAAATATTCGCCTTGCTGAGCCGGGTGAGTTCACAAAGCGCGCATTCTTAAATGGACGAATTGACTTATCGCAAGCCGAGGCAGTTATTGACCTCATTCGATCTAAATCAGATCGGGCATTTAGTATTGCATTAAAGCAAGTTAAGGGTGACCTCTCCCAACAGATTAAGAAACAAAGGTTCACTTTAATTGAGACAATGGCTCATATTGAAGTTAATATTGATTATCCAGAGCATGATGTGGATTCACTCACGTCCTCTTTTATAAAAGATAAATGTGGCGAAGTCATGGAAGGTATTACGAAATTACTCAAGACAGCGGAGGAAGGTAAGATTCTTCGTGAAGGAATTACAACGGCCATTATTGGTCGACCTAATGTAGGGAAATCCTCATTGTTGAACACATTGGCACATGATAATAAAGCGATTGTAACGGATGTTCCTGGGACGACACGTGATGTCATTGAAGAGTTTGTTACGATTAACAATATTCCATTGAAGTTATTAGACACAGCCGGTATTCGGGAGACACTTGATGTTGTTGAGAAAATTGGGGTGGAGCGCTCCAAGAATGCGGTAAATGAGGCAGATCTTATTTTGCTTGTATTCGATGCGAGTCAGCCATTACATGAAGATGAATTGGTATTAATGGAACAAATCCGTGGTAGACAATGTATTGTAATTATGAATAAAATAGACTTACCGTCTATGATCGATATGGATGTTATTAAGCGTTACTTCAATGAAGAGAGTATCGTACAGATGTCTGTTAAGGCTCAAGAAGGAATCGATGCATTGGAAGATGCGATATCTCGATTATTCTTTAGTGGTAGTCTTGAATCGAACGATCTGACCTATGTAAGTAATGTTCGACATATTGCTTTATTGAATAAGGCGAAGCAATCATTGCAAGATGCATATGATGCTGCGGATCAATATATCCCGATTGATATGATTCAGATTGATGTTCGCTTAGCATGGGAGCAACTTGGAGAGATTATTGGGGATACTGCGGGAGATTCGTTACTTGATCAAATCTTCTCGCAATTTTGTTTGGGTAAATAGAGGCTTTAGGGATTAAAGCTTGATGTTAATAGATAACACAGAGATTGAATTAAAGACAATCCTTTATATTCGTGAATTTCTTTTAAGAAATTAATGAACTTGTGAACGGAAACTTTACTTCAATATATATAGATACAAGGAGGTAAGACCATGAGTTATGCAGGTGGAAATTATGATGTAATCGTCATTGGTGCAGGTCATGCCGGTGTTGAAGCTGCTTTAGCTTCAGCACGGATGGGTTGTAGTACGTTAATGATTACAATCAATTTAGATATGGTGGCATTCATGCCATGTAACCCTTCGATTGGTGGACCTGCTAAAGGTCACGTGGTGCGTGAAATTGACGCGCTTGGTGGCGAAATGGGTCGCAATATCGATCGGACATTTATTCAAATGAGAATGCTGAACACGGCAAAGGGTCCTGCAGTACATGCTCTTCGTGCACAAGCGGATAAATTCTCTTATCAACATACAATGAAGGAAACGATGGAGAAGGAATCGAATCTAACCATGCGTCAAGGGATGGTAGAGGAACTTATCGTTGAGGATGGACATTGTGTTGGCGTAATTACGAAGACGGGTACCGAGTATCGTGGTAAATCGATCGTGTTAACAACAGGAACCTATTTGCGCGGTAAAGTTATCATGGGTGAGTTAGCTTATGAAAGTGGTCCGAACAATCAACAACCTTCTATTAAATTAGCTGAAAATTTGCGTGAGCATGGGTTCGATCTTGTTCGCTTTAAGACGGGTACACCACCACGTGTGCATAGAGATACAATTGATTTCTCGAAGACCGAAATTCAGCCAGGGGATAGTAAGCCTAAATTCTTCTCCTATGAGACTGTAGCATCGACAAATACGAATGATCAGCTTCCATGCTGGTTAACATATACATCTGTAGATACACAACAGATCATTACGGAAAACCTTCATCGTGCGCCGATGTTCTCCGGGATTATTGAAGGTACGGGTCCGCGTTATTGTCCATCAATTGAGGATAAAATCGTCCGTTTCAGTGACAAACCGAGACATCAAATTTTCCTTGAGCCAGAAGGAAGAAACACAGCGGAGTATTACGTACAAGGCCTGTCAACAAGTATGCCAGAGGATGTTCAGTTAGCAATGTTGCGTTCTATACCTGGGTTGGAAAAGGTAGAAATGATGCGTAATGGTTATGCGATTGAATATGATGCTATGGTGCCTACGCAATTGTATCCTTCACTTGAGACTAAGAAAATGCCAGGATTGTTCACAGCAGGGCAAATTAATGGTACTTCTGGATATGAAGAGGCTGCAGGACAAGGGGTAATGGCAGGAATTAACGCTGCACGCAAGGTTCAAGGGAAAGAGCCTATCGTCCTTAACCGCTCTCAAGGATATATTGGTGTATTGATCGATGACTTGGTGACAAAAGGAACAAATGAACCGTATCGTCTGTTGACTTCACGCGCAGAATATCGTTTATTACTTCGTCATGACAATGCAGATCTACGCCTTACTCCGATTGGGCATGAAATTGGTTTAATCAAGGATGAACGGTACGAGAGATTCTTAAGCAAGAAGAATACGGTCGAACTAGAAATTGAACGTCTAAGTGTGGAGAAGGCAAAACCGAAAGAAGTAAATGCACTTCTGGAACAATCGGATTCCACTCAAATTCAGGATGGAACCAATATGTTGATGCTTTTACGTCGACCTGAGGTTAGTTATAGTGTCATCGAACAACTAGCGCCTTCACCATATGAATTAACCGATGAAATGAAGGAGCAAGTCGAAATTCAAATTAAGTATGCCGGGTATATCGAGAAACAATTGATTCACGTGGAACGTCTACAGAAAATGGAGAAGAAGAAAATTCCGGATACTATCGAATATTCCGAAATTCATGGACTTGCGATCGAAGCTCGCCAAAAACTTGCTAACATTCGTCCAATCTCTATTGGGCAAGCATCACGGATCTCAGGTGTTACACCTGCGGATATCTCTGTTCTTCTGGTGTACCTTGAACATTATAACCGTGTAACTGCGGCAAGGGGTTAGGTTATGGATGACATACAACAATCATTTACTAGTCGCTTGCAGGAGCATGGTATTACGTTGAATGAAACCCAATTGAACCAATTTGAAGTGTATTTCAAAGAATTGGTGAGTTGGAATGAAAAAATGAATTTAACAGGCATTACGGAGCGGGATCAAGTATATACGAAACATTTCTTCGACTCCGTTTCCCTTGCCTTTTTTGTAGACATGAAGAACGTCAAGACACTAGCTGACATCGGTTCTGGAGCAGGATTTCCTGGGATACCACTTAAGATTTGTTTCCCAGATCTTAAGTTGACGATTATTGATTCGCTTAATAAAAGAATCTCGTTCCTCAAAAACATTGTAGAACAGTTAGGACTTTCTGGTGTTGAACTCATTCATGGAAGAGCAGAGGAATGGGGACAGAGACAAGGGTATCGAGATCATTATGATCTAGTGACGGCTAGAGCGGTTGCGAAGTTAGCATTGCTTAACGAGTTTTGTTTACCTTTTGTACGTGTGGATGGAACGTTTGCTGCTATGAAGGGTAGTGATCCTACGGATGAATTGAAAGAGGCGTCTTATAGCTTCAAACAATTAAAAGGTAAGCTCAGCAAAGTTGAAAAATTCACGCTTCCGGTGGAAGATGCCGAGCGTCATATTATCATTGTACAAAAGAGGGCAGCCACACCTCAAAAATACCCAAGAAGTCCTGGGGTTGCTGCTAAGTCCCCTCTAATATAGTTGGAATTCATATTGTTTCACGTGAAACATTATAAAATAAAAAGACTTTGTTATCCAGATCACAGGGATAACAAAGTCTTTTCTTTGTATTTAGGAATAAACAATATATAGAAATTAATGAGTGTGATAGAATAGGATTATATGAGAAAAAGTGATAGAATAGGATAGATAGAGTATCTTACAACATGTGATGGATCATCATCATTTTTTTAAATAATTGAACCATTTAATTTGGTTGTATATGGACACAACTTTCAACTTTCAAAAAAATGTAAGTGGTCCTTAAGTGTACAGAGTGCAGTGTATCTTTGTATAGCGATAAGAAGGTGCTGGCAAGGCATGGTGGAACGTGCTACATCGTAGTAATCCACTTTGACTCGGTACTATTATGAAACTAGGTGGTAATATACGGAATGAAAGAACAATTTTCTAAGTTATTTGGCCTAACCGAGCGGACTAATGGGGATGAAGTGAAACAAATTCCTGTCGATGACATTGTGGGAAGTCCCTTTCAACCACGTACTATTTTTGATGACAGCAAAATTGATGAACTCTGTCAGACGATTAAAACGCATGGCGTCATTCAACCTATTGTTGTTCGTTACCGGAATGATAAGTATGAGATTATTGCAGGGGAACGACGATGGAGAGCAGTTAAGAAGTTAGGTCTCGAAACAATACCTGCTATTGTTCGTGATTTCAATGATTCACAAGCAGCTTCCATCGCATTGATTGAGAACCTGCAACGTGAGGGGCTCACTTCTATTGAAGAGGCTGTCGCTTATCAGAATCTCATTGACTTACATCAGTTAACACAAGAGAGTCTAGCTCAGCGTTTAGGTAAGAGTCAATCTACGATAGCTAATAAGATTCGCTTGTTACACTTGCCAGTAGAAGTGAAAGAAGCTTTGATGGAGCGGAAAATCACTGAACGGCATGCGCGTGCACTTTTAGCCTTAAGTCCTGAAGCGCTGCAACTTAAGTTACTAGCAGAAGTTATTGCTAAAGAACTAAATGTAAAACAGACAGAAGCTAGAGTAGCATACTATAAAGAATCTTCTATAATTAAGAAATCAAAAAGAATCTCATTCACTAAAGATGTTCGTCTGGCTTTAAACACCATTAGACAGTCAATTGATATGGTGTCTGGTTCGGGATTGTCAATAAAAACAACTGAGAAGGATCATGAAGATCACTACGAAATTGTAATTCAAATTCCCAAAAGATAATGATGTCGGGGAAATGGAAGCGGCAATTGAAGCCGCTTTTTCTCATGATATAGTCGGATTCAACTAAAAAGTGTCTGAACTAACTCAATAACATCAATTACGATACCGTATAACCATATCTCAGGAACTACACGAAGAGTCAATAATATATTGAGGTGAATTGAGTGTCTAAAATTATTGCCATAGCAAATCAAAAGGGCGGGGTAGGGAAAACGACAACCTCCGTTAATCTAGGTGCAGGCATGGCGTCTTTAGGTAAAAGAGTGCTTCTCGTTGACATAGACCCGCAAGGCAACACAACTAGTGGTGTTGGAATTAATAAGGCTGATGTGGAAAACTGCATTTATGATGTGATTATTAATGAAGTTCATCCGAATGATGCCATTATTCATACAGAAGTAGAAGGTTTACATATCATTCCTGCCACAATTCAATTGGCTGGAGCAGAAATAGAATTGGTGCCAACCATATCTAGAGAACAACGTCTTAAGAAATCGTTGCAAATGGTTAAAGATAAATATGACTATATTATAATAGATTGCCCACCATCCCTAGGGATACTAACCATCAACTCGCTTACGGCTGCTGATTCAGTCATTATTCCGATTCAGTGCGAATATTATGCGTTAGAGGGTTTGAGTCAGTTATTGAACTCCATTCGATTAGTTCAGAAACATTTAAATACGTCTTTACAAATTGAAGGCGTTCTATTGACGATGTTCGATGCACGAACGAATCTTGGAATTCAAGTTATTGAGGAAGTTAAGAAATATTTCCAAGATAAAGTGTACAAGACAGTGATTGCTCGAAATGTTCGTTTGAGTGAAGCGCCATCACACGGAAAATCGATTATTACGTATGATCCACGCTCTAAAGGAGCAGAAGCATACTTAGAGTTGGCAAAGGAAGTGATTTCATATGAATAAGCGTTTGGGTAGGGGGTTGGATGCATTAATCCCATCCCTGTCGATTAACGATGATGATAAGATTGTTGAGATTTCACTGAATCAATTACGTGCTAATCCTTATCAGCCTCGCAAAGAATTCAAGGAAGAAGCTATTCATGAATTAGCGGAGTCTATTCGTCAGCATGGTGTCATTCAGCCAATCATCGTTCGTAGTGTTATCAAAGGGTATGAGATCATCGCCGGTGAACGTCGCTTTCGGGCATCTCAATATTGTGGCAAAGCTACGATTCCAGCTGTTGTTCGCAACTTTACTGATCAACAGGTGATGGAGATTGCATTGATTGAGAATTTACAACGCGAGAACTTAAATGCTATGGAAATTGCAGTTGCATATCAAGGGCTGATGGAACAATATGATTTAACACAAGAAGAGCTTTCACTTAAAGTGGGTAAATCGAGATCTCATATTGCAAACTTTTTGCGCTTGTTGTCATTGCCTGAAGAAGTTAAAGATTATGTTTCACGTGGAACATTATCTATGGGTCATGCAAGAGCTGTCGTAGGAATCAAAGATCCAGTGGTTATTAAACAATTAGCAAAACAATGTGTAGAAAATGAGTGGAGTGTAAGAGAGCTGGAGGAAACGGTAAAATATTTGGATCGTAAACCTGTAGAAACTCAAAAACCGACGTCTAAGAAAAATGATCCTTATATTGATCATTTAGAAGAGTCACTTCGTGATCGCTTCCATACAACAGTGAAGATTAAACACAACAAAGAAGATAAAGGTAAGATTGAATTGAATTATTACAGCAAACAAGATTTAGAACGACTATTGGAACTGTTGCAACAGGTATAGAAGTAAGAGAATCATTTCTATTATATATCGATCACGAAATAGAGTGATTGAGAGAGAGCATATCTGGTTTGTTTTCCATCATAGGAAAAGGATATGCTTTTCTGCTTTTAGAGGAGGGTCCTAGTTGAATTCAATTATTTACTTAGATCATGCCGCTACCTCGTGGCCGAAACCTCCAGGTGTCCTTCAAGCTATGCAGATCGCGATGGAACACTCAGCTGCTAATCCAGGTAGAGGAAGTCATGCTATGGCTGTTAAGGCAAGTCGTGTGCTATTCGAAGCTAGAATGCAATTAGCGAGGCTATTCCATGTTAGGAATGCCAATGACATCATATTTACACCGAATACAACGATGGCGCTGAATATGGCGATAAAAGGATTGTTAAAAGAGGGAGACCATGTTGTTGCTACAATGGTAGAACATAATTCTGTTCGACGACCGTTGGAATACTTGAAGAGAACACTAGGTATTACTGTTGATTACGTCAAGGTTAACGACAAAGGTGAATTAAATCTAAGAGATGTAGAAATGGCATTGAAGCAACCAACTGCCTTAGTTGTATGCAATCATAGTTCAAATTTATTAGGGAGTATATTGCCTGTAGAGGATATAGGTAGATTAGCTCACAGTTGTGGAGCAATCTTCTTGGTAGATGCCGCTCAAAGTGCAGGAATCCTTGATATAGATGTGGAACGGATGAACATCGATCTGTTGGCTTTTCCAGGTCACAAAGGTCTACTAGGCCCGCAGGGGACGGGAGGGCTCTACATTGCCCCTCACGTTGATCTGGAGCCGATGCTACATGGCGGGACTGGAAGTCAGTCTGAGGAGAAGGAGCAACCTACGGTTAGGCCTGATCGGTATGAAGCAGGGACGCCGAATACGGTGGGTATTGGTGGCTTACGCGCAGGGGTAGACAAAGTGATTGAGCTTACTCCTAAATGGATATATACTCATGAGTGGAATCTCACCCAACAACTATTGATAGGATTAGAAGATATCCCTAATATCAATTTATTAGGACCGGATAAGGGCATGCCTCGTACGGGTATTGTTTCTTTTGTAATTGATCATCATGATTCATCTGAAATTGCATTTCGATTAGATCGTGAATTCGGAATTGCTGTGAGAGCAGGACTTCATTGTACGCCATTAGCGCATTATGCTGTTCATACAGAACAAACTGGAGCAGTACGTGCTAGTGTAGGGGTTAGTACAACAGAGGTAGAAGTCGAATCTCTGATAAGAGCTATGAAGCATTTATGTAAATAAGAATAGACTTAAACTAATATATATAGCTCTAGTCTAAGATGAAGGAAAGGGAATGAAACATCCATGTCAGAACTTAACGGTTTAATCGAGGAACATTTAGCCTTATTTATTGGAGTCATCATGTTTGTGGTGTTGATATTGTTGATTTTGATGTTTACACAGTTATCTAAACTAAACAAATTACGCCGTAGATATGAAATGATGATGTCGGGTAGTGGTGTTGAAAATCTAGAGACACTGCTTATTGATCTGAAAATGCAATTGGATAGTGTGGAAGACGATCACAAACAACAACAAAACGTATTAGATAGTACCGTAAATAAACTTCATTCTGTCAAAGGTCATGTGGGTCTAATCAGATACAATGCATTTGGAGAAAGAGGTAGCGATTTAAGCTTCTCAGTGGCGATTATGGATGATCATTCGGATGGTGTTGTACTTACTTCGATTTATAATCGGGACAACTCCTACATTTATGCCAAATCGCTTGAGAAGGGTGAGTCCAAACATGCTTTGTCAACGGAGGAAAAGGAAGCCATTACTCTCGCAAAGCAAAATATGTAGAGTGAGACTTCCATTCCTTTATAGCGGAGTATAGGCTTGAAGCTATAATTTCCGATAACCGCATCACAAGACTTAAACGTGTGTTTTGCAATACGAAATATTCCATGAAACCGCCGACGTTAACGATACCAGTCAAATGGATATCGCCGATCGGCGGTAATTGTTTATTTACCCCAGCCCCTGGCTTCAGAGGGCCATCAGCGACTTGAATACAGCCAATACTAGCGGATTGACCTAGGCAAGCATCAATACCTATGATAAAAGGCTGATGAAACAACTCATGAATAGAGGTTATCGTTTCTTGTAAGTTAACCGCATGGATCGGATCATCTAATGTGCCATAGATACGGAAGAGATGACTATTATAACGAGATAGAGAAGTGCCCACAAGCGGACCAAGGCTATCGCCCGTTGATCGATCGGTTCCAATACACACAATGATAACAGGCTGACCTTCTTTGACTTGAGAGAGATGGAACAACAAACGGTGAATGATAGCGGAATGGATTTCAGGATCGGTATGTGGTATTTTTAAGCTAGAAGGTTGCTGTTGTTGTTGTGAAAATGGATTTGTAAGAGGGCTCATAGGATCTTCCTTTCTCGTGCGGATCGTAGTACTAGTATATGGATGAAATGATTTATTTATACTTAGTCACATGATTAGAAATGGTAAAGTTAGAGCTATTAATATTTATCAAATCTAGTGAATGCATAATTGTAGGTTGTATATAGAAGATAAGATACAGGAGGCTGTATGATGGAGAAATGGCTTCTCATTGCATTTGATTCCACTCAGCAGGCACTGAGAGCTGAAATGCTACTGGAGTATGCAGATATTGAAATAGACTTATTTCCTACACCCAAAGATGTTACGGCGGGATGCGCACTATCTATTCTCTTTCCTGAGAAGGATCTAACTGTCGTGCAGAACATCATTGAACAAGAGCGGGTAGAGATTCGTGGCATCTTTACAAAAAACAACTTAGAGCATTATGAAATCATCGAGATGTAAGGAGTGGAAATATTGCAGAATTCAGGGAATGAAATTGATACTGATACTGCGCAAGAAGTCATAGAGGAGGCGCTGAAATTTAAAGACATAGCGTGGAAGTGGCTAACAGATAGTGAGATGTGGACGGTTGTCCTCTTAGCAGCCGTAAGAATAATAATTATATTTATACTGACTCGTTTACTAATTAAAGTTGTATATAAAGTGATAGACAAGACGTTGTCTCATCAAGAGAATAGTAAGCTAAGAATGAATCCACGCCGATTTATCACGGTTGGGGGATTGCTGAAGAATACGATAACGGTAGTATGTAATTTTGTGATGTTCCTGATCGTGTTATCCGAGTTTCACTTTGATCTTGCGCCGCTATTAGCAGGAGCGGGAGTTCTAGGTTTAGCTATTGGATTCGGGGCTCAGAGCGTCGTAAAAGATGTAATCACAGGGTTCTTTATTATTCTAGAGGACCAATTTGCGGTTGGAGATGTGATTCAGACAGGCACATTTAAAGGTACCGTAGAGATGATAGGTATTCGGACGACACGGATCGTAAGCCATACAGGAGAAGTGTATATTTTACCTAATGGTGCGATAACAACGGTTACTAATTTTTCTTTATCTAATGCATTAGCTATTGTTGATATTCCTATTAAGAATGAACGTAATCTTCAGGATACGATTAAATTTATAGAACAAGCTTTAGTAGATACCTTTGAAAATACACCTGAAATGATCGGTTCACCACATGTGTTAGGTATTCAATCATTAAGTACAAGTGAGTATGCGCTTCGAATTGTGGCAGATTGCTTACCGACATATCGGGAAAAGGTAGAACGGCAAATCCAGATGGATGTAAAGCAAGCGATCGAGAGGGAAGAAGCGCTAGTATTACAAGCTACTAAAGGCGAGGAGGGGACTTGAGATGGAGCGTAAGATATTTCAATTAGGTGATATCGTACAGATGAAGAAGCAACATCCATGTGGAAGTAACGAAATGGAGATTATTCGCATGGGAATGGATATTCGGATTAAATGTGTTGGATGTCAGCATAGCGTGCTTATTCCACGTGTGAAATTTGAGAAGAATATGAAGAAAGTTCTTCGGTCCACATTGCCACCTGAGACGTCATTAGAATCAATGGATTAAGGTTATCGTTGTAACAGTCCAATCTTCTACTTTAATGTAGAAGATTTTTTTATGTGGAGAGGATAAAGAGGAGGGTGTTCATCCAAATATCATATTATTAATTACAATAGTAGTTTAAACATATCACGTAATGTGAGGTTTAGGTATGGCGAAGCCTTAGTTAAGAATATAAATCGATAATTAACATGGATGGAAACGATAATATGACATAAGATTAGATAGTAATTATAATTAGGTTAGTTATTGAAATGTATTGAATTAGACACATTTACATAGTAAAATTATACAAATAGTGCACATGAATAAACTATAAAGTGAATACGCTTACATTTTGTTAAGATACTATGTTACTGTAGCATTCATCTTTATATGAATTATTTATCTGGATTGCTTGTAGAACAAAGTTATACGTAGCATAGCAAGTTAATGAGGTAGAAGAAGTTGTAGTGAAGTATGTGCCTCCTTCATACGGCTTTTGTGATGGTATTCTCGATTGGGCGAGAGTTATACATATTTGATAGTTTACAAAATGGAAATGATTTATGAGCAAAGTATTTAAAACTGTGTTCTGCACCGAAAGTGAGCAATCTAGAAGGCGTGAAATATCAACCACAATATTGGATTGTAAATCTATACGTAGGTCAACTCGCATTACTTCCTTATTATAGGAATTTATTTAAGGTTACAAAAAAAGAACAAGAAGTAGAATCTTACATTTTTTGAGTTAATCGTATGTTTGATGAAATGCGAACATATTATAAATTAAATGCTTGGAATATTTTGAGATTTAGGTTATATTAATAAATAAATTGATTTTGATTATGTGTCAGCATACCTTACATACAAAAATTCATTGGGTAATCTTACCTTAAAATTGACCTGTGGTCATTATTTAATTAGTACATTGTTATGAAAAGAAAATTAGCATTCAAAAGCTTGTTTACTTCAGTTAACCGTGTGGTTACTGATATATGGAGGATATATTATATTCATAATATATATTATAAATTATTTAAAAGGAGGAGAATTTGCATGACAAAGAAATGGAACTTAATGTTAGCGGTTTTACTTTCGCTAACGGTAGTACTCTCCGCATGTTCAGGGGGCAACAACAAAGAGGCGAATGCGCCAGCTACAACAAATGATACAAAAGAGACTGTGGATACGACTACACCTGAGACGCCAGTTGCAGAAGATCAATCAAGTGGCTTAATCAAAGCGACTGATGTATCTCTTAATCCTGAACTAGCTAAAAACCGTAAAGACACACTGATTGTTGGTATGGTGGATCCAAAAGGGGTATTCAGCCCATTGTTTATGGAAACGGCTTATGACTTTTATGTAAACTATGCAATTTTTGATTCTTTCCTTGAAGTAAAAGCAGACGGAACTTATGTGAACAGCTTGGCTGAGAAAATTGATGTATCTGAAGATGGACTGAAATATACGTACCATCTTAAGCCAGGTGTTACTTACTCAGATGGTAGCCCAATGAAAGCTAGCGATTACTTGTTTACAATGAAGTTGCTTCTTGATAAGAGCTATGATGGTGAATCTGATCCACTAAGTTATCATATCGTAGGTGCTAAAGAATATAACGAAGGCACATCAAGTGATATCTCAGGTATCAAAGTAATCGATGACAATACAGTAGAAGTAAGTCTTACAGAATATTCTGCGATGAGTCCAGTAGAATTGGGCGGCGTATACATTCTGCCTGAATCTTACTATGGTAAAGGATACAAACAAGGTAATTTGGAATCTGTAAAAGCATTGAACAACAAGCCACTTGGTAGTGGTCAATACAAAATCACAAGTTACAAAGCTGGACAAGAAATTGTACTGGCAGCTAATGAGAACTACTTCAGAGGAGCTCCAATCGTTAAGAATGTTATCTTCAAAACAACAACAGATTCGACGAACATGGCGATGATACAATCTGGTGAAACAGATATGGATAACATCAACGTGTCAGAAGATAACGTTGAAGAATTGAAAGCTCTTGGATTCTTGGACATCAATATCCTTCCAAACAATGGCTATGGATATATTCAATTTAACCATAACGAGAAGAAATTCCAAGATCCTAAAGTCCGTCAAGCCCTTACTTTCGGTTTGAACCGTTCGGACATCGTGAAGGGTATTTATGGACCTTATGCGGATGTTATTAACATCCCACAATCTAAAGTATCTTGGTCATTCACAGACGAGAATATCGAAAAGTATGACTTTAATATGGAAAAAGCAAAAACATTGCTTGATGAAGCAGGTTGGGTAGTGGGTGCAAGTGGTATTCGTGAGAAAGATGGAGAGAAATTCAAAATCAATTTCTCTGCAACTGCTGACAATCCAGTTGTAGAATCATTGCTTCCAATTATGACTACTAACTACAAAGAATTAGGTATTGAAATTGTTTCAGAAGTACTAGACTTTAATGCAATAATGGATAAGAAAACCAAAGGCGATTTCGATATGTTCTTCGCTGCATGGGGCTTGACACCAGATCCAGATAACACCGTGTTCATCACTAAAGGTGCACAGAATGACGCAGGTTATTCTAACGCTAAAGTAGATGAGTTGATGGCTAAAGGTAAGAAAGAAATGGATATCGAGAAACGTAAAGAAATTTATAAAGAAATGTATCAAGAATTGAATAAGGATGTTCCTATGATCTTGATGTATCAAAGAACGAATATGACAGCTGTAAATGCTAGAGCACAAGGATTTGATCTTTCGCCGTACAAGGAGTTCCCTTTCAGCTTGTATCAAGTTCAATTGGAACAATAAAGAATATTAGATATGCTCAGCTCATAAGAGCTGAGCATATCCACTTATAGGCCAGGGGGAATAGGAATGAAGCAGTATATCATTCGACGGCTTTTGCAGATGATTCCTACGCTAATAGGCATATCTATCATTATTTTTGCCATTTCAGCGATGGTTCCAGGGGATTACATTACAGCGCGAGCGAATCCGAATATGTCTATTGAGAAGCAAGAGCAACTTAGAGCTATATACGGACTGGATAAGCCAGATTATCAACGTTATTTTATATGGGCAGGTAATATGCTAAAAGGGAATTTCGGGGATTCCATGCAACATAAGCAACCCGTAACGACTGTTATTAACACATATGTATGGAATTCATTCATTATGGGAATCTTCGCTTTGTTCTTCAGTTGGTTTATAGCGATGATCACCGGTATATTTTCAGCTAAATTTCAGTATTCTTTCTTTGATAAAGTAGTTACACTATTAGTATTTATATGTATGTCACTACCGTCATTTTTCATAGGTCTATTACTCATTAAGTTCTTGGCACTAGATTTAAAACTGTTTCCCGTTGGAGGAATGAGTACTTCCGGGTTAAATGCTACGGGATGGACATATTTCACTGACGTACTTAAACATAGCTTTTTACCCATTATGGTACTGACTATGTTATCTACAGGAAGCTTAACACGCTATTTCCGTACGAGTATGTTGGAAGTCATCCGACAGGACTATATACGGACTGCAAGAGCTAAAGGTCTCAAAGAACGAACAGTTATATTTAAGCATGCATTTCGGAATGCGATGATTCCTGCGATCACTCTACTTGGGTTTGAACTGCCAGGGCTGTTTGGTGGAGCTATGATTCTAGAGCAAATATTTGCATGGCCTGGTATCGGTCACATCTATCTTAACTCAATTAGTATGAGAGATTACCCCTTTATGCTCGGGTTTACAATCTTTCTAGCCATGCTGACCCTAGTGGGTAATTTGCTTGCGGACGTGCTCTATGGAATTGCAGACCCCAGAATTCGTTTAAAGTAGGAGGAGATTGCGTTGTCTGCTGATGTTATGCCTATAACGGAAAATAAAAATACCAAAAAAGCTAAAGCTGTTGATACACCGTGGAAAACGGCATTTCGCCGCTTTACCCGAAATAAGCTTGCGGTAATTGGATTTATAATGATTGTGTTTATGTTTATACTTTGTTTTTTAGGGCCTGTTTTCTCACCACATAATCTCTTCGATTATAGTTTGAAGAACAAGAACTTAGCACCTAACAGTATGTATTGGTTGGGTACAGATAAGCTAGGTCGCGATATCCTGCTTCGTATGATGTTGGCCGGTCGAATTTCTCTATTAGTTGGATTTGTTGCTACATTTATTGCAGTTATGATCGGTGCCACATTGGGTGCCTTAGCGGGATTCTATGGAAAAATTATTGATACGATCATTATGCGTGTTGCTGATATTTTCATGGCTCTTCCACTGCTGCCAATCTTGATTATTCTTGGAGCTGTTCTATCGGATCTGAAGGTAGATCCCAGCAGTAGAATATACTACTTGATGGTCATTATTGGGGTTCTTAACTGGACAACCTTAGCACGGCTTGTACGGGGACAAATCTTAACGCTTCGTGAACAAGAGTTCATGCAAGCGACGGAAGCACTAGGTCTCAAAGATGGACGTAAAATATTTAAGCATTTGTTACCAAACACGATTCCAGTGATTATCGTCACAGCAACACTTAGTGTAGCTGGTGCCATTCTAACGGAGTCAGCACTTAGTTTCTTAGGAGTTGGTGTCGTACCACCTACACCATCTTGGGGTAACATGATCTCGGCTGCGAACAATCTGATTGATTTCCGAAAGAGACCATGGCTATGGATTCCACCAGGTATGTGTATTTTGATCACGTCGGTTGCAATCAACTTGATTGGTGATGGATTACGCGACGCACTGGATCCAAAAACGAAAAAATAATGATTGTTTGAATACAAAGTACAAGTGATGTAGGCAGCGAAAGCTGCTTCCTTGAACAACGTCGGTTGTCGTTACAACAAAACCGATATCTTCAAGATGGGAGATGCAATATGGTAAAAGACTTAGTAGAGTTCCGTAATTTGGAGACACACTTTCACACAACGGCAGGTACGGTAAAGGCTGTAGATAACGTTAGTTTTACCATTCGTGAGGGCGAAACATTATGTGTTGTCGGCGAGTCAGGTTGCGGCAAGAGTGTAACAGCGATGTCACTTATGCAATTAATTGAATCACCACCGGGCAAAATTGTCGGGGGAGAGATTCTATTCGAAGGCCGAGATTTGCTCAAATTAAGTAAGAGGGATATGTCGAAGATTCGCGGGAATGAAATATCTATGATATTTCAAGAGCCGATGTCTTCATTAAATCCAGTACTTACGATTGGACATCAAATTAGCGAACCGTTGATGTTGCACATGTTGCTAGATCGTAAAGCAGCTAAGAAGCGTGCGATTGAACTAATTACCCTCGTGGGGATTTCACGTCCAGACAAAATATTTGATTCGTATCCACATGAGTTAAGTGGTGGAATGCGTCAGCGGATCATGATCGCTATTGCGTTAAGTTGTGATCCTAAATTGCTCATTGCAGATGAGCCAACGACTGCACTTGACGTAACCATTCAAGCACAGATACTAGATTTGATGCGTGATATTAAGCAAAAGCTTAATACGTCTATTATGTTAATTACACATGATCTAGGTGTAGTTGCTGAGATGGCGGACTATGTTGTCGTGATGTATGCAGGTAAGGTAATTGAAGAAGCTCCAGTATTGGAACTGTTCCAAGATCCACAACATCCGTATACAAAGGGATTGCTCAAAGCCAAACCAATTATTAATCAGAAACAGGAACGTCTGTATTCAATACCAGGTCAAGTTCCCAATCCAATTGACCTTGAAGATAATTGTCATTTCCATGATCGTTGTGAATTTTGCATGGATATTTGTAAAGTTAAACAACCTCCATTCAGAACGCACGGCAAAGACAACCATAAATCAGCTTGCTGGTTATATGAAGAAGAGAGGGAAGTACTTTGAAAGAAGTCTTAATGCAAGTAGACAATTTAAAGAAATACTTCCCGATCACTGGTGGGGTCTTTCAACGTACGGTAGGTAATGTGAAAGCGGTTGATGATGTTTCATTTCGTATTCACAGAGGCGAATCCCTTGGTCTAGTGGGTGAATCTGGTTGTGGGAAGAGTACTATTGGTAGAACCATTCTTCGCTTGAATGAAAAGACGGATGGAACCGTTCTATTTCAAGGGAAAGACCTGTATAAACTGCCTAAAGAGGAATTGCGTCGTATGCGTCCGAAGATGCAAATCGTGTTCCAAGATCCATTTAGTTCACTGAATCCTCGGATCAAAGTTGGCCAAGCGATTGGTGAAGCTCTGTATGATCATGGTGTTACCGATTCAAAGGTAGTGCGCGAACGTGTATTAGAGACAATGAACATTTGTGGTCTTGCTAGTTATCAGTATGATCGTTATCCTCATGAATTCTCTGGTGGACAAAGACAACGTATCGGGATTGCTCGTGCATTGATCATGAATCCAGAGTTTATTGTGGCAGACGAGCCTGTATCAGCTCTAGATGTATCGATCCAAGCACAGATTATTAACTTGCTTAGTGATCTGCAGCGTGATAAGCAATTAACGTATTTGTTTATTTCCCATGATTTAAGCGTGGTGGAGCATTTATGCGACCGAGTAGGGGTTATGTATCTTGGATCCATGGTAGAGATGAGTAGCACGGAAGAGCTATTCCGTAATCCACTACATCCTTACACCAAAGCCTTGATGTCTGCTATACCTGTTCCGGATCCAACGTATAAGAGGGACAGAGTTGTGCTACAAGGTGATATACCGAGTCCTGCAAATCCACCTTCTGGATGTAAGTTCCATACCCGTTGTCCTATTGCATCAGATATTTGTAAGCAACAAGCTCCGGAGTACCGTGATGTTGGCAATGATCATTTAGTTGCTTGTCATTTCGTATAAAGTGATAGCTTCTTCATTATGGATAGATATCATAAAACTAGAAAACCGTTAGGGAACAGGTCTCTTACGGCTTTCTAGTTTTGGCTCAGTAGAAAAGTGGGCTTGCCAGCAATCGATAATAGTTGATACAACGTTAGACCTTCTACATGAATTTGTAGGAGGTTTTTTGGCGTTAATAAATATGAAATGAAGAGACAAAAAAAAGACGACTCGAAAGTCGTCTTTTTCGTCATAACTACTATTCAGTAGTATATGGTAACAATGCGATTTGACGAGAGCGTTTGATAGCAATTGTCAATGCACGTTGATATTTTGCACTAGTACCTGTTACACGACGCGGCAAAATCTTTCCGCGTTCGCTAACAAATTTCTTGAGCAAGTCAATATCTTTATAGTCAATATGAGTAATTTTGTTGGCAGTAAAGAAACATACTTTTTTACGTTTATTACGTCCACCACGGCGTGCCGGTCTCTTATCGTTATCGGCAGCTTCTCTTGGTTTAAAAGCCATGCTAGTCAGTCCTTTCCGTTGTTAAAATGGCAAATCATCATCCGAAATATCTATCGGTTTTCCGTCATCGGAAAAAGGATCCTGATTGTTGTTTTTATTGCGCGAGGGTTGATTTCCACGTGGTTCGCCTCCATAAGAAGGTTCTTCACGTGTAGCATTACTATTTCCAGCATTGCCACTTCCACTTTCGCCTTTGGATGATTCCAAGAATCGAACATTATCGGCAATAACTTCAGTAACGTATACACGTTTACCTTCGTTATTCTCGTAATTCCGAACTTGAATGCGTCCTTCGACTGCCGTTAAGCGACCTTTACGTAAATAGTTAGCGCAAGTCTCTGCAAGTTGTCTCCAGGTTACGACCGGAATGAAATCCGCTTCGCGCTCCCCGCCTTGTGCCGTAAACGGACGGTCTACAGCGAGCGTAAATTGCGTTACTGCCACCCCTGAAGGTGTATAGCGCAATTCAGGATCCTTAGTCAATCGGCCGATCAGTATGACACGATTCAACAATTTAAGTCCCCCTCCCTCAAGCGATTTAACTACAAAACCGAAAATGAATTATGCTACGTCATTGGTAATGAGATAACGAATTACTTCGTCAGAAATCTTCATAAGACGTTCTAGTTCGTTAATAACTTCTGGTGTACCGTTGAAGTTAACCAAAACGAAAGTTCCGTCATTGAATTTCTTGATCTCATACGCAAGACGGCGTTTACCCATTACATCATGCTTTGTAATTTCTCCACCGTTGGAGATAATGCCTTGGAATTTTTCGACTGTAGCTTGAACGACATCTTGTTCAATGTCAGGACGAATAATGTACATCACTTCATATTTGCGCATATTTTTTCACCTCCTTATGGACTCACGGCCCCTGATTTAACTCAGGAGCAAGGAACGAGCGTAAACTCGCACCTGATTAATATAACAAATAGTTATGTTATAAGCAAGCTTTGCTTACCCCTTTTCCCCAATGCCAATAGATGGACACATGATTATCGCTTGCTGGTACACACTAATGGAGAAATCCATTTTTATATTTCAAGGAGGATGCACAAATGGGCGAAGGAACAGAATTCAAACCTGGAGACAAGGCGCCAAACAATGGACATTACATGGAGTTCGGAGACATTGGTCTTGAGACTACAATTGTTGATCCGAAGCACGTGACGTTGCGTAAAGGAGAACGATTCCCTGACACGTCCAACAAGGATCGAGTATGGAAAAAGAAACACAAAGGGAAATCCCATTAATAAAAATTAATTAGATCATGTATAAGAATGGCTCACTTGGATCATACTATTTTCAAGCGGTGCATGAGAGAGGTGTGGTTCCGTTGGACTTCAGAGTCAGTGGATATGGCGCCTTACCCTTCAAAGGGCGGTAGTCATGCCACGAGAAATATGCAATTTGTTATTTAAAACGTAACTTTTGTTATATTTTTGAACAGATCACAAGGAAATCTAGAAACGCTACATTAAAGGAGCGCTGGCCTATGCCAATTCACATTAAGCAAGCACGCGGTTTGCTTCGAGCGTAAGTTCACTTTAATTGTAATTGTAGAAGAAATCCAAATCATCAAGCACCGCTGTCAAGAAGGATCCGAAAGGGTCCTTCTTTGGCTTGTCTTGGAACACTTATGGAACTTATGGAGCTGGCGCTCTTAAGTTGGTGAATCATTCGATGTCAGCCCGTATAAAACTGAAATTATTTAGTAGTTGTCATGTCAAGGAGAGCAATCAGCAATCATTTTCCATATAAAAAAACCTCCAATATCTTAATAGGAGGTTTGTATCTTAATATTAATATGTCATAAGTAATGGCGGAAAGAGTGGGAGTCGAACCCACGCACGCCTTGCGACGCCTAACTGATTTCGAGTCAGCCCCCTTGGACCACTTGGGTACCTTTCCGCAGCAAGAATGATTTTATCATAGCCATTGTAAGTTCGCAAGGGATTGATACATTTTATGTTTATATATTGTTCCGTTTTCCTGCAGTTAATTCCCCTTTATGTTGTTATTTCTAATAGAAGCAAACAAGGTGAAGCGAGCATATAAAAGTTTCTTTTTACCCATTTAACGTATACAATAGTTTGGTATGACACTTTTTTATATTATTAGATTCATTTATGAAATAAGCTGTTTAATACGAAAAGGGAGGTCTAATTTGAGTTAGCGCTTCATGTAACTTATATTAACAATCACGCTATTTATTTATACTCCACATATAGAGAAGGAACTAGAATAATGACAAAGAAAACAAAAAAAATGGTCATAGCAGCGGTAGTGCTAGTCTTGATTGCATCAGGCGCTTTTGCATTCCGTAAGCCATTGGCATTGCTTGCATTTGATATATTTCTATCCGACCAGGTAGAGAATACACTTGAAAAGAAGTCATATAAGCCACTTGAAGGCGATTTAACGAAGGCAGAAAATATTGCAGTACAGACGAAACCCTTTTCTGTTCTATTATTAGGTACAGATCAGCGTGGAAACGAACCTGCGCGTTCGGATACAATGATTTACTCCGTGATAAGACCTAAAGAGTCAAAAGTATTATTGGTTTCCATTCCACGTGACACCTATACCGAGATTATTGGGAAAGGTAAGAAGGATAAGATCAATCATGCCTTCGCATTTGGCGGACAACAGATGGCTAAAGATACGACAGAGGCTTTGCTTGACCATACGTTAGACTACTATGCTACGATTAATTTCGTGGGATTAAGGGATGCGGTGGATGCGCTTGGTGGCGTGGAACTTCCGATTCAGAAGGACATCGTCAATAAGGGTGCAGATCATGAGAAATTCACGATCAAAGCAAATCAGTCTATTTACAACGGTACAGACGCTTTAAATTATGTGCGTTATCGTGAGGATAGTGACTTTAATCGTACGAAGAGACAACAGGTCTTCTTAGATCAGGTGGCTAAAAAGATGATGAACCTGAATCAAATCACGAAGATCCGACAATTACTAGACATCATGGGTACTAACCTACAGACAAACATGCAACCGAAATTTATCATCGATCTGAGTAAACAATTACTCACTGGAAGTGCAGTAGAGATTACAAGCTTTACGGTTATGGGTGAAAGCATGCGATTGAACGGTATATCCTATGACCGTGTTGATGAAGATGATCTCAAATTCGCTCAAGACTTAATAGACAATTGGATGAATAGTGCCACACCAACATATCAGTTGCTGACGCCAGAAGATCAGGTTAAAGCACAGTAAGTCAATTAAACCAGCAGCCCAGCCGAGAAGGGCTGCTGGTTTAGCTTTTATATGGAACATTTATGGGTTGTAAACGTATGAAGGAAGAGAACTTGTATCAAGAATTAAGGAGGAATTGTTGTATATGAATATTGCATTTTTCCTACTTCCTAAACAGGAAGTGGTATGTTTGACGCTTGAATCGACGCTAAGGCAGACGCTTGAACGAATGGAGTTCCACAGGTATACTTCTGTGCCTATGTTGGATAATAAAGGTGAGTACGCTGGAACGATTACGGAAGGCGACTTATTATGGTATATGAAAAATTCCGAAGGGAAAGTTACTTTTGAGAATGCTTCAAAGTTTCTAATAAAGGATATTCCTATTAAGATGAGCAATAAGCCTGTTTCGATAGATGCCAATATGGAAGACTTGATTAGCTTAGCAAAAGTTCAGAACTTTGTTCCTGTAGTGGATGACATGAATCGTTTTATTGGCATTGTACGTAGAAGTCAGGTTATTGAATATTGCGAAAAGTTTGTAACTAGAGAGTCCACTAATTCTAATCCATAATACAGTTAACTTCGATGAAGTATGCTCTTCTTGCCAGAAGCTTTGAGTGTAGGCAACACCTTTTTGTGATATAATCGAGAATAAAGCTTTTTCAAAATATAATACAGCATGAGTTTAACTTGATACGCTATTCCTTATATTTCTGCTAAAACGGGTGTTGTCCTTGAATAAGGATGGCATAGCTGTTTCCACTTGGGGGAGGTTAATGTGTCCAACATGCCAAAGGATTTAGATGTAGCCAAACGCGCTAAAGTGATTGAATGGCTAAAGACCGAGGTGGTCGATCATGTATCCCGACTATTTAAGGCGTTATGGGAAGGGAGTACAGCCCGTGTAAGTGACAGCATAGCTAGCTTGATTATGAGCTCGTACATTCTGGGACGAAGGCTTGGCGTGTCTTATCGGGAGATCGATGAGCTGTTGATTGACAAACTCAAAAAGCATAAGCAAGAAGGACATCAGTTAGAAGAATGGTACCAAGATATTTCAACACTTGAAGAACATTTGCGTAAGAGGTGAATTGATTTGAAATCACGTTCTACAGCGTTACTCTGGACTGGAGCTTATTTACTCCTTATCCTCTCGTTACTTACTAGCTTATCGATGATCACTGCATTTTTATTAATTGTACCTGTGATCGTACTGTATAACATATTGAACACGAAAAAGTTCTTCCTCCACGTCGTTCCAGTCTGGCTGATAGCCTTTATTATTCATCCAGTGTACTTGTTTTTGGCTTTGTATTTTGTTATACCGGCCATTCTAATGGGTAGATGTTATAAGAGACGTGCATCAGCGTTAAGGACTATTGTCGTTGGAGCAGCTACGATCCTAGTGGAGATGCTCTTGCTTCTCTTGATTGGGACTATGTTATTCCAATTCGATTTGTCAGGTTATGTGCAAGATATGGTGAATGTGGCTGTGAAACCAATGCAGGAGATGGTTGGTAATAGTGCGCTCACGAAAGATTTTGTGTTGACGAAAGAATATATGGATAGCCTGATGAATATGACAGTGCAAAGGATTCCGTTTGCCTTGATTCTGAGTTCTTTCATGTTATCGATTATTGCACATGTGATTACTCGTCCTATTCTGGGGCGTATGGGTTACACTACAACGAGGTTAAAACCTGTACGAGAATGGATGTTTCCAAGATCATTGATCTGGTACTATTTGCTCGGTGTTGTTCTTGAGTTCATGGCGTTCAACTCAGAAAGTAGTTATTTAACGATGATATCTGCAAATTTAGTGCCCATGCTGAATATATTCTTTTGTATCCAAGCGATGGCGTTCTTCTTCTTTATTGCATATCACCGTAAATGGCACCCGGTTATCCCATTCTTATTAGCAGTTCCTGTATTTTTGTTCCCACCGATGGCTATTATCGGTATTATAGATATCGCATTTCCACTGCGTCAGCTGATGACGAAATCAAAATGATAGGATGAGAAGTCATGCCTAAATTTCTACAAAAACGTTGGCACGGCTACCATAGTGTCTGGGCGTTCATGCTTCTACTTCTGCTTGTCATCTTTGTATCGTGGTACAATTGGCCACTCGGCATTATCAGTCTATGCATCGTTGGCGTTCTTAGCTATCTGATGTTAAAGACAGAAATGGCATTCCGCAAAGATTTACTTGAATATATCAATGGGTTGTCTTTCCGTATCAAACGAGTTGAAGGCGAAGCTGTAAGTATGCTTCCCTTTGGTATATTGCTGTACAGCGAGGATCGTACGATCGAGTGGAATAACCGTTACGTGAGCGTGATGTTTGGGCGTAAGTCAATGATTGGTTCTGCCTTGCAAGATATTTTCCCTCAATTGCCTGTAACATTCGGTGATAAGAAAGAGGGTAGTAAGGATCACACATACAAAGAACATCAGATGGAAGTGTTGATTGAAGAGCGATATTATCAACTGACTGTGATTCCGGATGAACGACTTATTTATTTACATGAAATATCAGAGCTTGTTGTACTCAGAACGCGGTATGCAAATGAAAAACTAGCCTTGGGGATTATCAATTTAGATAATCTTGACGAAGCATCACAAGGTATGGATGATCAACAACGCACCGCGCTTATTGCTAAGGTGGCTAATGAAATAACCGCTTGGGCTAAGACCTACAGAGTATATTTACGACGTCTTTCTTCGGATCGTTATCTTGTGATGCTAAGTTATAAATCCCTTCAGGAGCTAGAGAAGAGTCGGTTCGTCATTCTAGATGAAGTGCGGGAAATGACTGCGGATCTGAAAGTACCAATGACGCTTAGTATAGGACTTGCATTTGGTCCTGAGGATATAACTGAATTAGGAGAACTTGCTCAGACCAGTCTTGATATGGCGCTCGGACGCGGTGGTGATCAGGCTGCGGTGAAGGCGGAACAACGCTTATCGTTCTATGGTGGTAAATCGAATGCAGTAGAGAGACGGACACGCGTTCGTGCTAGGGTTATTGCCCACGCACTTCGTGATCTCATGCAGGAGAGTGACAAGGTATTCATCATGGGACACCGGATGCCAGATATGGACGTTATAGGTGCTTCTATTGGGGTACTCAAGGCGGCGCAGATGTATAATGTGGATGCCTATATCGTGTTATCAGGAAGTAATCCTTCGATCGAGCAGATGCTAATACAAGTTGAGAAGGATGAAAAGTTATCCGAGCGATTTGTATCGCCAGAACAAGCTTTGCAGATGCTTACAGCACACAGCTTATTGGTCGTGGTGGATACGCATAAAGCGTCCATGACGATGGAGCCAAAGCTCGTGCATAATGCTACTCGGATTGTGGTGGTTGATCATCATCGTCGTAGCGAAGAATTTATTAATGATGCTGTTCTTTTCTATATGGAGCCATACGCTTCCTCAGCATGTGAGTTGGTAACAGAGTTATTGCAGTATATACATGACAAAATACAGCTTAGTCCGCTGGAAGCTACGATGTTGTTAGCAGGAATTATCGTGGATACGAAACATTTTGCACTTCATACGGGTTCACGGACCTTTGAAGCTGCTGGGTTTCTACGCCGAAGTGGCGCAGATACAGTGATGATTGAACGGATGCTCAAAGAGGATCTGCAGGAGTACTTGGCAAAAGCAGAGATTATCAAGAAAGCCAAGATGATTCACGGTCACATCGCACTAGCCGTGACAGAATCAGGTGTCGTCATCCCGCAATTATTAATAGCACAGGTGGCAGATACGCTTCTGACCATGACAGATGTAGTAGCCTCATTTGTGATCAGTGAACGTCCAGATGGTATGATTGGTATAAGCGCTCGTTCTTTAGGGCGTATGAACGTACAAGTCGTCATGGAAAGTTTGGGCGGTGGCGGTCATTTGACCAATGCTGCTGTACAATTGAAATGTTCCGTCAGCGAAGCTGAAGTAAAATTGTTAGATGTATTAACGCAAATTGAAGAGAAAGAGGGTCTATTCGAATGAAAGTTATTTTTATAAAAGATATTAAGGGTCAGGCTAAAAAGGGAGACGTTAAGGAAGTATCAGAAGGGTATGCAGCAAATTTCCTATTTCCTCGTGGACTAGCACGTTCAGCTACAGATGGTAATATGAAGACGCTTGAAAATCAAACATCTGCAGAGCAAAAACGTAAACAACAAGAGAAAGATGAGGCAGCCGAACTAGGTAAGAAGCTTGAAGAAATGACGATCGAGCTTAAGGCTAAATCAGGAGATGGCGGTCGTCTTTTCGGAGCGATCACAAGTAAGCAGATTGCAGAAGTGCTTGCAGCTAATGGCGTGAAGATTGATAAACGTAAAATAGAATTAAATGACCCGATTCGCACCTTGGGTGTTACCCAAGTGCCAGTGAAGCTCCACCCTGAAGTGAAAGCAACGCTGAAGGTCCAAGTAACGGAGGGTTAAGATGGGCGGAGAGGTCTTTTACGATCGAATTCCTCCTCAGAACCTGGAGGCAGAGCAGGCTGTTATAGGTGCGATATTGCTGCAAGATGAAGCTATCATCACCGTGATGGAACGTGTTCACACGGAAGATTTCTATGATAAGCCACACCAACTGATCTTTGAAGCCATGTTGAATCTAGGTGAAGCCAATCAACCGATTGATTTAATCACGCTAACTTCTTTGCTACAGGACCGTGGACAGTTAGAGGAAATTGGTGGCGTTAGTTATCTAGCGAAGCTTGCTCATGCTGTACCTACGGCGGCGAATGTCGATTATTATGCTCAGATTATTGAGGAGAAATCGATGTTGCGCCGCTTAATCCGTACAGCGACATCCATTGTCAGCGAGGGTTACACTGGCGGTGAAGACGTCTCTGGCATGCTTGGGGATGCAGAGCGCAAGATCTTAGAAATCTCCAATCGACGTAGCGGAAGCGGGTTCGTCGTAATTAAAGACGTGCTTATGGAAGTATTCGATAAGGTAGAGATGTTGCATGAGAACAAAGGGGGTACGTCTGGTATCCCAACGGGTTTCGTGGATCTTGATAAGATGACGAATGGTTTCCAGCGCAATGACTTGATTATCGTAGCGGCAAGACCTTCGGTTGGTAAAACCGCCTTCGCACTGAATATCGCACAGAATGTTGCTGTTCGTGCTAATGAAACGGTAGCCATATTCAGTCTGGAAATGTCAGCGCCCCAGCTTGTACAGCGTATGATTTGTGCCGAAGCGAATCTAGACGCGAACGTGATGAGAACTGGGGAATTCAAAGATGATGATTGGGCAAAACTTACGATGGGGATCTCATCGTTATCCGAAGCACAAATCTATATCGATGATACACCAGGGGTGACTGTAGCTGACATTCGGGCGAAATGCCGTCGATTGAAGAAAGAAAAGGGTCTTGGCATGATCGTGATTGACTATCTACAGCTTATCCAAGGTCGCGGTAAGGGTGGGGAGAATCGCCAACAGGAAGTCTCAGAGATCTCTCGTACATTGAAGCAGATTGCTCGTGAGCTTGAATTGCCTGTAATAGCGTTATCTCAGTTAAGTCGGGGTGTTGAGCAGCGTCAAGATAAACGTCCGATGATGAGTGACTTGCGGGAATCTGGCTCGATTGAGCAAGATGCCGATATTGTTTCTTTTCTTTACCGCGATGATTACTATAATGCGGATTCGGAGAAAAAGAACATCATTGAGATCATTATTGCGAAGCAACGTAACGGTCCAGTAGGAACGGTTGAACTCGTATTTCTCAAGAATTTCAATAAGTTTGTTAATTATGAGCGAGCGCACTCTGACTCTTTTGCATAATAATATCGTAACGGAGTTAATAGCTGGGCAATATTACAATCCAATTCCGAACGATTGCACTCTTAGGCGTGCGATTGTTCGTTTTTGATTTGACTTTAAAAATATGGGCTGTTAAACTATTACTGTTGCTTGATAGATTGAATTAAATACGATTCGTTCATGTATTTTCTTTACATATGATTGGAATTACGAAGCGAAAAGGGTAGCTAAATCTATCTTTAGTGCAGTGAATGGTTTGGGAATATTAATCATATGCTAAGCCTAATGCGTGAGAAATAATAATAGGTGTGTTAGCACCAAAAGGGGAATGAATATGTCAACAGTAGTCGTTGTGGGAACACAATGGGGAGACGAAGGCAAAGGCAAAATTACGGACTTTCTGGCGGAGAGCGCAGATGTAGTAGCTCGATATCAGGGAGGAAACAATGCCGGCCATACCATTCTGATTGACGATAAAAAATATAAGCTGAGTCTTATTCCGTCTGGCGTATTTTATGAAGATAAAATCTGCGTTATTGGTAACGGAATGGTCATTAATCCAGCTGCTCTTATTGAAGAGATCACATACATCCATGACAATGGATTTACAACAAATAACTTGGTAATTAGTGACCGTGCACATGTCATTATGCCTTATCATATGGTTCTAGATGCGTTAGAAGAAGATCGTAAAGGTGACAATAAGATTGGTACGACACGTAAAGGGATCGGTCCTTGTTACATGGATAAAGCAGCACGTAATGGTATTCGTATCTCTGACTTGATGGATGCGGAAGAGTTCGAATTAAGACTTCGTCACATGATGCTTGAGAAGAATCATCTTCTTCAACAGGTATATGGTGAAGCTCCACTTGATGTTGAAGAAATATTGAAACAGTATTTAGAATATGCTGAATTCATTCGCCCGTATGTGACGGATACATCGGTTGTATTGAATGATGCTATTGATGAGGACCGTAAAGTACTGTTTGAAGGTGCTCAAGGTGTGATGTTGGATATTGACCAAGGAACTTATCCTTATGTTACTTCATCCAACCCATCTGCTGGTGGCGTGTGTATCGGATCTGGTGTAGGTCCATCTAAGATTCAACAGGTTATTGGGGTAGCTAAATCATATACTACACGTGTAGGTGATGGTCCTTTCCCTACGGAATTAAACAATGAAGTTGGAGACTATATCCGCGAAACAGGTCATGAATACGGAACGGTTACAGGACGTGCGCGTCGTGTAGGTTGGTTCGACAGTGTCGTTGTTCGTCATGCTCGTCGCGTGAGTGGTATTACGGGATTATCTCTGAATTCACTTGATGTATTGTCCGGTCTTGAGACGGTTAAGATCTGTACGGGTTATAAATTCCGTGGCGAAGTGATTACTACGTATCCTGCTAGCTTGAAGCAACTTGCTGAATGCGAAGCGGTATATGAAGAGATGCCAGGCTGGAGTGAAGATATTACAGGCGTTAAGACGCTTGAAGAACTTCCAGAGAATACACGTAATTATGTAACTCGCGTTGCAGAACTTACTGGAATTCCAATTGCGATCTTCTCTGTAGGACGTAATCGTGATCAGACGAACCAAGTGATTAAAATTTACGAGTAGAACATATAAGACGGATGGTCATGCCATATCTACGTGGATTTGATCATTCGTAATGAAAGAAATAGATTTCATGAGTCCGCTTGTCACTTCTGTGATGGGCGGCTTTTTTTTGCGTCATAATGTGGAATAAATTGGGTTAAAGTATATCCATCTAGTCAATACTGTCAATGAGAATGAAATCGAGGATATCGGATCAGGGGCAGTGAAGGAGGACTAGGAATGAAATTTATGAGTTGGTTAGGTAAGATGATTCTAATTGTCGTCATGGTCAGTTCATTGAGCATGCTTACGACAGGGTTGGTAGTGAATGCTTATATCAAGTCTATGTTAGCGAGCTTAAATATACAGCTTGAGGGTCAGCCTTTTGCTTGGGGAAGTGTATTACAAGGACTGATGGGAAAAAAAGATTCTACGACGGTAGTAGAGGGCGAAGTTACCAAGGATAACAAGGAAGAGATCGCTAAGGAAGATAATGATAAGGTAGTAGAGTCTTCAAATGGGTCTAAGGATACGGATACAACGAATGAGACCGGAACTACAGGGAATGGTGGAAGTTCGTCGGGATCAGGTAAAGAGGAATCACCTGTAGACGAAGAAGCACCTGACGGTGCAACGCCAGTGATGGGCGAAATGCACACAGAGGTTGCTGGAGTAGGGCAACAGGATCAAGTTATTGTGTCACCAGATGATCTTGTCCGGAAGAAAGATGACTTACCGGCTAGTGAGAAGGAAGAGATATTTAACATATTGATGACCAAACTTCCACAAGAGAAAGTACAAGAGATTACCGTCGCTATGGAGAACGGTCTTACAGAACAAGAACTGAAGCAAGTCGAGGAGATTATATCTAAGTATTTAAGTGATGATGAGTATGCCAAGTTGATGAAGCTACTCAAATCATGAAAATAGTGGCAATAATCACTAACTTGTCATAAGTTGATCATTAATGTAAATATAGGGAAACGACAAGAAACTCGCATAATCCGCGGGTTTTTTGTCGTTTCTCTAAGGTTGAAATGATTGTAAATGTTATGTTAAAGTAAACAAAGAGTCCTAAAGGTTAAAATTTTGAAACCTTTTAGTGTGAAATAATTTACAATTGTATTAATTAAAATTCATTTTATTGGGTATTATAAACATTTGGAATTGAACAACACTTATGTGTTAGACAGAGACTCTAAGAATCTGCCTACACTAACGAGCTGGTTGTAAAGGAGAAAAACCATGAAGGGTTTCAACGCTATACGCTGGATAGGAGAAATGTGGGACAAGTTCACACCTATTCAACAAGAAGATGAGAACAACATGAATTTACCTACCCGGCATTCAACATGGTTACGAGATATGATTGAGAATAAGGGAAAGAGAAAACAATGGATGACGATTATAGTAGCGGGAGTCCTCTTAATTGTTGGACTAGTATTCGCAGGTAATCAGTATGTGACTGCGAACAAGATCGCCTATTATAACGTGTACGTTCAGGATCAAAAGATCGGGAGCGTGCAGAATCCAACACAGGTTGAACAATTATATGCTCAGAAGCGGCAAGAATATAAGAATAAATATCCCGATGTAGAAATGACACTTCAGACAGAAGGCGTTACAATGAAGGCGGAAGAAGCCTATAAAGCAGAAGTGGATAGTCAGGCAACGCTCAAGAAGCTTGATGGAATGTTAACAGGTTATGCTAAAGGTGTAGAACTGAAGATAGACGGCAAAGTCGTGGCGATTGTAAAGGATCAGGAAACGGTAGACGACATATTGCAACAAGTGAAACAACAGTACTTACCTGCTAAAGAAGTGAAACAACTACAACTCAAAAGTATGAGTACAGCTGTTATGGCATCTGCAATGAGTACAGCTGCTGTACCAACACCAAGTGTGAAATCAATCAAGATTGCGGAAAAGATAGATGTTGCGTCAGTTAACACAGATCCAACTAAGGTACTTAGCGCTGAGGCAGTAACGGATCTCCTCACGAAAAGCGAAGATGCGCCGATCATTTATACGATTGCTGAAGGGGATACCCTTAGTTCTATCGTGAAGCGATATAACATTTCAGAGAAGAAGATTTATCTTAACAATCCTGAGATTAAGGAAAAGTACCTTAAGATCGGAGATACTTTAAAATTAACGGTCCCGAAACTTCCAGTGACGGTTACAACGGTTGAACAGGTTTCTGAAGAGATCATAACGGCTCCCGAAGTGGAAATCCGAAAGACCTCAGAGCTTCCCGCAGGTAAATCTAAGGTTGTTCGTCCAGGGCAGGATGGACTTAAGGTCATGGAATATCTAGTGACGAAAGAGAACGGCGAAGTTGTGGAGGAGCAATGGCTCGGCCAAGAGGTGACTAAAGGTTCAGTCACGGAAGTCGTGTTACAAGGAACGAAGATCGCTGGGCAAGGATCGGGGCAATTCTCTTGGCCTGTAAGTGGTGCAACCATATCGAGTACGTATGGTTCGCGTTGGGGAAGACAACACAAAGGAATTGATATGGTATCAGGCAACCGTACAATCATGGCGGCTGATGAAGGTGTCGTTACCTTCACAGGTAACATTAGTGGTTACGGCAAGGCAGTGATCATTAACCATAGTAATGGTTATACCACGCTATACGGTCACATGAGTCGCATTACCGTAAGTCAAGGGCAGACGGTAGACAAAGGCGATGGGATTGGCGTTATGGGGAACACAGGGCGCTCAACAGGTACGCATTTACATTTTGAGATTAAGAAGAATAATGTAGCCCAGAACCCTATGAGATATTTGAATTAACAAACGTTATTTTAAGATAGCAGAAGAGCATAACCCTACGGTGGATACTATAGGGATGCTCTTTTTGCTATTTGTGAGCAAGGAATGAGTGTGTGACAGGCTATCAGGTGTGGTAAAATAGGAACATGATTGACAACCAATGGCTGAAATATGAGGTGGGATACATTCATGCAAGGAACAATTCTAGTAGTAGATGATGAACAACCCATTGCTGATATATTGAAATTCAACTTAGAAAAAGAAGGGTATGACGTTATATGTGCTTTTGACGGGATTACAGCCGTTGAATTAGCCATATCCAAAAAGCCCGATCTGATGTTACTTGATCTCATGTTACCGGGTAAAGATGGGATGGACGTATGCCGCGAAATTCGGGCAGCTCACTTGCATTTCCCTATCATTATGCTTACGGCTAAAGATGGCGAAATCGATAAGGTGCTTGGATTAGAAATGGGTGCAGATGATTATGTAACAAAACCATTTAGCACACGTGAACTCTTAGCCCGTGTCAAAGCACATATGCGGAGATTGACCAAAGCGACAACACCTACAGAGAAACAAGGTATACAACTCTTTGAGTTGTTTATTGATACAGATATGTATTTGGTATTTAAGAATGGTGAGCCACTAGATCTCACACATCGAGAGTATGAGTTGTTAGTGTATCTCGTGAAACACGCGGGTAAAGTGATGACACGTGAACATTTACTACAGGCTGTATGGGGATTTGAGTACTTTGGTGATGTGCGTACCGTGGATGTAACGATTCGTCGGTTACGTGAGAAAATTGAGGAGAACCCTAGTAAACCGGAATATATACTTACACGTAGGGGCCTTGGTTATGTCATGCGAAGCCTTAAAAACGGTGGGCTCTAATGAAGTTCACCTCTTTCTTTCGCACCATTCAAGCTAAACTTATTATTGTGTATATGCTGTTGATTCTCATCGCCATGCAGTTGATCGGCGTCTATTTCGTGAGTGCTATGAAAAACTCGCTGACGAGCAATTTCACCAATGACCTGCAGGAACAAGCAGAGTTGTTGTCTGTAATGGCTGCGGAGAAATTGGGAGGAGATGTTGAAGCGGGGAAGAACTCTGTGGAAAGCTTAGGCATAATCGTCAATAATCTATTCAATCTCAGTGGTGTGGAGATTCAGGTTCTTGATGCCAGTGGTAAGGTGTTGATTACCTCCTTGTCTGCTCATGAGGATTATGTAGGGCGAAAGAACACACAGACGGTCGTGAGCCGTGCGCTTCAAGGCATTAGTGATAATGAGGAATATATGATTGATGAGGATAATGAACGTAAACGGGTGGTTGCAAAGCCTGTTATTTATAATAGCAAAATTGTAGGTGCGATCTATATTGTCGCTGCCATGAATGAGTTGCACGATACGATGGGTCGGGTTAACAATATTTTTATATCAGGTATGTTAATTGCGTTAGGATTAACCGCGATCCTTGGCGTTATTCTAGCACATACCATTACGCAGCCGATCAAAGAAATGACACGGCATGCGACGGCGGTGGCAGAAGGAAGCTTCGATCAGAAGATGCCAGTGTTCGGCAACGATGAAATTGGACAATTAAGCGAGGCCTTCAATTATATGACGGGTCGCCTTCGAAATGCACTCTTGCAGAATGAAGAGGAGAAGGAGAAGTTAGCTTCCATTCTTACGAATATGAGTGATGGTGTGATTGCGACAAATGAAGCGGGACATATCATATTGATGAACCGTCGTGCGGGCACGATGTTAAGCTTAGATGAGGAAGATTTAGATAATCGGGATATCACCGTACTCCTCGGACTTGATGCTGAGCAGACGCAAGCTTTTGCAGATGGATCAATCAATACGGCATTACTCGAGATTAGTCGAGAAGAGGTAGCTATTTCATATAAGGTGCGAGTGACGTTCACTTCGATTCACCGGAGAGAATTTGGCATTACAGGTATGATAGCCGTACTACAGGATGTAACGGAGCAGGAGAAGTTGGAAGCCTCGCGCCGTGAATTCGTGGCTAATGTATCGCATGAATTACGTACCCCACTAACGACGATAAAGAGTTATACCGAAGCGCTGGATGATGGTGCATTAGAGGATACACAACTGGCACCGAGGTTTGTAGGCGTAATCCAGAATGAGACGGAACGGATGATTCGTCTGGTAACAGATCTACTTCACTTATCTAGGCTAGATAACAAAGAAGCGTCCCTTCGGAAAGAACCAACGGATGTGTTAGAAATGTTGGAGGATGTAACGGATCGCTTTTCTTTTCAAATGCAGCAGAAGAATATTCGATCCATTATTAAGGTGGACAAGGGTATCGGTAGCGTATCATTTGATCGTGACCAGATCGACCAAGTACTTGATAATCTAGTGTCTAATTCGCTTAAATATACACCTGAGGGTGGCGTGGTTACGTTGGAAGCTAAAGTTACAGAGGGAGCTAACCTGACGATTTCGGTTCGGGATACGGGGATTGGTATTCCTAAGAAAGATTTGGATCGTATATTTGAGCGGTTCTATCGAGTGGATAAGGCACGCTCACGTAATATGGGAGGAACAGGTCTTGGTCTATCCATTGCCCGGGAAATTGTTAGCGCTCATGGTGGCGTTATAGCTTTACAGTCTGAATTGGGACAAGGTACGAAGGTCAGCTTCACGCTTCCTTTGGTTGAAGATGGGGGTGTGTTGTCATGAAAGAGAAGTTAAAGTCTATCGTGCTCGTCTTGTTGGTCGTGAGTAGTCTAGTGGAAAGTTATTATCTTATATATCGACTTCCAGGTAGTGATACTATCATCCGGTCTGCAACCAACTATATTAAGACAGATTATATGGGGCCTGAGACGAATGTGGAGGATCTTATTTACCCAGACAAAATGATTATTCACATGGGAGAAGATAAACATACGATCTTTTATCCTGATTCGACGTTTTATAATCTGATCTTCTCATTACTTGAGGGTCGGAGTTTCGATAGCTTCCAACGGCGTTCCATTCAGAATATCGATCTTGCAGAAATGCGACAGAAGAATCCTGGTATTGAACTGACGTTTGGGTCGGGTGTGCCGGTTACCCTACTGCAACGTGTGATGCAGATTCAACCGGATGCGTTATTTCAAGCGGAGCTCATTGACCGCGTCTGGATTTATAACGTGAATAATGAATCTAAGGCACATGCGTTGTTTTTCAGCACAGAAGGTGGCGTTGTATATGAGGCAGGCAAAGCCGATCTTACCGTGCAGGATGTACAGCAACATGTGGATTTCGGCGCAACGTGGATTCCGTATACAACAGTAAATGGAGCTTACTATGTGCCTGAGACATCAGTCGATATGGTTGAATCCACATTGAATTTGGGTGTGTATACAGCTGAACAAATGCAAAGAAGCTTATTCTTCGATTCCAGTATTACACGTAATATTAGGGAAAAGGATGGCTCCGAGATATATACGGATAGTAAACGAAGCTTGCAAGTGAGGCAAGAACAGAAGTGGATGAGTTATACAGATCCTGCAGCATTACCTGCTGGAGAAAGCAATGTGGATAAAGAGGTACTCGCTGCGGTTGATTTCGTGAACCAACATGGCGGTTGGAATGGTGATTATCGATTAAGCCTTGCTGGCGGTGGGATAGGTAAGAATGAAGTGGTATTCCAGCAGTATTATGGCAACTACCCTATTTTGAAAAAAGCAGGGTTCCAATATGGCACCATTAAGCTTGATCTGCATCAAGGCACGGTATCCGCTTATGAGCGTTCTCTCATCTATATCAAATCGGAGGAACAAAACAAGCAAATCAAGGTGTTGTCAGGCGGTGAAGAGCTAAAAGAGAAGCTGAAAATCGTCAGTCAACAATCTGCGATTGTGGATCTGTATCCTGCATATATGCCTACACGTACTGAGGGAGGACTACATTTAACCCCTGTATGGGCTGTTAAGCTACGAAATGGCGAAGAGATGGTGCTCGATTAAGAAAATGGAATCAAGTTAAGGTTCATAATATTTAGGTGGGATAGGGGGGACAGGGATGGATTGGGGACGAGCTAAAAATGTGTTGATCTACGCTTTTTTACTGCTAAATCTCGTATTAGGTTATCAGTTGTGGAACGATGTAAGGGAACAAGTGAGTACGAACCTGGATTATACCTCACTCGATGAAAATACACAGAAAATCATGCAGGAAAAAAACATTCAACTGTTATGTCCGATTCCTCCACGAACCCCAGCGCTTCCCAAGATTACCTATCATTTTATTAACAGTGAGAATAATGATCCTGTGGATCTTGCGAAACCACTAGATAGCAAGCTAGTCTTTATGGGTGACGAATTAACGAAAGCACTAGAGAAGCAAATTCCTGATTTTAAGAAATATCGTTATGATCCAATGGAAAGTGAATATGGAGCGTTCGTATTTCATCCTTTAGTTGAGAATGAGTGGCCACTATTTAATGATCAATTGAAGTTGAAGTTGTTCTATCGTGAGCAGAAAATCACTTCTTATCAATTATCGATAACGGAGATTATTCCATCTAACGACGAGGAAGAGCAGAAGGTGTTACATGCTTCAGATGCACTAGCCAAACTCATTAACAATAACTATATTCCAGAGAATTCAGCTGTGAAAGATATTCAGCTAGGATATTACGGAGAGATGTTTAACTCTGAGAATCAGGTGGCGGCACCGGTATGGCGATTTACGTTAGAGAGTGAAATCTATTATGTACAGGGCATCAGTGGGGACGTTATTAGTTCCAAGACAGACAAAGTAAAGGAGTAGGACAACGTTTATGGGGATATCATTTACAGTATTATCGAGTGGATCAACAGGGAATGCAACGGTGGTTACGAATGGGGCGACGACGCTATTGATCGATGCGGGATTCAGTGCGCGTCGAATCGATGAATTGTTACAGGAGCGTGACCTTACGGGTGGCGAAATTGATGGGATACTCATTACACATGAACATTCAGATCATATTAAAGGCTTGGGTCCAGTGGCTCGTAAATATAATCTACCGATCTATGCTAATGAGAAGACATGGGATGCAATGAATAAATCAGTTGGTAAAATATCAGAAGAGAATCGGATTGTGTTAGATAGCGGGGAAGTGAAGGATTTCGGTACACTTCGCGTGGAATCATTCGGGATTTCCCATGATGCAGCGGAACCCGTAGGCTATAGTTTCTATGATGGCGATGATAAGCTCAGTGTGGCTACGGATCTGGGTTACGTTAGTGAGAAAGTGAAGAGGGCCATTGCGGATTCGGATGTACTCGTCCTTGAAGCTAATCACGATATTGAGTTGCTACGAATGGGGCGGTATCCATGGAACACCAAACGTCGTATCTTAGGCGATATGGGGCATCTCTCGAATGAGGCTTCTGGTGAAGCGATGAGTGAGCTCCTTACGGGAGATACCAAACGTACGTACTTGGCTCATTTAAGCCGAGATCACAACATGATGGATTTAGCTAAAATGACCGTGCGCGATGCCATGGAAGAGCGCGGATGTTTCTATAAAGAGACCGATTTCAAGTTATGTGACACCTACTTTGATCGACCTACACCATGGGATAAGGTGAGCAAGCCATAAACTGATCGAGTTCATCGGCTTTGATAGCCAATTCCTCACGTGTAAGAATCCCCTTGTCTACAAGAAGCTCAATGATTGTACTGATGGCAAGGGTATTACGATAATGTTCGTCCTTCATATCTCCTAGCTTGGCTATCATGTGCACAACATCCATAGATAAATTTACACCTTCCAATTGTTATTCCTCCCCTTTGCATATAAGGTAAATATCCCAAATTTAACTATTTTAAAATAGGTCCAAAACATGATGTTGCTAATCACTACGTATGATACAATGTACAGTACACAAACGTAATCGTAATCTATGAATTTGTAATTCATAGACTTGTTCTTAGTGTAGTCTGTTTCATCGCAAAATATTCCTATGTAGCACAAAGATTACTAGAATAATTGAATTTTATGGTGGAAATTTTACGATGTGATTGTGGTATATTTTATTTCATAAATACTTGTTTATTTCGCTTGAACTAGTGGTTATGTGGTGATGTAAAAGTAACGAGATAAAATGTGCAACTTTTTAGGTCTTAACGGAGTTATATATAGTATATGTATTGTCAGATGAAGTGGCTCTAATGAAGTCATTATTGTCTTGTTCTTAGAGGGTGATAACAAAGGGAGAGGATTTACTATGGGTTTGTTCGAAGATGAATTTTATTCGACCAAAGTGTCCAAACAGCGAAAAGAGCATACCAAAGTAAAACCTAACCCCGTGAGCTGGTCTAGAACCCGTCGTCGGGGAATGTCCACGATTCAAATTTCTGTCATTAGTTCGGTGATCGGCGCAGTGGTGGCAACCGTATTATTCAGTCTGATCACGGGCTTACCCTCCTCAACTCCCCACGCATCTGCTGTTAGTGCGGTGCAAGTAAAGATGGAGAGTGATCCTTTTGAACGACTGATTCAAGCGGCAGCGAAGGTACGTCCTGCAGTCGTAAGTATCGCTAATTATAAGGACCATAAAAAAGATGATATTAATTTAGAGGAGTCGGGTCTCGGCTCCGGTGTTATTTTCAAGAAAGAAAATGGCTTAGCTTATATCATTACGAACAATCATGTCATCGCTGAAGCGGAAGAGTTGGAAGTGCTGACGATTGATGGGGATACGATAAAAGCGACGTTAGTAGGTACAGACACGGTTAATGATATTGCCGTACTCTCTATTGATGGTAAGAAGATCAATACGATTGCCGAGATCGGGGATTCGAGTAAACTCCGTCAGGGAGAAACCGTCATTTCTTTAGGAAACCCATTAGGGCTTGGTGGATCACTTACGTCCGGCATTGTGAGTTACACCAAGCGCTTACTTCCAGTATCTCTGAATAAAGATGGTATATATGATTGGGAGCAAGAGGTTATTCAGACGGATGCAGCGATTAATGAGGGCAACAGTGGCGGTGCATTGGTTGATCTGGACGGTAAAGTCATTGGGATCAATACGATGAAGATATCCGACACAGGTGTAGAGGGACTTGGGTTCGCAATTCCTACGAGTCAAGTCATGAAGACGGTAAATGAATTGATGTTAAATGGTAAAATAGCACGTCCTTACATTGGCGTATATACGGTAGATTTAAATAACACATATGCACCATTGGATGCGGATGAACGTAAGAGCCTGAAATTACCTAGCGATGTAAAAGAAGGTGTTGTGGTGTTGGATGCTGTCGGTCCTGCGTTAGAAGCGGGATTGAAGTTGAATGACGTCATCACGAAGTTCGATAATGAACCGATTACGTCAACCATGGAACTTCGTAAGTTCCTCTATGATCAATCGAAAATCGGTGATGAGCTGAGTGTAACCTTTTATCGTGAGGGTGAATTGAAGGTTGTGACATTGAAGATTAGTGATAAACCAGCGGAATAAAATGACGGAAATCAGTGACTTGTGATAGATAGCTGATGAAATCTATGGAGATTGTGGATGTGTTATAGGCGATTTCGGGTTATAATAGATAAAAAACAGCAGAGTGTAGGACAGAGAGGATGCTTTCGTTCATGTACGTTGTATGCAAAGATCATGTAGAGTTCGCGATTGACAGTTTCGTTGATGAATATGAAGATGCACCGGACATTGTGGATTTGAAGGAAACCGAGTTCTCCGACTGGGATCCCCCAGTGAAATGTATTGAGTGTGAGCAGGCGGCGCAGTATTTGGTCGTATAAGTGAAAGGGCGTGAAATTTGACGCCCTTTTTGTATTTGTGGGGGATGGAAAAGATGCTGGGTATTATTCGGGGAAGCTCCTTTTGGGAATATGCTTCGAAGACCGCTGCGAGAACGGATTGTTCTTCCGATCGCTGTTGTCCCCGGATTTCCTAATTGGATACCGCCTACTGCGGTAGAAATCCGGGGACAAGCATATGCTTTCGAAGAGGCTTTCCTTCGGAAAGCTTGTAGGCGACCACTTCGTTTCCTCCAGAACAATTCCGTCCTCTACGCTGGTACTACGGAAATACCTTACATGCTATGCATGCTCTAAATGTATTAGAAGCTTTAATGCCTTAAGTTCACTTAGTGCGTAGATGCTTCGCATCGTTCAGATCCCTACATTGGAGTAGGGTCTAATTTCATCGCTAGGTGGGTGGGCATGGGTAGGGCAAAGGTTACAAACCATTAGTTAGTGTTAGTGAAACGAACTAGAGGTTGAGTACAGAGCCAGAAGAAATAAGGGGAAAGTTCTTGAGTGTGAATACTGTGGTAATAATGAAGGATGTAAATGTAAATTTAATCATGAGTTACATGATTCTTAAAAATATATAACCGTATTGGATATCGTTGAGGCATACATAAATGGTGGAGGTTGATTGAGTAGTGTTTATTCAGATTATTGGCGTGGGGAAATTGAAAGAGAAGTATCTAGTTCTGGGGATTCAGGAATATGCTAAGCGGCTAAATCCATACATCAAGTTCCAGATGGTTGAGGTAGCGGATGAGAAGGCACCGGACACCTTGAGCGATGCTGAGGTGTCTATTGTTAAAGATCGCGAGGGTGAACGCATCCTCGCGCATATTAAGAGCGAGGCGCACGTCGTTGCGCTCGCTATCGGTGGCCAGCTATGGAGCTCGGAAGAGCTGGCCGCAGAGATCGACAAGCTCGGCACCTACGGGACGAGCCATGTCGTGTTCGTCATCGGAGGCAGCCACGGGCTCTCCGATGCAGTACTGCGTCGCGCCCAGCAGAAGCTCAGCTTCGGGCGCATGACACTGCCGCATCAGCTGATGCGGCTAGTGCTGACGGAGCAGGTGTATCGTGCGGTGAAGATAAATCGGGGAGAGCCGTATCATAAGTAAAGGAGATATATACTAATAAATAGTGAATGTGATATATAAATTATTAGGTAAAGATTTAGTTAATATCTCTTTAAGAATGCATCATATATAAATAAAATTAAAAAAACTCTTGGTCAATTAATTTCCAAGAGTTTTTTTAATTTATTTGAAGTATTTATATTGTATTACTCAAGATTGAAGTTCTATTATTGTATCTTTTTCTGATTTCAGATAAAAATTCATCATATTTTTCTAACGAACAATTATTTGTTACTCGCTCATACTTCTCATAATAGTTATCGAAATCTCTTATAAACGTTCTGGGAGATATAACTAAATCATGAATTACACTCGAAATCACCTTGAACTTTTCTATTCGCATTCTTATGGTAAAAAGATTTTGAGCATCTAATAAACTTTGGGTATTTTCATTAAGAGCTGTTCTATCACTATTAAACGTATGAATAAATTGACCATGAGCAACTTTGTTACGAATTGTTATAATTGTGTTTAGTTCTTTATCTATAAAATTAAATAATTCATTATAATATTTTCTAGGAGTAAACTTTAATTTAAGTTGTAAATTAAAGTTGTCTCTTATACCATATGCTTTTCTAAATCCGTACTCCAATAGAATTTTCCATTTTTGATTTAAGGGTTGTTTAGAATGTACTTTAGTATAATCTCTATCATTTTGGGTGAAATTTGGTTCATATACTAATTTAAAATACATATTTTCGATATAGGCACCTGATAAAAATAATAGGTATAATTCATAATGTTTTAATAGTTGTATAGAATGTACATCATTTCTTCTTAAACTTTGCTTTAAATCTCGTTCAATATTGTTATATGAAGCAATTACAGCTTTAAGATTTTGGCAGTGAAACTTATAAATATCTTCTTGAGTATTAACCATTCAGTATACTCTCCTCGTGGGAAATATTCTCACCATGGTAAGAACGATGAACTTTCATCGTTCTTACCATGGGGGGAATCGAACCTCCCATATCATTAAAAAATGCGCTTTACCATTAAGCTACATGGCCAACATCATTATAAAAGTTATATTATGCAAAGTAAACCTTTATATTAAAATAATAGAATTTATTAAATTATTATTCTCTATATACTAAGTCGGAATTAAATTTGATTTTAGAAATCTATCTTGAAATTAATAGATGGTAAAGAAAAGAATAAGATACTCCTTTTGATACATTACGGTGAACCGTATCATAAGTAAGGGCAAATTAAGAAGTAGGAGGAATTTGGATTTATTCATAGAATTCTCTATATGAGGAGGGGTTCGTATTGACGTTAGTGCAACATCCACTTGCAAGTCTAATTTGTGGTAATATTGATAACACTCATAGAGAAGCTAATATAGTATTCAATCGTCTGAGCAATACTATTAGTAATTTTTCAAGGAAGTTGCTTAGTTTGGAACTGATTGATGAGGATGATAGGGAGTTAGCACCTTTTTATGCCCGTAATATTATTGAAGGAGCATGTTCGGCACTTCTAGGAAGGTATGATTTTTTCAGACTACTTTCTGTATATAAAGTTCAATCTTCTTCGAACTACGACATAACTAAACGATCAAATATAGCGTTACAATGGAAGGGAGATATTCTTGCTGCTACTAAACCTAAGGAAGACATGTGGAATCCCGAAAATAAGTTGTCTGATTATGATAGGGCTCTTCTAGGTAATCATGTAGGTGAACTATTATGGAAGCCGGGATATCTTGCTTTGACTGATTTCTTATCTAGCCACTCTATGAGGAAAACTGATTGGGTGGACAAACTTGAAATGAAGGACGAAAACCAATTTTTTGAAATGTCAAAAACAGAGGCCGGAAAGCTTTTTTCTGCATTTTCTAAAGGTGTGCATTATGAGTTTTTAATAAATTCTGACAGTATATATGATGCGACAACAGTACAAGATTATGTCATTAGAATGGTACAATTAATCGCTGAATTAGGTCTAGTTAGCCATTATAGTGGGATTTTAGTAAATAGTTTGCCTAAAGAAGATGCAATACAGTATTTTCAGGAAACTGAGGAGTTGATAAAGAGATGGCACCTGAGAACGGATTAGTAAACTTGATTCTTGCCTCAGAGGATTTTACTGCAGAAGAATTTGTTAGATATCATCGTTTTATGGGATATGAAGAAAATATTATAAAAAAGCTAATGGCACATGGACCTGTATTATTAAAGGGAGGCCGAGGAACTGGAAAGAGTGCATTATTAAGAGAAGCCGATAGAAGACTAAATGAGAATTCGAATTCTTCAAATGCTCTAGGTATTTATTTGAGTTTAAGACATCTTCCATTACTACGAACAAGAGGTAAGCAATATGAGAACGAATTATTACGAATATTAATTGATAAAATTGGTAAAATATCTACAGATAAATTCTCATTTATTTTCGAAGCTAGTCCTGAAGTTTACGAAGTGCATAAAGAACTGGTTAGACTTTCAGAACACATAGGTAAACGCATCGTACTGTTTTTTGACGATGCAGCTCACATTGGAAGAGAAGCGGCTCTAGAAGAGTTCTTTGATGTTTTTAGAACTTTATCTAGTAGTAATGTCTCATGCAAAGCAGCAATTTATCCTGGTGTGACACGATTTGGAAATAGATTTGATATTTATAATGATGCAAATGTTGTGGAGATATCAAGGAGAGAAGACCAAGAAGATTTTAATGAATTCTTCTTTTCTATTATGCAAACAAGATTTCCTAACGAACTTATGGTAAGAACGTTCTCTAAGGAACTTGATGTTAAAGAAGTTGCCTCATTCCTAGGACAAGCTGTTGTTGGGAATGTTCGATCATATGTTAAGGCCTGTTCTATTTTATTCAATACAGATAAAACAATTGGATATTCCACATTATCGGAGGCAATGCTTGAACTAAGTTCTGATTATTATTGGCCAATGATTGAAGAAGTGCGTTTAAAAATTGGCATATATGAAGCCTTAATCGAACCGGCACAAGAATTGGTAACAACAATATATAATAACTGCGGATCTAAAGGCGCAATTTCTTGTATTATTCACCGCAACTTAGTGAATAAAATGGACAAAGCGCTAGAAATATTAGAATATACTGGGTTTATTGCTCGACGGGAGGTTTCCCGGGGGATGAAGTCAGGGGGGCGAGGAACTCGATTCACCCTAAATCTTTGCAATTTACTGGAAGTAATGAGTGGCAGTAGATTAACGAAAGACTTATTTGATCAATGGAGTAACAGGGAGGGTGAGGACATCCAGTTCTCACAAACAAGCAGTGTTTTTTCTAACATCCAGTGGCCTGAAATACCTGAGGACAAAATGCTATCAATACTGGAGCTACCTATAGAAAAATTGAAAAAGTCCACTGTCTTCCCTTATGGAATAACAGACAATAAGCTGGAAATTTTAAAAGAACAGGGTTACGATACTGTGGGGGAACTAGCAGAAGCATCCGATGAAGAGTTACTAAATATTGATGGAATTGGTGACAAGACTCTTGAGCGATTTAAAAGTGTGATCGGTCAAGCTATTTGGATGTAATCAGGGGTTGGAATCAATTAAGATTCCAACTTTTTTTATGCATTAACACATGCCGTTACAGAAAGTGCGGTGAACCGTATCACAAATAAGGCTGAATTCTTATAGAGGACTATGTCTACATACAAGATGAATACAGAACCACAACCGTTGAGAGGTTGTGGTTTTTGATTTAGGTAAGTTATTTAATGGAAGTATAGATATACCTAAGTATTTCATAGGGCAGATCGAGAAAATAGGTGAGCATAGCCCAAATAAAGATCTAGATCTAAATGGGACTTGCTGCTTACCGATCCAGTAACGTCATGGAATTTGCAGGATAGCGGTCACCAACTGCCGTGCCTACTGGAATCGTTTTATTTATAAATTCCTTAACATTTTTAGGTAGCTCAATGTCTATTGCTCCTATATTTTCTGCCATGTAAGAACTCTTTTTGGTCCCAGGTATAGGAACTAAGTCTTCGCCATTAGATAGTAACCATGCTAAAGCAAGCTGAGAAGGACTAATATGTAGCTCATTGGCTATCTCTTCTAAACGTTGAACCAATGCAAGATTGTGAGTGAAATTGTCACCCTGAAATCGTGGTGTATTCCTTCTGTAATCATGTTCTGCGAGTGTATCAACTGATTTGATCTTTCCAGTTAAGAACCCACGGCCTAAGGGGCTATAGGGTACAACTGCAATATTAAGTTCACGGCAGAGGGGGAATATTTCTTCTTCTATATCTCTAGTCCATAGTGAATACTCCGTTTGTAGTCGGAAGAATCGGACAGTTGGTTTCCATTTTCTCTTTGGTTTTCGCTTTTGGCGCTCCAACACTCATTGCCTTAACTTCCAGAGTGGAGAGACGCAAATTACTACTCATAGCTATGATAACTTTTTTAATAGGAAATATTTTATCTATCGTTAGCCCCAATTATATAACGCTATTAATTGCTAGGGTCATTCTTGCAGCTAGTTGCTCGATCGAGGGTGGTTCTTTTTGTTTGAGGCACAGTATCATAAGCTGCCGATCCTCGCGACCACCGGAAAAACGCACTTTTTTTCTTGTCCACATTTATACCTTACCAAAACGATTCAATTTTCATTTACTGAACAATACAATAAGAAGGGAGGTTTTGAATATGGGAAATAGAAGACCTAAAGGTTACGACCCCGTTCAGATCTCTAACTCAACTTCGTTTAATGCGTTTGGGAGAGTTGAATATGCATCCGTCTTTTGTAGTGACGACAATTATGATGTTCAGCGTGACGAGACTTGGAAAGCTTCTAGCCGTGGAGTCTGTTTGGTGACTAGAATCACCGCAACGGTTAAAACACCGAGTGGAAATATTCAAGCAGAACCTTATACTTCTTCCGGCACTTCTTACAGCAAATTTGCCATTATACAGGTAGGGGTAAATAAGTTCCAAGTGACACGCGTTGTAAGTGCCAAAAGACGCAGATAAAATCCCAAGCGGGGCATTATCAAGAATAGGTAACCAAACATAAAAAGACGACCGGTCAAAGATAAAAGGCTGGTCGTCTTTTTTTCGCTTTAATGTTTCTTATACCATAATATTCTGCGATGCATCGAGGAATCTTTCAAGAGCCGGAAAGGGTGCAAGTCCGGTTGATAATTGCCTTCGATGATCCAAATCCGACGTTTCCTGTCGATGCCTATATCGAACCCGACTTGTCTAAGCTTGGGGTAACGCTCTCCCAGTCGTTTGGCAGCCAATAGTGCGACCCGTTCCGCTTTGACAAGCAAGCTCCGATCTCCGATTCGGGATAATTTTAGTGCCTCAAGCACTGGAATGGTGCGGCTAGTCACATTCGTGACTAGATATCCTTGCGCCGCCACTTTCGCGTATGAGCCTGTCACGTTCCAAGTGGATGAAGAGCCTTTTTTTCGCTGAGCCATTATCCGAATGTCGAACGGATTGTGCCCAATTTGAGCAAGCTGAAGACGACTTTGGACAATATATCCACGACCTCTATTTTTTTTACGGAGCCATTTGAATAACTTATCAGTGTCTCTCATGGTGACCGCATTCTTTTCGTTATGAATACGATAGGCGTTCGCACCGTTCCGTTTAATGAACAGGATATCCCTTCCGTAACTCCCGTCGCGAGGTTTCAGTACGACGCTTTGATATTGAAGAAGCATCTTCGATAAAGCATTCTTCTTAAGCAACTGTGTTTTTGGCAACCGTCCGGCGAGAGAGGATCCATTGCGAAGGATGCGATATTGCAACCATTTGTCTCTTTTGATTAACATTGGAATCACAGCCTTTTTCAATGTTCTAAGGTAATTCTAAATTAAATTAATGATCAGCATAAGTGACTATTCGTCCATATTTATGAGCCGAAGCAGGTAAAGAAGGCTTTTGAACCCGTACCGCTTGCTTGACGGCTATATCGGCCGAACAAGCAAGCGGTTTTTATAGGTACCGGCTTTCTCCTTGTTCTCTCTGATGGCTAGGGTCATACAATTAGTTCCTTAAGGCATTAGAGCCGGTACTGATTCCGATGGATATTAAGGGACAGACGGTTTCCATCGCGAGCGATGACGACGTCTCTTTTGTCGGCGATTTCAATTGGACTGCCGAGGCGGTCATCAATATTTTGAAGAACGGCGTGGAGTATACGCAGTTCCGGATTAAATTTTATAAGCAAGTGATTTAACGGCACGCTGTAAGTGACTGAATTGTCACCTCCATAGTCACTGGAAAGTCATTTTAGACGGATATAATAATATTCATCAGCTAAGCGATGGAGGTAAGACAATGCAATTGAAGCAACACCGAAAGAAGATTTTGGCTATAACCATATCCTAAACCCTTTTGATTCTTTATTTTTTGTTTTTCGCTTTCGGCAGAGTAGGTACGGTAGATCAAATCACCGAGTAAGGAGGAGATATATCTCTTCTTGAATTATGGAGTTCCCGATCAATCAAGGGGATTTCCATGGAAGATAAAATATATATTATTCTAAAGAGGTGTAAAATGAGTTTTATTAATGAACGAGAAAAGAAATTTACTAAACGACAAATTATATTACTTATATTAATAATAGGATATTATTTCCTTTTAATAATGGCTACCACATTTGGTCGTTCAGCTGAGAATATCTTTGTAAGAACAATTGATTTCGATGTACTGAGCGCGTATCAACAAGCATGGAATCAATTTTCATTTAATTCTTTTTTTCATATCATTGTTAATATAGGTATGCTGTTTCCGTTAGGGATTTTATTACCTTTATTTAGTGAAGTTTTTTTAAAAGAAAAATGGATGTTAATCACTTCAATTACAACATCTTTATGTATTGAAACTCTTCAATTTATAACACTTCGTGGAAGTGCGGCACTAGACGATTTACTTCATAATACGATAGGAATGATGCTAGGTTATTGTATATTAAATATAGTTCTTATTTTTTTGAAAAAAAAGCAATCATACACACAAATAGTCAAATATTTAATCTTACCCACTGCAGTAAGCTTCGTCGCACTTGGAATAATTATTTCGTATCAAATGAAGGGATTTGGTAATATGCCATTTGATCCCTATGGAAAAACGGATATGTCTCATGTCACTATAAAAACATCACTAGAGTTAAGTAATGAAGGTAAAAAAATGCCTGTTTACGATTCCAAAGGTCAAAAAGTGCGAGACGTCGAAATTATTTCTCCCAAAGAAGCATTTCAAAACCTGAAACAAGGAGACATTTATCCTATGGGACCTTTCGGAGCGGGTGAAGAATTTGAAGGTGAGACATTAGTCATTACAGAGTATTATTTAGATCAATCCACTGATACAAAAGGTTTTTCTCAACCTGTATATATTTTTCGCGTACAGTTAAAAGATAATGACGTAGTTCTTACGTCTCCACCTATTTCCGCAAGGAAATAATGTGAATTTCCTCATGTATATATGATCATCGATTTATATCGGAAAATCTGAGAGTTTCAAAGGAAAAGGGCAGTATTTCAGGTGGGGCACCTTCAATACGGACGATCATTTGTTAATAAATGGGTTCTGATCAATATTCGAACGACATAGGTTAAAAATGTGAACGTCGTATAATATTTTAACGGAGGTGTTGGTTATGAAATGGAGGAACGGATTAGCAGCTATTATTGGAATTTGGTTCATCATCTCACCATGGATCTTTGACTATTCCGATCAAAAGGATGCTTTATGGACTAGCGTTATTGTCGGAGCCGTCTTGCTGATTGTATCCGGATGGGCTTTATGCAAAGAGAATTCTTCGGGGTGGGCTGTATGGCAGACGTGGTTTTCACTACTCGCGGGAATTTGGTTTGTCATTCATCCTTACGCTTTCTCTCTGGATTCAGAGACAATGTGGACCACGGTTATTTTGGGTGCAGTCACAATTATATTGAATCTGTGGACGATGGCATCCTCGAAGTCCTGAAGGGGACTCAAAAGTAACAAATAGGTTAAACAATCACAGAAGCAGAAATCCGGTTAGCGGATGTTGCCTTCTGTGATTTTCTTTTCAAAAATAGTAGTCGTGCTGGCAGTGTCGATATAACACAATGATCATATCGTCATATTAGGAGCGAGAGTGAAACGTGAATACATAATTTTTAATAGTGAGGTCCTACATATCTCGCATACCGCGCTAAGCAAACGGGTGAGAAGCTTGGAGCAGAAATTTGCTGTACAGCTTTTTGTGCTCTTTTACTCGTTTGAGAAGAAGCCTCTGAAAGTCCTATATGCTTAACTCCCCCCCTCTTTCACTAACTCTCTCAAAGCACCAATAGTCTCCTCAATTAGGTTTATAACCTCTTACATAATGAAAATATCTTCAAAGAACGAAGTGACTGAACTAGGTGCAGATATCAATATTTCCAACCTAACTATTGAAATATAAAAGACCAAACAGTCTTTTTGTCAAAAAATACAAAGGGACTTTTATCATTGAACAAATACTCACATCGAAAGTAATATGTTAGAATATCAGAACAGCATTACCGTTTTAATAATTTAATAATTCGCAAGCTATGATTGCTAAGGATCACACTTTAGCAGGAGCAGCTTCTGGAGAGACCGCGGAAATTTTCGCGGCGCCGAAGGGTTCACAATCTCAGGCAAAAGGACAGAAGAGTACTGAATATGTATTTGTCATGCTGATCGCGATCAGCAGGGCAGAGATTATTTGATATTCTTATGAACTGAGAGATTGGATGACATCCAGTCTCTTTTTTTATTGGCATCAATAAGTTGTATTCACAAGGGGGAACTAGGAATGGCACAACCAGAATTAAAGAGGGAGCTTGCCAATCGGCATGTTCAACTTATCGCCATCGGCGGCACCATTGGTACGGGATTATTCCTGGGATCGGGAAAGGCGATAGAGAAGGCAGGCCCATCCATTATGATCACGTATTTAATCGTGGGTATTGCTGTGTTTTTTGTGATGAGAGCACTGGGAGAACTTCTATTGTCTAAAGCAGGTTATCAATCGTTTACGGACATTGCCGAAGACTACCTTGGAACGCGGGTCGCGTACATTACCGGTTGGACCTATTGGTTTTGTTGGATCATGACAGCTATGGCTGATGTCATTGCTGTTGGCGTATATGTGCAGTATTGGTTTGATATCCCGCAATGGGTTCCTGCCGTTGTCTGTCTAACCATTTTATTAGGACTTAATCTATTAACCGTAAAAAGTTTTGGAGAACTCGAATTTTGGTTTGCTTTAATCAAAGTAGTCACAATTCTAGCCTTAATTGGCCTAGGGATCATTTTATTGATCATTGGGTTTAAGACGGATGCAGGATCCGTGACGGTACGAAACCTTTGGGAGCACGGGGGCTTCTTTCCAAATGGAGTTTCAGGTTTCTTATTATCATTTCAAATGGTTGTATTCGCTTATGTCGGTGTGGAATTAGTGGGTGTATCGGCAGCGGAAACAGCAAATCCGGAAAAAAATATCCCATCTGCGATTAATAAAATTCCGCTGCGGATTCTATTTTTCTATGTTGGCGCGCTGTTCGTCCTGCTGTGCATTAACCCATGGACGCAGCTCAGTCCGGCAGAAAGTCCATTTGTGAGAACCTTTACTTTGGTGGGGATTCCGATTGCTGCGGGGATTATCAATTTCGTCGTATTAACCTCAGCTGCTTCCGCTTGTAACAGTGGGATGTTCTCAACAAGCCGGATTCTCTATAATTTGAGTAGGAAGGACCAAGCATCCTCTCATTTTGGCAAACTGAATAGAAATCATGTACCAAGTAACTCGTTATTCATTTCTACGATTGTCATATCTGTGGGGGCCCTATTGAGTAAACTCATTCCGGAGCAGGCTTTTGGAGTTGTGACAACGATAAGTGCCATTTGTTTCATATGGGTATGGGGCGTTGTTCTCGTGTGTCATATTAAGTATAAGAAAACCCGGCCGGATTTGCAGGCTACATCCAAATTCAAAGCACCGTTCACGCCGGCTATGAATTATGCGGTCTTAACGTTGTTTGCCTTCATTCTCATCATAATGCTGTTCTCTGAAGAAACACGTCCGGCTCTATTGTTTACCCCGTTATGGTTTATTTTATTATTCATACTGTATTCGATTAGAAGCAAAAAGGGGAAAAGCAATCAAGATAACAGCATGATCAATACATGAGGTTGATCGCTTTATTGCAACGAACCCACTTAAAATCATAGCCAGATAGACATAAGGCCATTCCGCGAGGGAATGGTCTTAAAATTTGCCTTTTCAATCTTGCCGTTATAGCCAGTGTTACCACACGAATAGTCCGACAAAACCAGCACTTAGTAAGGATACTAATGTTCCTGAAATGATCATCAACCATACCCCTTTGGACAAATTATCTGATTTCTCCTTACTCACAATACCTTTGAAACAGCCTAGAATCAATTCCACTGTAGAGAAGTTCGCAAAGGATACAAGGAAGGTACACAGAACTGCCTTCATATGTGGACTGAATGTATCCATTATCGGCATAATTTCGATCATCACGACGAACTCATTGGTTACCAATTTGGTGCTCATGTACTGAGCAGCTTGGAATGCTTCACTAAATGACAGACCGAGAAGTAAAGAAAATGGTGTCATGATAGTACCTAGAATGCTGCTCAATGTAAGCCAAGGCGCAATGAGCAGCAGAAGCTTATCAATAAGTGCTGCTAAGGATACGAATGCAATAATCATCGCTGTGATGATCAGAATCAACTTACCTGCACCAAGGATAGAATCGCCTAGGAAAGAGAAGAAGGGTGGCTTGTCTTCTTTTTTCATTTCAAAGATAACATCTTCTTCCTTTGGTATGACGACCGGATTCAGGATACTTGTTACAATAATCGCGTTGATAACATTAAGTGGTATAGCAGTAAGAACAAATTCTGCTGGAAGCATTTGTGTATATACACCGATCATCGCTGCGGATACACAACTCATGGACATAAGTGAAATCGTGAATAGGCGTTGCTGGCTCATAGACTTTAATTGTCCGCCAGATACGGCTAATGCCTCTGTGTTACCAAGGAACATCATTTCAATGGCATAGAAGGATTCAAACTGTGGTTGACCCGTAAGTTTAGATAGTCCCCAGCCCAACAATTTAATGATTTTAGGGAGGATCCCCAGATAAGTTAAAATATCAAATAACGGTACAACTAATAGGATCGGCATTAATGCACTGAACACAACGTCCATATTTTCAACATGAACCATACTTGCAAATGCAAATCCTATACCAGAAAAAGCAGTATCAATTAACCAAGTAAAGGCTTTGGCAACTTGTCCAATAAACCAGCGTCCACCTGAGAATGCAGTTAACACCCAGACCAAGAATAGATTAAAGATAACCAGGATACTAATGGCTTTCCAATTTACATTTTTTTTATCTTTGGAGAACAGAAACGCAACTCCGATAAAGACCAAAATACCGGTGATGTTAATGAGTAGAAAGAAGTTCATATGACCCTCCATTGTAATTTATCTTCGTGTGCATGATTGTTCCCATCGTATTTCACAGACTCTAGGGGTATCATGTCCATCAGTACATTGAAATATTTACAAATATTCCATTTCATTCGTCTGTACCTCCTTATCTTCGCCGTGCGATTCCAGACACATCTCAAAGAGATGTGTTTTTTTCGTTGTTACCTGTCTAACGCAACCAATAGGTAAATCTCATCCCTCAGACGGAGGAAGTATCCATCTGAAGTCAGTTAAATAAATCGAGATACTGCAATAGAATAAATATGTCAATTGAATCACTTTTTATATCGTATGGAGAGGATGGTTAAAGGGTGGAGAAAATTATAGAAGTACGGGGTATTAGCAAGGCGTATGGGAAAAGAAAAACGAAAGAGAAGATACATGCGGTTCGCGATGTTTCTTTTGATGTGAATCGTGGAGAGGTTCTCGGTTTATTGGGACCCAATGGTGCTGGGAAGACATCAACGATAAAGATGCTCTGTGGTTTGTTAGAATCGGATGCGGGTTCTATAACCATTAATGGCTTAGATATTTATAAGAAGAGACTTAAAGCGCTAGAGCATATCAGTGCTGTATTAGAGGGGAACCGAAATTTATATTGGCGTCTTACGGTTCGGGAAAACCTAGAATATTTCGCAGGTAACCGGGGTTACTCTCGGAAGCAAGTTGCCTATCAAGCGGATAAATTATTAGAGCAATTCAACCTTAAGGATAAGGAGAATGAGCTTGTCAATGGATTATCCCGGGGGATGCAACAAAAGCTGGCTATCGCTGTAGCACTATTAGCTAATACGGATGTCATCTTGCTGGATGAGCCAACTCTCGGATTGGATGTTGAGGTTAGTTATGAATTGCGTAATATTTTGAACAGAATCGTTAAGGAAGAAAAGCGCACGATTATTATTAGTTCGCATGATATGCCTGTCGTTCAGGAGTTGTGTGACCGTGTCATTATCATTAATAAAGGTGAAGTTGTGATTGACGACAGAGTGGAGAATTTACTTAGGTTATTTGAGACAAGGGCATATTCGATTAAGTTGGGTGAGGAATTAAGCATCAACCAGAAAAATAAATTGTTGAGTAGATTTCCATTAAGCACATATAAAGCAAGCTCCCATGAAACCATCGTAGAAGTGAATTTAGAGCATGGTCAGGACATCTACGAGTTGTTCGATCTTTTGAAAGAGGAAGGAACCATGGTGGAAAGTATTGATCGTATAACCATTGATTTCGAACAAGTGTTTATGCAGATTGTAAAGGGAGGGATGACCAATGAAATGGCTACACCTATTCAATGCTAATTTTCGTAAGGAATATATTGAGATGAAACGTTATCTACCGAACACGATTGCGTTAGTATTTACTTTTTATATTATATTTCTGGCTGCATTCTTTGGAATTATGTTCATAGGTGATCCAGCCAGTTTTGATACGAATGTTCAATATTCAATTGTAAGTGTAGTCTTTTGGAGCTTAACGATGATGACGATGAACTTTATCGGTTTCTCGGTAGTAACAGAAGCGACGCGTGGAACGTTAGAACAAATCTATATGTCCCCAATGGGGGTGTGGAAAATCATGCTCACGCGGATCATCGCTCAATTCGGCTTACAGTCTGTTATTATGGTCCTCTTGCTCTTTGGTGCGATGCTAACCTCCGGACAGTGGTTGAGTCTTAACCCCATGACAACGATCCCGATCATTGTAGTTACGATGATAAGTATGGTAGGTATTAGCTTTATGATTGCTGGGTTAGCTATTATTGTGAAGCAAATTCAAGCGTTTCTACAGATCTTTCAATTTGTGTTGATGGGACTTGTATTTGTTCCGTTAACGGTAGCTCCGTTTCTAGCATTTGCTCCATTCGTCAAAGGCGTGAATATGGTAAGAACAGTGATGATAGACGATCTGATGTTGACACAATTACCTTGGTCAGATTATGGGGTATTAGTATTAAATTCGCTGATATATCTGATCTTAGGGCTCGTTGTGTTCCATCGATGCGAGAAAATAGCTATGAAGAAAGGTCTTTTAGGCCAATACTAGCGTACACAATCGTTTATCAGGGCACCCATAAGGTGCCCTTTAATTTCGTTATTAGGGTGAGAGAGAACCGTATTATAAATAGGGACGAGTTTTTTAAATCGTGCGTGAAGGTACAAATATTAAATAAATAATATTTTGTATGGGATTAATATACTAGAGTCTGTACACAAACTGTACAATCCATAAAAAAACAGTACAATTGAACCTATAAGACGCAGATACGAAATAAGTGATGAAGAGGGGCGCTCCTTAATGACAAATAGTAGATTGAATCCTAAGGTTGATGAATATTTAAATAAATCTAAAAAATGGAAAGAAGAATATGAGAAGTTGAGAACTATCGTTCTTGACTGTGAGTTGACCGAAGAATTTAAGTGGATGCATCCATGCTACACGCTTGAGAACAAAAACATCGTGTTAATACATGGATTTAAAGAGTACTGTGCGATTTTGTTCATCAAAGGTTCCTTGTTAAAGGATGCCAATGGGATTCTAATCCAACAAACGGAGAATGTACAGGCGGGGCGCCAGATTCGGTTCACCAATGTTCAAGAAATAGTTGAAATGGAAGCCACCTTGAAAGCCTATATATATGAAGCCATTGAAGTTGAAAAATCCGGTTTGGAAGTGGATTTTAAAAAGAATGAAGAATACACCATTCCTGAAGAATTTCAAAATAAATTAGATGAAATCCCTGCCTTGAAAACTGCTTTTGAAGCATTGACGCCTGGACGGCAAAGAGCATACATTTTTCACTTTACTCAACCCAAACAATCCAAGACTCGAGTGTCAAGGGTTGAAAAGTATATGCAGCAAATTCTCAATGGAAAAGGATTAAATGATTAGGGCGTGAGAAAGAGAAAGCATTCAATGAAATGCCGTTCCTTAAGATAATATATAGAGGGATTATGTCTACATATAAAATGAAAGCAGAACCACAATCGTTGAGGGACGGTCCGTTCTCGGAGCAACCGCTCACACCATCTATTTTCCTCCTATAGAACAGGGGTGTCCCTAGCCATTTCATCAATGACTTTTGGGACACCCCTTAATCCGAGTTACTACAAAAGCGAAGAGTATTCCATTAGTTTCTGAAACACCCAGTCGACATGAGTCGTGTTTATAGCGTCAAACCACCGTCTACGACAACGATTGAACCTGTCATATAGCTGGATTTGTTGGAGGCCAAGAAGACCACCATCTCTGCAATTTCTGAAGGATCAGAATAGCGACCCATTCGCATATTTGGAATTTCCTCTGGCACGTAGCCAGTTTTCTGTATCATCAAAGGAACAGATTGCGTCAATGTCGTATCGACGCCACCTGGGCAAATCGCATTGACGCGGATACCTTTTTTCACGTATTCTAATGCCGCCCCCTTCGTCAATCCTATTACAGCATGTTTGCTTGCTGAATATGCTGCGAGACTATGCTCGGCACGAATGCCTGACGTAGATGCGGTATTAATAATTGAGCCATGACCTTGCTTCTCCATAACTTTGAGAACATGTTTCAAGCCAAGAAAAACACCTTTGACATTGACGTTCATGATACGGTCATATTCGGCTTCGCTAATATCTGTTAGCATTGAAAATGTTTGCAGAACGCCGGCATTGTTAACAAATGCGTCAATGCGTCCGTAGGTTTCCACGGCAATTTGAACATACCGTTCGACGTCTTCGTTCTTCGATACATCGGCTTGTACGAAGATACCTTCGCCACCATGTTCTTGTATTAGTGATAGCGTCTCTTCCCCGGTTGTTTGATTGAAGTCGACCGCAACGACTTTCGCCCCGTTCTGTGCCAGCTTTATACAACTTGCTCGTCCAATTCCGCTACCTGCACCGGTAACCACTACGATTGAGTTTTCATTTTGCATCTTCTTATACCTCCGATTCATATTGTTATAATATGGTGCCAACATGTTGAGCATGTTTCTCATAGATCTATCTGTAAAGGAAGCAGGGTGTGAAGATACACGAAGCATATCCTCAAACCCGTATCCAAGCTTCTCTCTAAACTTGATATTTTCGGTTTACATATGTTTGCCCAATCATTTATGAAGGATTATTCAATTGATAAATAATCCCGTTCAGCATTTCTTCCGTGAACGCTCCCTGGCTCATCATTAACAGCCCGCGCAATGGCATATAATGTATAAATCCTTCGAACATTTCACTCGAGCCTTCCCCCAGGCTGTCAGAGGCTTCAAGACCCTCCAACATAGTACCCATTCCCTCTTGCATCTTCTGAAGCAATCCTTGCATGAACGGCGCTCTTTGCGGATCGTTTAACAGGTCGATAACCAATGTGTTTAGGTCGACTATGGATTTCAAAGCGACTGTCGACTCGACATGTACCGTATCGCTTACAACGATATCTTCACACGAGCGTCCAATTAATATTTCAAAATCACCGGACTCCACATGCCAATCCTTAAGATCTACGTTGTAGTAAGCGAAGGAACGTTTATCCAGCGTCATCGTAATGGTCTTCTTCTCTCCCGGCTGAAGTTCTACTTTAGCAAAGCCCTTCAATTCTTTGACAGGGCGGATAATCATACTCTCTACATCGCGGACATAGAGCTGAGCAATTTCTTTACCGGCACGGGAGCCCGCATTTTGTATCGTTACCTGTATGTTAATAGAATCCGTATCTTTGATCGTTTTATGATCGATGACAAGATTCGAATATTCAAATGTGGTATAGCTCAGACCGTGTCCGAACGGGAACAGCGGCTTTACTTCTTTGGCATCATAATAACGGTAGCCAACAAAAATGCCTTCGCGGTACTCAACGCGATTGCCTTCGCCCGGGAAGAACAGGAACGAAGGGTTATCGCTCAGCTTCATAGGGAATGTCTCGGTCAGCTTGCCGCTAGGATTCACTTCACCAAACAATAAATCAGCGATCGCGCCGCCTGCCGCTTGACCGCCCAAATAAGCTTCTAGGATCGATTTTACTCGGCCGATCCAAGGCATATCGATTGGGGAACCATTCATAAGTACGACGACCACGTTACTCTGGACGGCAGTGATTTCTTCGATCAGCTGATTCTGGTTCGAAGGCATATGCAGATGCTTGCGGTCAAAGCCTTCGGATTCATAACGGTCGGGAAGTCCCGCAAAAATGATGACCGCATCCGCTTCGCTAGCTGCTTGTTTCGCTTCTTCCATCAAAGCAGCGTCCAGATCATCTCTGTCCAAATGGAATCCTTGCGCGTACACAACCGAGGCAGAATCACCCGCAAGTTGTTTGATTTCATCTATCGGTACGTCGATCTGGGTCGGATTGATATGCGAGCTGCCGCCGCCTTGGTATCTCGGTTTTTGCGCAAATGGACCGATAACCGCCAATTTCTTACCTTTTGCTAGTGGGAGCAGGTTCTCTTCGTTCTTCAGGAGTACCATCGTTTCGCCGGCAACGGTTCGCGCCAGACGATGATGATCGTCCCGATCGTAAGTCGCGTTTGGTTTTTTGTTATCTACGCTCATGAAAATGATACGTAAAATTCGCTCAACAGCACGATTAAGCATCTCTTCGGACAACTGACCGTTTTGAACAGCCTCTACGATTTTACGGTCGTTCGCTTCTCCGCTAGAAGGCATTTCCAGCTCTTGACCGGCAGCTAGCCCATCTACCCGGTCATTGTTAGCACCCCAATCGGTCACGACGAATCCTTCATGTCCCCATTCTTCCTTCAAAATATCAGTAAGCAAGAACTTATTCTCGGAAGCAAACGTTCCGTTAACTTTGTTGTAAGCGCTCATGACGGTCCACGGCTGGCCATTCTTTACCGGACCCTCGAAGCTCGCCAAATAAATTTCCCGCAGCGTGCGTTCATCGACAACGGCATCAACGCCCATGCGACGGTGCTCCTGATTGTTAACCGCGAAATGCTTCAGAGATGTGCCAACTCCTTGGCTTTGCACACCTTGAATATGGCTGGTGGCAATTTCGGAAGAAAGGAAAGGATCCTCCGAGAAATATTCGAAGTTACGTCCGCACAGCGGAGAGCGTTTGATATTGGCGCCTGGCCCAAGGAGGACGGCAACGTCTTCCGCCTGGCACTCTTCACCCAGTGCTACGCCGACTTTGCTGACCAGCTCCCGATCCCACGAGCTGGCCATACCGGCCGCTGAAGGGAAGCAAGTAGCGGGAACGCTATTAAATACGCCCAAATGGTCGGTGCCTTCCTGTTGCTTGCGCAGTCCGTGCGGGCCGTCGGTGACCATAATGTTAGGAATGCCTAGGCGCTCCACACCTTTTAAGCGCCAAAAATCTAAACCGGAGCACATGCCAGCTTTTTCTTCTAATGTCATCTCAGTAATTAGAGCTTGGATATCGCGTTCCACTAGAAATAACCTCCTTGGATTTAGGATGTCTGTACAACTCAAATTATCTCATGGAAACGCTTTCTATTATGGTATAATACTTAGAAAAATTGTACGCTTGGGGAGGTTTCCATATTGGTTAATGTTCATAGTCAACCCGAAGTAACCTATTCATGTAAGTTACTATATGAAAGCATCCAACTTCCGATCTTTTATACCGAAGATGGGCATGATGTGGAGACGATTTGGGGGAGTGGAGACCAGCAGAGGCCTTTTTATATGGAGTTCGACAAGCTATTCGGTTCATTTATAGAGAAAGAGATGAAACACCCGGTTATTCTAGCTGCGAATTCCTGGGAGGAGTTTATCATAGTACCTATAAAACGTAGTGGAAAGCGGCATGGATTCGTTGTAATCGGTCCTTCAATCCAGCAAGTACCTACAGATGAGCATATCAATGGGCTTTTGCACGATAATCAATTGTCTTATCTCGATCTGCCGCACTGGAAAGCCCATTGGGACAGCCTTCCGGTCGTAAGCCGTATTCGTCTGCTTCATATCAGCGTACTTGCGAATTGGATGATCAATCAAGAGGCTTTGGAAATTACGGATGTGCTGCAATATAGTTATCAATATGTGCTGCCGGCCAAGTCTCAAAGGAATATAGAAATTGAAATTCAAAACAAACGGGAATTATCGGTGTCTAATCATAGTTCGAAAATAGATAAACGGTTAATTGAATTGATTCGAACTGGCAATACAAGTGAATTAATGAAAGAGTGGATCGCCTATCCTATCGAGGGCGTGGGGATTCTATCTAAACGGAGCCAACTCCGCAATATCAAAAATTTAGCCATTTGCTCTGTTGCGATTGCTATGAGGGCTGCTGTAGATGGAGGAATATACGAAGAACTGGCCTTTACTCTCAGTGATCTGCATATTCAACAAATCGAAGAACTGAATGATGTCAAGGCGGTTGAGGCCGCGTTATTACGTGCGTTATTAGACTTTACGGAACGTGTTGAACAGAGCCAGAAAAATAGGTTGTCTAAACCGATCAGAATTTGCTGCGAGTACATCTTCAACCATTTATATCAAGAGATTACATTCGACAAGCTTGCAGAGTTGACTGGACTGAACAGTAGCTACTTGATGAATATATTCAAAGAACAGATAGGTATGACAATGATGAATTATATACAGAAACAGCGGGTAGAAGAAGCCAAGAAACTGCTTCTTATGACCAATGACACGATTTCATCCATCGGATTGAGGTTGACCTTTTATGATCAACCTCATTTTATTAAAGTTTTCAAGAAGCATACGAGTATGACGCCGAAGAAGTACCGATCTACAATCAAACCGGAAGGTCAATGAAACGGAGGACATTCTCAATAGAAAAGGACTATAAAAGTTGACTATTGGTGTACCAAAAAGGTACTAATATACGCAAAGCACCAAAGTTTTCGCTGGCAATGTGTTTGCCTTTTTTATTGCGATACGCAGGGAAATGACAGCCGCAATACGGTACCTGTTGATGACGTTTGAAGCAACTCGATTGTTCCGCCGTTTGCTTGGGCGAGTAACCGGCAGATTGATAACCCTAGACCGAGTCCTTGTTTTTTCTTGCGGCGACTGTTTCCTCTGTAGTAGCGTTCGAAAATAAATGGAACTTCATCGGGAGTAATCCCTTTACCATTGTCAGAGATATCGATAGTGATCATCGATTCAGTTGATCTTGCAGTAATCTTGATGATAGTAGCCGCAGCTGCGGCGCTGTTGCTAAGCAAGTTGAGAAAAATTTGCTTCAAATGTGATTGATCACAGGTACATACCAAACTGGAGGGAAGCACCTCAAGTTCCACTTGAACAGGTACAGATGTTTGAATGGTATGGAACTGCTTAATGATCTCCTCTATTAACGGCTCAAGCAAGACCTGAGACTTTTCAGGGTGAATCACATCTGACTCCATTGAAGAAAAATTAAGCAGATCGTCCACCATTACATGCATCCGCTTTGCCTCATTTAACCCGATATTTATGAACTCGTTAGCTTTATTGCCTGTAACTACGCCTTCCTGAATGGCTTGGAGCATACCGCGGATTGAGGTGATCGGCGTACGCAGTTCATGTGAGACTCCTGCGAGCAGATCGGTACGCATACGTTCAAGTTGGTTTAGACGTTCAGTCATTTCATGAAAAGCTTGAATAAGCCCGCTAATTTCACCTTCCTTGACGAGGCTCGGATCAGGCAAATACGGCTGGTAATTACCTGATGAAAGTTCTTTCGCTGCACTAGCCAGTTGAATGAGTGGCCTTGTGAGAGAGCGGGATAATACGAAAACGACAGCCCAGCCGCATAAGGAAATAAGCCCAAATGCAACCACAATGAGTCCGTATATTTGTGGCAAACGACCCTCGTTATATTGGGCGCTCATATAGAGTGTTCCTGAAATTTGATTGTGTTTATAGAAAGGAACACCAACTCGTAGCCACTTTCCTGACTGCGTATCGACCTTCTCACGAGTTTTCTCACCTGAAAGGACTTCGTTTTGTTTGGGCGGGGAGTTGAGGTAAACGCCTTCCTCCGCGTATGAATTGCTGAAATAATAAATCATCTCACCTGAAACGTTAAATAATTGAAATTGATAACCATCTGGAATCGAAGGGACGAATTCTGAGGGGATCGAAGGGACAGATGCCGGCAATGGGATATTTTCTGTGGGGGCTGGTGGCATTTTTTCTGAAGAATGTGCAGGTGACACCGTAGTGGCTAATTGCATGAGATCATCCATTTTGCTAAATGAATCACTCATCATTGCAGATCTCGCCTCGAGTAGCTGAAACTGCTGTTCCACAGTACTCATTCGAATCCAGTACATGCCAAACAAACCTATGCCCATAAGCATAATGAGTAGAATCATCACATAGCGCCATGTCCAATATCGCACCAAGGAAACAGAGGTAGCTTGCTGCTTAGCTTCTACATTGTTGTGTATGGACTTGCCCGGATGCTTAGTAAACACGGATACTGTACCCCATTCCTCTAATCGTTTCGATTTCACCCTCGCTTGCTGGCCATTGTTGGAGACTCTTACGTAGCCGTTTAATGGAGGTGTCGACTGAACGGTCTCCACCTTCGAAGTCGATTCCCCACACTTGATTAAGTAACTGATCGCGTTCAAAGCATTGATTGGGATGTTCCGCTAGAAATGTCAGCAGTTGATAGTCCCGGGGAAGCAAAGAGATCTGCTCAGCTCCGACTGTAACGCTCCGAGTGCTCGCGTCAATAACCAAACTACCAAGTCGCATAATATTCGAATCTATCATATAGACTGAGCGGCGAAGTACTGCTTGAATGCGGGCCATGACTTCCTGAGGATCGAATGGCTTGGCAATATAGTCGTCCGCTCCTTGGTCAAATCCTTGAAGACGCTCTGGTACAGCGCCGCGTGCCGTAAGAATGATGACGGGGCAGCTTCCTATTTGCCTAATTTGATGCAAAATATCAATTCCATTCTGATCATTCGGAAGCATAAGATCCAACAATACGAGATCGGGTTTCCAACTGAGGAATTGCTCCATCACATCGATTTCCCCCTCACCCGAATTCCACATGACTTCATAACTTTCTTTTTCCAAATATGCTTGAAGTAAGGCTGCGATCGGCAGCTCATCTTCTACTAACAATACTCGCTTCAAGGAAATAACCATCCTTCCATAATTATGTTTCACAGTATTATTCTAACCAATATGTATTCTGTTGAACAACGAGAGCTGTCCCAAAAGCTCTCCTGAGTAGAAGTTTACTTTTGTGACAGCTCTAGCTGCGCTTTATATGTTATTTATTGATTTTTTCTGATTGTGTAGATTGTGTGGAGTCTGTTGTTTTTGCAGCTTTCGTAAGTTTTCCTTCTTTTTCAAGCTTAGCGATCAGTTGATCAACCGTGATGCCTTGCTCTTTTGCCATTTCTTCTAGGCTGACAGCTTCACTGGATTGTGTGACTGCAGTTGCTTTGCTATCCATCGTTGAGTCGGTAGTACCTGTAGTTTTTGTAGCTTCAGATGAAGGAACAGCTTTAGTTACCTTACCTTCCTTTTCAAGCTGAGCAAACAATTCCTCTAGCGTAATGCCTTTTTCTTTAGCCATTTTAGTGAAGTTTGTGTCGTCTTTCAACTTCGCTGCTTCATCTGCACTGAGTGCTTTAGATGATTCTGTCGCTGGAAGGACTTTCACTGTTGCTGCGTTACTGGATTTATTGGTTTTATCAATTTCGATGTCACTGGATGCATATACAGATGTTCCGATAGCAGATATAGCGAGTACAAGTGAAGCGATTGTTAGTGATTTTTTCATTTTAAATTCCTCCTAGAGTGTTTTATATTCTTTATTATGGTGGTCATTTGCTACACACTTAATATATCAGTTGATTGTGTCGGGAATATGGCGGCATATAAGACTTGCCCGAACGTGCCTAACACCCTCAAGTGTTCTTGGTCCTGATTTCATTGGAATAAGGCCGGTTTATGATATATTCAAGTAAAGACGGCTTTATCCCGAAGGACAAACCATCAAAAAGGAGTGCTAATAATGAATCTAGAATCGGTAATGCAAGAACTTGAAGCTCTCGGTAAGGAACGCACCAAGAAGATATACCAATCCAATGGCGCGCACGAACCGCTTTTTGGCGTGGCTACAGGCGAAATGAAGCCTATCTTCAGGAAAATAAAGTTCAATCAACCATTGGCTGAGCAGCTTTATGCCACAGGGAATTACGACGCGATGTACTTTGCGGGGGTGATCGCCGATCCGAAGGCAATGTCTGAGGCGGATTTTGAACGGTGGATTGATGGAGCTTATTTTTATATGCTATCGGATTTTGTAGTAGCGGTAACCTTGGCAGAAACGGATATCGCGCAAGATGTTTCCGATAAATGGATTGCAAGCGATATCGAATTGAAAATGTCGGCGGGCTGGAACTGTTACTGCTGGCTGATCGGCAATCGTCCAGACAATGAATTCTCCGAAGAGAAAATCGCTGATTTGTTAGAACTTATAAAAAATACAATTCATGATGCCCCCGAACGCACGAAATATGCGATGAACAATTTCATATATACCGTGGCTACATCCTATCTTCCGCTTCATGATAAGGCAGTCGAAGTTGCGAAGGAAGTAGGTCCGGTAGAAGTCAATCAGGGTACCGCAAAAAGCAAACTCTTGAATGCTTCTGTTAATATAAATAAGGTAGTAGAAAAAGGGAAACTCGGCTTCAAACGCAAACATGTAAGATGTTAGAGCGAGGCTTAGTCTTAAATGATGAATTTAACTGAAAGTACAACAGACTGAAAGTTTGCCAATATAGCATTATTAGTCCCCGACCTGTAATGGTTAGGGACTTTTAATTATGTTATTTCTCCAGTGATTGAGGAGTAACTTTTGTCGCAGACCGGTGGGTAGGGGGCATGTCCAAGATCAAAGTAGAGATGCTTGTTACATACTTATATATGTTTAATATCCAAAAAAACCAAATTGTCATATGACAAAAATAATGACAACGATCACTACTTGTTCTAAATTTCTTAATTTATACTAGGTTAAGAGAAGCATATGACCGATATATATATATTGAATAGAGTAGGGAAAGTAATGATGTTTAAGTCGAAAGGAAGACATAGAGGATATTCATGTACCAGTTGCGTTTGGAGAGGAGCTAAAATATTTCAATATTCGCTAAAAATTGAAGGTTTTTTTATATTGTTATAGAAATAATGGAGCAGGAGGCGAATAAAATTGCTAAGAATATTTAAGAAGGCAGCGTCAATAGTACTCGTATTAAGTTTAATTCTAAGCGTGTTTCCGCAATTTATTTTTGCGAATGGCCAAAGTTCATCAAAGGAGTTTCTTTCTTTTTCCGTAGAAGACAATCTTGGCAACATCGATAACGTGAACCATACGATCAACGTCGAAGTTCCTTTTAATTCCGCAGTCGACAATATGCTTGAGATCTTTACGGTTTCCGAAGGTGCGTCAGTACCTAATCATATTAGTGGGGTTAAGCGCACTGATTATACGAATCCCGTAATATTAACGGTCGTTGCCGAGGACGGTAGTAAGCAGGATTATACGGTTACGGTAACTATCGGGCCTAGTAACATAAAATCTATAAAATCATTTGACTTGTCGGCTCCTGTAGTGACGGGCTTTATCGACGACGAAGCGTTTGCGATCTTTCTCACCGTACCGCAAGGTACGAATGTGACTGCGTTGAAGCCTACGTTTATTACAGATGAAAGCGCGGCTAAAGTTAAGGTGAATGGTACTGTTCAAGACAGTGGCGTCAGCGCTCAGAATTTTACACAACCATTGATCTATACGGTTGAAGCCTTAGATGGCAGCACACGGAACTATACGGTTACCGTTAATTTTCAAAGAGAGCTCAGTACGGCCAAAGAAATCACTTATTTCGGGTTGGCTTCGCTTTCTTCAGTTGGGATAATCGATGAGATAAACCATAAGATAGCTCTTACGGTTCCCTTCGGTACAAACTTGGCATCCTTAGCGCCGGCGTTTACGTCTACGGGCACCAGGGTCTACGTAAACCAAGTACAGCAAATTAGCGGAGAAGCCGTCTTAGATTTCAGATCGCTTGTTGACTATGTCGTTTATGATGAAGTCGGCGACTCTCAAGTCTATACCGTGACGGTACAAGTTGCGGCTGCAAGCTCAACTAAAGAAATGCTGACTTTTGCTGTTGCGGGTACAGAGGGTACTGTGAATGAAGCTGCGCATACGATATCCGTTGTATTGCCTGCCAGAGGTTCACTTCTCAATCAGACCGCAACGTTCACGACAAATGGTCAATCTGTCAAAATAGGCAACGAAGTCCAATATTCCGGGCGAACGCTTAACGATTTTACAAGTCCACTGACGTACACTGTAATCTCAGAGAACGGGTTGACGCAAAATTATGTGGTCACCACAGTGGTATTGGCTGATCTATCTGCGAAAGTTATCTCTGTAAGTGTGCCAGCGAATGGTACTTACACGTTTGGGCAAGCCCTCGATTTTGGTGTGGCGTTTGATCAGGCGGTTAGTGTGGATACGACGAATGGGACGCCAAGTTTGTGGCTAGTGATAGGAATCAAGTCGGTAAGGGCAGATTATCTTTCCGGCTCGGGAAGCAACACCCTGACATTTCGTTACACGGTTCAAAGAGGCGATTCTGACTTGGACGGTATAACCGTCGGGGCGTTAGATCTTAATAGAGGTACGATTAAAGATTCCGTTAGCAACACTGATGCCTCATTAACATTAAATAGCGTAGGCAGTACGGCAGGAGTGCTCGTCAACGCTCCTGTTGAAGCAGCGACGGTATCAACAAATCCGGTAACGAATGTTACCTCAACCTCGGCAAATGTAGGCGGGGATGTAACCAGTGACGGCGATTCGGCGGTAACCGTACGCGGTATTGTTTTTTCTACGAGTAGTGATCCAACAATAGCAGACATGAAGGTTGTCGTTGCTGGCACGACGGGTAGCTACACTTCGAATCTAACTGGACTTGCAGCGGAGACCACTTATCACGTTCGCGCATTTGCGACGAATAGCGTAGGGACAAGCTATGGGAACGATGTTAGCTTTACGACAACGTTGCCGAGTAGCGTAGCGACGGTATCAACAACTGATCCGGTAACGAATGTTACCGCAACCTCGGCAGACGTAGGCGGGGATATAACCAGCGAAGGCGGTGCTCCGGTAACCGTACGCGGTATTGTTTATTCTACGACAAGTAATCCAACACTAGCGGACAAGCAGATTGTCGTTGCCGGCACGACAGGTAGCTACACTTCGAATCTGGGTGGATTAGTAGCGGGAACAACTTATTACGTTCGCGCATTTGCTACGAATAGCGTAGGGACAAGCTATGGAAACGATGTTAGCTTTACTACACTTTCAACTACTCCTCCAATTGCAACAGTCATTGCTATGTCTTTGAACAAGCATACTGGAACAATGCAAGTTGGGGATACGTTCACTGTAGTAGCTACTGCAACTATGAGTGACACGACGACTCAAGATATAACTTCTCTAATTACTTGGACAGCTGACGATCCTTCTAAAGTTTCCATTCATAATGGAGTGATCACAGCATTAAAGTCAGGCAGTGTAACAATAGAAGCTAAGTATTCAGGCACGTCAGTAATCGTTGATCATATTAATCTCAACATTACTAATCCTTATATTCCTGGAACTGGAACTGGAACGGGTGGAACTCCAAGCTATGGTACTAATGAGATTACTGTAGAAAAACCTCCAGCAGCTAGTACTCCTCCAATCTTCCCTACGGGTGTTAATATTGCAAAGGTTATCTCAGAACTCACTAAGAAATTGGAAGACAGTAAGGGAGTGTCTGTGAACTTTAATGACACGGCTACTCACTGGGCAGATAAAACGGTTAAGTTATTCACTAAACTGGGCGTTGTAAAAGGATACGAGGATGGTTCATTCCGGCCTAATGATAGTATTACTCGAGGAGAGTTTGCTTCTATCATATTTAGAGTGTTTGGATTAACGGGTTCCACATCTACTAACCTATCAGATGGTAAAGGTCATTGGGCTGAAGATGCTATTATAGCCTTGTCCTCTAGTGGTATTATCTCAGGTTACGAAGATGGAACGTTTAAGCCTGACAGACAAATAACTAGAGCTGAAATTATTTCTATTATTTCTAAATTAGTAGTTCTCAAGACAACTTCTAGTCAAGGTACTTTTAAAGACATTGATGGGGTCTGGAATAAAGATCAGATTCAGGCAGCTGCTTCTATGGGGCTAGTAAATGGGCAGTCAACTGATCACTTTGCACCACAATCCAATGCTACTCGTGCAGAAGCCCTTACAATTATATTGCATGCATTAGAATTAGACTCAGGTCTTAAATCTTTATTTGAACAATAAATAGTAAAGAAGAAGGCGTGTGGGTAGATATTACTCACACGTCTTTTCTTTTGAAAATAATGAAGTAACATTCACTCACATAAAATCAACTCCGAAAGACGATGAATCCCCTGTTCAATCGATGCTTCATCTACTTGTGCAAACCCCAATACCCATCCCTTTCGTGTGCTTTCCAAACAATAGGGTCCAAGAGGATATACACGTATTCCCTGTTGAAGGGCTAACGTTGTCACCGTTTCTTCGTCGTATGATTCTTCAGCTTCAAGTAACATATGCAATCCCGTTTCTGCTCCACTTAGTGTGAAACGTTCCCCTAATCCGCTAGCCATAATAGCCTTTGTCATCGCTTCGTGTCTTCGTCGGTACACATTTCTGACTCTTCTCATATGGCGCATGAAATGCCCATTCTTGATGAAGTGGGTTAGTGTTAGCTGATCCATAATCGGCAGATGACGGTAAGTCAGCTCCTGTACCCTAGCTAGTTGAGCAATGGCCTCGACTGATCCAACGATAGCCGAAATACGAATGCCTGGAGCAATCATTTTAGAAAAACTCATGAGGTACAAGGTATTCTGAGGTGCTTGGCTAAACAGCGTTGGAAGTGGATCCCCACGATATCGAAATTCACTATCATAATCGTCTTCAATGATCCACGATTGATCTTTAGTAGCCTTATGTAGCAATTGTTGCCTGCGCGGCTCGGACATAACGACTCCGACCGCGCACTGGTGCGAAGGAGTAACAAAAATCAGCTTGGATTGTGGGTGAATATGCTCAACCACTAGACCATACTCATCAACGGGAACAGGTACCACATTCATACGCCGATATTTCATCGCCATCCAGGAAGCTGGAAAACCGGGATCTTCTACAGAGACAGTGTCCCCATCAGATAAAAGTGACTGTGCGATTAAGTCAATACTATGCTGAGCTCCTGAGGTCAATAGAATCTGATTGGTTTGAATATGGATGCCTCGTTCAAGTGATAAATAACGCTGAATTTGTTCACGTAAGGGTGTGAAGCCATAGGGATTACCGTAAGCCCAATTTGATTCATCCATTTCAGCGGATGCATGGAGAAGCGATTGTCGCCAGTTCTTTTGAAATTGCCCATCCAAATAGGGTTCATGGGGACTGAAATCAATATCCACTTCTCGTTGTTCTTTGCCTCTGAACCAGTCATGTAGTTGATCGACAGCCGAGTTCAACAAGGGAAGGGAAGGCGGAATGGGACCATCTGTTATTATTTCCTTCGTCGATTCTGTGACTTGATTCCATTGACTAACTCGTGTTCCCCCCCGGCGAGATGTAATGGTATACCCTCGACTTAGCAATTCCTCATAGACGATCTGTATAGTTGAGCGGGAGACACCTACCATGTGAGCCAGTTCGCGGGAAGGAATCAGCAATTCCCCTGGGGCCCAAATCCCGTTTGTAATATTATAAATAGCTTGATCAAGCAATTGCTGCCAGATCGGTCTCTTATCATTACGAATGACTTTCATCATCGTACACACCTCCCAATAGAAGATCCAACCCTAAGTAATAGTTATGGATTGTTCGAAAACGTAATCTTTGGATGTTATAATGCAATCCATTCGTTGATATACTACCGTAATAACACTAGTATTTGCAATCTGGCCGTTGCCGTACGCTAGAAGAGTATCGTATTTAAGGCAATTGGAGCGGGATGAGTATCTTATGAAATGAAAGGGGAAATTTTGAATGGATTCGGTTCGTTACAAGATCAGGGAATGTGTGGATCAAGACAAAATTGAAAGTTTCCTTCACCAAGCGAGAACAGGGTATCTTGGGTTGGTTGATGGGAATCTTCCATATGTTGTACCGCTTAATTATGTATGGACGCAGGGGAAGCTCTATTTTCACGGGGCTGGAGATGGAAGACGTAATCAAGTCATGAAGGAAAATCCAGAGGTATGCTTTACGGTATGTGAGGAATACGGAACCATCACGAATCCAGTACCTGCCAAGACGGATACGGCTTATATGAGCGTAATGATATTTGGACAAGCAGAGCCGATCACAGATTTGGATGAAGCTACTCATGTACTTCAGGAAATGATGAATAAATATGTACCCGGATATTATAACCGCCCCTTACCCAAGCAGCATGTGGACAAGTATAGGTCGGCTGTATTCGGCGGACCAGTTCAAGTATGCCGGGTAATTCCCCACCATATGACGGCAAAAGAAAGTCCTATTGAAGCAGAAAAAATGTATAGAACGGAAATGAAGGTAGGACGAGATAATTAATGAAAGAATAACGTTACGACTTGCACTACGCCGTTTCCGATCTTGGACATCATAATCCCCCAAAGTTCTGGGTATGTTAGAACAAGACACCGAGGAAAAGGGAGTGTAGCATGATGGCAAGAAGAAGCAGGAGATATGTGGTGCCAGGAGTGGAACAGGGGATGCAGGCTTTCAAAGCAGACGTAATGAAACGCGAAGGATATGCGGTTGATCCGAATCAGCCCGACGATGTGAAATATGAAGTAGCTAAGGAGCTTGGTGTACCTCTGCATCCAGGTGACAATGGAGGTCTGACTACAGAATCAGTCGGACAAGTTGGTGGCAAAATTGGAGGCGCGATGGTACGGGAAATGATCCGTCTCGCACAAGAGCAATTAGCGAATAAAAAGTAGACTAAAGACTTCTAAGAAGTTGGTACCAGCTAAAAATCAAGAAATCGATATAATTTGTAATCTTAAAATATCCATCCTAGTAGTCTGGTCTGTGAGTTCTTCAATCTCATAGGACGGGTTACTTTTTGTGTTATGAATTACAGGGGGAATTGGCTGTGGGAAAGAAAAATCCGAGCGCAAAGGAGCCATCCCTCAAGTAGAAAAATCTACTCAAGGGACAGCTCCAGATTCAAATCTTTTAGTTCCTTACTTGTCGGCTGGGGTTCCAAATGGAATTTTAACCGGCTCGGATTTATTGCCGCTGAAGTCTTCCAGCACCACTTCAATTACGCCAGAGGTACTCCCAACTTTGAGATTGGTTAAATCGTCGACACCTCTTGTAGCATAAGATTTCCCATCCTTAAAGGTGATTGGTTTGCCATTTTGCGATGCGTACAAATGCCACCAGTCATTGGATGTTGGGCCAGACAATTTAACATAGGAACCGTTCATTGTTGCTACGCCTTCGTATACATCGGAATAATTATCTTTTAACACACTAGTATCATCCGTGTAAGTAATCACATTTCCCTTAGCATCCAAAAGCGAGACTCTAACGGTATACGTACTTCCATCTGTATATGGAATTTCAAATTCAGCGGAATTCGTTGCTTTTTCTAAAGTAGTTGAATATACATCATCGTGTGAATAGTTGAAGCTCACATCTACTTTTACTTTTTCATGCTTTATGGGAGGTGTGTTCCATGATAAGAAAATGGATCCCTCGTGTTCAGTCGTTTCAATGTTTTTAACTGTTTTGCTGAAATCCTTTTTGACTACGGCTGGCTTGCCTTCAATTCCGTCAGCGCCAACTGCGGTAACTTTAATTTCAACATTACCCTTAGGATCGTATAAGGATTTAATATAAAATGCGTCGTCATAGGTTCCGCCTAAGTATACTTCTCTGCCATCGTCATATTTCGCATATACATTGTACTTCTGTACTTTGCTGTAGTCTTCCAAATCCCATGAGATATACATTTCGGAAGTATCGAAGGATTTATCGATTTTCAAGCCTGTTGGAGCTTTAGGCTTAGCTACAGTGCCATCCGTAATTTTAATTTCACCAACGTTGAATTGGTAATTCTTTATCGCACCTTTCTCCGGTGTAAAGGCCAAACCGAAAGCGGCTAAGCTTCTACCAGCATAAGCAGACAAGTTAAGGTTCTTTTCATCCCATCCTTTGGTCGTTTTGTTAGCACCGCTTGGAATTTGAACGTATTCCACTTTGGATGGAGCGTCTTCAAATATCAATCCTACTTTAACGCTACTTGCATCGGTAGCAGATGGTTTATTATAAGTAATGTTTAACTTGGAAGTTTTTTTAATATCCATTTTAGTTTTGTAAAGATTCACAAAGTTCGTTGCATCTAGATCACCGAAGACTACTAGAGAACTGCCACCATTATACGCACCAACCTGGGTATAGTCATGTCCTTCGCTATATTTCTTTCCATAGTCATAATCTACATTTAACCGTGTGCCTTCTGTATCAATGCGCCATTGCCATGTTGGCAAGTAATCTTGGATATTGATGTTTGCCCATTCATGATCATTTGAAACTTGACCGTCTACAAAATACTGCATACCATGTCCGGTATTAAAGTTGGTGTTAAAGTTGGAACCGTTAATAACGGATCTTTCCGAGATGAATGCTGCTAGACCTGGCCATGTCTTATATTCCTTACCCTCGTTATCCTTACCCTCGTCTGGCTTTCCACGGTTAGGATCATTGGCAGTTTTAACAGGGTCAGGGGTAGCATTTAGAACCGCACCAAGCAATTCATCATGAGTCATGTCAGCTGAATCAAGTGTGCCTTTTCCTTCAGCATATGTTGGAGCATTAGCTGCACCTGAATACCATGCTCTTTCTCTTGCAGCAATATACTTGTAGTATTCGGGGTTGCCGCGTCTGTTTTCTGTGTACTTATTAGGTCCCGAATGACCAAAGAGCTGTTCATCCAAATGCTCATAGACCGTAGAGCTACCCAGGGAAGCTATGCCTGTTCTAGGTACCAGATTTTCATCGTAAGTGTTGTATAAGGATCCCCGCATGCCACTAAACCCGGTTTGACCGGCTTCAAACGTATTAAACACTGTATTTCTTGGATCCAGACCTAATGACTTCATAGTTTCCACGGAACCGTCCACCATTGCTTTACTTGGGTCCGGATTCATGTACAGGGAATGAGCAGCAACGGTTTCATCGGTAGGGTTCTTGATCCAGTTGCTGAACTCCTTAGCGTTTTTATTGTAGTAATCTATTTTACCCCACTTGCTTTCGTTCTCCTGTCCATAAAGGTTAGAAGCATAGACTTGAACGTAAATCCCCTGTGAAGTCAAGGCACGAAGAAACTCTTCATATACCGGCATAAAGCTGGCAGGAAGTTTTTCTTCCGCATTCACAAAGTAGCCGTCAAAGTTGTAATACTTAGCGATTTCAACAAATTTATCCGCGAGTGGGAATCGTCCATTTTCGTCTTTATAAATAAAGTCATCCGTATGCTCTGATCTTGGGAAGAAAATAGCACCTAATGCTTTAACACCGTTTTTGTGAGCGGCATTGGTATATGCCGGGTTAGGAAGATTCATCACGCCAAACTCATATTCGCGCTCCCACCATTCTCCTTCAGGATTAAATAGGGAGTCCGGTGTTGGATTCGTCACTACACCATGCCAGGATGCCGTATAATCAACATATTGCCAAAAGTTAAACAGATATTGGGCGAATTGATCATTATAAATGGTTGGATTAAAAAACTCATTGCCATAATCACCTGTTAAGAGCAAGCTTTGAACTTCCTGATCCAACATAGGATTAGCCTGTGTTGGTTTAAAGGCTTCATTTCGTTTCTGAAGCGGTACTTCAGCTCTCATAAATTCATAGTACTCATCTGATTTAGGAGTCCAATCCAGGATATTCTGTTTACGGTACCCATGATAAACGGGTTGACTTTTACCCTTATAGCCTTGTTCACCCATGCGAGGAGGGAGAGTATCACCACCCGCATGTACGATTGTAGCGTTAGGTAGAATCATACCAACGGATAAGATAGATGCTAAAGCAACAGTCAAATGTTTTTTGTATTTTACTCTCATGGTTTCATACTCCTCTTGTTCATATTTATAAAAACGTTAAACGCTTCTATACTAAATAATTAAACAGACTATACTTAAATAGTTTATTGTGCCTCACCAACTGTATCCTACTTGCCGTTACCATCCGGACCTTCTTATGTGAACGCTTTCAAAACGTTTAGCACATCCTCCCAAGAAGTAGGGGTTGAAATATGAAGAGCTTGAATCCAATCTGTCCGTATCCACATCATTTGGCGGATCATACGTTCACTGTGGTTCAACTTTATTATATCTAAGAGCTCCTATAACGTTATTATAAAGTACGAATGTGTGCACAAACTAGTTTCCGATTTTTACATTTGTATCTTTTATTTACTCATTGTGGTTTATTTTGAACTCTCTCTATTCTTGATGCGTCAAATTCGTAGCCTTTTTGAAAAAACGATGGAAATATTATGATTAGAATAAGTTTAAGTATCGTATCTATTACAATAGAATCATGAAAAAACTCGTCCAGTGCATTCTAAGCACAAGACGAGTTTTTATGATTATGTCGCTAACAATTAACGATTTACAGGCTCGCCTGCGAATACTTTTAGATCCATAGGTGCAGCCATGAATACTGGGGCTTTCTGAACAAAAGCAGTGAAGTGAGCACTTGTATTATGTGACGTAGTCGCCTCAACATCTTTCCACAGCTCAACCATTGTGTAGTGATGTTCTTTCTCCGTATTCTTCATTAGCTCATAGCTAATATTGCCTTCTTCTGCTCTAGTTAGGGGGAGAAGAGATTTCATTTCTTCTAAAAATGCTTGTTCTTGGTCAGGTTTCACTTGTAGGTTGGCATGTATAATTATCATTGATGATCATCCTTTATTATATATATTTTATAATTCACTAATATTGTTTTGCATTCTGTTGAGCATCGTGGTGACCATGTCGAGTTCCTCTTTGCTGAAATCATTCAACATCGTATTCACGAATCTAACTTTCTCTTCCTTGTAACCTAAGATCCTATTGCGACCTTCCTCCGTTAAACGAACGAGAGTAACACGATTATCCGAAGCTATTTTACTTCTTACTACCATCCCATCAACCTCAAGTTGTTTTAAATGGCGGGTAATGGCTGCGCTATCGATGTTTACGGCTTTTTGTAAGGTAGACTGATTCACTTCATCGACTTGATAAAGGTGATATAAGAGTTCATATCGTGATGAGCTAATGCCTGTACAACGTTCGAACTTAGGATTGATTTGGTTGCTAAGCCCCTTCAGTAGATGTAAGATCTTTTCTTGATCCGAAAATAAACATGTCATCATTGACCTCCGAGGTGCTGTAGTGGTTTACAACTGAAACGCATTAATTCCAAGTAGTTATCGTTTCAACAGGCAATCGGTACGTTTGGAATCCTTCACTTGCTGCTTTACCGATTGAAATCAGCATAATAGGAATGTAACGATCTTTATCAAGCCCGTATGTCTCTGCTATTTGGTCTTTCTCATAACCACCAATGGGATTGGTGTCATAGCCGTGTGCACGTGCGACAAGCATAAGTTGCATCGATACAAGGCCAGCGTCAAGTATGATGGTTTCTCTCATAGCTGTCTCGGACATCGCTGCGTACATAGGTTTGAACGCATTTAGTTGATAATCTTTCAATTCCTTAGGCATATATCCAAGCTCAACAGCTTTACCGAAAATTTCTTCGGAATAGTCGAAGTTATTCATATCCGCAAAGACAGCAATGACCGCAGATGAACTTAATACTTTATCTTTATTAAATTTAGCCAGATCGCCAAGCGTGTTTTTCCCTTCTTCGCTATCAATGACTACAAAACGCCAAGGCTGCATGTTGACCGAAGACGGAGCAATGGTTGCTTCTGCTAACATTTCCGCCATTTCTTCACGGCTGATCTTTATGCTCGGATCATAATTCTTAATGGATCGACGTCCATAGACAATTTCATTGAAATCATTTGTTTTCTGAAAATTACTCATTGTTGTATGGTCCTCTCTAGGTGACTGTAATTTATATGATGCATCAATAGTTGACGTATCAATTGTTGATAGATCAAATATAATACAATGCAGGAGTCAATGCAACACCCGGAATCATTTGCCAGAGCGACTATAAAGGAATGCTTAATTCTGAGGATAGATTATTAATTCTAATTATAGGACACCAAGTATAATTACTTTTCCTTTTCATTCAAAAAAACTTCTTTAGCAACATTAATTGCTGAAGCTGCTCGCGGCCACCCCACATAAAAGGCAAGATGTGTTATGGCCTCGATCAGTTCGGCTTCCGAAAGACCATTCTCCTTGGCAAGCTTGAGATGATAGACGAGCTGACTTGTATGTTCGCCAGCTACTAATGCAGATACCGTAACGAGACTCCTTTCCCTTAGAGACAACTCTTCTCTTCTCCACACATCACCGAAAAGAACATCTTCCGTATAACTGACAAAGGCCGGAGCAAAATCTCCAATTGTTTTTCTAGCGGTCGATGTGATGGGTTTATGCTTCATCTTTATTCCTTCTTCCATAGATATGGATACCAAATCACTTATAAAATCATTTGTGCGAGTCCTTTTCCAAATGTCCAATCTTCTAATTCTGTTTCAATCAGCATAACCAATACCTCTTCTTCCCTAATTTTGCATTGTGCTGACAATAGCTCAGCTAATCCTTTATAGAAGCTTCGTTTTTGATCTCTGCTTCTTCCCGACCCAAGTGTAATTTGGATATTTAGTAATTGATCTGTTCTGGATACATTCAAATAATCTGTACTGTAATAAAATTCACTCTTTTTATGAGCATGAAAGACCTGGAAATAATCATTTTCTGGGACATTAAAATGTTCGATCAGTGCGTTCATTATACTCTGGCTAATTACAGGCAATTCCTTATCCGTGTATTGACCTTCCAAGTAACTTACTCGGACGAATGGCATCTTGTAAATCCCACCTCCTCAACTGATAACTTGATTTTACATCAACATTCTTTATTCGTATAATTGATAAATATCATAAATATATTCAATTTTGTAGATGGAGTTGAATGCTCATGGATCTCAAAGAACTAACTACATTTCGTACTATTATTGAAGAAGGATCGTTCTCAAAGGCTGCTACTAAGTTGAATTACGCTCAGTCTACGGTGACCAATCAGGTGCAAAGGCTAGAGAAGGAATTAGGGATTAAGCTTTTTAAAAGAGGGTGGGATGCCGTATTAACTGCATCCGGTAAAATATACGCAGAGGAAGTAGACGCATTGATTCAACATTGGAATTATGTGTTGGAACAGGCTAAGTCTTTAGAAAAAGAAGAAATTGGCACACTGAATATCGGCGTTATAGAAACTTTAACAGCTAGCATACTGCCCGCTGTCCTTCAAAAATTCCGTGAGCATAAACCGAATATAACTTGTAATTTTATTATTGGGAATACAGACTCTCTCTCAAAAGCCTTAATGAATAACTCACTAGATTTCGCGATCTGTGGGGAACCACACTCTATATCTACCTTACATTTTGAACCCATTAATATCGAACAAATCACGTTTATTGTATCTAAGAATCATCCTTTTGCCGAGAAAAGTGATCTCTCCCTGGAGGATTTGTTTGAGTATCCCCTTATCGTTGGCGGAGCCAACTGCTTGTATCATATCCGGTTGGATAAAGAGCTCTCTCGATTTTCTTCAAAGCCATTTTTTTATACGGTCAGTCAAATTTCTTCAATTGTGCCATTTGTACAAAAAATTCCTTCTGTCGGAGTTGTTCTTTCATCATTACCTCTATCAGCTGATGTTGTGACCATTCCAGTCCATATGATGAATCCTTATATTCCGATTGGACTTTTACAAAGGAGTAAAAAAGAATATGTTTCTTCAACCCAAAAAGTATTTTTGCAACTCTTAAATGAAGAATTTCCTAAGGACATTGATAAAGGGAATCCATATGATCTGTAATGTAGGGCATAAAACTATCCCGACGCTGCAGCTGTGTCGTGCTCAAGATAGAGATACTGTGCGTTTGTGGGGAATTCCGATCTGATACCGAGGTGACTTATAGGGCTAGAGAATGGCGACATACTCGTTATCGGAAGCATGCGTTCTTTTCAGGTTTAATTGTCAGATTATTATTCTTGTGTTCCATAAAGGGCATCCAATAGGGTGTCCTTTAAACTTCGTTGATAGCGTTCACGGTGATCCTTTTCACAAATAAAGGGATAATTGATTTAATAGAGGAAGCCTAATCAAATACCACGTCAGATAAATAAAATACTGCTCATAACATCGTATATAAGCAACATTTATTAGTCATTCGTCTGTCCGAAAAGTTATTCTGAAATTAGCCTGCGAAGCGGGAATGGAATTGTGTGATATTGTAAAAATTAATATTTTAATCTACAAATAATAGTGATACACTATGATATAGGTTAAATTTTTATCCAGAAAAGATATGTGACCAGGTCACGCCCTTACTTGCTGTGGCGCCTACATTCTTTCTGCAAATTCTAGGGTATAAGGACGGTAAACATGAGCAACCGACAAACTAAAACGGACGTTATCTTAATTGGTGCTGGAATCATGAGTGCTACTTTGGGGTCAATGCTGAAAGAACTAGTACCAGACTGGAAAATTACAGTTCTGGAAAGGCGCGATACCGCAGGAGAGGAAAGCTCTAACGAATGGAATAATGCAGGAACAGGGCATTCTTCACTGTGCGAGCTTAACTACACCGTCGAGCAACCGGATGGTTCCATAGATATTAGCAAGGCTGTAAAGGTTAATGAAGAGTTTCAACTTTCCAAGCAGTTCTGGTCTTATCTTGTAAAAAGTAATCTGATACGTAATCCGCGGGACTTTATCGTGCCAGTACCCCATATGAGCTTTGTACAAGGGGAACAAGATGTAACGTTCTTAAAGAAACGTTATGAAGCATTGTCTAACAATCCTCTGTTTCAAGGGATGGAATTCTCCAATGACCCCGAGAAACTGAAGGAATGGATTCCGCTTATGATGAAAGACCGCGTAATAAATAATCCTATAGCGGCTACAAAAATTGACTCTGGTACGGATGTTAACTTTGGCGCTTTAACGCGCATCTTGTTCGACCAATTAAAGAGTAGCAACGTAGATATCAAATTCAAACAAAATGTGGATGATATTAAACGTACTAGCGACGGTTCGTGGGAATTGAAAGTGCGTAATGTCGATAGCAATACCGTCGAACGCCATACTGCCAAATTCGTCTTTATTGGCGGAGGAGGAGGAAGTCTACATCTGCTACAAAAATCCGGCATCCCTGAAGGTAAAGGGATTGGTGGATTCCCAGTAAGCGGGCTATTTATGGTATGTAAGAATCCTGAAATTGTAGCGAAGCATCGTGCAAAAGTATATGGCCAAGCAGCGATTGGTGCTCCTCCAATGTCGGTACCGCATCTTGATACAAGAGTGATTGACGAGAAAGAATCGTTGTTCTTTGGACCGTTTGCTGGCTTCTCACCGAAGTTTCTGAAATACGGTTCAATGCTTGATTTGATAACTTCCGTAAAGCCGCATAATCTCGTAACGATGTTGGCAGCAGGTGTGAAGAACGTTTCATTGACAACATACCTGATCAAGCAAGTGATGTTATCGAAAGAAAAACGTATGGAAGCTTTACAGGAATTTGTACCGAACGCCAAAGCAGAGGATTGGGAGTTGGTACTAGCCGGTCAGCGTGTGCAAATTATCAAAGATACTGCTGCGGGCAAAGGAACGCTTCAATTTGGTACGGAAGTGATTAGTGCCGCTGATGGATCGATAGCTGCATTGCTCGGAGCTTCTCCAGGTGCTTCTACCGCGGTTTCTGTCATGCTTGAGATATTAAATAAATGCTTCCCGCAACATATCAAAGAGTGGGAGCCGAAGTTAAAAGAAATGATTCCTTCTTATGGCTTGTCTATGCTGGAAAACTCAGAGCTTATGCAGGAAATTCAAACTTCAACAGCACGCACACTGGGCTTATCCGGTGAAAAGCAAGCAATTCCGCAATAATTGAAAAGCTCGTATGTTATAAGGAAGCATAATTGCCGTGTTGGCGAATATGCTTCCTTTAGTTCTATCATGTACCTTAGAATGAAGTTTTATATTATTTTAAATAAATGGAATATGATGAGAATAAGAAGGGGTAGAACTCCTTTGTATAGAATTTATATTTAAAAAGTGATTGATCATTTAGGAGGCGGCGGCATTGAGAACAATTGAAAAGATGTTTGAACATTTAAATTGGGCGAATCAACGCATGCTAGAAACCTTGCAAAATATTGAAGTTCGGGACCAACAGGTACGTTTATTTCTTCATATTCTAAATGCAGAACAAGTATGGTTAACTAGATTACAAGGAATGGATAGTTCACAAATGCCGATCTGGTCGGATGGTGATATAGAAGTCTGTGCAAAACTTAGTAAACAAAATGTAGCAAGATTCACAACATATCTTACGGAGTTAGCCAACACGGACCTAGACAACTTAATAACATACACCAATAGTAAAGGGGAAGAGTTCAAGAGTTCTATACGCGATATTTTGACTCATGTAGCCCTTCATGGACAGTATCATCGAGGACAAATTAACTCAGGACTTCGAGCAGATGGTATTGAACCTGTTAGCACGGATTATATTGTATTTGTAAGATAGCATGTTTGGAAACGACTAGAACAAAAAAAGTACTTACATCAATAGAAAAAATTTTGTTATAATAACAAACAGACCGGTCGGTATGTTGAAAGGAATGCATCAAACGTGGATACAAAATCGCTAATCTTGGATAAGGCTACAATCTTTTTTCAACAAAAGGGGTACAAAAGTGTAGGGCTTACTGAAATCTTAAAAGCCTGTAACGTTACAAAAGGAGCGCTCTATCATCATTTTCCAAATGGCAAAGAAGAACTATTAATTGCTTGTTTACAAGCTTTGGACGAAGCAATTACGACAGATATCAAGGATATTTTTAGCAAGCATCAATCAACGAAGGAAGCCACTCAATACATGATTGATAAGTTAATTCACAACTTAGAGACAGACGGTACCATTACCGGATACCTTTAGCAGCATTGTCAGTGAAATGGCTACAGTGAGCGAACCCGTCCGCCATGCATGTAGTGCACTTTATGAGAATATTCAAAAGATTTTCTGTGCGAAGCTTGTAACGGATGGCTATTCGAATGAATCAGCTTCAGATGTTGCATTGTTGATGACAGCTTCGATTGAAGGTGCGATGATGCTTTGTTTAACACAACAATCAACAGCTCCTTTAAAGATGATCGCCAAGCTTCTACCGAATTTATTGAAGGTTGTGTAATGCTGAAATTATCTATTTGAAAGGAAGAATACAATGAACCAAGAGACAAGATTACCGAGAAACGGGAAGGAGGGAGCATTGTACGGTGCAATCATTTGTACCCTGACAGTTCTATTGATGACGTCACTAAATATCATTCTAGCTGTTGGGGAATTTAATGAAGAAGTGGCCTTAACCATCCTCAAGTCGTTACCGATTATGTGGATTATTGTCATGATTATTGAGCCCGTTCTTATTGGTCGTATCGCAGAGAAATTGGTAGGGAAATTTACAGAACCAACAGATAGTTTTAATGCCAAAATTGCATTCCGCATCCTATTCACCGTACTAGGAATGTCAGCTTCTATGACGCTTATTGGTGGTATTATAGGAGACGGATTTGGATCTGGTATCTATAGTAACTTCTTAACGAATTGGCCAAGAAATTTCTTGATTGCACTGATTGCTGAGAGTTTAGTGATTCAACCCATTGCCCGATTTGCGATGGTAAAACTACATGCTTCTCAAGATAAGAAATCAATCCGTGCTGATGTATAGGATGTCATTTAACGAAATGAGACTCTATATTTAAAATAAGCTCTAAAGATCAATAAAGGCTCTCAGTCGACGAAATCGTCTGAGAGCTCTTTGTGATGTAATCATTCTGGGTCTGTGGGTAGGTCTGTAACTTGCTGTATATGGAACAGCAGAGAAAGTTGCTTGGCAAGAAAAAGTGGTGTGTAGGGCATATCTTCGCGAAGCCAGCAGACGATTGTACCGATGAAAGCAGAGGAGCCATACCAGATTGCAATATCTTTCGGAACTGCCATAGACAAAGTAGAAGGGAAATCGGTTTGGTTCTCGCTTCTGCTAGTAATAAGATCGACGAACAATTTCATAAGCCGATCGTTGAAGACAGGTATGCGTTGGGAGGCAAGCATTACCTTATAAAATTTTGAATTTTCGGCGATATGTTCAAGCATGTTGACCAATATAGACCAATCCATATCTCTGGAACGAGACTGGTTCTGAATACCATCTACGATAGTATGAATTTCACCAATCATGTCATCTGCCAATTTCTCGAGCATTTCTGGAATATCCCGGTAATGAAGATAGAAGGTAACACGATTAATGGTGGCGCGTTCTGCTATACGATTCACGGTTATTTTCTCAAGCTGAATCTCCTCAAGCAAATCAATAAATGCATCGCGAATCAATTGGCGAGTACGAAGGACACGCGGATCTGTGCGCGGAGTTGTTGGCATCGCTTTCATTTCCTTTCTCATAAAATTTTTTATACTACAATTGCATCTTCTTATGTAGTTTATTCTCCACATAGACGACAGATCGTTCTCCAATGTAAACTAATAGACATTTATTGAGAATCTGTTGTTTGTGAAATATATGTGAGTTCAATATAATATTTTACATTGAGCTTATTATACTACAATGTGTCTATTAGGTTCAGGATAAATTTGAAGGGATTGAGCATAATGAGTAAAAATTTAGCTTTTGACAGCAGTGCCATTAAAAAAGGTCCCTTGTTATTTGTCATGATATTGGGAGCGTTCATCGCCGTTTTGAATCAGACTATTATGAGCGTCGCCCTGCCAGGGCTGATGATCGACTTTAACATTGAGGCATCTACCGCTCAATGGCTAACAACCGGATACATGTTGGTTAACGGGGTTCTTATTCCAATCACTGCATTTCTAATGCAACGATTTACGACCCGTGAGCTTTTTCAGGCTTCCATGGTTATTTTTCTCGGCGGAACGGTTGTATCGGCAATAGCATCTAACTTTGATGTTTTGCTAGCGGGTCGCCTCATTCAAGCTGCTGGCGCAGGTATTATCATGCCGCTGTTAATGAATGTCATTCTGACCGTATTTCCTCCTAATAAGCGCGGAGCCGCAATGGGAATGGTTGGTTTTGCTATTATTTTCGCTCCTGCAATTGGGCCTACAATCGCTGGTTATGTTATAGAGCATTTCTCCTGGCGGACGATGTTTTATGGAATGATTCCGCTTGTCGTCATTGTTATTGTAGTTGCCTTTATCTTTCTGAAAAATGTGGCTGAAAGAGCCTATCCTAAAATTGATATTCTTAGCATACTGTTGTCAACCATCGGATTCGGTACCGTTCTTTACGGATTTAGTAGTGCTGGAAGTAAAGGTTGGTCAAGCGAAGAAGTCATTCTATCCATTGTTACAGGTGTGGTCGCCTTGATCTTGTTCACATGGAGACAGTTGGTATCGAAGAGTCCACTTCTTGATCTTAGGGCTTTCAAATACAGTATGTTCTCCCTAACGACTATTATTAATATTGCTGTAACTATGGTCATGTATGCAGATATGATGTTGCTTCCACTCTATTTGCAGAATGCACGTGGATACACGGCTCTGGAGTCTGGACTGCTGATGCTACCTGGCGCACTTCTCATGGGAGTAATGATGCCAGTGACAGGAAAGCTGTTTGATCGTTTTGGAGCGAAGTGGCTGTCCATCATCGGAATGGCTATCACGATCGTGACAACCATCGGATTCGTTAATCTGACCGATTCCACCTCGTATACGTATCTAGTTCTGATGTCCACAGGACGACGCTTCGGAATGGCAATGTTTCTGATGCCTATCACTACGGCGGGTCTAAACCAACTGCCGGCAAGACTGAATGCACATGGTACGGCCATCTCCAATACCATCAAGCAGGTAGCTGGTGCGATAGGTACCTCACTGCTTGTCACAGTTATGGCTAACCGTACCAAGACACATCTTCTGGATATGGTCGCTGGCGGAACTGGTAATATGACAAAAGAACATATTTTGATGGAAGCGTCTATTCAAGGTATTAATGATGCGTATCTTGTTATTATTGGTATTGGAGTTGTAGGTCTGGTGCTATCATTCTTCATTAAACGTACGGAGCAAGCTGAGGAAATAGCAGAAACAAGCACAACAACAAGAATAAACGTGAACCGAAATACAGTTAGTGAAACATAAGAAGAGGAATATTTGGGATAGTCGATTCGCCACATATCCTTAGCATTTGAGATCAGATCAAGTAATGAGCAACTGAAAAATGATAGATGGTCAGTTATCAAATGCAGAAATTTAAGTGATTGAGATAAGCTCCCCACCGAAGTTCATGTCGGTGGGGAGCTTTTTTTATCTGCGGTAGCATAATTAATGTCGGCGTTGTTATCAGCTTTCGGGGCTAGAGGGCTCGGGGAAATTGACATTGAGAAAATAAAGCTACATTATAATGGAGATAAATGATATTTATATCCATAATTTTCACATATACTCTATAAACGAAATTGAATACAAAAGGAGCTTCTCATGGCAAAGTATCTTTATTATTTTGGAAAATGGTCTCATCGTAACCGTAAGTTAGTAGTAACAAGTTGGATTGTTGTACTGATAGCTACCCTAATTGTGGGTCTGAGCTTCAAAGGCCCTACCAGTAGTGAATTCTCCATTCCTGGAACCAAGGCGCAAGAGGCAATTGATCTACTAGGCCGAGAATTCCCAGGAGGAAATGGGGGGACGATACGTCTAATCTTCGCTGCGCCGGATGGTAAAACCTTGGACTCTCCGGATGTCAAAAAGGCGATTATGGCTTCATTCGATCAAGCACGTCAGGACAAAGCAGTGGTTGCTATTATGGACCCCTACATGTTGAAGACGGTTAGTCAGGATAACCGAATTGGATACGCAGATGTTATCTACAACGTAAATGCACAGAAGGTCACGAAAGAATCCAAAGAGCAAATTATTCAAAGTGCTCAGGTGACACGTGATGCTGGTGTACAGACAGAGTTCGGTGGATCTGTCATGCTTACAGATTTCGAGACCAGTCCAATTCCTGAAGTCATAGGTGTATTTGTAGCCTATGCTATTCTTGCTTTTACTTTCGCCTCCTTGCTTGCGGCAGGGTTACCGATTCTTACTGCCATAATAGGGGTTGGGATCGGAATTATGGGTGTGTTCTTGGTATCTAGATTTGTCTCAATGACCTCTACAGCTACTATACTTGCTATCATGCTCGGCCTCGCCGTCGGAATCGACTATGCACTGTTCATCGTGGCAAGGCATCGCCAACAGCTTGCAGAAGGGTTGGAAATGGAGGAGTCTATTGGACGCTCTGTTGCAACAGCTGGGAGTGCGGTTGTCTTTGCAGGAGCAACGGTCATTATCGCACTAGCAGGCTTATCTGTAACAGGTATTCCCTTCCTCTCCATTATGGGTTTCGCTGCCTCATTCACGGTGCTGATAGCTGTGCTTATTGCCATTAACTTAATTCCCGCCTTTCTAGGTATGGCTGGACATCGTATCAGTCCTGATCGGAAGTCACGGATGTTCCGAACACCACCAACAGCGGATCAGAAGACAGTTTCACTAGGTTGGGGACGTTTCGTCACACGTCATCCAGTCATTATTCTATTGGTTGGTATCGTGATTCTTACCGTTATTAGTCTACCAGCGCTACATATGAGGCTTGGGCTACCGGATAATGGGGCTAAGGCTAAAGAAACGACGGAGCACAAGGGTTATGAGCTACTTTCTCAGGGTTTTGGTCCTGGATTTAATGGTCCATTGATTGTTGTGGTTGATGTATTAGGCAAGAAGAATCCGCAAGAGACGGTTCAAACGGTTACAAAAGCATTGACTGCTATTCCCAATGTAGCCTATGTGTCTCCGCCTAACTGGAACCAGACCAATACGATCGCTTTGGTCAGTCTTGTTCCAATAACAGGTCCTAATGACGTGAAAACGACAGATTTAGTCCATTACATCCGAAATGAAACAGCGGCCTTGCAGAAACAAGAAGAGGTCAAACTTCTCGTGACAGGAGTTACTGCCGTTAATATCGATGTATCAGATAAGCTTAACTCTGCTCTACCTGTATTTGCGCTAGTTGTTATTGGTCTAGCGATTGTATTACTGGCGCTAGTATTCCGATCCTTACTTGTGCCTCTTAAATCCGTTATAGGGTTTGTACTAAGCTTAACGTCATCGCTTGGTGTAGTCGTGTTTATGTTCCAAGATGGCCATTTCCTGAGTTGGATTGGATTATCACAGTCTGGGCCAATTCTCAGCTTCCTGCCGATACTTGTAACGGGTGTATTATTCGGCCTTGCTATGGATTACGAAGTATTCCTGGTAAGTCGAATGCGGGAGGATTACATCCTTACAGGTAACGCTCGGGAGTCCGTTGTCATGGGATTAGGACATAGCGGTCGAGTCGTTACGGCAGCGGGTCTAATCATGGCTGCTGTATTCGCTAGCTTCATTTTCACGGAAGATCCGATAACCAAAGCAATGGGTGTTGCACTTACCGTGGGTGTGCTGGTGGATGCCTTTATCGTACGAATGACACTCGTTCCTGCAGCAATGGCGCTATTAGGCCGGTCTGCCTGGTATCTTCCAAAGTGGCTCGATCGTATCCTGCCGAATATTGATATCGAAGGTGAATCGTTGCTTAAGCATCTGAAGGATGAAGCGTCACAAGTGCAAGTATCTGATAAAGAGAAACGTTAACAGTCATACAAAGCAAAGAACGAGATTCTCCCTTGGGAGAGTCTCGTTCTTTTCATATTAAACAGAGCTTAAAGGAAGGTTTGGTTTACTTAATATCGAGGAAATCGAGTGTCATTCTGGCCATTTCTTCTTTAGATTCCGTGCAGCCACGAATAATCCACTTTTTCAATATGCTCCATAACCCCAAAAACAGAGAAACGTTTTGCATCACTCTAAAATTTAAAGATATATCCCCCAAACGGGGGATTTTTTTGTCTAAATAACAGTGATATAGTTATACCAAATTAGCATAAATAGTAAATTTAATCCAATTTTTACGAGGGGTTTCTGATGCAACAGTCACTTCCGTGAAAAAACAAATCGAGTCTATTTAAGATGAGGGGCGGTCCCTCTAACAATAGAAACCAAGCAGAATGGAGGAATGGATCTATGAGTCAATTGATATGGCTAACTGGGCTGTCTGGTTCAGGTAAGTCAACTCTTGCTAAGGTGCTGAGACTTTTTTTTGAGAATTGCTATATTCTGGACGGAGATATACTGAGGAGAGGAATTAATCAGGATCTTCAATTCAGTGAAGAGGATCGGTTGGAAGTAGGTAGAAGAATTGGTGAGATTGGCAAGATTCTGCTTGATGCGAATTTTAATGTGATCGTCGCCTCGATCTCTCCATACCGTTCCACACGTGACAAAGTCCGTTCTTTGATCGGCGAGGCTTACATGGAAGTATATGTTCAATGTCCGTTGGAAGTGTGTGAGGAGCGAGATCCGAATGGGCTCTATAAACAAGCCAGATCTGGACAAATCCAGCATTTCACGGGTTTTGATTCTCCTTATGAAGAGCCTGTACAACCGGATGTGATCGTGGAGACGGATAAGCTCTCCTTAGATGAATGCGTATCGAAGATCATTCAATACCAATCATCTGTGAGAATTAGAGAGTATTCTAATCACAAGATGAAAGTTTGTAATTTAGATTAGTCTATGTAACCATGAAATTAGAAATAAATGAGAGGAGTCTTTCAATATGCGCATACAATGGTTTGGTCACTCTTCATTCTTACTGACTTCGGAGGCTGGGACGCGGGTTCTCATCGATCCCTACTATAAGTTCCTGGGCTACCGCATGCCCGTTCCAGTTGAGTCAGATATTGTTGTCGTTACGCATGATCATGCTGACCACAATAAAATTAATGCTGCGTCAGGCGACTATTTGCTTGTTAATGAGCCGAAGGAATACAGCCACAGGGATGTGAGTATTAGCGGGTTTAAGACCTTTCACGATAAGGTGAACGGCGAGAAAAAAGGCCCCAATATTATATTCCGCTTCCAGATGGATGGACTAACGATTTGTCATTGCGGAGATTTGGGACATCTGTTGACGGAGGTGCAAGTGAAGGAGATCGGTCATGTGGATGTGCTTATTGTTCCCGTTGGAGGAAGAATGACGCTTGATGGGGCAGAGGCCGCTCAAGTGATGCGTCAGTTGCAAGCGACCGTTGCGATTCCTATGCATTACAGTACGAAGGCGTTAGGAATTCTAGGAAGAGTTGTGTTCGCTAAGGCAGACAAATTCCTTGAGGCTGTGGGACAACACACGACCGAAGTGGTTACGTTGGAAGTTACCAAGGACAACGTAACTCAATATGCCGGCGTTGTCACCATGCAGTACAAATAATATAAGTTGTTATGGGGTGTCTAATTTAACCATAGACCGTAGAACCTTTACCAATTGTTCTGGTGTAGTTCGCCCAGTCACGATATACCACGTTGCCCCATTGTCATAAGACCATGCAGCATCTGATTGAACACCCGCATTTGTATCAAAAGCTGTAAATTGTCCTTTTACTGCATCCTGAACAGGTTGTTCACTCTTTGGTATCGTAGCCATAACCTGCTTCATAATATTAACGGCATTGTTTGTATTCTTTGCCGATACGAGGTATTCCCAGCCATTACTCTTCCAAATGAATGATGTTTTATCAGTAAAATAATCTACATCATATCCATTAAAGGTAGTTGTGCCTTCTGGTTTATGGAACATTTCGAATGTTGCGAAGGGCTGTTTCCGATAGTCAGGAAGTGTGCCAGCTGACATGGTCATTACGTCGAAAGGAAATCTTGCATGATTACCTTTCGGGGCTTTTTGACGTGAAATTTGAAATAAATAATGATCTTTACTCACTTCAAGTTTGCTTAACGTCAAAGGACCAATTATCCGGTGGAATTCAGATGTAGCGATACACGACGGAACATAAACAGGGATATTCACGTGGTGTAGTTGTTTAAGGTACTGTTTATCCCACGTGAATGGTTCTACTTCTCTATTTTCATATGGATAAGCATAAGCAACAGGGGCCAAATAGATGAGTATAGTCATTAATAGTAATAGGATTCTTCGCATAATTCACCTCAACACCTACTGTTTACGTTTTGGTTGAAGGATATGCATAGCTTATTGAAATACAAGTATTCCAACAGTAAGTGTAATTATCCCGAATATGGCGATGAGCAACTCTGTTTGCACCATGGATTGTTTCGATAACTTGATTGCCGATAGATTCACGAAGCTATGCAGAGGAATTAATAGAACAACCAACCAAGGGTATTTCGCTACCAATAAGGTACACCCGATATGAAACGCACTTGCAAAAATCCGTTCAATCACGCCCCACACCGGATGAGCGTTCATATTCCCTTGCATTTGGAGCATTTCTTTAGCTTGTATCGATTTCTCATCGGTACGTTTGGAAAGAGAGATCATGACAATCAAATTGATAATAACGAAGAGGACTTCAATAGCCGCCCAACCCTGACCGATGGATAGTGACCATGAGAATGTCAGGCTGGTTAATAATAACACCGCGATGCGAACACATTCCTCGAATACGCCCGAAGAGGCTACGATAATCGTGGTCGCTTTCTCTTTCGGCATTTTCATGACAATTGCACTCAGTGGCCCTCTTAGAAAGAACGCGATTACCCATCCAAGTGCACCCAATCCGAATGCTTTCCACTCCATTGCAGTACCGCTATAGTGGAATACCAACCAGAACATCACAGGAACTAAGAGATACAACGGTAGAAAGTACTTCGCTCTGTTCATTACTTGTTCATACTGTTGTTGCGATTCGTTGCTGTTATCAGCATTAATGGATGTCATCAACTTTCACTCCTCATATTATCTAATTGTGATATTAACTACGTTTTGGCTCAGGGATGGAGATGGTAACAATATTACGTCGTTTACGCTCACCATTGAGCTCATTGCCGATATGTTGCATCATCTGTGCCCGCATTCCATGTAGTAGTTCAATATATTCTTTGTCAGATAAATTAAGCTCTAGTTGTCGTAAGGAAAGACCATCTTGTTCGAGATCATAGTGCTCTTGTTGAATGTATCTTCCGTAATCCCCGATTAGGGAGGCGATGAATTTCATGAATAAATCCATATGCTCTTCTGAAGTCATGTTGTTCAGATCCTCTATCGGAATATCGCCTCCATTCTCAGTGAGGATGTACACTTTCATCAAGGTGCCGCGGACCTTCTGCTCTTCAACTACTTCAATTATTTTGGCTGTAAGCAACTTGTTCAGATGGCGGTACATTGTCGCCTGTGGAATGTCTGGCATGATTTCTGAGAGTTGCAACGTTGTTCGGCGTGCTCCACCGATTAAAGATTGGATTATTCGCATACGTATCGGATGAAGGATTAAATCAGCTTTGGACTCGCTCAATGTGCTTAACATCCTTTCTGGTTTGCTGTTTTTCATTATTATCATTATCGATAATGATAATATAACAGCGAATGGAATAATTTACAATACTATTTCAGGAAAAAGTTTTATTCACCGTTGATTCGCCCATCTATGATGAGGAAGGGTATAATAAATGGGAAGAAGTATACGCTAAAAGAGCTTATGTATGGATCGGAATTAGCTAAGTACCGTGATCAATGATTTCTATTGGATGTTACATAGAATTTAATAATAAAGCAGAGAAGGGTATGTGATGACAATGGGAGATGAAAGATTCGAAGCGGGTTGGAAATTTGATAATAGTTATGCTCGTCTACCACAATTATTTGCTACCAGTACTAACCCAACGCCTGTAAGATCGCCACAGCTCGTTATTCTCAATGAGGAATTGGCAACATCCTTGGGGTTAAGCATAGAAGCATTACAAAGTGAAGAAGGCGTAGCCGTGTTTGCTGGCAACAGCATTCCTGAGGATGCGCAACCTCTCGCTCAGGCTTATGCAGGTCATCAATTCGGGAATTTCACGATGTTAGGTGACGGACGGGCTGTTCTACTTGGTGAGCATATCACGCCTCAAGGTGAGCGATTGGACATACAACTCAAGGGTGCGGGTCGAACACCATACTCTCGCGGTGGTGATGGTCGAGCGTCACTTGGACCCATGTTGCGCGAATATATCATTAGTGAAGCGATGCATGGGCTTGGCATTCCTACGACGCGTAGCTTAGCAGTAGTGACAACGGGTGAATCGGTTATTCGTGAGAATCACTTGCCAGGTGCCATTCTTACACGTATAGCGACCAGTCATTTGCGCGTAGGTACATTCGAATATGTTTTACAATGGGGCAATGTTGAGGATATTCGGGTGCTTGCGGAGTATACATTACAACGACATTATCCAGATATTGAAGAGGGACAGGACCGCTATCTTCATTTACTTCAGGAAGTGATTAAGCGTCAGGCGATGCTGATTGCGAAGTGGCAATTGGTTGGCTTTATTCATGGAGTCATGAATACGGATAATATGGCTATTGGTGGAGAGACGATTGATTATGGTCCTTGTGCATTTATGGATATCTTTGATCCTGCACAGGTGTTTAGTTCCATTGATCGACAAGGTCGCTATGCTTATGGGAATCAGCCGAATATTGGTGGTTGGAATCTTACACGATTTGCGGAAGCCCTTGTACCATTACTTCATGAAGATCAATCTGAAGCAGTCGAATTGGCACAGGATGCGTTAGCAGAATATGCAACGTTGTATTATGGTCATTGGATTACTGGAATGAGATCGAAGCTTGGCATATTTAACGAAGAGGAACAAGATGAGATACTTATCAAAGATCTCCTGAGTCTGATGCATAAGTATCATGTGGACTATACAAATACTTTCCTTGCCTTAACATTTAATACGGTGGAGGATACGGTTCTGTCTGGCACGCCTGAGTTCACGGCGTGGTATACGTTATGGCAGGAGAGACTAGGGCGACAACAGGAATCGAAAGACGCAGCACATGAGCTGATGCGAAATAGTAACCCTGCGGTTATTGCCCGAAATCATCGGGTAGAAGAAGCACTAGCAGCGGCAGTAGATCATGGAGATTATAGCGTCATGGAGCAACTGCTTGAGGTTCTCTCAAATCCCTATGCACACACACCAGAACAGGCTATGTATGCTACGCTACCTGCGGATTCAGCACTTCCTTACCGAACTTTCTGTGGGACATGATATAGAAATGTAGAACTTAAACATTACAATTCTAAGTGAATCCATTAGAATCCTTATGTAAACAGATCGAAGCATTCTGCTGCGGTCTGTTTGTTTTGTAATGAATAAAAGTGAAACCGTTATCAAAAATGGTTGCATATCCTACTAATAAAACAAATTGATTCTTATAAGATCGTTATTAATCTTCTAGAATGTAATAGAAGAATAGATAACAATTCATAACCGTTACCATAATAAATTGATTACAGGAGGTACATAATGAGAATTTCACAAGTTTGGAATAATGACTGGCGGTTTATCAAAACAGACGGTGACTTTTATAATATTGAAATAGATGAATCACAATTTGAAGCAGTTACGTTACCCCATACATGGAATAACATCGATGGTCAGAGTACAGTCGATTATTATAAAGGGAAATGCTGGTACCGAAAGAATTTTGAAAAGCCTGCAGTGGAAAGTGGAGGCCGTGTTCTCATAAAATTTGAGGCCGTGGCTCAAGTTGCTGAAGTGTATGTCAACGGGAAGTTCGTGGTGGAGCATCGCGGTGGATACTCAACATTCTATGCGGATATTACAGAATATTTAGTAGAGGGTACTAATAACATCTCAGTTTCAGCAGATAATGCAACTAAAGATGTTTATCCCCAAAATTCTGATTTCACGTTCTATGGCGGAATTTATAGACCAGTTACGTTAATAACTGTTTCAAATAATCATTTCTCATTCGATCAAGATGGAAGGAAGGTGTCGAGATGAATTCAAGCGTTACAAATAGTAGAAAGAGCACCCCTTAGACAGGAGTGCCCTTTGAATATTGTTGTAATGCTATTCCTTCATGGAGGCATGGTAACCTGAATCATTTATCTCCATAAAACACCTTAGATTGAAGCAGATCCAGCGCCCGCTGGATCTCTTCTAGTTCTTCTGCGGAGGCATCCTTGATTCGATCTAGAAAACGTCCACCTATCCGTTGAAAGGCCTCATTCATCATCGCTTGTCCTACTTCGGAAAGCCGAATCAATTGCTTACGGCGATCTTCAGCAACATCGAACTTCTCGCAGAGATTCTTCTCAGTTAATTTCTTGAGCTCACGGCTCGTGTTCGGCATGGAGATATGCTTACAATCGCTAATCTGACTCAGAGTAACGGGTTGGCTAACCGCAATGTACTCCAGAATACTATATTGAACGGGCGTAATGTCATCGGGTTTAATATCTTTGGTTAATTCGTATGTCACTTCATGTACGGACGTTGCAAAGGTCACACATTTTTGGAACAACGCTTCTTTATTCACAAGCCTCACCTCTTAATGAAACAATAACAAACTGATTATCACAATACAATTATCATTTGACAACTAAAAGATGTCCGTGATACCATTTAGTTATCAAATGATAATTAATGAGGTGGAGCAATGAAAGTCTTAGTCATTTATACGCATCCGAATCACAAGAGTCTAAGTTATGCATTTTTGAAAAAAGTCATACAAGGCAGCAGCGAGAACATACATATTGCGGACGTACAGGTGCTTGATTTATATGAAGAGGGATTTGATCCGGTTCTTATATTTAATGAAAACAAACGTAGAAGAGATATGTACATCGATCCCAAGCTTGCGAAATATCGTGAACAACTTCTGAATGCAGATAAGATTGTGTTCGTGTATCCCATCTGGTGGGGACGACCTCCCGCAATGCTCTTGGGTTATATCGATCAAATGTTTGCTTCGAATTTTGCATACAAGGATAAGGGCGGTATGTTACCAGAAGGGTTGCTGAAGGGTAAGTCGGTGGTGTGCATATCAACCATGAAAGGTCCTATGTTCTACCCTTTATATTGGTTGAATAATGCTCATAAAGTGCTCATGAGAAAGGCTTTGTTTCAATATGTGGGGATACGAAAAGTGAAATTCTTCGAATTCGGTAGCATGGAAAGTCCGAAGGGTAGGCATGAGAAGAAATTAAATCAGGTCTTTCAGTATTTCAAATCGGTTGCCCGTTAACGGATATAGAGGTAAATTGATGGGGAAATGATGAAAGTGTAGAAGTATGGTGAATGAATATGTTCATGAAAGAAGGAATCCACCTCGATATACGGAGGTGGATTCCTTCTTGTTATTTCGTTAGAGATTGTTCGATATTCTTTATAGTTATTGGGATTCTGCTGTAGGAAGGTTAGCATCACTCAAATATTCTGTTTGTGCAGTGACCTTAGTTTCAACTGGTTTTATTTTACGGTGAGCGATATTGGTAGGGCGGCATTGATGAATGACTTCGCGCCAGCTGAAATCTCCTCGTTCGAGTGCGTGTACAAGTAACTCGGCAGTTGCCATGTTGGTTGCTACAGGGATACCGTATACATCGCATAGTCGGAGTAAAGCGGTAATGTCCGGTTCATGTGGTTGCGCAACAAGGGGGTCACGAAAGAAAATTAACAAGTCCAGTTCATTCTTAGCGACCATGGCTCCGATTTGCTGGTCACCGCCAAGTGGCCCTGACATGAATCTTACAATATCTAGATTCGTATTTGTCATAATTAATCCGCCAGTTGTGCCAGTAGCAAACAATGTATGCTTCTCGAACAAGGACTGATAAGCAATAACGAATTGAATCATTTCGTCTTTCTTGTGATCATGAGCAACGAAAGCGACATTCATAGCTATCCACCCTTTCAATTTCCCGTAATGTTATTTTAATTAACACAAGAATAACACTTTTCATATAATAAAACAAGAAATTAATGGAATTTAATTGCTTCAAAGAAAAAAATGGGCATAAATCAAAGAGTTGTGTAATATAACATAACACAATACATAACATGTATATAACGCGGTTGCGCAGAAAAACCTTAGTGTGGAAATCGGGAACAACCATAGGGTTGTTCCCGATTTCCCATGATCCGACACCCGCAATGCCTAAGATCAGAGTGGCACCCGTATTTTGACTGAAGGACAACCCCGTATATAAGGTAGATGAACTTCTCTACCAATCCGCCATCTGGTTGACACATGATCCATATATAGTATAAGAGTTCCGCTAGCGACAATAACGGACAACGTGTCAACAATCTTAGTATGCAATCAATTTCTATTTATCTTCAGTATTTTCTGGGAAATAATACAAAATAGTTAGGAGAACAAACATGTTTGAAATTAAAAATGTATCAAGAGTCTTTGGTCAGGAGTACGCACTCAAAAACATATCGCTTGAAATAAAGGGCGGACTTAACTTTATTATTGGTGCCTCTGGTAGTGGGAAGACGACACTTCTCAAAATACTTTCTGGCTTGGATCAAGATTTCACAGGGGAAGCTTATTACCGACAACAAAGTCTAAAAGCGCTTAGTACAGAGGAAAAGAGTGAGTATTACAACAAAAAAATCGGGATTGTATGGCAAGAGTTTAACTTGATCGACGATTTAAGTGTGTTTGATAACATTAAAATGCCCCTCTACTTAAATGATGCGATGTCCGATGAATTAGTAATGTATACAATGAAACAACTTAAAATTAATGAGCTGGCAAATCAAAAGGTAAGAAATCTATCTGGTGGACAGAAACAGCGAGTGGCTATTGCAAGAGAACTTGTAAAGAATCCAGAAGTTATTATTGCAGATGAGCCAACGGCTGCTCTTGATCCGAAGTCTGCTAGCATTATTGTGAATATACTCAAACAAATCGCCAAGACGCGAACAGTGATTATCGTAACGCATGATCGCTCAATGCTTGATGACAAAAGCAGTATTTACGAAATGGACAAGGGTGAAATTATTTCAACAACGTTGAAAGAACAAGGTAAAACAATAACTTCAAAGAAGACAACCAACCCAGCATTATCGTTAAAAAGGGCGCTATCCGTATCCATCACGAACGTGAAAAGTAAAATAGGTAGATATGCAGTGCTTGCGCTCGCCATACTCGTATCCACAAGTTTTTTGCTAATGAATACATCAGGTAGTATACAAAACAGTAGTCAAAATGGCTTTGAAGAATTGTATGAGTCTATTGGCGAGGGATTGTTAGATGTTGAGATTGCAGCCAGCTTTATCAGTGCAGGGGGTATGAGTGGATCTGAAGACGAGCAAAAGCCAGCTGTCGATGTAAATCAGGATATCGCAGGTCTTTATGATAAATACTTAAAAGATGAACGTGTGGAGCATGTCGTATTTGCCCAGGCAGTGGGTAACATTAAGGTCGTAATCGACGGTAAAGAACACACCATTGAAACCTCAAACAATGTCCCTGTATTTAAAAAGTTATTAGCTGGGAAAATGCCTATGGGTGATGGTAATGAAGTTGTTGTGTCAAGTAGCTTGGGGGATATTGTAGGTCTTTCAAATAAAGAACTCATCGGTAAGACGATAGACCTCAGCGGAACATTATTCAATTGGGATTCAGGACAGCCTGTTGAGATGCCTGTAGGTACGACTACAACCATCGTTGGTGTGGCGGATACAACAATGGTTGTCGAGAATAACGGTGAGTTTAAGGAATACCCCGTCGATGACTCTTTCTTTTTCAGCAAATCATCGGTTATGGAAATGCGCGGACAAGCGAACATGGCGTCCAAAACGTCTAATTTCTCTATGAGAGCAAAGAGCCCTGAAGATATGATTTCGCTGAAGGACGAGCTGCTAGCTAACGGAATTGTCCCAAATGGTAGATTTGAACTTGTGGAAGATATGGTTCGACTAAATGATCAGGCCAAAGAGCAATCGGGCTCAGCGGTCATTGTCATCAGTGTTCTTGCGCTAGTCGTTTCCCTTGCTGTTTCGTTCATGACGGCAGCTATGCGTAAGAAGGAGTATGCGATATATAAAATAAACGGATACACCAATAGCCATCTGACAAAGATTACGTTGTTAGAATACCTACTTGTTGGCATAGCGGCCATCGTATTGTTCTTAGTTACCTCTCCACTCATCAACATGGCCATGAAGTCCTTTACAGGTTCGGGTATTGTGGATGTAACAACATTCGCTATAGCAGGTGGATTGATCATCCTACTAAGTGGTTTATGTGGAGTGGTTGCTTCGATGGTTATCCCTACCGTGAATATGTTTAAATCGTTGAAGTCAGGTGACAGATAATGATTACATTAGAAGCCATAACCAAACAATACGGTGACCAGACCATTCTTAAATCTATTGACTACAGGTTTCGAGATACAGGGATAACCTGTATTCTTGGAGCATCAGGTAGTGGGAAGAGTACATTATTAAACCTGCTCGCAGGATTTGATACGAAGTATGATGGAACAATTACGGTATGCAATGAGAAGATCACGACGATGAATCCAGTAGAACTGTGTCAATTTCGACAACAACATATTGGGTTTGTTTTTCAAAGCTATAATTTGATTAGTGGTTATACGGTTGTAGAGAATATTATGCTTGCGGCAGAGTTAAATGGGAAACCAGCGGAAGAAAACCTTGAGAAGGTCTCTGCGTTACTCGCAAAACTTGGCATAGAAACGAAGGCGGAGGAAAAGGTCGAGAACCTTTCAGGAGGGCAAAGGCAACGTGTGGCGATTGCCAGAGCACTTGTGAATGATCCACAAATCTTATTTGCAGATGAACCCACGGGAGCGCTTGATCGTGAGTTATCGAATCAGATTATGGATATTTTGAAAGAAATATCGATGGATCGGTTGGTCGTTGTCATCACTCATGATACAAAGGTATGCGCTTGGGCTGATGAAGTCATATCCATTGTGGAAGGGAAGATAGAGGTTGTTTCATCAGAAGAAGCAACAACAACACCTTCGCAAGCACAGGCACATACGGAATCACAGCAACGTCATGATCGTGCCAAAGTGTCCATTTGGAAGCGGGCTGTTAGGAACTTTAGAGTGCATCTTCTTCGCTATCTCACGGTTAGTGTGGTCATTGCTATCGGGATCTCGTTATTCGTTGTATCGCTCTCTTCTAACAATATTATGAGTAAGTCGATTACTGATTTCATAGAAAAGAACACCGCGTTCAATAATGGCTATATTGCGATAGATAAGAACCAAGATCCATCTACACGATTAAGTGAAGATCCTAGAATTGACAATATCTATCATCAGTATGTGCTACAAGATCTATCGCTTGCTTTTGATGAAGAAGTAGTTAGCTTTAATGAGAAAATACCCATGCCCAAAGCGACTGAAAATATGTCTTATGGTATCATGCCGAGATCTGGGAAGAATGAGATCTCCATTACACCAAGTGTAGGTAAGAAATTTACGAATAACATCCATGAACTCATCGGTCAAAAGTTAACACTTGAATATGAAGGCGAGAGTCACCTCTTAACCATTAGCGGGATTTATAACGCAGGATATGATGATTTCTTCATCAGCTCTGATGTGGAACAATCCATGTATAAGCATGTGGGAGAAGAGAAGCCACGGTCCGTATCTTATGATGTGATCAACTTTTCGGACATTGTATCGGTAACTGAAGGGTTAACCAAACAACATATATCTACCAAGACAGCTGTAGAGCAAGTTGCTGCACTGGAGAATACGTTCAACAACTTGAAGAAGCTATTTATGGTTGTTTCTATTCTTATTTTATCCATAGCACTATTCCTAAGTAGCGTATTACTTGCCAAACAAACGAACGCAAGGTACCGTGAAATAGGAGTTCTAGCAGCTCTTGGCTATAACAAGCGATGGATTCGAGGGATTTTATCTGCTGAAAATATTCTTTTATCTTGTACTGCAACGGTATTTAGTATGGGAATGTTCTTCGCAATCCATTATGTATATAGCCTCTTACTAGGTGGGGATTTGATTATCCGGATCTCGCAAGTTGTAATTACCGTGATTTCAACATTCATCATCATTCTGTTATTAAGTACGATTGTAAGTCGGAAGTTGATTGCAACTGAGCCTGCGGAAGCACTTAGGAAATAAAGCGATAGTCATAGTTGTGTGATTATAAAAAACAGTCTAAACCTCTGTATGGAAGGGGTTTAGACTGTTTTTATTTATGTTTATATTGTATTCATTAAGTTGTGCGCTGAAGAGGAAGGGTGAAGTAAAAGGTTACGCCATCTTCCTCATTTCGCACGCCGTACTGGCTTCCATGTCGTTGTAAAATAGCTTTTACAATCGATAATCCAATGCCCGTCCCTCCAAGTTCACGGCTACCTGAGCGATCTGCTCTGTAGAAGGTATCCCAAATATAAGGCAGATCCCCTTCTGGAATTGGCAAGCCCTCATTCGTGATTTCTAACCATACTGACGAGTGTTCGGGTATCAACCGTATTTCCAGACGTCCTTGAACAGGTGTATGGCGTATTGCGTTGCTGAGAAGGTTGATTAGCACTTGTTCCAACCGCTGTCGGTCCGATTCTACCCACAATTCTTCCGTATCAAGCCCAACCCATTGGGGACGGATGGATTTCTCTTTCAAGAGCGGATCCAATTTGATGAATACAGAGCGGATCGTTTCTTGAAGCGGAACTTTTGACCAATGAAGTGCAAACCGACCGCTCTCTAATTGGGATAAGTCCAGTAGATCGGCCACAAGACGAGCCATTCTCTCCGATTCCTCAATAATTACGCCCGCATATTTGTCTCGCTTCAATCCGTGGGCTACATTGTCTTTGAGCGCTTCCGCATAGCCTTGGATAAGACTGACGGGAGTCTGCAACTCATGAGACACACTGGCTACAAATTGCTTGCGCAGTCGTTCAAGCTGCTTTTCTTTCTCAATATCGGCCTGCAATTTAGTGTTGGCTTCTTGCAAATCAGCCATCGTTTGCTGCAAATTGTGGGCGAGGCTGTTCATCGTATCTGCAAGTTGGCCGATTTCATCTTTGCGGTTCATTCGTATAACTGCGGTGAAATCAAGCTTAGTCAATCGCTTAGCGACTTTGTTCAATTGAATAAGCGGTAATGTGATGGTACGTGAAAGGAAATAAGCAAAGAGTAGAATAGGAAATGCAGCCAGTACGTAAAAATACATATAAAATCGGCTCATGACTTGAACGGCATCACCGATGGGTTGGAGTGTAGCTAGCGCAATCAGATAAGCATCTCCACCCTGAGGGTTCACTGTGTTCGGCATCTTCACTGCGGCGATCAGCATGTTCTCGTTGTCAGCATCGAAATCTGATATTTTCGTAACCGTTACCTTGCCTGTTTCGGATAGCGTGCTAAACCGCTTGGCATCTTGCAACCAAATGCTTAAGGCACCTGGTAGCCTCTCGCTATAGGGGTTCAGATAGGAGGCCGGCTGGAGAGGTAGCATCTCTATGTTCTTATCATCCAATGGCGTGTTGGTGGTCGGTCTTGAATCTGAGTGAATAGTAATATCGTAATTTGGTTGCATTATTGAAGGCGATGGTGACATCGGAGTAGCGGGTACGGTATTATATCCCCCGACATACACGTTGATATTAGTTCCTTCCTTGTACAACGTGGCTGTTAAGCCGTAGAAACGTTGTTCGAAGTCAACGATCTCTGCTGGCTTATCATTTAGTTCATACACGCCATCGGCATATTTATGATAAATCTTCTCCAACTGTTGCGATAATTCATTGGATTTCTGATGCACATAGAAAGTGCCGAAAAATTTGGTTTGGAGAACCATCCACAGAATTGTAAATAACACCAACCCGATCAAGGTAACCCAGAATATTTTGAAATATAACCGTTCTCTTTTCATCATTAACCTCATGGTTTATCTTGAAATTTGTAACCAATGTTACGTACGGTTTGGATGCAGTCAGACCTGTCTCCCAGTTTCTTGCGAAGACGTTTGATTTGCGTATCTACGGTGCGGGCATCTCCGAAATAGTCCATTCCCCATATGCGATTCAGAAGAGTGTCCCTTGTTAATACGTGATTTGGGTGTTGGGAGAACAACAGCAACAAGTCATATTCTTTGGGCGATAATTCGAGTCGTTCCCCATAAAGATGGACCTCATGGGCTTGTTCGTTAATGTCTAAATCCCTATGATTCATTAGCTTTGCAGGCACATCGTGAGGGTTCCAACGACTTAATAATGCTTTAATTTTGGCGATCAATATTTTGGGGCTAAATGGTTTCGTGACATAATCGTCTGCTCCCAATTCGTAGCCATATAATTTATCTTCTTCCTCTGATCTGGCCGTCAACATCACAATAATCGTCTGGGAATGACTGCGAAGATGTTTGCACACTTCGAACCCATCAATGCCTGGCATCATAATATCAAGGATGACCAGATCGGGAGGCGTACGACGCACATGTTCAAGCGCTTCGTAACCATTTGCTGCTTGTATGATTTCAAAGTCCTTTTCTTCTAAATAATCTGCAATCAGTTCCCTCATCCGAGGTTCATCTTCAACGATAAGTATTAAAGGCTGCTTCGAGTTGATGGACAGCCCTTTCTCAGCTATGTGATTCATACCGGACATCTACTCCTTGTTATCCGATTATATAAGGAAATCAGTATCATTTTATTGTAGTATACGGATTTTTTGTACGCAACTTGATGTACAAGATATAAATAACATCACCCCGACCTCGAGAGGTCAGGGTGATGAGTTATATGTACAGGTGTAACATCCGTTAGCCGATATTTTTGACTGGACTTTCTTGAATGATTTCAGCTATTTTCTTCCCGATTTCACTGACATCCTGAGCGATATTACTGAGCATATGTACACAAACTCCACTATCTATAAACCTTAGGAGAATGGAAGCAAATCCAGGAATACCACCGATGTGACTAACGAGCTTACCATAAGGGGTCTCTTGAATTACCCAGCCGTAGCCATAATGATAATCTTGCTCCCCTTTGACAGGGGTGAACATTTGATCGATAGATGATTTCCCTAGCAATTGTTCCGTATAAAGAGCTTGATCCCAAATATGCAGATCTTCTACTGTGGAAATAATAGCTCCTGCAGAGTAGGCATTGGTGGAATTGAAGAAGGGGGCATTTAAGAGTGTTCCTTCCTCGCTAAAGTGATATCCTGCTGCACGTAAATCTAATATGTAATCTGGACGGTCTAATCTAGAATCCTTCATCCCAAGAGGTTCAAAAATTTGTTCGTGTAAGTATTGTTCATAGGATTGCTCTGTAATTTGCTCTAAGATGGCACCCAGAAGAATATAACCGGAATTGGAGTATTTGTATTGTTCACCAGGTGAGAAATCTAATTCTTTCTGTGAGAAACGTTCTATTATTTTCTCTGGTGTTGAAGAGTGTACGGCCCATTCGAGCATGTGAGGATCATCTGTGTAGTTGGCGATACCCGAGGTATGTGTCAATAAGTGATGGATTGTGATGTGATCGCCATTTGGATAATTGGGATAGTATTTACTTAGGGGATCTTCGAGATGTAATTGCCCCCGTTCAACCAATTGTAGAATACACACTCCAGTAAATGCTTTGGTAAGAGAAGCAATACGGAACTTAGTCTTAGTCGTGTTATCTACAGCAAGCTCAATATTTGCTTTCCCAAATGCATTGGAATAGACAATCTCTCCATGAACTGAAGCTAAGATAGATCCGGAGAATTTCTGGTCTTGGGCTAAAGGTTCTAAATAGGCATTTATTTGCTCTGTTATGTGTGACATTTAACGTTCCTCCTTTTAAAATAATGTTCCCTACTTCATGCTAAGGGTAAAATTGGTAAAAGACAAGTTGCTTATATAATGTAACGTTTCAGACCTGTAATGAACCGTATCAACAATAACAATCCTATAAAATTACAATATATGGTACGATATTATGTACTAATCATAAAAAAGGATGGGGTACAATTGAGTCTATTTCCCGTGGCATACTCACTCTTATCACAAGAAGCGTTATTATCGCATATTAAAGCTCATTATGAGGTCCACGAACCCGTAAGTCTTCAGTATTTCCTAAGGGGTATGAATGACACTTATGTATTAACAACTGGGCAAGGGAAATATATTTTTAGAGTATATCGTGCGGATAGGAGAAATCATTCAGAGATTGCATTTGAATTAGATGTATTGAATGGTCTCCATGTGAAAGGTGTAAACGTTTCAGTACCCATTAGCCGAAAAGACGGGGCGTTTATCAATGACTTTCGGGTCGTAGAAGGTGTGAAATATGGGGTTATGTTTAGTTATGCTGAAGGTGATGAAAAGCCTATTCATACGATAGAAGATAGTTATTTGTTTGGACAAGCCGTTGCACAAATTCACAAAGAGACTGACAATTTTAGTAGTGAACATGTAAGAGGCAATCTTGATTTCAAGAATCTGATTGAGAAACCGCTATACACTATCAAATCACATATGGAACATCGCCAAGAGGATTATGATTGTCTGCATGACCTTGCTATGCGATTAAAGGCACAGATTGTAAACCATCTGGAAGAAGGATTAGATTGGGGAATATGTCATGGTGATTTACATGGTAATACCAATGTAGCCTTTACAGACGATGGGATACTGACACATTATGACTTTGATAGTTGCGGCTATGGATGGAGAGCGTATGATATTGCAGAATTTAGATTAGCAAGAGAAATACATAGTGGGCACAATAAGGACGAAGTTGAGAAGCTATGGGATGCATTTCTAAAGGGATACAGGGACATAAGATTTATCAGTGATAATGATATTAACATCGTACCTGTATTTGTTGCACTTAGACAGCTTTGGCTCTTTGGTTTATGTTTCAGTGAATCCGAGCTTATTGGAGAAGCGGACTTTGATCAGGGATTTGTGGATAGTAAGATAGATTATTTCAGGAATTTAGCTATCCGTTAAGATGCTATGAACAAAGGATTTATGTATAAACAATACATCCTTTGTTCTCTAATAACGCTAACGTTTTCGTTATTCTCAAGTTATGATTCCATCTCAAATCGAGCTTCTCCAATTGTTCAAGGTTAGAATGGCATCCGGAATTTCCCGTATATTATTCTCTCTCAAATCCAGTTCAATGAGGTTATCTAAGTCACCGATTTCTTCGGGGAGTTCAGTTATTTTATTTGTTCTAAGGTTTAGCCGTCTCAACTTTTTTAGTCTACCGATGGATATAGGAAGCTCTATTAATTTATTATCACTTAAATCCAGAATTCGGATTTCTTCCAATGCTCCGAGATTGTCTGGTAAATAAATTAATTGGTTACCATAGAGATGCATTTCTCTCCTTGGGTCATTTAATATTCTCCATGCTTAAAGCCCATCTGTTCTAGTTTCAATGGTAAAAAAGCATAATCTCCATCTTTTACAATCATACATTTACGAACAGGAATAGGATTTTTGAAAATGGGTCCATCTATGACTGTGGTATGGAACTCTCCACCTTCTCCACATGGGTCAATACCACGAGCTTCGAGCTCCTTTACGTATTCATGGGTTAACGTTCGCCCTAAATCGTCTTCTCGCATGCCTAAGGATAAATTCACTGTTACTACGATCGTCTTAAATCCAAGATTGATAAACTCTTCAACCGCTTCTTTATGATCCATTTCCCATAAAGGCATCGCAAGCTTTAATCCAGCATTTCTTGTTACCTTGTCATGCCAACAACCATGAGCAGGCATATCCAAGTCACCAGTTACTAACACTTCTGCTCCTTGATTCTTAGCATGTTCCAAGAGTCCCATAAACACGTCTTCATAATCTGTCCAACTTGAAGCGGCAGTATATATGGGTAGACCTATAGATTCGGTTTGGGCACGAATAAGTTCTGGGGGCATTCCATGGGATCTAGAACGCTTCCCTTCTTCCTCCATCATCACGATCAATCCAACGGGCGTTCCCATTTTCATTGCTTTATATAGAGATAAGACACTATCCTTTCCTCCGCTAAACGAAGCTACAAAGGTATGCCCGAGTGCGCCATTTTTCCATTCTATATTTGCTACCATTGCAGATTTTTCCCCTTTATTGTTAGGACTTTTGTTCACTGTGGATTAAACAATCTGATGCTTTATCTATGAGGTATCACAACCTATATATTCATTTTATCACTTATTTTATAGGTCCAGTAACCATAGTGAAGTGTGTATGACTTATTGACTTGAAGTGGGATAATGGGTGTGAAAGAAGAACAACAAACTATGAATCGTTTGTCAGAAATGCTCTCAACAATGTCTATTCGCACAAGGCTTTTTCTGTTATACATGTTGATTTTGATTGGATCTTTTGCAGTAATGGGATATCCCTACCATATCTAAAATTTTACTACTTCCTGTTATTTCAAGTTGTAAATCTTATCTAGAGAAATAATTGGGATAAAAGAATAGTAGAATCAGAGATTAAGATACAAGCAGGATTAACTCTTTAACAATATATATATGTTGTACGTAAATATATTGTTGGAGGTTTGAAAAGATGAGAAAAAGAATATCATCAAGACGGGGAATTAATCGTAATCCTAGCAGAATAACAAAAAGGGTGAAAATGACTAGGATTCGTATAAGACAAGCGAATGCGTATGAAATGCAGGTATTTAGATTAGTGAATGAAGAACGAACAAGTAGAGGGATTGCCGCTTTAACGCTTAATTCGACGCTAACAGATCTTGCAGTCTTGAAATCAAGAGATATGAGAGATAAGAATTATTTCAGCCATACGTCTCCAACCTATGGTACTCCGGAGGAAATGTTGAATCGTTTCGGGGTTAAGTGGCGTGCATATGGAGAAAATATTGCAGCAGGACAAACAACACCAGAAGAAGTGATGAGAGTGTGGATGAATAGTCCAGGTCATAGAGCTAATATACTAGATCCAAGATTTACTGATATTGGCGTGGGGTATGTGGCAGGAACAGATACAAGTCAATATCGAACGTATTGGACGCAACTGTTTATTCAGAAGCCATGAACAAGGTGTAATGGATGCTAACTTTATAGTGAACTGCACCCCAATTGTTAGACACAACTAACTATTGGAGGTGCAGTCCATAGTTGGAGTGACGCTTGAAATTCCAAAATCGCATATGTGCAGATTCATCAGCATTAATCTGAGCATAAACTTTAGTTCAATATACATATTTGAAAATAACCAAAAAATAGTTCAATATAAAGATATCTAAACTTAAGTTTTATTGGCTTTCATAGCTGTCGTTGGAGAAAAATTATAAAAAAGGAGGGATTACCCGTGGAGATAGGTGTTAGTACATTTGTAGAAACAACACCGGATGTTAAGACTGGTGAAGTGATGAGTCACGCACAGCGGTTGCGTGAAGTTGTTGAGGAAATTACCCTTGCCGATCAAGTGGGGCTTGATGTGTTTGGGGTGGGAGAGCATCATCGGAAAGACTATGCGGCATCTTCCCCTGCAATGGTGTTGGCTGCGGCGGCTTCACAAACGAATCGAATCCGACTGACTAGCGCAGTGACGGTGCTTTCTTCTGCTGATCCGGTGCGCGTGTTTCAGGATTTCGCTACGCTGGATGGTATTTCAAATGGCCGTGCGGAGATTATGGCTGGCAGGGGTTCCTTTATTGAATCTTTTCCACTGTTTGGTTATGACTTGGAAGACTATGATGAATTGTTTGATGAGAAGTTGGAATTACTCCTTAAGATACGGGATTCCGAAAAGGTAACCTGGAAAGGTGGGCATCGGCCGGAGATCCAGAACTTGGGTGTGTATCCGCGTCCGGTTCAGAATCCTTTACCGATATGGATTGGTAGTGGGGGCAATCAAGAATCTGTAATCCGTGCAGGTCTGCTAGGACTGCCACTAGTACTGGCGATTATCGGTGGAAAACCGATACAGTTTGCACCACTCGTGCAGCTCTATAAAAAGGCAGCAGTACATGCAGGTCATGAAGTATCGCGACTTTCGGTAGGCTCTCATTCGCACGGCTTTATTGCAGAGAATACAGAACAAGCAGCAGATACTTTTTTTCCTTCTACTCAGGCATGTATGAATGTGCTCGGAAAGGAGCGAGGCTGGGGCCACTATGACCGATCTAGCTTCGATGCCGCGCGTAGCTTTGAAGGTGCACTGTATGTTGGTGATCCTGAGACAGTTGCCCAAAAGATCATTCACCTCCGTAAAAATGTAGGCATTACTCGCTTTATGCTGCATGTACCGGTGGGCACTATGCCGCATGCTGATGTAATGAAAGCCATTGAGCTACTAGGAACTGAAGTAGCACCTAGAGTTCGTGAGGAAATAACGAAGTGGGAAGCCGGCATGGAAGGCAAGTAGTAAGGCAGTCAAGAATAAATCAATGTATCAACGATACGCGATTATGGGCGTTCAATACATCTTTTACTTATCAATCACGACAATAGCCTCTCCCAAACCTATGGCTTGAGAAAGGCTATTATTATAGTTTTGTATTTACGCGTTGTCTAAAAGTGCCCTGATATTAGAGTAGTAGTGACAATATAAATGTCCAGATACATATCGGGGTTAAGTGGCGTGCTTATGGAGAAAATATTGCAGCGGGTCAAACAACACCAGAAGAAGTGACGAGAGTGTGGATGAATAGTCCAGGTCATAGAGCTAATATACTAGACCCAAGATTTACGGATATTGGCGTGGGGTATGTGGCAGGAACAGCAACAAGTCAATATCGAACGTATTGGACACAACTGTTTATTCAGAAGCCTTAAACAATGTAAGTGGAAGATTAGGACATTTAGATCTTCATGCGAATTTATGTGCCACATATAGTTAGTCGGAAATGACAAATGAAACCGTTGTTCCTTCATTGGGCATACTGACAATAGACAAGCCTTGACCGTTTAATTGTGTCAATCGTCGATTCGTATTGGAAAGCCCAACTCCGCCTTTCCCCTTCAATGTTGGACTCAACAGTTGAACAACCTGTTCTTGTTCCATGCCTTTGCCATCATCTTTTACTTCAATAAGCGTGAAGTTGTCTTGGTGAGAAATCCGAATATGAACCGTACCTCCTTTGCTTTGACTAAGAAGGCCATGCTTAACAGCATTCTCAATCAGCGGCTGTATGCAAAGCGGAGGAAGAAGCAAGTTGATGTTAGGTTCAATTTCCCATACGATAGATAGCCTGTCCCCGAAACGGACCCTTTCAATATACAAATAGGATTCGGCAAGTTCCAGTTCATGGGCAAGCTCGATCAGTTCTCCTGTATTGAGGAAATCAAAGCTGATCCGTAAAAAGGATGCAAAGGCATCGCCTAGATTCCGCATCTCGACCGTGTCTATATCACTAAGCGCCATAATTGAATTAAGCGTGTTGAATAGAAAATGAGGATGAATTTGTGCCTGAAGGTATGCTGCTTCTATTCGTAAGCGTTCATTTATGGATTGTTTCAGCGTAGTTAGTGCCCTGATTCGGTATTGGAGTTCCAGCGCGTCCACAGGCTTAGTCACATAGTCGTTGGCTCCTGACAAGAATCCAGTGTAGATATCAGCCGGTTGACTACGTGCGGTCAGTAGCAGAACCGGTAGCTCTGATACGGAGTAATGTTCCCTTACTCTCTGCGTTAACTCATATCCAGACATGTGCGGCATCATGACATCGGCGATTAGGAGATCCCACTGCCTTGTGCCTAGCAATTCCAACACCTCGCGAGCTGAATGAGCTGTTGTGATGTGATACGGATCCGACGAAAGAATTCCAACAAGTACATTCAGGTTGACTGGGTCGTCATCAACAGCAAGAATATGGATATTTCCGGCATTCAAAAGCGGCGGGATAAGTACGGAAGTTGCCAATTCGCCGATTGAGGTGTCTGGAAAAATAAATCCAGCTGGCAGATCTTCCGATTCGTCCGTTATATGGTGAAGTTGAAGCGAGCTTTGCATTGAAGAGAGATTCGCCCCGTTAGCTAATGGCAGATCAAAACTAAAGACGCTGCCCTTACCCAGTTCGGAGCGAACGGTCAATGTACCACCATGCAATTCTACCAACTGCTTGCATATACTTAATCCAAGTCCGATGCCTCTTCCATCGCTTATTCCATGAGACCCTTGTTCATAGGGAAGAAATGCACGCGCCTGTGTCTCCGCATTCATGCCGATCCCCGTGTCGGAGACATGGATGAAGGCATGTCCGTTCTGCGTTTCAGTGGAAATGGAGATGGTTCCTTCCTCTGTGTATTTGAGGGCATTATGCAAAAGGTTATACAAAATTTGCACGAGTCTTTTCTCATCGGCCATGACCGGCGGCATCGATTCTGCAATATCTATTTTCAGATGGATAGGTTTACCTTCCATCATAAATTTGAGCATGCTGATTATGCCTGGAATGATTGATTGAACCTGTATGGGCTCTTGCTGCAGTATGATGCGGTGCTCCTTAAGACGCGCGACATCAAGAAGATCGCCAAGCATATGCGACATGCGGCGACTGATCGTTATGAGCAGTTCCATATCTTTTAGGCTGCTCTCATTCAACGATTCTTTCTCTTTCGTTACGATGGTCTGAGCGATATTCATAATGCCATGCAGCGGCGTTCTCAGTTCATGAGAAGTATTAGCGAGAAATTGGTCTTTTAGCTTGTCTGCATATTTTAACTGCTCGGTTAGCTTGGTGTTTTCTATAGAATTTCGGAAGTATTTTTTAAACCAGTAGGCAGAAAAACCAATAATAGCTGCAATGATATCTATTGGATAGTAAACGGCAGTGTGGGAATTCCATAAGCTCCAGATAAGACTAGACATAACGCCTGCTGCGGATAGCAGCAAGAAGACGCCGTCATTGTCGGCTTGTTTCCCGAAAATCATTGTTCCTGTGATATAAACAAACCAGACAAAGGGTAATAAATAGAAAAGGGAAAACACCCCCAGCGCAACCGTTCCATTCACCCATGCAGCGCTCGCAGTCAGCAGAAATCCTGAATAAGAAATGAGCGCCGCGGTGAATGCTCGCAACCATACGCTCTTCGGAGGAGCCGAAGAGAATCCTCTGAAAAGAAGAAGAATAAAAAAGGAATGCCAAAGGAGACAGAGCAGCCTGATCTTCAGCGCCCATGTATAGTTGAGCGGCACCCATAGGAAGAGAATGTTATCATTACCGGCCAGAATGGAGACTCCGGCAGTTAGTGTTAACATACAGACATGGAACAAAGTCCGTTCATGAGGATTAAACCAGTAGAGAATACAAGCATACAAAGTGTGGAGCAGCAAAACAATAAAGGTAACCAGTTGAAACCCGATGGAATAAAAACGCACGTAGTCGATCGCTGCCTGAGAACCAAAGCGAATGGAGCGAAGGATACCGCCGTTATAAGGATCGTCGAAGTTAGCTACTCGAATAAGTAACTCAATCTCTTTCGTACCTTCTACAGAGTAGGAAGCGGTATAGGAGATATTCTTGGGCTTATACTCCATAGCGTTCGTGGCAGGTTTACCGATATCGCCCTCAATTAGCCCATTTGTTTCCACGGAAGAAGAGGCTTGTATCCCACTCAACCAAAATGAAACAGGCCGCTCCAGTGGATCGACTAGAATTCGTAACTGATATGTTCCGTATCCAATCGCGGAGTCCCCTTCTTTCGTCAACACGCTACTCCAGTCTCCTGGAACCTGAATATAACGGGATTGACTCTCCGCTAACTGTGCATCCTGATGAGAAAATAATTGATCAGGGTAGAACTTCCATCCGCCGTTTAATGGGATGGTGGGAGAATTATTTAAGTCCCGACCGCGCAGGTCGAGTACACCATTGACAGCGCGAGGTGGTTCCGAAGTATTAAAAATTTCGGACCAAACCCATCGCAGACCGAGGAGAATGCTAAGGAATAATAGAATGATAGTTATATTTTTTAAGGTGGTTTTATTTTTTATTCGTATCATCATAAATATAAAGAAATTCGACATATATAGCGTAATCCCCCTCTTTACTTTAGCCCTTTCGTTACATGAAATCGAAAAAATAACGGATCATATGGAAAAAAACTGGCGAAGTGTATGCCAAGCTATCAACCCGGCTTAAGTAGCTTTTTTTCAGAGCATCGAACTTATCGTCATCGCCGATTAACAAATCTCGCTTTAGCACGGAAACAGTTAAGCTTCCAAAGAATCCGCTTAAGCTGATCAGCATACCGGACACGAGCCCGAAAGTTGGACTGAACGGCGTCAGGTAGGGAGAGATCAGATAGGACACTCCTGCTGTTACGAGAAACGCACATGCGAAGCCTTCCCAAGTCAGATTCGGATTAGCCGTCGGGACTATTTTGCGCTTACCGAAGTAGATTGATGCTAGATGGTGCACAACATCATTAAGTTGCGTCAATACCACCAGAAACATCACAAGTCCTGCGCCATACTGCGGCGTAGCAAATTGGAAATAGGCTAAGTGACTAAGCCCAAAAACCATTAGCATAAGTCCCCATTGAGTGGAGCTGACGCTCCGTAGAAAACCGACCGTACCTTTGTTGATCAATCGTGGGATGGGTAAGAACAAGAACACATAGAGTGGAATAAAGACAATAAACATGCCGTACCACTCGGTATAAATCCAATAGAATTGTACGGGGATTGCCAGATACGCCCACAGAAAGAGTCGGCGGTCGGCTTTTTTTGTTTTGATCATGGAGAAATATTCTTTCAACGCAAAGAAGGTAAGCGCCATGAGGGATAGCAGTGAGACGATTGGATTGAACAGGGTGGCTAGGCAAAAGATGAAGAACATGCCCCACCAAGTCTTGATGCGGACACCAATCGTGGCGTAATCTTTCTCAGGATGTATTTTGTTTATCACAATATACATCAAATGAATGAACAATAAAGCGATAAAAATAAGAGTTAACGTCAATAATGAGCTGTCCAGTATGGTTCACCAACTTATCTTGAGATTCTTGGTATACTTCGTGATCAAAAGATGAATTTTTTGAACAACCTCTTAGAGGGTTCATATGTTATTATGAAGGAAACGCTCACAATTGATAAGGGGAAATTTTCTGAATGGAAGCTGATCACTCAGTCTTTATTTTACTTACGAATACAGGTACCCTTTTTACGAGAGTCATTCAAACCTATACGAAAGCACCTTACAATCACGCCTCAATCTCCTTTAACCGTGAACTTTCGGAGCTATACAGCTTTGGGAGGAAACACCCGAATAACCCTCTGAACGGCGGATTCGTGAAGGAAGATATTATGACGGGCACGTATAGTAAGTATCCAAATACGACGTGTGTAATCTATGAGATTAAAGTATCTGAGCGTGAAGTGGAGAAGATGCAGCGCGTCTTGCAGGTCTTTATCCAGAAGCACCAAAAGTATCTATATAACATTCTGGGCGTTATTGGCATCGCGCTGAAAGAACCCGTGGAATTCAGCAACTCTTACTTTTGTTCCCAATTCGTCGCAGAAATCCTGGAACGGTCCGGCATCAAAATATGGAATAAGCTACCAGCACTCGTAACACCAGATGATTTTCGGAAAAGTGACCGGCTGCATTTGATCTACGAAGGGAAATTAAGCGACTACGAGCAATTGAAGCAACCTCCGTGTTGACTACTTTGGCTTTCGAAAGCTTTTATAAAGAGGAACGAGCGCTACAAAACCTAAAAAACGGACGCCGAAGGAATTATCGGTGTCCGTTTTTTAGGTTTGTTCTAATATCCACTACATGGAGGCTTAACTACAACTGTATGTGAATGGGTTCTAGTTAGGCTGCAATTGATTGAGTCGGCTGTAAATCCCACCAGTAGCAAGGAGTTCATCATGCTTACCTTGTTCGGCTATGCCATGCTCATTAACGACCACGATGCGATCCGCATGACGGATGGTAGATAAGCGATGGGCGATGACCAATGTCGTACGGCCGACAGACAGTTCAGCAAGGGATTGTTGGATAGCTGATTCTGTCTCGGTATCGAGTGCAGAGGTTGCCTCATCCAGGATAAGAATAGGTGGGTTCTTAAGAAACATACGTGCGATAGATAAGCGTTGTTTCTGACCGCCCGATAGCTTCACTCCGCGTTCGCCTATGACCGTATCCAACCCATCCGGTTGATTACGTATAAGTTCCGCGAGTGATGCTCTGCGAGCTGCTTCCCATATTTGTTCTTCTGTTGCCTGCAGATCACCATACGCGATATTTTCGCGAATCGTACCAGAGAACAGAAATACATCCTGTTGAACAATACCGATATGCTTACGCAATGATTCTAGCTTGAAATCTCGGATATCAATGCCGTCAATCGTAATGCTACCTTCATCTACATCATAGAATCGAGGCAGTAGGCTACAGATGGTTGTCTTGCCTGCACCTGATGGACCGACAAATGCAATAGTCTCTCCGGTCTTAATCGTCAGATCAATTTGACTCAAGATAGGTCTACCAGTGTCATAACCGAAGGTGATATGGTCGAAATGAATATTGCCTTTCACACGGTCTACGGTAATCGCATCAGGGCTGTCAGCGATATCAGGTTCTGTATCGATAATTTCCAAATAACGTTTAAACCCGGCAATTCCCTTAGGATAACTCTCGATTACGGCATTAATCTTCTCAATAGGACGGAAGAAGATATTCGATAACAGGATGAAAGCCATGAATTCGCCTAGATCCAACTTTCCTTGGATGAAGAACCATGCCCCACAGACCATCACAAATATCGTAATCAGGCGCATCATCATGTAACTGATTGAAATACTTTTAGCCATCGTTTTATAAGCCAAGAGCTTCGTTGTACGGTAGTTCTGATTATCCACTGCGAATAGTTGCTCTTCATGGCGTTCGTTAGCAAATGATTGTACTACGCGAATTCCGCCTACATTATCTTCAATGCGAGCATTGAAGTTACCTACTTCTCCGAACAGATTTCTATAGGTTGCAGTCATTTTTCTACCGAAGAAGATAACGAGCCAGGCCATGAATGGCACGATGATAAAGGTAATTAGGGCAAGCTCCAGATTGATGTAGGCCATCAATGAGAACGATCCGATCAACGTCATGATCGCAATGAATACATCCTCAGGACCGTGATGAGCTAATTCACCAATATCATTCAGATCATTCGTGATTCTCCCCATTAGATGCCCCGTCTTATGATTATCAAAGAAACGGAAGGAGAGCTTTTGAACATGTCCAAACATTTTGCGACGCATATCTGTTTCGATATTGATACCTAGCATATGCCCCCAATACGTCACAACATAGTTCAGAATGGTATTAAGCGCATAGATGGCGAGCAGTGCAACACAGGCCCACACGATAAGCGACCAGTTGCCGCTAGGTAGTAGGTCATCAATAAAGCTACTAATCGCTAGCGGAAATGCTAGTTCTAGCAGCCCCGCAATAACAGCACAAGCGAAATCCAATATAAAGAGACCTTTATAAGGACGATAATAGGCGAAAAAACGTCGAATCAATGGCAAACTAATTCACTTCCCTTTGTTATTAATTGTATGTATGAAACTCTATCTATCCTATATGTTTTGTGGAGAAATGAAAACAGCTAATTCCCCAAATATCATATTGAGCAGTTGTTAAGATCCAATAAAATTAATGCTTGACCTTGCAGTACACTTCAACCTTTATGCTGTATCTATTATCAAATCTGGTTCTTCATGACGGAGGATATACGAAAAAGAAAATGCAATCTGAGTAAAGCTGTTAAAAGACTGGGGGAATAGGCATGGAAGGAATGACACGTGGTGAACTGGCAAAGCGAACCGGGTTAAGCAAGGCAACCATCCGCTACTACGAGGATAGTGGCATTCTGCCTGTTCCAGACCGGATAGCGAATGGCTATCGTATTTATACGGATAATTATCTAGTGAAGATTAAATTCATCAAAGATGCCAAATCATTAGGTTATTCGCTAAAGGAAATCCAAGAAGATCTGCAAGTGCTCAGTCAAGAGATGGAGCCGGAGACGTAAAAGGGATTAGTACGCAATAAGATCTTTGAGATCGATGAGAGAATTAAGATGCTACATTCCATACAAACGCTGCTTGCTGACTTGCTTCAGACTCCCGAAGAAGACATCCATAACTATTTGCAATCGTTTCGTAATGAGTAATTAGGGCTATAAGTCTAAAATAATATTTTGGTAAAGACGCTGAAGCTTATATTCTTCAGTGTCTTTTTTCATAGCTACCTTTTATTGATTTTCAAGTAGGGAGAAATAGTGAGCAGGAAATTATTGTGATTATTTAAGAAAAATTTAACAATTACCCTACTTCTTTTTAAACAGTTGTCCTTATTCTAAATGAGTGGAGGAGAAAGCTGAGGATGAAGAAATGGGTTTTTTGCTTGTTATACTTTTGCTTCTGGGTTATGAAGTCTTTGAACGGAAAGTGAAACGGTTATAGCGAGTCTGATTTAGGTTTTATCCCTTGATATTGGATTTGCTCAAATGGAGATAAATCGCCACTATGGGATTTCGGACAACAATATGGATGGAGTCATTGTAACGCTGTACCCTTGAACAGTAATTATTGAAAGGATGATGAAGACAACAATGAAGAAATGGATCCGCAAAGATACTTCAGCGGCATTGATGTTTCTCGCGCCGAGTGGTGTCGGATTTGCGCTGTTCTATCTTATTCCGTTTGCCATGGGAGTGTTCTACTCTTTTATGGACAGTACGGTAGACGGCCAATTTGTGGGATTGGATAATTATCGCGAGCTGCTCGCGAGTAATTCCTTCAGACAGGCAGCATCCAATACGTTTTATTTTAGCGCGGTTAGTGTTCCGCTTATGCTTGTGCTGTCACTAGGTTTGGCGATGCTGTTGAATAAAAATATATATTTTCGGAAATGGCTGCGGACTGTATTTGTACTACCACTTGTTGTTCCAGTCGCCTCGATTATTCTGATCTGGCAGATGCTGTTCGATTGGAACGGATCCCTGAACGCCTGGTTGAGCTACTTCGGATCCGAACGTGTGGATTGGATGAAGACCGATGCAGCCCGAAATGTAGTCATTATCGTGTATTTATGGAAGAACATCGGCTATAACGTCATATTATTCTTGGCGGGACTGCAACAAATCCCGAAGGATTATTACGAAACCGCCCAAATTGAAGGGGCAGGGCGTTTGCGGCAGTTTCGCAGTATTACACTTGTCTATCTAACATCCACGATGTTCTTTGTAGTGATCATGTCGATCATTAACTCATTTAAAGTATTTCGGGAAACGTATTTGATCGCAGGCGATTATCCGCATGACAGTATATACATGATGCAGCACTATATGAACAACATGTTCATGTCGTTGGACATTCAGAAGCTGACTGCGGCTGCGACCTTGATGTTTGGTTGTATTTTTCTGATCGTCATGGGATTGTTTGCGATTGAACGCCGGCATCGGCAGTTCATGGAATAGGGGGTAGAGAAGGGTTGTGCCAGTTGCTAAAATATTGAAAAAAATTGCATTAACGGTCGTCATGGTCGCTATCGCGGTCATGTTATTATTCCCTATTGTAATCACTTTCACAAATTCGATCATGACAGAACAAGAAATTGGCATCAATTATGGGCCCATAGGGCAGATGAACGAAGCGGTTGCAGGGAGAGCAAATCCTTTTGTGAATTTAAAATTGCTGCCGGATAAAGTGTCCTTGGAGCAGTATGACAAGATTTTGGTGGGTAGCCCAAAATATCTGATGATGTTCTGGAATTCGGTATTCATGGTGGTGCCGATCATCGCAGGGCAGACCATCGTAGCAGCACTGGCTGCGTACGCGTTCTCCAAGCTGAAATTTCGCGGCCGGGAGCCCTTGTTTCTCGTCTATGTCTTGACGATGCTCATGCCATTCCAAGTGACGCTAGTACCGAATTACATTATGGCGGATAAGCTTGGGCTGTTGAATAGTCCGAATGCGATTATATTACCTGGGATTTTCGCAGCTTTCGGTGTGTTTATGCTCAGGCAGTTCATGCTGGCTATTCCATATGCCTACATCGAAGCGGCCAAGATCGATGGAGCCGGACATTTGCGGATATTCTGCACCATTATCATCCCGATGATCAAGCCAGGTCTGGCTGCACTCGTTATTTTATTGTTTGTCGACTATTGGAACATGGTGGAGCAGCCGCTTATTTTTCTGGACGATCCGTTCAAGCAGCCGCTATCGGTTTATTTATCCATGATCAATAAAGAGAAGGGGATCGCTTTCGCTGCATCGGTGCTCTACATGTCTCCGATGGTGCTGTTGTTTCTGTATGCAGAGTCGTATTTCATTGAAGGCATTCAATTGTCTGGCATCAAGGGGTAATGTTCGCGAAGCTGATGCTTACGAAGCAAGTTTTGCCTAGGCAAAACTCAGACAAAGCTTACGAAGTAAACTTTCTTACGGAAAGTTCAGATAATGCTTACGAAGTAAACTTTCCTACGGAAAGTTCTTAGGAGGAGAAGAACGGGATATGGAGTTAGAAAAAGTGGCGGCTGATCGTAGGCGCAAACGAAACATTCAGATCATGTTCATTATTTTTATGGGATTGTTAATCTTCTTTACGTTGTTCAGCAACACGCTACAGTCGCTGACCTTGCCGAAAGTGAGAACGGAAAAGCCGGCTGCTGGAAGTCTTGTATTTACGATCGAAGGTAGCGGAATACTGCAACCGCTCGCCGAAGCTAGACTATCGAATGCTGCCGGCTGGAAGGTCCAGAAGATTCTCGTGAAAGAGGGAGATCGTGTGAAGAAGGGGCAGAAGTTAATCATCTATGACAGCAAATCTGCCGAACGAGAATTGGAAGATGAAATAACCAATTTAAAAAAACAGCAAATCGAGCAGCAGAATATTCAAGATCAGTTCATTCAGTCGAGCATGGAAGGGGACGAACTCAAGATTCGGAATGCAAGACGTACTATTGAGACAGGTAAACTTAATCTACATACGCAGGAACGTAAAATTAATGAGATGAGAGATAAACTGACAAGCCAACAAGATATTACAGCTCCTTTCGATGGTATTATAGCGAAATTGAATGCCGTTGAAGGGTTAACATCAGCGGGAGAACCGGATGTTCTTGTCTCGAACAGCAGCCTAGGTTATCGATTCGACATATCTGCTGATTCAAAGGTGTTGTCCAGCTTAGGGATTTCGATCGGAGAGAAGATCGAGGTCGAGGTAAATACTGTCCAAGAACAACAGGCCCGTATGATCGAAGGCACGATTGAGGAAGTGGCGAATGAACAACCGCGTATCGAGAGCTCATCTAGTGAAGAGGGGGGCCAGACCATAACGATCCCTCAGAAGGTTCTTCGCATAAAGGTCGTTAACTCTGAACTGAAAGGGGGTGAGCAGGCAAAGATCAAACTTGAGAAAGGTTCACGGCAAGAGGGATTGCTCATTTCCAATAAGGCTATTCATGAGGACCGTAGCGGCATGTTTGTTTATAAAATTGAAGAGCAGAGAGGGGCATTAGGGAATGTCTTTGTTGCCCGTAAAGTCCTCATTCATACAAGTGAAACGAATGACAAAGAAACGATGATCCAATCGGATAGCCTCTATGAGGAAGAACTGATTATTCTGGAAAGCAGTGAGCCTTTACAAGACGGAAACCGTATTCGAATGGAATAGTTAAGCATGTATGCGATAAAAATTATAGGAGGAATTTATACGATGAAAAAGTGGCTAGGGATGATATGTGTTGGTATTTTAATAACGACAACGACTGCATGCGGTTCTGGAGGTAGTGAGGAATTGGCAAGTAAGGAGAAACAGGTAATTAAAGAGAAACAGGTAATTAAAGAGGGGAAAACAGTCGTTACTTTGTCTATCCAACAACCGAGCGAATTTCTTAAGACAGCAGAGAAAAAGTTTGAAGAAAAGTATCCGGACATTGATCTTCAAATTCAGAATACAGATGATTATGAAAAATACACAAAAACGACGAATACAGCGCTGCTATCAGGAAAGGGTCCGGATATCTTCGAAATAACCGGCCGCATGCCTATCGATGATTTCGTGAGCAAAAAGCTTCTCCTGAACATGGATGATTCCATGGAACAAGACAAAACGTTGAATAAAAGCGATTTGAAAATGAACGTATTGGAACTATTGAAGGTGAATGGCGGTATGTATGCCATGCCTCTCGGATTCGGGATGAGTTTATTCGTAGGAGACGGGAACGTGATTAAGAACTCCACTGTGAAGATTGACGACAAGAGCTGGAACTGGAATACCTTTGAGGATATCTCGAAGCAGCTCATTCAACAGGCAGAGAAGGGTGGCAAGAAACAGTTTTATGGCTTGGCGTATTACCCGGCGGATAGCCATCTCACGGGCATGGTCGCGGACAATTACGCGGAGTTCGTCGACCTCACGGCGAAAAAGGCAAAGTTCGACTCCCCCGAATTCGTGGAACTGATGCAGAATATCAAAAAAATGTTTGATGAAAAAGTCATGACTGAGGAGCTAGCGAAAACGGACAATCAGTTGTTTTCTCACGTCAATGTAACGTCGGTAGACTTTATCGGCGGCTTATATTCACACTTTGAAAATCCGGTACTGCTGCAACAGCCGCATATAGGGAAATCAGAAGGAACGCGGATCTTTCCTTTATCCCAAATCGCGATACGGGCCAATTCTCCGGTGAAGGACGAAGCGTGGAAGTTCATTTCCTTCCTATTATCTGACGAGGCACAATCGCTGCAAGAGAGAGAAGGTCTCTCCCTGCTAGCATCTGTGGACGATAAAAAACTGAACGAGATTCAGGAACAAGTTAAAAGCGGAACATACAAGTTCTTGGACGGCAAAAAGGCCAAGGTATCGGATGAAGAATTTACGCAGTTCAAACATTTAGTTCATGGCACGTATCGATCCGAGGACGCGGATGCTAAAGTACTTCGCATGATATCCGAAGATTCCGTATTCTTCTTCAGTGGACAAAAGTCCGCAGAGGAAGTTGCCAAACTGATCCAGAACAAGGTGACAATCTATTTAAACGAATAGGAAACAATACAACTGAAGCAGCTTCCCTGTGAGCTGCTTTTTAAAGCTATATAGATTGAACTAAAGTTTGCGCTCACAAGTTCAATCATTTCTAAAGAGAATCATGAATATGAGGGTTCGTCTTTAGTTCAATCGATATATCAACATGGAAAATATATCTTGCTAATCATCTTATTAGGAGTGGAAAAGGAATGAGGCGTATCACGATTTTGATAGCAGATGATGAGGTGGAGATCGCTGATCTGGTTGCCTTGCACTTACAAAAAGAGGGATATCATATTGTCAAAGCATCCGATGGGAAAGCAGCTATTCATGCTATTCAATCGCAATCGATAGATTTGGCCATTTTGGATATTATGATGCCTGAGCTGGATGGTTACGAGGTCACCCGTCAAATTCGGGAAAAGAATCATCTGCCGATCATTTTTTTAAGTGCCAAGACCTCTGATCTTGATAAGATCACAGGACTGGTGATGGGGGCAGACGACTATATGACTAAACCGTTCAATCCTATGGAATTGGTGGCTCGTGTGAATTCTCAACTGCGTCGTTCCAAGGTGTTCAATCAACCTACAGCAGTGAATACAGGGGTACTGGAAGCCGGTGGATTAACGATTTCGCCTGATCAGCATACCGTTACCTTATATGGCGAGGGTATCGTGTTAACGCCGAAGGAATTTGACATCCTATATCTGTTAGCAAGTCATCCAAAGCAAATCTTTAGCGCGGAAAATATTTTCCAACAGGTGTGGGGCGAAGCATACTATGACAGAGGCAATACGGTCATGGTACATATCCGTACCCTGCGGAAGAAGCTTGGAGAAGATATCAGCAAGAATAAATTCATCAAAACCATTTGGGGTGTGGGGTATACAATCAATGAATAAGCGAATCCGAAGTTTTCGGACAAAAATGATTCTGCTGCTGGGGTTAAGTATGCTTCTGTCCGGTATGACCACGTATGGGATCTATAGAATTCTTCAATTCTATTATGCCGGTGTTCACGTAGAAGATCGATTAGCCCAGTATCGTCGCTTCATTTATAACATAGGGGATATTTATTTTTTTCTAATTATTTTTATTCCGCTAGCTATATTATTTTTCTTTTTGCTCACGAAGCCGTATGTCACCTACTTTAATGAAATTTCCAAGGGGATTCGTCATCTTGCCAATGGTGAATTTAAGAATCATGTACATATTTCCTCGAATGATGAGTTCAGAACCATTGCGGAGGATATTAATCTCGCGAGTGAAAAACTGCAAGCGGCGGTGGAACGAGGGGATTTTGCAGAGAACAGTAAGGATCAGTTGGTCGTAAATTTGGCTCATGATTTACGCACGCCACTTACTTCTGTATTGGGATATTTAGATTTAATTCTTAAGGATGATCATTTGACAGAGGAGCAACACAGACATTTCATATCCATTGCCTTCACCAAATCTCAACGTCTAGAAAAATTAATCGATGGATTATTCGAGATTACTAGAATGAACTATGGCATGCTGCCCGTTGAAAAGAAGCGAATAGACATCAGCGAGCTTCTGATGCAATTGAATGAGGAATTATATCCTGTTTTCGAGAAAAACAACCTGATTTCCAGATTGAATATTGCACCTAACCTATATATTTCTGGCGATGGAGAACTGTTGGTCCGTGTATTTGAGAATCTATTGACCAATGCCACTCGTTACGGGAAGGATGGACTGTATGTAGATATCAATAGCAATCTTGATTCAGGACATGTTGTAATTCAGGTCGTCAATTACGGGGGGCATATCGCTCCAGAGGAATTGCCGCATATCTTCGATATGTATTATACGAGTGATCGGGCACGAACGCATCAAGAAGGTGGCACAGGCCTTGGACTGTTCATTGCAAAGAATATTGTGGAGCAGCATGATGGAACGATTTCGGTCGAGAGTAATGTGTTGCGAACACTGTTTGAGATTCAACTGCCGCAAGAATCCATAATTTAAGAGAAACTTTATATTTGTCCTGCTTTTTTTTAACTAGTTTTCTCTATCCTGATTATATGAGGTGTTAAGGAGGGAATAGTTGATGAAGAAGTTGGGCTTTTTTATATGTGTGATGTTGTTGCTAGGGTATGTAGCTGTGAAGACAACAGCTTACTATCAGCAGAAAAGTGAGATTACCCTTGGAGATTATGAAAATCAGGGGATGAGTTTAAAAGGTTCCAAAACTGTTACACAGGATCAAGTGTACCAAGGGGATTTATTGTTGGTTAACAAGGATTATCCTGTTCAACAGGAAGGTGTGAAATCCGATATTGTGAATTTATTTAAGCAAAAGGATTTGATACAGGGATATGTATTGCTAGATCACAATACCCTTCTATCAAAGCATGTAGCGCAGGAATTTCAGAAGATGATCGAGGTAGCTGGAAAAGAGGGAGTTAATCGTTTCTTGATTAGCAGTGGTTATAGAGATTTTGAAAAGCAAGATAAGCTTTACGAGGAAATGGGTTCGGCTTATGCTTTGCCAGCGGGTTATAGCGAACATAACCTAGGATTATCCCTTGATGTAGGATCTACGCAGACTAAGATGAGTAAAGCGGATGAAGGGAAATGGTTGAAAAAAAACGCATGGAAATACGGTTTTATTCTACGTTATCCCAAAGACAAAATCGAAATTACAGGTATTCAATATGAACCGTGGCACTTTCGTTATGTTGGGTTGCCTCACAGTGCCATCATGCAGGAAAGTAACCTCGTGCTGGAGCAATATTTGGATTTCTTGAAGGAAAAGAAGAGTATTTCGGCAGTTGTAGAGGGTGAAGAATATAACGTTAGTTATTATTCGGTTTCCAAAAAGACGATCCTTAAAGTACCGGAGAACGGCCCATATGAGATATCAGGAAACAATATAGATGGAGTTATTGTAACTGTGAAAAAGTGAATCATAAAAAACGAAGGAGGTTAATTAGTGAAACACACTACATCTAAGATGAAGATGGTTTTGGTAGCGGGGTTTGTTATATATCTGTATTTATTAATCAAGCTGATCTTATTTAAGTGGGGTTCTGTTGACACCCATTTTCTGCTTTATCAACTTCAGCAGACGTTACACCAACCTAATCGTATTTTCGATCGACCCGGCAACTATACGCTGTTCAAGGAGATCTTAAGAGAGATTCACAGTATGTCCATCTCGAATCCATTCTCATCTACGAACCTGATAGGTAATATCCTGGCTTTTATTCCGCTGGGTATCTTCATTCCTAAACTATTCACTCGAAGAGGCGCATCATTCGCGAATGTGTTCATTCTCTCCTTTTCTTTAAGCTTATGCTTCGAAGTTACACAGCTACTCTTGTGTATTGGCACATTTGATGTGGATGACCTCATATTGAACACTTCCGGCGGAATGGTTGGTTGCGGTGCCTTGAGACTGTTTATGATAAGAAACAAACCCCAATCCCATGAAGATTTGGTATTATCCCCTTCAAGTAGATAGATTGAACTAAAGTTTGCGCTCACCTTTTCAATCATTTCTAAAGAAGTTCATGAATATGGGGTATCGTCTTTAGTTCAATCTATATAGATAATCTAAAAAACCTTCTATTAACATGAGGAAACGAAGTGAACCTGACGGGGACTTATATGGTGAAAGTGACAAGTATATCAACAGTATGTGGTGGAAAAATGTAAGGACTTTTATTCAGGGAGGGAAATTCATGTACAAACGAAGAAAGACGTATGCTGCAGTACTGCTCAGCACAGCGGTTCTAAGCCAGCTTATTACATACGGAGCTTACGCAGCATCGGCAGTTTCACCCGTCGCTAAATCAACAACGGCAGCAGAATTCACGCTGGACAAACTGGGGTCTATAGCTTTGCAGAGCAATGTTAGCGTGAAGCTGATGGATATCAGCATTCTTGCGCAGCCGAGCGGAAATATACTTAC
>NZ_FTNK01000012.1 GCF_900156375.1 Paenibacillus macquariensis
GCTTCAAGGCGCTTTAGCTTAACCTCAGGATCTTCTGATCGAGTTCTCGGTCTACCAACTCCAGGGCCTATTGCTTTGCCTCTTTTCTCCTCCAGTCCTTTCATTCCCTCCGCTTGAAAATGATTCACCCAACGTCGGACTAAGGAATGGTCGATATCCAATTCTTTACCTACACTCTTGTAGCTCATTCCCTTTTTGAGATAGAGATTGACTGCCTTTTTCTTAAATGTAACATCGTAAGTCTTCCTAATTTCGCCCATAAAAAAATCCCCTCCATAATAGACAGATTAATCGGCTTGCTTTTTTCTGTCTACTATAAGGGGAGCATATCATTTAATGAGGGTTCTTTTGTAACTGTTTTATAGATTTAATTACTTCTTTTTAGTGTCGCCTTCAACATCTAGAATGTCTTGAACAAAAAAAAGAACCTCTACGTATAGAGGTTCCAATTAACTACACTTCAGAATAACCGCATTACAATTTAAAATTCAGTAAGCTCTAATAACGTGTTAGCAACTTCACGTCCGTTGACCAATAGTGAAATTCGGTGCTCTCCAGGATAGTGTCGGCGGGTAGTTAAATCCCTCCAACTGTGCTTACGAATTCCTTGAAGTCGTGTGCCTCCAACAACTGTCTTGTCTGACAGGAGGAAAGATTTACGTGATGTATTCCCCTTAGCCTTCACAAAATCGATTGCGTATTCGATGCGAACATGTGCCGGTTCACCATCCTGAACGTGAAGCTCATATTGTAGTTCACATGCCCCCCCAATAGATAGTACCTTTGTGGCAACGGAAATTGATGCATAGGTAGCTATAGAGTGGCTTCCATCTGTAGGTTCAGCATATCCGAACAACGACATAATTTCAGGATCTGCTTTACGAATTAGGGTTCGACACCCGTGACGCACAATCCAGTCCGTATGTAGGTCCTTCCCTTTCCAGCGTCTTGCAATATCGATCACGACGGAAGGATGATCCTTCACGATGTCATTTAGATTGTTCGCAACACTTTTACGTACGTACAGTGATGGATCTGCCTTTAATAACTCAAGCACCGGCAGAATCGGCGATGGATCATGTTTGAACATTGGCAGTGCCTGTCCCCATGGTAAACGCGGCCGGCACCCTTCGCTAGCAAGACGACGAACATGCTCTTGTGGATGTTCGGCCCATTTCAACATTTGGGACATCATCCGGATGGGATCACGAAGTAGAAAGGGTCTCACCGCAAATTCTGCCGATGACTTCGAAGTGAATCTCTCTATTGCTATCATCGAAATTTCCCAATGCTCCTCACCCTGGCCGTACACCTCAATGAAATCAGGGAAGAACAAATACGGGAATCCGATACATGACTTATCAATCTTGAACAACACCTCTAGTGCATCTTCGTACCTAGAAGGAAGATATGTCCCGAGTGATGTTGTGATCCGTCTCATTCGAGCTTTAAGTTCAAGTATTTCCCATGTGTCATCCAGCGTTGTAGCCATAAATCCATCTATATCAAAAGCATCATATACATCGTGTAACTTGTAGCTAAATCCTCTTAAAAATTGTTCATTGTACATATGTTTCAATGGTTCTGCCATGATGTAGCTCCTTTAATTTGCGAACTGTTATACTTCAAGAGCATAACATAGTTAACTAGACACCTATATGTCTTATTAGAGTTCTTCTCAGGTATAAGATGCTCCACATCAACAGTCCGCAGGCTGCAATAATATTTGAACATATCAGATCAATAACACTCTAACACTAGAGATCAATAATTTCAGTTGCAACATTGTTACAAAATTCTTTATCATGCTCCACAAAAAGAATGGTTGGTTCGTATTCAAGTAGTAACTCTTCAATCTGCATGCGAGATATAACATCAATAAAATTAAGCGGCTCATCCCAAATGTGTAAATGAACATTCTCACTAAGACTTTTTGCAATTAATACTTTCTTCTTTTGCCCTCCACTAAAATCTGATATATCCTTCTCTAATTGAACTCTAGAGAAATCAAGTTTTCTTAAAATTGATTTAAATAGGCTTTCATCAACCCCGTTATTTGCAGCGTAGTCAGATAGATTCCCATGAAGATGAGATGTGTCTTGTGATACGTAGGATATTTTCAACTGACTATCCTTCATGAAGTTACCTGTGTAATTTAAATCCTCGCCGCAAATAAGTTTGATAATACTAGATTTTCCTGATCCGTTTTTACCCGCAAGTGCTATTCGCATTCCTTGTTCAATTGTAAAACTTATATCTTCACACACCATTTTCTCACCATAATAAATAGAAACATGATCTAGTTCAGCAAGTAAGTTCTTATGAAAATCAAGTTGTGAAATCTCTAAGCTGTCCGAGTTTTCGATATTTTTAAGAAGTTTAGACTTTTCATCAATGGCAGTTAGCTGTCTTTGTTCAATTGATTTAGAGCGTTTCATCATTTTAGCAGCCTTATGCCCAATATAACCTTTATCTACTTTTGATCCGGAATTTCTTGTTCCGTTTTTGGATTTCTCCACTTCATGCGACCAGTTACCCGTTCGTTTAGCGGAACCAGACAAGCGGTTTATATCTCTTCTAAGTTTCTCATTCTCTGCAAGCTCAAAGTTATCTTGCCTCATTTTATTTTCCCACCAAGCGGAGAAATTACCTTTTTGAATTTCTATGTTGGTCTTATTGATAGAAAGGGTGTGGTCTACGCAGTTATCAAGGAATGATCTGTCGTGAGATACCAGAATATAGCCACTTTTGGTCTTGAGATAATCACTGACAAGTTTTCTTGCAGTCATGTCCAGATGGTTGGTAGGTTCATCTATCAACAGAAAACTATTGTCCTTTATAAATAATGCAGCCAGTAATACTTTCGTTTGCTCTCCATTAGACAATGAATCAAAAGATCTGTATAAAACATCATCAGAAACCTTTAGTAATGAAAGTTCACGCATGAGCTTCCAGTGAATATAATCCGGGAAAATATCGTTGATTACATCAATCGTATTACTTTGCTTGTTCTCTACATGGAAAGGGAAATATTCAAAACTAACATGAGCAGATATATTTCCGCTGTATTCATATTTACCTAACAACAAATTGAGAAATGATGTCTTACCTCTACCGTTTCTTCCCGTAAAACCTAATTTCCAATCGGTATCGATTTGAAAACTTACATTTTCAAATATATTATCGTAACTGCCCTCATAGGCAAACGTCAGGTTAGTAACATTAATTAATGACATACAAATATCCTCCTGTATAAAAAAATAAGAGCTACAAGAAAGTTACTTTCTTGTAGCTCAAATAAATACATAATCCAACCCTCCCCATTGCATATGAAGATAGAGTTAGATTAGGATATATTGTTTGAGTGAAAAGATATAGTAACTTTCTTGCATATAAAAAATAAAACATGCGAAAAATCGCAGTCCGTGTTTTATTCATTTACATTGGTTGCAAGAAATCCTACATATACTTTTCACTCCAATCATCAGTTTGAAAGTATGATATCATACCTGTTATTAAATTTCAACAAATACAGCCTGAATACAAACGTACATTTTCCGAAATATGACTTTATGTTTGCAACATCTTATTGTTTAAGATTCAGAATTGCTCACATCAATGTGTTTAATGAATCGAGCCGGATTGCCTCCAACGACCACATCATTAGGAACATCTTTCGTGACCACTGAACCAGAAGCTATAACGACATTATCTCCAATGGTAACGCCAGGATTGATAATAGATCCTCCACCAATCCATACGTTATTTCCAATCGTCACAGGTTTACCATACTCGGTCCCATTAATTCGCTCATATGGATTTAATGGATGCGTCGCAGTAAAGATATGTACCCCAGGTGCAATGAAACAATTATCCCCGATATGAACTTCACATACGTCTAGAATGACACAGTTAAAATTCGCGTAGAAATTGTTGCCTACATGAATATTATAGCCATAATCACAACGGAATGATGGTTCAATATAAAGATTAGGACCTGTTGAACCGAACAACTCTTTAAGAAGCTCAACACGTCTGTCATGTTCTGTTTCTATCGTTAGATTATACAACCGTGTTAATCTTCTAGCATTCTCACGGTCTTGCGTTAATTGTGGGTCTCCAGCAATATATAATTCGCCATCAATCATTTTCTCTTTTTCTGTTTTTTGATGCATAACTACTCTTCCTTTCTCTGATTAAATGAACAAAGTCCATTCACAGCTTATCGTAGTCACACATTTTTTTCAAGAAACATCAATCTACATTCCAAAGCTCTTCAAGGTTCATCGTTTCTAATTTTCTCATCTTGGTTAGATAGATGACCAACCCCACAATAATGATTAGAAAGACGATACTGGTTCCTGTCGTTCCCAGTTCAAGGCCCCCTGCATCACGAGGTTGAGATAAAAAATCCCCGAATGAAGCACCAAAAGGACGCGTTAAGATGTAAGCAATCCAAAAAGATAGCACGGCATTCAGCTTGAAGATATAGTGAGCGAGCGTCACGCAACCGATGAGTACAGCAAAGAGGAGCATGGAGATCAAGTATCCAACATTCAGACCCTCTGCGATAAGATCGCCAGCTGCAGTACCCAAAGCAAAGGTAAATAGGATGGCCAACCAGTAAAATACTTCTCTCTTGAAAGTAAAGATTGAATGAATGGACAATGTCTTCTCACTCGCATACCAAGCTGCAAAGGACACCCCCAGTAAGATCGTGAAGAGCATTGTAGATACCTGCAGAGGTACACCGAAGTTATCGGTAAGATTATCTGTGATTAACGTACCAACAACACTGATTAACACGACTGTGAGCCAATAGATCCAAGGTACGTAGGTACTTGTCCTGAACTGGAGAATAAGTGTAATCAACAAGAGGGCACTCATGATCAAGGTCGTATTAGTTAACCCTAAATTCAGATTGTCGTTCAAGAAGTCTGCAGCTGTCTCACCCACTGTGGTGGCCATAATTTTGATAATCCAGAAGAAGATCATCACTTCCGGTACCTTGTTTAATAACTTCCGTCCACCAAGTGGGACACTTAAGGATTCATTCGATATCTTCGATGAAGTATTCTGATTCAAGTTTCATTTCCCCTCTCTCATATGTTTGAGTGTAATATTTCACTACTCTACCAATATACCTCCGCATTATGAGAATACTGTGAGAAATGAAGGCTCAAGACCAAAGTCAGGAAGAGGGGAGTGTCCATCACAAGTACACTTAAGTACTCCTTGGTAAGGTTATCGTAACGACTGTCCCCTGTTGTAATGCACTCGTGAGATGAATGTGTCCTCTATAACCTTCAACCAAACGGCGGGCGATGGCAAGTCCCAATCCACTTCCACCTACTTTGCGGCTTCTTGCTTCATCGACTCGATATAATCGATCAAATACATGGTGAATATGTTCTTCCGAAATACCAATCCCCCTATCTGCGATTTGTATTTGCACTTGATTATCTGTCCATGTTCCTCCAGCAATCCGTATGGTATTTTGATTCCCAGAATACTTAATCGCATTATCGATGACAATCATCAGGATTTGCTTTAAATGATTCGCGGACACCGCTAGATGGATATTAGATAAGGAGTGATAGTTCACGTCGAATATAAAATTCGGATGGACGATAGTAAAGTCATTCACAACTTTCATTAATATTACTGAAAGTTCGGCTTGATCGTTCTCTATGCCAATAGCTTCTACATGTGATGAAGCAAGTAAGTCTTGCGTTAACTTCGTTAGCCTCGCTAATTCTTCTAGAGAAGCTTGTAGAGATTCATTTAATACGGCGGGGTCATCTTTGCCCCAACGTGAGAGTAACTTCAGATGTCCTTCGATGATCGCTATTGGTGTTCTTAATTCATGAGATGCATCTTCGACAAATTGGTTTTGTTGTTTGAACGAAGCTTCTAAGCGATCCATCATCTCGTTAAACATATGACTTAACTTAGATAACTCGTCCTGATTGTCAATGAAGTCGACTCTCTCGGCTAACCCATTGTGTTGAATATTTCCCATGGTTGTAGATAACTTAGCAATGGGTTTTATGAATTGTCTACCTAACAAGACACCTCCGAGAGTACTAAAGGCAATACCGCAGACCCCGCCGATAATCATCACTAGAAGTAGAATGTGATTTAACTTCTCATAATTTTCTAAATTACGCACCATTTCTAACGTTCCAGTAAATGAACCGATATGAATTGGATTTCTCAGGATAAGCAAATGCTCTTGGTTATGCCAGACGCTTTCCAAAGTCATTGTATTAACGCTCTTCGGTAACACCCATTGATCTGGCAAGTTGTCACTAATCGTTAATAACGAATTTTCATCACGATCTACAAGACGTATCAATTGATCCTTCTGGTTTGCTTTCTCCAGAAAGCCTCTACTAGCAGTTATATCTCTTGAATCATTATCTGTATAATACCCAACAATTTCATCCATGCTTTTCTGTATCGCATGCTCTTCTTCGAGAAGCGACCATCGGTCAAGAACAAGGTATTGAACCGAACTGTACAGAAGTAAGAAAATACACATCCATAAAGAAGTCCATACCGTTATCCGCCACTTGATCGGAAGAGCGTTTATTTTAGTTAGTCCACCTCTCATGATCGCATCACATATCCAATGCCTCGAAGGGTATGAATATACTTATCGTCTCCGCAATCGTTCAATTTATTTCTCAAATATCTAACGTAGACATCGACGACGTTAGATTCAACTTCTGTATTATAGCCCCATACTTTATCCAATAAAGTGTCCCTAGAGAGAACTAAATTAATATTTTGCATAAAAAAAACAAGTAAATCGAACTCTCGTTTCGTAAGATCTAGCATTTCACCAGATTGTTCAATTATCCTAGCATTGAGATCAAGTACAAGATCATGAAAAGTAAGAATGGATACCCGTTGTTCGCTGTCCTCGTATCTTCGGAAAATTGCGCGCATGCGGGCAAATAATTCTTCAATCGCAAATGGCTTCGGAATGTAATCGTCTGCCCCACAATCTAAACCGAGTATTCGATCCGTCACGTTATTTCTGGCTGTAAGCATAATGATGGGCGTTTTTTTGACGTTCCTAATTTCCTTGCAGACCTCTATTCCGTTGATCCCAGGCAGCATGACATCAAGCAAGATCATGTCCCACTCTTGTTCAAGTGCTAAATGTAGCCCACTCGGCCCATCATAAGCTACAGTGACTTCATAAGATTCATGGTTAAGCTCTAATTCAAGAAATCTGGAAAAATTCAGTTCATCTTCAACGATAAGAACTTTCTTCATGGTTCTTCCTCCTAACTCCTTCAGGGTAAGACACTATTACTCTAGGTTTCACCTTTAAGTATATCTAACTTAAATGAAATAATAATGAGAATACTCCCTTTGGTTGAAATTGTATATCTATCTCTCATCAAAATCTCAGAAACCTTCGCTATAGTGTTAAGAAAAAACAAAGGATGTATACCTACATGAACTACTCGTTGTTCTATTTCTTTAACCATCTTGCCGGACATTTCGATTGGATTGATGATCTTATGGAGATATTTGCTCAAGATATCGTATGGATTATGCTTGCTGCCATGGTATTTCTGTGGTTTACCGGTAATGAATCTAATCAAAAGCTAGTCTTCTATTCGTTCTTCTCCGCATCCGTTGCATTGTTAATCGCGAGCATGGTCATCTCTCCAACGATTAACCACGCTAGACCTTTCGTCGAACACCAGGTCCTTCAATTAATTCCACATGCTCCCGATGCTTCCTTTCCAAGCGATCATGCTACTTTGGCGTTCTCCATTGCTTTTAGCGTCTTACTTGTTAAGCGCAAGCTAGGGATTTGGATGCTACTTTTAGCGGTAGTTACGGGGATCTCTAGAATTTACGTTGGTGTTCATTATCCGGGAGACATTGCAGGTGCTATAGTCTTGTCATTCTTTATTAGTATCACTGTTTATAAACTTAACGGTTTTATGGATGTCATTCCTTTATTCTTTATCCGAGGATATCGTAACTTAACCAGACGAATCTTCCATTCCTAATGAAATACCCGAAAGACAAGTACTTCTCATAAAAGTATCTATCTTTCGGGTCCCTTATGCCATTACATACTTTTAATTTATTTTGGATAGTGCCTTTTCCATGATCTCATCATTAATTGCACCTTTAAATATCTCCCGAATGATCCCTTGGGAATCAATAAAATACGACGTCGGATATGCGGATATTTGATAGGTACTGGCGACGTCACCCTTTGTATCCATCACTACTGGAAAGGTAAGTCCGAAATCTTCAACAAACGCCCTAACATCACTTTCGCCTTTTTCCGTTTGAGTTAGATTCACAGATAATACGATCACATTATCCCCATCATTCTTAAAGACCTTCTCCATGTGTGGCATTTCCACTCTACAGGGAGGGCACCAAGTAGCCCAGAAGTTCAAAATCACTTTCTTACCCACGAAATCCGAAAGTTTCACTTCTTTCTCATCCAGAGAGAGCAAATTGAAATCGGGTGCCATATTTCCCTTTGCAATGCCGACTTTTGCCCCCGAAGTACTCCCTTGCTTATTTTGTTGTCCATTATTGTTGGTGTAATCGTAAACTCCCCATACGACTAGAATCAGTAGTATGATGATCGCAATCCCATTTTTCCGCATCGTATCGTGTACTCCTTTTTAATAACTAAATGTGCTGAATTGTGCCAAATAGGCGCTTATCTTTTGCAAATTACCTGAGAACAGTAACAATCCCATTACGACCAAAATCCAACCATTCAGGATTGAAAGTGTAGGTAGCCATCGATTTATCTTTTTCAATATCCCTAAGGAACGTGTAATCATAAAGGACAATATCAGAAAAGGAATTCCTAGTCCGATAGAATATACAAACAACAGGAACATACCGCTATATAGCGTGTCAGTTGATCCGGCAAGCAGTAAGATCGAGGATAAAGCTAACCCGACACAGGGTGTCCATCCAGAACCAAAGGCTAGTCCTAATATAAAAGAACTCACATTTCCTTTTTTAGAATGATCAGTCGTAACCCACTTTTTCTCAAACATAAGAAAACGTAATGTCAGCACACCAGCCATTTGAAGACCAAATACGATAATCAATAATCCACTGATTTTGCCAACCAGATCTCTGTTACCGTTAAACAATTGACCTATGAAACTAGCCGATGCACCCATCGCTACGAATATCACACTAAATCCCAGAATAAAACTTATTGAACGCATCATAAGTAACTTTTTCTCGACATTCACTCGATTATCTTGTACGAAGGAACCTGTTAAATGTGATACATACGCAGGAATCAGCGGAAAAACACAAGGTGAAAGGAAAGATAGAATGCCGGCAATCAGCGCTACAATAACCGATGTATTCTCCATCAATGACTCTCCTTTCTCTTCTGCTTATCCATCACGTTATCAATCCATAAGACTAAGATAAACATGATTACATAGAATATTTGTTCCTTCGTGGATCCGAATACAAACAACGTTCTATCCTTTTCAATGAATGAGATTCCGATCATAACCAAGCTATACCAGATCATAATACGGCTTAGAACACTTGAATCCCCAGCCTCTACTTTTCTAGTATAAAAATATAACACGAGCACGATATTCAGACTTATGTAGAGTGCATGGTACAATACATTTTCCTTATGTAGCACTAAGAGCAAGAGATGACACATACTACTGCTCGCCATCCAGCCAACCAATAAGACATCCAGATTCAAAATGATGTCTGTACCGTCTTTACGTGTACGAATCCATAGATAAATAACTGAAATAACGATGGCCAACGCTAACCCTCTATCTCCACCACTAAAGTAAATCAGTGACATTGGGTACTTTATCACTGACATGGGATCAAATAGGATTAAGCTACATTTCCATATCACAAAACCTAAGATGAGAGCGTTCACAAATTTATCGCTAATATTCCCTTCAACTGTAACCCTTGCCTTCTTCAAGCGGTATTTCAAGGCCAAATAACCGGTGAAAGCAGACAATATAAATATCAGTAATTCTAGATTTAGAACCAATGGTCCTAACTGTATGACATTCAAATACCCAGCCCCTTTTCAAGTCATTCACTGCTAAATTTGACGTACTACTTCACGTCTCTTAGTAACCTTATTTCAATTCACAATATAATCGTTTTATTATACCATGAACTTGCATAGGGACCTCAATCCATGGGGGAATCCTACTAAAATAATTGTTTTTTCATTAAAAAAACCGACTGGATTTATCCAATCGGATGTCATATATTCTTATCGTAAACCTAGTATTAGGTTGCTCTTAGCTTCTGAGCAGCAAAAGTAATTGACTGACTACGAAACTGCGTAGGTACATCATATTTATCCTCATCAACCGAGTGAATGACGGTCTTCTGTTCAAGTACATTCCAGCCCTTATATACGGCTTCAAGTATAGAATAGGCCTTATCCTTCCGCAAATTGAGCTCGATCAACGTATCTAACATTCGTCCCGTATCTCGCTCCACTTCCTGAATTTCTGTGTTCATCGAAATACAATTGATTCCACCCACTTGAGTACCTTGCTTCATTCGTTCAAGCACCTGTATGAACGCAACCTCTGAGGAGACATGTTCGAGGCAACCGCACGCCAGAATATAGTCATAAGTTACTTTAAATATGTCAGCGTGTTCAATATCAACCTCCTTAGCTTGTATAATATCCGTAACGCCATACTTACGGGCTTATCTACAGCTTCAGAGAGTAAATCCAATCCAAATACCTTACTATCCGTCTCTTGAAGTCGCATTGCAATAGGAATCGTGTTACGACCAGCACCACAGCCGAGATCCAGTACGGTTAATTGATCCTTATGTAGTAATAGACGATCCAATAATTCCATAACTACAGGATTAGGCTTGGACATCCATGTTCCCGGTTCTAAAATCTCATGCGCACTATATAACTCATTATGATAGATTGCTTCGGCCTTGCGCGCGGCATCGAAATCCGCTTGACTCATATCATCACTTCCCCATTCATTCAAATGTCTTTTCCAAATATTCCATAGCGATAGTATTGTTCTGTTGGACTCATTCTTATTCTTTGGATAAATAAGCTTTGCAACACCATAAAAAACCTATGCTACCTATGATTGCGATGAATGAAACTCATTGCTTTCATAGGTTACATAGGTTCTTTGGCTTAATTATTGATATTTATGAGAAATGTAAATCTTTCTTTACCCCAATAAACCTGCAAATTCATGATTTTACCGAATTTATCAAAAGACATATTAGGACTAATAGAATTGAAAAATCATATATCAGGTAAGTTTATGCTTGATCAATTACTGTGATACGATCGGTTGCTGGAATTCTTGGTTGCGCATTTGGAACTTGACTCGCGTATCCTACGTGAAGACTACCCACGACTCTTTCGCCAGGTTGAATTCCTAGAGCATTTCGGTACGCTGCTTCATGCATATGACCGTAACTTTTCCAAATCATACCTAAGCCTTGTTCCCAAGCGAGTAAGCTGAGATTCTGAATGATACAACTTGCAGAGGAATAATCCTCTTCACGAATACCCAATACAGGGTTTTCCTGAATAACTACTGCGATGAACATGGGAACACCCATCATTTTATTGTAGTAATTCACATTAAATGAAGCGTCACCAGGTTTACCTTTTAATTCGGCAATGCGTTTACGTGCTTCTCCATGGACAATGATAAATCTCCAAGGTTGAGTCATTCTATGGTTAGGGACCCACACAGCAGTGTCCAATAGTTCCTTAACAAGATCAAGCGAAACCTCGCGTTCCTCAAATATTTGAATAGATCTTCTCTCTTTAATCAATTGTGTTAATTCCATATAATGATCCTCCTCTTAAGTTACGATGCTATGTAAGAAAATAATGAATGTTATGACGAATGTCATTGAAAATGATAATCTTTATCAACTACTAATATAGTTTAAATTGTGCATACCCTCTTGTCAACACTGATGTTGTGAAATGTAGACCATCGTTATCGATTTTGAAATCTATTTGAGCACAGAAAGATAATTCGCCTATTCCTTTATTTTCACATATTTTGGAACATTCGAACAGAATTTAGCGTCTTAATACCGAGAAAGAATAAGGAGGAGATTGTCAAGCTTATGAAGACGCGGAAATCGATCCGAATAAGTACAACACTGCTGATAACCATTGCAATTACTGCTGTACTAGTGACTAATCAGGGACAAGTACATGCTCAAGCTACCTCTGTTGTATCCCCCACGACTACAACAACAAAGACTATTCCTACGGTTGAGATCGTACCGAACACTTGGGAATATGACACTAAGCATACAAGTAATGATTTTTTCATCAAGAATGGTACTGCATATCTGTCTTATAAACAAGCTTCTGAAATGTTTCGAGACCTGGTGTGGTCCTATGATCAGAAGACCGGATATTTGAATGTAAGTGGACCGAACCGAACATTAAGTTGGAAAGTCAGTAGCAAGACAGCAACACTTAATGGGAAATCGCGCCTGATGTCTGCTCCATTGTTACAGCGGAATGGTGACATCAACTTACCCCTTCGCGACCTTTTAAGTTGGTCAGGTGGCAGTATCAAATCAAACAATACTAACAAGATTACTGTATCTTATCCGATTCTTCATGCCTTATCGGGTGATGCTAAGGGCTGGTACTGGGTAAGAAAAGATAATGGAATTGTATATACGGCTGTCGGTTCCCAGATGCCACATAATATTGGTCAGTCAGCTGTGAGAGCTATTGAATATGCGGACATGTCAGTGATCCATGTAGATATTAGCTCGAGTGTCTTACAAGTCAACTATAATCATGGTGAGCCACACCTTGGTAATGATATTTATAAGCTGTATATTTATAACGGCAAACTAGTCAAAGAGTCTCATGTTAGCTACTACGGAGGAAGTCAGGTAGAAAGTATCGATGAAGCAAATGGATTAACCGTCATGCTAAATGGTTCTGATCTATTACTTATACGTTCGAACGGTACGGTAGAACAGAAATATGATTTGAAGAAGTTAGGTAAACTAGATGAAGAATATACGGTAGAATATGCTTCTTCTAAGGATGGCATTCTGCTCATCCGTCCTTATGAATCACAAACCCTACTATTTATCGATTCAAAGCTTGATGCCCCCGTTGTATTATACAAGGAGCTTCTGTCCAAAGAAGATCAGAAACTTTTTGATGAAGCGGATAAGTCGGTCTTCATGCCACTTAGCGATGGACTCCAATTTGTGAAACGGGATGGCGATACCTTCACTTTCAAACACACACAATTATTTAACAAAGGTACTGAAGAGCTAACATACACTTTAACTCGTTGATGTAAGACCCTTTGATCGAACCGCAAGTGAACATTGTTGATAATGTCAGTTATTAAAGTTAAAGTCTAGATGCATCAGAAGATAACTACATGACAAAAAGAAATAAGACTGCATATCGGCAGTCTTATTTCTTTTTGTCACGTCACCCTTAGAATAACCATCTAAGCAACATCATACATACCAACCCTACGATCACTGTACCAAGTAGACTACGTGTGATGATGGCAACTGCGAACGTAGGTAGCGCAGCTAACCATTCGAGTTGATTGAATGCGAAATGCCCCTCTGTATTAACAGTTCTTGAGCAATTAGCGCGGCCATGACTGCAACTGGGATATGTTGTAACCAACGAATTAGTCCATTAGGTAGTTGGAATCGACTGAGTACAACTAATGGGAGTACGCGAGGAATTAACGTTACTAGTGCAGAACCCATAATAATAATTAAGATGTTCCATCTGATGTCCATTTCTGAATGACAGCTCCTATCGTTGAACTAAGAACGGCGGCTATAATAACACCCATACTTCCGGTAAAAATATAACTGGCACCAATCACGATCAATACAGAGCTCAATGCTACGATCATAGGAACCCATAACTTTTTACTACTATGAAGTTGAAGTACAAGTAACCCAATAAACATCGCAGGTAAGGCAAAATCAAGTCCGTACACTTCCGGATGTGGAATCCACTTACCAAGTAACCCTCCTGCTATCGTAGCTAGTAGCCAGTTCAGATATGCTGTCATGTTAAGCCCAAGCATCCAACGATATCCTATGGTCTTCCCACTCGCGACATGATTCATGGCGACTCCAAATGATTCATCCGTTAATTGAGAACCGATCACTAAATTCTTCCAAGAAGATAATCCTTTGAAATGTGGGGCAATCGCAGCACTTAGTAAAAGATGTCGTAAATTAATAAAGAAGATCGTAAAAATAATAGCCGAAATAGGTGAACTTGCAGCGATCATACCCGCAGCAATAAATTGACCTGATCCCGCGTAGAGTAAAGCACTCATTAATGCAATTTCACTCACACTCATGCCCGATGTTTTCCCTACTACACCAGCGGCAAACCCTATGCTTAAGTAACCGAGAAGCGTCGGGACACAATCTTTTACACCTTGAATAAAACTGTCTTTTTGTATGGCTTGATGATTTAATTCCATTGATCTCAACCTCTGCCTAGTACTATTTACATAGTCTACGGGTTATTAGTCGTTCTGACAACATAAAAAAAAGCCTGCACAAGGCAAGCTTCTTATAATAACGAACTTTCTACTTTAGCGATGTTCAGCGTAATGATTGGCTTTACTGAAATCACGAATGATGGCTATTTCTTCTTCTGTTAATGGGGTTACATCTCCAGCAGCAATATTGTGCAGAAGTTGATCTAGTGAACTAGCCCCAGGGATTGTAACAGCAACGCTTGGATCAGACAATACATATCTAATCGCAATATGAGCCATGCTTCTATCCTCATGAACAAGAGATTGCAATTCTCCACGTATCTTTTGTAATTCTTCAGCCTTGTGATCTAAATAACCATTTTCTGTTTTCTGATCGCCTCGTGAGGAAAGAATACCTTTGGCTACAGGACCACGCACAATCATACTGATATCATTAGCAGCTAATGATGGTAATATCTCTTCTTCTGGACGACGATCTAGAATGCTATATTGGCTCATCACACTGACGATGTTGGAACGTGAGACATATTCTCTGACAACATTTTGACGAATAGATGATATGCCATAATGGCGGATAAGACCTTCTTGTTTCAACATTTCAAAGGCTTCAATCGTCTCATCCATAGGATCTTCTAGTGTTCCACCATGAAGTTGATACAGATCTATATAATCTGTTCGAAGACGAGTTAAGCTCTCTTTCACAGCCGAAATAATATACTTCTTCGAAGGATCCCATGTCGTACCCTCTTGACCGGAAATTCGGCGATTTCCTACCTTTGTAGCTAGGATCACATCATGACGACGGCCTTTGATGGCTTTTCCAACGATAACTTCATTACGTCCATCATCATATAGATCGGCAGTATCCAGGAAGTTAACATCTCGCTCCAACGCTTCATGAATGAGTCGGATCGCGGATACTTCCTCTGTCCCAAGTGACATACATCCAAGGCCAATTTCACTGACCAACAAATCAGATGAACCTAATTTTGATCTTTTCATTGATAGACCCTCCTCTTCTGTACAAATATATCTTACACAAGCATATGTAGCACGGTAAGTATAATTCCGATAATAAATCCACATAAGGCACCATTGACTCGAATCCATTGTAAATCATTGCCCACTTTATCCTCTAACATTCTTACAAGCGTTTGGTCATCCATTTGATCTAAATTGTCTTTGACCAACAGACCCAGTCTATAGTAATTATTCTCCACGATATTTACGATGAGTGTCAAGATGCTTTGTTCCCACTTCTGAACCAGTGGTTCATGTTTATTGAGTGTAGTAGTCATCCACCGGAATCCGCTCACGATGAGTCGACCACCATTATCATATTCACTATTTAATTTATTAAGTAATTGAACCCGCAACTCTTCTAACTGATTCAATAAGAATACTTGTGTACTTGGATTGGTTAGCTTCGTATCCAGCCATGATTTAAGTTGAAGTGTAACGCTCGGATTCAAAGCAGCCGTAGTTAGTCGCATTCTTATTTCATGTAGAATACGTTCTCTGTATTCACTATCTGGCTTGGCTAGATCATCAATAGAAGAAATCATCATACCCGTAAGTAATGAACCCAATTTCTCCTCACTCATAAATCCTAGAAAAGCTTGAACAGCGAACCCTTTCATACCTCCAAGCTGTATCTCTTGTAGTTTACCGTGTACCAAATTGCCAAGTAATACTTCACTGTCCGGTTTCATTGCCCACTGCTTACCATATGCCAGGGCATAATCTAATACCTTCTCGTCATATTTACTTTCCACAATGGATACAGCAGTCTGAGCTACGATGGGGTCTAATTCTTTGTTTCTGACATATCCTACAAGAATCGACTGAAGTGACGTGGATACCTTATCGAGAGGGAGCGTCTCAACGACCGATTTAACAGACGTAATCATCATCTTTCTTAGCTCACGTTTACGAATGAGTTTGAAAATACCGTTAGCAAGTGCCTTAAATATTTTAGTCTGACTGAGTTTACGTTTAATACTCTCTTTATTTAAAAGTTCGGTTTCCATAGCGGAAATTAATGAGTTAATGATTTTATCTCGGTTATTCAGCAGTAGAGATGTGTGAGGAATTGGAATACCCATAGGATGACGGAATAAGGCCGTAACAGCGAACCAATCGGCGAATCCCCCAACGAGCCCAGCTTCAAATCCACCTTGGAGTAATCGAACAGCAATATTTTGTGGCATAAATAACGTGATTACAAAGCCAATTCCCATCACGATCAAGGAAGAGCTTGCTATGTACTTAGTTCTCATGATTGATCATCCCCTTAAAAATATGTATTGGATAAAGAAATAAAAAACAGGAGGTCAGTTGACTCCTGCTCTTCTCAAGTTGGAATTTCATCCAATTTATTATTCACATCATTTATCATTAATATGATTAACGACTTTTAATAAGCAACTGCACAGCTGATTGAATCCGTTCCCGTGAATCCGTTCCCTTTTCCATATCTTCCAATATACAATGCTCAAGGTTCGTAGCAACAATATAAGCTATGGCTGTATCAGACGCGTTACGAACTGCAGATAATTGGGAGACAACTTCTTTACAGTCTTTCCCTTCATCCATCATTTTTAACACACCGCGAATTTGTCCTTCTAATCTTTTCAAGCGACGTGTAATGGTCTCATCATAGTTCATTTGTTCTTCCTCCTATCGGTACTAAGAGCACATCGAATGTTCATTATCGTAGCAAGATGTGACTGGTTTCATGCAGATGTATATATGCTGAAATCCTTTTTTCTTTAAAATACGAGCAGCTTTTTTACTTCTTCTATCATTATTACCCATTATAATAACGGAATGATCATGCGCTAAATCTAAATTAGCTACATAAGGTAGTCTCCCTAGCGAAATATTGACACTTCCAGGCACATGACCTGCTTGGAAATCTAGGGCATCCCTTATATCAAGTAACTTAATGGTTGAATTATTGTTCTTTAAAGTCTCGCAAGGAATTTCTTGTAAATCTTCTGAAGGCCACAGGTTTCGAATGGCTACCACGATTGCGATAAAGATAACAACACTGACCCACCACATATTTCTATCCCCTATCTGACTAATATTCCACAATGGGGATACCCCCATAGGTATTATAAAGCGAAGGTCAGCTAACTGTCAAACAAAACAACCGTGCATATACACGGTTGTTTTGTGGTGTCTGGGTTATTTATGGATCAATACGAATCAATGTGTTCTGAATCGTCTACTTCTGAACCAGCTGGATACATCGTATCAAGCGCTGCATCTAACAAATGGTCGAATAATGTCTCGTCTTCGATAAGAAGCGTATCTATTCTAAACAACTCTTCTTCGTTTCCGGGTTCCTTGGCGAAATTAATGCTGTAGTCCCAATTCGTCCCTCTCTTACTATGGAACGTAACTTCGAATAAATCCTTTGTATCCTCTAGACGAAATGATGCATGACCAATATAATGATCATCCTCATCTTTCTTCATATCGACATGTTCAATATGTACGTTCATTAATTGTGATCTCCTTTTACCTTAAATATATTTATAGTATACCATCTTCTTGATCTATATAGAATGAACTATAGATGGGCGTATAAACTTTTGTTCAATCAATCGATACAAGTACATTTTCATTATGTTATCCAATTTAGTACAATATAAAAGAAACTAATTACATTTGGAGGAATACATATGACAGATTTTCAACAACAGTTGATCAAATATGCCGATTTGGCAGTTAGAATTGGCGTTAACGTACACCCAGGACAGACACTCGTTGTAAATGCCCCTATTTCTTCAGCTGAATTCGTTAGATTAATTGTAAAACAAGCTTATGAAGCGGGTGCTAAGCTCGTGAAAGTGAACTGGAGCGATGAAATTGTTACTCGTCTTCAGTATGAATTAGCCGCTGATGAAGCTTTTACAATTGTTCCAACATGGTATGCAGGGGAAATTATTGAACTCGTTGAGAATGGTGCAGCTGTCCTAAGCGTCCTAGCGGAGAATCCAGATCTTCTAAAGGGTATTCCTCAGGAAAGAATCGCAACTGCGCAAAAAACAAGAGGTCAAGCATTAAAGAAATATCGCGAATATGTACAGTCAGATAAATTCAGTTGGAGTATAGTAGCTGTCCCATCGGTAGAATGGGCTGCGGCAGTATTCCCGGACCTCCCTCAGAATGAACAGGTTCAAAAACTATGGGAAGCTATCTTCCATACCGTTCGTGTAGATCAAGATAATCCTGTGGAAGCATGGCAGACACATCTTGAGAACTTGTCTACTAAATCGTCCTATCTCAATGCCAAGAAGTACAAGAAACTTCACTATATAGCTCCAGGTACGGATTTGGTCATTGAACTACCTGTTGGCCATATCTGGGCAGCAGGCGAAAGTACAGATGAACAAGGACATCATTTCGTGGCGAATATGCCAACTGAAGAAGTGTTCACAGCTCCTTTAAAAACAGGTGTTAATGGTACGGTAAGCAGCACAAAGCCTCTTAGTTATGGCGGTAATATTATTGATAACTTCTCAGTTACATTTGAGAACGGACGAATTATTAGTGTATCTGCTGAACAAGGTCAAGAGACACTTGAGCATCTTGTCGCAATGGATGAAGGATCTCATTATCTTGGTGAAGTTGCACTTGTTCCTCATCAATCCCCTATCTCGGAATCGAACATTCTCTACTACAACACGTTGTTTGATGAGAATGCATCGAACCATTTAGCCATCGGTAGTGCTTATGCTTTCTGTCTTGAGGGCGGCAAAGATATGACACAGGAAGAATTGTTAGAACGGGGCTTAAATACGAGCATCACGCACGTAGATTTCATGATTGGATCTGCACAAATGGACATTAACGGCATTACTGAAGATGGACAGGAAGAACCGCTTTTCCGTAATGGAAACTGGGCAATTTAATATATCAACTACAATGGAGGAATGACATCATGCTTAATTTTGAACAAAAATTAGATAATTACGCTACTTTAGCCGTCCAAATTGGGGTTAATGTACAACCGGGACAGACACTTGTAATCAGCGCGATGATTGATTCAGCCCAACTTGTGCAACTTATTGTACGTAAAGCCTATGAAGCGGGTGCTAAGCTCGTAAAAGTAACTTACAATGATGAGGCAGTGTCACGGATGCGTTACGAACATGCATCTGACGAATCTTTTCTTGAAGCTCCAACATGGTTCGCAGGAGAAATGATTGAACTGGCTGAGAATGGTGCCGCATTCCTTACGGTTATTTCTTCAAGTCCTGATCTCTTAAAAGGTGTTGCACCTGAGCGGATCGCAAATCATCAACGTACTTATGGTCAAGCGATGGCCAAGTACCGTCAATATCAACAAGCGGATAAAGTGAGCTGGAATGGACTAGCGGCCCCTTCTCCAGATTGGGCGGCAAAAGTATTCCCTGATGCAGCACCTGAAGATCAGGTAAACATGCTCTGGGACGCTATTTTTGCAGCAGTACGTGCGGATCAACCAGACCCTATCCAAGCTTGGCATGACCACATCAACAAATTGCAAGTTAAATCAGATGAACTCAATCATAAGAAATTCCATAGTCTTCACTTTGTTGCACCAGGGACAGATCTAACTGTTGAATTACCTGTGGGTCATATCTGGGCACAAGCAGGTAGCGTGAATGAACAAGGAACTACTTTCGTAGCGAATATCCCTACAGAAGAAGTATTCACGGCTCCACTTAAGAATGGTGTTAATGGTAAAGTAACGAGCACCAAACCTCTTAGCTATGGCGGAAATATTATTGACCGTTTCTCAATATCTTTCGAGAATGGACGTATCGTTGATTTCAGTGCTGAGGAAGGTTATGAAACACTCGATCGCCTAGTGAACATGGATGAAGGTTCTCATTATTTGGGAGAAGTTGCTCTTGTACCCTTCCACTCCCCTATTTCGCAAAGTAATATTTTGTATTACACGACTTTGTTCGATGAGAATGCCTCATGTCATTTAGCTATTGGAAGTTCTTATGCGTTCAACATTGAAGGCGGAAAGACGATGTCTTCTGAAGATCTTGCAGCCAAAGGAATGAATCAGAGCATAACTCATGTTGACTTTATGATGGGATCGCCGGAGATGAACATATACGGGGTAACACACGATGGAGCTAAAGTTCAAATCTTCACCGATGGAAACTGGGCATTCTAATAGAGTGACCCAATGATCTGCTACTTGGAGAGGAGCAACGGGTATGTTAAATGTCGATTTAACTGGAAAAACAGCTCTAATCACAGGTGCAACAGGACAACTAGGTAGAGTGATGGCACGAACGCTCGCAGATTGTGGCGCAAATATTATTATTCATTATCATGGGAATGAAGGTAAAGCTAACGAACTGAAACAAGAGATTGAGTCTATAGGTAGACAATCTATGATCGTTCGAGCTGATGTCACCCAATTCGATGATGTAATGAGCATGAAGGATCGTATACTCGAACATTTCGATGCAGTTGATATTGTAGTAGCCAATGCTGTTGTTCAATATGAATGGAAGTCTATCCTTGAACAACCCATTGAAGACTATACGAGTCAGATCGATTCTTGCCTTATGCAAAGTGTCTACTTAGCAAAAGCGTTCGTTCCTTCAATGATCGATCGTAAGGCTGGACGTGTTATTGGTATTAATACGGAGTGCTCGATGCAAAATGCTCCCGGTCAATCAGCCTATGTTGCTGGTAAAAGAGGCATGGATGGTGTGTATCGTGTGCTTGCTAAAGAAATTGGCGAACATCAAATTACTGTCAATCAAATTGCTCCAGGATGGACCATAAGTGAGAATGACAGACTCAACAACACGGAGGTCAGTGAAGGCTATTCACAGACCGTACCTTTGAGACGTCGAGGTAGTGATCAAGAAATAGCGAATGTCGTAGCATTTATTGCATCTGATCTAGCAAGCTTTATTACAGGAGCATATATCCCCGTTAATGGTGGAAATGTGATGCCTGCGATTTAATAGCATGTTTGACATCTATATAATCTGACTTATCTATTTGTTCCAATTTAAAAAGCTGAGCTCTCCCAAATGGGTAACTCAGCTTTTTCTTATACTGTCATATGTACTGGTTGGAAGTACAACGCCTACATTATTCTGGTGCCACATAGCGGTTGCCTCCAACTCTTATTCGGATTTCACGATCCTCTCAATCTACTTGTGTGAATATCCATACCTTACAAAAGAAATAGACAATCTGCAATATATAATAAATAGATGCCTTTCGCTAATCATGCGGAAGGCATCTATTATTTCAGACTTATCAAGGCTCGTCGCCTTATCTGCGATATACCGCAAGCTTTCGGTTCAATTCATACGTTAACCCATAGACCTGCCGATAGAGTGAGAACAGACCGCGATATTCTTCAGCTTGTTGCGGATTCGGACTATACACTCGTGCTGGTCGAATGAAGGCTTCGGCACAGGCACGAAGTGACGAGAACCAACCACAACCATAGGCTGCTAGCATCGCTGCTCCCATCGCAGGTCCCTGTTCATTCTCTAGCTTTACAACAGGTGCTTCGAAGATATCTGCCTGCATTTGCAGCCATGTCTCGTTAAGAGACCCACCGCCAATAGCTACAATTTCAGTAATATCCTTACCTGATTGACGCATGATTTCAAGTGATTCTCGTAGTGAAAAAGTAATACCTTCAAGCACAGCTCTAGCAGCATGCGATAGCGTATGCCCAGCGTCTATACCAATCAAGCTACCACGAATATCAGCATCAGGATGAGGTGTACGTTCTCCGCTAATGTACGGTGTAAACAATATCCCTCCGCTGCCTGCTGGGATTAAATGAATATCTTGAAGTAATTCATCGAAGCTAAGATCCTTCGCGAATGTCTCCTTGAACCATGTCAGGCTGTGTCCCGCAGCTAAAGTCACGCCCATTGTGTAAAAAGCATCTTGTTCTCCGTGATTGAAGAAATGAACACGACCGTCGAGCTTGAGCTCCTTGCGCTGCTCATAAGAGAGAATAACACCTGAAGTTCCTATGCTACACATGGTCTTGCCTTCACTCAGAATGCCTGCACCAATAGCACCACAAGCATTATCAGCACCCCCAGCAAATACCTTTGTCTCAGGTAGAAGCTTCGTGTATTCTGCAACTGTAGGTAACAGTGTACCCGTCTGTTCGAACGACTCGACTAGTGATGGACACAGAGACAGTGGTAAATCAAAGGCTTCTGCAATTTCTGAACTCCAACATTTATTCCGTACGTCTAATAGCAGTGTTCCTGCTGCATCCGAATAATCCATCGCTAGATTTCCTGTCAAACGATAACGCAAGTAATCCTTAGGCAGTAGGAATAGACTCGCTTGCTCTAACAACTCAGGTTCATGTTCCTTCACCCATAATAATTTGGGAAGCGTGAACCCCTCTAGCGCACGGTTACATGCAATATTTAGAAGTCTATCTCCAAGGGTCTTCTCGATCGTACGACACTGCTCGGTTGTACGTGTGTCGTTCCAAAGTATCGCTTGGCGAATCACATTCCCACTAGCGTCAATCAGCACGAGTCCATGCATTTGTCCAGAGAAGCTAATACCTTCTACATCTGCAGGATTCACATTGGATGTATCCATAAGCTGGCGTAAGCTGATCAGCGTTTGCTGAACCCAATCTTCCGGATCTTGCTCACTCCATCCCGCTTCCGGTCTACTCAAGGGGTAAGACTGTGCTTGCTCGCAGACGATGTTCCCTTCCTTACTAAGCAGTACTGTCTTCACCGCACTTGTGCCTAAATCAATTCCAATGACATATTTCATAGTGCACTCCTACTCAGCTAGAATGTATTGATTCAGTATACCCTTCAACATTTCCTGACGACCTGATTCATTTCTGCGAGGATTATCGTTATTCATAGCATATTCAGCAAGTGAAGCGAGCGTCGCTTTACCATTGATCACCTCTGCACCGATGCCTTCATTAAAGCTACTATAACGCTGATCGATGAAATCATCGAACACACGATCTTCGATCAATCTTGCCGCTACTTTCAAACCTTTGGCATAGGTATCCATACCTGCAATATGAGCTAAGAACAAATCTTCTGGTTCGAAAGACTGACGACGCACTTTCGCATCGAAGTTAATACCCCCTCGACCCATACCGCCGTTCTTCAGCACTTCATAGAGTGTTAGTGTTGAATCGTAAATATTGAGAGGGAACTCATCAGTATCCCATCCAAGCAGCATATCGCCTTGATTAGCGTCAAGTGATCCTAACATGCCGTTTATACGGGCAACGCGTAGTTCATGTTCAAAGGTATGTCCTGCAAGTGTTGCATGGTTTGCTTCAAGATTAAGCTTGAAATGACCGTCCAACTTATATTTTTGCAAGAATGAGATCGTTGTTGCCGCATCGAAATCATACTGGTGTTTGGTTGGCTCCTTCGGCTTCGGTTCAATCAAGAACTGAGCATCAAATCCGATTTCTTTCGCATAATCTACAGCCATCGTGAACAGGCGTGCCATGTTATCCATTTCAAGCTCTAGATTGGTATTTAGTAAAGTCTCATATCCTTCACGCCCACCCCAGAATACATAATTCTCTGCACCGAGTTGTTTGCCGACTTCAAGGCCCTTTTTAATCTGCGCAGCGGCATGTGCGTATACATCAGCATTACAGGTTGAGCCTGCACCATGCATGTAACGTGGATTAGAGAACATATTTGCTGTATTCCACAGCAGTTTCTTACCTGTTGATTTCATACCCTCTGAGATTTGATCTACAATGATATCTATGTTGCTATAAAACTCACGTAGACTGCTTCCTTCTGGTGCAATATCTATATCATGGAAACAGAAATAAGGAAGGTTCATTTTTTCTAAAAATTCAAAAGCCGCTTCCACGCGTGCCTTCGCCAAATCAAGTCCAGTCCATGAATCCCAAGCACGTACTGCAGTCTCTTTACCAAACGGATCTGATCCGCCAGCTGTTAAGGTATGCCAATACGCCATAGCGAAACGCAGATGCTCCTCCATCGACTTACCAGCTACCATTTCTTGCGGATTATAAAACTTAAATGCATAAGGATTAGTGGAACGACTACCTTCATAAGCAATCTTACTAACGGAATTAAAATAGGCCATGTAATGTATCCTCCTCAAATTTAGAACATTCGCAAGCGTTTACAACGGTATCGTATCATAACTTTTCGACTTTGTATATTGGTTAAACAAAGTATTTTATTTAGTGTATACTAGACTTACGATATAATGTTAAAAGCTTATTAACCGAATGTTTAAAAAGGATGTGTCGTTTGTGAAAGTTACCGGGGATCAGGCATTGGTCAAAAAAATCAACAAATCGCTAGTGCTGCATACCGTTCGAAAGCACTTCCCCCTATCAAGATCTAGCGTATCGGTCATGACCGGCTTAAATAAAGCCACCGTGTCTACGCTTGTTGCAGAACTATGTGAGCAACAGCTTGTCATTGAGGTCGGTCCTGGACAATCTAGTGGTGGTCGTAAACCGCTTATGCTGCATTTCAACAATATGGCAGGCACTGTGATTGGGATTGAGCTGCGTGTTAAACAGTTATCTGCTGTTCTATGCGATTTGAAAGGCGATATCATACTCGTACGTGATTTCACATTGGAACACCATGGACTAGCCTATGTGTTAGATACAATGAAAGACCTTATTGCTGAATTGATATCCGTCGCTCCTTCTACTCCTTATGGAACAGTAGGGATCGGCATCGGTGTGCCCGGCATGGTTGATGAACAAGGAATCCTTTTATTTGCGCCCAATCTTGGTTGGGAGATGGTTGAACTTCAACAGATACTAGAGACTTATTTTGCTATTCCCGTGACCCTTGATAATGAAGCGAATGCCGGGGCAGTCGGTGAATTGAACTTTGGAGCGGCACAAGATGTGAGTCATCTACTATACGTCAGTGCAGGTTCAGGGATCGGTTCAGGCATCATCATTGACGGAAAGTTATACAAGGGTGCTCGAGGATATGCCGGTGAGACGGGACATATGTGTATTGAGGCAGATGGCAAACCCTGCAGTTGTGGCAGTCGAGGATGTTGGGAATTGTATGCCTCTGAGAAAACCTATGACACGTCCGTGTTTAAACTACCCGCACACAATACACAGGATCTGATACGTTGTGCTAAACAAGGGAACATTGAGGCCATTCGCCATTTCGAGCAAATGGGTAGATACCTTGGTGTTGGCGTTACCAATTTAATTAACAGCTTTAATCCGGAATTGATTATTATTGGTGGAGCTCTGTCAGAGGCTGAGCCATGGTTAGCAACATCCATGAATGAAGTTGTAGCTGAACGTACACTTCCCTACCACAAGCAGCAGCTTCAAATTACATTTTCCAAGCTAGGTAGCCGCGGCACGATGATTGGTGCAGCCTTCTCTTCTGTCATGCATTTTCTCGGGAGTATAAGAATCACACTTTAAACCAAAAGATCGATTCGAGGTAGGGTTCTTTAGCAATATTCCTTCTCCGACGTGCACAAGAAAAGGCTGAGTTCTCCCACACGGAGTAACTCAGCCTTTTCCCTTTTTATTTATTCACGTTATTTAACTTGGAGTCTGAACGTAACTATCACTTGTATTATGAGAACATTTAGAGGCTACTTATCGAATGGTTTGCCGAATCAACCTTCCCTATACGCTGTTTAGCCGACTTACGGAAGTAGAATAGTTCATAAATGACGGGTATCACGATTAGAGTCAGAATCGTTGCGGCGGTCAACCCTCCGATAACGACAATCGCTAAACTTTGTGAGACGATACTACCCTCTTCTGAATGCCCGAATACAAGTGGCAGCATAGCACAGATTGTCGCAATTGCGGTCATTAATATCGGACGCATCCGTGTTAATGCTGCTTCGATAATCGCTTCACGAATCGTCATATATTGCTCATTATGTTTAATCCGGTCAATGAGAACTATCGCATTTGTGACTACGATACCGATGAGCATCAATGCACCGAACAAGGCTGTGAAGTCTGGTGTTACGCCTGAGATGAGGAGTCCAACAATCGCGCCAATCGCTGCTAACGGGAGTGAGAACATAATCGCAAGCGGAGCCCGTAAAGTCTTGAACGTAAGCACCATGATTAGGTAAACCAACCCGATCGATATCAATGCCGTCATCCCCAAGTCTCCAAAATCATCAGATTGGTCGACAGATGCACCACCCGCTAATATCAGTACACCGTCAGGAGCCTTGATTGTGTCTATTTCCTTTTGAATGTTAGCACCAATCTTCGATACCAACTTCGGATCTATTTCTGCCGTAATACGAAGGTACTTCTTACCTTCTTTGTGATAAATCATAGCCGGCTCATTCCGAACTTCAAGTGTCGCAAGCTTGGATAGAGGTACCATTCCTCCAGCAGTCATTAACGTCAGGCTAGTTAGTTCCTTCTCAGTTGTAGGTTTAACCGATGGTTCCAATACTACTGATGTTGAGACATGATCTAGTTCAATTTGACCAATGGGCATGGGATTAAGCATCGCACTAATTTGCATCGCAATTTCTTGACCATTAGCTGCAAGTGGATCAACATTGAAAGCAAATTCTGGCTTTGTATCATCACCACTGCTAGTGACCTTTTCTACACCATCCACTGTTTGTAACTTAGCCGTTAGCTCTTTGGCTACCGACGAAATTGCTGTGAATTCATCACCCACAATATCAACATATTCGGTTGTGGAACCTGAACTCATGATTCCTGTTTCATTTGCTGTCAAAGTCGCTCCGTCATAATTTTTCTTTTGTGCTCGAACTGCTTCCATGAACGCCTGCGCATCAGCGTTTTCCTTCATCATAATTGTGTAGTTAACCTCTGCGAGCGAGGAAACATTCCCCCACTGTGCTTCTTCAGCACTATTTCCATATTGAAGTAGTACCGTATCGGCTTGATCTTGCTTCATCATATAATCTTCAAGTTTTTTACCACTATCAAGAACCTCTTTAACCGGTACATCATTCGCATATTTCAATTTCACCACGACATAACCTGCATCGGATGCATCAAGAGCACCCTTAGGCATATATACATAAGCTGCAATCGAAGCGGCAAATACGAAAAATGCTAGGGATAAAGTTACCCATTTATGACGAAGGTTCCATGCCAGAAACATTCCGAACTTTTTCGAAGATTTCTCTTCTTTAAGGCGAGAACTCCGTAGTAACCATGAACTAAGTAATGGAACTACCGTCAGTGCTACGACCAGAGATGTAATGAGTGAATACGTTATCGTTAAGGCAAACGGTAGAAGGAAAGCCTGTAACCCGCCTCTTAACAGCCCCATCGGTAGGAATACAGCAACCGTGGCAATCGTAGATGATGTAATGGCTTGAGCCACTTCTTTCGTTGCACTAATCACCATCTGAACGGAGAAGGATTCTTTTTGCATTCGACGGTAAATATTCTCGATAACGACTATGCTATCATCCACTAGACGCCCTACTGCAACAGCGACACCCCCTAGTGTAATAATGTTCAGGGTCACACCAGATACTTTCAACAAATACAAGGTAACTGCTAGGGATAAAGGAATAGAAATCACTGTAACTAACGTCGCTCGTAAATTACGAAGGAACAATAAAATGATGATCGTCGCGAACAATGCGCCCATGAGAACTTCACGCATCATACTGTTTACCGAGTCAACGACCATATCTGAAGTACTGAATACGACGGCTACATCTGCATTCTTCACCGTGTTATTAATATCATTAACGACTTCCTGCACTTTATTACCGACATCTACTGCATTTGCATTGGCTTCTTTAGTCACCACTGCGAATAGCACATCTTTACCATTAGATCGACTAATACTTTCATGATCCTGCCTCAGCTCGATCGTTGCTATATCTTGGAGTGTTACACCTTCCATTACCGGCAGCTTATTCAACGTATCAATGCTGTCAATTTGTGATATAACATTCAATTGCCATTTTGTCCGCCAATCGTTTGTGCCCCTACGGAAGCTTCTACGTTACGACCTTTGAGCACACTCATCAGTTGCGTGAAGGAGACTCCCTTTTGAGCCATCTTGGTCTGGTCTGCACTAACACTGATCTGTGAGGCAGGTCTACCATAAAGTCCAACATTTGAGACCCCTTTAATATTTTGCAACTCATGGAGGATCGTTGTCTCTGCAACGGCCAGATTACTTTCGGTCAAACCTTCATCAAATGATACTGTGATTTGAGAAATTGGAATCATAGAAGTGTTTAATTGAAGTACGAATGGTTTCATCACACCTTCAGGTAACTGTAATGGATCCAATGCTTTTTGAACCTCTTGTGAGGCCTCTTTCATATTCGTATTGGAATCAAAGTAGATATCAATCTTCGCATACCCTTCTCCCGAAGTAGAGAGTATCTCCTTCTTCCCCTTCACTAACCCTACAGCACTTTCAATTGGTTTAGTAACCTTATTCTCCATGGAACCGGCATTCTGTCCTGGTCCCATTACCATAACACTCACCTGTGGGTTATCAGCCTCAGGCATGAATTCCATTGGAAGTGTCGTGTAGCTTATCCCTCCAACTACAAGCGCCATAACGACCAGTAATCCTACAGCTGCTTTATTTGCAAATGACCACTTTGTTAACCATCCCATTCCATTTAATCCCCTCTCAAAATATGGTAACTCCTATGTACTTTGTTAAATATAGATGGTTTAGAAAGTCGTAACAACGGCCATGCGACGGGTTATGAAATCCGACTTCTGACGGAGCGTTCCCCCGACTTAAGGCGGGGGAATACCAGAATTTCATCGGGAGGATCACTTCGTATCCTCCCGATGAAGTATGAAATTAATCTCTATAAAAATGAAGAATGTAGTGACTATTCACTCACTTAGCACAAGAAGAGACCAAGTTACCCTACGTGGGATAACTTGGCCTCTTCTTGTATTCTCGCTATTATTCTCGCAGTGTAAGCATTCGATCAACCGTTATGGAACCTCTCCACTCTGCTTCATTACCGGGGCTAAGTGCAGGCCATCTGATCGGCCATCCACCATCTTCTCTTTGCTCATTAACCAGTGCGGTCAAATGTTGCGTCACGATTTCTGGAGATATCCATTTACGACAGTAGCTGCTTGATCTTGGTGCAAAGTCCAATACTTTATGGACATACCCACCCGCTTCGGGATCCAATTCAATGGTTCCATGTTGCTGAAGTTGTTCATCTAACCAGCGTAACATAGGAACTGCTCGATCTCGATCAGGTGTATTTTCCAAGAAAGTAATACATTGAATCAGATCATGATAGTCTTTGGTATCGATCTTAGTCATATTATCCCAAACAAATTGAACAGATTGTTCGAACCATGGTTCCTTATAGAAAGAAGTTAATACAGACTGTTTATATAGTAATCCTAATATGGATCCTGTTGGATTCATTGAACCTATATGATCTTCTTCTGTTGTCCACCATGGTGCATGGGGATCTGCATTTAGACTACAAAATGCTCGTGGAACTCCACCTGTTATAGGAATTGTAATTCCCTTAAGAAAGGTTACAATCCCCTCAAGGATGTCAAGATTGAATGCATCCACTTCATCCATAATCAGAAGCGCCATTTCAGTCGGAATAGGCTGACTGATAGCTGTCCGAATATCAGGTTCCAATGCGTTTCCAAATCCACCATCTGGATTTTGATACGTACGTAATATTGTAACAACAGCCTCCGCAGATCCGCCTTCGAAGTGATACTCATACCTTTTGCGATCCAGTAATCTAGCATTCGAATAGACAAACGTTCTTGCACGATTCATTTGTTCAGACGTCAACAATGAATTCAACCCCTTATCAAATTATTTTAAATGAAATTGTTTCTGAAGATATGTAAAGGCCTCAGAACTACATACGCTCGCAAGTTTATCTTGTAATACAGAAGCTGCTTCTTCACGACTTATTGAAAGTTCTATAACACTTGAAGATGCCATCCAATGTTCTACGGTTTCATAAGAGGTGCTATTCCAACCATTTACTTCCCCTAGCTCATTTACTCTTTCCTTAACTCCTGAGATAACGATATCTAGACTCCCCTGTAATTCAATTAGAGCATTATCGAATGTCGATTTCATTTCTTTGGCTTTCATACCAGCTTGAGAACGCAATTCGCGCGTATCAATACCTTCATTATGCTGGATACATTGGAATACATCTAATGCAGCTTTGGATAATAACCCTTCCCTATAACGAGTATCTGGCACATCTGGAAGTCCCAGAACTTTATGAATATAGGGAAACCATTCTCGTGATACGAGAATTGCTTTCTTTTTGATCATTTTCCCATAAGCGGCTGAACCATCCCCAGGGAATCGAACTCTCCACGACCAAGGATCTTGGTCTGTACCTGAATGCCATTGACTGGGCTCAGTCACACTTGAAAGAGAAGGGTGTCCAGGTATCAGTGACGCAAGAGGAAGAATACCAACATGCTCAATAAGCTGTGTTGCCTCCTCATAGGTATGTATAATTTCATAGTCATGATCCGTTTCTATGTTCATCTATTTCCATCTCCTTATTCTTTAGACTATTGGTTATATCGATCATACACTTCACTTGATTTAGAACGGATTCCGTCTCTAAGTGACGTAGGTTCCATGACTTCTGCATCCATTCCAAGTGTGTAGAACAATTGAATAGCCCACGGGATCTCTGAATCTGGTAGATCACATTCAACCAACCATTCATCTTCACCGATAGATCTAATAGACTCTCCGATATGCTCGTCCCGCTCGACCTGAAGCATTCCTTTGTAAGTCAATTTAGCACGAATATGTATGGATACTGGTTCTTTCTTATGTTCGTGATCGTGTAGGGATTTATGCTGTGGAATCTCTTGAGGTTGTTCTTCTTTAACCTCCTCCATTCGATCTACTCTAAACACCCTTATTTCACCGTGTGTAGGAGAATAAGCCTCACAATACCAGAACCCGTGTGCAGCATATATTTTATGAGGTTGAAGGATGAGTCTTCTATGATGATTCATGGATTTGTAAAGTGTAGAGATCCACTTAGACTCTGCTGTTAGCAGTATTAAGGGTGACAAATATGGTGTTACATAATTCCGAGTAGGAACATTCATTTCCAATGTTTGAAGCAAAGGATGAATCTGATCGATCATATTCTTAGGAAGGATATTCTTGATCTTGTCTCTTACTGTCCAACGTTCGCTGTTAAATGGTGTGTCTGAATACTCCATTAAGCCTTGTAGCGCAAACAATACGGTTAGAGCCTCTTGCGAATTAAGCTGAAGAGGTGGAAGGTGGTAACCCTCCATCAGTCTAAATCCACCCTGAGGACCACTTATCGCATACAAAGGAACACCCATCTCAGATAAAGATTGAATATCTCGCAAAATAGTCCGACGGGACACCTCCATTTTGCTCGCCAAAGATGAAGCCGTCTCGCCTTGTTGCTGTAATGCCATAATGATCGCCATTAATCGGTCTACTCTTTTCATTATTACCCCTCCTCTCATGATTATAGCAAAGGATTAGTGACATCTTATATGTCACCTATACTCTAGTCATACAAAGAAAATCAAGGAAACTTCGAAGGTCATACAAGACCGACTAAGACCATACAATATAATTATGAACCGTGTATTTAAGTTGTTCAAGGGGATCCCTATATACCATCCCTAAAAGGAGGAACAAGATGTCACACTTCTTCAATAAAATGAAACAAAGTGTTACCGATGTTAGCAAAAAAGCACAAAATACCGTTGAAGCGGCTACTCTAAAAATTCAAATGACTACGAAGGAAAAAGAAATAGATAAGAACTATTCCGCTATTGGTCGTATCATTCACCAATCCGTAGCACGTAAAGAAAGCACCATTCCGATTGCTGATATTCAGAAGTTCCAAAAAGTCATCCTAAATCTTGAACAAGAACTAGAACTGATGCAGCGAAAAATCCAACAGATTCAAAGTCAGAAAGAATGTGGATGCGGTAAAATGTTGCCAGCGGACGCCACATACTGCCCTTTTTGCGGACAACAATTTCATGTCGTCAAGGTACGAACTGTCCCTCCTAGTGGACAGGGATCTTCAAATGCACAACATGTCAATTCAAATCGACATTGTACGCAATGTGGAAGCTCCGTTATGTCAACAGATCATTTCTGTAAAACTTGTGGACATCAATTATAGACATGATTAACGAAGTCATTAAAAAAAGATAGGTAGCTATTACGCTACCTATCTTTTTATGTCATTACCCCTGAATGTAATACAAGCGACTCGACTCTTCCCAGCTCTCACCAGGTTGAATTCCAATCAATCCAATCTCTTCTGCGTCTCTCCCTTTAATGTTAGGGGCATTCACAAGGTTCATTTGTGGCTCAGGACAGAAGAACTCTCCACAAGCTCCATTATTCCAGATCATCCAGTACTTATAGGAGGTACCTACATCATAAATGAGCTTGTCACCAGTTCTTGTATGTGTAAGTTCCATCATGTTACGTCCATTCTGAGGCTGTGATGTATAGTGGTTATCCAAGCCATCAAAGTATGGATTAACACCTTCACCTTTCATTAGCTCTTCATCCGGACTTAGCGGTAGAACATGACCTGTAGGCAAGCTACGATCATTCAGTTCTATTCTCTCACCTATCGTGAGCTTCACACGATAGTCTGCTGCAACGCTATCAGTAACAAATGGTGCATTGATAGCTGTGTGAAAAGCAATTAAATTAGGCATGCGTTCTTTACCGTCATTCTTCACGTTCACTTGTTGTTGAAGTCCAGCCTCACTCAGGGTATATGTTAGTGTAATGGTAAATTCAAATGGAAAATACGTCTTATATAAATGGCCTTCACGCACGGTTTGTGAAAGTATGACCTTACTTTCATAGGAATCGGAAGAAAAGTGCACTACATTCCATGGAAGGGTATTCATATATCCATGTAAATGGTTGTTATTCGCTTCCTCGTTGATTGGTAACTGGTATACCTTCCCTTCCCATGGGAACTTGCCATCTTCGAAGCGGTTGGGAGGGAACAAAATAGGAATCCCATAGATGCCAGGATTAGCTTTAAAATGTTCCATTTCATTCGCTTTCGGTTCACGTAAGAATTGGTAGCCCTTATCAGTATCTCGGAATAAAATCAGATTTCCACCTAATTCAGGTAAGACAGCTACTTCCAATCGTCCATGCTTAAGCCATATTGCCTTTTCTCCCTGAAAGTCGGTTTCGTATGCCGAATATTGAGTGTTCATAAGTTCCTCCTAAAATTATAGTAGCCTCACTTCGTTAAGTCCTAGATGATTTTTGAAATAATAGGTATATCATACCATGTATTTTTTCGTTATCCAAAGAAGTAAGCACATATTCAAACTATCAATTAAGATAGGCACACCCATTTAAATAATGTAATATGTAATAGTTAAGAAAATATTACCACTTTTACTTTTAGATAGGTCTTTGTTAGAGAGGGGAGTATCATGTCGAACAATTTGAATCTTTTAGTAGCAGCTGACTTCAGTCAAATTAGTGAAGAACTACAAGAAAAAATCTATTATGAGTATTATGAATACGTCTATGGCATGATCTATTGTATCGTTAAAGACCATGCGACTACAGAAGATATTATTCAAGATGCTTTTATAAAAATAATTACGAAGAAGCCTATCTTTGAGAACGAGATCAAACTTAAAGCTTGGTTAAAAGTAGTTACCCGGAATACTTCCATAAATTTTTTAAGAAAAAACAAAAAACACCGTAACCAACTAGATATTGACAGCGTTTATACATATATAGATGAAGTATTGCAGTCACCAGTCTCTGTAGAGCACTCCGTTGAGAGTAAAATGATGGAGGATTCTATACTTACCTATATCAATTCTTTAAAACCAGAGTTCCGCGTATTAATTGAATACCGTTGGAAACAAGGTTTATCCTATAAGGAAATGTCAGAACTTTTAGATCTTCGTGAAGATATCATTAAGCAAAGACTATTCCGAGCGCGGGAGAACATTAAAAAAATGATGCATAAAGAATGGGGTGTACTAGATGAACGACGAAAGATTTGATCAATGGTTTGATGATGCCTTTGATAACTCAGTTTCATCATCTAGCCTCTTTTCGGAGGAATCGAAAAAGGAATCATGGAAAAAGGTCCAGGTTAAGATTGAAAAAATGAATATGCTCAAAAAGAGAAAGCGTCATTTTCAGCTTGCCGCTGTCGTTGCTGCCTCTGTTACTGCAGGCGCAATTATCTTCAATCCTCCCGCAATAACAAAAGCTGGTTCCCCTGTGTACTCGACCATTAAAGACTGGGGCGACGGCGTTATCAATATTGTTTTCGGAACCACTGACCACTCTAATTTGGAAAAAGCTAAGACATCACCACCACCTGGTTATTTTAATGAAACCGAGGAGAACCCTTCAGCGATATTGGAAAGTGTGACTGAGTATCAGTCCAAAGTATTATCACTTGAAGAAGTGCAGAATTATATATCCTTTACGTATCCCAACATACACAATATACCTGAACGATTTGAGTTGAAAAGTTCTGAGCTACCCACGACAACTCCCGTAGAGAAGTCTGATGATGTTACCATGACCTATAAAACGGATAATAATGAAACGATGAGAATAATAATACATTCTTTCGCTTATCCAACAGTATCCTCTTCTACGGGTTCAGAGGATACAGAAATATTAACATTAGAGAATGACATTGAAGCATACTATACTCCTGGCCGTTTTAATGATATTCAATTTCTTTATAATGGAATGAAAATTTGGATATATGGGAATGTAACGAAGGAAGAGCTTCTAAAGATGGCAGAGAGCCTTCCAAGGTAGGTAATTCTTAATAACTTCATCTGTTCTAATAATAAAGCAACCGCCCAACTCATCATGGCGCGGTTGCTTTATTATTAGATCGATTAAGGTCTTAACACATGACATTGACTGTAACGTTTGCTGTGCTTCTGAAGAAGAAATGAAAGAAACTTCTAGTGTAATAAATAAAGGGGAGTATCAGTGAACTGATACTCCCCTTTATTATATTCTATTGCGTAACTAAAACGGATCCCGTGTAAAGCGTAGTTTCTTCACCTATAGTCCCTTTCTTTACCCAAAGAACACCTTTACCACGGTAATAATAACCTGACGTTACCGTATATTCAGCATTTCCACTATAATAATCCGTTGAGACAGAAGATAGTGAACTACCCGTACCCGAAACAGGCACCCAAATAGATCCATTATAGCGCTCTAAGGAAACATTAGCACCTATAGAGTTCACAATCTCATAAGCTGAAATAGTCGCATTGAGTCTCACTTTCAAGCTACTCGGATTAGTTATTCCAAGATCAGTATAATAAATGTATTTAAAACTAGAATTAACAGCATTGGGCACTATGCTCTCCGTTACTGGTGGAGCTGTCGTTAGCGCACCTGGCGCTAGCGCTTGTTGCGTATCCGCTGCACTCACTTGAATAGAGAACAACATACTTACTAGCGCCATTAACAATGTTAATGTAAGAAACTTCTTTGGCATGATTCTTTTCATAAATAAAACTTCCTCTCGTTATATAGATATTATCCTGGGATATAATAGAAACGCCTATTAAGAGAGAAAGTTACATGTTTATACAACATAATTAAAAATAAGTATTTAACTATGAATTCTTACGCTCCTTCTTCTTCTAAAAGAAGCTTCTTAATTAATTGAATTCGGGAGATACGTTTGTTATCCGTTTCATCTACGATATATATATGATTGTCGAATTCCAAGGATTGACCTTTCTGAGGTGGAATCGTTTCAAGTCTTGAATAGAGCCAGCCACCGATTGTGTCATAATCATTGGTGTCCATCTCAAGTCCGAAACGTTCATTGATCTCATCGATTAACATCAATCCATCAATAGAGTATTCGTCATCTCTTATCTTCTCAATCCCTGGTCGTTCTTCATCGAATTCGTCTTGAATTTCGCCTACGATCTCCTCCATGATGTCTTCCATCGTTACAAGTCCCGATGTTCCACCATACTCATCAATTAATATGGCGATTTGTGACTTACCTCTTTGCATCAATTTGAGCAATGCACTGATATGGATAGACTCTGGTACCGTAATGATTGGGCGAACAATGTTCGGATATTCTATTTCGCTTGTTCTTAACAAGTCTTTAATATGAATAAATCCGATAATGTTATCTTTATCTCCATCACATAGGGGATAACGCGTTCTCATCCCGTCATATGCTAATTCAATGTTCTCTTCTCTAGGAACATGTTTGTATAGACAGATCATTTCCGTTCGAGGGATCATGATCTCGCGTGCGGTCGTCTCCGCAAATCCGAAGATATTATTTACAAGTGCGAGTTCTGTATTATTGATCAATCCACTTTTATTACTTTCATTCATCAAGATTCGTATTTCTTCCTCCGTATGTGCAGAATCTTGTTCAGACTCAGGTTCGATGTGTAGAAACTTCAATATTTGATGAGCTAATCCATTGAGTAACCAGATAAATGGCGACATTATTTTATAGAATAATGTGATCGGTGCTGCTGACAATAGTGTGACTGAATTCGACTTTCTCAGGGCTATCGTCTTGGGTGCTAATTCACCTAATACAATATGAAGTACTGTAATAATGATAAATGCAATGGCCACAGAAATACCATGTACTACGGCTTCACTATAACCAAGTAAGTTAACTAGTGGCTGTAATATTCGACCGATGGCCGGTGCACCAATCCATCCAAGTCCTAATGAAGCTAATGTAATTCCAAGTTGGCATGCTGATAAGTATGATTCAAGATTGTTCGTAATGTTTCTAGCTAATATTGCACCTCTACGTCCGTCCGCTACAAGTGTATCAATTCGACTACTTCTTGCTTTCACCATCGCATATTCAGCTGAGACGAAAAAACCATTTAATAATATTAAAGCAACAACCCAAATTAAACTTATACTACTCGGTAATGGGTCCAATCTTTAACCTATTCATCGTAATCCTTCACTGACGAATAGGTACACCTCCTTCGTTTTTCAAAAATGTAATGCGGTTGAATTATCAAACCTACACAATACAGCGTCATTTTCCCAAGCGACTCATCTCCCAGTTATCCTGAATTTAAACTATATAATTAATTATATAGTTATACATTACACAGTCAAACGCTAGGGTATGACTGTATTTCACAGAAACAATGACTTTTAATGTGTAAACAGCGATTTACAACGCTAAAAGGGGTGCCTTCGTCAATTGCGACGATATGGCACCCCTTTGGGACATTTCTCTATACGATATTAGCGTCTTGGTTGAATTTGATTTCCTTGTGTACCTGGGTATTGATAATTAATTGCCTCATCAAACGTAATGTAATCCAAATATATCGTTAACAAGATGACTCTTTTACCCGATGGTTCACTGATAATGATGTGATCACGACCTGCTGCTTCTACTATACCTTTGAAGATCTTAGCATTCCATTCTTTATTATTCTCGTAAGTCATATAGAATGTTCCTGTTTTCCCACGATTCAAGCGCAAAATATTCTCAACATAAGACTGCTCAAATACAGGGGCATTGGTTGGAATAACACTACCTTGTGGTGTCATTGGGTTTCCTGCAGATACTTGAGGCGGCATCATATAGGATCCTCCCATTCCTGGATTCATTTGACCACCACCCATTCCTGGATTCATTTGACCACCACCAAACCCTCCACGTTCGTTACCAATTTGATAAGATACCGGTTGAAAAGGTTGCATTGACATAATAATAATTCCTCCTTATGTTAAAAAACAATAATTTAATGGTTTAGTGCTTGGTTTTGTTAATAGACTGTCGGACAATCCGCGGACGTTGGAGTAAAGAAGCAATGCGCTTTAAATCTTCCTGTGTTTTGTTGGTCGTACCAAGTAGGCGGACAATCCCCTACGGGTCTGAAGAACCAAAGAGCATTGCTTGCAGGCCAAGTACGTTCTCCACGTATAGCTCTTTCAGCAAGTCGGATATCTTTTTCACGAGCTCGTTGATAGAAGTATCCTTTTTGAGGAGCTTCGAATCCCCCTGGACTTTGATATACCATATCCGAAATATTACGCACATTATTGAAGTCCAAACAATCCCCTAAGATCCGGTTCACCCCAACATTACCTACCATAAGCATACCTAGTTCTCCATCTTCTTCAGCTTCTGCTCTCATTAAACGTGCGAGCACTTTAATGTCTTCAGAAGTCGCTTTAACAGCTGGCATCTAATACACCTCCTTGTTTACAATCTTGCTAACTTCACAGTATCTTATGTACATTCGCCCAGTTGGTGACAAATAAAATAATTGATTGTCATTTAACATCATCATGACATTGCCAAAATATCCAAGCCTTATGCTCTATTTAGATATAAGACTAGTAGAGAGCGAGGCACACCTGATTATGGAGAAAAATGTAACGCTCCAGCACATGCTGAAAAGAACGACCTTCCTGCCTGTATTCTCTACCCGCTCCATGCATACCAATCGATGGTTAGAACGCATACTTGCCTTTGTATTTCTTGCTCCATCTTTATTGTTGTTCAGTATTTTCCTCTTCTATCCTCTGCTCAAATCGGTGTATTTGAGCATGAATTTAACGGACCCCCGTGGCCGTGTCGTACAGTACGTAGGTCTTCGTAACTTCACTGACTTACTTACATCAGAACTTTTTTACAAAAGCATAACCGTTACATTAAGTTTCATCCTTTTAACTGTGCCAACGGGTATTATTCTCTCGCTCATCCTTGCTTGGCTGGCACAGACCCGATTACGAGGAATACACCTATTTCGTTTTATATTCTCACTACCCATGGCGATCTCTGTAGGTACAGGTTCCATCATCTGGATGGTTCTATACCATCCGACACTAGGAACGCTGAATTACTTCCTGAGTCTATTACATATCGCACCCATTAATTGGCTCTCTGACCCTAACTGGGCGCTCTTCTCTGTCGCACTCATGACCGTGTGGATGAACCTTGGGTTTCAATTCATTGTATTACTGAGTGGGATGCAAGGCGTGTCAGAAGATATATATGACAGTGCTCAGATCGATGGAGCGGGTCCTCTAAAGACCTTCTTCAAATTAACGCTCCCTTTAATTACGCCTTCTATATTTTTTGTCACGGTAGTATCCATGATTGGTGCTTTTCAGTCATTCGGACAGATCAATATTTTGACAAAAGGAGGCCCTATGAACAGCACCAACGTCATGGTGTTCAATATTTATCAGGATGCATTTATGAATTATCGATTCGGGACAGGTAGTGCACAAGCCTTGATTCTGTTCTTTATTGTTCTGATTCTTACGTTGATTCAGTTCAAGGTCTTAGAGAAGAAGGTGCATTATCAATGATCATGAATCGGATGAACAAAGGTCTGCTGTATTTCGTGTTACTTATAGCTTCTTGTCTCATCTTATTCCCTTTGTTGTATACACTGTCATCTTCATTCATGACCAATGGGGAATCCGCAACCTATCCACCCAGAATGTTACCAAGTCATCTTAACTGGGATAATTATATGAATGTCATTCAGACCATTCCTGTCATGCGTTTCATTGGAAACAGCTTCATAGTATCCACGCTGATTATGATTGGGCAGATCGTAACCGCAAGCACGGCAGCTTATGCCTTTGCATTCCTTCGCTTTCCTGGTAAAACATTTTTGTTCGCCTTGTTCCTTGCTACCATGATGATCCCTTGGGAGGTAATCATGATTCCCAATTATCTGACTATAAAGAATTGGAATCTACTTGATAGTTATACAGGACTGATCATCCCCTTTGTCGCATCTGCATTTGGTACGTTTCTATTAAGACAATCCTTCTTACAGTTGCCAGGTGAATTGTTTGAAGCTGCACGTATAGATGGCTGCGGACATATTCGTATCTTTCTTTCACTCGTACTACCTCTTTCTACACCAGCGATCGCGACGCTAGGCGTATATTCATTCTTGAACCATTGGAATATGTATTTATGGCCGCTACTCATTACCAATAAAGAAGAAATGCGAACCGTCCAGATTGGGATCAGCATGCTACAGTTTGAAGAAATGACGTCATGGAATCTGGTCTTAGCGGGTGTAGTTACCGTCCTGATCCCTTCCCTATTACTGCTTGTTCTTGGTCTAAAGCCGCTTGTGCGAGGTATTACCGCTGGCGCACTTAAGGGCTAAGAGAACGATTAACTCCATCCAGGTTATTCTTCATTCGTTCCGATATTAGAACATTGTCGTTATGGGACATGTCTAATTTCAGATAAAATTAAAGATCCAAAAGGGAGAGAACAAAGAAACCATGAATTTAAAAGCAATGCGTAGACGACCTATGGCACTTCTATTTATCGTATGGATGATGTTGCTGACTTCTGCTTGTGGATCAACGATCAGTAATAACGCATCTAGTGACACAACCAAGGCTACCTCAGGTAGTGAACCTGTGGTGGAATCGGTAAAGAAAAATGAACCGGTTAAAGTGGTCTGGTGGCATTCCATGAGTGGCGAACTCGGAAAGACATTGGACCAACTTGTATCTGATTTCAATAGCTCACAACAAGCTGTTCAGGTTGAAGCTGTCTTTCAAGGAACCTATGATGAGAGTTTAAACAAGTTGAAAGCTGCTATGGATTCTGAGAGCAGCCCAACGTTAATGCAGGTCTACGAGATCGGCAGTCGCTTCATGATTGATACCAAAGCAGTAACGCCAATACAAACATTCATAGACAAAGAAAATTATGACACGACTTCTCTTGAACCTAATATTTTGAACTATTATACATTTGATAACCAGTTGTATTCGATGCCATTTAATACGTCCAATCCAATTCTTTATTACAATAAAGATGCCTTCAAAGCAGCGGGTCTAGATCCAGAGAATCCACCAACCACATATGAAGGCGTAGCAAAAGCTGCAAAGGCATTAACGACTGAAGGTAAATCAGGTGCATCCTTTGCCATCTACGGATGGTTTATGGAACAGTTGCTAGCTAATCAAGGAAAGGAACTCATCGACAACGGGAATGGCCGAACATCTCCTGCTACGTCCTCTTTGTTAAATAGTGAAGCGGCCGTCTCAACCCTAACGTGGTGGAAGCAAATGCTAGATGATAAATCGATCATTAATCTTGGTCGTAAAACGGACGATACCAAGAAAGCATTCGCTGCGGGACAAATTGCGATGACACTTGATTCTACAGCTTCTCTTCGTGGGATCGTTAGTTCAACAAAAGGTAAATTCGAAGTAGGTACTGCTTTCTTACCTAAACCTGAGGGTTCAAATGAAGGCGGCGTTGTGGTAGGTGGTGCTAGCTTATGGATAATGAATAATCGTTCGCAGGAAGAACAACAAGGTGCGTGGGAATTTATCAAATACCTGGCACAACCCACGACACAAGCTAACTGGCATATCAATACAGGATACTTCCCTATCACTAAAAAAGCTTACGATGAGCAGAATGTCAAAGACAATCTGGCTAAATATCCACAATTCCAAACAGCTGTCGACCAGCTTCATCAAACGAAGCCAAGTCTTTCCACACAAGGAGCAGTCATGGGCGTATTCCCTGAAGCGCGTCAATTGACAGAGACGGCCATTGAAGAAGTACTTAACAACAGTAAATCACCTCGAGAGGCATTGAATGACGCTGCTAAGGCGATTACAAGCAAGATACAGGAATATAATCAGACCGTAAGTAAATAGTTATCCTTTCCAGGCATAAACGATTGTGCCGTTATAGCAACGTTTAACGTTGAAATATAAGCGTTAGTATAAGAGTGAAACATATACTTTCTTATATTTAAAAAAAGACACCTCCCTTTAACCGCTGCTTGCGGCGAAATGGGAGGTGTCTTAGTCTCTATATATGGTGGGCTATTCTTCATACATCATTTTACGTGTCATACCACCATCCAGTACAACATTCGTACCTGTAATGAAGGAGTTGTCTGGATCGGTTAAATATAAACAAGCTCTTGCGACATCCTCTGGTGTCCCCACTCTTCCAGAAGGATGCTGTTCGTGATCTATAGTACTTAGAGCATCATAGTCATGGGTCTCGATCCAACCTGGGCTAATACTGTTCACTCGTATGCCGTCTTTACCAAGTGAGATCGCCATTGCATGCGATAAAGCAAGGATAGCCCCCTTCGATGCTGCATAGGCCTCAGAGTCCGGTTCAGACATCATGGAGCGAGTTGAGGAGATGTTCACGATCGAACCTCTGGTTCCCTGACTCTTCATGATCTTTGCCGCTTCACGTGTCGCTAGGAAGCAACTGCGAGCATTTGTATTTAATAGATCATCCCATTCATCCACGGTTAATTCAAAAAGGGACTTGAAGCGGGATACCCCCGCATTATTAATCAGAATATCGATTGTTCCGAATTCCTCAACGGTTGCAGCCATTAACTTCTGTATCTCTTCTTCTGACCTTACATCACAGGTAACGAATAGCGCCGTGCCACCCTCTCGGCGAATGTTTGCAGCCGTTGCAGCCCCTTTATCAGCATCAACATCACCTATAGTGACTCGCGCTCCTCTTGATGCATACATGTGGGCGATACCTTGTCCGATTCCTTGAGCTGCACCAGTAATGACGACTACCTTATTCTTAAATGACATGATGTACCTCCTTTAAGTAATTAAAATTCGCTATGTTTATTATTACATCTAGGACGCATCTTAAGAAACCTCTAATCTTCCTCAACAAGTATTAATCAGACAATATACTCACTCATCATACTTTTCTTCGTAAACAAAGATACTTTCTCTAGAATTACAGCTACAAAATAAAGCCGCCTTATATTAAGGCGGCACGGCAGTTATTCATATCCTCTTCGCTGGGAACGTGCATTTTCCTGCCTTGTGAAGCGGGGATTACGTTGAAATCCCATATAACGGGTTCCCTGAAACGTTAATTGCCCCGTATCCCCTTCAGCACATAGACCATATTCCTCACCATTGACGACGAACTCTATTCGATCACCACTATCTACCTCGAAAGTTATATAATAACAAGTTCGTGTGTAACTTGATATCTGATCATTCTGATGATTCTGATGTTGTTTAACTTCATTGCGCTTACTCACTATAGATGATCCCACAGTAAGTTGAGGTTGTTTATTGTTATTATTCCACCGTAATATACCCTTTCCAACACTCAATAACAAGATACCCATGATCACAATGATAAAGATCGGCATAACCGTACCTACGAAATCGAACATCCAAAATGAGTCAGTCCCCATACTTCTCCCCCCTTCATATATCGCCAACCTTTGCTTATATTTCTCGCTGAAATGGCTACCTCAAGGTTATATCTTTCTTAACAAGCTTCGAAAGTATTGGCTCGGAGAGGAAGTCGATGTTGGTTTTTGTGAAATAATAACTTCGTGTTCCTATCTATTGGGCTCTCCATTATCAAGTATATGCATCCGTCTTCAGAAATTGATCATTTATTCGTAGGTTTATATAACAATTATACACACAAAAAAAGATGAGCATTACAAAGGTTAAATTACACTTTGCGCTACTCATCTTATCAGTATCCTATTCGTATATACGTTATGCATGGATCAGTTGTAATAATACTTGCGTCTCGTTCATTTCATCTTCTTCTACTAACATTCCTTGTTCTGTCCAACAAGCTTTGCATTTCTCTTCGGAATTACATAAATGTGCATCTTCACATGTATAGCAGAATTGGAGTAATTTTTTACTTGTTAGGTCTGTTTCATAATTGAAAGTTGTCATCGTTCCCACTCCTATCGTCTTATCAATCTTGTTTACAAATTAAAGATACCATAAATATAAGTTAATTATTGTGATATAATTCACAAAGTATGCTAAAAGCTAAAATTAATTAGCTTTATTATTGAAGAATACTTATATTACAACACTTTCCAACTCATACCACCATTCAAGGTCTGTAATAACAGTGACCGCTTGGTCTCCTTATTCTCTAAAAGTATCCAGCCTGTTTTAGAGGAGATGAATTCCATTTTGACAACACTTGGGTACGTTTCAATGTATTCTTGTAGATTTCTACTAACAGGCAAAGCATTCCAATTCTTCCCTTGATTCATCGTGTGATAAATCGTTGATCCTTGAAGATACCAGCCTTCTTGTTGATTTATAAAGATTGGATTCAGCATTTGATTCGGCCCCGTTGACCAACCTAGATCGAATGGAGTGAATTTCCACGTCACACCTTTATCAGATGTAAAGTATCCATTCAATTTGGTGCGATTGCCATCTGTACAAGCCAATGGTATAAATCCATGATTACTCGATTCCAGAGTGAACTGCGGATTCCCTAGAGTCAATGATCGACATACAACCATTTTGCTACGATCAATGAGATTAGGTGCAGAAACCCATGAATTACCGGCATCCTTTGTCGTATATAATGTTGCCATTCCCTCGTCTTGAAGGGTAACAACACCATGCAGAGAATCTACAAAAGACATATCCATTACATTACCTTGATAAGAAATAGCAAACGGCGTATCTTTAGATGCGTTTCGTGAGCCAGTGTTCTGCATAATTTTCGTCCAATTTGCTCCACCGTCATCCGTTCTGTACAAGTACTTCTCTTCTTTTCCCATAGAAGAATCTGATGAAGTCAGAATCCACCCACGCTTAGTAGAAGTAAAAGAAATGCCTTTGATATCATCCGATTTAGGCAAAGAGGATATCTTCCAATGAAGACCACCATTACTGGTACGAAGTACCACCGTTTCTTGCGTCCCTTTCACATTACGAACAACCCAACCGTGATTCTTATCTAGGAAGAACACATCTTTTCCATACTTAGGACTAGAAGCGAATTGTACATTGGCTGCAGGAGAAATGTTAACCCAGTTTCCTCCATGATCTTCGGTAGTATATATTCTAAACGAATTTCTTGTTAATCCCCATGCTAGTCCTGTCGTCTCATTAAGTAGATGGAAACCAAGTAATCGCGTCTGAATCTGATACTGTTCTTGTTCCTGTTCTTCAGGTGTGGATACAGTGACTACATTCAAGGTCTGTCCCAGTTCAGTAGGATCCTCTTGTGCTTGTTGCAACGGCTGAGCATCTAATACTACGTTTTTATTATTCGAGCAAGCCGTAAGTAGCAAGCCTAATATAATGGTTATGGTTAGATATATATGTTTATGTGACTTCATGATTTCTACCTCCGTCATACGAGCTTCCTATAAATCCTTAAGAGTAAGTACGCTATCAATAACCCTAGTCTGTGTTTACCTGATATTAGATGAAGTATAATCTAAGTGAACATTATATCACAATATGTGAAATCGATTATTAATAACAAATTAAACTAGGAACAGTAGAGTTCAAATCTATTAACTATGTTAAATATTAATCAGATAAAAAACCCATAGGATCAACGTCATTTTCCATTCCCCATTGATTTTACTTAGATTCATGATCAAGTCGATTTGGTTATCTACAAATTCCGGACCCGCAACTTTTCTAGACGTTTGTGTTAATTTTAAAGATGCTGTATCTTTCTCAACGTTGATTATTTCGATGTTGTTATATTCGTATTTGATATCATAAATAGCATTTATCTGTCCCACTTGAGCTCTAATCTGATTAAACTCAGGGATACTCGGATCAAATGTAGATATACTATGTTATCCCAATTACTACCACTATGTAAACAATTCTTATCTCTATAAATATAAAAAAGACCATGAACGTTGAAGTTCATGGTCTACTCTGCGTTAGCTATTCGTATTACTTATTCAACTTACTATGTCGGTAACCATAAGCGAAGTATATTATGATGCCTATTAATAACCATAACAGAAACCCCAGCCATGTCTCTTTATCTATATTGAGCATTAAATAGAAACAGGCTCCAGCACTCAACAATGGGATAAAGGGCACCCAAGGAACTCTAAACCCTCTCGGTAGGTTCGGGCTTGTAATCCTCATGACGATGATACCTAATGAAACGACTGCAAATGCGAACAGCGTTCCAATACTTGTAAGACTCGCTAGCTTTTCCAGCGGCATTAGTCCAGCTAGAAGGGCAACTAGGACGCCAGTTACCCATGTACCAACGACTGGAACTTGCGTCTTCACATGAATGTTAGACAGTACCTTGGGTAACATTCCATCACGTGATATTGCAAATAACAACCTTGATTGTCCATACAATAACACTAAGAGTACCGTGGTCATACCTGCAATTGCTCCTACTGAGACAAGTCCTGCTACCAAGTTCTGGTTAACAAATCGAAGTGCGAAGGCAACAGGATCTGTCACATTAAGAAGTCCAAAGGGAACAATTCCTGTAATAACCAGAGCCACAACAATATACAGAACAGTACATACTGCAAGCGAAGATATGATCCCAATTGGTAAATCTCGTTGTGGATTTTTCACTTCTTCCGCTGCAGTAGATAGGGCATCAAACCCAATATAGGCGAAAAATACTGCTGCCGCACCGTTAAATACGCCAGACATCCCATAAGGTAAGAATGGGGACCAATTGGATGGTTTCACATAAAATACTCCGACAACTACAAATAGTAAAATGACTGCAATCTTGATCACAACCATAATCGTATTGAATCGAGCCGTTTCCTGAATTCCTCTAGTTAACATATAGGTAATTAAGAGGACGATTACAACGGCTGGAAGATCTATATAGGTTCCTTCCGTCATATTAAAGGCTCCAGAGATCGCGGTAGGCAGTTGGATGCCGAATCCATCTAATAACCCTTTTAAATAACCAGACCAACCACTAGCCACTGCTGCGCCTGACACACCATACTCTAGTGCAAGATCCCAACCCAGAATCCAGGCAATCATCTCACCAAAAGCAGTATAACTATACGCATATGCACTTCCCGATACAGGGACAGATGATGCGAATTCAGAATAACAAAGAGCTGCTAACACACACGCTATAGCTGCTATGATAAAAGACAGTACAAGACCAGGTCCTGCATGTTCAGCTGCCGCAACGCCGGTGAGTACAAATATCCCAGTTCCTATAATGGCTCCAACGCCTAGAATGGTCAAATCCATAGCGCCTAGTGTTTTTTTTAGTTTTGTTGATTGATCTCCAGCAAGTCCCTCTTCAATATAACTTTCCGCTGATTTTTTACGAAATAAATCCATGTTCTCTCTCCTTATTGCATTATTGCATCTTAAAAGCCGCTTGTTATTATTATCTAATATCATGTGCTATGTCAATTGAGAAAATACGGTAATAATATGTGCGTTCAAATTTATAAGAGCCAATATATTATCTTCTCCAATAACTAATCAACCTATACCTATAAATAGAAATCCGTGCAACAAAAAAAGCAGCCACAAGGGCTGCTTTCGTATCCATACTATTAAGATACCACCAAGAGTTCAACTTTACAGTAGCGGTGTTTATCTTTCTCTAGAAGGGTAAAGGTTACATTCTCATGTTGCCATTGATCGCCTTCTTCTAGTTCCGATTGATGACCATATAGCCATCCACCAATAGAATCCCACTCTTCAGTTTCAAACTCTGTTGGGAGTAGATTATTGATAAGTGTTAAGGAAGCCTTACCGTCAGCAATAATATGATTGTCACCGACTTTTGTGATTTCCTGCTCTTCTTCGCTATCGAATTCATCCCGAATCTCTCCGACAATCTGTTCCAATATATCTTCAATGGTAACCATCCCTGATGTTCCACCATATTCATCCACTAGAATCGCAATATGTGTGCTTTCACGTTGCATTCTCTTCAACAATGCATCCACAGAAGCCGTCTCTGGTACTGACATGACTGGTTGCATTAGGCTTGAGACTTCAACGTCAGGATTATCATCATAGGCTAAGAAGAAGCGCTTAGTATTAATAATTCCTATAATATTATCTTTGTTCTCGTGTGCTACAGGAAAGCGAGTATACTGCTCTCTCTTTATGATCTCCATATTCTCCTGTTGGGTCTTATCTGTATATAAACACACCATATCTGTACGTGGAACGAGTATATCTTTAGCAAGCATATTATCAAAAGCGAAGATACGATTCACATATCCAAGTTCATTCTTATTGATCTTACCGCTTTCGTAACTTTCATTAATAATGATCTGAAGCTCTTCTTCGGAATGTGCTTCTTCATGTTCTGAAGCAGGTTTGATACCGAACATTCTAACTAATTGATTGGCCGAGCCATTTAATGTCCAAATAAAAGGTCTCATTATTTTGTCAAACAATATGATAGGTTGGGCAGTTAATAATGCAATAGTCTCCGTCTTGCGGATAGCAATTGTCTTAGGTGTCAATTCACCTACTACAACATGCAAGTACGTAATAACAACGAATGCGATGATGAAAGAAATGAGATCATTTAAACCTTGGGATAACTGCATTTTTGCGAATACAGGATGTAGAATACTCTCTACTGTGGGCTCACCCAACCAACCTAATCCGAGTGATGTAATCGTAATACCCAATTGACAAGCAGATAGATAACCATCCAAATTGGTAATTACTTTTTTTACAGCTAATGCATTTTTTCGGCCTTCACTGATCATCTGATCCACTCGACTAGAACGAAGACGAACCATTGCGAATTCCACCGCTACGAAAAAAGCTGTTAATGCAATTAATATAGCGATTAATACTAGATTTAACCCCGGCCTGCCACTTTCCACTACTTCATCTTCTCCTTTAAAAAATTATGATTTTAATAGATACAAGAAATAATTATACATCTATTCTAGCATTTTTACAAAATTATCTTAAACATACTAGGGTTGCGTTGTCAGTAATTTCAATCCTAATCCTATATATTGCAGCTGCTGTCCCATTTGAATATATAATTTAGAATGATCGAACTTGTGAATGCCACCTTTAGTTTAATCTATATAATTAATGTAATTAAATGTATGCGATATGTGTTCTGATTATTCCTCTTCTATATCATCCGCTACTTCATTCTGTGATTGAAGCAACCGGTCTGCGACCGCGCGGAAGCTTTCAGGTTGTAGTAATTCAACAGGCGAGTAACTTTTATCAAAAGTAAACGCGTCTCCCTCAATAATAACAGCGTAGCCGTCGCGCAGCTTTGTCAAATGTATTTTATCTCCATAGTCAGCTAGGAAACCTTTGATGAACGTCTCTCCAAGTTTGAATTTAATCTCAATCTCTGGCTTGATCTCGATAATACTTTTCGCGGCTTCCACCACTTGCTCTGGTTCCCACTTCTCTTGTAAATTACGCTTGTCACTTGCAGCCCAAAGTTCCAACTCCCGCTCTTCCTGATGACGTTCCTCGTGGCTTGAATCCGGCCATTTATTCTCTACATAAGTCTGAACAAATTCCATAACATGCTCGTTCACGATTTCTGGAATCGATTGCTCATAGGTCACGAACTTCAAGAAATCCTCGAAATATCGCGCATGTGAAGATTGATGGATTTTCAGTTCCCAATCTTCCACGATACCCTCTTCCGGCATATACGGATATTGAATCGATTTCATGTTCTTGGCATTAATAGCCATCTCCACTTGACTTACCAAGCTTTTCTCATCGGAAATTCGAGCAATTTTCTGTTCGAAATCACATTTGAAGACAAAAATAAATGGATCATCCAAATGCGTCGCTAATACCGCTTGAACGATAATCAACGCCCCACCACGAACAGCACTGGTATCCAAGTAACTTCGTAGAAGATCGTCACAAGCATTTTTGTAATCTTCTTTATTATCTGTGGTGCGAAGTCTTAAGAACAAATTAAAGTTGGGATTACTATCCAAATCATGTCCTGGCTCTACAATAAAGCGACCGATTTTGGTAGGTGGTTGTTCACTATTCGGATTCTTCTCCACCTTACGTTTGGCCGTTCGAGCGAATTCACCATCGAGGAACTTACTGATCTCGCTATCGACGTATTCTTGTTCATCCAGTGTTTGAAAGTGCTTATAACTCTTGACAGCTTGACCGTCACGGCTTTCCACCTGTATGACAAAAAAAGATAAGTACTGTACGTTAAATCGCATGATGAACTCCTTTTTAGTATGAATGTTATTGTTTAATTTGATTGATTCTCATCGGGTAATCTGATAAAAGTGATCGCTATTACATATAATAGGTAAGGATTAAGATCGAAAGCTATTATAATGAAAACAATCGTCCAAGGCTAAGCCAATTCTGTTCTGTCAGAGCTGCTACGGCATCAGGATTACCTTCACGGCAAGCCATAATAATAGCTTCATGTTCGCTGACTGCGCTTAATTCACACTGTGAACTAAATCTAGCTAATTCAATTCGGCGTAGCTTAGGTGTAATGCGTTCCAAGACAGCTTCAATTTCAGGATTAGCCGTTGCCTGCACGAATATAGCATGAAAAGCATCATCTTCTTTAATTGCTTGTTCTGAATCTTTCATTTCTAAGGCTTGTAGAAGCCGTTGATTAGTCGCTTCTAGTCGCAAAATATGCTCATTTGTTAGCATAGGAACTGATGTTCTAGCTACGAGTGCATGCAACGCAGCAACGATTACTAGTGTTTGTGTCGCTTCAGTCTCATTTAACGGCGCTACACGGGTATTGGAGCCCGCAAATGACTGAATAAGCCCTTCATCTTCTAAGCGTTTGAGAGCTTCTCGAACTGGTGTTCTACTCACACCGAATTGCACAGCTAATTCCGCATCATTAAGTTTCTGACCTGGAGTGAACTGTAACGTCACGATCCCGCTCTTGAGTGCATCATAAATCTGATCACGCAGCGTAGATCTCTTTAATTTTTGAAACTTATTGTTAGTATCCATCAAACTAATATATTGCATATTGATTTTGATAGCAAGAGAATTATATTGGTATATTCCCTCTCTATCATCTATTACTAATCCCATTTCAGTGGTATTTTGATCCTTAGAGATTTTTGATTAGGCGGATTTGAATAAGGTCTAGATAAAATAATCACTTTATATGGATAATCAAACAATAGGTTAACATAATAAATATTATGTTAACCTATTGTTTGGATTCATATCTGCTGACTTATCAATTCATCTTTATTTTCATCAATACCTTGTCCATTTTCTGAAAATAACGGTAGATCTAATGTCAACCTCGACATCGCTTCCTCTTTCTCACGACTCGTAATATGCGTATATACGGTTGTTGTCTGAATGGAGGAATGACCCAGTAGTTCTTGAACCGTTCGTATATCCGCGCCTTTACGTAGTATCATGGTCGCAAAGGAATGGCGTAACTTATGGCTGGAGTACAGTGTTCGTTGCAATGGGGAGATATCACTCTGAAATCGATCAAAGGTATCTGAGGCTGCCTGCTGAATCGAACGAATCGATAATCTGCGCCCTTTTTGCGATATGAACATGGCCACTTCTTTGTTGCGTTTAGGCTCAAGGCGTTCATTAACTGCCCGCTCTAACATAGGACATACCACTTCAGGGATAGGAACAGTACGCCATTTACGACCTTTCCCGAATACACTCAGCGATCGGCGTTCTGCATTGAAATCACCTAAATTCAGTGCATGAACTTCTCCAACCCGCAGCCCCATATAGGCCATTAATAAGAAAATAGCAAGATTTCGGTCTCGATGTTTTCCTTCTACTGCACTAAAAAACCTTAACATTTCAGCTTCCTCTAAATATATCGGCGCACGGTTCTTGTCTGTCTTAGATTTCTTAATATCTAATGCCGGATTTACGTTATGTAGTTCTAATTCAATCAAAGCTTTAAAAAAACAAGACACCGAAGCATGCTTACGGTTACGTGTCGCGTCACTCACACCGCGTTCGCGGACAGAAGATAAATAAGAAACAACATGAAACTTCTTAACAGCTTCAAGTGACTTACCTCCAAGCGCATCCAAGAATTCTTTCACGTCACTGAGATAAGATTTCTGTGTATACGTTGTATAACCTGCATCCTTCATCCAAATAAGAAAAGCGTCCAGCGCTTCTTCGTAGTCTTCACTATAATCATTCACGCCTTCTCCACCTCCACTTCTATACAACAACCCATTCTATCATAGATTGGATAATGATAACTGGACATTTATACGACTTATATTCATTTCGCCCCATTTATTAGATATCAAATGAATCCCTTCATGAATAATAGTTTACATATTATTTATTATGTATACCAATTAGCGTACGTTGGTATAATTGTTGTTGTTTTCCCGGAGAATTCACAATAGATTATATTTAATTAACACAAAGACGCCATCCCGATAATTCGGATAGCGTCTCCTTTTAACCTTATTAATTCACTTTCACCAATTTCCAGAGCTGGTTAGACGAACCACGCCCGGTGTATTGGATAATTGAAGCCGAATTGGAAGTAGATTCACCTTTAACATCAAGTACTTTATCGCTATTGATATTCACAATGGAGTAGTAACCTCCACCTGCGTCAATGAGCTTCCATTCTTGATTGACACCCCGCCATTCCGTATCGTGGTACTGGACGGCCTGCCCTCCGTCTGACGTGGATTCACCTTGAATTTCTAGCATTTTACCGCTATTATGGTTTTTGATTTTATAAATGCCTCTGCCCATATCTACAAATTGCCATTGTTGATTGGTTCCGCCGTTATCTGCGTATTGAACGACACTCGTGCTATCGTCAAGATAGGCACCCTTGACATCCATTACTTTCCCGGAATTTTTATTCACAATTTTGTAGTATGCAGATGTATCAATTGCTGCACTGGACATGTGATCTTTAAGGTTCGCACCATCGACTACATAAGTAGTTACAGAATAAGCAGGCACTGTATTCTGGAACGACTTGTTGTTCAATGCCACATTGATATTTGCAAAATTTTCCGGCGTTACACCATTGGAGGGAGCTACTGTGCGATACGCCGTTACTGACCCGTTAATATCACCGAATTTAGACAGATCATAAGTAACATCGTTAGAAGAGCTGCGATCGTTAACCGTGACGATGACTAGTTTTTGGGAAGCTTCATCGTATGCCGCAATGGAATCGCCATCTTCTATATCGATGATTTTATACCCTGGACGAATGAACTTGCTCCATTGGGCCATGGACCAAAATTTTTGTTTAATATTTGGAGTAAAAGCGTTGTTATTTGCGTCGTTTAAATCGGTCTCAATCATCCCCCACCCGGGAGCGGCATTGTCCTCTACGGCTTGCCAATAAACCCAAGCGGAGTTTTTCATGTACTTGATGTCCGATACGATGGATCTCGACATTTCGATCCCGTTCGCTTCGCCATCGCCGTGCTCAGCCATCCAAATCGGTTTGTTTCCCGCGGCATAGAAGACTTGTTTTCGCTCAGAATCGTTCCCGTAATACGTATGGACATTGTACTGACTTATCATAGACTTCGTTGTATCTGTATAGGCATTGATCGTGTCTCGCGCTAGAAAAACGGCGTTCGAATCCGCGGAGCTTTGGGTTGTCGGCAAACCCTTTTGCACTAATGCATCATGTACGTGTTGGATAATCGTTCCTCTGCTGTACTGCGAGTAGAAGGCTCCCTCTTGACGGTTGCTGTACACCCAGAACCCGTCTGGTTCGTTGATCGGAGAAAGTGTTCTGAATGTAATCCCTTCATTGTCCTTAAAATGTTGAACGACAGTAGTCAAATAATCCGCGAAATCATCGAACATATCGCCTTTCAGGTTATCCGTTAATGGTACTACTGGGCCTGTAACACTGCCACTATTCGTCATCCACCAAGGGGGCGAGTTTGCAAAAGCTTCGGCGATAAATTCTTGTGGTTGGTTTCTTGCTTTGGCGGCTTGCAGCATCCAACGTTGATTCGCATCGCTGCTCCAATCATAGTCCGCCGTTGGGCTCGCCTTAAACCCCGGAACGGCTGCACGAAGTTCCAAAAAATTATGCTGAGGATTTTCACCGCCGCCGATATTGTAACGAACAATATTAAAGCCTAAACCTTGGTTCACATCAAATAATTGATCTGCATACCAGTTGCGTGTTGTATCCGATGCGCCTCCGACCCGGTTCGCAAACCAAGCTAATGAAGTACCCCAGCCTTCCCAGGTTTGATACTGCTTATCCGGGTTTACGGTGGCAGTGTAAGATGAAGCGCTTACAGTCCTTTGGAGAAATGGTGCACAAAGTGAAAAAATCAGTGCAGAAACAGTTACCATTACAGTAAACCTTCGTTTAATCAACTGCTTTCCCATGTAATTCATCCTCCAATCTTTTATTTTAAATTTTAATGTCTTAACCGTATGTAATATGATTCATATCATGGCCAATGGATGTCAGTATAGTGAACTATTTAAACTTTAGTGAAAAATTGGAATGTTTAAGACCACATGCTTGGAAAAAGTGATAAATAATATAAACTTTCTTTTATCTTCAAAAAAGTTCGTACATATTCCTGCGAAGATAATGGCTATCCAGCATACTCTATGACCCCCATTTTTGATAATCAATTCATCACTTCTCATTGATCCCTCTCACATTGCGGTCGATCTGCAAATAGAATAATAATAAGCAATTGGATATTTACACCATATAAAAAACCTCTTAAATTTTGAGAGGTTTTTATGTTTATCATCGAATATTTTCCTCAGCTCATCAAAAGTAACAAAAATGATATTTTTCCATTAAAAGTAATAAATAGTGCGCTGAAGTTGTCGGTATTAGGTCGTGATTCATTTAAAAAACAGCTCACAATCGAAACAGCGTATAATTTATGTTATACGCTGTTTTTCAAGAGCTCTTTTAGAGTGATTTCATTTACTTATGTAGTTATTATGTAATGACTCAAAACCACGCTAAAAGCTACCACATTATGATTCCCATTGTATTTTCACACATTTCACTAACAACAAACCCCCACAATGCACCAATCTATTGTGAGGGTTTATATTATTTCTCATTCAGTTGCTTCCTTACAATCAGCGTAATCCCTCACTATTAAAGTCTGAGCAAGTCGAAACCCAAGATCATCGATACTAAATGTTGGGTGGCTTCGCCGACGACATGTTGCCCCACACCCTCTTTCCTCTTCAGCCCAACTACCACCGCGAAAGATTCGGTATGTTCCGTATACATTCTCATCATATACATCCCAACACCATTCCCACACATTTCCTAACATATCATACAACCCCCATGCATTCGGTTCCTTCCCTCCGACTTCATGGCTGTTCCCTCCGGAATTCTGATTATACCAGGCAACCTTATCTATCTCTCCATATCTATATCCTGTCGTACCCGCTTTACACGCATACTGCCACTCCGCTTCCGAAGGAAGGCGATACCCATCTGATTCCCAATCACAGATGATATCTTCACCATCAGCACCTATTGAATAACACGCTTTCAATCCCGCCTGTTGAGAAAGTAGATTACAAAAGGTAATCGCATCATGCCAAGATATATTCACAACCGGCTTGAGATTTCTATCATCTGAGTAAGGAAATTTCTTTGTAATCGCATGATATAGTTCTGCAGTCACAGCATATGGCGCAAGAAGGAAGGGGCTTATTTCGGCCTTCCATTTCTTTTGTGTTCTATCGTCTCTCAACTCTATTTCTCCACCTGGAATTTTCACCATCGGATAGTCAATATGGCGATCTGACACGTAATTCACCTCCTCATCTATACAACTTAGTTATCATTTATGCCCGGGCTATTTATGTAGAGTATATATAATTATTTTGTTTCGTTCCACATTTTTCTATATACTTCGTGACAAACTAAATCAAATTGAGCATAATAATGTAATAGTAAAATCGCAATTTGATTTTCATAATTCAGTTATCATACATAGGAGGTTATTATTTTTGGCAAGTTCCAAGTCACAATCGTCACCCATAGCATCAACAGCAAATACAGTATACCCGATACTATTTGCGATCAGTATTGTTCATCTCTTGAACGACACGATGCAGTCAACCGTCTCTGCTCTCTTCCCAATTCTTAAAGATTCTATGAGCTTAACCTTCGGCCAGATCGGTCTGATTGCCTTCGCAATGAATATTACGGCATCTCTTCTTCAACCTCTTGTTGGTATGTTCTCCGACATCAAACCCCGACCTTACATACTGCCATTAGGTGTTTGTTTCACTCTGTTGGGTGTCGTCATGTTGTCCATAGCTCCGAATTTCGCATTTGTATTACTGTCTGTGATCTCGATCGGCATAGGATCAGCGGTATTTCATCCCGAATCATCACGTGTTGCATACCTAGCGAGTGGAGGCAAACGAGGGCTTTCTCAATCAATTTTCCAAGTTGGGGGGAATATCGGGAGTGCACTAGGACCAATCATGACCGCACTCATATTCGTAAAAATTGGTCAGTTTGGCGTCATCTGGTTCTCCATAGCGGCTGTCATTGCGATTGCCATTCAATACAGAGTAGCACAGTGGTACGGCAAGCTCCCACTTCATGTTCGACCTGCTAAGAAGAACAAAGCATCTGCGGAAGTTCGTACTCATGGATTAAGCCGTGCCCATGTAATATGGACGATTGTTATATTGGTATTTCTCGTATTTTCGAAAAATGTATACATGTCTAGCATCACGTCCTATTACACATTTTTCTTAATCGAAACGCATGGGGTAACAGTACAGCAAGCACAATACTTTCTATTCGCTTTCCTTGCCGCAGCGGCTGTAGGCACCTTCTTTGGGGGTCCCTTATCTGACCGATTCGGACGGAGAAATATCATATGGTTATCCATCTTAGGCACAGCCCCATTCTCTATCCTTCTCCCCCATGTGTCATTGGGTTTAGCAGCTGTTCTAAGTATATGCGCGGGTTTCATACTTTCCTCAGCGTTCTCCATCATTGTCGTATATGCACAAGAGCTTGTACCCGGTAAAATCGGATTAATATCCGGATTATTCTTCGGTTTAGCCTTTGGACTAGGTGGATTAGGATCTGCTGTTATGGGGAATATTGCGGATTTCACAAGCATTCCTTTTATAATGAATATCTCGTCATACCTACCTTTACTCGGGCTTCTAGCTATCTTTCTACCCAAGGATAAGGACATTAGAGGATCAACAAGTTAAATCAGTATATAGCAACTGCCAGCGTATTCCGATGAAGTATCGGTAACACGCTGGCAGTTTTTTTGTAGATAAGTGACTATTGTATACAACATATGAGCATTCTAGACATTAGTGCATTATTTAATCAAATCTACTGCTTCCTGTGATACCCATATTTTGCCTTCGATCATGACAGTCAAAGCATTTAATTTGATGGTTTTACCGTCCACAATAGCTAGGTTTTTATCAATCGGTAGCTTAAGTGTTTGGCTAGCCTTTTTCACGAGTACGACAGGATTTGTTTTATCTGTCTTATCGATTGTAACCGTAGCTCCTTTATCCTTGAACTTTTGACCTGATACGAACAGTGTATTCTCAAGCGAAGTCAGATCAAGTCCTGTAACATTTTGAATGTATTTATTCACATCCGTGTTCTGAATCACGCCACTTTGAGCGAAATCAGTTGGTTTGAAATTAGCTGGATGATACGCGAATAATCCGATTTCTTCCGATGTGTGGTCATCTGTAGAGAACGTTACACCTATTTTTTCTCCAATTATTTTACCAATGACAGGTGAGAGGTTATCTTTCAATCCTTCTCGAACGGCTTTAGCTTCTTCTTTCGTCAAATCGCTAAGTCCATAATTTTCAGCAAGGACTTGTTTGAAATTCTTCTCATTAATGATACCCTCAATGCCATAGCTGGTATGCTTCGCTTTCTTTAATACAGATACTAAATCTGTAGCAGAGTCGTAGTTAGTCATATTCAGTCCACCTGTGGCATGGTCAGAGACGGATAATACAGCTGTATTTCCATCTTTCTTGGCAAAATCAATCGCTTCTTTGAAAGCTTTATCAAACGCCAATGTTTCGCTGATAATCCCAACTGGATCGTTATCATGGCCATACCAGTCAATCTGACTTGCTTCAACCATCAAGACGAAGCCCTTCTCATTCTGAGACAATTTATCGACAGCGACTTTAGTCATTTCAGCAAGACTTGGTTGCTCTTTAGGGTTCAAATCAAAGTCAGCATCTAATGCTTCAGTATTGAATAGACCCCATATTTTATTCGTTTTCGAATTCATTAATCCTGCTTTATCAGTGACATATTCATAACCATTGGATTTAAGTACTTTCGTTAAATCTTCGCCATCTTTACGATTGATATCTTCCTTACCCGGTACTAGGTAACCCGCTCCACCCCCGAGAAGAACATCTACACCGCTATACACCATTTGTTCTGAAATAGAATCTGCATTATCGCGGGTATAGGCATGACTTAAGAAAGTTGCTGGTGTAGCATCCGTTAATTCACATGTAAATACAGTTCCTGTACTTTTACCTGCTAGTCTAGCCGCATCCATAATCGTAGGAAGCGGTTTGTTCAAGTCGCCTGGCTTAACAGCATCCACAAAAGGCATCGTTATTTTATCAGGAAGAATTGCTACGCTTTCACTCTTGATCTTATGCCCTGTTGAGTAAGCAGAAGCTCCTGCTGCTGAATCCGTCGTAATTGAATCTGTCGAATAGGTTCTAACCAATCCACTGAAATACTTATCAATCGTAAGAGGTTTACCACCCTGATACCAACGAGTCAGATTTACATCAGATAGACTCATACCATCCGTAATAAACAGAATAACGTTCTTTACCTGCTTGTTTGGTGAAGCATCCGTTGTAGTCGTTGCAGCATTGGCGTATGTAACCCCGTTACCTCCTACAAGCAAACTGCATGAAAGTGCGGTAGTACAAATTCCTGCAAACCATCTTTTTCTCATCATAGACTCCCTCTTGTTAATGTATTGTTAATATATTTATAGTATAGAACATGGATGTTTGGTGTAATGCCATAAATCGACTTGTTTTATTAATTTTACAGCTCTATTCAATCGGTTTGTAAACATAAGTTAAAACGCTTAAACTTTCACACCATGATTATATGAATGAGAAAATGTGATTAGAATCTTGGAACCGGTTTCTCAAGATGTACTGTATCATATATCCGAAATAATACATACATAAATTAACAAATTCATATGATTAAAATATCTCTTACCATCACCTTAGTTTACGTAATAATTATTATGTAAACTAATTGTGAATATCTATACTATAACTACTAAATATTTCATGTTTTATTCAATATTTTTACACAGCGTTTACAATTATAATGTAAGCTAATAAAGAACAAAGACGATAATAACAAAGCATGGTGGAGGAATTATGATCTCAGACGAAAAAGCAGTATTAAATCGCACCTTACCATCCGTATATCTAAACCGTGATCTAAGTTGGCTTGAATTTAACTGGCGTGTCCTTCAGGAAGCTCAGGATACAGACAATTTACTTTTAGAGCGGGCTCACTTTTTAGCCATTGTCTCTACTAATCTAGAAGAATTCATGAGTGTTCGTGTAGCAGGTATCCAAGACCAGATTAGAGCTGGCTACACTAAAAAGGATTTCACAGGCTACACACCCATTGGACTGTACAAACGTCTTTTGAAAAAAGTATCCAAAATGATTAATGAACAGTATCGTACGTTTCGAGATATATCTAAACTACTGTCCAAAGAGGGTATCGTCTTTTCCACGTATGACGAATTAAATGATGTTCAACAGGAAGTTATGGATCAGTATTATCAAGATATTATCTTCCCAGTATTGACACCTATGGCCGTGGATCAAAGCCGCCCTTTCCCACTTGTTCATAGTCAATATGTTTATTTGTCTGTGGTGCTAAGCCGAGTAGGAAATGAGGGGGAAGAGCCTTATTTCGCTATTTTACAAATACCGTCTAACTTAGCGCGTTGTATCGCCCTTCCTCATCGTAGCAACAGTAAGAAGCGCCAATTTATATTTATCGAAGATCTGATCAAACAGCATATTCACACACTATTTAGTGGTTATTCACCTATAGCTGTTCATGAATTCCGCATCACACGTAACTCTGATCTTACGATCAATGAAGAAGGCGCCGAAGATCTATTGGAAGAGATTGAGAAGGAATTACGCAAGCGTAGATGGGGTTCACCTGTTTGTTTAGAGGTTGAAAAAGGAATCCACCCTTACGCTCTAAGTCAGCTACAATCGGAATTTGAAATTACCGACTTCATCATTGAAATTGACGGTCCACTCGACCTCAGCTTTCTCCATAGTTTTGCAGGATCACTGAAGGGGTTCTCTCATTTAAGCAATAGCCCGATCGAACCTGTATATCCTTTGGAATTTGATGAGAATGAGGATTTCTTCGAGGTACTCAGAGAGCGTGACGTACTCGTATATCATCCTTATGAATCATTCGAAGCTGTGACAGACTTTATCATTCAAGCTTCTGAAGATGAGCATGTCATGGCGATTAAGATGACGTTATATCGCGTGAGTGGTAACTCTCCGCTCATTCAAGCTTTAGCTACTGCTGCAGAGTCTGGTAAACAAGTTACCGTTGTGGTGGAATTGAAAGCGAGATTTGATGAAGAACGTAATATCGCATGGGCACGCAAGCTCGAGAAATCTGGTTGCCACGTGGTATATGGCCTCATCGGTTTAAAAACACACGCTAAAATTACACTCATCGTGCGACAAGAAGACCATGGCTTACAGCGTTACGTTCATGTAGGCACAGGAAATTACAATGACAGTACCGCTAAAGTGTATACGGATTTGAGTCTATTCACATCCAATCATGACATCGGCATAGATGCTTCAGAGTTATTCAACCAGATGACAGGTTACTCGAACAATTATGAGTGGGATGCGATTACCGTTGCTCCCTCCAATATGAGTCAATCTCTCTTCAAACTTATACGTAGAGAAGCTGAACATGCAGCTGCTGGCAGACCTGCTAGTATCATTGCGAAGATGAATTCCTTATCGAATCAAGAAATGATTGACGAGTTGTATGCAGCATCCCAAGCGGGAGTTCATATAGACCTCATTGTGCGTGGCGTATGTTGCCTAAGACCTGGTGTACCTGGTTTAAGCGAACACATTACGGTACGGAGTATTGTTGACCGGTTCCTGGAACATTCACGCATTTATTATTTCGAAAATGGTGGTACGCCTGAGGTATGGATCTCCAGTGCGGATTGGATGACTCGGAACTTAACCAGACGTATCGAACTGATGTGTCCGGTATATGATCCTAATATTCTGAATCTAGTCTCCAAAATATTGCAATTAACGCTTAAAGATAATGTGAAATCTAGATTCCTACAGTCGAGCGGCAGTTATGAGTTCTCAGACGACAAAGAGGCTCCATTCAGGAGCCAGTATGAAGCGATGAAGGTTAAGAAATGGAAGAAAAATTAATCTTTAATTTGAGGTCCCAAGAGCTTTTGAATACTTTTGCTACATTATCCATTTCCTCTTGTTCGATCCAAGTTTCAACATCACTCTGACTGGTGAGATACAGTGTCTTATTTCGAATCTCAGTCTGAATTTCTTTGACAGCCTGCGTCTCACTTTGATCAAGAGCGATACACAATTGTACGAGTGATCCTAACTTATGGATCCATTCTTCGTCGGAAGCAAGTAATATGTCCTGATGGTCTAGGGACAATTTCTGCTTCCGGCTTTTTGTATTATAGGAGGCTATTAAGGCACAAAGAATGATCTCCCTATGCGTAAGTCCACGAATAGATGAATTCATGATCCAATAATGTGTATGTCGATTGTATTGATAGTAGTTGATGTGACCACCAATCCGGTACAACATAATAGACACGTACAGAAGCTTCTTATGCTCCTCGCTATCTCCATCGCTTCTCAACGTTTCGTATAACGTATTGGATAGTGTATAGACATGATCTAAATGCGCTCGTGAACCTTCAGCCTCAAAAGTAAGTAATGTCTGGATACTATAATCAAGCGTACTTGGTTTAACCGACTGTGCCGGATTGATGAGATCATGTAACATCCCTTCACGTAATCCTTCACCACTGATAAGACAATGTTTAGCTTGGATATAATGATAGACCGTATGGACAATAATGAGTCCAGAAACAATAATATCGGCCCGACTCTTGGATAACCCGTTAATTTGTTTACGTTTCTCTAAAGGAAGGCTTGGGAGTATGTTATAGAGCTGATCTACACTTTCTGTTGTCAGTGTATATCCGTGCGAGATTGGCAAAGAGTAATGAGCGTCTTTCTGGTCTATTTTACCGAGAGAGCGTATCGTTCCACCTAGACCAAATAAAGGTAACTGATATCTCGATTGCATCCACTCATGCTCTTCAAGCATGCTAAGCACATATTCACGTAGCTTAAGGATCTGTTCTTCATTCCAATTCCCATCGTTGCCAAACTTAACGTTAGTATTTACTGCTCCAAAGGGTAATGACACACTTTTCTTGAAAATGCGGTTCTCAAATAACGTGATTTCTGTACTGCCGCCGCCGATATCGACAATGAACCCATCCTCAATATCAAAGGAATTAATAACACCTAGAAACCCGAAATATGCCTCTTCTTCCCCTGAAACAAGTGTAATATCTATAGTGGATTCCTGTGACAGGAACTCGATGATTTCTTGAGAATTCGTAGCATTACGAATCGCTGCAGTTGCTCCAGCACGGATTTCTTCCACTCCGAAGGTGTTACAAACCTGTCTGAATTGTTTGAGAATCGGTACAATAGTAGACATTTCTATCTTGTCCAGACTTCCCTGCTCATTAATCTTCGCACTCAAACGGGCGGAATGTTTACATTCCTTAATAATCTTGTATCCTCCATCGGGTGTTGTATCATAAATGACCAACCGAATGGAATTGGAACCGATGTCGACAATGCCAATCCGATATGGTGTTACTTTCATCATATATACTCCTTTTTCTTGCTGAGTGGTGGCTGCTACCTAAGTCATTAATATACCATATTCTTGGATAAAATGCGGTAGGAGGCTTCTAAGATGATATACAATATGCTGGAATACCAATAAGGGTAATGACTGTAGTGATTCTCCATTTATTTTACTGTTCATCGATATAGGTAATCCGTGCAGATATCTCATCTTCCGTGGGTTCATCAAATTTAGAATCGAAATATTGTCGCATCTCATCATCAATATGATATACAGTCGATTGTCTATTGGCTATATCTTGATTTCTCCTATGTAATTGTTGCTGAATTTGTATGTCTGGTGTGTTAATATAATGCAGTTCAGTCGTTATTCCTTTACTTGAAAAATGTCGTCTGACTTCTGTTCTTTCTTTCCTACTCCAATAGCCAAAGTCCAGAACTACATTTACACCTATAGATACTAATTCCTCTGCAAGGTGATATAGGTAAGCACTACTCTTACGAAGGATGCGTTGATGTTGATCGCCCAATTCTTCTTCAAACAGCGAAAGCATTAAATCATCACAGGATAAAATCATCGCTTGATGACGTTCTTTTAATGTCTTGGCATAGGTACTCTTCCCGCTCCCTACTTTGCCACATAGCATATATATGATCGCCATTTCTGAGTTCACTCCTATCTGTGAGCTTACTTACAAGATTATAGATAATATTATCATAAAAGAGAATGAAGGCATCATCAATTTAGGAACCCACAACGAACAAGAGCTTATATTACTAGCTTCCCATCAATATAAACTCTTGTTCAAGTAGTCAATATTAATTTGCAAATCCCATTAATTCTTTCACATGATTGACGTTTGTGAGTGAAGTTAATTGTTCAAGTAAGAGAAAAGCAACATCAAATCCAGTCGCTGGATTTGATGAAGTTATAATATGGCCGTCGTGCACAATAGGAGCGTTCTGAACGTTTACACCAAATGATGATAATTGATCTAGTCGATGACTCGTTGGATCGTTGTAGGTAGTTGCCTTTCTATCTTGTAATATCCCACTTTTGCCCAAAGCTAAAGATGCTACGCAAATACTAGCAATCGGTTTTTGTCTAGCATGAAAGTACCTAATAACGCCGAGAAACCTTTCATCAAAGGCGTCATTGTAGAATCCAGCTTCTTCAAATCCACCAGGGATAGCTAGAGCATCAAATTCTTCTAAATCTATATCTGATACCACCTTTTCAGGGATGATCGTGAAGTTCCAAGTGCATTTTATTTGTTCTCGTAATCCTACAGTCACTACCTCTGTAGTTCCATCACCTTCCCACCTATTCCAACCAAAAACGTCTGTGAATACACTAGCTTCTGCAGCTTCAAATCCATCTGCTAATAATAGCAATATCTTTTTCATCATTCACCCTCCTTTGTTATTATATTAGACAGAAATAAAGGCTAATAACATAAGCTAGGAACGATTAAACTACCGTTTAACTTTACTTATTTAAGAGATTGATCTAGTATTCTTAATAAAAAAAGGTTGTGTACGAATGGATAAGATTGATGAGAGAATATTAACTGAATTACAGAAGAATGCTAAGATTTCAATGAAAGATTTGGCTGACATTGTTCATTTGTCTTCACCAGCTGTCATTGAACGAGTAAGAAAGTTAGAAGATAATAATACGATTGAAGGATATCATGCGAGTGTATCTCTACAACAATTAGGTCGGAACATCGTAGCTCTTATATTATTTGAATCAAAGGACTGCAAAGCTCTTGCACACTTTTGTAATCATCATCCTGACGTATTGGAATGCTATCGGGTCGCTGGGGCAATTAGCTATATTGCAAAAGTAGCGACGCATTCTGTGGAGAGTCTAGAGGTATTTATCGACGAATCCATGAAATATGGAACACCTTCAACTAATATTGTGTTGTCTTCAAATGAGAAGAAAGTAAGAACTACGTATACAGATGAAAGTATATAGGGATTGAAACAGTTCCCTAAATACAAAAAAAATGATCCAAGGATCACTTTTAGACTAGCTTCTTCTCATTCTTATGGCTGACACAAGATATAGAATAAGGACTACACCAAACAAATTCCATAAACTCGGTATTACTACAAGAGATAAATAAAGACCGTAAGGCAAGGACCACACCAATACGATGAACATTAAGATTGCACTTCTCAGTAACGAAGCAATGATGCCTAGACATGCCGGTAATATTAACATGATAGAAATAATTAGTATGGTATCATTTCTCGCTGGTGTCTTTGAATACGGATTCCAGAACAATAATACAAGACAAAGAATAATACATCCGACAGAGGCAACAACAGCACTAAAAAGAGGTTTTTTAAAGTTCATTTAATGCCCTCCCTTGTCAACGTTAGAACCATCTACCAAACTTCTTTTTATAGATTACAGGAATGTGATTGTACTGCGCCCAACCCGTAAGTTCTTCCATCCCCTTGTCTTCATCCAAATGAAATTGAAAACACCAATAGATAGGTACCATCATCTTGTTCTTAGGTTTAATTCCTAAGACGTATTTCTTTCCTCGTATACTCTTCATCACCATCAAGCTCTTAATCTGGCTAGGTTCAAGTCAATATCAGAGCAGTATAGAAGCTAATGAATATGAAATCAAAGATACCTGATGGATTTTCGATCTTGAAGGAACTACTTTGGAGTATCTTCTGTTCCATTCTTGATATGTCCTCTCCTATCGTAATCTATCTAAAATCGTAAAATCTCTAAACTAGAATTCGCCATTATATCCATCTTGTGAACCCTTTTTGGAGAAAAGGAATTTGATTCTGCTCTGCCCAGTTCTTCAATTCTTTCATCCCCTGATCTTCTTCCTCAAGGAATCGAAAACACAAATTGGTAGGAACGTATTTCTTGTCGGTTGGTCTAATTCCTAGAAGGGGTCTGAAATACCCCGTAACCATTAGCATCTTGATTTCATTAGCTTCAACAATGCGATCATTAATAAATAGGGAATCCCGACTAATCATTAAGAGAGTCGTTTTCATAGATTTCCTATAGATAAAGATGATTAGCACAATGGTATATATAAGTATCTGGGCACCACCAAGATACAAAATGCTCTGAGGCGTATAGTCGTTCTGAATCTGTCGGATTAGCCAAGTCATCGATATTATTAACAACATACTAATGCCTAATATCTGTGAATTCCCGGAAGGGTATTGGATCTTAAATTTAGTGTTCTGTAACATCATTTGCTGCATGTTAGTGATCTCACTCCTTGCACTTTGAATTACCCAAAATGGGCATACATTCGTTATTCACATATGCGTTGGAACTCATTCTCGAGGATAGACATCATAATCAAGTCATGAAACTTCCCTTCTGAATACAGCCAATCTCTTTGAACGCCCTCACGCTGAAATCCAATTTTCTCATAAACATGGATGGCTCTCGGATTAAATGCATACACTTCAAGACCAATACGATGTAGGTTCAACGTTTCAAACCCATATCTAAGCATAAGATTCATAGCTTCCGTGCCATAACCTTTCCCACTTTGTTGCATTCCAATAGCTATACGAATATTTGCATTTCGGTTTATAGAATCAATTTCACTTAATACAACTTCCCCCAAAAATTCATCCGTATCTTTCGATATGATCATGAAGTCAACACGATCCTCATGTATCTTACTAATGTTCTTAATCCAATCGGATATTTCATCTTGTGAGAAATCTCTTTGTGTCCCGGTCAAGCGGTTACTCTCAGGTTCCAACAGAAAAGCATGGTATGACTGAAAATCAGACTCCCGCGCGAGCCGTAAATTTATCGTAGTACCTTCAATTAGAAGTTCTGTATATTGCTTTGTCATTGACGTAATCCTTTCTGATCTTAAGTTATAACCTACCGAAACGTTTATGGACAAAAGGAATCTGATTGAGCTCTGCCCAGCTCTTCAATTCTTTCATTCCCTTATCTTCTTCCTCCATGAACCGAAAACACAAATGGGTCGGTACATTTTTTTTGTTGGTTGGTTTAATTCCTAGAATCGGTTTGAAGTATCCCATGACCATGACAATCTTAATCTGCTTAGCTTCAATTGTACGCCCATTAATGAATAATGATTCTGGATTTATATGTAGAACAGCCGGTTTAATAAATGCCCTAAAGATCATGAGTGTCAGCCAAATTACTAATATCAAAAGCGGAATACATTCGATATAAAATAGGCTCCAAGAAATATTGTCGTTCTTCATTAATATGACTAATAACCTTATGTGTAATATCAACATAATGCTAAACGATATGATGGGTACAATCACTGAAGGATACCTGATCTTAAATTTACTGTTAGGAAACGTTATTTGTTGCATAGTAATTATTTCACCCCAAATGCTCAAATTCATCTTCCATATAATAACACATATTCCTGAAGCGAATCTCATTACCATCAAATGTTCAACACTATTAAGATCCACTTGAAAAATTTCCACAGCATAGGAGGTACAAAGTAAAGTATCGTAGCAATTACACTTACAGTAAATAAGAATTCACCAAGCCTATTACTAAGAGTTGCTCCAAAATCGTTGTAATACTTGTTAGAAACCCATACTGCCGCTGCCCAAAATGGTATGGCCGCTAAAAATGGATAGTGAAAACCATCCGACACGTTTGAATATATATCTAGTCCAATTAAATTAAAGAGATAATTACTTACAATTAATTCATTTGCAAACTTCAAATTTATTAAAATTCCCAAACATATAAGGCCTAAAGAAAGTGATCCATAACCAAGTGGTTTCTTAATTGACACAATGTATCATCTCCTCGGCGAAAACATCATCCATATAATAACACATGACCCAATATAATGTTATCCATTCAACAATAATTCCAATCTTTACTTAAGCCGCCATAACCCTTGTTAACTGACCTTTCGATGGATTACGATTACATAGACAAGAGAAAAGAAAGAAGCCTAGGAATGAATATCATTCACCCAAGGCCTCGATTAAGTAGTACTAGAAACAAACATACTTATGTTTCATGGTTCAGATTTAGTCCTATTTCTTATTAAGCGGATAAGGCTATAAAGGAACAGGATAAACAGTCCCAAACCTAATCCAAACAAAACTATCGAAATCAATAAAGTTCCCCAATGAATATCCATCTCTAACCCCTATTCATGACAATTCCACATCATTTTATACGATTATTGTTCTTCCTCCGAACAATCGAAACATATTAAGGATTTATCCTCTAATACTATCCCGTTAATAAATCCATCATTACAGTAAATCTTTCGTTTACATGCTATACAGTAGCCAACAAGTTCTTGCATAACATCGTCTCCCAATTATATCTATTAAGCACGTATAGGGATGTCCTCTGTCCGAACAACATTCCCTACTTCTTCCCAATGGCGGTTCTGATATTCTTTTAAAATATGCTGAACTTCTGTCTTATAGTCATGACCTGCAATGAACACAATATCTCCTGTTGTTGCTAGTTCAATGGCTCTTTTTATTGCTAGTGGCCCATTTGGCATCAGTTCGCATGTTGTATTATTCGATGTAGCATAAATCCCCTGCCCGTTTGCTATTTCCTGAGTCATGCTATTCGTGGTTTCCTTAGATAAATGTTCTGCCGAAAGGATTACTACATCACTATGCTTAGCTGCGATATCCCTTATCCGTGAAAATGTGGTTCCCTCATCATGATCATCTTCACAGCTATACACCGTTATCACGCGCTGATCGGCAAGTTCGCGAAGCGTTGACAACGCGTTGCTAAATGCATCTGGTGTATGGGCGTAATCAACAATGACAATAAAGTCCTGAGAGGCTTCAATAATCTCCATTCTCCCACTCGTATTCCTGAATTCAGACAATGCTTGTTGGATGAGATGAAGCGGGATTTGTTCAGCTAGAGCCGTTGCAATAGCAGCAAGTGCATTATAGACATTAAAGGCACCTATCATGCTACATTCTATCGTTACCGTTCCCGCAAAGGAGACGAGTCTGAATGTTGTTCCTTTTACCGTTAGTTGAATGTCTTCAGCCATTACGTCAGCTTGTTTGTTAATACCGTATGTAATCACTTGTGCGGTTGTTAGACCATGAAATACTTCAGATGCCGGATCATCTGCGTTAAGAATAGCGAATTTATGTTTGGAATGTTCATACGAGAATGAATTCCCCATTCTTGAGAATAGAGATCCTTTTGCCATCAGATACTTGTCCATCGTCCCATGATAATCTAGATGGTCATTTGTTAAATTCGTGAAGACGGCTGTTCGAAAATCACATCCCACAACTCGTCCCATATCTAAACCTTGTGACGTCACTTCCATCACACAGTAGTCTGTCGAACAATTCTTCATTTTCGCTAAATTCGCTTGAAGCTTATGCGGTTCTTGTGTATTTATGTTACTTTTGACGATGGTGTTACCTATCTTTGTGCCGATATTACCCATGAGTCCTGTCCGATAATTAGCATGAGCTAGGATCGCTTCAATCATGTGACTCGTCGTTGTCTTTCCGTTGGTCCCTGTAACACCTATTAACTTCAGATTATGACTTGGGTAACCGAAGAAATGTGTGGACAACATGGCTAATGCGAATCTAGCATTCGGTACTTTTATTGTAGGGACCTGTGCGACGATATCCCGTTCGACAATTAAAGCCACGGCTCCCGCTTCTATCGCATGATCAATATATAGGTGACGATCTTCTTGAAGTCCTGGGATACCTGCTATACATACAAATAAATCACCTTGTTTCACTTCGCGTGAATTCATAGTGATCCCCGTGATATCAACGTCCAACTCGCCCTGAACGGATACTATTCTTAACTGCTCAACAAGTTCTTTTAACTTCAAGTAAGATACCTCCAATATATGATAAATTATCATTTTTTACATATATATTCGTTAAAAGTTATATCTTTCCTGTACTACGTTAAATTGAACCATCAAAAAACCTCTGGCGTTGTGCTCCAAAGGCTTCGATTTCGCTATTATCCAGTTCTGCTCACTATGCGCTTAGGACTTCGTATTTGAGCAACATGGATTGTTTCATAATCTTTCTTTTCATCAAATCACGTTGTACAGATACGGGTAGATTATAGAGTGTGTCTTCCTGCGCTAAGGCTAACAGGACTATTTTCGTTGCATCCATCGCTAGATCTTCATCTTGGAGGATATAATACGCCACTTGATAGCCATACGTTTCCAACCGCCTTAATACTTCTACTGTTCTATTAAAATAATCTGTTGATCTCATAATATCTACCTCGCCTGTACGTTATGATGTTGATTTAATGATTTACATTACATATAGGAGCTCTAATCAGCAATTTGCATATACAGTCTTCCCTCGGTATTCATTGTCCACTTACTTTCTGATGCCTCTCCTTCATACACAACCTCACCTGTGTATAGAATCGCTCCATTCGTGGCATCTAATACAGCAACCTTGGGTATATCATTTTTGTAAAATAGAATATATAACTTATTATTCTTCGTTGTGCCCATTATGATTTTCTCAGCACCCAGTTGCTGGGCAGATAAGGAGATGTCTTCATTTGTAACCTTCTCTGTATCTATGTTGTAACGTGATAATTTAATAAAGTCTTCCTCATAATTCAGGATAGTGAGAATATGACCATCTAAACGAATATCCCCGATATCATCGATTCCTGCTTTCAACATTGTATCTGACAGATCCGTTAACACACCGGTCTTATACGCATAGGAGTAGAGATGCTCATCAATTATCCCCATATAGTCGTTTACTCTTTTTTGTTCATCGTAAACTATTAATATAGCATGATCACTAGGAGCAGAATAAATTGTGTTCATAATACTCCGATCAAATAGCTCAACATTGTCCTTCGTGTTATCTCCTAATGCGAGGCTTATGTTGTTCATTAATGCTCCACTGTTCATATCTACAACATAATCATGATACTCCACCTTTGAACTATTTGAATTCCCCTTATTCTGATTTGTCTTCGAATGTTGACCTATAAACATGTGAATCTGCTCACCAATCAACTGTACATCCTCAACAAATATTTGAGAATAGTCCATTGGATCCTCCACAATGGTTTCATAATGTTTAACTACACCTGAAGTCTGATTTAGAGTGTCAATACTTAAAACAATCTCCGACTTGACACCAAAAGCATTATTGAATACAGCATCCGCATAAATAATCCATTCATCATCTTTATAGAAGCTATTAATATTACCTTTACTTCTCATAAAAGAGCGGTGATCATTGAGAATCTGACGGATATCAGCCTGGTCGTTCATCCATGGTCGTGTACCTGAGAAGAATTGGCTATAAGCAGATCTCCTATTCGGATAATCGCTACCCTCAGCCGTAGCAATAAGTAACTGATATCTTCCTCCATTCGCAAAGTTGCCTTGAACACTAATCTTGCTTCCCTCGTTAACATCTCCCGATACTTTCGATATCTTATATCCCGGAAAATCTACCACTGCACCATATACATAATACGTACCCAATCCAACAATAATGAAAGCACTTAATACGATAGAAATCCAATAACGTCTCATGATCATCCTCCTTACACTGTTATCTTTTTGGAAATAAGTCGACAACCAAGCCATACCGACACAGACATAACAACTACACACATAACTAGTTCGATTGTATATATTTCATTAGGATATAAATATCCATTCACATCATCCAATCCTAGACCGAACATAGGAAATAAGAGTAAGATCACACTTATGCCTAAATATAGAATGGCATATAGAATGCCTAGACGACCATAACTTCTTTCGATCAGAATGGCCGCAAATATTGCTATCACTGCTATTATTCCTATTCCGTAATAGACGAGAAACGAATCGAAATGCCAAGGTATCAGCATACCCAACGCTGGATTCGAATAAATAATATCCGAGAAATAAGAAGGATCTCTCAGATCGGAAGGAACGATCAGGTTGAAAATTGACTTTTCAACAGGTAACACGGCCAATTGAAAAGATACAAGTGCAAATATAAAAATAAGAATAGCCGTTAATTTAGCGAAATAAATATGTCGTCTTGCAGTTGGTAGGATTAACAAACGATAAATAAATGTATTTCTACCAAACCAATCGCGATACCAAATTAGAAATACGTATATCGCAAGCACACCAATGCTAAGCAGGATTGGAATCATGAATATGGATTGTGTAGTAGACATCACATCAGTAAATGACAAGTTTCCGGTTGGGGAAGAAGAATAACTATAATCCATGGAACCCCCATTCCTCCAAGCTCCACTTTTTCGATAGGATACGGCGCTCATAGTCATCCAGATCACAGCTCCAAACTGACAAACCAGCGTTAGACTCATTAAGCCTGCTAATATGTATTTAAAGCGATCAACTTCCATATGTACAAGCTTTAAATATCTGTTCACGATTGGTACACCTCCCTCATAACGTCAACGATGGACTTACCTTCCTCGCTACGTATTTGTTCACATTGAAAGTCACGACAGATGGATCCATCTTTCATCAGCAATGCTCGATCGATCAAATGCTCTACCTCACCAATTTCATGCGTAGTCAGAAGTACGCCGCGATCTTCGATCAAGTGGCTAGAGAATACCTCGGCAATCAGGCCTCGACTGAACATATCTATGCCCGAAAATGGTTCATCCATTAAGACATACTCTGTATCCTGTGCAAGACCAAGCACCAGATTAAATTTAGCTGCTGTTCCCTTCGAAAGATTTCCAATTCTCTCTGTTTGATCCAAGCTAAAGAATTTCATAAGCTCTTCGGCTCTATTCGCATTCCAGCTCTGATAAAAGTCTTGCATGAACCGAAGTCCCTCAGATAGCTTCATTCCAGGAGGCATCGTTAGATGATCGGGGATAAATGCTATGCTTTCATATAGGTTCTTATCCATGGGTTGACCGTCAATCCGGATTGTGCCTGATTTCAGAGGTGTTAAGCCCATAATTGCCTTTAGAATCGTTGACTTACCCGCTCCGTTAATGCCGATGAGACATGTTATTTGTCCCTTTTCCACAGTGAAGGAGGCACCGTTTAACACAGACCGACCACGATATCGCTTATGTATGTCTACAACCTCAATCATGCCTGGTCTCCTCCTTCTTGAACTTGTCGCTCTGTTTCGTTACTTTCAAGATACTTCTGCTTTACGATATCCAAAAGTTCTTCTACGGGAACGTCAATTTTACGGACCGATACCACAAAGGCATCAACAGCATCGCTAATTAATTCAGAACGAATACTACGAAGCAGATCATCGTCAAGCGTGATTCGACTTGGTGAATTCCCTTCGGTTATGATCAATTGCTGTTCCTCCATTTCTTTATAAGCTTTCTGTGCCGTATTAGGATTTATCTTTAGCATTGCCCCCAATTCCCTCCGTGATGGAATGATCTGCCCGGCTTCTAGCCGACCGGTTGCAAGTTGTTCTTTGAAATGACGGACAACCTGCAAATATACCGGATCCCGGCCATTGAAAGTGACATCCGTCCAGCCTTCATTCATTTTCATCCTGCACCTCGCATTCTTTTATAGTGTGTGTACTAAGTGGTTCATACGTTATAGATGTATTATGCTTGTAATACAGTTGGTTTGTCAATGGATCCAATTCCGTTCGATATAATTATCCTTGTAGGCATTCCTGGTCATGATGGCACTGCAGAATAGTATTGCCCTAACTTATCAATAGACTGTATTACGCTCATGCGGAATGCTGCTGGTAGAACATAAAACAAGGTTGGAGGGTAGCGTTCGGGGCTGACATCGTTTCGCGCTCATGGCACATGTAAGCAGCTGAGAACTCAAAAAAACTGCCACATTTATAGCCGTTACAGCTATAAAAAATGACAGTTATCTTTAAATCTTTATCGTTGTATCCATTATGAATCTGCTCATTTATATGAAAACCTAAAAACTGATACCGAGAGCGATGGGATTATGTCCCGTCATCCCACTATTTGCCCAATTCAATAGAAAAGCATTGCGAATCATTGATGTCTTTGCGATTTTAATGACCTTACGTTCTCGGGAACATAATTAGACAATCATTTTCCCATTCGGATATTTTTCACTGTTTTATTTTGTAATGAGAAATTTTTATAATGCCTGTCGCCACCTTTTCCCTGCGGAGCTTGTGCGACTAATCCAACTTTAATTGTTTCATCTACAGGCAAATTGTAGAAACGCATCATATAAAAATTCTCAGCATCTGTTGAATAGTGAAAAGCAAATGAATTTCCAACTCTGGCCACCTGAAGCCATGCCTCATTGCCATCAATATTACAGCCATTTGCATCATCTGACGTATGATTGGTAACTACACTAACCACAGCATGTGTATCAAAATCTGTTTTTTCAAAACATGCTTTGGCCCATACATTCAAATCTTTCATTACCATAATTGAAGCTGAGTCATAAGTATCTTTAAAATCATGACTGACCTGTACCTGCATTACAAAATCTCCATTAACCTCTGTATAATAAAATGGTGCATTGTGCAATGATTCAGGCGTAATACCTTCCTCTGCAATTGCACCGTTGTTACAGAAAAAATCAATTTTTTCTGGTGCATAGATAACTAATTCTCCATTGTTGTAATTAGTCTGGCTTTTGTTAAGCCAATTGAAGTTTTCAAATGTGTTCATTATTTTCTCCTCTCTTGGTTCAAAATATATAATCTGGCTTATGTAAACCCGTGATCTTTGAAGAAGAGTTATTTTACGCTGCTCGTAATCGAATGGGTGAGAATGTATTCCGTCGCGTAGACCTGATATTCATGAAGACTTTATTTCATCGAGCACACCTCCAACTATTCACTATAGATATAAATTCCACTCTAAAATGAAAAAACCTTCCAGTCAAAGTAGGGTTTGAGGACAGAATGTAGATACCTCCATACCTTCACCCAACGATTTGTGCACCAATCACGATTCCTGAGGTCGGGTTCGCCACAATTTTGATAAATCCTTCGGTTTCTCTCAATGCCAATGCGTATGAGGCTGTCCAGCTAGTTCAACCCGAACGAACTTATCCTCCCTCTGAAAAGCAAAAAAGCCCAAGCAATATTTCGGCTTGAGCTGCTTAATAATACGGGCTATCTAGCATATTCGTTTATTTAGCTTGTATGGTTTCTAATGGCTGTGCATTCCCATAGACCGGACGTTTGCGATCTACTGGCTGTGCCCATTTCACGGCATTCACAATGACGCGTTGAATGTCTTTGTTATAGTATGTTGGATAGGTCTCATGTCCCGGTCTGAAATAAAACAATTTGCCGTTTCCACGTGTGAAGGTACATCCGCTTCGGAACACTTCTCCTCCTTCAAACCAACTTGTAAAGATAAGCTCGTCTGGTGCAGGAATATCAAAATGCTCTCCGTACATTTCTTCTTGCTCAAGTTGGATGAATTCTCCAATGCCTTCCACGATCGGATGACTTGGCGCTACAACCCAAAGACGTTCCGTTTCACCCACTTCACGCCATTTCAAATCACAACTTGTACCCATTAATGCTTTGAAAATCTTAGAGAAATGACCAGAGTGAAGGACAATCAAGCCCATTCCATCAAGCACTCGCTGCTGTACTTTTTGGACAACTTCATCTGTTACTTCACCGTGGGCAAGGTGTCCCCACCAGATTAATACGTCCGTATTATGTAATACCTCATCTGTTAAACCATGTTCTGGTTCATCAAGCGTAGCGGTTCCAGCTTCATACCCTGCTTCTGTTAGAAAGCCTGCAATAGCACCGTGAATTCCATTTGGATATATTTCACCTACAAGCGAGTTCTTTTTCTCATGACGATTTTCATTCCATACTGTAACTTTTACCATTTGTATGAACACTCCTTCTCGTATTAACACTGTTCTCAGTATAGATAATTCATTGCGTGAATGAAATACTTAATCATGCCAATTTTATATTCAAAAGTGTTATACTCCAAAAAGGAGGGAATGCTCATGTCCTTATTCGAAAACAATTTCGATACGCATTCCGATGCTATCAATGAAGAAGTTATTTATCAGAATCCGTTACTGTTTCTAAAAATATGGGAGATCTCCTTAGAGCCTCACTACTGCAATGCTGTGGAAAACTACCCATGGCATTACCATAAAGAGGTAGAATTCATTGCAGTCATTGAAGGTCACTTAGGTGTGCAAAGTAAGCACAATTACGTTGTTCTCGGTCCGGGCGACGTTATCGTGTTGGGGGCTTCACAGCCACATCGTTCTCATCAACCACTTTCAGATGTATTGCACTATGTGGTGTTTCAAATTGATCTGAGTAAACATTTCGACCAGAGTACCATGCCCTATTTATATTGCTTCTCGGAATTGACTCAGCCGCTGGATATACTAAATTATATTTTCGACGACAACGAGTCAGCCAAACGTGAAGCCTATTCTTTTATTATGGATATCTTTAAAGAATCTCAAACACGGATGAGAGGTTACGAAATCGCCGTTAGCTCTACGATCAAGAGAATGATCCTATTACTATTAAGAAACGATAGTCGTAACGTTCTGAACTATGCAGGGGAAACTGAATTAAGTCGATTAAGACCCGTTCTTGATTATATAGACGAACATTTGAATGACAAACTCTGTGTCGAAGATGCATGTGCTTTACTTAATTTGAGTTATCATTATTTTATCAAATATTTCAAGAAAACCATGGGCATATCTTTCGTGGAATATATCAACTACAAACGAATCAAGAGATCCGAGCTGTTATTACTTACAAGTGAACTTAGCATTATGGAAGTTGGCTACGAGGTAGGCATCTCTAATATGGCTCAGTTCTATAAACTGTTCAAACGACATAATCAGTGCTCACCTAGGGAATTCAAGCTGCGCATGAGAAGCGAGTCCAAAGTTACGATGGAAGCCATAGACCATATTCACTCAAAAGAAGATCAAGGTTAAATCCCAAATTATCCATTAAAAAGCACTGCACTCACCCATAAGGCGAACGCAGTGCTTTTTGATGATGAATTTAAAGGAACTCTTCCCGACTCTGTTACTCTTTCACAACCAACTTAAGTGGCGCAGGAATGGACTTCTCCACTGTTTTTCCTTGAAGGACATCTTTAGCCGCTTGCACGGATAGTTGTCCTATTAATTCAGGTTGTTGAGCCACGGTCGCTGTTAACTTACCTGCTTTGATTGAATTCAGTGCATCTATATTGCCATCGAACCCAATAACAGCTATTCTTTTACCTGAACTTTGAATAGCTTCAATCGCACCCAGTGCCATTTCATCATTGTGAGCGAAGACTGCTTGTACACCTGGGTTTCCTTGTAATAGGTTCTCCATAACCGTTAAGCCTTTGGTTCGATCGAAATCTGCCGACTGCTTCGCAATCACCTTAAGCTGAGCGTCCGCTATTTCGTGGAATCCTTTACCGCGTTCACGAGTCGCTGAAGCACCTGGCACGCCTTCTAGCTCGATGACTTTAGCATCTTTACCAAGTTGTTCTACAATATACTCTGCTGCTAATGTGCCACCTTTAACATTATCTGATGCAACGAGTGCTTCAACTTTTCCTTTATCAGCGGAACGATCTAATGCAATAACAGGGATACCCAAGCTATTGGCTGTCTGAACCGCCGTAGAGATGGCAGATGAATCTGTTGGATTGATTAACAGCGCATTTACTCCTTGTTGCATTAAATCCTCTACGTCATTACTTTGTTTGGCAGAATCATTCTGCGCGTCGATTACGATAACTTCCATTCCTTGTTTCTTCGCTTCTGCCACAACGCCATCTTTCAATGAGACAAAGAAGGGATTGTTCAACGTAGAAATTGATAGTCCAATTTTTATATTGTTCAAATCACCACTTTTATTCGGCTTAGCCCACTCGGGTGGCTCTAATGAACATCCTGTCATCAGTACTAAAAGCATGGAAATCAGAATTAAGTTAACTTTCTTCATGTTGGAATCCCCCTCTTATGCAGCTTTCTTACGATCTATTAGTACAGCAATCGCGATAACGACACCTTTAACTACCATTTGATAGAATGACGATACGCCGAGTAAATTCAATCCGTTGTTCAATATTCCGATAATAAGCGCACCTATTAATGTACCTACAATACGTCCACGCCCACCAGTTAAGCTCGTGCCGCCTAATACAACTGCTGCAATGGCATCTAACTCATACGATGTACCGGCAGTTGGTTGTGCGGAGTTCAGTCTTGAAGTCAAGATTGCTCCAGCCAACGCAGATAGCATACCTATTAATGAATAAATCATGATTTTGACACGATCTACTTTGATACCTGAAATGATGGATGCTTTCTCATTACCACCAATTGCGTATGTTTTACGACCAAATGGTGTTTTGTGCAAGACTACCCATAAGACGAAGAATACGATAATCATCGTGATTGCAGGAACTGGAATACCTAAGAAATAACCACGCCCAAACAATTGGAACATCATGCTGTCGCCTAGACCTGTAATTGGATTACCATTCGTATAGACAAGCGTTAATCCTCGGAAAATAGTCATCGTCGCTAACGTTGCGATAAATGGAGCCATTTTACCCTTGGTTATCATGAGTCCGTTGACCATCCCCATAACACCACCAAGCAAACAGCCTATTACAATCGCTAATATTGGATCTAACCCCGAGAGCATAAGGTTTGCCATAATCGCACTAGATAGTGCAAGAATCGAACCTACCGATAAATCGATCCCCCCTGTCAAAATAACAAAGGTCATACCGAACGCGATCAGCGCATTAATGGCTACCTGTCTTAATAGGTTCAATATATTAAGCGGTTCCAAGAAACTTGGATTTAATACGGTTACGATGATAATCAAGATTAGCAGCCCTAGTAATGGCCCGAGTTTCTGTGTGATTTGTCCGATTTGAAAGCCTTTTTTCATTTGTTCGTCTTTGATAGTCGTCATAACTATTGTCCCCCTGTAGCTAACGTCATAATGTTCTCTTGCGTAGCTTCTTGTTGCGAAACATCTCCAGTGATTTTTCCTTCATGTACGACGATGATACGATCACTCATCCCTAACACTTCAGGTAGCTCGGAAGATACCATAATAATCGCGACACCACGTTCCGTTAATTCGTTCATGAGTTGATATATTTCCCGCTTAGCTCCAACATCAACCCCACGCGTAGGTTCATCCAAGATAAGGACACTTAACCCAATACCTATCCATTTCGCGATAACTACTTTCTGCTGATTACCTCCAGATAGATTGCGAACTAACGTTGCTGATGACTGTGTCTTGATCTGTAAACGTTGAATAAGCACGTCTACAAATTCTTGCTCTTTCTTAGCGTTGATTAATCCTTTGGGTGCGAAACTGTACAAGTTCGTAAGAACCATATTGTCTCGAATGGAGAAATCCAGTACTAACCCTTCGTCCTTCCGATCCTCCGTAACAAATCCAATCCCAGCTTTCATCGCATCATCAGGGTTACGTATCGATACTTGTTTACCACGCACCCAAATGTCACCCTTGTCTAATGAATCTAACCCGAATAAGGTTCTCATAATTTCTGTACGTCCTGATCCCATTAGGCCAGAGAAACCAACAATTTCACCCGATCGTACTGAGAAATTAACATCTTTGAATTGACCCTTCTTCGAAGCGTTCTTGACTTCAAGCACGATTTCTCCGGGATTTGAATTACGTTCAGGATAACGGTCCGTAATTTCTCGACCAACCATCTTTTTAACAACATCATCAAAATTCGTATCTGGTATAGCCTTCGTGTCTACTGTCTTCCCATCACGCATCACGGTGATGCGATCACATATCGCAAAGATCTCTTCCATTCGATGTGAAATATAGACGATGGAGACACCTTCCTTTTTTAATGAGGCAATGACTTCGAACAACTTCTGTATCTCTCTCTCTGTTAAGGCAGCCGTAGGCTCGTCCATCACGATCACTTTGGCATGTGTCATTAATGCTTTGGCTATCTCGATCATTTGTTTCTCACCAACAGAACATTCGTCTGCATCACGGTTCAAAGGAATTGTGACAGAGAGTTTACTAAATTGCTCATTTGCTAATGCTCTCATCTCACTCATATTCAATATTCCAAATTTAGATGTGCGTTCCTTACCTATGAACAGATTGTCGAGAACCGTCATATCGGGCCACACATTCAGTTCTTGATGGATAAAAGCGATGCCACTTCGTTCCGCCTCTTTCGGATTCGCGAAGTATGTTTCTTGACCATCAATCACAATGGTTCCTTGATCACGTTGGTGAAGTCCAATCAGAATGTTCATCAGCGTCGATTTACCAGCACCATTCTCACCCATCAGGGCATGAACTTCACCAGCTTGCAGATCGAAATCGACTCCTATCAGTACACGGTTAGCACCGAAGGATTTATGAATACCTTGCATTGTAATGTGCATAATTGTAGAACCCCCTCATTAACCGAAAAAGACACCGGCTTGTAATATGCAGTTCGCGTATGGTTTAGCCTCGCCCGTACGAATAATAACTTTGGCATTGTGGGTTAGTAATTTGAATTGCTCGTGTGAAACCTCATCTATAAGTATTTCCTTGAATTTATTGTTTATATATCGCGATGTTTCTTCATTGGCAGAAGCTAATTCCTTTGCCACGATTATTTGTTCAATAACCATGTCCTCTGCCAACATATCTACGACATCTTGAAAGCTTGGAACGCCAAGCTTAAGTGCTAGATCAATCTTGAGAACACCTGCTGGAACAGGTAGTCCAACATCGGCAATGACAATGGTATCCGTATGACCTAAGTCAGCAAGGATTTTGGAGATATGACTGTTCAATGTCCCATGTTTCTTCATAATTAGAGACTCTCCTCTACCTCTGCACGTGTTGGCATGCCGCCTTGAGCACCGAATTTGGTAACGGATAAAGAAGCAGCTCGATTACCGAACTTCACACTATCCTGCAATGACTTTCCTTCAGCTAAGGCTACTGCAAATGCTGCATTAAAAGTATCTCCTGCGCCGGTCGTATCTATAGCATTTACTTTATAAGCTGGAACAAGAACTTCTTGCTCTCCATCGTAAAAGCGTACGCCATTGCTACCTTCAGTAATAAATAACTTGTTAGGATATTTCCGTAGCGCTTCTGTTGTACTCATTCCAGTAAATAAGACAGAACATTCATGTTCATTCGGCGTTAAATAGCTGGCATTCTCTATAATTGAGTTACTGATTGGACGTGCAGGAGCGGGATTAAGCAACATCGGTACATTGAATTCACGGCAAATGTCACTTACATAGGAAACGGTGTCCTCTGGTATTTCTTGCTGGATGAGGACCATATCCGCAGTACGGATCGTATCAAGTGCTTTCTCTACAAAAGCAGGAGTAACATGATCGTTTGCACCTTTGACGACAATAATACTGTTATCGCCTTCAGCTAGAATGATATGAGCCGTACCACTTTCCACACCTGTAACCGGTTCCACATAATTGATAAGAATGCCATTGGATTTGAAATTATCCATCATAGCTTTACCATAATAATCGTCGCCTATGCACCCGATCATGGTCACTTCAGCTCCAAGACGAGCGGCTGCAACCGCTTGATTCGCCCCCTTCCCTCCAGGTACTGTTGCAAAGCTGTCTCCAAGAACCGTCTCGCCAGCGGAAGGGCGCTTCGATGAAGTCACCACTAAATCCATTGAACTACTTCCAATCACACAAATCTTAGCCATAGTTATCAACCTTTCTGAGCATATTATATATATATTGTAATTCCACTACTTTCTCCTAGTCGTTTCCCGCTCTACGAAGCTAACAGGTAATTGAATAATCTTCTCGTCTACCTTATCTTGTTCAATTAGCTCAATAAGTAACCTCGCTGCTTCACGACCCATGTCATACGCTGGTTGGCGAATAGTAGATAGCGAAGGCGACAATAAGCTACTTAGCGGAATATCATCATATCCGATGATTTGCACATCTTGTGGAACTGACTTGCCTAAACGATGTGCTTCTTGAAGTACTGCCGTCGCCACGATATCGTTACTTGCAATAACTCCATCTGTTTCTAAATGTTGTTCAAACAATATTGTGGCCCAATGTCCAGCTTCTGCATAGGAAAAGGATGACGTCTGAATCACATGGTATGACATACCCAATTCTTCAAGTACTTCTACCGCACCCTGAAACCGATCTTGAGCAGGTTTGATATGTGCCGGGCCCTGTAATATCGTAATATGTTTGCTTCCACGCGCTATGATCTCTTGCGCAGCCATACGTCCGCCTTCTCTACCATCTGCATATACGGAAGGACTTTCATTAGAAGTACGATCTAAGAACACGATTGGGATTTTCAATTTAAGGTAAGTATCGCTGTCTGGGAAATTGGTTGAAGAAATGACACCGATTACATTATTTTGTACAAAAGTGCGAATGTAATCCAATTCTTTATCTTCATTCTCATCGCTATTCCCAAATATCAATCGATATCCATGTTCTTGTAACCGATCTTCTACGCCACGTGCTAATTGAGGAAAGAATGGATTAGTTATATCAGGCAACAGCAATCCGATTAATTTAGATTTTCTTTTGTATAAAGAACGAGCTACTTCATTAGGTGAATAATTCATTAACTTAATTGCTTCTTCTACCTTTTTACGTGTATCCGCGTTGACATATCCTGATTCATTAATAACTCGTGACACGGTAGCCACGGACACGCCAGCTATTCTTGCTATATCTTTTATCGTTGTCATTAAATATATCATCTCCATGTGTAACCGGTTACATTCGTTACTTTATTAAAGTATCATAAATCCAATCCTTTTACAAGTGCAATTAATGGAGCATATTAAATTAAAGATATTAGTTATAGAGCGCCTTCTACTATTCATTCAATTCATGATTATAACTGATTAACCATAGACACTACCAATTGTCCCTGATAAAATAGAACAAGTTACAGAACGGAGGCACCATTGTGGATTATGTTATTTTGGATATTGAATTCAATGGTCGCAAGTTTGCAAGCGACCTACCCATGGAAGTGATCGAGATCGGTGCTGTCCGATTGGACTCACAATTGCGATATGTGGATGAATTCTCAGCATTAATAAAACCCGTATATTTCTCAAAATTAAATTCCTTTATTAAGAAGAAAACTGGAATTCCTCAGGAAGATATTGATCAAGCTGCTGGATTCCGAAAAGTCATCACTGACTTTATGAACTGGTTAAATCGTAGCGAATCCTTCCTACTCTTTACTTGGGGTGGCGAGGATTTAAAAAGAATCATATATGATACGCGTATGCATAAGATGGACGACGTTTTCTGGATGTCAGCCAACTACTTCGATTTGTTGAAGGGATTCGTACGCTATAAGAATATCACAAATGATGTTAGTGTCGAAGGCGCTCTACTAGACCTTAATATTGCTCCCTCAGGATCTGCACATCGTGCATTGGATGACGCTAAGATGACTTCTGAGGTATTCCGAGCTATATTCGATAAGTTAGACTTCGCACATACACAACAGTTCGTAGATGTATACTCCAATGCGAAAGAACGAAGATTGGTTAAGAACTCCATTCGTTCGATGACATTGCAAAAGATACCTCTTACGTGGGAAAATCTCTTTGAACGTTTTCTTTTGAATAAGGCCTCTCTTGAAGATCCCAGAAAACTCACGGAATTACAAGAGTATTTCAACGTAGAGATTAATAAGGAAAAAAAGTCGGTAGCGGGATCGGCGAAATAGATATTTCTTAAACACCACTATTGGAAGGAATTCCATAGTGGTGTTTTTCCTATATTACGAAATCCCTATTATTTGTAACGTACCGCATGTAACTCTGGATCCACCTGTCTTGAAGTTGTATATATGAGCCAATGATCAGACAGTAAAGGTTGAAGTTGCGGCTCGTCACCTGTCATTAGCATTTCGGTCTTCGTATTCAAATCATACAGATAAATATCTGAATTGGGCTTCTGTCCATTCTCGATTACATCATTCGTTGAGGTTCCTCTTCGCTCGTCCATCCAAGCAATGTAATCCCCATAAATGACTGGCTCGCTTTGGTCTTGTTGCAGATTCGTAATACGTCCACTTTGTTGTGTATCCAAATAATATACGGACACATCAGCACTGTACGTACCTTTACTATAATCCTCCCATACGACTCGATTACCAGATATCTGTGGTCGTCCCTCTTTCTTCGGACCTGTTGCTATGGGTATTGTATTTCCTTTTGCAATATCATACAAATATATGTCCGTATTATTCTCAGGAAGATTAGATCCTGCTCGTATCCCCTTTGTTTTAACATTCCGACCATCTTCCCAGACGATGAATCCATCATTTATATCTGGGTCCGTTTGTCCGCCTGGTGCATTGGTTACGATTTTCATTTCATCCGTATTAAGATCATACAATGCGATTTGCCAGTCTGAAGGATAATCTTTATCAGCATCATTCCTATTGTCCATCCACACGAGGTAATGTCCCCAAATCTTTGGATTAACTTGTGAAGACGTATCTTCTGTTAACGGTCGTTGTTGTCCGGTCTTCAAATCATAAAGGAAGATATCAGCATTTGCGATATCCACACTTCCTAAATCCGATATATTCTTCTTCTCATTCCTCAGATCAGACCATACGATATAATCACCCGAAATATCGAATCCACATTCATAAGATGGAAGTTGAATCTGAACTAGTTCTTGATTCTTATCAAGATCCATCACAGTCAATTGCTGACCATTTCCACTTAAATAGGCTAAAAGATTACCATCTAATGCGGCTTGCCATCCTTTATAGGTGTATTCCTTCAACGATTCCCCTAAGGTTGTATGTTTTACATTAGGTTGATACCCAGTTACTTTTGTGTTCGTGCATCCTGTTATAAGTAGAAATATTATGAATGTTGTTAACCAAGATTTTGAATACTTCATCCTATTCCCCATCATTCGCAATCCCCCTTAATATTCCAGACGTTGTGTTATCAGAATAGGTTGCTTCCTTGCCTAATGATATCCACACCGTCTTCGCCACCTCCTCGCATTATTCGTAATTCTATAAAATCCCCTTGTTCATTCTTCTATCTAGCATACTAATATAATAGAGTTTCCTATAAAGCGGTTACGATTCTATCATCCACTTCAACTAAAAAAAGTTGAATAACCAGTCTTAAAGCCCTATATATCAAAATAACCTATTAAATGTAAAATGAGAGAGATGTTTATCGATTGTACAACTATTTTGTTATGAAGGAGGGTTAGCCAGTCCTAGATTACATCTTGTGAAGTTATAAAGACGAATACATTACTTATGATGAAGGGGGCTCTATTGTGAGAAACAAAGCACGTTTAATTCGTAGTTATTTCATATTCTTACTAAGTGTAGTGCTCGTATTAGGCATTGGATTTCCAAACATCTCGAATGCCGCCAATGTGGAAGATACTTCACAAGCCACGGCGCACATTAAATCAACACTCAAACCTCTTGGGAAATTAGACTTAAGTGATCAAATAAACCATCTCAAGCTCAATGGTCTTGACTCTCTCGGACTTCGTGAAGTAACTAATTCTGAGACTCCTCAGAACTATGTCCCAGCGACCGATAGTACTGAGCCTATCACGGTTATCGTTGAGTTAGAATCAGATCCAACAACGGTTTATGAAGCTACGGTTCCTTCATCTGCTAGATCCAGTCTAGCTAGTCATACGAATATATTGCGTAAGGAACATTCAAATTTCAAATCTGTGGTCAAAAGTAAATCGATCGCACAATTTAACCGCGAGTATACCAAAGTATTTAATGGATACTCCATCACACTTCCTTCAAATGAAGTTGATCAATTACTTGATCTTCCTGGTGTTAAATCCATTTATCCTAACGATGAATATCATGCGTTAGATATCGTTCAGTCAGAAGGGTTCACACCTTCCATGAATGTGAGTGCGCCTTTCATTGGGGCAGATAAGATGTGGGACTCAGGTTATACCGGTAAAGGTGTCAAAGTTGCTGTTATTGATACTGGAATCGATTACAATCATCCAAGCTTGAAAGACGCATATAAAGGTGGTTACGATTTTGTAGACGAGGATAGCGATCCTATGGAAACCTTACCAGATGACACGAAACCAATCAAAAATGGTAACCCATATGATACCTCTCACGGAACTCACGTCTCCGGTACAATTGTAGGACAAGGTGATCCAGCACATCCTGACGCAGGTAAAGGTTGGGTAAGAGGCGTTGCCCCAGGTGCTGATCTTTATGTATATCGAGTGCTCGGACCTTACGGTTCAGGAACAACAGAAGATATTATTGCTGCTATCGAAAAATCCGTAAGTGACGAAATGGATGTAATCAATCTATCTCTTGGATCGACTCTTAATAATCAATATAGCGCTACTTCTAAAGCGGCAGATAACGCTTCACTTGTAGGTGTTACTGTTGTTCTAGCTAATGGTAATGATGGACCTACCGCGGGCACGGTAGGAAGTCCTTCTACTTCTCAATTAGGTATCTCTGTAGGTGCCTCCTCTCCTCCAGTTCATACACCAGTCTTCGACTCTACAAAGTTAGATCGAATTTATGCACAACATGCAATTGACGCACCAGAGTTAACACCAACAGGTCAAGATCTAGATCTGGTGTATGCTAATTTAGGTTCGGAAGATGATTATAAGCATTTGAATGTTACGGGTAAGACCGTTCTTGTGTCTCGTGGAACGCTCAGCTTTGCAGATAAGGCAATTAATGCTAAAGCAGCTGGGGCAAAGGCTCTTATTATTCATAATAATACAACTGGAGAAATCGCTGCTCAATTAGGTGGAGCAGAAGAAGATTACATTCCAACCTATACGATTACTCAAAAAGACGGTCTAGATTTAAAGGATGAGCTAACAAAAGGCAATACTCACATTACATTTTCAATGATTAATGAACAAGATCTAATGGGAGATTTCAGCTCAAGAGGTCCTTCATTACCTTCCTATTCTATTAAACCAGACTTATCTGCTCCAGGTGTTGGTATCCGTTCTTCTATTCCTTCTTATACAGGTGACTATTCTGATGCATATGAAGATCTACAGGGTACGAGTATGGCAGCTCCTCATATTGCAGGAGCTGCAGCTTTAATGCTTGAGAAGACAGCAAAAGACGGTCTGAACTTAAATCCAGATCAGATGAAATCACTACTAGCCAACAACTCTGTCCCTATAAAGAATCGCAAAGGTGCTCCTTACGCAGTGAATGTGCAAGGCGCTGGGCGCGTTAGTTTAGTTGAAAGCTCAACAGCAGAAGCTATCGTTAAGGTAGAAGAACCACTGCCAAGTTACCTTCAAGGCAATGCTAATGCAACATATTATACAAGCAGTGCTTCATTTGGTCAGCAAAAAGCAGGAAGTCATGACTCCAAACTCTTCACGGTTGATAACATTAGTAATACTGACCAACAGTACGATATTTCAGTTGATTGGTACAATAACGATGGCGTCATCATTACCCCTGATGTGAGTACCATAAATCTTCACCAAGGAGCAACTACGTTCAACCTTGAATTAGATGTCTCGGCAGGTACCCCGGATGGTGAATATGATGGTCAAGTTGTTCTTACACAAAAAGGAAATGGGCATCAGCTAAGAGTTCCATTCGCTGTTTTTGTAGGTTCTAAATATGATCGCAATGAGATTACAGATATCGACTTTTCGGAATATATTTTTTCTCCAAATGGGGATGGTTTCTTGGATACAACAGATATCTCATTTGCTGTAAATAAACCACTAGAAGAATTCACATTCCGCGTAAAAAACGCTGAAACGGGAGAGATGGTAGGTACTATTTATGACTCTACATCCGTACAATCAACTCACGAAGTGAATTATTACAATTTCAAATGGGATGGTATAGTCCACGATTCAAAGAATAATAAAGATATTTCATTAATAGAAGGGTTTTATGTCATTGTCCCTGTTCTCTTGGACACAGATACTGAATTAACTACATCTATGTCTGCATTCTTCGTTGACCTTAGTCCGCCTGAGATCGACCTAGATAGCGTTAAGCTTATTCCGAGTACAGTTCAACCAGAAACAGGTACGATATCCGGATATATAATCAATGATTTACATTTTACATTTCTTGAATTCCTTAGATTGAATAATATAAATAAATCTTTGTCAGAATTAATTGCTGTAGGTGTCGTTATTGAGACCTCAGAGGGAGTTCAGCAGCAATTTAATGGAACGGTTTATGAAGATGGTTATTTCGAAATAGATGTACCACTTCATGAGGGAAACAATACGTATTCTTTATACGCATATGATTCCACTTCGAATGGCAAAGAGAACCCAGCCAAAGTCATCCAATACAACTTCGACCCTAGCAGTAGTCAAGTGAACTTGTCTGCATCTAAGACTGAAGTAAATACTGGAGAATCCTTTGATGTTAACGTAAATTACGCTGTTACTGAAGATGTCTATTCAGCAGCATTCAACGTGACCTACGACTCTAAACTCACCTTGAAAAAAGTTACTTCCACGGTTACCAACGATGTTTATACGGATGCAGATTTCTCACAACTAGACATCACCGATGTTGTCGGAACCAATAAGAAACAATTGAAATATAAAGTATCTCTTCCGAATGGCGGAACACAAGGTTCTTTAGTTCAACTTACATTCGTTGGATCACAACAAGGAAACTATACAACTAGCATTTCAAATATCGACCTACAGGATATTAATAATATACCCATTCAGGTATATGGATTGTCGCCGGTTACTGTTAAAGTAACTCCACCATCGCAGCCAGATCCAGATGGTTCAGGTTCAACCGGCAGTAATTATTCACCTACACCTACACCATCTCCCACATCTAAGACACTGAAATTTAAAGAAGGCTCCTTGATTGAATCAGATACGAATGGGAAACACACTGGGGTATTTAACGTAGCCTCCTCCGTTATTACTGATCAACTCAAGAATGCAGATGCTAAGGTAGTAACATTGGATATGAGTGATGTGTTGGTAGATACCTATGATACATTTACAATTCACATAGATGGCTCTGTCGCAGCACAACTGCAAGCTACTAAGAAAGATCTAGTGCTCGTTGGTAAATATTTTGAAATTACAATTCCTTATCAAACAATCACAAATTTCAGTTCAAAAGATGGATTCAATCTATCTCTATCTTTTACAAAAGCAGATCTTAGTAAATCGATCAAAGCTCCTGAGGGTGGAACCGCTAAGTTAACTTCCCCCGTCCTCACCATTCATGAAACATTAACTAAGCTTAGTACACCTATCAAGATCACACTAAATCTTGATAAAGCGAACTACACTGATATTCTTAAAGTGGGTTCTTACTCCCTCTCTTCGAGCAATGTCTGGACACATTTGGGAACTCTGAACCACAGTACTTCCACTTCTATTCAATTCTCGACTACATCCTTGGGATCTTTTACAACGGCGGAAGTAACAAAGAGCTTCACAGATATTCTCAATCATTGGGCTAAACATGAAATCGACATTTTAGCTTCTCAGTTCCTAGTCACAGGAAAAGGGACAACAAATACATTTAAGCCAAATGATCAAGTCAATCAAGCTGAATTAAACACGATTCTTGATCGACTACTGTCTTCTACCTCAACTTGGACAGACCGAATCGGGGAGCAAGGGGCAAGAAATAATCTAACTCGCGAACAAGCTGCCATTCTACTTGCTAATTCACTTCGTGGGGATTCCAAAGAAACAGTAGAGATTACTTTTAAAGATGCTAAGAGTATTTCTAGTAATGCTCTCGAAGCCATTGCCTTCGTAACTAGTCAAGGTTTCCTTAAGGGAGATACTAAACAGAACTTTAATCCTAAGGGTAAACTGACTCGCGCAGAAGTCGCTATTATCACCTACAGAATATTACTCCATTTACAGACGAAGTAGATAAAGTTGCTATACTGATAGGTTCCATCTCATTGTAAAAGACGATCACTTCCCGTTCTTATATTCGGGGTGTGATCGTTTTTATCTTTATTCATTCTTATGAAATCGGGTCTGCCTATTGTTATTTGGACTTGGATCGAAGATGATTTCTATTATTCAGCTAGATACCAGAATATGATGGATGTATGGAGATGAACTAGATAATAATTTTTTAGAATACTGTTGTGAATTTTTCATATGATGAAATTATATTTACAGTGCCACAGAAACGCCCTAGATCAGGTGTCGCTTAATCTAAGGCGTTTTAACTTCGTATGCACAGTTATTTAGATTCGTTCTAATTCTTAAAGAATTGACGCTCTTATTCTCTTAATCCCGCTTATACACGATGGATTCATCGATTACGGTCATTGCTATCCCCTCTTCTAACCACCTAATCGACGTATTCAGAAAAGGATCTCTTTTCAGTACAGTGAAATCCGCACTATAACCTTCCCGTATAAGCCCCCGGTCATGCTCATGACCGCTCGCATAAGCACTCCCTGTAGTGTACAAGGAAATGGCGTCAAACATACTTAAACGCTCTTCTGGTTGATAGACCGTCTGTGTTGGGTCTTCACAACTCGTCCTAGTTATAGCTGTATACATCCCCAGAAGCGGTGATACGTGTTCAATTGGTGCATCCGATCCGCCTGCACAGTGGAGACCATTATCAAGCATCGTTTGCCAAGCGTACATATGTATGTCCGTCCCTACGCCTACGCGTTCCATCACCCATGGGTAATCCGATGCGACGAATGTGGGTTGAATATCAATCACGACGGGTAAAGTCTTCATCCGTTCAAGCGAATCCTGGCTTAACACTTGTCCATGAATTAATCGATCTCTTGTTCCTTCAGATGTTGGATAACGTTCCATAACATCTAGCACCTTCTCTGCAGCTAAATCACCTATGGCATGCACTGCAATCGGCATTCCATAGAATCTTGATTTTTGAACCAACGCATTAAGTTCCTCATCCGTATGAATGGCTATTCCATTGGTCTTAGGGTCGTCCGCGTAATGATGGCTTAATAGAGCTGTGCGTCCTCCTAGTGACCCATCCGCAAAAATCTTCATCGCTCCAAACTCCAGCATTGACGATTTCATGGTAGCTACTAGTTCATCGTTCTTCCACTCATCTACAACCATATGGTGTATAAGTAAATGTGCTCTGAACTTCATAGAATTCACATGAATAACGTGATTGAATGCATTTATCGTTCTCTTGCAACTCCCATAGTAACTTAAATCTTCGGTATGACCTCCGACTAAGCCCTGACTCCAAGCATGTTGAATGGCCAATTTCAACGCTTCTTGTAGATATGCTTCCGTCACATCGGGAACTGCATGAAGGATAAGATCTTGAGCATTCTCTTTAAAAATACCATAGTGTGTTGTTCCATACTCCGTTGCGTCCATAGTTGCATCGCCTTCATCTATTATCTGTGACTCCTCTATTTGTACAGCTTCCAAGGTTCGTGCATTCACCACTAATACATGTCGACAAATTCTTCTTAACATGACTGGATGATCAGGGGCAACTTCATCTAATTGTTGTCTGGTTATCGGACTCTTATCCGCCCAACGGTTCTCATTCCATCCTTCGGCTATAATCCAAGAACCTTTTGGCATCACTGCAACCCGCTTCGAGACAGCTTGAAGCACCTCTTCTCTACTATTCATTATGGAAAGATCAAGTTTAAGAAAGGTTTCTCCATGTCCGATTAGATGCATATGACTATCCACAAATCCCGGAAACATCGTACCCCCTTGCAGATCAACGACTTCATCAATATGATCATGAAATCTTCCTTCGATTTCTTCTTTACTGCCTGTAGCTACAATTAAGCCATGCTCAGTATATACCGCTTCTACCGTATGCCCTTCGTGTTCCATCGTATAGATGGTTCCGTTCCACCAGCACTTCCCCATGATCTATCTCCTTAACTTGTTGTATGTGGTATATAATATAGAGTTCTTACCTTCAAGTGTCAATTAATGTCATATCCCTAAAAAATATGTTACTATACAATGATTAAGAAAGGTGATGAATTGTTATGAAGCGAATAGCTATTATCCTTCTAATGATTAGTGTAATCGTTCTAAGTGCATGTTCCAAGCAACAAAGTGATCTGTCACTTGTTGAATCAATAACCTCAAATGGGATTCATTTGACTGAAACAATGTCACCTGCTGAAAGTGAACTTGATGGTATTCTACCCATAAGTTACCTACTTGATAACGAAGAAGTCATACGGATTTTTGAATTTGATTCAACCGATCAAAGGGAACTTGGTCAGGAACATTTCACGAAGAATCAACAAGTTCTCAGTTCACATGCACCAATCATCTATCAGACCCATCAATACCTCGTACTTTATTACAGCAACGTGGATACGGTAACCCAAACCCCTGAACTTAGCGAGACAACATATGGCATACAAATTGATAATGTGATCAAGAAAATAAAATTAATAGTGCACTACTCACTTGGTAGTCGAGAGACTACTTTTTTATTAGCTAGAATGACGGATGAATTTAGCATACCTTTTTTCTAAACACGTTGCGAATAGATACATGTGAAAGACGATCTCTGAGAATGAGTAACTACATATATAACTTCGTATTACTGTTATGAATTTTTCACATGATGTTTTTTTATCTACATAGTCGTTAAAAAGGTTGGCATTTGATATTTACATTCCAGCGTTTAATAAGAGCTATCCATTGAACTGTAGTATAAATTGTCGAATTCTATCATGGATATATTTTCCTAATTCTGATAGACTAGTTTTTGTCAAAATACGTTTTACGGAGGGCTATATGAAATCTTATACTAAAGTAGCATCATCTATATTTATCGCAACACTATTGATCGCCGGTTGTTCTTCTAACAAGGCAGACGAAACGGTGACCCAGGTTAACGATACTAAGGTTAAAGACACATCTAAAGTGGACAAGCCAACTACGATTCCAGCAGCTACACCAGAAAAAGAAGTCAAAGAGACAAAAAAGCCAGTCAAAGAGGAAAAGAAAAAAACAAAGAAATTAAATTCAGATGAAACATTAGCCTTGAAGTATGTAACGGTCTATTTAAATGGGACAGATATTGAGAAAAAGAAACAGTTCGTGCAAGAAGATGTCTATCCTGATATGCAACCCTTATTTCAAATGGCACAGTCCCTCATTACCGAAGAGGAAAACCGTTTTGTGAATCCAGTAGTCGTTGAGTCTATTCCTTTCGAAGATAAAGGTCAAAAAGGATCCTATGTTCTAATCCAATCCAAGGAAAGCACTGGAAAAACCAAAGACATTATTATCTTAACAGCAGAAGGAAAAGTAACTTTTGGATTCACCGATTCTACTAACCAAGATCAGAAGAAAAATTTCGATAAAGCTAGGGCACTATTCAAAACATCTAAACAATAAATAATCTTCCTATTTCAATTTTTCATATGATGTTTTTTATCTATATAATCGCTAAAAAGGTTGGCCTCAGAAACTTAAAGGCCAACCTTTTCTTTATTCGTATTAAGTTACGTTCTCCCAACCCAATCTTCATGTTCTACCTCTTTCCAACGCGCACGAATCTCTTCGTATACATCTTGAGCGAGAGGTCCCCTCTTGAGAAGTTCTGCGTTCTGTACCCAACGATCCGGTTGATTTGTTCCTACAATTGCTGTAGCAATACCAGGAGTGCTTAGCGCGAAACGAAGGGCTATGTCAACGCTTTCCTCCATATTGTCAAGGAAATCATAATTCAATTCATGAAGGCGCTCCCAGTAAGCATATGGATACGCTGTTTCAGGTAATGTATCATACCTCCATGCTACGTTGGCAATGGGTCTTTTTGCAATAATCCCCATGTTACGTCTCTGTGCCTCAGGTAAGGTGACGTCAATCGCCTCTTGATCTGCTATATTCACAGAAATCATGAGGCTATCAAATACCTCCATTTGCACAGCATATAAAGCATCAGTGCTGTCACCGCTGTAACCGATAAATCTTGTTTTACCTTGAGCCTTAGCACGTTCTAGCACTTCTATGACAGCACCTTGACGTAATACTTCTTCCGAACAACTATGTAAGTGGATAACATCCACATATTCCGTATTTAATCTCTTTAAGCTACGATCAATACTTTTCTCTAACAGTACCGGGTCCCAATCGGGATAATCCAACCCCGCTGCATGTCCACATTTCGTAAACAAATAGAAATCATCTCGACGAGAAGTAAGTGCTTTGCCAATGAATTCTTCACTTTGTGCGTAACATTCGGCGGTATCAATTACATTCAGACCTACATCTAATGCATTGTGCAATATCTTTTCCACCTTATTGAAATCCTGTTCTTGCCCAAACGCAGCTCCACCCAAGCCAAGCGTACTTACTTTCATTCCTGTCTGTCCAAATAACCTTTGCTCCATCTAGTAACCTCCTTAGCATAATTCGTCTAGTATCCCGTGACCCACATAAATAAAGCTTCTTGTAGGTTATGCGATCAAAATCCAAATATGCTCGTACCTCTATTTAACCACTTCGATGGTATGCTGAATTTCACAGCAGCCTATCATTCAAGCGGACTAAGATTTGAAATACTGACTGAGATGCCCGTTGTCTGAACGTGTCTTTTGTCTGAAATCACCCCCGGTGTAAGCACGAATTACATTTTGCCAAAATGCTTGCGCCGTGATGTTATTACTTACTTGAGTCACTTTCCAATTTCCTCTGTGTCGTGAGAACAACTCATTCGCTGCCCACGTGCCTAACCCGCTTCGACGATATTTTTTCATAATGAAAAATTCCGTCATATAATAATCCCCCTCTAGAGAATTCTGAAGTTGTTCAATTAATGCGAATCCAGCCGGTATATTGTGAACCGTAATCAGATAGGCATATCTGCCTTCCCTGTTATTCCAGTACGAATTCAAATCCGGATAAGGATGAAATTTCCCATTCGGTGCGACATCCATATCCAAGTAGCTCGTGAAGTCATATAAATAGAACTGCATTAAGTGATCGATTATTTCCTTACGCTCAGGTTGCACCAATTCCATCTTCATTTCCATAGGTTCACTCCATTGGCATATACTTGTATGTTTACACTATATAACTTTCTAGTCCCTCCTCGCAATATGCCCTTGAACCTATACTTTATACGACTAAGACTTCTCTCTTTTCCTATGGTAAAATAGTAACTAGAGTTCTAACTAGCAAGGGGTGATGTCAGTGAATGTTCAAAAGATAAGCGATCGCAAACGACTAGATGAAAAGGTTCTTGACATGCCTTGGTTCGTGCAGCAGTTCATGGATTATAAGTTGCCTGATCTGTCGCCTTCAACGTTACTAGAATATGTTCGAGATTACGAGACATTCTTCAATTGGTTACGAGGAGAACTTCTCTCAGAAGCCGATCATAATAGAAAGATAACTCTGACGGAACTGGAAATGTTACGTATGGAGAATATCGTGAGTTACAGACTTTATCTGACAACTCGACGTGAAGGTGCCAACGCTAAAGTCACCATTTCTCGTAAGCTATCTTCCCTACGGTCATTGTTCCATTATCTAAGCCAGATTGCCGAAGATGAGGAATTTTACCCACTATTGAAGCGCAATATCATGGCCAAAGTGGAAGTGAAACGGATTCACAAACCTAAAGACACCGCAGCCAAGCTAAAAGGTAAAATCCTTGAAGATGAAGAATTGCTTGAGTTCATAGGATATATTCTCGAAGGGTATGGGTTAGACGTAGCTAAGAACAAACAAGCATTGTACTCCTATGCACTAAACAAAGAACGAGATGCTTGTATCGCTAGTCTCATACTAAATTCAGGTCTACGTGTCTCTGAGGTCATTAATCTTAACATGGATGATCTAGATTTCAATAACAAAATGATATACATATTCCGTAAGGGTAACAATGATGAAACTTATAAAACACCCGTCTATTTCCGTGAACAAGCAAAGGATGATTTAGCCCTCTACCTTAGCCTTAGACATGTACGATATCATGCACCTAAGAAAGAAAAGGCTCTATTTCTCACCGTTCCTAACGGGCAACAAGAAGGCAAACGAATGACCAAACGTGCCGTTCAGGCCATGATTATTAAATACGCTACACGATTTGGAAAACCCTTCCTTACCGTTCATAAATTACGCCATTCATTTGCAACTGACTATTATCTGCAGAATGATATCTATAAGACGAAAGAACAATTAGGTCATGCATCCACTGAGACGACTGAAGTATATGCACATCTAACCGATAAGACGATGTCTGAAGCGATTGAGCGTCGGGCGGAGTCCACATAGAGTTTTAGCATATACGATAATATTCGCCAGTTAGTGTGCTACCTCTTAAATTTACTCAAAAAAAAGGATAGAGTCGTCAGAAATAATCTGATGCTCTATCCTTTTTCTTTTGGTGAATTCTAGGATTGGCGAATAGAGAGCCTTGCAGCGACACCCGCTGGATTATCAACCGTTCTACGGCCACCAAAGTTAAATGCTATGATTACGATATCGTTCTCACCTCTGCGCAAGAGGCGCCGTACATCAAAAGTACGTCCAGGATTAAAGAAAGACGGCGTAGCCTGCGGAGTATCATATACAACGAATTGTCCATTGATAAGCACGATAGCGTAATTATCTACAGACAGTAAAAGGCTTGCGTTTCGAACACTTCTTCTTGATGAGAGACTGAACTGTTTGGAGATAACAGCAACCTCTGCACCCTGATCACGCGAACTCCAGACGTATCTTGCATCTGGCACCACAACCCAACTAGGATTTCTATCAATTTGCACTGCATTAAACCAAGTATCATCTGTACCAATAACTACATTACGCTGAGTGATGATAATGCTATTTCCAGCTTTAGTCTTATGAAACCGTGATAATTGTTTTCTATACATCACCAATGCTGTCGATCTTGTAATTCTCTTTACACTACGCACCGCTTTTTTGATGGTTGAAGATTTTAGTACTCTCATTTAAACCTCTCCTAGCAATATTGGATTTGATAACACTCTTATCCTATGTCCGTTAATAGAAAATGCTAGTACGTAAGCCTTTCGCTAGATTTAAATTATCAAAAATGAGCTGAAGTCTAGTAGATGCAACTTATTTCGGATCTATACGTTTTATATATTACATAATAAATTATTGAAAGAAGGTCTCTCTATTGAAGAAATGGATCATGGTTCTACTTTCCTCTTTTTACTTATTAGGTTCAGGTACAAGCATCATTAATGCGACTAACAACGAGTTGACCACAGTTTCTGTAAATGACCATCTGATCACATTCGATGTAAAGCCAATGAATGATCATGGTACCATTCTTGTTCCTCTACGATTTGTAGTAGATGAGCTCGGAGGCACAATAACCACATGGAATAACAAAAAGTTGATCTTGAACAAGGACAGCACCAAGATTACATTAACTATTGGTTCCAAGATAGTTCAGAAGAATCAAGGACAGTTCACACTTACAACCGCCCCCATTGTAAAAGACGGCAGGACGTTAGTACCCCTTCGATTTCTCTCCGAAGCATTTGGTGCAAACCTAAATTACAGCAATAATAATGTGTCCATTGTTACTCATGAGTCTCCGATTCAATCCCCTGCTATCCCAGGCAATTCTATCGGAAACCTTAACAATGGGGGCTTGAATGCGAGTTACGAAGATTGGATATTTTTCAATAACCCACTTGACCAAGGATCAATTTATAAGGAGAAGTTAGATGGAACTGATAAGCAAAAAGTAAACGATGATGTATTTGTAACTAACCTAAATATTGTTAACGGAAAACTATACTATGTAAGTGGAAACACCATATATAAATCAGATATTAACGGGACTAACCGAGCGATTGTGATGGAATTAGGATTGGGAGGGCCACGCTTAATGTCTGTTGTTGGCGACTGGATTTATTACACAAAAGGAAAATCTATGTTTATGCCACTATATCGCATGAAGACAGACGGTACATCAAACCAATTACTTGAGAAGAATGAAGTATCTAGTATCGCTGTGGTAGATGGGAAAATCTATTACACGATCTATTTGTCCAAACTTTTTGTTATGGACGTTGACGGAAACAACAAAAAGAAAATATTAGAGGGGTCTATCTCTGGTGTTGATGTTAAAGTGAATACTTTATTCTTCAATTACAATACTAAGCTATACTCAATGGGCACTGACGGGAAGTCACTTACTAAAATCTCAGATCACAATGCTCGAGATATTAACGTGCATGGTGACTGGTTATATTACACAAATCACTCCGAATACAGCAAGAAGTTATACCGAATCAACCTCATTGACCATGAAACACAAAAGCTCGGAGATGATAAAACATTTTATCTTCACATCGTAGATAACAAAATTTTCTATGCCGATCCTTATGAAAGAAAAACAATAGAAGTTGCTATTGATTGATCTACGAAATAAAAGGATCTCCTAATGAATAAGGGAGATCCTTTTATTTCTATTGCATTTAATAGTCTAATTATTAGTAATTGCTTTCGATCTAATTATATATTTACCTATCCAATATCCAATGGCCCACATGACTAAATACACGATTAGGTATATGAATGCTGAACTATTTAAGAATACGAACATAATTAGGATGTAAGTAACTATGGAAACGACTAATGTTATTACGACCTTCGAACGGGTAACAGCGCATAGGACTCCTTGTAAGACAAATAGGACAGGAAATATTAATACTAATCCAGCTAAAATTAGCGATTTAGCATCTAGGTCAGACAGACCAAACATCTGAGTTGAAGTAATTATAGATATAATAGCCATGACTAATGCAGGAAATAGAATGACAATGATATTCCTCTTGTTCATAATAATAACCCTCCTCTAATCTCCTTAAATTGAAATGCTTCTCAGTTCAATTTCTTCTCATATCGAACCTTTCCATCCCTATCTAACCCTTGTATCGATGTCCACGTCTGCTTTAGCTCTTCTTCATTCCACAGAAATAAGAACATCCGGTCTTCTTTGATGACCTGTCTCATTAAGGATGTCTTTACTTCCCCACTCTTTCCTTCATCCTTAATCTCTGTATTCAACACGACTGTTGTGATCTCAGAATCGGTCACATATCCATAAAACTGTGCTAACCTCAGTTTCTTATCATGCTGTGATATCGAGTAGCTGTAAGTGAGTGGCTTACTATGATCAATCTCAACACCATTAACCCCTCCACCCGGATACCATCCAAGAGTCCTTCTAATCACGGTGTCAGCAGAAAACCAATTCTTGTATTTCCCTAAATAAATAGTGATATCATCACCAAAGGGAACTTCCCGCAGGACTTTAGAAGGTCCATAATGATAACTTCGTTCGGAGAGCTCATGTGCCTGCTTAGCACTAAAACTACCTACATACGAATTATCTCCACTAAAGAAAAGGAAAACAAAGAGAATAGCAACACACCATTCCACGACGAGCATGACAGTCTTTCTTCTCATCGTCCCTCACCCTCCTTCGGCAAGGATATATTTAATAGCGCTTCTCTGTCATACCATTTATATTTAATGATCAAATCTCCATTAGGATCCTTCATTTTATCAAAATACATGATGCAATTTTCACCCCACGCTCTTACACTGCTGCCTCCTCCATGGGAAACCAGTTCTTCTCCATTAGAATCAATTAGCGTAAGAGCTGTATTTGGAAATGACCAACCATTGCGATCTTGCTTCTTAATGGAATACTAGAGAACGACCTGTTTAGACGTAATGTAGATATCCTCAACCGTAAATACATCCCCATCCATATCCATTTTTTTATCGATTACATACGTGGTGACGGGACCATCCTCTTGTAAGAGTTTGATGTTTGCTTTGTCTCCATAGTCGGATGGAATAAGATTCATCGCTTGTGGAATCAATAAAATCCCGAATATAACAATGATTAGCCTTCTAAAGGCAGTAACTGCACTCATGACACGCTTCACTGAATAGACTCCTTTGAAGATCAGATTTAAAATGGACTAATGTATCTCATCCCTTTCAGCCAACATTTTCCAAACTCATCTATACTTTAACATTTAATCCTACGCTTTTGGTGCCACTTTCCATTTTTTAGTGAACAGTCTTTTAGTTACTGAGAAAAGTAATAACAAATTCCGGACAAAAAAATGAGTAATCCAAAGCGTATTGATCGCTTGAGATTACTCAATAAATTTAAAGACAACACTATTTCAACATCAACATTCGAACTTTAGCGCCACTCTTCAATCCTTCTTGGGCTGGGGGCACAACAATTAAGCAATCACTATCCTTAATGGTTATCATCACACCTGATTCATCTATACCGGTTGGGATCGCAAATACGACACCGTCTCGGATCTCAACTTTCCCCCGAACATAACGAGTGAAGCTGTTGATCTTAGAATAATCTGCTCCGAGCGTCCCGCTCCACTCCACTAAATAAGGATTCTGATTGCCCATCATCCCTCTGATACTTGGTGCAACGAATAATTCACACCCAACGAAACAAGCACCTGGATTACCAGAAAGAGCGAATAGTAACTTCCCATCTTTGACTGCTGCTGTCGTCACGCTACCTGGGCGCATAGCAACTTTGTTATATAACATCTCAACACTATCACCACGTACGAGGTCACCCATAATATCATAATCACCAACCGATACACCGCCACTTGTAACGACCATATCATACTGATTCAGTGCCTCTTCTACCTTCTCTCGTGCTAAAGACAAATCATCCATAATGGCATCTAGAATAACGGGTTCTCCGCCTGCCTCGATGACCTGAGAAGCTAACATCCACGTATTGCTGTTACGAATTTTACCTGGTTGAAGTGGTTCATCTACCGATAATAGCTCAGATCCTGTTGAGAAAATAGCTACCTGAGGTTGCCGATATACGGCCACATGATGAATGCCAAACGTTGCTAACACCGATATTTCACCAGCTGAAATCTTGATCCCTGGGCTAAGAATCAATTCTCCTGCCTGAAGTTCCAGTCCAATGGGTGTGATATTCTTCCCGATTTCGATACACCGTTTCAGTCCAACAACAGATCTTCCCTCTTCCACGCGTACCTCTGTCATTTCAAACATAACGACTGCATCCGCCCCTTCTGGGACTTGTGCGCCTGTCATAATACGTGAGGCTGTACCTGGCATAATTCTTTTGTCGGATACCTTACCACAAGGAATCTCATCGATCACTTCGAGCCATATGGGTTGATCACTGTTACATCCATCTGTATCTGCAGATCGAATCGCATACCCATCCATGCCAGAGCGGCGAAAATGAGGATACGGATGAGGCGCTGATATTTCTTGCGCTAACGTTCTTCCGTGGCTCTCTTGCAGCGTAACCGTCTCGATAGCACCAGCGTTTATGTATTGTGAAATCATGGATTGAGCGGCACTTACCTGAAGTGCTTTTCGCTTAAATTTAGAAGAGTTATATATAGAATCTGTCATGTTGTAACCTCCGATAGGTATATAAGTCTTATATAACATATCATTTTACGAAAAGATAAAAAAGACAGTATACGAAAACTCACTTCGTATACTGTCTATAGAATAGTTAATAACGCCTTCACGCTTTACCTTCTTTTACTTCGCCTACTTATCTTACCTGAACCAGACCTGGTCTTAGGTTTACTGATAGACTTCTTGGAATTACTGGAGCTGCTGGAAGAACCGAAGATACTCGATCCACCTTCGCTACTACCTCGCTTAATGGTACCCTTACTCGTCGTTGAATCGTTCGCACCTCGACTGAAAATGGTGTCGTCTTTACCATTAGTAGTGCTACTATTGCTCGTTCCACGTCGGGTAATCGCACCTTTTTTCTCAACGGTTAATGGAGGAGAGATTTTCTTATCATTCACCGTTGCTTGACGGTACGAACCTTGTTTCGGCTGATAGACATCTTTGCTGGAATATCCACGATAAGAACCGCCGCTTCTACCTACGGAATCGAACAGATTGCCAATGATACTTGCTGCGATATAACCTTGCAAGAAGCTTGAATCATAGTTCTTCTGAACATATTCTTTGGAATCCACTTCGATAAGTGTATCTTCTTTTTTGACTGGGTCCTGTTGTAAGTGATACCACTCTTTATCGTAGACAAGGAACATTCGTTCAGGATCTTCAGGCGAGATCTGATCCGGCTTACGATCATCCGTAAGGTCTTTCGCTACTTCCGGTACCGTCTGCCCTACAGCTCTATATACGTATGAGGTTGCTGTACCCTCTTTATTCACAGATTCAAGCGGATAGGATTTCGATAAATCGCCCGGTGATCCACAACCACTCAATAAAGATATAAGTAAACTAAGAACAATCAATAATTTCATCGAAAGAACTGAACGTTTCTTCACATGATCCACTCCTAGCTTGCGCGAATGACTTTAACATCTGCTGATATTAAACTTTCTCCATCATACATCATGAATCGCCCATTCTGCCATTCAATGCGAAGCAGAAAATTATCATCAGATTGATATTGCCATACATGCTGCTCCCCACCTTGCATAAATGGTGCCCGTCCAGTCACTAACACATTTCCTTCGTATTCTTCCTCAAGATGATAAGATTTGTCATCCAAATCAATAATACTTGGAACCTCGTTAGGATTGTCTAACCTACCATCAATAGGTTTATACAACGCATACTGCAAGGTCTCTCTTTCTTCAATATGAAGATAAGCGAGGTCCTGACCATCCTGTAACGTAAGTACAACGGCATTACGACTTCGATTGTGGACTCTACCCACGACTTCATATGTCACAAGCGATACTTCACATATATCACCAGGTGCAAGCCCTAACATGCTTTTCTCCTTCATAGGAGGTTCTGATTTATTAAATAAGTTACCAATTCGTTTAAACATACTCATCATTTATGACTCCTCACCTATAGTATTCTTTTACAAACATGACGTAATAATTAAAGCACCTACAACGTGAAGCATCCCACCAAATAGGCCATACCCTAGTTTACCTTGCTGTGTTCCTAAATCTAGATCGAGTTTAGCCCATGCACGTAAGCATACACGTACGATACTCTCCAATACGAGAAGAACAAGGAACGAGATGATCGACACTACGATCGCTTCTAATAGTTCATTAGAGGTAGAGATGGATACTGATAGAATATATCCTTGTGCTAGTAGCTTCATCATCATCCGTGTTGTAACTGCCATATTTCCTGCTTTAACCTCTTCGAAATCTTTGTATTTCGTAAATAAGGAGTCTACATAGAGTAGAACAAACAATAACACTGAGCCTACACCTGTCCAGACTAATACTCTTAGAACATACTCAAAATCCATTAAACTCGTCACCCCATATCATCAAATTACACATCAGACCTATTTTAATCATATAAAAGCGAAGGAGGCCTATTTAGTAAATTGGCTCCTTCGCCTGTTGAAACCTCATATTCACACAATGGATTAGAAGATTATTTCTTTTCGAATTGTTTCATAAGAGCAGCTAGTTCATCTTCTACCGCTTGATCTTTATTTAAGCTTTCGAACTCAGCATCCAATGATTTCTCACTTGAAGCTAATTCATTACTTGCTTCAGCTTGCGCTTCCATTTGCATCATCTTATCTTCCATACGTTTAAGTCCACTTGCTGCAGAATCCGTACTGAATCCTGTCATTGCTTTGTTAATTTCATTCTGTGCCTTAGCAGCATTGTAACGAGCTACTAAAGTTTCACGCTTATTTTTCATCTCTGTCAATTGCTTGCGCATTTCATCTAGCTTACCACGCAAGTTGTCAGCAGCTGCTTTATTCTGATCATAGTTCGTTTTGTATTCGCCCATTTTCACTTCGGCTGCTTTCTTCTCTTCCAACGCACGACGAGCAAGATCGATGTTCTGAGCTTGAGCAGCTGTAGCTGCTTGTTGACCACGCTTAGCCACTAGTGCTTCTTGTTCTTCATAAAGTGATTTGAATTTCTTTTCGATAGCGATTTGTGCTGCTACAGCTTTCTCAGCATCTTCAAGATCTTCATGCATATCTCTAATGTACTGGTCTGTCATTTTGATTGGATCTTCTGCTTTATCGATAATACTATTAATATTTGACATCGTTAAATCGCGTAATCTTTTGAACATAGACATAATTTGTTTCCTCCTAGGAAAATGTTTGTTTTTTATAATAAGGTTTACGCATTAAAAAAAATAATGTTTCATTTTTTTTATATTTTTCCTTATTCAAGCTCAAAGTTTGGATCCTTGCCGTAAAAAATCATCCATTTTACCGTTCACGATTGCAATGATATCCATGATTTCTTCTTTCGAAATATTATCATAATGAATACCCATCGCTACGGTTACGGTTCGATTGAGCACCCGTGCAGCTTTAAGTGCTAAATCTTCACTTATGGTATGTTCTTTATGCCCTGGTACCTCCGATGTTTGTACTTCAATCTCACCGCTCGGACCTACATATGCCGTAGACACAGCACCAATATGTGCAGTTCCTCCTGTGACGATTAACATCATATCCCGTCCGATTGGGACTTCAGTTACTACAATATCTTCTGGATTGTATTCGTGCATACTTCTTCAGCCTTTCTTTTACAGCAAGATCTATATAATATTCTATAATATTCCACGTATTTCGTCCAAAGATTTTATATTCTCATCTTGCATGAATTGCTGTAGTCCCTCAATAAGATCTTCCCCAGCTCGAAGATTCATGAAGTTATAAGTTCCAACCTGCACTACGGATGCGCCAGCCATGATGAACTCAATGACATCCGTTGTGCAGACTATCCCACCTATGCCCATAATGGGGATAGCCACATGTTGAGCCACTTGATGTACCATTCGTAATGCGATCGGTTTGATCGCTGGACCCGACAGCCCTGCATAGAGGTTACGAAATACGCTAGAACGACGATGTACATCTATTTTCATACCTGAAATGGTATTGATAAGAGAAAGTGCATCTGCCCCTTCATATTCACACATCATGGCCATTTCTACGAGATTCTCAGCTCCCGGGGATAACTTAACCGTAAGTGGAAGGGCGATAGCCTGTCTCACCTGACGAACTACTTCACGTGCAGCGCATGTCTTCACACCATAAGCTATTCCGCCTTCTTTTACATTAGGACAGGATATATTCAATTCAATCATATCTACCGCTTTACGACCTAGTGCTTGTCTTCTATCATAATCTTCTTGAATTAATATAGCTCCCTGCACATATTCATCTATACTGTTTCCACCTAGGTTAACGATTCGAACCGTATCTAGCGTCTCCCAATCCTCACATTCTTGTTCTAAGAAATAAGGAATGCCCGGATTCTCAAGCCCTACACTATTTAACATGCCAGATGGCGTCTCATATACCCTTAGTCCATCATTACCCGCCTTGGGATGTAAGGTTAGTCCTTTCCCACTAATACCACCAAGCCTTGAAATATCATATAACTGACCGTATTCTCTTCCAAACCCAAACGTACCAGATGCCATCACGATCGGATTCTTAAAATCAATATTTCCTACTCGACATGTTAAATCAATCATTGAACAAAACCTCCTCTGCTGCGAACACAGGCCCATCTGTACAAGCTTTTTTACGAGAATCTATACAAGACACGCTACATACTAAACAAGCCCCGATGCCACAAGCCATGCGATTCTCTAATGAGACATAGACTCGTGCAGAGCAACCTGTTAATTGTTGTTTCGTTTGGACCGCTTTCATCATGCCTTGGGGTCCACAAGTTAGAATCGTATCGTACTGATGGAAATCAACATCATCCACGATATATCCCCCCACATTAGTATGAAGGTTACCCGCTACAGAACTGAATCGATCTAATAAATAAGGCTCCTTACTGAACCCTAGATAGATATCCGCATTCGGGATTTGTTGCGCGCAGTAATATAATGGTGCAATGCCGATTCCACCACCAATCAATGCCACTCTACCTTGTGTCTCAGAAAAACCATTCCCGTATGGACCTTCCACAGTAACCGGGTCTCCCGGACGAAGGGCAGCTAGAAGAGCTGTCCCTTCCCCAACCACTTGAATAAGAAACTCTAAGCCTTCATCATTCTTGTTGAATATACTTATTGGACGTGAGAGTAACGGATAGTTCCCCCACGCACGTAACATATAGAATTGTCCCATACGACAGTTATCGTTGCTCTCTACCTTCAACAAATACACTTGTTCGCTTACACGTTCATTAGATATTACTTTCCCCATGGGAATAAGCCTCCTCTATCAACCACAATCCAGTTACTTAAAGATAGCTTATGAATTTATGAAAATAAGTGATCTTTTTCACAGCACAGCAAAAAAACGTTACGGATGAGGTTTTCTCTACCGTGACGTTTCATTTATTGTATGTATTAAGGTAAAGGGTAACTAGCAGTCAGGTTCCTTTAGAACTCGTAATGATAAATTATTACTTTTCTAAATTAAATTCATCGATTAAGTCGCTAACTTCGTTTAATGTTTTATACTGTTCTCTTAAACTTTTGCCTATAATTTTATTTTGAAGATCCAGTGTATTTACAACTTGAGAAACATAAGAGGTATATATTTCAAATTTACGTTTCATTTCATCGTTTGACACATCAGCTACGCTGTTACTTAAAGAATAGCCTACGGGTGATGATGACATAGGGGAATTGAACTTATTTATATTATCAGGAATCTTCACGTACCCACCAACAGAAGCATATTTTTTGGTTAAATTAAAGTTATGATAAATGTTTGCATATGCTCCGACTAGCGAATTAACATAATCTACTTTGTCATCTTGATGGTTAATTGCTGTTTCTAAATCTAGAAGCACTTCATTCTGCTGAATAGCATATTGAAGGATAACTCCTTTTTTCATATCAGTATTTTCTTGATACAACAAATATAAGCACACAATAAAAATAACATTTAAACCAAATGAAATTGAAATCATAAGTTTCCTTTTACTAATTGACATAACGAATCCCTCCTAAATAGAGAATGTAATCATAAATGAAATATCTGCCCATTAGTTTAGATTGAAAAAGAAGTTTTGCGAAGAGTAGTATTAGTTTCATTTACATTAAAAAGGCAGAAGGTTACCAGCATATTTTTCTTGTTCGACGTTGTATTCTCATATTCCTTGCTATCTAAGTAACGGAACCAAGCCAAATAATGTTGCAGATACTTGGTTGCTACACCATTTAAATGGTAAATCCAGGTTTTGAATCGCTATGTTTATAAGGCGAAATACTAATCTATACTTTCTTTAAATAACTACAAATCTTTAAGCCAGTTAATAGTTTATATGATAAATAGCCTTTAGAATCTCTTCTAAGGCTCTTTTTTTGAGTGAGATAAATCTTTATATACCCACACCTCACATTGGAATTGCTAGAATCCCCTCAAATACGGCTTAGGAATCTGCCCTGAGATATTTAATGCCTGTGCAGCATGTAATGCCCAGTAAGGATCTTTCAGCATCCCTCGTCCAACAGCGACCAATTCCGCTCTATGATCTTCAATCACTTGATTAGCATCTTCGAACGAATCCAATCTTCCAACCGCAATCACGGGAACATATAGTAATGAACGTAAATCTTCAGCTAATTCGACTTGATATCCTTGCCCTGCATTGGGTCCACCATTCGATCCGATAGGTCCCTCTCCACCTGATGATACATGAAATAAGTCCACGCCTGCATCTCGATATCGCTCACATATTTTAGCGCAGTACGCTAGATCATAACCACCTTCAACATACTCCATTGCAGATACACGCATAATAATAGGCATATCTCCCGGTGTTACTTCCTTCACAGCTCTTACAACTTCTTCTCCGAACAATGCCAGATCGACTCCATATTCATCTTCTCTCTGATTCGTAAGAGGCGAGTGAAATTGATGGATCAAATACCCATGTGCGCCGTGAATTTCTATCGTGTCGTACCCTGCTTCTACAGCACGTCTAGCAGCATCTTGGAAATGTTGAACTTGTTCTTTTACTTCTAATGTCGTAAGTGCTCTTGGGGTTTTTGAGCGATCATCAAAGGGTATAGCCGAAGGGGCAACTGGTGGAAGTGCATCTTGAGCTTTTCTACCCGCATGTCCTAACTGAATCCCAATCTTGGTGCCATAACGATGAACATCTTGAACAATCTCTTGATGTGCAAGGATTTGTTCATCAATCCACAACCCTGTATCTTGAAATGTAATACGTCCTTCAGCTTCTACTCCAGTCATTTCTACAATAATGAGACCTACGCCTCCAACAGCACGACTAATATAATGGACTTTGTGCCATGCATTCGGAATTCCATCTTCCGCATGAACCGAGTATTGGCACATCGGCGGCATCACAATTCTATTTTTCAATGTCATCCCTTTAAGTTCGTAAGGTGTAAATAAATCCGTCATCGTCTATCTTCTCCCTTCGCACTCTCCATATCTGTCATTATTATAAACTTTGCAAGCATAATTTCAACACACTACGGAAATAACAACAAGGATTGTTCATCGCAGTTTCGATTCGAAGGGAGTCCCTCTTAAATGCTTAAGAAAATAGCCCTATGTTTCATGTTCTCTCTAATATTAGGTGTAATCCCCCAAGCTCATACTGAGATACAGGGTACGTCTATTCCTACATTAACGAAGTTATGCCTTGCATCCGATCCTATATTACATAAACAACAATCTAAACAGCACGCTAAAGAAGTGAACTCTAACCATCGAAATCAACGAAAGAACAAAGGTCTATCGTTATCACAGCTTTATCGTAAATTCCCAGAGACGATTGTTACCAAAGGACCTAGAAGCAAAAAAATTGCGCTTACGTTCGATGATGTCCCAGATCCACGGTTCACTCCAGCTGTGTTAAATATACTCTCAAAATATCATGTGAAAGCTACTTTTTTTGTTGTTGGTAAACGTGCAGAGGAATACCCCGGTCTCGTCGCTCGTATGAAACGCGAAGGTCATGCTATTGGTAACCATTCCTATGATCACCCACTATTCACGAAGATACCTTTATCACAATTTCAGAAACAGATTGTAACAACGGATACGATCATACACAATATCGTTGGTTACAACCCAAGGCTCATGCGTCCTCCCTATGGAGATATTACCGAAGAACAGCTGAAATGGGCCAAGAAACAAGGCTACAAAATCGTTAACTGGAATGTAGATTCTCTCGATTGGAAAGGACTTCGTAAAAATGAAGTGAAGAAGAATATACTCTCCTCTGTAGGTCGTGGTTCAATCATTCTTCAACATGCAGGCGGAGGTGTCGGATCAGATCTAACTGGCACCATCCAAGCGCTACCGGAAGTCATTCAGAATCTTCGAAAGAAGGGTTATATCTTCGTGACCGTGCCAGAATTATTACGTATACCTGTAAATAGATAAAAGGGTTGACTATCATCACAACCCTTCTACATTAGCCATTGAATCTGTCTCTTTCTCTTCGTTGATAAACCAAATGCATCACACAATAAAGAATTGTCCAAAACCTTAGATAGAAGTAATGAAAAATATGAAAAATTCACTCAGAGGACAAACAAGTTAATTCTTCGACTACGATCTATCTTACAGATGTCGAATCTATAGCTTTCCTGCGATTACCCAAGAAATAATAAATGGAAAAGATACGAATTTCCCTGATTCGATGATTAATCATACGTGGTAGCAACTTCTTCTGAAGCAAAAAGTATCCCTCGAGCTGACTTTACAAAAGTCGTTAAAGGATGGTCACCACATTTCACCAATCAAGCAGTTGAGAAACTTTCTTTCTTCAATAACCCTGTTTTAGTTATTTGGGGAGCTGATGATAAGAAATTATTCTCTATAGAGTTGGGAAAAAGAGTACGCGCCATTTTTCCAGATGCACAATTTGAGGTTGTAGAAAACGTACTAACGTATGTACAAGAAGACCAACCTGAAGAGTTTGCTCATAAACTAATACATTTTATTATCAACACGGCAATTATTTAATATACTTAATTCTTTGTTTGCTTAACTGTTTACATTATTACAATATCATAGAAAATAATCCAGAACCAAAGTTGGTCAGGCCGCAACATATCTTTCTTCAGAGCCTTCCCCTGTTGTAGTAGGCCACGATTACCAGCACACAAAAAGCCTAGTGAAATCACTAGGCTTCTCCCTCCGGATTTACGAAGAGCCTTAATTTACTCCTTTAGCCAAACATTAGCTAACCCAATGGCTCTTCTAGTTGCAGCAGAATCTGCTAACGCATTAAGCATGACACCAAGACCTTTGTCACAATTTCAGAAACAGATTGTAACAACGGATGCGATCATACATTATATCTTTGGTTACAACCCGAGGCTCATACGCCCACCTTATGGAGATATTACCGAAGAACAGATGAAATGGCTAAGAAACAAGGCTACAAAATCGTTAATTGGAATGTAGATTCTCTCGATTGCTACATTAGCATCCCCCATAAGACTGGTTACGACTATACCACTCTTCATAATCGCTTCTTGTTTTACTCCGAAAAACGCTGGATGCCAAGCATGCGATGGAAGTTCCATTCTCCGGGGGTACAAGTTGTTGCTTTCGAGCCTTCTGTTGGTCCAGTACCTCCTCCTATCAGCGTAGTAATACCTGAAGATGATTAATAATAACAGGGCAACTCCCTATCTGATCAATCGCCATTAGTCATTTACACACTACCGGTCGTATGATGAAGAAGAACCGCCAGGAGAGCTCTCCCTGGCGGTTCTTTTAAATAGCTTTGAACTACTCACAGGCTGTCTACGTTCACCCAAGCTTGAGTGAGAATCGATTGCTCTACAGCTTCAAGCACTTGCTGGCATTTTACGCCGTCATAAAAGTCAGGATAAGTTCTTGTACTGCCTTCCCGCATGCTCTGAATAATTTCATAAATTAAATGGATAAAAGCATGCTCGTAGCCAATAGTATGTCCCGGAGGCCACCAATTACCGGCGTATTTATGCGCGCTTTCGGTTGCCAAAATCGTTCGAAAGCCTTGAAGATGGGGTTCGTCTTCCCGAAGAAAAACTTCCAACTCATTCAGCCTTTCCAGATTAAAGCGAATGGCACCCTTGCTACCGTAAATTTCAAACGTATTGCCGTTTTTCCATCCCGTTGCAAATCTGCTGGCTTCAAATATACCCAAAGCTCCGTTTTTGAACTGTGCTAGAAAAGAAGTCGTATCATCTACGGTCACATCCCCATAGTCATCTGACGCAACAGCGGTTAATCCTGTCATCGATGTGGGAATCGGTCGTTGGTTGACAAATGTCTTCTGCTGACCGACCACCTTCTCAAAATCCCCGATCAAATACCTTGCAAGATCAACACAGTGTGCATTGAGATCACCATGAGCGCCCGAGCCCGCATACTCCTTCTGCAATCGCCAAGCAAGAGGGAATTTGGGGTCAACCAGCCAATCCTGCAAATAGGATGCGCGATAATGATGAATATCACCAATTCTTCCTTCATCAATCAATTGCTTCGCTAATTGTACCGCAGGCAGATAGCGGTAATTAAAGCATACTGCGTGAACAACACCATTCTCCTCTGCAACCTCTAGCATTTCCCTCGCATCCTCTAGCGTTAAAGCGAGTGGCTTTTCGCAAAAAACATGCTTTCCTGCTTTAGCGGCAGCAATAATAATCTCCTTATGCGCATTGCTTGGCGTATTCACATCAATAAGGTCAATATCGTCTCTGATGATCAGGGAACGCCAATCCGTTTCATATTCACTCCAGCCGAACTTTTCCGCTGCTTCTTTCACACTCTTCTCATCTCGCCCGCAGATTGCTTTCATCTGAACAGAATGCTCCAAATCGAAGAACATGCCAATATCTTTGTAAGCATGGCTATGGGCTGTACCCATGAATTTGTAGCCGACCATCCCAATTCTTAATGGTTTTTTTAAGCCCACCACATCTCACCTGCTTTATCGCCAATCATAATCTTGTTCAGAAAATGAACCGCCTTGGACAACCCTTCTTCCACGGACATCAGACTATCCTCATGCTCGATACTTATTACACCATCGTAACCGGCCTTACGGAGCGTGCTGATTATATTTTTCCAAACCTTCTCATCAGTACCGTAACCGATTGTTCGAAAAATCCATGAACGTTCCAACTCATTCGAGTAAGGTTTGACATCCAATACACCATTTAATGCGGTATTTCTACTATCTATACTCGTATCCTTGGCATGCATATGATAGATAGAACTACCGAGCACTTTGATGCACTCAACGGGGTCCATTCCTTGCCAGAATAGGTGCGAAGGATCAAAGTTTACACCGATATTATCTCCCGCTTCACGGCGTAAACGCAGTGCAGTTTCCGTATTGTACACCACAAAACCAGGATGAGCTTCAATGGCAACTCGAACACCGTATTGACGGCAGTAGTCGGATTGGTCCCTCCAGTAAGGAATGACTTTGTTCGTCCATTGCCATTCCAACACTTGAAGAAAATCCGGTGGCCAAGGACAAGTTACCCAGGAAGGATATAAAGAGTGCTCAGAGTCTCCGGGACACCCAGAGAAAGTAATGACCGTATCTACTCCAAGAAGAGCAGCTAGCTTAACCGTATCCCGAAAATCTCTATGGTCGGACTCCGCCTTCTCCTTATTCGGATGTAGTGGATTACCGTGACAGCTAAGAGCGGATATCGTAAGACCACGCTCAGTAGTTAACCGTTTTATTCGTTCAATCGCGTCTTTATCTTGAAGAAGTTCAGAAGGGGCTAAGTGGGCCTTGCCCACATAGCCTCCTGTTCCAATTTCTACGGCCTGCAATCCTGCTGCTTGCGCAGTATCCAGTGCCTCTTCCAATTGACGATCACTAAACAATACGGTGAATACCCCTAATTTCATAGCTACCGTTCCTTTCGATGGCTTAATAATTAGCGTCTGCTTTTAGATATTGATCTACATTGGCTGGTGTAATTGGTGTTGCTTCCAAAATAATATGATGAGGAACCGATTTCTCCCAGAAACCGTCTAATCCTTCGTTTTGCAATATTTTAACCGCCATGTTGACGCCGGTACCACCCATTGTAGGTGAGTAAGTTAAAGATACAATGACTTCCGGTAAGCTCTTTTCTTTCATCATTTGATACACTTCTTTCATACCGCCTGAGCTGACAATGAACATATCCTTTTCGCGCTTAGCATCACGAATCGCTTGAACGATACCGATCGTCATATCGTCATCCTGAGAATAAACAGCATCAATCTCTTTATTGGCTTGCAAAATGTTCTCCATCGCTTTCAACGATTTCTCTCTCGTGAAATCACCGGGTTGTGTAGCTATAATCTGTACACCCGGATAATCTTTAATGTAATCACGGAATCCCTTTGATCTCAAATCGGTAACTGTGGATGGAACACCGGAGATCTCAACCACTTTCCCCTCCGCTTTACCCTTTTTCTTAGTAAGCTCTTCCACCAAATATTTAGCGTCGCCGTAACCGATGCCGTAGTTATCGCCGCCTACATAAGTACGATAGCTTTCTGTATTAACTGCACGGTCAAGCACGATTAATGGGATGTTTGCTTTCGCTAGTTTTTCAGCTGCAGGCGTTAAAGCTGCGGACTCCATTGGTAGCATGACTACGGCATCGACTTTTTTCGTAATCAAATCTTCGATATCGGATGTTTGTTTCGCCGGGTCTTTAGCCGTGTAGAGCAGGTATTTCACATTTGTATGTTTTTCCGCCTCAGCCTTGGCGTTCGCAATCAGTGCGCCCATCCAGCCGTGATCAGCAGCAGGAAGAGAAATCCCAATGGTATACTCCCCTTTAGCAGCCTGTTGTCCCTCAACTGGCGTGTTCTTGGCTGTTTCAGCAGGCTCGGGTGTACTCGGACTCGTACAGCCGGAAAAGATTACAGTACAAACAACAAGCAAGATCACTGGAAATAGTTTCACTTTTTTCAACATGAACTGACCCTCCAATAAATTCGAATTTGTATACGTACGATAAATTCAACCGGAATTAATCACGTTTCTGAAGCAAGACAGCCGCCACGATAATCAGGCCTTTTACCACCCCCTGCAAGTAAGGAGAAATATTGAGCAAATTCATAGTATTGCTTAACACTCCCAGAATTAAGACGCCAAACAAGGTACCTAGTATTCGTCCTCTACCTCCAGATAAACTCGCGCCCCCGATAATAACTGCAGCAATCGCATCCAGCTCATACATATTCCCTGAGGTTGAAGTGGATATTGAGTTTAAACGGGATGTCTCGATGATAGAGCCTACAGCCGCTGTAAAACCACAGATCATATAAGATATGATTGTGACACGGAACACCGAAATGGCAGATAAACGAGCTGCTTGCGCATTGCCACCAACTGCATATACATGTCTTCCATATACCGTCTTCTCAAGCACGATATACGAGAGGAACACCATAATCACAAAAATAATAACCGGGATGGGAATACCAAATACATAGGCGTTGCCGATTTTGGCATAGGTCGAATTCAGTCCTGATATAGCGCCCGCATCTGCATAAAATAAAGCTATTGATCGGGCGATTGTCATCATTGCAAGTGTGGCGATGAACGCCGTTATTTTTCCATAAGTGACCATTAGTCCATTAATTAAGCCAATAATAAGTCCACACATTAAACCCAACACGATTGAAACCGGAATAGAGGTCGAATAAGTCACTTGCGATGCCATGACAACTGTACCTGACATCGCTAATACTGAGCCTACCGACAGGTCGATTCCGCCCAATATAATAACAAACGTCATACCTAAAGATAGAATACCTACAATGGAAACCTGTCTTAGAACGTTCGTAATATTGGTAATACTCAGGAAATGCTCGCTCAAGATAGAAGCAAAGATGATCAACACAATTAGTGCAAAGAGCACGCTGTACTGTTCCCACAAATATTTAAGCCAATTTCTTTCCTTTGTTTGCGTCTTATTTAGTTCTGTAACTGCGTTTGACATTCTTATAAACTCCCTTCTTTATACGCCTGCTGCTAGCACCATTACATTTTGTTCATTAGCAATGGAGTGATCTAATTCCCCTTTGATTTGCCCACGGTACATCACAAGAATTCGGTTACATATTCCTAGTAACTCTGGAAGATCAGATGAAATAATGATTACAGCCTTTCCTTCGGCAGCCAGCTGTGAGATCAGTTCATAGATCTCTCCTTTAGCCCCAACGTCGATACCTCGTGTCGGCTCATCCAGAATGAATAGCTCACTTTCTGCTGCCATCCATTTAGCCAACACAACCTTCTGCTGATTCCCACCGCTTAAATTTTTAACGGGATTTGTGATTTTATTTACCTTCACATTCAGTTGCTCAATATTCCTCTGAACAAGCTTGCCTTCTACTTGTTTCCGAATGAAGTGCCATTTGCTTACTTTCCTTGTACAGGTAACCGATATATTCTGACTCACGCTCATATCCAAGAACAACCCGGTATGCTTGCGATCTTCCGTTGCAAATCCAATTCCCGCCTTTACGGCATCCTCCGGACTGCGGAAATCCGTTTTCTTGCCCTTCCAGAATATAGCTCCTCCATCCGGACGCCAATCACCGAATATAGTTCTGACAAGTTCTGTTCTCCCTGCGCCGATAAGTCCTGCAAAACCTATGATTTCACCGCGTTTGACGGAGAAACTAACATCTTCGAAATTCGGTTTGCGTGTCAGACTCTCTACGCGAAGAATTTCTTCTCCAATGGTATTACGAATGGCCGGATACAATTCATTCAGTTCTCTTCCAACCATCAGATTGGCAATTTCCTTCTCCGTAAGTCCCTCCATCGGAAGGGTCTTCACAAATTGACCATCCCTAAGTACGGTTAAGCGATCACAAAAACGTTTCAGCTCATTTAATCGGTGAGAGATGTAAATGATGGAGACACCTTGGTTCTTGAATTGATAAATAAGATCAAATAATTTCTGAACTTCTCTTTCTTCCAATACGGCGGTAGGCTCATCCATAATCAGAATCTCTGCGTTCCTCGACATTGCCTTAGCAATCTCAACAATCTGTTGCTCTCCGATGCTAAGACTGGATACAATCGCATTCGGATCCAGATTCAAATCAAATCGTTCAAGGAGTTTCTTCGTTTCCCTGTTCATATGGTGGATATTCGAGAACAATCCTAGCTTCTTAGGCTCGCGCCCTAAGAAAATATTCTCTGCCACTGTCATATTTGGAATGAGATTTAATTCCTGATGAATAATTGAAATACCATAGTTCTGAGAAACATTGGGTGAGGAGAGGATAACCTGCTTGCCATTTAGCCGTATCTCGCCTTCATCGGGCTGATAAATACCGGCCAATATTTTCATCAACGTTGATTTTCCCGCTCCATTCTCTCCTACCAAGGCATGAACTTCACCTTTTTGAAGATTCAAACTCACATTATTAAGCGCTTTCACATTAAAAAAACCTTTGTTTATGCCGATCATCTCTAGTACCATGTTTCACCCGCTCCCTATCTACTCGTCTATAAGGTTATTCTAAAGGATCGGAATTATTGGAACAATTAACTAAATTGGGGCAAAACTACATAATCTTGCGGAGGCGATTGCTCGATCTCTAAGTCGGGGGACAAACAAAAAAACAGCCGCTCAACCGAGCAACTGCCTCCCTAACAAAAATTAGCCTTTACGGCTTTTTCGATACAATATAACCAGAACTAGAATCCCCTTTAGAATTCCTTGAAGATATGGAGATACATTTTGCAAATTCATATAGTTACTGATCATCGTTAGCATAAGGACGCCGCAGACCGTACCGAGAATCGAACCTTTACCACCCTTAAGATTGGATCCACCAATTACAATGGCAGACATCACATCCAGCTCATAAAAGATACCAGAGGTGCTGGTAGAAATGGAATTGAGCCGTGAAGTCTCGAATACCGCTCCCATCCCTGCAGCTGTACCGCTGATAGCAAAAGCCGTAATGACAATCCATCGGGTCGGTGCTCCACTTAAGGAAGCTGCCATCGGATTTTGACCGAGCGCATAGATATAACGACCGAGCAACGTTTTAGTAAGAATAATATGAGCGGATACCGCTACCACAATCAGTGGAAATACAAGGTTAGGAATACCCCAAGTTGAGCCGTGACCAAGCTCTGTATACCGGATATAATTTCCGTTTAAGGCACCGCCAGAGCCGTACCACAGCGCAAGCGAACGAAAGATAAACATGGCAGCTATCGTCGTAATGAATGATGGCACACGTCCATAAGCGATAATGAAGCCATTCAGAAAGCCGACTATGCACCCGGTAACAACACCGAGAATCATGGATAAGAATATGTCAGTACCAAACACATTTTGACTGGCCATAATCACAGTACCAGAAATGACAAGGACAGAGCCAACAGATAGATCGAACATACCAAGTAATACGACAAAATGAACGCCTAGCGCAATAATGCCGATCATCGATGCTTGTCTCACAATATTGACCATATTTTCCCAAGTGAAGAAGTAATGGCTAGTCATTGATGCAATAACGAATATGATAAGCATAGAAGCCAACGATTTGTAGTTTGCCAGCCACTTGATTGCATGAATACGCTCCAAATGGGTTAATTGCATCCTCCGCTTATTGATAAGCATATCCTTTCCCCCTAGCTTTGTAATCCCGAGGCTGCGCTCAGTATTCGCTCCTCTGTCGCAAATTCATGAAGGATCTGGTCAACGATACGACCCTCATGCATGACAAGAATTCGGGTGCACAGGCCAATTAATTCCGATAAGTCGGAGGAAATTACAATCATGCCCTTGCCCTCCTGAACAAGCTCATGGATGACGACATACAGTTCACTCTTCGCTCCGATATCAATCCCACATGTCGGTTCATTCAAAATATAGAGATCGCTATCTGCTACCAGCCATCTGCCAAACATCACTTTCTGCTGATTACCTCCGCTCAAAAATTTAATTTCCTGCTCAGGATCAATCATTTTAATATCCAATTGAAGGACGGCGTCTAGTGCTTTGCTCTGTTCCTTCTGTTCGTTAATAAATTGCCATTTATTCAGCCTTCGCAAACCGGATATCGTCAGATTACGAGAAACGGGCATATCCGAGAACATACCTGCCTTGGCACGATCCCTATCCACCAATCCAAACCGATGATGGATAGCTTGTCTTGGGCTTCTAAATTCAACCTTTTCATTCCGCCAGTAAATGGAGCCTTCATCCGTTCGTACTCGACCAAATAAAGCATTGGCAAGCTCTGAGCCTCCTGAATCGGCAAGTCCTGCAAATCCTAAGATCTCACCTTCGTGGAGGGTAAAATCGATATCCGTAAACTGATTTCTCTTGCCTAGTCCAACCACCCGCATTAATTCCTCACCTACTTCGATAGGAACTGGAGGGAAATAATGTGACAGCTCTTTCCCCACTATATAGGTAATAATTTCCTTCTCGTTAAAACCCTTCGCCTCGCGAGTAATGACATGCTGACCGTCACGCAAAATCGTAACTCGATCGCAAATACCCTGCACCTCTTTTAACCGATGTGTGATATAAATAATGCCTACACCTTCGGACTTGAACGTCTCTATCATTCGAAATAATCGATCACATTCCTGTTCCGTCAAGCTCGCCGTAGGTTCATCCATAATCATAATTCTGCATTGCCGGGAAATTGCTTTCGCAATGGCAACGGTTTGCTGCTCACTGATCGATAAATCCCGAACAAGCGTGGTAGGATGAAAGGAATAGCCCAACTGCTTCAAGATTTTTTTCGCTTCACGCTTCATTTTACTGTAATGGGTGAATAGGCCAAATAGCTTCGGCTCCCGCCCCAAGAAGATATTTTCAGCTATCGTCATATTCGGTACTAGAGCAGTCTCTTGATAAATCGTAGAGATTCCGAGCCTCTGCGCCTCTAGTGTCGATGGTATTCGGACGAGGTTACCATCCAAATAGATTTCACCATTGTCTGGTTCCTCTACCCCGGATATTAACTTCACTAGCGTTGATTTCCCGGCTCCATTCTGTCCTAGAATGGCATGCACCTCACCTTGCTTAAGGTCGAAATTCACATGATCCAACACCGTCACACCAAAATAAGATTTGGTCAAATTGTTCAATTGCAAGAGCAAGGCCTTCACCACCTCAGTGAATTTCCAGTATCAGTACATATCCCCGTTCACCAGACCTTACTGATTTCATACACAAAGTCTAGAGGAACAAGTAGACAAAATAAATTAACTATCTTGTGATAAATGATCAGTTTCTTGCTAGTCGAATTATTTCGACTTGATTTCATGGTAGATTTTAGAAATAATGATAACATGAATTTGTTGTAAGCGCTGTATATTTTACACTCCCTTAGAGACGGAAGGTGATTTCTGTAAACATGTCCAACCCGGCCATTTTATTAGAGACGCCACGTCTCGTCTCTGTTTCATATCTGCAGGATTTGATTACCAGTGATAATAGCCCCAGAGAAAATATCTTCACGGAGTTACTTCTGATTCAAGGTGGACGAGGAGAAATTCATTTTGACAATCAGGTAGTATCCGTCAGGGAAGGGGACCTAATGGTCTGCAACCCTGGAGTCAAGCTCCTCACACGCTCTTCCGACGATTACCCTCTTAAAGGCATTCGTATTCTAATAGGTAATATTAAGCTTCATGAAATGCCGCCAGATATTTTAATAGATGCATCGAAGAATCCGATTCTCCATCTTCAGAAAAACTATGATATCCTTTCACGTTATTTCACAAATGTGCTTCTGGAAAATACAGATCTTAAGCTAGGCAGCCAGGACTTAATCTCCTTCATGCTCCAAAGCATAATCATTCACATTATACGAATCGCTAATCAGCCGAAGGAAACCGCCAACATATCCACAATCTCTCGGAATGCAAGAGATTATATCCAAGAGAATTACGCACAGGATCTTTCGCTTAGCATGCTAGCATCATTTGTTTTTGTAAGTCCCTATCATCTCGCTCATATCTTCAAAGAAGAGATTGGTATGTCTCCCATTCAATACATGATTAAATGCCGGATAGATGAAGCGAAACGTATGCTGGCTCAAACCGACCTTTCAGTTAGAGAAATCGCTCAACATATCGGATATCCAAATGCAAATTATTTTAATATTTTATTCAAAAAAATAACTGGGGAATCACCAGGCAAGTTCCGAAAGTACTAATGATTTCCTTGATAGGTTTGGAGCCTATCCTCCATCTCCAACACAATGCGGTTTTTTTGCCCTCCCCTCCCATAAATCTCTAATATCTTTGGAATAAATCAGTTGAAAAAGTAAAAAAATCCTCTTCCCCAGTGAAGGAGAAGAGGACTAAACACATATTTAATCATCATCATTCGAATCCTGTCCCAACTGTAGCCTGTATTCGCTGAGAGACTTACCAAAATGCTTCTTGAATCGAGTGTAAAAATAATTATTTCTTTCAAGACCAACCATCTCTATAATCGCTGACAAAGGCAGCTGGGAATTGTGCATATTATCATCAAGCTTTTGCATGCGAAAATCAAAGATGTATTGTGCAATCGACTGACCGTTTGACGTTTTAAACAATCGACCTACATAATTCGGAGACATACGCAACTTTTCAGCAATTGAACTTAAACATAAGCCAGTATTGGAATATTCCTGTTCTACAATTCCGATAATGCGCTGAATTAAATAATCGTTACTGTTTGACGTGTTTTTAAACAACATTACCTTACTGCAGAGCTTTGTCAAAAAGGTATTCATAACATCATCGATATCTGTGTTCACTTCTGCATCATGCAGATTGTGCAACAGATCCTGCAGGAATAGATCTTGATTATCCTTTATGGCAGGCATTTTGCTAAATACACCGGAGTAAATACAATAAATCAAATGTATAATGCACGATATGATTTCATTATAAGAACATGTATACAACTTGTTATTGATAGATTGATATATGACAATAGCACCTTCAATATCTCCTTCAAGTACTTTTTCGATTAACTGTTCTTCCTTCTTCACAGGTACATGGAAATCATCCATATTGATTTCATCCATCATATAAGGAGAAATAATGCATCCATGTCCATACCGAATCTTGAGTTGAATTGAACCCTTCAAATTGTTATACATGCTAGGCAAATGTTCCATTCCCTTAAACAAGGTGCTGTACGTCATAGATAAAGATATATGAATAAATTGTTGCGTTTTAACTTGTACTTCGCGTAAATATTCCTCTATTTTTTCCTGCACTAACTTAAATTGCGTTACTTCTGCACAATCAACTAACACTACAAATTTATCAGAATCACAACTGAATATTTCACATGGAATTTCCTCCGCTACTTCTGCTGCAATATTCACAATGGCATAACGCAATGCCAACCGCTCTTCTTGACTATTTCCTGACATAAATACACTGTAATTATCTATTTTGAACAGACACATACACAGCTGATTTGAGACGATATAATTCAAGTCCAGATCATGAAGCTTGTTCAGAATGGTATTCATCGAATACGTTGATCTTTCATTTAACAGAGAATTCAGTAAATCTTGTTTAACAGCATAGCCGGTTTCGCGCATGATTGTATCAAGTTGTAAATTTTGCTCCTTCATCGATTCAAATACCGAAAGAATAACTTGAAATTCTGCTGTGTCAGACACGAGTGGATCGCTTTTTTCAGGAGCTTCCCCATTTATGAATTTCGTAATGGCTTGAATAGGATTGTTCAGTCTGCGTGCCAAGAATAGGCAAATGACCGCGCAAACAATAAATACAGCTACTCCGATCCCCCCCGACACGATTGATTCGGTGATTACATCCTTGAAAATTTTTTTGACGGGTGTAACGCCCATGATGTACCAGTTATTTGCATTACTTTTACTGCTCGAAACAAGATAACTGATTCCGCCAATTTTTTGCACCTGATTCACGATACCGTCCAGTTCCTGCGCTTTCCGGCCTAATGTCCGAACTTCACTCATGTCATGGGCAAAATCCGGTGAGAGGGCCATGCTTAAAATAGAACCGTTGGAGTCAACCACTAAAAAAGATGTGTCAGGAACTGAATCACTACTGTTAATCGCTCGGATAGATTTAGTAAGCGCTTCCGTTCGGATGTTGACAACGATAGCATTTTTTAAACCAGACGCCGTCGTCCCTGGTTCAAATAATATATATGAACACACATTTGCCGATTGTGTCGCTTCATCAACAGATGCCACAATGGGGCGACCAAGATAATCGGCCACAAAATTTTTGTCAGTTAATATCTTTGCAATATCCTGATCTGAAAATGCAGATGCCGATCGTCTTTCTCCGCTTCGTGAGGAATAAAACAAATCCATCCCCGCATTGTAAAGATACACACTGTCGATATCTTGCAGTGTCAGAAAGTGATTGTCTATGACCCTACTTGCCCAAAGTTCCACAAACTCATCCGTTTCCTTCAAATTTAAAAATTCGATGATGTACTTGTCACTGTACAGTGCATTGCCTAATTTTTTTGCGGTCTCGTCAAGATAGGTAATACTATAATTAGACTGGGCAATCAGTTTTTCATTATATCGGCTAATCAATGAATTCGTATTGTGCAAATAAGTAAACGTCAAAGAACTCGTAAGTAAAACAGTGACGATGATCGAGATAATCAAAAAAGAGAAAAAAGATTTGCGAAGAAAGCTCGTACTGCCTTTCCTTGTTTTATTTGAAAGCTTCATTGCGACCCCCTAGGTTTTCTATGTATTATTTTGATAATTATATAATGATAAATTAATTATACCTCAATGATTTATAACACTTTGTAGAAATTGTTATTTTTTAGAGATGCACAGTGTTGAAAAACAAATATAACAACATATTTATTTGTTGTCCCCCCCCCCACTCTTAGCTACAGTGATAGCAGACATACAAATGATGAAAAGAAAGGGGGTGAAACAATGAAGACGATTACAAATGCAATTCCGAATCGTAAGGTTAAGCCTCGCAAGAGATTGCGTAGCGCACGCCGTCAAATGCCTTTCTATTTATTGATGGCACCAGGATTAATTTTAATTGCGATCTTATCTTACTTTCCGATGGTCGGCGTTATCATTGCCTTCAAAGATTACAATGCACGCGATGGTATTTTCGGAAGTCCATGGAAGGACCCGCTATTCAAAAACTTTGAGTTTTTCTTCAAATCAGACATAGCTAAAAGTGTTACCTTCAATACACTTTTTTACAATTTAATACAAGTAGTTTCCGTTACGCTTTGCGCATTGGCACTAGCTATTTTATTAAATGAAGTAAAAAACAAATTTGTATCTGCTACCTATAAGGGATCGATTTTGCTACCGACCTTCCTCTCATGGATTGTCATCCAGTTCATTCTCTTCAGCCTGTTGAGTGTTGACCGTGGTATTGTCAACAGTGTGATTACAGATAACGGCGGAGAGGCCATTTACTGGTACAGTGAGCCTTCTTACTGGCGATACATCTTACCGATAGCTTATCTATGGAAGAACGTCGGTTACTTTTCAGTGCTGTATGTGGCGGCGATTGCCGGGATTAACACCGACTACTATGAAGCTGCGCAACTGGACGGTGCATCGAAGTGGCAACGTGTTAAACATATTACATTGCCGCTTTTGCAACCGACCATCATTGTTCTTTCACTGCTGTGGGTTGGGAAATTGTTCAACGGCGGTTTGGGTGACTGGAACGGATTCTACACGCTTCCAAATGATGCGGGTGCTCTTTACTCAACAACAGACGTTATCGACACACTTGTATTCCGCTCTCTGAAAAAAGTCAATGACTACGGCATGTCGTCGGCAATTGGTTTATATCAAGCGGTAGTTGGTTTCTTCCTAGTGTTGATCTCGAATTACATCATTAAAAAGAGGGATCCCGATAGCTCACTATTTTAACGATCCGAAAGGATGAAAATTGCACTTTCTGATCGGTCTGCAGAAACGGAATGCTGTCTTTGAAAAAAAGACTTAAAGCCGTTTCAAATTGGGAGGTAACTACATGCTTTATAGAAAACTACATTTTTCAAAATTAGTGATTCATCTTATGTTCATTGCCATGAGTCTAGCATGCATACTTCCGCTGCTGTTAGTTGTATCCATATCATTTACGGACGAACGATCGCTGATGCTCGATGGATATCGCCTCTGGCCCAAAGAGTTCAGTTTGAATGCTTACAAGTATGTATTTAATGGAGCAGGCTCTATTCTGAATGCATATGCGGTTACGGTCTTTGTGACAGTTGTTGGCACACTTTTACATTTGCTGTTTACTTCCATGCTGGCGTATTCACTGACACGGCCTGAAGTAACTCATCGCAAGGCGCTCTCATTCTTTGTGTATCTTCCGGTTCTGTTTAACGGTGGTCTTGTTCCTTCGTATATTTTGATGACGCGAATTTTACATCTGAAGGATACCATCTGGGTGCTGATTGTCGTCGGTCTGGTGTCGGCGGTAAACATACTGATTATGAAAAATTTCTTCCGTACGATTCCAGAGTCATTAATTGAGTCAGCGCGTATCGATGGCTCGGGTGAAATCCATACTTTTTTCCGGATTGTACTTCCGCTTTCTAAACCATCGTTGGCAACCATCGGTTTGTTTGTATCCATTGGCTACTGGAATGATTGGATGACCGCATCATTGTACATTGAATCACAAAAACTGCGCCCCCTACAATATCTGCTGCAATCTTTGATGAACAACATTGGATATTTGCAGTCGAACTCACAAGCTTCACGGTCAATGGAGGCTGCAATTGGAATGCTACCTAGTGAAGGCGCGCGCATGGCAACTTGCGTACTCGCCATCGGCCCTATTATTTTGCTGTATCCATTACTGCAAAAGTACTTTGAAAAAGGCTTGACAATAGGTGCTGTAAAAGAGTAATTTTACCGGGTAACACACCCGGAGAATTAAATAAATATCAGGGGGAACTACTATGAAAAAATTATCTTTGACTCTGTTGTCCGCAACGATGCTGTTTAGCATACTGCTGAGTGGATGCGGACCGAAAGACGCAAGCTCTACTAACGATCCTGCTCCAACTAAAGCTCCGGCTCCAGCTCCGGCTGATGAGAAGTTGGTTGATCTCAACTTCTACATGATGAACAGCCCTGTCAATGATTTTGACCGTGTCATGAAGAAAGCGAACGAAATCATTGCCAAAGACATTCACGCAAAACTGAATCTGATTCTGGTAGACAGCAGTACATATGCTGACAAAATGAATCTGATGATCAATTCCGGCGATGACTGGGATCTAGGATTCACAGCTAGTTGGGGTGGCATTAACTTCCTTGAAAACGCTACCAAAGGGGCTTATGCTGACCTAACGGACCTTCTACCTAAATATGCGCCTGAAACTTATTCCCGTATCCCTGCAGGCCTATGGGATGGCGTTAAAGTTAAAGACCGTATCTATGGAGTCGTTAACTATCAGCAGTGGGGCACTTCCAAGCGCAACGGCTTTAATTTCCGCAAAGACCTTGCAGAAGAATCGGGCTTTAACTGGGAGGCTATAAAAGGCAAACCAACCATAGAAGCACTTGAAATGATTGGACCTTTCCTTGGCGATGCGCTCAAAAAACATCCTGAAATGATCGGTTTTGAAACCAGCTCTCCTTACAGCTTGTTTGCAAATGACCCGCTCTACTGGAATATGGAATCCGTAGGTGATCAGACCCTTCCTGGCTGGATTAACCTTGATAACCCAGACAAAGTCATCAACCAGTATGAAACAGAAGATTTTGCGAAATTCACTAAAATTATGCGCGATTGGTTCATCAAAGGTTATGTTCGCAAGGATGGTGCAACTGTAAAAGATACGTCTCCTGACCGTAAAGCGGCTAAATTTGTCGCTGAGAAAACTTACGGTTGGCCGGACAGTATCGACGTTCCTGGGCAAAACCTCGCCATGTCAATGAGCTCAAAGGATAAAGCCCCTGCTGTCTCCGTATCCACTACTCGTACGATGATACCGGCAGGTGCTGGTGCCAATTCGGCAATTTCAATTAATTCCGAATCGAAGAACATTGAAAAATCGTTGGAACTTATCGAGCTGCTTAACACCAACGATGACCTTTACAAACTCATCACGCTCGGTGAAGAAGGCGTTGACTACAACTTTAATGAAAAAGGCGCGTATACACAGATTGAAGGCAAATACAGTTTCAACTGGAACGAATGGCAGATCGGTCAATCTTATAGCCCAACTTTCAACCGTTCTATATATGACAAGAACAAAGATGGCGAGACCTCAAAAGAGCTCCAAAAACTTGTCTATGAAACGGACAAAACAGCAGAAATCTCACCAGTAACGGGCTTCGTGTTCGATTCGACACCTGTAAAAACTCAGTTAGCAAACTGCACCGCAGTTACAACCGAAATGGTTCCGGCACTCAGCTCCGGTTCTGTAGATCCTGAGAAAGTATTGCCAGAATTCCTCAAGCGCCTGAAAGCTGCTGGCGTGGATGACATCATCAAAGAAAAGCAGGCTCAATATGACGCCTGGAGAGCAAGCAAATAATTTCGCACTCCTCTATGAAATCCGGTGTATTGCTTTATATAATACACCGGATTTCTATTTTCATATACGAATAAAGTAAGGAAACCGCTATGCGCTATTTAAAACAATCATTATACTTTTTCACGCCTGTCACTTTATAAATCAAACGGTAAGGGAGAATTATTATGAATTACAATTATCACCAAGATTTGAATATCGTTCGCATGAACACGATGCCAGACCGTTCTTATTACATACCTTGTTCACCCGGCGATGACACCTCTTCCAAAGAATACAATGAACGTGTATTGCTCTTAAACGGAAGCTGGCAGTTTGCGTACTTTCCTTCCTTTTCCGAAGCTTCTCTGGAAAGTACTCCGGACAACGTCCTCCCGGTTCCATCCAACTGGCAAATGTATGGATACGACAACCACCAGTATGTCAACATAGATTATCCAATTCCGTTCAACCCTCCCTTTGTACCCAAAGAAAATCCGTGCGGTGTTTATAAGCGGACCTTCTCGGTAGAGCTTACGGAGAAAACGCGATTTTATTTGAATTTTGAAGGTGTGGATTCCTGTCATTATGTATTTCTCAACGGTGTATTTGTAGGATACAGTCAGGTATCACATTCTACGGCGGAATATGATATTACCTCATTCTTACAAGATGGAGAGAATCAAATTGCTGTCGCGGTTCTGAAATGGTGTGATGGAACTTATCTGGAAGCGCAGGATAAATTCCGCATGTCGGGTATTTTCCGAGATGTTTATGTATTGAGACGCCCGCAACAACATGTACGCCATTATGTTGTGCAACCGTCTATACAACAAGAAAGTGCCACGGTATCATTCAAGTTTGATGATTTCGGCACGGCGCTTGTTAAATCCGTCAAAGTCCTGGACGCCGAGGGCAGGGCCGTGGCACAGGGCGAAACATGCGACGACACGCTTAGCCTGACTATAGAAAATCCAGTGCATTGGAATGCCGAGCAGCCGTATTTATATCAGATGGTTCTTGATACCTTACAGGAGCGAATTGTAGACACAATCGGAATTCGCACGATAGCTACTCGAGGTAACGTGTTGCTTGTCAACGAGCAACCTATCAAGCTAAAAGGCGTGAACCGCCATGATAGCTACCCCGATACCGGTTATGTAGCTTCGCGCGAGCAAATGGTAATGGATTTGCAGTTGATGAAGCAGCATAACATCAACGCCATTCGCACTTCGCATTATCCGAATGCGCCGGAATTCTATCATCTGTGTGACGAATTCGGCTTTTATGTCATTGATGAAGGTGATATGGAATCACATGGCGCATGGTCGAGCCATGGTTTACGCGATAATGACTGGTATGCGCTTGTCCATCACGATCAGCAGTTTCAAACGGCTATTGTGGACCGTGTGCAGCGTCTAGTCACTCGTGACATCAACCGCCCTTGTGTTGTAATCTGGTCACTTGGCAACGAGAGTGGATTAGGTATCAATACGATAGCTGCTGTTGATGCTGTGCGGAAGCTAGACAGCTCACGTCTGCTTCATTATGAATCCAAGAACTTTATGCCTGAGGATGAGGGAAAATTCAATTTTGATATTATGGATGTTGAAAGCTATATGTACCCTGATCTTGAATATACAGAAAAGCTGGCTCAGGAAAACAAAAAGCCATTGATTTTATGCGAGTTTGCCCATGCAATGGGCAATGGCCCTGGCAGTCTATCCGAATACTATGAGTTGTTCTATCGTTATGACGGTTTTGCCGGCGGCTTTGTGTGGGAATGGTGTGATCATGCCATTCTACAATATGATGCTAATGGTAACGCGCAGTATCTTTATGGTGGAGACTTTGGAGAAGTGCTGCACGATGGGAACTTCTGTGTAGACGGACTGGTTTATCCTGACCGAACGCCGCACACAGGGCTATTGGAGCTGAAAAACTGTGCCCGTCCTGTTCATGTTACAAGAGACGCTAACACTTTCTGGGCTGACAACAAACTGGACTTTGCAGACCTTTCCGATGCTCTTTCCATTGTCTGGACACTAGAACAGAACGGCACCAAAATAGCAGAAGGCAGCATTACCGATTTCAGTCTTGCTCCGCATTCGAAGGCACAATTGCCGATTTCACTGCCTTATATAGATGGTTCGCGTATCTATCTGAAATTTGAATATCTGCAAAAAGCAGCCCATCCGCTGATCCCGGTCGGAACATCTTTGGGATTTGATCAATTTGATCTTTCCACAGAAGATATGAATGTGTCCTTGCCTGAATCGCACTCTGCCGTAACGGCTGAGCAAACCAAAACCGGATGGCTAGTGTGTGGAGAAGCATTTTCCTATCATTTTAAAGCTAAACTCGGTACTTTTGATTCGTGTGTGATTAATGGGATCGAGTGTTTTGCCAGACCAGCTGAGTTTGATATTTACCGCGCCCCTACGGATAACGATATGGGTGAGGCTGGAATTGCCTCTTACGGTCAACATTCCTGGAACAGCCTTCGACTGGATGCAGCTCATGCTTATACTTACGAAACATCGGTAGAACAATCGAATACTTCTGTTACCATTACCTGCCCTCTATCACTTGTAGCAGATCGTGCTACTCCTTTCTGTAATATTCAAGCTGTTTATAAAGTGCATGGTAGCGGAGCCATAGAAGCGTCAATGCATGTATCAGTGCGTAAGGATCTGGATTATCTTCCGCGTTTTGGCATGCGCTATTTTCTAACCGAGGATTTTCAAAATTGCACCTATTTCGGATATGGGCCACAAGAGAGCTACAGCGATAAACACGCTGGATGTTATAAAAGTATGTTTCATGCAGCAGTGCCGGAGCTTTTTGAAAACTATATTTATCCGCAAGAGAACGGGTCGCACTATGGCACAGCAGAATGTACACTCTCGAATGCGAATACAACACTTAGGGCATACAGCACAAAACCTTTCAGCTTCTGCGCCTCGGAGTATACCCGAGAAGAACTGGCTGCCACAAAACATCATTTTGAACTTCAAAGAAGTGGCTGCACCGTCTGGAACATTGACTATGCGATGACAGGCGTCGGCTCTGGAAGCTGTGGTCCCTACACACTCGAGCAATATCGTTTAACTGAGAAGGAATTTGTGTTCGACTATACTTTTTTTCCTCAGAAGAAATCATAATATTATGTAACTGAGTTTACAAACCGCTAATGTTCGAACTTTGTTTCCAACATAAAAAGGCAATCTCGACCTTTTCTTACAGGTCAAGATTGCCTTTTAATTATATTTATTGTCAGGCACTGCAATACCCAATATTATTCGAATAACTTCCCAATTTCAATCGCTTGTTCTTCGTCCGAGCCATCCATGGTGAGGGTTAATATCGTTCCCTTTTTTGTCTCAAGCGCCATAAGCCCTAGAATGCTTTTGACATCCGAAATAATGTTGCGCTCTTCCCAGATGATACGAATTTCAGATGTGTAAGCAGCGGCTGCTTGACTAAGCTGCTTGGCGAAAAGTACTGGAAACCCATCCGTCAGCATCGTAATTTTCATTGCTTTCATGTTGATAACCCCCCTTCTTTTTTTGTGTAAACTACATGTTCTTCGCTTCTTCTAATTCTTTCACAATTTGCGGGAACTGCTTATCTAATTTATAGAAGTAGAGAATAACCACCATAAGCGCACTAATGATGATCGGCAAGTAAATGTACATGAAGAGGATCGAGGAACGCGCTGACTCGCTGATATGCTCTTGACCACCAACATAACCTCCGAATGCAAGCATCCAACCGACTATCGCTGCGCCGAGCCCGCTGCCTGCCTTAGAGCCGAAGCTGCCTGCGCTGTATACGAGACCTTCTGTACGCATGCCTGTTTTCCATTCTCCATATTCAACGGTGTCTGCCAGCATGGCGAACATCGTCGCTGCTAATGGCACGCCGCCAAGTGATTTGGTCACAGAAGCAATGATGACGATTGTGAGATTTGTAGGATCGATCATCGTAATCAAAGCTCCCACAATCGTGATAACTAACCCGATTATGGCAGAATTACGCTTACCGAACTTTTTAATAATCGGAGCAATAAGCAGCAGGCCAATTAACATCGGGATGAAAGAAATGATGCTGAGTACGGACATTAGATTAACATCTTCCAAAATATACTGTGCATAATAAATATTAACCGCAGTGTTAACGGACGACATAATGAAGCTTAACATCATGAAGGTGACTAGCAATGCCCAATATTTGTTGCGGAAGAGCGCCTTCAAAGATCGACGAAGCGGAACAACATTTTGGACAATAGAAGGCTTAACTCGCTCTTTCGTCGTGCGGAAAGTAATCAAGAACAGTACAGCTGCAAGTACACCATAAATCATGAAGGTCATCGTCCACCCGTGTTTGCCACCGCCGAACCCATTCACAATGGGAACTGTCAAGGTGGAGACAGCAACAGCGCCAAAGATAGCCATGACCATACGGAAAATGTTAAGTAAAGATCGCTCGTAAGGATCTTGTGTAATCAGTGAGTTCAACACACCGTAAGGAACGTTGGCACCTGAGTAAATAATATTGATGAGGAGATAGGTCACATAAGCGTAAATAAGCGAGCCAGTTGGACCTAAATCTGGAGCTGAGAACAGCAAGACACCGGAGATGCCGAATGGAATGGCTAGCCAAAGCAACCAGGGACGAGCCTTGCCATGCTTGCTTCTGGTTTTATCAACTAACACACCGACACCGATATCCACGAATGCATCGAAGAAACGGGCAATCAACAACAACGTACCCACGGCAGCAGCAGAGAAGCCTACGATATCGGTATAAAAGAAGGTCAGGAAAGTCGCAGCCGACGTCCAGATGAGATTACTTGCCATATCACCAACGCCATAGCCAAGCTTCTCTGAAAATTTGATTTTAGTCTGTTCCATAGTGGTGTCCTCACTTGTATGATTAGTTTTGTTCGTTCAATTGGATGAGTAGCTGTTCAACCATTCCATCTGTAAATCCGCCTTGGCTAAACGTAACTAAATTGCGAAGTGGCATGCCAGTCAGCGCGGCTTGCATCATTTTGGCGGTTTTCTCGTCTCCTTCTGCAATCCCCATGGAGGCTTGGAAGTTCTGTGTAAGTGCTTGCAGAATAGGTGCAGCAACGGGATTGGTCATAAGTTCACCTAGCAGAGAGTTGCGATCGTAGGTTTGGCGGAGAGAAACTGTAGAATTCACGAGAATCGTAGCTCCCAAAGCGATCGTACTAGATGATCCGCCGATCATAATTTCAAAACTCCCACTCTCGACATGCCAATCTTTCAAAGCAACGTTGTAATAAGCGAAGGCACGTTTATGAAGTGTAAAGGAAATGGTTGTATGTTCACCCGGCTTGAGCTCTACTTTGGCGAAATCCTTTAGCTCCTTGTCAGGTCTTACCACTGAACTTTCGATGTCTTTCACGTAAAGCTGAACGGTTTCCTTACCAGCGCGGCTGCCAGTGTTTGAGATCGTCACTTGTACATCCACGGTATCCGTATCAGATAGCTCAGTGCGGCTCATTGTAAGATTGGAATATTCGAATGTCGTATAGCTAAGCCCATGTCCGAATGGGAAAAGAGGCTCGATTTTTTTCGTATCATAATAGCGATATCCAACGAAAATGCCTTCTTTATATTCCACGCGATTGCCTTCGCCAGGGAAGTTAAGGAAAGATGGGTTATGCGCAAGCTTCATCGGGAATGTCTCAGCTAGCTTGCCGCTTGGATTGACTTCACCGAACAGTACATCAGCAATGGCACCTCCTACTGCTTGTCCACCCAAATAAGCTTCAACAATACTGCTCACAGAAGTGGCCCAAGGCATTTCTAGAGCGGCTCCGTTCATTAGAACGACAACGACCTTGCTCTGTACAGCCGCAATAGCTTCAATCAGCTGTTGTTGATTATACGGCAGTAGCAAGTGTGCTCGATCGGCGAGTTCAGTTTCAAAGCCATCGGGTAATCCTGCGAAAATCACGGTTACGTCAGCTACTTGGGCTGCCAGTATAGCTTCCTCCATCAAGCTGTTGTCCACGTCTTCTGAATCCAAAGTGTACCCAGGTGCATAGGTGATCAAATCTTCACTGGTTGCAAGTTGGTTAATTTCATCAAGGGGAATATCAACGCGCGTAGGAACAACAAAAGCGCTGCCACCACCTTGGAATTTGGGCTTCTGAGCAAGAGCACCGATGATCGCCACTTTGCTGCTTTTCTCCAAAGGGAGTACATTATCTGTATTTTTCAGAAGTACGATGCTTTCACTGGCTACCTTACGTGCCAGCTGATGGTGCTCGTCTTGATCAAATGTAGCATTTTCCTTCTTATTGTCTAAGTGCATGAAGACACGTTGCAGCATCCGTTCTACAGCGATATCTAGTACCTCTACGGACAACTTTTGATTCTTCACAGCATGAATGATTTTCTTCTCGCTGATATCACCGTTTCCAGGCATTTCAAGCTCAAGACCGCCAGCTAATGAATCTACGATTTGATCGACAGCGCCCCAGTCGGATACAACTAAGCCTTCATATCCCCACTCATTGCGCAATACATCGCCCAGTAAATGATCATTTTGTGAGGCGTAACTTCCGTTAATTTTGTTGTAAGCGGTCATTAGCGTCCAAGGCTGTCCTTTTTTAACCGCGCCTTCAAAGCTGGCCAAATAGATTTCGCGCAGTGTACGTTCGTCGATGACTGCATCATATGTCATACGGTGATATTCTTGATTATTCACTGCAAAATGCTTGAGTGAAGTACCGACACCTTGACTTTGCACGCCTTGGATATGACTTGCAGCAATTTCAGAAGATAAGTAAGGGTCTTCGGAAAAGTATTCAAAGTTGCGTCCACCGAGTGGAGAACGTTTAATGTTGGCACCAGGCCCTAGCAACACGGCGATATTTTCAGCTTGGCATACTTCACCAAGTGCAGTACCTACCTCACGAATCAATTCGCGGTTCCAAGTACTGGCTAGTCCCGCCGCGGTTGGAAAGCACGTGGAGGGAATGCCACTATTCATGTTAGCGCTTTCGGATGAAGCCGTTTGTTTGTGCAGGCCATTAGAGCCATTGGCCACCATAATAGACGGGATGCCCAATCTCTCCACCCCTTTTAAATGCCAGACATCCAACCCAGAACACATGCCCGCTTTTTCTTCCAAAGTCATTTGTGAAACAATATTCTTTATGTCACGATTCATTTTTAATCCCCCTTATTTTATTATGAAACGTTTTCATCTTGCTGCTAACTCATTATAGATGACCTAAAAGATAGAAATATGGTAAGATTATTCGAAAAAAAGTAAATTTCATAGGAGATATCATGGAAAATAATCCCCCCTTTTTAGCACAATTAATTCATGAAAGCTTGCAGCTACCTGTCTTTTGGATGAGTGAGGATGAACCAAGCGGACATGACTATTTAGAAACCAATGCTCAAATTCCATTTTCCGCCTTACAAAATCCTGAATACTTGCAGCAGTTAATTACCCGGACCTGGGATAAACCTTTTCCAATTATTCAGACCACTGAGTTTCAGGAACAGTTTATCGTACAGCCTGTGTATTCAGATGATAAGCGTATAGGTACAATCATCATAGGTCCGTCTATCGACAATGTTCCAACTGAAGAAACGATTAGAAATCTCATGAATGACAGTCAGATTCCTAGTAAGTTACATCCTATTTGGGCCGATCATTTAAGAAGTCTCCCCCTGATTTCAAAACATAGATTATTTCACATTGGAGTTATGACACATCGGGTTGTTAATCGAGAGACGCTAGAACTGACAGATGTTCTTGAGCATAATTTTAGGATCAAGCAACGTTTTTTGTCAGAGGAAGCTATCGAACTATCGATGTCGAATATGAAGGAGTTTTCTGGTCTTCACACGAGTCCAGAAGTTGAACAAATTTTATTACGGCATATTAAGAACGGTGATAAATCAGCGCTTAAAAAGATGTTCGTAATGGGTTCCATGGAGGACGCAGGCACGCTCTCCAAACGAAGTCATTTGAGAAGCCGAAAAAATATTGCCATATGCGCGATTGCAGTAGCCGTTCGAGCGGGTATGGAGGGCGGACTTTATACTGAACTTGCGTACCGATTAAGCGATACTTATATCCAACATATTGAGGATCTGATGGATGTTCGCTCAGTTGAAACCGCGATGATAGATGCATTCTTAGATATTGCGGATCGCGTGAGCGAAAACAGAAAAGGTAACGTATCTAAGCCGATCGCGCAGTGCCGAGAATACATTTTCAATCATTTGTATGAGGCGATTCCAATTTTAGAGCTTGCTCAACTGACTGGACTTACAGGTACGTATTTATCTTCCCTATTCAAAAAGGAAACGGGGCTCACGATCACCAACTTTATCCATCAAGAGAAGGTGGAGGAAGCTAAGAAGCTCCTGGATTTCACAAGTGAATCTGTCTCTACCATCGCTACTCGTTTGAACTATTACGACCAAACTCACTTCATTAAGTCGTTTAAAAAGCATGCCGGCGTCACTCCTAAGCAGTATCGTGATCGCAAGCGAGTGAAAAGTTAATTACAAAGAGTCGTATGAAGGAACTTCATGCATGACAAAGAACCTATGTCAGGGGACATAGGTTCTTTGTTCAAATGGCTGACGATGCTTACTCGGGTGAGGACTTTTAGCAGTAGATTCAAACGCCGTGCTCCTCCATTCAGGACGCTTGGTCATCCTCTACAAACAGCCTGCGTTTCCTTGCTGGAATCCGTATATTAACAGTAGTGCCCACGCCCTTCCGGCTAAATATAGACACACCGTATTCCTCTCCATATTGAAGTTGTACGCGCTGATGGATATTTCGTATGCCAAATCCGGTCTCGCTTTCGCTAGAAGCATTCAAAATCTCTGTAATACGTTACTGCCGCATACCCATGCCGTCGTCAATTACTCGGTAGAATTTTCCCCCACCTTATCATGGACAAGATCACTTTGACAGCCAGAAGTAATAACCAAACAAGCAAGGAAAATAAATAAGTTAAACTTTTTCATGTAAAGATCTCTATTCTATTACGTTTTTATATTTGTTGATAGATTGATTTGATTCAACCCAAAGATTGGATAAAATGAAAGTGAAATGCCCCTTCATTCTGGATTATTTTTGGATAGAGACCCTAAAAGATTCATTGAAAAATATCTTGTTTTTTTCGAATCCTCTTTGTATTCTTTAATCCCCTCTACAATCGAAGTAGCAACATTATCTTGAAAATCATCAGTCCACATTTGGAACTCGTCATGAGGATTAGTCAGATAACCTACTTCTATCAAAGCGGCTGGCATTTCTGTATCCTTTACGACAAACAGGTTTTGCTCCTTGATTCCTCTATCTCTATATCCGGTTGCCTCAACCACATGTTTCTGTATGATCTTAGCAAGGCGCCGGCTATTCTTGTGATAAAAATAAGTTTCCGTACCTGTAACGTCCGGATCGGTAACAGTATTACCGTGAATAGATAAAAATAAATCTGCATTCAGTTCATTGGCATATCTAGGTCTGTACCTGCTTTCTGAAGAAATAAAACTATCATCTGTTCTAGTCATAAATACTTGTATTCCAGGTTCCTGTTCCAAAAGTTTTTCCACCTTTTTTGACACACCTAAAGCAAAATCCTTTTCATATTGGCCACTAGCACCTGTCGCCCCGCCATCTGTACCGCCATGTCCTGGATCAATGACAACCTTAAAAGCTGTATTACGATCTTTTTCATTTTCATAATTTACGTTATTGTTTTCATCCCTGAAATCCCCACCATAAGCCAATAATATTAGAATTGAGAATAAAAGTAATGTAATTGACAGTATAGTTTTTTTCATGTTTCTACCTTCTTTCACAGCATTTTTGTACTGTTTAAAGGTTAATGGAGAGAGATAAAGATGCGATGAAGATGACATCGATATCATTTAAAGAATAATACAATGGGGTCTCCCCCCCCCTAAAGTGCGAAGTTTTTCCACCACAATTAATAATCCGTTCACCCAATACCGTGGTATAACGGCCATTGGACGAACGGATTTCAGATAACAAGCATCTCGTTATTATTTGTTAACGGTAGAACTTGTTGCATTTTTGGTAGGGCGGATCTTGCTCCACATGCTTCCTGCTGTTCCATAACGGATAGGTTGCTCGATAAATCGCCAGGAAATCGAAGCGAATAGGAGAGTCATACCAATTTGTATGAGAATGTGAACGATGGAATTTCCCCCTCCCGCCCCAGGGAAGAAAAAGACTAAGATAGGGTAATGCCATAGATAAATTGCATATGAACGAACACCAAACCAGCGCAGTAGCTTGCCGCCTAAAATTTTACTGATCCAGGTGGATGGGTGAATCGCTGCGGCTATTACTGTAGCTGCAACAATACATTGAAGGACCATTCCGCCGCGGTAGAGAAAAGCCGCATACTGATTGGTCTGCCATATCATCCAATATAGAATGGCAAAACCAATTGTCCCGATGATATCCAATGAAATACGCAGACATTTGTTATCAGCAATCTTCCCCTCAAACATTTGGCTAGGTAAATATACCGCAAGTAATGCGCCAATCAGCAAGGCAAACGCACGGGTGTCTGTCCCATAATAAACCCTGCTTGTGTCCATTAACCCCGGTTGATAGAGAAAAGCCATTACAAGTGCAGAAACCAATGCACCAATGAGGATGAACCCAATAAGAAGCCTGCGTTTGCGAACAAAACGGAGTCCCAGCAAGAGCAAAACTGGCCAAACCAGATAAAACTGCTCCTCGACAGCCAGAGACCAGTAATGTAATAGAGGTGTAGGTTGTCCAAAATTGGAAAAATAGCCAACATCGTTAAAAATGAACCACCAATTCGTAACGTAAAAAAGCGAAGCTAGCAAATCACCCCATAGGTCAGCCAATTGGGGAAAATTAAACAGAGCCATCCAGCAGACTACCACTATTAATACAAGGATTTGTCCTGGCAGCAAACGTCTGGCACGCTTGATCCAAAAATTACGCAAATTAATCCGTCCAGTATTCCCCCATTCCCTAATAAGTAGATCCGTAATTAGATATCCAGATAAGACAAAAAATATGGTTACGCCTAAAAATCCTCCAGAAGCCCATTCGAAATTGAGATGGTAGGCGATCACTGCAAATACAGCGAACGCTCTTATCCCATCTAACCCGGGCATATAACGGTTTTTCTTGGTTTCATTGATGATCGCTTTCATTTTTACTCCATCACTCCGTCAATGTTATCTGAAGAGTCAATATGCTCTTTAATATGGTCCAGGAAAAGAGGATAAAAGTTTTCCTCAAAATGTATCCCGTCCTTACTATACAGATTCTGCTGTTCTTCAAATATAGAGGATAAATCGATGTAATCAATCTTCTCTGTTACTGCCAATTTTTCAAGTCCCTCGTTATAATCCGGGATATTTTTATACCGTGGTTCTCTCTCCATTGCTTCTTTAGTCACTGGGGTAACCGATGTTACATGTATCTTTGCTTTCGGCATTTTTTCCTTTATCTTTTTTATCAATTTAGCGTAGTTTTCCAGGTAATCTTTCTTTGGATTATCTACAGGCATCAACAAGTCATCTGACCCCAACATGATATATACATGTTCAGGTTTTTTATTCGCAATTTTATCTACTTCTTCAATAGCGAATAGGGCTGTGGCACCTGCATTAGCAATAACATTGGAGTCCACTAACACATCAGATAAACCTAATAAAAGTGAATCTCCTAAAAAACGCTGTGATGATAAAAAGATTTATACGGGTCCTCCGCATCAACAGGACCTGTCTGGTTATCGCTCTGTTTGCTTCCGCTTCCGCAAGCTGCAGCAAATATTGCAATGACGCCAATAAACACACCTAAGAATAGTTTTTTTGTCATAATAATATACCTCCATCAATAAGTTTTCTATTACTTTAAACAGATTAATGGAGAGAGATAAAGATGAGATGAAGATGAGATCGATATCATTTAAAGAATTAAAAAGGTGTTGTCACTAAAATGAATATGATTTCTGAGCATTCCAAACGAAAAAAGCTGTCCGTTCAATACCTTTTGGTAAAGGTCCTTGAACGAACAGCTGCAATTTAGCTTTTAGGTTTAGGTAGTGAAAAAATTTCTTAATAGAATACCTACCGCTCTTTGTTTAGATAGAAGAAAAACATTACTCCATCCTCAGTATTCAAAACACCATACTGCACACCATGCAGCTCTAAAATATTCTTTGAAATAGCAAGCCCTAATCCTGTTCCACCTTGCGAACGTCGACGAGACATATCTCCACGATAAAAACGGTCCCATATTTTCCCCAAATGCTCCTGCTTGATATGAGCCCCTTTATTTTCTACACATACTTTTACACGCTCATTTTCTTCTATTGTGGAAATGATAATACTTTCATTTTCCGGCGTGTAACGAATCGCATTGGTAATAAAATTCGTCATAACTTGTTCAATCCGATGTTGATTTGCAACGATCTTAATAGCAGAAAGTTGTTTATGAACATGTAATTGCTTGTTCGTTATGTCTATAGCTAATTGCTCACATAAGTATTCGATGATCTGGTCAATATAGAAGACATCCATTTTCATTTTATACGTGCCAGATTCAAACTTTGCCAATTCCAGCATATCAACAATTAGCATATCCATTTTATCTACTTCTTTTGCCATTGCTTTAAAATAATAATCTTTTTTATTACCGGCAACACCATCTTCCAAAATTGAGATGCAACCCTTCATAATACTTAAAGGTGTCTTTAATTCATGCGAAACCCCGGAAATAAACTCTTTACGTGTATGTTCTAATCGCTTTTCTTTTTCTATATCTTGTTGCAATTGATCAATATGCTTATGCAATGTAGCAGAGAGTGTATTGATATTATGTGATAGCGTACCAATCTCATCTTTTGATGTAATAGGTATTGTCTCTGAAAAATCCAAGTTTGCAATCTTGCTTGTCGTATCGTTTATTTGTAACAATGGTTTAGCAATCTTTTTTGAATAATAAAAGGATGCCAGTACAACAAGTAGCAGTACAAATATAATTAAATATACATAATAACCTTTTAACATTTGTACGGCTTCATCAACTGGTTGTAACGATGTCATGGCAAAAATATATGTTGTTTCGCCAGTCGTATCTTTTATTGGTTTAATAAATACTTTATAATTAATATCATTTTCCTTATAGTCCATCATTTCAGACTCACTATTATAATTCTCATTTAACAATAGATTTACTTGAAATTGTTTTATTCTTTCTATAAGAATACGATTTGAATATATATTTGAACTTACGGATCCTACTGGTAATTGTAGATTCTTAATTTGTCCTCTAAAATAAATTTGCAAACTATCTTTTAGAGAAGGTTCTATTGTGGCTTTTTTGCCATATAGCTTATCTGATATCAGTTTATTTTCTAATGTAAATTGTCCATTTTCTCTTGTTAAAATAACAGGAACAACTTTATCATCCTTTTCTATTCCATCAATCACAATTAACGATCCCTGTTCAAGATTAAATTTTAGCCTTTCAATATCTTCTAAACCAATCAGGCTATACAATGGGATGTTAATTACACGATTAGAGGAATTCTTATTTCGTGAAGGGACTAAATGAACTTCTATAGAAAAATCATTTGCATACTTAATATTTCCTGCACTGTCCAATATTGTAATCCACGTTGTATTTTCTTGGTAAAAATCCTGCTCTAGCTTTTGAATGGTTGGTCCATCTTCTTCAGCCTTTAAGTATTCTTTTTCAAAGGATTGAATACTCGTTTTAATATCATTCACTTTTTTATTTGCATAATATTGCTTAAAAAATATGGTTTGTCCAATAAAAATAGTTGCTAAAATAAGCACACATAACAATGTTGTCATCAAGAATAATTTTGATACAATTCCACATTTCATGCTTTGTCCTCGAATTTATAACCTACTCGAATAACAGTGACAATACTATCTGCTTTGTCACCTAATTTATGACGCAAATTCCGGATATGACTATTGACTGTGCGATCATCACCAGCAAATTCATAACCCCAAATTTTAATGATTAATTGTTCTCTCGTAATAATAATCCCTGAATTTCGCATCATATAAGTTAATATTTCAAATTCCGTATGTGTCAAACTTATACTTTCTCCATCTACTGTCACGGTTCGTGAAGGGAAATGGACATGGATACCACTAATGACTAAGGTATCTAGACTAGATAAATTACCTGTTGAAGAATACCGACTATCAATTAATCGTTTAACTCTTGCCAATAGGATGGGCGGACTGTACGGTTTTGTAACATAATCATCAGCCCCCAATTCAAAACCAAGTAACGTATCATCTTCATCCGCACGAGCTGTCAACATAATAATAGGTACATCAGATGATTTTCGAATTCGTCTACAAACAGACCATCCATCTAACTCCGGTAACATAATATCTAAAATAATTAAATGCACTTCATATTCTTCAAAAATGTCCAAAGCTTCATTTCCATTTACTGCCTCTAGTATTTCATATCCTTCATTCAATAAATAATCTTTCACTATTTCGCGTAAAATATCTTCATCTTCTACAATTAATACTGTTTTTTGCATATATCTCCCTCATAGTCTCAAAAATGTTAATACTTTCGAAATAATATCATAACGATGTAAAGATGAGATAAAGATGACTTGATATTATTAAAAACCAGTCAAATTTGTATAACATTATTATTACCAAAAGTAGGATTCGGAATCCTACTTTATCCATATAGTATGAAGTGGTAAAAAGATATGTCAGGGATGGTATATTTCATTCGCCGTAATCAAGTCTCTCATTTCTAAGAAAATAGTCTTTTGAATCATTTGAGCGTACGCCAGTCGATATCTATTCGATATAATACTAAATAAGGTAATCTATAATAACTCAACTTTCGCAGAGAAATCGGCAAATAAGCCTTGATATAGCTGGGTAAACCGGCCATCCATTGTTATTTATTGAAATCCCTTTCAATTCACTTTCGAAGAACCTCTTACAAACATTCTACTTCCTTCAAAAACATGAAACGAGATAATAGAAGCATGATTTTTTGCGCTTTCACATTAACTTTTTTTCGAAAAATGATACAAATTCATGATTCGATTGTCTTATTTTTATATTTTGTTAAAAATACAAGATCCACAATGTACGACAGCAAGGTCCAGCATTTCATCCCCATCCAACATCGTCCTATGGACACAGGCAGAATGAACAACAAACCGGCTACCCCAGATCACATTTGATCGAGGACAGCCTGTGATTCTTATCTATTACATTTTCATCACAAGAGAGCTTCTGTTCTATACATTAAAAGGGGGGCCGGAGTAAATAATAACCTCTAGATCATAAAGACTGTGAGCAATTTACATTTGTATAACACAAATAAATTTGATAAACTGACTGACGAACGTTCGTTAATATCGAGGTGATTCTATTGAAAAGTAAGGAGATTAAAGACGTCGCTTTAAAATTTTTCACAATTCATGGATATGAGGGAGCATCTCTGTCTCAAATTGCCGAGGATGTTGGTATGAGAAAGCAGTCTCTTTATGCTCATTTCAAAGGGAAAGACGATCTATTCCTACAAGTTCTACAAGATGCCAAAGAGGCAGAAATCTCATCTAAACTACAATATTTGAGTAAAGTGGATACCTATAATCCCAAAGTAGATTTATTTGGTTATCTGCAATTAGTCATTGATTTGTTTCAAAAGAGCGAGCAGTTAAAGTTCTGGCTGCGTATGTCTTTTTTCCCACCTCTCCATTTGGCAACAGCGATTAATGAGGAAGTCACTGATACGGAAATAAAGATTCAAACCGTACTAGAAAGCAAATTTCAAGATTGGATCGATGCCAAAGCCATCATGGAAGATACCGCCTCCATTCCTACTCTTGCCTTCTTAGGTGTAGTTGATTCGATCATGCTAGAGCTTGCATATGGGAATAATGAAACACGTTTGAACGATAAACTAAATGCCTCCTGGACCGTATTTTGGAGAGGTATTTCACAGCTATGATTTTACAAAAGAGAGGTATTACTTCATGAAGAAACCATTGAAAGAACAAAAAACAGTCTTACTCATTCTATTAAGTAATATATTCATTGTTTTTCTAGGCGTCGGACTTATCATCCCTGTTATGCCATCCTTTATGAATATGATGCATTTATCAGGCCGATCGATGGGTTATCTTATGGCGGCCTTTGCATTCGCACAATTACTCATGTCTCCTCTGGCAGGACGATGGATTGACACGTATGGCAGAAAGAAAATGATCATCATCGGATTATTCATCTTTAGCCTATCCGAGGTGATTTTTGGGTTAAGTACAGATGTATTCATTCTTTATTTTTCCAGAATATTAGGAGGTATTAGTGCTGCCTTTATAATGCCAGCCGTTACTGCCTATGTTGCAGATATTACATCAGTAGAGGAAAGACCAAAAGCAATGGGATATATTTCTGCCGCCATTAGTTTCGGGTTTATTATTGGTCCAGGTATTGGAGGTTTTATTGCTGAGCTGGGTATTCGTGCCCCTTTCTACTTTGCTGGTGGCTTCGCATTAATAACATGTATTTCATCCCTATTCATTTTAAAAGAGCCACTAACCAAACAACAGCTTTTGGAAACTGCTCAGCTTAAAAAAGATACAAGCTTTGTAAGTGATATCAAACGATCATTTCATCCACAATATTTAATTGCCTTTATTATTGTGTTTGTATTGGCCTTTGGTTTATCAGAATATGAAACTGTATTTAGTCTATTTTCTGATCATAAATTTGGTTTCACCCCGCGAGATATTGCTACCATTATTACAATAAGCTCCATATTTGGGGTTGTTGTTCAAGTCTTTTTGTTTGGTAAAATGGTAAATAAATTCGGTGAAAAGAAACTCATCCAGTTATGCTTAATCACTGGCGTTGTATTAGCCGTAGCATCCACCATGATCTCAAGCTATTTAGCCATTTTGCTAGTAACTTGCTTCATCTTTCTCGCATTTGACTTGCTACGACCAGCATTAACAACATATTTATCAAAATCGGCCGAAAAAGAACAAGGATTTATCGCTGGAATGAACTCAACCTATACAAGCTTGGGTAATATCGTCGGGCCCGCGTTAGCCGGTATATTATTTGATGTCAACATCAACTATCCATATCTCTTTGCTGCTGTCATTATGTTTATAGGTCTAGTCATTACAATGATGTGGAAAGAAAAACAATCAGCTAGCAGCTTGATTTAATAATATGAGCAACTATGTTTGCCTTAAAAAAAGAGAAAGCAAACCATTTCCTAAGAAGTGGTTTGCTTTCTTTAATATGGTGGAGCTTAGGGAACCATCTCCCCTGACCGCATCACTGCCAGTGATGCGGTCTCCCACCATTGGGTGTTTTAATACCAAATACACTTAATTTTATCCATTCATTATAGAAATATTTGAAACGAGCTTAAAATAATTACAACTGATAAATTGTTAATACTCAAAAACGAATGCAACCAAATCTGTTTAATCTAAAAGTGGACGAACCCACCGCATATAATATATTAACCCTATGCCCAGCACCACCGCAGTTACTAAGAAGGGCATCTGATAGTCTGCGCCCGTCAATATCAACCCCGCATAAAAAGTTGCAATCGAGGAACCTACACTGCGGAACACAGACCGCATACCCGCGAAGAGGTTCCTCTCTCTTTCTTTTAACGCAGACATTAACTGGCTGTCAACTAAATTGGAGAGCATTGTCGCAGCGCCCCCGCGGATCAGGAACAATATCGTGAACATCCAAACCGGCATTAACCAGAAAAGAGCGGTAAAAAGCACGATATTGATGAGAAAAACGAAAATAATAGCATAATGCTGGCCGAATCGCTCCATCATATATGGGGTCAGCAAGGAACACACGAAGAGGACGATACCTGCTACAGCGAGCAGCAGGGAAACGTTATCATCAAGCCAGTCCAGCCGGTATTTGACGATGACATTTAAGAATGACCCCGTAATGGCGAGCGCACCCCCAAGTAAAGCCATGAACACAGAGAACAGCCACAGCTTAGAGCTTGGCAGCTTCAGCTTCAAACGAGGCAAGATTTCTCGGGTTCGGATTGTTTCATGACTGTTTTCTTTCAGAATGACGCTGCTCTCCGCAGGCAGTAATAGACCACGGATAACCCCATGTATAACAAGCACCAGACCAGCTAAAAGCAGAGCAGTCCTATAGCCTTCTCCATCCCCTGCTCCACTAGGCAGATATCCTGCGATTAAAGTTCCTACTCCTGTGAAGGCTGTAAAGACCGCGAACATAAGTGAGAATGCACGCATCTCTTCCTTGCGTGAAGAACAATAATTGAAGAGAAGTTGTACCTCTGTTGTCTCCACTAGCGTAAGTCCGATCGAGACGAGGACTTGTGCCACGTAGAAATATACAATTTCTCCACTGATCGCATACAGTATATTGCCTGCCGCAACAAACAGAACGCCAATAATCAACAGCTTTTTTCGACCTAATCGATTGGCAAGTAAGGATACAGGAATGGCTAACACCCCCATAATTAATATACCTACAGATACCAATGCACCAATCTGGTCTTCTTTTAATCCTTTGGATAATAAATGTAAATTGAGAACGAGTGCATACAGGCCGATTCCGATCCCGTATAACGCTTCGGTCATTAAAAAGCGGCGTACACCCACTGGCAGACGAAGTAAATCCTTTAAATAATCGGACATCTCCTACCCCTTTCTTTGCTCTGGAGCAAGGCGGAGAATCCCCAAACGAAGCCTTTCAAGTAGCAATATTTATTGAGGTGATCAGATTCATTCAGTATGTCTTCTGATTTAAGCATGGTAAGTTCCCCTCTTGTTATAGGTACTTCGCTTCCAATCTCATCTGATGGCTGAGCCTCTCGGGAGCGGCATCTTCGGAAAGGTAGGGCTGTAGCAGCAGCCGGAAACGGAATTCCTCTGACGTAACTGTGCTCTGTGGTGATTGAGCAGGCCCACAGCTATTGCTGCCAAGACCATTCTGGCGGTAGTCCAAATTTAGCGTGATGAAATCACGCGGAACAAGATCACTCACATGTTTGGCTAATTCTAAGTCAGCATCCGTATAACGTCGGGCACTGAATTCAAGCGTAGGCACACCTGCCGCAAGCAGCCCAATACCGCTACCATCGGTGATGGATACAAAGCGAACATCCGTACGATTTCCGTTTTCTTGTGGATAAATATAAGGGGTAAATAGTTCATCAACTGACTTGCTATATACACCAAATCGTCCTGCTTCCTTGCTGTCGGAATAATTTTCTCCCGGACCGCGGCCATACCATTTAACAGAATTCATATCTGAAGGTATCTCCATTTGAAGTCCAATTTTAGGAATCATGGCAGGCGGTTTCCCTTCTGGTACACCGTGCACATCAATAGTCACTAGACCTGAGCCTGTTACAGTGTAAATCGTTTCACAGCGAAAACCCCAATCGTAAACTGGCGGGGCAATACGGGAGGTCCATCTAATTTGAATCGTCCCTTCATCCAATCGCTCCCAACGGCAAACATCGATTCGTTCCGTCAGCTTATCGAGGTGTGCCTTACGCCAGTCGGGCAGGACATACATATCGTTGTCAATCGGCGCTCTCCAGAAGTTGAGATGCGGTCCTTTGTTCAATAACTCTTTACCGTTTATTCGGAGTGAGCTGATCCCTGCTTGCCGAGAATCGAATGCCACTTGGAAAGAATCGTTCTTAAGGACGATCCGTCGTCCTTCCTCCGTGCAGGATAATCTCCGAATAGGTAGATTAGCGGTTGCCGGGGTAAATCCTTCATCGGCGTTATCCCCATCCATTCGGGTATTTGTGCTACTCTGCTCATTTCCTACAGCTTCAAGTGCAATCTGCACCCAAGCGATCTCATGCCCTCGCTCTCCCCAAATGCAAGATGCTGCAAGCGAAAAGCCGATATTCAGCCAACGCTCCGCACCATTCACCAACAGTGTCAGCTGCGAGTCATTTCGAGTAGGAACGAACATTTCTTCACTTTCACCTGGGCCTATCCGAGGCAGCAGCAATACACCGCTTTGGACGGTCCGTCCATCTACCGTCACGCTCCAATCTGCATAAAGGTGATCCAGTGTTATAAAGTCATACCGATTGGTGATTCGTATGCGATTATTATTTATATATTCGACCCTGACAGGCTCGATAATTTTCTTATATTCAAGAAGTCCAGGAGATGGCGTTCGATCCGGACGAACCAGGCCATCAATAACAAAATTGCTGTTGTTCGGTACATCCCCATAGTCTCCACCATAAGCGTAATCGTCTTTGCCATCGGCTGTCTTCCTGCGAATACCGTGATCAATCCATTCCCAGACGAAGCCGCCCTGCAATCTTCGATAAGCATCAAAGGTGTCGAAATATGGCTTGAGCCCACCTGGACCATTCCCCATCGCATGAGCGAATTCACATAGGATATGCGGTTTAGGGTGCTCAACCATCTGACCGAATCCTTCCATTTTCTCCACGGAGGAATACATCGTACTCACAATGTCGCACACTTCCGCTTCCCGATCTTCTTCATAATGTATAAGACGGGTCGGATCTGCCTTCTTGCACCATTCCGACATTGCGCGGAAGTTGCAACCAAAACCGGACTCGTTACCCAGTGACCAGAACAGAATGGATGGATGATTCTTATCCCGCTCCACCATACGGCGAACCCGGTCCATATACGCCTCCTGCCAAGCAGGATCATCGCTTAGCTTGGAAATATTGCCCAGAAGCTCAAATCCATGTGTTTCCAAGTCTGTTTCTTCCATGACATACAAGCCATATTCATCACAAATATCATAGAACCGTGGATCATTCGGATAATGTGCCGTTCTGACCGCATTAATGTTATGTTGCTTCATCATTTTTACATCTTGGATCATCGTCGAAAGCGTGACCGTTCGTCCCGTATCTGGATGATGATCATGCCGATTTACGCCTTTTAGTAAAATTGCTTTGCCATTCACCAGGAATTGGCCGTTCTTTACTTCTATCTTGCGAAAGCCAACTCGCTGGGCAACTGTCTCGACCACTTGAGCATTGTTATCCGCGATACGAATCACCAGATGATACAAAGCAGGAGCTTCTGCACTCCAGAGTGCTGGCTTCACGACTGGAATCACGAACGAAGCAAAAGAAGTCTGATCTTCAGCAGCGGCGATTAGATTCACTACAGAAGATACAAGTGCACCTTCTTGATCGAGCAGGTCCAGCCGCACTTCTCCTCGCAAGTCCTCTCCATTCAACTCTACCTGTATGGAAAGCGTGGCATCGCAATATTCGTTATCCAACTCTGTAACAATCCGGTAGTCCAAAATACGGACAGAGGATGGCTCCGAAATCAAATAAACATCGCGAAAAATACCGCTCATATACCACATATCCTGATCTTCCAAGTAAGTGCCGTCCGACCATTGGTAAACACGGACAGCCATACGGTTGCTCCCCGGCTTTACATAAGGCGTCAAATCAAACTCCGATGTTAAACGGCTTCCTTGGCTATACCCGATGAATATCCCGTTGACCCACACATGAAAAGCACTATCTACGCCATCGAACTTGAGGGCAATCTTTCTTCCATCCCAATGTTCCGGAAGCTCAAATTCTCGTATATAGCTACCTGTCGGATTATCATTAGGTACATGTGGTGGATCGACAGGAAATGGATAATATAAGTCAGTATAATGTGGATTCCCATAGCCATTCAGCTGCCAATGACTTGGAACCTGAATTTCATCCCAGCTAGATGCATCGTATTTCTCTTCATAAAATCCGTCTGGGGCCCAGTCAGGCCCTTTCGCATAATGAAACTTCCAACTTCCATTCAATGATCGGAACCAAGGGGAGCTCCCTCGGTCATAGCTCAAAGCTCCAGCACGATCGGAATATGGGACGAAGTATGCCCGGCTTCTCGTGCGGCCGCGCTCCAGCACGGCAAGGTTATCCCAATCGCGTTCTACTTTCTCGTTTCGCATAGCTGCTTCTCCTCTCGAATCTCTATCTCTCTACCTACCTATCCCTTAATCCCCGTACCTGCTATTCCACCGACAATATAACGCTGTGCAAAGAAGAACACAGCGAGCGGAGGAATCGAGATTAGACAGGTAATCGCCATAATGGACTGCATATCTACGCCGAACATGCCCTTGAACTGCGATAGTCCGAGCGTCAGTGTGTATTTTGTCTGATCATTAAGGAAAATCAGCGGTCCTAGATAATCGTTCCAGCAGCTCATAATTTGAAACACGCCGACTAATATGAGCGCAGGCCCCATGAGCGGAGCAATGATTCGCACAAGAATGCCAAACTTACTGGCCCCGTCAATGGTTGCAGCTTCATCTAATTCACGTGGAATCGTCAGAATAAACTGCCTAAGCAGGAAGATGAAGTAAGCCGAACCGAACCACGATGGAACGATAAGCGGTTTGAGCGTATTAATCCATCCCAAATAGTTGAACTCCATATACTGCGGAATCATCGTCACTTCCCAAGGGACCATCATAGTCGCTAGTACAACGAGAAAAAGTAGATTGCGTCCCTTAAATTCAAATCTCGCGAACCCGTAAGACACGAGAGTACAGGATATCAACTGACCAATCGTAGACAACAACGTCACGATCAACGTATTTTTCAGAAATAAGTTAAAGGGCTGAATCGTCCATGCATTGACAAAGTTGATGAATTTCCAATCAGAAGGAATCCATTTTGGTGGAAAAAGATAGAGCTCCGATTGCGATTTGAGAGCTGTCGTCACCGCCCAAAATAATGGAGCAGCGAACAACAGCGAGCAGAAGATCAATAAAGCATAAACGATGAATCGTTTCATGCAGATCTCCCCTTTCTAACAGACTTAGTTGTCTTCTCTGGCTTGCGCTTCATTTCCCCTTCATAGAACACCCAAGCCTCTGACGACTTGAACACAAGGAATGTCAATGTGAGCACAATAAGGAACATGAACCATGCATTTGCTGCAGAGTAGCCCATTTTGAAGAACTTGAACGCATTCTCATACATATACATCGCGTAGAAGTACGTAGATTTCATAGGGCCTCCACCAGTGAGCAGTAACGCGAGAGTCAGCTGTTGAAAGGCAGCGATAATTGAAGTGATAAGGTTGAATAAAATCGTCGGGCTCAGCATCGGAATCGTAATGCTAATGAACTGCCTGATTTTACCTGCTCCATCGATCGAAGCCGATTCGTAAAGATCCTTTGGTATCCCCTTGAGCCCTGCGAGAAATACGAGCATCATTGAGCCTTGTCCCCATAGACTTGCGACAACCATTGCTACAAGAGACCAATTCTTATCATTCAACCAATCCGGACCCTGTACACCGATGATCGACAGGAAATAATTCAATATGCCGTAATCACCGCTGTACACCCAAGACCAGATCATAGCGAGTGCAACGCCCGAGATAACAGAAGGTAAGTAGAATGCTGTTCGAAAAATAGCATTGCCCCGTGTATTCTGATTGAGCAGAATCGCAAGTCCCAGCCCAACTGCAATATTGAGGGGAACAAACAGAGCTGCGAACTTAAGCGTGACTCCGAAAGACTTCCAGAACAACGGATCATCGGTAAACATTTCCACATAATTGCCTAATCCAATAAAATGCACCTTGCCCACGATCGGCCAGTCAAACAATGAGATGATAAGTGAGAACAACAATGGCCCTAAAGTGAAAACGAGGAATCCGAAGATCCACGGGAAAATGAAGAGGTAGGGCGCAGCCCCACCCCATCTGCGTTTCCTTCTAGGCCCCAGGCTAGCCGATTGTTTCCCTACTGTCTGCGGGTAGGTGTGAGCCATATCCTAACCTTCCTTCTGAAGCTGTAATTTTATTTCAAATAACGTTCGCTTTCCTTTACCGTTTGATTCAATGTATCCTGTGCATTACCGCCATGCACAACTGATTCTACTGCCGCGGAAAGCTGTCTATTTATTTCATTCCACTTCGTATTAAGCAGAAAGGCCGGTGTATTGTCAGAACGCTGTAACATCGTATAAAACGGCTTGTACAGAGGATCCTGATCTTTCTTGAGCTCTTTCACGACGCTTACCCTTACTGGCAAATCTGCTACTCGCATCTTGATCGCTTCATTGGATACATAATATTTGATGAATTCCCAAGCCAGATCCTTATTTTTGGAATCCTTGGCAATGGACAGCGCAGATTCTGCAACAACGCCTTTAACTGGCTTGCCTGGAAAGGCTGGCATCTCCACGACGCCTACATCTATGCCTGCTTGTTTAAAGGATTCGAGTGGCCAAATACCGCTCTCCCACATGGCGATTTTGCCGCCTTTGAAAATATCCTCGCCGCTTTGCTGACCTTTGCCGCCTGCAAGCACGGCCGAACCGTTCTTCACCATGTCGCCAAACATTTGAATAGCGCTTGCTGTTTCACTGCTGTTCATGTAGCCGTTTATCGTTTTGCCGTCATCTGAGATCAAAGAGCTACCGTTACTCCATACAAAACCTTGCAGATCATACGTATCGTTCTCGGCCCGAACACCGAAGCCATACTGCTTCTTTGCTTTATCTGTCAGTTGCTTGGAGATATCTTGGAAGTCATCCCACGTCCACCCATCTTTCGGATAAGGGATCTTCGAATCATCAAACATTTTCTTGTTATAGTAAACAACGCGAGTCGTGAAGCCTGCTGGAATACCATAAAGGCTGTTTTCAATTGTCGCGTAATTGAACAAGCCGCTGTAGAAGTCATCCTTGTTCAGGTCCTTATCTCCGTCTGCGTAACTGTTAAGCGGCTCAAGCGACTGGTGATAGGTTGGAAAATCCCACATGTACATCACATCGGGAGGATTCGTAGCACCGAAGCCTGCAGCCAGCTTCTGGTCAAATCCGTCCGCGTAAGCCTCTACCTGAATCTTCGTTCCAGGATGGTTGGTTTCGAATTTCTTTGCGATATCCTGCTCAATCTTGAGCGCATCTCCGGTATCCCATGTGGCAAATCGAAGCGTTTTCACTTTTGTGGAACCATTTCCATTTACGGGCTGCGTCGTGCCATTTGCACTTTCGTTATTACCGGTACATGCAGTAAGCAACATCATTGACATAGCAGTCGTGAGAACAACAAGAGAAATTTTCTTTTTCATTCTGGCAGCCCCCTATCCATGTGGTATATCATAATTGAACTGCTCTCATCATAACTAAAATGAAAGCGTTTCAAAACCGTTATCTATTCGAACATTTGTGTGTTTTTGTTCGATTCACTTGGGGAGGTGTACATCTGTTAGGAGCGTACCGCTTTTTTGTTGGGTACGGTAGTGGCTAGGTGTTTGTCCCGTACAGCGTTTGAACCATTTACTGAAATATTTACTATCGCCAAGTCCCGTGCGCTCGGCAATATCCTGCATCGTAAGGGTCGTATCTTTCAATAACATATAGGCCAGTTTAAGTTTGCGTTTATATTGAAAGGCGACGAAGCTGTCCCCCACCGCTTTCTTGAACAGGATCGAGAAATGGCTGCGGCTGAGGCCGACCTGCCTTGCTACGTCGCTAACCGACCATTCCGCAGCTGGGTTATCATGCAGCAGTTTAACTGCTCGCCAGATTGCATCCGGCCAATCCACCGCAGATACGCTGTGGATTTTCTCCAATTCGGCTTCTTGATGCAGCGCTGACCATGCTTGAAGTCGTTCTTCCGCATGTAAGAGCGGCCCTCTTCTTGCCCACTGCAGCTTCGCACTCTTGCTCTTTTGTTCCACCAGCAACATGTCCACAGCATTCAAATCTGATTTCGCCACGATACAGTAGCATCGATCCTGCCCATAAGGAATAATAGCCCCTTCATAAAACCTTCGGTCCTCATATGCGGCTTCCTTCAATAGATCCACCCAGGATGACTCACAGCCTGAGGTCTTTACCAGATATATATAGACGGGCTCATTATGGAAATACCACTCTTCACGAGTACGCTTCTCCATTTCGCCAATAAATTTATCGTTATGTCCGTTCAGCCAAGCATATAACAGCGTACTAAGCCGCTCTCCTTGATCGCTGGCGGTTTCCGCTGGCGCCACAGATTCCGAAACTGTCGTAAGCTCACGTTGAAACTTCTCCAGCATATCTTCCAGCTCTTCATCCTCGAAGGCGGTTTTGAGCAAATAGCCCGATGCGCCCAGTTTCATTCCCTGCTGAGCGTATTCAAAATCCCGGTGGCAACTGAGTAGGATAATTTTTGTGTTGGGCGCCTTCTCCTTTATTCTGCGTGACAATTCGATGCCATCCATCTCGGGCATGACAATATCTGTAATGACGACCTCAGGCCGATGTTCAAGGAAGGCTTCCCAGGCTTTGCGGCCGCTCGGAGCATCCGCGACGACTTCCATTCCATATTTATCCCATGGGACGGTCGACCGGAGTCCCTTACGGACAATGCTCTCGTCGTCTGCTATTAACACCTTAATCGTCTTTGTTGTTTCCATTCAGGTTCTCCTCCTTCTTAGGCCATTCCATGATGATCCTAGTCCCTTCACCTTGAATCGATTGTACAGTTAATCCATACTGCAAGCCAAAGTGCAGCTTGAATTTCTGATCGGCATTTTGAACTCCGAGTCCTCCCCTTCCTTTGCGTTTCGTCATATTCGGCAAGAATAGAAGCTTCAGCTTCTCCGCAGAAATACCAGCCCCGTTATCAGATAATGTAAGCAGTAGATGATTGCCTGTCTCCCTAACGGATAAATGGATCACACCTTTACCGTCCTCGAAGCCGTGAAAGAAAATATTCTCGAATAATGGCTGCAGTGTCATACGGGGAATCAAATAGCATTTCAACTGCTCATCGCATTCCAACTCAAACTCGAACATGGGACCATAGCGAATTTCCTGGATTTTCAGAAAATGCTCCATCATTCGCAGCTCACGCTCTATAGGGATCAGCTCCTGTGAGATATCCAAATTACCTTCAAGTACCATAGTAAGATGGTATAGCATCTGACGAATATCTTCCGCTCCTTGCAGTCTCGCTTTCCATTGTATCGAATTAAGAGTGTTGAACAGCAGATGGGGATTGATTTGATAATGGAAGGCCCTTAACTCCGCTTCCTTCTTAAGTCGCTCACTCCGCTCAACCTCGCCAATTAACGACTGTATACCGCTCACCATATTATTAAAGCTTGTATCCAGACTACCCAGCTCATCCTTGGCATCAACCTGCGTCATCGTATGCAACTTGCCGAATCTTACCTTCTGCATCGCATCCTTAAGACGGCGAATACGTACGGTAAACCGGGAAGAGAACAAGTACGCTAGTACAAAGGCCAGCAGACAGGAAGCAATAGCGACGATTATAGTATTCGACCTTATAATGCTGGAAGAGTGGTAGAACGATGTAGCCGGCAATCTCGCCTCGATGCTCCACCCATTAACTTCAATCGTTTTATTCCATACGATGTCACTCTCTTTGGAATTGAAGGTGGCTGCCGTCTCATAGATAACCCGTCCCTGTGGATCATCTATTTTGAGATGAGCCTTCGTATCGTTCTCGAACAACTGGAACATATGAAGCAGATCTTCGGCGTTTTCTTCGATTAAAATTTTACTGCCTCGCAGTGCTCCGTAAGGATTATTAACCGAAACAGCCAAGCCAAGCACCGAAATCCCGTTCTCAATCGTATCCTCCATACCGTGATTCTGAGGATAAAATCCTAGCCAATACTTTTCAGAATACGAATTCTTCATTACTGGCCATGCGGGTATAAGACTGAGCTTGGATACATCGAGATTATTTTCCCCGTAGTAATAGCCGGAACGGGTAATAATATAGATACCCATTGTCCGATCCTGTTTAAGCGCTTTCAAAAGTACTTCAAAATCATTCTTATCCATAATATCTTTATACGATGTGGGTATCTGATCTCCTAGATCAACCCGCGCAGGATCAAGTAAGTAGGAATAAATCGTTTCCGTTGTCTGACTCATGCGGTTCAAATAAGAGCTCGTTTGCTGTTCCAATTGAGCTACTGCATTCTCTCCATATTTACCAAACTGAGAATTAATGACCTTTGCAGATTGGTAATAAGACAAGGCTCCAAGCGAGAGTAGCGGAATAATCGTCACAATGAGAAAACAGAAGAGCAGTTTGGTTCGTATGCTCCTGTAAGAGCCAGACAAAAGACGGTTGTAGATTTGCTTTAGTAAATGATTCATCTTAGTTCACCCTCCGTCCTCTACAAAATAATACTTGAAGTGTAGCACGGATCACTTTGACGGAACAATGTAACCAAAACCCAACTCAGCAGGAAATTCACTGGATTGCAGCTTCACCAATCACGAATGAGATCGATCCTTCTGAACGTCAAAAGCACCTCCCTTCCGCCCGTTTATGGCGTTGTGGAAGTGCAGCAATTCATTAAGTTGTATATTCATTACCTAGAATAAGGAACACGCTCGACGTCCAGGTGAAAGCTCGATCCCGTAAACCTTGCCCCGTAATCGCGTCGAAATTCTCGGCCATTCCGCTTCGATCGAGCATTGTGCAGAACCGGCGTGAGACCGCCTCCGCAAGCTCACGATCTCCTGCTGTGGCAACACCTTCAACAAGTATCATTGTCGAAGGTGCCCAGATTGGACCTCGCCAATAGCCGTCGGGATTATAGAAGGGACTATTTATACTCTCTGTCGACCAGCCATTAGCAGTTAAGAATCTGCTCTCATCCCTCAGCCCTTGCAGCAGCGCAGTACGGATATGCTCAGGCAGACGTTTGCCCAATAGAATTGGAACGAACAAGAGTAGGCTGTCTCCTTCGGAAACCTCATGCGTGCCGGATCGACAAGCCGTAAATCGACCATTTTTCCAGAAATGGCTGATCATCTTTTCCAGTGTGCCTTCAGCAAGCTGTCGCCATTCTATAGCCTCTTTCATATGTCCAAGCTGTTCCGCAATCTCAGCTAAAATCTCTGCTTGCAGAATAAGAAAGGCTGCTAAATCCGGGCTCTCTACTGGAATGCCATTGTTGAACGCCGTGCTGTTATCCCAACCGGAGTCGTTGCCATGATTGTACTGAGGGATGCCGTCTCCATCACCATCGCGGTAATGGAACCACCACTTTGTCCATTTGGACAGAGGTCCGTAAACCTCACGAAGCTGCGCCTCTTTGATAAAGTCCGTTCGGGCCATCATCCAAGCAAGCGTCCATCCGTGAATTGGCGGTTTATTGCAATTCCACAGCTCAAACTTATCGTTGATGAAATCCGGGATTAGTCCACTCTCATCCTGCCGGTCAAAGAAAATCATAAACTGATCCCATGCCAGCTTCGGATCATGGCGAACAAGCGCCATTGCATTAAAGCAGTGATCCCAGCTCCAAATATTCGTCATCCAATTTTTCGACATATACATCGCAGGACGGGTGAGACAGCCCTCTGCTGGAACGAGGCAGGACCACGTAATATAGGCGGCAAGCGCTCGGCTTTCCTCCCAGCGTTGTGGCAAGGATAAGCTGTGATTCAGCCAGTGGCTAAACTCTTCCTTCACTTGCTTAACGATATCGTCAAATGGTTCCCAAGAAGCTCGCTGCTCCCAAACTGTCCGGAATTCTTCAATAGCAAATTCTGAGTTACCTGATTTATTGTCTGGTAAGAAATCTGCGATAACATAAGAGCTTTTGATTTTGTCCCATGGAACTTCCATCCGCAGCTCTCCAACAAGCGCAGTGAGCATGAACCTGCATTCATGGGTGAAGCTGTTTACTTCCCAACTGCTGGGAGCTGCTTGATACGCATAATCATAAGCGGCCGTACGGAAGGTCAAGCGAATGCCGCAGCCATTCGTCCGAACACGGAATGTCCGGCTGTCAGAGATACAGATCTCAGCCGTCAAGCCTAGTGCCGATTTCAGCCGGATCAGTTCGGGGAAAGCTTCTGAATGGAACGGTACAGATTGGCCGCTGTCATCCAACATATGGATAAGAAATGCCTCGCCGAATTTATCGTCACCACCCCGCACGGTGCGCAAATACAAACCTTGTTGTCTATCTTGAGCTTCAGGCAGAATTGAGATCGCTAGGAACGATTCTCTTCGACTGAATGGAACTATGCTTAAGTCAAAGTTCATATATAATCTCCTTCACGGAATAGTATGCGCTTTCATTATACCGAAAGGAGCGCTCCGGAAGAACCTACAGTTGTTTCTCAAGGTTAGGGAATTTGTTTCGAAAGGGACCTTTTTTGATGGAGAGGGAGGTTTTTGTTCGATGAATATCGTTAATATGTTCGAATCAGTATTCAATACTGATTCGCTCTCCCAGCTGAGCTAAGCCCCGTGATAAATCTTTATACAGGTATTCATTTCTTTTGGGTAGTGTAACCAACCACTACGTGCTCCCATCGTGGTTGGTTACACTACCCAATTATATACGAACGGCACTGAGAGATGCTGTCTAACAAGTGGCAAAAACAACCTGAATATCACATTCGAGAAAACTAAACGCCAAACTGCTGTAAATGATGGTCCAAGTGCTTATAGATACAGATGCCCCACTGCTCGGAGGTGAGCTTACCGAAAAAGGGATGGGGATGAGTCGTACACCTCTCCGGTCCATTGCGCTGAAATAAGTCGGTTTTTTGTTTCAATAATTCTTTTTCTTTCTCGAATTCTCTTTTGTCTGCAAATAAAATGGTCGGGATAGTTGACATATTGCGAGGTAATGGCTTGTCATTATAAACAGCTGATTTCACAAATCCTCCAATCACGATCCCTAGCCATCCTCTCTTTGGGAAAGAAACTCCCGAGGCAATGTCCTGGAATGCGGAGCAGTGAGCCAGCATTTGACCAACATTCATCTTCCCCCAATGGGGTTGTGAATGAGCTCCCAACTTATCGATACGTGCTAAAATCTCGATCGTATGATTTCGATCATAAATATTGTTCATTCTTTGCCGTCCCTTCTCCTTGGATCCCGGTTAGCAATCAGTCCTTCGCTCTCCAGCAGATCAGCTATACGTTGCACGCTCTGTCGCGCATGACCCATATCTCGTACCATCTTGGCTACGGTCTGCAGTTGATTCCTGCCCGACCAAGCACTTGCCATCGTGCGCTAATCTGACCCAATGGTATCGTCACATTATCGCCGGCCAGCATCAACAATCCGTAAACTCTAAAAATGTTCAATGAGAATCGGCTAAGCGAATCATCCGGCTTTTCAGTCGAGTTTGTCATGATTGCAGATTAACATATTGACAACCTGCTGTCGATAATACATCTTCCACTACGTCCGCGCGGGCGAAACTCTAGGGGTTCATCCCTCCCTAGGCTATCCGCCAAAATAGAAAAACCACTTCGTAATGAAATGGTTTGAATGTATTATTTGGTGGAGCCTAGGGGGACCCTCAGCCCCGACCTCATCAGTGCCAGTGGAGCAACAGTATTTTGTACGTATAGAAACATGATACTCTATTTACTCTTCACATAAGTTTCTTTCAAATCTCTGATTATTAATCTTAGCATCTTCTTATCCTTTCACTGCACCCGCAACAATACCTTTGAAAATATACTTTGAAAATATAAGGTAAATCACAAGTGTCGGTAACATAACCAATATAATCGCAGCGCTTAAATAATCCCAACTTCCAAACTTTGAACTACTAAAATACATCAAAGTCGTAGTCAACGTTCTTAGTGTGCTTGACGGCATATACAGATACGGGATATACATATCATTCATAACATCAACAGCTTTAATAATTGCTAATGTTGCAGTTGCCGGCAGCAGAAGTGGGAAAATCATTTTAGTAAAAACTTTAAAGTACGAACTACCATCCAGCATCGCACTCTCATCCAATTCTTTGGGAATACCATTTATGAACTGCGTATAAATATAGAGCTGTACCAGATTAGTTGCTGCATAAATCACGATCGGAGCCCAAATTGAATTATAAAGTCCAAGATTTTTAATAATGGTAAACCGTGAAATTTCAGTAATCATACCGGGCATGATCATACCTGCTAAAAAGAGACCGAGTATGATCTTCTTCAAGCGAAAATCAAATCTATTAATCGCATAGGCAGTCATTGTTCCTAATAGAGAATTAATAATGACACTGACCGCAATAAGGAATAAAGAATTACCCAACCCCTGTAAAAACTTTCCCTTTTCTAGTACAACTTTGTAGTTATTGAAATTAAAGCTTTCAGGTAGCTTTAGAGCAAATTCCGAGCCGATCTGCATCGAAGTTTTAAATGAAGCAAATAACGTTATAAGTAAGGGTATGAAGATAATCATACATATCATAAGTAGAATTAAATACAAGGCGAACTTCTTGATAGGGTTTGCTAACCGATTTGTCGTCATTCCTCACCAACCCCCTTCAGGTTGAACAGCCTGTTCTGTACACCATTCAGGATTATAATGAGAATTAACATCGTGATTCCCATCGCAGAAGCCATACCGAAGCTGTTAAATTTAAAGGCCGTCTCCAGCGTATATAATGTAAATGTACTACTCGCATGACCCGGACCGCCCTGTGTCATAATATACGGAATATCGAACACTTGTAGTGCCCCAACGATGTTTAAGAACAAAATAACCTCGAGTACCTTTTTTATACCAGGAACGATAATATACCAGAAATTCTGAATACTGTTGGCACCATCGATTTTTGCTGACTCGAATTGATCCTGAGGAATGGATTGTAAGCCGGCTAGGAATAAGATGACATGGAAGCCTGAGAATCGCCAAATCGATACAAACACTAAGCTAATGTTAACTATAGAATCATTCGTCAACCAATTCTGTATGAGCGACTCTAGCCCAAGCGCTTCCAAAATCCCATTTAACCCACCATTAATGGGACTGTAAAAGAAGGCGAATATATACGAGATAGCAACCCCATTGATTATGTAAGGCATGAATATGATGGACTTAAAAAACTTACTGGCACGAATCTTACTATCCAATAAAACCGCAATCGCTAGTTCAAGCGGTATCATAATTAAATGGAAAATGAAGTAGATGCCGTTATTGCGAAGTGATAGCCATACATCTGATGAATCCGTAAACATCTTAATGTAATTGTCGAAACCTATATAAACTTGCTGGGCAGCCATTCCATTCCAATCGGTAAAACTTATTCTGACAAGCTCTATAAGCGGGTATAGAACAAACATCAATAGCAGCAGTACAGGAATTAATAAAAATCCGAATAACAGTATGTTTTTCTGCATAGAAATCGTTTTCATTTCTGCCTTCCATTCCTTTCTCTATAAGGAAAGTGGCTCATCTTAACGATAGCCACCTTCCTCATTACTCACCTTTCGAATTGAGATTTATTTATTTGGAACGGGCATTTTTCCAACTCTTATTCATATCCTGCATCATCTTATTGAAATCCTTGCCTGCCATCATGTCCTGCCCCATTTTCTTCACATCGAACTTAATTGCCGTTTCAATTTTCTTATAATCCTCATTGCCGCCTTTATTAAGCACATAATTCAGATTTGATACGTCAAAAGCACCATCAAACATTGTACCTAGATCAATCTTTACATCCTTCATCGTCGATTGAAGTTGAGCTTCGGTCATATATTTAGAATACCAAGCGTCACTGAAGAACCAGTTAATGAATTCTTTCGCTTCATCTGGATACTTCGAAGATTTTGGAATTGAAAAGAACGTATCTACCATGGAAATCGTATTGAATGGATCATCTACTGAATTTCGAACCGGTAACAAGAATGCACCGATATCATTCATATCCACATCAGTCATCGATTTCAGATCACTACCGAACCATTGACCGAGAGCAATCATCGCTGCTTGATTTGAACCAAACATTAGCTTGGATTGATCAAAACCAACACCAAGTGGATCAGGACCCATTACCTTAGCATCGTACAACTCCTGAATCTTCACATAAGCATCATAGAAGGCTTCGCCTTTCGTAAAAGGCTCATCCTTCGTCGCCATCGTTGACCAGTAATCCCCATCGTTAGCTACCAGAGATGGCATAAATTCGTTGAAAGGATAATTCGGCCAACCGTCTTTACCGCCCATCGCAATCGGAATATATTTGCCGCCATCCTTAATGGTCTTCGCAGCAGCTACAAACTCTCCCCAAGTCTGTGGAATCTCAATTCCATATTCCTTAAAAATGCTCTTATGATACCAAACAAACTCATTGAATTGGCTTTCTGGTACACCATAAATATGATCATCCACCTTGAAATCAGCTGCGAATATATTGTTCTTGGCTGCGTCTAAGTCATCAAGAGGCACAATATTATCCTTGAAATTAATCAGCCATGCTGATTTCAGTGGCAAAATATCTGGCAATTCATTTGCTGCATTCCGGATCTTCATCGTATTTTCATACTCCGTATCCTTTAACAGCTCCAATTCAATGGTGACATTAGGATGTTCCTTTTTGTATTCGTTTACAAGATCTAGCTTCGTAAATAAGTCCTCCGTAATCGTTGACCATATTGGGAATTTTAATGTAACAGGATCCTTCTTTTCTTCTTTCTGCTCCTGCTGCGTATCCGGCTGAGTAGATTGCCCCTTATTAGTAGCCGTTTCCCCTTTAGTACAACCTGAAACCAATGGAATCATTAAGGCCGAAATCATGATCATACTTAATACGCGTGTAATACGTGGTCGAACATTATACATTTTACTTTCCCCCTATACTTATTTAATGCAGGCTATTGCTCATCTGCTGCTTACATCATAGCCCTTCCGATAAGAGATCAGAATGATAAAACATTCGAAATCATGATATAGTTTTAGGCTACCTGCACGCTCTGTAATCTCACATATCCCTAGATATTCCATAATATAAGCTATTTGCAATTGCTACAACCAAATTCAACTGCCCCTCCTTTTTATCGATCTCTTGACGAAGCATTTGGACTTACTTCAAGACCCAGTGCACGAATGATAATAACACTAATTCACTTCTGTTTATTTCATGATTTGCACGGAATGTACCCTCTTCGTATCCTAAAATAAAGCCAGATTTAGCAATGGCTTGAATGAATGGCTGAGCCATACCGATGTTTGCTTTTGATCAGCCAGGTCATGGTGATGCGGAATGCTCGTCCTGCACACCAAGAGTCTCCTCCCTGCATGAGCTATTTTTTGTTCAATAGATTATAGATTGTCTGCGCCATCTGCGCCCAGTTGGTTTAATCCGTCTCTGATTAAAACACAAAAGGCCCACAAGAGGGGCACTTTGTACAAATGTCCTTCTTGTGGGTCACAGTTTATTTTAACTCATGATGGTATTTTATTTTCCAGGCTTTCCAGACTGATCGTGCGGGACAGTTACGGTTGCAGTTGCAACTGTTTGGTTGCCTGCATGGTCGGTAGCCGTGTAAGTAACTGTATATACGCGACCTGTTCCCCCTCCGGATCTTGATGCACGCAAGCTGAACGACGTATCTTCTGAACCCAAATTCGCTTGGATGTCACCTTCTTCACTGTCCGGTTCGTTGCAGGTAATGGAGGTTAACACGACGGATTTGATTCCTGACAAAGCATCACTCGAATCAAGTATGGCATTCCCCTTCACCATTTTGTGATTGGCTGGCCATAATGTCGTAGGGTCCAACTCGAACGTGACGTTCGGCCCCGTCTTGTCAATCTTGACAGTAGCGGTATGACGCTCCTCGACATTCCCTGCTTTGTCTACGCTCCAGTATTGCAATTTATGAACGCCTTCTTCCTTGAAGACGACTGAATTGCCGGTTTGCTCCTCACCATCGTTTAGGATGTAATGGGTGCTAGCGACTCCCGTTCCACTGTCAGTAGCGTCCAGAAGTACCGTAACATCTTTATTCATCCAATCGGTGGACGCATTATCTGTTGTCATTGGCGCTTCTTGATCGGCTTCTTGATCGGCTTGAAGCACTGTCACTTGGATGCTTGTTGTCAAGGCTACGTTCTTCGGATTGTTCACACCTTCTGGTAAGGTCACGGTTCCATCGATCGTGAAGGTCTGTTCTTCCTTAACAGCTGGATCATAACTGGAAGCATCTACATTCCACGATACTTTCGCGTTTACATTTCCTCCATCAGTAACTAATCCGACTGTAGAAGGCAAGCCAAGTGCATCCGCCGTCTTCTCCGTGCCGTTCGCCAAGCCTGTGATCGCTGAAGGAGATGTGATGCTGTTTAATTTTTTGTCAGCTGCATTCAACAACTCGAACCAGTTGAAGTTCCAACCGCCTTTACTAGCCTTCAGCCTCACAGTCTGTGTACCCGCTTCCAATGATACGGTATCAGTAACAGTCGTCCAGTTCTGCCAACCTCCGGTTGCCGGTAGTGATGTGGTTTTCTTATTAACTCCGTCGACCGTAAATTGAACCTCGCCTGTACCATTGTTTACAGCTACCCTATACTTTACGACGTAGGCTCCGTCAGCAGGTACGTTTACTCTATATTCCATCCAATCGCCAGCATCAATATACCCTACGTTCTGGCCACCTTCAGAGCATGATTCAGTTTGAATTCCCGACATGGCTAGGTAACTCTCAGCCTCAAATTTCCCCAATGTTTGTGCCGGTGTTAATCCTTTCACAGGCGAACTCCATAATGTCATCCCTGAGGCATCCTTTGCCCTTACCCTGTACGTATGGGTTGATGTTCCGTCTAATCCCGTGTGTACATACGGACTAGTAACATTATTTATAACTCCACCGTCCACCTCAAGGTCATAGCCCGTTGCACCATCTACAGCATCCCAGGTCACAGTAACCTGAGAACTACTTGATGCATTAGCTGTAAGTCCCTTAGGTACAGTCAGGGAAGTTGCTACCCTATATACCTGAAACTCCGACAAGCCATTATTACCTGTACTGCCTGTTACCTGGAATCTGACCCATGTAACATTCTTGTCATCAAATGATACTTCTTTTGCTGTGCCATCATTCGGTATTCCTGTTACTACAACAGAACTACCGTCACTGAATGTAAGTGTCCCTCCTTTTGACCAATCATTTGGATTCGGACGGTCATAAAGGAATAATTTATTAATCATCTGACCACTGCTCCAGTCAAGCTGTATCCACGGATTAGCTTCGCCGTTGGATGCCCATTCCCCTGAGCCCCATACACCTATGATGTCATCTGCTACGTTCTGTGGAGCATATCTTTGGTCATTTAGAGGATAAGATGATGCTGTAATTGATGCACTCTGTGCCAAGTTCATGGGAGGAATTGGGAGCGTAGACAGCGGTGGTGCAAATTTTCCACCATAGATGTATAGCTGATCGTAATAGCTTACCCCTTTGCCGTCATCAGACCCCAACTCAACGCGATTGAAATTGGTTACTGAACTCAAGGTCTGAACTTGTACGCCATCAATATACAACTTTACATCAGTACCACTGGTGTAATCCCATTTCAATTCATGCCAACCATAAGTACGAGGAATAGAAGTTGCAGTTTCTGTGGAGCCGTTAAGAATAACATAATAGTTTCTATCTACTGTCGTATCCAAACCCAAGCCTACTGCATTAACACTATTGTCAACCCTTGCCAGCGATTTGACTGTTGTTGAAATAGTAGCCCCAGAATCGTATGGAGCTTGAGATTCGTTTTGCCTGTCAAATAATTTCACAGTAACTATTTTATTGAGTGAAGGACCTAGATCCCTGTACAGGACAGGCTTCACTCCCGTTACGGCACTATCGCTATCGATTTTCAAGGCTTTCTTGCCGTTAAAAGCTCCCTCTGACATCCATTCGGTTGTGATACGGGGTTTAGTTCCTCTGAATACCCATTTGGATAAGTCCAACCCGTTTTCAAAATCATCTTTGAAAAAGATATCGGCAGGTTCCTGAAATGTGTTACTTACTGGCCTATAGACACTCGGGAAATCAGCCCCAACTCCTATGTTGGCATAGTCCATCAAAGAATCATCAAAAGTAGCGAGTTGATTGTAGGCAGTACCAAAATCAATATTTGTATTGGTCAATTTATATCTTGAATCACCGCCGCCTATTTCAAAATTAAAATGCTGCGGATTTACTATTTTTACATTACTCAATTCAAACCCGGAAGTACCCATATCCAAGTTCATTCCGTTTGGTGCTATATCACTCATACTGGGGTTTGCCCCCACATTGTCTATTACCATCTGGTTAATATAATTTGGTTTGGAATTGGGGCCTCTGTAAAGATAGCACGCGAAGAATGCACCGTCATCCCCACCATCCTGTTGACTATCGTGCAAGTAGATATATTCGAAAGTGTTATGATGCGAATACATATCAGTCATTATATTGAAATTTGCATCACCGTTTGGGGATGCCGTTCCGCCGTTACGGCTGTAACCGGCGGTCAAAAATAAGCCTCTTCTTGGCGTGTTATAAATTTCTAAATGCGATAATGTATTATAGCCGGAGTTGTTAATTGTAACACCAGCGGTTTGACCAACCAACTGACCAATATCATGAATAATCGTATTGGTTACTATGTTATGGCTGTTATAGCCGTCCCCATTGGAATCCCCGCCTACGCCGGGATAGCCACCCTCCAGATTGATACCGCCATGCCCGGTATTTTCAATAAGAGAGTTGTTGATATTCGTGTACTGGTTTGCAAGATAGAGTTCAATACCGAACATCCCCGCATTTGTTATATGCGTATTGGTAATCGTGATGTTGTTCGTATTGCTTAAGGTGATTACACCAACCTGAAACTCCACTCTTTCGGACTGTTCGCTGTAAGAAGGCTGTGTACTACCTGCAGCCTCCGGCGGGTAATATCCTAAGCCGTCACCTGCATCCCCCCAGTTCCACCCGTAACTGTAGTAGTCAGGGAAATTGGTGTCTTTAAATTCCAACCCACTGAATGTAATATGCGATACCATGCTTGTACGGGCGGCGCCTTTGACCTCAATGATTTTCTCTACCGCAGGGATCACGATGTCCTGATCGCTTATATTACCGGAATCGATAGTAGGATAATAATACAGATCCCCTGTCGTTTTGTTGAAGTAGTATTCGCCGGGCTGATCCAGGAACCCTAAATTTCCCTGCAAAAAGTATCTTGCATCGCTGCGTGTAGCGTATTTGGGGCGATATGCCGCTCTATTATTCGGGTCGGTTTTGTAGTTAAGTGTACGTGTGGATGTATTTATGCTTGCAATTGGAATGGTGTCCGTCATCCAATCCCAATAGCCTCCATCCCACATATATACCTGTGCATCCAAGTCTCCTCGAGTTTGTGCATGAATCATTCCAGTCAATGACTCGGAATCAATATCACCAGACTTATAGATGAGGGTATTGATGCCTCCGCCGGCTGATCTCATATAGGTAGTTGATGCTGCAGGAAATCTTGGATCGATTTCTAAATTTTTTGTTCGTGCCATAATTGCTCTGGCATCGTTAACATATAAGGTATTGAAATTAATGTCTGTTCCAACATTAGTTTTGTATACTTTTCCCTCTACAGCAGCAGGCAGGTCTGCATCTGCGCCTGTACGCGTTACTGCACTCCATGACGAAGTTACTTTATTGCCGCCTATGAATTTTGCGGTCCCCAAACCATCCAAATTCCTATAAATAATGTTGAATCCATTCGTACCCGAATCACTTTCATTGAATGAAATCGTACTATTGACGTAATAATTCCCAGATGCAATAGACACGTATATATTTCCGGTCATATTGCTGTCAATAAGTCGAACTGCATCTCGAGCCGCTTGCAAAGTAGCGAAAGGATGGTCGTGAGACCCGTCATTTGTATCGCTACCAGAGGGTGATACAAAGAACTCTGCTTGGATATTGCCCGGCACTGCACTGGGAGCCTTTTCAGCAGCGAATGCATCTGTAACCGAACTTAAATCTATGGCTAATACCATGCAAAGAACAATCATTATAGCAGTGAATTTATGATAAGTTTTCACCATTTCGCATCTTTCCTCCCTGTTTAATTTCCGATGTGATCGCTTCTGAAGTGAACCCCCGTCACATCTCCTTCCTTAACTGATGTTGTTATTTCTTTTTTCTGAAGTTCATTATTACAGCACCCAACTATTCATTATTTCACCTCTCTTTGCTTCATACGTTTGACAAGATTAAATCTTGTCAAACAGAATACTGATAACGCTTACAGTATAGTTTGGCTACTCGTAAACCAACAACCACAAAAACTATTCATTTTTATGTTTTTTAACATTTTTTATTATATTAATCATTGAAAGAACCGCCCATCTCATACACGTCCCCCGTTGTTTGGAAGCAAGACCAAACAAATTGTCCCAATATTTCCATAACTTCAATTCTGATACTCTATGACTCATATTTTTCGTGTTTTCTATAAAAAATCATTATTCGAGATGATCGCAACTAATTTGAGAGAAAAATACCTGTTCCAACATTAGTTTTATATACTTTTCCCTCTACAGCAGTAGGGAGGTCTGCATCTGCGCCTGTACGCGATTCTGCACTCCATGACGAAGTTACTTTATTGCCGCCTATGAATTTCGCAGTCCCCAAACCATCCAAATTCCTATAAATAACGTCGAATCCAATCGTACCCGAATCACTTTCATTGAATAAAAACGTATTATCGACGTAATAACTACCAGATGTAATAGACACGTATATATTTCCGGTCATATAGCTGTTAATTAGACGCACTGCATCTCGAGCCGCTTGCAAAGTAGCGAAAGGATGGTCGTGAGACCCGTCATTTGTATCGCTACCTGAGGGTGATACAAAGAACTCTGCTTGGATATTGTCCAGCTCTGCACAGGGAGCCTTATCAGTCATATCAGTCATATAATTATAAGACTCTAATCACGGAACAAGAGAACTCCTTATTTTCTCTGGAAACTGAATATATAGTTGAAGTAAGCTACATGTTGAATATGTAATATCGAGGCATAATCCTATTCCCCTATTTAAGTATGATTCGAAATATTTAAATTCATGGAAATATTCATAGGAAGGAGCATTCTAATTACAAAATGCTATATATCTGTTTGGAGTCATGTATAAATGAGGCAAGGTCATTCGTTGTAGGATCTCAAAAACCCTGTTCTTTTTCGTGAAGATAGATCAATAAATCGAATTATTTATGTTTACATCTTACTCTCCCGCCATCGATAGTTTAATGACAATATATTTATTTCTTGACGAATTTTACAGAAAAAGTCAAATGTGTTCATTACAAAGTAAACATATTTAACGTTTACCATAAAAAACGAAAAACCCCTCCAGCGCACTCGTACCTCATGATTTCATTCGAGTATGTGCTTGAGGGGAATTTATTCTACTGAAGTATAATATAGCGTTCTTCTCTAACTTCTTTAAGATTGTTTAACTCGCCTAAAATCAATGTGGTAATAACTATCACCGTGGGGCAGGAGTACTGCTTATTTTCTCAATAAACTGAATATATGGAGTAAAATTATTTTTCCATACTATCCCGCTACTTATAAGTTAATGACAATAATTTGGATTTCTTGATAGCTGCCAGTTACCACTTCTTTAGTCAGAAGATCAATGACTATAACATTTTCCCCTATTCTTTTTTGATGCAGGCTATTACTCATCTGCTACTTTCATCATAGCCCTTCCGATAAGAGGTCAGAATGATAAAACATTCAAAATCATGATATAGTTATAGGCAACCCTGTACGCTTTTTAATCTCACATATCTCTAGATATTCCATAATATAAGCTAATTGCAATTGCTACAACCAAATTCATCTGCCCCGACTTTTTATCGATCTCATGAAGAAGCAAGAAGATCGCCTGCACTAGAGCAGACGATCTTCTTCGAAGTTACTTCTATTTTTTTGCGTTAAGCATTGCTAGAATCAAAGTGACTGCTTCAGCTCTAGTTGTTGAACCGTTGGGATTGAATTTGCCATCACCGTTCCCCTTAACTAGACCCGCTTCCACGGCTGCTGCAACATAGGATCTAGCCCATGCCGGAACCTGCTTCGCATCATTAAATGTCAGGTGTGCATTAGAATCCACTTCAAGACCTAATGCACGAACAATAATGACTACGAATTCAGATCGTGTTATTTCATTATTTGCACGGAAAGAACCATCTTCGTATCCAGAAATGAAACCAGCTTTTATAAGTGCATGAATGAATGGCTGAGCCCATACCGGTGTTTGCTTTTGATCAGCAAAACTAAACTCAGTATCGCCATGTTCCAATTTCAGCGCTCTTGCTAACATCGTTGCAAACTCACCACGAGTTACAGTACCATTCGGACGGAAAGTCCCGTCTTCATAGCCAGTTACAAAACCAAGTTCAACCGATTTTTCAATGGACGCCTTAGCCCAGTGATCCGCAAGATCAGAAAGCTTTACTTTTGGAGTTTCAGGCTTAGTTGGTTTTACTGGATCTGCTGGTTTTGTTGGCTTATTATCATCTTTTGGTTTTGGTGTAGGTGTAGGGCTTGGCGTTGGATCTGGTGATGGTGTCCAGTCACCATCCGATGAATAGGTTGCTGTTACTTTTACTGCTTCACCAGGCATTACAAATGTAGTAGCTTTTGCACTTGCATCTTTGAATACAACGTTACTGTTATCAGTAATCCATTTGTAAAATTTTTGGCCTTCTGGTGCTTCATATACTGCTATTGTTACGGTGGCTCCTTTAGCATAATTTCCGCTACCTTCACCATTTACTACTTCAACTGCATATTCTTGACCTGGATCTGTTACATCTTTATAAGTTGCTGTTACTTTTACTGCTTCACCAGGCATTACAAATGTAGTAGCTTTTGCACTTGCATCTTTGAATACAACGCTACTATTATCAGTAATCCATTTGTCAAATTCTTGACCTTCTGGTGCTTCATATACTGCTATTGTAACGGTGGCTCCTTTAGCATAATTTCCGCTACCTTCACCATTTAGTACTTCAACTGCATATTCTTGACCTGGATCTGTAATTGATTTAGCACCGTAAGCTTCAAACTCACGAAAACCTGCCCATGTTGTATCAACACCTAAAGCAGTCACTTTTATAAATTTAACATTATTAGCTGACCAAGTATCTTCTGTGAAACTTTCAGTAACTGGATTATCCCACTTATCCACAATTTTTTCCCAGTTCTCCCCATCGGAAGATACTTCTATTTTATACTTCATAGTACTTGAACCTGATTCCCAAGTAATCTTTGAACTAGTAACATCGTACTGTGCTCCCAGGTCAACCTGCCACCAGTGTTCAGTTTTTGGATCACTTACGCTCCAACGAGTTGATGTTTGACCATCATTACCCATCACTGCAGTATTACTTGACTGCTGACTGCTTGCAGTTGCAGGTTTCCTCAATGCAATGTTTGGATCTTCTTTTACTGTAATTTCTGCAATAGCTTTCTTATCCGCACCTTCGATCGTACCATTTACAGCAAACTGACCTTCTTTGCTTATCTGCTCATCAGAAATGCTTTCCCACGTAACAGATACAAATCTCTTTGAATTATCGCTCATTGTTACTTCAATCGTATTTGGTAAAAGTGGTTTTATACCAATCAATGTGCTCATTTTTATTTCAGGAATTTCACGAATTGTAGCTTGGTGTTCTGTAACTATTACAATAGCTTGTGCTTTGATATTAGTCCCTTCTACTGTACCCTCTACATTGAATGATCCAACATTCTGGTAGCTACCTTCAGCTATTTCATCCCAAGTAACAGGTACATTTATTACTGTACCATTGGAAGTTATCATTTTAGCCGATTCTGGCATAACAGGTGTAGTTCCTACTGTCGTGTAAACATTCATTACTTTTGCATCTACGATATCTGCTTTTTCACTAGCTGTTACGGTAACAGTAGCTGTAATCGCTGCAGCCTCAACTCCATTAATATGCCCTACGACTTCAAATGTTCCTTCAGTAGCATATTTTGAAGGCTCAATTGCTTGCCATTGAACTGGTAATTCCATTTGTGCGCCATTGCTCAATGTTGTCTTTACAGTTGCAGGCATTTCCGGATGCATACCAACGGAAGTGCTAACATCAACTTTACTTGGTCCAGTTATGAATGGCGCTTCTTGAGCAACCCTCATCTCAGCTACCGATGCGTAATTACCACGTCCTTCTAATGCAGTTAACTTAACGTGAGTAATTGCCTTTGAACTGTCAATAGCTATTTGTTTTGTAGCAATTGTTTTTTCCCATGTTCCGTTTGAAACAACTTTTACAAAATCTTCAGCATCTGCATACTTAACAAATAAGTCATATTTTGCAATAAATCCATTACCATTAGCTACACCCTTACCATCAGTCTCCTGTCTAGGTGTAACATCAACTCTGTTTACATTGTAAGCTTTACCTAAATCAAGCGTAATGGATTGTGGTAATGTATCACTTCCGTCCCAAGCTGTGTGCCACAATGAGCCTGTGTCTCCATCAAGAACATTTTCAGGGTTATCACCTTCTTGATAACCCGTTGCACTTGCAGTGATACCATCTACAGGTATAACTGATAAGTCAACAGGCGAAATTTGTGGTGGATCAATAGTAGCATTCTTTGCTTCTTTAACGACTAGATCATCAAGAATAAAATCTCCGGCTGAACTTCCAACCGTATTTCTTGTTCCTATCCAGTAATCTTCTGAGTTTGCTGTAAATTTAACAGTAAACAGTGTAGGAACAGTTGCTTGCGGCATAGGTACATTCATCACTTCCTTCGTACCGTTGCCAACAACGAAATTAATCTTCTTATCGAACTGGCTCTCATATTTGAATGTTACTTCGTACGTTGTTCCTTTATCGAATCTTAAAGTCTGTGGCAATGTTCTCATGATAAGACCGCTACCTGTTTTATGTGACTTAACTGACCATCCGCCATTTAATACGTCATCAACTGCTTTGCCATTCCAACCTTTCTGAGTGTATGGAGCGTGTAATTCTGATAAGTGAGTACGTGGATCACTTACTCCATCAGCATCTGCTATAATAAATGGAGTCAAACCTTGGTCAACATTTTCAAAATCTTCAGCTACTACTACCTCTGGAGATTGTGGTACAACTCTCTTTGTAGGTACAGAGCGGACATCGTCAAATGTTACAGTCGCCGTTCCTTGTGCTACCTTCAAGTATAATGTTGCAGTTTCCTGTCCTTCTGCTACATCAAATACGACTCTCATTCTCTGCATATTGGTGCTGTGCTTTGAGTCAGCTGAGATGTAGTTTTTAAGCGGTGAACTTTCAGTATAGTTTGTTATGTCTGCTCCGCCGAAATCTTTAACACCAATCGTCGTCTTACGTTTTGCCTTTCCTGCGGTGTTTGGATCATTAGCATTTGTACTGTTTGGAGTATTGCCTACCTGAACATATATGGATGTTGAGTATATTCCTGGCTTTAATCCTGATAATGGAGTCTCTAGTACAGTCTCTTCATCAGCGTTATCTTTTACTACTAATTCGTACTGGCCACGAGTATTTCGTTCTACAGTTGCTGCACCACTCTTTACATCCCAATTATCTAATGTTCCACTATTGAAGCTTGGATCCTTTGCAGGCATTCCAAATCCCCACTTCATATCTTTAGCAATTACAGAAACATCACCTTTGTATACAACGTAAGCTTGTTTTGGTTTAGCATCTATAGTGATTTTGCCATTAACTACATTCAATTCCTTTTCATTTTGTTTACCAGTATCTGTTAATGTATACAACTTAACTGTTGATACATTATTCCAGCTATTTGGCAGATCCCAAGTCGTTGTTCCGCCTTTTTCATTATAGTGGTACAGTTTTTCTTCAACACCAGCTAATTCGCTTCCTGTCTTATCCGCATTTGGCGACCATGGTAACAAATATTTGAGGTTATTGAATTTTACATCATCATAAACATTACCGTTATCTGTTCCTTTTTGTATGGTTACATCTTCTTCAAGAAGTTTCTTACCATCTTTCGTAAATATTCTCTTTCCATCTGATGTCCTTTCGGCAACAACATTTCCTTCAAATTCAATTCGTCCCACATTATTGGTTACACTGTACTTAGTCATTGGGAAGCTTTGCAGATATTTAGTTGGTAGATTTGTTTTGAACACAACATCTATCATTTCATCATAATCTACTCTACCCTGCCATCCTTCAGCGTCAGTTGCCTCAGTACCCCCAAGGATTGGATGGCGAGCTATCCAAGTATCTTTCTGGTCATTCCTAATAAATCTAGCTATATCACTGCTATAACCCTTTATACTCTTTCCGCCGTAATCATAGTCAACTGCCCAGTGATTCCAAACGACTTCATCTTCTAATACATTTGGAAACTCCGTAGTAAGAGTCCATCCTAAAGAATTCACTTCACTTGCAAATCTTCTTCCATTAAAGCCCTGTTCATACCACGCATCAGCATAAATAAAGTCAAGCGTGGGTGCATCGTCTTTCAACATCTGTAAGCGGTTCATTCTGTTGCCAGAATAAACTTCTCTACGGTATGTTGGGTCATCAAAATCATATGATGGATCAAGCCAGTCCCAACCGCCTTTGTTGATATTAACCAAATCATTATCAAAAGCCTTTGCTTCTGGGTGAGCACCTGTACCACTAATATGTACGCCCATGAAAGCATTATAGCTCTGTGCTTCTCTTACAAGTGTATCCATATCCTTCTGTCCGCCCTGACGTACACCAATATGTCCGCCGTAATCTGGATGTGCAGAGTCATGACCTTCCGCTTGGTAACCCTTTAATTCCACAAACTGTCCAAGTCCATCTGTTGATAAATATATTTTCTTTGTCTCATCTAATGTCTTTAAGAATGGGTTCGTTGCCTGGCTACCAAAGTTCATTGGTATACGGTGAACAACAAGTTCCGACATTCTGTCGCTACCAACAGGATTGTTCATAATATCACGGTATGCAATAGCTGCATCCTGCCAGTCCATTTTAGCATCACCGTTTGCATCCTCTGCGATAACTACCTTCGAATGTGGTAATGGCTCAGTTATATCATTAGGCATATTATTCCCACGGTATACCCATGAAGCACTCCACAACGCTGTACGAGAGTAACCCGTTTTCTCTGTAGTCTGCTTAACAATACGGTGGTTGTCATTGTCCGCATCTGTATTCGTATCACCAAATGCATTTGACCAAACACTGGCTGCCAATTCATCATTGTTAATGAACGCGTACATATAGTTTTTTGGTGTACTATCTACCGTAGGAGTACCTGATACATCTTGATACACATCACCTTTTTTATAAACAGCGTTTTCCATTCTGGAACCGGCAAATCCGGCACCCGCTTCAGTACTTTTTACCGATACCAAGCTATGGTTTGGAATTTCAATGGTGTGTATTTTTACTGTACCATTTTCTTCTACCTTTGTTACTTCAAAATCAAGTGTATTCTTTTCTACTGTCATTGTTAGAGTTATTACAACATTCAGCTCATCGACGGATAGCACATATTGGGCTTTATCTGCCTCTTCTGTGTACTTCACTGTTGGTACATAGTCTGTTCCGTTGATTCTGATTTTGTTCAATATATCTTCTGAACCATTTAACACTTTATTGTTTAACTCATACTTTATTACTCTTGGGAAATTCTGATCCACTTCAACCTTCATTTGATTTGATTCTATGATTCCATCATAAGTTGCAGCATCCACAACTCCCGAAAATGCAGGAATTGTAATGCTAATTATCTGTACAGAGGCTACCACAATTGCTAAGTTTTTAATTACCTTTGACAGTGACATCTTTTACCTCCTTCGAGTTTCAACTATTACTTTCAGATACTTGTAATTAACCTTTAATGTAATGGCTATAAAGTCAGCATCACCTCCTTTGAGTTCAACTCATTACTTTTGAATAACTTCATATTCGATCTAAAATGAATCCGCATTTTAATAAATATGGATTTCCAGATTGGAATCGCTTACATCAGTTTAAAAATTCATGAGTATTGTTCATAGGAGAGAGCATTCTGATTACAAAGTGCGATCTGTTTGGCGTCCTTGAATGATTTATGTTCACATCGTACTCTCCCGCCATGGATATGTTAATGACGATAATTTGGATTTCATGATCAATTTACGGTAAGCGTCAAATAGATTGTTTACAACGCAAACATATTTAACGTCTACCATGAAAAATCCCCTTCAGCACACTTATACCTCATGCTTTCAAAAAGCTGCATTCGAGTATGTGCTTGAAGGGGATTTATACTACTGAAGTATAGTAGACAAGGGAAACTTCATCGGAATTTGTTATTTGCCGAATGACTTAGATCTTGGATATGCTCACTTTCCATTGCTCCTCTCCATTGGTCCCCCCACAGTGCAGGCAAGCATTTATTAAAAATACTTGCCTGCACACCAAGAGTCTCATCCCTGCAAGCGCTACTTTTTGTTCAATAGATTATAGATTGTCTGCGCCCGGTTGGTTTGGTCCGTCTCTGATTAAAACTCAAAAGGCCCACAAGAGGGGTACTTTTTTCAAAGTGTCCTTCTTGTGGGTCACAGTTTATTTTAACTCATGATGGTATTTTATTTTCCAGGCTTTCCAGACTGGTCATGCGGAACGGTTACCGTTGCTGATTTAACCGTTTGGTTGCCTGCAAGGTCGGTAGCCGTGTAAGTTACTGTATATACGCGACCTATTCCCCCGCCGGATCTTGATGCACGCAAGCTGAACGACGTATCTTCTGAGCCCAAATTCGCTTGGATGTCACCTTCTTCACTGTCCGGTTCGTTGCTGGTAATGGAGGTTAACACGATGGATTTGATTCCTGACAAGGCATCACTCGAATCTAGTGTGGCATTCACCTTCACCATTTTGTGATTCGCCGGCCAGAGTGTTGTAGGATCCAACCCAATCTTGAGGTTTGGTCCCGTCTTGTCGATCTTCACGGTTGCTGTATGCCGCTCCTCGACATTCCCTGCCTTGTCTAAGCTCCAGTATTCCAGGTTATGAACGCCTTCTTCCGTGAGAACTACCGAATTGCCGGTTTGCTCCTCTCCATGGTTGACGATATAATGGGTGCTAGCGACTCCGCTTCCACTGTTAGTAGCATCCAGAAGTACCGTAACATCTTTATTCATCCAATCGGTGGGCGCATTATCTGTGGTTGATGGTGCTTCATATTCTTGACCTGGATCTGTAATTGATTTAGCACCGTAAGCTTCAAACTCACGGAAACCTGCCCACAGTTCCGGGTATCCCATGACAGTTACCTTGACATGTTCAACACCCTTAGCAGTCCAATTATCTGTTCTAACTTGTTCCGTGATGGTTGTGTTATTCATATGGTCAATCACTGTAGTCCAATTTGCAGCGTCACTTGAAACCTCGATCTTATACATCATGGCCTTACCGGCTTTTTCAAATATGACCTTTGAACCCGTTAAATCATATTTCCCGCCAAGATTCACCTGCCAGTAGTGTGGATTCTTATCTTCAGCCACACACCAACGAGTTGACTCATCACCATCGTTACCTGCTGATGCTGGATTGCTGTTCTGCTGGCTATCTGTAGAAGCAGGTTTGTTTAATACGACATTGTTGGATTCCGGTATAATTACACTCTTCATACCGCGAACTCTTATTTCATCAATAGAAGCGATTCCTTCTATAAATGTTACCTTCACAAACCTCACTTCTTGATTTGAAACCCTATCTGTTTTAACCTTGCTGGATTCTGTATACGCCGTTCTATCAACTGCAGATGTCCAAACCTTGCTATCACTTGACACTTCAACTTTGTACTTGCTTGCGTTTTCTGCAGCCCATTCTAACTCGATCTCTGTCAGGTCATACTTTTCTTCTAAGTCTACTGTCCAAGTCTTCAACGGATCCTCATATACAGCCTTCCATGCAGTAGATATATCACCATCGTTAGCTTTCGAAGCCTCAAAGCCTGTTTGTTCACTGCTTGCTGCAGTTATCTTGTTGTCAGATACGACCGGTATTGGAACTACATTTTGGTAAATGTTCATTTCAGCAGCGGAACCGAATCCATTTTTTCCAGCCAATACTTCAAATCTCAGGTAATGAGCCGGAGTGGGTTTGAATGTTACTGTTTTGGGTGTAGAATCGCTTACAAATGTTCCTTTATCCTTGACCAAGGTGTAGTTAACACCATCCATGCTTGTGTAGATGTTGTACTTGGTTACGATACCGTTATCTCCACCTGACTGTCTTGGAATATATTTAAGCTTAAATACGTCATATATTTGTCCTAAGTTGAAGTCCAAGGTGTGAGGAGGCGTATTTCCACCATTCCACTTTGTATGCCAGATCGTATCTATGTCTCCATCTATGACATTTGCTGCCTTATTATCCTCGTCTTGCGTTTCTTCACTTGAAGCGGTTACCGTCATGCCACTTGAAGGAATCATTTCAGGGTCAGCTTCGATTTTTATATTGACACCCTCACTCCATTCACTGAAACCAGCAAAGTTCTTGGATCTAACCTGTACTGTATGAGTCGATCCAGCAAGTAACCCTGTTTCTGAAAATGGGCTTGTAGCATTGCTTATGATCTTATTGTCAATCTTGATATCATATTGTAATGCTCTGGATACAGCATCCCATGCGATATCAATCGTTGAGCTGTTTGGTGAATCCACTTGAACATGAGCAGGAGCTGCTGCAATCTCCGGATAATCACCAGAACCAAACATAAACCAGTTTAGCTTGCACATTTCCGTATCAGAGCCGTTAAATATGAAGAATATCTTTTGCTTACCTGTAACTTCTTTTGTAAGCTCTGCTTTAACATTTACATACGCATTCAAATCACTTGTATTTGGAATTTGTAGTATGGCTATCGTTTCGGCTGGATTGCCTTCTGCATCAGCTAGTTTAACCTCAATCGTGCCGCTAGGTTTGTTACTGGCTATTCTTGCGTTAAACCATTTTGCCTCCCCATCACCAAAATCCACCTGGTCATAACGCAGCCAATCGCCATTCTTGATATTGGTCATACTTTGGTCGTATCCGCTGTTTACATCATCATCTGTCCACTCTGTTTTAGCGTTTATAGTAAGATTTTTATCTGTAACATAGTTTTGATCATCATAACGTTCAGCATCAATTTTCTTATCTACCCTAAATAAATTCCCTTGATTTTCAGTCGTTGTCAATTCAAATGAATCAACATCAATATATCCGCCAAGGGCTTTTGTTGCATAATTGAAAATACCAAATCTCATACCCACGTATGTTCCATAACGCATTTCATATCTTCCGCCTAATCGAGTAAAATTCACCCCATCTAGACTGTATGAAAACTCCGTTCTATATTCAAATCTTGGAATTTCAGCTCTAAACCAGATATTCGTTGTTCCTTCTGGAAGATCAATGGATGCCTCTTCTGTCCATAAGTCCTGAACAACGATTCTCTTCTTTCCATCTTCACTCTTTATTCCAATGAAGTTGGAATCTTTTTGTATAACAGATAATCCCGCTTGATCACCGTCAGCCATATGGCTTATATCCATCTGTACAGTTCCTATACTGTCTGGACCAATGATTCTTTGCGTAAGTGTATTTCTTGCATATGCTAATGAATTCGTTACACTAGATGTCTTAAGTCTTATATATCCTAGTCTCTCCGTAAGACTCCACTTTTCATTATCAGGGTTGTGATTCCACTGCCATTGTAGACCTAAATCGCTGCTACTGAAATCATCTGATGTTGCAGGTGCCTTTGGCTCAGTTGTACCCAAACCTGGTATATTAGGTTTCTTTAAAGTAACAACCGCTTTTTCCCCATCAAATTCTCCTAAATATGGCCATCCATCTTTCCAGTACACTGGCTGCAATGTTGGAACACGTCCTAGCTTTCCTCGATCCTGGAATATAACCGACCACCATTCTGATTCCTTTCCCTCACCCTGAGGAACCTCTACAATACCACCCTGGTGTATACCATTGCCTGTAAAATTCATAAAGCTTGTCATGATATCCTTTACTTCATAAGGACCATTCACCAAGTCTTTTGTTCTGATCGCTATTTCCTTTTTTGAACCTTTAGCCCAGGTTGGCGTACTTAGGATGTAATAGTATTCTCCAATTTTATATACATGTGATCCTTCATTATAATAACCACCCTTATAATCGTAGATCATCTTTCCATTACGTGATGCTCCAGGCTCTCTCTTAGAAATAATAGAAAGTTCACCAGTTTCTTCATTCACAATATTCAATTCACTTAGGTATAGTTGACCTTGACCATGTACAACGTATACCTTTCCATTGTCGTCAAAAAATAGTCCTGGATCGTATAGTTCATCTTCTAACTTGTAAATCGTCCATGGGCCCTTTGCGCTATTGGCGATACTTACGTATGCAGCATCTCCATTGATGTTGTACAACAAATAGAATTTACCGTTATGATACCTTAAACTGGTTGCCCATGGACCTTCGTCGTAAGCATTCAGCCCATTCTTTAGGTCGTACATGTCTCCTTCCATTCTGGCAACAGCGTAGCTTTCATATTTCCAATTAACCAAATCTTTCGAACTCATGATTGGACTTCCAGGAAATAGGTGCATACTCGTTGATGACATATAAAAGGAATCACCCACCCTAATCACGTCATTATCCGGATAATCTCCCCACAAAATTGGATTTGTGTAGGTACCATTTCCATTGTCGGCAGCCCTAGCATAGGTTGCAAAATTGATAAACATTGCAATAAACACTACCAGTACAATTGCTTTTCTTGCTTTTTGTCCAGAACTAAACATTTCAAACGACCTCCTTCAATCTAAATATATGATTATAAAAACTATAATCACGGAACAAGAGAACTGCTTATTTTCTCAAGAAACTAAATATATAGTTGAAGTAAGTCACATGTTGAATATGTAATATCGGGGCATAGTCCTATTCCCCTATTTAAGTATGATTCGAGATATTTAAATACATTGAAATATTCATAGGAAGGAGCATTCTAATTACAAAATGCTATATATCTGTTTGGAGTCATGCATAAATGAGGCAAGGTCATTTGGTGTAGGATCTCAAATACCCTGTTCTTTTTCGTGAAGATAGATCAATAAATCGAATTATTTATGTTTACATCTTACTCTCCCGCCATGTATAGGTTAATGATAATAATCTTGATTTCTTGATATATTTTACGGTAAGCGTCAAATAGGTTCATTACAAAGTAAACATATTTAACGTCTACCATGAAAAATCCCCTTCAGCGCACTTGTACCTCATGCTTTCAAAAAGCTGCATTCGAGTATGTGCTTGAAGGGGACATATACAACTGAAGTATAGTAAA
>NZ_FTNK01000070.1 GCF_900156375.1 Paenibacillus macquariensis
TAACAGGTTATTACGCAAGTGGAAAAAAAGTATCGCTCACAACGAAAATAAAGTGGAGTTCTAGGAATGATCAAGTTGCGAAGGTTAGCGGCACGATGATAAAGGGAATAGCGGAAGGCAATACGATCGTTACAGGCGTTATGGGCGAGAAAAAGTTCGAATTTCCCGTGCAAATTACGCCGAAGATTTTGAAACTAACCGTAACCCCTGCGAAGCTGGTTCTGACGCCCGGCAAGTCGGTCACATATTCCGTTCAAGCAATTTATGAAGGTGGGCGCACGGTAGATGTCTCCTCCCAGGTGACGGCGAAAGTAGACGGCAAAGGCATTCAAGAGAGCAACCGCACAGTAACGGCGACGGGGCAGTCACAGGGGCGGGCCAGCGTAAAACTGTATTATGGAGGAAAAGGCGTGTCACTTCCAGTCACCATACATGAGAGTTTGGTGAGCATCGAAGTGCAGCCTGCCTCTCTCGTGATGGAAGCCGGTTCCTCTAAGACCATCAAAGTGATCGGCACCTATTCCAGCGGTAAAAAGGTATCGTTTGCAAGCAAGGTGACATGGTCATCTGGAAACGTGCAAATCTCCAAAGCCACAGGAGAAAGGGTAAAGGGACTGACCGAAGGTACGACGAATATCGTCGGCAGTTACGGTGACCGCACATTTGAAATCCCGGTTCAGGTCACGCCTAAGCTGCAGAGGCTAACGGTCACGGCATCCCAATCAAAGCTTGCTCTAAATCAAACGACGACTTATCAAGTACTGGTTGTGTTCAGCAATGGGAACAGCACCGATGTAACGTCGCTCGCAAAGTCCAAGTCGAATGGTAAGGCGACCGCCAATCAGGGCACGATTACGGCGGTGAGCAAAGGCAAGGCCGTCATCACGTTTACCTATGCCGGCAAAAATGTATCTCTGCGGATAACGATAGAGTAGCAAATATCAAGCAAATGGATCGCCCTAGTGCCATAGCGTGCTAGGGTTTTTCTCGTGTTAACGAGGTGTTCAGGCGGGAAATCCCCGAAGGATGATCCCGAGCATGTAAAAAATTAGTGAGATGGCATCCAACCTGTGTATAATGGATGTGAATATCGTCATATTTCTCACATGCACAGGAGGCTACACAACTTATGAAGATCATACCTTTACAACAACGCGGTATCGCTGCAAGCCGAGTGATTATGGGATGCATGCCGTTCGGTGGCAGATGGAACCGTGACCCACTGTCACGGGAAAATAAAGTCTTAGACTGCCGCTATTTTATTTAGCTATCGTTACCCGTTAGCGTAATCAAGCTTAATATTCACTCTAAGAATTTAACAATACTTTACGTATCCGTATATTGCATTTGATAAGCAGTGACTGCTCTTGT
>NZ_FTNK01000006.1:0-312617 GCF_900156375.1 Paenibacillus macquariensis
CCCGTTAGTTGAACAACCGCTGCCAGTAATTTACTGACAGCCATTTTATTTACTAAGGGGATTCTTTAATTAAGTTGTAGAAAACGTATGATTTCACCGTCAATTATTTCTTCGCTAAACCTCTGAAACCCCAAGGATTCATACAGGTTCCCAGCAATCAAGTTGTCGGGTCTGTGCCCGATCATTAATCTATTACAACCATTTTGACTCATAAGATCAATTAATTTTTCCATTGCTTTTTTGCCAAAACCATTCCCTTGATGATTCTCATCAATCATCAGTGCAGGTATCCAATGGTTACCGTCTTCGTCGGGAGTTTTACAAAAGACAATAAATCCAACTAGCAACGCCTCTGAATATATTGCACGCAACTCAAAATCATGAACGAAATTAGATTCTGCAATCCAATAAACAACAGGAGCTGGAAAAACACTGTTTTGTTCTTGCTTTACATTTAACTTGGTACAATCGTACCAGTTCTCAATTGATACTGGCTTTAATTCAATAACCACATAAATTCCTCCAGAATTTTGATATCACAGAGGAATTCCTCTGTGATTATAATTGAACTTCCTCCGTAACAACCACGACAGCAAAGATTTTCTTCATACCTCACCACTCCCTTCAATAATGGAACACATATCCAATAGTATACTACTAATTAATTCTTTGCGATTAGTATAAAACTGTTATAAAAAAGATTTCTCGAGTCCTGCCTTAGTTTGATCATTCGCCACGTTATCCTGCCCGTTAGCTTAATCAATCAACCTCTCTACGCTCTACTTCGTTTCATGCGCACTAAGTAAGAGCGTTGATAAGATTTTTGCAAGCCGAGGTCTATTGAAATGAATTATCTCAAACTAGCTTCCTCGTCTAAATCTTCTTGAGTTATCTCTCTGTCCTTGTAATAATGCTTCATATCGTGTTCATTGATGGTACGCAACACTCTGCAAGGATTGCCAACTGCAACAGAATTAGCTGGAATATCTTTCGTCACTACACTTCCGGCGCCAATGACACAGTTTTCTCCAACGGTAACTCCAGGGCAAATGATGCAACCAGCTCCAATCCAACAATTATCCTCAATGATTACAGGATCAGCATACATATATGCTCTATAATTAGGGTTTATTGGATGCCCAACGGTTGCGATTGTTACGGCTGGACCAAACATAACATTTTTTCCGACGATAATTTTAGTGTCATCAACAAAATTGCAGTTAAAGTTGATATATGAACCTTCTCCAATTTCAATGTTCGTTCCATAACAGAAGTAAAACGGAGGCTCGATCCATGCCTTTGTTTCTTTACCGAATATTTCATTCATGAGTTTTACACGTTCTTCATAGTCATCCGGTCCTGTCGCATTCAACGCAATCATTCTTCTTTTTGCATTGGCCCTGTCCTGTGGCAGGCCCTCACAGTAGTCTGTAAATAATTTTCCGGCCGCAATTCTTTCTCTCATTGTCATATATAGTTCCACCTTTCTGTAGTAAAATCTCTTTTCATATTGTTTACCGCCACTTCACCTTACTTCTGCAAAATCTCTAGTAATATTCTTGATCCACTTATATTGGCGGTAACGGATTAACGCGGCTGGCAGCTTCAGTATTTCATCTAAGCAAATAACGGCGTATAGGATAGTTGGAGGCACTTGCCACACGAAAGCACACAAGTAACTTAATGGCAGTATGATGCCCCACACCACGATAGTGTCGCACCAGAAACCGAATTTTGCATCGCCCCCAGCGCAAAATATCCCTCCAATGGCCGTGGAATTGAATGACTTGGCTACACAATAATAAGCACAGATATAAAGCATACCGTTCAGATAACCTTGCGCAGTTCCATTCAAGCTCACCATATTAAATATCAACGGCTTCATAATCAAAATCGTTAGCCCTGCCAACCCGCCAAATGCCAATGCGTAGAAGCTAATCCGATTCCCGGCTCTTTTCGCCTTTTCGCTCTCTCCGTTACCTAGATATTTGCCGATCAGCACAGAACCGCCACTAGCAATCCCCCCGCATAACACAATGGCTAAATTACTCACGACTGTCGAAACGGAATTAGCTGCCACAAGATCTGCGCTGACATGTCCGATAATGGCTGCAGTTGCAGTCAGCGCGCAACCCCATACAATGTAATTGCCCTGAATAGGCATCGTGTATCGCATGAAGTCCTGAAGCAGTTTGCGTTGAATGCCATCACGCACAGGTAGCTGGAATTTAATCTTCCCCCGCGTAGTGGAATGCACGATACAGCAACCGAGTTCAATGAAACGTGCGCACACCGTCGCCAGAGCAACTGCCTGAATCGCCTTCTCGGGCATGTCTGGAAACAAAACAAAAATGCAGAGCGCGTTAAATAGAATATTCAAGATGAAGCAGACGGAGCTGATCCATGCACTTAAGCTGGCGTTCTCCATGCTTCTTATGACGCTGAAGTACATCTGTGAAATACCCATGGCTAAGTACGAGAATGAGATCACTTGCAAAAAGCTCGAGCCATACCGAACTAATTCCTCGTCATTCGTGAATAAGCGCATGAGCAGCTCCGGAAAGAACAACGACAGCCCAAAGAAGAACAGGGAGACGCTAACCGAGAACAGGCAGGCGATACTCAGGACGCGTTGGATCGTCTTCACATCTCTCTTCCCCCAATATTGGGCAGTCATAATTCCTGCACCTGTTGCCAGTCCCATATAGAACAAGGTCAATACGAAGGTGATTTGTCCTGCCAATGAGGCAGCCGACATTGCTGACTGGCTAATATCCCCTAACATCACGATATCCGCCGTCATCACCGCTGCTGTAATCAAGTTTTGCCATGCAATCGGAATGACCAGACGGATCAACTCACGATTGAAATGGTTATCGCCCGAAACAGCCGATCGTATACGGTGTTGCACGTCCTTCGCCCCCTTCCCATAATAAATATAATATAAAAATAGTATATTTAGTTGGAGATTTCCATAATAATTCGCTATAATATTATCAAAATCGTATTTTTAGGATGTGTTGCCGTGCGTACAGAACTGGAGGTATTCTCCGATTTATCCGAACGATTAGACTACAATTTGCCGAATTTTCAGCTTTATGTACGTAAAGGCCCCCTGCACCAATTCGATAGATACGCAGCCGCATGCCATTGGCATCCGGATCTAGAATTTATTCTCGTGCTTGATGGCTCGATGAACTTTTTTGTGAATGGAAATACGGTGCATATCGACGAAGGCAAGGGGATTTTTGTAAATAGTAAACGATTGCATTACGCGTACTCTCCCGATATGACAGACTGCTCTTTTATTGTGGTAGCCATTCATCCTTCACTAATTGGGAGGGATACCTGGGAGGGCAAGGAATACTGGGAAGAGAAGTTTGGTCCAAATTCGGAGGATTATCTATTACTGACAGACCAACTGCAATGGCAGAGGGAAGTTCTGCAAGCGCTGAATCAGATCTATAACGAGATGCACAGCACTGCGCGCAATCCATTTCGTCTGCTGTCTCAGGCAATGGCAATCTGTGCCTACATGGGCGATCATCTGAAGGAGATTTCCGGACATCTTGCTAACGACCAGTTGTCGGCTACCATCTGGAAGATGACAGGGTTCATTCACCAACATTATGAGAACAAAATAATGCTTGATGATATTGCAGCCGCGGGATCGGTATGCCGCAGTCGATGCTGTGAGCTGCTCGGTCATTACGTGGGCCAATCTCCTAACTCCTATCTGATTCGATACCGCATCCAAAAAAGCTGTGAGATGCTGCAGGAAACAGATCGAACAATCAGTGAGATCGCAAGCTCATCCGGTTTTCAAAGTGCAAGTTATTTTTCATATGCTTTTCGAAAAGAGATTGGGGTGGTTCCTCAGGCTTATCGCAAGAAACACCGTTTCTATTCAGACAAAAGCTAAATCACTGCCGGATCTCTCCACTTCATAAAATGATTGCTTTGTGACAGTGTTTCTAATATGCATTTATATTGGAACTAACCTGCCCGTTAGCTTAATACGTTCATTTAACAAGCATACCGTAGACTTATTGGAAAGGCACATATGACCAGTTCATTCCATATATACCTATCACAACATATACAAAAGCTATCAGCAGAAGCCAGTATAAGATATTAAACGGAATAGCCCCCAAGTTAAGTTGGACTTTTATCCAATATAGAGGAGCTTTCATTATTTAACCCCCCTATAGAGTCAATTAATCATAAAAAAGTGGGGTTATGTTGTGATTTTGTTAATTAATTATGTGCTTTTCATTGCCACATTTGGTTCGTTATTTTTTCTATTAATATCTGCTTACTTTAGATTTATAATAAAAAAACCTTTGCGCTTTGGACATAGGCTATTAAAAATATGGCTAATCAGCAAAGAAGTTGGAAGCACCCGATTATTCGGAAATAAAGGTACTATTACAATTGGCTTAACTTTATTACCTTGGCAATAAAATATCCCGCATACTCAAAAGTCATAACAATATTTTTTATAACCATTATCTTCGTACTACTAATGCATAGTTTATCTATTTTGATGTATTCGCAAAAACACAAAGCTGCTACTCTAGTAGCACGCGCCACATTGTTTCTGACAATTTTCGCCCTCTTATGATAAGGCTCCCCTTGATTAATCTTCATTGTAAACAACTCGTCCCACATCACAAACCGCACTTTTCCTGACGTTTCGTGTTCACAATGTCTTGAGGTTGTGAACACGAAACGATGTCATTTTTAGATCAAAAATCAAACATCAAACCATCACTGCCATAACATAACCATAAAGATGGGCTGCTTTTGCTCATTTCAACTAAGCATATCCTGCCCGTTAGTTCAATACAAAAGTATGCTTAGTTTGTCATTTATCTTTTAATTTGCTTTTCAGCATGTATTCATCATAAGCATCATGGACTTTTTCCTTGCACACTTTTTTCCAAGTATCTTTATGCATGGTAACCGCATTTTCGTTATATGGTTCAGGCTCCATATCCCCACCAAAACCAATCCATGCATCGTGACCTACTTCCCCATCCTCGTGAGAGTAAGCAATTTCATGTGGTGCAGGTACGTGTCCTGCGAATTGACAATCATTTGCTAAACAATGATAGCCAGGCTTATGAACACCATATTTGCAAAAAATCGGAACAGTATCTTTCTCTTCTGTTTCACCAAGTCCATATAAGCAATGTAGTTCTACTATGAGATGAGTAAAGGCGATGAAACTCCCCTTCTTTCAAAAAGCAATTTTATTAATCATCTTTTCAACGCTTCAATCCGAGAAAGGTTGCTCAACAATGAACTCCTAATTGTGGACAAACATTGCGTTAACCTACCCGTTAATTGAAAAAGGACCGCCGATGATGCTGGCAGCCTGTTCTCATTGCGCAAAAGTTCCCCGTCAGCACACTATTATTATTGTGGCGGATTTTCCACACCTAAATGAATCCAATCTTCTTTTGGTGGTCCATAAACCCCAAACGGTTTTAATCCTGCTTGACGTATCAGAACGGTAATTTGACCACGATGATGAACAATGTGCTTGATTAGTCCCATTAATATTTGAGAATTTGATTCCTGTCTTCCAAATGCTTCTTGTATTTGTTCTAGGGATTTGTCTGTCCATTGTTGTTCAATGATTTGAGCTGAGTGAGAACTTACCACTTTGAAGGTTTCAGTTATTTCCTTTGCTGAGGTTGGAACACTTTCTGCATTTTCTATCCCATCTATCTTAAATCCGAAATGGGATAAATAATCTGGAATATTTGTTGTTAAATGCCATGCAATCCTTCCCAAAGTCCGACCTTCTGGATAAACTTGTTGTTTTAAAGATTCATCTGTCAAACCATTCAAAACGTTTTGAGTTAGCATAGCTTCCTTATTCCATTCTTTATTAAAGTCTGAAATCGTTACATACATATATAATTCCTCCCAAATCGTTTAATAAATTATTTATTGCTGGAGATACACTATAATACATTTGTTCTTATATCTCAAATTGCCTTCTTTAACTAACCTGCCCGTTAGTTGAACAAAGGGCTACCTCACGGCAGCCCTTTCATTATTGAACTATAGTTCCTCGTTAGCGTAACTTAACAACTAAATTTTAGGATTTGGTCCATATTGATTATCATTCTCTTGACTATCCTGACAAGCAAATATAATAAAAATAATATCACCAATTACAGGAATAAGTGGAATTAGGTTCCACCATCCACTTCTCCCAGTATCGTGCAGTCTGCGAGCAGCAACAGCTAAGCACGGTAAAAAGGTGGACAAATAATAAAGTACTGATAATACGGGAGGCATATTGGCGATTGACTCCAATATGGAAAATAAAATTAAAACAATGCTATAGACTAGCATAAACATCCAATATTCCTTACGACTTGCTCTCCCTTTAAATCCTATGTAATTCTTTAACCCTTTCAAATACCATACCATTTCTATACTTCCCCTATCGTAAATATATCCTGATTGAGTTTATCATGAAGAGACTGCGCCATATACAATCAAATTATTCCAAGTGCGTAGTTTCGTCCGGATGCGACAGAAAAAGACCAACTATTAATATGTTGGCCGACTTAAGTAATTCCTTATTCAACTATCGTGTCCCGTTAGCTCAATGACTTGTATGAGATCGGAACAGCATGCTGCCAACGACACAAATTTCAAAATAAGTGGACTCCGCCTCTACCGGAAATTTTCTACACACTCACGCAGAAAGGCGTCTAGCGTGCGTGGCTCTCTGCCGAGCAAGCGCTTCACAGTGTCATTTGGACTTTCTGGCACCACAGTAGACATGGTTTGAATTTCCACAACGTGGTTCGCGAGCCAAGGAGGCATATGCCCGTGCTCGATTAGATTGCGGAGTAGTACTTGGGGTTCCATGTTGATGTAGCTTATCGGCCGATTAAGCAGGGCGGATAGTTGACTCGCGATCTGAGGATAGCTGAAAATCTCCGAACCAGTAAGCGTATATATTTGGCCTGTTACCTCTCGGTTGGTCAGAACTTCTGCGGCAACATCTGCGATATCGCGACAGTCAATGAAGTTACACGGTGAACCGCCCATGGAGCCGAAGAATACATTTTGGGTTGTAATCGTTGGTGCAAGGTGCAGTAAGTTTTGCATAAACGCATAGGGGCGCAACACAGTGTGGGTGAGACCCGAATCGAACAGCGCTTTCTCGATTTCTTGATGCCAGCCTGCCACTGCCACTGGAGAGCTCTTCTCAAAGGCAGGACTGGATATTTTTACGATGTGTTTGATTCCAGCTTCGGCGGCAATCTGAATGATTGAAGTTTCCAATTCGATTTGTCTTGGACTGTTGGACATGGCAAGGAAGAGCTGGCTAGCTCCTGCAAACGCGCGGCGCAGCGATTCAGGGTCAGAAGCATCCGCCGATGCGACCTCTATAGTCGACCGGCCATTTTCTCCGATCTGATCACGCAACTTCTCTGGCTCTCTGCTCAGGGCCCTTGCGGGTACGCCAAGATCAACCAAACGTTCCAAAAGCGCACTCCCTATTGTACCTGTTGCTCCCATAATAACTATCATTTTTTATCTTCTCCTTTAGTTGAAAAATGTGTTCTGACGGCAGCACGCCATCGCCATGTCACTATCGTGCTTGCTATAAATCCAGATAACGGGAAATCGATCCATATACGGTCGACCCAGGTCCAACGATCGATCGGAATCATAATTTCCAGTAAACCAGATGTCACCCATGCGGCGAGTAGACCTAACGAAGCCCCGGCCAAGGCGAATATCCCTATCACAACCAAGTGAGGTGCGCCGATGATCCACCGTTTATGGCCTCCTCCGTTGTGCAACCAAAGGCCAAGCATCAAAGCCACCAAGGCCGATGTTCCGCCGATTGTAGTCAATGCCGCTATTTGAAGCCCCTTGTCGGCAGTGACCAATCCCCCGATTCCTGCCATTATGGCAGGAGAAACATAGGCCATAATGATTTCACGCCACAGCACGAAAGTTTTTGTATCGGAACCAGCAGCCTTGATGTCGTAATTACTTTCTGTTTTATTCGAGTATTTCATGTTGCTCATGTAGTTACTCCTTTCTTCTTTTAAATTGTTCAGCGTTTGCTTTCAGATAAATATAATTAGGAACCTAACTATATGAGAGTAAAAATGGGCTAGCTTCACTAGCCCATTCTACTCATTACTGATGTTTTCCTTTGGTTTCGAGCCTAGTTCGCCCGTAAGTGCTGAGATGCCTTGTGTAACTCGGCCTAGCAGGTCGAGAAATACGCTGCGCTCCTCGATATTGAGTAAGCCCACCATTGCTTCCAGCCGAGCGAAATGCTCAGGAGCCATTTCACGGAGCTTCTTCGCTCCTTCTTCCGTCAAAATGACTGATCTCTGACGTCCATCGTCTGAGCTTGATCGCCGAGATACTAGGCCATCTCGCTCAAGATTGTCGATAAGACCAGTCACTGTAGCACGTGTAATGCCTAGATGCTCCGCTAATTGCGAAGGCAACTCTTCTCCTTCGTTATCTTCAAGATCTGCCAATAAACGATATCGTCCTGTTGATAAACCGAATTTAGAGAAATGAATCTCCGAGGCATGCCCAAGCTTGGCTCCCGCTGCCATTAGCCTAGAAGCGACGAGTATAGCCTGTGCGTCTACATCTAGGTTATAGCGATCAATCTGACGCTTGGATTGTACAAGCGAGGGGATAGCGTCAATGTCATTTATTATTTTATTATTGTTGTTCATATATATAGTATGGCTCCTAACTACTTTTGTGTCAACACATTTTTATAACACATCAACACCCCGCCTTTCTTTATATCTGGAACTGTATTCCTTCTCGGCCACTGCAAAAGGCTTGATCTCTCTTTTATTCCAAATCGGGTTAGAACAGTTTGATCCTCATCAACCGAAGAATATACCAAATGTAATGGAGTTATATAGTTGGCTAGTTTAATTTTCATAGAGTTCTATAGAAAAAAGAGCTGTAATAATAATAATAAAAAGCCCTTTACAAGGACTTTTTGCTGGCTTAATCCCAGGTTTCATTAAAAGGACTCGTGCCGATTTATTATTTTTTTCTGTAAGAGGTATTAGCAATTCATCATTCGCCATTTTTGTGTAGAGTGATTCGTATTAAATCCAATTTGATTTAATTGTCGTGCTATCTCAGGTTCATTGAAAATAGTTTGTTTTTCTACTCGGACAAAATCGCCGTGTTTTGTAACAATTTCACCTATATCCCTGAGCATTGCGAGATCCACTCCTGGATCTATATCTGGATCTATATCTGGATCTATATCTGGATCCATTCCTGGATTCACTTTTGACTCTTCTGCAGTACTTAATTCTGAACCTAAGATATTAGTGCTAGCAGGATTTGCTGCTGTCTCTTTTGCAGCGATTAATTTCGGACTACTATCCGCTAATGAATTTGAAGTTATTGCCACTCCTAAAATTAGCGTTATTGCAAAAGATGTTAAAAATACTTTCTTTAACATGTTAATTCCACCCTTCTATACAATAATTATTTCCTGTATTCAATCTTCGAATACTAAAAACTTGAAATAAACGAGAACTTGGAAAAGCTATGCTCAAGAAAAGACTTCACTAGAAAACTTAACTATTTATACTATCTTTAATGTTATACTAGAACGAAAATTTAATAGATAAAGTATAGGTAGGTCTTTTCTATGGATTTTCCACTTAAACTTACCGAACTATCGTGTTCCGTTAGCGTAATGTAAATTTTCCACCTAAGAGTTTTACCCACTTTTGTTTGAACATCAACTCTCCGTGCTCCAAATAAGGAAAAAGTCCAGTATTCTACTTCCCCTCTAATTCGAGTTGAATGTCCTCAATAATGTGAAGGATCACGTAGCCTTTCATAGTGATTATACTGACGATATAACTCATTATCTTCAGGTGAAATCATATCGACAACACAGATAGTGCCCAATAATTCACTTACTCTAATCATTTCTTGTAACACTTTTGTTGGCCTTATCTCCTTCATTAAGGGAGAGGCTTTGATGAATCCATTTTAATAAATCCTCACTATTCAAAGATAAAGAATTGTTTAAAAAACCTCTAGCTTGCTTTTGAAACTCCGTTCGAACAGCCTGTCCATTTCTTTTTTGCACACTCATCTCAACTAAACTCCTCTCAACTATTCTCAACTCAGCTCATCTGGATAACCAACAATAGAAGTACAATACTTTTTATTCCGTTAAACTGCACATTAGCTGAATACTACTCTCGTTCCACTGTTACTGCTAATCGATTCTTCAAATCTCCATATTATTTTGAGCTAAACTACCCGTAAATTGAAAAAGAGACTGCCATGGTGCTGGCAGCCCGTGTTTTTACGCTATAGAGTATGGTTAATTCTTTATGAACTACTTCAGTGCTCGTGAACTACTCAGTCGTGACAATTCCTTCAGACGTATATTAAAAAGACTACCCTTCCTGTATATCCGCAATTAATTCGCTCGCAACCTCAATCATCATCGGGATCACGGCTTCATTGATGCCGGATACGTAAATGTCCCCCTGATAATACCTAAATGGGATCTGAGTATCAATATAGTTCCACATAAAGAAATCTCCATCTATGGACATACTGGTTGAACCTGTCACCGTATACACTGATGTATAAGTGAAATCAGATTTGGACGAGAAATACTGTTTGCACTCATCCAAAGATATGGTTTGCTCTAAATTTCCGTTTTCCTGTAAAGCTCTTGTAATTCGATAGCGTTGACTCATTGTAATGCCTCCAAATTTCTAGTAATTTTCTCTGCTAAGTAATCATCTATAATGATATGAATAACATGATATGATTCTTCTGCTATTATATCGTTAGAATCCTTATGACCATTGTAAGTTATTAATGCCTTCCATAGCGCCCATCCTCTTGCTCTATTCCAAGTTCCTTCATCCATATTCAATACCTTCTTGAATATCTTTCTACTGTTGTTATCAAAAAATGTCCATGCCATTGCAGCATCAGATGCCGGATCTCCAACACCCAATATCCCGAAATCAATAACTGCGCAAAGTTTTCCATCCTTAATCAGTAAATTTCCTGGTGCGATATCACCATGAACCCACACAGGTTCTGAATCCCATTTAGAATCTAATGCCAATCCCCAAATTTCTAACAATATATGTTCATTAAATGTATCTTTAACATTCTCAATCGCATATCTAGACTCTTCATCGTATACAGCTACAGATCCACCTCTATAGAAATTATGCTTCCCAGCTAAAGGACCTCCACTAGCATCTATAGATTGTAATTCAATTAAAAATGTCCCCAAGTCTGTTGCAAATTGATTAACATCACTAATAATGGCTTGAGTCAATGTCTCTCCCTCTAACCACTTATTGATAGACCATGGCCATGGATATTCTTCACTAGGATTACCTTTAGCTAACGGTGTAGAGATGGGTAAAGAAAGATTTTCGCTTAAAAATGGAAGCCATATTTGCTCTTTCTCCACTTGAGGAACATAGGATACTTCACTTGGTAACCGTACACTCATATGTTCACCTAAATGAAATGTTCTATTATCATTCCCACTATATTTGACAGGTTTGATATCTAAATCAGACCATTGGGGAAATTGCTCATGTATTAATCTTGCAACTAAATCAACGTTAATGTTAATCATTGAGTTCTATCTCCAACCACCCACATTTTTTATTCACCTCAGACATTTTACCATAAACCCAAAATTCTTGTTACAAATTCATGTTAAGTTCCAGAGTTGGGTACTCATCTTAACTGTTATCCAGAATATCCCCTTTGTCGCCAATATTACCTCAATCATATCGCTATCCGACCACTTCAAGGTCAAAGCATATTGAATATTAAACAAAAGAGAAACCACTTTCATATAGCGGTTTCTCTTTACTAATCATGATTTCTTCTAAGGAAAAAAAGTATAGTCGAACACAAAATGAAGTGAAATGTGTTTATTCGAGAGTGTACATTCTTCTGTGCCATAGTGCGAGCCGCTCTCCTGCGGATAAATATAGTTCTAAAGAAAACTGCGGCTCGCTTGACGGCATCCATGATACATTTTACGTCACAAGGATGATAAGCGGTGGAATTGCCGAGCTCCGTACCGAACACTTGATACAAGGAATCGTAATCATGCCCGATTCTCCAATTCCTTAAGAATGCGATTGTAGAATCCGTCGTTCAGCTTGTAGAACAACGTAAACACGATTACGGCTATCGTTATCACGATCATCGGAATGCACGTCATCAGGAACAAGATGCCGTCCTTCGTATGTTGGGATTGAACGACATTGGGCGCGAATCCGATGAAAGCCAATGTCAACCCGACGATCAATTCTTTCGTGGCGTCGCTGAAGCTGCCGACCAAAGAAGAAATGGAAATGATCGTGGAGTTGTTGCGCTCGCCCGTTTTCCACTCGCCATAATCGATAATATCCGCATAGAAGATCGGCATGAGGGCGGTCGTGATGCCTAGCGCCAAATAAAGCATAATTCCGCCGACATACACGATGGGGAAGAAGGTGCCCATGATTCCTTTGGCCGCGAGTAATATGACATAACCCACGATCAATGTTGCCCCTGCGACCTGGAACGCCGCTTTCTTCGATAGCTTTTTCATGAGTTTCGGGAATAAGGTCATCATCAACACTTGCGACAAACCTACGGTAATTCCGAACGTGGCGAACATGCCTTCGTTGCCCATATTGTATTTAAAGAAATAGAGTGCGGTGCCCATCGTGATAAATACCCCGACGTTCAAAAAGAAGTTCACGATGAGGAGGATAAGCAGCTGATCATTGCGCGACACGGCCTTAATAATGTCTCTTAGCTTCAATTGCTCAGTCGATTCAACTGTGACCCGTTCCTTGTATTTGTTAATAAAGAATAGATTGCTGACAAAAAATAGGGCGGCGAATAGAAGCCCCAACCGGAAATAACCTTGCGCTTGGGTGGCGGCAATGACAGCGAGCAGCGGCAATACGGCACCAACGGTCGTGAAATCCCCCAGCACTCCACCGATCGCCGGAATGACGGAAAGTTTGCGCCTCTCTTCTACATTGCGCGTTAGAGTCGGGAACACCGAACCCAGAGCCGTTCCGAATACGGTACTGAACAAGCCCCACATCACGTACATGATCGTTACGTAAACTAACAGCCGCGTCCCGGTAAATCCGGTGTTCGTGAACATTAGAACGGCGGTCGGCGGCATCAGGAGCGTGCCGACCAGCAGCCAGGGCTTTATTTTGCCCCAGCGGCTGTTCGTGCGGTCGATGACGACGCCCATCACTGGAGCCACGCACATATTGAGTATTTTGACGGCGAAAAACAGCGAGCCGATGAAAGCTATGGGAACAAGCGTGACATCGCTGAAGAAAATCATAATGTATGAAGATACGAAACCACCGAGCAGCCCGTTACCAAAAGCATTCATCCCGTACAACCACTTGAAGCCCAAACTTGTCTTTTCCTCCATACTGCACCTCACTCCGTTTCCTTAGGTTCGATGAATACGATGCTGAATGGTTCGCCTTCATCAGCTATACTGTCGAAGATTAACCGGCCCTTCTCGTAAACCTTGAGTCTCCTGCCGTACTCGCTTCTGCTGACTTCCAAGTCGAATGTCGTTTGGAATGCCTTCACATTCCGCAAAGCAGTCTCGTTCCATGAGCTAGGAAGATGCGGATTGCAAGTCATCGTCTTAAACCCGGTCGGCCTAATTTCAAACAATCCCTCGGTGAAAATACGGGCATAGAGGCCGCTCTCTGCTGACAGATGACGCTGATTGCCTTCCGGATAGGCTTCGACCGAGTAAGGTACATGCTCACCCAGCAACCGCTGCTTCGTCATATGCGTAAGATGCTTCAATGCGAGATCCGGCTCCCCTGCGGTAAACACCCCTCGGAGCGCATACAGCGTCGAACGGTCCCAGAACGTCTCTTTGCCCGCTTGCGAGCTGAGGCCATTGCTGGTCCATAGTCTAGGCGAGAACAACGCCTGCAGCGTGCCAGCTTTACGCTCGTAAATCCCCATCGTAAGCGGCACGCAAATCCAAGCTCTTAGTACCTCGTTGCCTTTATAGTAACGATAGGTTTCATATCCTTCCACGCGCCCGCCGAAATACGATTCAATAGCAAACTTTAGCCGTTTCGCCTCTTCCGATAGCTTTCTCACGACGTCTTGGTTTTCCCCAAGCTCCTTCGCCAGCAGGGAAGCGTTGTGGAGCGCGTCATAGAGTAAGCAGGATGTGAACAAGTTGGCCTCTCCCGATTTAAATCGGTTCTCGAGCTCATCCGAATCGCTGCGAATGACGCCTTCCGTGTTCTTCTGCCGCAGGGAGAACTCGATCGCCCACGCTATTCCCGGCCACAGCTTTTCCGCCGCCGTCCGGTCTCCGTATGCGAGACAGAACCTTGCGGCACCGTATGCGAACATCGCGGCGTCTCCGCGATCGCCCGCTCCGTTCCAGTAATCATCCCCTTCCGCGATAATACTCGTCACAAGCGGCTTCTTATATTCAGGGTCCATATGGTCCATATAGAGCGAATAGCAATTGATGCTCTGCTCATTGCCCGCGTCATAGCCCAAGAAGGGGAAGAACGGATTCATGTATTCGCATTGATCATTCGTCCATAAAGCCGCGTAATAGCTTCCGCCTCCGGGTCCGTGCATAAGCCCGTTTTTCGTCCGAAAAATGCTTTCGCTGCCGCGCACCTTGGAGAAATTAAATGCGGTGTTTAGAACCGGATCCGGCGTCTCCAGCTTCAATGATCCAAACCACTCGTCCACAAGTGCGAGTCTTGCGCGCTCCTCTTCGGTGGAATGAACTGTAAGCGCTTGCTGTTCTTTCGTTGCGGCAAACACTAAATAATAGGTCTTGCTATCCCCGGGCTCAAGGTTCAGATGGTCTCCGTTCTCTTCGCCCGTTACGAAGCGGCCTGAATCGTCTGCCAAACCCGCTCTCACCTCGTAAGCACCTTCTACCCCTCGCTTCGGATCGGTCAAATGAACGTAGCCTGGGGAGGCAACTTCGATGTTCATAGCGTTTCCCGTCTTATTAATGAGCGTCACTTTCTCGATCAAGGCTGGACAATGTACCGTTGGCATAAGCGTTCTCACGACTTCTAGCCCCGGGTTTGTGTCGGAGGCTATCTCCAGAAACCCTTTGATTCTGATCCGACGCGGATATTCCGCGCTTACCTTGATGCCGTTGACCTTTAGCCCCACGGAAATAGACAAGCAGAAGTTATGGGACAAGCTGCCTCTTGTCTCGTTCGGGATTTTGCGCAGGGTCGGAAAGACGACATGGCGGCTCAGTCTTAATTCGCCTTTCTTGTTGACGCCATAAGATATAATAGCTGAAACGAGAAATCCGCTCATTTCTAGGTGGTCGTAATGCGGAATCCGCTTATCCTCCGCTACCTCCCATACAATGCTTTCGTCTTCTCCCACCGTATGCCTTAATCCGGCCCCCGCCTCCGCTTTGCCTCCCGTATCGCACCAGAACGGAAATACCGGCGGCTGGTTTTTATATTCGAGTTTCCATATGATATAACGTTTGATCGTTGTCAGCATCTTACTCAATTCCGAGACCTCCCCGGGGATTATGCACTAACTCTTGCAATAATTTGAATAATAAAGGTATACTCCATTTATCGCGCGCCATCTGGTTGATAGGCAAGCACGGATAGATAACACTATGAATAAGCGGGGGTTATGGAGTGGACAAACTAACAACAAGACAACGCATACTAATAGAAGCTGAAAAACAATTTATTATGCTCGGGATTGCAAGTGTACAAATGACAGATATTGCAGCAGCTATTAATATCAATAGAAGAACTCTGTATCGTTATTTTCCCACGAAGGATGAATTAGCCTTTGAAATTGAGGTCATGGTAATGAAGCAACTTCAGGACTACCTCACATTGGATTTAGGGGACATGACAGGCAAAACCGGTTTTGAAAAAGTAACAGCGTATTTTTTTCAGGTTGATCTTGAAAACGTCAAAGAACAGATCAAGTTCACTGCCGAGTTCGACCGATATTTTCAGGGGAATTATCCTAATCCAGTGTTGGAGCAATCATTTATAGAAGCTTTAAATCCAAATCAGGACCAGCTATTTCTTTATATTCGCGATGGCGTGACAGATGGCTCCATTCGTAATGATATGACGGTCGAAGAGTTATATCACTTTATTAGCCACAGTTTTATCTCCCTCTTCCAACGGCTAATTCTGAGAGAGAATCACTTGAAGTATGAATATTGCGACAATATTGATTTTCACAAATCATTTCAGAAGATTATACTAACCGGAATACAGCGCACATAAAAGTCGGAGTTTATCAACTTCGATTTCATGTGCGCTGGCATGGCTGTTATTCAATAGCTATGGAGTTAGAACGACTCTTACAACTCCGCAATACGGTGTCGCCCAGAAACTTCCGAACACGGCTTCATCCCCATTTCGAGTTCGCGTCGGTACAAATTCACCTGATTCGGTCAAATATCCTTCCTCTACAGTTAGATAGTCCACAGGGGTTGATACTAGCGACATTTTCATAGCATCCAACCATCCAGGCCCTGACCCGGGAACCATAAAGAGATGGAAGTTGCCTGCCAAGTAAAATTCTTGTGGTCCGGCTTCAATAATAAGCCCGTGTCTAGGTCGTCCTGCAGTCAACTGAGGATTACGGGTATGTCTATGATCCTTGTGATCGGTCAATGGACCCATATCGATAAAAGGCACTGCTCCGATGTAGTCTTCGAATTCAAAACTCTGATTCATTTGATAATCCTCTTCTACGACGGCATGAATTTTGCCTGTCCCTTGATACTTCTGAATCAACGGCAATAGACTCATTACACTACGGAAGCTTTCGACGAATAATACGGCATCTTCCATCAGATTGCCTTCCCCATCTAGAACATTGTCTACGCCAAAACAGAAATAACCGATCGCGTCATAATCAGCCAACGCTCGAAGCATATTTCGCGCATTAAGCCCGTCCGTGCCGGATTCCGGAACAAATAAAGGATTGTCAGACCGACGATAGTCTTCGCATACAACTCTGTAGTCACTATAATTAACATTGTAAATATCCGGTGCGATCAGATCCAGATTAGGCGCTGTAAATTTCCAAATATCTAATGTGTTTCTAGTAGGTCCGCCAGCGGGATAGAAGCCCGGAATCGGCCAACCTGGAAACGAAATCCATGCATTAGTATACAATGGGATATTATATACTGTACGACCTACTCCAGCGATATGATCAATATATTTGGCAATAGACCAAGCTGTGCAGAACTCGCCACCCGAGACGCCAAAGATGTCCTTCCAGCTCCCTTGTTCTTTGGAACCGTTCTTCTTCCAAGCGTCCCAGGCATGGCCCTTCCCTAGCCCCTTCACATGTTCGAGAAGCTGAGGAGCGACAGGCCCAATATATGCGGCTTCCGCCTCAGGTCCATAATCTCTATCGCAGCCAAGAATACCCGGTTCATTCTCCACTTGCACCGCAACAATCGTCTGCGTATCACCATCTGCTTCTTTCAGATGCTTCATCAGTGCGCAGAACGCTCTCGTATCCGCCTGCAGCGATTCCTCACCAAAAGCTGAAAGGATATTCATAGGGGCGCCGTCACTGCGAAGCACTCTAGAAAATCGCTTCTTATCTGTCTTTACCCAGCTCGGGCAATAACGCATCTCGCCATTTTTCCAAGTTGCAAACCACAATACGATAAGGTGCAAATCATTCTTTCGGCACTCTTCCAGAAGCATGTCAACCGAAGAAAAATCAAATTTCCCCTCCTGCGTCTCAACCTTATCCCAATAAACCGGGGCTTCCAGCGTATTGCCTCCTATTGCTTTGATGCCCGCAATAGCAGATGTCAGTTCTTCCGCGTTATACGCGCTGGAGTTTTTTGATTGACCTCCCATTGGCATAAATGGTTTTCCCTTTACTTTAAACATATAAACATCTCCCGTTCTTCTATATATATTAGGGCGAATCCGAATTAAATTTATGTCGATAGCATCTTGAGCTTACAAATCACTTGTAGGATTAACTTTAGATGTAATTTTCTTCTCGTTGTATTTAAGAAGTGCCAATAAGGAAAATAGGGCGACTACAGCTGCAATAATAACGGATATCCTGATCCCAGAATCATGATCCGTCGATTTCCCTATCGCCAATATGGTAGGCAGGATAATGACGGATAATGCGGTACCAAATTTCGTAAGAAACGAGCGTACGCCAAAGTATAACGCTTCCTTGTTTTCCCCACTTAAACTGGCGTCATATACGGCACAGTCTGCAACGATAGCATTCGGTAATATGCCTGATATAGCCGCAGGAACCGCAGAGAGAACAACAATGGGAAACAGTTGTAGAAAACCGCTAAATGGAAGTTTCCCCATAAACGATATATAAATGAAAGAAATAATAAGAAACAGAAACGAAACAATCATCAATTTCTTCTTGCCATACTTTTTACTAAGTCTGTTGACCAGCGGATAGAGCACGAAAGAAAGTACGCCGACGGCAGCCACAATTATTCCGACATGATTTTCCTTCTGCCTCGCGAGTACCGTAATGTAGTAGACGAGGGAAGATTGGAAGAACCCATTCGTAAACCAATAACCTAACTCGCTTATTAAGAAATATCGGAAATCCCGATTTTTAAAAACAGCCTTAACCGACGTTTTGATATCCAAACTTGTCGCATTGGTCGAACCGTATTTCGTCTCATCAATCGTATATGCGGGTATGAGCATGAGGATGAACGCAATCATTGCAAGCGCTCCGAACGTCCACTGAATCGAGGCTGTTTTTGAAATTCCAAAGACCGTCATGACTGTCTCCCAGATACTTGGCGCAAAGGTCGCGAGTATAAGTCCTAGAAACCAGGTTACCGAAATGTATGTCGACAAATCTATGCGCTCTTCTGTGGTTCGGCCCAATTCTCCAAGGAGCGCGGTATACGGTATCACATAACAAGTAAACGCCACAAAGTAGAGGGGCAGGATGATGAAAAGCCATAAAGAATTGATCGTATGAACTTCGTTTTGAAAAGGTACGATAAATATGCATACAAGTAAAAGTGCGCAAGGCAGTGCACTTCGTCTCATAAACGGCGTCCTTCTTCCAAGGCGATGCCTGCTTCTATCACTTAAATTTGCAATCCATAGGTCAGTCACTGCATTGATTAACGTAGCTAACCCCATAATGATGCCAATAATCGTAACACCCATAAAGACACTGCCTTGCGGAATCGCCACTTGAATATCGGATCCTTCAGGCGGTAAATAAAAATAGATGAGCCATGTACCGATGATTCCAGCCAGAATCGACCAACCTAACTGCCCAAGCGAGTATAAAATCTTTATCTTCCTTGGTAATTTTTCCATCATTCACCTCCTTTGTCTTATTGCCGCCAACACTACGCCACACGTGTGGCATACCTGCATTATAAAGCGCTTTCAAGTATGCGTCAAGATCATTTCCACTCCTTCTGGAAATATATTTCATATCCTATCCTTAATATTCGTTGAACTAAACCACGGGTGAATGAAATAACGGATGTTGCCATCACACTTTCCATGCTGGAGAAGGTAAAGGGGGATTAACGACCTCTATCTACCTTACTCAGTATCTGAATAAGCAATAGAGAAACCCAACGTTTTAAAAAAACGTGGGTTTCTCTATAATCTGAAAGGCTGTCCACATGGACAGCCTCTCTTGTAATTCTTAATATTCATCTATCATTTCTTCGCCTGATCAGCCAAATATGTTGCTGCAACATAACCGAATGTCATAGAAGGACCGATTGTTGCGCCTGGACCTGGATACGTTTCACCCATCATGGAAGAGGAGCAATTACCTGTAGCGAAGAGGCCTTCAATATAACTACCATCTTCTTTCACAACACGAGCATACTCGTCTGTCAGAAGTCCGCCCTTCGTACCAATATCCCCTGGCACAACCTGGAGTGCATAGTACGGACCTTCATCCATAGTAAGCAGGTTAGGATTCTTAAGGGTTGGGTCTCCATAGTAACGATCATACGCACTGTCGCCTCGATGAAAGTCTTCGTCAACACCATTCTTCGCGAAGCGGTTGAAGCGTTCGATTGTTGCGGTCAATTTGTCCGCTGGCACACCAATCTGCTTCGCAAGCTCAGCAGGCGTATGCGCTTTCTTCACGAATCCGCTCTCCAGCCACTTTTGATGAAAAGGCTGTTTAGGGAACAAGGTCATGAAGATATAACGCTGCTTCGCTACTTCATTTACGATTATCCAGCAAGTAGAAGACCTCGCTTCTGGCTTATCCTTTGCATACATCGTATCTACGAATTGATGGTATGGTACGGCTTCATTCACAAAGCGTTCTCCGACTTGATTAATGCAAATCATGTTTGGAATACCACGGTCTGCTACCAAGAAGTAAGGAGTACCATCTGGCATGATTACAGTTGGCGCACCCCACACACGATCCATCAGATCAAGCTTCGCCCCTAAGCGCAAAGACACATCAATGATGTCCCCTGTTTGATCAGGAGCAGAAGAAGTCCACTCTACTTTCGTTGGACTAGGCAGATACTTCTCGCGCATTTCCTGACTACAAGAGAAACCTCCTGAAGCTAGAATAACACCATATTTCGCTTCGATCTGAATGCGCTTTCCATTCTTCTCGGCAATAATGCCTATTACACGGTTGCCCTCGGTTACATAGTCAACAAATGCCGTGGATAACCATAATTCACCATTCGTTTCCAAATGAGCAGCACGCAGACGAGCAATTAGCGCGACGCCAAGAGAGGAGTAATTTGCGCCTGTTAATCGACTCTTGATAAGACGCATACCTAGCTTAACGGCTGTGCGCTTACCAATCCATGTACGGGTAATCATATTCACCTTATGGAACTCGTAAGAGTTAATAACGAGACCTTTCGTAGGCAGCACATTTCTACGCATGTTCTCAAGATCCTTGCCAAGCTTCCTCAAGTCGAATATAGGGCATTCGATTGAACGACCACGTGGTAAGCCGCCTTTTCTTTCTGGATAATAGTCCGAGTAGCCAGGAACATATTGAAATAGAACTTGGCTCGTATTGTCTCTCATGAAATTTATCATTTCTGTTCCGCGTTTGATATACGCAACTTTACGAGCATCTGATACACGATTACCTACCGTTGAATCCAAATAGTCTTTGGACTTCTCATAGCTGTCATCAAGTCCTGCTTCCTTTAGAACTGGGTTGTTAGGTATCCATACTCCACCGCCAGAGAGTGCACTAGATCCGCCATACTTACTAGACTTCTCAATTATGAGTGACTTCAAGCCCTTCTTCTCTGCTGTTATTGCCGCTGCAAAGCCGCCAGAACCTGATCCTACAACAATGACATCATAGCTTGCATCCCACTTGTGATCCATGAAATTATCCCCCCCCTAATTGTTATAGAAGCAAAAAGCTGTTTACCATTGCAGTTACTATTCGGCAGGTTTGCCATTATCGCGATAATATTTATTTTTGATAATCGTATCATATGCTTTATTCTCTGAAATATCACTAGATTCCACTTATTTCTGTCCCAATTCTAAAGGATAACTCTACCGACAATTTCACCCTACTTATGGTACGGTTCACCGTAACGTCTATAGAACGAAATTAAAAGGCACCCACATGGGTGCCTTTCTTTTGGACAAAAGTTCAACGAGGAGAATCATGATTATTCAAAACCACGACTTACTCAACCCCAGGTTCGCTCCTTATTCACAGCTTAGCTACTAACTCAATGAAGATACTGTATTGCGAGTCTTCGTTACTGAATAAACGGCAGAAATAAGTGCTAGAACAACCATAATACCAGCCACCCAAGTATTGGTCGTAACAGGGTATCGGTCAATAAGGAAACCACCTAATCCAGAACCCAAAGCTACCCCAAGATGTAAGAATGACGTGTTTAAACCTAATTGAATGTCCGCGGAATCTGGAGCAGACTTGGCAAGTACTTTAAGGCGAAAAATATTACTTGTATTCGGCAATACCTATTTATATTTCCCTAGTTTCTTCCCTTAGCCATCCGCTCTCTTCTTCATTTAAATAAGGAGCTAGCTTCGTATATACCTCTTGATGATAATTGTTTAACCATTGCTTTTCACTCTCTGTTAACATATCTTTATTGATACCGGCTAGATCAATTGGGCAATACGTAATTGTTTCAAAATTCATAAATTGACCAAACTCTGTTTTCTCGTCTTCATCTACTATCAGCATATTTTCAATTCTAATTCCATATTTACCTTCCAGGTATATTCCCGGTTCATTCGTAATAATCATGCCTTTTTCTAATGTAACATGATTATTATTCCTTATGCTTTGTGGTCCTTCATGAACATTCAAGAAAAAACCTACCCCATGTCCTGTCCCGCATTTATAGTCCAAACCATACTGCCAAATGGGTTGTCTTGCTAATACATCTAAATGAGAGCCTGTTGCTCCGTGTAAATATTTTACTGAGCTTAATGCAATAAATCCTTTTAACACCAAAGTATAATCTCTTTTTTGTTCATCGGTAAGTTTCCCCAAAACAATCGTTCTTGTAATATCTGTTGTTCCATCATAATACTGTCCGCCTGAATCAATTAAAAAAAGACCTTCATTCTTAAGAGTATATTGCGTTTCTTTATTAGCTTTATAATGCATCATCGCAGCATGTTCTTTATAACCTGCTATCGTATCAAAGCTAGTTCCAACATATCCTTCCTGCGCCCTTCTGAAATCTTCTAATCTTTCTTCTGCAGCAATCTCTGTAATTTCTTCTTTGTCTACAACGGTTTTTAGCCATTTTATAAATTTCACCATGGCTATACCATCTTTTATTTCACACCATTTTACATTTTTTATCTCAACTTCATTTTTAATAGCTTTTAAATGAGTTGTGATGTCAGGAATTTCAATTTTCTTTGTATTACTGTTAATGGCATTATATAATCTGCTATTTGTTTTATTCGCATCTAAAATAATGGTATCTCCGCTTGTAAGATTTCCTAAGAATGTTTGTATTTCATGATTCGCTTTTAACTCGATTCCTTCAGCCTCCAGTTCTAATTTAACCAAAGGGGAAACCTTGCAAGAATCAATAAATAAATAACATTTATGTTCTGCTACGATTACATTAGCTATTACAACTGGATTGTTAGGCACATCAGCCCCTCTTATATTCAAAAGCCATGCAATGTCATCAAGGGAAGTTAAAATATAATAATTTGCTCCTATATTTTTCATTTCTTTTCTTACTTCATTTAATTTTTCTAATCGTGATTTGCCTGCATATTTTACGTCATGAGTAAAAATTGGTCCTTTAGGAATCTCCGGTCTATCTTCCCACAGATCACCAATTAAATCTTGATTCATTTTTAATACGATTCTCTTTGCTTTTAGATCTTTTTCCATCTTTTTAACCATATTAATTGAAAAAACATTTCCATCAAAGCCCACAATGCTTCCTTCATTAAGAACATCTGCTAGCCATTCTGAATAAAATGGTACCCCTGGATCCACCATTCTAAATAATCTGATTCCTGAGCCCTCAAGCTGCTTTTCTGCTTGAATATAGTATCTACCATCTGTCCATAACCCAGCATCCTCTAATGTAATAACTGCAGTACCTGCAGACCCTGTAAATCCTGATATCCATTGTCTACATTTCCAATGTTCTGCTACATATTCACTCTGATGTGCATCAAAACTGGGAATTATATAAGCATCCATTTGATTTTCTTTCATTAGCTGTCTTAACTTTTCGACCCTATCCCTGATATTCATTACTAATACCTCCATTTTCCTTAAGACTAAATTCTTTAATCTCACGATCATATAGCCATGCAGCTAGTAATATACTAATTATTCCGGCTGTAAGCTTTGATATGATAAACGCTCCTAACATTTCTGGGGCTACTCCTGACACAAATCCAAATTGACCTCCAAATACAAATGCTCCACTTACTCCAAAGGCAGTACATACCACTTTTCCTTTGGGATTCATTTCCTTAAATGTTCCAAATACCAACAGATTACTAGCCAAACTTCCTAGAATACCTGCTACTGACACTGAATTAATTCCAAATTTCTCCCCTATTTCTTTAAAACTATTTTTAAAAATTCGATTGATAAATGCTAGCATAGGGTATGCTCCACCTAAAACAAATGCGATCTTGGCTACTACTACAGTAGATTCAGATAGTGGTGCTAATCCTGAGACAATCCTTTCACCAAATATCACATCTATACCTTGTAAAAGTAATCCGACAGTACTCAAACTCATTATAAGCTTTCCAAATACATTAAAAACTTTTATAAAAACATGAGGAGCTTTTAATAATCCTGCTCCTAAAATAATGGCAAAAACAAATATAGGAACCAGATTCCATACTAATATATTGATATTTATTTTTTGCCATAAGCCTGCTGCAAGACATCCTATTGGTATAGAAATAATTCCAACCAACACGCCCTTAGAAAAATATTTTTCATCCTCTTTAGAAAGCATCCCTAACGCGACAGGTATTGAAAAACTAATTGTGGCTCCTAATGTAGATGCGATGATAATTCCTGAGAATGCCCCCATTTCCTCTGTCAATGCTAGCTCATTAGCCATTTGATAGCCCCCCATATCTACAGCTAATAATGCTGCAGGAACGATAGAAGGATCTAGATGAAAAACTCTAAAGATTGGAATAATCTCAGCGGATAAAAAATTTGTAAATATAGGGGCTAAAGAAAGTATTCCTATCATGCCAAGCCCTAAAGCTCCCATGGTCTTTATTCCTTCCTCAAATTTCCCACCCAGTTTCAAATGATTTCCGGTAATATAATCAATAGCTCCAATTACAAAAAAAGAACCGATTAGATATAATACAAATTTATCCATTGTTATGATCCTTTACTAATCAGCATCTGTAGTATAAACCCCACTATTGTAGATATAATTAGGCGTATTAACAGCTATAAGCTTGACCTTTTTGTTCGTATAATTAGCCCAGTTATGGGCAATATTTGAGTCCATATGAACACTGTCACCAGGATATACTTCATGCCTCTTACCATTTATGTAAACTGTTAATATACCCTCTAAAACATAAATGAACTCTTCTCCCTTATGCTTATAGGATAATATTTCTTCATCTTTCTTTTGAGGAAGAATTTCTATAAGCCTTGGAAAAAGTTGTTTATTTTCTAAATTTGTACTTAAACTATACTTAATAAAACCACCTTCTACTGAATCCATTAATTCTTGTTCATAACTTCTTAAAACCATATCTTTCCTTTTAAGTGGATAATCAAAAAAATGTGTTAAATGTACTTCCAAAATATCAGCTAGTTTTTCAAGTGAATCAACTGCTATGGTAGTAAGCCCCCTTTCTAATTGAGACAGAAATCCAACAGATAGTTCGCTTTTTTCACTTAACTCTTTCAAAGTAATTCCTTTTTCAGTCCTCAATTTCTTTATTTCCATTCCTATATTCATCACTTCACCCCGAATTTTCATTATTGTGAATAATATAATATATATTAGAGTAACAAGCAATATATTATGAAATATTTTCATGAATATGAAAATCATTTAATTAACGTAATCATCTATTCTCTCAAGAACAGTCCGTATAATTATACAATCTGGCAAAAAAAAGACGCTTGATCTATTAGATCTATGCGCCTAGATTGTTAAATAATAAAATACGAAAAAGAGCTATCTTATTGTGCCTTACTCAACTAAAACGCCAATAACTCGAAGGAGAGTAAAGATACAGTCTGCCTACAATCTGATCAACCAACCTCAGTCTTCTTGTTAGGTCATGTTTTTTAGGTACAGATCTATATTCAAATGAGGAAAAATTTTCGAGCTTGGAGCAAGTTTTGAAACTTCCCCCTGATTTTGTTACATTGTAAATAGTTCAATTTGGATGATTACTTTCAAAAACAACCACCTAAACCGTTGTCACAATAACGTCCTAAGTGGTTCTATTTTTAACCTCACTTATTTATGGTACGGTTCACCGTACCATCTATACAGCGAAAGGCAAAAAATATAAAATGGTCACAACATGAAAGCCAATTAATCGAAGAGGTGAGCCATGCAAATCCATTACGAAGCCATCGAGCAGAGCGGGCAAATTCCGGTCAAGATTTTCACGCAGTCCCTCGAACTGTTCCCTTACCATTGGCATGATGAAACAGAGATCTTGTTCATCCTCAAGGGATCGATCGAAGTCATGATCGACAAGCAAGGAACGGTTCTGAACGTCGGGGATATCTTTCTTGTAAACCGGAACGAAATCCACTTCCTTCGTTCATTGGACAAGCAGGAACGAGCACAGCTGCTCATTCTTCAATTCAGCCTCGAGCAATTTCAAAAATACGGCGTCGAAACGAACGGAATGAGCTTTAAGCTCGACTCAAGCGCCTCGAAAGGAACGAAAACAAAGGAATATCATCGGATCCGGTCACTGCTTGCTTCAATGATGAAGATTGTCATCAACCGTGAAGAGCCGCAAAATTTGTTGATCGAACGGCATATGCTCGATCTATACATTATTTTGAAGAACCATTTCAGCATACCGGTTGAGCCTCTTACCGTGCAAATCAGAAAAGGTGACGAACGCCTTCTCGAAATCCTCAAATATATCAATACCAATTATAACAATTCACGCCTCAGCCTCAATAAAATCGCGGCCCAGTTCTTTTTGACGCCGCAATATTTGTCTAAATACTTCAAAATGAACATGGGCGTTTCGCTCAAGAAGTTCATCGAAAACATCCGATTGAACAAATCGTTAAAACCGCTTAAGCTGTCGGAAAATAACATTCTTGACGTCGCGCTACTTCACGGTTTTCCTGATGCGAAGTCATATTACCGCGTGTTTCGGGAAGTGCTCGGGATGACCCCGACGGAGTTCCGCGAGCTTCAGGAGATCGATGCGAACCTCGAAAAGCCGAAGGATTACTTCAGCATCAGTAGCAAAAAGACGTTGTCCGAGCTATTCCAATATATCGACTGGAATGAGAATGAATCGATTTCTTCTGTTGGTGGAAGAGAAAGGTCCGTCACGTATACCGTTGACATGGGGGTCTCAAAAGGGAAGCTTCGACCAAGCTGGAAACGCCTTATGACATTCGGTTATGCGCCGCATGGACTTCGGCAAGATTTCCGCAGACAACTCAGGACGCTGCAACAGGACATCGGATTCGAATATATCCGGTTTCATGGTATTTTTGCTGATGAGTTGCTCGTATATAACGAATCTCCTTCGGGTAAGCCATATTATAATTTCAACCATGTCGATACGCTGCTGGACGGATTGCTTGAGGAAGACGTCAGGCCATTTTTGGAGCTTGGCTTCATGCCTTCGTTGCTTGCTTCCGCAGAAGGCGACATTTTCTGGTGGAAAGCGAACGTTACGCCACCGAAAAGCATGGATCGGTGGCTCGACATGGTCGAGGCTTTTGTCCGACATATCATAAACCGATACGGCATGGCGGAAGTATCGCGATGGTACTTCGAATTTTGGAACGAGCCGGATGTTGAAGGCACCTTCTGGAAAGGCACGCGAGAACAATTTTTCGAACTGTTCGAAGTGACTTTCTCGCGCATAAAGTCGATCAGTCCGATGCTTAAAGTGGGCGGATTCGGCAATTTATGCCTTTTCAGCGGCGATTCCTGGTTGCGGTCGTTTGTTTCGTATGCCCGGGAACACGGGATCGAACTCGATTTCTTTTCTTTTCATGCGTATCAGTTGGCGATTAATCCTTACGACCTGGCGGACGAAAGATTGCGGATAAATGCGATGCAGATCTTTAACTTTTACGAAGATTTAAGCGAGTTGCTTTCGACTAACCCGTACGTTCGTTTAGGCGATGAGGATCTGATCGAACGAGCTGTAAAACAGACGATTGAATGGGCGGCTGAGCTGCCGATGAAGGAGCGAGAGTATTGGATTACCGAATGGAATTGTAACATCGACTGCCGAGATTTGATCCACGACACGTGTTTTATGGCCGCTTTTATCGTGAAAACGGCTTTGCAATGCGGACATTTGGTCGAAGGAATGGGCTATTGGACGGCGACAGACCTGCAAGAGGAGTTTTAATTGCCGCAGCCGTTATTTCACGGAGGCTTCGGTTTGCTGACGTATAACGGCATCAAAAAGGCGGGCTTCCACGCGTTCGCGTTCCTCGCAAGGCTAGGGGATGAAATCGTATTGCAGCGAGAGGGCATCATCGTGACGCGCCGCGGGGAAGATTATCAAATACTTTTGTACAATTATTGCCACTACAACGAGCTGTATAATCAATTCGATTATTCGCAGGTTACTTCGAAGAACCGTTATGGCATCTTCAACGAGACAGCGCCGAACCGATTCGGCTTGCGGCTTGAAGAACTTAACGGACATTACCTATTGGAACAAATGCGGGTCAACCGGAAGCATGGCTCCTCCTTTGATGCTTGGGTGGAGATGGGCGCACCGGACGAGTTGACTGTCGAAGGCCGAGCGTATCTCGATCGGATGGCGCAACCGCAATATCGGACCTGGCTAGAGAAGGCAGATGAGTTCATTGAGCTGGATATCGAGCTCGAACCGCACGAAATTCAGCTGATTCTGGTGATAAAGCAGTATTGATGGAACAAAAGGAACACGCACCCGATGCGTGTTCCTTTTGTTAATCTACTTTTGCCGTTGCATTTGCTTATAAACCGAAAGAAGATCATAGAAGGAATAACCAAAGCCGATGTTCGGAACGAAAGTAAAGCGCTTTCACTGTAAAATCATAATCAAGAAGTGGAATAGAAAAATAGGAGGTTTAGATTATGGAAGTGAATTATGGGCCAGATAGATTTTCCATTAACCCATTCTTACCCTGCAATGAGTATATCCCAGATGGAGAACCATATGTCTTCGGTGACAGATTATATTTGTACGGCTCACACGATCTGTTTGGAAGTGGGGAGTTCTGTGGCGGTGATTATGTGACTTGGTCAGCACCAGTCGACAATTTAACTGACTGGAGATACGAAGGCGTTATCTACAATAAGATGCAGGATCCGTTTGTGAAAGAAATGGTCAATTCAGGTAAAAAGGGTATGATGAAAACCAATATGTTTGCCCCAGATATTGTAGAAATAGAAGGGAAATATTATTTGTACTATGGTATCGGACTTTCTAAGTCTGGCTTCGGTGTTGCGGTTTCGGATTCGCCAGTTGGACCATTTGAATATATCGGACGTGTGCGTTATCCAGAATCAGAAAAGCCAATAAACTGGAAAGATGGTAGAAACGGAATCGAAGATGGTGATTTCGCTTTTGGTAAAGGTAAAGGCCCGCTTTTGAATATGGCTAACTATCCATATGATCCATCTGTTATTTATGACAATGGAAGATTATACATGTACTTTGGAGTTTGTTTCTGCCACATGGTGGAGTTGGATACAAACGATATGAGAACGGTAATGAAGAATGAAAAAACAGGTCGTTATATGAGTGAATCACTTATACCCTCAATGTTCACTCAACGTTCAAAGAGGAAAGATTTCGATCACATGGGTATGCTCAACGGACCCTCAATCAGAAAAATAAATGACGTTTTCTACTTAGTTTATTATGGAACTGGCCCAAATAAATGCAATGCAATGTGCTATGCGACTTCCAAGAGTCCTTTCGGTCCATTTGAGTATGGAGGCATTCTTGTTTCTCTAGGAAATTCAAGATATAAAGGTCAGAATGCTCCTACTGAATATGTGGGTAATACCCATGGTGGAATGGTAAATCTAAATGGTACTTGGTATATCATTTACCACAGACATACGAGCAACAAAATAGGGGGCAGACAGGCTATGGTAGCTGCGCTCACTATGCGACCTGATGGAAACTTTGAACACGCAGAGCATCATTCTATGGGCTTTAGCAAATCTGCCTTACCTGCATATTATCAGTGGCCAGCATATATCGCTTGCTATCTGACAGATGCACAAGGAAAAACAAAAGCAAAAACTAACTCTCCGTATATTCTGCAAAGGGAGTTAGCATTTGGATTATTAGACGACCATTCAGGCAAAAAGGTTTTCCAAGTCGTTACAAATACTACAAGTGGAAGTGTCGTTGGATATAAATACTTCGACTTCGGTTATGAAGCGCGTGAAAATTCGAAGGTTATTTTATCAATTCTTGCAGAAAGCAATGGCTATGTAGAAATTTTCATAGACAATCCAATTAGCGGTGAGTTGATTGCAAAAGTACAAGTGGGAATTTCGAGCGAGTATACTGATTTTCTTTCGCCACTAAAGGCAATCACTGGTGAGCACGCAGTTTATTTTGTATTCCATCCAGAAGGCAAGACGTTAGGCGATCTCTCGCACTTTGCATTTGTGTAAAACGAAAGTAAAGCAATATATGGCCCTTTATCAATATCAAGTAGTTACATCGGATCTAGCTTTATCCAATCTATTCCTGTACTTGCACCCCTTAACGGAGATGTGGGCAAAAGTTCTTACTTATTATCGCTGGAGTGTGGAATCGTGACTTTTATAAACAGACTATTGTAAGAATCACTTATTTTAAGAGTCTGCTAACTAAACTAATGCGACAGGGTTTGAAGCATTCGATGGCTTACACATCCAATTAATGAAGCAATCCTACTGCCAGGCACTGGCCCGAAGGATTGCTTCTTTTTTCGCTTTCTGATTTGAGTTGACCGAACACCTTCAACGTTTATGTCATACCGGGTTAATGTCCATCAAATATCTCCGGAGATAGAGGTTGAATTTCTTCTTAACCAGTACTTGCAGTAATACCGCTTTGACTTAACAAGGGCTTTCCCTGTTTTGTTCAAAAAAATTTGCATCATTTGTGATACGCATCATTCGGGAACCTGTCTCAGTGTCTTCTCCTGATTTTCTCTTCTTGACTTGTTAGGGATCGGCAATACTGCATGCCCATTTTGGCTCATGAAATGCGCACTACGAATTCCATCTTCATTGAACAGAAACGTTTCCGCGAGGACAACTTTTACTTTCCCTTTAAAAACCAAGACTGCGATGGATGGGTATATTGCATCTGCCTTCTTGGCTATGATGGTGGCATTTGTAGAACGATCAATGACATACAGGCATATGCATACTAAACCTGCTCAGAATTGATCAAATTTGCTCCACAAGCCCTCCCCCACAACAAGAAAATACCTTGATCCCATCAAAAATTTCGCCCTACTTATGATATGGTTCCCTCCGATTCATCTTCACCCCCCCTTACCTTAACCTCAAGTAAATAACTCGAAGAAACTTGAGTTGGCTACACTTCAATCATCGTTGATACAAGATAATTCTCACTCATCATCTGAGAACAACATGTTGAAATACCGATCACGATTATTCAAGAAATCTCGGGTCAAGCTATAATGTTCCGTTTCTTCGTATTGTATCGGTTCTATAGACGACTCTGAGAAATGTAATATTTGAGCATGTGGGTATGCCATAAGTATCGGAGAATGTGTCGCGATAATAAACTGAGCCTGACCACTCTGTTCCAGCTCCCAAATCAGCCTTAGAAAAGATAACTGACTCTGCGGAGACAACGCCGACTCTGGTTCATCTAACAAATATAGCCCCTTTTTATCTAATCGATTGTTGAAAAAGGTCAAAAAGGCTTGTCCATGAGAACGTTCATTCAAGGACTTCCCACCATACGGTCCATATGCGGAGCTACCTACATCTTCTGCTAACTCATCGATATAGTTCGCAAATGCGTCAAATGTTTCGGCTCGGAAATAGAATCCACTATTCACCTTAGGCATCCAGCTTAGTCTCATAATTGATGCGAGCGATACATTGTCCTTCTGCTTTGAAATGACAAGATCTTTCCCTCCAATAATACTAAATCCACAACTGTGCCCTATAGATTCCAATAACGTGGATTTACCTGAACCATTCTCTCCCGTTAGAAAAGTCACGTTACTCTCTAAGTGTAGCGTACTTAAGCTACGTAATACTGGCATTTGGAATGGGAATTGATGTTCATCCGCAGGTGGAACGTTATCCCAATCTAGATTAATTCTCTTCAAGAATGGCATAGGGTCTCCTTTCAATTCACTTCATGAACCCACATTGATAGAAAGAAACCTCCCAACGAAGAGTCCGTGGAAGGTCGTCATTACAAACAATTTATAGATTAAATATAGAACTCGTCAGGAATCTTCCCGAATTTACGTTTGTGATATAAAAGTGGTTCTTTGTTTTCACTTTCAATCGCTACAACTTCACCTATCAAGATCGTATGATCACCCGCTTCAATGGTTTTGAACGTCTTACATTGCATCACGCCAGAAGCTCCTTCAATAATCGGAAGACCATTCTCGGATAAATCCCATTCACAATTTCCAAATCGGTCAATATCTCTACTTGCAAATAAGGAACAAATGTCACCTTGATCTGCGGATAGTACGTGTACAGCAAATTTATCCGTTTTGATAAACGTCTCATACGTCGAAACTCTCTTATCAATGGACCATAGGACAAGTAAAGGATCTAAAGATACGGAAGCAAATGAATTAACGGTAAGGCCTAACGGAACGCCTTGTTCATCGACGGTTGTAACAACAGTCACTCCCGTAGGGTAATTTCCCATAACTTCTTTGAAACACGCAACATTCTTACTGTTATCCATTCTCTCAAAACACCTCTCCATGTATGTATCATTATAATCATAGTGCAATTATTCATTTAACGTTGTATTACCTGTCACTCAAGTTTAACACATCCACTCCGTTGTTTAAATCCTCTTCCTCGATATTTAAAATAGGAAATTAACACATAAAAGTTTCTCTTTTAAACATCTCATTTCTATCTTTTAATGGATGAAGGAGGTGGTTGGAATAACCATAATTTCTTTCTCTGATCGATTTATTCGTAACACGCTGTCGGTCGTGGGCTTTCCTTTGTCCTTATTTCAGATGATATCTACTACATATCAGCGTAATCAATATAATCCTAGTGGGCGCATGATTGAGATTAATCAACACAACATGCATGTGAACGTATCCGGGGAAGGCTCATTGACCATTATTTTGGAGTCCGGAATGGGTGGTTGTTCACTGGATTGGTGTCATGTTCAACCTGAACTGTCTGAACTCGCAACCGTTATCAGCTATGACCGCGCTGGTTTTGGTTGGAGTAACCCGTCCCCTTCAGTACCTACTTGCCAACAATATTTAGATGATCTACGCTCGTTATTAGCTACACTAGATAGGAAGCCCCCATTCTTGCTTGTGGGACACTCCTACGGTGGAATGATCATGAGATTATTTGCCGCCACGTACCCGGACGAAGTCATGGGGTTGGTATTGGTGGATTCCACTCATGAGTACAGATACTTATCAGATCAGATTGATCCTGTTAGAAAGAATCAGCGTAAGAAGGCTTTACAATTGTACCGACTTGGTTATTTATTGGCTCCGATAGCTATACCTCGTCTGATGAGAATGCATATTGGCTCCAAACGACTATCTCCTGAAATACTGAAGAAAGCTCAAGCATTGGGTTACCGAACAAGTGCTTATAAGTCGGCTTATTCGGAATTACTAAATATAGGAGAGAGTAGCATCCAATTACTGCAAGCACCACAATTAAGCAATAATTTACCTGTCATTGTATTAAGTGCTGGGAGACAACCTGAGGATTGGATAAAAGAACAGAAGTATTTGTTACACCTTACCCCATTGACTACACAAATCATCGTAGATGACAGCTGGCATGCCATTCAAATACACAGACCTGATGTAGTCATAGACGCCGTTAAGAGCTTATTGAACTAATACGAATGGAACTATCCTCATGACAGTACAACATGTCCACATTTCCAAGGATTTTATTTTTTTTGAAAAGGCATCCACCAGTTCATTCGCCCAAACAGTACCATTAATGAAGGAACAAGGATCAATCGAATGATCGTCGCATCTATGAATATGGCTGCCGCAATGCCGATTCCAAGTTGTTTCACACCGATAACATCTGCGAAGGCAAATGGTAAAGTTACAGCAATCATAATGGCAGCCGCTGAAGTGATGATTCGACCCGTTGAGGATAGACCTGAAGTGACCGCCACAACATGATCACCCGTACGTTCATATACTTCAGACATTCGAGATAACAGGAATACCCCATAATCCATACTGATTCCAAATACGAGACCAAATACAAAGATCGGTATCATGACCGCGATAGGACTAGCTTCTAATCCAAGTCTCCCTTTTTCAAAAATAAAGACCAATATCCCAAACGAAGCACCAAGACTCAACAGATTCATAACTATGGCTTTAAGTGGAATAAGAATGGACCGGAACGCGATGCATAGAACGATAAAATTTGTGACTCCAATAAATAATAGAATAGAAACAAGATGACTCGAAATCTCATCGAATATCTCTTGCTGATACTTTGCCTCTCCCCCAACAAGCAATGGGAGTTCTGCTTCGGCACCTTTCGATTCTATATTCCGCAACCATTCCGTTGCTATCTTCGATCCGGCGGCACCCTGTATTGTCATCCGAATGAGCATTTTATTATCATTTAGCACGGATTGTAACATGGGTTCTATTTTTTTCATAACAATTGGATTCTGAAGCATTCGAAGTGAATCTTGCTCCATTAACAAAGGAAGTCGATCAAACACCGATTCAATCTTGATTACTCCTGGATCTTGTTTCAGTCGCTTCACCCATTGATATGCCCGTATCCAATCTTCTGTTATAAATGTGGCATTCTTGGCTTCCAAGATCGCAACAACCTCTGAGCTGGAAGTCGAGGTGAAGTGTGTATTGTAAAGCTCGGCGGCCGTACGTGACTCATATCCCCTAGGGAGTGAGGTGGCATCGGGTATGTTAATGATCATATGACGTATTGGAACAAGGCAACTCAGTAACACCATCATTGCAATCAGTGTCGATACGATAGGCCTCTTCATGATGGTGAGTGACCAACGATCCCAGAATCCTGTGGTTAGGGTCTTCTTACTTTTCTTTCCCCTCTCAGACTTCTGTCTTGTAGCTAATATAAAGGGACCTAATATGCCAAGTAGTGCGGGAAGTAATGTTAAATTTAGAAAAAGAGATATAATGAGCACAACCATGGCACCCAAGGCGACGGTTGTGAAGATAGGCAAATGAATGAACTGAATCGCAAGTAGACCCAGAATGACACAAAGCGCCGAGAACATTACAGCTCGTCCCGCAGTTCTCATCGATGTTATTAACGTCTGCTCAACACTCCGACCGGAGAGTTCCTCCTGAAATCGACTAATGATCATCAGTGAAAAATCAATACTCAGCGCCAATCCCACCATGGGAATCACACTTAACACAAAATTGGAGAGTTCTATCTTCGTCCCGATCAACGCCATGATACCAAGTGTCCCTGTTACCCCAATCATCCCTATAATAAGTGGAAGCACTGCGAAGACGACACCTCTAAATGCAAATAACAATATCACAAATGCTATAGGTAAACCTATCAACTCTGCTGTCTTCAATCCATGCCGACTCGCTTGATTCACATCGTATTGAATAACAGACTTCCCTGTCACACCTACCGATATTTTTGGCGTTGAATTAGAAAGCTGTTGTCTAATCTGCTCCAATACAGGCCCAATCTCGTAACTATGTTGACGAAATCCAAGAAGTGCATAAGCTACATTTCCTTGAGACATTCCTTCTCGATCATTCGGAGATACTTGGGAAGTTAGACCCTCAATGGACCGCATTCGCATCAGTATGTTCTCAATATATCGATGAAATTGCTGCGTTGTTACCGAGGACTCTTTTTCAAAAACAAGCATAATCGGTTCATCTGGTATTCCGAATTCTGAAGATAAGATTTGCTGAACCTGTGCGAAACTCCCATCAGACACTAGCCCGTGGTCTTTGAGTACCGCTGGTAGATTCGTTGCACACGTGCCAAAAACAACAAAAAAAGCGGTCCACAACACGATGATCCACGTCGGGAACCGAAATGAAAGATTAGCAAGCATACGGTATCCCATAACCAAGTTCTCCTAACGATATGGTCTCAATCGTGTCGCCTTCACGAGGTATTTTCCGAGCGGTGGATAGAGCCTTACAGCACTTGGGAACCACCGCGTAATGTTGGGCATCGAACATAACCTGTGTGCATACCTTCCACGACGGATAAGACCACTGAATTCTTGCTCCATCGCTTGTGTATATTCTTCTTGCCAACGAGATAGGGATATATCCCCGCGTAGATAACGATCAGCGAGCGCACAACATAGGATGGATGACCGTAGCGCAATAGACATACCATCTCCACATAGTGGTGGAATGACCACTGCCGCATCCCCAAGATGAGGAATCACGTGCCATGCAAGCGGATGAGAAGATAAATGCACTGGAGCAATGGAAGCTTGTGTACCCGCTATGGGAACGGCTTGTTTCATTCTCTCCACCAATTGAGGATTATCTCTTGAGACTGCTTCAAAGATAGCGGGTACGCTCGTTCCTACGCCCTTGACTACCTCCTTATCCAGTAGCGCAGCCACATTCGAATACCCATTCTCAACAGGTGAAATACCGACATAGCCACCTTTTACGAAATACAACTCTGTAACGAGTTCAGGGTCAATTCCTAAATAATGCGACTTGATCCCGACATAGGAAGGCTTACTCGAATCTACAATATAAGGTTCGTCGAAAATACTAGCATGTCGATGAGATCCCCAAGCAGCATACACCGTACGTGCTTGAATCACCTCCACTTCACCTCGTACCTTTATCTTGACCTCATAACCTGACTCATGTTGCTTAATCGAGATTACTGACATACCCGTGCGAACGCTAGCTCCTGCTTGAACAAGCACTTCATGAAGTGCGAAGTCCAGCTTATAACGACTTATTCCCAGTGCTGTCCCTGGTAAGGGAACTTCTACTGAACCTCCATCTGCAAATATCAATCTCGCTTTCGATATCTTCTGAGGCTCTAATGATTCCATCACAGCATCTAGTCCAAGCGTACTAAGCATTTCTTGTGATTCTGGTGACAGAAATTCACCACATGTCTTATGGCGTGGGAATACCTGTCGATCTAATAAGATTGTACGCCATCCTCGATCTGCTAATTGTTTCGCAAGACTACACCCCGCAATTCCCCCGCCAATCACGAGAGCATCTATGATGTGCTCCATCTAATTCACACTCCCCTCTTCGCTATCAGAAGCATGTTGTGGAATGACAACAGCATAACGAAATAAGGGTCGCCATGAATAGCGCAGTTGAGGAATTTCTAATGCTTCTCTTAACGTAATCCAATCCGTAGCACGAAACCCTTTGGCTACAGACAAAGGGCCATCGTGCCTAATATAACGATTAGTGGACACCACTCTACTGACAAACCATACGGCTAGCCAAGGAATCCATTGTCTGTGAATATCATTTATAACTACACCAAGCTTGGACACTTTATGCATATGGGTTACGATCCTATGAAGCTCATCCCCCGTGAAATGATGAATAAATTGCGATGCCGTTACGATATCAACTGATGCTTCTGGTAGTTCCAACACATCGACAAATCTTACGGTTACCCTTGGTTCATCATGGAAGAATTGACGTGCCTCTTCACAAGCTTCCTCCGTTACATCTGCTAAATGGATCGTAATATCAATGCCTTTTTTATCAGCCCATTTCAGAAGGTGTCTATTCACATCTCCTGAACCTGCACCCACATCAAGAATCGATAAGTGCTTTGTACGCCCCGCGAGAATCCATAACTGCTCAACACCATAAACAGTAGGACTCGAAGCAGCAAATATCCGATTTAACAGCCTTAAATCACGTAGTGCTTCGTGTAGTTCTTCTCCACCCATACTGAAATCATCCATTAATTCAGGTTCTTCGGCTCTCCTTCGTAACTTCTTAAGAATGGACATGATCGATAGCCTGTTCTTGTAGAATAGCTGAAGGAAGGTACGTAAATTTCAGTAGTTCTGCTGTGAGCCCAGGACCGAAAGCTAACGCCACACCACTAGATGATCCAACTTTACGAGATCTAAGATCCTCACGCATCGCTTTTAGGACAAATAGAATCGTCGCTGACGACAAATTACCATAGTCATGCAAAATACTTCTACTATACTGAACCTGTTCATCACTTAATTCAAACATCTGCGCTACGACATCCACAATCCCTCGACCTCCAGGGTGAATGGCCCATAAGCTAGGAGATTCTTCTCCATCTAATAGCGATTCCATTTCTGGCGTCAGATAGTGTCCTAACAGCTTAGGAATATTCGTTGACAGATAGAGATCGAATCCATAATCGCCAACTTCCCATATCATTTCCTCACTACAATCAGGCATGAGAACCGAATGACCATCTCCTAATTGGAACAACCCTTGTACGTTCTTACTCGCGGCTCCTATCACACATGCAGAAGCCCCATCTCCAAAGAATGACGCACCAAACAAAGCCTCTCGCTCACTTGAAGGCTGGAAGTGAAGTGTGCATAGCTCCACACAAACAATTAGGATTTGTCTACTTGATTGCCCTTCCACTAGCGTCTTAGCTAACTGAATGGCTTTTAGCCCCGCAGCACATCCTTGAAAAGTTAATGGAATCCGCTGAACACGTGGAGACAGACCCATTTCCTTCACAAGTACAGCATCCAAGCCAGGAAGGAATTGCCCTGTACAACTTACCGTTATAAGATGTGTGATCTGCGAGGCTTCAATCTCTCCATCACGTAAGGCATCCTGCGCCGCACGTAGCGCTAATGGAACGGATTCTCTTTTATATATACCCATACGTTCTGCGGTGGAAGGAATGTCATCGTGCCCTTCGGATGGCAAATAACGACTTCTTGAACCATGTGCGATGAGGTTAGGTTCACACGTATATCGGGTTGCAACACCACATTGCTTAAAAATCCTCCTAGCCCACCGTACGGCATTAGGTGAATCATGTAACGCTTCCTCTAGTTTATCTAGCACCTCACCTTGTTCAATTCGGTTTGCAGGTAGAGCCGTACCTATGCCTAGTATAGAAATGTTAGGAGACATCGTATCGATCATGAGCTTCACAACTCCTTGTCCTAGATTAGTACGAAGATTACGTAATGGAACAAGTTTATTCTACAAATAGCTTGTATATGCATGAATCCTTAACTATCATCCGTAATTCATTTCGTTGTCCCTCCCCTTTACAACCTTACCCGTTAGCGGTAACTTTATATATTGAGTAGACCGATGAGAACGATAGACGAATAAGCGAGTGAGGGGATTTAATTGACACAAGAAATCAATGCACAACCACTTGAGAACACTATAGAAATTCTTAAGTCAGGGTCACAACGTATTCTAATCATGACGGCGGTCGCTGCAGAGAGAGATGCTGTTATACGAGGTATTCGTGGATCAAGCCAATTCGAGGTAAGACTAGCCGGGGTTGGTTCGCCAAGCGCTGCTGCAAATACAGCGACTGCTCTTGCCTTAGGAGATTATAGTCTAGTCATTAGTGCTGGCATTGGCGGTGGATTTGTTGGACGAGCTGAACTAGGATCCATTGTCGTAGCAAGTGAGATTATCGCCGCAGATCTTGGAGCAGAGACTCCCGAAGGATTCTGTAGTGTAGATGAATTAGGCTTTGGATCTTCTCGTGTTCCTGTGGAATCCAATCTAGTAGCTCTATTAACGGATGCACTTCATGGCGCTGGACTTTCCGTTCATACGGGTCCAATTCTTACTGTTACAACGGTGACAGGTTCATCTGAGAGTGCGATTGCTTTGGACAAGCGTGTGCCGGGAGCTACTGCAGAGGCGATGGAAGGCTATGGTGTGGCTGTTGCAGCACAGATCTATAACGTTCCCGTACTTGAGATTCGAACGATATCCAATGCTGTGGGTCCCCGGGATCGAGCAGCATGGAAGATGAAAGAAGCTTTTGAGGCTCTAGAAGCCGCGAGTTCAATTCTACTGGAGGTGCTGAGATGAAGATTGCCTTTTCCCCGTGTCCTAATGACACGTATATATACCATGCTTGGGTCCATGGTTTAATACCTGGTGCGCCCGAGTTAGAAGTTACCTATGCAGATATTGATATTACAAACACGCTTGCGCAAGGTAACGAAGGACCTGATATTCTCAAAATATCATACGGTGCGCTTCCTTGGGTGTCTAATGAATATGCATTACTCCCTTGTGGAGGAGCGCTTGGACGAGGTTGTGGTCCTTTAGTACTCACATCCGGTAGAGATGCGATCACGAATGATCCCGCTACACTTGCAGGTCGACGTGTTGCAGTACCTAGTGAGCGGTCAACCGCTTATTTATTGTTCCGTTTATGGGCAGCACAGAACATCCCCGGTGGCATAGGTGAAATCGTCATTATGCCTTTTGACCAGATCATGCCTGCTGTACGTGATGGCCTCGTTGACGCCGGACTCGTCATTCATGAAGCACGATTCACCTACCCTGATTATGGTTTGTCACTTATGACCGATTTAGGTAGTTGGTGGGAAGAAGATACGAGCTTGCCTATTCCATTGGGAGCCATCATCGCGCGTAAATCATTAGACTTGAGTAAAGTTACGACATGGATCCGCGAATCTGTCGAGTATGCATGGGCGCATCCAGAGGCATCGCAGGAATACGTCCTACATCACTCGCAAGAACTATCACCTGAAGTCGTCCAAGCTCATATTGATTTATATGTTAATCCATTCAGCGCTGACTTAGGTGATGAAGGATACGGCGCTATCAAGGCATTACTCAACCGGGCTTCTCAAGAAGGAATCATCCCTCCCTTCGATATCGATGCACTACTTTGGCGAGAATAGAGAATTTCATACAAGAATATTAAAAAAAGAGATGACAATGAAGTCATCTCTTTTTTTTAACAACGTATTGAACTCCTCCACAAACAACTCATGATTATATCTAGGAGTTGATCAATTGTCGATTTCTTTATTTATTACCTGTTCATTAGCAATTTCTTCTTCCTGTGTATTTACTTCTGGAAGAGGTTCATACCAATCCGTCCTATTCTTAAACCCTTGAAATATGTTCATCACGATGACTTTCAATACGGCATATCCCGGAACAGCTAGTATTATTCCGACAACTCCAAATAATTTACCAGATACGATAATAACAAATATAATTGTAATCGGGTGAATTTTTAGCGTTTTCCCCATGATTTGTGGCGATATAAATTTCCCTTCAATCAATTGTACAATCGTCCATACAACGACCATCTTCAGGAGCATGATTGGTGAAGTCACTAACGCAATAATAATGGCAGGCGTGATTGCAATCGTCGGTCCTAGATAAGGAACCATACTCGTACATGCCGCAATGATCGCAAGCACCACTGGATAATCTAGTCCGATGATCAGATATCCGAAATAGAGTAATACCCCAATGCAGAAGCTAACGATAATCTGACCACGAATAAACGAACTAATCTGATGACTAATTTCACCTAGAACTTTCGATGTGCGCGGGCGTATCTTTGTTGGAAGAAGCTTAAGGAAATACGGAGGCAGTTTCTTACCATCCTTCAATAAATACACCAATATGAAGGGTGCAATAATAAATGCCAATACAAATTCCGTTACTGCACCTACAACTGTACCAATGCCTTTAAACGTATTATTAAAAAACGAAGCCGCTTTCGATGAAATATCATTCATAAAATTAGGGTCATTAAATCCAAGCGTATGCTGGATTTGAGAGAATAGGTCGCTTCCAATCCAGTTCTCAAATAATCGTTGTGCTTCTTCGGTATACATTGGCAAATTCTCAACAAACTCCAGAACTTGGTTACGAATAACCGGAATAATTTCAACAATGAGCACCGTCATGAGACCGATAATAAGTGCATAGAGAATCAGTATAGAATAACCACGCTTAATCTTTTTTCTTTCCATAAAATCTACAAGTGGGTTGAGCAAATAATAGGCTACCGCCGCTAGTATAATCGGTATCGAAACCGTGCTCAGAATGATTTTGATCGGAGTGAAGATATAAGCAATTTTGCTAAATACGAAGATGATTAGCCCAATCATCAGGATAACGAACAACGAAATCAACTTTTTTTGTTGGAGTATTTGAACTCTTTTTCTCGAATCAGACGGCCTTTGTATCATAATGTTTATCATTTCCTTTAGTGAATATTGATTTTTTCATTCATTATAACGTATTAACCTTATCAGATTCCAATGAACACTTTTCTTATAATGGCGCCAATCGTAAGTCTTTCGTGAACCATAGGCGGTAACTCACAAGACTTAATATAATACTTGTCATCGCTGCTGATGCCGTAAATGCAAACACGATTAAGATCTGGTAACGTACAGCCTCTACTGGATCGGCTCCCGCCACGATCATACCCGTCATCATCCCAGGTAATTGAACAAGCCCAACCGTCTTCATCCCATCAATCGTTGGAATCATGCTAGACTTGACTGATCTCTTGAGTGAATCTTGAATCGCTTGTCTTGCACTTGCTCCTAGACACAATAAAGTCTCTATTTCACCTTGGTTTGACTCCACTTCCCGCTTCATATGATTCAGGAATAACCCTGATACCACCATCGCATTACCAATCGTCATGCCACTGATCGGGATGATATATTGGGGTGTTGCTTCGATAATATGTAATCCTAAGAGTAAGCCCATCATCAACACTTCCGTACAACCAATCGAAAGAGCTATACGCCATCGTATGCCAGACAATCCTTTGCCACGTTTACCAGCGCTCCAGGCAGCGACAGTAATCATGACTGAAATAATGACTAGAATAAACACAGGATGATTCGATTTGAATACAAACATTAATACATAGCCAACTAGCAATAGTTGAACAGCCGACCGTATCGTCCCAATCGCAATGTCCTTTTCTAGATCAAGCTTCTGCCACATGGAGACCAACATCGTGATCATTACAAAAATGAGTGTGAAACTGAGAGCTATATAAGACATGAACTTTCCTCCTGTGGTACACGTTGTAAGTAGTTTCTGGCACTTACTGTACTTGGATTCTCGAAAAATTCACGGCCATCGCTATCTTCTAAGAGAGACCCTTCCTCAATAAACCACACCCTGTGACTCATTCTTTGCGCTTGTTCAATGTCATGTGTAATCCAGATAAAGGTTGCGCCTTCTTGTTCTTGCCAATCCTGTAGCACCTTTTCAACCGCGTGTTTACTTTGCATATCTAAGGAGGCTGTAACCTCATCTAACAATAAAATCTCCGGTTTTAGAAGTAGCGTACGGACGAGAGCCACCCTTTGTTTCTCTCCCCCAGATAAGTCGATCGATTTCTTACCCCAATCAAGATAATCCAAATTCAAAGAGATCATAAGCTCTCTCGCGAGCTGCATATCAAAAGGTGTCTTATGAAGTTGACTTACCGTTCTCAGATTATCCTCTACGCTTCCAGGTAGCATATATGATTGTTGAGATACATAACATATCTTCTTTCTCCATTCTTTAGGATCTACTGTTAGATACGAATGCCCATGTAAAATGGTTTCACCTTCATCCTGAGCCTCCAATCGGCACAGAATTCGAAGAAGTGTGCTCTTCCCTTGTCCCGACTTTCCAAGAAGTGAGATGATCTCGGGTCTCGTAATTTGGGCTGTGAATCCATCTAATATAATCTTATCTAAGTAACGCTTCCTCAATTGATTCATTTCCAATATATTTGCCAATATTTATTACCCTCCAATGGTATATAACAATGCTTTAGATAGTATAGCGTAATCTCTTATTATTTTATCATGTTAAGCAGCCATATCTCGCTATTGTTCCATATAAAAAGAGAGCCTAAACTTTAACGACAGTTTAGACTCTCTACATGTTAACTATTTTATTTCTTAGCTTTAAAAATTTCTCCAATAGCCCCTAGGCTACCGAGAATCTCCACAGCATTCGAAGGAATAAATACTTTATTAGCAGGTCCTTTAGAAATTTCAGTCAAAGCTTCAAATGAGCGATAAGCAAGGACATTCTCATCAAGCCCTGCTTCACGGAGCAACTCAATCCGGTTCTTCTCCGCCTGAGCAACGGATAGGATTGCTTTCGCTTGACCGATCGCTTCTAGCTCTTGAGCCTGACCTAACCCTTCAGCTTCACGAATACGGGCTTCTTTATCCCCTTCAGCTTTCAGTATTTTGCTCTGTTTGTCACCTTCAGCACGTAGAATCATGTCTTGCTTAGCAGCTTCCGCTTCGAGAACGATGGCACGTTTGCTACGTTCAGCCTTCATCTGCTTATCCATAGCTTCTTGAATATCTCTTGGTGGCTGAATATCAATAACTTCAACCCGTTCAATCCGTACGCCCCACTTCTCTGTCGCTTCATCAAGGGCAACACGAATCTCCATCGATATCTTCTCACGCCCGGATAATGTTTCATCCAACTCCATCTTCCCGATGATCTGCCGCATGGTAGCTGTGGATATGTTCCGAACACCGTATACATAATCAGAAATACCATATGTCGCCTGATCTGGTCCAACAACTTGATAGAATATAATTGTATCTATCTCAACTTGTACGTTATCTTTCGTAATCACGGTTTGCGGAGGCACATTCGCCTGTTGAATACGCAAATCATGATATACCCTTACATGATCGATAATTGGAATAAGGATATTTAATCCTGGTGTTAATAAACGGTGGAATTTACCGAGACGTTCTACAACCCCAACGCGTTGCTGAGGTACTATTTTGATAGTAAGTGCGATAAATACAACAACAATAATAAGAATAATAATTGTAATAATCATTAAGAAACCCCTTCCCATTTTTGAACTTCCAAGACGGTGGTACCCCGTTGTAAGACAATAATAATATCATCCTTTTGCAGAGCTTGGTACGAGTTAGCACTCCACGTCTCGTTCCCCACTTTAACAATGCCATTCCTACCTACGTCGATTTGTTCAATAACAATTCCTTGCTTACCGACTAAATCATCAATAACGTCTGTGTACCCCTTAGATTTCCGCATATATCTTGTGAGGGGTTTCGTGAAGAAGGTCAGCCCCAACGCCACAATACAACCAACTAATGCCTGTACGAAGAATAAATCTGGTGCTACCAACGCAATAAGTGCCGCCGCAATTGCCCCAATCCCAATCCATAACAGATAAAAAGTTAATGTCAACATCTCAATGACAAACAGTATGACTCCGATGACGAGCCAGATTGCCCAAAGTTCCATTGTTCTCACCACCTTTTGCTGGATTATATGGAACCAAGCAAAAAATTATTACCCACAATCGTCAGATAACACACTCAGAATAGTTGTTATCCGTATTATGTAATTAGTTCATACGTTATTTCTCTCTGGTTGGTTCCTAATATCATTATACCTTAACATTCCATCATTTAGGTTTATTTATTGTTCAAAGCTCACCATTCATGTCATAGCTGTCGCACATTTACGAACTTCATAGGGAATCGTCCTCTTCAAAAAAATGAGTAATTCACAGTGTTGTTCACACGTCGAATTACCCTATACTTCATTTGGAAAAGAAATCTTAAATATCGTACCTTTTCCTACAATACTAGTCACTTCAACCAACCCACCTTGTAACTCCACTAACTTTTGTACAATCGATAGTCCCAGCCCCGTACCACCATGTTGTCTGGAACGTGATTTCTCCACACGGTAGAATCGTTCGAATATATATGGCAGTTCATCCATTGGAATCCCCGGTCCTGAGTCTTGGATCGTAATCATGATACGTTTATGTTGCTGATGAAGCCCTACAGTGATTGGACCATTCTTCGTGTAGCGAATGCCATTATCCAACAAGTTAAGTAAGACCTGCTCCATTCTAGCACGATCCAATGAAATAGACTGCGTTTGCTCAAGGTGAGAACCTATCATTATCCCTTTTTCTTTGGCCTGAAACTCTACTTTATGTATGCTACTTCTTAATAATAAGTTGAGATCAATGAACTCTAAGTTTAGGTCGATTCTCCCCTCTTCCATTTTGGAAAGTTCGAATAGGTCTTGGATGATAATGTTCAATCTCTTAGCTTCCTGCGAAATGATATTCAGATATTTCTGTTTCTCTTCATCATCTTCAATATAACCCTTCGATAATACGTCAGCATACCCTTCCAAATACGTTATCGGTGTTCTCAGCTCATGTGAAATATTTGCGAAGAATTCCGACCTCGAATCTCGATATCGTTGAAGCTCCTGTGCTAAATCATTTATAGCCGTTGAAAGAGAACCTATTTCATCATTTGAAGTAACATTTACCCGAGTATGTAACTCTCCTTTGGCAATCTCGCGAGTCGCAGCTTCAATCTGTAGCAGAGGTTTTGAGAGCTTTTTAGAAAGGATGTAGATTAATCCCAGGGCTAACAATAAGGTGCCTAGTCCCGCGTACAGAAGAAGATAACGTACAGACTGTAATGAATCCTTCATACTCTCAAGGGAGCTGACCACATACACCCCACCAGTGAATGACTGGGTTCCCATACTCATACTCAAAGGTTTACCATGAAGCAAATAAAGTTTATTACTACTCATGAACTCTTTCTCAATCATTTGTCCTTGTAACAACTTCTCCTTCTCCCAGATATCAGGAAAATGTTCTGTTGGTTTCGTATCCAACTTTTCCGTTGAATCCATAAACGTTCCATCTGAATCCACAAGAAATATATCGACCCCGGTGAACTCAGCCATCGTTATGAGTTCAGACTTCGAATTATTGTGTTCTTGTAACATGGCAGTGACATGAGTCGCTATATCATTGGCCTCTTTATGAGCTTCTTTAGTATAGAAATTCGAAATAATCCCATTTGCTACGAACCCGAGTATGAATAAAATAACTATAAACAAGCTGAAAATCATCATACCTAGCTTTAAGTCAATTCGATTCCAATTCAATATCATCTACCACCATTTGTCTTCTTTTTATAAGAATAAATATCATAACGTACCCATGTCTTCCAATATACTAAATACCCAAGGTAAAGGAAATACATATATCAGTCCCAAGGCAGAGGAGCTCTCCTGCTAAATACCGATTTATATTTATGCATATTGATCTACAATAGGAAATAAGCAGGTTAATTTCAATATTAAGTAAGAATATAATCACTATAGTTATACACCACTAAGGAGGTATTTCATGCTGTCACAACAGATCGTCGAAGATGCATTAGCTGCGGCTTTAAGTACGGGGGGGATTTCTCCGAAGTTTTTGTTGAAGATTTATTCAAAAGTACCCTTGAACTTCGAAATGGAAAACCAGAGGGCATTCTTTCAGGGAGAGATTTTGGCATTGGCATACGTGTATTTAAGGGTCTTCAAAATTCCTATTCCTATACAACGGATACGTCTAGAGAAGGAATAATGAAATGTGCCTTTCATGCAGCTCAGGCTTTCTCTGGTACTTCTACCATCGATCTGATTCCTTTAAAGAAAGAACTTGCTCAGATTCTTCATCCCATCTCAATGTATCCTCGAGATGTTGAGAAGAAGAGAAAAATAGACTTTCTAAAAAAGGCATCTGAATATGCTCAGAATTATCATTCAAGTATTCAACAGGTTTATGTCCGATACGTAGATGCAGAACAACAAGTTCTGATTGCTAATTCAGAAGGGAAATATATTGAAGATACCCGTGTAAGAAGTAGGTTCGTTATACAATCAATCGCTGCTGAAGACAATAAACTTCAAGCTGGTTTCTACGCTCCCGGATCATCCAAAGGATTCGAGTTCTTAGAGCATTTAGACCTGCAACACTATGCCCATGAAGCTTCCCGAATCGCCGTTACGATGCTGAATGCTTCACCTTGTCCAAGCGGCAAGTTCCCCGTTATTATCGACAATGAATTTGGCGGCGTTCTGTTTCATGAGGCTTGTGGTCATGGACTTGAAGCCAGTGCTGTAGCCAAGAACAACTCTGTATTTGCAAATAGAATTGGAGAAAAGGTAGCATCAGACATCGTTACTTATATCGATGATGGCACGCTTCCAAATGAATGGGGATCCATTAACATCGATGATGAAGGTGAGCATTCAAGAAAGAACATATTAATTGAAAATGGGATTCTGAAAGGATACTTAATTGATAAACTAAACGGCCGGCGCATGGATGCAGAATCTACGGGTTCTAGTAGAAGAGAATCCTATCGATTTGCACCAACCTCAAGAATGACCAATACTTACATCGCCCCAGGTAAATCTACAAGGGAAGATATTATATCCAATACGGAGAATGGTATATACGCTAAATATATGGGTGGCGGACAAGTGGACCCGGCTACAGGAGATTATAACTTCGCAATAATGGAGGCATATCTCGTTAAAGACGGTAAGCTTGGTAAACCTGTTCGTGGGGCTACCTTAATTGGGAATGGACCTACAACGATTAAACATATCGATATGATTGGAAATAACTTAAGTCATGGTGCAGGAATGTGTGGCGCTTCAAGCGGAAGTATTCCTGTGAATGTTGGGCAACCGATGCTACGTGTGAGCGAAATAACCGTTGGTGGCAGTGAAGGAGGAAATTAAATGAAGATCACTGAATTTCAGGAGCAATTATTTATAGCAGATTTTGAGGCAGGATTCACCGATATGGAGTTGTATTTCGAGAGGACAGAGAAGTTCCAATGTGGGTTGCATCAAGGGGAAGTGGATTCTTATGTAACATCAGAGACTTTAGGCGTTACTTTTAGAGGATTATTTAAAGACAAAATGGGATATTCCTTTACGGAACACTTAGATGCTGAATCTTTGACTTTCCTTATTCTACAAGCCCGGGAGAATGCTGAAGTGAACGAAGATGAATCTCAAGAAACCTTATTCTCTGGAAGTGAGCATTATCATATACAAGATTTCTACGCTGAACAACTCAACGAACTGTCGATACCTGACAAGTTGAATATTTTGAGAGACATTGAGAAATCCCTCTATCAAATAGATCATCGGGTATTATCGACCGACATGTTAGTATTAGAAAGCTCCTCAACCGAGCGTGGAATCATAAATACAAAGGGATTAAATCTTCATGATCGCAACAATCATATGGTTGTGGTTGTTTCTGCAATCGCACAACAAGATTCACAAATCAAGTCAGCATATGTCATCCATTTCACCCAGGATCCAGAGGCACTTATTCCAGAGGTCATTGCCAACCAAGCTGTGAAAGAAGTTGTTTCTCAATTTAATCCTCAGAATGCAGAGAGCAACAATTACGCCATTGTACTCAGAAGTGATGCAGCTGCAAGCTTATTACATGTGTACTCCACCATTTTTTCTGCTGAGAATACCCAAGCCGGAAATTCGCTATTAAAAGATAGCGTTGGAGAAATCATTGCTGCGCCCATTATTCAAGTCGTTGATGATCCATTCCTAGCGAATGGGCTCTATAGCAGAACATTCGATAGTGAGGGAACGGCTACAGAGTTAAGAAGTATTATTACCGACGGTAAGCTAATCACTCTGTTACATAATCGCAAAACGGCTGAGAAAGATAAGACTGTAACGACGGGGCATGCTTATAAATCTTCTTATAAGGATTCTGTCGGCGTATCCCCAACCAATATGTATATCGTCCCATCCGAGTCCAGTCGAGAAGATTTGATTGCTTCTGTCCAAGAAGGGATGTTAATTACCCAATTATCTGGATTACATTCAGGGGCTAGTACCGTATCAGGCGACTTTTCATTCGCGGCGAAAGGCTTTTATATTAAAGATGGTGTTGTGGCGTATCCTGTTAATCAGTTGACCATTGCTGGAAATTTCTATGATTTTCTTAAGACGGTTGATCAAATAGGCTCCGATCTTGAATTCTCTTCCGAAGGACATGGTTACGTTGGTTCTCCATCGCTATTGATTAGACAATTGGTCGTTACGGTCGATTCATAAGTTAAGAAATAAATAAGGTCCTGTCCTATTCAAGATAGGGCCTTATCCCTTGTTCAGTATCTCACTTCGACGAGGAACCGTAATCTGTAATAGTCAACTTAACATCGTACGTAATATCAGACTGACTAAACGTCTCGTCCCAATCTTTTTTAACTGTTTTCCAAACCTTAGGGTGTTGTATTCGAAGCTTATTACCGAAGCCCGCCACATCCACATGATAAACATCTTGCATCTTATGAATAGTTTTATGTAACATCTCTTTCAATTCTTCCTCGAAATACCCCTCTGCTTCTTTCAAAAATTTGTCGTCCGTAGGAACTTGTGACGTATCCCAATTCTCAATTAACCGGCCATCTGATTCTATACTTACATGAAAAGAAATATCGTTTCCGTGTACCTTTGTTTTAATTTTGGTTTTTGCAGATTTGATTTCATAAGCAAGAACTTCGCCCGACTTATCATACGTTTTGATTAACCCACCTTCTATTTCTCCCTTAATCCAAGTCAGTCCTTCGACCTCGTGCTCATTTAAAGTTCCGATCCATTTATTCGTTTCACCTTTAATAACCCCAGCCCCAGCAAATTCAACTTCACCTTTGGCAGAAACCAAATTTTGCAGAACAAAACTTGATCCTGAGTTCATGATTCCATCTAATTTAGTAAGAATCATAGGTGCCAATATTTTATTGTTTCTAAATTGATTCTCTACCATACTTCTGAGATGGAACGAGGGAATGTCTCCGGTTTGACTTGAGACTAGAGCTTCGCTAGCTTTTCCTTTACTTATTAATACAAGGCAACTAGGTCTGATATCGTTATCTCGTAAAATAAATTTTAATAGCTTTTCTAAATCCATTTTGCGTGAAAGCTCAGAAGAGATGACAATAACTTTCAAATGATGCCCGATAATGGGGCGGTACCGCCTAAGAGAATACTGACGATACAATTGAAAGACCGAATCACCTGTTTCCTCTGTATTCAAATACATCGCGGAGGATTTTGAAGTGCTTGATTGTTGTTCATTTTTCGAGGCAAGAACGGGTACAGTTTGGAGCGTTGCTGTTATGAGGTTCTTTTTAGGATAACTATCGCCTTCTTTAGCCAATTCTTGTTCTAATTCTGATTCCTCGCCAACATCAAGTGCTAGCCCTACGTTAACACTCAGATCTTCAATCTCCTTATTACCCCAGCATCCAGTTAGACAGAGTACTAATAGGATGGAAAGGGCAAATACGAAATAGCGTTTCATGCTATCCATCTTCCTTCAAAGCTCCTTTTTTGAAGATTTTTGTAATTAGGAGAAGGACTACTGGCAATAACCCAAACAAATAAATAGATACACTTCCAATGAAATCACCAAAATCAAACACTTCATTCATATTTTTGGGTAGCAGTGCAACGATGAATATGATCGGAATCAAGCCGTACATGATAGGTTGAATATTTCTTTTCGATAATTGAGCCAGACCCATCGATGCCGCATAAAAAGTAATTGTAAATGTCGAGAATATTTGCATGATCCAGATAACAAGCAAAAAGAACTCAAATCTTTCAAAAAGGAGACCCGTAATTTCAAAACTTCGCATGAGATCAAGCGTTGGCCAAGTACTTCTTACGACTCCATCAACAGACAATGCACCCACAACCATAATATAAGTGATCATGTACATAACTAGAGGTATTGAAGTACCTATAATCATTGCTTTTACGCCTTTTTTGGGATGTTGCATAAACGCCGGAAGAATGAACATAATCTCATAGCCTATAAAAACAAATACTGTTGATCTCAACCCCCTAAGGACAGGTAAGATTCCCTCTCCTAGCACAGGACGTATATTATCAATTTCAAAAATTTCACTACTCAAAAACATACAAATTAATAAAACAACGATCGTAATCGGTAGTATAATCTCAAACAATCGCGCCATTGAATTGATCCCACTCGTAATTAGATATAATCCAATCCACATGAAAGACATAACAATAACCCACATAGGTGTACCTTCAAGCAAATAAAGCTTAGTTACTTCAGCCATCACTCTAATCTGAAACGCAGAAATAGCAACAAAATAAAGGATCATCAGCGTGCTCAAACAGCTACCGATCCAGCTTCCTACAATTTCTTGTACGAATTGATAAATGGTTTTACCAGGATATTGCTGACACAGTTTCACGATACATATTCCTGCGAGCAGAACTATCAACCCGCCTACAATTAATGATATCCAACCATCTGCCGTTTTCACTCTCTCGGTTAAAGTTCTTGGAAGTGTAAGAACCCCAGATCCAAGCATATAGCAACTAATAATTACGACCGTTTGAGCCGTTGTTATCTTATCATCCGTCCGGGTAAACACAGCATCCTCCTCCTTTGCGCTCTCATTTATTTTTTACGGTCAGAATCCTTAGTCTTCATCAAGAGCGGTCGACGTTTCATCACCTTAAAGGGCAAACGAAATATAAAGTCTTTCCAATCATCTAACCTATATGGAGATATTGGACTAATGTACGGCACTCCAAAACTCTTCAGCTTCACTAAATGGCTGAATAATAATAGAAAAAACAAAACTGTTCCATAAGCACCTAAAACAGCGGCGCAGAACATGGCCAGAAAACGTAATAATCGTAGCGTTATGCCTGCACTATACGACGGAATCGCAAATGAAGAAATAGCAGTTACGGCTACAACAATAACTAGAAAGGGACTAACTAGACCCGCATTCACAGCTGCATCACCAATAATTAGACCACCAACAATACCCATAGCAGGACCTATAGGTTTGGGTAATCGGACTCCTGCTTCTCTTAATATTTCAATGGATGTCTCCATAATTAATGCCTCTATAAGTGATGGAAAGGGTACGCCTTGTCTCGCCTCAATAATAGACATAACCAACTTCGTAGGAATAAGCCCAGGATGATAAGAAATAAACGATATATACAATGCAGGGGCGAATAAAGCAAAAAATGTAGCTAGAAATCGTAACATCCGCAGGAGCGTACCTGGTATCCATCTTTCATAATAGTCCTCGGGTGATTGTAACAACATGCTAAAGGTTACCGGCACAATCAGTGCAAACGGACTCCCATCCAATAGAATTGCAACTCGTCCTTCCAATAATGAGTTAATAACTCGATCAGGTCGCTCAGTGTTTTGAGCTTGTTGAAACGGACTTAAACTATTATCCTCAATCAATTGTTCTACATATCCTGACTCAGGTAAATAATCCATATTTATGGATTCAATCCGGCGTTTAACTTCCTCCAGTAATTCGGAATTAACGATATCGTTCATATAAGCAACGACAAGATCTTTTTTAGCCCTTGTCCCTACTTGGAATTTAATCAGTTCCAAACTTTCATTCTTACCATGACGCCTTAGTATTGCGGTATTATCGCTCAATATTTCAGTGAATCCTATACGTGGACCTCTCAATAGCCCTTCTGATAAAGGCTCCTCTATACTTCGTGTTTTCCCCGTTGCTGAACCTAGAAGTAATACTTCTACTATTCCATCAATCAGCATTGCTGTGGATCCCACCAGTATATCCGAAACTACCTGCTGTAGATTAAGTGCCTCCCTTATTTCACTAATAGGAAGCATTTTATTCATAAGATATGTTTTTGTAATCTTCGTCTCATCAGATGGCTTCTCCGTCTCTTCAACATCATCGAACATCAAAGACTTCATCACTTGAACCTCTATAAGCTCCTTATCATAAAGTCCTTCGACATATATAATAGCTGCCTTTTTACCATTAGCCATCGTAAACTCTCTAAAATGAACATCACAATTTTTAGCTATCCTATTCTTAATGGATGCTAAGTCTGTTACATACTCACCTGTAAACGGGGCATTATCCTCTGCCTCAGCCTTACCATCCTCAGGTGTATTCTCTTCAGATTTATTCTCTGTTGTAGTACCCTCTGATGTTAGAGAACCCAAAGCAGACTGAAGCCATTTGGATGTAAAGTAAATAATTATAGGAACGATCAAGAGCACTAGAGCTTGAACAAAAACTATCCAATCCGGAATATAAGAAACAATCGTTTGCCACATAAACATCATCCCATCAGCTACAATCTTAAGAGTTGACAAGACCGAGTCATGTCATTCGTACCCGTAGTGTTACCATAACTCTCCAAATCATACGAAAATAATGAAAAAAATAACAAAAGCACCTATCCCTCAGCATTTTGCTGAATCGAATAGGTGCTTCATCAAACTTTACACGTACTTTATTTATTAGGATTTACAAATAATAAGGAAGTACACATACAGGTTTAGACACGGTTTCACTTATTCCTGTATATTGCAATCTTCCTGATTCTTGATCCACGCGGAATGTTACAAGATTGTTCGTATCTCGATTGGCTACAATGAGATAATCTCCATTTGGGGTTATCGCGAAATGCCGTGGATGTCCACCTTCGCAAGATACATGTTCCACAAGGTTTAATTTACCTGTCGCTTCATCAAATGCATAAATAACAATGCTATCATGTCCTCGATTAGAGCCATACACATATTTCCCATCTTGAGAAATCGTAATCTCCGCACAACCATTCTCCCCTGTGAAACCCTCTGGGAGTGTAGGCACTGTCTCCTGCTCCTTCAATTCACCATGCTCAGCATCATACGTAAATGACGTGATTGTCGAGTCAAGTTCATTAATGACAAAAGCATAGGTTCCATGTGGGTGGAATGTTAGATGTCTTGGTCCCGCTCCTGGATGGAGATGTGTTGTTCCTTTCTTGATCAACTGTTGCTTATCCGAATCGATACTATAGGCTTGAATGATATCTAATCCAAGGTCTTGTACGAACAAGTAATTGCCATCTGGACTGTAAAAAGAGGAATGTGGGTGCGGGCGATCTTGATTAGGATGTACACTGTGTCCTTCATGTTGCTTAACATCCAATAGTTCTCCCAAGTTACCGTCTTGTTCAAGAGAGATCAACCCGATCATCCCTCCGTGATAACTAGTCACCGTAAGGAACTTGCCTTCTGAATCCCGTTGAATATGGCATGTAGTCGCTTGTACACTATTCTTTCGGTTGATCAATTTCAACGTTCCTGTGGTAGGATCTACCGTAAACGCAACGATTTCACCGATCTTAGCACCCTCTGCGGACAATGTCTCTGAGATGGCATATAATTTATGTTGATCCAAATCTACATTTAAAAACGTCGGATTCTTAAGTCCAGCAACCTCGTCTACTCTTGTTAATTGCCCTGTTGCTTCATCCAATGAATACACATATACACCGCTATCTTCTGATTCAGCGTATGAACCTACAAATACAAACACATCATTATTATCTACCATTTATAATGCCTCCCTTAGTTGTATGTACCGTTTATTTCTTACCATTACCCACCTTGTTCAGGATCTGTTGTATGTCCGAATTCAGCGATTGTACATCTGGTCCTTTAGCCGGATCGTTGGTTAATTTATATTTCTCTTTCACCTTCAATATCGTATAGACCCGATTATTTAACACATCTTCTGAGATTTTCCCATGATTCACGGCATCTGTCAAAGCTTGAATAACCGATTGCCCCTTCTTCGCATCATGACCGATCAATACAATATTAGTACCCGCGAGTACCGTTTGAACGGAAGCTTTCTGTAAATCATAATTTTCCGCGATAGCACCCATGGTCATATCATCAGTCATGACAATGCCATTGAACCCAAGTTCATCACGTAACAGATCCGTAATTATTTTCTTCGACAAAGAAGCAGGGACATCTGGGTCAACCTTAGGCATCAGAAGATGTGCGATCATCACCACTTCTGCTTGTTGTTTAATCGCATCTTGGAAAGGAACCAATTCAAGCTTGTGTAACCGTTCTAGGTCATTCTCAACCACAGGTAGACCGATGTGTGAATCAACTGACGTATCTCCGTGACCTGGGAAATGCTTAATGACTGGCACAACGCCTTGAGATTCTAACCCCTTCATGGTCGCAATGCCAAGTGAACTTACCAACTTCGCCTGATTTCCGAAGGAACGATCTCCAATAACCGGGTTATTGGGGTTACTATTAATATCAAGAACAGGAGCGAAGTCCATATTTAAACCGAATCCTTGTAACTCACGACCTAGAATCTGTCCGACTTCATTGGATATTTTCGTGTCATTTTTCTTCCCAATGGCTTTATTTGTAGGTAACTTAAGGAATTCCTTTGGCATCCGTGTCACACGGCCACCCTCTTCATCCACACTCATCCAGAGCGGGACTTTATTGGCAACGTTACTTTTCTTAAGGTCGTTAATTAAGCTTAACGCTTGCTGCGTATTCTCAATATTATCTTTATAAAAAATAAACCCACCGACATGGAAGTCTTCAATGAATTTTCGACTATCCTCATCGATAATCGTACCTTCCATGCCAACAACAACCAATTGACCTATCTTTTCCGCTGTCGTCATACCCTTCAAGAGTTCTTTAGCAGCATCTTCTGGTTCTGTTGGTTCTGTTGGTTTGAGATCTTCCGATGTTGTGCCATCAACATTAGACTGAGGAGGAGTATTCACACCTTCATTGGTCGTAGAGTTCGTACCTGAATTCTCACCCGTATTACCACTCGTACTACACCCTCCAAGAACAAGGATCACACACAACCAGACCATCATGACATTTAATTTCATGTCCGATTCATCACTCATTTCTTAAGAAATAGTTGCCGACATCTATATATTGTACAAAACTTTAATTGTGATTAACAGTAATCCAACCTTGTTTCATACCTACTTCCCGTTTATCATACTTCCTGATCATTAATGTAAGGGGCCCCTGAACGAATATCAGGGGCCCCAACGTTTAACCTATTTACTATTCAAATGAATATGTCCAGAATCGTTCTGTTCCGAACCTTTCCTTCATTGCATCACTCTCGACCATGTTACTGTCTACTGGTAACTGCCACTGGGAACGGTGAGCTTGTATCGATCCAATCTTATGTTTGAGGAAAGCCGTAACATCGACTTTCACATCTGGAAGACCTAACATTTGCTCACAGTCTTTCGTGAATGCCATACAGTGGAGCGTTGGTCTTTGTTCCTTAGGCATCTTGGCTAGCGTACGAATAACAGCAGCACCTGTAGCATCATGATCTGGATGTACACTATAGAGTGGGTGAAAGGTAATCACTAATGATGGATTAAGTTCCGTAATAAGTTCCCCAAGTCTCTTACTCATAGCTTCATGATCTTCAAATTCAATAGTCTTATCGTGATAACCCATCATTCTTACATCGGTTATCCCAATAGACTTACAAGATTCCATCAGTTCCAACTTACGAATCTGAGGAAGAGTTACCCGATTGGCAAACACGGGATTACCCATATTACGAGCCATCTCCCCTAAAGTTAAGCAGGCGTAGGTAACTTGTGTTCCTTCACTGATGCGCTTGGCTAACGTTCCTGAGAGACCGAAGCATTCATCATCTGGATGTGGAAGTACTACTAATATCTGACGTTCCATATGAGTTCCTCTTCTCCCTAATTAAAATGGTTCTTTACTTAATTGTAACGATACGACAAGTTTACCTTCATTATCATGACCCGCAAGGATAAGACGTTCGCTATCGCTTTCATCCCAGTGCGTCAACCCCTGAGAATATACCCATCCTTCATTAATCTTGAGTCCGACACGAAAGGGACCGCTACCTTCAATCGAACCTAAAGTATATCGAATAATACCATTACGTATAAAAGTGGACGCGGTTAATTTTGAATCATCGTTGTGGGAAGCATATGCTCCCGTCGTCATCTCAAGATGAATATAAAGTTCTTGGTCTTTCAATTGATCAATGACCAATTGAACGCTTGCCTGATCTATGGGTTGCATTATCTTCTACTCCTCCGTCTGTAAATCGATCACTACATTTAAGTATGTTCTGTATATTATAGTCTACATCATATAACATTCTCAAATAATAATATAAAAAAGCCTTCCCTCCTTCTATAAAAAGGACTGTCAACCCCTGTTAGACAAGGATTGGCAATACTTTTATAAGAAAAAGGTTCGGCTTCTTTATGTTATGGATTTATATTAATTAAACACTAAAACGCGGTCTTCAAGTGGTTGGAATTCCTTCTCACCAGCTGGAACGACTGTTTTACCAAATGGCATTTGAGCTAGAAGTTTCCATGATGCTGGAATGTTCCATGTTTGTTTCACTTCATCATCAATAAGTGGGTTGTAATGCTGCAAAGATGCACCGAAACCTTCGATTTCTAATGCTGTCCATACAACCAATTGGTGCATACCTGAAGACTGATTAGACCAGATAGGGAAATTATCTGCATAAAGTGCAAATGATTCTTGAAGTCCTTCAACCACAGCTTGATCTTCAAAGAATAACACGGTGCCGTAACCGTTACGGAACAACGTCATTTTCTCAGCTGTAGGAGCAAATGATTCTGCTGGAACTACAGTTTTAAGTGTGTTCTCTGTGATATTCCAAAGTTTATCATGTTGTTCTCCAAGAAGAACAACCACTCTAGCGCTCTGTGAGTTAAAAGAAGATGGTGTATGTTTTACTGCTTCGTTAACGATTTCCTGAATTCTTTCATCGGATACAACGGGTTCCTTACTTATAACATAAACGGAACGTCTATTCTTAATTGCTTCAAAAAATTCCTTAGACATAAATCAAGCAACTCCCTTAAAGTTATTTACTTACTTTTTTATTATATATTATTTTTTCTCACAAAACAACTTTTTTTGTCGAATCCGTACGCATAACTATTTTGTGTAGCATTTATTGTTGATAACCATTAAATTTCTATGCAAAAAAACCAGAGGCAACTGCCTCCAGTTTCTATATTTCTTTATGAAATGTATGAATTAATAATTATTTATCCACGATAATCCGATGGTACCTTCGCCAGCAAGAATACCAACGACAGGGATGAACGTCATAATCTCTATTTTTACAAGTGGATGCTCATCTGTAATTTCTTGCTTGATCTCTTGCGCTAATGTCATATTGTTAGCATGCATAATGCATACCTTTTTTATTTTTTCAATATCCATTTTCAAATGTTCGATAAGCCTCTGTTTTGCTCTCTTCGCCGTACGAATCTTCTCATCAACAAGAATCTTCCCTTCATCGAAGCGAATGATCAACTGTATTTTAAGCAAATTACTAATGAATAATTGCGTGCCAGATACTCTACCACTACGATGAAGCTGTTGCAGATTCGCAGGAATCAGGTAAAATTTCGTATTATCAATCATTGGTTGAATTCGATCTTTAATTTCTTGAGCGGAGAAACCTTCGTGTTGCAAAGTAATTCCGTGCATAATCATTTCTCTAAATGGGAACGCACCCGCCTGTGAATCAATTCCAACCACGGTTGCTTCAGCAATTTCGGCCGCTTGAATCGAATTGTGAAAAGTACCACTAAGGGAAGAAGAACAATGAATAGCTATAATTTCATCATATTTATCCTTTAACGACTCGTACAATTCTATAAATTCTCCGATTGGAGGCTGTGAACTACCTGCTTTTTCAAAAACTTTAAGCTTCTCGTATACTTCATCGTTTGTAATATCGATGGTCTCTTTATAACTTTCATTACCAAATATAAGACGTAAGGGTACAATATAAATATGATTTTCTTTAGCAAAATCCGGGTCAATAGTACATGTACTATCCGTAACCCAAGCAATTGATTTCATTTTTCACTTCTCACTTTCACAGATGATATAGTCTACGTTGATCCAATTAAATAAACATAACAAACTAACACCAGATATTCAACTTTACATCTCATCCCACTAGAAAACCCTATCAAACATTGATTATTTCATTATAATTAAATGTACTAGGAGATGATATGATGTTAATCCATATCGATCAACAATACGATCATATTGATTTCAGTAATTCTGATTTATGTTATGGGGAACTGAGAAATTGTACATTTCATGAATGTACTTTTAACGGCACACCCTTAGAAGAAGTATTAACGATGAACTGCCAATTTATCAATTGTAATTTTTCAAATGCCAATCTTAATGCTTCACAGCATATTGGTTCTGCCTTTACCAATTGCCGATTCAAAGGTAGTAATCTATTCGTATCCAAATTTGATAACTGTAAGATGGTCGGATCTGACTTTGGTGAAGCACGAATGGATGGTATCACGATTATAGAAGGTGATTGGTCATACACTAACCTGCGACATGTGAACTTTGGTAAGCAAGATTTACGCAAAATCCGATTTAGGGAAGCCGATTTATATCAAGCGAATTTAGAAAAAGCAGATCTTAGAGACGCAGATTTAACTCGAGTTCAATTGAGTACTGCAAGGTTACAGGGCGCTGATTTACGAGGTGCCATTCTCGACGGTATTGACTTTAAATCACTCGATATTAAAGGCGTTAGAATGGATCTCATTCAGGCTTCATCATTCGCTCGGTCTTATGGGGCACGAATAGACTAACGAACAGAAACAAGGAGGCAACTAATGTTGCCTCCTTGTTTGGTTAACTCAACTTATAAGTTCTGATCAGTCAAAATAATTGGGCCATCCACAGTAATCGCTAAAGTATGTTCGTATTGTGCTGACAAACCGCCATCAAGCGTTCTAGCCGTCCAACCATCAGAATCTATTTTACTACGATACGTGCCTGTATTAAGCATCGGCTCAATCGTAATAACCATGCCTTCCTTCAATCTTGGACCTACATTTGGTGGACCATAATGAGGAACTTGAGGTTCTTCATGCATATCCTTACCAATACCATGTCCGATGAATTCTTTAACAACAGAGAATCCTTCGGCTTCAGCATAAACCTGAATAGCATGCGAAATATCTCCAATTCGGTTGCCTACCACTGCCATCTCAATACCTTTGTAAAGTGATTCCTTTGTTACATCTAAGAGTTTCTGTGATTTCTCAGATACTTGACCTACTGCATAAGACCAAGCTGAATCTGCCAACCATCCGTTTAGATTCACGACCATATCAATCGTAACTATATCGCCTTCTTTTAACTTCGTATGCGTTGGGAAGCCATGACAAATGACATCATTCACAGATGCACAGGTTGCAAATCGATACCCATTATAACCTTTTTGCTCCGGTGTAGCTCCGTTCTTAATCATAAATTCCTCAGCAAATTTATCGATCTCCAAAGTAGCTATCCCAGGAACAATCATCTTACTGATCTCACGATGACATGCCGCTAATATTTCACCAGCTAGCTTCATCTTCTGGATTTGTTCTTTCGTCTTTATCGTAATCATATTCTTATCCCTCATTCTATTATGGTCTTCTTATTATAACCAAACTATTGTCGAGTAGGTGTAATAAAATTCAGTCCAAACAATAAAATTATACACCATCTCGGTATAGCATACAAAAGAACGGACTAAAAGATGCATAAAAAGTACTGACTGATCGTCCTATTATGGCATTACTCAATCATTCGTCCGCTAATTTGTTACCACATGTTTATTGTTCCTACTCGTGACTCGCATGAACAGGATCATGCCCGCGATAGCCATTAGACCCCCACTGATTTGTATCCAACTCATGGTCTCGTTCAACAAAATAAATGCAAGCAAGCTTGCACCAATTGGCTCCCCAAGGATGCTCATCGAAACAGTCGTCGCAGATATGTACTGAAGTAACCAATTAAATAACATATGTCCGAACACCGTTGGAACGATGGCTAATAGAAGGAATATCCCCCACTCTCGGTCATTATAATTCGTAAAGGATACCCCCATTATCACATTATAGAGGGCAAACACGACCACTGCTGAGAAGAATACAGACATGTTGTATACATATACCGATACTTGTGACATTAATTTCTGTCCGATTAACATATGAACGGCAACGGCCATGGTACCTAAGAACGATAATAGATCCCCATATAGATTAGCACTTGAAATACCAACATCTCCCCACCCGATCAGGGCAGCTCCAGCAACAGCAATCAGCATGCCCACCTTCGCGAGTGATGATATTCTTTCTTTAAATATAAAATACGCTCCACACCAGATAAATACGGGCTCAAGTGCTAATATAATTGTTGAACTCGACACCGTCGTATACTTTAATGAACCCATCCACAACAAAAAATGTAACGCTAGGAAAAACCCGGATACTCCCAGGAGGATCCAATTCTTATACGAAACCGCACGGAATTCAGAAACTCGTCGAATTCCGAAGGGAAGCATAATTAATACTGCAAATAGAAGTCTATACATCCCTTGAATCGATGCAGGTGCGCTAGACCATTTCACAAATATAGCAGAGAAAGAGACCGCAATAACTCCGATGAGAAGCGGTATGATGATAGGAATAGGTGATGATGATTTCTTCATTGTAGATTGTAGATTCCTCTCGTGTTGGTGTTTCAATCATTTAGTAAGCTGAATACTTGACAACATTCCTTATCGCAGCCCAGATATCAAGGCTTTCAGCTCCCATGTACCAATACCCATATCCCGCAATACCTTTGTTTGCAGCCATATGAGCCTTAATAGAAAGTGAGCGAGAATCTTCCGCCCAAATGCTATGTTTGATCCCTAATTTTGAATACGTTGCTATATATTGAGCGGTTGTATCGTTCCATGAGAGCTTTGCGTTCATGGCACTAATCCGTTGATTCTGTCGTAATAACGATAATTCTTCAGATACGATACCCTTTGGAGTATCAGACCAATCACGTGTATAGAACGGCAGTGCCATAATCACTTTTTTGGAAGGTACAGAAAGGATCAATTTGTTCAAAGCTTTTTCTACCCATGGAAGTGAAGACACAGATCCAGCTTTCGGAGATGTTGACCAATGCTCATCATAACTCATCAGGACAACATAATCTGCGGATTTCCCGAGCTTCTCATAATCGAACCCATCCGTCCAATCTGTCCCTAAATCGGGAGATACATCAATAGATAGCACGGCACCTATCTTGTGTAATTCATTGGATAACGTAGAGATAAAGGCTGTTAGATTGTCACGATCCACTGGATCCACATCTTCAAAATCGACATTAATGCCAGCCAACTTATATTGTTGAACATATCTAGTCAATTGTTGAATCACTTTATTCCTCGTTATTGAACTAGATAATATCGTATGTGTCAGTTCGGAATTCGAACGATTCCCAAGCATTGCCCATATCTTCTTGTTATGTTGTGATGCGTAAGTCATTAACTCTTTGTTGGAATTATCCGATACCACACCGTTATTTTCTAAGTAGAACCACCTAGGCACCAATGTGTTAATGTTAGAAGATTTAACTTGATTGATAAATTGTGTAGTTGTGCTATCATATTGCCAACCCATTTGAATAACAGAAGTCTGTTGACCCTTACTTACTTTAACTCCGAAAGGTGTATCGAGGATTCGAGATAGTACGACTGCGGTCTCTTCCCTCGTCATTGCATCATTCGGACGGAATTTATTCCCTTCCCCAGACATAATTGAATTCTTGTAAATGGTATATACATATGGAATAGCCCATGAAGCAATTTTGTTTGAATCAACGAATGGAAGACTACTAGATGTAGACCCTGCCTTCATCTTCGTAGCTCTAACAATCAGCGCTGCTACTTCTTGACGACTGATCTGAATCTGTGGTTCGAATATCCCCGGGCGGACCCCATCTACAATACCTAAGTTCAACCCCGCTTGTATCCATCCATAATACCAGTCATTCTTCCCGACATCTGTAAAAGAAGAAATAGCGTTATCTACAGGTTCCAACTTTAATAATCTATCGATCATGGTAATGAATTCAGCCCGAGTCACAGGTTTCTTTGGGGAAAATGTGCGTGGCCCCGTACCAATAAGAATATTTAGACCAGCTAGCCGAACAATTTCCTTCTGAGCATAACTATTCGTAATATCGTCGAAAGGAAGTTTGTTACTTGCATTAGCTGCAAAGGTTGAAGGAATAGAAGTAACTAGGATAGATATCATTAATAACATTAGCGTACTAATCTTAAAGATAACTTTATGTAAGCCATTTTGTTTCAATAGAAAATCCTCACTTTTTAATAGAATAGAGTGCTAGTCTATCCTATCAAATTAAAGCGAAGGCTATTATGATCAAATAATGGAAGGTTGGCCGTTAAAAGAGAGATTCAAGTTCGTCGATCAAAGAACCCACATAGTTGACCGCAGAAATAATGGGATCCGCTTCTGACATATCTACACCTGCTAGCTTCATAAGCTCCAGTGGCGTCATACTTCCACCGGCTTTGAGCACCTCCAACCACCGATCAATCGCAGGCTGTCCTTCTTCACGGATAATCTGTGCAACTGCTGTAGAGGCGCTTAATCCAGCTGCATAGGTGTACGGATATAGACCCATATAATAATGTGGCTGGCGCATCCACGTCAGTGTAGCATCTTCTTCAATTTCAACGGACTCGCCCCAGAATGACGTGAGTATCTCTCCTTTTAGCTCAGAAAGAACTTTAGCTGTAATTGGCTTATCATTCATCGCTAAACGATAGACACGACGCTGAAGTTCACCTTCAAGAAGATGTGTTACAAAGTTATGATAATACGTGTTCAGAAGTTGTAGAATAACCCACCGCTTCATACGATTATCACTTGAATTAGCCTTTAAATGTTCAGCAAGCAGAAGTTCATTCAATGTCGATGGCGCTTCAATAAAATACGTCGATGGACGGGCATTCGTTAAGCGCTGGCTCCTAGCTGCAAGCATCAGATGTCCAGCATGCCCAACTTCATGCGCTAATGTGAATGCACCTCGCATATTATCTGCCCAAGTCATCAGGATGTAGGAGTGTTCACCATAGGCAGAAGAACAAAATGCCCCCGTCGACTTACCTACATTATTCGCATAATCAACCCATCTCTCATTGAACGCTGAGTTCACAATCTCACCATATTCAGGCCCGAGAACACCCAGGGCATCTTGGATCAACTGGCATGCTTCTGAATAGGTCGTACTTGGACTGAATTCGGGATCAAGTGGCGCCTTTAGATCAGCAAAGTACATATGTTCAAGACCTAGTTCACGTTTCTTCAGATTAGCAAAGCGACGCATATGTGGCGCCAATTGTTCTAGGATCGTATCCAGGACCTGATTATACATTTTAGAAGTTACTTGTTGTGGTTGTAGAAGCATCTCGGTTACTGACTCATATCCACGTAGACGAGAAAGTACGACCTGCTTCTTAACTTCTGTCGCATAGGCTTCAGCGAAAGTATTCTGATATGTACGTAGAGAGCGACTAAAGGACGCGAATGCCGAACGTCGAAGCGTCGTGTCTGTCGATTGCTCATATTTATTCTCATATAACGGGAATGATACTGGCAAGGAATTGCCGCCCTCATCCGTTACATTTTCAAATGTCATATCAGATAACTTCGCTCGCAGATACACACGATAAGGTGAGTTGAATACTTCGCTCATCGATGCAAGCACACTCTCGGTTTCAGAACTTAGACGATGAGGTTTCGTCTTGAGCAATAGGTGAATACTTCTGCCGTAATCTGATAATCCAGCATTCTCGTCCAAATACCCTTCTACCGTGCCATCAGGTAATGAAATAATCTCTGAATTGATAAAAGACAACTGAGATGCGATACTCGAGACCATATCTCCCGATTTCGCCGAGTTCACGAGATGATCTGGATTTGTTCCATCCTCAGTCTGACGTAGATGTGCAAATGTAGCCGCTCGAGAGACTCTTCTATGCAATTCCTCTTGGGCATTGAGACAAGCTAACAGCGTATCTGAACCTTCATTTAAACGACCTTTATACTGTGTTATAGACTTTACATCCTCGCGGATGGATTTCAATTCCATCTCCCAAGCTTCTACACTTGTAAAAAGATCATCCAAATTCCATGTCGTTTCTTCAAGTACTTCTGAGCGATTCATGATCTTATCCATCTTCTCTTGCCCCTCTCATATCATCATTTTATCTTTCATACTAAATATGCTTTAGAGCGATATCGTCTTCACCATATGATAATACATATGACCATTTATCGGAATTTCTTTATCCACGATAAATCCTGATCTCTGATACAAAGCATATGCGCCAGCATTATCTATATCTACTGCCAATGCAATTCGAGTGAAATTTCGATTCGTCGCTTCATTCTCCACGGCTATCATAAGTTCAGTACCAATACCTCGTCTTCCGTATGCAGGAGACACAGAGAGGGTATCTATATAATATTCATCCTCATCGGCTTCCTTGTCTAGCACAATATTCGGATCATTCTTCAAGTTACGTAAGTAATCAATAATCGGTTTATCCAATATGGCTGCATCAGATCCAGCGTATGATACGACAACACCAGCTACCTCACCATTGACTTCTTTGACCAACATTTGATGATAACTTAAACGCCCCTCTTCTTGAACGAAGAATTTTTCCAGAACATCAAGGGCATCTGCTTCAGTCTCTTGTCCTGTTAATTGGTGCGCAATATCATGTATTGCGTCATAAAGTAATCTTGAAACCTCAGGTCCATCTTCTTTTTTCGCGTGTCTTAACATGATGTATCCCTCCAAGTTTTCTGTATTGATATTAAATTATAACTTACGATAAGAAATAATGGGAGTCGAGGACTGTTTTATCAATCTTGGGTACACTATAATGGAAAGAATGACATTTTAGAAAGAGAGCAATGAAATGAATTTAACGAAGAAAAATAAAGTGTATCGCTTCTTATTAACCCCACCGAAGATATTAGTGATCGGATTCGCAATCATCATTCTAATAGGGACTATTCTGCTTGCGTTACCCATAGCCTCATCAACAGGATCATCTTTATCACTTATGAATGCTTTATTTATGGCAACCTCAGCAACTTGCGTCACAGGACTTGCTGTCATCGATCCGGGTACAGAGCTTTCAACTTTTGGGGAAATAGTGATATTAAGCCTTTGTCAAATTGGTGGACTCGGTTTCACCACCATGGCTACGTTGATTGCCTTAGTGTTCAACAAACGTATTTCTGTTAAAGAGCGTCTCATTCTACAACAAGCGATGAATCACGGAAGTATGGAGGGCATTGTGCGTCTCATGCGCAAAGTCATTTTCTATTCTCTCACCATCGAATTGGTAGGAGCTATACTTCTATCCATTCGGTTTGCACTGGACATGCCAGTCGGACAGGCCTTATATTATGGATTATTCCATAGTATTTCTTCATTCACAAACGTTGGTCTTGATATATTCGGGAGCATCCACGGACCATTTAGTAGCTTTAATCCTTATGTAAATGATCCCTATGTAAATCTGGTCATTATCCTACTCATCTTTCTCGGTGGGATTGGTTTTATTGTCATATCCGATCTACTCGGATTTCGTAAGTCGAGAAAACTATCGCTTCACAGCAAAGTGGTTCTCTCAGTGTCACTTGCCCTTGTTGTGATTGGATCCATCGTGATTTATATTTTTGAGTATACTAATGTAAATACGTTACAAGGTCTTAGTCAACCAGATAAAATCATGGCATCAACATTACAATCGGTCACTACGCGTTCTGGTGGGATCACAACATTAGACATCCCTATGTTACGTCAATCTACACAGTTTTTCATGATTATATGGATGTTCATAGGTGCAGCACCTGGTTCCACGGGTGGAGGGATCAAAGTGACTACCTTTGCTATTCTTATAGGTGCCATGTATACGATGGCTCGAGGCAGAGAAGATGTCGTATTCTTCCGCTATCGGATTTCAAAGGAAGTAGTATACAAAGCCATTACACTTACACTGTTGTCTTTTCTACTCGTCATCGCTTTCACCATGTTATTATCTGTTACAGAAGATCACCAATTTCTAACCCTACTATTTGAGGCAACCTCCGCCTTCGGAACGTGTGGCCTCTCAATGGGACTCACCTCTGAGCTTTCATTTGTAGGAAAATTAGCGATCACTTTCCTGATGTTCTTAGGCCGACTTGGTCCTTTAACATTAGCTTATGCATTAAGCCCTAAACCACAGAAAGAATCATTCCGATATCCAGAAGGTAAAATAACAATCGGATAAAACAAAGAGCTTCGCTGATCCTTTGAAGGATAAGTGAAGCTCTTTTTAAGTACGTTTACGTTTAGGAAATAGTCCTGTTTTACGATTAACTAATCCTTTTTCCATGGCATACCGGGTTAATTGCACACGATTCTCAAGATGAAGTTTTTGTAGGATATTCTTCAAATGGTTCTTTACCGTCTGATCGGAAATACCGAGTTGTGTGGCAATTTCTTTATTCGTCAGTCCTGATGCAACCCATGTTAATATTTCTCTTTCTCTTGTGGTCAACGGAATATGATCCTCGTTCGCGACAGAAATCGGAAATTCTTTCAGTATCTGATAAGCAAGTTCGCGGCTTAAGGGAGCATCATCTCTCATAATCGCATGGAGATACGCAAGCCATGTGCTTGGGGATAGGTTTTTCAGTAAATAACCTTGTGCGCCCTGCTTAAGTGCCTCGAATAAATGTGCGATATCATCAGATACTGTAATCATTACTATTTTGACATAAGGATATTGTAATTTAATGATTCGAGTGGCCTCAAGACCACCTATACCCTGCATTTCAATATCCATTAGGATAAGATCGGGCATCAGTTGCTCCGTAACAGCGATCGCTTCTTCTCCACTAGACACAACCCCAATGACATCATAATCCTCATCTTCATCCAGTATACTTATCATCGCTTCCCTAGCATGTTGTGAATCATCAACGATAAGTACGCGATATATACTCATGACGTTGTTGCCTCCATTCTAATCTCAACTACGGCTCCTTGGGATACATCCGGTAGGGATACCTGCCACCCAAGATCCTGTGCTCTTTCCATCATAATACGTAGTCCATAACGATCTTTGTAGTAATCAAGGTCATCCATCATGCCGACCCCGTTATCTTCAATACGGACTTGCCACGACTGATCTGTTCCAACCCCACGAATCGAAATAATGGTCGCTTGCGCATGTTTGGCTATATTAAGAAGGGATTCACGGATACAAGCTAACATCTCTATTTTTTGTCTCGCATCAAGGCAATGATCTGGGATCGTCCATTCAATGAAAGGTTGGATAGTTAACGTCTCATCCGCAATATCCATAATTCTAGCTTTCATGGAGTCTTCGAATTCATGCATCTCTGTCGTTGCCGGATAACGTAGATTCGTGATGGCCTGACGAGCATACCGATTAACTTCATGAACCGTTTTACGTATTTCTTGAATCTCACCCTGCTCTTCTATCGTGGTTGTTTTCGTATCCACACGATCAATTTGCACAGACAATAAGAATAGAGACTGTGCTATTCCATCATGAAGTTCTCTTGATAACAGTTCTCTCGCTTCAAGTGCCGCCTTCTCTGTACGTTCACGGTTCAACTCTTCTTGATTATGTTCAAGCATCCGAAATAGTGGCATCAATAATGTCAGACTCGTGAGAAAAACAATGACCGGGCTTAGAAAATTCCCCAAATCCATCGAGATGTAATGAAGTAAAGCACTATGACGTAAATATTCCCATAAACCAACCGTTACCGTAGGTAGAAAGAGGATCATCCATTTAATCTGTTTGTACGACATTGTGTCCTCCTGTAAGATTTACTTTGAAAAACCAATAGTACGCTCCTCTAAGAGCATCCATTCATTATATCTGAGAAGTAATCAGAATTCATCTCTTTCATCTTTTATTTAGATGCAACCAAACAACCTCGTAACAGGATACTAACCGTCACGAGGTTGTTCGATGGAAAGTTATTCAGTATCGTAGGGCCTATTTATTTAAGAATAATCCAAAGAGCATCATTCTTCCAATGTATAAGGTTCAAGATCCTTATGCATGGGGCTTGGTCTTGAACATGTACTATGCATCTCATAATGTTTCGAAGCATCCGAAGCATCATGGAAAGCCCACATGGCCTCCAGAACATGGTACGCTAGTTCACCACTTGCTCGATGTGGACGTCCGCTTTGGATGGCGTAGGCCATATCAGCTGCGGCAATACCTCTTGTATTCTCTTCATAACCATATAATAATGGCTGTTCGATCCATTCTGATTGTCCAGTTAGGCGATATTTCACTTTTCCACTGAAACTATTAGGATCAGGCACTTGAAGAGTACCCTTCGTACCATAGATCTCAATCGGTGGCAGGCTACTTCCTCCAAAGATATCAAAGCTCATAATAAGCGTTCCTATGGCCCCTTCTTCGAATTCCATCATGCCAGCCACATGTGTTGGAATCTCAACTGGAATGACTTGACCTTTCTTCTTCTCACTTGTGATGATTCTTTCGTCCAGTGCTTTTCCAGTAATCCCTGTGATTCGTTTAATTGGACCCAATAATTGAATAAGTGCTGTCAAATAATAAGGTCCCATATCAAACATCGGACCACCGCCTACTTGGTAGTAAAACTCTGGATCAGGATGCCATCCTTCGTGTCCATGACTCATCATAAATGCCGTTGCTGCTATCGGACGTCCAATCACGCCATCGTTCAATAATTGTAAAGCCGTTTGGATTCCCGCACCATAGAATGTTTCTGGTGCGCATCCAACACGGAGACCTTTTTCTTTCGCTACTTGTAATACCTGTTGACCTTCTTCACGCGTAACAGCAAGTGGTTTCTCCACGTAAACATGCTTACCTGCCCTAAGCGCTTGCAGACATACCGAAGCATGAGCCGCAGGAATCGTTAGATTAATAACCAATTGAATATCTGGATCGGCCAATAACTCTTCAGGGGAATAAGCTTTAGGTATATCATATTCTACGGCTTTCTCCCGAGCCCGCTCTATATCTATATCTGCACATGCAACTAAATCGATTATTTTAAATTTCTTGCAGTTCTCCATATAGATACTGCTTATTTTCCCACAACCAATAATTCCAACCGTTATTTTATCCATTCTATAATTCCCCTCCTATATACTTTAATAGTTACTATCTGCCATCCCGGTGTATGAGCTAGCTTGATCTGATACTAAATCACCCTGTTTTTGTTCAGCCGTTAACTTACCCTCCGCTGCCCATAGGAACCCACGACGCATGATCTCTGTCACTTCTGGCATCTCAATAATATCTGCATGATGACCTAACGAATTGTAGAATACTCTGCCATTCCCCCAACGCTTCGTCCAAACAACAGGCATCTCAACGCTTCCATTCGTCGAATGTGGTCCTGTAGCCACTGGGAATATAGTAGTTGCTAGAACTTCTACAGCCGGATCCACATGAAGATAATACTGTTCACTCTTGACTTCGAAATCCTCTATTCCTTCCAGTAACAAGCCCGAACTATATTTCATATGAACGGTATATTCTACCCCATCGTTCCCTGGATGAGATACCCACTGTCCTCCGGTCATGAACTGCCAATTCACGTTAGTCCGGAAAGAATCGCACATCCCTCCATGGCAACCCGCGATTCCAACCCCTTTTTCCACCGCTGCCAACACATTATCTGCAAGCTCATTTCTAATTTCACCCATAGTCCAGACGGGCACAATTAAATCCAAGCTTAGAAGTTTCTCTATGTCAGAATACGCTTCTAGCGTATCTGACACCTCTACATCAAATTGTTCCTTTTCTAGAATACCTTTGAATAGTTGAGCCACTTGTTCAGGTTCATGCCCATCCCATCCACCCCATACAATTAACGCCTTTTTCATATAAGAACACTCCTATTCGTTTAGTTTACATTTCAGAAACGGACACCCAACGCCGCTCTTCTACTGAACGTTCAACTGCTTCTAGCACCTCTTGACATTTCACTCCATCGTGAAAATTAGGAGAAGGTTGTCTTCCTTCATCAATGGCATTCATAAGCTCCAACATTTCATGCGTAAATGTATGTTCAAATCCGATCGTATGTCCTGTTGGCCACCAAGCTTCTGAATACGCATGCGCAGGATCAGTTGCGAGGACCCGACGGAAACCTTGCACATCTTCCTCATCATCCGTGAAATAAACCTCCAGTTCGTTCATACGTTCGAAATCGAATTTAACGCTTCCCTTACTCCCATTAATTTCGAAAGAATTCGTACTCCGATGTCCCGCAGCAAAGCGAGTGGATTCAAAGACACCCATGGTACCGTTTACAAAACGACTCATGAATAAGGTAGCATCATCAACAGTAACCTTCCCCTTCGGCCCATCACTACTTCCTTTCGCAGTTAACCCCGTCATTTCATTAGCAAGTGGACGTTCACGAATGAAAGTCTCACTCATCCCTATAACCTCATTCATATCACCAACTAAATAATGAGCGAGGTCAATCAGATGAGCGCCCAGATCACCATGCGAACCTGAACCTGCAATCTCCTTCTGAAGTCGCCATACTAACGGAAATGTCGGATCTATAATCCAGTCCTGCAGAAACCATGCCCGGAAATGATAGAGTTCACCTAACCTTCCACTATCAATTAGCTTCTTGGCTAACTGTATCGCCGGAGTGAATCGATAATTAAAACCGATCATATGTTTAATTCCGGCTTCCTCAGCAGCAGCTAACATTTCACGAGAATCCGCAAGCGTTAATGCCAGTGGCTTCTCACAAAAAATATGTTTACCCGCACGTGCTGCAGCCAATGCAATCTCCTTATGTACATTACTTGGTGCATTGATATCAATAAGATCGATATCTTCACGCTCTACCAACGTCCGCCAATCTGTCTCAACCTCTGCCCAGCCAAATTGCTTAGCCGCCTGTGTAACGCCATCCTTATCCCGACCACAGATGACTGACATTCTCGGTTTAATCTTAGTATCTGGAAAAAACATCGGGAGTGCACGATAAGCATTGCTATGAGCCTTACCCATAAACTTGTAGCCTACCATACCAATACGGAGCTCCTTCATTTCTATTCCTCCTTAGAATCGGTTCGCAATGATGATTCTCTTATCATAAGTTCTGTCGGTAATTGAATTCGGAAATGATCTTGCATGCCTAATGATGATGGTCTCAGACGGCTTAACAGATTCTCTGCAGCAAGCTCCCCCATTTGGAAGAAAGGTACCTTAACGCTGCTAAGGGTCGGTGTCGTTAACTCCGCTATATCCGAATCATCGAAGCCTATCATACCCGGAAGTTGATTCCATGGTATACCGAGATCTCTCAATCCCTGATGTAGACCGATAGCCATACGATCGTTTGATGCGAATATCGCATCGACTTCATTCAACCTAGCAAAGACTGACGATGCCACAGCGTAACCGCTTTTGCGACCGAAGTTACCTGTGAATAATAATGACTGATTAACTTCTAAGCCATGATCATGTAGAGCTCTGCGATATCCTGCGGAGCGTTCACGACTATTCGAGTATTCGTCTGGTCCATTAATAAAAGCGATTTCTTTATACCCTTGCTGAATAAGATGAGTAACCGCTTCATAACTTCCCTTCTCATGGGTCGCGTCCACTTCGCTGAAACCTTCTCCATCATAATGTTGATTGATTAGACAGAAATGTCTACCCTCTTCTTTTAACCGTCGTAATGCTTCTAACTCTATAGGATCTTCTTTAGAGCCTAATACGATAAGCGCATCCACCTTATGTGTATGAAATAATTGAGAATAATAATTCAATACGTCATCCATGGGCCTAAATAAGAGCAATAGATCATACCCGAACTCACGTGACATACTGCCAATTCCACTTAATATTTCTGAGAAAAAGTAGGTAGAAAACATATTAACTTTAGGTAAATAAGGAAGAATAACTCCTATGTTCCCACTTTTACTTGTAGCGAAATTTCTTGCCAATGCGCTTGGAGCATAATTAAGTTCATTAGCTGCATCGATTACTCGTTGCCTAGTCTCTTCCTTTATGGGTCCAACATTATTAAGTACTCTAGATACGGTTGCCTCAGATACCTTGGCTAGATCAGCCACTTCCTTACGGGATACGATAATAAGCCCTCCAGTCCGTTTTATGTACGCGCGTACATTTTCTCATATTAAGATTCCCGTGTCAATACGTATTATGTATTATTTTACCTGTGAAAAGGGCCGTCAGCGAGCATTCGCTGACAGCCTTTTCGCAAGTGCAACTATTTCCTATTCATCACAATTTCTATCCATTGATTTGCAATCAGTGCGTGTCCTGCAGGCGTTGGATGCACACCATCCCATATCCAATAGGATTCGTCTGCTTGACGACAAGCGTCATTAAAGGACTCCTGTAGGGGAACATAAATGGTACCATAAGCTTCAGAAATTCTCTTCGCCGCTTCTTGTCTCCGAGAAACTTCTTGGTACCATTGCTTCCAATTATCTTTGACATATCCCACCGGCAGTATGAACGGCTCACAAATAACTATTTTAATATTAGGGAACTGTGATTTAGTCTCTTCTATTAAAGACGCATATACCTTCTCATACTTAGGCGCAGATACACCACATGCTTGAGAGAATTCCATTCCCACATCATTTACGCCAATAAGAATACTTAACACATCTGGTTTAAGATTTAGCGTATCCTCTTGCCAACGTCCATACAAATCAACAATCCGATTCCCACTAATCCCTCTATTCAGGAAATTATACTGTTGTTCTGGTTGTTCATACCCTAATCGGCTTGCAATAAGATAAGCATATCCATGTCCCATGGCATGATTAAGATCTCCATCACGCCCGCGTCCTCCATCGGTAATTGAATCTCCTTGGAAACAAATCGTTGCATTTTTTTCAAACATAAGATCTCTCCTATTTAGGTAAGATAATTAATATTAGAAACATATCAGAATAAACGTAAAATTTCATCTAATTTTTGTCGTAATAGTCACTTTCATTCTTTTGTCTGTACTCCCTTGTTTATAGATGCGAACTTCCGTTAATAACTTGATATCAAAAGAACCACATGATAGCGAAATTGAAAGTGAGGAATACGTATATGATTCCATTTACGCCAATGTCACCTATTCTTCAACCTACCCTACCCGTTGGCGATGAATGGATCTATCAACTAAAGTGGGACGGTTACCGAGTCATAGCGAATATTGAGGATGGAACAGTTAATCTTTACTCCAAAAAGATGTTATCCCTAAATACCATTTTCCCTGAGTTAATAGAAGCACTTTCCGCATTGAATGGGAATTATATTTTAGATGGAGAAGCCATTCTTTTAGATCCGACTACGGGTAAACCTAGCTTTCAACAATTACAGAAGCGTGGTAGAATGCGTGACACTAGGCTCATTAAGAGTGCAGCTGAACGTGAACCTGTCAGTTACATGGTATTTGATCTATTACAATATGGAGAACAGGACACAAGGAAACTTCCATTCGAAGAACGACATCAAAGATTAAAAGCGATAGCTACAAGTTGGAAACATCCACTCTATACAACAGATATATTTCATGATGGTGAGGTCTTATGGCATTGGGTGGTTGAGCAACAATTAGAAGGTGTCGTCGCTAAGAAGCGTTCTAGTCCTTATCGTGAAGGTAAACATCACCACGATTGGCTAAAGTGTAAGACTTCCGTACAGATGCAGGTAGATATTGTAGGTGTTCTTATGAAAAACGGCATCGTATCCAGTCTAGCTATGAGTAAAGACGGCCAATATTTCGGTAGAATTTCTTCTGGTCTTACTCATTCTTTAAAGCAGCAATTAGCGATGTTACAGGCTAGTGCTCAGCAACAAGATTATTTCGATGTCATGCCAGAAGGATTGCGGAGAACAACTATTCATTGGTTAAAAAACTCCTTAAAAGCGCAAGTTACGGGACTTGAGATCACAGAGGCGGGTCAACTCAGACATCCTAAGCTAATTTCAATAGTGGGACTTTCGAACTCCTAGGTCGGGTAATCCTACAGCCACAAGCAATCTCAAACAACAACAAGCTAGAACCTCACAGCAATCATAGTGAGATTATAGCTTGTCTCTTACTTGCTACCCTAATACAAGACGATCATCGGACAATTTATGTCCACTAATCTGTTCGAATTCACCTAGCAACCTCTCGACCGTTAAGTCTTTCTTTCGTTCTTCATCGATATCTAATATGATACGACCACCATCCATCATGATGAGTCGATTACCAAGACGTATCGCTTGTTCCATATTATGAGTTACCATTAACGTCGTCAGATTCATCTCCCGAACGATACTCTCTGTTAATTGCGTGATTAACTCTGCTCGAGCAGGGTCAAGTGCTGCCGTATGTTCATCAAGTAATAGGATCTGAGGATTCGTAAACGTAGCCATTAATAGACTCAACGCCTGCCGTTCACCACCCGAGAGCATTCCTACCTTAGCATGGAGTCTCTCATCTAGACCAATACCTAAGCGTGAAAGATGTTCACGAAACAACTTTCGTTTGCTCGCCTTCACACCTAATGAAAATCCACGTTGTTTCCCCCGTGCGTAAGCCATCGCTAAATTTTCTTCAATGGTCATTCGCGGAGCTGTTCCAGCCATCGGATCTTGAAAGACGCGTCCAATCCATTGACTTCGACGGTATTCTGGTAAGTGACTGATGTCTTCATTATCAATGATCACATTACCAGTGTCCGGCTTCATAACGCCCGAGATAATATTCATTAATGTCGACTTACCTGCCCCATTACTACCAATAACCGTAACGAAGTCTCCTGGTTTCATATGTAGTTGTATATCAAATAAAGCAATCTTCTCATCAGGCGTGGCCGGATTAAACAATTTAGCTACATGGTTTAACTGGAGCATTACATTCCACCTCCCATGGTTTTCTTCTGTCCAACAAGTAATATTTCTGCTGAACGTTTCTTAGCCATCTTCTTCTGCTTAATCACACGCCGTGTGGAAGGAAGAACGAGTGCAATAATAACAATAATAGCCGTAATCAACTTCATATCCGAAGCTTCCAACCATTCTACCCGAAGTGCAAGAGCTACAACAATACGATATATAATTGAACCTAGAACGACTGAAATGGTATGATGAATAACATTACTTGCACCAAACACAGCTTCACCAATAATAACGGATGCAAGACCAATAACGATCATTCCCACCCCACCATTAATATCAGCGAAAGAAGATTGTTGAGCAATAAGAGCTCCCGAGAGTGCTACCAATCCATTCGACAAACTGATACCTACAATTTTTGTGAGATCCGTATTTGCACCGAAACTTCGAATCATACGCTCATTATCCCCAGTAGCTCTTAGCGCCAACCCAAGATCCGAATACAAGAAACGATCCAATAGCACCAATACGACAATCGCAATAATCGGTACAATAATCAGTGGTTTTACCGAAATGAATATCGAATCCATGTTATAGATCGAAATATTAGGTTTACTCATAATTCTCATATTGATGGAATACAGAGCAATCATCATTAGAATACCAGACATGAGTCCATTAATTTTACCTTTTGTATGTAACAGTCCTGTACATACTCCGGCAACTAGCCCTCCGCCAAACCCTGAAAGCGTAGCTAGAATAGGGGAATAGCCATTGCTGATCATCACCGCAGCAATAGCAGCCCCTGTCGTAAAGCTGCCATCAACCGTTAAATCAGGGAAATCCAAAATCCGAAACGTAATATACACACCAAGTGCCATAAATGCATACAACAACCCAGATTCTAACGCACCCCATAATGAGTCGATCATTTTGATTACCTCCTCTTAGACGTAAAGGGAGTGGACGATAATAAGTATCGGCCACTCCTAAACATAATTACAAATAACATAGTCCATCAAGTCAGATACGAATTATTGGATAATATTTTTCTCAGCGTCTTGCACTTGCGCTTTCATCTCATCCGTTACAACGATCCCTTGGTCAGCTGCTGCCTTAAGATTTAGAATGATATCTAGTTTCTGCTGAACCGTGATTGGCATATCTCCTGGCTTCTTGCCATTTTTCAAGATATCAACAGCCATTTGACCCACTTGGTAACCATGATCGAAGTATTTAAATCCTACAGTAGCAAATGCACCTTTCTCGACCGTATCACGATCACTTGAGAAGAATGGGAGATGTTTCTCCTTAGCAACTTGAATGATTGCATCTGCACCACTCACTACGCTGTTATCAAGCGTAATATACAGTGCATCTACACGACCAATCAATGATTCTGCTGCTTGTTTAACTTCAGAGGTATTCGTGATTGCTACCTTAACTAACTTAATCCCATGTTTAGAAAGAGCTTCCTCTGCCAACTTAGCCATCATTACCGCGTTGGATTCACCTTCATTAATGACAAGCCCCAAATTTTTCACATTCGGAAAACTCCCAGCAATGAAATCCATCAATTTAGTGATCGCTTCAGGGTTTGTATCAGAAACCCCAGAAATATTTCCGCCCGGCTTTTCTAGATTCGTTACAAGCTTAGCATCCAGTGGATCCGTAACTGCCGCGAACAGTATCGACTTGTCCTTAACCTCTTTTACAACCGCTTGTGCTGACGGTGTTGCAATGGCAAGGACTAGATCTGCATCACCAGAATTGATCTTCTGTGCAATTGTCATATTATTCGTTTGATCATTTTGAGCATTGTTATAGTCTACCTTCAAATTCTCTCCTTCAACAATTCCAGCATCCTTCAAGGCTTGCAAGAATCCTTCACGCGTAGCATCCAACGATGGATGTTCGACAATTTGAGAAATGGCAATCTTGTACGATTTCTTGTCACCATTTTCTTTGCTTGCTGCGTCTGATCCCGTGGTGTCATTCGTCCCCTTCGCTGCGTTATTTCCGCAGGCTACCGTTGCTAACATCACTGCAGTCAAGATAAGCGAGACCCATACTTTCTTTTTCATTCCAAATCCCCCTTTTTCATATTGATAATCTGATGTAACGGCATTCGACTAAAACAGACAAGCTTCACCGCTGTGAGATTGCGTCGTACTAAAGTCTTAATGCAAAAAATTCCTAGTAATTAATACTTATAATATATGCCTGTACTATTTACGTCAATTACTATATATGTAGAAATCCATTGCTACCACTACTTATTCCAATGCAAAACAATCAAGAAGCTATTCAAAGCGTATTTTATGAATACGATTACATATTTTACAAATAATAAGATTGATTCTCACAACAAGGAGGCTTTAATCGATGTTCTCAATCCTGAAAGTTATAATTTCGTTAACACTCATCATGACAACCTCAATGACAATCCTACCCTCGGGTATACTCCAGGCTGAACCTTCATATGCACAATGGGGTCGTATTGCCGTCAAAGAGACACAAAAGAAGTACAATACGTCTGTTACAGACTATCTTCATATAGGTAGTGTGAAACTTTCCGACACTAACACGGAAGAGAAGTTCAAGCTCATTCTCACGAAAAATAATATTGAAATTGGTGTCTTTGTGACGATTGCATTCAATCCCCACAATAATCAATTGCTTAGCATACGTTATGAAGAAACGAATCCGTAAGCATTTACAACTCAACTCCTCATTGGTCCAGATTCATGTAGAGCGATAGTTCCTCTTAACAACTTCCCAATATAACATCAACCACAATGGAGTAGACGATATCACACCCTCTTCTAAATCGTTATGAGTATGACAAACTCTCCTCAATACGATTAAATCACGCAAAACATAGTATTTCGAAGTATTTATATAGATAATAAACGACACTCCCGAATGTAACCGTTTTTTTTTAACAATTCGATCTTAAAATCCAGTATTAATGCCTGTTTTAGGATTTTACATTATCTCGTTCTCAGCGTAACATTCATCTCAACAACTTATACTTTTCAAATCAAACGCTGAATTCCCTTAAAAGGGAAACGGGGGACCCAACAGAAAACCGCCACAATGGTTTCATGGGGTGAATCCTTCTGCTTATTACTAAGCGCTAGGTAGGGCACTCTCAAGCCCGAATCCGACAGCTAACTTCGTAAGCGTATTGAGAGAGAACCACACCTTCGTGCTTTCACAGCTTCTATTATTTACTGTGTAAAGCCCAAAGAGTAGAGATTCTCTACTCTTTGGGCTTTTTATGTTGTCCATCCATTCCATAACCATGAGGAGAATGATCCATGTTAAACTTGACCGACCCTTTGTCTGAACTGAAACAACCTGAGCTGTCCAACTTCAAGATTGGTAATTTAGAAATATATCAATTTGATTGTACATTAATCGAGAATATGGTAGCAGTGCATAGCGATAAGTGCACCTGTGGATTGTTTAAAATTTCAAGTCATGGCATCGATGGTTGGGCTGAGTACAAGATACCGGAAGTGCAGCAACATTTCGACCTCATCCACTGGGCTTCTGTTTTTATGCCGTTGAGAGGTCTGTCGATTTACGAGGGTATGACCTACAATCAGAATAAAACTGAACAATGGGGCCCTGTCAGAAAGACGCTAGTTGAATCAGCTCTGATAAACCTATCAGCTAATTTACAGAATCCATCAAATAGTATGCTTCTAGACCGTTCCTATCTTTTCACCCGCTCGCAAGCCTATTTCTCCTTTTAAACATAGATTTAACACGATGCAAAAAACCACATATGCTTTTCACATATGTGGTTTCTAATACGAGCTATTCAATTCAACTATTCATTACAATTTGTTATCTTCTACCCCATCTAACCAACTCTCAATGTCACCGATGACCGATGTTACACAGCCATCCTCGAATGGAGATATTAGACCAGCTACTTTCACAAGGCCTAAGAAGGATTGACTTCCTCCCTGTTGACATAACTTCAAATAATCTGCCCAGGCTGATTTAGAATCCTCGTTCATCTTCTTCCAGAATTGGAATGCACAGATTTGCGCCAAAGTATAATCGATATAATAGAATGGGGATTGGAAAATATGAGCTTGCTTCTGCCAGAACGCACCGCTCTCCAAATAATGATTATTCTCATAATTACGATGCGGTAAATACTTCTTCTCAATCGCACGCCATGCGCTCTTACGCTCCGCTGGTGTCGCTTCTGGATGATCGTATACGAAATGTTGGAATTCATCAACAGATACGCCGTAAGGAATAAATAACAATGATTCAGCTAAATGGTTGAAGCGATATTTATCTGCATCTTCCTTAAAGAACAGATCCATCCAAGGCCACGTAAAGAATTCCATACTCATCGAGTGGATCTCGCATGCTTCAAATGTAGGCCAGTTATATTCAGGAACGCTATAATGGCGGCTCTCATATACTTGGAAAGCATGCCCCGCTTCATGTGTAAGCACGTCAATATCCCCAGATGTTCCATTGAAATTGGAGAAGATAAACGGAGCGCCGTACTCGCTCAAGTAGGTGCAATATCCCCCGCCTTGTTTACCCTTTTTACTTACTAGATCCATTAGTTCATTATCAACCATAAACGTGAAGAATTCATTCACTTCAGGTGAGAGCTCACGATACATCTTCACGCCATTCTCAAGAATCCAATCCGGATCTCCTTTAGGTGTCGCATTTCCGCTCTTGAAGCTAAAAGCTTCGTCATAGAAAGCCAATTGTTCAACATCGATTCGACGAGTCTGACGTTGTCTTAACTTCGTAGCCGCTGGAACGATAAATTCCGCAACTTGATTTCTAAAGTTGGCAACCATTTCGGCATTATAATCCGTACGATTCATACGGGCATATCCTAACTCCGTGAAATTAGCGTAACCAAGTTTCTTTGCAATCTTCGTACGTACTTTAACCAAGTCGTCATAAATACGGTCGAACTGCCCTTCATTTTCAGCCATGAACGTATATCTAGCTTCAGCAGCAGCACGTCTCATTTGACGATCCGTTGATTGCTCAAATGGTGTCAACTGAGTTAACGTTCTTTCTTCCCCTTCGAATGGGATTTTAGCAGATGCGATAAGCTGTGAATATTCCGTCGTTAGCTTATTTTCCAATTGAAGGTCTTCAATGATTTCCGGTTTAAATGTCTGTAATGAAAGTTCTGCCAATTGAAACAGTTGGCTTCCCCATTTTGTTTCCAAATCCGCTCTGAACTTAGAGTTGACTAGCCCACGATAGTAATCTGTTTCATATTCCTGAAAGACGGGTCCAAATTCATCGAAGAAATCCTGCTCTGCCTTATAGAATTCATCATTCGTGTCCACAGAGTGTCTGATTGATGCCAATGTTCCTTGCGTCGCAACCTCACTACGCAATTTGTTAATCGATGTCATGATCTGATCTTGCTGATCGAAACTGTCTGCTGCATTAAATGCAGTTAGCAATAACTTGAACTGCTCTTCAACTACCTGTACATCCGGTCTTTCATAACGATATTCACTAAATTTCATATGTATCTGTCATCCTCTCTTAATGTGTCTACCATCTATTATAATAAACTTCCACAGCAAAATGCCATAATAAATGGTCAATATATCCTTACATATAACCAACTAACTATACCGACTGTTGCAAGAGTGACCAGTGTAACAAAGAAAATATAGCCTGTTTTTGTTCGGGTAGCCGAATGTTTGTCGTAGAAATCAGGATTTCGATTGTTGAAACCAGTCCACAATTCTACAACCAAGTTTACTACAACAAGAAAAAAACCTTTAATCAGTGGCATATAGGACACCCTTTCACATTTAATATTTATACAAATAATAACATAAATACCACAATAAATTAAAAATCCTGTTCAGATACTTCCAAAGACATTTTCCCGAAATAGGCTTATGCAGTGTTTAGGCTAAGTCTTGCCTCCATAGTATGTTATTGAATTTAACAATTGGGTGAGAAAAGAAATGAAGGAGGCTAATATGAATACATTTCCTACTCTAACAACATCGATGTGCAATTTAAGCAGTAATCATGAAATGTATTGTCATGAAATCCTTAAATGGCCTACAAGAAGGTTGTGGTATCCATGTCAAGTCACTCTGTAAAAGGAAAAATGATCAAGCATAAGCTCCTTGTTAAAAACCCTTCCCTATACCCACATATACCATCAACGAAATGGCTTACCGCCTCAGATGCACTACACATGCTTAAATCACATTCTACAGTCTTCTTGAAACCAGATGGCGGTAGTGGAGGTTCGGGCATTCTTAAGATTCGTAACACATCTACAGGTGGATATGAGATTAGGTATGGGAAGATACGCGAGCGTGTGGGAAAACATTCTTTATATCGCACTTTACGGCGGTATCAGAAATCGTCCACTCAATATATCGTTCAAAAAGGTATCCATTTAGGCCGATACCATGGAAGAGTATTTGATATTCGGATGTATTTACAGAAACCTCGTTCTGAATGGGGTATTTCTGGCATGGCTGCTCGAATTGCGCCTCCACATCATTACATTACGAATTACACAAGAGGAGGAAAAGCAGTCCTGTTAGAAAAAGTACTGTACCCACTATTTGAAGGAAACACCGAGAAAGTGAATGAATGTATTGAAAATCTAAGAATTATATCCATGGACATTGCCACAACGCTCAACAAGAGGTTCAAGGATATTCGCGAGCTTGGCATTGATCTAGCCGTGGAAAGTAGCGGACAAATATGGATCATTGAAGCCAATACGAGACCTCAACACAAACTTTTCACCAAGTTGCCTACCTCAGAAATGCTCAGAACTATTCGGCATAACAAAAAGAAGATAAAGAAAGGATAGGTCCGATGAATAAATCGACTCAATTAAAGCATCTGTTTCAATCTCAGAGTACCGAATATTTAATGGAAGCCCATAATGGCTTATCTGCAACCATCGTAGAGCAGACTGGATTTAAAGCCATTTGGGCTAGCGGACTATCTATTTCCTCATCGCTTGGTGTTCGAGACAGTAATGAAGCTTCCTGGACACAAGTACTCGATGTACTTGAATTTATGAGTGATGCGACGAAGATACCCATCTTGCTTGATGGGGATACCGGTTACGGAAACTTCAATAATGCTAGAAGATTAGTTAAGAAATTAGAGCAACGTCAAATCGCAGGTGTATGTATCGAAGATAAACTATTTCCAAAGACCAACTCCTTTATTGATAACGGACCGCAACCTCTTGCAGATATCGATGAGTTCTGTGGAAAAATTAAAGCGATGAAGGATACGCAAGAGGATAATGACTTTATGGTCGTTGCAAGAGTTGAAGCTTTTATTGCAGGATTTGGACTCGAAGAGAATCTACGACGTGCGGAGGCGTACGAGCGTGCTGGTGCAGATGCCATTCTCATACACAGTAAAAGGCGAGATGCATCTGAAATCGAATTATTCATGAAAGAATGGAAGAGCAAAACCCCTATCATTATCGTTCCCACTAAATATTATGCCACCCCAACATCCCGCTTTAAAGAACTCGGAGTCAGTGCCATCATCTGGGCCAACCATAATCTACGAGCTTCTATCGATGCGATGCAGCGAATATCCCAAACCATTTTCCAAGATGAGAATCTACTTGCTGTAGAGAACAACGTAGCCACCGTAGATGAGGTTTTCAGACTACAGCACGTGGAAGAATTAACGACTGCTGAGGGCAAGTATCTTCCCACATCACACATACATCGAGATGATACTATATGATTGATACCAAAGTGTTTGGAGAAGAACTTAAACAAGCAGGGTTTGCATTTTATACTGGGGTTCCCTGTTCATTTCTAAAGGATTTGATCAATTATGCGATTAATGATTGTGAATATGTGGGAGCGACAAACGAAGGTGATGCATTGGCCATCGCCAGTGGCGCTTATTTGGCTGGGAAATATCCCGTTGTTCTCATGCAAAATTCAGGGCTCGCGAATGCCGTATCTCCCTTAGTCTCGCTAAATTATACGTTTCGGATTCCACTACTAGGGTTTGTTAGTCTCCGCGGTGAACCGGGAATTCCCGACGAACCACAACATGAATTAATGGGTCAAATTACAACCCGTTTACTGGATCTGATGGAAGTACGTTGGGCTTATTTATCTTCAGATATAGCTGAAGCCACACAACAGATTCAACAAGCGATTCAAATCATCCACCAAGACCATCCTTTCTTCTTTGTCGTTAGAAAGGGAACATTTCAGAAAGAAATCCTGCGATCTCAAGAACAGAACCTTTCATCCAATATACTCAAGCAACCAAAAGATACTTCCGATCAGTTACCTAAACGTTACGATGCTCTTTCTACAATCCGATCCCTATCAGACAATAACACCGTGCAGCTTGCCACTACGGGAAAGACAGGACGAGAATTATACGAAGTTGCGGATATATCAAGTAATTTCTACATGGTGGGTTCTATGGGGTGCATTAGTTCTATTGGGCTAGGACTCGCGTTGTCCAAGAAAGATAAGGACATTATCGTCATTGATGGAGATGGTGCTCTACTCATGAGAATGGGGTCTTTGGCTACTAACGGATATTACAGTCCCCCAAATATGCTTCATATACTGTTAGATAATAACGCACATGATTCAACAGGTGGGCAAAAAACCGTGTCTGACAATATTGACTTTGTCGAAATCACAGCAGCTTGTGGCTATACGAGGTCCATATATGTTCATAACCTAGATCAATTAAGATCGTCCATTATGGATTGGAAAATAGAGAAAGGTCTCACTTTTCTTCATCTAAAGATTGCTCCGGGTTCCAAGAAAGATCTCGCTCGGCCTCATATTAAGCCATACGAAGTCAAGGATCGACTACGCCTATTCTTAAACTCTGGTACTTCAAGTCAATAAGGGGAAGATCAATCATGAGAAGTGTACAAAGAAATATTCTGCTTACCCCCGGACCTGCAACTACGACAGATACCGTCAAATTCGCTCAAATCGTACCGGATATTTGTCCTCGCGAGCCTGAGTTTGGACAGTTGATGGAATCGATATCTACCGATTTAACAGCAATCGTCGCAGATGAGAAACAATACACTGCCGTATTATTTGGTGGTTCTGGTACAGCAGCGATGGACGCTGTCCTTAGCTCTGTCATTGGTGAAGATACGATAATTATCATTAACAATGGTGCCTATGGACAACGCATGTGCGAAATTGCTACCGTGTATGGTTTACATTTCATTGAATTTGTAAGTCCTCCAGATAAGCCAGTAGATTTATCAGCTTTAGAACAAATATTGAAACTCACCCACACGCCGATCACCCACCTTACTGTCGTTCACCATGAGACAACTACAGGCTTACTAAACAATATCAACGCTATAGGCGAGTTATGCAAGACTTATCAGGTAGAACTGATCGTCGATGCCATTAGTTCATTTGGAGCGGTTCCTATTCAGATGGAGGATATGAATATTAGTTATCTGATTGCAAGCTCCAACAAGAATGTTCAAGGTCTACCCGGTGTATCTTTTGTAATTGCCCCTAGGCAGAAATTTGAGGGTCTTCAGCATGTCCGTCAGAGAAGTTATTACTTGAATCTGTATGATCAATATAAGTACTTCCTTAAACACAATCAGATGCGATTCACCGCTCCCATCCAGACGCTTTACGCTCTCCGACAAGCCATTAACGAATTCATGCTCGAGGGTATTGAGCAAAGATATTCAAGATATACTCAATCATGGGAATCGTTAACTCAAGGGATACATCGATTGGGATTGAATCATATCGTTGCGGAAGAACATCATTCCAAATTGCTTACATCCATTATCGAACCCATTTGCGAAGGATACGATTTCCAACAAATGCATGACTTTTTTTACACTAAGGGATTTACGATTTATCCCGGAAAAGTCGAGAAATTAAATACTTTTAGAATAGCGAATATCGGTGATATAACTCATCACGATATTGATGCATTCTTAGTTCTACTTGAAATCTATTTACGGGATATCGGATTCCCTCTACGAGAGGCGGTTATTACCTATGAATCTAAGCAAAAATAAATGGCTTAAGTATAAGTATTTGGAACATTCCTCTTCTTTAACTCCCTACCTACCACGCACAAAAAAATTCTCACACCATAATTTCCTTAGAATGATGGACAAATACGGTCAAGTGATCGTTAAACCGATTGGTGGCAGTCGGGGACGTGGTGTTTATCAAGTTAGGAATTTAGGAGAGGATCTCTACGAGATCCATATTGAGAATAGGCAACATCAATTTACTGGTCTAGATGCTGTTTATCGTTACCTACAAGAACGAACCAAATATCACTCCTATATGGTGCAGCGTCTAATTACTCGCGCTACAGTTCATGGACGTCCCTTTGATATGCGGATCATTGTACAACGTAGACGACACCACAGTACATGGAAAGTGACAGGTAAGGTCGCCAAAGTGGTGGGTCCAGGTTACATCGTATCCAATATTGAAAGAAGCAATGGCAAACTCATGCGGGTAAGTTCAGCACTCTCTGAATCATCGCTCAGTGACATGTCCAAAATGATGTTGAAGGACAAAATTCAACATGTCTCAATACGATCCGTCAAGCGGTTAGACCGTTTATTCCCTGGCCATCGCATCTACGGGTTAGATATCGGATTAGATGACGAAGGTCATGTCTGGATTATCGAAGCCAACCTGTTTCCATCTAGATCCCACTTCCGGAAGCTTAAAGACAAGAGCATGTATCGTCGAATCTCTTCATATATCAATGGATACTAGAGGCCATGCACTCCATTTCCACGTATAAAGAAAGCACAATGAAATATGGAAATCACTAGAACAGGGAAGCCTTGAATAAGCTCCCTGTTTTATTAATGTACACATTCTTGATGAATGATTCTAGAATCTAACAATATACATAACATGTATCACTTTGTTGTTGGAATTATTACCCAATATAAATTACAATGAATTGGAAGATTTAACTTTGAAAGGATGATATATTGTGGTAAATCGAAATACTCGTTCGTACTATCGCATATCTAAAGTAGCGCTTGTAAGCGCAATGACCTGTTCAATCCTCCTGCCTCAGGGCCTGGTGTTTGCAGACTCAGAAGGTTCCAATACAACCGGAACGGTCACATCGGATCGAATAAAATTATCCATTGCAGCTGGTGAAATCCCCATGCCTGGACCTGTAACACCAGATCCCAAAAAGGCTAAATTCACGAAAGAAGATGCCGTTACAAAACTTAGGTCCTTATTCCCCATTCTTAAGGATGCCACAACATCCAATATTACATTGGGAAATAACAATTCCTTCCCAGCTCCTGAGAATCAAATGGTCTGGAGTATTCAATGGAACTATCAGATAGGAAATAATGGTTACGGTTTCAATAGTTCCGTGGATGCTATGACAGGCGATTTAATTAGTACGTACATCTCATTGCAGTCAGATGAGAACGTAGCCTACTATCCTCCCAAATTGACTAAAGAGCAAGCTTTACAAGAAGCCAAAGCTTTTATTACAAAAGCCGTTACATCTATATCCTTAAAGGACCTTCAATTAGAGGATAGTAGTATTAACAATCTAGAGAATCGAACTCTCTTCGGACCTATACAATATTCATTCTCCTTCACAACATTGAAGAACGGAATCCCCTCTCCATCGGACGCGATAAGTGTAACCGTAGACGCTTTTGGGAATATTGTGCAGTTTAATAAACCTTCCGATATTCTGACATATCCCACTTCAAAAGCAACGATCACCCAATTCCAAGCAGATAAACAATTCGTTGCCGACTTAGATGTTGGTCTTTATTACATTCCTATCAATAAGAATGGACGCACAACAGACTGGGTTTTGGGTTACCGCCCCTTAGAATATTCAATGTACTCCATCGATGCGCTCACAGGTAAAAGAATTTCCTATGACGGTACAAATCCCCCTATCTCACCAGTCACTTATTCAGAAGTACCTCAGACCAAGGAGCACTTTAAACCTCGCACATCAAAGGTTCAGCTGACTGCTGAAGAAGCTGCCAAAATTGTACAGGAAGTAGCTACGATTCCCAAAGGAAGAACATTAAATAATTCGTCGTTACGACCTTATTATATAAATCCTACACAACAATCATGGAATTTGAATTGGGGAGAAAATACTAATAATGCTCCTCAACGTTCCTTCCCTGAGCAATCCTCTGCTGAAATTGATGCAGATACCGGTGAGATTTTACAATTCCAAGTTGAGACATTTGGGTCCACCACTTCTACAAAAGATCTATCTATACCAAGTGGGCTTACTAAACTTTCGAAACAATCAGCCAAACAAAGGGCTATCGACCTCATCAACCGATTATATCCTAATGCAAGCAGTGAATTAAAAATAGTCAACCATGAAGATGACTGGAATTTCATCAAAGAAAGTAACCAATATCGATATGAATTTCAACGCTTTTACAAAGGCATTCCGGTAAGTGAAAGCTTAACCATTACCTTCGATATATACGGTAGACTACAAACTTATTATGCAAATCGTTCAACAGGATTAGAGAAACTAAAAGATACCCCTGTACTCAAAGTTTCAAAAGCCGAGGCATTAGAAACATACCGAAAACAATATACCACCCTGAAGTTACAATATTCACGCTTCGGTGGATTCTACATTAACAATACGACTACCAAAGCTGAGATGCGACTTGTCTATAATCCTACGCCAATTGACCCGAATATATCTTATCAGGTCCTTGATGCTAACTCAGGCAACTGGGTAACACAGTATGAAATCACTGGACAACTTGGCTCAAGAATCACTCCAACCGATATTAAAGGCAACTTAGCAGAAAAAGCACTTACCACGCTAGTTGAATATGGTGTACTGACAACTGATCCTACTGGGAAATTAAATCCCAATGCAGTAATCACTGAAGGCGACTGGCTTTCTATGATAATTAAGTCGATCACACCTTATTACGAAAGTTATAGTAGTGTAGAACGCAAGCCTATAGCAGGTGTTGTTCCAGAAGATCCTATTTATAGTATTGTAAACTATGCTGTGGAACGGAAATGGATTAAGAACGACACAACAACATTTCAAGCTCAGAGAGAACTGACCAGAGAGCAGCTAGCGGTTCTTCTGACTTCTATTGTGAAGTATAATAAATTGTCGACTTACCTAGGTAATGACACCACGGTTAATCAATTGACTGATGCCAAAGATATCAACAATAAAGGAGCCGTCGCGACTGTCATTCATCTTGGGTTAATGGAAGGCGAGAACGGCAAATTCAACCCACAACAGAAGGTCACGAAAGCACAAGCGGCATCTATCATTATGAAACTTGTTGAGATCCAAGGAAAGACGGATCAAACGATTGGTCAATAGCCAAATAGGGATAGAGCATGTAGATGAATGATCTACTTCTCTATCTCTTTTTATAACTTCCTAATTTCACTAAGGATCAAGTCGTAGTATTCTTTCTGATGTGGAACGAAATCGCGTAAGCTCACTACTCTATTCTCTTCGTAACGTTCACCAGTGCTTCCATTGAGCGTGATCCCTTCGGCTACTACTGATTCGATATCTCCCTGAATTAGTTGCTGGAATTCATCCATATTGATGAAATAGAGCCCCGATACTTCACTTACTTGAAAATCATATTCAGATACATCTTTAGCACATTCATACAAGAACATATGACAGAATTCACGATCTATAAGTGTCTTAGTAATGGTATTGTCATCAACAAATACACCGCAGGAATGTAACGCATTAAATGAGACGCTAAGTCCAAGTTCTTCTTTCAACTCTCGTATTCCATCCTCGACACGCTCTCCTGTTAATAGATGACCCGCACAAGAAATATCAAGCAAACTTGGATATGTATCTTTCTCTGCATCTCGTAATTGAAACAATAAGCTTGGACCCTGCCCATCCGTTTCTCTGTACACCCAACAATGAAATGTTTGATGCCATAATCCTAAAAGATGTGCCTCAGACCTACTTGCCGTTCCGATCTTTTCCATTCTATTATTGAAAATATCAAACATTTCATCTAATGACATTTCGTCTTCTCCCACCATTCTGCCTCTCTCACTGGCACTTCATTTACAAATCTATCACTAAAAAGCCCTTTCTTCACCTTTGGTCCAAAGGGTTGTTTAGAAAAGGGCTCTTTTACCTGCTGTGATCCAACCTATTCAATAAAGAAATCTTGCTCAGGCCGGATTTTTGATCTCAACTGTTTCATGCTGTGTTCCAAATTCAATATAATGTCTTCCAATTGTTTAGGATCTATGGTGTGTGTCATCACAGGTTCTGGTTTTATTCCCGCTTTTAGCTCACGCATGACAATTTGTTGTTCCTGCCACTTGTCCATTAAATCAGCTATCGTAGCATAAAAGCGTTCATAATCTTTAATAACCTCGTCCAAAAAAGTGTCGACTTCATCAGGATCATACCCTCTGAGTTTATTACTGAACACTTTTTCATGGATAGAACGAGCATCAAGATGAATTCCCAATTGATTAAATAATTTCTTCTGTTTGTCAAGTCTTCGTTGCATATGCTCATCCAATGAGAATACCTCCTATGATCTACTATCTAAGATGTGTTTAATTATGAAATTATAATCGCACTTTTTTAATTATATAACATTTTCACGCTTAGATAAAAATAGCCACATTTTTTTGTAGGAATGTCCAATCTCTATTGTTCATTCTGGAAAAAAATCAACGTAGGTCCATATGCACGTAAATATAAGATTCAACAGACTTCAATAGCTTACATCAGTGTTCCCGTTTGGCATCAATAATTATCGTTAGCCGCTTTATTCAGTATCCCCAGACAACGATCAAGATCCGTCTTAATTTGCTTCTTATACAACTCTGCCTTCGCTTCGCCTTCATCTGTAAAGTGGTACAGAACGATTTCTTGAAAATCCACACGGGGATCATTTCCTTTTAATTGCTTCGTCCGATATAATACCCCTTCTTGCACTAATTCATGAAGAGCTCGGTAAATCTCGCTTTGGGGAGGAGAATAGCCATAGTTACTAAATTGCTTTCGTAGTTCTTCGAGCATCTGATATCCATATCCTCGTTGTTGTTCTACCATCGTAATTAGATATACTTTGATAAATGCCCGCTGGGCAATCATGAATGCCATGGATAATATCTCCTTTCTTTTTTCCTTCATTAGCCAATATAAACTTATTATAAACAACTATTTACCAAAATGCACAGCATGATTGATTCATGGGACTTTCCTTTGTTACATGACTTCTGATGTAGAGAACACCAACGTGGTGAATGGAGATTAAAAGTATCTAGGCATATTTTTACGAGCTTCTATTATGAATTTTTCACATATTGTATTATTCACTTGATAGGTTTAAAAAAGAGACCGATCCAACCCCCACTTATTTCGAAGGTTTGAATCGATCTCTATATTTAATATCTGAACATGATCTACGTTGTCGTCACAACTTTCTTCCTCTTCTGTGGAACGCCTCCTACCCATTTGCCAAACGGCATCCTTGAGAGCAACATCATCAAGAAATAGGAGAACAGGACACAAATCACGAAAGACATCAACATTCTAAGAAATACAGGCCAGTATACAAAAAACTGAACATCAAATGTATAACTAACTCTTAACATAAAAGCATGCGCTAAGTAAGCTCCGTATGAATATTTCCCGATGGATACAATGATCTTATTGCATCTTGTGCCACCACGTTCATTCAGCCACATCGCCAGTTGGTAAAACACACATATTGAACTAACCAGGAAGAATACCATGAGCGGTCGTAGTAAATTCACTTTATTAAAGTTAATGACTATTCCACTTGGCGTTTGGAAGCTCTCGATAACAATGTATGTATAGTAACCGAATAAGACTATGAAGCAACTCACATAGATCCACTTCCCCTTGCATATCCATTCTCTCCATAGATCCGGGCGCAGACCGGCGCAAGCTCCTAGTACGAAATAAAAGAAAAAGAACAAGAAATTACGATCCACATATTTCGTGAACATAGGTGTAATCACAGGTAAGTGAATACCAGTTATTACATCCCCTATCGTAAAGATGTTATCTGTTAGCCACACAAATAGTAACCCCGTACAAATAATACACGCAATATACGTTCTAGGTGGGATGGCTTTTCTCACTTTATAGATCACATAACGAAAGGCTGGGAACAAGAGGTAGAACTGAAAGATCATCACTACATACCAGAGATGATAGCTAGTCTTACCCGTAAACAACATTAACAACCATTTCCAACCTTGCTGAATTAGCCCTTCATTCCAACCGTAGTTTAATGAGAAATAAACCAATGACCAAAGTACGTAAGGTATGATAATGTCACTTAATCGTTTTCTCAGAAAAGAAAAGTAATTAAATTGACCCTCATAGTTGTAGAATAACACCATACCCGTTATAAAAATAAATACTGGAACCGCGAACTTAGCGGCAATTAACAATAACGTCATAAGAACCCCATCTTCAAGACGTATACCCGCTACGACCGAATAATGCGCAATGCTATGCTGTAGTGCCACAGCCAGAAAAGCCAACCCACGTAAGCTTTCTATTTCAGTAATTCTTTCTTTATGTACCATTGAATTCTCCCACTCATAGTGATTTGACGCTGCTCATTTCTTTATGCCCTAAATAATTATTCCAATCATCATTAACTCCTATGTTCATTTCACTTATACCCATATCATTACCTCCCTAAGGCATTAACAATCTCTACTATACCTATTGTATCAAATCATAATCAATAGAAAACAGCCCATAGACAGATTCTTGTCGAATGAGAATTACCCATTTAACCTCTACGAATCAATCTATGGACTATAATCTTGGACTAAGTATATGATTTCGAAGTTGCAGACAATTTATTATACACAAGGTTTGTTAGGCGGAGTATTTAATCCACTGTTCACTTCTCAGTCATAACGATTTGCATTCAGTGATTTATTATCACGGAATACATGATACACTTCTGTTGCAGGTCCATCAGAGTCTACAAGAACTAGAATTTTGCCATTGCTTACATAGGACTCATATTCAGCAGCTTCCTCTTCAGGAATACCGAGACCAACTAACCCACCAACCAATCCACCTGTGCCCAGACCTACTGCTAATCCTGCTAATGTAGCTGCGATTGGGCCAGCGGCTAGAATAGGTCCGATACCCGGAATGGCTAGAGCTCCTATCCCTGCTAGAAGTCCAACAACTCCTCCAAGCACACCACCCGTTGCCATTCCAGCAGCTACGCCTTCCGTAGCTCTCGAACCTGTATCTTCCGTTATATGTTTCAAATCATCTCTATCTTTTGTTATCACTGAGATATGTTCAATCCCAATTCCTTGATTCTTCAAATTTTCAATGGCTCTAGAAGCTTCTTGCTCTGTATCAAACACTCCAACAATTTTCTTATCCATAATTGAATCCTCCTTTAAGATAATGGGTAATTGTGATCCTTTCTTTCATTACCCTCATCTCTACATAAATAAACGCTATTCAGAGCATTCATATAAACAAGTTAATTTTCGAAGTGGTCACCGTCTCTATTGCTGTGGTCTCGTTCGACGTGTAGGTATCGCTTCTAATGGCTTATCCGGCCAATAATGTTTGGGATAACGGCCTTTCAGATCTTTTTTCACTTCAAAATATGCGCCTCCCCAGAAACTAGCCAGATCGGATGTCACCTGAACTGGCCGTTGCGCCGGTGACAATAAATGAAGTGTTAACGGTACGCGACCTCCGCCAATACGCGGCGTTTCTTGTAAGCCGAACATTTCCTGCAACTTCACAGCTACCTTGGGTTGGTCAGGATCACTATAATCAATCGCAATCCGTGATCCACTAGGAACCGTCATATGTGTCGGCGCTTTGGTATCTAACTCTCGTCGTTGATCCCACGTTAGTAGATTCTGCTCGATAATACCATTTAATGACAACCTCTGAAGATCATTTCGATTCTTCATCCCATAAATCGAGGGCAGTAACCACGCTTCCATTGTCGCTAGTAAAGCTTCATCTGTCACTTCGGGCCAATCAGATGGCGTTACTGAGTGCATGAACAACAATCGCTGCCTTAATTGGGTGGATACTTTACTCCATGGCAATAGTTGCAAACCTTCTTCTTTAATACCTTCGAGTAAAGCATGAGCAACTTCTTCTTCCGGCGGCTTCGGGTAGGCTTTCTCTTGGAGCAACAATACTCCGAATAACGACTTGCGACGAGCTTTAACTCCTTGCAAATCTCGGTCCCATAGAATCATGTCCGTCTCTTGAATTAGTTCCTGGTGATAACGATACAATGATGCTTCTGTGAGTGAAGCTGCCAATAACAATCTACCCTCTGACCCACGATCATCGACAGCCGCAGCTACAATATATGGTGAACGGCTCAGAGGCTGAATCATGGACATCTCCACACCACGTCCGCTTGCTAATAGGAATCTTCCGTCACCTCTACCTTGTCCGATCCGATCTGGATATGCAAATGACAAAAGGATACCACACCAATCCGAATGTATAGTCGAAGTTTCGCTTATATTTAGTTTTCTCTGCATTTGGCGCATCTCCTGAATAATACGATGCATAGCTGCCACATCTAGCGAAGAATCATCCAGGTTTGGCATTCCTTGATTCTCCCACAGAACCAATTGATCTATTCTAGTAGAGATATCACTATCATCGAATGCTCTCTTCCCTTTGAAAATATCCCGCTCCTGTAGTAGCGCAGCTAATCGACATGCTAATACGCCACATTGAAGAGGTATAGCTTCTAATATCATATGGGCCATACGAGGATGCATCCCAATATTAGCCATTCGGCGACCATGTGAAGTAATTCGTCCATTTTGATCCACAGCACCAAGTCGCTTCAGAAGATCAACCGCTTGACCAAACGCCATATCAGATGGGCTATCTATCCATCGTAATTCCTTCGGATCTTGAATTCCCCATACTGCAATTTCGAGTGCAAGTGAAGTAAGATCAGCACTCATGATCTCAGGTGTATTAGCACTTTGGAAGGAATCTTGCTCTTCTTGACTCCACAGTCTATAACAAGTCCCCGATTCCGTACGTCCCGCTCGCCCTCTTCGTTGATCAGCAGATGCCTTCGATACCTTCACTGTCGTTAAATGTGACATCCCAGTTCGTGAAGATACAACTTGTGTTCTCATAAGACCACAATCAACAACAATACGTACACCTTCTATGGTCAAGCTAGTCTCCGCTATCGAAGTTGCCAGTACGATTTTACGACGTCCATCCGCTTCTATTCGAATAGCATCACTCTGTTCAGACAAAGGCAACTGTCCATACAACGTCCTGATTACCATGTCATCTGGTAATGACATGATTTCTAACTCACGCTTAACTTTTCGAATTTCCCTTACACCCGGAAGGAACGCCAACAGACTTCCTTCGTGACTCATCAATGCCTGACGAATAACAGAAGACATAGCTTTCTCCATCGGAACATGCGCTGGGTTAGGTACATATACCGTATCGACCGGGAACTGGCGCCCCACACAATGAATGATAGGAGCATCATGTAATAACGATGCAACCACGCTTGCGTCCATCGTGGCTGACATGACTAGAATTCTCAAGTCCTCCCTTAACATCGCTTGTGATTCCATTGCGAGTGCCAATCCAAGATCTCCATGTATATTCCGTTCGTGGAACTCGTCAAATATAAGAATACCAACATCTGTTAGTTCTTGGTCATGTTGCAACATCCGAGTTAGAATGCCTTCTGTTACGACCTCTATCCGTGTCGACTTCCCAACCTTACTATCCATTCGTACGCGATAACCTACCGTTTCACCTACTCGTTCGCCCAATTGAGTAGCCATAAAGTGAGCAGCAGAACGTGCAGCTAATCTTCGAGGTTCAAGCATCATAATCTTCTTGCCTTCAAGCCAAGGCTCATCAATTAATGCCAATGGCACACGAGTTGTTTTCCCAGCACCTGGTTCTGCTATAAGAACAGCTGAAGTATGATGACTCAATTGGTCTTTCAACTGCGGTAATACATCATTTATAGGTAATTCATGCATGATATCTTCTCCAAGTGAATCCCTTGATGGGTTCCTTAATTCGTTTCTTGCCTATTATATAGCCAAGCCACATACAATATCTATAGGTGCAATCGAGTTGAGCTATTTTGTGTATTCTTCAACTATTTTCATATTAATAGAGTGAAAGCGTTATCAACTAATGCTATAATTATACACAATATTACTTTCCTATAAGCTTAATTAGTAAAAGGGGGCCGTCTATGTTACGCAAATTCAAAATACAGCATCGGTTGATTGGAACCTTCTTAATTGTTTCCGTTCTTCCTCTCTTTTTTCTAGGATATTATGCCTATCACCTTTATTCTGAATCCATCAGTGACAAGCTCAGTAAATCTACCTTTCAAGCCTTAACATTAGTTAATATCAATTTACTTGCAGAACTACAGAACTACCAGTATCTCATTGGATCTATTTCAACGAATGAATTTGTACAAGAGAACTTGCCGAGCGGAAATGCTGAGCAAAAGGACCATGAGAATGCCAAGGAAGCAGCTATGGATGCCATTTTTAGAACTATTTTCCCATCACATGCTGTGAACGTAAGTATATTTGATAAGAACCATAATCTTTTTTATGAATTAGGATTTGAGACCATTAATAACCAAGCCTTAGATAAGGCAATGAGAGATGTGGATGCGAATGCTCCTTATGATGGTCTTACTTATGTCAAAACCATTCGGTCGTATGATACCATTGCTCTAGGACGAAAAATACATGCAGTGAATGACAGTTCAATCCCGATCGGTTATGCCTTTGTATTCATCAGCGGTGATTTATTCTCAGATAAAATTCTTGCAAACGTCGATCTAGGGACTGGCTCTAAGCTCATGATTATGGGTCGAGATGGGACCGTGTTATCAGCCAACGATAAGAAGATTCCTGTAGGAACACCATACATAGACCCTGAACTTATCAATCAAATTAAGCAGCACCAAGGGCAAGGCAGTCAATCTTTTTCCGGACAGGTTAATAACGCAGGTCAGCAAATTTCTTACATATATAATGAACAAATCGGTTGGTACCTTATTTCAATGATGCCTTTCTCCTACATTAATTCCGAAACTAGCAAGATCACCATCAGTATGACAGTCATCATCGTTCTTATCGTTATATGTTGTATCGTGATCATTTCTGTTATGAACAATAGTATTGTGAGACCTATAAAGAAAATAATCACCTTTAGTAATCAAATATCCAATGGCAAATTATCAAATCGTATTCAAGATGAGAATGAAGATGAAATGGGTGTGCTATCTCGTAAAATAAATAGTATGGTTGGTGAGATTGAACATCTGATGCATAATCAGAAACTGGATCAAAAACGTAAGCGAGAGTTAGAGTTACAAATGCTTCAATCCCAGATCAATCCACACTTTCTATTTAATACCCTTAACACCTTACGTTGGCTCTCCATAATTAATCAGGTACCCGTATTAAGTAACGGTATTAGCTCTTTATCAGAATTACTTCGCAGCACCATCTTAGACCGCAATGAGGAAATTACGATTGAACAAGAGCTACACAATTTATCGAACTATTTTGAAATACAAAAAATTCGCTATGCGGATAGTTTTCAAGTTGAATATGCTATCGATGATGAATTACGTCATTGCCTCATTCCCAAATTGATCCTGCAACCGGTCGCTGAGAATGCAATTATTCATGGTTTATCTGAACATGGTAGATCCATTAAGATAACAATCAAAGTTCAACGAAGAGATCAATTCATCGATATTGAGATCACTGACAATGGTAAAGGATTTGATACAACTACTTCAAAAAATTATGATAATAATAAGAAGCTATCAGGCATCGGAATAACGAATGTAGATGAACGAATTAAACTCTATTACGGGGAAGAATACGGCTTATTTATAACGAGTGTTATTGGTGAAGGTACATGCTGTAAAATCATCATTCCATACGAAAGTCAACTCAACAAGGAGGCTAATCTTAATGTTTAATGTACTACTTGTAGATGATGAACCTATTGTCAAAATCGCACTTCGGACGATGATTGCTTGGGAGGATCTCGGATTTCCTATATGTGGAACTGCATCAGATGGCATAGAGGCCTTGGGCTTAGTTGAGAAATTAAAACCAGATATTATCATTACAGACCTGAAGATGCCTAATATGGATGGTCTTCAATTCATCAAGGAGTTAAATAAACTTAAATACAATGGAAAGATCATCGTCGCAAGCAATTTTGGAGATTATGAGCTTGTACGTGAAGCATTACTTCTTGGGGCAGTTGACTATATGTTGAAAATCAGCATAAAAACCGAGGATCTTATTGCGCAGCTTCAGAAGACAGCTAGCCTCCTTCAGGAACAACAGCATACATTACAAGAACAGGAAGCTCGAGATCAATTCATGCAAAGTAATCTTAAAAGTGTAAAAAATACGGTGTTGAAAGAATATTTCACAGATACATCTTTTGATCTACATCATTTTTTGCACAATAAACCAATTGTATTGAATTTGAGGGATACCCCCATATATCTATTCTATATCACCTTTGATCTAGACATTTCAGCAGAACACGATGAGAAGACGGATATCTCCATTGCATTTATCGAGAATATGATTCTCGACCTAGTAGAGGCAGGAAATGATATTGAAGTGTTTCAAGTTGAAGCAAACGGCATCATCGCCTTAATCTCAGAACAACAGCTAAATAACCATCAGATCGAACCTATGGACTTCATCAACAAAATTCGTACACTAATTAGAATGTATATTTCACTAGATCCCATTATTGTATATTCTCATGAAATTATGGGCTATGTAGAGGCAAGAAATACATATTGGGCATGTAAAAATGCCCTACATATTAATTTTTACGAACATCATCCAGTTATACAAGTGGATGAAATCGATTTTCAGGAAGATTCGATTCACACAAATTATGTTGATTACTCCATTTCGATTATTAAGCATTGGCAGCAATATGATAAAGATTCGATCAAAGCTAAATTAGAAGCATTTATTCAAGAGTGTAGGCACAATCACATTCATCCGGATGTTGTTAGAACGTTCATCATTAAATGTCTTGATTATATGCCTTTATATGAGAACAAAATCCGAATCGATGATCCAGAGCAATACGAGCACCTCAAGAAAAGTTTGCTTTATTGTAAAACCATTGAACTATTTACAGTGAACGCTATACAAAATTTTGAGTGTTTAAGCTTACTAACTGATACGCCTGACACTCCTGTATTTAAGAAAGAAGTACTAGATGTCATTAACTATATAGAGTTGCATTATCAAGATAAGATAACCTTAGAAATGATTTCGAGTTATACAAATTTCAGTGAAAACTATTTGTGTCGTATGTTTAAGGAACAAGTTGGCACAAGCCTGTTTAGCTATATCAATAATATAAGAATGAATAAAGCTGCAGAATTAATTATGCAAGGTCGCAACTATATAAAGGAAGTCTCTTCGCTAGTCGGTATTAGTGATCAATTCTACTTTAATCGATTATTTAAAAGGCATTTTGGTATGTCTCCTACAGAGTATAAAGCCAAAACTTTGCATACCCACTAAGTGAAACAATGAATACAGGGCTGTCCCATACTTTGGGGACAGCCCTGTATTCATTGGAGCATTCTTATTTTATGAACATGAATTGATTATTTTTATTTCAATGTTTATTTGCTTCCATCTCAGATTGAATCTGAGTGAATGACTTCTCAACACTATCCATCCATTGATCCGTTGTCATCTTACCCGCCATAATTGGAGTCATTGTATTCCTAAATAATTCAGTCTTAATATCGATCTTAGAACCTTTAGGAATGGCTTTCCAATCTTGCAAAATTGTCGTTGCTCCATCATACGCACTAAACATTTCATATACACCAGGTGTTAAGTACGGCTTCGAAAGTTCTTTAGCGTCCTTAAGTGCAAATACACCATTGGATTTCTCAGCAAATAATTTAACAGATTGATCTGTGTAAAGAAACTTCAAGAATTCCTTTGCCAGTTCTGGATTCTTGGCTCTTAATGGAATTGAGAATTGTTCATAACTTGTTAGGATATAGCGCTTATCCCCTTTGTTAAATACGGGTACTGGAATCATACCAAATTCGAAGCCCTCTTCTCTAGGAGAGTTCTTCATTTCATTCTCCATCCAGGTCGCATTAACAATAAATATTGCTTTGCCAAGCATCATATCCGTTTGTGATTGTGTATGATTCAGGTCCACAGTGCCTTCCATTAAATAGCCTTGTGTACCCAGCTTCGCGAATGTATCAAGCACCTTTTTTACATTTCTCGTTTTAAACGAGCCTGGTTCGTATGCGAAAATCTTCTTTAAATGATTAATGCCAGCAGCGTTAGCTAATGAAGGATACATGATCTCTTCCAAATAGTCAGGATAGATACCTTGGTAAGTAAATAATGCTCTTTTTGTCTTTACACCATTCGTGTCGACTAGATAATTCTCTTCTTTCTTCAGTTCCTCATCCAAAGCGAAGAATTCATCCCACGTTTCTGGTAATTTCCATCCTTTATCCCGAAATAATTTTTTATTATAAATCAACCCCATAGGACCTGCATTAAATGGTGCAAGATAAATTTCCCCATCTTGATATGGAGAGAATCTTGTGCTTTCTAACATCCCAGGAAGAACCATATCCTTCAGTAATTGATCCTTATCCAATGCTTTACTTTCAAATACATCACTAATATCTAGCAATCCCTTTTCCTTCACTAAGGATGTCATTAGACCACTTTGCTCAGTATCTACAACGACAAGAAAATCTGGTGGATTACCTGCAACAATTTGCGGTCTAACAACATCTCCGATTCTAGGGCTGTTTGTCATATTAACTTTTACACCTGGATAAGCTGATTCAAATTCACTCACAATTTCATCCCAGTATTCACGTCCGTATCCACCTTGAAATACCGCGATATTCAATTCTTTGTCCTTAAAATCATGTAATGCTTGTGTTCCTGATGGTGGACTAACCGTATTGGTTGAAATTGAATCCTTACTTAAACCAATGAAACTTAATATCAATATCACTGCTAGTAAAATTAAGCTAGCAAATTTCTTCATTAAAGCCCACTCCTAAATTCGTTTCTATCGCATAACACTTCCACTATACGTATTCGTACCTTAACCATACATGAATAAAATAGACTAATCTATGTACAATATTAGCTTCATTGTGAGGTCCATTTCATTTATTAACGTTTATTTAGAGTGAATATTTCGCGAATGAGTCACCAATATTTTAGCATACTTGTACTTTATTGATTATTTTTGCATGTCTATGTACGATCCTATCTACCTCCGTTGAATCTATTGAAATGCAAATATGTAAGCGCTATTCTAATTGTGCGAGAAGTCATTTGAGTCATGATTTCCACATTCGTAAACAAATATAGAAATATCAGGAGGGTTAACATGAAAAAAATTCTTGGCCTGGCACTTACAGCATCATTATCACTTAGTCTTGCAGCTTGTAGTGGAAATACCAACAACAGCTCTAGTCCTGCCCCTAGTGATACAACTACTCCGGTGGCAACTACAGAAACACCAGAGACACCTGAGACTCGCACTTTAAAACTTGCTGCTCTAGAAACCGCTTACGGTGCTGATGTCTGGAAGGAAATCATAGCTGGTTTCGAGAAAGCAAACCCTGGCGTGAAGGTCGAATCTACCATAGACAAGAGTATTGAAGATGTTATTGGACCCGCTATGAAATCAGGCGATTTCCCTGACGTCATCCATCTTGCTGTTGGTCAACCCAAAGGCTTGACAGAAACCTTCGTTAAAGATAATAACCTCACGGATCTTACAGATGTACTTTCGATGACAATTCCTGGTGAAAGCGGTACTGTGAAGGACAAAATCATCCCTGGTTTTACGGATACCACCATTACGAATCCTTATGGTGATGGCAAAACCTATCTGATGCCAATGTTCTATAGTCCTACGGGTCTATTCTACAATGCTGGGTTACTTGAGCAAAAAGGCTGGACTGTCCCTACCACTTGGGACGAAATGTGGGCATTAGGAGATAAAGCTAAGGCTGATGGAATTGCATTGTTCTCCTACCCAACTACCGGTTACTTCGATTCATTCTTCTATGCATTACTGAACGAAGTTGGTGGTCCTGAATTCTTCACCAAAGCGATGCATTACACTGAAGGTGTATGGCAATCTCCAGAAGCAACGCAAGCATTTGACATTATCAATAAACTTGCAGCCTACACTGAGAAAACAGTACCAGCCAATGGAAATAAAGATAACTTCACTAAAAACCAACAGCTCATTCTAGATAACAAAGCAATCTTCATGCCAAACGGCACTTGGGTCGTTGGTGAAATGAGTAAAGCACCTCGTGCTGAAGGATTTAAATGGGGCTTCACTGCTCTGCCTGCTGTAAAAGAAGGCGGTGACAGATTCTCCTACACCTTCTTCGAACAAATCTGGGTTCCTGCAAAAGCTAAGAATGCAGATCTAGCTAAACAGTTTATTGCGTATCTTTACTCAGATGAAGCAGCTGGCGTCTTTGCCAAAGTAGGCGCAGTTCAACCTATTAAAGACATGGCAAGCAAACTAGAAGGTGACAATAAACTCTTCTATAGCATTTATGACAATGGTGCAAAAGCAGCTATGGGAGCATTCTCCACAACTGATCCAGTTGAAGGTGTAAGCATTTCGGATACCGTATTTGGTACAGTGGATTCCCTCGTAACTAAGGCTAAGACACAAGCTCAGTGGGTTGAAGCTATTACGAAAGCAAGCGATGCATTACGCGGGGCGTTGAAATAATTCAAGGCAACGATAGATACGAATTCAATCTGTGAATCATGGTGGCATGCGAAAGCTGCCACCGTTATTTTTACCTTGAGAAGGAGATGGATCAATGGACATCAAGAAAGGACAAGGACGTTTTATTTTCTTCTGTCTTGCTCCCGCCGTAATTCTATTCATTGTTTTTCTAATCATACCTACGATCGATGTCTTCCGTATGTCCACATACAAGTGGGGTGGATATACCGATGACAAAACCTTTGTTGGGCTGCAAAATTTCACTAAGTTATTTCACAGCGATAAATTCTATCAATCATTTCAGAACAGTCTTCTGCTTATCATTGTAGTCACCATTGTTACCTTTGCGTTTGCACTTGTGTTCGCGTCCATGCTTTCTCGTGAGAAGCTGAAAGGACAGGATTTGTTACGAATCATCTTTTATATTCCGAACATCCTTTCTGTCGTTGTTATTAGTGCTATTTTCTCTGCGATATATGATCCGAATAGTGGGTTACTTAATGCATTCCTGAATTTATTCCGTGGAGCAACTTCAGACTCTACACTTTGGCTCGGCGATCAAAAAATCGTTATTTTCTCTCTCGCAGGTGCTATGATCTGGCAGGCCATCGGTTATTACATGGTCATGTATATGGCCAGTATGGCAAATATCCCCGAAAGCTTGTATGAATCAGCTGAGCTCGAGGGTGCTGGACGGATGCATCAATTTTTCACCATTACGATCCCGTTAATCTGGACGAATATCCGTACCACGCTCACTTTCTTTGTCATCAGCACGATCAACATGAGCTTCCTGTTCGTTGTAGCAATGACTGGCGGCGGTCCTGACGGTGCCACTGAAGTGTTCCTTAGCTATATGTATAAAGAGGCTTATACTAACTCCTCGTACGGCTACGGTATGGCAATCGGTGTTATCGTGTTCCTGTTCTCATTCGCACTAGCTGCTATCCTGAACGCAGTCACCAAACGTGAACATTTGGAATATTAAGGAGGCGACAACTTGAAGAATAATAAACTCACACATCATGGCGTCAGTGATAAGGTCTATAAGGGCTTCATCTATGTTGTGCTGATCGCACTGGCCATTATCATTATTGTCCCTGTAGCTTGGGCGTTCATGGCCTCCGTTAAACAGGATATAGAGTTTTATGGTAATCCATGGGCTCTTCCGAAAGGATTCTATCTAGAGAACTTTGTTAATGCTTGGCAGAAGGCTAAAATGGGCAGTTACATGCTCAACTCCGTAATCGTTACAGTGATTGCGCTTGCTCTTCTACTCGTCATTGCCTTACCCGCAGCTTATGTCCTGGCAAGGTATAAATTTAAAGGCAGCGTCATCTTAAATATGATGTTTATGGCAGGATTATTTATCAATGTGAACTATATTGTCGTTCCGATCTTTCTCATGCTCAATAACGGCGATAAGATCGTCCGTAGTTTTCTTGGACACCCCATATTCCTGAATAATCTATTCATTCTAGCTTTGGTCTATGCTGCAATGGCACTTCCCTTCACAGTCTATCTACTGGCTGGTTATTTCAAATCATTGCCTAGGGAATTCGAAGAAGCTGCTTCTGTAGATGGTGCAGGATATTTCCGAACCATGGTTCAAATCATTATGCCAATGGCTAAACCCAGCATTGTGACCGTTATCTTGTTTAATTTCCTTTCCTTCTGGAACGAATATATCATTTCAATGACTTTACTGACTAAGCCCGGACTTCGAACATTACCAGTCGGTCTAATGAATCTAATGGCCGCTCAGAAATCAGCCGTTCAATATGGCCAAATGTATGCAGGACTCGTAATTGTCATGCTGCCAACCCTTATTCTATATATTCTAGTACAGAAGAAGCTTACCCAGGGCATGACCATGGGCGGACTGAAAGGTTAAGGTGCTACTATGAGTGAATCTATGCGAAATTTGTTACGTAATTTGTTAATACTGATTGTCTTTATCTTCGCGGTAGTACTCGTATTTATTGGACAAAAAAACATTGGCGCGTCTGGGCTAGGAACTATGCTGCTGGGACTTGCACTTCTGATAGGTCTACTCTGGTTCTATAATCGCAAATACAAATAAAAGGAGAATTACTGTACATGAATAAAGGACGTGTCACGATTCCAACCGATCTAGATGTGATTTCTCAAACGAAAGAAGTAATGAAGCGTTGGGGTGCGGACGCTGTACGTGATTGCGATGGCACAGACTTTCCCGAAGAGCTACGGGATATCGATGCCAAGGTGTATTCCACTTACTATACCACGCGTAAAGAAAACGGTTGGGCGCAAGCAAATCCCGATGAGATCCAGCAAATGTACCTCATGACACCTTTCTATACAGCTGTTCAATCTAGCCTTTCAATCCCTCTGATGAAGGGACTTTATCTGGATATGTTGAAGGTCAATAGCGAGGACAATATCAAACACTTCTGGGAAGTCATCGACCGTACCACAGGCGCGGTCGTATCGACTGATCAATGGAACTATAATGAAGAAACGGGTAGTGTAGATATTCATACAACACCATTCCATGATTATACCGTTAGTTTTCTAGCTTTTATTATGTGGGATCCAGTACATATGTATAATTCAGTCACGAATGGTTGGGACGACGTTGAACCTCAGATGACCTTTGATGTTCGTCAACCCAAAACACGTGAGTTCACGATGCAACGTCTACGTCAATTTATCGAAGAACATCCCTATGTCAATGTCATTCGCTTTACTACCTTCTTCCACCAGTTCACACTCATCTTCGATGAGCTCGCACGTGAGAAGTATGTTGATTGGTATGGATATTCAGCTTCCGTTAGTCCTTATATTCTTGAGCAATTTGAACAAGAGGTTGGCTATCCGTTCAGAGCGGAATACATCATTGATCAGGGATACTATAATAACAACTATCGTATACCGACCAAGGAGTTCCAAGACTTTCAGGCATTCCAACGGCGCGAGGTTGCCAAACTTGCCAAAGAATTAGTCGATATTACACATGAATATGGGAAGGAAGCCATGATGTTCCTAGGTGATCATTGGATTGGTACCGAGCCCTTTATGGAAGAATTCTCAACCATTGGGGTAGATGCCGTCGTTGGTAGTGTAGGCAATGGTTCCACACTTCGACTGATCAGTGATATACCAGGAGTGAAATATACCGAAGGACGTTTCTTACCCTATTTCTTCCCTGATACATTCTATGAGGGTGGAGATCCTGTACGCGAAGCCAAAGTTAACTGGGTTACTGCAAGACGTGCGATCCTCCGCAAGCCAATAGACCGAATTGGGTATGGGGGATATCTGAAGCTAGCACTAGAATTTCCAGATTTCATGGAATACATTGAAAGTGTATGTGACGAATTCCGTACGCTGTACGATAATGTACAAGGAACAACTCCATATTGCGTTAAAACTGTTGCCGTACTCAACTGCTGGGGTAAAATGCGTGCATGGGGTAATCACATGGTCCATCATGCTCTCTATCAGAAGCAGAATTACAGCTATGCAGGCATCATCGAGACGCTATCAGGTGCACCATTTGATGTCAAATTTATCAGCTTTGAAGATATAAAGAATGATCCCTCCATCCTTAAAGGCATTGATGTCATCTTGAATGTAGGGGATGGCGATACCGCTTATACCGGAGGTGATTGGTGGCTGGATACAGACATCATAACCGCCGTGAAGAAATTTGTTCACGACGGTGGTGGATTCATCGGCGTAGGCGAACCCGCAGCTCATCAAGCCAACGGAAGGTATTTCCAACTTTCAAATATTCTTGGTGTAGAGCAAGAACGAGGTTTCACCCTCGGTTATGATAAATATAACTGGGAAGAGCAGGATCACTTTATTACTGAAGACTGCGCTATAGATGCTGACGGAAATAAGATAATCGATTTTGGTGAAGGTAAGAAAAATATATTCGCTCACGAAGGAACCACTATCCTACGTCAGATTGATAAAGAAGTGCAACTTGCAGTGAATCCATTTGGTAGTGGACGTACAGTCTATATCAGTGGACTCCCTTATAGCTTTGAGAACAGTCGACTTCTCTACCGTGCGATCCTCTGGAGCGCTAACAGCGATCATGAGCTTCATCGATGGTTCAGCGACAACTACAATATCGAAGTCCATGCTTATGTCAAGAATGGCAAATACTGCGTTGTCAACAACACGTATGAACCACAAGAAACCGTCGTCTATCGTGGTGATGGCTCTCGCTTCTCACTCAAGATGGAAGCCAATGAGATCAAGTGGTATGAAATTTAAGACTCAATAGCTACCATGCTGAGCGCACGACATAAAAAGAGTATCATCCTAAAACAAGGATGATACTCTTTTGTATTTTAAATACATGATCACAATAGTGATTCTGCACCATCAATGATAATTTCTGCTCCGGTGATATGACTCGCTTCTTTGGAAGCTAGGAAACTTACTAGATCAGCGACTTGCCTTGGATCACCTGGACCGTCTGCTAAGGGCTGACTTCCTTCCGGAAATTCCACTGGAATGACGATATCCTTTAGCTTTTCTGTTTTTTCCGTACTTTGATCGATATTCGTTGAGATCGCACCTGGACAAATAACGTTCACACGTATCTTATAGCGAGCAAGTTCTAATGCAGCCATTTTGGCAAAAGCGACCTGCCCTCCCTTCGAAGTACTGTATGCAGACATCCCAAAATTAGAGTACGTTCGGTTACCATTGATAGAGCTGGTAATAATAACGCTACCTCCATTTTTTTTGAGGTGCGGGATCGAATATTTCAACGTTAAAAAGGTTCCGTTCAGATTGACACTTAGCGTCTGCTGCCAATCTTCGAACTCCATCTCTTCAATTGGAGACAAAACGCCATTAATTCCTGCATTAGCAAACACAATATCAACGCCACCGAATATTTCGACCGTCTCAAGTACCGCCCTCTCTACTCGCTCCGCATTCGATGTATCCACATCAAAAGCTCTGGCTGCTCCCTCACGTATGCGATTAATTTCTACTTCCGTTTCTGAAGTACGATCGTTTAGAAGATCGAATAAGGCCACATTGGCTCCTTGCTGCGCCAATTTAATCGCAGATGCTTTGCCGATCCCGGAACCTGCACCTGTTACAATTGCTGTTTGTCCTTCAAACCGTTTCGTATTTATGTGTTCTTCGCTCATAAGACCTCTCCTTTTGGTGTACTTGTAATTCAGATTACCCCAAAAGGATGGTTACTTAATCACTAACCTAAAGAAAAAAATCAGATTACATATAAAAAGAACGCACACCCTTTTCTACAAAAAGGATGTACGTCTTCTATTACCATTCAAATTCCAAGAAAGCTGCATCTTCGATTAAACCATCCGTATGCGGTGCGTCAAACAAAATCTGAATCTGTTCATCAGGTAGTCGTTCATCAATAGGATCTAAATCCCGGAGACCATCAGTATGAAGCTGCAGTCTCATCGGCATGCCATACTCCAGACGACTTTGATAAACATGCGGCTCTCCACCCAGTGGTCCTTCAGAAATCGACCAACGTTCTTCCGCACGCATCGTTCCCTTAAAGAACTGACTTACTTCAACGCCATTTCTCCAGAATCTTAGACGAGAATCGCCCTGCCATGCCATCCATATTCGCCCGATAGGATTTTCAAGCGTAGGTAGCTCCAGCCGCCCACATATGTACATTGTATCTGAGGAAATGGGGTTCTGTAACTCCTTCATTGCCACAACCGGTAGATACTCCATATAGGACAGAAACTCTTTAGACGACCAGTCTATGGTCGAATCTAGCCAGTCCAACAACGTATTACCTAAATACCTTGTAGTGGAACTTCCTTGGTTACTTTCACCTACCCCATCACATATAACAAAGTTACATCTATCCCCTTTAATATGTACACTTAGGAAGTCTTGAGCAGATCCACCTTGCAAAGCCGTCTTCTTTGCTCTTCCATAACCATACCTGCATGTCATCTGTCCTTGATACGTTGAGACCTTTTGCTCTTCATTCTGAGAACTTATGTAATGAAACAATTCCACAACTTCAGTGTTAATGATCATAATCACCTCCTATAGGTGAAGACTGCTTAGCTACTAGTGATTCAGGGTCTACAAAAGTCCAAATCTGTGATTTCAATGCTGCTGCATTAAGTATAGTTCGATTCTGATCAACAAGCGTAAGCGTTCGCTCTTCTCCATCAGATCGCTCTGATCTCATCTCTTTCACTTCTCCAGTCATCCATGTCACTACAGAGAGAGGATTAGAACTCACCCTATGTTCATCACCATATCCCGATAGAATATGAGAACTCTCAAGGTCGAAAGATTCTGAATCTTGTTGTTCAATAGGTAGCGTAATCTGATGAATTTGTTCCACACTTTGTTGTATTGGAACACTTACTGTCCGAAGAGCACTCGATTGAATGGTTATATCCATGGATTATTGATTTTCACCTCACATCAGGATTGTGAAGACTCCTTCAACCACATTAGTAACATATTTTGAAATTTTTTCTTATTCGTTGGACTAGCTACAAGCCAGTCCTGGTCACTTTTTATACTTTGGCGAACCAGCCAGTTTACCGAACCATTCATTAAAAATGCGGCTTGCTGTGTCTCCCATGTATGTCCTGTCCATATCGAGAGATGGAATTCACCTTCACCCGAACGAAATTTCAAACATTTTGCCAGCAAGATCGAACCTTCTATATCATCCGTTACTTCAGCAAACTTACGACTTAATATATCAACATCAAGGGCATGAGATTCCTCATATAATCCATTGAAATGTTGCTGGGAGAAGAATAATGCAGGCATGTCGGTATAAGAACCATCTTGCATATCTATCTCGTCCATTATCCTTGAACAAGCTTCTTCAATCGTCCCTAGATCGTCCAACCTATAACTTGCCGTAAGTTCATTACCTTTAGTTACGCGTACCACCTGTTCATTCGTAACATGAAGGTAACTTTCGCATGTCTTGCCATAAACACTATATTTGATCCAACAAGCCCGCTCAGCTAAACAAGCAATAGCAACCCTCGAGAATACAGCAGGTGGCATAGACAGCTGAACCTCATTCTTTTCCCTAATTAAATAACCCTTTTCAAGTAATATAGTTTTGGTCTTATGCCATTCACAAGCAATTTCTTCTGCCAACTGTCCTTGAAAGGGATCTTCAACACCAAGAAAATGGTCTGAGCCCAATATCCCTGCTAGAAAAAAAAACTCCTTATTATCTAGTATAATTGAGTCTTGCTTAGAAGCATGAGTTGAGAACATTATGAGCCTCCTTTCCAAAAACCACAACATGCCATATGTCGCTAATTTTTTAACACTTTTCATAGTGTTTCAAAGCTCTCCATACGAAATTGCGGCTTTATCCCTATTAGAATCTCCAATACATAGTAATCTTGACCCTTTGAAAGATAGACACTCTATTAAACTTCTCATTGATTCCATAAAAGTTTCAAAAAAAGTAGTTATTAGTGGTCTTCCTAGGTCGAACGCATCATGACGATTATTGATATATGGAACATAATGGTATTACCTATTACCATTCTAGTATTATCACAGTCAATAAAAATACATTCTTACAATATTGGCTTATTCGAGTTGATATTCCCCACCACACAAGCTACTTCATCATGATGATGTCGTGAACTTTCTACATTTAAATGTAACATCCATCTAAAAGCCAGTCAATTTGCCTCATTGTATTCATAAAAACTATTACATAATACAATAATCACAGCTATTTATTACACATAAAATGGTTATAAAGGCTTTTCATAACTGCATCTAATTTCATTCTTTGGATTTCGTTCACAACTTGGACTAACTCTAGTATTCTTTTAATTATTTAGCTGTTTATAATCTTCTTTTAAGGTGATTTTAAGAAAAAATCAATAGAATTAGGTTTATGAAAGGAATAGGGTGATTTCAATGACCATGTTAATCAACTTTCAAAACAAATTAGTACCCGTGTATTTTAGCACAGAGAATAAACAGCCTGTCCAAAAAACGTTAAGACTACTTAGTCATACACTTGAACTTAAAATTCAAAATGGCAAAAGAGCATTAAAAAAATGCCTGGACTCTCTTATAAGCATCGAAATCGTAGGTTCAGAAGCTATTCTACACAGCAAGAGCGAGGACGATTCATTAGCTTTATCCCTTTATTAGACTTGATTGCTATGAATCGAACACAACAATACCCACAATAGTAAAGGCACTTTCCATTGAGTTGGGAGGTGTCTTTTACTATTGTGGGTATTTCCATTTTCCACTAATTGTATTATCCCATTCCGGTATGTTGCATTAATCAGTACCACCTATTATACTGTACTTATCATTAGTGTTTAATAATCAGTACTGCATACACAATACTACTACTTCATCACCATACAGAATAGAGGTCACCTACCATGGATGTAAGTGTACAATTTAAAAAAGGAGTATTAGAACTATGCGTACTCGTCCTTATTCAACGTAAAGATCAATATGGCTACGAGCTTGCACAGTCTATCTCTAAGCATATTGAAGTGGCTGAGGGTGCCCTTTATCCTCTACTACGCAGATTAGTGAACGACAACTATTGCACAACTTATTTACAAGAATCCACTGAGGGTCCCCCTCGCAAATATTACCGAATTACGCCTCATGGTAAAACCTACTTAACTAACATCGTCTTTGAATGGAAGGACTTTGTTACGAATGTGTCCAATCTAATTGAGGAAGGAAACGAGTATGAATAAAAAACAATATTTATCGATATTGCAAACCCATCTTACCTCCATTTCAGAAGTGGAGAGAAAAGAATTACTCACTGACTACGAATCCCATTTCACCTATGGTATGCACAATGGGAAGACTGAAGAGCAAATTGCACATGAGCTTGGAGACCCTTTCGAATTAGTAAGAGAAATTGTTGGAGATCGATTTACGATACAAGACCCCTATGTGAATACAAAGAAAACGGTATCTATCCCTCGCAACATTTTTATCTATATAGGTCTCTTCTTCATTAATATTGTTATCGCCCCGTTAATGATTGGACTCTGGTCTGGATGGATAGGTCTATGTGCTGGAACATTGGGAGCTCTACTCAGTCCCCTTCTGCTTATTCCTGAATACATCATTAATCATACCTTTTCCATGGCGAAGTTATTTGCATCTATAGCGGGAATAGGGATAGGTCTATGGTTACTTATAGCCGTCATGTTTACTTATAAAGGGCTATTAAATATGAGTAAATCTTACCTTAAATGGAATATGAACGTTAGTAGAAAGGGGATTTCAAAATGAATAAAAAAATCTTCACGTTGGCGATCGTAGGTTTAATTCTAGTCATTGTAGGAATCGTAGGAATGTCTTCTAATCAATTTAACTTTGGAGATAAGCTTAAGGATTATAACAAGAAGTGGACAATAGATAACGGCACCTTAAGTCATCTCATTGTAAATAGTGAATACAACACGGATATTGAATTTATTCAAAGTACAGACGGTACACAAAGCATTGAACTAACAGGCCTTTTTGAAGATAAAGTAATCTCCCAACTGAACCAAATCCATCCTCAGAACGGAGAATTCGAAATCTCCATGGTGGATGATAGTATCCAATTCTTTAGCATTTCATTCAAATCTCAAAAAGCAACGCTGACCGTCTCATTACCTGATCTAAATCAACTTCAAGAAGTTGGTATTCATTTCACATCAAGTAATGGGTTCGTAACTAATATGAGTGCCAACAATATTGACATCACATCGAAATCCGGGAATTTAAACCTCAAATCCGTCTTCGCTAAACAACTAAGAATAGAGGCTAATTCCGGTAATATAACTGCTTCAGATATCCAAGGCAATGCAAACTTCTCTATTAAATCAGGAAATATGGATATTATCAATTACGCTGGAGAAGGTACGTTTAAGGCCAACTCAGGAAATATCGAATTAATACAAAAAGGAGCCTCCTCCTTAGATATTTCAGCTAAATCCGGTAATGTAACGCTAACTGCCGATCCTAATTTCAAAGGTTTCTACGATGTAAATGCCAATTCCGGTAATATTCATTCACCTGAATCGTTAAGATTATCTAAGGATTTGATTAAGGTTCGCACGAACTCCGGGGATATCAACATCACACAAAATAACTAAACAGAATACAATCCATTTTTAAACTTTTGACAAGTGCCAAAATACCAATTAGTATAGTACTATACTATTCATAGTAAATAATAATTGGTTAGCAAAAAAGGAGATTCATACATCATGGCACAAGTCTTATTTGTAAAAGCAAACAATCGTCCCCAAGAACAATCCGTAAGTGTTCAGCTCTATCATACTTTCTTGGAAAGCTACAAACAGTCTAATCCTAACGATGAAATCGTAGAACTTGATCTATTTGCAGAGAACCTTCCATACTATGATAACACGATTATTACTGGATTATATTTAGCAGCACAAGGTATTGAAGCGACTGCAGAACAAAAAGAAGCTGCTGACAACGTATCTAAATACTTGAATCAGTTCCTAGCTGCTGACAAAGTCGTATTTGCATTCCCATTGTGGAACATGACAGTTCCTGCAGTACTTCACACATATATCGATTATTTGAACCAAGCAGGTAAAACTTTCAAATATACAGCAACAGGTCCTGTAGGCCTTGTGACTGACAAGAAGGTTGCTATTCTTAACGCACGTGGTGGCGTTTATTCTGAAGGTCCTATGGCTGCGGCTGAAATGGCTGTTAACTTCGTATCGTACAACATGAATTTATTTGGCGTACAAGATGTGACTAAAGTTATCGTTGAAGGGCATAACCAATCTCCTGACCAAGCAGCAAATATTGTTGAAGCAGGCATGAAACAAGCTTCAGAAGCAGCTCTAAACTTCTAATATTATTCAATCATTCACATATGACAAGACCTTTGGCTGTTTACGGTGTTTCACCGTAACAACCAAGGGTCTTGTTTTTATTGCTATGAAATTTCATATTCATAGGATTCCTAATAATTCATTCAATTGATCGATCGTTTTCCATGGCTTCATACCCAGTGAATCGTCCCATCCATGGAAACGACGTAACCATATTCCACGGATACCCACCTGACTTGCTCCCCAAATATCGTTCCTTGGGTGATCTCCAACAAAGATTGTATTCTCAGCTGCAACTTCTAGTTTGTCTAACGCCATTTGGTATATCCGTCGATCCGGCTTTTTCATACCTGCATCTTCAGACACAATCACAGTATGGAATTGTTCACCTAGTTGAAGCAGACTCATTTTTCCATACTGAATTTGATGTTTACCGTTCGTCATAATCGCCATAAGATAACCTTGACGCTGACAATAAGCTAGAACCTCATCTACATCATCCATTTTACATGCGTGAGTCATATAATGTGTGTTGTAATACGATTCAATCTCCGATGCTGTAAGTGGGTTTTGCCACGGAAGACATTCAACCATCTCCTCAAAGAACGCTTGTTTATCGCGATACCCATCCGCATCTCTAACTTTCAAATCAGCTACGATTTCAGCTTGTGTCACCGGATCTAAATGTCCCAAATGATCATTCACAAACTGTTCTGAGTATTTACGAAACGTCGTATCTCGGTCCATTAGTGTATTATCTAAATCAAAAATGATTGCTTTGATATGCAAATGTAATCTCTCCAATCCCAATAGGCGATCTTTATTCTTATCATTACGTATTACCCCATTTAAATCATACCCTATTATACCAGATCACTACAGTTAGCTATATCCACCCTCTACATTTCTGGCAATCAACTCATATTTAAGGTAGAATTATTATGTTTTTAGTAACTCAGATCACACGATCATCTAAGGAGGTTCATCATGCAAGATGTCATTATTATTGGAGCAGGTCCTTGTGGACTTTCAGCAGCTATAGAATGTAACCGTCGTGGACTCACGACACATATTATCGAGAAACATCACATTGTCCGTTCCATATATCTATATCCAACATATATGCAGTTCTTCAGTACAGCGGAGCTACTCGAAATTGGTGATGTTCCTTTTTCCACACCAAATGATAAACCATTTCGCCATGAGGCTCTTTCCTATTATCGCAAAGTAGCATCACATTATAACTTGAACATTACATCATATGAAGAAGCTATCTCTATTGAACGTCATGAGAACGGATCGTTTACCGTGCATACGAAAGACCGTCGTGGTCATGAACTCCATCGTGAGGCGAAGCATGTCGTGATTGCAACCGGATATTTCGATCATCCGAACTACATCGGTATTCCAGGAGAAGACTTGCCCAAAGTGACTCACTATTTCCGTGAAGCACATCCTTATACAGGTACAAAGGTAACCATCATTGGAGGTAGCAACTCAGCGATTGATGCAGCTATGGAACTTGTCCGTGTTGGAGCTGAAGTTACCATCGTATACCGTGGTAAGACCGTGTCAAATAATATCAAGCCTTGGGTTCGCCCTGTATTTGAAAATATGGTCAACAAAGGGAGTGTCATCCTTCATTTAGATTCCAGAGTGACGGAGATTAGAGAAGATGCTGTCATCGTTACAACGAATGAAGGGCAAGAATCAATCGTGGATAATGATTTTGTTCTTGCACTCACAGGATTCCATCCAGATCGAGCGTTGCTAGCATCCTCTGGCGTACAACTAGGTGGCGATATGGAGAAACCAGTCTTTAACCCTGATACTATGGAAAGCACCGTACCTGGACTGTATGTAGCAGGCGTTATCGCTTCAGGTAGTAATGCCAATGAAGTGTTTATAGAGACAGGTCGCATACATGGACGTCTGATTGCTGAACATATACACACTGTTCAGCATTAGAATGAAGGAGTTGATCGATTCATGGATATCACATCGCTTATTCTGTTAGGGATGGTTGGATTAGGAATCGTAAGTAGCAATACCCCAGTGACTATCGCTATGATCGTACTACTTCTATTGCGGGTTACACACCTCACCGTTGTGTTCCCGTGGTTAGAGAAGTATGGATTAACCATTGGTATTATTATCCTTACGATTGGTGTCATGTCTCCGCTCGCAAGTGGTAGTATCAGCCTGACGACGATCACAGGATCGTTCCTACATTGGCACTCCTTGCTCGCTATCGGCATCGGTATGTTAGTTGCTTACCTTGGAGGTCGTGGTGCTACACTAATGGGAAGTAACCCAACTATTGTTGCAGGCCTGCTCGTTGGAACGGTACTCGGAGTTGCCTTATTTCGGGGTGTTCCTGTCGGCCCGCTTATTGCCGCCGGAATTCTTTCTTTATTGATCGGTAAGTCTTAGAACAATTTATTTAACGCATTAAATATATAAGGGAGTGTCCCCAAAGCCATGAAAGATGACTTGGGACACTCCCTTATATGTTATCTCAGTTTAACTTTCTAAATGTTGAACATTGTACAATCGAGCATAACTTCCATCCAGTTCCATTAATTCATAATGCGTTCCACGTTCGGTAATACTTCCATTCTCTAGAACGACAATTGTATCTGCGTGTGTAATGGTAGACAAGCGATGTGCCACAATTAGCGTCGTGCGGTTAGATGAAAGAGACTGCAAGGATTGCTGAATCAAATGCTCGGACTCTAAATCTAGCGCGGACGTTGCTTCATCCAGTACAAGAATATCAGGATTCTTCAAGAATACACGTGCAATCGCTAAGCGTTGCTTCTGACCACCTGACAATTTAACACCACGTTCTCCAACTTCCGTATCATAACCTTTGGGCAAGTTCGTAATGAAGTCATGAGCATTCGCTGCAACCGCAGCTGATATAATAGCCTCTTCATTCGCATGTGGATTACCTAGTAGAATATTCTCCCTCACAGACCCACTGAACAAGAAGTTATCTTGCAGAACCATCCCAATCTTGCTACGCAGGCTCTCCTGAGTTAGTTCACGAATATCGATATCATTCAGCAATATTCCGCCTTCTTGAACGTCATAGAACCTAGGAATAAGACTGATCAGGGATGATTTTCCGCCACCGCTCATACCGACGAATGCAACCGTTTCCCCTGCTCTGATATCTAAGTTGATATCTTTCAGAATCCAATCATTCTTCTCATTATATTTGAACCATACATGGTTAAATGTAATCTTCTTAGCCTGACCTTCCAGAGTCTTGGCATTCGGAGCATCTACAATATCATAAGGCTCATTCATCAATTCCATCACACGATCTAACGATGCAGACGCTTGGGTTAGTATCGTAGATGAACTGATTAAGCGTCTAAGTGGTGCGTACAATCGGTCTAAGTAAGCGAAGAATGCCACAAAGGTTCCTATTGTCAGATTACCCTGAATCACTTGATAACCGCCATATCCAATGACTAGAATCGGTGAAATGTCCGTGATCGTATTAATGATCGCAAATGTGATCGCATTCCACCGTGTCTGTGCTAACGCCTTATTGAGGAAATTACCATTGGTACCTTCAAATTTATTCTGGTCGTATTTCTCCAATGTAAAACTACGTATCACAGATATCCCTTGAATACGTTCGTGTAAATAAGATTGAATACCCGCTAATGCTTGTGATCGATCTTTGGTGAGCTGCTTCAACCTTTTATACAGAATCTTGACTGCAATAGCATACAGGGGAAGCATCGCGATAGCGACGAAAGCTAACATAGGGTTCATTGAGAATATGATGACTAATACGAATACTAACGTGAACATATCCAACCAAATATTCATCATACCTACTTCAACAATATTTTTGGTCTGTTCCACGTCATTGATGAACCGTGATATGGCTTCACCAACCTTGGTATTCTGATAATATCGAAGAGACAATTTTTGTAAATGCGCATACAATTTATTACGAAGATCAAATAATATCCGATTTGTAATCAACTGAGCGAAATATTGACGGAAATATTCAACAGGCCCTCGAACAACAACAAACAATACCAGCGCTCCACCAAGAATAAGCGTCAATTGTGATATTTTTTCTTGCACAGTAAGCGTTGACGCGATTAATAGATCATCCACTACATATTTCATAATCATCGGTAATGTCAACGGAATGGTGAATTTAATCATTCCTATAATCAGTGTAAGTATTATTAATTTCATATATGGCTTAATAAACTTAAAGTAAGCTATCCAATGTTTCAATGAATATAATTCCCCTTTCGCTAGGACAACTCTGATTTTCTAATGTCCTAACACTTCTATTATGTAAATTTCAAGTCCATTAAATCCGATATTTATTGAAATACTTTTAAAAAGGTTGACTTTCCCCTCCTATAATGTTTTTATATCAACATATCCGAATCAGGAGGAATACCGTGTCCAGACAATTTATAATAGAAGCTGCCATGGTCGCTTTCTATGGTGAGCTGCTACAGCCATCCGAATCCGTTGAATATATCATTCCCTATACAAGCATTCTTGAATTATATGAACTTCAGAGCACAAGCGACATCATTATGAGTAATTTAGATCAAGATCAACACGTCAAACAACAGATGAAACAATTAACGACTTATCTTGAGGAGCCTCTTAATCGCAAAAAAATAGAGCGTGCATTGCAAATTCCATGGGCTAAAAGCACTTCCATCCCTCTTGGAGATTCAATCATAGTCACGGTTATCAATGCCGTAGACACTGAGGCTTACGGTGAGGATTTCGATCCGATAGAAACAGAACTCCTCTTAACTGCACAACGACTACAAATACCGATTCTCACCGATCAATTCGAGTTCATTCAACGAATTATCGAAGGAGGTCTTCCCGTTCAAGTCTTTGATATTGAAGATTTTCAATTTGCCATTGAAGATAATTTCTTCACGCCTCACCCATAAAGCATATACACGCAATCAAAAACTCCTTTCCTTACGGAAAAGGAGTTTTTGTATATAACTTAATAATAATGAATGCTATTGCAGGCTTACGCTTGAATTTCTTCATAAATATACTCAATATCATCATGCGACGCTACATAGTCAACGACTAAATGATATCCTTTAAGATACCATAAATCCCGCTCTTCCAAAAAAAATCGAATACCTTCGACCTCTTGAAACAAAATATCTTCACTAGGTTGTTCAACAGAAATACCGAGTGAGAATCCTGGATGTAAACCGCCACCGGAACTGTAACGCGGGAAAAAACGTACAGAATCACCTTTGTTTAAATGTAGTTCTCTAATATACCAACGAGCTGCGTCCGAACTCATTCGAATATTCATGAATCTCACCTCCTTTACATATCTATATTCCTTTTAAGTGTCTTTATATCATACCTGAACCTGCGCGAAAAATACATACAGCGCTGATTATCTTACAATTTATTTGGAACAGGAATAAACAAGCTCTTCCAAGTAGAAACGGCTATGCCGTCCTTTTCAAAGACGGTACCCGTTTCAGCAGAAATATAAGGAATAGAGTATCAAGTGAAACATATACTTTCTTATATTTCAAAAAAGGTTTGACAACTTTATACACATGATGATAACATTTTGCCATACAAGATTCACAAAATTTGCTAAAGAAAGGGTGAGTAAAGTGTTCAATACAAAGTTCAGAGGACTTATGCCTCAGCAGCATCTTCAACAACTACAACTGAATACTGGAGTAACCCTGCTGGTGAATTCATTCTAACCCAAGTCTTATGTGTTTCATAAGATTTTTGAACTGAATATCCTTTAGCTACGGTTGCTTCAAAACAACCGTACGCATGATAAGTTAGCATTTTCAAGACATATCGTCCGTTCACGGATGGTATGTCTTTTTTGATGTTCAGCTTTGGGTGATGAATCCATCAGCATTTTCAACTTGAGAGGAAGTGATTGTTTTGTTTTCTGTTTTAAAAAAGTTAGGATGGTTTTTCCGTCAAGAAAAAAAGCGTTACGTAATTGGTATGCTCATGCTGATCTTAGTGGGCTTTGGTGAGTTATTGCCTCCACGGTTATTAGGAAATGCGATTGATGATATTGTTACTGGATCAATCACAGGCCCTTCGCTCATGCGATATATCGTTTCGATTATCGTTATTCTTGTAGTAATTTACATCATCACTTACATATGGATGCACAAATTATTTGGAGGCGCCAACTTGATCGAGCGAATTCTTCGTTCACGGTATATGAATCATTTACTTAGCATGACACCTCCTTTCTTTGAGCGAAATCGTACGGGTGATTTAATGGCTAGAGCGACCAATGACCTTCGGTCCGTCTCTGCAACAGCTGGTTTTGGGATATTAGTTATGACCGATTCAACGATTTACTTGCTCAGTATTCTTCTTGCCATGGGGTTTATTATTAGTTGGAAGTTAACGTTAGCCGCCATTATCCCTCTACCCTTTATTGCGATTGCGATGAAAATTTATGGAAAGATCATTCATGAACGTTATACCTTAGCACAAGATGCCTTTGGCGATATGAATGACCAAGTTCTTGAATCTGTTGCAGGTGTGCGGGTTATTCGCGCTTATGTTCAAGAAAGAGCAGATCAACAACGTTTCAAGACCATAACCGATGATGTGTATCGCAAAAATATGAACGTAGCTAAGGTTGATGCTTATTTCGAGCCTACCATTCGTCTTTGTGTCGGACTAAGTTATGTGATTGGACTTACCTTTGGTATTTATCTCGTGTTCAAGAATGAAATTACCCTTGGAGATCTCGTATCTTTCAATATGTACCTAGGAATGATGATTTGGCCTATGTTTGCTATTGGAGAGCTCATTAATATTATGCAACGCGGTAGTGCCTCACTGGATCGTGTCGATGAAGTGCTAAACGTTATTCCGGATATTGTAGATGTTGCTCATCCTACGGTTGTTCAAGATCCAGATCGTATTGAGTTACGCAACGTTACATTCCGTTATCCAACATCCACAGTTGATAATCTAAAGAATATTCAATTAACACTTCAAAAAGGGCAAACGCTTGGCGTAGTTGGTCGTACCGGCAGTGGTAAATCTACCTTGCTTAAGCAACTCCTACATGAGTATCCAACTGGAAGTGGAGAACTTCTCATCTCGCGAGTATCCATCGACGAAATCGCTAAAGACCAACTTCATAGTTGGATTGGATATGTTCCGCAAGAACAAATATTGTTCTCCAAGACTGTACGTCAGAATATTCAGTATGGATTACGAGGGGCAAGTGATGAAGTCATCATGGATGCTATCGCTACTGCCGCATTTGATAAAGACCTTATAACACTATCTGATGGACTGGACACCCTTGTCGGCGAAAAAGGTGTCGCACTTTCCGGTGGTCAGAAACAACGTGTTGCCTTAGCAAGAGCATTCATTGGAAATCCTGAGATCCTCATTCTAGATGATGCATTATCCGCAGTCGATGCAAGAACTGAGGCACGCATTATAGAGAATATCCGACTCAAACGTGCTGATAAAACAACTCTTATATCTACCCACCGCTTATCTGCTGTGGAACATGCGGATTGGATAGTTGTGCTTGAGGATGGAAGTATCATTGAGGAAGGTACACACGAAGAGCTGATCGCTTATGGCGGTTGGTATCTAGAACAATATGAACGTCAACAAGTGGAGAATAAACTCACCACAGAGGAGGTGTCTTAATTGAACGTAGGAAAACGCTTATTCCAATATGCACTAACGGCTAAAATCACATTCATTGCCGCCATCATTACATTATGCTTAGGTGTCGCTGCCGAACTAGGTGGCCCTTTCATAGCTAAGACAATGATTGATGACCATATGCTAGGCATTGAGAAGCCTTTCTTTGAGACAGATTCACCTGCATCAGTAGGGGCCGTAGCGTATGAAGATAAATATTTCAAACGTGGCGATCGATTCGCCGAGAATGAGATTAAGGGTCAAGAAGTTCGTATTCTTCAAAAAGGGAAGAACTTCTACTTCATTAACCAAGCCGTTGATGAAGCAACTGGCAAAAGAGCCGTTGTTAATGGTCAAATGACGATCACTAACGGGTCTGTTCAGAACATTTATCCAGTCAAGGCATTGAGCGTTGATCAGATATTCGATTTCTACAAGCCCGAAATCCCAGGTATCATAAAGCTCGTAGGCGTATATCTCCTCTTACTACTCGTCACGATATTCACTGAATTTGGCAAAACCTACTGGCTACAATCAGGTGCTAATAGGGTGATTCAGAAATTACGTACAGACGTTTACGCTCATATTCAACGTCTGCCTGTTAACTTCTTTGATAACTTACCCGCAGGTAAAGTGGTCTCACGGATCACGAATGATACAGAGGCTGTTAAGGACTTGTTCGTAGCTGTCCTTTCCAACTTCAGCACAGGTATCGTCTATATTTCAGCAATTTATGTCGCATTATTCCTGCTTGATGTACGTCTTGGACTTGTATGCCTGTTCATTGTACCTATACTAATCGTCTGGATTATTCTGTATCGTAAATTCGCTACAAGATTTAATACGATCATTCGGTCTCGTCTGAGTGAGATTAACGCCATCATTAATGAATCGATTCAAGGGATGTCTATTATTCGTGTATTTCGACGTCAGCAACAAACCAATGATGAATTTGAAGCATTAAATCAAGATTACATGAAATACCAGAATAAAATGCTTAACCTGAATTCATGGACTTCTCATAATCTAGTTAATGTGTTGCGTAATTTTTCATTTGCTGTCTTGCTAGCGTATTTTGGATATGGTTCAATAACAGGTTCGAATGCTGTATCACTTGGTGTACTTTATGCCTTCGTCGATGTACTCGGTCGACTATTCCAGCCTATTACAGGCATGGTGAACCAACTTGCTGCACTTGATTCCTCTATGGTATCTGCAGGAAGAGTATTCGAACTCATGGATGAACCCGGTGAAGACGTTACCGATGGCCAAATGCCTCGCTACAAAGGAAATGTGGCATTTAATGATGTATCTTTTGCTTATAAAAAAGACTACGTCCTCAAAAATATCTCCTTTGAAGCAAAACAAGGTCAGACCGTTGCATTGGTTGGTCATACCGGTTCAGGCAAGAGTTCTATCATCAACTTATTGTTCCGCTTTTATGATCCACAGAAAGGTTCGATCACGATCGATGGCCAAGAAGTGACGGATATCCCTAGACAATGGTTACGTCATCATATGGGCATTGTGTTACAGGATCCGTATCTCTTCACAGGGACAGTGGCTTCTAATGTCAATCTTGAGAATGAGCAAATAACGCGTGCTCAAATTGAGAAAGCCTTATGCGATGTAGGTGCTGAGCGTATCCTTGCCCACTTACCTCAAGGCTATGACGAACCGGTTGTTGAGAAGGGAAGCACGTTGTCCGCTGGTCAACGCCAATTGATCTCCTTTGCAAGAGCACTAGCTTTTGATCCAGCAATCCTCATTCTCGATGAAGCAACTGCCAATATTGATACAGAGACGGAAAGTCTCATTCAATCGGCGCTCGAGGTTTTAAAGAAAGGTCGTACAACGTTCATTATTGCTCATCGCCTCTCTACGATCCGTAGTGCAGATCAAATACTGGTATTGCATCGTGGTGAGATCGTCGAACGAGGCAGTCATGATGAACTTATGGAGATTGGTGGTAGGTACTTCCAGTTGTATCAACTGCAACAAGGGAACACTTTAGCCACTCCCTCTACATCTGCAGTTAAGCAAGTTGCTTCAGTCAATCACAGCCAGCCATTACCAAGTGGCGTGTTATAAGTCGGGGATTCCTGCTACCACAATAGATCAGAGATCAAAAATAGCAGGTCAAGGATAACCTCCTTGGCCTGCTATTTTTAGTGAATCAATCATTTTCAGAAAATCAGGTGTCTCATCAGAAGTTAATCTACTTTTGGGACAACCCCTTTTAGTGTAGTTAAAGGTTCATCATTGTCTATGATTTATCAGAACGAGTTGGAGTAAAGTCCTTTTCCAGCCCTAGTGTTCGATATAATTCTCGAGAATATCCTTGAAGCTTCCGTTCCAACGCTTGCGCCTGATCTTTAAAACTCGTCAGTTCTCGAATCATACGAGATCGACCTGCTGGACTAAAGGTATCTTGAATTCGCTCTTTGAAATAATCATGGACAATATAATTACGCTGTTTCCATACTTCTTTTAATTGAATCGTTTCTTCTTCCGAGAACGGAAAATAATGCTGAATCTCCTGCACTAATTGTCCTAGCGAACTACTTAACTTACGTTGATAAAGTTCGGTGAAGTCTTCTTCTGATGGAATTTTTCCTTGTGATAGCTTCATGAGCATCAATAAGTTAGCCAGTTGTTGCTCCAAAGCTTGCGAATAGTATACAGCAAGTCCAAAATATGCGAATACATCCTTAGAATGATCACTATCGAGCAGTTTTTCTTTTCCCATGCTTTCCGCTCCATTCACTATCAACACATACAACATGTGCAAGATGATATGCTTTGCTTTGTTACTCCTTATGTTAAAGGAATAAGCGGAATCAATCAATATATGATTCAAATTCTTATACAATAAATAGGTTCTTGTTACTATATTACATGCGATTTGGAGTGCGAAGACCTAGAATGTTCATCGTTCTTTGCAATGCTTCCCCAGTCAGTCGGGTTAATGTTACTCTTACTGTTCTTAAATGCTCTTCTTCACTTAGAATTCTTTCGTTCCCATAGAAATGATTGAAGGCTTGTGCCACATCTAATACGAATCTTGCTAGCACAGATGGTTCATTATTCTGAATCCCTCTTTTCAACTGCTCATTAAATCGATTTAGAAGTTTAAGGAGGTTCCATCCGGAGTCCCCTAAAGCTTCCGCATACATCCCTTCTTGAATATCCATAAGATTCATCGCGCCTATCTGATCTAAGATCAGACTCTTAGATAGAATACTTTGTGTTCTCGTATACGTATATTGTAAATAAGGTCCTGTCTCCCCATCGAAATTCAGTGCATCTTCCAAAGAAAAGTCCACTTCATTAACCCGGTTATTCTTCAGATCACCAAAAATGATTGCACCGATTCCAACATCCTTAGCTACCTGATATTTGTCTTCTAGCTCTGGATTCTTCTCTTCAATAACCTGTAATGCTCTAGCAACGGCTTCATCCAGCACCTCTTCAAGATACACGATTTTACCACGACGAGTAGACATTTTCTTGCCTTCAAATTTCATCAACCCAAAATGAACATGAGTGCAGTCTTTCACCCATTCTGCTCCCATCTTATCCAGTACTGCAAACACCTGTTGAAAATGAAGCTTCTGCTCTCCCCCAACAACATATAAAATCTGGTCAGCCTTCAAGACGTCATGCCGATAGAATGCCGTCGCAAGATCTCTTGTTGGATAAATCGTCGTGCCATCCGATTTCATGATTAAGCATGGAGGCATCCCTAGCTCTTCCAATCGAACAACCTTTGCACCTTCGCTTTCTTCCAATAAGCCTTTGTCTTCTAATTCTTTAACAACCTTCTCCATCTTATCGTTATAGAAACTCTCCCCGAGCACATAGTCGAAGGTCACATCCAGTCTCTCGTACATTCTATTAAATTCCTGCATGCTGACTTCTACGAAATAACGCCATAGTCTGAGAGCTTCCTCATCACCGTATTCCAACAAGCGGAACCAATTTCTCGCTTCAGGATCCAAGAATGCATCGTTCTCTGCTTCTTCATGAAAACGAACATATAACCGTAAGGATTCCTGAATTGGATTCTCCTTTAATGCCTCATCATTCCCCCACCGCTTAAAAGCCGTGATCTGCTTCCCGAACTGCGTTCCCCAATCACCCAGATGATTGATACTTATCGGTTCATACCCAGCTGTCTGATACATTTTGTACAAAGCAGCACCAATCATGGTAGATCTCAAGTGACCTATACCAAAAGGCTTAGCAATATTTGGAGAGGACATATCGATAATGACTTTTTTCCCCTGACCTATGTTCGTTTGACCGAACTTCGAGTGCTGCAATACTTCAAACATCTTGATCGCATAATAGTTCCGATCAAAAAATAAATTCACATAAGGTCCAGTAGCTTGAGCCTTAACCCCTTTCATGTCAATAAGGTTTGCTATTGTTTCTGCAATTGCCTGTGGTGATTTTCTGTACTCCTTAGCCAACATATAACATGGAAAAGCCATATCACCCATCGCGGCTGAGGGTGGCAATTCAAACAAACCTTCTATTTCTTCTGCTGATAAGTTTACGTGTGGCTGTATTGCCTCTAATGCCCATTCCTTTAACATGATTAACCATCCTCCGCTACTACATTTTTAATTTTAAATATCAAAAAAGCCCTCGTCTCTAATAAATAAGAGACGAGAGCTATAGTTCCCGTGGTACCACTCTAGTTGAACCCTCGCGCGTGAGGTTGTAATCCTCGCTTGAGTTGTTCCGCTTGATGATCTCTAACGTAGATCAACCGGACTATTCTACTGATGTAATCAAATAAATGATCTGCACGTTGGAATAGCCATCTCCCGGGTGCGCTTCATGAGGGACCTACTTACCGGCTTTCACCACTTCCGGTTCGCTGCAAATTAGGTTGCTCCCATTACTCTCCCGTTCAAAGACGTTCAATTTACAACATTATACATGCGTCTGCCACATCGACGCAATAGCCTGAAACACATTTCCAACAATTTCTGAAGGTTGTTAACCTTTCTTCTCTAATTCTATCAGGGCATTCTTTAACTCCCCTTGGGAGAAATGTTCACCTATAAATACGACCACGTCAGGTACATTCCCCTGAGGATTGATCTTCAAGAAGTCTGATTCTCTGAATGCATACTGGAATAAGAATCGTGCAGAAGTATCACTAAATGTCATAATCCCTTTGGCACGATACACTTCCCGCGGTAATTTAGCAATCAAATTCTCAAAGGATTGACTATCAATGGCTCCTTGGAAATAATGTGTATACACCATCACATGATCATGAGAGCTATGCGTATGATTATGTTCACTTTGACTGATATCATGAATATGAGCGTCGCTTTGCTCTTGATCATGATTACAGTTGTCATGATGCGCATGATCATCCGCTTGAGGCTTACTTTTACTCATATTCTTCCATTGCTCCGGAAGAATATCTTGTCCAAAGAGCGGTACCCAATCAATATCACAACGTACGGCCGGGATAATGGGTGCGAATTCGTTCCACCGCGATATGATCTTATGTAGATTCTCCTGATCTATTTCACCAATACGGTCCGTTTTATTAAGGATCAGATAGGATGCACAACGGATCTGCTCTTGCATCAGACGATAGGTTTTACCTTTTTGATTCTCATACAATTCTAATAGATGACACGCATCTACGACCGTAATAACACTCTTCAAATCAATCTTCATGTATAATGCCGCTTCTGTCACACCATCGAGTATTTCCATAGGATTCGCAATACCGGTCGCTTCAATGATAATCACATCTGGTGATTCTTTCTTAATTAGATTAGAAATTTCTAAGCTAAGATCACCACGACTCGTACAGCAAATGCATCCATTGAGCATTTCAGTCATAGGAACTGTCTCCTCAATAAGTGCACCTTCCAAGTTCACATCGCCAATCTCATTCATAATAACCGCTGGACGGAGTCCCTGTTCTTGCCAATGAGACACCATGCGTTGTAAGAGGGTCGTTTTCCCGCTCCCCAGAAATCCTGACAATATATATATGGGTGTAACACGATCTGTTACTTGATTCATATTCATTGTGCTTCTCCTCCTTGTTAGCTGCGTTTGCTATAATGTGCATGAAATAAAGACAAGTTTTAGCTTTAGTTCATTCTATATATGTTATGCACCTCATGCAAGAGCCTCATCACGAACAGATCGACCCTCCGACTTGTCCGCTTAACAAAGTATGGAATGACGCCTACGCTTATAATTGTTGCAGATGGTTCATAGCATCATGGTTGCACGGAAATATGGGAAGACTTATCCTTATATAAAGGCAAGTATAAGAGCATCTAAGGAGCGAAATAACGTATGAATTCGGTAGAACAGCACCGCAGTGAAGGACCTGCTACAGTATCCTGTATGATCATAACTGTATCGGATACACGTAACAAAGAAACGGACACAAGTGGTCAATTAATGATCTCTCTCCTACAAGAGGCAGGTTACTCCATCATACAATATGTTATTGTCAAAGATGATTACGACGATGTAAGAGAATTAATTTATAAAGCCTCTATCAATGAGGACATTCAAGCTGTCCTTCTGAGCGGCGGAACTGGCATTTCCCCTCGAGACACCACTTATGAAGCCGTCTCTTCTATATTAGACCGTGAATTACCTGGATTCGGGGAGATTTTCCGCTTTTTGAGTTTCACTGAAGATATTGGTTCCGCAGCCATTATGAGTAGAGCTACCGCAGGGACTGTAGGCAATACGGCTGTGTTCTCAATGCCAGGATCCAAAGGTGCCGTCAAATTGGCTCTTGAGCGCATTATCATACCGGAATTACGTCATGTGATCAGAGAAATTCATAAAAAGTCATAACTTCCCCCTTCCATCCCCCCGAGAGACAAGAATATAAGAGCGGCTTCATGGGACTTATTTCTCAGAAGGTCTCTTTTCACAAAAATAAGCCGATATTAACTCTGCAGAACAGAGCTATCGGCTTATTTCCTTTCCTGCTATTAATCTCTATTCATTTCTTTTCGAGCTTCATCTGGTAATTCAAGCGAGATCTTCCCTTCGCTCTTAACAACATCACCACCTACACTATTCTTGGAACCTGTTGAGGTAATAACTCTCTTAAGGTCGATTTGGCCGCTTTCTTCCGAATTGCTGTCACCCATCATACTTGTAGCATAGTAGAGAAACTTTTTATTGATTTGAGTTGGTGTTCCCTTCTGATCCATAAATTTATTATCTAAAAAATTCCGTAACTGCTCTCCTTTTTGAAGATGTGCTTGCCATGTCACGATGGGGAAATCATCTATGAACTCATATTGTGATACTGTATCCCCTTGAAGAACATAATAGCGAAGTGCCTCTCCCTCAGGAAATATAAATGTTTGCGTGTAATCTTCTGTATCGTAAGAGACTTCCAAAGGCTTATTCTGATAGTGAACATTTGAAGAGTATGTCATTTTCTTAACTAATGTGCGAGCATCCTTCAATGATCCTTCATAGAGCGTCATACGCTCCTTATTGCTTAGAGGCGATTTAATGGTTATCGACTTGCCATTCCAATCTACTATGTATCCGTACTGCTGAGACAGAAACCGTAAAGGAACATAAATTCGATTATTTTCTTTTTGCACAGAAACATCTAAATCTATAACCCCAGATTCATTCGGTTTACCATCCCGTGACACCGTCTTTTTACCCAATGTCAATATGACGCTTTCGGACCATTTACGTATGGTTACGGTGTTCATTTTCTGATCCCACGTTACCTTAGCACCTAAAGATTCTGCAACGACACGAATAGGCACAAGAACGCGTCCTTGTTCAAGGATCGGCGCTACGGTACTTTGAATCTCTTTATCTTCTACGAATATGGATATTGGCTTAGCAGCATTTGCTATAGAGCCAACACTTAGCAAGCTGAGTATGACTACTGTAGATATTACCTTTTTCATGAAGAACTCCCCTCCATCTCTTACCTTTTAAACGTTTATTACACCTATAATGTTCCACTTAATCAGAAAAAATAAAAAAACTGAGCGCATGACTATTGCCAGTCCGCACTCAGCCTTTGATTCCCTATACTAATCTATCAATCATGATCATTTCCTAATCAAATTTCACTACGGTACGTCCAACGGCTCCACCCTGTAAAATGTCCTCTAACACATTAGGTAATTCATGTAATGAAATCTCTGTTATTCCTTGCTCTAACATCTTAACAGGCTTCCACTCTGCCCCTAATTTGCTCCACACTGCCTGTCTTCGTTCCATCGGACAATATACAGAATCAATTCCTAGCAATTGTACCCCGCGAAGAATGAATGGATACACCGTACTCTCAAATCCCCCACCACCGGTTAGTCCAGATAGTGCTACACCACCACCGTACTGAATACTCTTTAACAATCCGTTAAGATTAGAACCACCCACGGGGTCAATAATAGCTGCCCAGCGCTCCTTGGCTAGAATGCCTTTCGCAGGAGCTATTATATCTTCGCGACTAACAACAGAGCTTGCTCCTAGTTGGTATAACCAATCTTTCTGAGATTCAATTTTACCCGTACTTGCAACGACTTCATATCCAAGTGTAGCTAATATATCGATTGCGATACTCCCCACACCGCCGGTTGCTCCAGTTACTAACACAGGTCCCCGTTCTGGTGAGAGTCCATTATGAATTAAGCTATCCACAGATAATCCTGCTGTAAACCCAGCTGTGCCTATGCCCATAGCTTCTTTGAAAGTAAGACCACTCGGGATAGACACTAACCAATCGCCACTCAGTCTCACGTAGCCACTATAACCTCCGAAATGGGATACACCAAGTCCATATCCCGTACATAAGACAGCATCTCCTGCTTGAAAACGGGGATGACTCGATTCCACAACCGATCCTGCCATATCGATTCCTGGAACAAAGGGATACGAGCTAACAATTCTTCCTTCTGGTGAATTCGCTAGCCCATCCTTATAGTTCACTCCGGAATAATGAACCTTGACGACGACATCTCCTTCTGATAACTGTTCTATGTTTAAAGTCTCTACACCACTGCGGAAACCTTCTTCGTCTTTACGTATCATAAATGCTTCAAATTTGTCCATATAAGATCACCAATCCCCTTCTTAACTAGCTTAAATACTAAGCCTATTACTCCTTTCTTAGTATACACCTATCCCACATTAGAAAAAAAAAAGGCCCCCTCCGCCTTATTAAGGAAAGAAACCTTCTTCATGTCTACATGGGCTTACAAATATGGGTTCTCATGTTTGGCCTTTAATACATTCCAGCGCCGATTTACCTCACCTTGGAAGTTCTCGTAGGCCGCTTCGTTCTCTGGTTTAAGTAAATGACGTGTTTTGCCCATCCATTTCAACCATTCACGTAACTCAACCTTCTTGTTCTTATCTTCTGGATTGTATGTGATATTCGTACATCCATGTTCCACCTCATAGAGTGGAAAGAAACAAGAATCTACCGCTTCATTCACAATTTGAGTTCCCTCATGATCATTAGATAACCAATTCAATGGACACGCAATAAGAATCTTCCCATACACTAAACCTTCATTCTGAGCATAATACTGAGCTTTAGCTGCTTTCTTTACTAAATCTTGTGCAAATGCTTCCGAACCGGTAAATACATAAGAAATATTCGTTGCTGCCATAATTTGAGCCGTATCTTTATGATGCGTCGTCTTTCCTTGTTGTTCTTTCCCTATATTCGATGTAGAAGTGCGATTTCCAATAGGGGTTGAATAGGATTGTTGAGCACCAGTGTTCATGTAGCCCTCATTATCATACTCAATAATGATCATCTTATGATTACGAAGAGCTGCCCCAATGGCAGGACCCATCCCAATATCCATTCCCCCATCACCCGTTACCATTACGAACGTGAAGTCATCTTGCAGACCTAAATGTTCCAGTTCTCCTCGGCGTTTGCGCTCCCAGAACATTTCTACTACACCTGATAGTGTAGCAGCCCCATTTTGGAATAGATTATGGATGTAGGTAGCTTTATGCGAGGAATATGGGAATCCCGTCGTCACGACCATTGCACAACCTGTATGATACAGCGCAATAATATCCCCTTCAATTCCTTTGAAGAATGTCTCGAGTCCTGAGAATATCCCGCAACCAGGACAAGCGCCATGTCCAGGGGATAATCTCTTCGGCTTCTTTGTAAGAGAACGTAGTGGCGGAATGCGTACACTTAACTTACCTGTCACTTCATCCTTCTTCACTGTAATCAGACCTGTCTTTAAATCTTCGAACTTCATGGGCTTAAGTATCCGCTTAGGTGCCTTATCAGCATCACCCGCGGAATGACCATAATAATCGAAAGGCACTTCTACCTTCCCCTTCGCTACCGCTTCAGTCGCTAATTTGAATAAATGATGGCCATCCTCAGCGTAGAATTCCTTTCCCCCGAGTCCATATATCCGACTAATGACTTGAGTCGTAGTATTTCCATATGTAAAGAGAGCAGCTTTAATCTCATTAACCATATTCCCACCATGAGCACCATAAGAATCGGCTCGATCCCCTACGGTTATAGCTTTAACATGTTTAAGAGCTTCGGCTATTTGTTGCTGTGGAAAAGGTCGGATCATATTAGGAGCGATTGAACCCGCCTTAATCCCTTGACTACGAAGCTGATCTACCACATCTTTGATAATCTCAGACGCTGAATTCATCAGGAATACAGCAACCTCAGCATCTTCCATGCAATACATATCAAGCATTTCATAATGACGACCTGTCAGTTGTTTATATTCATTTGAAATGACTTCAAATACATCTCCCGCATGATACATCGCTTGTGACTGCTGGAATTTGTTATTAATATAATCTGGTTCGTTCATATAAGGACCAACCGTTATTGGATTATCTCTATCTAACGTATTAGGAAACCCTTCAGGCGGCTTTTCACCTACGAACTTAAGAACATCCTCGCGATGGGCAAAAGCTTGAACACGACGTTTCTGATGCGATGTAAAGTACCCATCTGAAGCTACCATCACAGGAAGTCGAACTTCAGGATGCTCAGCAAGCTTCAGCGCAATCAAATTCATATCATAGACAGATTGGGGATCACGACACATCAAGATGGGCCAACCTGTGTTCAATGCGAAATACAAGTCAGAGTGATCTCCATGAATATTGAGAGGACCTGAAATGGAACGACAGACTAGATTCAATACCATCGGGAAACGTGTTCCAGATTGCACCGGCATTTGTTCTAGCATAAACATATATCCATTAGCGCTAGTCGCATTAAATACACGTCCGCCCGCAGTAGAAGCCCCATAACATATCCCTGCCGAACTATGTTCCCCGTCTGATGGGATCAACTTTATATCATGCTGTCCACTGGCTTTCATGAGGTCCAAATATTGTGCTACCTCGGTTGATGGGGAGATTGGAAAATAACCCATGACATGATAATTAATCTGGTGTGCTGCATAAGCAGCCATTTCATTACCTGATTCATATACAGTTAACTGCTCTACAAGTTCTTGTTCATAATTAACAGCCACTAACGTAAGCCACCTTTCACATTTATCTATATGTAATCAAAGACATGCTTAACGGTCTGTGTATCTGCTACACCCTCAACTTCTAGTACTTTAGCAAGCGCATCTGTCGGACATGCCTCTATACACTTCAGACAACCTTTGCAGTACTGGAAGTCAATCCCTTTCAGGAACATTTGCGGCCTTCCTTTTTTATCTAGCTGTTCTTCCCATACAAAACAAAAATCAGGACAGACCGTGTCACATTGAGCACAATGTATACATTTCTCCACTTCAAAATGAGGCATCATGCCAGACCTTGAAATACTGAGATCCTTTAAGAAGCTATTACCAGGATTGGTAATAATCCCTCCCATCGCTTGTGTCTCATATCCTAGAACGGGTGTATCTGCACGTATAAATGCTGGCATTGACATTCCTTCCACTAATGAGAACTCCTGTATTGTAACTTCGTTATAACCACGCTCGAACGTGTTTAATGCCGAAGCGACACTTTGCGGATATTTCGTTCCAAGTGATTTGCGAATAACATCTTTCATGGTATCTGGGTCTAGGAAAGGACACAAACGGAACATCGCCCCTAGCATAGCCATATTGACACGATTCTTCTCAGCCAGAGCAATTCCCGTAGCATCAATAACTGCGATTGTACCACCGAGCATATGCATAACACCCTTTAATTGTTCAGGTGATTTTCGAGAATTAATCAGAACTGTACTGTCTGCATAAATACCACTAACTACGTTTACCGTCTTCGCAAGAGCTTCATGAAAAATACTAACAACATGTGGACGTTCTACTGGAGATGTATCACGAATGGGTGTATTCAGATCACAGAAACGAATGTGCGCTTTCACAGGTGAACCCTTTTTCTCAGAACCGTACGATGAGAAACTCACGCCATTCAGACCCGCTCCTTCAACACCTGCTTCAGCTAGCATTTTACCAGCAAGATTTGCCCCAAGACCTCCAATTGACTCTAATCGAATTTCAAAGAAACCCAGTTCATTCACTTTTGGAAGATGTACCACCGACATAGCCCCTTTATGGATATTTTCTGTAGTGTAGATGCTTTTATTTAACGAAATGTCACAAATTTTAGATATGATATTAATCATACGTAATGCTTGATAAAGCGACATTCGATGTAGGATTTCGAGTATTAAATGTCGAACTCTCCACCTATTTGCCAACTCCTGCGCTTTCCCGAGAAATAATTCTAGGTGGATGAAGTAATTATGAAATGTAGTAAATAATACACAAAAAGCACGTCACTGATCCTATTGGATCTTTGACGTGCTTACCTTTTATCTTATATATCTTCTTCCTGCATATATTCAGCCATCATGGATTTCTTTAATTCCCATACTTTTTCACTAATATTCGTCTGATATATCTCTGGATTCAGCTTCCGAAGATACTGCGGTCTGAAGAGACTTAGCTGTTCCTTATGATAGTCACGAATACCATCTAGTGTAGGTAGTTCATACACTTGAACGCCATCTACGAATATAGGTTCTAGCATAGGAATGGCTTCATAGTTGCGAATCGTCTTTTGTAAATAGGAATGTTGCGGATTGAATAATTTAATCGGCCCACCTGCACGAGGTTGTTCCTCATCAGGGAAACAAATATAATCTGCCACTGCTTTTCCGTTGGTCTGATCAATAATTCGATACACATCCTTCTTCCCTGGCGTGGATACTTTCTCGGGATTACCGGAAATTTTGATGGTTGGTTTCATCTCACCATCCACATCCCGCTCTACGAGTTTGTATACACCGCCTAAAGACGGTTGATCAGCCGCAGTGATAAGCTGCGTTCCAACCCCCCATGTATCAATTCTGGCCCCCTGCGTCTTTAGATTGAGGATGGTATTCTCATCCAGATCGTTAGATGCGACAATCTTAACGTTAGGTAAACCTGCTTCATCCAACATTCTACGAGCCTCAATAGAAAGATAAGCCAAGTCACCACTATCCAAGCGAATCGCAGACAATTGTTTCCCGATAGATGTTAGATATTTCGCAGTCTGAATGGCATGAGGCACACCGCTTTCGAGTGTATCAAATGTATCTACTAATAATGACACTTGATCCGGAAGGACCTTAGCGTAGGCATCAAACGATTCTTGTTCGCTTTTAAAACTCTGTACCCAAGAATGTGCATGTGTACCTTTCGTTGGAATACCAAATTTCTTGCCAGCAAGCATATTAGATGTAGCATGGAATCCCGATATATAAGCTGCACGTGCTCCCCATACTGCTGCATCTGCCTCTTGTGCACGACGTGTACCGAATTCTAGTAATATATCTTGACCCGCGATCTGTTTAATTCGTGATGCTTTGGTCGCAATAAGTGTCTGGAAATTCATGAAATTAAGGATTGCCGTCTCAACTAATTGTGCTTCCATCATCCTAGCCTCTACTCGGATCAATGGTTCACTTGGAAATACTAATGCCCCTTCTTTCATGGCATGAATCGTTCCCTTGAATTTGAACTGACGTAATTCTTCTAGAAAACCAGGATCATAATTCTCTTCTTGCTCTGCAAGATATTGAATATCCTCTTTAGTAAACCGAAGATTCGTAATGTAATGAACAATTCGCTCTAGTCCGGCAAACACTGCATAACCATTTCCAAAAGGAAGCTTTCGGAAATAAGCTTCAAATACGGCCTTACGTTCATGTGTACCTAGGTGCCAGTGTGCATACATCATATTAATCTGATATTTATCCGTGTGTAGCGCAAGATCTTCTGTTTGCATGACGTTCTCCCCCCTCTTATTATGCAATTCTTTGTTGTATTAGGTGACAAGGAGTAGCGTCAATGTGAGCTTCTTATTACCTGAGCACCTAGACTCCCTGTAAAATGTTGCAATGCCCATTCATGTCCTTTGGGATTAAAGCTAGCCACAGCGTCCTCAAACACAGTGATACGATATCCCTTGTTGTATGCATCTATAGCTGTATGAAGCACACAAATATCCGTACACACGCCTATTAAATGGACTTCTGTTATCCCACGTTCCTTGAGCATAATGTCCAGATTCGTCCCGCAAAAAGCACTATATCTCGTCTTATCCATCCAATAAATTGAATTCTGATTTCTGTGAAAGACATTTGCTAAATCACCATACAATTCCCTTCCTTGCGTCCCACGAATATTATGTGGGGGAAAAAGATTAGTCTCTGGATGATATGGATCATTAACCTCATGAATATCAACTGCCATAACGACAAAGTCACCTTTATCTACATACGTCTGAGTGATGGATGCAACCGTCTCTTGAATGTCCAGTGCCGGCTGTCCTACGGGTAGACTACCATTCACGAAATCATTGGTAAAATCAATGACGATTAGTGCTTTCATCACGCTCACTCCTCAATTAATAAATCATGAAACCTAGTTAAGTTCTAGATTAAGTATAAATCGATAATAAAGGTATTTCGTCCGTAAACATATATAATTGAGCGGAACGTTGTGAATATTGATTAGAGCTAAGCTTCTTACCCATTTCATCTCTCACTTCTTCAAGAATTCCTTGTCTACTACGAGTAGACGTGATCTTCCGGATGAAATTAGGTTCCTTGAACTCTGGCACAACGGTCTGAATGACTTGATATAACTCACTAAGTGTAAAATGTTTCGGAAGAAACTGTTTGGCGATTGTCGTCTGCAACATCTTCTGTTGGATCCGAACATAAGCATCTCGGATAATCTCACGATGATCGAACGCTAGCTCTAATTGATCTAGTGCCTCGTGAATTCCAAACATACCCACTTCTTCTGCATCATCCGCAGCCTGTCGTTGCTCTAACGCCGATTCTTCAACAAGCGCAAAGAATGCATTACTGATAATCCATCCACGAGGATCTCTACCCGGCGTACTATAGACACCTAAATACTCTAGATGACCCCCGTCAACGCCTGTTTCTTCTTTCAACTCTCTCTTGGCAGCACCATATATGGATTCACTCTCCTGGCAAAATCCACCTGGTAAAGCCCACATGCCAGCATATGGCCAAGACTTACGACGTATCAGCATAACCTTAAGCTCACGAATAGGTAATGTCTTCGTCACCGTCTTACGTTCCCGTTTGGTCAGGGTAAACATGACAATATCGGCAGGTACACCATCAGGCGTACGATATTTCTTAGCATTATAACTTTCTTGTCCTTTATCTTCTTCATTCATTTTATCATCACCACATAACATTCTATTTGATATTTTCATTATGATCCATTAAAAATATTTGTCAAGTGTATGACGCTAACCTGCCGTTATTATTTGTTATTTACAACACGGAAGCTAGCTGTGGATATGCAACCTAATATTCCAGCACTGTCATGAATACGAGCTTCTGTCGTTAAGCTCCGACCCGCTTCATGAATAACGATCGCAGTCACCACAAGTCGTCCCTGTTTCATTGGGGATACAAAGTGTACATTCATATTTGTCGTTACACATGCATCCACGTTTTTAGATGCAGTAGCCACCATCCCCATGGCCTGATCCATCAGTGAAGTTAGCACCCCACCATGAATAATGCCTAGAGAATTAGTATGTTGTGCCTTAGCTTCTAATGCAATCTTTACTTCTTGTCCATTACCCGAAATAAATTCACAACCTAGAAATCCCCAAAAGGTATCCTTACCTTTAGAGATCATGCTGTCTAAACCCTCCATTGTATGCTCCCCCTATGTGTGTCTATCATCCTATTTTTTCAAGTTTATTATACTTTTATCCTCCAGAGTATTTGGAACTCCACAGAACACGAGAAGAAACGGCATTCCCATCCTGTAGGACGAGTATCCGTTTCACTTTAGAGAAATAATATAGAATTGATGCATTATACCGCAACCTTGGCTTTCCCTTTATCTCAGCAAAAAGGCGCGGATAATTATCCGCAACCTCGTCACTTTCATTAACCACAACTAGATGGGGGTGAATCTGTCCCCACTTCTACATTTACCTTTTCAGATACCGTATCACGAATAACAGATATCACAAGTTGTAACAAATAGTTAATGTCACTTTGGCTTTGCTGAAATTCAACTACAACAGGTATACCATCAATCTCATCTTGTAAGACTTCTATCTCTGCTTCAATCTTCGCGACCATTTCTTTATTTCTAAAAGATTCGAAAGCGACGATCTCCTTTTGTTTCTTTTTAATAACGGTGATTAGATCTTGTACACGCTCATGGTTACGAATCTTTTCTTCCGCTTGTTGAAATTGTTGTACTTCCTCACTACCAGATATCAAGTCCGCTAATTCTTTGGCTTTTGCCATAACGTCCTCTTGAATAACCAAATCTCTCGTATCATATGACATCATTTCATACTTATTTAATTGCCCTTGACCTTGCGTCACAGTGATCACCCCTTATCTTATGAATTTACTGCTATAGATTCTGTTACAATCTCACCTTTAATATACCATGTCTTTACTTCACTAATTTCAACATTTACTAAACTACCAATTAAATCTTTACTTCCTACAAAATGTACGAGTCTATTGCTACGTGTTCTACCTGCTAGAACGGCCTCGTTATTCTTACTTTCTCCTTCAACGAGCACTTCCACAATCTTTCCTAGCATCTTCTCATTATTCATTCGACTGTTATCTTCGATCGCTTTATTTAGACGCTGTAGACGTTCTTTCTTCACTTCCATTGGAACATTATCTTCCATGATTGCTGCTGGCGTTCCCTCACGCGGGGAGTAGATAAAGGTAAATGCTGAATCGTAGCCTATTTCGTTTACGAGAGTCATCGTATCTTCGAACTGTCCATCTGTCTCTCCAGGGAAACCAACAATAATGTCGGTCGTTAACCCTACATTCGGGATCGCTGTTTTAATCTTATGAGCTAATTCAAGATATCGATCACGTGAATATTTACGACTCATTTTCTTAAGAACTTCCGTGCTTCCCGATTGAACAGGTAAATGAACATGCTCTACCAGATTACCACCCTTAGCAAGGACACTTATCAACTGGTCATCGAAATCTCTTGGATGCGAAGTTGTAAACCGAACACGAGGAATATCAATCAGACGCATATCATCCATTAAATCGCCGAAGCTGTAGGTAATATCTGTGAAATCCTTACCATAAGCATTCACATTCTGTCCTAGCAATGTAACTTCTTTGAAACCTTGACGAGCAAGATCCCGAACCTCTGCAATAACATCTTCTGGACGACGACTACGTTCTTTTCCACGTGTGAATGGAACAATGCAATATGTACAGAACTTATCACAACCATACATAATATTTACCCATGCTTTCATACCTTCGCGCTTCTTGGGAAGATTCTCAATAATGTCGCCCTCTTTGGACCACACATCAACAACTAACTCTTTACTGAATAGAGCTTCCTTAACTAAGAAGGGTAGTCTATGGATATTATGTGTGCCGAAGATGATATCGACGAAACCATGCTTTTGCAAAATACGATTAACTACATTTTCTTCTTGAGCCATACATCCGCACACGCCGAGCAAGAGATCTGGTTTCTCCGTCTTCAGATGCATTAGATGTCCAAGTTCACCGAATACTCTGTCTTCAGCGTTCTCTCGAATAGCACATGTGTTCAATAGAATAATGTCTGCAACTTTCCGATCTTCCGTACCACGATACCCCATCTGTTCTAACAGCCCTTTAATCGTCTCTGTATCGTGTTCATTCATTTGGCAACCAAACGTATAGATAATATAATGTTTGCCTTCTCCGATGGATCTCAGTTCGTCTGGGACGACATTCCCATACAACACCTGAACATCTTCTTTACCCCGTTGTTTTTCCTGTCTATGATTAGGTTCCGACATAATATTGATTTCACGGCCCTTAATCCGAATTCTCTTTCCAAATTCATCCTCTGATAGTACCTTAGCATCTGAGAAATCGAAATATTTGGAGTAATCTTTCGAACCCTTTCCGGATTTTAAGTCCGGTGAGTTTGGATTATCCTTAGTCAATAGTTTCACGTCCCTTACGTTTATCTTTAATATAAACATTCATTTATTTTCATTCTTTTGAACATATCAATTAAAAATTATACCACAACGCTCATACCTAATCCATTGAACCAGATCCATTGAATCCAAGACCTATTCCCATTATATCCTATCGAAACATTCCTGACTTCATTTTCATTATTGTGAACATAATCGTTGTTAGAGTCGACCTTTCATCATATAAAAAAAGCAGGAGAATAAATCTCCCGCTTCCATTAGCCCATAATAGTTAGAGCTCTGATTAATAATGATTAACTAGTCAATAATTTCAGCAGTATCTCCCGTTTTGGCACCTGAAGCATTCGCTTCATCGGTATCAATATGCATGTCCAACGCGAATGAATCAGATACACGAGCTACCACGTGTTCAAGAACTAATCCACGCTCTCCACCAAGACGAACTTTCAACAATTGTTTGTCTTCAATACCCCAAGCTAATGCATCTGAAGTATGGAAATGGATATGACGAGCAGCTACGATCACACCTGTCTCAAGTGTAACTTCTCCAGCAGGTCCCTTAATCGTAATGCCTGGTGTTCCCTCAATATTTCCTGACTCACGAACAGAGGCCTTAACACCAATAGCAAATGAATCTGTACGCGATATTTCTAATTGTGAAGCTGGACGTGCAGGTCCCAAAATTCTCACTTTATCAAACTGGCCTTTAGCACCAATCACAGCTACCGTCTCATTAGCCGCAAATTGTCCCGGTTGTGACAATGGCTTAAATTCGGTTAATTGATACCCTTGTCCAAATAAAACCTCAATATGTTCTTGTGTAAGATGAATATGTCTAGCCGAAACGCCTACAGGTACAGATTTACTCATAACAATCCACTCCTCAGTTTTCTCTAATATTCTCTATATGCCAACATCAACATCCATTATACAACCTTTTTGTTCAAAATAAAAAGGCATCCCACAATATTAGGCTACCTCATTCGACATTATTTGAGTTCTGTTACATGATTGCCATATTGTTTACTTATAAAATCAATTTATTCAATCCTTCAATTATTGATAGCTAGCCTTCTTGGTAGATTTGTCTCCAAATAACTTAATGCATTCCCAGACAACCATGAGTTCACTTGCTTTTCCGAATAATATTGTAGTAATAGTTCAGCTAATTTCGGGTACTTCCCTGGATGCTCTAAATCTTCAATCCAAGACTCAATCCCATCGAAATCAGAACCGAACATCAGGTGTTTCTCAGCTCCAAGCTCACACATATGTTCAATGTGAGGTATTAGATCACGCGGCGTTATTACGCTCGCTCCTGCCTTAACAAACATAGGCACAAAGGTTGTGCCAATTCTACCATCAATTGCCACAATCGCTTGAATTTGTTTATCGCTCAAATTTCGAGCATGTGAACATATGGCATAAGCATTTGAATGCGATGCAATAAATGGCCTCTTGGTCATCTCAACTAATTCCCAGAAACCTTCTTGAGACAAATGGGATACATCCAACAACATCCCGATATCATTACACAACTCAACAAGTTGCCTTCCTTTCTTCGTAAACCCACCATTTCTTGGCTCAAGCACACCGTCCGCAGCCCAATTCGCATAATTCCACGTTAATCCCAAGAATCGTACGCCTAACTCATACGCCGTCCTCACATAAAACATATTCCCCTCTAGCCCATCTGCACCCTCAATCGACAACATGCCCCAAGGTTTCCCATTGCTAATCTGATTGACTTCATCTTTCCACCGAAGCCATTCCACACCATCTCCGACAGGGATAACCCGATTACGAAAGACATCAATGCCGTTCAATATATATTCAAATCGAGGTTGCCCCCACCTCTCTGACAAGTAAATAGCGAAACACTGGAGAATAACCCCGCCTTGGTGTAATCGTTCATACGTGACGTCTAGTCTATTGTCATTTAAAAAAGACATCGTGGTATTTTCCGTCATTTTACAGAGCACATCACAATGAAAATCCACCACACGTCTCATGTATGCTTCAACTCCCTTAGCATGATATAGCCATGCAAGAAGAAACGTCTAAACCATCCCTTACGGGCCGGTTTGCCGTCTCCTCGGAATAATAAGATGTTGCGTATCCAGTGACTCTTAAATTTTCTTATATTTCAAAAAAACCTGTTACCTTGGTCAAAGATAAAACTACGCCCTAAGGGTAAGTTCCACCTTTTGTAAAAGTAAACAGGTACACAACATATGAATAACGCTTATCATCTAGGCTCAACAATTAATTTAATCGCCGTACGATCTTCCCCATCAATCACAATATCCGTAAAAGCTGGAATACAGATTAAATCGACTCCGCTAGGTGCAACAAATCCCCGGGCAATAGCTACTGCTTTTACGGCTTGGTTCAAAGCACCGGCTCCAATCGCTTGCAATTCAGCAACGCCGCGTTCACGCAGAACACCAGCAAGCGCACCAGCAACCGAATTAGGATTGGACTTAGCTGAAACTTTTAATACATCCATAGGTTGATCCTCCCCTGGGAATGATGATGGTTCACATCCACATACTAGATGTTATTTCCGCAGAGGAGAAAAAATACCTTATTTTTGTTATTCCATGTGTTATTCCATGATCCACTCGTCTTCTTCCAAGCGAATTTTCTCTATTTTTGTAGCCTTACCCGTTTCCTCATCAATTTGGACAAATACACCATGGAAGTGCCATTTCCCTGTATCTACAACGAAACGTACCGGTAATTGGGTCTCAAACTTATGAATGACTGCTTCTCTTTCCATACCTAAAGCACCGTCTCTAGGTCCAACCATACCTGCATCCGTTAAATATGCCGTACCACCCGGCAAGATTCGATCATCGTTACTCTGAACATGCGTGTGGGTTCCCACGACAAGAGATACTCGTCCATCTAAATGCCAGCCCATACATATTTTCTCGGAAGTCGCCTCAGCATGGAAATCAACCAAGATGCACTTATGTTTCTTACGCAATTCTTCGATAATTTCATCACTTTTACGAAACGGACAGTCACTCGGAGGAAGAAAAGTACGCCCTTGTAAATTAACAATCGCAAGTTCTTTACCATTCGCTTTAATAACGGTATGCCCAAGACCAGGCGTCCCCGGTGGAAAGTTAGCTGGCCGAATCATTCGTGGTTCGTCATCTATAAATTCAAATATATCTTTATTATCCCACGTATGATTACCCATGGTAATCCCATGGACACCCCAATTATAGAAATCATTCGCAATGGACTCTGTAATTCCTCGTCCAGCAGCTGAATTCTCACCATTCGCAATTATGATGTGTGGGTTATATTTCGATTTCAAAACGGGCAACATAGCTTTAAGTGCTTTTCTTCCAACTTCTCCAACAATATCTCCAATAAATAAAACGTTAATTTCCGTTCTCCTCCTTCAATATAAACAATATGAAAAGTGGCCCCAATGTGGCCACTTTTCATATTTAACATTATTTAGCGTACTCAACCGCGCGAGTTTCTCGGATGACCGTTACTTTAATATGTCCTGGATAATCCAGCTCATTCTCGATCATCTTCGTAATGTCACGTGCTAGACGGAACGACTCAACATCATCAATCTTCTCAGGATGTACCATTACGCGAACTTCACGTCCTGCTTGGATGGCAAAGGATTTCTCCACACCTTCAAATGATTCAGCGATCGCTTCCAACTTCTCGAGGCGCTTAATGTAAGTCTCCAATGTCTCTCTTCGCGCTCCTGGTCTAGCAGCAGACAATGCATCTGCTGCGCCCACCAACATAGCAATGACCGAAGTTGCTTCGACATCTCCATGGTGAGAAGCAATACTGTTAAGAACTACTGGATGTTCCTTGTATTTCTTCGCTAGTTCCACGCCAATTTCAACGTGTGATCCTTCCACTTCATGATCCAGCGCTTTACCGATGTCATGCAATAGTCCTGCACGTTTAGCCAGTACAATGTCTTCCCCAAGCTCTCCTGCCATCAATCCTGTTAGATAAGCGACCTCCATAGAGTGCTTCAGAACGTTCTGACCATAGCTTGTACGGAATTTCAAACGACCCATAATTTTAATTAGATCAGGATGTAATCCATGTACACCTACCTCAAAGGTAGCTTGCTCACCGTACTCACGTATCCGTTCATCAACTTCTTTACGGGACTTCTCGACCATTTCCTCAATACGTGCTGGATGAATTCGACCATCAGCTACCAATTTCTCTAGTGCAGTACGAGCAATTTCACGGCGAATTGGATCAAATCCTGACAGAATAACAGCTTCCGGCGTATCATCGATAATAAGGTCAATTCCTGTAAGGGTTTCAAGCGCACGAATATTCCGACCTTCTCGTCCGATAATTCGCCCTTTCATTTCCTCATTTGGAAGTGTCACGACAGATACTGTCGTTTCAGCAACGTGATCGGCTGCACAACGTTGAATAGCCAATGTAATAATTTCACGTGATTTCTTATCTGCTTCTTCCTTCGCTTGTTGCTCAATGTCTTTAATCATCTGTGCAGTTTCGTGACGAACTTCTTGTTCTACATTGGTTAAGATAATACTTTTTGCATCCTCAGTAGACAAATTCGAAATTCGTTCTAACTCAGTTAATTGGCTCTTATAAATTGTATCAATTTGTTGCTGGGTTTCTTCAATTCGTTTCTCTTTGTTAGCCACTTGTTCTTCTTTACGTTCTAACGCTTCCATTTTTTTATCCAGCGACTCTTCTTTTTGCAGCAATCTACGTTCTTGCCGTTGAATTTCATTCCGGCGTTCACGAGTGTCTTTTTCAGCCTCGGACCGAATTCTATGGACTTCATCCTTAGCTTCTAGTACCGTTTCTTTCTTCACTGCTTCTGCTTCCTTCTTCGCGCTCTCCACGATTTGAACGGCAGCTTCTTCAGCACTGGAAATCTTAGCTTCTGCAATAGATTTGCGAATAAAATAACCGGCGAACCCAAAGATCACGGCTACGAAGAGAACGATCAAGACCCAAATCAAGGTATTCAACATCCTCTTCACCTCCTCGTTTGTTCCTCCAAGAAATCCTTGGAATCTTCTACAGTTGTTATTCTTTACTTACTCATCATACTACAAATCAGTTATCATTACAGATAATTTGTGCACATTCACATGTGCAATGTCCGCCAACCACTGGCAATAAATTCATTCATAGGAATAGCTCGACAAAATCTTTCATAAGTAAGAACCTCTTTTGGAAGGAAAAAGATTCCCTATACGAATATAGATTCTATTTCATTTTAGTATTTGTGAAAAGATATTGTCAAGGGAATCCCTCTTAATATCCTGTTTTCTTACTATTCATACTCAAAATTATCATCATCTATATCCTGTAGTTCATCTTCTTTAATAAGTTGGTTCAGTACCCGTCTTACTTGTTCACCAGGGAAACCGCGTCGCATAAGGTAAGAACCTGTCTTTCTTTTCTTATCTAACAACTCACCTTTTGTCTGATTCCACTTCTTTCTTCCAATAATAAGCGCACTCTCATATTCCTGATCTGGACTCACCCCATCAAGAGCTTCCGCAATCAGTAATTTATCTACACCCTTTTGTCTCAGTTCTTGTCTAATCCAAGCTTTACCCTTACGCTGACTTGTGATTCGCTGTTCTGCCCACTGCTGAGCATACATCGCATCATTAACTAAACCTTCACGAGTTAAACGCTCTAGCACGTCCTCAATGACCTCCTGTGAGGTCTCTTTCTCTTTCAGTCTAATCTGTATCTCTTTAGAGGTACGTGCCTTTCTCTCTAAGTATTTGAGAGCTTGAACATATCCCAGTTGTTTCTCATTAGATAGTACAATTCCCTCTAACTCCTGTTTCCAAAAGCTATTCCCCTTAATCATTCTGTACTTAATCATGATATCCTCGTGAATCGACAGAACATGCTGTCCAAAGGATACTAGATACCTATATTTTTGTTTGGGTTCACGTTCCACCCCCGTAATGATCAATTCTTGATCCTCGGGGAATTGAGAAATAGCGCTACTTTCCTGTTCTTGTAGATCATCGTTCAATTCTATCATCGTTATCTTTCCTCACTTATTCCCAAAGAATATGTACAAGACAAAGGACGCCCATTGTGATCCGCATATGGGCGTCCTTCATATAATGAAAAATCAATTCACAATAGTTATAAGATCTATTCCATTTCCAACAATTCTTGCTCTTCCAACTCATCTTTTTCTTTCTCTGAATCACTTGGAGGAGTAAAGGTATTCGTTAAATTGCTAGCTTCCCGAATCTTATTCTCAATGGTTTCTGAGATTGCAGGATGATCCTTCAGGAATTGCTTCGTGTTCTCTCTACCCTGGCCTAAACGTTCACCTTCGTAAGAGTACCAAGCACCGCTCTTGTTAATAATATCCATGTCCGTACCAATATCAACAATGCCGCCTTCTTTGGAAATACCTAGACCATACATTATATCAACGTCAGCCTGTTTGAAAGGTGGCGCTACTTTGTTCTTTACAACTTTAATCTTCGTACGATTACCTACAATGTCGTTTCCGTTCTTAATACTCTCTACTCTACGTACATCCAAACGCATCGTGGCATAGAACTTCAAGGCCCGTCCACCTGGAGTTGTCTCAGGATTACCGAACATAACCCCGATCTTCTCGCGAAGCTGGTTAATGAAAATCGCAGTGGTCTTAGATTTACTAATAACACCTGATAGCTTCCGAAGAGCTTGAGACATCAGACGAGCTTGTAAACCCATGTGGGAATCACCCATCTCGCCTTCAATTTCTGCCTTTGGTACCAATGCAGCAACCGAGTCAATGACAATAATATCAACTGCACCACTACGTACCAGTGCTTCAGCGATCTCTAATGCTTGTTCACCAGTATCCGGCTGTGACAGAAGCAACTCATCAATATTAACACCCAAATTACTAGCATATTTAGGATCCAATGCATGCTCAGCATCAATGAAAGCAGCTGTTCCACCGGCCTTCTGAGCTTCCGCGATTGCATGTAGAGCTACAGTTGTCTTACCAGATGATTCAGGACCATAGACTTCAATGATACGACCTCTTGGAAATCCACCTACACCCAATGCAATATCCAATGCCAAAGATCCACTGGAAGTAACTTCCACTTGCATGTGTGTTGATTCACCCAACTTCATAATGGAACCTTTACCAAATTGTTTCTCTATTTGACGAAGCGCTACATCCAGCGCTGCACGACGATCTGACAATAGACTCACATCCTTCAATATTTATAATATAATGATACCTTGTTTCGAAACGTTTGCCAAGCATTTTTTCGAACATACATTCGTTTTTTTGAGTGATCTATTCCCCTTCCCCTTTTGTCACGGGTCTATAGGATAGAAAAAGAACCGTAGCAAAATATCTATTTCGCTACGGTTCTTCCGTATGATTATTAGTATACTACGATTGATATTGATCCTTCAACTATCGTGTTTAAAGCTTATCACTTTGCGATTATTCGCCATAAACGGTAAAGCAGACTTTTAACCGTACGAACCCGGATGGTCTCTCGATTACCAATTAAATTCAGCTCGTACACTTCCGTTTTCTTATCTCGCTCCGCAATGGCAATATATACAAGTCCTACTGGCTTACGCTCGGAATAAGCCGGACCAGCAACACCAGTAATTGCCAACCCAAAATCAGTATCCGTAATCATCCTTACTTGTTCGGCAAGCACTTGTGCAACTTCCGCACTTACAGCTCCTGGAGCATCGTCTCCTTCAAGCAAGTCATGAGGTACGTTCAGTAACTTTTCTTTCATCTGATTAGAATAACACACGATCCCCCCTAAGAAGACAGTCGCGCTACCTGGTACTGATGTGATTCTTTCCATCAATAGTCCACCGGTACAACTTTCTGCGGCACTTAAAGTCTTCCCCTGATCAGTCATCAGATCAACAATAGCCTTCTCTATAGGTATATCTCCATTAGCATACATATGTTCAGGAAGTAATAACTGAATCTGTTTCTCTAACGCATTAAGCTTAATCATCGCTTCTTGTTCACTAGGAGCCTTTGTTGAGATGCGAACTGTGACTTCGCCCTCTTTAGCATAAGGTGCAATCGTTGGATCACTCTGATTCTGAATTAAATCCAACAGTCGGTCCTCAAGTAAAGATTCGCCAATACCTGCAAACTTTAACATCGTGGAATAAATCGGCATTTCATCCGTAAGTGCATGCTGCAACAACCACGGCTTAGCCTGTTCATGGAACATCGGAGCCATTTCTTTCGGTGGCCCAGGAAGAATGATGTAGTATTTACCTTCATGTGAAAGAGCGTTACCTACTGCAAGACCTGTTGCGTTAGGAAGGGGTGTACTCCCATCAATCACCAAGGCTTGACGCCGATTATTCTCAGTCATATGCACGTCGCGCTTCGTAAAGAATTGTGCGACATGATCCATGGCAAGACGATCAATATGTAATTCCCTTCCTAAAAAGGCCGCAAGAGCATCCTTGGTTAAATCATCTTGTGTCGGGCCAATACCACCTGTTAATAAAATGATATCCGCGCGCTGACTCGCCAATTGGATGGACTCCTGAAGCCTGGTCATATTATCACCAACGACGGTCTGGAAATAAACATCAATTCCAAGTGTTGCTAATTCTACTGACAAAAATTGAGCATTTGTATTCACGATTTGTCCCAACAACAATTCTGTACCTACTGCAATGATCTCTGCCTTCATCCTTAAGAACCTCCTCTTCATATTGAATCAAGTAAAGCCGAAACGAATGATGTTATGCCTACTTTTATGTACTCGCTATTTCGAAAGAAAAGACAATAGGAAAATATCCTACTGCCCCATTAAAAACACTTATTTGATCCAAATGTTAACTTCTAGATAAATTCAACAATGACTTATTCTTAATAAAATAGTCAACTCCAGAGTACAACGTAATCAGTCCCGCAGCCCAAGTAGCTATGATATCAAACGGAATATTGATGAAAACGAATGGGAAGTTGTTAATAAGCATAGCGATTATCGCCACAATCTGTATAACGGTTTTGACTTTCCCCCAACTGCTAGCAGCAACTACCTTACCATCAAGCAAAGCAATCTGTCGAAGCCCTGTGACAGCGAACTCACGACTAATAATGACAATTGCAATCCAACTGTCGCATTTACCCATCTCTACCAGAGAAATAAGAATGGCAGCTACCAGTAATTTGTCCGCTAAGGGATCTAGCAATTTCCCTAGATTGGTTACCATATTATTCTTACGTGCAAGATAACCATCAATTCCATCCGTACTAGCCGCAATAATAAAAATAATTACAGCGATCAGCTGGTTGTAAGGCAATTGATAAGAATGCCACACGATCGGGTTAGGATAAAAGTTGAAATCAACCAACAAAAATACCATCATAACAGGAATTAGAAATATTCTAGCTATCGTAATACGATTGGGTAAATTCACAGGATAACCTCCCTGTGTATCAACTTTGAATCCACTGAAAGTTTCTCGTAACTTAATGTCATTATCTGGACTCTCTCTGTCATTCTCCATGCTCCCCCAATGATATAACCCATTATTCCCTAATAATCTTTATAAGTATAATATATGGGTTAAACCGTGTCAAAAAGGCACTCTCGCCCACCAATTAACATATCCGAATAATTATTCACATGACGGATTGTCAATCCCTATAACAGTTAGCTTGACAATCTGCCATATTAACATCTACTATTTGGCGTTCGTAAATTGAAGATCCAAAGAGAGTTCTGCTTTGCGCAAAAGCTGCATGATCGCTTGTAAATCATTTTTACTCTTACCAGTCACACGAATTTGATCGCCTTGAATCTGACTCTTCACTTTTAATTTAGAATCACGTATTAGTACATTGATCTTTTTAGCATTATCTTGGTCGATCCCTTGTTTCAAGGTCAATTTTTGTCTCACCGTTCCCAAAGAAGCTGGTTCGATCTTACCGTATTCTACATTCTTAAGTGTTAGCCCTCGTTTGACCATCTTTGACTGTAAAATATCAATTACCGCATTTAGCTTGAATTCATCATCTGAAATAATGACAAGAGCATCTTTATCTAACTTTAGACTACTCTTACTCCCTTTGAAGTCAAATCTAGTCTCAATCTCTTTCTCTGCTTGGGTAATGACATTATTCATTTCATTTAAATCAAATTTGGATACGATATCAAAAGAACTTTCTGAACTCATTATTCCACGTCCTCTCTACTGACTAACTGTCATAATATATGATTCTTCCAATGAAGTCCATGTCCAACACAAAAGGTACTCCTTGAGAAAATACCTCATTACAGGAATACCTTTGTTTGAAGCATCCAAGTTATCGGGAACTAGCCGGGTGACGAAACATGTCCAAAATCCCCAGTACAATATGTGCAATGCCAAAGCCTAATATGCCATAACCCCATGCGTTTGGGGTTAGATAATATCCGAGAAGACTCACTATAACACCCAACCCAGTCACAATCCAGTTCACCGTCATATCAAACACCACCTCACTCATCATTAGAAATAAGAAGACTCAGACCCTAGAATTTCAGCCTTATTATTTCCATTAAGAGTGATCCTTATTCGCCAACGCTACATTCGACTCTACGGTGTTGATTCTGTATTTGTATTTGTCTGTGTATTTGTATCTGTAGTTGATTCTGTATTTGTGTCTGAGCTCGTTGTATCAGACCCCTGATTGGTAGTCTCACGTTTAAGTAGAATTTTCGATGTGCTCTTTCCATCCGTTACAACCTGTCCTGCAACCATAATTTCAGTAGCTGGAGAATATCCAGATTTAATATACATTCCTTGGTTGTCCATTTCAAGATTTAAAACCTCTCCGTCTTTGGTCTTACCAAAGTAAAGTTTCTCACCTTTAGAATTGCTTCCTCTATAAATCTCGACCCAACTCTCGCCAGTTGCTTTGATCACAACTGGGACTTTCGTCGTATCTGATCCTGATACGTTAAAAATAGTGTTTTTACCACTCTTACCAGACTCTGTTACAGTAATAGGCTCTTCTACAGGAGGTACTTCTACTGGAGGCTCTACCGGTAGTTCCGTTTCAGTCTCGCCATTGGTACCAGGAGGGGTAACAGCATCTCCACCATTGCCTGTAGGCTCCTTTACTGGCTCTTTTTTGGGATCCTGTATGTCTCCCGTTATTTTCTGATCAGAATCCACGGTTTTATCACTTGTTTTCCCATCTAAAGAAGAAACATATAAATAAATAACAACAATGATTAGAATAGGAAAAGTCCACATTAACACGGTAGACAACCATTTCACATTGCGTTCCGTTGGCGGTCGATTACTTGAACGTTTCTGAATAACCGGTTCCATGGTCGCTTCTGGCTGAGATAATGAAACTTCCTTGTCTCCTTCTAGTAGTTCATCAGGATTAAGACCTACCGTCTCGGCATAAGTCTTGATAAATGCTCGAACATAGAAATTTCCTGGAAGAACTTTATAGTCACCTGCCTCGATGGCTTCTAAATATCTCTTACGAATTTTCGTCATTTCCTGTACATCATCAAGGCTCATTCCCTTTTCGAGTCTGGCTTCCTTTAATTGCTGACCTAGTTCAGACATACCATCACCTCCTAATTCTTATGATTTTATGGGATTAGAGTTCATAAATCTTCCGTATAAGCATTCGTAAATGAATCATATACAATTTCTTCATCTGGCGTATTTCTGAGTTCAATAATGATATCGAAATCATCAAAGGAGTACTCAGATTCCTGAACAAAAATATCCGGATGTTCAATCACTTTGGTACTAGGCATACTCATAATATCCTGTAATAAGTTATAGTGTTTCTCACTGGATCTTATTGTACTGACAATCCCATCAATAATAAAAACATGATTTGGATTCATTTCATCCTCAGACAGCTGACTTCGAATGGTTTGACGAAGCAATGTTGAAGATACGAATGTCCACCGTTTCATCGCACATACACTACCGGCTATAATGGACTCCGTTTTACCTACACGTGGCATCCCTCTTAACCCTACGACATGGTTTCCTTCCCTTTTAAATATTTCACCAAGAAAGTCGACAAGTAAACCCAGTTCATCTCGGGTGAATCGGAATGTTTTACGATCATCTGAATCTCGATCTATATACCTTCCATGACGCACCGCCAATCGATCGACAAGTTTTGGAGGTCGCAGAGCAGAAATGGTTATATTATCGACTTTTTTCAACATAGCTCCCATGAGGTGAATCTTCTCTTCATCATCTGTTTCAAGAAGCATTCCTCGTGTTTCGCCTTCTACACCATTGATGGTTAGTATATTAACTTCCAGCATCCCAAGTAAAGAAGCAATGTCTCCCAGTAATCCTGGTCTGTTTTTATGTATCTTATATTCCATATACCACTGATTCGACTGTTTCGACTGTTTCGACTCCATTTTTAACACCTCACCTAACACGTTTCCCATATTCTCGACAAAACAGACCCCAATCCCAATCTTGGAAGAGGCTATATTTATATCGACCTATTCATGGGTCATGTTAATGATATATAAAATAAATATGAAAGGCAAGGTCATCTCTGTAATGATTGTAGAAAAGCCCCCATATGGGGGCTTTTCTCATGGAATTATGCATTTTTCTTGGCTAATTTCACCATTAAGCGTGCAACAGTCTGCCGTTCTTCTTTGTTTCCAACTTCCCACAATTCCTTAAGTGCTCGGTTGGAAGGATTCTGCGGATCGACTTTTTCATCTAGGAAGTCGCCGATTTCATAAGCTAATTTAGAGATGGTATCTTCACTCATCCCCATTTTTTCAGCCTGAACTACGCGTTCACCCAAGAACTTTTTCCACGTGTCAAAATTTCTAAGCACTGTTGATGACATATTAAATCCTCCTTGGCTGTGACGCATGAGATTTAAAATCAACAGTTGTAATATGACCCTATTAAGCCTTCATTATTCGGCTCAATTCTGGAAAAATTTACTTAAGTGATCCATCCGCCGTTAGGACTAATCACTTGCCCGTTAATATAGCCTGATTCCGAGAGCGCAAGGAAATATACAAGGGACGATATTTCATCTGGTCGAGCCAGTCTTCCAGCCGGTATCTCTTCTTCAAGCATTTTAATTTCTTCATCATGTAAGTGATTTAACATCGATGTATCCACCGCACCAGGAGCTACAGCATTAACCGTGATTCCAGAAGGGGCAAGTTCTTTCGCTAAGGCTTTCGTAAATGCATTAACGCCCCCTTTGCTTGTGGAGTAAAGAACTTCACAAGATGCACCTGAAATCCCCCATACGGATGATATATTAATAATCCGTCCATAACGCTGGGAAACCATATACGGCATAAAGACCTGCGTACATAGAAACATACCTTTAAGATTAGTGGACATCACATCGTCCCATATTTCCTCTGTTACATCCGAAAGCATCCCATAATGTGATATCCCAGCATTATTCACCAGGATATCCGGCATCATGCCATGACTTTGAAGTTTGTCACGCATGCGACATATCTGTTCTCGATCCTTCAAATCTGCCGTCACCGTTAGAACCGTCGCACCATGGGACATACACCGACGTGCCACCTCATTAGCCTCTTCATGGGACTTTCCATAATGAATAACGACATTCATACCCACTAATGCAAAACGCTCTGCAATAGCAGCTCCAATGCCTCTACTGGCTCCTGTGATCAGAACCGTCGTTTCCCCGATTGGCTTACTCCAATCTCTCCCCGCGTCATTGTTCAAGGATTAACCACGACCGATACCGCAACCTGATTCCAGTCAATGTGCTCTTGCAAGCAATCATTTACATCTTTTAATGTAATCGACTCATACACCTGTAAGACGGAGAAGAAATCGCTACCACGAAATTGATACTTTGTAAACTCATGTGCGATATTCTCAGGAGAATTCAACATCCGTAAATATCCGCCCATTTTCTTTTTGCGAGATCGTTCGAAATTAGATTCCTTAAAGCCTGCTTTAACCATAACATCCACTTCTTCCCGAATTCTTTGAAGTAGCACATCGGGATCTCTTGTATCACCACCGATGATAGAAAAGGCATAATGTGGTGAGCTGTTATATTCATATCCGAAGCTATCCGAAATGAGATCTTCATCATAGAGTTTTTGATACAATGGCGTGCTCGAACCAAACAGTAAATCAAGCATAATTTTGGTCGTTAGGTCCCGCTTCAATAGTTCCTCACCAACAAATCCCACTTGTTTCTCTTTAAAACCAAATAAACACTTGGGCATCGAGACCGTTAGTTTCTTTATACGTTTCTTCTCTGCTACTTCTACTTGTTCTTGATCAAAGAAACGTTTTATTTCACCTTGCGGCTCATATGATTTCTTCGCTTGATTATTTCTTACCAATTCAAATACTTCCTCAGGCTTAACCCCACCCACTACAAATAAAAGCATATTACTTGGGTGATAAAAAGCATTATAGCAAGAATACAATGTCTCTTTCGTTATGGTGCTAATGGATTCTACTGTGCCCGCAATATCAATATGAACAGGATGAACTTTGTACATGGCTTCAATTAGGCCGAAATAAACACGCCAATCGGCATTATCCTCATACATTCCAATTTCCTGACCGATAATACCTTTTTCTTTATCTACATTCTGATCTGTGAAATAAGGATTTTGTACAAAATTGATCAACGTCTCCAAATTATCCTCAATATTCTCTGTTGCAGAGAACAGATATACGGTCTGATCAAAGCTCGTAAATGCATTTGCCGAAGCCCCTTGAGAAGCAAACGTGGCAAAAATATCTCCCTGAGGTTCCTCAAACATTTTATGCTCTAAGAAATGAGCAATCCCATCAGGTACTGTTACCTCATCCTGACCCTCTACACGGAAATGGTTATCAACAGATCCATATTTCGTCGCAAAAGTCGCATATGTCTTGTTGAATCCCGGTTTCGGAAGAACATACACATGGAGGCCATTATCCATGACTTCGTAATACAGTGTTTCTTGTAAATTGTCGTATTGTATACTTTGCATCTGCTATTCCTCCTTCTGCCCTCTTAGGAAATAGATCGTATCCAATTCAAATGTAGATGCTGCCTTACGTACATCCTCCACTGAAATAGCCTCTATCTGTTCAACAAGTTGATCTACTGTACGCTCTTTTCCAGATAATTGACCATTGAAGTCAAAAGAAATCATCTCAAATGCAGAGTCATCCATTTCACGCAACAAGTTACGAATCATAGCCTTCGTCTGTGACATCTCTAATTCTGTGATTTCGCCTGTTCGCATTTCCTCTAGCTGATTCTGAATAATCTCGACAGCCTTCTCATAATTTTGAACCTCTATCCCTGATTGAATCGTCCCGAGTCCTTTATGACCGTCGTAACGTGAAGAAGCATAATAAGCTAAGCTCTCCTTTTCTCGAACATTCAAGAACAACTTAGAGTGCGGATATCCACCGAGTATTCCGTTATACATCAGTGCAGCTGCATAATCGTCATCTCCATACGTTATCGTAGTACGAAGACCCAAGTTCAATTTCCCTTGATTGACATCCAGTTTCTCAACGATGGTTCGAACTTCACTTACTTCAGGAGCAGACTGATTCGTTACATAACCTACAGGTTGTGAATCGTCTAAATGGAAGTGCTGATCTACCAACTTCTGTACTTCCGCAAGGGTGGTATCTCCCACAACATAAAGATCCATACTGGATTCATTCAACCAACTCAGATATGACTTATACAGCGATTCCGCAGTAATAGAATCTAAATCCTTACGTTGTCCAAGCGGATGTAAGCGATATGGCTCATTACGACACATCTCTTCTAAGCAACGCTCAGCAGCATATCGAATCTTGTCATTCACGATAGACTCCATTTTCTTACGAACATTCTCTTTCTCCGCCTGTACGTATGCCTTCTTGAAATGTCCATCTTCTAATACTGGACGTGTTACAACTTCACCTAAAAATGCGAAGGATGATTCGAGAAGACTCTCTTGACTCTGTACAAAAGTATCGTTAATCGTGTCCATACGAAATTGAACAATTTGGTTATCGCCTCTTTTATATACATCGAACCCAAATCCTGCACCATATAACTGTTCCAATCGTTCACGGAATTGCGTTGTCTCCGGATAGGACTCTGTTCCTCGACGAAGAACAAATGGCGTTAGCGCAGTAGAAGTCACGCTCTCCTCGGATAGCGGTATACCCACATACAAAGAAATAGCGAACGTTTTGAAGCGTGTGGTAGGTAATACGTGAATTCGCAGTCGACCTGCACTACCGTGTTCAAATCTTGTTTTATTCAAGGTTCCAATCTCCTTTATATCATGGATTGTTAAAGCACACTGACGATGTAATAATATCCATTCTAACCCACCTCAAAGTGAAGAAGCAACCGAAGGCAAGCCTTCGATTGCCCCTTTTCTTGTTACATACAGAAAATATGCGCACCGATTGTTTTCACTTGAGGACGGGTCCATATCCAAGGAGATGTAGCTGTCTTTGGATTAAAGTAATACAAGCATCCTCCTGAAGGATCCCATCCATTCAGAGCCTGCTGTACTGCCTTTCGAGCCTGTTCATTAGGTTCCAAATATATTTGACCATCTGCTACCGCTGTGAACGCTCTTGGCTGGAATATTACGCCTGAAGGCGTATTGGGAAATTCAGACGACTTCACTCGATTCAAAATAACCGCAGCAACGGCTACCTGCCCCTCAAATGGTTCCCCACGAGCTTCCCCATATACCGCATTCGCCATGATCTTCAAATCATTCTCAGACAGTCCCATCGAGTTGGCAGATCCCATCGGTGTCTTCTTATCTGATGTTTCCTTTTTTGGGGCGGTTGTTGTATTTCCTGCATTGTTCGCTGCTGATGGCTTCCAATCTTTTGAAGCATTGTAAAGCTTCAACTTGGTCTTAGCTCCTACTACGCCATCTACCTTCATACCGAACTCTGATTGAAACCATTTAACTGATTTCAAAGTGCTACTGCCAAAGGTGCTGTCAATCTTCCCATTATAAAACCCCAAATATTTTAGACGTCCTTGTAACTCTGATACATCTGTACCTGAGGCTCCAACTTTGAATACATTCGTGCTAAATACCGGTTGCGAAGGAGCGTACAACTCATTCATAGGTTCGACAGCTGCTTGAGATGTGTCATTCATAAATCCGAACACAGACATGGACAACAGAAGCACCAATCCTATAGAGATCCAGCCTTTCGTTTTGTTCATTAGTTTAGCTCTACCTTTCTGTTGTGTTTTTACAAGATGCATAAAGGTATTATGACTTGACCATTAGCTTCCTATGCATGTTACACAACAAGTAAGTAGAAACGTTCTTTTATAAATGACCCCCTATGTTACATTAGTGCTCGAATCTGCTTGAGAAATAGGAGATGCGAACGCAAAAAAAGAGCTTCCCTCTACAGACGATGGGGGAAACTCTTTCTACTTTAAGAACTCATTCTATTCTGTTGATACTGCTCCATAGATAAAAGAACTTCACGTGGCTTGCTTCCTTCGTATGGCCCGATAATGCCTCGAGCCTCCATTGAATCAATCAGACGTGCTGCACGCGTATAGCCTACTCGCATTCTACGTTGTAAGAGTGATACCGAAGCCTGTTTCGCTTCAAGTATAATTTGTACTGCTTGATCATAGAGTTCATCAAGCTTCTCTTCTGGATCTGAAGATGACTCCTCAATCTCTGGAACAAGTGATTCATCGTAAACAGCCTGACCTTGATCACGGACATAATCCACGATATTCTCTACTTCCTGATCTGTTAGATACGCGCCTTGTACACGAATCGGCTTTGATGAACCCATCGGCAGGAATAACATATCTCCACGACCTAGAAGTTTCTCAGCACCTGCCATATCAAGTATTGTTCTTGAATCCACATTAGAAGAAACTCCAAATGCAATTCTCGAAGGAATATTCGCCTTTATGACCCCTGTTATAACATCTACTGAAGGGCGTTGGGTCGCGATAATCAGGTGTATCCCTGCTGCACGGGCCATTTGAGCGAGACGAGTGATAGCCTCCTCCACATCATTAGCTGCAACCATCATTAAATCTGCAAGCTCGTCCACGATGACAACAATGTAAGGTAGTACCGCTGGTAAATTTTCTTGCATTAATTTATTGTATCCCTCAATATTGCGAGTACCTGATTTAGAGAACAACTCATAGCGTTTCTCCATCTCGACCACAATTTTTTTAAGTGCCAAGGATGCCCGCTTGGGATCAGTCACAACAGGCGCTAGAAGATGGGGGATGCCATTATAAACATTCAGCTCGACCATCTTAGGGTCAACCATTAGGAATTTCACTTCATCAGGTTTCGCCTTATAAAGAATACTCGTTATAATTCCGTTAATACAGACCGATTTACCCGAACCTGTAGCACCTGCTACAAGAAGATGCGGCATCTTCGCAAGATTACCAATAATGGTTTGCCCTGAAATATCCCTACCGAATGCAACCGATAACTTAGACTCTGCCTCTTGGAATAATGCAGTCTCCATCACTTCACGCATCGTAACGATAGACACTTCATTATTCGGAACTTCAATTCCTATAGCAGATTTCCCAGGAATGGGAGCCTCCATCCGGATATCTTTAGCAGCAAGAGCCAATGCAATATCGTCAGTTAAGTTCACAATTCGGCTCACCTTAACCCCTATATCTGGTTGGATCTCATACCGAGTAACCGCAGGCCCACGTACAACTTCTATGACTTTGGCACGTACACCGAAGCTCTCAAGCGTAGCCTCAAGTTTACGGGCTGTTTGCATGTAATCATTCTGATCTCCGGCCTTCCCAGCATTACTAGGTTTGCCAAGCAGACGGAATGGAGGTAATACATACGGTTTGGGAGGAGGTGCTGGAGCAATAATCTCAAGTGAAACTTCTTCCCCATTCTCGCTCAATCCTGCAGCATTTACTTGCCCTATTCCATTTCCTTCTGCAGCTTGTCCTAAGGCTAACGACGGTTCACCAGAAATTTCACCATGATTCTTCATAATGGATTCTTTAAGATCAGCAACTTCCCGACCTGTAAAGGCCTCTTCCAAGTCATCTTCATCAGCAAGTCCTTCAGCCTTCACATGTTCAAAGAAATCACGAATAATCGGAACCGTTGCTGGTGCTTGGTGCTCTGAAAGATCATTCTCTCCGTCATAGGGATCAGATGGAGACAATGATTCATTTACTGACACGGGTTTCTCAACTTTACTTCTTTTTCCTTTGCGCTGAACTGGTTCGACCACTTCAGTCATACCTAAGATGTCATCAGAATCATCATCTTCTTCTGCATAGGAATTTTCAGGTTTGGCGCTTTTCCCACCAAATAATTGAAAGAATATAGGCGGGTTTCGTTTAACTTTGGGTAAGACAACTTCATCAAAGTCATCATCGTCATCATCACCAGGAAGAAGCCTTTTGCTTCTTTCCGCTATTCCTCTTGCAGGTGAAGAAGTCTTATTCCCTACTGTCTGACGCATACTGAATTGCTTATGTACAAATGAAACGACTTTCACTACCCTAGATCGGACAATTCGCATCAAGTCAATATAGGATAAGTTCGTGACCAACATAAAACTAATAATAAACATAACGATCATTAATAACTTAGCACCCGTATTTCCAAACATCCAAAAAAGTGCAGTATACTGTATAGCACCGACATATCCGCCACCAATATCTTTATCCATCATGGAATGTTCAATCTGATCCGTTGATGTCAACAATCCCCCGTGTAAGTCAGACTGTGCCTGAGCAAATATCCTACTCGAACTCAAATCCGGTATGGGAGCTAATTTCCGTTCTATACTGGATATACTACTCATTAAGGTTAAAGCTAGCACAACAAGCAATAGCCCACTTTTACGCGTGTTCCAACGGTTCGGCCACTTCCTGTTAATCATGACCATTAATCCATAATAAACCCCTATAAGAGGAACAACAAAATAAAAGCTACCTAACAAGAGTCCAAATATTTTGGATAGGGACCAACCGACCGTGGCTTCACCAGATAATGCAATGACAGATAGCGTAATGAGAATAATCCCATAAATTTCATATTTGAGTATACTACTTAATATTGCCTTCTTCTTTTTTCGTCTCTTGGCCAAAAAAGTCACCCCCGGTACAATATTATACCATAATTAACCGTGGGTACCTATGTTCTCTTTATCCGACCAAAGGATCATTTCTACAAAGAAGGAATATATCGAATCATTTGTCCAGGTGAATACAAAGGATTCAAATAGTCATTTAAAGAACAATTCAAAAGCCTCACAATCTGTGCACTACCTTGATCAATTGGCATCACCTGCATTAGAATACTTTCAACAACCACCTCAACGGTTGCCTCTGGTTCTTTGAAACTACCTTCCCAAATGACATCCATGGGCATAATCGTATATAAGGTCACTATTGAAGCCTCCCTTGCTGTTGTACTTCTTGTAGCTCACTAATGAGTTGGTTTAATTTAGCTAATGCCAAACCAATGCCTCCTACTTCATCCATCAATCCATATTTAACTGCATCTATTCCTCCAACAGCTGTTCCTATATCCCGATTCAACTCGCCTGTTCTGAACATGAGTTCTTTAAATTTGTCCGCAGTGATTCGTGAATGTGAAGTTACAAATTGAACGACTCTTTCTTGCATCTTCTCCATATATTCAAATGTTTGTGGGACACCGATCACTAGACCATTAAGACGGATTGGATGTATCGTCATTGTTGCACTTTCAGCAATAATAGAGTAGCTCGAGGCAACCGCAATAGGCACACCAATACTATGTCCTCCTCCAATCACGACCGTCACCGTTGGCTTCGTAAGGGATGCGATCATCTCTGCAATGGCAAGTCCCGCTTCTACATCTCCACCAACCGTATTAAGGACAATGACAAGACCCTTCACTTCCTTACTTTGTTCCGCAGCTACAAGTTGAGGGATGATGTGTTCATATTTAGTCGTTTTATTTTGTGGAGGTAGTATGACATGTCCTTCAATCTGACCGATAATCGTCATGCAAAATATGTTAGATTCAGTATCAGGTACTGCTGTTTGTCCTAAATGCTCAATTGTGTTGACCACTTGGGCATCGGTCGTAGCGCCATGTTGCTGATCAGGAGGTTCAGTCTCAGAATGTTCTTTGGGGATTTGTCCAGTCTTCTCATCATTCAATGGCTTCGCCATATTATTATCATCTTCCTTTCATCATACGAGTCGTAACCATGCCTAGCTAGTATGGGAGAAAAGACACTACATTTATACTATGTATTAACACTTTAAATTCCTGGCAATTCACAACTTCTCAAAACAGCATAAAATGCCCCTATTCCGCAGGGAACCGTCCAATATTGCCTGCGAATAGGGGCGACTGTGTGCTTACAACTTATTTAGTCGTCTATTTATTTTAAAATTATACTTCCATTATGATAGGAAGAATCATAGGTCTGCGACGAGTTTGTTCGTACAAGAAACGTCCTAGCGCATCTTTAACACCAGTCTTCAGGGATGCCCATTCATTAACCTTCTCACTCATCAGCTTCTGAAGCGTACTAGAAACAATACGATTAGCTTCATCCAGAAGTCCTTCAGATTCACGTACATATACGAATCCTCTAGAGATAATATCAGGTCCTGACATAATACTTCCATCCTGTTTACTTAGTGTAACAACGACAACTAATATACCATCTTGCGAAAGTAGTTTACGATCACGAAGAACGATATTACCAACGTCTCCAACACCCAATCCATCAATCAACACATTTCCTGCCGTTACTTTTCCAGCTTTACGAGCTGAACCATTCACGATTTCAACGATTTCTCCAAGCTCCGTAATAAAGATATTATCGGAATCAATACCTACAGATTCAGCTAATAATGCATGACGACGTTGCATACGGAATTCACCATGAATCGGAATGAAAAATTTCGGTTTCATCAGGTTAAGCATTAATTTCAACTCTTCCTGACTACCATGACCAGAAACGTGAACCCCAGGATTGGAACCACTATAAATCACGTCTGCACCAAGTTTGAACAATTCATCAATCGTACGACCGACAAATTTCTCGTTACCAGGAACTGGAGTTGCCGCAATGATAACGGTATCACCAGGTAAAATATCTACTTTACGATGCGTTGAGCGAGCCATACGTGTTAAAGCAGACATCGGCTCCCCTTGGCTTCCTGTGCACAAAATAACAACACGATCTGCAGCCATCTTGTTAACTTCTTCTGGTTCAATCAGCATTCCTTCTGGAATGATTAAGAAACCAAGTTCCGAAGCAATGGATACTACGTTTACCATGCTACGACCAATAACCGTAATTTTGCGACCCGTAGCTTCAGCAGCGTTAACCACTTGCTGAATACGGTGTACATTCGAAGCAAAAGTTGCAATGACAACACGTTGTGAAGCTTTGCGGAAAATGTCTTCGAGTACAATACCTACATTACGTTCTGATGGTGTAAATCCAGGTTTCTCAGCATTTGTACTATCCGAAAGAAGCGCAAGTACACCTTCTTGTCCAACAGCAGCCATGCGCTGTAAATTAGCAAATTGGCCATTTACAGGTGTATGATCAAATTTGAAATCCCCTGTATGAACTACATTTCCCTCTGGCGTTGCGATGATAATACCAACGGAATCAGGGATACTGTGGTTCGTACTAAAGAATGTAGCTTTCATCGTTGATCCGATTTGTACCTCGGAATCTTCATCAATCAGAATTCGCTTCGTTTCACCAAGCAAATTAGCTTCTTTTAACTTATTCTCCACCAATCCAAGCGTAAGCTTGGTTCCGTATACAGGAACATTTAGATGTTTCAACACGTAAGGTAGTCCACCGATGTGATCTTCGTGTCCATGCGTAAGCAAAATGCCTCTCACTTTATCACGATTCTCTGTTAAATAAGAAATATCTGGAATAACTATATCAATTCCGAGCATATCCTCTTCCGGAAACTTCAATCCGGAATCCACTACGACAATGTCATTTGCATATTGAATGACATACATATTCTTTCCGATTTCACCGACGCCGCCCAAAGCAAATATCGTCAATTTATCGTTATTTAGTTTCTTAGACAATTGAATCTTACCCTCCTTGTATGGTTTTGGACGTGTACCATTATTTATATTATATTTCAAAAATATACCGCACCCAGTCACTTGCTCCCATTATACATGATTAAAAAGTGAAAAAACAAGTCATCTTACATGTGAGTATTAAGCTCGCCCAATATACAATCCTATATTTTCAAAAATGAGCACCTCCAAGGAGGTGCTCATTGAAATCATAAAAGACTATTTTCAGCTTAGAAATTATACCAAAGTAATGAGATCCTTAATAAACGTTGCCTCGTCTTCATTAGGACCAACCAGGGGAAGACGTACGCCTCCAACATCATGTCCCAACAATTGAAGAGCATATTTAACGGCCGAAGGATTCGGCAATGGATCGGGACATTCAAATAATCCCTTGAAGATAGGGAACAACTTCTGATGAGTCTTAGATGCTGTTCTTACATCCCCCTCAAGATAAGAATCAATCATATCCTTCATTGTTGAACCTACGATATGACTCGCTACACTCACGATCCCATAACCCCCAACAGCAAGTGTTGGAAGTGCTGATGAGTCATCACCTGAATATACTTTGAAATCCGCAGGTGCGGATGAAACAAGCAACGTAATCTGCTCCAAAGAAGCACATTCTTTGGTTCCGATAATGTTTGGTATCTCGGCTAATCGAAGGGTTGTCTTTACTGAGAGGCTAGCAATCGTTCGACTTGGCACATTATACAACAAGATTGGAAGTTGTGTACTATTGGCTATCGCTTCGAAATGACGGAACATTCCTTCTTGGCTCGGTTTGTTATAATAAGGCACCACTAACAGAACCCCATCCACACCCAACTTCTCCGCTTCTTGTGTCAAATGAATCGAATGACTTGTGTTATTACTGCCGGTGCCCGCAATGATCTTACAACGATCCCCCGCTTTATCAACAGCGAACCGGAAGAGTTCAAGCTTCTCGTCATCGCTTAACGTAGGAGATTCTCCAGTTGTTCCTGCAATAACTAATGCATCTGATTTTTGTTCTTCAATAAGATAGTCAATCAGTTGGGCGGTTTCATCCCAGTTAATACGTCCCTGATCATCAAAAGGCGTTACCATAGCTGTAACTAATCTGCCAAATTCCACTTTCGTTCCTCCTAAAAAGTTTCCGTAGGAAACTTAACATCGTAAGCATAACATTAAAGTTTCCGTAGGAAACTTGACTTCGTAAGCATATATCTATTTTTCACTTATCGATTTAATTCAAATTCCGTGTGAAGTGACCGTAAAGATTGTACCATATCTTCCTTCTTTACAAGCACCCAAATGGTTGTATTTGAATCGGCTGATTGTAGTATTTGTATGTTTTGTTCAGTTAAAGATTCCACGATTCTAGCCATAATTCCAGGCACGCCATTGATCCCACCGCCAATAACAGCCACTTTAGCACATCCTGATAAGCTCTTTGGTCGTAGACCCATCTCTTGCAGTACACACAGTGCACGCTCCGACTCATGATCAAAGACAGTATATACTGCACCTGTAGGTGTAATATTAATAAAATCAACGCTTATTGAATTCTCTGCCATCGATTTAAATACCTTCAACTGTAGATTACTTGGTCCATCACTACAGTCTACTGTAATTTGAGTTACATTACTTACATAAGCTATGCCCGTAACAAAACGATCCACGACACCAGATTGAACGTCATTAAATCCTTCTGGATGGGTAACCAATGTTCCTTCGTTCTCTGAGAATGTCGAACGAATACGCACAGGAATTTGTGCTTGCATCGCAATCTCAACAGCTCGTGGATGAATCACTTTAGCACCTTGATAGGCCATATTGCATATTTCAGCATAACTGACGATCGCTAATGGCTTGGCATCTTCTACAATACGTGGATCTGCAGTCAATACACCGTTAACATCGGTATAAATATCTACCATCTCTGCATGAAGAGCTGCACCTAATGCAGTCGCTGAGGTATCACTACCGCCTCTTCCAAGTGTAGTGAAATCACCAGAAATAGTCTGTCCCTGAAAACCAGTTACAATGACTACCTTATGATTGTTGAATTCCTCAATAATTCGAGCAGGACGAACATCCAGAATACGTGCATTGCCGTGCTGACCATCGGTTTCAAAACCTGCTTGTGCACCTGTTAGAACGGTTGAAGAGATTCCTTCACGTTCTAACAAGCTACATAAAGTCGTTGCTGATATAATTTCACCACAACACAGCAACAAATCTTTTTCACGATCAGGCAATGCATCACCATTCTGAACAATCCATTCGAGCAATGTATCCGTGGCATAGGGTTCTCCACGTCTACCCATGGCAGAGACAACAACAACTAGATTATAATCCTCATCTAATTCTCTCTTTATATGTGAAATGACATGTTCTCTCGCCTGTGGTGAGGATAAAGAGGTACCCCCGAATTTCTGTACTAAGATACGCATTTCCATTCCTCCAAATATGTTTACCTTATGAGCGTTCGGAATGTTTTGATACGATAATCTCAGCAATCTGTACAGCATTCCATGCCGCACCTTTTAAGAGGTTATCGGATACGATCCACAAGTTCAGCCCACGTTGATGTCCCAAATCCCGACGCAAACGTCCAACAAACACATCTGGTTTTCCAGCAGCATCTGTCGCAAGCGGATACGATTGTGTTGAAGGATCATCAATTACTGTAATCCCCGGAGAATTTTCAAGGAGATTCTTCACTTCAGCTAGATCATAATCTTGTTTCAATTCCACATATACGGACTCAGAGTGACCATAAACAACTGGAATACGTACACAAGTTGCGGTTACGTTTATGGTCTCGTCACCCATTATTTTTTTAGTTTCATTAACCATTTTCATTTCTTCAAGGGTATAACCATTATCCTGAAATTTATCAATTTGAGGAATCGCATTAAAAGCAATTTGGTGTTTAACTGGAAGGGAACCCACTGGTAAAATCTGTGGTTCAACATGATCGTTATCCAAGACAGCTTTGCTTTGGCGAAGTAATTCATCAATAGCCTTACTTCCCGCACCCGATACTGCCTGATACGTAGACACAATAATACGATCGATACCGTAAGCATCTTGCAAAGGCTTCAATGCAGCTACCATTTGAATCGTAGAGCAATTCGGATTCGCAATAATTCCTACATGATCGTTAATCTTCTCAGCATTAACTTCAGGAACAACCAACGGTGTAGTTGGATCCATGCGATAAGCATTCGTGTTATCAATACAAACAGCACCATGACGAATGGCATGCGGAGCAAACTCCTTGCTCACATCTCCACCCGCACTAAATAACGCGATATCAATACCTTCAAAACTATCAGGGGTAGCTTCTTCTACTATTACATCTAGGCCCTTAAAGTTAATGATAGTGCCTGCAGAACGTGCAGATGATAACAGCTTTAACTTACCAATTGGAAAATCACGTTTCTCCAATAGTCCTAAAATCTGTTCTCCAACTGCTCCTGTCGCTCCTACAACAGCAACATTAAACTTTTGATTGCTCATTTTCCGTATCTCCCCTTATCTAATTATGACATTTCTAATCTATTTATAATTGCTTAAGCAAATTGAAACCGTTCGATAATCATAGGTTGTAGCTGAGTTCCACTAAGTGCAGCAAAACATGTCTCTGGAATGAGATCCATTTTAGCTACAAGGGAATTCGGTTTTTGCACTGGGTTATCCTGACCGAATGGTACAAAGTAAATATTTTTCGTTACCAATAACTTTGCAATGTTCGCAGCGTTCAGCCCTAATCCATCATTTGTGGAGATAGCCAACACCAAAGGACGGCCGTTACGCATCTGGGCTTTGGCTGCCATTAATACTGGTGTATCGGTCATAGCATTCGCGAGCTTACTTGTCGTAGTACCCGTACAAGGTCCAATCACAAGTACGTCTAGTAATTTGGACGGCCCTAGTGGTTCCGCTCCAACAATTGTAGAAATGATATCATTCCCTGTTATATCTTTCAACTGTTTTAACCAATTTTCAGAAGTTCCAAAGCGAGTATCCGTATTTTGTACCGTATTTGAAACAATCGGCACTACGTTAGCACCCTCTTCAATAAATCGAGAAATTTGTGGCATCACTTCTTCAATCGTACAATGTGATCCTGTAATTGCATACCCTACTGTCTTCCCCTGCCACTTCATCCTGCATCCCCCCGAATCATGATTTCTTCCGAAATCAACTGTACCAACGCATTGGCAATGATAATCCCCGCCGTTTTGGGAGCAACGATACCAGGCAGACCAGGGGCAAGCAGCGCCTTAATTCCTCGCTTCTCCGCATAACGGAAATCACACCCACCAGGGGCTGAAGCAAGGTCAATAATCACTGCATTTGGAGACATTTGGGACAGGATTTGTGCTGTGACTATCATAGTCGGTATCGTATTAAAAAGCAAGTTGATATTGCCCACTTTATCCCCCAAATCCCTTGTCATGAAAGGCTCCCAGCCCATCTCGTCTGCCCTTGCAAAGTGCTCATTCGTCCTAACGCCCATCCTTACTTTTGCCCCTAAACCTTGTAAACTTCTAGCCATTGTAAAACCCGTGCGTCCCATTCCCAGAACCATACAAGTCGATCCATGTATCGTGAAATCGGTGTTCTGAATAGCCATCATCAAAGCACCTTCAGCTGTAGGGATAGAATTATAGATAGCCACATCATCTCTGTTGAGCATTTCAACAAGATTAATCTTATTTCGTGCACACATGTTTCTCAAATGCGGTTTTGCTATTCCCGTATACACTGTACATTCTTTTGATAATGCTGCAATATGCTCATCTTGAAGCTGTAATGATTCGGAAGAGAATAGCGTCATGATCTTTCCTTCGTCGTCACAACCCATTACAGGCAGTACAAGAACATCCGCTGTCTCTAACAGCGAGGAAGATAATTGATCTCTTGTGATGTCTTTCAACTGATCTGTAAGCTCATTGAATCCCACGATGGTCACAACTGCATCCATCTGAGAACACTTTCGAATCACTTCAATCTGTCTTGCATCCCCGCCTAGGAACACAACTCTAACTCCAGTCAGCATTAGGATGTCGCTCCTTTCACAATTCCAAGTGCTATATGAGCATGATATGCGGAAGCCTAAGAAGGGGTGATGAATGTGCGGACAAAAAAGAGCTGACGATTACCTAATCAAGGTATTCGCCAGCTCTTCTTCAATTAATAATATAGATATTTCCAAAAGAGCAGATACCCCACCCTTAAAAGATTGTATATCCGTATCTTATGTCTTCATTATTTACCCGTATGACCAAATCCACCTTCACCACGAACGGTCTCAGATAGCTCCTCTACGACTTCCCATTCCACCTGTGGAACGATTTGGAACACCATTTGAGCAATCCGTTCGTTTCTAACAATGGTAAATGGTACTTCTCCCAAGTTAATCAAAAGGACTCTGATTTCCCCACGATAATCAGCATCTATCGTTCCAGGTGTATTCAAACATGTTATGCCATGCTTGAGTGCTAGTCCACTACGTGGACGAATTTGTGCTTCAAGCCCTTCTGGCATAGCAATCGCAAATCCAGTAGGTATTAATTTTCGGTCACCTGGTTGTAGAACGACATCCTCTCCAACCGCTGCATACAAATCATAGCCCGAGGCTAAACGAGACATCTTTTCAGGAAGTTTTACATCTTCATTCCCTGGTAACTTATTTATTTGAACGTAATGTGACAAATTCATCTCTCCTCACAGCCGAAATCGTTTTATCTGAAGCACCTACCATAGCAATGGAAGTGGGTACACTAAACATATGATCGAGTAACGATTCAACATCATTCATAGATACTTTCTCAATATTAGCAATCATTTCATCTAACGAATAATGTTTGCCAAGCATAAGCTCATTTTTACCTAGTCGATTCATCCGACTACCTGTGCCTTCTAAACTAAGTATTAGGCTTCCTTTTAGTTGCTCTTTCCCTTTACGCAACTCATCATCACTTATGCCCTTTGTAGCGAGGTCAAATAAGACTTCTTTGGTTAGGTCCATGACCTGTTTCGTTTGTTTAGGAGCGGTTCCCGCATAAATAGTGAACAATCCATTGTCCGCATGGGAACTATGATAAGAATAGACTGCGTAAGCTAGTCCATGTTTCTCACGTATTTCCTGAAATAAGCGAGAACTCATCCCTCCACCTATAGCATTATTCAACAAGACCATCGCATATTGTCTTGCATCATCGATGGAACATCCAGGAAATGACATGCATATATGGTTCTGTTCTGTTTTTTTCTTATGAAACAAAACGTTACTTTGAAACTCAGGAACTACGATTTCACTCTCACTTCCATGATTCTGGAAATCACCGAAATGTCGCTCCAATAACTCAACAAGATGTTCATCAATATTACCAGCTACGCTTATCACGGTGTTCTCAATGGTATAATGCTGATCCATATACGCTCTAAGATGTTTTGAATTCATACCTTCTAAAAGCTCTCTTGTTCCTAAGATAGGGTAAGCCAAAGGATGATCCCCATAAACCGCTGTCGCCATTAAATCATGGACGATATCATCTGGGGTATCTTCATACATTGAAATCTCTTCAAGAATAACATTCTTCTCTTTGGAGAGCTCCTGATCATCGATATTAGATCGGAAAAACATATCCGCAAGGACATCTACCGCAATAGGTAAATGTTCATCAAGGACTTTCGCGTAATAACACGTATATTCTTTGGATGTAAATGCATTCACGTTACCTCCAATAGCATCAAACTGTTCCGCGATTTCTTTTGCATTAAATCGTTCTGTTCCTTTAAAAAGCATGTGCTCGATGAAATGAGAAACACCATTGTTCTCAAGATTCTCATATCTTGAACCTGTTTTCACCCATATCCCGAATGATACGGAACGGCAATTTGGAATTTTCTCCATCACTACTCGTAGGCCGTTACTTAGCTTTATTTTTTCCACTTGAAGGCCCTCCTATTATGAAACCAACATACTTCATTATAAATGCATTCCCTATCCTACCAAATAATTAAGCTTCACTCAACTATTCGCTATAGTATTCGATCTGAAGAAAGCGTTTGGCTTACCGTTCCTATACTCAAACCTTTCGCTTTAATCGCTTGAATCATCCCCTGTAGAGCCTGAGAGGACGATGAGGTTGGGTGCATCAATATGAGATATCCTGGTTCTACTTTCTTAGATATTTTGTTCACAATCGACGCAGGAGAAGGATGTTGCCAATCCACCGTATCTAATGTCCATAATACCGTATGCATACCAAGCCCTTTGGCAATTCGAACTGTATCACTATCGAAATCACCTGAAGGAGGAGCGAACCATTTCTTCTCTTCACCCAATTCATCCTTCAATAGCTTCTGAGTCTTACTTATTTCTTCAACTGCTCTTTCTTCACTTAACTGACTCATATTTGCATGTGAATAGGCATGATTAGATAGTTCATGTCCTCTTTTTTGAATTTCCTTAGCTACTTCTATATTATTCTTCAACCATTTTCCATCAAAAAAGAAAGTTGCCTTAACCTTTTCCTGATCTAACGTATTTAGCATAGGTACAATAAATTCATTCCCCCAAGCCACATTGATCATTAATGACACCATAGGTTTAGCAGGGTTCCCTCGATAAATCGGTTGAACTTCAAGATCACTGAGCCCAACTTTGGGAATCAGTTGGCGATACTTGTATGTAATCGATGTTGTTTTCCCAGCAGCTTTCGCTTGTTTGTAGGTCTCATCTATATCTACTTCTAATCCATTATAACCAGGAATCGCTTTCCATACCCGGTCAACTTTAGCATCCACAGGCTCAATTCTTGTACTTACTGCCTTCGCTTTTATCTCAAGGTATAACGGATCGTCTTCGTTCATAAGATTATTCAATTGAAAGACATCTTGTGAGATACTGCCATTGCGTCCATTCTCTATAAATTGCTTGATGCTGCTCATCTGACTGATTCCGATCACAATCGTAAAACAAGCAAGCAGAATAGCAAACCTTCTCGTATTCATAAAACAATTCATCTCCCTTGTAAGCTTTGTCCCATCATATGAACAGAACAAATGGAATATGAATAGGGAGATATATTTAAAAAAAGAGCCAGAATATGAAGCTTTCTGTCTCTTTTCTATAAGTAATAGCTATGAACCTATTTGTGCCAACGATTAAACGGTCAGTGTCGCTTTACGAGACAAATTGATTCGTCCTTGTTGATCAATTTCGGTTACTTTAACTGTGATCGAGTCACCAATAGCAATGACATCCTCACACTTAGCAACGCGTTCTGTAGACAATTGTGAAATATGCACTAGACCTTCCTTGTTCGGAAGAATTTCCACGAATGCACCAAATTTTTCAATACGTTTCACAGTACCTACGTAGATTTCGCCCACTTCAACTTGGCGGACAATACCTTCAATAATAGCACGTGCTTTTTGATTCATTTCTTCGTTAGTCGAAGCAATGAATACTCGTCCATCTTGTTCAATATCAATTTTAACGCCAGTCTCTTCAATGATCTTGTTGATGATTTTACCACCAGCACCAATAACATCACGAATGCGTTCAGGATTAATATTCAAGGTCATAATCTTCGGAGCATACTGTGATAGACTCGTTCTTGGCTCTGCAATAGCTGCAACCATTTTACCCAAAATGAACAATCGTCCTTCTCTTGCTTGATCCAATGCATCTTGCAAGATTTGACGACTAATTCCATCAATCTTGATATCCATTTGGATAGCTGTAACACCTGTCGCCGTACCTGCAACTTTAAAGTCCATATCTCCAAGATGATCTTCCATACCTTGAATATCAGACAAAATCGATACATGATCTCCGTCTTTAATAAGTCCCATAGCAATACCCGCTACTGGTGCCTTAATAGGAACCCCTGCATCCATCATTGCGAGAATACCAGCACATATACTTGCTTGCGAAGTTGAACCATTGGACTCCAATACTTCGGATACCAATCGGATCGCATAAGGGAACTCAACCTCTGAAGGAAGGACCTTAGACATCGCACGTTCACCAAGAGCACCATGTCCGATTTCGCGGCGGCCTGGAGGACGAAGAGGACGTGCTTCTCCTACGCTGAATGGAGGGAAATTGTAATGATGCATAAAGCGCTTGGATTCCTGTGGATCAATACCATCAAGAATTTGAACATCTCCAAGAGCACCAAGTGTACACACACTAAGCGCTTGTGTTTGTCCACGTGTAAACAATCCTGTTCCATGCGTACGAGGTAAAATATTCGTATCACATTCGATTGCACGAATCTCTTCTAATTTCCGTCCATCTGGACGTACTTTATCATGTGTAATCAAACGTCTAACTTCTTCTTTAACAATATCATGCAGAATTTCTTTGACATCTTTCATAAGTTCCGGTGTCTCTATGTACTTTTGTTCAAAGTAAGTTACCGTTGCTTCATTAATGTTGTCAATGGCATCCTGACGTGCGTGTTTTTCGGAAATTTTAACAGCTTCTTTAAGTTGATCTGCTGCATATTCACGAACTTCAAGGTTAGCGTTATCGTTCACGGCATGTAACTTAACTGCCATTTTTGGTTTACCAGCCATAACTACCAATTCATTAATCGTAGCAACAATCTTCTTGATCTCATCATGACCAAACATGATTGCTTCAAGCATCACTTCTTCAGGCATTTCATTTGCTTCTGCTTCAACCATCATTATTGCATCTGAAGTACCTGCAACAACCAAGTATAGATCGCTTACTTCTTGATCTGCTACGTTAGGATTAATGATAAATTGTCCATCTTTACGACCCACTGCAACTCCACCAATTGGACCACTAAATGGAACATCAGAAATACTTAATGCTGCAGAAGTACCAATCATCGCTGCAATATCAGGTGCGCAATCTTGATCAACACTCATTACGATATTGGCAACTTGAACATCATTACGGAAACCTTCTGGGAACAATGGACGAATTGGACGGTCTGTTAGACGACTAGAAAGAATAGCCTTCTCACTCGGTCTTCCTTCACGTTTAATAAATCCACCTGGGATTTTACCTACCGCATATAGTCTTTCTTCATAGTTCACCGTAAGTGGGAAGAAATCTAAATCCTTCGGTTCATTAGAAGCTGTTACTGTACACAAAACGACCGTTTCTCCATAACGAACCATGACTGCTGCATTCGCTTGTTTCGCAAACCGTCCCGTTTCCAAGATTAATGTTCTTCCGCCTAATTGCATTTCAACACGATTTTCCATGAAATCCCTCCTTTTATTCTATCAGTATTTCCATATTATCGATATTTCATATAACAATACACAAGAAGAAACGGCCACACCTTTCTTCAGCAAAAGTTATGCTTCCGAGTGCTAGCGATACAACGTATCACTTTCAGGTATCCGTTTCTGTGATTAATACAAAGAAAATTATACTGCAATAAGCTTATATTTAAAAGCAACCCGGCTGCCCCGTAGTCACTCCTAAAAGGACATACGGTGAACAACCAGGCTGCATTTAGTAAGATTATTGGAATATTAACGGCGTAATCCTAGTTTCTCGATCAACGCGCTATAACGTCTAACATCCTTATTCTTAAGGTATTTCAACAATCTACGACGTTGACCAACCATTTTCAACAAACCACGACGAGAATGATGATCCTTCTTGTGTGCCTGGAAATGACTAATTAGGTTCGTAATGTTAACCGTAAGAATAGCGATTTGCACTTCTGGTGATCCAGTATCAGTATCATGAATTTTGTGCTCTTCAATCAATTGATTTTTACGTTCTTGAGTTAATGCCATTGCTATTCACCTCCTTCAATTTTTATCTCCATTAGCCTTGTCACCGTTGGTGAGATCGTGCGACCAAGCTAAGGACTATATCATTGTCTCCAATGACGTTATTCAGTATAGCACACCTGTTTGTAAAAAGTAAATGTTCTACCTCTTACTTCGACTTATTCCGAAGCATTTAATAACTCTTCGGCTAACTTCGCATCTACTTGAATCTGAGTAATCAGTTCCTGAATAGACGGAAATTTCCGTTCTTCACGTAAATAATGGACGAGTTCCACTGTCAAATGTTCACCATACAAACTTTCGTTAAAGTGAAACAGATGAGCTTCATAACTAGGTGCAATTATACCTTCATGAAAAGTTGGTTTTACTCCTATATTCATAACTCCCGGAATCCAACCATCATTGTAGAATACACGAATGGCATATACACCTTTGGCTGGAACCACATAACGATCATCCAATTTCAAGTTAGCGGTTGGAAATCCGATCGTACGACCTCGTTTCTCACCCTCAATAACTGTTCCACGCAATTGGTAACAGCGTCCTAACCATTCATTGGCTTGTTGTAAATCTCCAGTCTGAAGTGCTTTACGTATGTTTGAGCTACTCACCTTTTCACCTTCGAGTGGAAAAGGTGAAATAATCTCAATATCCATTATTCCCAAACCCATTTCACGAAGCGTCTCAACATCGCCTGCCCCCTGATATCCATAACGGAAGTCAAAACCAACAACAACCGTATCGATATTCAGTGGTAGAAGTACGCCTGTGAAAAAATCTTGTGGACTTACACGAGAAAAAACTTCATCAAACTGAGCAACATACATTGTATCTACGCCCATGCCAGCAAGCAACTCCTGCTTGTTCGCAAGCGGCGTTAAATATCCTTCATAGTCACCTTTCCCCATAACCTCTTTAGGATGTGGGTTGAAGGTCACTACAGCTGATGGAATTCCTTTACGTTTCGCCAAAGAGACGGCGGATGCGATCACACTTGTGTGCCCCTGATGGATTCCATCGAACTGCCCTATAGCAATGACTTGAGAGGATGCCTGCTCATGTAGCATTTCGGATGAAAGGGGGTAAGATAATATGACAGTCTTCACAACTTTCTCACCTGCAATTCCGTTAGATGACCTGCAAATCCGATTATTATTCCTGTAAAAAAACTTTCACTGGAGCAATAGCCCCTGTATCTTCTTGTCTTTGAAATATGCCTAAGAATCTTCCTTTAACATCATATAAACGGATGGGTCCATCCCCGTTCACTTCAGGTATCACTGATTTATATGAAAGTCTTTGGCCTTGGATCGCTGCTGACGTTTTCTCCTCAGAGACCGTATGTACGGGTAATTGAGGAATGGCTTGATCCACAGGAATCAAGTGTGAACCAAGCGTACCTTCATCCATGTACCGCTGAATATCATCAAAAGTTAAACAATGTTCTGCATCGATCCCTGCTGACTTCGAACGCGTAAGCTTAACCATGACCGATGGCAGTCCGAGTGCTCGTCCAATGTCTACACAAAGTGTTCGTATATATGTTCCTTTAGAGCATAACACGCGAAAAGAGAGCTCAGGATAAGGACCATCCCATGAAGTATCGGTCATTTCGATCTCATAGATAGTGACCTCACGACTCTTACGTTCAACTGTCTTACCTTCTCGTGCCAACTCATATAACCTTTTGCCATCCACTTTCACAGCAGAGTACATAGGAGGAACTTGAGATATAACACCTTGAAAAGAATTCAGAACCTGCATTACATCTTCCTTAGTAACGGAGACAGAATCAACTTGTTCAATAACTTGACCCGTTAAATCTTCTGTATCTGTAGCTATGCCAAGACGCAGCGTAGCGTAGTACTCTTTGGGAAGCTCTTGCATATATTCAACCACTCGGGTAGCACGGCCCAGACATAATGGCAGTACACCAGTGACTTCAGGATCTAATGTTCCTGTGTGCCCGATACGCTTCATTTTCAGAATACGTCGAACTTTTGCTACGACATCATGTGATGTAAAACCTGCTGGTTTATAAACAGCAAGTATACCCTCTAGATCGCTCATAATAATTGTCTCACCCGCTCAATGACTTGTGGAATAATCGTATCTAACGTTCCTTCTATCTTACAGCCTGCCGCTCTCACGTGACCTCCACCACCGAAGATTTGCGCAAATGCCGCAACGTCTACGTTTCCTGAGGAACGCAAGCTTACTTTTACAGCGTTGTCGCTAATGACCTTAAATAGAATTCCAACTTCAACCCCACGAATATTACGTGGATAGTTCACAATACCTTCTAAGTCTTCATTCGTAGCTCCACATTCCACCATATGTTCAGGCGTAACATGCACCCAACTAATCAGACCATCAGCAGACATTTCAAGTGTACTAAGTGCCTTAATCAGCACTTTCATTTGAGAAGGAGTCATTTCTTCTAATAAGTTCTCAGCCAATAACGGCCCGTTAACACCATAAGAAAGTAATTCAGAAGCAATACCCATGACTTTGGGAGAAGTATTCGAATAACGAAATCCACCTGTATCTGTAAGTATACCTGTATAAATGGCTGTAGCAGACTCTTGCGTCCACTCTACCGGAAAAAGTCCAATTAAATCATATAAAATTTCTGCTGTAGCAGCTGCATCTGTTTTTATGAGATTCACATGTCCATAACCATCATTGGTTGGATGATGATCCACATTTAGAATGAGGGCATCCTCAGCAAAATACTGATTCGTTAGGCCCACCCGACCAAAATCGGCACAATCCACACAGATGACATTCTGAAACTTACGTGTAGGAGGATTAATCTCCATATTAAGGATCGTATCTGCCAGCGTGAGAAACTGCATACGTTGTGGAATGGGGCCTTCATTCAAGAGTGTGAATTTCTTCCCTAAACGTGAGAGAAGCCAGCCCACAGCTACCGTGGAACTGACTGCATCTCCGTCTGGTTGAACATGCGACACTACAAGAAAATCATCATGCTTGAGCAAATATTGCTTTGCTTCTTCAATCGATTGTTCATAGGTCTGCATCGTTCGTCTCCTTTAAAAACATCATTCACGATCATTGATTTTTATCAATTTCGCTTAGCAATTTTTCAATGTGACTCCCGTATGCGATAGACTCATCTATCTTAAAGATAAGCTCCGGTGTATGCCGAAAACGAATCCTTTTTCCAAGCTCTGAACGAAGAAAACCGTTAGCTTTATCAAGTGCAATAAGCGTATTTTTCTTTTGTTCTTCGTCGCCAAGTACACTGAGATACACTTTTGCTTGCGCAAAATCATTCGGAACTTCGACCCCTGTTACAGTTACGAAGCCTATCCGAGGGTCCTTCAGTTCTCTTTGAATGAGAACACTCAGTTCCTTCTTGATCTGTTCTGAAACACGTCCTGTGCGAACTTTAGCCATGTGTAATCACCTCTCTACTTGCGTTCCACTGTTTCCATGATGAACGCTTCAATAACGTCGCCTTCTTTGACGTCATTATAGCTTGCCAAAGTAATCCCACATTCATAACCTTGAGCAACTTCTTTTGCATCATCTTTAAATCTCTTCAACGAATCAATCTTGCCTTCGTGAATAACAATGCTGTTACGAATTAAGCGAAGTTCCGCATTTCTCGTAATTTTCCCTGAAGTAACCATACATCCGGAAACGGTACCCACTTTGGTGATTGTGAATACACTACGTACTTCTGCGTGCCCAATAATAGTTTCTTTATAAATTGGGTCAAGCATACCCTTCATGGCTTGCTCAATCTCTTCAATAACATTGTAGATGACGCGATGCAGACGAATGTCTACTTTCTCTTGGGATGCAGTAAGAGCAGCTTGATTATCTGGACGAACGTTATATCCAATTACAATTGCACTAGAAGCAGCTGCAAGGATAATATCGGATTCCGTAATCGCACCCGCACCACTGTGAAGTATCTTAACGCGAACGCCTTCCACTTCAATTTTCTCAAGAGAGCTCTTAAGAGCTTCGACTGTTCCCTGAACATCACCTTTGATGATTACGTTAAGTCCTTTAATTTCACCATCTTTAATGTGCTGGAATAGATCATCCAACGTCACACGAACGTTACTACCCATATCAGACTGACGCTGAGTAATGGAACGCTTATCTGCGATGGAACGAGCTTTACGCTCATCTTCAAACACCATAAACGGATCTCCCGCTTGTGGAACTTCCGTCAACCCTGTAATTTCAACAGGTGTAGATGGTCCAGCTTCCTTTAAACGACGACCTTTATCATTCACCATCGCACGAATACGACCGAAGCAGTTACCCGCTACGAAAGCATCCCCTACGCGAAGGGTACCATGTTGTACTAATACGCGTGCCACTGGACCGCGTCCTTTGTCTAGCTCGGCTTCAAGGACTGTCGCACGTGCACGTTTATCAGGATTAGCTTTATATTCATTCATTTCTGCCACGAGCAGAATCATTTCAAGCAAATCTTCAAGACCAGTACGCTGCTTCGCAGATACGTTAACGAAGATAGTATCCCCGCCCCATTCTTCTGGAACTAGACCGTATTCAGTCAACTCCTGCTTCACTTTATCAGGATCAGCACCTGGTTTGTCAATTTTGTTAACTGCTACGATAATAGGCAGTTCAGCTGCTTTAGCATGGCTAATCGCTTCTACTGTCTGTGGCATAACACCGTCATCTGCAGCAACAACAATGATTGTAATATCAGTCACTTGAGCTCCACGTGCACGCATTGCAGTAAATGCTTCGTGACCTGGTGTATCAAGGAAGGTGATTTTCTTATTGTTAATCTCAACTTGATAAGCACCAATATGCTGAGTAATACCGCCTGCTTCTCCACTTGTTACATTCGAAGAACGGATAGCATCAAGCAATGTAGTCTTACCATGGTCAACGTGTCCCATAATTGTTACTACAGGAGGACGAGATTTCAAATCTGATTCTTCATCTACTTCTTCCATTGTTTCAAAGCGATCATCTTCCACTGCAATCTTCACTTCAACTTCTACACCGAACTCAGCGGCAAGAAGAAGAACAGTTTCAACATCCAGTTCCTGATTGATGGTTGCCATAACACCCATCGTGATCAACTTTTTAATAACTTCCGAAGCATCTTTGTGAAGCAATTTAGCAGATTCGCCAACTGTCGTTACACCACGAACAATAATTTTCTTCGGTGTGTTGTCAATTTTCTCGCGAGCTTGGTAATTAGCTTTACCTCTGCCGTTCTTACCACCACGATTATTTCTGTAGTTGCCACCCTTATTATCATCGAAACGTCTAGATCCATTGTTATTGGGTCTATTCTTGTTAGCGCCTCTGTTATCGCCTTGTGCAGCACCTTCCGTACGTGATGCATCACGAGTTGGAGCTCCTGCGCCACGGTTTGGTGTCTGTGGACGAGCAGCCGGGCTACTTGGACGAGTTGATGGAGTACTTGAACGTTGTCCTCCACCTTGCGAAGGGCTACTTGAACGGTTCGCAGTGCTTGATCCCTGTTGACCACTTGGTCTTTGTCCACCTTGGGATGAAGCAGGTCTTGGTGTTCCATTATTACTGTTTTGGGGTCTTGGAGTACCCGTGCTGCTTTGCGGCCTGGACGTTACTGTACCTGTACCATTATTATTCGGATTATTATTCATACCTACCTGCTTTTCCTGTTGTTTTTTGGTCTCACTTTGCACCGGAACGGTACTGTTCTCTTGATGAGAAACAGACGCTTCGTTCGGCTTTACCACAACGGCATCCTTCTTGACAGATGACGTTGCTGCCATTGCATGGTTATCTCCGCTGTCTCTTTTAGCGGCTGCATTGGACTTAATATTCTCGAAAAATTTCTCCACTTTAGTGACAGCGTCGTTCTCCATCACACTCATATGGTTATTAACGGGTAGATCCAAACGCTTCAAAATCGTAATAATTTCTTTACTACTCATGTTTAGCGATTTAGCATACTCATATACGCGAAACTTTTCCTTATTACTTTCTTGTTTAGTCAATATACTCCACCTCCGACATTGTCTCCATTGATTCAGAGATCATTTTCGCGAATCCTTGATCCGTAATTGCCAGCACAACACGATGTGGTTTCCCAATACTTGTGCCCAGACTTTCCCGGTCATATCCGATCACCAGAGGGATTTTGTACGTTCCGCATTTATCACGAAACTTTTTTTGTGTATTTGGTGATGCATCGCTAGCTAGAATAACCAACTTAGCTTCTGAAGAACGAATAGTTTTGAGCACGACTTCGTCACCTGTTACTATTTTTCCTGCACGCATCGCAAGTCCCAGACGAGAAAGCGTCTTATTCATCATTGGAATTCTCCTTCATCACTAGAAATTCATCTTCAGCAGCTACAAAATCATCTGCCAATTGTTCATAAATTTCTGGCTTCACGTGATGTTTCAAAGCACGATCCAATGACTTATTTTTTTGTGCCAATTTAAAACAGGACACCTTACCGCACAAATATGCTCCGCGGCCAGATTTCTTTCCTGATAGATCAATTAGCACCTCATCGTCTGGCGTCTTCACGATACGAATCAGTTGTTTCTTCGGCATCATTTCTTGGCATGCCACACATTTACGCAATGGTACTTTTCTAGATTTCATAGTGTACCCTCCGTCCTAATTTAGGAAATTAATCGACGGAGACAGAATCTTGAGGCATCTCATCAGAGAATGTTTTCGTTCTACCGAATTCCTGTTCCGCTTGAGTCTCACTTTTGATATCAATTTTCCATCCAGTCAACTTAGCTGCAAGCCTAGCATTCTGTCCTTTAATACCGATTGCAAGAGACAATTGATAGTCAGGCACAACAACCCGCGCCATCTTCTCATTCTCAAATACTTCGACTTCTAGAACTTTAGAAGGGCTAAGCGCATTAGCAACATATTCTTCAACTTTATCGGAATACCGTACAATATCAATTTTCTCTCCACGAAGTTCATTCACAATAGTCTGTACACGAACACCCTTAGGTCCAACGCAAGAACCTACTGGATCCACCTCATCGTTACGTGAAAAAACTGCAATTTTTGATCTGAAACCCGCTTCACGTGCAACGGAACGAATCTCAACAACACCGTCAAAAATTTCAGGAACTTCCAATTCAAAAAGACGTTTGAGTAAACCAGGATGAGTTCTTGATAACATAATTTGCGGACCTTTAGTCGTATTTTCTACTTTTGTGATATAGGCCTTAGTCCGCTCGCCATGTTTAAACTTCTCGTTTGGCATAAGCTCATTCAAAGGAAGCAATGCTTCAACTTTACCTAAGTCAATGTAGACATTACGGGGATCCTGACGTTGAACCGTTCCGGTTACAATATCTTCCTCTTTGTCAACATAAGCGTTATAGATCAATCCACGCTCTGCTTCACGAATACGTTGTGTAACAACTTGTTTCGCTGTTTGTGCAGCAATACGACCGAAATCACGTGGAGTAACTTCAATCTCTGCAATATCCTCCATTTGGAAATGAGGGTTTATTTCGCGTGCTGCGGGAAGTGAAATCTCCATCCGAGGATCTAACACTTCTTCAACAATTAGCTTACGGGCATAAACTTTAATGACCCCCGTGTTGCGGTTCATGTCTACTCTAACATTCTGGGCCGTATTAAAATTACGTTTGTAGCTTGAGATTAACGCCGCTTCAATCGCTTCAAATAATATTTCTTTACTGATCCCTTTTTCTCGTTCCAATTCATTCATTGCTTCAATAAAATCCATACTCATTGGAATTCAGTTCCCCCCTTTCTTCATCCTTGTTCCTTAAAAAATGATAGTTAATCTAGCGCTTGCTACCTTGGCATACGGAATACTGTACTGCTTCTGCTTCTTACCAACTACAATGACAAGTATATCGTCCTCAAACGAAAGAAGCCGGCCTTCAAATTCTTTGAGACCGTCCAGTGCTTCGTATACAGTAACAAACACATCTTTACCAACAGACTTAGTAATGTCGGCACTTTTCTTTAATGGTCGCTCCGCACCAGGAGACGATACTTCCAGGAAGTAAACATCAGTAATCGGATCATTAAGATCCAGCTGCTGGCTTATATATTCACTAATTACGCCGCAGTCATCAATATCAATACCGCCTTCTTTGTCGACATAAATACGTAGAAACAAATTACTTCCTTCTTTTACGTATTCCACATCAACTAGTTCGAAGTTATGCTCATCCATATAAGGTTGGACCATTTCTTCTACGATACTTTTTATCTTAGGTGTGCTCAAAGACTATAACCTCCAAGACTTTCATTATCCTATATACCAAAGAGTAAAGAGTGGGTTGCCCCACTCTTTACACAACGGTTTTATCTCCATGATTACTACAGAAAATTATAACATAGTCTGGCAACACTGACAAGTATCTGTCCTTGACTCCCTTTTGAACTAACAAGGGAAAGCCCTTGTCTACCAAGTGTTTAGCCCCTATTAAAACAAAGACAATTGGTTACTTTCAGGCAACCCACGGAAGCATCCCATCTGTGTGAGTACCTCAACAATGGTTTTACTTGCCTTAGATTTTTGTTGGAAATCTTCGATCGATAAGTACTCCCCATTCTCACGTGCTGCTGCAATATTGCGAGCAGCATTATCTCCAATCCCCTGCATCGCAGAGAATGGCGGAATAAGTGAATCTGCATCTATCGTAAACTTCGTCGCATCGGAACGGTAAAGATCAATCGTCTTAAAACTGAAGCCACGCGCTGTCATCTCCAAGGCCATTTCAAGAATAGCTAACATGCCCTTCTCCTTAGTCGTTGCTTGGAAACCTTTCTGTTCAATTTCCACAATCTGACGACCAATAGCTTCATACCCTTGGCAGCAAAGTTCAATATCAAAGTCCTCAGCTCGAACGGTAAAGTATGTCGCGTAATAAGCAATAGGATAATACAATTTGAAATAGGCCGTACGCACTGCAGAGATAACATATGCAGCAGCATGTGCCTTTGGAAACATGTATTGGATTTTGAGGCAAGAATCAATGTACCAAGCAGGTACTTTGCATTTCTTCATCTCATCAATCCATTCAGAGTTAAGACCTTTCCCTTTACGAACGCTCTCCGTAATCGTAAAAGCCAAACCTGCATCCATACCCGCTTTATAAATCAGATAGAGCATGATATCATCACGACAACCGATTACCGTCTTAATATTACATGTCCCATTCTTGATTAAATCTTGTGCATTCCCTAGCCATACGCCAGTTCCATGAGACAATCCCGAAATCTGTAATAAATCGGCAAAGGATGTCGGTAATGACTCAATTAACATTTGACGAACAAATTTAGTTCCCATTTCAGGTACACCGTAAGTAGCCACTGGGGTTCTTATCTGTTGCGGTGTAACCCCTAGTGCTTCTGTAGAGTTAAACAAACTCATTACTTTGGGATCATTCATAGGTATCGTTGTTGGATCAACACCCGTTAAATCTTGTAACATGCGCATCATCGTTGGGTCATCGTGACCTAGTATATCAAGTTTGAGTAAGTTATTCTCAAATGCATGATAATCAAAGTGAGTCGTCTTCCATTCAGCACCTTGATCATCTGCTGGATACTGAATCGGTGTGATATCTTCAACATCCATGTAATCCGGTACAACCACGATACCACCTGGATGCTGCCCCGTACCTCTTTTAACGCCTGTAAAACCAGCAGCAAGACGACTTACCTCAGCGCCTCGCCATTGCTTCTGATGTTCTTCTTCATACTTTTTCGTGTAACCAAAAGCTGTTTTCTCTGCAATGGTACCAATCGTACCTGCGCGGAACACACACTTCTCTCCAAAAATTTCTTTCGTATAGTTATGAGCAATCGGTTGGTATTCCCCTGAGAAGTTAAGGTCGATATCGGGTACTTTATCCCCTTTAAATCCTAGAAAGGTCTCAAACGGAATATCCTGCCCCTCACCAGTCAACCTGCCCCCACATTGTGGACAAGTTTTCTCCGGAAGGTCAAACCCACTCGGAATGCTACCATCAAGGAACCATTCATTATATTTACACTCAGTATTCTTACAAACGTAATGAGCTGGTAACGGGTTAACTTCAGATATTCCTAAAAAGGTTGCAACGACGGATGACCCAACAGATCCACGAGAACCAACCAAATAACCATCTCTATTGGATTTCTTTACTAGACGTTCAGATATTAAATAGTTGGCTGAGAATCCGTATTTGATAATCGGCTCTAATTCTTTCTCAAGTCGTTTTATCACAACATCAGGTAAATCTTCTCCATATAATCCCTTTGCTGTATCATAACAGGTGTTCCGAATCTCTTCATCAGCACCTTCTATAATAGGAGTATAGAGCTTTGCTGGAAAAAGAGGATAGTCTTCAAAACGATCGGCCAGTTCAATGGTATTCGTCACGACAACTTCATTCGCTTTTTCTTTTCCTAAGAAATCGAATTCCTCAAGCATTTCTTCTGTCGTACGAAAATGTGCATCTGGTTTCTGCATATCCTTCAAAGGACTAAAGCCTGTAATACCATTAATAGCAATATCGCGGAATAGTTTCTCCCGAGGCTCGAGATAATGTACATTCCCTGTTGCAATGACCGGCTTGCTTAATTTCTCACCTATTTCACAAATTCGCTTCACAGCCGTCTTTAATTCAAGTGGGCTAGCAACTAGACCCTTATCAACTAAATGCATATACATCGTCAAGGGCTGAATCTCTAGAATATCGTAGAACTGTGCAATATCCTCAGCCTCTTCCACGGACTTATTTAAGACCGCTTCGAAGAATTCACCTTTCTCACAACCTGAGATCACAAGCAATCCTTCACGCATTTCCTCAAGCTTGGATTTCGGTATGCAAGGCACTCGCTTAAAATATTCCGTATTAGATAAGGAAATTAACTTAAATAAGTTCTTTTTACCTATCAAATTCAAAGCATATATTCCACAATGAAATGGGCGGGTGTTAGATAAGTCTTTTCCTACATAGTCATTAAGACGGTCTAACATCGTTATGCCCTTCATTTTCAGTACATCACTAAGAAGACCACTTAATATACCTGCCAATGCGATCGTATCGTCAATCGCCCGGTGATGGCTCTCCAATAATACTTTATACTTGGCAGCCATCGTATTCAGCCTATGATTCTTCATACCTGGATAAAGTAAGCGGGACAATTCAAGAGTATCCAACACTGGGTTTTGCATTAATGGTAGTCCATATTCCTTCAGAGATGCTTGAATAAAACCAACATCAAATCTTGCATTATGAGCTACTAGAATGCCATCTTCAGCGAATTTAACGAACTCATGTAATACAGGTTCTAGATCTGGAGCATCTTTTACCATTTCATCTGTGATATTCGTTAACTGCTGAATGTGATATGGAATTTTCTCATGTGGGTTAACAAAAGTGGCATAGCGGTCGATTTCCTTACCATCTTTTATTTTCACCGCAGCAAGTTCTGTAATATTACTAGCTGTAACGGAAAGACCTGTAGTCTCGATATCAAATACAATATAAGTTGCACTGCTGAGATCGATCGGTTGTGGCTGTAAGACGACAGGAATAGAATCATTCACAACATTGGCTTCGACACCATAAAGCATCTTTAATCCATTCTTCTTCGCTGATTTGGCTGCTTCAGGGTAACTTTGAACACCACCATGGTCGGTAATGGCAATCGCCGTATGCCCCCATCTAGCTGCCGTCTTAATATATTTATCGATAGGTGTGATGGCATCCATCGTACTCATCGTAGTATGCAAGTGGAATTCTACCCGCTTCACAGGCGCGTTATCTTTACGCTCAGCAGGTGCTTGTACTTCATTTAAATCCGTTGGCATCATAACCAATTCAGGTATGGTCATGAAACGATCGTATTCTACCCGTCCCCGTACTTTTATCCATTTGCCATTTTCCAATTTGTTTAACACTTTGACATCATCTTTTGTTTTGGCAAACATCTTCAATTGCATGGAATCACCGAAATCAGTCACGTTAAACATAAACAAGGTCATACCATTTCGTAACTCTTTGCTATCCAGGCCAAATACAGCTCCCTGAATCGTAACCTTTTTCTCTTCATCCTGAATCTCTTGAATAGGTATAGGCTGTTCCTTGATATCATATCCCATATGAAGGCGAACATCTCCAGCATCCTCATCGAAATTACTCTCAGCCTCAATGCTACTCATCATATTTTGAACAACTTCGCGCTCTTCTAGAATCTTCTTTTGTTCAAATTCCTCAATGGCTTCTTTGCCACTATCTCCAACACCCAATTTAACATGAAGGGGAAGAGCAAAGTAGTGAGCGAAAAAGCGTGTAATAGCTTGATCAACTTGTTTCTTCTTAGCTAGTTCCATTGAAGTCGCGTCCGTCAATTTCAAGAGTAACTTCTCACCCTCAATTTCATAGGACGCTCTGGCCATCCATCCATTTACTGAAGGAATTTCCCTCTGTACCCACTCTTTAAACAAACTCCAATAAGCATTCACAATATCTTCAGCTAATACAGCCTCCGTATATTTAAAAACAAATGAAATCTTAGCTATATGTTGCATCTTCTCTTGAATTCTGAGACAAAATGAACGATACACTTCGCCAGGAACAACCGTATCCTTAACGATACTAATGGCCCATTCTTGGCTACTACGGCTAATCTCAACCTTATCAATATATCCATCCAAAAAATGAGGATCGATTAGAGCAGGTGGAACTGCGCCTTGTTTCATCAGAAGCTCAAACCTTACTCTTTTCTCTTCCACAGTGCTCATCCTATCTTCCCCCTTGACCACTAGCGTTAACTATTAAAAAGCGAAGAGCTTCTGTGTACAAAAATGCTCTCGATCTCTTACCCACCGACTCATTTCTGCCAGAAGCTCTTCCACTTAACTTTCTTAGAAATCTATCAACTCTTAGTACGCTCTAGCAAATACAACTGTATGTTTGGAAGCCTCTCCACATACGATACAAGTTTCTTTCGTTTCAGATGGTTCCAATGGGATATTACGACTCGTAGCTCCGGTCTCTTCCTTCACCTTACGCTCACATTCCACTGTACCGCACCATCCAGCTAATGTGAAGCCACGAGATTCTTCCATTCTCATCTTCATTTCTTCAAGGTTGTCCACCGAGTAGAAATGATCACTCATAAATTGCTTCGCTCGGTCTAACATTTCCTGATGAACTTGTTCAAGCATTACCTTCACTTCTTCGACCAGATTATCCTGTTGAACAATCTTCTTCTCACCAGTGATACGAGACACTAGCACACAGACACCATTCTCCATGTCACGAGGACCAATCTCCAATCGAACTGGGACACCGCGCATTTCATATTCATTGAACTTCCAGCCTGGAGATACATCACTACGGTCATCAACCTTAACTCGTACTCCTGCTTTTTTCAGTTCTACAAACAATTCGTCTGTACGTCCTACCACTGCTTCACGAGTCTTAGGCGGTCCAATAGGAACCATGATAACTTGAGTTGGAGCCACTTTCGGAGGTAGAGCAAGTCCACGATCATCACCATGAACCATGATTAACGATCCAATCAATCTAGTGGTTGTTCCCCATGAAGTCGTGTGTACATATTCTTGCGTATTCTCACGATTTAAATATTGTATTTCAAATGCTTCCGCAAACTTCGTTCCTAGATAATGAGACGTACCGGCTTGTACAGCCTTTCCATCTTTCATCATCGCTTCAATAGAGAACGTATCCACTGCCCCAGCAAACCGTTCCGAAGGCGTTTTCTGTCCAGTAATAACTGGGATCGCGAGATATTCCTCCAAGAAAGATCGATAAAGTTCTAACATTTTCATCGTTTCTTCACGCGCTTCTGCTTCAGTCTCATGAGCCGTATGACCTTCTTGCCATAAAAACTCAGTTGTTCTAATGAATGGCAATGTCCGCTTTTCCCAACGAACGACGTTTGCCCATTGATTGATCAATACTGGTAAGTCACGGTACGATTTAATCCATTTAGAGTACATATGACCAAACATGGTTTCAGATGTTGGACGAATAGCTAAACGTTCTTCTAGCTTCTCACCCGCAGCTTCAGTTACCCATGGCAGCTCAGGATTAAATCCTTCGATATGATCCTTTTCCTTTTGGAAAAAACTTTCTGGAATTAAGAGCGGGAAATAAGCATTACGATGTCCTGTTTCCTTAAAGCGACGATCCATTTCCGCCTGAATGTGTTCCCAAATTTCATATCCATCGGGACGGAATACGATACAACCCCGAACCGGTGAATAATCCATTAACTCAGCTTTTTTAATTACATCTATATACCAACGGGAGAAGTCTTCTCCTTGTGGTGTAATCTCCGTCACGAACTGCTTATCTTTTGACATAAGGATGAATTTCCTCCTAAAAGTTTTTCTGAGATACTTCATGCTATACTTCGGAAAAACTTGCTTCGAAAGCATAGACTAAAGTTTTTGAGCGTAACTTCTCTCGAATCTTCGAGAAAAAATTTACTCATGCATAACTTAGCGCAGGGGACGGAATTGTCCTGAAGAAGCGTTAGCGCTCGCCTTTGCCTTTGGATTTCTACCGCTATCAGCGGTATATAATCAGGAAATCCAAGGGTAACAGCGATCGTAAGGGCAATCCGTTACCGTAGCTGTATATGCTGGGATTCTACATTATCCATTAATCAATCTTAATATATCATTATAGGTAACAGCGATCATAAGTAAGAACAACAGCGCAAACCCAACAAAATGAACCATTCCTTCGCGATTCGGATCAATTGGTTTACCACGTATCCATTCGACTCCAAGGAATACGAGTCGGCTACCATCAAGCGCCGGTATTGGGAACAGGTTGAAAATCCCCAAGTAAAGACTTAATATAGCAGCCCAATATGTCAATTGCTCAATACCTTGCTTAGCAATCTGACCCGTTACCTCAAAGGTACGCACAGGTCCTCCAAGATCATCCATCGAGAACTGATTAATTAATTGACTGAACCCCTTAAAGATCATTTCAGTGGTACTTACCATCGTCTTACCAGAGTTTACAATGGTCTCACCAAAAGTAGCTTTACGAGAAGGAAGTTCCGGCGTAATACCGACTTTACCACCTTCTTGTCCTTCCATCTTTTGTGGCGTAAGAGTAACTTTAAAAGTTTCATCACCGCGGCGAATCGTCCATTCCATAGGTTTCCCTTGTGATTCTGCTGTTAATGAAATCATTTTCTGATAATCAGCGCCAATCATCGTACCGTTGATGGAATCAACAATATCCCCTTTTTTCAAATTAGCCTCAGAAGCTGGCATACCTTCTGATACATTACCAATTTGGACATACGTTGGGTTTTCCAAAGGAATGCCGGCCATCTGGATATGTATCGCGAACAATACAAATGCAAGAATAAAGTTCATCACAGGTCCAGCAAAGATAGACAATGCTCGTTGACCTACGGTCTTGCTACCAAATTGACGATTTTTAGGAGCAATCTGTGTCTCTTTGCCCTTGCTAACCATCATCGCTTGTGGATGAACACGATATTGTTGAACATCCTCATCCACATTTAGTCTTAGTGATAGAGCTACATCCAGGTCAATGGATTCCACTTCACCACGAATCACATTCTTCCGGTTATCTAGCTGATCCAAATAGATCTTCTTCACTTCGTCGTTCACGATGCGAACAGCAATCGTCTGTCCTACCTGAATTTCCACAATCTCTGGATCTTCACCAGCCATACGTGCATATCCACCAAAAGGAAGTAAGCGAAGTGTAAACTGTGTTTCATGACGTTTATAAGAGAACAGTTTCGGACCGAAACCGATAGCAAATTCTCGAACCAATATGCCAGCACGTTTGGCGAAATAGTAATGACCCCATTCATGTACCGTCACAATTACAAAAAACATTAATACTGTCAGAAAAACGACTTGAACCATTTCCAAGTAACTCATCCCCCTCTATAGTCTAAGATCGAAGTATGTCCTTATAGATTATCATTATTCTCCGACCCAACACAAGAGAATCACTTTTGAAGCAATTTTTTTCAAAAAGAGAGAATGGTACATTCTATTAAAGTTACAATCTTAGTGCCAACTCACGCGAACGTCGATCGCACTCTTCAATAGAACCTAAATCAGGAATGGAAATATTATCATGCTGTTCAAGTACTTTTTCAATAATCTCTTCAATATGAAGAAATGATATTTCCTTTTGTAAAAAACGTGCAACAGCAATCTCATTCGCAGCGTTAAAGGCTGTTGTTGCTGTACCACCCATTCTGCCACACTCAAATGCAAGTCGTAACAAAGGGAACCTCACATAATCCATCTCTTTAAAATGAAGACTACCTACTTCAGCAAGAGACAAACGACGCGTAGGCGATATCCATCGTTCTGGATAAGTTAAAGCATATTGAATAGGAACTCTCATATCTGGATTTCCTAGTTGGGCAATAATGCTGCTATCACAGAATTCCACAAATGAATGAATGATACTCTCAGGGTGAAGAAGTACATTTATTTGATCATAAGGTAAGTTGAAAAGCCAATGTGCCTCAATTACTTCGAGTCCCTTATTAACCATTGTCGCAGAATCTATTGTAATCTTCGACCCCATGGACCAGTTAGGATGTTTTAACGCATCTTCAACTGTAACATCCTTTAGTTCTTCACGTGATAAACCACGAAATGAACCTCCCGACGCTGTTATCGTAATCCCAGCAACATCTGATCTACGTTCACCATTCATACATTGGAAAATGGCAGAGTGTTCGCTATCGATTGGGAATAACTTCACTCCCTTTTCATGCGCAAGTGAAGTCACTAAGTGACCAGCAGTTACCAAGGTTTCCTTGTTAGCCAGTCCAATATGCTTACCTGCTTCAATTGCTGCTAATGTAGACTGCAACCCTACGCTACCCATCACTGCAGTAACGACCATTTCAGCCTCTGTACCTGCTGCAACTTCTACTAATCCTGCATCTCCGTAATATACTTGTGTAGTAGAAGGAATATGAGGCTTAATTTGTTCCGCTAATTCTTTCGTAGCAATGGAAACTTTCTTCGGTTTAAACTCATGTACCTGACGGATCAGCAATTCTGCGTTTGTCCCAGCTGCAAGGCCTTCGACTTGAAATTGATCTCTATGTGTGGACACAACGTCCAATGTCTGAGTCCCAATAGATCCCGTAGAACCTAAAATACTGATTTTTTTCATAATGCACCTTCTCTCGTGTTAGTAAGGCAATAGCATCACGATATGTACAAACGGGAAAACAATAATCCAACTATCACAACGATCTAATATCCCGCCATGACCTGGTAATAACTTACCTGAATCTTTAATATTATACACTCGTTTGTATGCGGATTGAATCAGATCGCCAAGTTGCCCTACGACAGCACATGCAAGCCCAATGAGGCAAGCTCTTCCCAATCCGAGCAAATCACCCGAAGAAAGAGCAAATATGACAGCAGTAACGATAGCAATCACAACTCCACCAAAGGCTCCCTCAACAGTCTTGTTGGGGCTGATGGCTGGCCAGAGCTTATGACGCCCCCATTGTTTACCAACAAAATAGGCGCCTGCATCACTCGCCCAGATCGATGAAAGCAACAGAAAAGTCCAGAATAACCCGTTACCGTCAGGAGCATGACGAGACTCTGCGATGTAGTAAAATCCAACTCCAATATACAATATACCCAATAATAGCAATGATACCTGTTTAATACTGATCCGATTTTTGGTTAATACCGTCATCATCATCAACAAAAAGAGGAGAAGCCATATCATTTCCCCATTTGGAGTATACGCTATATTCAAAATTTTCCAAGGAAACATAATCATGAACACACAAATAAATCCAAGTGCGGCTATCCCGCTGAAAGGGCGCACTTTAATCATTTTCACAAATTCATAATAACCTATCAGAGACATGGCAAGTACAAGTAGATGAAATGACATGCCACCAATCACACAAAATCCTAGAAAAATAGCTCCAGCAATAATCCCGGTAATAAGTCGTTGTTTCAACGATTTTCATCCTCTACTTGAGTTATGACAGTCCACCGTATCGTCTTGTTCTACGCTGATATTCAGCGACAGCATCATGCAAATGATCCTTATTAAACTCAGGCCAGTAAACATCGGTGAACCATAATTCACTATATGCCAACTGCCATAGCATAAAGTTGCTAATTCTCATCTCACCGCTTGTACGGATCAACAGGTCTGGATCAGGAATGCCATGAGTTTTTAAATACTTTTCAAGCAATTCAGCATTGATATCCTCTGCTTTTAATCTACCTGCTTCAATCTCATGTCCAAGCAATGTCATCCCATCCGTTATTTCTTTACGGCCACCATAGTTCAGCGCAAAATTGAGTACAAGCCCATCATTACCCGCCGTACGTTTCACAGCATTTTCCATCGCTTTCAACGTATGATTAGGTAGTTTTTCTTTATCACCCATCATACGGATCTGTACGTTTCGTTCTATTAGTTCATCCAACTCAATTGCGAGAAATTCTTGGGGAAGTCGCATAAGGAAATCAACTTCATCTTTAGGACGTTTCCAGTTCTCAGTTGAGAAAGCGTACATCGTTAAATATTTAATACCAAGCTCATCTGCAGCAATTGTTGCACGCTTAACAGCCTTCATTCCGTTATGATGCCCTACAATTCGAGGTAACCCGAGGCGTTTCGCCCAACGTCCGTTTCCATCCATGATAATTGCAACGTGTTCAGGAATATTATCCGTAGTAATGTCCAACGGCTTCGGACTGTCTTTATGCATCCACCATGATCGAATTCGTTTGATCATTCCATTTCCTCCAAGCCACTTTCTGCAAGTTGAAACTGATACTTTCTTATATTTTAAAAAGAGACAAACCCCACCATAATAGGAGGGGCCATAAGTCTCTTATACGTCCATGATCTCTTTTTCTTTCACCAAGAGAACCTTGTCGACTTCGGCGCTATATTTATCCGTCATCTTTTGAATATCTTCTTGATGTTTGTGGGATTCATCTTCAGTAATATCTGTTTTTTCCAACTTCTTAATGTCGTCATTCGCATCACGGCGAATATTACGGATAGCAATTTTTGCTTCTTCACCGAACTTTTTAGTTGTTTTAACCAATTCAACTCTACGTTCTTCAGTAAGAGCAGGGATTGTCAAACGAATCATAGTCCCATCATTGGAAGGTGTAATTCCAATGTCCGACTTAGAAATCGCTCTTTCAATTTCTTGTAACGAAGATTTGTCCCAAGGTTGAATCATCAACGTACGAGAATCCGGCGTGTTAATGTTAGCTAATTGACTAAGTGGTGTCGGTGCTCCGTAATACTCGACTTGAATTCGATCAAGAAGAGCAGGTGCTGCACGACCCGCACGTAGTGAGGCAAGATCACGTTTCAATGCAAGAATCGCCTTTTCCATACGTTCTTCAGCACTTTTTCTAATCGCTTGTGGCATTAGTCTACACTCCCTTTAACAATCGTTCCAATTTTCTCACCTAATACAACACGTTTAATGTTTCCTAGCTCCGTGATTGCAAATACGATGAGTGGGATATTATTATCCATACACAAGGATGATGCAGTAGAGTCCATCACACCTAAATTTTTATTAAGAACTTCCATGTAAGTCAACTGTTCATATTTCTCAGCTGTTTCGTCTTTAAATGGATCTGCAGAATACACACCATCCACTTTGTTCTTCGCCATCAAGATCACTTCAGCTTCAATCTCTGCAGCTCGCAAAGCAGCTGTTGTGTCAGTGGAGAAGTACGGATTACCTGTTCCAGCAGCAAAGATAACGACGCGACCTTTTTCAAGATGGCGTATAGCTCTACGACGGATATAAGGTTCAGCGATCTGTTGCATCGCAATAGATGTCTGAACTCTTGTAGGAACATCAATTTGTTCTAATGCATCCTGTAATGCGAGCGAGTTCATTACTGTTGCCAGCATTCCCATATAATCGGCTGTCGCACGATCAAACCCATTAGCGCTACCTGCGATTCCACGCCAAATGTTACCGCCACCACATACGATAGCTACTTCAACACCAAGTTCCACAACTTCTTTAACTTGTACTGCGATCGATGCGATAGTATCAGCATCAATACCATATCCAGTCTGTCCGGAGAGAGATTCACCGCTGACTTTTAAGACCACTCTTTTAAATACTGGCTGTTCCAATGTAATACCTCCACTTTGCGAAGGCGCCAATAAGTCCGCGCCAGTTTTTGTACATATCCAAGATACAAGAAGCCCAAATACTTCTTATATGTTAAAAAAGAAGGAACACATTGTGTTCCACTCTTCTTTATGTCTATTATTATAACACTTTTTTTGTGTATGATTATTAATGTTTAACTTGTGCCATTACTTCATCTACGAAGTTATCTTCTTTTTTCTCTAAGCCTTCACCAAGTTCAAAACGAACAAAGCGACGAATAGAAATGTTTTCACCAATTTTGCTGATTTTCTCATTCAACATCATTGAAATCGTTTTGTCAGGATCTTTAATGAAGGATTGCTCCATCAAGCAGATTTCCTCATAGAACTTACTGATACGACCTTCAACCATTTTTGCAATGATTTTCTCAGGTTTACCTTCATTTAATGCTTGTGATTTCAAAACTTCCATTTCTCTGTCAACTTCTTCTTGTGGCACTTCTTCACGACGAACATAAAGTGGATTAGCCGCTGCAATTTGCATCGCAATATCACGAGCAAAAGACTTGAATTCTTCAGTTTTACCAACGAAGTCAGTTTCACTGTTAATTTCTACAAGCACACCAATTTTTCCGCCAGCGTGGATGTATGATTCAACAGTACCTTCTGTAGCAGCACGTCCTGCTTTATTAGCAGCAGCTGACAAACCTTTTTCACGAAGAAAATCGATTGCTTTTTCTACATCACCATTTGTTTCATCAAGCGCTTTCTTACAATCCAACATTCCTGCTCCAGTTCTTTCACGAAGCTCTTTCACTGCACTAGCGTTAACTGCCATTTAATATTCCCTCCAAAAATGATATAGTATTTCCATTTAATTCATTGATTCAAGTAGAAATGATTGTCTCAGCGGAGCCGATATCTAACTTACGTGATAAACATTACGAAAGTATGGGTGACACCTATACTTTCGTAATATTTTAAAAAAAGGGCAGTGAGAGGTTATCCACCTGCCAACCACCCTTTTCATTTTAATTCATTTATTTATGAATTACCCAATGCTATATTAGGCTGTTGGTTCTTCAACTTGTTGAGCTTCAACAATGGCATCAGCCATTTTACCAGTCAATAGTTTAACAGCACGAATTGCATCGTCATTACCAGGAATAACATAGTCAATTTCGTCTGGATCACAGTTAGTATCAACAATACCTACGATTGGAATACCCAATTTGCGAGCTTCTGCTACCGCGATACGTTCTTTGCGAGGATCAATGATGAACAAGGCACTTGGTAGGCCCTTCATGTTCTTGATTCCGCCTAGGAATTTCTCAAGACGATCTTTCTCTTTGCGAAGAAGGATAACTTCTTTTTTAGGTAGTACAGCGAATGTACCGTCTTCTTCCCATTTTTCAAGCTCTTTCAAGCGGAAAATACGTTTTTGAATTGTTTCGAAGTTAGTTAGAGTTCCGCCCAACCAACGTTGATTGATGTAGAACATTCCACAACGTTCAGCTTCTTCTTTCACGGAATCTTGTGCTTGTTTCTTTGTTCCTACGAATAGGATAGTTCCGTTTTCTTCAGAAACACTTTTCACGAAGTTATAAGCTTCTTCTACCTTTTTAACTGTTTTTTGCAAGTCAATAATGTAGATACCGTTTCTTTCAGTAAAAATATAACGATCCATCTTTGGATTCCAGCGGCGAGTTTGGTGACCGAAATGTACGCCTGCTTCCAAAAGTTGCTTCATGGATATTACTCCCATTTTAAGCGCCTCCTAATATTGGTTTTTTTGTGTCCTCCGCCAACCGTCATCTCCCTTTAAGACTTTCTACAAAAGAAAGCACCCTTATAGGGATCACTTGGCGTGTGTTTTTAACACCGACAATTAATATACCATAAGTTATATGTCGTTGCAACCATTTTTCATCATGAATATGGTTTGTTTTACTGAGTAAAGAAGATATGAAATGTAAACAATAAAAAAACCGTCTGCTACAATTAGCGAGACGATTGTATTCGGATTTTGGATATAATTGATTCAATGCTTTCACCTTTAATAAATGTGTAGCTCCCGTCGCGAATCTTTCTATTTATCTTTTGTTCTACAGCTTGTTTAATAAATTGATCACTACTTCCGATCACACCTATTTTTTCTAAATCGTCTGCAATTGTTGTCAAGTTACTTCCCTTTTTTATCTTATATTCTACTGCCTGAGTAACTTTTTCCTTTGTAGGAGTCACTGGGGTCTTTGGAGGTGACGTACTTTGTGCTTGAGGTGGCTGAACCTTAGAAGGAGTGCTCTCATTCTTTTTCTCCGGTTGTTCTGGTGATGATGGTTGAACAGGTTCTATAGCCGGTTTAGCCTTCGTAGGTGATTGTGTCGACTTGGTTTCAGGCACTACACTCAGTTCTTTCTTTTGTTGTTGCCATTCTTCCTTCGTCAATAATTGCTCCGACGATTCAGTCACCTTCAAATCCATCGCTTTGGCTTTCTCTTCTATTTGTTCCCTAGTCAGATCAGTAGACTGACCTGTAGTTGTAGAGACTTGTCCCTCACCCATGATCATCAATTGAAGAAGGATTGCTCCTATAATGAGTCCGATGCCTAACCCGCTCATAAATGAACGATTCTTCATTACCGTAACTCCTCCTGTTTCGCTAGTTGAAGAATCAGTTGAACTTCACCACGTTGAAGCCCGACTAATTTGCCAATAATATCAATCGATTTACCTTGATTGTGTAGTTCGAACAGTTCTGAATAACGATGTTTGATAGAGTTCACCGCTTCAGGTACGTCATCAGATTGCTCATTTCCAAGCAAATCAGTCGTATTCACTCCAAGACTTGGCATCTCCGCTAACGCTGTTACTTGAAGAAGCTTTTCCTTCTCAACATCCGTTATACGAGCTCCTTGTTGTACTGAGTGTTGTTCTACCTCAAGTAGCCTTTGCCGCATTTCTTTCAGTTGTTCTTCCATTGCCATATGCTTAGCCGAAGTATCTTTTTTTATTTGTCCGACCAGTTCAACCAATGTATCATTTTCCTCTTCTATATCGGCCATATACTGCTCTAAAGTAGATTCCACTTCTTTGACCACTTGTTCCGAGGATATCTTATCTGATTGTCTCCTGGGAAGCTTCACAGCATATACCAAAGCCGCGAGCCCCAACATGACGATTACAATCCATGGTTTCAAAAGTCTCTAATCTCCTTTGATCTGTCCATCAGAACATTTAAAGAGACAGATCGATATGATGTCCCTTGTATGGGTGCTCAGCCGGGTGTTGCTCTGATGGATGATCTTGTTGTTTATTGGATGGTGACTGTGTCTGCCCGTCACTATCAGAGGAATGTTGTTGCTTCGCCTCTTCACGAATCGAGGACTTTGCAGTATCAGTAACACCCGAGCTACGATGCCGCATCTCACGACTTTCCTTAATTTGTTGATTCATTAATAAACTTTGTTCTTGAGCGGATCTATGATGAAGCTCGTTTTGTATTTTCCCTACTTCTTGGGTTCTCGGCACAGCGATTTGTAATTCAACCGATTTCATACTCACGATATCCACCTCACTCTGGAGAAATTCAACATCCTAAATATTCCGTTATATGTAAGGAACCATCGAGATATCACCTTCGGAATAATAAAAGGAAACACGTTCTGCTGTATCTTTGACAAACCGGGTGTATCTCCCAATAACAATCTTCGAACCACCATAAATCGTATTGACGACTTCAACTTTAGATTTATTTGTATCTTCAAGCATTTTTTCTATTTCCAAGATCCGTTCTTTAATTTCATACTGCTCTTTAGCATGGGATTTAAGAGTTGTGTTCAATTTAACACGCATGCTCAATTTGTCAGGTGACAATTGTCCTACTGAAGCTAATTGATTCAATATATTTAAAGCTTGCTCCGTTTTCACTACATTATCGTTTTGAAACCTTAATTGATTCCTAAGATCAGTTAATTCATTTCGTAGTTCAGGTACTACACCTACCTCAATGGTAGTGATCGTTGACATCGTATTACCCACAGTCCGAGCAACAACTTTTTCACCCGCCTGAATACTTCCACCTACGATGAGACCCTTTACATCTTTACATATCACATTTTTAGCCGCTCTTATATTAGAATGCATAATGCTCTGAGATACAATCACATCTCCACCAGCAATTACATTTCCATCTTGAATGAAAGAAGTTTTTATATTTACTCCTGCTTTGACATGTCCTTTGTTGTAGCCGATAATACCACTTGTAATTTCAACAGATCCATCTGCATCAATCTCTGCACCTTCTACCCCGCCGATCACGCGAACATCTCCAGCAGCTCTAATTCTAAACCCCGTGAGTACATTACCCCGGATAATAACATTGCCCACAAAATCAATATTTCCAACGCTATAATCCACGTCACCATTCACTTCGTAAATTGGAAACACGTTGATCTTGTTTTTATCAGCGATAGTTATCATTCCATCAAGAGCAGCATATAAGGCTGTTTTGTCAGCATTAACAACAACATTTTTACCTACTTTGAAATTAGCTTCTTTACCCGTCCTAAATGGAATCACTTCGTTAGTAACTGACATCCCTGATTTACCAGGTGTAGGCGCTATTCGTTTAGCAATAATTTGACCTTTTAGTACATTGTTGAGATTATTTATTTCCTTGTGATCAACATTTCCATTCTCTGATTCCAATGGACTATGACCTTTACCCTCAACTATTTTCATAACCATTTCAATGCGACCATCTATACCTTGAACAGGAGAAAATCCGAAAGCAATCGGAGTCTTCGCTGAATAGAATTTTTTAGGATTATTTGAAATTTGTTGGATTGTAAACCGATCTATACCATACTTAACTTCGTTAGCATGAATGAATCGTTCGAGTTCTTCCTGCGTGCACCTGAATTCTTCATCTTGTTTCAAGAACTGGAGGTAAGCTTCAGTTTTGTCATCAGAAATACTCACTATTAAATAGGATTCAAGCAAATAGTGGTCCGTCAAACTTATTCCCCCTTTATACATCTCATCACATATCCGCTGGTTACAAACACACTTTAGTCATTTTCCATCAATAACCCTTTATTTTTCTGCAATGTCCCTCTTAATCTAAGGATAGCTTTGGAATGCAGCTGTGAAATACGAGAGGGTGAAAGAGACATCACTTCTGCTATTTCACTCAGTGAAAGATCTTCATAATATAGAAGTGATACAACAGTTCGTTCTTTATCTGTAAGTTTTTCTATGCCTTTTATTAGAGATTCCTTCATATAAAATTCATTGATTTTATAATCAGGATTCTGAGCCTTCTCATCAATCATCATGCTCAATCGTGTTTCTGATTCTTCCTCACGAATCGGATCTTCTAAAGAACACAATGTCATAACCGCTACTTCCTGAAGCATATTATGGTACTCTTTTTCAGTTACCTCTAAATATTCGCTCATCTCTGAATCATTTACTGAACGAAGATATCTTTGCTCCAAGTGCTGAAATGCTTCTTCAATTTTCTTCGCTTTTTCACGCACAGAACGTGGCACCCAATCGCCCTGACGTAACGAATCAAGAATTGCCCCACGCACGCGCCATGAACCGTAGGTTTCAAATTGAAACCCGCGTTTGTAATCGAATTTATCAATCGCATCGATAAGGCCCATAACACCGTTACTGGCCAAATCATCTTTGGAAACATTCTTAGGAAGACCTATTGCCAATCGACTAGAAACGTAGTCTACAATATGCAAGTAATTCTCAATAAGCTTCTTCTTAGCTTCTATGTCGTCATGTTCCTTCCATGACATCCACAAATCCATATGATTCAGTTTAGAAACTTTCTGCTCAATCAAGTCCTTTCACCCTCCTTATTTTTCTGTCAGGTGACGAACGGCCTTAGCCAATTGCTCAGGATCTTGCGCGGAAACTAACTTCGGTAGATTCAGCGGTGTAAATCCGGTGTCGCTTTCAACAGATGATTCAGGCCTTGGTGTTAACAGATCATTCAATTCTTCGCTGTCATTAGGTAACGTTAAGTCAAATCGTGTTCCTCGTTGATCAGTACTCTGTTCGACTTCAATCTGTCTTTGAAGCTCATTATCTGCATGTGATGTCATAAGGCCTAATACCCCTCTAAAAACAAAAGCAAGAAGAAACCAGATAACAAAAGCAATCAATGACCTTATTAAACTCGTCATGTAAAGATTGTTTAGGGATGACGTTATGAACGTGAGTATAAATCCAAAACCAGCAATCAATAAATTAAATCGCATATTTCTCATTTTCTCTACAATTCCTTTGCGCCCATTTGTACACTACGGATGTATAATATGCCAGTACTGCAGTCAAGTTCAATGGTTCGTCCATAGTTTCCACCTGTATCTTCACCAATAAGTGGAATGCCTAGCTCTTGTAATTTCGTTCTACATGATTCCGTATTTCTAGGTCCAATTCTCATGGTGTCATTTTGTCCACCAAAGGCAAACATCTGTGAACCACCCGCCATTTTGGCTACAATGTTACTCTTAGAGGAACCCATTTTCTGAAGTCTCTCTAAAAGCGCTGGTAGAGCCGTATCTGCATATTTAGCGACATTAATTTCGCCATCTCGTGCAATTTCAGAAGAGGGTAACATCACATGTGCCATCCCCGCCAAGTGAAGAATTGGATCATACATTGTAAGCCCGATGCAAGAACCTAATCCAGAAGTTCGAATCAGTCCAAATTGTTTAATGACATTCAGGTCAGCCATAGCTACTTTTACAACATTTTGCTCAATCATTCTCGAAAGGCACTCCTAAAGATTCGAATATTATAGCAAACGATTCCGGATCAGGTATCAGGAAGAATTGACCTTCAACTTCATGATTCCCTTCTAAAAATGTGGTGTCAATGAGCAGTGCATCGTCTCCCATTTCTCCGTACTGTAGAAGCCCATAGCTTAATATAGCCCCAGCCATATCAATAGCTAACGAAGGCACTGTTGGAGACATTGTTAACTTCGTCAAATCTGCAAGTGCTGACAGATAAGATCCCGATAGTATGTTTCCAATCTCATTGAGTGCAGATATCTCCATATCATTAAAAGATTCATCATTAGCAACCTTAATTCCAGCTAGACGTCTCAAGAGACTCTTAGCAGATTTAGGGCTTAAGATAAAAAACAAATTACCAGGTGCATCTCCTTCAACCCTTAAAAATATGGCTACTACGACTTGCTCTGATCCCCCAACTTTGTCAGAAACCTCTTCAAACCGAAGAATTTGGACTTTAGGAACTGCCATATCGATTGGCTTGTTTAGAAGTCGGGATAGTGCTGTTGCAGCATTTCCTGCTCCAATATTACCTACTTCCTTAAGAACGTCCATTTTAAATTCTTTAAAATGCTTAAAGACTCGCATCCTTTATTCCTCAATACTTTCCAATTGAATAATTTCATTCTTATTCAGCACTTCAGAAAGATTGAGCATAATCAGCAAGCGTTCTTCGTCGATCTTGGCAACTCCTTGAAGATATTTAGCTTTAATCCCCCCAACAACCTCTGGTGGATTCTCGATTTTATCCGTATTCAGGTCAATAACATCGTTAGCAGAATCCACAATAAATCCAACTTCCATTTCATTTACGGCAACGATAATAATACGTGTGCTTTCTGTGTAATCTACCAAAGGTAGGCTAAATCGCCCACGCAAATCAATGATAGGAATGACAACTCCACGTAAATTAATAACGCCTTTTACAAAAGTGAACGTTTTGGGAACACGTGTGATGGGAACCATCCGTTCAATAGTCTGAACTTTATCCACTTCGATACCGTACTCTTCGTCTCCTAATTTAAACACGATGACCTTAATATCTTCTCCCATTGCAATAACCTCCTAATGATTTTTCGCTACCTATATTAATCTCGTATATAATTTACTATAAGACTATTTGATGAATTCGTTCGGATCTAAAATCAAGGCAACCTGGCCGTCTCCGAGTATAGTTGCACCAGAAACACCTTTAATCTGAGGCAGGTATTTCCCTAAACTCTTCAGCACGATTTCACTTTGCCCTATGAAATCCTCTATCGCTAGAGCAGCCATCTTATCCCCTTTTCGAATCACGATAATCTCTGATTCTTCTTCCTGACTCTCGTCGAAATCAGGAACGCTAAATATACGACTAAGTGAAATTAACGGGATTTGTACACCACGAAACTCTACCATTTTATAACCGTGAACTGTGCGAATCTGATTTTGTTTGATAATACCAGTCTCTACAATAGAAGTTAGCGGAATAGCATATTTCTCTGATCCTAATTGCACTAACATGGCAGAAATAATGGATAACGTTAATGGTAATTGAACTGAGAAATTCGTCCCTTTGCCAGGGGTAGAAATAATGGTTACATGTCCACCCAGAGCAGTAATCTTCGCTCTCACGACATCCAACCCAACGCCACGACCAGAAACATCTGAAATGACTTCGGCTGTGCTGAACCCAGCTGCAAAAAGAAGTTGGTAAACTTCTTCATCTGTCATAGCTGCTCCTTGCGCTTCAGTTACAATACCCTTTTTAATGGCTGACTTAAGGACATTCTGACGGTAAATTCCTCGGCCATCTTCTTCGATTTCAATAAACACATGATTTCCACTATGAAAAGCACGTAAGTTCACTGTTCCTGTTTCTGGTTTCCCGGCAGCCAATCGATCTGTAACAGATTCAATCCCATGGTCAACAGCATTCCGAATTAAATGTACAAGAGGATCCCCGATTTCATCAATAACGGTTCGATCTAGCTCTGTCTCAGAACCTGTAATAACTAAATCAATCTTCTTGTCTAAAGATTTCGCTAAGTCACGTATCATCCGCGGGAAGCGATTAAATACCGTGTCTACTGGAACCATTCGAAGCTTCAGTACGATATTTTGAAGATCAGAACTTACACGACTCATATGCTCTACAGTTTCTGTTAACTCATGATTTCGAGCCTCACTAGCCAACTGTTCTAAACGGACGCGATCAATCAGAAACTCACTAAACAGATTCATTAGGACGTCGAGTCGCTCAATATCGACACGAATCGTACGTGTTGGTGTACCACCGGTTGTTTTGACTACATCCTTTGAAGTCTGACTCGTAGGCTGAGTTGGTGCTTGAGGTACCACCACTTTCGACTCTGTTGTTTTTTCCAATTCTGCTGTTGCCGCAACTTCTTTGACAGAACTACTCAATTCGCCCATCAATTTCAGAGATTCATGATCTAATTCCACGATACTAACCTTATCTATCTCGGATAAGTTTAATATCATCCGCTTCATTTCATCCACACTTTTTTGTGTTATGTAATATAATGAAAAACTCCGATCAAACTTCTCCTGCTCAATATCTTCTACGGACGGATGAGTCTTAATGACCTCACCAGATCTTTCCAACAAATCAAATACCATATAGGCACGTACAGCTTTTAGATGGCAATCCTCACGAATAAAGACTTCCAGATACAACGCTCGATGTCCTTCCACAATGGACTGATCCAAGATCGAAAATTGAAACTCATCTAACTGAATAGAATGATTCATTTCGTCATTCACTTGGTCGACTTTTGTGCTGGTAGTCACACCTTGAGGAGATGGGATCTCACCAAGTACGATTGCCTGTAATGAAGTTACAATCGATGACACATCGGCTTTACCGGTACCACCGTTTATAATATCTTCAACCATAGATTCTAGGGCATCCAAGCTTTTAAATAATGTATCAAATATAAAATCTTGCATGGTTAGCTTTTCATTACGTACCAAATCTAAAACATTCTCCATTTGATGCGTTAATGACGCAAGGTCTTCATACCCCATCGTTGCAGCCATACCTTTAAGCGTATGAGCTGATCTAAATATTACTTGTACAATACTTAAATCATCTGGATTGGACTCCAGTTCAAGCATTTTTTCGTTTAGCGATTGCAGATGATCATTCGACTCGTCAATAAACATAGATAAATATTGATTCATGTCCATTGAGATACACCCCCTTATGAGATCACTTTCTATTATTTCATCATTCGAACTAGCATATTAGGAATATCTAATAGAGGTAAAACATGCCTCACACAATTCAATTCCACAGCTGAACGAGGCATACCATATACAACACATGTTTCTTCACTTTCAGCATAGGTGTCGGTTACACCTGAATCATACAAAGTCTTCATTCCTTTGGCACCATCACTTCCCATACCTGTCAGTAGAACGACATGACGAGTTAGCGTATTAAATGGGAGCAATGAATCAAACATGGTATCAACGGAAGGCCGATGCCCATTACGTGTCCCTTCCTCAGTTAAAGAAATTTCATAATGGCCAGCAGACGCCCGTACGATCTTCATATGGAATCCGCCAGGAGCAATATAGGCATATCCTCTACGCAAGACCATACCTTGCTCACCTTCTACTACTTCAAGCGAACTGAAAGAATTAAGCCTTTGCGCAAGTGATTTAGTAAATTTAGGCGGCATATGCTGCACGATGACTACTGGAGCTGGTAAGCCCCCTGGAATCCGCTCCAAGAGTTCCTTCAAAGCTCTAGGTCCACCGGTTGAGCAACCAATCGCAACAAGATGTTGGAATGAACTGGATTCACCTTCTATTTCGCTTAAAACTTTACTAGAGGGATTGCTCATTACTAATGGCGTCACCTCTTTGGTTGTTTTAGTATGTTTAGTCGGATTGAGATCCTTCTCCAAAGGTGGTTTATTATTTGATACTAACGGCCTACTATTATCCATAGGTATTTGTTCTATCTTCTTGGAAAGAGCTTCACGTTTCTTGTTCCCTTTCATCGTATTCATGATATCTGCTAGAGGTCTATTAGATTCACGAATAGGGTTTGAGAGAATACTTATTTGTTTCCTCATTTCTTCAGATCTAACTAGTTCTTTAGCTTGCCAAGCGGCTCTTCTTTCTTTGGCTTGCATCGCGACCTTCATTTTCTCAAGAAGGAGTTCGCCAACTTGAATGATATCATTAGAGACACTTGCAGAAGGTTTTCTGATGAAGTCAAATGCCCCTGACTCCAGTGCAATGATTGTTTCTCTCATGCCTTCCTCATTAATTCCAGATAACATAATCACCGGTATGGGATTATCCATCATAATCTCTTTCAAGGCTTCTAAACCATTCATTTCAGGCATCTCAACATCCATAGTGACAATGTCAGGCTTTAGTTCGGATACTTTCATTAAAGCTTCCCAGCCATTAACTGCCGTTCCAACCACTTGGAAAGAAGAATCCCTTTCAATAAGATCAGAAATGATCTTTCGCATAAAAGGAGAGTCATCCACAACAACAACCTTATAATGCATTATGTTACATACCTCCCTGTGTCTTTTTACAGAAGAATCATTTTGTACGATGTAGCCACTTATGCATAAATCCTTTGATTCCTGTCAAAGTTTCTCGTTCTGAAGCGGAAGGAACAATCGCATAACGCTTTGCAAGACGTTGAACATCTTTTGAAGCCACACTATTAGGAAAAGCTATTGAGAAAGGAACTTGTCTCTTTACAGCTTGAACCACATGAGAATCATCACTTATATAACCAAGCATAGGGATATCAATATCAAGGAATTTTCGAGCTACTAGTTTGATTTTATTAGCTGTAAACAATGCTTCTTTTTCATCATCCACTCGATTTACAATCAATTGAAACCCTACATCTTGATCCATACCATGTATTATTTTGATCAATGCATAAGCATCTGTAATCGCCGTTGGTTCAGGTGTAGTTACCACAAGACATTCATCAGCGGAGGTAATGAACTGTATATTCTCTTTGGATAATCCTGCTCCAGTATCAAAAATAATATAGTCCACCTGACTCGCTAAGAGTTCAATTTGTGAAGTGAAGTATTGGATATCATGTTCAGACAGTGATATGAGATCAGTAATTCCTGACCCTCCTGAAATGTAAGACAACCCATTAGGACCTTTGCCGACTATCTCATGAATACTTTTCTCTCGTCGAAGTAAGTGATGTAGGTTATATCTCGAACTCGTCCCCATCAGAACATCGATATTAGCCATACCAATATCAGCATCAAAGATCAATACTTTCTTCCCTAACGACTGTAGGGAAAGAGCAAAGTTCAAGGTGAAATTTGATTTCCCTACACCCCCTTTACCGCTAGTAACAGTAATGAATTTGGCTAAGCCTGAAACTTGGCTTTCCTGAGTATCCAACGATCGAGCTCTCTCATTGATCGAGACCATTTTCCTCAAAGATTGAGCTTGATCATTCATGACTCATCTTTCCTTTCTCCCAAAAGGAGGTCACATAACATCTTTTGATTCGGCATCATCAAGTCGTCTGGGACATTTTGTCCATTCGTCATATAAGAAAGATGAAGTGGAAAGTTATTAAGTAAATTAAATATGGGTCCATAACTTCCTGTCTCATCTTGCTTCGTAAAGATCACCTTATCAAGACCATACTTGCTGAAGTGTTCCGTGATTTTCACCATATCTTGTGACTTAGACGTCAAGCTCAATACCAAGTACGTTTCACTATCTCCAGCGTGTGAAAGCAAACTTTGAAGCTCCGATACTAACAATTCATTTCGATAATTCCTACCAGCCGTATCCATGAGTATTAGATCACAATAGTCAAGACGTTGCATGGCCCGTTGCATATCACCCGGTGATTGGACTACCTCTAACGGTACATTTAAGATAGACGCATAAGTCCTGAGTTGTTCAACGGCAGATATACGATACGTGTCAGATGTGATAAATCCAACCTTTCGCTGATATCGGAACAACTGCTCTGCTGCAAGTTTGGCAATGGTTGTTGTCTTGCCAACACCCGTAGGACCAGCGACATAAACAATTTTGGTAGTGCTGTTAATTCCACCACCAAGCCGATTTTCAAGAAAAGAAAATGCTTTATCGTAAATAAATTGGTGGAGTTGCTCATCCGTTAAGGAACGCTCGCTATCCTCCCATTTCTCACAAGCTGCTTCGATCCATTCTGCTCTTAAATGTATGTCCACTTCCTGCTGTATTAGTTGCTCCTGAATTTTTTGAAGTGATTCCGGTAATTCTTCTTTCATCATCGAATGCTTGGCCATTTTAGCCATCCACAATTTCATTTCTTTTATTTCCTTTAGCAGTGGATCATCCGATACTTTCTGATCTATCATCTTGATGGAGGCTTCATGGGTAGGTCTCTCTGGTTCTAGTTGTCGTCTCTCTTCAACTTGTTGTTCTTCTTTTATCATTTCTGACGTTGCTGCAACACTTATTGATGATAGTTCAAGATCGCGAGCAACATCATTCATCCCAGCTTTAAGAACATCATTCGTTCTTTTGTAAGCTGCCGGAACCGCCTTGTTTGGTACGCTCAATGTCGAGAGACCAGCGTTTGGAACGCCCTTAATAGAATTCACAGCACTCAATTCATTCTTGGCGGAAGCTTGTTTATTAGGACGCGCTGGGCTTGTAATTGCTTGAGCTTCTTTCTCTACAGCAGCGACTACTTCAATCCTCTTCTTCGTGAACATACCAAGGAAACCACCTATTTTTATTTCCTTTGTACTAAGAATGACAGCATCTCTACCTAGTTCACCCCGGATTCGTTGCATGGCATCCGGCATATGTTCGACTATGTACCGCTTCACTCTCATAAATTCACCACTCCAACGCTTTGAATTTCTACATTTGGTTCCAATTCACTATACGAGAGAACGGGTATATCTTGCATGGTACGTTCAATGACCTGTCGTAAATACATACGAATCGTTGGTGATGTTAAGAAAATAGGTTGTTGTCCCGATTGTAGCAACCTATTAATTTGTTCATTTAACTTCTGATATATCGTCTGTGTAGACATGGGATCCAAAGCAAGATAACTTCCTTGATCAGACTGCTGCACGCTTTCCGAAATTTTCTTTTCTAACGTTGGACCAACGGTTATGACCTTAAGGGTCTCTCCTTCTTGCGAATACTGCTGAGTAATTTGTCTTGATAAAGATTGGCGTACATATTCAGTTAGAACATCTGGATCCTTAGAATAAGTTCCACAATCTGCCAATGTCTCAAAAATCGTTACTAAATCACGCACAGAAATTTTCTCGCGTAATAATTTTGAAAGCACTTTTTGAACATCCCCCACAGATAACACGGATGGAATCAGTTCATCGACAAGAACAGGATAATTTTCTCTTAAATTGTCGATAAGTGTCTTTGTTTCTTGTCGACCAAGTAACTCGTGAGCATGCTTCTTAATCAATTCTGTCAGATGTGTCGCTACCACGGAAGGAGGATCCACTACGGTGTACCCAGATAATTCAGCACGTTCCTTAGTACTCTCATCAATCCACAGAGCTGGAAGACCAAATGCAGGCTCTAACGTCTCAATACCTGATATGGAATCGTCATCATAACCTGGACTCATAGCCAAATAGTGATTAAGTAATAATTCACCACCGCCGACGTTATTCCCTTTAATTTTTATGACATATTCATTCGGTTTTAGTTGAATATTGTCGCGAATTCGGATAACAGGGACCACAAGTCCAAGTTCAAGTGCACATTGTCGACGGATCATGATAATTCGATCTAGTAAATCTCCACCTTGTTGTGTATCTGCCAGGGGTATAAGTCCGTACCCGAATTCAAATTCAATTGGGTCAACTTGTAGTAAATTAATAACACTTTCTGGACTTCTAACCTCTTCAATTTGCTGTTCTTCTTCCAATTGTTCGTCAGCTAATTGTCTCTTATCCAAATTCTGTTGCATCTTTCTTGCAGAGAATATTAATAGAACAGCTAGTGGTAACGTCGTAATAATATGAATCGGTGTAAAGAAACCGAGCATTGCAATAGTCCCACCAACAATGTAAATCAATTTAGGATAAGCAAACAATTGCTTAGTTAAATCATCTGCAAGATTCCCTTCAGATGAAGCGCGTGTCACAATCAGACCAGCAGCAGTAGAAATCAATAGAGCTGGAATCTGACTAACTAATCCATCCCCAATAGTCAGAATCGAATATGTCGAAATCGCTTCACCGAATGACATACCGTGGATGGTCATTCCAATAATAAATCCGCCAACCAAGTTAATGATCAAGATAATAATACTTGCGATCGCGTCACCTTTAACGAATTTACTGGCACCATCCATGGCACCATAGAAGTCCGCTTCACGTTCTACTTTGCTACGTCTATCTCTTGCTTGTTTCTCGTTGATTAATCCAGCATTTAAATCTGCATCAATACTCATTTGCTTACCAGGCATTGCGTCTAGTGTAAAACGTGCTCCTACTTCAGCGACACGTTCAGACCCTTTGGTAATTACAATAAATTGCACAACAACTAGGATTAAGAATACGATAAATCCTATTGCAATTTGACCACCTGCGATCCAACTACCAAATGTCGCAACGACTGTACCTGCTTCTCCCGTAGAAAGAATCAACTTCGTTGTTGATACATTCAATGCAAGACGAAATAACGTCGTAATAAGAAGTAGTGATGGGAAAATGGAAAACTCAAGTGCTTCCTTGGTATTCATAGATACCAATAAAATCATGAGTGCAATTGAAATGTTAATCACGAGCAAAATATCTAAAAGCCACGCCGGGATTGGAAGAATCATCATAAGAACAATACCGATGATTCCTGTCAGGACGGTGATTTCTTTGATTTTCACGGTTCTCTATGCCTCCAATCCCACATTTATGATTTTTTACCTTTTAGTTTATATACATAGGCCAGTACTTCAGCCACCGCCTGAAACAAATCTGCAGGAATCGAATCTCCGATTTCCGCTCTTTGAAAGAGTGCGCGAGCCAGAGGCTTATTTTCCATTGTAGTGACGCCATGTTCCTTCGCAATTGCTTTAATCCTTAAAGCCATATAATCCTGACCTTTAGCAATAATCTTTGGAGCCTCCATGGTAGATCCATCATATTTCAAAGCGATCGCAAAGTGGGTTGGGTTCGTGATAATAACATCTGCCTTCGGGACTTCTTGCATCATGCGTTGCATAGCCATCCTTCGTTGACGTTCCCTAATCTTCCCTTTAATTAACGGATCACCTTCCATTTTTTTGTACTCATCTTTTATATCTTGCTTCGACATTCGTATTCCTTTTTCATATTCATACTTTTGGTAAATATAATCCAAAATAGCTAGTACAAATAACGCAATTGCAATTTTAAGCCCTAAATTCATCGTCAGATCTGCTACAAACTTTAAGATATTATCTAAATTTATTTCAGACAGTGATGCAATTTCTACCTTTTTACCCCATAAAGTACTGTAAACGAGATACCCGATAATTGTTAGCTTGACTAAAGATTTAGCAAATTCAACTAATGATCTCATCGAGAATATATTTTTGAACCCTTTGATGGGATTAAGCTTGTTGAATTCCATTTTTAGACCTGTGAGCAAGAAACCCACCTGCATGAAATTCGCAATAAGTGCCATGACGACCACCGTTATAAACAAGGGGGCCATCATCATCAATACCTGAATACCATATTCTTTAAATATCATCATGACATTGTTGATTGTTATCTCAGTCAACAACCGGTTCATAAATATATCGCTGTACAAATTAACAAGTCGTTCCTTAAAGAATCCACTAAATATAAGAAGACAGAGAAACGCAGAAAGAAGCGTGACAGAGCCTGAAATCTCCATACTCTTTGCAACTTGTCCCTTTTTTCGTGTATCTTGGCGTTTTTTAGGAGTGGCCCTCTCTGTTTTCTCTTGAGAAAATAGCTGTAAGTCCAAAGGATATCTAAAGGACACGATCAAATCCTCCATCCTGCTCAATTTGGCTGTTTCCCAATGACCCCTAGCAGGTTGTGCATCGATTCGAACAAAATTTCAAAAAGGTTGCCGAATACATATGAAAAACTGGGGATGAGCAATAACAACATCGCCAAACCTAAGAAAATTTTCAGTGGAACTCCAATAACAAAGATGTTAAATTGAGGTGCAGTTCTCGCTAAAAAGCCAAGCCCAACATCAGTTAAAAACATCGCTACTACCAACGGAGCTGACATTTGAAAAGCTAACACAAAGGATTGACTAAACGTTTTAATTAAAAATTCAGTAATACTACCACCGTACAGCTTCATGTAGAAATCATTTCCTAATGGAATCCATTTATAACTATCAAAAATAGCTTCTATTAAATGTAAATGACCGTTCATACTTAGAAAGAGCAGCATTGCAATCATGTATTTGAAATTACCTAGCATCGGTACAGAAGCACCAGTCATAGGATCCAATACATTGGCAATCCCGAATCCAATTTGTATATCTATGAATGAACCTGCTGTCTGAATCGCTGTGATCAACATGTACCCAACAAACCCCAGCAGTAATCCCACCATGATTTCACTTATTATGAGTAGAATATAAGTCATATCTTGTGGAATGGACTGATTAATACCATAGGTTAGGTAAATGAGCAGACTGATAAAAAATGATAATCCTACCTTAAACTGCGCAGGCACACCCTTAGATGAAAAGACTGGAGCTACGACAAAAAAAGATGTAATTCGACAAAAAATTAGCAAAAAGATCGGGAAACCTTGCAGTATTAATTCCATTGACATTCAACCTAACCGATATATTTATACAAATTGTCTAATATATTAAAGGTAAAGTCTACGAGTGTCGTTAAAATCCAAGGACCAAACAACAATAACGATAACAATACAGCAATTATTTTTGGAACAAACGCGAGTGTTTGCTCCTGTATCTGGGTGGTTGCTTGAAATATACTAATAATCAAACCAACCACGAGTCCCAGAAGCAACATTGGTGCACTTACTTTAAGTGCGGTGTAAATCGCTTGTCCAGCCAGTCCAATAATAAAATCCGAATTCATGACTGATCTCCCTCACCACATATACGTCTTACTATGTGCTATGTGTTAAAACTAAGCAGTAACGATTTAACAATTAAATACCAACCATCAACGAGTACAAAAAGTAAAATCTTAAACGGCAGTGATATCATTACGGGAGGTAACATCATCATCCCCATGGCCATCAACACACTGGCAACCACAATATCTATAACTAGAAAGGGTATAAAAATCATAAATCCCATTTGAAATGCCGTCTTAAGCTCACTTATTGCAAAGGAAGGTACCATCACCGTAAGCGGAATATCATTATATGTAGCAGGCTTCTCCATTTTCGTATAGTTCATGAACAATAACAGGTCTTTCTCTCGTGTATGTGAAAACATGAACTTTTTGATGGGCTCGGAAGCTTTAGTTAAGGCTTCTGTTTGTGTAATGTCTCCTTTTAAATACGGTTGAAGGGCGACATCATTCATGGATGATAGCGTTGGTGACATCACAAACAATGTTAAGAACAATGCAAGTCCGACTAACACCTGATTCGGGGGCATTTGTTGTGTCCCTAGTGAAGTTCTGACGAAACCAAGTACAATCACAATCCGGGTAAAACTCGTCATTAACACCAATAAAGCCGGAGCAATACTGATCACAGTGATGAGGAGAAGTATTGACAAGGAGCTAGTAGCTGGTTTCCCAGCCCCAGAATCCCCGATCTGAATATCAATATTAGGAATAGGGTCCGCAAAAGCCGCCGTGATGGAGAATAAGCTGACTATTCCTAATAATAAACATACTAATATGAGCTTTTTTTTCATGGATCACTCAACCGATCATTATTATTATCTTCTCGGAGCAGTTCTTCCATTTTGTCTTTTCGGCTAGACATCCGACGAATCTTGGAGTCAAACACTTCATGAAATGAAGATCCATTTTCTATTTCAATCTCTTGCGAAGGTTGCTCTCTTCGCAATTTACTAACAAGTTTACTTAAGAATGGAGGCAGCATATTACCTTTCATCGCTGCCTCTTCCTCTAGTGCTGCCAATATAGAGATTACCTCATCCGGATCGGAAATTTTATCAACAAGGTTAATATTTTCACCTACGCCGATCAAATACACACTATTTCCTACTTCAATCACTTGTAATGTTTTGTTTGGCCCGAGTCCAACACCACCAAGTATTCGTATGGTTGGATTACTGAACCAAGATTTGTTTTTAGTGCCCAAGAAACGAATCAACAAAATTATGAGTGCAATGATAACTGCTAAAACAATAATTACATAAACAATATTCAACCCGTAATTCACATCATTCATAAAACGGTCCTAAATGCCCAGTGTTTTATTGATTGCTTCAACAACACGATCCGATTGAAACGGCTTAACGATGAAGTCTTTCGCACCCGCCTGAATAGCATCGATAACCATAGCTTGCTGACCCATTGCAGAACACATGATAACTTTTGCACTTGGATCAATTTTTTTGATCTCTTTCAATGCAGTAATACCATCCATTTCAGGCATCGTAATATCCATTGTGATCAAGTCTGGACGAACTTCCTTAAATTTCTCTATGGCTTGAGCACCATCCTGTGCTTCTCCAACTACTTCAAAACCATTTTTTGTTAAAATATCTCGGATCATCATTCTCATAAAAGCTGCATCATCCACGATAAGAATTCGATTTGCCATTGGTAAAAACCCTCCTCTAATTATGCTTATTGTAATTTCTGTATACGGTCCCACTGGCTAATGATATCTATCACACGCACACCAAAATTCTCATCGATAACAACAACTTCACCTTTTGCAATCAGTTTGTTATTCACTAAAATATCAACTGGTTCGCCAGCGAGCTTGTCTAGTTCAACGATCGAACCTTGAGACAATTCAAGAATATCCTTTATTTGCTTATGGGTCCTTCCTAATTCTACGGTGATTTTAAGGGGAATGTCCATTAATAATTCTAAATTGTTTTGATCAATCTGATTATATGGAGCAGACTGCAGGTTAGCAAACTGTACAGGCTGTACATTTAGATTACGATTTGGTGCCCCATAATGCTGTGGGGGAGCCGCATATTGCATTTGTTGATTTATGTCGTACCCCGGCATAATGGGTTGCTGCCCATAGCCATTTGGCTGTGCCTGTATCTGTCCTTGATTACTAGGGCTAGGCTGAGTAGGCGTAGGAGCTGCATAATTCACTGGAGGCTGTACTTGCTCTACTGCTGCCGCTACTTCTAAGGGTGCAGGCTCTTCTGTTCCACTAATTAATATCCGCACCATCTCTTTTGCGAAGCTTACCGTTAGAAGTTGCATGATGGTCGAGTCAATTAGATCTCCAATGGTTAATCGAAATGAAATTTTGATTAATGTCTCTTCCGAAGGAATACTTGACATTCCTTCACCGCTTTCAATATCTAAAATATTGATACCTGGAGGTGAAATGTTTACAAAACGATTAAACAGCGTTGACATGGATGTTGCTGAGGACCCCATCATTTGGTTCATAGCTTCTTGAACAGCACTGATATGAATCTCATTCAACTCTTCCGTGGAAGGATTACCCTCACCACCAAGCATCAAATCTGCGATAACTTGTGCATCTCTATTCTTGATGACTAGGGAATTAATACCTTCAAACCCTTCAACATACGTTACATGGACAGCTACGTGTGGTTTAGGGAACTCATTTTCGAATTGAGATCGGGTGATAATTGAAACTCTTGGTGTGGTAATCTCCACTTTTTTGCCAAGCAATGTCGAAAGTGCTGTGGCTGCACTACCAAATGTAATGTTACCAATTTCACCCAAAGCATCTTGTTCAAGCGGTATCAGATAGTCATCAACCGTTTCTATGGTTTCCACAGGACTATCTGAATCAGATTGTCTAAGAAGAGCATCAATTTCCTCTTGGGACAAATAATCTTTACTCGTCATGATCTTCAACTCCTTCACTGACAATTTCATCAATTTGTATTGCAATGCGATCCTTCAATGTCCCAGGACTTCCAATAAACTTCAATTTATCTCCTACTTTAATGGATAGCCCCGAGTTGACCGGCTTATTTAAACTGATGACATCTCCCACGGACAATCCCAAAAATTCAGAAATAGATAATTTTGAATTACCCAGTTCAGCTACAATCTTTAATTTCGCATGTCTAACATGTTGTTTTAAAGATTCTACTTCAACAGGTTCACTTATTTTCTTCTGCGACACGAACCATTGGTGTGCCGACAATTTGGACATAATAGGCTCTAGAACAACGTGAGGGATACATAGATTGATCATCCCAGTTGTATCACCAATTTTGGTACTTAATGATATCAACGCAATAGTCTCATTGGGTGATACAATCTGCATGAACTGTGGATTAGTCTCCATGGCTTCCATACGCGGAGTGATATCTAATACCGTCTTCCACGCTTCTTGCAAACTTTCAAATGCCCTACCAAAAATTCGCTCCATAATCGTCGTTTCTATCTCAGTGAGTGAATTGATCTTGGAAGGCGCATTCCCCATACCACCGAGCAATCGATCTAACATAGCGTAAGCTACATTCGGATGAACTTCCATGACCATTCTACCTTTAAGTGGCTCTGCTTCAAAAATATTAAGAATCGTCATCTTAGGTATAGAACGAATAAATTCATCATACGGAAGCTGTTCCACCTGAACGACGCTAATTTGCACAAAAGTTCTTAACTGTGCTGAAAAATAAGTTGTAAGATATCTCGCAAAATTCTCATGGATCCGTGTTAAGCTGCGTATATGATCTTTAGAGAAACGTACAGCTCTCTTAAAGTCATAAGAACGGATTTTTTTCTGTGTGTCTTCTTTTTTGAGCTCTTCAGCGTCCATTTCTCCAGAAGATAGTGCAGCGAGCAGGGCGTCAATCTCGTTTTGTGATAATACATCTACCAATCATCTCACCCCCTTACAGGATTATGTCCAATGCTTCAATTATTAGGTTGATGCTAACAAGTAATCAGTGATCTCGATTTGAGTCAATTTCCCCTCGGTTAAGGTTTTATTAATCAAATTGATCAATTTTGCGCTTAATTGATCTTTACCATTCGCACCTTTTAAATCCTCAGCTTTTGTATCAGCAAGTGTTTTGAGGATAATTGGCTTGATTTTGATATCTTTGATCTTGTCAAACTCTTCCTTAGACTTCTTGGTATCCAATTGAAACGCAAAATTCATCAATACGATATAATCGGGATCCGAGAGGTTTGTTTTAATTCCAGTAATTTCTGAAGTCAATTCTACGATTTCATCCGCTGACAAATGTCTTGTCTCAACGGAATTAACAGCATTAGCGACATCATCCTTTGGAAACTGATTTGCCATCAATAAGAAGACGGCTAGTACGATCAAAGTGATGGCTAACAAAATTGTAATCAGCCATGGCATCATCTTTTTCATGGGGTTTCCTCCGTTTGTTGTACTTTAATAGTTGCATTATTCAGGCCAATCTCTTGACTATATTGTTTCACAAGTGAGATAACCTCGGCAGCCTTTTCAAGTACTATTAATCTTTTTCCTGTGATTAACGTTATGTAGGTATCAGGTGTTTCTTCGACCATTTCAATCAATAGAGCATTCAACCACATTTTTGAACCATTAATTCTAGTTACCGAGATCATAATAACCCTCCTATGAAAATTTGGGAGAGGAGATTATCCCTCCCCTCCCGCTAAATCATTAACGTTTCAGATTAACCACTTCTTGGAGGATTTCATCAGATGTTGTTATGATACGAGAATTAGCTTGGAAACCACGTTGTGCAACAATCATCTCAGTAAACTCACTTGTAAGATCTACGTTAGACATTTCCAATTGTCCAGCAATGATAGCTCCAGTGCCAAACTCAGTACTATTTGCTGTTCCTGGTTCAAACTCACCGTCAGGACTCGCATTTAACGTTACACGGTACAAGTTACCACCAATCTTCTCAAGCCCTTCAGGATTGGTCACCTTAGCTACGCCAAGCTGAACTCCTGGTACTGTCGTTCCATCAGCCATTTTTTGAACAATTGTACCGTCCTGCGCGATTGTAAAAGCCGTAACCTCTGCGTCAATATTGATTGGTCCACCGTCGGAATCTAATACAAACAGTCCATCTGATGTTACTAGATTACGTGCGGCATCAATATGGAAGTCACCGGCACGTGTTAGAAAAGGAACGTCCTGATCCTCATTCATCTTCACCAAAAAGAATCCATCTCCATCAATCCGTAAATCCGTTGGATTGTTGGTTGTCATAGCACTTCCTGCCAAATGCAATGTGTCAATGGACCCAATCGACACCCCTAGACCGATCTGTTTAGCATTCACACCACCTTGAGTAGTATCATTTGGGGGTGTTACACCTGAAACCGTTTGGCTCATAATATCTTTGAACATCACTCGACCAGACTTAAATCCAATCGTATTCACATTGGCAATGTTATTACCAATAACATCCAACTTTGTTTGAAAGCCTTTCATACCCGAAACCCCTGAATACATAGATCTTAACATTCTATTATTCCTCCTTATTAAGTAGCATGGACCATATCAATCGATCAACAGTCCTCTGGCTTCCGGTTCGGGCCAGCCAGTTATGAAATAATGACAGCACTATCAATTTTCGTGAAGACGTTATCCTTCATGGATCCACCGTCCATCGCCGTTACAACCGTACGGTTCGGTATATTCACAATCAAGGCCATATCATTCAATAATATAAGTGATTCTTTACTTCCTTTTGCTGCTGCCTGATCAACAGCATCGGATATTCGTGCCAACTGTTCTCTGGGGATCTCAATCCCTCGTTGCTCTAAACGTTTTGCAGCATGATTGCTGAACTTGAGCAAATTTTTCTGCAACAGTTGATCAAAGGAGGCCTTATCCGTTTCAATCTGGGGTTTACGGGCATTACTTCTGTTGGAAGAAGCTACTGGATTTACTTTGGCTGGATATAATTGCCCAATCGTCATCCGTTCACTCATGGGGTTGTCCCGCTTTCTTCTACATCCGTCTCCTTATCAGGTTCCACGTTATTATCCACATCTGGCTGCACATTAGGATCCTTAATAACTACTTTTGGTTCTGCTATTTCGAGTATTAGATTAACCGGAATAGCTTCTTTTCCTACTGTTGCATACTGAACCCCATCACGGATAACAATTGAAGTCACCGTTCCTGTTTTCACTTCCGAGTTACTACCAGAAGTTTCTGTGCTTACCCAACTTATATCTTTACCAATAAGTCCAGATACACTGCCAAGTGATTGGTTCAATGTTGTCAATTGACCAGATATATTCATCAATTGCTCAACGGATGTAAACTGAGCCATCTGTGCGATGAATTCCTTATCTTCCAGCGGTTGCATTGGATCTTGATTCTTAAGCTGGGCCATCATGATCTTTAGGAACTGATCCTTACCCATCGCTGAAGTATCCTTTTTACTTGCTGTCTGTACATTACTTGTAGAATAATTAGGCCAAATATTTTTTGTTGAAATGTTATCTGAAGCCACATTTTCACCTCCGCTCTTTAAGCTTTCGCTACAAATGTACTACCGTTATCTGTATTGATTTGCGCCGATAACCTGTCATTCCATTCCTCAGTCAGCTCAGCTACCACTAATGAATCATCAGATTGACCATCGCGTTCTTTAGATCTACGATTGGATTGTTGTTGACCAGCACTAGGCTGACGGCCATCTTGGTACATATGAGATTGTAGTGATTGATTCTGAGTCACTTCCAACTTCTCGACTTGCAGTCCTTGAGACTGAAGTGCTGTTCGTAGTTGAGACATTTGCTGTTCAAGCAAATCTTTTGCACCCGCATGCTCTGTCATAAACGTAGCTACCAATTGTCCATTCAACATCGTAATCTTAATATCCACTTGCCCCAAATGTTCTGGATAAAGAGATATTCTTGCTTCAGTCATGCCATTTTGCTTCACAATATCCAGCTTGTTAACTACAAAACTAGTCATTTCTTTGGCAAATTGTTCAACAGGAATAGCCGCTGCCGCTGCTTTTAGAGGATTCTTTATTCCTTCTCTCATAACGAGCTCACCAGCTGTAAACGTCCCTTCACTCGTGCTTAGAGCATCAACTTCCTTCACTGTCGAATCCTCATCCACAGATGCTAATGCTGCAGGTACTATGTTACTTTGAGTTAACAAGGTCCCTTGTACTGTCTTGACGGATTGATCAGTTTGCACGGTTGAAGACGACGGAACTACATTCTGATTACTCAAGACTGCTGCTCTACTTTGAACAGAAATGCCCTGATTATCTGTTAATCTACTCACGGTAACATTCTGGTTGGAAGAAGCGTGGTCAGTTGTTGTATTACCTTGAGCAGTACCCAGAGACTTCTGTTGGTCCACAACTCCTGCTGCTTGCAATAGACCCTCAAAAGAAGCTAACAATTGAACAGCTTGTGCAGAGGTATTCGTAGTAATATCTTTATTCTGCAGTAAAGCTACTAATTGACTTAGCCCATCTTGCAATGCAAATCTAATCGTTCCAGGATCGTCTGCGAGCTTGGATATGGTAGAAGCCTCTTCCAGATCAATAGGTTGAGATCCCAATTCGTTTGGGTTTAACAACGTATTTACTTGTTGTAGCCAGCCTTGAAGAATCGCCATAAGAGCTGGATCTTCCGTTATTGCCTCATCAAGTTTAGTCATATCATCATTAAGCCCTTGCAGTAGTTGGACAAGCGGATCTGCTACTGTCGATGTATTCTCTTTTAGTGAAGTATTCTGGAGTAATCCTTCCAACAATGTAGCTGCATCTGAAAGAGAAATAAGTGACTTTTCCGTCTCTCCTCCTCCCAAGAGTTGCGAGAACGATTGATCTACCACTGGAGCATTTCCATCACTAGTATTAACGGAAGCTTCTGTGGATACCTTCCCAGTTGTTGAGCCCGTACTCACATTTGAAGTGCTACTTGCCATATTTTTAAAAATAAGCGTCATCGTATTTTTCACCTCCTTCCATATCATTCGTGGAAAATGAACCCTACCTATTTACTCATAAGTTTATTGAGTATTTTGGCTGTCGTCACTGAATCAATAGATGACATCTTACCAAGTATGGATGAACGTGTCTTATCGTCCACAGAGTTTAATATCGTTAACGTCTTCTCCGGACTAATTTTATATGTCTGGAAGAGTAGATCTGCAGCACTTTGTGGCGTCATGGTTGCAAAGGTCTGACTCAACTGACTCTTATTCAGTTTGTCTGATGTTTGAGTTGTTGCCGTATCATTCTTCTTCACTCGCGATTGAAGTGCAGAAATTTGTAAATCCTGAGCTGGTTTAGCATCTTTCATCATCATCGTCACTTCTGCCGCAACTTTCGGATCCATTTTCTCAAAGATAGCGATTCTCTTATCACTCTTCATAGATTCGAACATGAGTACCATTTCTTCCAAGGTCAAGTTTTGTATGATGGGTGCAGCTTTACTTGGACTTAAGTTTCCGTACATCTTAGCTAGTTCATCAATTTGCTTTTGATAGTTATCTACCTTTTGCTCTGGATTTTCAGCTAGGATACTTTCGTTTTGCAACGTTTCTATTTGACTCTGTAAATCTTTTAATTGCGTATCTTGTTGCGTTTTACCTTCAGTTGCTTGCTTTAATTCCGTTTGTTGAGCACTCAGCTTATCTTTAAGTTCTTTAATCGTAGATTCTGCACTTTTTATCTCTTCTTTATTCTCTTGTAGCTTCGTTTTTTCCGGATCTAGATTTGGAGCAGGTACCCAATTCTGAACAACCGGAATTTTATTAGCTATTTCAAGAGCAGCATTACGAATATTCATATTAAATAGAATTAGTAATACGCCAAGGAGAACTATTGTGAAAATTATAGGGATCATTAACACTAAAAATCGCTCAAAGCCCCCTGCTGATTCCTTCTCAACTTCTTCAAAATCATTATAATTACGAGCCACTGTTATTCCTCCCTAAGGGGCAAGACATTTGTTACATCCTCCATAGCTTGAATCTAGCGAACATTCATAGCAAAACGTACTGTTGCTATTTCATCAAGTTCGTTTTGTTCACGGAGGTTTGTTTCATGTTGAAACTTGTCTTTTGCTTTTTCTCGCGATTTAACCCATACTTTTTCATCGACCATTTTATCAGTCAAATGACTCTGACTCTTTCGAACGACCACGTTTGCTTTACGAACATCTAAAAGTTTATTGATAATACACTGGTCAAGATGTTCAACATACGTTTGAATTTCCCGAATTTTTGCTACTGAAGCTGCATTCTCTACTTCTAAATGAAGTTGATCCGTCATGTTCATTCTAATATTCTCATATTCATGTAATGACTTTTCTTCTTCTTGAAGTTTTACGATTGCACTAGATAACAACCATTCTGCTTGGGCCTTTTCGTTCCCCTTCAGATTCACAATATTCTGAAATGCATAATGAAATCTCATGCTTTAGTGGTCATCTCCTCGAAAATTCAGAAATCAAACGTTCTTTCACTTCTTCCAATGTTACTTTCTCATTCACTTTTTGCCTGCTAAAATCCCATATTTGTTGAATAAAATCAATAGATTCATCGATACTATCATTAGATCCTCGTTGATATGCACCAATGTTAATTAAGTCCTCGGAATCCGTATACACTGCTAGTAATCGTTTTAAATTCTCAGCAGCCCCCGTGTGTTCATCCGTAGATATATCCTTCATAACTCGACTAATGCTTGCTAGTATATCAATGGCTGGAAAATGTCCCTTATTGGCAATATTTCTGTTCAACACGATATGACCATCAAGAATACCACGCACTGCATCTGCAATAGGCTCATTCATGTCATCACCATCCACCAATACGGTATAGAAGGCCGTTATAGATCCTGTAGGACCCGTCCCTGCTCTTTCTAATAGCTTAGGTAGATTAGCGAACACCGACGGAGTATAACCCCTCATAGCAGGTGGCTCACCAATCGCTAGACCGACCTCACGTTGTGCCATCGCATAACGAGTGACAGAATCCATCATCAACATGACATTCATGCCTCGATCCCGGAAGTACTCTGCAATTGTTGTTGCTATGAGTGCACCCTTGATACGAATTAATGCAGGTTGATCAGATGTGGCCACGATGACCACTGAGCGTTTCAATCCTTCAGGTCCTAGATCACGTTCAATGAAATCTAAAACTTCACGACCACGTTCTCCAATCAAAGCTATGACGTTAACATCAGCAGAAGTATTACGAGCAATCATTCCCATTAGAGTACTTTTACCAACACCTGATCCCGCAAAAATACCAACCCGTTGTCCCTTACCTATGGAAAGCAATCCATCAATCGCTCTCACACCGATACTTATCGGCTCAAGTACTCTAGGTCTATTCAGTGGATTAGCAGGAGGTCTAAATGTTGAACTATATGCCATTCTTGTTGGGATCAGCGATCCATCCAAGGGTTGACCTAATCCATCCAACACCTTTCCTAATAATTCTGATCCAACTTGTACACTTAAAGGTTTCCCTGTTCCTACCACATCGCAGCCAGGCCCAATGGACTGTAGATCCCCTAGAGGCATCAGAAGCACTTTATTATCCCGAAAGCCTACGACTTCAGCCTGTAGAGGTTTTGAACTTTTGCTAGGATAGATATAGCACACGTCACCAATGTTAGCATCTGGGCCTTCCGACTCAACCATCAATCCAATGACCTGTGTCACTTTCCCATTGACTCTCACAGGGTCCAATTGTTCTAGATGATCCATGTACCGCTGACTATCAAGCACCTTCATCCTGATTTCTCCGATCCTCATTATCTAGTGCAATCCGAATCAACTCTTTCTTGATCTCAGCGAGCTGTGTATCGATTCGTGCATCTACACTCCCAAATGAAGAGCGAATAACACAACCATGATCCTTCACTGTAGCATCAGGGAGTATTTTGAGTTCTGCTTGGGAGTCAATAGCAAGACTAAGTTCTTCCCTAGCTGCTTGTACAAAACCAAACTGAGTCGGAGCTACACATAGAATGATAATCCCTTGTTCTCTTTTGCGAGATAGATTCTTTCTGATCAAATCAATCATATACTCACTCTCGATGGTTAATTGTTTGTCTATGACTTTTTCAGAAATCGCAGTACTTAATTCCACTAAAAATGGCTCTGCTTCTTGAATAATTTGATCTTTCACAAGATAGGCCTGATCTAATATTTTTTGAGCTTCAGCCATCATTTCTTCTATCCTAATCTGGAGTTCTTCTTCCGCCTTGATGCGCCCCTCATTATAACCTTGCTCATAACCTTCTGACTTAAGCGCTTCAATCAAATGTTCATCTTGTTCTCGACGCTCTTTCCACCAATGGTCGATGTTCTCCGTTGCATCTGACAACATTTGTTCAGCTGCTAATGATGACTCACGGACTTGTCGTTCCGCAAATTCCTGCGCATCCTGTAGCATTTCGGCTTTTAACCGTTGTGTTTCTTCATCAACTTTGATAACAGCTTCTTGAATCTCAGGCGTTACTTCCTCTAATGAAGGTTCTTCTTCTAAGAAGTTGTACTGTTTAGCCAAATCCAATTCCTTCAGCGCTTCCACAGACACGTACTGGGAATGCTTAATCAAATTAGACAATGATGTCATCCCCTCCACCGCGTGCAATTATGATCTCACCGGCTTCTTCCAATCTGCGAATGGTTCCTACGATACGAGTCTGCGCTTCTTCAACATCACGCAGTCGTACAGGACCCATGTATTCCATTTCTTCTTTGAATGTTTCTGCCATCCGTTTCGATACATTTCGGAATATAACGTCACGTACTTCTTCACTAGCCACTTTAAGCGCAAGTTGAAGATCTGCGTTCTCAATATCTCTAATAATACGTTGAATGGATCTGTTATCCACATTCACAATATCCTCGAATACAAACATACGTTTCTTGATATCTTCTGCCAATTCTGGATCCTGGATTTCTAATGAATCAAGAATGGTACGTTCTGTTCCTCGGTCAACCCCATTCAATATTTGAACGATAGACTCAATACCACCCGCATTCGTGTAATCCTGTGTAACCGTTGAAGAGAGCTTCTGTTCCAATACTCTCTCTACTTGATAAAGGACTTCAGGTGAGGTACTATCCATAACCGCAATTCTTCGAGCAACATCTGCTTGCTTCTCTTGCGGTAAGGAAGAAAGGATAGCTGCCGATTGCTCGAATTGCAAATAAGAAAGTACCAAAGCGATGGTCTGAGAATTTTCATTTTGGATAAAGTTCAAAATTTGGTTTGGATCGGCTTTACGTGCAAAATCGAACGGGCGCACCTGAAGCGTAGCTGTTAAGCGATTAATAATTTCAAGCGCTTTATTCTCGCCAAGTGCCTTCTCCAATATTTCCTTGGCATAGTTAATACCGCCTTGTGAAATATATTCTTGCGCAAGACAAATCTGATGAAATTCAGCCATAATGGTGTCTTTGTCTATACTATCCACTTTATGAACATTGGCAATTTCGAGCGTGAGTTGTTCAATCTCTTCATCACGTAAATGTTTGAATATTTGTGCCGAGACTTCAGGCCCCAAGGTGATGAGTAAGATCGCCGCTTTCTGACGACCACTCAACCCTCCAGTACTAGTTAACTTTGCCAATACACTCACCTCTATTCGTCCGCCAGCCATGTACGTAGCAAGTTGACGAATTCGTCTGGTTTCTTCTTCGCCAGAGTTTCGAGCTGTTTACGCACTTGACTTTCATTGGTCATACTTTCTAAATTAATCGAAGGGAACTCTGTTGGAATTTGGAAAGGAACATCCTCTTCCAACTCTTCTTTTTGTTTACGACGTCGGTAAATTAGATATCCACCTAGTCCTAATAATGCTAATGCAGCTAATCCTATCCCCCATAAAACACCTTTGGAGAGCTTCAAACCAGACGATGGAACTTCCGTTCCACCAAAAGTTTGAGAATAAACTGAAACCTTTTTAGTTAAATCTGCGTCTGTATATGTAATACCAGAATCTGCAACAGATGCTCTTACGATATTCCTTAAAATATTCTCTATCGCATCTTTTGTTGCTGGATCTAAACTTTGTTGTCCTGTAGGTGGTTCAACTGCAACATTAATGGTTAAATCTTTAACAGAATAAGGACTAGATATAATATCTCTCGTAATACGATTAACATCATAGTTCACAGTTTCAGACAATTCTTCGGAAGTGCTATCACCTGATGTTGAAGTACTTGGATATCCTGGCACCTCTTCTGCACCCGTACCAGCAACACCACTATCAGGGCTACTCTTTCCTGAGTAGTTCTTAGAAATCTTTTGTACGCTGATTTCTATTCCCTTCATGTCTTCTTCATTTACTGGTTTAACCAATTTTTCGTTACTTTGGACTTTATCGAAGTTTAGCTTTGAAGCTACAAGAACTTCCACTTTATTCGCACCCATAAATTTAGATAAGAATTGTTTAACATTTTGACGAACATCGTTCTCAAATCTCTTTTGTAGTGCAAAGTTAGCCTCGATGGCTGTCTCCATGACACCTTGACCACCCTTTGCCGTAGATGCAAGTTCAACTTCATCATTCGAAATTGTAATATTCTCTATCGGTAAATTCGGAATGGCTGTCTTCATAAGATTGTAATAACCGTCAATAGCCTCTTGATTCGGAGTATATCCGGCTTTAAATTTCAATACAGCGGATGCAGAAGCTTTATCTCTATCATCACCACTTGCAAAGACACTTTCCTCTGGTAAATTGATAAGCACTTTAGCATCTCTAATACCATTCATACTCTTCAAGAGCTGTTCTACTTCTCCATTTAACGCATTATTATACTTAACATTAAACTCGCTATCGGTCATACCAATCGCTGATGAGCTCTGTTCAAAAATTTTGTACCCTATTGAACCATTCTCAATAATACCCTGCGAACCAACATCTACCTTCGCACGAGCTGCCTGCGTACTAGGTACAGAAATACTTTTGCCATCCGAACTCATCTTATATGGAATCTTACTTCCATCCAGAAAGGTCATAATCCCTGCTGCATCATTTGAGCTCAAATCTGTAAATGCGACTTCATATTCCGTCTTTGAGAACATCATAGTAACAATAATAAATGCAATAATGATTAACGATATCGTAGAAATAAATATTATCTTTTGAGTTTTACCAAATTTATTCCAATATAGGACCGCTTTATCCTTATACTGGGAAATTCTTTCATTCACAATGTCACCCCACCCGAAGCTTAGCTAGCTACAACTATATTTGTGTTCGCATTATCTCTTGGTATGCCTCAATCACTTTGTTTCGAACTTGTGTTGTAAGCTGTAAACTTAACAAAGCCTGTTCGGAAGCAATCATAACCTGATCTACATTCACTTGTCCGAGTAACAATTTATCACTCATCGTGTTTGCATTCTTTTCTTGGTCTGCGACTTTTTGAATTGCGTTCTCCAAGTAGGATCCGAAATTACTAAGCGAATCAGAAGGAGTCGTCGTAACTGGCTCTGTATTGGTTTGTAACTGAAGTGGCTTCATTGCCTGGGTACTGAACATCGTGTTCTGGATCATTAGTTCCCCTCCTCTATCTCTATATTTCTTCTAAATACTCAACATTATTTACCGATTTCCAAAGCCTTCATAGTCATTGATTTAGAAGCGTTAAGAGCTGTTATGTTAGCTTCGTAAGAACGTGATGCCGCAATCATATCAACCATTTCTTTTGCAATATCTACATTCGGCATAGATACATACCCTTCAGCATTGGCATCTGGATGTGCGGGATTGTAGACTAGCTTTAGTGGCGAACTATCTTCTTTAATGGCCTTCACCCTAACGCCATTCCCGATACCTTTTGCTGACTCGTTATTCAATTGTGATTGGAGCATGCTAGAAAAGCTTGACTCATTTGGTGTGAGCACAACCATTTTCCGTCGATATGGTACAACTTCCCCATTGACTACACTTGCTCTTGTTGTTTCTGCATTGGCAATATTAGATGATATCACATCCATCCTAAACCTTTGCGCTGTTAAGGCAGAAGCACTAATACCGAAACTATTACTCAGTGTCATTTAGGTCTATCTCCCTTCCACAGCTGTACGCATCATTTTAATTTTCTCATTCATCAGTGAAATATATGAATTATACCGGAGTTGATTATCTGCTAATAATGACATTTCCTGTTCAATATCAACATTGTTTAAATTATTATTCATAGCTGTCGAATCATCCTGAGAAATGACAGGCGTGGGAACTGATGAGATGGGCCCAATTGAAAAATGTCGTGAGTCAGTCCTAATCCCTTTGAGAACCGGCATGTCTCCACTCATTTCTTGTTGAAGCAAGCTTTCAAAGGATACTTCAGAACGTTTAAAATAAGGTGTTTCATTATTGGCTATATTATTTGAAATCACTTGCTGTCTCGTATTAGCCGCGTCCAAGGCTCCTTGCAACCTTTGAAACGTTGCTCCATTCAACAATTCCAAGCCTTATCCCCTCTTTCGAACTTTCATATATGTACTTAAATTCTACAACTATAAAAATTAATTCAACAACAACACATAAAACCCTCTTTTTTCGACAAAATTTATAAAAAAACAAGAAAAAACTCGTACTTTAGTGAAAAATAGCGTATTTGTTGTATAGCTTAAGTTTCGTAGAGATCACGTTTTATTACAATAAGAAAAAAGCCCTATTTTTTTTAGAAATAGGGCTTCTTTTCCTTAGTGCTTACTATATTTTTTTCATTTCGTTTCAAAATAGGTCAGTGTAAGGGTGTAAGGGTTAAAAACCAAGTTATTTCCGACTAATTCGTGTCGAAATTTGTAATATTTTCTCACATTCTAAATGCATAATGGCGAAAAATAGATACTTTTTACCCATTTTCGTTACCATTATTCGTCAATTTACGATTATAAGATATATTGACTTAAATCTCGATCTTGTGCAATATCCCCAAGTTTTTCACGGACATATTCAGCGGTGATCGTCAAGCTCTCTAGTGTAAGTTCAGGAGCTTCAAATGATAAATCCTCCAGAAGCTTCTCTAGAATCGTATGCAACCTTCTAGCCCCGATATTCTCCGTATTCTGGTTCACTGACGCTGCCATCTCTGCTATCACTCGAATCGCAGATGGATCAAATTGAAGGTCGATATCTTCTGTCTTAAGCAAATTGACATATTGTTTCGTCAAAGCGTTCTCAGGCTCCGTTAGAATAGATATAAAATCTTCTAATGATAGGCTATTCAGTTCCACACGAATTGGAAAACGTCCTTGCAATTCAGGGATCAGATCGGACGGTTTAGCAATATGAAAAGCTCCCGCCGCAATAAAGAGAACAAAATCCGTCTTTACAGGACCATATTTGGTCATGATGGTTGACCCTTCAACGATTGGAAGGATATCACGCTGAACTCCTTCTCGTGACACATCAGGTCCTGATCCCTTTCCTGGACTAGCTACCTTATCTATCTCGTCAATGAAAATGATACCCGATTGCTCTGCACGACGAACGGATTCCGTAATCACTTCATCCATATCTATAAGCTTGGCTGCCTCTTCTTGGATGAGAACTACTCGAGCTTCTTTAATAGGAAGCTTCCGTTTCTTCGTTTTACGGGGCATAAGGTTCCCCAACATTTCTTGCATGTTCATGCCCATTTGTTCATTGCCTTGACCAGAAAATAGATCCATCATAGATGAACTGCTATCCTCAACATCAATTTCTATCACATCATTCTCAAGATTACCTGCCAATAAATTGAACTTCACTTTCCTTCTACGTTCAACCACACTGCTATTCTCTTTCTCTTCCGGCGGAGTCTGTTCGTTATTATTGTTACTACCACCAAAAAGCATATCGAAAGGATTACGTTGATTCTTAGAACTTGAACTAGAAGGAACAATAATTTCAATAATACGCTCATTAGCCATCTCGATCGCTTGTTCATGGACTTTCTCGGTGCGCTCTGACTTCACCATGCGTATCGAAGTCTCGACTAAATCTCTCACCATCGATTCCACGTCACGCCCAACGTATCCAACCTCTGTAAACTTAGTTGCTTCCACCTTAACGAATGGAGCGTTGACCAGTTTAGCGAGTCTCCTTGCGATTTCTGTCTTACCAACCCCGGTAGGACCAATCATGAGGATGTTTTTTGGTACGATTTCGTCTCGCAGATGCTCTGGAAGTTTATTACGTCTATAACGATTACGAAGTGCTACCGCTACAGATTTTTTTGCTTGTTTTTGTCCAACTATATATTTATCCAACTCGGCTACTATCTGTCGAGGCGTCAAAGATTGATTATTCATCATGGTTTCCTCCACCCTCTTGGGTATTCTCAATCATAATCTTACAATTCTTCCACCAGAATATTTCCATTGGTATATACACATATCTCCGAAGCAATTTGAAGTGCTTCTCTTGCAATTTCCTTAGCCTCAAGCTCTGGAGCATGTCTTTTAAGAGCTCTTCCAGCTGCTAAGGCAAAATTACCGCCGGAACCAATTGCAATCACATCATCATCAGGCTCAATAATCTCTCCGCCACCCGATATAAGTAACATGCCATCTTTATTCATAACAATCATAAGAGCTTCCAATTTGCGAAGAATACGGTCTTGACGCCAATCTTTCGCCAATTCCACAGCTGCTCGTTGCAGATTTCCATGATGTTCTTCAAGTTTACCCTCAAATTTCTCAAACAATGTAATCGCATCAGCCACCGAACCAGCAAATCCAGCAATGACCTGTCCACGATAAAGACGACGTACCTTCTTAGCAGTAGTCTTCATAATAACGCTCTCACCAAAGGTAACTTGACCATCTCCAGCTATGGCAGATTTACCATCATGTCGAACTGCACAGATCGTTGTCGCATGAAATGTTAGATCCATTTCTATGGCCTCCTAAACTTTTAATTGAACGATTGACAACATAAACTTTACTCTGTACCGTTCACGAGTCCATTCTGTTCTTTGAAGGAACGGATACTCTCAAGAGCTCTTTCTGCTAGCACTTGATTCTTTTCTTGCTTGTTACGCATTCTTTTCTCTAGGCTAGGCAACAATCCGAAGTTTGCATTCATCGGTTGAAAATGATCTGGATCCGCATTCGTAATGTAGTGTGACATACTTCCTAAAGTACTTAGTTCAGGGAATACTAGGCATTCTTCACCTAGTGCCATTCTAGCTGCGTTAATGCCCGCTATAAGACCCGAAGCCGCAGATTCCACATAACCTTCCACCCCTGTCATCTGACCGGCAAAGAAGAGCTTCTCATTGCTTTTCAGTTGATACGTAGGCTGAAGGAGTCTCGGTGAGTTAATAAATGTATTACGATGCATCACACCGTAACGAACAATTTCTGCGTTCGCAAGTCCTGGAATCATGCCAAACACACGCTTCTGTTCGCCCCATTTAAGGTGAGTCTGAAATCCAACTAAATTATATAGTGTGCCCGCTGCGTTATCCTGACGTAACTGAACAACTGCAAACGGTAGTTCACCTGTATGTGGATTCACCAATCCCACGGGTTTCATTGGGCCAAACAGAGCCGTCTGCTTACCACGTTTCATCATGACTTCGATCGGCATACATCCTTCGAAGTAAATTTCTTTCTCAAATTCTTTAAGTTCAGCAACCTCAGCGGTGATCAGCGCATCATAAAATGCATTAAATTCTTCTTCATTCATAGGACAGTTTAAATAAGCGGCTTCACCTTTATCATAACGAGACGCTAAATATACTTTATCCATATCAATAGAATCTTTTTCTACAATCGGTGCCGCAGCATCATAAAAGTAGAAATACTCTTCACCCATTAATTCACGGATCTGTGCAGATAATGCAGGCGATGTTAGAGGACCTGTCGCCATAACAACAATCTCTGATTCAGGTATATGTGTAAATTCTTCATTAATGACTTCTATTAAAGGATGATTGTGAAGTGTATTTGTTATTTCTCCTGAGAACCCATCACGATCGACCGCTAAAGCCCCACCAGCAGGCACTGCATTTCTATCAGCTGCTCCAAGCACTAGAGAATTCAACATTCTCATTTCTTCTTTCAATACACCTACTGCGTTAGTTAAGCCATTGGCACGTAAGGAGTTACTACATACTAATTCAGCAAATTTATCCGTATGGTGTGCCGGCGTCTTCACAACTGGACGCATTTCATATAATCTTACTGGAACGCCACGGCTTGCGATCTGCCAAGCCGCCTCACTTCCTGCTAGTCCTGCTCCAATGACCGTTACTCTTTGTATTTCTGTCAACTTCATTACCCCCTGCAATTGTTCATTCTGCGATATCATCGGTGTCTTCAACTAACTCAACATGGTCACACACTGTACATTGTAATTTATTCCCTTGTTTATTCCGTTTCTCTACCATCATAGCATCACACTTTGGACAAGGCTTCAATGATGGACGATCCCATGATACAAAATCACATTCAGGGTATCGATCACATCCAAAGAAAATACGCCCTTTCTTGCTACGTCTTTCTACCACGTGACCTTCTTTACATGCAGGACAACTAACGCCTATATCTTTAATGATAGGTTTCGTATTCCTACAATCAGGAAATCCAGAACAAGCTAAGAACTTACCGAATCTACCTAATTTGTATACGAGATGTTTACCGCATTTTTCACAGATTTCATCGGATACTTCATCTTCGATCTCAATTTCCTTCATTTCTTCCTCAGCGACCGTTAGACGTTTCTCGAAAGATTCATAAAATTGTGCAAGTACTTTCACCCAATCTTCTGAGCCTTCACCCACGTGATCCAGATCTTCTTCCATATGTGCTGTGAATTCCACATCTAGAATCTCTGGGAAAAACTGTTCCATTTGCTCAATAACTAATTCACCCAACTCCGTTGGCATGAACTTTTTCTCTTCCATAGCAATATAGCCGCGTTTTTGTATCGTCTCAAGTGTCGGTGCATATGTACTTGGACGACCTATACCGAGTTCCTCAAGCGTTTTCACAAGACGCGCTTCCGTATACCGTGGTGGTGGTTGCGTAAAGTGTTGTTTAGGTTCTATTTCTGTATTCACTAATTTATTCCCCGCTTCAAGAGCAGGTAAGAACTTATCATCATCCGTTGTTCCGTCGTCATTTCCTTCTACATATACCTTCATAAACCCAGGAAAACGTACCTTAGAACCAACTGCTCGGAACGTCGCCGTACCCACACTAATATCGACAGAGAGTGTATCCAGTATGGCTGATGCCATCTGACTAGCAACAGCACGCTCCCAGACTAACTTGTAGAGTCTTAGTTGATCACGACTTAAGAATGCCTTAACACTTTCAGGTTCTCGTAGAACTGATGTTGGACGAACGGCCTCATGCGCCTCTTGTGCATTTGCCGATTTCTTAGAGAATTGACGTGGAGTCTCTGGTACAAAAGCTTCTCCAAATTTATTCCCGATAAATTCTTTGATTTCTTCGGCTGCAGAAGCAGCAATTCGTGTGGAATCCGTACGCATATATGTGATAAGACCCACGGTACCCTCTTTACCTAATTCGACACCCTCATAGAGTTGTTGAGCTACTGACATCGTCTTAGCTGCACGGAAATTGAGTTTTCTTGCTGCCTCTTGTTGTAATGAGCTCGTCGTAAAGGGAGCCGATGGATGACGCTGACGCTCTTTCTCTTTGACCTCACTTACCGTATAAGAAGCTCCATCAATCTCTTTCAATACCTCTTTAACATCCTCTTCGCAAGACAACACTTTCTTCTCACCGTGAAGACGATGAAATTTTGCTTCAAATGTCGTATCACCCTTAGCTAACTGTGCTGTGATACTCCAATATTCTTCGGGAACAAAGCTGTCAATCTCATTTTCGCGGTCCATAATAATCTTAACGGCGACAGATTGAACACGCCCTGCGGACAAACCCTTTTTGACTTTCTTCCATAATAGAGGGCTAATTTTGTACCCTACTAATCTGTCCAGGATTCTACGTGCTTGTTGCGCATTCACTAGATCCATATTAATTTTACGTGGTGTTTTAAAAGCATCCTTCACTGCTTGCTTCGTAATCTCATTAAACACTACGCGACAATTCTGTGTCAGATCAACATCAAGTGCATGAGCCAAATGCCAGGCAATAGCTTCACCTTCGCGATCCGGATCGGCTGCGAGATAAACATATTTCACTTTTTTTCGAGCATCTTTCAATTCTTTCAATATAGAACCTTTTCCGCGAATCGTGATGTATTTAGGGTTGAAATCATTCTCAACCTCTACGCCAATCTGACTTTTAGGCAAATCCCGTACATGACCCATAGATGCTTTAACGATATATTTACTTCCTAGATATTTGCCTATCGTCTTCGCCTTAGCAGGCGACTCTACGATGACTAGTGAATCTGCTGCCATGGATTCATCTCCTCTCCAACAATCAAACCATCATTCTGTCAAACAACCATATTATATGATCTTATATATAGCACCAGCTAATTGGGTAATTTGCTTTTTTATGATTAAAGATAACAGAACTGAATGCAAATGTCCAAAATCCCAATGGCTTAGTAACAGCAACTGATCTAGTGTAAAAGGACCCTGCTCGAGTATATGGTATAGTTCAACCTCATCAGTTGTCAAATCTTCAAACAATGAATTTTTCATTTTGGCCCCTTCTTTACTCCCTCCCTTAGGCTTTTCTTTGCTTATTTCAAGCAGACGAGATTCATACTCTTCCATTATATCTCTACCACAGGTTACCATCTTTGCGCCTTGCTTAATCAATTCGAGTGCACCCTTGCTCTTAGGCGAAGTTATCGGCCCAGGAACAGCATATACATCTCGCCCTGCTTCCATGGCTGCATCCGCTGTAATGAGTGATCCGCTTCGAACATCTGCCTCAACAACCAACGTACCTACACTCAATCCTGCAATAATTCGATTTCGCTGAGGAAAGAGACCCGGATGTGATGGGGTACCCAGTGGGTATTCCGTCACGACTAAACCACTTTTAGAGATTTTCTCAAATAAAGAACGATTTTCGGCCGGGTAAATAACATCCATTCCCGTTCCCATCACTGCAATCGTATTCCCACCACATGCGAGTGATGCTTCATGACATACACTGTCTACACCTTTTGCCATACCACTCACAATGGTTATATCCGCTTGACACAGCTCTTCTGCCAGAACTGATCCTACTTTCCGTCCATACGAGGTAGGGATTCGTGTACCTACCATAGCTATGCAAAGCGTCATTAGTAGATCGCGTTGACCGAGACAGTATAACACCCATGGCGGCTGATGTATTTCTTTCAATAAATCAGGATATTCATCATCCCATATCGTAATCACTTCTATTCCCCGCAAGGCAAGCTGTTCCCAGCGTTTCTCCATCCGTTCCTTCGACAATTGCCTAACGACAGATTCTGCCCTTTCTCGCGTTAAACCAACATTCTCCCAATCATGATGACTATAATTCAACATTTGATACGAAAGCGAAACATGTTTCAATACTCGATCAATCGTTTTCCAACCGATTCCATCCAATTCATGTAATGCGACAAGCATCAATCTTTCTTCATTAATACCCATAATTACCTCCTTAAATGGTTCGAGAAACCCGCTCCCGCAATGGATTAAGCAACACAATAGAAAAACGCAAAAAAAGCAACCTTCCATTCCTTAAAAGGAAATAAAAGGTTGCTTACCTTGTAAGCTCATTATACATGAAGAAATATTACTGTGTCATACATTTATCTAGCATACCGCGTTCTTCTAGAACGCTAACTAATGTAGATCCCATTTCTGATGGTGTAGGAGCGACCTTGATGCCACACTCTTCGAGCTTAGCAATCTTCTCAGCCGCAGTTCCCTTACCTCCGGAAATGATCGCACCTGCGTGTCCCATACGTTTTCCTGGAGGTGCAGTCACACCACCAATAAACCCAACTACAGGTTTCGTCATGTTCTCACGAATCCACTCTGCGGCTTCTTCTTCCGCTGTACCGCCGATTTCACCAATCATGATCACAGCGTACGTATTAGGATCTTCATTGAAAAGATTCAAAATATCAATGAATTCCGATCCTTTGACAGGATCTCCACCGATTCCTACAGCGGATGATTGACCAATACCACGAGTCGTCAGTTGATGAACCGCTTCATAAGTCAATGTTCCACTTCTAGAAACGACACCCACATGTCCTGCACGATGAATGTAACCAGGCATAATTCCAATTTTACATTCCCCTGGCGTAATAACACCTGGACAGTTAGGTCCGATTAGAACCGTCTTCTTACCTTCTAGATAACGAGAAACTTTGATCATATCCAGAACAGGTATTCCTTCAGTAATACAAATGACTAGATCTAGTTCCGCATCTACAGCTTCCATGATGGAATCAGCTGCGAAAGCAGGTGGAACATAAATCACACTTGCTGTTGCTCCAGTGGATTGTTTCGCATCTACAACGGTATTAAATACCGGTAAGCTAACCGTCTCACCGTTCTCCAATGTAATATCTACATTCGTACCACCCTTGCCTGGAGTTACGCCGCCCACCATTTGGGTTCCATAATCCAATGCGCCTTTGGTGTGAAATAGACCTGTCGCACCCGTAATACCTTGGGTAATGACTTTTGTATGTTTATCGACTAAAATGCTCACGATTACTTCACATCCCCTATCGATTTAAAGGTAATTATTTTACTAGCGCGACAATTTTTTGTGCACCATCAGCCATTGAATCCGCAGATACGATGTTAAGTCCTGACTCTGCTAAAATTTGCTTGCCAAGTTCAACATTTGTTCCTTCTAGACGTACAACCAGCGGACGAGTTAATCCAAGCTGTTTAGCAGCTTCAACAACACCATTAGCAATTACGTCACAACGCATGATTCCACCAAATATATTAATAAATATTCCTTTTACTTGCTCATCGGATAAAATGATCTTGAATGCTTCCGTAACTTTCTCAGTTGTAGCACCGCCCCCAACGTCGAGGAAGTTAGCGGGTTCTCCACCGTAATACTTGATGATATCCATCGTTGCCATAGCAAGACCAGCACCATTAACCATACAGCCAATGTTACCATCTAATGAAATATAACTAAGATCATATTTCGAAGCTTCGATTTCCTTCAAGTCTTCTTCATCTAAATCGCGAAGTTCAAGAATGTCTTTATGACGGAATAAAGCGTTAGAATCAAAATTAAGTTTAGCATCCAGTGCCATAACGTCACCAGAACCTGTAATGACAAGCGGATTAATTTCAGCAATTGAACAGTCTTTATCAACAAAGGCAGTGTATAATGCCATCATGAACTTGGCAGCTTTGTTCACTAGTTCGTTCGGAATATTAATCGCATATGCCAATTTACGAGCTTGGAACATTTGCAATCCTACGGCCGGATCAACCACTTCTTTAAAAATCTTCTCTGGCGTTACAGCAGCAACTTCTTCAATCTCAGTGCCGCCTTCCTCAGACGCCATGATAACAACACGTCCCGTATCACGGTCAACAACAGCACCTACGTAATACTCTTTTCGAATATCACAGCCTTCTTCGATCAAGAGACGTTTAACCTCTTTACCTGCAGGACCAGTCTGATGAGTCACTAATACTTTACCAAGAATTTCTTCAGCATAAGTACGTACTTCATCTAAACTTTTAGCTACTTTAACACCGCCAGCTTTCCCGCGGCCTCCAGCATGAATTTGGGCTTTAACGACCGTTACCGGGCTTCCCAAAGATTTGGCAGCTTCTACCGCTTCTTCCACGGTGTAGGCAACTTTTCCGTTAGGAACGGAAACACCATACTGTTTTAAAACTTGCTTACCTTGATATTCATGGATATTCATTAACGGATCCTCCTATCAACATGACTGCAACAAGTCGAGACTCCCAAGTAGAATTGGCAGTAGTCTCCTTAATACATGAGACTTTGCGCTTTTCTGCGAGAAATATAGGTTATGTATACTATTAAAAGTATACCTCTTATATTTAAATTGGAAATAAATATAAACCCAACTCATTGTATCATGTTTTTAAAACGCTTTCCTTAATATACTCACTTGAATAGACACTCTTTTGATATCGATTTCATCCCTTATTGCGAACAATTGGTAAATATAGTAAATAAATTCGAGTTAATAATAAACACTTTCTAGATCAACCTATCACATTGACAAATACTCCTATTCCAACTAAGCTTTATCTAATCATTTCATTCGCAAAAAAAAGGAAGCACCTTTTTCTAATGCGGTATACGGTCTACAGCGTATCCACTATATAGAAGAGAGGTGTTTTTAATTATGTACGGTAAAATGTATAGCGCTTGTTTATATGGGATTGATGGCGTAATTATTCAAGTCGAAGTGGATATCTCTAACGGCCTACCACAGACTTCTATTATTGGACTACCTGACTCTGCCATCCGCGAAGCCGTTGAAAGAGTTCGAGCATCCATTAAGAACTGTGGATTTCGATTTCCAATGCAAAGAGTTACGATCAACTTAGCTCCAGCGGACCTTCGAAAGGAAGGTTCAGCATTCGACCTAGCCATTGCACTCGGAATTCTCGTTACTAGTGGCCAGATTATCCTTCCATCAGATATCCGACTACTTATGATTGGTGAACTTGCATTAGATGGGACTTTGAGACCCGTGTCCGGCGTCCTCTCTATGGTAGATCGTGCGAAGCAAGAAGGCTTCAATGCCGTTCTATTGCCCGAGGAGAATGCTGCCGAAGCAGATCTAATTAAAAATATGAAAGTCTTTAGTCTAGGACACCTAAGAGAATTATTATATCCCAATGGCATTCTGCCTAAGACTGTGAGAAAGGAAACAGATCCTCCGGTCATTCTTCATTCATTAGATTATCTCCAGAAGCCCTCCTCCTCTGTGACTATCTCATCAGCTTCCAAAATCTACACAGCCGGTTGTGAAGATTATAGCGATGTGTTAGGTCAACAACCCGTCAAACGAGCACTAACCATCGCAGCGGCTGGCATGCATAATATTATGCTTATCGGTCCACCCGGTACAGGTAAAACCATGTTGATCAAACGTCTACCCACCATTCTACCTGCTTTAACTGAACAAGAATCACTAGAGACGACCAAAATATTCAGCGCGGCCGGCAAACTAAAAGAACCATCCACAGGCCTACTGAGACAACGTCCCTTCCGCTCACCACACCATACGATTTCATCTGGAGGACTAATTGGCGGGGGCACGATTCCTAAACCAGGAGAAGTAAGCCTTGCTCACCGTGGAATATTATTTCTAGATGAACTCCCCGAGTTCTCTCGAAATGTGTTAGAAGTCTTACGCCAACCTTTAGAAGACCGAGCAGTTACGATTAGTCGTGCACGCGCAGTGCATACATTTCCAGCACACTTTATGTTATGCGCATCCATGAATCCTTGTCCTTGTGGCTATCTTGGAAGCCATCATCCTGAACACCGTTGTACATGTAGTAGTTCACGTATTGCTCATTATCGAGCCAAAATTTCCGGTCCTTTATTGGATAGAATCGATCTTCAAGTGGATGTTCCTCGTCCAAAAGAGTGGACAAAAGAGTCCTTTAGCTTATCTTCACAAGAAATGAAAGAGCATGTGATGCAAGCACATAGCATACAATTGCGACGTTACCGTCACTTACCTTTCTCCTATAATAGTGAATTAGCAGGTAGACATCTTCGCAACTTCGCCGCTCTTTCCTCCGATACGGCAACGATGCTGCAAGAAACGCTGGAGGCATTAGGTCTTAGCATGAGAGCCTATGACCGCATTCTAAAATTAGCTAGGACAATTGCTGATCTCGATGGCAGAGATAAGATTGGATCTTCGCATGTCGCGGAAGCCATTCAATATCGGAATTTGGATCGGCAGCAAAATCCCGGGGAGGAAGTAATGTAATAAATGCATCTACATCATTACTTGATAGATTTCATATGAATTTAGTAACAAAAAGAATCACTGATCAAGGCTAATTTTCAATGCCGAAGTGATGATTTTATTTAGAATAGTCCTTTTTCAAGTACTTTGGATTTGAATTAGGACTAGCAAAAATATAAAAGCACATAGTCTCAAAGACTATGTGCTTTTAATACTGAAATAATCTTTAATTTCAAAAAGAGGAGTTCTTGATATTCGACTTATTATACTTGTTAGTTGAGAAAAAGATTATTTCAACTCTATGTGTATTAGCTTAGCTGAAGACTAAAATGCTTCCACGATGTGATCCAAACTAGATACCGTCATATCAGCATTCAGAAGTACTGCAATAACATCAAATCGAAACATTATGGTGGCGAAATCGATCTGTTTATATAATAGATAGACTTCAGCCGTTTTGCGTACTTGAATCATTTTATGTGTATTTACAGACTCTGCCGGTGTGCCATACCTCGTGCTTCCACTACGGCTACGCACCTCAACAAAGACTAAACAATCCTCTTTGCGAGCGACAATATCTAATTCTCCACTGCGGCAGCGCCAATTACGATCTATAATTTCATATCCTTGATCTACTAAGAAAACGGTAGCCTGCTCTTCTGCAAATGCACCTTTTTGCTTACGTGTGTCCCTCTTACGCGGCTCTTCCATCAGCTTGGCCTTCTTTCTTTGGCTAGTCCATCTGTACGATAGATGTATGAAAGCACTTCAGCCACAAGCTGATACAGTTCAGCAGGAATCTGTTGATCTAGATCCAATTGAGAAAGAACCTCCACTAAAGCTGCGTCTTCTTGGACAGGAATACCATTTTCTTTCGCTTTCGCAAGAATAGTCTCTGCAAGTCTACCGCTACCTTTAGCTACTACGATTGGCGCCTCGCTCTCCCCTGGCGTATATTTCAAGGCGACTGCCTTTTTCATAGAAAGAGCTGCTTCATCTTTCGTCTTGTCACTCATATCCGCATATCCACTCCTTTATAGGTAGGAGGAGTATATTCCGAGGTCACGCTACCTTGTTTGCCATCTACTTCAGCGACAGTAGGTATGGGTAGAGGTTCCGCTTTGAGACTTAACAGCTGATACCCAATAGAATGAATCGCTTGCGAGATCTCCTCACGACGATCTTCAATGAGGGATGTCATCCATTCATGATCATTATGAATTTTCAGACTGACGATTTTATCGACGACTTGTACATCTACAAGTGTTGACCCTAGATGTTTCATATCTAGATCGAACCATAGACGGCAGTTAGATGCATCGAGTTCCCCTTTTTTCCCCCGACGAGCCTGAATGTGAACAGATGCCGTCTCCTGACCATCCTGACCATTTAGGGGAATAAACATCGTGACTTGAGCAAACGGAGCAGTACGATCCGTATTTAGTAAAAGTTGTTGTCCTGTCATCTGCTGGACAAGCTGTTGTGCAGCTTCTCTCAGCGCTGGAGGCAGATCCGTTCTATCTAACATTTCAAGCAGAACGCCTTTTAGAGAATCATGCGCCGGCGTATCTGCACTATTACCATTCCCACCCACTATAGGCAAGGTGGTAGCTACATGAAGTATCGCATCCGATGTACCTTTGGCAACATGTGCAAAAGATGCTCCCTGCGCAGGCTGCGCATCTTGACCCTGAGTAGTCAAAGGCGCGTTAGCGGTTGGTTTTGTACCCTGTGGCTGATTTGTTGTCGGCGCGTCAATGCTTGAAAGAATCGCTGGAGGCACAGCATTCCCTGCGGTCGAAGTCGCCTGGGGCTGCGGCACTGGCACAGCCGCAGCCATGTTGCCTAGCGGCACATTCCCTGCCGCGGCTGTGCCCTGCGGCGCTTGTTGCGCTTGCGGCGTTGCGCCGCCGCGCACGGCCTGTTGCTCGTGCTCCGCACCGAGCAACTTCAACATGCGCCCCACCCAAGGTTCTTCACCTTGGGTTGGCGCAAGCTGTTGCGAAGCACCTGCGGGTGCTTCGCCCGTAAATGCCGCCGTCTGCGTAGCCGGCGGCACAATTGCTGCTGTCCCTCCGGGTGCAGCAGCAGTTGCACTTGTCGGCGGTGTTACAACGCCGGCGAAAGAATCAACCACTGGCATAGCTACGCCAGTGATGTTTCCACCGCCACTTGGCGAAGCCATGGCGGGTAGAACTACGGCCGTCGCGCTCTGCGACGGCTGATTAGACAACTGCGTGCCATGCAGCTGCTGAAGCACGTCCTGCAGCTTCGCTAGAAGCGGCTGAAGGGGTGAAGATGCGCTAATTGAACCTGTAGTTCCAGATGTACTCCCCTGCGGTGTAGTACCCTTCCCAACAGCTTCATTTGACATCCCTGTCAATGCTTGCGCCCCTTGAGATCCTTGTTGAACTTGCGCTCCTACCGTATTCCCTATTTTCCCAACCGTGTCTTGCGTGCCGCTTGCTCCTGACACTTGCGTTATTCCTGTACCTACTTGCGATTCTAACATTCCTTTTGATGGTAAAGATTCTCCTCCTTGTTTAGCTAACAAGGTAAGCTGCTCGCTAAGTCCGGATAACAATTGATGTAATGGAGGACCGAAGACAGCTTGTTGTAAACCTCTTACACTCTCACCGGTCATAGGTAGCCCACGCTGAAATGCGATTGCAGCAGACTGAAGCCATTGCTCTGGCGGAACACCCGCAGGCTTTTCCATCAGAATCGCTTTAAATAACGTAGCATTCTCCTTCGTTAACGGCACACCGCTGGCCTGTAGTGTTTGAATCATTTCACGATTCGCTTTCGTATCTGTCAAACCTACTGCGGTTAACACCTCGCCCATAGATTTAGCAGTTAACGACGTATATGGAGATTCACTTAGAGGTTTTAGTACCATCATGCCACTCTCATCTGGAGGTTGCACTTGCATCATCGTAGCTTGTCCCTGTTGTAGAGGTGTCTCTAACTTAGCATGCACTTTGACGCCCTGAATTTGGATTTCAGCTTCTTGACCATCGTCCGAGACGCTAAGAACTACGCCACGTACCACCTGTCCCGTCTTAACATCTAATTGCTTAACATCCCCAGCTTTGCTGTCACCCAGCAAACCACGGATTAATGATCCGATGTTCACAGTTCTTCCTCCGTTTTCAAATCGCTCTTTCTCTCTTTATCGGCGCTAGACTCCATTCGCTTAAGCACTTCTTTTTTAGAACAATGTCTGCTGCTCAGCTTCAAGATTTTTGAGGAAGCTACGACGATGCATCGGTGTTGCTCCCAAATCCGTAATTTGCGCTCTATGTAACTTCGTTGCATACCCTTTGTGTATGGAGATGCCGTATTCAGGATACATCGCTTCCCATGCGCCTTCACACAATCGATCACGTGTAACCTTTGCAATAATAGAAGCTGCCGCGATGGATTGACTGTTAGCATCCCCTTTAATGATAGATAGCTGAGGTATATCAGAATCTACCTTTTCTGCATCTACTAGTAGAAAGTTAGGTACAACCGATAAGTCGTCTAGCGCTCTTTTCATAGCAAGTCTTGATGCCTGCTTGATATTAATACGATCTATGGTAGCTGCATCCGCATATCCCACACTCACTGCTATTGCCTGCTCCATGATGACATCGTATAACGCATCACGCTTCTTCGCGCTTAATTTCTTAGAATCATTAACACCTTCTATAAGGAGACCTTGAGGAAGGATCACAGCAGCTGCTATCACATCACCAAATAGGCATCCCCGTCCCACTTCATCTATACCTGCAATATGTTGATAGGATTGCTCCCAATAAAATGACTCATGTTTCAGCAAATCTACCACTTCTATATCACTCATTCTCTTCACACAATCCTTCCGTACATATTTTGCATCAATCTGTACATTTATTTCACATCATTTTAACATATTCTCTTATCCTATATTTCAACAATAAAAAAACCACCGAAGAATCGGTGGCTTCAAACCTCTTATTTATTAATAAGGTGCTTCCATTGAGAATCGGCCTAATTTACCAGCTCGGAGCTCTCGCAGTAACGTCCCACAAGCTTTCTCCAAGTCAACTCTGCCACCACTAATGATACAACCACGTCTACGGCCAACCTCTTCCATAATCGCGATAATTTCATCAGGATTCTCGAAATCTGATGGTTGATCACATTGAAGATCAAAACGCTCTTTGAAAGGAGTCCAATAGTATTTCGCTAGATATTTGATTCCGAAAAAGGCTACATCCTCTGTATTGAGAGTTTCTGCCTTAATCGCTCCAGTTACCGCTAGACGATAACCTACATTCATATCTTCGAACTTAGGCCACAGAATCCCTGGAGTATCCAGCAGTTCCATTTCTTTGCTCACTTTAATCCATTGTTGACCTTTGGTCACACCAGGGCGGTCACCTGTTAGGGCAACAGCCCGTCCAGCAAGCTTATTGATCAATGTGGATTTACCTACGTTTGGAATACCCACAATCAATGCCCGAATAGCTCTTGGATTCATACCTTTAGAAATTTGCTTGTCAATCTTAGCTTTCATCAGCAATTTAAGCTGCGTTGGGATTTCTTTCATCCCCGTACCTGTTGATGCATCAACAGGGAAAGCTACATGTCCTTCTCTTTTAAAATAAGCTAACCATTCTCTCGTCACTTCCGCATCCGCTAAATCCGCTTTATTCAAAATGATAAGCCGAGGTTTGTCCCCGAGAATCTCATCAATCATCGGATTGCGGCTTGAAAGTGGAAGACGAGCGTCAACCAACTCAATGACTGCATCAATCAGCTTTAATTGTTCTTGAATTTGGCGGCGAGCTCTGGTCATATGACCAGGGAACCACTGAATCGTCACCGTCATCACCTCTTCTTCTTTACCACAACTAATCCATAACCTTCATGGGGTTTAATGGTTGATCCATTCCATATCTTTCACTGGCCAGAAAATTACATCTGCGCGACCTACAATATCACCAAGTGGAACATAGCCAATCATTCGACTATCCGTACTATCTGAACGGTTATCTCCCATTACAAAAATGTGTCCTTCAGGTACTTTACCATCTGGAAAACTTTCGTTAGGGAAATCTTTATTGTTATAAGTCATGTTTTCTTTGTGTCTGTTGTCTATTTCAGCTTGTATGTAGGGCTCTTTAATAGGTTCCCCGTTTACGTAAACGGTATCCCCTTCCACCTTAACTGTGTCTCCAGCGACGCCAATCACTCGCTTAATGAAATCCCTACCTTCGGAAGGAACATGGAAAACAATGACTTCGCCCTTCTTAGGCTTACGAATATCATACAAAATTTCATTAACAATTAGACGTTCTCCCGTATGAAAGTTAGGCTTCATAGAAGGTCCATCTACAATAAATGGTTTAAAAAGAAGCCACCGAATAAGTACAACTAGGATCACAGCGATCACAATGGCCTTAATCCACTCCACAATTTCATTATTTCCTTTTTTCGCTGGTTTATCATCATGCTCTTTTAATTCAGCTACATCTGGCTGAACTCCTAAGTCCTGCTGCATCATTCATCGCCCTCTCTGAACCTAATGAAATGCAAATGGATAAAGAATATAAACCCTCTTTTTGGCATTTAAGAAAACAAAAGCTCCTTAACGGAGCTTCATCACCTACTAAATATAGGCACAATTCATCCATATGCCCTATTTATCCTAAAACGAAAGGGACTTGAAATCAAGCCCCTTAACGTTGTCCGTTTATTAACGGCGAATTTCTTTAATTCTTGCTGCTTTACCGCGTAGATCACGAAGATAGAAGAGTTTAGCACGACGCACTTTACCGCGACGAGTCACTTCAATACTCTCGAGTTTAGGCGAGTTAAGCGGGAAAGTTCTTTCCACACCAACACCGTAAGAGATTTTACGTACTGTAAAAGTCTCACCGATTCCGCCACCACGACGCTGAATAACAACACCTTCGAACAATTGGACGCGCTCACGTGTTCCCTCGATAACTTTTACATTTACTTTCAAAGTATCTCCAGGGCGAAAGTTTGGCAAATCTGTGCGAAGTTGATCTTGAGTAATCGCTTGTAGGATATTCATTTTAGAATTCCCTCCTTCCATACAGGCGTTCTTGCCTCTTCCAAAGAAATAATATTCTTCTTCATTATCGACAGAGGACCACCGTATTCATACACAACAGGAGTAATTATAACATAGTTCTCTATCTGCTTGCAAGAATTTTTGTATTCTATCATTATAGTAAAATTTAACATGCAGAATCAATTGAATTTCACAAAGTACATAAACAACCATTGACAAATCATGGATACATATTAAAATAAACATAACGTTAAAATTATTTTAACGTTCATAAAATTTTATAGGAGTGTTCCCTATGACAGATGTTGCACTAACCAAGAAACCTGGACTAAGAGAATTAAAAGTTAACAATCCTTTTATGTTATTTCTTACTGCCAAGATCATCTCGCGCTTTGGTGATTCCATTGATTCGATTGCATATAGTTGGATGGTCTATTTACTCACAGGTTCCAAGGTTCTCATGGGTACCTTGTTTGCCCTTAATTTTGTTCCGGGAATATTATTCAGCCTCTTTACAGGTGTGCTTGTAGATCGATGGAACCCACGTATGATTGTTATGCTCGCTGACTTAAGCCGCGGCATTATGGTTATCATCACAGGATTACTATATTGGCGAGGACTTTTGCTTCCATGGCATTTATTCTTGTTCACATTTATCAACTCAACATTTGAATGTTTTGCTATGCCCGCAGAAATGTCCCTCGTCCCTCGTATACTTCCCAAGAATCTTCTACTCAGTGGCAATTCCGTCTCATCCTCTGCTGGGCGAATCGCCGAATTAGCTGGACTCGCAACTGCCGGAGCCCTTATAGGACTTATCGGTATGTCCGGAGCTATTATCATCGATGGATTAACTTTTGTAATCTCAGCTTTACTTATTGCTTGTATCCGGGTTCCACTTGAACCAACTACTCAGACAAGCACAAGTAATCAACCAACAACTTATTTTCAAGAATTTAAAGTAGGATTGAAATTTATCACTTCTCATAAACTTCTACTTATCATAATGTGTGTAGCAACCTTTGTTAATTTGTGCCTTACGCCCTTTAATGTCCTTAATACCGTTTATGTGAAGGAACTCCTTCATGCAGGTCCTATAGGATTATCTATCCTTGGTACCTCTCTTATTTCAGGTATGCTTATAAGTGGATTATGGCTTAGTGTCAAAGGTTCCAACTTTAGAAAAAGTGTTCTAATTGTTAGTGGGTTCATTATTCTAAGTATAAATTATGCATTATTATTTATACCTGTAGCTTTCCCTATCTACCCCCTATATTCAGCAGCAATCTTTATCTTCGGAATGGGCATAGCTGTTCCCCTCGTAAGCACACCAACAGCAACTTATTTGATGGAAGTTACACCGAAAGAAATGCTTGGTAGAGTCGGATCGTTATTCAATATGGTCTGTACCTGTGCTATGCCGGTGGGAAGTCTCATAGCAGGATCTGTTGCAGAATTCATACCTGTGCATATGCTGTACCTCATATTAGGTGGATTACTTATGATCCCAGTTTTCTTTTTAATAACACAAAAGAATTTTATGAAAGTATAATAGGTGGCATTCTTTGAACTTTATCTACCTACAGATTATAATGAATACGTGCATAATTTGCATAAATACCGGATCTTATGACTGAGGTGCACGTGGATGGATACAATCACATTAAAGACCCTTGCGGATATCAGAATATATTCGGATCCATACCGAATGGATATCATGAATGAATTCCAGAAGTTAGACAGACCCGCCACCGTCAAGGAAATTGCCGATATCATGGGTGAAGTTCCTGCCAAGGTATATTATCACGCCAAAAAATTAATAAGTATTGGCTTACTCACTTTGGACCATACCCAACAAATCAACGGCATTACAGCGAAGTATTATCAAGCCTTTCAGGGCATAATCGCTGTTAAACGTAGTGAAATTGACGCTCCTATCGAGAATGTTCTATCCGAAACACAGAAATTACTTGTTGATATCTATGACAAGAGCAAACAGAAATTTATCAGCTTGATGGATATCAATATCCCTTTCGGTAATATATCCAATCGATCTATCTACTTAACTAAAGAGGAAGCCGATCAATTCCATGTCATGATTAATGAATATTGTGATAAACATCAGAAACAACACCCTCATCTCGAACAAGCGAAATATGAAATCTTCGCCACGATCATCAAAGAATCTTCTGATGAGATGAACAAACCGTCCTAACTTCCTACATAATCATTCTCCACATAATTAAAGCCACCGAAGATCAAGATGTTATCAACACATCAGGATCCCAGTGGCTTTTTTTATATGATATTTCGATTAACGCTTACTCCTCTTACACCTGTTTCAGAAACTCTACAATTGTGAGAAGGCCTTTATCAAAGTTATCTAAATTGAAGTGTTCATTCGGTGCATGTAGATTCTCATCAGGTAAACCAAAGCCCATCAATACGACTGGCACATTTAATAGGCGACCAAATGTTTCGACAATCGGGATAGAGCCTCCGTCTTTAGTAAACACCGGACGAACTCCATACACTTGATTAAATGCATCCGCGGCCTTCTGAAGCATAGGTGAAGATGTATCCATCGTAAACGGATTTCCCTTTTCACGTTGAACAACCGATACTTTAGCGCCTACAGGGACATTAGCATGAATATGGCGTTCAATTTTATTCAATATATCTTGTGGATCCTGATGTCCTACAAGACGACAAGTAATCTTCGCATGTGCTTCTCTTGGAATCACAGTCTTTGACCCTTCACCTTGGAATCCACCATACACCCCGTTTAATTCAAGTGTTGGACGAGCTCCGGTTCTTTCAACGAAGGAGTACCCTTCCTCTCCATAAAGCGTATCCAGACCCAAATCATCCTGTAATTTGTTCTCATCGATCGCTTGCTTCACGAACTCCGCTCTCATTTCAGGAGAAAGTTCAGGGACATCCGCATAGAAGCCTTCAACACTCACTTGACCTTTATCATCATGAAGTGTAGATAGTAGAGAAACAATCGCATGGAGTGCGTTAGGAACTCCCCCACCAAAAGTACCCGAATGAAGATCGGTATTGGCTGTCGTAATCTTCACATCTAGCGAACAAAGTCCACGTAGTCCAACACATATCGCTGGTTTACCTTTTTCAAGCAAAGACGTATCAGAGATTAAGACCACATCTGCTGACAAAGCCTCCCGATGTTCTTCTAAGAATGAAGGTAAGTTCGGACTCGTTACTTCCTCTTCACCTTCGATACAGAATTTAATGTTTACAGGAAGCTCCTTCTCTTGCTTTAGAAGCGCTTCAACGGCTTTAATATGTAGAAATACTTGACCTTTATCATCCGTTGCTCCACGAGCATAGATCTTATCTCCACGAATAGTTGGTTCAAATGGAGGCGTCTCCCACAGATGGAGAGGGTCTACCGGCTGTACATCATAATGTCCATATACAAGTACAGTAGGCTTACCTGGGGCGTGTAAATGATCTGCACACACAATAGGATGTCCTTCAGTTTGATGAACAGTTACGTTCTCTAAACCTGCCTTAGTTAATGAATCTGCCAACCAATCAGCTGCACGTAATACATCTGACTTGTGTTCAGATAGTGCAGAGATACTCGGAATGGATAACCATTCTTTTAACTCGTTCAAATGTTGTTCTCTTAGGTTTTCAAAATAGACTTTATAATCCATCTTGTTCCTCCCCTTCCATTCTCATCTTCTATTGCTCCTGGTTACGAAGTTCTCGTAGATACTTCTTATCTTGAACCGTAAGTTCTAGCTTATCCAATAGGTCTGGACGACGAGTAAACGTACGCTTCAGTGCTTGTTGTCTACGCCACACATCTATATTAGCATGATGACCGCTAAGCAACATATCTGGCACCTTCCAACCTCGGAATTCAGCAGGTCGTGTATAATGCGGATACTCAAGTAGCCCCGTACTAAATGAATCTGTCACTGCTGACATCTGATTACCTAATACACCCGGCAATAACCTTACGACAGAATCAATAACAGTCATAGCCGGTATTTCACCGCCAGTAAGAACATAGTCCCCGACGGACAGTTCGTCTGTGACCAGATGCTCGCGAATTCGTTCATCATAACCTTCATAGTGTCCACATATAAAGATGAGATGTTCTTCTTTAGACAATTCTTCTGCTTTCTTTTGTGTGAATGTTTCTCCCTGTGGACACATCAGGATCACACGTGGAGGATTGATGGTAGATGTCTTGACATGTTCTACCGCAGCAAAAATAGGCTCCGGCTTCAACACCATACCACCGCCACCACCATAAGGCGTATCATCGACAGTGTGATGTTTACTTAAAGAAAAGTCTCTGAAATTAATCGCATTCAAAGACACAATTCCCTTCTCATTCGCCTTGCCTAAAATACTACTCTCGAACACCCCTGTGAACATCTCAGGAAATAAGGTAAGCACATCTACCTTCATATTTATAACAATCCTTCCATGAGGTAAATCTTAACCTTCTTGTTACTAACATCTACATCTAATACAACATCATCAATCACCGGGATTAGAATGTCCGAACCTGAGAGAGGTTTAACCACCCATATGTCATTTGCACCCGTAGACATAATTTCAGTAATAACACCTAGTGGCTTATCTTCATTATCATCCGTAAACACATTACATCCAATAATATCGTGATAATAATACTCGTTGTCAGGTAGTTCAACAAGATCATCCTGAGATACTTTGAGCGTACTGCCTTTATACTTCTCCACCTGATTAATATTCGTGAAGCCTTCTAATTTTACAATATAGGTATTCTTATGAAAACGTGCAGACTCTACAGTAATCCAAAATGACGGAGTTCCGTCTCCAGGAATCAAGTATAAACGTTTCCCTTTAGCAAAACGTTCTTCTGGAAAATCCGTAATCGCTAACACTTTAATTTCACCCTTAATGCCGTGTGTATTCACCAATTTACCAACTGTTAATAATTGTTCCGACATATTCTCCTCCTAAAAAAAGCGCTCGTTCGCGCATAATACTTTTGTCCATGCTAGTATTATGTCTTCAGCATGTACGAAAAAGGGCTAGGACATTCATCCTAACCCACTTTCGTAAATCTTTAAGATATAATATCCACGGTTACTCGTTTGTCCATTTTGACTGCTGCAGATGTGACAACCGTGCGTAATGCTTTGGCGATCCTACCTTGTTTACCAATAACCTTGCCCACATCATCAGGATGAATGGACAATTCATAGACAACAAGATGATCCTTCTCCACCGTCTTCACGGTCACATCTTCAGGATGATCCACCAAAGCCTTAGCAATAACACTAACTAATTCTTCCATAGATACCCCTCATCAGTCATTATTTCTGTAACTTAAGTTCATGGAATTTCTTCATAACGCCTGCTTTACTAAGCAAGTTACGAACTGTATCGGATGCTTGTGCACCTGTTTGAAGCCATGCCAAAGCTTTATCTTCATCAATTTTAACTACTGCCGGTGATTCAATCGGATTGTAGTAACCAATTTCTTCGATAAAACGACCATCACGCGGGGAACGGGAATCCGAAACCACGATACGGTAGAACGGCGCTTTATGGGCACCAATGCGTTTAAGACGAATACGTACTGCCACAAAATTCACCTCCTTCAATAAATAATAGTAGTATTAGTATTTTAACGGAAAGGAAACTTCATGCCGCCTTTTCCTGCTAATCCTTTTAACTGTTTCATTGCTTTTCCTTTAGGACCTTTAGGTCCCATCATATCTGAGAATTGTTTCATCATCCGACGCATTTCATCAAACTGTTTAATGAGACGGTTTACTTCGGCAATATTTGTACCACTACCAGTTGCAATCCGTTTACGTCGTTTGTGGTCAATCATCTCAGGATGCTGCTTTTCTTGCTTCGTCATCGAGAAGACAATGGCTTCAATACGACCCATTTGCTTGTCGTCAACTTTAATATCTTTCGCTTGTTTCATCTTACCCATACCAGGAATCATATCCATGATCTGATCAAGAGGCCCAAGCTTCTTCACTTGATCCATTTGCTCTAGAAAATCATCGAACGTAAACTCTGCATTACGCATCTTACGTTCCATTTCTTTCGCTTTCTCAACATCGATATTGGACTGTGCTTTCTCAATCAGAGAGAGCATATCGCCCATTCCTAGAATTCTTGAAGCCATCCGTTCTGGATGGAAAGGCTCCAAAGCATCAATCTTCTCACCAAGCGCAGCAAATTTAATCGGGCAACCCGTTACTGCTTTGACTGAGAGTGCAGCACCACCTCGTGTGTCACCATCTAACTTCGTGAGCACCACACCAGTGAGTGTAAGCTGAGTATTGAAGTTGTCAGCAACATTGACCGCATCTTGCCCTGTCATAGCGTCAACTACGAGCAATACTTCATCGGGATTAACTTCTGTATGAATCTGACGTAATTCCTCCATCAGCTCTTCATCAATATGAAGACGACCAGCGGTATCTACAATCAGATAATCATTTCCGTTATCCTTAGCATGCTGCAAACCTTGCTTAGCAATTTCAACTGGACTAACCTTGTCCCCAAGTGAGAAGACAGGAACTTTAATCTGTTCTCCCAACACTTCCAACTGCTTAATCGCAGCAGGACGATAAATATCCGCAGCGACAAGTAACGGACGACTATTCTGCTTCTGAAGCAGTTTAGCTAATTTGGCAGACGTTGTTGTCTTACCCGCACCTTGAAGACCGACCATCATTATAACAGTAGGACCTTTATTTGCCTTGGCAAGCTTAGCCTGACTTCCACCCATAAGCTCAGTCAATTCCTTATTGACGATGTCAATAATAATCATGCCTGGAGTGAAGCTGTCCATTACTTCTTTCCCAATAGACTTCTCTTTAACTTTGGCAACGAATTCCTTGACTACTTTGAAATTAACGTCCGCTTCCAATAGGGCAAGACGCACTTCACGCATCGCTTCGTTCACATCGTCCTCAGATACTTTACCTTTGCCACGAAGCTTACTAAATACGTTCTGTAACCTGCCTGTTAATCCTTCAAATGCCATTCGCTGCCACCCCCCTGCTACTATTCATATACCTGCAAACGATCTAATATTGAGATCAGCTTTTCCTTATCTTCTGTTGAAACATCTACTGTCGTAAGTACATGTCTTAATTGCTCTATTTCGTGGTTACGTTGTTCATACTTTTGTAGAAGACTCAATTTCTCTTCGTACATAGCAAGTACTTGTTCCGCACGTTTAATGTGTTCATAGACAGCTTGCCGACTAATTTCGAATTCTGCGGCAATTTCCCCGAGGGAAAAATCATCATGAAAATAATATTTAAGGAATGTCTGCTGCTTCTCAGTTAGCAGGTGTTCATAGAAATCAAACAACCGATTAATTCGATTTGTTTTCTCCAGCCTATCATCCTGACTCATCAAGGGCACTCCCTTCGTCAAGGAAAAACACTTTACACTCAACAAAACTAATATTACATAAAATAAAGAGAGATGTCAAGCAAATATCCTTGTCATCTCCCTTGGTTAATTTTTCTAGCTTCAAATCGTGATTATACGTTCATTAATTAGGTAGTAAATAAAGAAAAACGGAGAAGAAATGAAGCACACTACCTGCTAATACAAACAGATGCCATATAGCATGATGATAAGGAAACCCTCTCCAGACGTAGAATACCGTTCCAAGTGTGTACATGATTCCACCAAGAGCAAGAAGCAACATGCCTCCGTCTGGTACAACAGCCGTTAATGGAACCCAAGCAATCACAATCATCCAGCCCATTATAATATAGAAGATCGTGGACATGAATAGAAATCTTTTCACAAAAAAAGCCTTGAAGACGCAACCTATAATAGCAAAACCCCAAACAACACCGAATAAAGACCAGCCAAGAGGTCCACGAATAGCAACCAGTAAAAAGGGAGTATACGAACCGGCTATATAAAGATAAATAGACGAATGGTCAAAGAATTCGAACAGATCCTTTGTTTTGCCTTCCTTGAAGCTATGAACCAATGTGGAATTCAGATATAAAATGAGCATCGTCGATCCATAGATTGTAAAGCTCACAATATGCCACGGAGTTCCTTTGATACTAGCAAACACGATGAGTAATACAAGTGCCGCCACACTGAGGACCGCTCCAATCCCATGAGTAATCGCATTAGCCACTTCCTCACGACGGGTGTAGATGTGCGTATTCGCCATATTTAAAAGTCCTTTCGCTTTAAAACTTCTTGTTCCACATTATACACCTCTTAAATTAAGAAGTAACGTATCCACCTTTGTATATTTAAAAAAGGCATCTGCAGAACTGAGCCTCTGCAGATGCCTAACCGTAAAAGACTATTCCTCTGAAATGGAGGATTCGTCCGCATTCTCTTCTTCTTGAATCAATCCTGCGAATAATGCATGCACGAATTGCTCTGAATCAAAAGGCTGTAAGTCATCCAGCTTCTCACCAAGTCCTACTAATTTCACCGGAATGTTCATTTCCTGACGAATAGCCACAACGATTCCGCCTTTGGCCGTTCCATCCAATTTCGTAAGAACAAGACCTGTCACGCCACTCTTTTCCCCGAAGAGCTTAGCCTGACTTAAGGCATTCTGTCCCGTAGTAGCATCTAGTACCATCAAGACTTCATGAGGTGCACCTGGGATCTCACGTTGAATAACACGGAATATCTTGTTCAGCTCTTCCATCAGATTAGATTTGTTCTGTAAGCGCCCCGCTGTATCACAGATAAGAACATCTACTTGACGTTGTTTGGCTGCTTGAACAGCATCAAACATGACAGCTGCAGGATCTGAACCTGCCTGCTGTTTGATGACTTCAACTCCAGCACGTTGTCCCCACACTTCAAGTTGCTCGATTGCTCCAGCGCGGAATGTATCTCCAGCTGCTAATAGAACTTTTTTACCTTCTTGTTTAAATCGATGTGCCATTTTACCAATCGTAGTTGTTTTCCCTACGCCATTCACGCCTACAAATAAAATAACGGTTATCCCGTCTTTATTCATATTTAGGGAGTTATCATCATCACCACGTAGCAGTTCCATCAATTTTTGTGACAAAATCGGTTGGAGCTCCAAAGCATTCTCAATTTTCTGCTTCTTCACTTCAACTCGCAATTCCTCAATTAAGGTCATAACCGTGTTAACACCGACGTCTGCACCGATCAGAATTTCTTCTAGTTCTTCATAGAATTCTTCATCTATTTTCTTACGACGAATCATAAGATCAGATACTTTCTCTACAAGTCCCTTACGCGTTTTCTCTAGCCCATCACGAAATTGCTTCGTTACAGCTTCTGTTTTACTTGAAATACTTTCTTTCAGCTTTTTAAAGAAACTCATATGCTTCCTCCATCTCTATATCTGTAGTTCAAACAATCTAGTATGTTAAGCAATTTCCGCTTCTTCATTCTCTAACTTCACTGAAACCAACTTAGATACGCCGCCCTCTTCCATGGTAACGCCATAGAGTACATCCGCTTCTTCCATTGTTCCTTTACGGTGAGTAACGACAATGAACTGCGTCTGTTCAGAGAATTCACGTAAATATTGAGCAAACCGAACGACATTAGCTTCATCAAGCGCGGCTTCTACTTCATCCAGGACACAGAATGGAACCGGCTTAACTTGCAGGATAGCGAATAAGAGCGCCATTGCCGTCAAAGCACGTTCTCCACCAGAAAGAAGTTGTAAATTCTGTAGCTTTTTGCCTGGAGGTTGTGCAACGATATCAATTCCCGTATCTAACATATTCTCAGGATCAAGGAGAACAAGGTCCGCTCTCCCTCCACCAAATAGCTTCATAAATACAGTACCAAACTCTCGACGAATGGCATCAAAGGTCGTTTTGAAACGCTTAGACATTTCGTCATCCATTTCGCGGATCACTTCATAAAGTGTCGTCTTAGCCCCAATTAGATCTTCCTTCTGTTCACTCAGGAATTGGTATCGTTCGTTGACCCGTTGGTATTCTTCAATCGCTCCAAGGTTCACTTCACCCAGTGAAGATATGCTACGTTTCAGTTCCCGAACCTCGTTCTGAACAGCTAGCACATCTTCAGGAATTGGATACCGCTGCTTGGCTAATTCGTAACTAAGCTCATAATCTTCACTCAGTTTCTTGAGGATGTTATCTAATTCCACATCCAGTCGATTCACACCAATCTCGGTCTGGCGAAGCTGTTCATCAACAGTACGAAGCTGCGTTCGTTGCTCCCTGGTTTCGTTCTCTTGTAGTTCCAGCTTCTTAGACAGTTGCGTACGTGTTGCTCTCTTGAAATCAAGTTGTTGCGATGACTCTTCCTTCTTCAGCTTGTACTGATTCAAACTCTCAATTTGCCCTGCAGCTTCATTAGCATTCGTAAGTAGATCGGCTTCAATAGAAGCTAACAAGTTCTTCGTTTGGCGTAAATCCCGATCCTGTGAATTGAAGTCAGTCTGCAATCGACGTAGTTGCTCTTCGAGAGAGAAACATTCCTGATCTAACTTGCCTTCTTTTACTTTCAGTTGTGTTAACTGATTCAGGAGTTCATCTTTTGCTGATTCACTCGCTTTACGTGTGAACTCAGCTGCTTGAAGTGCCTGATGCGAAGATTTCTCTTTTTCTTCTAATTCAGCCAACTTCTTCACAGCCTGTTCACGACTAAGCTCAAGTCCTTTGTTCTCTTCTGTAAATCCATTCTTCTCTTGACCCGTCATTTCAACCTGTTCCAACACATGTCGTAATTCGTGTTGAAGTTGCTTCAGATCCCCTGCCGCTTGTTGCTCTTCAATCCGCTTATCATCACCCGCTTGTCGAAGTTCATCGAGCTTCGTCTGAGTCTGAGTGAGTTGTGTCTTGAGCTGTTGAATACTCTCTTGAAGTTTGATCAACTGTTTCTCCGTATCCACAATCTCTTGATCTAAAGCATCCAATTGACGTTTGCGGCTAAGTAAACTGTTATTCTTCTTATGTTGACTACCACCGGTCATGGAACCACCTGCATTGACGATATCACCTTCAAGTGTGACTACTCGATATCTGTATTGGCATTTAGAGGCTATTTTATTGGCGTCTTCTAACGATTCCGCAATGATAACATTGCCCAGTAGACTACCAATAACAGGAGCATAGGTTGCATTGTACTGTACCAAATCTGCTCCTATACCTACAAATCCGTTAGCCCCTTCAATGACAGAGCGATCACTTGACGAGATATTTCTTGCCCGCATAACATCTAAAGGTAGAAAAGTTGCTCGTCCAAGTTGACGTTGTTTCAGAAAGGAAATAGCTTGACGAGACACCGATTCATTATCCATAACAATATGTTGGAGCGATGCACCCATGGCCGTCTCCATAGCTAATTCTAACTTCTCTGGTACGGTAATAAGTTCCGCAACAGCTCCGTGCACACCACTAAGTACAGATTTACGAGAAGCTTTGAGTACTTCTTTAACGCCCAACATAAATCCATCGAAATCGTCTTGCATTTCCTTCATGGTATCACGCCGGGAAGTTAGCGCTTCACGTTTCTGCTCCCATTTACGAAGTGTACCTTGGCTTTCCTCTAACAGTTTCTGCACGGATTGATACCGTTCACTCTCGGTAATATATCCTCCACGCAAATCTCTGATTTCATTCGCAAAATTCTCTATAGAAGCATCTAGAGCGTACTTTCGCTTTAACAACTCTTCTTTCTGACTCTCCCATTTACCTGTCTCTTCTTCAGCACGATTCATTCGACGAGACAGTGTTTCCTTCTGCTGATCTGCATAACGGATTTCATTACGTGCCTGCGCCATTTCATTCATAAGTTCAAGCAGAGAACTCTTCAGGGTTTCTTCCTGTTGCTGGTTAATGCCACCGGTTACGCCAACCAACTTCGCTTCTTCCCCAGATAAATGATGACGTAATTCCTTAAGTTCTTCCTGTAATGCTTCGAGCTTACTCTTTGTAAGAGACAATTCGGTCTTTCGATCCTCGACCCGCTCATCCCCTGTATTTAAGGTCGTAGCTAACTGCTCTTTGTGGCCCTCAAGATTTCGCTTCCGTTCCCTGAGCACTTCACCGTAACCTTCACTCTTCTCATAAGCTTCACTATACTGAAGCAATTCATCTTGTAACAACTCTACATCTTGTTCCAGCTTACGTAGTATAGAACGATCGCTTTCCAGCATCGCATCATGAGCAGATACAACGGTAGATAGTTCAAGTTGTTGCTCTTGTAAGCCCTTAAGCTTACGCGTAGCTTCGGTCCAGTGCGTATGAATTTGTTCTATTTGATGAACATACATCGAAATTTCTTTACTTTTCAACTGTTCACGAAGTTGTTTGAAGTGTATAGCTTTCTCGGATTGATCTTTTAATGGACCAATCTGGACTTCCAACTCACTCACTAAATCGTGAATACGCAACAAATTTTGTTCCGTATCATCTAGTTTGCGCATGGCATCCTTTTTGCGAGATTTATACTTTACGATCCCTGAGGCTTCTTCAAATATGCCCCTACGGTCCTCTGAACGAGTACTTAGAATTTCTTCTATTCGTCCTTGTCCGATAATCGAGTACGCTTCTTTACCAATCCCTGTATCCATAAACAATTCGGTAATGTCTTTCAGACGACAAGATTGTTTATTAATCAAATACTCACTGTCTCCATTACGATGTACCCGGCGTGTTACCGTTACTTCGTTGAAGTCGAGCGGAAGTACATGATCCTCATTATCCAAAGTCAGTGAGACTTCCCCAAAATTAACAGCTTTACGCGCGTCACTGCCGGCAAATATAATATCTTCCATCTTGCCGCCACGTAGTGATTTAGCACTCTGCTCTCCTAACACCCATCGTATGCCGTCGGAAATATTACTCTTACCGCTCCCGTTAGGACCGACCACAGCCGTTATTCCTCTAACGAATTCCATCTCCGTTTTATCGGCAAAAGATTTGAAACCTGCTAATTCAATCCGTTTCAAAAACATATTCCCCAAATCACCTCTAAACCTAATAATACCACAACTTCTTCAAGTGAAAACACTAATTAAAAGAGCAAAAAGCAGTCAATGGCTAATAATACGATCCATCTTACGTGACTGCTCTTTGCTCTTAGGTTATGAATCGTGCTAGCCTTCAAATCCTTAGGATTTGGCTAGCTTCAAATGACCGAGTGCAACTGATGCAGCTTGCTGCTCGGCTTCTTTCTTAGATCGACCAGTACCTCTTCCGATATGTTCATTTCCCATAAAAACTTCAGAAACAAATTCACGTTCATGTGCTGGTCCTCGCTCTTCAACGATCCGATATTCTAACAGCCCCATATTATGGTGTTGTGTTAATTCTTGTAGTTCAGTCTTATAGTCGCTCATTTGGAGCTTCCCATTCTCTGAAACTTGAGGAAATACATATCGTTCTAAGAATGAGCGAGCCGCTTCAATTCCTTGATCCAAATATAAAGCACCGATAAAGGCTTCAAATACATCCGCAAGTAACGCAGGGCGAGTACGCCCTCCTGTTAATTCCTCACCTTTACCTAACAATACATATTGTCCAAAGCTTAAGGCTTCCGCAAACTTAACTAGTGAAGGCTCACATACAATAGCTGCACGCAGTTTTGTAAGTTCCCCTTCAGGTTTAGTTGGGAAAAGACTGTACAAGAATTCAGATACCGTAAGTTCCAACACAGCATCCCCTAAAAATTCTAGGCGTTCATTATCATGATACTGACTGAAACGGTGTTCATTGACGTAAGATGCGTGAGTAAAGGCCTGCTTCAAAAGAAGCTTATTGTGGAATTGGACATGAAGTTGCTGCTGTAAATGCTTCAGATCACCGCTCAACAAATTGTCCCCTTAAACATCATATTTTTTCAAAATAATCGAAGCGTTGTGTCCACCAAATCCAAAGGAATTGGACATCACAACATTCAAATCTGCTTTACGCGCAATATTTGGAACATAATCCAGATCACATTCCACATCAGGTTCGTCCAAATTAATCGTAGGAGGAATGATCTGATTCTGCAAGGAAAGAGCACATATAACAGCCTCTACACCACCCGCAGCACCAAGTAAATGACCTGTCATGGATTTCGTAGAACTAACGGCTACTTTATAAGCATGATCCCCTAAAGCCATCTTAATGGCTTTGGTCTCGGATTTGTCTCCTACACCTGTTGATGTTCCATGAGCATTGATATAATCAACGTCTTCAGGACTAATTCCTGCAGTCCTTAAGGCCATCTTCATACAACGAGCCGGACCATCCGGATCAGGATCAGTCATATGGTGAGCATCTGCACTCAGACCATATCCAATGACTTCAGCGATAATATTCGCACCGCGCTTCTGTGCATGTTCCAACGATTCCAAGACAAGAACACCAGCGCCTTCTCCCATGACGAATCCATCACGGTTTGTATCAAAAGGACGACTCGCTTTCTCGGGCTCATCATTACGTGTAGACATCGCACGCATAGCACAGAATCCCGCTACGCCCGTGGGGCGTATAGTTGCTTCCGCTCCTCCACAGATCATTACATCAGCTTCACCACTCTGAATCCATCTGAAAGAATCACCAATCGCATGTGAACCAGAAGCACAAGCAGAGACAGAAGCCGAATTAGGGCCCTTAGCTCCCAAGAGAATAGATAAGTGTCCTGAAGCCATGTTAGCAATCATCATCGGAATGAAGAATGGGCTTACCCGTTTGGGACCCTTCTGCAACAGAATATTATGCTGATCTTCCCATGTTCCCAGACCACCAATTCCAGAACCAATAATTACACCAACACGCTCCGGATCGGAATCTTTAGAAATATCTAGACCACTATTCTGCAAAGCCATCACGCCAGCTGCTGCTGCAAACTGAACGAATCTATCCATCTTCCGCATTTCTTTACGGTCAATGTACTCTTCAGCATCGAAATCTTTCACTGAAGCTGCAATTCTGGTGTTATAGTCACTAACATCAAAGGACTCAATCTGTGAAACACCAGATTTCCCAGCTACCAGGTTACTCCATAAACTCTCTAAATCTTTGCCCAGGGAAGTCACAACGCCCATCCCGGTTATCACTACTCTATGATTCAACGCATTCACCTCTATAATAGACTGGATATGCATATTTTTCGTATATAACATGTAAACAACGCTCTAAAGAAGAGTTTGTCCCCAAATATATGGAGAAGTCCCGCCTAAAAGCAGAACGGGACTTACCAATGAATTATTTAGGTGTGAGATTGTATGTACTTCACAACTTCTCCCACGCTTGTAATTTTTTCTGCGTCTTCATCAGAAATTTCAATATCAAACTCATCTTCCAATTCCATTACCAATTCAACAACGTCAAGAGAATCAGCACCAAGATCATCTTTAAAAGATGATTCTAATGTAACCTCCGCTTCGTCAGCACCTAAGCGATCGACGACGATGCGTTTTACACGTTCCAATACATCGGACATCCGGTTCACCTCCTCCTCTTTGGTATTATACGAGAATTTTTTTCAAAATGCTACATCACCATTCCGCCATCCACATGTAATGTCTGGCCTGTCATGTAGGACGCGCTATCAGAAGCTAAGAAAGCGACCACTTTGGCGACCTCTTCTGGCTCCCCTAGGCGTGCTAGTGGGATATCAGCTATATACTTGCTCCGCAAGTCTTCTGATAACTCCTTGGTCATATCTGATTCAATAAAACCAGGAGCTACACAGTTAACGGTAATCCCTCGCGAAGCAAGCTCACGAGCAGATGATTTAGTAAGACCAATCACACCTGCTTTTGCTGCAACATAATTGGCTTGACCTGCATTGCCAAGAACACCTACAACGGATGAAATATTAATGATCCGTCCATAACGTTGCTTCATCATCGGACGGGTAACTGCTTTTAAACAGTTAAACACACCTTTGAGGTTCGTTTCAATAACAGAATCAAATTCTTCCTCTTTCATACGCATAATTAGATTATCTCTAGTAATGCCTGCGTTATTCACAAGAATATCAATACGGCCCAAAGCGTTGATAGCTTCCTTAACCAAATTCTCAGCTTCTTCACTCTTACCAACATTCGCTTTCAGCGCAACTGATTCTACGCCTAACGCTTGAATCTCAGCAACAACTTCTTGTGCAGCTGTCTCATTTCCTGAATAATTGACAACCACATTCGCACCTAAACCGGCTAAGTTTAGAGCGATACTACGCCCTATCCCACGAGAAGCTCCCGTTACAAGTGCAACTTGTCCGCTTAAAGGTTTGGACATCATAAATTCCTTCTTCCCCCAAATATCTATTGTATACTTTCCAAAGCCTCTTAGGCTTCTATAAATGCATTCTCAACACTTTCAAGACTATTGATGTTGATTAGCTTCACGGTCTTATCAATCTTCTTAATTAGGCCTGTTAATACGCTACCTGGCCCGATCTCAACAAAAGTATCTACCCCTTGTCCGATAAGATAGTTAATACTATCTTCCCAAAGAACAGGTGAATAGACCTGTTGCACTAGAAGACTACGAAAAGTTTCCCCAGCGTTAACAGTCTGTGCAGTTACGTTAGCTACAACAGAAATCTTTGGTTCCTGAAAGGACACGGCGTTCAGTTCAACTTCAAGCTGTTCAGCCGCTGACTTCATCATAGAAGAATGAAAAGGACCGCTGACTTCAAGCGAAATCGCTCTTTTTCCGCCCGCTTCCTTCACACGCTCACTTACCGCAGCAACACCCAATTGTGAGCCTGAAATGACAATTTGCCCTGGACAATTGATATTAGCTAGTTCAACGACATGTCCGCTCTCACTAACCTCAGCACATAATTGTGATAGAGCTTCACGGTCAGCTCCTAATACCGCTGCCATAGCCCCTTGCCCACCAGGAACGGCCTTCTCCATAAAGTTACCACGAGCTCTCACAGTGGCTACCGCATCCTCAAATGTTAAAACCTCAGCTGCCACAAGAGCGCTGTACTCACCCAAACTGTGCCCTGCAACATAGTCTGCTTGTATCCCTTTAACACGTAATGCTTCTAAATAAGCAATACTTGTAGCTAATAAAGCAGGCTGTGTATTAAAAGTCTGTTTCAACTCTGCATCCGGGCCTTCAAAAATCATAGTAGATAAGTCAAAACCTAATACTCTATCAGCTGTTTCAAAGATCGCTCGGGAAGTAGGAACGGCATCATAAATATCTTTTCCCATACCTACTGACTGAGCGCCTTGTCCCGGAAACACAAATGCCACTTTACCCATGATTCATCTCCTTAGATGACAAACTTTTAATTATATATTGTAAAATATCAATGTTTATGCTGAAATCTGATCATTTCTTACCATACAAGTACGCAAGCTCCCCAAGTCAATCCACCACCGAAGCCAACCATCAAGACGGTGTCTCCTTCTTTCATTCGGTTCTGCTCAGCTGCTTCTACAAGAGCAAGCGGAATTGAAGCTGCTGACGTATTCGCATATTTATCCACGTTAATGACGCATTTCTCTGGAGGTAAATCTAAACGATTCATCGCAGATTGAATAATACGTATATTGGCTTGATGAGGAACAAAGAGATCAATATCCTCTTTCGTCTTACCCGCCTTAGTCAATACGGCTTCCGTAGCCGAACCCATAACTCTTACTGCAAATTTAAATACTTCCCGACCATTCATATAAATGAAATGGTTCTTATTTTCGATCGTTTCCGGCGATGAAGGTAAACGTGAACCCCCACCTGCAAGATTTAGTAATGGACCACCTGAACCCTCTGCTCCTAGATCAAAGGACTGGAAGCCGCGTCCTTCTGGCACTTCACCAATTACAACGGCACCCGCTCCATCTCCGAACAATACACAGGTATTACGGTCCGTATAATCGGTAATTCTAGATAAGCAATCAGCTCCAATAATAAGTGCGTTATTATACATGCCAGTCTTAATAAAATTCGTTGCTGTTGCTAAGCTGTACACAAAGCCAGAACATGCAGCAGACAAATCAAATGCAGCTGCATTCTTAGCACCTAACTTATCTTGAAGAATACAAGCCGTGGATGGAAAGAACGTATCTGGTGTCACTGTAGCCACAATGATTAGATCAATTTCATCTGCTGTCATTCCAGCGGATTCCAACGCCTTTATAGCCGCTTCATAGGCAAGATCAGATGTGGCTTGCTCAGGTGCAGCAATGTGCCGTTCTTTAATTCCGGTCCGGCTAACAATCCATTCGTCATTCGTATCTACTATTTTTTCCAAATCGCTATTCGTCAATATCTTCTCAGGAACATATTTACCTGTCCCTATTATACCAACTGCCCGTAATCCATTCATGACGTCACTCACTTCCCACTGATTTCCTTCGATATACTCGGTACCAATTCATTCTCAAGGGCAATTCTAGTCTGTTTCACTGCATTCTTAATGGCATTACCATCAGATGAACCGTGGCTTTTCATAACTAGACTACTTAATCCAAGCAGAGGAGCAGCTCCAGATTCAGAATAATCTAATTTCTTCTTCAGTCCTTTTAACTGTGGCATCAGTAAAGCTGCGCCCATCTTACTTTTAAATGTTTGACTGAACTGTTCTTTCAGCAAGCTGAACATAGCTCCAGCTGTACCTTCAATGCTCTTCAACAATATATTGCCGGCAAATCCATCACATACGAGCACATCACAGTTACTTGCCATGACATCACGCGCTTCTACATTACCCACAAAGTGAATTGGCATCTCCTGCAAAAGAGGAAAAGCCTCCTTCGTCAGTTCATTACCTTTGCCTGGCTCAACGCCCACATTCAACAGACCTACACGTGGCCTTGCAATTCCCTGTACCTTCTGACGGTACAAGCTACCCATTAAACCGAACTGAGCTAAGTGTTGTGGCTTAGAATCCATATTAGCGCCAAGATCTAGGGCAATCACTCCAACATCATCTAGCGTAGGAATCATAGCGGCAAGCGCCGGTCGTTCTATGCCTTCTATTCGACCGACCACAAGTAATCCTGTGGTCATTAGAGCGCCCGTATTTCCCGCGGAAATCATAGCATCCGCTCTACCTTCTTTCAACATCCGTCCCGCAACAACCATAGAGGCATCTTTTTTACGACGTACAGCTTTTACCGGTTCATCGTCAGAATGTATCACTTCACTCGCATGCTGGATACTAAAGTTAGAAGGGATATCCCTCCCGCTTAACAGGGGTTCGATTTGAGCTTGGTCCCCCACGAGTATAATCTCTATATCATTCCATTCAGCGGCAGCTGCCAGCGCCCCATCTATATTAGATTGAGGAGCATGGTCTCCACCCATAGCATCAATGGCGATCCTCATGCTGCATTCCTCCCTCGCTGTTCTCTTCACCCGTTGACCTATAAATGAGGAAATTGCCTTGAAAGACCATTTCTTCACCCACATAGGTAAACACTTCAACCTTAGCTTTGCCCTTTTGGCCAGCCATATCTCTGACATATGCTTTAGCTATACATTTCTCTCCCAAATGAACGGAGCGGAGGAATCGAATATCCGACGAAGCTGTCAGCGCAATCTCATCATTAATGACTGCAACGGCTAATGAGTTCGCTTGTCCAAACACATAATGTCCACGCGCTATATGTGTGCGTGAGAATACATGTTCATCTCGAATTTCGAATATGGAGATGCCACTCTTGTCTAATTGCAAATCCACAATCTCCCCCATGACTTCATTCAACGGTAAAGAGCGAACTTGATCATGCGAATGTTCCGCCATCTGCTTCATCCGTTCGCGAAGTTCAGGTATGCCTAGCTCCATCCGATCTAAACGAACGGTCTGGATACTAACCTTCAATTCTCGTGTTAGTTCACGATCCGTGACAAACGGATTCTGCTCGATCAACTCCATCAATTGCCGATGGCGCATCTTCTTAGGTAATCGTTCGATGACGGTACACCTCCTTACATCATATGTACAATTTTATAATTACATTTACATTTATTTAGAAATGAGAATAATAGAAACCTCATCAATCATCTTAGAACCTGGTACTAATATGTAGTATAAATCATGCTGTCTCAAAAAGAAAGTCCCCTCTAACACAATCGTTGTTGAAACAAGTATAAACTCACTTTTATATAAAAAAAATAGTACCTCACCTAGATGAAGTACTACTTGTTTGTTGATTACTGCGAAATAATTTCTCTTGATTTGTACGTTCCACAAACTTTACATACGTGGTGAGCAAGCTTCAATTCTCCGCATTGTTCACATTTCACCATACCCGGCACTGTCAATTTAAAATGAGTACGACGCTTATCACGACGTGTTTTGGACGTTCTTCTTTGAGGTACTGCCATGTTCATCCACCTCCTTATTTCAATCAACTCGTCATTAACGAGAGGAATGTTACATCACTATTCAAAAAAATCCTTCAGTACTGCAAGCCGTGGATCGACTACTTTCGTGTCGCAGTTGCAAGTACTTTCATTCAAGTCTGATCCGCATCTCTGGCAAAGTCCTTTGCAGGAAGCCTTACAATACGAAATCTGGGGTAGGTGCAGCAGAAAAGCTTCTTCCACAAATGGGATAAGATCCACCACATCATCATTGACGAATAAGGTATCGCTATCTTCATCCTGAATCTCTTCAGACTGCTTCTTCACCAACTTGAAGACTTCGTGAAACGGAATGTACAATTGCTTAGGAACTTCTGTCAAACAGCGTGAACACGCCATATCAACTTGTCCAGTAAGCTTGCCTTGAACCTCAACCGTATCGTCGCCTACAAATGTTGCTTCTAAATCAGCATGAACCAATTCTGAAGCAAGAATGTCTGCGCGACCTTTAATCGCACGATCCACATTTACTTGTTCAAGAAAATGTAGGGGTCCATCTAACTTTACAATTTTGCGAAATTCAAATTGCACTCTTATCACTCCAAACAAACAAAAATTATTATACCGAGATATGAGTAGGTTTGTCAACTATAATCACATTACATACCGTTATTCTTTCTGGAACTGATGATAATTATGATATATTTTTAAAGAACCCTATAATCAAGAAATGGATTCTAAGTCATTATAAAAACACGATCAATAAATATACCAAAGGAGTTGAGTTCTGAAATGGGTACTGTTGTAGGCATTATTGTAGAATACAATCCATTACATAACGGTCATGTTCATCATTATAACAGAGCCAAGGAGATTTCGGGAGCAGAACATTCGATTGCTATCTTAAGTGGACCTTTTTTACAACGCGGTGAACCAGCATTATTAAGTAAGTATGCACGCGCAGAGATGGCTCTTGCAATGGGTGTAGACCTTGTTGTAGAGCTACCCATCCATTATGCGGTTCAGCCTGCGGAATGGTTCGCATACGGCGCTGTATCCTTACTAGAAGCCACTGGCATTGTCGATTTCCTCTGTTTCGGCACAGAGAGCGGTTCTCTTGTTCAATTGCTACCCCTAGCGAAGCAACTTGCCAACGAGAATAATAAGATGAAACAAGAACTTAGCCGATTATTAGACCAAGGCATGAATTACCCAACTGCCTATAGCGCTGCAGCTGGTATTCTCTCTACCGACATTGAACAGAAAGAAGAAGTCCGTCAACTTCTGCTACAACCTAATCACACATTGGCACTTCATTACCTTATTGCTCTCGAACGCTTAGGAAGTTCCATTATTCCTTTAACTATTCCTAGAGAGAGTGCTGGATACCATGACATCACGCCAACTGAATCAGCCATAGCTAGTGCTACCGCCGTTCGAAAACTTATCTTGGATGACCATATTGAAGCAGCTGCTCCATACGTCCCACCTTACACCCTTGATATTATGCGACGTGAATTCACAGCTGGTCGTGGACCTCTCCATTGGGAGTCATTCAGACAGCCTCTGATGCTTCTATTGATGACACATACCACATCCGAGTTGTCTAAGTTGCACGAGGTCACGGAAGGCTTAGAACACCGGATAAAGAAGCTTCTGCCGACTCTCTCCTATGCTACAGTAACAGAATTACTACATAGCTTAAAAACAAAACGCTATACCCATACTAAATTACAACGTATGCTTGCCCATATCTTACTTCACCATTCGAAGGACGAAATGTCTCCCACACAATTATCAGATGGCCCCGGATATTTACGTATTCTCGGTTTTAACCATCATGGACAATACCTTCTCAAACGAATGAAAAAGACTGCGTCATTACCCATTGTCATGAAACCTTCTGCTCTTAATCATGATCATCTTGAGCGAGATTTACAGGCGGCTTCTGCCTATGCCAATGCCTACAGTCAACCTAATACAAGGGAAATATTCCGAGATTATTATGAGCCACCAATCAGGATGTAGTCTGAATCTTCTCCATATACTTCAAAGCGTCTTCCAAGGTAGACACTGGAATAAGCTTAATTTTCGTTCCAATCTCATCAGCTTTGGCTTTGGCCTCATCATAGTTGTCTTTTGGAACGAAAAATAACTGCGCTTTCTCCCGATCTGCTGCAACAATTTTGTGTTTGACCCCGCCAATAGGTCCCACTTTTCCATCTACAGAAATTGTACCTGTACCTGCAACACGGTAGCCTTTTGTCAGATCACCAGGTGTCAATTGATTATAAATCTCCATCGTGAACATAAGTCCTGCCGAAGGTCCACCGACCTTTGTACTTACAAATTCAACCTGTTTCTTAGGGTCTTTCGCCGTCACCTTCTGCATCGTGCCAATCATAATGCCAAGCCCAGGTCGATAGGTGTTCGTCTCACTATCTTTAATTGATACCAATGGGACCTTTTCTTCTAAGACAAGACCCGCTCTCTCTAACTTTACGGATACAATATCTCCTACTTTCTTACTATTTAGGAGGTTGGCCAAATCAACCGTATCCATGATTGGATCCGAATCCACTTCCATTACTTTATCGCCTGGTTGAAAATACTTGTTATTACTTCCATCCTTTGGAGTAGAGAATACAAAGAGATATTCCGTTTGTATTTGGTAGGGGATATGTGCTTGCTCATACGCTGCTTCTACAGCAGAAGATTGTGAGTCGCTCATATAAAATAATTGTTGCGCTGCATATTCCTCTTTACTCTTTTCACCCAATCTAGATTGCTTCTTATCCACCTCAGCGTTCGGATTAAAAGAAGATAGCGCCAGTAGCGCAATATTAGCGTAACTTGCTGATACCGTTGTCATCATGAAGGTTCCACGTTCCGTGGTATCCCCTTCTTTCACCATGATCATTGGCTTCACTTCATCAGCGCTACCTGGTTGATAAATAATATATGGTGTTGGCATGAACACCATAACATAACAAAGAAGGGCGACCATAAAAATATACCTAAACACCCGTATTGTTTGCGATTTATTGTTGAGTATCTTCATGTTCTTCCCTCCCCCTTTGCATCTTCTAAGTTCAAAAAGCTGGTCTTATGTCCCTGCGTTACGCATAAATTGGGTAATACATAGCTTGTTTCATGTTGGTTCTACTATGTTTACTCAAATGAGGTGATTCCATGTTCAGTCGTAGTAAATATTTATTCAGAGCTCCTACAATAACGTTAATGTTAGGCATCCTTTCGTTCCTACTCGTCATTGGCATCGTTAGCTCCCCTGAACAAACCTTTCGGGCTTCATTAGAGGGACTGTCCATGTGGTGGCATATTGTTTTCCCCTCACTGCTTCCCTTTCTCGTACTATCTGAAATCCTTATAGCCTATGGATGGGCTCATGGGATTGGCGTACTTCTGGAACCACTTATGCGAAAAGTATTCGGCCTACCCGGAGTCAGCGGATGGGTATTAACGATGGGAATGACGACAGGTTTCCCAGGTGGAGCCCATTCCACATTGCAATTAGTCGACCAAGGAGATCTCACGCCTCGTGAAGCAGAACGAATAACATGGCTATCTCACTTCTGCAATCCGATGACGATCATTATTTTCATAGGAATCGGGCTATTCGACAAGCCTTCAACAGGTTACTGGTTACTCGGCATTCACTGGATATCTGGCTTTTTTGCTTTTCTGACCTATACGTCTTTTAGAAAGTTACTCAGAAAAAAAGGAACAGACCCTCTGCTCCTCGAAAGAGGTATTCAAGGCCCTCGCCTTTCTTTGATACAAAGAGTATGGAGGGCTATTGACAAAGCTCACGTTCGTGATGGACGAAGTTTCGGTAAACTTCTTGGTGAATCCGTAAGCCATGCAGTTCAGGCACTGCTAGTCATTGGAGGATACATTATTATCATGGCTGTCATCATCCATCTTGTTAGCTATTATATTATTCCCGGCGTACCTGCCTATTACATATCTGGCATATTCGAACTTCATTTGGGAGCGAAAGCTCTCAGCTCAGCGTCTACGCTTACACCCGTCATCCAGTGGTCCTTGTTGTCAGCCATGCTTGGATGGAGCGGTCTATGCGCGATGATCCAGTCCATCTCTCCATTAATGAGAATCGGAATAAGACGTATTCCCTTTGCTATGATTCGTTTGTTACATGGCGCTTATGCCTTTGGGCTTACACTATTGATATGGAAGCCACTGCATCTCTTTGTCCTTCAAGCTGAACCCACATTCAGTTATTCACCAAATTACACTAACCAAATGTCACCCAGTTCCCTTATCTGGTCCCGCATACCTCTCATGCTGGAATGGCAAGGGTTCGTACTGATCGGTCTACTTCTATTATCATTAGGCGTCGTCCTAGTTACTGCTCGGAGATCCCATTAAACTTGTGATGTAACGCTTGTCCCACTTCGGGAGATACCCATTCGTTCAAGTCCCCATTATATTGAGCAATTTCTTTAACTAGACTGGAACTCAAATAGGAGTATTCAGGATTGGTCATCATGAAGATTGTCTCTGCATCAGGGTTCAACTTATGATTTGTTGAAGCTAGTTGTAGCTCATATTCAAAATCCGTGACCGTCCGAATACCACGAACAATAACATGCGCTCCTTGCTCTTTCACATAATTAACTAGCAGTCCACGAAAACTGTCCACTTGCACATTGGGTATGTGTGATGTCACCTGTCTCAAAAGCTCTTTACGTTCATCAACTGAAAACAAGGCGTTCTTACTGACATTGTTCAGCACAGCCACAATAAGAACGTCAAATTGTTTAGAAGCACGTTGTATAATATCCATATGTCCCAGGGTTACTGGATCAAAACTTCCGGGATATACGCCAATGCGTGGAACATTATTCTGTTGTTTCATGATGATCCTCCTCGATCTGATGAACCTGTGTTTCCATTTTATTTAACTCATATCGGTAAATCGTAATTCCACATTCCCCGTATATTGCTTTACGAGTACAGGAGAAATGCCCGAACTCATCCGGATACTCATATTTAGAATCATGTTCTATCACGATGGTTGCGAGATCTTGAAGTAAAGATCTCTCATGCATTTGCTGTAATAACTCGTCAGCGTTCTTCATGCGATATGGGGGATCCAAGAATACCGCATCCATCCGCACATCGCGTTTCGCAAGGACTTTGATCGCCCTTTCCGCCTCATTACGGAACACTTCTGCTTGAGTATCCAATCGCGTTGCCTTAAGATTCGCACGAATCGTCTCGATACTCTTAGGATCCATATCTATGAATATGGCATGTTCCATGCCACGGCTTAATGCTTCAATGCCCAAACCGCCCGTTCCAGCAAATAAATCCAGTACGGTTCCCCCGTCGAAATAAGGACCTATCATGCTGAATACAGCTTCTTTAACTTTATCTGTCGTTGGTCTTGTCCCTGTTCCAGGAACACTCTTTAAAGGTCTGCCCTTCGCGCTTCCCGATACAACTCTCACTCGCTTTGTTCACCCATTCTATTTCAAAAGTTCAATGCTTCAATTAGCATTTTTATGACGATATCGTACCACACAATCGTACACTTTGAAAAACAAACGACTCGGAAGAAGTTGTTTGTTTTGAATATTATGTATAAAAAAGTTCTCTCAGGGAATGCTTATTTTATCGACATCAAGAAATTGTCGTAGACAACCGCAAGAAGACTTACGTTTCCCCATAAGCTCTTCGTCCGGTTTCTCCTCTCCCATGAGGACGCCCTGCAAGGGGCGTCCAATTTTTTTTGTTTATAAAACCCTTTGTTTATATGCCTTTTCTTCAATAATATCGACATTATTATTATAAGAAAAAAGCTGATTGTAGACCAAATAAAAAATGATACTTCATAATGCATGCTATTAAATGATAAAAAGCCTCGGATTATTCCGGGGCTTTTTTTTCTTTCTATTATCAAGGTCTTTGCTACGACGATATTTGACTCTTCCACATAGTCGGAAAATAATATGTAAAGTATTACTGATATGCCTAAGAGATTATATCCATTTGAATTAATAAGGACAGTTGGCATTCAACACGAATATTTGTTCCTGTTTAGAGTTTGGAGGAATCGCTATGACTCTACCTAAAATGATTATGGTTGCTGATCGTTATAGACTCCAGCTTTAAAATGGTAACATTCACCTTATTCTGACAGACTATAAATACATTACATGAATTAAAAGTACCCCAACCGATGGGGATATGTTGCGGGGTTAAACATATTGAGAAAGATCATTGTTATTTTATTAATTGTTGCGTTACTGGATGTAGTTCCGGTGCAGCTAATACCGAAAAATTAACATCATTAGAGAGTAAAGTAAGTGAACTATCGACAGAGAATACTGACTTAAAAAAGCAGTTATCTGAAGCAGAACAACAAATTGATGACCTTAAATTTGGTCCTGACAAACTGCTTGCTGGAGCTAAATCTTTATTTGAAAGAAAAGACAGCAAGCGGCCGTTGCTAATTTAAGAAAAACTGTCGATGAGGTCACAGGAACAACATACTATGAGGATAAGACAAGTCCGAAGTACATAAATGATAATGGATTTTACGCTATGATCTCTAAAAATAAAGATGGTGTGCCTGTCTTATTTGTTCGGTTTTTATATAATGGTGATGATTGGGTTTTTATAAATAAATACATTATTAAGGCTGATGATAGCACGTTTGAAGTAACGCCAAGTTATGGTGAAATCACTAAGGATAATGACTACGGAGAAGTTTGGGAGTACTATAGCGCCGTAGTAGATAAGAACATTCACGAAATTATTCAGGCTGTTATCAGTTCGAAGAAAACAATAATCCGTTCCCAGGGAGATGACAAGAGAAACGATCGTACTGTAACTACTGCCGAGAAGAAAGCACTACAAACTATGCTTGATGCATTTAAAGCCATGGGTGGAAGTGATGTTCAGTTCACTCTATAACCAACAAAAGAAACCCGCCGACCATTTAAGGTTAGTAGGTTTCTTTTGATATTCCCTAACAACTCGTTATACTTCTGCCGCTATAATATCCTCATACTTGATCCACTCAGAATCATCACCAAAGCTCAGCTTAACTTGCTTACCGTATGTGTCAACTCTGGTTACCATTCCAGTGACTTCCCTATTTTCAAATGAACCAAAGACATGGATTGTAATAGGTACGTGCTCCCTGATCGATTCGGATAGCGCATGCTCTACTATCTCCCATTGCTGTTCATCGAGGTTTGGCTTTACTCTCCTGTTTATCTCCTCTGCTTGTCTAAAAGCAGCTTCGCGGTGTTGAGGAATTATAAACCGAGATGACTCATAAACCCCATTACCTTGTAGCTTCTTACTCACTATTAGTCCCCTCCCATTATGATGTCCAATATGTTAAATCGTTCGCTATTACGAGAGGTGACGGTGGTGTTACTCCATCTCGATCAGAATCTTCTAAATAATTATGCCCTCTAGCTTAGATTTATCTTCCCAAAATATATACCGTTGCTGGGTTAAGTTCACCATTGCAGCTTATTATTCTATAGTTTCTTACGTCTTTATTACCAATAAAAACAAAATTGATAGACAATATGAGAATATCCTTCCTGTACCAAAAGCATATTGGGATAAGAATATATGGGTACAGACCATAAGGTTTGTGCTTTTTTATTGCACAGTGTGTGTCTTATGCGTCATCACTCGCTACTCGCTATACCCTGTTGTGATTCCCGAAACACTTCCCATTCTCCGCTGTCAATATTCTTTTGCGCTTCCTCGGGCTTTACCTCTGAGTACGAATCCGTCCGAATAAACAGCTTGGATCATTCCGGTAGGCATCCCTTCATCATCCCAATAGCGTGAAATTAGTATCTTACCTAATCTTGGAGCGTTGCCGAATTCGCAACCATCAATGTCTTTGATCTGGAAATTTTGAACTTTGTTTATATGTTACATCCGTTATCGCTCCTTTATAGAGTGCTTATATATCCTAAATATTCACTTTTAGGCTGACGCCCAATTCATTTTATAGGCAGCTGCATAGGATGCTGTATAAATTAATTAGGAGGTTTTATTTTGAATTATCCAATGCATCAAATGCACAACCCAATGCACAACCCAATGGACCACCCAATGCACCACGCTATAACGGTCCACCCGGTCGATCCATACGTCGTTGAAGCTTTAAAGTGTCATCTGGGAAAAAATATTATGCTTGAAACAACACGTGGAGCCATCACCGGATGTGTCACTGAGGTAAAACCAGACCATGTTGTTTTAGATGCTAGAGGCAGGAAGTGCCTTGTACGTATTTGCGAAATTGTTTGGATGATGCCTGAATAGATTGCTAATCAGAAGAGCTGTGAAATCAGCTCTTTTTTTATACCCTCATACTTAATATTCAATACAGGGTGTAACCTAAACCCACGTAAGTTCTGGCAGCTCGACCCATATCACAGCACCTTGTGGGTGTTTATAAGGTCTTGGTTCAGGGTAGGTTATTGGGTTTTTCAAGACCCACGCATATGGCTGCTTATATGTTACTGGTACGTCAGACGGTATGCGGTGTTCTTCAGAGCTTAATCCATACATCGCTGGTGTTAACAGCATACAATCAACTAAGTCAACCGTTCCATAAATTAAGCCGCTGCCACTCTTTATAATCCCAATCGTTCCAAGTATATGTGTTTGTCTATCCCGGATCTCCCATGTCTTTTTACCGGACAGGATCAGGTCAGCCCATTTTGGTTTAATGATTAGACCGTTCATGTTGTCGCTCCTTTATGGTTATTTATTTGGTATAATCTTTAAGAGGTGAAAATGATGAATGGTAAATTATTTGTTACTATAATGGTTATTGTCTTGCTGATAATTGGCGCTTGTTCTTTGTACATAGCTCAACTTATTAATTCCGTTTAGGGTATGGGTTATATATTCAATACAGGGTGTAACCTACTCACATAATCCGTACTGGCTGGAGCATAAAGGCACATCTTCGAACTCAATCGCTTTTAATAGGTCTAGTTGTTTTCCACCATATGCAGTCTTTGACCATTCAATTTGGTTATCGATCCCAAGCCCGTCCTTATTTGCGAAAAATGATGCTCCATTACGTTTGGATACCTGTTTAACGATCTCTTCCCAGCGTGCAATTCTTGCAACTTCTTCCGGATATCTTCGTGCTATTTCAAAGAGTTCCGCCTCACCAGTGTTGATACACGGCATACATCCAACGCGTCCCATGCCTTCTTTGTAGAGCGGATTAGGTTCAATACCATGCTTGTCGTGCATCGCAAACACTTCTTCAACTTTCCAATTCAATAGCGGACGATAGATTTCATAGCCCTCTGGAGTGCCTTCTCTTTCGGGTAGCTTAGACCTCGCATAACTCATACGATTTCACGATCTCAGACATACATCAGCTACTTTATTAATCAATCAAGGAGTTCATGCTAAAATTATTTCTGAGCGTCTAGGTCATGCTGATATCACTACGACGATGAACGATTACGGCTATGCGTTACAATCAGCAGACAAAAGCGCTGCCGATAAACTGGATACGCTTTTCAGATCAACTGTATAATTTGTAGACCAATTGTAGACCGAATGTAGACCAAAGGATATCAAAGGATACAAATAGATCATAATAGATGATAAATCAAATGCAATAAAATACAGCAGATAATAAGGTTTATGAGAAAATACTAGCCGGTTATCCTCATCTCCCATGAGGACGCCCTGCAAGGGTCGTCCAATTTTTTCCTAAATTAGCAGGCTCTCCTTAATGAAGTAAGGAGAATAATAAAAAGTCGCCTTTCCATTCAACAAACAATGGGAAGGCGACTTTCTCAATTTAAAATCATGATTTTTTCGGTGGCCTCGAGTCATTCAAAGGTCTTTTTTATGTAAATAAAAATAACCTTGATCTATGCCTCGATCGCGCTTTCGATCTTCTTCTTTTTGGTTAATATGCCCATGAATCCAGCAATAATGAAAAGAACCCCAGAAAGGATATAGAACATAGAAATACTTACGAATCCTGCAATACCACTAATGAGCATCAACCATCCGGATAACTTCGGCTTGCTTTTAGCAAATGCAGATCCAACTATACCTAAAATACTAAATAATAACGCCGCTATTGCCAACCCCGTAATCTGAGAGGTGCCACTATCCGAAAAAGCAGCGTCTATACCTCCAATAAACATAGCGAGTATTGAAGCGATAATTCCAAAAATCCCAGCAATTAAACCCATCGCAAACATTGTTTAACCCCCTAATTAATAAAGTAGTACTATAGAACCATTCTACACAATCCAACATATTCCTTTTTTTATTTTAAATTTTCATGATCAATGAATTTCATGTCAAATATCACCCTCACTAACAGTATAAATAGCCCCATTAGGTGAAATGACAGTCATTTTTGTAAATTTTCAAGATCGACTAGTGGTTCATTCGAACTAGCAAATCTTTTATTACAAATAACAACCCCGCAAGCAATAGGCCCACGGAGCTTAATTAGATTAACGACTATTCGCTCTCTTTCTCAATTACCTGCAATCGCTTCTCAAGATCAGCAATCTGAGTCGTGTTGCCCGCAATTAATTTAAGGAAATTATTTCTCAACTTATTAATAACCATAGCGGTTTCTTCACGTGTGATCGCTGCACCTGGTCGTGTTCCATCAAAATAACCGTTCGCCTTCGCTTCTGCCCAATTGTCAGCTGCCCAGGCACTAACAACATTAATATCTCGTTCTGTCACTGGCACATCTCCCCCTCCACTGGCTTTTTTATATGCAGCCTTTAATTCTGCCAACGTTCCATTGTATTCATTAAGATCTACCGGTCCTGAAATCCCTGCTACAGATCGACTACCGCTGGAACGAGTTCCCCCGGTGGAACCATCGCTGTACTGCCATATCGTCCATTCTCTCCATGCCTTGACATCCCATGGGACAGCCGTTCCATATCGAGCAATCCATAGTGAATACTTCCCTATTTCGAGATCGAATTGTTCCGCAAAACTATTGCCGGTATAGAGAATTGGAGTGACTCCAGTAAGTCTCTTAATCTCTGAAAGAAACGTTTGTGCTATCAGATTAACTTGCGCTGTTGAGATGCCATTTATTACTTCATAGTCTAGTACCGGAGGGAGATCAAATATCTGTACTCCTCCAGCTGCCCTTATCGCAGTATAATGGTCATTGGCTGCCGCCTTCGCAAGCGTAACAGTCGTTACGGATTTGTCTAAATAATGATAGGAACCTACCAAGATACCTGCACCTTTGGCAGCTGCGACGTTCTTCAGAAACATGCTATCTATGGAACTTTGAGTCGCCTTGATGTATGCGAAGTCAATCCCATCAGCCGCTACCTTAGTCCAGTTAATCACACCCTGATGATGTGAGACATCAATCCCCTGTAAATTCGTGCTCTTTCGCGCTTGCATTCATATCCCTCCTTCCTCTCCTTGATATAGTAGATTCTTTATATATATCAACTGCTTGTGTTTTTCGTCTGTCAGTTACACTATAATCTGATAAAATAATATTGAAATACTCGAGCTTCATAAATATAAGAACAAAATGTGGAGGTTATAACCATTGACTACCCAAATATATTTTGCTTCTAATAAATTAGGTGCGATTACCAATCATCAATTACAATTAATGCTTGACCGATTTAGTCTCGGCACATTAATTTCTTCAGAAAAAACGGCATTGGGTATCATGGGACAAACCATGAATGTATCATCATCGACAGGTGATTATATCCTAAAAGGCAACCCTCTTTTTTTTGGACAATTCTTAGAAGAAAGGTTCTTTGTAGACCATTTGCATCAACATACTACACTCCAAGTTCCCTCACCTTATCTTATCGATGAAACTGAAGATATTTTCGGATGGAATTATTCCATCATGCCACGTCTTCCAGGTATTCATATGAATGCACCTGATATTCAACCCTTTCTCACAACCACAGAGGATAAAGAACACCTGGCTGAATTAATGGCCAACACATTAGTTGAATTACATCATTGGAAAGTTGCGCAGTTCGGAGAATTCGATCCACTGACTCGTACGGTTCGTCCTTTCGAAGGCTCATACAGGACATGGCTGTATTCCACCATTAGATATTGGATAAATGATGCTACCAAATACTCCATAATAACCGCCCAAGACTTAATATGGGTGGAACATATACTTCAAAGTTCGCAGAATGTTTTTGATGATCTACATTTCCCAACATTTGTCATGGGTGATTTCAAACCTGAGAATTTCCTTATTCACAAGCATAACGATGAATGGACAATCAGTGGCATATTCGACTTTACCACATCCTATTTTGGAGATGGCCTCGCAGACTTACCCAAAATAACTACTATGTATTTAGAGAATGGGGAAGAAGCTCTGGCAAGGAAATTCCTCTCCAGTTATGTAAATTCAACAGAACATCAAACATTCAGAGACCGCTTCAGAGTTCACATGCTTCACAATTGCGCGTTAGTATGGGGATGTGCCAAAGCAACCCAACAAGTCACATGGGATGAAGAACTTTCTTTTGCCGAATGGGCTAAGAGATACACCGAATTCTCAATTTAAAAATATAATTCATTTAACCTGGAAGCATCCCGCTCCCAGGTTAAATGAATTATATGCTTATTAACACCATCCTAGGCCAAGAGTAATGATGACCAATAGAATGAAGAGTACAAGAATTGCTCCTGTAGAACCGAAAGGTCCACATCCAACGCCTCCAACGCCTCCAACTCCTCCAACACATCCGCTCATGAATTTTCCTCCTTTCGAAAGGAAGTCTATTTATCACATTTATAAACGTATTGGAGACTGAAAATCATTCTCCATCTTCCTGTCTATCTTGATGTTTGGGTTGATTGGTTTGGCTTACAGAATAAACGCGCGTGTAATTATAACCAGCAAAATGAAGAGTACCAAAATCGCACCTGTTGATGTGAAAGGACTCGGGCCAATTCCATAACCAACTTCGCTCATTCCAATTCCTCCCTTCCCTTTAACATATTGTAGGATATGTTATTACAGGTCTCATGGGTCTGGACATTTCCCCATTTTCAAATCATAATTCAAGCCCAAATCAGCCAAAAGGGAGACCCCTAATCAGAGCCTCCCCATGTTATTCTTCTATACAACAACCTGAATATCACAATTCTTTTGCCGCTTGAACCCGTTTTCTCTGATCCACGAGACCAGAATCCCCGTGCTCTCGATACTTCCTCATCCACACTTTAAGTCGTCCAATGTCAGCAATTCCAAGTTCAGTTGCTACTTCTTTTTTGGTCATCCCTTGAAGTCGCATATCTACTGCCTTTTTCTTCGTATCGAAACTGTAAGAACTGAAAACTTGCCCTTTCTTGGCCAATATAATCACCTCAAGGTATTTATCGGACACAAGAGGTATTTTATGAAAGCATTTTCACATTCTTCTCCAAAAATGATGATTTCACCCGAGAGTAAAAGGAATTGTTGCTTGACCCTTCACTCCTGTCTTGACACGAAAAAGATTCCCAGACAATGGATGTGCTTCCAAAAGCTCATATTTCATTCCCGTACAGGCTGTTGTGATGTAGAGATCTTCCAATTCTCTACCACCAAATACACAAGATGTCACATGACCAGAGGGTACCACTATTTGATCTAACAACTGACCTGTGTCTGGATTCCAGCGTGCTACCCTTCCCCCATTCCACTCCGCAATCCAAAGCATACCTTCCGCGTCTACTGTCATTCCATCCGGATAACCTGCATCATCTGGCATCTTAAAAGCCATTCGACGGTTACTTATCGTTCCCGTAACCCGATCATAATCAAATGCATCTACTTGTCGAGACGGCGTATCAATAAAGTACATTGTACTACCATCGACGCTCCATCCTAGTCCATTTGATATAGAAACATCATCCACAACCTTACGAACAGATAAATCATGATCTAGACAATAAAGTGACCCGCAGTTCACTTCACCTTCGAGGCTCATGGTTCCTGCCCACAATCGCCCAAATGGATCGCATTTACCATCATTAAATCGATTGTTTGGAAGATGTTGTTCTGGATTAGCGATGAACGTTAAAGTTCCTGTGGACAATTGATATTTATGAAATCCTTCATATAATACAACGATAACCTCATCTTCACGAAAAGGAACAACAGCACCAATGGATTGCCCTATTTCATAGGTAACATCTTCCCCCGAATCAAGATAATAGATATGTAATAGATGCAGTTCAATATCCACCCACAACAATCTGTTACTCTCTGCATCAAAACTTGGGCCTTCACCTAGCGTTGCATTTGCATGAACGACGACTTCCAATGGTTCCATCAGATATACACACACTCCTTCTACATACCCCATTTACTTCATCACATACATTCTAATATGGGAAGTTGTCCCAGTCGATAGTCTAATAACTATTCTTTTCAACACTAATTCTTATATTTAGCAATACATCCCTGTGATATAATAGAATCAACTAAAATTTGTAATCAACGGGGTTGTACACATGGTAAGTCAATCGATGAGAAACGTCGGAGTTTTTGCACACGTAGATGCAGGAAAAACGACTACAACGGAACATATGTTATTTAAGAGCGGCACGATTCGGAGCTTGGGAAGTGTAGATGATGGAACTGCCCAAACAGATAATCTTGACATTGAACGACAACGGGGAATTTCAGTTCGTGCTGCCACCACGTCTATTATCTGGAGAGACATCTATATTAATCTGGTAGATACTCCTGGGCATGTGGATTTTCTGTCAGAAGTAGAACGTTCAATAAGAGTCATGGATGGAGCTATATTAATCGTATCTGCTGCTGAAGGCGTCCAATCACAGACAGAGACCATATGGCATGCGCTCCGCTCCCTTAGCATACCCACCATTATATATGTGAATAAAATGGATCGAGTCGGAGTATCCGTACCTGATGTATTAGAGCAAATTAGACGCCTTCTCTCCCCATCGACAGTCCCACTCCAAGTTCCACAAGGTGCGGGGGAAGATTTCACAGGAATACTACCTATTTGGAACACACTGCAAGACGATCAGAATAGCGAATTAGACTTATCCACAGTCATAACATCGGTCGCAGACCATGATGATGAGCTCATGTTACGCTATATCGAAGGTGAGCATATACCCATAGAAGAACTTCAGAATCGATTCCAATCCCTTACGAAAAGTGGGCACTTATTCCCCCTATGTTTTGGTTCTTCCCAAAGGGATATTGGTGTGGCTGAGCTCATGGATGCCATTACCACGTATCTACCGTCCCCAATGGGTGATGTAGAAGCTCCTCTATCAGGCATCATTTTCAAAATTGAACGTGATAAAGCCATGGGACGCACTGCTTATGTGAGACTATTTAATGGATACTTAAGAAACAGAGACCTAATCCATAACGTTACAAGAGATATCCATGAGAAAATCACACAAATCCGAAAGCTTGAGGGAAGAAAGTTCGTAGATTTAGGACAGGTATTCTCAGGAGATATCGCTGCTGTCTATGGATTAAGTCAAAGTAAAATTGGCGATGTTCTAGGAAGTACTGTGGGTGTACCTTCATCCCCCGAAATCGCCATTCCTTTACTTACCGTACAAGTACATGTCCAAGATGAGCATCGCTATTCCGACTTAGTAGAAGCACTACAAGAGTTAACAGATGAAGATCCACAACTCGATTTACAATGGCTTCAAGATGAGCGTGAGCTACACCTTAAAGTCATGGGAGCGATCCAACTAGAGATTTTATCGAGCTTGCTTATGAGTCGCTTCGCTCTTGAGGTAACATTCGACCAGCCATCCGTCATCTACAAGGAAACGCCAACAAAATCCGCAGAAGGATTCATTGCATATACCATGCCTAAGCCTTGCTGGGCCGTACTTCGTTTCCAGATTGATCCTCTTCCACGAGGAAGCGGACTGGTATATCAGTCGGAAGTCCGATCCGACGATCTTCTTATACGATACCAGAATGAAGTGGCTCGCCGTGTTCCCGAAGCCCTCCTCCAAGGACTTCATGGATGGGAAGTGACTGATCTCAAAGTAACATTAACCGAAGGGGAACATCACGTATGGCATACACATCCACTTGATTTCGTAGTGGCGACTCCTATGGGGATTATGGATGGACTTGCTAATAGTGAAACAACCCTTCTTGAACCTTTGCTGAAATTCAGAATAACTACACCAGAAGAATATGGGGGTAAAGTGCTAAGTGATCTCGTTCAAATGAGAGCTGAGTTTGAACCCCCTTCTATTATCCATGGAAGAATTATGGTGGAAGGCATTCTGCCCGTAGCTACTTCTCTTGAATATCCAATAAAGTTACGCTCAATGACTGGCGGACGAGGGGTTATGTCTTCTTCCTATGCTGGATATCAGGCATGTCCACCCGATGTACATGTAGATCGTCCAAGACGTGGCGTCGATCCACTTGACCAATCAAAGTATATTTTAAGTGTACGAAATGCCTTATCGTAGCCGTAAGGAAAATTATTAATGAACGGTCTTCATGAAAAATAAGGAGGAAAATATGCTGAAATTTATTGGTTTCATGTTTTTATGGAGGTTAGTAGGGAATCCATTCCTTGCTATTCTCATTATTCTGGTCATCGTCTATCTACTTGATCGCCGTTATGTAGGTGTATTTCCTAGCCTAACAAAACCTTACAAAAGAATGAAGCGAATCTCCACACTACGTAGAGAGATTCTAATGAATCCTAATGATGTCACTTCCAAACATGAGCTTGCTCGTCTCCTCATCGAACGTAAGAAGTTCCAAGAGGCACTTAAACTCCTTGATTCCATACAAGTACAATTCGATCATTCAGCAGAATACTGGGATGATCTTGGTACCGTCAATCTAAGACTAGGTCACGTCCAAAAGGGTGAAGAATACATCCTTAAAGCACTCGCCATTAATCCACGTGTGAAATATGGCCAACCTTACCTTCGGTTAGCCGGAATATATCAACACTCAGATCAACAAAAGGCAGAAAAATATGTTAGAGCATTCCAGGATATTCATTCTTCTTCAAGCGAAGCATCCTATCTATTAGGAATGATGTATAAAGAAATGGGCCGTAAGCAAGAAGCTAACGATGCGTTCCGTGAATCAATTGATATTTACCGTTCTCTTCCTAAATACAAAAAACGCCAAGAACGGAAATGGGCCGTTCGGAGCGTTTTTCGAAAAATGAGTTAACACATTTACACTAAAGAGCCATATCCTAACCGATTTAATTGTTCTGCAATAATGCTGTAACCATATCCATTCGGGTGAAAGTGGTCGAGTGAGAGTAATGCTCTCTCTCGACCCTTGAAAGAAGCATAGATATTAGCAACCGCAAATGTACCGTTCGTATAGCTTCCTAAATACTGATTGTATTGTTGAACATAATAGGATGCCCCTTCTAATTGAGGAAAGGGGTTATATAATCCCACCGCCCGGATGATGTAGGGTCGTTTGGAATTCTTCTTCAACTCGTAAATTATTTTGAGTATTCGAGAGAAATTGGTTTTACAATTAGAGAGTGCTTCATGAAAGTCACGCCCAGATAGATTACCTGCTGATGACTTTGCCGCCCGTATCAGATCGTTACCCCCAATGGAAATCGTTATGATATCGGCTTGACTCACTAATTGTCTGAACGAGGGATTTCTGCTTATATAATCATACAATCCTTGCGAAGTTAATCCATTCACCCCTAAATTATCATACGCGACAAAAGTTCTTAGATGACGCTCTGCTAACCTTCTGTATACTGGGACAAATCCGTTTCCCGGCAAAGCCCCAAAACCAACTGTCAATGAATCTCCAATCGCGGTGTATTGGAATGCCACATCATTCAACCTCCTAAACATCTCTATTCGAACTATCTAGATACCATAGTTTATGAATGTTGGATCACCTCTGCTACGGGAGAATGCCCTGCTTATCTTGTACAATTGTTAGAAAATAATAGACAAGAGACTATCGATCTTATCGATAGTCTCTTGTTTGTACCCGCCACTAGCCGAATAACAGGTATGTTGGTAGGCATGATTGGGTCAGTTGAATAAGTAGCCTGTGATCATGCGGGTAAGTTCAGTTTTCAGACGATCAGCTGAGACGCTTCGAGTAGAAAATACAACCGTATCTACAATGCTTTGCATCGCATCATAAACAACAATGGATGCTGCCTCCAGATCCTTAACCTTTAACTCCTCTTTTCCCATCTGCAAATAATTCAATGTTTTACGACGACCTAGGTCATGTTGCTCATCCATGAGCAATTTAATTTCCTCATCCGCTTCATACATGACCGCAAGCTCTTTATGAAATTGAGAATATACCCCATGTGAAGCTATAAGACTGTCAATCAAATAGGTAATTGCCGCTTGTTTGTCATGACTATGAAGTTGCACTTCTACAAGTGAGGCTTCCACTCGTTCCAACAATGCGTTGTTGTAAATTTTGAGAACATCAATGAAGACAGCTCTTTTATCTATGTAATAGGAATAAAAACTACCTGTCGATACACCGGCAAGCGCAGCAATTTGTTTCGTATTTGTGCGGTGAAAGCCTTTATCGGAAAAGAGCTTCATTGCAGCCTCTACAATGGCTTCTTTAGTTTTGATACTCCGTTCTTGTTGGGGAGTCCTTATTTTATCTTCCATCTCTTTCATTGTCACTTCCCCTTTTATATCGATTGTAGGGGTGGAAGTTTCCAATGTCAACCGAAACTGAACCATGGTTCATATTATCATTGACAAACATGAACTGAAGTTCATATAATCAGAAAAGATGAACTAGAGTTCATCTTTAATGTGAAGGAGTGGTGACGATTGAGTGCTGGGATGAAGAGGGCTTTTTCTTTCACGGCCATTGTGCTGGGATATTTCATGGCTTTACTGGATACGACGATCATTAACATTGCATTACCTGAAATGACTCGTCATTTCGGAGGCACAGTATCGCAAATTTCATGGGTTATGAACAGCTATAATTTAGCTTTCGCTGTGTTCATATTGATTGCCTCACGATTGGCTGATCAATTTGGACGAAAAAAAGTTTTCCTCATCGGAATTATACTGTTCACGTTAGCGTCACTATTCGCTGGATTCTCGACGAATCTGGGAACACTTATTGCTCTGAGAGTCCTCCAAGGGTTGGCGGGAGCTATCATTGTCCCGATCACGATTCCTTTAACAACCACGACATTCCCCAAAGAAATGCATGGAGCAATCATTGGTATCTGGGGAGCTATCGCTGGCCTTGCAGCAGCATGTGGTCCTTCACTCGGTGGAATAATCACAGAGAAGCTAAACTGGCAGTGGATCTTTTTTGTAAACGTCCCGCTCGGTCTACTCAGTCTTATACTCACGATATTCTTCATTAAGGAATCCAAGGATGAGTCCGCAGGCAAAATGATCGACTATGCAGGAATGTTTGGTATAACAGGCGCCATGTTCTTCATAACGTATGCTCTTATAAAAGTGAAGGATTTCGGATGGGACTCGAGCTTCATCTTCATCCTATTCACGTCAGGACTGTTATTTCTACTATTCTTCTTGCTTACGCAGTGGAAAGGGAAGGCACCTATGCTCCCTTTATCACTTCTTAGAATTAAAGCTTTTGACGGAGCAGCACTGACCTTGCTAGTCGTGGGCGCGGCGTTATCAAATATAGCAATCCTGACGTCCTTCTTTCTCACTAAAGTCATGGGCATGACCGAGCTTAAGGCTGGGTTGATTCTGTCCATCCTCGCCGTCGGATCTATTGTATCCTCTGCGGTGTCTGGACCATTATCGAATAAATATGGAAGCCGCCTATTCGGTGCAATAGGCGTTACGCTCATCATCATTTCTACTTACTCACTCAGCGGATTGGATATCCATTCCACAGTGATGGAAGTGTTATTGCGACTTGGGGCGGCCGGAATCGGCGTAGGCTTTACAATGGCGCCAGTGATGTCATCAGCGATCCGTAATGTACCCGAAGATAAGGTTGGCATATCATCGGGCGTCATTAATATGACCAAGGCCCTTGGCAGTGTGCTTGGTGTGGCTATTATTGTGACAGTGCTACAGCAGAATATCACGAATCAGCTGGAGTCAGCTCGCATTCATGCTATTCAAACTGTAGAACAGAATGCAAAGTTTGCGCCATTTGTAAAGGATTTACTTAAGACAACAATAAATGCTTCTGGGAATAAGGAGCCATCAGGTTCCAGTGGAAGGTCCGGTACGGAGAATATTGCCGTCATCATCTCTGCACAAGCGGAAGTAACCGCGGCGAAGCTATCCTTAGAACAGAAATCAGCATTTGTTGCATCTGTTAAGGATCAGATTCAGGAAGCAGAAAGACTCATGCCACAAGTAAACAATGAAATCAAACAATCATTGTCCAAGGCGTATAGCACTACCTTTATCTTTGCTAGTTATTTGTTGCTCCCTGGCATTTTGTTTGCACTGATGAGTGATCGGAGAAGAAAGATGGGGGCTGGAGTGAAGCTTTCACCTGTAGTTAAAGATGCAGCGGGAGATTAAAATTATATTGGAAAAGGATGCCGGACTTCTTTTCAGAGTCTAGCATCCTTTTTGTATTAACATAGTTTAGATCTTCATTTATAAAAGCTTTGCCATGTAATATTCATCAATAAGTGTATTATCGATTTTTATCGAGTGTTTCTTAGTTCCTTCAATGATAAACCCTTGTTTTGTATATAACTTCACCGCAAGTTCGTTATGTACCATTACAGTTAATTCTAACCGTTGTTTGTTGTGTTCCCTCGCCCATGTCTCAACGCGATTTAATAGCTTAGTTCCAATTCCTTTACCCTGATAATCAGCAAGAATTCCAATAGCAATAGATAGGGAGTGGTTAATACGTTTAATGCTTGAGCCCATACCCGCTACGAAACCAATAATTCGCTCACCTTCGATCGCAATGAAAAATATGGTGTCTTTAGCTTTCTTGATTCTCATAAAGCTTTGAGTTTGTTCCCCTACCGTTACAGCTCTTTCATTGGGTTCATATAACATGAACTTAGTCTCTTCATCTAATAGCTTAGTAAATTTAAGGAACTCTTCAGCGTCATTGACTTCAATGTTTCTTATAATCATGTGTCTACACCTTTCTTGCAATCCAGATTGTCCATCTATCCCTCTCCTGAATCACTTTAATATTCTCATCCAATTTAGTGCGAATGAATTGTATTAATTCCTCAACTTCTTCGTCATTCAATTCGTGAAGAATAGATCTTCCCGTTCTCCCCCTAAGGTCTTCTTCTAACTCACTGAACTCTTGATATGTTTTTCTAGCTTCCGAGAATTGAACTTCCTCTACCATTTCAAATTCATTTCTGGTCAGTGCATTAATAACTTCATCACTTGAGAATCTTCTACGCGTTTCTTTTTCAATCAAACGAGGATATTTCTCAAAAAAGTGCCCTCTGATATGTGTTTCACTACCGGGTAATAGGCAATCTTCAGGTGTTCGATCTTGGACAAATAAGACTCCGCCTGGTTTTAGAATTCTTGCTGCTTCTTCAAAGCATAAATCAATTTCAGTAATATGATGAATTAGTGCACGCTCTAGGATTAAGTCAACAGATGCATTAGTTAGTCCAGTGTCCAAAGCATTTCCTTGTTCATAAGAAATATTATAAAAATCATTACAATTCGCCATAGCCCCTTCAAGATTCGATCTTGAAAAATCCATAGCAATGACGTTACTTGCGCCCAGTTCAGATAACACTTTCGAATAAATCCCCCCTCCACAACCCAGATCAAGGGCGGTGAATTGATCACCGTGAATATATTTCTTTATGAGGTCATTCCAATCTCTATCCGCAATTCTAGTGGTGTATGTAAATTTATTATTTTCGTCATGAAAATTAATTGTCATTCGATTTCCTCCTTTCTATTATTCGATTACCTCATGATCAATCACCTCAGTGACTCGGTTGTCTTATAAATTCTTTAAATCGAGTTCCTTGATAGGAAAGTTCACCTTGATCTCCAACCGTCGTTAACCCGTAATAGTTACCTCTGACATGCATTTCTTTGCGCGTGCTATCTTCAAATTCAAAAGTTATAAAATAATTCGTACTTGCGCTTGAATCTCCTGATCCTCCCGAGACTTCCGTTCTTTTATCGACTACCTTACATCTCTGTACCATCATCTCAGCGGCATTATTTGAACTCCAAGTCTTTAATCCTTTAATAATCGCATAAGAGAATGCCCCTATTACTAACGTTATTAATAGCCCTCCAAATAATATAAAAAACAAAGGCAATTCGCTAATAAAACCAAAGAATCCTGATCCTGGCGGTCCACCAAAATTATTCATTAACAATCTCCTCCAATGCTGGTCCTATGATGGTCATTTCTTTCTCCATAAACTTGCCCATAAAAATGATTGTCCGAAAAGTTCATTATCTTGTTCCTGTTCTTTCATGTACCGAATCTCAATTAATTCAAAGTGAGCACTTAAAATACTTCTCAACTTCTCCTCACTGTATGCCATGCCACCTACAATATTCCTCTTACGATAAACTTCATAATCTGTTAATTCTAATGGTCCGCCTACATCACCAAATCCAGAAGCGAAACAAATTAATCCTAAATATCCTTTTGGTTTTAAAGCTCGTTGGATTAGATCAATGTATTGAAATCATTACACCCTTCACCATAACCTAGCTCTAATACTTTACCTGAATCAAATAAATTTCGATCGAAATAAGACACGAGATTCTCATCAGGATGATCATTCAGAAATGACATATAATCAGGTCGTTCTTGATACACTGAATTCAATATTCTGTTGGGTCATCAAATACGTCATCTAAAATAGTGAGTACATCTTAAATATTTTTTTATAATCATATCCGTCATAATCATTTCCTCTCCATTCAAATCTTTAATCGAACACAATAATATCTCATCGCTTTAGGAACTCCCTTAATCTCAAGAATCCCGCTATAGATAAGCTGCCGAAGCCGATGCTCAAAGAATGAATCCGTCAAGAGTTGTTCTAGATTTCCAATGACCTCTCCAATCACTCTTGCTGATTTAATGAACTCGTGATTCCCAAAGTTGCTATGAAGTTTACTCACAGTTTCTATAATGTACTGGTCATAGTAATCTTCATTAACATGAATAACTTCTTGCTGTTCCCAGATCCGAAGGACAGAAGACTCCCCAGAGAGATTTAACCATTCCTGCTCAAATGCCTCTCTCTGCGTCCTTGTAATTGCAGCTTTGCACTCATTATGTTTCATAATCTGCCCGAGCTTCTCAGGATTAATTTCTCCCGTATGTCTATAATCAATAGTCAACTCAGGGGTATCAAATAACGTATGGCTATCCACTGCAGTATTAATCACATATATCGGGTTAGATTTGTTACGAAAGAGATTCAGAGCATAACGTACACCAATTTGTTCTAATGCATTATTTCCAGTCCAAATCGTGATGGGGATATGCTCTGGGATTCTCACTATTTCAGCAACAACTTTGTTAATAAAATATTCATCGTACATGAAATTGTCATCAGCGTCATGTAGATTCATCCGATCTCGAAACCATTCGCGTCTACAATTACGCCCATCTGGTGTGTTCAACTGTTGCATTGGACCAACAGCGTAATTATCACGTAGAACCATCACATGATGCAGTGAACGTAATCCCATCTGCTTAAGCGCAAATTTCAGCCCGCCCGCTGAAGAATCGCCAAACATAACATGGACGTGGCTCAATTGATCACCGAAATCATCATTCATTTTTTTCGTATATCCCTCTATTAATTCTTGATACTCCTTCATTGTGTCATGAACGAACTGTTCCTTTGAGTATTCTCCATTGTCTAACCGCTCTATATTAAGAAAGAAATAATATAATAAAGATTTCGCTTCAATTTCCGTTAAATCATTCATTATTTTGCGTAAATCTTTCACCACATCACCCCTTTAGCTACTACTAATAACCGCTACTCCCCTAACATTCCTGTTCAGCGCGAGCTACCAGCTTAATCCCCGTTCTTATCTGACTCTCTGACAAATTAGCATAGCCTAATAGAAAGGTAGCTTTGCTCGGTTGTGAATCTATGTAATAATCCGTTGCCGGATATATTTGGGTTCCATATTGCAATGCTTTCTTGGCAATTAACTCTTCGGTAGCCGTGGTATCTAGTTCAATTAATAAGTGCAATCCAGCCTCATCTCCAAAATAGTGAACCCGATCCCCAAATTCTTGATCTAACGCATCCACTAAACAAGCTCTACGAGAGGCATATAACTTACTCATTTGACTCACATGTTTGGCATATTGTCCGGATTGTATGAAATCCGCAAGTGCTTCTTGTTCCAGGGTTGGGCTCATTCGATCAGTAATCCATTTGATCGCTAGAAATGGTTTTATTAAAGCGGAGGGAAGGATAGCATAACCAATACGTAAAGAAGGAAACAGAATTTTACTGAAGCTTCCTACATATATAACCCGACTACTTGAATCAAGCCCTGCGAGTGCAGATACTTTGGGACCCACATATCGGTACTCACTATCGTAGTCATCTTCAATAATGAATGCCCCTGTCCGTCTTGCCCAATCTAAGAGATCTATTCTCCGGTTAAATGACATCGTCACACCCATTGGAAACTGATGGGATGGTGTAACATAGATAAGTTTCGGGGGACTATCAGCCTCTTTACTGTGAATTGCAATACTCTGATTAATCTCATGAACACATATTCCTTCTTCGTCTACACGCACAGGAATTACTTCGCCGCCTGAGAATCTGAAGATTTCACGTAATACATTATGTGTAGGATCCTCGACAATGATCTGTTCCCCATCCTTTAGACATAACCGGGCAAGGATATCTAATGCTTGGGTAGCCCCCGACGTAATGACAATTTGTTCAGGTAAAGCTGGAATAGACCTTGTAGAACGCACCAATCGTGCAATCTCTTCCCTTAGTGCTAGTGAACCTTCTGCTGGGCCATAAGTAAGCATCTCAGGCGTCGCCCTCCGACATGCTTCAGTTAACGAACGCTGCCAACGATCCATCGGAAATGCATCCCAGGCTGGAACACCATGTCGGAAATCATAGAGAATTGCAGCGTGGCTAGATAACGGATTGTTCTCAACCGCTTTAAAATTCGGAACATTTGCTATCACTTCATAGTCTATATTTGCTTCATGATAAGGAATGTCTGTGTCCATTCCCGCTGCGTTAGCAGCAATAAATGTCCCCGCACCCCTTCTCATCTCCAAGTATCCTTCGGCTTGAAGCTGTTCATAGGCTTGAAGAATGACACTCCGGGAAACTTGAATTTGCTCTGCCATTAGCCTTGTCGATGGTATTGGATCACCGGCTCGTACGCATCCATTAGTAATGGATTGTAGAATTTGCTCGTAAATTTGCCTTGTGAAGGATGTACCAAGCCTTTTATCTATTCTGATTAGCAGCTCGTGTGTCAATCAAATTTCATCCTTTCACATCCATACTATTTCCCTATTTAGAATGACGAAAGCCTCCGATTTCTGGGTAACCGGAGGCTTGTTGTAAAGTTCCAATCTCACACTTTTAGAAGTTCCGAGCATGTATGTGAACATCTCACACTAAAGACTCATCTGATTGTTGTCGAAGATGTAGATACTCTAGCTGCATATCCGTTAGGACAGTAATAAGTGTCTCGTAAGTAGATACTGCAATCTGCGGTTCTAGACCATTCTCCTCTGCAAGTTTTGCCACCTTATCCATTACCTGTTGGACTCGATCAATGGAGCGTACGGAATCTTCATTTGTTTTCAAGACCATGATATTCTTCACGACTTGAGTTCTTTCAGCAAGCAGTGCTACAATTTTCCGATCAATACGATCTATTTCTTCTCGTTGTATAGTTAGATTCTCTTGATTCATTGAACATTTCTCCTAACCCAAGATTAGATTGGCTCCCTTTTATTACAGAATTCAACTACGCCTCTTGTTCTTGATCAGTAAAACGGAACTCAATGAGACGATGGCACATAACGTCATTTCAAATGTCCTAACATTTAAATCAATGGCAAGAAGCACAAGTAAAAGACCAAAAGAAATGAATGCAACAATCTTTAATAACCATTCCATTGATTTACTCATTGAAAACCTCCATGATCCTTCAATTTGATTACCAATTCCATTCTGATCACCATTTTAATTTTACATTTTATTCTAAAATAAGTAAATTAACTTAACACAAATAGCCCCCACAACAGAAACAACAATTACCCCAAATAAAGGCACCTTCTTTACAAGTACCAGTAACACAGCTACTATTCACGCAACAAACCCTACGATTGGTGTCTCAGCATCCACCTGAAATATGCCAGGAATGATTAATGCACTAAGTACAGCCAAGGGGAGATTATCCAGCAACCTGCTTCCTTTCTGTCTTGGATCTGACTTTTTCGTAATTAGCAGAGGCGTAAATCGAAATAGGAATGTGATAATACCCATTCCCAGGATCAATAATAGCGTCATACGACTTCACTCCTATTCTTCTCATCTTGTATACAGTTACCAACGAATGCCCCGATTACCATGGCTACCAATACCGTAGATGTTCCTAAATATGGATCTAACAACCACGAGGAGACCGCTGCTGAGATACTGATAGCTATGTTCCGTTTACTTCCCCGTAATTGAGGAATTATCAGCGCGATCAGTAAGACATATAACGAAGTATTAAGTGCCGGCAGAATGCTAATTGGAATATAACCTGCAAGCAGTATTCCAGCATACGTTGCTATTAATGTAACAGCATAAGGTGGGAACGCTAACCCTAGTAAGTAAGGAATAGTGTGGCTTCCAACTTGCCTACGATGCTTTTCAGACATCATACTTACCGCAAATACCTCTTCTGTTAACCCGAATCCAATAAGTCCTTTAAAGATGGTCCAAGTGTCACGATTCAACCTTTGAGAAAATGACATGCTTATAACAAAATATCTTAAATTTATTATCACAGTGAGAAGTAGAATAATCGGTGCTGCGGTTCCCGCCGCTAACAATTTAGCACCTATGAACTGACTTGCTCCTGCATACACTAACGCAGATAACATAAACACTTCCCAATTCCCTAAGGAAAGAGCTTTACCCACAAGTCCGAATGTGATAGATGCTGGGATATAGCCTATGACGATAGGAACGGAATCAAGAAATCCTTTTTTGAGTTGTTCCACGTTATTTGCCATGATTAATAAATCCTTCCCTAAGTTCTTTCATACAAATATCCTCCTTAACACTGCTACTTTAAGGTGAATTGTACCTCATCCATATTATTGTTATAAATATCCAGTTCTGTGTGAATACACCATACCAATAAGAAAAACCTGATGGAAAAATCTCCATCAGGCTCTTTGTCACATATAATAAAGTTACTCTATTCTTCTTCGTCCTCTACTTCGTATATACACTGGAATCGCTCAACACCTGGATAGATTTCACCCAGACTGACAACAACGAATCCGATATTACGATAAAAGTCTACCGCATCTTCATCCGTCTCCGTGATTATTCGAGATGGCTTTTGCGCTTCAAGCAACTCAAAGAATATTCCGCGTCCATAGCCCTTAAGTCGATTTTCCGGCAAAATAGCCAAATGATTAACCGTAAGAACTCTCTCTTCGTCGATCTCAAAACCAATTAAGCCTACCAACAATTTCTCATCCTCAAAGCCGTACAACTTCCAAGACTCCGTCTCTTCATAATGCTTAATAGCCCCATCCAAAGATTTATCATCTGGAAAAACAGCGTAGGACAATAGCTCTGTCACTTCCGGTTTGCGAATATATGATTTTACGTTAACTAACATGTTTATGTATACCTCCAGCAATTTTGTTCAAGTTAATAACTCTACTACGTTACTTTAAAGGGTTTGATGGATAATATCAACTTGGATTCACCCTATAAGACTGAATTAACACGCAGAGGGGACATGATCATATCACTTGGTGTGAATCATCATTTCAACCAAGGTAAGATTCGGCCAGCGTGTTAGCCACTCCTTATCTGCCACCCTTTTCATGAAATAGGTTGTATCCTCATTACGTGAGGATTGCCTTACCTTCAACTGAAATAAATCATCCAGCCCATACGGGGCGATAATACGCATATGATCTAACTTATCTAGATATACACCCACTGCCGTTGCTGTCTCTGGCCAGCAGCTCATGGCATCATTGGTTGAATTATATGGTTCCACATGATTGCGTAGATGCATTCGAGCTTGATTCTTTACTGACCAGTAATCTTTCTTATCCGCTGTATTCAACAATTTGGTAAGAAGCATATCCCTCTCTTCAGAAATATCGGAAGATTCTAATAGATTACATCAATATCATTAAGTGGTGTCTCATGATCATAGCCATGAAGTACATCCCATACACGATTTCTCACATATCCAGCAGCAATACAACTGTCTGGAAGATTTAGTGCCCGAACGAGCTCCAGGTCCTTACGAACCTCATCACGATTCATTATGTTCTCTAATTGAAAAAAATAATTCATGTAGGATGCTCCCCTCTAAGGTTTCCTTCTGTTTGTTGGTCCTAGCGAAGACTTTGCCATGTCATGTATAATGAATACTAATAACTAGATAGATTGAACTAAAGACGAACCCCCATATTCATGATTCGCTTTAGAAATGATTGAAGTTGTGAACGCAAACTTTAGTTCAATCTTTATAGATAGGGATGAATAGCAGCTATGGCATTTGGCATTAACCGAGAAGAATTATCGCAATGGAAAGCAGCCGTAAATCGAGGGGAAATTGCTTACCTCACTCATTACTGGATCGATCCTCGATTTCCTAATATCAACACCGTTACCAAGGTAGGCTGTACAGATCTAGAACGTCTGTCTGAATGGTGTATCGCAAACGAATTGCCACCTAAATATATTCATCATCGCACGATGTTTCCTCATTTCGACCTTATCGGTCCTAAGCAACGTGATATATTAATTCAAGAGCAATTGTGGAGTCATCTAGAACGATTCGGGATGATGTAATAAATCCATCCCAAGGGTCCACAATAAAGGCAGCTTAGGACTTGTAGTTACCAAGTTCTAAGCTGCCTTTATGTATTCCTCGTTGGCTATTCATCACTCCATAAGGAGCTTATTTCTGAATAATATGTTGTACACGTCCAACCTGACCACTGGTTAAACGAACTTTAATACCATGCGGATGTTTCGGTGAGTTGGTAAGGATATCCTTGACGATTCCGCGAGTTAACTTACCCGTAGGTTGATCTTGCTTAAGTACGATATCTACTTCAAGTCCTGAAGATATTGTTGATCTTAGTTGACCATTCATTGTTATTCACTTCCTATATATCATTTATTTATGATGAGAAATTCCGTCAAATAAAACGATACAGGAACTACCCTCGTTATGCAAATGAAATTGACTGTGATCTATGGAACTATTGAGCTGAAAGTCCTAACTTCTTCAATAGCTCAATCGCTTGTTTCTTCTCTTCCATGTCTAATCCTCCAACAGAGTCTACGATTTTATTCTGATGTTGAGGAAAGACCTCTTCAATAAAAGCTCTTCCTTCAACCGTAAGGTCAGCGAATATGACACGACGATCGTCTGGAGAAGCGATTCTAACAAGCAAATTTTTATTCTGAAGCTTATCCACCACGTACGTAATATTTCCACTTGAAATAAGGACTTTCTCTCCGATCTTCTGTAGAGGTTGAGGACCCTTATGATATAGCAGATCTAACACGCCAAACTCCGTGGAATTCAACCCAAAACTCTGGACACTACGAATGGAGTGCGACATAACTGAATTATAGGCACGTGCCAACACAATAAATAGATCAAGCGATAGCTCATCATTATTCTTTGAGTTTCCCATATTTTCTTCCATTAACAAAACCTCCGAATGCATTATCTTTAATTAAAGATAATGCATTCGGAGGCCTATTGTCAAACTTAATATGTCTTTTTCTGCATTTGAGTCAGACTCTTGAATTCATATCCCTGTTTTCTAGCATCATCTATGATCCGTGTCATAGCCTCTGTATTGTCTTTAGAAACCGAATGCAGCAATATAACTGCACCTGGATGAAGTTGATTCATGACTTGCGTGTACGCATACTGTGAACCCTTTTGGGTCGCTGGATCCCAATCTTTATAAGCAGCAGACCAGAATACATTCGTATATCCCTCAGTACGGCTAGCCACTAGCATTGATTCATTAAAAATCCCTCGAGGAGCGCGGAGAAAAGTCATTTCCTTTTGACTAGTTATATCGGCTACAGCCGTCTTTACCTTCAGCAATTCACTCTTCAATTGATCGTTAGAAATCTGAGTCACATCAGGATGACTCCACGAATGATTCCCCACAATATGGCCCTCTGAGACCATTCTTTGAACCAATTCTGGCTTATCCTTTACATAGTGTCCTGTTACAAAAAAAATAGTAGGAACTTTTTTTTCTTTTAGGATATCGAGAATTTTCGCTGTATAACCATTCTCATACCCATTATCGAAGGTCAAAAAAATCTCTTTTTGATTCGTATCCCCAAGAAAGATGGCTCCATGCTTTTCAAGAATGCTTTTGAACCCTTCCTCATTTATTGACGGAAGTTGACCATTTTTACTTTTCTTAAAACCAAAGTGGTACGCTCGTTGATCAGGGTTAGCTTCTGCTGTTGCTATGGGTTGAACGATTTCACAAATTAATAAAAGACAACCCAAAATAAGAAAGATACGACGTTTCATCGGAGACCGGTCACCTCTATACAAGATTTCATGGTTAATTACCAAGTTAGAGGTAATATTCCACATCTACTCATAAGATATGTACCGTTTGAACAATAGTCGAAGTATTCCGTATCCTATGCACACACCAGTGACATTGAGTATTACGTCATCAATATCACAACTGCCCACTCGTAGCAACATCTGAGATAACTCTAATACCGTTACGATAAGGACGAAATAAACCATTAATCGCCAATAAGATCTCAGCCTTTTAAAAAGAATTGGGAGTATTAATCCAAATGGAACAAAAACTCCGATATTTCCGAATAGATTAATGATCCAAGCAGCGTTAGATGCCTGATGGATACTTCGAATAAAGAGCCCTATGGTTTCGAATGGAACTATATTATACACAAGGGGTCCGTTAGCGTGTCTTGTACGACCAAAACCAATAAACATCCAATACAATAGGCATGCACTATATACAATAATCAGAACTCCAAGGATACGTTGGCGCCTATTCCATCTAATAGTCACACTCGCTCAACCCCCTACTTACGTTTCAAGACTTCCACAATGCCATCATAATGAGCAATCACCGCTAGATCAGCTCGTCCAATAAATAGACCGTTATCTACAACACCGGGAATATTGAGAATTTCATTGTGAAGTTTAAGTGGGGCCGCAATCGTTGCGAAGTTGCAATCCACAATGTAATTCCCATTGTCGGTGATAAATAGCTGTTCTTCATCTGTACGTAACTGGGTTCGACAACCAAGTCTTTGCAGTGAGTTAAGTGTCCACTCCACAGCAAATGGAACGACTTCAACGGGAAGCGGGAATTGACCTAACGTATGGACCAACTTACGCTCATCCGCAACGATAATCAATCTTTTGCTATGATGGGCTACAATCTTTTCTCTGAGAAGTGCCCCCCCTCCACCTTTTATCAAGTGCAAATCTAGATCAACTTCGTCAGCTCCGTCAATCGTAAGATCCAGACCATCTATTTCGTGAAAAGGAATAATAGGTATCCCAAGTTCCATAGCCTGTCTCTCCGATGCTTTAGAGGTCGCTACTGCCTGTATCGATAGACCTTCCTTTACACGTTCCCCAATCTTTTGGATCGCCCAATAGGCGGTAGAACCTGTCCCTAGACCCACTTTCATACCATCCTCAATGTATTGCACAGCATATTCTGCTGCAATTCTCTTCATATTCATTAGATTCACACTCCCATAGAGAAATGATGTTTCGTTTATACAAAAGGCTGAACTTATCGGATCCCACTCCATAGGATGATGATTACATCGTTATTGGAATGGGTCGTATATGCTCAGCCATCTGTTATTATGACATTTAAGAATTAAAGACGAGGACGACAGAATCAGATCTAGGTTCATAACCAACCTTCATATAAATATGGTTAGAGATAGGATTACTCAAATCCGTATATAAACTTGCAAATTCATAGGGGCCACGTAACATATTTCGCGTTAGTGTTGACACGCAGGAACACGCATACCCTTTATTTCGATGTTCGAATGGCGTGTATACCATATTAACGACAGCTCCGTGTAATGTCGGTCTTGTCTGCTGGGCCATGGATACTGGTTCAACATCATCCCATAGATAGATAGCAGATTGTTCCGTCCCACGTTTGGCCATCTCAAGCGCCTGTTTAAGGGTTATTTCTTCTAAAGCTTCTTTAGAAAAATCATAAACCCACTGACCTAGCATGGGAATATCACGTAATTCAGCAGCTCTAAAAATACCTGGACTCAACTTCACATCTTTCACTTTCGTGCAGGCATAAATCCGTTGGTCCATCTGAACCACATAGGATTTCCCCGTTGCTTCTTTCCATTTATCTGCAAACAAATGAGCTGTCTCATGAAATGCAATAATACTGGGAACTTGAATGACTTCTTGATGAAGGATATGATCGATTGCTACAGTGATAGCATTAGATCGCATATCATCGCTTTGCACCTTGTCGCTAATATAAACAATGAGATGGGCAGTGGTCTTCAGTAGAACAAGTATATCTTGCTCTTCATCGCTTACAATTGCCATAAATGGTAACGGACCCTCGTGATGAGCATCTTTAGCCGTATGCTTAATTGATTGGACTAATCGGTATGCAATACCCAGTGGAAGATTATTAAGCACTTCATTCTCCATTAACAACGGTTCAGCGCGATCTAAGAAATCAGATGGATCATCATAACTCTGAATATGCATGATTCAATCTCCCTTCATCAGTCCATTTTTTCTACCATAACACACTAACGGGAAAAGAACAGGATGAATTGTTGTATTTAACCATTTTCAGTATTCGTTAACACCTTTTCTAAACGATTTAGCACTTCTATTTCTTCCTCATGAATCGCTGATTCATGAATAGCTACACCAGATAATAACTTACCTTTCTGTTTAGCGTTTCTAATGTTATGAAGCAGTACATTCTCAGCCTCATTAAGTTTAAGTTCACCACGCACGCCCATTACCCGACAAAGATAGGCGTGCATATCTTGCTCCCCAACCATATAAGAGGTGTGAAACAACGCAACAAGTGTTTCTCCATCCTTATCTTGCCATTGGTTTGTCATATGAACCGTATATTGTAATGAAGTAGCAGCCGGTCCATTACTTGTTCGCTTCTCTGCAATAATCTGCGAATTCTTCCATGCTAACACACTAGCTGCACCTAACATTATGATGGCAACTACAAATGCAACATATATCACTTTGTATTCTCCTTTATGAGCTCGTTCCTAAGAACACTCAATGACCTAATAGTGTTTGTAGAAGCTCTTGTCTCAGTTGTTCACGATCATAATGTGAGTTATCAATCGTTGTCCGTGAAAGAGATAGCTCATTCATAATTCTCTGTTCCAATTGTTTTCTAGCGTGAAGTACTTGTAGCGTCCCGTCCATTCCAGCATAGCCACGGGCTTGTCCGTATCCTTGGAGCGTATAATAATCCACGAATCCACTAGACCATTCCTTTGGTCGTTCTTCCACTGCTTTCTTGAATGTGATATCGTATTCCTTCTGGTCCAAATAAATTAACATCGGATTCAGCAAACCAATCGCATCCTCCAATTGCCGAACATAATGAATCGATTCCGCTTCACTTCGGTTATGTTTGACCATACTCATCGTAACAGGGTTCTGGATGAAACAACATTCAAATACATATATTTTCTTTTGGACTGTCGCTGCCTCTGCGAACCTCTTCCATTTAGCCGCAATAAGCTCCATATTCCGTTCAAAAGATATTTCATAAATGTCCTGTTTAAAAATATCGTCATACAGCGATTGGGGTAGTCGAGATTGATCATCCTGTTGCATCTTTCCATAGGATAAGAAATAATTACCCTCTTCATAAAATGCCGTTCGATTGATCAGCATTTGATGACTCTCATGTTGACCACACAACGCCTCCCATTCCTCCGGCGTGAAGATAGCAACACCTTCATAGTCAGCTGGATGATCCACGTCTCCTTCTAACACTAATTGAACATCCTTACCTTGTTCTTTAAGAATATCGTAAACAATCTGAGCACCCGTTGATTTCCCTGAACCTGGTAGCCCCTCGACTAATATTAGTTTCGTATTTAAGTTCAAGTCCTCACCTCTTATACCTATTTTAAGAAATTTCACTTGATATAGCAAAGGGCGTTACAAAAAAAAGCCCACTCCCTTTGAGGGGCGCAAATGGATGTTCGTTTACGTATTCGGAACAAGCATCTTGCTAATTTCAATTGGACCTGGCATAAAGCCTAAGTTATAATATAGCGACTCCACTGCGTTCCCTTGCATAACATAGACTCGTACACTTGGGTACAGATCTGTCAACATGCTTAACGATCTCTTAATCATAATCGTCCCAATTCCACGTCTCCTATAAGTCGGGAGAATACCAAGATGCTGAATCCTCGGAACATCATGATGCATGGTCAGCAAACAAGTGCCAATCAGTGCATTGTTCCTTTTATCATAAACTAAGCTAGAAGCGCTCAGTAGATATTCACTTGCTTCCTTCATTATTATCTGTGTTTCCGTTATATAGTGACTAATAGACTTAGATTTACTAATCCCCCCCTGTATACCATCTGAATAGCATCTATAGAGAAGGTGACCAATTTCCTTGTCGCTCGTCAAGGTACGTGTAATAGGAGTAGATTGAACTATAGACTGAACAACGGTCGACACCCCGTTCCACTCATGCTCTAAAGGTTCTGTAGGTCGCTGCATCCAACGGTATCGGTGCTCATCTGGCGAGAATCCTAATCTTGCAAATAAATCAACTTGATCTTGCAGTACTTCATATACATGAATAGGTAAAGTTATATCAGACCATTTCAGCAGAATACCCTTCAATAAATAGACAATCGTACTTTGTTCTTGAAATGGTGGTATGAAGAATAAAAGCCTCATCATGTTCGGAGAAATCACAACGCCTCCGACCTTCGTCGTTCCTTTATAAATCCAGAATGGATCAATATTAATCATTACGGGTAAATCTATTCCACTGAAAAAACGGATGTATTCTGCATTGTAGTAAACGGAGTAAAATACACTCCACTTCTTCATATCTGCCTTTTGTAAGTGAAATTGATCAGACAACTCATATCGCTCAAACGGAGTAGACCCGTTAGTAATTCCCACCGTATCACACTCCTTACGCACCTTCCTCAATAATAGATATCAACCATCTAACACAAATAGAACCCAAAGAATAGGTGGCTAAGCCCCCTAATACACTCATGTAATCTGTTACATATTGAAGATTAGCCCACTAAATACAAATAGCATATTCATAATAAAATGAAGAATCATCACAGGGAGCAATCCCTTTGATCGGATGGTGATCCCGCCTAATACCATGCCAAATATAGAGAACAATGCACATATGCTCCAAGGAAAACCGATCGAATAATGGTACATTCCAAATCCGATACTGACTATAACCAACCCCAACTTTTCACCTAATACATCGACGAATCGACTTAGTATAAGCCCACGCCATAATATTTCCTCTAAGACGGAATTGATCAAGGCAAACAGCAATCCAAACCACAATAGTGAATATAAATTTTCTGGACTATAATCAATGACAAAACTAAATGAAAAGATAACTACACATGATGCAATTAGTAGAAATCTCCATATTGGATCTTTCACTCCCTTCCAAATCAAAGGAAAATAGATCGTCTCTGTGAAGCTCCCCTTCTTCAAATAATCCGTTGTTGACTTGGTAATTATCCTTAACACAAGGAATGGAATAATAAATCCGATCAGACTCAATCGAGAGCACGCAATGATAAATTCTCCCGGAAAATCTACTAGGTTAAGGTATTCCTTTATGAAAACACTCAAATACACGCATAACCAATAACCCAATAGATATAGCATACTTAACAAGGAAACATCACGAACACCGCGAGATACAGGTCTTAACAAATAAATCATATACAGAATGAATAACCATCCCACACTCATATATACCGTTGTTAGTTGAACCGCTATTACTGTTCCAACAAAAATCACAAGCATAGTGATTAATGAAATTGTCGAAATATTCTCCCTACGTATAGACACTAATAATCCCCCATACTCTAACTAAATTAAACTTTCAGTCTTTACTTTACACATAAGAAGGAAGATTTCACATGACTATTTTTCAAGATTATGGATGAAATATAAAAACCCCCATCATGATTGATGGAGGCAAAAGACTTGCAAAAGACTTACTTAAGTAGATTCCTTATTCATTTTCAGTTAAAGGTTTATTCAATGTAATTCGTGCTTTACCCATGAACAATACGACAACTACAGCTATCCCAATCGGAATCAATGAAAAAAGGAAAATATGCGATATGGATGTTGACATAGCATCAATGATTTTATCAAGAACTTGCGCAGGAATCGTCGTTCTCACTTCCGCATTAAATATTTCCCGAGGATCTGGCAGGTTCGCTAAATTCACTGAACCCCCTTCCATACCCTTGAAATTCTCAGCAAGCTTACTTGTAAAGAGATTACCTTGGATCGTACCGAATATCGTAATTCCCAATGTCATCCCAAGTGAGCGCAAGAATTGATTCGTTGAGTTGGCAGTTCCTCTGAAGCGAGGCTCGAGATTGTGGATAGATGAAATAGGTAATAACGAGAATGAGAACCCCATGCCAAACCCTACTAAGATCATAAAGATGGTCAGAGATGCGCGGGCTGTATCTGGCGTAAGTGTACTAAGCATAAACATACCTGCTAAATACGAAATCACCGATATCACCATTAAATTCCGATAACTGGTTTTCGTTGAGAAAATACCACCTACCGAGCTACCTGCTACGGATCCCAACATCATGGGAGTAAGAACTAATCCAGCATTGGTTGCAGATCCTCCATAAACAGCTTGTACAAAAATAGGAATGTATACGGTAAGAACGATAAATGTTCCTCCATATAGAAAAGCTAATATTTGTGAGGCTGCAAATAATCTTCGCTTAAACAGCCAAAATGGCAAAATAGGCTCTTCCGCTTTGAGTTCAATGAAGAAGAACGCAATGAAACATACTGCAAATACAGTAAACAACGAAATAATTGGAAGCGAATTCCAAGCGTAATCTTTACCGCCCATTTCTAGTGCGAACATTAAGCTGATAACAGCAACGACAAGCGTCAATGCACCCCACCAGTCAATTTTCTGCTTAACTTTCCCCTTCGATTCATGATACGACCTAGTAATCAACAGGAATGACACGATACCAATAGGAACATTAATATAGAAGATCCATTCCCAGCCCACAAATTCCGTAATATAAGCCCCAAGCAATGGACCAATTACACTTGCGGAACCGAATACTGCACCAAGAAGTCCTGTCATCTTCCCACGATTCTCTGGAGGGAAAATATCGAAAATAATAGTAAATGCAATTGGCATTAACGCCCCGCCACCAATACCTTGAATGGCACGATAAATACTTAACTGTTCAATACTTTGTGCAAAACCACATAAGATAGAACCCAGGAGAAATACTGCAATCCCGAATATAAAAAATCTCTTTCGTCCATACATATCTGATAACTTACCAAAAATCGGCATTCCAGCCATTGTGGTTATCATATAGGCAGATGTTACCCATACGAATTTATCAAATCCACCCAGATCAGATACAATTGTGCCCATCGCTGTTGCAACAATCGTATTATCGATTGCAGACATAAATATGGCGAGTAGCAGACCTGCTACTACTAACTTTATGTTACTTTTGGATGCTTCCACTATCAGTTCAGTTCTCCCTTGTATATATTCAAATACGAATAATAAGCTTTTCAATTTTAAGATTTGAAATCTTAATTGTCAAGAAAAGGATTCCCCTATTTACAAATCAACAAGCATTAGAGCTATTATGGAGTGGAAATATATTAGAGAAACGAAACGACATAAAGTAACAGTTAGTATGATCATACTAACTGTTATTATTTCAATCTTTATATTTTCACTAAAATCCTTATAGAATAGACTTTTTTATGAATTCAATTTCTTAATCCCCAAATTTCTGAAGCATATTTACGAATCGTATAATCACTTGAGAACTTACCGGAATGAGCGATGTTCACTATCGACTTCCTTTGCCATTCTTTTGAATTACGATAAGAAATGTCAATCTTCTGATGTGCATCAACATAACTCGCAAAATCCTTCAGTACAAAATACTCGTCGTTAGTACTCATAATAGAATTAAATATATCTTCAAACTCATGTTCATTTTTACAAAAATAACCTGGTGTCACTAATTGATCCATGACTTCACGCACACGTGCATCACTATAGTACACATCCTTCACTGCATATCCGCCGTGCTGATAATAATCAAGCACTTGCTCGGATCGTAATCCGAAAAGAAACATATTGTCGTCGCCTATCATTTCATGCATTTCCACATTTGCTCCATCCATCGTTCCCAATGTTATTGCACCGTTCATCATAAACTTCATATTCCCAGTACCTGAGGCTTCTTTGCTAGCCGTCGAGATCTGTTCGCTAACATCAGCAGCCGGAATGACCTTCTCAGCTATGGATACGGAGTAGTTCTCTAAGAATATGACCTGCACCTTCTGATTCACTTCTCGATCTCGATTAACTTGGTCAGCTACTACATTAATAAGTTTAATAATTCTTTTGGCTAACGAGTAGCTTGGTGCCGCTTTGGCACCGAAAATAAACGTGCGTGGGATCATGTCAATAGAAGGGTTTTGTTTCAACTGGCTATACAAGTACATGATGTGCAGGACATTCATTAACTGCCGCTTGTAACCATGCAGTCTCTTCACTTGGACATCAAATATGGAATGTGGATCAACGACGATCCCTTGTTTTTCAAAAATATATGACGCAAGTTTCAATTTGTTGTCTTGTTTAATCGCATGAGTTCGATCTTGAAAACCGAAATCCTCACTGTATTTCAATATCCCGACCATTTCTTGTGGATCATTCATCCATCCAGTACTGATCGTCTCACTAATCAGATCTGCCAACGCAGGGTTAGCATGCATCAGCCAACGTCGATGAGTTATACCATTCGTCTTATTATTAAAACGAGTTGGATACAAATCGTAGAATAGCTTCATTTCACGTTTCTTCAAAATATCAGTATGAAGAGCAGCCACACCATTCACGCTGTAGCTACCTACAATAGCCAGATTCGCCATTTTCAATTGCTGACCATCTATAATCGACATCTGTGCTACGATTTCCGGCTGTTCTGGGTATTTCTTCATTAACATGCCACAAAACTGCTTATTGATCTCCTCAATAATCATATATATGCGTGGAAGTAACTCTTTCACCATGGAAATAGGCCATTTCTCAAGTGCTTCGCTTAAGGTCGTATGATTCGTATACGATACCGTTCTTGAAGTTATATCCCATGCATCAGCCCAACCAAATCCCAACACATCGATTAATAATCTCATCAATTCAGGGATGACCAGCGTAGGGTGTGTATCATTAATATGGATGGCTACCTTTTCTGGGAGATGATCCATGGTAAGTTCAAGCTTTTCAAATGTACGCAAGATACTTTGCAGTCCTGCTGAACACAAGAAATATTGTTGTTTGAGTCGGAGTAGCTTTCCTTCGTACTGGGAATCATCAGGATAAAGGAATTCAGATATAGATTCAACGGAACGATCATAATGGAGGTATTTATAATAATTATTCGTACCAGATAGTTGCGTATGGTCTATTGTGGACTCTGCACTCCATATCCGCAAAGTATTAACATGTTCCCCACCATATCCAATAACAGGCACATCATATGGCACGGCTGTGACTGCTTCATAGTTATGTGTTTCAAATACTAGCTCTCTATCTTCCTCACGAATTTCAACATTTCCCCAGAAGCGTACCTCTACTTTTTTATCAGGCCTACGCACTTCCCATTCATGACCATTCCGAAGCCAATAATCAGGTAATTCCACTTGGTTACCATCAACAATCTTTTGTTCAAACAATCCATATCTATACCGAATACCACACCCGTGTCCTGCGTACTGTTGGGAAGCTAATGAGTCCAAGAAGCAAGCTGCAAGTCTTCCTAACCCACCATTACCAAGACCCGCATCAGACTCTTCTTCCTCAATCTCCTCTAGATCCCAACCTAATTCCTTAAGACCCTCTCGAACAAGCTCGAGAACACCTAAATTGAGGAGATTGTTACCCAGTAGACGCCCTATGAGAAACTCCATTGAGAAATAATACACTTGTTTGTCCTGATCAGCTTGGAAATTCTGATTCGTATCTGCCCAATTCCTGCCAACGTATTCGCGAATCATATTACTCAGAATTGTATATATGTCTGCTTTCTGAGCATCCTTCATTGGCTTTCCCAATTTACTGACTAGATTCTCCTGAAAGAGTTGCTTAAACGTTTCTTTGTTGCTAAACATATTCGCATTCCTCCTGATCTATCCAATGATGCTGTATTCTCTTCTAACATGCATTTTACGCATGATTATCGAATTAATAATTTGAGCCCATTTGTACTGTCCATATAAAGACTTATACAATATACGTTTGGATGGCCCATTTCGTGATGAATATCCCAAACATTGTCATCAATATCCATGGATAGGATATCAAAAAAAAGATGACCCCCATAAACCAATACAGGAGTCATCTACTAGCCATATAGGTCAAAGTCATCATTTACAATCAAATCAAGTTAATTAGGCTTATTATGTCAGTTCATATACTGACCACACTGTTCCCGCCGTAGATGTTCCACCAATCTGTAGAGCAATAGTCAACCCATTTGCCACATAAAACAGACCGATAATATCTCCTGCATTTAATGATACATCTGCTGTCAATGTGACCGATCCATTCCCAAGTATCGTTCTTAAAGACAATAGTAATGCAATATTTACATTTAACAGTGGAAATAGACCGGATACCAGAACTGTTGCAGGTGCTGATGTTCTCTGAATCGCAAATGAAGGGTTCACTCCTGCTCCAAGAGTAATAGAAATCGCTGCTGTTGTTGAATAACTAATAATTGCTTTTAAAGAATATCTTCCGGTGTTGGGTACAGTATAATTACCTGACGTGGGATCGAAACCCGTTCCAGTGTAATAAGGCGATGTCGTCGTCCAATTTCCTAGCTGTGTGGCAGCACTAGTGGAAAAGGCTGCTTGCATAGCTGAAAATCCATTAATCGCCAAGTTCGGTCCCGTGGGTCCGGTTGGACCTGTTGGTCCTGTAACCCCTGTTGCTCCTGTTGCTCCTGTTGCTCCTGTTGCTCCTGTTGGTCCTGTTACTCCTGTAACCCCAGTTGCTCCCGTTAATCCTATTGCACCCGTTGTTCCTGTCGGTCCTGTTACTCCCGTTGCTCCTGTTGATCCTGTTGGTCCTGTTGGTCCTGTTATTCCCATTTCTCCTGTTACTCCTGTTGCTCCTGTTGCTCCTGTTGCTCCTGTTGCTCCTGTTGGTCCTGTTGGTCCTGTTGGTCCTGTAACCCCAGCTGCTCCCGCTAATCCTGTTGCACCCGTTGGTCCTGTCGCTCCTGTAACTCCCGTTACTCCTGTTACTCCTGCTGCTCCTGCTGCTCCTGTTGGTCCTGTTGGTCCTGTTGGTCCTGTAACCCCAGCTGCTCCCGCTAATCCTGTTGCACCCGTTGGTCCTGTCGCTCCTGTAACTCCCGTTACTCCTGTTACTCCTGCTGCTCCTGCTGCTCCTGTTGGTCCTGTTGGTCCTGTTGGTCCTGTTGGTCCTGTTGGTCCTGTTGGTCCTGTTGGTCCTGTTTCACCAGTTGCTCCCGTTGGTCCTGTTTCTCCTGTTTCTCCGGTTTCACCTGTTACTCCCGTTGGTCCGGTTGGTCCTGTTGATCCTGTTACTCCTATTGGTCCCGTTACTCCAGTTATTCCCATTTCTCCTGTTACACCAGTTGCTCCTGTTGCTCCAGTTTCTCCGGTTGGTCCTGTCACTCCAGTTGCCCCTGTTGCTCCCGTTTCCCCTGTTACTCCTGTTGCCCCTGTTGCTCCCGTTTCCCCTGTTACTCCTGTTGCTCCCGTTACACCAGTTGCTCCTGTTGCTCCCGTTTCTCCGGTTGGTCCTGTTACTCCAGTTGCCCCTGTAACTCCCGTTGCTCCTGTTGCTCCGGTTTCACCTGTTACTCCCGTTGCTCCCGTTGATCCCGTTTCACCAGTTGCTCCTGTTACACCAGTTGCCCCTGTTGCTCCCGTTTCCCCTGTTACTCCTGTTGCTCCCGTTTCACCTGTTGCTCCTGTTACTCCTGTTGGTCCTGTTACGCCAGTTGATCCTGTTTCACCTGTTACTCCTATAATTCCCGTTACTCCCGTTGGTCCTGTTACGCCTGTTGATCCTGTTTCACCTGTTACTCCTGTTGCCCCTGTTACTCCTGTAACTCCCGTTACTCCTGTTGCTCCTGTTGCTCCTGTTACTCCAGTTACTCCGGCTGGTCCTGTTGCTCCTGTTACTCCTGTTACTCCTGTTGGTCCTGTTTCACCAGTTGCTCCCGTTAATCCTCTTGCACCCGTTGGTCCTGTCGCTCCTGTAACTCCTGCTGCTCCTGTTGGTCCTGTTGGTCCTGTTTCACCTGTTACTCCCGTTGCTCCGGTTGGTCCTGTGGATCCTGTGGATCCTGTTGATCCTGTTATTCCCGTTTCTCCTGTTATTCCCGTTTCTCCTGTTACACCAGTTGCTCCTGTTACGCCAGTTGCCCCTGTTTCACCAGTTGCTCCCGTTGCTCCGGTTGCACCCGTTGCTCCTGTTGCTCCTGTTGCTCCTGTTGCTCCTGTTGCTCCAGTTTCTCCTGTTACGCCAGTTGCACCTGTTGATCCAGTTATTCCTGTTGCTCCCGTTTCCCCTGTTACTCCTGTTGCTCCCGTTGCTCCCGTTACACCAGTTGCTCCTATTTCTCCCCTTTCTCCTGTAACCCCAGTTGCTCCGGTTTCACCTGTTACTCCTGTTGCTCCCGTTGCACCCGTTGCTCCTGTTGCTCCTGTTGCTCCTGTTGCTCCTGTTGCTCCAGTTTCTCCTGTTACGCCAGTTGCACCTGTTGATCCAGTTATTCCTGTTGCTCCCGTTTCCCCTGTTACTCCTGTTGCTCCCGTTGCTCCCGTTACACCAGTTGCTCCTATTTCTCCCCTTTCTCCTGTAACCCCAGTTGCTCCGGTTTCACCTGTTACTCCTGTTACACCAGTTTCTCCGGTTGCTCCTGTCACCCCAGTTGCTCCTGTCACCCCAGTTGCTCCTGTCACCCCAGTTGCTCCCGTTACTCCTGTTACTCCTGTAACCCCTGTTGCTCCCGTTGCCCCTGTTACTCCTGTTGCTCCCGTTGCTCCTGTTGCTCCTGTTGCTCCGGTTGCTCCGGTTGGTCCTGTTAATCCAGTTGCCCCTGTTGCCCCTGTTGCTCCTGTTGCTCCTGTTACGCCAGTTACCCCAGTTGATCCCGTTACTCCAATTGCGCCCGTGTCTCCTGTAACTCCCGTTGCACCTGTTTCTCCAGTTTCTCCGGTTGCCCCGGTTGATCCTGTTGTTCCCGTTACTCCTGTTACTCCTGTTACTCCTGTTACTCCTGTTACTCCTGTTACTCCTGTTACTCCTGTTACTCCTGTTACTCCTGTTGCGCCAGTTACGCCTGTTGATCCAGTTGCCCCTGTCGCTCCTATTACTCCTGTTGCACCCGTTGCACCTGTTGCACCTGTTGCACCTGTTGCTCCTGTTGCTCCTGTTACTCCTGTAACCCCAGTTGCTCCTGTTATTCCAGTTGCTCCTGTAGGCCCCGTACCTCCCTTAATTACTCCAATCGCAATTGTAATAGACACCTGAATACATCTAATTTGAATAACAAATTTATCCTTACAACAAGGGTCTATATCCAAAATAAGAATAAATGCCAATAATTCTGCCAACAATTGTTGCAGATTTGTTCCAACACTTATAACTGAAAAAGGAGCTGTTTCAATTGATACTATAGTTAATTCCAATATAGCTTGAAGCTCAACTCTATCCGAACCACATAATATTGAATTTTTCAAATACTTTATAAGTTCTCTTAACACTTTTTTTAAATTGGAAATATGAATTTTTGTAGGAGAAGTCAGTGCTTGAGGAACCACTTTAGTTAGCTCTACTATTATTTTTAACAAAGCTTTGCAATCCTTCGATCTAACCAGCCCATGAACCCTTCCATCTTTCCCAAGGAACTCATAGCCCTTACCCGGTCTATGCTCCGTCATATCACTGTATCTCCTCCTCCATCCTCCTTGTTCTTATAAAAACTTGAGATAATCGCTTCAATAGATGCTATCAAGGTATTCTGAATATTGGCTTATGTTACAAGGAAATCAACAGAAAAAATCTATGATTTCAAAAGGACTCACGGTTTTGCAATTATACCTAGTTTCCCGTTCACTCTAGCAACTAAGAACTATATTATGTTGTTAGATACAATCTAATTCTCTGGATGGGTACGCTTCATTAATCTCTCGAAAAAAGTAAACGTTACTAGGAACCATAGAACTACATAACTACATACCACTAGGTTATAAGGGCACCATATTATTCGAATGACAAAGAGAAAATAAATCTTTAATTCTATGCACACACAGAGAAAAAAAAAAGCCACGCTCTAGGTGACTTAGAATAAAAATCAAACTATTTAGACTCAAGCATATTCCGTGGCCAAAGTAACAAAATTAAACCCTTAAATTAATAATTAATGTTTAAATTATACGTATTACAATTGCACTCGATTTTTAATGAATGATTTGAGAAGATTGTAATGGAGAGTTTAAGCAACAGACCGTAACACCGTACGCTCGAATAACACACTAGAATCCTTCAGCATTCAGATGTTGCAAAAGGGAGTCACGATGCCAGAGATCGCCAACCTCATCGAGAAAATGTATGGTCACCATTACAGGCCACAAACCGTATTTAATCTGACAAGAGTAATGTTCGAACATGTCGACGCTTTTATGAAACGACCATTTAAGAAGCGTTATGTGTGTGTCTATATCGATTCTACCTACATCGCGGTTAAGCATGAGACGTTTCTAAAGAGGCTATCTATCTTGCCGTGGGATTTTGTGAGAATGGTGCTCATATACGCCATTGCACCCACCGAATCAGCGTACATATGAAGGAATTGCTCGGGACGTGAAACAACGTGGTACGGAACAAATCCTCCTCTTTATTTCCGATAGACTCACAGGCATTGTCCATGCGATTCAGGAGATCTATTACTGTGTTCATTTAGCACGTAATATCGCTCATAAAGTTCGCGTGAACCGAGCAGAGATCTGTGAAGACTTCAAATCCGTTTATCGATCTGAAGATGATGCAGCTGGTAAAGCTGCGCTGGCAACCTTCTGTGATAAATGGACTTATCCTAAGGTCGTTAAATCCCTCATAGATTTTATTAACGTTATACCGACAGCCCAATTGCTCCACTAGTATCATTATTCAATCACGCAAGTCCATCATCCTATTATCATTTTCAAGCTTTTTCACCACGTATATTTCCGTTCCTCTTTATTCTTCAATTTATGTGCCCTTCCTTTACAAGAAAAGGTCTCACAACATAGTAATCATTTCACCCACAATATTCATCACCATAATTCATTACACTGTTAAACAGCTAAAATCATTCCTATTCTTGTGAAATTGGTGACACAAGTAGAGAGGAATTAAAGAATTCCGACAATACTAAATCTTTTCTCAAAGTACCCGTTAATAACCATGAAACTAAAACCTATCATCCAAGATTCGTTTCTATACAGAATCCACATATAATATAACACCACATCAGTACTCAAAGTCATTCACGATTTCTATTAAAAAAACCCTCAACCAGACATATCGCCTGTGTTGAGGGGTAACTTATTCTTCATGCGAATTTCTTCTTAGCTTAATTGAATAATCGTTATACTTGTTGGAGCAGTTGTTGCAAGTGTCGCTGTAGCAAGTACTCCAAATAATTGAACATTTAATGTTGAACCCGCAGTAATCGGAGTAATGACACTTGCTTGGAAAGCAGTGACCCCTACCAAAGGAGCAACAGTAGATCCCGGTACTGTAGTCGCCCCATTTAGTAAAAGTCTGGAACTTACTAAAAGCGATGCGGTCAAGTTAACTGAATATGCAATATAGTAATTTCCTGTAATCGCAAAAGTAAACGTGTTGTTTGCACCATTAACCGTAATACCAGTACCAATATCTTGAGCATTAGGGAATGGAACGTCGGCTCCACCTAAAATAACAGCAATAACTGTTCCTGAAGTGTTCGCCCCATATGCAAAGTCAGCAGTTACGTTTGGTCCGGTTGCTCCTGTTACTCCGGCATCTCC
>NZ_FTNK01000006.1:314552-317593 GCF_900156375.1 Paenibacillus macquariensis
GTTGCTCCTGCAACACCTGTGGCTCCCGTTGCTCCTGCTTCGCCTGTGGCTCCCGTTACTCCTGCAACACCTGTAGCTCCTGTTGCTCCTGTTGCTCCTGTTGCTCCTGTTGCTCCTGTTGCTCCTGTTGCTCCTGTTGCTCCTGTTGCTCCTGTTGCTCCTGTTGTTCCCACTCCTGGACCTGTAGGTCCTGTGGCACCCGCTATACCCGTTGCTCCTGTGGCTCCTGTGGCTCCTTTAAGAAAAAAACCAAGAGCTAATGAAATAGAAATTTGAATGGGTCTGATTTGTCCAACCATTGCATCCTTACAAGCAGGAGCTATAACCAAGACAAGGACATAAGCTAATAATTGTTCCAGCAATTGTTGCAGATTGGTTCCAACACTTATAACTGAGAATGGGGTTACCTCCGTTGAAACTATAGTCAATTCTAATATTGATAGAATCTCTGTCGGATCCACTTCAAAATTTGAATTTATTACGAACAACCTAAGTTCTTGTAATACGCTATGCAGGTTAGCAATATTCAATGGGGTAGGATTCGTAAGCGCAGGAGGTACCACCTCACCGAGCTCTATTATTATACTTAACAGAGTCTGTGCTTCGCCATTACATGGCACAAATGCATTCATATCACTATCTCCTCCTTAAACTTTCTTCTGGATTATTTAGAAGATTCAGTCTTGCCAAATCTTCAATAGTAACAACATATTCCGAGGAGTAGTATTTGGTGCACAAAAAAGCTAACTATTTTGTCGATAATATATTTATTTTTAAAACATACACTCTCAGAGGGGTTTTATGATAACGATAAGTCTCTGCTTAATTGTTGTTAAAAATGAAGAACGAACCCTTGATCGGTGTTTATCTTCAGTCGCAGATATTGTTGACGAAAGCATCATTATGGACACGAGTTCGACTGATCTCAATAAGACGATTGTAAGACAATCCACAGAACAAATGTATGGTTTCAAATGAATTCGTGATTTTGAAGCTGCACGTAAATATGCGTTCAGTCAAGTAACTAAGAACTATATTCTGTGGCTAGTTGCAGACAAGGTCATAAAAGAGAGTACTAAAAGTAGCATTTATGAGCGTTTCTCTATTGGAGAACAATTCTCTCCACACGATCTTTATATTATTTTGCCAACGAGTTGTTAGATCACCATATGTACAAACGTGTAATTATGTTCTATGAGAAATTCCATATTACGAAGAAAGAAGGATGAATCGAGGATAATATTTCAAAATGGAGGAAACTGTCTAATTTCTACAATCGCTTAAATAATGAACAGAAAGAATTACATCGATTCTCACCTCTTTCTCCACCCTTATACGATCGAGATTTTGGAGCCTTTCACCTTGTCCTCCTGGCTAGGATCATGGCCTTGACTTCTCATTTCTTACTCATAAAGCGCTACCTTTACAACGAGTCATAAATCACTGAATATTAATGAACGAATAGTACTGTTTATGGCTCTTAGAAGAAACAGCTACTAAATATTACTTAGTGTTAATGAATCTGATTGTTGTTGAATAAGAAAGGAAATAATTGATAAATATCCTTTAGCTACATGACTAACAGAAAACAAGAAAAAGACACCATATAGGTGTCTCGTATAAATATGAGAACTTTTTCTTTTTTTAGTCAAGGGTAAATCCAGCACTAACACATCCAGTAACTCTAGTAACAACGTTAAGCCCCGTAGCGGTGGCTCAGAATACCATTAGTAGACGTGACTCAGCGGTTACTGGAATATTCAAACCCGATGTAATCGCATTACCAAAAGAACCTATGGTAACTACTCCTGTTAAAAACGGAAGTGTTACAATTGCGCCCGGTATTGGAGTGAATATATTATTAGGTGTTGTAGACTCGTATAATTGCGCGACAGGTGTAGTTGCTAAAAGAGTAGTGCTACGGTAGTACTGAGGAAAGCAGCAATGGATGTTATCATTCCTGCATGAGGCATGAAGAAAGCAACGTTGATCAGAGGTCCTGAAGGAATAGTACCAATCGTCAAATCAATGTTGCCACCATCAAGAGTGACCCCTGTAACAGAACTTCCAAATCCAATAAGACTTGTTGTTCCTATTACATTGGCTATAGCTACGGTCATTGTAATCGGTCCTCCAGATGCCAGAGGTACTATCGCACCTGAATACATCTAATTAGAATAACCAATTCATTCTTACAACAAGGACCTATCTCCGAAAAGAGAATAACGCTAATAACTCTGCAACAATTGTTGCAGAGTTGTTCCAACACTTATAACTGAAAAGGGTATAACCTCAGTTGATGCGATAGTTAATTCCAAAATGATTGAACTATAACAGAAGACAGGAATACCCTCAGCCTATGAGACTTTTGGGATATCCCTATTTCATATTATTTTCTTCAGACATCAAGTGATTACGCGATCGTAATTCCTGCGCTTGCGTAACCTGCAATTACTGTTGCAATATCAACTCCTGCGGTTACAGTTGCAGTGAAGACCATTAACAATCGCTCTCCTGGGGTTACAGCTATGCCCAAGCCTGAGGTCAATCCACTACTAATGACACCAATAGGAAGTATTCCTGTAAGTGAAGGACTTAATGTTACTGTAGCCCCCGGTACTGCAGTGAAGCTATTATTTGGTGTAGAAGAACTGAATAAACGAGCCGTAATCGTTAATGTGGATCCTACTAAGGTGAGCGCGGCTGTCGTACTGAAATACGCTGCCATTGAAGTAATAGTTCCAGCACGTGGAACTGAAAATGCAAAGTTCAACAATGTTCCGGCTGCTCCTGTAAGGTCAATAGTACCACCAATTATAGAAACACTTGATACGTTGTTGCCAAAACCGACTAGGCCTGAAGTATTTAAAAGCCCCCCAAGTACAGTCGTCAAAGCTACAGGAAGTCCAGAAGCGTACGCAATAATCGCACCTGCACCTGTTGCTCCAGTTACTCCTGTAGCTCCCGTTGCTCCGGCTACTCCTGTTGCTCCTGTTGCTCCCGTTGCTCCGGCTACTCCTGTTGCTCCCGTTGCTCCTGCT
>NZ_FTNK01000002.1 GCF_900156375.1 Paenibacillus macquariensis
GGTTAAAATAACAAATGATTCAATTTATGGTAATATAGCAATGATGAAATGGAGGGAATTTCAATAATAATTAAACCAGCTAAAAAACGTAATCTTATCTTTCTGACTTTGGAAATCATCACAGCACTGTTTGTTATTTTCTATCTATATTTTTCATTTAAAGGTGATTTTGAGATTAATTTTGTTGTTTTCTTTCTTTTAATATCCTTATTCTCATTAATAAGAACGTTTGAAACAAGAGCCAAAAGCAATTTGATAGTCTTTTTGATATATTTAGTAGCGGCGATTATCATTTTCTTAATTGGGACAGCTTCTTGAATTTTCTCTCCAATGTAAGCATTTATTGTTGATAGGTTGTTAAGCTAACGGGACACGTTAGTTGAACAAATAAGGAGTAGCTTGTAGTGGCAGCTACTCCCTTTCTTTGTTATGCTAACAGGCAGATTTGTTTAATAAAACAATCGCAGGTGATATTATTTTATTTAGCAGTTTATCCATGAATTGGTGGGATGTATGGTGATGGAATTACTTTATCATTATTTTGATGAATCAACAGGTCCATTTGTTAATTTATCTGATCTTGAAATCCATGAGGCAGAACAAGTCCTCAGCGATATTCGGTTTAAAAATAAGGGATTTGCAAGTAAACGTTCTTTAGAGTATCTTCAAATTCGACGTGGTCTCGAATTAAAGGCAAGAAATTTATTTATTTCGAAAGGTGGTAAACCTATTCGAAGGCTTCCGCATTACATGACTTTTGGGAAATGCCCTTGGCTTTTGGATTGGTATCCAATAGGTAGAGAAATTGAAATTCCAATTAATGAATTCGAAACGCATACCTTAAGTTTTACTTATGGTGACTTATTTCCTACTATGCGATATCAGGATGAAAAGCCATATCGTAACCAAGTCTATACTTTGAATGAAATATATGAAGTTATAAAGGAATATGGATTACCACAAGAATGGAACTCTGATGGCATTAAGGGGCCGGAACGATATATAGAAGTACAAATTTGGGACGATAAGCCCTTAAGGAAATGGAGAAATACTTAGTTAATTGTTCAACTAACGGGCAAGATAGTTCGATGGCTGTCTTGAATAGTTGGAGAGGATATAGCAAATTTCAGAAATGTAATAGAAGGGGAACAAGGTAATGGAGATTAACACAAAGGTAGAAAGAAAGACGATGCATGGTGGTCGGTGGGTTACGCACCTTGTTTCAATCATGATCTTGATCGTGATCTTATGGACGGTTACAGTTTCTGATTCACTTAACGTGAACGCAGCTGCATCAAGCGCAAATGTGGTCAACGGAAGCATCATTCAGCATCCTTACTTAACTATTCAGGTCCTAAAGCAAAAAAAGCCGATAGCTATTCGACCAGGAATGACCAAACAACAGTAGACCAACTTCTGGGTAAGCCCATGGAAATTGAAAGCTCCAGTTTCAAGGGCTATAGCTACAGCAGCACTTCCACGTTATTTGTCGGCTATCTCAACGAAAAAGTAGCCTCCATATTATACTACGGGTTACGAATCATTAATAAATGGCCAATTTAAGTTTGGAACCCCTTGGAAGAAAGTCTTGGCGAAGCTCGGCCAACCTTCCGAAGTGAAAGAGCACACTTATAATTATATGTTTCAACTCACGAACGGAAAACTCAAACAGATTTATGGTACGGCTATTCAAGAAGTGAAGGGTAGTACGGACGTCTATACGTTAAGATTTGGCATCAGCACGTCAGGTAATCAAAAGCAGATCTGTTGAACAGGCAGCTTTTACTCAAGCCATGGAAGACCGATATACGAAGCTTGATCCGACCAAACCAACCTTTACTGTGGAAGAGATCATTGGAATTAGTAACGAAGAAGATATGCCAATTTCACTGGGGATGCGTCGTGAAACAGTAGAAGCAACGAACGGTAAGGCTGATGGACATCGTTCCTATTCTATGGTTGTCATGGACACATACGTAGCAGTATACGTATACTATCGCGAAGATATCGTAGCAGCGATTCTTGTTGATCCTTCTCCTGTAGTGCAAACCAATCAATAAAGTGCTTGGGATGCCAACAAGCCGAAAAGAAGTGCTTCGTAACTATGGAGAACCCACATACAACGGCCAAAGTAGCCTAGATTACGATTTTGAAGCTGAGATTGGGCGATTGGCTGATACACTGCGTGTAGCTTCAGGACAAGCGCAAAACGGATAGTGGTTGCAACATCACAGGTTTTTAGTAATTTGGTTACTAACACTATTTATGCCCTACCAACTTCGGTTCGTAGGGCTTTTTTTTATTTAGTGCTAACCTCATTATAATCTCCTCTTAAGGTTAATCACTTATTATAAATTTACCTCTTATTTTCATGATGAATATGGTAAGGCCCCGCAGGATAATCCCTGGCGGGGCCTTAGTGTGTTAACGAATAATATTTATAACCCTCGAAACATGTTCGACCTCTGCAAAAGGCACCCACGTAGGACCTTCTTTCGTTCTGATCTTGGCACCGCTAGAGGCTGTGAATGCTTCTGCCACTCCGGTTATTATTTCTCCATTATGGAGCTTACAGCGACTTTCTGATTACTTGCTACAGCTAAACGCAATTCACCCTTCAGATTCATCTAATCCCTCCGCATGTGTATTAGATATCTTATTCTTCATCTGTTTGAAAAGCCTTCTCAGGATATTTTAGCTTCAAAGCTGTAGGATTTTTTTTAATCCGAAAGCATCGTCCAAATACCCCGCAAACCTTAATTGGTCGGCGGGGTATTTTATGTTTGTGATTAAGCTAACGGGCAGGAATGTTTAAGATCAATCGAGGTGAACCCTATCATAAATAGAGTGAAATTTTTATAAAAGATGGGGCTGTCCCTAAGATCTGGTGTCCGTATCTATCGAAAGTAGAAGGGAATCTGCGGCGGACTTGTATACCACAGAAGTAACGGTAAAGAAGTATTTGACAGCGGTATTTCGGAAGTTGAATGTCAGGAATCTAAAGTAACTGGTTAACAGTTACTTGAAAAACATAATATATGATTATAATCAGACAGGTTTTCTCTGAGGGAGAGAGCTTGTCTTCTTTTCTGTGAGAAAGTCATATTTCTTCGTGATAACTTTGTTAATTAAAAAATAGGGAATTTGGCGATTCTCAAGGCTAATGTACAATAGAATGCCCGGGCTTCGAGATTTCTCGAAGTCAATTATAATAACTTTAGAAGTTGAAAATACTGCCCGATATCAAATTTGTGTGCAACATTGAATGATAGCTCCGAAGCATTGATTTTACCTGGTGGGAATACATAGACAGAAGTCATTCACCAACCTAACTAAAAAATCGCTGAGCGGTATCCAGAGGAAGAGGTGAATGGACTTGATGAAAAAAATGCCGCAACTGATTACGATATGTCAGGAAAATAGGGGGAGATTCGGTGACTTGATCTTGTTAAGCATGATCAGATTGGTTGGTGAACGCCCTACAGACCATATCATTGTCTATGCATGGCCATCCGTTGAAGGATGGCCATGTTTCATAACTTGACATTACGAGATGAGCCTATCGCGTGCTCGCAACATAATTATAAATTGTATCTCTCAACTCGAACTCGTACGTCAAAGCATTAACAATCCCCACAACGCGATTGTTGTCATACAGTTCAAGCATGAATCCAGCCATCTCCTTCGCGGTATGGAACTTCGGCACAGTCCCGTGATATTCGAATTCGGTGACATCGAAAGAATGCTTCGCGAATTCTGTTTCTGTTGCGGCAGGTGCTAACACTTTAGCCTGCATAAGTGCACCTTGACTGTTCAACTCATGAGAGAGTCCTTCAGTGAAGGCACTCACATAGAACTTAGTTGCGCAGTACGTTATGGCATTTCCTACAATCGTATAGCCGCCACCGGATGAAACGTTGATTAATTGTGTTCCTTCAACATTGGAGTAGTCACGAACGAAGAGAGAGGAAAGTATCGTCAACGATTCAATGTTCAGATGCAGCATTGCAGATATTTTATCTAAATCTTGCTGGGCCACTGAAGCAAAATTGCCAAATCCCGCATTGTTGATCCAAGTTTCGATTTGGAACCCTTGTAGACCTTCATACAGCTTATAAGCATTCTCGGAAACGGATAAGTCAGTCGCTCGAATGACGACATCTACATCAGGGTAGATACGAGTGATTTCAGACTTTAATTCCTCCAGCTGTTCCTTTCTGCGGGCTACAACAATTAAGTTTTTGCCGCGAGCTGCAAAAGCTAGAGCAGATTCATAACCTATACCTGAACTGGCTCCTGTAACTACAGTATATTTCATGTGACTTCCTCCCGTTTTCTACAAGAATGTATGGTGAACCAACAACGATTTAATCATACAGCTTAGAGTTTACTCTAAGTCAAATGTTTTTTATAATTAGGGGGACTCTTAAAATTAACATAGATTCGGGGGCTTGTATGTATACTATCAGCGATATAGCCAAATTATTGGGGATAACCGCACATACACTGAGATATTATGAAAAGGAAGGGATCATTGCTCCGATACGTAATCCGAGTGGAGAAAGAGTATATGATGACTCAAATCTTGCCTGGCTGCGATTTGTGATGAGGTTGAAACAAACCCAAATGCCGATCTCACAAATCAGAGAATATGCACATTTATATTTAGAAGGAGAGCATACGACCCAAGCCCGCTTGAACCTTCTCGAAGATCATAGAAACTCTGTTCAGAGTCAAATCAGAAACTTAACAGCCACAGAGAAGGTGCTGAAAGACAAAATTGCAGCCTACAAAAACTCCATTACTAAAGAGACAGGCGTTCGCTAAGCAGACGACACAAAAAGTGATCCAAGTAATCTTGATGCATTCGATGTGATGCAGAACACCGGTGAGGAACGGATGTTGAATTAGTTTTATCAAGATTACTTGATGTTCTAAATGCAGGTGGACATCTACTAATCGTAGATTTTAATGAAAATGATAAAGTAGTTTCAGATATCGTTCATAACGGATTTAATCAAGTAAAGCTAACCGACATTATGACTAAAATAGGATACAGAAATATTCATGGGACAAGATGCATCGATGTTTATTCTTGATGCTCAAAAATAAACTTTTAGGCGGAAATTAGACCTTTCTTCGGGGAGATCTTTTACGCACAGGGCCCCGAGAATCGGCGTTGGTGCAGCAAAGAGGACTTATGCCCATCCTGCATTCGCACAAGCAGGCAGCCCGCCCCTGGCGTACAATGAACTATAACCAGTGAGACGAGGTGAACTTCCATGGCACAATCCAAAGAGGTGTTCGCACGGGCCAAGCAGCTGCAGGGTCGACCGGTATGCATTACTCTGCACAGCGGAAAGACCTACATCGGCTACATTACCGATGTCAACAGCAGCGTCTTGACGCTGGCCAGCGCCGGAGCTCAGCCGAGCTCCTCATCCGGGAAGCCAGGCTCCCGGCGGCCTATGCAGGACAGGGCCGGCTCCCATGCCTCGGGCAGCCGTCGAAGTGGCTCGCGCAAGCCATCCGTCCGTTCTCGATCGCACAAGTCTTCGGTCCGTTCCCGCTCCCGTAAGCCAGATGCCCAGGTATCGGCCTTTCTACCGATGATAGGCTCGTTGTTCGGGGGATCAGGCGGCATCGGAGGGCTTGGCGGCGCGTTGGGCGGCGGCATACGGCTGTTCGGCATGATCCAACGGTTTGTCCCGGTCTTTAAGATGGGGCACGGCATGATCAAGTCTATCCGCCCATTTTTCGGCGCCGTTCAAGGCTTGATGACGCCATCCGGAGCAGCGGCCGCGAAAGACGAATCGCCGTAACCGCAAGAGGAATAGCCCTTTTGGACGGTCCAAGGGGGCTATTCGTTATCGGCGGGGAGCCGCCTATACCATATGGTTGAAAACGAATATTTAACGTTTTGGGAAGAAGCGGACAGCCTCCTTGTATGGGAAAACTATGCGAAGGCCTCTGAACAAATTCGAACAAACGACCTGCGGGAAAAGGAGGAAATTGATCTCTTGAAAGACGCTTGCCAGCCGGTTAGTTGCGGTGGGGGAAGAGGAGAAGGGGGAGCGTAATAGTAGTGATTAATGGAAGAATACATCGCTATGTAGTGGTAAACCTTGGGGATGTATTTTTTTATGCCCTCAAGGGCGTCGTCTTCTCAATGGATGGCGAAGCGACCAGGCTACGTGGGATCGCGGAGCTCAAGTGCTAGTAGGGGAAAATCCTGATGGTCATTGACGAGATGCTGTCTTCCACATGCTATTGCTATTGCTGCATGGCTTTGCCCCGATATCAAGTTTCGCTCGTCAGAGTGTTGACGCTTAAGGAACAGGGATCCTCAGATCGGAATTTTTTGTATCAGTTCATTGCTACCGCAACAAAGAATGGTTTTCTGACGGTTATCAGCAATTCAGCTCCGTAAGGCAACCAATTTTATTATTGTGACTAACGAGTTTCAATAGAATAGTTCAGTAACAACGCACAGGCTGCGGACAAGTAGAAACGGCAGCCTTCATTGCGCTTGCATGAAGAATGCATTTACTTCCATAATCTGTGGTGCGGCGCTTGCGCTGCATGCATGGCTAACGGGCAGGTTACGGCAACATAATGCAATTAGGATTCGTCTGATAATACTGAATCCAAAAGAACGGGGTGCATAATCTTCTTGAAGAAAAGACTCATTATATTTTTATTATTTGTCCTGTCCATTGGCATATTATCATCATGTACTGATATTAAAAAACCAGAAGCATCAGATAGTCAATTATTGAAGATTATAATTTTTCAGGGATTAAATTACTGGGTAACTGATGAAAAAGTCGATGACCAAGGCATTGAACAAAAAGTTGGAGAAGTAAAGTCTTACTCAAATAAAAGTGGCGAGCACTATGTTGTAGACGCTTTCTCAAACGCATATCAGATCGGCACTGAACTTTATAAAATCAAAGATTACGACGTGAAAGAGGCTATTGCAGTAAAAACTGAGGATACATATCTTAAAGCAGTTAGACGGTGAGATTAAGCTAACGGGTAACGTTAGCTTAATGAAGGACTCTATACAAACAAAGAAGGAGCTGCCGCGGCAGCTCCTTCTTCCATCTTCACAAAATAATGGTTTTTATACAGATGTCTAAGAGGAAAGTAAATACAGTTTTAAGGTTAAAATAAAGCGCTTATTTTACTAAACAGATTTGGATGATTTTTAAGCCGAAGGATCTATTTTACACCTTATTGGGGTAGTAGATATAAGTGAATTAGAACGTACTTGCTACTTTAACAGCCTTTTCAAGCCCTGCGGCAATAATCTCTTCTGCCTTATCAGGGAATTGGTTGTGTCCTTCAATCACAACTGTCTCCATATCTTTTACACCGAAGAAGTTCATCATACTTGCTACATATTTAACAGCCATTTCTACTTCAGCTTTTGGTCCTTCAGAATATACACCGCCACTTGCGTTTAATAATAATATTTTTTTATTTCCAATAAGACCTACTGGACCTTCTGGCGTATATTTAAATGTTTTGCCCGCGCGGTTTAAGTAATCAATATATGTGTGTAGTACAGCTGGGATTGTTAAATTCCATAAAGGGAAACCAAATACAACTTTATCAGCTGCAAGGAATGGATCTAAATATTTATCAGCAACAGCTACTGCTTTTGCTTCTTCTGCTGTTAATTCAAATCCTCTACTAGACTTAAATGTACCATTAATCATATCTACTCCTACGTATGGCAATTCCTCATTGTATAAATCCAGCTCTAGCACTGTATCATTTGGATGTGATTCTTTATAGCTCGCTAAAAAAGTTTCATATAATTTCACGCTAACCGATTGTTCGGCTGGACGATTGTTGGCTTTTACAAATAAAACTGTTGTCATTTTCTGTTCCCCCATGTAGTCATATATTCTGCAAAATTGTCTTGATTCATACACGAACCATAGGCAATTACATACTCATATTTCTTTTTTTGATGACATTATGTCGACACATTGATTTTACAATATTTTTTTAAAACGATATTCCATTTCTCCAGCCATAGCTTCAGGAGTATCACCAGTTTCTCTGAAATCATGTGTATAAATTTGTTCAAACGGCCCAAAGTTTACTTGCTTATAAAATTCAAAACAAGGGAATCCATCATGTGTACCTTGAATATCAACAATACCATTTTTTTGGACATGTACTATTAATAGGTAGTCAACAGGAGGTGCATATACATTTAATGGATTGCTAGCACTTGCATTCATTTGAAACTTGACGTCATCAGAACCCCATACAATATCAGTACACAAAATACCTTCTGTACTAGCTTTTCCTGTTTTCTGATTAACAGAACCATCTGGAGTTGTGACTCTTTCTGTTGTTATGCCAGTATTTGCATATGTGAAAATTTCCTTTTTGTAAAAATCTACAACTACTTCTTGTTCAAATCTGGAGCGCATAGCGTTGACAGCATATGGTGTAAACTCACGTGAGTCACCTTCAAATTGGATTACGTTTCCTGTTTGCACATCCTTCTTAGCCTCTGTCCAAGACATTGGAATAAATACACTTGCTCTAACTTTAACGATATTAGTCATGAGACACACCTCTATTGTTCTTAAATTTATTTTGGGTAATAATATCGACTCATAGAGCAAAATAGGTTGCAATTTCTTTCATTAATATTTATATCTAAATCTTCGCTTTAAAACTGTATTCCATTTCTCCAGCTAGTGCTGCAGGGGTGTCATCAGTTTTTCTGAAATCATGTGTATATATTAATTCAAATGGACCAAAATCTGTTTGCTTATAAAATTCATAGCAAGGGAACCCATCATGAGAGCCTTCAATATACGCAACACCACTTTTATTAACACGTATCGTTAATAAATAATCAGCTGCAGGTGCTGCTGTATTTAAAGGATTGCTAGCACTTGCCCTCATTTCAAAAGAAACGTCATCAGCTCCCCACACAACATTTTCACATACAATATTTTCTGTACTTGTTTTTCCCTCTTTAAAATCAATTACACCGTCTAAATTTGTGATTTTAACAGTTACCATACAAGCGTTAGCGTATGTGAAAATTTCTCTTTTATAAAAATCAATAATCACTTCTTGCTCTAATCTTGACCTCATTGTGTTTACAGCGTGTGGTGTAAATTCGCGTGCATCACCCGTATATTCGAAGATCTTTCCTGTTGTAGGATCTTTAATAGGTTCCAACCAAGCATATGGTGCAAATACACTTCCTCTAATTTTAACGATATTAGCCATGAATAACCTCCATAATTTATTGATTTTTATTTCAGTGAATCCTATTTCTTGTACTATGTTGAGTATAGTCAATTTGATTGACTATACTCAACATAGTACAATGGGGACTTGAATAAAGTCAACTTAATTGACTTTATCTAAGGAGGTTATATGTATGAATCATCAAATATTTAATGAATTGGATTTCACATCACTTTTGTCATTTTCCTATAATGCATTGATTGATGAACTACATGGCAGATTGAGCGAATTAGGGTTTGGAGATATTAGACCTGCACATGGCTTTATGTTTAAATATTTGGCTACTAGTGGAGCAACAGGTATAGAACTAGCAGAGTATTTAGGCATTACAAAGCAGGCTGTAAGTAAAATGGTGGATTATCTTGAGAAAAGTGGTTATGTAATACGTCAGAATCATCCCACTGATAAGAGGGGAAAAATTATTATTTTGACCGAACGAGGTTGGTTGGTAGTGAAAGCCAAAGAGAAGATACTAACTGAGATTGAGGGACGCTGGATTGAAGACATAGGTATCGAACGAATGCAAATGCTCAAAGAAGATTTAACAAAATTAGTGTATAAAGCAAATGAAGGAAAATTATCATCCAGGTCAAGACCTGTTTGGTAAATATATAGTCTATGAACGTAATCAACTAAAGTACCTATTTATAACTTAAACATTAAGGCCCAGGTCTTTACCTGGGCCTTAATGTTTAAGTAAACTAACTAAACGGGGTAAACACTTACATGGCTTTTTACATTAATGAATCAAAAACTCATGACTTCCGTCCATACCCCGTAAAGCTTCAAACAGCTTTAATTCCATCCTACGCTTTGCCTACGTTTTATTCGTTTACAAACGAGCTGCCAGCAATGTTTTTACCGCGTGCAAGCCAGATCTTGAAGTTTGGATTTTTGTCGGGAATAACTTTCGCTTCTGTAGAAAAATATCTCATTGTATAACCGCACCGACGATACGGACTTGTATTTGCTGCGGCGCCGTGTATAATACGTGAGTCGTGTAGCGAACATTCGCCTGGTTCAAGATCGAAGTACACTGATTTGGAATCGTCGATATTTTTAATCTGGGTACTAAAAATATTGCTGTCCTCGCTCACCTTTTCGTATTCCGAAAAACCGTCTTTGTGGGTCCCCGGGATGACTCGCATACATCCGTTTTCTTTATTGCTTCCGTCAATCGCAAGCCAAACCGTAACGATTTTATCGAATCTATCCAATCTGCCTTTCCAATAAGCTGAATCTTCATGCCAAGGGGTTTGCTTGCCTACATAAGGTTCCTTAGCAATGAAGTGGCTTGACCACAAACCAATATTCGGACCGATTAACGGCTCTACTAAGTCAAGAACTTTATCGCTAAGCAGAAACTTCAGAAGCCTCTCGTCGCGAAAATGCGGCGTATCGAGCTCACTGTTCAGTTTCTTGCCTACCGCTACCCATTGTTCTTCGAAAATGTTCGATAATTCCTGCATTTCTTCAGGATTAAATAATTGATTCTTGTACAGCAGATAACCATTTTCCTCGTAATGTTTTACTTCTTCTTGTATAATGTGTGCCATTGATACCATATCCCTTCTGACATTGTCAGTGATGTTTATCATTGGTCTATCATAACCATTCAACACTCATCAGGACTACGCTTAGTATCGGCAAAAGTATGCATATTTTCGGATGTTAAGTTAAAGTATCAATTAAACAGGAAAGGAGCAATCATCTTGAATACGAATTTAACTCCGGAACGATTGATGAATGAGAATTATTTGACGGTCTCATCCCCGTTTCGAATATTTCAGCATACGATTACTCGAGATATTGATACACATTGGCATGAATTTTTCGAAATTGCGTTCGTCGTTTCCGGTACAGGCATGCATTGGTTAAATGGCGAGAAGATGTCTTTACAGCGAGGCATGATGTTTCTGCTTACACCTGCTGATTTTCACAAAATTATCCCGGATCCCGGTGAAACGATCTGTTTATATGATCTTATTTTTGAAGAGCGATTTATTAGGTACGAAGTGCATGAAATGATCTTTCGCGGAGAAACGCAGTATATGCATATTTTCCCTGATGAGATTTCAAGCCAAATCGATAGAGAGTGCAATAGAATTTGGGAGGAATCAGTTCAGACGGACTTCGGAGCAGAAATAGTCATTCAAGGTACATTAGAGAGAATGATCATTGACCTTATCCGAGTGTGCAGCAAACGCTCAAGTGCAGGCGACGTATTACGCCACGATTCCATGCAAGTGAACCCTTCTATTCGAAAGGCGCTTGTTTATATGCACCATCACTTCAGGGAACAGCTAACTTTGCATGAAGTAGCGGCTCATGCAGTTCTTTCCGTCAATTATTTTAGTGAATGTTTTCATCAACAAACTGGCATATCATACCAGATTTATCTACAGAAGCTTAGACTCCAATTCACCAGCTCACTTCTTCGTTCTACCCACCTAACGGTAACCGAGGTATGCCATGCATCGGGCTTTAACACAGTGCCTCACTTTGAACGGGCGTTCAAGCAACGATACGGTTGTACACCAAGTGCATATCGAAAAGATATCTGGCAATATAGTCAATAACAAAACAACATGATATTGTAAATGAACAAAACAATGGATAGAGATTCAGATGTATTCTGAGAACTCTATCCATTTTTACTGCGTCATTAACATATGAATTGTTTATTGGCTATATTAGATTGTCTCTTTGTCGCCATGAACAATATTCTCTGAGTTATTTCGAACGATGGAACAAACCAGATTCCAGAAGCCCACTCCAGAAGTCGTTGAATTGTGGAATGTCGAGCTGCTGATTGGCGTCAGATAGGGCCGTTTGTGGATCAGGATGAACTTCGACCATGATGCCATCGGCTCCTGCAGCAAGTGCAGCTTTGGCACACGGTAGGAAAATATCCTTACGCCCGGTAGAGTGTGTTACATCTACTAAGACAGGTAAATGAGTCTCCTGTTTCAACAAAGGTACGGCCGAAATATCTAAGGTGTTGCGTGTCGCTGTCTCATAGGTGCGAATGCCTCGTTCGATCAGCATCACTTGGGAGTTGCCGTGGTAAAGAATATATTCTGCGGCATGAATGAATTCATCAAGGGTTGCGGCGAGTCCACGTTTGAGTAGAACGGGAATTCTGGCTTCTCCAGCGGCTTTTAACAGTTCGAAATTCTGCATGTTACGCGCACCAATCTGGATGACATCAATGGTCTCAGCTGCGATCTCCATATGTGCAGGGTGGACAATTTCGCTGATAATCGAAAGCCCGAATTCATCCCCAACTTCCTTCAACATTCTTAATCCATCAATTCCAAGTCCTTGGAAATCATACGGAGATGTGCGGGGTTTGAAGGCCCCTCCACGCATGACCGTAACACCTGCCGCTTTAAGAGCCGCTGCGACAGTACGTAATTGTTCCATCGATTCAACGGAGCAGGGGCCAGCCACCATAATAGGGGAACCGTTACCGACAATCGTATTTCCTTTCAAAGGGATAACCGTATTGGATTCGTGTTGTTTACGGCTGACTAGTAACGTACGTTTATGTTCTTTCTCTTGAACACCGAGCGAAGCCTTGAAAATCTCTTTGAACAAATGTTTAACCGTACTATTGTCGAAGGGACCCTGATTGTTGGCAACAAGATGCTCCAACATTTCTTTTTCACGAATGGGATCAAATTTAGGTACACCTTGTTTTTCTTTGATTAGGCCAATCTCGTGGCTAATGCGAGCGCGATCATTCAATAACGTTAACAGTTGATGATTAACCTCTTGTAGTTCATTTCTTAATTGATCTAAATGTGTATTCATTTCTCCATAACCTCCGTTTTGTATAATCATTAATTAATAAAATAAAAAGGCTGTCTCGCAAGGGACGGAAATATATCCGCGGTACCACCCTCGTTAGACAGCCAAAATGTTTTGGTTTCTCACTTAACACGATAACGGCGTGTGCCGGACTTCCTTACTGCAACCCGGGTGCGTTCAGGAAGTCGACTCTGGAGTGAATTTCATCCGTGCAACTCCTGTCGGTCCGCTCTCAATCTGTGGCGTACCGTCCCTGTTAGGGTGCAGTGGACTACTTGTCTCCATCATGGTCTGTAAATAAGATGAATTTGTCTCATTATATGCGTGGTAAGAAAAGGAATGCAAGTGCTTAATGTGACGCGGTGACGTGTTTGACTGACATGACGTTCTCACAAGGTGACGTATGATCGAAGATGCATTCTTCAGTGTAATAATTGTTATATTCAGGCTGCTATATGAAGAAATATAATTAACATAGTAGGGTCTACTATTTGGAATGACTGAGTTTGGACCTCTATAATACTAGTTATTTTACATGTATTCCTGGGGTGTTGGAGCTATATTTAGTGGAACGGTACTCATCATTTCAGGGTTTATACTTCTTATTGTTGTAGGGATTTTTGACGAAAAAAAAAGCATCCCAGCCACCAACATGATGGAGGGGATACTTGAGATATGATATACATTTAAAGCATGGTTGTTAATTGACCTGCTTCCATTTGTTCTCACTTTCCTGTGGAACATAATTCTCCATACGTTGGATAAGTTCTATAGGATCGCTCGACACGTTAATCAAACTCAGATTTGAAGGCTTAGAGAAACCTTCTTCTACACTGTAATTAATCATATTTAATAGTGGATCAAAATAACCGCACACATTTAAAATACCGATCGGTTTGTTGTGAATTCCAATCTGTGACCAGCACAGAACCTCGAATAATTCTTCATATGTTCCGAATCCACCAGGCAAAGCTATAAATCCATCTGCTAATTTACCCATGGTGGCTTTGCGTTCGTGCATGCCTTCAACTTCAATGAATTCAGTTAATTCTTGATGCACGATTTCGCCTTTGAATAATCCCTTTGGCATGATGCCAGTCACTTCACCACCATGTGCTATAACCGTATTCGCGATTACACCCATCAGCCCCATATTGGACCCACCATAGATTAAGCGATATTTCTCTTGCGCCATATACAACCCAAGTTCAGCAGCCTTCAACTGGTAATCCGGATGGTTCCCAAGATTGGAACCTGCAAATACACATATTGCTTTCATCCTATTCACTCCAATCTATATGTAGGTGATATTAGCTCTTATTATAGTATACAGAAGAAGATCTCTTTATTTGTTAATTTATTTAGATTGCTTCTTAAGCAAGAGGATATTCAACGAGATGTGACGAATAGGTCATATACATTGTAAAAGGGATGTAACCCTAGGCATTAATCCACTGGAACATTCGATCAATAGCGAGTAGATGGGTGTCGAGTGGGAGGTGATGGTCGCCGTCTTCATATTTATGAAATTCAGCAGGTACGCCAACATCGATAAGTCTGTTATACATATGTAACCCGTGACTGAAATCGACTTGAGTATCTTTTGTGCCATGCATAATAAGTACAGGGCAATGTAGTTGTTCTACCATACCTAGAGGTGAGCGTATCTCATAGGACTCAGGTACTTTGGTAGGTGTGCCGCCAATGACGCGCTTTAACATTTTACGTAAATCAACACGTTCTTCATAGGTTTGTGCGAGATCAGATACACCACCCCAACAGATTAATTTGTGCACGTTCGATATGTTTGCTGCCGTATGTGTTGCATTGATGGACCCACGTGAGAATCCCATGATAGAAATTCGATTCTTATCTACAAAAGGAAGACCCTCCATAAGACGATAGGCAGATAGAACATCTTCTTGATCGCTCCCACCGAATTCATCACGACCTTCGCCACCCTCATTACCTCGATAGGTAGGAGCAAAGATAATATGTCCGTAATTTGAAAATTGCTCTAGCCAGTCCGTCTTGACTCGTCCGACTTTACCAATGCCGCCACGACAATAAATCAATACAGGCCATTGTTCTGATCGAAGATCCTGTTGTGTTGGAGGTACAGAGCTGGCCAATTTCGTTACTGGAAGTTCTGTGGAGTTATACGATTGACCAATTAAAGACGCTAATTCCGCTGTAGGTAGGTCATAACCATGCGGCAAGCTAAGGTATCCTTTTACCTTCAACCCATCGGATAGGTATGTGATGTGTGAAATCATAGTTATCAACTACTCCTAGATCATTTGGATTATGTGTGTCTTTCATATTAACTCATTGTCGCACATCCTATTCGTATACCCTAATCGGTTCAACTTCAGTCAAATACTTATATTTTGATTGTGATTTCTGTCGTAGGACGGACATTACAATAATATAGTAGTAAAAAGGAGGTTTTGCGCACTGTCTCATTATATTAAACGCATCGCTGCGTTTACAATTGCAATTCTTTTGCTGTGGGTGACGCCATTTGCAGAAAAAGCGAATGCCAGCTCAATCAATTCTGATTTAATTGTGGTGAATAAGAAAACCAATACATTGGCTTTCTTTAGAGATGGGAAACTGGAAAGACAATTTGCTGTTGCAACAGGGAAGAATCCCGAATTAACGCCAGAAGGGAAATTCAGGATTGCGAACAAAATCAAAAATAGACCGTACTACAAAGATAAAATCCCTGGAGGGGATCCTCGTAATCCGTTGGGGGATCGCTGGATCGGGCTCGAAGTGAATGGTACGCAGGGAACAACGTATGCTATTCACGGAAATAGCAATGAGAACTCTATTGGTAAGTACGTCAGTGCTGGATGCATCCGGATGCACAATGATGAGATTCACGAACTATTTACACAAGTGCAAGTGAATTCTTACGCCGTCATAACTTCATCTAAGTTATCATTTGAACAGATTGCTGAGAACAATGGTTATCCATTGGGACTCAAAGTGTTTGAGGGGAAAGTCGTTATTAACGGTGAGGAACGGAAATTAAATAGTCCATTTGCGATTGAAGATTCCCGCATCTTCATTCCTATGAGAGAATGTTTAGAGTTGTTGGGGGCTAAAGTGGATTGGAATAATCAGACTCAGACAACAACCATCATCATTGGTGATCGAACGATCATCCATAAGCCACTCACAGACAAAGCAACAGTTAACGGCAAAGAAATCACCATTACACCTTCACGATATCAAGGATCAACAGTCATGCTGCCACTACGGAATATACTAGATCTGTCTGGCATTCAAGTGACATGGGATAGCAAGAATAATGCCATTATTATAACGAATTAAATGTGAAATGAGGCCACGAAAGTGGCTTTTTTATTTGTGTTAAGTTTCTTATTCGTTAATGAAATGATTGAGTTAGAAGGGGAATACGTCAATTTTCACGAATGTAGATATATTAGGATGATTTGAAAAAAGTTTTTGTGAAACCTTTAATTAAAGAAAGGAGCAGAACTAAGGTGTACACACATAGAAGACTTAGTCATGACGATTTGGATACCATTTGTGAGTTTCCTCAAACGGAAGAAGAATTGTATTTTGTCAGCCCAAGATTTAAGTACCCTTTAACATCTGAACAAATCTTAGAATTATTGAAGGATAGATTTGAACCAATCGCTGTCATAGATGCTGTGGTGAATAAAGTAGTAGCTTATGCCAATTTGTATGGACATGATCCTAGTGATTGTTCGTGTTGGTTAGGTAATGTCATCGTATCCCCGGAATATAGGGGCAAAGGAGCAGCTGAATTTTTAGTCCAAATGATGATACAAGAAGCTGAAAATAAATTCGGTATCCATACCATACAGTTATCATGTCACAACACTAACTCAAGAGGATTGGCATTTTATTATAAGAATGGGTTCAAACCCTTCGATATGAAGATAAAGATGCTAGAAGGAAGAAAAGTAATCACTATACAAATGAAAACAGAGAACAGGAATACATACAGTTAGGGTATCGGAGGGGAAAAGGTTGAGTGAATTAAATACTAGATATATTGCACAATTAATGGGTGGTCATGAATTATGGGAGCCATTATGGGGACTTACTACAAGCTTAACAAAAATAGAATCTTGCTTGCTTAAATCTTCACCTGTCCGGAGGCTACAATTTATTCATCATAGTGGTTCTAGCTACATTAACACACACCATGTGGCAACTCGACTTCAACATACGATAGGGGTATTCTCATTAGTTGCTTATTATTGTCCTGATTGGTATGAACTAAGGGTTGCGGCGCTATTACATGACATTGGGCATTGTCCGTTCAGCCATGTTCTTGAGCAGATTGAAGGTTGTGACCATCATAAACGAACTTATGAGTTATTATACTCTTCAGAGATAAGCGGAATTCTTATTAAATATGGCTTTGACCCTCGTGTAATCCTAGATTTAATAGAGGGAAATATAACGAGCCCCTTACGGAATAAGGATAATAAAATCCACTTGGATCATCTTGATTCATGGGTTAGGAGTGCGCAAATAACAGGGCTCCTTAAGTCGTCAACCGAGTTATTAGCCAGACTTGAACTAGACGGGAATTATATCTCAACGGATGCGGAAACTGCTGAAACATTATTGCAATTTATTATTTCAGAAGCCAAATTTCATTGTTCCGGAGAGAACATGGGTCCAAGTGCCATTCTGAAGTATTTAGTTACTCAACTGATTAAAGAAAATATGGTGTCAGTTGAGTCTATTAGTGAAATGACGGATGCTAGTCTTGAATCTTTATTACTACGTTGTGAATTGACACAAGAGGAAGCTAGGCGTTTGTTTTACAGTCCACATGAAATAATAGTTACGCGTACACAACCCAAGGTTTCTTCAAATCCACACGTAGTAGCTCTTAATAAACTGTATCTCTCAGAGCCATTGATCACGAATGAAAGAGTGCCAGTAAATGCCCTACCTTCGTATTCGATACTAGAAGAATTAAGTTCAGTATTGGGGACGTATTTTGTATATTGGGATGAATGAATAGTGGAGGTTAATTATGATTACATATCAAATAATGACTCAAGAGCAAGTAAATAAACTTAGGGAGATCGACCGATCCGAACACATTGATCTCATATATGAACTACAGAATGGCCAAATCGTTGAAATTATCAAGAACCATGAATGCCCCAATTGGGATGAAGAGTTGATCGAGGAAATACAAGAACGATATTTGTGTGAATTACGTAACGGAGGATTGTCCATCGGAGCATTTGACGGGGACACATTAGCTGGATTCGGAGTTCTTGCTCACCAATTCAGAGGGCCTAATCAAGATCAATTGCAGATCGATTTAATGTATGTCTCTAACAACTATAGAAGACAAGGGATTGGAACCCAGATATTAAATGAGTTAAAAGAAGGAGCAAGAAACAGGGGAGCTAAGTATCTGTATATTTCTTCGACGGAGACAAGGTCGGCGGTATCATTTTATAAGAGTCATGGAAGTCAGATTACAGAAGATACAGATATAGAACTATTTAATAAAGAACCATTAGATATTCATATGATTAATGAGTTGTAATGTGGGAGTTATTCAAGAAGTGGTATCGCGTTGTTATGAAATAATACCTGAAAGTATCGGGACAGTCACGCCAATTTGGGTGCTGTCTTTTTTGTTGTTAAATAGAAACTTGAGTCTCCAGTCGACGAAGATGTTCGCGTGACACTTTCATGTGCAGATCGGATAGAGGTCTGGGAGGGCAGGGATTATAGGTTGAATATTGAATTAATACTAGGAGTATGAATGAAGTGATCTTTGTTACTCAAAGTCAGGATTTGTTACTTAGCATTACAACAAAGGGCTACCAAGCCAATGTACGAACAACGAATCTGATGACTCTTAAAGGATTCAGTCCAAAGACGAAAAAGGCTTATGAAGGACATATCCGACGTTTCTGTCAAAGTCATTCTGAAGTTATTCTGGAATTAAATGAAAGCCATGTGCACTCGTATGTATTAGGTTTGTTCGATCAGAAATGCTCATATTCGTATATCAATCAAGCTTTGAGTGCTTTGAAATTTTTTCTTGGGAAGGTCTGTAATCGTCCAGAATTGGTGCGACAGCTTCCTAGACCTAAGAAAGAAAAAAAGCTTCCAGCTGTTTTATCGGTGAATGAGGTGCTACGTATTTTCGCAGAATTACATAACATTAAGCATAAGACAATTGTGATGTTAACCTATTCTTCTGGTCTTCGAATTGGGGAAGTGGTGCGTCTTAAATTGCATGATTTAGATTATGAACGATTCTTAGTCCATGTCCGGCAAGGAAAAGGGATGAAGGATCGGGTCACGGTATTGTCGAGATCTGCTTATGAGATGGTGTGCATTTATGTGAAAAGAGAAACTCCATTGGATTGGTTATTTCCTGGTGCGGATCGTGATCGACATATTACAGAAAGAACGATTCAACGCGTGTTTGAATCTGCACGTGATGCAGCAGGTATTCGCAAACCAGCAACTGTTCATACGTTACGCCATTCTTTCGCTACACATTTACTTGAAGGTGGTACGGATCTACGATACATCCAAGAACTTCTCGGGCACGAAAGCATCAAAACCACACAAATCTATACCCATGTCAGCATCAAGGATGCAAGAAAGGTCATCAGTCCTTTAGATCAAATTGTTCTGAGCCGAGGCAACGATACGTTTAACAGAGATCCCTCAGAATAGAGAGGGTTAAACGACATGTGTCGCAGATTTTACGTTATGAGAAATCCCCGCTAAACAAGAAAATCATGATAAAGAAAGTGAGATCAAATATGAACATATCAATTCGACAAGTAACTGAAAATGATCCGAGAATTATTTCGGATGCTTTTAAAGAACAATGTTGGGACAAACCTATTTCTCTTTATGAGAGATATATTATTGAACAGAACAACGGGGAAAGAGTGACATTGATTGCCGAAGTAAATGGACAATTTGTTGGGTATGTAAATGTAATTTGGAAATCGTATTATCCTGCATTTAGGGAGAAAAATATACCAGAAGTTAATGACTTTAACGTTTTATTAAAGTATAGAAGATTAGGTATTGGCTCTAAATTGATGGATCGCGCCGAAGAAATAATAAGCGAAAGATCATCAGTTGCTGGAATCGGAGTAGGAGTGTTTTCTGATTATGGTAATGCTCAAGTGCTATATGTAAAGCGTGGTTATGTCCCAGATGGTAAAGGGATACATAATGGACAGCATTATGTTGAATATGGGGAAACTGTTGTAATAGATCATGATATTGTTCTCTACTTAACAAAGAAATTACAGAATTAGAACTTGAAAGTGATTCGCTGAAGGCGGTGACATCTCATAACATCACATTCCTACTGCGGGCATTCACCCTTGATCGCCAAGAGGGATATCCGAGAAGTAAAAGCAGGCGATACATTCAACCAGCTAAGTCTGACGACCCGTTCCCTTCGGTCACTTAAGCTGCTTGAACGTCAGGAATGCCAAACGTTATATGAAAGAGTTGCTAAACTTTTCGGGAGGGAATTCGATGGAGAATGTATTAATAACTGGTGCCAATCGAGGATTAGGCCTCGAATTGCAAAAAGTATTTTATTCAAGTTCATTTAACACTTTTCCGGTAGTTAGAACCGAAGCAGCAGCAGAACAATTAAGAGTTCAATTTCCTTTAAGGTGCTATCCAATAGTAGCAGATTTAACTAGTGATGATTCAATTGAAAGAATAAGGATGATTTTAGACAATACCGCTCATTCTCTTGATATTGTGATTAATAATGCAGGCATATCGGGAACTGAATACTTAATAGAAACTGTAAGAACAGAAGAGGTAAACAATCTATTTAATATTCATTGTTTAGGAGCAATCAGAACAGTTCAAGCAAGTATTCCACATTTGAGAAAATCAAATAATCCAAGGATAATTAATGTCTCATCAAGATTAGGTTCATTAACTCGTATGGCAACCGGAGAATTTAAAGATCGAGGATTTTCATATTCATATAGGATGGCTAAGGCAGCCCAGAATATGTTTACGATATGTCTAGGTCAAGAATTGAAGAAAGATAACATAACTGTATGTGCTATTCATCCAGGACAGTTATTAACTAGAGGTCGATCAACTGACGCAAATACCGATCCGGCCAGTGCTGCAGAGAATATTTATAAATGGATAAGAGAAATTGACATTAATAGTTCAGGAGTTTTTGTACAGCCGTTAGTTCAGAATATGTCTTGGTAGTAATTCAATGATGGCAACTCCTTCATATAACATCATATTCACGCTTCGGTCCTGACGGCCCTCGGTCCGCGAGAAGCGATCGGCAGGGAAGAGGGTTCAGCGGACACATCCGCACCGACTAACTGCGCAAGCGCAGCCGGCTCCTGGCGGAGCCTTAAGTCGGTGGGACGTCGTGAATACAGTAACGTTATAGGAAACTCCTGTAAATCAGAATAAACCTTTGAGAGGGAGTAATCTTGGTGAGATTAAAATACTTTCAGAGAAAAAAAGCACAAAAACAAATAAAATTAATACAGGAAGAACTAGTTTTCTACGAGCCATTCTATCAATCAATCACTCAAGATGATAATTGGTTTATAGATAATTGGAATTACCTACAAAGTATCACAAAAGAACATGATGGAACTGATGGGCTAGAAGAAAAATATCTTTTAGGCTTATTTTTGGAATTAAGAAACCAATTAACTGAACTAACGAGAATAGTCGATAATTACAGAGGAAACATTGATATTAGCTTTTTCAAGGACTATATAGATCAAATTAACAAAAGAATAACAACTAAGGATAATAAAGAAGAAATTATGATAATGATGTTTTTTTATTCAGAGATGTATGAGGGAGCTAAAAGATATGAAAGATTAAAAGGAAAAGAAAAATCTAATAAAGAGATATTGTTAATGTGAATTCAAGAAGTCAGGAGCATCCTATAACAATGCATTTCTGTATCGTCGCTAACGCTTCTCAGTCGCTTGAGGAGTTTCAAGGAGTAGACTCAGGCGACACATCCAACCGGCTAAGTGGCAGAGCCACCCGGACCTAAGGTCCTTAATCCGTTCGAACGTCAGAAATGCGCAACGTTATATGCAATAGCTGTAAAGACAAAAAAATAAATTTACATTAAGTTGGAGAGATTGTATGTATAATGAAAATCCTTTTGATAGGGATATGTCAGATATTATTAAGCCAGTTATTTCAATATTTATTCATTCTAACAAGTTAAAAGCTGATATTCTCGTAGAGGAGAGCAATGTTTCGAAAATACTCAAACTAGGTATTTTTCCATTCATTAATGTTGTATGTTCTCCTACAGAAGATACTATTTTGGTTGAAAAGTTACAGGAGTATCAGGGTGTGAAATTAACTGAGTATAGTTACTGCGATAACGAAAAAAAGAATTTCTTTACATTAAAGTCAGAAAATTTTGAAAAGATTGTCTTGTTTGGTGAAGAAGACAAGAAAAATATTAAATATAAAAACAGTGATATAAGTTTATTAGATATATTTGCCGCAGAAGAGTTCGATTATTTTGTTATCAATGATGAAAATCCGATTTTGAATGATGATATTAAAAGTCAGAAAAATTTAGTTAGTCCCAAATATGGAATGGAATTAATCAGGTTGTTACTAGTAAATAATAAATTATTCTTCGTAGGCAAAAATTTCACTGTAAATGAGGGGTATTATTATCTCTACCGGTTTAAAACTCTTTTTAAGAAATATCAATATGCCTGGAGTGTTGTTGTTTCTGCAAATTCTGTAATAAGTGATGACTTCTTTGAACAATTCAGTAGTCTTTCACAAAGGCTTGAATTCCTATGTAGAACTTATGATAATCTATCATTTCATGATCTAAAAAAAGCAAATAATGATACTCAGAAAAATACGTTATATCATTTTGCTTATTTCATAATGCTGGTTACTGGTATATTTGATGACCTTGCCTGGATAATAAAACATCTTTACGAATTAAATCTTTCGAAAATGGAAATAGGAATAAAAATACCTGAAAACAAAGAATCAACAAAATTTTTAAATAATCTGAAGTTAGTCAACATGCCAATATATGACTATCTCACGGATGTGGATACAAGGAACTTGATTCAACTATTTTATCCTTTAAGAGATACATTGCAACATCGAAGTTTCCTTAGTGGTGTAAGAGTGAAAAATAATAGTAAAAATATTGATAAGAACCTTTTTGCTGTTCCTCAAAAAACAGTTGAGTTGATAAAAAATAGTTCAGTAACAATTGATGACTTTGGAATAGTTGAGAATATTGGAGATAGTTATTACTTAGATGCACATTTATTTTCCTATAAAGCAATTCAAGTAGTTGCAGATATCGTTAATACCAATCTGTCCCTAATTGATCTGGAGAGGATATTAGCTTTATTAGATGAAGCTAGTATACTGTCACTTGAACAATCAAATAAAGATTATGAAAATGGGCTTGGGGCATATTTAGGTTGGGGTTCTGAACCTGTCTACTTCTGAAAAATCAAAGATAATGGAAGTTAATTCGAAGATGGCAGCTACAGCATATAACACCGCATTCCTACTGCGGGCATTCGCCCTTGATCGCTTCAGGGAGATTAATCAGGCGATACATTCAACCAGCGAAGTCTGACGACCCGTTCCCTGCGGTCACTTAAGCTGCTTGAACGTCAGGAATGCGCAACGTTAGCTGAAATCAACGAAAAAATTGTGATGGAAAATCGAAAGGAATATAAAAAATGAATCTAATCCGCATAGAATCAATTGATAAACATAATTGGGAAGAAGCTCTCTCAATATCTTTACATAAATCACAAGAAAAGTTTGTGTCTCCTATTATCGAATCATTAGCATGGGCCTATATAAAACCATGGGATGAGGCATTTGATCCATATATTTTGTGCAAGGATGATAAAACATTCGGACATTTTTTTCTTTCCTATACACCTAATAGTACGAATAATTACTGGATCGGTGGTTTTCAAATTGACAAGGAATATCAAGGAATGGGACTCGGAACACAATCTCTTAAAAGAATAGTAGAATTCATTCAAGAAACGCACAGACAATGCGAAGTAATATCTCTAACAATCGAAAAAAGTAATAATCATGCTAGAAAGCTATACGAGAACTTCGGATTTGTTAATCAAGATAACGAGAATCAATATGGTGAGATTATTTATAAGCTAAAGTTTAAATAAATTATACAGAAACTTGTGCTAGGTTACTCGAAGAGGTCGTAGACATCATCTAACATTACATTCCTGCATCGTCGCTAACGCTTCCTCGGTCACCGGGAGGATTTTCGGAGAAGTAAATCAGGCGACACATCCAACCGGCTAAGTGGCGAAGCCACCCGGACCTATGGTCCTTAAGCTGTTTGGACGTCGGTAATGCGCGAACGTTATATACAATAAGTGCAATACATAAACAAATAAAAGAAGAGAAGGTGCAAAGATGAAGATTTTTATTAGCTATAGTCATGAAGATATAGGCATAGCTGAAAAAATAGTAAATCATTTAAAACAGGCTGGTCATGATATTTGGATTGACAAATGGAAAATTGAAGTCGGAGATAACATTATTAATAAAATTAATGAAGGGATTAATAATGCGGATGCAATAATTATTATTTTTAGCAAGAACTCTCTTAATTCAAAATGGGTGTTAAGAGAGTTCTCTGCTATGGTTCTTGGTGATATATCTAGAGAAAGCAGGAAAGTTATCCCGATACTCATAGATAAAGTTAGTGTGCCAAGCTATCTCTCTAATTATCAATATCTCGATTTATCTAGTAATTTTGAAGATAATATAAACAATTTAATAAATGCATTATCTGGGAACGTTGTACATCAACACGAGGAATTTCTCAATGAATTATCATATGATAAAGACTTAATTTCATTAGAAAAGGCATTATCTGAAGGACGACTTACATTAGTATGTGGCGCGGGTGTTTCAATAAGTGCTGGCATACCTACTTGGAATGAACTATTAAACAAACTATTAGAAACTATGATGAAAAGAATTTCAAATAATCATAACATTACTATAAATTTTGAAAATACTAGTGATTTTAATAGTAGGTACTCAAACTTAATAATAGGAAAATATTTAAAAAACAACTTAGGTAAAGAATTTCAAAATGAAGTTAGAAACGCACTTTATTCAGGAAGTTTAGGTTCTAATAGAATTATTGAGTCAATAACCAATATATCACGGCCTCAAAGAGATAGAAAACCACTTGATTCTATTATTACTTTTAATTTTGATTCGCTCATTGAAGAGTACTTAAGTAGTAATTCAGTTAAAAATAGATCTATCTATTGCGAAGGTATTAAACATAAATCGGATGAGATTCCAATATATCATGTTCATGGATTTTTACCAAGATTAGGTGACATTCCAATTGAATCTAATATAGTATTCAGTGAAGATTCATACCACAGCCAATTTATCGAACCATTCAGTTGGTCGAATTTAATACAACTAAATAAACTCAGTCAAAATACCTGCTTATTCATAGGATTGAGTTTGACAGATCCCAATTTACGCCGTCTTTTAGATGTCTCTATTAGAAAAAATCCTGACAAAAATTTAAATCATTATATAATTAAAAAAATACCAATAACCATTGAAAATGGTAGAGAATCAATAGATAAGCTGGCCTACTTATTGGAAGAACAGGATGCAAACGAGCTTGGACTTAACGTTATTTGGATAAGGTCTTTTGAGGAAATCTCAACTTTTTTGAATAAAATTAACAATATCTATTGAGGGTATCACGGAGTAGGCACTTACTGCATATAACAATATATTTCTGCATCGTCGCTACCGCTCCTTGGTCGCCAAGAGGAATTATCTGAGAAGTAGAATCAGGCCACACATCCAACCGGCTAAGTGGCGATGCCACCCGGACCTACTGGTCCATAAGCCGCTTGAACGTCAGAAATACGCAAAGTTAGGTGAAATTAACGCGCATATTAACGAATACAGCAATAAACATTATTTTGAAAGCAACTCGACTTAAATGGACAGTTCACACAGTTATTACGCTCAAGGGCGCAGGAACATAACTGTGATAGACGTTATTTATATTTTTGGAGGAGATAAAATGCAAACAATTGAAAACAACTACAATCTATTATTAAAAAATGTGAAATATAAAATTGAACATCTAGATTCCGAACTGGATTCGATTACAGATGTTATTCCAGTTGAAGTTGAAATAGATTGGGGAAAAAGTACAGTAAGAAATACATATTTCATACCTGAATCTGAAGAAGAGTATAAGGAAATTGAAGGATATATTATCTCATTTATAGAGTTACTAAATAAAACTTTATCTGAAGAGTATACTCATATATACACATTTATTGAATCTAGTACGAATTTTACTATTGATGAACTACAGATGACTAGAATTTACAAGAAATACAAAAAAAATAATCGTAATAACAAGTCGGAATTTTCTTGTATGATTAACTTCATCGATGGAAATATTTATAAATTTGATCAAAATGATTACTTATTATTTGATTTTATTGATAGCTATATCAGAGAATCTAGAAATGATGTGGTGCATAAATTTCACAAGAGTAAAGAAAAAGAAATAATTAGTGAAATACTCCCTGATAATGAAAACGTGGATGGAAGACTTAGAACGGCGTATGCCTATTTCTTAGAGACTATAAATTGTTTATATGAAGTGGCACATTACTATAAATTAATAATTTCAAAAGCAAAATCAAAGTAGTCATAAAATATGAATAGAAAACGTTAAATGAAATTACCAGTATTAATGATATTAAACATTGCATTGGAAGCAATTCGAAGAAGGCGGTAACATCACCTAACAAAGCATTCCTACTGCGGGCATACGCCCTTGATCGCCAAGGGAGATTTCAGAGAAGTTAATTCAGGCGACACATTCAATCGGCTAAGTCTGACGACCCGGTGCTACGCACCTTAAGCCGCTCGAACGTCAGGAATGCGGGAACGTTATGTGAAACCTATGCTATGTAAATTCTCAAGGGAGTGACGCAATGAAGATAATTAAGGTATTGGCTATGATGGTGATGTTACTTGCTGGTTGCAGTTCCAAGGAAGGGTCTACAATAAGCCGGTCTCCAAATGAAGGTGGAGGATTTATTATAGAAGTAACAGAAAATCGTATTTTAGTGGTTGACAAGAAATATATGAACAAGACTTGGAAGGATATTATGGGTGAGTATGTCGGAGAAGCAATATGGTTAAGAACCAATACAAGAAATTTAAAACCTGGTCAAAAAATACATTACAAAATTAAGGGTGGAATCGACGAAGCATACCCCTCACAAGCGGATGCCAAAGAAATAAAGATAGTAAAGGAATAATATTTGGAGGTGTTTCAACGAGGGCATAGGAATCACATAACAACGTTTTTCAGCATCGTCGCTACCGCTCCTTGGTCGCCAAGAGGAGTTTTTGGAGAAGTGGATTCAGGCGACACATCCAACTGGCTAAGTGGCGAAGCCACCCGGACCTACGGTCCTTAAGCCGTTTGGACGTCTGAAATACGCAACGTTATCGGAAATCAATGCAATTCAAAATCTATTCAAAAACTATATTAAAACAATACTATTATAAGGTAGATTGAAATCTTAATTTTAGAAAAGGTTGGTGTTGCTTGTGTCGAACTACAGACAAATTACAAGATCTCAGAACGCAGCAATTGAGTACATACGTAATTGCGCAAGATCCCAAAAAAAAGGAGCTCAAGCATCACTCAAAGAAATTTTTCAGTTATCAAATATTCCTTGGAATACCTTTGAAGAAGCAGTTCATAAGCTTCGATCAAATGCAAGGGTGGCTTTACATTTTCATCCTGATCGTCCGGTTGTAGATATGAAAAGTGTGGCTCAATCATTATTTGAGCAAGGGATCTATAAAAGTCAGTTCGAGACTCTCATATCCAATGGCAGCGTATCGGCTTACCTAGGTGGTGCACGGGATCTTTGGGAGAAAAAACTATTTGGCGGAGCTTATCAGTTGGAGGGTGTAACCAACTGTGAACGGCCAAAGTACGGGGCTCTTGATTTGTTGTTGCATCCGGATGGGCCGTCTCCACGATTCGGATCTTGTTATTTTCTTTTAAGACCGAATGTTTCACATCGCTGTACGTTCACTTACGGTGGCTCTCAAGATAATCCTAAGGAAAAGGGTACATATGAGGAATTAGACGATATTTTATCTGCGCTTTTTACGGATGCTTTCTTTCGGGATTATGCTATTGGAGAAAAAGATCTTACAACTAGAAAATTGATAGAGCAGCTATTGTATAATCTTGAACGTCCGTTAAAGGATCCGTCAAAACTGCCCCCCCATCGGAATCTTAACCATTTTATCGAAACTCAAGTTCATGGAGATATATTTCTTAAAGATGATGTGGAAATTTTAGTTGCTGATCCATCGTTCAAACGAACAGATATAGGGAATTACTTAGAGCAAATCAGCATCAAATATTCTATTGAACTATTTTGGCATATGGGGTTTGCAATGCGTTCAGAGGAAGTGCCATCTGATTTTAGGGGTCCAACCATGCCCTCATTAGCCAAGCGAATTGCAAGGAATGGTAACATCGACGCAAGTGTGATCGGGAATGCTGTCAACGATTTGAAACGCAATCCTGATCTCTGGTTTGACAGGGGTAACTATGAAGAAGTGCTTCAGGAATTAAAATATATGTGGCATGTACTCGTTCGATATGGTATTTCGATTGATGATCGGAGCAACTGATTTTAACCGGAAATACTGGTTGACTCTGTGAACGCATTGACTTCAGATAACACAGCATGCACGCTGCGTGGCTTCCGCCCCTTGGTTGTCAGATGTATAATCATAGAAGTAGTTCAGACAACACACGACCCGGCCTAAGATAGGAGCTATCTAAGGCCGGGTCGCGTCGTGAATGCAACAACGTTATACGTAACCCCTTTGAGAATTGTTAAACTGATAAGACCAATAAACCTTCAATAACGGTGAAACGATTAATTATATAAATTATTACTGATGGGTAGACATATAAGACATAAATCAATTTAAAGGATATGGTTGCATTTACGAAGAAGAAGTTGAAATCGTAGGACAAATGGATAGTAGATGAGGTAACTTTCCCGGAAACGGATTGATAGATCCGAGAGACACAAACATATAAAGACATATTAAATACATATTAAATACATTGGCTATGTTAATACTCATTGTTGATGGACATTCGTTCTATAATAGTGTTAAGAATGCTTGTTCGAAGTTTATAAAACGTATAGAAATATCACAGAAATCTTTAGAGGAAGTTTCAGGGAGGATGGTGTATTTATGAATCATTTTAAATATTTTCTTTTTCAATTTGGACAATACAGTGTAATCATCAGTTTATTTGTTTTTCTTAGTAAATATATTGGTAAGCCATTTACTTATGTTGACGTACTAACGGGAGTATTATTTGTTGCAATCGTTGTTATTCTAGATACATTTACAAGTAAGCTCAGAGCTAACTTACTTCCTATTCAATTCATGCAGAGATTTTCTCTTTCTTTAATTTCCTTTATTTTGGTATTTATATGTATAGGGTTTGTAATAGGAGAAATACAAGTGTAGATTTAATTAGCTTGAGTAAATTAGTCTTATTTAACATAAGGGGGGTTCTTTAAAGATTTACTCTCCAAAATAAACGAAATAGAGTCGATCCTACAGCTTAGTAGAGCCAACTCAATTTTTATTTTCCGACTAAATCAACATTAAAATTTAACCTAGCCAGTACATAAACAAACAAGACAGCTATGTGAGTGTTATCGAAGAAGAAGGGGCAGCGTATAACAATGTTTTTCAGCATCGTCGCTGACGCTCCTTGGTCGCCAAGAGGAATTTCGGGGAAGTGGAATCAGGCGACACATCCAACCAGCTAAGTGGCGAAGGCACCCGGACCTGCGGTCCTTAAGCTGTTTGGACGTCACAAATACGCAACGTTACCTGAAAGATACGAAATGATAATGTAAAGACAGCAAACCAGTGCATTTTAAAACCGAGAAGTATTAACAAAGTGGGTGAATACTATAGAAAAGTGGAAGAAGTTAATAGATATACTTTTAGACTTTACTGCTTCGGATGCAGAGAGAGATGACGCCGCTATGGACTTAAGTAATTACTCTAATGATGAGGTGATTTCATCATTACTCGAAATGGCAAGAGACGATAAGGTTGATGATATGACTAGAGCAAGCTGTGGAGAATCACTAGCAATAATATTAATTGACACTAATACATTTAGTACAGAGATACATGATTCACTTGAAGGGATATCAAAGACTGAATTCATAAAAATTATCAAGCATAATAAGAGAGAATGGATAGACAAAATAGATCATTAGAAGTATATAAATCACAAGAGAATGTGAGTATATACGGATTATTTAATAAAGAGAATAATGAACTTATCGGGACATGCGGTTTTCAATGCTGGTCAACAGAGAATCAAGAAACAAAAGCTGAAATAGGTTTTGATTTGTCCCCGAATTACTGGGGAAGAGGACTGATGCAGGAAGTTTTGATGAAGATAACACGAATCGGATTTGACTTTATGAAGCTAGATTATATTGAATCGACAACGGATGTCGGAAATCTCCAGTCGCAGAGGCTTTTAAAGAAGAGATAGGATTTAATCAAGAGAGTGAATTAAAGGACAACTTAGTGTATTTTACATTGGGGGATAAAAAAACAGTTTGTGAGTAATTCAAGAAGACGGTAACTCCGCGTAACAGCGTATCTATGCTGCGGGCTTTGCCCTTGGTTCGCATGAAGTGGTAAACAGAGGAGTTGAATCAGCGAATAACCTTGCGAAGCCACCTAGTCGCTAAAGCTCCTTTAAGCCTCTCGGGTTCGTAGATACAAGAACGTTAGGCGAAACCGCTGAAGAGCAAATACCATATAACGAAAGAAGGATAACAACAACATGATCACAATTAGATTTGTTTCAAGAGAGGATATTCCGCATGTTCAATCAATAGCTCATGAAACATGGATTTATACTTATGAAGGCATTTACTCAAAAGATTTCATTCATAATTTTCTAAGTAGGGCTTATTCTAATGAGAATTTAGGACGATCTGTAGAGAGAGAGCTTCAAAGTCTCAGACGGAAATTTTTGATTGCTGAATTTAATAACGAAGTCGTTGGATATGCTCAAACAAGTCAAGTGAATGCAGAAGAATATGAATTACTAAGAATCTATGTACGACCTGAATATCATAAAATGGGAATAGGAAAAAGCTTCATTCAGGAATATATTCAAGTTTTAAAGCCAATAAAGAAACTGTTTGCTTGGGTAGCGAAAGAGAATCACAAAGGAAGAGTGTTTTATGAGAAGAGTGGATTTAAAGAAGTAGAAGAAATGATCGAAGCAATAGAAGGGCAGAGTAAAACTCAAATTAAATATGAATTGGAAATTACAAATGAATAGAGTGTAAGCAGTTCAACGCGGCATCGCCTAACACCATATTCACGCTTCGGGCATGCGCCCTCGGTCCGGCCTGAGGTAGAAGAGACGTGGGTGAATTCAGCCGGACACATCCATTCCCCTAAGATAAGAGCTATCTAAGGTGAATCTCTTGATGCTACAGGGTTTACAAGGGGCGTTGCCCACAACTTGCCCACATACTCAATATAAATCTCCAATTAAAGCATCCAACTTGTCTACGTTTGCTCTACGTCTTGCCTCTGTTACGTGTAGGTAGACGCGCTTAGTCATTTTATCTGTTGTATGCCCCAACTGCTTGCTTATGTCATCCAGTGTCACATTTGCCTCAGCAGACAAGCTCGTATAGGTATGGCGCAAACCATGCGCGGTTATATATTTACTTGGTAACCCTACATCTTCTAAAACTTTTACTAACATCTCATTTACTGTTGAAGGCCTTAACGGATAGCCAGGTAACTGATCAGTATGCATTACAAATATAAAATCCCTGCCGTCTTTATTTTTGTGGTATTTTGGTCCAATCATTAAACGGAAGCTTTTTAGATCTTTTATTTGTGCGTCGATAACCGCTGCGCCTCTGGCGCTAATGTCTATTGCCCGTCGGGATCCTTTGTTTTTTGGAGGACCAATTTGATAGTTTCGTAGTCCGTCTTTGTCATACAAAGTAGCACTTAGCTGCGGCTAAGCAAAGAGCAGAACAAGCCGTTTTTCCTAGGGAATCTTTTGCCTGGAGACAGTTTACCCGCGTATTATTAATTATGGCTTATAACTTTCATTTCCTTAGCGGGCTGCTAATAAGCTTATATCATTCAATGTTAACCAGAGTCGTGTAGGAACTTCATCTATTATAGCGTATAATCTTCGCTTGGCTCTTCTATAGCTGCGTTAGAAAGACGTTGCCTTTTAATCTCAAAGAGATACCCCCTAGAACAAGCAGAGAAATTTGTTCCTTCTAAAAGTACAATTCCGATCTTTTCAGAAATATTACTAGAAGCAAGCAATGAAGGACTATCTATTACCGGAGAGGCACTTATCGATATAGATTATCTTCCTCTGGAATAGGTTGTTACTTTCGGGATCTGTATGCCCAAAAATAGAACTGGTGTACCCATTAATGCAATGAAAGAAGATCAAATCTATTTAATTCCAATAAAACCATCGGAATTTATAACCTGAGTAAAAAAATAAAATTATCCATCCCAACATAATTAATTGGCGTAATACTCGTGGGATAAGAAAATACTCGGAATATAGCTTGGTTAGTATGTTTGTCAACGAGGTGCCTCCTAGAAACTATTAATTAATTAAATAAAGAGATGCTGAGTGCCGAACAGGATAATCATTGCACCCATTCCTATAGTTATTGTGCCAACCAATTTTAAATACCATACCCACAAATCGCTAGGTTCACGGTCGTCAAACAGGTTCCTGAACCACCATGAATAGGGATTTTTAATAGCATAAATACCAAAAGCAATTACTGCACTACCAAACAACAGTAAAAAGATGAACATGAACATTAGATCAACTCCTTTGTAGATAAAACGTATCACTATTTTTTGCGGCGCTGAATAAAGAATATCCTTAAAGCTATTAATGTGGGAACTACAATAATTGGCCAGATAGCATTAAGCATAAAAATCAACTCCTTTGTAGATAAGACGCAAAAATTACAAAGAAGTTCCAGAGGAAGGGAGACAGACACACATATGAACCACTTAAGCCTATTTAGCGGAATTGGCGGTGATAGTTTAGCTGCTGAGTGGGCCGGAATGAAAACAGTAGCCTTTTGTGAACGTGAACCATTTCCTCAGAAGGTACTGCGGAAGCACTGGCCTGATGTACCAATATATGACGATGTATGCACATTATCAGCAGATCGATTAAAGGAGGATGGAATCATTGGTCCAGGTAGAACAATTGACATTCTTTCAGGAGGATTTCCTTGTCAGCCATTCAGCATCGCGGGTCAAAAAAAAGGGAGAGATGACGACCGAGACCTCTGGCCAGAAATGTTTAGAATCATACAAGAAATCAGGCCAACTTGGGTAGTTGGTGAAAATGTTGCTAACTTCGTCAATATGGAACTCGAGCGAACGCTTATTGACTTGGAAAGTGAAGGATACGAAACACAAACGTTTATTATTCCGGCTTGTGGTGTCGATGCGAAACATCAACGATACAGAACTTTTGTTGTGGCCCACACCGACAGCAACGAACAATGGCCCTGGGATGGACTTCAACAATCCAAGAGGGATACAGCAAGGAAATGCGTTAGCTACGGCGGCGCTGTGGAAAGAGTTAGGGTATTGGCCGACTCCTACAGCAAGGGACTACAAGGAGCGAGGAAACCAGAGACCTTGGCTGCGAAGGGAAGAAACAGATCAAACAGTTTACCGGATGCGATACGAGCAGAACAACCTGGGCAATTGAACCCAACGTGGGTCGAGTGGCTCATGGGGTTTCCAACAGGATGGACCGACTTAAATCACTCGGAAACGCTGTAGTTCTTCAACAAATATACCCGATTTTTTTATCTATTAAAGAAATAAACGATAGGTTACACCCTGTATTGAATATATAAGCACTCCAATAAAAAAAAGTCCCACTTATGGAGCAAATGAAACATTCAAGAAAATATATCTAATTACAAAGAAACCCATTACAAAAAGAGTGGCTAATCCTAGAAGAGAAAAGATAACAACCTTTTCCCACCTTGCATATCGTTTCAAAGCAGTCACCTCTTTAGGATTCTACTTGCCATTGTAATCGATTATGTGACCGGAATTTTTGCTTCATTAAAAAGAAGGTAAGGGCCTTAGCAGCAATGTTGGGTTTTGGGGATTGGCTAAAAAAGGGCTCATGATCCTTGTTGTGATATTGGCACACCGTTTAGATGTACTATTCGCGACGGATGTCATTATGGTTGGCTCAATTTATTTTTATTTAACGAATGAACTTATATCAGTTACTGAGAATTACGGGCGGCTTGGGCTGCCATTGCCAAATAAGATAAAAGAGATTATAGCAGTTTTAAAACAGAAGGGCGGCGATCAATCATGAATCCATTTGAAATTTATAGACTAACAAGTCCATTCGGAATGCGCATGCATCCAGTAGATCATGTTAAGAGATTCCATAGAGGTGTAGACCTTGTGATTTCACCAACCAATGGTGCGCTCAAGGCATTTGTAACCGGCGAAGTGTTACACGCTAAGATGGGGGTTACAGGCTCAGGATTCGGTAATATGGGCAATGTGGTAGCTATTAAAGATGATAAAGGCTATTTGCATGTGTATGCACATTTATCTGCAATAGTAGTTAAAGTAGGACAGCAAGTGGTCAAGGGTCAGGTTATAGGCAATCAAGGTAACACAGGTAAGAGTACAGGGGCGCATCTCCGTAAGGCATGTTCGCCTTCATTTGGTTACACGCAAACTGAGAGCGGTGTAGTAGAGCCTACAAAATATCTGCAAGACTATTATTCCAAAGAGGAGACCTCAAAAGTGGACCCTAAAGACGCAAATGCAATCATTGATAAGTATCTTAAGCCTGCATGGGGGGCTGCTAAGACAAGCGCAGATAAACAGGAGATTGGTAGATTGGCAGATGAATTGAGAATAGCTTCTGGACAAGTAAAGCAAAACGGATAGCAGTCTTCGTTTCGTAGGGCTTTTTTTATTTAGTTCTAACTACAATATAATCTCCCTTTAAGGTTCACCCCCTAATATTAAGGTACCTCTTATTTTCATGATGAATATGGTAAGGCCCCGCTAGCGATTACCTTGCGGGGCCTTAGTGCGTTAACGGAGTCTTTCTCTTGCAAGGATTATTTAATTATTTACAACTTGTCCCAAATAGATTATATTAGCATCAACATATACGGAAGCATCGTTATGCAATCCGAAAACATCGGTAAAATACCCCACTAACCTTAATTGGTCTGTGGGGTATTTTTTTCTGGGTAAGGAAAATTTTCCTTAGCAACAAAATCACCACAGGGCATGATACAAGGCTATGTTTTTCTTACCATTAAACCCAATCTCCATTTAATATTTATCCATATAGTAAGGTGTATTCTAATTGAAAGGAGGAATTACTATGGCTTATGGAGTTGGTGGAGTTGGTGGAATTGGTGGAGTTGGTGGAATTGGTGGAGTTGGTGGAATTGGCGGAATTGGCGGAATTGGCGGAATTGGTGGAGTTGGCGGATGTTGCGGTGTTGGTGGAGTTGGCAGTATGGGAGCAATTTTAGTATTGTTCATTTTGCTTGTTATAATCACTAAAGCGTTCTGTTGGTAGGCCCTTTTTATTGGTAAGGAAACTTTTCCTTAGCAACAGATAGTACCTATTTACAGATTGTCCCATATATATTATATTAGCTTTAACATATACGGAAGCATTGTTATGCAATCCGAAAACATCGGTACCCCCCCCCCGCCCGCTAACCTTAATTGGTCGGTGGGGGTATTTTTATCTGGGTAAGGAAAATTTTCCTTAGCAACAAAATCACCACAGGGCATGATACAAGGCTATGTTTTTCTTACCATTAAACCCAATCTCCATTTAATATTTATCCATATAGTAAGGTGTATTCTAATTGAAAGGAGGAATTACTATGGGTTGTGGAGTTGGTGGAGTTGGTGGAGTTGGTGGAGTTGGTGGAGTTGGTGGAGTATGCGGAATTGGTGGTATGGGTGCAGCAGGGATATTAGTATTGTTCATATTGCTGGTTATTATCACTAAAACGTTCTGTATCTAAGTTAATACTTATTCATAATGTAGACCATGCAGCACGTAGAAGCTAATAGTCTTAATTTACAGATTTTCCCAAATATGATAATGTGATTTTACACGGATCGGAAGCACCGAGCGTGCAGTCCGAAAACATCGGTAAAATACCCCGTCAACCTTAATTGGTCGGCGGGGTATTTTTTTGTTTAGGTAAGGAAAATTTTCCTGAGCAAAAAAAACCACTTAGCCATGAAGGATTGAATCTTCTTTATCAGTAAACCCAATCTTCATTTTATATTTCCACATATAGTAAGGTGTACTCCATTGAAATTGGAGAAATTACTACGGGAGAGACTGCTGAGGTTACAGTAACCTTGGTTATGTTCGTCCTATTGGTAACTAACTCTAGCCTATCTGGGTATACTCCACTCATGTCTCCTTTGGTTATACCCGTCAGTCTATTAGACTGACGGGTATTTTGATGCGGTTATGGCAGGGTGTCTTACGTGCCATTAGACTGCTCATCATTTATTATCATGCAAAATGTATATAGGGGAAAGAGTCGTTTTCTGGTTTTTATTATTAGAATCTATAGGCAGAAGACAACTAAAATACCACAAAGGCATAACGCCAAAGTGGTCTTATTTGATTTATATAAGAATCTAAATAAAGGCAAACAGCATAATAATATATGCCAGAGGAGCATTTATCTACTTCTAACCTCAGCATAATCTCCCTTAAGGTTTCATCCTCTAATATATAGATAACCCCTTTTAATACATATGATACCTTGCTGAGCGAGAGTGCTGGCAGGGTATTTTACGTTATAAGAATGAACCATTAGACAGGATAGCTGAAGAACGACTGTTTATTTTAGAAGGTATTTAACATCTATTAACGAAACAAATTTAAATGGATTAATAATTTTGATGGGGGAAGAGTGAAGAATGTATATAAAAACAGATAGATTATTGATACGCAAATTTGAAGTTATAAATTGGAAGGCTGTACATGAGTATACATCAGACATTAATGTTATGAAATATTTACCTGCTGGGATTTTTTCTGAAGAAGATGCTAAGGAGTTTATAAATAAAAACACGGGTGATAACGCCTAAAATTTTCCTGTTGTATTAATGGAAGAAAATCTTCCCATTGGTCACATTGTTTTTTATAAGTATTTTGGTGATCATACTTATGAGATCGGTTGGGTGTTTAATCCTAAATATCACAAAAAAGGGTATGCTTCTGAAGCAGCGAAAGCTATATTGAAATACGGTTTTGAGAAAATGAAATTACATAGGATTATAGCTACATGTCAGCCTCAGAATATTTCATCATATCGAGTAATGGAGAAAATTGGAATGAGGAGAGAAGGCTATTTTAAAAAATGTATACCAGATGGTGTTGAATGGTGGGATGAATACTATTACGCTATTTTGGAAGAAGAGTGGAAATGAGCTATAAGGTGTTTTTAGATGAAGATAAATTCCTAGATAATTGTACTAACGGAACACGATAGTGCAAAACAATGACCACAGACGCATAACGCTAAGGTGGTCTTTATTTTTATTTTAACGAAACATATTTATAACCCTCGAAACATGCTCGACATCTGCAAAAGGTATCCATGTAGGTCCTTCTTCCGTCCTGATCTTGGCACGATTAGAGGCTGTGAATGCTTCTGCCACTCCTGTTAATAATCTCTCCATTATTAAGCCTTACAGCGACTTTCTGATTACTTGCTACAGCTTTATGTAATTCTTCCCTTACGTTCATAAAACCCCTCCGTTCATACATTCAATATTCTATTAAAGCGTGTGAGAGTCCTTCTTAATTGGAAAAACAATTTCCTTGAATAAAGAACACATGTTCGCATATAATACAAACAAACGTTCTTAAAAGGAGTGAAAGTCATGCCAGATAAATACATCGGAAAAATCGTAGTGATCATCTATATGGACCAGTCAGGAAAGATCACACAGCGCCGTATCGAAATTAATGCAATTCGTAATGGTCTGATTAGAGCAAACGATCTTAAGAGCGGATCGCCCAGAACATTTCTCGTTGACAATGTACTAGCATGGCATCCCATTATAAAAACAGCTTAGAGGTGAAATAATACTTGAGGAACTGGAACGAGAAGTTTTAAGGATACTTTGTAACTTCTCTACCATTCATCATATGATACCTACAATAAGGGAATTAGAAATAAAGACTGGTAAGACAGAAGGGCGTATTAATTATGCTCTTTTAGAGTTGGAGAAGGAGAGGTATATAAGCTGGGAAGATAAAAGAAGAGTGGATAATATAATCATTTTGGACGCGTGGGAACGATAGAGGGGGAGAATCTTGGGGGAATTAATAACGGTCACAATTGATCAAGAGGAAGTATTAAAGATATGCCGAGAGAGAATTAATACCTTAATTAAAGAAGTAGAAGCAGAATATATATTTTGGGATGCTAAAGAATTGAAGAAACGGACGTGCATGAGTTGGAATACAATTCAAAACACTTTCTTTTTTGATCCTAGGTTCGTTAAACATAAAGTAGGAAGTAAGTGGTATTTCCCGGTTCAAGAGACACGGGAATTTCTAGCACAATGGTTACGAGAACAATCAGTTGGAAAGTACTGAATCAATGTAGTTGAGGAATATGTGCGAAATATAGAGATGCTGGCAAAGTGATAAAGCGTGAACCATACGAGAGGGAATTCTTAAAACTTATGGCTAAAAGGATGATGATAATAATCGAAGAGAGAGTGAACAAGAACTTAGCTGATAAAGAGTCACGGTGATTGTAAATACAATTAATACATTTCTAAAAACATCAATAAATACCCCGCTAACCTTAATTGGTCGGTAGGGTATTTATTTGTATTCGTTTCTCTCCTTATTTAATAAGTGAATGCCCACAACTTGCCCACAAAACACAACCACACGAGAACACTTCATAACTCTACTGAAAACGAAAAAACCGCATAGCTAAAGGATTTCGCGTTTTCAAGACGAATTAAATATACGTATTACCTTAAGAGCTATCTAAGGGTAATGAACGTCGTGAATACGGCAACGTTAACTGAAATTCCTGCAAATCTATAATTACAACATTTCGAAAATTGTGGAGGTAGCAAATGAAAGTCAAACGAATTGTCCCGAATATAAATGTAAGGAATATAAGCGCGGCTAAAACGTTCTATCAGGATGTACTCGGACTCGATATATTGATGGACCATGGCTGGATAGTAACTTATGGATCAAGTGATGAAATGAGTGTCCAAATTAGTTTCGCCTCACAGGGGGGCTCACAGAAACCTACCCCTGATCTATCTATTGAAGTTGACAATGTTGATATTTGTATTGAACGTATGAAGAGTGCCGGATTTCCAATAGAATATGGTCCTGTAGATGAGCCTTGGGGGGTTCGGCGTTTTTTTGTCCGCGACCCATTTGGTAAGCTTATAAACATTCTCGCCCATACATAATTTATCTGACTATAGGATATGGATTTAATTTAAAGTAGGAGTATCAATATATGAAATACTGAATGAAATAAACGAAATTTAATTTGAGTTATGCTTCGTAGGTATGAACCTCAGTTAACATTGCATTCACGCCGCGGGCCTTACGGCCCTTGGTCGCCGAGACCCATTTCGATGATGCGGACTCAGGCGACAACCCTGCACCGACTAAGCGCATCGCGCCCGGCCTATGGCCTTAAGACGGTGAGGGTTCGTGAATACGACAACGTTATAGGAAATCAGCACAAAATACAAAAGGTCAAAAGATAGAAGTACTCAGACCAAATTATAAGTGAGGAGATAAGGAATGAATATCATAGGGGAACGAATTATATTGAGAAATTTTATAGAAGGTGATTTCTCTTTTTATAATGAATTGGAAGAAAATCCAATAACACACAAGTTTGAAAGTAGTGCACCAGATACTATTGAAATACAAAATGATTTTCAAACAGTGCTTTCAGATTCAAAGAATAATCCACGTGAAAAGTACCAACTCGCAATTTGCTTGAAGCAGGATAGGAAACCAATTGGTAGATTAAGTATCAAGTTGAATTGGTCTGAAATTAGAGAATGGGAAATCGGTTGGGCATTACATCCTAATTTTTGGGGAAAAGGATATGGAACCGAAGCTACTAAACTTATGATAGGATATGCATTCAGCGAACTCAATGCACATAGGGTTGTTGCATACGCAAATACTGAAAATGTTTTATCGGAAAAATTAATGATAAGAGCTGGAATGATAAAGGACGGTATACTCAGAGAAGTTAGATATTGCAATAATAAATGGTGTAATGAATCAATCTACTCAGTGCTTGAACGGGAATGGGTACAAATAAAATAAAGGATACATGAGTTTGTGAGATACTCAAAGAAGGCACTGACATCCTATAACATTACATTCCTACATCGTCGCTGACGCTCCTTGGTTGCAAAGAGGGATATCCGAGAAGTAGATTCAGGCAACACATTCAATCGGTTAAGTCTGATGACCCTGCACTACGTGCCTTAAGCCGCTTGAAACTCAGGAATGCGGAAACGTTATCTGAAACCAGAAAGTAGAAAGGGATTAAACCAGAACATGAACAAGAAATATGAAATTAAATTACCTAAATCAGGGTATATCCAAGTGATCAGTACTATTTTAATTACTTTTTTACTATTATTAGTACTTCGAAAAGATGATTTTTTATCTGTTTTTTTTGCGATTATCTTATTTTTATGTATCCTATTACAAGTAGTAATGCTATTAAAGAAGATCTTAAGAAAAAGTAATGAGTTAGAAATCACAGAAAATACAATTAAGATAAATCATATTGAAGTACCAATAGAAAAAATTGAGAAGATTATAATACAAGGCTATTTTGTACAGAGTATCGGTATCAAGCTATATGGAAGAAAATTTATTTCAATGGATTTACATTTTAGATTCAACAATAATGAAGATGTTAACATAGAAGAATTAAAACAGTGGGCAAGTATTAACAGGATAAAAGTAACTAGTGGGAAAATATATAGATGGATATAGATATCATGAAAGTAGCTCAGGGTGTCACTGGCATCAGATAACACCGCATTCCTACTGCGGGAATTCGCCCTTGATCGCTTAGAAGGATTTTCAAGGAGGTTAATCAGGCGATACAAATATCCCCACATTGTTTGGTACCACCATGGTGTAGTTTACTTACATATCTTAATTATGGAATTTAAAAGTAATCTTGGGAGATGAGAACGAATGAGTAAGCTCCGGAATTCCTTTTTTTCTAAATTAATCGTGATTCTGCTGTTGGTAAATATACCAGTAGTCATCGGGATGCTCATCTTCTTCTTTCAAAGTATGTCATCATTAAAAGTCAATGCCATTGAATCAATCCAGCAAAATCAGAGTGAACTGATGAAAACGGTGGAGAGTGATATCGATTATGTAAAGCAACAATTGTTCAAGATATCCAATATGAGCGATTGGAATGAGCTTAACACTAGCAGCCCCGGTGGTATCCACTATAATGGAATCTCCGCAATCAATCGTTTTCGAGAAAGATTCCAGAATACAATGGATACCAGCCGGATTTTTTCAGATGTTTGGGCAAATATACCTTCCGCGAACAGGCGTTTCTCAGCGAAAAATGGATTGGAAGATTTCAATGCGGAAGAAGATAACAAGATCAGGTCCTTCTATCACGATTATAAGCGTGTCGTAGAGTGGGAGGGGAGATTGTTTATAGCGTCAAAAAGTGGATATTTAGAAGATGTAGGAGTGAATATAGCAGCAGAAATTGATATGAAAAAATTATGGCAGCTTGTGGAAACTAGGAAGAGTTTTGCGAATGAGGAAATTATTTTTGTTTTTCATGGAAACGAAGAAACATACCTGTATAATACAGCGAGCGAGCTTGCACGGAATTTGGTGCAATCCAACTTTGCTATTAAGAATAAGGATCTTCCCCATAACTTATTGATTCAAACCTCCTCCTCATTGGGTGATTTCACCACTTACAGCCTTGTGCCTACAGATAGTGTGTATTCATTTTTAGAAAGTTTTTATGTCAGTATGTTTTTTGTGCTTTTTTGTACTGTGGCGGCGATTGTCGCTTACTTTCTTGTGGTAGGACGGCTTATTAAAAGACCGATTCGGATCTTGATAGATGGATTTAAACAAGTAGAGAAAGGGGACTTTTCTACTCGGCTTGAACGCAAGGGTAACGATGAAATCTCCTATCTCTATCAGAACTTCAACACCATGTCCGTGAAGCTAAGTGACTTAATTACGGAAAACTATATCAAAGAGATCTATGCACAGCGTGCAATTTACCAGCAATTGCAATCGCAAATTAACCCACACTTTTTATACAATAGCTTTTATGTTTTGCATCACATGATAAAAGAAGGCGACAACGAGAACGCAGAGGAATTCTCGATTAGTTTGAGTCAGTACTATAAATTCCTGACCAAAAATTCACGCAGTGATGTGCTGTTGCAAGAAGAACTGCTTCACACGGAAGTGTATATGAACATCATGAAAAAACGTTATGGGTCCAGGGTATCCATTGATGTGCATTATGAAGATCCAGCCATTTTGCAGGTAGAGGTACCACGGCTTATTCTGCAGCCCTTTGTAGAAAACATCTTTAAGTACGGCATTGGGTACAAACGCGAAATTCTGCAGGTTGTGTTATCAATTAGGCAGGTAGACCAAGAACTTATCATCCGCATTTCTGATAATGGCAAAGGGATAGAGGATGACATTTTAGAAAAATTCAAGAAAGAACTTTTGCTGCCGGATGCACCATCCGACTCCGCCATATTTAACATCAACAAGCGGTTAAAAATCAAATTTGGAACCGATTATGGTGTGTCTGTAACCAATGCCGCCAGTGGAGGATGCCAGGTAGAGATTAAGATACCCTATAGCTCACAGGACACTGAAACGAGAGGTGTAGAAGCATGTATCGAATGATTGTGGTTGATGATGAAGCGGCAATAACCGAATGGCTTGAACAAGCCATATCTGAGCATTTTGGCGGGATGGTTGAGGTATACAAAGCTTATTCTGGGGATGAATGCCTTGACTTGATGGCAATGGGAAGCTTTCATATTTTGATGACAGACATCAGTATGCCCTTTGTATCCGGTCTCGATTTGTTGAAAGCGGTTTCAGTATATTATCCTAAAACGAAAAAACTAGTGTTATCTGCTCATGACAATTTTGAGTATGCTAAAAAAGCTATCGACTTTGAGGTGACAGCGTATGTGCTAAAAAGCGAGGGTGACGAGGTTTTATTTGATGCTGTGGAAAAAGCTATTGCAGAGGTGGAAAGTGACCAGGAGCTGTTTAGCCTGACAGATAAACTAAAACTGCAATCCCAAAAGTGGGATGGTGCTATAAAAAACAGCCATCTACAGTGCCTGTTGTTTGGTGAAATCGGTTTGGATGAGCTCGATGTAAGAGTAGGCAGCACATTGGATTTTTCGCGTCCGATGGAAATGGCGTTGCTGGCAATTGAAGTGCGGGATGTCTCACAGCGAGCCTTTGTGATGATGGCACTCGAGGCTTCACTGGCGGAATTCCTGAAACCTCATTTCTCTTATGAACTGGTGGAGACAGGTGTGTCAGAGGTTACATTGCTGGTACAGTTCAAGATTCTTGGTGGAGTCTATGGGGAAGCCGCCAAATTCTTGAAATCTCTCTTTGTTATGTACGAAAACACGCAGGAAAGTTTTTATCATTTGGCAGGGCAGTACATCAACATCATCTATTCCACACAGGCCGTGAGCGTGGCGAGTTTACACAAAAAGTATATTCAGTTCAAAGAAACAATGCAAAAGTGCTGTAATTTTGATTGCTCTATCATTTTACCCGAAACTACCAAGTATGAAGCATCCAGCTCTTCTAATGCGACCAACGGCATCAGCCGAGAAATTGGAATAGTACTTAAATATATAAACCAAAACACGGACAAAGATTTATCACTCATCATGCTTGCAGATGTCGTGTACTTAAATTCCTCTTACCTGTCACATTTATTCAAACAGCAGGTTGGAATGAATATATCTGATTATGTAAAGGTCGAACGTATCCGGATCTGCAAAGAAATGCTGGCAGACCCCAAACATAAGATACACGAGATTGCGCGTAATGTTGGCTATGACAATGCCTCGTATTTCAGTCGTTTTTTCAAGAAAATGACTGGAATTACGCCTCAAGAATACCGAAAACACCTTTCAATTGAGTAAGAATCTGTGGTAGAGTCAGTTAAAATTTCAAAGTGGATCTTAAATTGTATGTTTATGTATATTTACCATGAGTAGGCTCCCTTCTTGGTGATCTTCACAAACCCGAGAATCCCCTGCTTTTTGGTGTATCTGTGAAGACCCCAAATAGGGTGCACAAATAATATCACTTCGCTGTAACTTCCAACGAAAAGTACATAAATACAAAGAAAAAGTAACTATTTTTCAAGTGAAAAACGCATTACCATTAAGGTATTACAAAGCGCTTGATAAGGAATCATGAGCTGTTCCTAGACCATTCGGACTGCATTACAAGTACGATTATACAAGGAGGATATTTATGAAACGTCTGTTTGTAAGCGCGATCATATCAGTATTTCTTTTCTCTTTAACGGCTTGCGCAGGCTCTCCTGCAGAATCTGGAGGGGACAACATCCAGAGTAAGGATTTATCAAATTGGAATGAGACGGCAGGCAAATATGAGCCCAATATCACCCTAACGGTGGGAACCGCAGAGCCCGACCCTGCTAGCGAGAAAATCGCCGGCCAGACGCAAGAAGACAATGTTTGGATCGATGCATACCGGGATGAGCTAGGAATAAAATTTGAAGATATGTTTGTAGTAAGCAGCTCGCAACTGGAAGAAAAGCTGAATCTGCAAATCGCTTCAGGCCAAATCCCTGACCTGATGTCTGTAAACCGCAAGCAGTTTGAAATGCTGGTTAATTCGGGTTTGGCTGCAGATTTGACCGAGGTGTACGAAAAGTATGCCAGTGAAAAAACCAAAGAGTATCTTGTCGCAGACAGCGGCATTTGTATGGATATGTCTAAAATAAATGGAAGTCTGTATGCGCTGCCTGCTACTCAGGGGTACCTTGAAAGTGCCGGGGTCGTCACCTGGCTGCGCAAAGATTGGTTGGATAATTTAAAGTTGGAAGTTCCCAAAACATTCGACGATTTAAACAAGATAATGAAAGCCTTTACAAAAGATGACCCTGATGGTAACGGTTTGAATGACACTTATGCCTTTACTACAAGTAACACGTTGGATGAGCTGATTGGCTTGTTTGACAGCTTTGGGTCACATCCTAAATCTTGGGTGAAAAATGCTAACGGGGAAATTGTGTATGGCGGCACACAGCCAGAAACTAAGGCTGCGCTTGCATTTATGAATAAAGCATTCAATGAAGGCATGATCAACCGCGAGTTTGGCGCCAATGACTGGAATCAGTTTATCAAAGCCATTGACAGCAGCAAAGTAGGCGTTGCATGGTTGCCTTGGTATGCAGTCGATTGGCCGCTAGGGGCTTCTCACCGCGAGATGGGTGCCGAATGGGTACCTGTCAAGATATTTGGTGCTGATGGAGGTGACGCTAAGGTAATGGGTGTTGCAGGTCCAGACACTTACTATGTAGTTCGCAAAGGCTATGAACATCCTGAAGCACTTGTTAAAATGTTCAATCTCTGGTTTGAAAAAGCATATGGTAGCAAGGAAGATATCCTCAAATATCACAAGAATGAAAAAGGTGAAATGCCTGCCAAGTTTAGTCGGGTCAACCCGTGGCTTGCCCATGAGGACATCGGGTACTACCTTAAAATTCAAGACAAACTGGCGGGCAAGGATGTGGGTGAGATGTTCCCCTCCAACGAGATGTATTATGAGGGTGTGATGCGTTACATGAAAAATCCCACCGAGGACGACTATATTACCTACAAAATGTATGGACCTGATAGTGCTTCCGGTATTCTGAACTATTATATGAAAAATGATCTGGTACTGCAGGAAGAATACTATAGCACCGGTACAGAGACGATGAAAAAGAAATGGGGCGTGCTTGAAACGAAGAAGCTCGAAGCCTATGTAAAGATTATTATGGGCGAAGTATCTATCGATGCGTTTGACGATTTTGTCAAAGACTGGGAGTCCAGCGGTGGCCAGCAGGTTATAAAAGAAGTGCGAGAATCGGTACAGCAGAATAAGTAGTGTCTCTGGTTTATCATCGTAATTTACTTGCATATCTGGAAGGGACTATTCTTCCGGATATGTACAAAATATCATCACTTCACGTAAAGATAATCCAGATATTTGAAAAGAGGTGTACCAGTGAAGCAGAGACAAGCGCATATCTCACACAAAAGGTTAAACCGGTATGTGTTGAAAACGCAGCTTACCTATCATGGCCTTATGCTGCCGGCTTGTGTTATTCTCATACTTTTTTCTTATGTGCCTATGTTCGGCATCATCATGGCATTTCAAGACTTTACCCCTACTGCCGGCATTTTCGGCTCGAGATTCGTGGGATTTGACAATTTTGTACGTCTGTTCACGCTGGATAACATCCAGCAGGTCATGTTCAACACACTATATATTTCTATCCTCAAGATTATTCTCGGTCTTGTGGTGCCGATCTTTTTTGCACTACTGCTAAACGAGGTGCGTAACAGATTTTTTGTTCGTTCGGTACAGACCATCGTATATCTCCCTTATTTTCTTAGCTGGGTCATATTGGCGGGTGTCTTTATCGAGATACTGTCTCCTTCCAACGGGATGGTAAATAATATTTTAGGAATATTTGGTATCGACCCGGTTTTCTTCTTGGGGGATAAAGAATGGTTCCCCAATGTGATCATCATCACCGATACCTGGAAGAGTTTCGGGTTCGGCACCATCGTGTATTTGGCAGCACTTACTAGTATAGACCCTTCCTTGTACGAGGCGGCCGAAGTGGATGGAGCAAGCTATTTCCAGCAGATGTTTCACATAACGCTTCCAGGTATCTCCAGTATTGTGGTACTCATGACGGTGCTCTCCATCGGTGGCATCCTTGATGCCGGATTTGATCAAATCTATAACCTGTACAATCCAATCGTATATGAAACGGGAGATATACTGGACACGTTTGTCTACCGATTGGGTATCAAGGATATGCTGTTTTCGCTATCGACTGCCGTGAGCCTTATCAAGTCGATCATCTCCTTTGTGTTGATCGTTATATCCTATAGGCTGGCATATCGCTTAACAGAATATAAGATTTTTTAGGAGGCTGTTATGAGAACAACAAAGGCGAAGAACGCAATAAAAACCAGTTGGAAGAGAAAAGTGTTCATGATTTGCAACCTGTTCTTTCTCAGCTTGATTTCGCTAATATGCATACTTCCTCTAGTACATGTACTCGCCCTCTCATTTAGCTCCTCTTTTGCCGCGTCCAGTGGGAAAGTTGGTATCTGGCCGGTTGATGCGACACTGGAGTCCTATAAATATGTGTTACAAAACACAGCGTTCTGGCACGCATTTGTTGTTACACTCAAACGCCTGGCTCTCGCTGTGCCACTCACGCTGTTCATTGTGTTTATCACGGCGTATCCGATGGCGAAAAGCAGCCAAAAGTTTAAGGGGAGGCAGTTTTACACTTACTTCCTGCTCATCCCGATGCTTTTTGGAGGCGGGCTTGTACCCGAGTATATGACGTTTATGAAATATGGTCTAATCAACAATATATGGGTTTTGGTGTTGCCCGGTTTGGTACCCATCTTCTCCGTCATTTTGTTGATGAACTTTTTTCGAGATTTACCTGTAGAGATGGAAGAGGCAGCAAGCATCGACGGCGCAGGACCACTTACAAGCTTGTTCAGAGTCGTCTTGCCGTTAGCAACACCCGCTGTTGCAACCATCGCGCTGTTTTGTATTGTGGGACATTGGAACTCGTGGTTCGACGGTATATTGTACATGAACCATCCTAAGAACTATCCTATGCAAAGCTTCTTACAAAAAGCCATTACTACGTACGATACCAAAACGCTTACCGCTAAGGATATGACGTTAATGCGGCTTATTTCGGACCAGACCACCCGCGCCGCCCAGATTTTTGTTGCAACCTTACCCGTGTTGATGGTTTATCCTTTTTTGCAAAAGCATTTTACCAAAGGATTGGTCATGGGAAGTGTTAAGGGGTAAAAAGTTATTATTTAGATGAAATTCATTGATTATTGATTCTTGCGAATACGTACGACACTAAGCAATTAAATTAGGAGGATGAATGATGAGTAGAAAAATTAGTGTAATTGGTGCTGGAAGCGGAATCTTTTCGTTAAATATGATCAAGGATCTTTGCTTGACTCCCAATTTGATAAACAGTGAAATTTGTTTTATGGATATTGATGAGGATCGGCTGGACGCGTCTTACACGTTGTGTAAGCGATTCTCGGAAGAAACCGGCGTTAAGCTGAATATCTCCAAAACAACCGATCGTATTGAATGTCTTCAAGGTGCGGATTATGTCATTAATACCGTACTGATAGGTGGCTATAAGGGTTGGAAAGAGGGCTGGGAAATCGGCAAAAAATGGGGATACCGCTTTGGTGGCAGCATGCACATTATGCATGACGAGGCCTTCTGGATCAATTTCTACCAGCTTCGTATGATGGAGGATATTCTTCAGGATATCAAACGGGTGTGCCCGGATGCATGGTATATCATGATTGCCAATCCTGTGATGGCGGGAATTACCTACTTGCAGCGCAAATATCCAGAGGTTAAATCAGTAGGGTTGTGTCATGGCTACTCAGGGATTTATGAACTGGCAGAAGAACTGGGTATGAATCGTGAGGACATTACCTTCCAGATCCCCGGAGTCAATCATTTTGTGTGGTTGAACAGCTTTTACCATAAAGGTGAGGATGCAAAACCGCTCTTGGATGAATGGGTCAATGGAGCAGCAGTGGAGTTTGGCAAAGAATGTGGGACCAGCTGTGGCATTGGCCCTAAGGCAGTCGATTTATATAAACGATATGGTCTATTTCCTATTGGCGACACGGCAAACCCAGGGGGCGGGGCATGGGGAAGTTGGTATCACACCAGCCCTGAAGTGGAAAAGGTGTGGAATGAAGATCCGGATGCCTGGTTCAAGGGATATTTTGAGTATAGTACCGGTCAGGTTGAGTTTATCAAAAAAGCCGCTTATGGAGATGACAAGGTAAGTGATCTTATAGATGGAGGACACTCGAACGAACCTATGATCCCACTCATCGAGGCACTTTCATGCGATGTGGAGCGTGTGGTTATTGTTAACATCTTGAACGACAACGAATATGTGGCGGGTGTGCCTCGTGACTTTGAAGTTGAAATACCTGCGCTTGTTTCCAAACGAGGCATACAGGGCATTAAGACATTGCCACTTCCCAAGCAGATTTTGTCGCGCATGTTACGGGACAGAATAGCACCTGTTGAAATGGAGCTTGCTGCTTACGAGAGTCATGATAAAAACCTTATGGTGGACTTGATTATGATGGACCCCTTCAATCGTACTCGGGAGCAAGCGGAAGGATTTTTAGAGGAGATACTGAACCTGCCTTATCATACTGAGATGAAAGCTTATTTTAAGTAAGTGTAAAAGTGATGATGACGATGAATTCTTTACAGTCACCCTTTCTAAGGAGGCGAACAAATATTGGCCACTTATCATGAGAGCTTCATCATCCAATCCTGTACACGTCCTACCTTTGACGATGTGACGGAGCGTACCCTCGAAACGATGAAGAATTCTGGAATTCAGAACGGTTTGTTGAATGTTTACTCTCAGCATACCACCTGTTCGGTGCTTATTCAGGAGCAGAGCGACGATGTGAACTATTACGGTACCCAGTTTATATTGCAAGACATGGTAAATGGGCTGTCTAAGCTGTTTCCCACCTGTGTCACGGAGGGGCAATATCTCCACCCCGGACCCCTGCACATTGAGATAGCGCAGAAAGAGCGGAACGAGCTTGCTAGCTGGAGCCTGAACACGGATGCTCATTTGCGCTCGGTGATGCTGGGGCGTTCGGTGATGGTACCTGTGATCGATGGTGTGCCTCAACTGGGGGAGTTTGGACGGATATATTTCGCCGACTTTGACCAAGTGCGTGCCCGGCAGCGCACAGTACGAGTAACAGTGATGGGTGACTAAACAAATCTGCAGTGAATGTTCTATAGAAATGTGGACTGGAGAAGAGGCCTGTGAAGTATTTATTGACACTAGATGTGGGCACAACGGCTGTGAAAGCGGCATTGTTTGATGAGCATTTGAAACCGTGTGCCCTTGTCATTCAGGAATACACCCTGTTGACACCTCAGACAGACTGGGTAGAACTTCCTTCGGAGATTTATTGGGACACTGTCGTGCTGTGTATACAGCAGGTTATGGCAGAGTCTGGTGTACCGCGTGATGAAATAGCCGCCATCACTTGCACCACTCAGGGTGAGACACTAATACCCATCACACAAGACGGTCAGGTGTTGCACAACGCTATCGTATGGATGGATGCACGCGCCAAAGTAGAAGCACTGACTGTAGGCGGGCAGTACACAAAGGAGAGATTTTACCATAAAACCGGTGTGCCAGAGGCTAGTCCCTATACCCCATTATGTAAACTGATATGGCTGAAAAACAACCTGCCAGACGTGTATTTACACACGCATAAATTTTTACTGGTGGAGGATTATCTGGTCTATCGTTTGAGCGGCAGGTTCGTGACAAACCCGGCAGTACTCTGCTCCTCAGGTTACTTTGATGTTCTCCAAAACGATCTCTGGCACGAAATATTAGAGAGAAATGGTCTCGATGCTGATAAAATCCCCGGAGTTCTTCCCTGCGGCAGCGTCGTTGCGCCTTTGTGCCAGGCTGCGGCACTGGAACTAGGTCTTGACACGAGTACCTTTGTGACCACCGGCGCCATGGATCAGGTGGCGGCGGCTGTAGGTATCGGAAACATCAATCCAGGTACCGTGAATGAGAGCACCGGCACCTGCCTGTGTGTGGCTGCCACTGTTCAAGATCCTCATCTCTATAGTTGGAGCAGCGTGGCAGTATATAGCCATGCTCTGCCAGGACGGTATTTGAAAGTAGTAGTAACGCAGACAGCCGGAATGATTCTCAAATGGTTCCGGGATGAATTCTGTGTCGACCTCTTGGGTACAGGAGATTTTGCCCGCATGGATGAGTTGGCAAAGGTGGAACCTGCGGGCAGCCGAAATCTGATGCTGTTCCCCTACCTGACAGGAATGGAAAGTGACCCAGCAGCACGAGGTGTGTTTTTTGGCTTTGGTCTGGATACCTCTCGGGGCTGCTTTATTCGGGCAGTGATGGAGAGTGTCGGTTATACACTAAAGCAAAACCTTGCACAGATGGGACTTGCACCGGAGTGTCTTTATTCTTTGGGCGGCGGTGCCAGAAGCACAGTATGGAACCAAATAAAAGCTAATATCTGTAATACAGAGATTCGTGTGTCGGAAACCAGTGAGTCCGCCAGTTTGGGAGCTGCCATGCTAGGTGGTGTTGCATGCGGCATCTTCAGTGATTTAGATGATGCTTGCCTTAAGCTACATGAGGGGGATGTATTTAGTCCGCAGTTGGAGCTTGTTGCTAGATACAAGGAAGGGTACGTGAGATTTAACGCCATGTACGAGTACTTTAAGCCATTGTTTGTGGAGGGATAGCAAATGGAGTTACGCAAACCAAAAATTGGCCTACTGGGGTTGATGACAGAGGGCTATGAAGATGTGTTTCCCGGAATCATCGAGAGGCAAACACGTTACGCACAAGAAATTGCGGACACACTTTCGCCTGTGGCAGACATACAATTTGCAGGGCCGGGGCTAAATCGAGTACGTATTGAAGAGATCATGGCACAGTACAACGCCGAGAAGCTTGATGGCGTGTTGATCGTTTTGTTGGCCTATTCGCAGGGGGCTTATCTCACTCGAGCGCTGGAAAACAATCGTCTACCTATTGCGATGGCGGTGGTGCAACCTGACCAGGAAGTACTAGACGATTGGGAGGAGCTCGATCTCACTGTCAATCAAGGTATCCACGGTGCCCAGGACAACGCCAATGTGATTGTACGGGGTGGTTTTAAATGCCAGTTCTTTGCCGGAAACCGACATGAAGAAGGATTCGTGCGTTTTGTAGAAGATTTTGGGAAGGCGTGCTATGCACGTAGCCGGCTCAAAAACATGCGGACGGCTGTTTTTTCCCGTATGTGTGGGATGGGGGACATTCTCTCTGATGATTTAGCACTGCTTCGCAAAATCGGACCGGAAAGCTGCCACGATACCATTGGTAGCGTCGTAACTCGGATGGATCAGGTGAGCAAGGAGGAAATTAACGCCCAAATTAAGCTGGACCACGAACGGTTTGATGTGGATCCCAAGCTGAGTTACGAATCGCATGCGATTGCGGTTAGAGAGTACTTTGGCTTTAAGCGCTATCTGGAGGAAAAGCGATACGACGCCTTCACTGCCCACTTTGACCAGTTTGCCGACGACGGGCGCTGGCGCCAACTACCACTGTACGCTGCCTCTAATCTGATGGCAGAGGGCTACGGATATGCCGCCGAGGGAGATGTAATGTGCGCCAGTATGGTATCGGCTGCCCATGCACTAGGTAATAACGACGCTAACTTTACTGAGATGTATTCCATGGACTTTGTCAAACAGGCTATCATTTTCTGCCATGCTGGCGAGGGGAACTGGGCAACCTGCCGCAGTGATATGCGTCCACGGTTGATAGATCGTTACCTTGGCGAGGGCGGACTCGAGAATCCTCCCACACCTATTTTCACTCCGCAATACGGTCCAGCAACTCTTACCTCGCTTGTTGCGGTGGAGGGTAATCGCTTCCGTTTGGTGTTGGCCAAAGGTGAGATACTGCCAAAATCAGATTTGAAGCGTTGTGAGATGCCCTATTTCTTCTGGGTACCAGAAACGGGTATTCAGAACTGTGTCGAGGGCTGGCTACGCAATGCTGGCACTCATCATGAGGTGATTAACATCGGGGATGTCTCCCGTCGCTGGAAAATGCTAGCAGACATGTTGGACATTGAATTTGTGGAAGTATGAACCTGTTGGCAACGGTGGTTTAAGTTTTATTATGTAGGCCTGTAAGTCCTGTGTTTTGCAAATGGGAGGTGCCATGTGAAGCAAATAATCAAGCCACCTTTTTTTGAAATTGGTGTGAAGAACTTTGTGTATGGAGATGCGGTGCTTGAAATGGCCATGGCAGCAGATGAGGCTGCCTACCGCTATGATATTGATGTGCTGTTCATTGCACCATATACGGAAATTCGCCGTGTGGCGAAAAATACCACACGGCTAGTTATCTTGGCTCCTTACATGGATATTCTGCGTCCCGGGCGCGGCATGGCAGACGTTTTGCCAGAAGCGATACAAGATGCTGGTGCAAGGGGTGTTGTTATCAATCACTGTGAACGTCCTATGTCTCTGCCTGCTATCCGCCAAACCATTGAAAGAGCCAACGAACTGGACCTGTTGAGCTTCGCCTGCGCTGATACCATTGCTGAGGCAAGAGCAATTGCCCAACTGCATCCTGACATCATCAATCCCGAACCATCGGACCTAATTGGTACGGGCAGTACTAGCGAAATAGACTATGTACAGCAGTCTATTCATGCGGTTAAAACTATTTATCCCGATATTCTAGTAGAGCAAGCCGCAGGAATTACAACAGGCAGCCAGGTATACAACCTAATTTACGCAGGAGCGGAAGGGGTAGGCGCAGCTTCGGGCATTTTTCTGGCAGAGGATCCCATCACAATGATGAGGGAAATGGTTTCCAGTGTGAGAAGAGCGTATAACGACTTGCAGATAGTACAATAAGTAGAGCTTAGAATTAAGTGGTTCTATCTTAATATCAATGTCAGGAGGTATCTATATGAAAACAATTAGAGAATCTATTGACCTTAGTTCCACTGGTGTTCGCCCTTCCTTCCATATGATTACTAGTGAAGTCAGAGATATTGTCGCGCGCTCAGGAGTTCAAAACGGTATTTGCGTGGTGTATTCCCACCACACCACATGCTCAGTGATGACACAGGAATGTTCTTTTGATGAGACCTATACCGGCCTTGAGTATCTACAACAGGATCTACTGGATATTTTTGAATCCATTATACCAACTTGCCGTAAAGAGGGGCAATATATGCATCCTGGGCCTGTGCTTACGGAGTTCTCAGCAAAGCACGGTGAAGACAAACCCCAGACGTTAAACACCGATGCACATCTACGGTCAGTATTTCTAGGCCGCAGCGAAACTATAGTGATTGCCGACGGTGAGCTTGATCTTGGCAAGTTTGGTCATATTTATTTCATCGATTTTGACCAGACCTGTGCACGTACAAGACAAGTACAAGTGCAAATAATGGGGGAATGAGTTCGCTTGGGAGCGCATCATGCTAAAAGGTAAAAGGCTAACCTAAAATTAAATACAATCTTGCTGTTACATACAGCGCGGTGATCCGTATCACAAGTAAAAGTGGTGATCATCACGATAGCGGGAAACTAAAGATGATTTACCCCAATTAAGCAGGTTGCCAAAACAGTATTCTTAGCCCTGCTTTATTAAAAGAATAATAACTACTCTTTAGAGGACACTAACCCCCGTTGGTGTCTTTTCTCTTCCTAGCGGGTAATACTAACAACGAGACATTCCGCATGATGAGGTTACATAAATGGGGGCCAACAGCCTATATTCTTAAGTACCGGTTATTCCACCTGTCATTGATAGGATGTTCGCGTCAATCAATTATTGAATTCAAAATATTCAATAGAGAAATATACATATTAAGGTTCATCTAAAAAAAGTCTCGAATGTCTCTCATGCCATGAGAGACATTCTGGAACAGAATGAATATATCTTTATTAATAGATGATTTAATGAAACTGGATCAATTCTGCGAGACTCTACTAGATTTTTTTAATTAATCGTTGCATAATAGGTTGTTTTTGGGGATCCTGCAAAGATTAACGATTTTCCTTATCTAAGACAGGTTATGGAAGCGAGTATGAATGACAAGCTGATCGGAAAAAGTTTGATTTATGGTCTCTTACTTGCAATTGAGTATAGAAAAGACTTTCAAGATGTACTTTCCTATGTTGAAGGCAATTTGTTCTTTCGCGATCTTAATTGTGATCGTGGCAATCCTTGGTTTGAAGATTCTGTAAGTTTCTCATGAGTAGCCCAATGGTACAAATATCATCAACTTCTTCAAGATATTTCATATAAAGAAGTCAAGAGGATATTTGAAATCTGTGTTCAGTATGAACTTATTCCGCAACTCTCACAAGATGAGTTCGATGCGCTCGTTACTACGGATATCTTATGCGGTCCTGGAAATTATGTGCTTCGAAAGAAATGGTAAATACACCGATGCTTCTTACATAGCTCTGAATCTACTGCTCCTTAAGAAAGCGTATGCTTCCTTTTAACTGCTCTGTTTTCCTACCTCATGCGACTCTTCCAAGCGACTATACTTCAAATATAAATCTCCAATGCGTTTCAGCATTTCTTCGTTATCCGGTTGGAAGTGAACAGCCCATTCCATATATTTAATTGCTTCCGGCAGTTCTCCCGCCTCTATGCAATATTCAGACATGAACTGGCTTAGAATGAACAGCTTTTCTTCCAGCTTGGTACGCAGGCTCAATATCCAATCATCGGTTAAAGTGCTGAACGAGTGGGTATGAAGTTTCTCAAACAAACGTGAACAAAGTTTGTTTATGTATGAAATCTTGCTCAGCCCACGCTTCGTCAAGCTGCTCTATGAATGCCGTTAAGTCACATTTAATTGTTCTGCTTAGAAAGATATGTTCCTTATCCAGCGTGAGAAATCCGTAATTCATATCCTTAATGAGCTTTCGCAAATGCGTTAAGTACATCCGCAAATTATGCCGTGCTTTCCCTACTGCAACCTCACCCCATAAATCATCACACAATTGTTCCCTTGTTATAGACTGGTTCATGACCAAATAGATGAGAATTTGCTTGGCGTAGCGCTGATTCCAGCCTTCAACAATTTGCTTTCCATTAACAAAAACCTGAAACTGATTTATTAAATTGACTCTTAAGGTATTTATTGATGAAGTTTGGTTTTGTTCATCCAGTCTTTCAAATAATTCACTATGCAGCACTTGAAGGAACGAATCTCCGCTTTTTGGCGAAGTATTACCATTTTGAAAAAAATGATGGATTTGCTTATAGGTTTCTTCAAGCTGGTCGTAAAACGTCATGTTAGATGAATTCAGAATGGTCATGCATTGCGAATTCGGAATATAAGCGGTCTGTAAGCCTGATAAATAGGTCGGATAAATAGGGTCAAGATCACCTGAAATAATGACTACTGGGCGAGTATTTTGTTTAAGCTCTTCAAAAATATCATCATGAATAGCTACAAATGCTTCCCAAATCTCGAAATAGGTTTCCGGAGTAACCTGATGAAACCCTTGATATAACTTTTTCATCTCAGGACTACCCACAGGATATAGCGTAATGTTTGGGATGAGATGGTCGGCTAGATGGTTAATAGAACTGTTTTGAACTAATGATTTACGATGATCTATGAATTTATTGGCAGTACTTTTCGGGAAAAATAAAGGTACAGAGTGCAGACTACAGCCTAGTACCATTGATGATATACACCCAATAGAACTGCACAAAGGCTCCCAGCTCCTTGACCTGCAACATAGAAAGTGGAGATTTTTAAGCTTTTTAATATGAAAAGCGTATCTTCATAAAGCAATCTCCAAGATAATTTTTCTGTACCTTTATCGCTCAACCCATGACCAAGTAAACAGATTACAGATGATAAAAATTATAAGTTGTTAAATAAATTAAGGAATGATATTTATCATAATTTACGTGCGGGTACTTTCATGGTGATGATGGTTTAGAATACTATAATAACCTTTTATTCGTAATTGTGTTTGAGAACACAAAAATGCTTTATAATTTTGTTGAGTATCTTGGCAATAAGGGTAAAGTTAAAATTGATAGAGAAACGATCTCTGTTCTTGTAGGAGTGGATTGAAAAACAAAAAATGTTGCGATTGGTATAGCTAGTTATTGACCCACACGTACCTGTCATTGGTGTCAACAACTATAAACACAGTTTTGCAAAAAGTATAAAACCACCGTTCATATTGTAGGTGGTTCGTCGGAAACCACGATACGCCCCACCATGATATACTCTTCTACGATCATATCGTTTATCAAGGAACCAACCAAAGTCGAATAGATTGCTCCCAGATATACCTGAAATCCAGAGACGGATATGTGTACCCGAATGAGAAACCAGGCCTGGGCATTAATATCGATGAGGAAATGGCTTCCAGATTCCCATGTGAGAACGTGGTTCCGGCTTGGACGTGGATGTTCCAACTTATCCAGATTAAGAATTTATTATTTTTGGGAGCGTGTGGTTATATGTTTTTCAACATGAGGAGAAATTTAAAATCATTTCTTTATGATTACCTGACCTTGAAAAAGAGGATTATTATTATCTTCTTATTCAGCTCGTTGATTCCGTTTATTAGCATAGGACTGATTTCTTACTTTACGATCTACTCGATTCTTACAAATAAAATTCAAAGCGGTATTCAAAGTAATTTAAATCAAGTTGAGCTTTCGTTAGAGAACACCCTCAGTAATTTGAACCATGTATCCCAACAGCTTGCATTTGAAGGCAGTGTAGGCAAGAAATTAGATCAATTGTTATCAAGTACAGATAGTAAGCCATTCGAACGAGTCAAAATGAAAAGCAACCTGAAGGAAGAATTAAGCCTAATCACTTTTACGAATCCTAGTATCGGATTAACCCTGTATTATTTCCAAGATGATCATTCCTATGATCTTGAAAATTCGGGAGTCAAGGATAATTTTTCTCCGGAAAAATTGCCATTGCTTGCCCAATACTCTGGAATTTCCTATTATGGTCCACATGTAAGCAACAACCGTTTTGATCATCAATATGTGTTGTCTGCTTTAAGAAAAGTCGAACTGCCTAATCGAGATGATGTTTATGTTTACATTGAAACAGGGTTACATTTGACACAAAGCATCCTCAAAAATGATCAAACCGGGGGGAAGAACTCCCATATATTCCTTGACAATAATGGTAGAATTGCCTATAGCGAATTACCGAATACATTTGCAATAGATACAACGTTCCCTGGCATTGAAAAAGGAAAATCTTTCGGTACACAAAATGGGTTTTACTGGTTTAGGAAAGTAAGTAGTCAAGGTTGGAGCATTGTCTCCGTGATCCCTAAAGCAGATTATAACAAAGAGATGAATCGATGGTTCGTTCAAATCCTACTATTTTCGATATTTTTCTTGGGAATGAGTCTATTCTTGGCCTGGCTATTATGGAAAATGGTGTATCGACCATTGACCGGCTTCAATAAAGAAATTAAGCTGATGGCACAAAACCGAATCCAGTCTGGCGTAGCAAGAACAAGAATACCAGAGTTTGATTTCCTCTTGGATCAATTTCGGCAAATGAAAGAACAAATTTGGGATTTGTTTGCGGAAGTTGAGCAGAAGGAAAGGCGCAGAGTTGATCTTGAAGTAGAGAAATTACTTTATCAAATCAATCCTCATTTTCTGATGAATACGTTGGATACGGTGCATTGGCTGGCTGTCATGAATGGGCAGAACGAAATCGATCGTCTTGTATCGTCATTAAATAAACTGCTGCATTATAATTTAGGCAAGCTAGGACAAGCTTCAACGATTCAAGAGGAAATCGAGGCGTTGAAGCAATACCTTATTTTGCAGCAGATTCGTTATGATTTTCAATTTGATGTGCAGATTCATATGGATGAAGAGGCATTGAAAATGCCGATTCCGCGGTTCATCCTTCAACCACTCGTGGAAAACTCCCTGTATCATGGTTTAAGCGATGATGGTTTCATCCGAGTTGATGTAAAATTAACACAAACGATCAATATTTCGATTCATGACAACGGGTCTGGGATGTCAGAAGAAACCATAAAAAATTTATTGAATAACCCAGAAGTTGAAAATAGGAAGGTTGGTATGGGCATAGGGATGAACTATGTGAAGCGTATGATTGAATCCCAATATGGTGAGCGGGCCGAGTTGAAAATTAATAGTGTGATAGGGAAAGGGACGAGCATTTTTTTAAGCTTGCCCCTCTTGGAGGATGAACCAAATCATGATTAAAGTGATGATTGTTGATGATGATAAATTAGTCCGAAAAGGCCTTATTTCGGCAATGCCTTGGAAGGATTTTGATATGGAGGTTGTCGGTGAAGCAAGTAATGGCCAAAAAGCATTGGAATTTTTAGAATCTAATGCTGTTGATTTACTGCTTACTGACCTTGCTATGCCTGTTATGTCGGGCCTTGAATTAATAAAAAGGGTCCGTAAAGAGTTCACTCATATCTATATTGTAGTATTGACGCTCCATCAGGATTTTGAATACATCCAAGAGGCGCTTAGATTAGGCGCGATTGATTACATTGCTAAAGTTCAGCTTGAAAAAGAGCGCTTTGAGGAAGTGCTTGAAAGAATCTACAACCGGATTGCGCAAGAACAAAAACGAGATCCAAATCCAAATGAGATTTTTGCAATTGATCGAGGCTATGCATTGATCTCAATAAATAATGCTGTTGGAGATTATTGGGTAAAAGAGTGGAGCGAAAACGCAGATCAATCCATGATTGAAGTGGATATTAACCTTTGGCTCTGGACGCAACCGTTGGAGCAGCCAAACGAATTATGGTTAGAACGGATTTCACAGGTAATCAGTACTAAATCGGGGTGGGCCCTGATAAATCTGAAGGGCCTCTACGGCAGATATCATAAAGATGTACATCGTCGGTTAAGAGAATATAGAGAGAAGGATTTCTTTTATGATTATGATCCGCATTCTAGCATAGGGTCTATTTTGCTGCAAGGTTGGGACGATCACAAGCAAGTACGATCTGAAGAAAGCATAAATCTTATGAAGGAGCAATGGTCGTCTCACGAATGGATTTATCAAGACAGCTTATTAAATAATCATATCCATGCTTTGAAGTTGATGCGGTTACCACAGGCGAAGCTGTTGGGGTTGCTGTATTCGTTAATCGATAAATGGAATCTTTTATTTTATCCTATGAGCTTAGTGAAAATTCAACTGCCGGATTCGTTTGATTCCTGGTATCAGGTTGATGCATGGTGTAAAGCCACACGTAATATGATCCGTAACGCTATTGATAAACCTACATTTTCGCAAGAGGTTATGGAATGTATTATTAAAGCTGCGTATATCGCTCATGAGGAGATGAATCAACAGATTACTGCGGCTAATATTTCTAAAAGGGTCAATATGAGTCGGAGCTACTTTAGCCAATGCTTTAAAGAAATTGTTGGTATGAGTTTTAGCGACTATTTACGTCAGGTTCGCATCGAAAAAGCAAAGGAGCTTCTGCTTTATACCAACAAAACAATCCTTTGGATTGCAGAACACGTTGGTTATATGGATGAAAAGTATTTTAGCCGCACCTTTCGAGAGCAAACTGACATGCTTCCGAGTAAATATCGTCAGACGCATGATACAGGTAGAGATATGTCCGATAAATAGGGGGACAAATGCTGGATAACTGCTGGATAACTGCGAAAAAATCGTGAATCCTTGCTAGTCTTCGGTCATTTGCCTCTCTAATCGTGTAACCATTGTCTATCCAAACAAGAGGCTTTTGTGTGTTACCTTTTAAATGTGGAAAAAATTAAAAGTGAAAGAAGGGGCACACATGAGCAAGTCTAAAAAATGCATTCAGATTTTACTTGCAGGAATGTTAATTGTATTAACCGCATGTAGTAATTCAAGCTCCTCCAAAGAATCACCGAATTCTTCAACGAAAGAAGCAGAAACTCCAGCCGTTCAAAAAGAAGCGGATCCATTTGGAAAATCTGAAGAACCAATCACGATTAAAATTGGAAAAGAAATTGATGCGTCGGATAAAAGCTTACCAGCCGGGGATTCTCCCGAGAGTAACCAGTATACCCGTTATATTAAAGACAAATTGAATATTGATACGAAGATTATATGGCAGGCCGCAGCAGGAAAAGATTACGAACAGAAGATAAATTTATCCATTGCCAGTGACGACTTGCCTGATGCGTTAGTTGTGAATGAGACGCAGTTTAGACAAATGGTAAAAAGCGGTCAGCTTGAGGATTTAACTGATGTTTATAATGAATATGCTTCACCAACCATTAAAGGCATCATTGAAACAACGAAAGGGCTTGCACTCAAATCAGTCACAATTGATGAGAAAATGTATGCGCTACCAAATGTAACACCGGAATCAGATATGGTACATTACATGTGGATTCGCAAGGATTGGTTAGATAAGCTGGGCCTACAGACGCCAAAAACGATAGATGAGCTGGAAAAGGTAGCTAAGGCTTTCGTCGAACAGGATCCCGACGGTAACGGGAAGGCAGATACGGTCGGCATCACGGGTCCGCAATTGGGCGGTAATATCAATGCGGACTTCATTAATCCGAATAGCAACAACTATGGGTTTGACCCCATTTTTGCTTCATTCCATTCCTATCCGGGATATTGGCTGAAGGACTCTAATGGTAAAACAACTTACGGTTCCATTCAGCCTGAAACGAAACAAGCGCTTTCCACGCTGCGTGATTTTTATACCAAAGGTTTAATCGACAGGGAAATGAGCATTCGCAAGGATGCACAGGAATTGATCAAGAATGGAACCTCGGGCATTTATTTTGGTGTATGGTGGTCAGGCGGGTATGGCCCGTTAGGGGATGCGATCCAGAACAACCCGAAAGCAAACTGGCAGGCTTATGCTGTACCTCTTGATATAAATGGCGAATTCACTCCACATATGGGTAACCCATCGAACCAATATCTTGTTGTTCGGAAGGGATACGAGCATCCTGAAGCGGCGATTCAAATGCAAAATCTCTTGTTTCGAGATGAATCGAAATTCGATGTGAATGTTGCGATTAGTAATTATCCATTACGTTTGGTCTTTGCCTCGATGGATGTAATGGATGTTACCTATAAAATGATGAAAGAGGTTTTAGCAGGCACCAAAAAGCCGGAAGACTTAAATCTCCCCGGATATAACCTATTAAAAACTGACGCTGAAAACATAAAAAAAGTTAAACTGGAGCCTTACGACAATTATGATATCCAATATTGGAACCCGAATGCGGATATAGGCGTATGGAAACGAATGTATTCTACACTAGTCGGCATATCACCATTGCAACAGCCTTATAAGAAAACATACAGCGTCACCTATTCGCAGACCAAAACCATGGAAAGAAGATGGGCTGCATTAGATAAATTGGAAAAGGAAACATTCCTCAAAATTATTATGGGTGCTGAACCTATAGATTCCTTTGATCAGTTTGTACTAGATTGGAAGAAGCAAGGCGGAGATCAAATTATTGCAGAAGTAGACGAAGTTGCAAAACAGTAAAGTACAGATCCCTAGAGGCGTCAGTGAAATCTGTCGCCTTTCTCTAAACAAGTGAGAATGGAAGTGATTTGCAAAATGAAAACCAAGGGTTATGCCAAGCATTACTATCTCATGCTCCTACCTGGATTTATTTGGTTGACTCTTTTCAGTATCGTTCCTATGTTCGGGATCGTTATCGCTTTTCAGGACTTTAATCCTGGATTAGGCATGTTTCATTCCGAGTGGATTGGTTTGGAAAATTTCAAGTATATGTTTACGCTTAATGATAGTAAAACGATATTTTTTAACACAATTTTTATTGCTGTAATGAAAATTATCGCGAATATGATCGTACCGCTTACCTTTGCCCTGTTGTTGAATGAATTACGCGTGATAGTTTTCAAAAGATGGATTCAGACGATTGTTTATTTGCCCCATTTTTTATCTTGGGTTATTCTTTCAGGTATTCTTTTGGATATCTTTTCTTATACAGGACCGATTAACGGGATCTTGTCTATGTTCGGTATTAGTCCTACTTTATTTTTTGCCAGAGCAGATTTGTTTCCCTTCATTATTGTTGGAAGCGATGTCTGGAAGGAGTTTGGATTTAACACGATTATTTTTTTGGCGGCTTTGACGGGAATCAATCCCTCTTTATATGAAGCGGCTGCGATTGACGGTGCATCGCGCTTGCAGCGTTTGCTAAATATCACACTACCTGGAATTATTACAACGGTTATTTTGCTCTCTGTGCTCAGTCTTGGCAATGTCTTAAATGCTGGATTCGACCAAATATTTAACCTTTATAATCCTCTTGTTTATTCAAGCGGAGATATTATTGACACCTGGGTATATCGAACCGGTTTATTGAATTTACAGTATGGATTAGCAACGGCAATGGGACTATTAAAATCTGTTATCAGTTTTACTTTAATCACAATTTCCTATTTCTTGGCTGCTAAGTTTGCAAATTATCGTATTTTTTAATAGTTCGACGTTTGTGCCACTATGATGCTAAGGACACTCCCCCTCGGGTTATTGTGTGATGATTTAACCATTTGATAAGAGGAAAGCGGTGTCCTGCTTTTTATTGTGCAAAAATTAGCATTTTTTTGTGAACCTTGATTTAGTGTGTTTTTTCAACTTTTGTGGCAGTTACTTTCCGAATCCACGTCAATACAAAGGAGCATTACTATGGTTATAGAAAAAACATTTGGCTCCAAAGCATTTGATGTTTTCCTTATCGTGCTTCTGGGTGGCACTGCACTTTTGTGTGTACTTCCCTTATGGTACACGCTTGTAATCTCGTTAAGTGAGAATGCGGCGGCTTCCTCAGGTCAGGTTGGATTATGGCCGGTGGGGTTTAATTTCAGTTCGTATCAAGAAATTATGGGGGACAGCAAATTTTTTAATTCGTTTTGGATTTCAATACAGCGCGTCGTATTAGGATCCAGTCTTAATTTTGTAATCATCATTCTCTTAGGCTATCCATTATCCAAAAATGCCAAAGATTTGCCCTTTCGAAATGTATTCATGTGGATTTTGGTTTTTACTATGCTGTTTAACGGCGGTTTGATCCCTTGGTATCAAACTGTTAAATCACTCGGATTGATCAATAATATTTGGGCACTTGTGCTAGGGCAAAGCGTTCCAGTTTTTAGTGTTATTCTCGTCATTAACTATTTTCGCAATCTACCTAAGGAGATAGAAGAGGCGGCGTTAGTGGATGGAGCGGGCCCATGGTATATGCTTGTTAAAATTTTTATTCCTCTGGCTGTTCCGGTGCTTGCTACGGTTACTTTATTTAGTATAGTCTATCATTGGAACGAGTTTTTTAACGGTCTTGTGCTGATGTCCAATGCCGATCATTATCCGCTGCAAACCTACATTCAGCAATTGGTCGTCATCATTGATGCGCAAACCATGACTGCAGAACAAATCCAAAAGATGAGTGAGCTTTCTAATCAGACATTGAACGCAGCCAAAATCTTTATTGCGATGATTCCCATTTTAGTTATTTATCCATTTTTGCAAAGATTCTTTATCAATGGGATTACGTTAGGATCTGTAAAGGAATAATCAGTATTCTTCTAAGTCCTCTGATTATGGTTGATGGCTCGTCTTCAACACAAACGTTAACATTGGCTTATATCTGCGTTAGTCAATATACAACGGATTGACAATACACAATGAAAGCGATGGTTAAGGCTACTTTTTCATCTGTCATCGTTTTCATTCACATGCAGAAGTTTGAGGATACATTTAATGTAGATTAATAATCGGACAAAGGAGATACAGTATGCTACCATCACTCACATTTCTTAAACGTCAATTAGAGGGAATTCTGCGTAATAAATTCGAGCAGGGGCATCAAACCTCGGGTTATTTAGCCAAGCTGGAACAGCTACCCGCAAGCTATGATGCCTATCTGGAATTCGCTCATAGTTTGGCTGCTATTCCAATGAGGGACAATTGGTCTTACTATGAGCCGAATGATTTAGAGGAGATATGGCGGGAATGTGATCCAGCTCGACCTCTCGGCCAGGTCGGAATCCTAAATCTGAAGGACAGTTCCAAGCGGGTAGAGGCAGCATTCCTCGCTTCAGTCTGCGGTTCAATGCTGGGCAAACCGATCGAGGTAAACCCCAGCTTGTCGGAATTGCGTCAAGCGCTAACTTCCGTAGGGGAATGGCCACTGAACGATTACATTTCTGATGAAATGCTCCATGCGTTGGATCGGCGTCATTGGTCTTGGTTTGAGACGACTCGGGGGCGAATCCGTTATGCAGCACCCGACGACGATATCAATTACACATTAATGGGAATGATTGTGCTAGAGCAATTTGGCGAAGGTTTTACGAAAAGAAATTTAAGAGATTTATGGATAAATCATCTTCCGATAAGTACAACTTGGGGTCCAGAGAGGGCCATCTTGCTTCGATCTGGGATTAGCTATTTGGAGCATGATAGGGACATATTCAATCATTCTGAAATAGAGGCTTGGCCCGACTTCATGGTACAGGATACGGAACTATGCGGGGCAGCGATTCGCGCAGATGCTTACGGCTATGCCTGCCCCGGTCAACCAGCTCTTGCCGCTGAATTAGCATGGCGGGATGCAAGTTTTACACATCGCCGGACCGGTATCTACGCCACGATGTTCACTGCCGCTGCGATTGCTGTCGCGCAGGTGCTGCGCGATCCGATTGAAATAATTAGTACTGCACTGCAATTCGTACCTAGAAGGAGCCGATTCTATGAGATTACTCAGGATTGTCTGCAGTTGGTCGCGAATGCAGATAACTGGCTGGAAGCCTATCAGAGCATTAACAATAAGTATGCGAATTATTTCCACTGTCAGGTTTATCAGGAAGTAGGTACCTTAATTAATACATTTCGCTTTGCAGACAATGTTGGCGATGGGATATGCAAGCAGGTGATGCAAGGCAACGATACGGACAGCTTTGGGGCAACAGTTGGCTCTCTGCTCGGAGTTTATTTCGGTTCTGATGGCTTGGAAACAAGATGGCTTAAGCCTTTCCAGGACCGGATTCATACGGGGCTATCTAATTTTCATGAGCAGAAACTTTCCCGTTTGGCTAAACGAATGGGGCGTTTGCCAGAGCTGCTGCACACAGGCCAACATCGGATTCAACCCAGCGAACTCTATGTGAGCGAGAACACGGATTTCGGCTTTAAAATTTGATTTCATCAAAAAAATGTTTAAAGTCTCGGAATAGGTTTGCGTTGTGCTAGAAACCATGAAGAGGTCTCTAGCACAACGCAAACCTATGATTCTTATCAGTGATCAAGGTAGTCATTTTACGAGCCCACAGTTTATTGATCTGCTGAAGAAACATGAGGTGCGAATTAGCATGGATGGCAAAGGGCGTGCAAAGGACAACATCGTTATTGAAAGCTTATGGCGTAGTTGAAAGTACAATGAAATCTATCTGAACGATTACAGTAGTCCACGAGAGACCCGACAAACTTGTTTGGTATCATGGAAGTATCGATCAACCATGCAAACAAAGAAAGGTGCGTAACTCTATGGTATGAAAACGTTCCGTTCCGTTTCGGAACAGTCTCCTTTTTCCAAAGGAGAGTATGAGGAAGATCACATGGTTCTCATGAGTTAATGAGGGCTTTGTGATCTTTTTTTAAAAATTTTAGTGCATCGCCATTGCTAATGCTGAAGAAACTTTGGAGCTGTATTCCAAATGAGAATAAGTGTTAGATGTCGTGGAATAATTGCTATGTCCTAACCATTCTTGAATTTCTTTCATGCTAATTCCGTTTACAAGCAAAAGGTTGGCACAGCTATGACGAAGATTATGATAACTGATTCGATGCAGTCCGTGTATTTTTAACGTTCTTGTAAAGTTTTCTGTTATATAGCCTGGTTTTATACGTTGTCCTACCTTGTCACTGTTATCGTGTAGAAAAACCCGTAAGTAAGATTCATAACAGATTAAATGTCCGTTTATTTAGTAACAGTCTTTAACCATTTTATTCGGACGAAGATGCATAAAAACGCCAGAAGAGCAAAAAGGATGCCACCCCAAATGATATTGTATATTCCAAGACCAGCTAAAATCCAGCCTCCGAAGGCTGTTCCCAGTGAGACCCCCATATTTGAAAAAGAGACATACAGGCTGTTTGAAAATTCAGGGGCTTCAGGTCCTGTACCAGTGATACTCGTTTGAACATGACAAGGACCTGACAATGCCTTATATGCGGAGAATTAGGTATCGAATATTCTAAATTAGAATGTATTTCTTTAAGACAGGCTGATCTCTATAGGGTTGCCTTTTTCTATATCTTAACAATATTCAAAGCATTTGTATGATCAGAATCTTAGTGTTCATTGCCAGATGGTTAAACTAATCCTAGTACCCAAATCCAACCGAAAAGAGGTGATGCCCCATGACAACTCAAAAATTACCCGATAGATTAGCCAAGGAAAATCACCATCTTTGTTACACCACGCTCATAATCCGGTGGACTGGTTCCATTGGTCGGAAGAAGCTTTTGACAAATCTAAGCAGGAGAATAAACCTGTTTTCTTATCTATTGGGTATAGCTAGTTATTGATTCACACGTACCTGTCATTGAAGGGATGTTCGCGTCAATCTTTATTTTATTGAAGCTTCTGCTATTAGTAGCGGGAGCTTTTTGCTTAAAGAATAGAATTATTGTGCATCATATTGTTTCTATTTTATAGTAAAATTAGATTATAGTTCATATAGACTATTTCCAATGAAGGCTTGTTCGCATATTCATTTGTATTCTGTAATTTCACGAACTTCGTGAATATTACATTAGACGAAATTCTACTAAGAATGATTGAATATAAATGATAAATAAGAATATTAGAACAGTAACGCTTCAACATATCCAACAGATTCTTTAGATAATCCAATTGTATTCATTGAAGGGGAAGAACTTAATAAGATTATTTATGGAAATAGCATTCAATTTATATGGGCAGTTTTTTCTGGAATAAAGAAGGAAATAGAGATGGATGTTAATAATCTGAGTATTGAACCATTTGCAAATGGGAACCCAAATTTTTGGATTCCTGAACCTCAAATACAGCATCCACTATCTGAGATAGAAATTGTTTGCTGGGATAGTACCTCAACTTTATGTTTGAGTAAAGATAAAGAAATGGGAAATAGATTTAAAAACTGTTTTACAGATGCTAGGGATTTAAAAGAATATAATCAAGAAGTTTGAATGACTTATCACTAAATAACTAGAACTAATTACATACACAACTAAGGAGATTAATGGAAAGCGTAGGAAGTTCGAAGAGGTCGTGAACATCGGCTAACAATGCATTCCTACTGCGGGTATTCTCCCTTGTTCGCCATGAGGGATATCAGAAAAGTTAATTCAAGCGATACATTAAACCAGCTAAGTCTGACGACACGTTCTCTTCGCTCACTTAAGCTGCTTGAACGTCAGGAATACAACAACGTTAGCTGAAATTACGAAGATATTTATGGAGGTATAACATGAAGCAGAATCTTTATGACAACCCAGAGTTCTTTATGATGTATAAGAACTTAAGAGAAACGAGAATCACATACAATGACTTTATTGAACAACCTGCAATAAGAAAATTATTTCCAGTTCTTAAGGATCTACAAGTATTAGATTTGGGATGCGGCTTTGGTGAACAGGCAAATTACATTATCGATAACGGAGCAACTCATGTTATAGGTGTAGATATTTCAGAGAAGATGTTAGATATGGCAAGAAAACGTTCTCGAATTCATTATCTGCATAGTTCCATGGAAGAAATTGATTTCAATAATAATGAATTTGATTTGGTAGTCAGTTCATTAGCCTTTCATTATATTGAGGATTATAATTTATTAATTAGTAGGATTGCAAAATGGATTAAACCAAATGGTTACTTGGTGTTTTCTACAGAGCATCCTATTGTATTGTCAAATAAGAGTAAAGAAGGATGGATTAAAGATTCCAATAACAATATACTTCATTGGCCTATTGATAATTATGGAGAAGAAGGACTCAGAACACAGTTTTGGGGAATCGATGGAGTAATAAAATACCACAGAAAACTCTCAACTTTACTTAATGTATTGATACAAAATGGGCTAGCTGTTCAAGAAATTGTTGAACCTGAATCAATTCCAGAGGGTCTTGAGAAGATGCCCAAATTAAAAAATGAAAGAAAGAGACCATCTTTTATATTAATTAAGGCAAAAAGAATTATGTAGGTAAATCAATGTAACATCATCTAACAAAGTTTTTTCGCTGCGGGGTGAAGCCCTTGGTCCGACCAAAGTTTATGGAGTGAATTCGTTAGAAGTAACTCAGTTTCATAGAAGATAATCAGTCGGACACATCCATTCCCCTAAGTTAAGAGCTATCTAAGGGGAATGGACGTCGTGAACACTGAAATGTTATGCGAAATACTAGCAAGGTTGGTGAAGTCAAATGAAATCAATAAACATTCCAGATCTTTATGAACTTGAATATTTATTTGAGTGTAATGCTCAAGTAACTGATGAAGAAGTTGGTTGGTATTACTCAGGAGTTTCCTTTGTTTTGGAGAGAGATTTAATGGGAATTGAGTTTTACCTTATCCCCGCAATTAGAAGTGGATCTATAAGAATTAGTATCAATAGAGACACCATAATAGATATTGATTTAGAAAATATCATTGAAATTACAATCAAAAGAGACAATCAAACTGAAGTAATCGAAATGAATTTTGATCAAGACAACTTTGTACAACCGTTAATAGTACAGACTAAACCAATTATTAAAGCAAAATGGGGAACTTTAAGAGAACTAAATCTCTAGTAGATCTATGATGGCTAGTACTTCGCATAACAGCACATTCCTACTGCGGGTATTAGCCCTTGATCACCAAGAGGGATATCGGAGAAGTCGAATCAGGCGATACATTCCACCAGCTAAGTCTGACGACCCGTTCCCTTTGGTCACTTAAGCTGTTTGAACGTCAGGAGTGAGGAAGCGTCAGGCAAAACGACCAGAAGCAAGTCAAGGAAAGGAGAATAAGAGAAGAAGATGATAATGAATCATGATTTAGCTGGAATTTTAGAAAGATCTGAAATCAATTATATGATAGATCGAATGACTGCGATACAAGAACGAGAAGGTAATCCAGAAGGTATTGTAATAAATGAATTTGGACTATGTACTGCTTTCTATAGTAGAAGAATGCCATGGGGATTGTTCAATAATGTGAAGGGATTAATTGAGGAAGAGGTGCTAGAAGATGTACTTAGGTTTTTGAGGAACGGGAAAGAAAATTTGAGATACAGATCATTCCCAGTAAGGTTAATCAAGATGTTTTAAAATTGTTATCCCAAAGAGGATTTTATCAATCAGGATTTCACACAACACTATATTGTGATTCTTTGGCAATAAACAGTACACAAAAAGAAGAAATACATATTCGGGAATTACAAGAAGATGAGTTTGATATATATGCCGAAATCCATTGTTTGGGTACCGGACTCTCGTTGGAAGGGAAATCCTATGTAGCTGCGAATAATGAAGTGTTATATGCTCGAAGAGGTTGGAAGTATTATATAGGATTTTACAACGATATTCCTGCGGCTGTTGCAGTGATGTATATGGAGGATAATGTTGCTTCTCTTACATTTGCAACGACTCTACCAGATTATAGAAATAAGGGTTTTCAAACATATTTACTTCAGAGGCGCATAAATGATGCTTATAAGAATGCATGTAAATTAGTTGTGAGTCAGACTTCATATTGTTCGTCAAGTCATCGAAATATGGAACGAGTTGGTATGAAGATTGGTTACACTAGATCAACATGGATAAGGGCTTAGGTATTTGAGGGGGAATTCAGGGTGGCATCGCCTAACAATGCATTCCTACATCATCGCGTTCGCTCCTTATTCGCCAAGGGGATTTTCAGAGAAGTGAATACAGGCGACACTTTCAACGGGCAAAATCTGACGACCCGGTACTACAAATCTTAATCCGATTGAACGTCAGGAATGCAGCAGTAACGGTATACGAAAGATGGGCAAATTAACGGTTTGGGGGTGTTTTCAATAGAGTCTTTATTTAAATATAATTGGCAGATTAGAGACGAATGGTTCGAAATTCTTGAACCAATTGCTGAAATTGAATTATTAAGGGAACGGAATGCAGGAATTGGATCAATCATGAAGACGTTATTTCATATTATAGATGTTGAATATAGCTGGATTAGAGCTATTAAGAATGAACCTGATGTTACTTTTGATTGTGAGGAATATAAAGACATAAAATCAATGAGAACATTATCAGACAAACTTAGAATAGAAAATAAAGAATTATTGACTAATTGGTCAATGGATATGGAATATGAAAGGGTAACTCCCGAATGGGATGATGAGATCTATTTTAAAGGTGAGATACTAAGACATATTATTGTGCATGAAATCCATCATATAGGACAACTTTCGATATGGTCTAAGAAAATTGGGATTCCAGTCATTTCAACGAGTTTTATAGGGAAGAAGTTATTGGAAAGAAATTAAATAATAATTTTTTGTAACTCAGAGATGGCTGATCCATCATATAACAATGTTTTCACACTGCGGGCATCCACCCTTGGTCTGGCGAAGCAGAAGAAGTGGATTCGATTGGAGTATTTTCAGTAGAAAGGAAGCAGATTCAACCAGACACATCCGTCCCCCTAAGATAAGAGCAATCTAAGGGGGACGGACGTCGTGAATATCCAAACGTTATGTGCAATTCCTGCTTGAATCTATCTGAAGTAGCATATACATAAGTTGTATAAGAAGAAACTTAGAAGAGATGTGGTGGGAATTTTGAAAAGAATAATAATTTTTATTCTTGCTTCAGTAATAGTGATTATTGGAATTTTATATTTACTAGATAAGACGAAATTCACTTCACTTCAAAAAGAGATTTTAGATGAAATAAGTGAAGATGATACAGTGGAAATTTCTATTAAGAGATATTCAGACAATGCAAGAATATCCACAACAGATAAGGAAATGATAGAAAAAATTTTAGCTGATGTATCAGGTACTGAATTAAAAAAGGAGGTGAACGACGTTTCTTCTGTTAGTGAATATGCTATAAGAATTTATCTCAAAAATGACAAGAATGGTAGTAGTAACCTTGGATTTGAAGTTACGAAAGATAAGAATTACATTGTCTTATTTAAGAAATCAGGCCACACTAAATACAAGGTAGTTAGTGACAATAATTATTTAAAAACAATCGAAAAATTAGACTTACAACTTCCAGATGAGTGAAGTATTCATTCTTTAACTACAATATTAATTGTGAGTTAAGTCGAATTAGGCAGGAACAGCACATAATAATGCATTTCTATATCGTCGCTAGCGCTTCTAAGTTGCCAAGATGGATTTTAAGGATGCAGAGTCAGGCGACACATCCAACCGACTAAGGGGCCACAGCCACCCAGACCTTCGGTCCTTAAGTCGTTCGGACGTCAGAAATACGCAACTTTATCGGAAACCATCACTAAAATTTATTCGTTCGAGGAGGACATCCCGTGTTAGCAAATTCAGAAGCCATAAGAACTTTATATCAAAAACTAATAGGTGCTTGGAATGATCGTAATGCTAATGCAATGGCTGAGCTTTTTTGTGAAGGTGGAGAAAGTATCGGCTTCGATGGAAGTCAATCGATCGGTCCGGAAGAGATTGTGATGCATTTGAAACCTATCTTTGATAATCACCCAACTTCAAAATTCGTTATTAAAGTCAAAAGTGTTCATTTGCTTGACTCAAATGTAGCCATTTTAAGGTCTATTGCAGGTATGGTGCCTCCAGGGAAGACAGAAATAAATTCAAAAGTAAACACTCATCATACAATCATTGCAGTAAGAATGAATGATTCATGGAGGATCCAATTATTTCAGAATACCCCTGCTCAGTTCCATGGAAGACCAGAATTAATTGAGAAGATGACAAACGAATTAAGAGAAGAATTAATGAAAGATCCTAAAAAACCTTTTTGATTGAGTCTCAAGAGGGCATGGCATCCGATAACTATGTGTTCACGCATCGGCGTACAAGCCGCCTCGGACCCAGAAGATAAGTCTGAGAAGTGATTGCCGGGACACATCCGTACCGACTTACCGCATCGCGGATGATGGGGTTTTTGGTACGATAAACCCAGAAATTCCATTACTACATAACATATTAATGAAAATCTCGGATTATGTTGCACAACAAGGTGGAAATCGTTTAATAGGTAGAAGTTTACCGCGCCTCTTTTTAAAGAGTGGATATATAGATATAGATATTGATTCAATAATTCAACATAGCGATGTGCATGGGATTGATGGCTTTAAACGACAATTTGATATTAATCGTTTTGTGCCGTTTTATAAAAATGGTGTGATAACTTCAGATGAATTTGAACAAATGAAACAAGCTTCTGTTGCATTCAATAATTCGTCTGAAGCGTATGCGATGATGAACTTTATTATTGCATGTGGTAAAAAACCTTTGTAAGGCAATTGTTAACTCGTCGTGAATGCGGAAACGTTATATGAAACTGATGAAAACACGTAGAACCACGAAAGGATGAATACTCATGCCACAAATATTTGGAGATAGAATTGTACTTAGAGAATACCGAGATTCAGATTTAGATCATATTAGACAATGGGTTAATGATCCGGAAATAACCAACACGTTATCTGATAATTTCTTATACCCACACTCCAAATATGAGACGGAATCCTTCTTTAGAATGATGGTTGAAGGTAAGTCTAGTAACAAAAGTTTTATTATAGCAGTCAAAGACTCTCTAGAATACATTGGTCAAATCGATTTATATAAAATTGACTGGAAGAATCGCTTTGCTCATTTGGCTGTTGTTATAGGTAGAAAAGAATATTTAGGCAAAGGCTATGGCAGTGAAGCCATTCGATTACTACAGAAGTTTACTTTCGAGGAGCTAAATTTGAATAGAATAGAGCTTGAAGTATACGAATATAACGAAAGAGCCTATAAATGCTATCTAAAATGTGGCTTTAAAGAAGAAGGTAGATATAGAAATAAGATTTATACTAAAGGTAAATACCGGGATAGTATATGTATGAGTATTCTAAGAAGTGAATATGAGCAGGCATAGTCAGAGAGTCTGTTAGATTGGAAATGAAAGAGGGAGAGCTATGGCATTGATAGGACTTATAAGACATGGGGTAACAGATTGGAATCATGAATACAGAGCACAGGGACAAGCTGATATCCCGTTAAATGATGAGGGACGAAGACAAGCTGAATTACTATCTAAGAGAATGAATAACGAGGATTGGGATTATATTTATTCAAGTGACTTATCAAGAGCACTGGAAACAGCTGAAATGATAGGAAGGATCAAGAATATCGAGGTGAAAATTGATCAAGGTTTAAGAGAAATGAACTGCGGACTTATTGAGGGAACAACTGAAAAAGATAGAGTTAGCAAGTGGGGAGACGGATGGTCCAAACTAGATCTTGGGATAGAACCAAATGATGAGATAATCTCAAGAGGAATGAAATGCATCATGGAAATTTCTGAGCGACATTCGGACAAAAAAGTATTAATAGTAAGTCATGGAGCACTAATTGGGCTGACCTTAAAGAAACTTATTCCACATTCGATACAGGAGAACACCTCCATAATACATCTATAACTATTATTAATAACAATCAAACTAGATGGGATTGTGAACGTTATAACTGTATTAATCATTTTAAAAGCTGAAGATAACGAGTAGTAAATTCGTTAACGAGGAGATTCAGAATATGATAAAGGCATTTATTTTTGACATGGATGGGGTAATAATTGATAGTGAGCCTATTCATTTTGATGTGGATATTCAAACGATGAACTACTTAGGAACAAATATATATAAGGAAGAGCTAGAGAAATATGTTGGAATGACAAATCCTGAGATGTGGAATTTAATTATACATGAATATAGCGTAGTACAGTCGGTCTCAGAAATCATAGATTATCAATTAACTACTAAAATCAATATTATAAAATCAATAGATTTAGAGCCAATTGCAGGTATTAGAGAAATTCTATTTGAACTAAAGCAACATAATATTCCCATTGGTCTTGCTTCATCCTCTCCAAGGAAGTTTATTGAGGAAGTCCTATCAAAGTTCAATATAACTGAATATTTCGATTGTATCGTAAGTGGTGAGGAAGTAAATAAGGGGAAGCCAGCACCAGATGTATATCTTGAAGCAGCTAATATATTAGGAGTAGACCCTAAGTATTGTTATGTACTTGAGGATTCCAAGAATGGAGTCGCGGCAGCTAAAGCAGCGGGAATGAAATGTATAGGGTTTATAAATCAAAACTCTGGAAATCAGGATCTATCTAAAGCAGATTATATTATTAAATGGATTAAAGAAATAGATGTCAAAGAGATGTTGAATGATATTACATAGAGAAGAAAGTTACTTGGGGGCTATATGGACAATAAAATAGTTGTTGTAGTTAAGGGAGTAATAGAAAATAAAGGTAAGATATTAATATTGAAGCGGTCAGACATAGATGAAATTGACGCAGGGGTCTGGGAAACAGTTGGAGGAAAGATAGACTTTGGAGAAGAGTTAGAAGATGCGTTAACTAGAGAAGTAAAAGAAGAAACTGGAATCGTAGTGAATATCGAGAAATTACTATATGCTACTACTTTTTTTACTAATCCGAACAGAAAGGTTGTCTTGATGACATACTTGTGCAGAACTACTGATGATCAAATAATACTTTCAGATGAACATAGCGATTATTTGTGGGTGACAAGATCTGAATTATATAACTACTTACCTCAAACCATTATCAATGATCTGAATAAACATAACGTATTAGAAACGATAGAATTGATAAATTAAGTAAAGACATGGTTGTATTTAATAGAACTCACCGGACACATTCAACCGGCAAATTAAGAATACAGATGATGAGCGCTAATTGTAAGGGATATACTCATAATCATGTATAAAATATTATAAAGAGGAGGTGTTCCTATGGATATAGCATCTGAAGTGATTGAAAGTATGTTGGTTAAATTTAAGTCTGAAAGGAAATGGACTCTTCAAGTCATTGAACAATTGTCAGAAGAAGATATAACTTGGTCTCCGAACTCGGAAAGTAATAGTATTGCGAATCTAGTTGCTCATATTAGGGGTTGCGCTCACTCACGAATCGAAACAATTCTTTTTAACATTCCTGATATAAGGGACAGGGAAAAGGAATTTGAACATGGGCTTATAATGACTAAAGAGCAGGCTTATAACAAGACAAAGGAAGCATTCGATATAATTATTCAATATCTTGAACATCTCAACACAAACCCAAAATTATTGTTATCTCAACCTTTTCTCAATCTTCCACCGCTTACATATAGCCAAGTAAATAATGAGACAACAGCTCTTAACCTAATGATAGCGATGGTTAGAGAGATTCATTATCACACAGGGCAAATAATATATGTAGCAAAAATTAGGAAGGGGCAGCTTGTATGGCAATACGATTAAGATCAACGTACTGATTAATCCAGTAAGACTGACATCCTATAAAACAAAAGTTTCATGCTGCGGACACGCCCTTGGTTGGGAGGAGTAAATTACATAGATTATATAGAGTCCAACACGGAAACCCACCTTATGAAAGCGAGAGCAAATAGTAGGTGGGTTTCCGTCGTGAACCTCTGAACGGTATACACAATTATCGTAATTACAAGGAGATCCAATGAAAAAAACGATTTGGTTACTCTCGATTATTATTGTTGTCCTTTGTATTTGTCTCTTTTATTTCATGCGATTGAATTCAGAATATGATAAGAAGTATATACAAAGAGGTGTCTTAACTAATTTCAATAAGTTGGATTACGAAAGAATGAATATATTTTATGAAAGATTCCAAGATCATAAAGGCGATAATTTAATGCTAATATCACGAACTACTGATAGTGGACCAATCATTTATGAAGTGAACTCTAATGGCTCAGAAATACGATTCACAATTGATGCTACCAGAGATGCCTATAGTGGTGAGAAAGAGAAGAATACATATTTCTGTAAGGAAATGAACAAAGAAGAGGGGATCCATAATAATATTTTTACAGTCTCTAATTGTAAAGGATTTGAGAAAGATGATATAAAGGGATATTTGCAATTCTCAAGGGAAATGAACATATTTAAGTGATTTTGCACGTTAGCAGATATGCTGAGAGTAACTAAGAGGAGCAACCCATTTATGATTGAATTTCCATATCAGAGCGAAATAAATGATGAGAAAATAAAATCATTTGTTAGTTTTTTAAGAAAAGAAAAAATTGAAAGTTGTTTGATGAGTCTTGGTCCAGATATTGTGCTTCAATATTATAGAAACAATAAATCTAAAGATAAGCTCCACAAAGTTAACTCATGCACAAAGAGCATTACTTCATGCTTAATTGGAATTGCTATCGAACAGGGATTGATCTCAGATCTTAATACGCCGATTGTTAATTACTTTCCGTCACTTCAAAATGATAAAGACATTCGGAAACAACGCATTACAATTGATCACTTATTGAGTATGAGTGCAGGTTTTGATTGGCCGGAGTTAGGGGAATGGGATGGCTGGCCACATATGATACATAGTCCCAACTGGGTTAATTATATATTAGAGCGCCCATTAAACGTCGAACCCGGTGAACGAATGAACTATAATTCTGGCTGCAGCCATCTGTTATTATCAATACTTCAAAAGGTATCAGGAATGAGTGCAAAAGATTTCGCGATAAAGTATCTCTTCTCTATTTTAAATATTAAAGATTTCATTTGGCATGTAGACCCTCAAGGAGTTAATATTGGCGGTTTCGGGCTACACATGTCTATAGATGATATGCAAAAATTCGGTTACTTCTATTTAAACAAGGGGCGTTGGGGGAAACGACAATTACTTAGTGAGGAATGGATATCCAATTCAACAAAACCTAAGTATTTAGCATATGAAGATATAGGATATTACGGTCGTCATTGGTGGGTGTCCGATGAATCATTAGATCGATCTTTTTATTTTGCTATGGGTTTGGAAGGGCAGTATATCTGTGTAGATCCTTCCCGAAATATAGTAATCGCATTAACAAGCAATACATACAATGATACTTTAAAACCATTAAAAGCTATTACAATATTGTTGCAATAATTCGAAGAAATCAGCACAGTACATCTGCTAACATCATTATCAGGCTTTGGACCACTGTCTTCGGTCCGCTAGAAGATAATATAAAATACAAAGGAGATTTCAATGAATCTTTATACAATTAGACCGATAGTAGAACAAGATATGCCTTTTTTATGGGATATGCTGTATGAATCCTTATATGTCCCAGAAGGTCAAAAAGCTTTTAGCAGAGAGGTGATCAAAGAACCTCTTATTGCTAAGTATTTAGATAACTGGGGAAGAGAAGGAGATATGGGTTACATTGCAGTAAATAACGAGGGCTACTCTATAGGATCAATAACCATGCGATATTTCAATGAAGATAATAAAGGATATGGGTATATAAGTAACGATACACCAGAACTAGGAATGTCATTAATAAAAGAATATAGAGGACAAGGAATTGGAACTGCACTTTTAAGAAAGCTATTTGAAGAGATGACAGAGCTAGGGATTAAAAGAATATCATTAAGCGTAGATCCTCGTAATTTAGCAGCTGTGAAATTATATCAACGTGTTGGGTTTGAAGAAGTTGGAATGGAAGGTACATCGATAACAATGATCGCAGATCTATAAAGAATGTGAGAGTATTTCAAAGTGGCATCGCCTAAAAAATTAGAAATGGGGATACATGATGAAAGAGAAATTGAAAAAGTATTCGTTTCTATTGATTTTGAGCCTTATATTTTCTTTGTTATATAGTTACGATGAATCAAAAAAACTTTATCAAAAATTAGAGGTTAATAACTACTATGGCTCTTTATTTTTAGATATCGTGGTCAACTTTTTTTCAGCTCTTTTTATACTTGAGATAGTATCGAGATTAAACTTTTTTGAATATTATCGTAAATTTATGATGAATTATTTTAATAAAAAAACTGGGAATTTTATTTCATTTATAGTTATATTAATATTACTTTTTTTATTATTTTTACCTATAGTACTGTTTATTAAGCCTGAATATATTGTGACTTTCTTAGGAAGTCATTTGTTGTTTGTATGGATTTTTTTAATAGACAGTTTTAAAAATACAGAAACAACAAAAGATAATGAACAATGAAAGTTGTGTCGTTGAGTTGATGCGCATCGGATAACGACACATTTATTTTATGGGAATCCGCCCTTTATGTGAAAGACTCTATGTGCAAAAAAAGGAGAATAACTCGATGATTACAGATATCTTACTGCAAAAATATAAAAATATTAAATTGACTGAACTTAATGGCGGGTACACTAACTATACTTTGTTACTAGAAGGTACATCTCCACCAGTTATTGCAAAGATTTCGAAGAACGGAGATATCGATAAGCTCATTGAAATTAATAGTTTAAAGCTTTTGAATTATACTAACATCACACCAAAGCTACATGATTATTTTGAGAATAACGGATATTTATATACCATTATGGATTACATACCTGGTGTTAATTGTCAAAATTATTTAGATAATTTTGATAGTGACAAAGCCCATGAAATATATAAGCAGTTAGGACAGATTTTAGCCAGAGATATTCATTCAATAAAGTCTAGAAACTCCACCAGAAGCTTGCCAACAATAAAGTTGGTGAATATTGAGCTAGATTCACTTGATTTCATTCCGCTCGTTCTCATGAATGAAGTAAGAACAATTCTAAATATAAATATTGAAGAAGAACAAGTGCTGATACACGGCGATTACGGTCCACACAATGCGCTTATCCTGAATGAATCCTTGTATATTATTGATTGGGAATGGGCGGGCTGGGGCCATCCATTGCAGGATATTTCATGGATTTTGTGGTTCGTACATTTACATTACCCTCAAATTGCGAAGGAACTATCAGGGACATTTTTAACGACTTATTGTTCATATTCAAAAATTCAAATTAATGAGGAACTAATTAAGGCTTTTTCGGTTTCTCGAATCATTAATATAATGGATCGAATAAGAAATGCAAGTATTGATGTTCAACAGGAATGGATTAGGAGATTACAATGGACAATGAATACGAACTTTCTAGGATAATTCGAGATACGACATGTAGACCATGGGTAAACAGAATTAGGGAAGTACATGAAGTTTTTGATTTTAGGAGGATTTATCGTTGAAGATGCTACAAAAGACGGATATTGTGTTAAGCAAGATTCAGAAGTGATTGCAAATAATGAAGAGTGGATTAACTTTGTTGAAACCGCAACAAAAGGCAACAATACAGGTATTCGTATGGTTAGTTTCTCTACTGAAGATACCAATAGTCCTTATTTCAGTGATTTATTTTTCAATGATGGTTATTACTATCTATTTGATAGCAGTTCTGACAAACAAGAAAAGCAACCGTTTTTGTTTCTATTGACATTAGAAGGACAGTTTGGAAATCCATCAAAAGATAGTGGAGTTGTTATATTAACTAATGACAACACATTAACTTTCGATGTTGTTATGAAATCAGTGCTTTCCAGTAACTTTGATTACAAAAAAAGTTATAGATTGGTTGTATTTCACTTTTTAGTAGCCATAAAGAAACCAAAACAACTAAAATAGAAACATTTAATGGATGAGTGTAACGCAAGGCAGTAAGGGGGCGAACCCAGATTAGATTGTTGTGGAGTTATGCAGCAGGCGAGGAATGACGAACATCGTATAACAATGATTTTTAGCATCGTCGCTGACGATCCTTGGTCTCCTAGAGGAATTTTCTGAGAAGTGCAATCAGGTGACACATCCACACAGCTAAGTTTGGCGATCCGTTTCCTACGGTCCATAAGCCGTTTGTATGTCAGGCATGCGCAACGTTATATGAAAGAACGGTCCAAAAAAAATTGTGAGTAGTTCGATATCCACATTAATATGGCTTGGAGCAAAATATACTAAAAGGGGATTAACCATGAAAAGTTTAACATTTTGGAGTAGTCATATTGATGATGAAACTCTACTAAATGAGGTTATGGCAGGTTTGAAAACAGCTACTTGCACTCCAATGATATGGTACTATAACAATCCAGAGGAAGAGCCGACTGAAGTTGGTGACTATATAGCTGTATTTAATAATCATGGAATTCATAGATGTACGATACAGATAACTGAAAACTATGAGATCCCTTATGGAATGATCGATATTAGGGTTGCTAAGGGAGAGAATTATACCTCACTTGAAGAATTCATTGATGATCATAATAAATGTTGGGAATATGATTTTTTAGATGCGGGAATAGCATTAACAGAGGATACTGTAATTGTGGTAGAGCATTTTAAATTAATTGAAGTAATATAAACCCTTGGAGTATGGAATTATTTCCTTACTAGTTAGCACGTATTCAGAAGCGTATCCATTTTATTTAAATAAAGATTTTAATGAAAATAAAACATTAAGATTACTTTATAAAAATATTTGAAAGATTAAGATGATCGTGATTCGATATGGGCTTCAATAGTAGTGAGGTGAAATGATGGACAAAAGAATAATAGTAACCTATCTGCTTCTAGTTGTAATGACTGTAATGGGTTGTACAAAGACAATTCCTAATTCTACGGAACCACCTAACGCTGAGCTGACTTTGGATTTTCGAAGGTAATAAGCTCAAAGAAATATGGGCAGGGCTTTGGGGAAATCAGAACATATCACCTTTACCTAAGGAAGAGAATAAAGTCTATCTTCCGTCAAAACCTGGCTTGTATGTACTGTCAGTTGGGGGTAAATAGGCAGATGACGATCACGGAAGTTATGCTGCTGCAATTGAGGTTGAGGAATAGCGAGATTAAACGGGTTATAGGGCTATCCTAAGGGGAATTGACGTCGTGAATACCTGAATATTAGCAGAAATCGTACAGAATAGTATCAAGAAGTAAGAAAGCAGAAAAATTGGAGGATTAGCTATGAAGATTGATTTTGCAACAGATACAGATTATTTGTACATTTTAGATAGAGATAAGCACATCGTCGAAACACTGATCAGATCGAAAATTAACGAAAAGGAGATACTTATACTTAGGGATGAGGGACAAGAAATCGGATGGATGAGGTATGGATATTTTTGGGATAACACTCCTTTTATGAATATGATATGGATTGATGAAGAATATAGAGGACAAGGCATGGGTGAAGAAGTTGTTACTTATTGGGAAAAATTAATGAGTGAGAGAGGATTCAAAACCGTAATGACGTCCACTCAATCTAACGAAGGAGCACAGCACTTTTACAGGAAGCTTGGCTATCGTGATGTTGGATGTTTGTTACAAGAGAATGAGCCTCTTGAAGTTATTTTGAGTAAACAAATATAAGAATATTTATCAACTGAAGGAAAAATCAGAAATACGCTCTATCCTAATAACTAGGCGGATTTTTGATTTATTTTATGTTTAGTCCATCTTTTAATTAGACCATGTGTTCCCGCCATCATTAGTCATATACTTAATTTTTTTTGTATCGGTTTCCGATACAAATTCGACTTCTATAGTTCCATTATTTTTATTTACTGAATCAAAAACAGGTGGATAGGTGTTTCCATATTTATAACCCTTTATTATTTCAATCTTTTGGGGTTCCCATGTCTTTCCTCCATCCTGTGTGCGATAGAAAGGTAGAAATTTGCTCCATGCTGAGTAGCTGTTACCCAACCCACTTTCCCATCCCTGAATGAAACACCCGTAACGTATCCATCCACTTCCTGATTGATTTCATTTACTTTACTCCATGAAGTACCTGCATCATTGGATGAATAATAGATTTTATTCATCAGACCCGCTCCGGGATCAGAGGTTAATAATATCCAGGCTTTTAACTCACTTGGTACCAGAGAAATAAATATATTCTCTTTTGGAATAGCCGATCCCAAAGAATCTGGGATTGGTAAATCTGATGTGATCCATGAAATGTTATTGTTAAATCGTAATTTAACTTTGTTTTGTATTTGACCATTCAATGAATTTCTAAATATTTGTAACTCTGCAGATTCTTTCTCTAATGAAGTAATTAACACTTCATCTTTGGTTTCATCTACATTTGGAACAATGGATTGCACTTTAGGAGTCGAATCGACCACAGCAATTTTGCTTTTTCCACCTGTATCCTTAACACACCCAGAGATGATAGCCACTATGCACACAATACCAACAAACCAATGTTTCATTATTCACCCTCCTATATCGCATATAATACTTAGACGGAAGAATGGTGTGATAGTTACTTAAATTGGGATTTATATTTATATACTTCTACCAATTTAAAGGAAGAAAGATCTTTGATTCTAACTTTTGAAAAATAAAATCTGGAGGTAATATTTGTGAAAAAATCTATTGGTTTGTTAAGTGTTTTGTTAGTTGTTGTTGGATTATCTACATATAATGTTGCGTCGGCATCTACTAATAAGGAACTTAATTTAAATGTAAATGGACAAAAAGTTGCAGGTCAAGGTCCTATTATCATCAACAATAATACCTTGGTTCCGATCCGAACGGTTTCACTAATTCCAAGTCTTAAGGTGGATTGGGATAATACAACTAAAACAGTCACCGTAATAGATTCTATGACTAAGGATGTCGTTAAATTAAAAGTTGGAAGTAAGACGGCTTATATTGGGGATAAGCAGGTGACACTTGCAACCCCTGCGATTGTCAAAGAGGGTTTAACATATGTTCCATTTCGGTTTATTGGTGAAGGTTTGAAAGCACATGTAGAATGGGATTCAAATACGAATACTCTAATTATTTATAAACCAGATGAGGAATTATCCCAGCTAGTTACTGGCAGTGATATTACTGATGCTAGAAATGGACTAATAAAGTTACCTCGTATCCTTCTCCATGATGGATTACTTCCACTTGAAGATGGAGGAGCTGGAGGGACGTATTACTTCGAATTCGGACAGAAAAATGCGTTCATTTACATATATAGAGGCTTAGCCCAATACTATGAGTTGAAGAATGGTGCGGCATGGCAAACATGGGAAGCTCAAGTTGGATCACAAGATAACAATAATAAAGATGTAATTCCTAATGTTATTTCATCTATAAAGGGAGAATGGGGAACACGGCCTCTTTTCACTGGTAAGATTAACTACTTTATGGACCTATGGATGTTAGATCAAGTGAAATACGGCACTTTTGATGAAAGTGGAAAATCTATTTTTGAAGATTCTAAATCGATTAATAACAGATCGGAAAGCATTATATTCGAAATTCCAAATGAGTCTTAAAAAATCATTCAGCAAAAGTATGAGTGGAATTTCGGAGGGGTGTAAACATTGAAGAAATATACGGAAATTGGTATTGGTAATACGTGGTTTATTAGAACTGAATTTGAAGATGACACAGGATTAGAAAGAGAAATCAAGGGGTTCACAAAACCATTTGTATTACAATCGATATATTTAAGAATATGGCTGGGAAGAAAAGTGATAATAATCGATTCAAAAGAAGGACTGAAAATCACAACAAAAGATAGAAAGAAATTAAAGATATTAATAGGATTGTTAGGATTGTAGTTCAGAGGGGCAACAACATCTCCTAACAACATATTAACGATTCTAACTTTGGCGGAAGTTAATGCAACATAATATAAGTAAGGGTGAATTTACGATGCATACTATATTGAAGAATCTGACACAACAAATGGAGTTCTCAAGTGATTTGAAGAAAAATATTTATTTGTTTTTAACAACTAATAAATATCCCGAAACAGCGAATCATTGTATCGATGTTGGTACGGAGGCACGGAGAATTGCAATAATGTTTGAAGCCAATCACGAAGCAGCCGAAATTGCAGGCTGGTTGCATGATATCAGTGCTGTTATTCCTAGTATTGATCGTTTAGATGTCTCAAGGCAATTAGATATCGATATTTTACCAGAAGAGGAACTATTTCCAATGATCATTCACCAGAAGATATCAAAGGTGATGGCTAGAGATATTTTTAGAATAACAGATCCAGAAATATTAGACGCTGTTGGTTGCCATACGACATTACGGGCAAATTCAACATTGCTTGATCAAGTATTATTTGTCGCTGATAAGATTGCTTGGGATCAGTCAGGCGAGCCTCCGTATATTGAAGAATTGAATAGAGATTTAAAGAAATCATTAGCCCATGGAGCATTTGCTTATATCAATTATTTATGGGAACGGAAAGAAACCTTGAAAGTTGTTCATCCTTGGTTGAAAGAAGCCTATGAAGAGCTAAAGGAGAAAGTGCATAAAGTGTAGGTCCCATGGCACTCGGGCGTATCCCTGCAGCACCCCTGCGAAATATATTAATTAACAACCAATGGTTATTTAGGATTACTGATTCTTGCGTTTAACTGCTGGGTTATATCAGCCGTGTTTTAACGATCTGCGAAGTCAGATTACTTACGAAGATTCATGTCATCGCATGACTGATGAACTTAAATAGGTTGGGTCATAATTTTCTTCTGCTCAAGCTTTTTATATATATGATGAAGTGGCGAATGAAATTCAATCAAGTGCTACAGGGGATGAGCCAGCGACTACAAGCCGTCGAGAAGAAAATGAGTGAGTTTAATGTAACTATAAGCTATTACAATCGTTTAATATTATAAGAATTAAAAATGAGAAGTATCCTGAGAACGCCATCTTTAGAACAGGAGAAGCGAATCAGGTGACATACCTAATCAAATGTGATTGGAATTCAAAATGGTGCATGGCGTTCGATGAAGAATATGAAACATGGAAATGAGTTATTGTGCGGCATACATTACTCGAAGGGACAGGTGTAATTATGAAAATAAGAGAAGCAAAATTAGCTGATATTAATGCCATATCCTATGTCCATGCGGAGAGTTGGAAGACTACATACAGGGGATTATTAGCGGATGAGTATCTCAATAAGATTACCGCAGAAGGAAGAAGAAGCCAATGGGTTAGAATATTTGAATCTCTTAATACTGATAAATGCTTGTTTGTAGCTGAGGAGAAGGATGGCAGTATCGTTGGATTTGCTAATGGAGGACCGTGTCGATGGCGGACAGATCATAAAAGCTAAAGAAATAATGATAGGAAATGACAAATTTAATGAGATTGCACTAGGTTGGGAGTGTTATTGATGCCTTGGCCAATGGTTCATTTTTCAGTTGCCAGCGAATTGTTATCTAATCCTACATCAGAGTTTTTACTGGGGAGTCTTGCTCCCGATTCAATTCATGTAAGGACTAATGAAAGAATAGAAAAGGCGAAAACACATTTAATGCATGAGGAAGGCAAGTTCGCAACTGACGAAGATCTTAAGGTTTTCTTTGAATACAACAAGCATTTGGCATTTAGCAATTCGAGATTTATGCAATATCTGTTTGGCTATATCGCCCATATTTATACGGATAGAGTGTGGACTTTTGATATTTATCCAGAATATGAATTACATCCAAATGGAAAGAGTATTTATACCCATGATGTAACCAAATTTGAATATTTGATATTACGTAATAAGCCAGAGATTAGAGATTTACTTAGTAAGCTCGAAGCCGGTAAGGCGTTTGAGTTGTGCGGTTTATTAGAACAAGAGGTTTACGATTACAGAAAAGAGAAGATTGAATTCATAAAAAATCTTGAAAATGAATCTTTAATTGACCCAAGTATCTTATCAATGAACAAGTTAGAAGCATTTATTGAGACCACTACATTGGGGTTAAGAAGACTTTTTATGGAATGGGATGTATTTAATAAACTCGAAGAAGCCAGCAACTTCAGCTAACAAACATATTTATTATTTAATAGTCTGCTGTTGTACCAAGTAGAGGAGGGATTCAAATGAAAGTAAACAAAATCATTTTGAATATTTCGCTCTGGCTTGCTATCCTTGCCATATTATTTATTCCAGGAAGTGTTCCTACGGAAGGTGCAGATAGAATAGAATATGGGTTTCCCTTAAGATTTTTTATTCAGTATCAACAGAATCATTATGAGGTAGGGAATTGGTGGTTCCTTCAAGGTGCAAGGATTGAATTATTCAATTATTTGGTTAACGTTGCAATTATTTATGTCGTTATCTTTGGATTACATTACATGAACAACATACGAAAGAATCGGAGAGGCCAACAATGAAACTTATTATATCTGCCAGTGTGATTTAAATGAAAATGATATATCTGTTAATAAATAATATGACAAGAAAGAATACGGATTAATGATTCAGATGCAATGTATTGGTATCAAAAATTATCTATTAGGTGTAAAAATGAACTTTCAATGGTAGCAATGTCAGTAGATCCAATGATTTGATCGATTACTTCTCCCTTGGAATTAAAGAAATATAAAGAGGGGAAACCGGAACCACCATATTTCTGATAAATACTTCCTGATTCATCTAAAAGGATAGGATATTCGATATAATATTTTTCTGTGAAATCTCTTACGTCTTGAATGTCATCACGACTTATTAGATTTATTCCGTATAAGTTCAAATCGTTCTTGTATTTATTATTTAACTGGACGATTTTAGGAGCATCGTTATTACAGTAAGGACACCATGAAGTGAAAAATAAAATTACTGTTGGTTTATCAGCGAAATTAATTGAAATATTATTTGAGTTTGCGAGATCTTGCAAGACAATAGGTTCCACACTTTGAACTATCTCATTTGTAACTGTACTTACTTGATCTTTGACGATTTGATTCGACATATTATCTTGCAATACATAAATGATTGTTACAATTGAAATAAGTAAAACCATAAGAGTGCTTATTAGTTGAAGTTTTTTCAATTACACACCTCGAATTCAAAATAATTACTTTAATGATACTGTATAAGTATACTCGAATAACCCATCCTCATCATATAACAACGGTAAATGAAATATCCATACAAAAAAATCCTATGGAAAGCATACAGAATAATTGATTTGAAAAGGTAGTGTTTAATATGAAAGCAACGCAATATGTGCTTCAGGTATGGCGTACAATGAGGAGTTTCAAGCATATTTTGGTTGCATCTATACTATTTTCAATGCTTATTGTGGGATGTAGTAAGAATTCATTGCCTTCGGATACGAGTGATGACGGATTGGTTATTGACTCCATTTCGTATAGTTTAGGTGGAGATTTAGATAAAACCCTTGTATCGTATAACTTTAATATTTGGAATAAAACCAAGAAATCAATCATTGTTAAAATAGTTGAGCCTATATTATCAGATGATTTACGTAAAAGATTACTAGACAAAGAACTCAAAAATGAAGTTAACAATACGAGCCATGGAAATGACACAAATAATGAATGAAATTGTGACCGTGACTTCTAAATTATGAGTTGGGGTGAAGTATGAAAAAACGATGGATAGTTACATTAACATTAATGTTAGCTATTTTGATGCTGATCGGAATAAATAGACTGATTAATTCTGAATCTGAAATATGGTTGTCTATTGATAAACATGAATGGGAAAATTTTGAGAGTTTTGCAGGTACAGGTATGTATTTTTTTGAGGAAAACAATAAAAAGTATTGTCTATTCATGCTCTATGGAAGTGGTGTACCTGTCATGGGTCATTATAAATCTGAAGTTAAAATAAAGAGTAATCAGGAAATTGAGATCGAAATACCTAATCAATTAATGGATTTAAAGACTACAGATCAAGAGCTTCAAAGGTACGTCATTCAATTAAATCAAGGGAATTTAATCATGAATAAGAAAGTTTATACAGTTTCGAAAGTACCAAAAAACTATAAATATATTAAAGAAATTAGTTGGTTGGACAAGTGGAATTACGCAATATGAGGCGGAAATTACGAATCTTATTGAAATCAAAGAAAATATCTTTTTAGGGAGGATTCCATGAAAATTATTGCTATAGTTGCTGCTTGGGAGCCGGAGTTACAATTTTTATTAGAGCAGTACCCTCCGATATCTCACAAACAAATAGGCGTCTGGACATTTTATCAATATCAAAACTCTGATATTTATATCATTTCAGTAGTCTCAGGAGTTGGTAAGGTAAAGGCTGCATGTTGTGTTCAATTATTAATATCAGAGTTTAAACCCAGTGAGATTTATATGACTGGCATATGTGGTGGTTTATCAGAAGAAGTTAGTGGAGGTGACATCATAGTGGCGGAGCAAAGTCTTCAGCACGATGTAACGGATGCTAATACTACAATTGATCCTAGAGATCATTACCTTGGAAGAAGTGGTGTGGTAAATTCATCTGAAAGGCTTGTTCAAATGTTCGAAATATATCTTGGTGATGAATATCCTAAAGTCCATTTCGGTAAATTTGTCTCTGGGGATCAACGTATTCGAGATGATTATATGAGAAATAAATTGCGGGAAGATTTCAATGCAATAGCGGTTGATCAAGAGATTGCAGCATTTGCTCATGTAAGTTATTTGAATAACGTCGAGTTCTTAAGGCTGAAATCTGTATCTGACAAGGCCAATAATAATACAGTGAATGATCAGATTGAATATAAGAAAATAGCATGTAGCAATTCATGTCGATTATTAATAGAATTTCTGGAGTATAGACAGAGAAAAGGACTCTTCGTATAACAAGGGTATTTTAAAGAAGATAATTTTTAACGTAAATATGTAGAGTCATTAACTAATAACTTGGAGGTTATCGAAGATGGAAAAAACAATAAAAGATTATAATGACCTATTAGAAATATTGGATGCAAAATTTCGAAAGCCGAATCATCAGTACATACTATTCTATTAAGGAGGATCAGTAATGGGCAATTATATAGAGCCGAACTTTAATCATTGCGCGGTCGTAACAATTGATACTCAAAATGACTTTAGCTTGCCAGGTGCTATCGCCGAAATAAAAGGAACCCATGAAGTACTACTTCAGATGGAGAGTATTTTAGAGACCTGTAGAAGAAATCAAATTCCAATTATACATGTTATCCGTTTGTACAAAGAAGATGGATCGAATGTAGACATATGTCGTAAGGAAATGATAGAGTCCGGTGCTGATATCGTCAGACCCGGATCAACTGGGGCAGATCTTGTAAGTTCAATTAAGCCATTACATGCTGAAGAGTTGAACTCTCAAGACCTATTGAACGGAAAGATTCAATGTATTGGAGATTTGGAATGGGCTATGTATAAACCTAGATGGGGGGCATTTTACCAAACTCACCTAGAAGACTTTTTAAGAGAGAAAGAAATAGATACTCTAATTTTCATAGGATGCAATTTCCCGAATTGTCCTAGAACAAGTATTTATCAAGCAAGCGAGCGAGATTTCAAAGTTGTCATGGTTGAAGATGCAATTTCTGGCGTCTACAGTAAAGGAATTGATGAAATAACGAATATTGGAGTAAAGGTGTATACCACCAATCGGTTATTAGAGGAATTAGAGAACATATCGAAAGACGAATGATACAGTAAATGTTCACCAATCATTAAACGGTGATTATTGGAATGGGATTGAAATGATTATAGATAATGAAAAGTGGAAGTAAGGAATATGCGTAAGAGAAACATAACAGAATCATGGGAGGGATTTACAATAAATCTAAAACCTAGAAAATCCATTCTGCTACTACTCGTGATATGCTTTTTGCAATTCATAATTTCAATAATTAGTTTGATTACAAGTTATCTTCCTTTAGATTTCCTTTCCTTTTTGATTACTTTTGCTTTTGGGGTTCTGTTCATTGTTCTTACAATAGACTTGTTCTCAAAGAAAAGAAGAATCGTTCGTGGAAGGATCATAAACAAAGAAGGTAAAATGATTAATGTATTGAGGGATGACAATAAAGTAAAGAAATATAAGATCGTTGTCCCAGAAGTATTAGAGTTACTTTCAGCTGATCAACGGGTTGAGATATCAAGCACTAGCTTAGGAAATATACCATGTGTGATACAACACATAGAATAACAGGAACTCATTTGAGATAAGGGTTATTTAATTGGTCGAGAAACAAGAATTTAGAACCTTAGGTTTGGGAACGTGCAACTTATATGGTACGATTCAATTGACGTTTGAAGCACACATGCTTGGCATGTTAACAGATTGTCCCATATGACGCACAGAGAGCAGGTTTATAGTGAATGGCAGAAAATAAAGAACAACGCTTCCGATTCAGCGAAGCACCTATCTGGGATTTGCAGCGGACTTATTATGAAGAAGAAGGATTGAATGCGTGGAATAATGATCAGGTTCCGCAATATATAACGAGTAACCCGATGATTGCTACAGCTTACGCGGAAATGATTTTTGGATTTCTTCAAGATCGAGCGGGAGATGATCACTTTGAACCCGTTACAATTCTGGAGCTAGGAGCGGGTGCAGGCCGTCTCGCATTTCATATATTGCACAAGCTGTGCGAGATGAGAGATTATGCGGGCATTGCGTTGCCTCCTTTCCGATATGTTATGACCGATTTGGCGTTGAAAAATGTTGATGGGTGGCGAAGTCATCCCGCTCTTCAATCTTACATTGAGCAGGGAATGCTAGATTTCGCACGGTTCGATGCAGTGCATGATACGGAGTTGAACTTGGTTGTATCAGATACAACAATCCGTCCGGGTGATCTATTGCAGCCACTGCTGATTGTCGCTAATTATTTCTTTGATAGTATTCCGCAAGAGCTGATTTATGTGGGTGATGGTAAGATTTATGAATGCGATGTTGTAATCGAATCTCCGGAGAATTCCAATCTGCTTGAACCATCAGAGGTTCTGGAACAAATGACACTAAATTATGAACATCGCCGGGCGACTAGATATGAAGAAGAGACATACCCGTATCGGGATCTAATCGCGCTGTATCAGCAGGAGCTTGAGGATTCGCATATCTTGTTTCCTGAAGTCGGATTGACATGCTTAGAGCGGCTGAATCAGCTGTCACAGGCAGGTTTCTTACTAATCACAGCGGATAAAGGTGACCACAGAATAGATAATTGGAAGTTTGCAGAACCACCTCAGTTAATTCTTCACGGTAGTTTTTCGTTAACAGCGAATTATCATGCCATCCAACATGTTTTTGAGCAAAGAGGTGCACAGACACTTTTCACCGAGCATCATTATAAAAATATAAATATTGGCTGTATATTCATGCTGGAATCGCCACTGCGTTACGGTAACACGCGACTAGCCTATCGGCGGTTTATCGAACGGTTTGGACCAGATGATTTCTTCAGTATGAAGGAATGGGTAGACCTGCAATTCGAGACGATGGGACTACATCAAATCTTGGCCTTTTGGCGTCTGGGAGGTTATGATGCGGAGTTCTTCATTCATAGTGCGAAACAAATCTCAAGTCTTCTCCCTGAGGCTAGTGATGAAGAAATGCTGGATATTCAAAGAGGCATACACATCATGTGGTCATCGTACTATGTGATGGAGCAGCGCTATGATTTAGCACTGGATGCTGGTCTATTACTGTTCGAGATGGACATGTATGAAGATGCGAAGTTATTTCTAGAAACATCCGTACAAGCAGATGAAGACGAGCCTGTGCCGACTGTCCTTTACTGCTTGGCTATCTGCTGTTATGAGCTTGGGATGGAAGAGGAAGCACTTGAATACACACGAGAAGCGTTGGTTCTCGAGCCTGAGCATGAAGAGGCTTTGGAGCTATTGAAATGTTTTGAGTAAGGGAACAAAGAATCAGAACATACAACACGACCCAACTAAAGAGAATCTAAGGTTGGGTCGTGTTGTATGATATAACAAGGTATCACAATTATTGGAGGCGATTATTATGGAACGGTTGGAGATTATTAATGAGAAACGGCAATTGGAAGTGAAAAATTCAAATCTTGAGGGTTCAAGATTTGAATGTGCTTGTTTAGAACATATGAATTTAGAGGATGTTTCATTAGCTGGAACCAAGATTAAGGATGCTAACCTAAGTGATATAGAAATAGATGGAGCACAACTCGGAGGGGCCTATATACATAGTATTGGTATGCCGCCTGAAGGACATCCAATGTATGATCCGACGGTTAAACAGAGACCTTTACGATTTGAGAATTGTAATTTGGAGAACAGTCAAATACTAGATTGCAATCTTAGTGGCATCGATATTAATGATTGTAAGTTGGATGGAATGAGAATAAACGGCATATTAGTTGTAGATCTGTTGAAATTATATGATGACTCCCTCGGGTCGAACTAAGAAATAGATTAACCTCAATTACTGAACAACTTCGTTTCTAATCGCATAGACAACCGCTTGGGTGCGATCTTCAACACTCAATTTGTGCAAAATACGATGAACGTGGGTCTTTACGGTACTTTCACTAATATGTAGTTTGCCAGCAATCTGTTCGTTACGCATGCCATATGCCATTTGTTGAAGAACATCTAATTCTCGTTCAGTAAAAGGCTCTAACAATTGAACGCCAGTTATTTCTTGACTAACCTTAGTATTCGACTGAAAAGACTTAGCGATTGCCTTTGCAGCTATAGCTGTCCGATAAATGGTTTCCCCTCTGTAAGCTGCTCGTACTGCATCTAGAAGTTCATCGGGTCTAGCGTCCTTGAGAAGATAGCCAACGGCACCTGATCGGATTCCATCATATACATATTCCTCCGTATCAAAGGTAGTCAGAATGACTATCTTTATATCGGGATGGACGGCTAAGATTTCACGAGTCGCTTCAATACCACTACATTCAGGCATTTGGACATCCATTAAAATAACATGGGGAAGGGTATCATTTGCCATCTTGATCGCTTCAAGTCCATTACTTGCTTCTCCAACTAAAGTCATGTCATCCTGAGCTTTAATAATGTAGCTGAATCCGTGTCGGATTAACTGCTGATCATCGACTAGTGCTACTCGAATATGATTATCTGTCATGTCGTTCCATCCTCCAAAGATGTATTGTTTAACGGTAATGTAACTGTAATTTTCATACCCTGAGGAATTGACGATTCTACAATAAAGGAACCATGAATCCTGTCACAACGTGCCTTCATTCCTGCCATCCCAAAACCCTGAATAATCGAATTCGCTGCAGTGAGATATCCATTATCCTGAATGATCATGGATATAGTGTCTTTCGTCTCTTGAAGAGAAATATCAACTTGGGAGGCTTCTGCATGGCGAATAACGTTCGTTAGTGCCTCTTGAAGAATGCGATAAAGTGTTTCAGAAATATCATACTTCCAACGAGATAGGGAATGAGAAGTTGTCAGTGAAATTTGAAGACCGCTTTGAGCTTGTACTTGTTTCACTAAACTTTTCAGAGTTACGATTCCTAAATCTGCATCATCAATGGCCATTTCATGTACCACGGTTCTAACTTCTTTGAGACATTGCCGTGCAATCTCTAGAACGTTGTTAACGGTGGCATCGGCTTCTGCAGAATTTGCCTTAATGACATAAGGTAGCGCTTGAAGCTGAACAATCACCGATGTAAGACCATGTCCAATACTGTCGTGAATATCCCTTGAAATTCGGGTTCGTTCCTCTAAGACAGCGTACCGCAAGGAATCAACAGTAGCTTCCTCGAGTTTATTATGGGTTTGTTGAAGTTGTGCATGTGCTTCTTCTAATTGTGAATGAACGAGACTTAACTCTTGATAATGTATCTTACTGAGTTGATTGGCTTCACTCTTGAACCGATATCCCCACATAACAAGGTAAATCCCAACTAAATTACCAACAACAAGAAGTAGTGAATCTAATGAATTTTGTTGGGCTACGATTCAATCACCACATGCGAGAGAATCACAAACGATACAACAATAATAGAAGCTAACCGTGGGAGCTTAAACGCTATTAGACCGACAAGAGAATACGTCATAGCTACTGCTGTTGAACGCATATCAAGTACAATCCATGATAATACCGTCACACTCCAAATGACTACAATGGTTACAACACGTCCAGAATCCGTCCACAAGTGTCTAGGTACCCACAATAGAGATTGGTAACCTACTAAAAGGATGACCCACATTATGAGATGTAGTGGTGTATGTGTAGGAATGGTTTTCACAAAGATATAGAACAGAATCAAGCTGATTACAATGATCCATGTTTGCTTTCGGATCGTTTGTTGAAATTTAAATAGCCAATGTTCTGATTTCACATTTCACACTTCCCACCTAAGAAATAGGTACTATATTATATTTAGAGCTTATAGGCTCGCTACCCTAAATTGTTTGAATTTCAAATAAACATAGTAGCGACGTAAGCAGACACTAACGAGAGGAATCATTAACATGTCATTACCCAATGATACCAGATTGTGGGTTTCTCCCCAATGACCAATTACAGCACGAAGCAGAATAAGAACTAGAAATAGGATGATTCCGAATAAAGGTGTCTTTGATGTAACCTTGCCATGAGTAGGATGAATGCGCACCTGTTCAATCTTTCCTCTCCATATGCCAAGGATAAAGCCAGCAATAGTACAGATCAGTAATATTGTAATATTTAGTATTGTCACTGTAAATGTGCTTGCGATGCCCATGCCGATTGCAAATACTAATAGTGCCGGTGTAATCCACATTGTCTTGGGACGAATCACTCTTTCACGAGCCAACATGAATACAGAAATGATCATAATCATTAAATAGTTTATCATTTTTAATTACCCCTCTTCGCTTCTTATTGACTAAAGTATATAAAGAATTCGTTCAAGGAGAGTCCACCTAAAGGTTGAAATATGACTTGCGAGAGTCAACATCTAGGTGGAGGATCATGAATCTAGAAGGATCGGGCTTTCGCCTCACGTTTCCCGAGTGTATAATTATGGAATTAAATTAGACTGCACATGTTCTTACATATTAGAGAACTTGGAGGGATTGACTTGGAGATTGTCGTGGTTTCAGAATACGATCCAGAATGGATTGAAGAATATGAGCAAGAGAAAGTAAAAATTAGTCATGTGTTAAGTGATGTTTTATTAAGAATCGAACATATCGGAAGTACATCTATTCCTAAATTAGGATCGAAACCAATAATCGATATGATGGTGGGGGTTTCAGATTTACAACAGGTTTCCGAAGTGTATATCACGGGTCTAAAGGGAATTGGATACGAGTATGTATTCAAACCAAATTTTCCAGAACGTAGATTTTTTCGCAGAGGAGAATGGAGAGCTGGAACTCATCACCTTCACATTTACGAATATGAGAGTGAAAATTGGATAAATAATATTTTATTTAGAGACTATTTGAAAAATGATTCAAGCATGATGGAGGAGTACTACCTTCTTAAGAAGAAACTTGAACAACAACATAAGCATGATCGGGTAGCCTATACCGAAGGTAAGTCAGATTTCATAGGAATGGTTATTGAAATGGCAAAGATGGACAAAGAGCATGTGGATAGTCAGAAATCTCAACAGGGAGGTGTGGAATGAGTCCAGTAACGATTGAATTAGACAATATATCTTTTCAATTACAACAAGAACATCGATTTGATTGGCTAGAAGAATTGGGGACCGTGTTTACAGTCTTTGACCAACAAGACTCAGGAAATATATCATTCGGTATTATTAAGCACGGAATTAAGAGATTTGTTAAATATGCAGGTGCTCAAACGCTTGAATATCATGGGGATCCTCAAGATGCTATTGAGAATCTGAAGCGAGCTATGCCAATTTATGAAGATTTAAAGCATGAACATCTGATTACGTTAGTTGATCATTTTGAGGCACAAGAAGGTTATGCTGCTATTTTCGAATGGGTCGAAGGTGAATGCCTACATCCACATTGGTCATTTCCTCCACCTGCTAAGTATGACAATCCCAATTCTCCGTTTTATAGATATCGACAACTGCCCATTGACGTTCGATTATCATCATTAGATCGTATTTTTTCGTTTCATGTAAATGTAGAGAAGATGGGTTATGTTGCAGTTGATTTTTATGACGGAAGTATATTGTATGATTTTGATTCTGATATGACGAAGATATGTGATATTGATTTATATCAAAATAGACCATTTACTAATAATATGGGAAGACACTGGGGATCTTCACGGTTCATGTCTCCAGAAGAGTTTGAATATGGTGCAGTCATTGATCATACAACGAATGTCTTCAATATGGGGGCTGTAGCTTTTGCTCTGATTGGTGGAGAACTGGATAGATCTTTCACGAAATGGGAAGCGGGCATTGCATTGTATAATATAGCAGTAAAAGCTATAGATCCTAACAGAAACCATAGATTTACATCGGTATCTGAATTTTATGCAGCTTGGAAGTATGCCCGAACTTGAGTGCAGAGACTAAATTGATTTGAGGTGTTTATATGAGTGAACATACCATTTATAAAAGTGAAGAAGGTAAGAGAAAGATACATAATTATTATGAATCATACTTAAGAATGTTCGATGTTGATTTTCAAAGAGTATACGTCAACACCCGCTTTGGTAATACACATACTTTAGTGACAGGACCTGTTGATGGAAAACCACTATTTATTCTTCAGGGAGGCAATTGTATCAATCCGATGACGCTATCCTGGTTCTCTACCTTGTTTGGAGAGTATCGGATTTATGCACCAGATACAATCGGGCATCCTGGTTTCAGTGCAGAAACAAGAATATCTGCCAAAGATGAAAGTTTTGCTTTATGGATTTCTGATATAATGGAACATTTTGAAGTTGAGAAAAGTGCTTTTATTGGCCCATCTTATGGCGGGGGTATCATCCTGAGATTGGCAACTTTTATGCCAGAGAAAATTGCATGGCTGTTTTAGTGGCACCTTCTGGATTGCAGTTAGGCTCAAAGGTGTCAATGATACATAAAATATTGATCCCGATGTTACTGTTTAAAATGAGTTCATCACAAGTGCAATTGCATAAGATTGCAGATGTGATGTCGTATAAAAGCATGAAATCGATAGATGAAAGCATTATTGGAGAAATTTTAACACATGTTAAATTAGAACAAGATATGCCTAAATTAACCGAAAAGATAGAGCTTGTGAATTATTCCTCTCCAACAATGCTTTTGGTAAGTAAAAAGGATATTTTCTTCCCAGCTGTAAATGTGATGCGGGTTGCAGATACAATCATACCGAACTTAGTAACAACAATTACCTATGAAATGGGTCATTTCCCATCTCAAGAATTATTGAAGGATATCAATAACGATATTAAAAAGTTCCTTGATGTTAACTATCAAATCGTTGGGTGGACAGGGAAGGGAAGAACCCTCATCTAACCTAAACCCAAGATTCAACAAGGAGGATTTATGAAACTAATTATAATATTCGGACCACAGGCCGTTGGTAAAATGACAGTTGGACAAGAGTTGGAAAAAATAACGGAATTGAAACTCTTCCATAATCATATGACGATTGATTTGGTTTCTCCTTTTTTCAGCTATGGGACTAAAGAAGGCAAAAGACTAGTTCATTTATTTCGACAAGAAATATTTGAGGAAGTATCCCGGAGTGATCTATACGGATTGATTTTTACTTATGTGTGGGCATTTGATATGGAAGAGGATTGGGATTATATCAATAAAATTAGTGATTTGTTTGAATCAAAAGGTGGGGTTGTTTACTTTGTTGAGCTTGAAGCAGATGTAGAAGAAAGGATAGATCGTAACAAGAGCCCCCACAGATTAATGCATAAACCTACAAAAAGGAATATTGAGTGGTCTGAACATGATTTAATAAGCACAATGGAGAACCACAGGTTAAATTCAAATGATGGAGAGATTAGTAAGAATAACTATATTAGAATCAATAATTCAGGAGTGACTCCGGAAGTAGTTGCAATGATCATTAAGGAAAAGTTTCTATTATAGCTACTGTCGAGATGAAACAATAATAGGAATACTTTGATGAAAATACGAACTGAGGTGAACTATGACAAAGCACATAACATTGGCTGACGGAAGAACAGTTGAAGTAGAATGCCTGAGTTGTGCGTTGACGAGTGGATTGATTACGCCAACAGGAGGAGTCATTTACGAGTCAGATCACTTCCATGTTCATCAAGATGTGGCATACCCCATAAGAGGATTGGTTATTGTGGCATCCAAAAGACATTTTTACGGTATGGATGAATTGAGCGTCGAAGAACAAATGGAATATATCTCATTAATACATAAAATCAGACATGAACAAAGAAATCTCCTCGGGATTGATCACGTTTATTATTTCTATAATGAAGATACAACACATCACTTTCATCTATGGATGGTTCCTAGATATGAATGGATGAAGGAATTTGGTAATTCAGTTGAATCACTAAGGCCCGTATTATTACACGCCAGAAATCATATGAATAACGAAGAGAATATGGAATCTGTATTAGAAGGTATAACAATTTTAAGAGATGGACTTCGAAGTTAAGCTATCAGTTTAATCTGGACCTCATCTAACAGGGGGAATATAAACGAATTGCAAAGGTGGCTGTTCACTAGAGATGTACAAGATTGTATTTTTTGATGCAGACGGAACTTTATTAAGTGAAATAGATAGAAGGATGCCACAAAGCACGATAGAAGCAATTGAAAGACTGATTGATCGAGGAATCAAAGTGGTAGTTGCGACAGGAAGGCCCTACAATTTGTGCGAAGAGTTCAAGAAGATGGGCATTGATACTATTATTTGTGCAAACGGCGCACTTGTAAAATGTAATGATACAACGATTTATAAATCCGTTCTGAGAACGGAAACGGTTCGTATGGTCTCAGATTTCGCCGAATTAAATGATCACGCACTGTCATATTTCACCGAGAAGTACGCTATGAACGGTAAGGGCTCCGAAAATCAGCGGATTATGAGCGCATTAAAAGAAACCTTGACCCTTACCGATTATCCAGAAAGAATAGGTTCATTGTCAGAAGAAATATACGGTATGTGTTTGTATGCTGATGAGGTTGAAGCACAGAAATTCGTAGATCAATTTCCAAAGCTTAAATTCAAGCGTTGGCACAACTATGTGATGAACGTTTATGAAGACACGGAAGCTTCCAAATCATCTGCAATTATTCAAGTTTTAGACTATTACAACATTTGTAGATCAGAAGCCATCGCTTTCGGTGACGGCGGTAACGATATCGACATGTTAGAGTATGTAGGATTGGGAATTGCTATGGGCAACGCTGAGCAAGAGCTACAAGATAAAGCAGACTTTATTACCAAAAAGGCAAGCGAAGATGGGATCTCCCACGCGTTACAATATTTTTCTGTCATTTGATATAAAGGATGGGGAGAGTATTTATGGGATATTCAATATTTGGGGATACGATGTTTGATATGCTTAAATACTTCCCTTCATTGGTCAACATAGAGGTTAACCGCGAGACGGATTAAAGGAAGTGAATAAATTCCGACACTAAAACGGGAGGGATAAGATATGCAAGTAGAAACGGAAAGATTAATCATTCGTGATTTTCAAATGGAAGACTGGATAGGTGTACATAAGTATGCATCGAACCATGAAGTAACTGAACATACGATTTGGGGACCGAATAGTGAAGATGAGACAAAAACATATATTAAAGAAGAAATCGCAAAACAACAGGTGATCGACCGAACTGATTTTGAATTTGGAGTCATTTTGAAAAAGACGAATGAATTAATGGGTGGATGTGGAATTCATATTAATGAACATAATGCTGAATTAGGGTACTGTTTTAACCCTGATTTTTGGGGGAATGGTTATGCTACAGAAGCAGCAAAAGCCATGTTAATGCTTGGTTTTGAAACCTTCAATGTACATAGAATTTATGCGACATGCCGTCCTGGAAATATACCATCAGCGAGTGTCTTGAAGAGAATCGGAATGAAACAAGAAGGCCATCTACGAGGACATATGTGGCACAAAGGGAAATTTCATGATTCTTATTTATTCTCAATACTAGAAGATGAATATTATAATGGGAGAGGGAATTTATGAAAAAGTATAAATCAACACCTGATTTAAAGTCTTTCCTTGACTTCTAATGTATTAACTCTATAATTTGACTACAACTACTAGGAGGAACGCATATGTCTAAGGTTTATTCACGTAAGTATATTGAAACTGTCAAGATTGAAATGGTGAACAGATTGGGATTAAAGCAGGTGTATTTTAAGGAACAAATAGGTGAGAGTTTAATTTATGAAGCTGTTGGGTTTGATAGAGGGACACAACACCGATTTTGTGTTAGACCCAAAACAGGAACGATTGATGAATTTGTTTCAGGAAAATGGATGAAAGTAAGAAACTTTATAATTAATACTAAAATTATTTAATCTTTACGAAATACAATGTGGGGGTCATTCTCGTGGAAGTATTATACAAAGACTACTTCATTTCAGACGATAAAATCAGAATTAACAGGCAATTCGTACTAGAGTACTTAGCTCAGAGCTATTGGGCTAACCGAAGACCGCCTGAACGAATATTGCAATCTATCGAATCTTCACATTGTTATGGTGTTTATCATAATAACAACCAAATTGGTTTTGCAAGAATCATCACGGATGGAGCGACCATGTTCTATCTGTGTGATGTGTTTGTATTGCAAGAATATCAAGGACAGGGTATTGGGAAGAGATTAGTCGAATTGATTACTACTTCTGAAGAGTACGAATGGATGACAGGCGTATTAGGAACATTAGATGCTCATGGATTGTATGAACAGTTTGGATTCCAAAAAAATTCAGAACGATTTATGAGTAGACCTCCACAGGGTATTATTAAACATCGGGAGAACAGGTGAGTGTATGAAGGAAACCGTAGAGGTTATTAGAGTATCAGAAGATCAAAAATCGATATTAAGACAGTTGGTAGAGTTGTATGAATATGATTTCAGTGAATTCAATCATGAAGATGTGAACGAATATGGATTGTATGGTTATACTTACTTTGACCACTACTGGACAGACGATACTAGGCATCCATTTTTCATTAAAGTTGAGGGTAAGTTTGCCGGTTTTATATTAGTTAATAGTTATTGTTACTTGGCCAAGGACAAGAACGCTAAATCGATCTCTGAATTCTTTGTTATGCGTAAGTATCGAAGAAAAGGAATAGGGAAAATAGCTATTAAAATGATTTTCGATCAATTCCAAGGTGAATGGGAAGTTCTTCAACATGAAAACAACATTATTTCTAAGTCATTCTGGTTGAATGTTATTGAAGAATATACTAGCGGTAAATACATAGCCAGTGATGTTAAGACGCAAGAATGGGATGGCACAGGATTACTCTTTAATAACAGTGTGAGCTAACAGAAGCGCTCACTTTACCTCGCGTGTTGACCTTAAGCGAAGATCGTAAAGTGCTTATGAACCCCGTTGAAGAATTGAAATTGCTTTGTGAAGCAAAACATCTCGTGTGTAAAGACCAGAAGGTTAATGGCAGTCACTTTGTGGATGTAACGGAGCAGCTCCTTGAAGTGAAAGTGGTCTTTAATATTGAAGATACGAATGCAGAAGCGGTAGGTCTTAAGATCCGTGGGGTCGGTGAGCAAGAAACGGTTATTCGTTACAACATTGCCAATCAGAAGTTAACATTGGATTGCTCTAAGTCAGGTAAGCCGGTAAATAGTGTATAATAATTAAGGGCATAATGGAACTTTGATAACATCAGGTGTAGGTCGCTTGATGTTTTTTTATGATTAGGGTAGATTATTTTGTGTAACGAGCATAAGAAGCTGTTAACCTTGATATTACACTTTAATTATCATCTAACAACGGAGGTTAGTATGATCAATCGAATACATATATTTGGTGCTTCTGGTTCAGGAGCAACGACATTAGGTCGGGAATTGTCTGAAGTACTTCCTCATACACTTTTTGATGGCGATGATTATTTTTGGATAGAGAAGTTTGACAAAATGAGAGAAGCACGAGAAAGAGTAGAACTTTTAAAGGAAGATCTTTCATATAAGAATCAATGGATTCTATCAGGAGCGGTATGTGGTTGGGGTGACGAATTAAAGTCTTTTTTTGATGTCGTTATTTATCTATATGTCCCCCAAGATATTAGAGTAAATAGATTGAAGGCAAGAGAGTTTCTTCGATATGGAGATGAAGTGTTGCCTGGCGGGCGTAAATATGAACAATCACAGACTTTTTTAGATTGGGCATTACTTTATGATACAGCAGGCATGGAAGTTAGGAGTAGAGTCTTACATGAGCATTGGATGTCAGGGCTGTCTTGTCCGATCTTGAGAATTGAAGGGGATAATTCGGTCAAAGAAAGAGTTGGAATGGTAATTGATTATTTAAATTCACACAAACCATGAATCCGAAAAGCATGAGGTGAAAGAATGGATAGAGTAGCGCATATTCGAACAGAAGAAAAGAAATATCATGATCATTGTTTTGAACACTATACATTATTTGAACCTGGATCTTGGTTACACAAACCAGTGAAGACGGTAATGGACCTCCTGGAACATTTCAATGATAGACGAGATCTTAAAGTGCTTGATCTGGGTTGTGGAATAGGTAGGAATAGCATCCCCATGGCGGAAGCATTCAAGAATAGAAATGGTAGAATTATTTGCGTTGACTTATTAGAATCAGCTATAGAAAAGTTGAATAACTATAGTAAGGAATATGGTGTTCAACAGTGTATAGAGACGATTCTATCTGATATAGAATCTTTTGATATCAAAGAAGCTGAGTATGACGCCATCATAGCGGTATCGGCATTAGAACATGTCAGTTCCGAGGAAGCATTAACGAGAAAGCTTCATGAAATGACTTTAGGGACCAGACTCAATGGAATTAACTGCATTATTATTAACACTAATGTAAGAGAAGTAGTCATAGATTCGAATCTAGCATTAGATCCGATGTTTGAAGTGAATTTATCTACGGATCGGTTGTTAGCAATATTAGATCAGCAATATGAGGGATGGGAAATTATGATTAGAATAGTTAAACCTTTGATATTTGAAATAGATCGAAATAGTATACCTGTAAATCTAAGTGCCGATTGTATAACCTTCGAGGCAAGAAGAATTTGTGAATCATAAGGGAGGAATTAAGGTGAAGCTCTGGACGTGGGTTGAAAGGCTGTTTAGACAGGAAAAAAGAAGTTCCTCGGATGTGAAGAAATCATGCTTACTTTCTCATCAAGGTGGACAAATTTGGATATCGTGGTTAGATAATCTTAATGATAACTCTGAATTAATCAGAAAACAGATATTAGATAATGAGAGACTCATTAGTCAACATAATAGATCATATCGTGTTCTATACCATTTAGATGGTACAGAAGTAAGTAATGACATTGCAATTGTGATGATAGATAGTCTTATTCGTTCAAGGAAATACGTAAATAAGTTAGCTATTGTGGGTGTTACAAGTAAGGGTAAAGAGAGTATCAAGAGATGTTTGTCAACCTCAGAAGCGGATCTCAATATGACTTTTAAATATTATTCAGATTTGGAAATGGCCAAAGATTGGCTAATAAGTGAACGGCATTAGATACGGGTTAAAGGAGTTGACCTATTATTAAGATCAGGATTATTGGGTCATGTGGTAGTGGTAAATCAACCTTATCAAGAGAACTTTCGAAGCGATATGATATACCTTATTACGAAATTGATAATATCATTTGGGATAGAAGTGCTGGGAATCTTAAATATCCGGTCGATATACGCAATAATACATTTATGGAGATCATTAATACAAAATGTTGGATTATGGAGGGGGTCCAGTCTAACGATTGGACGGTTGAAAGTTTTAGCCAATCCGATTATATAGTTATTCTTAATCCAAATGTGTATATTCGCGATTATAGAATCTTTAAAAGATTTATAAAATCTCGAACAGGAATTGAACCATGGAATTATAAGCAATCTATGAGAAATTTAATTAAGATGATGGTTAAATGGAATCACGGATATCGACTCGATGAACTAATAACACAAACGGATTTATATCACAATAAGCGTTATATTGTAAAGAATATTAATGAGATAATAAAGATCATTCAAGAACAAAAAGGGACCGAATTACTGGATGTCTTTTCTGGGCAGGAACAGGAAATTTAATAACAATATTATGACGTATTAGTCGAGAAAGGGGCATGTTATGCTGACGAAATTGAAGAAGGAAGAATTAAAGTACGATAATCTCGCATGGATTTGTATTATGCCAACGATACTCACAATTCAAGGAAAGAGTATGGAAATTAAAGCTGATGTATATCATCATCAATTAAATAATGGTCAAAGAGGACTGTATATGTTCTATTCCTATCATAATCATACGAAGTCGATCTTTGAATTTTATTGGTTTGCATTTTATTTCATGAGTGAAGTTAAATCATGGATTGGATTGAAGAAAGGAATGAGTTGCTTCAAAGATGAAGCAATATTAAACATTTATGAAGAATTAGAGACTCTGATTGAAAAAAAGCACAAAAAACCGGATGGAACCTGGTCTCAAGCATCACCTTCTGATATAGAGAAGGATAAAGAACTATTTGCATCAATTAACAAACTTTATATTAGATATAACACACTGGTGCCCAATACCATTAAGCATATGAATGCATATATTCGTAATCATACAGAAGAATTTATTGAATTTGAATGAATGATAACATAACTTAGAATAATCATTAAATAGAGTAAAAAAGCACTTAATTGTATACACTACTGAATAAGAAATACAAATAAAAAACACTATTGCGATTTTATAGAACGTTATGCTATTATAAGCGCATGGGATTGGAAACGTTACCGATAACGCTACCAACACAATTGAGGAAGCGTTATCATTTTTTATTCTAAGAATAGAGAGCGTTTTCAATATGGAAACAAATTTAAAGAAAAGAAGGGGAAACAAATGAATAATAAGTTCAAGAAAATGTTAGGGCTCGTATTAGTAGCTACAATGGTTATTGGCTTAGTAACTGCATGTGGCAACAAATCAGAAAACACAGCATCAGGTAAAGGTGGAGAAATTTATTTCTTGAACTTTAAACCTGAAATTGCAGAGACATATGAAAAAATTGCTAAAGAATATGAAGCAGAAACAGGCGTTAAAGTTAAAGTTGTAACTGCTGCTGCAGGTACTTATGAAACAAAATTGAAATCAGAAATTGCTAAATCTGACGCACCTACCATTTTCCAAATGAATGGTCCTGTAGGATATGAATCTTGGAAGAATTATGCTGCAGACTTGAAAGACACTAAATTGTATAGCTATTTAACAGATAAAAGTTTAGCTGTAACAAGTGGTGAAGGCGTCTATGGTATTCCTTATGTCGTAGAAGGATACGGTATCATTTACAACGAAGCAATTATGAAGAAATATTTCGCTTTGGCAGACAAAGCAGTTACTATTTCTTCAACTGCAGAAATCAACAATTTCGCTACGCTAAAAGCAGTCGTTGAAGATATGACGGCTAAGAAAGACCAATTAGCGATTAAAGGTGTATTCTCTTCCACTTCATTAGCTGCTGGTGAGCAATGGAGATGGCAAACACACTTAGCAAACATTCCTTTGTACTATGAATTTAAAGATAATACGAAATTTGATAACACGCTATTAGCAGGTTTGGATTCTAAAGAAATTTCCTTCAAATACGGAGATAATTTCAAAAATATCTTTGATTTGTATCTCAATAATTCTGCTACAAAGGGTGCACTTTTGGGTAGTAAAACAGTAACCGATTCCATGGCTGAATTCGCACTTGGTCAAACAGCAATGGTTCAGAATGGTAACTGGGGTTGGGGACAAATTAATGATGTTGCTGGAAACGTAGTAAAAGCTGAAGACATTAAGTTTATGCCTATCTACACAGGTATAAAGGGTGAAGAGAAACAAGGTTTAGCTATCGGAACAGAGAATTACTTTGCAATCAACAGTAAGGTATCTGACGAGAAGCAAAAGGCATCAATAGCTTTCTTGGAATGGTTATTCTCCAGTGAAAAAGGTAAGAGTTATGTAACGAATGATCTAGGATTCATCTCTCCTTTCAATACATTTAAAGAGAACGAAAAACCAGCTGATCCACTAGCTAAAGAAGTATTAGCTTGGATGGAGAAGAAGGACATTCAGTCCATACCGTGGACCTTTGCAGCTTTCCCAAGTGAAGAATTCAAGAATTACTTCGGTGATGCATTGTTAGAATATGCTCAAGGTAAAAAGACTTGGGAAGAAGTCTCAACGATCGTTAAAGATACTTGGAAGTCTGAAAAAACAAAATAAGATGTAAGTACTTTTGAATAATATTTATGCCATTGCATACCAATATGGTACGCAGTGGCATAATATCATCGTTGAGTGTTAAATTTGTCTGAGTTATCGTTTTAATACTCAGTTAGGAGAATACAATAATGGAAAAATCGATTAAAAAGTATTTTGCACTATTTGCATTACCAACTTTACTGGCTTTTTCAGTAGCATTTTTAATACCATTTATTCTAGGGATTGTGTTGTCTTTCACAGAGTTTACGACCGTTACCGATGCGAAATGGGTAGGCCTTAGTAACTATATCAAAGCATTTTCTAACCAAGAGTTTATCAATGCACTGTGGTTCACCGTTAAGTTCACTGTGCTATCCGTCATTACAATAAATGTATTTGCTTTCCTACTTGCAACAATGTTAACCCGAGGAAAGAAAGGTACTAACATATTTAGAACGATATTTTTTATGCCTAACTTAATTGGTGGTATTGTATTAGGATATATATGGCAACTGATTCTTAATGGTATTTTGTATTACTTCGACGTCACGTTGACGTTTGATGCTAAGTACGGCTTCTGGGGATTAATTATACTTATGAATTGGCAACTCATTGGTTACATGATGATTGTTTATATTGCTGGGATACAGAATATTCCTAAGGACATCATTGAGGCAGCTAAAATTGATGGAGCTCCTCGTTTTCAAATATTGCGCAACGTGACCATCCCATTAGTGATGCCGGCAATTACAATATGTTTATTCCTTACATTGTCTAACTCATTCAAACTTTTTGACCAAAACTTAGCGTTAACAGCGGGTGCACCATCTAAGCAGACAACCATGTTAGCACTAGATATTTACAACTCCTTTTATAGTAAAACGGGTTGGGAAGGTGTAGGTCAGGCCAAGGCAGTCGTATTCTTTGTTCTAGTCGCATTGATCGCATTAGTTCAACTTGTTATTACTAGAAGAAAGGAGATTGAGAATTAATGGAAACGAAATCATCGAGAATTAAAGATAGCATTAGTTACATCGTGTTAATCTTATTATCTATTGCTTTTCTAGGACCTATTTTCATCGTTCTGATGAACTCTTTCAAAGGAAAGTTTTACATTAGTGACACGCCATTCTTATTCCCTAACAGCACTACGTTTAGTGGCTTAGAGAATTATATAGGTGGTATTGCGAAGACTGATTTCATGAGTGCATTTGGAATGTCATTGTTTATTACGGTATTTTCTGTTGCTGTTATTGTCTTATTTACTTCTATGACAGCATGGTATATTACACGAGTAAAGACTAAGTTTACGAATATGTTATATTATGTGTTTGTCTTCTCAATGATCGTACCTTTCCAAATGGTGATGTTCACCATGTCTAAGGTCGCTAACATCATCCATCTTGATAATCCAATTGGGCTGATATTTATTTACCTAGGATTTGGATCTGGTTTATCAGTCTTCCTGTTTAGTGGATTTGTCAAATCCATACCTATTGAGATCGAAGAGGCGGTTATGATGGACGGGTGTAACCCAGTTCAAGCGTTCTTTTCCATCGTATTACCGATCCTCAAACCAACTGCTATCACAGTAGCTATTCTTAATGTCATGTGGGTATGGAATGATTACTTATTACCTGATTTAATCATCGGTACCGAGTTCAAAACCATTCCTATTGCAATCCAGTATCTGAAGGGTGGATATGGGTCCATAGATATGGGAGCCATGATGGCGATGTTAGTATTAGCTATCGTGCCAATCGTCATATTCTACTTGTCATGTCAAAAGTATATTATTGAGGGTGTTGTTGCAGGAGCTGTTAAGGGGTAATTCGAACTAACAAATCTTTTCAAAGAGTAGCGTTGCTTTCATGGTGACTTTGACACCCCGAGAACAATCTACTCTTGTTTTGTATACATGTGCATGTATATACAATAAACCAAACCAAATGCTAGTATAGTATGATGATAAGAACCTAGATTTTATGGGTGAAACTACGGTGTAAGGGAAGAACTTGATATGGAAAGAATCACAATTATTGACATTGCCAAAATGTGCGGAGTTGGCGTAACGACGGTATCAAGAGCGATAAATAACCATCCTGATATAAATGAAGAGACAAAGATGATGATTATGAAGGTTATTAAAGAAAATCATTATATACCAAACAACAGCGCAAGAAATTTGAAGCGTGCTGCTTCAAAAACAATCGCTGTATTGATCAAAGGGATAACCAATCCTTTTTTCAATACTATGATCAAGGTATTTGAAGAAGAGATCAAACGGAAAAAGTATTCTTTCTTTCTGCAGCGCGTAGATGAGAACCAAGATGAAATTGATGTTGCGATAGAACTTGAGAAAGAAAAGCGTTTAAAAGGAATTGTGTTTCTAGGAGGGTATTTCTCTCATTCGAAAGAAAAGCTAACACAATTGACGGTACCCTTTGTGCTTAGTACGATTGGAATGGCAGAAGATGTTGAGCCTAATGATTACTCTTCTGTATCCGTGGACGACTTTAAAGAAAGCTATAAATTAGTAGATTATTTATGTAGTCTGGGACATACAAAGATTGCTACAATAACTGCAAATCTGGAAGATGTAAGTATCGGGAAATTAAGATTTGAAGGATATAAAAAGGCTTTAGCAGATCATGGTGTGGACTATAATGCAGATTTAGTATGGCATATGAAAGAAGATATTGAGAGTTATACGATGGAAAATGGTTATGTCGTTACCAAAGAATTGTTAGCGTCAAAGGAAGAGTTCACAGCCTTATATGCTATTTCGGATAGTCTAGCTATTGGTGCGTGTAAAGCCTTGCTTGAAGCTGGAAAAAGAGTACCAGAAGATTATTCAGTTGCTGGTTTTGATGGACTAGATATATCATTTTATTATAATCCTTCAATTACCACGATGAAACAACCTGTGGGAGAAATTGCACAAGAGACCATCAAAATTCTGTTTGATCTGATCAATAAGAAAATAACACATGCACATAAAACATTTCCGGCAGAATTAATGGTTAGAGAATCTACCAGGTCTTTACTATAAGTAATACGATTGAACATTAAGTGTGAACACGCTTGATGTTTTTTGTGTGTTCCCGTCAATTCGACTACTTGATATAATAGATTGAAATGTAATCAGGAGGCTACCTAGCGTGATCATATTGGAAGAGAATGAGATAAGTATAAGACAACTCAGACCTGAAGATGCTACCCTGTTGCTCAAATGGCTGTCAGACCCTATGGTGTTGGAATATTATGAAGGTCGTGATCATCCACATGATATGGCCTTAATTAACAAGCATTTTTACGAGAATAGAGAAGGTATCACTTCGTGTATCATTAAATATAAGGGGAAAGAGATAGGTTATATTCAGTTCTACCTTATTGATGAAGAAGAGAAAGAAATCTATGGGTATGAGGAATTTGATGGTAAAATATATGGAATGGACCAATTCATAGGAGAAGTTGAATTCTGGAATCAAGGAATCGGTTCACGCGTCATTAAAGACATGCTTAGCTACCTTATAACCAATAAAGTTGCGAAGAAAATCGTAATGGATCCTCAAACATGGAATACAAGAGCTCTGAGAGTATATGAAAAGAATGGATTTACCAAGAAGAAGCTCCTTGTACAACATGAATGGCATGAAGGCGAATTAAGAGATTGTTGGCTGATGGAATACGAAGTGAATCAATAGATTGTTAGAGGTTCATATTAATAATGAAGAGGTGAAAAGCGTTGAAGGGAATTAATTATTTAACGATTGCTATCTTAAATTACTTAGCAGCGATTGCGTTTATTGTTACCGTGGTAATCTCAGATCATAGTAACTGGAAAATAACATATGGATTTGGATTCGTGGGATTGTTATTTGCTATAACTGGTGTTGCAAACACGATTAATCATTTTAAGAAAAAGTGATTAATAGTGGACGTCAAGTGAACGAAGGAAAGTAGGTGAACAAGGATGTATAAGGCCATTATATTTGATTTGGATAATACCCTATTGAACTACAGTTTATCTGAAGTTGATTCTATGAAAAGAACATGTAATGACCATCAGCTTTTTATTGACGATGTCATGGCATGGGATGTATTTTGGAAAGATTTCTCGGGGTATAATTTTCGTTATTGGATGGATTATGTTAATGGTGGGGCAATAACAACGATGAAGGATGTACTGAGGTGTTCATTTAGAGACTCGCTCAAACTTGATGAGTCACTACATAACAAACTATCAGATACGTATTGGAACTATTTCTGCAATACATGTTACTTCGAAGATGGAGCAGAACAAATATTGTCCATACTTAAGGATAAGTATCCGCTAGGAATCATTTCAAATGGCTTAAGTGAAGCGCAAAGAAAACGGCTCAGAGCGGGGAACATCGATCATGTATTCACGAGCTTAGTCATATCTGATGAAGTAGGTGTTAGAAAACCTCATAAGGAAATTTTCGATTGTGCCTTAAATGACTTCAGACTGAATAACAATGAGGTTCTCTTTGTGGGAGATTCACTACAAGATGACTATCAAGGTGCTCTGAATTCAGGCATCGATTTTTGTTATTATAACCGTCACAACATGATGTTACCTGAGGGTATTAAGCCGAAATATAACATTTCTAATCTTATGGATCTTATCCAAGTTGTAGGATTATAATATCTTGAGAAAAGCATTTCTTTCTTGTAAGCAGGTTCCTTGTTGGGACCTGTTTTTATTTATTCTAATATTGTATTTATATTAATAATATTGTATGTTTATTCATAAATAACAAGGGGGCGATGCTTAAATGAGTAAAAAAATTGAAGAATATTCATTAAACGCTTGGCCAGCATTACAGACACTTATTCAAGACGGCTGGCTATTGCGCTTCGCGGATGGATATACGAAAAGATCGAATTCTATCAATGCGATATATCATGGAATTGACGATAATCTGGATAGGAAAATCATGAACTGTGAACAGATATATTCACGTGCAGGTCAAGATATTATTTTTAAAATAACTCCCTTTGTACCAGAGTCATTAGATCAAGTATTGGAGTGTCGGGGATATGGTGTACTAGACCTTTCAAGTGTACAGACATTAGACAGCTTAACGGATATCAAAGTCCCCTCTATAACAGAAATGGAGATCAGCGAATGCTTGAACGATAAGTGGCTCGACACCATGAGTGAAATGAATGGTCTCTCAGATCGAATGAAGTCAGTCACTCGGAAGTTGTTAACGGGATCTAAGTTAAGACAAGGGTATTGTATTGTGTATGTTAATGCAGTTCCAGTAGCATGTGGGCTTGGTGTCGTTGAAGGAGATCATGTAGGATTATACGATATTGTCACGGATAGACACTATAGAAATAAAGGGTACGGCGAACAATTAATACTCCATATTTTACATTGGGCCAAGTCAATTGGAGCAACAAAAAGTTATCTGCTAGTGGTGAAGAATAACACTGCCGCCATTCAATGTTATAAAAAGCTTAACTATGAAGAGCAATATACTTACTGGTATCGTCATAAGTGAAGGGTGTGAATGTTTGATAATTCAAATTCCCAAATTCCCAAATTCCTTGCCATTTAACCCACTCTCCGGATCATGGTTGCACATATTGTATGATGTACCCAATTGAAAAGGAGGGAAATACGATGAGCGATGTTATTGGAGGATATGGTGGCGTTGGCGGTGTAGGAGGATTTGGAAGTTGTGGGTTTGGCGGTGCAGGTGTAGGAGCAATTTTAGTATTGTTCATTTTGCTTGTTATCATCACCAAAGCATTCTGTATATAATTTAAAATTTATTTTCTAAAATAACTCATTTTGGCTGGGGCTTTGTGTATATTTCCTTAGAACCATTATGCCATGTCACAGGACCACTCTGGCTTATGCCCTAGTGGTCTTTTGATACAACGTAGGATGCTAAAATCGTAATTATGAGAATGCTCCGGGTTGCATTTTTTAAACAAGTGGGTTTATAATGAACACATTATCGGTTGGGAATTACCACCAATCGAACATAAGTTAGCTCTGATCAAAGACATGATTTCCTTTTCCGGACTGCCCAGAGATAGAAGTGATTGCTGCAAGCTTCTACTGTACCGGTTGTGAGATTACCCCTTTGTAGCTGTGGTGTTGAACCCGTTAATCTACGGTTGTACATATCACCGTCTTATCTACGTTATAGGATACTAATGATAATGAAGGACCTTGTTTATAACAAACACGTTAGGGTGAATAACCTCAGGGTGTGTATGTGACAGGTTGAATTAGGGTGGAACCACGAGCTTAGATGCACTCGTCCCTTGGTGGGATGTGATGCGTCTTTTTTGCGTTCAATAAATAATACAATAATTTATGTGAAATGGAGGCTAATCAAGATGAATGAGATTAACGTAAAGCTGCAAGATGGAACAGTTAGGAGGTATCCGCAAGGAACCACGATATTAGAAGTAGCAGAATCAATCAGTACAGGTTTGAAGAAGAATGCGGTGGCTGGAACAACGAACAGCACATTCGTTGATCTCAATCACTCGATTGAGCATGATTGCCTCGTCGAGTTGATAACACTTGATAGCCCAGAAGGATTAAATATATATAGACATACTACTGCACATGTCATGGCACAAGCGATTAAACGTTTGTACCCTTCGAAAGATGTGAAGTTAGGAATTGGACCTGTTATCGAAGATGGATTTTATTATGATATCGATATAGAGACACCTTTATCTGTCGATGATCTAGCTGCGATTGAGACAGAGATGAGCAAAGTCATTCAAGAGAATCTGCCTATCTTGCGTCGAGAGGTGAGTCGAGAGGAAGCCAACCGAATGTTCGTGCAATTGGAAGAGCCGTTAAAGCTAGAACTCATTGCCAACTTGCCGGAGGACGCAGTCATTTCGATTTATGAGCAAGGGGAGTTTGTAGATTTATGCCGGGGACCGCACTTGCCATCTACTGGACGAATTAAAGTGTTTAAGTTATTAAGTGTAGCGGGGGCATACTGGCGCGGGAACTCGGATAATAAAATGCTTCAGCGTATCTATGGCACTTCTTTTCCGAAAAAGGCAGATCTCGAGGAACATCTGTACCTGTTGGAGGAAGCGAAGAAACGTGATCATCGTAAGCTGGGTAAGGAACTCGAATTGTTCATGTTCTCAGAAGAGTCTCCTGGAATGCCTTTCTATCTACCTAAGGGCATGGCGATTCGAAACACACTTGAACAATACTCTCGTGAGTTACAAAGACAATGGGGCTATGAAGAGGTATTTACACCGCTGATGATGAACAATCGGCTATGGGAGCAATCCGGACACTACGAGCATTACCGTGAGAATATGTATTTTACGAATGTGGACGAAACAACCTTTGCACTCAAACCAATGAATTGTCCGGGGCATATGCTTATTTTTAAAAATAGTCTACACTCCTATCGAGATCTACCTATCCGCTTATCTGAATTTGGTCAAGTTCACCGCCACGAATATTCGGGTGCACTGAATGGGATGATGCGAGTTCGTACATTTTGCCAAGATGATGCCCACATATTTGCTCGTCCGGATCAGATTGAAGAAGAGATTAGTCGAGCTATTGCATTGATTGATCATATCTATAAGGTCTTTGGATTCGAATATAAGATTGAGCTATCCACTCGCCCAGAAGATTATATGGGATCGGATGAACTGTGGGATATTGCTGAACAATCTTTGGCAAATGTGCTTGATCAGCGTGGCATTCAATATCGTGTGAATGAAGGTGATGGTGCATTCTACGGACCTAAAATAGACTTTCACATTCAAGATGCACTCAAACGAAATTGGCAATGTGGCACGGTTCAATTGGACTTCCAGATGCCAGAGAAATTCGATCTGACATACGTGGGAGAATACAATCAGAAGCATAGACCTGTTGTTATCCATCGAGCTATATTTGGTTCTATAGATAGATTCCTAGGCATTCTAACAGAACACTATAGTGGAGCATTTCCAATATGGCTCGCACCGGTACAAGCCAAGATTTTGTCCGTGTCCGAGAACTATAATGATGTTGCCTTTCAGGTGAAGAAATCGTTAGAACAGGCTGGAATACGAGTAGAGATTGATGTGCGCAATGAGAAACTTGGTTATAAAATCCGTGAGGCACAGCTAGAGAAATCACCATATATGCTTATTATTGGAGAGAATGAGAGGAATTCAGATAGCGTGTCAGTACGTAAGCGCGGTGAAGGCGATCTAGGCATTAGGCGTGTGAGAGAATTGATTGAGATGGTGAAAGAGGAAGTCCATACTCAAATGTATTAAAGATGTAGGATGAACTCAGATAAGGGTAGCTGTAAATAATATTAATAACTGCAATGAAGAACCCGTAGAAGGTTTTTGCTTGATACCTAAGCAAATCTTCTGCGGGTTTTTATTATGTATTGAATTCGGTATTTCCAATATTTGATTGACTGATGGAAAGACGATATGCTATTTTAAAGTGTGATAATGATTATCATTTTCGATAAGAATTCCTTATCTAATACTTAAATGAACTGAACTCACAAATCTAAAGGAGGGTCTTTATGCTTCCAGACAAAGAACTGCTGACAGACAATAGCTTACATACGACGGAGCAGAATCCCAAGAAGAGTCTGATTGAGATCAGAGAATACATGAACCAGTGCTATAATGAACCACTTTCTATAAGACAATTAGCAGAAATGGCGGATATTAGCCCAAAGTATTTTGGTGATCTTTTTAAAAGAACATTTGGGATGAGCGCTATGAATTATTTGACATACATCCGAATTAATCATGCCAAGCGATATCTGACAGAATCCGATGAGCTATTGAGAGATATCGCCTTAAAGGTAGGATATAGTGATGAGTTTTATTTCAGTCGTATATTTAAGAAAGAGGTGGGTGTGCCCCCATCGGATTATAACAAGCATAAGAGGCAACGCATTGCTACATGTTCCTCATCCGTTACAGGACAATTGATTGCCCTGAATATTGTACCTATGTCAGCACCTTTGGATCCGAAATGGACGGATTATTACTATAACGCTTATAGTACGAAGATTAAGTCACACTTAGATCTTAGTGACCCTTATATTACTAAGAAATTCGAAGCTAATTTGAGGAAGTTAGCCCAAGACCGACCTGATGTAATTATAGGTACAGATCAGTTCTGTCCCGAGGATAGAGATCAATTAATGGCGATTGCTCCATCCTTTTTTGTCCCGACAAAGCATGTTGGATGGAGAGATCAACTGAGGATGATTGCGCAATTTCTGGATAGGGAGGATAGTGCCAAGTTATGGATCGAGCAGTATGATCATAAAGTTCTGGCAGCTAAAGATCACATCGGCCAAGTGTTAGGAAGTGACAGAACTATAGTGTTGCGAATCTATGGACCCAACATCTATATGTATTGGAATCGAGGCTTAGAGGATGTGTTATATCAAGATCTGAATCTCGAAATACTTAATCGGTTAGAGGTTTCATCTAACATAGTTGTAACGATTGAGGAATTAGCAGTGCTCAATCCAGAGCGTATTCTGCTGGTCGTGTGCCCTGAGGCTTCATCACGTACATATTGGTTAGCTCTGCAACATTCAATAGAATGGATTCAATTGACAGCAGTAAGAAACAGGCATGTATATTACATTCTATCTGATCCATGGTTTGAATATTCAGCTGTTGCGATCATTCGAATGTTAGATGAAGCTTTACTCCTATTTACAGGAAAATGTCCAAATTCATTTCAGGATTATGTCCATGGTGAATTCGATAGGATATGACATATAATAATTCTCAGTGATAATCATTATCATAGGAGGAAATGAATTATGTTTCACATCAACACCAGACTTAACAAGGTTATGAGAAAGAGGGCTTCCGTATGGCTGTGCTTAGCACTTACAGGAAGCTTACTTGCTGCCTGTGGATCTAATAATAGTGTGGACACGACAGCACAGAAAACAACTGTGGCAGCAACAACTACGGCAGTACCTGTGGACGAGGAGAAAACAGTAGAACCGGCTGCAGAACGTATTTTAAAGGACGATCTTGGTAACGAGGTGAAGATTCCAGCAACAACGCAGAGGGTATTTGCTCCTTATCTCGAGGATTCTCTACTTAAGTTAGGTGTCAAACCGGTAGTTCAATGGTCAAACGGTAAGATGGGACATGAGTATTTGAAAGAGGAATTAAAAGATGTTCCGAAGCTAGATTTCTCAGGTGGGCTACCATCGCCAGAGGTGCTAATGTCATACAATCCTGATCTAATTATTCTACACACAGCTAGTTATGCAAAAGATGGCATGTACGAGAAATATGCTAAGATCGCACCGACGTATGTGTTTAATAATGCTGCTGGAGATATGGATAAGACACTGGGTACGCTCGGGGAATTACTCGGAAAATCTACAGAAGCTGATTCAGTATTGAAGGCATATGACCAGAAAGTTAATGAAGCGAAAGAAAAGATAGCTGCATCAGCTGGAGGCAAAAAGGTGGCTATTATCCGCTTTGCACCTAGAGGCGTTAGTTTGATGGGTGGAAAATATTTGTGTGGATATGTCTTGAACCAACAACTAGGCATTGGGATGACCAAGTTGACGGAAAATGAGAATAGTCTAGATGTATCGATGGAAGTACTCCCTCAAATTGATGCTGACTACATATTTGTGATTAATGCATATGATCAAGGTACTGCGCGGTTGAAGGAAATGACGGATAGCGCTATTTGGAAGAGCATCCCTGCCGTGAAGCAAGGACATGTGTATGAGGTGAACGATGAGTATTGGCTTGGAAGTGGTCTGATCGCTTATGAGAAAATTATTGATGATACGGTCAAGATACTGACTAAATAATTGCAAATTATTTCTTATCCTCTCCCTTAAAGGTATACAGGTGAAATGACATTGAAAGATGACGTTATCATGTAGCCTTTAGGGGAGATTTTTTGCACAAAAAAACGGGTGGTGTTGGGTCATTATGAGTATTCATTTAAATAGACAAGATGGAATTACGACGATACAAGACTTCTCACGAAGTAGGATTGAAATCCCACGTACCGAACAATGGTTTATGCAATCACGTGTGGGAAATCGTAAATATAAAATTATGGTGGCAATACCTTACGAAGCAGCCCCACCTTCTGGCTATCCAGTCATTTATATGCTAGATGGTAATTCAGTTTTCACAACGATGGTAGAGGCGTTAAGAATGCAGTGTCACCGACCGGATAAGACGGGGATAATACCCGCAATCATTGTAGGCATCGGGTATCAGACGAATCGACCATTTGCTCCAGATCGATATTATGATTACACGCCAGTTCCATCGTTCGAATATCAGCATAATTCTGACGGAACTCCTTTACCCGAACAAGGTGGAGCGCATGCGTTCTTATCTTTTATAGAAGAAGAACTGAAACCACAGATCGAACATGAATTCAATATCGACAGGAATAGACAAACGATATTTGGTCATTCTCTTGGAGGTCTTTTCACATTATATGCACTGTTTACTAAGCCTACTGCCTTTCAGCACTATATTGCCGGTAGCCCATCTATTCATTGGAATAGAGAAGCCTTCTTTGAAGAAGAGCAGAAGTTTGTGGGGCGCTTAGAACAGGAAGTGGTCAACGTTGAGGTACTGATTGGGATGGGAGAATTGGAGAAGAGTCACGTCTCTCGTAATCTGTATCATGCGAAAGAACTATCTGAACGTCTCTCTATGCTCTCAGATCGTGGTTTAAAGCTGACATTTAAAGAGTTCGAGGATGAAGGTCATGTATCCGTATTACCGGTATTGATAAGTAGAACTTTACGTCGTGTGCTTAAACCTGAGAAATCTACGATAAATAGATGATCGTGAAGATGAGGGGAAGATTACAGGGCAATACAGGTCTGCAAAGAAAGGGAGGGGAAGGATGGAGTGGGATTCACGGGAATCAAAGGTAAAGTAGCTCTTGTGACTGGTGCTGCACAGGGAATTGGCGAAGCTGTAGCTCGAGCATTAGCTGAGTTGGGAGCTATTGTTGCAGCAGTAGATCTGAATGTAGAAGGACTTAAAGGACTGGTAGCAGATTTGAGTAATCATGATCATCAGGCTAAGGAGTATCCAGTAAACGTAGGTGACAGCTCAGCTGTCGAGAGCATTGTGGAGCGAATCGAACGCGAGTTGGGCCCTATAGAAATTCTTGTTAACGTGGCAGGCATTCTTAGAGTAGATCCCATTGAATCACTAAGTGATGAAGATTGGGTGGAAACGTTCAATGTGAACACGAATGGTGTCTTTTATGTCTCTCGCTCGGTTGTAAAGCGAATGGCTCTACGTCAGACGGGCTCTATCGTGACAGTAGGTTCTAATGCAACACGGGTACCACGAATGCATATGTCAGCCTATGCCGCATCGAAGGCTGCAGCAACGATGTTCACCAAGTGCTTAGGGCTGGAGCAGTCCCATAACCATATTCGGTGTAATGTTGTTTCTCCAGGTTCCACAGATACAGCGATGCAGCGAGCGTTATGGAACAGTGATGACGAAGCTCAAGGCGTCATCGCAGGTAATATCGAGTCGCATCGGGTGGGAATCCCACTTGGTAGATTAGCAATGTCCTCGGATATTGCTGATGCAGTGCTCTACTTGCTTTCCGATCAGGCAAGGCATATTACGATGCAAGATTTATGTATTGACGGCGGCGCCACATTAGGAAGTTGACCAATGACCAATTGAAAGGAGAGAGATAACCATGTTGAAAAATGAAGTTGCTCCAGCAGTAGCAACACAACTTCTTGAAGATTACCGAGAAGGTTCTTCGTTTTTTTGGTCTTCACCAGAGCGAACGCTATTAGCAAGAGGTGTACATGCTAGATTATTATCGAATGAGCATGGTGAATCGAATAACTTCGAGAACTTGCCAGAGCGTATTGCAGAACTCCTTGCTCACACGAAGAAATCTGGTCATGATATCTCGGTTGTTGTAGGTGCAATCCCATTTGATTATACGAAACCAAGCGAACTTATTGTGCCTATGAGTGCGGAATGGGCAGGTCCTTTACTTCACAATTCGGAGATAAAGGTGAATAAATCACTTATTACTGACTATGAGGTTCAAGAGGTTCCTGAAGCAGCTGAATTTGCCAAAGGCGTAAATCAAGTATTATTGCGTCTTGCACAAGGGGATGTTCAGAAAGTAGTTCTATCCAGATCTATTCATATTACGTTGCCGACGGTAGTGGATACACATGGATTACTTCGGAATTTGGCTCAGAACAATACACATGGCTATACCTTTGGGATAAGTCTGTTGAATGAGGAACCTCATACGTTGGTTGGTGCAAGCCCGGAATTGTTGGTGAAGAAGGCAGGTATCCAGATCATAGCTAACCCATTGGCAGGATCTGCTGCTCGAAGTGAAGATTCAATTGAAGATGAACGACGGGCAGTTGCATTACTTGCTTCATCCAAGGATAGACATGAGCATGCTGTGGTCGTAGCTGCTGTGGCAGCAGCACTCCATCCTTATTGCAAGACATTAGTCGTTCCCGATGAACCCTCACTTGTTCAGACCAATACGATGTGGCATTTATCGACGGAAATTGTTGGCGAGCTTGATGATATTCGGACTTCGGTTCTAGAGCTAGCAGTGGCGTTACATCCTACTCCTGCTGTCTGCGGAACACCCACGGATCTAGCAAGAGAAGTCATTAAGGAAATTGAGACATTTGAACGAGGTTTCTTCACTGGAATGGTAGGTTGGTGTGATTCCAATGGGGATGGTGAATGGGCGGTTACCATTCGCTGTGCTGAAGTTACAGGTCGTTCGCTTCGTCTGTTCGCAGGAGCGGGAATTGTGGGCGGATCGACTGGAGAGGCTGAGCTTGCGGAGACTTCAGCGAAATTCCAGACGTTATTTGTCGCCATGGGGTTGAAGCAACAAGTAGATGAGATGGGGGAGTGATCATTCATGTTATCAGGATGCCCCACATGGCCTATGGCGTTTGCAGAGCAGTATCAGAATGATGGGTGCTGGTTAGGAGAAACGTTTGGCGAACTATTACGTCAACGCGCAACCACATACGGAGAAGAGATTGCAATTGTCAGTGGTGAACGTCGAATAAGCTATGCAGAGTTAGATGCAAGAGTAGATCGATTGGTACAAGGATTGTACGACTTAGGAATTCAGGCACAAGATCGAGTCATCGTACAGCTCCCTAACCTCCCAGAATTTCTTGAAGTCTGTTTCGCCTTGTTTCGCTTAGGAGCACTGCCCGTGTTCGCCTTACCCTTACATCGAAAGTCAGAGATTACCTATATATCCGAGTTTTCAGAGGCGGTTGCTTATATTATTGCTGATGTGGATTCGGGATTCGATTATCGGGAACTTGCCTTACAAGTGAAAGCCAATGTTCCGACCTTGCAACATGTCATTGTGGTAGGAAAACCAGGCCCATTTATCTCACTCAGCGATATGTATACAGAACCAGTAAGTCAATTGCGAGAGCCAAGTCCAAGCGATATAGCATTTCTACAGTTGTCAGGTGGGACTACAGGATTACCGAAATTAATTCCTCGAACACATGATGATTATATATACAGTTTACGGATGAGTGCCGAGATATGCCTTTTGGATGAGAATACGGTTTATCTTGCGGTACTTCCTATTGCACACAATTATCCGCTAAGTTCACCTGGTGTTCTTGGGACGTTGTATGCCGGTGGTCGCGTTGTTCTTGCTCGTGGTGCAAGTCCGGATGAAGTATTTCCACTGATATCCAAAGAACAGGTAACAATTACGGCTGTCGTACCACCTGTTGCCCTGATTTGGCTTGATGCAGCAGGATCAAGATGTCCTAATCTAACTTCTCTTCAAGTATTGCAGGTTGGTGGTGCGAAGCTCAGTGCAGAGGTAGCAAGGCGTGTGAGATCAACGCTCGGATGCACGCTTCAACAGGTATTTGGAATGGCTGAAGGACTTGTTAATTATACTCGGCTTGATGATCCAGAAGACATCATTGTGAATACACAGGGAGGACCGATGTCACCTTATGATGAGATACGGATCGTAGATGATGAGGATAATGACGTAGAGTTAGGGATCGTTGGCCATCTTCTGACACGTGGACCCTATACGATACGAGGCTATTATAAGGCGGAGGAACATAACGCTAAGTCGTTCACAACAGATGGATTTTACCGTACGGGAGACCTTGCAAGTCTGAACTCAAGTGGCTACCTAGTCGTAGAAGGTCGTGACAAAGACCAGATCAATCGAGGTGGAGATAAGGTAGCGGCTGAAGAATTAGAGAATCATATCTTAGCACACCCTGGTGTTCACGACGTGGCAGTGGTCGCGATGCCTGACGAATTTCTTGGTGAACGTACGTGTGCATTCATTATTCCACATGACTCATCTCTCACATTCGCGGAGGTTAAAGTCTTCCTGAGAGAACGAGGATTAGCATCTTACAAGATACCAGATCGAGTTGAGTTCATTGATACATTCCCCAAGACAAAAGTTGGCAAAGTGAGTAAGAAGACGCTTCGTGAAATCATTATCCAGAAGCTAAGCTCCCTTTCGAATTCCTAATGATAATGAAGTGACTATATTAATATTGAAATGAGGAGTTAACATGGCTATTCCAAATATATCGCCCTATCCAATGCCTGTACAATCTGATCTACCAACAAATAAAGTAAGTTGGACTATCGATCCTAAGCGAGCAGTGTTACTTATTCATGACATGCAACAATATTTCCTGGATGCGTTCGATGTTCAGGAATCGCCAGTTGTAGAGCTTATTGCGAACATCCAACAACTCCGGATGTATACTTCTGAACTTGGAATACCTGTAATCTATTCGGCACAACCTGGAGGACAGACACCTGAACAACGTGGATTGCTGCAGGATTTCTGGGGGTCTGGTATTAATGGTGGCCCAGCTCAGAAGCAAATCGTACAGGAACTTTCGCCAGGCGAAGAGGATATTGTTCTGACGAAGTGGAGATATAGTGCATTTCAGAAGACGGACCTGCTGAAGTTGATGAATCAGCAAGGTCGAGATCAATTGATCGTGTGTGGGATCTATGCCCACATCGGCTGTCTTTTAACTTCCTGTGAAGCATTCATGCAGGATATTCAACCTTTCTTTATCGCAGATGCAGTAGCAGATTTCTCTTTGGAGAAACACAGAATGGCAATAACTTATGCATCCGAGCGATGTGCAGTTACTATAACGACGCAACAACTGATTGAAGATCTAAATCGGAAGCAGGTGGCAAGGGACCTGAGTTCAGCTGACACCGAAATACAAGCACCGATCACACAGGAGTCATTACGTGAAGAGATAGCTTGGATCATTAAAGAGCAACCCAAACATATTGGAATACATGATGATCTGATCAACGTATGGGGGTTGGATTCAATTAGAATCATGAGTCTAGTTGAAGGGTGGCGCAGTAGAGGGATTGAGATTACTTTCGTAGAGTTGGCTGAGCGGCCGACGATAGCCGATTGGTGGGCGTTGATGTCTTCAGACGAGGACAGCCATTTGCCAAATGTCGATTATTTCAATGTATGAAGGAGGGGATGAAAGGAGGTTATGATCATGTCTGAAGGTGGATGTACTCGATTAAATTTGACCGGAGCACAGTCTGGTATATGGTTCGCACAGCAACTTGACCCGGATAATCCGATCTTTAACACTGGCGAATGGATTGAAATACATGGTCGAGTAGAACCTGAAAGGTTCGAGCTTGCGTTGAGGCAAGTTGTGAAGGAGTCACAGACGTTACATCTTCGATTCGGTGAGGATCAAGATGGGCCATGGCAGACAATAGATCCAACTTTCGATTGGCATTTAAACGTTATAGACGTTAGTGGGGAGAAGAATCCGCACGAAATAGCAGTGGCATGGATGAATGAGAATATGAGCAAGCCGATTGATCTGAAATGTGGACCTTTGTTTACGGAAGCTTTGTTTAGACTAGCACCTGATCGGTATTATTGGTATCAACGAATTCATCATATTGTCATTGATGGCTTTGGGTTCTCATTAATAGCAGGAAGAGTAGCTAACATCTATACTGCTTTAGGACAGAACCGTTTATTTGAAAAAGGACATTTCGGGTCATTACAATCCATTCTGGATGAAGATTCGGAGTATCTTGTATCAGATCAAATCGAATTGGATCGTCAATTCTGGACATCACGCTTTGCTGACGAACCTGAGGTGGTAAGCCTTGCTAACAAGGCGTCGAGATCTGCGAGAAGCTTTATTCGACAGTCTGCGGAGCTAACTCCTCTGGGAATGAATGGTTTGCAAATCGTAGCAAGTCAGGCAGGCTCAAGTTGGCCTGAGGTGGTGATTGCAGCTACAGCCATTTATACGCATCGGTTAACGGGAGCAAACGAAATTATTCTCGGTCTACCTATGATGTGTCGGTTGGGATCCGCATCACTTCGAATTCCAGGTATGGTCATGAATTTGTTACCCCTTCGTTTGGACGTACGAGCGGATATGAATCTAAATGAACTTCTACAACAAATTACACAGGAGATTCGTGAAATTAAGCAACACCAAGGTTACAGACAACAAGATCTACGTCGTGACCTTAAATTGCTTGGAGATCAACGAAGATTGTTTGGACCTGTCATTAATGTCATGCCTTTTGACTATGATCTGAGTTTTGATGGGTATCGAGGGACAACAAGGAATATTTCAGCAGGTCCTGTAGACGATTTATTAATCAATATATACAACAGATCTGATGGAAGTGGCTTGCGAATCGACTTTGATGGTAATCCATCAGTATACAGCTCAGCTGAGTTGGAGGCACATCATCGACGTTTTCTAAATCTCTTAGATAAGCTTTCAGTAGCTGAAATCGACCAACCGATCTCGCGAATCGATTACCTTCTCATTGAGGAACGCCAACAAGTGTTGACGAAGTGGAATGAAACCACGCATCATGTGCCAGAAACATTTCCGTACATCTTATTTGAGGAACGAGTGGTAGAAACACCGAATGCTATCGCCTTATTCCTTAAAGAGGAATCTTTAAGCTATGCGGAGTTGAATAGACGAGCGAACCGTCTCGCACATCTCATGATTGCACAAGGGGTTAGACCAGAAGGCATTGTTGCACTCGTGCTGTCACGTTCGATAGATATGGTAGTCGCTATCTTAGCTGTACATAAGGCGGGAGCGGCATATCTTCCAATAGATCCAGATTATCCAACCGATCGAATTGTTTATATGCTGGATGATGCTAGGCCAATGTATGTCATTACAGATACTCAGGTTAGAACCAATCTATCAGATCTGTATATAGTACCTAAGCTCTTCATAGATGATCCAATTACCAGAAATATACTCAAGCAGTATGCTGACCATAATCCTATCGATGCTGATCGCATAAATGATGTATCACCTCTTAACCCCGCATATATCATCTATACTTCAGGCTCAACCGGCAAGCCAAAAGGAGTTATGGTGACTTTTGGTAGTCTGACTAATCTACTCATTGCGATGCAAGATCGGTTCCAGTTAAGTGAAGAGGATCGATTGTTATCCGTTACCACGATCGCGTTCGACATATCTGTGCTTGAAGTGTACCTTCCTTTGGCCACAGGCGCGAGTATGGATATTGCTACAAAAGAAATGATCATGGATCCTGTCTCATTGGGTAGGCGGATCAGAGAGCATGGCATAACCATAATGCAGGCAACCCCTACATTATGGCAGGCCTTTGTTACAAGCAAACCGGATAGATTCGATGGGCTCCGAATTATTACAGGTGGAGAGGCATTTCCGATCGGACTTAAAGTTGCACTGCAAGAGCTTGGTTGTCAGATTAATAATCAATATGGACCAACAGAAACGACCATTTATTCTACGGCAGCGCTTCTTGGAAGTGAGCTTACACTTAAGCCCTCTATCGGTGGGCCAGTATGGAATACGCAAGTATATGTGCTTGATGAATCGCTTCAGCCCGTACCTCCAGGGACAGTAGGTGAATTGTATATCGCTGGTGCGGGCTTGGCTCGAGGCTATTTATGTAGACCCGGACTAACAGCGGAGCGTTTCGTTGCTGATCCAATCGGCCCTGCCGGTACGCGCATGTATCGTACAGGTGACCTTGTGAGACATCTTACGGATGGTTCTATCGATTACTTGGGAAGAATGGATCACCAAATTAAGATTCGAGGATACCGGATTGAACTTGGAGAAATTATGGCATTACTTTCACGACATCCATCCGTTGAGCAAGTCACGGTTGTTGCTAGGGAAGATGTGCCTGGGGATAAACGGTTAATTGCTTACATTGTATTAGATTCTCCTGCTAGTGTGGACGCATCTGAACTTCGGTGTTATGTCGCCAATGAATTGCCTGATTATATGATCCCATCCGTATTTGTTGAATTATCAGAAATGCCTTTAACACCGAACAAGAAGATTGATCAAAAGGCTTTGCCAACGCCAGAATATCTTACGTCGAGTATAGGCGTCGGTCCACGAACACCACAGGAAGAAATATTATGTGATGTGTTTGCAGAGATCCTTGGCCGTGCTCATGTAGGGATAGATGATGACTTCTTCCATCTAGGCGGGCATTCCTTGCTTGCAGGTAGGGTAATGGTGCGTATCCGCGATACATTCGGTGTTGAATTAGGGATGGGAAGTCTTTTTGAAACCCCAACAGTTGCGGGAATTGCTAAATTATTAGATCAGGGTCAAATAGCGAGACCGGCCATAAGTCCGGTTATACGTCCAAAGATTGTTCCGCTTTCTTTTGCGCAACGTCGTCTCTGGTTCCTATACCGAATGGAAGGTGCAAGCCCAACTTATAATATTCCACTCGTTGTTCGGTTATCAGGAGCATTAAACCTTGAGGCATTGGAAGAGGCTCTTGTTGATGTGGTAAGTCGACATGAGACGCTTAGAACCGTGTTCCCTGATTCAGGGGGTTCGCCGAGTCAACGGATTCTGAATATCGAGGAAGCACGACCTGTGTTAATTCGGACAGAAACAAGTGAAGTTTCGTTTGATGAGACGCTTACGGAGGCCATTCGCTATAGCTTCGAGTTGTCATCAGAGCCATCGATCCGTGCGCAATTGTTTATACTTGGTCCGGATGATTATGTGTTATTACTTCTCTTGCATCATATTGCGGGTGACGGTTGGTCATTGATTCCATTATCACGAGATCTTTCCGATGCATACGTTGCACGATGTGTTGGTGAAGCTCCCGCCTGGTCACGGATGCCCGTACAATATGCAGACTATGCGATTTGGCAAGATACTCTTTTGGGAAATGAACATGATTCGGATAGTCTTATTGCCACACAACTTGAGTTCTGGACGAAGAACCTTGAACATCTACCAGATCAATTAGAGTTACCAACGGATTACCCAAGGCCTTCAGCCGCAAGTTATCAAGGAGGAGTAGTTCCATTTCAGATTAGTCCGCAGCTGCACGTTCAACTATTAGAAATTGCCCGTGACAGCAGATCAAGCGTGTTCATGGTGTTACAGTCCGCACTTGCTGCTCTTCTCACGCGACTTGGTGCAGGTAACGATATTCCCATAGGCTGTCCAATTGCAGGACGGAGTGACGATGCAGTAAATGGGCTAGTTGGATTGTTTATTAATACCTTAGTCTTACGTACAGATACATCTGGCGATCCTAGCTTCCGAGAACTACTTACGAGAGTTCGTGATGTGAATCTCGCTGCGTATGAACATCAAGAGTTGCCTTTCGAGCGTTTGGTTGAAGTGCTTAATCCTGTGAGATCGAGATCCAGACATCCACTGTTTCAAATCATGTTAGTGTTACAGAATACATCAGATGCAATGTTAGATTTCCCCGGTGTGGCAAGTAGACTTCAGATTGAAGCTGTGGGTACGGCCAAGTTCGATCTTACGCTGGAGTGTAATGAACGTCGTAAATCGGATGGCACACCTGATGGACTGGAAGGGTTACTGGAATTCAGCACAGATTTGTTCGAACGCAGTACGGTAGAAGTCATGGCTACTCGATTCTTACAGTTGTTGAAAGCTGTGGTGGATGAACCGAATAAGGCCATCGGGCAATTTGATATTCTATCGTCCGCAGAGCGTCAAAGTATAATGATGGAAATGAGCGCAGATTCAGTACAGTCACCACAAGTCAGTCTGCCAGAGCTATTCGAGGCACAAAGTGCTAAGAATGGAGAGGCTGTAGCTCTCGTCTTTGATGGTATAACTCTTAGCTACGAAGAGTTGAACATTCGTGCGAACCAGCTTGCGTACCTGCTTATTGAAGAGGGAGTTGCGCCTGAACAGATGGTGGCCTTAGCGTTACCTAGGTCATTGGATATGGTCATTGGAATTCTAGCTGTTTTGAAAGCAGGAGCCGCCTATTTGCCTTTAGACCCAGACTATCCGAGTGACAGACTCACATATATGCTTGAGGATGCAGCGCCGGTTATGATGATTACAAATGTTGAAGTTGATTCTAGAACATCTATTGTCGGTGGTCTTCCGATTATTGTACTGGATGATACGGCAACTGTGGAACGACTACGACAATACGCTTCTATCAATCCAAGCGGCGCTAACCGAAGAGGAGGGTTATCTCCACTTAGTCCGGCATATATGATTTATACTTCAGGATCAACAGGGAAACCAAAGGGAGTCGTCATTCCTCATCACAATGTAGTCCGACTTTTTGAGTCTACTATGCCATGGTTTGATTTTGGTTCTGAGGATGTGTGGACGTTATTCCATTCCTATGCTTTCGACTTCTCCGTGTGGGAGTTATGGGGACCTCTCTTACATGGTGGACGACTTGTTATTGTTCCTCATACGATAAGTAGATCACCGGGAGATTTCCTAGAGCTTCTTACACAGGAGAAAGTGACGGTCCTGAATCAGACGCCATCTGCCTTTTATCAACTGATGCAAGCAGATCGAGAGAATCCTACCTTGGGACAGGAACTCTCATTACGATATGTTATCTTCGGTGGTGAGGCGTTAGAGCTCGGTCGATTGGATGATTGGTATGACCGCCATAGTGACGACGCTCCGAGACTGATCAACATGTATGGCATTACCGAGACAACGGTACATGTCAGTTACATGGAGTTGAACGTAGATAGTGCTCTACATCGAGGGAGTAGCCTCATCGGTCAATCGATTCCAGATCTCCGAGTGTATGTATTGGATGATGCATTACAGCCTGTTCCGACAGGAGTTACAGGAGAAATGTATGTTGCTGGGCAAGGATTAGCGAGAGGGTACTGGCAGAGACCGGGACTTACCGCCGAGCGATTTGTAGCTGATCCATATGGTCTTCCAGGAACAAGAATGTATCGTACCGGAGATCTTGCTAAACGGTTAAGTGATGGCACGCTTGATTATCTGGGACGTGCGGACCAACAAGTGAAGATTCGAGGGTTCCGTATTGAGCCAGGAGAGATTGAGGCCGTCCTTGGTAGGCATCCCGAAATAGAACAAGTAGGGGTAGTGGTTCGTGAGGATCAGCCTGGAGACAAACGTCTTGTAGCATATGTTGTCCCAGCTCTAGGGACTGCAACGGATGCGGTTGAGCTACGCAGATATGTTGGAGCTATCCTTCCTGATTACATGGTCCCATCTGCAATCATAAGTATGGATGTTTTGCCACTTACTCCGAACGGTAAGTTAGATCGAAAAGCTTTACCAGCCCCAGACTTCTCCATAGTTCTTGATGGACGTGGACCTAGAACACCACAGGAGGAAGTGCTATGCGAATTATTTGCTGAGGTTCTTGGACTGAAGCGAGTAGGCATTGATGATGGATTCTTCGAGTTAGGAGGTCATTCATTATTAGCAGTACGTCTCATGAGTCGTATTCGTGAGGCGTTGGGTCGAGATCCAGGTATCGGTATCCTATTTGAAGCACCTACTGTGGCAACACTTGCTGAGAAGCTCGATATGGAAGAAGGGCATAGTAGTGCACTTCAGGTATTGCTTCCGCTTAGAACACATGGAGATCAGATCCCGTTATTCTGTATTCATCCTGCGGGAGGGCTTAGTTGGTGTTATGCAGGATTGATGAAGCATCTCAGTATGGATCATCCAATCTATGGGTTGCAGGCACGTGGGATTGCACAGTCTGAGGCATTTCCGAGGACACTTGAGGAGATGACAATCGATTATATAGAACATATCCGATCGATACAACCAAAAGGACCGTATCAGTTGCTGGGGTGGTCTTTAGGAGGTAATGTAGCCCAAGCGATGGCTGTGCAACTGCAAGCAGAAGGGGAAGAGGTATCTTTCCTAGCTATGTTGGATGCTTTCCCAAGCCATTACTTGCCAATACGAGGAGAACCAGACGAAGAAGAAGCATTGGTCGCACTATTGGCTTTAGGTGGATACGATCCGGACACGATTGGTGATGGGCCGCTCGATATAGCAAGGGCTATCGAAATTCTTCGTAGTGACGGTAGTGCTTTAGCTAGCCTTGATGAAGCTATTATTATGAATCTTAAAGAAACCTATGAGAACTCTGTGCGAATACTAGGTGAATTTGTTCCCAAACGATTTAAGGGAGATCTTCTATTCTTCCATTCGACGATTATACCGGATTGGTTCGATCCTATAGAGCCGGAAATGTGGGAGCCCTTTATTGAAGGAAAGATTGAAAGACATGATATCGCTTGTCGACATAAAGATCTATGTCAACCTGGACCACTTACTGAGATTGGGAAGATTATATCACTAAAACTTACATCTAGTATTCGATCTGAAGTTAGACTTTAATAGGAGGTAATATATAATGACAAATCCATTTGACCGTGAAGATGTGACCTATCTAGTTCTGATGAATGACGAGAAGCAGTATTCTCTCTGGCCTAGTTACATCACAGTGCCCGAAGGATGGATTGTTGTTGTAGAACATCAGTCACGTGAGGTATGTCTGGCGTTTATTAACACGCAATGGACGGATATGAGGCCGAGAAGTCTGCAACCGATAGTCAATTCTATGAACTTATAACGGAGAAGATTCAAATAAGAAATAGTCGGCTGCGAAGGCAATCCGGCTATTTCTTATTTCATATAATATCTATCATGCAGTTTAGCAAATATACGTTCTGTGTTAGAATAATAAAATTAGTTCGGATACATAAGCAGTGAAAATAAATTACAACTTAGAGTTGGAGAAAGCGACATGATATGAAATCACAATTAAAGAACATTCATCCCTTATCATGGACGATTATTCTGGGGTCGATTTTTGGTCGAATGGCCACGTCCATGAGTATCCCTTTTTTATCTATTTATTTGATTAAAACAATGGGTGCATCTGCGTCACAGACTGGAATCGTTGTTGCTGTAAGCTCGTTAATTGGTGTGTTTGCTAGTTTCTACGGAGGATACATATCTGATATTATAGGTCGGAAAAAGGTGCTGTTGATCTCGGTATTCGGCTGGGCTCTAGTCTTTATAGGGTTTGCCGTTGCAGACGAAATCTGGATCTTTTTTGTCGTGAATGCACTTAATGGCCTATGTCGTGCGATGTTTGAGCCAACATCTCGCGCCTTGCTTGCAGATATTACACCTCAGGAAAGCAAGTTACTTGTATTTAACTTACGGTATGCCGCAATTAACTTGGGTGTTGTATTTGGACCTATATTGGGCTTGCAAATGGGAGCATCAGGGTCCAGCTGGTCTTTTGTTATTGCGGGGATCGTGTACTTATTCTATGGCGTGACGTTGATTATTCAATTTATTAGATACCCTGAACTGGGTACTGCTACTAGTAGCAGTAGTGAACGGGTTACACTCATGGGTGCGCTCCGTGCTATTAGTGGGGACCGCATATTTATGTGTGTGCTGATCGGAATGATATTTTGTGTACTTGGTTACGGACATTTCAGTTCTACTTTAGCACAATATATGGAGATGAGCCCAACAATTGAAGATGGAGCGAAGTGGTTTAGCTATATGTTATCACTCAATGCGATCGTGGTGCTGGCATGCCAGTTCCCTGTAGTTAAATACGCGAGTAAGTTACCACCAGTTATTCCGCTTATACTAGGAAGTGCATTCGTATCTATCAGTCTACTATTATTTGGAATCTTTCAATCTCTCATTGGATTAATGGTTGGTGTCGTGTTATTCACGATAGGTGAGGTATTGATGTTTACGATGACGGATGTGCTTATCGACCGCATCGCCACACCAGAACTGCGTGGGACATATTTTGGAATGATCGGATTCAATAATTTGGGGAATGTGATGGCACCGTTGCTAGGAGGATTTCTCTTGGATGCATTAGGCGTAGATTCATCCGTTATTATATTCACGATCATTGCTGTGACATCAGCCTTTGGAATACCGTTCTTACTCTCTGCTAATAGGATTATGAAAAGACAATAATAGAACGGAGAGACTACTAAATGTTACACCATGTTGAATTGAACGTTTCAAACTTAAGTGTAACAAAGGATTTCTGGGGTTGGTTTCTTATCAAATTAGGCTATGTAAAATATCAGCAATGGGAACAAGGTGTGAGTTACAAATACGATAATACTTATATTGTATTTGTACAAGCAAAAAGAAAGTATATGGGTATCCCGTACCATCGACGTCGCGTAGGTCTTAATCATCTGGCTTTCCATACAAATTCTAAGGAACAAGTCAATGAGATCATGATAGAACTAAATAAGAGAGCCGTAAAAATACTGTATTTGGACAAAAAACTACGAGCTGGATGGCAAGATACATATGCGGTATATTTCGAAGACCCGGATAAAATAAAGGTTGAATTAGTTGCTCCTATGAATGAATCTTCAAATGCATCAGTTTTCAATCACATCTGAATAATCTCACATATCGAATAGATAAAGACCTGAATTCACGCCATTATTATTATAATATTACAGCATATGAAAAATTCATAACAATGAGAAAAACGAATCTAGTCACATGATATAAGCGCATCATGTTCATGTACCTATATTTGAACAAAGGTTCGAATCTAAACGCATTTAAATCAAAGAAACAATCATAAGAGGGTTAGGACCAGCATGTCTGGTTCTAACCCTCTTATGATTGCAAATCATGTATTTTCAATAAAATAAGTTACTGATGATGTCGACCTTCACTACAAGAGAAGCTATCTTACTCCTTATGAAGTAATTCTGCACCTGCGATACCAGGGTTCGTCATTTGATACGGATCAAGTATGATGTTCAGTTCCTCTTCGGTCAACACATTGTAGAGGAGACATAGACTACGTACCGATTTACCTGTATTAATAGCTTCCTGAGCAATTCGGGATACGACTTCATAACCTAAGTGCGGGTTAAGCGCCGTAATAATACCTACGCTGTTCTCCACATATTCACGACAATGATCTACATTGGCTTGAATACCCTCAATACAATGTTCTCTAAAGACGCGGAACCCCTGATTCATAATTTCTAAAGACTGAAGTAAGTTGTATACCAATACCGGTTCCATAACGTTCAATTCCAATTGACCTGCTTCTGATGCAAGGCAAATGGTATGGTCATTACCGATGACTTGGAATGCAATCTGAGTGATGACTTCACACATCACAGGGTTTACTTTACCTGGCATGATGGATGATCCTGGTTGACGGGATGGGAGCGTGATTTCTCCCAATCCGGCTCTTGGACCCGATGCCATGAGACGAAGGTCATTAGCGACTTTCGACATATTCATCATACAGATTTTCAGTGCTGCTGAGACTTCTGTATAAGCATCCGTGTTTTGCGTTGCATCTACCAGATGCTCTGCAGGTTCTAAAGGAAAGCCACTTAGTTCTGCAAGTATTTCTGCTACACGCTTAATATAAGTTACATCTGCATTAAGCCCCGTACCGACCGCAGTCGCACCCATATTAATATCGAGTAGGTTGGTTTTAGTGGAAGTAAGTCGCTTTATATCTCTTTCAAGCACACGAGCGTAAGCTTGGAACTCTTGACCGAGACGGATAGGCACGGCATCCTGTAAATGGGTTCGCCCCATTTTGATAACACCGTCGAACTCCATAGCTTTATCACTGAACGCTTTATGTAAGTCTTTCATGGTCAGAAGTAGCTTCTCAATCATCGTCAGTACCGCTAAATGGACTGCAGTGGGGAAGGAGTCATTCGTGGACTGGGCCATGTTGACATGATTATTCGGACTAATGTCCGCGTAACTTCCTTTTTCCTTGCCTATGATTTCAAGGGCACGATTAGCAATGACTTCGTTGGTATTCATATTAATGGATGTACCTGCACCGCCTTGAATGGGATCGACAATAAATTGATCGAACCATTGACCACCAATAATTTCATCAGCGGCTTGAACGATGGCATCACCCTTAGATGTGAGTAGTCGTCTAATCTCCATATTTGCCATAGCTGCACCTTTTTTGACCATAGCCATGGCACGAATTAATTCGGGATGAATGCGTTGCCCAGTAATAGGGAAATTCTCTGATGCTCTTATGGTTTGAATACCGTAATAAGCGTGTGACGGAACATCTTTAGTACCAAGAAAGTCTTTTTCCAATCTCATAATATGAATTCCTCCGAGTGTGAAAAGATAGTAATATAATCCTGGTGTAAGCACTTTATTTACCAGACTCGGTCTCATTATAGTCGTTTCATGTCAGGTTATCAATTGTAATTTTCTTATCTGACGGAACAAGCTTGCTCAAGCCCTCGAAGCACGGTTAAAAACTCCTTTTTTGTTTCGGAATCTGTGATAACCCCATCTTGATTAAGCTTCAAAGTGATGTGTGGGATGATCATCGTTCCTCCATCTACAATTTCAGCATTAATCATTTGAAGAGTAAGTAAAAGAGAGGCATGTGCCTTATCACCGCCCATAGGTGATGGAGAGGCACTGATTACAGCAGTAGGTTTATTGACAAACTCCCCTGAGGATACGATCCAATCTAAGGCATTCTTCAATACGCCAGGCACACCATTTCCATATTCAGGCGTACATATAAGCACTCCATCGGCTTCCTTAAGCAGTGATCTCAGTTCTTGGACAGTAGCGGGTCCTTCGTCGATATCGATGTCAGGGTTGAAATGTGGAAGGTTTCCCAAACCTCGATATGTAGTGAAAGTCATTGGTTCTGAAGATAATGCAATAATAGCGTTCATTAGTGCGGTATTGGAAGATTTCTGACGAATACTTCCTGAAATTGCTAATATTTTAGTGTTCTTGACCATTTACCGATTCAACTCATTTCTGTTGTGATTGTCGCGCCAGAATCTATTGTAACACGTTGTTAATGGAGTTCAATAAGAGCAGTTGGCGGAATATGAGTGTTAAGTAATCACAAATTTAAATGACACACTGTATATTACTTCACAAATTGGACAACAAGGTGTATACTTCTCTTGCAAACGAAATTAAAAGTAGTGGTGGAGAAGCGATTGCTCTTCAACATAATGTTGCTTCTGAGGACGATTGGAAGAGAGTCATCGAAGAGACACTTAAACAATACGGGAAAATAGATATTCTAGTTAATAATGCCGGTATTTCTTCAACTATGACCATTGCTAACTTGGAGATGGATCATTGGAATAAAGTGATGGATATCAACTTGAATGGTTGTATGTTGGGTATGAAATACGTTATCCCTGAAATGCAAAAGGTAGGGGCAGGTTCAGTTATCAATATTTCTTCTATCGGGGGTATTGTAGGTATGGATGGTTCGAGCGCATACACAGCTGCCAAAGGTGCACTTCGGGCGATCTCTAAAGCTGCTGCGGTTGAATTCGCTAAATCGCAAATTCGCGTAAATTCAGTTCATCCGGGTATTATTGAAACACCAATGACGGCGCCAACCTTTGAATCCGCTACGCCATTTTATAAGACATTCACACAATTACCTTATTTCGGCAAACCTGAAGATATCGCTTATGGCGTATTATATCTAGCTTCTGATGAGTCCCGGTATATGACTGGATCGGAACTGGTTATTGATGGTGGCTGGACTGCTTTGTAAATTGTAGACATGAAAAGAGCGCCCTCGTATTCACGGGAGCGCTCTTTGTACATCATAAGCAGATTATTTCTATTGGACTTTATGTCCGGGTTGTATAATATATGGACCTTTAATGGAGAGATTCATCAATTGTGAGGCCATATCTTTCTCTGGGTAAGGCATTTGGTTCTCTATCCACCAGATGATCACCTCAAGAAAGGCTGACTCCACATATTTAATAATCACATCACGATGTGCAGTAAGGTTATTGTCATTCGGTTCAATGTGGTTAATCCCTTGGGACACAAATTCATGGATGAGATCCATCAGTCCAGAGGAAAAGGCAGGAATCCGATTCTTCACCAACAATGCCTGATACTGTCCGTAATGTTCACCAACATGGTGGAAGAGCCGTATGAAACTGGGATGTGCCTCACCGCTGGTGAAATTAAACTGTTCAGGCTCTTCGGTGGAATATTCCATCGACTCCCGAAGTTCTTGAAGCAGCTCAGTGATGCATTGCTGAACCAAATCCTGTTTATCATTGAAATGGAGATAAAAGGTAGCACGTTTAATGGTAGCAAGGTCAGCGATATCCTGCACGGTAATTTGTTCGAATTCGCGTGTTTCTAGTAATTCAAACATCGCTTTACGAAGCAGACGCTGCGTGCGAACGACCCTCGGGTCTATTTTTTTAGGCTGAAATGCCATATATTATCGTCCTCCAATGACGAGTCTTGCACGATTGCGTATTGATTATTGGGAGTTAGGGACCTGAACATCAGGGTTAATATCAGCATCATAATCGACACCTTCGGATTCAAATCCAAACAGTTGGAAGAATTCGCGGGTGTATCCCTTAAGATCCGTAAGTTCATAAATATTTTCGGTCGTGATCTGATTCCAAATCTGTGTGACTTCAGCTTGTACATCTTCGCGTAATTCCCAATCATCGATGCGAATGCGGCCTTTTTCATCTACAGGTGTACCATTATCCGTGTACAGACGTTCATTAAACAATCGATACGTTTGCTCAATACAGCCTTCGTGAAGTCCTTTTTCCTTCATAACTTTATATAAGGCAGAAACATATAACGGTACAACTGGAATAGCGGAACTAGATTGCGTCACAAGTGCCTTACTTACACATACATAAGCACGCCCCCCGCCTATTGCGAGTTGGTCATTCATTTGTAGGGCCGTTGCCTCAAGGTGATCCTTGGCTTGACCAATGGAGCCATCTCTATAAATAGCTTGCGTGATTTCTGATCCGATGTACGAGTATGCGATAGTGGTTGCGTTATCAGCTAGTACGCCAGCTTGACGAAGTCCATCGATCCATAGCTGCCAATCATCGCCACCCATCACTGTGACCGTATCATGTACTTCTTGTTCGGTTGCCTCTTCAATTGTAACTTGACTCACTTCGCCCGTATGGAAATTGACGGTTTGGTTCGTAAAAGACTTCCCAATAGGTTTAAGTACGGAATTGACCATTTCCCCCGTCTGTGGGTCAACTCTGCGCGGGGAAGCTACGCTATAGATGACTAGATCCACTTGGCCCAGTTCAGTGCGAATAAGTTCGATCGTCTTGTCCTTTGTCTCGGAAGAGAAAGCGTCACCTGTGACACTGTATGATTTGAGACCAGCAGCTTCTGCTGCTTTCTCAAACGCTGCAGAATTGTACCACCCAGCTGAAGCGGTACGTTTCTCACTTCCACCACTTGGGCGGTAAACACCAACTGTGTTTGCTTGTGCTCCAAACGCAGCAACAATTCGAGATGCCAGTCCATAGCCAGTAGAAGCTCCGATGACTAATACATTGCGGGGACCCTTAATTGCTGGATTCGCTTGTACATATTCTATTTGTTGCTGTACCTGACTAGCACAACCCACTGGATGGGATGTCGTACAAATAAATCCACGTGTTCTCGGTTTAATAATCATTTGTGTATTAATTCCTCTCTTTAACAGAACCTGATTAATAGTTTACTTATGTAATCGCCCCAAGTAGCTTTGTGTGAACGGGGATTCATTATTGACTGATGATACCTTTAGTCGACCGTTTCGGTATTCCGTTGACTACTTCCATAAGTGCGATGTAGGACTAGACCGAATATCACACCAACAAAAGAAATTACTGAGATAGATAGGAACAGTGTCTTAGCTCCGAAGAATTCATACATAGCGCCCCCAACATAGGAAGCGAAGATGCCAGACACTCCAAAAAATAGCAGAGCCAGTACAGTCTGACCGGTTGCACGCCATTCAACAGGCACGATCCGATATAGGTATTGAATAGCTGCAGTATAAAATATCGGGAATGTAAGCAGTTGGAGGACTTGCAAATAGGCTAGCCAATGTGGATCAGTTATCCATGCAGAAATGAAGAAGCGTATGAAATAAAAGGCACCGGCGATTGTAATGAGGATAAGTTCCTTACCTTTACGTAGCCACCAGAAGCTTAAAGCAAATACGACAATTTCACTGCCTGCTGCTAGAAACCAAGCTTGCCCTACCAATGCTGGATTACCTCCGAGTTCAAGGATATATACACCTAGAAACGTGTCGTTTATCCGCGCTGGAATGGAACAGATGAAGACTAGCAATAAGAACAGAAGTGTTTCTTTTCCACTCAAGAAATTTTTGAGACTCTTCAACGTTACCGGTTTAGTGGCTGCTGGTGCATCGGGTATAGGAAGAATAATGATAAAGCTTAAAAGTCCAATACCAGCAAATACTAATGCTAAGCTGTGAGAGCCATAGTGGGTCATTAAGTAACCAGTCAATAACGCCATAACCGCATAGCCCAATGCCCCGAACGTACGAATGGATCCGTAGTTAATACCAGCGGATTCAGCTATTCGAAAATTCATACTTTCCGTCAAAGGGTCAATAGGCATGAGGAAGAAATAAGTCAACATTGCAAATACAATAAGCATGGTATAACTAGCCGTATTGTACAAGAGATATCCGGTGATCGAAGCGCAAACAATCAGTAGCATTAATACTTTTCGAATTGTCTTTGTCCGGTCACTAATCATCCCCCATAAAGGTTGAGCAATGATTGTTATTATCCCACCAGTACCAATAATGAACCCAATCTGTGATGGGCTTAACCCCTGTGAATCAAAATAGACAGGAAGAAAAGAGACAAACATAGCTAGCAAGGCAAAATACAAGAAATTAAAGGCTCGTAATGGTGTTGATTGTTTCATGAAATGTCATATTCCTCACGTTATTGTATTGTTGGACTCATTGCAGCCTTCCTATTGTACCATAATGGGCGATTCTCGGTAAGGTAGAGTGCTTAGATCAAGAGGAAGTAATTAAAATTTGTGTAATGATGAATCCGTTTATTCTTCGCGTGAATAGTCCGAACACATAACTGCAACAATACTATACTGAACCTAAGTTACAGTAGCCAAGGAGGAATGACAAATGAGCCCAGATAAGAATCTAATCAATACGGTAAAAGATTTAGAGACTAACCCTGTGACGAGTCAACAAGCGCAACAATTTCAACAAAAGAAGAATGACCGACGTAAAGAGATGCTACAAGACGATTCAAAAGAGTAGGATATGATATTAACAGATGATACACCTTTAATGTGGTAGTGGATGAATAGAAAAGAGGGGGAATCCCTCTTTTTTGTTGTGATAGCATCATGAACATAATGTTAGGTAGAAAAAGGAGTTCATGAAGCTACACGCAGTGATCTTGCTGTGTTTCGCATAGGCGAGATTTGATTGAATGGAACAATGATCTTGTATTTGTGGAACGCTGTCAACGATGGTGAAGTCCTATGACTCATCCGTTGGCTTACGCCAGATGAAGATGATATACTTTAGGAACAATGCATTTGTAAAATGGATTTGGCTATTATTTTGAATATGCAATGGCATAGTATTCATAACGTAAAGCCCTTTAGATGAAGGGCTTTTTATTATAATAATTTTAAGACGTACATCTATAGAGAGGAGAAGTGATCACATATGATTAAATTAGGCGTGCTAGATCAGGTCTATGTTAATGAAGGACAGACTGCAACGGAGGGACTTCAACGATCGACTCGGCTTGCAAAAGCAACAGAAGATCTAGGATACACTCGTTATTGGGTATCTGAACATCATGCGATGCGCGCGCTTGCTTTCTCTAGTCCAGAAGTGTTGGTAGCACACTTGGCAGCAGCTACCAGTAGAATTCGTGTCGGTTCAGGAGGCATTATGCTTCCGCACTACAGCGCGTATAAAGTCGCTGAGAATTTCCGATTGCTTGAGGCTCTTCATCCGGGGCGCATCGACCTAGGTCTAGGCCGAGCACCAGGGGGTATGCCTCTCGCTACGAGAGCCCTCCAACAAGACAAATACGTTGACGTGAATAAGTATCCTCAGCAGGTGCTTGATATTATCGGGTATTTACATGATTCAATCCCAGCGGGGCATCCGTTCGAGAAGTTGATGGCGGCTCCAGCTATTTCAACTGCACCTGAAATTTGGTTACTAGGTTCTAGTTCTGAGAGTGCAAAAATTGCTGCGACACTAGGTACTTCCTATGCGTTCGCTGAGTTCTTCGGCACACCTGGAGGAGAAATGGCAACGCAACATTATAACGAGAATTTCGAGCCAAACCATGTATTAGAGGAACAACCACGTTCGATGATTGCAACACTTGTGATTTGCGCGGATACGGAAGAAGAGGCAAACCTATTAGCCAAGAGCAGTGATTTGCTATTCCTCGGAATTAGAACAGGTCTTGAAATCCCATTCCTACCTTCAGTGAACACAGCAGTTCATTATCCATACACGGACATGGATCTGCAACATATTAAGCAAATTCGTCAGCGTCGGGTTATTGGTACGCCAGCTCAGGTGAAGGAACAGTTACTACAAATGAGTAAGGATTACCATGTTGGGGAGATTCTCCTCAATATTCCAATTCATGATGAGAAAGCCAGAATCCACTCCTATAAGCTGATTGCAGAAGCATTTGGAATGAATGTGAATAGAGAGGACTAGAATTCATTGACTCTACAACAATTGAAATATGTGATTGAGGTTGCGAGTCGCGGTTCGATGAACTTAGCTGCCAAGCGGTTATTTATATCCCAGCCGAGTCTTTCGAATGCGATCAAGGATCTGGAAGAAGAAATTAAAATAACTATTTTTGAGCGAACAAATAAAGGGATATCTCTGTCTAAGGAGGGGGTAGAGTTTCTAGGTTATGCACGTCAGGTTGTTGAACAGGCGGAGCTACTGGAAGCGCGTTATCTGGATGCATTACCTTCTCCGCAGAATTTCTCTGTATCTACTCAACACTATGCGTTTGCAGTGAATGCATTTGTGAATTTGGTTCGTGAATATGGTCAAGATGAGTATGAATTGGCACTACGCGAGACGAAGACTCATGAAATCATTCAGGATGTAAAGAGCTTACGAAGTGAGATCGGGATACTATATCTTAATGAATTTAATACGAAGGTTATCAGTAGACTTCTTAAAGATGCGAACCTACAATTTAACAGCTTATTTACGGCAAAACCTCATATTTTTATTAGTAATAAGAATCCACTAGCTAAAGAGTCAATGGTAACGATTGATCAACTACAGCATTATCCGTATCTATCCTTTGAGCAAGGGGAGTACAATTCCTTTCATTTTGCAGAGGAGATCCTTAGTACCTTGTCACATCCAAAAAGCATTCGTGTAAATGATCGCGCAACACTCTTCAATTTGTTGATAGGATTAAATGGATATACGATCTCTACTGGAGTTCTAAGTGCCGATCTGAATGGTAATGAGATCATTCCTATTCCTTTGGATTGTGATGAAATGATCAACGTTGGGTGGATATCTCATAAAAATGTTGCGCTCACCAAGCTCGCATCAGCCTATATTGAGGAACTTCATCGAGCAATTGTCGAATCTTAGTGTGATATAGCTTTTAGCTATAACTAGCAATAGTTTATTGGAGTTACAGTATAACTGAACAACCGTGGTATCTTTTATTTAGCGATTCATTACATACACTAAAGGAGATTACCCAAATGAGTACAATTGAGAACGCAGCAAAGCGTGGAGTCACCCCTTTCAGATATGATACAGTAGGTAGCTTCCTACGTCCGCAAGTACTTAAAGACGCTAGAAGCAAATTTCAGAACGATGAGATTTCTGCAGACGAGCTGAAGAAGATTGAGGATGAAGAAATCATTAAGTTGGTTGAGAAGCAGAAATTAGTTGGCTTAAAAGCAGTGACGGATGGTGAATTCAGACGTTCTTGGTGGCATCTTGATTTCATGTGGGGACTAGATGGTGTGGAAAAGGCTATCGTTGAACACGGTTACCTGTTCCAAGGGATAGAGACAAGAGCGGAAACAGCTCGTTTAACCGGTAAAATTAGTAGTTCGAATCATCCATTTGTAGCTCACTTTGAATTCTTGAAACAAGTTACGGGTGATAACGTTGTAGCACGTCAGACCATTCCTGCTCCTGCACAGTTCCTTGCGGAACTTCTACGTGCAGAGAACAAAGTGAGTACCGATGCTAACTACAGTAGTATCGATGAGTTGGTGACGGATATTGCAAGTGCCTACAACACTGCTATTCGTGCCCTATATGATGCTGGTTGTCGTAGCGTGCAATTGGATGATTGCACGTGGGGGATGCTCTGTGATAAGAACTATTGGGAAGCAAGACAACAAGAGGGTATTGATATTTCGGGTCAGGCTAAGCTGTTTGCATTAGTTAATCAACAAGCGATTGCTGATTTACCTTCTGATTTGGTTATTACCAAGCATGTATGCCGTGGGAATTATCATTCCAATTGGGCATCTTCAGGCGGATATGAACCAATTGCAGACGAGTTGTTCGGTATCGATAATATTGATGGTTATTATCTAGAATTTGATACTGAACGCGCAGGTGATTTCACACCGTTGAAATCATTGAAAGATCAGCAAGTTGTATTGGGTCTTGTATCCTCCAAAATAGGTGCACTTGAGGAGAAGCAGGATATCATCGATAGAATCAAGGAAGCGGCTCAATATGTAGATATCAACCACATCTGCCTCAGCCCGCAATGTGGATTCGCCTCCACGGAAGAGGGGAATATCATTACGGAAGAAGAGCAGTGGAAGAAGCTTGCGTTCATCAAGGAGATTGCCGACGAAATTTGGAAATAATTATAGAATTGGATTCGACTTAAACACAATAGACCCGATATGAAGAGGATTCCTCTTCATATCGGGTCTATTGTATGTTGCTAAGTGTCTTATATATAACCATTGGAGAAACATGGATGAGCTGTGCATAGTAGCAAAATAGATAGCAAAAACTATTGATTATTAGTGAACCAAGGAGGTATATGATGATTTTTAAAAAAGGTAACATTCACAGACGTGGTCAAGTATCACTTCTTCTCTTGATTTGTATGAGTACGGTGTTAAGCGGATGTTCTAAGCCACAACCTGAACCACAAGGGACAACGCCTTCGGTAGAATCCACATCACCAACGGGAACGAATAAGGAATCGAATACCAACAACACAACGAAACAGCCGAATCCACCGTCAGGATCAACGGTATCAGATACAGAGGGGATTCCATCTGGTGTAACAATTAAGAAAGTAATCAAAGATGTGGAAGTGAAGAATAACTATCGTAAGAAAGTAGAATTACTTTCAGATGGGGGTAAGCGAATTACAATTACTGATCCCAACGGTGGGGTCGTCATGAAACATATCGAATACGAGGGAGTTATCCTATCGGTGAATGGCAAGAAGGTTGATGTTCAAGTGGAACATGGGGGGAAACAGACTTTAACTATTCCAAATGAAATCGTCATTGAAGATGATGAGAACCTGGGACTCGTCAAAGGTGTTGAAATCGAATGGGATGTAGATACCGAAGGGAAAATTCAAAGTGTGGAATTAGAGGATTAACTACTTGAATTAAATGTCAGTTCGAAATACCTGTATTGTGGGAAATAACAAGGTAGTTAATCGACAAAAATTGACTCTATTCTTCATGAAATAGTATAATATACCTACGGAGATGATCAGACATGGATAATGGGTATTTTAAAGGATTTCAAAAAATGAGTCATGAGAATGAGATGAGATCAGTACTTCTTATCCGGGGAGTCAAAAGGATCCTTGAGGAGAAGAAGGAAGAACGTTTTTTGAAAAAGATTTTTCAGAAGAAAAAGCATATAGAACCGAAAGCTTGGAAGAAAATAGTCTAATAGATCGAAAAAGAGGAACTCTGGCCAAAAGGTTAGGGTTCCTTTTTTGAGGGATGTAGTAGATCTGTTGGAGAAATGAAATAGGTATAGGTGGGTTAATTCGATGGAATTCTAGGGAGTATACTTCTTCATATCTTTCAAAGTATCTTTTCATTTCGGATTATTAGTGACTAATGTTCAAACTACAAAATGCCGATAGTTGGATATATATCATAGAGAGATAAGGTGATGAATATGGCTCGCGTTTTGTTTATCAACGGAGGTTCCGAAGGACATATCAATCCAACCCTCGGTGTGGTTCAAGAACTTATCCGCCGTGGAGAAGAGGTAGTTTACGTTATAGCCGAACAATTTCGTGATCGCATCGAGCCAACGGGTGCAGAGGTGATTACGTTCAATGACGGCAAATTTTTAGAGGCGTTCCTTGCCGGAGGAAGAAATCCTTGGGCTCGAGTGGGTGGACTATTACGCACTGCCGATATCATCATTCCCAGTGTTTTGGAACAAATAAAAGGAGAACAATTTGATTACATAATTCACGACTCGATGTTCGGATGTGGGCGATTGCTTGCACAAATACTCGACCTGCCTGCAATCAACTCATGCACGAGTTTTGCAATTCAAGAAAACAGCTTTGATAGTCTGCAAGACCGCCTCTCGCGTCATTTGCCAGCAGATGTGAATGAACGCGAACAACAGGAGTTTCAACAGCTAGTCGATAACATACATGCGAAATACAATGTGCAAGTTAGCTCTGCCTACGAGGTATTTTGCAATCCCGCGCCATTGACTATCGTCTACACATCGAAATGCTTCCAGCCCGATGGAGAAAGCTTCGACGAAACGTTTAAGTTTGTTGGACCGTCTTTCGTGCCGTGCTCATATGATCAATTTGATTTCTCTCATCTGGACTCCGATCGCGTGATATACATATCACTCGGCACTGTTTTCAATCAAGCAATGGATTTTTATAAGCTCTGTTTTGCCGCCTTCTCAGAAACGAGGTACACCGTGATTCTATCAGTCGGTAGACAAATCGAGATTGCAGAATTGGGAGATATTCCAACGAATTTTATCGTTCGCAACTACGTAGCGCAAATCGAAGTATTGCAACACTCCAAATTGTTTATCACACATGGGGGTATGAACAGTACAGGTGAAGGTCTATATTATGGTGTGCCGCTGATTGTACTTCCTCAAAGCGCCGATCAACCTGCTGTGGCGCGACGTGTTGCTGAAATGGGTGCAGGTATCCACCTCAATCAAGAAGGCTTAACCGCACAAGATCTTAGAGAGGCAGCGGAAAGCGTACTAAAGGATGCGTCAATTCGAAAGTTAAGCATTGAAATTGGCGATTCGTTCCGAGCTGCAGGTGGGTATCATCAAGCCGTCGAGGAGATCTTCATGTATAAACGAAGTCTGGGCATGACTAAATAATAGGACTGAGGTCTTTCATTTGTTCGGCATGCACGAATAGATTGTTATTTAATTTAAATCATCCAGCTTGACGCGAAGGTAATAACAGATTTGAACCGAATGCTACAACGACAAGAGCAGAGGCAGTAACTCTACTGTTGAAAATGTTGGTGCAAGTGAGTAAATAAAGCAATCATAAGGTTATTCTGAAGACAGTCTAATAGGCTGTTGTAGGGATAACCTTTTTATAGTCGCATATACGTTACTTTTTCCTGATTGCCCATGTCAGACGTGTGTCTTCGGCGTATTTTGTTGTACTGGGATTGCCTTCCGATCTTACAATGGTTAAGTCGTTCAGACGTACAATAAAAGACCATAAGCTATCAAAATTCAGATCCTTCTTATATTGACAAACAAATCCAAGCTTTCCTGATAAAATCTGTTGGGCGAATAGTATTGAATCGGCGGAATTCTGGGTCATCATTAAAGCTTGCTGTGCTGTGTGATAACGCGTCTCAGATAAATACCAGTTCTGTTCTGGTTTTCCGTCAAAATTGAGCATTGTTGGTTCAATGAAGTGGTTCGTTGCGACTAGAAATTGTTCCTCTCCCCTAGGTCTTCTTACGACTATTGCTTCTGAGCAGCATTCAACGACAGCCATATCTCCATGCTGGTCAGCTAAAATTATGTTTTGCGAAGTACAGATGGGTAAGGTATGCAAAAGAGTGATCGCTTCCTGCACAGTTGTACTTTTTTCCAGCAAGTAACGGACGATGAATAAGAAGTTGAATCCTGGTTGGGTGTGATTAGCGGCTACAAAAGTCATGCCTACAGCAAGTCCGTGCTCGTTAACCCCATCTTCTTTACCGACTGACGCATCGCCTTGACCTACAAATGTATACCCCGTAGTTGGACGTACGAGGCAGCTTTCAGTCACTTTTTTGAACCTTGAGAACATATCGTGGTTTCTAGCGAATATTGTATCGGTACCATCCTTAAAACAAATGCAGGTACATCCATAATCTTCACCGAATACACCCATATTCAACAGAAAACAGGAAAATGGTTCGAATGGATACTGAAGCCCGTCAGACATTCCTCGTATTTCATCCACAATTTCCGGATAATGCAGGTGATAGAGAGACAACGATTGAAGCCCAAAAGCCTACTGTTCTTCCGATAATTGAATGATGTTGTCAAATCGGATACCATTACGATATAAGAGTGATCCGTACTTTAATCCCATTTCATAATGAGTACCTTGTAGTCTTGGATGATACATTGCCTAATCACGTCCTTTAAAATTAATAATGAATATTGCTTTACCTTAACGTAATGGAACAGAGGATTATTTTCTTGATGAAAAATGCTACAATCAGCGGATGGAGCGAGAAAAAGTGGACTATTTATATCGTGTAAGGGAAGCAGTTATATATATTGAAGATCATATACAGAGGAAATTGACCATTGATGATGTTGCTGCTAAAGTTGGTTATTCCAAATTCCATTTCCAACGATTGTTTCATCATGCGTCGAGACAAACACTTGGACAGTATATATTGAGTAGAAAGCTGACCGAAGCGGCGATGCAGTTATGGGAAGAACAGTCTAAAGTTGTTGAAATAGCCTATGCATATGGATTTGAATCGCACGAAACCTTTTCGAGGGCTTTTAAGAACAGATTCGGTATGTCTCCTTATGCTTTTAAAAGTGGAGGTAAATTTCCTAATCATTTGCTGAAAAATAGGCTTGAACTTGATTACCTATCTCATATTAACGATGATGTGATTGGATCCATTGAGGTAGTGAATCTGGGTGAATTGAACCTAAGAGGATATAAAGCAGAGAGTGTGCAGACGAAGGATATTCATCAAGCATGGAGGAAGCTGCTTCTGAAACTTAGTGGGCACGATGAGAGCAAGGTTGCGAAGTATGGACTGATTCAATATTCGGAGATTGATGAGCTGGAATTGAATTATTCATATTTGGCAGCAACAACAATAGATGGGTTTGACGAAGAAGAGGATGAAGAGGTATGTGTCATACCCCCGTCTAAATATGTAGTTTTTGATCATAAGGGTAATGCAGATCGCTTACCGCTTACGTACCAATATATCTATGGCACATGGTTTTCTCAGAACCCATATCGCTTGGTTGAATCGTATGATTTTGAGTATTATGACGAATCATTCTCAACAGCATCTGGACGTGACTCGCTTATTCGTATTTTTATACCGGTAAATGATTTGGTCATGAATGGAGAATAATTCTAATTCACGGAGGTGCGGCATTATGAACAAAGCTTTTAAGGATATCCCAAATTCCAGTACATGGAACTCAATAGAAGCCGTTCATAAAGGTTGGTCAAAAGATAAGAAGTACTACATAAAGACGCTAGACGGGAGAGAACTGTTGCTTAGGATCGCAGACATATCTCTATATGAATATAAGAAGTGGGAATTTGAATCGGTAGGAAAGTTCGCTCACATCGATTGTTTAATGTCTCGGCCAATGGATTGTGGGATTTGTGATAATGGTCAGTCTGTATATTCCTTATACACATGGGCTGCAGGAGAGGATGCTAATCAGGTTATCCCGACACTATGTAAGGAAGATCAATACCGACTTGGTGTACAAGCAGGAGAGATTTTAAGGGAAATGCATAAGATTCCAGCGGAGAACAGTCCAATACCATGGGCAGAAACCTATAATCTCAAAATCAACAAATATATAGCGAACTATAAAGCATGCGGTATTCATTTAAAGGGTGCAGAGACTATCATCAACTATGTTGAAAGCAATCGATATCTATTAGACAACCGTTCGCAGTCTATTCAACATGGTGATTATCACGTGGGGAATATGATTGTGTCTAAGGATAATGAACTGGGGATTATTGATTTCAACAGGCTTAGTTATGGTGATCCCTGGGAGGAATTCAATCGTATTACTTGGGATGCAAGCCTAAGTGGATTATTCGCATCGGGTCGCATTAATGGATATTTCAATAACGATGTACCTGATTCATTTTTCAGATTAATGGCCTTATATATTGCAAGCAACCAACTTTCATCCATTCACTGGGCGATTCCATTTGGACAAGATCAAGTCGATGTTATGCTTGAACGAGCCGGAGAAGTGTTGGATTGGTACGATGGTTTTCAGACTTACTTTCCAAGCTGGTATGTGGCGAATGAACAATAAGCATTTGAAAAAAAGCTGAACTAACGGCGACAATAGTTCAGCTTTTTGCATTATTTTCTTCAATACTTATTTAAACTTTTCAGAAAAGGTTTTTATTCTATCTACAAAAATTCCTTTTAACTGATCAGAACCTTCCTTGGGTGCAGCATATGCCTTATAGCCGCCAAATGATTCAATACAGATCGCTGCTTTTTGTAGATCTTCAGGAATATTGTCCGCTATGATTTCTTCGGTTTTCTTTGGTTTTTCGTTACAAATAAAGTAACCCATGTTCTTATGTAGTAACGCATCTTTGTTTTTTTTGATAAAGTCACGAATGGCTTTATATATTTTCCCGTCTCTGACGCCAGCACCTAGAATAATACTGTCAAATTCAGCAATATTTGGTTTCTCTAAATCAATGTTACAGATGGTACAATGAGAAAGCTCTTGAGATAATAGGTGTGCACATTGCTCTGATGCTCCTGACTTAGTAGCGTATAACACGAGTATTGCCATTGGTTCTCATCCTTTTCAGCTAAAATTATAGTTAAAACAGAAACCTAATTGAAAATATCTTGAATATCTAGATAGTTGTTGACGAAGATACTTATTTGTCGAGATATCAATGAATTCATTTTATCGAAATCATTCATAATTTGCAATTCTCTATATCTGAGAGATCTTTTATAGTAGTATAGATAAACATGAAAAAAATACGCATATGAATTAATAGAATTAGGTATGGGTTCATTTATGTGCGTTATATAATCATAATAGATAAAGTACGGAGGGTAATGTTATGGCACAGCGCAGCAAACAAGAGGTATTTGAGTATCTAGAATGAGCTGAGGTCGCAGCAGTGGGAACTTCTAATATGGGGTTGCCACGACAAAGAATGATGCACTTTGCAGTAGATTAAGAATTCAATTTCTACTTAACAAGTACAAAGGGAGATCCGAAGAGCAGAGGTACTGAAAGATGAGAAAGATCGTCAAAAAGCGATTGATCTACTTGTGAATCGTTCTCCCATCGTTGGTCAATTTCATAGTATCGGTGCACTTGATCGATTAGAATTTATACGCGTTAATCCGTTCACTGTTAAGTATCGGTATGTGCCGGAAATTCTTCAAGGGGAACCACCAACGGTGTTCGAATTCGAACACAATCGTGAGAATGTAAATGTGTGGGATGACGTTAAAGCGAAGGCGCGGGCATGGAAAGAAGCGGTTCGTCCGTTGTCGCTCACAGCGGCGTTAGTGCCGATTCTATTGGGTGGAGCACTTGCCTTGTCCCAGAGTGATCAGTTCAATATGCTTACCTTCCTACTCACGTTGTTCGGAGCGATCATGATTCAAGCAGGACGAATATGATCAATGATTGGAAGGACGCCGAACGTGATAATGAGAACAAATCGGGTATTCGTCCATTTACCGGTGGTTCAAGGATGATTCAGCTTGGTCTAGTCTCCAGGGCGGACATGGGTTTCTTCGGGATAATCCTTTCAACGAGTGCTGTGTTAATAGGAATATATCTCGTGTTTGCTTTTCTGTTAAATAGTCTTACGCTTGTGCATCCCATTCTATATTTAGTGGCTTCCTTAATACTTGTTTTCTGGGTATGGAACTACATTGAACGTCATAGAAAAGTTATGAATGACTTTAGATTAGCTTTTAAGAAGTAATTTAGGTTCAGATCATATAGATAATGCCAGAGTCCTTGATATATCAAAGACTCTGGCATTTTTTTCGAATACGATGGTCAGTTAAGACTCTAGTTCCCGTATTTTCTGTATAAACATCTTCACAGCCATCGTATCCAAGGACTTCGGTTCTTGCAGAATGTGAAAATCGCGTGTGAATCGTTCTCCTTGGACTTGAATGTGATGTAATTCCCCTGATTCCAACTCCTTATGTATGACCCAACGAGATAACATGGCTATGCCTAGTCCAACGATGACAGCTTCCTTGACCCCTTGACTGCTGTTAAACACGAAAGATCGTGTGACACGAAGCTTAGTATCTTGAATAAATTGATCACTGTACGCTCTAGTGCCAGAGCCGCTCTCCCTAAATATCCAGACTTGATCTTGCAGTTTCTGTGATTCAATGGTTCTTGGTGAATACAGAGGGTGATCTGTGGAAGAGACCAACAACATTTCATCTTCCATAAAAGGAGGATGGACAAGAATCTCCGAATACTCAACATGACCCTCGACCAAGCCAACATCGAGTTCTTTGGAATGAACGGCTTGTGCGATTTCTTCTGTATTGGCTATCGTTACCTGAATATCGACTTGTGGGTATTGATTGACAAATTGTGCGAGAAGACGAGGTAGAATATACTCACCAATCGTAAAGCTAGCACCTATTTTTAAAGATCCGGTTACTTCATTTCGTAGAAGATGTATTTCCTCCTTCGCCACTTCATAATGGGACAACATTTGTTTGGCTTGCTTGTACAAGATTTGCCCGGCATCTGTCATCTTTACCTGCTTAGAAGATCGATGCATGAGTTGAACTCCGAATTCATTCTCCAAGTTGCGTATATGCTGACTTACGCCTGGTTGAGAAAGATTAAGGATTTCTGCTGCCCGAGAGAAATTCCTCTGTTCTGCCACGGTAACAAATACCTTCAATGTATCTACAATCATCTATCATTTCCTCCGTTATTCATTGATTACAATCGTCGCTAGATATCTTAACCTCATTGTATCCTATCTTTTTCATTCTTAGTGAACAAACCATTTTACCTTGACAAAAGAAGCATAAGTTTTCCTAATGATACAGATAGCATTTTGGTATTTCTCTTCCACGTTTGCACATCTTATAGTTGAGACATAGAAAGTAACACATTTTCTCAACTAGAGATATAACAAGGAGTGAGTACAACCATGGACCAATCAGAAACATTCTCCATACAGAAGAGGAACAAACAACATATTGGTTTTGCGCTTGGCATTGGATTAACATTGATCATTGCTATTGTTGCTAAAGGATTAGCGGGCTTCCCATTCCTCACTATCATGGGACAACTAGTGATCGCCATCTTGATAGGGATTACTTGGCGAGCACTGATAGGCGTGCCGGATACGATCAATGCAGGGATCAACTTTTCTAGTAAAAAATTGTTGCGGCTCGGCATTATTCTTTTGGGTATGAGGCTTAATCTTATTGATATATTTCAAGCAGGTATAAAGGTATTTCTCATCGCAGTAATCGTAATTACGTGTACACTTATCGTCGTGTACGGCATGGCAAGGTTATTTAAAGTAGAGAAGCGATTGAGTATTCTGACAGCATGCGGAACAGCAATCTGTGGTGCAGCTGCGGTTGTTGCGATTGCTCCACAGATCAAGGCGAATGATGACGAGACAGCGATAGGAGCTGCGATAGTGGCCATATTAGGAACGATATTCGCGTTGCTATATACTTTTATATATCCATTTTTAGGCTTAACGCCATTTGGCTATGGCATATTCTCAGGAGCAACCTTGCATGAGATTGCACATACAATAGCGGCTGCAGCTTCTGGAGGAAATGAAGCAGTGGATATCGCGGTGATTGTCAAATTAACACGGGTTGCAATGTTAGTTCCGATTGCTATACTAATTGGCATTTGGAACAACAGGTTGGAGCGGAAAGAGCAGGGTGGTCATAACAAATTTTCGTGGAAATCCATCCCTATCCCTTGGTTTATTCTTGGTTTTCTACTTATTAGTGGAGTTAATTCGCTAGGGTTGGTTCCTGTGTCTATCGCCAATGGTATTGTAACAATCGCATATTTATTGATTGCTATGGCGATGGCTGGTCTTGGATTGAATGTAGATTTGGTGGCCTTTAAACGACTGGGGATGAGACCATTCGCTGCGGGACTTATCGGATCGGTTATACTCTCTTGTCTAGGATTTATGTTGGTTCATTTGTTTGGTCTTAATGTATGATATTTATGAATACTTTGATAGATAATTGGTTAAACAAGTTATAATGTGGGTAAGTAAAACAGTCTAATGAAATATAACTAGTAATAAACGATATGAAGAAACAGCCCACATCAATGAAGGAGGTTAATTTTATGGCACTTGGATATTTATCGATTTTATTTATTATTATAGCGGTTGTCAGCGTAATCAGCATTGCGTTACTGTTTACAGTAAAAGAACCAAAAACCAACAATGTGTTATTCGTAGTTACCGCCTTATTGGGTGTGCTTATCGGCTATATAAGTGTTACGGCTCTTCCGAGCAACTACGTCGTTTCGCGCATCTTTGCAGGGGCCTTTGGTATTGTCTCTGTCATAGGAATTGTTATGATGTGGATGAAGAAGGCATCTATAGCAAAGGTATTGGTAGCCATTTCGGTTGTGTTTGGTGTTCTTCAACTCTTTTTCTTTTAAATAGTCGTAAGTGAAATGATGTTTTACATAGGGTTGCCAAAAACTCAAGTGGATATATCTGCTTGGGTTTTTTTAATGCGAGAAAAGCCCTCATTACTACGCTGAGGGCAATAAATACGAAATCTAATCAATATTGCTTGGAAAATAGGTCCTTAATCTGCACTTAAGGAGTCTAGAATCGCATCGAATTTACTTTCTATCTCGGACAGACTTTTATACACAGACTCAGTGAAGTTATCTTCTGTAAGCTTGTCTTTACCGTCTAAGTGATTTTTTATAGTTGTGACTACTTTTGCTTTATATGAGGCAATCTCTTTTAGAGCTGTATCACTTTTTTTCTTGAGTGCCTTAACCGTGGCAGAGCATTTAGCCTTGGCAGAACTAAGTGTCTTTTTATCAAGATCTCTTTCAGCTTTTACTTTAGCCAATACATCTTTAGTGGCTTTGCTCTTCACTGCGTTGTTATATCTTGTTGTTGAAGCCTTCGCTTTCTCGGTTAGCGCCTTTACATTCGTACAATAGATATCATTCAATTTCTTCTGTGCATCTTTTACCTCTTTAACCTGATCCTTATACGATTCGAAATACAACTTGTCAACGGTAGACGTTGAAGTAGCAGCTAACACTTGTGATGGTAGTAATACTACGAACAGTAGTATCAGTGTAATTATTTTCCTCATGTCTTCGTACCCCTCTCTACCATTGATCATAAGGGTAATTATGGAATAATACAACACGAACATAATGATATATTAACCTAAGATATTGTAGATAAAGGAAAGAGTCATATACGAGAAGAGGATTTACTTAGAGAGTGAATCTAGTATTTTGTTTATTTATCTAATGAGCGTCTCTGATTGTTCCAAATGGACTGAATGACCAATTCCTTCGGCAATAATATGCGTTTTATTTGTTGAAAGTTCAAGTAATGAAATGTGCCCTGCTTGCCAATTTTTTATATTTTGTGCATTCTGTCTACTTGTAATAATGACTAATGGAATATCCCCAAGTGTGTCAATAGCACTAACTTGTTCAATACTTTCACCTAAAGAAATCAATTCATTCAGCATGTTATCATTTAAGAAACGTCGATAAAAAAGAGCTTTATCTAATTTTCTATGTTCGTGAGATAAATGTTTTTGCACGAGATTTAATGAAGAAATCAAACGAAATTTTCCTAGGATTCGTATTAAACCCAGAATAGCTAGATACATTACCCTAACAAAGGTTTTGGTGGAGGCGGATTGGTAGGGAATAACCAAGGAAGTGGCACAATCAACAACAGCTATGCCTCTGGTAGTGTAAAAATCGTGTTTATGCTTTAAAAAGTAATTATTTGACGGTAGGTAGTGATAAAACAGTATCTACCGTATTTTTATAGTGTGCTTTTTTTATGGGTATATTTTAGGAATTTGGATGGATTTTTACTTGGATGTATCATGAAATTCCTCCAAATACATTATACCAATGTATGTAATTCTAGTTTTTGGGGATCTGGCATGTACATGCCAAATTTTAATTCATCATGGCCTTCTTATAATTTTTTCGGAATTATTAATCCAGTATCATTTGCATTCACGTCATGAATGGTCTTGTTATTGTGGGTAGTGCTTCTATTGATAACTGCATTGGTTACTGATTGGTGTATCTAAATCTCAGCGTCTCAAATTATGCATTCAATAGGTAAATCCTATCACTATATCAGTTTGTTCAATGAGTACATAATACTAGTGTAGGTAAATATACCCTATTATGATATAATCATATAGTTAATAAATATGATGGAATATGCATCTAGAGAGACATTCATCTACCTATCATAAATTGGACAACAAACTAATGAAAAGGGGTATTGAATTGAAAAGTTTATCTGTTAAGAAGTCAGGAATTATTGTAACTGCTTTATTATTGTTGTTAACAGTGTTTAGTGCGGGGGTTCTCGCAGGTCCTTCTTTGAAAAAGATAACGGCATATCAGAATTCTAACGTGAAAGTAAAGGTTAATGGAATCGCCATTGATGAATCAAGTCCTGAAGGACCTATGTATACAATTGTATATGATGGACATAGTTATGTAAGTGCCAAAGGTCTTGCAGAAGGTATGGGAGGAACAGTTAAGTGGAACAATTCCACCCAAACTGTGGAAGTAAGTTCAGGCGAATCTGACTTGTCGGGTTCAAAGGGTATCCCAGACAAAGATAATAGCAATTCTGAAAATGCTTCTACATCTACTAGTAAGCCAGAAAAAGAAAATAGCAATTCTGAAAATGCCTCTACATATACTAGTAAGAGTGATATCAATACAGTTCCGGGATATTCTTCCTCGACCAATGTTAGTACGATGTATAATGACAATAAAGGTGCGGCATCACATGCCTTAACCCTGTACTTAGAGGCTTTGAAATCAGGCGATACGACTAAACTCAAATCGTGGATGAAAGATAACACACAAAAGAATCAGTATGGGACAGATTCATATGAAGCGAGTGCGAAATCGTTGGATAGCCAAATCAAGAGCTTTAGGGCATTGAATGAATCCGATGTAATTGATGCACTTGTGGTATCGGGAATTAAAGAAGCAAAAGCCAAATCTTTTGAAGTTAATCCGAATAATGATGATTCTACGTATTCAAAAACACTTAAGTACCTTATCAATGCTAAAGGAAACGGATATAAGGGAACTTTTGGGGTGTATTTTTCTTATATGTTAAACAAAGAAACAAATAAATATTATATGTCACAATTACTTGTTTATTAGAAATATCCAGAAATTTATTATCAACGGAAGAATCTACTGCTGAAATCTAGCAGATGATATCGTCCGTTGTTTTTTTATAAATAGAAGTGCTAAAGCACATAGGAAGAGTGTAGAACGATGGGCAGTCCCAGACCAGTTCGAAGTATGAGAAGGAGTAAGAATAATTTCGGTTTATTGTATCAAATATTGGATTGGCTAGGTATCTCTTTAACAATCTTTGGATTATGATTAGTATTGCCTATTGTTAGGTTAAGCAAGGGGGGGAATATATTGTGTCACCAAGAAACATAGAGAGAGATCAGCAAATGCGTGAAATACGGAAGGATCATATATTAGATGCTGCGCTTCAGGCGATGGCCAAGCGAGGAATAGACTCAGTAAGTATCAAGGATATCGCTAGAGAAGCTCAGCTTAGCATCGGAAATGTGTATAACTATTTCAATTCGAAGGATGAAATATTAGGTGAGGTTCTGAGCAGAGGACAGATCGAATATGGAAAGATGATTACATCGTATTCTATGTTGGACATAGATCCTCGCGACAAGTTGACCGAGATATGCACAATTTGGCTTAATACTTCGATTAACTGGGCGTTTACGATCATGTTGGAAAGCATTAGGACGAATGAAACGGTCAACCCAGAGATCAGAGAAGCGGCCACGCGTAGGTTTACGGAGAACCTGAAGCCAATAGCGGAGATTATGCAACAAGGACAGACCGCTAACGTTATTATCGATGGTAACACGATGCAGTTGGCTCTTTATTTCGTAAGCTTAATTCAAGGTCTAACACTTCAGATGGCACCGGGTTATGAAATACCAATCCGGATTGAACCTGAGAATATTATTAGGCTGTTTTTGTCGACATCCGAGCACTAAATCAAGGAGCCGCTCCTACTAGTCTTCATCGGAGTAGTGGAAGGGCTTTTTTTATAAAAAAATAGTTTGACATGTGACAAATATTATTGTTAAAATAAGCCACAACAAACCGAATCCTCATTCAGTTTGTGAAGATAGTTGGACATCAAGGTGTCGCATCGACCAGATAGCTGGAGATACATTACGAATAATCAAAACTGAGAAGCACCTTTTTTTTAATATTAAAACCAAGTAAGTAGGTAAGTATAATGTAATTACTGGGAAGGGGATTTCTAGGATGACGGAGATGCTCAAGATCGACAAGTTGAATAAAACATTCGCAGCACCTACAGGTGACGTTATCGCATTAGATAATATCCAATTGCAGGTAAAGAAAGGCGAATTCATTACGATTATAGGCCCCAGCGGGTGTGGCAAGAGCACTTTGCTAAAGATTGTTGCTGGTCTAGATACGGATTATACCGGAGCGGTCGTGTTGAATGGTAAACCTGTAGATGGACCGAGTATTGAAAAAGGATTTATTTTTCAAGAACCTCGATTGTTTCCATGGCTTACGGTTGAGAAGAATATCGCTGCTAATCTATCGCTAAAGGATCCAATAATTCGCACTAGAGTTACCGAGCTTATCGAACTCGTTCGTCTAACCGGATTTGAGAAATCGTATCCTCGGGAATTGTCGGGTGGTATGGCGCAACGTGTAGCCATTGCAAGAGCATTACTCCGAAATCCAGATGTGCTGCTGTTGGATGAACCGTTTGGTGCGTTGGATGCATTTACACGAGCCCATCTACAAGAAGTCTTGCTCGATATTTGGCAGACGAATCGGACGACAATGTTGTTCGTTACACATGACTTAGACGAAGCGGTGTTTCTTGGTCAACGAGTGATTATTATGAATCCACGCCCTGGACATATCCGAAGTGTTCAGCCCATCGATCTTCCTTTTCCAAGGAAAAGGTCGAGTAGTTCGTTCCAAGAGTTGCGTCACAAAGTACTAAGCGAATTTGAGAAGGTAGAAGAGCCGACGATTGATGTTGGAGCAGGTATATAGACAAATATCTTTCAATTATAAAGGAGAGTTAAACCATGAAACGTTACAGTACCTTATTGATTGTGTTGCTATTATTATCCGTATTTACTACAGCGTGCGCGAACTCGGAGAAGTCTGAAGGCAAAGATGGGAAGAACAAATATGAGGGTCTAACCGTTAAGCTCGGTGTGCAGGGTAGCGGTGGATTGTTCGGTAAAGCGCGTGAAGAGAAATGGTATGAGACGGAGTTCGAGAAGTTGGGTGTGAAAGTCGAGTGGGCTGAATTCCTAAGTGGTCCTCCTATGACGGAAGCAATGGCTTCCAATAAGCTCGATTTCGCAGGGTTAGGGAATATGCCAGTCATTGCGGCACAAGCAGCTGGGATACCAATTAAAGTTATTTCTCAAGCCATTGATGGTAAGAACAATGTTGCTATTATTGTACCGACGAACAGTACGATTCAATCGCTTGCTGACCTGAAGGGGAAGAAAGTTGCGGTTGCTAAGGGAAGTAATGCATACAACTTCTTGTACAGAAGCTTGGATGAAGCAGGGCTTAAGGATACAGATTTAGAGATCATTCAACTTCAGACGGATGAGGCACAACCCGCATTCGAATCAGGTGGCGTTGACGCATGGGCAACATGGGACCCTTACATTACGATTAATACGTTGACAGGTAAAGGTAAGGTTCTGACTGATGGCGAGAAGAGTGGTATATTATCCCCTTCTTTTTATATTGTACGTGAAGAATTCGCTAATAAATATCCGGAGCTTGTAACGCTCTATTTGAAAGTATTGAATAAGTCTCTTGCATGGGAACAGGCGAATCTTGATGTAGCCCTTGAACGTTATGCCAAAGAACGCAGTGTTCCTGTAGACGTGATAAAAGGAACATTGACTCGTTCCAAAGGGATAAACAGTCCAGTTAGTGATGAAATTGTTAAGGAACTTCAGAAGACAGCTGATTTTCAATTTGAAAGTAAGAATATCCGTAAACAAATCGATGTCTCCACAATTATTGATAATCAGTACATCGAAGCAGCAGACAAGGAACCGTTGAAATAGGTAGGAAGATTAGATGAAATGAGGCGTTATTATGCAGGTGGGCATAGAGAAGTCGGTTGTCACTCCGTTAATTAAGAAGAAAAGTAGGGTGAAAAACCGCGGCCTTTCAATCCAGGTATCTAATGCGCTGTTAAGTATTCTCCTGATTATTTGGGAGGTGGCGGGGGCGCTAGGCAAGCTGAATCCGATTCTGTTGCCGAGGCCTAGCACAATCATACGAGAGTTCGTTAGCTTGACGGCGTCTGGTGAACTAGCGATGCATCTAGGTGTTTCCACGTGGCGGGCGCTACTCGGTTTCTTGTTAGGAGGAGGTCTCGGACTGGCCGCAGGCATTTGGGTTGGGTTCTCCTACAAGACGGAGAGATTGCTAGATCCATCTTTACAGATGCTTCGTACATTGCCGCATTTGGCAATCGCTCCGTTGTTCATCCTGTGGTTCGGATTTGGTGAAGCTTCGAAAATACTGCTGATTGCCAAGGGATGTTTTTTTCCACTGTACGTGAATACATTTCTAGGTATTCGTTCCGTCGATGGTAAGTTGTTTGATGTTGGGCGGGTTCTACAGTTCAGTCATTGGCAGATGATCACGAAGCTCATTGTACCCGCTTCATTACCAAATATTTTTCTAGGGATTCGGCTATCTATTAGTGTAGCGTGGCTTGGGCTTGTGGTGGCGGAAATGATGGGATCTAGTACAGGTATTGGATTTCTGATTAATGATGCACGGTCCTTCTCGCTGACCTCAGTGGTGTTCGTCGGAATTATCGTATTTGCCATCGTTGGTAAATTATCGGATTCGCTTGTGAAGCTGATTGAGAGAAGGATGTTGCGATGGCAGGATAGTTATAAGGGGGAGGGATCGTCATGAGAGAGCAGATATTGGTCAAGAAGCATGAGCGTGACAATTGGTTAAACCGAATTCCTAAGCCATTACATGGTTGGATTCTCCCTCTAATCATCGTTGTCATTTGGGAATTAGCATCGGATGTAGGGAACATTTCCGCTACGATGCTTCCTTCTCCAATCAGTGTTATAGCACAATTCGTACGATTGACGATGAGTGGAGAGTTATTCGAGCACATTGGAATTAGCGTTTACCGTGCTGCTCAAGGATTTCTGTTAGGATCCATTGCTGGTCTACTCATTGGTCTATCAACAGGACTCGGCAAATTAGCGGAACGTACGCTTGATCCATCCCTACAATTGATTCGCACGATACCCCTATTATCACTTATACCATTGTTTATTTTATGGTTCGGCATTGGTGAGTTTTCAAAGGTGCTAATGATCGCGCTGGGGGCATTTTTCCCCGTGTACCTAAATACATTCCTTGGTATTCGAAGTGTGGATTTGAAGCTCTTTGAGGTATCACGCATTTTTCAATATACGAGATGGCAACTGCTTTGTAAGATGATTATTCCTGCAGCACTTCCGAATATTCTACTTGGTGTGCGATTGTCACTTGGTATCTCATGGTTGGTGTTAGTCGTCGCGGAAATGATGGGTGCGAGTGCAGGCGTAGGATATATGATTCAGGACGCAAGAGCCTATTCTCAGACGGATGTCGTATTTGTTGGCATTATCATATTTGCTGTGGTAGGCAAGTTCTCTGATTCAGGCATTCGATTGCTTGAGAAGAAATGGCTTCATTGGCGAGATACGTACAAAGGATAATTGAAAAATGAAAGGTAGGGTTCATCATGGGAACAAGAGTTGGTCAACTTCACTTAGGTGCATTTATTTATTATACAGGTCATCATCATTATGGCTGGCGTCAACCGGAATCGGGTGCGGAACGATTGTTTGATTTTAAATTCTACAAAGAACTGGCACAGACAGCGGAACGTGGTAAATTCGATATGATGTTTCTAGCAGATTTGCTGTACGTTCGTGGTGTAGAAGACGCTGCTTCAGGCATGTTGGAACCGTTGACGTTGTTGTCAGCACTGTCTACAGTGACTGATAAGCTAGGATTAACGGCAACGGTATCGACAACATATAACGAGCCATATAATGTAGCACGTAAATTCGCAACACTCGATCATATCAGTAATGGTAGAGTAGGGTGGAATATTGTTACTTCGCAATTGGATCTCGAAGCATACAATTACGGGAAACCTGAACATCCAGAACATGGTCTTCGATATGAAATGGCTAGGGAGTTCGTCGAAGTAGCCACACGTCTATGGGACAGCTGGGAAGATGATTCACTTATCGTTAATCGTGAAGCGGGGAAATTTGCTGACGGAACCAAGGTGAAAGAGATTGAATACAAAGGGAATTGGTATTCGACAAAAGGGACGCTTAACGTACCACGTCCTCCTCAAGGTTATCCGGTACTTATTCAAGCCGGTTCCTCTGCTCCAGGGCAGGATTTCGCTGCTGGCTTCGGTGAAGTCATCTTCACTGCGCAGCAATCACTAGAAGCGGCTAAATCATTCTATGAAAGCATTAATTCGAAGCTCGCTAAATACAGCCGTGAACGTGGTAGCTTGAAAATTATGCCAGGATTATCTCCAATAATCGGAGCGTCCGAAGAAGAAGCACAACAGAAGTACAAGGAACTACAAGAACTGATTCCACCAGCTTCAGCTGTAATGATGTTGTCGGGTATGCTGAGCTTTGACCTATCCGGTTACCCTGTTGAAGGTCAGCTCCCAGAGATCCCAAATCCGGTCGATGCATCGAATGGCATGAAGAGCCGTGTGCAGTTGATTATGGATATGGCTCGCAAGGATAAATTGTCCATACTTGAACTTGGTCGCCGTCTTCTTGGAGCTCGCGGGCATTTGCAGTTCGTCGGTACCTATGAGCAATTGGCTGATCTGATGCAATTATGGTTCGAGCAATATGGCTGCGATGGATTCAATATTATGCCACCAGTTCTACCGGGGGATTTAAATGAGTTCGTAGATCATGTGATTCCAATTTTGCAACAGCGTGGACTGTTCCGTACGGAATATACGGGCAATACACTTCGTGATCACCTTGGGCTTGAGCGTCCGAATGTCGGTCATTTTCAGCAGCAAGAAGCAGAGATATTACAATAATATAGTGAGAATTAATAAACCTTCAACTCATGGTGGATACACTGAGTTGGAGGTTTTTGATATATGAGGAAGTAGAGAATGGATGCAGCTGGTTATAGTAGTGAGGCTAAATACAAGCGGCAGGGCGTGAAGTATCCGCCATTATCAAATCCAACTTGTCCTGCATTCCAATCGATTGAGACTAGCCACCAACTTCTACTCGATTTTATGTCCAGCCAAGAAAACTCTGAAGATTATTCCACGATCAGTTGTCCAGACATAGCGTCATGTCCAGTACCACACATAACTGAGCAGTTGTAATCGTAAGTACCTGCTTTATCCAATACGATCGTTGCTGATTCGCCGTTCTTGATATTCACGTTCAGGTCATCAATTGCTAGACCGTGAGTTCCATTATCGTTCTTTAAAGTTAAAATGATTGTATCTCCGACTTTGGCCTTGATCTCTTTAGTATCAAATTCAAAATTTGAAGCAGTAATGGTAATTTTCTTCGTTTCTCCGCTCGCTGCAGGTTTGCCTTCAGAAACAGGTGCCTTGGAAGTGTTGGAAGCAGTATTGTTGCTACCACATGCGCTCAATGCTAGAACTGCCACTATAGCGACTAGTGCAAGGAATAGAGTGGATTTGCTGAATCGTTTTTTCATGTTAATGTTCCTCCTCGAAATATGAACTTGTAAACATACATAAACATTAATAACATTCTATTCACGGTTTTTAAAAATAGGAATAATATGTAACAATTATTATATCTTATTAGTGCTGAATTGATTAGTAATGAATAAACTCGATGTTCGTTCACTACTTAGTAGTTCAGATTCATCATGATTCCCGAATTAGGTATTTCTGATTGAAGATGTGGCTAGAAGAAAACAAAGCTAGGAGGAATGCACATTGATTAAAAAAATGGCTTTAACCGGTGCAATTATGGCAACGCTTATTGCACTGACTGCGTGTACATCAGACAACAATAATTCGAATGCTGCAGAATCTGATCCGTCGGCAACGGTACAGTTTGAAAATTTCCCGACTTATGGATTTGATTTATCTAACACGCGACACGTTCCTTTTAAGGGAATTACCGCAGAGAATATTAACGAAGTTGGTGTTGTCTGGACAGTAGATCTTAAAACATTGGATAAAGACGTTAAAAATGGTAACCAATCGTATCCGGTTGTCGTTGATGGCGTTATCTACATCACGACTAGTGGTAACCAAGTTTTTGCTTTTGAGGGAGCAACAGGCAAGCAGATCTGGCATTTCAAACCAGGGGCCGATATGGCTAAAGACTTCGATAAAGCTGGAATCGTCGCTAACCGGGGTGTCTCCGTCGGTGAAGGTAAAGTATTTATGCTAACAATTGATAATCAGATCGTTGCATTGGATCAGAAGACTGGCGAAATGGTGAATTCGGTCAAAATTGCGGATAGCATTGAAGGAGTGACAGTTGAAAATGGGTATTACGAAACAACTGTGCCCATATATTATAAAGGTAATCTTTATATCGGAAGCAGCGGAGGCGACAATGGCGTTCGTGGTTTTGTATCCGCTTACAAAGCAAGTGATCTAACGCCGGCATGGGATGCTCCGTTCTGGACTGTTCCGCCGAAAGGTCAAGATTGGCTCGCTAACAGTAAATTCCATGGTGGCGGCGCCGTATGGAATCCGGTAGCCATTGACGAAGATACAGACATCATGTATTTCGCAGTAGGTAATCCGGCTCCTGACTTCTACGGTAAAGATCGTCCTGGGGCAAATCCTTATACAGATTCAGTAGTAGCCGTTGATAGTGCGACAGGGAAATTGATCTGGTCGGCGCAAGAAATTAGTCATGACTTGTGGGACTATGACGCAGCAGCTTCTCCGATGATCCTTAATGCTACTGTTAACGGAAAAGCACAGAAGGTTGTTGTTGAAGGTGGTAAGTCCGGTCAATGGTGGGCTTGGGACGCTGCAACTGGTGACGTGGTCTGGGACGGCATTCCGTTCGCAAAGATTGACCATCCAGAACCGACTCCTGAAGGCGTACTCGTCTATCCGGGTGTTCTCGGTGGAGAGAATTATGCTCCAGAAACATACGATCCAGCTACCAATTATGTACTGATCCCAGGTATCGAATACCCGTCAATCATGAAGAGCGCGGAAAACGAAGACTTCGAAAAAGGATTTAACGGAGCATGGGCTTTCGGTACAGCTTTGGGTGAGACACCGGCTGATATCATCCCTTACGGTACAGTCACAGCAATTGATGTAAATACAGGTAAACAAGTGTATCAGAATAAAACAAAAGATATGATGCGAGGTGGTCTGACCAGTACGGACACTGGATTGGCCTTCTACGGCGAACTGGATGGTAAGATCAATGCGATGGATATCAAGTCAGGGAAGGTTCTCTGGACATTCCAATCAGCCGGTGATAATATCCAAGCGGCTCCGGCATTCTTCATAGCAGATGGCAAACAGTATTTGACCTTCACTTCTGGAGGAACGAAACCGAAGATTCACGTTTTCGCAATCGGTGGAGATAAGACGCAAGGCAGCGCGGGAGACGCTGACAATGGCAGTGTACATGAAGCAAAATAATTAAATGAATTGAAATCACAAAAGAGCGGGTTCCTAGGAATCCGCTTCTCGTGCGATATTAGGAGGAATTACATTTATGAAAGTATTTAGCAAGGCTCTTTTCTCAATCCTTTTGATAGTTACTTTTGTCGGGTGCACCGATTCTAAATCGGATACAGAAAGTCAGGAGTTTCAATTAAAAATGGACCAAACAGCATTTTCATTGAAGCAATGGAAGGTGGACGGTTCCCATAGATCCAGTATTGGTGGCAGATTCATGAAAGGCGATAAGCCAGTCGCCAATGCAGTCTTACAGGTTGGGAATAACAAACGGAACATTGAGACCAGTGATGATGGATCCTTCCAGATTCTTCTGGACCAGAGCCTGCTAGGAGAGACAAATGTGTATGTGGTATCGCTGAAAGATGCATCAATAGAGGATAAACCGATTTCTAAGGATCAATCTGACATAGATAAGATTGATCCGTTATCATTAAGTGTTTATTATCCAATCGAAATTACCTCCACCACAGTCTCTACTCAAGATCCCAATCAGACAGAAGTAAAGGGAAAGCTAATTGCTGACCAAACAGCCTCTGTCGCTTTCTTTCAAGAAGATAAATTCAAAATTTCTGGACTGGTTAAAGATTCGATCGGGAATCCAGTTCAAGGGGCGATCGTGTGGATTGATCGTGATACCGGCGAAGGATTTGCTAAATCCTCCCCTACTGACGGGAATGGATATTATAGTATGTACTACTTGCCAGAAGAAGATGAGGACACGAACTTAACTGTTGATTATCAATCCATAAAGTACACGCTTCCTACGAACAAAGTATTTCATTTCCCCGAAGATACCAGTTTGAACGTTGAAATTACCTTACCCCGTGAGGGCACAGTAATTGATGACAAACCTCCAACACTTGTGAGCCATACGGCTGATGGTGCTTTATATCTTGGTCTGTTGGTTGGTCTTGATGTTGCGGAAAATGTGGATTATACGATAACCATACCGGATTCAGAGGGCAATTTCAGCATTACCGTACTGACAGATGTATGGGAAAAGAACCCGACGTTCTTCGAAACGAATATGAGTACGTTCATTGCGAAAGAAAAATTCCAGTCGGGTGATTCTTTACCTTCCTCTTTTATAGAAATTAAACAGGGTGCTCCTCGTAACATTAATAGTGAATTGAAAACCAATTAGACGGATAGAACTCAACAGCGTGTGCCGATACTCAGTCGGTGTACGCTATTTGAGTTTAAAACTAAATTGATATTTTAATAATTATGATTAATTAATATATTGATTGATTAGTTAATATATTAATTGCGCATTATAAGTTTGATAATCCTCAGCATGTCGGTCAAGACAACTAAGGAAAAGGCAATGATGAAATCGCATCAGGCACCTCCGACTATTGTCGTCTTTAATTTATCGAATTCAATCTTTTTACATAGTAGTTACCAATATTCTATTAAAGTAAAGTTTCTTATTCATTTGACAGATGCTACGATATTCGATATATTATATGCATGAGCATGCATTTAAAATGTTTGCTTAATTATTTGTGTTCATGAGTATCTTACTTAAATATGAATGTACATGAGCATAATGAAATTAAATAATGTTACAAAGAGGAGAGATATAGATGAAGGACTTATTTAGCCCTTATGAATTAATGGATTTAAACCTAAAAAACCGTGTGGTGATGCCTCCGATGTGTCAATATTCAGTAACCAATAAAGATGGGATCGCTACGGATTGGCATTATATGCATTATGTGAGTCGCGCTATCGGTGGAGCGGGGTTAATTATTATTGAAATGACTGATGTTGATCCTGATGGCAGAATTACCGATTTTGATCTCGGTATTTGGTCAGATGAACAAATTCCCGCTTTAGCTAGAATTGTTGATGCATGCCATTCGTATGGTGCAAAAGTAGGGATTCAAATTGCTCATGCTGGACGTAAGGCTGAAGATGCGGTAGTTCCTGTAGCGCCATCGGCAATTCCTTTTGACTCAGATTCTACAACTCCAAGAGAACTAACAACTGAAGAAGTACAAGATATGGTCGAGAAATACCGCAATGGTGTAAACAGGGCTGTGCAAGCTGGATTTGATGTTATAGAACTTCATGGTGCGCACGGTTATCTCATTCATCAGTTCCAATCTCCTCTAACTAACCATAGAACGGATGAATACGGACAAGATTTAAACCGATTCGCAACGGAAGTTATTCGTGCAGCAAAAAGTGAAATGCCGATAGGCATGCCGTTGATCATGCGAATTTCTGCTAAGGAATATGTAGATGGTGGATATGGAATTGACGAAAGCCTGGAATTCAGTAAGGCATATAAAGAAGCAGGAGTAGATATGTTCCATGTAAGTGCAGGTGGTGAAGGAGCAATTGCAGCTGCGGGTAAACCGGGAACACATGCAGCCTATCAGATCTCATTGGCTAGAGAAATAAAGCAGAGTCTGAATGTTCCGGTGATTGCGGTGGGGAGATTGGATGAACCTGTTCTTGCCAATGCCGTTATAGGTAATGAGGATGCTGACCTTGTCGCAATTGGACGGGGAATGTTGAGAAATCCGTATTGGACGCTAGAGGCTGCGGTTCAACTTCAAAAAGGGATAGATATTCCGAAGCAGTATGAATTTGGATTTCCTAGAACCACAAGATAAAGACATAATTGAATAACTTGATTATTGATGGGGAGACTCGCTATGTAAGCCTAAGCGTGTCTCTTTCTTTATACAAGAACGCGATTGTGATGGTATAATATGATCAGAGAATTCAATCGCTTGATGTCTGAGAAAGGAATTATGAGATGAAGAATGTCCTTAACAATGAACTTATAAACAACTGGTTAGCGTTAACACATATCCAAATGAACGTAGCCAATACATTGGAAGCGAACTTGCAAGAGAAGCACCAGTTATCTTTGAAAGAATTTTATTTGCTGTTATTCTTGTATGAGGCGCCAGAGATGAAGCTGAAGTTACAACAATTGGAGTCCATGGTGGGTTTGAGTCAGAGTGCCGTATCTAGACTGGTTAGCCGTTTTGAAGCAAAGGGATGTGGGGCTTTAAAGAGACATGCGTGCGATGATGATAGAAGAAGTATCTATACCTCTTTAACACAAATAGGGCAAGATAAGCTCAACGTAGCAAAAGTAACTGTTAATGAAATTTTATCAGAGGCATTACCTGAGACGGATATAGAACAGTTGCTACAACAAATGCTCCAATTAAAACAACAATAAGGATTTATATTATGATTACATGAACGCCCAGATATAGAATTATATCTGGGCGTTGTTTATTATTTAGTCTTGTCTACCTTCGATTGCACTAAGTAAGACGCTAGCGGCAATCCCGAGTCTACGATCGAGCATTTGGTTTCTATCCATAGAGAAATCTAGTTCTATCTTTTGGACAAAAGGATTGAATCTTTGTTTGAAAGTTAACACCTCGTGTTGCCCGATTGTTCCAACATACGTCTGCGGTATGAGATTGGATAGAAATCTACGGAGTAGAGCTAGTAACATACTATCTTCTGTAATAAGTCCGACTTCGCGTTCTTGATTGTCGAGAATGACCCATTCATCCTTCAGAATAGACTTCATACCCTTTCTTCTAAAGCTACCGATTGTTTCGTTGTAAATAGGGTCAAAGACATCGTATGTAGCGGAGAAATCAATCCGTGATCGTGCTTTTATGACGAGCACTTCTTCCATCATATCCTCAGAACTATATACCCGAATATCTTCTTTCAGCTTAAAAGCCTTTTGCTTAACATAGAAGACGAGTCCATCTTGAGGGTCATAGATATGAAATGCTTCTCCAAAAATTCTGAAGAATTGCTTGCGAACCAAATAATTGGAATGATTAAAACGTTCTTTCATAAAGACATTCTCCTTTGGAATCAGATTGTGTCTATTATCTCATATTTTCATAAAAAAGGGGTGTTCATAGAAAAGAGTAGGATGTAGAAGACAATGAGAAGCGAGTGAGCCAAAGCGCATAGAGGAATCCCGAAGAATCATAAGACGCTTAAATCATCTTAACATTCGAATCAAGTTATTTTTCTATACTTGGAGGGTGTCATCCCTTCTAGCTTTTGAAATATACGTGTGAAGTATCCGGCATCATCAAAACCAACATAGCCGGCAATCCGATCGATCGAAGTGCTATCTTTCAAGAGAAGCTTAGCTTCGTCAATTCGCATCCTATTCTGGAAATCAGTCAGTGTCATATCCGTTTCTTTTTTGAATTGTCTCGACAAATGCGTAGGATGCACAAGACAGTCCTGTGCTAACTGCTTCAGGTTCAAAGGTTTACTGAAATTAACCTTGATGTGCTGCGCGGCTTGCTGCACGATGGGAGAATATCCGGAAATGGCGCGATCCTTGACTAAATCGCAATACTCTATTGGCATAACTTCAAATAATATGCTAAGGGAATTAATACTATCAGAACGTTCGATTTGTTTGGCGAATTTTTCTGAGATGTGATGCAGAAAAAAAGGATGAACCTTTCCTTTCTCCGCAGCTATGCGTAACGCTGTATTAAAAACGATTAACATATTTTTCATTGCTCGAACAGGCTGATTCGGAAGACGTTCAGAGAAATCAAACAAATTATTCGATTTCGACATGATCTCCTTCATTTTTAATCTATCCCCGTTTTCGACCGCATTCATGATTTCTTTCTCAAGTTCGTATCTTATTTCAATAACTTTAGTATCCTTTTCATCCGGTTGCCGTAAAACATGCTGCATATAGTTCGTACCGTATGGATCTGACTCTATGTACTGTGAATTCAAAGTGCGATAGGGAATCTGACGAATGGAACTAGCATTGTTAAGGACGTTGACAAGACTTTGAATTCTGGTGATACTGAACATTTTTAAACTCCCAACAAAATCTAGCATAACATCTCGCTTGTATGTTTCCGCATGGAAGATAGCATCAATTCTATGTGCATCTGGGATTTGCATTAGAATAGGCCCAACAACCCAAATATTTGCTTCTTCCCCTTCGAACTCAACGATGCATGATAAATAAGTAAGACCCAGTTCGTTCGTGTACATACAGCATTGCTTATTGTGAACTGTTTGTCCGCTGAGGAAGATGAAATCTCTTTGTTGAATTCCATGTAAGAAATCGGGTAATTGATCGCTTTCATGTGCCAAATGTACAGAACCATCTTTAGTTAAGATGAATGTATTGGTATTGATTAAATGAAAAATACTGATGCTCGCAGATGTCATTTGAAGATGATCGACCATTACATAACCAACTCTCTTCATGTTAATTTAGTCCTGAAATAGCAATTTAAATCCTTCTTGGATCCGCTAAATATGATTATACTCATTTTGTAAGCACTTACAATATTGAATTTGAAAAGGAGTGGCCTCAATTGTTGTATCCAATTTTAACGGATTCTCGTGGCATTATTGATTTAAATGGAATTTGGAATTTCAAACTGGATAAAGGTGAGGGGCTTAATGAGAAGTGGTACGAAGCAAAGCTTACAGATACTATAAATATGGCAGTGCCTGCATCTTATAATGATGTGGGAATTACATCTGATGTTCGTAATCATGTAGGCTTTGTATGGTATGAAAGAGAGTTTGTTATTCCAAAAATAATGTTGTCAGAGCGGATCGTGTTACGATTTGGTTCAGCTACGCATACAGCAAAGGTGTATGTGAATGGTCAGCTTGTTGTTGAACATAAAGGCGGATTTACGCCATTCGAAGCAGAAATCAATTCTTTCTTACAAACAGGGAAGAATCGTGTGACAGTTGCAGTAAATAATATTGTGGATGAAACCACATTACCTATTGGGGCTTATAGTGAGAAAGAAGTACCTGGTCTTGGAAAAATCATCCGAAATACGCCGAATTTCGATTTTTTCAATTATGCGGGTATACATAGACCTGTGAAAATATATACGACTCCTCAGACTTATGTTAAAGATGTGACTATCGTTACGGCAATACAAGAAGCCAGTGGCATCGTTCAATATGAACTAAACGTTGTAGGCGATGCGCAGGTAAATGTTCGTATTCTTGATGAAGAAGGAACTATTGTTGGAGAACTGAGCGGCCATAAAGGCAGCATTAATATTAGTGAAGTGAAATTATGGGAGCCGATGAATGCGTATCTGTACAGTCTTCAGGCAACATTATCGAAGGATGATGAAGTCATTGATGTGTATGAGCAACCTTTCGGTGTTAGGACGGTTGAAGTGAAGAACGGACAGTTTCTCATCAATAACAAGCCTTTCTATTTCAAAGGTTTCGGTAAACACGAAGATTCCCATATTAATGGAAGAGGATTTAACGAAGCGGTTAATGTAACTGATTTCCGATTGATGAAGTGGATTGGCGCCAATTCATTCCGGACGGCACATTATCCATATTCGGAAGAATTAATGAGATTGGCTGATAAAGAAGGTCTTGTCGTGATTGATGAGACGCCTGCTGTGGGCTTACACTTGAACTTCGGAGCTACTTTGATGGGTGGCGGAAGTAGGAGAGATACGTGGAAAGAGCTAGCGACTGGTGAACATCATCAGGAGATCATTCGAGAACTGATTGATCGAGACAAAAATCATGCTTGTGTGGTCATGTGGTCCATTGCTAACGAACCTGCTTCCGAAGAAGAAGGAGCTTACGAATATTTCAAACCACTTGTGGAACTAACCAAGGAATATGATCCGCAAAAGAGACCGGTAACGATCGTTACTCATATGATGTCAACGCCTGTTACGGATAAGATCGCTGATCTGATCGATGTACTTGCCTTAAATCGCTATTATGGATGGTACGCCTTTGGTGGAGATATGGAAATGGCTAAGGTGAGTCTACGTAATGAATTTAACGGTTGGTACAAACGCTGCCCAGGTAAACCGATTATGATGACCGAGTATGGGGCAGATACGGTTGCTGGACTACATGATATTGACCCAGTCATGTTTACAGAAGAGTATCAAGTCGAGTATTTACGAGCAAATCATGAAGTTTTTGATGAGTTTGAACACTTCATCGGTGAACAAGTATGGAATTTTGCTGACTTTAGTACGAGTCAAGGAATTCTACGTGTGCAAGGAAATAAGAAGGGGATTTTTACACGCGACAGAAAACCGAAGTATGCGGCGCATGAGTTACGAAAGAGATGGATGGACATTCCGGATTTTGGATATAAGAAATAGCTACAATTTAGCGTTTAACTTTGCATAGTAGACCGGACGCCGATTTCTGCATACTGACATTTACGTAGATTCCAGTGAATGAAAGGTGCAGAAATATCTATAACAACTGTTTGGTAAGCGCTTTCACATTACTGTAGCTTCTTAGATTATAGCTGGATTGGGACAATAATTAGGACCTTTTTAGAGAAAGCTTTGCTAGAATTCGATTAATATAATGGAGGGTTTAGAATGAGTCCAATTCCAGGTCTGGAAACAACAAAAATAGTAACTACTAATGTGGAAGCAGGAAAATTTGGTCTGAAGGATAAACTGGGTTATTTGTTAGGTGATTTCGGTAATGATTTCTTCTTTATTCTAGTAAGTTCTTTCTTGATGGTTTATTACACAGATATTTTTGGTATCAGTGCAGCTAGTGTAGGGATACTCTTTTTAATTGCAAGATTGTGGGATGCGGTTGCGGACGTAACATGGGGTCGTTTCATTGATTCGAGAAAACCTGGTAAACATGGTAAGTTCAAACCTTGGATTTTCAGAATGTCATTTCCACTTGTCATTTCTGGGGTAATCATGTTCATACATATTCCAGGAATGTCAGATGGGTTCTATCTAACTTATGCTTTTGTCACATACATTTTATGGGGAACTTTATACAGTACAGTAAATATTCCTTACGGCTCCATGGCCTCTGTCATAACGAGCGATCCTGTTGAACGTACAAGTTTATCCACCTTTAGATCGATGGGGGGGGCCTTGGCGGGTTTAATCGTTAGTGTAGGTGGACCAATGATATTGTTTGTAGACAATAAGGCAGATGCAAGCCGATTTACTTTAGGAGCCATTATCTTCGGAATTCTATCTATTGCTTGTTATATGGGGTGTTATAAATTATCTACTGAACGTGTTGTTAGTTCTGAAACTACCGTTCAAAAAACTAATTTAAGTGTAACTTTAAAAGGTATTGTGAAAAACAAACCACTCCTTACTATTCTATCAGCATCACTCATTTTCTTGATGGGTAGCATGCTTATGGGTGCAGTAAGCGTGTATTTGTATAAAGATTATTTTGGGAACGCAGCGTTATTAAGTATCGTAGGACTTGTTCAAATGGCTGCGATGTTCATTGTCTTTCCGTTAGCCAAACCTTTGGTAGCTAGATTTGGTAAAAAGGAAATAGCAGCAGTGGGTATGTTACTTTCAGCCATTGTATATCTTCTTTTATATTGCTTACCCAACTTAACTGCAATCCAATTTATGGCGATTGCAGCTGTGGGTGGGTTTGGATATGCATTCTTTAGTGTAGTGGTTTGGGCGTTCGTAACAGACGTGATCGATTATCATGAATATTTAACTGGTTTACGAGAAGACGGAACCGTGTATTCTGTATATTCATTTGCTCGTAAAGTGGGTCAAGCGATTGCAGGTGGTCTCGGCGGTTTTGCGTTGACGTCCGTGGGATATGATGCAACGCTCAAGGTACAAACACAAGACGCATTAAATGGAATTCATATGATAGCTACTTTAGTACCAGGAATTGTATTCCTAGTGGTTTTCATCATAATAGCCTTCCTATACCCATTATCTAAGAAACGTACAACCCAACTTACGATGGATTTAGCTAGCAAAAGAGGAAACAAAGAGTAGGTTGAATTCCCGTCATATGGGCCTACTTTATGAGGAGTGCCCCATATGACGGATGAAAAAAAAGGAGTAGTTACAAATGAATAATAATTTAATGATTTCGGGGTTTTCAGATGAAATCTCGTCTGATTTCAATACTCAGCTTGAGGTAGTAACAACACTAGGAATGCAATATATTTCTTTACGAGGTATCGATGGAAGAAACATCGGAGATTTTACTGTAGATGAGATTAAGGAGCTTGTACTACCTCGGCTTCACAAATGGCGTGTGGGTATTTCCTCCATTGGATCTCCCATTGGCAAAGTGTTCATCAACGATGAAGCGGGATTTGCCAACCAAAAGGTTATGTTAGATAGGCTGTGTCAGATTAGCAATTTATTAAATTGTAAATATATCCGAATATTCAGCTTCTATATTCCAGAAGGAGAGAATGCAGATCAATATCGAGATGAAGTCATAAATAAGTTAAAGGAATATGCCGCTATCGCGAGACAATACGATGTTATCTTATTACATGAGAATGAAAAGGATATCTTTGGCGACATTGCAAGACGCTGTTACGAAATTATTAAAGGGGTTGATGCAGCACATTTTAAGGCCATTTTTGATTTTGCTAACTTTGTACAGTGCGATGAGGATACACAAGAGTGCTACGAGCTGCTTAAAGAGGAAATTGTTTATATTCACATAAAAGATGCTGTTTCAACAACCAGCCAAAATGTTGTGTGTGGCACAGGCGAAGGGAAAATACCAGAGATCTTAGCGCAAGCAATTGAAAGCGGATACAAGGGATTTCTAACATTAGAACCACACTTAGTTTTATTCGATTCATTAAAAGATTTAGAGCTTGAGGACGCTTCTGAAGTAATAAAGGACAACAATGGACTAGATGGCGCGGACGGTTATCGGATTCAATATGAGTCACTACTACAAATCCTTGAACGTATAGAGGGTAGGGGGAAATAATGATGAACAACGTAAAATTAGGAATTATCGGTATTGGTGCTGAAGGTGGGTTATACGCTGGATTTTTAGCGGAAGGCAAAGTTAACAACATGGTAATTGGGGCTATTTGTGATATCGACCCAGATAAAAAGGCAATGTGTGCAGAGAAGTATCCGGACATTCCTTTCTATGACAACTACATCGACATGCTTGATAGCAATGATGTTGATGCTATCGTAACTTGTGTTCCTCACTATTTGCACCCCGAGATGGGCATTAATGCATTAAAGAGAAACATCCACGCGTTGGTAGAAAAACCTGCGGGTGTGTATACGAAACAGGTTCAAGAATTAAATGAATATGCAGCTACAAAACCTGAGCTGACCTTTGCTATTTTCTTCAATCAGAGAACTAATCCACTCTATCAAAAACTTAAAGATTTGATTGATAGTGGTGAAATTGGTGAGATCCGCCGGACGAACTGGTTGATTACAACATGGTGGAGACCGCAAGGTTACTATGATCAAAGTGAGTGGAGAGCAACTTGGGGCGGCGAAGGCGGCGGTGTACTTGTTAACCAAGCACCACATCAATTAGATTTGCTTCAGTGGATTTGCGGTATGCCGAATAAGGTATATTCCAATGTGAAATATGGTTACCAAAGAAAGATTGCGGTTGAGGATGAAGTAACTGCTATGTTTGACTACGAGAATGGGGCGACGGGTGTATTTATTACCTGTACACATGACATTCTGGGTACGGATAGGTTCGAAATTTTAGGCGATAAAGGTAAAATCGTAGTTGATGACAGCAAGAAGATTACGATAAAACGACTCATTAAACCTGAGGCTGAAATGAGTTCTAGCATGAGCATGCAGGATGTTATGAAAATTTTCATGGGCCAAGGTGCATCTGAAATATATAGTGAGGAAGTTCTCGAATTTGAAAGTGTATGGGGTGCCCAGCATATAGCCGTATTAGAAAACTTTGCAGCAAATATTGTAGACGGGACACCATTAATCGCGCCTGGTAGCGATGGTATACATGGTGTTAGATTAGCAAATGCCATCCATCTTTCTAGCTTTTTAGGTAAACAAGTAGAGATTCCATTTGATGAAGATCTATATTTAGCTGAATTAAACAAAAAAATTGAAGATGAAAAAGTAATTCATAGTATTTAGTTTAAATAGTTTAAGTGATAGGTTTCCAAGGAGGATGGAATTTTGATAAAAGCTGCTGTTATTGGACTTGGGGATATATCTAACATTCACATCCCGGCTATTCAAGCCAACCCAAATATTGAGCTTGTAGCAGTCTGCGATCGGGATGAAACATTAAGGGATACCCTGCCAGGCGTGAGTTTTTATACAGATCTTCATGATATGTTAGAACAAGAAACACTGGATTGCGTTCATATTTGTTTACCACATTATCTTCACCTACCTGCGACGAAAGCCTGTGTGGAAAAAGGTGTTCATGTATTTCTTGAAAAGCCTTTGGCATTAAACGCTGATGAGGGGCTAACCTTAGTAAAGCTAGAGGAAGACTATAAGGATGTTAAAATTTGCGTGTGTCTACAAAATCGATTTAATGAGACTTTCGTAAAGATTCAAGAGATTGTCCAGAGTAAACAATATGGAAATGTTGTGGGTATCAAGGGATTGGTTACCTGGTCTAGACCGCAGTCTTATTATGATGTTAAGCCGTGGCGCGGAAGTATGAAGTATGCAGGCGGTGGAGTCATGATTAACCAATCTATCCACACTTTGGACTTAATGCAGTTGTTAGGCGGTGAAATAGAGTCCATTAGAGGCTCTATTGATAACTTATTGGACTATGACATTGAAGTTGAAGATACAGCTACAGCTCATATTCAGTTCGTAAACGGCGCAAGGGGATTATATTATGCAACGATCGCTAACACAGGTAATTCCAGCGTTGAGCTTCAGGTGCTCTTTGAGAATGGCGAACTAACCATCAAAGATAGCGTACTAACTAGGCTTAATGCACAGGGTGAAAAGGAAGATTTGATTGAAGATACAAAGCTACTTGGTACTAAATCCTATTACGGGGCAAGCCATGTGAGTTTGATTAATCAATTCTATTCCTGTATAGCAAATAACGTTCAGGATTATGTTCATGTGAAGGACGCACTTATTGCAATGAAAATGATAGATACCATTCGTAAATCTTCTGAAGTAAAAAGAACAATGAATATGGAGGGTTTAATACAATGAAAAAAGGTAAAATCGGTGTGCAAATGATGATGCTCAGAGGCAAAGTCGAAGAGATCGGCGTATATGAGACGATGAGGACATTAAATGAGCTTGGGTACCACTGTGTAGAGGTATCACAAATACCAATGACAACAGAAAATGTAGCTGAGATGAAGAGAGCTAGTATAGATTTCGATATTGAAATTGCGGCTCTTTCCGCGGCTTTAGAGCCAATGCTACCTGGTGCACCGGGCGAGACGCTGACACATGATTTCGATAAAATTGTTAACGATTGCAAAACGTTAGATTGTCATTTCTTGCGAATCGGCATGTTGCCATTAAACGTCATGGGTCATAAAGATAAAATCATGGAGTTCATTGGAAAAGTTGAAATGATGGCAATTAAATTAGCTGAACATGGCATTGAATTGTACTATCATACCCATCATCTTGAATTCCAGAAATATGATGGTGAATATCTATTGGACATGATAAAAAATAATACATCTAAACTTGGATTTGAATTAGATGTTCACTGGATTCAAAGAGCTGGCGAAAATCCAGTCGAGGTTGTTAAGAAATATGGTGGTCGTATTTCTCTATTACATTTGAAGGATTATCGAATTGGACAGATGGATTTAAGTAAAGTAGATTTCAAAGATATTGCTAAATTCATGCATATCTTCACGAATACAATTGAATTTGCAGAAGTTGGTGAGGGTAACCTTGATATGCCAGCTATTATTGATGCCGGTCTTGAGCATGGTGCACAGTATTTCTTTGTTGAGCAAGACGATCTGTACGGTCGAGATCCATTTGATTGCTTGGAGACGTCTCGTAACAACTTGAGAGAAATGGGTTATGCTGATTGGTTTTAAGTTGTATATATAAATAGGGAGTGTGAGGGAGTGGTTCAGGATTGTATTTACTGTGCTGATGATGGTAGGTTAGAGAATCTCATGATAGAAATAGATAAGCTTCGGGTTTCGAGGGTGTTGTTATTTAGAGAACAGACGTATAAAGGAAGATGTGTTGTAGCGCTGAATGAACATCAGAAGGAATTATTCCATCTATCTCAAGAAGTACAAGATGACTACATGAGAGATGTTGCACAAGTGGCACGTGCAGTAGAGCAAGCCTTCTCAGCGGACAAGATAAATTATGGTGCGTTTGGAGATAACATGCCTCATGTTCATTTTCATATTGTACCTAAACAAAAAAATGGACCTGAGTGGGGAACTATGTTTGAGATGAATCCTTCTGCAAATAAGCAGCTCACTAAGGAAGAATATCAAGATATTATTGATCAAATAAAAAGTCATTTGTAGGATAGTTATCGTTAGTGTTGGCGGACAGTGAACATAGTAATCAATTAATATATGAAAAGGTAATTCTTATCGTGTAATGCGGAGAATTACCTTTTCATATTTATATTAGGAAAGAGAGTTTTCGTATGTGGTGGAGGCACGTACAACCAGTTCTGGTTCTAAGTGGACGGTTCTAATCGAATTTGGATCTTTAATAAGTTCAAGAATGGTTTCGACAATGGCAGTTGTCATTGTGGATATGGCAACACCAACCATCGTCATCGGTATTTCTAGGTCTTCCATTTGGGGGAGATTGTCGTAGCTGACGACAGACATATCATGGGGTATGGTAAGACCATGTTCACTTACGGCTCGAAGGATTCCTCGAGTCAAATCTATACCGCCGCTGATGACTGCAGTCGGACGTGTTGATCGTTCCAGTATCGTGCGTCCGGCTATGTATCCGTCGTGGAATTCTAATCCTTTCATTTGAATAATGGGGTCGTCCTGCATGTGCAGGCCTTGACGTATGGTCTCGTCCCGAAATGCTTCTATTTTAACGGTTTGTAAAGGATCATGCGACTGAGGTTTGCCTATATATGCAATATCTCTATGACCCAATCCCACCAGATGACGAACAGCTAGACGAATGGCTTGGCCTCGATTAACGTCAACTGTGGAGTATGGTGTATAGCCTGCAGCACCATAGGTTAGAATGGGTATTTTCATCTGATTTAAGTTGTTATAGCTCGCATTACTATCCCTGTCTCCAAAGATAAGAATGGCGTCCACTTGGTAGCGACGTAAGGTTTCAATCGAGGATTCTATATTGTTAATCAATAATATCGTGATATATCCTTGTTTCTCAAGTTCCTCGCTAAGCTTTGTTATAAGGGAAGAAAGAGCAACACGTTCGATGGATGGCCATACGATGCCAATAGCTCCGCTTTTCTTAGAGACGAGATTTCGAGCTGCGATGTTGGGTTGGTAATCCATATCTTTAGCAATTGAAAGGATATGTTGTTTTGTTTTGTGTTGTACGAGCGGGCTATCTCTGAGTGCCTTAGAGACAGTGGAGAAGCTAACACCTGCTCGCTCTGCGATATCTTTGATCGTTACCATAGTGGGCCTCCGTGAGAAATATTTGCGAGTAGTTTCATAAATGATTCATCTATCATAGTATATTTATTTCTTAAATGAAAGCGCCTTAATTTCGAGTAGACAATATAAGTATATTGGGATATTATAAAAATAACAACGTTGTTAATTTGGAGCAGAGGTGGTTTTCTAATGTTTAATCTACAAGATACCGTATCAGTTGTTATCGGAGGTAATGGTGTTCTGGGCAGTGCCATGGCAGCTGCGCTTGCCGAAGCAGGATCAAAGGTAGCCATCATTGGTCGAGACATGGAGAAAGCCAGATTAGTACGTGAGAAAATTGAAAGAAACGGCGGCGAAGCGGCTATTTTTGAGGCTGATGCGACAAAGAAAGACGAGCTAGAGTCCGTATTGAACCATGTGTTGTTATGGGGAGGTCGAGTAGACACCCTTGTTAATGCCTCGGGTACGAACAGTCCAACACCGTTTTTCGATTTGGAAATGGATGAATGGGACCGAATCATGGATGTTAACCTTAAGAGCGTAGTACTTGCATGTCAAGTGTTTGGTAAAAAGATGATTGAGCAGTGTAATGGTGGTTCAATTATTAATATATCCTCTGTATCTTCTGCACCACCGTTGTCTCGAGTGTTTACTTACTCAGCATCGAAATCAGGAGTCAATAGTGTTACTCAGTTTCTAGCTCGTGAATTTGCACCAGACAGAGTAAGGGTTAACGCAATCATTCCAGGATTTTTCCCTGCTGAACAAAACAAAAAAATCCTATCACCTGACAGAATAGAATCAATCATGCAACATACCCCAATGAATCGTTTCGGTGATCCAGAAGAGCTTAAGGGAGCGGTAGTCTACTTGGCTTCATCAAAAGCTTCTTCATTTGTAACCGGTACTTTACTCAGGGTAGATGGTGGATTTGGAGCGATGACAATATGAGCGACATACTCAGAAAGCTAGTCGAGAACATCCCAATTCCGAAGTTAGTAAAGATTCGACAGTCGTTTGACGACACGATACTAGAAGATCCGATTGGAGAATTGATTAAGAGATTGCGGTCTGCAGAATCAAAGTCGGGGATTGTTGCTGGACAGAAGGTTGCAGTAGCTGTCGGAAGCCGTGGGATTTCTAGAATTGATGAGCTGACCAAGACCGTTATCGACGAACTAAAGAGGATTGGTGCGGAGCCCTTCATTGTACCTTGCATGGGAAGTCATGGGGGAGCGACGGCAGAAGGGCAGACGGAGGTGCTTGCCCTTCTTGGCATCGACGAGAAACGGATGAACTGTCCGGTTCGATCATCGATGGAGGTTGTTGAGCTGGATCGTCTACCGAATGGGTTGCCAGTTTATTGCGACAAAATCGCAGCTACGGAGGCTGACGCCATTATCGTCATTAACCGAATCAAGCCGCATACTGCTTTTCGAGGTGAGATTGAAAGCGGAATGTTTAAGATGATCTCTATCGGACTAGGTAAGCAGAAGGGTGCTGAGGCTTGTCATCAGCTCGGATTTAAATATATGGCTGAGAACGTACCCGCTATGGCTCGAGTGATGATCGCCAAGCTTCCGATTGTATATGGAGTGGCGATCGTGGAGAATGCGTACGACCAAATCTGTCGCATAGAGGTTCTCGGAACAGATATTATGGAGGCAAGAGAGAAGGAACTACTTGTTGAGGCAAAGAGTCGGTTGCCACAAATTCTATTCTCTGAGCTTGATGTACTTGTTATTGATTACATCGGTAAGAACATAAGTGGAGATGGAGCCGATCCGAATATCACGGGTAGATATCCGACACCGTATGCACATGGGGGACCTGAGGTAAATAAGATGGTTGTCCTCGATCTGACACCAGAATCTGAGGGTAATGCCAATGGTGTTGGCACAGCCGATTTCACAACGAGTCGCTTAGTTAGTAAGACGGATTGGCCTAGCACTTATGCCAATGGGCTAACATCAACGGTGTGTGCACCTACGAAACAGGCAACAACGCTTGCGGATGATCGTGATGCTATCAAAGCTGCGATCAAAACCTGTAACATTTTAGATTATACACAGTGCAAACTGATTCGCATTCGTGACACGCTTCATCTTGGTACCATTGAAATTTCCGAAGCGCTCCTTGAGGAAGCTAGAAGAAATCCACGCATTGAAATTTTGGAAGGACCTTATGAGTGGGAATTTGACGAGGAAGGATACTTACCTAAATGAGTGAGAATGTAAAAATAGTAATAGCGATTGATATCGGAACGACGAGCGCGAAGACGCTCGCAGTGAATCAGTCCGGGAATATCCTTGGTAGCCATTCGATTGAATATCCATTGCATACACCGTTTCCTGGCTATGCTGAACAAGATCCTGATGTCATATATGAGGCCGTATTAAATTGCGTGGCCAATGTCATAAAGAAGGGCGACTTCCTGGCTGAAGACATATTGTGTGTTTCCTTCAGTTCAGCTAATCATAGCTTAATTCTACTTGACGGGAGCGGGCAGCCGCTTACCCCAAGCATCACTTGGGCAGATCAGCGCAGTGCGGCGCAGGCGGAGCAATTATTGAAAGATGATACTGGATTGTCTGTATATTTACGAACGGGAACACCGATTCACCCGATGTCACCACTTGTTAAGTTGATTTGGATGAGGGAAGAACGTCCAGAGTTATTCTACGCTGCACAACATTTCGTCGGGATAAAAGAATATATTTTGAATAAGTTATTCGGGATTTTGATTTTGGATCATTCTATGGCGAGCGCTACCGGACTATTCAATTTGAGAACGTTATCATGGGACGCTGAAGCTTTGCTACTGGCAGGTATCCGTGAAGATCAGTTACCTCGATTAGTTCCGACCACGGAACGCATCGAAGGGTTGAACAAGGTAGCTGCTGAGCATATGGGTCTTGGAATGCACACGCCATTTATTATCGGGGCGCAAGATGGGGTACTGGCCAATCTCGGTATTGGAGCGGTCGAGGAAGATGTGTTTGCGGTAACGATTGGAACGAGTGGTGCTGTACGGACGACGGTTAATCAACCAACCTTCGATCCAGAAGGGAAGTTGTTCTGCTACGCATTGACGAAAGATCAGTGGGTTGTAGGTGGAGCTACCAACAACGGAGCTATCGTTGCTAGTTGGATTTCAGACCGCTTCTACGCTGGAAGAACGATAGAAGAGGTACTTCCTTTAGCTGCAGCTGTACCCCCAGGAGCGAACGGTATTCTCTTTCTACCGCTCTTATCAGGAGAGAGAGCTCCTTTCTGGGACACGCATGCGAAGGGAGTCATGTTCGGACTGACACTTGCACATACGGAGTCGGATATGCTTCGCGCAGCAATGGAAGGTGTCCTATTTCAAATTACGGCTATTGTTTCTTTAATGAAACATGCAGGCGGAAAGCCTAGGGAAGTTAGAGCATCCGGAGGTTTTGCTCGTTCTACCATTTGGTGCCAGATGCTGGCTGATATGTTAGGCGTGCCTGTTCGCGTACCTGAATCAGTAGAAAGTTCAGGACTTGGAGCTGCTCAGCTTGGACTATATGCCATGGAAGGTTGCGAAGGACCGCTACTCAGGTGGAAGAAATTGAATGGCAGTATTTACGAACCTAATGCAACAAACCATAAGATTTACCAAAAGTTACTTCCATTCTATTTAAACTTATATGATCGATTGAAAGAGCCAATGAGGGAAATTACGATGCTCCAGCATACAACTGATGAATTACTTTAACTGATGGAGGGCTAATATCATGCATGATAAATATAGTAAGTTGCAAGCGATTCTATTAGAAATGGAATCTGTAGTCGTGGCGTTCTCAGGGGGCGTAGACAGTACTTTTCTTCTTGATGTCGCATTAAAGACACTCGGAAGTGAGAATGTGTTGGCTGTCACTGCTGACTCAGAAACATATCCTACGGAAGAGTTGGAGGAAGCGATTAAGCTAGCGAAACATCTCGGGGCTGATCATAAGGTAATAGAGACATCCGAACTAAATATTCCAGGTTATAAAGAAAATACAGCAAATCGCTGCTATTTCTGCAAAAAAAGCCTGTTCGAACATTTGGAGCCGTTCATTAAGGAAGGGCATTATCGGCATATCGTATATGGACTCATTGCTGATGACATGAATGAGCATAGACCAGGAGTTCAAGCAGCCAAGGAACGAGGTGTGCGGGGGCCGCTACAGGAAGCGGATCTATATAAAGGAGAAATACGTGATTTATCCCGTGAACACGGACTCGCAACTTGGGATAAACCCTCATTTGCTTGTCTTTCCTCCCGAATCGCATATGGCGAGACCATTACTATCGAGAAGCTTGGACGTGTCGGAGAATCCGAACGCTATATCCGCTCACTTGGATTCGGCCAAGTGAGGGTACGAAGTCATGGTGATATCGCCCGAATCGAAGTTGAATCAGAAGCAATGGAGCAACTGATTGGTCAGGCATCGCTCATTTCAGACAAACTGAAAGAGTTTGGTTTCATCTATGTGGCAATGGATCTTACTGGTTATCGTAGTGGCAGTATGAATAAATTGCTTGTGCGTGGAGGGATGACCAATGAATGAGTTCGAGGATCTTGGCTTCTGCAAACTAGATGTGGGTAGAAATGAGCGGACAGGACATCCAGAGGTTGTGTTCGGTATGGGGAAGACAGTGGACCAAGTGGACACGATCTTCTCTCGGCTTGTGGAAGTTCATGGGAGAGCCCTGGTAACACGCGCTACGCCCGAAATGGCAAAGCGAGTGAATGCAACATACCCGGAGGCGGAGTATGATGAAGTTTCTCGTCTCATTTCTTTGGGTAAACCAACACGGAATCTTCTAGGGAAGGTGGCTGTCCTAACCGCAGGGACTTCGGATATCCCAGTGGCAGAGGAAGCAGCAAGGACAGCTGAATGGATGGGTTGCGAGGTTGATCGAATCTATGATGTCGGGGTAGCTGGAATCGAGCGGTTACTTAGCCAAAAGGACCGCATCAGGGAAGCATCTGTTGTGATTGCTGTCGCAGGCATGGAAGGCGCCTTAGTCAGCGTGGTTGGAGGGCTCGTGCGTAGACCAGTTATCGCTGTACCTACCTCAGTGGGATACGGAGCTAATTTACAGGGAATTACAACACTTCTTGCCATGATGACTTCTTGCGCAGCCGGTGTTACGGTAGTCAACATTGATAATGGCTTCGGGGCAGGATTTCAAGCAGCGATGATATTACAATTGGTATCGGAGGGCATTTAATAATGAGAACGATCTATTTGGATTGTATTTCAGGCATTGCAGGTGATATGGCTCTTTCAGCATTAGTGGACTTGGGTGCTGATCAAGAATATATTGTGAGCCATTTAACTGAACTGCCGATTGATCCATTCACGATGGAATTTATAGAGGTTGATCGGAGAGGTATTACGGCGAAATGGTTGAAACTGAGCTTTGATGAGCATCATCACGGCCATGACCATGATCATAGCCATCACGATGACCATCACCATGACCACCATCACGACCATGATCATAGCCACGATCACGACCACGCTCATGTTCATAGCCATCACCATGAGCATCATCACGATCATGACCATGGTCATGAATCACATACGCACGAAGAGGCTAGTGGGCACTCACATGAGCATAGGAAAGCTTCCGATATTATACGGATGATAGATTGTTCAAATCTACCAGGACGTGTCAAAGAGAGAAGTTTGTCGATTTTTCATTTGATTGCTGAAGCAGAAGGAAAGATTCATGGGATGGATCCAGCAGAGGTTCATTTTCACGAAGTGGGAGCAATGGATTCTATTTTAGACGTCATTGGGGTTTGCTTAGCACTTGAGAGTCTCGATGTTTCCAAGATAATCGTTTCGCCAGTACCAACAGGAACAGGGAGGCTTCGTATGGCTCATGGGTTATATCCGATACCTGCTCCTGCTACGGCGGAGTTACTTCGAGGAGTACCGTTGTCTTCATTTACTGCCCAAGGGGAGCTGACCACACCAACAGGTGCGGGGATTGTAAAGGCGTTGGCATCTGAGTTTGGTACATTGCCTGCGGGGACAATGGATAGGATCGGATATGGCGCAGGTACCAAAAATTTCGACCATCCCAACGTGTTAAGAGCAATTCTTTTTGAGCAAGAGCACACGAAGAAATTTGAAGAGACCATTGTTGTATTAGAGGCTCAGGTGGATGATTCAACGGGAGAGATACTCGGTTATGCCATGGAAAAGCTGTTCGAAGCTGGAGCTCTAGACGTGTATCATACCCCTGTTTATATGAAAAAGAATCGTCCTGGAATCCTCGTTAGCGTGTTATGCCACCCGGATAATAGCGATCGTTGTGAGGAGACACTTCTTGCGGAAACATCGACCTTCGGCGTAAGACGAAGCGATTGGAAGCGCAGGGTGCTTGAACGTCAATGGATTCAGGTAGAAACTGCTTACGGTTCAATACGAGTGAAACAGGCTATTGAAGGAGATAGGATCATTCGCCAATCGCCAGAATTTGAAGATGCGGCTCAAGCTGCACGTTCATTTGGGGTTCCTCTTGAGTCCGTATATCGTGAAGTATATAAACACTTAAGTTAATAGCTATCATTGTATACTTTCTTGTAGCATTCTCTTATTTACTTGGACCGTGTGGATAAGGGTCGACAACCTGATGAGTAAAGCGGTAGGACTTACCCTTGATTTTCATGTCGATCCTGATACTGCTTGGGAGAAGAAAAGATAATAGTGGTTAATTATGAATATTTGAGGTTGCTACGAATCGTACTGTATGCGGTTACATATTTATTGGGTATCGGTGTAAGTTAGCTGATTGAATTATTTGAGGTTTTTTAACAACGTTGTTATTAATTTCTTTTATTATCATATAAGGAGAGATGCTAAATGAATAAACAACAGATTGGTGTTATTGGTCTTGCAGTCATGGGGAAGAATCTTGCATTGAATTTGGAGAGGCTGGAACGCCTACTGATGATACCATCGCACAACTTATACCCCTACTTGAAAAAGGAGATGTTTTGATTGATGGTGGTAATTCATACTTTATAGATACACAGCGGAGGGCAAGTGAGTTGGAGATACACGGCATTCAGTTTGTAGGTGCAGGTGTCTCAGGAGGTGAGCAGGGGGCATTGGAAGGACCCGCTATCATGCCTGATGGAACCCGAGAAACATATGCATTTATTGAACCTTTTTTAACCGCTATTTCTGCCAAAGTTGAGGGAGATCCTTGCTGCACATATATCGGTCCTGATGGCGCGGGGCATTATGTCAAAATGATACACAACGGTATCGAATATGGAGACATGCAGCTGATTTGCGAGGCATACCACTTGCTAAAAGAAGTAATAGGGGCAGAGCCTGAGGAGCTTCATCAGATTTTCAAGGAATGGAACGAGGGTGAACTTAACAGCTACTTGATTGAGATTACGCAAGACATATTTACCAAGATCGATCGAGACACTGGAAAAAGAGTGGTTGATATCATCAAGGATTCTGCAGGACAGAAAGGTACCGGCAAATGGGCCTCACAAAATGCACTGGATCTGAGTGTTCCGTTGCCTGTCATTACGGAGTCTGTCTTCATGCGTTATTTATCATCTCTGGGGGAAGAACGTAAGCTTGCTTCCACGTTGTTTGATAAGCCGCCTATTAAACAAATCAGCGGAAATCGTAAGGATTTCATTGAGTTAATTCGTAAGGCGCTGTATGCAAGTAAAATCTGCTCCTACGCCCAAGGATTTGCTCAAATGAAGATGGCTTCCGACACTTACGGATGGGGGTTAAATTACGGCAACATCTCGATGATATTCCGAGGAGGTTGCATTATCCGTGCTCAATTTCTTCAAAATATAAAAAATGCGTTCGATTCCGATGCGAGCCTATCTAATCTTCTCTTAGATGATTATTTCAAAAATATTGTGAATGAATATCAGCAAGCGTGGCGTGAAGTCGTTGCAGTTGCAGCACTAAATGGAATTTCTGCACCAGCATTCGCTTCGGCTCTATCTTATTTTGATGCGTACCGTACAGAGCATCTCCCAGCGAATCTTCTTCAGGCTCAGCGCGATTATTTCGGGGCCCATACTTTTGAGCGTGTTGATAAAGAAGGGAGCTTTCACTATCAATGGAACTATTAAAGGAAGGGGAAATGAACGTGAATACTCAAACAGAGGTAAATAAGGTTAATCTACGACAAACTGTGGAACGTTTGGCAATGAGCATGCCCGTCACCGATATGCATACGCATTTATATGCGCCCGAATTTGGGGAATTGCTTTTGTGGGGCATTGATGAACTGTTGACTTATCATTATTTGATTTCAGAGTCGATCAGGTGGTCTGAAGAAGAATACAGTCATTTCTGGTCTATGACCAAACGTGAGCAAGCGGACTGGATATGGCAAACCCTCTTCCTTGACCATTCTCCGGTAAGTGAGGCGACCAGTGGGTTCATTACGATCCTCACACGTCTTGGGTTTGACGTAAGTTCACGTAACCTAGATGACTACCGTCAAGTACTCGCGAAACGTTCGGTTAATGAACAAGTAGATATCGTGATGCAAATCGCGGGGATTGATAAAATCGTCATGACAAATGACCCGTTCGATTCCATCGAGCGTTCAGTATGGTTGTCAGGAAACGGGAAAAAGGATCCTCGGTTTTATGCGGCTCTTCGTGTGGATACACTGTTAAACGATTGGCCAGTTGCTGTGAAAGAGCTTCAAAACCTTGGTTATGATGTTCAAATGGAGTGGTCTAAACAGACAATAGAGGAAACGCGTAGATTTCTGACGGAATGGATCATTCGCATGGATGCCCTCTATCTTGCTGTGTCAATGCCGGGTGATTTTGAATATCCAGCGGAAGACCACAGAAGTAAAATGATTGACGAGGTTATGATTCCAGTATGTCAGGGGCAAAACATCCCATTTGCACTTATGATTGGCGTTCGGAGAAAAGTGAACCCATTGCTCGGATTGGCAGGCGATATGAGTATGAGATCTGATGTATCGGCAGTTGAAGCGTTATGTCGCCGTTATCCAGAGCAGAAATTCCTAATCACTATGCTGGCGAGAGAGAATCAGCATGAATTGACAGTGCTTGCACGTAAGTTCCGTAATTTGATGATTTTCGGATGTTGGTGGTTTCTGCACATCGAGTCTATTGTCGAGGAGATGACACGATTCCGGGTAGAGCTTCTAGGTACTTCAATGATTCCGCAGCATTCTGACTGTCGTGTCTTTGAACAACTGATCTATAAATGGGAGCATTCGAGGAAAATTATCGCTAAGGTGCTGGCAGACAAATACGAGAAGCTTCATTATAGTGGATGGAATGTTACAGAAGAAGAAATAAAAAGAGATTTGGATGATCTGTTGAATCAGAACTTCTGGCATTTTCTGGGCAAAGGGCAATAACAACAGATAAGATGCGAATTTGATACAGTACTGAGACCATTCTTATGAACGGCCTGTTACATATTCTAAATATGTGGAAACGTCTTAGTAATCATTACAATCTCTGCATTCATAAAAGAAGCGAATAGTCAGGAAATAGTGAGGTTGATCCGCAGGGAGATACGGATCGACCTCACACTTTATTCCATAGTTATGAATTGGATTCCTTTTACAGCGGTATTAATATAAATGAAGTATCTAGAAGATCACACGATGACGGAGGGGGTTATAATAAATGTAGTGATGTCTTTGTACAATTGGAAGCATAGGGAAATGAGGAACACCGAGAGATCAATAAAAGAAGAGGATGGAGAAAACCAGTGGTGTTGGGAAGGTATAGCTGAGAATTCAATCTCTTAGGTTTAATGTGCGTACAAGATAGTAATAAATAAGATCAACCCTATACACGATAATGAAATAAGTAGAATCATTGATTTGCTATCGTTCTTCTGAGTTGGAATAGAAGGTATGATGTCTTCCGTTCTTGCTGCATTCTTTCGAAGATGGGCTTTGAAAGATTCATATAATAGAATTCCGCAACGATCACAGAATTGGGCTCTATCGTTGTTATCAAAGTTACATTTAAGACAGATCATTGTTCTTTCTCCTTTCATGGTTGAACCAATAGACTCCATGATGATGTGTCAAAACAATAAATATTGATCCAATAAAGTAATTATATACCATATGAAACTATCAGTAAACAAAATGGAACTAACAGTATATTAATTTTACATTAATCTTTCACTACTGTTTAGGGTGGAGGGTGATACCAAGATGGATTATATTCAATTAGGATCGCGATTACGCAAAGAACGACTAAAACATAATTTCACTCAAGAAAGATTAGCAGAGAAGATCGATGTATCTCATGCATATATAGGGCAGATTGAACGAGGAGAGCGAAGCCTTACGCTCGAAACTCTGATCAAATTAGCTAATCAATTAGAGGTAACCGCAGACGAATTACTTCACGAATCTCTTAAAATGAATGAAGGCCACTTCATACATAAGATCATACATTTGGTTCAAGAGCGTCCGATAGATGAGCAACAAATGGCACTGAATATGCTCGAGGTGATGTTTGCTCATCTTGATCAGATGAATTCGATAAGTAAAGATACAATAAAGGACCCGATGGCTGTAAATTCTTAATTAAAGGAAATCATAGTCATTGGGCAAAGCAGGCTGAACATTGAGTCTCAGGCCGTTTTTAAGAAGGTTATCCAAGGATAACGCCTTAAAACGGCCTTTTAAATATGATTTAAAGTTTATTGATTGTTGTGTATATTGAAGAATTCGAAATAAAATTAAATGATAATATAAATGCAAAGTAGGCTTTACAATAATTGCAAAGCAAGCTATACTGAATTTGCAAAGTAAACTATGCAAATCGGAGGGTATCTTGTGAAAACCAGAATTCAAGAACTTCGTAAGCTACATCGGATTTCACAGGAGGAGCTTGGATTAGCCGTAGGGGTGACCCGGCAAACCATTACTTCCTTGGAAGGTGAGAAGTACACAGCATCGTTAGTCCTCGCCTATAAGATTGCACAATATTTTCAGCTCAGTATTGAGGAAGTATTTGATTTCAGCCAATTGGAGGAGATGTGAAATGGAGAAGTTCAAAGCAACAATACAATTAAGAATTAAATTATTAGCCATTGTAATGGGAATAACGGTGCTAAGTAATGGGATATTACAAATAATGAGACATCGATTACCTGTCATTCCCGATTTTATTTTCGGATTTCAAACGGGCGTTTTTATAGGTATGTTGGTGTTTTTATTGTATATTATTTCGAAATATGCATCGTGTTTAAAAAATGCTGATGCACTGAAAAAGTTATACATTAAAGAACATGATGAGCGGGAGCAGCTAATCGGATATAAAACCTCTGTATTTACTATGGTCGTCATGCTTATAATACTGACACTTTCTACAGTCATAGCAGGATTTTTTAATATCATTGTCTTTATTACATTATTAAGTGTTGTGGCACTGCTGTTAATTGTGATGCTGACTACGCTAACGTATTACAGAAGAGTCCTTTGAAAATGATTAGTATAATTCTATCGTTCAAACGCTAAGTGTTCGCTTAACACGATTTACACTGCGTTTACACAATTCTGCATTCCCTTTAATACATATCTCCTACAATCAAGATGCTAGTATAAAAGTCCTAGTGTAAATCAATAGGACAATTGGAGGATGATACTTTTGAAGGGAAGCAACTTACACCTGTCGATGAAATGGAAGTTGATTCTTAGCTTCTCTGCGGTTGCTCTTATTTTTCTGGGAGTGGCATTTTACCAAAATATTAAAATTAATCAGGTTGAGATTTCAATGGAAACGCAAAAAAAAGAGATGGAAAAAAGGATTACTGTTGCTGAGATCACGCAGCTACTTCAAGAATTAAATGGCGTGGAAACATCACTCTCTCAATCTAGTGACCTTGAATATGTTAAGTCGTTCATAGAAACACAAAAGCAGCTTTATACGGAAATCAATAAAGTGAGTTTTAACATGGATTCAGAAGCGTTCAATGATTTACAACGCTTGAAAATTCAAGCTGATAAATATAAGGAAAACGTTGCTGATTTAACCACTACGTTAGAAAATGAAGAAATGGATCCTTTGACGGTCCTTGAGAAAATCGACAGCCTACATACAGACGCACTTGTTATTAATAATGCTATGCTTAAGACGAATGGGAAATTGTATGCGGCAGCAGCGGAGAATGCCATCAAGGCGGAAGAGCGTTCCTTTAATTTATTAAATGATACTTCTTCCATTGCTGCGTATGCAGCGGTGTTCGTATTTCTGTTGACGAGCGCTATAGCGGTTGTGCTTATTCGTTCCTTCTTAGTACCCGTAAATAGGCTGCAATCCGCTTTACTCAAGATTTCAGAAGGAGATTTGCGATATCAAATCAATTCTCCATATAACGATGAGTTAGGTCGTCTGAGTCATCATTTCGATCATATGGTCATGAGAGTTAGGGATATGCTGCAACAAACACAGTCCGTAGCATCCTCACTGGCAACTTATTCACATTCCTTCCAACAATCTTCAGCTATTACAGCACATACGAATCAAGATATTGTGCAGACCATTCAGGAAATTTCGGTAGGGGCTGGGCAACAAGCGGAGCAATCAGAGCATAGTGCGAGCTTGATTCAGGAGTTGGAACGTGGAGTAAATGAAATTTCGGAATATACCGATGTCATGGTAGTAACAAGTGAAACAGCTAATCACAATACTCGCAAAGGGTTTGCAGCTGTCACAGACCTACAGAAAGTATCTGAGCATTCCCGTGATTCAATCGTTAAGGTGTATGATTCTCTAATCGAGCTTATGGAGCAATCGAAGCAAATATCGAGAATTACGCATACGATTTCGGAGATTTCGACCCAGACCAATTTACTTTCGTTGAATGCGGCGATTGAGGCAGCACAGGCCGGAGCTTATGGTAAAGGATTTGCCGTTATTGCCGATGAAGTGAGGAAATTGTCGGTGCAAACCAAAGAGTCATCCGTTCATATCGGGAAAATAGTAAATGATTTGCAAGCTGGAATGGTAGACTTCCAGAAATCGATGCTTGAAACGAAAGGGAGCCTAGAGCAACAGGATCATCAAGTAGCGCAGACTCTTTCATCTTTTAAAGCCATTGATCATACAATTGAAGAAATCAGTCGGCAGATAGGGCAGATACACGATAAGGTGGATTTGACTCGGACTAACAATGCCAGACTGTCTGAATCTGTTCACTGTGTAGCTTCTATTGCTGAAGAGACTGCAGCAGGTGTTCAGGAAGTGAACGCTTCGAGTATTCAGCAGGATAGTGCGATTAGTAATATTGCTGAGCAAGCGATTCAAATTAATGAAATTTCGCAAAAACTGTTCCGTGAAATCAATGTATTTAAGATTAATGTTAAGGGAGATAAGGGTGATGGTAGCGAAAATAACCCTGTCATCTTATCTGAAGATGAAAGTTCTCGCATATTAACACAAATTCCCGTCATTATATAAGGAAAACTTATGATTTCATTGCAATACTATTATTGGACTTCATGATTGACCTGTAACTATAATGAAATATAAGTTAGTACAATAAATATTAAATGCTATTATTATCATATAATGGCATTTATTTTTTTGTCATTATACGTTCAATGTGTTAGCGATATATGTCTTTTCATTGACCGTGTTATCACATTATGGTAGGTTAAAGTGATATATTAATACTATGTGTATACTCTGATTTATAATTGATTATATTCCTAAGTGAGGTGGATAACGTTGCAATTTCAGGTCATGAATAGCCCATTTAGTCAGGAGCAAGTAGAACTTCTTAATCGCCTTGTGCCAACACTAACACAGACTCAGCAGATTTGGCTAAGCGGATATTTTACAGCTACACAAAATTCGAATACTACGTTACATACGACTACAGAAGTAACTACAGTAATATCTACCGATAGTCCAGTTGCGATTTCTCGGGAAGTGACAGTGTTATTCGGTTCTCAGACGGGAAACAGCCAAGGTTTAGCTAAGGCTCTGTCTATCAAATTAGAACAACTAGGATTTCAAGTTACACTTTCTTCAATGAGTGATTTCAAATCCAATACGTTGAAGAAAGTTCAAAACCTACTTATTGTTGCAAGTACGCATGGGGAAGGAACACCACCAGATAACGCGATACCTTTCTATGAATTCCTTCATAGTAAACGCGCACCTCAATTAGAAGACTTGCAGTTCTCCGTCTTGGCGTTAGGAGATAGTTCCTATGAGTTCTATTGTCAGACAGGTAAGGATTTCGACAAGCGTCTAGAGGAACTAGGTGGTAAGCGCCTTAGTCCACGCGTTGATTGTGATTTAGATTATGATGACTCGGCAGCGGAGTGGATTGAAAATGTATTAGCTAACCTCAATAAGACGTTAGAATCCACGGGTGTAGTTCAAGGAACTACCCTGAATGGAACTGAGATAGTTGCAGAACAATCAGCATATTCGAGAACCGTACCTTTTAAAGCAGAAGTACTTGAGAATCTAAATCTTAATGGCCGTGGATCTGATCGGGAGACTCGTCATCTAGAACTATCTCTTGAAGGGTCCAACTTCCAGTATGAACCGGGCGATTGCGTGGGGATCTACCCAGAGAATTCCCTTGCTTTAGTGGAGTCACTTATTGAGAAAATGGGCTGGAATTCTGAAGAACTCGTATCCGTCAATAAAAAGGGTGAAGCACGGAGTTTGCGCGATGCGCTTTTAAATAACTTTGAAATCACGGTGTTGACCAAGCCGCTACTAGAACAGACAGCGAAGTTATCATCGAACAAGGCATTGGAAGAGCTTGTAGCACCAGGAAATGAAGTAGAACTGCGGAATTACCTAGACGGACGCGATTTGTTAGATTTAGTGCAGGATTTCTCTCCATGGAAGGGAACTGTTCAGGAGTTCGTATCGATCCTTCGGAAGATGCCTCCTCGTCTTTATTCTATCGCTAGTAGTTCCAAAGCTAGACCAGATGAAGTGCATCTCACAATTCGGACGGTTCAATATGAATCACATGGACGGGAACGTTACGGTGTCTGCTCTACACAGTGCGCGGAGCGATTAGAACCGGGTGAGCAATTATCGATGTATATACATCATAATCCTAATTTCAAATTACCTACGAATTCGGTTACACCTATTATCATGATTGGACCAGGTACTGGCGTTGCGCCATTCCGGGCTTTTCTCGAGGAAAGAGAGGAGTCAAGTGCTGAAGGGAAAGCATGGTTATTCTATGGAGATCAGCATTTACTTACAGATTTCCTTTATCAACTTGATTTCCAACGATGGGTTAAAGATGGCGTACTAACTCGCATGGATGTTGCGTTCTCACGAGATACGGATAAGAAAGTATATGTTCAGCATCGTATGCTTGAAAAGAGTCGTGAACTCTATCAATGGTTGGAAGATGGGGCATCGGTATATATTTGTGGAGATGAGAAACACATGGCCCATGATGTTCATAACACCTTGATCACGATCCTTGAACAAGAGGGTGGCAAGAGCACGGAAGAAGCCGTAGCTTATCTGAATGACATGCAACAACAGAAGCGCTACCAACGTGACGTATATTAAGATCTTTGAGAACGAAAGTGAAAGGAGCTAACCAACAATGACTCACAACAAATCAGTAGTGGTGCAAGATGGTCCGCCGAGTGACGTAGAGGACATTAAGACACGGAGCCGTTACCTACGTGGGGAACTTGAAGAAGCACTTAAAGACGGGATCACAGGGTCGATGTCTGAAGATGAGAATCGGTTGATGAAATTTCACGGCAGCTATATGCAAGATGATCGGGATTTGCGTAATGAGCGCCATCGTCAGAAGCTGGAGCCGGCGTATCAATTCATGGTCCGGATACGTGCACCTGGAGGTGTCCTTACATCTGAACAATGGTTGGCGATGGATCGACTTGCTCGGGAGTATACTACAGGATCTATACGCATCACCACGCGCCAAGCGATTCAGTTCCACGGGATTCTGAAGTGGAACTTGAAGAAAAGTATTCGCACGATTAACGATGCACTCTTGACGACACTAGCGGCTTGTGGTGACGTGAATCGTAACATTATGTGTAATCCGAATCCATATCAATCGGAGGTTCATGCAGAAGTATTTGAATGGTCGACAAGAATTAGTGATCACTTGTCTCCGAAGACTAATGCCTATCATGAGATCTGGCTTGATGGTGAGAAGATCGTGGATAGTAATGCTGATGAAGCAGAGCAAGAGCCAATTTACGGTAAGGTCTATTTACCGCGTAAGTTCAAAATCGGTGTGACTGTTCCTCCTACCAACGATGTGGATGTATTTTCCCAAGATCTTGGCCTAATTGCTATTTATGAAGAAGGAAAACTCAAGGGATTTAACGTTGCTGTCGGTGGAGGTATGGGGATGACCTATGGTGATACTCAAACGTACCCACAATTGGCAAGGGTGATTGGGTTCTGTACACCTGAACAGGTCATCGATGTTGCGGAGAAGACAGTTATGATCCAACGGGATTACGGGAATCGTTCTGTTCGTAAATATGCACGATTTAAATACACGATCGACAGATATGGAATGGAATGGTTCATTAATGAACTACACACTAGACTAGGTTGGAATCTCGAAGAAGCTCGTCCTTATGAGTTCAGTCATAATGGGGATCGTTATGGATGGATCAAAGGAAGTAACGGGAAATGGCATCTTACGCTTTATATCCCAAGTGGTCGGATCGAAGATCAAGAAGGATATCCATTGATGACAGGATTACGTGAAATAGCCAAGATTAATACCGGCGATTTCCGTCTTAGCCCGAATCAGAACCTTGTAATTGGGAACGTGACGACTGCGAAGAAACGTAAGATTGAAGAGTTAATCAAGGAGTATGGTCTTACAGATGGTAAACATCATTCCGCATTACGCAGAAATGCCCTCTCTTGTGTAGCCTTCCCAACTTGTGGCATGGCTATGGCTGAAGCGGAGCGTTATCTTCCAACCCTATTAGACAAGATCGAGTTAATCTTAAGCAAAGTTGGATTAAGCGAAGAGGCGATCAACATTCGAATGACGGGATGTCCTAACGGATGCGCTCGTCCAGCACTTGGAGAAATTGCATTCATGGGCAAGGCTCCAGGTAAGTATAATATGTACCTGGGTGCTGGATTTGCAGGTGAGCGCTTGAACAAGATTTATCGTGAGAATATCGGAGAAGAAGAAATTCTGAATATATTAGAACCGATGCTCCATCAATTTGCACAAGAACGTGAAGTAGGCGAGCATTTCGGTGATTTCGTCATCCGAGCTGGGTATGTCAAAGCCGTTCAATCCGGACTAGATTTCCATAACTAGTATTAAATCAAGTAAGGCTGTACTAGAAGGTCGGATTAGTAGACCCTTCTAGTACAGCCTCTTTTGTTTACCATAATAAGGATTAATAATTAAACCGAACGTATATGAGATCACAACTTTGACATACACTTTAGTTGAGGGATTGTAAGAATTGGTTCATGTTCTGCATAACTGTCACATTTCTATGATAGCTTATACAGTTAAACGTCATTTCTCATGTTATGTTAATATAAGATATACCACAGATAAATGAATTGATTAACGTGGAAGAGGAGTGCAGAAATGGACATCAGTCAGGTTTTTAATAATTTGCAGAAGCTTGTACCGAATGCGATCATTCAGTGTCATGAAACTTTAAAAGGCTACGTATATACTCAAATGGGAGGTAACGCGGATATTCGTGTTGTACCCTCTACCTATGATGAAGTTCAAAGTATAATCAAATATGCAGTCGATCATAATGTAAGGATTACAACACTTGGGAATGGATCAAATGTAGTTATTCGAGATGGTGGTATCCGAGGGATCGTACTTCAAATGACCAGTCTTCAGGACATCACACTTTCTGAACATACGTTGACTGCCCAAAGTGGGGCATCTATTATACATGTGTCACAAGTTGCGTTGCAGCATAAGTTGACTGGACTGGAATTCGCATGTGGTATACCAGGTACGGTGGGTGGAGCACTGTATATGAATGCTGGGGCATATGGTGGTGAAGTTGCAGATGTGTTACAAGATGCTCTTGTCGTGGATTCCACTGGACAACTGTTGACCTTACATAAAGAGGATATGAAGTGGGGTTATAGACATAGTGTATTTGCTGGTGGAGAATATACGATACTTCAAGCAAGATTCACACTCGAGCCTGGTGATCATTCGTCTATAAAAGAGAAGATGGATGAGCTAACACATTTACGTGAGTCGAAACAACCATTAGAGTATCCATCATGTGGAAGTGTCTTTAAGCGTCCACCAAATCGGTTTGCGGGTCAATTGATTCAAGAGAGTGGCTTACAAGGTGTACGCATCGGCGGCGCAGAAGTATCCACGAAACATGCGGGGTTTATCGTAAATGTAGATCACGCTACTGCAAGTGACTATATTGCTTTAGTTGCTCATGTTAAAGAGACAGTTAGAGAGAAATTTGGGGTCGATTTGGAAACAGAAGTTAAATTTATCGGTGAAGAATAACAAAGAAATGTCATGGATATTTAATCCGAATTCATTCAGTTGGTACATTATACGTACAAATAAGCTATCGTAACTTCGATAGCTTATTTGTCGATCAATGAGTGACGTGCTTCCTTACGATACTGGGATTAATCTATTCAGAAGAAATAGTGTACTTAGCTCTTGCGGAATGTAATTCTATTTCTTCGCTGACCAAGTTGATTATCTTCAAATCAGTTGTAGTAATATCATACGTGTCTTGCGGTAGTGAGACTAGTTCACCATTACTGTTCAATGTACTTCCCTTTCCTTGTAATATTATGGAACTATCCAAGTAAGGATCACTACCTTCTCCGGTCTGTCGAAATTCGAATTGAGACAGTTGGATGTGAATTTGATCGATGTCATCATCTTCTTCCTTTTTAACGATGATGGGTTGGTCTAGGTGTGTGTTCAACCATTGGGTAACTTGCGTAATCTCTTGTTCCATCATTTCATTCCCTTTGTAAGTTTATTGTATTTGCTCAGTATCTCCATAAATTCGCCTGTAATTCCTCTTTTTATAATAGAGTGTTCATCATGACATTTATTTGTAGGTGTATCCTCAAAGGGATTTATGAATGATACAATGAAACTGTCTTTGTATTTAAATGAGAAGAATTTCAGAAGTTTATTATGATATTTATAAAAATATTGGAGTTGAGCACATGTCATCGGAAGTCAATCATAAGTTATTTACGATGTGTATGATCGAGCAAGGAGATAAGGTATTACTCATGAATAGACCCGATAGGATGGGATTTCCCGGGTATATTGCTCCAGGAGGAAAGGTAGACTTCCCTGAGAGTATTGTGGACGGAGCCATTCGAGAGGTTAGAGAAGAGACAGGTCTGATCGTGAAGGATATTATATTTAAAGGGTTAGATGAGTTCTGTGATCCGGAAACAGGGTTAAGATACATGGTGTTTAACTATCTCGTTACATCCTTTGAAGGGGAATTACTTGAATTTCCACCGGAGGGTGAATTGTTGTGGGTTGAGAAGTCGAAGGCATTGAATCTCCCTATGCAAGATTGGTTTAAGATACGGTTCCCATACTTTTTTCAACAAGGAACATTCGAGCGAAGTGTAATATGGAATAAGAAGAGTGACACGACACTAGGTGAGACTCTTATGCATTATAGAGAACGCTTATAATTGAAAAAAAAACGAGCGTCCCTAACCATTATCAGGTTATTTATGGGACACTCATTTCTGAATTGATCTAATCAGTTTTTCGTTAAATTAGGCAATTGCCATCATCGCAACTATTTCCTGTACCACCTATAACGGTAATCGGGTGTGCTTCATTCCATGCTTGACGAAGTGCATCAAGGAACACTTCAGTTGATTGTGCACCAGAGATCGCATATTTGTCATTTACAAGTACAAAAGGAACTCCGCTTACATTCAAAGAATGCGCACGACCTTCATCTGATCGGACATCGTCAGTATATTTGTCACTTGCTAACATTTCGCGAGTTGCATTCTCGTCAAGGCCAGCCTTTACAGCAACTTGAATGAGCGCTTCGATGTCACTAACAGGCACGCCTTCTGTAAAATACGCACGGTATAGATATTCGTTAAGTTCCTCCACAAGCCCCTGATCGGAAGCAAAATGAATGAGTCGATGAGCATCAAGTGTATTTCCGGGTTTCGCGAGATCGAATCGATACTCAAGTCCGTCTTGTGCTGCTAAATTAGTGATTTGTGCCATCATCTGTTTCACTTCATCAGTCGATCTACCCATCTTCTTAGAAAGAGCGGCAACAAGATCGCCACCTTGACGTGGTGATGAAGGATCAAGTTCGAAACTACGCCAGATCACCTCAACTTCTGTACCATGTTCGAATTGAGATAATGCTTTCTCAAATCTTCTTTTTCCTATATAACACCACGGACATACAATATCAGACCAGAATTCTACTTTCATTGTCATGACAATTCCCCCTTATTTGTTCCTATCTATCATCATAATGATTACAGATAGAAAAATCAACTTATCTATCTGGCATATTTCATTGACAAGCCTTTCTATATGAACTAAAATTTCGGGAATACAGCTTAATGGGCGTGAGAGGGTAGGTCTTACGAGAATGAATAGGATACGGAAGATAGTTCAAAACGGCTCAGGTCAATTTATTCATATGTTGCTGATGCGTTCTTTTCTCAAATGGATTTTCTACGGAAGCGTTGTTGGGTTATTATCAGGTACAGCATCGGCTTTATTTCTGGAAAGTCTTGAATATGTTACCGATATTCGATTAGCAAACCCGTGGGTGTTGTTCTTATTACCTTTAGGAGGCGCCTTCGTAAGTTACCTATATTATAAATATGGCATGAATAGTACCAAAGGCAACAATCTGATTATTGAGCAAATCCAAGAGCGGGAATATGAATCAGTCCCTTTACGTATGGCACCGCTTGTCCTAATTGGAACATTAGTAACACATTTACTTGGTGGATCAGCAGGGCGGGAAGGAACAGCGGTTCAGATGGGTGGGGGCCTAGCAGAAAGCTTTGGTAAATGGATAAAGGTAGGACCAATAGATCGGCAAATCCTATTGATGTGCGGCATTAGTGGTGGATTTGGTTCTATATTCGGAACGCCTATCGCAGGAGCTGTCTTCGCCATTGAAGTGATCGCTTTAGGAATGATACGATCTCATGCGTTAATTCCTTGTTTTGTCGCGAGTTTCGTAGGAAATATCGTGGCGATGGATGTATGGGGAGTTACTCACATTCATTATGATATGGGTGAAATTCCAGCATTAACGCTAATGGTAGTATTAAAAGTAATGGTTGCTGCTGTGTGTTTTGGGTTAGTAAGCATGATCTTCAGTGAGTTAACCCATTTTCTCAAAAAGAGCTTCGCTTCCATCATGCCTAATCCTATGTTAAAAAGTGCTATTGGGGGCGGCATCATTATCCTCATGGTATATCTGATTGGATCACACGATTACTTAGGGTTAGGTATACCCCTTATATCGCAGTCATTCGAGGATAACGTTCAACCATTTGCTTTCCTTGGTAAGCTTCTCTTCACATCAGTCACGTTAGGCGCAGGATTCCAAGGTGGGGAAGTGACACCCTTATTTGCGATAGGTGCCACATTAGGGAATTCACTAGCAGGAGTCCTTCAGCTGTATGCACCTTTTCTGGCTGCGTTAGGTTTCATTGCTGTTTTTTGCGGTGCAACCAACACGCCTCTAGCTTGCTTTCTGATGGGAATCGAGTTATTTGGATCAGAAGGTGCTATATATATGTTAATCGCATGTTTGGTAAGTTATTTGTTCTCTGGTCACACAGGCATCTATACGTCTCAACTGATCGGTGTGTCAAAGAGCCCATTGTTGGATATTCCTCAGGGTACAAATCTATCCTCTGTTAAAATAAAACCTAAATCAAAACCTGATTCATCCGATGGCGAGTGAATGTTATACTTTCGCTTTATATTTACCGCCGTGGATGATATGGACATAAACTTCGATTTTATGCAGTGAATCTTTTGTTAAGACGAATATATCTTCCTTACCTTGATGGATTTCGTTCCATTTTCTAGGATTGGATCGGAATAGGGAGTCCTCTAAATTCAACACGTCACTTTTTATACGCAGGCCTTTTTCAAATGTATGTTGGATTTCTGCGACGATGGCCTCAGATGTTTCCTTTTTTAAATTGTGGTCAGATAAAGGTTCGAGCAATTCATTCAAAAAAGCTTCAACGCTAACTTTAATGTTATATTGTACTTTTCCGTTCACAATGATTGGACTAACATCATTACGTGGGTTGAGTATTACCATATTTGCCTTCGGTTCGTCAGTGGGTACATTTATTGGTACTCGATCTATTCCTTTTTGTAGCCAGCGTGCACCCTTCAGATCTTCATCCGTTAGCCATCCGAGATATTTACGATACTTTAACAAATAGGCCCCGTTCATTTTGAGTAATGACTTCTCCTTCTCATCTTCTAACCATGTACCCGTATCAATTGACAGGGACGGAAGTATACAAGACCCTGTGCCTTCGCTAGAATCTGCAATTGCTTTATAGCTAAAGATGGGTTTAATAATAGAAAATTGTTTGTATACTTGGTCTGGAGTGCTTAAAATCGACTCGATGGGGGAGAAGTTAAGGATGGATTTCAGTGCGAAAATTTTAGCGATAGGTTCTTTCGTACCATATATAAGAATGTTATACCTAATTTCTCGATAACGATTGACTGCACTGTAGACATCTTGGATTTTGGTACCTTGTTTAAGTAAGTTTTCACTACAAACAATGGTTCTAACGTGGCCCCAGAATATCCTGTTTTGCGATGTGGCATAAAGCGAATTCACAGCGTCGGACACTGTCGTTCCTTCCCCTTGACCAATCCACGCAGGAACAACTTTCCCTATCTCTGCTCCTTCGTTCTTTGCAATATTGGAAAAATTGAGGATTTGTGCATAAGCTTTATACTTTCCATCTACATAATCAAAACCCAAAGCGGTGACATATGCCATATTCTCAATTTCTTTCGAATCCCAGCAACCGGATAATAACGCTAGTGATACAACAATACCTGTTAATCTTTTCCACAACTTCATGTTGGATCTTCCCCTTGATGATCAGAGTCTATCGTGTTTAAATCCTGTGGTTTGCGGGTTGTTCGAATCCAAGGAAAACGTAATACAGTCTTCGCTATATCTTTCACAATTGGAGGTGAGAGGGGGGAAAGATATGGGATTCCAAATGTTTGTAACCTAGACATGTAGATAACGAGCAGTATCACACCCAAGATAAGACCATACATTCCCAATACAGAAGACATTACAAACAATCCTAGTCTAACAAGACTAACAACGGAACTTAGGGTCTGATTTACTAATGTCACACCACATACTGCAGTCACAGCTCCAACTACGACGACAGAAGGGGATACAAGACCTGCACGAATGGATGCATCGCCTATAATTAACCCACCTATGACAGTTAAGGTCTGTCCAATCGAATTGGGCAATCTAACTCCAGCTTCACGAAAGATCTCAAGTAGAATAATGAGTAAGAACATCTCTACTGGAGATGTGAATGGAAGACCTATCCGTGCAACAGAGACCGTCGCCATCAAATAAAAGGGGATTTGGTCAGGGTGAAATGCAGTTAATGCTACCCAAAGGCCTGGTAGGATGATAGATAATAAGAAACTTAACGCACGAATGAGTCGAACAAATGAGACGTAATAAAAATTAAAGTGGAGATCCTCAGGAGATTTTAAGAGTAAAGTGAATGTTCCTGGGCCAACGAGAACCAATGGATTCCCATCAATAATAATGACGAATCTTCCATTCAATAAGCAATTCACCACGAAGTCGGGACGGCCAGTAGAATCAAGTAATGGAAATAAAGAGTATTTCGAATCGGATAGGAGCTCTTCAAGATGACCGACGCCAGAGATACCATCTACATCGATATTATCTAATCTCCGCTTAATTTCGGTCAGAATTTTAGGTGAGATAATGTCTTGGAAATAGAGTAGACCTACTTTAGTTTTGGTTCTTGTGCCCATAATATATTTCTCATAACAAAGGGATTTGCTGCGAATTCGTTTGCGAATGAGCGCGACATTAACAACAATACTCTCTACAAAACCATCCTTCGGACCTTTAATAGAAATTTCGGTGCTTGATTCTTCGGGCGTTCTCCCTGGAATTTGACTAATGTTTAGGGTGAAGAATGTATTAAGTTGAGGGAAAAAAATAACGAGAGAACCTTCAAATATGACCTGATAGAGCGTCTCCTCTGTAGCCTTGTCTTGAAGTGGATCAAGTTGTAATGAACCAAACATCATCCCTTTATGAACAACAAACTTTTCTTTCTCACGATACAACGAATGGAGCTCAGGCAGGACAATTCTGCTTATTAGACTCGAATCTATCGTACCTTCGCCATAAATGAGAACGACCGTTGATTGTATCGATTCATCGAACTGGTGATTAAAGACTTGGATATCACTCGATTTCTTGAATATGTCAGTCAGTGTTTGAGGAGTCCATTTCACTTCTGTTTCTTCGATTGAGTGATCGTTCAAGTGGAACCCTCCTTTGTCGGTTTAGTGAAGATCGATATGTACAAAAAGAATAGTGAGAGTAACAAGCTTATACATAATGTCGCAGGGACATATAGTCTGTAGGCCCATATATAGAACTCATTTTGACTAATGGGTAACAAAGACAACAAAATGTAGCTTGTCGCATTGAGGAGAAGAAATCTCGTTCTCATGATCTGATTCTTAAAGGGTAGCAATTCTGCTAGAAGAAATTGAACAAGACTAATTCGTATCGTTGCTCCGGCTAACCATTGAAACACAGATAGAAAATCGACATGCTCAATATATTGGCCTAACTTCAGTAGTCGCCATTGTTCATAGGGAGATTGGTACTGTTTGGATGCTTCCATGGGTCCGAATTCAGTAATGGCTCCAATAATCGGTCCTAATGTAATAAATATTAAGATAGCTCCTAATAAAAGGAGTTGCCATGTACGGATTTTGGATTGTAAATGGTGTTGCAGAACTACGATAATAAGCAATTCAGTAACGCCACCCCCAACATAGACTAGACCATTAAATACAGGTCCCCATCCATGTTCTAACAAAGGCGTTAGACGAGCATAATCTTTTTCTGGCATATTTGTGACACTCACAAAAATACCAAGCAAAACAACGAAAGGAAGCAGTATCCCAGAACCTATCGCAATGGCTGAAATACCAACTTTGGCACAGTAAAAGCATACAAGAACAAGGACTATTACTAAGACTAACTTTGGCGTAGATGGTAGATAGTTGGTGAAAGTCCATGTTGCTGTATGAAATACTGTCGTTCCCCCAATTAAATATAATTGTATACAAATTGGAATAATGAGGATCCAAGCAATGATTGGATTGGTTCGGGAAATAAGCCAAGGGAGCAGTTTCTGTTGCCCTGACTTCCTCATAAAGACGGCGATTAAGACAAACCAAGGAATGAAAACAACAAAGGATAATATCACTGATATCCACGAATCTCTACCAGAAGCGTCTAGAAGCATCGGGTTGATGATGACGTGTGTCATTAGTCCGTTACTTAACATCAGAATCATAATGACCTGTAAAATACTGATTTTCCCTATTGAAGTGCTCATCTGCGGCGGATCACCTCATTCTTCTTATCGTGTAATCTTCCTATACCACTAGGATTCCCTCGAAAGCCAATTTCTATGTAATCAAAGACGAAGGATAGCTATATACAGGGGGTGTTATTCCTGGTTCGATACTATGGTGTAGAGTGGGATCGTTCTCCTCTGAATGAATGGATTTGTGATACACTGGGAATAGCAGTGAATGTAAACGGCAAGGAGATTAGATGACAATGAAGTTGGTATCATGGAATGTAAATGGGTTAAGAGCATGTGTAACGAAAGGGTTTAGTAATTACTTCGAAGCATCTGGAGCAGATATCGTGTGTGTTCAGGAGACGAAATTGCAGGCAGGACAAATTATGCTTGATCTGGGTGAAGAGTTTACGCAGTATTGGAATTATGCCATAAAAAAGGGATATTCGGGCACTGCTATTTTCACTAGAATAAAGCCACTTTCTGTACGATATGGGATGGAAGAGGACGAAGAAGCTGAAGGTCGCATCATCACATTGGAATTCGATACGTTCTACCTTGTGAATGTATATACACCTAATGCAAAGCGCGATTTAGCGCGGTTAGATTATAGATTGGAATGGGAAGATCGCTTCCGTAACTATCTTCAACAACTGGATGTGCATAAGCCTGTCATCATTTGTGGAGATTTAAATGTTGCTCATCAAGAGATTGATCTGAAGAATCCGAAATCTAACCGTAACAACTCGGGGTTCACACCTGAAGAACGAGGGAAAATGACGACACTGTTGGATGCTGGGTTCATCGATACGTTCAGACATTTCTATCCTGATCGTGAAGATGCGTATAGTTGGTGGTCTTATATGGCCAAGGTAAGAGAGCGGAATATCGGATGGAGAATTGATTATTTCCTAGTCTCATCCAGATTAAATACGGTACTGGTTGATGCAGGAATTGATCACGAAGTAATCGGAAGCGATCACTGCCCGATTACGCTGACACTAGAGGACATAAACAACGGAATATGATGGTAAGTCACTATAAAGATATGGGGGAAAAAGGTTATGAAAGAGTTCGATATCATGTTGGATAAATATGCTGAATTGGTCGTGAAGGTTGGGGTGAATGTCCAACCCGGACAAGTTCTAGTCGTTCAATCGCCACTCGAAACTGTTGATCTGACACGTCTAATTGTGTCTAAGGCGTATGAGGCTGGTGCTAAATATGTACAGGTAGAATGGGAAGATGAGGGGATTACTCGTATTCGCTATGAGAAGGCTAATGATGAATCTTTCGACTATTATCCTAAGTGGCAGGCCGATATGGGGGAGCAACTAGCTGAAGGCGGTGGAGCCATTCTACATATTAAGGTTCCTAATCCGGAACTATTCAATGGGATTGATTCCTCGAAGGTATCGAGAGCTGTCAAAGCCGCTGCTGTAGCACGTGAGAAATACTCCACTTATGTACGTACCAATAAATTCAGCTGGTCGCTAATCAAGGCACCAACTCGCGCTTGGGCAAATAAAGTCTTTGCTGACCTTCCCGAAGAGGAACGAGTACAGGCGATGTGGGATGCGGTATTCTTGATGAATCGTGTTGAAGCGGGTGGCACACAAGACTCGGTAGAAGCATGGCGTGAACATATTAAACAACTTAAGGTTACCCAAGAGCGCATGAATGCCAAGCGGTATAAGAGCTTGCATTACCGTGCTCTTGGCACTGATCTACATGTTGAAATGCCTGAAGGTCATTTATGGCTTGGCGGAGGAGACGAGAATCAAGACGGCGTGTATTTTGTAGCGAATATGCCAACTGAGGAAATATATACGATGCCGCTACGCACAGGAGTGAATGGGAAGGTAACCAGTACACTTCCGTTGAATTTAAACGGGCGGTTGGTTGAAGGAATGACTTTGACTTTCAAAGAAGGTAAAGTCGTCGAGTATGATGCTGAAATAGGGCGCGAACATTTAACTTCATTATTAGATACCGATGAAGGGGCATCATATCTTGGGGAAATGGCTCTAGTACCGCATGATTCTCCCATTTCACGCTTGAACCGGATTTTTTATAATACAGGTATTGATGAGAATGCATCATGCCACTTTGCACTGGGAAGTGCATATCCGGTGAATATAGAGGGCGGAACTAAACTTAGTAAAGAAGAATTGCTGTCCAAAGGTGGCAATGTGAGCTTAACGCATGTCGATTTCATGATAGGCTCTGATAAGCTTGAGATTGACGGTGAACTTGCGGATGGAACGATCGAAGCGGTATTCCGTAACGGAAATTGGGCTTAATTTCAACAATACAAATAACCACCGATCTCTGTATGGAGCAGAGAGACGGTGGTTTCTTTGTTTCAAGAAAGCTGTGACATGGCGTGTTATTTGTTATTAAGAGGATTTATTGAATCTATACTGTTAGTTTTCAAATATTGTAATACATTAAATATCATAACAGCTGCTTCAGATCTAGTAATCTCACTTTTAGGATTGAATTTCGCACCACTTGTAAGTGTATTGATATTCCATTTAAGAGAGCGCTGGATAGCACCTTGATACATAGCTGTAATCTCATCCTCATCCGTAATGGCTACTTGGACAAGATTAATCATAGGTAGATTACCAACTTTCTCAACACCTTTAAGAAGATAATACGTAAACTGTTCTTTTGTTATCGATTTGGATGGTTCGATATCTTTGGGAAGATCAATGTTGTTATAGAAGGCATTAATGAATGCTTCAGCGAACCATGCATCATTCTTCACATGTGTGAAATTGTCGCTTGCTTGCGGTGCTTTGATGAATTTCATCGTTCTGAGATTGAGTTGAAGTCCTTTCGTGATGAACTGTATCGCCTCCGCATTTGTTACGATTGCGTCTGGACGAAATTCAGTTGCAGTAACTCCATTAATGAACCCTTGCTCATGAAGGGCGATGATTTTGTCTTTTCCAGGAATGGATTCTATATCAGTGAATGTGTTGTCAGCTGCATATATCAAACCTCCAAGTGAAAGAGAAAGGATAGAAGCGACTGTGAGTGTTGCCAATGTCTTCTGTATCTTCATAGTGTGTACCCCCTAAGTGATTGTTGTGGCATTTATTACCTCCTTTGACGAGGATGCTGTTAAGAATGTTGCAACTTGTCATCTGTTCATTTAATAATTGACTATGATAATCATTATCAATTACAATAAGGGTATCGTATTTTCACTTACTAAACAAAGGTATAGAAACTATGTACTTTAGGAGGTTTACTCGTGCTTATTCAAACAAGAACAATAGTCGTAGAAAAAGGTAACGCAGAAAAGGTTATTGAACGGTTCAGTCAGGAAAGTCCAGTAGAAGGCATGGAAGGACTCATAGATATCAGTGTACTATTGAATAAAAAAAGTAAAGAGAATGAAGAAGTTGTTGTCATCATTCGCTGGGAATCAGAAGAGGCCTGGAAGGACTGGGAGAAGAGCGATGTTCATATTCAGGGGCATCGTTCGAAGAAAGGGCAGACTCCACCCGAGTATGTCATTAGTACTACGGTTAATATGTATCTGACCCAAACCATCAAAAAAGGCAAAGCATTTAGTAATCAATAGAAGTGATGATTATTCATATTACAAAGGAGAACCCTTTCATTAGCAATCTTGCTAGTGAAAGGGTTCTCTTTATACACTATTCTTATTAATCGTATCAGGACCGACGGAGCAATTTAAGTAAAGGAAGGCGATATTTCATTAAGACAAAACGAAGCAGGAAATACCCCATGATGGAGAATACGATACTATTTACAATGGAACCCACTAAGAAGTTCATACCCATGTGACCAAAGCGATGATGGTGCATCACGCCCTCATGAGTCCCTTGAATCGTAGAGAAGTAAAACAAGCTAAGTAATGCGAAACCTATTTTATAATTCAGAAAAAACAGACCCGGCCACATCACTGTTCCTAGTGATCCTGAAATAACAGCAGCAACGACGTTTCCACGCAATAAACGAGCAAGTCCTATGGAAAGTAGTAGTCCGATTCCAAAAGTAGGGAACCAACAATGAAAAAATCCGGCAATAAAACCCATGGAAATTAAGTGATCTGACTTCTTGATGCGCAATAATCGCAAACTATCATATTTAAATTTCCTGAAGATTCTTATTTTCATGTTAATACTTCCTTTACTTGTGAAGTCTACAGTCATACATATCATAGTAGCATATTATATGGCTGCGAGTTCAAGTCTTCCGTAAACGATTACTAATTATTGTCTATTTCTTGAACTTGAGTGATGGTTTTCTATTTCTATGAGAGAGGGTGGCATTGATTTCTCCACCAATCAGAATAATGTTAGAACTGATATATAACCAGATTAGCAAGATCATGACACCACCTAGACTACCATAGGTTTTGGTGAAATTTCCAAATTGATTAACATAAATAGAGAATGTGATGGATGTTATAATCCAGCCTAAGGTTGTAAATGCCGCTCCAGGTAGTGCTTCTTTAAATGTGATTTTCTGATTCGGACCAATCAGATAAAGAAGCGTAAAGACAACAGTCATGACGAGTAAAGGAATCATATATTGAAGGAAATTCCACAATCGATGGATAGAATCAGAGAAATGAAACAACAAGGATAGTTGATTCCCAACCCAATTACCGAATACGATCATCAAGATGCTTAGTAGAACGACAATACCAATGAAAAAAGTTCCTAGAATAGAAAAGACTCTCACTTTCCATAACCTTCTGTTATCTTCAATATCATATGCCTTATTCAGACCTTTGATAATCGCATTGATACATCTAGATGTTGCCCATAATGTTGCTAACATTCCGAAAGAAAGTAACGCCTGACTTCTTCCTTCGGATACTTCTTTTATTATTTCTTCAATAATGGCTACAGCTTGTACAGGGATAATTTCTCTTAAGTCATCGACCTTATCTATCATGGAAATGTTGGCATAACCCACCAGCGTCATAATGAAAATTAGAAAAGGGAAAAAGGATAGAAGCAGATAATAGGTTAACTGCGCACTAGTGGCTTGAATATCGTCAGTTCTTATTTTTTTGAATAGTTGTTTAAAGAAATCAATTAACCAAGCCACGCGTGACTTCTCCATTGTACCCCTCACTTGGAAATATATCTTATTTTAATTGTACAACTTCTATATAATATCATTCTACACTGAAGCCGTAAATTTAATCATGCGTCTTCTTCAATTCTTTCTATCTACTTTGTATTTATAGTACAATGGTTACTATTATATGTGATTGAAAACAAGGAAAGAGGGAACGGATGCCTACTATACTGGTTGCTGACGACGATGCGAACATTCGCGAACTCGTCTGTTTGTTTCTACGCAACGACGGATTTACAACTTTCGAGGCTGCGGACGGCAAGGAAGCACTGAGCGTGTATGCTTCGACGCCTGTCGATTTGGTCATACTTGATATTATGATGCCAGTGATGGATGGGTGGACATTATGTAAGGAGCTCCGTAAAAGCAATCCTGATCTTCCCTTACTCATGTTGACAGCGAGAGGTGAAACATGGGAGAAAGTGAAAGGGTTCCAACTTGGGGCTGATGATTATTTGACGAAACCATTCGATCCATTGGAGTTGACGGCTCGTGTGGGGGCACTACTGAAACGTTTCCGGATTGGCTCCACGCAGTCGATTCGGCTCGGCAACGTCATTCTTGATAGGCAGACATATAAGGTGATGAGAGGGACGGTGTCGTTTACTTTGCCACTCAAGGAATTCGAATTACTGTATAAGCTCGCTGGAACACCTGGACAAATCTATACGCGTGAGCAATTGATCGATCAAATTTGGGGGATCGATTACGCTGGAGATGATCGAACGATAGACGTACATATTAAACGCTTGCGCGAACGATTCGTGACCACATCCGATTTTCGTATTGAAACGGTGCGTGGGCTTGGGTACCGGCTTGAGGTTTACGAATGATCAGATCCTTATATATACGTGTTGTCCTGACATTTCTACTCTCCGTCATTGGGGGCACGATCATTTCTTTTTTTGTGTCAACTTGGATATTCGAAGAAAAATTGAACGACAACGCGCAAATCAACTTACGTAACTTTGGACAAGACATCGTCCGGATTTACAAAATCCTTCCGTTAGATGAAGCGGACTCGTTCGTAAGTGAAATGAAGCAGCTCGATTCCTATTATATTCGGATTTACGAAGCAACAGGTCAGTTCCAGTCTTACGGAGCGCTTAACGGACACAAGCCTGCTACTGTGACAATGGAACAAATAAAGAAAGTATTAGATGGAGGAGTTGTTCAAGACACTCCGAAGGGTATTGTTACGGTCCTCTTAGGGTTGCCGCTCAAAACGGAAATGGGAACGAAAGCGATATTTTTGGAAATGCTCGCCCCCCCTTCTGCCTCTTTTGTAACCAAGTGGGCATTGATCTTTGCAACCTGTTCGTTGATTGCAGGAAGCTTATTTATTCTAGTCGCCTCCGTATTTCTGGTAAGACCGATCAAAAAACTAACAAATGCGACCAAGCGTATAGCATCTGGAGATTTCAATGTCAAGCTGAATATTAAGCAAACGAGTGAGCTGGGTACTTTGGCTCGCAGCTTCGAGGAAATGATGCACGACCTGCAGCAACTTGAGCAGATGCGAAGGGAATTCGTAACGAACGTGTCCCACGAGGTTCAGTCTCCGCTCACCTCAATATCCGGTTATGCAATAGCGCTCAAGAAAGTAGACATCGCAGAAAACGACCGAAGCCGCTATCTCGATATTATCATCGCTGAAGCCAATCGGATGTCTAAGATGAGCGATAACCTGCTAAAGCTGAGTTTGCTTGAATCGCAGTCACAGCAACTGCGGTTAGTCACGTTCAGCCTTGATGAACAGATCAGACGAGTTATCGTCGCAATCCAGCCGCAATGGTCAGCTCGCAACATCCGTTTCGAGCTCAATTTGAAGGCTATTATCCTGAGCGCTGATCCTGACCAGCTCAATCAGGTGTGGACCAATATACTCGGTAATAGCATCAAATTTTCCAAAGAAGGCGGCGTTATTAACGTCAGCATCAAACAAGATATCAACAACGTGATAGTCCGAATATCCGACACTGGCATTGGTATTTCCTTAGAGGACCAGAAGCGTATATTTGAGCGGTTTTTTAAGGCTGATCGTTCCCACAGTCGTAAGTATGGCGGTAGCGGTATGGGACTCGCCATCGTTAAACAGATCGTATTGCTTCATCAAGGCGACATCCAAGTGGAAAGTGAACCTGGCCAAGGAACGACCTTCATTGTCAACTTGCCGATCACTACACCAACAGATTAGTCATTTCCATGTGGGATCAATCGGATTGACTAACCACATTCTCCATGCTATGGCATCATGTGCAAGCTTTCTTGCATGTGACGCGTAGCATTTTTTTGCTTATTCATACTCAGTTCATATTGTCGTCATATGGAGTACATCTTCGTTGTATAAGGTATGTTTAATAGCTAGTTTAAAGTAGACCAATAAACAGACGAGGACAGGAGAAGATGAGAGTGAAACCAAAAGAAGAGGTAATAAAAAAGAGGATGGGTAAACCGCTTGCCATTATACTTAAATCCTTAGGAGCTATAGCGATAGCCATAGTACTTTTTCTAGCTATTGTTTTTATCGTGAATGTGATTTGCAACAAATCTGAGCAAGGTAAAATAGAATCCTATGGTCAGTCTGTTACCGTCGATGGAAAAAATATGAATGTGTTGATTCAAGGAAAAGGCGAAGAAACCGTCGTGATCCTACCTGGGTTTGGAACAGCAGCACCAGCACTAGATTTTAAGCCGTTAGTAGAAGAGCTATCACCATTTTACAAAGTCGTCGTGATTGAGCCTTTTGGTTATGGATTAAGTGATCAAACCGAAAAGGAACGAAGCACAGAGAATATTGTAAGTGAAATTCATGAAGCGCTGCAGAGTCTTCATATTGACCGATATATTCTAATGGGCCACTCCATTTCAGGCATTTACGGACTAGATTATGTGAATAAATATGAAAACGAAGTGAGTGCATTTGTTGGGCTCGATAGCAGTGTTCCAACGATAAGCGAGAGGAAGATTGAATCTTCAGAATTAGAAACTGTTAAACTACTGAAAAAATCAGGTTTCTCTAGATTGGTCATGAAACTAGGTACTGATCCATTGGCTGCACTGCCATATGATGATAAAACGAAAGAACAAATGAGAATGCTTTTGCACAAAAACATGTATAATCCCAGCCAATTAAATGAAATTGAAAATATGTATTCTAATTTTAAAGCATCTGAAAATGTAACATTCCCGAAAAATATTCCCGTTATTTTCTTTATACAAGCGAATCACCCAGCAACTGATCGATGGATACCAGGGCATAAAGAACAAATAAAAGATTCTGTATATGGAAAAGTGATGCTATTGGAAGATGGACATTATTTATATCGTACCAAAGCAAAAGAAATTGTAAAAAACTTAAGAGGATTTATGAATGAAATAAAATAATTCGCATTATCTCAACGCTGTTCCCGCATTCTCCATGCTACTGTGTCATGTGCAAGCTTCCTTGCATGTGACGCAGTAGCATTTTTTTTGTTCATATTCAGTTCATATTGACGTCACGGGGAGTACATCTTCGTCGTATAAGCTATGTTTAACGGCTAGTTTAAAGTAGCCCAATAAACAGACGAAGACAGGAGAAGATGAGAGTGAAACAACCAGAGGAAAAGAAAACGAAGAATGGATCGAGGGCCAAGAAAGTGCGAAACATTATACTTAAAATAATAGGAGCAATCGTAATCGCCATTGTTCTGTTTCTAGGTATTGTTTATATCACGAATGTGATCAGTAGCAATTCAGAGGCGAAAAAGATAGAGCCTTACGGTCAGCACGTATCTGTAGACGGGAAAAATATGAATGTGTTAATTCAAGGCGAAGGCAAGGAAACGATCGTGCTTCTGCCAGGCTATGGAACGGCTGCACCAGCGCTTGATTTTAAGCTGCTCATCGATGAACTATCTCCATATTACAAGGTTGTGGCGGTTGAGCCATTCGGTTATGGATTAAGTGATGGAACTGAAAAAGAAAGAACGGCAGAAAATATCGTAAGTGAAGTTCATGAAGCTCTACAGCAGCTTAACATTAACCAATACATGCTCATGGGCCACTCCATTGCAGGCATTTACGGCATTGATTATGTGAACAAATATCCGGATGAGGTAACTGCATTTGTCGGAATCGATAGCAGTGTTTCAACACAACCGGGTATGGATGCCAAATTGCCTACAAAAATGTTCGGATTCCTTAAAAAATCAGGTCTCCAAAGATTAGTGGTCAAATTTGGTGGTGATCCTTATGCTGGACTCCCATTTGATGAGCACACTGTAGAGCAGATGAAAATGCTGTCGAATAAAAACTCGAATAGTTCCACGATGTTAAATGAGATGGACCATATTTCTTCCAATTTTAAAGAGGCTCAAGGTTTAACCTTCCCTAAAGATCTTCCACTTCTTCTCTTTATTCAAGCGAATAATGAAGGTGTAAAAGGGTGGATACCTTTGCATGAAGGGCAGATCAAAGATTCGGTACATGGAAAAGTAATAACAATGGATGGCGAACATTATTTACACCATACGTTATCTAAAGAAATAGCTGAAGACTTCAGAGCATTCATGAACGAAGCGAAGTAAATATCCTGTAAAAGTCTACTCGTGATTTCACAGTGTGTATTAATGAATATGAAAATCCGTCCTGTGGGACGGTTTTTCCATAGTAAGTCCAATTCGGCCGATGTCCGTGATGAAAGAGAGGAATTCAAATGAGATTATTTGAAATGCTTTTAGTTTTATCCTGTTTCGCTTTACTCGTAGATCTATTGTTTATTAAAAGAAGTGCAAAGAAAATAGGCTTGGGTTTGGGTATAGGAAGTAGCGTTATACTATTAGTTCAATTGTTTGTTGAGGGATACAGATGGCAGTTGCTTTTGGTATATATTATGACGGCTCTATTCATACTCATCGTTTTATTCAGACATTCCGAAAAGATGGTGAATCTAAAAATAGGGAAGTTCTTGAAATATAGTTTATCTTCCTTGATCGTCATTTTACTTGTTGTATCTACCGGCTTGTCTGTATACTTACCTGTCTTTAATTTGCCGAAGCTTGATGGTCCAGAGAAAGTAGGTACTCAAACATTTCATTTTACAGATCAGAACAGAGATGAAGTATTAACTGAAGATCAAAGCGATAAGAGGGAACTAATGGTTCAAGTTTGGTACCCTACTGAAAACAGCAATAACAACAAAAGAGAACCTCTTTTTCCAAAAGATAAAGAAATGTTCAAAAAGTATATCCAGACATACTCTAGTTCTTTAAATCTTCCCGATTTTGTGTTCAATTACTGGAAGTATAGTAAAACCAACTCTTATGAAAATGTAGAAATATTACCTTCTACAAGTCCTTATCCTGTGGTACTGCTATCTCATGGTATGGGAACCAGTAGAGTTCTACATGCATCACAGGCAGAGAATCTGGCCAGTCATGGGTTTATCGTGGTCACAATCGATCATACGTATAGCACCTTTGCTACCATTTTTCCGGACGGCCGTGTAACAGACTATATAACAAAAATGACAAAAATAGATGACCGTAGTAAAGTTGGGGATATATGGACAAAAGACGTTGAGTTTGTTATCAATCAAATCGAAAATCTAAATTCAGGTGTAATTGAAAGTCAATTTAAAGGGAAGATCGATTTAAATAACATGGGCGTGATGGGGCATTCTTTTGGGGGAGCAACAGCGTTTAATACAACTTATTTAGATCCTAGAATCAAGGCTGGGGTCAATATGGACGGGTCACTATATAAAGTGAAAAATAGAGATGATATAAACAAGCCGTTTATGTTCATAAGATCGGGAAGTTTTAAAGAATGGTTAGTAGATTTTAAAAAGGATAAAAATTCGGATGACGAAATAACTAAACAACTTTCAGATGAGCTGCACATTATGAAAAATGTTATCAATCAGGGGGGAAATGTGATTTATATAGAAGGAACCCAACACTTCAATTTCACGGACCTTCAATTCTATTCTGAGTTGATTAAACTGACTGGGATAACAGGAGATATAAATGGTAAAAAAGGATCAAGCATCGTAAATCAATATGTACTCGATTTCTTTAATAAGCAACTGAAAGGAACGGGTGGAAATCTGATTCAGGGGCCGAACGACATGTATCCAGAGGTGAAATTTATAGAGCCGGAAGAACTCTAACCGATAATGTCCGACTGAGTAGAGTGACGCTGTAATATTATTTTATCTGTTCATATTCGGTTCATATAGACGTCACGAGTAGTACATCTTGATTGGCTAAGCTTACTTCAGCACCAAAGTTAAGATAGCCCAAAAAACATGTAAGGACAGGAGAGGATGCAAATGGTACAACAAGAAAAAATGAAAATGAGAGCGCCCAAGAGGATAGCCAAAAAACGAACTTCAATCGCCGCTGTAACCCTGGTGTAAACAATGTTAGCTCCTATGTCTGCAATGGCCGCACCGGCTGCCATGAACAGCAGTAATCTTACGTATGATGGTTCTATCCTCATAGCAGTAGCTATTGGGACAATTCTTGGGCTTATTTCCGGTTATTTCGGGGGATGGATTGATAGCCTTATTATGAGAATTACGGATATGTTCATGGCATTTCCCTATATCATGCTTATTCTTGTTGTTGCAAGCATTGTAGGACCAGGACTTATGAATATGATTATTATTCTGGGGGTTCTGGGTTGGCCAGGTGTCGCACGTCTTGTACGAGGGAATGTGCTAACCCTCAAAGAGGCTGAGTATGTTAAGGCAAGTGTTGTACTGGGTTATTCAACGCCAAGGATATTATTTCTTCATATTCTTCCTAATACCGTGGCTCCTATATTGATCTATGCTACCTCAGGAATTGCAGGAGCTATTCTCGATGAAGCAGCGTTGAGTTTTCTAGGCCTTGGTGTTCAACCGCCCACGCCAAGCTGGGGGAACATGCTTGCTAGTGCTCAATCGCTAACTGTACTTACATCACAACCATGGCTGTGGATTCCACCAGGTGTTATGATTATACTGAGCGTATTGTCCATTAACTTTGTGGGTGATGCCCTACGTGATGCACTCGATCCGAAGAATACAAAATAGTTAAAGCCGGTAATCCTCGTAAGCAGGTTGCCGGTTATTTGTCTACATTAAGGGAGCGTGATTGATATGAATGAGATATCTCAAGCAAGGATTATACAACAGGCAACGGAATTTGTACGAAGTGAATTAGAGAACGAGAGCAGTGGACATGACTGGTATCATATTTATCGTGTTACGCAATCGGCCAAGACGATTGCAATAGAAGAGGGAGCAGATTTATTTGTGTGTGAACTTGCTGCGCTACTCCATGATATTGCTGATGCTAAGTTAAATATTAGCGAGGAAGTGGGTTTAGCGAGAGTGAATGCTTGGTTGGAACAACACGAAGTTCCTACGAAGGCTTCCCATCATGTTATGCAGATTATTTCCACGATGTCTTATAAGGGTGGTGGCAAACCTCCAATGGCCACACTTGAAGGGATGGTTGTTCAAGACGCCGATCGTCTGGATGCGATTGGGGCGATGGGGATTGCGAGAGTCTTTGCATTCTCAGGTGCAAAGGGACGGAAGTTCCATGACCCTTCGCAACAACCACGTAATGGCATGTCTGAAGAAGAATATCGCAATGGTGATGATACCGCTATTAATCATTTCTACGAGAAACTGCTGAAGCTCAAAGATTTGATGAATACGAACTATGGCAGAACGCTTGCTTTGGACCGTCATCAATTCATGCTGGATTATTTAGATCGTTTCTATGCGGAATGGGATGGGACGAAATAAGTAGCTTTAAATAATGGTGTACAAACTACAAATGACATAACCCTATGAACGTCCTCATATATTCCAGTTGGTATGTTTTTGATTTCCAATTGGTGTATGAGGAGTGTGCGGTGTATGAGTAAGCCTATAAATTTCAAGGTTATGTATGATGAAGTACCAGAGCCTATAAGACCCGATGGGGCAGGTGCGACGGATCTAGGGCCACGGGATATCATTAGGGACTTGGAGAACCCCAATATGTTAGTACCTCCAATAACGGATGCTGGAACGGTTCCCAACTTACGATTCTCCTTTTCGGATACGAACATGGTTCTGAAAGAAGGGGGTTGGTCGAGACAGATTACTTCAAGAGACCTTCCGATCGCCACCACTATTGCTGGGGTGAATATGAGTTTGACGCCAGGAGGCGTTCGGGAACTACACTGGCATAAGCAAGTAGAATGGTCCTTCGTGACGGTAGGAAAAGCAAGAATTACGGTCGTTGATCAGAATGGTCGAAATTTCATCGCAGATGTTGGTGTAGGTGATATATGGTATTTCCCACCAGGGCTGCCGCATTCTATTCAAGGTTTAGAAGAGGGATGTGAGTTCATTCTTGTATTTGATGAGGGTGACTTCTCGGATTTAGATACATTTTCGATCTCAGATTTTTTTGCACATACTCCCAAAGAAGTACTCTCCGCTAATTTTGGCGTGCCTGAGCGTGCATTTGAAGATATACCTAAGGTGCAAAAGTATATATTTCAAGCTGAAGTACCGGGTCCCCTTGAAAGTGTAGCTATCCCCGATCCATTCGGTACAAGAAATTTTACGCATAACCTACTCGGCCAACAACCGATTATATCTCCTGGTGGCTCGGTTAGAATTGTGGATTCTAGCAACTTTCCAGTTTCAGAAAAAATCGCCGCCGCATTAGTGGAGATTGTACCAGGTGGCATGAGAGAATTACATTGGCACCCTAACAATGATGAATGGCAATATGTATTGTCTGGGACTGGACGAATGACAGCTTTTGCCGCTGATGGTGTCGCACGTACGACGGATATCAGAGCAGGGGACGTCGGGTATATGCCGTTTTGTTACGGACATTATATCCAGAACACGGGTAAGGAAACACTATGGTATCTAGAAGTATTCAAGAGTAGTCATTATGCAGACATATCCTTAACCCAATGGATGTCCTTAGTACCTGATCAGCTCGTGCGTGATAATCTGAACGTAGGTTCTGAGGTTATGGATTCTTTACGGAAAACGAAATGGCCAGTTGTTCGATTCTAATGATAATTCCTTATTACTGATAGTTTGCCTATTGCACATATTCCGAATGTTAAAAGCAAACCTCCAATGGTGAACATGACAGCATTTGAACTAAATATATCAGCATAATAGGATGCTATACCTAGACCAACGGAGGGAGCTACACTCATAATTGAACCTAATACCCCAAATACCCGTCCTTGGAGTTCTTCTGAGACTTCAAGCCGAAGAATGATGTTAATTAACAAGGTACAAAATGAGAACATGAAACCAATGATGAGGATGATGGGGATTGCTGCAGTCGCAGTTGTAGTGAATGATAAAAGGATATACATAGGTCCAATCAAAAGTAAATTGATCATGATGAGTTTACCTCGTTGTTTAATTCTGCTACCTAATAACAAAATTAATCCAGAACCTATCATATAACCAAGTGGAATACAGGCTTCCATGAGTCCGAACTGAAAAGGCGTGGATCTCCATACGGTAACGGCCATGACTTGAGTCAACATTAAAGAGGGCATAAAGAAAAGAGTAAGCGTGGGTGACATAATAATGACAGCTTTAGCAAAAGGATCTATCCAAAGGTAACGAAGACCCGTGATTAAATCATCGATAAATTTACTTTTCACTTTTTTTAACGTGTTGGCTCTAGAAGGAGAGAGAAAAGAACCCGCTAATAGAACTAGAATAAATGACACTAGAAAAGTTATTCCGTCAAAGATAATGGCTTGTGATACGCCAAAGGCTGCCACGAAAATTCCCCCGACTGAAAAACCCACTGTTCTACAGACATTTTCTGAGAACGTAATTATACCAACAGCTTTCTGAATGTGTTCTTTGCCAACTACATTAACAAGTGAGGCTTGATATGCAGGAGATTGAAATAATGCCGAAGCAGTTACAAGTCCAGTTAAAATCACAATTAAGAAAAAAGGTGTGTTGGGTACGGAAATGAAGAATGCAATGGTAATTACGAGTCCAAAACTAATGATGTCGGTAATGAGCATGATTGTCCTGCGATTCATTCTGTCAGCATAAGTACCTGCTATAGATCCTAATAATGAACTGAGTACGAGATTGGTTACTACAATTACGGCCATCATTTTAGCACTACCTGTCATCATGAGGACCCACAAATTTAACGCTATGCTATGAAACGTATTACCAAACAAAGAAATTGAATAAGACATAAGTAACATAAGAAATTGCTTGTTTCTCCATACGGTAGGAAATGTTTGTATTGCGGCTTGACTGTGATCTGTTGAAGTTGAAATTTGTGGATTGTGCATAAATGATCCTCCTCATATATTTCTTCATATTACAGCTTAAACGTTTAAGTTATTTTCAAAAAAAATTAATTTTCTGAGTTCACTTTTATATAATGTCTATTAAGATTCTGTGTAGAATAGTCAGCTTTTTGCAATAATTGTTCCATTACTCGCAAAGCAGTAGCAGATTTATCTTCTTGAAAGGTGATGGTTCGCGTGTTTGCTCTTGTTAATATTTCTGGACAATGACATGTGCAGATAACCGTAATACTGTTAAATATATTCAGTTTCTCAAAATAATTTCCAATGAATTCATTAATAACGATCGCTTCAGTAAAGCGGGTGTTTGTTGATATCGCTTCCAGTTCTGAAATATCATTAACAATGTAAATGGCATCCTCTGATAAGTTGACTGCATCAAGTATGTATCTGACCAATGAAGCATTATTATATTTCTCCATGATTAAGCAGACTTGAGACGGATCATAGGGTGAAGCCAATTGTAAAGCGGCATGATAATCAAAGATGATTTGTTTAAATAATTTATCTTCTATGATGCTATCAATCAAAATTAATGGAATACCTTCAACAAAGTGAGAAGAAATGGAGTAGAAAACATCGTCTCGAACATCCACTAGAAATACGGCCTCTAGTTTTCTTTCTACAATGATATCAAGTGAAGGATTGGCTGCATCCAAAGTAAATAGAAGCGTGTGATACCCTGCTGAAGTCAATAACTGTTCCAAATTCCCAATAAAAGAGGAATAATTGTGACGTTTCCAATATGGTATATTAGGAGACTTATTTATAAGAATCCCAATCAGTCCAGTTTTCTTTCTAACGAGTGAGCGAGCTGTCAGATTGGGTATGTAATGAAGCTCTTCTGCTAAGCGTAAAATGTGTGAACGTGTTGTTTCAGGAATTGTCTGATTATCAACGTTGTTCAGAACATAACTAACAGTCGCAACAGAAACGTTGGCTTTAGTAGCAATATCTTTCATCGTAGTCTTTTTCAATATAAGGATCACCCTTGTCATGTTTAATATCTTCAAGTTAGCATTTCGTTAGAGTGAGAGTCAATAGAAAGAAGATATATTATTCATAGAATTATTATAGGTGTATCCTATTAAGAAGATAGTATCTATATATTTCCAATTCATCAATTTCAACTGTAAAATAAAATGATAATACGAGGTGGATCTACTTCGAAAATAGATAGAAAGGTGGTATGTATGATGAGCGATTTATTAAAAAAACAATTTGATGCTGTCGCACAGAGCTATGACCTTCAACGTCGTCCATTAATTCCATGTTTTGATGATTTCTATAGCACTGCTACGGCTTGGGTTAATGTAGATAAGAATTCGCCACGTATATTGGATATAGGTGCCGGAACAGGACTGTTCTCTGCTTATGTTCAGCAGAAGTATCCAGAAGCACAATTGACTTTAATTGATATAAGTGAAGAGATGTTAAAGGGGGCACGCACGAGGTTCGGTGAAGATCCTAACGTTCAGTATATTTCAGGAGATTTCGCGACGTATTGCTTTGATGGACAGCCGTATGACGCTGTTATTTCATCCTTAGCGATACATCATTTAACTCATGAAGATAAAAGCAGACTATTTCACACGATACACACACTCTTAACCGATGGTGGTATCTTCGTTAATGCGGATCAGGTTGCGGGCACATCGGATTATTTCGATAAACGTTATAAAGAGCAATGGGAGCATACGATTAGTCAGAGTGAACTTTCAAATGAAGTTATCGTTTCCGCAATCGAACGAAGAAAGCTAGATCGTAACGCTACCATTGAGGATCAGCTCAATTGGCTATACGAAGCTGGATTTGCTGAAGCAGATTGTATTTATAAATACAATGAATTCGCTGTGTTTTTTGCACAGAAATAATGTAAGACGCAACTTGAATGAGACTTTCGAAGCCCATTCATGATATCATGAAGTAAATAAGATTGATATGAAGAGACATCCGAATAGGGTGTCTTTATATTTAGCTATTCGCACTTATACTAGAGGTTTAGAAAGGGACGGAAGAATAATGGACTATAAAATGATCGTACTTGATTTAGATGATACGCTACTTTGCGATGATCATACAATATCACCACGCACAAAGAAAGCATTGATGGATGCACAAGAGGCAGGAGTTAAAGTAGTTCTCGCTTCAGGTCGTCCGACATTTGCTATGACGCATATTGCTAAGGAATTAGAGCTTGAGAAATACGGAAGTTTTATTCTATCTTTTAACGGTGCCCAAATCAGAAACTGTACAACCAACGAGCTCATATTTAGTAGTACTTTGACACCTGAAATTGCACATGAGCTATATCATATTAGTAAAAAAGAAGAAGTAGGGATCCACACCTATATTGGGGATGATATCGTAACCCCTGCGAATAACGAATATACTGATATCGAAGCTCAAATTACAGGAATGCCAATTGTAGAAGAAGTAGATTTCATAAAAGCGATTCAAGAACCCGTTGTTAAGGTATTAATGGTAGATTCACCAGAAAGATTAGTCATCCTAGAAAAGAAAATGCAACAACAACTTGAGGGTAAGTTAAATGTCGTACGTTCTAAGCCATTTTTCTTAGAATTCACAGAAGCGGGAGTAGACAAAGGGACAAGTTTACATCATCTGATTCAGAAATTAAACATTCAGCAAGCAGAGGTTATTGCTATTGGTGATAGTTACAATGACCTTGCGATGATTAAATTTGCTGGACTCGGTGTTGCTATGGGGAATGCGCCGGATGATATTAAAGAAATCGCTAACTATGTAACCGATACGAATATGGAAGATGGCGTGGCGAAGGTTGTTGAAACGTTTATTCTAAACAAAATGTTGCACACGAAATAAAATAAGATGTAGATAAACGTTATATTGGTTGTGTATTGGAGGAGATTGCTTAAGGGCAGCTCCTCTTTTGTTTATTCGAATGAATTATTATGTTATAAAAGTTTTGTAATGAATTGGTAATAGGGGCAAGTATCACTCCTTTTCTTCATATACCTTAGTAGAATGGAAAGGAGAGGATGGACATGGTACAACCTTTAGATCCAAATGGTATTCCTAAATACATAAATCAACTCGAAACCCCACCCGTATTTATGCCAACTTGTATACAGCAGCCTGAGACGGGGCAAGTGATTGGGCATGCATATAAAATAAATGTGAGTGAATTCCAACAACAAATATTACCACCTGGATTCGGTCCAACAAAGGTTATAGGTTATGGTGGTATGATACGGAATCCGACTCAAGGAAGAGCGAATTACTTTAGAAGTGCACCAGGGCCTACGTTTGAAGGCATTCGGGGAATTCCTATCCATGTTCAATGGATAAACAACCTCAATAAGCCTCTTTTTCTACCGGTTGATCCAACTCTCGTTTGGGCCAATCCCAATTCAATGACTATTCCGGGTCCGCCATTTCCATCATTTCCACCTGGATTCCCTCTGGCACAAAAAACTGCACCCATGGTCACTCACTTACACGGCGGGGAGACCCCATCTTATTTCGACGGTCATCCTGATGCTTGGTTTACTGCAGATCGAAGGACTGGCCCAGCATTCTCAACGAATAACTATACCTACCTCAACTTACAAGAACCGACAACCCTCTGGTATCATGACCATACCATTGGATTAAATCGTTTGACCGTATATGCAGGTCTTGCAGGGTTCTATTTACTCCGTGAATTGAATGACCCCATCGCACCGTTTCTCCCAAGTTGTGAGAATGAAATTCCACTGATCATTCAGGATAGGTCTTTTCATACGGATGGTTCTCTTTACTATGAACAAGTGGGGGATAACCCAAGTATTCATCCTTACTGGGTACCCACGTTTTTTGGGAACACAATAACGGTAAATGGAAAGGTGTGGCCGAATCTTAATGTCAAACCTCAACAATACCGTTTTCGTCTATTAAATGCATCTAACTCACGAAGTTATCATTTCCAACTTTCAAATGAACAGACATTTATTCAGATTGGTAGCGATGGAGGTTATTTACCTCACCCTGTAGAACTTAGTTCACTCATGCTTGCACCAGCGGAAAGAGCAGATATTCTTATTGATTTCTCTATTCTAATGCCTGGGACGACGGTTATATTAAAGAACATCCCTGGTGGAACCCCGGCGGACCCACATACAGTCGGTCAAATTATGCAATTTACAGTTATAAATGAAGCAGTCCAACGTCCAAAGAAGTTGCCACCCGTACTAAACAATATTCCACGACTGATTCCAACAAGAACGAGAACATTTACTTTATTTGAGCTAGAAGGTCCTAATGGTCCTTTAAGAGTAACACTGAATGGCCAATTGTTGCGAAGCCCCATCACCGAGCTACCACGAGCAGGAACGACAGAAGATTGGCGAGTCGCTAATCTTACAAATGATACCCATCCTATACATCTTCATCTTGTACAGTACCTGCTCGTTAGCCGCCAGAAATTTCGATCTGATGATTACTTAAGAGACTGGAAGAAGCTAAACCTAACGACAGCTCCTGGGACTCCGCCTTATTTTGTTAAACCCAAGGTCTTGCCATTTGAACCATATTTCGTAGGACCTCCAATGGAGCCTCCTCCTAATGAACAAGGATGGAAGGATACCGTACGAATGAATCCTGGCGAAGTAACAATTATAAGAATTCGGTTCGCATCCCAGAACGGTAATCCATATCCATTTAATCCAAGCCGGGGTCCTGGCTATGTGTGGCATTGCCATATGCTTGAACATGCAAGTAATGAGATGATTAGACCGTTTAAGGTAGTACCTTAATGGCAGCCTAAACATATTGACTGTTAGTCATTTTGCTGTTAATATTTTCTTTCTATTATTGTAGAAGGGGCTGATATCATTTGGGTAGCAATGACATATATTTAAGACTTCTTGAGATGAAGGATGCAGGCGATCTTCATGCCTTGAAACTTAGAAACCGTGAGTTTTATCAACCTTTTGAACCGATCAGGGATGAATCGCACTTTACGCTCGAAGGACAGGAACAAGAGATTGCGAATGGGTTGCAAGGGGTGCTGAATGACCAATCGTACATCTTTGGAATTTTTCTTAAAGAGTCGGATGAGATTATTGGAAGAATAGCATTGACGGGTATTGCTCGGGGTCCTTTTCAGAATGCATATATGGGTTATTACATCGATCAACAACATAATGGTAAAGGTTATGCAACAGCGGGAGTATCATTATGTGTGAGTAAAGCTTTTGATGAGATTGGCTTACATCGTGTTGAAGCTGGGGTTATGCCACGCAACATTCCATCCATCCGCGTATTAGACAAGGTTGGCTTTAGACAAGAGGGTCTAGCTACAACTTATTTGAAAATTAATGGTGTGTGGGAAGACCATATCATATTTGCGATTACGGCTGATAACAGGTAAGGCGGTGAAGATCATTCAGATTATTGAAACTGAGAGATTATATTTGAGACAGTACGAAGATGACGATTTCACTTCTCTTTATGCTATTTTTTCTGATCCAGAAACGATGTCATATTATCCTGCTCCCTTCAGTATCCAAAAAACACGAGATTGGATTAAACGAAATCAAGAAAGATACGTAACCGATGGATTTGGGCTATGGGCAATTTGTTTGAAGGGAACGAATGAAGTAATTGGGGATTGTGGACTAGTTAAGCAAATCATAGACAATTGTGTTGAGGTTGAAATTGGATATCATATTCTCAAAAGATTATGGGGTAAAGGGTTTGCCTCTGAAGCAGCTAATGCTTGTAAGACGTATGGGTTCCATCAGATAGGATTAAAGAAGATGGTTAGTATTATTGATCCTGATAATTTAGCATCAATTCGTGTTGCAGAAAAGATAGGTTTTACGAAAGAAAGTGAAGTGTTTATTTTTAATAAAACGCATTTAATATATTCTAGTGGCTAAGCCCTATTAAGGCAACAACATGATAGCTTCAAAAAGTGAACCCGTCTAACACGTGATTTCCGTGTTTTGGCGGGTTCTTTTTAAATGGTTCATAATGTTTCATCTTTATTTAAAATCATAATGTAGTTCCACGAATTGTCCGTATCGGGTTGTCTTGACTAGATTCAATGATTGGAAATCCTTAATTCCAGTCAATAATGGGATACCACTTCCTAATATAACGGGTGCAATAGTTACGATAAGCTCCTTAATGTATTTGTTATTGATGAGCTCAGATATCAGTAGACCTCCTCCCGCAATCCAACATTTCGTATAAGATCGAGTTGAAAGAGAAGATATCAAATCTTCGATCGTACCATTAATGAAGGCTACATTCTCATCTGCTCCATAACGTGTATTAGTATATACATAACAGTCCTTTCCACTATAGGGAAACGGAACATCAAAACCTATAATTGTCTCATAAGTGTTCCTACCCATGATCATCGCATCGACTCCAGAATAATACTGTTCATAACCGTTATCTCCATCCCCTTGTATGTGATGTAACCAATCAACATTTCCCTCTTGTGTTGCAATAAAGCCATCTAAGCTCACCGCGAGATAAACACTCAGATGTTGTCCTTGAACCATCATAACCACTCCTTGTTATTGTATTAAGTTCATACTAATATATAATCACGACAAAATTTGACGTCTAAACGGAGGGACTATGAATAAATTTCAGCAATTAAATGCGGTATGGCTATATATCAATCAAGCAAAAGTATTTAATGCAAAGGATATTGCTATGCAATTTAACATTTCGGAAAGAACTGTACAACGATATATTGCGGAGTTGTCTGAACTGGGGCTGCCCATTAATTCCGAATCAGGTAGAGGCGGTGGCTACAGAGTTATGCCTAATAAATTATTGCCACCCATATCATTTACGCATGATGAAGTCTTTAGTATCTTTTTTGCATATCAATCCATTGAGAATATTAAAAGCTTACCTTTCCATGCTGATTACAAAGCTGTCTTGAACAAATTGCTGAATCAGACAGAAGCAAAGTTCAGAAGCGAAATCAATGATCTGAAAGAATACATCGTATTTCTGTCACCTAACAGAGATTACGACAATCCTTTTTTGAAAGAAATATTTATACATTCACGAAATAAGGACACTATAATCATAGGTTATCAATCGACAAATCAACATTCAGTGAAAAAGATCATTCCCATTGGTTTGTATACATCTAAAGGTTTATGGTATGTCGTAGCATCTGATGTATCTAAAGATAAGGTCGTTACTTTACGTGTAGATCGAATCAAAGACTTGGAATTTCATCATTCGAACTCGGACAAGTTATATCTGCCGACATTACAGGATTGGTTAAGCAATCGTAATGAATCGTTCGGATCGACGATCCAGTTTCATGTTGAATTGACTTCACAAGGGGTAATGAAATGCCGGGATAATGAATTCTTAGACAAACATATTTGTCAGAGTGATGATGGAACCGGATACGTAGAAATAGATGTTCCAGAGTCGGAGTTAAATCATATGACAGAATATTTCTTCACGCTCCATCAGGATGCAACAATAATTAGACCTCAGGAAGCGATTAACAGAATTTGTGATATGGCAATAGGGATTATGGATAAATACATTGGATAAATGTGAAATTAAACACCTGGTATTATTTTGCTGTTATTTTAGGTGGAACTGCAACATTGTAAACTAAGTTAAAATGAAGAAATTAGCCTTATATAGCGGATATATCATAGAACATAAATTATTATCATAATGCAGATAAATCAGAACTTAAGGTTATTATTTGCAATTAATTTAATTCAGATAGATATTATCGGATTAATTTATTGACCAGTAATGATATTAGGGTGTACTATTCAATTTGCTAGCTTTAAGCTTGAGTTTTTAGGAGGAGAAAGGAGAGGGCGAAATAGATATGAAAAAGTTAAGCATAATGATACTGGTGGCTTTGACTGCGGTGCTTGTAGTAGCTTGCGGAAACAATGCCAATAACAATAAAGGTACAGCAGGGTCACAAGAATCTGTTACCCAAAGCAGCTTAGATATCGTTAAATCAACTGGCAAGCTTCGTATCGGTACTGAAGGGACTTATGCACCTTTCACATATCATGATGCGAATGGGAAGCTAACGGGTTTCGATGTTGAAATCGCAGAAGAAATCACAAAGCGTCTAGGCGTCAAACCTGAATTTACAGAGACACAATGGGATGGGCTCGTTGCTGGTATGGATGCCAAACGATTTGATGTTATTTTTAATGAGGTATCCATTAGGGATGATCGTAAAGCTAAATATGACTTCTCCGATCCTTATATTGTCTCAAGGGCTGCACTGGTTGTAAGCTCAGACAACAATGAAATTAAGACCTTTGCTGATTTGAAGGGGAAAAAGTCGGGGCAATCCTTGACGAGTAACCTCGCCGCAATTGCCCGTGAGAATGGTGCTGAAATCGTAGCTGTGGATGGATTTAATCAGGCTATTGACCTTTTGAGTTCTGGACGTATTGATGCAACTATAAATGACAGCTTGTCTCTTCTAGACTTGAAGAAAAAGAAACCGGATGTGAAGATCAAACAGGTGGATGAAATAGCCGACGGATCTCACAGTGCTGCGTTATTCCTGAAAGGAAATGATGAACTGGTCAAAGCGGTCAATGAAGCGCTGGCTGAAATGAAGAAAGATGGAACGTATCTTCAAATTTCGGAGAAGTACTTCGGAGTTGACGTTTCCAAATAATAGATGGACGAAGGCTGACCCATTGCCAAAAAATCTAAGAAGGATGTCTGATTAATGGATGAGCGTAAAATACAAATAGTACTGGATTCATTGCTACCCCTACTTAAAGCTGGGGTGGCTTTTACTATCCCCTTAACTTTGATTTCATTTGCCATAGGACTTTTTCTGGCTGTGTTGACCGCCATTGTCCGTATTTCCTCGTGGAGGATCCCAAAGTTGATCTTCCGGTTCTATGTATGGGTCATTCGAGGGACTCCTCTGCTAGTGCAGTTATTTATCATTTTTTATGGATTGCCTGCCATCGGAATTACACTGGAGCCATTAACAGCGGCCATTATTGGCTTCTCTCTTAGCGTCGGGGCCTACTCCTCAGAAATCGTGCGTGCAGCAATTGTATCTATACCTAAAGGACAATGGGAAGCTGCATCTTCGATTGGTATGACACGGAGTCAGGCGCTTCGTCGAATTATTTTACCGCAAGCGACTCGAGTGTCAGTTCCGCCGCTAGCAAATTCATTCATTGGTTTGGTTAAGGATACGTCGCTTGCTGCAAGTATCACGTATATGGAGATGTTTCGAACCTCACAACAGATTGTAGCTACCACGTACGAACCACTTCTGTTATACTGCGAAGTTGGTGTCATCTATCTACTGTTCTGCTCGATTCTATCTACTTTGCAAAACTACCTAGAGAGAAGGCTTGCTAGATACTCTGCGAGTTAAAGGAGGAGATATGAGTGATTGAGATCCTTGATTTACATAAGTCTTTTGGTGCACTAAAGGTATTAAAGGGGATTAATGTGAAGCTAGAACATGGCAAAGTGCTTGTTATTATTGGACCATCAGGTTCTGGTAAAACCACATTGTTACGTTGCTTCAATCTGCTTGAAGTCCCTGATCAGGGGAGCATCGAGCTGGGTGGAATGAAGTTAAACTTTACAGATTCAAAGAAAATTTCACAAAATAACGTAGTTACGTTACGCCAAAAAACAGGCATGGTCTTTCAGTCATACAATTTATTTCCACATATGACGGTGCTAGGTAATGTGATGGAAGGTCAGATCACGGTACAGAAGCGTTCGAAAGTGGAGGCACGCAAACGTGCTATGGTCTTACTAGAGAAGGTCGGACTCGCTGATAAGTCGGACTCTTATCCACATCAATTATCCGGGGGACAGCAGCAACGAGTCGCGATTGCTAGGGCGATGGCTGTTGAGCCTGAGGTGCTTCTATTCGATGAGCCAACGTCGGCACTTGATCCCGAATTAGTAGGGGAAGTATTAAAGGTCATGAAACAGTTGGCTGCTGAAGGGATGACTATGGTTATAGTCACTCATGAAATGAAGTTTGCGGCTGATGTGGCGGATAAAATTATCTTAATGGAAGATGGTCATATTCTAGAAGAAGGAACGCCAGTGGAAGTACTTGAACATCCAAAAAGTACACGTGCGCGACAATTTCTTAACCGATTGAGCGGTGAAGCTGACTAACAACATTTAACTTTCATTATGATTACGCTCCTTATTTGGTGAAAATAAGCACCTATTGTGAACAAGTGAGTTTTGATAATCACTTATAGACAATAGGTGCTTTTCTATTTTAAGAGGTCTATTTTATCCGTTTAAATACGTTGATTGTCCCCAAGAGTACCGACACAATGATCATTAATCCTCCTAATGAGGCGATAGGGATACCGACTGTTTTATGATCTGTTGCAAACAATACCATGCTGATTACAAGTAGAGGTAAGCCGAACATGTGTAACCAATATTGGGAATTTGCAAGTTTAGTTTGCGCAGCCTCGGGGTATGCCTTATAGATTAGCCCAATAATAGCCAAGGAGACCCAACCTAACAAATTGATGTGGGCATGAACAGAGGTGTACTGGAACTCTTCGCTGATACCCATGACTAAACCGAAGATGGTTCCAATCAAAAAGTAAATCACTGACGCTTTAATAAATCGTGCGCTCATTTGTTTCCTCCTTAGGAATGAAATACATAGGGAATACGGCATATATGTATTCGTTCAAGTATGATTTTATCCCTAAGTTTAATTAATTTGACACAATATTATGTCATCGTAATTTCTCTTTCGTCCTTGCCGGAATTCACAATTCGATTGTAAGTTTCAATTGCTATTAGATCTTTGAGAACTAAAATAAGCTAACATCGGATGGTTACCGATATTAGCTTGCTATTGTGTGTTGAATCTAGTCAGGTTTTAATTTTCTATTACGATACGTTCTAACTTGACATTAACCGGATGCGCTATGGTATCTCCAACCGGACATTTACTCTCTAAGAATTGTACGAATTCCTCAACTTTCTCCTTGGGAGAATCTGTTTTGATAGTGAAAGTATAACGGATATCGGAGTAACCTGGACGAACATCGGATTTGTTAAAGAATCCATCGAGATCAAGTTCTCCTTCAACATCTACACGGAAATCATCAAGTTTTACTCCGAATTTAGGCGCATAGACTCTTGCCACGATCGACTGGCATGCACCCAGAGAGGCTAGTAGAGCTTCGACTGGATTCATTCCTGTATCCGTTCCACCCAAACTCTCCGGCTCATCTATAATCAGCTCGAAATTTCTGGCAGTAGTTTTCACTTTAACACCGTCTTGTAAATGCGCAGTAGCTTTGAAAGTTTGAATAGCAGCCATAGTACACTCTCCCTCAATAAAGATATAAAATAATTGAAAATCATAATTCACATTAAACTACTAGGAATTATTTGTATTATATCAATGGAAATGAATGACTGTCAATTCATTTCGATGTAGGAAAGAGAGGGACATGTAAAGAAAACAACAAAAAAACCGCTTTCGAGGCGGTCTTTTAGCATATGATTTTGTGGTGAGTATCTTTTATTATTTTATGATTTAGCGACAAAGGCGCCTGTATGTTGATCATACCAACTTATAAAATTTGTAACGATGATATTAAGGAATGCAACCGTTGGTTCATGGACCAATTGACCCGCGTCATCAAATTTCTCATGGACCGCACCGATGTAGACTTCATTACGAGGAAGTAGTGGGGAGGAGATACCTGGGGAAAACAGAATCCCACGTAAATGTTCTTGTGCTCGGACAGTTCCTAATGCCCCCATAGAGGCGCCCATGATAAATGAAGGTTTGCCTACCATGACTTTATCGACACGTGACAGCCAGTCAATAGCGTTCTTCAATATGCCGGGAATTGAATAATTATATTCCGGGGTAACCCAAAGAACCGCGTCAGCTTGAGCAACTTTTCCGATGAATTTTTGAACGGTTTCAGAGGGCATCAGTTCAATTTCTTGATTATAAAAGGGAAGATCTGTTATCGGTAAAATTTCAATATCAAGCTTTCCTTCATATGTTCTCTGCATATACTGTGCAAGTTTCATGTTAAATGAATTCTTCCGGTTACTTCCTACAATCGCTACAATTTTCATTCATCATTCCTCCAATTATAATGGATTAACATTCCCACTGACTTTCATGAGTAGTCTCTTTAACTCCGTCAATTCTTCATCAGTAAAGCCGCTGTTCAACAGCTCTTTTGTTCTGCTACTGATTCGATCAACTTCATCACTAAGCGCGCGCCCTTCGTCGGTCAGATATACTTGAACGGCACGGCGATCGATTGCACTTCCAGTTCTTTTGATAAATCCTTTCTGCTCAAGACTAGCAAGCATCCGTGTAATACTAGACTTATCTTTCTTCAACGTATTCGCAATATCATTTTGAGAGATGCCTTCCTTTTTCAAAAGAAGGGCAATCACAAGATATTGTTCGGGAGCTAACTGCAGAGGGACTAACCAGTTTTTTAGAACATTTGTTATTTCAAGATCTACTAAATGAATCATGACGCCAACATGATCAAAAATTTTTGGTTCCATTAGATCCGCCTTATTGGTTGACATATCAACTATATTACATTAATTTAGAAAAAAATGGAACATTTAATATTTAGTGAGAGAGACCGAATAGGATTAATAGAGAAAGTGATAAATTGGTTTAGCAGATCGAGATTTCACTCCTTGAAATAGTCCCATCTTTGTCATTAACATAATCTGTACCGTATTCGCAATTACTATTCTTTTCCCAGTTTATTTCGTACTCATTACTTGGTGTTAACACCGATAAATCGGTGAATCCATAGCCATATGGCTGTGGGTCTTTTTTTGAATGTCCTCAATTGAAAGCAGCATTGAACATTCCTCAATAAAGGGTGAATTTCGTTTTTTTTCATACAGTGTTAAAGAGTTGTTGGAACTAACTAAATGAAATATTAAATAACATAGAAAGCTTTCTGCCGGAATGTCCTCATAATCAACAGGGGATTCCGGTTTTCTTTTTTTTGAATTATTTTGAGGTGAACTATTGAATGATGATGTGACTCGTGTTAATATACTGAATGAACGTTCAGTATTAATAGTGAATCAATGTAGTAAAGTTCATAGATGAATCGGAGTGGAAGTATGTGAATAAGAAGCAGTTGCAAAGTGAAGATACCAAAAAAAGAGTTGCGGACGCTGCAAGAGGTCTATTTGCTCAAAAGGGGTACAAAGCAACTTCCATTGAAGACATTGTGGGGATTACGGGGAGCAGTAAGGGAAATATCTATTACCATTTTAAAAGTAAGGAAGGATTGTTTCTCTATTTGATTGATGAGTGGGATCAGGAATGGGAGCAACAATGGCAAGAAAAAGAGTCACTTTACACAACAACGACAGAGAAGTTGTACGGGGTTGCAGAGCAAATGGTTCTCGAAGATTTAAATCATCCACTAACGATGGCGGCAGATGAGTTTTTCAATAACGAGGAGAAAGCTAATGATGTTGAAGAACGAATAACCGAGATGGTGAAGGGACACCTTGATTTCTATCAGAAGTTGATACAACAAGGTATTGATAACGGAGAATTCAAGCCAAACAATGTGGAGGGTCTATCCGTAGTGTTTGAAAGCTTAACGATGGGGCTCAGTCAGATGTCTCGAAAATTAAATCAGAAGGATGCACTCGCATTATATCATTTAGCCATTTCAGTGTTCCTGCATGGGATCGCCAAAGAGCCCAACTGATTCTAATAGAATGAAGATTGTAGACAACACATGTCATATTACAAAATGAACGTTCAGTATATTTTTGTTACACAAAGTTACAGCACGGAGATTGCAAAATTCGGGGGATTATTTCAATGACATTATTATTAAGAAATAGGGGCGCACTATTACTCCTGATGTTTAACATTTTTTTGGTCTTTACAGGTATCGGTCTCGTAGTACCTATCATGCCTACTTACATGAGAGAACTTCATATTAGTGGAAGTACGGTTGGTATGCTAGTAGCGGCATTTTCATTAACACAACTTATATTTTCACCTGTAGCTGGTAGGTTGTCTGATTCATTGGGACGCAAAAAGATTATTGTTGTAGGTATGATTGTTTTTGCACTTTCAGAGTGGCTATTTGGTTCAGCAAGTTCGACTTATCTGTTGTTTGCAGCTAGATTCCTTGGAGGAGTTGGAGCAGCATTCATTTTCCCAGCAGTTATGGCTTATGCAGCAGATGTTACCTCGGATGAAGAGCGTGCTAAAGGTATGGGGTTCATTACTGCAGCGATCACAACAGGATTCATCATCGGTCCAGGGATCGGAGGCATCCTAGCAGAGTACGGAATTCGCGTACCATTTTACGCTGCGGCAATAGCCGGTGGGTTAGCAGCTATTATTACTGCATTGATTCTGCCCGAATCATTAACAGCTGAGAGACGTAGAGCCTCTAAGGATGTTGTCAAACAGAGCTTACCTGCACAGTTAATGCGTTCATATCGCGAACCTTACTTTTTAAGTCTGATCATCGTGTTTGTTGCTTCTTTCGGATTGGCAAACTACGAGACTGTATTTGGACTATTCGTAGATCATAAATTTGGCTTCACAGCGAAAGATATTGCCTATATTATTACGTTTGGGTCCATAGCTGGTGCTGTTGTGCAAGCTACGGCATTCGGATGGATACTGAATAAATTTGGAGACAAAAAGGTCATTTCTTATAGTTTGGTTATATCAAGTGTTTTCGTATTTTTAACTCTTTTTGTACACAAATATTGGTTGATTGTTGTGGTTACATTTATTGTGTTCTTAGCTATGGACGTATTACGTCCGGCAATTAGTACTCAGATGTCAAAGGTGGCACCAGAACAGCAAGGATTTGTAGCAGGCTTGAATTCTGCCTACACAAGTCTTGGGAACATCATTGGGCCTATCGTAGCAGGATTTTTATTCGATCTAGATATTAATTATCCTTATCTGTCAGCTGCTATCGTTCTAATGCTATGTTTCGTATTATCCATGAAAGCAAAAAGTAATCAGATTTCTGAAACCAAATGTCGAATTTCACGTAGATAGTATGATGACTTATTTGAAAAGACGCTCGGTCTTTGTTTGGACGAGCGTCTTTCTGGTTACAATCTTTAAGGTGAAGAAGGACCTTGGTTACCTTTTATTAGAATAATAATTTACAGAATTTGGAGGAATAATATTGACCTCATTGAACCGATTTATCAAAATTTGTATCGCAATTATTTTAGTATTTATTATTATTTATTTAGGCTCGCTTGTTGATTTTGTATTTAAGCCTTTCCTTTCATTATTCAGTATCATTATGGTGCCATTAATGCTAGCTACTTTTTTCTATTACCTTTTGCGGCCGCTTGTGAACAAGATGGTACGTCCGAAATTAAACAGGACCATGGTTATTTTAATTATTTATTTAATATTCGCTATTCTTTTGGGTGTATTTATCATTGGCGTATTCCCATCCCTAAGGACTCAATTTTTCAACTTAGTTGATAATGGACCAAATCTGTTGAATGCATTGAGTAAACAGCTACAAGACTTAGAACAGACAGGATTCCTATCGAAAATCCTTCCAGATGATGTGAGCCCTCTAACGCAATTGAACGAATATCTGAATAAGGGATTCTCATTATTGACCAATTACTTGGCGGGTATGTTTTCATTCTTCTCGAATTTTGCGGTTATTCTGTTGACCTTCCCTATCTTACTTTTCTATATGTTGAAAGAGGGAGATAAATTCGGACAGAAAATTGTTAGCTTCATGCCTATGCGTTTCCGTGAAGAAGGCAAAGAGGTTGTACATGATATTGATCATGCAATAAGTGGATTCATCGTGGGTAGAGTTGTTGTGAACCTTGCACTTGGTGTGCTGATGTACATCGGATTCCTAGTTATAGGTCTGCCTTATGCACTATTGCTGACTGCGGTAGCCGTTATTATGAATTTCATCCCATTCATTGGTGCTATTCTATCGGCTATTCCGATTGTAATTATCGGATTGATTGAATCACCTTCCGTCGCCATCTGGTCGTTAGTTGTGATTCTAGTTGCACAACAAGTTCAAGATAATATTATTTCACCATATATTTTCGGCAAACAGCTAGATATACACCCACTTACGACGATTATCTTGGTCTTAGTTGGTAGTGACGTGTTCGGAATTATCGGAGTAATCGTCATTATTCCTGTATATATGATTGTTAAAATTGTAGTTGTAAAGATGTATCAACTTTTCTTTAAACAGAAATGGGAAGATGCTTAATAAAGGCAGAGGTAAGGTTGAAGGAGAGGTCGCGTTAGACGCGGCCTCTTTTTTGCTGTATTTTATTGAGTGGAAATTTAGATAAAAGGAGAACCTAGGGATGAAAACGCATAATTTTAAAACTTATTTATAAGAAATAGTTATTTGCTACTGCATATTTCTCATGGTACGTTTTCAATACACAGTAAATTCATAGTAAATGAAATGTATGAAATTCTTTCTTATGGAGGTGGAAACGGTATGCTACTTTCAAAGATACTACCGGATATTGCTCGTATGTATCCAACCAATAACGCGATGAAGTACAAGAATGAGAGTCTAACATATGATCAACTATTACATCGAGTAAGTTGTGTCGCGCGTGGATTCCATGATCTTTGTATCAAACCAGGTGAACGAATTGCATTGTTGGGTAATCCTTCACCTAATCTTGCTATTGCGGAGTACGCTGCGGTTGCTATGGGAGCAATTCCCGTTACGATATTTCCTGGTTTAGCACCTATAGAAATTAAACAAATACTACAAGATTCGTCACCAGTTGGTGTAGTCTATGACCTTGATCAATTGTATTTATACGAGATCATCTCGTCACTAAGCATAAAATATCTTATTTCATGTAAGTCAGATCGTAACCTCCCTCATTCAATTGAGGATTTCATTACTAATTACCCCTCGATGACAGAATGGTACGAAGCAGATCCCGAAGATATTGCACTCCTTATTTATACAGGGGGTACGACTGGTCGCTCCAAGGGTGTGATGCATTCGCATCGTAGTATCCGAAGTTGGGCTTTCATGAATCCACAAATGGGCGTAGGACATAATCCTACTAAAAAATCACTTGTCTTTAATCAAGCTCATTTGACGGGTCAATACATCCTCTGGGCCTCAATAAATGAAGGAGGTTGTCTCATCTATCCGGATAGCTATCCACTGCAAGCAGATGAGGTTGTTGACATTATTGAACGTGAACAAATTAAATATCTAGGTACAGTGGGTCTATTACTCAGGGATATCGTCAATATGGACAATATTAAATCGAGAGATTTAATATCGATAGAAGGAATTTCATGCGGCGGCGCTCCCATCAGCGAGAATACATTACATAAAGCACGCGATCTTTTTCCGAAAGCACAAATCACCGAAGTATATTCCCAAACAGAAAGTGGACAATTCATTAGTTTTGTATCCATAAATCAATGTTTCAATGAAGGGACTTTACATCGTCTGAGATCCGTAGGGAATCAGGATAACTTGGCATTATGGGGACAGCAGCCATTCCTTGTGCGGATCATCGATCACACATGTACGGATGTTGAGGTAGGAGAAATAGGAGAAGTTATATGTCAAGGCGCTCAGATGATGCTTGGCTACTGGAATAACGTCGAAGAGACAAACAAAGCCCTACGAAATGGCTGGCTGCATACGGGTGATTTAGGCAGATTTGATCAAGATGGCTATTTGTACCTTGTAGATAGAAAGAAAGATATGATTATTGTCGATGGTTCAAATGTGTATTGCATAGAAGTAGAGGAAGTATTAAGTAAGCATCCTGCAATCCTTGAGATTGCCGTAATAGGAACACGATTATCTAATGATGGCGAAGAAGTAACCGCTGTTGTAACCCTTCAACCAGACACAGACCTTACGTTAGAAGAACTGAAGCAATTCTGTCTCAATCAAATAGCATTATATAAAATTCCTACTCGTTTGGAAGTCGTTAACGCCATACCTAGAACTTCTGTTGGAAAGGTAAATAAGGCAGTTATTAGGAAGAAGTATAACTCCTGATGGACATCATTTGTGATAAAATCAATGAATATAAGGAAATCTGAGGTATAATCAATAGTAGAGTTCCTTGTTGTGGGAATGAAATATAGGTAAGAATTATATAGATTTGGGGTGAAAAGGTGCAATCTAAGATCGTCGATGGAGATTACGTGTATCAATGTAAACAAGTGCAATCAACAATAGATTGGAATAGTTGTGACGTGCTCGAATTAAGTGATACGGTAACAGGTCTTCCGCCAAAAGAAGCAACCGAGGTAAGAGCTTGTTGGAGCACAGAGTATTTGTATTTACGATTCTTGTGTAAGGAGTCGAACATCGTATCCGATTTCGAACACAGAGATGATCCGCTGTATGAACAGGATGTCGTTGAATTCTTTATCGATGAAGAAGACAAGGGTACCGGTTACTTAGAGTTGGAAGTTAGTCCAAGAAATATAGTGTTTGATGCTGTCATTGAGAATGATGGTATAGACACCGTTGTTTCGATAGACCAAACTTGGTGTTTTAAGGATCTTCAAACATCTGTGGAATCCAAAAAGCAAGGATATTTAACCACCTTCATTACGATTCCTTCATCCAATTTCATTCATCCACTTCATCAAGGATTACGATGGAAGGTTAACTTCTATCGGATTGATGAGGACTTGGATGGAAATCGAGAATTTCAAGCGTGGCGACCTACAGAGAAAATCAATTTTCATATCCCTTCTAGATTCGGAACCATGGTATTTATATGAACGGAAGAGACGCCATCCAAGCCCTATGTGGGTATGACGGCGTCTTTTTTTTGCTGAAAAATTGGTGTGCGCTTATTTACCGGAGTAAAACAATAGGTAATCACTCGTGTGTTTGCGCCAGTAATCCCCGTCATGTCCACCAGGCCCATGATGATATTCCGAATTCACGTTCTTGCTCTGCAATTGTTGATAGAGCGCCTCTGCACCTTCATAAAATCTAAAACCATCCTCATCTCCAGAATCGAGATAAATCGATAATCCTTTCAGATTCTGGGTCTCTACAAGGCGCAAAGGATCTCTTTGATCTTGAAGCTGTTCAGAAGGGTATAGCCAATTGCGCAATCCCTCTGCATCCCCCCAGTAGTCCATGAATAAAGCTGGGCTGTGCCCGCCGACTTTACTGTATAACGCTGGATGTTGAAATGCGTTAAATAGTGCAGCCCATCCACCCATAGATAATCCACCGATATATCGACCTACTCTACTGGCATTGGTATTGAAATGTCCATCTACGTATTGGATTAGATCATTGACAATATAGTCACTATAATCTCCTTCCGAGATAGAATTGAACCCGTAGCTGTTGTTGATTTGCGGGGAAATGATAATTAGAGGATTAATCTTATTTGCACTTATCATTGCATCTGCGGTTACATCCAATCCTAACTCCGGTAACCAAGAGTCTTCAGTCCCGCTATATCCATGAAGCATGTAAAGGACCGGGTATTTCTTGGTTATGTCATAACCTTTTGGCAAGTAAATATTAAATTTCATATCTTTGTCGAGTGATTCGCTGTGAAAAGTAACTTTTTGAACGTTTGGAGATGAGGAGATGACCACAGTACGTATGGGCATGGGTTCCACAGGCTTACTTGCAGTCACTTTGATGCTTGTCTCGGGTTGGTTATCATTGGCACAACCGGGAATCATCAATGTACTTAATAATAGTATGCAAGTAATGATCATAGTACCAAACCTCATAAGTATGCCCCCTTGTTCATTTCGCATGGATATGAATTCAATGATATTTTACCATAATTTGTGTGTTTAATATCTCAGGAGAAACATTGAAATTAAATTTAATTCATTTTTAATAAACAATTCGTTCATCCTTAATTTGGTATTCAGCTAATCTTAAAATAACGATGATATGATGACCTCATTCCAATCGAAAGGAGAACGAAAATGAATGAAAAAAGGTTATAAGAATTTGATAGTTATCTGTGCTTGTGTTGTTGTAGTTGGCGCTGGAGGGACGTATTTTGTCCAGAAAACGACTGCCAGCCCCAAGATGGAAATAGCGATCATTACATATTCAGTCAAAAAAGGGGACTTATCCAAGACAGTTTCATCCTCCGGGAATATCGAGGCATCCGAATCTGTAGATCTTTCTTTTAGTGGGAAATCTAAAGTGACCCAAATTCATGTGAATGCTGGAGATAGTGTTACCAAAGGGCAAGTTCTTGCTGAGATGGACGCTACTTCAGTTAATAATGCGTTACTATTGGCACAAGCTAATTATGATAGTGCCGTTGCTAAGCTGAAAAGTATAGAAGCGGGGACGGATACAAGCACCATTAGTGATCAGAAATATCAGGTTTCAAAAGCCAAATTAGATGTCACTTCTGCACAGACTGAACTGTCAAACGTGAAAAAAATTTCCTCTGCTTTCTATTTACAGCAACAGGTGGATCTTGCTAAAGCAGCAGTCATCAGTGCTCAGACAATACTAGATCAGGAAAAAGAAGGCACAGATCAATCTAAAACGTTGTTTGCCCAAGTGGCGCTTGAGAATGCGCAAAACGCATATAAACAGGCAGCTACACAGCAAAGCAATAAGGATTCATTACAAACTTCGCTATCTTCCTTACAAAATAAATTGGCGGGAAAAAAATCGTAATGTTAGACAACAATGGAACGGAAGAGCAGAAAGAGATTACTACAGGCCTTGATGATGGTGCTAGAACAGAAGTACTTTCGGGACTTTCTGAAGGAGACAAGGTGACTATATCAATGACCACCACGAATAAGACGACCACAACCAATATGCAAGTGGTATGGGAGGGTTTGGCGGTTTCGGGGGTGATCCAACAATGCAGGGCAGACAGTACAATAGAACGGGTAGTACTGGAAATTCACGTCAGGGTACCACTGGAGGTGGTAAATAGTGATCACTTTTGAGGATGTGGATAAGGTATACGCGTCAGGTGAGATGAAGGTACATGCACTGAAAGGGGTGTCACTTCATATTCATGAACGAGAATTTGTATCAATCATGGGCCCCTCGGGATCGGGTAAATCAACCTTGATGAATGTGATCGGATGTCTGGATAAACCAAGTTCCGGCATTTATACATTGGATGGCATCAATGTTGGTACTGCATCATCGAAGCAATTATCCCAGGTAAGAAATCAGAAAATTGGCTTTGTATTTCAAAACTTCAATCTTCTCAAACGAACCTCAGCGATCGAAAATGTAGAACTTCCGATGCTTTACGGTGGAAGAGCCAAAAAGGAACGACTTGAAAAGGCCCAATACTGTCTTGAGCGCGTAGGTCTTAAAGATCGAATGTATCATAAACCAAATGAGTTGTCAGGTGGACAGCAACAGCGTGTCGCAATTGCACGAGCATTGTCCAATGATCCAGCTATTATTCTTGCGGATGAGCCTACTGGAAATTTGGATAGCGCATCCTCTGAAGAGATAATGAATATTTTTAGAACGCTTAATGATAACGGGAATACAATCGTTGTAGTTACTCATGAAACAGATATTGCGGCATACACACAAAGAATCATTTGCTTCCGCGATGGAAGGATTGAAACCGATCGCTTTAATATGGAGCGTGGCGTCATATGAATGTTGTAGAATTGCTGAAGATCTCACTAAGGAGTCTAACAGTCAATTTGATGCGTTCTTTTCTCACGATGTTAGGGATTATTATTGGTGTAGCAACGGTCATAGCTATGATATCGATCGGAGAGGGTACAAGTAATCAGGTGACAAGTCAGATTCAAAGTCTTGGATTAAATCTGATTACAATTACCGCTGGAACAAGTTCAGCCTCAACAGGAGGTTCGGGTGGAGGAACTCTGCAAATCTCTGATTCGGAGCCCCTTACACAGATAAATACGGTTAAATATGTAGCACCAGTGATGCAGGCGAATACACAGGTGAAGAATGGAGCCAATATCACCTCGACAAGTATAATTGGAACGAACCCAAGTTATGCGGATATTAAATCATGGGAAACAGATATTGGACGTTTCTTTACTGAGGATGAAGTGACAGATAAAGCGAAGGTGGTTGTGCTTGGTTCAACGACTGCGGAGAATTTGTTCGGAAAAGCTGGGTTTGACGCGATAGGCAGCTTGATCAATATCAATAACATTCCTTTTCGTGTCATCGGCATATTACAATCTAAAGGGTCTTCCGGATCTATGGATATGGACGATACGATTATAGCGCCGATTACAACGGTACAATCCCGGTTTCAAGTGGGTAACTCGAAAAATGCTGTGCGACAAATTTTAGTCGAATCGAAATCACCTGATTCTATCAAAAGTACCATTGCCTTGATTGAATACACCATGCGCCAGAGCCATAAGTTGGGTCAAGGTGAAGATGATTTCAAGGTTCGGAGTCAGGAAGATGTGCTCTCTTCTGCGGAGAGCGTTACGAATACACTAACACTTTTTCTGGGAGGAATCGCAGCTATTTCCCTTCTAGTAGGTGGAATTGGCATCATGAATATTATGCTTGTCTCCGTTACGGAACGTACACGTGAGATCGGTATCCGCAAGGCAATAGGGGCACCAGAAGGGACGATCATGTCTCAGTTTCTTATGGAATCCGTCACGTTAGCTATTCTTGGTGGGGTCATTGGTGTTCTACTAGGATTTGGAGGTTCCAAGTTTGTCGGTCATTTGATGACTATCCAAACAGCGGTGTCTATGAATTCCGTTCTTCTGGCAGTTGGATTCTCCGGTTGCATTGGTATCGTATTCGGTGTATTTCCTGCTCGCAAAGCTGCTAGATTAGATCCCATAGAAGCCCTTCGTTACGAATAATAGAATGCGTTACCCTATTAATATATTTGATAGAAATGAACAACTTTATGCATTTCCTGGAAAAACGGAGCATATCATAACTTTGAAGTGATATTCAAAATAGCTGAAATGAGGAACTTAATCATGGCAAAATCTAAACGAGGACATGCACTCTGGAGCTTACCTTCACGTGGTCGTGGCACCTGTCCAATCTGCGAGAGCACGCGAATTAAGCTGCTCTATCCAAGAAGAGCAACGGATGGTACGAATATTAAGGTATGTAAGCGCTGCGACAAGGTGTCACAAGAAAAAGTGGATGCATCGATATTAGTGAAGTGAATCGTATTTAAGGGTGCCAGTTGTCCTAATGCATAAGCATTATGGAACAACGGCACCCTTGTTTCATGTTATTTCACAACAGAGAACTCAATCCAATCCAAATCAACTTGACCCTGAAGGACACGGACGATCACTTGAACAGGTCCACTTACTACGGTGATGTTTCCCATTAGCAAGGTCTCATGCCATCCCTCATCTCTTACTTCACAAGTTACGGGTTGTTGTCCTTTCCATTCGATGGAAAGGGTTGCATCTTGTCCAGTAGCCATATTTAATCGAGCACATAGATCGAATGGATTGGTCTCAACGCACAATGCATCGTAAGCAAGCCAATCACCTGGATGTAGTTCTACACAAACGGTATTATTCGCATCACACAGCTTGCCGCCTTCTGAGTTATAGCTTGGCTTATCATTCTCACTTGCTATCATTCTCATAGGAACATAGTCACTCACTCGTAACCCTACTGGGTTCTCTTTCTTATGCACAATACCGAAACCTACACCATCCCCTTGTCTGTAAAATTCAGCAGGAATCTGGATAGGGAGGTGGCGCAATAGAGAACGAGATATTCCAGGGTACGCGTCACACTGCTCTAGTCTAATATTATCGAGATATTGATTAAATATGGCTTCCGATGTTGCCGCATCCGGCTTCGTACCCCCTTCCAAATAGTCAGTCAGTAGATTCCAGCCTCCTGGCATACGAATAGAGTAAGAGGAGTTCGACGTATTTATCTTCTTCAATGTCCATAAATTCCAGGAAATCTGGTGGTCTTCGAACATTTGGAATGCACCACTATACCACTGTGCGTTATTTTCTCCACCTTCACCCATGAAGATAGGCACATTCCATTCATCGCGCTTATCTATATACTTCTGAATGCTCTCAGTATCAGGATTGTTCCAATATTTATGGAATTGCAGCATCAGATTATCATCGAATTGATCTGTGAATATAGACCAATCTGTTGACCAGTGTACCCCTTCAAGGATAATCATATGCTTCTTATCTATTTCACGAATAGCTGCCGTAATTTCTTTGTACAGCGGAAGTACCTGATCATTGTACTTGTTAAACCAATCTGGAAGTGGCTCATTCAAAAGATCGTAGCCTGCGATGATCCAATCGTCCTTATAACGTTCAGCAAACATTCGCCAGATTGCGATCGTCAATTCTTGATTCTTGCGGTCCGTAAATAACTCCGGTAAGTCATTCTCGGAATCATCAATGTTAGCCCCAGTCTGCCCACCGGGTGCGCCATGCAGATCCAATATGACATATACTTTATATTGTCTGCACCATTCGATGACTTGGTGAATACGCGCGAGACGTTTCTCATTAAAGGTCACTTGGTCTCCTGCGATGAGGATGTCACGAGCATTGATAGGAAGCCGGACTGAATTATATCCTTGTAGGGCAACTTCACGAACATCGATCTCATCAACATAACGTTCTACATACGTATCCCAGAATAGGGATGCTTTCTCTTCCCCAATTAATTCCTTTACCATCGCCTCGATCTTTCGAGGGCGATCTCCGCCTTCAGGCAATTTCCACATATATCCTTCGGGTAGCAACCAACTTCCGAAGCCTACACCTCTAAGGATAATTTCTTTGCCATTACCATTGATGACCTTTTTCCCATCAGCTCTAATGAATCCGCTTACATCATGGTAGTCGATATGTACGTTCATAATCGGATTGCCTCCTAATCAGTTTGTGTTGGCTACTTGTGCTATCATGCTCACACAATATAGCACAAGACTAAAGATTGAGGTGGACAACCCGAAATTCAGAGTACGTATCCGAAATATGGAGGGTATATGAGTTCATTGAAGCCTTACTTAAATATCAACGCAAGATATAGCCGCCATCCGGGTAGAGCGTACTTCCGGTGGTATAGCCATTGGTCATCAAATAAATCGTTGTATGTGCGGCTTCGTCTGAATGACCCACTCGGCCAAGTATATTTAACTTGGTATATCCTTCATAAGCTTTATCTCTAGTCTCCTGATCTGCACCTTCCCAATTAAATGAGGTATGTATGGTGCCTGGCGAAATGACATTTACTCGAATGGGTGCTAGTTCTACGGCTAAGGCTTTGCCTAGGCTTTCGATTGCACCGTTGCATGCAGCATAGGATGCGCCATCTGCAAGTGGTCGTTGACTAAAGGCACCGGACATTAGAACAATGGAACCGTTAGGGTTAATGAAAGGGGCTGCGTACTTTACAGCGTTGTATTGTGGCCAGAATTTAGCATCAAAGCAGCTATGAGCAATCTCTGAACTTGACGTAATTGGACCTCTGACATAAGAAGCGCCTGGCGTAAATAAATGGTCGAATTTACCGATGTCTTCGAAAAAGGACTTTAATTGATCTTCGTTCTGATTATCCAATGGATACGTTTCTACAGAGTCTGATCTAAGAGAAAGACGGGCTGTATCCAATTTATCTTGGGAGCGACCTGCTAGAATAACTTGTGCTCCTTGTTCAATAGCCTGTTTAGCAGTAGCCAAACCTATTCCAGAACTTCCGCCAATAATTACGATTCTTTGATTCTTTAATGAAATAGTAGACAATTTGAATATGCTCCTTTATATAGAATGTAGTGAAATTGATATTTCTATCTATAGTATTAGGCAAGAAATCCTTTCTGCAAAGTACGCACTATATTCGTACTAGGTACGAATTTTCGTACTAATATACTAGAATTAGGTATTATTGAACTAACGTGCAAAAGGAAAGAGTGATAGGTATGATAGGTATGAGAGGGTGATATGATGAATATGGATTTGAAGGAGCCTAGATTGAAAGGTGTTCTTACCTCGCTTCAAATGATTGGGGGGAAGTGGAAGCCACTTATTTTGTTTATTTTATTAATAAATGGGACACAGCGGTTCGGAGAACTACGACGTCTGATCCCAGAAGTCTCACAAGGTACACTGACTAAGCAATTGCGCGAACTTGAGATGGATGAACTTATTGAACGCGTAGTCTTTCAAGAGCTACCTCTTAGGGTGGAATACAGTATTTCAGAGCATGGAAGAACACTAACTTCTGTGTTGGACAGCATGTGTGGTTGGGGCAGATACCATCTGGATTATATAAAAACGAAGGAAAGTTAAATAGTTGCTAAGCTTGAAGGTTAAGAGAATATATTCAATTAGGGGTCACGTAGTAGCGCCCTCGTAGGAGTGAATCATTATTAATACGTTTGTCCGTAATGTCATTGTCTACCTATTCATAGTTATCGTCAGTACGATTTTAGCAGTACTTGAAGTAGCTACAGTGTACATTGTTATTATCGCTGTCCTCATTGCAATTGTATGTATGATGCTTCCGTATTTGTTTATGTTATTTCAAGAGACTAATATAGTACGACTAGAGAAGTTTTTAAGTGGACAGCGAAAGAATCCGGCTCTGTACCTATATTATGCCATTGCGAATAAACAAGATGAAGAAGTCGGCACGCTCATCGATGGTTTACTTCTCAAGTATAAGCATCCGCAGAGACAAGCATTGTACAAGGCTATTTATGGTGCATATCGAAAAAGTGTGAGCACAATGAAAAATGAACTTATACATATTCAATCCAAACAATTCCGCTGTTATTATGAAACATATGTACATATTGAGGAAGGTAACATGGAACTTGCGCGAGCAACAGCTGCTACAGTGTCAAAGCCTTGGATGAAGAACAGCGTGTTATCTGAGATTGAATTGCGATCCGGGAACCGTCAGGAAGCGATTCAACTAGCAAGGCAAGCCTTGCAAAGTAGTAGAGGATTACAAAGGTATATTGTGTATAAGAACTACGAGTGTGAGCTACCAGAGGCTCTATTGTAAGATTGATTGGTAAGTGATAGAGTCGCAGGTCTTTTTTATGAAGGAATAGAATTTTATAAATATAAATCAGCCCCATGCAATTGCAGGGGCTGATTTATTTGATCAGAGGATGTATGTCATTAATAGATTTATATAGCTAAACTTGCCATAACATGCCAACTTCCTGAACTTGATAATGTGTAGCTGTAATCACCAGCTGGTTGGTTCGTTGCTAGTGTTATCAAAGGTGTTGATACTGCCCCTGGGTAGATCGATTCTTGAGGATTAAGTGTTATTGTCTTGGTGCTGACAAGTTTAGTTCCTTGATAAAGTCTAATTGTTAAATCATCGCGATACTTACCCGTGTTAACAATAACGCCATTACCAAACTTAATTGTGCCGCTTGAGATCGTATAACTCGGGCTAGAATAGTTAAACGCAGCAAAGGCTGTTGTTGTAAAACTTAAAACAATAGCAAGCATAATACAAAGGAAAGATACGGTCTTTTTCATCCTTACACCTCCTTTCTTACAAGAAGATTAGGAACTTGTGTCAGGAAGTCTTTGTATAATAGATTATAGTTAAAATTGATATAAAAGTAAATAATGGAAATATAATCTAGATTAAAGAGAGTAATATATATTAAAACAACCGCCAGCATGTGGCGGTTGATTGTAATGTTAGGTTTGTGAATATTAATAATAAGTCATTTGATTAATGTGTATTGGAATCCTATCCGATAACCTTACGAATCCACTCCCGAGCACCGAAAGCGATCACCTGGTTATGAATCTTTGGGGTCGTTATCGTGCAGCACTTGAGCAACTCAGGCAACGCATACTCTTCTAGGGCAGCTTGAGCAGCTTCCATATAACCCTTATAAGTCGGAGTGCTACCGCCAACGACGATTGTATCTGGGTTATAGAGGTGTATCAAATTTGTTAGTGCGTATCCGAAGTACAGACCTGCTTGGCGTACAAGATCCTTAACATGCTCATCACCTGCTTCGAGACGCTCGCGAAGCGTAGCATCATCCATGTCTGTCTGTTTCATAATCACGTAACCGCTTGAAAGATTGTCGAGCATTACCGGTTCTCCATCGACAACAAGGATCATATAGCCTAACTCACCGTTCCAGCCCTTCGCGCCTAGCTGTAATTCACCGGATACGACAACACCTGCCGCGATAAAGGCGTCAGACATAATGACAATACCCGTTTCATTGTCTGTGAAATGAGCAGCTTCGGCCATTGTCGCAGCCTTCACATCATTGATAAATGCCACGGGAATGTGTGCTTTTGTTGCGAACATATCTGCTGTAACGCCTGTCAACGCAGGAATGACATGGCTGAGCTCAACTTTATCGTTACCGACGACTAGCCCTGGCATACCCATGCCGATGCCGCTGGGCCTATAAGGTAACTTGGCAACAAAGTCCTCGATATCCTGTTGGAGTTGAACCGCTGTACAATCTGGCCCAGTAGATACCGTATGTTCCTGATAGCCGTCTAATGTTTCAGCCATCATATACATCTTCTCGCCATCAATTTCAATGCCGACAAATGAATTCATATTGTTTATCTCTCCTATTATTCATCATTGTGATCAGCCGCATAACTGCAAATGATAGAGTTACAATTCTGCTAATCCAGTCACATACCCATATTATATATATTATGTAAAAAACTACAACGATAATATATATAGGAACGTCCTACGGAATAAATAGATCCCTCTTTCAATAAGCTAACCATTCGTTGTGATTCTATTAATGTTTCCGGAAAATAGTATGTAGTTTTTAAGGATGCATCATAAATTCTCCACAACAACCGTGTTGCCAAAATCTTCACCAAAAAGGATGCCAATTAATTTTTCTGCCGTGTATTCGGGTGTTTGTAATTTTCCTTCTTGAGCTACCTGTATAAATTGATCTACGTAAGGGAATAGCTCTTTGTTTGTCGAACGAATCTCTGCTTGCAATTGTGTGTCTATCATTCCCGGATATACAGAAACCACCTTCGCAGGATACAGCTGATTCGCCTGCTCTAAGCTCACACTCTTCGAGAACGAATCCAAACCGGCTTTCGAGGTGCTGTAACAACTTTGCGACGGCAGAAGATAACGGGCAGAAGCTGAGGATATATTCATAATCCGTTTATCTATGTTTAATTCCTGCGAATGCTTGATGAATTTCGAGGTTATCATCATCGGAGCAATTAAATTCACATTTATATGTTCAGCAATACTTGCAGATGAACATTGTTCAATTGGCGCGACGGGAGTTAACATTCCTGCATTGTTTATTAAGTAGATGGATGTAATATCTGAGTCACGTTTGATCTCATCGAATATCTCATCGAATAGCCTATCAATTTCATCAACACGATTAAGATCGAATGGACAATAACTCAATCTGACATTCTTTTCACTAGCGCGTTCAATCAGAAGCTCATTGACTGCTCTTGATATGCACAATATATGATGATTCTCAGCTAGTAATTGATTGGCCAACGCTTCTCCAATACCTCTGGAAGTACCCGTAATTATGAAATATTTCATTGGATGGTTTCCTCCTAATATATCATTTATGAATTTCTGCTCTACTGAAAAATACTCTTTGTTCACATCGACATTCCAATTTATTAAGCAGAATCATAACAGGCTAGCACCTTATAAGAGGGCTAGCCTGTTATGATTAATTCAGGTTAAAGCGAGCGATACGCATATGCATTAATTAGTTCTACAATTACATGTGTTTTTTTCAGCGGTTACTCTTTCTCGGTAGGCACAAAAAAGTCTGTGAAGGTGTCTGAATTGTGAACTTTATGAATTCAGAGCCATTATTATACCATAAATTTACAATAAAATCAAGTATTGTTTCAATTACTGTCTTAATGTTACAACTGATATGAGGTGATGGACAATGGGAAATAAAAGTTTAACCGCGCTCGTCAGTGCGTTCTCAAGAGCGTATCATGCTGAGCATAATCAGATCAAAATTTTTGATGATCAACTTGCTCGACAATTATTAAGCGATGAGGAATACGAGAATATTTCCAGTAATATGTCACAAGCGATTGCTTTCTTCCAACCAGAATTTGTTGGTTCACAAGAGCAAGCACTACGAAAAGTCGTTGACCATCAATTGTCTCCATCACCACTAGGCAGGGCAACATTTGCAGAACAGGCACTCGCAGTTGCAGCCTCGCTCGGTACCAGTCAATATCTCATTTTTGCCGCAGGTTACGACACCTTCGCTTACCGCCAACCGAAGTGGGCAACGAAGCTACAAATATTTGAAATTGATCATCCCGCTACCGCAACTGACAAACACAGACGTATATCTGACCTTCATTTGGATGTGCCGTCAAATCTGCACTGCATTTCAGCTGATTTTCTCGATCGTGATTGGCAGAGTGGTGTGATCGGTTGCCCCGCTTTTGATCTGAGCCTAATCAGTTTTAGTAGCTTGTTGGGTATCAGCTATTATTTGCCTAAGGAAGTGTTTAAGCAGGTCTTGTCAGACATTGCTTCAATGCTACCGAGCGGCAGCAGCATAGTCTTTGATTATCCCGATGAGAAGACCTTCACCTCGCAGGCAGGTGAAAGGGCGCAGAAGCAGGTGATGATGGCTGCAAGAGCGGGAGAGCCTATGCAGGCAAGTTATTCTTACTCTGAGCTAGAGGAGATGTTGGAAGGTGTTAACTTATTTATCTATCAGCATTTAACTCCTTCAAAAATTACAGGACAGCTGTATAAAGAATACAATGAAAGCCAGCCTGAACACCAAATGACAGCATTTGATAATGTGAACTATTGCTTAGCGGTAAAGCGTTAGGTTCACTACAAATTAATCCTGGCCATGCCCACGCCTCCGCAGTTAACTATTACTGTGGAGGCGTGATCTAGGCAGGTTACTTTGTGAGAGTGGCTGCATTTGACGCGGAAGGTTTCTAGTCGTGTGTTGTAAGCTTGAGACGAATATTGGAAGCCTTGATCCGTATGGAGCACGGTTTCCAATATTCGTCTCTTTTCCTTGTCCACGGGCTAAGCGTAGTCGACAATTATCCATGAATTTACTAGTAGAGTAATTGAATTCATGCTATATTTAAACACTTATAAGGAGGAATGAAATGAAATTTTCAAAAAAGATGATGCTTCTTATGGTTGCTATTTTGTTATTAATCCCAGCAAGTGTGACTACAACAGTGAAGGTTGAAGCAGCGGCACAAGTTAATCATTGGAAGTTATATGTAGATGCAAAAGCGCTATATAATCAAGGGAATTATGCAAAGGCTATACCATTAATTAAGTCAGCTCTTAAACAACAGAAAAATGTAACAGGCTATTATCGATTGTTAGCTGAGTGTTACGAACAAACAGGGCAAAATCAGTTGGCTGCAGAAACCTATTATGCAGAAGCAAAAATTCAATATCAATTAGCGTTAAAAAACGGTGACTTTAATACGTATTACGCCGTCTTAGCCTTAGCGGAAAAACTGAATTCTGAGCTTGAGCTGTATATTGAAGATACATATCCAACAATTTCAAATGTGAAGTTACAAAAATTTGAACCTGCTATCGGTACTTATATTGGTGCTTATATTGAACATGATAGCAATCTTGAGCCACTAAAAAGTGAACGTTACTCAAGCTTTAATAAAATGATGGACAAGCAACACGCTACCTTTTTTACTTATCATAAATATGGTAATCCATTTCCTAAAACTATTGCTGATAATGTAAAAAAAGCTGGCGGAGCATTGCAGATTGCATTAGAACCTTCCGCAGGACTCAACTCTGTAAAAGAAGATGAATATTTGATTCAATTTGCTAGGGGTGCTGGTGAAGCAGGCGTACCCATTTTTTTACGTTATGCTTCAGAAATGAATGGTTCTTGGGTAGCTTGGTATGGTAATCCATCCTTATATATTAAGAAATTTATATTAGTCCATGATGTGATGGACTAATATGCACCGAATGTAGCCATGGTATGGTCACCATCGGCTAGCCCTAAGCAAACAATCGACGACTATTATCCAGGCGATAATTATGTCGATTGGGTTGGTTTAAGTATGTATAGTGTGAAATTTTTTAACGGGGATAAGAAACAGCCTGCTGATTACGTAAACCCTCTCGATTTGCTAGATTATGTTTACGAACAATATGCTGATCGAAAGCCAATTATGATTAGTGAGTATGCTGCGACACATTTTAGCAAAGCAGGTAATGAAGATACTACTCAATTCGCGATAACAAAAATGAATATGCTTTATAACGGGATTAAGCTTAAATATCCACGTGTAAAGGCGGTTCATTGGTTTAGTCTGAATACGTTGGAGGATTCTCATAGTGAAGCGCGTAAATTAAACAATTTTAGCTTAACTGAAAATATGAAGATACGTGAAGCTTATCGGAAGATGGTTAGCGATCCTTATTTCTTATCCTCTGTTCAAACAGATAATACCAATTCTAAATTAGCATACCGAATTTATGAATATAAGAATCAAGTGATACGTGATAACGTGACAGCTACGTTCTGGGCAAAAACTTATGATCCCAAAATTCAAAAAGTAGTTGTTTCTTTAGATGGTAAACAAATACCTGATTTAAAACAGTATCCATTTGAGGTTTCATTAAATACGAGTAAGTTAACAACAGGTTCACATCAGCTTAAAGCGGTTGTCTACGATTCTAAAAATAGAGTTGCCATATCTAAAACTTTCGTAATTAAAACGGGGAAATGATCAGAAAGCATGGATATATTTTTACAATAGTGGATACCGGATTTTGCATGAATCGTGGACTTGAAACCCATTATGTATAGAAAAAAGGAAGCTCTCCTGAAGTTCGATTGAACTTTGTGGAAGGCTTTTCTTAATTAGAAAGGAGGCTGGTTATGACTTATTCACAGATCTGGAACAACTCAGGAAATGACGCCGATATTCTCTATCTGGAACAGCAAATTCAGGCCGTCAAAAAAGAAATTAAACGAGCGGAATCCGCAGAGCTTCAAGAGATATTGAATCAAGCGAATCGCAAGCTTGCTGAACTGGAAGCGAAACTGGATGAGCTTGAGGATTAGGGATATCAACCAGGTTGTGTCGGTTATTTCTGTCTAGCCGGCAAAGACGCAACTCCAAACATTAGACCAATGGATACGGAGAAGACTCCGAATGTGCCTGATGAATACATTGGAAACGAGTCCACACGAAACCGTGAACTAAAGTCGTTTGGGCGTTCCTGAGTGGGCTTGCATTATCATGGCCAACTCGCAGCGAGGCTCGTGGAAAATGTTCCAGAATACGAATAATGCCCTTCCTACTTGGAAGCGAAAGGGCTGAAAAGTTTACTCTCTCGTTATCTGGAACTTTATTAACTTTATGGAATCGCAGTATGCTGACACAGATGTACGGTAGTGTGAGAGGATGGGGGGGGATAGCCCCCCCATCCTCTCACACTACTCTTTCGAAGTGGCGATAGGATTGTTCGGAAAGGAGATCCAGTCACTCCAGCTGTCGGATACACTATGAAAATGGTTTCAACTCGTGAACTTTGGTGTGTACAAAACCAAGGTATGGCTAGGCTTCATTGTGTCGTTTCCCATAGCGTTCATGGGAGTTGTTTGAGGTCGCTATCAATAAGGTTCGGTTCTTCCACACGTCAGGGCCATTGGTTCGGAGAGCGAATAGGGGATATACAGCCGAAGGCAGCATGCAGGAGCCGCAATCGGACAGAGGCAGAGCAGACAAAAAATCCCCAACGTAAACCTCATATAAACATCAGAATATACAGTACCTCGATCACAAGTACGCCTACAGGGGCATGTATCCAACAGAATCGCCCTAACTGCCCAAATCCGCCCCAAACCTTACGGACATGTCTGGAGCGAGAAGCCGACCCCATTTGAATGTAACTTGGGCATATCTGCCTAGGAACTTAATTTAATGCCTAACTGGCTTGCTAAACTGTATAAGCCAACCTGTAACCTCTATTTGGGACTGCATTTCTCTAAGGTTTCTTTCTCTTTTTAGTTCCCTGTTCTTGGGGGTTACATCTATTGTCACTTCTGCAGCTCGACCTAATGCATGGGGGTACAGCCCACGCCACTTTAACCGCCCACCGCCAGAGGGTTCAAGCCAAGAGCCTGTCCAAGTGCTTGCCAACAAGGCGGTTTAATATCGTTAAATTGGGTTAAATGGGTTTTTATTCTAATATATGTAAATGTTTGGAACTTATCAAGTGTCTACTGTGCTTTCCTGTTATTCAAGGAGTCTCAGGGAGAATATCACGCCGGGAGTGGCAACCCTCTTCCAACAAAGGAAAGATATGATCCTTGCGAATGCAAAAAATAAAAAATCCCCCATTTGGGGGATAAGAGGTTAATTTACTTGTTTTTCTGTTCCATCATTTTCAGCAAAACGGTTACAGCCTCTGCTCTTGTTGCATGATCATCAGGAGCATATTTATTCATGCCTTTACCCGTAATAATGCCAAGCTTCTTCATTGCTGCCACTGCGCTTTTCGCCCACTTCGGAATGACCTTATCGTCCACGAAGTCCGTTACGGTAACCTCATCGAAAGGCTGACCCAGAGCGTTCGCGATCATCATTGCCATCTCCGAACGTGTAATCCCGTCCCCTGGATGGAAAGTCCCGTCCCCATAGCCCTTAATAATACCAGATTGTACCGCCAGAGCGGTCGCTTTCTTCGCCCATGTTCCAATCTCTGCGGCATCTGTGAAAGTCAGCTCCGCGCCATTACCTTGCGGCTTCAACGCATTCATCAGCATAACTGCGAATTCTGCGCGAGTCACCGTATTGTTCGGCTTAAATGTACCATTGGCATAACCATTGACGATGCCGCTGTTTACTGCTTGCTCAATATTTGCCTGCGACCAATGTCCATCGATATCGCTAAATTTAACTTCTGTATCGGTTCCGGGGTTGCTCGTGGCTGAATCTACTACGAATACCGCATACTTCGTGAAGTGATCGACCTCTACTTTAATCCGATTTCCATTGATCTTATCACCCGTGACTCCCACCCATACCTTCTTCACTTCATCATAATAGAATACGGCTGGTCTTTGGTCACTACCCACTTTAGTAGGATCAAACACGAATGTCAGTGTGACTGGTTTACTGAAATTACCCGGGAAGTTTTTCAGTATCTCGAATACATCATTAGCTAGTATTTCACCATTTGCTAGAAGGTTGTTTATTTTAAGCAATTTTTCTATACTAATTGTTATATCTTTGTTCGTAGCATTCACTGGAATTTCAACCGTTACTTCGTTGTTTAGCATAACCTTTCCTGTACTACCTTTTGGAATCGTTATCTTACCATTGGATGATGTTACATTCGTACCAATGATCGGTGTTGAACCATTGGATGATGTTACATTAGTATCAATGATCGGTGTTGAACCACCACTGTTCGTAGACGCTGCCTTACGCGTCACGACAACCGTATACACCTTAGCTGGCCCATTCCCAGCCGTTACGGTTACTGTAATCGTATTTGCTCCCACTTTAAGTGGAAGAGTGGCACTTGCAGCACCACTAGTAACGATCTTACTAGCTTCGTCATTCACAGCTACTTTCACTATTGCTGTTGGTTCTACTACAGTTGGAGTCACCGTTAAACTAGATATTTCATACACTACATTTTGCGTATAACTCGTCTTTGCACTAGTAAACGTCTCATTCATTGCACCACTACTTAATGCTAAGTTACTTAGATTAAGATTGGGATGAACGATCTGTTGCACCGTTGCATCTGAATATCCGTCAGCAACTACTGAGATCGTATAGGTAGCAGCAGATAAATTGTTCGCAAATAGTGTAATCTTACCTGCTTCTATCGAGTAATTCTCTTCACTCAATGGGGCCCCATTAGCAACAATTGCTGTAATCTCATCTCTCCATGTTGAATCATCATCGAATGTAATTTCTATATTACTTATAATATCGTTATCAGTTGTATCAGCTGATAGGACTGGCGGGCTCAGTAACTGTAACCACACTGCATAGAGGGTTATGTCAGTTCCAATATTGATATTATACAATTCTCCTGGTAGATAATCATCTCCATTACCGTCTGCTGCTGTATTCCAGCCAACGAAAGTGTAGCCTGATTTAGTTAAGTTTCCACTATTTCCGTCTACACTTATTCCTTGACCTTTCCTAAGAAGTTTAGATATTGGAACTGCACCGCCCGTATCTCCATTTGCTGAATAGACGACATACTCAGGACTAGGCAATTTGCTCAAGTAAGGAAAGCCATTATTATGTGCTGAATTTATCGTCCAAGTACTAGCATCGAAGGTCCAGTTTGTGTAAGTTGCTTCTAGTCGCATGTCTGCTGTCGATACTGGAGTGCCTTTACCAGTATCAGATTTACCTGTTGTCTCTTTATTGTAGAAACCACTGCTTACATTAGAACTATAACCAATCAACCCACCTGTATGAGGGCTACCAGTTACTTTGCCTGTTGCATAATTATTATTAAACGTTGTGTTTAGATTGTATCCGATCAAACCACCTATTATGTTGGCACCAGTAACATTTCCTAGTGCGAAACTGTTTGAAACAACTCCACTATCACTATAACCAATTAATCCGCCTACCTGAACTTCACTCCCAGTCACATTGCCTGTAGCATAGTTTTTATCTAATGAAAAATTATTCACAGAGTTACCGATTAGACCTCCTATATAGGTTTCCCCGAACACATCGCCGATAGCGTAGTTATTATTTATTGAAGTATTAGCAGTACCTGCTCCGATCAGACCACCTACATACAATTTCCCAGTTACAATACCGACAGCGTAGTTATTATCAACTGTTCCATTAGAAGTATTCCCAATCAGACCGCCTATAGCATTTCCAGTGCCGCTTACTCTGACATTAGCGTTACTATTTGTAATCTTTCCATAGTTTATACCAACCAATCCTCCGGTACTTGAATTACCATAAACTACACCAGAAACGGAAACTTCGTTCACAGTACCATTATTCTGACCGACTAGACTAGCTGAATAATCCTTTCCTGTAACCTCTTCAACAATAAGATTTACGTCACTTATCGATGCTGCGCTCGCTGTATATCCAAATAATGCCTGAAGATCTACAGTAGGTCTATTAATATACAAGTTACTAATTGTCTTTCCATTCCCATTAAAGGTTCCCTTAAAGCTGTTAACATCCGAGCTTCCGATCGGAGTCCAACTTTCCTCACTTGTATTGCTACTTAAGTCGTTTAAGTCAATATCTTCAGTCAATTCGAAGTAGATACCAGCACCTAAATGATTACGAACAGCATTTAATTCAACGGCGTTTGATATTTTATAGGGCTCATCTAGAGTTCCCTCGCCCTGAGCAAAGTCTGCCGATGCTGCCGATGCTGCCGATGCTGCCGATGCTTTATTCTCTCCCAATATACTAAATTGCTGCGTAGTACTAACCAACATCATAATCGCCAACAGTACAATCGACACTTTTCTTCCTGATTTTCGCATTATTATTTCTCCTCTGTCTCATTATTTTCTTCTTTTAGACACTTCACTTAACTGTATAGTATTTCCAATAAAATTAATATCCCCAGAATGGGGGATAGTTAGGGTGAATGACTGCGTAATGAACTAGCTATTCTGTTGCGCAATACTTTCATTAATACAGTCCGCTATCGCCGTCGCCAGTTGGGGGTGCTGGTGCTATCGTTACCGTTACCGTTACGATGTAGTTCTCCGTGGTGGAGTCTTCCGCTATAACCGAGCTAGTGAAATTCTGCGCAGTTGTTCCGTGCTGCCCCCTTAATTTTTGCTCTCGCTGTCGTAATAAGGTAATGGAAATCCCTTTTTGAAATCTGATACGCATACTATATCCTCCTTGGAATACTGTTTATATTCTATTAAAAGATAGTATATAGAACCCCAATGACGGCAGAATGACAAACTTATACAAAAAGGAGAGCCTCCATGTGAAGGGCTCTCCTTTTTCCTAACTATTTGGAAGACTCTTGAACGCCGCTTGGGACCTTTACTCCGACAGTATTCTCCCGATTTCACACTTATACTACTGTATAGTCGAAAACCTAAGGAATATTGCTACCAGTATGGCATTACAAAATAGACTCTTTTGGAGGAAGGGAAGTTTAAATAAATAAATTGAAAAATAATTTAATTCTCTTAGAATGGGTGGTGGAGACACGAAATAGGATCTAATCCCCTCATTACAGAAGCCAAAAGCGAAGTCATGAAGCTACTCTGGCGGAAAGAGCCTTTGTCAGCTGACGAGATCATTATGAAGTTAACTCATCAGATGCATTGGTTCGATCAGACAATCAGAATGTTCCTTAATCGGTTGCATAAGAAAGAGGCAATTCGTTTCGAGAAGCCCGGCAGAAACTACCTCTATTATCCACTAGTTACTCATGATGAATATCTTAAGACGGGGAACAGATGCTTCCTGGATCGATTCTATTAAGGAGTCGTCGGAATGTTATGCGCGAAATTTCTCGAAGCGGAGAAGCTTACTGAATCAGATATTACTCAGCTTCAACAGCTATTGAACATTGAACAATAATGAAGAAAGACGACCCTAGTGTATGAAACTAATAGAAGTGTTTTTTTCCTAATATTGACCGCTTCCCTAGCATTATCTGTAATCCTATTGCCGTTACTCTTCATTCGGAGTGCTCTATTAGAATTGAGCCGATATACTGGTCCCGTAGCTACATGACTTGTTGACTCCATGTTGATTTCATTCACACACTTAGAGTGTTGGCTTCGATGTAAAAGGGCTGAATGGTCGTAAGGACCAGAGTCCTTAGATTAGGAAGGGTCAGACACATAGTGTCAATTACGAGTTTACGAGCATGCGCTAGTCTCGTCATTTTCTTAGAGCCCTTACAGCATACGATTGTTGACTTCTTGTTGACCTCATTCGGTTTAGAATATAGCGCAAAGAGTACATCGCTTTATAAGCGATGTACTTCGAGTCACATACTACATGTCAATTACTCCTTCTCTTCGTCACTAGTCACAACGGAATTAGAAACGTCAGAAATCCAGTCACTCCAACTTCCTGCATACAACTTCACCTGGGTATAACCAGAATCGACGAGTCCGAGGATGTTGGGGCAGGCAGTAACGCCTGAGCCACAGTAGACGATGATATCTTGATCTTTCGGGATATCATTGAAATTTTCTTGAATTTCTTCTGTTGACTTCCAAGCCCCGTTATCTGTCTTAAGTTCTTTCCAGAATTTATTGATAGCTCCGGGTATGTGACCTGCAAAAGCATCAATAGGTTCTTCAAGACCTAAATATCTGTTGGGTTCTCTGGAATCGATAATGAGAGAGGAACGGTCGTTACTAGACTTTCTTACATCTTCCATCGTTACAACCATGTCATGTTGAATGTGTGGCGTGAAGGACTGAGGTATTCGAATCGGTTGTTTATCTGTCAGAGGATAACCTGATTGTTTCCAATTCGAGAATCCTTCATTCATGATATATGTAGAGGAATGACCTATATATTGAAGAAGCCACCAGAGACGAGATGCCATAGCACCACCTTGATCATCGTAGGCGATAACCCTTGTGTCATTGTTAATCCCAACGCGTTCAAGCGTTCTTCTGAAGTTCTCCATATCAGGAAGGGGATGTCTACCCCCATGCTCAGATGCTCTACTTGAAAGATCCTTCTCAAGATCGAAATATACTGCGCCAGGAATATGCTCTTCCTCATATGCAATACGTCCAGCTTCGGGTTGTCCCATGATAAATCGGCAATCGACAATGACGAGATCTGTTTCATACATCCTAGCAAGTAACCACTGTTTGGAAATAATAGAGGTCATGATTTGACACCGCCTTTTAACGTTATTATGATTAATACTAGTAAACATTGGGTCTAATTAATGTATTAAGTGTAATACAAAGAGGACTACAAATACTAGTTAGCGCTCTCGAAGTTTTGCTGAAGCATTAACTGTAGTAACGCTACAAAACTTAGTAACGCTTCCGAAGTAGTTTTGACGAAGTAATACTGGGAGTATCGCTACAAAACTTTTAGGAGGTTCACTCATATGTTAAATAACTTACAAGCTACAACGACACTTCACAACGGAGTGAAGATGCCATGGTTCGGATTAGGAGTATACAAAGCACAAGACGGCGATGAAGTGATTCAAGCTGTGAAGATAGCAATTAAGAATGGTTATCGTAGTATTGATACAGCCGCTTTATACAACAATGAAGAAGGCGTAGGTCAAGCGGTAAGTGAAGCTATGGAAGAAACAGGACTATCACGCGAAGATCTATTTATTACCTCAAAAGTATGGAATGCAGATCAAGGATATGAATCTACATTGGCTGCATTTGAGCTTACGATGACGAAATTAGGATTAGAGAAATTAGATCTATATCTTGTGCATTGGCCAGTGAATGGGAAATACAAAGACACTTGGAGAGCACTAGAGCAACTATATAAAGATGGACGTGTTCACGCCATTGGTGTAAGTAACTTCCATGTACATCACCTACAGGATCTTATGAAAGATGCGGAGATCAAGCCGATGGTTAACCAAGTGGAGTATCATCCTCGTCTAGCTCAGCTTGAATTAAGTACGTTCTGTAAGGAACAGGACATTCAATTAGAAGCTTGGGCGCCACTTATGCAAGGTAAACTATTGGATAACGCGACATTACAAGAGATTGCTAGCAAACATGGTAAATCGATAGCTCAAGTTATCTTGCGTTGGGATCTACAGAATGGTGTTGTTACGATACCTAAATCTACTACGGAACACCGTATCATAGAGAATGCAGATGTATTTAACTTTGAATTGTCGGCAGAGGATATGGAGCAGATCAATGGCTTGAATGAGAATTTGCGTAATGGACCAGATCCTGATAATTTCAATTTCTAAATGTATTGTATGATCTTATTAAAAGATAAAGTGGATCGTCCTCTAATGAGGGCGGTCTTTTTCTATTATTTTCATATTTTAACTGTAAATATAATCCTATATATTGTATTCTTGTAGTGGCTACAAATGATTGGAATATGGTATATAGCAACCTATAACATGATTTACAGGAGGATTACGATGACTAGTAGCAACACACAACAATTAAAAGAAAAATTGATTCAAATCGAGAATGATGAATATAAAGTACCAGCGACCATGAATGCATACGAGATTGGCTTAGAAATGATGAAGTATATCGGTGACATTGATTCTGAATTACGAGATAATCTTATCTATTCAACGTTTGCAGAGTGGATCGATCGTGGAGAATTTACGGACGAACAAGTAAGAGAACTGTTACATATTTGCTTAGATGATCAACATTTATTCTATGGGATAGGGGAGAAAGAAACTGATTCTGTCTTCACCCGTACGTTCTCCGTACTTATCGTTCCATTGGTTATGGGGAAAGACAGAGATCAACCCTTTTTATCCAAAGATGATGTGATGTTGATTAAGAGCAAACTAATACAATATATTGATCTTGAGCAAGACTTCAGAGGATATGTGAAAGAAAAGGGTTGGGCACATGCCATAGCTCACGTATCCGATGGATTGGATGCCATTGCGCGATCTCCTTTTCTAGAAAGAGAAGACTTGGTTGATATATTAAATGCCATTCAACCGAAGTTTCTTGTGAATAACTATGTATATATTAATAAAGAAGATGAACGAAACGTGAGTGCGATCATAAGTGTGTTTAACCGAGAGCTACTTATCGATCATGAAATTCATAGTTGGATTCAAAGCTTGGGTGAAAAGAAGAAGGTCGGAGATCATCCGGAAGATGATATTCAGTATATGAATATGAAGTGTTTGTTACGAAGTTTGTATTTTCGTATATTAGATCAACCTCAATTAGCTAGGTTCATGGGTACCATTGTGGAGGCACTTCAGAAGATAGATAAGAAATAAAGGGGAATACAAACCATGAATGAAGAGATGATTTTAACGCCTATATTTAATCAACTTAACATTGCAATTCAGTCTCTCATTCACATGAGTGAACAATTTACGGAGGAAGAATTATCGATAACCCCGATTATGAATAAGAGATCTGTGTTAGATGTGTTTAGTCATATTGCAGTCATATGTAGAGCAGATCATTTGATATCTTGTGAAGCTACAATGGATGAGATGAGTGAATTTTATAAACATAATGAACCTATCACATTGTCAGACATCCGCAGACACCTAGGAGAGAATTTTCAGTATTTATATGAGGTGTATGCTGAATATACACACAAAGAATTATTTGAGATCAAGACATCCTATTGGGGAGTATCTTATAGTAGATATGAATGGTTATTGGAGATTGTAGCACATGTGTTTCATCATCGAGGTCAATTACATAGCATGTTAACACATAATGTAAGAGATCCTAAGGTACCGTTATTCGAATAGTGTTCTGAATAAAGATTATAGGTAGAGAAAGTATCAATCAACCCATTCTGAATTTACTTAGCCGTGCGAAATAGAACTTGGTCGTACTGTGATACGTGACTCGTAAGACGGACACTTTGGAAAAAGTGATCTTCTTACGAGTCATTTTCATTATCTAGGATTCTTGTTTCTTATGTAATGACAATACGATAGGTAATTATTACATCATTCATATCTTGAATTTTAAACAAAAAAGGATTGACTCTAGTAAACTATCTATGATTATATTATATAGACCAATCGTTATAAAGAGAGGAGAAGAACCGTGACCAAGAAGTCAAATTCACGCGAGATGATTGTGGATGCCGCTTCAAGGCTTTTTTTCACACAGGGTTATCACGCTACGGGATTGAATCAGATTATCAAGGAAAGCGATTGTCCCAAAGGATCACTTTATTATTATTTCCCTGAAGGGAAAGAGGAGCTTGCTTCGGAATGTATTGAACATACGCGAGTCGTGGTCTTAGAGAAGTTAGATCACTGCTTTGCAGATGCTAGTAATGCAGTCGAAGCGATACAAGCATTCATTCAGAGTGTGGGTGAAGAGGCTGTTGAGTCCCAGTTCGAAGGATTTATGCCGTTTAGCTTTTGGGCAGCTGTAGAAACATCATGTATAAGCATGAAACTGAGAACAGACTCGCAAGCTGTATTTAAAGATTGGCAAGATCTTATAGCCTTAAATCTTCAGAAGGAGGGAATGTTAGAAGTGAAATCCGTCGAGGTGGCTTCTATGGTATTATCCCTTCTTGAAGGTGCACTTATACTTACCCTCACCAATCGAAATGAGCAACCGCTCATGAGCGCATCGAAGTATGTAGCATATTTAATAAATTAAATAGAGATAGAGATTATTAGGAGGATGGACTGTTTGGAAGCAACCATGCAACAGGAAACAACACAAATAGACACAAAGAAAATTAAGGCACTACCAATACTTATTGCATTATTGTTAAGTGGTTTTATCGGGATGTTCAGTGAAACAGCATTAAATGTAGCGCTTAGTGACTTAATGCAAATTCTCAGTATTACACCAGCAACGGCACAATGGTTAACGACAGGGTATCTATTAACACTAGGAATGCTAGTTCCAGTCTCTGGAATGCTACTACAGTGGTTTACAACAAGACAGCTGTTCGTCGCATCACTTGCTTTTTCCATCTTGGGTACAATCATAGCAGCATTAGCTCCATCTTTTGAGATGTTACTTACGGCTAGAGTTGTTCAAGCGGTAGGTACTGGATTATTACTTCCACTTATGTTTAATACAATATTGATTATTTTCCCTGCAGAGAAACGTGGCGCTGCAATGGGGATGATTGGTCTAGTTATTATGGTTGCACCAGCCATTGGACCAACGATCGCAGGACTTCTGATTGAGAATTTAAGTTGGCATTGGATATTCTGGTTGGCGTTGCCATTCCTTATTATCTCTTTGGTGGTTGGAATTTTATTTATGCAGAACGTTACGAAGATTACGAAGCCCAAAATTGATGCATTATCGATTCTTCTGTCATCAGCGGGGTTTGGCGGAATTGTATTTGGTTTTAGTAGTGCGGGTGAAGCTGAAGGATGGAGTAGCTCTAAGGTTATTATTTCCATCGTTATTGGGGCAGTGTCGCTTGCGCTATTTGGAATTCGTCAAATGTATATGAAGCAACCGATGATTAACCTACGTGCATTTAGATTCCCAATGTTCTCTATGGGCGTTCTTATGGTATTCCTATGTATGATGGTCATCTTATCTTCCATGTTGATCCTTCCAATGTACTTGATACAAGGTCAAGGTTATACTGCATTCAAAGCCGGTCTAATTCTTCTTCCTGGTGGTATTATCAATGGTATTATGTCACCTATTATGGGCCGTTTATTCGATAAATATGGTCCGAAGTGGCTTGTGATTCCGGGTCTTGCCATTATTAGTGTAACATTATGGTTCTTCTCAAGCATTTCAGCAACATCTACCATCGCATTCATTATCGTATTACACAGTACATTAATGATCGGTGTATCTATGGTATTCATGCCAGCTCAGACGAACGGGATTAACCAACTTCCTCGTGAACTCTACCCTGATGGTACGGCGATCATGAATACATTGCAACAGGTAGCGGGTGCTATCGGTACAGCACTTGCGGTTAGTATTATGGCTGCAGGTCAGAAGAGTTATCTAAGTGGTGTCACGAATCCTAAGGATCCATCTCATATGCTCCCAGCATTTACACAAGGTGTACAAGGGGCATTCCTCTTCGCAATGACGATTGGTATTGTTGGTCTTATTATCGCATTCTTTATCAAACGTGTTATTGTTCAACACCAGAAATAAGAATTTGATAATTCAGAGGACTCGCGTGTAACTTACGCGGGTCTTTTTGATTGTTCCACAAGTGATTGAGCATAAGAAGCATAAATTCAAATTAGATAGTGAATCCTATATAGTGGAATGAAGACAGGAGGTAATTGTTCATGAAATTCTTTATCGATACGGCCAATGTAGAAGATATCAAAAAAGCATACAAAATCGGAGTTCTTTCCGGCGTTACAACGAATCCGTCTTTAGTAGCCAAAGAAGGCGTGAAATTTGAAGATCGTATTGAAGAAATACTGAAATTAGTTCCTGAGGTTGAATCTGTATCTGCTGAAGTCACACCGGATGCTATTACGGCTGAAGAGATGATTGCTGAAGCAAATGAACTCATTAAGATCAACGGTGGAGACAAGAATATTACAATCAAAGTTCCTATGAACATTGCAGGACTGGAAACTTGTCGTTACTTAAATAAAAAAGGTGTTAAAATCAATGTTACTCTGGTGTTTACTGTGAACCAAGCACTTCTTGCTGCTCGTGCGGGTGCTACCTATGTATCGCCTTTCTTAGGTCGGTTGGATGATATTTCAGAAGATGGCGTATTGTTGGTATCCAAAATTGCAGAATTGTTCCGCATACACAACTTAGATGCTCAAATCATTGCCGCATCTGTTCGTCATCCGGATCACGTAACTCGTGTAGCGATGGCCGGTGCACATATTGCAACCGTTCCTTATAGCGTCATCGAGCAACTTACGAAACATCCATTAACAGATCAAGGCATGGAGAAGTTTGCTGCTGACTGGGTAAAAGCACCTAAGAACTAAGATTAGTCAGAGCTAAACCCAAGAAAGAACCTGACGAGAAATGATTCGTCAGGTTCTTTCTTGGGTTACAAGTGAATAACTCGATATATTTTTTTCGGAATTATACCCATATACACACGCCTAAAGTCAAGTTATTGTGTCATTTATGAAGAGATCCAATGTTCGACTACTGAGGCTAATCTAGGCAAACTGAATAAAATTTCATCATATGAAAAATTCACAACAGTAAAAATAAAAAATGGATTCTAGTCACATTTCTTAATGCAATCTTCTTCATGTACCTATTTTGAAAAAGGATAAATCCTAAAGCAATCTGAAAGAATAGGCAATATTAATTTGGGTGAAGTCAGCGCGATTTCCTACTTATGTCATTTATATTTTTAAATTATGTTATAGTGTGATATCTTTAAGCCATATGAAATATTTACTATATCACGACATCAACCAAGGTATATACGACAAAAGTCGTCATTCAAAAGGGGGACTATTAGTGAAAAAGGGGAAATTAATTACACTTATGAGTGTGATTGTATTAACAACGTCATTATTCGGATCTGTAACAAATGGGCAAGTAGATGCAACAGCAAGTACATATAAGTTCGATTTCGGGAACGGAACTGTGGCTCCAGGGTACATTGGAGTTAGCGCAGCAGAAGGGTACACGAAGAGTAGAGGTTATGGATTTAATACACCAAGTAAGATAAAGAATGTGAAATCGTCAGGTAAAGGTGTCAACAGTGATGCGGTTCAATTTCTTACTTCAGGAACGAAGAGTACGAATACCTTTAACATGGATCTTCCAAATGGTCTTTATGAGGTTACTGTTACTTTAGGAGATACCGTTAAAGCAAGCGTCGTTGCGGAAGAGGTTTATCAAATCATGACGATGACGGGGAATAACCCAACAGATAAATTTCAAATCCCAATTACAGATGGTCAATTAAATATGCTGGTCACTGCTGGCGAAGTAGGAAGCGCCTTCACTTTAAGCTCTTTAGAGATTAAACAATTGTCAGACGATCCAGTTACGAATAGAACAATCTATATAGGCGGAGATTCAACCGTCTGTAACTACTACCCATTAATGACAAGTGCACGTGGTGGATGGGGACAAATGTTGTTCCGATATATTAAAAAGGATACATTTCAGATTAGAAACATGGCGACAGGTGGTCAAGCCTCAAGAGGGTTCCGCAATGATGGACAGATAGAAGCTATCGCTAAATATATTAAACCGGGGGATTACTTCATTTTACAACTAGGTATTAATGATACCCACCCGAAGAGTACGATTACTGAAGAAGAATTCAAGTTCAATATGCGTGATATGATTCAACAAGTGAAGGCGACAGGGGCAACGGTTATTCTAGTCACTCCGCAAGGGCTAGCGACAGATTTTAATGAATATGAAATTCATTCGTCTGAAAGTAAGTTTTATCGAGGAACGATCTTAGACTTGGCACAAGAGGAAGATACGCGTCTCGTTGACTTGAATGTTCTAAGTTCTGCTTATTACACATCCATAGGACCGCAAGCAACAAGTGCTCTTTTTCTAGCTGATGGATTACATCCTACACGTGAAGGTGCAAAGGAACTAGCTAGAATACTGGTTGAGGATTTAAGAAATCAAGGATTAGATGGTCTCTAATTAAAAGGAGTGTCCCTAGCCATTTCGTTAAATGGTCGTTGGGACACTCCCTTTGTATAATGTGAGCTATATTCTAACAGAAAGATATATCGCTAAACCTCCAACACCAACCATTAGCGCGACAATATAAAATAATGAGAGTTTACCCAGATTACGTTTTACTCTTCGATCGTATTCAGGATTTTTCTTTCTGTTTTCTTTTGAATATCCGACCATAAACGTACCAACCCCACCAACTAGTGCAATACAGATAATAATTATGTATAGAAATGAATAAGGCATTTCATCACCACCTCGATTTAATCTACCCTTCGGCGATTGTCTTTATCATACTTATTTGAGCATATCTTCTATTGTTTCTGTCCAGCGCTGTATTACGGGTTCAGGTTCTTTGAGTTGTATACGTACGCCAGATATAATATCAGCATACTTTGCCACATCTGCGCGGATAGAAGCTACTGTGGCGACAAATCCTTGTCTTTCATGTCTTGCATCTGAGATAGATTGTTCTTGAACGGATAGCTTGACGTAATAAGCTACGCCTTCTAGAAATACAACGATAGTGGCTTGACCTGTCCGATTGAGATTCGTTGAGGTTACGGTATTTCGCCATAAGCTGAGTCTGAGTTCGGATTCATTGATCGCTACAATTTCACCGACACTGATCATAGCAACATGGGGCCATTGCTCTTCGTCTATCGATAAGAGGAGTATTGCTTCATGCTGTTTGTCAGACACATTCTTCCCATTAAAGAATTCGAATAATGGTGGGGGGAGTTGATTCAACATTAGGATCACCTTTTTAGTCATGTTAGTGTTAGTTCATCATCTTAAGCATAATCATAACCTGAAATGGTGTTGATTATCTACTATAATAAAGGAATTACTTCCACTAATTGTGTAGTAGGACATCAATTCGTATTTGATATATGTATAGAAGGATAGATATAATCAATTAGCATGTTATAACAGAAGATGTTAAAGTAAATACAGTTCAATTCACATTAATTCAATGCGAATTGTATATTATTAACATATCTTAATGAAATGAGTTGAAATATATGAGTGAAGTATATAGACTGGCGACGGTTGAGGATGTTGAAAGACTTGTTTATGTTACTTATGAGGCTTACGTTACCATTCGTGAATTAGATCTCAAATGGCCAGCTGCACATGCCGACTATGCTTTGATCGAAGACAATATCCTTAAGAATGAGTGTTATGTCCTTGAAGTGGACGGAGAAATTAAAGCTACAGTCACTCTTAACAAGGGCAATGAGATTAAGTTCATCACGGATTTACCATTCGTAATGTGGTTTGCGGTAGACCCGGCATGCCAAGCTACAGGTATTGGAGGAAAACTACTTACATGGGTTGAGGAGACTATTATCAGAGATAAGTTAGGAGCACCTGCGGTAACGCTTGCAACTGCTGAGAAACATCCGTGGCTTCTTCCTATGTATGAACGAAAAGGCTATGCACGTATTAAAGCTTTCGATTCGGGAAAAGGGGATGGAGTTATGCATCTTCTAAGAAAAGTAGTGAATCCTGAAGCTTTCGAAATTTATCTTCAAGAGCAAGAACAACAAATAGAGAATGAAGAAAAAGATAACCATACCGTAAGTCAATGAACCAGGCATTCATAGCGTAACCTTGTGCTTTTCGCGTATTAGAGAAAAGGGGTTGTATTAGATGAAATTCGTGTTGTTCAGCCTATTGATGAATGTTCCCAATGCCATTACTGGGGAGACATTAACGACTCAACAGAAATTCCAGAATATCATCGCACAAGCTATTCTCGCTGAAGAGCTTGGATTTGAAGCTTATGGTGTAGGTGAGCAACATGGAACGCCATTTCTCTCATCTTCTCCGCCGGTTATCTTAAGTGCGATTGCTGCTCGAACCTCACGAATTCGATTGTTAACAACGGTCACAGTACTTAGCGTTCTTGATCCAGTACGCGTAGCTGAAGATTATGCTACACTGGATCATCTTAGCGGAGGACGTCTAGAGATGATCATTGGCAAAGGAAATGATCCACGGCACTATCCTCTATTCGGTATTACAGAGGAAGAACAATGGGATTCTCTAGCTGAGCGATATGCATTACTCAAACGTTTGTGGAATGAGGAGAATGTGACTTGGAAGGGAAAATATCGTACACAACTTGACGATGTTACGACACAACCAAGACCGTTGCAATTTGGCATGGTAGCGCATCAAGTACGCTTTCAACGGAATTAGCTGCGAAATATGGCGAGCCGATATTTTCTTCTAATTCCTTTCATCCCCAAGCGAAATATAAAGCATTGATTGATCATTATCGTGATCGTTTGTCTTATTACGGTCACGATCCCAAGAATGCCATTGTCGGCTCAGGAGCAAGTAGTCTATATCTTGCGAATACACCTGAAGAAGCGATCCATCGGTTCAGACCGTATTATAATGCGTTTCATGCAACTGACGCTGCACAGCATAATCAATCTCCCTTTAAAGATCTAGAGGACAATATTGAGAATGGGCCTATATTAGTTGGTAATGCGGAACAAGTTATTGAGAAAATTCTTAATTACCACAAAGCTTATGGTAATCAAGTACTCTGTATTAGTGTAGATGGATTAACAGAAGCTGAGCAATATGAACAATTACATCGATTCGTCAATGATGTTATACCTGTGTTGCGCCGTGAAATTCCAAGTTCAATTTGGGAAAGCAAGCCGAAGATCCATCATGATGATTTATTAATCAGGTAAGTCTAACATAATGGATACACACAAATAGACACATACCAGATCTTCTGGTATGTGTCTATTTGGTATGGGTATATAGATTAGTCCGGATAGTATTCAGTTGGTTCCACTCCTAAGTAAATGGAGTTGATTCCTCATGCCTAGGTGAAAGCGAATGCTATCCATTATTTTGATGTCATTACATTCTATAACGTCAGCAATACTTTTTTGTTTATCTTGATCAGGGCTACATAGAAATAAGGTCATCCACAAACACCTGCTGTTATCATTAATCATGATTTATTCCTCCCCTAACGATTCAATTTGGATATGGTATTAATAGAATATATTAATTTTGTTAATACAATATGATGATTTCATTAAAATCATATAAATTTATTTGTTCATTGATTCTGAATTATCTCCATATATTTTACAAATAAATTAACTTTTGTAAATAATTACATGATAGACTTAAGTTGAATTACTAGTCTTTATTCATAGGAGGAATATGATGAGAAAGTTTACTAGATTCCAAGCTGGATTATTGAAGTCAGCAATTGCTGTGTCGTTGGCGTTATCGTTTCAAGTGGGATTAAATAGTGGTCTTTCAGCTGTGTTCGCAGAGGGCCCTACAGATGTTGCTCCTTACATTCAAGCGAAGGTCGTCAATGGAAATGCAGGTAAAAAGGTGCTCTTTGACAACACCCATGGGCAGACAGCTGGGGCTGCTGACTGGGTCATTGACGGTGCTTTTTCAGATTTCGGAAATGCATTAGCAAATGATGGATATGATGTGAAAGAACTGCGTAAATCAACACCAATTACCTATAACGATTTGAAAGACTATGATGTATTCGTCATTGCAGAAGCTAATATTCCTTTTAAACAAAGTGAACAACTAGCAATGGAGCAATATGTGCAAGGCGGTAACAGTATTTTCTTCATAGGGGATCACTACAACGCAGATCGTAATAAGAATCGTTGGGACGGGTCGGAGTCTATGAATGGCTATCGTCGTGGTGCATGGGTAGATCCAGCCAAAGGAATGAGTGTGGAAGAGCGGAATTCCGCTGCCATGCAAGATGTTGTAAGTTCAGATTGGTTAGGATCGAAGTTCGGAGTTCGGTTTCGCTATAATGCATTAGGTGATATTACAGCGAATAATATCGTTACACCTAGCCAAGCCTTTGGCATTACAGCAGGTGTATCAACAGTTGCCATGCACGCTGGTTCAACACTTGCGATTATGGACCCTACCAAAGCCAAGGGGATTGTATATCTCCCAAATACGAATGAGGCTTGGCCCAATGCTGTCGATCAAGGGGTATATAACGGTGGCGGAATTGCTGAAGGTCCGTATGTAGCTGTGTCCAAAGTAGGTGCTGGAAAAGCTGCATTCATTGGTGATTCATCCGCAGTTGAGGATGCAACCCCTAAATACCTACGTGAAGAAATGGGCACGAAGAAAACGACCTATGATGGATTTAAAGAGCAAAATGACGGCGTCTTATTGGTTAATATGGTTAACTGGTTATCCAAGAAAGAGAGTTATACCAACCTGAATCAGGTGAGTAACTTACAATTGGATCAGACGACGGCGTTGCTACCTATTGAAACTCCAGAGACTTCAATAGAACCTCAAGCGGAACCTTGGTCCGCTCCTGCAGCCGGATACAAATGGTGGGATAGTTCAACGTTTAAACCTGGATCATATGGAAGTTCAACAGCTAATGCTGCTGTGACTTATAGTTTTGTTCATCAAGCTCAACTACCTAATGCACAAGATTTCAAAATCCGCGTAGTTGTAGATAACTTACCTGCCAATACAACTGTATCTGGATTCAGTACCGGTATTTATCTAACAAGTGGTGGGACACAAATTGCTAAGGTTCAAAATGAAGACGGTACATGGCCATCTGCATTTGCTTATAGTTCGACGTATAGCTTAACCGCAAATGGTAATGGACGAGCTTATAAAGACCTAACGGTCAGAGTTAAGCCAGGCACATTGGGTGCGGCGAATCTCAGATTGAGACAAAATGGTAACAATCTCCTCACAACCGTGGTTCAGTTAGCGAACGTACCCGCAGAAGATCTACCTGCTGAGGGCAACCCGATTCCTAATAAAATTACGATAGTGGAAGCACGTAATAAAGCACAGGGAACAACGGTTACGATAGAAGGTGTTGTGACTACGGAGCCAGGAATCTTTGGTGGTCAGACATTTTATCTTCAGGATGAAACAGCCGGTATCTATGTGTTTCAAACGTTAAGTGGATTCCATCAAGGAGATATTGTAAAGATAACAGCGCCACTTGCGCTATATAACACAGAACTTGAACTAACTGATCCGATTGCGATTGTAAAGACAGGAACGTCGCCACTTCCAATTCCACTGGAAACAAATGCGAATTTATCGAACCAAGGACAACTTGTGCAACTTCGTGATGTTACGATTAGCAATATCATCAGTGCTACACCTACGGGTTCTTTTGAATTCGATGCGATGAATGGATTAGTAAGTACGCATATAAGAGTAGATGTACGGACTGGCTTGACCTTAACAGATTTTGCATATAAAGAAGGACAGGTTATTGATGTGACAGGCGTCTCTGCGATCTTCAAGAGTGTAGTGCAGTTGAAACCAAGAGGGGTCAATGATTTCATAAGTAAAGCTGTACCGATCGTTCCCGTTACAACGGCTTCATTATCGGCATTACCTAATGTGAATGGTTGGTACAACAACGATGTATCACTTACATTGGTAGCAACGGGGAGTCCGACGGATATCATCTCGACGAAATATGCCTTGAATGGTGGCTCAGAAGTTCTTTATACAGGACCAGTATCCATTCAAACCGATGGAGAATATACGATCAAGTATTATTCCTCTACAGTTACGGGGCAAGTTGAAGCCGAACAATCTCTCCAAGTGAAATTGGATAAAACGCCACCAACAGTCGTGTTGACTCAAAATGTTAAAGAGGTAACGGATGTAAAACTTGAGGATATTCTGAAATATGAGCTTTCGACGACAGATTCGTTATCTGGTGTATCAACACAAAAATTATTGTTAGATGGTAAGGAAATCAATAGTGGAGATGTAGTGAAAGCTGCTGACCTAGGTGTAGGTGTTCATACCATTCAATATCATGTACTTGACCTAGCAGGTAACTCATCTGAGAAAAGTATATCTTTTAAAGTTAGCAATCCACTAGCTACGAGTATTCCAGGTAAGCCAGTACTATCGGATACAAGTGGGAATATCAATGGATTTAAGGATGGTAGTTACACGGTAACGATGAATCTATGGTGGGGAAATAACGGCAGTGAGTTCAAGCTATACGAGAATGGAGTTCTTATTAACACGCAGAATCTAACTGATGCTTCTCCCGCAGCCCAGAGCGTAAAGACGGAAATAAAAGGGAGAGCGAATGGCACTTATAAGTATACTGCTGAGTTAACGAATGCTTTCGGAACGACTACGAGTAATGAACTGATTGTAACGATATCCGCAGCTACACCAGCTAAGTCTGTATTGTCTCACGATAATTGGGATGGGGACGGGAATTATAAAGTAACAATGAACATGTGGTGGGGGACGAATGGTTCGGAATATCGATTATATGAGAATGGTGTATTAGTAGATTCGAAGAATCTCGTGGAGAATACATCAAGTGCTCAGAATGCTGTGACAGAATTGTCAGGCAGAGCACCAGGTAAATATGAATATCGTAGCGAGCTAATTAACGCTGCGGGAGTCACTTCAAGTGACACCATTACCGTAAATGTTGTGAAATAAGTAATAAAGAATATATGGATATTATATTAGAAAAATATGTTAATATAGTAATAGATATACAAATTTATACTGACAACATCATGAAAGGAGGAGCACTCGTTAACCGTTAATTATAGTGTTAACCATCCAAGGAGGAATGAAGATGTTGTTAGTGAAAAATAGGTCGAAACATTCGGTTTTCCGTATCCTGGTTGTATGCTTCCTTTTAATGTTTTCGATTATTCCGATCGCCTCGGCGGCTGCGCCGGATCCAATCACCAACCTTCAAATAACGAGTACTTACCCTGTGACTTTGGAGTGGACAAATCCCACAACTGATTATGATTACATTCAGGTTATTAAATTAAACAGAACTGATTTAAAAGAAGTCTACAAAAAAACATTGACTAAAGGATCCACTGTCTTTGCAGATCATTCTGCTATGAGTTCTAATAAGGAATACTGGTATATCTTTCAAGCGTATAAGGGTGGAGTATCCTCCAACCAAGTAAAGAAGATCTACAATAACTGATTGTATAAGCAAGGCAGTATTCATTCTTGCTCATATCCTGATAATAACGTAATGAGAGTCCAAATGGACTCTCATTTTTGGTAAGTGGCAGTTGATTACGAGGTTCTCTTATGAGAAGAAATCATCATCCAGTCTTTGGATGATTTAACTTTACAACCTTTTCTAGGTATAATAGAGACAGAATTAATTAAGGACATCATGAAGGGAGTCATTATGAATTGGATCGCGACACAATCATATTACAAAATTCATAGACATGTCTCCAGCACAGAACAAACAACGGTAGTGCAGCTTCGTAGCATGTATTTATATGAACATAAAGTACGGACTAAATATCGAGAGTTTGCCATAGAGGATGTATTGGATATGTCTTATCGACAAATGGGAGACGAAGGTGGATTTCTATATTTACACACGAAGCAAGGTGTATTTCCTTACACGGTTAGAGAAGACCCGAGTAGATTTATCGATACGTTTAAAGTGCTGAAGTAAGCTGTGTGATACAATTCGGATCTTCCGATACATAGAGGGACAAATAAAATAAGTGAGTTGGATAACAATGGACAATGAGAAACAGCGTATGAGTATAGAAGCGGCAAGGCTTTATTATCAATCTGATTACAGTCAGCAACAGATTGCAACCGTATTGGGTTTATCCCGACCGACGGTTTCTAGATTACTACAGCATGCGAAAGATAAAGGATATGTTAGAATTGATATTATTGACCCTAGAGAAGATTTGGATATATTAGCAGGTGAACTGAAGAAGCAATACCAATTAGATACGGTTCAGTTATGTTATTCACCACTCAATGATTATGAAGAAATCAAAAAACATATCAGTAAAAAAGCGGCTGAATTTATTCATGAGACCGTACAAGATGGAGATATTATCGGTGTAACATGGGGAACAACTATGCATGCGGTAGCTCTGCATTTACAATCGAAACCATTAAAAGGCGTAGAAGTGGTCCAATTAAAGGGAGGCGTAAGCCATTCTCAAGTGAATACATACGCGGCTGAAATCGTGAATTTATTCGCAGAGGCATTCCAGACCATTGCTCGCTATTTACCGTTACCTGTTATTTTCGATAGTATTGAAGTGAAGAAAATGGTAGAGGAAGACCGACATATTGGGCGGATCATTGAATTAGGTAAACAGGCGAATATTGCAGCTTTTACCGTGGGGACTGTAAAAGAAGATGCGCTTCTTTTTCGTCTAGGATATTTTAATGAAGAAGAGAAGGAATTGCTCGGACATAATGGGGCAGGGGATATTTGTTCTCGTTTTTTCGATACAGAAGGAAAAATATGTAGTGAAGCTATCAATAATCGTACGGTAGGAATTGATCTTTCTGAACTTAGAAAAAAAGAAAAGTCTATTCTTATTGCGGGAGGACAGCGTAAAATTGAAGCCATTCAAGCTGCGCTCGCAGGTAAGTATGCGAATATATTAATTACGGATCAGTTTACTGCACAAGCTTTGTTAAGATAAATCAGAGCAATGATCAGATTTTAGTTTAGAATGAAAATGAGCCTTTAATGCCAATTCAAATTGGTTTTGAAGGCTTTTTATATACTTTGGGTAAGTTATATATAGATGAATCAATTTCTCAGGGTTAAAGAAAAAAATAAATATTGAACATAATTTCTAGTTGGTGTTTACAATTGTTCAAACAGGTGGTATTGTAAACATGTAATTAAGAGGATTCATATATGAGAAGGGTGATGACGAAATGATTAACTTATCAAGCATGATCGATCATACGCTTTTACGTCCAGACGCAACTAAAAATGAGATTACAAAATTAACTGATGAAGCAAAAAAATATGAATTTGCATCCGTTTGTGTAAATCCAACATGGGTAGCTTATGCGGCTGAAAAGTTGGCGAATACGAACGTGAAAGTATGTACGGTAATTGGATTTCCTCTTGGGGCTAGTACAACCGCAACGAAAGCTTTTGAAGCAGCTAATGCCATTGAAAATGGTGCGACAGAGGTTGATATGGTCATTAACATAGGTGCATTGAAAGATGGAGATCATGATTATGTTGAACAAGATATTAAAGCCGTTGTTGATGTAGCAGCTGGGAAAGCACTTGTAAAAGTAATTATTGAAACTTGTATCTTAACAGATGAAGAAAAGAAAGTTGCTTGTCAATTAGCGGTCAAAGCTGGAACCGACTTTGTTAAAACATCGACAGGGTTCTCAACAGGAGGAGCAGTTGCTGAAGATGTAGCCCTAATGCGTCAAACCGTTGGTGAAAATATCGGAGTTAAAGCTTCCGGAGCCATTCGTAGTCTGGAAGATATGGAAAAAATGATTGCGGCAGGTGCATCTAGAATCGGTGCTAGTTCAGGTGTGAAAATAATGGAAGGCGAGCAATCAACCTCGTCTTACTAATTATTTTATGAAGAATCCGTGCTGCTCCATCAAAGGGCAGCACGCACTCAAGGAGGAATAATAATGAAGGAACAGTTAATACAAGAGGCTATGGCTGCACGTAAACATGCTCATATTCCTTATTCAAACTTTGCGGTTGGTGCTGCATTACTAACAAGTAACAAGCGAATTTACTCAGGTTGTAATATTGAGAATGCTTCTTTTGGACTTACAAATTGTGCAGAACGTACGGCCATTTTTAAAGCGGTATCAGAAGGGGAACATATTATTGAAGCCATTGCGGTGGTAGCGGACACAAAGGGTCCTGTTTCTCCATGTGGTGCCTGTCGTCAAGTATTAGCTGAATTTTGCGATGAGAATACTAAGATCTATTTAACCAATCTTCATGGAAACACAGAAGAATGGACTATGGCACAGCTATTGCCTGGAGCCTTTCGATCTGCTGATATGAAATAACAATAAAATGATGTGTAAAGAAATTTTCGAATAAGATGTAAGCGTTTCATACTAGCTGCTTGATTTCGGAATCCAATTGACTATTAGGAGAACAACTATGAGATATTTAATTATAATACTGGGTATACTAATTGTTTTTGGGCTCACTTACCTCGCCAGCAATGATAAAAGGAAGATCCGCTATCGACCGTTGATCGTCATGGTTATCTTGCAGATTATTTTAGCCGCTGTACTATTAAATACAGTTGTTGGAAATGTCGTTATTAAAGCAATCTCAAGCGTATTTGAAAAGTTAATGGAATTCGCCGCAGAAGGTGTTAATTTTGTATTCGGTGGCATACTTAACGAAGGACAATTCACATTCTTTTTATCGGTATTATTACCGATTGTATTTATCTCAGCGCTCATTGGTATCTTGCAGTACATCAAAGTATTGCCATTCGTTATTAGATACATTGGTCTTGTTCTGAGCAAGGTGAATGGTATGGGTAAATTGGAATCGTACAATGCGGTTGCATCTGCTGTTCTAGGACAATCTGAAGTATTTATATCTGTTAAAAAGCAAATTAATTTATTACCGAAACATCGGCTCTATACATTATGTGCATCGGCTATGTCGACTGTATCCATGTCTATTGTTGGTTCATATATGCAAGTTCTAGAACCTAGGTATGTTGTAACTGCCCTTGTTCTTAATTTGTTTGGTGGGTTTATCATTACATCAATTCTAAACCCTTATATCGTCGATAAAGAGGAGGATATTCTAGAGGTACAGGAAGAAGAGAAACAATCCTTTTTCGAGATGCTTGGGGAATATATTATGGATGGCTTCAAAGTTGCCATTGTCGTAGCAGCGATGTTGATTGGGTTCGTAGCAATCATCGCAATGATTAATGGACTCTTTAGTGGTATATTTGGAGTATCATTTCAACAACTACTGGGTTACGTTTTTGCACCACTTGCTTTTATTATGGGTGTTCCATGGAAAGAAGCAGTGGATGCAGGTAGTATTATGGCTACGAAAATGGTCTCTAATGAATTTGTTGCCATGCTTGAACTTGGTAAATACACCGATCTATCCTCACGTACAGTTGGTATTATCTCTGTGTTCCTTGTCTCGTTTGCGAATTTCTCGTCCATCGGTATTATTGCTGGTGCAGTAAAAGGTCTGCATGAGAAGCAAGGGAATGTTGTAGCACGTTTTGGTCTGAAATTACTTTATGGTGCCACATTAGTAAGTATTCTTTCTGCCATAGTGGCTGGAATATTTATTAATTAGAATGAAAAAGACTCACTTGCGAAAGGCAGGAAACAATAATGACAGCATTTAAACGGATTCACTTAATTGTAATGGACTCGGTAGGAATTGGGGAGGCACCTGATGCAGCTCAATTTGATGACTTTGATGTTGATACTTTAGGACATATTGCCCGTGAATGCGGAGGGCTGGACATGCCCAATATGGCTAAACTTGGATTATCTAATATTAAAGAAATCAAGGGAATTCCTGTTTCCGAGCAACCACTCGCTTATTACACAAAGATGCAAGAAGTTTCTAGTGGTAAAGATACCATGACTGGACACTGGGAAATGATGGGTTTGCGAATTGATACGCCATTTCGTGTCTTTGAGAATGGCTTCCCTGATGAGCTTATCTCCCGCATTGAAGAGAAAACAGGCCGCAAAGTTATTGGAAACAAACCTGCGAGCGGAACAGAGATTATTGAAGAACTTGGGGAAGAGCATGTCAAGACAGGTGCTTTAATTGTCTATACTTCTGCAGATTCAGTGCTGCAAATCGCAGCACATGAAGATATCGTGCCACTAAAGGAATTATATGAGATTTGTGAATTTTGCAGAAAAATCACATTAGATGATCCCTATATGTTAGGCAGAATTATCGCGAGACCCTTTATTGGTGAAATAGGCGAGTTCAAACGAACTTCCAACCGTCATGACTATGCGTTGAAACCATTTAGCCCCACAGTCATGAATGCATTAAAAGATGCAGGTCATGACGTCATTGCCCTAGGGAAAATTTCAGATATCTTTGACGGTGAAGGGGTGACCCAGGTCATTCGTACGGTTTCTAATTCAGACGGTATGGATAAATTCATTTCGACATTCGATGAAACATTTCATGGGTTCAGCTTCTTAAATCTAGTTGATTTTGATGCATTATATGGACATCGTCGTGATCCAAAAGGGTATGGTCAAGCTTTAGAGGACTATGATACCCGCTTACCAGAAGTATTCGCCAAAATGAAAGAAGATGACCTTCTGATCATTACCGCGGATCATGGGAATGATCCGACTTATCGTGGAACGGATCATACACGTGAATATGTACCGCTCTTGATGTATTCTCCACGATTTAAACAAGGGGGTCAGGCACTGCCTATCCGGAAAACATTTGCGGATATTGGTGCGACCATTGCGGAGAACTTTGAAGTTACGATGCCACAGCACGGTACCAGCTTTTTATCGAATTTAATATAAGTTATTCCTTAGATCCTACATTAAATAACGAATAACGAGGAGAATATATGATGAGAATGGTTGATCTTATTGCGAAAAAACGTGACGGTAAAGAATTAACGACAGAGGAAATTAATTTCATTATTGAAGGCTATACGAATGATGAAATTCCTGATTATCAAGTTAGCGCCTTGGCTATGGCTATCTTCTTCCAGGATATGACGGAGCGTGAACGTGCTGATTTGACGATGGCAATCGTGAACTCTGGAGATACGATAGACTTGTCTGCCATTGAAGGCGTGAAGGTCGATAAGCACTCTACAGGCGGGGTAGGCGATACAACCACTTTGGTTCTTGCTCCTCTGGTTGCTGCATTGGATATACCGGTTGCGAAGATGTCAGGACGTGGATTGGGACATACAGGTGGTACGATCGATAAATTAGAAGCTATTGAAGGGTTCCATGTCGAGATTACTAAAGAGGAATTCATAAACTTGGTGAATAAAGATAAGATCGCTGTCATCGGTCAGTCTGGCAATCTTACACCTGCGGATAAGAAATTGTATGCACTACGTGACGTAACCGCGACGGTCGATTCTATTGCACTTATTGCTAGCTCCATTATGAGCAAAAAAATAGCTGCTGGAGCGGATGCCATTGTTCTGGATGTGAAAACAGGAGCAGGTGCATTTATGAAGACTGTAGATGATGCTAAAGAACTCGCTCATGCGATGGTGAGTATAGGTAATAACGTAGGTCGTAAGACGATGGCCGTTATCTCAGATATGAGTCAGCCCCTTGGTTTAGCCATTGGTAACGCGCTTGAAGTGAAAGAAGCGATAGATACTTTGCAAGGGAAAGGTCCTAAAGACTTGGAAGAACTGTGCCTTGCTTTAGGCCGTCAAATGGTATTTCTAGCGAATAAAGCAAGCTCACTTGAAGAAGCTGAAGAAATGTTGAAAGAAGTTATGAGAAATGGTAAAGCGTTAGATAAATTCAAAGAATTTATAGCCAACCAAGGTGGAGATGCGTCCGTAGTAGACCATCCGGAGAAATTACCACAAGCGAAGTATCTAATTGATGTTCCTGCAAAAGTAGACGGCGTAGTAGCCGAAATTGTAGCTGATGAGATTGGTATCGCTGCGATGTTGTTAGGTGCTGGCAGAGCGACAAAAGAATCTGAAATCGATCTAGCCGTAGGTATTATGTTGAACAAAAAAGTTGGTGATCCTGTAAAAGCGGGAGAATCACTTCTAACCATACATTCAAACCGTGAAAATGTGAACGATGTGATAGAGAAAATTTATGAGAATATTCGCATTGGTGAACATGCGGAGCCGCTTGTACTTATCTACGATATCGTAACGGAATAATAAAGTAACGTAGCCTAAACTATATATAAGTAAAACTCCTACGGCCAAGTGGATCAATTTCACTTGGTCGTATTCATATTTACGAACGCGTAGCGAGTATGAGCGAGGCGTTAGATCATTGATCAAGCCAATGAACAGTCTGTCTTATATTAATGGAGTATGTATGGTAAGGCATATAGTGTTATAATCACGCTTGAGTGGATGAAGTGTTCACACAGACATCAAACAACATTATTCTTAATATATAGAGACTAGAGAGGTAATTAGACATGAGTGTTATTCGTTTAGAGAATGTAACGAAGAAATATGAAGATACGTTGATTTTTAGAGATATCTATTTTCGAGTAAGCAAAGGGGAACGTATCGGTCTTATCGGACGAAATGGTGCAGGTAAATCAACGGTATTTAAATTGATTATGGGTAAAGAGGAGCCTACTGCGGGCAAAGTGGAAGTCGACCCCCAAGTGAAGATCAGTTATTTCTCCCAATTCTCTGAATTGAGTGGAGGATTGTCCGTTCAGCAAGAGTTAGAATTATGCTTCGAACAGGTGGCTCTAATTGAGAGAGAACTTTCAGAAATAGGAGAAAACCTAGGGATTGTGACAGATGATGTTCAGATGGATCAACTATTAGAACGTCAAGCAGAGCTTTTTGAACAAATGGAGCATTTAGATGGTTGGAATGTATCTGTTGAGATCGACACCGTGCTAACGAAATTAGGGTTCAACGATAGATCGCGTCATCAACCCGTTGATGAGTTATCTGGTGGGTGGAGAAACCGCGCTGCATTAGCTAAAATGCTCATTGAGATGCCAGATGTCGTATTACTCGATGAACCCACTAACTTTTTGGATATCGAAGGTATCGTATGGCTTGAGCAGTGGTTACACCGATTCAATGGCGCGATGATCTTAGTGTCGCATGATCGGCAATTTATTGATCGTGTAGTTACGCGGACGATTGAAATCGAGAATTATCATTTTCAAGAATACGAAGGTAATTATACGGATTACATACGGAAGAAGAAGATGCGTAAGAAAGTGTTGGATCGTCAGTTCGAATGGGAGGAAGAACTTCTCATCATGGAGTCTGAAACCATTGATAGCCGTTCACAGAAAAAAACCTCTAAGGACCGACTCTCACGTAAGCTGGCTGATATGAAGAAGCGGGTTGATCCTCATCCTGTGAATGTTCTTATCACTGATATTTATGAGAATTTACGATTCCCTGACAAGTTATGCGGAGTGAAAGGAATCGGCCAGACGTATGACGGTCGCACGATATTCCAGAACATCAGCTTTGACATTCAGAAGGAAGATCGATTGGCTATCGTGGGGCCTAATGGAAGTGGGAAATCCACCTTGATTAAGGTGCTTACGGGACAAGAACAGCCTGATTCTGGTGAAGTGATTTGGGAGAAGGGTGTTAGTTACGCTTATTTCAACCGCATGTGGGACGAGCTTGATCGGAAGGATACCGTTAGCCATGCTGTAAATATTTCTGGACTTGGTTTAAATGCTACTCGAAAAAAAGTGAACAAATTCCTATCGATGCTCCAATTCTCGGAAAATGATCTGAGTAAAGTGATTGGTTCGCTATCCGGTGGGCAACAAGCCCGAGTAGCACTAGCCAAATGTCTACTCTCAGGCGCTACCGTTATCATATTGGATGAACCTACCAATCACCTTGATCTAACAAGCATACAGGTTATGGAGCAGGCGCTTATTCATTTCCCTGGTGCTGTAATTACTGTTAGCCATGATCGATTCTTTATTGATAAAATAGCAACCAAGATGCTCACCTTCGATCCTATCTTAGGAATTAGTGAGGAGAATGTATAGATGAAACCCTTTAGTAGGGGAATGGTAATCACGTTAAGTGCCTTGTTATTGAGTATGTTCATAACATCATCCATATTTGGACAACCCGTGATTGCGGAGTCATTGAATGGAGCAAAGGACATGGTTGTGAAGAAAAATAACTTACCGAAGGGATTCGTCTATATAGTTGACATGATTCCTTTGGCACACTTTGATATAAGGTATTACAGTGAATATAATTTTGTCGGAAAACGCATTGATGGTTATAAGGCACCTCTAGCGATTATGTCGCTCAAAGGGGTTACTGCTTTGAAGAAGGTTAGTGATGAGTTGGAGAAGAAAGGGTATCTCTTACTCATATACGATGCTTACCGTCCGCAAAAAGGAGTCAATGATTTCGTTAGATGGTCAAAGGATGGTAAGGATACCAAGATGAAGAACGAATTCTATCCTTTACTGGATAAACGTAACTTATTCAAACTTGGGTTCATTTCTAGTAAATCAGGACATACAAGAGGCAGCACGATTGACCTATCTCTTGTGCACAAATCAACGGGTAAAGTCGTCGATATGGGAGGTCCTTTTGATTTCTTTGGAGATATTTCGAATCACGGCACGAAGCTTATTACCAAACAACAGACCGGTAACCGAAATGTACTGAAGAATGCTATGGTGAAGTATGGATTCAAACCATATAGCAAGGAATGGTGGCATTATACGTTAATAAATGAGCCTTTTCCGAAGCAGTATTTCAATTTTGATGTGGAGTGACTAGGAGAGTGAAGCATGAGAAAGCTATTAGTAGCAGACGATGACCCGAATATTCGTACGTTATTGAAGCATGTTCTGACAAGGCAAGGGTATGGCGTAATTGAAGCAACGGACGGAGAAGATGCCATCCATAAGTTAAAGGGAACAACGGTCGATTTGGCTATTGTGGATGTGATGATGCCACATATGGATGGTCTGGAACTGTGCCAATATATTCGTGAGACTTATGACATTCCAATTATACTACTGACGGCACGTCAGCAGTTAAGTGACAAGGAACAGGGTTATTTAAGAGGTACGGATGATTATGTCACGAAGCCATTCGAGCCTGAGGAATTATTGTTCCGTATTACAGCGTTATTTCGTCGTTATTCCGTAGCATCAGATGATAAGATTCGCTTGAATCGTCTTATGATCGATCGCAAGAATTACGAGATAACGGATGGTCAACAAATGTTATTGTTGCCGGTTAAGGAATTTGAGTTATTGTCACAGTTAGCGCAATATCCGGGCCGACTATTCTCTCGTAGTGAATTGATTGAACTTGTATGGGGAACGGACTATGAAGGAGACGAAAGAACGGTAGATGTTCATATTAAGCGACTACGTGAACGATTTCTAGATTACCAGGATGACTTTATCATCCGAACGGTTAGAGGAATTGGGTATAAGGTGGAGGTCATCACCTCATGAAGTCATTGTATGTAAGAATGTGCCTCATCTTTTGTTCAGTGATACTTGTTAGTAGTGTGCTAGGATTTCTAGTGGCAAATGTGCATTATCATACAAAGCTCAAGCCTTTAAATGATGCGAAATTAACACAAATGGCTCTTCAACTGAAGCAATTTAGCGAATCACATCCTGAGTCAATTGATGACTATTTACAAAGCATAGCTGTCGTGGGATACAAAATATACTTAAGTAATGATTATGGTGATGAACGTTTTTATGGTAGGCCTTTTAGTAAATTGAATTTAAAAGAGGGCGTATTTCAAAAAGTAATAGATGGACAGATATACCATGGTGTTGGTGATTTTCCGAACGAGGCATTTATTACAGGCTTCTTTGACAATCAGTTACGAAATAGCATAGGAGTGCCCCTTGAAGTGAATGGGGAGAGGTATGCCTTGTTCATGCGTCCTGATGTAGAAGTACAATTTGGCGAGCTTCGTATTTTCATTGGCATGCTGATAGGATTTACGTTATTGTTCTGTCTAGGTTTCGTTGTGATCTCAGCTCTCCATATTGTGAGACCCATTTCCCGACTAACAACGGCTACGAAGAGGATTGTTAAGGGAAGATATGATATTGAGTTGAATACATCAAGGCGGGATGAAATTGGGCAATTGGCTTCCCATTTCATGACGATGAGTCAGGAACTTGAACGGACGAATCGAGCAAGGCAGGAATTTGTCGCTAACGTATCTCATGAAATCGAATCTCCTCTTACCTCTATACAGGGATTTGCTAATACGTTGAAAGACACATCGTTGCCTGTTGATCAGCAGAATCATTACTTATCTATTATTGAAGAAGAGTGTCGTCGACTATCATTACTTAGTAAACAATTACTCACCTTGTCTTCTCTAGATTATGACGAGAATGTATTACAAGTGAAATCGTTCGATTTACGTGCTCAAATACGACAAGTGGTTCAAATTATGGAGTGGAGACTGACAGAGAAACAATTGGCACTCCGCTTAAGCTTGCCGGATATTAGCATTCAAGGTGATGCCAATATGTTATATCAGGTGTGGATGAATCTGATATCCAATGCGATCAAATATACGCCTGAAGGTGGCACTATTGCCATTTCTGCGAATATTGAATTGGAGCAGTGTGTAATCACAGTATCCGATACGGGTGAAGGGATCCATATGGAAGAACTCCCTATGATATTTGATCGATTCTATAAAGTAGATCGAGCGCGGACAAAAGAAACGCATAGTACGGGTCTGGGACTTGCGATTGCGCAGAAGATTATTCATTCCCATAAAGGTAGCATTGCAGTCTCAAGTACAATAGGCGAAGGTACGACGTTTACAGTCATTCTTCCTTATTTGTGATTTTTCCCAGCATAGCGTTTTCTAAATTGGAGATCATACCTTATGGGAAAGAAAATATTAGGGAGGCTAATCCATGAAAAAGATCTCAGTTGCTATTTTATCTGCCTGTTTGTTACTTTCCACTGTATCTGCCGTAAGTGCAGCTCCGGTGAATGAGAAAAAAATGCACGAGAAGAAGATGCATGAGGAAAAAATCCATTCCAAAATGATTCATAAAGAAAAATCGAAAGAGAAAATGCATGAAAAAGCACTTCACATGAAGAGTCTTAAAACAAAAAATATTAAAACCAAAGCTACAAAAATGCCGAAGTCAGGGTTTGGCGGCGCAAGCGAGCAAACAGAATAAGGAGGATGAAGGAGGGCAATTCCCGCCCTCCTTCTTTTCTTAAAAATGAAAATATGGCGATGGTTATGCGTTCTTCTATTATTCGCAATTTTCACATTAATTTGTGAATCTAATCGTATTCAGTTGCAGACAGATCAAATGAAACAAAGTCACAGCCAAATATTATCAGAAGCCCCTGAAAAAATAAAACCACATAAATCACATGCTTCACCGTCAAAACCTTTTATGCCAACGCACCTTATTATTCCAGCCATCCATGTCTCCACCAAGATAAAGCCGGTGGGTGTTCTTGCTGACGGCCAAATGGACGTTCCACAATCCACGGATCTCGTAGGTATTTTATATCCAGGTGTTCTGGCGGGTGCAAAAGGAAACTTGGTGATGGACGGGCATGTTGACAGTTATACGGGTCCTGCAGTTTTGTTCGAGTTAAAAAAGTTGAAACCCAGAGATATTATTATTGTTCGAGATAACATGGACCATCAGTTAACTTATAGGGTTGAATCCGTTGAATCATTTATTACCTCAGAAGCTCCGATAGAACGGATCTTTGGGGAAACAGATGAAACGAGACTGAACGTTATTACTTGTACTGGAGCATACAGCAGAAAGAAAAAAGAACATCAAAAAAGACTTATTGTTTTTGCGAAGCTGGATGGTGATAGATGAGCATTTTTAGAAAAGCTATATTAGTCTTGATTTTGATCTATACAACTTTATTCTTCAATCCAATGGAAAATGTGAATGCTAATGATCAAAATCCAAGGGAAGAACTGGAAATTGAAGCGGTACTAAATCATATCTTTCAGCTTAGAGCCGAAGTAATGATTAATCTGAATATACATGCGTTAGACGCACATTACTTAACAAAGCAACAAGTAAGTAGTTATGCCTATCAACATGAGAAGAACAGGGTAGACTATCTCAATAAATGGGCTGAAAAACGATCGATAACACTGGTTGATGCCAAAAGTGACATTCGTGTGGTACGTGTTACAAAAAAGGCAGACAAAGCTATCATCTCGCTAGTTCAATCACTTCAAATTAGTTATGCTTACCCCAATAAGATTGTTCCAACGCAATCCTTTGGAGTGGGAACTAGGCACTTCATTACACTTCATAAAGTCAATGGGAAATGGATGATATACAAAGAATGGTACTTGGATCCTCTCGATGAGAATCCTAATAAAATTGCAAAGACTCACGATGGCATGGCTCCATCCATTAAATCTACGCGAGAAGTTTCCAAAAGTAATATATATAACCGTTCTCGTGCCATTAGTTATGCTAATAAATATGCAGGGGTTGCTTGGGGAGCTGGCAACAATCATCATTACAATAATAAATATAGGGATTACACTAGCCAAGGTGGAGATTGTACGAATTTCGCTTCTCAAGTTATGGGAGATAAGGAAGCTGGCGGATTACCTTTGACTAATATTTGGCGATACGATAAAAGGTCTGGAGGCTCGGAGAGATGGGTTAGAACAGACTCCTTTAGTAATTTCATCCTACGTAGTGGTTACGGAGAATCTGTTTCTTTAGGAGATTTTGAGCATATTATTTCTCCAACCCCAAAGTATTCTGATGGAGCTCTATCACAAATCCAAGCGGGTGACCTTATTGGATATATAATAGAAGGAAACGATGTCGATCATTTTTCAATTGTTGTTGGTTATGATGCATACGGATACCCCATTGTAAATTCACACACGGCAGATCGTTATCGCGTCCCATTCGATTTAGGTTGGGATCAGAATACGAAATATATACTGATCCACATCAAAGATTAAATAAATTGTGGGCTTGTCAGCATAATGGTTGTTCAATATCATAAAATAGAGATAAATGATATGGATGGTTATGCTGGGAGGAATTATGAGACAGTCCCACTTATTGAAGCAATCTACCATCAGGGTCGGTGCGATGATTATTGTCAAACTGTTTGGTCTGATCGGTCGTGTAATCTTAACAAGACTTGTGGGTGCCGAAGGCATCGGATTATATCAAATGGCCTACTCTTTTTATGGATTTTTAGTTATGCTTTCGGGAGGATTGCCCACGGCATTGGCCATTATAACGGCTAAAAAATCGATACTCGGTAGACACTTCCTCAAAATTTCATCCCTTTACATTGTTCTGTCAGGCAGTATTATTAGCCTGGCAGTTTTTTGGAATTCTACTCAAATAGCCGAGTTTCTAGGGAATTCCCAATTGGAGTATGGTCTTCGCAGCCTTGCTCCAGCTATTTTGGCAGCCCCATTATTAGGATTATTAAGAGGTTATTTACAAGGTCTGGAGAAATTCAGTATTATTGCGGCTTCGGAGGTATTTGAACAAGGATGTAGGATTTTTTGTATGTTGTTATTGGTATATCATTTAATGCCAATGGGAATCGACCGGGCAGTAGGCGGAGGGATGTATGCAACTTTTATAGGAGCTTTTATCTCCTTTGCTATGTTAGCCTTGTTCATATCTTTAGACAAGAAAAAGCTAGTTCACTCTCCGTATGAATCGTCTAAATTACCGTTTGTCTGGTTTTTAAGGATATCCGTTATGATTTCTTTCACCCGATTACTTATACCCGTATCTGAATTCATTGACTCTATACTCATCCCTAGTAGATTAATTTCGGCTGGTTATTCTTCTTCGGAAGCTATATCCATGTTCGGTATTATTAGCGGTATGGCAGCTGTTATTGCATATACGCCTACTCTTGTGACTGGGGCTCTGAGCCATACTACAACCATACGACTCGCAGCTCACTGGCAGAAAGGGAATCATAATGAATTCCATCATCTTTCACGACTATCTTTTAAAATAGGATGGTTATGGGGATTAACCTCTGGAACATTTATGTTTGTTTATGCAAAAGAACTTTCATTATTTATATTCAACATCGAAGATGCATATCTATCGATAAAATATATGTCCTTGATTCCTCTGATCGTCGGATTTCGCGAAATGTCGACCAGCATATTATGGTCACAGGATGTTAAAAAGATACCTTTTTGGGGTCTGTGCGTTGGGATTTGTAGTTCTATAATTGTCCAATACTTCCTCATAGGGATTCATGGATTAGGTTATATTGGCGCAGCAATAGGAATTCTTTCAATGGAGATCATAGCCTCTGCTTGGAACGGTAGAGCATTAAACATCGGAAAGGGTGAATTCATCAGAATGCTCCCTTCCATTCTTCTAGATACTGTGGCTATATGTGGCACCATGTCGTTGATATACTTATTTGTCAATTCATTTCAAGACACCCTGCTAGATATAACGAGATTTCTAATGAGTGGATGTTTATTCGGTCTAATGTCAGGGCTATATATGTATCTTCGTTGCGTAGCGTTTCCTAAAATGCATAAAAACTAGTCGCCTTATTTGTAATTTGTTATTCATACTCCGTTCATTTTCGCCGACTAAACTGAACCTATAGAGTTTAGAAGGAGTGATAACATGTTTTTAGCACTAAGAGAGCTACGCCATTCGAAAGCTAGATACGCACTTATTATGGTCATTATGTTGTTGGTATCTTTTCTCGTCTTGTTCGTAACGGGTTTAGCTAAGGGATTAGCTTATGCCAACGTATCGGCGATTGAAAATATGCCGACGAATTACTACGTTGTTCAGGGAGATGCTGAACATAAATTCAGACGTTCCCAGTTGAATGAATCGAATTTGAAAGATGTTCAATCCATTGTTGGTAAAGAAAATGCTACTCCACTGAGTATGCAAATGAGTACAATTACGGCGACGGACCTTGATGTGAAGGCTGATGTGACTTTCTTTGCAGTCGATATGACAGGTCCAATAGCACCTAAGGTTGTAGAGGGAGAAGCGATTACGAATGATACGAAAGGCAGTGTCATTGTCGATCGTAAGCTGGAAGAGTCGGGCATCAAGATTGGAAGTGTTATTAGCGATCAGCAGACAGGATTGAATTTGAAAGTTGCTGGCTTTGTGGAAGACAACTCCTATAGTCACACGCCAGTCGTGTATATAAATGCCCAAGACTGGCAGGAATTGACGCAAGGCGTGAGCCAAAAGGGCACTACTGTACATCCTGCATCGTTTAATCTGATTGCCGTTCATGCAACTTCCGACCAAGCGACAAGTTTACAGACAGGACTAAAAGGCGTGGATGTGATTACACAAAAAGAAGCTATTTCGAGTATCCCTGGATACTCCGAAGAACAGGGTTCGCTATTGATGATGATTGCCTTCTTATTTGTTATCTCTGCGGTTGTTCTAGCTGTCTTCTTCTACGTTATTACGATTCAGAAGACAAGTCAGTTCGGTATCTTAAAAGCAATGGGCACGAAGACTTCTTACTTAGCGTGGAGTGTTCTTGGACAGGTATTATTATTATCCGTCTCAAGTCTAGTTGTAAGTCTATTGATGATAGGCGGAATGACGATGATCCTTCCAGAATCTATGCCTTTCCAATTGAATACCCCTACGCTAATACTAACTAGTTCTTTATTTGTCGGTATGTCTTTGATTGGTTCCCTTATTTCAGTATTGAAAGTAGCCAAAGTTGATGCGTTAGAAGCGATTGGGAGGGTTGGAGCATGACAACAGCAAAATTAGTAATGAAACAAGTGACGAAAACCTACGGCGACGGTGATTCAACACTGTCTGTATTAAATAAATTAGATTTCAAAGTTAATGAAGGAGAATTCGTTGCTGTTCTAGGACCATCGGGTTCGGGAAAAAGTACGTTTCTATCAACGGCTGGCGCGCTTCTGAGTCCAACTAGTGGTGAAATACTTATCGATGGAGAATCGATTGCGGATAAGAATAAGGCAGAACTTACAGAATTTCGCTTGCACAAGATAGGTTTTATGTTTCAGAATGCGCAGTTACTTCCTTATTTGAAGGTAGAAGAACAGCTACTACTTGTGGCTAGAATTGCAAAACTGAGTCCAAGCGAAGCCAAGAAACGAGCAGCATATCTACTGAAACGACTAGGCATATGGGAACGTCGTAATCATTACCCAGAGAAGTTATCAGGTGGAGAGAAGCAACGTGTTGCCATTGCGAGAGCATGGATGAACAATCCTGCTATTCTATTCGCAGATGAACCAACAGCTAGTCTTGATTTCAAACGTGGCAAGGAAGTTGTGCAAATGTTAGCTGATGAAGTGAAAAGTGAAGGGAAAGCGGCTGTTATGGTTACCCATGATGAACGCATGTTGGAATGGTGTGATCGCATTCTTTATTTACAGGATGGTATTCTTGTAGAGAGATAAAGTATTGTATGAATTGACGACAAGAAAATCTTCATTATAAAATGAGCGCTGACCGGTTATTAGGTCAGCGCTCGTACTTTATCTATTGCAATGATTATCCTTTAATACCTGAACTGGAGATGCCTTCTATATATTGCTTCTGGAATAAGAAGAAGAAGATAAGGATAGGTAATGTGGTTAATACAACCCCTGCCATAATCAGAGCTGTGTTCTCAAATACAGCGTCCTTCACACTGTTTAGACCAACCACAAGAACATACATTTTGGGCGTATTAGTTAATGTACTCGGAATAAGGTAACTGTTCCAGGTGCCTGCAAATGCCAATATGGACATGGTAATCAGTGGCGAACGAGCTAAAGGGTATACAATTTTCCAGAACAGTCCTATTTTTGACATGCCGTCAATACGGGCTGCTTCCATAAATTCATTGGGTACCGTAACGAAAAATTGTCTAAGCATGAAAATATATAAGCTTTGATAAAGAAAAGGGATAACTAATGCCAGAAACGTGTTTAACCAACCAAGATTGGCCATGTTTACATAGACGGGAATCAATATCATATGATAAGGGACCATCATCGTTGCAAGCACGATCCAGTAAATTATTTTTTTACCTTTGAAATTCAATTTAGCGAGCGCAAAGGCTGCTAGGGGGTTAACAATTAAATTACCGACAATAACAGCACCTGTCATGATGGTTGTATTTAGGAACCATCTAGGTACGTTATAAGCGTCGTTTGTAAAATACATAATGTAATTATCAAATGTCCAATTTGTAATACTAACAAGTTTGTTGACGTCTCGGGTGGACACTAATGAAGTATATATCGTATATATAAAAGGAAGGATGAACAGCAATCCTAGCACGATGATGATTGCGTAATTTGCAAACAGAGCTAAGTGTTTTCTTGCTTTCACGTAAAGTCACTCCTTATCGTCCAACAATTTTTTTTGCAAGAATGTAATGATCAAGATAATGAAGAAAAATAGAAGGACAGCAGCGCTTCCGTAACCAATGTTCATATAACGGATGCCGTGCTGGTAGAAATAGGTGACCACGGTACTGGTTGCTCCTGCAGGTGAACCAAGTGCACCATATCGAGAGATTGCGGCAATTTGGTCATAGATTTGAAAGCCAAGAATCGTTGAAACGGAAATAACGAAGAACGAAATAGGTTTTACAAATGGAACCGTAATGTAACGGAATTTATCCCATTTCGAAGCACCATCAATACCTGCGGCTTCGTATAAATCTTTTGGAACTTCTTGAAGTGCGGCCAAGTATACGATCATACTAAAGCCTGCTTGTTGGAATATAAACAGGATCGCTACAAAGATAAGAGCATAGCTTGTGTCAGCGAACCAAGTGACATCGCCAAAGCCAAAGATACCAAAGAAATTAGTTAAGAATGTCCCTTGTTTAAAGAGCATCATAAACACGGTCGTCACTGCAATTTGCGAAGTGATATAAGGGATGAAGAAAATGGTTCTAAATATACCTTTTCCTTTTATCTTTTGATTGACAAGTAAAGCCATTAAGAGACCAAGGATCGTCTGGGTCGGTACAGCAATGAGGACAATTTGTAACGAATGAAGGACTGCTTGGAAGAATTCAGGATCCTGTAAGATCTGTATAAAGTTATTGAGTCCAATGAATTTGGCCTCATCCATAGCTGCGAAATTCATATCTTGAAAGCTTCTGATGAAGGATTGAACAAAAGGATAAAAAAACCACCATGCCCACAAAATTAAAAAAGGGAGGATGAATAGCCAACCAACTTTATTGTCCGAGTCAGCAAAAGAGCTAAACCAAGATTGTTTTTTGTACGGATAGGGTTGTATTGACTTGCTGTTATTTCGGGAAACAGACATAAAATATCCCTCCTAGATTGATTGCCCATATGTCGGTTTTGGGCTGTTAAAAGCTATTTCCATCTCGTTACGAGACGGAAATAGCTAATATTAAGACATTATTTGAATTGTTCTTGCACCTTGTCGAGAATTTCCTGAGCTGTCTTGTTGCTTCCACCAAGAATCGTACCCTCTAGTTGTTTAATCAATTCATCGATGAATTTCTTAGTTTCGATCGGGTACTGAAAATCTGTACTGTATTCAATAGCTGGTTTAACCGCATCGAATTCAGGGTTCACTTCGAAAAATTTGGATGATAAAGATTTAAGAGATGGGTTATTACCTACTTTCACAAATTCGGTTAGTACTTTTTCACTTGTTAAGAAAGAGGCAGTTTGAAGTGCTTCAACTTTGTTCTTACCATCTTTGAGGACTACATATCCGTCTGAGTGCATGGTGCTGTTATGAACTGTCCCTTCAGGAACAGGGAGAGCAACATAGTGCAAATCCGGATTGGCTTCCTTCAAATAGCCTTTATACCAATAACCACCTGTAGTCATGACGGCTTTGTTATTTGCAAACACTTCGCCATCCCATCCATAACCAATCGATTTCGGAGTGACAGCAGATCCATCTTTATACATGTCTAGAATCTTCTGTACAGCTTTTACGTTTTCTGGGGAGTTGATCGTTTTACCATAGCCCCAATCACCGCCATAGCTTTTTACATAGTTGGTAATATGGAAGGCATCGATGTTGATGACAATGCCATGTACGTCTTTTGTTGTTAGTTTTTTAGCTGCGGCTTGAACTTCATCCCATGTTTTTGGATATGCACCAAGACCAGCCTTTTTCCACATATCATCATTAATTAGGAACATTGCTGGCATCGTACTGATCGGTAGTGCGTATTGTTTGCCGTCTACCTTCCAAATATCTACACCATTATAAAGCGATAGGTCAACGCCAGCGGGTTTAATCAATTCATCTAAAGGTTCGAATAGACCTTTGTGAATGTATTCAAATGCGCCTTCGTTGGTAAGTTTGATTAGATCGGGAGCTACACCAGCTGCGATTTCTCCTGGAAGCGTATTCCAGAATTGCTCACTGCTTGGATATTGCTTGATTTCAAGCTTAATGTTTGGGTGTACAGCTGAGATGTCTTTCACTGCTTGTTGGTAAATGCCCAAATCTTGAGCAGTTCCCCAGAAGCCCAAAGAAACGGTAACTGGCGTAGTTGACTTAACCGCTGGATCAGTGGCACTGGTGGTCTTTTCCTTATTGCCGCATCCGGCTAATATAGTTGTAATGGTAAGCATTGTAATCAGTAACACAGACATTTTTTTCTTCATCTTGTTAGTTCCCCCTATTGACGAAATGGTTTATAAGACTAATGATAGCGGTTACAATACAAGAGAGGAATAAACAGAATGATGATTTGTTTATTAATATTTACCTTTCACAGCCTTTTCATCGTATCCTGCAGGCGTATTTTGTGTAGTTATATATGAATATTGATATTTGTTAATCCATTTAGCCTTTTTCTTTACGGTACTCTTTTGGAGATATCCCGACATACTTATTGAAAACAATGGCAAAATGAACGTGACTATTAAAGCCCACCATTTCTGCAATTTCATAAATTTTATATCGATAATCCTTCAACAAATCTTTGGCTTTCTCAACCCTTACTTCGTTCATATAATCGAATAGACCTCTTCCGAATTCTTGACTAAATAGCCTGCTAATATAATTAGAACTGACATTGAATTGCTGGCTTAATATCTTTAGTGAAATGTCTTGATTATAATTTTGTTCAACATATAACAGAATATTTCGGACGATCGGGCTGTACTTATTGCGATTTGCGATAATGTCCTTGTTCAATTGTTTATCAAAAATAGGGCGGTAGAAGACTATTAATGCTTTGAAATCTTCGATTTCTTCTGCTTTGTTTCTATACTCCGTATATTTTTCCTCGTGCTCCGTCATAAATAAGATGAAATCATAGATCTTGCGGACGTCTTGCTCAGTCATACATTCCTTCTCTTGTAGAAATTGCTCCCATGCCATTAGATTGGTTATGAATTGCTCAGGATTATTCTCACGTAGTCCAGTCTTCATCGTTCTGATATATATCATCGCCTGTTCCAGCATTTCTTCATCTGCATAACTGTTGTGATGATAATGAAAAATAGAGAGATCAGGACGATAAAACTTCTGAGATAGCGATTGTTTAGCTTGTTTGAAAGCTTCTTTTAATTCAACAAAAGTATTAAATGAATCACTAGTCCCAAAGACGGTATCGATATTCACAAAACGCTTTAAAGAAGAGTGGATGAGCTGGATGAGATCATTTACATAAGTAAGAGTGGCCTGTTCACTCTTGGAACGGATGTTACTTATGGCGAGCGCGAACAAGTTTCCGTCGATTTTTGTGAATTCAGCTTCCTTTTCTTTGGCAAGAAGCTCCGATAAAATATTAATTATCGTATTTGGAAGTAAAGTAATATTGTCATTGGTATATCTGCTTGATACTTGAGCGTAGTTTTTGATGGAGAATACAATAACATGTAAATTGCCTTCATTCAGTTTGGTCTGATGAGCATCCTCCGTTTTCCCATGGAGCATATTTCGCAGAGCGTCGCCTTTTCCGAAACCTCTTTCGATTTGCTTCTCCTGATGAGGTTCAAGTTGACTCTGCATTTTTTTTAATACGTCCACAATGTCGTTTACATTCATGCTGGGTTTATGAAAATAGTCTACAGCACCTAATTGCATGGCTCTTTTCACAAACACGAAGTCATCAAAGCTGCTGAGAATGATGCTTTTAGCTTCAATTCCTATTCGTTTCATATCTTGTAGCACTTCAATACCGTCTTTTTTTGGCATTTTAATGTCGAGCAGAATAACATCTGGCTTGTGCTGGATCATGAGTCGAATGGCTTCTTCACCGTCGGCTGCTTCTCCTACGATTTCCATTCCGTGTGTTTCCCAAGGGATCGCAGATTTAATTCCAATTCGAACTAGAGGCTCATCATCGACAATTAGTATTCTCATTCTTTATCACCTGAGTATTCATTCTTTAGGATAGGAACGATGATTGTAACTTTCGTTCCCTCGTTTTCTTTACTATCAATCCATAATCCATATCCTTCTCCAAAATAGAGCTCAACACGTTTTCGAACGTTTTTAATGCCAATCGAATTGAATTGATCTACCGTTTCTTTGGAATCCAGCGTATCTTGCTCTAACATCGACATCCCTCTACCATTATCCGACACCACCACAACGACGTTATCTCCCTGATTATAAATATGGATCAACAGCTTTCCTTTGTAATCAACGCCATCAAACCCGTGGAAGACTGCATTCTCCACTATGGGCTGTATAAGAAATTTCAACGTTTTATATTGGAGTATGTTAGGTTCGATGTCATAGGATACTTCGAACTTATTCAGATAGCGAAAATCTAAAATACGGGTATAACTCGTGATAAAGTCTACTTCTTCCTGAAAAGTTGTGTATTCACTTTCTGTTTTGGTCGTAAATTTAATGATAGAAGAAAAATCGGTTAATGCTTCTTCAATACCTGTGGATCCTTGGATTCTTGCCATCCATTTAATAACATTGATCGTATTATATATGAAATGAGGTTTGATTTGTGACTGCAATGCGAGAGATTCTAATCTCCGTTTTTCCGTTTCCTCCTCATAGATTCTTTGAATCAATCCACGAATATCTTCTAGCATATGGTCAATGGTAATGCTTATTTTCCCAACTTCTCCATGCTGAATATCAATGACTACATTCATATCGCCTTGCGATACGCGTTTCATTTTACGTTGTAATATGGCTAACGGCTTTGTGACACTCGTGGCAATACGTATTGATGTAAAGATGGCTAATACGAGTAACACCAGTAACGAAATGATAATCGTCTTAAACATGAAATCAAGTACGTGAAATAACTCGTTTTTAGGAATGATTGTAACCGCTTTCCAATTCGTGACCTTGGAAGAAGAAGTGATGATGTAGTTAGTAGAGTGTTTCGTTTCTTCTCCTATAATGGAAGAGGCTTGCCCAATTTGTGAACTGTTCGGGCTGTAAATCACATGTTCACTTTCATCTATTAAATAAAACTTAGTATTCTCAGTGAAGTTTGTATTGCTCCATACGGATTTGAGTTTATCTATATCAATGTTAATAAGAATAAGTCCGAGGTTATCATATGTATTTGGATCAATGATCGAACGTCCGATCGAGATAACCATTCGGTTATTCGACGTCATTAGCTTGTCTGGATGTACACCAATAGAGACGGCAAGCCCTTTTTTTTGTAAAATTTCTTGAATGTAGGGTTCCTTCATGAATTCATTTTCAAAATATGTATTGTTGATAAGATCTGTATTGCTTCTGCCAATGATCAAGCGGTTATGGTCTTGATAAATGACAATCGATTCTATTAAGTCAGTATTTAAGAGCATACTATTTTTAATAATCTGATTGACGTTATCAAAGTCTTGACTAACTTCGAGTTTGGGATAAGGTACAGTGGAATAATCCTTTCTCAGTATTTGAAGAAGTTCTTTATCTTGTAAAGGATACATGGACAATCTTAGTAAGGGATTTAACGAATTATCAATGTTATTAATAATCTGCTTATTATTCTTCTCGGTTGCATCTAGAATCATTTCTTTGTTGGATTTGAAATATAACCACGATAATGTGCCACCAATAATAAAGAAAGAAGTGATAATAAAGCAGGAAAAGGCAATAATCAGTTTGTTCTTCAGGCTCAAATTCAATAAAGATTGCTTGAATCTTGTCATTGGAATCATTCCATTCTTTATTGTGATGACCAGTTGCCTATTCTGGATCGGTAACAGATACTCTTAAGCCGTTTTTGCGGAATTGTTTAGGCGTTTGTCCGGTAAATTGTTTGAATAGAAGGGAATAGTAGCTTTGGTTGCAAAATTTATATAATAACGTAATTTCCGAAATAGGGATATGGGTATGGATAAGGAAATGTTTAGATTCTTCGATTCTTCTCTGATTGATGAAGGTCGTTATAGCAATTCCTGTTTCTTTCTTGAAACGATCAGAAATGTAACTTGGATGTACTCGAATATGCTGGGCAATCTGCTTCAATGTTAGGTCTTGGGAAATATGCTCATTAATATAGCCAATGGCTGAAATCACAATATGACTATAATCTAAGGTTTGTGTTGTCTTCTTGATCATATCGATGAAATGCAGGAGCATCTCGTACTCAAAAGATATTAACTGTTTGAGTTCAGTATTCTTTTCGATTTCTAGAATGAATGCATCGCTTAATTGAAAGGCAGTCTCAGGATCAACGTTTCCTTTGATGATGGCTCTGGTGAACAACGTGCAGGAAGCAATTAGAGCGTTCTTCTTGGAACGTACCGGATGCGCTGCGAGTGTCGCTCCTTCCATTTCGTTAATTTTGTACAATACGGCTAGTGCCTTCGCATCATTTCCGAATCGAACAGCTTCAAGTAGCTCTATTTCGTAATCCAATTTTGGGTGTACAAAACTTTGTTCAAGAGACTGTAATCGAGAAGATACCAAATACTGTTGTGAACTCGAAGGGAAGATCCTATTCATATGGAATCACCTACACCTAAAAATTTTGATAAAAATCTAGATTAATTAATATAAGTTTAGGTGTTCTCCGTCTAAAATACAATTCATATATGGTGGCATGAAGGGAGAATGAAATATGACTTGGCGTATTTCGAATCACGCAATATCTGTAGAGACACTATTAAATTTGGAAAGTATCTTTGCTCTTGGTAACGGTTACTTAGGCGTTAGAGGTAATTTTGAAGAGGGCTACGCGGAAGGAATGGACAGTATCCGGGGTACGTATTTGAATGCTTTTCACGATGTCATTAATATACCTTATGGAGAGAAATTATTTGCATTTCCTAGTACACAGCAGAAGCTTGTAAATGGGATTGATTCGCAGAGCATTCGGTTATTTATCGGGGAGGAAGAAGAGCCCTTTAGTCTTTTTGACGGAAAGGTTCTCTCCTATGAACGTCATCTTCATTTGGATAAAGGATACGCTGAGAGGGAGATACATTGGCAATCACCGTCGGGACATGAGATTAAGATTTCCTTCCGTAGATTGATTTCTTTCGAGTATAGGGAATTGTTTGCGATCGATATTTTCATTGAGGGTATCAATTTCACAGGACCCGTAAAGATCGTGTCTACTGTAAACGGAAACGTACGTAACTATACAGCTGTTAACGATCCTCGCGTAGCGTCCGGTCATGCTCAGCTGTTATCTGTAAAGGAATGTGGCACGAGAGAAGAGTATGGATATGTCATGAGTGAAACGACGGAATCGTCTCTGCAAATGGCCTGTGTTACCCGGCATGAATATAGTGGTAGTCCGCAAGTTCAAGTGGATTGTAACGCAACTAAGGTTGAACACACGTATATATTCTCGCTTGAAGAACCGATGCATCTTACGAAATGGAACATATATACCGATACTTTGCGACATGGGGAACATCCAATTGATCAAGGGATTGAGCTGCAAGAACGGCTTAAAGGTAAGAAATTTGAAGATCTGCTTATCCTGCAAAAGGATTACATGGATCAATTCTGGAAATCATCCGATATTATCATCGAGAATGACACTTCCATACAAGAAGGAATACGTTTCAATGTGTATCAACTTCTACAATCCGCGGGGAGAGACTCATTCAGCAATATATCTGCTAAGGGGTTATCTGGAGAAGGATACGAGGGACATTACTTCTGGGATACAGAGATATATTTGTTTCCTGTCTTCCTAATGACACATCCTGATATGGCAAAGCAATTGCTATTATATCGTTATTCCACGCTGGAACAAGCCAAAGATCGTGCGAGAGAAATGGGACATGCGAAGGGGGCATTATTTCCTTGGCGTACGATTTCCGGCACCGAGTGTTCCTCCTTCTTCCCGTCCGGTACCGCTCAATATCACATTAGTGCGGATATTGCCTACAGCTATATTCAGTATTATTTGGCTGAAGATGATCGTAACTTCTTGTTGCAATACGGTGCGGAGGTATTGTTCGAAACAGCTCGGTTATGGATTGAGATCGGGCATGATTATAAAGGTGGATTTCATATTGATGAAGTAACTGGCCCCGATGAGTACACCTGTTGTGTAAATAACAATTACTATACGAATGTAATGGCTCAAAACAACCTGAAATGGGCAGTGAAAAGTTATGAAATCCTGAAAGCGTATGATCAGTCAAGCTGGGCTGAACTCTGTAATCGTCTGGAGGTTAGTCCGGATGAAGTGGAAAGCTGGAATCAGGCATCCATTACGATGTATCTCCCTTTTGATGAAGAGCTAGGTGTTAATCCACAAGACGATACGTTCTTGCGGAAAAAGGTATGGGATTTCGAGAATACGCCTAAGGATAAATATCCGTTGTTACTGAACTATCATCCGTTAACTATTTATCGATATCAGGTCTGTAAGCAAGCGGATACCGTATTGGCTCACTTTTTAATTGAAGATGCACAGGATATGGAGACGATTCAACACTCTTATGATTATTACGAAGGGATCACTACACATGATTCGTCTCTTTCAACTTGTATATTCAGCATCATGGCTTCCAAAGTAGGTTACATGGATAAAGCATATGAGTATTTCACCGAAACGGCGCGTCTTGACTTAGATAATACCCATGGAAATACCAAGGATGGACTACATCTTGCGAATATGGGTGGAACATGGATGGCTATTGTGTATGGGTTTGCTGGTCTGAGACTTAAAGAATCAGGGTTGTCATTAGCCCCGTCTATCCCAACAAGTTGGGAACGTTATGCGTTTCGGATTCGCTATAGAGGACGTCTAATTCAGGTCCAAATCAATAATGAGAGGATACAATTGGGTCTCCTTGAAGGAAAAGAACTCACGGTACAATTATATGAAGAACACGTGATTCTAAAGTTGAATGATACTATCAATAAATCGCTAAAATAAGTATAAACCCCTGTTCCCTACGATTAAATCATAGGGAACAGGGGTTATATAATAGGGCATTTATATAATCTCACAATTTGATATTACCGATCAGGCATTGTTCTTCTCAATATGTTCTGTTGTATTTCCTATCTTTAAGATTGTAAAAGTCATAATACATATAATAATCACGAGTACGATCAATGCGGGGACGAAATTATCAAATAGATCTACTGTTAGCCCAATGAATGCAGGGCCAAGGGATGCAAGCAGATACCCTCCGAATTGCACCATAGCAGACCAAGATATGGCTTCGGTTGTACTTCTAGCTTCTTGGATAGGCATGAGTATGGCTAATGGGAAAAGTCCTCCAGCCCCAATACCTAGGAATATTGTAGCTAGCCATGGGGAGAAGTGAAGCAATAACAATAGAATGCCTATGATTTCAGATAGACTACATAGGATTAACCATAGTTTTCGATTCCCTGTTCTACCTACTATCATAGGAATAGATAAACTTATAGGAATTTGAATCACTGTAAATAAGGTGAGAATATTGCCGGATTGAGCATGACTCAGGCCGGTTGATTGTACAATGGGAGCCAACCAAGCTGTTATAGAATAGAAGATAGCAGCCATACATGCGAAGAATATCATGAAAAGATTCACACGTTTATTTTTAATAAATAAAGTTGAAATGGCTATGGGATTTGGATTGGGTACGCTTTTTTTAAGAAGTGGGAGTAGGAGCAATGCAGCTGGGATCGCTAATATGCTCCAGAAACTGAGTGATCGTTGCCAAGAATCATTCATCATATGGAATAAGGGAATTGAAAAGCTAGATGCTATCGCCGCACCAATGACCATGGATACGGAATAAATGCCTGTTAAACCAGGTCTATCAGGAAAGTGTTTTTTAATAAATCCTGAAATTAAGGGTCCGGCTATTCCTATACCTGTTCCTGATATCAAAGCTGTAATAAGCAGAACCGTACTATCATGGACAAACATACGAAGTAAGGTGGCCATAAATATGAGTGACATGGCTAGAAGTAAAGATTTCTCGATTCCTAAACGGTTGTTTAATGTAATGGATGCGATGGCGAATAGGCCCATACATAACACAGGTAGGGTCGTTATTAAGCTAGCTGTCAATCCACTCATTCCTAAACTGGTCTGGATGATATCGAGCAAGGGACCCACAGAAGTAATGGATGGCCTTAAATTCAATGACACTAAACATATAATCATAATGAGGTAAACAAATCGCATATGAAGCACCTTCTTTCTTTATCATAGAATTCATTGTAGACTTACATTTATGATAGATCAATACTACTATTTCTATATAAACGATAGTGTGTGACTATAGTTAAAGGTGGATGTCGTATGGAAATCAAGCAATTGCAATATTTTCTTGTATTATGTAGTGAACTGCATTTTTCGGAAGCAGCGGTCAAACTTGGTATTTCTCAGCCGACCCTAAGTCAACAAATACGCGTATTAGAAGATGAGTTAGGCGTACCTCTGTTTGATCGGATTGGTAAAAAGACGTTTCAGACTGAAGCGGGTAAGCTTCTTGAGCATCACGCTATACAAGTTATTCAACAACTAGACAATGCAAAGAATGCTATCGCTGATCTTACAAATCTAAATACGGGTCATTTACGTGTAGCGGTGCTACCATCCGACCTTGATTATCGATTAACCTCATTACTTATAGACTTCCACAAGGCGTTTCCACATACGAAAGTTCAAGTGATACCATCCATGGATATTGTAAATATGGTGCTAGATAATGAGGTTGATATTGGTGTCGGGTTAGAGATTCAGCCAGATCACCGCTTAGTTCGAATACCTTTTTATACAGAGTCGTATAGTCTTTATGTTAATGAAGAACATGATTTGCCAGGTAAAGATATTGTTGTAGCGGAGGATTTGGTTCATCTGCCATTAGTGATGTATCCTAAGGGTTTCTATGGACGTGATTTGATTGATATATGGTGTAATAATCAAGGCATTTCTATCGATACACGAATGGAGACAGGTTCCGTTGCTTCTCTATTTCAACTTGTAAAAGAAGGCATTGGAGCTACAATTCAGCCCAGCCAATTGATTGAAAGTTTCCAGTCGCTCGGTATTCGTACAATCCCTATCCGTCATTCGCCAACCAGAAAGTTAGAAATGTTTTATCGTAATGATAAATATTTAAGTCAAGCTGCCAAAGCATTTTTACAAAGGATGGAACTCTTTTTTAGCAAGTAAATGATGGAGGTAGATCAATGATGGTTGAAAGATCTATATTAAATCAAATCCTTGATTTAGTAGGCAATTCATCAAAAGATATACATTTGCTCGGCGGATATTTCGATAACGTATACGAAATCCCTTCGGAACACCCAATTGTAGTTAAGATCTTCAATCGTGAAGTTGATCTTGAAGAACAGATTATATCTGAACTAGCGTGGACTATTTATCTTCATGAACACGGGGTAGATGTAGCGATACCTATTGTAATAAAGGAAACATCCTATATTCAACATTTGACGGACACACTATTCTTCGTAGCATACAAGAAATTGAAAGGCAATCATGTTGATATTCATAGTGAAGTCTGGAAAGAACCATTATTCAATCAATGGGGTAGAGCGATGGGTGCTATGCATTCCTTATCCAAACAGTACAAAGGTGAATGCAAGCGACCAGTGTGGCATGAACACAAGATTATTCATATGAATATGGATCAATTTGATCCATTCATTAAATCTAAGTGGAAGAATTACCTTCATGAACTCCACTCGATGCTGCAATCTAAGGATACATATGGAATAATACACGGGGATCTACATCATCATAACTTTTTATATGAATCAGGTAACCTTACAGTGATTGACTTTGGAGATAGTGAATACCATTGGTACGCATATGATATAGCAATCGCTATTTATCACGCTTCTCAAACGGTTAAAGACTTGGACAAGAGAAGAAAGTTTGCTTATAAGTTCTTCAAGTCATTTATGGAAGGATATTTAGTTGAGAATTCGGATATTAAGGAAATAGTAAATGACATAGATTTTTTTATTAATTATAGGCATTTATATTCTTATGTTTATCACAGTCAGTTTTTAGAAATAAGCAAAATAAATGAACAACAACTACAGTACTTAGATAATATGAGGAGATCAATTATTGATCAAGATTCTTATTTAGGGATTGCGTTGGTGTAAGAATGGTCTGAGACATCAGCTGAAGTGGTGAATCATTTGAATTTATTTATAATGAGCTGTTCATAATAAAAGGACTCAGCTTGGCTCTGAATGAATACTTGCCGATGAAATAGATACCATGTTACGATGGATAAGACATGGCGATCTTTTCCTTCAGTAGATATTGTACTGATGCAGAGGCATGATGATATTACTTTTTCCCATGATCACAAATTAAAAGAAGCTGAGGTGACTTGTTCAATGAATGATGGATTAGCGAAAGCTCTAAATACACAGATGAATTTTGAATTTTATTCTGCTCATGTCTACTTAGCTATGGCTGCATATTGCTCGGGTGAAAGTCTTGATGGATTTGCGAATTTCTTCACGGTACAAGCTGAGGAAGAACGGTTTCATGCAATGAAAATATACAAGTTCCTTAACGACCGTCGACAACGTGCGACGCTAGAAGCTTTACCCGAACCTAAGAACGAGTATGCTTCTATGTTGGATGTATTCGAACACGGATATGCACATGAGCAGCAGAACACTAAGAAATTCTATGCGCTCGCTGACTTAGCTACGGACGAACGCGAACATGCAACGATTTACTTCTTGAAATGGTTCATTGATGAGCAGGTTGAAGAAGAATCCCTATTCGATAACATTATTCAGAAGCTGAAACGTATTGAAAAAGACAGCAACGCATTCTATATGTTAGATGCAGAATTCGCAGCTCGTTCATTCACACCGCCAGCAGAATAATACATCAGATGAGTACGAGGATGAGAATGACAAAAGGCTACTAGCTCTTTGTTGTTCTCATCTTTTTTTAATATTCTGGAGGTAATTCAATGGATAACGAAAAAGAATTACAAGAACTTAAAGAGCGCTTGGCAAAAGTTGAGGATCAGCTCCAACAAAAATCGAAGTCCTCTAGTGTTTCAAGGTTTGTAGTAAGCTTTATTATTGCTTTTGTAGTTTTTTTGGTGGTAGGTGTAGTCGTTCAGTTCATGAACCCTTATTAAATCTAGGACTAGTAAAAGGATGAGTAAGATAAAGGGTTACGACCTTTTTCTTGCTTATTTTTTGTGTTTTGGAAATGTTGAAATGCCAAAACCATAAACGGGGATGCGAAGCTAAGTGGCGTAGGTATTTGCAACATTCATTGGCCTTATTCCGTTATATAAAAGTATGAAAAATGATAATAAAGCATCGGAACTTCTCGTTTGTTACAACCAAATTAAGAAAGAAGTGATCATCGATGAAACAAATGCTTCTGCTGATCATGATGATCGTCGTCGTTGGCTGTTCATCAAAATACAATAGAGGCACATATGATCTCTATTTGATACCTGAAGATTATGAGGGAGTAATCCAGGTCATTTACAACTTAAAGGATTCTCCACAGCTTCAAAGAGAAGGGAAATATGACGTGATTCCCGTGGACAAGAGTGGTTTGTATCGCACATCTACTCCCATGTATGACTATGGCACGGTTATAGACCAATATTATTATATGAACGACAAAGGCGATCGAACGAAGATTGATCCATTGTGTGTAAACGTTATGGGAACGGGCGGATCTCAGAGTGGACAAGGAGAAGAGACACACTACACGAAAATAGAAGTTACACGTTCGGTATGTGGTGAGAACTTTAGGAGCAATGGGTCGAGAAGATGATTATTCAACGATCTATGATATTCGATTATGGCTTAGGCATTTACAGCTAGAATATTGCATTTAACCATGAACCGCCTTTTCAAGAAGACGGTTTTCTTTCCATCTACAATCAACATTAAGATTTAATATAAGCCTATATTGTAATAAGTAAAGCCAAATACATAATCTTGAACGTCTAATGGATATACAGTGATCAACTAAAGGAGGCGGGTAACATCAAACGATTAATTGAGAAGGCTAGAAAAGGCGATGATAAAGCATTCTTAGCACTATTTCAGGAATATGAAAGTGATATTTATAGAACGGCATTTATGTATGTCAAAAATCAAAATGATGCGCTCGACGTGGTCCAAGAAACAGCTTATCGGTCATTCAAATCAGTCAAAAATTTAAAAGAGATAAAGTACTTTAAAACATGGTTACTGAGAATTGCGATAAGCTGCTCTATCGATTTGCTCCGAAAACGAAAGAATGTTGTTCAAATGAAACCCGTTTTGATGGAACTTATTTCGGAAGATACTAATGAAGACATTGATTTGGAAGTGACGGTTCAAGAGCTGATTGATTTGTTAGATGAGGATGAAAAAAGTGTTGTAATCTTAAGATTTTATCATGACGTTACTATTAAAGAAGTTGCAGAGACACTAGATATTCCATTGGGTACTGCAAAAACCGTATTATATCGAGCTTTAAAAAAACTCCGAAAAGAATGGAAAGGAGATACCTTTTATGAGCAATAATATAAAGCAGGAAATGGATAAGATCGAAATTCCAAATGAACTTCATGAAAGAAGTAAGATGGGGGTACATAAAGCCAAATTAGAAATGCCCAAAACGAATCGTTATTGGTCAAAAGCCCTCACGCTTGTAGCGAGCATAATTATAGTATTTGGTGGCTATGGTGTGTATAAGGATTACATTCAAAATGATCAGCTTCTAACTTCTCCAAATGGTCATCCTTCCATAGTAGTTAAAGATGAAGGAATCACCATACCGGCATTAGTACTACCTGAAGTTTCTGGGAATACACAAGTCGATATGGTTGGTCTCATTGTATACAACGGTAAAATTTACACTCAAACAGCTACAGAAATGGATCCTACAATGGCTAAAAATATGTTGGGTGTGAAACTCGGGATAACAAAAGGTGGGATTGACGAGTGGAGCAAGCAAGATAAATATGCTACGGAGTTCGCTTCAAATATTGGAGAAACTGATGTGTATGCTGTGAAAGGTTACGATAAGGATTTTCGAATCATGTCGTATACGGAAATTGGTGGAGAAGTATATTCAGAATACTATGAATGCCTCAATGGAATAACGATTGCTTCTGGTGAAGATGTGTTTGGTAAATTAAATATAAATGGAAATATTCACAATGTTAAATACAGGATTCATAGTGATTGGGAATATAGTGTTGAACGATTTTTCCCTATCGAAGATATGGATTTGTTAAAGAACTTTGTTGAAGCACTGAATCATGCCATCCCGTATTCACGTGAAAGTGTTGAAGAGAAGCTTGGTGATTTCAGAAATGATGAGAATTACAGACAAATGATTATGCAATTGAATGATGGTTCTAAGGTAAGTATGGTTATTCTGAAAGATGGGTACATTCGTTATGGGAATGCAGATGTGTATTTTACAATAGATAGTGGGATTTTTAAGGAAATATGGGATGCGTTAAATACACATAACATTTCTAATTAACTCAACTTTCGCACCTAGAAAATCAATCTAATGCCTAGATCCAGTAAGAATAAATCCAATAAACTTGCCCTTCTTGTTTGGTATCATGCTGTAACAATTACTCAATTAAGTTCGTCTACAGGGATAAGAACAAACAAATAAATTTATTAATAGGGGTGTAATAATATGAAAATCAAAACGATAGTAACAACCATGACTGTAGCTTCCATTCTCTCCTTCTCACTCGGAGGTCCGCTATTTGCGGCAGCGAAAGATTTTGCAGATATAGATAAGACGGTTGGTAAAGAAAAGATTGTCTCATTACATGATAAAGGCATCATAGAAGGCGTAACCGCTACCGAATTCAGACCTGAACTTAAGCTTAGCAATGCACAAGGTGTCCAGCTTATCACTAAAGCTCTAAAGCTTAACCTAGAAGCTATTGATTTCGTCAAAATCCCTCTAGCTAGTGATCTGTTTTCTAATATTAATGATAATGCTTGGTTCGCTAAGGCGTTTCTCAATGCCTTTTATAATGACATTGACCTTCCCAAAGACATCAACCCTTCCAAACCTATGACTAAGGAGCAGTTCACCTTTTTCTTAATGCAAGGTGTAGAGAAAGCGGGGAATTTACCAATGATTAATATTGTACCTGCAAACATAGCTGATGAGACAGATATTACTTCTTCATATCAAGGAGCTATTCAACGCTCACTCACTTGGAAGATTAATACCCTTAATAGTGAAGATAAATTTAATCCCACTAGTGAAATTTCTCGTGCAGAAGCAGTAGTTATGTTATATAACGCTATTGAATTTCTGAATGAACGCCAAGCACAACAGTAGGGTTTTCTACTCTATAACAGTGATTGATATCTAAAGAGGCATCGGATTGCATTCCGATGTCTCTTTGTTTACTCAGAAATTGAATATCATATCAACCGTGCATAATCTTCGTACTTGCAAGCTCTACTGGTGGAAGGATGTCCAATGATATAAAAGTGCCTACATAAGCAGTATCTGTAAAGCCTAACAAATCAGGCTTTTTTTATTTTTATGTAGGCAAATTGATGTCACGCTAAAATGCACTAATCTACCTACATTATGGAATTTAGACATAAAGTCACCTACATTGTGGGGTACTTTCGCTAAATGATCCTAATGTTTTCAATTCAGTGATTTTTCAAACAGAGAAACAATATAAAAAAACCTGTATTAATAGGGTTTTTCTTTTGACCCTTATACTCAAGCTGTATTGTTCAATTAAAGGGCCAAAGGTTCTAATAAATGTTAGAAGATGCACTTTTAGAACTCTTGTAATAAAACCACCATTGGTATATAGTTTAGTTTAGTTAACTAAACTATATTGAATGCGGGGGCTTAGAATTGGAAAAAGAGATGGTTTCAATCGAAAAGAAGCAAAAAAAGTCATTATTTTATAAACTTGGAACAGGGCTTTTAATTACCTCTCTTTCGCTGTGGCTGATTCCAGTTATCACACCATTTACCCCACTTCCAACTCAGATAAAGGCAGGTATCATTACAGGAAGTATAATAATAGCGGAAATCATGTTTTGGATAGGTGCTTTACTTGTTGGGAAAGAAGTGGCTTCAAAATTTAAAAGCTATTTAAATCCCAAAAATTGGCGGAGAAAAGTTAAGGGACAAAAGCATGGAGAATAAAAATATAGCTGAGCAAATTAATCAAACAATTAAAGATATATGGATGATACTTGAAAAAAAAGAAAGAGCCTATACGAATTTCAAATTAAATAATCAGCAAATTGTTTTATTAACATTAGCTATTCGGCATCCGTTCTCTTCTCCTTCAGAGTTAGCTGAAAAAATGGATATCACAAAAAGTGCTGTCAGTCAACAATTAGCCAAACTTGAAAAGGATGGCTATATTATTAGAAAGCAAGATGTAGAAGATAAGCGTGCATTTTTAATTGAATTAGGCGAAAAAGGGATGCTTTATAAAAAAGAAATGGAAGCATTTAATCAACAAGTTTCTGAAAGATATCATGCGAATTTATCACTTGTAGAATTGACAAATATGTTATCAGCACTTCAAAAGCTACCGGAATTACTTGAGTAAGTGTGATTGATTATGAAGGTTCAACTATCGTTCAACCCTCACCTTTCGTCAAATATTTTTAAAAGGTTATCTCAATAAATAGAGAATTAACACCTGAAATCGCAGTAGCAGCCAATAATACAGAAATTGTAAAGTTATATATTTAAACAAACGGGTGCGATTGTGGAGCAACACAATTACGAAATGATCAAACTTTTTTATAAAACCGAAACTTAAATCTGCTGAAAAAGAATCCATTTTGATCAATTTTTTCAAATGGATTCTTTTTTTTATCGTAAAATGCTGGTTTGCGAGGTATTTTTAATCAAACTTTACTCCAAATCTTCAGTACATACGAGATATCAGGCTTCCGAGAGAAAGTCTCCATCCGACGTTTGTACCCGACGCTACGTTTCGAGATCTTTGAGATCATTTCACAAATTTGATTGGTCAGCTTGGCCGAAGAAAGCATAACAAAATTAAGCGGAGCGAAGCTGAAACCATCCGACCAACCGAGCGTCAGCATGGTGTAACCTTTCGTGAATTTACCCATTGAATGGTCAAATACCCGTGCCAGTAATTCCGCTTTTTTACTCCGATTTCTGCTCATCACGGAATCGTCGATGATGAACACTCGCACACGAGTTGGTGAAATAAGCGACTCGAAATGCAACACAATTCTAAGACTAAAGTATGCAAAATCTTCGCCAAGCAAGGAGGTGTGATTTAAAAAGCGATAGACGACATCTTTTTCGGGGATACCCGTGCCACGCTGGCTTCCGAGCAACTGGAACCAGTTCTTTCCCTCAAAAACCAGAGAGAAGATTAGTTGAAAAATCGCGAAACTGGAAAGTCCAAAGGACTTAGAAATCCTCGCATTTCGTAAGGATTTCCCCACTTGGAGGGTTGCAAAAAGATTGGAAAAACGAGACTGTTCAGACATGGAATGTTGTTGTAACAGGAGTTACGCACCTTTCTTGTTTGCATGGTTGATTCGACACTTCCATGATACCAAAATAATGCTTAAATAAATGAAATTGTGAAGAACATGATAAAAACCTTGTTTGAAATGCAATATTCGTATAGAATTCTGATAGTGCGTCTGTAGATATTAATTTAGGTAGTTAAATATAAATAGGCATAAAAGGGGAATATCATCTTGACAGAAGAACTGGCCCTACATGCAGTTGTTATACTCACTGGGATCCCAGCCAACTTACTCTTGGTGGATGCTCAGAGCTACGAAGACTGTTTTGTAGTTGTATCGAACTTATCAAAGAAAACGTACCACGTTGAATTAACGCAAAAGGTGAACAGCTATACGGCAGAAGAAACGAAAGATATGAAGATGGTTGGAGAGTACGATGGGTTATCTGTGTATGAAATGATTCCTTGGTGGAATGAACTAGTATAATTAATTAGAGGTATAGAAATGGAGTGTTAAGATGAGTAAAGGAACGGTATGGAACAAAGGGAAACATAATGGTGGAGCTGATCGTGTTAAAAGAAATGCTACTGATAAGAATCAGAAATCTGTAGAAGATGTTACACCAGAAAAAATAGACTTCACTAATCCGATCAATAGTGTAAAACCGATGAAACGCGATAATGCGGTCGTTAGACCGGCACGAGTAGTTCAAAAAGATGCTAACAAGTAACAATAGCTTATGTAAGGATGGAAAAAATGGAGTGATACGTGGTATGTAACGTATTCGCTCCATTTTTTTATTTATCCAATTCTGAAATATCATGCTTTAATCGTTCAAGAAAATGCTTTGAGATGTTATTAGGGTGTGCATCTTTTCTCTGGATGATGCCTAGATATACAGGACTTGGTTCGGGCATATCGAAATCTAGAATAACCGAATCATGGGGACTGAACAATGGCTCTTTAATAAATGAGTAATTTAGTCCAACCGTCACAGCAGAATAATGGAGACATGCTCTAGTAATCAACTCGCGGTTATTTGTTGTATATATCACATCGACTGAACCATGTTTCTTTTGAAAATCATCCATGAACCATTTAACGTAATCGTCATTGTATAAGACTACGGTTTGTTGTCTTAACTCTTCTGGCGTAATGAATTTGTTAAATGCTAATGGTGAATTCATACTGGTTGCTGCAACCATCTTCACCTTGAGTAGTCGTTCGAAGGTAAGTCCCGTATGTTCTATAAGGCGATCCTTAAATAAAATGATAAACCCTAGGTCACTCTTGTCATTCAGTATATCGTCAATAATATCCTGAGATCCTTGTTCCACAATCTCCAATTTTACCTGCGGATATTTGTGCTTGAAATCCATGACGGCTTGTTCTAACAAAAACATGGGACCGGGGATCGTAGCTAATCGTAGTTGACCTTTAATCGTATTCGAGTAACCCATCGCAACTTCTTTCAATTCCTCGTACTTGTCTAGCAATTCGTATGCCTTCTTAATAATCACTTTACCCTCAGCAGTTGGGATTGCTCCACTTCTGGAACGTTTAAGTATACTTACGCCCCATTCCTTTTCTAGACTAGTAATGGATTGGCTAAGCGCTGATATGGTCACATTTAAATTGTGTGCGGCTTGCGTAATAGAACCTGTCTTAGCGACTTCCACCAAATACTCAAGCTTTTCGATATGCATAAACAAATTCAATCCTTTGTTTTAATTTTTCTTAAGTAAAGTTAAGAATGTTTAAATTTTTATTAATTAAGCACGATGATATCATAGATTTAAGGAACGATAAAGTAATAGTTATGTATATAGAGGTTGCGTTATAGAAGATAATAATATATACCAAAGGAGCGTTATATGATGAAATTCGAATCCAAAGTAGCCATTGTAACAGGTGGAGCGAGTGGTATTGGTGAAGCTACGGTACGTTTATTTGCAGCAGAAGGGGCTAAAGTTGTAATAGCCGACTTCTCAGATCGCGGACAAACGGTGTCGGATGAGCTTAACAGTCAAGGGTTTGACACGCTGTTTATTAAGACAGATGTAACGAATGAGCAAGAGATCATCCATATGGTTGATCAGACTGTACAGAAGTATGGAAAATTGGATGTTTTATATGCAAATGCGGGTATAGCCCATGATGGACCTGCAGATCAGTTGCTATTTGAGGATTGGAAGCGAACGATTGATATTAACTTGACCGGCGTGTTCCTAAGCTGTAAATATGCCATTAAGCAAATGATTGCCCAAGGTACCGGAGGAGCTATTGTGAACTGTGGTTCTATTCACAGCCATGTGGGAAAAGCTGGTGTCACAGCCTATGCGTCTGCTAAAGGTGGCGTTAAGTTATTGACTCAGTCTCTGAGTTCCGATTATGCTTCTAAAGGAATTCGTATTAATGCAGTATGTCCTGGATACATTGATACTCCACTGATTAAAGGTAGAACCGAGGCCGTTACACAGCATCTTGTTGGACTCCATCCAATGGGTCGCCTAGGTCAACCAGAAGAGGTTGCAAAAGCAGTGCTGTTCCTTGCCAGTGATGATGCATCCTTCATTACGGGTACTACATTGCTCGTAGATGGTGGTTATACTGCAGTCTAAGTACAAGCTAATACAATTTGAATACAATTGATCAGTCACTTATAAGTGCAACGATAGCTCTATACTATTGTTGCATTTTTTTGTAGTGCTGAGATCCATGCTTGAACTCTGTATAAGTTAGCAAGTATGCATAGTCTTATTCTCATAGGTAAATCCTATGCTATCGACTATATAAGGAATGGGAGGACAACGATATGGAGAAAAACAAGGAATCAGAAATACCCCAACCCAAAACATACGGTCCGCTGGGAAATCTACCGCTGCTAAACATAGATGAGCCAATTCAATCTCTAACGAAGCTTTCATATGAGTTCGGTCCTATATTTAGAAACGTGTTACCTGGTGGAAAGAGCAACGTTTACATCTCAAGCGAGGAACTAGTGGCTGAGGTGTGTGATGAATCACGGTTTGATAAACGTGTATGGGCTCCTTTGCAGAAAGTCCAAGCTTTCACGGGAGACGGGTTGTTCACAAGTGAAACGGATGAATCCAATTGGCAAAAGGCGCATAACATTCTGATTCCGAGCTTCAGCCAGAGAGCTATGCAAGGTTACCACGGTATGATGGTGGATATAGCCGTACAACTTGTTCAGAAGTGGATGCGCCTAAATCCTGATGAGCATGTCAATGTCCCTGAAGATATGACACGTCTTACGCTAGATACCATCGGTTTATGCGGATTCAATTATCGATTTAATAGCTTCTACCGGGATGAACCTCATCCATTTATTGTGAGTATGGTCCGAGCACTGGATGAAGCGATGGCTCAACTTACACGATTCGAGATACAGGATAAACTGAAGATCATGACAAAACGCCAGTTCAAAAAGGATAAAGATACGTTGTTCTCCTTAGTAGATAAAATTATTGCTGAACGTAAATCCAGTGGTGAGGAAGAAACTGAAGATCTTCTATCACGGATGTTAACGAGTAAAGATCCTGAGACAGGTGAAGGATTAGATGACGAGAATATTCGTTATCAGATGATTACGTTCTTGATTGCTGGTCATGAGACGACGAGTGGTTTGCTTTCTTTTGCGATTTACTATCTATTGAAGAATCCAGATAAGTTACAAAAAGCATATGCAGAGGTAGACAGCATTCTCACAGATTCTACGCCTACGTATAAACAGGTTCTTGATCTGAAATACATACGAATGATTCTGAGTGAATCATTACGCCTATGGCCAACGGCTCCAGCTTTCTCTCTCTATGCGAAGGAGGATACACTGCTTGGAGGTAAATATCCTTTGAAGAAAGGGGATAGTGTCAACGTACTGATCCCCAAACTCCATCGGGATACAAATGCTTGGGGGGAAGATGTGGATGAGTTCCGTCCAGAGCGATTTGAGGATCAAAGTAAGGTTCCGATCAATGCTTATAAACCGTTCGGTAACGGTCAACGGGCATGTATTGGCCAACAGTTTGCGTTACATGAAGCCATATTAGTGCTAGGCATGCTACTGAAGCATTTTGAATTCATAGATTACTCGAACTATACACTCAAAGTAAAGGAAACACTGACGCTGAAACCTGATGATTTTGAAATTCAGGTTCGCCCGCGGGAGCAGGTTAAGGTTGAGACTACTATAAACAATACATCCAAGACAGATGTCTCTACAGCTGATGTGAAAAAAGATCATGGACAAACTGCGTCAATTATAGGCGTTAATGATCAACCGTTTTTAGTGCTGTATGGATCAAATCTAGGTACAGCAGAGAGTATCGCACGAGAAATAGCGGATATCGTACGATTATACGGTGTAAGATGTGAGGTTGCTTCCCTTAACTCTCGAATAGGTAAATTACCCACGGAAGGTGCGGTATTGATCATCGCCGCTTCTTATAATGGTAAACCTGCAAGCAATGCGCGAGAATTCGTACAATGGCTGGAGGAGGTAGAAGACGGTACATTTAACGGTGTGAATTATGCCGTATTTGGGTGTGGAGATCGCACTTGGGCTAGTACGTATCAGGATGTGCCAAGATATATTGATGAACAACTTTCTCTCAAAGGAGCCACAAGGTTCTCTCAACGGGGAGAAGGTGATGCTAGTGGTGACTTCGAGTTGAACATAGAAGAATGGCGAGGACGCATGTGGTCTGATCTGATGAAAGCCTTTGATCTGAAATTCGACCACAAAGTTGATACGGAACGTAATTCGCTTGATGTTCAGTTCGTAAGTGGAATAGCAGGTGCTCCGCTAGCCCAAACCTATGACGCTGTTCACGCAACTGTAATAGAGAATCGTGAGCTTCAATCATCAGACAGCGACCGACATACACGACATATCGAGATAACATTGCCAGAAGGGGTTACGTATCAAGAAGGCGATCATCTTGGCGTGTTACCGAGTAATGGAACTGTGAATGTCAATCGAATCCTGCAAAGATTCGGATTGAGTCGGAGTGATCAAGTGATCTTGTCAGCAAGCGGACGTAGTGCGGCACATCTTCCGCTGGATCGTCCGGTTAGTCTGTATGAGCTACTGAGTCATAGTGTTGAAGTGCAGGAACCTGCTTCAAGAGCGCAATTGCGAGAACTTGCTTCTTACACCAGTTGTCCACCACATAAACGTGAATTAGAAGCTTTGTTAGAAGAAGGCACATATAAGGAAGAGATATTACTGAAACGTATCACAATGATTGATCTTCTTGAGAAATATGTAGCATGCGAGATGCCATTTGAGCGATTTTTAGAACTATTGCCACCACTTAAACCTAGATACTATTCGATATCTAGCTCTCCAGTGGTTAACCCTGAACTTGCTTCTGTTACCGCAGGTGTTGTACAGGGGCCGGCTTGGAGTGGTCTCGGTGAATACCGTGGAGTTGCATCTAATTACTTGGCTGCACGTGCGCCTGGCGAAGACATCATTATGTTCGTACGTACACCTGATTCTGGCTTTGGACTTCCTGAAGATCCGCAAACACCGATCATAATGGTGGGTCCTGGTACGGGCGTAGCACCTTTCCGTGGGTTCCTTCAGACTCGTAAGTCTTTGAAGGAAAAAGGACAAACATTAGGCAAAGCTCATCTTTATTTCGGCTGTAGGAACGATACCGACTTCATTTACCGCGAAGAACTTGAGGAATTCGAAAAAGAAGGTGTGGTCACACTTCATACTGCCTTTTCACGCAAGGAAGGAACATCCAAGACTTATGTACAACATTTACTGAATCAGGATTCAACTGAAATGATCGAAATTTTGAAAGGTGGAGGTATGTTGTACGTATGTGGGGATGGTAGTAAAATGGCGCCGGATGTAGAGCAAACATTAGTAGAAGCGTATCAACAAGATCAAGGAACAAGTGAAGAAGACGCCAAAGAGTGGTTGAATCAACTTCAAAAAGAGGGACGATATGGCAAAGATGTGTGGTCGCGTGTGTAACAAGATAGAAGTCCAATCTGAAGAATAATTATATATTGGAAACAATTTGATGAAAATATGGGTAACGCAGCGTGTTAATTTTCCCTTTGTGTTACCCATTTTAATATGTAATGGAATATACTGATGAACATTTCTTTTATCCCTCCAAGTAACACCAATAGTTATTGCCTGACATACATTGACTCAAGACAAATGACTATTGTAATTATCATGGAGGGAAACTAATGTCTCTGTATAATAATGCTAATACAACTTATCCTTATTGGATGGGGAGCACGGGTATTGATGAAAGAGAAACAGTGATGCCTCATCCAGTTGTTGTGGAGGCAAGGCAAATCGCTTCAAATCAAATTTTAGTAACGTACGACAAGCCTACGGATTTAGTATCAGCAACAAACATCTCTAATTATTGGATAAGAAGTAATATGTCTACTCCATCTGACATTGCCAGTGTTGGAATGGGTGAGGCTATTACCAAAGAAAATACGATTCGTGCTGATAGGGGAATGATAGTTCCACTCGACAATTCAAAAATGAGATTTATTATGACCTTTAAGACTAATGCTACTATGGGTGTTCTTTATATCGTACTCCCGTGTTATGTTAATTTAGAAGGTACATCAGGTTTTACAGGGGCAAACTGGGGGCCGTTCAGCAGAAATATGTTTATTGGATTATAATGAACATATCTAAAGACATCGGCTTGGGACACTATAACGCAATGACAAACAGGCTGCCATCATCGGCAGTCCTTCTTCAGTTAATGGGCAGTGTAACGTAGATAAACAAACGGGCAGAATAATGAGAAATGATTTCAATCAGAATTTTACTGTAAAACCTGATATTTGCTATACATCAGGTTTTACGGTGATAGGAGCTACCACCAAGTTCATTGAGGGAGTTTCTTCTTGTTGTGCTATCGGAATACGATAGTGAAGAGACATAAGGCTTCCAATAACATTGCTAGATTGTTAAGCTAAGGGGACACGAGAGCATAAATTCATTATGGGTGCTGCATGACAACCTTTTCTCAACTAACGGGTAGGTACGCTCGATAATTAGAGTTGTAGAGTGTAAGAAAGCACGCAGTTACGTACTATATATCAGGAAAATAATAATGATTGGGAATTTTCCCAATAGTATGGGAGGAACAATGGTAGAAGAAATGATTAAGCTAGATCATATAGAGATTAATGTAAGATATTCATTAGAGGATAAGCCAGTTGTTCTATTTCTTCACTTTAGTGGAGGCAATTTGAATATGTGGGAAGGAATCATATCGCAGTTTGAAAAGGAATACAGTATCATTGCCCCTGATTTTCGAGGACATGGCAAATCAGACAAGCCCCAAACAGGATATCATATTGATGATATGGCTAATGATATTTATTTACTGTTGCAGCACTTAAGCGTAGAACATTGTCATATCGTAGGTAGTTCAATGGGGGCTGAGGTTGGTCTTAGTATAGCTGCTTCACATCCAGAGCTTGTTCGATCCCTTGTATGTGAAGGTGCTTTATATAATGAGTTTGGAGAACATGGGTTATTTAATGGTACAGAGGAAGAGATTATACATAGAAAAGAAGTCCTAAAGGTTCAATTAGCTGAGAGAAAGGAATGTGTATTTATAACAAAAGAAGAGTATGTTGAGGAAGAACGAGCCAAATTACAACAAGGATTATGGAATGAATGTTTCTTAGCCTTCTTTGAAAACAATGTACAACAGATGACAAATGGTGAATTTACATATTGCTATTTAAACCGTGTTAGAACAGAATATATTCAAAAATATTGGGATGTGAAGTTTGAGCAATACTACAAGATGTTGCAATGTCCTATTTTATTTCTTCCTAGCGAAGAAGAGTGGGCGAATGAGAAAATTAGAAGTAGTCTAGATGCGTTCACTAGTCTATTAGATGTATATGAAATTGAACGTGTTGAGAACGCTATCCATGCTTATGTCTGGATGCAACTACCAATTACAGTGGGCGAAGTAGCAAAGAGATTTATAAGTAAACATAATGATAGATGATATATTACACATCTGTGTTTGAAAGAACACCAATCGTTGTTACGAATGGTGTTCTTTTTTTGACTCGTCAGAATAGGAGCAAGTTACTCTTTATTTTTGTGTGCTTTAATCAACTCTAAATATTGCGTGTCCCCCAAACCGAAATGAGGGAAGAGATGCAGTAAGTTTCGTACGATTTCATGGTCAGGAAGATTGTGATGTGTCTGAATATATCTTGTAATTTCGTTATCCTTTTGTAAGAATTCTAAATACAATTTGATCCCTTGGTACATAACAGGCATTATTTCTACATCTGGCATTCGGTGATCACATAATGCGGCCTCATATAAGTCATGGTATCCACCTAATTTGATTTCAGTTTCTTTCACATCATATGTTTGTTCTCTTACTGCATGATAGTAGATCGTTCCTTCAAATGCTATTTGCTCTAAATAAGCTAAACTGGTTAATAAATTCATCTGACAGAACATATCTTCACCGAACCAGAGAACGATACATTGATACTTTTTTGAAAGCAAGTTTTTGAGTGGTGCAGCCGTAATAGATTCATAATCTGCTAATGAGACTTGATGCCCCTTCGCTCGAACCTCTTTGAATGTGTCGCTAAAAATTATTGTAGTAGTGTCATGTACACACATCGCTTCATTAAAAGGAGCATAATCGCTTTTCCCCATTAATTGTTGAGAACGGAACTCTTCATACATATGTTGTCCATTTAAAATGTTCAATACCTCATGATCAAAATGCTCATCCAACCGACTTTGTAAAACTTCAATTCTTAATTTTTGTGAAATATCCATAAAATATAAATCCCCCGTTTCATTTATAATGAGTTTTACATAAGATTGCAATGGTTCAGGGCATGTACGAAAGGCCTTGGGGCTAACACCGAGTATTTCTTTGAAAGCTCTGGAAAATGCCTCTTGAGACGAATAGTGCTACTCATTGATTGATCTGGAAGTGATCGGTTATAAGTTCTATACACTTTATAAAATAGTAAACGATCATATTAACGGATCATTGCGGCACAATCGCTTGACTTGGAGTTAACTCCAAGTAGTAAACTACATATGAAGGACACAATACCTATTTGAAAGTGAGGCGTACCCAATGGAATATGTGAAACTTGGAAATACAGGTTTGGATGTATCTCGACTTTGTCTGGGTTGTATGAGTTTTGGTGTAGCAGATCGGTGGATTCATCCTTGGGTACTCGATGAAGAGCGCAGTCGTCCTATCATAAAAAAAGCTTTAGATCATGGGATCAATTTTTTCGATACGGCAAATGTGTATTCAGACGGAACAAGCGAGGAGATTGTTGGGCGAGCCCTAAGGGATTATGCCAATCGTGATGAAATCGTTCTTGCGACTAAGGTTCATTTCCGTATGCATCAAGGTCCAAATGGAGCGGGTCTTTCCCGAAAAGCAATTATGAGTGAAATTGATAAGAGTCTTAAGAGATTGGGAACAGATTACGTAGACCTTTATCAAATCCATCGCTGGGACCCCAATACGCCTATTGAAGAAACGATGGAAGCATTGCATGATGTTGTGAAGGCTGGGAAGGCAAGATATATTGGTGCTTCTGCTATGTACGCATGGCAGTTTCTAAAGGCATTACATGTTGCGGAGAACAATGGGTGGACTAAGTTTGTGTCAATGCAGAATCATTTAAATCTTATATACCGTGAGGAAGAGAGGGAGATGTTGCCTCTTTGCAGACAAGAAAAAATCGGTGTGATTCCATATAGCCCTCTCGCATCAGGAAGGTTGACGCGGGATTGGTCGGAAACAACACATCGTTCCGAGACCGATCAAGTTCAGAAATCTAAATACGATGCGACTGTAAATACTGATCGGTTAATTGTAGATCAGGTTGCAGCAATCGCTGACAAACGTGGTGTTCCCCGCAGTCAAATCGCACTTGCTTGGTTGTTGCAGAAAGAGCCAGTAACAGCTCCCATAATTGGTGCTACAAAAATGTCTCATCTCGATGATGCGGTAGCTGCGCTCTCGATTACGTTAACACCTTATGAAATTGCGTCGCTGGAAGAGCCGTATGTTCCCCATTCGGTAGTTGGTGCAGTTTGATATAGAACGCCATCACCATTTATATGGGCGTTCTTGATCTGAAGTTAGGAGGTGAAATCTACATGTTGATTTCAAAAGTAAGTGAAAAATATGATTTGTCACAGGATACACTCCGCTATTATGAACGCATTGGACTTATTCCACGTGTGAACCGCAATAAAAGCGGAATCAGGGATTATACGGAAGAAGACTGTAGGTGGGTTGAATTTATAAAATGTATGCGAGGCGTAGGTCTTCCAATTGAGATGTTAATTGAGTATGTTGGCCTATTTCAACAGGGTGATGAAACCGTTGGTCCTAGAAAAGAACTCCTAATTGAGCAGCGCAAGCAACTTGTAACAAGAATGGACGAGATGAAGACAGTGTTAGAACGTTTGAATGATAAAATTGCAACATATGATCAGTCGATACGTAGAGTAGAACATACTCTAAATTGATTTCATATTCCATTAAGGGATAGGGTCACCAGAATACATCTGATGACCCTATCCCTTTTAAGTACTTCTTATGGCGTTCCATAAATCTTCGGATGCGGTTTTCTTATTGTTAGATTAAACTTATGATGACCATGACCCAGCCAATTAAGAATGCTACGCCACCAAGTGGCGTAATAGCACCTAGTTTACGGATTCCACTTAGACTTAAAGCATACAAGCTACCTGAGAATAAGATAATACCAGCGAACAGGAACCATCCTGCCATCACGATAAGGGATGCATTGGATGAACTCTCAGCAACTAGACCAAGTATTAATAGTCCAAGGGCGTGAGCGATGTGGTATTGTATACCCGTTTCATAAACCTTCATCATATCGGGGGATATTTTCTTCTTTAATGCATGTGCTCCAAAAGCTCCTAGTGCCACAGCAAGAAACATCAATATACTTCCGAGTAGTAATAATGTATTCAATGATATACCTCCTATTACAATTTATTATGTAAGTGCTAGCATATCACGCCATGTAATGCCTGGCAATTTACCTATCGATTGAATGTATCTTGTATAGAGTTGAATAGACTAGCTTTAATCTATATTATTTACCTTGGGAGATAATACTTAATATTATCTTAAAAAGGAGACTGTAAAGAGATATGAAACGAGTAATACGAATGATTCTAAGTGTAGTAATGATGGTAATCATCTTTCTAGGGTTAAATACTTATATTGGCTGGAATATCTACGTGTTCAAGGCACATTATACTACATCAATATCACCGGTATGGTTCTCTATCGTTTTCACCATTCTAGTATTTTCTTATTTGATAGGTCGATGGGGTAAACATAACCCTGTAGGACGCCTACTCAAAGTAATAGGTTCATATTATTTAGCCCTTATGGAATTTATGATTATCGTATTGCCGTTCGCAGATATTTTTGCATGGGTATTACATAGAGTAGGGTACACAGCAGACTTTTATATTCCCGTTGTCGGTTGGACGACGATAATACTGTTAGTTGTTCTCTTTATCTGGGGTTCGTATAATGCTTGGAGCCCTATCCTTCGGACTTATCCTGTACATATTTCTAAACAAGCTGGTGTTAACAAGAAGCTAACCATCGCGGTAGCATCAGATATCCACTTAGGTAATATTGTAGGAAATCGCCATCTGAAACGTCTTATCAAAGGGATTAATCAAATGAAACCTGACCTTATTCTTTTACCAGGGGATATTATTGATGACTCTATTGAGCCGTTTATGAGGAATAAGATGGCGAATAGCTTGAAACAGCTACATGCAAAATACGGCGTATATGCTGTATTGGGTAATCATGAGTATTATGGTGGAAACATCGAACAATACATCAAAGAGATGAGTCTAATTGGTATTCAGGTACTACGCGATGAAACAGTTACTATAGAGAATGCGGATATCATTGTAGCAGGTCGCAAAGACAAATCGGCAGAAAGTATGGATCCGGAAGGACGTATAAGCATTGATATGCTTCTTGAGCATTTGGATCATTCGAAGCCAATCATTGTGATGGACCATCAGCCTTATGGTTTTCAACAAGCAGCTGAAGCGGGAGCGGATATTCTATTGTGTGGACATACACATCGCGGGCAATTTGCACCTAATCATTGGATTACGCGTCGGTTATTCGAATTAGACTGGGGTTATATGCGTAAACAAAGTATGCATGTCGTTGTCTCTTCAGGATTCGGAACTTGGGGACCGCCAATTCGGCTTGCTAGTCGATCTGAAATCATCAGGTTGGATGTGGAACTAGAAGGATAGTATATTTTTGAAAAAAAAAGAGTGTCCCGAATGTCATTATTGAAATGGCTAAGGGCACTCCTTTTTTTGTGTAAAAAGAATGAGGAGATTGTTTAAAATGTTTGAATCAACATTCATTAATCTCCGATTTATACCAACATCATGAGTATGCTTATGGTAATTTAATGTACTTTATATGTACTTGTACTTGTGTAATTGGAGTCGTGGAGATAGTATATAAGCATATACTTATATTTGTGTTGAAAGGAGGAATGGGTATGAAGGAGCTATCTAATATTGCTGACAACTTAAAGCTTCTAGGTGATAAAACCCGTCTGGCTATCCTAACACTTCTGAAAGAACGTGAATGGTGTGTTTGTGAGTTCGTTGAAATCTTTGATATGTCACAACCAGCGATTAGCCAGCATCTAAGGAAATTGAAAGCACAAGGCATAGTGAAGGAGGATAAACGAGGACAATGGGTGTATTATTCACTTCATATTGAAGACAAGCCATACATCCAAGCTGTTCTTGATCAGATGCCTGATTCAAAGACAATATTATCTCAATTGAACAAATCACAGATTAACATCGTATGTGAATGAAATGTTGAAAGTAATCTTACGTGATTCACACAATAATGGAGGTTTAGATAGTGGGTTCAGTTATATTAGCAATCATAATATTTGTAATAACTTTAGTATTTGTCATCTGGCAGCCAAGAAATTTATCGATTGGATGGTCCGCATGTGGCGGAGCTATATTGGCATTACTGGCAGGTGTAGTAAGTTTCAGTGATGTTCTAGATGTAACCTTAATCGTATGGAATGCTACGTTAGCTTTTGTAGCGATCATTCTGATTTCTTTGATTTTGGACAAAATAGGATTGTTCGAATGGGCTGCATTACATATGGCACGAGCTGCTCGGGGTAATGGGATTCGGATGTTTATATATGTCACCATTCTTGGAGCAATCGTAGCGGCATTCTTCGCAAATGATGGAGCGGCATTAATATTAACTCCGATTGTACTCGCGATGGTTAGAGCATTGAATTTTGATGAGAAAAAAGTATTCCCGTTCATCATTGCAAGTGGATTTATCGCAGATACTACCTCATTACCACTCGTTGTCAGTAATTTAGTTAATATTGTATCCGCAGATTTCTTTGGCATTACTTTTATGGAATACGCTGGTCGTATGATTGTACCGACACTCTTCTCATTGGTAGCTAGCATCTTGGTGCTTTGCTTCTTCTTCCGAAAAAGCATCCCGAGAAAGTTCGATGCTACGCAGCTGAGAAATCCGGCTGATGCTATCAAAGATAAGAAAATGTTCAAGTTATCATGGGTCGTTCTGGGATTACTATTTGTTGGATATTTCGCAAGCGGTTTATTGCATATTCCTGTATCCGTTGTTGTTGGAGTAATTGCGATCCTATTCATGCTGATGGCAAGTAGAAGTCCATTCGTACCTACGAATGAGGTGATTAAAGGGGCTCCATGGGCGATTGTGTTCTTCTCCATCGGAATGTATGTCGTGGTATATGGGCTAAGAAATGCTGGACTGACCGATTTGTTAGCTAAAGTGATACAGCTAGCAGCCGATCAAGGGCTATTCATAGCTACGATGTCGATGGGCTTTATCGCTGCAATCATTTCATCGATCATGAACAATTTACCTACGGTATTGATTGATGCTCTGGCAATAGATGCTACGAATACGACAGGTGTTATCAAGGAAGCTTTGATTTATGCCAATGTCATTGGATCTGATCTAGGACCGAAGATTACTCCGATCGGTTCGCTAGCTACTCTGTTATGGCTGCATGTCCTATCAACCAAAGGGATAAAAATCCCATGGGGAGTTTACTTTAAGACAGGAATTATTTTGACGATTCCAACGTTATTTATCACATTATTGGGTCTATATTTATGGTTGATTATTATTTAATTCGTAATGATTATTAGCATAAACATTGAAATCCATGAGGGAAGACATAGTTGAAAAGCGATAGTTTAGTTTTAACTGTTATTTACCTTAAGTATGACAACTTCTAATGGTAAACTAGGATTTGTATGTCATTAAGACTGTAGGGGGATTAGTTGTGTATTCTAATGAAAATATAGAGGCTGGTATAGACCTAATTTACGATTATAAAGATAATAAAGTTTACAGAGATAGTTTCAATCAACTAACGACTTTAGCTTTTGATGTTAATTTTGAAGATTGGTACCAGAAAGGTTTCTGGGATGATCGTTATATCTGCTATTCATTTATTAGAGATCATGAAGTTATTGCTAATGTTTCAGTCAGTAAAATGGACGTGGTGATTAATGGGTTGAACAAGAAGGCGATTCAAATCGGAACAGTTATCACTCACCCTGATTTCAGGGGGAATGGGCTTTCAAGAACATTGATGAATCATGTTCTTGATATTTACGAGCAAGATTGTGATATCTTTTTCTTATTCGCTAATAGTACTGCGCTTGATTTTTATCCGAAATTTGGTTTTGAATCCTTTGGTGAATCGCAATTCATACTTAAATTTAATCCCACTCTAAGAGAGGATTCCACCTTACGCAAGCTGAATTGTTCCAATGAAGAAGACTTGGAATGTATCAAACGAATAGTTGCGTCCCGCAGACCTATTTCAGAACAATTTGGTGTTAGCAATAACCTAGGAATCTTTATGTTTTACGCAATCAAAGTATTTCCCTAATCAATATATTACGCGCAAGAAGAAGAGGCTATTATCGTCTATCAACAAGAAGGTCATACCCTCCATCTGTATGATGTAGTTAGTCAAGGTGATGTTATAATATAAATCGTTTACTTAATCGTATTGCCACTGAGCAAACAGAGAGTGTTCACTATCATTTCACACCAGATCAATTCACTGAGCAAGCACAACATGAGCCGATGGACAATAATGATGATCTGCTCTTTATTAAGTCTAACTTTGTCTTGGAAAAAAACTTAAAATTCTGTGTACCTTTGTTAGCACATGCTTAGTGTTATTTTTATCAAACTACCATGACTTCTCCTACGAATTTTGATAGGGGATAAGAGCTAAATCAACTTTTCTGTACCGAAAGGAATTTAACTATGGAAAACTTGAATTATTATATAAATTTCGAAAAGCTATGTGAAAAATTCAATCTAGGAAAATTAACAGATGAACCAGAACAAGTATTTGGCGGTTTCCTTCATAGAATGTATCAATTGAGAACAGACAAAGATCAATATGCAGTGAAAGCCTTAAACCCACAAATTATGCAACGTAAAACAGCCATGTACAACTATATTTTTTCTGAAAAAGTTGCAAATATGGCGTACCAAAATGGTATTAAAGCACTTCCTGCAATTATATCAAATGGTAGCTGTATGCATGAAGTTGATGGTCAATATTATTTGCTGTTTCCATGGATTCAAGGGAAGACATTAGCCCCAGGGATCATTGATATTGAGTGTTGTAAAATGATAGGGGAAACACTTGCAAAGATACATAAAACCGATTTTTATCAACTTATTGTTGATAATCAAAATGAAAACGATATTGTATCAAATGTAGCCGTAGTTGATTGGAATGATTATGCTCTCAAAGGAAAAAACAATAGCTTAGAATGGTCATCTTTGTTATTAGATAACTTGAATAAATTGTATCATTGGGAGAACCTAGTTAATTCGTCTGCGGAATCAGTGCTGAACAATAGTGTTATCAGTCATAGGGATTTAGACCAAAAGAATGTGTTATGGGACGAAAATCATGTTCCAATCATTATTGACTGGGAAGCTGTAGGAACTACCAATCCAACACAAGAACTGATTGATGTGGCATTGAATTGGTCAGGCTTTGAATCGGGTAATTTAAGCAAAGAGGCTTTCTGTACGATAATTAATACTTATCGGAATTATTGTGGAGAAATTTATGATAACTGGCATGATGTACTAAACTATGGTTTTCAAGGGAAATTAGAATGGCTAGCATATAATATTAGACGCTCTCTTAGACTAGAATGTACGGATGATGCGGAACAAGAACTTGGAACAAGTGAAGTAATTAGAACAATTCGAGCATTGAATGACTATGCTGACTTTATTCCTCTATGTTCAGATTGGTTGTCAGAAATTGATGTACAGTTCGATGTGAAAATACCGATAGATAATGTAAAGGTAAATAAATAGGAAAGAGGGATAGAGTCATCAGAGAATATCTGATTCTCTATCCCATTTTTAGGCTTCTTCTTTTTAATGATCATAAGTCATACAAAAAATTTGCCCATTAATGGCCAGACATACTGTAGAACGCCAATTCCTACACGTATGCCAGGCATGATTTTACCAATACCGTTACTTGTTGGACTTGGCGTATCAATAGCACCTGCCGGCAGGGGAATTTGAGCTTTACCACCGAACAACATGTCTAGCATGCCAGACACTTTTGCCTTTTCTCTTTGATTAGGGTGACTCGAAAGTTTCCCTTCTCCTTCAAGACCTGCAATAACCAACTGATTATCTTTGACGTCAATGACTTTACCAACAATATAACTTCCATCTTTCAATACTGCACAAACGGGGTAGCCGATCCACTTTCGTATATCACCCTCAGTAAATTTTGGACTATGCATAATAGTGATCACCTCTTTAAGCTAGAACATACATGATGATAGATAGGAGGGTGCAAGTGCGTATGATTGTTCTGTAAGACTAGATTAAGAATAGTAGTGCAAGTAGGCCTAATGATAGAGCTATCCCTGCACCAGCGCCATAACCATAACCATACCCGTAACCAGGATAGTATGCGGAAATAGATGCAGATCGTGCTGCTTTTTTGAGGTTGGCTTTCATTTTTTTGCTACTACATATGGCTGCTTCTGGATTAGATTGACCATTTAAGATTAAATGACCATCTCTAATATCTGTGATTGTTCCATGATAATAAGATCCATCACATAACATAGCACAGACTCTCTTACCCACATGAGGTCGTATGCCTTCTTCAGTCATCGGTGTAATTAAATACATATTGATGAGCCTCCCTGTATAAATAGATTGTAAGTAAACGTAAGTTAATTAACTCAATCTTATTCTATGGATAAATGTGAGAATATCTTGGACAATAGTACTGAGGTATATTAACTATTATTAGAAGATATGAGTAGCGTATTGAATGAAAAAATAAATAATAGACCTTCTGATAAGCCAGAAGGTCTATTATTGTTCAACTTACTTGAAAGAAGAAAAAATGGTTTCACATGCTACATTCGAGATTGATCATCCGTTATTCTTGATTCTGTGATCTGTTCGCAGCGTTTGGATGTTCTTCAAACACCTCAGCTGCTTCTTCTGCAGAGAATTCCGTGTCGAATTCACCTGGAAGAGGTAATTTGTTCAATTTCGTTGTTTGTACTTCTGCTTTGGAAGGTTGATTATTATTTCTAGAGTTGCTCATATAGACACCTCCTTTAATGTGGACAACAAGGTGTAGTTTTCCAAATAGGTGAAGGAATTATACAAGAGCACAGTTGTTGAAGAAACTATTGAATAGCTTCACCGACAATACTCGTACCATTCTTCGTGATCTGATACGAAATCACATCTCCATTCCAGAAATGAAACTTCAACGTTACTTTGCTGTCTTTTACATCCTTAAAGAAGTTCGGAAGTAGCTTGATTTCTTTAGTGATATAAGAAGGTATGAACGTGTAACCGAATTCTTTGAATGAAGTCCAGTCTTGCGGACCCGCATTGCCACCATCCGGATATACGGCCTCCATGGTGGCAAGCTGATTGCCGTTAAAAGTTGTTGGAATGGCAAAGGACTCGGTTGTACCTTGTGCATTGGTAAATTTAACTGTGTTAGACATGATGATCTTGAGCTTCCACGAAACGCCTTTGTTGAATTTGACAGTTAATACGACTTCTTCGCCTAATTTTTTTGAAGCTGTGAGCATGGTGATTGTGTTGGCTTTAAGGGTTAACTCTTCGCCCACTAGGGTGTAGTCTGTGCCTTTGATCAAAGACTTTCCATTTGCACTAATATCAGTTAGTTTATTACCATTTAAATTAAGATTTACTTTCGTATCTTTGATTATAGAACCTTTGTTAAGAAAGATTAGATCTCTTTCAAGCGTAGAAGAACGTTCTTTTAAGCCTGACATCAAGATGTTATACAGCTCGGAATCGGACCACTTAAGAGTTGTACGATTTATATGCTGGCCGTTATCCCACAGCATGGTATTTAACTTTTTCTCTTTTGCATAATAGGTTAGGTACTCGAAGAACTTCAGCTTCTCACCTTGCTCAATAACGCCTGTATCTTTATCGAAGCCGAGTAGACCGAACTCACCAATGATGACAGGAATACCCTTAGCAACAAATGTATTGTATATGTTATCAAAAGTTTGCGTAATATCGTTCTTCGTATCTTTTTCAAACGTGGTGTAACCCGCAATGTTCACGCTAAATGGCAAGAATCCATAGTAATGGACGGTTGCGATTAAATTGGGATCTTGTAGTTGTGTAATGGTCTGGTATAGTGCATTCATTCTAGGTTCAGATGGTGTTGTTTCTAATGAAGGTAGGACCAGTGGTCGAACTGCATTATTCCCGCCAGATTTACGGACAATGGAATGGAAGGATGTATTAAGTTCTAGCAGCATTTCTTCCATCTTTGTCTCATCTGTACTTCCTCCATCAGTGAAACGAGGTTCATTAATACTCTCGAACATCAACTTATCTGATTTATCCTTGAAGCGATCAGCAATTTGGGTCCAGACTGCATTTATAACGTTTCAATACATCATCTTGCTGCTTTTCCATGTTACTTACCCATAACCAAGAGTCATGATGGATGTTGATCATCACATAAAGTTTTGCATCCAGCGCCCAACCAACGACTTCTTCGACACGATCGAGGTAAGCTTTGTCGATCGTATAATTCGGTGTCGCACCAATGTGTTTATCCCATGTGATGGGAATGCGAATGCTTTTGTAGCCTTGTTCTGAGATTTTGTTAATCAATGCTTTGGTTACACGTGGATTCCCCCAAGATGTTTCATCATCACTTGTTGCATCAAGTGTATTGCCGAGGTTCCATCCAGGCTGCATGTTGTCTACGTAGGATTGAATCTCACTCTTGGGTGTTACCCTAACTTGTTGTTCCTCATTACTAGGTGCAGCAGTAGTTAACGATGAGAACAACGAGAGTAGAAGGGTAGTGACGATCGTGAATGAAAGGAATGATTTACGCATGTTCATAGTCAGTGAATTCTCCTTTGATAGATAAATTGTTAATAATTAAATACGCGATATGTAAGCGCTGTCTTTATGAGGTTAACATAGAATATTTTTCGCAAATACCATGCTAATTGGTAAGGATATCATATGTGAATTAGTGATTGTCTACATTTGGAATTAGGTTTAATCAAATGCTGGGAACTGGAAGAACGCTTAACTATGTTCACATGGATATGAAACATTTGGGCTATATGCACATATCATATCAACTGACTACCGTGAGGAGGTTCTGATATGCATTGGCTTTCTATATTAGGAATTGGTTTAGCTGCGAACTTGGATAATCTAGGGATCGGTGTTTCATTTGGTGCTCGCTCTAAAAAAATACCCTTTAGCTCGAATCTAATAATTGCTGTTATCTCGATGATTGCAGCGTATATTTCCATTACATTGGGAAGTATTATTGCTCAATACATTCCAAGTGATTTAGCGAACTGGGGCGGCGGTATCATGATTATAATGATTGGGTTATGGAGCATTATATCTGATCTAAAGAATCGTTCAGAACGACATAATAATACTAGTTCCAACGAAATCACTGACTTACTTCAACATCCAGATAAAGCTGATAGGGATGGAAATAATATTCTTTCAAGGAAGGAATCTATCACGCTCGGTATTGCCCTTGCACTGAATTGTCTTGCGGGTGGATTTGGGGCAGGAGTGACGGGTTTGTCTCCATTAGCGACTACGGTATCTATTGGTGTGTGTTCACTCATTTCCATTGATCTTGGCGTAAGAGTGGGGGAGCAGATCGCCAAAACATGGATTGGCAAATGGTCAAATCGTCTGGGTGGCATTCTGCTTGTCTGTATTGGATTGTATGAAATCCTAGTGTGAATCACTTTTCTATTCTTTATCTATGGGGTTACTCAATTCATCTTGGTAATAATCAAATATAAGATTTCCATTCGTCGATTTCACCGCATAGAAAATATCATGAGCTTCTTTGCCTTTATTGTTGATTTGTTGCATCAGCCATTCTTCAGAAATATGATTTTGATCTAGATTTCTATGTAATATTTGCCCATCCATAACTAATTCAATCGGAAGTATTGAATGACTTGGTTTGATATGCACATCTTGTTTGGTCGCGCTGCGAAATTGCTCCTTTTTCTTGACCGATAGCTGTCCGTTGGTCTCCAGAATCGCATAGTCTACCTCATTAAGATCAAATACATCCTTTTCTCTTAGTGATTGGTTAAGCGAATCCAACGTGTAATGGATCTTTCGCATGTTAGCCTCAAGTATATTTCCTTTATCAATAACGACTGTAGGTGCACCCGAAAGCCAATGTCTTGTTTTAGGGAATTTGAGAGAAATGCCAGATGAAGTATAGGAAATGAGCGTTAACAGGACTAAACATATGAGAAAATATACAGCAGGAAATTGTCTATTGAAAGCCAAATTCGCTGCAATGGCTCCCATCATAATTCCTGTGGCAAAATCATGAAAAGTCATATTTGATATGGTTTGTTTCCCCAAAATTCTTGAAACTAATAATAATGCTATAAAGGCCATGAACGTTCTTCCAAGCAACTCAAAATATACTTGCATGCTATATTGTTACCTCCATAGGAAGAGATTTTTTGTTAAATTATTTGCTATCAACCTATTCATTCATTTCCTTAAATGATTAGTCACATACTTAATTGTTAGCTAATGAGTTCTGTATTTTTTCTAGCGAACATCCAACTTTAATAATTATGTGTGATACACGTTTTCTTTTGCTGGAATAAGGTAACCATAATAGTGGAAACCCCAACCAGATGAAGGAGGACAAATAACGTAATGAAGAAAAATGTTGTGTTTGTTAGTCTAGGATTGCTTAGTATTTTATTATTAGTGGTTGCTTTCGTGATCCCAGAAGCATTCGCTAATTCGAAAGAGATACAGGTGAAGACCTCAATCATTGACACCAAAGGGTCAGAGATAGGGACTGCTGAAATAACTCAAAAAGCTGATCGTGTTCAGCTACATATCGAAGCTAAAGGTCTCACACCAGGGACACATGGTATCCACTTTCACGAAATGGGGAAATGTGAGCCACCTGATTTTAAAACGGCTGGTGCGCATTTGAACCCTAATCTCAAGCAACATGGATTTAATAATCCCAAAGGGTTCCATGCAGGAGATCTTCTGAATATTGAAGTCAAAGCTGATGGGACAGTATCCGCTGATTTGGAGAGTAAAACAGTTACCCTTAAAAAAGGTGAAGCGAACTCCTTATTGAAATCGGGCGGATCCGCCATTGTGATCCATGAGAAAGCAGACGATTATGTAACGGATCCATCAGGTAATTCTGGGGATCGCATAGCCTGTGGTGTCATCAAAGAATAATGAATGTATGATTTGGAAAAAGACTAAGGTCCCGATGTGGGTTCTTAGTCTATTTTTGTGCAATGAAAATCTACGTATTATCTTTCGTTTCCTTTGGCTATCATTTCAGTAATGGACTTTAGCAGATTATCTGTCTGTAGGCCTAGAACTACTTGGGCTTTGGTTGAGCTAATAGCTCAACCTGTCACAGAATAACTGGAACCCCTTCATGTTCGTACTCCTGCAATACTTCAAATCCCAAATTCTCACGTTCTACATATCTCGAAAAAATCCATCAGTTATTAACCTGCTATTAAGTTAATGAAAACCCGAAGATACCTGTAATTCTGTGATTATGATTGGATAAGGAACTGGAATCAGACCATTCAGAAGATTTCTACAGGCAAATGAATTCTTGTACCAAGGGGTTAAAAGAGCCCTACGACAGCCCCATACTACCTATGTAGCTGAAGAAGCAACTTTAGGAGAATAACCGTTGGGCTTACCACGGTATATTGGAGACAATATTAGAATGTCATCAAAGAATCATACATCTAAATGTTATCGTACTAATGGCCAGGGATCGCCTTTTTTTAGCTCTACAGGTTCTACCTTAAAACGTGTATTCGAAAAATAATATACAATTGTAAAACAAGAAAAAATGGATATAGCATCAGTTGGCTGCTATATCCATTATTTACATTTGGGTCGAAGTAGATCCGTTAGTACTACGCAGTAGTCTTCTCTTTCTGTAAAGCACTCCACTCCGTTAATACACGATCGATATCTAATTCGATTCCAATAATCACGAAGTAGGCAGCACCTGAATAAGTAGAAGTTTCCCAATAGGTTCGTTTACCTGCATGCTGCATTAAGAATGTTTTATTTGAGTTAGATAAATGTAGATATCCCTTGGCTCGCAACAATTGTTTCTTCCAACGTTGCAGAAAGTGTTCGACATCTTCCTGTGTGACGGAAGTGGGGGATTGGATCGTAAGTGTGAGTGTCTGAACTCTAGTGAAGGAACGATATTCTTTATGATCTTGATTTTCCTTGAGTTTCGGGGTGGATTGAACTTGATTTAAGGGTTCAGTCTTAAAGCTGCGAAATCGTTGAATAGCAATGGGTGTTATATCCGAGTTCCTCGTGATTCCTAATAGTATAGGGGTGAGGTCCATAAGGCTATGTGAAGCAAAAGTAATCAAGGCACGTTCATTTTGCTTAAGGATCACCTTCTGAATTTTCTGAAGATGGGGTGCTTGTACAAGATCCGTTTTATTGACAATAATATGATCGGCCACTTCTAACTGCCGTCTTAGAGTCTGAACAAGTTGTTTGTCAGACGAAAAAATACTGTTATAATCTAGCGCATTCTCAGCATCCAATACCGTGACGATCTGTTTCAGAGCTACCTGCCTGATGAGTCCTGGTTCGGTTATGGCGTCGGCAATCTCTTCAGGGTTGGCTACGCCTGTTAATTCAATAAGAATCACATCAGGTTTGCGATCTAATAGCAATTTCAGACTGAGGATGAGTTCGCTTTTCTTACTACAACAAACACATCCATCTAATAGTTTCTCAAGAGAAGCACCACCAAGCTCGTCCACGATGAAGCCATCAACGTCTTTTTTTCCTAATTCATTCATCAAGATACCAGGTTGTAACTGACGTGATTGGATTTCTTGAAGTAACCGAAGAAGTAAAGTTGTTTTGCCACTACCTAGAAAACCACTGATGATAATAACGGGAATTCTTCTCAAATGGTATACCCTCCAAACGTTTATGATTTATCTAATACATATTCACTCGGTATAAATAAATACCCTTTATAAGTAATTTTTACGAAATAAGAGTATGATTGGACATTATTTTGTTAGTGAAATATGGTTGACATCAAAAAAGTTAACTGATAAGATACGTTAAACGTAATGATTACTAATAAAATAGGAAAGGGACTTTTTTATTTGTTTCTTTATCGTAATTATTACATATAAAATGAAATGCTGTAACTGAATTCTATCATTAGTTCTTAATTATTATAGAATTCGGCAAGCGGTTAGAAAGGAAAGTTATTTCATGTTGCTAGCATCTTTAGAACAAGTTGTATTTGGGTATAGTGATGTTCCCTGTCTGGAAGATGTGAATATTCATATTTACTCTGGAGAGTTTGTTGCAGTCACAGGTCCAAATGGTGCTGCCAAAACAACATTACTTAAGTTAGCGCTTGGTTTACTTCAACCGTGGGAAGGGAATGTTCATCTTGCCCCACACAATGCTGATGGAAATAAACTTGTAGTTGGTTATGTCCCACAGCACATTGCCGCTTTCAACGTAGGATTCCCTAGCACGATCTTGGAGTTCGTTCGCTCTGGAAGATATGTCAGAGGATCTTGGTTACGTAGGATGAGTAAGATAGATCATGATTGGACAGAGAAGGCACTTCGACAAGTGGGTATGTGGGAATTAAGACATCGTAAGATCGGGGAGTTATCAGGAGGACAAAAACAACGCATCTGCATCGCTAGAGCGTTAGCTCAAGAGTCGGATGTGCTCATTCTCGATGAACCCACCACAGGAATGGATCAAGAGAGCCGATTTGGATTTTATGAATTAATGCAGCATCAAGTTAAGGAACGTGGAAAAACAGTCGTCATGGTAACCCATGGACTCTCGGAAGTGAAAGATCATTTGGACCGGATCATTGAGCTTGAGCGGAAGGATGATGGCGGATGGAAATGTTGCACTATGACTTCATGCAGCGGGCATTTTGTGCCGGTGGGTTAATTGCATTGATCGCGTCTGCACTTGGCGTATATCTCATGCTTAGACGCCAAGCCTTAATGGCGGATATGCTATCACATGTATCATTAGCAGGCGTTGCAGCAGGTGCTTATCTGAGCATCAATCCTACGTTAACCGGTTTTGTGGTAGCGGTTGTCGGTGCGGTGGCTGTGGAATATGTCAGAAAATCGTATAGAACTTATAGTGAAATTTCTATTGCTATTATTATGATTGGTGGCTTATCAACTGCTGTTGTACTTATGAGTCTTAATCAAGGTGTTAGTAAGAGCTTTACTTCCTATTTATTCGGTTCTGTAGTTGCTGTGAATAAGACAGAACTATGGTTAATGATCTTCGTGTCCGTTATCGGTGGAGCGTTCTTGTTCCTCTTTCGTCGTCCTTTATATCAGATTACCTTTGATGAAGACACAGCTAAGACAGGAGGTTTAGCTGTGAACTGGATTTCATTAGCATTCAGTGTACTCACAGGCATGATTGTTGCAGCAGCTATGCCCATTGTCGGAGTACTCTTAGTGTCTTCATTAATTGTTCTTCCTGCAGCGTTAGCCATCCGTATTGCACCAAGTTTTAATGCTGCAATTGTTATATCGATGGGCATTGGATTAGCTGGGGTATTTTCAGGGCTTAGCGCGTCTTATGAATTGAGTACTCCACCAGGAGGTACGATTGCACTTGTACTTTTGTTTATTTTAGTGACAGGAATCAGTGTAAAGAAGGTCGTGTTGAAGTATGGCACAAAGCGTTTTAGGAAAGGGAACGAATTAAAGGAGTTAAGAGATAGTCCAATGCCGCGATTCTCAAAAGATGGATTGTCAACGAAGTCCGACAGTGCTGGATAATTGCTAGATCAACACAAAAAACGCATTATAAAGGGGATAATAAACGATGAATTCATGGTTTAAGAAATCTTTCGTATTTATGGCAGCATCAGCATTGCTTATAACAGGTTGTGGAAAAAATAATGCAGCAACAAATAATGAAGTGAAGAATGCTACAACACCAGAGTCAGCTATTCAAACGGAGCAAAAATTAAAAGTTGTAACTTCATTCTATCCGATGTATGAATTCAGTAAGCAGGTAGGTGGTGAGCATGCTGATGTAGTGGCTCTAGTTCCGGTAGGGACGGAACCTCATGATTGGGAGCCAAGTGCGAAAGATATGGCGTTAATATCGGATGCAGATATATTCGTATATAACGGAATTGTTGAGGAGTGGGCAGAAAAGGCTATAGCAAGCGCATCGAATGAAAAACGTGTTGTTGTTGAGGCAAGTCATGGAATTGATCTGATGGAAGGAGAAGCTCATGAACACGATGAAGATGAAGTTCAAAGTGAAGAGGTCCATACAGATGAAGAACATAGTTTAGATCCGCATGTATGGTTAAGCCCTGTTCTTGCTCAGAAGGAAGTAACCTCTATACTTGAAGCTTATGTGAAGGCAGATCCTGAGCATGAAGCGGATTACAAGAAAAATGCGGATACTTATATAACGAAACTTCAAGAATTGGATAAGGCTTATAAATCGGGATTAAAAGATGTTAAGAAAAAAGAGTTCGTTACGCAACATGCAGCATTTGGATACCTAGCTAAAGAGTATGGTATAACTCAAGTAGCGATCGCGGGTCTTTCCCCTGATCAAGAACCAGCTCCTGATAAAATGGTAGATATCGTGAAATTTGCTAAAGAACATTATGTAACTACTATATTTTTTGAAACATTAGTAGATCATAAAGTAGCGGAAACAGTCGCAAAAGAGATTGGCGCTAAAACAGACGTCCTCAACCCAATCGAAGGATTAACCGAAGAAGAGAGCAATAATCATATGGATTATATTTCGGTAATGAAAAAGAATCTTGAAGGTTTGATTAAGGCATTGAGCGAGTAGTTGCTGGGATCTATTAAAGATTAAATTATTTAAAATAGAAGTCAAGGGATAGTTGAAGTGCACCTCATAGTATTGACATTGGAAAGCCCTTGGTAAATCCGATGTAAATCTAGGGGTGTATTTTTAATTTCTGCTTATAAGAACTAAAAGTATAACCACGATATGAGATATCACAGGATGGCGCCAAAAACTGTAATAAATACGATGAATAGATACTATACATAAGTAAAAGTAGAGAGATTTATAGATTTATAATTGTAATTATTACTGTTAATATAAAAAACATTCTGATTTAGGAGGAGAAAATATGCGTTCTGTGAAATCACTTGGGTTATTACACATGACCTTGTTATTTATTTTAGGTTTTATCGTGATGGCTTGGAGCATGGGGGGGTTCTCCCTAATAAGACTACCTGAAAGTGTTGCAATACAGTCTTTTAAAACAATGTTTATAAGTATCGTGTTGGAGGCTGTTCCATTTATTCTGATTGGTGTAATTGTATCTTCAATCATGCAAATATTCGTCTCAGAGAAGTGGATTCAGAAGTTCGTTCCCCGAAATCCATTACTAGGGATTCTGTTTGCTTGTATACTAGGTGTCATATTTCCAGTATGTGAGTGTGGGCTGATACCTATAATGAGACGATTGATATCCAAGGGAATGCCATTATATGTTGCTGTTGTATCCATTCTTGTAGGGCCTATTGTCAATCCTGTCGTATACGTAGCAACTTACACAGCTTTTAGATCTAGACCCGAAATGCTATATGCTCGAATGGGACTAGCTATTGCTGTAGGGACTGTTATTGGATTGATTGTGTATTTCTTTGTACATAAGAATCAATTACGTCATAGTAAAGTAACATTATATAATGGGTCAGATCGTGAAATGACGGAACACGAAGAACAACATCGTAGGGGTAATAAAATACTTGCTGTTTTTGAACATTCGGGAAGTGAATTTTTTGAAATGGGTAAGTATCTGATGTTGGGTTCTGTGATCACGGCGGCCATTCAGACGTTTGTGCCAAGAGCTGATCTAGTTGATATAGGGCAAGGACCGGTTATATCGCACTTCTTTATGATGGGATTTGCGTATGTTCTCTCCATTTGTTCCACATCTGATGCGTTTGTTGCTGCCTCATTCGTTAATAGTTTCTCTATGGGATCATTATTAACCTTTCTGGTCTTTGGAGCAATGCTTGATTTTAAAAGTACACTTATGCTCCTGTCTGTATTCAAAACAAGATTCGTACTTTTATTAAGTGGTCTAGTGATATCTGTCGTATTGATCGGGTCAATGATAGTGGAACGATTGTATTTAGGAAATTAATAATAGAAATAGGAGGGACAAACCTATATGGAACAAGAACGCTCAAATACGCCTCATTATTGGATACGTGCAATCATTCTGCTTGGTTATACATTGTATATTACTCAATTAGTTAGTTCAGGAAATATAATATATTACATAGCTCCAAGGATGACACCCTATGTGAAATACGCCTCAATTCTATTATTTGGTATGGCTATGGTTCAAGTGTTCTTAGCGCTACAGTCTAACAGAGAAGATAATGATGAAATTTGTGATTGCGAGCCTATACCTGAACGATCGTTAATAATTAATATAGGAATCTATTCTTTATTTACAGTTCCCTTACTAATGGGATTCCTAATGCCTGATACGGTCATGGGAAGCAGTGTAGCATCGATGAAAGGAATGAATCTAGGAGCCGATGCTTCCATCTCACAGAATTTAGTTAAAGTAACAACCAACACTACGAGCGTTGTAAATGAAGATGATGATGCTCTTAAGGAAAAGTTTCCTGCGGATCCATATACAGAGGATTATGCACTTTTAGCTATGAAATTGTATATAAAAGAGATGATTAGGATCGAAGAAGAAGGGTTTATGGAGTTGTTGACTAGCATTGATATCTACATAGACAACTTTATAGGGAAGAAGATAACATTGAAGGGATTTGTATATCATGAAGATGATATGTTGCCGAATCAATTCGTTATATCCAGACTTGCGATGCAGTGCTGTTCAGCAGATACGGCTCCATATGGTATAATGGTGGAGTCGGACATCGCTAACAACTTCGCAGAGGACACTTGGGTTGAAGTTACGGGAGTCATTGGAAAAACATTGTATAATAACAATACTATAATGAAGATTGATGCGGATACCATCGTGACAACAACAGCATCAGATAACCCGTATATCTACCCTTACTTTGAGGATTTCGTGAATTTGGGTAATTAACTCATAACCGTACAGGTCGGAAAGGAACGATGTGCATGACAGTACATGAGGAAAGTAAGTCGTCGAGAGTTCAGCAAATGATCCATATCATGACTACAAGTGGCTGGCGTATTACAGAACAACGAAGAAAACTTGCGGAAATATTTACAGATGCGAATGGCTATTTATCTCCAAAAGAGGTATATGATCAGATGACGATCCCTTATCCGAGTGTTAGCTTCGATACGGTGTATCGGAATTTACGTTTGTTGAGTGAAATGGGTGCTTTAGAACAATATTATTCTATGGATGGCGGGTTGAAATTTAAATCAAGCTGTTCAACGCATCATCACCATCATTTAATATGTCTGAATTGTGAGAAAACACTTACGTTCGATTATTGCCCAATGCAGCAATCGTTAAATTTACCAGGTTCATTTAAGGTTGTTAATCATCGATTTGAAGTGTATGGTCTATGCGAAGAATGCCAAGCAGAATCGATCACACAATGAATTCATAGTAAAAAATAGGTAGAGTCATCATAATCATGGTAATATCCCCTGAAGGTAGACAGTGAAAAAAGAGTTCATGATATTATGGGCTTAACACTGTTGATCAGGTTTTTTTTTAGTGCGGAACTCTAATATTTCCAAAATGATCCTTAAGAGCGCTGTAGTATCCAGAAAAGCATGCTTGAGGCGTGAGGCGTGTCATAAATCACTTCTATCCGTAGGCTGATAATTCAGCAATCGCTTGTACTACAGCTGAATATGGTCTTCTTTCATACTTTATCCCAGATGATATGTCCCTCATCGAGGTTGATCTCATTGAAACCTGCCATATTACGTGCTTGATAACCTATAGGCTTGTGACTACCCATGATAATAACATTTTGGGTATCAGTGACACCTTCTGCGGGCAGACGAAAGGACTTTGTATAGTTGTAGCTTTCTTGTAGCGTTGTGTGGATAGCATTAATGAGCTTGTCATTGTCCGACCTTCCGAAGACATTCATAATGATAGAACCATGGGGATGAAGTTTGTCTGTGGTTATTTGGAAGAACTCTTTAGATATTAACTGCGATGGCGTTCCCTTTTCGGTGAAGGCATCTAAAATAATATAATCATAGGTATCTGGTGCTTCACTCTCCAAGATAGCGCGTCCATCCCCAATCAGTACATCCTCCTTACTGTATCCAAAGTATTGCTTACTAAGCTCTACAACCTTCTTATCAAGCTCAGCTACCGTAAATCGTTTATCTGAGTAATAGCTCGCAATGGTACCAATTCCGTGACCGATGAGAAATACGTCTTTGAATGATGGATCATTAAAGTCCATAAGATGGATGATAGCTCTCGGATATTCAAACAAGACACGCTCAGGATGATCTAAATCCATCGCACCTTGTATGGCCTCGTTTAAGAATTGAAGCACTCGAAAATTCCCTTTCTCACCATACAACTCGTTAGTATCATAGACAGTAATTTCATGATTATCGCTTAATTCTTTAAATAGTAACTGCAAGTCGTCGATCTCCTTTAAGAATAAGTGTGGTGATGATTCTCGAGAATAGATTTGGTTGAGTCAACGATAAATCAACAAAGGATTTCATGCAAGTGATCAGATGTTAATGAATTCATATTATGGGTGGTGATAGTGGGATGTTCTGTTATATGATTGATTAAATTCCATAAAAAGGAGGTGTTATGCGTGTTTACTCGTAGAACCCCTATCATCGAGAATGCACCCAATCAAATCGCATCACTTGAGAAACAACTCATAGGCGGCGTAGAACAATGGCTACTTATAAGGGGACATGATCGTAATAATCCGATACTTCTTTGGATACATGGTGGGCCAGGGGGCGCACAGATCGGCTTTGGTCGTCAATATAGTTCAGACTTAGAAAAGGACTTCGTTGTAGTGAACTGGGACCAACGTGGAGCTGGTTTATCCTATGCTAAGACCATTTCGAAAAATTCGATGACGATTGATCGGATGGTAGATGATTTAATCGAAATCGTTCAAGGCCTATGTCGTCGATTCCATCAACAAAAGATATATCTGCTTGGCCATTCTTGGGGGACAATCCTCGCACTCTTTGCCGTTAAGCGCCATCCTGAACTCTTTCATGGTTACTTTGCTATATCCCAAGTTGTGAATATGCGGGAGAACGAACGAATATCTTATGAATTTGCCTTACGTAGTGCCAAGGATACGAGTAACACCAAAGCTTTCTCTCAACTTTCGGAGCTCGGCCCTCCACCATGGAACAAGCTTAGTCATGATCATGTACATAATAAATGGTTGCAGAAATTTGGAGGGGGGATTTTTCATGATGGCAACGTGATGAATCTCCTGATCAAGCCCCTTATGAGAGGTAGCGAATATCGTTTCTTTGATATTATTAAATGGACGCGAGGACAATTGTTCTCTATGAACGCATTACAGAAAGAATTGCTAGAACTAGATTTGCTCAATGAAGTTGAAGAGATTAAGGTACCTATCGCATTCTGTTGTGGAAGATATGATTATACAGCACCAAGCGAACTGGCAGAAGGGCTATACAAGGCGATACAAGCACCCGATAAGCGTTGGGTATGGTTCGAGAATTCGGCACATTCACCAATAATCGAAGAACAAGACCTATTTGTGCAATCTATCCGGAACACAGTTAGTGAGTGGCAATCCTATTAAGCAGAAGGAGGAAATGTTAATGAACAACGCTGTGAAAATTCGTAAATTGATTCAATCTACACTATTACTCCTTTTATGTATCGTCTTTGTATCACAACAAAGCATCGTCTATGCTGACTCACCTATCACCTCTACTGCTATTTATCAAGCATACTCTGACGTAAAGATGGTCACAGAGTCCAAGAACAACGGATTAACTGAGAAAGTTGCAAATTTCTTATCATCGAAAGATTCACCATTAGATGAGAGAGCAGCAGTTATTAATGCATTATATTCGGATCAAAGCTGGTCGGAAAGAAACTATACAGACACGTATGCGAATCAAGTATATGGAATGACTTTCGAATCGTTAGATATAGGATCACTTAGGGCAGATGAGGTATTTGTTCTTGGATATATGACGGTCTTGGATCACTATATGACCCCTGATTTAAATTGGTTATCTCAAGCTAGGAAAGATCTGCCCGATAGTATGACAGTTGCACTTCTTTATACGCTCGCCCTTTCTCAACAAGATATGATGTGCAGTTGGAATTATACAAAACAAATTCTCTCTGATAAAAATTTGCATATGGACATTAGGCAAGACGCACTCGACATTATCGTTAAGTACATGGAGCTGTACAAGGGTAGCCCATGTCAAAACAAAGGTCAGGAGTCAATATTGAGTGATTCTATAGTGAATGATGTCACTCGGAGTGCTGTCGTGCTTTCGGTTGGACACCCCGAAGTGCTTGTCAAAGGAACAAAAACAACGATAGATTATGCTGACGCTAAGATCACCCCGTATGTCAAGGGAGGTACAACGATGGTTCCATTACGTTTCATATCAAGTACGTTTGGTGCCCAAGTTAACTATGATCAAGATAAAGTTACTATTCAATATCGTGATCAAAAGATTGTATTTAATGTAAATAAATCTACGATTTCAATCAATGGAATGAAAGAATTAATGAATACAACGATCGAGCAGAAAAATGACCGCACTTTTGTGCCACTCAGAGTTATTATGGAAGTATTCAAAAAGAACGTTTATTATAATCAGGGATTAATTATTATTGCGGATACAATCGTATTAGATTCTCAGAATAAGCAAGATAAGCAAGATAAGCAAGATAAGCAAGATAAGCAAGATAAGCAAGTGACGGATAAAATTAAGCTTGAATTACTGTCTAACAGCAAGGATACAAAGAAATAATGATTTTACATTTTACATCGTGAACTCATATGAACGCATCGGTAGAATTCCCCGCTAACCTTAATTGGATGGTGGGGTATTCTTTTTGTTTGGATTAGGTAAAATAGAAGCTCGAATCAATTTCGTTATCTTGCTCTTATATTCTCAAATCCGTACATACGATCATGAATGTGGTTATAATGTTGACAGTGGAGGTGGGAACAATGATGATACAAAAGAACGGGCGCAATACGCATTGCGAATCGATTTCCGAGGAACAATGGCAAGCCATTATCACGAATAATTCATCCTACGATGGTCAGTTTTTTTACGCTGTGAAGACGACAGGTATCTTTTGCAGACCGTCCTGTAAATCAAGACCTCCTAGAATAGAGAATGTCCGAACATTTCAGACCGTAACCCACGCGTTAACTGAAAACTTCCTTCCGTGTAAACGATGTAAACCTACGGGTCAACGCTTGCCCGATCACGAATGGGTATCTACCGTAACTGATTATATAGATCGAAATTACATGGAAGCATTAACGCTAGAGAACCTCGCGGAGATCTGTCATGGGAGTCCTTATCATTTACATCGCACGTTCAAACGGATTAAAGAAATGACACCTGTTGAATATATTCAGATCATTAGAATGAATAAGGCTAAGGAATATTTAATTGAAACAGACAAATCGATTTCGGACATTGGACAACAAATTGGTATACGAAATATACCGTATTTCATAACTCTTTTTAAAAAAATGACTGGCTTCACGCCATTAACTTATCGTCAATCGAATACTAAACAGTAGCATGTGGAGGTGCAATACAGTGAAAAAGAAATCTAGTGAAACGATCTATTGGACGTTATTGTCTCATGAAGACTGGCGTATTTATATTGCATCAACAGCATCAGGTCTTTGTTATGTGGGTTCGCAAGATAAACCTTTTGAAGAATTGGAAGATTGGGTGAGACGAAAGTTCCCAGCAAGTGAATTGATTCAAGATGATGAGAAGCTGCAAGCCTATGCGACAGAACTCATCGAATACTTCGAAGGTAATCGTCAAAGTTTTACCGTGTCATTTGATTTCCAGGGTACGCCGTTTCAACTAGCCGTGTGGAATGCACTCTGTGAAATACCCTATGGACAGACGAAGTCTTATTCAGATATCGCAAATGTGATCCTAAAGCCAGCTGCCGTACGTGCGGTCGGTACTGCTATTGGAGCCAATCCCGTCTTAGTTACGGTACCGTGTCATCGAGTCATTGGAAAGAATGGATCACTCACAGGCTATCGGGGTGGGTTAGATATGAAGACTAGGCTTTTGCAACTAGAACGGAGTCAGTTATGACAACAGAGTATCTCCCCAAGACCCTTCTTAATAAAGGCACCGGCTTTCTTTCAGGGTACAGTCATTCCTTGAATCCTTATACAGGCTGTACTTTTGGTTGCTCATATTGCTATGTGCGTCAAATGCCAGTATCCACGTTTCGTGAAGGGGAATGGGGGAAATGGGTAGATATCAAGCAAGGTGCAGCTGATATATTTCGTAAAGAGCTCAAACGAGCTAAAATAAAAGGTGACGTATCAATCTTCATGTCATCGAGTACAGATCCTTATCAGCCTATTGAACATACCGAAATGGTGACTCGTTCACTGTTAGAGGTCATGGTAGAAGACCCACCAGCATTTCTATTTGTTCAGACACGGAGTCCTCTTGTAAGAAGAGACATAGATTTGTTATTACTTCTTCAAGATCGAGTTCGAGTAAGTATGACCATTGAAACAGACCGTGAGGATATACGTAAATATTTCTCACCCAATGCCCCACCGATTCAAGCTAGGTTAGAGACACTTCGATTGTTGAAAGTGGCAGGTGTCCCAACACAAGCAACGATAGCTCCTATGTTACCGAGTAGCGAAGGGTTTGCGGATTTGCTAAGACCACTTGTCGATCGTATTTGCATCGATGATTATTTTATGGGAGACGGTAGCGGGGGCAAGCGGACTCGTAATTTAAAAATAGATGCGATGTATAAGGCACTAGGTTTGGAAGAATGGTACCATCCATCGGCATATAAGATGTTATATAATCGATTTATAGAGGTTTTCCCTGAAGAACAGATATTTATTAGTCAACTAGGGTTTGAACCTTAATCTCTAATAGAAATGAAGGTATGTATATATGAGTAAGACAAATGCAATGAGAATGCTTGATAAGAATAGAATAACGTACGAAATCCACGAGTATGACAACGAAGATGGACAAATTCATGGTACGGCAGTGGCAGACAAAATCAATAAACCAGCAGAAACTGTATTCAAAACATTAGTAACACATAGTAAGCAGAATGTGTTTGTATTTGTTATACCGGTAGCTGAAGAATTGGATTTGAAGAAGGCGGCTAAAGCAGCTGGGGAGAAAAAAATTGAAATGTTACCCATGAAAGAATTGCAAAAGTGGACAGGATATATCCGCGGTGGGTGTTCTCCTGTAGGTATGAAGAAGTTATTTCCAACTTTTATTGATCAGAGTGCAGCACATCTAGAGAAAATGTTGGTGAGTGCCGGTAAAGTAGGATTACAAATGGAATTGACCCCTCAGCATATGAAGTACATCGTATCTGCAGCATTTATTGATCTGACAATCGATGACCACGCATAGTTGGACGGAAACTGGAGGAGAGGTTATTGCAAAACATCCCAACAAAGTATTTTGAATATGGCATTGAAGAAATTGCATATTTGAAAAGTGTTGACCCTACCTTAGGAGCAGCGATGATAAGGTTAGGCAAGGTCGAGCGTGTCATCATACCTGATTTGTTCACTGCGCTCTTATATGCCATTGTAGGGCAACTTATTTCCGTGAAGGCAGTTCATACGATTTGGACAAGAATGCAGGATCAATTGGGAGAGATAACTTCGCATAATATAGCGATGCAATCCCCCGATGATATTCAGGCATGTGGCATGACTATGAAAAAGGCTGTGTGCATTCAACACATTGCTCATACGATTGAACAAGGTGCCTTTGATCTAGATGAACTGCATAGTCTCACAGATACCGAAGTTATTCGGAGATTAATTGCGCTAAATGGCGTAGGCAAATGGACGGCTGAAATGCTTCTTATTAACTCGATGGAACGACGTGATGTCGTGAGTTGGGGAGATATTGCTATTCGGCGTGGCATGATGAAATTGTATGGTTTAAGTGAAATTACAAAAACACAGTTCGACCAATACCGTCTCAAATATTCACCACTAGGTTCGATTGCGTCCATATATCTTTGGACCATTTCGTTTGAATAGCATCCATGAGGCATACACTATAGAATTGAATCTAAGGATGCAGCAATAGATGGTTGTGAAATTTAGCAGCGATAAGGAGTGCTTCAAGTGGAGACGACAATCAGGGAACAATTAGTAAAGCTAGTAGATAAGGAATATCAGAAATTCAGTTCTGCTCTTATTCCAAATATCAATAATATCATAGGTATACGTCTTCCGGAGCTTCGGAAGTTGGCCAAAAATATCGCTAAAGGCGATTGGCGTTCCTATCTGGAACATACTGAATGTGAGTACTTTGAGGAAATCATGTTGCAAGGTATGGTCATTGGTTATGCAAAGGCAGATATTGAAGAAATACTGCCATATGTCGCTGCTTTTGTCCCAAGGATTGACAATTGGTCGGTATGCGATAGCTTCTGTATAGGGTTGAAATTCACTAAATCGAACATGAAGCAAGTATGGGAGTTTTTACAGCCTTATTTATCCTCTGATAAAGAATATGAAATAAGATTTGGTGTCGTGATGTTGCTAAATTTCTATATCGAAGAAGAATACATAGAACAGGTTTTACTACGATTAGATAACATCGAACACGAGGGGTATTATGTAAAAATGGCTGTCGCATGGGCAATATCCATTTGTTATATAAAGCTACCCGAATCCACGATAATCTACTTAGCAAGTAATTCACTAGACGATTTCACATACAATAAAGCTCTACAAAAGATTACAGAGTCATTCCGAGTGGATCAGGATGCTAAACAGATCATGCGTAGTATGAAACGAAAATAAAACCGATCTTCTACATTAAGTAGAAATCGGTTTTTCTTTTTGTTTTCACAAATTCTATTTCATTTCATTTAAATAACCTTCAGCATTTAAGGACATTTTATTAAGCAATTTCATGGCAAATGCTTGTTCATCTGCAGATAAATCTTTCGTTGTAATATTGGACCATCCGGACAGAATTGATGTTAGTGTTGATTTGAAGGCGTGTGCTTTATCCGTCAGATATAATTTCTTTATTCGTTTATCTACACTAAAGGTTTTCCTCTCGACATATCCTTCTTTCTCTAATTTTGCAATCGCTCTAGCAGCGGTACCCTTGTCCATTTTTAATATATGAGCTAATTCATCTTGAGATAATCCTTCATTGTCATATAACACAGCGAGGAATTGATATTGACCTGCACCTAGATTGTAATCTTTCAATTGTTCATTCATATAAACATTTCCGTATCTATGTAGTAATGAAATCCAACGACCAATGGATTCTGTTTTAGTTATGTTCATGTACATTCCCCTTTCAGAGGTTCATTCCTAATTCTTATTATCCTATTGTAATCTATCTTTCCACAGATAAACAAATGAATTAATGACTTGATTCATAAAGAATCATCATGTATTATTAGTTGCGTACACAACTAACAATAATTAAATGTTATTAATTTCTTTATTAATAGGTTATATATTAGTTGTGTATGCAATTATATAGTTAATACGAGATGTCCGGACACATTCTCTAACATGACTAATTACATTCATTCACAATTTAAAGGACAGCGAGATGATGATCATAGAAACTGATATTAATAAAGCTAACCCACTTAATATGAGTAGTAAAGCGAGATTTTTAATGTTAGCCATACTAATTCTTGGCTCATTTTCAGCTCTGTTAAATCAGACCCTTTTAAATGTCGCTATTCCTGAGTTGAGTAAGGTCTTTGATTTAGAAGTGAGTACCATTCAGTGGTTAAGTACTGGATTTATCATGGTAAATGGTATAGTCATTCCGATTACGGCTTATCTCATAGGGAAATTCTCTACAAGACAATTATTTATAAGTGCGATTGGACTATTTACAATCGGTACGATTGTATGTGCGTCTGCACCAAGTTTTTCCTTTCTGTTAATAGGGCGATTACTTCAAGCCGCTGCTGCGGGTGTAATGATGCCACTTGTACAAACCGTCATTTTTAGTTTGTTTCCACCTGAGAAGAGAGGGAAAGCTATGGGTATGGTTGGTATTGCCATGACATGCGCTCCAGCCATTGGTCCCACCTTATCCGGATGGGTCTTACAGAACTACTCTTGGAGAGTGTTATTTTACATTGTCATTCCAATAGGGGTTTCAAACATCATTTTAGCTTACTTCTTCTTACGAAATGTGACGGAGAGAAGCAATCCGAAATTTGACACGTTAGGTGTGATTACATCGACAATCGGATTAGGATCATTATTATATGGATTCTCGACAGCTGGAAGTTTAGGTTGGGGTGCTACACAAGTCATCATAACGATCATTATAGGAATAGTGTTTATAAGCTTATTTATATGGCGAGAGTTAGTTGCTGAACAACCGATGCTTAACTTATCTGTCTTTAAGAATAAGCAGTTCTCCATCACGATTGCCATTGGTGCTTTTGTCGCACTTGCTATGTATAGTGTGGAACTCTTAACGCCTGTCTATATTCAGAACATCTTGGGTCAGTCTACATTTCAAACAGGCTTAATGTTATTACCTGGTGCAATTTTGATGGGAATCATGTCACCTATTACTGGCATCATTCTAGATCGTTACGGTATTCGCCCATTAGCGTTCACTGGAATGTCTATCCTTGTTGTAGCATCTTGGTTATATACTTCATTAAGTTTAGACTCTAGTCTATTGCATATATCCGTTTTGTATTCGTCTTTTATGCTGGGTATCTCATTTATCATGATGACAGTCATGACACATGGACTCAATCAACTACCTCGAACACTAAGCAGACATGGTGTAGCGGCGGCCAATACCGCACGTATGGTTTCAGGTTCTATAGGTACAGCATTATTAACTACCATTATGTCAACACAAACCAAGAACTATATACCTGAATTATCAAGCACATTATCCGAATCAGAAGGTTTGAAATTAGCAAGTATTATGGGAATGCAAGATGCGTTTCTAGTGACTTCTATACTGGCTGTTGTCGTATTCATAATAACGTTTTTTCTTAAAAAGAAGTAAGAGTACATGTTAATTTATTAGACATCAAAAGGGGTAATTTGAATTGAATATCGTAATGATCGTCATACAGTGTTTTTTTATATTTATGTTTCTTGTAGCAGGTACATCGAAGTTGCTAGGTAGCAAACAGCAAGTAGAGATTTTTAAAGAGATTAATTTACCTCAATGGCTTCGGATTGTGACGGGATTGGTTGAGGTACTTGGGGCTATTGCTTTGGTCATCGGATTCTTTGATGAGAAGTTTGTGGCGATAGGAGGGCTGATTATAGGATCGACCATGCTTGGGGCTACTGGGATTCACATGATCATTAAGGATGCATTCAAAAAAGTGTTACCTCCATTCATTTTTGCCTTACTGGCGCTATCATTATCATTAGAATGGATTCTACAAGTATTATAAAATGGATTGAACTGACCCAACTAAACTCACTATTTCGTCTACTACACGTAGAGAAATTAGTGGGTTTTTTAATACGCTTTCTTGATGAACACTTTGTGAAAAAGTTGACATATACTTAAAATTTGAGATATCATTAGCACACTAAGTGTTTATGGGAGGAGTACGGAAGATGATCGAAGAGGATATTCGCATGTTATTAGGTAAATTAAGCGCGAAGTCGAGAAAAAATTATTCAGATGCACTCTTGGATCTTCATATCCATGTTGGACAAGAACATGCACTTTATCATTTATGGATGGAAGATGGGCTTGCTCAATCACAATTAAGTGAGAGAATGGGTTGTGAACCACCAACATTAAGTAATATGTTAAAGAAATTAGTAGAATATGGTCTAGTTACTCGAATGCAGGATGTTAATGATGCTCGTATCAGTCGGGTCTATCTAACGGAAGAAGGTCGGGCACTTGAACAACCTTTACAGGAGATCTGGCATAAACATCAAGAAAAGCTACTCCATGGTATATACCCAGAGGAACTGCTCTTACTAAGACGACTTCTAAATCAAATGATCGATAATTTGAACGTTTGATTTTTTTAATATAATAGTTAGTATGCTAATGATTAAATTTACAATACCTAACAAAAGAGAGATGAGGATAGAAATATGTCGATCCAAAAAGCTGGCACGCCTAGAACAGGGCCTATATTAACCGTTCTGTTAATTGGTGCGATTGCCGCAATTCTAAATCAAACGGTACTTAATGTTGCATTACCTACATTATCGAAGGAGTTCGGTGTAGAAACATCAACATCACAATGGTTAATAACATTATATATGCTCGTAAGCGGTGTGTTCATCCCAGTTACAGCATTTCTAATGGCACGATTTACGACACGTCAGCTATTCTTTACATCCATGATTACGTTCTCAATCGGTACAATTATTTGCGGAGCTGCACCGAACTTTACGATGCTATTATTAGGTCGAGTTGTGCAAGCCATAGGAGCAGGTATTGTTATGCCTTTATTAATTAACGTCGTGTTTCGGCTCTTTCCAATAGAAAAGCGCGGGGCTGCGATGGGGATTGTCGGTGTAGCTATTATGTTTGCACCAGCAGTAGGTCCCACATTATCAGGACTATTGATCACACAATTGTCGTGGCGATATGTATTTTTTGCCGTATTACCATTTTCACTTGTCGCACTATTCGTTTCTTTCTTTATACTGAAAAATGTATCTGAACCGAAACAAGCGAAGCTTGATGTTCTAAGTGTCATTACATCCACATTTGGATTTGGTGGAATTTTATATGGGTTTGGCGTAGCTGGCAAACTAGGTTGGGGAAGCCTTCCAGTATTGAGCGCTATTGTGGTCGGGTTGATCTCACTTGCACTATTCGTTATACGCCAACTTAAGATAGAAGAACCGTTGATTGATCTAAGGATATTTAAATCATTAGAATACACATTATCGATAGTTATAAGTTTCTTCGTGAATGGTGTCATTTACTCAGCCATGATTCTGCTACCTACTTATTTACAAAGTAGTCGGGGGATGACTGCGCTAGAATCGGGGCTATTCCTCTTACCGGGTAGTATTGTCATGGCCATCATGTCACCGATTGCGGGTAGACTTTTTGATAAGCACGGTATGAAATGGATTGGGATTACCGGTGTGACTATTCTCGTTATCACGACCGCATTGTACACGAATCTTTCCTACACCACTGGAGTTGTATTGATGATCGTTATTTATATGGTACGTTCATTTGGTGTAACGTTCTTAACGATGCCACTCATGACTTCGGGATTAAATTCTTTACGCCCTACATTGCAAGGTCATGGTACAGCTATGCAGAACACACTTCAATCCATTTCCGGTGCGATAGGAACAGCTGTTATGACAACGATCATGGCAACACAAACAAAGCTGTTCATATCAACAGAAGTGGCGAAAGCCGGTCAAGTAGATCCAGCATCCCAACAATTCAAAGAGATTTCCGGGAACGGATTGGTGCATGGTATTAATATGTCATTCGTAACGGCTACTATATTCGCAGTTATTGGGCTTATCAGTATGATCGTATTGGCAGTTGCACTTGATAAGAGAAAGAAAAAGGTGAAAACAGCCGAAGCTATGTAACACTAATTCAGGGTACACAACAACAACTTCTGAACATGAGTTAGTTAGATGGGAACCGAGTATATAGAGGTCAACTACATTTAGTAGTTGGCCTCTATTTTTATTTGTTTGAAAATGTAAGAAGCACATTGTCTAATTTCATTTAATAGGTAATAATAATTAAGATATTATGTCATATTTTGTTTTTTTAATACCTTAGGAGGTAGAGACAGATTGGTTAATAAAGAACACTATATGGAGATTTGTTTAGATGCTAAGAACAATTATGAACAATATAAAATGGAGGCAGAGGCACTCGTTGTGAGAACGGAGTATGTTTCGGATAAACGTTATGATTTGACTCCTTATTGGTTCGAACGAAACCATGAAAAAATAGGACGAATATTAAAAAAGGAAACTGATACATTTTATGGATTTGATAAAGATGGAAAATTACGTGTTACTTACTGCGATGAACTCAACAATGGAATTGGCTACACAACGTATTCAGATAATCAAATTTTGACACGACTATATCGCGATGGCAGGATTGATTCAATCAAAGAAATAACATTTGAGGATGGTCGCCCCATACGAAGTGTCGAGTTCGTTACGCGTCACAACCTAGATATAAATGATGCTTGGCTTACAGACGAAGAATATATTTATGAGCAAGAACGTTTAGTTAAAGTGATTTGTCCAAAATACAGTGAGCCATCTCTTTCCTTGAGTTCAAGCAGACTTTATACATATTTGGAGTACAATGATAATGGTGATCTTTACAAAGTCCTAGATGGAAATCAAAGTATTCTTTATATTAATATTTCAAAAAAAGAAGCAGATGCATTACGTGCTGAAGTTAAGTTAGAACTGAGTGCTGAAATGGAAATCATCGTGAGAGATACAAGAAACAAAGTACAGGGGAAAAATGTGTGTTTTATTGCGATTTATTTACATGATGAGATTGATGGTATCTATGATCCAGTATTTCATCCCGGTCTTGAACAAGTTCGACTTGAACAAATTGAGCAGGAAAAGGATATATATACGATATGGGCTTCTGGCGAGCATCCGGTAAACTACCAGGTAGGGCTCAGCAATAAGGAATTACTTGAAAAGCTTCAGAAACTAACGATGTATTGGGCAATGAGAGGTAGCTGGTGGATTCAAGGGAAAAAACTGTGGCAAGAAGTTGCATATACAGTGAATCAGCAAGATCATTCAGAAAATTTATCCGTGACCTATGACTTTATATTCTTTGTGGATTGGGAAAGTTTTGATGTGAAAAAGGGTGGGCTTGCTAAAAGTGTTCCTGAAGAAAAATTGGAGATATTACGTGCTGGAGGATTGTTAAAGAAGCTTAAAGTCTAATGCCAGACGAAAACCTCATGCTAGTATTAGGTAAGATTTTAATATGAATATTAAGAGACATTTTATTATGGGGTGTCTCTTTTTTTGTGTGGGAGAGGATTCAAGTGATTAATTTTGGCAAAACCCTCTAGCATTTGATGCAGAACGAGGGAGTTTAAAGACTTATCTAGCGATTATCGCGAAGAACAAAGCCATTGATAGATTCCGCAAGCTTCAAAAAACATACATAGTACCATTTGAAGACAATATGAACCTCAAATCTGCGGATATTCTAAGCGGAGTTGTAAATCGTGAAGTAGTGAAAGGGTTAAATTACTCTATCCAGAGGTTATACAAATCGAAAATGTGGATTTCGTTTCAATTAAGGGGCAACAGATTCAATTGCAATAAAAGTCTAAGACAAGCCAACTACGATTCAAGTAGTTGGTTTGTTTCTTGCGTTGTCTTTTTATTTTGTCATAGTGGTGTAAAATGGCGGCTTTAAGATAGGAGTGTCCATCACGCGTTAGTTAATCCAGGAGGAGAGCCAATGCCCCACATATTGCTGTTTACCTTCTTCGTTCTAGTGCTGCTTCTGCTTTTCTTCGGATACTCAAAAGGTAAAGATATTACAAGTGAAAGTAAAATGTTTGAAATTGTTTCGGTAACAAGCGAAGTTTATAATATGAACTAAATTAGGAGGTGATGTACGTCCATGGGACAGTTACAAATTTCAATCCTAAAGTATAAGTGGATTATTGCGGGATTCTTATTACTTACCATTGTGACATCAGCAGCATTTTCGAAAGAAAAGATTCGAATGAAAGTCGATGAAGATGATTATATCGTAAAGATTAATGGGATACCTATCAGTGTGGCCGAGTATAACAGAGCGATTCGAATGAACAAGCCTAATATCATGAATTATTTCCGAGATAAGTACAACGCAGAACTGACGACGCAATTTTGGAGTACTTCTTTTGACGGAGAAGTACCTGCGGAGGTATTGAAGAAAAAAGCACTGGACGAGAGTGTGAAAATTAAAGTCAGACAAATGATAGCCAAGGAACTCGGCGTTTTACAGGACATAAGCTTTCAGGGATTTGTGCATCAATTAGATCAGGAAAATGCAAGAAGGGCGAAAGCCATCGAGAATCATCAGGTTGTATATGGGCCTGCCCAATATGATGAAGAAGCTTATTTTGAATATGTACTGACCAATTCAATGATTTCTGTAAAACAAAGCATGCAGATGAACAGTAATAAACAGGATGAACAAATGTTGAAAGGATTTTACAATACACATAAGGACGAATTATACAGTACACCAGGTCTGGTAAAGGTACAGAGAATATCTATTTCCTTTCTTGATTCCAATGATCATGTGGATGTGATCAAGAAAGAACAGGCGAAGAAGGAAATGGAGATGGTGAACGCTGAGCTTGCATCTGGAGCTTCCTTTATGGATCTTGCTGAAGCCTTTAAGGATAAAGACATTGAGAACGAACTGATATTTAATCTGGGGAATGATAGGCAGAATTCCAGAAGTCCTCTGGCTCAAGCTTCATTAAAGCTTACTGTACAAGAAAAAAGCAGCATTATTGAAGAAAATGGAAGTTTTAACATTGTGAAGTGTATTGAAAAAATAGAGCCTGGTTCGGGTTATACGGCATATGAGGAAACGAAGGAACAAGTACTTAATGATTATATAGATAACAAATATGAGGAACGGATCCGTCAGAAGCTATCAGAAGCTCAGATTGTATTGAATGAAAGCAGCTATCAATCCTGGAAGATTACTGAATAAATATTTTTTTTACTTTTTTGTAAGCGCTTCATCGGTCATCCGATGAGTATTTACATAAGACCGATTGTCAGGCTAAGTGCGTGGTATTTGACAATCCGTCATGAATGAAAAAAGGGAGGAAGAAGGCTTATGTTGAAAGGGAGAGTACGGAAAGTATTTAGCATGTTGATTACTATTGTTATGCTATCAAGTATCACGGTTACCACTTCTTCTACAAGAGTCATGGCTGCAGCAGGGAAGACGTACTACGTGGATAACGTAAGCGGGAATGACAGTAATGTCGGTACGGATTCAGGGGGGTGCATGGAAGACATTAGCCAAAGTTAATGCAACGACATTTGCTTCTGGAGACCAAATTCTGTTCAAATCAGGCGGATCGTGGCAGGGTCAGCTCTGGCCCAAAGGCTCAGGTGTAAGCGGCAGCCCAATCGTCATTGATATGTATGGTACAGGGAGCAAGCCGTTGATAATGGGTATTAAGTCAGAACTTCAAACCGTGTTTTTGAAGAATCAAGAATATTGGGAAATCAATAATTTGGAAATAACGAATCCCTCTTCAGAGCCTTTTACGAGAGACTGGAAGGGAGCACGGGGTGAACGGCGCGGTGTCTATATCTTGAATGAAGAGGGTGGAATTTTAAACCATATTTATATCAAGAATTTAAACATTCATGATGTTGATGGCGTGTATACGACGCGATCCGGAGGCATCATATTCGACTCTGTTGGATCATCAGTTCCGAGTGCGTTTAATGATGTTCTTATCGATGGCAACACATTAACCGATGTAGATGCTTATGGTATTTATATAGGTTCCAATTGTATTGTTCGTTATGGCATGGGAGATCTGTGGGAGTGGGTTCCCAAGCCTTACGGTCCATGGACACCTTCTACTCACGTGAAGATTTCCAATAATACCATCGTAAGAGCAGCAACAGGCGGTATCGCCTGGAATGTAACGGACGGTGCTATTGTTGAACATAACACTGTTCAAGAGTCTACTTATCTCGCAACGAATGCATCCATCTGGTGGGCCTATGCAGACAATAACGTTGTTCAATTTAATGAATCTTTTGCCAGTCGTAACGGATCAGAAGATGGTTCAGGATTTGATGTGGATGCTGGAAATATAGGATCTTTAGTTCAATATAATTACAGTCATGATAACGCAGGCGGATTTATGCTCTTTGTAAATGATACCTATTACACAACCAATACCATTGTGAGATATAACATCAGCCAAAATGACAAAGGTCGCATTTTCAGGTACAGCGGTTCCATTGATACGGTACTTAACTACAATAATACGATTTATGTAGGGGCAGCATCCGGTAATCCAGTCATGAGTGACTATTTCACCAAGTCCTCTGGCAAACCGAAGAATATCATGAACTACAATAATGTTTATTACAGTACAGGGGATCGAGGTTGGAACTTAACGGGGCAAACTTTTGATAATAACGCTTATTTTGGCGGGAAAACATTGGTCAGTTCAGATGCCCATAAGATAACCACGAATCCGAAGTTGATGAGCCCGGGCAGCGGCGGGGTTGGGATGAATACAGTAGATGGTTACCAATTGCAGCAGGATTCCCCTCTTATCGGTGCAGGAGTTCCTATTGCTGACAATGGCGGTCGTGACTATTTCGGCAACACGTTGTACAACGGAGACCCAGATATAGGTGCTTATGAGTATCAAGGTGCAGTGCCTCCTACCACAAATAAGACACCTATCGTGTTCACTCCAGCACCCGTTACTGCGTTACCGAAACCTCCAGGGCCTTCGGTGGGCAACTTGGCTCCATTAGCGACAATAAATGCAACAATCGGTACTTTGTCGGGCGGTTCTACTAAGGGTCTTCATGACAGCTCTTATGATAACGCATGGTCAAGTATAGATAAGGGGGTTAGCTTCCCGAACTATATTACCCTTGATTTTGGTGCGAAACCTGTTACAGCGAATAATCTGAAGATCGTTACAAGGTTTGGAACCGGACAAGGCGTAACGAAGTTGGATCTCGAATACTATAACGGTACGGCTTGGAGCCCTCTTAAGACGGGTGTGCAATGGATGTGGAAATCCAGTGACGGCACCGATGAATCGCAAAGCATTCAATTTAACTCAACAACGGCAACACAGTTCCGCCTTAAAATAAAAGGAGCCAACCTGAAGTGGGGTAATTTTGCAATAAATGAAGTGGAGTTGTACAATAATCGCTAATCTGATCTGAGATCAGGGGAATTAGATGAGGAGCAAAAAAGGAATCTCCCAAAAGGATGATTCTTTTTTTGTATATCACTATACTAGATGAATAGGAACCTTGAAATCAACATGGAGGTGAAGCATGAAACTATTAACTGCGAGAAAAATGTCCAAAGGGTTCGTGTACAAAAAAATAGTGATCGTATTTATAGCATTTCTTATTCCTCTCATTTCGATGAACATTTGGGTGAATTACAAGGGTATGTCATTAACTAAAAATGCGATTTTGGATTCATCTCTTGCAGGAGCATCCTTTTATTCCAAGCAGCTAGATAAAGAAATGTATTTCATCCGTAATCTGCAATTGCAATTTCTAAGTGATAAGGATTTACAGAAACTTAGCTTTAGAGGTAGCATGTTAGAAAATTATGAACGGGTGGCATTAATTGATCAGGTCAGAGACCGATTGACTACGCTTCTGATCTCTAGCGATTATGTAATCAATGCAGGAGTATATGTAAGCGCTTTAGGGAAAACGATCTCTAGTATGAAGGGAGTCACTAATACGCCCAATGAGGAATTTAGGCTTATTTCTTCTATGATGAGCACTACGCCGAAACCTTCATTCTACAGGGATGGGGATCGAATTTTCTTCATAGAGACTGAGAATAACGGTGGAACAATCTCATATATAGAAATTTCTAAACCCAAGTTATTAGAGGCATTAAACCAAATCGCTACGTTATATAAGGAATCGGAAGTGTTACTTGGAAATAGCAATTTGGGTTCTATAATGTCTACAGCAATGGATAATCAAGAATCTGAAGCTATTTCCGACCTAATTGACGATCAGAGTGTTCGTAATTCGATCAATCCAGTCATAAAACAATTACACGGAACAAGTTATTTCATCATACAGAATGATGTCGGCTCCATGGATTTATCGCTCATCATGTATGTGAATCAGCGTGAAATCACACGCACATTAAGTCAGTTCATTACTTGGTTCTACACTTTGTTTGGCATAGCCATCGTGATCATGGTTCTCTATTCGTTTTCGCTCAGTCTATTGATTCACAGACCGCTATCCAAGTTAGTGAAAGCATTTCATATGATAGAAACCGATAATCTCAATATCGTGATTGAATCCAAGACCAAGGATGAGTTTCACTATTTATTTCATAGTTTTAACCGGATGGCATTCAACCTGAAACGCTCAATTGAGGAGAATTACGAACAAAAAATCGCTCTGCAGCACTCCCAATTGAAGCAATTACAGTCGCAAATCAACCCCCATTTCCTCTATAATAGTTTCTTTAATATTTATATGATGTGTAAAGTTGGGGATTCAGAGAATGCTGCTGAGCTTTCACAGAAGCTCGGGAGTTACTACCAGTACATAACGAGGAGTGGATCGGATGAAGTGCCTCTGTATAAAGAGTATCGACATGCTCTGGATTATTGCGAGATTCAGTGTATCCGCTTCTCGAATCGCATTCGTTATGAATACGATGAAATTCCGGATGAATCGAATACCATCTCCGTGCCCCGCCTTATGATCCAACCGATCGTCGAAAATGTGTTTGAGCATGCCTTTGAAGATGGTACCGTGGAGGGAGTGGTCTATATCAGAGCTAACTGTCACAATGGGGTAGTGCGGATCATTGTGGAGGATAATGGAAATCTCTTAACAACTAAGGACATAGAAGTTTTACGAGAAAAACTTGCAATGGATTCTAAACAAATGGAGAAGACGGGCTTAATAAACGTTAATAATAGATTACAATTGAAGTATGGAGCGGAAAGCGGCTTATTCGTCTCCCGTAGCCAATATGGCGGCTTAAAGGTTGAGCTTGTGATTATGAATAAAAATGAGAATGAGGAGGCATAACCATGTACCGATTGTTGATTGTAGACGACGAACCTACCATTGTAAACGGCTTAGTTCAGCTTTTTCAGGAAAATACAGAATTTGAACTTGATATATGCAAAGCTTATTCATCGAAAGAAGCGCTTAATATAGCCATGACAACAAAGCTGGACATCTTAGTCTGTGATATTCGCATGCCGCAGAAGAATGGTCTTCAACTTGTAGATGAAATTGCCTACTATTGGCCTTTATGCCGAATTATATTTCTAACAGGCTATAGTGAATTTGAATACGTGTATGAAGCGTTACGTAAAAAAGTGGATAATTACATCCTCAAGACCGAAGGTATAGAACCTATTTTTCAAGCGGTAAAAGTAGCGATTAGTAAGCTAGAAGAGGAGAATAACCTTAGAAGACAACAGGAAAGGGTACAAATGCAATTCCAGATTGCTGAACCCTTCCTCAAAAATGAGCTGTTGGAAAGAGTGTTTAACGGGGTATCTCTGATCTTCTTACGGTGTGAACCCCGTTATGAGGAAGTGGATATTAGGATATCCATCGATCAACCTGCATTCTTTCTTATTGGACAAGTGGACAGGCTAGAGGGACATAAATCTAAGATTAACCTTCAGACCGTTCAACGGATATTTGACAATTATTTACCTCCATCTATCGTATGTGAAAAAGTAATCTATCCTGATGATGTACTTGTGTGGCTACTTCAACCCGGTGAAGAATTGATGAGTCGATTTCAAGAAGGGCGTGGCATAGTGGTCTATATGAGGGGGATCTTGGAGCTTGTTCAGAATGAATGTGAAGAGCTACTGAGGGTTTCTGTTTCCTTTGGGATGTCAAGAAATTTGATGAACAATTGGGATACGATCCGACTCCAGTACAAATCACTACATTCCATGATCCAAAACATGGCTTCTTTAGGTCAGAATATGGTTATCGTAGATATTGAAAAGACAAGTGCGCATGAAGAATCCCTCTATGAAGGCGGCCGGATACAGCAGGATGATGGGAATACATTAGTCATTGAAAAAATTCAAAGGTACGTAGATAAGAATTTATCAGGCGATGTTTCCCTTACTGCAATTGCGGAGGAGGTGCATTTCAATCCCTCTTACTTGTCTCGCTATTATAAACAGATGACAGGTCACAATTTATTAGAATATATTCAAACGAAGAAGCTGGATGGTGCAATACACCTGATGGAGAATACGACGCTTAGATTGAATGAAATCGCTATTCGAGTTGGATTTGATTCGCATTCTTATTTTACGACTTTCTTCAAAAAAAAGATGGGCTTGTCCCCGCAGGAATATCGGAATAAGTAAATAAATTACAAGCAATGTAAAAAACTCAAAATTGATAGCGCTTTCTTTTCTGGTTAGAATGAAATATATCAGCACAGGTTGTTTAAACATTCGCAGAATATAAAGGGGGAAAGCGTTCAATATGAAAAAAATCAAACCATGGAAAATGATGTTACTTGCAACGATGGCAGTTTCGTTATTCACAGCGTGTTCAAGTCAAGACAAGACAGCTACTACAACTAGTGAACCAGTCACGACTAAAGAGGAAACAAAGACCAATACGCCACCAGATCCGCTTGGTAAATATGCTGATCTTGTCACTGTAACGGAAGTACTCGGGTATAACCCGCCAGAAGATCCAAGAACTCCGCAAGGAATTAAACCAGAAGAGAATGCCTACTTCAAAGACTTAAAAGAAATGTTGAACATCGAAGTGAAATATAAATGGACGGTTCCGTCTAGCCAGTTTGAACAGAAATTCTCACTTGCTATGGCGTCGGCAGATCTGCCGGATATTCTAGAACTTGATCCGAAGAATTTTGAGAAACTTAAAAACCAAGACATGCTTGCTGATTTAACGGATGCTTATAAACAATACGCATCTCCGGCTCTCAAGAAATATATGGAGTCTGATGGAGGATTCGCTATGAAGACCTTTGAATCTGACGGCAAGCAACTAGCTATTCCTGCTTTTGAGGATCCTTTCCTGTCCTCGCAGCAGCTATGGATTCGGAAAGATTGGCTTGATAATCTGAATTTACAAGCTCCGAAAACCATTGATGAACTAGAGAAAGTTGCAGAAGCGTTTGTTAAAAATGACCCAGACAAAAATGGTAAGAATGATACGTACGGTATCGCCGCGCAAAAGAATTTATTTTTCTGGGGATTTGATCTCAGAGGATTCTTTAATGGATTTGGAGCCTATCCTTCCATTGGTGATAATCAATCTGCTTGGATTAAAGACAGTGAAGGTAAATTAATTCCGGGTCTTATTCAACCAGAAGTGAAGGCTGCTCTTGGTAAGCTGCAATCTTGGTATCAGAATGGAATCCTTGATAAAGAGTTCGCTCTCAAGGATGAGAATAAGTCAGTAGAAGATATCACGGCAGGTAAAGTGGGTATATCTTACGGAGAATGGTGGTATCCGAACTGGCCGCTTAACTTAAATATGGATAAAGATCCGAAAGCCAATTGGATCGCGGTTCAGATTCCAGGGTTGGAAGGCCCAGGAAACACACTTGTTCCGAAAATCCGCAGTAGTAAACTTTTCGCTGTGAACAAAAAAATGAAAAATCCAGAAGCAGCCATTAAGATGATCAACTTCTATATTGAAATGGGCAATAAGAAATATATGGACCAGAATAAAGCTGAAAAAGGATATGTATATAACTGGTTTAATCCGCGGATCTACAATCCTGCTCAGATCGATACGATTTATACAGAAGTGAACAAAGCGCTCGATGCGAATCAGACTGAAATTACACTAGATGATGAGAATTACAAGAACGTAGCCGATGTATTCAAAGCAACGAAGGATTTCCTCTCAGGAGATACGTCAACTGCATCCAGAGGCGTGAACTGGGGTCAGTACTTTAGCCGTGCAGCCAAAGATGGCGGCTGGGGTATGACACGCCAGCTTAAAGAAAGTAAAGCATATGTGAACAATGAATTCTACGGAATACCAGTGGCATCACAGGTAGAGAAGGGTACTCAGCTAGATAAATTGATGCAAGAGTCCTTCACGAAAATAATCATGGGTGCGCCTCTAGATGAATTCGATAAGTTCGTTGCAAGTTGGAAGTCACTTGGCGGAGATCAAATCACGCAAGAGGTAAATGAATGGTATACCAAGCAAGCTACGAAATAAATCAATAGGATCATAAAGCGGGAGAGATGAGTCGAGAAATCGGTATCAGCTCCCGTTTTAAAATATGTAGGAAGGGTGGGTCTCTATGAGAACGCTGAAAAAAGAGTATCTGCTGCATCTGATGTTAATACCTGGGGTTATCGTTACATTGATTTATGCATACGGTCCAATGGCTGGTCTTGTGATGGCTTTTCAACAATTTGAGCCGTTGTCTGGTTTTTTTAAATCGAAATTTGTGGGCTTTGACAACTTCCGTTATGTATTTCAATTACCGGATTTCGGTCAAGTCCTCTGGAATACAGTTATCATCTCGATTTTCAAAATGGTGTTATTCCTGGTTGTTCCCCTTATTTTGGCTTTATTGCTAAATGAGGTTACAAAGCAATGGTTCTCACGCATAGTTCAATCAGCTATTTTCCTACCGTTCTTTCTGTCATGGACTGTGCTTGGAGGCATCATTATTGAGTTGTTCTCTCTGAATGGTGCTGTTAATGGCTTGATATCCTCGATTGGTTTTAAACCCATTATGTTCATGCTGGATAATCAATGGTTCAGAGGAATTATTATTGGATCAGACGTTTGGAAAGGGATGGGCTACAATATGATCGTCATGCTTGCCGTCATCATTGGCATTAATTCCACGCTCTATGAGGCGGCAGAGATAGACGGAGCTGGAAGATGGAAGCAAATGATTCACATTACGCTTCCAAGTATGGCCCCGATTCTTATCTTGCTCGCTGTATTAAGTTTAGGGAGTATTCTCAATGCCGGCTTCGAGCAAATCTTGATCATGTATAACCCAACGGTGTATGAAGGGGCAGATGTTATTGATACGTTCGTCTATCGATTGGGTATGTTTAGCCAACAGTTTGGACCTGCTGCAGCTGTCGGTCTCTTTAAATCTGTGATCTCTTTAATCTTGGTATCGTCGACCTACTATGCTGCGTACAAATACAATGGATATCGAATATTCTAGGGGCTGGAGGTAGGACTATGAGACATAAACAATCAATCAGCAGAAAGTTATTTATCGTGTTCAATACATTGCTATTAGCTCTTATCACAGTACTTAGTGTGATCCCGTTCATTCATTTACTCTCCATCTCACTTAGCTCGAATACAGCAGCGAGTGCTGGGGAAGTAAGACTCTGGCCCGTTGGTTTTTCCTTCGATTCTTATGTGTACTTAGGAGAGAAGGTAGAGTTCTTTCGATCCTTATGGGTTTCGGTAAAGCGAGTAGTCCTGGGTACAATAGTGAATTTGTTCCTTGTTTTCATTACAGCGTACCCTTTATCCAAATCGAATGATCGGTTTAAATTTAGAACTCCTTATGTATGGTTCTTTGCAATCACTATGTTTTTCGGAGGTGGATTAATTCCTACCTATATCTTAGTGAAAAATACGGGTTTAATTGACTCCATTTGGGCCCTGATCTTACCCGGCGCTTTAAATGTATGGAATATGGTCCTGATGCTGAATTTCTTCAGATCCATTCCCAAAGAATTAGATGAGGCAGCTACGATTGACGGAGCTGGCCATTGGATAATACTTTGGAAAATTTACTTGCCGGTATCGCTACCGTCGATTGCTACCATTGGATTATTCACGATTGTGGGGCATTGGAACGCTTGGTTTGACGGTATTCTTTACTTGAATTCACCGGATAAGTACCCACTGCAGACGTATCTATCAACATTAATAATGTCTATGAATGCTCAGATGTCATCTATTTCGATTGAGCAGATTAAAGCGATGGAGAACCTGAGCGAGAAGACACTCAAGACAGCTCAAATTTTCATGGGCGCTTTGCCCATTATGATCGTCTATCCATTCTTACAGAAGTATTTTGTTAAAGGAATCATAGTCGGAAGTGTTAAAGAATAGATGCTAAGCAGAGGAGCGAATGAGGACTTATGAAGAAAATTACAGTGGCGTTAATCGGTGCGGGGCTACGAGGAATCAATTATTTAGAATATGCTCTTCAGCATCCTCATGAACTTGAGGTCATAGCTGTTGCTGAACCGATAAAGGAACGAAGAGAGAATTTCAAAGCAAGGCATGACATTGCAGAGGACATGTGTTTTGAGAGCTGGGATGATTTCTTCATGCTTCCGAAACTCGCCGACGCTGTGCTAATATGTACTCAAGATAAACAGCATTTCGAACCAACGATGAAAGCGCTTCAGGCAGGTTATCATGTACTGCTTGAAAAGCCAATGTCCCCTGATCCCAAGGAATGTATCTTGATGGGCGAAATGGCTTCCCAGGTCAATCGCGTATTCTCCATTTGTCATGTGTTACGTTACACCCAATTCTTTTCTACTATAAAAGAACTTCTTAAGCAGGGTGCCATTGGTCAATTGATGTCCATCCAGCACAATGAGAATGTGGGCTACTGGCATCAAGCACATAGTTTCGTTAGAGGTAATTGGAGTAGAAAAGAAGATTCTAGCCCGATGATTTTGGCGAAGTCAGGTCATGATCTCGATATTCTCCTGTGGTTGGCAGATTCTGAATGCGTTCAAGTATCTTCCTTTGGATCTCTCTCTCATTTCACTGCCGATCAAGCACCTGAAGGAGCACCTTTACGCTGTCTAGATGGCTGCCCTGTCGCTGATGATTGTCTCTATTATGCGCCTAATCTATATCTAACCGAAGATACGAATTGGCCTACGTCGGCTATTAGTGATGATATGAGTTATAGTGCCCGTTATCAGGCATTGCAGGAAGGCCCTTACGGTAGATGTGTCTACCATTGTGATAACGATGTTGTGGATCATCAAGTTGTGAATTTGGAATTTGCAAATTCCGTCACTGCAGCGTTTACGATGAGTGCATTTACTAGAGATGTTAGCCGGACGATGAAACTTATGGGAACAAAAGGTGAAATTCGTGGCGCAATGGAGAAGAATGAAATTGAGATTCTTCATTTCGGGAGCGGTAAGGTCGAGCGAATATCCTTTGAGGATAAGGGAGGCCATGTCGGACATGGCGGTGGTGATATGGGGTTAATTAAGGATTTCCTAAGGCTTGTTCGAGAGGATGGTAAGAGTCAGGGGCTTACTTCCGCGGAGCAATCGATTCAAAGTCACCTCATGGCGTTTGCCGCCGAGCAGTCAAGAATAGATGGAAACAGTGTTCGACTGAAAGAATTTGCGCAAGATGTTAGCGCTAGCGCTATTGAGGAGATGTTCTAAATGATGAATAATCAAGCACAGTTGCAAACGATGTTACTAAGCTCGCTAACCAAGGTATTTGCAGATGAGAGACCGATAGAAACGTCCTTTAGTAGTGCATGTGCTCTGTGGGGAGAAACCTATTCATTTCAGGTTGCTTACACATCCGATACACTATTGAAAAATATGAGCATCGATGTTAAGTCTTCTCTTGCTGATAAGGTACTTATAAGATCTGTCGGACTGGTTCCGTCAGAAATGCCTTGTTTCCAGAACCATGACGATGATGTATTACGTACCGCACCGGGACTATATCCAGATCCATTATACAACCTTGATCAACAAGCCATTTCTTCAATCCCCGACCAATGGCGTTCGATCTGGCTGAGCATTGAATTGGATTCGTCGGTTCCTGCAGGAGCTCATCCGATTCAAATCGCATTTAGATCTGATGAAGAGATTGTATTAGCATTAACGGATACGTTCGAACTTAACGTCATTCCGGTCACACTACCAGCTCAACAGCTCATTCATACGGAATGGTTCCATGTGGATTGTATTGCGACGCAGTATGGCGTCGAAATCTTTAGTGAAGCTCACTGGGGACTTCTGGAACGGTATGCGGATTCCATGGTTAAGCATGGCATGAACATGATACTGACGCCGTTGTTCACACCACCGCTTGATACAGCCATTGGAGGAGAACGGCCAACGGTTCAACTCGTTGATGTGGCAGTGGAGGACGATGGTACGTATACTTTTGGATTTAATCGACTTACACGCTGGGTGGAAATGGGGAGGAAGCTTGGCTTTAAATACTTTGAGTTCTCTCACTTATTTACGCAATGGGGAGCGAGGCATGCTCCGAAGATCATGGGATTCAAAGAAGGTAAGGAGCAGCAACTGTTCGGATGGGAGACTGACGCGTCCTCTGAGGTCTATATAAGTTTCTTGGATCAATTCCTGCCACAACTTAATCAATATTTGAAGGATCAAGGAATAGATCAGCAAAGTTGGTTCCATATTTCGGACGAGCCGGGTCGTGAGCATATGGAATCATACCGTGCTGCGAGTAATATGATTCATAAACATTTATCCAATTATCCGATAATGGATGCTTTGTCGGATCTGGACTTGTATAAGGAAGGTCTAGTAAAGAGGCCGATTCCAGGGAATAACCATATTGAACCGTTCCTCGAGCATCAAGTACCAGATCTATGGACGTACTATTGCTGCGCTCAAGGTGAGCAAGTATCGAACCGCTTCTTTAATATGCCTTCAGCCAGAAACCGGGTTATTGGATTTCAACTGTATAAGTTCGGGTTACAAGGATTTCTGCATTGGGGCTATAACTTCTGGTATTCACAAAATTCTATTCATCAGCAGTTAGATCCATATCGGACGACGGATGCGATGCATGCATTTCCTTCAGGGGATGCTTACTTGGTCTATCCAGGCAAGGATGGTCCGATTGAGTCGATCCGACTGGAAGTGTTATTTGAAGGGTTGCAAGACATGCGTGCATTGCAGCTACTTGAACAGAAAATTGGTAAAGAGCAGACACTAGCGATCTTGGAAGAGGGTCTAGCAGAACCATTAACGTTCACGGAATATCCGCGGGGCGGCGGGGATTGGTTGTTAGCGACAAGAGATCGGATCAATCAAGCAATAATCCGTAACTATACTTAAACATGTAAATCATTGATGGTATGGAGGGGAAGCATGTCTACATTTCATTATTCAGGATCATCTTTTTATGACAATGATCAGCCTATTCAGATTCTTTCAGGAGCGATCCATTATTTTCGAATTGTGCCGGAGTATTGGCAAGATAGACTGTTGAAATTAAAGGCTTGTGGATTAAATACGATTGAAACTTATGTTCCTTGGAATCTTCACGAGCCGAAGAAAGGGGAATTTAATTTTGAAGGCATGGCGAATCTTGTTCGGTTCATTGAGTTAGCCGGAGAACTTGAATTGAAAGTCATGGTTCGGCCTTCCCCTTATATTTGTGCGGAATGGGAATTCGGCGGATTACCTTCTTGGCTACTGGCTGACTCAGATATGCGACTAAGGTGCTACCATAAGCCGTTTTTGGATCACGTTGATGATTATTATGATAAGTTGCTACCTCTATTAAAGCCATTGTTATGCACGAATGGTGGGCCGATTATTGGACTACAGATTGAGAATGAGTATGGTAGCTATGGAAACGATAAAGAGTACTTGAATTATTTGAAAGAGGCCATGATCAGCCGTGGGATGGATGTGCTCTTGTTCACTTCTGATGGTGCTGAAGATTCTATGCTGCAAGGTGGCATGATCGATGGCGTTCTGGCGACCGTTAACTTCGGTTCCGGGGCAAAAGAAGCATTCGATAAGCTAAGAGAATATCAACCAGATGCACCTATCATGTGTATGGAATTCTGGAACGGTTGGTTTGACCATTGGCGTGAGGAACATCATACACAACCTACTAAAACTGTCGTCACTGTACTAGATGAGATGCTTCGTCTGAATGCATCCGTTAATTTCTATATGTTCCATGGCGGAACGAATTTTGGCTTTTACAATGGGGCGAACGGTCATACAGAGGATAGTTATGAACCTACGGTCACAAGTTATGATTATGATGCACTCTTGAATGAATCCGGTGATCCAACGGAGAAATATTATGCCGTACGTGAAGTGATCTCGAAATATGTAGAACTCGAAGCTTGTGAACTACCAGCACCTATTCCGAAGAAAGCTTATGGACGAGTCGTTATGACCGAGCAGGCGCCATTAATTGCAAATCTGGATCGTATTTCAACACCAATACATTCAGCATACCCAGAAACAATGGAGAAATTGGGGCAGGATTACGGGTTCATCCACTATAGTACATTCATTTCTGGTCCTCGCCCGAAAGAAGAGTTCTACATTCAGGACTTGCATGATCGCGCACTTGTGTATCTTGATGGACAACTGGCTGGGGTTCTGGATCGTAGCGATTCAAGTGCTGCACAGTTAGCGTTCGATGTCCCAGAGGATGGGGTGCAGGTTAGCATATTGGTGGAGAATTTAGGTCGTGTCAATTATGGTCCCTATCTAAAAGACAACAAAGGGATTACCGAAGGTGTACGTTATGGACGACAGTTCTTGTCTAATTGGACGACATATACACTTCCATTAACCGATTTATCTGGTCTTGCCTTTGAATCGTTATCTCAGCAAACGCAACCTAGCTTTTTCCGTGGGAACTGGATGGTTGAAGAAATTGGAGACACGTTCCTTAGTCTGGAAGGTTGGACCAAAGGTGTTGTATTCATTAACGGATTTAATCTAGGACGTTACTGGAATGTTGGACCTCAGAAGACGTTGTATGTGCCAGGTCCATTATTGAATCAAGGTGAGAATGAGATTGTGGTATTTGAATTGCATGGAACTACGGATATTGCTGTGTCCTTCTTCGATCACATATAAATTACAGTTTAGGAAGACGGGCCAACTACTTTTAAGTAGTTGGCCTTTTTGTTGTTTGGACAACTCAAGCGTAGCAGAGTACATCTGGACGAATATTATAGCCACTTCATAGCCCAATTTTCTACAGCGTTGAGAGTTTTCCTAATTCAGTTCCTTTTCTCAAAGAATACTCGATTCGAATAGGGGTATTCTATGATGACATTTCGATTGATAATTCCTAACTCTTCAAGTTTCTTAATACGTTCGTTAAGCATACGTATACTCAAATCTGGAATAAATTTGTGAATTTGACTAAATCGCTTGGGTTCTTCCATTAACGTGTGAACAATTAGGGTGCCCCATAACAAAGAAAGCGCTGTTATATATGGGGATTTGTTGTGTGTTCACATATTCGACATTTTATATTGACTAAATCAAATTACAGGTCTATTATTGGGAATGTTAATTGGACAACTAACTAAAAGTAACTAAATATAATATGTTTATTGTTCAAATTAAATGAAGAATGAGGAGGAGTATATATGGACACCATGTCATTTGTCCTGTTTGGAGCAACGGGAGATTTAGCAACAAGAAAAATATACCCTGCATTATACAATTTATTTATTGAAATGAAGATGCCTGAGTCATTCTCTGTTATTGGTCTAGGAAGAAAAGAAATATCTAATGACATATTTCAAGGACTTGTAGAGAAATCTTTAAATACATTTTCCAGAAATTCACCGGACAATGCGGATACGATGAAAGCTTTCCTTAGTGCGTTCCGTTATAGCCAACTAGATGTTAATCGTAAAGAAGATTACCAAAAGTTGCTTCAACTTGTCGTTCAACGTGAGAAAGAATTAAAGCTTTCGGAAAATAGAATGTTCTATCTGTCGGTCTCACCAGAATTCTTTGATGTTATTGCTTTAAATATCAATGAAAGTGGCTTGGGTACTACAGAAGGATGGAAACGCCTGATTATCGAGAAACCATTTGGCCGTGATCTAAAATCAGCTCAAGAGCTAAATGAGAATCTCAGTAAAGCATTTCATGAAGAAGAGATATTTAGAATAGACCACTTCCTCGGTAAGGCAATGGTACAGAACCTTGAAGTTCTCGAATCATCGAACCCATATCTTCAAGATTTATGGTCGAACCATTATATTGCTAACGTTCAGATTACTGCCAATGAAACGGTTGGCGTAGAAGAGAGAGCGGGTTACTACGATCATGCTGGAGCGTTACGAGATATGTTTCAGAACCATATGCTCCAATTATTAATGATGATTGCTACTCAACTTCCCAAACGTGGAGATGCTAGTACGGACAACTTAAAAAAGAAAGCGATTATGGAGTCACTTCGACCTTTACAACAAGAGGATGTAATTCATAATGTTGTTCGTGGACAATATGTAGCAGGGAAATCCAAAGGGGATTCTGTTGTTGCATATACCGATGAACCTGGAGTTGCTGTTCATACCCATACTGAGACTTTTGTTGCAGCCCGTCTGTGGATCGATGACTTATTCTGGAATGAAGTTCCTTTCTATATACGAACAGGAAAAAGAATGAAGGAAAAATCAACACGAATTGTTATTGAATTCAAAGAGCCGTTAACAAAACAATCCATAGAAGAAGATGGAAAGATGGCTAACCTACTGGTCATTGAGATAGGTCCTAAAGAAGGAATGTTTATTCAACTTAATAAGAAAAACAATAAAGGCGAGTTAGAACCAGTAAGAATCGATTGTTATTCGAATGAAAAAGATGCGCCTGAAGCTTACGAAAAATTGATTCACGATGCGATGAATGGGGATTCAACATTTTTTGCCCATTGGGATGAAGTTGAAATGTCATGGAAGTGGGTTCAACCGATACTTAATGCATTCAATGATAATCTAATTCCTCTACAAATGTACGAGGCAGGATCCTATGGACCAACAGGTTCCGATGAATTATTAGCCTTTGAAGGATTTAAATGGTTGCTGGACTCAACAACTTGGAATAGTGCCAGTACAATAAAAGAAGAAGAATATGCTTATCCAACTAGCCGCAAATAAATTACAACAATTTGGAGGAAACTAACATGAAAGTCGGATTAATTGGTTTAGGTAAAATGGGAATGAACTTGGGACAGAATCTTATTGATCATGGACATGACGTTGTCGCTTTTGACTTAAATGCTCAAGCTGTAGAAGAAATGAAAACATATGGTGCTCAAAGCACTACGACCATGCAAGAGCTAGTTCAATCGATGGAAACACCAAGAATCGTATGGATTATGGTTCCCCACCATGTTGTTGATTCAGTAATCAGCGAGATCTCACCTATAATGTCTAAAGGAGATATTATTATTGAGGCTGGAAATTCTCATTATAAAGAATCGATCCGTCGTCATGACGAACTCAAAGAAATTGGTATAAGCTTCATGGATGTAGGTACATCAGGTGGTATGGAAGGAGCGCGTAACGGCGCTTGTTATATGATTGGTGGGGATCCAGAAGCTTGGACCATTGTCGAACCTATATTTCAGGATACCTCGGTAGAGAACGGTTATCTGTATGCTGGAAAAGCGGGTAGTGGACACTATTTGAAAATGGTTCACAACGGTATCGAATACGGTATGATGGCTTCCATCGGAGAGGGATTCGAGGTTTTAGAGAAAAGTGATTTTGAGTTTGACTATGAAAAAGTGGCACGTGTATGGAATAACGGTTCGGTCATTCGTTCTTGGTTAATCGAGTTGATGGAGCATGCCTTCTCGAAAGATTCGAAGTTGGAAGATATTAAAGGCGTCATGAATTCTTCTGGTGAAGGAAGATGGACAGTTGAAGAAGCTTTTGATCTGCAGACCGCTACTCCTGTCATCGCTATGTCACTGTTAATGCGCTACCGTTCGCAAGAAAACGATACATTTACCGGTAAAGTCGTTGCAGCGCTTCGTAATGAATTCGGTGGACATGCTGTGGAGAAGAAGTAACCTCAACATAATGAATGCACCTGTTGCATTTTTAAAATAGAATAATAGGCAAACAAAAGAACCGGTAATCACCTAGATTATCGGTTCTTTGCTGTATTTACTGACGAGATTCAAATTCTCATCGAGATAGGGTGTACAAAAAGATAAGTAATCCCCATGGATATCGTCCTGTTATCGTGAATTAATTTTACAAGGGTAAATTATTGCATTGCCTCTTTACTGGACACCTTACGCTCAGATGAGGGGGATAATCTATTCCACAGATATTCGAGCACATTCCACGTCCCTAAATACAGCAGACTAAAGATTGCTCCAAATATCACTCCGTATGTCGCGCGAATCAATGAAATATGAAACGGTGTATGCAGATGTGCAAAGGTATCTACGAGAGAAGTTTGACCGATAATCCCTAGTGCCAATATATATAAAGCACCTGGTCTACGTCTCAACGCAAGATAAGCACCTCCATCGCAACATCTTTCGATTTATTTGGCGATATCCATTAAGCATTTCATTCATCTCCAATTGATTATATTGAGGTGCAAGGCAAATGAATTTAAGCTCGATTTAACATTGTTATCAGAATTACACACGAAGTTAACGCTATGAAACTTAAATCTCACTTAAGTGCAAAGAGTATAGCATAATTACGAATTATGTGATATAAAACGATGACTGCTACTTAGCGATAATGATGATTTTTTCAGCGAAAAAGAGAGTGAAACAAAAACAAAATGCAGATTGTAATCGATAACTTAAATAATTGGTTAATTAAGGTCCCAGAAGAGTTCAGTCGAATGTCTGAATTAGAGGTGTCAGAACGCCCTCTTCCTCATAAATGGTCAAAGAAAGAGATGTTAGGCCATTTATGTGACTCCGCTATTAATAATCTTGAAAGATTTATCAAAATTCAATATGAACCCCAACCATTTATCCTAACCCCAATATGATCAAGTTCAGTGGGTGGATATACAAGATTATCAAGAGATATCCATTGAATAAATAATCAATTTAAGACTCTTGAGTGGCTTATTCAAGAATATCTTGAACATATGGAACACCATTTGAGCAATCAGATTTTCAGTTAACCTGACTTAGAGTACATAATGTTTTTGTAGGGTCTGATAAATTCCAAATCATTTGGATAATGATTGGAATTTACATGAGAGCAGAATTGGAATCTGAAAGGAGCTAGTTATGTTACCTCAAGTAGTTGAACGAATTATGAATAAGTTATGTCATTCTTTAGGTGTGAACAATTCGAATATTGTATCAGTATACATATATGGTTCGGTTGCATTAGGAGACTATATTGAAGGTTCTAGCGATATCGATTTTATTGCAATTCTTCGAGATCCACCTAATAAGTCCGATATCCAAACAATCTCCAAAGCTCACAATGAGGTTGAGAATGAGTTTCCACAGGCTGATATTATGGGAGCTTACTTATTCGTTAATGATTTGGGGAAACCAGAAAGTGAAATTAGTTCTTTAGTAACCTACTACAATAAACAAGTGCATACCAATGGATATGGTGCTGATATTAACCCAATTACGTGGTGGATTTTAAAAAATCATGGAATTAAGGTATATGGAACGGAACAATCCTTAAATTATGAAGTAGAAATTAAGCCTTTGGTCGGATATGTCATTGAGAACTTAAATACCTACTGGGTTAGCATGATAGATCGATTAGAGAAGCAATTGACTTCAATCAACTTAGAAGACCAAGAGAGTATAGTTAAGCAACTTGATCAAGCGGTTGAATGGTGTACACTGGGCATGTTACGGCAACTATACACAATAAAAGAGCATAATATAAAGAGTAAAGTTGAGGCTGGATATTATGGAATTACAACTATTCCGCAACAGTGGCATGGGTTAATCTACGAAGCAATAAGTATAAAGCGGCTTCTTCCTGATCGTTATTATTATTCAAATGAACAGCGATTGACTGACCTCGTGTCATTGCTTCGTTATATTCACCTAAAAGCTAATACTTAGAGGGAGATTCATAATTGAATAACAAAACCACTTGGATAGGATTTGGAATTGTTAGTATACTCATCGTTATACTCTCAATTGTGTTTATAGGAAATTCGGGAAATAAGGACAATTTTAATGAACCCCTTCGTGTGAACGTATTAAGCTTTGAGAAAACAACAGATGGTTCAATGCATGTTACAGCAGAAATAGTAAACACGGGTAAACATACATTCGAAGATAATAAAATATTTATTAGCGAGAGTACAGAAAAAGTTGGCACGTTGGCAACTCAGACAGATCCTAGTAAGAATGAAGGTTATGGAATATCAACGAGTCATGATAAACCTCAAAATATAGATGAAAAGGAGCTTGGTGACGCCTTTAATAGTTCTACTCATTAAGACCTCTGTTTCATTAGAGGTCTTTTTATTTAGCAAAAAAACCAACGTAATCTGAAAATCAATTGTGATTAATGAACTTGCATATTGTAATAAGATGCTAATGAAGCATTTGAAAGAGAAGGTCAAAAAAGGGCTTTATCCTTCTGGTTGAGCCATACTGCTTACATCTCACTATTATTGTATAAAACAAATTTAAACGGCGAAGCTAAATTTAGTATTAAACTACATAGAATCTACACATTTACCTTCTATACTAATGTGTAAATAGCAAACAGGAGGACATCATGAAAAAAATCGCACTTTCAATCTTACTTACAGCTACACTGTTAACAGCCTGTGAAAGACCAGGATCAATTAACAAGGATGCTGCTACACACGAGGATATGGCAGGAATGGACCATAGTGGCATGGCACAAGAAGCAGGTTCATCGGAAGCAGAGAATGTTAAAGCACAGTTTAAGCTTTCAAAGGATAAGACACTTCCGAAACAAGATACGACGATTACGACTACAATTCAGGACAAAGATGGTAAGGCGATTAATGAATTTGACACCGTTCATGAGAAAAAGATGCATTTTATCATTGTAAGTAAGGATTTATCTTACTTTAGCCACATTCACCCTGATTATAAAGGAAACGGTGTATTCGAGGTTACCACCCAATTTCCAACAAGCGGTGAGTACAAGATGTATGCGGATATCACACCTACAGGTATGAGCGCCATGAATAAGAGTCAGTGGATTAGTGTAGAAGGGGAAGCGGTTGCTCAACAACCGATTGTACCAGACGCTACATTAACGAAAGTAGTGGACGGAAAATCTATCACGCTTTCGATTGACGACTTGATGCCGAACATGGAACTGAAGTTAAACTTTAATATTAAAGATGCTCAGACGAATGGGCCCGTTACAGACCTACAACCTTTTCTTGGAGCAGTTGGACATGTCGTGATCTTAACGAAAGATGCGGATAAATATCTACATGTTCATCCGACAGATGAAAAGGCATCAGGGCCAGACGCAGAGTTCATGACAACATTCCCTCAAAGTGGCGTATATAAGATTTGGGGACAATTTCAGCAGAATGGTAAAGTAATTACAGTACCTTTCGTTGTAAAAGTTTCTTAATGATTAAAGCATTCTAAATTTATTCGGATCGCCAATAACCCTTGTTCCTCAAGGGTTATTTCTCATTCCCATGACAATATCTTTAGTCTTCCGATTGTCAGCAAACAGACATGATAGAATAGATTGAATCCTTCATTCCAATTCTCACAAATCCTTGAACAGCTTTCGTCTTCTTGCCAGACGATTTGACCCGTTGCTTACTCTTTTCAAACCAAGTGTGCTGTAAAACTTCGTAATCTCGAATCATGGACTCATCTTAAAATAATAAAGTTACTCACTTGTCCGATATGGGGTTTGGGTATTTCCTGCAAATCATTATTTTTAGTTCAACTTATGTATTTATGAAACTAGATAAAAAATCTAGATACGGTGGTATCTTAAGCATAGGAGTTATGGAAAATTGGATTAGCAGTACGTTTCGCAAGCTTCATCTGATTACCATCAACCTGCTTGGATGGATGGCGTAGCGAGAGAATTTACAGCTGAAGAGGCGCGCAAACAAGCAAGTATAGAAGCCGTAGATTTTTTTGTATACGATCAAATTCTATATCTAAATGCATTTACCAATATGCATAAGTATATAGAGCATACCCTCTCCGGCGGAGGCATCGACCCAATATTGTACAAAGCAATGGACGAAAATAGGGTTAAATGAAAGCGCATTCATTATGAGATCTATACTATAATGGGAAACGAGAGGGGAGGAGGGATGAGATGCTAGACGAACGAGCTGCCAAAGTATTGCATCTCATATTGTCTAATCGGGTTATAACTCTCAGACAGCTGGAACTTCAGCTGGATAGTTCAAGGCGTAAGATAAATTATGATGTTCAAAAAATCAACGATTGGCTGTTAGAACAAAATCTGCCGCTCATCCAAAATAAGCGCGCGCACGGCTTCACCGTTGATGAAAAGACGAAGGAGAAAATCTCAGGCACACTATCCAAAGTCAAATTGAAGGAATTTATTCCGTCTCCCATGTTAAGAAACGATATGATGCTCGTAAAGATTTTTATGAAGAACGATTATTTGTCTGTCAACCATTTTATCTCATCGTTCAAGGTCAGTAGAAATACCATGTTGACTTATATCCATAAGGTCCGGTCAGAGGTGGAACAAATCGGAATCTCGCTGAATTATAGTCGCCAGGACGGGTACTGGTTGGATGGGGATGAAATGGATATCCGGGCGTTGATCTTAAGCAGTCTAGCTCGCGTGGTTCAACAGCCAAGAGGACTTTATGTTCTTAAAACCGTTTATGATGAGCAAAAAGAAGACGGAGCCTTTGATCAAAAATATGATGCTATTATGGCTTCTCTGAACCGAATTGAAGATAGCTTGGACATTACCTTTGTTGAGGAGCGCATGAAGGAATTCGCCTCATTTATGACCCTTCTGCTTGCAAGACTGGAAGGAGATCACGCCGTCTCTGTGACTAACGGTGTTATGAAAACCATTCAGGAAACAAAGGATTATCAGGCTGTGGAAAGTATGCTGGATGATCTAAATGAAAAGTTGTCCGGGAAAGAAAAGACGTATATCACGATTCTTATGTTGGGGTTAAGCCTCAGACATGACAATCAGATTTATCAAAAACAAAACAGCAAAGAGTTCAATAAGATTACCAGCGAAATTTTATCTGAATTTGAGATGCTGGCATATGTGGAATTCAAGAATCGCGAGCAGGCCGTCAAATCGTTACTGATGCATTTGAAGCCGGCTTATTATCGTCATATCTTTCATATTCCCCTGACCAATCCTTACTTGGAAACGATCAAGGATGAGCACTTTGACCTCTTTCTCCTTGTTAGAAAAGCACTTAGGAAATTTGAAAAATTCGTGGGTTCTTCACTTTCCGATGATGAGATCGGTTACATTACCCTGCATTTTGGTTCATTTCTGAATGACCAAGCGATCGTCTTAACTCGGAAAAAGGGCATCATCGTATGTCCGAACGGACTAGCTACATCCAATATGCTGAAGCGGCAAATTGAGAGGGTCGTTCCCGAACTGGAGATTGTGAAGGTCAGCTCCATCCGGGAATATGATGATTCTCACGAGGAAGTAGACATTATTTTTTCAACCGTTCTTCTCCGTACACAAAAGCCATTAATCATCGTTCAGCCTATTCTGACATCGATGGATAAAGCTAAGATCATTCAGGAGGTTGATTTCATTTTACACGGAACCAAGTCCTTGAAACCGAAGGTGAACCGTTTGATGCAGGTTATCAAATCTTTTGCTGAGGTTCATGATGAGGAGAGGCTGCATAACGCAATTAATGACATTCTTAATGGGAATACACTAGATAATATAGGGAGGTATAAGCCAGTGTTAAAGGAATTGCTTACTAGAGACATGATACAGTTTGAAGAAGGTGTGGACAATTGGGAGCAGGCAATTCGAATTGCGGCACAACCCTTATTAAATACAAATGCGATAGGACTAGGATATGTTGATGCCATGATTCATAATGTGAACACGCTGGGAGCGTATATTGTGTTGGCCCCGAAGGTAGCGGTACCCCATGCGCGGCCAAGGGAAGGTGTCGCAAAGTTGGGAATGAGCCTACTGAAGCTAGAGCGAAGTGTTTCATTCGCAGACAATGATCCCGAGAAGGACGTGAACATTGTAATCGTCTTGGCCGCTATCGACAATGAATCACATCTTAAAGCATTAACACAATTGATGGAGCTTCTCGAGGAAGAAGGAAATATTGAGAAACTGATTCAGGCCGATAAATTAGACCCTATCATTGCTTTAATTGAACAGTACAGTTAGATATCAAAACATATGAGGAGGAATGGGCATGTTGAATATTGTGACCGTATGCGGCAACGGAATTGGTAGCAGTCTGATGCTGAAATTGAAGATCGAGGAAATATGCGCTGAGAATGGTATCAAGGCTTCAGTTGAATCCTCGGATCTCAATGCAGCTAAAGGTCGGAATTGTGATCTGATCGTTACAGTGAGTGAACTGGCGTCCCAATTTGACAAAAGCCAAAGAGTGGCTGTTACTCGTAGTTATATCAATAAGAAAAAGATCCAGGAAGATATATTGGAAACTTTGCAAGAGCTGAGTAATTAAAAGACGAAGGGGGAGCAACGATGAGCTTTTTATCTGGGTTGTTGGAATTTATAAAGGATGTTTTATCCCAGCCGGCCCTTTTGATCGGGATTATGTCTTTTATTGGGTTGATTGCCTTAAAAAGTCCAGGGCACAAGGTATTAACTGGGACCTTGGGACCCATTCTTGGTTATATTATGCTCAGTGCGGGAGCAGATTTTATCGTTGCCAATTTGAATCCGCTGGGAGCATTGATAGAGAAGGGGTTTCATATCCAGGGTGTCGTTCCTAATAATGAGGCTATTGTAGCCTCAGCGCAAAAGATACTCGGAGTAGAAACCATGTCCATTCTGTTGCTCGGACTGGTGCTCAATCTGGTGATCGCCCGTTTCACCAAATATAAATATATATTTCTAACGGGACATCACAGCTTCTTTATGGCTTGCCTTTTATCAGCGGTTCTGAGCACTTCTGGCATGTCTGGTACTCTCTTGATTGTTGTAGGAGGTTTTCTTCTGGGCGCGTGGAGTGCAATCTCACCAGCGATTGGTCAAAAATACACCCTGAAGGTTACTGACGGAGATGAAGTGGCCATGGGCCATTTCGGAAGCTTGGGTTATTATTTGGCGGCTTGGGTTGGTAAAAGAGTTGGTAAACCCGAAGACAGCACGGAAAAGATAAATATCCCGGAAAAATGGAATTTTCTTCGCAATACGACGATTTCAACGGCTTTAACCATGATAGTGTTTTATATAATCGCTGCATTCGCGGCCGGACCAGAATTCACATCAACTTTATCTGATGGTATGTCGCCATATTTGTTCGCTGTTATGACGGGGTTGAAGTTTGCTATCGGCGTAACAATTGTCTACTCAGGTGTACGGATGATTCTGGCGGATTTAATTCCAGCTTTCCAAGGCATTGCAACCAAAATCATTCCCAATGCCATCCCTGCGGTCGACTGCGCGGTATTCTTTACTTATGCGCAAACTGCTGTCATTATCGGTTTCGTCTGTAGCTTCATTGGCGGCGTAATCGGGATGCTAATTCTAGGAGTAGGGGGAGGAGTGCTTATCATCCCCGGTCTCGTTGCCCACTTTTTCTGCGGAGCAACAGCAGGGATATATGGGAATGCGACAGGGGGGCGCAAAGGAGCAATAATCGGTTCCTTTGTTAATGGTTTGGCGCTGTCCTTCCTTCCCGCTCTCCTACTTCCGGTGCTAGGTAATTTAGGCTTTGCTAACACGACCTTCGGAGATGCTGATTTTGCAATACTTGGTATTCTTCTTGGCAAAGCGGGTCCAATGGGAATATACGTTATTGTAGCTATATTGGTACTTGTTCTATTAATCCCTAATTTTATCAAGACCAAATCGGTTGCGTTAAACAATTATGAAGACTAAAGGAGCCTGATTATGGAAAAATTAAAAATTAAAATATATGCGGATGGTGCAGTTGTAGAGGATATGCTGGAGGCTTACCGAACCGGCAACATAAAGGGGTTCACGACAAATCCTACTTTGATGAAGCAGGCCGGAATCCGGGACTATGAACAGTTTGCTAAGGAAGTGCTGCAGAATATACCGGATAGACCGATTTCATTTGAAGTCTTCTCGGATGATTTCGCTGTTATGGAGGAAGAAGCGAAAAAAATCGCTAGTTGGGGAACGAATGTGTATATCAAAATCCCCATTACCAACTCCGTAGGAGAAACCTCTATTCCTTTAATCCGCAAGTTATCGGGACTAGGATATTCACTGAATATCACGGCAATTTTAACGCTTACCCAGGTCCGGGAGACGGTGAATGCCTTTACGCAAGGAACAACTAATGTGGTTTCCGTATTTGCCGGAAGAATGGCGGATTCTGGAGTAGACCCTGTACCGGTCATGAAAGAGGCTGCCGCCATCTGTCATGCCAAAGTGGGAACCGAGTTACTATGGGCAAGTCCGAGAGAATTGCTTAACATCTTTCAGGCGGACCAATGCGGATGTGATATTATTACCTGCACGCCTGCCATCTTGGGTAAGCTGCCCAATGTTGGCAAGAGATTGGAGCAAATCTCACTAGAGACAGTACAGATGTTCTCCAAAGATATTCAAATGCTCGGCTATTCCATTGTATAAATCAACCCGCCTTGATTACCAAATGACTTATCTTTTCTGCTCATTATCATCAACCCGAGGTTAAACCTCGGGTTTTTCTTGTGTTGCTTCCCCCTGCCTGTGATGGGATATATCTCCATACATCTCAATAGAATGGATGTCGTCTTTTATTAAAATTTTGGAAAGACTGGTTGACTCAATATCTGACAGGTTTGCAAGCTGTTCTAGCGTTTTATTACCGTAGTAGCCTAAAATCGTTTTTAAGGTTATTCGGTGTGTAACGATGAGTACATTTCCTCCCTGGTATAAGGACAGAATTTGGTCTATAGCAACGTTGCTTCTGTCTAGCAGCTCCTGATATGTTTCTCCAGAACCTGTTGGCTGGTACAAATGGGGACTGTTGAAAAACTCGAAATATTCTTTCGCATAACGTTCCTGTATAAGATCAATTTGCTGTCCTTCCCACAGTCCCATATTGATTTCCTTTAACTCGTCCATTTACGTAATACCTCCCCTATTGTTCCCCGCCACTATTTGGGCTGTTCGGAGTGCTCGAGGACTGGAACTTGAATAAACCGCATCGAATGGTACAGATTCTAATCTCTTATGTAACCATTTCGCTTGAAGAACCCCCAATTCTGTAAGAGGTGAATCCTGATGCCCTTGCATTTTCTTTTGTAAATTCCACTCGGTTTGTCCATGTCTTGTCAAATATAAAGTAGTCTCTAAGGAAGGGATTTTAAGAACTTACATGCTCTGAATATATTTTATACGATAGCGTTAACGGGAAGTGTTACCCAGGCGGCAGCAAGGCTTAATATAAGCCAACCTGCAATTACGGCTCAGATCAAGAAATTTGAGAAGGAATTGAATGTAGTCTTGTTCGAGCCTAAAGGTAGGGGAGTAGCCCTTACTTCGATTGGACAAAAACTGATAGAGCCTGTGGCTAGGTTGTTCACCTTGGAGAATCGAGTCGATGATTGAAGATTATCGAATTCACGGAAGTGGCAAATTGCATGTTGCGGGAACATATCTGACCACAAGTTTGCCAATCAGCACATTACGTTTAGTCAGATGGTTGCGGAGCCTTTTATCATGAGAGAGGAAGGAAGTGATACTCGGGAGAGGTTGTTCACCTTATGCAGGAATAACAAGGTTCAGCCACCAAGAGTAGCACTTCAATTCAGCGGACTGAACGAGACGATTCATGCCGTAGCCTCTGGTTACGGAGCAAGCTTTATATCTTCTCTAGCCGCCAACGAGTATATCCGGCGGGGAGAGCTGGCAAGGGTGCATGTGGATAAGTTGTTTGCTATGAATACGATTTCGTTGTGTACACGCAAAAAGAAAAATATGATCCATGTATCAAAACGTTTTATCCATTGTGCATGAAAATTTGGATGGTCTAAATTCAAAGTTCCTCAATGATTATTAAAGCATTCTAATGTATCCGAATCTCTAGTAACCCTTGTCCCTCAAGGGTTATTTCTCATTTCCATGACAATATCTGAGTCTTCCAATTGTCAGCGAATAACCATCGTAGATTGAATCGTATGTACACAAGTATGATTCTATGGTATTTTAATAAGATAGAACCAATCATCCTATGTTTGGAGGTTTGATACATGTTAACGAAGACTACGCGTATTAATCTAGTCGACCAAGTCATTTTACAGATAGAATCATTAATTGAATCAGGTGAATGGGAAATAGGCAAGAAGATACCCGCTGAACCGATCCTAGTTGTTGAACTTAATGTTAGCCGGAATACTTTACGCGAAGGGATAAGGGCTCTTTGTCATGCAGGTGTATTAACAACGAAGCAAGGGGACGGTACATATGTTTCCTCTGGTAGTACACTTGGCGTAGCTATTCAACGGCGTATTCAACATTCGAGCTTGCTTGATACGTTGGAGGTTAGGAATGCACTTGAGCAGGAAGCAGCAAGGTTATCTGCTGAAAGACGAACCGAACAGGACTTGGAGAAGATTCGATTTTATCAGGGAGAATGTAGTTCGTATACTAAAAGTCGTGATATGGAAGGCTATGTGGCCGCAGATCTGAAATTACATCAGACGATTGTGGAATCGACCGGCAATCAAATGCTCATCGACCTGTATGCTCATATTACGGAATCCATCCAGGAATCCATCACCATTTTCTTAAGAAAAAGATTTACTGAAGAACTTCCACATGACGAGCATCATCAACTTGTGGAGGCTATTGCGGCGCAAGATGCCAAAGAAGCTACTGCAAACGTACAACAGTTCTTTGATGAATTAAAAAAAGTTATAAAGATGGAGGAAATGTAAGTGAAATCATCACAACTTAGATCTGACACACAATCGAATATCCCATCCAAAGGATGGCTACTTGTCTTAGGTATTATTTTGATAGCAACCAATATGCGTGCGCCTTTAACTTCAGTAGGACCGCTCATTGGAACCATTCGGGATGACTTAGGGATATCGAATACGATAGCCGGTTTGATTACGACACTACCGTTATTAGCTTTTGCACTTCTTTCACCTCTAGTACCGAAATTGGCTCGTCGGTATGGTACGCCAATGGTTCTCTTCGGTTCGTTGTTCCTTCTTATCTTAGGAATGGCAGTACGTTCTTCTCAAGGTATTATTTCATTGCTAATCGGAACGATCATTCTAGGCTTAGGGATAGCAATGTGTAATGTACTCATGCCGAGCCTTATCAAAGATAAGTATCCTTTAAAAATCGGTATTATGATTGGTGTTTATTCGGTTTCAATGAATTTCAGTGGTGCAATTGCGTCTGGAATCAGTGAGCCGATGGCAAACCAAGTTGGTTTGGGCTGGAGAGGCGCATTGGGAATATGGATGGTATTAGCATTGGTGGCTCTTATCGTGTGGATTCCACAAATAAGACAGAAGCAGCAAGAACAAGCAAGCACTTCAGCAACCAATCAGAATCGCACGAATTTATGGAAATCACCTATCGCATGGTATATTTCAATCTTTATGGGACTGCAATCGATGCTCTTTTATGTGGTCATTTCCTGGCTTCCAGATATTCTGAAAAGTCAGGGGGTGAGTTCAGATACAGCTGGCTGGACAGTGTCCATCATGCAAATGGCGTTACTTCCAGTAACCTTTATCGTACCTATTTTGGCAGGACGAATGAAGAATCAGAATATCCTTGTAATCCTAGCAGCGGTGTTCTACTTCATTGGCATTGGGGGGCTTCTCTCAGGTAATGATACACTTACTCTATTGTGGGCAATATTAATAGGCATTGGATCAGGCTGTGCATTCAGTCTAGCGATGATGTTATTCGGACTTCGTACTTCAAATGCTCATGACGCGGCTGAACTTTCCGGTATGGCACAATCGATGGGGTATCTACTGGCAGCCATAGGACCAACGTTATTTGGATTTCTGCATGACGCAACGAACGGGTGGAAGATTCCACTGATTGTTATGTTCGTGATGGCAGTGTTACTGTTGACATTTGGTGTAGCTTCTGGACGGGATCGATTAATCGGTCAATCAAGCGTTAAGGATACCTAATGATTTATATATAAGAATTCATTATTGAGGTTGGGGAAATAGGCAATTATATAGGGTTAGTTGAAAAGCAGCAGATTCCAAATTTGGATTTGCTGCTTTTGCATATTAATGTAAGGATACATTAATATACTAAAGGATTCGAAAGATAGAAACATTAAGTGACTAATTTGTCATTAGAATATTCCTTCTAGCAGTTATACTGATCTTATTAGCATTAAAGGCAAAGGGGGGAGTATAACCAATTTAATTGTTCAATCTATATTGTGAAATATATTGGAGGTAAATTAATGAAGAAGCTTAGGAATACATATCATGCCTTGCTATTAAGTACACTTGTCATTTCCCAGTTGACTGGTCACAAAGTTAATGCCGCAAATTCAACCGGAGTTACCAATACTACGACTTCAAATCTAGCTTCTCCAACGGCCAATCGAACTAGCAACTTGGACTCTATTAAGCTCGCTACTAATATTAAGGCTACATTAGAGGAGGTAAGTATCTGGCCACAGGACGGGGGCAACGTTCTAACATATACGGTGAACTATTCTAATGGAAGTAATCGCAATCTGAATTTGATCCATTATTTCTCAAGAGTTATGACTACCTCAGGGACGGTCATTCCAGGTAACCCTGTTACCGGAGATGCACTCAAAAAAAAGGTGCTTCCTAAAGGGAATACGCGTGTGACGTATTATGTCAACGTTGGCACAACGAATTCATTAATAGGGTTGAAGATTCCAATGTACGTGTGGGACGCTAAAACAAAGGGGTATTTGAAACAAGTGGGTACTTTTAACATGCCGACCAATTATACTCCGACTGTTGCAAGCGGGAAGAGTGTATATACCACGATGAATGACGTTCCCGTTACAGCCTCTACCGAGTCATTGAAACTCTATCAATATAACGGAAAAACGTATGCGAAAGCTGGTATAAGCTTAACCAACAGAGGAAGTAAGGTTTTTGGAGACCCAGGGTATAAAGTATATCTGTTATCTGCAGGAGGTACTTCGTTTGAAATGGTGCTTGATAGCTCTCAAGCAACCTACAAGATTCAGCCTGGGGAGAAAAAGGTAATCTACTATCTGACCGAGATTCCCCCCTATCTGGATACCACCAACATGAAGTTGCAATACATCCAAACGGATAAGACCTTAAATGTAGAACTTCCAAAGGCTTCATTTAGTCTTCCGAAGGCAACGACTCCCAATTTAACTGTGGGCAAAGACATCATCAAAAAGATCTTAATTAACAACAATACGATCGAAACAAAGCTGAGCAATGCAACAGTGTATACTGACAATAATAAGGGGATATGGTCATTTCAACTACACTTGAAAAACTCAGGTAACAAGGCAGTAACCATGCCCTCTTATGCACTTTCCGTAAAGTCGTCAGAAGGGAAGGCATTTCCGATCAAGGCTAAATCTTTAAACGGAATAACCTTAAATCCACTTGAAGAGAAGGTCCTTCAGTTCAATGCAGAACTGCCGCTTGATGTTGATCAGAAACCCGTGCTACTGGAATTGATTGAGGAAGTTAAGGCAGATGTGGTAGCCATAGATCCCTCAACTGAATCAGCAGTCAAGAGTTCTAAGCTAACGTTACCCATTGCATATTTCACGATCCCATACACTCTTCGTCCCGACACACAACAAGGATCAGATTACACGACTACAAATTCATATGGCACCTTCTCTTATAAACTTAATACATTACAACGCTTTCCTTGGAAAGATGACGATATCATTGTTGCTAAGTTAAGTATCACAAACACACAGTCGACGACTCTAACACTGCCAAACTTAAAGGGATCATTGACGATAGATGAAGACGATTTGACGTCTTCAACGGATCTATTTATGGACAAACAGGTAGCAGTACTGGCACCTGGGAAGACCATCGACATGTATGTACTCACTAAAATCCCTTACGCATCGAATATCGATAAGATGCAAATTAATCTATATTCCATCGTAAACGAAGAGAATGTCTCTTTTCTTTCACTCAGTTCGAATAATACGGTGAACGATGTAGATTCTATTGAGCGCGGTGGTAGTTTTATGATTGTAGGAAAAGGCAAGAACGCAAAAGTACAGGAGAAAAAGACAATTGTATATGCTGGTTCGAGCTCAAATATCGTGTATACAGAGTTGCTTATGAGTAATGAGGAGAAAAGACAGAGTAAGATGGCACGTCTTCAAGCCTATTACCAAACAGCAGATGGCCAGTTTTACGAAGCAATATCTAATCAATCGGATATTGCTGCCGCGCCTGGAGGTAAACAATTAATTGCCTTTTGGTCGAAGATACCCAAATCCGTAAGCACTTCAAATATGAAGTTCTATATGGGACCGGGGATAACAGGAAATAAGTTAAGTGAACCAGGTCAAGAAAGCACAGGTGTGATCAATATTGGATCGCTACGGATTAGTCCGCAATCGTCCTATGCGAATATGTCGGAGGTTACGCTCAGCCCATATACATTATCCATCCAAGGCGTTGATGGTAGGATTAAGGAAGGCAGCGACAGTATAAGTATTATTATGAAATATAACCTCTTTAAGGATAGCAGCTACGACACAGGTGTCTTTAACCACAAGCTTATTCTTAAAATGACAGATTATTACGGGCAGTCACAGGAAAAGTCTCTTATCCTTGGCACAGATCTGACAGAAGGAAATCAAAATAGGATTACGATGTCCTTTAGTAGTGATCAATTTAAGAACTTGCATGGAGGCTACTATAGATTAACGTTATATGACGAAATCCAAGGTGAACGCATAGAATTGGCAAGCCAGGAGTATCCGTTAACGTATGATAGGCTCCTGGAAATAGAGAAATAGGACTTTATAAATATCATTGTATAAGAAGGAGCAGCTCTTATGTTGCGAGTTGAGAATGTAACACATTTTTTCAAGAATGGTAGTGAATCGACGCCAGTGCTTCATGATATCAACTTTACGGTCAAACCGGGGGAAATGGTTGCTCTTCTCGGAAGCTCAGGCTCTGGTAAGTCAACGCTACTGAATCTGATGGCTGGTTTGATGAAACCGATGGAAGGTGATATTTACATTGCAGATCATAATATCGTGAAGATGAGTGAGAATAAGCTCTCCGAATTCCGTAGAAAGCACATTGGCTTCATCTTTCAAGCCTATGAGCTGATCACGAGTCTGACTGTTCGAGAAAATGTAGAACTTCCGCTGGTGTTTCAATCCGTGTCTCCGTCCATACGTAAGCAGAAATCCCTATCATTACTGGATAAGGTCGGTATTCTGGACAAAGCCGACTTATTCCCATCACAGCTGTCTGGCGGTCAGCAGCAGCGTGTCAGTATTGCGCGATCTCTTATAACAGAGCCTTCTGTCATCTTCGCCGATGAGCCAACGGGTAATCTGGATTCGAAGACAGAAGAAGAGATCATCGGAATATTGCTTCAATTGAATAAGACAATGAACACGACATTTATTATTGTGACACATGAGACGGATGTGGCAGAGCAAATGCAACGTATTTTTGCGCTTCGGGACGGTTATTTAGTATCTGAAAAAGGCTCTTTGGTAGGAATGGAACCCAAAGGGGGGATAAGCATTGAGAATTAGTGATATCTCTCGTCTGGCTTGGGATCAGGTAACGCGGCGAAAGGTTGTTACGGGTCTTTGTATGGCTGGCATTTCTATCGGATGTGCTGCAATCATTGTTGCTTTAAGCATTGGGGAGTCCGCAAAGAGTTATTCAGAGAAACAATTGAATCAGAGCTTTAAGATGGATGAGATTACAGTTACGGCTAATGGAGGAATCCCTTCACAAGGTGGAGGGGGTACACCTGAGGTCAGCGATAAGTTGGATCCTGGAAAGTTAACTCGGCAGAAGCTAGAGATTATACAGAAATTGAAACATGTCAACGCTGCTGCGCCTTTTCAAGAACTAGGGTATAGCCAGATGCTCACAATGGATAATCGTGTAGGCGATGTACAGGTTATTGGCACGGATCTCCATCTGTTAACGAAATATGATAAGACCTTTCTACAAGGTGGGGCATCTGATTTACCCAGGATGGCAGTTCTCAATTATGGAGCTACACTTGGGTTGATCGACGATGAGACAAAGCGGAAAATTTTAGAGGGATTTGGGAATGATCCATATAATGTCCAATTAAGAGAACAATTTGACAGCTTAAGCGTCCTGCCTTCGCAGATGTATCAACAGCAATTTCAACTACAATTCAAGGATTATTCTAACCCAGCGAGTAAGATTCAACAAAGCGCGCCACTCCGAGTCTTTGGTATTCTTAACAAGGCTTCAGGTGCAGATGATCTGATGGAATCGTATAACAAGATCATCTATGTGTCGCTTGAAACGGCACAGCAATTGGTCGAAGAACTGAATATGACCAATGGAACAGTCGGGCAAGAGGGTGTCTATAACTCGGCTATTGTAAAGGTGGACAGCACAGACAACATAGTGCAGGTGGAGAAACTTATTCAGAAGTTAACGTTAACGACGAGTACGAATTTATATCAACTAGAGCAGCTAGCGGACGAATTCAATATGTTTAAAAAGGTAGCGCTAGGGGTAGGGGTATTTATTCTAATCATTGCTTCTATATCTATCATCGTTGCGATGACCATGTCGACACATCAACGTCGCCGTCAGATTGGGATCATGAAGGTGTTAGGAGCTAACATGGGGCAAATTCGTAATATGTTCATTACTGAAGCTGCTTTGCTCGGAATGATGGGCGGGATGTTGGGTGTATTGATTTCTTACCTCATTGTGTTTGGAATTAATAAGCTTATAGGCACAGCTGCAGGTCCGGTACCGGGTAATGGTATTATTATTAACATTCCGATAATGACGATCCCTATTGGAATTGCATTTGCTGTAATGACAGGTGTGTTCTCAGGGATTTATCCAGCGATAAGTGCTTCCAGAACAAATGCACTGACGGCAATTAAGCGAGATTAGAGATATCAAGTGGAAAGGAATCTGAATTGATGAAGAAGAGTATAAAGTGGGTTATATTAGCAGTGATCATTCTTGTTGTGGGGTACTTATTATATATTAATTTATTCAAGACCAATGAGGTGATGGAACCCATTGACACCCAACCGGCAATAACCTTTGAGGCAACCAAAGAGACCATCTCCAATTCTGTTCAAGTTAAAGGGAAATCAAACTATGAGCAAGAAACCCTTGTATATGCTCCTTTCGCTTCCAAGGTAACAGAATGGAACGTCGAAAATGGAGGGCAAGTAAAAAAGGGGGATGTATTGTATACACTAGATCAATCAACCTTGAAAAACGAAATCGCAACGCAAGATGCTATGATCCGCAAGACGCAATTAGAAGCGGAATTAAATGAATTCGTAAGCCAACAGGAAGATGAGACGACTGCACTTGGAGCGACTGAGGCAGAACGCTTAAAAGCGCTTGCGACACAGGAGTCAGGTCGATTAAATGATGAGCTTAACAAGGTGAACGCAGATATTCAGCGGAGGGAGCTTGCAGATAAGAAGGCTAAGCTAAAAACAGCGGTCTACCACGCCCCAGCAACCGGTATCTTCCTGTATGACAGCACGGGTGAACGACCACAATCTGTGACGGACAACCAATACATCGGTAAAATCGTAGATCTTAATAAGCTAGAGTTCATTGCACTTGTTGGAGAACAGGACATATTCCGCATAAAACAAGGGATGAAGGTTCAGGTGAAAATCACTGCTTTAAAAGAATTGAAGCTCTCTGGAGAGGTGACTAAGGTGTCTAAATTTGCCGTTACCGCTGCCGATAAGACTAGCACAAATCAGGTACCTCAATTTGAAGTAGTCATCTCACTTCAACCAAATGAGCACCTTATTGGCGGACTAAGTATGAGTGGAGAGATTGAAACCGTACGTAAAGAGAATACCACGGTTATTTCTAGCATTGCTGTTATTCATGAGGGGGACGTGTCCTACGTGATGTTGGACAAGGGCGCCGGGCAATACGAACGAAGAGATATTGAAACCGGATTAGAAACAGCTGACAAAACTGAGGTGCTCACAGGACTTAATGTTGGAGACACTGTTGTTCTCCAATAAGATAAGCGTTTCATGATAACTTTATGGTCGTATTTGTGGCGTTCAACCTTGGTTGAACGTCTATTTTCTAGATATGTAAGATAAATTAAGTAATCCATCAGGAGCTAAATATAGGTATCATTATTAATTGTGATACAATAACTTTCATCGTTAGTATTCTCAAAGTACAAATAAGTTAGGATGATCTTACTATGAAAATTTTATTGGTGGAAGACGATAGAACGATTGCATCAGGGCTTGAATATTCGCTGCAACAAGATCAATTCACGACGGTTCTTTGTTATGATGTTGCATCCGCTACTAAAGTATTAGCTGAACAATTAGATCAATTCACATTATGTATATTTGATATATCCTTGCCTGACGGTACTGGTTATGAATTGTGCAAGATTGTGAAAGAACGGAGTGATATTCCTGTCATCTTTTTAACAGCGATTGATGATGAGGTGAATGTCGTGATGGGGTTAGATATGGGAGCGGATGATTATATCACTAAACCCTTTCGTATTCGAGAACTTCTCTCTCGTATCAAGTCTGTCTTGCGGCGATATCATAAACAGACGCAGACCAAATCAATTGTTGAAATAGAACATATCCGGATTAACACGCTTGAAGGCAAAGTTTATAAGAATGGTGATGAGATTTCACTTACTGCTTTAGAGTACAGGTTATTACTTATCTTTGCTAACCATATAGGACAAGTCCTCTCAAGGAATCAGCTATTGGAGAGAATCTGGGATGTGGCAGGCGACTTCGTGAATGATAATACATTAACTGTGTACATCAAGCGGTTGCGGGAAAAGTTAGAAGATAACCCTCAAGATCCGACGATTATCAAAACAGTCCGTGGTTTAGGTTATAAGGTAGGTGATTAGGTTGTTACGTAATAGAGAGATTCGATTGTTCCTTCTAACCATGTGCTTGATCAGTCTAGTGGGAGTCGTTGCAGGGTACATAATGATTTCATTTAATGCTGCATTACTCATTGCTATCACTACATCTTTACTCATTGGATGTTGCATCATGTTTACGAGATGGAGATACAACGAGATTGAGAAGTTATCGGGTGGTTTGCGTCGAATTAGTGCTGGCGATTATGCTCTTGATGTTCGTGATAATCAAGAAGGTGAGCTTAGTATCCTGAAGAGTGATATTTATAAAGTAACGCTAATGTTATCCGAACAGCGTTCACTTTTGCAACATGAGAAAGTCCAACTTACTAATGCTATTTCCGATATATCCCATCAACTCAAAACCCCACTTACCTCCATGACGGTAATGGCTGATCTGTTAAGCGAACCCGAACTACCTTCATCGAAAAGAACGGAATTCACTCGTAATATTCGAATTCAACTCGAGCGGATCGGGTGGCTAGTTTCTTCGTTATTAAAGTTCTCAAAATTTGATGCAGGAACGGCACAATTTAAACAAGATCACATATCGGTGGACAAGCTTCTTCGCAAATCATTAGAGCCGGTACTGATTCCTATGGATATAAAGGAACAAACACTCTCGATAAAGGGCGAAGATACCGTCACATTTATTGGCGACCTTAATTGGACAACCGAAGCCATCATCAATATTCTGAAAAATGGTGTGGAGCACACGCATGACGGCGGCGAAATCTCTATTTCTTTTACAGAAAACACCTTGTTTACGGAGATCATCATTGCTGATAACGGTAAAGGAATACCTAAGGATGAGCTACCTTATGTTTTCAAACGATTTTATAAAGGGAAGAATGCAAGTGAAGATAGTATTGGAATTGGGCTTGCCCTGGCTCACAGCATTATTACAAGTCAAAATGGCGATATCCATGTATCGAGTGAGGTAGGAAAAGGTACTCAGTTTCATATTAAGTTCTACAAACAAGTGACTATATAGTCATATTACAGTCACTTGATAGTCATTTTAGGCAGATATAATGATCTCATAAGCATATATGGAGGTCTTACAATGGATATATTAACAATTGAACATCTATCTAAAACGTACGGAAAAGGGGAGACAGCGGTCAAGGCACTTGATGATGTTTCTTTTTCGATTAAAAAAGGGGAATTTGTCGCGATTATCGGTCCATCAGGTTCGGGGAAATCAACCATTCTGCACATGCTTGGTGGTGTAGATACACCGACTAGTGGAAAGGTATTCGTAGATAATACAGACATTTATAACCTTAATGAAACCGAGTTGGCAATCTTCAGACGTAGACAGATCGGCTTAATTTATCAATTTTATAATCTAATACCGGTCCTAACGGTGGAAGAGAATATTACGCTACCCTTGTTGCTCGATGGACATGAGGTGGATAAGAAGCAGTTCGCTGAGATCGTGAAGACTTTAAATCTAGACAATCGCTTAAACCATCTACCGAATCAACTTTCGGGTGGACAACAACAACGGGTCTCTATAGGTAGAGCACTTATCAGTAATCCAGCAATCATGTTAGCAGACGAGCCAACCGGTAATTTAGATAGCAAGAACGGAAATGAAATCATTGAATTATTAAAAATGTTCAATAAAACCTATAAGCAGACGCTTATTGTCATTACACATGATGAACGGATTGCGCTACAAGCGGACCGAATCATCACCATTGAAGATGGAAGGATTGCTAAGGACGAGGTGATTCGTCCGTGAATATTGTCAATAAATTAACCATAAGACATTTGAAGCAGAATAAAAGACGTACGCTTGTGACCATCATTGGAGTCATTATATCCGTAGCGATGGTGACGGCTGTATCAACCCTGGGTGTATCTTTTATGGCTTTAATGCAAAAAGAAACAATTGCAAGTACTGGAGAATGGCATGTCCTTTACAAGGATGTGAACAAGTCTCAACTTAAAGCGATTGATGCGGATGAAGAAACAAAGACACTAGTTGTTTCGAAAGATCGTGGGTACGCCCTTTTAGCAGGAACGGAGAATGCGAATAAACCCTATTTATATATCAAGGCGTATAATGATCAAGGTTTCAAAAAATTCCCGATTGAGTTAAGTTCAGGACGACTTCCACAAGCAGATAATGAAGTTGTGATCTCGGAGGAAATTGCTGCGAAGGCTAAAGTATCTTACAAACTGGGGGATACATTGAACCTAGATGTTGGAACACGATTATTTGAGGATGAAGAAGGTAATGTTCGAACACTATCACAGATAGATTCATTACAAATACAGCAAGATGCAATTGTCGAAAAATTAATTGATACAACAAAGGAAAGCTACACGATTGTGGGCTTCATAAAACGTCCAACATGGGAACCAACATGGGCACCTGGGTATACGATCCTCAGTTATGTAAACGAAAGTATATTGGGCGCGGATGATATCGTAAATGCTACGGTTCTATTAGACAAGGTGAAGAGCTCTCTGTTTACGCATGCAAAGGATTTAGCAAAGACAAATAACATAGACTCTAAATCCATTGAATTTAATAATGAATTATTGCGGTTTTACGGTGTGACGAATAACGATAGCTTACGTAGTACCATTCTCTCGATGTCCGTGATTATTATGGGAGTCATTATTGTGGGTTCAGTATCATTAATATATAATGCGTTCGCGATTTCCGTCTCAGAACGTTATCGTCACTTAGGTATGTTATCAAGTGTTGGAGCGACGAATAGACAGAAGAAAAATTCAGTGTATTTCGAGGGAGCAATTATCGGTTTAATCAGTATCCCCATTGGGATCATTTGCGGTCTTGCGGGTATAGGAATTACTTTCTGGTTCATTAACTCGATGATCCAAGGTGCTTTAGGACTAACAGGAACATTAACCGTAATCGTTACCCCATTGTCCATATTAGTTGCATGTGCTATTTCGATCCTAACGATTTTTATTTCAACTTATATACCAGCTATAAGAGCATCTAAGATCTCTGCTATTGATGCAATTCGACAAACAACAGATGTTAAGCTGACAGGTAAAACAGTGCAAACGTCTAAGTTCGTTCGTAAGTTATTTGGAATAGAAGCTGAAATAGGGTTGAAGAACTTAAAGAGGAATAAACGAAGATATCAAGCAACGGTATTTTCCCTAACGATTAGTATAGTGCTGTTTCTAGCAGTATCTTCTTACACCTCCAATATGAAGAAGTCGCTTGAACTCTCACAGGCTGGTGTGAATTACGATATTCAAGTCTATATGGGTAATAATAAAGTTGAAAAGAATGATCTATTAATACAAACGATATTAACTCTGCCGGATGTAACGGAGTATACCCGGGTAAAGGAACTAAGTGTTAACACATGGCTTGATAAAGCAACCATTGCTGATGAACTGCTAGAGGACTTGAAGAATGATAACAGTATTCTTAAGAATGGAAAATATCCCTATTCTATTAGGGTGAATTCATTAAATGAACAAAGCCTAAAGACCTATGCACAAGCGATTGGTGCAGATTATGAACAACTAACGGACCCGAACCGTGTATCTGCGATTGTGATTGATACGATTAGTTATAAATTGGAATTAGAGAAGAAGTATGTTGAAACGAAGGCCATTCATATGAACATTGGTCAAAGCATTGATCTAATTAATAAGGATTGGGAAACAGAAATAGAGACCAATTTGGGAAAAATAGAAATCGCAGCATTTACTGATCAATACCCTATGGGAATTCGTACGATAGGTTTAGGTCAATTAAATATCATTGTTTCTGAACAAGTCATGGATCAATTAACAAGGGATCATAAGATTAATGATATAATGACGTATCTTTATTTAAATAGTTCCGATCCTATGGCCACACAACAAGAAATTGAAGAGATGAAAGAGAATAATATATATGTTGGTAATATGTATCAACAGAGACAAAAGGAAGAACAGATGATCATGTTAATGTCGGTATTTACGTATGGGTTCATCGCATTAATTACGTTAATCTCAATTGCCAATATTTTCAATACCATATCGACGAGTATTTCACTTCGAAAACGAGAGTTTGCGATGTTGAAATCTGTGGGTATGACACCAAAAGGCTTTAATAAAATGATTAATTATGAAAGTATATTTTATGGCATGAAGTCATTACTCTACGGGCTTCCAATCAGCGTTATCATCATGTATCTGATCCACAAAGGATTGGGGAACAGTTTTACCTATGAATTCTCCATGCCTTGGATAAGTATTGGATATGCCATCGTTGCCGTATTTATCATCGTTATTTCAGCCATGTTATACGCAAGCTCCAAAGTGAAGAAGGAAAACATTATCGATGCGTTAAAACAAGAGAATATTTAAGCCTTTATTTAGTAGGTAGTAGTTAATATGGAAAACCTGGTAGTCGAATTCTGCCAGGTTCTTTATTATGCTTCCTTGAACACGAATAGATAATGTCCTATAATGTGCTTATTGAAATTGCAATAAATAATTAAGACTTGTTAAGCTAGAATGATTACAAGGAACCCTATAGGAGTGATATTCATGAGTACAGCAAATCGCGGAGTAAACATTGGACCTCCTCGTTTTAAAATAGCCGTTCATTCGATTGTCTGGTTAGCTAAAAGCGGCAGTATACTATCGAGCGCCATGATCGCAGACCAAGTGGATTCGCATGCAACTTTTATGCGTAGAGTGATGCAAGCATTAGCGATAGCAGATATCGTGGAATCCAAGGGAGGACGTGAGGGTGGTTATACCTTACGAAAGCGAGCAGATCAGATTACGTTAGGCGACATTTACTCAGCAGTAAGTACAGGGCCAGTAGAACCAGAGGTTGATGTAGGCTGTGGCGCAGCTGCGGAACAACTAGACGTGGAATTAGAGCGAATTCTCTATGAAGCTGAAAAGCAGACCATTGAGTATTTAGGGAAATATACCATTGCGGATGTTATGAACCAAGTTGAATTTTTCACGATTTAAGTTTATGTATGTTCGTAATTAATTCATACTATTTAAGTACTAGTCAAACGACTAGAAACTGATTATAATGTGCTTGAATGAGTTGCAGTTACGACTGCAATTATATTTTAATATTTAATGTGCCTGTACAGGTTGCATTAAAAAAGGGGGAGATCAAATTGGATATTGTAACATTCATACTGCAAGGAATACTTGGACTTATGTTCTTGATGGCTGGATTCGGAAAGATAACAGGGTTAAAGATGCATGTTGAAAATTTTAAACATTGGCGGTTACCGCAATGGTTTCGCGTTATAACGGGATTCATTGAACTCGTCGGTGCTGCTGCACTAATTGTTGGTTACTGGGATCCAAGCTGGACAGCTGCAGGGGCATTGGTGCTTGGTATTACCTCTATTGGAGGGATATTGACTCACCTTCGTGTTAAGGATTCGTTGAAACAAACGTTTCCCATCATATTTCTAGTCATATTATCTATTGCTGTATTCTTGAACTGCTTATCCGATCTTTCTGATTTCCCTGGATTTAATTAACTGACAATGTATTAAATAAAAAATGTGAACCATTTGGTAAATTAGTGTGAAAAAATGTTAATGAATGATGAAAAAACCAAGCATCATAGCGCTTGGTTTTTTCATCGTTATATTCAATAGTTAGTTAATTTAGTAATAACTGCTAGAAATGATCATATGAAAGATTAATTGTGATCCTACTCGTTCGAAGCTCACGCTTTTACTGCAGAAATAATCAAGAACATAGGTCTACGATTCTCATGTTGCATCAGTGGATCACTCTTCAACATTTCATCGGATGGCATAGGTTCTTTAACTGCTTTTATTACAAATCCAGCCTCAATGATGTCATTCATATAGGTAGAGATTGTGCGATGATATTTAATAACATCGGGTGCTAAGAATGATGTTGTGCGTACACCTTCTGATTGATATTGATCTACTGGCCAATGTTGAGGATTTCCTTGACCATCATAGTGCCAATCTTGTTCATCACGAGAAGTGAAAATAGGATGTTCGACGGAAAATAAGAAAGTACCGCCTGGTTTCAGATATGCATACACTTTTTTGCTAATATCTGCGAATGATTCGATATAGTGGAAAGCCAACGAACTAATCACCACATCAAATTGTGAATTTGAGAATTCGATGTCTTCAATCGGCAATTGCACATAAGAAATGGCAGGATCATTCGTTTGTTCACGAGCCTTTTGAAGCATGTTTTCAGAAATATCTACACCTATAACTGAACTTGCCTGTTGTTCCCGAGCGTATAGACAATGCCACCCGAAACCACACCCAAGATCTAGCACACTTTTATCCTGCAATTCTGGTATTAATGCTTTTAATACATGCCATTCGCCTGCACCTTCAAGGCCTTTGATTGAACGAGCCATTTGCTTATAATCGGAAAAGAAATTTGAATCATCATATTTGTTTTGTTTCATCTGGTATACATCTCCTACATTCGTAATTCGAATTCTATATATTTCTTATGTCATTATACTCATTGTAAGGGTGTGAATCCATTTAATATAGTGTGTGAGTTATGATACAAATCAATGAAATCTTATACTAAGAAACGAATTGATAAGACCTATATGGACGTAAGAAGAATGACTAATGTAGAATATACCCATTGTTAGAATTTCAAGGGAGTGAGTATAGCCAATGAGTAACTTGATGATCAACCTGAGAACAACTGAAGGAGAATTGGATGTAGCACCCGAGACAGTAGAAATGGACGCCCGACAATTGAATAAACTGGATAGTCACTTTCACTATCTAATTAAGCTAGACAAAATTCAAGCAGCGAGTTATCTTATTGCACGACATGGGAAGATCGCAGCATGGAAATCGATGGGCAGACTTCATGGAACGATAGACAAGGGGGACTTGCAACCCGACTCGATACGAAAGATTTCTTCAATCACGAAAGCGTTCACAAGTGTATGTATCGTGAAATTGATTGAGGATGGTCAACTCTACATTGATCAACCCGTATCTACTATATTGGAAGAGTTCAATACGCCTGTACATAAAGATATTACCCTGTTTCACTTATTGACGCATACTTCCGGTATTCTGCCAGTGACAGGTTATTATAATGAACCCTATCCGCGAGACTGGTGGGGAGCTAACGGGATGGAGAATTGGATCCGAAAAGTCTTGCAGGGGCCACTAATTTGCCAACCTGAGGATGCTTATAATTACTCATCAGTGGGCTTCGCATTACTCGGAGAGATTGTCTCTCGCGTGTCAGGTATGAAATATGAAGACTATGTGTTACAGAACATTATTCACCCATTAGGGATGACACGAACATTCTTTGACGTGCCTGATCATTTACATTCGGAGGTGTGTTCGGTAGAAGCATCGGATATCGAGAGATTGAGAGTGCGAGACGATAATACAATTAATCCTCCACGTTCCGACGGTGGCCTGTATTCTACCCTTTATGATCTGTGGCGGTTCGGGCAAATGCTACTGAATGGAGGGACACTTGAAGGGGAGCGTATTCTGGGAAGGAAATCTGTGGATCTAATGACCCGACGTCATCTGTTCAACGTTCCAGCTTATCATTGGGGTGGTCAAATCAAGGATAAAGGTCACGCTTTAGGATTTGACCTTGCAATTAATCATCTTGTCTATGAGTCAGAGGGGACCTTCCAACTGGAAGGAGCGGGTAGATCAGGATTCTTCGTTGATCCAGTTGAGAAATTGGTTGTCGTTTTCTTCGTACCATCGATTTATTCTTGGGTGCCTGAGTCAGTTCTAGGTACGAAGCAGATCATCTGGTCGAGCTTGGTGTAAGATGTTATAATATGAACCATTGAGTTTATGAGAAAGCGTGAATTTATTGCAATTTCATACTATGTGTATGTTTGACTCGTTTGAGAGAGGTGTACATCTATGATTTCTTTTTTACTTACAGCGAAACGTCTTTTGAGCGGCATATTTCATGCATTTAAGCTTAAAAATTTCCAAGTGTTATTCTTTTTGATTGTCCTTATGCTTATCTCGGGAACACTCTTCTACAGTAAAGAGGAAGGGCTCTCCATCATGGACGCGTTGTACTTCTGCGTAGTTACGCTAAGTACCGTTGGGCATCCGAGCTTTGAACCCCAGACATCTCTTGGCAAAGTGTTTACTATGATTTATATAATCGTTGGAACAGGTTTGTTCTTAGGAATGATGGGACATATCGCTTACGCTATCATTAAGAGTAGTCAGAAGGAAGAAGAGCAAGAACAAGTTCTTCTTCAGAAGAAATATAAATAATCAGGGTCATATTCCAAGGACTCGGACGACCGCGAATTTCGCGGTTTTTTTAATGTTAGATTAACGTCACGCTCTGTATACATTTTCAATTAATTCCCTATGTTATAATGTACTCAATTGTATTGAAACAGCTATTAATGAAGGAAGTAGGTGTCTTGAATTTGAGAACAGTCGTCGTAATTGGTGGGGGAATAACTGGATTGTCCACCGCGTACTATTTACAGAAACATATACTAAGAAACAACTTGGACGTTAACATTGTACTCGTTGAAGCTAATAATAGATTAGGTGGAAAGGTTCGAACGCTTCATGAGGGAGAATTCACGATGGAGTCTGGTGCGGATTCTATTGTAACGCGTAAGACCAATGTCGCTCCCCTTATTGAAGAGTTGGGTCTTCAAGATGAGGTTGTATATAACGCAACGGGGACATCTTTTATTTATACGGAAGGTAAACTTAAGCAAATCCCGAAGGATTCTGTATTTGGAATTCCATTAACTATTGAGTCACTTGCCAATTCGGAACTGATCTCTGCCGAAGGCAAAGTTGAAGCACTGAAAGATTTCTACACCCCAAATGATAAGTTCACGAAGGATGATTCTGTAGGTGATTTCTTAGAAGCATTCTTTGGAAAAGAACTTGTAGAAAAACAAATTTCACCAGTTCTCTCCGGTGTTTATTCAGGAAATCTAGATGATCTTACGATTGCTTCAACGCTTCCTTATTTAATCGATTACAAGAATGAATATGGCAGTATTATTCAAGGTTTATCTGCTAATAAGCTCAAGTTCCAAGGGAATGGTGATAAGAAGTTCATGTCTTTCAAGGGTGGGGTATCGGCTCTGATTGACGCGATGGAAGAGCATTTGTCTGATGCCGAGATTATCAAAGGGATTTATGCAGAACGGATTGAAAAACAAGGAGATCAATACCAAGTAACACTCGTGAACGGCCGTACTCTTGAAGCAGACACGGTTGTACTAAGTACAATGCATAATACAGCACAGGCATTACTTCAAGATGAGAGCTTGAATGAGGATTTCAATCAGTTAGTGAATAGTTCACTAATCAGTGTTTACCTAGGTTTCGATATCCCAGACAGTCAACTGCCTGCGGATGGAACAGGATTCATCACAGCTAATAGTGATGATGTGAAGTGTCATGCTTGTACGTGGACAAGCCGTAAATGGGGACATACGTCTGAACATCAACGATTACTCGTTAGACTCTTTTATAAAAGTTCAGGACCTCATTATGATACGCTAATTAAGCTCTCTGAAGAGGAACTTCAGCAGGTAGCGCTACAAGATATACAGATTAGTCTTGGTATTACCGCTAATCCGATAACTTACGATGTGACCAAGTGGCATAATACAATGCCGAATTACCATATTCGACATCATCAAATCGTAGAATCTCTTGAGCAAAAAATGGCGAGTCACTATCCAAATGTCATCCTAGCCGGATGTTCTTATTATGGTGTGGGTATTCCGGATTGTATCGCAAATGGCGAGAAAACTGCCGGGATTATTATGGAGCAAATGATCTCGAATTCGATATAGAATGTATTCGTGGGAATATAGATAGGGTACATGACAAGAGCCGGCATACGCCGGCTCTTGTCATGTACTGGGAGGAGTACTGTAAGATATATCATGCCCACAATGCAGCTTTCAGATTCTTACATAATTGGCTTAATCATGTGGAAATATAAGTGTTCTGAGATATGGAAAGAAGAATCCATGACGAAACCATGTTTCTCATATAATTTCTGGGCACTTGGATTATCTTGGGATACATTGAGCGAGAACTTACGATGCCCTTGAAGACGTGCAATTTGCTCAACTGCAGTCAACAAACTCGACCCGATGCCTTGTCCACGGAAGGTTTCGACCACAGCCAACGTATCGAGATGGAATTCGTCATGTTGTGCTTCGCTGCTCTCAAATTCATCCTCATCTTTTCCAAAGTAATCCTCAACAGAAGGTTCCCATTGTTTCTGGAATTCTGTGTTCAGTATCCCATCATAACCTAAGGCAATACCAGCAATCCTAGCGCCTATGTCTTGAACAATAATAAATTTATAACTGAAATAACTCATATCCTGAACATACAAATGTTTAATGAATGACATGACTGTATCTTTAGGGAAATTCTCGGTGAAATAGGACTGCTTGTCCTGCATAATGAAAAAAATTAATTCGCAAATTTCGTTCATGTCTCTGATGTGTGCTGGCCGAATCATGTTGTGCCTCTTTTCGCTAGGATGTATTTTATTATACGCTTTATGGGCTGAGATACATAACTATCCACTTATCGTAATAAGATATTCTGTCCATCGAGCATATTAATCGGATTTTATCTTACACTACGATATAATAGGGTGTGGATCAGGGAATAAGTGAAATTAGATTCATTAAACAACCAAAAAAGGAGTGTTATGATGCGAAAAATCGTTCTTGTTCGTCATGGTCAAAGTGAGTGGAATTTGGAAAATAGATTTACGGGATGGACGGATGTTGATCTATCATCAAATGGTCTAATTGAAGCAAGAAAAGCGGGAGAAATCTTGAGAGATAATGGCTATACGTTCGATGTCGCATACACTTCAGTACTCAAACGAGCGATAAGAACGTTATGGATCATATTAGATGAGATGAATTTGATGTGGATCCCTGTACATAAATCATGGATGTTGAATGAAAGGCATTATGGCGCCCTTCAAGGGTTGAATAAAGCGGAGACAGCTACTAAATATGGCGAAGAACAAGTCCGTCTCTGGAGAAGATCTGTCGACGTAAGGCCACCTGCGCTTGAACGAAGTGATACGAGATATGATGGACTTGATCCAAGGTACAAAGACATAGTCGAGCAGGTTCCTTTAACAGAAAACTTGGAAGATACAGAGCGAAGAGTTCTACAATACTGGCAAGAAGTCATTAAATCATCGATACTCTCTAATCAACAAATCATCATATCGGCTCATGGCAATACCATTAGAGGACTTGTTCAATATCTGGACAACATTCCTTCAGACGGGATAGCAGATTTGAACATTCCAACGGGCATACCACTAGTGTATGAATTGGATGACGAATGCAAACCAATAAGACATTACTATTTGGGAATGTAACTGAGTTAGACGAACTGATTGGATATTAGAATAGTGTATTTCTTAGATAAGTTGACTTAAGATTACTAGAAGAATACAATAGTTGTATGACTATCGAACAATATTCTTTAAAAGATGATGAGAAGAAGGCAAAGATTTTCAAAGCATTAGCAGAAGTGAAGCGAATTGAAATGGTTCGATATCTTCACCTCCATGGGGAGAACAACACATGTGGATCCATCGGTGAATCGATGGGAATGGATAAATCGAATGTGTCTTACCATCTCAAGATTTTATATGAAGCTGATCTTGTATCCGTCATTCGAAATGGACAGAATAAGAAGGGCCAGTTAAGAGAAGATACGTTCACTGAATTTTTACCGGGTTTCTTGGACAGTTTATAATATGTCTGGAGACCCGTAATTTTTGTGTTATAATTTGAAAGTTTTAAAACTATCATATTATAGGAATTCGATAGTCATGAGCAGTTAATTAATTTTCAGAAAAAATAAACATAAATGGAGTAGTGATCATATGAACCAACAATATACTAACAAACAAATCCTCTTGGCAACACGTCCTGTAGGCATGCCAACCGAGCAAAACTTCGAATTCAAAGAGATTCCAGTTAGCGAAGCACAAGAGGGTCAGGTTGTCGTTCGTACGATGTACTTGTCCGTGGATCCCTATATGCGTGGAAGAATGAACGATGCTAAATCATATATCCCAGCTTATAACCTTAATGAAGTCATTACTGGCGGAATTGTAGGAGAAATTGTGGAATCCAAGTCTGATCTGTTCAAAGCAGGAGACAAAATTATTGGCATGTTGGGATGGCAATTGTACAACACAGTGAATGCTAATACGATTCGCAAAATTGATGAGTCTTTAGCTCCAGTGTCAGCATACTTAAGTGTTCTAGGTTTGACGGGTCTCACTGCTTATTTCGGTTTACTAGATATTGGTCAGCCGAAAGCAGGTGAGACGGTTGTGGTGTCTGGCGCTGCGGGTGCTGTGGGTATGCTTGTTGGACAGATTGCCAAAATCAAAGGAACACGTGTCGTAGGAATCGCAGGATCTGATGAGAAATGTACCTATTTGAAGAATGAACTTGGGTTTGATGAAGTTATTAACTATAAAACAACTACAAACCTCGATCAGGCGCTGAAAGAAGCATGTCCAAACGGAGTCGATGTGTATTTTGACAATGTAGGTGGAACCATCTCGGATGCTGTGATGAATGTACTAAATGATTATGCGCGGATTCCATTATGCGGAGCCATCTCTTCTTACAACAGTACGGATGGTGACATAGGCCCACGTATTTTAACTAAATTGATCAAGACTCGCTCCCTTATTAAAGGATTCGTGCTTAGCGACTTTACAGCTAGACATCCGGAAGGACTTCAGGAGCTTGGACAATGGCTGTCACAAGGTAAACTAAAGTATGAAGAGACGATTGTGGAAGGTTTCGACAACGCGATTGACGCATTTCTTCAATTGTTCCAAGGAACTAATCTAGGCAAAATGCTCGTTAAGGTAAGCGATTCGAAAGAATAATTTCATAATAATGGCTATTAAATATGAAAAATGAATACAATGTTATTCATTTAATTTATAGAATGAGCAGCGTAAAGTGCTAACCACACTTCGTGTTGCTCATTCTTTTTATTTGTTTAACTTGGTGAAACTTATGGAAATTGAGACCGTCCTATCTATACGGGGTAGAACTAATACCTAGTAATTGTTCATCTTCATCGACTTGCTTTTATTCGCTTTTTTGCACGAAGATATCTTCGGAATTGGATGGGATCAAGCTTCTTCAATCCGTGAAAGTTAGGTTTGGTGTTAGCCTCGATAAACCACACTTTACCTTTCTTATCGATACCCATATCTAATCCGAGGATTCGAAATGAGAAGCGAGAGCCTAACTTACGTGCGATTTGGTAGGAGACGTCACTTAACTTCCCCAGAACCCGCGGTACGTTCAGCGGTTGGTCAGCCCCTCGAAGGATTTCCTTGATTCTTGCATCCCGAGCTCCTTTGGCTACATTTGTGACGATGGAATTGGACCTTGGTGCGACCTTGGCGCTCATCCATGTAAGTAACCAGCGCTTGGAGGGCTTCTGGAGAACAATCCACAGATCAAAGGGTCTATTTCGATAGGTTGCCAGAGAGATCCCTTGCTGAATAATATATTTTTTACCACGACGCATTCTCTTTACTACTTCGAATACGGTGTTTCTGTTGGAGCAGACTTTTGACATGGTTTTATATGAAATCAAGCATTTTGAACGATTAAGCCTCTTGACCCGGATGATCCCAGTTCCGGCGGAACCGTTATCGGGCTTAATATATAATACAGGGTATGTCCTGAGCATTCTGGTTAGCGTGGAATCATGATACCAATGGGTTACAGGAACGTGACGGGAAAGGATGCGATCATTTAGCAGGGGCTTGCCTTTTTTCATTTTGCTTCTGATGAATTTATGTTTCATTCACCCACCTCCATCCCTAGAATATTCGGGATCACTTATCTGGATGAGGGCTAATATCCATTCTTATGAAATATTGCTTCGCGTACTACCATTTTCAAAACGTACTAGTCCAACAGCTGTCAAAATTAAAAACTTAATCCTAGGTAATAGAGAAGGTTGGGTGAATGAGGAAGAAACAATGCTTGCTCCTGTGGAGTTATTCGTGTGAAATTTCCGATTAAACCTGATAGGTTCACATTAACCATTGTTAATACAAATGGCGTTGTGAAATTGTAAATAAAGTAAGAAAAATGGGTAGAGAATCAAATATATTCTGATGGATCTATCTATTTTTTTGTTAATAAAATGAGTAACAAAGTAATTTTCGACCTCTGATTATATGTTGACAAGATATATATCGGACTGATATATTAATATCGAAATGATTTACAAATATATCTAAATGACAAGGAGGTCTTAGTGTGAACAGTCAGGATGTAATATTAGGCATGCTTATGAAAGAATCGTTAACTGGATACGAAATAAAACAGTTATTGGAGAATGTATTCTCAAATTTCTTCAGTTCTAGTTATGGAACGATTTATCCCACGCTTACCCGAATGGAGAAAGAGGAATTGATAACTAAGGAAATTGTGCTACAGGACGGGAAGCCTAACAAGAATATTTTAAACATAACAGATAAAGGACGAGCATGTTTTAATGCGTATTTACAAGGACCACTAAAGGGAGACAGTATAAAAAAATCGGATTTTATGATGCGACTTTACTTTGGAGAATTCGTTGGCTATGACAAGATAATTATCTGGTTGAAGCAAGTACAGGAGGATTCACAGCAGAAGTTAAATCAATTGTGTGAGCAGTATTCGCTTCATAAAGATGAAATGCATCCAGCACAGATCATCTGCATCCAGATTGGGATTGAAGAATATAAAGCAAAACTTGAGACCATTGCCGTGGGATTAGTAAGTATGGAGCAGTTAGCTCAAGAGTAGCGCTCATTAAACTAAAAGCACATGCTTACGAAGTAAGTTTTATTCGAACCATAATCAAGGAGTAGCGCTCATAAAACTTAAAATACATGCTTACGAAGTAAGTTTTGTATGAAGATTAATCACTGAAGTAACACAAACAAAACTTTTAGCGAATGCTTACGAAGTAAGTTTTATTCGAACCATAATCAAGGAGTAACGCTCATAAAACTTTTAGGAGGAATTATTATGAAAACAATATTTATCACGGGTGCGTCATCAGGTATTGGAAGAGCTACAGTTAAACACTTTGCTGAAAGAGGATGGAACGTAGTAGCCACGATGCGTACACCTGAACAAGAAACTGAACTCAATACGCTAAGCAATGTTCTAGTATTAAGACTAGATGTTGAGAACAATGATACGATTCAAACTGCATTAGAGGAAGCGATACAACGATGTGGAACAATTGACGTTCTTCTCAATAATGCCGGATATGGAACGATGGGCCTCATTGAAGTAGCAACGGATGAGCAGATTAGAAGACAATTTGAAGTGAATGTGTTTGGGTTGATCAACATGACGAAGGCCATGTTGCCACATTTCAGATCCAATCATGAAGGCATGCTAATCAATATTTCTTCTATGGGAGGCAAAGTCACCTTTCCTACGATGTCTCTATATCATTCAACTAAATTCGCAGTAGAAGGTTTTTCTGAATCCGTATTATATGAACTATCTTCACAAAACATCAAAGTAAAGTTGATTGAACCAGGTGCGATTAACACGGATTTTGGCGGAAGATCAATGGAGTTCTTTTTTAATGATGAATTAACGGACTATAAGCCGTTTACAACAGCATTTCTGGGTAAATTGGGAGAAATGGAAAAAGATCCAGCATACGCTTCTCCACCTGAACTTGTTGCGGAAACAATATATCAAGCCGCCACAGACGGCACAAGCCAATTCCGATATGTTGTTGGAGAAGATGCCAAAATGCTTATTAACATGAAGGAAAATACGGATGAGGAAGAGTATTTAAGTAACATATATCAGCATTTTGCTTAAGCAAGGAAATTTGAAGTCATTATTACATAAGTCATCATTGTATAAGTTTGAACACAAAAAAATAGAATCAGCCCTCAGGGTTGGTTCTATTTTTCACCCTATTTCAATTTATTTGAATACGACAATGCTTTCTTTGGGAGGGTAATCACTTCTTAGTTGAGAGGATTGTTCTAGATGATCCATGATGGATAACACGATATTTTCATGATGCGGTATGGAGACGACTTGCAAACCAACGGGAAGTCCTACGGAGTTTTTTTCTGCTTCCATGGCTGCATGGAGTACCTTATCTGTTGGATCGCGTTCAATCATTTCTTCACCGTCTCTGACGAAACTATACGCAAATGCTCCTGCTGGAAAACCTAAGAAATTAATAAGAGAGTTATAGGCACCCTCATATGAAAGATTCTTAGATCCATTGTGATATAGAGCTGGCGTAGGGAAGATAGGGCAGATAAGGGCATCTATATTGTTGTCGCGTAGATCATTTAGAATGAGTGCTTGATATTCCTCTCGGCGGGATACAAGTTCTTGATATTCTTCTTTTGTTTTAGCACCTGTAAAAGGGAGGATAACTGAACTGACGATTTCTTGTTTCAATAATTTAAGTGCCGATACAGCTAATTTCCTTTTGATATTCCCCATTTTCTGAACGTTACGTATTTTTTGGATTGGATATTCTTGTTTAGAGAGTCCCATCGTCTGATCGATACCTTTGCCCCCATCACCGCACATCATGCCAAAGAAATACTGCATGTTTTCTTTAATCTGAGGCAGTTCATACGGGACTACTTCTGCACCTGCTTCTTCTAATACATGCCCAGCTTCTTTTATAATTCTTGTTATAGAAGGGGAGGGAGGGAGAATATGATCATTCGTCCACACGCCAATCTTCAGACCCTTAATCCTTTGGATGTTCATTGTTTGTTCAGATAAAATCTCAAATGCGAGTGTTAAATCGCCAACAGTTCTTGCCAAAGGTCCAATAGAAGACATTGAACTGGCTTCCCTTTGAATATGAGATATCCCTTGTGGTGGGTGCTGTGGAATGATTCCTGGCGTAGGTTTTAATCCATGAATTCCACAAAAATGGGCAGGCGTTCGGATGCTCCCCCCAATATCTGTACCTAACCCAAGTGATGAACACAGGTACGCTATAGCGGCACCTTCTCCACCTGAACTACCTCCAGAAGTTCTCTCGAGATTCCAAGGATTATTTGTTCTGCCATAGATCGGATTGAACGTTTCGCACCCCATTAATAGTTGCATGGCGTTAGTCTTAGCGAGAATGATAGCGCCTGCTTTCTTAAGTCTTGCCACAGAGGGATCATCTTCCGCTATTAATTCATCTTTCCCCTCTATTCCCCACGTGGAAGGAGTTCCTACCAAATGGATGCTTTCTTTGATGGTTACAGGGACACCGTGAAGTGGTCCTCTAAGTTCCCCATTAGCAAGCATTTGATCACACGTGATAGCTTCTGAAATTGCATTCTCGAACATCATAATGGCAATAGCGTTGATATCTTTATTGACTCTTTGAATTCTTTCAATAAACGATTGGACAACTTGGACTGAAGTAAATTCTTTATTTCGTATTCCTTTTGCGAGATCATTGGCTGACAGACGGTATAATTCCATGATTGCCCCTCCAGGTTTGAATTTACATAAAGAACTATTTAATTCCAATTTATTCTACATTAAAATATTATATTGTTTTGTTGTTGAAAAACAAGCTTCTTCTAATCATACAATCTGTTGATAGAAGAAAATAAAAAAACATTATTTATTATATATGTAAATAAATGTTTACAAAATATACTATAATATGGTAATTTATGGATGGGGATTTGAATATTTAATAGAAACGCTGGCCAGCTATCGATCTTCTCTGACTTTACTCCTTCCCCCATTAAATATACTGAGAGGATTGATGATTATGAAAAGAAAAACACTATCTATTATTATGCTATTTGTCCTAGTGTTTACGATGCTTCCTCTGTCAGCTTTTGCGAGTACAACGAGTCAACAAATTCAAGGCCAAGGAGAACTCGTTATTATTGGTCAATACGGTGGACCTTCTGGTCATTATCCTTACGGCGTTATTGTATATAATGAAAGTGGAACAGTCGTATATCAGAATTCTCATTACACGTTTGGTGGAATTGGAACAGGTGATTCGGGCACCGATTCGTTTGTTGTACCTAACTTACCTAGTGGGGCATACACAATTGAAACTACGCAAAGCTTAGCATCATTTAGAATTCAGAATTTGTATTTTAGATGATACAGCAGGAGGGGGGCATATTGCCCCCTGACTACATCCTTACGTGGTTTAGATCTCGGGGACTATGATAAGTAAAATTTGATGCATACATATAAACAACCTCTGGCAACATTGCTGAGGCCAAGAACCCTTGAAGCGCGACTTCGAGGGTTCTTCGTGTTTACTTTCATAAAGAAATGATATAGTATAATATAACGTAGACAATGATTATCCGTGTTAGTAAAAGTTAATCGAGGTGATTTCTAATGCATATGAAAACCGGTGTCGAACAATCCGCATATGCCATTTTGCTACTAAATATGTTGCCAGACAAAGCGGTATTACCTGGTGAAGCGATCAGTCAACAATTAGGTGCTTCAGCAACCTATTTTCAGAAACTGTTAAGAAAGTTAGTCAGTGCAGATTTGATTACTTCTGTTCCAGGTGTAAAAGGTGGGTTCAAATTAAAGAAGAAACCTGAAGAGATTCGGATATACGATATATATATTGCGATTGAGGGACAACAGACGCTTTATTCTTCTAGTGGGATATTTAACGATATGCTTGAGTTACAAGCTGAAGATCAATGTTGTTTGTTAACGGAGTTAATGAAAGAAGCGGAATCTTCTTGGAAATCGGTATTGAAAAGAGAAACCGTTGCATCGATGTTCGATGACATTCATAAAGATCGTTTTAAAACAAAAGTAGAATGTTTACAAACTTGGGTTAACGAGAAAATGGTCTTGTAACAAGTATAGGGATTAGATTCGACAGAGAAGGGATGTTAAACACATGAGATTAAGCGTATTGGATCAAGCACCTGTTACGAAGGGGAACACGGCACAGGATGCCTTGAAAAAGGCAGAAGAACTCGCTATATTGGCAGATGAATTAGGTTACGTTAGAATGTGGATGGCAGAGCATCATGGATCTAACACGTTCGCAAGTTCGGCTCCTGAAGTGACCGCAGCTCACTTGGCAGCCAAAACCAACAACATTCGTATCGGTACGGGTGGCGTTATGATGATGCATTATTCCCCACTGAAACTTGCAGAAGTGTTTAAAACACTTAGTGCTTTCTCTCCTGGACGAATTGATTTCGGGGTTGGTCGAGCTCCTGGAGGAGATACCAACGGTATGTATGCATTATCTGAAGGTCGTCAACTCATGTTGAACAACATGTATACGAAGTTTGATACAGCATTACAGTTGATCAATGATATCGTGCCACAAGATCCTTTATACGATAAAACACTTGCGACACCGACTCAAATCGTATTACCTGAAGCTTGGCTGTTAGGTTCGAGCGGTAGCAGTGCATTGAAAGCAGCTGAGATGGGTGTTGGGTATTCGTTCGCTCAATTCTTCAATGGTGCAATGTCCAAAGAGATTTTAGATACCTATAAGAATAACTTTAAACCTTCCGCATTTATGGATAAACCTGATATTAACGTGACGTACATGGTGACAACGGCGGAGACGAAAGAAGAGGCAGAGTTCGAAGCGCTGCCTCAAGATATCTTTCGTTTAAGTATGATGAAGGGCAAGATTACACAATTGCTAACACCAGAAGAAGCTCAGAATTATCCATTGACCGAAATCGATCGCATGCAACTGAAAGAAAGTCGAAAACTACATCTCGTGGGAGCGGCTAAAGACATAGCAACGTTGTTACAAGAAGAACAAGCGAAATATGGCTTCGATGAAGCAATGATTTGCAGCATTCCACATTCACAAGAGAAACGGTTGGAAGTATATCGCTTATTGGCACGGGAGCTATTTTAGAATAAAATAAAGAATCATAATAGATTAAAGGATGGGGAATACAGATGATAAACAGTATAGATCGTATTAATGAATTAGCAAGAAAACAACGTGGAGAAGGCCTAACCAATGCAGAAAAGGTTGAGCAACAAGCATTACGTGAAGACTACTTACGTGAAATTCGAGGTCAAGTTCTCAACACGATTACAGGATTAACAGTAGTTGATCCACTTGGAAATGATGTTACACCAGATAAAGTACGTGAAGTGAAAGAAAAGTTGTCCGATAAATAAGTCTCAATTTAAATAACGCTTTAACCGAGACAGTCAAGAACATGATTATCATGTTCTTGGCTGTCTCTTCGTATTTAGTGTAATTAACACGAATTCACATTAAATATACTTTACATACATATATGTATAATATATAGTGGCTAATAATAACAAATAGTCATGAGGAGAGTTTGCAATGGAGCGATTGAAATCATATTTAGAATTAGGTTTAGTGGGAATGGCACGTGGTGGTCAGTTGGATTGGTTTGATGGTCATTACGGTGCTGCACTTTTGGCTGGATATTATATGGCACATGAAAATGAGCTACCTGAACATGTTCTGAATGGACTTGTTAGAACATGTGAAATGTATCGCACGAAGCATGTAGAGTGGTTTGCCCCAATGGAACCAGAAGAAGCCGATCCATCTTTACTGGATCACGTGATTCATGCATTGAAAAAGAATGGAGAGACCCTTCGTTCGTCTGGCCATGGTTTTGCACTGGGAATTTTGGGACTCAAAGCATTGAGGGATTGTCCAAAGCTGATTGCTCCCAGTATTGTGGATGGGTTAGTAAAGATGTTGGAAAGCACCACAGAAGATCGCCCGAATCGTTATTGGGGCATTGATAATTACTTTGACGTTTCTACTGATGATGCGTGTGACATCCCATCTTACAAGGATAGCGATCAGATGGTGAAGCAGGCACTTGTGGAGCTTAACACGGTGATTCCCAATCAAGCTATCGATGGTCAAAGATATTTCTTCAGCGGAGAAAAAGAACATGGGATCACACACGCCCATGCTTTGTTAGAACTTGAGAAATTCGGATTTCAGGAGATCGTAGAGTCAGGAATGAGAAATCATAGGGTTCAGATGTATTTAAACAGACAGGGACCTGATTTTATTGTAGATGAAATAAAGGAACCACTGTACACTTCAATTGTTGCACCGGAATATTGGGGGAAAACCTTTAACGATCCGCATGCAATCAAAGTACCCTACGCTGCCCTTAACCTACTGAATCGGTTAGATTCGAGTGAGCGATCCGAGGCAGAGGTGGGAATCTGTAAGTTGTTATCCAACATGGAATAGCTCTAAATGAACGATGTTCATTTAAGTGGGAAATGCAGTGGGAAATATAATCATCGTAGCAACAAAAAATAGAGGGAAATAACCCCTCTATTTTTTGTTGCTACGGTAGGTTCGGACTGTCTTAAGATGCTCCTTAAGCACGGAGCATTTTATTGTGATAAATAGGTTTATCTTCTTTATTCACTGAACTCTTCCACAGTGATCGTATAACTATTGGATTGGACTTTGCCTACATACGTACGTTCATCTAGAATGAACTGGTAAATTGCTGAAGAAAACCCTTTGAGAAAGTGGCTTAGTAGATACTCGTTAACGGTAATAATGTAGGTGATGCGTACTGTAATGCCAGCATTCACTGTATTCAATGGGATCGTCCCATTAAATGGATTCTGGGGAGAAGAAATGCCATCGATCGTGATTGTATTCGAATCCAGCGTGGTTCCCTCAGGATAGAGTTGGATGAGTGACACTTCTGCAGGCCAATTACCTGTATTACTAAGTAATAACTTGAACTTCACACGTCCACCTAGTTCTATGCAGGTAGGATCGACACAAATTTCTAGAGAAATGAGCGGTGTGAATATATACGTAGTGACTACGTTAGAACGGGATAATTGTCTTACAGTTCGACCGTCAGGCAAAAGAAAAGTATATTGTAACGAGCCTTGATTCTGGATTTCTGATATTTCATAAATGTTAATGGCCATAGCTATCGTTACTTTGAATTGCACTACGGTTACGGTTCCCGGGCTTAATGTGGATAATGTAATTCCTGAATCAGGTAGAACACCTTTCATAACGACTCCATTTACTAGCACGCTATCCCATACGAATAGAGTACCTGATGGAATGACATCGATTAATATCGCATCCACCGCGATATTACCATTATTCCTTACTGTAAGTTCGTAACTTAATGAGTCTCCAGGAGCAGCGATGGAAAGATCAACTATTTTACTAATCGTAACATCAGGAGAGACGACAACCACCACAACTGTGTTGCTCTCCGTGTTGTACTCATTTCCATCAACTACATAAGAGACCGTAGCGGTGTTAATCAACGTTGAAGTTGGAGGAACCTCCACAATACTGACACGAAAAGATATCTCAATGTTTGTGCCTGCACTTAAGGTGCCGAGGTTAATCCCAATATTTGGGTCAGATTCAGGATAATATATGCCTGATACGATGACGCTTCCGGTTATGAAGACAGCTCCTTCAGGAACCGGAATTACCGCTATGACATCCTGCAAAGATTGAATTCCCTCGTTTATTATCTGTAACGTATAGGTTACAACATCCCCGACAAAAGTTGTCGATGTATTCGCAGCTAATGAAGTGCAGATCTGAAATGCAATTAAAGAGATGGTTACCGTATTAGAATATAGTTCGTCTGTTATTACACGGCCTTCGGGGGTTACGAAGGTGAATTTACAAAGTGCCTTATTGAGTAAGGTCAGGTCTGGGGGTAAGGATACAACGATAACTTGAAAAGATATGATGACCTGACTCTCCGGTGTTAGTGTCCCCGCGGGAATGCCTGATACTGGATTCACTCCCGGCAATAAAATGCCGTTTCTTAAAACACTGTTAAGAATAAAGGATACCCCTTCGGGTAGTGTATCGTAAACAGTTAACTCAGCAGCCGTATTACCGGTATTGTCGGCAATGATTGTATAAACAATCGTCTCACCCAAGGAAGCGCGGACTTTGTCCGCGCTTTTGATCAATGAAAGGACTGGGCCCACGACCGGGGTATCGACGATATTCGAATACGCAATACTGTCAACACCCGCTGCCGAACTGAAGTGCACCATTGACTGATTAGATACGACAGGATAAGGACGTGAGCCACTGGTCATATAGCGATTACCTGAACCTGGAATACCACAGTTGTCGAAGCTCCGGCTGCAATGATACCGATGCTGATACCAGATGCTGGATTTCCAGTAGGACGGGCTATTCCATCTACGATTACACTGCCGACAACAAACTGACTGCCTGCTGGAATAGGGTCAATAAGAATAACGTTATTTACAGACTCTATGCCGTTATTCGTAGCAACAATCGTGTAAGTGATGATATCTCCCACAATTGCGTCCGTAGCCGGTGTGCTTTTAACTACGGTAACGTTAGGTGAAGATACTGGGATGATAAGCACATTAGAAAGTGATGTGCCAGAGAGGAGACGTCCGTCTGGTGGAGTGAACGTAAACGTTCCGGTTGCTTGATTTACGAGCTGCTGCGGATTAGGCAATGTCGCTACGGTAACTTGGAATGTGAGCGTTACTGTAACTGTAGCTCCTGGAGCAATCGTACCAATATTTAGTCCACCGGCAGGATCAGCTCCTGGTTGAGGTACGCCATTAACAAGAACACTGTTTGGAACGAATATGGCACCAGCAGGTACTGTATCCGCAATAGTGACGTTCGCAGGCAGGTTACCCGTGTTCGAGACATTCAAAGAATAAGTAATGGTATCCCCAACGGTTGCGTTGGTCGTATTTGCGCTTTTCAGAATAACAAGGATAGGTTGATACACCGGAATAACCAGTGTATTCGAAAAGGACGAGCCAAAGAATACACCAGACGTAAAGGTTGCGGAAGCCTGATTGCTAAGGCTAGCCGGATTAGGCAGTACATTCACAATTATATTGAAGGAGACAAGGAAAGAGGCGCCTGGGGCGAGAGTGCCAAGAGAGATTCCTGAAGCAGGATTAGCTGTCGGACGCGTAGTGCCATCAACGATGACACTACCGGAAACAAAGGTTGAGCCCGCAGGTATAGGATCACTAAGTACAACATTGCTAATATTCTCGATGCCATTGTTTGTGATCGTCAATTGATAAGGTATGGTATCTCCAACTACAGCGTCAGTAGCGGTTGAAACCTTGGTAACTGTTACATTTGGAGACGATACTGAAATTAGATTGGTGTTGGAGATTATTGTTCCGTTAAACGTTCGGCCATCAGGTAAAGTATAAGAAAACGATATGGAGGACTGGTTCTTCAACTGTTGGCTTGCGGGCAGCGTGCTTATAATAACTGAGAACATGACAGATAGACTTGACCCAGCAGCTATCGCTCCAAGTGGAATTCCTGAGGCTGGATCAGCTCCTGGAACAAGCGAACCTTGCACAATGACACTGTTAGGTACAAAAGTTGTCCCTGCTGGGATACTATCACTTAGTGTTGCTGTTGCTCCAAAGTTACCAGTATTACTGACGAGAACTGTGTAAGTAATCGTATCTCCAACGGTGGCGTTGACGGTGCTTGAGCTTTTTACTGCGCCCAGAATAGGTTGATATTCAGGTGTTGAGACAATATTAGAGAATGCGACATTTGATAAAGCGCCAGACGTATACACAACGGATGATTGATTATTAAGCACCCCTGAAGGTGTGAGTGAAGTTACCGTAACGCTAAAGGTAATTGTAGTCGATCCTCCCGGAGATAAGTTACTGATGGTTACTCCCGTAGATGGCGAAACTGCTGGACGCGCAACGCCATCTACGGTTACACTGCCTGCTATAAAGTTCGTACCTGCAGGGAGTGCATCCGTGAAGATGACATTATTAACATTGGCTATTCCGTTATTTGTAATACTTACAGAATACACAATGGTATCTCCTATTGTAGTTGCTGTTGTAGAGGTTGATTTAACGACAGCAACATTCGGAGATGAGACCGGAATGGTGACAGAATTCGAAAGGGAAGACCCACTTAGTGTACGTCCATCGGGTAATGTGAAACTATAGGCTGCGGTAGCCTGATTAACAAGTAGCTGCGGATTAGGTAACGTTGTGATTTCAACCGAGAACAATACCGTAGTTGTACCATTTGCATTAATGGTTCCAGCAGCAATACCTGTAGCCGGATCCGCCTGAGGTAGCGGCAAGCCATTTACCAATACACTGTTAGGTAGAAAAGTGGTGCCTGAAGGAATGATGTCCGTTATGGTTAAATTGGCTGGATAGTTGCCCGTATTATTGACTAATAGCGAATAAGTTACCGTATCGCCAACGGTTGCATTGGATGTACTTGCACTCTTGGCAACAGAAATATTAGGTTGGTATACAGGCACAACGACGGTATTGGAAAAAGTGGAACTGGAGAACACACCTGAATTATAAGTGACCGTAGCCTGGTTGACAATGGAAGCACTGACGGGAACAGATGTAATTAATATTTTGTAAGTAAGCATTCCGCTAGCACCTGCGATCAAGGTACCAATCGTTATGCCCGAAGCAGGATTCGCGGTTGGAAGAGAAACCCCATTCCAGAATACGCTACCTGTTACAAATACTGCTCCTTCAGGAGTAGGATCGTTCAACTGTACATTATCTACAGAGTCTACTCCTGCGTTCGTTATATTTATGGAATAGGTAACGGTATCACCGATAGCAACAGCTGTTGAAGGTGTGCTCTTTATAACTTTAACATTCGGAGCCGAGACTGACATTGTGACGGTGTTTGATAGAGCTGTTCCACTAAGAGTTCTTCCGTCAGGTGTGGTATACGTGAACGTCGAAGACGCTTGGTTGCTGATCAACTGAGGTGATGGCAACGACGTGATATTAACTGCAAAACTTATGGTCACACTCGTTCCTGGTGCAACAACACCAACATTAATGCCAGTATCTGGTGCTGAACCAGGTTGAGGCATGCCACCAACAATAACGCTGTTGGGACTAAAGGTTGTACTGGCAGGGATAGTATCGAACAGAGTTACATTAGCAGTAAGATTTCCAGCATTGCTGATAACAACTGTATAAATGATAGACTCACCAACAACAGGGCTACTATCACCGTCGGGATCTTGTGCGCTTTTCACTAATGAAATCTGCGGTTGCGTGACTGGCGTAGTAGTCACGTTGGAGGACGAAGAACCTGAGAATACACCGGATGTAAAGCTGACTGTTGACTGATTGTTAATCTGTGAAGGAATCGGCATGGTTATCTTCACCTCAAATGTTACGGTAGCAGAGGCCGCTGGGGCCAAGTTACCGATTGGAATACCGGCAGACGGTACTGCTAGCGGCTGAGTGACGCCGCTCACAATCACGGTTCCGGGAATGAAGGATACATTCTCGGGCAACGAATCCCCGAAAATGATATTGCTTACACCCGCTACGCTATTATTCGTCAGTACCGAGGTGAACGTTATAGTGTCACCAGTTACGACAGACGTCGCGGACACGCTTTTTACGACATTGATATTGGGAGCAGAGACAGGGACAGAGAGCGTATTTGAAGTAGCATTCCCGCCTAGCTGACGTCCATCAGGAAGGGTGAAGCTGTATGTTGCAGTTGCAGAGTTAAGCAACTGCTGTGAAGGAGGCAGTCCAACAACGGTAACAAGAAAGCTAACGACGACACTGTCACCAGGGGAAAGAGGCCCAACAGGAATACCTGTTGCCGGACTGATCCCTGGTACAGGGGTACTGCCGATAATAACACTGTTGGTGTTGAAAACGGCTTGCGGTGGTAGAATATCTGTCAATATCAAGCTGGCAGCAATATTTCCGGTGTTGCGGACTGAAATGGAGTAGGACATAGAACTACCTTCGGACGCAAGTGCTGTATTGGCGCTTTTCACGATTTGGATGATGGGTTGATAGATAGGTGTTACTACCAGACTCGACAAAGAAGTTCCGCTAAAGGCGCCTGATGTAAAAGATACACTTGCACGATTATCGAATTCAGCCGGATTGGGTAGTGAGGTAACATTCACTCCAAAAGTCACCTTAACCAAAGCACCCGGTGCAATGCTGGCTAAGGAAATTCCCGCTCCAGGATTGGCTGCAGGAACAGACGTACCGTTTACAATGACACTCCCAGTAATAAATGTTCCTCCCGATGGGATGGGATCGGATACAACCACATTATTGACGCTAACACCACTAGTATTTGTTATGGAAACCGTGTAGATCAGATTCTCACCTACAGCGGCTGTCGTTACACTTGCGGTTTTACTAACAGAGATGTTTGGGGCGGTGACCGGAATACTGATCGTATTAGAGAGACTAGTTCCGGCTAGTGATCTCCCACTCGGTAACTGATACGTATAACTGCTGCTGCCTTGATTAATGAGAACGGGTGGTGATGGCAACGTCTGTACTGTCGTTGAAAATATAACGGATACTGTGGCTCCAGGAGCCAATGATCCAAGGCCAATCCCTACTGTTGGAGAGTCTGTAGGACGTACAACACCATTGACAGTTACACTGCCTGGAACAAAGGTAGATCCCGTAGGGATATTGTCTGTGAGAACAACAGTCGCAGCAATATTCCCGGAATTTTGTACATTGAGCGTATATTGAACGTTTCCACCCACAGTTGCACTGGGCGTGCGTGCACTCTTTACAATACCAATAACAGGTTGATACACAGGGGTAGTGGTGGTGTTAGAAAGTGAGATTGCTGAAAATGCGCCCGAACTATAGGATGCTTGTGACTGGTTTAACAGTTGGGCGGGGCTAGGAAGAGAAGTGATGTTAACTTGAAAAGTGACGGTTACACTAGTAGCTTTAGCGATCGTTCCAACAGAGATTCCTGTTCCAGGATCAGCTGTGGGGCGTGAAGTACTGGCCACAATCACACTGCCCGGTACAAACGTGCTTCCGGCAGGTATGGTGTCGGAGAGGGTAACACCAGTTACCAACTCAATACCGTTGTTACTAATAACTGATGTGTAAAGTAACGTATCACCGACGGCTACATCTGTGAAACTTGCGCTTTTGACGACTGTAACATTGGGTAAAGTAACTGGAATAGAAAGCGTATTAGAAGTGGCAGACCCTGATACGGTCCTCCCATCGGGTACAAGGAAAGTGTAAGCAGCGGACGCTTGATCGACTAATTGTGGAGGTGAGGGTAGACTGTTTACCAATACGCGAAACTGAACAGTCGAACTTCCACCGGAGGCGATTGTACCAATAGCTATTCCTGTGGCAGGATTACCAGCTACAGCTGTCCCATTAACAGTGAAGCTGCCTGCTACGTAGGTGCTCCCAGTAGAAATGTTATCAGTTATCGTTGTAGTTGCACCAATGTTTCCAGCATTTGAAATTTGAAGTGTATACGTGATCTGGTTACCAACGGAAGCATTCGTTGTACTTGCGCTTTTAACAATTTTCATAACAGGCGAATATACCGGGAGTGTGACTGTATTGGAAGGGATAACGCCGGAAATGAAATCTCCCCCGGCAACACTTTGAAATGTAAAAGCTGCGTTAGCCATATTAGCTACTGTTTGCGGACTGGGCAATGAGGTTATTTTAGCTTGATATGTAACAATCACAGTTGTATTCAAAGCGAACGATCCTAATGGAATACCGGCAGTAATATCAAATGAAGGCTTCGAGACGCCGGCCACCACAACGCTTCCGCTTACGAAGGTAGATCCTGTAGGTAGAATATCAGACAATACAACGCTAGCAGCTCCAGCTGTACCAGTATTGCTGATGGTCACGGTGTAAGTTACCGTATCACCAACGATCGGTCCCGAGACATTGGCACTTTTAGTAAGATTGATTTTGGGGGCATTAATATCTACTTGAATTGCGTTCCCGTTGACAACATATGCATCCCCTGAGGTAGTCAACGTAAGTATAGCTGAGGATTGATTGTTAATGAGTCTTGCCGAGACATCGACATTGGTGATATCCCAACCTTGCCTGCCACCGATAATATTCGTGCCCGGATTTCCATTCGTTTGATTACGCGTGCCGAACGTACCTGTAGTATTCAGTTGACCTGCGTCATTATTAATCTGCGAAGCAAAAAAGTTGTTGGCAAAGTTATTGGGCCCTGACAATGCAACTTGGGTAGCAGAAGTGGGACCAAACAGCGCTTGATCACCTGAACGATTCGCATCACCTTCTTGTGCACTGAAAAGCGTTCTGCCACCGAGTGCACCTGTAATGGGTGTAGCAAAACCGGTTATCGTGGTAGTGACCGGAGCGGAGGTTGCTTGTACAAGCACAGCTCCTGCACGAAGTGACATATTTCGGAAGGGAAGTGCAGGATTCTGATAAATAACACCTAACGTCCAGCCGGCATGATTCGCTGTAGAATCGCCGGGGATAATAATTGTGCCGACAACGCCGCCTGTGGTATAGCTTCCCGCTCCGCCCTGTTGAACGATGGTCGTGACGTTGGCTGAACGAACATATGCGGAAGCGCCATTACCCAAATCGACCACGTTTGCAGTCGCAGCATCTGGCGTAATGCTAAACGTGCTTCCTGCAGGATTTATAAAAGAAACAGGGTTGTTAATAGAAGTGGTAAGATTTATGGTACCGTTAATGTAAGTACCGCCCCAGATGAGTTCTGCATACATGACCGTGCTTCCAGACGGTAGTACTAGGATAGCTGCTGAGCTGTTACTCTGATACAGACTTGTGGTTCCGCTTGGATATGAGAGATATACAGATGCTGTATTCACTGTCGTAAAGCCACCAATACTGTCCTGTGTACCGGGAACACCTACCGTATCGGAACGACTTAGACCGAGTGTGTTTCCAGTAAACGTGATAGCTCCTGTTGCATTAACCGTAGTCCGAACGACTAGTGGAATCTTTCTCACCTCCTTCATTGACTACTGTGAACTACACATAGATCGTAAGCCCTCTCTATAAAGGACAGTGCACGATCTTACTGTCATAAATTAGTCTATGAAGTGGAGGAGGCATATTTGTATGTCCTAATACTTCAACTCAAAAAAAGTCTTGTTGGGATGATCTCAGTCTGCGTTCTATCACAGCCCGAGGCTCAGGGTAACGCATTCGGCTCATGAACTCGAGTTCTTGGATCGTGATTTCCTTCTTGGATACAGTGAAATGGTACATTATTTCATGAACAACATTCGCTTGTAACGTCTTCAGCATTTCAAGTTCTTCAATCTCGTAAAGTGATTGTTGGTAAGGGATTTGGTAGAATAATTCCATCCGTAGCAGTCGGTAATCGAATGGTGGTATAGGAGCAGGGTAATCCGGAATCTCCGGTGAAATCGGACTTTGTGTGGGTTGGAAAAATTGTCCTGTGAAATAACGAGGTGTGTATTCGTCAAACTTTTGTTTGAAAGTGGGATTAGACATATGATAAAAGCTGTGAGTATAAGGAGCAAGAATGCAGACAACAGCCTTATGAACACATATTCTTTGAATCTCTGACATGACCGCAAACAAATCACTGACATAAGGGAGTACTCGACTAGCCATCACAAACTCAACAGAATTGTCTGATAGCGGGATTCCTTGATTGATGTCACAGACAATATCTACTTCGGGGCCCTCAACAAGATCAATTCCTAGATATCCTTTTTCTTTGTTGGAACCGCACCCTATATCTATTCTCAAGATGACCACTCCCTTTGTGAGGTAAATAGGTTCATCTTTATTGTATTAATACCTGCGTGTCGTGCATCCGACTGATGCCTAATAGAATCGGAAGTTGTAGAGAAGCATGATATTATTGAAGAAGGAATACCGATATTCATGGAGATACATATGAAAATAGTGATATGATAGCGAAAATGGAGGTTGGGGTATGGCTAATATTAATGAGATAGCTAAATTGGCCGGTGTGTCAGTAACGACTGTATCAAGGGTATTAAACAACCATAAATATGTCTCTGAAGACAAACGATCTGCCGTACAGAAAGTGATCGACGAAATGGATTATACCCCTAACAAAAGCGCAGTTGATTTAATACGCAGGGAAACAAGAATGATAGGTGTCATCATCCCATATAACAACAATCAAGCATTTGATCAAATGTTACATGGCGTGCTTAATGCATCAATAGAAAAGGATTATTCCGTAACAGTACTTCCGACTAAATATAATAAAGATAGAGAATTAGCCTATCTGTCTATGCTCAAAAACAAAGTACTAGACGGTATCATCATTACTTCGCGTTCAAATGATTGGGAGACGATCATACCCTATACCCATTATGGGCCTGTCGTTTGCTGTGAATATACGGATCATCCCGAGATCGGCTGTTCCTATATTGACAGATATGCGTCTTATCTTGAAGCCTTTCAGTATCTCAAAGATAAAGGACATACAAGAGTAGCTATAACAAGAGGAAGAGGTCTGGAGAGCATTAGCACCCGACAGACGCTCGATGCCTACAATAATACATTTGGGGAACTTCCTGCAGAACTTCACATATCTGATTGTTATAGTGTTGAAGATGGGATTCAGGCTGGAAGTCAATTACTGAACCTAGATACGAGACCAACAGCAATCTATGCCAATGGGGATGAGGTTGCGGGTGGTATTTATCTGTATGCACAATCGATGAATTTAAAAGTCCCACAGGATCTAGCGATTATGGGACAAGAAAATCAACCGATTGGTGTGGGATTAGGACTTACCTCTGTTGATCATCAATTAATTAAAGTTGGGGAACAAGCATTTGAACTTATCATTCATAAATCGCAACATAAAATTGAGATTCCATATCGAATAATCCATCGATCGTCAATTTAAGTGTTGACATGAAATCCATTTCATACTTTACCATGGTCTCAAGAGATAGATACTTTGGGAGGATGAATGGAAATGTATAATACGATTATTTTTGATGTAGATGGCACACTCATTGATACAGAAAGAGCAGTTTTGGGTTCACTTCAAAAGATGCTAAAGATAGACTATGATTTTCATTATGAATCACATGAATTATATTTTGTACTAGGAATTCCAGGTGTGTACTCGTTAAAAGAGTTAGGGGTTCGTGATATTGCTAAGGCTCATGCGCGTTGGGAGCACTTTATGAAGGACTTCTATCATACGATTGAGGTATTCGGTGGGATTACTGAGTTGTTAGTTACTTTGAAACAAAGGAATATCAACCAAGGTATAGTTACTTCGAAGACATCGCAGGAATTACAAGATGATTTCGTGCCATTTGGTCTGATGGACAATTTAACACATGTAGTCTGTGCAGATGATACGTTGAAGCACAAGCCTAATCCGGATCCGCTGTTGAAGTATTTGGAGATCTCTGGTGCTGATCCTAAATCATCTATATATATTGGAGATACCATTTATGATTATGAATGTGCAAGAGATGCTGGAGTAGATTTTGGATTAGCGCTCTGGGGCTGTAAAAATCATGAGAGTATACCCGCTAAATATAAGCTTGAACAACCTATTGACGTGATTACGTTACTCTCGAACTAACCCATCCTTTTCATCAAATAAATAGGGAGGGAATGGCATGGTCGAAGATGTAACCGTTAAGGAAATCACATCCGTCGCAGAATATGTTGATGAGCTTGCAGCCCTTCTATTAGAAGTAGAAGAAGTTGGGTCTGCGATGGGGTTCTTACCTTCACTAAGTCTATCGGATGCTCGACAATATTGGCTGAATATACTTGGGCCTGAAGTGATTCTATTGGTTGCCACCATAAATGAATCAATCGTCGGAAGTGTTCAGTTACATTTATGTAATCAAGAGAACGGTGATCATAGCGTTGAAATCGCTAAATTAATGATTCATCCTAATGATCGACGACAAGGGTTCGGTCGTATGCTTATGAACAAGGCAGGAATAAGAGCCAAGCAAGTAGATAGGTCTTTATTATTTCTGAATACACGAGCAGGAGAGCCAACAAATCACCTGTATACTTCACTCGGTTACATTCAGGTGGGACGCATTCCAAACTATACGATGTCTATCGATAGAGTATTACATGCAACATTTATATATTATAAGATCCAAAGATGAGTCTGATTAGGCTATAAAAAGATAAGCAATCGAACGGTGAAAGATGTTCGATTGTTTATTTGTTATCTGGTATCTGGTATGTTTGAGAAAATGTAGAATGTAAAACGTTCGACCAATTGATGAACACCATATAACTGCTGACGATTACGTTTATTAATAGTTAGGATGATCGGATTCAAGGTGCAAGAGAAAATAACTTAAAAAATATCACACTGGATATTCCCAAACACAAACTAGTCGTAGTTACTGGACCGTCAGGATCAGGGAAATCGACACTTGCGATGGATATACTTCAACGGGAATGTCAGCGTCAATATATGGAGTCTAGTGGATTGTCTGCAGAGTCGATTCAGAAACCTAAGGTAGATTCGATCATTGGTCTTTCGCCATCGATCTCCGTAGGTCAACATGTGACGAATCGTAATCCTCGTTCAACGGTTGGAACAGTAACCGATATGTATACGTATTTGCGACTTGTGTATCAGAAGAAAGGGGTAAGACGCTGTAATCACTGCGAAGCCTTGATCCCACCTCCAGTTGCAGATAATGCAGAACCTATTACTTGCCCAGTATGTAACCATTCCCATGCCCCATTGACCAAGTCGGACTTTTCCTTTAACACACCTGACGGTGCATGCCCGACGTGTAGTGGTCTAGGAAATGTCGTTGAGGTTAATCTAGAAGCTGTGTTTGATAAAGAGAAAAGTATCAGAGAAGGTTCTGTAACCTTCTGGAATGGTATGTTTATTGATTATCAGATCGCTATCCTTGAGGCAGCAGGTAAACATTACGGGATTCCAATGAGTGGAGATCAGCCTCTGAATACCTATAGTGAAGTACAGTGGGACATGCTGCTATATGGTGTGGAAGCGGAAGAGTTCACTCGTCATATCCCAGACATCACGCCACCCAAGACGGTAACGAAAGGGAAATTTGAAGGTGTGGTAACCGCGATGTGGCGGCGCTACAAAGAAAAGGATGGACAATCGAATGATACTACTCTATTCCTCACTCAGACATGTCACGATTGCGGAGGGGAACGATTAAAGGAAGAAAGTCGTCGTGTGACCGTTGAAGATCAAACATTGCCAGGATTATCTATCTTGTCGTTAGATGAGTTCAGTATCTGGATTGAACGTGTTCAATCGAAGTATCATCAGGAGGGAGACTCCTTACTAGAGACAGTACTGCATGACTTGCTTATCAAGATTAAACGAATCATACATGTTGGTTTAGGTTATATATCCCTTGATCGAAACACTATAACGTTGTCTGGGGGGGAAGCTCAGCGATTAAGACTTGCTTCTATTCTTGGTTCAGGTCTGACCGGTGTCTTATATTTGTTAGATGAACCTACTTCAGGATTACATCCGAAGGACACGGATGGACTTGTTCACATTATGAAACAGTTACGTGACCTTGGTAATACAGTTCTAGTCATTGAGCATGATGAACGTGTCATCCAAGAGGCGGATCATGTCATTGATGTGGGTCCCGGAGCGGGACGTTTTGGCGGAGAAATTGTGGGTCAAGGTACCCTTGCAGAACTAATGGATCAGCCGGATTCTGTCACAGGACGTTATCTTAAAGCTAATGACAAGCTCGTATCGAAGGAACGTAAGGGCAACGGAGATTTGATTACGATTCATGAAGCTACACTTCATAATTTACAGAACGTGACGGTTTCTTTTCCACTAGGCTCCTTGATTGCTGTATCCGGGGTATCTGGATCAGGTAAATCATCACTCGTCTTTGATTTGTTAGCTACTGCGGAACATGGCAAGGTACACATTCCGGGATGTCGTTCGATCATTGGACTAGATGCGATCAATAATATGATCACAGTCGATCAATCGCCACTTTCAAGAATGCAACGATCCAACGTATCCACCTATATCGATTTATTCACGTACTTGCGTAAGATTTTTGCAGCTTTACCAGAAGCGAAGGAGAGAGGTTTGAAGGATAAGCACTTCTCCTTTAATACAGCAGGTGGGAGATGTGATCGATGTGAAGGGTTGGGACAAGTATCCGTGGATATGCACTTCTTATCTCATTTGCAAGTCGAATGTCCTGAATGCCATGGTAAGCGGTTCAAGGAAGAAGTTCTAGCTGTTACGTATGAAGGCTATACCATTTCAGATTTCCTAGAGCTAAGTATTGAAGAGAGCCAACATTTATTTATGAAGCAAAAGAAAATGTTGAAGCTACTAGAACTTTTATGTGAGGTTGGGCTAGGATACTTACAATGGGGTCAGGCGTTACCTACACTTTCCGGTGGAGAAGGGCAGCGCTTAAAGCTTGCTAGAGAGTTAAGTAAGTCAGCGGCGGGTCACACCTTGTACCTACTAGATGAACCTTCTACTGGATTACATCCACTTGATGTACACAATCTCTATGTGTTGTTGAGCAAGCTAGTTGAAGCTGGGAATTCAGTGATTATGGTTGAACACAATACAGATTTAATAGCAGCAGCGGATTGGGTAATCGACATGGGACCTGGAGGCGGAACGGCAGGTGGGAAGTTGGTTGCAAGTGGAACGCCACGCGAAGTAGCTGCGGTTAAAGAATCGTGTACAGGTGCGTTTTTAGTTCCTTATATGGTGTAATGGCGTAAATCACTTAGATGGCGCTTTAGTTCAATCGTTAAAGAGTGTGAGTATGAACTCACACTCTTTTTGCTGTATCTACATGCCAACCGAATAAGCTTTCCAAGAAAGGGAAAAGGTATACAGAACATTAATGAAGGAATCGGATAAGGAGTGCATTGTAGCAATGGGAAATAACATTGATATGAATAAACCTGCCCAGAACGGAACGATGATACAAAAGTCATTAGGCGTGTATCTGTACGATTGCCTAAAGCGAGAGGGAATTACTGAAATTTTGGGTGTGCCTGGTGATTATAATTTCACGTTACTTGATAGTCTTGAGAGATACCCAGGTATTCAATTCATCAATGGAAGAAATGAACTGAATTCAGGATATGCAGCTGATGCCTATGCTAGAATTAAGGGGATTTCCGCGCTCATTACGACGTTTGGTGTAGGGGAAATGAGTGCATGTAATGCAATTGCTGGGGCCTACAGCGAGAATGTACCCATTATTCATATCGTCGGAGCGCCCCCTGATATGGATCAGAAGAAACACAAGCTAATGCATCATACCTTATTGGATGGGAATTATGATGTATTTCGCCAAGTATATGAGCACATCACAGCTTACACCGCAGTTCTTACACTTGAAAATGCAGCGATCGAGATTCCGAATGCCATTCGTATTGCGAAGCAGAAAAAGAAACCCGTCTATTTAGTAGTCGCCAATGATCTGGTTATGAAGCCAATCATAGTCCACCAAGAAGTTGTTCCAGCTCAGGCTCAATCGAATCAGACAACGTTGCAGGCAGCATTGGACCATGCTAAGCAGCTGCTGAGTAAATCTCAGAACACGGTTCTACTGGTAGATGTCATAACGACGCGCTTTGGTCTGCAAGAATATGTACGTAAACTGGCCGAGTCTTTGAATGTTCCAGTCGCATCCACGCTTTTTGGAAAAGGGTCTTTCGACGAAAGTCATCCTTTATTCATAGGAATGTATGGAGGTGCGTTTGGTAGTCCAGTAGTAAGCAGTACAGTTGAGAACGCAGAATGTGTCATTGCGGTGGGATTGGTGTGGGCGGATGCGAATACAGGAAATTTCACGGCTAAGCTGAATCCACTTCAGATGGTGGAGATCCAACCGGATATGGTGAAGGTCGGAGGAGCGGAGTATCCCAATGTGCTAGCGGAAGATATGCTCCTTGGTTTGCAGAGCATAGGCTACAAGCAGCAAAGTCAGGTCATGAAAGGAACGTTTCCTTATGATACCATGACGGACAAGCCTGAAGATTTACTCGCAGCGGCGTCTTATTATCCTCGCTTCCAGCACATGTTTAAAGAACGCGATATCGTGATTGCAGAAACGGGCACATTATATTACGGCATGACCCAAGTTGGTCTGCCACGGGATGTAACTTTTATCGCACAAGGTGGATGGCAATCCATTGGTTATGCAACCCCATCGGCTTATGGCGCCTGTATAGCGGCTCCAAAGCGTCGGGTATTACTCTTTACGGGTGATGGCGCTTTACAGCTTACCGCTCAGGAGATTAGTTCGATGCTGTATTACGGCTGTAAACCGATCATTTTTGTATTAAACAACTATGGGTATACAGTCGAGAAGTATTTAAATGTTAAGACCGAAGGGCAGATTTACAATAAAGTTCCAAGTTGGTCTTACACGAAGTTAGCAGAGGCTTTCGGAGGAGAGGCTTTTACAGTGATCGTTCGAAGTAATAAAGACCTTGATCATGCCATATCACGCGCAGAAACGGAATGTAATAACAGGCTATGTATCATCGAAATGATTGTCACCGACCTCATGGATGCACCGGAATATATGCATGAAATGCGCAAGCATATGGAGCAGCAAGAGAAGGAACGTAGCTAAAATGGTAAAGTTAAAGTACAGCTATTCACCCTATTGTTCGGGTGACGATGTCTTATTTGATGTGGTCGATCATCGATTTTCTGGTGATTTTCGGCCTAGGTGAGAAACTTGTCTGAGGGGCTTCCCGAAAGTAAGCTGCGACAAGTCTAATCAGTCCATACTTCTCAACTGTCGTATCTGGTAAGCCAAGCGGAATCGACGCTATAAAAAAACTGCAACGTAACCAATCTTCATTGGCTAAGTTGCAGTTTTTATGTTGTTTAATGTTTAGTAGATACCCATGACATAACAGGTATGGCAACATCACTTTAAGGTTAAGCATTCTCCATAGCTAGTTCTTTAGCGTTAGCTTTATTATCTAGTGGTGCTTTATCCGGAGATGGAACTTCGTTCGATGTTCTAAGTGGAAGCTCCTTCAGGAAGAAGACTAGCACAAAGGCAACACATAGCACGATCATTCCTGTCAAGAACACGGATGATAATGATTGACCCAAAGCATCACGGATACTGTCAATCATTTGTGCGAATACAACCTGAGCATCAGCGGGAAGACTAGCTTGTGTTTTTTCGAGTAAAGGCTTATTCATCAGTGCTTGTGGATTCGCGAAAGCAAGCATTTGCTCAGCTAATTTCGGATCCATCTTACTGAAATCAGGTGCAGATGATGATTGCAAAGCATCTTTCAAGTTCTTAGTTAGATGATTTGCCATAACCGTACCCATAACTGCAATTCCGATCGTACCGCCCAAATTACGGAATAATTGAGAAGAGGCTGTTGCTACACCCAATTCTTTGTGAGTAACGGCATTTTGTGTAGCCAATGAGAATACAGGCATCCCTAATCCCAGTCCTAGACCAAATACCCCCATACTGAGAATTGCCATTGGTACATTATTCATAAATACCATAATCGCCATACCAGCTATCATAATTGGTATTCCAATTAAGGCATAACGTTTGTATTTTCCTTTTTTGGCCATTCTTTGACCTGTAACGGCACTAGCAACAACCATAACGATGGACATAGGCATCGTTACATATCCAGCATATGTTGCGGAGATACCGAGTACACCTTGTACGAAGAAGGATAGATAGATCATCGCACCCATCATACCGAAATTCATGATAAATCCAATAATATTGGAAATGGTAACGACGTTGTTCTTAAACAGATGAAGTGGCAATATTGGGTTCTTTACTTGGGACTCTATGAATATGAAGATAAGAGCCGAAACGACAGTTCCTCCCAAAAGACTAAGGATTTGTGGAGATCCCCATGCATATTGCGTACCAGCCCATGTGAAAGCAAGAAGCAATGGAACAATAGTCGTAGTTAGAAATAACGAACCTAAAAAGTCAATACTTGTTGCTGTCCCACGTTCAACTTTAGGGAACAAGGCAAGAATCATTACGAATGCTACGATACCTAGCGGTAGGAAGATCCAGAACAACCAGTGCCAATCTAGATGGTCAATCAAATATCCACCAAGTGTGGGACCGAGTACACTGGAAAAACCGAATACGGCCATCATGAGACCCATCCATTTACCGCGTTCACGTGGAGGGAATAAGTCCCCTACAGCTGTAAATGCAGTAGATTGGATAATACCAGCGCCAATCCCTTGAATACCGCGATAAATAATAAATTGATAAACGTCTGTCGACGTACCCGTAAGGAAGGCCCCAACCATAAATAGCAGTATCCCTGCTAATAGAAAGGGTTTACGGCCGAACATATCAGATAGTTTGCCGACAAGAACCGTTGCAATTGTTGATGTCAATAAGTAAATATTGATTGTCCAAGTATATAAGTCCATACCATCCAGAATGGCGATGATACGTGGCATTGCTGTGCTTGTAATTGTCTGATTAATCGCTGCGAACAACATCGCGGCCATAATAGCAATCATAATACTGAGTTTTCGTTTACTTGATAAATGTTCCATATGTTGTTTTCTCACCACTTCTTTATAATTTTTAGCTATTATCTATTTTTGAAATTAAAGTAGCAAAGATCCTTCTCAAATGAACGATATCCTCATCGGGCAATACTTTAAAGTAATTCCCCATAAGTTCTCGTTGATTTTCCATCAGACCCTTGATCATGTCTTCTCCTTTCTTCGTTATTGTAATATTTACAACTCTCCTGTCAGATTCTGCACGCTCCTTATTCACGTAACCTTCAGCGAATAAATGATCTGTTATGCCTGTGATTGCTGCTGCAGTAAAGTGTAGAGAACTAGCTAGTTGTGATACCTTTTGCGGACCTTTTTTAGATAACGAATACAGCGTCTTGCACTGCGTCATACTTAATTCGTGTCCTTGTTTGTTCCAGTCTTGGGTGATTCCTTTTAAAAAAGTTTTGAACATGGAGGAGATTTCATAAAACCCTTCATTATTAGACAAAATGGTACCTCCTTAATAAATCAGTATAATACTTTAAAATTTAGTTAAATACTAAATGATTAAGCACTAAACTAATTAGCTTGAGGTAATATATCATTTATTTTCAAACCCGTCAACAATCAATTTACACGAGACCGTATGCATAAGATTACATATAGATTTATCCTCCATAGACGTTCATCTTCTAATAAGGAAGCGAAACATGATAAGGACGTCCAATCTTACAAGGCAACGTTGATCTAGAAGACCTGAATTGTCTATGTTAAAATATGAAATTAAATCATACTAATCGTGAAAGGTGCAGTGGAAATGCAAATATACATTGACCAAAAGGATAAATCCAAGGTTGCCATAGTAGAAAGCTCAGAGATCGAAATAAGTGATGTTCAAGGGGCACTAGATTTGATGGCTTCTATTAAGTACACCGATGGATGCGATAAAATAATGATTAATAAATCGAACATAACAGAGGAATTCTTCGATTTAAGAACCAAACTTGCCGGTGAGATTCTGCAAAAATATATGAACTATAATGTTACAATCGCAATTGTTGGAGATTTTGAGGGGTATGACAGCAAGAGTCTGAAGGATTTTATTTATGAATGTAATAAAGGTAAGCGAGTGTTCTTTCTAAAAGATAAACAGGCCGCACTTCATGCTCTGCACAGTATCGATTAAACACTTCGGCATATTGAAAAGTTAAATCAATTAAATTGATGGATGGAAGAGCGCAAGTAAGACATAGAATTAGCTATATACTATTATTGAAAGAAGCTGATGACGATGTCGTCTGTACCCATTGGTTACCTCATTCCCTCGCTGCTCCTCGCTTGGTGCACGTACTACGTCGTGGCACCGCGAAACTGGCCAAGAATGTTTAATTCGTTAGGATTTTACTTCGGAGTAATCAATGAGCTACCTTTCCTTGCACTCTTCTGGCTTTTTGGGGAGACGTGGTTGGCATTTAGTCAGGGGGACGTTAGTTCTCTGGTCGGTTGGTTGGCCTTTGGATTGACAATTTTGGCGGTGGCAGGACTCTTAGTGATAATCCATTGGGGGCTACAGGCCGCCCCAGTAGTCAATCGCGGCCTGGATGATAACCTTGGGCAGAGGTGGCGTGATTCTATTGACGCGAAGATTGCCAGGCGGTTACATAATAGATTTACGTTCACGGCCCTGCTTGGACCATTCTTCGTACGACGCCACGATGTTAAGCGGATAGCTAATATACAGTATGGTGACGCAGGCGTGCATCATTTACTGGATATCTATCGTCACAAATCGTTACCTACCAACCGACCGGTACTCATACATTTTCATGGCGGGGCTATGGTCAGCGGCAGTAAGAACCGTCAGGCTCTTCCGCTCCTATATCGTCTCGCGAGCCAGGGGTGGGTCTGTGTCAGCGCCAACTATCGCTTGAGCCCAGCCGCAACATTTCCCGACCAGCTTATCGATGCAAAGAAGGTTATCGCTTGGATACGAGAATACGGCAAACAATACGGCGCTAATCCTGATAGTATATTCGTCGCTGGGTCTTCCTCAGGAGCTCAGTTGGCCGCATTGGCCGCCCTTACTTCAAATGATCCTAAGCTACAACCCGGATTCGAAAATGTAGATACGTCGGTCAGCGCAGCCATCAACCTGTACGGTGACTATGACTGGCTCGACACCAATGGTACTTGGACTGACTCGGGGCGAGACCGAACCGGATTTCTGGCATCAATTATGAAAAGTTCACCGGCTGAGGACCGTGAAGCATGGGAACAGGCATCACCACTAACACGAATCCGAAAGGATGCACCACCATTCTTCGTAATACACGGTGACCGAGATACATCGCTGCCTGTCCAAGATGCGCATCACTTCGCCCAAAAGCTCCGCAGCATCTCGCAAAGCCCAGTTGTGTACGCTGAGCTACCGGGTGCTGAGCATAATCTAGATCTGTTTCACTCTATACGTAACGAAGCAGTTATGGATGGCATCGATGCTTTCGCTGCATGGGTGTGTACTAATAACAAACATAATTCTGATCGTTCTTAGAAGTTTGAACTAAAGACTCCAATTTCAAGAAACCACGTATCATGACAAATGAATACCTATAGTTTTAGACAGATACCCTCATAGGTCGGCTGTCTTTTTTTAATTAGAGGAGAGAAGAAACATAGCAATTTTGGATCAGTCGAATATTAGAAATTAATCTATACTTAACAGAATATAAGTTAACAAATAAACGAATGAGAATGGGAGGGGTAGATATGAATGATTACTATGGGGAACTTTGCACCAGAATATATGAAATCGATAAATCCTATGCTGGAGACATAGAGCTTGATTTCTATTTATCTTTTGTTCAAGACCTGAATATGAGAGTGTTGGAACCAATGTGCGGAAACGGTAGAATGCTGATCCCTTTTATGCAGAAAGGAATTAATATTGAAGGGTTTGATATCTCAGAAGAGATGCTTAATGTATGTAAAGAGAAGGGGAAGGGACTGAATCTTAAACCCAACGTTTATTATGAGAAATTAGAAGAATTTAAAGGAGACAAAGTATATGACTTAATCATCATCCCTTTTGGCTCATTTTCATTATTGCCGGACGCCTTGGTTAATAAGAGTCTCTCTAATTTGAAATCGGCCCTTACAAGTAAGGGTAAATTACTATTAACAATAATGTTGAAATACGATGGTATTGAAGAGATACCTGAATGGATGGAATTGGACCAAATACAGTTCAAGGATGAATGGATTGTCTCGTATAAAAAAGTTCATTATAACGAAGAAGAGAGTATGCTTATTACCCAGTTAAAATATGAATCGGTAAAAAACGGGCAAATTGAAAAAACAGAAATCATGGATTTGCCTATTCGTCTATACGATATTGAGGAATTTGAGAATACGCTTAAATATAACGGATTGCATCATATTGTTATTCATAGGTTGAGGGACGGTTATGGAAAAGGGACCATTTGTTATGTCATTGAATGCTCTGCATAATGATCCATTTGAATGCTGATAACCAAACCTAGACTAACCATATTAATCAGTAGAGAGCTTCCTCCGAAGCTAATAAAAGGTAACGTAATTCCTGTTAAAGGCATTAAACCTAGAAACATTCCGATATTTTCAAAAATCTGATATAGAAACATAGAGATAATTCCAATGATAATGATGGAACCCTCTCGTAATTTGCAGCCTAATGCGATGAGAATCAATCGATAAATAAGGAAAAAGTAGAGCAGAAGAAGCACAGCTACACCGACAAAACCGAATTCCTCCGCGACAACAACAATGATAGAATCTGAATACGTGTAGGGAACTAAGTTAAACTGAACGGAAGAACCCTGCATATATCCTTCACCGAACAATCCTCCTGAACCAATGGCAGTCAACGCATTTTTAGTATGGTAAGAAGCATCTCTGCTAGCTTGATCAGGTATAAGCCATGGATCTAATCGATTCAAATAGTGCTCTTTATTAATACTCACCAGATAAGATGAAATCTGATCGTGAAATGAAATATATGATTTGATTCCGATATAGAGAAATACGGATATCAGAAGCAATATCATGATGGTATGGGAGTATTTTAGATTTCCTGTCCATAGAATACCTAGTAATATGACAAAATAACAAAGCGCGTTCCCCATATCATTCTGACCGATAACGATCACAAAAGGTACGCAAGTTAATAAGAAAAGAGGTAGAGCTTTCTTTAAAAAGGAAAGTTCTTCTTTGTTATTCTGAGCGACTATGGCTGAAAGGGAAATAATAAGAACGAGCTTAAATAGTTCCGCTGGCTGAAGATTAAGACCAACGAAGGGCACCTGGATCCAACCTTTCGAATCATTCACTTCAACTCCAATATAGGAGGTAATGAACAGAAGAAATAGCCCCCCACCAAGCAACCACCAATGGTATTTAATAATGAATCGATAATTGAAAAAGGATACTCCAAAAAAACAAATAAAACCTAGAATATAATAAAAGAGCATGCGCTTATCATACCCAATAAACTCCGGCCAAGCAGCTACGCCACTATGAATGAGCGTGATACTAATTGCCATAAATAACAACAATATGCCGACAATGAACCAATCTATATTTCTCCAACGATATAATATGTAAATCTCCTCCAACATTTCTTGTAATGGTAAATCACATTAGCTGTATAACGTTAAATGAAGGGTAAAAGTTCTATATTAACTTTTTTTATTGTTATCTAAGAAAGCCTATTTGTCGTTCATGAGGGTGTTTGTCATTATTTATTAGGACTTGATTTTGGAATTATGTGGTAAACTCATTCATATCCCATTATACCTTTAGAGGAAAAAGGGGATTCCAAGAGTAGGAGAAGAAACTAATAACTCAATTTAGTGTATAAGAGATGGAAGGTAGATAGATTTCACGAATTGACTAAAATTGGTCGTGAATATAGATCCCGTATGAGGGATCTGCGACAGGTGTCGCAGATTTTACGTTAGGTGAAATCTTCGAAATACTGCAGAAGACCTTAGAAAACCATAATAAAAAACTGAGGAAATGAAAATCGAAGGAGGAACATGATGGATACTTTTCTTGCCATATTTCCGATTGTTTGGTCTGCTTTTATATATTCAATTATATTTTATCGTGTCTTTATTAAGGATAATAAGCATATTAAAGGAAACATCGGCTTAATTGTAACTGCTAGTATATTACTTTTGACGAATGATCAAAACCAATATATTGAATTATCATGTGTAATAATCAGTGTAGTGCTATTGGGCACTATTATTTATAAGGCTATAAAATCAAGAAATAAATAATAACAAAAGGTAGGATTAAAAAAGTAATATGGAGAGATTTTGAAAGGGTAATTCAATGAAGTCGAAGACTTCACCTAACAAAACATTTCTACGTCGTCGCTTACGCTCCTCGGTCGCCAAGAGGAATATCGGAGAAGCGGATTCAGGCGACACATCCAACCGGCTAAGTCTGACGACCCGTTCCCTTCGTTCACTTAAGCCGTTCGGACGTCAGGAATGCGCAACGTTAGATGAAATTACCAGAAGGACGTGTGAAACCATGAAACAAATTAAAATACATAATTGGTGCTTAGAATTTGATTACGATAAAACAAAAGATTTCTATGATTCTTATTACTTGATAACTGATGGTTGTGATTGTTTGTATTGTAAAAACTTTGTTCAAGCAATAAATTATTTACCAAATGATGTTTTATCATTCATTACAAGCTTTGGTATTGATCCTAAGAAAGAAGGTGAGATATCAGAGTATTGTGAGAATGGAGATGGAACTCATTTGTATGGTGGATTCTTTCATATAGTTGGTAGATTAATAAGTGGAGCTGATGTGTGGGTTAAGAATGATGAAGAAAGTACACATTCTTATTTTGATAGCAATTTATATGAATTGAATGGATTTAGTTTTGGTTTTACATATGGTTCAAGTTTAGTGCCTGAAGGATTCCCTGAACCAGATTTACAGATCGAATTTCAAGGAAATATACCGTGGGTTATTTCAGAGAAGCCTGGCAACATCATCTAACAATACATTCCTATATCGTCGCATACGCTCCTCGGTCGCCAAGAGGATTTTCTGAGAAGTGGACTCAGGCGACACATCCAACCGGCTAAGTCTGACGACCCGTTCCCTATGGTCACTTAAGCCGCTTGAACGTCAGGAATGCGCAACGTTATCGGAAAGAATCAAGAAAATCAAAGAAAATATAACCCTTAGGGAGGAAACACATGTCTCAGCCCAATGTAATATTTATACCAATTAGCAATGATAACGAACTAGAGTGTATAGATCTAAGACCGCGAGAAGACCAATTACAATTAGTAGCGTCGAATGCAGACTCACTTGTACATGCAACTAATGAAATTACTTCAAAACCATATGGAATATACGCGGAGGATTCAATGGTAGGCTTTATCCTGTTTGATAATGAAGCGTATTCTGATGGTTATTATTGGATACTTAGGTTTATGATTGATGAGAGATTTCAAGGTAAAGGATATGGGAAATCAGCCATACAGCAAGTCATTGCTAAACTTAAGAATAGAAACGATTGCAAAGAAATTAGAGTATCTCATGTCCCAAATAATATTGTAGCAAACACAATATATAAGAGTTGTGGTTTTCAAGAAACCGGGGAATTTGAGGACTGTGGTGACCCAATATTAAGCTATAAAATATAAAGTTAAAGTTCTTCACTAATCGAACAAAGAGATAAGCCAGCTATTTCAAAGAGGCCGATTCCATCAGATAACACAATATTCACGCATCGGGGGACGAGCCCCTCGGTCCAGCAGAAGTATGAAGCAGATTCGACTGGAGTATTTTCAGCAGCAGGGAAGTTGATTCAGCCGGACACACCCGCACCACCCAACCGCATCGTGGCCAGTCGCTTTGCTCCTTTAGGGTGGTGGGGCGTCGTGAATACGACAACGTTATGTGAAATCATCGCTAATGATAAAAAATAAGGAGAAATAAACGATGAACAGAAGAATCAATCTAGCTGAAATAGCTGAAGAATTAGCTTTAAGACCGTTGATAGGAAATAAAGATAAGTGTGGCCCGGATTTGGAACCAATTCTTAGTTATTTTCCAAGAGATAACCCCAGTATAGGTTTCGATTGGTGTGCTGCATTTGTATATCATTGTTGTATTGAGGCAGGCGTGAAGTTACCTGTCCGATATTCAGAACCAGTTTCACGAAATTTTGCGTGGGTTGAAGCTTGGTTAGAATGGGGACAGTTATTTGGCTTTTATCATCCTGTAAGTGATATGTCGTTTGTCCCAGGTCAAGGGGATCTTATTATATTTGATAACATTTTGGGGAATGGTCCGAATGATCATATCGGAGTTGTATTGAGAACCGAACAGAATAAGATAATAACAGCAGAAGGGAATTTTTATAATAAATCAGGAATATTTGAAAGGACTCAAGACCAAATAAATGGATATATAAGAATCGACGAGATGTACTAATAGGTGTTGAAAGTATGTTCATCGAAGGCGATAACATCACATTACACAAGATTCATACTGCTGTGGGCATTCGCTCTTGGTTGGAAGATGAAATTACATAGAAGAATGTAACCAACACAGAAGCCCACCTGATATAAAGCTATTCTTTATTCTAGATGACTTTGATTTGGATAGCTTATTATAATATAAAAAAGGGTGAAATTTAGATGTTACTAACTGTCTTCAAATTTTTCCGAGCTCTGATAAGACAGCAGAATTCTATGAACCCGCTCCGATTTCCGATAACGTTCGCGGGGCGAAAAATTCGTGAACCTCGGCTGAAAGAGCACCAATAGAAAGAGTAGGAATAAAGGATGAAAAATATAAAGATAAGGGAAAATGATACCAGAACGTTATCCGAAAACCAAGGACCTACGGTCCTTAAGCCGTTTGGACGTCAGGAATGCGCAACTTTAGATGAAATTGTTTTACAAAAAGGAGAAATATATGAGTCCTCACAAGCTTATCATAGTAGATGGTATGCCTGGTTCTGGTAAGTCAACACTTTCTGAAATGATATCTAATGAGTTGAGTAAACAAGAAATAAAGAACATTTTTTATCATGAATTAACTAAAGATCACCCACTATTCATACATGATCGTAAATTCACAAGCTTTAAAGATCAAGGGGAGGCTGAATATTATTTTAATAGAGTTATTGAACTGTTTGATAGCTTTGTAGAATTACATAAGAATGAACCGGAAATTATTGTTATCGAAAGTATAGTATTTCAAGACACTTTAAGTTTTGCATATAACATGGGAATGGAACTGCCTAAGATAGAAGAACTATTTAACCACTTAGTAGATATATTAAATAGATTGAATCCTGTACTTATTTATATCTATCAATTTGATGTTAGAAGGAACTGGGAAATGATAGGTAAGATAAGAGGTGTAGAGTGGATACCTTTTTTACATACTCAAGAAGGATTAGATGAAGCTGAGAGAGATTGGAAACCGAATCAAGAATTTATTAAATCATTGATTGAAGAATGGCGGATCCCTAAATTAATTATTGAAAACAAAGATTATTTATGGGAGCAGTACAATGAGAGAACTAAAGAATTTTTGGAAGTTAACTCATTTATGTCACGGCCTTAAGTCGTTTGGAGCGCGAACGTTAGAGGGAATTATAGAAAACGGTATATAAAGAAGGAGCCAATCATATGGAACTAATTGAATGGTCATGTGAACAGGATAATTACAATCTAAACGATAACATTTACTTACAGAAGGCAGATAAGTTGGAGTGGGGAATTTATTGTTCTGTTTACTATAGTTCGGAATATAATGCTTTTTTTAAAGAGGATGTTTATGACTTTCATCTGCAAAGAGAACCCTTTTGGATCTGTAAAGGAGACAATAAGGTCGGTGGCGTGGTCATAGCTCCCAATATATTATATTTTCTATTCTTTATTCCACCATTTAATGATGAGGGACAAGTATTGGATTTATTAAAAGGTTCTTTAATTAAGTGGTCAGATCCTTCAAAGCCTATCAATGCTTATGAAATATTGCAAAATCAAGTAGATTTGTTTGCAAGAGCTGGATTTTGGCCAGATGAATTTAGATGTCGTTGGATGCAGCGTCCTACAGAAATATTTGCATTTGAATGGGATGATAGTTTTATCGTTATTGAACCTCAAATTCAAGCAGAGAATAATGATAAAGTAATAAAGAATAACAATGAATTGGGGCAGTTCTTCTATGAAAGTTATGCTGGGGGGATTAGTGCAGTTAGGAGAAAGCAAGAATCACTGGATTTTTATATTTCTTGGGTAGGTTCTTTCCCGTATCAGACCAATGATATTTTAATAGATGCTTCATCATTAGTTTACGATAAACAAACAAAGAAACTAGTTGGTGCTTGCTTAGTGTCTCTTGAAGGTAATTACCCAGCAATATTTAATATTGCAGTTTTGCCAGGATTTAATGGAAAAGGCATTGCGACAAAGATGTTGAAAAAAGCATTAAATAGATTAAAAGGTCATTATCCTGTGCTAAGATTATATGTTTTACAAGGTAATACAGCTGAATCAGTTTATTATAAGCTTGGATTTATGCCAGGGCCATTGGAAATACAAAAATTCTATCTACCACATAAACAATCATAAATTTCTTGAGCATATTCAAAGACCATCAATTGAAAGGACTGAAGTGACAATATGAAACAGACCATTTATTTTGTATCCGGGCCAGCTGGAGTGGGGAAATCAACAACTGCAGTTAGACTTGTTCAATCTATAGAGAGAAGTGCTTATATTTCTGGAGATGATATTAGTCATATTCCTGTAAATGGTCGTGGGCGGCCATGGTTATGTGAAGAAACATTAAATCTGACTTGGAAGAACATTTTAGATATATCAAGAAATTTGATTGGGGTTAATTATAATGTTGTCATTGATTATGTGACTTTTAACAAGGATGTAGAGATGTTTTTAGAAGGAATTAAAGATTTGAATGTCAGAATTATATTTGTAATTTTGATGGCTGATGAAGAAACAATTATATACCGAGATAAATTAAGACCGATTGAAAACCAAATGGGGGAAAGAAGTTTAATTTTACTTAGAGAATTTAAAGAATCAATTACTGATGAAAGGTATGTTTTAGAGACACAAAACTATAAAGAAGATGAAATACATAAAATTGTAGAAGACATAAAGAATAATCTAAAGTACTTGGTTGTAGCTGACTCAAGAAGCAGTTCGTGCATACGAGAGACGTTATACGAAACCAGCGCAATAAATAAAACCTATGTAGAATAAATTCATTTTAGGATTAAACTGATGCTGGATATTAGGGAGGAAAAAATGTACAAATATCAGAAAACTGAGAGTCCGATGCACGTAATGTTAACCGATTTTGTTGAAAATGGACAGTTTCCTGCATTAGCCGTCGGAATAGTGAAGGACAATCAAATTTTCTTTACTGGTGAATATGGAACAGCCAATTTATCGACTGGTGATCCTGTTGGTCGTAGCACTTTGTTTCACCAAGCATCCGTCTCAAAAACATTCGTTGTTACGGCGATTATGCAATTGGTTGAACGTGGAAAAGTAGAACTAGATTCACGGATCACGAAATATCTTTCTTACTTTAAGATGGAGGACGAGCGGTATCAACATATTACTCTAAGACAGCTTTTGAACCATACTTCTGGCATGCCAGATGAAGAAGATTATGCATGGGACCGGCCCGAATACGACGAGCAAAGTCTTGAAAGATATGTAAAAAGTATCCGTCGTCACAAGCTTCTGAGCGATCCTGGTGTTAAATTTTCTTATAGTAATATAGGCTACGAAATTTTGGGAGACTTGATAGCAAAGGTTAGTGGAATGAGCTTCGAGCAGTATATGAAAAAGCATATTCTTGAAGCGGTAGGAATGCAGTCCAGTTCCTTTTTGAAACAGGAGGTCGAAGCATATCTTGCAACACCTCATGTGCACATGGCCAATGGGGACGGCGGCTGTATCAGTGATGTTTTTCCGTACAACAGGGCGCATGCACCCAGTTCCACTCTATATACCAATGTTGAAGATATGTGCCAATATATGCTGATGCATCTTAATCAGGGAATTGCAAAGGATGGATATAATTCCTTGCAGTCCGGCAGCTATGATGAAATGTGGAAGTCTCATGCGGCTACTGGATACGGACAAGAAAAAGCGCAAATCGGTCTGGGTTGGTTTTTGGGAGAATATAAGGGTTTTCGGATCGTCTCACATTCCGGATGGGATACCGGTTTCCTAAGTGATCTGATTCTACTTCCCGATGAAAAAATCGCTATTTCTGTGATGACCAATTGTGACTACGTCGGGCTGGGTAGCGTAACCTATCCAATACTTGATCTATTACTTGGTTCGAATATTCGCTAAAACAACCAACAATATTAGTCGACAAACGCCCCATCCTAAGATAAGTGCTATCTAAGGCTGGGGCGTTTTGTGAATACAATAACGTTATAGGAAATCAGCGTAAACCATATATCGTTTCCTTCGGTCACTTAAGCTGCTTGAACCTCAGGAATGCCAAACGCTAGATGAAAGGGATGCAAGAATATAAATTTTAAAGTGAAAGGAAGATGTTTTTAATGTCATTATTCCGATATTTTCAAATGAAAGAAGAATACGCTTCATTAATTGTTAAGTAGACATATGAAGAGCCATATTCACTTTATAGTATGGATGGAATCGATAGTATTTCAGAATTGATGAGTGGTGATTACTATTATGTCTTAAGTGATGACAATGATTTATATGGATTTATATGGATTTATTTGTATTGGAAACTCAGCTCGTGTTCCAGGAGGATATAGAATCGGCATATATAATAATGATAAATACATAGACTTGGGATTAGGGCTATCCCCAGAATTGACTGGTAAGGGTATCGGATTGAATTTTTTAACAAGCAGTATTCATTTTATTGGAGAACAATATAAATCCTCAGATATTCAACTGGTTGTTGCTAGATATAATGAACGAGCTATTAAGGTCTATGAGCGTGCTGGATTTATTATAGGGCAATCATTCAAAAGCGAATTTGAAGATCAAGAAATGGATTTTTTAGTAATGAGTTACTCAAGTAAGAATAATGACTATTGATAGTAGATCAAGGATGGCATCCCCAATCATATAGCAATGCATTTCTACTTCGTGCTGACGCTCCTTGGTCGCCAAAAGGGATATCAGAAAAGTGAATGGCGACACTTCTAACCGGCTAAGTCTGACGACCCGTTCCCAGGGGTCTATTAAGCCGCTTGAATGTCAGGAATGCCAAACGTATGCCAAAGAACCGAAACGCTGCTTTAATGAAAAAAGGATTGATAAAATGCAGTTTAAGATATTTATTATTCTAATATTGCTTGTGCTGACTGGATGTAATGAAAATAAGTTAGAACCTATATCTAAAATTTTTCAAATGAAGGCACGGAAACGCCCCATTCTTTCAAACTTCATTTTTCAAAGAGGGCAAATTTTACTGTCTTTTTTATATTTTTTTTATGTAGTTGATATATTAAGAAAGAAAAACATAAAAAATGACTGTAAAAGCAGCTGAAAAAGGAATGCAAACAGAACCCTCTCTATCATATATTAATAACAAGAAATACTCGTTCAATTATGTACAGAGAAATAGAACCCAAAATAACTATTGCAAGGAGGCGATACGGTTTTCCGGGATGTGTTAAACAACTCTATATTACTGTGGTGGAAACTCCGGAGAAACGCGGAAGCTGCACTGGATATTTCCTGGTCAACCTGTAATTCCGTCCATAAACCTTTGTAGACGCTTGCAATACAAGCTTGGTAGGTGGGGTTTTCAGGGAATATTTTACAAACCTCAGTTATTATAATAAACATCAATAGCAACCAATAAACATGATTTGGACAATGTTCTGGAAATGCGGTGCCGTATGGGAGAAAATCGGAGGGCAACACGTATGACTTCGGTTTTGGTCTTGATTTCCACGGTATCATCCATGAAGAAAGAACTCTGCTTTACCCTAAAGAATGAGAAATTTCAATTAAATTTCAGGAGGTAATTTCTATGAAACGTATTTTCCGCTATGATGACGTCCCACCGGTTAAGACTACAGCCGGATTACTTCAGGGATATTTTGTTGATAATGTGTATATCTTCAAAGGTGTTCCATACGCACAGGCCAGACGGTTCCAGAAGCCGGAACCGGTTACTCCCTGGGAAGGGATCAAAGATGTCACGTCTTATGGGTTTGTGTGTCCGCTCATGACGCAGGATACCCCAACCGGCGAACTTCTGGTGCCGCACCGTTATTGGCCTCAGGATGAAAACTGCCAGAATCTGAATATCTGGACTAGGACACTGGATTCAGATGTCAAAAAACCGGTAGTTGTGTGGATTCACGGCGGTGGTTACTTTGCTGGTTCCTCTATTGAGCAGGAAGCTTATGACGGCGAAAATATGGCCTCTAATGGCGATGTAGTAGTGGTTTCTGTCAATCACCGCCTGAATATTCTGGGATATCTGGATGTATCTCCATTTGGAGAAAAATATAAAAATTCTGCAAACGCTGGTCAGGCGGACTTGGTTGCCGCAATGCAATGGATTCATGATAATATTTCCGAATTTGGAGGGGACCCCGAAAATATTACGTTGTTCGGACAATCCGGCGGCGGTATGAAAATCGGAGCTTTGTTGCAGACACCAGCGGCTGACGGTCTATTTCATAAAGTACTTATGATGAGCGGTGTTGCGGATGATGAATCCCCGATCATGCCGCGTCCGAGCGGTGACGGGCGGGCAGTTGTTACTGCTATGATGAAGGAACTTGATATTCCGTTAGACATGGCAGAACAGTTGGAAACGATACCCTATCAGGATCTAGTACGAGCCTATAGCAAAGTCAGCCCGGCCATCGCGATGCAGGGCAGTTATGTTGGATGCTATCCTTTAGTGAATGAATTCTTCCTGGGAGATCCGCTTACTTGTTATACGGAACATGCAAAAGAAATTCCTATGATGGTGAGCACTGTATTCGGTGAATTTGCTTTTGCCCCGCTTCCTTACAATAAGAAGGAAATAACGGAACAAGAGACACAAGATATACTTAACCGTCATTTTGGAGAAAAGTCGCCACAACTCGTGGAACTATTTTTACAGAGCTACCCGGGCAAACATCCGCTTGATCTACTTTGTCTGGATCGTGTATTCCGTATACCGTCTTGCAAGTTGGCTATGAAGCATACTTCATTTGGTAAGGCTCCTGCCTATATGTATGCATTTGCACCTGACTTTTCTTATCAGAATGGTAAGCCGGCATGGCACTGTTCGGATATTCCGTTTATTTTCCACAACGTAGAGAAAGTTCCTTCTGCCAATATAGCGAATGTGTCAGAAAAACTGGAACAGGAGATGTTCCATGCCTTTATGAACTTTGCTTATACCGGGAATCCGTCTTCTCCAGAACTTGAGTGGCCGGCATGTAAACCGGGAGATGCCGTAACCATGGTATTTGAGGAACATAGTTCAGTACGGCACAATTTTGATGATGCATTGTTGGAGCTTTTTGAAGAAATCGCACCACCATTTAGTCTAGCTGCACTATTTCAGCAGGATATTCAACATTAGCCACAGAATCTTTAGGTAGTCAATCTATGTTTCGATTGAATAACTATTGAAAAAAGTCCAATAAACATAACGTTTATTGGACTTTTTTAATTTTAATTTTCTTAGAATACAATCGGTTTCAGAATCATGAAAATGAATAATATAATACCAAAAAAAGAAGTGAGATAAGATAAGTTCGATGATTTTTTAAGTGCTGAGATTTGTTCGTTGTTCAGTTCGGTATTTTGATCGTTAGTGTAAAATCGCCGTAAGCATCGGTAACGAGAATCAATATAATTCCTGATTATTTCCGGAAACATCTTAACCAGTATATGTTAAAATAATGAAGAAAAGGATAAAAAATAATTTCCTGTATCTTGATTAATTTGTCTTCAACAATTGATCCATCCAGCGTAATAAATTAATGGGGGGGAATTACTAGATGGAGATTTCTTTAGTCAAATCAGGTTTGAATGAAGCATCAACCATTCATGAAATGCAGATGAAAGCATTTATGCCCTTGTTTGATAAATATCAAGACTTTGAAACAAGCCCCGCCAACGAGTCTGTCGAAAGAATAATAAGTAGAATGAATCAATCATTTACGGATTATTACATCATAAAAAGTTCAAACATTTCTTTAGGTGCAGTTAGAATTGTAAGGAAAGAGAATGAAACTTATCGAGTCAGTCCTATATTTGTATTACCTGAATATCAAGGGAAAGGAATTGCTCAAACAGTATTTGTAATGATTGAAGATATATATAATGACGCAAGAATTTGGGGATTGGACACAATTATGCAAGAACGGGGTAATTGTTATCTGTATGAAAAGTTAGGTTATAAGAGAACCGGAGAAGCAAAAGTGATTAACGATAAAATGACAATAGTATTTTATGAAAAACACTTAGTCTAGATACCAATGGATAGTAGTGGTGATGGAAGAAATATTGGAAGGTATCCAGAAAAAATTAAAGAAAGGGAGTATTCCATGGAACTTCTAGAAATCAACCAAAAATTAAAAGAAACAAGAGAAGAATTACTTGGAATTCTTAATGGATTGAGTAGAGATCAATTAAACAAACAAAAAGACTTATACAGTTGGAGTATTAGTCAGGTATGTCAACACCTAATAAAGACAGAAGAATTATATACCGTAGCAATTAAGAAAGGATTAAAGAGCAAAGATGATTCATTCATAGAGAAAAAGCCATTAGAATTTCTACTTGATAGAAGTAAAAAGTTAGTAGCTCCTGACATAGCTAAACCAACTGATGAAATTATAGAATATCAAGTAATCATTGAACAACTAAACAATTCAAGAGAGAAGTTATATGAAATGTTAAACACAGTAGAAGACCCAACAGTGTTGAGTAGAAGACATTTTATACATCCAGTCTTTAAAGAGATGTTATTAATTGAATGGGTTAAATCACTGTACTTGCATGAACAAAGACATATTAAACAAATTAATGAAATTAAAGATGGATTAATTAAGGGCTGCTGGTGTAAAGAAGGAAGACACGCATTCAAGAAATATTTATTAGGTATTAATGATAGTAATTCATAGTAGTTACAAATAAATTTATACAGGGAATGTGTTTATTACAAAAAAGGAATGATTACTATTAGAAATTTAATTATTGGAACAACTATTGGTGTTATTATTGCTTTATTTTTGGGCCTTGTTAGCGATTGGGAATTGGCAATAAAAGTAACTGGTGGCATCGGAGTTATTTCGTTGCTGCTAGCGGGGGTACTCTCAGGATTCTTTATGATTGGAGATAGAACGAGAGCAGCAAATCATAGTTTTGAAACAACCGCAGATAGGGAACTTAGAAGCAAGTATTCATCCGTGCTATTTTTATTTGGTCTACCGTTTATCATAACTGCAATATTAATCAATTTGATCACCCAATAAAGTTAGCTACTAATTATTAAAATAAGATAGTAGAAGGCAATGCATTAAAGATATTAAGAAATTTTGAATGTATCTCTTCGTAGCTCAGGAATTATAATTCATGCAATAGTGGAAGTAGGATATATTTATGATTATAGAATCAAGGTGGGAATCAGAAAGACTTTTAATAGGAGACTTAAATTCTCAAGAAGTAGATGAAGTACAAGAATTATATAAAACTAGTAGCAATATTAGTCTCTGGGGTAGAGAAGAATCTGAAGTAGATTACATACGGTATTGTTTTTCAGAAGGTGATTTACCCCCGAATGGTATTAAAAAGAACTATAAAATACAAACGATTAAATCAAAAACCGAAAGTAACGACTTGATTGGATTGATAAGTATTTATTGCGGTTATCCGAAAGAGAAAATAGCTTATATATCATTTTTGTGTATTGGGAATCTATATAAAAGTTTAGGATATGGACAAGAAATTATTAATCAATTTATGTATCCTTGAAGAACTGGTCAGCATTGAAATTTTGGATTCACTTAGGCTTTGATAAGATCAATGGTATTTACGGGGATAAAGAACACAAAGATAATACGATTTCGAATCTTGAATTATCAAGACTTTTGTAAGTAACAGAAGTAGATTCCATATGAGAACCTCGATTCTGCTTCATCATGTATCCTTGGTCTGCATGCCAGAGGATATATGATGAAGCAGAGTCAGGCGGACCAACCCTGCCGGACCCAGTGCGTTAGATCGAAATGAAAAGAACGGAGATATAGAGTGGAACAAAAGCCCAAAAGTTAAAGAATTAACTACTGCTAAGGAGAATTTCTCAGTTTTAGGCATTCAAATAGGAAGTAGCTAAAGAGATGCTCGAATCATCATGGGAGATAATGGATACAAATTACAATCTAATGCAAATGAGCATTTCTATAATTATTATTACAAAAAAAATTTATTTATTAGATTATGGAATGATAATGAACTATTTACTCTAGAAAAAGACAATAGTAATTTCGGGGAAAATGAAGAGAAGGTAAGGAGTATTACACTAGCAATTCGAGTTAAGAAAGATGAAGAAATAATGTATTAGTAAAATCGAAGAGGTAATACAATTCATATAACAACATGTTTTCGTTTCATACAGGAAGTTACGCCAGGGAATTATTATTAAAATCACTTATGTTCAGTTAACTCCTTTTATGGTCAATTTTATTCGTTTAATAAGTACTACTCTGAGTTTGGTTCCTGACCCAGAAACTATGGGACAAGATAATTTTCGTTGTTGTGAGAAGAGGAGAAAATAATGGATGAGGATTTAGTTATTAAAGCATCGAAACTATACGGTATAAATAAAGAAGATTGTAATTTCATTGGTGGATTTCAAAATTCAGTCTACTCCTACGCTAAAGATAACAAAAACTACGTTCTTCGTTTCACACATGATTCTCACCGTTCAGACACTTTAATTCGTGCAGAATTGGATTGGGTAAATTACCTAGCAGACAACGGATTATCCGTTAGTAAATCAATTCAATCCATACGACAGGTTGACTGTGAAATGGTTGAAACTGATAAGGATCGATATTATGTTGTAGCTTTTGAAATGGCAAAAGGTCAGAAGATTAATATTAACAATGAAAGCGAATGGAATGAAGAGTTCTTTAGACATTGGGGAAGTATGGTGGGGCGGATTCATTCATTAACAAAAAAATATAAATCAAAACAAGTTAATACTCGACGCCCACATCAGTACGATAAAGATCAAGAGTTCATACATATGATATCTAAGAAGCTAGATGATACTCACACTTTTGCACTTCAAAAGTTTATATATTTATCGGAAGTGCTAAATCCTGATAAAAAAATAGAACATGATTTATATGGTCTTATACATAATGACATTCATTGTGGTAATTTTCATGTGCTTGGTGGGGAATTGCAATTATTTGATTGTGATGAATGTGCCTATAATTGGTTTGGGAATGATATTGCGATTCCTTTATTCTATTCAGTGTGGGAAGCTACGCCAAATAACATCGAAAGAACTGAATTTGCAAAGAAATTCCTCTATCACTTTTTGAACGGGTATGCAAAGGAAATTTCAATAACGGAAGATACGCTAAAACATATTCCATCCCTTCTAAAAATGCGTGAGGTCGTATTGTACTTGTTCTTCACTACTCGATGGAATTTAAAACAATTAACCTATAAACAACAAAAAGTATTAAAGGATTTAGAGTGTAATATCATAAATGATATCCCTTTTTTGGAACGGATTTTTTAAGTGGAGTCAAGCATGAAAAATGGGAGGTTCTATGAATAATAAAATGATTCGTAATATTCTAGTATTCGTTATGGTTGTTGGTTTCAGTGGGTGGATAGGGGTTCTTGTGGACTCAGTACTTCCAGAACAACCTAAGGGTGATACTCTCGGTATGGGGATATGGCTGGTATTGCCTATGTTAACTGCAATTACATTAATATTATTTTCAAAGTTTGGTTGGACAGATGTTGGGCTCAAGCCGAATTTCAAAGGGAATACAAAATGGTACTTAACTTCTGTCTTGATATATCCTGTTGTAACAGGAATCGTATTGATAATCGGATCTACTACGAAATGGATTGACTTGTCAGGATTAAATCTCAAATCTTTTATTTGGGCGTTTAGCAGTACATTGTTCATTGGTTTTATTAAAAATATATTCGAAGAGGCTGTTTGGCGAGGTTTTCTTACTTCACAGCTCGTTAGATTAAATCTAAAGGATTGGAAAATCTATCTCATCGTAGGATTCGTTTGGGGGATATGGCATATTCCATATTACTTGGTCTTTTTACAAGAGGCAGATTTGCAAGCGGTCTTACCTGTCAATCGAGCTATATTTATCATTGTAGCTATTTTAACCATGACATGCTGGTCTGTTATGTATATTGAGCTTTATAGGGTAACCAACTCAATTTGGCCGTGTGTGATATTACATACAGTAGAGGATTCGCTGATCAATCCTTTAGTTTTATCGGGTTATATTAGTATAGCATCAGGTAAGGAAATTTTTATTTCACCGATCAGCGGAATTATTACTTCAATTTTTTATCTGGCTGTTGGACTTGGAATAAGAGCTTATAGAAGAAGACAATCAAACAACACAACTATCACAGAAGATATTAAGTATAATCTTAGCTAAGTGTTTAACGACAAAATCAAAATATTAACGAATAGTAGGTGACGTGATGTTTAACCAAGACGGTGGTTTTGTAGTTGGATGGGGAACGTTAGCTCTTATTAATGCAGGTTTAGGATAGAAATACGTATTATAGGCTCGGAACCATAGAAAGGAGAAGTAATCGTATGGAGCAAGATATATCTTTAGAAAGAAGAATAGCCATAGTAACTGGTGCGTCTCGTCTTAACGGCATTGGGGCAGGAATATGTAAAGCGTTGGCGAGTAAAGGGATGGATATATATTTTACATATTGGACTCCCTATGATAATGAAATGTCTTGGGGAATCAGCCCCAATGAACCTCAAGTGTTACAAGCTAATATTACAGAATACGGTGTGCGGTGTGAGAGACTGGAATTAGATCTTTCTGAAACATTAGCACCTGCTAAGTTATTAGATTCAGTGGAAAAAGAATTAGGGAAGCCATCGATCTTAATCAACAATGCGACCTATTCCATTGATGTAGGCTACGATACATTAACTGCTGAAGTACTTGATAGACATTACCAAGTCAATATTCGTGGAACCATGTTATTAAGTGCAGAGTTTGCTAGAAGGTTTAACAGTGCAAGAGGTGGGAGAATTATTAATTTAACTTCTGGTCAATCCCTAGGACCGATGGCTGGTAATATTGCCTATGCGACTACTAAAGGAGCTATTGATGCTTTCACGTTAACCTTGTCGGCTGAATTAGCCGGGAAAGGAATTACGGTCAATGCGGTGAATCCGGGACCAACGGATACGGGATGGATGGATGACGACGTAAAGGATCATATTTTGACTAAATCTCCAACGGGTAGAATTGGAATGCCACACGATGCAGCAAGATTAATTGCTTTTCTTGCAAGTGACGAATCTGATTGGGTAACTGGACAGATCATCCATTCAGAGGGTGGATTTCAGAGAGGTTAGTATATGAAGTGGTGTTACTTGTTTCATTAAACGTTAGACTGTCTAAACGATCGATCAGTTTCCTCAGGCTTGTTGCATCTGTAGCATAATGCCGGACATCCTCTCCAAGTAGCTTGTAGACCTGTTCTCTTGTGAACGTAAAGCTATACGTTGCGCCGTCATATTGACCCGTGTTGTCAGCAATTGAATAGGTTATACTATCGACGTTATCAATCAGGCTTAAGAGAAGAATGGAATTACGATAAAAAGATTCGCCGCTTATTGCCCCCTCTTTTGACACATCAGTAGAGTCAGTCATTATATAATTGATGGTCGCTCCATATGGTATAGCATTCGTTTGAAGTGCCAACCCATTAGCCTCTAAACCGACCGGGATGGCCATTCCACTAAAGAGACCGCCTACCTTGACATGATTACCCACATATAGTGTTTTGTTCTTCATAAGCTTATCTATATTATATCCGGAATAGGTTGACTGCGATGGCTGCTGCAATGATGGCTGTAACGGCGTAGGATTGGATGTACATCCTACAATCAATGCTGCTATAACGAGCATAGAACTTGCGACCATCCAAGAAGAGGGTTGACGATACGAGAGAATATTCTTAATTCTTTCCTTAACATGACTCTCTCCAAAGGCAAGTGGACTTCCCGACCGTAACCCACTTCTGCTTACTGAAAGAGAAAGTAAAGTTGTTGAGTAGCTTCCTTTAATCTGGTCGCCCATCTTGTTAACGACACGCTCATCGCAGGACATTTCCATATCTTTACTCATGAGCGAATAGGATAGCCACATCATCGGATTAAACCAATGGAGGATAACTATCATAAATGCAAAAGGTTTTATAAGGTAATCTCGTCTCAAGATATGTGTTTGCTCATGTAGTAAAATGTAAGACAGCTCATGCTCGCTTATACCGGTAGGGATATATATTTTCGGTTTCAGAAAACCGCAAACAAAGGGTGTGGAAATCTGGTCAGTCTCATAAACATGATCTTTGACGAGGGTTGCTGTTCGGACTTTAGTCAGTATTTTCAAGTACGAAATGATGCTGTAAAGAAGAAGAATGGCTACACCGGTTATCCAGATTATACTTCCCAACCACAGGATGATCTGCATAGGGTTCACACTTGCTATTGTGGTAGCACCAGGAAGGGATGAATTTATCAAATGACTTATTTTACTAACCCCAGCGTCCACAATAGGGTATTTCAGCATCCCAATATCCCGTGGCACAAACTCCATGAGACCTGTACCCGCTTGGACATGGGGCTGCACAAATCGTAATAGACTGAAGTTTGTAGTGAAACTAACAGGGATGACCAGTCTGATGAGTACGGCTGACCATAGGATATAGGAGAATATTTTAGGAGCGCACCTCAAAAGAAACCTCGCCATGATAACTGCAAGTGTGACGTAGCTTGCCGTAATGCTCATATTAAGAATAATAAGAAACAGGTCCATCATCTGGTCGCCTCCTCAATAATCCTCTTCAATTCTTCAGCTTCATCCTCAGAAAGTTTCTTTCCACCCAGAAAAGCAGTTAAGAATTGCGGCAAAGACCCACTGAAGGCTTTTTCAACAACCGTCTGACTTTCGTATTTCTGAGCATCTGTTTTTTTTACAATGGCAGTGACCGTTGCCTCATCGTTTCTAAGGATTCCCCTCTCACACAGCTTTCTTAGAACGGTATAGGTCGTGGACTTCTTCCAGCCAAGCTTTGCCTGGCTTAGCTTCACAAGATCTGTAGAATTAATGGGTTCATTATCCCAAATCAGGCATGCAAATTTGTATTCAGCATCGAACAATTTGTACGGTTCTATTCTGATCTCCTCCTTGATGAGTTTATCGTAGTAAACCTTATGGAAAAGAGTTTATTGTAATAAACCTTGTGTGTCAAGTGTTGGATACAGAATCAGGTGACACATTCAACTAATTTTAAATATATTGAAAATATTGGGATTTATTTGTATGATTGTATTTAAAGTAATACTGTGTGTAACTGGCGTAAACATGGAAAACCATGAGGGAGACACAGATAACAAGCCGTACGCCTGGGCAAAGTATTTGATCTATGATCAAGTGCTTTTTTGTTTTATAAAATACATAAAGGCAGGTGTTCGGGTTATGAAGATGGCGTTTATTTTATTTGATGGAATGACAACACTTGATTTAACTGGTTTTACTGAAGCTATAACTTGGCTTGGAATCTTAAATGCTGTAGAGAATGTATCATGGGATTTTTGTGGCATACAAGAGGAAATTATCGATGATCGTGGGATGATAATTAAAACAAAAAATGTTTGCGTAGATCTTTCCCAATATGATCTGATATTTGTCCCAGGTGGTATGACGACAAGACAATTACGAAATGATGAGGAGTTTTTGTTATGGTTACAGACCGCTAAAGACGTAAAATATAAAGTTTCTGTATGCACGGGAGCACTACTTTTAGGGGCATCTGGATTTTTAAGTGGTAAAAAAGCTACCACAAATCCATCTGCATATGAGCTACTTGCACCCTACTGCTCGGAAGTAGTTAATACTAGAATAGTAAGGGATGGAACTATATTTACAGGTGGTGGTGTCTCTTCTTCTATTGATCTCGGTCTATTTATAGTTGAATACTTAACTAATGTCGAAGTCGTACAAAAAATCCAAACCAAAATGGATTACCCTTACTATCAGACAGGAAAAAACATAAAAATATAGGGGGGATTAAAATATGAATATTCGATTATTTGCACTCCATGACCAACAAGAAGTAGTAAATATAATGAAGGAACATCCGCTTCAATTCCCAAACTTCATTATAGATAAATATCCCATACGTTGGAGTAGCTTTCTTAGTTCTTCAATTGATAATATAAAAAGTCAGTTTTATGTAGCGTATAACGAGAGTGATCATATTGTTGGTCATGCTGGATATATCTTTAATGACGAAGAAGACCTTTATGAAATAGTTGGTGTAGCTGTGAAAAACGACTGTCAGCGACAAGGTATTGGTAAGGTTTTAATCAACACGATTTGTAACGAAATAAAAAAGGTTAACGAGAAGATGGTTATTCTATATACATTAGGTCATGTCGGTAATGAAGATACTATGAACTTTTATCGCAATATAGGCTTCGACATGGTTAATCATGAAAATGATTTCTTTCAGAAAGGATACCATAGAGTTACATTTACCAAAACAATTGCTTATTAAGCTATTGTATTTTCATATAATTATCAGAAATTTTCGGAGGGTTGTTCAGGATGGGTTCTAGACCAGTGATTATTGAAAATTATAATGAGGAATGGCCTATCATGTTTAATGAATTACAGGATATTTTAAGATACAATTTAGGAGAATTGGCTTCAAACATAGAGCATATTGGAAGCACATCTGTACCTGGATTAGCAGCTAAACCGATTATAGATATTGATATCGTAATTGAATCTATGCTGTTACTTCCGAAAGTAATTGAGAAGTTAAGTGAAATAGGCTACTTACATGAAGGTGATTTAGGGATTAAGAACAGGGAAGCCTTTTCTAGAATGGATGATAAAGTTCCTTATAACAACGAGATGAATCCCAAACAGGAACATCATCTTTATGTCTGCAATAAAGAAAGTGATGCATTAATGAAGCACATCGTATTTAGAAATATTTTAAGAAAACGACCTGATTTAGTAACTAGCTACTCAGTATTAAAGCGAGAACTTGCGGAGAAATTTAAAGATAATCGTATTGCATATACTGAAGGGAAAACTCATTTTGTAAATACAGTCATGAATGAATAGGCCTCAGGAAGATTATGAAGGTAGACTCAGACAGCAGGACCCTACCAAAGATAAGAATTATCTAAGGCAGGGTCCTAGATACCAAAAGTTATCTGTAAGTCTCGAAGAGTAACGGTTACTTGTTGGAAATAAGCTTAGTCTATGACAGCCGGAATAATATGTTCTTTAATTAGTGTCCATCGATCACTAGGATTCATGCTGAATTCTGATGTAATGGCTACGACTAGGTCTAACTCTGGCATGCAACAAATGACATTACCACCATCGCCTAGTGCTGAGTATGCAAATACCCCGTCGTCCTCTTCGCGTAACCACCATAGATAACCGTAATTATTAGGGTTCATCGCTGTTGATTCGTCAATCCATGTCTTGGAAATAATCTGATTATTGTCCCAAATGCCACTATTCAGATAAAGCAAACCAAAACGTGCCATATCACGTGGACGTAGCGTTAGTCCCCATCCTCCTGTAGAGATTCTGTTTGGATCGTTAACCCATCCTTTTACATTGCTCCCGAATAGATCATCAAACCCAAATGATGTCATTTCATAATCCGGGATTTCTTTCATGCCAATAGGTTTAAATAAGTTATCGTTCGCATACTCACGGGCACTTTTTCCTGTGCTACGCGTGATGATGGCCGATAGCAGGTGCGCTCCTGCGGTGGAATATTTAAAAGTTCCGATAGTTCCTTTTTGGCCTAACATATCCAACGTATACTTTATCCAGTCAGCTTGCATACACATCTTGTCCAGCGGTTCTTGCCAGTCCTCAAATGAATAGGGAGCCGTCATTGTGAGAAGGTGGCGAATGGTGATATCTTGTTTCTTTCTATCAGCTGCATCGTGAACATATTCGGGGAAGAAATCTAGTACCTTCTGATCTACGCTTTTTATATATTTTGCATCTATGGCAATACCAATGAGAGTAGATATGATGCTTTTCGTTACAGATGTTACATGGTGCGTAGCATTCTGACTATAGCCGTGATAATATTTTTCATAAGCAATATATCCATTTCTCGCAATAACAATACCGTTTATATTGCTATACTCGGATGTTATTACAGGATCAAGCTCTGAAAGATTTTCAGCGTCCATTCCCAAGGTTGCCGGGTCTAAGGCTTGCCATTCTGTCGTTGGCCAGTTTCTTTTCAACAATATAAATACCTCCTAAAAGATCTTTATGTTTTGTTTAGCGATTGTTAAGGGAAATGTCAGTCAGCTCTTACTACTATTTTTTCTTTACAGGAAAATACACCTCGGTAACAATATCCTCAGGAATACGGGCTTGATTGGGGTCGGTTAGATACACTTCATAAGGTGATTTCACCAATGCATATCCTTCATGTTCTACCCATTCTCTCAGTCTTGCATATACTGATGTCAAATCTGAATATGAACCTTGTACAACCGACTTCGCACATAGACCTCCAGGCAAATCTCTTGTTCCCTTTACAATCTCCTCTACATTGAGGGCAAACTCTGTATCATTGCCTGTGGGATTGTATTCAAGGCTGTGATAAATAGTCATTGGCGTACCAAGCAGGGTGAGATTTTCAGTAGCAATCTTTTCATATAACCTGCTAAAATATTGTCCATAACCTAAAGCATAGTCATCACCACTTAACATCTGACGAATGTAAAGGATATTCATTGGCTGGGTTTCAACTAGCTGCACTTCTATATGGTCAAGGTATGACATGATGGGTATTCCTTTCTCTAAATTCGAAATATCATTACTCATTTGTTGTTGAGTATATTCAAAAGCATCTAACTTATCTTGTATGTCCCTTATCTTGCGATTAAGGACAGAACAAAGCTTCTCTTCTAATTGATCCTCTTCCAATGCTAGAATGGCTTTGATTTCTTCCAGAGAGAAATGATAAGTCTTCAAACGGTTGATAAAGAGCATCTTTTTGAGTTGGCCGATAGAATAATACCTATAACCGTTCTCAGGATTAATCTCATCAGGATTTATTAATCCTATTTCAGCATAATATCGAAGTGTCTTTGTAGATACTTCGCAAATCTTTGAGAATTCTCCAATCGATAGCAAGGGGTAACCCTCCATTCATATTTATATACAAAATAAATGCTTTAAACAACGTAACTATGTTCATCTATACTATCCACCTTACCCTAAGGGCAAAGTCAATAGCAAAGAAAATTACATCAACAAATTTATGCAAAGCCCATTCGGTCCTAGGTTGTTAGGTGTATAATCATAGAAGATAACTCCGACAACATGAAACACGAACCCGACCTAAGATAAAAGCTATCTAAGGGCGGGACTTGTCGAATGCGCGAACGTTACGCGACATATGAAGCTAGGGGGAATGATCATCAAAAGTCATTGGCTAAATTTAGAATATCTGAAAACGGGTAATCGAATACAAGCTGAAGTGTATCAGTTGTTTAATAAATATAGATTATTTGAAATACTTCGAGACTATGACCCCATATTGGTAGGTACTGTACCTATAGGAGTTAACATTATGGGCAGTGACTTAGATATCATTTGTGAAGTGAAGGGTTTCAATGACTTTGAAAGACAGATGGAAGAGCAATTTAAAGACTATTTTGATTTCTCGATAACAAGAAGAGTAGTAAATGATATGGAAAGAATAAAAGTTAACTTTGTAATTGAAGGTTGGCCAATTGAGATTTTTGGACAAGAGCAACCAACGCGTCAGCAAAATGGATTTAGACATATGGTAATAGAAGATCGAATGCTAAGGATATACGGGAAGCATTTTAACGACCAAATAATACAATTAAAAATAGAAGGACTTAAGACTGAACCTGCATTCGCCAAGGTCTTAAAGCTAGAAGGTGATCCTTATTTAAGACTATTGGAAATCTACAATTGGACAGATGAAGAAATAAGAGATTTGTGGGAAGAATCAAACACGTCAGATTAAACCAGTGCAATCTTGTATAAGAAATTAACTATTAAATATATTTAAAAAAACTGCCATAACAAGCGAGGCAAGGCATTTCATAATTAAAGTTAAAAGGAGAATTAATATGCCACATCTTAAATCGGATCGAATTGTACTGAGAGAATATCGAATGGAAGATTTACCTCACATGCGTGAATGGGTTAATAACTTTGAAATAACGAATAATCTACATGATATTTTTATATATCCTCAAACCACACATGATACTGAATCTTTCTTAAAAGATATGATTGAAGGGGAATTAAGTGTTAAGGGTTTTATTATCGCGACTCCTGATGAACTTGAATATATAGGACAAATTGATTTACACAAAATAGATTGGAAGAATAGATCCGCGGGTCTAGGTATAGTGATTGGTAAGGCTGATTATTTAGGGAAGGGTTATGGCAAAGAGGCAATTGAATTATTAAAGGAATTTGTATTTAATACTTTGAATCTCAACCGATTGGAACTGGATGTCTATGAATATAATGTAAGAGCTTATAAATGCTATTTAAAATGCGGGTTCATAGAAGAGGGCAGATCACGAAAGAAGTTATTTAGACAAGGTAAGTATTGGGATATCATTCAAATGAGTATATTGAAAGAGGAGTATGAACAGAAATTGGCGGAGTAAACAGGATTATTAAGTTCCTCATTCGTGAACAGTTAGCTGGGTCTAGTCCTGCAAAATCTAATATCTTTTTCTGGAGGGGAACTTTTTATCAATTAGGGATAGTTTAACTAAAGTTATATTTTCCCTAATAATTAATTATCAACGGTGTTAAACTTATGTAGTTCTATATACAATGAGTAGTCGGAGGAAATGAATGTTAAATGTGATATATAGGCAATTAGCAGTAGAAGATTGTGAACGAATAAATGATATCAATCCATCACAATACATAAAAAATGCATGGAGAGAAGTCAACGGAAAGCGTCAGTTAGTGAAAATTGATTATCTAGATTCCGATTGGGCTAATGGTTACGAGCACCATTTCAATAATTTGAAAGAAACAATATTAAGTGGCGGCCATGCGATTGGTGCTTTTGATAGCGATAACAAGTTAATAGCTTTTGCGACGTTAAATGTAGAGTTCTTTGGTGAGAAGCATAATTACGTTTTATTAGACCAGTTATTTATCACATTAGAACATAGGAGTAAAGGGATAGGTAGAACGTTATTTTTGAAAATAGTAGAAATAGCACAAGCTTGGCAAGCGGATAAAATATATATTTGTGCAGGTTCTGCTGAGGAGACCATTGCTTTTTATTATGCGATTGGCTGTAAAGAGGCAGTAGAAATAAATAAGCAATTATATGACAGTGACCCGAGGGATATGCAATTAGAATTTCCGATATTTCGGAGGTGATCCTGGGGGGGGATTCTCCATGCAATCGAGAGGAAGAGTAAAAATGAAGGACAGCATAACATTAAAACAACTATCAAATATAGCTGAAGCTGATATATTAAATCATGAATTCTCACAGCGTTATAGATGGTATAGTCAAGGTGACTATTTTCATAAATGCTTAGAAGAGAATCATGAAGGGATACGAATAACATTAATGGCGTTCTACGAGGATTCGTTAGCAGGATGCTGTCATATTCTTTACAATTCACAATACCCATACTTCCGTAATGATAATATACCCGAAATTAATGACTTGAATGTATTCCCTGAGTATAGAAGAAAGAAGATTGCTAGTAGAATATTTGATGAATTAGAACGAATTGCTTCAAATAAATCTAGATATATAGGTTTGGGTGTTGGGTTATACCAAGATTATGGTAACGCACAACAAATGTATGGTAAGCGAGGGTATGTGATGGACGGGAAAGGAATGACATATATGAATAATCAAGTACAACCAGGCCAACCCGTGATGGTTGATGATAATCTGCTGATATATTTAGTGAAAGAATTGTATTAAAGTATTTTTGTAACATGAGTTTTTTTGGGAATCGCGATATGGATATGTTCTTCCACATAATAATAGTCATTACTAAGATCAAAGGAGACAAACATGCAAAGTTGTTTGAATTGTAAGAAAGAGTTTAAGTACACACAAGTATTGAGCTCCATTGTAGGTCAGTTTAAATGGAAAATTGTCTCCTGTAATTACTGTGGAAGGGATCATAAGATCACCTTATTTTCTAAATTCTTAATATCTACTTCGATAATAGCCTTTCCTATAGTCATGGTTCAATATATTTTCCCAGACCCTCCGTTATTTGCTGTAGCCTTATTATGGTTCGCTGCTTGGGTAATCACAATATTAGCAATTTCTCCATATTTCATTAAATTTAAAGAATAGTTATTACTGATGGAGGTTCCAAATGAAAATTGATTTCAGGAATTTTGATATTTCTTGTTATGATGAAGTGACTGATTTTCTGATCAAATTATCACAAGATGACCGAAAACATATACATTGGAATTGGTCTAGGTGGGAGTGGATGTTTTTCCATCCTGAATTTAATCGTGACTTAATGGATACCATTGGATTGTGGTATTGTAATGACGATTTAGTAGGTATAGCAACCTTTGATCACTATTTTGGCGAAGCATTTTTTGCAACAAAAACAGGTTTTGGAGAATTAGACAAAGAGTTATTAGAATATGCCATTGCTACTTTCAGTAATGATAATGGCCTTGGGATTGCGGTGAACGATACGGATACATACACGTTAGACTTATTACAAAATAGGGGATTTGTGAAGAATGATCAGACTGAAAACATACTTGAATTTACACTCGAGAATGTGAGTCTTGATTATATAACTCCTGAAGGTATAACAGTAAACAATATTGATATAAAAAAGGACTTGTATAGGCATCAGAATGTGCTATGGAAGGGGTTTGAGAACGAAGGACAGGTGCCTGTTGATGAAACTACGCTTAATAAGCAAAAGACAATGCTGGCAGCAACGAATTTGAATTCCTCCCTACATATAGCTGCAGAAAATGAAGAGGGGGAGTATGTTGCATATTGCGGTGTTTGGTTTAGTCAGAACACTGATTATGCGTATGTTGAACCTGTATGTACAATTCCGGAGTATCGGGGTAAGGGACTTGGCCATGCGGTGGTATTGGAAGGCTTAAAGAGAAGCTACTCCTTAGGTGCAAAGAAGGCTTACGTTATATCTGATAATTCTTTCTACAAATCTTTAGGATTCCATCAGCATTCACATTATACGTTCTATTGGCATAACATCTGATATTCCACCGCAGGGCTATATATTTCTCTGGAAATGTCGCAAAGTATAGCAAAAAGGACAATGACAATGAAGTCGTTGTCCTTTTTTGTTCAAACAATTATAAATTGACAAGTAAATTATTGACAAACATTAACAAACAATTCATATTAAGTAGTAAGTGATAAGTAGTAAGTAGGAACTAAATTATACCTCATACAATGTAAACATAAGAACACTTCAGTAGACGTGTAATAGGGGAGGATTACTATGCCGGATCTAACTTTAACACAACAATTTACAATGATTGCGCTAAATGCGCAGAGAAGTCTTGAGATGACTAACGCAAAGAAAGTAGCTCTTCGTTGCATGGCAGTAGCGGTTATTTTAGAGGTGTATTTAGACAGCGGTTTTACACAAGACAAGAATAAATTAGTTTTGAAGAAAGATGTACTTAACCATTCTCATTCAATACGTTACCGAGAAACGATTCTACAACCTTTAGGTCACACAATAGGTGATCTTAGTGGATGGCTGAAACAAGCTTCCTTGTTATCCAAAAGAAAACTAATAGAGTTTGAACACGCTATATCCGATACTCTAAAGGAAATGAGTTTACTAGAGGAAATTCCCCATATTCTAGGGTGTGACCTGTACTTCCATTCTGCAGGTGTTGAGATCAAAGGATACCGTAGCCACATTCAGGAATATACAATAATCACAGAGCATATTCGAGCAGAGATTCTGGAAGATGGCACGGTAACAGATGAGACAATTTGTATGCTTTGGCTTCTTCGTGAAAGCGGATGTATGCATGATTTTTTTTCGAGGAATGAGTTAGAACAGGTGAGTGCAAGAATGTATCGGTTACATCAAGCTAATCCACTGGGCAAGGCATTGTATAGAATTCGAATCCATCGCGGAATCGAGTTAGCGATAAAACAATTCCTCCGCATGAAAAAAGTGGCAGTCAAAACACCTGTGGGCAGCGGTTTGAATTTTCTATTTCCAATCCTTGAACGTTCGCAATCGGTGTTCATTGATACGGAGGCGATGTTTTCTAATTCAACGAAAAGATTACACGATGTGAGGATGCGGTTAGAGTCCATGGGCCATGCGGTTAAGGTCTTAGGGGATGGCACGATTCCAATAATTAAAATAGATAATACTGTATATGAAGCGATTCCATATGCCACATACGGGAGAGTGCCCATTCATGGTGTACGTCTTCTCCCGATACACCCAAGTTAAAGGAGTCGTGGAATTATGTCTAGACAACGTTCCATGGAGACTATATTAGCCTCTGAGTTCGTATCTATAGGAGAACTAGTACGGCTAACGGAATCTCGCTATAGTACACTGAAGTTTTACACAGAAGAAGGTATGCTATCTTTTGAACAGGCGGAAGAGAATCTGACACGAAAGTTTAAAAGACAGACAACCGTTGCACGTATTCTTTTAATTAAAGAATTGAAATCAAACGGATTATCTATCCCACAAATTAAAGAAACTCTCGAAATGGATAAATGAGTATTATTAGATTACGGAGGCAGATAATAGTTCGGGTTATGATCCTAATGACTGAAGTTTAGTCACATTAAAAAAGTTGTGGCAGCATAAGAAATAACCGGCAACCTAAGGTTGGCCGGTTATTTGTGTTTCAAGGTATTCCAATAAAAATTAACTCGCAAATATATGTTTCCCAATTTTTAAATTTTGAGGGCGTGTCCAGATCCAAGCACTGGTAGCTGTATCTGGATTGAAATAATAGAGCGAATTCTTGCTTGGGTCCCATCCACGAACGGCATCTAATGCAGCTAAATAAGCGGTTCGGTTTGGAGTAAGCCAGTACTGCCCATCATCAACGGCTGTAAAAGCTCCCTTTTCAAATACGACACCTTTAATGGTATTTGGAAATTGGTTAGATTGTATGCGGTTCATGACAACAGCACCAACAGCCACTTGTCCAGTATAAGATTCCCCGCGAGATTCGGAGTATATCGTTCTAGCCATAATATCCATTTCATTGATATTTAAAGAGTGTTTTTTCAACACACTCCAAGTTCTAGAACCAGTGATTCCATCTGCGCTCAATCCATATTCCTTTTGAAAACCATACACAGCTGATTTAGTGTGTGCACCATACTTCCCATCTAATTCCTGAGTATAGAAACCATGTGTTTTCAATCGATATTGCAGATCCCATACGTCTCCTGAAGAACTCCCTGAATTCAATACGGGTGCTGCACTTGCTGAATTCATCGTAGAAGCCATGCTTATAAGACCCAAAAGAAGCAACATTGTAAATAATTTTGTTCTAATCATAGTAGCCTCCTATTCTCCAAATATTATAGATTCACTCATACAATGAGACAACAGTCAGTTATTGGAGGGTCATTTAATAATTCCCATTACCACGCCATGCACCAAAGTAGAATATAGACCACAAGATTGAATGAGAGCGAAAAGTAATATTGAGTATTAGGTATTTACAATTTAAATGAATAGGAATACAATTAGATAAAAGTTGCCTTGGGTAAACATATTTGTATCATGTCAAACTAATTTCGGAGGAGCAACTATGTCTGAACAAATAAACATTCAACGTGAAAATCAATCCATAATCCAAAAGCAAAGGGATAGACTGAATACTGAGACCATAATGAAGGGAAAAGGCATATCCAAACTGCTTCCATTCTTAGGTCCTGCTTTTATAGCTTCTGTTGCCTATCTAGATCCAGGTAACTTTGCCACCAATATTACTGCGGGTTCGCGATATGGCTATCTTTTGTTATGGGTCATCGTCTTCTCCAATTTAATGGCGGTATTAATTCAATCTTTATCAGCCAAACTAGGAATTGCCACTGGAAAGAACCTTCCCGAAGTTGCGCGTGAACGCTTCCCGAAGAAAGTGTCCTTATTTCTATGGATCCAGAGTGAAATAGTGATCATTGCAACGGACTTAGCAGAATTTATAGGAGCGTCATTAGGACTTTACTTATTGTTTGACATTCCTATGCTGCTAGCAGCTTTTATTACAGCCGTAGGCTCGTTTGCTATTCTGGAGTTACAACGCCGAGGCGTCCGTACATTTGAAGCAGGGATTAGTGCCATGATCCTCATTGTTGCATTAGCCTTTGCCTTTCAAGTCATCCTTGCTAAGCCTGATATCGGTGCTGTTGCTTTAGGTATGGTTACACCTAAGTTTCAAGGGGTAGACAGTATTTTACTAGCTGCTGGAATTCTTGGCGCGACGGTCATGCCTCATGCCATTTACCTTCATTCATCTCTCACACAAAATAGAATTGTTGGACGAAATCCGCGTGAGAAGAAACGTATTTATAAAATGGAATTATTCGATATTGTCATTGCTATGGCAATAGCTGGAGCTGTTAATCTGGCTATGGTGGTTATCGCTGCCGCATTATTTTTCAAAAATGGTCTAGTTGTAGAGGATCTAGAGGTAGCCTTTAATCAGTTCGGACAATTAATTGGCCCTTCTGCGGCCATCCTGTTCGGACTTAGTCTACTTATTGCGGGTCTGGCTAGCGCTTCTGTAGGAACGATGGCAGGAGATGTGGTAATGCAGGGCTTTATCAACAAACGTATTAATTTATATCTACGCAGAGCCATTACGACGATACCTCCTCTTGTCATCATATGGAGCGGTGTCGACGCTACGAAAGCCCTAGTTATGAGCCAAGTTGTACTATCATTTGGTATTGCTTTTGCCTTGATTCCACTCATTATATTTACAAATAATAAAAAGTTAATGGGGGATTTGGCCAATCATTCTTTCACTAAAGTAGTGGCCTGGATCATTGCAGCCATTGTTGTCTCGTTGAACTTATTCCTAATCGTAGAGATGTTCATTTAACTTACGGATGTACTAAACATAGATCGCTATACACAAAAATCCCTTACCTCTTATTCGAAAGAGGTGAGGGATTTTGATATACGTGGTCTGCGTTGATCTGATATTTATTATAGATCAACCTTTTTGATACTCCTATAGATAGGCGACCTATGAACGGTTGTGATTGATTTGTTATGGATCAATAGGATATACACTGCGTCCACTATAAAGATCAGAATATACAATATCGTCAATAACACGGATTGCGGGAAAAATGAATAGCTGAGAATGGAAGCACAAAGCGTTCCAATCATTTTGAAGAAAGCGATAGATATGGATTGACCTTGTAGCTCTTTGGTCAGTAGCATTTTAATGAAGAATATGGACATGACTAGATTAATACCAAAGGCCGAATAAAGAGACATCGTATCGTGAAATTCGATTGCCATGCCATACTGCACCAGAAAAGCTATGATAATTAAGGAAAAGACAGAAAGATAAAGCGTCCGTTTTGGTAATATTTTTGTGGAATAGTAGAGGTATTGGAGTAAGATGATACAGTCTAATAGAAACCATACTAAAGTAATAATTTGCTGAAGTGGATGAAATGGAAGTATAAAAGTTAATAGAAATTCCCAAGAAATATTTAAACATATAGCGGCAAAGGGCACGCCGTAAGTTTGATTCTTAAACCCTTTATAAATAATGAGTACATAGGCAATAGTCCAAAATAGAGAAATCCCAAACATCAGAAGAAATTCTAATTTCTGCGGTAATAGGTGCTCCATAATCATATCGTGAAACTCACATCCTTTTCAAAAATAATTGGCCGATAAGCGTATTTAAAATAGCCTGTCTATGTATATGAAACAAGCAATCTTAATAGACCATACCGCGCAAAGGGCGTTGGATGTAATTTCAGATCATAAGATTCTTGTAAGATGTGATAAGTATGGTATATTAGAAACCCTCCCATTATATGGTTTTAATCACAGAGCGGATGAAGCTTGTTCGTGGGAAGTAGTAGCTTGAAAATAATAAACAGGAGGACTACCTAGTTGCGCTGGCTTAAATGGGATCTTAATTTGAAAATCAGGCTGATGGGGGAAACGCTGTTTAACATGCTTTTCTGGATGTATTTCCCTTTCATGATCTTATTCTTTAGTGATGCATTTGGAAAAACCGTAGCCAGCCTGTTAATGACTGTGCCACCACTTATAGGGATTATAGGGGGCTTGTTCGGAGGTTATATATCTGACCGCCTAGGTCGTCGTCCCGCTATGTTGTTAGGATCATTCATGCAAGCAGCTATGTTTGGGTTATTCGCCCTGTCTTCGTCACACTGGCTTGATTATTTCGCATATATCGGAGTTGGGCTTGGCGGATCGATTTACTCACCTGCGAGTTCAGCGATGGTTGCTGACATTACACCTGAGAAGGATAGGAGAATGGTATTCGCTACTTTTGTAACCGGTAAGAATATAGGTGCCGTATTTGGACCGTTACTTGGGTCCATTTTCTTCATTCATTATCGAACAGAACTTCTGTGGATCTGTACAATCGTCACGTTGCTGTATTCCCTGGTGATCTTATGGAAGATTCGGGAGACAGTACCTAAGACGTCAAAGCTGTCGCAAGAAACATATACAATGAGCATGGTATTTAAGGAGCAATGGCATAACTACGGGGTAATATTACGGGATAAAGTCTTTGCTCTCTATATTGTGGCAGGTATTCTGGTCACTATTGCATTCATGCAGCTCGATATGTATCTTGCAACGTATGTCATAGAATACGTACCTGCTCAGACATTGCTTGCGTTCAAGAATTGGTCTTTCACTCTTAGTAATACGGAGATTTTCGGATGGATGCTTGGCTTAAACGGTCTAATGTTTGTTCTGTTAGTCATTCCTGTGACGAAGTGGTTCGAACATTGGAGTGACCGAAATATATTTATTACTTCCTCGATATTGTTCGGGTTAGGCATGTTTTTAGTCGGATTAACCACCAACGTATGGTTATTATTTATATTCACTTTTATATTTACAATTGGGGAACTATCCCGCTCCCCGGTGACTCAGAGCTTTGTTAGTGAGTATGCACCTGTGCATGCAAGAGGGCAGTATATCGGAGCATCTAACCTACAATATACGATGGGCCGATTAATTGCCCCACTGACGATTTTTCTTTCTTCTTGGCTTGCCCCTATAGGGGTGTTTGGCTTCATTTTTCTAGTTACACTGATAAGTGCTGTTCTGTACGTAAAACTTTTTCAACTAACAAGCAATAAAGCTTGTAATTAATTTCAGAGTGAATGTGTTATTATATAGAAAAAATCGAAAGGTGGAGTATACATATGATCGTCGTTACGACCGAAAACATTCCGGGATATAAAGTCAAAGAAGTCAAAGGGATGTGCTTTGGACTGATTGTTAGGAGTCGAGGCCTTGGTGCTGACATCAAAGCAGCATTCAAAGGTTTAGTAGGAGGCGAAATCAAACAGTTCACTTCATTGCTAGAAGATCTTCGGAAAGAATCGATGGACCGCTTAGTACAAAATGCTCAGGCCATGGGGGCGAACGCCATTGTGATGGTCCGCTTTGATTCAGGAGAAATTGGAAATACGATGGGCGAAATTGTAGCATACGGCACCGCCGTAGTGGTTGAAAAAGACAAAGAATGAGTTGGATTCTTGGCTATTATGGCGTTCAGTTGGTTATCGTTGTGGTGATCATTATCTTATCTGTGCTTTTCTATGACAAACGCTATAAAAAAAGAAAGTCTGAGGTTATTCCCAATGGGTTTATCCGTACGGAGGAAGTTAACGTAGATCCCGTTACGCATGAGAAGCAACGAGTTTATTACAACCCGGATACGGGAGAGCGAATTTATATCCGTGAATAAAGTAACAACAGATCTGATAGAAATGATAGCGGGGGAGCTTCCTATGTGGTAGCTCCTTTTTTCTATTGAGTTTCGATGAAAATTAAAGCAGTCTATTTCGACAAAATCACGCATTTTACACCCATATAAATTCCGTGTTTTGAAAAGTATAATATATGCCTACATTCATGATGAAGTAAGTCGTCACATGTAAGTTGTGCAACCGGATTTGATTCAATGAAACGGTAGATTATTACTCGAGTTTCGAATAAAAGTCGGTTGCATTAATTTGATTCATGAGCATTTCCCCTTGCTTTTTATTCACTTGCGTAGTAAAGTGACATTAAGGTTAGCGATGGGGGGAAACGAAATGCGTAATAATACGTTAGGATCGTTAATCTGGTTACGTTTAATGCGTTTTACGAACCAAAGTAACCAGATGTCGAATGATTTTCTGAAACGATTTGATTTAACGACTGCTCAATTTGATGTACTCATGCAAATAAGCATCTATCAGCCGCTAACGCAAATGGAATTAGCTGAGAAAGTGACCGTTACGCAAGGAGGTATTTCGCGTATGCTCGTACGTCTCGAGAACGAAGGGTATATCGTTCGTAAGCAAGATTGGAAGACAAAGACGATTAGCCTCACAGCGAAAGCTGTTTCTATTTTAGAGCAGGCGATGCCTGAACAACTTGCATTTCAGACTTCATTTTTTGATGATGTATTGAATGAAGAAGAACAAACAACACTATACACATTGATGACACGTGTTCATAAACATAGCCAAAAGAAAGAATTACCGCCTGAGTAATTTTTTTTACAATATCAATTGATTAGTCAAGCTAGAAGAGGGAGGAATTGAAAAATGTATACTATTCCAGGACATCATCATATTTCAATGATTACCAAAGACGCTCAAATCAATAATCAATTTTATCAAACCATACTAGGACTACGCAGAGTGAAAAAGACGGTGAATCAAGATGATCCTAAGATGTATCACTTATTCTACGGAGATTTAAGCGGTAGTGCAGGAACGGAATTGTCTTTTTTTGAAATGATCAATGCAGGAAGTACGGTTCGTGGCACGAATGCAATCACACAAATTGGCTTACTTGTTCCGTCATTTGAAAGTCTAGTATTTTGGAAAGAACGTTTTGAATCATTCGCTGTACAGCAAGGTGAAATTACAAGTTATGCGGGCAGAGATGCTTTACACTTTGAAGACTCAGAAGGATTGCGAATGATCTTGATAAATAATAATGGCGAAGAAGTTCCAGAAGATTGGTCATCATGGGAAGAATCCGTTGTCCCGCAACAGCATCGAATCATAGGAATGGGCCCAATTGAAATAATGGTACGTCACTTAGATCGCTTAGCCACAACATTAACGGACATGTTTGGTTATATAGAAGTATCCCGATCTGCTGATGAAGCGATTTATCAATCTGTTGCAGGGAAGTCATTTGGAGAGATTGTCATCAAGCAACAAGAAGGAGCTAGTGAGAAACCTGGAAGAGGTAGTATTCATCATTTAGCCATTCGAGTTCAGAACGAAGCGGAGTTACGTTATTGGGATCAGGTCGTTAAGAAACGTGGCTTCCACTCATCGGGGATTATAGATCGTTATTACTTCCAAAGCTTGTACTTCCGTGAATCTAACGGTATTTTATTTGAAATTGCAACCGATGGGCCAGGGTTCACCAAAGACTCAAGCATCGAAGCGCTTGGTATTGGACTAGATCTACCACCATTTCTAGAAGAACGACGTGCTGAAATAGAAGCGAATCTAACACCACTTGATTAAACCAAAAGGAGAGAGTAAACATGGAGAAATATCGTATTGATGCAAGTAAAGGGCTTGAATTCGGCTTATATTCGATAGGAGACTATTTAGCTAATCCACATACAGGAACAAAGATTAGTCCTGAACAACGTATCCAAGAATTAATTGAGGCAAGTAAGTTAGCGGATGAGGCAGGTCTTGATGTATTTGCAGTAGGTGAAAGTCATCAAGAAGATTTCACAACACAAGCACATACGGTCATTTTAGGAGCTATTGCACAAGCCACAAAGAATATCAAAATTGCAAGTTCGGCAACCGTGTTAAGTACATCTGATCCTGTTCGTGTGTACGAAGATTTCGCAACAATTGATTTGATCTCTAATGGTCGAGCTGAAATTGTTGCTGGGCGTGGTTCACGCGTAGGGGCATATAGTTTACTTGGATATGATGTACATGATTATGAAGAATTGTTTGAAGAAAAGATGGAACTTCTGTTGAAGTTGAATAACGAGAAATCAGTAACTTGGAATGGTCAATTCCGCGCACCGTTGAACAATGCTACCATCTTGCCGCAACCGCTAACGGGTCAATTGCCAATTTGGCGTGCAGTCGGTGGTCCACCTTCTAGTGCGATTAAGGCTGGTTATGCAGGAGTACCCATGATGCTGACAACGCTTGGAGGTCCTGCTATCAATTTCAAGGGATCCGTTGATGCGTATCGTGAGACCGCGGCTAAGCGGGGATTTGATCCAGCAACGCTTCCGGTTGCGACAACAAGTTTATTTTATACAGCAGCAAATTCTCAGGATGCACTTCGTGAGTACTATCCTCATATCAATTATGGTATGCAGGCATTACGTGGTGGCGGTTATCCCAAACAACAATTTGCACAATCTACAGATTATCGTGATGCGTTAATGATCGGTAGTCCGCAACAAATGATCGAGAAAATGCTTTACCAATATGAATTGTATGGTCAACAACGCTTTATGGCTCAAATTGATTTCGGTGGTGTGCCGTTTGATAAGATTGCTAAAAACATTGAGTTGATTGCAACAGAAATTATGCCTGCGATTAAGAAACATACAGCGAAGAAATAAGGAGTGAGTAGGATGAAGATTGTTGCCATTGCAGGTTCTATTGTAGGGTCTAAAACAAGAACAGCGATAGATTATACCTTGAATATAGCTCGTGAGAAATATCCTGATGCAGAGATTACATTACTAGATCTTGCTGAATATAACGTGGTGTTTAGTGATGGACGTAATTATATGGAATATGAAGGGGATACTAAGGTTGTAACGAAAACCATCATGGCGGCAGATGCTATTATTATCGGTACTCCAACTTTTCAAGCCTCTATCCCAGCGACATTAAAGAATATATTCGATTTATTGCCTGTTAACGCTTTCCGAGATAAAGTCGTGAGTATGCTTGTTACCGCTGGAACAACGAGACATTACTTAATGGTGGAACAGCAGCTAAAACCCATTTTAGCCTATATGAAGGCACATATCGTACCAAAGTACGTATTTATCGAAGAGAAGGATTTCCATAGAAAAGAAATTATCAATGATGATGTACTTTTCCGTATGGAGCGTTTAGTGGAAGATACAGTGTTATTAGTGGAAGCATACGCAGGTATTCGTAAAGCGAAAGATACGGAATATGACTTTTAACTGAAGATCAAAAATTGGATAAAAGAAACCTAAATCGAAGGCACTACTGCGATACTCGTGACAGCAGTGCTTCAAATAACAAACGGCAAGTTGAATCTATTTTTTAGGTTCAATTAGCCGTTTGTTTTTTTGATTCTATGAAATTCGGAAGGAAAGATTTCATAAAGAAACACTTCTCCTAAAAGCTAAAGCTTAAAATCTGCGATATCTACGATTCCTTATTAGCATCTCCACGTTATCAGCGATACGGTTTACCCTTTCTCCCACTTGCGGACTTACACGACCTTGACGAGTACTTTCTATGATAATACCAATCTTTAATTTTCAGTAATTGAATTGTTCGCAATCTAACAGAAAGTAGATCATTTTAATAGAATGATTACATCATCTCATTATAATCTATACCCTTGATATGAATAATTCATTACCTCTTGAAGAATGCTACCGCTGTTCTAATTAGATATGTCCCTAGTGTGTAGGGGACAAACCCCACTATCTTTCTTTTGAATTTGTCAAGGGCTTTGATTACAATTTTAAATAATATCAAGTAGTAAAAACCTTATATATTTCAAAACCGCAATTGGATATCGTTTTCCAAAATTTCGGCCAGCTTGGTTTTCGGCTACTTTTTTACAAGGAGCGTAGAATCATGAAGAAACCTAGTGAAAGAATAGTCCAAATGACCCGGTTTCTTCTTGCATCGCCAGGCCGCTTTGTAACCGTACGTGAGCTATCAGATGAATTGGATGTAAGTGAAAAGACGATCAAACGCGAGCTATCAGCTATGGAAAAATGGCTTAGTGGTTATGCACTTACGCTAAACCGCAAACCTGGAGCTGGTCTTATGCTTGAAGGAGAGCCTGCAGCTTTCGACTCTGTTCAAGACGCGTTAGAAAGTTTCAAAGCACCAACCAGCTATTCCCGAGATGAACGCAGCTATTTTATCATTAGTGAGCTTTTGCTAAGTTCTGAACCCATCAAGATTTTCGCCTTTGCTTCTAGATTTAAAGTGACCGAAGGTATGCTCAGTCATGATCTTGATCTTATAGAAGGATGGCTCGAGGCTTTTCATATTAAGCTAATGCGTAAGCCAGGATATGGTATCTACGTAGAAGGGACGGAAAAGGATTATCGGGCCGCACTTATTCATCTGCTTCATGAGAGTGTGGATGAATATGAACTGATTCGCCTGGTTAGAGATCCGATGAATGAAAGCGGACAAGTGATTGGGCAGATTCATCATCATATTCGCAGCCGTCTTCTGAATCTTGTTGAAGATAACACGATCATTATCATTGAAAAGTATTTGACAGAGCTTGAAGAAAAAACGGGAATGAAGCTGACAGACAGTGCCTTTATTGGACTGGCCGTTCACCTTGCTCTTGCTATCGAGCGAATAAGAATAGGACAGCATATTAAGATTCCCCCAAGCGTACTTAGCGAACTGCGACTACACCCTGATTTCAATGCTGCTCAGATGCTTGTACAAAGCTTGGAAGAAGCTCTTGGACTGACAATCCCCGAAGATGAGATTGGCTATATTACGATGCATTTAAAGGGTGCACAGACAAGGATTCAAATCGAAGAAGCAGTATCGGATGTAGCCTATGAGAATGTCAGTTTTGAACTGGTTCGGCTTGCGCGCCAAATTCTCAAAAAAGCAGAATCGAAAACTGGCTTTGAGTTGAAAAGTAACAGTAAACTTTTCTATGCTTTTATTAGCCATTTGGGTCCTGCCCTTGAGCGTTTAAAGCTTGGGCTTGATATTAGAAATCCCCTTCTCTCACAGATCAAAGAGCAATATGCCATTACCTATGAGATCGCAAGGGAGTGCGCGAATGTTATTGAGGAATATTTAGAAAAGCCTGTACCAGAGGCAGAAATCGGTTACATTGCTTTGCACATCGCTGCGATGTCTGAGTATGCAGGGGTCAAGTACAGACAACGATCCATCCGAGTCTTAATTGTATGTGCAAGTGGTATGGGTACTTCGAGTCTCCTGCAAACAAGAATAAGAAAAGAATTTCCATCGCTACAAATTGTCGATGTAATCTCTGCTGCAGAGGTTAGCGAACTTGATGAACAAGTCGATCTTGTCATCACAACAGTAGATCTGACGAGTAAGAGGCAGGTCGTTAGAGTATCTCCTTTGCTTGGGGAAACAGATATGAAGAAAGTAAGAACAGCTCTTGAACAGCTTGAACCTTTACCGGAACTTCAGCCTGCTTTGAGTGAAGAAATAGCTTATTTACCTGATACGTTGGAGAAACAAAAAAATTTGATCCAAGGCATTCAAGATCTCATGAATAATCTGGTGATTGAAGATCAGGTACACTCAAGGACCATCACTGAGTTGATCTTTAAGGTTGCGAAGCAGTTCACCGCTCAAGAGGATGATGCATCTACGTTGATTCGTGAACTACATGATAGGGAACGACTTGGGAAAACCATTCTTTCTACCGAGGGAATTTTTTTATTACATTGCAGGTCGACAGTGATTCATCGTCTAACGCTAGGCATTATCCGCTTTAAGGAACCGATGACATACGGAACAGAGGATGATGCTAATCTCTATGCTGCCATCATACTATTAGCTCCTAAACAAAGCGAACGTACGTATCTTGAAGCGGCAAGTGAAGTCAGCAAATCGCTGATTGACCGTCCAGGTTTTGCTATTCGTTTAAGTGTAGCTCGGCAAGATGCCTTAACGAAAGAAATTCAGGGTATTTTGAAAGACTTATATTTACGAAAAATGGAACAATACACAATGGAGGTAGAACAAATATGAGTACGCTAGAAGCTACTAGTGGATCCGTCACTAAAAAAACAGGAAACATCAAGCAAGCAACCCAAAAATTTGGTCGTTTCCTAAGTGCAATGGTTATGCCGAATATCGGTGCTTTCATTGCTTGGGGTCTATTGACTGCGCTCTTTATTGAAGCAGGATATTTCCCAAATGCTACACTGGCATCCCTTGTGGATCCAATGATTAAATATCTTCTTCCTCTACTGATCGCCTACAGCGGCGGTAAAGCCGTTCACGATCACAGAGGTGGAGTAATAGGGACCATTGCTGCAATGGGAGTTATTGTAGGAGCCGATATTCCAATGTTTATCGGTGCCATGATCATGGGTCCGCTTGCTGGATGGGTAATCAAACAGTTCGATAAATATATTGGAAGTAAAACACCTTCTGGTTTTGAAATGCTCGTAAATAACTTCTCTGCCGGGATAATTGGTATGGTTCTAGCCATTGGAGGACTTTACGGTATCGGTCCCATTGTAGAGTCATTTACCAACCTTCTCGCTTCAGGTGTGGATACAATGCTGGCTTGGGGAGTTCTCCCACTCGTATCCATCTTTATTGAGCCGGCCAAAATTTTGTTCTTGAACAATGCAATTAATCACGGAATCTTAAGTCCTATTGGAATTCAGCAAGCAGAGACCACTGGGAAATCCATCATGTTCTTGCTTGAAGCAAATCCAGGACCTGGTCTTGGAGTGTTGCTCGCTTACTCGATTTTTGGTAAAGGTTCCATCAAGGGTTCTGCACCGGGCGCAGCAATAATCCATTTCTTTGGTGGTATTCATGAGGTTTACTTCCCTTATGTCCTGATGAAACCAATTATGCTCGTATCGGTCATTGTCTCCGGTATGGCAGGTGTATTCACATTTAACTTGCTGGATGCAGGTCTGATTGCAGCATCATCCCCAGGTAGTATTATTGCCATCATGGCATTGACGCCAAAAGGAGCATATATTCCTGTTCTTGCGGGGGTTCTTGTAGCAACCGTTGTATCGTTCTTGTTGTCTTCTCTATTCTTACGCAGATCTTCTACAAATGAAGAAGACTTGGAGAAAGCAAGAGAAGCAGTTGCAGATATGAAGAGTAGCAGTAAAGGTACTGCCACAGCTCCAGTAGCTAACTTGGAGAATAAAACAACAATTAACAAAATCATCTTTGCTTGTGATGCAGGTATGGGTTCTAGTGCGATGGGTGCTACTTCATTCCGTAAAAAAGTAAAAACAGCCGGTCTGCCGATCGATGTAACGAACACAGCAATTGAGAATATTCCAAATGATGCAGATATCGTTGTTACTCAGCAGAACCTGACACCTCGGGCACAAGCAAAAGCTCCAAATGCGATTCATATTTCAATTGATAATTTCGTGAACAATCCGATTTATGACAAGTTGATTGAAGATTTAAAAGCAAAACAGGGGCAAAATCCGTCACCTGTTGCTGACTACGCGAAAGAAGATTTTTCAGGCGCAATTGAAAAAACAGTTCCTGAAGTCGTGAAGCATCTTTCTGATGAAACGAAGGGTAGCGAGGTTCTACGTAAAGAGAACATCACACTTCATCTTCCATCCGTAAGTAAGGAAGATGCCATACGCCGTGCGGGTGAATCTCTTGTTGCAGCTGGCTACGTAAAACCACACTATGTGGATGCCATGATTGAACGTGAAGGTATAGCAACCACTTATATTGGTAATGGGGTAGCGATTCCTCATGGAGTAGGCGCCGCGAAGAAGGAGATAGAGACGAGCGGTATCGTCGTTCACCAATATCCAGAAGGTGTTGAATTCGAAGGTGGACGCGCTTATCTAGTCATTGGTATTGCTGGCGCAGGTAGAGAACATATGCGGATTCTTACCAAAATTGCGGAAGCGATCGAAGACGAATCGACAGTGCATAGACTGGCACAATCTAAGGATCCTAACGAAATTTACAGCATCTTCGGAGAATAAAGGATACTCTAATCTTCATTACGAAAGCAGGTTTATCATATGAAAAAAGCAATTCAATTTGGAGCAGGGAACATCGGGCGTGGTTTTATCGGTGCCCTTCTCTCCCAAGCATCTTACCATGTCGTATTCGCAGATATTAATGAGCAAATGATAAATGAACTGAACGAGAAAAAAAGCTACCAGATCCATATTCTTGATCTGGAGCAAAGACAAGAAACGATCACTAACGTTTCCGGTGTACTCTCGAATGGTCCAGATATAATAAATGAATTGGCTGAAGCAGATTTCGTAACTACTGCGGTAGGTCCAAATGTCCTTAAAATCATTGCATCTACCATTGCAAAAGGTATCGAAGCGCGTAGAGAAGCGGGTAGAGGGATTCTTAATATCATTGCTTGTGAGAATATGGTCGGTGGAAGTAAGCACTTGGAAGAACAGGTATACAGTCATCTATCTGAAGAGGGTAAATCGTATGCTAAAGACAATGTTGGGTTTGCTAACTGTTCAGTGGACCGAATTGTACCTCCTTATCAAGGTGATAACATTCTTGATGTTGGCGTTGAGTCCTTTTACGAGTGGATCGTTGAAGAACCTTCGCTTAAAGGTGAAGCACCTCAAATTCCAGGAATGAAGCTGACGGATAATCTGCTTGCTTATGTACAGCGTAAGTTATTTACTTTAAATACCGGTCATGCGATTACTGCTTATCTTGGTTATCTAGATGGTATTGAAACGATTGAAGAAGCCATCAATAACGATTCCATACGAAAAGTGGTTCGACAAGCTATGGAAGAGAGTGGCGATGCGCTCATCAAGAAGCATGGTTTTGACAAAGAAGAACATTACAAATACATCGACAAAATTGAAAAACGTTTTAAGAATCCATATATTCGCGATGAAGTGATTCGTGTAGGTCGAGAACCTCTGCGTAAGCTGGGTCCAGCAGACCGCCTTGTAGGTCCCGCCAATATTGCCATTGACTATGGTTTACCACATGAAGCGCTTTTGAAAGGTATTGCAGCCGCATTCCATTATGATAACTCACAAGACCTACAGTCCAAAGAGTTACAAGGGGAAATTGCAGAGAAAGGCATTGAAGCTGTTGTATCCTCTGTTACCGGATTTGCTGAGGGCAGCGAAGATTACCGTATCATCTGCGAGCAATATGCGAAGACTTCCAAAGTATAAATTTATTACTCGAAACTAAGCATAATGTTAAAAAAACACCATCCTTAGGAGATGGCGTTTCAGACTGTAGACAAACTAACTTAATCTAGTTTGCCTACAGTCTTCTTTGTTTAATGCGGAATTCTATATTTCTCACCATTTGACTAGCTAGAATGGTATTTTTTTCAACGAGATGCCTTATCAGCCTTCAGCTTTTGGCATTCTTCACATATTGAGATGGTGTCATCGACATATACTTTTTAAACACCCGGGTGAAGTAATTAAGATCGTTGAAACCGACCATAAATGCGATATCGGTAATAGATATCTTCCCTCTTTGCAAATGAAGCTTTGATTCTTCGACTCGCTTCTGATTGATATAATCCATCATCGTCATCTGAACTTCCTGCTTGAATTTGCGTGACAGATGCGAGGGGTTCACATGGATATCTGCAGCAATATCTTGTAGCGTCAAAGGCTTTTCCAAGTTCAGATCTATATAGTTCACCGCATTTTTGACAATAACGCTATACTTTCGGGTAGAGTATGCCTGTACGGCTTCACAATATTCTTGTATGATTACAAAGTTTAATTTTTTGATGTTCGGCAAATTGGTAGCTCTTTCGATCGTTATCGAGAATCTCTCAGAAATCGTATCCAGGTAAACAGGATGTAAACCGCCCCTTTCTGCAGCAACTCTGCACAACGTATTTAGGGTAATAAGTAAGTTTTTGGCCGAACGAATAGGGCTTTCTGGAATCCGATCAGAAACATTCGAGAAGCTGTTCCCTTCATTGAGTATTTTGGCTAACTCAACTTTATCTCCTCTCGCAATGGCCTCCATCAATCTCCTCTCAAATTCATATCTGAACTCGATTGTTGTTTGACTTTCCGCAATCTTGGTGTCTTGTTGTAATTTATCGAGAACGGGCTTAACAATTTCTGGTGTTATGATTTGGGAATCGGTATGCGGATGTAGACATAAATTAACGATCAATTCTCCTAGACTATTTGAATCATTGCTGCTAATGACAGATAAAGAGCGATAGAACTCTTGAAGCTGCTTGCGTTCACTGACAGGTAGGTTGTTTCTCGCAATGATATCACTGATGAAATCCGTATCAGGAATACTGGAAAGAAAGGGACCGGTGAGGACGAACCCACAATAAGTCTGATTTCTCCTTACACCAACGACGATATATTCTAGTCCAAATGTATTTATATAGTACAAGAAGTTGTTCGGCTTCGCTGTCTGCAGGGCCTCGTTGATCGATGAATATACATGGTCTGATTGTTGCAGGGCGGGAGGCATGTGATGATCCACCAATTGCAACATGATGCGATCTTGCTTATCCACAAATCTTGTATCCATTCTCGTATACGTATGCAGCAATTGCACTGTTTTGTTGAAATGGCGCCAATCAAATTCTAACTCTTCCAGCGGTGATCATCCTCTCTATTACTATTTATGGAAAAAGCAATATTTGTGCTAGTGTAATCAATATTGTGCGATCTTGCAACTGAAATATCAATTATAATTGGTTTGTAAGCGATTACAAATATTTAAAAATAACACTTAAGAAAGAAGGACTCTTACTCATGAGAAAGAAAATCCAGATGAATTATTCATGGAAGTTTAGCAAGCAAGCAGATATAAGCGCTATGGAAAGAACACATAATGACAGCAGTTGGGAAGCAATAACTCTTCCACACACTTGGAACGCCATCGATGGTGCTAATGGATTTGATTTCTATAAAGGCGCTTGCTGGTATCGTAAATCATTTGTACTCGATCCTATTGCCAAAGGAAACCGCGTATTCATAGAATTTGAAGGCTCAAACAGCATTACGGATGTGTATATCAACGGTCAGCATTTGGGACAACATCGTGGTGGATATTCCACATTCCGCTTTGACATGACCGATGCTATCGAATACGGCACAGAGAACACGTTAAGTGTTCAGGTCGATAACACTGTGGTCGATGATGTATATCCTCAGATGGCGGATTTCACGTTCTTCGGCGGGATCTACCGTAATGTCAACCTGATTATTGCGAATCCTGTTCATTTTGACTTGATGGATTATGGCTCCACAGGTGTATATGTCATTCAAGACGACGTGAGTCATGAGAAGGCTGCGCTTACGATTAAATCGAAGCTAACGAATGATGAGGAAGATAAGAAGGTCAGACTATGGGCAGATATTCTCGATGCAGACGGTCGAACTGTTGCTTATGCAGCGAAAGAAGTGGTGCTGACAGCAGGGGAAACGCAAGAGGTAGAACTACCCGTTATTATTCAAAACCCTACGCTATGGAATGGCATGCAAAATGCCTATATGTATAAGGTGAATATATCTTTAAATAGCTTTAACGATACCATCGATGAACTCTCCATCCCATTCGGAGTCCGCTTTTTCGAAGTGGATGCGGATAAAGGCTTCTTCTTAAACGGTGAGCATCTTGATCTCCATGGTGTGTCCCGTCACCAAGATCGTAAAGATATGGGGTGGGCTATTACACCTAAAGAACATGAAGAAGATATGGCCTTAATAAAAGAAGTTGGCGCCACATCGATTCGTCTGGCACATTATCAGCATGACCAGTACTTCTACGATCTATGTGATCAAGAAGGCATGGTGATCTGGGCTGAAATTCCGTTTATTTCAGTGATGTCCAAGACCGAATTGGAAGGTATCAATGCCAAGCAGCAGATGATTGAATTGATCAGACAAAATTTCAATCATCCATCCATTATGTTCTGGGGTATCCAAAATGAAATTCAAATCGGTGGAGAGACGCCAGCACTTCGAAAGCTTGTTAGCGAATTGAATGCATTAACTAAGCAGGAAGACCCTACACGATTAACAACGATGGCCAACGTAATGTTCGTTGAAGATGACGACGACTATAACAAAGTTACGGATGTTATTGGCTATAACAAATATTATGGTTGGTACAATGGTAAAGCCGAAGATTTCGCAGATTGGCTTGATGGTTTCCACCAAACGAACCCAACGGCGAAATTATGCATCTCCGAATACGGTGCAGAGGGCATTTTACAATATCACAACAATCAGCCTGCGGTTAAAGATTACACAGAAGAGTATCATGCGCTTTACCATGAAATCGTGTGGAATATCTTCGCGAAGAGACCTTTCCTTTGGGCAACATATGTATGGAATATGTTTGATTTCGGCGCAAATATTCGTGATGAAGGCGGCGTGTTGGGCAGAAACAACAAAGGTCTAATCACCTACGATAGGAAGATCAAGAAGGATGCCTTCTATATGTATAAAGCGAATTGGTCCAATGAGAAGTTTGTACATATTACGAGCAAACGCTACATCGATCGAGCGGATGAGGCTATCCAGGTAAAAGTGTACTCCAATTGCGATAACGTTACCCTCTATGCGAATGGCGTAGAACTTGCGACTTCTAGTAGTGAAAATCATATTTTCACCTTTGAAAACGTGGCTTTATTGAAAGGATTCAATGCTATCAAAGTAGTCTCACAGCAAGATGGACAGACTTACGAGGATACGGCGCACTTCAATCAAGTAGCGGAAGCTAATCCAAGCTATACGGCACCGGTAGAAGAGGGCGGTATCGTCAAGAACTGGTTCCAGGTTCCGGTTCTAGAAGATGTCAAGATTGAACCCCTTATCATTACAGACGATGTGTATTCCACTCGTTGCACGTTGGGTGCAATTATGGAGAATGACGCTGCCCGCGCTGTGCTTGAGAGCTATTTAGGCAATCTTTCCGAGAATCCGATGTTTGGAATGGCCAGTGGGATGAAAGTGGATACGCTAGCATCGCTAGCATCTGATATCTTCAATGAAAAGCTCATTTACATCTTAAATAAAGAACTTACACAGATTGGTAAATGATAGAGAGGAAGATTAATATATGAGTTCTGTGACCGATTTCCAGACTACGCAACCAGAAGTTAGATCAAAGGAATTTAGAAAATTTGGGATACGAGATAAAATAGGTTATTTGTGTGGGGATTTAGGTAACGACTTCTTTTTTCTTATCGTTAGCTCATTCTTAATGGTTTATTACACTGATATTTTTCATATCAGTGCCGCTTCGGTAGGGATTCTCTTCTTAGTTGCGCGTGTTTGGGATGCGGTCGCAGATGTGACATGGGGTAGATTCATTGATACGAGGAAGGCAAGTCGGCATGGGAAATTCAAGCCATGGATTCTCAGAATGTCCTTCCCGCTTGTTTTTTTCGGTATCTTAATGTTCGTGCAAATTCCCGGGATGTCCAACGGATTCTATCTGGTCTATGCGTTCATTACCTATATTCTATGGGGAACCTTATATAGCACGGTCAATATTCCTTACGGCTCCATGGCTTCTTCCATCACGAGTGATCCAGTTGAGCGTACGACGTTATCTACCTTTAGAACGATGGGAGGGGTGATTGCGGGGTTACTTGTTAACGTCTTGGGACCATTGATTCTGTTCGTTGACAACAAAGCAGATGCCAATCACTTCATGATGGGAGCGATTGTGTTCGGAATTCTTTCTCTCTCTAGTTATATTGCCTGCTACAAAATGTCAACGGAGCGACTTATCGCATCTGATTCACAAGAAAACAAAACAAACTTTAAGCTGACCTTGAAAGGCTTGCTGAAAAATAAACCGCTGATCGCCATGCTAATCGTTTCGCTCGGTTCCATGATGCTCACCATGCTTTCAGGCGCGGTTAACGTGTATTTGTACAAAGACTACTTTGGAAGCGCTTCATTACTAAGTGTCGTCGGACTTATTCAAATTTCAGCGATGATTATTGCGATTCCGATGGCTAAGCCTTTGGTAGCTAAATTCGGAAAGAAGGAAGTCGCGGCTGTGGGCATGCTTCTGGCTGCCATTGTTTATTTGAGCTTAGCCTTCATTCCAGATTTAACAGCTATTCAATTCATTGCCATCTCCACGATTGGCACCTTTGGAGTCGGCTTCTTCAATCTCGTCGTGTGGGCCTTTGTTACGGATGTCATCGATTACCATGAATTTCTAACGGGTCTTCGGGAAGATGGGACAGTCTACGCTGTATACTCATTTGCTCGAAAGTTGGGCCAGGCGATTGCAGGTGGTATTGGCGGATTTGCCATTGCAGTCATTGGCTACAATTCGGTGAATACCGTTCAAACGGAAGAAACATTGCATGGCTTATATCGTTTAAGCACATTAGTGCCCGGCCTCGTGTACCTTATAATTCTCGCACTATTGGTCTTTGTCTATCCGTTGAATAAAAAACGTACGTTGCAGCTCTCAGCTGACTTGGTAAGCAAGCGTAACGAAGGCAAATAAGCAGAAACAAAATGCCCTGCATGTAAGCGCTTCTAATGAAGCGTAACTTGCAGGGCATTTGTGTGGGGGCAACGTTCAATCTTTACACCTGTACATCTGAATCGAGGCGATCTCCATATTACTGAAACAAAAAAACACCTCTTAATAGAAGAGGTGTTGGAATTTAATATTAACGCAACGTTTTCAATGCACCGCTCCAAGCAAGTACTTGATCAAGCATGCCGTTTACATTGGTAAGATGCATATCTGCCGGTTTGAACACAGTTCCGTTCTCGAAATCAGTGAATAGGGACAAGGCTGGATGAACACGAACGTCCGCTACGGACAATTCACCCAGGATACCGCGTAGATGTTCAGCTGCACGAGCGCCACCTACAGAACCATAACTTACGATACCTGCTGCTTTATTGTTCCAAGCATCACGTGCATAATCAAGTGCATTTTTCAATGACGCTGTTATGCTGTGATTGTATTCAGAAACGATAAATACGAACCCATCCAAGCTAGCAAGCTTTGTATTCCATGCTGTTGCTTGTTCTGTAGCATCCGCTTCCCCTAATAGTGGAAGTTTAAAGTCGGCAATATCTACGATTTCATAGTTCGCATCACCACGTTGATCAGCGACACGTTTTACCCATTCTCCGACTTGTGGACTTACACGACCTTGACGAGTACTTCCTAAGATAATTCCGATATTTAATTTTGACATTGTTGTTTCCTCCTTAGTAGTTGTACTTCCAAATATTTTCCCCCAAAAACCCATTAACCACACCACCAATTAAATTTATAAAGCTTAATACTATATTTAAACAATTAATATAAGTCGTATTCTTAGATGACTCTATTTGAAGTATCTTTGACTTGAGATAATCATAATCAAATTAATGAGTTTTGTCAAGTAACTATCATTTAGTTAGTTTTATTGCAGAGTAACATAGTAGCTAATTTCGGAAAGATGGAAGTCGCGGCTGTGGGCATGCTTCTGGCTGCGATTGTTTATTTGGGCTTAGCCTTTGTTACTGATGTCATCGACTAAGATGAATTTTTAACGGGCATTTGTGTGCAACCGTTGTAGTCCGTCTCCTCGGTGCTCATATAACTGATGATGTATAGAAGAAAAGGTTGGTAAGCAAAATAGAAGTATTATTCGTCGTTTTAAGCACGACTCAAACATTTAAGCGGGGTGGAAGAATGGATGATATACAATGTGACGTCTCTCCAATGCAAGTTGAAGTGAAGAATAGACTTCTACAATTAAGCTTATCCATCGATGCATTGATCCACGGATTAGAACACGAAGCTGGTAACTGTTTGTTGAACGAGTTCCATAATATGAAAGAACAATTTGTAGATACGGAATCGCTTGCCTCAACCTTTTATTTGAAATGTTTTCTCGCCCCTTATACAGCTAGATACGATGAGTTATCTCAAGCGATTACCCACTTATCACAACAGCGTCATGGAGCACTTATTGTAGTAGAAAGATCAGATGACATCGATAATTTTATTACGCCGGGCGTAATGATTTCTGCGACGTTGACATATTCGTTGCTAGAATCCATTTTCACTCCTGGTGGCCCTCTACATGATGGCGCAGTCCTAATACAAGGCGACAAAATTATTTCTGCAGCAAACGTTTTGCCTTTAACTCAGAGGGAGACTGAACAGAAGAAACTGGGAACGAGACATCGAGCAGGACTTGGTTTATCTGAAATATGCGATGCGCTTGTCATTATCGTATCGGAAGAAACAGGACAAGCATCGTTTAGTTTGAAAGGGAATCTATACCCGTTTTCTCCAATGTGATGATTTGTATATTGAATTAATATATTGTTAGATGAATTGTTTCGAGTTAGAGGAGAAGTAACCTTTTTTGAAATAAAAAAACACCTCTTATGAAAGAGGTGTTGGGAGATTGCTATTAACGCAACGTTTTTAATGCACCGCTCCAAGCAAGTACTTGATCAAGCATGCCGTTTACATTGGTAAGATGCATATCTGCCGGTTTGAACACAGTTCCGTTCTCGAAATCAGTGAATAGGGACAAGGCTGGATGAACACGAACGTCCGCTACGGACAATTCACCCAAGATACCGCGTAGATGTTCAGCTGCACGAGCGCCACCTACAGAACCATAACTTACGATACCTGCTGCTTTATTGTTCCAAGCATCACGTGCATAATCAAGTGCATTTTTCAATGACGCTGTTATGCTGTGGTTGTATTCTGAGACGATAAATACGAACCCATCCAAGCTAGCAAGCTTTGTATTCCATGCTGTTGCTTGTTCTGTAGCATCCGCTTCCCCTAATAGTGGAAGTTTAAATTCCGCAATATCTACTATTTCATAGTTCGCATCGCCACGTTGATCAGCGACACGTTTTACCCATTCTCCCACTTGTGGACTTACACGACCTTGACGAGTACTTCCCAAGATAATTCCGATATTTAATTTTGACATGTTATTTCCTCCTCAGTAGTTGTTTTACCAAATATTCCCCACAAAAACTCATGAACTAGACCACCAATAAAATCTATAAGGCATAAATATATTGCAAATAAAAATGTTTCTCTAGGGTGTCATTTTTTACAGTATCTTCTATTTGAGATAATAATACTGAATCGTATGTATATTGTCAAGTAACTTTAATATTGTTAGTTAATGTTTAATTGTGAAGATTGTACACAACAACTTATCCATCATTAATATGATCAAAAAAAGTTTCTCCATTGAGTTTTTACTTAATCCTGCTTATAATATAACGATAAAATATATGAAAAAGGTGTCTATACATGAGCATATTAAATGTTGAAGGATTAAGTCATGGCTTTGGAGATCGCGCAATCTTCAAGGATGTTGCATTCCGTCTTCTCAAAGGCGAGCATATTGGATTATTCGGTGCGAACGGCGAAGGTAAATCTACTTTTATGAATATTGTTACAGGCAAGTTGCAGCCCGATGAAGGCAAGGTTGAATGGTCCAAACGGGTGCGTGTCGGTTATCTTGATCAGCATGCTGTTCTAACGAAAGGGCTAACAATTCAAGATGTATTACGTAGTGCGTTCCAATACTTGTTCGACCTTGAGCAAGAAATGAATGATATGTATGGCAAGATGGGTGATGTAACACCTGAAGAACTGGAGAAGTTACTTGAAGAAGTTGGAACAATCCAAGACACGCTAACAAGTCAAGATTTCTATATGATTGATGCGAAGGTGCAAGAGACGGCACGTGGACTTGGGATCACTGACATTGGATTAGATCGCGACGTGAACGACCTCAGTGGAGGACAACGTACCAAAATTTTACTTGCGAAGTTGCTACTAGAGAAGCCAGATATTTTGCTCCTGGATGAGCCGACGAACTATCTGGATGAGCAACATATTGAATGGTTGAGACGTTATCTGCAAGAGTATGAGAATGCTTTTATTCTGATCTCACATGATATGCCATTCTTGAATAGTGTTATTAACCTGATTTATCATATGGAAAATCAAAAGCTGACTCGATATGTTGGTGATTATGAACAATTCCAGCAGGTCTATGAAATGAGAAAAACTCAGCTTGAATCTGCATTTAACCGGCAACAACAAGAAATTTCAGAACTGAAAGACTTCGTTGCTCGTAACAAAGCGAGTGTGGCTACCCGTAATATGGCGATGTCCAGACAGAAAAAGCTCGACAAGATGGATGTCATCGAACTTTCGAAGGACAAACCGAAGCCACAGTTTAATTTCAAAGAAGGCAAAACTGCCGGAAAAGTTATATTTGAAGCAAAAGGTCTCGTAATCGGTTATGATGAGCCTTTATCTCGTCCATTGGATTTGATTATGGAACGTGGACAGAAGATTGCACTTGTTGGTGCTAATGGGATTGGGAAAACAACCTTGTTACGTAGTATTCTTGGTGAAATTCAGGCCTTGTCTGGTTCAGTAGAGCTTGGCTATAACCAGGAGATTGGTTATTTTGAGCAAGAGATGAAAGAAGGCAATTATAATACTTGTATCGAGGAAATATGGGAAACGTTCCCGTCTCTTTCACAATATGAAGTACGTGCTGCCCTTGCGAAATGCGGACTAACCACGAAGCATATTGAGAGCAAGATCGCTGTTCTGAGTGGTGGAGAAAAGGCCAAAGTGCGTCTATGTAAACTCATTAATACGGAGACCAATATACTCGTATTAGATGAACCTACGAACCATTTGGATATAGATGCGAAGGAAGAACTTAAGCGTGCTTTGAAAGCATTCAAGGGAACCATCCTGATGATCTCTCACGAACCTGAATTTTATCAGGATATTGCAACAGATATCTGGAATTGCGAGTCTTGGACAACGAAAGTATTTTAATAAACGAGCCTATGGCGTGCTAACGATTATGTTAGGAGTCCATGGGCTTTTTTTATTTTACTAATATTTAAATATGATATATGGTCGGGCTAGTATACGTTGGAATGCACCTATATCTACAAAATTACACTAAAGAATTATATGAATTTAGGGGTTTAAAATGTATGGTGGTTATAAAAGTATAATATAGTAAATTAAGGTGATTTGAATAAGAGGAAAACGACAAATGAAGAGAGCGAAAAGAATAATCGCATTACTAGCAGTAATTATACCCGTTATAGGGTTAGTAGGAAGCTTTTACATAAGAAAATTGGAGGGATCAGGAATTAAGGTCATGCCATTCTCAATTGGAATGTGCCTGTTCATGGCCATACTTGTTATCATCGAAATCATTCTAGTAAAGAAACACTTATAGATTCCTCCTATTTTAAATTATTTCTTGGGTAATCGCAGGAAAACTATGATTTCGACATTTATTCACGCAATTTCAATAAAGCCTATCGTTGACGCAAGGGTTAACGATTCAAGATGTATTGCGATGTGCATTCCAATACTTGTTTGACATCGAGAAAGAAATGAACGATATGTATGACAGAACACCAGAAGAAATCGAGAAGCTACTTGAAGAAGTCGGTACAATCCAGGAAACGTTCCCGTCTCTTTCACAATATGAAGTACGTGCTGCCCTTGCGAATTGCGGACTAACTACGAAGCATATTGAGAGCAAGATCGCTGTTCTGAGTGGTGGAGAAAAAGCCAAAGTGCGTCTATGTAAACTCATTAATACGGAGACAAATATACTCGTATTAGATGAACCTACGAACCATTTGGATATAGATGCGAAGGAAGAACTTAAGCGTGCTTTGAAAGCATTCAAGGGAACCATCCTGATGATCTCTCACGAACCTGAATTCTATCAGGATATTGCAACAGATTTCTGGAATTGCGAGTCTTGGACGACGAAAGTAAAGTATTTTAAATAACAATGAACAAGCCTATGGGGTACTAACGAATATGTTAGGACTCCATGGGCTTTTTTTGATTATACGTCAGATTATTTTTTGGACATTAAGTAAGTAAATCCACTTTAACGTACAGTCAATAGTGGATTTACTTCTTAGTTATCTCTTTGTGCTAGACAGTTTAGACGGTTTACTGGGCTGAGGATTCGTAATGGTTGTCGGCCGAAGTCTTCACGATAGGTTGTCTTTCTTACGGAAGCACTCTGCGTGCTGTAACGTAAGTTCGGTCCCATGTGCTGCCTGCGAAATTCGAAATCGTAACACCGATACCGGCCCTGTATGTGTGCAGAAGTTGTCCGTTACCGATATAGAGACTTACGTGGTTAATAATGCCGTCTCGATTGGTATCCGAGAAAATCAAATCACCTGGTTGCAATTGGTCTCTAGACACGAATATACCTACGTTGGATTGTTGTTTAGACGAGCGAGGGATGTTGATCCCGCCTTGTTTGAATACGTATTGTGTGAACGAAGAACAGTCAAACGCGCTGGTGTTGTTCGATTTGGCTCCGAATTGATAAGGAACACCTAAGAACTGCTTACCAGTCGTAATCACGTTGTCAGCGATAGAAGAACTTGCGGCATAAGCCGAATGCGTATTTGTAAACATCGTGCCTGCCGACAAAACGATCGAAAGGCTTAACGTGGCACCGACCAACGACTTACTAAAACGTCTTTTAGGATTCGTATTCATAATGGGCCTCCCTTGAGTGTGCTAATTGAGAAGGTGCTGATCACCTGAAATAACCATAACACATCATTTTTACCCAACACTTTCTAGTAAGGGCTGCAACGCTTGTCACCCAATGGCATTTCGCCGATTATTATAAATCTATGAGAAAATCCACATGAATCTCTTATTGACGTTAGCTCATTTTCAGTTACGGAAGTAACTCTAGGGCTATTCGTCAACAAAAAATGAATATTTTCTTTGATATAGGGAAACTTCTTTTTATAACAACGATGTAATTCACATTATTTTTTAATGTGAAGCGTGTACAGTTAGTTAGTCGAATGTGGTCTAAAAAGAGGGGAATATGGAGGATTCATAAATGGAAAATCATGAAAAAGTCGCGATCGCCCAACCACGAGACTTACAGTTGTTGAACAAGGTTCCAGAAGTCACAATCTTCTTCTGGATCATCAAGATCTTGGCAACCACGGTGGGCGAGACGGCCGCAGACTTTCTGAATGTAAACCTGAACTTGGGCTTGACCATTACGACCTTCGTCATGAGTTGCCTTTTACTCATCACGTTATTTTATCAGTTCAGGACGAAGAAGTACGTGCCGGGGATCTATTGGCTCGCGGTCGTGCTGATCAGCGTTGTCGGCACGCTGGTCACCGACAACCTCGTGGACAACCTCGGGGTCAGTCTGGAGACGACCACCATCATCTTCACCATCGCGCTACTGGCGACCTTTGTCGCTTGGTACGCGAGTGAGAAGACACTCTCCATTCACTCCATCTACACGACCAAGCGAGAAGCGTTTTACTGGTTGACTATCCTGTTCACCTTTGCCTTGGGTACTGCAGCCGGTGACCTCGTAGCGGAGGGTCTCAATTTGGGATACTTGGTGTCAGCGCTCATGTTTGCTGCACTGATCGGGGTGGTGACTTTCGCCCACTACTTCTTCAAGCTGAATGCAGTGCTTGCCTTCTGGATGGCCTACATTTTGACCCGTCCTCTGGGCGCCTCTCTTGGCGATTACCTGTTACAGCCCCGCGATGAGGGTGGCCTTGAACTGGGCACAGTAGTAACAAGTGCGATCTTTCTCGTAACGATCTTAATCATAGTCATATACCTGACCAAGACGAGAAGAGATGAGAACCCGCTCTCACTCCCCCCAAGGGAGTAGTGTTCATAAGGTTACAGATATGTCGGAGGACAAGAACATCGTCCATATAAAGTATACGTAAAACTAAGCTGCGACCATTTCTCGGTACTTAACCGAGGGAAAGTCGCAGCATAGTTTTTTCTGAAATTAATAATTTATAAAAGGAGGGATAACATAATGAGGGTTTAATTATTTCCAAATTTCGAGTGGCTTCGCTTGTTTACTTTTACCCAATTGTTGTAAGCCGTAAATATCTTCAATCGTGCGTAGAAGCGAATAATGATTCGATTTCACATTGTAGGTTCCTTTTTTCACCATTGGGCCAAAGAGTACTGTTGGAATTTTATTTTTAGCGCTCATATCGTCCTCATCCCAAGTAAGGATAAGAAGACTATTGTGCTTTTCTGCCCATTTTATGTAAGCGGAAAGATTCTCTTTTAACCAAAGATCGGCTTCCTTTACTGTTCCATCGTGAATATCGTGATCCATATTCGGAATGACAAAGGAAATGGTAGGAAGCTTGGAATAGTCTTTAGGGAAGCTGGTAAAAGGCATATTAACGCTCGTAGGAATATTAGTGAAATTTACCCATGGATTATGTTTTCGAGCATAGTTTGTTTTCAGATCATAAGGCCCCGAAAATCCAATATTCGGTAAACCCTCAGAGTATCCTCCGAATGTGAGACCCTTTGCAATTAACTCGGAAGCGAGATTATCTGTTTTGAATAGATGTTTCGGTGTTTTATCATTAGTAACGCCTTGGTTGTTTCCGGAAAATAAATCTAAATAGTTTGGTTGGCTTGGGTGCTCAATCGCGTAATGGTTGACCAGGTTTGCACCATTGTTCATCAATTGATTCATATATGGAGCGTTAGAATTATTATAGATTTCCCGATACGAATGATTTTCTTCCACGATCACGACAATATGATCGACTTTGTACTTTTTTGAAACCGGATTTACTGCAGCGTGACTTGTCATTCTAAACGGGATTGTAGAAGAGAGAATGAACACAAGTATAAATATTGAAAAGATTCGCTGCTTACAGTTCTTCATGATTGAGTCTCCATTCTCCTATTGGATTGTTGCGTACTCATTATAGGACAACCTGGGTACAATCACAACGAAAGGGTTTTCAGTGACAATCATGGTCAGAAAACCTAGAATACCAGACTTGGATTCATCAAATCTACCATTTATCGTAACCGTATGGGGTGAGGTCTATCGATTTCACATTTAAGAGGCAAAGCTCGTTCAAATATAGATGTTTATTCTATGTAATAAGCCGCTCCTTTATCAAATCCTATTCATACTTTATATGAGATGATAATAGGGAGTTGAAGAGGGTTATGTCTAAAGGTCTAAGAGGAGTTTCCATTATTACTTGCACGAACCGGCCCAAATATTTCAAAGATATCATTGCGAATTTCAAAACTCAGCGCTATCAGATGAAAGAGTTGATTATAGTTTTGAATAAAGATAGCATGGTGTTGGACAAATATCGAAAACAAACGCAAGCCTATAAGAACATTTCAATATATAAAGTTTCGGAGAAAGCTTCATTGGGTAAATGCTTAAACTATGGGATTAACAAATCAAAATATCCCTATATCGCCAAGTTTGATGATGACGATTATTATTCACCCTATTATTTGCTCGAGCAGATAAAGTACATCAAACAAACGGGAGCAGACGTTATAGGGAAGAAGGCATACTTAACTTATCTTGAAGGTAGGAAGCTGCTCCTTATGCGGTTTCCTAGACAGCAACATAGATTTATAGGTTCAGTTTCAGGTGGGACGTTATTATTCAAAAGAAAGGTTTTCGAGCGTGTACACTTCGCTAACGTTTCATTGGGAGAAGACGTGAACTTTTTATCAAAGTGCCGAGCTGAAGGATTTCGGATTTACGCATCCTCACCACATAATTATGTGGCAATTAGAAGAAAGAACAAGCTAAGTCACACTTGGACTGTCGGTGACAGTTATCTCATAGCGGGTAGCCGAGTAGTTGCCCGAAACAATAACTTTCGGCAGTATGCAGTGAAGTTGGTATCCGAGAATACCTTATGAAATTATATGCGCTTAAATATGTAGCAGTGAAATGGGGTAACCTATTAGGTATGTTAATCAACTTATTGGAACATTACGGATATTGGGTACTCTTTTTTGCCCTTTTGCTTGAAATGCTTGCACTACCTCTCCCCGGGGAGCTTTTGATGAGTTATGCAGGGCTTGCCGTCTTTGAGGGAAAACTGAATTGGTTGTTATGTATTGTTGCTGCTGGTACAGGGACATCTCTAGGGATTACCTTATCCTATTGGATTGGATATCGATTAGGCACTCCATTTTTTGAAAAATACGGCACCCGTGTTCATTTAGGCCCTGATAAGCTTGATATGGTGTCCAAGTGGTACCAAAAATACGGGTACAAAGTTCTAATTATAGCTTATTTCATTCCGGGTGTCCGTCATATTACGGGTTATTTCTCAGGTACAACGAAGCTCTCTTTTCGAAAGTATGCCATTTTCGCCTATTCAGGCGCTTTCTTTTGGGTAAGTGTCTTCATTTTGCTTGGAGAATTATTAGGTCCAAAGTGGGAGCCATACCATCATAAGATTAATATGTATATGATTTTTTTTGGAGTGATATTAGCCGTTATTTTTATTGGCATATACATGTACCGGAACTATAGGAATCAAATCAAGGACAAGTTGTTAAGTATCCTGAGTAACGGCCTAGTGCGTTATGATTCCATTCGCAAGATAAAGGTAATCATCATTTGCGCATTTGCCGGTTTTGTTTTATTTTTCACCTTGTTGATCGGAGTGATTGAAGATTTTTTAGCTCATGAGTTTGCTTTATTTGACGAAGTCGGTTCTTATATGATCCATCAAATATTTAATTCAAGCTGGACGGATCTCATGAATCGCTTCGCACTTTTGGGATCCTATTATGTTTTCGTGCCAATAGTTGTTCTGGCTATTGGGTGTATGTGGATGAGAAGTAAGGTCCGCTTGCTTGAAATGACTTTTTTGGTAGTTGTCATTGTCGGAGGTAAAGCACTAATTGAGGGTTTGCATTTGTTGTTTCTTAGAATAAGTCCAACGACCTTCAATTTCCCTAGTGAGCAAACCTTCAACGCCCTTACAGTTTATGGTTTTACAGCGTATTTGCTGGGCCGTCATTTTGGAGATGTGAAAACCCACATTACATTAAGTTTAGTTGTTATTGTCATTTGTCTATTAGTAGGTATTAGTTCTATTTTTCTTAACATTCAGTATCCAAGCGATGTCTCTGCCGGATACTTATTCGGTGGAACATGGATTAGCTTAAATGTTATTTTACTGGAGATATTTCGATTGATGCAAAAGTATAAGAGTGCTAAGGCTTAGCGATTAGTTGAGAATTACCCGCGGGTAGCATTTACCTACGAGTGTTGAACAACCGTCGTTATAATAACCTTACCAAGGAGCTTCCAAATGAACTTGAAACTCGTCTTTACCCAATCCTTCATTATAAGCCTTGTTTGTGCTACCGGATTTGCGGTAATCGCAATCTTAGTTGGCGAGCAGAATATTGCATGGTTCGATAACAGGTTGATTTCTCTTATCCAAGGACAGGAGAACGTTGTTTTAACACCTATCATGAAGTTTTTTACCTTTATTGGATCGGGTCTTCCGATTACGATAATTACGATAATAATCATGGTTGTGCTTTATTCCGTATTGAAGTTTCGCTGGGAATTGCTTTTCTTTGTTGGTGTAATCGCGGGTTCTGCGCTATTGAATGTCGTATTGAAACTGATTTTTCACCGCGCTCGCCCAACTATACATCGAATCGTGGAAGCGAATGGCTATAGTTTTCCCAGCGGGCACTCCATGGCAGCTTTTACCCTTTACGGTGTCTTGTGTTTTCTGTTGTGGAAACATGCTCGAGGTGCGTTTACTCGCTTTCTTCTTATCATTATTGGTTCTATTATGATTTTAGCGATCGGTGTTAGTCGAATATATTTGGGAGTCCATTATCCTAGCGATGTTGTAGGTGGGTATCTGGCGAGCGGCACATGGTTAGCTGTTTCTATTTGGATATATCAACGGATGCTTGATAAACGAAGTGCCAAAGTACGCGGTTGAGTATTTCTCATCAATTTCTCATAGTAATCACTTATTGATCTCAGAACCCTGTACTACAATTGGGTCTGTAATCAAATATTAACTAGGAGGAATTAATAATGAACAAAAAAATAATGGTCGGTGCTCTTACTCTTGCGCTTGTTGGTGGGGGGATTGCGGGAGCAGCCTTATTGCCTTCCACGAGTGCAGCAACTCCGGAAACAGCAAATACGACGGCTCCTGTTCAGAAGGATCAAGTACAACAAGACAACGACAAAGAAGTGAACGATGACGGCGTGAAAGGTGACCAAGACAACGACAAAGAAGTAAACGACGACGATGTGAAAGGTGACCAAGACAACGACAAAGAAGTAAATGACGACGATGTGAAAGGTCAACAAGACAACGACAAAGAAGTGAATGACGACGCTGCACAAGCGCCTGTAATTAGTAAGCAACAGAGCATCGATATTGCTGTTAAGCAAACGCCAGGTGACGTGACTAGCGTGAAGCTTGAAACGGAAGATGGAGTAACCGCGTATACCGTAACGATCAAAGATGCGGCAAGTAAAGAACATGAACATACAATTGACGCGACAACAGGTAAGATCATTCCGGAAAACGACTAAGACATCCCTTCTTAAACGGCCTAAGCTTATGCTTAGGCTTTTTTTAAAATTTTTTTCTAACGACCTGTCTTATTTAGACACTTTTTACTCATAATAAGCAAAAGTAAGGAGGTTTTTCCATTGTCTAAAGATGTGTTGATCGTAGAGGATGAGAATAAAATAGCCCGGCTGCTCGAATTGGAGCTAACCCATGAAGGTTATTCCGTAATGATAGCCAATAACGGGAGAGAAGGGCTGGATAAAGCCTTAGCGAAAGAGTGGGGGCTCATTATTCTAGATATTATGCTTCCCGAATTAAACGGAATCGAAGTATTAAGAAGATTGAGGAAGGTTGATATCCAAACGCCGGTTATCGTAGTGTCCGCGCGGAATACCACACCGGAGAAGATATCGGGACTCGATCAGGGAGCGAACGACTACATTACTAAACCATTTGAAATTGAAGAGCTTCTGGCCAGAATGAGATCCTCGATGCGCAGCCGATCGGAAGATTCATCAAATAAGGCGACTTTAAGTCAGCTTCAGATTAACAACCTAACCGTGAATAAGGTGTCTAGAGAAATAATACGGGAAGGAAGAAGGATAGAGCTCACTCCCAAGGAGTACGATCTATTCGTGTTTTTATTGGAAAATAAAAATCATGCAATGAGCAGGGAACAGATCATTAATCATGTCTGGGGCTATGATTTTGTCGGAGATACGAATGTAGTTGATGTCTATATCCGTTATATCCGAAAAAAGATCGATCATGAATTTGATGTTAATCTAATTCATACGATATGGGGAGTGGGTTACTGTGTAAGGGAGGAGAACAGTTGAAGCTCAGAACTAAATTCACGTTGCTCACTTCCGCGCTCGTCATATTAATATTATTGAGCGTGGATTTTGTTATCTATTTATTATTCATTAATATTGCAACCCGCAATGAAATCGAATTACTACGAAATAAATCAGAACAAATCATCGAGAAGATCGGGCCACTTGCTATTATGGATACTGATCAAAAAAACCAGATTTTGGGTTATCTACCCGAGGATTCGATGATCAGGATATTCAATTCAGACTTAAAAGTTGTTCAAAGTTACCAAGAAGAACAGGATATCGATCTCAATCAAATTAATCTTTCTTCCTGGAACGACTCCAAATTGCTCGATATTAATGATCAAAAAATCCTAGTCGTTAGAGTGCCTATACAAACTGATGACAATGTCATCGGCGTATTTGAGATTGTCGAGAAAATGGATACTCTCGAATCTAACATAAACCTACTCGTTACGCTTCTTCTTTTCTCAACCGGGGGCGCCGTGCTTCTTAGCGTAATCGGAGCGTCATTTCTATCCAGAACATTATTAAAACCGATATCGGACAGTATCGTAACAATGCGGGAAATTGAAAGCAGTCTCATATTCAAGAAAATCCCTTCTCGCGGTCAAACGAATGACGAGCTCTTCCATATGACGGAAACCTTTAATCGGATGATGGATCGATTGGAGGAAAACTTTCATAAACAGCAGCAATTCGTTTCAGATGCATCGCATGAGTTAAATACAACGATAACCATCATTGAAGGATATGCCAATATGCTTCGTCGTTGGGGTACTAATGATCAGAAAATCCAACTGGAGTCGATTGAAGCGATTTATGAGGAATCTAAGCAAATGAGGAAAATGACGAGGCAGTTGCTTGATCTAGCATCTTCGCAGCAGAACCATAGTCTTAACATAGAGAAATTTGATCTAGTCGCATGCTGTGAACAGGTTTCTTCGCATGTAAAGAAACTACAATCTCAGAGTATTGTGGTCCACTCAGAGGACGGAGAGATCTGGATGGTCGCCGATCTAACTAAGATTAAGCAGCTTCTTCTCATTCTAATAGATAACGCTTTGAAATACAGTAGCCGTTCCATTGAAATACACATAACTAAAGATTCAACGAATGTAGTGATAAAGGTTAAAGATTTCGGTATTGGTATTGCTGAGGAAGAAATCCAGCATGTATTCGAACGCTTTTACCGCGTCGATACGTCACGTGATCGTAAAACTGGGGGAACAGGATTAGGCCTCCCGATTGCTCAATCCATTGTCACTGAACATGATGGAACAATCCATATTGAAAGTAAGGAGGGAGTGGGTACGGAGGTTATCGTATTTTTGCCTATAGAGCAGGAAAAAAACCTAACTAAATGATGATGTCTCAAGCTGTAACTATAAAGCTGACCGTCTGTCTTCTGAAGGGAGCTGCGGTTGCAAAATTGGGTCTACAAATCATTTGGAGCGTCGGTTAACGGGGTATGAACGGAAGTGGTTGAAATGATCAGTGTAGCCTGAAACCATGAAGGGTTTCGGGCTATTTCTCTGTAATTGCGAATGAATCGTATTGATGGTAAATAAGATTAAGGTTACTTCTTAATCCATTATTGTAACGAAAATGTGACATGTGGTAAAATTTTCATGATATAGTGTCATTATGTGATTTGAAGAAAAAGCGGTTCAGATCGTGTGAAACAGAAATAATACCATCCAGACGAGAACTGATAAGTTCAGTTTTGTCACCTTTTTAAGCTAAATAACGTAAATAGAAAGACACTGGATAGAGATCACAGATAACAAGGACTACACGCTAATTATTTACTTTTTAACAGCACGTCATTTATCTTATTCTAAAGGAGTTGATTTTTGGTCTCGTAATGAACTGATCTTCACTTATTTATAATCATCGTATTCCTAAAGGAGCTAGAGGAGGTACACGCATGGCGGTCACAAAATACATAAAGCTATTAGGAATAATTATTGGTGTGGTGGCTGTGAATATCATAGTGCTTTCACCCGGACTGTTAGGAGTAGAAATAGGCGGTACTGCTCTCGCTACAGCATTTGGAGTAACACTTCTGTTCGCAAGTGCGCTTGTGTTGATTTACGGGAGTTATGCACTTCTGTTTAAGCAGCCTGTTGTTATTCCTGTTAAACAAATCAGAACGCATGAGGACTATGTGGAGGCTTTGAATCAGTTCCGACGAGTAAAACCACTAGGAAATGATATTACGCTAGCCTTAGGGCAGCTGGACCGAATAGTCAAGAAGAAAGACACCTTATTAAATGTCCTTAATCAGAGGTTTGAGCCAACGGAATTAAGTTATAAGAAGTTTGCTTCCATAATTCAAGAGGTAGAAAAACTGTTCTACCTTAATGTTAGAAGTATCCTGAATAGGCTTAATGTATTTGACGAGTCGGAGTACGATAGTGTCATGAATAACAAATCAACATCGTTTTCTCAGAAGCTTCTTCAAGAAAAGACAAACCTGTACAACGAGTATCTGTCATTCATGAAAAGTTCAATAGCTAGTAATGAGGAAATCTTGTTGAAGCTAGATAAATTACTGTTAGAAATATCTCGCTTAGATAGTTTTGAGCCCGGAGATATTGAGAATATGCCTTGTATGCAGGAAATTGATTCCTTGATCAAACAGACTAAATATTATAAACAGTAAGGGGTGGGAAGCATGACGAAGAAAAGTAAATTTTTCCTGATTTCAGGTTTTCTTGTGGTATTAGTATTTGCACTTGTATATTTCGGGATAAACCTAACTTCAGATTTGGGCAAAACAAAAACACAAGTATCTTCAGAAGATGCAGCTAAGGAATTAAGCAAATTGTACTCCAATATCGCGGTTAAGACTGAGACGCCGGTCAAAGGTCAGATCGATCTTAATCCTGCTGATGTTGCTGAGTCTTTGCCAGATATCTCGAAGTTCCCTATAACCGTAGAGAATACGAACGATCATTTTGTGGAAATCTTCTCTTCTCCTGAAAAAGGGGGTACGGGTGTCGACGGTTGGTTGACTGATGTAGCGACTGAGTTCAATAAAGCTAATATCTCCGTAAACGGCAAACCTGCTTCTGTTAAGATTCGAAATATTGCTTCCGGTACTGCTGCAGATTATATTAAATCCGGCAAATATATACCAGACGCTTTCACACCTTCTAATGAGTTATGGGGTGAAATGGTCAAGGCGAGTGGTGTTAAGACGGAACTTGTAACGAAGAGACTAGTAGGGAATGTTCCTGGTATTGTCATAGCAAAAGCTAAATATGATGCACTAGTAGAAAAATACGGCTCGGTGAATGTCAAAACAGTAACTGAAGCGATTGCAAATAACGAGTTCTCTATGGGGTATACCGACCCGTTCGCTAGTTCTACAGGGTTAAATTTTCTTGTAACAGCGCTTAATACATTCGATAGCACTAATATTTTAGGAGATAAAGCTGTTCAAGGATTTGAGAAATTTCAGGCCAATGTACCATTCATTGCGTCTACAACGATACAAATGCGTGATGCAGCGAAGTCGGGTATGCTTGACGGATTTGTTTTGGAATACCAAACCTATATTAATGCCGCAGACTTAAAGGATAGTTATGTGTTCACTCCGTTTGGTGTAAGACATGACAGTCCGTTATATGCATTAGGTGATGTTCCTCAAGATAAGTTAGACATCATCAAGAAATTTGCTGAGTTCGTCGAACAAGCACAATATCAGAAATCAGCGAAGGACAAAGGCTTCAATAATCTCGATGAATATAAGTCAGAACTTGCAGTTGTCGATGGTAATCTTCTATCATCTGCACAGAAGATATGGAAAGAAAAGAAGAACGGAAGTAAACCAATTTCTGCGGTATTCGTAACCGATGTCTCAGGGAGTATGGCAGGGGAACCGCTTAATCGCTTGAAAGAGTCCCTATTGAAAGGTCAAAAATATCTAGGGAAAGATAATAGCATCGGTCTTGTCTCTTATTCAAGTGATGTAACCATTAATCTTCCTATTGGAAAATACGACACGAATCAGCAGTCCATGTTTGTTGGTACAGTTAACAACCTTCAAGCCAGTGGGGGTACTGCTACTTTTGATGGCATTGTTGTGGCATTGAAAATGCTTCAAGATGAGATCGCACTTAACCCTAATGTGAAACCTATCATCTTTGTCTTAAGTGATGGAGAGACGAATGAGGGTTATTCACTCAAGGATATTAAAGGATTGATTGAGACCTATAAAATTCCAATTTACACGATTGGATATAATGCCAATATTAAGGCGCTTCAAAGTATCTCAAGTATCAATGAGGCGGCTAGTATTAATGCAGATACTGATGATGTTGTCTACAAGATCGGAAACTTGTTTAACGTTCAAATGTAACTTAAATTAGGGGAGGGTTCACATGTCATTCACGATGGAATTACCCAGTCAAGAAGAGATCAAAGTTGCGATCGAAGAGCAGGTTAAGCCCGTTCCAGCGGAAGTGGCGCAGCTTAAAGAGGTAGCAGATAATAATGTCGCGGCAATCATGACACTGGATTTCGAATCGCTTGAGAAACGTAAAGAAATACTTCAATCCATAGACAATTTCGGTATGAATACAATGAAATCATCTTCAGATAAAAATACATTGCTTCAAGTTTCAGTAGGCAATCTCTCAAAAACGGGAGACGAGGGTGGTCAGGTTGCCAAAGGCCTGTCTGAACTGCATACACAACTGAAAGATCTAGATCCAAGCGCAATAGACTTTGCAAAAAGAGGATTCCTCGGCAAGCTGTTTAATCCACTCCGTGCATACTTTCTCAAGTATCAAAAAGCCGATGTTGTGATTGCGGATATTGTTGTCTCTTTAGATAAGGGGAAGTCAACCCTCAAGAATGACAATACGACACTTGAGATAGAACAACAGATGCTCCGGGATTTGACCAAAAAACTTCAGAAGGAAATTCAGCTGGGGATGTTGATGGACGAATCTATTGAGTTGCAAATTGAAGCAGCCAAACTTCGTAATGAAGATCCTGACAAAATCCGGTTCATCACCGAAGAAGTGCTGTTCCCTCTGCGTCAGAGAGTGATGGACCTGCAACAGATGTTGGTAGTCAATCAACAAGGGATTATGGCAATCGAAGTTGTCATTAGGAATAACAAAGAGTTGATTCGTGGCGTAGATCGGGCTAAGAATGTGACTATTTCAGCTTTGAAGATTTCAGTAACGGTTGCTAGTGCTCTTTATAATCAGAAGATTGTCTTGAAAAAGATAGAGCTATTGAACCAAACGACGAACGATCTCATCTCCAGTACGTCCAAAATGTTGAAGAATCAAGGGGTAGAGATTCAAAAGCAATCGCTTGAAGCGAGTATCTCAGTAGACACCATGAAAGAAGCATTTACGGATGTATTATCAGCCTTGGATTCTATAAGCACTTATAAGCAAGAAGCTTTGCCTAGAATGCGTGAAACAATCAATCAGTTCAGAGAATTGGCTGATGGGGGAGAGAAACAAATTCAGCGGTTGGAAAAAGGTCATAAGCTAGGTCTGTAAGAATATCTCATAGGACGGTTGATCATATGGTAATGATCAACCGTTTTTTTTGTTGTATAATAAAAAGGGAATATTGTGCAGGACGATAATATACTGGTTGGTAATAATGAACAGCGACTGCTATAATATTCGTCTATGCTACTCATACATAAATAGTACGATTTGGAGAGTGAATTATTTTGATAGACTTCGATACGCTTTGGGATTACAGTCATCCTAAAGAAACTGAGCAGAAATTTATCAGTTTGCTAACGCAGGCAGAGGAATCCGGAAACAATGGATACTTAGCTGAACTCTTGACTCAAGTTGCACGTTCGCAGGGATTACAGGGGAAATACGACATAGCGCATGTAACGTTGGATCGTGTCGAGAAATTATTGACCAAAGATTTAGTTGTGGCACAAGTCCGATATCTTCTGGAACGGGGCAGGGTCTTCAATTCCACATCCAGATTAATGGATGCTCTTCCTCTATTCCTAAATGCATGGGAATTAGGAATTCAGTCCGGTGAAGATCATTACGCTGTAGATGCAGCGCATATGTTAGGCATCGTTGAATCGACACCGGAGAAACGAATGGAATGGAATCTGAAGGCGTTAGATTATGTCGAGAGAAACCCTAAAGCCAGCCGTTGGTTAGGTTCATTATATAACAACATCGCGTGGGCACAGGTTGATAATGGAAACCTTGAGGAAGCGCTTGAACTGTTCAAGTTAGCGTTGGCGTTTCGCAAAGAGCAAGGTAACCCCATGTCAGTGTTTATAGCTAAATGGAGCGTAGCAAAGATACTTCGTTTATTGGGCCAGGTTGAGGATTCTATCGTAATTCAGAAGGAATTACTTGCTGAAACCGAACAAAACACCGTACCCGATGGGTATGTATATGAGGAGTTAGCGGAATGTCTGCTGTCTCTTAACAAAGCGCAAGAAGCACAACAATACTTTTCATTGTGCTATGATCGCTTAATACTCGAATCCAATCTTGTAGCAAATGAACCTGAACGTATAACACGCATTAAGGAATTAGCAGGACGTTCATCCTAGCGATTGGCTCAAGAATATATTTAAGGGGATAAGGTATATGGTTAAACATAATAAAGAACCTGTACATAGTAGTAATAAAGCTAAACCACTTGTTCTAATTACACTTATTGTTGTAATTTTAATTGTTGCATTGTTTGTAATCACAACAAAACAAGAAGAGAAGGCACAAGAACCGGCTCGTTTCAGTGAGCAACCCTCACTTCTTAATCAACCTACATTAGGGAAGGATAATGCACCGGTTACTGTGATTGAATTCGGTGATTATAAATGTCCTTCTTGTAAATCCTGGAGCGCACGGATTTATCCTCAATTGATGAAGGATTATATAGACGCGGGTAAGATCAAATTTGCATACATCAATGTGTTATTTCATGGGGAGGAATCCCAATTAGCATCGCTTGCGGCTGAATCTGTGTTTACTCAAGATCCCAAAGCATTTTGGACGTATCATAAGGCCCTTTACGCTGCTCAACCTGCTCAGGCTAACCATGATGAAACTTGGATAACTCAGCAATCTTTATTGGAAATGGCGAAAGCCAATATTCCACAAATTGATCTAACCAAGTTAGAAGAGGATGTTAAAGCTAGTAAATCTTTACCTGAACTTAATATCGACTCTACATTGGTTGAACAATATAAGGTTCAACTTACGCCAACAATTATAATCAACGGCATCGTAATGGATGATCCTTTTGACTATAACAAGATTAAGGACGTTATAGATCAAGAGCTAGAAGATAACAATAGATGAGAAACATTAAAGGCCGGCCAAGATACTTGGCCGGCTTTTTAGTATGTTTTCATACGAGTAAGGGTATAGATGACACATGGTGTTACACGTGAAGTGAGATCAAAAACTTCATAAGTAATATCCGTAGAATTATTATATAATTATGATTAATGTATGTGTTTGGACATATTTTATTGACGAATCAAACTAAAAATAGGTAATATATAAGGAATATGAAATTTTGTCTATTGGTTAGGCTGCTATAAAATATATACTTCTGAGAAGCGAGGACCGATAATTCATGAATTTTAAGAAGCAATATGAAGAGATCTTACATGTCTCACAGACGATTTTTAATCAACCAGAGCTTGGGTACAAGGAACATTTCACGAAGGAGACTATCCTTCAATTTCTTCTCAAGGTCAACCCTGATATTGATATTCAGGAATTCAGCACAACTGGAATGAAGACTGTGCTTGGTGGCGGTAAAGCTTTGAATGTTGCATTCATTGCAGAACTGGATGCGGTATATGCGCCTACACATTGGAATGCAGATGCGAATACAGGTGCGGCTCACAATTGTGGACATTACACTCAGGTAGCCATTGCCCTCGCCCTTTACAAAGTCTTATTTGAAACAAAACAATATGAAGCCTTCGACTATACGTTAACCTTCGTATTTATTCCAGCAGAAGAGTATTTAGATCTGAAATATCGTGAAGAGTTGAAGCGAGATAACGTCATTACTTATTACGGCGGTAAGCCAGAAGCAATGAAGCTTGGCATATTTGACGATATTGATATTGGAATCTGTGTCCATGCCATGGGAGGTGAATTCAAAGAACGTACCGTTGAATTCAATTGCAATCTTGCAGGCTTCTTGTATAAGAAATATACCTTCAAAGGAAAAGCTACACACGCTGGGTTCGATCCATTCTCAGCCCATAATGCGTACAGCATGTCAACTTTGTTCAATACGGCTGTCGGTCTAAGTCGCCAGCAATTGAAAGATAACGAGATGGTACGCTTGAATCCCATTATTATGGAAAGTGACATGTCTACCAATGTCATTCCTAACTGGATTACGGTTGGAACGGATCTTCGGACGCAATCCGTAGACTATATGCAGCAAGTAGCAACACGCCTTGATGATGCTGCAAAGGGAAGTGCCTTGGCTTTACAAGGTGAAGTGAATATTGATACACAAATGGGCTATTTACCGTTTGTGCAGGATCGTTATTTATCTGAGTTTGCAATGCGAGCCTTTGATATCAATGATGAGATTCCAGCCTTTTTAAATAACAACGCGATCAGTGCTGCAGGAGATATTGGGGACCTATCTTATATGATTCCTTGCATACAGATCGGTCACAGCGGCTTCACAGGTACCATCCATGGAGATGATTTCAAAGATATTGATCCGAACTTCATCTTAGAGGTATTCCCACGATATTTGCTGCAAGTATTGGAGCAAATGAATGGTCAACTTGATAAGACAAAGCTTTATAAACGTACCTATGAAGGATATGAGTCATTAATCCATTCCATAGCCCAAATCTAGCAACACGAACAACACAACATATAAGAGGAGACTGAGATCAACGCTATGAAGGACACCAAGAAAGTAGTGAATTTTGCATTATTTCTGATCTTTGTATTAGTGGTCATTGCCATCGCAGAACGGATCGGTTATCAATCTTTCGCACTTGGATCATTCAAGATTGGATTATTGCCGCTCGTATTTGCGATCCTTATCACAATGTTACTTGGTATCAAGCTATGTCGAAAAGGGATCTTAAAACGTGTTTACAGCGAGTTCAATGTTAACTTCGCTGGGAAGTATCTCATATTTATAATGCTTCCACTTATGGCACGATATGGAGCAGATGTTGCACCAAAGATTCGTGAGATTTTATCCGTTGGATGGGTATTTATTATTCAGGAAATAGGTAATCTGGGAACTGTATTGATTGGATTGCCAATAGCTATTCTGATTGGACTTAAGCGCGAAGCCATTGGGGCAACACTTGGTATTGGCCGTGAAGGGGAACTTGCTTATATTTCTGAGAAATATACATTGGATTCCGATGAAGGGCGCGGCGTGTTATCTTTGTATATTATCGGTACGTTGTTCGGTACCATTATTTTCAGTATACTTGCTCCTCTCCTGTTAGGACTAGGATTCAGTGTTGAAGCACTTGCAATGTCCTCTGGTGTGGGGTCAGCCAGTATGATGACAGCGGCATCTTCTGCACTGGTTGCTCAAGTCCCTGAAAAAGCAGAGACAATCCGAGCGTATGCCTCTGCAAGTCAACTGTTGACAAGCTTCCTTGGCACTTATACGATGGTATTCCTTGCTGTGCCATTACAGCGATTCATGTACAACAAGATGATGAAGCGGGGGAGTAAATAATGGATAAGAATATGAATAAATACCTTAAATTCGGACTTGTACTCTTTCTTAGTGTTTGCTTGGTCTTGTTTACTCAACAGGTTAAAGTCTGGTTCAACGGTGAGACTGCTACACCAATTAGTATGATGACCATCTATGGTTTAATCGTGTTATGGACTTTTTCCTTTGCTGGCGTGTTATTTTCTGACGTAATGAAAAAAACTAAGGTTCGCTTTCTGCAAGATTTCCCTGTATTAGGGTGGGTATCGATCGTATCCTTAATATTCTGTTTAATGTTTGATTTCCCTATTCGAGCGATCCAGGCTGTTGACTTCTTGTCCATTACAACACCTGTACTTACATTCGCTGGTATATCTGTAGCCGACCGTCTTATTGACCTTCGACGTACTTCTTGGCGTGTGGCGATTGTTGCTGTATTCGTCTTCCTAGGAACGTATGTGGGTAGCGCAATTCTTTCTGAACTTGGTCTGGCTATCATGGGTGGATGATAAATAAATATTATTACGATTAGATTAATCCGTTGACAAAATTATCTGAGTGCCCTAATATAATCAATAATTAATAAATCAAATGTTAGGATTAGAAATAGTAGAAGTGAAATGACCTTTCAGAGAGCCGTTGGGTGGTGGGAAACGGTAGTGTCGATCGCTTTGAACTCGTCTATGAACAGCTGCCCGATAAGTAGGGTTAGACGGAATTCCACCGTTACAGGGATAGATGGTAATTGCCATCGAAGAAGATCATTTCGTAAGAAATGAATTAGAGTGGTACCGCGGGTTAGCCCCCGTCTCTATACGTAGAGACGGGGTTTTTTTGTGTTCTAAAATAGTATGAGATATACACTTATACGCCTTTTGGAATACAGCGTGAATGCGTTTATTCTTCCACATTGTGGAGACATCCGTTTACGAATGTTGATTAAATTCCGGATTTAATCAACCCCGCTTCATATATAGCATACCAAACTTATCTAGGGGGAAATTCAAATGAACCGCAAAATTATCGTATTAGATACTACATTACGCGACGGTGAACAAGTGCCAGGTGCAAAATTGAATGTACTTCAAAAAATAGAGTTTGCTCATCAATTAGAACGACTTAACGTAGATATCATCGAAGCAGGATTCCCTGCTTCTTCCGCTGGAGATTTTCAAGCGGTGCAGGAAATTGTAAGAAGTGTAGGAGACTCTGTATCGATTACAGCGCTTGCAAGGGCTGTGAAAAGTGACATTGATGCCGTCTATGAAAGCATCAAACTTGCACAAAATCCGCTCATTCATATCGTGCTTGGAACTTCAAACGTCCATGTAGAGAAGAAATTTAATCGCTCCAAAGAAGCTGTGATGCAGATGGGGGTAGACGCCGTTAAGTATGCTAAAACACTGCTTCCGCATGTCCAATACTCCACAGAGGATGCATCGAGATCGGAATTCGAATATTTGTGGAAAACGATCGAATCTGTTGTCAAAGCAGGAGCTACCATGATTAATGTACCGGATACAGTAGGCTACGCCGTTCCTGAGGAATTTGGAGAGCTGATCCGCAAAATAAACGAACGACTTAAAAATTTGGATGAGAAAGTGATCCTTAGTGTACATTGCCATAATGATCTTGGACTCGCAACGGCGAATACGCTAAGTGCGATCAAAAATGGCGCCGAGAAAATCGAGGTTACGATTAACGGTTTAGGTGAGCGGGCGGGTAACACATCCTTAGAGGAAGTTGTAATGGGGATCAAAGTACGTGAGAACCATTTTAAATGCTCCACGGACATCAATACAAAAGAAATACTCAAAACATCCAGGTTACTAACTCATTTGACCGGTTTGGATGTGCAAGTTAACAAGGCGATTACTGGAGAGAATGCTTTTGCACATTCATCTGGGATCCATCAGGATGGTTTATTGAAAAATAAACAAGTATATGAAATTATGTCTCCTGAAGAGGTCGGAGCAGAGAGTATGGAATTGATCCTCACTGCACGTTCAGGTCGACATGCCTTCAAAAATGCGGTTGAAAAAATGGGTTTTGACATGAGCGATGGAGAAGACTTTGAATCGTTATTCGAAAAATTCATTACATTAGCTGATACTAAAAAAGAAGTCTATGATCACGACGTATTTTACTTAGTGACCAATCATCGCTCCATTGAGGCGAGTAGCAGTCAGCTTTACGAGTTGGTGTCGTTCCAAGTCGTAACCAACGATCTCTATCCTACTGCAACCATCAAATTGAAAAAGGGATCTGAGACATTTAAAGACAGTGCTGTAGGTGATGGTCCGATCGATGCCCTATTTAGTGTCATCAAAACCTTAGTTGGGTTAGAAGTTGAATTGAAGGATTATAAAATCAACAGTCTATCTAGGGGGAAAGAAGCCATTGGTCGGGTAAACCTTCGGATCGAATACCAAGGCAAAATATACGCTGGACGCGCTTTGGATACCGATATTAGTAAAGCAAGTGCTATGGCCTTCCTGAACGGCATCAATGCCGCTTTGCTTGATGCTACTAATGACAATCTGAATTAGTTGCAAAGACCGTAGGGAATGGAAGAATTGAGCCACGGATGTACAAAGAAAATACTAATAGATAACAACGAAACGGATGATCATTATATGTTAATGATCATCCGTTTTTTTATTTATAAGCATTGTGAGTGAGTTGTTAGATAAAATACATTTTCACTAATATTAGGGTAGCTGATGATTACAATCAACAAATGGTTGTATTGCTAAAAATGTAAATAAAACAGGATATTGGTACCTATATGTAGAATATTGTTATTATTGAGTGAATCGGATTGGTGAGATAGATTTTATGAAGAAAATGACAAATCGAGGTGAATCATGAAGAAATTTAGCTTGTTAATCCTGTTGTGTGCATTCTTTATTATCAGTTGTCCGAGTAAAGGGGAAGCTGCTGCGGTTCAGTCGAAGATCATTCTTGATAGCAAGGAAATAAGTATGCCTGCTAATGTCCAGGTTCATGTCGTAAATGAGAATGTTATGATCCCGATCCGTATCGTAGTTGAGAATCTGAAGTTTAAGGTAGACTGGGATCAAAAGTCACAAGGCGTCAAGATTCAACAAGATGCAAAGATCATCTCCTTAACGGTCAATCAACAAGAAGCCACGGTGGATGGCAAACAAGTTGTATTAACGGCAGCACCTCAAGTAAAGAACGAAACCGTGCTAGTTCCCATTCGATTCGTGAGTGAACAAATGGGGATCTCAGTAAGCTGGGATAATCTTGATAAAACAGTGTACCTGACGAGTAGTAACAAGGAGTCTATCAAGGATGGACAAGCAGGCACAGTAGAAACGGTACTACCTACAACGGATGCACCTGAAGTCACAGAAGTCGATACAGACCCGATTGCTTCAAATGGAAGTGGTCAGACAACGAATCTATTAAATCATGTTAATAGATTGAACTTTGTAAATAACCAACTCATTATATCTTCAGATGGAGCAGTAACTCCTAATATTTCTAGATTAACAAATCCCGATCGAATTGTCGTGGACTTACCAAATACGACTTTCGCTGATTCCTTTGGATCGGTGCAACCATTGGATGCTGGATTGAAAGGAATATTAGATGTTAGTGGATATCCGAATATATCGGAAGTAAGGTATTCGTTGTTTACTCGTGATCCCTACCAGGTCAGAGTAGTCATTGCTCTGAAGCAAGCAAATGCGTATCAATTAATTCCAGGTCTGGATTCAAATATGCTTATAATTGATTTGAATGTTACAGAAGACAGTACAACGTATGTTCCTCCGGTTGTCGGATCAGGGCGGAAGATTGTTGTAATCGATCCTGGGCATGGCGGAAGTGATCCAGGTACAACTAGTATTACGAATAAACACGAGAAGGACTTTACTTTGCCTCTATCTCTGAAAGTACAAGCACTTTTACTTAAGGAGCCCAATATAGCGGTAGTGATGACCCGTGATAGTGACGTATACCCTACCCGTCCTAAACGGGTTCAGTTGGCTAATCAATTAAAAGCCGATGTGTTTGTATCGATACATGGGAATAGCCTTCTTAATTCACCACAAGCAAATGGTACGGAAACGTATTATTACCAACGAAGCAGTAGCAAAGACCTTGCAAATGTCATTCATAAATATTTAGTTAAAGCTATAGGTTTAAGAGACCGTGGCGTTAAAAATGAGAGTTTCCAAGTGATTAGAGAGACTACCATGCCTGCAGTACTTTTAGAAATTGGATTCCTAAGTAATAGCGCGGAAGAAATGATTTTGCAATCAGATGACATGCAGAATAAAGCAGCTCAAGCTATTGTAGATGGAATTAAAGAATATGTGGGTGTTAAGTAAAGACGGGGAGAGAATATCATGAGGGCTACCGCGAGGTAGTCCTTTTCTCGTCTACGAGCAGTAACATGTGAATTCGTTGCAACAAAACTAGAAGGGATTGCGTTTGATTGTTAGGAGGTGCTGAAATGAAGAAATTAATCATTATTATTCTCACCTTGATGAGCTTAGTTGCATGTGAACAGTCTTCACAATCTAGACAACAATTTACTATTGATCGCAGTCTCCCCAAGGAACAAGCGATGATAACATCGGTTCCTCTTCCTGCAAAAGAACATTTTACAGCAAGTATTTCTGTCCCAAAGCAAATAAAATCAAATGAAGTGTTCATACTTGAGGCAACGCTAAAGAACGTATCTGATAGAGATTTAACCATTTTACATGCATCAGGTGTGTTTTATTTCTCCATTAAAGATAGTAACGGCAAGGGCGTTAATACTTTTGTTATGAAAGAGGTAGGAATACAACATCCTATTCAAAGTAAAGGGATTATCACTGAGCGCTATGAATACAGGATAGATAATCCAGGGATTTGTGAAGTTTCTGCAATTGCAAAATTCTCACTAGGTGAAGGGGACAATTTTAAAGAAGTTGAAACAGACAAGGGGAATATTGAAGTTGTTTTGGTAAATTAAGGTTCGCCAACCTTCCGAAACTGATTCTGCCTATCTGAAGGTGCAACTCGATCTGAAAAGTTCAAGTTGCTTTTTTGTTCTTGACATAAAAGTTCGATTTTACTTAGTTGTTTATACTCAGTTAATATTAGGAGAATAATATGATATCGTCGGGTTCAACAAGTTGAACAAATACGATCAAGGTGTGACAATAATGAAGCTTTAGAAAAACTATCTGAAATGATGAACAATGAAGTAGAACAAAATTGATAACGAAATGGAGACCAATCAAATGAAAATACTTAATATTGTACCCATTAATATAAGCATCCCACTACCAAGTATGCCGGGCAAGCTCTGGACTATTACTCCGACGTTGCTAAGTAGCGAAGATTCTCTTATTCTTATCGACACAGGTATGCCAGGCATGATAGAAGAAATAGCATCACAGATGGAAGCCGCTGGATTTTCTATTGAACAATTAACCGGGATTGTGCTTACACATCAAGATATCGACCATGTCGGAAGCGTTACTCAAATTATGAACATTCATCCGGAAATCGATATTTATGCCCATCCGCAAGACAAGCCATATATCGAAGGAGATCTTCCTCCCTTCAAGGCTCTCCATGAGACGCTTGTCAAAAAAATCGAAGCTAACTATATAGTCCATGCTAGAGAAATAGTCAATCATATGATCTCAGATGAGGACATAATAGATTGTGCCGGTGGTATCATCGCGGTACATACACCAGGCCATACACCGGGGCACATCAGTCTATATCATCCTGCTACGAAAACACTCATTGCTGGCGATGCGCTGACTAACAATGAGGGACAGTTGGAAGGACCTAATCCAAAGCAAACACCAGATATGGAAGAAGCCTACCGATCTTTAAGTAAGCTCTCTGCTTATGATATCGAAAAAGTAATTTGTTACCATGGCGGATTGTATGATCGGCCAGACGTGAATAAGCGCATCGCTGAAATTGCTGCTTCTGGACCCCAGGGTTAAGAGTTGACACGACACCTTTCGGTGTCCTATAATCATTAGGACACCGAAAGGTGTCTTATTAGGTGGATATGAAGTTTAATCAGTGACATACAGGAAATAATAATGAAAAGGTGGGGGTGATTGTGAACGAAAAAAGTCAAGTGCGGGACGTTTATGACGCTATTGCCGATCCAACAAGGCGAAAATTGCTTCAAATGTTAGCTGATGTTGAAGAATTACCTCTACATGAGATAACGGTTCATTTTCAAATGGGACGTACAGCAGTGTCTAAGCATTTGGCTATCCTTAAAGATGCTGATCTCGTAATGACTCGAAAGGTTGGTAGAGAAACGAGGTATCGGTTGAATGCCACTCCGCTCCAAGAAATTCAAGATTGGGTATCTTTTTACGAAGGATTTTGGAAAGAAAGATTTGGTAAACTAAAACTATTATTGGAGGAAAAACAATGAAACCAGATGTATCATTAGATTATCAATTTACAAGTTCAATCGAGCAGGTGTGGAACGCTTTAACTGATTCAGATACGCTTGCGAAATGGATATGGAGCAATGACTTTAAAGCAATCGTAGGACATAAATTTCAATTCCGAGCTGAGCCAAATGAATGGTGGGATGGAATCGTAGATTCCGAGGTACTCGTAGTGGACGAGCCTCATACATTATCTTACACTTGGGTAAGTGCTGGAGAAAGTACAACGGTTACATGGACTTTGAAAAAAGGTTCAGATGGAACTACTCATCTACATTTCGATCAAACTGGATTTAGTGAAGCAACAAAAGCACGCCAGGGAGCCATTGAAGGAGCTAAATATGCTTGGATGAATATGGGTGGTCAGCTCGAAAAAGTGTTAGCAGATCTGTAAGAATGATTTCTTCATCCTCGATAATGACTTATATTAATCGTTGATACAAATTATCCATTCTTCAACAATATGACGCTTTTCTGGAACACGGAAAGCGTCATTTTTAATGGTATAAGGGAATCCGTTATCAAATTCAGTTAGAGATGGGAGAGGATACCACTATGAGAATAAATCAATTAATTGCGAACAATATTAATAAGTTAGATGCCGTACTACCCGTAGATAAATCGTTAGGCATTGCTGGTTTGTCTGGATCGGGTAAAACAACTTTTTGTCAAACCATTGGTGAAGAATCCAAGAAACGTCTCGTGTCCCTATTGCCAAAAGCTGAATATCAGTATTTATTCCCCAATATTATGGAAACCAATTTCAGTGCTATCAAGATGGAAGAAATGCCACTTGTACTGTTTCTAGGTAGAGCATCTATTTCTTCAAATCCACGTTCAACCATCGGCACACATACGGGTGTGTTTACAGAGATTCGTGTTACTCTTGCTGACAAATATAATCTTTCTCCTGAAGTGTTTTCATTTAATAATGAATTAGGCTGGTGTCCAGATTGTAAAGGTCGCGGAACGACTAAAAATGTCGAATGTAAAAAGTGTAAGGGGAATCGCTATAATCAAGAAGTTGAACAATATAAAATTGAATTGTTTGATCAAGCACACAGTATTTCCGATATCAACGACTTAAGCATTGAATCCATTGTCTCACTAGCAGAAGTATTAAAGATTAGTGAAGGTAAACTACGAATTCTATCAAATATAATTAACATGAATATTGGTTACTTAACATTAAATCGTATTATGGGTACATTGTCAGGTGGAGAATTAACGCGACTTTACTTGGCGGAATTCATGGCAACAAGTGAAAATACGGTTATTATCATTGATGAAATCTCCGTTGGTCTTGATCACCAAACCCTATTGAAAATTTTAGCGGAGATTAAGCAATTGGGATATAAGAATCAAATTTGGCTCATTGACCATTCTGATACGGTGCTCGACACAACAGATAAGCACTTGTTCTTTGGACCTGGTAGTGGTAAATACGGCGGGAAAATTGTTGAAGAATCACCACGTCCTGGGCCAATCACTTGGGAACGAAATCAGGCAATGCCAACAGAATACTATCAATTTCATGATCTTTACTGTCGTAATATTCAAATGGCAGAAATTAAGATTCCCCAAAATAGACTTGTAACCTTTACGGGTGAGTCTGGATGTGGTAAATCTACACTGGTCAATGAATGTATGGCCAAAGATTTTCTGAAGCGATATCCTAAAGATAAATTAGTCATCGTCGGGCAAGATCGAAACCAATCGATTACCAGCCGGTCAACCGTTGCGACATTTCTTGATATTAAAAGGAAGCTTACAAAATATAGTGAAGATATTGATGATATTTTTGAGCGTTCGATTGAAGATATTATTGATGAACTGCCAAATGATGACATCGCTCATAAACGCTTAAGCTTATTAATCAAACTTGGACTTGGTTATTTGACGTTGGAAAGAAAAACACAGACTTTATCGACGGGTGAATTTCAATGTGTCCATTTAGTCTCTGAGCTGTTTGCGGGCTCAAGAAACCCAAATACGCTATTTATTTTTGATGAGCCTTCCAAAGGTTTATCACAAAATATTTTAAATCAATTTATTGATAGTATTAGGGGCATTCTTCAGGATGAATCTGTCTCTATAATAATGATCGAACATCATTCGTATATGCTGGATAACTCTGATTTTATCGTTGACTTTGGTAAAAGACAGCCTGCACCTGTGGAGCATCTTGATGTTGTCAGTTATGATGATTATATTCGCCAACAAAACAGTGCAGACAGTGTGGCTCCATCACAAATTTCTTCAACACTCCATCTACAAAATGGAATTACCTACTTAAAAGAAAATCAGATTGCCTATTTTAAAAATGCAGAGAACATCTATAAGGGAGGCATCTTAAAAAGCTTATCTTCCATGGCCCGTCTGATTTATGGTGAATACGAGTCCGAAACAATAGCACCCGTCATCGCGATCGATATGGAACGGCACTTGTATAGTCAATATACATTTTTCTATGAGATTGGTGGCTTGATCAACCATATTGTAGCGGAGCATCCAACCAATAAAGATACGAAGAGCTTTGATTTCTATCATCAAGACAATCATTGTCCAAGCTGCAAGGGCCGTGGGGTGATTGAACAATTTGATTTTGATATTGTTGTTCAGGACAAAACCGTGCCATTCTGGGATGGCTTATTGCATCCAGATGCGATGGATATTTTGAAATTCTATAAATTTGAAAAATTACAATTCATCTTTTATGAGATTAAGAATGAGCTGGGTCAGGATATAAGCAAAAGTATTAATGAGATGACAGAAGCTGAAAAGCATACCTTTTTATACGGGTATTGGGAAAAGTCATTCTATGATAAAGCAGGCAAGGCATCAAGGACCTGGGAAGGCTTTAATCACATCATTGGGATGTATATGGTTGTATCGAAATCGATTATTAAAGAGCATATCAAAGAGTCCAAAAAAATGATTACTTGTCCAATCTGTCAAGGAACCGTGCTAAATCATCATAAAAAGTTAAAATTTGGCGACACAGATATTCGTGAGATTATTAGGCAGCCTCTTGATCAAGTCATGAGAACTGTTGGTGAATTACAGGTATTAGAAAAAATGATGGACATTGTCGGCAGCGATATGATCTTGACAGAAGATGTCTCTCTAATGCCTAGGGAAACACAAGTTGCTCTGAAAATGCTTGAACTTGAGCTGGCAAGCTTTGCGCACTATGAAATGGTCTTATACAATGTCCTGCCATTCTGGGGCAGAATAGCTTCCAGTATCGAATCCATCAGTATGAATAATCAGATCACTATCTGTGATTTTGCCAATATCACCGAAACGAGAGAAACGATCATTGATAAGTATTTCACCAATGGCAAATACAAAAAACTAACTTATGTCTATGAAGCGTTTGGTTACAAAAAAATTGTCACCCTAATTAATAAGATTAAAGCAAGTCATCCATGTCCATTCTGTAAAGGGAAGAAAGTCATTTCGGAAGATGGACTCCATGATGGTGTATATAAATTAACGATTCCATGTGTTAGTTGTTATGCAAGTGGCATCAATGATGAAGGACGTAAGGAAATCGTTGAAGGCATAGACGTGCAAACATGGCTAACTGGCAAAGTAAGTGATGTTGTTACTGAAAGCTTGAATCTTGATGCAGTTGCAGATATTCCAATTTTCAATCGTATTCGTGAGTTGAATAAACAAGAAATGATGGCAATTCATCAATTCCTTGAGCACAATAATTAGATGTCAGTCAGTAAAGAAAACTCATTTGCAATGAATGGCAGATGAGTTTTTTGCTATTCTTAAATGCCCAATTTCTCTATTCAATTACGGAGAAATTGGTTTTTTTATGGAAAAATGAACCATTTTATCATATTGAACGTAATAAATCATAGTTTGATAATTAAGGAGGTTTTTTAATGAAAAAAAGGTTGATATGGATGCTGAGTACTGCCATTGCATTAACACCGCTTGTCCCGACAGCGGCACTAGCATCAGTTAGCGATGTTGTAACTTCAAATCAGGGACTGGCGAAGATCGCTTCTGAGAAAGCGGCGCTACTTACCGAGAAGTACGGTACGATCAGCGTACAGTATGCTTTGATCGACAATGGCAAGATTAAAGTGTCGGGTCAGACAGGCATAAATGACATGGAAGGGAAGATCCCTCTCACCACAGAAACCATGTATGGTATCGGATCGACGAGTAAGATGTTTACGACTGTTGCCGTCATGAAATTAGTAGATTCAGGGAAAATCAACCTGGATACCCCCTTGGTAGAGTACATAACGGATTTCAAAATGATAGATGAACGTTATAAGAAAATTACGCCTCGTATGCTGTTGAATCATTCTTCGGGGCTTCAAGGGTCAAGCTTGGGTAATGCTTTTCTGTTCGATGATAATGACACGTACGCACACGATAAGCTGCTAGAGCATTTGTCTACACAGGGTTTGAAGGCTGATCCTGGGGCATTCTCTGTATATTGCAACGATGGGTTCACGTTGGCTGAAATTCTCGTAGAACGAGTTAGTGGTATGAAATTCACCGCATTCATTCATCAATATTTTACTGAACCGTTAGAAATGAAGCATACAAAGACATCGCAAGACATATTAGAATCAAATAAACTTGCTGGTCTTTATTATCCAACAAATCAAAAACAGCTTCCAAATGAGACTGTTAACGTGATTGGAACGGGCGGAATCTATTCCACAGCTGAGGATATGGTACAATTCTCACAAATATTCACAGGACAAGAGGACGGTATCTTATCAGACAAGGCGTTACGGGCAATGGAACAAGAGGAATACAAAAAGGGATTATGGCCCAACGAAGCGGATAATTTGTTTGACTTCGGGCTTGGCTGGGATAGTGTAAGGTTGTTTCCGTTTAACGATTATAAAATAAAAGGTCTCAGCAAGGGAGGAGACACGATTCTGTATCATGCTTCTCTTGTAGTGCTTCCAGAGCAGAACATGGCTGCTGCAGTTCTATCGTCAGGCGGTAGTAGTTCGACGAACGAGCTTCTGGCCAACGAACTTCTTCTAGAAGCATTGAAAGAGAAGGGCGCGATCAAAGACATCAATCCGGAGAAATCATTCGGCAAGCCGGTCAAGGCTGACATGCCGAACGACATCACAAAGTACTCGGGCTATTATGGGACTACCAATCAACAAGTTAAAGTTGCTATAAAAAATGGAGAGCTATCATTATCGGTACCTAGTATTCCCGAATATCCTGAACAAAAGTTTATCTACACCTCTGAAGGATCTTTTGTTAACCAAGAAGGAACCTCGAAGATCAGTGTTGTAACTGAAAAGAATGGTCGAACTTACCTGTGGAGTAGAGAATATGCATCCGTTCCGGAGTTGGGACAATTGGCTTTATCTCAGTACTTAGTTGAGAAGTTGGAGAGCAATACGCTATCTCAAGAGACGGAAGCTGTATGGGCAAAGAGAGAAGGTAAAACGTATTACCCTGTGAGTGAGAAGTTCAGTTCTCTTATGTACATGATTATTAAGCCAACAATCCAGATTACCCGTACCCAAGATTTGAAAGGTTATCTAGGGGATAAGAAAATTACAGGCCCCGATACGGCTGAGAGCCAGCATCAAATTCCTGCCATGGGAAGCCGGGATACGGCTGAATATCATTTTTACACGAAGGACGGTATTGACTACCTCGAGGCAGCTGGAAGCTTGTATGTCAGTGAGGATAAAGTATTGCCACTCTATAATGGGAAACAATCTACAGTAACTATGCAACCGGATGGCAACGCCAGATGGTATAGCGTGTCTAAAGCAGTTGTTGGCAAGAAGATGACAGTTGTGATGCCCGAGAATAGCGCTTTTGCGGTATATGACGGAAAAGGAACATGCGTGAATTACTCCTTGATTAGCGGAAATAATGAAGTTGTTCTCCCTGAGAATGGAACGATTGTATTTGCTGGTAAGGCTGGCTCTTCATTTAACATTTCGTTGAAGAAGTAGATCATTCGTTGAATTGTTGGTTTGATTGTATCAAAGGCTATTTTATATAAAGAACACCGGTGAATTTGAGGTTGCTCAAAGTTACCGGTGTTCTTTTTTATTTATATGAGCTTTAATGTTGTTATTAGAATGTTACGTTTCATTCAGTTCCCAATGGCAACTTCATCTTTACTCCAAATAAGGCGAATGACAGTGCCTTTTCCCAAAGCCGTATCTACGATAATTTGACCACCCAAGGATTCGATCAACCCTTTGGATACGGCCATACCAAGACCTGTTCCGTTCGGTGTCGAAGAGGTATTGGTTCCCCTGTAGTATCGCTCAAACAATCGATTTGCTGTACTTTCATCCATACCCGTACCGTTGTCAGCGAATTGAATAGTATATCCTTTACAACCTTTGTCTGGGATAACCGAGACAGTAAGTGTCGTATCTGGCGGATTATGGAGCAGGGCGTTGGCTACTAAATTGTTAATGATCCGCTCCAACCAAGGGGTATACAGTTTAACGGTTATATCGATAGGAGAAGGCTTATATACAATGGATTCTTTCTTGTAAAAAGGGTTGGTTGCCGCTTGCTTTAACGCTTCCTGTAACCAGTTATTGAGCTCAATCTCCTCGGATTCTGGCGGTCGGACACCGCTCTTCAATCGATAACTCATTGCAAGGTCATTAATCAGCATGTCCATATGTGCAGATTTTTCCAACATTGTACCTGAGAACTTACGAATCTCTTCCGCCGTCCAATCATATTGCGGTTCAGCAAGCAAGTGCGCATAGCCTTTAATCGAAACAAGTGGCGTTTTCAGATCATGGGTTATTCCAGCGATCCATTCTTCCCTCATATTATCCGTTTGCTGACGCAATACCTGATCTCTTTGTAGGGTGCCTGAGAGCTTGTCTATTGAATACATTACATCAGCAAAAATGCGGTAACGACGCTTCCATTTTCCTGAACGCATCCGGCTGCGGTGAATGCCTCTATGATCTAATGGCTCTTGGTATACAGCATTACCGAGCTCATCGAGCCATGTGAGGATATGAAGCAATGGGACGCCGAACCGATGTGCCTGCCATAGTGAAAGCAACAGAAATGATAACAATATAGCTGAGAACATTACAAATATACCGATGAATATTGTTCTCGCTTCAGCAGATAAAAGCCAACTATCGCTTATTGGCTTGCCAAAAGAATTTGGAAGACTGACGACCCAGGTAAGTTCGCTTTCATTAACATATACGGAGGATAGATGGAAGCCGTATCTTTCATTGTACATTGTGCGTAGAGCAAGCTCCTGAAGTGTATAGGTGTTCGGTGCAGATGCAGGTCGATTGAATGCAGCTAGTTCAGAGCCATTTGCATCTAGTAATTGAACGTAACCGTCAAGATGCTTAAGACGCGTGGTTACATCATTAGGTAACATCAGTATTCCATTAGAAGATAATGACCCCTGACTGCTTACTTGTTCTAATAACGTGCCCATATCATTAGACACGCCATATAACAATGTAAATGTTCGACCGTCTTTCTCTTGGATCCAAAGATATATCTGATAGGGGAAAGGCTTGGCGCCTGTCCAATAGGAGAGGAACTCGCCGGGTGCATATTTCTTTGGCACATCCTTTGGTGTATTGTAGGATTGCTCCACTTGACCGTTCTCATCAAGACTTTGCAGCCATCCGCCGTTTTTCTTTACCTGTTCAAGCAAATGCGGAGCAAAGCGAATGCCCTCCTTACCCAATTCGGAGGATGCTACAAGCTGAGCTAATCCAACAGAAGCAAAATCTCGGGAGATGAGGGTATCGTTTAAGCGACCAAATATCCAAAAAAGCGTAACTGCAGTAATAAGAAGCACGAATGCGCCGGCGGTAGCTAGTTGAAGCACGAATCGTATCGTTAATTTTCGTTTGATGTTCATAATTGTTGAGGACTCCAAGTTTCCGCTTGTACAAGCTTATACCCAAGTCCTCTAACGTTTACGATAAAGATCGGGTTAGCAGGGTCAGGCTCAATTCTTTCCCTGATGCGATGAATATGAACCATGACAGTGTTGTCATCGTGCAGTGCTTCTTCCCCCCAGACGCTTTCATATAGCTCGCTTTTACTGAAAAGCCTATTAGGGTTTTTGCATAAGAAGAGCAACAACTGAAAGACTAGCGCTGGACAGGCTACTACCGTTTGCTCAACGCGAAGCATACCGGCTGTTTCATCAACCTGGAAATGTCCATAGTCATACATCGCGTTTATTTTGTCAGAAGGCTGTACTTTGGCTGCATGCTTTGCTCCTAGGTAACGCCTTAAGTGCGAGCGTATGCGTGCAACAACTTCCATCGGATTAAAAGGCTTGGTAATGTAATCATCGCCGCCTACAGCAAATCCAGTCAGCTTATCAAAGTCAGATTCGCGTGCAGTTAGAAACAAGATTGGAGCATCCGTCGTTTGACGGAGAAATGGACAAATTTCGATTCCGCTACGTCCAGGTAAGAGGACATCTAATATGATCAAATCATAGATTTTCGCTTCGCAGGCAGCAATTGCTGCTTCACCAGTCATGACCGTATCTACATTCGTATATCCTTCCTTACGAAGGACAGTCAACATGAGTTCAAGAATGGATTGCTCGTCATCGACAAGTAAAATTGCCGCAGTGTTCATGTTCTCATTCCTTTCTTCACCATAGTCGTTCATTCCATCATATCATGATTTCTTAGACGTGAACGAGGCGTTACCTTAACGGAAGCTTAATTGTCCACTGAAGTCATGGATGAGAGTTAAGACATAGTTAAGTCTGCGTTATACGGGACCTAAGATTGGTTTGTTAGAATTAGGGAGTCAAAGGCAATGATATTTAAAAATGTGGGGGTGCTGGAGTTGAACAAAATGACTAGAAAGAACAGGTTGGATCTCATCCACTATAGCAAAATAGTACTGGCAGTTGGTACACTGGCAGCTATCATAACGGCATGCGGAGGAAAAAATGCGGCAGTAACTATAGACAAACCAGCTGAAACAACGAATGTCGAGGTGCAAACGATGAAGCCTGAGGAAGTGCCTGCGGCACTACTTGAAGGAAAGTATGCGAAGGTGTATGCCCATTTTAGCGATGAGTTTAAACAACAGTTGAGCGAAGCTGATTTTGTAAGCATGGCTCCCGATTCACTAAAGGGTGTTCATTCGTTTAAGCAGGCTTCGATCATGCAGCATAATGGTGGCGATCAACGTTCATGGATAAGCGATTCTGGGAAAATGGGGCTGACTACTGTTTTTGATGAGAAAGGAACTATATTAGGACTTCAGACCAAGGAACTTACTACTTTTCCGGAAACGGACAATCGTTTGACCAAAATTAAATACGATTGGCCTTTAAGTGGGGAGTGGTATATTATCTGGGGTGGAACGAATGTCCTTGTTAATTATCACTACGAACATGAAAGTCAGCGATATGCGTATGATATTGTACAGAGCAAGGACGGTTATTCCTATAAAGGAGATCCATTGAAAAATGAAAGCTATTACGCCTTCGGTCAGCCCGTTCTTGCACCAGCAGACGGAACCGTGGTCTCGATCGTAAATGATATTCCGGATAATGAGCCCGTTGGCGTGATGAACGAGAAAGTACCTGCTGGTAATGAGGTTGTTATTGATCATGGCGGTGAATATAGCGTACTGGCTCATCTGAAGAAAGGCTCCGTTAAAGTTAAAGTAGGGGATAAGGTGAGTGGTGGTGAGGAAATCGGTTTGCTTGGCAATTCAGGCAATTCTAGCGAAGCGCATCTTCATTATCAGGTGTCAGACGGTGCAGAACTATTCAAGTCTCGTTCGATTAATATTAATTGGAAGGAAGGGATCACTCCTGTGCAGGGAGAGATTGTAAAGGCCGAATAATTTTATGAATAAATTAATCAGCACGAAGCTCATTAATGGATGAAGTGAAACAAACGAAGCAAACATCAGGAGGGAATTCAATTATGAAAAAAGCGCTTAAATTTATACTTATATCAATAGGAGCAATCCTTGTAGCAATAGGTGTTTTTCTAGCCATTGTATATACAGTTAATATTGTCTGCAACAAAGTGGAGAACGGTAAAATAGAATCTTATGGTCAGCTTGTACCCGTAGATGGAAAAAATATGAATGTTACGATTCAAGGCAAAGGCGAAGAAACTGTTGTACTAATACCAGGTTTTGGAACAGGAGCGCCAGGTATTGATTTTAAGCCACTCGTAGAAGAGCTATCCCCATTTTACAAAGTAGTCGTGATTGAGCCTTTTGGTTATGGATTAAGTGATGTATCAGACAAAGAGCGAACCATTGAAAATATTGTAGCTGAAATTCATGAATGTTTACAAAAACTTAATATTAACCGATACACGCTGATGGGTCACTCCATTGCCGGAATTTACGGATTAGAATATGTGAACAAATATGAAAGCGAAGTGAATGCATTTGTCGGGATCGATAGCAGTGTTCCAACGCAGGGTGGTAATGATGATGAGTTTCCAACAGAAATCTATCAAACACTCAAAAAATCAGGTTTCTACAGGTTGATCATGAAACTAACTCCTGACCAACTTATTGCACCAGCAGTTGATGATGCAACAAGAGAGCAAATTAGAATAATTTCTCTTAAGAACGCGATGAACCCAAATATCATAAGTGAAGGGGAAAATTTCCAACATAATTTTAAAGCTGCCGAAAATTTCAAATTCCCTAACAAACTTCCTGTTATATTCTTTTTACAAAAAAGTAATACGGATGTTGAAGGATGGATACCACTGCATGAAGAACAGATAAAGGATTCTGTGAATGGAAAATTAATCGAACTTGAAGGGGAACATTATTTGCACCATACTAAATCAAAAGAAATCGTTGAAAATTTTAGGAGCTTTATGGAAAAAGTAGAATCAGACAAGTAGATTTTATAAATTTAAAGAGTCGAACAATTCACAGTGTATAGTGAATCGTTCGACTCTTTTCATATAAAGAGAAAGAACAACATTTGTCTATTATGGAGATATGCAAATCCTTAAAAGCGCACGATTTATCGAAAGATATGCTCAAAAAAACGTCTTAATATTTACGCTCTGGTGAAGAGGCACTATACGATAAATTGCCGGACTTCAAACACACTCTAAGTTTATAACCAATTGATATTGTTTAAGTAAATGGTATAGCTGTACTTTTTTGTAACAAACTAAATAAAGCTATTAAAAAGGCAGAGATTAAAAAACCACCTCTAGGTTTGACAAACCTGTATATACAGGTGTAAAATCCAATCTTGTATATACAGGTTGTAAACAAACCATTATGCATTCATTGCTGAAGATCGGCAAATTTATTATTTCACATGTACACGTTTACATAACAACTAGGAGGGACAAAAAATGGTAAATACGCCGGAAGAACAATGGTGGCGGAAATCAACAGTATATCAGGTGTATCCCAAGAGCTTCAAAGATACTACCGGTAACGGTACAGGGGATATCAACGGTCTAATCGGAAAACTCGATTATCTGCAGGAGCTGGGAATTGATATTGTATGGCTGCAACCGATCTACGTATCGCCGCAAAATGATAACGGTTACGATGTTGCGGATTACCGTCGGATCGATCCTAACTTCGGGACGATGGAAGATTTTGAGGAACTGATGAAAGAATTGAAGAAACGCGGTATGCACCTGATGACAGATATCGTTGTTAACCATTCTTCAACAGAACATCAGTGGTTTCAGGAGGCTAAGAAATCGAAGGACAACCCTTATCGCAACTATTATATTTGGAGAGATCCTGCTCCGGGTGGTGGCGTACCTAATAATTGGCAGTCGAAGTTCGGTGGGTCAGCATGGCAATTCGAGGAGACTACAGGTCAGTATTTTCTTACCCTATTTGACAAGACACAAGCGGATCTGAACTGGGAATATGAGAAAGTTAGACAGGAAGTCGCAGATCTGATGATTTTTTGGGCGGAGAAGGGGGTCAAAGGGTTTCGGATGGATGTAATCAACCTGATCTCCAAGGATCAGACCTTTCCTGATGATGACGGAAGTATTGCTCCCGGTGACGGCCGGAAGTTCTATACAGATGGTTCAAGGGTCCATGAGTATATTAAGGAGCTGTATTCGAAGGTTTTCGGACCGTACAACCTTGTAACTGTAGGTGAAATGTCTTCAACTACCCTGGAACATTGCATACGTTATTCCAATCCGCAGGAGAAAGAGTTCTCGATGACCTTCAATTTCCATCACCTGAAGGTGGATTATAAGAATGGACAGAAGTGGGAGCTGAAGCCGTATGATTTTGAAGAACTGAAAGAATTGTTCTCCAAGTGGCAGACCGGAATGCAGCGTGCAGGCGGCTGGAACGCTCTCTTCTGGAATAATCATGACCAACCGCGTGCATTATCTCGGTTCGCTGATGATGGAGAATACCGCTCAGAAAGCGCTAAGATGCTAGCTACTACGCTGCATGGACTACAGGGTACTCCTTATGTATACCAAGGAGAAGAGATTGGGATGCCCAATCCTGACTGGCATGATATCAGCGAATTCAATGATATTGAATCAACGAATATGTACCGAATTTTACAGGAACGAGGACTTACCAGTGTAGAAGCACTTGAAGTCATACGGGAGCGCTCACGCGACAATTCCCGAACCCCCATGCAGTGGGATGATACTGAAAATGCCGGATTTACAAATGGTAAACCTTGGCTCAAATTGGATGGAAGATACCGGGAGATTAATGTTCAAAGAGAGCAGGCTAATGCTGATTCAATTCTTTTCCATTATAAAAAACTGATCCAACTACGTAAGCAGGAGCCTGTTATAACCGATGGCATCTTCAAGAGACTGGATGATCAGCACCCTGAAGTTTTCGCCTATGCACGAATCACGGATGCAGAAACACTTATTATCGTCTCCAATTTTAGTAGCGAGCAGACAGCATTTACTTTTGCAGAGGATTTCTGGAGCGCCCGTGCAGAAGGCAGAGATACGGAGTTACTAATCGGGAATACCCGCCATACTCCTTCCTGGGGAAAGACGCTTGAACTCATGCCTTATGCGTCTTATATGTGGATTATCCGATAGAACAAAACAACGAAGTGAAGGAGTGTAAATATGGCTATTAATAGGCAAGATGTAGAACAGATAGTGAAGGCTATCGGAGGAAAAGACAATATTGAAGCCGCAACACATTGTGTGACACGGCTCCGACTTGCTCTCAACGACGAGAGCAAAGTCGATACGAAGGCGCTTGAGGACAATCCTCTGGTCAAAGGCCATTTCTCTTCACAGGGTCAATTTCAGGTTATTATCGGTCCTGGCCTGGTGGATAAGGTTTATGAAGAAATGATTACCATCACCGGTGGGGACCGAGCTACCAAAGATGAGGTGAAGACGGCTGCTAGCAAGAAACAGAATCCACTTCAGCGAGCAATTAAGATGCTGGCAGATATTTTCATTCCGATCCTGCCAGCGATCGTTATGGCGGGTCTATTACTGGGGATCAATAATATCCTAACGGGTCCTGGCATCTTTTTCGATAGTAAATCCCTTGTCGATGTCTATCCTCAGTGGAAAGACTTCGCGTCTATTATTAATACGATAGCCAGTACGGCTTTTACCTTCCTGCCTGCCCTTATCGGTTGGTCGGCGGTAACACGCTTCGGCGGCAGTCCGCTACTCGGTATCGTTCTGGGACTTATTCTTGTACATCCTGATCTGCTCAGTGCTTATGGTTATGCAAATGCCAAGGTAGAAGGTACGGTTCCGGTATGGGATCTATTCGGTTGGCATGTCAACAAGATCGGCTACCAGGGGCAGGTGTTGCCAGTTCTGGTCTCTGCCTATTTACTTGCCAGACTGGAACGCTGGCTGAACAAAAAAGTACCTGACTCATTTAAGCTGCTGATTGTTGCTCCAGTAGCACTTCTAATTACTGGATTTCTTGCCTTTACGGTTATTGGTCCTATCACCTTTGTTATAGCTAATGCCATTACATCGGGGCTAGTTAGTATCTTTGGCAGCTTCCCCGCGCTAGGTGGATTAATCTATGGGGGACTATATTCGCTACTTGTTATTACAGGGATGCACCATACTTTCCTGGCAGTCGATATCCAGCTTATCGGGTCAGAAGGAGGAACCTTCCTGTGGCCGATGCTAGCTCTGTCCAACATTGCACAAGGAGCTGCCGCACTAGGTATGATGTTTGTGGCCAAACAGGAAAAAACGAAAGGACTGGCCGTCACTTCATCCATTTCCGCCTTCCTTGGCGTTACTGAACCCGCTATTTTCGGAGTTAACATACGCTTCAAATATCCGTTTATCTTCGGGATGATTGGTTCGGCCATTGCAGGTGTGCTACTTGCGGTGAATAATGTGCTCGCGTCTTCCATTGGCGTAGGTGGTATCCCCGGATTCTTATCCATCTTTCCGAATCAGTGGGGTGTATTCTTTATCGGCATGGCGATTGTGCTCGTTGTTCCATTCGGCGCTACCGTATTATTCGGAAAATTCCGCAACCGTGGAACCAATGATTTGAACAGTGAAGACAATACGCCTGATGCTGGCAAGAGAGCCACAGATCCGGAAAGTGAAAACGTAAACAACACTGGAAGTATAGTTGCTCCGGTTCTCACTCAGTCCGACTCCGACCAAGTCTCCAGTCCTGCTACAGCCGTCAATGTGGTGGAGGTACTGTTGCCTGTAAAAGGTAAGGTTGTGCCATTAGAGCAAGTACCTGACCCTGCATTCGCTGAAAGACAAATGGGGAAAGGCGTTGCTATTGAGCCGTCCGAAGGGAAAGTTGTTGCACCTTTTGACGCTACTGTAGCACATGTCATCAAGAGCAAACATGCCATTATTCTGGAGCATGCCTCGGGTGTACAAATTCTTATCCATATCGGAATAAATACGGTCTCGCTTAAGGGTAGTGGATTTACCGCCCATGTAGCCACTGGTGATCAAGTGAAATCGGGTCAACTACTGCTCGAATTCGACCGTGAGGCCATCTTGGCTGCGGGTTACCCGCTGATTTCTCCGATTATAGTTCCTGATGGGCAAGATGTCATAGAACGGGTAGAGGAAATTGTGAATTCAAACTCGGAACAAGGACACTCTGCTCCTATTCTAAAGATCTATCTTCAAGGTTAATAATTATGGTAATATGAGCATGGTGATTAATATTGAATAAAAATATATATATGCATATCTATAATGACTATTCTGCCCAGATCCAATCCGGATCGCTCTCTGCAGGTCAAAAGTTACCTTCTGAGAACGAACTTGCCGAAGCTTACGGAACATCAAGGGAGACAGTACGCAAGGCGCTGCATATGCTCTCTGAGAATGGATATATCCATAAGATTAAGGGTAAGGGCTCATTTGTTCTTGATACACAAAGGATGAGCTTTCCCGTTTCCGGATTAGTCACCTTCAAAGAAGTGTCTGAGCGATTGGGACGTTCGGTACGTACAATTGTGTACGAGAACGAATGCGTACCTAGCACTGCAGAGATTGCAAGATGTTTACAACTGAAGGACCTAGGTCCGGTGTGGAAGGTGGTCCGTGCGCGCGAGATTGAAGGGGAGAAGATTATTCTGGATAAAGATTATTTTCTGACCACATATGTGCCTTCCCTATCTATTGAAGCAGCCACCAATTCTATCTACGAATATCTGGAGCAGAAGTTGCATCTGCCAATTAGCTACGCAAAAAAAGAAATCTCTGTCGAAGAAGTAACCCCTGAAGACAAGCAACTGCTTGACTTACATGATTATCAGCATATTGTTGTGGTTCGCAACTATGTGTATCTGGTAGACACGACACTGTTTCAGTATACGGAATCGCGACATCGACTGGATAAGTTTCAGTTCGTCGACTTTGCCCGACGAGTTCAGAACTAAATCTCATTGGACAATGCCTAGTGAAGCAATGAGAATGTATTGTTCTATTGGTCATATCCCTTTCAGGTAGACAGATGATAACAGCTATGCAGACAGCGCGTGCCGATACTCAATCGGCGCGCGCTGTTTTTTTATATTATTGAAACGGATTATTATCATTAGGCAATGTCAAGAATTTGTTTCAAACAATATATGTTAATGATTATATATAGCTTTATTTGCTATAAATGATTGCAATGTTTTATTATGAAATGAATGGTTATAAAACGAAGAGGTTTGTTGAAAATTTTCAACGAGGTATCTCTAGAAAGTGGTGTGTAAATTTCATGGAACTTATATTTCCAAAAGTAGAGACAGAAGAAGAAGTATCATTATTAGCTCAATTGGCATCGGGAATTTGGCATGAATATTTTGTAAGCATTATATCAAATGAACAAATCGAGTATATGGTTGAAAAATTCCAATCCTTTCATGCGATTAATGATCAAATTAAACAACAGGGTTATGAATATTATTTCATGAATGTAAATGGCAATAATATCGGTTATTTAGGGATGAAAGAAGAAGAAGGAAAGCTATTTTTAAGCAAATTTTATATACAGAAAGAACATCGAGGAAAAGGTTATGCTAGTCAGGCTATGGAGTTCTTGGTAGGGTTATGCAAAGATCGAGGGCTAGGTATTATATGGCTTACGGTAAATCGTTACAATGATACCACTATTGCTGTTTATGAGAAAAAAGGGTTCAGAACAGTACGTACTCAGGTGGCTGATATAGGAAATGGATTTGTGATGGACGATAATATCATGGAGAAAGAAATTGTGTTGGAAAAAAAGTGATGTTATGACCCATGAGAGGAATAATTTCAGAAAAGAGACCCACTTGTGGTGGTTTATTTGGGTCATACAAAAACGAAAGCAGCAGTAAATGATGCCTTCGTTTTTTTTATTGTGGGAAACCAAATTAAGGTCAGGACCCACAATGAACAGAAAATTCTTAAATAAAGCTTGAAGGTGACGTAACGTCACCCAATATAATAGGAATCAAGAGGAGGACGAGTGCTTGAAGCCTGAGGAATGCCACTACTTAACAACGGGTCAGCTCGCGAAGCAAACGGGGGTAACTCTGAGAACACTTCGCTATTACGACAAGATCGGTTTACTAAAGCCAACACAGTACAACCATGCTTCCGTCCGCCACTACAGTAAAGAAGATGTGGCACAGTTACAAAAGATCCAGATGCTTAAGTACATCGGGCTCTCCCTAACCGAGATCAGACAATTCATCTTAGACGACACCGCCCCCGAACAAGATCTGAGAAGTTCTTTGAAGCTGCAAAGAGAAATCATCCAATACAAAATCTCTCATATGCAGTATGTATCCAAAGCCATTGAAGAAGCGCTGGGAATGGTGGATGAACAGGGACAGGAAGTAGATTGGAAAGGTTTAGCGGACATTATCCAGACGATTCATAAGGAAAAGGACTGGGGTGAGCAGTATCATAATGCGGTTCGGCTGCAGGCGAGAATAAGGCTGTACGACCAGTTTAGTTGGAACAGGAAAGGATGGCACTCTTGGTTCTTTGAACATCTGGGTACGGTTCCCAATCTAAAGGTCCTTGAGCTCGGATGCGGTGATGCGGCCTTATGGAGAAGGAATGCGAACCTCATTCCAGAAACTTGGAACATTACGCTTACGGATCTGTCGGTAGGTATGCTTGAGGAAGCCCGGATGAGTCTGGGTATGCACAGCGAGCGGTTTAGATTTCAGATTGCCGACGCGCAAGAGATTCCTTTCCACGAAAATGAGTTCGATATCGTGATAGCCAATCACATGCTATACCATGTGCTCAATATTAACCAAGCCGTATCTGAGATGCATCGTGTACTGAAGCCGGGTGGTTGCTTGTACGCCTCAACAATGAGCAAAAGTCATCTGAAAGAAATCGAGCAGTTGACCCAAGCTTTCGATCCACAAATTCAGGTGCTTGACCCTGTGATGGAGCGTTTCGAACTAGATAACGGCAAAGAAACACTGCAGGCCTCGTTTACGGAGATCGAGCAGATCAGGTTTGAGGATTACATGATGATTGACGATGAGCAACCGCTCATTCATTACATTACTTCAACGCCGATGAACGCGCGGAAGATTCTTATTGGCGCGAAGCTCGACCAATTTACAACTTATTTGCGCTCCAAGATAACTGATAACGAGAAGATCTACATCACGAAGGATTCGGGATTCTTTTTGGCCAGAAAAAAAGGATAAGGAGCGATACATATGAATCCAAAAATTGAAATGGTGAAAGAAGAGGTATTATCGAACAATTGGTACCTGTTAAAAAAAATGACGTTCAAGTACCAAAAACGTGACGGCAGTTGGGAAACGCAAGCTAGAGAAGCGTATGATCGTGGCAATGGTGCTGTGATTCTATTGTATAACCGGAAACAGCAAACGGTTATACTTACCCAGCAATTTCGCATGCCGACATATATGAACGGAAATGAAACTGGGATGCTTATCGAGGCTTGCGCTGGGCTGCTGGATAAGGACTCGCCGGAGGACTGCATTCGCCGTGAAACGGAAGAGGAAACCGGATACCGGATAACCAATGTTCACAAGGTTTGGGAGGCTTATATGTCCCCGGGATCGGTTACGGAAATTTTATATTTCTTCGTGGCAGAATATAGTCCGCATATGCAAACGGGACGGGGCGGAGGCGTAGAAAAAGAACAAGAGGAGATTGAAGTGCTGGAGTTACCCATCGAGCAAGCGCTGAACATGGTGAAGAACGGTGAAATTCGTGATGCGAAAACAATAATGCTACTGCAATATGCCCAGCTCAACGGGTTGGTTCAGCCTGAGAGCAAACCTCAACATATCCTTATAGCGGGGCCTTATCGTTCCAATACGGGAGACGATAAGGAACTAATAGGGGCCAATATGCGGCTGATGAATGAAACGGCGCTGCGCGTTTATGAGATGGGTCATATGCCGGTCCTCGGTGAGTGGTACGCCCTACCGCTGATGGAAACGGCCGGATCGCGCGAACTAGGAGATGAGATATTCGAGCGTATGTTTCACCCATCCGCCGTTCGACTGTTATCCCTTTGCGACGCGGTTCTTAGAGTAGGAGGGCCATCCGAGGGTGCCAATGAAATGGTAAGAAATGCTGAGGTCAAAGGGAAAAAGGTATACCGTGATCTCGGCGAAATTCCAGTGCTAGCTTAGGCCGGCGTCGTACTAACAGAAAACAACCCAAAACTGGAACCATACAGTCTTGGGTTGTTTTTCTGTTATTCACGGGGGATGATTAAGCAAATGGCTTGAAAAAGAGCAATATCATACAAGAAAAGTTTATTAATACATGTTAGTCTTAAAGTTGTCATCATGATAAGGAGGTCAGCTTGGATGCTAAATGAAATTCGAACGATTTATTTGGATTCTGATTTGAACATAGAAGCCTACCGATTCAAAGGAATCATGCAAAAATTTCCTACTCACTTTCATGAATATTATGTGATTGGCTTTATAGAAGAAGGGCAACGTTATTTAGTGTGCAAAGGCGAAGAATACATCATTAATCCAGGGGACTTATTATTGTTCAACCCTTATGATACGCACAGTTGCGAGCAGATCGACGGCAAAACCCTAGATTATCGGTGCATTAACGTGACACCAGAAGTTATGAAAAAGGTAGTTCTAGAGATAAACGGTAACGACAATCTACCATGCTTCAAACCAAGTGTTGTATACCAAAGTGAGCTTGTATCTAATTTAAAAGAACTACATATAAGGATTTCGCTGGAGGAACGTGATTTTAAGAAGGAAGAGTTATTCTTATACTTCATGGAAGAGCTCATTCAGACACATTCTGACCTGACAATCCTTCCAACAGCATATGAACCCTCTATTGAAATCCAAACGGTGTGTAGCTATTTGGAGGAGAATTACACAAAAACGATTACACTAAATGATTTAAGTGCTCTAACAGGATGGAGTAAGTATCATTTGCTTAGATCATTCACGAAACAAAAAGGACTATCACCTTACAGCTATTTGGAAACGATTCGAGTAAATCATGCGAAAAATCTCTTGGAACAAGGGGTTAAGCCCATTGAAGTGTGTTTTTTAACAGGATTTAGCGATCAAAGTCATTTGACTAAATTCTTTAAAAGACAGATTGGGTTAACGCCCAAACAATATATGAGAATTTACCTCAACGCATGATCACTAGCCGATGAACTACTTTATGAGGAGGAATTAAGGAACAGTGAATAACTTAATTGCATTTAGTCTGATGGCCCTTATGATGTCTATGTTACCTGGTACAGATACGGTACTTATTATGAAAAATACACTTATGCACGGCGCAAAAGCGGGACGGTATACGATACTTGGCATGGCGACGGGGCTAACTTTTTGGACTATTGTTGTCGTACTTGGTTTATCAGTAGTCATTGCCCAATCCGTATTTCTATTCAATACAATCAAGTATTTGGGAGCTGCCTACTTGTTCTACTTAGGTATAAGAGCATTTTTTGCTAAAAGCACACTTTTAGTAGAGAATGTTCAAACAGAAGATAGTCAGGGTTCTATTGAAAAATTATCGAACCATCATTATAAGGAATCCTATCTACAAGGCGTATTCAGTAATATTCTTAATCCTAAGACCATTTTGGTCTATATCACTTTCATGCCTCAATTCATTGATCTGAATGGAAATACAAATCAACAGCTGATTGCATTAGGATTAATCCTAACTGCCATAGCAGTAGGTTGGTTTCTGATCGTAGTGTATCTATTAGATCATGTGGAACAATGGCTAAAAAAGCCTAAGTTTCAGAAAGTCTTTCAAAAATCTACTGGCGTAATGTTAATAGGATTTGGAGTGAAAACAGTTATTTAACTCTATTAAACGATCTAAAAAACAGTAATCCACCAAATTATTGCTAATGGTGGATTACTGTTTTTTTTAATTAAGTATTACTAATTTTGAATGAATATGTTAAATCTACAACAACTTTAATAGTTTCTTTAGCATCGATTGCTTTATTTAATGCTTCTTGAATATCATCAAGTTTATAGATTTGTGTAACGATGCTAGAAAGATTAGTTATATTTGTAAGGTGTTCGATAACCTTCGTAATATCCTCATGCGTATAGCCCTTGCGCCTTTAATTTGTACTTCTTTTGACATGACTTGATTAAATAGAATAGGTTCCCTGCTGCATCAATAAATAGTGGAATAAAAAGTAAAGCAAGCTCGTTATATAAGAGGGGGAATCTGAATTTCTTTGAGGTGAGAGAGCACAACAGAAGACCGTAACATCAAGTCAATCGCGTGCAAGTCAAGGGATAAACCGTTAAAAGTAGGCGGGCAATCTGTAGTTGGTTTTTCACAACTGATTACAAAAGATTATATGCTGAGTTTAATTGATTTGAATCTGTTTTTACCACTGAAAGTGTTGCAGAAGATCAGACTCAAGTTTCACTCTGGGTAAAGATTCAATGGATAAGTTAGTGAAGCTCACCGTATTATATCTTGCGAATTGCTTGTAGCAAGAGGTGAGGGAGCAACAAGAGTTACGGGTGCTTCCTAACAATTGTAGGTGTTTGAGAATACACGAATACAACGGAGAGTTCAGTAATCCCGATAATTTCTGCCACGACTATAGTAAAAACCATTGGCAGTATTGTTCAATTACCAGAGGGGGCTGGGCCTATTAATAGCTAAGATGATGGTCCGTCGGCGTCGATTCTCTTACTAATACCAAAACCTCCAATCCCACTGGTTAAACAGGATTGGAGGTTTTTTAACTAACTTATGGAAAAACAAATCACTTGCGTTTTATGGATAAAAACCGGCCGTTTACTCTCGCATAATGCAGAACTTTGAAGAACATTTTCTTATCTTTTAATTGATTGAATATAAATGGGTCAGGTGCTGTGTTTACTTCTAATACCCATGGCTTCAATTTTTTATCGATTCCGATGTCAACACCAATTTCTTTAAATCCAGGATAACTCTTCTGGTAGTGTGTAGCAATTTTATATCCTAAATGTCGCAAGCTGTTGATATAATCATGTTTCTCCTGTTTCTTTAAATAGGAACCAAGTAATAATTCTAAGGGTAGCGGTTTGCCGCTATTATGAAAGTTCGTCACTATTTTATTCGGATGAGCAACTCGACCAATATAACCAGTAGCTTCCCAAGTTTTCTTTGGGCTTTTTTGTACCATGATGCGTGTATCGAATATTCGATTTTGATGGGTTAAGAGATGAATGCCCTGTTGCACCAGATAGGGTCTATTTAACTTGGCTTTGTTCAGAGCAGTGTATAAGTCTAGAAACGTTCTAAATGACCTAGAAACTTTACCGGATTGAAATCGGTATTTATCATTCTTCTCCACACGAATAACGCCTTGTCCGAAAGAGCCATTGATAGGCTTGACATAAACCATCGTGTGCTTTTTCAACATATGAAGCAAGTTCGTTTGACTGTAGATTCTTGTTTCCGGAACAAATTCGCTAAGTTCTTTGTTTAGTAAGAGAACCTTCGTTTTGACCCATTTGCTTCCAACTGTACTTTCGCGATTCGCCATAGAAACACCTCTACTTGGAAATTTTCGAAGCATAAATCTTTTCTGATTTGATTGCTGTTTCTCGCCAACTAAATTTTCTCGTTACATTTAGTTGGGCTTGCTTGGCCAGTTTTTTGCCTTAGAAGGAGCTTGGGCTAATCTAATAATTTCTTTGGCAAGATGCCTTTCCTTAGGTAGTTGGGGCGTAGTCGACTAATAATGGTTATATAGCAATTTGCTAAATACAGTGTTCCACAAAGCCTTCGACAGGGGGAGGAACGGGGATTTGTTCAGGATCAATAATCATAATATACATAATGAAGAAATTCTCCTCTAGGCTGCACTTCATTTGATCTTTCAAGTTATCATATTCAAATTAAGTTGAGGGATTTGGGGGAGAGTCTAATTGGTAAATTAAATTTTTTTGATAGCATCAATATTTATACTGCAAGAAGACTTGATTGCTCTTACAGTATAAAATGAAGTTCCGGGAGAATCGGAGTCCCGATGCAATAACTAATGGGGCACAAAGCTGTGTAAACGAATCGATTAAATGGATATAGAAGCTGTTGATGTGACCATTAACCGCAGACCGCACTACTCAGATTACGGATTATCGTTAAGGGAATTTCGGAAATTACAAGATTTGCTCATGATAAAATCACCATATTATCTTCGTGGTCCCTTAAATGGATTCAAACGAATGAAGTTAATTTTAACAATAATTGAGTTCGCTTTTTTAGAAAAGCATTATCACGAAGTATGTGCGAGATATCTCGCTTCAAATCCTGGCTCTGGACGGGTTATGCAAAAATATGGCATGGTTAATTATTACAGAATATCTATAAAGAAGCGTGTGCAGCACCAGCCAGAAAAACGGACATGGTCCGATCCATTGTCGCTGACCAGGTCATCGATTACACTCGTGAGGACTTCACCCAAAGCGGGAAATTTTATGACCTGATTTTCGACACGGTGGGGAACCATTCGCTTTTAGATTGCAAATGCATATTAAGTCCCAAGGGGACTCTAGTCATGGTCGGATCGCAGAGCAAGGGTCGCTGGCTTTTGGCCGCTAACTCGATCCCTCAAAGGACTCCTGTTATCATGGTTTGTAAATCAAAAAATAGTAATGCTTATGGCGGTGTGGAGCAAAGAGGATCTGATTGTAATGCGGGAGATGATTTAAAAAGACAGATTGGATTAACACCTAAACAATATTTGAGAATTCACCTCAAAACTAATCAACTGCAGATAGAGGAATACGGTGAATTGTTGTACGGCGCAAAAGCGGGACGATATACGGTACTCGGGATGGCGACGGGTCTTAGCGCACTTATATTTAGAGGATGTTCAAGCAGAAGATAGTCAGGTGTCTAATGAAAAGTTATCGCACAATCATAGTAAGGAATCATATCTACAAGGAGTATTCAGTAATATTCTTAATCCTCACTGCAATAGCAGTGGGTTGGTTTTTGATCGTAGTGTATCTATTAGATCATGTGAAACAATGGTAAAAAAACATTTCAAAAATCTACTGGCGTTATGTTAATAGGATTTGGCGAGATACTAAAATAACACGTCTTACATTCGAAAGAACATACAACTATGGAAAAGGAGGAGCGGTGAATAGACAGTGTTAGAAAATAAACGAAGTCAAGATTCTCAAGTGCGATAAGAGCATGAACAGGACAAGAAGCATACACTGTGTTGTCTACTGCACCTAAAAAAGCAAGCAATATCATAAAAAAAGGCAAGATAAAGGGATGTATTATCTCTCAATCTTGCCTTTGTTTTTTTAATACTCATTGATCATCAGTTGTCATTTCTCAATCCTTATTGCTCTTCCAAACACACATTATTTATGCTTGCTATGACGCCAGAACACGACTGGGATAAGCAGTAGTGAAAGAATCCCTCCAGCAAGTGAGAGTGTTGTATAACTAGAATAAGCTAACACCATGCCAGATAGTGCTCCACCTGATGCTCCTGCCAAAGCGATCAATACATCGACAGATCCTTGCGTCTTTGCACGAGTGGATGGATGAGTTGAATCCAAGATGAGTGCAGTACCACTAATCAAGCCGAAGTTCCAGCCAAGTCCAAGTAAAGAAAGAGCAATAATCAGTACTAGTATGGAATCAGCTGGTGCAATAGCAGCCACTATAGCAGCAGCAAGAAGAGTGGCACCAGAAGCCAATGCCATTAGCTTACGTCCAATCTTATCTACAAGAATACCCGTCAAGAGAGAGGGCAAGTACATTGCACCTACATGGAACCCAATTACGAGTCCTACTGCTTTCAAATTGTGTCCATGATGCCCCATATGTACAGGTGTCATTGTCATAATTGCAATCATGACAATTTGGGTTAAGACCATTACAGTTGCTCCAACTATGATCCCACGTTTATTTACTGCTAGTGATATGGAATTCGCGTCTAATAGATCTCGCTCATTCTGATTCTGTACATCTGTTGCAATGGCTTTCGCAACGATGAGAGGGTCTGGTCGAAGAAATACTAGAAGTACCATACCAGCAATAATGTAGGCTGCAGCTGCTAGAATAAACGGGCCCGCAAGAGCAGGCACACCGATTGACATAGCAAACCTACCCATTACGTCAACCAAATTTGGCCCCGCAACAGCACCGAAGGTGGTTGAAACCATCGCAATACTAATAGCAGTTGCACGCTGTCTAGAATTTGCTAGGTCAGTTCCTGCATAGCGAGCCTGTAAATTGGTTGCAGTACCGGAACCATAGATGAGTAGAGATACTAAAAGTAGTAGAACATTATTAGTTAATGCTGACATTACTACGCCAATCGCACCGATACCTCCAAGTAAGAATCCTGTCGCGAGTCCTAAACGGCGTCCAAAACGTTGAGAAAGTTGTCCTACCAGTAGCGCTGCACCTGCTGAACCAAGAGTGAACAGCGCTGCAGGAACACCTGTGAAACTATCTGTTCCTAACATATCCTGCGCGAGTAGTGCCCCCACTGTTATACCTGCAGCAAGTCCTGCGCCTCCAAAAATTTGTGAAATAACAACGATAAGCAGCGTCCGTCGATATAATTGCCGTTGTTTTATGGGAGAATCAATGTAACTTTGTAACCCACTTGAGTGATGGTCTAATGCTTTTATATCATCCGATGTACTCGACATCACTTAGACCTCCTTTCCAAGTAACCAATTTTTATAATTTACAAATACATTCCAATCTTGAACACTCTCTTATGATTTCCGTGGTCATGAAGCCAGTGTTTCTTCTAATTTTTCTATCAATGTTTAATCAGTAGTCTATCTACTTTAGATTTAACAGGAGACGCTTAAGCAGGACAAGTCCTCTATCCAATTCATCAACATCTTTAGTCGATGTTAGTGAAATACGAATAAACTGAGCTGATTCATCTTTTTTGGCCAAAAAACGATCGGAATGATATACATGGATACCATATGTTAAAGCATTTTGTTCAAACTCCTTGAGTGTACAAGGATGAGACAGTGGAAGCCATCTGAAAAAACTAAACGGATTTTCAGATGGATTATTAACTTCAAAATATTTGTTATAAAGTTCATTGCGTACTTTTGCCATTTCTTTCTTTTCTCTAATAATCCTGTCAGCAACGCCTGTGTTAATCAACTCTGCTATAACTTCTGCATTTAAGCCAGACGTTTTGATGTTGATATTAAAGATTCCGTATGTTATTTTCTCTACAAATACATTAGCGTAAGCTATGAAGGCTACTCTCATCCCAGAACTTAGTGATTTAGCGATACTTAGAACATAAACAAATCGATCTGGCACAAAATGTGAAACGGGTAAATAGCCTTCTGGAGCAAGGAATGAATAAATGTCATCTTCTATTAATATAAGTTCGTATTTTTTGATAATATCTGCTATATCCTTTCTCCGGTTCATATTCATCGTGATAGCAGTGGGGTTATTACAGGATGGAACTAAATAAATTCCCTGTAGCTGATTTGCATTGCAAGCAGCATCTAATCTTTCCGGCATCATGCCTAATTCGTCTGCCGCAATAGGTATGAGCTGGATGTTGAGTATGTTAGCGAGCTCAATGAAATTAGGATACGTATACATATCAACCGCAATCTTATCCCCAGGATGGAACAAGGCTATTAAAATCAAAGTTAGAGCATTTTGCCCTCCTGAAGTGATAGCGATGTTATCAACGGGTGCGTCCATGGAAAATCGCTGCATCCACTTCCTAGCTGCCATTTTGTGATAGGGCATACCTAGTGGATGTCTGTAATCAAGTAATTGCTCCAAATAATTTTTATTAGCAATACTTTTAATCGTTTCTACCACTAATCCGTTTGTGCAGTCGAGTGGTTTGACAATGCCCATTTCTATATAATTTAATTCCTCACTACTTTCTGCCATAAAGATAGCATTTCTCGCATTGGGAGTGACAAAGGTTCCCCTCCCAGTAACCGCATATATTAATCCTTTCACTTCACATACTTTAAAAGCTCTAGTTATGGTACTAAGATTAATATCAAGATAATCGGCTAACTCTCTTTGAGGCGGAAGTTTGGTATTAGGTGGCAGATAACCGTTGAGAATATCATATTCTAATAAGCTGGCTATGGATCGATATAACGGAGAAACAAGTTGATCTTTATCTGGTTTCCACGTCATAGGATATTGTTCAAATGAATTTACGGGCATTCTTAAGCCTCCTGAAAAATTGTCTTGCATACAATTATATCATTTAAACCATACAATTAATGTGCTAAAGTTATAAATGTGATTCATTATCAACTTATTTAGGAGGTTAATACAATGAAATATTATGTTGTAGATGCATTTGCAGAACAATTATTCGAAGGGAATCCTGCGGGAGTCTGTATTATGAATGATTGGATTTCAGATGATACCATGTTAAACATTGCTGCAGAAAATAATCTTTCTGAAACCGCGTTTGCTGTTAAAGAAGCAGAGGGCTATCGTTTGAGATGGTTTACTCCATTAGAAGAGTTTGACCTATGCGGACATGCTACATTGGCAACGGCGTATGTCATTGCTAACTATTACGAAATAAATTGCGACCAGATTACATTTCAGACCATGAGCGGGGAACTTGTTGTTGTGAAGAAAGGGGATCTTTATGAAATGGATTTCCCTAGCAGAATGCCCGAAAAATGCACCTTAACCGAACAAATGGTTGAAGCTCTTGGTGTAAGACCTGTAGAAACCTATCTGGGTAGAGATTTAATGTTTGTACTAGAACATGAAGAAGATGTTCAGCATGCATCGCCTGATTTCTCCAAGCTCAAACAGCTACCAGGCTTGGGTGTGTCTATTACAGCGAAGAGTCAAAAGTACGACTTCGTTTCTAGAAGCTTTTTTCCAAAGTTAAATGTGAATGAAGATCCAGTATGCGGTTCTGCACATTGTAACTTCATTCCATTTTGGACTAACCGTCTAGGCAAGAATAAATTGGTGGCGAGACAGCGTTCTAAACGTGGGGGAACATTATACTGCGAATTAGTCGGTGATCGTGTGAAAATCAGTGGATCAGCTGTATTATATGCCATATCCGATCTACAGATAAATCAATAAGGTATCAAATAAACGAGCTCATTTTGAACTGAAATAGAACAAAATGAGCTCTGATACAATATACATTAGTTGAATGATTATGTTAAATCTATAACAACTTTAATTGTTTCTTTAGCATCGATTGCTTTATTGAATGCTTCTTGAATATTATCAAGTTTATAGACTTGTGTAACGATGGTAGAAAGATTAGTTATATTTGTAAGGTGTTCAATGACCTTCGCAATATCCTCGTGAGTATAACCACTAGCACCTTTAATTTGTACTTCTTTTGACATGACTTGTGCCAGACTAATAGGGACCTCATTTTTATAAACGGCTATAATCGAAATTCTAGCATGAGGTTTGGTAATCTTCATGACTTGATCAAATAGAATAGGTGCTCCTGCTGCATCAATAAATACATCCACATCTGGCACGTTTTGTCCGTATACGTTTATTGCACCAAAATGTTTGGTGAGTCCTTCTTCAAGGCTTTCTTTCGTTGTATTTACCGTAACAGCACCTAGTTCGATTGCTTTCTCTAAACGCCAATCATCAATATCAACTACACATACATTAGTAATTCCTTCCGCAATTAAACTTGCAGCAGCTGAAAGACCAATCGGACCAGCACCTAATACAACTACTTTATCCGTTGGCACAGGATTTGCACTAAAAGCACCATGACGTCCAACACTCATCGGTTCCATCAATGCCGCTACTTCTACAGGGATATTTGGATTCATTTCATATAAGTTATGATTCAGTGATGCATCTTCAATCAGGACAAATTGTGAAAATCCAGAGCATTCTAGCGATTTACGACGCCCAACCTTCTTTGCTGTGATAGGATTTATCCCAACGCGCATCCCAACTACAATATCAGAAGATACATCTGTTCCTACCTCAACAATTTCGCCTACCATTTCGTGTCCGAACTCGGAACCTATACTGATACCCATATTACCTGCTCCAACCTTCACGATATTAATATCTGTACCACAGATACCACTACGTAAGTTGCGTACTAAGACATCTTTGGTTCCAACAGTAGGAATTGGTCGTTCTTCCACGCGAATATCATTCTTACCATAATATATTGCTGCCTTCATCATGTAAGTACACTCCTTCTCATACATCAATATATGAACGGGTATAATTTTAATTGTTTAAAGAGAAATGAGCAAACAACAATCGAAAGAACATCTAGTTCAGTTAGCTGACAAACCGGTTTTGTATATATATAACATTGACTCTACTTATATCTATCGTTTATAGTACCTCAGTACTTCAATGCTAGAAAGCAAAACAGCATAAAAGTAAAAAAGTGAATAGGAATATGAATCTTATTCCCGATAACAATGTATAAGGAGCTCTAACATCATGAACAGACAACTTAGTTTCTCAAAAAGCATCATCATCATCGTTTTTATCCTGGCACTTCTATTTGTATCGATCTTTCTATTAAAAGCGGAACCGCAAATTCCACTTCTCGCAACTACTGTTGGCACCGCCACCTTATTGCGCTTTTTTGGATTTTCATGGGATAGACTCGAATCTGCCATTATTAAAGGCATTCAAACGGCTATTATGCCGATTCTTATCCTCTCACTCATTGGTATTCTGATAGCCGTATGGATGATGAGCGGTACGGTACCAACGATTTTATACTATGGTATGGATTATATTAATCCGCAATATTTTGCAGTGAGCGCGTTATACATCACGATCGTCATCTCGATGTTCACTGGCAGCTCATTTACTACAGTAAGTACGGTTGGTGTCGCTTTGATGGGAATTGCTTTATCAACGGGTATTTCTCCAACCTTAGCTGCGGGAGCAATTATCTGTGGGGCTTGTTTTGGTGATAAAATGTCGCCATTATCAGATACAACGAACTTTGCCCCAGCAGTGGCTGGTATATCATTATTCACACATATTCGCAACATGCTATACACAACGCTACCGTCTCTAGTCGTAACGACTGTATTTTTCCTATTAGCGCCAAAGACCAATACGATAGACTTATCATCGTTGCAAGAAATCAAGCTTGCATTGCATGAGGGGTTCCAAATTCACTGGTTAACGTTGGTATCACCGCTCGCGGTTATTGCTTGCTCTATCAAGCGGATTCCGATACTTCCAACGCTAGTCACTGGGATAGGCAGCGGCCTTCTAGTGACTGCTTTCGTTCAGCATCAGACAGCAATCGATGTCTGGTTTAGTGTGATGCAAAGCGGATACAAAGGTACGATCGCTAACGAAACGGTTGCTTCGATCGTTAACCGAGGCGGTTTGCAATCGATGATGTGGTCCGTATCTCTGATCTTAATTGCTCTATCCTTAGGAGGATTGTTACAGCATTGTGGCGTCATCGAAGCCTTCTTCCAGAAGCTTATTCAACCACTGAAACGTAAGAGCAGCATTGTTATCATGACCGGTGCATCATCTATTGCGGTAAATGGCATGACCGGCGAACAGTATCTCTCTATCCTTTTATCTGGACAAATGTTCAAGGATGAATATACCCGCAGAGGTATTCCAGCGAAGACGTTATCCCGTACGCTTGAAGATTGTGGAACACTCGTTAATCCTTTGATTCCATGGGGCGTGAGTGGAGCATTTTTCGCAACTACACTTGGTGTTCCGGTGATAGAATATGCACTTTATACACCTTTCTTATGGTTAAGCCCTTTATTCACGTTCGCCTATGTATTGATTCCTCGATTGCAAAGGAACTCACTTGGTAAGGATAAGTAGAGAAGCGACGGAAAGGAGTTAATACCATGAGAACTATAGATTTGGAGGAATATGAAGTTATGACAGAAAAAGAAAAATCTCAACAAGGACTACTTTATAATGCAAATTATGATCAAGAGTTAATTGAAGAACGTTCATATGCTAAAGGACTTTGCTACGATTATAATCAGCTCCATCCAGGAAAAGTAAATGAAAGAGAAGCAATAATAAAAACGCTGCTAGGTAATACAACCGATCGTTTCTTAATAGAGCAGCCTTTCGTGTGTGACTATGGATATAATATTGAAATCGGAGAAAACTTTTATTGCAATCATAATAGTGTCATGTTAGATGGAGCCAAAATAGTATTTGGAGATAATGTATTTGTAGCGCCAAATTGCGGATTTTATACAGCGGGTCATCCGTTTGACGTGGAGCAACGTAATGAGGGATTAGAAATTGTAGCCCCAATCACTGTAGGAAATAACGTTTGGATTGGCGGTGGTGTGACCGTTATTGCTGGTGTAACAATCGGCGGCGATACGATCATCGGTGCAGGGAGCGTTGTGACAAAGAATATTCCATCTGGCGTAATAGCTGCAGGTAATCCTTGTAGAGTACTACGTGAAATTACGGAAGAAGACAAGACGAAGTATAGACGGAATTGACAAGAAAACAACCCTTATGCATATATATTTCACTGTTTCGTCATGTCTAAATATGTGATAACTTGGTTTTAAAAGATATACTAAAGAATGAGAATGGGAGATTTATGAAGTTGTTGAAAGTGAGAAGGGGTTGATACAAGTTGAGAAGAAAAATCTTAGTGGCAACTGGATTGGGTGCTGTTGTGTTAGGGATAGGCGCGTTTATGTTTATGGGAAGTGTCGAAAAAAATGCGCCTACAGAAATTGATGCACAAAGTATTAAAAAAATGGTGCATGGATACAGTACAGACATATTAACAGCTAAGTCCGCTTCAATCACATCGAAGCAACTCATCGTAACCGAAAATGACGAACAATCGTCAACCTATGACTTACCCGACAATGAGTTTTTTCTTTCCATTGCACCGTATGTTGATCAAACACACCCTTGTGCAACCCATAGCTTGACTGGGTGCCAAGGAGAAATGGTGGAAAAAGAGTTTAACGTAAACATCAAAGACGAGGATGGTAGCGTAATTGTGGATGAAAAAATGAAATCCCAATCTAACGGATTTATCGATCTGTGGCTACCACGTGACACAAAGTATAGCATAACAGTTGAACATGACGGAAAGACGGCGGAGTCCGAAATATCAACGTTCGAGACCGACGATACTTGTCTCACAACAATGCAGCTTGGTTGATATTAAAGACGCTTAGGCGTCTTTTTTTTGTGGTTATAGTACTCTAATCATTAGCCTAGTGTACAACTAGTTTCACGATAAATAGGCATTAAGAAATAGAAATAAGAGAAATGTATAAAAAAAATCAATCGTTTTTCAGGACAACTACGTCTTATCTTTGTATACATAATTTAGATGACTTCTTCCCAATACCAACACGAAGAAATAGAAAGGGGAGTGGTGGATAGTGGGAACTTTGGAAGAGGTCAGATTAGCAGACTTTGCGCTAATGGATGAAGAAATCTTTTTTGAACGCCTGTACGTCGAGCACCGCAAAATGTACGCGATCGCTTTCAGTTATCTGAGGACGGAAACGGACGCCCTGGAAGTAGTGCAAGAAGCGTCATGTCGGGCATGGATGAAGCGCAAAAAACTCAAGGACGAGCAATCCTTTACGTCCTGGGTAATCCGAATTACGATCAACTGTTGCATGGATGAACTCCGGCGTAAAAAGCGTGTGTTTCCAGCAGAAACGTTGGAAGAGAATGCGGTTCTGGAAATGACTAGCAACGATCGGATCGACTTGGAACGGGCAATGGTGCGGATGAAGCCCAAATATCGGCATGCTGTGATGCTAAAATACTATCAGGATATGACAACTGTTGAAATTGCAAAAGTGCTAGAAAAACCAGAGGGGACGATTAAAACCTGGCTACGAGAAGGACTCAAGCAGCTTCGGAAATATCTGTAGAGATACGGGAGGCGAATGAAAATGATAGAAAGAGAAGAACGTATTCTTCATCAGGATGCTGATGAAGTTAACAAGCGTGTTGAAACTTTACAAGAAATGAAAATTTATAATGCTATGCGAGGTGGAATTATGCGTGGGAAAAAACGCGAGAAGAAACATATCTATTCCTTAGGAATAGGTGCGGTTGTAACCGTAGCGGCTGCAGTACTAATTACGTTCTCATTCTTTAAAGAAGTCCCGGTGACTGCACTTGCTCAGGATGCGGTGAGGAGTTCCATCACTAAGAATTGGAGCGATTCTGAAATATTTAGATCTTCATCTGTACAAGATAAGTCATTTGTGAGCGCACTTGAACGAAACCTCATTAAGCCTGTTTATCAAAGCGTGGAAATAGGGGGGCTTAAGGTTGAAGTAATGGGTGCTGTAACAGATGGTCGGAAAGTATTTGTCTTACATAGTGTACAAAATAATACGGATCAAACAGTGGTCCCGGCAGATTTCTCTCTTGATTACGGAGATTTCAAGGCTCCTTCTATAGGAGGATCGTTAGACATAACGAGTGAAGATAATCAGATCCGACCAGGTCAAATCAAATACTTTGTATATTCAAATAATAGTCTTTCACCTTCAGTTTCATATCCGAAAGATGTGAAATTCAACATGGCTCTTACCGAGACTTCAGATAAGGCTCTCGCTTCTAGTGGTTCTAGAAACAGCAAGTACCGGACTGATCTGGATGTTCCCTTCGAGCTTGACCCTGACATGTTCAAAGACAAGACTCATACGTTGAAGGTAGAACGTATTCTGACCATTGACGGACAAAAAATTAACGTGCATCAAGTGCTTTATACACCGCTGAGCACCTATGTGGATTTGGAGTATGATAAGGACAACGAGAAACAAATTTTCGAATTAATAAATCCTGTTCTGATCGCTACGAAAGGGGGGAAGTCCGAAAAATTATATTACCCCAACCTAATTACATCGTTCAATTCAGAAGTATACACAGATACTTCCAAGGCCACGCTAGTATACAAGAACTTTGATTATAGCCAGCCAGACTCCATTACGTTGAAAACATTAGGAATTTCAGCTGTCGATAAGGATCAGATGAAAATTGTTGTCGATCTTAACCAGAAACAGATTATTAGTGCGCCGGGAAGTGATCTTGAACTTGTCGAGCCTGAGCCTGAGAATTATGCAGAAGAGGGGGAAATTCTATTAAGGCAGAAGATTGAGAATGAGACTGCCCAAATGTCGATCACGTATCCTTGGTTTTCCAATACTTTCACCGATGCGCAAGGTCAAGTGCATAACAATGTAAGAGTGAATAAAACCACCTCGGGGGGGAACTTCGGCGGACAATCGTCGAAGGATAATACCGTGGTAAACGAGCTTCGTTATAGGTTTGGGGAGAATGCCAAGGATTATCCTCAGCCGCTGACAATAACGATTGCGAGGTATGCGAATCCGATTATGGACACACAGTCTTTAGAGTTGTACTCGAAGGATTAGGAGGTTACTACGGTTAGGAATGACCAATTCTCGTGAAATCATGGTTCCAGTGATCTTCAAGGACTCGAAATAATTAATTCGAGTTCTTTTTTAATATATTTTTATGACCAAGCTCAAAATCAACAACGGTATCCATCGAGCATTGGTTATTTTTTTGAAATGAGGATGAATGCATTTATTCACCAATCAAAACAGTGAATTTCATGATTAACAATACATATACGATGTTAAACAATAATAATTTATTGATAAACGATAAATGATATGATATGATATGACCAACATAAAATTGTGAGGTGTTCTATGAAAAGAGGAAAAACAACTTTTTTGAAACTGTCTGTTGTCATCATTGGTTGTATATTTCTTAGTCTATGTATATTCTGGTTGCCATGGCTTGCTAGAAATACTGTAGAAATGAATCCTGAGTATGGCTATTTGAAATATCCTGTGCTTATAGGTGTTTATACTACAGTGATACCGTTATTTATTGCTCTGTACCACGCTTTAAAACTATTAAATCATATTGAAAATAAAAATGCTTTTTCTGAATTAGCTGTAGAATCATTGAAGTATTTAAAATATTGTGCCATTGCAATAATCATATTATATGTAATTGGACTCACATTATTAGGATTCCAGAACGTCTTACATCCTTCAATTGCAATTATAGGAGGAATAATTATTTTTGCCGCATTAGCAATAGCACTTTTTGCAGCTGTTCTCCAGGAACTGTTAATAAATGCACTTGAAATAAAATCAGAAAATGATTTAACAGTCTGAGGTGATCATATGGCGATAATAATCAATATCGATGTTATGTTGGCGAAAAGAAAAATGAGCGTCACTGAACTTTCTGAAAAAGTCGGAATAACTATGGCGAACCTATCCATACTTAAAAATGGAAAGGCGAAGGCTGTTCGCTTTTCGACTTTAGAAAAAATATGCGAAGTTCTTGAGTGTCAACCAGGTGATATACTGGAGTATTCAAAAGATGCGCTATAAACGAATAACAAGAAATAACGGGATTTAATCATTTATTTGGAGGTTGTAATGATGAAAAAAAATATTCTAGCTTTAATGTCAATTATTATAGGAATCGGTTGTTTTGTCACATATAGTATCATCGGATCCGAAGTCGCACCTGATGGAACACTAAAGGAACCATTCTTTCTCATTCCCATAGGTTACTTATTCTTAGCTATTGGTATAATTCTTGGACTCGCAGTCAGCATAGCATCATTCTTTCGTAAACCCCAAAAAACTGATTAATGGATGTTGATTATTGTATAAAGTATAGCGAGATGAAGATGATAATCTCCCATTTATAATTAAAAGAAGCAGCTCAATTGAGCTGCTTCTTTTAATTATAAGAGAGTTCTAACTCATATGTTCCCGGAATAATATCTGCCGATCTTATTGGTTTATTCTCTCTAATCCGTTGTTATTGTATCATCATAACTATATTGTTAACCATAAATTATTTAATGGTTTACAATGGTGAGCTATCAAGTTATCATTTACCTAATACATAGATGTCGACTCTAGTAGAAATTTAATTGTTCATCATAATAATGGAGGTCGCAAATGAAAACAAAAGAGATGGTATTTGCAGCATTATTCGCTGCATTCATAGGGGTATTAGGCATGATTCCACCCATTACACTGGGTTTTATCCCAGTTCCAATTACCGCACAAACTCTTGGCGTCATGCTAGCAGGATCCTTTTTAGGAAAGAAGACGGGTGCGCTTAGTTTGATTTTATTTATCGTATTAGTCGCTTTAGGTTTACCTTTATTGTCGGGTGGACGTGGAGGTCTCTCTGTATTCGTAGGACCATCTGTTGGTTACATTCTAAGCTGGCCAGTCGCCGCTTTCTGTATCGGTTATATGACCGAAAAGGTGTGGTCCTCGTTAAGAACATGGAAAGTTATCGTCATTAATCTTGTATTTGGTGTTGTGCTTATAAGTTTAATCGGTGCGCCAGTCATGGCTATCATTACACATACATCGGTGTGGGCAGGTCTTGTGGGTGCTACCGCATTTCTACCAGGAGATTGTCTTAAAGCCATTATCGTAGCCATCATTGCACTACAGTTAAAAGCCGTCAGTCCGATAGAAGAAAAAGTGAATAACACATAGTACTGAAATTTAGAATAGGTGTGATGAGCAATGAATCTAGTAGAACCATTACTACACTATGCAACGCAGCAACCTGACCAAATCGCTTTATCTGATGGTAATAAGTGCCGTACTTATTCTGCATTAGTACAGAGGATGAAACAAATTGCACTGGGTTTACAACGAAATGGTCTAAACCACGACAGGATTGCTATTATATCTACGAATCGTATCGAATTTGTGGAGGTTTTTCTTGGAGCGATCTATGCAGGGTGTGTGCCTATTCCGTTGGATCCAAAATGGAGTTCAAAAGAAGTGAATGCCATAGTAGAGCAGTGTCAACCAAAAATGATTTTTGCAGAGACTGCATTCGCTAAGAAGCTAGTCTTACACGACAAACAAATCCAACTTCTTACCTTTTCAGCAGCTGAAGAAGCGGGTTTTTATGAAAGCTGGATAGATACTTTACAGCCAGAGGCTGAAATAGATAACACCAATGAACTATTATTTATCGGTTTTACTTCAGGCACAACAGGAACACCAAAGGGGTATATGCGCACACATTTGTCGTGGTTGAACAGTTTTAAGTCTACGAGTGAAGCTTTCCAGCTGAACAACATGACGCATGTGTTAGCCCCTGGTCCATTTGTACACTCTTTGTCGTTATTCGCTATCATGCAGAGTCTATACACTGGTGCTACCTTTCATATTGTAAAAGATTTCAACGCAAGTAAGGTTCTGCAATTGTGTAAACAAATCCCCGAGATGATTTTGTATGTCGTACCAACGATGATTGAATCGATGATACAGGAGACGATACCTCGCGCGACGCAAATACAAGCTTTGATTAGTTCGGGTGGGAAGTGGACTGAGACATCGAAGAATAGGTGCAAAGAGGTATTTGGTGGGGTAAAACTATACGAATTTTACGGATCCTCTGAAGCTAGTTATATCAGTTATTTGGATATTCATGCCGCAAACAAGCTCAATTCAGTAGGCAGGCCTTTCCATGGCGTAGAGATCTCTATTCGTGACGAACATTTTCAAGAAGTACCCACCGATAGCATCGGGCAGCTATACATTCGAAGTGAAATGATGTTTAAAGGTTATTATCAATTACTTGAGGAAACGACTTCCGTTTTTCGAGATGGGTGGCTCATTACTGGAGACTTTATGTATATAGATCAGTATGGCTACTTATATATGGCTGGTCGCTCTAACAATATGATGGTAACCGGAGGCCTTAATGTGTTTCCAGAGGAAGTAGAGTCTGTGCTACAGCAGATTCCAGAAATTCAAGAAGTGATGGTGCTTGGCGTGCCAGATGCCTACTGGGGTGAACAGGTGACGGCACTCGTGAAATGGAGTGGTCAACAGCGCTTGTCTACAGAAGAAATTAAGAATTACTGCCGTCAGCATTTAGCGAGCTACAAATCCCCGAAGCAGATTATCACAGTAGATCAATTCATCTATACAAGTAGTGGGAAAATGGCTCGTCAGGCCATGAAAGACGACATGAAAAGAGTGATGGTATGACTGAGGCTGTAATTGTAATGGCTAAACGTACCCCTATCGGCAAGATGGGCGGCAGATTAAGTACTCTTGAGCCAGAAGGTTTATTAGCACCGCTTATTCGACATCTGGTAGCAGTAACGAATTTACCAGAGGATTTAATCGATGATGTCATCATTGGTAATGTCGTAGGTCTAGGTGGCAATATTGCACGAGTTGCTGCTCTAGAAGCAGGACTTCCAGTCACGGTCCCAGGTGTCACTGTTGATCGACAGTGCGGTTCTGGTCTAGAGGCTATCAATATAGCGGCACGGTTAATTCAGAGCGGCGCGGGTGAGATTTATTTAGCAGGTGGAGTTGAGAGCACAAGTCGCGCACCATGGAAAATGGCCAAGCCACAGACTCTAATGGGTGTACCGCAGCTATACACACGTGCTCACTTCACGCCAAGTTCCTATGGTGACCCTGATATGGGTATTGCAGCGGAGAATGTCGCTAAACAATATGCAATTTCTAGAGACGAACAGGACCGTTATTCTTTAACAAGTCATCAAAAAGCGATTCACGCACAGCAAACAGGCCGTTTTCTGCAAGAAATTGTTCCTGTTCAAGTGAATGGCCAATGGATTATCCACGATGAATGTCCAAGAGCCGATACGAGCCTGGACAAGCTGCAACGACTATCACCAATCTTTCTGGAAGAGGGAACCGTAACCGCTGGCAATGCGTGTCCTCTTAATGATGGGGCATCTCTTGTTCTCATCATGTCCCATGAAAAATGTAAGGAGCTTAACCTAAAACCTATTCTGCGAGTGGTTGATGCTCAAGCTGCAGGTGTAGATCCGAATTATTTAGGTATCGGTCCTGTCCCAGCTGTTCAGAAGGTGCTAAATCGTCAATGTCTGACGGTCGCCGATTTGGATATCGTGGAGTTCAATGAAGCGTTTGCCTCGCAAGTATTGGCTTCGCTGAAGGAGCTTCAGATTCCAGAGGAAAAGGTCAATCGTGGAGGAGGCGCACTAGCCATTGGACATCCTTATGGTGCTTCAGGAGCCATATTAATGACGCGCTTATGTGCGGAAATGCTGCACAAACCTTATAAGCGAGGTCTTGCCACCCTAGGTATTGGTGGCGGGATAGGTCTTGCAACCCTCGTGGAGGCTATCGAATGAACAGCGTCCAACATCGACTTCATATCACCGCTGAATGGATTACGGACTATGCTCAAAGTATCGAAGCTCCCTTGCAACGGATACATGGCGATATCATCGCACCCGCAACGATGCCGATTATTTTCTGGCAATCATTCGATATTCCTTGGTTGAATGTGGAAGGCCCTTTTATTCACGGTTCACAGCACTTTTCATACAAGGCACCCATTATTGCGGAGATGATCTTAGATTGTGAATTATCTCTTTCGAAGGTGGAGAAAAAAGTAGGAAGTCAGGGAGATTTGACTCTATATACCCATACCCTTGTTTGCAAATGTAACGGTGATCTCATCGTCACAGCAGATACCGTATTAATTCGAGTAGGTGATCAAAATGAAGAAACACATAACCGCTGAAGCTATTCAGCAATATGCCGCTACCTCTAACGATAAGGCTGCCATTCACCTGAATGTTGAAGCCGCAGCAAAGGCTGGATATAAGAGGACTGTCGCGCATGGCATGTATATTATGGGATTAGCACAATCTTTGTATTTAACCGATCATCCAACACAATGGATCACGACCTATAGTATGAAATTTCACAATCCACTATTAGTAGATACAGTAGCGATTTTTGAGTATGAGGTCTGTGATGGCAATATCCATGTGATCGTGGCAATCGAATTTAGCGAAGTGATTGCTTCGGGTACTTTTTCAGTGAAAGAGGGGTCGAAATGAAAAAGGTAGCCTTAATTACAGGAGCGACTAGAGGCATTGGACGCAGCATCGCCTTACATCTAGGACAATCCGGTTATCAAGTGGTTGTCAATGGTACGAAGCCTGCGTTAATCAACGAAGTAGTGGAGGAGATTCATCATACAGGCGGTGAGGCTATCGGGTACTGTGCCAATGTGGCTGATCCAGTCGCGGTCACTTCGATGGTGGATGATGTCATAGCTAAGTATGGACATACTGATGTATTGATCCATAACGCTGGCAATTTGCATGACCAACACTGTCTGCATATGACGGATGAAGCGTGGACATCTGTATTGGATGTGCATTTAAATGGGGCTTTTTATTGCATTCAGCGAGTACTGCCTCATATGCAGATAAATGGCGGTGACATTCTCTTAATGACCTCAACCGCTGGGTTAGCGGGTTCTGTGGGACAGATGAATTACAGTGCGGCCAAAGCTGGAATGCTTGGTATCGTGTGGACGCTAGCCGCAGAACTTAAGGCCAATCGTATTCGGGTGAATGCCATTTCACCAGCTGCCTTAACGGATATGACGAGACCTGTAATCGAACATATTGAGGAAAAGTATGCTAGCCGCAATGAACCATTTCCAGATTTCTGGCGAGTGGGTGAAGCAGATGATATCGCCCGCTTCGTGCTCGCATTACTTGCACAACCGGATGCAGATTTAACAGGTGAAATATTGGGTGTGAACGGTTCGAGGGTCACGAAGTGGCACAAGCCTGCACCTGCCTTTTCTGAACACAGCATAGAGGCATTCTTCACAACCTGGCAACATCAGAAGGGAAGTAACTAAATGATTACATTCGATCACGTTCATTTTTATTATAAAAAAGGACAACCTGTCATCAATAATATGAGTTTTACTATTGGAACAGGAGAGTTTGTGGCAATTGTCGGATCTAATGGTTGCGGCAAGTCTACAATTGCCAAGTTGATGGATGGATTGCTGCTACCCAAGAAAGGCAGTGTGACATTTAATAATCTAGATACTTCAAGACCTACGGATCTTGATATGATCCATGAGCATATAGGCTTTGTATTCCAGAATCCAGAAGACCAATTCATTACTACTAACGTTATGGATGAGGTGGTATTTGGAATGGAGAATATTCGTGTGCCTAGGGAAGAAATACAAAGCCGATTGGATCATGCACTCCGAGCTGTTCAGATGGAGGATTACTTAGATTCGATGCCCCACCAGCTATCAGGTGGTCAGAAGCAACGTGTAGCTATTGCGGCTATTGTCGCTATGCGACCTCAGTTCATTATTTTTGACGAGGCTACTTCCATGCTTGATCCATTAGGGAGGGAGCATGTGCTTTCTATTATGCATGAGTTACACCGCTTGGGCATGACCATCATTCACATTACTCATCATATGGAAGAAGTGTTATCTGCAGAGCGCATATTAGTCATACATGAAGGACGGATTGAATTTGATGGAAATCCGCTGACCTTTTTTGAAACAGTTGACGTTAAAGACTATCAATTAGAGCTCCCCTTTGCTGTGAGATTGTATCAAATGCTCTATCAATCTACGTCACTAATGGCAGATTGGAAGGAGATGATTCGGATACAATGGTCTATCAACTAAACAATGTGAGCGTGAACTATACCGATCGAGTGGCATTGCACAATGTCAGTTGCACGATCGAAGAAGGTAAATGGATATCCATCATTGGCCAAACAGGCGCTGGCAAGTCTACATTTGTCAAAGTGCTGAAGGGGTTGATTCCTAGCATTGATGGAGACTATAGCATTGATCAACAGCCAGTTCAAAGAGATAGCAAAGGTCAACTAAAGGTCATTCCTGATATAGGATACGTTTTTCAATATCCGGAGCATCAATGTTTTGAAACGAGCGTTTATAAAGAACTAGCCTTTGCCTCAAAAATGATGGGTCATTCATCTCAACAGATCACTCACGCTATTGAACTCATATTGCCTCAGGTGGGTCTGTCCGAGGAGATTCTTCCATTGGCACCGTTCCAATTAAGTGGGGGTTATAAACGCCGCTTAGCTATCGCCTCAGTATTGATGATGAATCCGAGACTACTAATTCTAGATGAACCTACAGCTGGTCTAGATCCTGTAAGCCGCCTGAGCCTGATGCGACTACTTAAAGAATGGCAACAACAAGATAATCGTACCATTCTCAACGTATCACACCAAATGAACGATGTTGCCGAATACTCGGATGAGGTGATTGCTTTTCACGAAGGACACTTAATAGGGCATTATGATACGAGTACGTTATTTCTAGAACAAGGACAATGGCTTGCGAAACTCGGAATGTCTCTGCCAGAACCCGTGCAACTATTAAAGGTAGTAGAGGAATTATCCGGCCAAAAGATTGAAGTCGCAAGTTGTAGGGAGCGGGATATATTCGAAAAAGTGTGGCCAATCTGGCATGCAAGGAGTTGCTAAATGGCTAATACCGTACTTCTGGGACAATATTGGGAGACGAATTCATTATTCCACCGACTTGACCCACGAACTAAGATTATAAGCATCATTATCATTATGCTGAGCTTCCTAATGCTAGAAACATTCATCAGTTACGTAGTTGCTACGATCTTGGTATTAGGCATGGTGTTGATGTCCAAAATCCCATTTCATATCTTCAGGAGCGGGTTAAGGCCTGTATTGTTTGTATTGATGTTTACCTTTCTATATCACGTTGTATTCACCAAAGGAAATGTCATTTGGTCCTGGTCATTCATAGAGATAACAATGGAGGGGCTACATAACGGGATACTTATCGTATGGCGAATTATTTTACTCATCTTACTGTCCTCTATGCTAACGTTAACCACACAACCGCTAACATTAGCCCACGGGCTAGAAAAGTTATTAGCACCCTTATCCAAATTGAATGTGCCCGTAGAGCAGTTTTCATTAATGATCGTTATAGCGATTCGGTTTATCCCGACCTTCGTACAGGAGCTTAATCGTATTCTCTTGGCACAAAAAGCTAGAGGTTATGATATTACGTCTTTAACACTACCAAAGCGAATTTTTGCATATATTCCAATGCTCATTCCTTTACTCTTCACCATCATTCAACGTGCCGAACAGTTAACTTACGCGATTGATGCACGTGCGTATGGTAATGGGAAAGGGAGAACCACCTTTAAACAATTAAAATTTCAGCAAATGGATTATCAATTAGGGGGCATAGTCATAATAATCACACTGTCCCTGATACTATTAAATATTGGGGGAGTTTAGATGGATATTTATGGGTCTGTCGTGGACAACGAAACACGATGTATTCATTATCATACAGAAAAAGATATTATTGCTATTAAGTTTAAATGCTGCAACCGTTACTATCCATGTTATAAATGCCATGAGGAGCATGCAGATCACAGCATCGAGCGTTGGCCGCAAGAGTATTTTGACGAATTGGCCATTCTTTGCGGTAGCTGTCACACGGAGTTAACGATTCAACAATATATGTATACTACTAGTTGCCTACATTGCGGGGCAATCTTTAATGATAGATGTACCGCGCATTATCCAATATATTTTGAACAGCATGGTATTGAAGAATAAAAAGGGGTGGTGAAGATGAATTGGAATACACGTATCACTGAATTATTACAAATAAAGTACCCTATTATTCAAGGAGGGCTTGGATATTTAGGCTATGCTAATCTCGCTGCAGCTGTTTCCAATGCTGGTGGACTAGGTCAGATCACAGCTATGAGTCTCCCGAATGCAGATGCCCTTCGCCAAGAAATTCAGCGGGCACGTACCCTAACTGATAAGCCATTCGGAGTTAACTTTGCCATAGGTATTCACGGTGTTGAATTTAAGGAGTGGGTCCAGATCGCAATGGATGAGAAAATACCCATTGTGAGCATTACTGGCGGGAATCCTACGCTTGTTATGGAGATGTTGCAGCCCACGGATATTAAATCATTGGTGCTCGTATCCTCATGTAGACAGGCACAAAAAGCGGAACAACTAGGTGCATCTGCTGTGATTGTTGTTGGGCAAGAGGGTGGCGGGCACTTGGGACGTGATGATGTTGGAACCATGGTGATCGTACCCCGGGTGGTCGATGTCGTTAATATTCCCGTCATAGCCTCTGGTGGTATCGGAGATGGCAGAGGATGGATGGCTGCCCATGCACTTGGAGCAGATGGCATCCAAATGGGTACGCGCTTTATCGCTACACAAGAATGTGTCGACGCTTCCACTTCCTATAAAATGGCCTTAATTGAGAGTTCAGAATCAGATACAGCTGTGATCAAACGTTCAATTCATGCACCTGCTAGAGTTTTACGAAGTGACTACATCGAAAACATTCTCGAAATTGAACGTGTGACACCTACTTATGAAGCACTAGAACACTATATTAGTGGTGAGGCCAATAAGCGATGGATTCACGATGGTATCAAAGAAGAAGGCTTCGGGTGGGCAGGGCAAGTGACTGGCATGATCCATGATATCCCAACGGTCGCCGAGTTGATTGAAAGAATGGTAAAAGAGGCAGAGATGATACGAGGAACGTGGGGAGATGTATAAGAAAGTCCTTTTGAACTCATTCTCAAATAGATTATTGCTTGCAGGATTGCAACGAGACCGAGACACTGGTGCGTTCATGGGGTTATTGTACATGAAAGGTAAAGTTGTAATGCCGCGGATTGACTGATCCTTTTTACAATATCGAAGTACCGACCTGAGCGATCAGGTCGGTATTTTGTATTTGGTAGGACTAGGGGGCATTATCGGTTAAAGGGAATTTGGATTTGTTCATACATTGGATATATTTCGTTTTGATATACGTAGATTCATAGCTCCATAGAGTCATGTTCAGTATCTGAAAAAAAACGTATGCTTAAATTTAGACAAATATCCTATCAAACGGTAAGGCATCAACTATTTATAGAGAATGGAGAAAGCACAAATGACTTATAAACAGATTAAATGGATGATTCTTTTCATACCAACATTGACAGTGGGCGTATGGGAATATATTAGACATCAGTTTTTACTGTCCTTTATTTCAATGGACTTAGGAAATTGGCTCACTCCTTTGATCGTTTATCTGGTCAGTATTACCCTACTCAACAAGATGTTCGATATGCTGGAACGCATTCAGACGGAGCTGGAGGTAGAGCGTGCCGTAACAGCAGCACTTGAAGCCAGAGAACAATTGGCTAAAGAACTGCATGATGGAATTGCGCAATCATTGTTTCTGCTCTCCGTTAAGGCAGACCGACTGGAAGAACAGGATGTGGATCAAGAGAGGCATCTTCAAGACGTGTATCAGATACGCAAGACGGTCCATGAAGTGAACCGTTATGTCCGCCAAGCTATAGCAGATTTGAAGTATGAACCCGTTGAAGATAAAAGTGCGATGTCCCATGAATCTATGGAATCTAAGCTGAAAAAAATGGTGGAGGATGTCCCCATATTTATTAGTGTGGATTGGTCGATACCAGATAACTTTTTATCTCCAAAAGAAAAAATCGAGCTGCTAGCCTGTATTCGTGAGGCTGTTATGAATATGGAGAAGCATGCTGATGCTACACACGGTTGGATAGTGGGAGAAGGAGTTAAGGACAATTGGAAGGTTACGATTAAAGATAATGGGCAAGGATTTGTGAACAACCCTTTTATGCATAAAGACCGATATGGTTTGAAAATTATGAAGGAAAGGGCAGAGGCATTGTATTGGGTCATGGAGCTTCATAGCGATCACTTGTATACGAGTGTGGAATTAATTAAAGAGGGTGAATTAAAATGACACACACACGTATACTGGTTGTCGATGATCACGCCCATGCCCGTGAGGCCATTTGTGATATTTTATCCATGGATACGAGCTTTGAAGTGGTTGGGGTAGTGACTAATGGGCTAGAAGCGATAGAATTCACGGCACAGTGGCTGCCGGATTTGATCCTAATGGATATCAAAATGCCGGGGATGGATGGTCTGGAAGCTACTCAGAAGATCAAACTGATGTTCCCTTATGTAAAAATAGTAATGATCACTGTGTCGGTTGACCTGATTTATCTCTTGGAAGCCTTAAAACGCGGTGCCCAAGGTTATCTCTTAAAGAATCTTGCACCTTCAACTTGGCTTCAGTATTTACATTCCATTATCAATGAAGAAGCGCCTTTAAGCCGGGAAGTCGCCTATCAGATTTTGAAAGATGTATCCTTGACTGAAAAAAAGGAGCCTCTGGTTCGCATAACTGCCAGAGAGCAGGATATTCTTAATGGGGTGGCTACCGGATGGACTAACAAAAAAATTGCAGATAATTATAGCATCTCCGAATACACGGTGAAGAATCATCTCAAGAACATCCTGCAAAAGCTACAGGTACAGAATAGGGTGCAGCTTACAAGGTATGCACTGGAAAAAGGACTTATTTCGGACGATTATAATCGTTCGTAAGAGGGTTCTTTTTTTTGAGTTCAGGGGAATTTACGATGACCGGATTGCTTATTTTTCTTTCATAAGTGTGCTACCAAGTATATTCATAGATGAATATGATATAACTCACAAATCAGACACATCTACTTGTCGTGATAGCTACATTGAGCTATAGGCATGTTACTTCCTTTTCTTTACACTAAAAAAGTATTCATAAAAGGAGAGCCATGCAAAATTAAGAATGACAATTAGAGAATGAATCACTCACAAGGGGGTGAACTATGATTCCATCCATAAATACCAATAACACCGGCACATTAAGAATTCTAATCCTGATGTTATTCAGCCTATTCTTGATGTATCCCGCCTCTTGCGGTACTGTCAGCGCCAATCCCAATCCGGAAGTGATTTCGCTGCAGCCGATTATTGATGCGGCCAACAACGGAGATTCGATCACGCTGGCTCCAGGAACTTACCTAGGTCCGGTCCACATTGATAAAAGGCTAACCATTAACGGAGAGGGCAGGGCAACACTATTAAACTCTTATCCAGATGCCGAGGTCGCAGTACTGATCAGTGCGGATGACGCGAAGCTCAAAGGTTTGAATATACAGCAGGATAACGGGGGAGAAGCTGCAGCGATTCGAGTGGAAGCCGATCAGGTGACTTTAGAAGACTTGTCCATTCATACTGCGGGCTTCGGCATTGTGCTTCGTGAGGCCAATGACTGTGTTATAGCAAATAATAAGATCCGCTGGTTTACTCCCAAAGGCGCTGCTTCAGGAACAAGAGGCAACGGTATCGATCTCTATAACTCTCAGGGTACAAATATCAGAGCGAATGAAATCTCTTATCTCCGCGATGGCATCTACTTGGAAAACAGTCGCAATACAAAGGTAGATCAAAATCGGCTCTACTATTTGCGATACGCTATTCACTGTATGTATATCAACGGCTCTTCCATCTCAAATAACATTGGAGAATACAACATTACAGGTGCAATGGTAATGGGTGTAAAGGATGTTGTGGTTTCAGGCAATTCTTTTCGCAAGCAGAGTCAGAATGTCCATTCCCAAGGGATACTGCTCTATGACGTAAGTACCTCAAGTATTGTTAACAACCTGGTGGAAGGAAATAGGGTAGGGATTTATATGCAGCAATCCTCAGACAATACCCTCCAGAATAACCTTGTACTCCGGAATTATATCGGAATTCAATTTGAGGGTGCGGGAGGTAACCAGTTTCAACGCAATGGCTTTATCGCGAATGTCATTGAGGCGCATGCGACAGGGAGCAAAAATAATCAGATGAATGGGAACTATTGGGATTCATTTGAGGGGCTAGATATTACAGGTGATGGCATAAGCGATCTTCCTTATGCGATTAATCCGTTCTACCAGCAATTAATCACAAAAAATGCTGCGTATCAGCTCTTCTTTCAATCCCCAGGCATGACATTTTTAAGCGATATGTATACGAACGGAAAAGCGCAATGGTCTACAGATCCTACGCCGCTTATGCAGTTGCAGCTAGACAAAGCAACACAGGGACAAGCTAGCGGAGGCCAAGGACTGGTGATGTTAGTAGGTTTACTGCTGTTATTTGTCTCTGTTATCACAATAATATATATGGGGGTATTACGGTTATGAAAAAATGGTTTGCACTGTTACTGTTGATGATAAGTGTGTTGGTCCTGGCAGCTTGTGGCGGGAAGAAGTATGAGCCTTTGGCGGTTAATGAAGCGGTGGATACTTGCGTGATTTGTAACATGCAGGTCAAAGACGATGCTTTTGCCACCCAGCTGATTACTAAAGAAGGGAAAAACTATAAGTTTGATGATATTGGCTGTATGAACGAATGGAAGAAAAAGAATGGAACCGAAAATATTGGGATGGAATATGTGCGGGATTATAACGACAAAGAGTGGATTGAATTCAATAAAGCCAGCTATGTCTATGATGAGACACTACGTACACCTATGGCTTATGGAGTCATCAGCTTCAAAGACAAGGCTTCAACAGAAGCCTTTATAAAAGAGCAGGGTGTCGGCACCGTCCTGACAGCAAGTAATCTCTCCTCCCATGACTGGAAACAAAACACAGATATGATGAACATGGATATGAATGGTGGTGACAGTCATATGGACGAGCATATGTCTGAGGATCATGAAGGCATGAATTCAGACAAAGAGATGGATAAGCGATAATGGCCGACATGCTACAAGTAGCCCACAGAGAAATCAAGATGGGGTTCCGCAATCCATGGGCATATTCATTTTTGGCACTGTTATGCACGTTTAGTCTAGGACTGCTACTGATTAATTCACAAAATGTGGTTCAAGGCTATAGTGCCGTTACAGGCTCTATGTTAAGTCTGATTCTGTACTTGCTGCCGCTGATGACCTTATTTCTAGGATCGTTCTCCTTGACCTCTGAGAAGGAAGAGGGCAGCTGGCAACTCTTATCTACTTATCCGATAGGAACCATGTCATTTATTCTTGGCAAATACACAGGGCTGGCTGTTGTACTACTTATTATTGTGGCTACCGGCTATGGTCTGATGGGAATGATAAGTGGGTTAATCGGTATGGCTTTTGATTCCGCTACTTATTTTCTCCTTTTGGCTTTCTCAGCCGGACTTGTTTTACTCTTTTTGACCGTCGCTCTGTTTATCGGTTCGTTGTCGCGTAACCGCTGGCAAGCGCTGACCGTCTCCGTTTCGGTTTGGTTTTTCACCATAATTGGCTGGCCAACCTTTTTAATCGCCATTTTAGGTCTAATGCCGTATCTTTGGATCAAACCTTTGCTAGTCGCACTCACGATCCTCAATCCGGCGGAGCTCGTGCGCCTGTTCGTCGTGATTAAGCTAGGAGGAGGTTCAGTGCTTGGTCCTGAATATTATCAGTGGGTTGAGTGGATTGGCAGATCCACTGGAAGTCTGTTGTTTATGTTAGTCTGTCTGGCTTGGATTCTTATTTCAATTCTGGCTGTATATCGAATATGGGAAAGGGGGCGCTCTCGTGGATGACCCATTAGTGAATGTAAATGGAGTCTCCAAGGCCATAAGGAAGCAGATATTGGTGGAAGAGATCAGCTTTAAGATTCCACGTGGAAGCGTGCTTGCACTATGCGGCGGCAACGGAGCCGGGAAAAGTACCGTTCTGCGGATGATTGCAGGTATTCTCCAGCCCAGTTTGGGGGAAATCTCAGTGAATGGTCTATATTGGAACAAATCACGTAAACAATTCTCGCAGCAGATTGGATATATGCCTGATGATTATCAGTTCAATCAGGGACTGACGGCAGAGGAGGCGCTGACATTTTGGGCAGCGCTACGCAGGATTCCTAAGCGAAAGGTAAGAGTCAGCGAAGTTCTTGCTTTAGTAGGTCTGGAGGACAAACGCAAACATCTGGTCAACACTTTTTCCAAAGGGATGCGCCAGCGTATCTTGTTCGGTCAAGCGTTGCTCGCCAAACCGCCGCTTCTGATTATGGACGAGCCTACTAACGGGCTTGACCCTTTCTGGATGAATGAATTTGTCAGTCTACTGCAAGGCATCAGGGAAGAAGGACACACGGTCGTTTTCTCCACACATCAGCTGGAGGTTGCAGACAAGATAGCCGATCAGATCGTTTTTCTTAGCCATGGAAAGAATGTTGGCTCAGGTCCTACCGAAGATATTCGTACCGAATTCGGTTCTCTGTATGCTGCCTTTAATCATAGTTTGGGTTTGAAATAAAAATGCGCCGATTATTTGAATTCCTAATTATTATCGCTGCTGTCGCTGCGGCGGCGTGGGTACTATACCATTCTATACACAATGAGAACAGCACCTCAACTGGAACGATTGAAGTGGATGCTATTGCCCCAGAATTTGAGATCACTACCCTGACTGGTGAAAAGGTTCAGTTAAAGGATTACCGTGGTCAGCGTGTTCTGATCAATTTCTGGGCTTCTTGGTGTAAACCCTGCGTGCGGGAGATGCCGCTGCTTAATAACCTTCATACGTCTTCGAATTCTCAAGTAGAAACCTTGTTTATAAATGTCGGAGAATCTAAAGCAACAGTATCCGATTATCTGAAGGATCACCAATTTTCGTTACCTGCTGCTATCGATGTTACAGGTAGAATCTCCAATTTGTATGGTGTTGCTGCGCTTCCCGCTACGTTTATTATTGATGGAGAGGGTCACATCCGTAATGCCATATTGGGCGAAATTACAGATTTCACCTTGTTGCAAGAATGGCTTAATATAACTGATAGTGTTAATTAAAATGACCGGAATAGCTTATGCTACTCCGGTCATTTCTTTCATTTTATCAAACAAGATCATTTCATTAATCGATTATAATCTGAACAATCTCACTATGTGTACCAATTCGTAATGGAGGTCTCCAAGTACCCACACCAGATGTAACGATCACTTGAGGACTATCTATATCTTGCTGATAGTTCCCATAATCCACAGTAAACATAGCATTTGTGATTAGATTGGCCGGGAATATTTGTCCTTGATGCGTGTGTCCGCTAACTTGTTAGGATTACTCCCGGTGATTGGTGCTGTTCCCGGTTGGGATGGTCTCCGATATTAGCGTTTTTTATCTTTTTAAATTATTATTATTTAGTAATATTAAAGTAGAAAAATAAGGAGGAATACACAAATATGTATCGTAAAGTAGAAGATTTCATCCTAGACTGGAATGAATCAGTTGCTGGGACTGTTAAAGTGTTTAATGCCATGTCAGATAACAAGTTAGACCAAGCCATCGTTGAGGGACATAGTACACTTGGTTGGTTAGCATGGCATTTAACAAATGCTCCTGTATTTTTATCTAAATTTGCGGGTCTAGAAATACCCCCAGTTGGCAATCCAGCAGAAGTACCAACTTCTGTTAAGACAATCGTAGAGGCATATGAGACAATGGCTAAGGACTTATCAACTGCGATAAATAGCTTATCCGATGAGTCATTATTTGAAGAAGTTCCTGCATTTGGTACGACGACAACACGCAGTCAAATTTTGCGAAAAATTGTTGACCATCAGACACATCATCGCGGTCAAATGACTGTCTTATTACGTCAAGCCGGTTTACCTGTTCCTGGAGTAATGGGTCCAACAAGAGAACAACATTAATACGTAGAACAGTGGCACAAATCCGTATAAGGATTTGTGCCACTGTTTATTATATTTATGACACATAGAGCATGAAACAAATAAGGATCATTTCATTAATCGATTGTAATCTGCACAATCTCACTATGTGTACCAATTCGTAATGGAGGTCCCCAAGTACCCACACCCGATGTAACAATCACTTGAGGACTATCTTTATCTTGCTGATAGTACCCATAATCTACAGTAAACATAGCATTTGTGATTAGATTGGCCGGGAATATTTGGCCTTGATGCGTGTGCCCGCTAACGATCAAATCGACTTCATTTCCATATTCAATCATATTAGCTGGTTGATGATCCATCACGATAACTGGCAACTTTTTATCTATCTTTTTAAATATTTCGCTAATATCTCCTCTTGATGTTCCTTGCTCACCAATGGGTGATGAATCCTTTCTTCCAATTAAGACAAATTTATTATCAATAATGATATGCTCATCATTTAGTAGGTGAATATTACTTTTCTCAATAAAATTAACTATCTTATCATAGGATCGTCCTGCATCATGATTACCTAAGGAAGCATAAACACCATAAGTTGACTTAATACTATTCAATTCTTCGATTGCTTTGGAAGGATCAGAGAGGGCATAGTAGTTGCCATTAAATATATCACCAGACATCAACACAACATCCGGCTGTAGAGCATTAATGCGATCAACGATCTCCGCAATAAACGTTACATCATTTATGTATCCTAAATGTAAGTCACTTATCAGTACAACATTCAGATTATCTAATGAGTTATCTTTATCTATTTGAACCTGATATGAGACATCTTTTATCTGATTAGCATTATAAGTTCCATATAACACCAAACCTATTACGGTGATAATAACTAAGGACCTAGTATGGAATACAATAGAATGAGGTACTGGAGCAGGGAGTAGGTGTATCCTTCTACCTATGAATAAGATGATATTCGTAATGATCAAAAGCAAGAGCATATAGAAATATACTCCCATCCAATATTCCCCTATTTGTCCAATTACATTTACGATATTTGAATTTAGTATAATAGTCGAAGAGGGTAGTAGAAAATTTAGGATTGTTGTTAAAGCAAATAAGCTATAAATAATTCCAAATACGATTCTGTTTATGTTAGGAAATAAATGTTGTAACCATTTGAAAATCTTGTTGCAAATATAATAATTAGTAGCTCCGTAAAAAGCAAAAATTAACAAAAATACAAAAACCATATGCTACACCTCCTTATAAATTCCTCTCCAACAATGTCCCCAATTGTTCGGCGAACACTTGATGTGGTACAGGCTTCTCATTCGTGAACCACCATTCCACTACCCCTACATAAGCTGATGCAACAAACCTAATGATAACATCTTCATCTAACCCTTGGTTGATTCCTTGGGTTACATTCACCTCATTCCTAAACTCATCATGAAGAAAGATAAGGAACCGATTACGGAAATAAGGAGCGCCTTTACTCGCCAGCATCATGGAGTGGACTTTATCTATGGCAAGACAAGAATATCACGTTATTGCTTGTGAGCGTTAGTGTCCTTGCTGCGCTTTCTCTGCTGTTTACGATGTGGATACGGGTAGGTCAGCCCAAACAAGGTGAATCAACGATGGAATTGAACGTCGAACCTGTTAAGCGAAAAAAAGGTATGCATTGGAATGACTTTATCGAGCCTAAGGCGTTGCCTATTTCATTAGTCGGGTTTCTTCTTGCCGTATCCTATAGCTCATTAGCTGGATTTATGGCCACGTATACAAATGAGATCCATCAGTCTCAAATGGGGGGTATCTTTTTTGTAGCGTTTGCGATCATGATTGTATTATTCCGACCTCTTGTTGGAAAAGTATTCGATAAACATAACGAACATTACGTATACTATCCCGGGATTGTGTTGTTCACAATCGGTATGTACCTATTAAGTCAGGCGAACTCAGGAACGATAGTTTTGGTGGCCGGCTTCATTATGGGAGCGGGATACGGGGCGCTTTTCTCTTGTTTCCATGCGCTTGCGATCGTACAGCCTCCCGAACACCGCAGAGGGATCGCCAATGCGACGTTTTTCTTGTTGTTTGACTTCGGTTATGGCGTTGGTTCTTACTTCATGGGACTAATTGCATCCTTTACGAATTACCGAATGATGTATTTTTCGCAGGAGTCATTGCGCTACTTTCAGTTGGTTTGTACTATGGTCTGCACCATCGCACGAAAGCAGTCCCTTCAGAATCACAATGCCATATAGCATTGTCATGTTCGACAGCAACCCGCAAATATTGCGGGTTTTCTTTTTATTCATGTTAATCATCAATGACAAGCGAGCAGACTTAATCCATTGACGGAATCTATACGAAAACTCAAGGAAATATTTTCTTGTCTACTTTTCAAAAAAATCTTGGTAAGGTAGAGGATACCAATTGATAAGAGGTGATGAGTTGTCATGATTAAGAAACACTGTTTGTTCTGCGATGAGATTGTCTCCATTCAACCGGAAGGCGATTACGATAGATATATAGGCTGTTCCTGTTCACCAGGTGGGTTCTATAGCCTACTGAGAGACAGCTACGAACCTATTAATTCGTTCCCTCACCAAAAGAAACGCAGCATACTTCATTTAGTATCGGCATATATCCGTGAGCTGACAGAGTGTGATGAAATGGTCACTTTATCGGTCGACGACTTGGAATCCATTACAAATTCTCCGAACATTCCTGCGACCATTGAAGATAAAGGAAACCGTCTACTGCAATATTTGTATAGACATTCCGAAGGACCGGGGGAGCCGGTTGTTATTCAGCCACTCTCTAGAAGCTATAACCTGACGTATTCTCTCAATCTGCAAGAGCTGGTATATATCATTGATAAGCTGAGTACTGAGAAGTTTCTTATCAGAGAAGGTATGACCTTTAAGCTTACGGAAAAGGGATGGCGTGAAGCCGCCGCAAGCGCTGGAAGAAAAAAATTAAAACCATGCGTCGTTCTCATCTCAGATGAGGAGGACTTGCACACAGCATGGCTGGATAGGTTGTTGCCTAAAATCGAGCAGTGCGGTTATCAGCCTCGTTTGCTTACCCATACGAATACACATAATCGCGAAAAGTATTCCTTAGAGCTTATCGCGGACAGTAAACTGATTATCGCAGATTTAACCGGGCAATCCCCTGAGGTGTATTTTACGGCGGGATATGCACTCGGTTTGAAGATCCCAGTGATATGGACCGTGAACAGCAGAGATTCCGATAAGCTTTTTGTACAAATCAAAGATATTCGTCCAATTGTTTGGGAAACAGCTGAAGATCTGGCTGTTATACTTCAACAGAGGTTGAGTTAATAGTAGAGTCTCAAGACATGATGTAGAAATGAATAATCCTATATAACGACCGTCGAGAGCCATTATGAACTGTGACCGTATTTGTGGAAAGTTTGAAAAAGAAGACCTTCCTTAGGCAGTGAGCAGATGACTTCTGAATTCATCAGGAGTCATCTTTTTTAATGCCCATTGATATCGTTCAGAGTTATAGTAAGTGATATAGTCATCGACTTGTGCTCGTAACTCCGTGAGGGTCATACATGACCTATACTCTAAATCATCCTTCATATGGCCGAAGAATGTCTCCATGGAGGCGTTATCCCAGCAGTTACCTTTACGGGACATGGACTGTGTAAATCCTGCTTTACGGACGAGAAGACGGAATTTGGGGTGTGTATAGTGCATTCCTTGGTCAGAGTGCAAAATGGCCTCCGG
>NZ_FTNK01000026.1 GCF_900156375.1 Paenibacillus macquariensis
CGCCAGTTGGACCTATTACTCCAGTATCGCCAGTTGGTCCTGTAACTCCAGTTGCACCAGTAACACCCATAACTCCTGTTGCTCCTACCGGACCGGTAACTCCAGTTTCTCCTGTACCTCCTGAAACGCCAATGGCTCCAGTCGGGCCAGTTGCACCGATAGCTCCAATTGCTCCCGTAACTCCAGTTACACCTGTACCTCCAGTCGGACCTGTTACTCCTGTTACTCCTGTTAAACCAGTTCCACCAGTAGCCCCCGTCGCGCCTCGAACTCCTCGATCTCCAACAGCTCCTTGGGGACCTGTTGCTCCCTTATAACCTCGAAACCCACGCACACCTCTAGGCCCTCTTTTACAACATTTATTATTTACCTTCTTCTCCCATTTACAGATACAATGAATCTCCCTGCATAACATACACATTGTGTATACTTTTTTCTTTTCCTTCGGTTTATCATGCTGGTGTGCTTTTCTCTTCCCGAGTTTCTGCTTTTTCTTAAGTTTGGATCTTCGATGTTTGCCCATTTTCGATTTTTGTGACATGTGGTGTTTTACACATTTCTTTTTTTTTGCTGAACAGAAATTAGTCAACACATGTCACCTCCGTACTTATACAATATGAGGGCTATCAATAACTGGAATAGACTGTTGACTCAATTTGAGAAAAAACATTTCTTCTGATTTTTCATCTTGTGATAATCTCCATTATAGGGGGCTGAAAAAATACAGCCCCCTTCCTTCAGATGGTTTACTGCAATTTACTCCTGTCAACTCTTCCGACGTTAAGGAGTAAATATCCAGGCACTACACTTTTCTCCTTATCTGACAACTCCTCAAACCAAACATAGATCAATTCTTTAATCGGCTTTGTTTCCGGAATAAAATCAAGAAAATCTAATTTTTTAAAAAATCCTACATCTGTTTCTTATAAATAAGGTAATTCCACTCTGAGCAAATTCATCTTTCAAGATCTACATAGCTTCTTCGATCCCGTACATCCATGTACCCTTTGTTTCGGCAAAATCTTTACCAATAGGTAAGCTTCGGCATTAGGAGTGAGAACCAGGACAATCTCTCTCGGTTTGAATAATAGGGTTACAGTTCAAGCAAACTGCCCCTTTTTATTTGTTCAACTATCATTACCCGTTTTTACTGGAATGCCTCCAGCAGTAGTGTTAGAAGCTTGCGTAATGTCTGAGGACAAGAACATGTACCCATTCCCTCTTACTTCTTATGTTCTTAACTGTAAATATACGGACGATATGAATATCATCAATATTGCGGATAACTGCCCATTAGAGGCCGTTATCTTCTCGCATGGGTGGAAATAACGAATTTCCCGCGGACCGATTAAATTATTAATGCGAAAAGTATGCTAAACTTAGGATCACCAAAAACCCCCTCGACCTGAGGGGGTTTTTTCTATTGCAATGCATTACCGCCTCTCCTAACATTTCCTACAAATGCTAATGATAGTTGAAGATGACGGAGAGAACGGCGTTTTATCCCAGTCAGCATATTGATGTTCGACGCGAAAGCCGTGACGGGTTAATAAAGAATGCAGCGTATCCTGATCCGTGAACCGACAAGCAATTCGGGAAGTCGTTTGCTTATACCCCCAATTACGCATCGTGATCCAATGCATGATATGCTGGCTAGCATCGTAATATTGTGTGCCTGATACCTTGACGTTATTCCCATCCTTATCAATAAATGATCCCCATTCTGTCTCTTCTTGATCGGATAAATCCGTTCCCTCCGGATTACGGGTCTCGAATGCAAAGATTCCATGAGGTTGTAAATGTTTGTGAACGGTCGTGAGCAAATCGTTTTGATCTTGATCACTTAAGAATGCCTGAAATGCATTACCAGTCAAATAAATCATCGAAAATCGCTTGTCCGATTCAAAGGTACGGGCATCGCCTTCCATAAAAGTAACAGTCAACCCTTCCGCCTTCAACCGCGCATAAGCGAGCATCGCTGAAGAGATATCTACACCGGTCATCGTTATGCCGGCTTCCGACAGGGTTATCGTTGTTAAGCCTGTACCACAAGCAAGTTCTAATACTTCCCCAGGACTCGATCTAGCAAGCTCAAGATAGAACTGATATTTGTCAATTTCACCGTCAAATTCAAGATCGTAATTTACCGGATCTTGATATTCTTCAAGATTGCTATGTTCAATCAACGCCATTCCCCCTTTCATTTCTTGTTATAACATTTCGAATTGCCAAAAATAAATCTATTGAATAAAATAAACACAATGTTGCATTGAGAAAAAATAATTTCTATAAGAAAATACATGTACTTATATAGACGCAAAAAGGATAATCGAAATGAAAGCCCTATCGCCAGCCATCGCGCATAACAGTATTATTTTACTATTTTTTCGATTATCCATTTGGTAATAAGTAGTTATAATCAATTTTTATCGAACCTTACATAACCACTCTTTAAGTCGATAATCACTACGCTATCCTGCCCGTTAGGTTAATGCAAATAGAGCTATTTTCGAACTATGCAAGGTATTTTATTTTCAAGACATATATGGCCAACATTTTACAGGGTGCTATTATTCAAAAAATGTATCTCGGGTCAAGTTCAAAAAGGCTTCGATCGCAGGCGAGATCCACTTCTCCTCATGCCAAAACATTTGGGTTGCAAACGATATAGCGGTCAAATCCCACGGCAACGGAACCAGTTCTCCCCGATTCACTTCTGCAGTCACAGCCATTTCAGGCAATATGGCGATGCCCATACCTATTTTCGCACATTGTTTAATCGCCTCAGCGCTATTAAATTCTAATTCGGTAATTCCGCCCATGCCCTTCTGTGAAAGACTTCGCTCAAAAAATGTGCGATAGGAACATCCCTTCTCCGTCAACAAAAAGGTCTCACCATTAAAATCTTCAATGGTTAGCGTAGTACGTGTAGCCAACGGATGATCGGGCGCTGCCAATACATAAAAGGGCTCATCCAGTATTTTTTCACCGCAAAATCCTGTCTCGCCTTTGTCCTCATCCAGCATAAAAATAATGTCCGCGTCCCCTTCACGCAAGCTCTGTTTGAGGTTCGGATTAGTCAGCGGCCGAAACATGAGTCGAATCCCCGGATAGCGCAAGCGAAACCGGCGCAGTACAGCCGGCAGCCGGTAGGTGCACAACGTTTCATCCGCACTAATGACCACCGTACCCGTCACCTCGCTGGTTTGTTTGACGGCATGCTGTGCTTCTTCAAGCTCACTCAATATGCTGTCTACATAGACCAGAAACCGCCTCCCCGCATCGGTTAGGATCACTTTTTTGCCCAATCTGTCCACCAGCTTGACGCCCAGTTCTTCCTCCAAAGCCTTCATCTGCATCGTAACCGTTGAGGGAACATAGTTTTGCACTTCTGCGGCGCGGCTAAAGTTGAGTGTCGAAGCAAGCGTATAAAAAGTCTTTAGTTGGCGCAATTCCATGGTACATCCCACTCCTTAATTCAAAAAAAATGAACGTTTCATTCATAAACGTTTCTTTGACTTCACAATAGCATCATCGTAGAGTAATGACAAGAAAGGCAGTCCAACTTTAGCTATGAAAAGGAGATTTTCACATGAGAGATTATGAAATTTATGAACTGGGTGATATTCTGCTGCAATCCGGTGACACTCTGCCAAATGCCATTCTCGCCTACAAAACCTACGGTACGCTAAATGCAGAAAAAAATAATGTAATTGTTTATCCCACCTGGTTTGCAGGTCTGCATACCGATAATGAATGGTTAATAGGACCCGGTAAGTCGCTGGACCCGGAAAAGTATTTTATTATCATACCGAATATGCTAGGCAATGGATTATCCTCCTCACCAAGCAATACGCCACCGCCCTATCATCAATCAAATTTCCCACTAATTTCGATATATGATAATGTGCGGTTGCAGCATCAACTAGTTACTCAAAAGTTTGGTATTACAAAAATTGCCCTTGTTGTTGGCTGGTCACTTGGAGCTGTTCAGACCTTTCAGTGGGGAGCAAGTTATCCGGATATGGTCGAGAGAATTGCTCCATTCGGAGGAACTGCCAAGACACGGCCACATGCAAATGTTGTATTTGAAGGAATGATCGCTGCCCTTCAAGCTGATTCAGCCTGGAAGAATGGCTATTACACGCAGCAGCCCAAAGTGGGATTGGCAGCAATGGGCCGAGTCTATGCAGCTTGGGGCTTCTCTCAGGCTTATTATCTAGAGCAGCTCTATCAAATAGAGGGCTACCAGACACTGAAAGAATATCTTGTGGATTACTGGGATCAAGTTTTTTTGACCTTTGACGCCAATGACCTAATCACCATGTTATGTACCGGAATCACAGGAGATATTAGTGCAAATTCATTGTATGATGGCGATTTTGAACTTGCATTAAGCAGTATTACTGCACGGGCACTGGTTATGTCGGGAAGTACGGATCTTTTCTTCCCTCCCCAGGACAATAAATATGAGGCACAACATATGCCTGATGCACTCTTCCTCTCGATTGAATCGAAATGGGGGCATTGCGCAGGAATTGGACAGCATGTACCAGATTCCGTATTTATAGATAAAAACCTAAAAAGATTCTTGCTTGAATAGACGAGAAAAGAGGAGGAGCAGATTGAATTGAAAAATAACCTGATCATCTATGTCCTGGCTCTTTCTGTTTTTCTGATCGGCACCATTGAATACATTATTACAGGAGTCATTGAAATGATTGCAGGGGACTTGGGCGTATCTACTTCCGAAATTGGGCTATTGGTGACTGTATTTGCACTCGCAGCGGCCATTATCGCTCCGATTCTGATCGCCCTAACGATAAATGTGGATCGCAAGAAGCTACTCATGGCTAACCTCAGTGTATTTATTGCCAGCAACGGACTTATGTTTGTAAACCTTTCTTACGAAACACTACTAGGGGTAAGAATTATTCAAGGGGCTAGTGGAGGAATCGCTACCGTAGTAGCTATGGCAGTAGCGACACGACTCGTTGAAAAAGAAAGCAGGGGCAGTGCCATCGGTATTATTTTGATGGGACTCAGCAGTTCGCTCGTGCTGGGTGTTCCAATTGGTACATTTTTTAGCGAGATGTTTGGATGGAGGGTTTTGTTTATTGTGATCGGTATGTTAAGCATTATTCCATTGATTATCATCTATAAGAAGGTTCCTGCAATCATAGAAGAAGAAGCTGTTACCCTCAGGATGCAGCTCGCCATTTTAAAAGATTCAAAGATTCTAACTGCCTTAGTTATTACTTTATTTTATATCGGTGGTTACTCTACGCTCTTTACTTATATTACACCGTTCTTACAAGCTACATCCTCTCTTTCAATAACCACAATTAGCGGTGTTCTATTCCTGGCGGGAATTTGCAGCTTCGTCGGATCAAGAGTAGGAGGACAATTGGCAGATGCAAAGGGATCTAAATTCACAATTTGTCTTGGACTCCTGTTACAAGGAGCAACTCTCCTTTTATTCGCTCTAGCTGGTGTTAATCTCTTTTTATTCATCTTGATTCTAATGATCTTTATGTTAGCCACCTGGAGTATTTCACCTGCCCAGCAGCTATATCTGGTTACGCTGGTACCTCGAAATCCGGACATTGCCCTAAGCGTAAATACTTCTTTCATCCAATTTGGTTTTGCACTGGGATCTGGATTAGGCGGGCTTGTCATCAGCCGTACCTCTGTCCTGAATCTGAATTGGGTAGGTTTGGCTGCTGTAAGCATCGCTTTAGTTCTTGCAATATTGCTATTCAAAAAAATGAGCAGGCTACCGTAGCACCTGCTCATCAATGTGTTTGTGTATTATTCAACTATCGTGTCCCGTTAGCGTAATCAATGTATGAACTTTATTCTTCTATCATCGAATGTTCTTTCGACATCTCTTCCAAATCCATACCCATCTGCAATAAGTGATTTAACTGGAACATGAGGGGTTAAGACAATCTTCCATTGATTGTCCTCCAATGCAACGCATATGAGGAAATAATTCACCCCATTTATATGAAATTTATCTTCCCTATAAACGCTATAATCGATTGCAACATAATAAAGCCTCGGACTGGTAAATTTCTCAACGTACCTCATGGGCAAAAACTGTTTTCCATACTCAAAGTTCACACATGCAACAAGATGAGCCTTATTGATGTTGAATAAACCAAGTTTGTTTTTTAATTCTTACTATTAGGGGTACAGCCAACATTTCAGAAATTTTGTACGCGAAGCAAATTTCGACATAAATATAGCCAAATACCTGTACGTTAAGGAATTCGGCTTATGTTATAGCTTAGTTTTTATTTAATGGGGTAGCGTCAGAAAAATGCGTATTTACAACGATAAGGGGATTTTTTTTGAAAGGTAAAAAGTACATTCCTTGATTATAGTCGGAAAGACTGTTAATCAATTCTATTTGTACAAGTTATTATTACGTTATGAAAACACTTTTTAATTAAGGTACTTTCATAATTATTAGTGCTCTTATAATGTAGTAATAATCGGTCCATCCTTCGTAAGAATAATCGTATGTTCGTATTGAGCTACAAAGCTTTTTTCTGTAACAAAGGTCCCGTCTTCTTTTTGGGATACTTCTTCTTCAAAGGTCGAGATAAATGGTTCGAATGCGATAACCATCCCTTCCTTTAATAATTCATCATCCCATGTATCATTATAATTATAAATGTGGTCAGGTGCTTCGTGTATTGTACGTCCAATACCATGCCCTGTAAGATTTTTGACAACAGTTAATCCATTCTCTCTCGCTGTTTGGAATACTACTTTTCCGATTCTACTTTTTTTTGAACCAGGTTTTGCTTTCTTAAGCCCTGCTTCAAATGCCTTTTTAGCAACGTCGCATATTTTCATTAATACTTCTTCTCCCTCGCCCACTACAAAAGAGATTCCTGTATCTGCGAAATACCCGTTTTTTGAACCAGAAACATCTATATTTACTAAATCCCCTTCATAAATAACCCGATGACCCGGAATACCATGTGCCACTTCTTCATTAACACTAATGCAAGTATAGCCAGGAAAATCATACTCACCTTTTGGGGCTGAAACTGCACCTGCTCTCTCTAAAAACTCTCCAGCTATATCATCAAGTTCTTTGGTCGTTATGCCAGGAATTGTTCTTTGTACCAATTCATCTCTAATGGAGGCAACAATTTTGCCAATTTCCTTCAAACCATTAAAATCTTCTTCTGTTTTTGCAATCATCGTATATCCCCACTTTTTAAAGTATCTTATGATTAGTAATCCATTTAGAGTATAGCATAAACGGAACGGCTTTTTCTTCAACTAAACTGCCCGTTAGTTGAACAAAGGGCTACCTCTCGGCAGCCCTCTTATTATTGAACTATAGTGTCCCGTTAGTTGAACAAGCACGCTTTCTTTTATTACACAATATCGTCGAACTACGCATTGATCTTTCATAAATGTGAGCCACTGCGGCGTTTTGCTTCTTCGATCTCCGAATAGCGGTTTCGCATCAATACCTTTTAAAACTTCACTCAATTTGATTTGGTCCTCATTACATTTAAAAATCAGTGTGCATTAGGTTTTAACACTCGCATACAACAATCTAGCATTAATTAATTTTTCTTGGACATAATAACAAAGTTGAAAAATATGAATTGAAGGAGCTAAAATATTGGGTATTTTAAACGGCAATCCGAAAGATGAACCATTACATTATGGTGAAATTTTCAGTGTATGGAGTGGCTCTGTGGTTGCTAGAGGATCTGTATCATGCTACCAAGCATTTTTAAACCACGCCGGTGACAAGGACCTTAAAAAAATACTCAATGATCTTATTGATCAAGCAAAACTAGAGATTAAAGAATTTGATAAATTACTTACTGAAAACGGATTTGCTCCCGCACCAATCATGCCTGAAAGACCACCAGTAAAACTTGAAGATATCCCTGCCGGCGCAAGATTTACTGATCTTGAAATAGCTGCAAGAATTGGCGCAGATGCCGCTATCGGACTGGTTGCTTGTAGCCAAGCTATGGGTCAATCAATTAGAGTGGATGTAGGTGCTTTGTTTGCTAAATACCATCTCGCTACAGCAGCTTTGGGAGTTAAGATCCTTGAAATCAGCAAGGAAAAAGGTTGGTTAATCCCTCCTCCGCTTCAAGTGAAGAGACCTGAATCAGAAGCTTAAATGTAATTTACAGTCCTGCTCATTGAGCAGGATTTCTTTGTTTAGGTTATACACCCTATAATTGTGTCATGACTCGCTATTTCCTTAGTGCTGTTACGCTTAATGTGTCAAATGCGACATAAAACCTCCACTTATCTTGTTCAACTAAACTGCCCGTTAGCATAATAAAAAGAGCAGGATACCGAAGCAACTGCTCATCACTGTGTATTATTCAACTATCGTGTCCCGTTAGCTTAATCGTTTATTGAAAATGGAATCACAATTTCAATACATCCCAGGCTCCACCTGAGCCATGATAGGTCTCAACACTTAACTCAAACTTTCTGTTACATGAAGTACATTTAAACAAGTGATATAAAACTTCATCTGGCCAAGGCTGTCCTTTTTGAAGAGAAAAAAAGTCGCAGTTACCTTGGATTATTTCCATTGTTCCTTCATTAAGGACTTCCTTCACCTGTTCAATCATATTAAAGTATTCATATGGATGAGCGATCTTTATTCTCTCTGAAAAACCCTCGCATCTATTGCACATTCCATTACCTCCATACTTTTAGCTTAACTGAAAGAATTCGAGGAATTGACTGAAGTATCCTGCCCGTTAGCTTAATCATCATCGGCCACCGGAACATATTCTTAGCCTATTTCGGTTAACGGTACACAGTCTTGTAATCCAACTAATGCCGTGTTGTCGGGTACATATGATTCGAACCTACTTGGTCCCTTAAAAACCAAAAAACGCTAATAAGCGGTATTTAATGAAATGTTATTGTTGTCACCTGTAATTTGTAAACGTCTCGGGCTTGACTCCCTGGCTAACGGTACAAGTTCTTGTCCATTTTCGGCAATAGGTACAAGTTCTTGTCTCGAGCAAAGGACAAGAACTTGTACCCATAAAATTAAAAAAGCCCGCCTAGCGCGGGTTCTAATAGGTATATGTTCTTGCCCTCTTACAAAAACCCCTATATTATTGTCGGAGGACAAGAACTTGATCCCTTAGCCGATTCCCCCTGATTTAGTCATCATTCCCATTCCCTCTTACTTCTTATGTTCTTAACTGCAAGTATATGGACGTTATGAATATCTCAATGTTGCGGATAACTGCCCGGTAGCTTAATAAAAAGAACAGGATACCGAAGCACCTGCTCTTCAATGTGTATTATTCAACTATCGTGTCCCGTTAGCTTAATAAAAGAGCAGGATACCGAAGCACCTGCTCATCAATGTGTAATATTCAACTATCGTGTCCCGTTAGCCATACATGCAGCGCTGGCGCTGCACCACAGATGATGGAAGTAATTCCGTTCTTCCATGGGAGTTTAAGTACAATAGTTCACAACTTTTGTTGAAGTAAAATCAATCTTCTATTAGTAACAAAAAAATCCATAAATTGTCGGTCTATGATTTTGATTATTGCACTTTAATAAAACTGAACCCTCTAATTTCACAAAAAAATCAACACTTGTCATTTAATTTTGAGGTGTTATAACGTCACCTTTTCTTGGCATTGAACTAACATTTAAATCTCTAAAAAACAAAGGAAGTCCTTCTGCTATTACAGGGTGTATAGTCTTGGTTGGATTTTGTCTTTGATGATGAATATGTAAATGTGGCTCTGAAGTTGAACCACTATTTCCTACACGCCCCAATAAATCACCTGGCTTTACTTTATCTCCAACTTTAACTAATACGCTATCTTTTTTTAAATGGTTAAGCAAAAGATAAGTACCAGTTTCTTCTATTTCTATGTATACATAATTACCTTCCAATGAATTAAAGTCTTCTGAGCCTGGTGTAATATCATCTTCACCATCGTAAGTAGCAATTACTACCCCGGAAACAGGCGAATAAACTATTTTATTCCAAATGCCGTAATCTTCGTTATTATCACTATTAATGTTATATGGTTCCATTAATAAATCATATGCCCATCTCTCTGATGACCATATGGCATGCGGTAAATTGTCTTTAACATTATTACCACCCCAACCAACTACTGTCTGTTCCTTTAAAGGGAAATTTACAGTGACGGATGGTTGGGCATGTTCAACGGTATTTGGATAAGCCAAAGGAATAATGTTCATAGTCATTAATATAGGGAAAATCATTAGTATATTGACCATTACATTAAAAGCTAACTTTAAACTTTTGATTTTTTTAAATAATAAAATGATAAAAATTATCAAATTCATTAACAATCCCAGCGCTCCTATAAAGGGTAGAACTAGTTTGAGTAGTGTCCATGAATATGCACCAACTATACCTCCAATTAAAAAAACACTAATCCATAGTATTAGAAAGAATGCTATTAATACGCAATTTATGTAACCAATCTTTCGAATTACTGCTTTCAATATAAGCTCTCCTTTCATTAACAATCTTTTTGTAAGTATTTCAATTAACTTTAAGCCCTAACATGTCATACAACTTCAGATGTAGATAGAGAAAGAGCCTACTTTAAATTGATTTATATTTCACTAACTCACCTCAGAAGAATCTTTCCTTTTAGAAAAAAGTCCAATTTTTGAGGTGTAATAGCTCAATTTTTATTAAACTAACCTGCCGGTTAGTTTAATAAAAAGAGCAGGATAACCGAAGCACCTGCTCATCAATGTGTATTATTGAACTATCGTCTCCCTTTAGTTGAGTAACGGCATTTTGATTTTCAAATTGACGTTACTCAACTATTTGTTAAAAAACAGCGGCGATATTACTCTCTTCTATAACTCTCTTCTACGTTCTTCGCGCAGCTGGGCATAAATTTGAGTAGTCGACGCTTTTTCATGTTCTAACATGCTTTCAACTTTTCGAGCTAGTTTTAATGCCCCTTGATCGATATATTTCATATAATAATGCGACAAAATAAATAAGGGCACCATGGAAACCATAAACGTAATTGCATAGGCAAGGTTATAACTTAAATGATGAATCACTTTACTAAACAGGAACGCGGAGAACGTATTTAGGAAAGTAAAATAAATAAGGAAAAGGGAAAATGAAATCTGTCCTAAATAAGCAAACGGTTTCCATCCAAACACATGCTGCAGCACTTTTAAACGAAGCAGAGCAAACAAAATCATAGCAGAACCTAGGGTTCGTGCAAGAAGTCGTGGATCGATGTTAAATTGAACCCATTCATTGATATTTTTTGTCAACACTTCTATGGGTTCGTACATAGTCCCCATTAATGGAGTATAAGGCGCCGAACCTAAGTAAATCCCCATTAAAAGCACAAGTACTGCGGTTATTTTACTTTGGACCCATTTGTGCTTGAGCAAATCGGCAAGCAGCATTCCCCACAAAAAAGCGACAAAATAGGTTTGAATAAACGCAATGGATAAGACCACATACACAATCCATCTTTTTTTCACACGTCCAAATAAAGCAAGAAAACCAAAAATTAAAAAAGAACCTAATAACTCATAGCTCATTGTCCAAAGGACTGGATTGTAAGGATGTGCTTTAAAACGGAAAAACGGATCAAAAATAGCAGCCTTGATAACGGTATATACATTTGTATCTAAAGCGTAGTAATTCTTTTTCATATCCGTCCATGTTGTTCCCCATAGTTCTTGGAGATAAAAGGCATTTGTAATAATTGCTAGATACACAAGCAATACGGATACCGCTACCGGCACGGCAAGCCTAATGTACCTTCGTATGGCGCTGGAATGCAACAATTTTTGAAAGGTCTCACTATCGAGCTCTTTTTCAAACATTTTGACACTGAGCACATAACCACTTAGCACAAAAAACAAACAAACGGCAAATTGTCCATTATAAAATAAATTAATCGGAGAATGTCCGTACCAGATATCCCATTCAAAATGAGCTTGTTGCGGTCTTCCATTTAACGCAGCTGGATAAAATACTTGTATGTAGTGAGAAATAACCACGGCAAATGCCGCGAGTCCCCTAATGCCATCCAAATAGAATAGCTTTCTTTCGGATGACTCTTTATTCATTTTTCCCCTTCTTTCATGAATAAAACTATTATACGGTTCCCCATGTTTGATCTTCAACTATCCTGCCCGTAGTTCAATAAGAAAGATGAACAGTATCGTCCGGATACGACAGAAATAGGGAAACAATTAATATGTTGACTGTGTTCGGAATCCTTATTCAACTAATGTATTCCGTTATTTTACTAAGCTCAAACTGCTAGAAATATAATAGAGTAATAAGAAAGCTAACATGACTATAATAACTACTTTTGATAACTGTTTTAGTTTTTTATTTTCAAATGTCTTATTTAGTAGATAAAAGAAACCTAAAACCCATAATCCGTCTTTAAAAAAGGTAGCAAACGTAGTTGTAATCCATCATATAAAAAAATAAACTATTCATAACCGTACCTCCTCTTATATTTAGAAGTGTTACATAAATTCAATCACAATTTAGTTTCATATGTTAAACGTAATGATTATAAAAAGGTTACAAGTATAGGTTCCACTATACTGCCCGTTACTTCAATGAAAAAAGCAGGCTACCGTACCGCCTGCTCATCAATGCGTATCATTCAACTAAAGTGTCCCGTTAGCTGAATAACTAAAACCGAGTAGCTGTCTCCCTTTTGTTACGCTAACGTTCACCCTTTGTATAATTCCTTACTTTTAGATTTTTGTTTAACTCAACGGCTTCCATTAAATTGTCCGCTGGGTAACTAAGAACAGTAGTGCCGCTTGTATTAAAGATTTTTATTTGATCGTTGTTAAATTCAATTGACAGCTTCGTCATATCAGAATTTATATAGGCAGTACCAATAATTGTTCGAATAGCTTTATCATAGGTTACTATACTGAAACCATTTGCAATCATAGCGTTTTCAAATATAAACCCATCCATTTTAAGCGTCCCGATAAATGAATTTTTACGTTTATCCAATGTACCCACGAGTTGAAAAGGAATTGACTTGTTCAATTGATTTTCTATGTTATATGCAGTTGCATTTCCTGAAATTTTGATTGTCTTAGTTGATGGTGACGTGACAATTACATACACAATAAAAGTTGCAATTAGAATAGCTGACACTAAAATCCTTGTCTTTTTCATTATCCCGTCCTTTCTGCTTTCTCAAATAATGCCTCTGAGAAACACACATAATTTATTAACAAATAACCCTATAGTTTTAGACACTATAAATACAATAAAAGTTCCATTAATCTGCCCGTTAGCTTAATCATCATCGTCCACCGGAACATATTCTTAGCCTATTTCGGTTAACGGTACACAGTCTTGTCATCCAACTAATGCCGTGTTGTCGGTTACATATGATTCGAACCTACTTGGTCCCTTAAAAAACAAAAAAATACTAATAAGCGGTATTTAATGAAATGTTATTGTTGTCACCTGTAATTTGTAAACGTCTCGGGCTTGTCTCCCTGGCTAACGGTACAAGTTCTTGTCCATTTTCGGCAATAGGTACAAGTTCTTGTCTGGAGCAAAGGACAAGAACTTGTACCCATAAAATTAAAAAAGCCCGCCTAGCGCGGGTTCCAATAGGTATATGTTCTTGTCCTCTTACATTTGTCCAAGGACATTAATGTGCCTACATTAATGACATTAATCTCCCTACAATGTGTCTGTTTGGATGTTATCTCTCTCCAGCTGAATTCCCGTACTGTTCATATAATTCCACGTAAAAAAAGAAAAAGAAGCCGAATTTCTCTTTCAAGTGCCTCAGGCAATTGATCCAACGAATAAATGTTATCCAACACCGGATGTATTTTATGTTCTTCCGCAAGCTTCAGCATATTTTCAAAGTCTTGCGGACTTCCCAGTGTTGATCCTATTACTGAAATTTCCTTTGTGGCTCCAAAGCTGCTCAGGCTCAGCCTTTTTTTAAAATCATTCGGCTAGGTCTAATTTATTATTGTCTTTTTGAGGTTTTTCGCGGATTTAATTTTCATGGGAGTTTAATAAAAAAAGCAGGATACCGAAGCACCTGCTCATCAATGTGTATTCTTGAACTATCGTTGGCTTTAGGGCTACAAAAAGAAGATCAAGTATGGAAATTGGATATCTACCATTTAATAAAAGATTATATAAATAAAGCAAGTAAAAACAAAATATAATAGGTTAATTCAGGTAATAAAAGCTATTTCGTAAAACACTGTTAACCTAACGGTTTTCGTTTATAAAACATTAATGCAGCGATTAACGATGACTTTGTGCCTACTTATGATACGGTTCTTCGCTGCTCGTGCTCTGATAAAGCAGTTTGAGTGGTCTCTCTGTGTGCCATTTTAAAGCCGTTGCATGAAAAAAAGGTAAAATAATTAAATAATGTTGAACTACATTACTAATTAATCGATGAATATATAAATGAGGTTGGAAAAATGAACGTTTAAAGTCCATAAATAAGTGCTAGCCTTGTTCCTGTTCGTCAAACTTAGTTTCAGTTCCTATGGTTTTTCCACCTGCAACGCCACTTTAAATAACGCTGCAATCACATGATCTTCTCGGCTACTAAATATCTTCATTGTTCTTCCCTCCCTATTAGTCTTCTTAGGAACAGTCTGCTCTACTTCTCTATGCTTTAGACCTTACCCATCCATCAAATATAGCGACGAAGCAATGTAGTTTTATTATTTTTTATGTGTTAATATATTTTAAATAATGGAAAATAATAGAATATGATAGACAAATTTGGAAAAGGCCTCTGGAGGATGGAAATGAAAGTCATAAATGTTTTGGTGGTTATTGTTGTTATCGTTGCCATTTTATTGCCGGCATATCTATTGAAAGAAGCAAAAAACAATTTCTCGCACAAAAGACAATATGAGAGAAATTGGCAATTGAAATTGCCTTCCAAATTTAAAGAACTTGATCAATATACAAATCAAGGTGGATTTCACGGGGAAGGGATACGCTATACTATTTTTAAATCTAAAGAAAAACACTTTTCCTCAATATTAGAGTCAACAAGCGGAAGAAAGATTATTAAAAAATATTCCGGGGATACTCTTCATGATAATGAAAGAGATATAAAAAAATATGTTGAGAATATATTGCTGCGCTTAGATGTTTCTAAAGATAATATACCAAATTTTAATGAAGTTTACTTGTGGCAAGAGTTCAATTATGAATCTGATAGATTAGTTGTTCTATATTTTCCCAATAGGAAACTTTGTTATTTTGTGGAAGAATTAAGATGAAAATTTAAGGAGGTGATTTCGATGTTGAACCTAATATGATACCCTGAATCCGTGAAATACCTAAACAGATTCGGCGTACCCATCATAATCACCCTCAAGTGTATGACTTGTTCCATTAGCTCTTCCTGCTTCTGTAAACTTAACTCCAGGTAAAGTTTTTATAAAAGCTTGTACTCCCCATAAACATCCACCTGCAAAATATACTACTTCCATATTGACTCTCCTCTTCGTTTAAAAAACCAAAAAATTCATTCCAACTAAATAGGAAGAAAAAACTGTAGTTACTAAGTCTACTACACATTAAAATAATGACAAATTTTCTTATTCCACATTATGTACCGATTGTTGAACACAAATTAAACAACACTGTTCAACTAACCTGCCCGTTAGCTTAATCATCGTCGGTTAGCGGTACACAATCTTGTCTTCCGACAGATGACGTGTTGCTAACGGTACAAGTTCTTGTCCATTTTCGGCAATGGGACCAAGTTCTTGTCCCGAGCAAAGGACAAGAACTTGGTCCCATATAATAAAAAATCCACGCCCAACGCGGATTTCATAAGGTATATGTTCTTGTCCTCTTACACATGTCGGATGACAAGAATGTGTTCCGATAAATGACAAGAATGTGTTCCGATAAATGACAAGAATATATTCCGATTGCCGGTATGTGTGTTCTCTTCTTCTCTTTATTTAGAGTACAATAATTATTACTGTTCTATTTACTCTATATACACGATTACTTGAGTTACATATGTACAAAAATAATAGTTTTGTGAACATGTCTAGCTTCCGGATCTCCAAATTCAGCCGAATTTGACCGTGACAGCCGATTAGCGTTCCGTGGAACAATGAAAAAAACCGTGTTTTGGCCAACTAGCCGAACACGGTTTTTCTTCGATTTACTTCATTTTTCGGGGTCATCCAATTTGATCTCTTTCTGGTTTCCATTTCCGTCATATATAACTTCCGTTTTGCGACCATCAGGGTATACTCGAATCACTTTATCACCCTCAGCGTAGCAGTAAAAAGTTCCTGCATCAAAAGCGGACTTTCTCGCTGCAGCTGTAGCTTGTTTGCCGTACTCATTCAACTCTTCCCAGCTTAGTTCTTTCATAGAAACTCCCCTCCCTAGAATCCTTTAAAAATAACTCAATGTACTCTTCATCACTGATTTCATCATTCAGTCTCCTATACAAAAGTGACTTTTCTCTGTCGTTCAACGCTGCATCCTCAAAATCCATAGAAGCGTTCACTTCCTTGAATATTTCTTCAAATTCTTTTCTAGATATCTTTGGCATCATACTTTACCTCCTGCATGAACATCTAAAAAATACTCCTGGAATGATATGTTCCAGGAGTCTCTGATTAATGTGGTACTTGGGATCCGAAATCGTCTCTACTGGACTTGTCAGCGTTGTAGAATACCACGTCTCCGTCTTTTAAATTGAATAGATTGTTATACGATCATACCCTTCCATTTGCCACTGATTCATGAGTGGTGCGTTAATATACTGCAAATGAGGTTTACTCGTGTTCCCATATTGAATCGATTCAGTTCTCATACACCCTCAAAGGTAGTATAATATAAATTAGAAATATTATACATTTTATAGTGGGGTTCTTTCTTTAGTGTAGTTCTTTCCATCTCTGACCTTCTCGATTCTTTCAACTTTTTTTCTGAATGCGGAGATTGAAAGTAGGAAATAATAATTGGTATAGAAAAGGGGGAAATAAATATGTTGAAAAAAATATTTTTAATAGCCTTTGCAGTGACTATAATTTCAGGAGTGGCATTAAGTGCAAATTCAACAGCGGATTCCTATCCAGAATCGGTAACCGTAAATAAGACAGTAGCAAATCCTGTTAACACTGATCTTCCATTAAATACTGTAGATTCAGTAGAATCAAGACTCGCAAAGATGTATTTTGGTGAACTTTATACACCCTATGGCATTTTCGTTCGAGTATATGAACAAAGTATCTTCAAGGAATCTGAGATAGCAAGAAAGTTAGATCAAATCGGATCTAATACGAATCAACTAATCCTTGAATGCGGGATTTTCTTAAAAGGAGATGAATCAACAATAGCGGATTCGTATCCCCAACCGATAATTGTAAATGAAACAGAGGAAAATCCTGTTAACACTGATGTTCCATTAAGTTCAGAAAATAGGTAAGTACATAAAGAAGGAGCAGTTGTCTCTCGACAACTGCTCCTTTTTCGCTTACTTGATTTACTTAATCATTGACAGATCCATATCCACTTATAACGGTGTTACCAATATTTTGGATCACTAAATAATAAGTACCAGATTGAACACCATTAAATGCTATTGTTTTAGTAGCGCTAAGGGAGAAACGTATGGCCGTCCGACCAGCCTAAAGTTAGCGGTACATATTTTTATCATCCGACATAGCTATAATTTTATGCAATGATAACTGCTTTCCTAGAAGTAGCCTTTCCATATAAAGCGTAATAGTACATTTTAATCTCTATCGGCATTCGGACTATATTCTTGGCCTCAAACGACAATCGGAACAGATTCTTGACAATGCGCAATGACAAGAATCTGTTCCGATAAAACAAAAAAAACCGCGATTTACGCGGATATTAATCGGGCTATATTCTTGTCATCTTACAATTATTATCTATACTAGTATCTGACATCACCTCTCTATCCTTTCAACTATTTATTCTTCTGCTTTGCAACTTGCATACCGCCGATGATAAGCATGATAATCCCAATTACTGCTAGAATAATCCGAACTAAGAATGGACTCAATGAAAACACAGTTTCACCTTGCCAGTACAATCCGAACAACCTTTCATTCAGCCCCACAATCGCCAATAATGGCTTAAGAAACAAACTCAGCGCTAATAATACTATCCCCCAAATAATATTGCTATTCATTGATTCAAAACCTCTTTTCCAATTAAGATAAATGATGATTAGTTCACAATAAAACGATCTATCATTGCCTAATCTAATTCAGCACGTGAGAATAAATCCCTAATGGAATCATCGTCCTCACAAGCATCCTTAAATCCGAGCACAAATCTTTGTATAGCTTCTCTATTGTCAGAATAAGCGCAGAACATACTCGCTTCTGGATCAAATTGTACGATGTCTACCAACTCAGGCATTTTTTCCTCAAGGAAAACAGCCGCCAAGGAACCCCAATCATAACCGCCACCTTCGAATCCCTCGTCTTCCCGACTTTTAAAAATTTCTTTTTTATAAGTACCAACATTCAAAATGACTGACGCACTACCATTATCTTGCACTCTTAGCACAAATGGTTTAATTTTGTCTGCAACATTTACTACAGAATTCAGTTTTTCAACCTTAGTTTGTTCGTTCATCGCTTTCAAAGCGGCAGATTGCTTGAGTTTCTTTTTCTTTCGGTCTACTTTACCTCGGCTCCAATTTAATAATGCCAAAGTAGCTCCATCTTTTGGATCTAGCTTATTTGTAATTTCAAGTTCTCTTAATGCTTCCGCATATTGTTCAAGGTAATAGTAGGAGTAGCCCACGCGAAAATGTCAAAGAGGGTCATTCTCACCTAGTTTTGCAATAGTCAAAAGCTGTTGAAGTGCTTCATCGTAGCGTTCCAGATTATTCATAGCTCTTGCCAATAAATTGACCGTATCATAATTTCTGTCTGATTGGGGGATTTCCATAATTCTATCTACTATTTTTTTATGTTCACCTTCTTGATGCCAAATAATAAGTTGTGCGAAAGGGTCTTTTTCCATTACTTTGCCTCTTTTCGTTTGTAAGATAGTATCTATTTCAATCATGTTACCTGTATCATTTGGGTTACATTCACAAACTTTTTTGAAAAAGGAATTGCATCACCAAATTGTTTAAACGAGCATAAGATAAGCGCCTTGTTCATATAAGTTCAATGAATTTTACCACCTATTATCCAAATCTTTCTTAAATCAACTATCACCATTATTAAATTATCATTTTGAAAAATAAGGATATTGTTCTATGATTGGACCCCAAAAAGGTCATATAAAAGCATTCACCATTCATAAAAATTATCCTCGATCAGCGCCTCGAATGAATCCGCTAATAACTCGATCTCCCCGCTATCGTGGTAACAAATGAAAACGTTTCCTGCCTCGTTGATTATAATCGGATCGCCGGAACCATCCATAGAGATGACATAGCTGGTTTGTAAAACCTCTGCAAAGGGAGGCTCCTTGAATTGCTCGCGGGCCCCAAGAGTCAAATCGACAACCGTTTCGTTTCCGAGACTGGAGCCATTTGAGAATGCATATACCGCAAGACCTGCATATGCCCCCCCAAACGTCCGGATAAAATGTACATAATCCTCATGAAAGTTTACTTTCAGACGCTGCTCTGCATTAGCAATTTCCTCTTGGCTCGCCGGACTGCCTAGGATTGTGCTATTATCCTCCCGATGAAGGAAAGTATTTAATCTCTTCATTAATGTATCATTCATAGGATAGCCGCCCTCCCTGCCAATTAATTCGAATTAGCTACCGTTCAAGCCCTCGCTATCGCAGCTCTATTGTATTAGACATGATTAATTGAAAAAAATCTTCAAGACTATTTGCTATTTTTTCTACCTCTTCGAATTCAGGCTCATATCCTTGTACAATAGCACCTATATCATTCGTTAGATCAATTGCATAGAATGAATATCCATCATCAACTGACATAACTATGGGTAGATATTTATCCCACCATGAAGTTATTTCTGATTTCCATTTCTCATCATTCTCTGCAGCTTCTAAGCTTAACACTTCAAATTCATTCCATTTAAATGCACTATCCGAGTTGTTATTATACTCATCCTCACATATAAACCATGTTTTCTCACTAGGTGTTATGCATTCTTTAACCCTTTTTAGAAAATCTAAATAACCTTCGGGAATTTCTTTATACCTGGATGCTATACTATCATTTAAATTTAATTCATATTCAGATTTATCAGTTATATCCCATCCATTATCTTTAGTCCAACTAATGAATTCACTATACTTCTTATTCATACTTCCTCCTACTGGTTGATCACCCTTATGCTAGACACTGCACCTCTTAACCAAATGCTCTCATAAGAATTGCTCGAAATTTGCCAGTTTCCTAGTGCCTGTTTATTTCCTCATATCATTCAGTAATCACGAACTGAATCGAACCAGTGTTGAGCCATCTCCTCTGTTATAGGCTGGCCAATCAAGTGATCAGACTGGCTGAGTTGCCAAACCGCTTCACCAAGGTCTTCTCGTTCGGTGGTTTCGATATCTTTGAGGGTATTGAAGCGTACGGTGAAAGCGGTAATGGCTGCCTCGGCATCGGCAAAGCTGCGGGCCTGGGCCAAGGTTGCCTGTGCAATGTTGTAAGCTTCGTTAGCCAGCTTGGCCAGACGTTTAGGCCAGGACGAGAACGGGCGGCCAAACTCGGTCGTCCACCACTCAGGTTTTCGCAATTGGCTCACTGAAGCATGGCCGGTCCACGCTCGTGTTTTAGCACGTGTTTTCATTTGTTGCTTTAGGCGCTTGCCCGCGATCTCTTCCACATTGTAGGCGATAAATCTGTCAAGTAACGGCCATACGTTCAAAGGCGGCAAGTCCCCCAGATCAGGCATGTAGCGCAGTTCCAGATTCGTTAACCGGTCATGACGAGCCAGTAAGTCCACGTCGCAGAAGTTCCCCCACAAACTCAGTGAGTTAAGATTTGGGAACCGATTCAGACACTCCAGCGAGATGGGCTGTCCTAGCGGCGCGTTCTGTAGCGTTAGACTCGTTACTTGGTGCAATTCACCCAGGTCGGGCAACAAGAAAGAATTATTATTCTTACGTCTGCTAGTGCGCGGCGATAGAACCAGAGAAGATGGCATATCGCCAGTGGCCGTGAATCGTGATAGATCGCCGGACAAGCTCAGGCGTAATTGCCGCTTTGGAAGCTTCAGGCTCAGTTGGCCCTCAGTCTGGTCCAACTTGATATGTAAGCCATGCAAATTGGACTGGCTTGCGTCCACCACTGTGTCTTCAGACAAGATCGGAGCCCACGTCATCTCTTCAATAGGACGTTTCTGTGCCCAGTCAAAAAAGCCTGCGTCACTGCCTGTATAGTACAGAAATCGCGGCCAGGACGAGCCCCCCGGAGTGGCAAAGGCATCGAATACGGTCCAATCGATGATCCCATCAGGTGCAACGTGAAGATCTGCCTTCTTCCCCAATTGCGATGGTCCAATGGATATGCTGCCCACACCGGGCTGAATGACAAGAGTGTGACTGCGAGGACCTGTCAGGTCGATGGGAAAACGACCATCTTCTCTTATGGAAGCAGCAGGAGGACGAGCATGATTATCATTTGGCATTTCTATCTTCCTTTCTTCTAAATCATATCAAGTCAATTCGGAAAGTGCAGAAATTGGTCCATGCCATGCGTGGCCTCCTTGACGACAGGACTCACATCTCAGAGCATGCATCTTGCAATCCTGCTAAATAAAAAAACACCGCTTCGTTTGGTGACGCGAGGGTGTCAAAGTCACACACTGACCAACTTATAACAGCTCATCTGCGATCATTTTTGCCTTTTCCGCAAGCTCCCTCATATCATCGGTCGGAACAAGCTCGGCTAAATTGTAGGACAGCGGATTACGGGAAAACTTGTTCAATTCTTCCCGAAGCAGGTTTCTTTTTTCTTCGGAGGCATCAATATAAAGTTTGCACGGCTGCCTAGTCTCATCCAAATCATGCAAATCAACATAACCTGTTTTAAGACACTCCAACACAATGGCTGAAAGATCGATTAGAGCACCGCAGGCAATATCAAGTTCTACCCGAAACGTGCCGTTAGCACTTCTCCTATCAAATCCAATATTTCCGCCGGTTTTCAAGTCTCCCTCAGAAAGCAGAATATCGAAACCCAGGTCCTTTAAAATCTGATTGAGCGTCACATCCGTTAAGTCCAATTGTTCCAAATAGTCTATTAATGCCAGCGAATCATCGGAACCGCCAATTAAATATCCCCACCATTTGCTTATGTACATGTTCTTCCCCACTTTCTCTTTAGGCATTGTAATTTTCTAAATAAGATAGTTTCATCATACACCTGGAATGCCTTTTCAGTTGTTTGTTCTGCAAAGGTCCCTGAAACGATTCCCTCCGAAAATCCTGACATCTAAGGAAATGCTACTTGTTGAGGACTAATGAATTATTGAATTTAGTAATCGTTTCCTTAGAAACTTTTTCACTGTATAGGTCTTCATTTTGCTTCCAATATAGTAATGTCTTTTTCATAGAGATGGCGAACTCAGGATAAGCAAGATTGTAATGGAATCCAATGCCAACTGTAGCTAGTAGGCATTGTGTGTATTTAGGGAGCTCGCCCACAATTTTGAAGAACATATCGTTATACTCAAAATAAGGAATACGCTCTTTAGCATAATCATAGCTCAACGGATAGGTAGTAATGCGGGCAGTCTTACCTTCAAAAGCGGCATACTTGTTCGCTTCTCCCGATACTCCCTCCCAGCTGAAGTTGGTCAGGCGAGAGGCTAGAAAATCGTTATAATCGGGTTCAGAGTGCTGCTCAATATCGGTGAATGCTATGCGCATTGAACCACGGTTACGATAAAAGGCGCAGTCGATAATGATTATGCCGCCGTATAAGCCACTGGGATATTGAAAAGTAAGGCAGCTACCATTGTGATAATCACTTTCAACTTGCGTAGGTGGCTTGACCCTCTTTTTTGCTATACTTTTGGGCATGCTAATTTTGGTGATAAATGTATGTAAATACTTTTTTCGCTTGTTAATAAATTGTACATTGGCTCCAAGCTGTTCACAGACAGTTAAGTCACTCCCACTCTCAATGATCTGAGCGACTTCTCTAACAGCGAATCATCTAAGGATTTCGTTTCCCAAAGGCAGTAGGACAACGCAAATAATACATTGTTTCTATCATCGGTATTATTTAAGCTATAAGTAAATTTCTCTTGTAACTCGCTTATAATTTGAGTAACTTCAGAACCCTGATTGTACTGCTCATAGAAATATTCCTTGATCTCACACGAGGTGTCATTACCAAAAACCTCAGCACTCCATGTTCCCATACGCTCATCACCTCTGGAAAGTTATATGCTACTGTAAAGCTTCTACTACTGATAATCCTATTAATCTCGATTTCCTTTTTCACAACCATCAATTCTGTAGGAGATGAGTATTCTGCCAAATACACGAGCTTGTGTGAGATAATCAAATCATACGGTGTCGCAAAACAATAATCGGATCAAGTTTGTGTCGTTGAGAAATGACACAAACTTGATCCGATTATAAAAAAAACTCGCTACAATTAAGGAGTATTTGGATCGGCTAATGTCATTTCGATGCAACAGAGGATACTGTTGTACCTTGATATTTCTAATCAATCTAATACAGCTCGTGAAAATAGGTCTTTCATTAATGAGTCATCTTCACATGCTTCCTTAAAGGCGATTGCAAAACTAAGTATGGCTTCTTTATTGTCTGTATAAATGCAGAACGTATCGGCTTCCGGGTCAAATCGTATGATATCAACTAAGTGAGGCATTTTTTCTTCAAGAAACACCGCTGCTAATGAACCCCAATCATAGCCATTGCCCTCAACTCCTTCTTCGGCTCGTGTTTGAAAAATTTCATGCTTATATTTGCCAGCACTTAAAATCATTGATATGCTTCCATTATTATGCGCAACTAGCCCAAATGGGTTTATTTTTTCTTCAATTTCTAACAAACGGGGGTCAGTCCCAATCCGCATCCCCTTTTCAACGTTCACTTTATGGATGGTTTCATTTCCTGCTCTAGCAGCGGCGTTGCGGCTCATTTCTAAAAACGTCCTGCCATGTGAATCTTCAGGATCTAATGCTACAGCTTGTTCAAAAGCAACTATCGCTTCCTTATACTGTTCTAGGTAATAATAAGCATATCCTATTCGGAAATGCCAAAGAGGGTCGTGCTCGCCTTGCTCTTGCACAGATAAAAAATATTGGATAGCTTCTTTATAGTTTTCTTGATTATTCAATGCTCTTGCCAAATGGCAAACTAAGTCATAGTCCCTGTCTGCTTCGGGTATTTCCATAATTTTGTTAATGATTTTCTCATACTGGCTCTTATTATGCCAAAGAGTGAGCTGCTTCAGTAGATCATTATTCATCTTTGTAACCTCTCCTCTAACTTTAATAAAATTATGATTTCCATATATTAGAATAACCCATATGATCTATGCTCTGCAAATCATTAACTGGTAATCTATCGTGAAAGTCAAACTTGCCCTAAATATCTATATAAAACCCAAAAAATATCTTGACATTTCAGAATCGGCCTAATAACCAAGGTTTAAGCAATTGAATCATAGCGAGTGCGCCGGTGCGCCTATTCTAAAGGGCTTATGGGATCGGATTGACTTCTCACTTCTGCTCACTCAATCCGGAATCATGAAACGTAGTGGAACTCCGTCTTGGCTTGTTTGCTTTCTCTATGTTGTCGGTATATATACTAGGTGGTCTTTTCACAATTGGAATTATTCGGGAAATGAAGCGAGGGGTAAACTTATGAGTGAAGTGTGGATACATGCTATGCATGGTGTGCCTTGGACGCCTAAAAAAATGAAAGCAGAAAAATGAGTCGGTCGGTTGTCCGAATTACTTCTGGACGGTCATATTTATTATGCATTACTTAAAGTCTTGTTTAATTCGTGTAACTTTTTCAGGAAAGCATTCTCCGCTCGAAGTCGCTCATTTTCATACTCCAGCTTCTTCATCTCAAGCTTCTGGCGGTCAGATTCGGTTAACTCTTCTTCTGCTATTTTCCGTCCCCGACCATCTTGCAAAGCATCAGGACCGTGCTCCTTATACTTCTTAACCCATTGGTACACTTGATGATAGGAAATCTGATACTGTTCCGCTGTCTTCCGGTAGTCATGATCGTGGGCAAGACAGTAAAGAACAATGTCTATTCGTTCCTGATGACTGGTAGACCGCCCCTTGCTCATAGCTTTCGCTTCCCCTTTATAGGCTTTTAAGCTGCTATGACCATTATACTTCTTCACCCAATCTGAGAATTGTGTTCGGCTGGCGATCTTGTATTTATCGATGATTTCGTATTGCGAATACTCACCGGAGAGATAATCCTGAACCGCTTGAAGTTTAAGTTCTGCAGAATAACTCCGAGTGTGGGAATGAATTTCTAACCCCTCAATTCCGTACAACTCATAGCGATGTCGCCATTTCACTAAGGTGGTAACGCTGATGTTATGTTTTTTTGCTACTTCCACACTGCTGCTCTGTCCTGCTTTTAACTCCTGTATGATGGCTAGTTTCTCAATCGCATTGTATTCGTTAATCTTAGACAAAAGGAAACTCCCCTTCAAGTAGCGGTTTATTTATTAAACCTGTCTACTTGAAGGGGAGCATATCAAAATCGGTAGCCTGTTCCGTAATTTATAATAGCGAGGTTACGAACTTCACCTCCGAAAAGCGGCTATCCGGTCCTTTCATTAAGATTCCGCCTTGATTTTTCAGATACATATCGAAGAAATCCAGCATATAGGCATTGATAACGGAGTTCGCTCTTTCGGGCGCAATCTTTTGGGGGTTGTGCGTACAACGTCCGTCCCAATATTCCGCTCCCCTCGCCGGAAGCGCCACCTCGCGGAACCGGTACGGACCCTCGGGCGTATCCGAGTCCGCCCTGACAATCTCCGAAGCGGTCATCCAGCCGGGGTGCATCGGTAGTGTCTTCGGCCAGCGCGAGGCAAACATATGGAACTTGCCGTCCTCGCCCTGCACGACGGAACCACACCATATCCAATAACCTTCCATTCGGAAGCCGCCGCCACGCGGAGCCGGCAGCATCGTGTTAGTATGCATGTAACGTCACCTCGCCTTTTTCCGCTGCTCCATAATTGCTGCGAACCATGGTCTCCCATCCTTTCAAATGAAGTGAATAACCGGCATGCTTGCTCATCAATCGCCCTAAGGCATATTCAGCCCCACATCGCCAGCCGCTAGCGGGCGATTCAGCAGAGGCGCGCCGGAATATTCGTCTGCCCCCACATCCGTTGTCGCCCGCATTTGGCCGTCCATATCCGCCTGCACGAACGCGTATGTCCCTACAGCGGCGTCAATTGCCGGGCTGCTCGCGGACAGCTTCTGGATGCCGCTCACCGTAGTGAGCAGCGGATTGATATTTCGGATCTGCCCCGAGCTGCGCGATATGTTGCTAATGGTGCTGCCATACCCGATGTTGACCTGAAACAGCGTATTCGTTGTCGCCGCCTCGTAATAAAGCGTGCCGGTGCTGTTTCGCACGATATTGTTCGCCACGACGGAATCCTGCGGAGCATACGCTTTGCCCGATCCAATGACGATGCCGGTTGTGCTGTTTACAATCGTATTGTTGACGATAAGCGCCCGGTAAACTTTCCACTGTTTGCGCAATTGTTCGACCGTCGGGCTTGGAGGGGAGCCTCCAGTACCACCATCGAAATCGCCGTTTGGCAAGTAGATTGCTTCCCCTGTCAAATTCTCGAAGTAGTTGTTATAAATCTTATGGTCATTGCCGAACATCCGGATGCCTTCCTGATCCGACTCCACGCCGTCCCCGAGGAAGAAGTTGCCGTATACGCTGTTGTTATGGCCGTGCCGCAGCGTCAGGCTGCCCTTGGACGTGAGGAATGTATTGAAGCGCACCGTATTGCTGCTGCTCTTGACCGAAACAATTTCCGGCTCACCATCGCAATTCTGAAATACATTGTATTGTAGCGTATTATAGCCGTGGGAGAGCGTTAGACCGGACAAGCCGAGACGGATCGTCTCTTTGCCGTTAGCTACCCATGGGCCGACATCATGGAAATAGTTGTATTCGATAATATCGTATTGCGAAATTTGCCCTGAGCCGTCCTGTCCTTCGTAAGCGATCAGCGGTTCGGTGTCGCTCTTCAGTCCGAAGTCGTTCCGGTCGATGCGGTTATGATGGCTGTTCGTGCCTCGCACTTGCAGCCACATCAGGCCGCCGCCCGAGCTTGGCAGCGCAAATGTATTACGGGTCAACCGCACATGGCGCGAGCCTTCCAACACCACTGCGCCATTGCTTGTGTTCGTAAACTTTAATCCGTCCAGCACCACATGCGAGGAGTTCTCGACGCGGAAGCCCGACGCTCCCGAGATGATAGCCTGGCCGCGGTTTTTCGCCTTAATGACGATTGGCGCATTGGCGGTGCCGTTTTTGTTCTGAACAGCAAACGGGCTTGTACGCGAATACGTGCCGTTTGCCAGCACAATCGTTTTACCCGCCGTAGCGGTTGCAAGCTCGGCAGCCAACTGCGTGGAAGTGCTAACTTCGACGACCGTCCCTTCGCTACCGCTGCCGCTTGAATCGCTGCCAAAAATTTCGACCTCTGCAAAGCTGTTCCAAGCGTTCACCGAGTTGCCGTGGCCAATAATACGAACGTAGCGGACAGGGGCAACATCGGCAAAATCAAACGTCTGCAAGCTGATGCTCAGACTGCTGACCGCTCCCGAAAGCGCTGTGCTGAAGTTGTAGCCATCATAGGAAGTCTGGATATCAAAAGCGAAAGTTCGCTCCGCCCCGTTTGTGAAGGCGATCTTCACGTAATCCACCTGCTTGCTCGATCCAAGGCCGTATTGGACCCACTCCCCGTCGCCACTCGCCGCCCAGCGCGTGCCGAGATCGCCGTCGATTGTATTTGCGACGATGTTGCCGTCATCTCCACTAGCCATAAGCTGCGGTACGGTAACCGCCAGCTTGCTTGAACCCGGCGAAGGGCCGCTCGCGGTGCCGTAAAGTTCAACTTCAGAATAGCTGTTCCACAGGTTGGAGGAATTGCCGTGCCCAACGATCCTCACATAGCGGGTAGAATCGACATCCGGAAAATCGAACGTTTGCAGACCTTCCACAAGGCTGCTCACAACTCCGCTGCTGACGGCCGAAAAGGTGGAACCGTCCGTAGACGTCAAAATATCAAAAGTAGAAGTGCGGCTTGACCCATTCAGAAATGCAATTTTGATGAAAGACACTTTGCGATTTACGCCCAAATCGTACTGGATCCATTGCACGTCGCCATTCGCCGACCAACGTGTTAAGAAATCGCCGTCCACCGTGTTGGCTGGAACGTTGCCGTCATCTCCGCTCGCCGTCACGCCGGAGCTGCCAATTGTGAACTTCGCATCGGCCGCCCTCGCCGCTCCTGGCATTAACGCAACTAGCATACAGAGCAAAATAATGCATGTCATACTTTTGGTTCCCATAATTCTTCATCCTTTCCGTTATGAATTGATGGTTATTGAATCATTCCCTTCGTTCCGTCCGCACCTCCTCTCAAGAATACGGAAGCCGGGAGGTGCTTCCTGTCCTCCCGGCTTCGTTAATACGGCCCATGATCCCGCTCAAAAAATATGCTGGCTCCAGCCTTTGCTCTTCGCCAAAGCTTCAATATAATAGTAATCGCCGTAAATCAGCGATACGTTGATGTTGCTATTGACTGGCTTATGCCCGGTTGCACCGAGCAGAATGCCTTCATACTTCGGCTGATCGAACGTACTGTAGTTGTTCGACAACGAGCGCAGAATGCGCGTGGTCGCGCGCTGATATAAAGCGGCTTCCTCAGGAGGCACCTGCGACGCGATATCGATCAGTCCCGATGCCGCGCAGCTTGCCGCCGAGGTGTCGCGCGGCTCGTCCGTCAAGTCGGCCGCCGCACGAAAATCCCAATGCGGTACATCGTCTTCCGCCAATGCGCTGATGAAATAATGCGCCACCCGCTTCGCTGCATTCAAGTAACGCGCTTCACCCGTATAGCGGTAAGCGCAGCTCATCCCGTAGAGCGCCCAAGCTTGGCCACGCGACCAGGACGATTGCGGCGCGAAGCCCTGTCCGCCGTCATAACGCTCCACTTCGCCCGTCTCCGGATCGAAGATGTGTTGTACCGAATTGTATTATAGCAGCTCTTTACCGAAATTATCTCGGGCTCTCCATCGCAGTTTTCAAACAAGTTGTGGAATCGTAATATAACCGTTCGAGAGAGAGATTCCGGACAAGCCTAGTCGGATCGCTTCAAGCCCGTTGACGACTCGTGGGCCTATATGATGAAAATAATTATATTCAAAAACATCATGCTGCGAAATTTGTTCCCCGTCGCCATCAAAAATGACGAGCGGTCCAAGGTCGGCTTTTGGCCCGAACTCGTTGCGTTCGATCCGATTCCAGCCGCTGCCGCTTCCCACCACAGACAGCAGGCTATACACCGTCCCAACCTGTCGCGGCTCAAATCTATTCCGCGCAATCCTCACATGCCGCGAACCGTCCAGAATGATAGATTCGCGCTGCTCGACCTGGAAAAGCAGCCCCCATACCTCTACATTCCTGAAATTAATTAGGAATTTCGCATTGCCCCCCGTAGTAATAAGTGACTTCTGTTGATGTCGTATAACGTTTGGCATTCCTGACGTTCAAGCAGCTTAAGGACCGTAGGTCCGGGTCGTCAGACTTACCTGGTTGAATGTATCGCCTGAATATACTCCTTGAAAATCCTTCTAGCGATCAAGGGCGAATGCCCGCAGTAGGAATGTGGTGTTAGGTGAAGTTATTTCTCTTCCTCGATATACTAAAAAAGAATTGGTCTAGTCATCCAATCATTAATCTCAATTGGACCTTTTACTTGCATTAATCCATAGAAGAATCTATAGGTATTCCTTATCAGTGATAGATTTGGAAAGGGAATTACTGATTGATATCCTAACTTAAATGAAGTCGCAGTTTCTTGATTAAAATTATACTCTAGTGTTATTAAATCAAACTCTTTTGGTCCTATCACATAGGCCTCTGTATCAACAATTGAAGTTACTCTTGTTCCATCGGATAATATCTGCCTTGAATCCATATCAACCATAATAAAAGCAGCAAAATCTGGAGATGGTAATGATGTTACCTCATCCTTATAGGTCTCCCAAAAATCAGCTATGACTTTATTGTCAGAATAGAATCGGGAAATTATCTTTTCAATAATTCCAAATAACCTCAAATGAAATTCATCCAAACTGTATCTGAGAGTTCCTTTTATGTTTCCGCACTTTGTAAATTTATTGCTATGTATTTCAGCTAGATCTCTGCCAAATTGATATGCAAAAGAACTTGGTACATTCTTTAGATCAACTTTCTCACCAACCATCATGGTGACTACCACAAACTCTCTTCCATCTATTACTCCTTTACGAATACATTTTGGAATTGGAATTGGACTAACAAGTGAAAGTTCTTTATTAATAATTTCAAGATCAAATGTTTTGTTAAGTTCTACACCAAATAATTTGTTGCATCCAAATATAAAGGGAGCATCTGAGTCCTCACTAACACCGGAAGACCTAACAACAACATCTTCTTGAGAAGTTCTCACATGCCATACATCGCTTGCATGCCCACCAAGCTTAGTTACTGTTTGAATTTGTTCATTGAATAATGATTGGAGATTCATAATTTTGTCCTTTCTGCTTTTAGAAATAATTTCACCTAACGTAATATCTGCGACACCCTTCGCAGATCCCTCTTACCATATCTATATTCACGACCGACTTTATTACATTATGGAAAACTATTCCTTGCCAATCTTTAACTTACCACATAATCCATACTATGGATATTTCCATTAGAGAAAACTGCCCGTTAGCTTAATAAAAGACTCTTTTCGTAAAGAATGTTGCTTTTTAAACAGACAAAGAATTATTTACTTTTTATGATATTATATAAACCAAGAGCCTACTCAATTAGCAGGCAGTTTAACTGAGTAGATGTTCATTCAATTTTGTAAAAGGGAGAATTAAATATTGATAACTATTCAAAAAGCAGTCATAACGGATGCCGATAAGCTAACAGAAATAATGAAAAATACATTTGATGAAGAAGCAAGAAGATGGATTTTAAATCAAGAAATTTCAGATTACAATATCCAACCTCCTGGTTATTCTTCAGTTGAAATGACAAAATATATGATTGAAGAATTAGTTTATTACAAAATAATATATAACAAAGATATTGTTGGCGGCATTATAGTGACCATAACGGGCAAGTCCTTTGGAAGAATAGACCGTATTTTCGTTGACCCAGATTATCAAGGGAGAAAAATCGGTTCAAGAGTAATAGAATTAATCGAGAAGGAATTTCCGACCGTAAGAACTTGGGATCTTGAGACATCTAGTAGACAAGTTAATAACCACCATTTTTACGAGAAGATGGGTTACAGAACCAACTTTAAAACAGAAGACGAATATTGCTACACTAAGAGAAAAGAAAGTTCATCAGATATAGAGAACCTAATCGAAAATAAAGATATTTCGAATACTCAATATGAAAATTGCAATATGGAAAAAACCGAGTGTTATCAAGTGAATTTAGAAGGAAGTTCTTTTAGTAACAGTAACCTAATGAATACTCATATAAGTAACTGTAACCTTAGTCACTCCAAGTTCCAAAACATTAATTTCAAACATTCGTTTTATGCAGATTTAAACCTATCTTATAGCAAAATAAGGTTGGTTACTCTAGGAGGGGTTCACTTTATAGATACAAACCTTGGAGATGACAAAGAACCACTCTCTTTTGAAAGATGTGACCTTCAAGGGACTAAGATTAGTAACAGTAACCTAAGAAACCTACAAATTACTGATAGTGACATAACAGGAATGACAATAGATAATATTCCAGTAGAAAAACTACTTGAAGTATATTATCAAGAGTTAAAAAAGTAAATATTACTTTTCAGAGTGCAGCCACCCTCATTTGAATGGCTGTTTTTCTATACCTCACGCAAAAAATTCACCGAAATACAATTTGATTTTTGTCAGGCACTGAGTAACATTTGATTTATTTGTTCTTTATCCGCCATCTTCTTACTTTGCTGAAGGAAACTGAACCAATAGAGGTAATTATCCAAGTATTTGCTCGCTACTCCTTGGAACCTATCCATCCAACCTTTTAATCGTTTATGGTAGTTGTTGACGTTTTTACAGATGATAAATGCCTTTTTTAATGTATCCTTCTTTACTCAAGTTAATGTTCGTGCTTCTATTCCTTAATGAGAGCAAACTTCTTGTAGTTCGTGGCAGTATCCGTGCATAGAAAAGAAGACGGGTCGATATTGCTACCGATAACCGCGTCAACTTCTTCTGCTCGTACTCGACCTGTTCCAGCTTTAGAGCGATGACTTGACCATTGCGGTCTTGAGCGACCACAACATTTAAGATTGCTAATCCCTCTCTTTTTATCTCTCCCTCCTCGTTTAAAAGAGCCTAATAAAAAGAGCAGGATACCGAAGCTCCTGCTCATCAATGTGTATTATTCAACTATCGTGTCCCGTTAGTTCAATCTTTTGTTCCAGAGAGGGCTAATTGATATCCAGTACATCATCTATTAAGTTCAACATTCCCCAGAGTTAGTGAGGAACGCCTAAACACAACCTATTCGTTGGGGCATTCACCTACTCTAGCCGTAATAATCACAGATAGATAATCTTGTATCATTTCTCGGGTAACATTCATTTCGATAAGATATAAGTCTGCCAGCGTTCTCTTAAATCGTAGAAGCGTTTCTCTATCATCTGCCTCTACTGGAACTGGTGTATATTGAACTAAAAAAACAGTTCTTGCAACATCATACAAAAAATCTCCATGGCATACATTCATGAAGTCTATAACCATTGCATGCCCGTTTGATAATAATATATTACCCGGATGAAAATCACCATGACAAAGTGTGTCTCCATCTTTCAATCTATCCAAGATTTTTAATACTCCTTCTTGTTCCATTAAATTAACCGATGTCGCGTTTAATATATTGGATTTTAAAAATTCTTTGTAATCTGGTACATTGCTAACTCTGTTCTGAACGATAGTCTTATGCAGCATTGCCATATATTCCGCACATCCCTGGAGGTCACCTGTTTTCAAAACCCAATCCAACAGGGATTCGCCCTCCACTCTGTCATAAATAATACCCATTCGCTCTTCGTAACAAATAATTTCATATGCCTTTGGTTTTGCAAAGTTCATAACATTGATTGCCTTTGCGTTTTGAAACTCTCTTTCTACTGCATTTTTTGGATAGCCCTGATCGAAAAGCTTAAGCACTGTACCTTCTTCCCATTCAAATACAGTTGCCGTGTTACCTTCACCAATTATTTTCCCATATTTCATTTATGTTGACCTTCCTTTTAAAGCCATTTTCACAGCCGTTTCGATATGTGTCAAATGCTTATTTTAAGCACCCAATTGCAAACCTAGCATCATAACATCAACTCGATTTTCTGCTTTACCACTATTTGTGAAACGATTCACCCTGCTTGATGTTAAACTATACTGCCCGTTAGTTTAGAAAAAGCAGCCGATCACAAGAAGCCGCGGTTCTTATAGCCGCCTGCCATCCTGGCACACCAATTTGGCCTAAACCGCGTAGAGAAGTCCGTTATCGATGAGCAGGAATGGCAATATCATAATCCGAATTACTCGGATGTCCTATTTTTAGATGCAGGTTTTGGATTATTTCCCTCTAAATCGACCACAAAAAAACAAGCCGGGCAAATCTCGGCTTGTTTAGGCGATCGTTTATTCGGAGTACTGTAGGGCTCCAACATATTTCCAGATCATTCATTGCTTAGGCAGCACTTTCAGGCGCTCAAACTCCTTGATGGTTTGGGCATCGCCAAGAAATATGTTTTTTCCTCCAAGCTCGGAACCCATGGCCAGCTTACCCCCGGATGCTAAGTGAATGCTGACCGAATCTCCGGTAGAAAAATTAACTGACATTCCATGGAAGAACGTTTCCGGAAATGTCCGGGGCAGCGTAACTTCAACGCCTTCTGCGGTGATTTTCTTGAGGATGCGGCAAACCGTGCGGATCCCTTCCTGATCCTGCTTATTCGTTCCGATCAGCGGTTTATACATGAGATCCCCATCCTTAATATCTACAGACACGACCGTATCGGTAGAGCATGTGGATGCCATCTCCTGAAAGCTGCGCTCCTTGGGAAGTGACTTTCGTTCTTCTTCATAAGACGGTCGTTCGTAGGACAGTCGTTCTGATTGGCCGTTATTGTTTTGGAACGGACTGAGATAAGCGAAATCCAAAACGCCGTGCCCCACATCCCCGCCAAAGTTCAACGAATCCCCAGGATATGGCGTCTGGTTGTCATGGGCATATGCCAAATTTTTTCCCGTCAGGAGCTTATCGGCCAGAACCACAGTAGAGTTGTCTTTCAGGTCAATAAGTGTCAGCAGGCCGCTGCGGTTGGGTCGGACTACCAGAAAATCGGTACCCACAGCCTGGACGCCGAACACGTCGTCCTGCTGGGTCAGCTCCGGCAGATCATACGTTGAGACGACTTTCCCTTCATCGTTATATACCCACACGATCTTGCCGTCAGTCAGCACCGTATATTGAATCCAGCCGTTCGGATCATAGACCTGATAATACGACGTATTTGGATCATACCGCTGGTCATAAGACGCATGCTTCTGCTCGACGATCTGGTTATCGCGGATCAGAAGAGTGTACACTTCATGATGGGGATGGGGACTTGCATATTTGTCCACTAATGTCAGCACCGTATTCTCACCTTGTATGCTAGGGTACTGAACCAAAACCGTGCCCTGCAGCTGCGCATCCAGCTTGCCGATGGAAAGTGCATCGAACTGTTCGTCTTTGGCCATATACAGGTCACGGGTCGTACGATTGAACCATATCGCAAATGGGTTCAGCTTGAGGTAATCATTCGGCTTCGTCATGCGTACGTTATGTGTGGTCGCCTCCCATTTAACTTCCGCTCCAACAGCTTCTGAGAAAAAGCGCAGCGGTACATACACACGACCATCAACCATTCGGAGGGGCGTGGACAGAGCGACTGGCTGCCCATTTACGGATGCGCTGGTCGAGCCGAAGGGAACTTTAACCGTGAGTTCAGGATACCTCATCGTCACCGTTTTGGCCTGTGTGTTCCAGGCCACCAAGGTTCCGAGCAGTTCCCCGATATCCCGGACAGGCAGATAGACCACACCTTGGTCTAGGAAAGGAGGCGTTATCGTCTTCACCACTTTTTCGTTAATCGTGATGTTAATGTCGTTTTTTACAGAAGTAGCGGGGGCTTCGGATTTGTCCGCGCTTACGGGTAGCGCGATGACAAATGCTACAGCCGTGGCCAGAAGCGTCGCCGGCAGAAATGAAGACCATCGTAATTTAATGCGCATCTCGCAGGAAAACTTGGTTTTCAGGTTTTTAATCATCTGTTCATTCCTCCTTCAAGGTGGCTTTGAAAAAATTAAATTAATGCATTCATTCGTTTTTCGATATCATCCAGCTGCTCAACATTAACTAATATTAGTTCTTCTTTCCGATCTTCACGGTCTTGGTCTGGAACCCGCATGTTAACATCCTCTGCAATCTGCTCGACAGCGTGTTTCACCCCCATATTAGAATCAAAATAATTCGCGTCGTTAGCTTCATACAGAAGCTTATAGTTAGGATGCAATTCCAGCTTAAATTTCTCACTGTAGAAAGGTGGCATCCCCCGGATAAACAGAATGCATTTGTTATCAAGCATTTGGGCGATTTCATCAATAGTCATCAAATCACGGCCTTGAATTCCGTAATTAATACTCGATGAGCTGTTTCTCCCCCTCGATTGGCTTGAATTTTTTGTATCAAAGGTCTGTTTCCCAAGCCTTTTATTCACCCATTCAAGAGTAGATCGTTCTTGTCCACCAAGGAATAAAATCGTGTCACAGTTCCCAATGATCGTTTCCCTAGAATCCTTATATAAGCCTTTAAGTTGAGTCATATTCTGCAGAATGACTGAGACCGAAATGTTACGGCTTCGTATCGCCGATGCTTTAATTTGTTCTCTCTGAGACGTGATTAATAATTTCAACTTTTCCGTTCCAAAGGCTCCTGCCGTAAAACCATTCGCTTTCGTATAGTAGACCATCCGAAATGATGCGCCATCTTGAAGGTGCACACGCAGGAAAATACCAGCCTCATGTTTTGTATTTTCATAGACTGCATCGAAACCGACATACGGCAGAGGTAGAAGCTCAGAAATGAATTCCGATGACGCTTCTTGGCTAACTCCTAGTCCCAAATAGGTTCATTCTTATATTACCACATACTGGAACTATACTGCCCGTTAGCTTAATAAAAAGAGCAGGATACCGAAGCAACTGCTCATCAATGTATATTATTCAACTATCGTTACCCGTTAGCGTAATCTATGCTCCGAAACTGTTTATCCTGTTAGGGAATAGGATTAATTCTGATCCAATACTGCAGCCCGATACGAAAACTCCTATTTTATCAACAGTTCTTTTCGGTAGAATGACTCCTCCTCTTTCAATGTCTTCCTTTGTAAGTGAATCCACATACGGTTGGGGGAGTCTATGGAGTCAAAGCTTGATAATACCCTGCAATAAATCCTTTACTGACGAAAAAACCCACCTCGACGGGTGGGGCGTTCAATTCATTCACGATATACACGCATCAACTCATTAAGGCTCAACCGATTCGGCTACCTTCATGGCCTCATCGCCCGAAATCGGACCGGACACGCCATACTGAATGCCGTCAACCACCCAGAACAGTTCCGTGAACTCGGCTTGCTCGAAAATAAAGCCGTCCGCTCCGCCCACTTTGGTCTGTGTGAACAGGTCCGTCGGGAACACCGCCGGCATGCGGCTCGCGCTGAACGTCACCGTCTTATCACCCGAGCCGTATGTGAAGTTCAAATCTCTGAGCGGTTGGTCCGTCATTCCCACGCCAACGATCTCAGCCAGCTTGAAGCCTTCCGGGGCGACTTGAGGAACATGCACACCGGAACCGAAAGCTGTTTTCGCTGCCTCCGCCGTTCCGAATGGAGTTGTAATCAATTGGGACAACTCCGAACCTGTGGCTCCTCCGTTTCCGGGCAGCACGGTTCCCGACGAATTATCCGTTGGCGTCGGTACTGCGGCGGGCTCTTGCAGCATCGGCAATCCCGTCACTATGACGACTGCCGCGACCAGCGCTGCCGCTCCTGCAAGCCAGGCTTTCGGAAGAACGAATCGGCGGCGGCTTCTCTGTTCCGCGGCGGCTTGCTTCCTGATCTTCTGTTTAACGCTATCACTCAATTCCATTTTAGAAAACAACATATCATCCGACTCCTTTTGCAAATGTTGACGTAAATTACGCTCCATGTCCGTCATCGGTTATCTCCTCCTTGCGCATTTCCCGAGCCAACGCCTCGCGCGCCCGGTGCAGTCTGTTTCTCACGGTACCCTCGGGCGACGACGTCGCTTTCGCAATTTCCCGTGTGTCCAAGTCCAGATAATAATATAAATACAAAGCCTCCTGATACGGCAGAGGCAGACGCAGCATATGCCGCAAAATCTCGCTTTTCTGCAATCTTTTAAGCGCTTCTTCTTCCACGTTGAATGTCCGTCCCCGCTCCATCCGGCTGGGATCGGTCGGCTGTTCCGTAAACATCCGCACGCCCATCTTGTCCCGGCAAACGTTGATGGCGATCGTCGTCAACCAGGTTTTAACCGCGCTATCTCCACGAAACGAGTTCCAGTTGCGATAAGCGCGAAGGAATACCTCCTGACTGATATCCTCGGCAAAATGCCGATCGCCGGTATAAAAATAAGCGGTGCGCATGACCGTCGAGCCATAGCTTTCCATCAGCTGCTCTAGAGCTTGAGAGGGATCTTTCGGGAAATTTTCCTTGTTATTCGAGCCGGCCGGCTTCACTGAATTATCACCTCCACCTTATTAGACGGCCTGAGCGCATTTTTCGCTGCACTGCGCTTTAAATCTGACAGTCCATTAAAGATTTTGCGAATTTGAGCTTAAGTCCCCATACTCCTTCTAGCTTGAATTTCATACGATGAAAAGCCACATGAACAGTATGCCTGTTTGATGCGGCTTTTCGACTTCATCTTCGGTTTAAAAGATCCCCAATATCCGTTTGTGTTTAACTAACGTTACCCGTTAGCGTAATGACTTATGATATTATCGTACAAACTGTGCCTCCATATTAATCATCCTGTGAGGATCTATGTGGAGATCACCTAAATAAATCCCAGAATCCTTTCTTTGACTCTTTCTTAAAGGCACAGGACGCCACTTGACCAAGTAGTTCGGTTAATCCGTGTTCAAATTCCATCGTCTCATCATCTGCATTCGTAAACGCATGGGTAACCTCATGCAAGAGAGTCCCAGCAAAATCAACGATGTTACCTAACTGACTCCGCTTTATAGTAATTCGTTGGTCCAGTGGTTCCCACAATCCAAGTACCTCATTGCCTTCATAGTCCACCCGCATGGTTTCAGATATTCTTATCTCTTTGATGTTTTGGATCTGGGATTTCCTTAACCAGTTAAAAATCATATCTTTCGCAGCGAATACTTTCTGCTCTGTTTCTGAAAGTTGATTTAATGGAACTATATTAAATTCAAAACTGTTGTTAAACTCCGCGCGATAACCACTTGAATCACGAATTGGCTGGCCTTGGGTATCTTGTAAATTTCCTAAACGATTGGCAATGGAATCGGGCACGACCACGATCCGATGGCCATCATTTTGGGCATGAGTTACTAGAGCTCCTCCATTCCGCAATTGGTCCGGTGTCAAAAAGATCACTTTTTCATTGGCATTCAAGATCTTACAGGCATGAAGCTGTACGTCCGTCCAGAGGAGTTCATCATGCAGATGGCTGGTCTCAAAGTTCTTCAGGTCTGCCGCCAATTCATCCGCTACCAAGGGGGATGAACAATCTAATAATATAGATTTAACACGATCGGTATAAGCACTCCGCCCCACGTTTGTTCGTTCCCTATTGAGGGCTTTACGAAGGGCTGCATTCAATGAAGTGACATTGTACGTAAAGAGAAAATTTTCTTCTTCGGCGACACAGAGACCATTTATATAAATTCGTGCATGTTTCTTTTTCTTTGGTTTTAAAATTGACCCGTATTTAGTCTCTTCTAATACAATATCTCCTTAAAGTATTCAAGTGACACATAGTTATAATAATATACTTCAATTGGATTTTTTGATCGTGATAATAACTTACCTTCATCAATTAATGAAACTTCTGATGTAAGTAGTGATTCTGGAATATGATTCTGCCAATATCTTAATCGATTAAATTCATTTAAGTGTGATTCTAATACATCATCTAAAGTAGACAAAGTTATATCATCTACACCAGCCTTAATTAAGCGTTCCGCTTGCTTTCGATATTTATAATAAGAAATTGATATTTTTTGTGCATCACCGATAATATTGAGCACGTAATTTTGAATACTAGATGTTTTGTCCATCATTTCTGAATAAACATCATTAGATACTCGATCAACTTTTTCATTATCTAATCTTTCAACCAAAGGTCATCTGTATATAACCACAAAGCCACTCCGAATCAATAGAGTGGCTTCTTTAATAGAACTTCTCTTTTATTTAACATCGTGTATCCTTGGCAAATCATGAAAATGTTCTTGTCCTACTATTATTCTCCAATCCTTGTTTTCATATTTAATTGGAAATGTAAATTCATCCGCTTTACCCTCAACTTCACACGTAATTGTGACACTATACTCCTTATCATTTAATTGTTTTAAATCTTTTACTGATGTTTTTTTAATTTTTTGGTTTATACTTATATACTCGTTTTTTTGTTCTTTCTTGTCTGGAAATCTTAAATCATCTGCATACTTTACCATAGTATCTACTTCATTATTTTCTACTGCCTTTAAAAAAATAGAAATGTTTTCCTCTATTATTTCTTCAGTAGATATATTCGTTTTGGAACATCCGAATAAATTTATTAATATTAAAACAATTACTAGTAATCTTAACTTCATGTCTTACACTTCTCCTTTGAATTTTTAATTTATTTAGTCTTTAGCTGATATTTCTTATAACGTGTGGGTAACTAAGAATCCTCACCACCTTAAAGGAGCAAAGCGACTGGCCGCGTCGCGGTTAGGAGGTACATGGTTGTCTGCTGAATCCGCATCCTAGAAATCCCTCTTGCAGACCAAGGTTCGTAAGAACCGCAGCGTAGATAGGATGTTGAACTAAACCGCTACGCGGTAGCTTTTTTAATCCTACAATCCTTACTGCCATTTTACCACGCCTTCCTTTATTATTTAGTAAAAAAAGGAAGGTGTGTTATCTATGCAAGATTGGATTCAATCCATGACGTTTTCAATGGAGTTACGTGGGTTTGCCAAAAGCACTCAAAAAACGTATCTAGCTCACATGATGCGTTTCTATTCATTTTGTGGTAAGCCTCCTGCATCCGTTGGTTACGATGAAGTTCGAGCTTTTCTTCATCATGCTATCTCAACAAGAAAACTAAGTAATGGGAATTTACTTCCCGTTAGTTGAACAAAGGTGTCCCGTTAGCTTAATGAATATTTTAACGCCAAATAAATTAAGTAATCAGCGAAATTGCGACTACAACCAAAATAATTAGTGTAAAGACAATTGCAAAACTTTTAACAAAACCAATTAAAAACGAAGGCTCACCCTTTTTGCGTGGACCAAGATAAAACTCTCGGATCCATAGAACAACAGTGGTTGCTAAACTTGTTTTCACAGCAAATCTAAGTAATTTAAGCGAATACTCCCGCATCGAGATTGAATAGCTTGTAGTCACATTAATCACATTAGTTTCTACACGTGTAATAGTATCTGGAATAAATAAAATAGCGAGGGCTAAGCCGATTAAAAATCCGTATATTGCTCCCTTTACCAATCTCTTTTCGATTTCGAAAACCTCCATTCACTTTTAATCTTCTTAATAAAACGTTTATTACAGGGAAAGGTTGTAAGCGAAGAAGTGAAGTTCTTTTACGTTAAACTGCCCGTTAGCTTAACGAAAACAAGGAGCAGCTGCCGAGGCAAACTACTCCTTGTTTAATTCAACTAACGTTCCCCGTTAGCGTAACGCATTAAGCTATTGTTCCGATTCAATCGTTTCCCATAACGAGTCCCGTGACACATTAATGTATTTCAGTTGCTTCATATCATAGAGGAAATCAGGCTTCCGATTGATCATACACATTCCTAAGTCCAAGATTCGCAGGCGCTTCAGCTTCTCTAACTCGGGCGGTAGCTCATGGATCGAGGTGTATTGAATCGTAAGCCTCTCCAGTTGTTCCAGCTTTCCAATCTCCGGTGGGATGCGGTTTAGGCTGATCTCTTCCTTCGGCTTGGTCCGATACCCTGGAGTAGGCCGATCCGAGCTCGCACATTGGATGCAAAGCTCTCTCAGGTTCTTTAGCCTGGCTATTGATGCGGGAATACTCTCCAAATCAGCCGTCATGATTGTCAAGCGTTCAAGCTTGCTTAATTCGAACAGCCCTTCGGGTAGACGATAAAGATCCTGTTCAAAAATTTCTAGATCACGCAACTCTGTAAGCTCCCGGATTCGCTCAGGCAGCTCTGTCAGCCTATGTCCACTTATATAAAGCCAGTCGGCTTTATGCTTAATGGCATCATCTAGCAGACGATCCAGTTCCCGGTGAGACTTTAATTTTAAAAATAGCCCTGTAATTCGATCCATCAGTTCGATTGCTTCTTCTTCAGTTACATCCATACCATACATATGTTCATGTACAACCGAGTAAAGGTAGTCTCCGCCACCTTCTTTCAAGAAACACAAGTCTTCCGGTAGGCTAGGATAAATCCAATCCGACAGGCGATTTGCCATTTTCTTCAGTAGGTTCCCGCTTTCTTCGCAGCATCTATAAAAATTGTAGGTTCCTGCGGTATAAAAGGCATGACTGCGATAGGTATTACTTATTTGTGTAACTTCATCCATATTATCGTCTTGGATTACGATTGTTTTCACCAGATAGGGTTCCAGCTCTTCCAATACGCTTGTGTAATTGCCCTGTACCATATCAGCCGATATTTTCTCCCCAAGTACAAAACATTCCGAGTTCAGTATTGCCAAATCTATTATCTGTTCGTAAGCTTCACCTCTAGGGTCTGTATACATTCTCATCCCATAAGTCTCCATTCCCATTCAAAGTAATAATATTCCTATTGGCATCATGCCATAATTTGGATCCAATCTCAGTATTGATGTGTCCGAAGGTATTACTTTTCAGCACTTATCTTCTCAACAAAATAATTCTTCGCAATTTCATAATTCCAAATTTGTGCTTCAACATATGGTATTGTGCCTTCCGGGATCATTGAGTCTATCTTATCCATAAACTCATTTGTAATTAGAGACCTTATTTCTGTTAATGTAAAGATTTGTCCATGATAACTAGGCTGGTACAACGCTTTAGGTTTGTCTCTAGCTATCCAATATGAAACCATACTGTCCGGTAATGTGAAACTTATATCACTCTCATTAAATATTGAGATAGGAATTTGGAGCATATCGACGACTAAACCTGTAGATAATGAATAATTTTCTATCCAAGTTGCTGACCCAAGCACAGAATACAAAGGATATTCATCTTTCGGTTTACCACCTTTTTGGATGAATCCAGCCCTCAACCAGGCTTCTGTTTCTAATCGATTTTCCCAACATTGAAGTGGTTCCTTAAATCTCTCAAAAAAAGGAGTGTCATCACACAAATCTTCCATTACTTCTAAAGCTTCAGTCTTAGATAGTGCAGACAAACTTCTAAAAGGCACAGTATCATAGCAGTGAGTTATGTATTCAATAATTGATATTTCCTCCTTTAAAGGCTTGATGATTTGCGCTGTTTCTAATAATATCTATTTACGAACTTCGTGAATTACTTCTTCCTTGAGTTATTCGCTAACTGATTAAACAATCCTGTCCGTTAGTTTAATAAAAACAAGGAACACTGCCGCACCTTGTTTCGTTGAACTATCGTGTCCCGTTACTTCAACAAACGCTACTTATTTCTTTTTAATGGGTATCCATATTTCGCTTTTAAATTGCGGCGATGCTACATCTTTCTGCTCATTCCAGAGCATTTCAGGCCCTTCGCATAGCTCATATTCCGAAGACGGAAACCATTCGGAATAAATGCGTCCCCAGATCTCTTGAAGCGCACTCGGAAAAGAGCCAACGGCCGTGAATACAGCCCATGTAGAGGCTGACACCTCCAGCTGGGCGAAGCCATCTCGTGCTTCATTCGTTGTGGCCGCCCCGATGTAATGATCAAGCTCTCCTTTCTCCTCCATCCGCCCTTCACTGAAATTCGTGGAAGCACTGATTAGTCCTGAAGGCT
>NZ_FTNK01000014.1 GCF_900156375.1 Paenibacillus macquariensis
CCCGTTAGTTGAACAACCGCTGCCAGTAATTTACTGACAGCCATTTTATTTACTAAGGGGATTCTTTAATTAAGTTGTAGAAAACGTATGATTTCACCGTCAATTATTTCTTCGCTAAACCTCTGAAACCCCAAGGATTCATACAGGTTCCCAGCAATCAAGTTGTCGGGTCTGTGCCCGATCATTAATCTATTACAACCATTTTGACTCATAAGATCAATTAATTTTTCCATTGCTTTTTTGCCAAAACCATTCCCTTGATGATTCTCATCAATCATCAGTGCAGGTATCCAATGGTTACCGTCTTCGTCGGGAGTTTTACAAAAGACAATAAATCCAACTAGCAACGCCTCTGAATATATTGCACGCAACTCAAAATCATGAACGAAATTAGATTCTGCAATCCAATAAACAACAGGAGCTGGAAAAACACTGTTTTGTTCTTGCTTTACATTTAACTTGGTACAATCGTACCAGTTCTCAATTGATACTGGCTTTAATTCAATAACCACATAAATTCCTCCAGAATTTTGATATCACAGAGGAATTCCTCTGTGATTATAATTGAACTTCCTCCGTAACAACCACGACAGCAAAGATTTTCTTCATACCTCACCACTCCCTTCAATAATGGAACACATATCCAATAGTATACTACTAATTAATTCTTTGCGATTAGTATAAAACTGTTATAAAAAAGATTTCTCGAGTCCTGCCTTAGTTTGATCATTCGCCACGTTATCCTGCCCGTTAGCTTAATACGTTCAATTAACAAGCATACCGTAGACTTATTGGAAAGGCACTTATGACCAGTTCATTCCATATATACCTATCACAACATATACAAAAGCTATCAGCAGAACCCAGTATAAGAAATTAAACGGATTATCCCCAAGGTTAAGTTGGACTTTTATCCAATATAGCGGAGCTTTCATTATCCCCCTCCTATAGAGTCAATTAATCATTAAATAATATTAATAATATAAGGTGAATATAAATAATGTAAATATTTATATACAAAAAAAATATTAAATATGTAATATAATTCATAATAATGCTAGATAATTCCTATCTAGCATATTCCCATTGATTATAGAGGAGGTCCATCCGTGAAAAAACAAAGCATACTGCTCTTATTATTCACAATCTTGCTGTTCGCAGTTACTTCACAGGTTAGTGCAGAAAGCACTTCAGTTTACTCGGAAAGTTTGTTGGATAATAGCACGCAGATACTTCCTGTGAGTTCTACCAAGACATTACTCGTAGATAAAATAAATCGTCAAATTCAGCTTCTCGAAATAAACACTGGAAAGATCGTATGGAGTAAGAAGTTTCCTGCCATATATGATTGCGAGGTTCTCATGAACCCAACCAAAATTGTAGTCATTACGGAAGAGAAAAATAAACCTCTGAAAGTAACATTTTCTGTGGAAGGAACGCAGTTAAGTCAGCAGATTTTTGCTACGATAAATCTAACCGAGAATCAGAAGCTTCAATGGTCTCCTGCTAGTCCTCAAGAGAAAGAAAGGTTTGCTCTTGTCAATGAAGACCATATTCTCGTATATCAATCTCCGTGGAAGAAACCCGTTATAAATATATCTATTACAGTACCAAATGATAAGCAGTATGAAAGCCCAATTGTCCAAGACGTTCAATTCAAATCCCCGTACGCCGTAGTCAAAATTTACGGGAGCGGTATTGGTCAGTCGTTGGATTATTATAAAATCATTAACTTGGTAACAAAAAAAGTCAATGTATTCGCGTTAACCTGGAATGTGAAAAGTAGGTTTGTAGTTGAGGGATCGACATTGGTTGTCAATACTTCAAGTATTAGCGGCAGTCCCTTAGGAGTTCCAACAAATACATTGCACACAATTTACGCAAGATATGACTTAAAGACAAACCAAGTTACTTCGAGTATAAAGCGCACTTTTACCATGTTTGATTCCAACTGGTCTTCTAGTTACTTTAACGGTTATCTTCTCATTACGGATTCTGAACAAAATCAACATGCTCTATTTCAACAGAATGGTAAACTCGTCGCTCAGAGACCTGCAACGGCAACCGATTTACACAGCAGATTGGTCGGTTACTACAACGAACAAGCATATAACATAGCTTGGACTGATACTAAAACTGTTGAACTACTTGCCGACAAAATAAATTAACTAAACCTTCATCAATTCGACTAAACCCAAATTTTATTACAATGGGGATGTGAGTAGCACGTTCCCCAACTCTACTGCTCGTTAGTTGAAAAAAGGTAGCCGTTCACTGACCGGCTGCCTTTTTGACTTTATTGAGCTATCGTGTTCCGTTAGTTGAACGACTAACTGCACCATCGAATCCGACTTTTCTACTTTCGCTTAGAACAAATCAACGTAATTTCCCCTCAAGTTGCCTCGACCTTTTCTCAACGAATACAAACGTTGTGGAAGTCAACTTGGACTTATAAGTGATTTCTAGTTAAAATACTTGTTGATAATATAATTTGATTTACGAATTAAAGGAGTAGTTGAATGGCGACACTGCGAGATAAACAGGAAAATGGTACTTATGTTGAATTCTCTTTTTTAAAGTGCATAACAGGTGATTACGAGGGATGTCGACTTAATTTTAAATATTATAAGGAAAATAAAATAGACTATGAGTTAGATTTTGGATGGACAAATCTGACGATAAGAAATTATGTTGAAGTGACTTCGAATTTTCCGCTTGAAGAGTTAAACAACTTTAAGTTAAATGAATTGTATGAATCTTTTGAAAATCATCTTTATGCATTGGGATGGACTAAATTTAAAGAAGAGAACACATATAGGCTCCACTTCTCTGGATCTCAACAAGATTTTACATTAATTGTAATTGATGATGAAGTCAGACAATTTGGACACGTTTTAAAAACGGAATGGGAAAAAGGACTTAGTCTAGCATAGGCATCTTTCAACACATATTGTAAGTATCCTGCCCGTTAGTTCAATAAAGTGCGATTAAACTTGCATAAACATGAGTATTTTTCCACTTAAACCACTATCAGCGACAATGTAGGTAGCATTGTGTCAATAACGATTATGTAGGCACTTTTGTGTCATTGGACATCGGATGTGTCACATTTCGTAAATCGTGATAATTACAAACAAAAGGAGCCTCACTGGCTCCTTTTGTTCTACGAACATTAAAAAATCCCCGTTTGGCGATTATAATAATTTTTTGCGGTCTTCAATACCTTGGTTATAAATGTTCAATATTGTAGCAAGATCAATTGTTGTGTTCTCTATCCTTTCAACTATTTATTCTTCTGCTTTGCAACTTGCATACCGCCGATGATAAGCATGATAATCCCAATTACTGCTAGAATAATCCGAACTAAGAATGGACTCAATGAAAACACAGTTTCACCTTGCCAGTGCAATCCGAACAACCTTTCATTCAGCCCCACAATCGCCAATAATGGCGTAAGAAACAAACTCAGCGCTAATAATACTATCCCCGAAATAATATTGCTATTCATTGATTCAAAACCTCTTTTCCAATTAAGATAAATGAAGATTAGTTCACAATAAAACGATCTATCATTGCCTTAGTCTGCAGTGGAATCCATTCGGGATGTTTCATTGGGTCAAATAATAGTTTTTCCACGCCAACAGCTCCTTATCTAAAGTATCCAATACTATTGATACGGAAAATTATGTAAGTTGTTTCAGTTAAACTATCCTGCCCGTTAGCCATGCATGCAGCGCAAGCGCCGCACCACAGATGATGGAAGTAATTTCGTTCTTCCATGGGAGTATAATAAAAAGAGCAGGATACCGAAGCACCTGCTCATCAATGTGTGTCATTCAACTATCGTGTCCCGTTAGTTTAACGAACACTTCATTAAATCTTATATCCATTTAATAAAAAAGGTATTGTCAAATTTCACGTTGTTCCTTTCTGCCCAAATAGCCAAATCCGCTACGCCTTTCTCTCCATTCTTTACAAACCTAAAACACATATTGATTGGGATAATTTGTGCTCTATAAGGCTTTATTCCAATAACAGGGTTTTTGGAATCCCCCATGCTCATGATGACCTTAATTTGCTCCGCTTTAATTATTCGTCCATTTAATAAGATCGTTTCATCATGCAGGTATAGCTCAATTGGCTTCTTGAATGTTCGATATATGGACCATAACATGACTACTGTAGAAAAACAGAATATCACAATTGCGGTGAACCGTAGTATCGTACTGTCCTTTTCAACCAATGATCCATTTATTAGAAAGAGTGCACATAAAGCAGCCATAGATATAATGTTTTTTATCCCCGAAGGATTTCTGACAGTGTATTTGAATTGACTAAGCTCCAAACTTTTTCGACCTCCCCTAACCCATTTTCCGTTAGTACCATAATACTATTTTTATCCATAACCAAATAGTGAATTTAGGGTTTTCCATATTACAGTCTAGGTGAACCAATTTTTGCACTATCCTGCCCGTTAGTTCAATGAAAAAGCAGGATACCGAAGCATCTGCTCATCAATGTGTATTATTCAACTATCGTTCTCAGTTAGTTCAATTAAGTTACGTTTGAAAATGTTTGTATAGGTCCATGTGGGTCTTTTTGTACTAGCTAATCCGCATCCATGCACATCCATTTGCAGACTTATGACTGCTATGACTCCCCTACGAATCCCTTTACTTTTGATGCAAAAAAAACCCAGCTATTATCATATCCTACGTCAAACGTCCACCCGTTAGAACGCAGCTTCTCGCCTAAATAGATGTAATCGGCACGTTGCTTATCGTTTAGGATAACATCTAAAGTTCCGTCACCAACCTTGAACTCATTCATGTAATCGTGCAATTTCCACAGGATATCTTGCTTATCAATATCTCTTTCCATTCCAATGTGTAAGATAATTGAATCGATGGCATCATCCAGTTTCTGGGTAACAAGAGTTTCGTTTTTCCAATTATTATCTAGTTGATACTGTATAGTTTCTTCAAGTTGAGCTAGTTCTCGGTAAATGTAAGCATTCAATAATTCATATTTCAATTCTTGATTTCTGATAACATGTTTATGATTCATAAATAATTCAACATTCCCGATTAGCGATACTACTAGAATTACTTTAATCCAGTCTATTTTCCTCATACTTTCTCCAATCGCTCCTGAAATATCGACCACTTCCAATAAAGTGCAGTCACACATCTATGGCTGCTTAGGGGTCGATCACTCGTGACAAAGCTACTCCAAATCTGGTAGTAATGTATTAAACGTTTTAATGAAGAAAAAGTTACAAGCAGGTTCCACTAACCTGCCCGTTAGTTGAGAAAACGGCAGCCGATTTCCGACTGCCGTTGAGTTCGTTTTGATTGAGCTATAGTGTCCCGTTAGCACAATAATTTAGGGGTTTATATTATTTTCACTTACATGTGTGACAACGAATCCTGAATCGTAATTGTGACGGAATGTGATTTGATAATTTTCTGTTTTCTTATCTACCTCGTTATTAATAACTTCATGTACACTCGCTAAAACATCTAATTCGTAAAATCCCCCCGTAACCTCTCTCATATCGGTTACTTGAAATGGGTCAAAGTAATAAACATTTTCTTTCCCTGTCTTTAAGTATTGCTTTTCTTGGAGTGCCCATAGTGTCCTCCGTTGCAATTCAGTTGTTAACATTCGCTCCAATCGTTCTTCCCTTGTTTGTGGGGATCCCCATAAAGCAATCCATTCAATTGCATCTTTTCCTTTAGTCGTTTCATCATGTGGTTGAGCAACACTTGCTGACTGAATGGATAGTATCGCCCCAATGGAAAGGACTAGAGTAGATATCAATTTATTTTTCATATTATCACCCACCCATAACTTCCCTCATTTGGCTAGGTTTTATGTACCAAGAAAATGTTCTGTTAAACTGCCCGTTAGCTGAACAACGTTACACGTTGTACCAATACATCGGATGCTCAGCGATTTGATCAAAACCAAGTTTGTTTGCAAGAGATATTGATACTTGATTATCTGAATGACAACTCCAGTTTGGTATTAGTTTTTTACTACGACAGTCATTGATAAACCCGATACCAACTTTAGTTGCGAGCCCTTTCCATTTATGCTCCTCGATTGTAATAATATCAATCTCAGCAAAACCTCCGCCAACGTAAGGGGATGAACAAACGCTTATGATTTTATTCTCTTTTGTAATAAAATGTCCAATGCCTCGCTCATTAAAGTGCTTGTTAGAATCCCACACCAGCTTATAGTAAGTATAGAAATCCTCGCGATATCTATTCGAGATATCTTCGTTTAGAACTTCATAATGCAATCCTTCATTGATCTTTATATGTATGTCTTTACTAATTTCAATAAACTTTTGATCATTAAGTCGGAAATAAGTGCGTTTTATTTTATTTGCATGTACTAGTCGATATTTCTGGAAAGCCCTTTCCCATTCGTCTGTGAACATCGCCAATGCATAAAAGCCAATGTGGTTGTCTTTATTATTTAGAAAGTTTGCTACCGCGTCATTAAATCTATGATCTGTAGCAGTACCAACTAAGCAATAAAACCCACCGCAGCTAATAAGAAATGCAGCAGTCGGATCTATTTTACTGTTTACAAATATCTTTCCTTTTTGCGTCTGTTCAATTACTGAAAACGCAAAGACTGCTTTGTTTTGGATTTTTGAAAACATCGGTAATACTTTAGTAAATTCGTTCCTACTCAGCTCGAACATAGCCCACCTCTTTCATTACAATTATTCGACAATAGTTTCAGTTCACCTTTAACACGCTATCCTGCCCGTTAGTGCAATAAAAGACTGCCGCAGCAGCCTTTCCGTTAGTTGAATATTCTAATCTAATTTTAATGCAGAAAAAATGAGCTGATCGAGGTTTTAGTGGAGCGTGAAAGCCTTATTTCTTTTTAATTCTTGAAATTTGGCATTCTCCTGTGTTTCGTTTTTTGTTCGAATGCAAATGCAATACGAATTAGTGTCGGTTCACTAAAAGCCGTTCCTGCGAATGTAATTCCAAATGCTCTTCCATTCTCTTGGAACCCAGCAGGAACTGCTATGGATGGATAACCCGCTCTCGCACATATATCAGCTCCGACATAAGAAGGAAACAGGATTGTATCCAATCCATACTTTTCTAAAGCATAATCTATACCCCTATTTTGTGAATAATATAAATCAGTAATAGACTCTAGAATATATTTCGGACTCTTTAATGGCTTATCTAGTGTTGATCGATATTTCAATGAATCTTGTCCATATTTCAGAGCCTTCTCCGTATTCTGTTCGTTCCATTCAATTAATTCATTTAAAGTATGAATAGGAAGATGAGCGGGGAGACTTTGCAAATAGTGTTCAACAGAATGCTTAAATTCAATGTTCATTTTGTTATATTCCCACTCTTTATGGAACGATGGAATTTCTACATCTTCTATTACTATGGCTCCAGAATCTTTAAGTTTTGCCACAGCATCATTAAATAATCTTTCATCATACTCGCCAATGTCACGATATTTCTCAGGTGGAACATTTCTGAAAACGCCTATGGTTGCATTACTTAATCCGTCTTTATCCAAAAATGCTGTATAGTCCACATTAGAATGTTCATTCTTCCAGGTAGCGGGATCTCTTTCATCCTTGCCCGCAAGAGCACCCAATAAGATCGCTGCATCAGTCACAGTCCTTGCCATAGGTCCAGCTGTATCCTGAGAATAGGTCCACGGAATTATTCCTAATCGACTTATTAAACCTACGGTTGGCTTTATGCCAACAATAGCGTTCTGTACAGCTGGGCTTAAAATAGAGCCAGATGTTTCTGTCCCAACTGCGATTGTAGTAAGATTTGCTGCAACGGATGCGGCAGATCCCGTACTAGATCCACCAGTAAAAAAATCCCCATATGGATTTTTTGTTTGCCCCCCTATTGAACTGTATCCCGCCCACATTGATGAAGACATCCCATTTGCCCATTCTGTCATATTTGTTTTCCCAAGAATAATTGCACCTGCGTTCCTTAGTTTTTGGACAAGGAAGGCATCCCTTGAGCTTACATGGTTTTCCAAGGCTAGTGCACCCGCACTTGTATGCATTTTATCATTTGTTTCAATATTTCCTTTCAATAATACAGGGACACCATGTAAAGGGCTTCTTGCTCCTACTAATTTTCTTTCTTGGTCTAATGCTTCTGCAATAAAAATCGCATCTGGATTAATTTCCATAATAGAGTTTATCATCGGGCCACTCTGGTCAATCGTTGCGATCCGATACATGTAATACATTACAAGCTCTCTTGAAGTAACTTCCCCCTTATCCATTGCATCCTGTAATTCAAGTATCGTTACTTCTTCACTATTTAATTTTTTTAATCCAAAGATATGTTCCATGATGAGCTCCTACTTTCGATTTTGGGTCATTTCATTCATGTGAATCCTATGATCCTAATTATAGAATTGACTGCTTATAAATATATATATAAAACAATTACTATTCGTATTGCACATAAAAAGGCTTGCGGGTTTACCCCGACAAACCTTATGATCTAGTTATTTTTTGAGTACACAATTTTTTTGATACTATCATGGGAAAGGCAGAATAGTTCTGAGAGCTGATCAATATTAGATCCCTCACCGAATTTCTGGCGAATCTGGCTGTTTCTGAGGTTCAGGTAATTTCTGTTCCCTGATTTTTCACCCCACTTTTTGCGAGACCCTTCAGAGTTGGGGATGTATACCATTCGACCTTGCACATACTTCTGTATTTCCTTAAGTAAGTCTTCTGGCAATAAAGCTTCAGCACTTATATATTTCAAAGTAGATCTACTCCTTAAAATAGAATTTAATTTTAAGGTAGCAAAACCTATACTATAAACTGTTTTCACCATACAAGTCTGAATGAAAACATGCGATTACTTCATTATGCTCCATACAAATAACCGCCGTGGTCATAATATAGACTTTGCATGGAGCTTGTTATTTGCGGCATTATTGTTGTTCAATCTTAACCCTCCTTATCGCGATTTCACGATTTATGATAACCTATTACTAATCACACTTCTTAATAATTATTCTATGTTATTCAAGTTAAATCCTTCTTAACATTAAGCTATCGTGTCCCGTTAGCTCAATAATGATGGTCATAAGTTTTACCGATCTTTTAAAGGTGCATGCCCCTTCAACCAGTGCCACTCGCTTTCTTCTCGAAATCTTGATACCCATCCCTCAGTAGGTTTATCCCACTCCGTATACTCTAGTATCGCATTGCAGAATTTTTCGGAATTTTTATGATTCGGTTCATTGAGCAAGTTATTAATAAGATCCAAAAAGTTATCTGGTTTATTCTTTGCATTTTGTAACTCTGTTAGAAACCATTTGTGATATGGATATAAAATTTTATTGTGTGCTAGAATCATACGTCCACCATAAAGAATTAACTCGTTAATTGCCCATCCCAATAAATACTTGTCATTTCGCTTTTCAGCTTCTGGAACAAACCAGCGTGACGCTTCTAAATGAGCATAAAAAGACTCTATTTTTTCTTTCTGCTCATGTTCCAGATAAATAGGAATCTTTTGAATTAACTTTTCTAGATCAGGAACATGTGAATAGGCTACGAACGCCCCAACATATGCTGCTCTTGTCGGCTCATTTCCTCTTTCGGCAACTTCATATAAAAACCTCAAATTTACAACTGTACCATCAATATAACCGTTTGGATAAGTACAAACATCATTACGGCAATAATGAAAATCCTTGATTAATTCTCTACGCTGAAATTCCTCATCGGTAACGACAAGGATAATATCTACATCCGAATCTTCCCTTTCCCTACCCTTTGCGATTGATCCTCCTATAATTAAAGCTAAATATCGTTTGTCCTCATGTAATTCAGATACAAGATTCTGAATTGTCTTAGCATGGTGTTCCCACATTGACCCCACTCCATTTCAACAAAATCTGATGCTAGTGTTAGGATAACTAGAATTAGGTATGATCGCAATCATTTTCAGATGAATTATCCTGCCCGTTAGCGTAACGAAGGACTACCTTAGGGTAGTCCTTTAAATACCTTTTATTTTCTTTATCAACTAGGAAGGGATGAGTTGATTATTAAGAATCAAATAAAAATACAATACTGCTCCAATAAGGCGGTGGTATTTTGCTCTCATAACGTGGAGTACATTCCTTGATACTTTGGGAAGTACTAGACTCAACCTGTGGTTTCTATGGGGCGCTGCCTCTTGTGCATTATAATTACCATCGTAATTCATCTGCGTTTTGTAATTCGGTATTATTCATTTTGAATGTCTTTGCTTCATCTACGTTTAAGAAGATCCTCGTAGATGTATAGATACCCGTGTCATCAGCTGGCTCAATAAGAATATCAGCTGACTTTTTTTGTTGAGTGTCTATAACTTCTTTCAATACAAAGTTAAAAATCCCTATTGCTTGAAAGATGGTAAGGCTAACTGCCATTATTATAAGTTCGGATTTCTGTATATAGTTTATAGAAATTCGTTGATCCTCTTCCAATGCTTTTTTGAAAAGATGAGCATCCGGCGAGGAGAATTTATCCATTTTCACATATTGTTTAAATGGTGTCTCATCTATCAGAGAACGATACAATTTTGAAAACCACATTGCGTCATCTTGGCTAAGGGGCAACTCCGGAACAAATGAAACACCTAATTTTTTTTCGAGTTCATAAACCATGTTCCAAAATTTCAAAGATTCTAGGTTCTCTTTATTATCCAAATCAGATTTGTCTGCTTCAGGAAAAGGGTAACCACTAATTTTTGCGGATCCCTTTTGGAATGCATCATATAGTGTTAAACTCTCGATAATTTCCTTGATACTTTTGGCTTTATCTATATTTATATTAAAATTGAACTTCATCATACCTTTCAATTCGTCGAGAACATATGAAACTGTAAATGCCTCATCTTGGACGCTTCCATATAAAATTTTATGCATATCGGCATAAGGTTTTCGTTCAACCATGACCTGTTTATCAATAGCTCCCCCCTGAAGTGTTATAACAAACGAAGGTGGAAATGGCTCTGGGGCGATAATGAATTCTTGCATTTCCTGATTCGCGGTGAGAGGGAATTTTATTAGATCTGTAAAATCAAACTTTTTACCATTTATAGTTAGTGACGAGTTCTCTAACGGGATCTCTTGCTGTGTTCGATAAGCGTACTCCATGATTTCCTCAGCTGTTTTTAATTCATCATTGTAAGGAGCTACTGAGATTTCCATCTGCATCTCTCTGTTATTCGTTGTTGTCAGAATTGCTGCACCCTCCGGCCCTTTAGCGTATTTAAAATTTTTAGGTAACTTAGAATTTAAATAATCCAGTATTTCCTTCGGTACACTAATCTCTTGTTTATCTTTTTTGAAGGCATCTCTAAAATTTGCGAACACTTTACCAATCCTCCTTCAATTCCTTAAAAACAAGAATTTTCGAACATAGGATCAATCTTCCCTGTTTATCTGCACTGATTTTATCCATAATGAACGAGATTAATTCCTCTCGGTCTGCTTCTGAATGAACTACCAGATACTTAATATGTTTGAAATCTAGCTTTAGCCAAGAGTTTTCTCTTATAGTGAGGCCATTGGAATACATATTTATTGTATCTGGATTTAAATGCTGTTGAGGCAAAATTAGTGGCATTTCTGAGTCTCTGGGATTAGGGATAAACCTCCACTCTCTTTCGTCATGAAAGTTCATATATTTGTTTTCAGAACCAGTAGTCATATTCCCATTTAGGGGTTTCATAAATAATAAATTCATTAGTAAGTAATTATTATATTTTTCATATCGGGTTGAATCATCTATATCGTCAATTTCTAGGGCTAGGTTAAATACGTGAGCGAAGTCCTTAATAAGATCTGATTCTGTGTTAACATAATTGATAGGCTGAATACCATTATCTATTCCCCATTCTTTATGAAGACCTATCCCATAGTCTCCGTAATTTTCCATATGATGCACAAGTTTGTTGAGATGGATGTCACAGAAACACTTCATAGGAAAACAGATAGATTTAATGTCCTTTAACTTTAAATAGCTGATATCTTCCAAGTTATAGCGGGGAATCAAAGCTTTATTAAGGAGTGTCATTTTAAGATAATCTAATTTCTTCATGAAATTAAAAAGAACATTTGCGCTTTGTTTCGGGACTAAATATGGTGAGTGAGTATCAATAGGCACATCTAGTACTTGTATTTCTGGATTTTCCAGAGTTGTTTCTTCCAATGGATCTGTCAAGTAAGGGTCCTCCTATGAGAAAAAATTATCACCATAGCCAAGATAAGTAATGAATTATGCCGTGTTATTTTACCTAGTTATATATATCACATTAGGAGATACTACTAAAAATGTCCAATGGAATGGAAGCTTCCAATTTTAGAGATGATCTAGCTACGATCATCTTCTCACTGAACTTGAGCAGAGACGCTAACTAAATGCATGTTGAAACATTTCTCTCCTTGCCTCCTGATACCTCTCATTTGCATCTCGTGACGAGGAAGATAACGTACTAATAAATTCATCATTAACATCTAGAATTCTTAAAACAGGCTCAGAAAAATGATATGAAACGTAGCTTTCGATATGATCGTCCACTTGGCTAGCGTCAATCTTTTTACAAAAAAGTGAATAACTATATTCTGTAATACGAAGATCACGCAACTTACTCCATACCGCTTTTTTGTTGCGGCGAACACCCTGGAATAAAGTCATCCACGTCTCGAGATAATTTAAACGAAGATATTCTGTGATTTGAGTCTTGGCGAGAAGATCTGCCGCCTCCCAGTCCGCCTTAAATTTAAGGAAATTCTCATAGTCCTCTCTCTTAACCCATTGGGTTGAAGTCTCAATCATTCCCGATCTGTGATAATTATAGGAGTATGTAACATATGTCATCTCACATTCCGCACAGTGAAGGCTGATAGCTTCCTCTATTCGTCCCCAATCATCCGATCGACATACCGATCGCACGTAACCCTGACCACAAGGGCAAGGCTTTCTATCATCACTGAAAGTCTCCCAACTCATACCGCGCCACCTTTCAATATCTTAATAGTAACTGGTATCTAACTATTTTTGTTTTTTAAACTGTCCACTTGACAAGGAGCACTTCAATTCGGTGTCTGATCCGTATGAACTAACCTTTTATTCAGTATCATATCGTCTGGGTGGAATTTGTGCACGGTTATTTATAATGTACTTTGCCAATTCAGTTTGTTTCTTTATCAGATTTAAACACACGATAATAGATTATTGTATTAAAGATTATCATTAAAAAAGAGCATAATAAACCAGACCCAGAATAACACTTTCTTTTAAAATAGGCTGAGCCTCAATAGATAGGGAGCGACAATCTGTGATGTACCGTGATCCGTTGGAGTCAGATTGCATCACTACCAAATTTACTGACGGTATTGACGAAATATCCATTTCAATGTTCATAATTGCAACTCCTTCTTCTACCTTTTCTACACACTCCAGCGCAAGGTTAAGATATAAAAGGCTTACCTACCGCCGTCATGCAGCACAACACCGCGCGCCGAGAGCTGCGCGCGGCAATAGATCTTCTTCTTTGCTACGACAATGGCCAACTCGTCGTTTTTTTCTTCTGTCCACTGCCTCGATACTTTAATAGTGCAATTAATTTTTCACCTTTCACTGCCTTTTTTTTACTTTTCATCAAAATGAGTATAATAGTTTCTAGTATTCTTTATATCCTTTATTAAGTCTTCTAACTTTATATCTTGGCTTAAAATAACAATAACACTTCAACATCTATTAGTTTTATTGTACTTATTTACCAGCCTTATAGACTCTAAGATTTGATATGTTTTGATTTGATTAATGCGTATTGCAACAATTCCTCTTTATCCTCTGGTTTCATTTGTCTTAAGATATTTAGAAGTTGTAACTCCTTACTTGATAAATCTGCCATTATTATCTGATGAGAGCTATTTCTTTGACTTCCTTTTAGTAGCCAATCCAGAGTGACTTCGAATTGGTTATGTATCGAAAGAATCGTATCCATCGAAGGATTACAGTTGCCCTGTTCAATATCACTCAAAGTCCCTTGGGATACATTAATCTGCTTTGCAAATTCAATTTGAGTGAGACCAACAGCTTTTCGTAACTTTCGAATATTCTGTCCTATGATATTCATTAGTCATCTCCATTTTTATTCATTTCGGAAAGTGTCAATTTACGTTTCCAGATATAAAGCTTGAATAAAATAAATTGCCACTTTCCGTAATATAGATACTTTCCTCTGATTTTATTAAAACCCCCGCAGTCATAGGCTTTCTCATGATTGCGAGGGTTTCAGTTGTGACAGTTCATCTTATTTCTTATGACATTAGTTCATCCAACGTGTGACAACAGTACGTATTACCCACACTTACTTCACAACCACTAAATTTTATATGCCTTCATCGCTTTACGAAGCTCTTTAATTGTTGGGCGCTTACCGTACATAAGTACACCTGTGCGATAGATCTTCGCGGATAACCATCCGAAGAATAAGATTGAGATCACCAGAAGCAGGATCGATACCCATATTTCCCATACCTCTATTTCACCGATACCAATTCGTACAATCATGGTCGTTGGCGATAGAAATGGGATGAATGAAGCTACTTTCATCAACATGGTATTTGGTGCTCCCATACTGAAGCTTCCCACGTAGAATGCAGCAAGCGATAACATCGTAATCGGCATGATAGCCTGACCTAAGTCTTCTGTACGGCTCACAATAGAGCCGACAGCTGCGAACAATACTGCGTATAGGAAATATCCCAAGACATAGAATGTGAACCCGTAGACTAACACATCTATACTGACCTGTGAGAGATCTATATTGAAATCTGCAAGCACTTCTTTATTCTGTGGCATGAATAGATTTCCTAAGATCACCAGTACGAATACAGCAATTTGGGTCAAGCCCACCAAGAACATCCCGATAATCTTCCCGAACATTTGAGTCAATGGTGATACACTTGTGATCAGGATTTCCATAATCCGTGAGCTTTTCTCTGTCGTCACTTCAGAAGCGATCATGTTGCCTGTAGTCATGGAAGTAAAGAAGAATAGAATAATCAGGAGATACACCACTCCGAACTCCATCATCTGTGTTGATTTATCTTTGTCATTAGCCTTAGGAGCAGAAGCATCTGCATTTATATTTTGTGCATTAAATTGTACAGGAGTTTTTAGTTCAGCAATTTGCTCAGGCGTCAGTGAGTCCTGTACAATAACCTGCATCTTAACAGCCTGTAATGCACCTGAAAGCTCTGCCTGTGCGACCGCATTCAGACCATCATCTTCGTCAGAAGAATATACAACGGACGGGAATAGTGTCTTCTGATCTTCTGAGAACTGTAGATATCCGTCAATTGTACCGGCTTCAATATCTTTCTTTAAACTTGCTACATCGGATGTATCATATTTCACGAAAGTAAATTCATCATTGTTCTGTGCCTTCCAATAACTATCTAGCTGTTCAGCCACTTTAGCCTGCTCTCCATATACCAGACCTATCTTCGTACTACCTGACTTCAAGTCTTCCCCCGTAAACAACTGAATGAAATAAGGAATATTAATAGCAATAGACATAATAATAGCCAATATTAGCGTTGTTATGAGAAACGCTTTGGTTCTCACCTTATTGCGAAATGTAAATCCAATGACAGTACCTAATTTATTCATGAGATTCACCTACCTCTTTTATAAAGATTTGATTCAATGTGAGTTCCTTTAACTCGAACTTCTCAACAACACTCTGCTGCATCGCTGTCTGCAATATCTGTTGAGCGGCGGATGCATCGGAAATATTGATCAAATACCCACCTTGTTCCTGAATAGTCACCTTAGTTACGAACGGAATATTCTCAAGTCCAGTGATTTCACTTGTCGTTCCTAAAGCTACCTGTTCGCGTGGATATCTACTTTTGATTTCCTTCAGACTTCCCTGAACAATCGGGTTAGAACGGTGCATAATCGTAATGTTCCGGCATAACTCTTCAACGTGTTCCATTCGATGTGTCGAGAATAGAATACTGGTTCCTTGATCACGTAGCTCCTTAACCGTTGCCTTTAATAACTCCACATTCACAGGATCCAATCCACTGAATGCTTCATCGAGTATGAGGATCTGAGGCTTATGCACAACAGCAGCAATGAACCCAATCTTTTGTTGATTCCCTTTGGATAATTCTTCAATTCGTTTCTCGTAATATTCAGGGACTTCGAAGCGCTCTAACCAATACCGTATGCTCTTATCTGCATCCTTTCGAGACATACCTCGAAGTTGAGCCAAATAACTAAGTTGCTCACTCACTTTAACCTTCGGATAGAGCCCTCGTTCTTCAGGTAGATAGCCCACGATTTGCCGAAGTTCATCACTATGAGGTTTACCATTGTAGCGTATACTTCCTCCATCGGGATATATAAGTCCTAGTACCATACGCATAGTTGTCGTCTTTCCAGCACCGTTTGCTCCAAGAAGTCCATAGATCTCACCTGTCCCTACTCCTAGAGACAATTCATTTACTGCTGTCTTATCTCCAAATTGCTTGATTACCTTTTCCAGCTTCAGTGATTCCATAATTATTCTCCCCTCTCAGACTGCGCTATGACAGCCTCATCTCTTTGAATCCACAGACTTAATATTTCATCTAGCTCTAATCCACGTGTCTTCATTAGTTGTATTCCTGATTGTTGTAAGAGATTCTCGAGTTGCTTGCACTCTGTTGTAATTAAGCGCAACACACCTATGGACTCCTGCTGCGCAGACACAATACCAGGTAAATCCTCTACCATACTACTATCGCCTTTCACCCATACTTCCTTCCAATTATCCAGAAGACTATCTTTCTCGACCATCCCAAGTATTCGCCCCTGATGAACAAGGATGATGAAATCTGCAAGTCTCCTAATCTCATCTACAATATGGGTAGACAATAGAATTGTCGATTCTCCCTGTGCCATATATTCTTGAAGCTCATCAATCATTCTCTTCCAGGCAAAGGGATCAAGCCCAGATGAGGGTTCATCTAACAGTAACAACTTAGGACGTGATGCCAAAGCGACCGAAATTTCAACTTTTCTTCGCTCACCCTTGGACATTTTGTTCAACTTCGTGTTAGCCGGAATATTAAACGACTTGAATAATTTCTGTAACAGCATATCATCCCAATCTGTATACCAATAGGAACGAAACTTGGCGACTTCTTGCGCTGTCATGAGGTCTTCTTCAAGGTTAGACTTCTCTGATACATAGCCAATTTGTTGCTTAATTTCTGGTGGAATCCCACTAGGATAGGACTGACCGAACCATGTAATATCCCCTTCATCAGGTATCACGGTCTGCATCAACATATTCATCATCGTGCTTTTTCCTGACCCATTCTCTCCTACGAGGACAACCACATATCCTTGTGGAATAGACAGATTAAGGGGACCTATTATTTTATTTCTTCGCTTCTTCTTAACAGCTACCATCTGCACAACCATCTGCTCCATAACGATTACTCCTTCCCAATCTTAGGATGATATTTACGGGCTACTATATCTAGAAACAATCTCTTTATCTCTTCTTCACTGCACTGAACGGATATCCCAGCGTCAATCGCTTTGCCCAAAGCATCCTCAACAGATTCTCGCTTGAATGTTTCCCTTTTGGAGTCTCCAACTTTTGCAACAAAAGTTCCTGTTCCTTGCTTCGTTCGGAGTAACCCTTCCCCCTCTAAATCCTGATATACTCTTCGAACCGTAATGACACTACAATTCAATCCACTAGCAAATTCTCTAATCGATGGCAAAAGAGTATTCTCCTCGATCTGACCATTTATGATAAGCGATCTTAGTTGCGTCTTGATCTGATGATACAATGGTTCCGCACTATTCTCGTCTATTTGAATCGGTATCCACACCTTTCACACCTCATTTCTCAACTCTTGTGTAACTAATTACAGAAGATCTCTATGTTGTAATCTTCGAAAGGTTAACTTACCTAATAAAGCCAAACTAATCATTCCACCTACTAAAGCGCCCCACATGACAGGCGATAATACTCCCCACTCATTGCTCATCTTTATTGTATATAACAGCAGATTGCCCCCTAGTGACCAAATGGTGATTGCTACAATAACCGTAATAACCATCATCACCATGGTTAACCAGAAATATTTCCGTCCACTATTAGTGAATTCGAGATGAATATAGATCCCTGTGACACCTAGCGCATATCCAATCCATGTGAGCGCAAAGCATATGTAATTCCCTATAGATATTTCCGATCTCAACTGAGAGCTAAATCCATATATGATACTAAAGACAATCACGCTATTCATCGTAAATGCAATTAACATCTGAATATATCTATAGCACATAATGACTTGGGGTGAGATAGGTAGTGTTCGTAAATAGATTAACATTTGTGTGTATGAATCATCCGTCAAATATTTAAAATACTTCTTTGAGAAATAAAAGCCCAACATCGGAATGATAATTAGTAACATGATATCTGCCATTAGAATAAATTGGTTCTGATCATGATATAGACTCCCGATAAACATACTCATCGAGACACCGATATAACTCATAAAGATAAAAGACATGATCACCATGTATTTATCAATTTTTATATCCTTTTTAAAAATCACCCAAGCATCTCTTATTACAGTGTTCACGCTCATCGCCTCACTCTTAAAGATTATTGTTCTTTATCATTGTGGAATCTCACTGTTATGGTGGTGTGTTCGGTGTGCTTACTGTATATATCTTTATACACAGTATAATGTGTGCTTAAACATACGTCAAGAGTTATTTGATATTTTTTCCATAAAAAAAGACCCCCCAGTTATACTGACGGATCTCATCATTAGAATGCTAATATCTCTTATAACACTGTCTTCCTACATACCGAAAATAGCTTCCCACATTGGCTTCGTATGACCACCTGGATATAGAAGGTATAACAGTGTGTATACAGCAACACCTGTAATCGCCGTAAAGAACCACATAATTGAAGTCACTCTTCCCCATTTACGATGCTTCGCAAACTTGGCTTTAAATCCGAGTGTCAGTGTCGTAAGTCCAAATACCGCCGCAACCGTTGCCAGGGTAATGTGGAATATCAAGAATACGCGATAATAAATCTCAAGATCATCCGGTCCGCCCCATTCGGTATTACCCACGAATATCGTGCGTGATGAGTAGATAACGAAGAAGATTAATGCTGCAATAGCTCCAGCAATCATGACCTTCTTATGTGCTTCTTTCCTACCCTTAATAATAAGGATCCAACCAATGGCAACTAATACTGCACTTATGACTATGAACGAGGTACTTATCGTTGGCAGCAAGAAATATAAATCCATGTATATCCTCCTAAAAGTTTTTTTGTAGCAATGCTTCTTGAAAATACTTCGCAAAAAAACTAGCTTCGGAAGCATTACCTTTTTTTAGCGTTACTTCCGTGTAATCACTTCGTAAAAAATCACTTCGTAAGCGCTACTTAGTTTTTTTATAGCAGCGCTTCTTGAAAATACTTCGTAAAAACTAGCTTCGGAAGCATTACCCTTTTTTAGCGTTACTAAGTTTTCCTACGTATGATTCAATGTACTATCCTTTAGCTCACTTGGATTCATATCATCATCTTCGCGATTCTCTTTCTTATACCAGTGAAAGAATACGTAAGCCAATATCGAAGCGAAAATAATCTCCTGTATGAACTTCATCAGAATACCGCCGACCTGTTGATCAACAAGCGGTGACATGAGATTAAAGAATGTAGGACCACCGAACTTCTCCAACATCGCTAAAGGATCTCCACTAATGCAATATCCCATCGCTTGTGCCCAAACATTCGGATCACTGTATGTAGTATACATCGGCTGGGAAGCAAAAATAATTAATCCACATGCTGGAGTCAATAATACCATATTTAAAAAGATATATCCCATTTTGCCAAGACTAGACCCTTTTTGACTCTCAGGTAATGGGTTAAGAAGTGTCCACCACATTAGCATAGCTGTTACGAACAATACAAGATAATACAACCGGTGTACGTTAAAGTGCAACATGACATAGTCGTGAATAGCTGGAATGTGATAGAGAGAGAATAATCCATTGAATAACAGGGCCGCCACCACCGGCTTCGCCAGAAATTTCAAACTCCGCAATGGATTCACCTTCAATAACGCTCGCCATAACCAACCAGGAATTCCCATCATGATTAACGGAGGTGCCACTAAATACGAAAGCGCCATCGTTAACATATGGAACGAGAACATCATATGACCTAATATACTTACTGGCCCGCCCTGCGCAAGATAGAGCATAAACATACCTGCGATAAACATACCTTTCTTCATCCATGAGACTTGCTTGGCTCCTTCTAGCTTCTCACTAAGTGGACCCACAACAAGCAAATACCCCACAGTTAAGAGTAACATGAATACCAGAAATAATGGACTCCATAAGTCCGCAACACTAAAGTATTCTAATCCGAGCATCTAATAACCTCCTACATAACAAGGCGTATTTTGTCAAAATACGTACAATTTCATTGACAATAACCCATCCAAGAAGAAACGGCTACACAGTCCCTTTAGGGGCGAGTATCCGTCTCTTCATAAATATAAGGAATAGCATAACAAGTGAAACTTATACATTCTTATATTTTAAAAAGAAGAGGTGGCATGAGCCACCTCTTCTCATCTTACCACCACATCCAAGACAATGCAGTAATAATAGCCGTACCTGCTACAAAGAATCCACCTAACATGAATATGATCGGAATCATATGTCCTTTATCCTTCAAGTGCATCCAGTATCCCATCTGTACAAACACCTGCAAGACGGCCATCACCAACAAAATGAGGATGGTAAAGGCTGGATTCACGCCACCTGCACCTACCGCTGCAAAAGCGATTAGTGTCAACACGATGGAGAAGATAAACGCTACAATATGTTTCTGAGGGCCCTCATGACGGTGCCGTTGATTAACAAGTTGGTGCTTATTCTGTTCATCTACAGTCATGACTTAACCCACCTTTCCAAGCAAATAAACGACCGTAAAGATAAATACCCATACTACGTCGATAAAGTGCCAGTACATAGCGGACACGTAAATCTTCGGTGCCGTCACGACCGTTAATCCTTTTTTATACAACTGTCCAATCAGAACGCCGATCCACATTACACCGAAAGCTACGTGAGCCCCGTGGAATCCGACCAATGTGTAGAAGGCTGAACTGAAAGCACTAGTTGTCAATCCGAAATTATCTTTATGCATGTACTCATAAAATTCGTAAATTTCTAGACCTAGAAATCCAAATCCTAAAGCAACTGTGATAATTAACCAGATGATTAGTTCTTTCACCTTATGACGATGCAGCGCTTGAATTGCAAACACACTAGTTAAACTACTTACTAGCAAGATAAATGTTGCAGCTGCCGTTATTGGCAGACTGAAAAGTTCAGCTGCCGTAGGGCCTTCATTCGTCTGATTGCGAAGTGTAAGGAATGTCGCGAAGAGAGTACCAAAGAGTACGGCCTCGCCACCAAGAAATAGCCAGAAAGCAAGAATTTTATTACGACCTTCAAGTGTTGCCTTCTCAGGATAATGAGGCAATTGGCCTTTTCCATGTTCTGTGTGTGCATTAGCCATGTTTATACCCCCTCCTCTTGAAATTCCTCTGGTTCAATGTGCCAACCATGATCATCAAAGAGAGAACGCATCAACATTGATCCGAACGTGATGAGAAGTCCTAATCCACAGACAATCCAGTTATTAAATATAAAGCTCATAAATGAACTAGAGAATTCTTCTCCGCTGAACATTAAACCAAGACCTGCGATAAAAATACCAACGGACATTACAAACGGAAGTATAGTTGGTGAAGGCATATGAATTGGTCCTATAGGCTCTGCAGGAGTCATTTCTGTGTTTCCAGCCGCTTTTTCTTTCCAATAAGCATCAAGACCACGTACAAGTGGTATTTGCTTGAAATTGTATTCTGGTGGAGGAGAAGGAATCGTCCATTCTAATGTGCGTCCATCTTCCCAAGGATCATTAGCACAACCTCTTGGCTGCATGAATGATTTAATAATATTAATCGTGAAGAAAATGATACCCACGCCCATCAAGAAAGCACCTACGGTACTGACTAGATTCATCGTGTCAAACCCTTGATTCGGCAAGTATGTGAACACACGACGTTGCATTCCCATAAGTCCAAGGAAATGTTGTACGAAGAATGTCATATGGAACCCAATTGCAAAGGTCCAGAAGGTCCATTTGCCAAGCGTTTCATTAAGCACACGTCCGAACATTTTCGGCCACCAATAATGAAGTCCTGATAGTAAACCGAACACCATACCACCCACGATAACATAGTGGAAATGGGCTACGACGAAATACGTATCATGGAACTGAAAGTCTGCAGGAGCAGATGCCAACATGACACCCGTTACTCCACCCATGGTGAATGTTGGGATAAACCCAACTGCAAAGAGGTTAGCCGCCGTAAATTTCACTTGACCGCCCCACATCGTGAACAGCCAGTTGAAGATTTTAATACCCGTCGGAACTGCAATTAGCATCGTAGATATAGAGAACAAGGCGTTCGCGACAGGTCCAAGCCCTGTTGTAAACATATGATGCGCCCATACCATGAATCCTAAGAATGCGATCAAGATCGTTGCAAATACCATGGAACTATATCCGAATAACCGCTTACGTGCGAATGTAGGAATAACTTCTGAAATAACACCGAACGCGGGTAAGATAAGTATGTATACTTCTGGGTGCCCAAATATCCAGAATATATGTTGCCATAGAACCGGATTACCCCCACCATCGACGTTAAAGAAATTCGCACCTAGTACTCGGTCAAATGTTAATAGTACTAGACCGACCGTGACAGCTGGGAAAGCGAACAAAATCATCGCTGAAGTAACAAATGAAGCCCATGTAAACATCGGCATACGCATATAGGACATGCCTGGTGCTCTCATTGTTATGATTGTAGCTAGGAAGTTAAGACCCCCAATTAATGTACCCAGTCCCGCAATCTGTAAACCAACGGTATAGAAATCTACCCCATGCGAGGCACTATACATTGTACTAGATAACGGCGTGTACGCTGTCCAACCGGCATCAGGTGCGCCACCCATAACCCAACTAAGATTCAATAAGATTCCTCCGAACAAAAATGTCCAGAAACCTAAAGAATTCAGAAATGGAAATGCGACGTCACGAGCACCAATTTGTAGAGGAATGATAGCATTCATAAGTGCGAACACAATCGGCATAACGCCTAGGAAGATCATCGTCGTACCGTGCATCGTAATTAATTCATTAAAAGTCTGTGCTTCTAACATGTCATTCATCGGTTTAATCAATTGAAGACGAATTAAGATGGCCTCGAATCCGCCGATTGCAAAAAACAATCCACCACCCAGTAAATAAAGAACAGCGATTTTTTTGTGGTCGACAGTCGTTAACCAATCCATTAAGCCCTTGTAACGCTTAACACTATGCGCGTGAGCCAAGGTTGTGTACCCCCTTTAGAGTCCTTGCTGATTAGTATACTAATTTGTAATTGGCTAAGTATTCTGCAATGCCATCAATTTCAGCATCGGTAAGTCCTAAATCCTTAGGTGAAGGCATTTTATTTCCTGGTTTCACTGCTTGCGGATCATGAAGCCATTCTTTCAGGTTATCCACAACGGGGTTTCCTTCATCATTGGTCTCAGAGTTCAGCAAGATACTTGCAACCGATTCACGTGAACCGATTCCGGTAAGATTCGGTCCAACAGCGGTCCCTTGATCACCAACAGCATGGCAAGTTAGACATTGGTTCTTGAATGTTTCTGCAAGTGCCTTATCTTCAATAGCTACCATCGGCGCCTTTATAGCCGCTGTCCATTTCTCAAAGGATTCCGGACTTACGGACTTCACTTTGAACTCCATGAACCCGTGGGAAGGTCCGCATAATTCTGCACATTTACCACGATATACCCCTTCTTTTGGAGCACTGAAGCTGAAACGGTTAATCGTTCCAGCTGGGTTTGTATCCATTTTTCCGGATAGTGATGGTACCCAGAAAGAGTGAATTACATCTGCAGTCTTCAGTTCAAACGCAATGTTCTTATTCGTTGGAATGATCAAATCCTGAGCTGCAGTAATGCCATACTGAGGATATTCAAATTCCCACCAATATTGATGTGAAGTAACCTTTACTTGGATAGCATTCTTATCATTGGCATGATCATCTCCAAATGCAAATACCTCTTTTACTGTAGGTACAGCAAGAACAAGAACTAATATCAATGGAATAACCGTCCAAATCACTTCTAACTTGAAATTACCTTCGACTTGTTCAGGCATGCTATTATGTTCAGGTTTTCTTCTGAACTTAATGATTACATACGCTGAAATTGCAAACACAATCAGTAACACAACTAACATAATCGAGATTGAAAGCTTAATTAAATCATACTGACCTTGTGCCACAGGCCCTTGTGGTCTTAATACCGACAAATCTTCGCGGCCACATCCTGCCAAGAGCAAAGAAAAAATTGCTAGCATTGGAAGAAGTCGTTTCATAACCTGCCATCGTCTCATTAATTATCTACCCCACTTCTGATGCAATTTTACATATCTTTCAAAACATTATCACTTAAAAAAGCCTTCATTTTACCCAAAATATTAACATGTCAATTAAAATAATCACCTATTTTAATATAAGTTTAAGGTAGTACTTTGTCAATGATTGGCGCTTAGTTCACAAAATGTTCAAATATCAAAAAAACAGCATGGTGTAGGCATTTGTAATCGATTTCAAACATCGAAAATAGCTTAAACATTAAGTAGTGTCTCTAGTAATTGCACCCTACCGAAAACCTATTCTCTGTATATTTGACTAAATTGTGTCTTTTAATAATATTATATTGTGCTAATATCCTAGTAATATCCAATTAATTTAGGCACAAAAAAACCGTATTCCACGGTTCATAACCGTAGAAAACAGTCTATAGAGGTCTTCCATTATGTTCAATTCATTGTATTATGAAACGGATGAATTCATACGTCCCAGTTCATGTTCAACCACAGAGGTCAATTCCTCTTCATATCCTCCCATAATATGATATTTCCGGACGTAATCCTTTACAAACTTCTTAGGATCCTTAGGCCGGAAAATTCGTGTCATTTCCCGCAGACTTTCCTTGACTTCGTTATGACCTTTCGTTGCCATAATTGTTCCCTCCCAAAACGCTGAATGAAAAGCTAGGGTTTAGAGAATGCCGAAAAGATCTTCCTTAAAACATCGTGAAGTAACAAGCATTATGAGTTGGATAGAAAGCTCTTCGTCACCGCCAGGCATCTAACAATATAATTACCCAGAACCAGTGTAGCTGAATCACTCATCCACATTATATCATACTTCCCAATATCTTGGGTGAAATGATTCCTTTTTTCTTTTATTGAGCTTGACGGATTGTTATACCCTATCGCAGAACACTCAATAGTCCTCTTATTTAACATGTTATGCTATGTGATGCAATTTCAACTCTGTCATCTGCTGACTAATGATTATTAACTTCTGCGGTAAAAAACTTCCTCATAACTTGTCTAGCCTATACATAGGGTAATAGGGATACTTGGTTTAGCTAATAAGGAGCGTGGTCTACTCATGTCCCCATTCAAATCTTCTTCTGGTTTACCTGAACATATTGCCGCTGCGTTATGTTACTTATTTTCTTTTGTTGGAGGAATCGTCTTCTTAGCTGTGGAACGACGTAGTCAATTTGTTATGTTTCATGCATTACAATCCGTTATATTCTTTTGTGGGATGATGATCATACATGTTATCTTTGGCTTCATTCCGCTTATTGGGCCACTGATCGCATCATTGTTATCCATCCTTACCCTAGTCATGTGGGTGGTATTAGTGGTAAATGCCTTTCAAGGACGATGGTTTAGAATTCCCTTGATAGGTGACATTGCTGAAAGTCAGTTACGTCATCTATAGAATTCCCATATTTTACAGTTTTCTTTTGCATCTTTTCTTCTTAAAATAGATATATCCATTACTTGGAGGAGAAGAGATGTATCTATTCGTTATAAATAAAAAGTCCGGCAATGGAAACGGGTTCCGCACTTGGCTCAAAGTACGTTCCATACTTCAGTCACGTCAGATTCCGTACCGTTATATTTTCACAGAAAATTCCGATCAAGCCGTTCGCTTACTCACAGAAACGTTACAGCAACCACAACCTTGGCAAACTGTTGCCATTATTGGTGGTGATGGCACCATCCATAGTATCCTGCCTATTCTACAAGAAACTGGTATCCCATTAGCGGTTATTCCGGCCGGTTCTGGTAATGACACAGCTCGCAGCTTCGGCATTCCCTTCGACACGGTTGGTGCCTTAAATGTCTTACTTACAGGACAATCTCAGGCTATCGATCTCATTTCAACTTCAGGTACGCTAACTCTAACAGCACTTGCTATTGGCTTCGATGCTCAGGTTGCTGAGAACGTTAACCGTAGCAGCTATAAGAAATGGTGTAATACACTTAGAGCTGGCAAAGTCGCTTATATTATTGGAATTCTACATACCTTACTTACGTTCAGACCAGGAAGAGCCAGCGTTACCTGTGATAACGATACGACTACCTATGAATCCACCTGGATGACGGCTATCTCGAATGTACCCTCTTATGGTGGCGGGTTCAAGATCGCACCACAAGCCCTTCCGAGTGATGGTCAACTAGACATCTGCGTCGTTCATGGTTGTACTCGCTTACAGCTATTACGTCTGTTCCCCAGAGTACTTACGGGAAATCATGTCACCCTTCCATTTGTCACCATGTTACGTGGTCGAGTTATTTCCATCAATAACGAGCATCCAAGGCTAGCCCTTGGCGATGGCGAGAATATACCTCATCTTTCTTACGATTCTATACTATGCCCTAACGCCTTACAGTTGATGCTCCCACAACCGAAGTGAATCATGAATGAAATTAGTATCTACATAATTTGAATGACCATCCATGAGAAGATTGTTTCTTCAGGGGTGGTCCTTTTTTTCTAACACAAAAAGAGGCTTATCTCAGTAAGTCCAATTAGACCTTCTAGGATAAGCCCCCTATTCATTTACTTATGCGGTTTTGCCCGCTTCAGCACCTTTTAATCCATTAAAAATGAGATTCATCGCAATGGCTGTTACACTACCTGCAACGATACCATTATCCACGAGAATACGAGCCCAACTTGGTAATTGCGCAAATAGGTCTGGCACTACTGTAACACCCAGTCCCATACCCACAGAACATGCGATGATGAATAGATTCTCATATCGATTCAGATCCACTTGATCCCCAAGCATACGAATACCAGACGATACAACGAGTCCAAATAACGCGACCATTGCGCCACCCAATACAGACGGAGGAACTAACTGTGTAAGGGCCGCAATCTTAGGAACAAACCCGATAACAACCAGAATTCCACCCGCCACAACGATGACGTCACGTGTCTTGACACGACTCATTTGTACAAGCCCTACATTTTGAGAATACGTCGTATAAGGGAATGAATTAAACAATCCTCCGAGTATAATAGCTAAACCTTCAGCGCGGTAACCACGAGTCAGATCCTTAGAAGTCAGATCTTTATCAACAATTTTACTAAGTGCCATAAAGACACCTGTAGATTCAGCAATACTCACGATAGCAACCAGAATCATCGTCAATATGGCCGATGGATGAAAGGTTGGTGTACCAAAGTAAAATGGCTGTATACCATGGAACCAACTTGCTTCTCTAAGCGGCGTCAAATCAACATGACCGAACATGGCTGCCGCTAACGTCCCTACGACTAAACCAATTAGAACAGATATAGATCGTATAAATCCCTTTGTGAAACGGTTCATTAGAATAATAAACAACAGCACACCAAATCCGAGAGACAGGTTCAAGGGACTTCCAAAGTCAGCTGCCCCCTGCCCTCCTCCAAGGTCCGTTAATGCTACTGGAATAAGCGTCACACCAATGATGGTTACGACAGAACCGGTTACAACAGGCGGGAATATAGCAATCAACTTCCCAAATAAACCAGAGAATAAGAGCACAAAGATACCTGAAGCAATAATGGCTCCATATATAGCAGATACACCATACTGAAGTCCGATAGCGATCATTGGAGATACCGCCTGAAAGGCACAGCCTAACATCACTGGAAGTCCAATCCCGAAGTATCGATTCCCCCATACCTGTAACAATGTCGCCACACCACAAGCAAGCAAATCTATACAAATGAGATATGTTAATTGTTCTGAAGAAAGTCCCAGTTGTCCTGCCACTATTAGAGGAACAATGACTGCACCTGCATACATGGCAAGCACATGTTGGAGACCTAGTGAGAATGTTTGAAGTGGATTTCTATTTTTTCGAAAAATAGGCTCGTGTCCTTGTTCATGCTGTTGCATCTGTCTGTACTTCCCCCTAGATGTGATTGCCTATATGTTTAAGCTTCCTTTATATCTTCCTCTTCTACGAAAGTCACGGTCTCATTATCTAACGCCGCAACACGCACAAGAGATTCTACACGATATCCCGCATCTAATAGTAACTGACGTCCAGGTTGGAATGATTTCTCAATCACGATACCGATTCCTACAACCTTCGCACCTGCCTGCTCTACGATCCGAGCTAGTCCAAATGCTGCTTCCCCATTCGCTAAGAAATCATCAATGATTAACACACGATCATTAGGATCTATGAATTTCTTTGCTACTGTAATTTCATTCGTCTCTTGCTTCGTGAAGGAGTACACTTTCTCTACGTAAATGTCATGCTTAAGTGTTAATGACTTCTGCTTACGTGCAAAGATTAGGGGAACATTTAGCTCAAGTGCCGTCATAATCCCTGGTGCGATACCCGAAGATTCTATCGTTAGAACCCTTGTAATCGCCTCATCTTTAAACCGACTTGTGAACTCCTTGCCCACTTCTTTCATCAATACCGGATCCATCTGGTGATTCAAGAAGGAGTCCACTTTTAATACCTTATTACTCAGGACGATGCCTTCGGCTATGACTTTGTTTCTCAATAATTGCATCCTAGTATCCCCCTTAAATTATTATTCTTCTTAGATATCCTTATCATCACACAAAAAAAAAGAAAAGCCCCTTCACCACTGCTAGTTTTCAGCAGAGAATCGAGGACTTTAGATTAACAAATATACATACCAATCTGTGCTTCACAGTCAAATAAACTGATCACAATGATGGAACGGACAATATTATTAACCCGTAGTCCAATCATTTCGGTGATCGGGTAGAGACATGCAGGCCTATTCCTGCACCTATACGAGAATCATATAAATGTAACTTCGAAAGTATAACGCATAACATAGTATAAAATAAAGAGGAAAATGCTTACTGTTTTACTGTTTATTTTGAAAAAATTCCTATAAGAAATTGCTGAGAATGGTCTTGAGGTCTCTATCTTCCGTGTACTTCTCTTCACCCATATCCAACTCAGTAATTCTAATGGACTCATAATCAGCTGAAGGGTCAACGGGCTTAAACACTAATGAATTGGGATCAGATAGTACGACTACATAATCCATATCTTTAAACATTTCTATAAGTTGTTCATTGCCTGGTTGTTGATTCTCATTAAGAAAAATTAACCCCCGTAGATGCTTTAATTCTGCTTTATGTTTCACTTGAAAATGAACGAGACATTCCTTCATGTGATTATTCCTCCTTGACCTTCTAGTCATTATTTATTCAATGGCCTCAGCTTCTACTGTATCTTGTACTACACTATCTTTGTCATTACTACTCTTATCATTATTCTCCGTGGTTGAATCCATTCCGACATACTTGTTATAAATTAGTTCATAATGTGAACCATAACGTTCTGTTAGTTCATGACCTATGTCATTCTCCACTTCATATAAGACCATCTCCTGTGTGAAATGACTAAGCAGTAACTCCGTCATGACCGGATGAACGGTTACCATAGCCACCGAAGAGCAGTTCTCTCCACGCGTGCCAAGCATGCACCATGTACGATCAATAACGAATGAGAACTTACGTCCTGTACTCTCTGAAGGCTCCGTGGAGGATGAATCCCACCCGGGCCACAACATATGCCGACTCAAAGAAGTTTCTCCGCCATCCGTAGACCAGAGTAACTTCACACCCCTGCTCTCAGCTCGTTCTAATTCACTACGTAAAAGAGCGGCTTCCTCATGACACACATCAATGACAATTTCGCGCTCTGCACGCTCTAGTTCGTGAGTCAGTGCCGCTAGGATCTTCTCGTCTCCTTCAACAGAATAAAAAAGAGGCTGGTCTGTTACATTTCTTGGCATTTGACTCTCAACAAATGACAGCGATTCACGCATTTGACCGGAGATCATATGCGTTAACTCTTCTATCTTAAGCATGCTGTACCGAACAGGTTCCCCCTGACTACTATGTAGAAAGCCCTGTTGGGATAGACGTTGTAACGTAGTATACACATTGGAGCGAGAAACACCTAATCTTTTGGCCACCTCATACCCAGATGAAGGACCCCTTCCAGCCAATTCAACCATCACTTTGGCTTCCATCTCCGTAAATCCTAGATTTCGAAGATGCTGTAACAACTGTTCCATTCTCATGTCCTCCCAAGCTGCATGAACGTGTTCCATTTTCGAAACCATTTGTTAAATTATTATATCTATTGAACTAAAGTTAAATCTGTTCTGCACCACACCGCGGGCACCACTTTGATCCTAATTGTAGGTCTACTGCACAGATCTGACAACTGAAGGTTCCCACTGTTGCTACTGTTTCGTCTTCCACAACCGTTTCGACATTCTTATCGTTGTTCCAATGACGAATTCGACGGTCAAGCTCTAGTTGTCTCTCGCGCTCGCGCTCTAATTCTTCAGCTTGTCTGCGCTCTCTTTCAGCATCATGAGGCTGATCGTCAACACTCTCCACAGGTTCCTCTTTTTCATCATAATCAGGGTAGGCAGGATCTAATATTTTCAAATCTTCAGGCGGTATTGAGTTCTTCTCTGTATAAGTACTCTTTCCCTTCCTATGTTTCGACTCATTTTCCGACAATTTTGTGCCACAATGGGGGCAAAAGTTAACATCTAATGCCACAACATGACCACATTTACATAATCTTTCATTCTTCAACTCTGCAATACGCTCGCGAAGGTCGTCAATTTCTCCCCTCAGGTTATCACAAGCTCTCGACAACTTCACCATCTCTGTCTCTGCAACTCGCATGTCCTCAGCTTGATAACCTTCATAGAATACTTTCCCCATGCTTAAGAAATGGTCATCCATCTTATCCTCAATCTCAATAATCTGACCTTTTATTTTGTTCACTTCCACTATACTCTGAGCCTTACCTGTTGCACGATTAGCGCTATTCTTGATACGTTTCATAATATCCATAGATATATTTTCTCCTCTACTCTGTTAAATTACATTCATTTTCCCATCGTTTATTGCCTATAATAGCCCTATGATGTAGAGCAGGGATTATGCTTATTACTGTTAGAAAAAGGAATGCCTGTCTTCACCCTTGTCATTAGCGTTATAATAATATTACTGGTTCTATTTTTTGACGGAATTTAAAGCTAACTCTATCATACCAAATTTATATAGGGATTGTGAAAAGGGAAATCTCTCACAGTTATCGAAAGGAAGGCCGAAATTGCAACAACCAACCACTAGATATCAATCACATCCGGCCGGTGTGCCCTTATCCACACCATTACCACAGTCTGCATATGCTCCAACAACGACAAGCAAAGACCTTGTTCATTCATCTATCGATGATTCGTTCTACTTCCGTGCCCTCGAGAAAGAAGGCATTCATCTAAATGGTCCACAGATTGAAGCTGTGCGCCACGGTCAAGGCCCGTTACTCACTCTTGCAGGAGCTGGTTGCGGGAAGACTACTGTCTTAGCTGCACGGACTGGTTATTTAATTGCTGTACGGGGAGTTCCTGCTTCCCAAATCCTATTGGTGACTTTCACAAGTAAAGCAGCATCAGAGATCAAAGAACGAATTGCTCGTATTCCTAGTATTAAAGCTAGTGCAGTACGTGCTGTCCAAGCCCGAACATTCCATTCTTTCGGGCTTGCCTTGTTACGTCAGTCTGGACATCACGAGCAAATTCTCAGCGACTTTACAACTAGACATACGATAATGAAAATACTGTTACGTCGTCTAAAAGCAGGAGAAACGTATCAACCAGAGACGCTCCTCGCCGCATTATCTTCTTGGAAAATGAGTGGCGAGTGGCCAGTCGACCTCCCCTCTAACACAGAGGAGGAAAAGAAGATTAAGAATATTCTACTCGCATATGAAGAGTGGAAACAGGGTCGAAATCAATGGGACTTCGACGATATCTTGTTGCATACGTCTGCGTTATTAAATGACCCTCAGCAGTTAACAAAGCTCCAATCGCGATTCACTTATATGATGGTCGATGAATTCCAAGATACGAATTCCGTCCAATACGACATGGTACAGAAATTATCCGCGGGACACCGCAATCTGATGGTTGTAGGGGATGATGATCAGACCATTTACTCTTTTAATGGTGCACGTCAAGAATCTATTCTCGATTTCGATAAAGTATACCCTGATGCCACCATTATTGCCCTTCCGATCAACTATCGAAGTGATAGTCGTATTCTAGGTTTAGGTACATCACTTATTGCTCATAACGAATTTCGACGTCCTAAGCAACTCGTAGCTGCAGGATCTGTTGGATTACCACCTCACTATGCTTCTCCCGCTAATGTCGAGGAAGAGGCTGCTTTCGTGGCGGATCATTTAGAGGAACAAGTACGGCTTGAGAAGGTCACGTACTCAGAAATCGCAATTCTTCACCGTACTGCTGGTAGTAGCCGCGCCATGTTGGAGCAGCTATTGCTTCGGGGAATTCCTTTTGTCCAATATGGGAATAACACCGTATTCTATGATCAGACCTTAATAAAGACGCTCATGGACCACCTCAGACTATCTATGAATCCGCGTTGTAAAGAGGCCTTTCAAAGTACGCTCGGGCCACTTTATATCCCACGTGAAGATGGTATGAGCTATCTCGATGAACAAGAGAAGAGACAACCGAAGAAGTATCCACTTATTCATCTAACGCGTTGGGATCGTCTTAAACCATTCCAGCAAGACGCCGTCAAAGAAAGAATTCGATTGATTAAGAAGCTTACGACATTGAAACCTGTCTACGCGATTCAAGAAATGCGAAGACTCTTTTATGATAAATATTTGGAAGCCGGGGACCCCCTACTTCATACGCAATATAAAGAAACCATGATTGATAGTCTGGATGAACTTGAGAGCGCCGCTGCACAGTTTGGTACAGTTGAGCAATTCATAGCTCATGCAGATGAATTAACACTACGTCATCAGCAAATGGAAGCCATGCGTGATGGAGATGCCGGTGATGCTGTACAACTATTAACGATTCATCGTGCCAAAGGAATGGAATTCCGACATGTATATTGGATTGGGGCAAGTGAAGGAATTCTCCCGCACAGCACCGCATTGAAGGATCAAGTTACTCAAGAAATGAAAGTAACCAATCCACATAAGCTTGAATCTAGCCTAGCTAAAGCAGCGCTTGAGGAAGAACGACGTCTAGCGTATGTAGCCGTAACTCGGGCGAAGGAACGTCTTTATATTACTTCACCCCTTCAGCACCATGGCAAAGCTGCAGAACCATCACGGTTCCTCAAAGAAGCATTTGGTATTCTGAATACCAAATAGGCAACTTAGTAGAACTAAAAAAAGAGGATAAACTCCCCCATTATGGGCAGTTTATCCTCTTTTTTAGTGCTTCATTATCATAACCTCTAATAACTCCAATTTAACATCATTTCTAATCAGAGCTTTCGTGGATATTTTTGCTAATCGCCCTCTTGTTCAGGTAAAATAGAATCATCACCATATTACGAAGTATAGGAGATCACCCATTGAAAGAACATAAAGGTAGTCAACTTATGATAAACCCAATTCATCCACAGGATATAGGAACAAGGGAATTAGCCGACGAACTTTTACTCCAACTCAATGAGTGGAATAATGTTCCACTGTTATATCAACTTGCGCTAGAAGAGTTACAGAATAAGATTAAAGTCATCAAGACAGAACTGAAACAACTCAATGGTTACAGTCCTATTGAACATACTAAAGTAAGAATCAAAGAACCTAAGAGTATCTTGGACAAAATGAAACGTAAGGGCTGTGACCTTACCGTTGATAATATGCTGAACCTCATCCATGACATTGCCGGCATGCGCATTGTATGTGCCTTCGTCAAAGATATTTATCTCTTATTGGAGCACTTCAAACAGCGTAGCGACATTCAGGTACTAGAGGTAAAGGATTATATCAAAGATCCCAAGCCAAACGGCTATCAAAGTCTTCACATCATCCTAGCTGTCCCTCTCATCCTATTAGAAGGAACAAGGTGGATGAAGGTCGAGATTCAGATGCGCACCTTAGCCATGGATTTCTGGGCGAGTATGGAGCATATATTATTCTATAAGTATGAAAAGCAGGTACCTGCTCATGTACACATCGAGTTGAAAGAGGCTTCTGAAGCCGCTTATGCCCTTGATCAGAAGATGCTTAGAATTCAGAAAGAGATTCTATCTGATACAGCAAATTCAGAGTCAACGCTATTATCCCAATAAACAGACCCTTGGATATTAACTATTCATATAAAAAGAAGGCTGCATCCTAAGATTAGGAATGCAGCCTTCTTTTTAACGTATATACAATAGCTATCTCACGTGCTTATAGCTTAATAAATGCATTATCGAAATATTCTTCCACCGTTAATTTACTATTGGCAAGGTCTGGTGCTACGTCAGTTCCTACGTATCGAATATGCCACGGTTCATATATATACCCGGTCTTATCCTCAGCACCTTCAGGATAACGAATAACGAATCCATACTCTGGTGCATGTTCCGCTAACCACTTACCCTCCGTTGTTTCTCCAAAGGATTGCTCTAGTGTATTATCAACACTCGGACTGGATACATCTATCGATAGACCCGTTTGATGTTCGCTATTTCCTGGTACGGAACTAACACGAGAAGCTTCCTTCTCTCCCTTAGTACGAACATTATTCGCGAAAATCACCTTTTGTCGAGCATAAGAACGGTATCCAGATACAGCACGTAACTCGATGTCTTCTGACTCTGCTCTAGCAAATAACTTCTCTAAAGCCTCAGCAGCTTCTTTACGCATAAAGCGTTTCTCATTCGCTCCATCGAAAGAAAACTTAACATTGGGTTCTACAAGATCTTTAGGCTCGTAGCCATCAGGAAGACTACGCTGTTTGTTCACAATAACCGTTACTGCTTCAGGATTCGTTACGACAGATCGTCCGTCTTGCTCTTGAATGGTTGCTTGGAGTGAATTCTCACTTCGCATCGCCATAACGGGATCGGTAGCTTGTCCCTCAACAACTTCCAACTGATCCCCTTGACCGGCTGGACCCTGTAATGCTTGTCCTTCTTGTTGAGCAGACCCTGTATCGGAGTCACAACCAACAAGCATTCCCGACACTATAAGCACTGGGCCAAGAACGCGCAGCCAATGTCTCTTCTCCCATGTCTGTGATTTCATTGATGATTCTCCTTTATGTGAGTTCTTATATACTTATATCATACATCACAGGAACTGAAATCGCACCGACCATTACTCCCCAATAAATTGACGGCGACGTTTCTCAGATATATCTGATGTCTTTTTCATAATCATTTTCAGTGCCTTTTGAACGCCTAGCGATCCTTTTAACAGCGGAGTCCAATCATCGAGTTGATTCTCTCCATCTTCAGGTGGCGTAAGCTTGAGCGTGACTTCCCGAAAGAGTGGACCTGGCTCGTGAAGACGCCCTTGCTCTGCAGCCTCCGCTAGCCATTCGCCTGGGGAGGGACCGCTTTTCCCCTTTTCCTCTATCAAAGATGCCTCCACTCCGGCAAATTCCTTTGCTTTTGGAATGATCGCAGCCGACCATACACCAAATACCCCAGACAATAACTCTTTGCGAGGCAACCCCATAAGCGTTAATCTCATTACTGGATCAGCAGACAACTGTTGCTCTGCATATTTACGCACCGTTATCATCTCTTCACAGTTAGGATTCCCACAATGACATGTCGCTTCGTTCATCATCATGATATCCGTAGATGAAGGCAACAAATCAACAAGCCACATCGGAGTCTCCCCCTTCAAAAGAAGGTACAGATCATGAGCAGCATTCTGTAATTCTATAAGAATCTCTTGTTGAATGAGTGGTGAACATACCTCTACAGGTATGTTCACTTCATGTTTCTTCATTCCCGATAATTCATCTAGGGATCTGTTAACCGTCCCTATCAACAATCCTGGACGGACATCCAGTATGACCTCTGCCATCTCTGTCAAATGTATCCCTCCTAAGCTTCATCACATGTTAGAGCAACTCTTACACGTCATTAGAGTTACATCCAGTCCTCGCCTTGCAGTGCGATAAGATCCTTCAGATCCGCATCCGACATCTCCGTTAACCATGTCTCACCCGAACCTACCACTTGCTCAGACAGTGCCTTTTTATTCTCAATAAGTTCATCAATCCGCTCTTCCAAAGTACCTTGACAGATAAGCTTGTGCACTTGCACATTCTTATGTTGTCCAATACGGAATACACGGTCCGTCGCTTGATTCTCAACAGCAGGATTCCACCAGCGATCATAATGTAGTACATGATTGGCACGGGTCAGGTTTAATCCTACCCCACCTGCCTTTAACGAAAGTACAAAGAATGCAGACCCCTCTTGCTCTTGGAAAGTGTTTACCATCTCATCTCGTTCCTGTTTCGGTACTCCTCCATGCAGGAATGATGGAACTTTACCGTACCTTGCAGCAAGTCGTGAAACAAGTAGTTGTCCCATCGCCACGTATTGAGTGAAAATAAGGGCCGATTCGCCAATCTCCTCAATACTATCAAGCAGCTCGAGCAATCGCTCCATTTTACCAGAGGCCTCTTGTTTAGAGCCCCGACTATCTTCTTTACCGAGTAATTGCGGATGATCACAGATCTGCTTCAGCTTCGTAAGTGAAGATAAGACTAAGCCCTTTCTGGCAATCCCAGTCTCTTGCTCAATCTGCACCAACATTTGATCAACAACAGCCTGATACATCGCACCTTGTACATCTGTTAACGTACAGTAAGATTTAAGTTCAATCTTCTCAGGTAAATCCTTCGCGATATCCGGATCACTCTTCAACCTTCGCAACATGAAGGGTGCCACTAATCGATGAAGTTCCTGTAAGCGCCCCTGTTCATCATCTCCCGTATACCGATGTCTAAATGAGGATGAGGTTCCTAGATAGCCTGGATTAAGAAATTGAAAAATGGACCATAGTTCGCCCAATCGATTCTCTACAGGCGTACCCGTCATCGCGATACGATGAGGAGAAGACAATTTCATCACACTTTGAGCCTGCTTCGTCCGATAGTTCTTAATGTATTGCGCTTCATCCAATACAATGGTTGCCCATGATACCTGCGCCAGATCTACGCCATCTCTACCACATAAATGATACGTCGTAAGAATAACATCATATTCTGTGGCCTTGTTAATGAATGCTTCACCATGTAAGCGTCGATTCCCATGATGGATATATATTGATAAATCCGGAGCGAAACGTTGAAGTTCTCGCTGCCAATTCCCAAGTAATGATGTAGGACACACAATGAGTATAGGATGGGTATGCTCAACCATGCGCTCAAGTAGACACGTGATAACCTGAACTGTCTTACCTAGTCCCATATCATCTGCTAGACACACACCGAAACCTAGATCCCTCATGGCAGAGAGCCACTGATAACCCCGTTCTTGATATGGTCGTAACACGCCATGTAGAGATTCAGGAATCGGGCGAATAGGCACCTTCCGAGAACTACTACCTTCGAGAAGGGAAGATAACATACCTACCGTTTCCATTCCCATAACGGTTAGGCCCTTCCACATCCGCTCATCGCTATCTTCAGCAGTTAAGTGCATCCAGTCGGATATTTCCATCTGGCCTTTCTCATGCTTCTTAATATATCGCATAACCTGACGAATCTCTTTCAGATCGACTTCAATCCATTCGCCGCGGAACTCTGCATATGGAACATCAGACTCTGCCAATTTAGTCATTTCTTCAAGTGTAAGTGTTATGCCACCGAGCGCGGCTTCCACTTCAAATGAGACTAAGTGATCCATACCCAATGCGACCGGTATCCCCACTCTGCTGTCTGTTTCAGCTGGCTGTACCATTTTTAAAGACAACCCAACGCGTCGTTTTTCCTTACTCCAGCGTGAAGGCAACTGAACAGTAACTCCTGCTGAAGTGAGTAGCGGAACAGATTCACGAACAAAGGCAAAGAGTTGTTCTGGCGTAAGCTCCATTCCAATCGGTGCAGGACCCGTCAGAGCATTACTAATCTCAAATGATACTGAAGCTGCTTCCCCAAGAGCCATTAGAAGTTGTTCTTGAACCGCTTCATAATGTCTCCCACGCACCTCCAAGTTCGTTTCCTTTCTACCCCATATATAGTTTGAAGGTAGCCAAGTTCCGTAATCGTCTTGAATTTCTGCCCAAAAGGAAACATACCATCGCTGTTCTTCCTCTAGAAGTCTTGGCTCCATGCGTAGTCCTAAATTCAGGCGGCCAATCTGCCGAGCTTGCTCCTCCTCGCTTCCGATCACAGGAATGGAGGTACCACCAATAAGGGACGCAGTTTTCGTCAGTTCTTCAATTTCATCAGGAGATCCTTGTACGGAAATATCGCGACTTACCGTCAAGAGCCCATCCCACCACAATTCTGAAAGTGGAGAATAACCTCTTCGATAATTAGCCATATATTTAGATAGCTTAGCTTCTAATCCTTGTATCACATCTTTAATTTCCGTATGAATTACGGCACTTAGGAAGGAATGCAACACAGCAGCACCCGCTTCTTCTTTGGTTTCGAAGCCCCCGAATGCGGGCACACCAAATGCAAGTGGTGGCATCGAAGCAGCAAGCTGTAAGAAGATCTCTGCTTCGTGTTTATCCCTTAATTTAGGTTTCCAACGAGATGTCACGACCTGTTCGCCCGTCCGTCTACGTGTACCCGTTGTGACTAGGGGCGCCGTTCCAGGAGATATCCGACCATGAAGCATCAGCTCCAATGCGAACCTTGCCACCTTCACCCAGTAGCTCATTTCAGGGCCAGGTTGTATCCCTCTCGCTAAACAAGTCTCGTCGTCCCATGCAAGGAGCATAAAGAATGCATCCTGTGGCGAAAGAGCAAGCCCCTCTAATGTCCGGCCCATGAGTTGGCGTCTTTCTCCCCTTCTGTTGCTTGCCTTAGGGTTCGCACTAGAAGAAGGGTACCTTAATTCTGCCAACCTAAGAACAGCATTCGCAAATGGACGTACTCCACCCTTCCATTCAAACTGTTTAACTACACGGCTCCAAGCATCTACCTTTGGTTCAGACACTTCACCGGAAAAACAAAAAAACACTTCGCCTAACCATACGCCATATAGCGGTTGATTCATCGTTGTCTCCTGTCGTTTCACTGCTCACATATTTTAATTACATCTTATACGAAAAGGGAATACTTAAAAACCTCTTCACTTTCGGAACATAAACCAAATTATTCCCTTTTTCCTCAGATCTAATTACAATAATGCTACTTTTTATTACCTGACTAATAATGTAAAAAAACCCACCCCAAGTTTACTCTCCAAAGGTGGGTTTGTGGACTTTAGACACAAAACTGGGAACGACTTATTTTGATTTATCAATGTAATTTAACTCCAATTACCACTGTTTATCATACCATACAGATACAAACAATAACAACCAAACCACAATTACCTCTTAAATACTTTTTTCAAATTACCCACACCTATCTTTCCAGCTCTTTCATCTTCATAAAAAAACAGGACAAGTTGAGTACTTTTATAGTAAAAATGGGTATAGCTTTAACGAAGATACTTAACTTCAATGAAAGCAAACCAATGTTATTTAATAAGGAGGTTATATATATGCTGAAAAGAAACCCTTATAAGTGGTGGAATCTTATTGCATTTCTAGCGATGATCGCCGTGAATGTACTCGCCAACACCACACTTATTGGAGGAAGAAGAACAAGCGATGTATCCGATATGTATCCTACTTTGCTGACGCCTGCTGGGTACGCTTTTACCATCTGGTCTGCCATTTACATTCTCTTAAGCGGATTTATCTACTATCAACTCAGAAGGAATAATGAGAGCAGAGATTCCGTACAGTGCATTGGCATATGGTTCATTATCAGCTGCATTTTTAATATGGTATGGCTCTTTTTATGGCAGTATCTCTATATTGAACTATCCGTGATAGCCATGTTATTCCTGTTAATATCTTTGATGATCTTGTATACACGCACACGGCGTATTTCGTATCCTACACAAGGGGAATTTTGGTTCATCAAACTGCCCTTCATCCTATATCTAGGATGGATCAGTGTCGCGACAATATTAAACATTTCAATATCTCTTACCAAAAATAACTGGGCTGGATTCGGACTAGATGATACCACTTGGGCCATCATTATGCTCTGTGCTGGAGCACTAATTGCTATCTTAGCGAGCTACCCCTATCGCGATAGCGTATTCCCTTTGGTATTTGTATGGGCCTACATTGCCATCGCAGTGAAACAAACAAACGTTGAGTATGTCTTCAGTGTTGCATACATACTAGCTGGTGTCCTATTCCTTTATGCGATCTATCTGTTTTTTGTCCGGAAACGGACAAAAAACGGTATGAACTTTCGCCGCTGAATAAATTTATTTACATGAGCCATTTATCATACAAAAAAGCTGAATTACGCGATTGATTCGCGCAATTCAGCTTTTTGTATAATTCGTAAAATTCACACTATGTCTTTAACGCATTATTTCTTCAAAACGACCGCTTCGATCTCAACTAAAGCGTCTTTGGGTAGACGAGCTACCTCTACAGCACTACGTGCTGGGAACGGTTGTGAGAAGAATGAGCTATAGACTTCATTCATTGCAACGAAATCATTCATATCTTTAAGGAAGACCGTTGTCTTCACGACTTGATCCATTCCTACGCCTGCAGCTTCTAGGATCGCTTGTAAGTTAGTTAGAGATTGACGTGTTTGCCCTTCAATACCTTCTCCAAATTGTCCAGTCTCTGGGTTAAGGCCCAATTGACCTGATGTGAAAATAAATCCCCCTGCTTCGATCGCTTGGCTATATGGTCCGATAGCTCCTGGAGCAGATTCTGTTGAAATGACTTGTTTGCCCATTGTTTATGTCCCCTTTTCATTCAATTCATATTCGTATTAAAACATCACTTTAACAGCATTATTGTACCAGCCCCACGACATAAATAACATCATTAGGATAAATATGTACCCCCGTCGGACCCATCAACGCAATACTCACCATGGCGCTTGCGACCACCTCTGCCGGTATTGCCCGGTATTTAGCCGCCTTCCCACGAAATAGAAAGTCGAGAGATGTCATGAGCTTTGCACTTATTGCCTCAGCCATGCGCTTATTGTCACGTTCTCCAAGTATTAACGATGGTCTAAATAAATGCACTGCTGGAAGCCCTACCTTAGAAACGGCGTCCTCCACCTCACCTTTGATCCGATTATAGAAAATCTTGGACATAGGATCTGCCCCCATAGCCGATACCATTAGGAATTGGCGAACTCCTGCGGCATGTGCTAATTGAGCAGCAACTAGAGGATATTCGAAATCCACCTTGCGAAATTGTTCTTGAGATCCAGCCTTTTTGATTGTAGTACCCAAACAACAGAATACATCTAGTACGTCCTCGAACAACTCCTGATGTTGATCCAACGTATCCCAATCCACTAGAATTTCCTTAAGCTTCGGATGTTGTATACCTAGAGGCCTCCTGACAAGTACCTTTACAACATCGTATTCAGCCCGATTCAATAGTTCATTCACTACGAACCCACCCACTAATCCTGTAGCACCTAATACAATGGCCTGAAACCCCATAGAAACCTCCTGAAAGTTATTGCATAGTTTAATCTTCTTGGGAATTACTTCGCAATAACTAGCATCGGAAGCGTAATCTTAAGTTATTAGAGCGTTACTTCAACGGTATACTTCGTTAATAACTACCTCGGAAGCATAATCATCCCTCTCTGAGTATTCGGCGACCGAATGTCAAAGCTACAATTAGCATAACAAATCCTACAACGCTCTGGAAACCATACTGCTGAACCCACTCTGGGAATACCTTCATGACTTTAAATAATTGCCCACCAATCATAGGTCCTAAGAAAGATGTAACACCCGTTATCGCCGCAAACATCGCAATGAACATCGGACGTTCACTCTTCGGTGTATCTCCGATTGTAAAGTTGAATACTAATTGATTGAATCCCCCTACACCTATCCCTAACAAAACATGTGAGATTATCAATACAAGTAGTACAGGAAGGAACGACAGCATTCCCCAAGCGAGGCAGGATCCAGCTATGATGGGTAAAGTCCAGAACAGTAATGTTTTATTGCTATATCTAGCATTTAAGCTGCCCCAAATATAAAAACTCGACATCATAGCAATGGTCTGAACAACCGTTAACAATGAGACGGTCTGATAGTTAATATGTAATAAATCAAGCATGACATAAGAATATAATGGTACAACTAACGTCTGCAGAAATAACCAAGACGCTAAAAAAATAGTGGATTTCATAAATGATGCATCCCGAAGCGGCTTCTTCATCATAGGCATGATCTTGTTCTCTGTTGATCGTTCGAAAGGTAGATCTGGATAGAAAAAGAACGTAACAATATTCATAAGCCCAAAAATCCATGCAAGGATAAATAATATTAAGAACCCTGTACTTTCAGAATGAGTATCTAATATTCTGCCGCCCATAAAAATCATGACGCTTCCCAATGCATTCAAAATGGTATTACGAATCCCAAAATATCTTCCCCTTACCCCCTCAGGAACCATATCACTAAGGAGTGATGTCCATAATACGTTGATTACGTTATTCGCCAAAAATGCTGAAGCGTAAAGAATAATAAAGACCGGTACCCACCATTCTTTGTCCAATACAAATGGAATGAGTCCTGTAGAGCCCCATAACGTCCTTTGAATTGCGATAAATATAACAAGTGTCCATTTACGACTCTGCAATTTCTGAACCATAAATGCGATAAATACTTGCAGGATGTTGACTAACGTTGTAATCGAGAGAACAAATCCTACCACACTTGAATCCGCACCTAAGTACAATAGATATCCGGTGAGAAAGGGCCCTCCTAGTAACATCTGGAAAATAACAGTAGAAATCCCCTCTGTTGTTGCAATGAACAAATGTTTGCGTTGAAGCGATAATTTCCGCCTTCTCTTATAAGCCATACGAATCTGGATGCACTCCTCTACAAATCTCTCTTTTGTCCCCATTCTACACGCAAGTACCCGTCTGTCAATCTTATTTATGTAATCGTTGTGTGCGCTTACATATTCCCCAAATAATGTGCAATTTAACGACGAACAGACAACTCAATATCATCTCCCACCCAATCGAATATTTACCATAAATATCAAATATCCTTGACATGCTCATATATGAATACAGATCGTTCTGGATCTACCTTTTGAAATAAAGAAATAGAGAGGTATAATTACTATGTTCTTAATGTTGTTATTATCACAGAAAAAGGGGATATTCACTTGTCATCTTGGCTAAATAAATCATATATACTGTCTCTCAGTCTCCTTGCTTCACTCGGGGTTATGGCTCTAATCTACAACGTTTTAAATTCAATGACGCACAACTCATTTGTGCTTTCCTCGCCCATCGATAATCTGATTCCTCTAGTGCCTGCCATGAGTATTCCATATTTAGGTTGGTATCCATTTATTTTTCTAGCAATGGCCTATTTGTGCTGGAAGGATCGTCAACTTTATTTCCGAACACTTCTTTCGATGAACATTAGTGTAGCCGTCTGCTATTTGATATATTTCTATTTTCAAACAACCGTACCTCGCCCAATCGTTACCGGTCATAGCTGGGATCGTCAGATGCTGAATTGGATCTATGGAAATGATAAACCGTTCAACTGTTTCCCAAGCATTCACTCCCTGTACTCTTTCCTCGTGATGCGTGGCGCTTGGAACTCAAAGAAAATATCCCTCCGCACAAAAGCCATTTTCTCGATGTGTTCACTAACCATTATCATTGCTACTTTTATGATCAAGCAGCATGTGATTTACGATGCGATTAGTGCAATTCTTTTGGGGGAAACCGTATTTATTCTCATTCTATCTAGTGTAAAGTTCCATAAAAGGAACCGTAGCAAATGGTATGAGCGTTATAGTTCGTAATAATATCTAATACTTTCATATTTTTTCCTTCGATTTTTCCAAATTACTACATTATTTAATAACATTTGGACAAAACCAAGGAAAAAATATTTAAAATTAGTGATATTTTGGCCAAAAGTGTGATTTTTTTCACATATTTGAGATATAGATCATGGTACCATTTCCTTATAGAAATTGGATAATCTAATTCGCCTATACAATAAACTGTTGTAATTTCATTATTTTGAATAGCAAAATGTGTTCCTTTGTTATAATGGTTCACATTTTAATATATTAAATTTAATTCAAATGGGGGAAATTCAAATGAAAAAGAAATGGTCTATCCTATTATGTAGTTTGATGATGGTCGGGGTACTTGCAGCATGCGGTAACAATAATAAAGCAGCTGAACCAACAACTACTGAGCCAACTACGGAAGCTACTGCTCCGGCAGCAACACAAGGTCAATATAAGGACGGAGCATATTACGCTGAAGGTGACTTTGATGCAGAGAGCGGATGGAAACCTTATATTGTGCTAACCGTTAAAGAAGGTAAAATCGCAACAGCAGATTGGAATTTCGTGAGTTCCAAGCTTGGACCTGACAAGAAAACACTAGATAAGGCTGGTAAATATGGCATGAAAGAAAAAGGCAAAGCACAAGCGAATTGGTATGAGCAAGCTGCGTTAGCTGAGAAATTCTTAATTGAGAAACAAGACCCTGCTGCCATTACATTAGATGCAGAAGGTAAAACGGATGCTATTTCAGGCGTATCTATTCACGTAGGCGACTTAACTACTTTAGCTAAGAAAGCGTTGGATGCCGGCCCTGCTGAACCTGGAACTCTTAAAGATGGGACATATCATGCTGAAGCAGATGCTTTTGACGCCTCCTCTGGTTGGAAAGATACCGTTGATCTTACCGTTGCTAACGGCAAAATCATGCATGCTTTCTTCAGTGGTGTAAATGAAGCTGGAGAAGATAAACAAGCGAACTCTGTTGAAGGTAAATACGGTATGAAGGCCAATGGTGGATCTGCTGCTGAATGGCACGAAGAGGCTCAAGCAGCTCAAGCTTTCTTGATTGAGAAACAAGATCCAGCTGCAATTACGTTGAATGCAGAAGGTAAAACAGATGCTATTTCTGGGGTAACCATTCATGTGTCTAACTTTGTTACACTGTCACAAAAGGCGCTTGAATCTGCCAAATAATCACGATCTACAGGTGAATTATTGTTCCCATTAAATATTGAAATACATCCGACATATAACGAGGTGAACTATCAGTGAAGAAAATTGTTCTTTTAGGCGGAGGTTATGGCGGTGTTCTCACCGCCAAGAAATTAGCTAACAAATTCAAGAAAAATAACGACGTTCAAATTCAATTGATTGATCGTAACCCGTATCACACACTCTTAACAGAACTTCATGAGGTAGCAGCTAATCGTACCCCAGAAGATGCAATTAAGATTGATCTGAAGAAGATTTTTGCCAATCAAAAGGTGGATGTTGTCCTTGATAACATTCTCAATATTGATTTCGAGGGTAAAAAGTTAACATCAGACAAAGCAACATATGACTATGATTATTTGGTCATCGGTACAGGTAGTAAACCAACGTTCTTCGGAATTCCAGGGGCAGAAGAAAATGCATTTACGTTGTGGTCTTTCGAAGATGCCGTTCGATTGAAAGAGCAAATTCGTAACATGTTCAGTGAAGCGGCCAAAGAAACAGATCCCGTTATTCGTAAGACAAAACTCTCCTTCGTTGTTGTAGGAGCTGGATTTACGGGTGTGGAACTGATCGGTGAAATGGCTGAGTTCCGCGATGAGTTGTGTAAAGAATTCTACATTGACGCTAAGGATGTTCGCCTAGTCGTTGCAGATATGGCATCTAAGATTCTACCTATTCTGCCAGATAAGTTAATCGCTAAATCAGAAGCGTATCTCCGTAAAAAGGGTGTTGAAATCGTTACAAATGCCAAAATTACAGGAGTTGATCCAACCGCTGTCAAGCTTGGTGATACTGAGATTTCAGCTAACACGATTGTTTGGACAGCTGGTGTTGAAGGTTCTGATCTCGTAGGTTCATTAGACGTGAAGCAACAAGGTCGCAGACGTATTGAAACCAATGACAAATTACAAAGCTTAGATCATGAGAATGTGTATGTTGTTGGAGACAATATTTTCTTCATTCCAGAAGGAGAGTCTCGTCCAGTTCCTCAGATGGTTGAGAACGCAGAACATGCTGCTCCACTGATTGCACATAACATTCATGCAGATGTGACAGGTAAAGCGAAGAAATCTTACAAACCTGCTTTTCACGGAACAATGGTTTCTATCGGTAGCCGTTATGGTGTCGCCAATGTAGGACTTCCTAATAAAATGTTTATGCTTACTGGATTTATGGCTATGGTATCCAAGCACTTTATTAATCTCTTCTATTTATCTACGGTTGCTGGCTTCAATAAAATATGGACTTATATGATGCATGAATTCTTTCATGTTGAGAATCGTAGAAGTTTCTTAGGAGGTCACTTCTCCAAGCGGTCACCGAATTTCTGGCTTGTACCACTCCGTATCTATTTAGGATATATGTGGCTTCATGAAGGTTGGGGGAAAATCGGTAAGATATGGGATGATCCATCGCGTATTTTCTTGATCCCTGCATCTCCTATCGCTGATGTTACCTCAGCAGCAAGTGAAGCTGTAACGGCCGTTGCTCAGACCGTCGATGCTCAAGCAGCAGCTTCTGCGGTCCAAACAACAGGTGAGACATTAACAGCTCTACCCGTACCTGGTTTCATTACTAGCATAATGAATGTATTTATGGATTTATTCTTTTACAACTCAGATGGTGGCTATACCGTATTGGCTCAAGTATTCCAGACGTGTATGGTTCTTGCAGAACTTACTTTCGGTGTACTACTCATTCTTGGTCTGTTCACAGCGGTATCTTCGATTGCAACAATCGGTATGGGCGTTATGATCTGGACTTCAGGTATGGCACCTTATGAAATGCTGTGGTATGTAACGGCTGCAATTGCTACCATCGGTGGTTCAGGAAGCGTATTTGGTCTTGACTACTATGTACTTCCTTGGCTGAAACGACAATGGAAGAAGATCCCGCTCGTTAGACGATGGTACTTATTTACAGACTGACATTTCACATCAGAACTTTAGATATACATTAGAGTAATGTGCAAATCGCACATTACTCTCCTTATTTTATATGGTCTTGAAGGTATGAAAACCGATCCAAGGGGTGAAGCATATGAACACAAAACTTATGAATGAAACCTTCCTACTACTCCAGTCTGAGTGTTCGCCGAAGGCTGGAATTACGTTTCGCATCGATCTTACAGAAATACTGGATACGGAGTCCTTACTGAATAGTTATGATTTAGCTTATGAGCGTAAAGTACATCTTCTCGCACTCTATACTGTGCTTTCGCTTGCTACAAGCCGTCATAAAGACTGCCATCATTCTGATCCGAATCTAACCCGCAAGGTGCTAGATGGTGATTATTTATACAGTCTATATATTCAATTAGCCGTCCAGTTTGAAGAAATCGATCTGATATCATACCTAGCGCCCCACATTAAGAAATGGCAGATCCGAGGTGCTGAAGGACATTCCGGAGTTCAGATGTTATCCACCTGCTTGGAACAGTTCTTAGATCTTGAATTCAGACGGGATACCTATACCACAACCGTAGAACAGGTAGGTTAACAACATGACACTACATGAGACTCTGAATATCAATTTACGACGAATCAACAAGACCATTGAAGATATTGTTAGATTAGATAGAGACGTTCCAGCATCTTCTGTTCTATCTAAAAGTATCCTTGCACTTATTCGATCTGGAGGCAAAAGACTGCGCCCTTTGATGGTTGTTGTAGGGAGTCGGTTTGGCACCCTTCCAACTGGCAAACTACAGCTCCAATTGGCTGCTGCTGCTGAATTCATTCATGCTTCTTCTCTGATTCATGATGACATTATTGACCAATCCGATATGCGACGGGGTCAAAGTGCCATGCATACGATAACGGGAGTATCTGAGGCCGTTCATATTGGCAGTTACATGTCTGCCCGTGTGATTGAACTCCTATCTAGCTATTCCTCTAATAAAGATCGTTATATTCATGACTTATCAGCCGTCGCGACAGCCCAACTGTGTCTTGGAGAGTATGAACAACTGGAACATAGGTATGATTATGATCTAACCTTAGAGCAATACTTAGAGAAATCGAGAAATAAAACAGCTCAATTAATGGCAACTTGTTTACGGGTTGGCGCTTTATCTACGGAAGCTGATCCTGGAGTTGCAGACCTCCTATACACATTTGGTGAGCATCTAGGAATGTCATTTCAAATCCAGGATGATTTATTAGACTTTACTCAGACGCCTGATGTACTTGGCAAGCCTTCAGGAAGTGATCTTATCCAAGGACAAGTCACGTTGCCTGTCATCTACGCCTTGCAAAGACCTGAGCTTGCGCCTACCATTCGAGCTATTCATAGCGGGTCCACTCCTCTGGAGATTCAGGAAGCTATTAGTATCATTTGTTCATCTGGCGCATTACAACAAACAGAACAGCTTAGTCATGATTATTTAAACAAAGCTCAAGGCATTATTGAACAGTTATCCTCTTTCCCTGCACATCATGATCTTCAAGCTTTGCTCGATTATTTTGCAGGACGTGATCATTAAGGTAAGATCTACTTGATCTTCTACAAGAATAAGACCCTCCCTCATCATGTTCAAATGATGTAGAGAGGGTCTTATTCTTATTGCACTGTAGTTCAATGATTTAGGCGATTAGAAAGTAATCCAATAAGGTACAAGCTACGATTACCATACTTATCACTTGATTAAGATTATAAGCAGCAATCTTCATTAATCTAGGTTGGTGAGGCTTGATAATCCCATGCTCCGTCATGAGCAATATAGCCGCAATACCTAATCCGATAAGATACATCCAACTCAAATCTCTGAAATAGTAAAGAAATAATAACAAGATAAGCATAATAATATGCATCGCTTTAGCCATCCATAGTGCGATTTTCAGACCGAAGAAGCTAGGAATGGACCACAATCCATGCTTACGGTCGAATTCAATATCTTGCGTACCATAGATAACATCGAAGCCGGCGATCCAGAGCATTACAATGGTTCCGAGCACAAAGGGTGTGAACGCGAACTCTCCTGTCACCGCAAACCATGCTCCAATCGGTGCAGATGCGATTACAAATCCAAGGTAAAGATGGCTGAGCCATGTAAACCGCTTCGTATATGAATATACCGTAATGAGGAGAATCCCCACCGGGGACAATATCATACACAATGGATTTAACATCGCGGCTGCGATCACAAAGATAAGATAATTGACGATTACAAAAACAATAACTTCACGCGTCCCAAGTAATCTCTGTGGAAGATGCCTTGATGCGGTACGCGGATTCTGTTCATCAAACTTCCGGTCTGCCAGTCTATTGAAAGCATTAGCTCCATTACGTGCACCAATGAGGGCAATTAATCCCCAGATCATAATCCACCACGATGGCCAACCCCCTGCTGCCCATACCATGGAAATCACAGCGAAAGGCAACGAAAATAACGTATGTGAGAACATAACCAATTCACCAAATTGTTTACCTTTATGCAACATTGCTCTAGTCGTCATATGCAATTCACCATTCATCCTCAACGAGAATCCCTTCCTACCCCTACTGTACTTCCTCCTCGGACGGTTCCAATCCTGCTAACACTACCTCTAGCTCCTTAAGCATCTCCTGTATGTCCCTATCTTCAATGACCAGAGGAGGTTGAAATGCCAATACATTACGATGTACCCCATTCTTCCCGATTAGGAAACCTTGTTCCTTCATTTCCTCAAGTACTCGATCCACTAAGATAGCTCCAACATCAGGATTAGATGCCATTAGCTCCACGCCAATCATTAATCCCTTACCACGAACTTCAGAGATCATTGTTCCATACCTGTTCATGAGCTGTTCTAGTCCTTGCTTGAGGATATGACCAAGCTCATCAGAACGCTCAACTAATCTCCCTTCACGGATGTACGCAAGAACTGCCATCCCCGTAACGGAAGAAACAGGATTCCCGCCGAATGTCGAAGCTGATGGCCGATTTAAAGATGCTGCAATATGATTTGTAGTTGCAAATGCCCCAATAGGAACGCCATTCCCTAGCGCCTTCGCCATAGAAATGATATCAGGTACGACGTCGAAATGTTCGATAGCAAACATCCGACCCGTCCGTCCAAACCCCGTCTGAATTTCATCAGCGATCATAAGCACCCCATACGCTTCCAGACGTGTTTTCACTTCCTGTAAATACCCATCTGGCGGTACGATGATGCCCCCATTGCCTTGGATAGGCTCAATGATCAAAGCTGCAATGGTATGTCCTTGTTCCTCAAGTACCTTATCAAGTGCCTTAAGGGAATCTTGTGCTGCCTCTTCAGGAGCAACTCCTGTACGAAAGGGGCGTGGAATGAAGTACACCTCTTCCTCTAAAAAGGGATCTGTACGCCACATGGACAACCCTGTCACACTCATCGTTAGGTTACTTCGACCATGCAGTCCTTGTTCAAGAGCGATAAAGCCTTTACGCCCCGTGTGCATTCTTGCTAATAGAAGTGCTCCTTCATTAGCTTCAGTACCACTGTTAACAAAAAACGTCCGTCGTAATGCTCCAGGCAATAGCTCAGCAAGCCGTTCTGCCAAGTCTACAACTGGCTGTGTTAAATATATCGCAGTCGTGTGCTGTAGCTTCCCAAGCTGACTGATCGTCGCACCCGTGATGGCAGGATTACAATGTCCACAGGCTACAACAGAGACACCTGCAAAAAAGTCCGTATATTCCTTTCCTTGCTCATCGTAAAGATATTGCATTGACCCTTTCACGATCTGAGGTGGGTTCTGATAGAAATGCTGAGTACAGGGATAAAAGTATGATGCTCGCTTTGCCTTGATCCCTTCGGGTCCAATATAGTGTTCTGTCATCGATTTCATATGGATTCTCCCTCTCGTCTGATATGCCAGTAGAATATCGTTGTATCAATCAATTAAAATGCAATGAACCTAATGTATATCCGGCATACACGGGATCAAGCTGTTCAAACAGCTCGCCTGTAGAGGTTTGTTCCATAATGGCTGCCTTATAAGCGCAAATTATGGCACGTAACTGACTCACAGAGTAGGTGGCTCCCTCAATTCGAAAGTGAGACAATCCTGCCTCCGCTAATTCTTTCACCAAGGGAAGATAACAGATTTCTTTGGCCATTGTCAGATGATTCCGACCATGTTGATCACGATATACCGGATTCTCGCCCTTATCTGTCATCAGCACTAGGATCGAATTATCGACATAATGATTATTTTCTTCTCCAACGGATTCTTGTACCTCCGTGTTTGCATAGAGATCATGTTCCATATACATAACCGTAGGGGATCCATGGACCACAGCTTCCAAAGGTAAGGTAGAGTGCTCAAGTAGTCCAGTAAAGTGATCTGCTGTCATCTCAGGTGATATCGTCAATCTCTGAATCCCTAGACCAGCATACATCTCAGCGCTTAAGTGATTATATATATTCAAGCTAGTATCGCCTACCATTGGATAACCCTTATCTGCAAATGCGTGAATAGCCCCACTATTAGTCACGACTATACCGTCAATTCCTAAACGTTCTCGAGAGAGTAATTCGCCATATTGTTCAAAATGGAGCTCCGTCATCATACGAGGCAACCCAAGATATAACTTGGTTGCACCTTTGATGGCACTTAGTTCGATGATGTTCTTCTTCGTAAATGGTACATCTGGTAGATACACATCACCTGAAAGATATAGATGATCAATGCCTTCTTCTATCGCCATACGAGCCTGTTCTATATTGTTCACGCGAACACTTAACTCTGGACGAGTAGATTGTTCTATGCGTTGTACTTGTGCCAGTCTCTCCTTTAGCTCGGCCACGCGTCCTATCGTCAATGAACGTTCAGCTGTTGGAGTACTAAATACTTTGCCTGTGCTATAGAACTTGCCGGTACCTTCGTACCTCCGATTCATATTAGACAATCCCGGTTTACCGAAGGCATAGGCGGTGGAGAAATCCCGTTTACGATTCTCGTGTAACTTGTCACTATCCACTGTGCGATCAAATCCGATTGGGTCTTCAATATACCGATCAATGGCCTCCCCATAACTGTTGATCAATAACAAGATGAAGTTTACATCCCGCATCCGACCTTCGATTTTGAACGAACAAATACCTGACTCAATCAACTCTGGGATATTCTCGTACATATACATATCTTTCACAGCAAGCGGATAATCTGCTGGATAGATATTGCCGTCTTTCTTCACACGATATTCCCAACGACAGGGCTTCATACACTTACCACGACTACCACTCATCCCGAACACGGCAGAACTGAAGTGACAGTTAGCCCCATGTGCTACACACATATCTCCATGAATGAAATACTCTAGTTCCATGCCACTTTGGCTCCAAATATATCTCGCTGTTTGTAGATCCATTTCTCTTGATGTGACGACACGAGTCACACCAAGCTCTTGTAGCAATCGAACGGTTTCTAAATTGTGGACATTCATCATCACTGAGGCATGAACAAGGAGATTCAGTCCCATCTCTTGAATCAGCATCACTACAGCATAGTCCTGCACAATCAGAGCATCGACATGTGCTCCTTCGAGAAAACGCAGGTAATCCTTGGCCTCTTCTACATCATCCTCACTGAGTAGGTTATTCACCGTAACATATACTTTTTTATGTAATTCATGTGCTATCTCAGTCGCTTGAACAATCTCTTCTAATGAGAAGTTGTAGCCTTTGCGCATCATACGCATATTCAGACTCGGTCCACCCAAGTACACCGCATCACAAGGTGCTTGAATTACTTCCTTGAAAATATCAAACGTGCCAACCGGTGCAAGTAGTTCTATTTCTTTTCCATTAAAGAACCGTGCCATAACAATCGCCCCCACCATGAAGTAGTTAACTCTTTACAACGTCCACAACTCTCCAGTTCCATAACCCGACATCCACACCATTGCAATGAGCATGATAATGAAGAAACCTATAAATATTGTATCTCGACTTCTCCATACCAGACTGTGATACTTTGTACGTGGTTCTCCCATACGGAATCCACGAGATTCCATAGAATGAACCAGATCTTCGGCCCTTCTGAATGCACCTACCGTCACAGGAACCAGTAGTGAAACAAGCATTTTCCCTTTCTCTTTCCAGGGAAGTTCTCTTACGTCTGCCCCGCGAGATGCTTGTGCCTTGAGTATAATCTGGGCTTCCTCCAGAATCGACGGAATAAACCGAAGCGCAATGCTGACCATTAAGGTGAAGCGATCAGGTGATACTCGTATAACCTTTAATGGCTTCAGCACGCCCTCTAACCCTTGGTTAAGACGACCCGGTGTCGTCGTGAAGGTTAGAATCGCTGTAAAGGAAACTAGGAATACCATTCGTAACACAGAGAATAATCCTAATTTGAACCCTTCAACATATAGATTCCATGAACCAATACTCAGAAGTATCGCCCCGTTCTTATCGACTACCTTTATACACTGAACAATAAATATGAATAACATTAATACCCATAATGGCTTAGCAGCCCTAATGAAATATTTAATATGAATACGAGTTAATGCGATAATAGCTAAGGAGAACACGACAACACAAGCCATCTCTAACCATGTGTTGGACAAAATGATTATCACAACATACAACATCATCGCTATCATCTTTGCACGAGGATCAATACTGTGCACCCAGGAGCCTGTATCGATCGTTCGGCCGATTAGCAATTTCTCGCTCATCTCGATCCCTCTTCCCTTCAAACGTCCTCCGCGCTAACCAATTCTGCAATCCGCTTAGACATCGCCTCTGCACTCAAGCAAGGATCTTCTCCACTTAATCCGAATTTCTCGGATATCGCTCGCCAATAGCGTATAGACTGCGGAATGACAATACCGTAAGATTCCATTTGATCAGCTTGTTCGATCAAGGCTTTCACCGTCCCTTGAAATACAGTTCTACCTTCGTGCAGAATAACCCACTGATTTGCAAAAGGAAGTAACTCATCCATGCGATGTGTCACAATAATGACCGTCCTTCCTTCTTCCCGACATAGTCGATGTAACAATTGAATTAATTCCGCTCTACTTACGGGATCAAGCGTCGCTGTTGGTTCATCGAGCACTACTATTTCAGGGTCCATCGCTAACACAGAAGCAATAGCTACCTTACGCATTTGTCCACCACTCAGTTGAAATGGATTACGTGAAAGTAGGCTTTCATCCAACCCCATTTTCTCCATCGCTTTGCGCGCTCGTTCTTTGGCTTCATCCACGCTACAACCGAAATTTATTGGACCGAAGCATAAGTCCTTCTCAACTGTATCTTCAAATAATTGCTGTTCAGGAAATTGAAAGACCAGCCCTACTCTTTTGCGCAATTGATGAAGCTTAGGTGCCTTTTCTCCGCCTCTCAGCGTAATATCAAGCACCTGTACAGTCCCTGAGGTGGGTTTCAGTATCCCATTGAACATCTGGAGTAGTGTAGACTTGCCCGAACCTGTGGCTCCAGCAATACCTGCCAATATGCCTGATTCCAAATGTAAATTGACTCCTTGTAGGGCCGCTTGGCTCCACATGCTGTTGGCATCGTACTCATAATTTACTTTCTCAAATGTAATGGCCATAGTGCCTCCATAAGTTCCTTTTCGCAATTGGGAATCGAAATATCCAAGCCGTACCTGTGCAACTCCCTCGTAAGTTGAAAGGCGAAGGGTGCGATGACATGACTCATCTCAAGAATTTTCTCATCCTGAAATAGTTCAGTTGGTGTTCGGTCGGCAATCAGTTTACCTTCGTGCAATACGAGCACTCGCTCAGATGCAGCTATCTCTTGTGCATCATGGGTTATCGAGATAATGGTGTACCTGCCACTCTTATGCATATCCGACAGAATATTCAACAGTTCATTTCGTGTCTTCTCATCCAACATGGATGATGCTTCATCAAAGATAACTACCTCAGGCTCCATACTTAGAATGGACGCAATGGCTACACGTTGCTTTTGACCTCCCGACAGCTCGCTTGGATGCTTGTATAGTAGATCCGTGATGCCTAGCCTCGCCGCATAAGACTTGACTCTCTCCTCCATCACTTCTATAGAAAGACATTGGCCCTCAAGACCAAATACAATATCCTCTTCTACTGTAGCTCCAATAAATTGATTGTCTGGATTCTGAAACACCATACCTATCGTCTGCCGGATCTTTCCTATCGTATCTGATTGTAATTCTAAGCCCTTCACCTTAATGGAACCCTCACCTTTGGGAAGGAGAGCATTCATGAGCTTCACAAGGGTTGATTTGCCACAACCATTTGCTCCGACAAGTGTCACCCATTGCCCTTGTGGAATGCTGAGAGTAATATCATCGATAACCGGTAGGTCTTTGCCGTATCCATAACTTACCCCGACAAGTTCAATAGTTGGAGAATATGGACTTGGCATCACATTAGGATTTCTTACTGTCTCTTCCACTACATTCGTCGTACCATGAGGTCCTTTCAAGTCACGTTGCTTCATGTCTTCACCCTCTTCCTATCGGTTAATCTGAAATTCCTCAAACAAAGATAGCTTAGTTAAAGACGGCACTAGATATTTGACAGCTATACCAACCAGAATTCCTGTTACCAAACCCGTTATCAACAGCAGGGGCATATAATAGTAAATATTCGAACTTTGGAAGACGATAGATGCTGCTGTAATTTGTCCGAAGTTATGTCCCACACCACCTACAATACTTACACCAATCAGACTGACTTGATTACGTCCCAATTTCATAACCAAGAACATCACAACAAAACTAAACAACGATCCAAAAAGGCTAAACAACATGCTTGAGAAGGTTCCGAATATAAAGGCCGTAATAATCGTCTTTAGTATGACTAACATCAGTGCATCTCGACCTCGTAAGAAGTATAAGCAGGTCAGAATCATGATATTGGCTAGCCCTAGTTTGGCACCTGGTATTTGCAAATTCACAGGAATAATAGATTCTACAATACTTAGAACGACAGCTACTGCAGCAAAGATCGCGATAATAACAGTTCTCTTCAACATTTGGGTCGATTCTTCAGTTGATAACGGCATCCAGCTCATCTCCTACATCTTGTACTCCGTTTATTTCAACCATCACGCGATGGGGCAAACAAATAATGCTCTGTTTCGATTTCTTAATAAATCCAAAAGTGAGGCATACTTTATCCGGACAATCTGTATCGTACATTTCAACACCATAATCATGTACCTTTACAACATTCGTCCCTCGTTCCGATTTAATTTCGATAATTTGTTCCTCTTTGGTTAACTCGACGGTCTTATACAACTTACCATTTAGAGTAATGTCAGCCGTAAGCAGTTTATTGTGATTGTTTTCACTTTCATCTCCAGGCAACCATCTAGGAACCAAGAAGAATAACGCCACAGCAGCAATGATAACAATGATTAGTAGGTCTCCGCGTTTCATGGATAACTCCCTTATATTTTAATTATCTAAATCTTAGATGCTTTAAGTATACCTAGCTTGTGGAATTGCTAAATATGACATATATCATATCTTTACTTACAATTTTAAATATAATTTATGGCGTACTGATGATATTTAAATACCCGTCCTCGTGTGTCATCTATCTCAACCTACCCTGAAAATCAATATGTTGCGTAAATAGGTTGATATCAGAATTTATATGTGTTATACTATGAAAAGTGTTAAAATTTAATCCCCTAAGCGTTCCTCGCAAGAAGAATAACCCTTCACCTAATGAAGTTGAAATTTCTATTTTGTTAAAACCCAAATTGAGTAGATTTTTGAAGACGTTTCTGATTCACACTGGCGCGGTCATTGGAGCCGTAAGGACAAAAGAGAGGTAGGGCTTTTGTTGTGTTGGAAGTCAATTATTCTGTAACACCAATGCTAAAGGGACCGACTGTAGCCGAAACATCATGGCTAACGGGATTAAATATATAGCTTGTCATGCTGCAAGCTCAAGCTAAAGCACCCTGAATCCACATTCCGGGTGCTTTTCAAATGATACGAACTATTTCTCACGAGAAAGGGATGTGCCCTCCTTATTACCTAAGGAAGACACATCCCTTTCTCGCTTATTTCTCTACCGTTCACAACTAGCACACCTATCACATATCCTACTATAAAAGGAGTGATTAGCCCTATGCCAAATAATCGAATCATTGTAGATCTCTCAGATCGAAATTTATATTTACTCGACGGTGATCGTGTCATTAGATCCTTTCCCGTAGGGATCGGAAAGATGTTAACAAGGACTCCTGCCGGTGAATACACGATTATTAACAAACAGCTGAATCCAGGTGGCCCATTTGGGGTGTTATGGATGGGTCTATCCAAACCCCACTATGGTATTCATGGCACGGATGACCCTGATTCTATTGGGAGAGAAGTATCCCACGGATGTATTCGAATGTACAACAGTGACGTCCTTGATCTTTCTCCGCTAGCCCCTATAAATACACGTGTAACGATCCGCCCTTGAATAACTTATCGGACAGCTCCACTCACAATTTTGAGCACAGAAATACGGTTAAGCTTGGACTTCCCTGATACGATAGCATCTAATGTTCCCGTCGCAAGTGCAAGAGGGATCTTGCAGAAATTATAAATGGGATCTAACTGAATACGACTCGTATACGATTCAGCAATCTTCAAATTCTGACGTGCATAATCCAACATTTCCTCAAAGCTCCATCCTGGCGGATGAAAATTCACACCACGCTCTGAGTCCTCTGAACGATTACTAATAATATTGACAAGCTGTAATCCTCGTCCAAATGCGACACTTTGATCCTTGTTAACATCATTTTCTCCGTACAACGTCCATAAATCAGACAGCATAATCCCAACTAGACCCGCTACATAATAGGTGTAATCATCTAAATCTTCTTTATTCTGAATGTTCCAATTCTTTATCGCCCACTCCGCCATTCCATGTGCCATGGTCGCAGTATAACGACATATCAGTTCTTTTGTTTGTTGTGGTGCCAACTTGATCCAATCTGTCATTCGAAGACTAACTTCGGGGAGTTCCTTCACATAAGGTGCAAATAAGGACGTGAAATCTTCTTCTGTATACGTCTGATTCAATAATATAGAAATCGATTGTAACAGAGAAATCTTATCTTCCTTAGGAAGCGTCTCGTGATCTTCGATCTCATCAATAGCTCTCATACTTAAGTACCCTGCTGTAACAGCTTCTCGGAGCCCGGGTCCTAGATGGCTAATTGGAATAATAAATGTTCGACTAGTCTGTGCTAATACTTTCGTAGCATCTTTTAGCAATGCAGCATTCCCTTGCACAAATCCACTTCCTCTCACACCGTTACAGTTTCTTTTTTCACTCTTAGTATATGATTTATTCATCATACAATACATTTACCCCAGATGCACATGACGATTACCTCATTAATTACTCTAATCGATCCTTATCAACATCTTACGATACAAATATCATGTATTCCATAAAACAAGCATATATATGAGACAGGTTGTTAGGGATTTATTTAGGGAGCTGTGTATATGCAATCATTTCAAAAATACGCAATTGTTGTACTTGGAAGTTTACTAATCGCTATCGGTACAGACTTCTACCTCGTTCCCTACAAAGTATTAGATGGCGGAATCATTGGCATCGCATTGATTATAAATTACATTTTTGGCTTTAGAATTGGACTGGTTATCTTATTATGTAGTATCCCTATCTTCATCGTGGCATGGGTGCGTAATCGTGCCTTCTTTTATAACAGCTTAACTGGCATGCTTGTTTCGTCTCTTTTTATAGAGCTATTAGCACCGTTCCAATACCATTTTCTCTATTATATTGAATTAGGGCCGCTTACTAGTTCCATGTTCGGTGGATTTCTACTCGGTACTGGACTAGGCTTAATGTTGCGCTTTGAGACAAGTACTGGCGGAACGGATCTACTCGCTAATTTAATATCCAAATATATGCGTTTGAATGTGGGAGTCATCATATTCCTAACCGATGGGCTTATTATTGGGGTAGGGGGACTTCTTATCTCCTGGGAGACCTTCTTCTATTCGGTGATTTCAATCGTCTCAGGGGGCATCGCAACAAGTATTTGTACGTTAAAAAACTGATCTATTCAAAATAGCTGTGAGAAAAGAAGATATCATTCCTCCTTTATCACAGCTAGCTTTACATCATCTCTTACCCTTTAGGTTTCACGAATAATGCAGCAAAGAAAGAGAAAATAATTGCTGCTGATATCCCGGCACTCGTTACCTTAAATATTCCGGTGATAATACCGATCCATCCATCTTCCTTCAATTCTGTTATTGCTCCATGCACCAAGGCATTACCAAAGCTCGTAATCGGAACTGAAGCACCGGCACCGGCAAATTTAATAAGTGGTTCGTACCACCCTATTCCATCTAATACTGCACCTATCACGACAAGTAAGGTCATCGTGTGCGCAGGGTCGAGCTTAAACACATCGAAACAAATTTGTCCAAACACACATATAGCACCACCAACTAGAAAAGCCCATAAAAATATCATGAAATACTCCTCCCAGCTTCGATAGAAACCGCATGTGCGATACAAGGAATACTTTCCCCTTGCTGAAAGCTTATCGGTGATAGAAGCGCCCCCGTTGCAACAACAAGAATCCGTTTGAGTTCCCCTTTGCGCATACGATTAAGTAAATGTCCATAGGTTACGACAGCTGAACAGCCGCACCCACTCGCACCCGATTGAACCATCTGTGTATCATAATCGTAAATCATCATTCCGCAATCCTTATATTCAGTCTGTTGCATTGGAATCTTATGCTTCTTCAACAGTTCACAAGCGATTTCATACCCAACTTTGGACAGATCACCTGTTACTATTAAATCGTAATGACCTGGCTGTATTTTCAAATCACGGAAATGAGCTTCCATGGTATCCACCGCAGCGGGAGCCATAGCAGCACCCATATTAAATGGATCTGTTATTCCCATATCGATAACCCTTCCGATCGTAGCAGAGGTCACTACAGGACCTTCCCCTTTGGCTGATACAATGGCCGCTCCTGCACCAGTTACCGTATATTGCGCCGTTGGCGGTTTCTGTGATCCGTACTCTGTCGGGTAGCGAAACTGCTTCTCTACGCTTGCATTATGACTACATGTACCCGCTAACGCATGATGAGCAGATCCCGAATTCACTATCATCGAAGCGAGTGCCAAGCTTTCCATGGATGTCGCACAAGCACCAAATACACCAAGGTACGGAATAGATAATGTTCGTGCTGCGAAGCTACTACTAATGATCTGATTCATCAAATCACCACCGACATAGAACTGAACTTGCTCTTTCGTCAATCCAGCATTCTCAATTGCCAGTTTGGCGGCTTCTTCAATCAATACTTTCTCAGCCTTCTCCCAGCTATCCTCGTTGAGCATAGAATCTTCGTGAATAATGCTGAAATCATTGGCCAGCGGACCCCTTCCTTCAAAAGGTCCCACAACCGTTGCCGTTCCAAGGATTACCGGCTTATTCTCAAACACCCAACTCTGATGTCCCTTTAACATGTTACGATCCTCCTCCACCTTGAATGATCCATGTTAAAATACCCACTACAAACGCGGCTACCGTACCAAACACGATAACTGGACCCGCAATCTTAAACATTTGTCCACCGACACCAAGAACGATCCCTTCACTGCGATGCTCGATTGCTGCGGACGCCATAGCATTCGCAAACCCGGTCACAGGCACAGCCGTGCCAGCTCCTGACCATTGAGCCAATTTGTCATATACACCAAAGCTCGTCAATATAACGGATATCAGAATCATTACGGCAACTGTAGGATCGGCCGCCGTTTTCTCCGTAAACCCAGCCCAGTGCACAAACATTTCTTGTATCGCTTGCCCAATCAGGCAAAGCACCCCACCTGTGATAAAAGCATGAAGGCAGTTTTTGAGAACAGGTCTTGGTGGTTCGATTCTCTGTGCCAGTTCCTGATACTCCTGTTGGGTTGGGGTTAATTTTTTCTTTTTGTTGTTTGCCATATAGTTATGCCTCCATTTCTAAAATACTCTTGTGATAATTATCGAGTGAGTATCGGTCTAAGTTCATTGATTACATTTTCCATGCTGATAGCGCATTGCTCATACATTTGTTTCACTTGTTGATTGTCAGTAGACAAACTGAACATTTCTAGATCCGCTTCACACTTCTTCAAAGTCGCAAATAATGTAGCCTTATTCTGTGATTTCGGTACAATAATCTGATCATCATATAAATCAACGAAGAGCTCCCCATAAGAGTCAACCTGACCAAGAAACACATTCTCAATGGAGACACCTATTTTCTCCAACTCCGTATCTAACCATCTCTTATTTAATCCAATCGTTGCTAACGGTTCATACATGATGTTTCCATCCATAATGACGCATTGCGTTTCTTGTTCTGGTGCAATCTTTATACCCAAATGACTAGCTGTAAGTGGTTGATTTTCTCTTGTTAATAAGACGTTCACTTCTCCGCTTGATTCCATTACGGCAAATTCTACGTCTGCCAATCTGAATACATCCTTACTTCTTAATTGTTCTAATAACTCATCTGTTGTAAGTCGTTCTTTTTTTAAATTTTCCTCGAGTACTTTACCATCTTTAATCAGGATTGTTGATTTACCATCTAAGAGGTTTCTGGCCATTTTACTTTTAATCGTTAAATATTCGATACCAAAGGAACATGCCACCCAAACAATCAACGATATAAGGCCCAAGTGCCAGGTATCCATTTCAATTGGAATGGTGGCTGCAAGACTACCAATTGTAATTCCAGTTATGTACTCGAATAAAGAAAGCTGGGATACCTGCCTTTTACCTAGTAGCTTTGTCATAAAGAAAAGAACGACAATAGTTAAGATGGTACGTAAAGAAACAATTAACCACTCCTGCATATTGACATACCTCTTTCCAATTCGTTTTTGTTATTACACAGTAAGATGTCCTTTAAGAGATGTTTTTAACCAAATTCAACATATTTTTTAGTTAACAAAAATGATGTATGGCTTTAGCAAAAACCGGATAAGATATGATTCGTTACTTCCTTACGCAAATAAAAAAATGATAAGGAGGTGAAACAGATGACTGTTGCTTCTCAAGTAAAAACATGCTTAGCTTCTTTAAAAGGTGCTCAAGCCAGCCTTGAACAATTCGCTATTGAAACGCAAAACCAAGAAGCAAAAACAACATTTACGAATGCAGCTGAACAAGCTCAACAAATCGTGACGCAAGTAGAAACACGTGTACAGCAATTAGAGAACGAAGAACCTCAATATAAAGGATTCTAAGATAAAATTACATGAGGATTGCCAAAAAAACCACGGATTCCACAGCCTTCAGGCATGTGGTAATCCGTGGTTTTTTTTGTTTTTTTTACGATCCATATACACTAAAAATGGATATTGTCCCATCTTTATTAGAAACCCACACGAGAACAACAAATGATTAATATATTGACGATGTAAGGAGGTGATACATCTTGTTAAGACATCAGAAACCTATCGTCATCGAAGTTCTTGCGGCTCGAAAAGTTCTGATTGTAGCAGCAAGAGGGAATCACCATAGACACCTCTGCTAGTTTGATTCTCATTCCCCCATCTTCATTAGAAACCCACACGAGAACTGCGAATGATTAATATATTGTACTAGTAAGGGAGGTGATACTCATGTGTGGACATAGACACCATAGACGCCATAGACACCACAAAACGATTGAAGTCGTTCTAAGACCTGGTCAAAGACTTTTAGTTAAAGCTAAAAGACGTCATCATCGACATCATCATAGACACTGTTGTTAACAATCAACACGCTATAAATTCACACTGTGATAGCTGACCTACTAGTAAAGGAGGTGATACTCATGTGTGGACATAGACGCCATAGACGCCATAGACACCACAAAACGATTGAAGTCGTTCTAAGACCTGGTCAAAGACTTTTAGTTAAAGCTAAAAGACGTCATCATCGTCATCATCACAGACACTGTTTTTAGTAAGCATCTCTATCAGAGAAGGAGTTCACCCTCCTTCTCCCTCCCCTTTACAAGCAAATTACAGAGCACTAAATACTTACATAGCATTATAAAGGAGGTGATATTCATGTGTGGACATAGACGCCGTAGACACCACAGAACGATTGAAATCGTTCTAAGACCTGGTCAAAGACTTTTAGTTAAAGCTAAAAGACGTCATCATCGCCATCATCACAGACACTGTTGTTGCTAGTAATCATCTCTATGGGAGAAGGAGAGTTTCTTTCCTCCTCCCTCCCTTATATAAGTTGTAATACAACACCCAATATGAGTACATAACATTAGTTGATCCATTCGTTTAGAATCTCGCTACAACAAGCACATCCACATGCCTTGCTGCACGCAGTAATCGTTTCACCACAGAACCTTTCCTTATCACCTGAATGAATCCAAGCTTAGATTGACCTACGATAATCTGAGTCACTTTATGCTCGTTTGCTTGGGTAATGAGAACCGTTGCAATATGCGCGCGACGTCTCGCTTGTAGTATATTAAAGTGACCGCCTAAACGTTCCGTTAGCTTCTCTAACGCCTCAATGCGTACTGAATCTTCTTCTTTCGTTTCTGTATCCTCTAACTGGACATAGGTTACGTACCAAGTTGCTTTGAGGCGATGCGCAATTCGAAATCCTCTACGTATTAAGCTTTCCGCATGAGCTGTTAATTCTACACACACGTATATCACTTCTTCCCGCCGCCAAGGTCCTCTTAATGAACTTGTTCGTTGCCAAGATTCCAATCGCTCATCCACATCGTCTGCTATCTCTCTTAGCGCAAGCTCACGCAAAGCGATCAGGTTACCCGTCTTAAAGAAATTACCGAGCGATTGTTCAACCTTGTCGAGCGCGTACACCTTCCCTTCCCTTATTCTTTGTTGAAGAGACTGAGGCGCTACATCAATTAACTGTACTTCGTCCGCTAGATGTAAAATATGATCAGGTACAGTTTCCCTTACACGAACGCCTGTAATTTGTTCCACAGCATCATTCAGACTCTCTAAATGCTGTACATTCATTGTCGTAATGACAGAAATACCCGCATTCAGAATTTCAATCACATCTTCAAACCTTTTCTTATTCTTACTCCCTGGAACATTGGTATGTGCTAACTCATCCACGAGGACAACATCGGGAGCCTGTCTAATAATTTCCTCCGTATCCATTTCCTCTAGACGCGCGCCTCGGTAATCTATGATTTTCCTTGGAATCGTTCCAAGCGATCCTACCTGAGCCCCTGTCTCTTTACGACCATGCGTTTCAAGAAGACCAATCGTCACATTCGTTCCAATCCGCTCTAAATCATTTCCTTCTCGAAGCATGGTGTATGTTTTACCAACACCAGGTGCAGACCCAATATATACTTTGAATTGTCCCCGTTTAATTCTTTCAATTTGCTGGTCTACCTCTTCAGAGCTTAAACGCCGATACAGCGAGCTTTCTTCAGGACCCTTCAGCTTGGTTGGTAGAATACGTTCCCCCTCATGTTCTGCACGATCTGCAATCACAAATACATCCACGTTGCGTGTCTTTTTCAAGATGTCATGGATAATTGAACCTTGCCAGCATTCCTGCCAGAGCGTTTGCTTCGAATGACCCAACACGATCCGTGTTGCTCGATGCTCCATCGCATACTTAACCAATATATTAGGAAGCGCCCTCCTCGAACTGAAAGGAAGCTCCTCAAATTCACCATTCACTTTTTTAACGAGTTTAACTAGGGACCTTTTAAACGTTTCAGCTTCTCTGCTCATCTTATCTTGTGGGTTCCGAAAGCTAATCACGCACAGATCCCCATTTAGCCTTTTAGCAATTTGTTGGCCTCTTCGAACATAAATCGAACTATTCCAATGATATTGAGCGGATACTAGAATTTTTTCAGTTACACCTGTTGGGCCAAAATTCCCCATCTCATCATTATGCTTCTCCAGTGAATCATTAACACCCTCAGCAACATGACGCAGAGCAAGTTCGCGTAGTATCGCTATATTACCCCTTTTGAAGACAAGATCTGTCTCTGCTTGACTGAGTTGAAATTTCCCTGTCGCAATCCGACTCAATAGTGTTTCTGGTGTTACATCAATCAATCGAACTTCATCCGCTAAGGAAAGCGTATTGGCTGGTACGGTTTCTTTCACTTCAATACCCGTCATTCTACTAGCTACTTCTCGAACACCTTCTAGATCATATATATTTGCCGTGGTAATGACACTAATTCCCTGACTAAGTAAGTGCTGAATATCCTCAAGTCTTGTCATAAAGCGTGCATTTGGTCTATTTCGATGAGCAATCGCGTCCACTAGAACCACTTCTGGATTTCTTTCTAGCAGAACGTCTATATTTAAATCCTTTTGTTCTATTCCATTCTTCATCCAATGAATACTCGGTACACGCTCTAGATCAGCAAGTTGTTCCACTGTCTCAGATCGTTGAGAAGTTGTAACCGCACAAATAACCACATCTATCCCTTGCTGCTTAAGAAGTTGCCCTTCTCTTAGCATATGATACGTTTTCCCTGAACCACTCACAGCTCCAATGAGAATTTCTAATCGGCCGCGATGCAACTTATAGATAGACATAAGGATTTCTTCTGGCGTTTTTCTTTTGAAGGTTTCCATCGTCGCTTCATCCTTTACTGAATTTCTACAATCAAGTAGAACCGGCTACGCCATCCTTCTACAAGGACGGCACCCGTTTACGCGGAAATATAAGGAATAGCGTATGAAGTGAACCTTATACGCTATTCCTTATATTCTTTTAAAAAAAGCCAAAACAAGTGGATGAAATCCGAAATGCCTTGGCTTTTAAGTAGGTATAAATGAGATGAGACACTATTTTATTTGATCGATTGCCAAGATCAGATGCATCCAGCTTGGTAATCCATCATCTCTACTATTTCTTAACTTTTTCCCCCAAATCGATGTTCAACAACAATACGTTGACTCTTGGCTCCCCGAACACGCCCAAGTCACGTTCTTTCGTATGAATATCCACCAACTCCTGAAGCATAGCTTGATCTAATCCAGTCAGTTTGCTGATTCTTGGTATTTGTGCTTTGGCAGAAGCTGGTGAAATATCTGGATCTAGTCCTGAACCTGAGTTCGTTACTAGATCAATCGGTAGCTGTTCTAAAGGAACATCCGGGTTAGCGGCTTCCCAAGCAACCATCGATTCTTGGATCCGTTTCACTAATTCTGGGTTAGACGGTGCATAGTTGTTGGAACCAGAACCTGCCCCATTGTTCTCAATGCTCGATACACGACCTTGGAAGAATGCAGGATTGGTAAATGTCTGTCCAATGAGCTCGGAACCAACCACTTTACCCTCTCTATCTTTCACCATACTACCATTCGCTTGTGAAGGGAAAATCACTTGTGCTATACCTGTACTCACCGTGGGATAAATGATACCGCAAAGTACGATCATTACGAGACTGACACGTATAGCGATACCTATGATTGAATTCTTCTTATGGGACGAATCTATATTGTTCATTGCTATTTCCTGCCTTTCCCTATTATAGTCTATGGCATTTAACGCATGCCATCTTATTCCTGAGGCTTAAATCCATAAGTGTACAATCAGGTCAATTGCTTTAATCCCTACAAAGGGAGCCACAACCCCACCAAGTCCATAGATGAGTAAATTACGACTGAGTAACTTACTTGCGCCCATAGGTTTGTATTTAACACCTTTCATGGCAAGCGGAATGAGCAATGGAATAATCACAGCGTTGAAGATAAGTGCTGAGAGTATGGCCGATAGTGGCGAACCTAAGCCCATCACATTTAGCACATTCATTTCTGGAATAGCGACCATAAACATCGCTGGAATAATGGCAAAATATTTAGCTACATCGTTCGCAATACTAAAGGTTGTTAAGGCTCCTCGTGTCATCAATAATTGTTTACCTATCGCAACAACTTCGATGATTTTGGAAGGATCAGAGTCCAGATCAACCATATTAGCTGCTTCTTTCGCAGCCGTCGTTCCACTATTCATTGCTAAACCTACGTCGGCTTGTGCAAGTGCTGGAGCATCATTTGTACCATCACCTGTCATAGCGACCAGTTTACCTTCGTTTTGTTCACGACGAATGACTGCAATTTTATCTTCCGGTGTACTTTCCGCAATGAAACTGTCAACGCCTGCTTCACGAGCAATGGTCGCTGCTGTCAGCGGATTATCTCCCGTACACATGATGGTTTTGATCCCCATCTGTCTTAATTGGTCAAACCGCTCTTTCATACCTGGTTTTACCGTATCCTTCAAATAAATTAATCCATAGATCACACCGTCTACTGCTACTGCAAGAGGCGTTCCTCCGTCAGACGCAATCACATTCGCCTTATCTTCCAAATCCGCAGGAATGAGTCCGCCTTGGGATTCAACCCACTTCCTTACAGAGTCAACGGCTCCTTTACGTACATGGCGCCCGTCTTTGAGATCAATACCACTCATTCGCGTCTGTGCTTTGAATTCAACGAATTCTCCACCTGATGCAAGTGTATCCTCAATGGTATAATCAAGTTTTCTCATGAGTTCTAGGACAGATCGTCCCTCAGGTGTCTCATCCTTCAAAGAGCTTATGGATGCCCAATAACCTAACTCTTTCTTAGACATTTTACCTACAGGTATAAATTCACTTGCCATCCGATTACCGAACGTAATCGTTCCTGTCTTATCAAGAATCATCGTGTTGATATCACCAGAAGCCTCGACAGCTTTGCCCGACATCGCCAACACGTTGAATTGAGTGACTCTGTCCATACCTGCAATACCGATTGCCGATAATAATCCACCAATTGTTGTTGGTATTAGACACACCAACAATGAGATAAGAACTGGAATCGGCAGATCAATTTCGAAATGTTTGGCGATTGGAGCAAGCGTCACCACTACGATTAGGAATATCAAGGTCAAACAAGTAAGTAACGTATTAAGTGCTATTTCATTTGGTGTCTTTTGACGCGTTGCACCCTCTACGAGCGAGATCATCTTGTCGATAAAGGATTCACCAGGATCAGCAGTAATCCGCACCACGATTTCATCGCTGACTACCCGTGTTCCACCTGTTACCGAGTTGAAATCCCCCCCAGCTTCCTTGATAACAGGAGCCGATTCCCCCGTGATAGCCGATTCATCCACAGATGCTAATCCTTCAATGACTTCACCGTCTCCAGGAATCATCTCTCCACTTGAGACAATAACGACATCACCTTTACGTAATTCTGTAGAATTAACGATTCTTATCTCCAATCCTACGCGCTTAGTTGCTTGAATCTCCCACTTCCCTTTTTTCAAAGAATCAGCTTGTGCCTTACCTCGCCCTTCCGCCAATGATTCAGCGAAGTTAGCGAACAAGACCGTAAATAACAGAATCAAGAACACGCTGATATTAAATCCAAGTTGATCTTCGGTTCCGAAATAACTTGGAAATAGAACCATCATCAGTACAACAAATGTTCCCACTTCAACTACAAACATGACGGGATTCTTTATCATAAACATCGGATTTAATTTAATAAAACTCTCTTTAACAGCATGTTTGGCTATTTCACCATTGAACATGCTCTTGCGTATATTACTCATCGTTCAAGCACCTCGTTCTAATGGAGTGTTAAAAATTCGGCCACAGGACCTAAGACAATGACCGGAAGGAACGTTAGTGCCCCAATCAAAAGTACGACACCGATCAAAATCCCAATAAATAGCTTGTTATCTGTACGGAATGTACCGATCGTCTCCGCTACGGGTTTCTTAACATTTAGTGAACCAGCTACTGCAAGCATCGCAATAATCGACATGTAACGTCCAAAGAACATCACAAGTCCTGTAGATACGTTCCAGAATACATTATTATCCGCAAGCCCTTCGAACCCTGATCCGTTGTTGGCGGCAGATGAAGTGTATTCATATAAGGACTGCGTTAAGCCGTGGAATCCCGGATTACTTATGGAATCATAGCCCGAAGCGGTCATAAATGAGAGCGCCGTAGGTACTAGGATAATAAACGGATGCACCAGAATAACGAGTGCAATCAACTTCATTTCCCTGGCCTCAATCTTACGGCCTAAAAATTCTGGCGTTCGTCCAACCATGAGCCCGCATATAAAGACTCCAAGTATGGCGTACATCAGCATGTTAACTAGCCCGACACCCTTACCTCCAAACACGACGTTGAGCATCATTCCAGAAAGCGCCGCAAGTCCACCAAGAGGTGTTAAAGTATCATGCATGTTGTTAACCGATCCCGTTGTCGCAGCCGTTGTAACGGTAGAGAACAATGCCGATTGCGCTATGCCGAACCGAACCTCTTTTCCTTCCATACTACCTTGAGAAGATTCAATCCCTAGCGTATTGATCGCCGGGTTCCCAGCTTTCTCAGACGAATAACTGATGCTTAGGAATATTAAGAACAGAATCATCATGGATGAAAAAATGACCCATCCTTGCTTCTTGTTTTTGGCAAACAAACCAAACATATACGGAAGTGATGCTGCTAACAACCACATACTTAATATTTCGATAACGTTCGTTAATGGGCTTGGATTCTCAAATGGATGAGATGAGTTGGCTCCAAAGAATCCGCCACCATTCGTTCCAAGATGTTTAATCGATTCTAACGAAGCAATAGGACCCATCGTTATTTGTTGTTCGACACCTTCAAGCGTTGTTACTGTAGCTGTCGGGTCAAACGTTTGAGGAACTTTTAAACCGACCAATAAGATAGTAACAATAAGTGCTAGTGGTAAGAAGATACGAATTATTGCTTTGGTGAAATCCTGAAAAAAGTTACCTAAACCTTCTCCTCGGCGGGTAATCCCGCGAATAAATGCAACTGCAATGGCAGCGCCTGATGCTGCCGATGTGAACATCATCATCGTAACAAAAGCCATTTGCGTTAAGTAAGTCACGCCACTCTCGCCGCTGTAATGCTGTAGATTGGTATTGGTCATAAAACTGATGATCGTGTTAAGTGCAAGCGATGCTTCCATATTCTCGTTACCATTCGGATTTCCTGGAAGGATTCCTTGGAAACGTAGAAGCAAGTAACTAATGGCGATTAACACAGCATTTGTAGCTATAAAACTCAGCACATATTTTTTCCAGTTCATACTGTCACGATTTCTTAATCCGATGATCTTATAAATGATATTTTCGGTTGAACCGAATACTTTGTCCGTTCGGTTAGGTTCATTGGAGAATACATGAAACATATAAGTACCGACTGGCTTCACCAGCAACAGCAGTACAACAATCACAATTCCCATTTGCAGTAATTCCATGCTTTATATCCTCCTTATAGGGATGAATTTTCTTATTTAATGAACAATGACTAGAATTTCTCAGGATTAATTAACGCGTATATTAGGTAAATGAAGATAACTATGGTCAATGCAAGTACAACAATCATTGTTCCCCGCCCCCTCTATCGACCAACGTTCCGCACCAATGCGTGAACAGTAATAATAAGCCGAATGCAACAATTAACGTGATGACCATGTAGACATCCATCATTATTGGAATGCCCCTCTCTCATGCGAATTTTTGATTAATTCTCAACTATCGTTCAAGTAGAAATCCAACGTCGCCATTTCTTGTGTATACAACGTGGTCTGCACCCATCCCTCTATAGATTCCTCGGGGACTCCAAAATCGGGTTACTATATAAATCTCTTGAGACGTCCAAGGACGGCAAATCTGAAGATAACGGCAACTTAAGTTAAGACTACTTTCGAAAATATAGATCTTGTCTACAGCTATCTGTGGGACGATCCATTTCTTGGTCATAAACGTATCAATACGAACAACATGCTTAACACCCATTTTCTGATACATTTTTTCTTCCGCTCGGTTGTTAGTTAACACCGCAAATGATTTTTTTCTATACATTAATTGGTCTACGAATTTTCGTCCGTCCTCATTGGGAGCGATAACCAAAATGATCGCTTCTTCCATAAATAAATCCTCCTATACGTTTAAAGGCAACAAAAAAGAAGCTCAGCGAAAAAGTAGCTTTTCCAGAGCTTCTAAGTAAGTCCATGACAAAATAAACCCATGAACCAGCCAGAAGGCGGTTTGCTGCCTCTCCCTGCACGCTTACGAGGTTAGCTGTCGGATTCGGGCGAGGAAGTCGCCCTATTCTTAAGTACTGGTACAGTATTTAAGAAATTCACCCCATGGATACGTCCGGCGTTTACGCAGCAGACATCTCCGATTGGTTCCCCCGTTTCAGAAATTACACAGAATTCAGCGTTCAAGACATTCTTTCAATAAACTTTACATAACCCATTCTCAAATCAATCTAACTTGGCTTACATTTTCGTTACATTTATTAACTGCAAGAAGAGCTAACACCGCTCTATGGTCGAGTAAGTTCGATCACAAACTTCATCATTCCTCTCTCCAACTTTTGCTTACGAGGTTAGCTGTCGGATTCGAGCGGTGAGAGTCGCTCTACCTAGCAAAGACCTAATTGCCCTTACTAAGATTCACCCCTGTAGCTTCTTATTTTCCGACTCTCACACGAAAAAAAAGTTGCTACTTTTGGTTCCCCCGTTCTCCGCCTCAAAGCGAAAACTCAGCGAAATTAACAATTGAATAAATTAACAATTTGTATTTCGTTATGAATCATACACCCGCCCCAAATTAGTGTAAAGGTGACTCAATCCCTTCCTAGAACCAAATAAGAAGCATCTAGATCGATGGTAACGATTACAAAAATAATTACCTCCTCGCTGCTCGTTAATGCTCCCTATATCTCGTTTTTACGTAAATTTATTCATCTCCGATCTCCCAATACTAAAAAAAGCCCCTCAAATGAGGGGGCTTTGTCTATATTTATATATGTCTATATATACCGCTTTGTTATGTTTGGTTATTTTATCGTTATTGACCCAACTGATGTGGAGAGTGAAAGTAATGGACCGCCACCATTGATGTCACTTGTGCCTCTAGGAGCTCCTGTAATCGATCCGATCTCGCTATCCGTTTCCAGGCTAACTTGAAGTGATTCGGCAAGGTTAGCGTGAATGGAGCCTACTTCAGTCTTAACTTCGAGTCTACTATCATCATCCATTTGTTCGATAGCTACTTTAATGTTACCCGTCTCAGATCCTACATTAGACTTTCCTTGGATATGAGCCCCCTCAATACTTATAGAACCCACTTCATTATGAACATCATATTTACCGTTTAGATTCTTAAGATTAATTTCTCCAACTTCACTTGAGATATTAAAGCTATGAAGCGTATTTGGAATTTCCACCGCATAATCAATGCTGAAGTTTGAGAATCCATATTCTTTCTTTGCCCACCTCCACATATCAAGCTTCTCATCGCCTTTGGGATGCATATTAATTTCCAACTGAGCTCCACTTACAGTCACAGTAATTTCGGCATTATCCATCATTTCTTGGTATTTGTCATCACGTGATGATTTGTCTAGTGACCAGATTGTCCCACTCACGCTAATCTTGTCTCCTGAAGTTCCCTTCACTTCGATATTGCCAACCTCATTTTCCAATTTGAGAACGGATACCGAACTGCTAACTTCTTGCGAGAGCAATATCTCTTTATGGACACCAGTTCTTTTAAACTGATCACCCAATTCTGACGCTGTATCTTTAACTGTATCCCCAATCGCTTGTGTTACCTCTCCAATGCTTGTCTGAATCACGTTACCAGCATTGCTAGTACAACCTGACAGTAATACTAGTGAAACCAATCCCGCAAACAACATTGGCTTATGGTATCTTCTCATATTAAATAACGCCCCCGCTTCGATAATCATTCTTTTTCATATTATACAATATAAGGAAAACTCAAACACCAGTCCACGGGCTTGGAAAGTACTGGACTTGAGTCGGGGGTATTTCACATGATTTCACCTTAGATAATTTCTGAACATCAAGAAGCCCCCTTTGTTAAGGGGGCTAGAATAATAATCTAATTTATAGCATTAAGAATTTATAAAGCATATACGAAAATACAACAGTAAATATAAATGATACGATCGCTAAACTCCGTTGGCTTTTCCAAGCTCTGAATCCATTGGCTGTGTATAAGACTATTACTCCACCGATCATGAAAAATATATTCTGATTAGTCAGAATTACAATAATGTATGTTGCAACTACTAAGGACCAAATAATCTTAAACCACAAGGGGAATTTTGTTAAGTATTTCTTAATCATTAGCTACCTCTATCCATATGTAAAATTATATTATATGCAATTCGATACTTCTTATTGTAATACCTTTAAACACATAGTAAAAACAAAAATACGCGGTATCCCAAACCTTGGAATACCGCGTATTTAACTCGATGTAATTCTTACCTTCTCATTGATTGTTCCTATTTTAATTTGTCCTGAACGGACTGTAGTTTCTGCGCACTAGAAGAAATTTTATCGCGTCGATCATCCAATTTCACAGAAGTTGAGACCCGTTCTGCCCCCGAAATAAATGGAGATTCATGGAGTGTAGCGATCGCCTTCCATACCAATTCAAGCGGTCCTTCAATAATGGTACTCATAGAAGTCAGTTGGTACGTTATTCCTTGCTGCTCTTGGAGTACCCGCTGCATGTCTGCCACATAAGCACTTAGACTTGTCGTCTGCGTTCCAATCGGTATAATTGTAACCTCAGCAATGGCCATCTTCATTTCCTCCTTAAAGTTTTGGTACAAAACTCACTTCGTAAGCATTACTTAAAGTTTTGGAACAAAACTCTCATCGTAAGCATTTACTTAAGTTTTGGAACAAAACTCACTTCGTAAGCATTTCGTTTCTTGATCCATCTTACCCAATTTATAAAGTATTCGCAAAACACAGACACAAATATTTCATATAGCTTAGCAAAACACTCAAAAGGTTAGTCGTAGCGGGCTTGGGAAAAGTTTCACACTTTTTCATTTTAAATTTTCACGATTAACTGTTTACAAACACAATATATTGAGTTAGATTTATATAGCACTACTAAATATAGTGAAAACAGGTGATCCGATTGTTACGGCATATTTGGATCTTAAAAGGGAAGAATGGTGCAAATCCATCGCGGTCCCGCCACTGTATCCCAACCGTTAAGCTGCATACTGCAGACGAATAGCGCAAGCAATGGACTCCGCGTGTACTGCTTATGGAAAGGTACTATTGTCTATATATAGACAATGAAGCTGCTAACTTGGGAAGTCAGAATATCTGCCTGTTGGACATACTCATAACAAATCCTACGTGGAAATAGGCGTTTGTTACTATTTACTTCGGTTACGTAACCAGGAAACATTGTGACATGTCCTGATCACCACTACGGAGTGCTTTTTCTGTCTGATGGCATGGATTGTCTGTTCACGCATGGAGTCAAATTCCAACATCTCGTTTTAAGAAGCTCTACGTATCTTATACAGTGCAAATGGTCCACAAGATTTTACATATTACCTAAACAACGACTCATGATTTCAGTAAATCAGAAAGTTTTAATCCACTCGACAAAATCCCATCTCGAGGCTTCATTACAGGAAGCGGTAGTATTCCACCTTCACCGCCATGGCCTTAGTTGCAATAATATTTCAATGTCCGCAAAATTCTCAATAAAGTGGCGTTTTCTTGAGCAAATTAGATCATGATTTATATCCTTAATTCGTCAAGTCGTTTGCCAAGCAATTTTATAAAAGGTTACACTACTCTATAGCCTAATTTCGCCAACTTAGATGCTACTTTCAGCATTATCGTAGTATCACTATCCTGAATCCGCTAAGAAAGGTGATGGCCTACATGCCGTCATCTTTCTTAATGGATGCCGCGACTGATAAATGGGTTGATTTGATCGGCATATGTGGCATTCGCGATAATATCTCTATCGTGAATTTCGCGAAAATACGGTATTCTTCAACAGTACCAAGTTGTCATCGTTGGTCCTTAAAAAGAATCTTAAAAAAAATACCCATCTCCCCTATCGTGAGAGTTCAAATCAGCGTATTATAGATATTCAGGCAAAATTCAAGACATGATGATGCCACACTGTTGTACATTTAATTATCCATAATTGAAAAACATATATTGAAAGGAAGACGCCTAACCTATGCCACATTCCGTAGTAAAACCGAACAATCGCCAACTCTCTTTTGATGAGAACCGTCTCTCCATCTACACTGATCGCCTTCTAGAAGGATTGGACATGCTTGATAAGGAGCAACTGATCCGAGGGGTACTATCTAAGCTACGTAGAGATGAAGTTACAGGAGAAGACATTAGTAATGCTTTTACCATGTCTGCGCTAGAACTGGTTACGAAAGAAGAACCTAACTGGAAGTTTGCAGCGGCACGTTCCCTACTTACTTCTTTATATAAAAGAGCAGCTCATCACCGCCGTTATAAATCCTATGCAGATGAACCTTATGGTGCCCTTTACCCATTGATCACAGATTTGGTGCACAAAGGCATATACCGTGAGGAATTACTTGAATACTATACAAAAGAACAGATTGAAGAACTCGCTGAACTCATTGACTACAAGCGCGATCTATTGTTCGATTACATCGGTCTTTTAACTCTTACAGAACGTTACCTTACAACCGATTTCGATGGACACATCATGGAGCTTCCACAGGAAAGATATATGATCATTGCAATGTTCCTTATGCATAAAGAACCTGCTGAGAGACGTATGGAGCTTGTGAAGGAATCCTATTGGGCTATGAGTAATCTATATATGACTGCTGCTACCCCGACGATGTCTAATGCCGGTAAAAAAGTAGCTGGACAACTCTCCAGTTGTTTCATCGACACGGTAGACGACTCCTTAGAAGGTATCTTCGACTCCAACACAGATACAGCTCGTCTTAGTAAAATGGGCGGTGGGATCGGTGTCTACCTTGGTAAAGTAAGAGCACGTGGATCAGATATCCGTGGACATAAGAATACAAGTTCCGGTATCATCCCTTGGATTCGTCAGTTAAACAATACGGCTGTCAGCGTAGATCAGTTAGGTACTCGTAAAGGTGCAATCGCAGTCTACATCGATGTGTTCCATAAGGATATCCTTGCGTTCTTAGATCTCAAATTAAACAACGGTGACGAGCGCATGAGAGCGCATGACGTATTCCACGGTATTTGTATTCCCGATTTGTTCATGAGTGCTGTGGAGAACCGTGGAATGTGGAATCTATTCTGTCCTCATGAAGTTAAGAAAGTCATGGGCTGGACAGATAGCAACGGTCGTCCACTTGGACTTGAAGATTTCTATGATGAGAAGCTTGGACAAGGCACTTTCAGTGATAAATATGCTGAAGCTGTTGATCATCCTTTATTATCCCGTATTACAGTCCCTGCTATTGATATCATGAAACGTGTTATGAAATCACAACTTGAGACGGGTACACCATATATGTTCTATCGCGATACCGTAAACCGCGCGAACCCGAATAGTGCACATGGTATGGTCTATTCCTCCAACCTATGTACTGAAATTATGCAGAACCAATCCGCAACTGTTGTGGAAAAAGAAGAACTTGTTACGAAAGATGGACAGACAAGAATTATTATCTCAAAAATCCCTGGCGATTTCGTCGTGTGTAACTTGAACTCCATTCACTTGGCTCGTGCTGTTCCGGCAGGTGTATTAGATCGACTTGTACCTATTCAAGTTCGTATGCTTGATAACGTTATCGACATTAATAACATTGAAGTGCTTCAAGCTCAATATACAAACAGTCAATATCGTGCTATTGGTCTAGGAACTTTCGGACTTCATCACTTACTAGCTCTTGAAGGTATCCGTTGGGAATCTGAGGAAGCTGTCACGTATAACAATAATTTATATGAGAAAATTAACTATTTACTCGTTCGTTCAAGCATGGAGCTATCGAAGGAAAAAGGTCATTATCCGAAATTCAAAGGATCTGACTGGGACAATGGTACTTACTTCACTCAACGTGGTTATACCGACGGTAATCTTGAAGGACCGTTTGTAACGACTGCACAGTGGCAGGAGCTACAACAAGAAGTACAACAGAATGGTGTACGGAATGCTTGGATGTTCGCTATTGCACCGAATGGTTCCACTTCCATTATCGCTGGCTCCACTGCGAGCATCGATCCATTGTATGAATTGTTATCTTATGAAGAGAAAACAACTTACAAAATTGCTAACCCTGCACCGGATCTGTCCGACAAGACCATCTGGTACTATAAAACAGCATTTAATATCGATCAACATTGGTCTATCGACATGGCTGCTGCTCGCCAACGTCATGTGGATCAAGGTCAAAGCTTCAATCTATATGTTCGTCCTGATATTAAAGCAACGGATTTCCTATCGTTACACATTCATGCTTGGAAAGCTGGAATGAAATCGACTTATTATGTAAGAAGTCGGGCGTTGACGATTGAGGAATGTGACAGCTGCAGTTCGTAAAATCTCTTACTAAAACCTTTTCGATCCCTCCCAAACCCTCGCTTCCCAAGCTTATGCTTCCGGAGTGAGCTTCCCAAGGGAAGCTTTCAGGAGGGCCCCATTGGGCTCTGCCCTCTGGACACCCGAAACTCTTTGGTGGAGTGAGGGGATTCGGAGCTTATGTGTGAGGATCGTTTCGTGCTTGGAGCGCTTAGTCCCCCTGTTCGCTTTGCGAATGCGTTTCGGGGACCCGCTCAACTTCGTGGGAGTGAGTAGCTCTTGCTTCGCCGAGCTACGTGTCCTGTTTGATCCGCAAATGCGGTAGAACAAGAACTACTTCATCTTACGAGCATAACTGATCATACTTACTACTCGAATTCGAGATTTAGACCCTCTTCTGTTCGCTACGCGAATGCGGAGAACCTGATACATTTTACTACCCTTGCCTATTCGCTCTCGCGAATAGACAAGATAGCTTATTTATAAAGGAGTAATAGATATGAAATTGCAACAAATTTTCAATACTGAAGCACCCAATCAATCTACACGTATTATCGAAGGTGAATGTTCGGGTATTCTGAACTGGAATGATATTCGTATGCCTCATATGTATAAACTTTATAAGGTACTGTTATTAAATCACTGGATTGCAGATGAAATTCCAATGTCCAAGGATGCACAACAATTCGCAAGATTAGATCCTGAAGAGCAACGCGTCTTCAAGATTAATATTTCATTACTTGCAGTGTTAGATTCTATGCAAACGATGTTTGTAGGCGATGTGAAACGTTACTTTACTGACTCTTCATTAGAAGCGATTTCCGCTATTATTGGTCAACAAGAAGTTGTCCATAATCAATCATATTCATATGTTCTTTCATCCATTGTTTCAGATCAGGAGCAGAAAGAAATTTTTGAATACTGGAAGAAAGATCCGGTTCTTCTGGAACGCAATCGTTTCATTGCTGATATTTATCAAAGTTTCCGTGATGAGCAAAATCCACAGACATTCTTCCACGCTATGGTGGCAGATTTAATTCTTGAAGGTATCTTCTTTTATAGTACATTTGCCTTCTTCTATAACTTGGCTCGCGATCAAAAAATGATGGGCACAAGTCAGATGATCTCGTATATCCAACGCGATGAGAATCAACACTGCTATTTCTTTGCTGAGGTGTTCAAGCAGTTACTCGTTGATTTCCCAGAGCTTAACTCGAAAGAAAACATCGCGTATGTATACAGAACAATTGATGAAGCTGTTCAATTAGAGATTAACTGGGCACATTACACGCTTAGTCAAATCGCTGGAATTGATCTAAATGAGCTTGAGAATTATATTAAGTACACAGCTAACAAGCGTCTTACACTCATGGGCATGGACAAAGCTTATGTAGGTGTAGATGTGAACTGTATGCCTTGGATTAAGCCTTTCTCAGACGATGCGCTCAATTCAACGAAGACTGACTTCTTCGAAGCCAAATCCCGTAACTACGGTAAAGTGGGCGACGATAACGGATTTGACGATTTGTAAGCTTTCAAAGTTTACTTGTGTTCTATACACAACAAAAAGGAGGGGCTCTTATGAGCCACCTCCTTTTTGCTTACACCAACTATAATTCCGATTATTCATCCGCAATGAATCCGTTATCAAGATCCTTAAGTACTTTCCATTCATCATCCTGTTTAACGACTGACATATGTCCTGTTCTGGTCACCACGCTTGTGCCCTTAGATGAAGTCAATTCTGAAGGGCTAAGTTCAAGGTCTATACTATAGCGAAAAGAGAATGTGTCCTTCTCCATATTATCTTGGTTCATATTTTCAAATTCAATGTGTTTAACTTTCATATTGAGCTTATTCTTCATTGCATATCCTGACGCTATTGCGCTTTGTCTATTAGTTGCGAATGCAACATATCCTTGCTCCGTTAGGAATGGCTTAAATTCTTCTTGTTTCTTTATCCTATCCTCTACCGTTGTTCCGATATCAGCAACTTGAATTTCATATTGCATTTTCTTTAAGCTCTCGCCTACTTTTATAGCAGCAGCCTCATCACTTCTTGTTGAGCAACCTGATGCCATAAATAACAGAGAGCAGGTTAGAACCAATGTCCCAACGACGACAGCTTTTGTCATTGTTTTAGATTGTTTCTTCAAAGTAAATCACTCCTTTCATACAATAACGTATGAAAACCGATTTGGTCTCTCTTTTTCGCAAAAAAAGAATGACATGAGAATTCTCAATACAACTAAAAACGAGTGCCACCCTTGGAGAAGGACGACACCCGTTTCAGCGGATATATAAGAAATAGATCCAGTATTTAATCAACCATCTACACCTTTAATTCGTATACTTTATGGTTATGCTCACTTCTCAGGCGTGTTTCACTTGCCAATTCTTCAAGTTCAGCATGCAGACGTGTCCGCAACTCTTCTGCAATTTCCATTCCGCCTTGATCTGTACGAGTCACTTGTGAATCTACCGTGTAGACCCCACCTAGAATGTGACGTGCCCCTAGCGCAGACAGAACAGGCTTCAAGGCATAATCAATAGCAAGTAAATGTGCAAGACTGCCTCCCATAAACAAAGGCAACGTAATTTTACCGGCAAGACCCTTTTGAGGAATGAGATCAAGGAATGTCTTAAGGACACCCGTATAAGACGCTTTATACACGGGACTTGCAATAATTACAGCATCTGCTTCTGCCACTAGCCCGTTGGCTTTGACAATATGTTCGCTTTCAAATTTCGTATGAATGAGATCATCCGTCGGGAGTCTGGCTACATCAATTCGACTCACTTCGAAACCTGAGCCGCCAAGAACTTGTTCCACGTAATCAATAACTGCACCAAGTCGTGAAGTAAGCGAAGGATTACCATTTATAATAACGATTTTGGCCATGTTTTTATTCCCCTTTTCATAAGACTCTACATGAGAATCTCAGTATTTAAATTTATAATTTATAAATCCGATAAGAATAGTATGTTTAAATCATCGTAACAAGGATTACAACATTTGTCAATTGATTAAATGCAACTATTGTTAGGAGTACAGCTCTTCTGAACGCTAACACAATGAACATATCTGCGCTTCTTTTATCAAGCATTTATACCCATTTTGATCCACCATTTCCCTTGCTACAATTATCTTATCTATATATCGAGTAGTATGTATTGCCCTCTTCTATCTCAGCTTTGAACTATATATTGAACTTCCTCTTCTTATAAGCTATACTAAACGACAAAGAATTGAACAGTGAAATTACGCCTATGATCAGAATCCAACTGTGAGGCGTTGGCGACCAGAGAAGGTATATCTTCTCCCTAAGTTAACCGGCATCCGTCCGTTACCGCGGAACCAAGAGGATCGAAGACTGCCTAAAGCTGCTTCGGTCAAGTTGGGTGGCACCGCGAGCAAGCGCTCCTCGTCCCAAAGGATGAGGGCGTTTTTTGTATTTTTTTAGACAAAGGAGCTCGTGAGACATGTTAGACATTCGATTCATCCGGGAGAATCCGGACTTGGTACAACGGACAGCACAACAGAAAAGGTTAGAATTATCGGTCACCGATTTACTGGATTGGGATCAAAAGAGACGCGATCTACTGAAACAGATTGAAGATTTAAGAGCTGATCGCAATCGACTTACACACGCAATCGCTACAAACATCCAACAAGGACAACCAACCTCCACTGAACCTCTCAAAGAACAGGTAAGACAGATCAATCAACAGTTAACTTTGCACGAATCTGCACTAACTCAGGCTAATGATGAATGTGAGCATCGGATGATATCTGTTCCTAACATTGTATCTCCCGACACACCTGTGGGCAGAGATGATACTGACAATGTAGAGATTAGACGAGTCGGTACTCCGCCAGTCTTCGCCTTTGAGACATTAGATCATGTTCAACTAGGTGAACGCCATGATCTGATTGATATTCCACGTGGCGTGAAAGCGGCAGGTAGCCGGAACTATTTTCTCAAGGGAGCCGGTCTATACTTACATCTAGCCGTTCAACGATTAGCACTGGATCTACTCACCAAGTATGGATTCACAGCAATGGACGTTCCAGTTATGGTACGACCAGAAGCGCTCACAAAAACAGGTTTTTTCCCAACGGGAGCGGATCAGACGTTTGAGATTACGGGCGAAGATAAGTGGTTAGTCGGTACTTCTGAAGTTTCGTTAGTATCGTATTATAGCGATGAGATTGTTGATGTAACTGAACCGATCAGACTAGCTGGGATGTCAGCTTGTTTCCGTAAAGAAATTGGATCTGCTGGGCGGGATGTTCGAGGACTATACCGAGTTCATCAGTTCGCTAAAGTTGAGCAAGTTGTTCTTTGCGCGAATAATGCCGAGATCTCGGAGCAGATATTACAGGAAATCACAGGTCATGCAGAGGAAATTCTTCAGCTCTTAGAGCTTCCTTATCGTGTAATGTCAGTATGCACAGGCGACATGTCCCAGAAAACGTATAAACAATATGATATTGAAACATGGATGCCTAGCCGACAGGCCTATGGGGAGACGCATTCATCTTCCAATGTGTTAGACTTCCAAGCACGTCGTTCTAACATTAGATACCGTGATGCCGATGGTAAGCTACAATTCTGCCATACGCTCAATAATACAGCTGTCGCATCACCACGTATTCTGATTCCATTGCTAGAGAATCATCAACACGAGGACGGTTCCATCTATATTCCCAAGGCACTGCGTCCTTATATGGGAGGAATGCAACGATTAATCCCAACCACACAACAATAAGTCAGAGATATGAATAACCAACATGGCTAGCACCAAGAGAGGATATGCAAAGAACAACCCGACACCTCTCAATCCATCCTAAAAAGGCTATCTACCACAAACCATGGTAGATAGCCTTCTTCCGTAGTGCCCCTTTTTTATATACTTCATCATATATTATGTTATTATTTATGCGTTTGACTAATATTGCTATTAGCTTTTATTTACGATTTCATAATATCACGTTTTCGCATATTTGTTAATATTGTAAGCGCTTTATTTGTGTCTATAAAGCGACCTCCATTCCTTGTAAACTGTCTATTGTAACTAGGCATATGCCTAGAACATCCGCATAGGCTTACGACTATGATGAAGGGATGGATTAGAGACACTTAATGAACGCACCAGGGAAGGATTGATATGATGCAGACTAAACAATACTCCCCCATGATGTGGCGTTTACACATCGGGCACTACGTTATAAATAAGCTTGCTTGTGGAGGAATGGCTTTCCTTGTATTAAACCTAATCAATATGGCCACGCATGATTACATCTCTAGCTCAATACTATCGATCTCTCTCGAACAATGGGTGTACGGCATAATTATGATGGCATCCATTACTTTTGATGCCTTATGTGCTATTATTGCCCCTCTTAGAGGGTCGAAATCTATATTTGTTTTGTCTGTATGGGGATATATTGTTGGTTACTCCCTAGCGGTAAATGATATCAGTACCTCTTGGCTTTCGGGTCTCCTCGGATTAGGTACGATCCTATTGTTCTACTTCGGTAGTAGCATAATACGGAAGTATTCTCTCACCTCCCTTGTGCTGGCTTGGATTATTCCTCTAGTATGTATTTGGATATTCAAACCTTAAGAGGGGATTTGCAAATGCAAATCCCCTCTTAAGATTTATGATAATCACACGTTGTACAATTAGCCTGCGTTTCACGCTGAAATAGCGCGAATGCCCACCTGTCACCATTCCAGTATATGCGGTTTATTTCATTATAAACCTCACATTCAGCAATGATAATTCTTACGCTCTACTTAGTAAGCCACTGTAAATCGAGCACGTAAGAAATACGGATCTTCCACTTCATCAATAATGGCAGCAGCATAATCCTCTGCTGATATAGTACTTCTGTCACTCTCATCTAGAATAAGCTTATCCGTCCCGATGCGAAATTGACCTGTACGACGTCCATCAATAATCTGGGCTGGAGGGCTACAATACGTCCAGTCCAAGTCAGACTCACTATATATTTCATACGCCTTAGCATGGGCGACAGCAAGCGGCTTAGATTCGATAGGATATTCATCCGTATCCATCCACTTCACTCCAGATGCTACTTCAAGACTTCCAGCTTCACCTACTATGACAAGTCGGGATACACCCGAACGCTTCGCACCCTCAACGATCGAATGAGCTACAACTGCTAACTCTTCTTCTGCTCCAAGCGTTGTACCTACTGCGCTTATGATTGCCTGATGACCTTCACAAATGGATGCAACTTCATCTACATTCATCACATTTCCTTCTACCACACTCAGATTCTCATACTGCTCTGTCATACGAGTCTGATCACGTACCACAGCAGTAACCTGATAACCACGGTCTAACGCCTCTTTCATAACAAGTTGTCCAATTCTTCCATTAGCTCCAAACAATACAACCTTAACATCCATCGCTCTAGCTCTAACATCTACCACTTCATATTCCCTCTTTCTATGTTGTTCAGGCTTATCCTATGATGCGCCATGAGTTTGATGATTCGTTCTGTTATCTTACCATCTATATAGATTGAACTAAAGGCGAAGCAGATACTTTAGTTCATTCTAGCTATATAGATTGAACTAAAGGCGAATGCAGATACTTTAGTTCATTCTAGCTATATAGATTGAACTAAAGAGTTCATGATTGTCTATAGTGTTCCCAAACAAGAATGGGGTATATAAGTATTAATCAATCTTATACTTATACCATTGGGTTTATTATCTGCACTAATGAATGTAGAATTGATATAAGACCATCATATATAAGAAACGGTAGGTGTTACAAAAAAATGTCTAACACATCCAGACTGTTGAAATGGATTACATTTGCGTTCGAAGCCTTTTTTGCTATTCCATTTGTAGGAGGTGCGTACATTCTTTCTCACGGGTGGTTACCTCTCGGAATTGCATTGCTTCTACACATCGTGGCCATTGTCTCTCTCTTAAAGGATCGAGCATCCATTATTGGTAATGGACTCGGTGTTGTCACTTCCTTAGTGGGCATTATTCCTATTGTGGGATGGATTATGCATGGAATCACTGCTATTGTATTGCTTATCGAAGCTGTTAGCGGTTCACGCAGAAGACCACGGTTTTAGCTAAGGTAGACTGTTATCTGCACCCTTCATCATCTTGAAATATTAGTGTCCTTATGCAATAGTGGAGGTAGAATAATGAAGGGGGCATCGGGTTGTTCCATATGGTTACGACATTCATCAATACGCTCTCCAGTTCAGTAGAAGGCTTTATATTAGCTGGTTTAATGGTTGTTCTGTTTATATGGCTGTACATACGCACAGCGATACAACTACAAACAACCGGCAAGGAACAATTAGAGCGACTACAGAAGTCTTTGATGTTATATAGCCGTGTTACTGGCCCCCTCAGTGAAATGATGGAGCGTGAGGATCACAGCCTTGAAGAGATATGTCAATTGATCGCTCTTTTAGAGGAGTGTAAGGCGGCACCACTACTTACAAGCGATCTTCATGAGCAGATTGACGCTTATATAAGAGAACGGGATCCGTCTCGTTTATCGATGCTTCACAAAACGTGGGTACGTGAGGTTAATCGGCGGATCGAGGAACAAAGTACTCTTTTACGCAAATGGGACCGCCCAAGCTGGGGATTTAGCTTCTGGGGATTGTTGAAACCAGCTCTCCCCTTTATGGCTCTAGTAGCAATTCTGATATGGAGTCTACAGCTATATCAGACGCTTATTGGATTACCTGAATCGCATGTCATTTATGCTTGGGCTCGCTTTGTCTCTTGTGTTATTGCTACGGCTTCCCTTTACCTCGTATTCATGTATACTCGTAGGCTCCCATATAACCTAGTCTACACAGGTCTGTATGTTTTGATCGCATTAGTTGCCTTATTTCACTTGTTGGGTTTAAATATGGCACTTTATATTATTTCTGTACAAGTTATCCTCTTTATCGCTGGTTTTACGTTCACCACCAAACGCACACGTCGGGAACGTCCTTATGCGGGTCGTGATCTTGTGATAACAGTTGCACCCACGTTAATCACTGAGGAGACCGTAACCTCACTTGCTACGACTCCTAGTCAAGACATATCTGAGCTACCCAGACGTTCCAGACGTATGAATAACAAATAAAGAGCTAAGTCAACGAGTATCAATGTCTATTCTCAAAAATAGCCCCACTGTCCTACGAACGCTTCTTATTTGCAGAAACGTTCGTCTTGAACAGTGAGGCTATTTGCAATAATCATCGTTTAATGGGAACTGGATTCCCTAAGATGTCGCGTTCCTGGCCGAGGAGCAGAACTAGACTTGGCGATCCCCAAGGGTTTATTCTCAAATCGCTTCCGTTCCGTTCTTTCCATTTGTACAATCTGCCCCTCATGTACTACGATCTGAAGTGATCCAAATTCCATATTATTCAGTAACTCAGCAATACGCCCCAACCAAACTTCGTCCACTTGAAGTGGTTTTGCCATAGTGTCGCCCCTTCGCCAGGTTATTAAGTCAATATAATGTGACTTATAATAACACTTGCCTCAATTCACTCTTATCCAACCGAATTAGTATGAATTAACATTAACATGTTCTGGAAAGAAGTGTCAATGGGCATCTTTCCGTGTAAACCAGCTCTTCAAAAGTAACGTTACCATTGCTAATAGGAGCAATAATGATGCGACTGCAAATGAAGCTGAGAATTGATATTCATTGTACAAAATTTCAACATGGAGTGGGAGTGTATTCGTCTCTCCTCGAATATGTCCGGACACGACAGAGACAGCTCCAAATTCCCCCATCGCTCTGGCATTACATAAAATAATGCCATAAAGAAGTCCCCACTTAATGTTAGGCAATGTCACTTTGAAGAAAATCGTCCAACCGCGCGCCCCTAAAGTGACCGCAGCCTCCTCTTCTTGTTGACCCTGATCTTCCATCAATGGAATTAGCTCTCTAGCTACAAATGGGAAGGTGATGAATAGTGTGGCCAGAACAATACCAGGTACAGCAAATATGATTTTGATATTATGCGCGTCAAGCCAAGATCCAAACCACCCATGAGCACCGAATACCAAGACGTAGATCAGTCCGCCTATCACAGGTGAAACTGCAAAAGGTAGGTCAATTAAGGTGATTAATAGTCCTTTGCCACGGAACTTAAATTTGGTTACCGCCCATGCAGCGACCACGCCAAACACAGTGTTCAAAGGTACTGTAATGAGTGCTACAAGTAACGTTAGCTTTAAGGCTGACATGGCATCTGGATCAGTAAGCGCAGCAGCATACACCGACCAACCCTTTTTCAAAGCTTCTGTTAATACAATAACGAGTGGAAGTACGATCAACCACAGCAACACCAAACCTGCAGTACCAATCAAAAACCACCTAGCCCATCTGGGTTCGGTTGCCGCTGTTGAGATACTCCCTTGTAGTACAGGTGATGCTATCACCGGATCAGTTCCCGCCATCTGCCTTTCCTCCTTTTAACAAAGTGGTTGCAATGACTCCCTTTGTTAGCGAGAGGTTCGGCGCACCCATCGTTGTAGTGAATTAATTAAAAGTAACAAAAGAAAAGAAATACTCAATAGGATAATAGCTACGGCAGTTGCACCCGCATAATCATATTGCTCAAGCTTCGACATGATCAACAACGGCGCAATCTCGGTCCTCATCGGCATGTTACCAGAGATAAAGACAACAGAACCATACTCCCCTATGCCACGTGCAAATGCTAAAGCAAATCCCGTTAAAAGTGGTGGTAACAAATGAGGGAATATTACTTTGCAGAATGTACGAAAACGTCCTGCGCCCAATGTTGCCGCTGCTTCCTCCGCATCCCTCTCCATATCCTCTAATACAGGCTGCACCGTGCGAACCACGAATGGAATACCAATAAACATCAAGGCTAGTGTTATCCCTAAGGGAGTAAATGCTACTTTGATCCCTAGAGGTTCCAATAATGAACCTATCCATCCATTCTGCGCATACAGTGCAGTTAACGAGACCCCCGCAACTGCCGTAGGCAGTGCGAAAGGAAGGTCAATCAAAGCATCAAACAATGCCTTACCGGGGAATTTATAACGTACTAGCACCCATGCCAAAAGTAGACCCAACACTGCATCTAGTAATGCAGCTGCCGCCGCCGTTGTAAAACTGACACGATAAGAAGCCAGTACCCGCGGATCGGTCGCTACTTGCCAGAACTTATCCCAAGTGAGTCCAGTAGAATTAAAGAGTAACGCCGCCAAAGGAATAAGTACAACTACACTAAGATAGAACACACTGAATCCCATCGTCAGTCCGAATCCGGGAATGACTTTTCGTTGGATACTTTTAATTTGACTCATACCCTTGTATCCTATCCTTTCCGTGCCTTCGACCTATACGTCGATCAGCTATTCACGATTAGTCTATTTACCAGGTACGTATATCTGATCAAATACGCCGCCATCTTTGAAATGCTTCGTTTGCGTTTCTTTCCATGTACCAAATACATCTTTTAAAGTAAATAATTCAATAGCTGGGAAGGCATCTTTAAATTTATCTTTCACACTCTGTAGCGTTGGACGGTAAAAGTTCTCAGCGGCAATCGTCTGTCCTTCTTCCGAATACAAGTACTTCAAGTAAGCCTCGGATACTTCGCGTGTTCCTCGTTTGTCTACTACTTTATCAACTACAGCTACCGGAGGCTCAGCCAGAATACTTACGGAAGGATATACGATATCGAACTTATCTGGACCTAATTCCTTCACAGACAGGATCGCCTCATTCTCCCAAGCAATAAGAACATCACCAATTCCACGTTCCACAAATGTTGTTGTTGAACCACGAGCTCCTGTGTCTAGAACCGGTACATGCGTGAAGAGATTCTTAACAAACTCCTGAGCTTTTGCCTCATCATTTCCGTTCTTTTTCAGTGCGTATCCCCATGCAGCAAGATAGTTCCAACGTGCTCCCCCTGATGTTTTAGGGTTAGGCGTAATCACTTCCACACCATCTTTAACTAAATCAGACCAATCTTTAATATTTTTTGGATTTCCTTTTTTCACTAGGAATACAATTGTGGAGGTATATGGTGAACTATTAAGTTCAAATTTACTTTCCCAACCCTCTTTAATTAGACCGTCTTCTTGAAGTGCATCAATATCATATCCAAGCGCTAACGTAACCACATCTGCTTCTAACCCATCAATAACGGCCCGACTCTGTTTGCCCGAACCTCCGTGGGACTGCTTAATAGTAACTTTCTGTCCTTTTTCTTTCTCCCAATACGCAGCAAATGCTTTATTGTAACTTGCATAAAGTTCACGAGTTGGATCGTAGGATACGTTCAATAGCTCAACGTCCTTGAGTTTCTCTGTCTTTTTCGTATCAGTAGGAGCTGGTGTAGCAGCATTCTCTTTCTCAGTCGTTTTATCTCCACATGCGGCAATCGTTGCAGTCATAAGTAATACCAAACCCATTAGAACCCCTTGCTTTAGCGCCTTCTTCATAATCATTATCACTCCTAATTGTTCTTCTCTTCTTACTAACAGGAACACAAAACAGACGCAGGAAAATCACTTAACCTTGTTGTCATACCAGTCACATAGAACTGTGTTTGCAACATTAGCGAGTGATTTCCTCCGTCTGTACGGTAAGAAATATTATTTATTATTCCGACCTGTTTAATAAGGTATATGAGTATTGTAATTAAATGGAGATAAAGTGTCAAACCTTTTTTATTAAAGTTTGGATAATTTTATAATAAAATAAAGCTACTCCTTTAGTAAAAGGAATAGCCTACGATATATTCATTCTTTACGGCATAAATAATTAATATATTAAAGTTAACATTTAATCATACGAATAGTATTCCCTTAATGAGAATGACGTTATTGTTGGATTTATAGAGAGTGAACACACATTGGTCTCGGTAGCTTTAGTATACATCCAGTCGCTGATAAGCGTCCTGTCTCTGCATCTACAAAGTAGGAGACCACATTCCCGCTATTATGATTGGCTACAAGAACAAACTCCCCTTCTACGATCGTAAAATTTCGAGGGTACTCGCCATGAGTACTTTGCCAATCCACGGCTGTTAAGCTACCTGTATCTAAATTTATATCGTATTGTACGATACTGTCATGTCCTCGATTAGAGGCATATAAGAACCGTCCACAAGACGACACATGAATATCAGCAGGATATGAAACCCCTTCGTTGTAGTCATCAGGAAGTGTCGAAATACTTTGAATCGCTTGAAGGTCTGCGGTCTTATCATCATACGTAAATACTGTGACTTCATTATTAAGTTCATTCACACCATATGCCCATTTACCTGTAGGATGAAAGTCGAAGTGACGTGGTCCCGCACCTGGCGGAAGATCTACCTCACGATGCTTCACTAATTGCCCTTCTTCTAGACGATAGGTCACGATCTGATCTATTCCTAGATCACACACCATAACGAAATTACCAGATGGATCTGGGTAAATCGAATGAGGATGTGGGGATTCCTGTCTGTCCGGATTCACACTGTGTCCACTATGAGTAATCATACAGGACTCATCTATCGTCCCATGATCACTGATTCGGAATACGTTCACATTACCACCAGAATAATTAGCTACGAATAGATATTGACCATCCGTGGATAAACTTATGAAACATGGATCAGCACCTTGTGTCGGTTTGCGATCCAACAACTGCAACTCTCCTGTTTCATTATCAATAGCATAGACAAAAATCTCACCCTCAGATTTTTCACTGACAGCATACAGACGATCGCCTATTGAATTTACAACTAAGTATGTAGAATTTTCGATACCTTCCGTACTACCCACAATACGCATAGATCCGTCCAGTTTATTAAGAGCACATCGGAATATGCCTTTCTCTGCATCCTTCGTTTGTGTCCCTGTAAAAAAAACAATTTCATTCTGAGTGCTCATGAGACTATTCCTCCTAAAAGCTTTACGAAGTAAAGCTATCTTCGTAAGCATATTCTTAGCTTTACGAAGTAAAGATCGCTCCGTAAGCATATCCCTAGCTTTACGAAGTAAACCTAACTTCGTAAGCACCATTCTAGCTATTCCGATCTTGATCATCTTAAATATAATTTATAATCCCTCCAAGTTCAACGGGAATAAATACGCATACAAAAATAGCCCTGCGAATACGCAGGACTCATCCATTTTAATAGTTATTAACGTTAAGGCTGGTTCTCCGATTGAATATCACGTGTAACATCCAATAATGTGATGTTATCGTAGTGGCGTTCAAGAGCCAATTCCCCACCGCTATAAATTCGTTCCATAACCTCTTGTATATGTTCGGATACCACGCAGGTTGACTCTCCACCTCCGGAACACCAACTCGGTTGTAATGAACCCCGTGCAAGAAGACGATACAAGTCGCCAAGCGTCACCTTCGAACTATCAGCATTCAGCAGATAGCCTCCGCCAACACCTTCCTTGGTCGTTACATAACCTTGTTTCCGAAGTAAGCCGAGCACTTTACGGACACGCGCAGGATGCGTACATACACTCTTAGCAATCTCATCACTATTAGCCATGTGGTCTTTCTTTAAGCTAAGAAGGGTTAAACAATGGACGGCAATATTGAATTCACTATTCATTTCATCGCTCCCTCTCATCTGTAATTATATGCATAACAGTTTTTGGATGTCAAGCTTCCAATTTTGGAAATACCCTTTTTAATGAATGATTTCTTAATCTTTACTAAACCTTGAAATTGAATGTGGTAATCCATGTGCTATAATATTTGTAACTGACAGATGATCAAGTTAAGTACAACGGGATTGATCATTCGTAAATAGTATACTAATTATAGAGAGGGGTTCTAAAACGTGCCTCATATCAGTCCCTCATATCTTCAAATTGGTACTACGCTTGGGACTATTCTCATTGCGTTACTTACCATTTTCATTCGACTTAAAGCAAGTAGTTCACCCGTCACAATTAAGAAAATTCTTATTCCACCTTTAGGTATGTCTACAGGATTTCTCATGTTTGTTGCACCGTTTACACATATTCCTTTGTGGTGGGCTGCTCTCGCTTTTGTAATAGGCTGGTTTCTGTTCTCTTACCCTCTCATCCGAAGCACTCATTTCAAGACTGTCGACGGTCAAGTCTACGCCGAGCGCTCTCGAAGCTTCATTGTTATCTTGTTTGCATTACTTATAGTACGTACGTTGCTTCACCAAATTATTGAACAGTATGTTTCCATTGCCCAGACTGGCGCTTTATTCTTCCTATTAGCATTTGGAATGATTGTTCGTTGGCGCTTATTCATGTATAAGGAATACAAACACATCCTTCAAGCCAATGACAACATGAAATAACGTTAATCCTCAGAAAGTAAGCACTTCGAACAATGTACAGCCCAAGTATTTTATGGTATATTTAAGCTATTCTTAAGAAGAATACTTACAGTGTTTCTTCGGAATTATAAGACGTGTTGTATGAAGTGAAACTTATACTTTTTTACATTTAAAATGAATTATTATCTAACCAAAAGGCAATGCTACCTATACCTAAAGGTACAACCTCGGCTGCTTCTCAGTCCTGTGTTGTACCTTTTTTTGTATGAGGAAAATGAGGAGGAGATTATTATGTTATTAGAGGCTATCTATCATCGCCCGAAACAAAACTGGTGTTATGCTTATGACGGGAAGACACTCCATATTAGAATTCGTACCAAGAGAAACGATGTCACCTCTATAGAAGCAATGACCGGCGATAAATATGCTTGGGACCGTACGGTTACATATGTTCCGATGTCGATCCTATCGTCTGATGAATTTTTTGATTACTGGGAATGCGAGGTTGTCCCTCCGTACCGTCGTTTAAGATATGGTTTCTTGTTACAAAAGGATGATCAGAAAGTATGGATGACGGAATTCGCTTTCTTGAATGAAGAACCGAGCGATCCCAATCGAATGTTCGACTTTCCTTATATCAATATGATTGATGTGTTCAAAACCCCTGATTGGGTCAAAGATGCAGTATTCTATCAGATATTCCCCGAACGGTTCGCCAATGGAGATCCAAGTATTGACCCTCCAGGTACGTTACCATGGGGTGGACAACCGCAAAGAGATAATTTCTTTGGCGGCGATTTACAAGGTGTTATCGATCACATAGATCATCTTAGTAACCTAGGCATCAATGCACTCTACTTCACCCCATTATTTACTGCCACAACCAATCATAAATACGATACTGAAGATTATCTTCAGATTGATTCCCAATTCGGTGATATCAACTTATTGAAGAAATTAGTGGCCCTCTGTCATGAGCGTGGAATTCGTGTCATTATGGACGCCGTATTTAACCATTCTGGCAGAACATTTGCACCGTTCGTTGATGTCCAGAAGAACGGAGAAGCTTCACGTTACAAGGATTGGTTCCATATTTCCAAGTTCCCTATTCGTGTTGAGGACGGTATTCCAACGTATGAGACTTTCGCTTTTGAACCCTTGATGCCGAAACTTAACACGGAGAATCCAGAAGTTAAAGCCTATCTTCTTCATGTCGCAGAATATTGGATTAAAGAAGTTGATATCGACGGATGGAGACTAGATGTAGCTAATGAAGTGGATCACCAGTTCTGGAGAGAATTCAGACAAGTGATTAAGAAGGCCAAACCAGACGCGTATATTCTAGGGGAGATATGGCATGATTCCTACAATTGGCTACAAGGTGATCAATTTGATGCCGTCATGAACTATCCATTCACTAATGCTACACTCGACTTCTTCGTAGAAGGCTCGACAGATGCAGAACAATTCTCACAAGCCATTGGCAAACAGATAGCCCTTTACCCGCGTCAAGCAAATGAAGTTGCCTTCAACTTACTCGACAGCCATGATACAGCGCGTCTAATCACACTATGTAAAGACGACAAACGCAAAATGAAGCTCGCTGTGCTATTCCTATTCACATATACAGGCACCCCATGTATATATTACGGTGATGAAGTTGGAATAACAGGTGCGCATGATCCAGACTGCCGTAAGTGTATGGAATGGGACCCTGCGAAGCAAGACCATGACCTATTCACGTTCTACCAAGAACTGATTAAGTTGCGCTTGGATCACAGCGCTCTGCGTACAGGTACACTCACATTCCTGTCCTCTCAATCAGGAAGTACTACACTAGCTTACTCGCGCGAGGATGAGAAGGATAAATTTATTATTCTCATGAATAACGACAGTAAGCAGCAGTCCATCGAGATATCTTTAGCGGAGACTCAATTAGAGGATATTCACACAGGAAAAGCCTATTTGATAAAGAATGGTGCACTGAACGTAGAATTATCTCCATTTAGCTCAATGATGTTTAAAGTTATTTAAGAGTAGCTTCCTATAACCTTATTAGTATTACAATGAGGCTTATACTTTCTGATAATTTAACAAAGCGGCTAAGGATATTAATCCTTAGCCGCTTGTCCATTTTCAAACCTCAAATTGGGTATCTGCACCATTCACATCATGTTTTAAATTTCACCAATACATGCTTAAATGTCTCTGACATCTCTTCAAGTCTACTCGATAAACCCACCAACTGTTCACTTACAACATACTGCTGTGAAGACATGGAAGCTACCTCCTCCGTCGAAGCACTCGTCTCCTCCACTACTGCACTAATAGAAGAAATAGACACTGATAAAAGCTGTTGCGATTCGATTAACTCTTTAACAGCAATGGAAGAGTTATCAATCTCAGTGAGAAACTCATCCATTTGCTGTTTCACATTCTGAAACATAGTAGATGCTTCCTTAACGGACACCATTTGCTCAGCCAACACAGGTGAAACGGCATTTAAGGATGCTGTGGTGTGTTCAATTCCACGTCTGATCTCGTCCGTTATTTCAGCTACCGTTTGTATGGATTGCTTCGAACTGTCTGCGAGATTTCTAATTTCATTAGCCACCACCATAAATCCTCGTCCTGCTTCACCCGCTCTAGCTGCCTCAATCGTAGCATTCATGGATAGAATATTGGTTTGCTGAGTCAAGTTACTCATAAGTTCCAATATTTTTTGTATAGAGGCTGTGCTTTTCTTTAATCCCTCTGCCTGACTAACAATCGTTCTATTCATATCCACGATAACATCCGTTTTATGTACTAACTGATCCATATAATCCGACCCTTGTCCACTTACTTGTAATACGCGGTGCGCTGATTGTTCCATAGCATAATTGGAAGTGGATACTTTATGGATTTTCTCAGCGATATGTTCTGCCAACACACTCTCACTTTCGGCTTCCATGGCCAGATTAGAGGCTCCTACAGCAATTTCTCGCGAGGCATCCGCAATCTCCCCAGCTGATAAAGACGTGCTCTTCGAGACTTGCGTTAACTCATCCGCAGTCTCCAATACCTCTTGAGCCGAACGATTCGTCTGATCTACAAGCATTCCTATCTGATGCATCATTTGATTAAAACTAGAACCTAATCGACCGATCTCATCCTCACTTTGGAAAGTGGTGCGCACCTGAAGATTACCTTGCTCCCCCTCCTCCATTAAGTTGCACAATTTCGCAAGTGGTCTACCTACATTCAAGAAGACATAATATCCAATGAATAACGCAAATATCACTGCCAAGAGGATCACGATCAAAGTAACATACAGCAACTGATTCGTACCTTTTACGAAATCGCTAATAGGAGCATAACCCATCATGGTCCATTTGGTTGTTTTCAATGTTTTGTATACAACTAGTTGCTCTATGCCTTCCTCATCATCCGCTGTAAATGTTGTTTCACCTCCTGCACTTTCCTTATTAATGTGAATAAAAGACTGCGATTCTAGAAGATTATTATCTTTCGCATGAACAATTCTATTACTGTCTGTTATGACTTCAACTTGACCGCTTACTCCAATTTGGAGATTTGCTAGCATTTCTGTGATGGACTTCTCCTTGATTTCAAACAACAATATATATTCCGCCTCGGGATGATTCATATTTCGAAGCAATCTTCCCATGGTGAGCGCGGGTTCAGCATACGAATTGAAAAATCCTTTCTTACTTGTCGGGAACCATACAATCTTACCCTTCGCATCCTCGATCTCTTTCATTTTCGCTTGAATATCATCATCTGTACGAACACCAGGAATACCAGAAGATTTATAGGAATCAACTTCTACTAAGCTCTCTTTCACTAAGCGAACACCTAGAAGCCTACTATCAGACCCCGAAATCGAACTCAGTTTGCTACGGACTTTTTCTTCTGAATTATGCCTTTGTAAAGTTCCAATTTCAGCTTGATCGATGCTCTCTAAATTTCGCTTCAGTTCCGAATCTACAGCCAGTTGTTTGGATAACGATTCATATTGGAGGAATAGGAAATCAAGTTTATCGGCAGCTTGAACAATAGCCTGTAAGGACGCCAAGGAGACCTCATCTTTAATAATCCCTTTAGATAATTGATAAGAAGAAAGGCCAAGTATTGTAGACAATCCAACAATGGCACAGAACATGATTACGAATAATTTCATTCCAATCGATTTAAAACGGAGAAAATGTATTTTACTATGTATTTTATTCATGAATATTTCTCCCCTTTCGTCGTTCTTCATGATGATGTTCCAAATAAAAGAATGGTACAGCCCTCTTGTGCGAGAGTTGTACCAAGTTATCATATTACTAATGTTTAGAACCTCAAATTCTTATGTTACTCATGATTTAGTGTGTTATTAGTCGGCTGTGTCTTAACCCTTACTCGCTCCGGACGTCAAACCCTCCACAAGAAGACGCTGAAGGAACATGAACAGAATCGTAATTGGCACGGCGATCAGAACTGCACCTGCTGCGAACATTGTGAAATTTGAATTCGTGTTCGTACTCACCATATCATACAGCCCCACAGCCACTGTCCATTTCTCCTTAGACCGCAGTACCATCTTCGCAAAGATAAAGTCAACCCACGGACCAACGAATTGCGTTAGCGCCATATAAGTGAGCATGGGCCGAGAAAGTGGCAGAATGATTCGGGTGAATATCCTGAAATTACTTGCTCCATCGATCCTGGCCGCTTCATCCAATGATCTTGGGATCGTATCCAGGAATCCTTTAGCTATAAAGGTTCCCCCAAGCGGAGCACCTGCTGCGTACACAATAATTAATGCAAGATGTGTATCAAGCAAATGGAACTCTTTAAGAAGTAAATAAATGGCAATCATACTCATAAATCCAGGGAACATCCCCAGAATCAATACCGTTGAGAGCGCCGTCTGCCGTCCGCGGAATCGAAAGCGTGATACGGCATAGCTGGTTAACAATGTGAGGACAATACCGATCAACATAGAAATGATCGAAATTTTCAACGTATTCATGTACCAGCTACCAAACATGTAACTCTTGGATGTAAATAATTCTCTATAGTGTTCCAGTGTAAAACTACTAGGAATCAGTGACTTACTATACAGAGATTTACCAGGTCGAACGGAACCCAAAATGACCCATAACGCTGGATACACGGAACCAATCACCATGATAATGAGAATGATATAACTTAGCGTCAAACTCAAGGATTTTTTCACTTTTCGTCCACTCATTGGATCATATCCTCCTCTTTAAATGACTTCGTTCTGCGGTAGTTATAGATTGAGAACGAGGCGACAATTAGGAAAATAATGATCCCCACAGCAGAAGCCATATTGTATTTGTTCTGATCTAACGTTAACTTGTACAACCAAGTGACGAGCAGATCGGTTGCTCCTGCATATTGGTAATCCCCCACTACAGGATTTCCACTTGTTAGCAAGTAAATTGCGCTAAAGTTATTGATATTTCCAGCAAATTGCGCAATCAGTGTTGGCGCTGTTGTGAACAATATCATGGGCAGGGTAACGATTCGAAACTTCTGATAATTATTTGCCCCATCTACCTCAGCTGCTTCATACATATCCCGTGGAATCGTAGTCAATACCCCCATAATTAATATCATAGAGACTGGAATACCAACCCACATATTGACGACAATAACCGTAACCTTGGCCCAGAAAGGATCAGTCAACCATGGAAGTCCACCAAATCCGAAATATCCGAGATACTGATTAACCGGCCCGAATTGACCGTTAAACATATTTCTCATCACAAGCAGCGAAATAAGCTGCGGAATAGCATAAGGAATAATTAAAATCGTTCTCCACAAACCCTTAAATTTGATTCCCTTTTGGTTAATAAGTAACGCTACGAGCAGGCCTCCAAAATAAGTAGTTACCGTGGATAGAACGGCCCAAATAATGGTCCAGGTCAGAACTCCATAGAACGTGTGGCTCCACGTTTTGAGTGAAACTAAATCTCTAAATGTATCAAATCCTACCCAATCTATCAGCTTAGCTGGTGGGATGTGATTAGGTGCAGAGTAATTCGTAAATGCCAGCATAACCATAAAGATGATGGGCATAACCGTGAAGAATAGAATACCTATTGCCGGTAAAGTCAAAAAGGCTTGCGCGAATTTATAATCCAGAACATACCGAATGGACTGTTTGAAACTGTTCGGTTGGATTCCCTTTTCTCTTTTCTCCGCAGTTTTACGCGCGTCTCTTACATTCATGATATAAATAATGACAAAAATAATTAAAAGTAAAATGGTTATCAAGCTTTGGATTAGAATAAAGATCGAGTGATCTCCTTCCATCCACTTACCGTTGACTCTCATTCTTGGTGTATCTCCAAGTGTTACAATGCCCCACAAAGATCTACCTAGATTACTACTGAAATAGATGATCGCATACGCCTCAATTAGCAGATATATGAGGCCTTTTATAAACTGGCGGTTATATATTTGTCCCAGTCCCATGCTTATAAGCGACAGTATTGTGGCTTTGTTGCGATATCGGTCCACGAGCTTTCTCCTCTCCCTAGAAAACCGAGGAATTACCCGCCGCATGATGCGACGGGCACTTCAAACTGTTATCCCTCGAGCAGTCTATCCTAATTTACTTCGTTGCACCGCCATTTAAGTCTTTAATTTGTTGTACTGCCTTATCCATCGCTTCTTTCGGATCTTTACCGTTATCCCAAATTTCCGGGAAAGCTGCATTTACAGGACTCCATACATTTCCCATTTCAGGAATGGTAGGCATAGGTTGAGAATTGATAACTTGTTGAGCAAAACCTGATACAAACGGATCATTCTTAATCTGATCAGATGCCAATGCTTCATTGTTTGTCGGTATAGAACCCACTTTTTCATTCAGAAGAAGTTGTGCTTCCTTAGTGGATGCGAACTCAGCGAACAATTGTGCCGCATTAGGATACTGCGTAAAAGAGTTAACGTACCAAGCTTTAATACCAGACAATGAAATGGCAGGTTTGCCATCAATCGTTGGAATAGGTGCAATTCCAAGCTTATCTCCTAGCGCTTTTTTGTAACCTGCAAGTTCCCAAGGACCCGTAATATCCATGGCTACATCACCAGCGTTGAATAAGCTACGTTTAATATCTGGCGTAATATCAGCGCTCTTAATAGGGAGTGCTGCTTTTAGTTTCACATACGTTTGTAATCCTGCAAGAGCTCCAGCCGAATTGATTCCAATGTCATCTTTGTTCGTACCATTATCACCGAAAATATATCCACCTCCGGTAGCAATAAACGGATAGTTGAAATACAGGTTACCTGGTTCCCACATAATTCCGTATCTGTTCTTCGATTTATCTGTGAACGTTTTGCTGAATTCGATAACATCATCGAATGATTTCGGAGCTTCCTTTACAAGCTCTTTATTATAAAAAAGTGCATAGGTTTCAGCTGCTCTTGGGTAACCGTACAACTCACCCTTAAAAGTGACCCCTTGAATGGATGCTGGTGTATTGTTAGCTATTGTTTCTTTAGCTAGGGCTTCATTCGTTAGCAACAAACCCGCTTCTGCCGCTCTACCCAAGTTGTCATGCGGGAACATTACAATATCGGCACCTAATCCTGAAGGACCATCTTGAGTCAATTTCGTAACTTGATCTGTTGCTGCTACTTCTTCAACTTTGACAGGAATGCTATATTTCTCTTCAAATTGCTTTGCCATTTCATCTGTGAATGTTCTCTCTTCCTTACTTTCCCAAACAATCAGTGTAGCGCCCTCTTCTGGTTGAAGCTCAACTACCTCCTCTGGAGAAACAACTGGTTCTACCGTCGTATTGGTACTTGGAGCAGGCTCCGCATTTTTACTCGGTGCATTGTTGGAACCACAGGCCGTAATTGAGAAAACCATGGTTAAGGCAGCAACTAACGTCATTACTTTGTTTATTTTCATTCTTAAATTAACCCCTCTCTAATTGGTCTAACGTTAACCTTACGTAAAACTAAGACTATGCGCAAACGATTTCACAAATTCACTAATTCCCCCGCTTAAAAATGTGATTATCTAGCTGTTAATCTTAATGCGAGTTATGTAAGCGCTTAATTCATGGGTTTATCATACACAAAATAATTTGTTTTGTAAAAACGTTTGCACATGCTGATTTTACCTATATTATTCTAATTCCAATACAATACCCCTCTAAATCATTGTTTCTTACAAAATAACACAGTATTCCTTCCATTTACTTCAAAATGACTGATGCGTATGGGGAAATGACTAAGTAATTAGAGTTAATATTTGTATTTTGATCTGTTGATTTTAAAATTTCAGTGTATTTATGCTCTTCTCCTTCTCGATCAAGCACAATTCGCTGCTCCTCAGACGATACATTATGCACAATAAGAACTTCTTCAGAGTTCGTACGTCGGATATACGATACGATTTGTGCATTTCCTGTATCATAATATTGGATATTCCCATCATGAAGTGCTGCAATTTCATTTCTCCATCTCAGCATCTCCTGATAATGAGCCAATAAAGAATTCTTCTCGCTCAATTGTGATTCAACGCTTGCCATATGTGCTCCAGAGTTAAGAATAGGTTCTTCCCACGTTGTTTGACCCTTACCTTTCACTCCATCCTTGTGCCAGATCATTGGTTCGCGGATTTGTTCATCCGGCTTCGCACCTAACATACCGATCTCTTCACCGTAATAAATAAACGGGTTTCCTGGCAACGTCAGCAGAATAGAAGCAGCCATCTTCGCATGATCCATATTACTATCCAGTTGACTCATCACTCGGTTCTGATCATGATTTGTCAAAAACACGGCATCAACAAATTCTCCCTCTGATTTAGCATGGAATAATTTATTAGTCCGCTCTAGCGTAAATGCCATATTGTTGTCTCGTTCATTCTTCACAATGCTAATGATCGATTCAGCGAGACTGAAGTTGAACCCTGAATCGAAGGCTTTATCCAAATAAGGTGCCACGGAAGTAACTGAATTCTCCCATACTTCTCCTACGATGTAGGCTTCAGCATTAATTTCATTCATACTACTTCGAAATTCTTGCCACCAAGCAACATTCTTTGCTTCAACTTCCTTGTTTTTATCTGTTATTAGATCTTCAAAAATATGTTTTGCTGCATCCAGTCGAAACCCATCAATTCCTAACTTCAACCAATACTGACCAACATCTTTCATTTCTTTTCGTACAGCAGCATTGTCGAAATTAAGATCAGGCATACCATCCCAGAACCCCGCCATATAGTGAGCGCCATTCATTTCATACCAAGGATTAGTACCTGATGCCGCACTCGTTCCACTCGGATCCCGATTCTGATCTTCAGCCCATACATACCAATCTCTATAAGAGCTAAGCTTGCTATCTGCAGATTGCTTGAACCACGGATGTTCCCTACTTGTGTGATTAACAACCAGATCCATAATGACTTTAATACCACGTTTGTGCGCTTCATCGATCAACATTGTCATATCTTCCATTGTCCCGTAATCAGGATTGATACTTCTATAATCGGTTACATCATATCCATGATAGCTTGGAGAAGGTTGAATCGGCATAAGCCATATCCCACCTACACCAAGGTCATCTTTCGTAGATGGGTTCCCATCATTCAAATAATCAAGTTTCTCAATTACGCCGCGTAAATCGCCAATACCATCACCATCTGAATCATAGAAGGAGCGAACAAAAATCTCATAATAGACTGTTGAGGGTTGCTCATCCATGAGATCCCCTGACGCTGAATCAGCTGGTGACTTATTCTGTGTTTTTGTAAGGGGTAAAGAAGTATTTTGTTTGTTCTGTTCTGTTTGTGTTACATTAACATTATCGTTATTACAACCTGCCAATAACGATCCGAGCAGCATCATTCCCATAAATCCAATAGAGAGATGTTTGGTTTGTCTGGGTGATTTTAAATTATCCATCAGAAAATCCTCCTTCACTCGTAAAATTTGGTACTTTACGGTTATTATCATAACGAAGGAATCTTTATAGTCCAAACGTCAATACTTCCATATTTCGTAAAATCCGTTGATTTAGAGAAGATAATATAGGTTCTGTCTTCTTATTTCTTCACTTTTTAACTTTTCAAACCAATTCGTTCTTATTTTTGTTATAATCATGTTCATCATGACAGGTTTGTCATTTACAAGCCGTTAACATTAGATTAAGATATCAATTGTAAAAATAAATAACTCGTTTGTTTGATTACACTTATTTACGCAAACGGTATCATCCGGGAGGTTATTATGTCTGTAACGATTAAAGATGTTGCTAAAAAAGCTGGCGTCTCTCCCTCTACGGTGTCCCGCGTGCTATCAAATCACCCTAGGATTAGTCGTGAAACTTCTCGTAAAGTAAAGATTATTCTAGAGGAAATGGGATATCACCCAAATATCATGGCTCAGAGCCTAGTATCCAAAACAACAAATAGCATTTGCGTGATTCTTCCTAAGTCTGCTGAAGAGTTATTCTTGAATTCATTTTTCATGGAATTAGTCCGAGGTATCGTGACACAAGCTAACCGTTCTGGTTATGATGTCGTGCTTAGTTCTGGAGGAAGTGAGCAAGAGGAAATCGATGTTGTATCCCGCTTAATTAATGGGAAAAGAGTCGATGGTGCCATACTTCTCTATTCGCGTAAAGATGATTCTGTTGTTGAATTTCTGCAAAGCAATAATCACCCTTTCGTCTTAATTGGGCGAAGTGATAAATATCCCAATTTACTATCAGTCGATAATGATAATGTTCAGGCCGCTTATGATGCTACCAAGCATATGATTTCCTTCGGGCATAAACGAATTGGATTCGTCAGCGGACCACCTAATCATGTACTTTCAGTAGATCGACTTAAGGGATATCAAAGAGCTCTTGAAGAAAGTGGAATTGAAATGCGCAAGGACTGGATTGTTGAAGGAGAATTTCTTCAAGAAAGTGGATACCGGGCTATGTCATTCTTTATGAATTTACCCGAACGCCCTACGGCCTTAGTTGTGGTAGACGATATTGTATCATTTGGTGTACTACGCGGCTTACATGAACTTGGATATAAAGTGCCTGATGATCTAAGTATTGTTAGCTTTAATAATATATCAATTGCAGAACTCTCTAATCCACCATTAAGCAGTATCGATATTGGTATATATAATCTTGGGTATACTGCTTCACAAGCATTAATCCAATCGATTCAACATCAGGGAGAGCCACAATTTCAGAAAAGACACATTATCCCACATCGGCTCGTAGTACGGGAGTCTTCTATGATTTCTGTGGTTGATCAAACTCACCAAATTTAGGCATACTAGAGATGAAGCAATTCCTTGCTTCAGTTATATTGAACAAAATAATACCACTGAAGCAAGTTCTTGCATCAGTTATATTGAACGAAGTAATACCACTGAAGCAAGGAATTGCGTCAGTTATATTGTTCAAAGTAATATACCTGAAGCAAGCCATTGCTTCATATATTTTTAAAAGTAGTACAAACGTTTGCACAAATAAGGAGGAACCCATTATGAACGCTACACATTCACCTATACAAGCATGTTTATTTGACCTAGACGGCGTACTTGTTGATACTGCCAAGTATCATTTCTTAGCTTGGAAACGGCTCGCCGATGAATTAGGATTTGAGTTTACTGAGAAAGATAATGAAAGATTGAAGGGCGTTAGCCGTATGGCTTCCTTAGATATCTTACTTGAAGTTGGTAACGTTCAACTCGATGAAGCAAGCAAGATTGCACTCGCTGAAAAGAAGAACACCTGGTACGTAGACTACATTTCATCCATGGATGATTCCGAAATCTTACCCGGTTCCCTCTCCTTTCTTAAAGAGCTGAAACAATATGGGATTAAAGTAGCGTTAGGTTCCGCTAGTAAAAATGCCATGATGATATTAAATAATACCAACTTAGTTCCCTACTTCGACGTCATTATTGACGGAACCACAACATCCAATGCCAAACCCGATCCTGAAGTGTTCATACTGGGAGCAAAAGGCGTTCAAGTATCTCCAGAGTATTGTGTTGTATTCGAGGATGCTGAAGCTGGTATTGAAGCTGCAACCCGTGCAGGCATGCGCAGTATCGGCATTGGATCACAAGGAACACTTACTCAAGCAGAACACGTAGTATCTTCACTTGCAGAAATGTCTGTTGAGAAATTACAACGTATCATGACTAGACATTAATCATATACACACATTACTTAAATCATACTTCTAAAAGGAGACGATTCATGTGAAACAATATTTACAACTGGATCCTTGGAACATTATTGAAGAAGGATTCGATCCTCATCATCATGAAATATCAGAAAGTGTTTTCAGTATTGGTAACGGCTATATGGGACAACGAGCTAATTTTGAGGAAGTCTACAGTGGATCCTCCCTTCAAGGTAGTTATATGGCTGGTGTATATTATCCCGATAAAACACGTGTAGGATGGTGGAAGAATGGCTATCCAGAATACTTCGCCAAAGTATTAAACGCCACCAACTGGATTGGGATTAACGTCCTTATTGACGGTGAAACTCTTGATCTAGCTGTATGCAAGGTTAAAGACTTCGTACGTGTACTTAATATGAAAGAAGGAACCCTTTCTCGTAGCTTTATTGCCGAGACGCCAGAAGGGAAAATCGTAAAAATTGAAGCCTTGCGCTTCATTAGCATTGCTCACAAAGAAATTGGAGCGATTCGATACGCAGTAACGGCACTGAATTTCAGTGGTTCACTTTCCCTGACTCCATACTTAGATGGCGATGTATCTAACAAAGACTCGAATTATGATGAAAAGTTCTGGTTAGAAGTGTTCAAAGAAGTTACTCCAGAGGATGCTGCGCTAACGATCAAGACGAAGAAACTCGACTTCCACATCACATCGGTTATGGCCTATAACCTACTCAAGAATGGCGAACTTATTACTGTAACACCTGAAATGATCCATCAAGATAAATATGTAGCTCATCAGTTACAACTCGAGGTACAAGAGAATGATCAGATCGTCCTCTACAAATATGTTGCGAATGTCACTTCTCGCGATCATGATTGTGATCAGTTATTAACAGTAGGACGTTCACTTCTTACTTCGGCAATGGAGCTAGGATTCGAAACGCTCCTTCATGAACATCTTACTGCGTGGGATGTGAAATGGCGTGAAAGTGACATTGTCATCGAAGGAGACGTAGCTGCACAACAAGCGATTCGTTTTAACATTTTCCAGCTTAATCAGACCTACACTGGCGAAGATGACCGTCTTAACATTGGACCCAAAGGATTTACAGGAGAGAAATATGGCGGAAGTACGTATTGGGACACCGAAGCTTATTGCCTTCCCTTCTATCTCAGTACAGCAGATGCATCCATTGCGCGTAATCTCTTGATCTATCGTTACAAGCACCTTGAGAAAGCAAAAGAAAATGCAAGGAAGCTTGGCTTCAGTAAAGGTGCACTATTCCCTATGGTGACCATGAACGGAGAAGAATGTCATAACGAATGGGAAATTACTTTTGAAGAAATCCACCGTAACGGTGCTATCGCTTATGCTATTTATAATTATGTTAATTATACTGGGGATACGGCCTACCTGGGTCAATATGGTCTTGAAGTCCTTGCTGAAATTTCGCGATTCTGGGAAGAACGTGTCAATTATGTTCCTGCCAAAGATCAATATATGATGTTAGGTGTTACTGGCCCTAATGAATACGAGAATAACGTCAATAACAACTGGTATACGAATAGCATGGCAGTCTGGACAATGAAATACACCCTAGAAGTCCTGAATAATCTACACAAGAATGAACCATCATTATACGATGATCTTATTGCGAAGCTACATCTTACAGCAGATGAAACGACCAAATGGAGCGATATCATCTCCAAAATGTACTACCCGCATGATGAAGAACGTCAAATATTCTTACAACAGGATGGATTCTTAGATAAAGATCTAACACCTGTGAAAGAACTAGACCCTTCCAATTTACCATTGAATCAACAATGGTCTTGGGATCGTATCCTTCGTTCTGCGTATATTAAACAAGCAGATGTACTACAAGGAATTTTCACACTAAGAGACCAGTTCGATCTAGATACCGTCAAACGTAACTTTGATTTCTATGAACCACTTACGGTACATGAATCTTCCCTTTCCCCTTGTGTACATTCCATTCTGGCTTGCGAGTTGGGGTACAAAGAAAAGGCTTATGAAATGTATCTACGTACTTCTCGTCTAGATCTAGACAATTATAACAACGATACCGAAGATGGGTGTCACACAACAAGTATGGCAGGAACTTGGATGTCTGTTGTACAAGGTTTTGGAGGCTTACGTGTTCAGAATGGCGTGCTAAGCTTGAATCCATTCAACCCTGGACATTGGAAATCATTCTCTTTCAAAGTGATGTTCCGGAACTCACGTCTTAAAGTTACTGTTGGTGAGCACGATGTAACTGTCAGCAATGAGACCGAAGCATCTATCAACGTCAATGTATACGGAAGTAATTATACCGTTAACGGACTGAGTCAGATCAAAGTCAGCCTATAGTCATACAAAAAGACCCCACTACCTTACCATAGGTGTGGGGTCCTCATTTATGTATTCTTCTTTTCTAATGTTTCACTATGCTGAACTCTGTGCTAAATCACCATACCAAGGGGTGGGCGCTCAGAAGGCTTCCCGAATAAATATCCTTGGGCCAAATGAATACCTGCGTTTTTACAAAATTGAAAATCTTCATATCGTTCTATTCCCTCAGCCAATACCTGACCATTAAATTGAATTGCCGCTTCCGTTATTCGAGTGATTTCCCGTTGCTTGATCGGATCTTGATCACAGTGGTCAATAAGGCTACGGTCAATCTTGACGTAGTCAGGCTTCAAATCTGACATCAGCTCCACTGTAGAATAGCCAGATCCCACATCATCTAATGCAACAGACATGCCCTTCTCTCGATAAAGATCAAAAATACGTAATAATTGCGGTATATGTTCTATATTCTCCGTTTCTACTACTTCAAAAACAAAATCGTTGGGATCCAAATTCAAACGATCAATCGTCTCAAATGTTTCACTTATACAATACTTCGGATTATTTATGGTTGAAGGTAAGAAGTTAATAAATCTTTTGAAACCATTTGGGACCCATAGTGCACTAGTCTTGATGGCGGTAATCTGTGCTGCACGATCCAACAAAGAATGTAATCCTGTCTCCCGGGCTACCTCAAACAACTGATAAGGTTGAAAAGAACAATCTCCATGTGCAGGTCGCAACAAAAATTCAAATCCCATGATTTGTTCATTCGTATCTACAATGGGTTGCATGTGGCTAGCGAATTTCTCAAATCTAATAATATCCACAACACTTTGATTTTCCACCCTAGCCTCCATCTGAATTACTGGGATCCACGGACTATAGACAGCACGTTCCCCTAATCCCGTTATAGAGATTTTCATGTAAGTTCGGTCATACTTTGGAAGTATTCGTAAACAATGCAACAGATTGAGTATCTCCTCTTTCTTTCTGTAAGATACCACCGTACAATCAGCGATAACTTCCGCACCCATTCCTTGTTCCAGTAAGCTATTCATAAGTGTTGTATTAACGGGCTTGATCCGTACGATTCCTTGATTTTCTATTGGTTGTTTGAGGGTACCTCCGCTGCAACTCATGAACATCCTCCTTGCATATATTGACGAAAAATGTTGAATTCATTATAACATGCCAACCAGATATTAGGTGTTAAATTTATTACTATAGAAAAAGCCTGAGACATTGTCCCAGACTTACGCTATTAGTTTATGCAAACCATTCCCTTTGGTGGCCATCCTTCTCCGTATAAAGAATATGAGTGGGTTGGATATTAAGAATGATATATTCAGGATCTTGGGGTCCATTAAACCACTTTTTCAGATCATCATTCCATACTTTGTCCTTTAATCTATCATCAGTGCAGATGGAGCAAGTTCCTTCAAAGACGATGTCTTCTTTACTTCCACCGATCTCATACCCAATCAGCAAGGATACATGTGGATTATCTTCTAGTTCTTCAACCTTATGCGTTCTACGGTTCGTTGCTAAATAAATACTCAACCCTTCATTATATAGCACCATATATCTCTGCTTTGGTTTATTTCCCTCAATCGTCGCCAGAGAACAAAGCTTATTACGATCCAATGCTTTCGATATTTCTTGCTCTGTTAAGGTTCTTTCCATAGGAATATTATTTCCTTTCTCATATTAATGTGATAAACAACATATACCCCTTAAGTGTACCCACCTCAACTTATAAAATTCAGATTGGAATGGTTTGCGAATCCACCCTTTTTATGAATGACTCCGTGTTCTGGTTAAAGTATGATAGGAATGTCACAACAGAGACGAACTACACTCAAAGAAGGAGTTATATATCATTAATGAAACGGATAATATGGATTGGATGTTTGTCTTATTTCTTAATTGGTTTAGCACATGTTGTATTAGGTTCCGTGCTTCCTGTCATCTTAGAGCATTATGGTCGAGAGTATAGCGAGGGTGGAACACTGATCTTTGCACAGTTCGCAGGGTTTTTGGGAGGTGTGATGCTCTCATCAACGATTAATCGCCGGCTTGGAAAACGAAGGGGACTGATGCTCGCCATTGGAATGTTATTTGTGGCTGAGCTAGTATATACAACTCTTCCTCCGTGGGAATGGATGTATGTTACCGGTGTCATTGCCGGATTCGGATTTGGTATGATCGAAGCCGTTATCGGAACGATTATCATCGCTGCGATAACGGAAAAGACCGCGGTAGCTATGAGTAGACTAGAAGTTTTCTTCGGGATAGGTGCTATGCTCATGCCATTGATCGCTAGTGGTATGATCTCATTGGGATGGTGGCAGTGGTCGTTTCTTGTCGTGTCTGCCTTTGCCCTAATCACGTTTCTATTCTGGGCAAAGGGTTCCTTCGGAACATTAGATGCCATGCTAAATGCAAGCGATCATACCTCAAGAAAACAAAAGACTGTAGTATATACGAAAAGGCAGATGCGAACGCTAGTCGTATTTATTCTCTTCTTCTTTCTATATGTCGGAGTAGAAATGAGCTTAGCTAATTTCATGCCCTCCATGCTCATAGAGAAGATGGGAATGGACAAAGCAGGCGCCGCACTTAGCGTTACTTTCTTTTGGATTGCGATGTCATGTGGCAGGTTATTTGCTGGTTATATCGCTGAGAAAATTCGTTATAAATCCTATGTCCTTTTTAGTAGCTTATCTTCACTATTGATGTTGAGTCTCTTCCCCTTAACGAATCATGTCTGGTCCGCTTTCTTGGTTATTACCTTACTGGGTCTGTTCATGTCGGGGATCTTCTCAATTACATTAGTGTTTGCCAATAAGCTCATGCCTGGTACTGAGGAATCAACGACTAGCTTTCTAATCGCTTCTGGTGGCATGGGAGGCGCTATTCTTCCGCTAATCACAGGCTGGAGCATGGACCATTTAGTCGTTAACCAATCCGCCGGAATGCTTGCCATGTTCACTGTTGGGTTATGTATCCTCAGCATAGTTGCATTCCAAGTTCAGCGTAAGCATGATCATGAACAAGCTTAATTCGTAACATAAGTGCCTTGATACGATACCGTTCTCAACATTATTATCTTTGTTACTAGACACCTTAACAGTACTGGATTATAATTCATGTAGAAATACCCTAACTTCATAAGTACCAGGGGTGCTGGAATAATTGGCCGGCTGAGAGTGTGTCCCACATGACACTGACCCTTATACCTGATCTGGGTAATGCCAGCGTAGGAACGTAACCGATATGATTTCTGTACATATCTATCTTGCGCCCACATGCGTCCCGATTACGGGGCGCTTTTTTTGTCGAATACTAACAAGACTTGTCGAATGACAAGTCGGAACAGAGGAGAGATCGGATGAGAAAGAGAAGAACACAGATGTCATTACTTCTAATGTGCTTGCTATTAATCGTAATAGCCGGTTGTGGAGCTAACAAGAATGCAGATGTAAATTCAACCGAGCCTAAGAAATTGCGAGACATCAAGGTCGTGTTGGACTGGACTCCTAATACCAATCATACGGGACTCTATGTAGCGAAAGATCAAGGGTATTATGAAGCAGAAGGACTCAGCGTTGAGATCATCCAACCAGGTGAGGGTGGAGCCGATACGATGGTCGCATCAGGGGCTGTCCCTTTTGGAATTAGTTATCAGGAGGGTGTAACGCAAGCAAGAACACAAGATGTACCTCTCGTCTCTATTGCAGCAGTAATCCAGCATAACACCTCTGGGTTCGCAGCACCTGTAGACCGGAACATTAAATCTCCTACAGATTTCGAAGGCAAAACGTATGGCGGTTGGGGTTCTCCTATTGAAGAAGCCGTGATGAGTTCCATCATGGAGAAAGATAAAGGCGATGTTAAGAAGGTTAAGATCATTAATATGGGTGACGCTGATTATTTCACTGCGGTTAAGCGTGATATCGATTTCGCTTGGATATTCTATGCTTGGACGGGTATCGAAGCTGAATTACGTAAACAACCACTCGATATGTTATATGTGAAAGATTACGCACCAGAGCTTGATTACTACACCCCTGTTATCGTAACGAATGAGAAGCAGATCAAGGATGACCCAGAGTTAGTTAGAGCTTTCCTTAAAGCTACTGCCAAAGGGTATCAACTCGCTATTGATAATCCAGAACAAGCAGCTGATATCCTTAGTAAAGCCGTCCCTGAGTTGGATAAGGATCTAGTCCTAGCTAGTCAGAAATGGCTTAGTCCACGTTATACTGATGATGCACCTCGTTGGGGTGAGCAGAAGGCATCCGTATGGCAGGGTTATACCGATTGGATGTTACAGCATAAGCTTCTAGATAAACAGATTGATATTAATCAAGCCTATACCAATGATTTTTTAGCGAAGTAACGAATCACTCAAACCCATCTTGAAAGGATGAACATATAATCATGGCAAACACATTATTGAGCATTCAAGTTATTCCGAAGACACCTGGAAATGAAGATTCTATTCCTTATGTAGATCGTGCAATTGAGGTCATCCAACAATCCGGCGTGAAGCACGAGGTTCATCCACTGGAGACTACTATGGAAGGTGAACTTAGCGAGTTATTAGACATCGTGAAGAACATGCATGAGGCGCTTGTCGCTGCGGGTAGCCCTAGTGTTATTTCTCAGATTAAAATCGCACACAATCCAAACGGCATCAGCATGGATAAGTTAACGGAGAAATATCGTCCATGAGGTTGTGGTGGAACAAAATTTGGCCGCCCCTCGTGGCGGTTCTCTTTTTATTGGGGATATGGCAACTATGTACCTCACTCTTTGAGATTGAGAAATGGATTCTACCCTCTCCAATAGATATTGCTCATGAAGCGATAGCGGGATCTGCTGGATTGTGGCACCACACTTTGGCAACAGTTAAGTTAACAGGAGTAGGCTTCACAATTGGAACGTCAATAGGTCTTCTTATTGCCATAGTGTTGCACCGTATTCCTTTTCTTAAATCGGCCCTCTATCCTCTACTTATTCTCAGTCAAAATGTACCTACTATAGCGCTTGCTCCCCTACTTATGATTTGGTTTGGGTTCGGTCTGCTACCTAAAGTGATCGTGATTACCCTTGTTTGTTTCTTTCCCGTGGCTATCGCTATGATGGGTGGGTTACGACAAACTGATCCTATCATGCTTAGCTATATGCGTATGATCGGTGCAAGCAATAGGCAAATATTCCTTAAGTTAGAGCTTCCACATGCACTACCTTCACTCTTCTCAGGTATTAAGATTGCAGCAACGTATAGCGTGATGGGTGCAGTCATTGCTGAATGGATTGGCTCGGATAAAGGTATTGGTTATTATATGATGCTTCAGAAATCCAGTTATCGTACAGACCGTGTATTTATTGCGATAGCCATCATTGTAGTTCTTAGTCTGACCATGTTCGCAATAATTGCCCTGCTCGAGAAATGGTTCGCTCGCTGGAATCAACGGCAGTAAGTTAATGATCCTTTTCTCAAAGAATTCTATCAAATAATAAAGGGTGTGTTGGCATTGTTGGAATTTCCTACTCAGCATGATCGTAACCCTGGCGGCGTAGTTACTTCTGTATCTCCCGCCTTACAGGTTACGGATATTCATAAAAGTTTCAACAGACGACGTCTTGGACTACCCGTGCTTGACGGGGTAACACTTACGGTAGAGCAAGGTGAATTTGTATCGATCGTGGGTCCATCAGGATGTGGAAAGAGTACGCTATTTCATATTATTGGAGGGTTAGTCCAACCGGACTCCGGCGAAGTATGGATGAACGGACAAGAGGTAACTGGAGAACGTGGTCATATCAGCTTTATGCCTCAACAACCCGCTCTATTTCCATGGCGAACGATTGAGGATAATGTGATTCTAGCACAGGAAGTAAAGGGGATTTCCAAGAGGGAAGCACGTATGGATGCCCGAGAGTGGATTGCGAAGGTAGGTCTATCTGGATTCGAGCAAGCTTACCCACATATGTTATCTGGTGGTATGCAGCAGCGAGCTGCATTCCTACGAGCATTACTCAGTCCCGAAGAACTGATGTGCTTAGACGAGCCTTTCAGTGCATTAGATGCACTCACTAGAAGTGATATGCAACGTTGGCTACTCGATATGTGGGAAGAGAATCGTCGCTCTATATTACTCATTACACATAATATAGAGGAAGCGTTACTCCTCTCCAACCGTATTTACGTATTCTCAAGTCGACCTGGTACTGTTCTACAAGAGATTGAGGTACCTTTCCCTCGACCTCGCCAAGAGGCAATGACTGAAGATCCTACATTCTTAGGATTGAAACGAGAACTATCAGAGTTGATGAAGGAAGAACAACGTAAAATGCAGATTTTACGATAGCTAGGTACACAACCTTATCCCCGACTTTTCCCAAAACTTTTATAGTTATTAGCTATGAATATAGAGATAAGAACAATACAAAACAGGACATATGACAGTGTCATCCCCTTAATATTCATATCCGGCATAATAATGGATGAGCTGATAATACCAAACAACCAAATATGTGAAAGTGTACCTACGATAGATGCCCAGGCATACGTGGAGGACTTGATTGGGGATACGGCAGACATAAAGGAAATGAGATTGTTAGGCATAACAGGAATCGTACGTAGAAAGATAATAGACCATCCACCGTATTTATCCATGCCATGTTGCCACTTTTCATACCGTTCCAAACGTTTACCCCATCTTCTGTTGAACCAATTGTAGAAAAAATATCTACACATCGTAAACACCAGAATGGCAGCCACAGAGCCAACTAACCAACTAGCCAGTAATCCAACTTCCAAGCCTAGAATAGATATGTGAAGCACAATTAATGTTGCAAATGGAAACAGACCTAATATGCCCTGAATAATAGCAAGCACTGTCGTAAGGAGGATAATTCCAATACCCTCTAAGCCTGTAAAATTCAGAAGCCATTCAATGACTTGCTCCATCAAATTTGTCATAAAGACGACCGACTCCATTCTATACTTCTGTAATTAATCAAAAAAATTTAAGATAGGAGAGTCGATCAACATGAATCTTTCAGTAAACACGCCACTCTTTGATTCTCATATACATCTTGATTCCTATACACAACAGCACCCATTACACCTTGAGTCGTTATGTAATGACAACGTCACAGGTGTAATTGCTGTATCTATGGACCTTACATCCAGTAAGCGCAACCTAGAACTCTCGAGAATGTACCCCTCTATTGTTCATCCAGCCTTCGGATTCCATCCCGAACAACCCTTGCCGACCATGCAGGAGACTACGCAACTGTTCTCATGGATGGAGCTACATCTTCAAGATATGGTTGCTGTCGGTGAAGTGGGACTTCCCTATTATTCTTACCTAGAAGCCAAAGAGCACGGCCATTCATTTGATCCATTGCCCTATATCGACCTACTAGAGAGGTTTATTTCTTTTGCTGCTATTCATAATAAGCCTATCGTACTCCATGCTGTTTATGAAGACGCCGATATCGTGTGTAACTTACTTGAACATTATAACGTAAAGCGTGCACATTTTCATTGGTTCAAGGGTTCTCGAGACACTATACAGAGGATGGCAAATAACGGATACTATATCTCCTTCACACCCGATCTTGTATATGAAGTCGAAATTCAAGAACTAGCTCGCGTCTATCCAATCCATCAGATCATGGTAGAAACCGATGGTCCGTGGCCTTTCGAAGGACCTTTCTCCGGACAACTAACCCATCCCCGTATGGTTGCTGATGTGATTGAAGCCTGGAGTCAGATACATAACATGAATGTTGTAGAAGCCCGTGCAATGATCTACTCCAACACTAAACTATTTTATGGGATACCATGAGGTCATATGAATTACTTTTTCATAAACCCTTTACTCTCTAGAAATTCCTTCATGTGTAATCGATGTGGTAATGCCAAACGATTAGCCATGACTTGTGACCATGGGGTATCTTTCTTCCCCTCTGTTCTTTCAATCATATATTGTTTCGTAGTCACATCATAAGATTTCACCTGTTCTATGCTTTGTTCCTTATTATAACCATTCTTGTGAAGTACCGCTTCGATGGGTAAGCGTGGTTTCAAATCATTCTCTTGATCCGGGTATCCTACACACATGCCGAATACAGGATACACTAATTCGGGTAAACCAAGAAGTTCTGAGACCTCTGCAATATGGTTTCGAATGCCGCCAATGTACACAATTCCAAGCCCTAATGATTCCGCAGCAATCGCTGCATTCTGAGCCGCTAAAGCCACATCTATCGTGGCTACAATAAAGTTTTCCATCGAGTCTTCGTAGGACGGTTTATCACCTAAATGCGGTGCCGTTACTTGCTTCAGGCGATGTAAATCTGCACACCAGACCAGGAAAACGGAACACTGCTCAACATACGCTTGATTTCCCGCAAGAGCAGCTAGCTTCCCTTTAAGTTCTGGTTCCGTTATAGCAATGACACTATAAGCTTGCACATTACTAGAAGTTGAAGCCCGTTGTGCTGTGGATATAATCGTATTCAACTGTTCATCTGTGACCTGAGTATCTGTAAATTGACGAACAGATCGATGGTTCCTTAATAGAGAAAGTGTCTCGTTGACTATAACTTCATTGCTCATCTCTCTAACGCTCCTAATCCTCGTAGTATAAATTCAACTGTCTGATCAGCAAGAATATCCGGTACAAGCTCATCATTTGGAAATAACTTTTGAATTAAACAAGTCTTCTTATGTGCAAGGGATAAATTGATAACCATTAGCAAAGCTTGAGGCAAAGAAGTGAAGTGAAAGACACCTTCTTCTTTCCCCTTTTCCAATAACTGCTTGACCTTGGACCACATCGGATTCACGAATTCTAACACAACCCTCATCCGATTAGATTCAAGCATAATCTCCTGCTGAACAATATCACTTAACTCTTTATCAGCTATAGTAAATTTAATTACCCCATGAATCATCGTTCTCATACCTTCCACTGGGTCTTGAAGCAAATCTTTAATATCCAACAAATCTTTATGTGGAAAAAGATTTACAAACAAAGCCTCAAACACCTTCTCCTTGCCCCCAAAGTGATAGGATACAAGAGCAATGTTGGCATTAGCTTCCTCACATATCTGACGGACACTTGTTCCATCATATCCTTGCCTAGCAAAGAGCTTCTTAGCCGATAACAAAATACGCATTTTTATGTCTAGTTCCGAATATTCCATTGGTTCGTCCCCTTAAGATTACTACATCTCATTATGAATCTTAAGAATTGCATGTGCAAGCTAGGGGTGACTCGGTATAGATACTGGGATGCTTTCTTCTTGATGAATCCCCTTAGAGACTTTTTCTTTCTTAAGAGCCACCACCAACAAACTAACTAGCAAACATATTACAGTAATAATCATGAGTCCCCATATACTCGAAGATATGCCAGGTCCTCCGAACTGAAGCGCCATCAATCCTTGAACACCGTATGTCGCCGGTAAGAATTGTCCTATCGAATGATAAAAGTTATTCAACATGAGTCGCGGTACCATCGCACCTGAGGTCACTAGTTGCATGGACATCATGATAATATTTATTAGCATCCCACTCATGCCTAACACGTTAATAAACATTTGACTAAAGAACATGAAAGCAAATATTAATAACATCTGAAACATCCATAGTGCTAGAAAACCACGCTCCATTTGTCCTCCTAGTACCAATACCATGACCGAACCTATGAAAGAAATCACAGGCGCCGAAATAAAATTAATAACTAGTCGTGCACGAAAACTATTCCATTTGGAAAGCGTACCTGCCAATAATAATGTTGACTGATGTAAGTTCTGCGCCATGATCATACTTCCAACAAAAGAAGCCAAGACAAGCATTAATGGAACCATCTGATTATTCATCCCACTGACAGGATGGGTATAGATCATTTGGGACTCTACTTTCCCCACTAATGACTGAGCCGTAACACCCGCTTGGGCAGAGGGCATTTGTAACTGTTCTAGCACAGCTTGAGTCCCTTGCGTGGCTACATTCTTATTCACCATATCTGTGATTGTGGTTGCTACCGTCTGCATTATACTCTTAATTAAAGCCGCATTCGATTCGTTAATTGTATAGACAAGCGAAGCCTTTTCCCCAGAAGTCTGCAATTGTTGACTGAAATCTTCGGGTATTTGTACAATCATCTGTACATCACGTATATCCAGCTGTCTCTCTGCCTCTTGTTGATCCAAGGTAATGACTTTAAAAGGAAGCTTGCCAACAAGTTGCTTCTCTATCATTGCCCCCGTCGTCTTATCCTGATTTACTAAAGCGATCTGAAAGTTATCAACTCGTTCAGTCACCCCATCATAAGCCGTCATCCATATCGCGCTAAAGATTAACTGAAAGGCAATAGCTATCACGATTGCAATAATCGTTTGAGGTTTCTTAAAATAAGCTTGTAAGGCATTAACCATCCTTCTCATCTCCTATTATCTCATTTAAACATTTGTTTTAATTAAACGTTTGTTTAATCATGATATGGAAATATAGTCATACTGTCAATCCCTTGAATAGAAAAAAACCTAAGAAAGTTAACTTCCCTAGGTTACTTGTCGATTGATGTAAACTCCCACCCCAAATTGATTATTACGTTAGAAGTTAAAGCATTTCATAGCTTCACACGTTGCAATCGTAGTGCATTAAGCACGACGGAGACTGAGCTAAATGCCATCGCTGCGCCTGCAAGCCAAGGAGCTAACAATCCTAAAGCAGCTATTGGGATACCTATTGTATTGTACGCTAACGCCCAGAACAGATTCTGCTTAATGTTGCTCATCGTTCTTCTGCTCATCATGACAGCGTCCGCAACGGCGTTCAAATCCCCTCTCATCAGCGTAACGTTGGCGGCTTCCATGGCAACGTCCGTTCCTGTGCCGACGGCCATTCCGATATCTGCTGTAGCTAAGGCTGGTGCATCATTAATCCCATCTCCAACCATGGCGATAACTTTACCCGACTGCTGTAGCTTCTTCACTTCCGCTGCTTTGCCCTCTGGAAGCACCTCAGCCAATACCGTTAAGATACCTGCTTGCTTGGCAATCGCCTTAGCCGTACGCTTGTTGTCACCGGTAATCATGATGACATCCATCCCCATATCTCGCAATCGCTTGACAGCTTCTCTAGAAGTCTCTTTGATGGTGTCCGCAACAGCCACGATTCCCGCATATTTACCATCAATAGCAACAAGCATGGCGGTCTTTCCTAATTCTTCAAGGCTATTCATGTCTTCATGGGCAGTTCCTATATCCAGTCCATGATCAGACATCAGTTTACGTGTACCTACGAGCATCTTCCTACCTTCCACCCATGCCATGACGCCATACCCTGGAAGGTTCTCAAAATGTTTGGCAGCAGGTAGTGGCAACCCTTTACTTCTATCTATCGCCGCACTCACAATAGCATCTGCAAGTGGATGCTCCGAATACCTCTCAACAGCAGCTGTCATTCTGAGTAATGAGCTCGCGGTCATCGGCGCTACGGGAAGAACGTTTGTCAATATAGGCTTACCATTAGTCACCGTACCTGTCTTATCTAACACGACAACTTCTATTCGCTGTGCAGACTCTAAATACTCTCCGCCCTTGAACAAAATTCCAAGTTCTGCAGCACGACCCGACCCTGCCATAATTGACGTTGGTGTCGCAAGACCAAGCGCACATGGGCAAGCAATGACAAGTACAGCAATGGCTTTTTCCAAAGCACTAGCGAATTGGCTTGGCTCCACTACGAAATACCACATAATGAACGTAATCACCGCAATGCCTACCACAATAGGTACAAAAATGCCTGAAATCACATCTGCAATCCGTTGAATAGGTGCCTTTGAACCTTGTGCTGCTTCTACCACTTGGATGATCTGTGCTAGCGTCGTATCTTTACCAACCTTCGTGGCTTCGATACGAAGGACACCATTCTTGTTCAGCGTTGCACCTATTACCTTATCTCCCACCCGTTTCTCTATAGGGATACTCTCTCCCGTAAGCATCGACTCGTCTATAGATGATTGGCCTTGAATAACTTGTCCATCTACGGGAATCTTGTCTCCAGGTTTAACGATGATCACATCACCGACTATAACCTCATCTATTGGAATGCTAACTTCTTCTCCATCACGCAGAATGAGCGCAGTCTTAGCTTGCAATCCCATCAGACTCTTAATAGCCTCCGATGAACGACCTTTGGCCAACGCTTCAAACCATTTGCCTACCAGAATTAATGTGATTAGCATACTACTTGTCTCGTAGTACATTTCGACCGTGTGTTCCATTGTCCCCATACCGATTGACTGAATCGTAAGATATACACTATAGAAATAAGCTGCCGACGTACCTAAGACGACCAACACATCCATATTGGCACTACCATTACGCAGTGCTTTATAGGCGCCCACATAGAATTGGCCTCCAATAATAAACTGTACTGGCGTACTTAAGACCAGTTGGAACCACGGGTTCACAAATAAAGAAGGAACAGGAATCCATGAAGTGAATGAGAAATGTGCTACCATAGCCCATAGTAAGGGAAGCGAAAGTGTTGCCGCGAACAACCACATCCATTTTTTCCGATCAATTTCATGTTGTCGAAGCCGCGCTATATCTTGTGCCTCCTGCTTAAGTGAGGCTCTATATCCAAGTTGTTCCACTTTGCTAATCATCTCATTCACCGTTATATTGCTTGATAAATACGCAACATGAGCCGTTTCCAAAGCAAGGTTCACATTCGCTTGAGAGATTCCTGTCATTCTGCTAAGACCCTTCTCAATCCGAGTTGCACATGCTGAGCACGTCATACCCGTAATTTGTAATGTTGTCTTAAGCTCTTCAGATGTATTTGATAATACCATTGACGATCCCCCTTTACCCCAACCACTCTCAAATCTTAACTAAGGGGATTTATCAACAATTCGTCAATCACATCACTTTCACCTTCTACGATTCTTTCCACGACACAACTTCTCTTGCGACCTTCAACAATGGATTCCTTAATACATCGCGCTATAGCCTATATTTATGGAAATTTTTATGAAATAAATGGTATAAAATAAAGGAATTTTTCTTTTTTTGACGAATCATAGATAAATTAGCACATCTAAATTTCACAACCCATCAATAGTCACTCTAAAGAAAGAAGGTTATCCATGTTTACCTCACAATGGTTCAAAGGTATAACATGGCGTCAGATTTACCCATTGTTACTATGCCTTCTTGGGATTAGCTTATTCAGCATGGTATATAAGCCCTCTTTGTTCGAGTATTCATCCTCTGAGTGGATATTATTAACATCTATGCTTGGGACCTCTTTTGTACTTTACTTTTTCACATTTCAGTTACCACCTGACGGAAGTAAACAATCGATGGACTCTGCCGTTTATCTGGCTTGCGTGTTTATCTACGACGTTTCATTTGCCCTAACCGTACTATTCTTAAATGCACTTGTCTTTACAATCTGCGAAAGAAAAGTTGCGCTGAGAAAGCATCTGATTAATTTCTGTATTTATTCCAATATGGTCATCCTTTCTGCCACTATGTATAACTGGGCAGGAGGTTCCACAGGAGCCTTAGATAATAGACACCTATTTGCTTATACCCTCGCATTAACGGTGTATTTCACTGTAAATATCTTATGTATTAGTATATTTTACTTTCTGGACTTTGGTAATCGTCTTCGCGACACACTCAAGAACCAGTTCAAGGCATCCTTAACGATATATCTATGCACCTTAATCCTATCTATCGTCCTTACTGTATTAATTGTCCATAACGGTATTATAGGACTATTATTGTTTACGGGTCTCAGCATCCTACTCTCGCGATCTTATATTCGTATGTTTAACCTATATCTACAAGTTGAAGAGCGAGCAATCAAAGATCCTCACACAGGACTTTATAACCACAACTTTTTTGAGCGTAGTCTTGAGAAAGAACTCAATGATTCCATCTTGAATACCTCTAACTTATCCCTTGCAATGATCCATATCGATGATTTCAAAATATTTAAAGATCATCATGGTCATCTCTTAGCTGACCAACTGCTTGCCTTGGTTGGAAAGAATCTTAAAAACGAGTCTGAAGCGATCGATGCTATAGCCTCTCGGAGTATAAATGAAGAATTCACAATTCTCATGCCCGGTTATGATTCAAATAAAGCTTTTCTCTTTATAAACCGCCTTCGCAAAAATCTAAATGATACTTATTTCGAAGGAGTTGAGGTATTTCCTCATAGTTGTCTCTCTTTCTCTGCAGGTATTGCTACCGTTCAACTGGATATACATCACAAATCAGATCTCGTTGATCGCGCAACTCAAGCACTATCTCAAGCTAAACACCAAGGGAAAAACACAGTCTACATCCATGGATCTACAACTAATCTAAAGTCAGAAATCGACATTTCCCAAGATGTGAGAGACCTCGAACAACTACTAAGTCTTTTCTTGTATAAAGATATTACAACCTATACCCACTCTAAGCGAGTATTTCAATATGCCATCGACATGAGTGAAATTCTACAGTTGGATGCTATATATTATAGAAAATTCGTATTAGGAGCTCTCATTCATGATATCGGAAAGATAGAACTCCCTCGTGAACTCCTTCAAACGACCACAAAACTTACCTCAGATGAATGGAACATGATCAAAAGCCATGTCACATGGGGTAAACACATCATTTTGAGTCAAGAGCGGTTCAAAGAATTAGCCCCTTTAGTCGAACTCCATCACGAACGTTACGACGGCAAAGGATATCCCAATGGCTTCAAGGAAGAGCAAATTCCAATGCTGTGCCGCATGCTGACCATTATCGATTCCTTCGATGCCATGACATCGGAAAGACCCTATCAAAAAACGAAGACATTATCAGAAGCTATCACAGAAATTCGGGCATGTGCTGGTTCACAATTCGATCCAACTCTAACAGAGTTATTTATCGCTTACATTGAAGAGAAATTCGTTGGGACGATAAAATTCCCAATGCTACAATTCTAACAACCATGCTTCTTTTTATATGATCTCGATCTATTCCTGTTAAAATATGAATAACCCGTTAGTTCGATTACTTGCGAACTAACGGGTTATTTAGTGATTTAATGTCGTCATCTCAATCTTTTTCCGTTGTATTCATTTCGTGAGATGTTTGATGAAGCTCTTTAATCATATGCTGCATAAGCATATTCTGCTGATCACTAATGCCAACCTGATTATCTTGCATGATCATTTGGTGGATATTCTTCTTCAATATCTCACTACGACGTTCCAACATAGCATGGTTCATTAACGAAATCACTCCTGACTTGTTTTTGAACTTGCGGTTAAAAGTTCTACTTTAAGTATAAAGAACGCTGAGCAATTATGGAATCTCGCTGAACATGACTCACACCTTGAAATACAGGATACACTTTGAAGAGAGGTCCTGACCATCCTTAGTCATAGATATCCTCCCTCATGCTCCATCTTCCTTCCTAACTGCGCTCTATAGCCCATTAGAGTCATTACAATTTAAAGAACAGCACGGTAAAATAGATCTATTACAACATAAGAGTAAGTAGGTGAATACATTTTGCACATTATTAAAAAGACACTCGGACTTGGATTGATCCTATCGTTGGTATGTATATTTCTATTTCCTTCATCCATATATGCACATGCCTATCTTCAACAATCCACACCTTCAGCCAACGAGACAGTCTTAGGTTCACCATCCAAGATCACACTCCAATTCAATGAATCGATCCAGCCTGCATTTCATTCTATTCAGGTTACGAATTCATCAGGAGAACGCGTTGACCTAGATGACAGCCACATCGCAGACAATCAGCCAAAGACACTTGAGGGAAGTGTCCAACCCAATCTGCCAGATGGGCTCTATATCATTGGTTGGAAGATCATTTCAGGGGATGGTCATCCACTAGAAGGGAACATTCCTTTCCAAATTGGAAACAGTAGTAGTTCAACTAATGTTCCCGCAGCTACCTCTACAGGGTACTATCCTGGATTAGATCTGATTGTAATCCGGTGGTTACTCTACTTAAGCACGGCTTTCTTATTGGGTATTCTCACCTTCTATCTATTCATGTATCCGTCTAATCCCAAAGCGAAACATCGATTACCACAGCGCAGCCGTATGATGTTATGGATATCTTACGGAGGTATAGTTGCAAGCATTGTGCTAAGTCTTCCCTTACAAGCTACGATCGAAGCACGACTACAATGGTCTGAGTTATGGACGACTCCATGGGTTGAACAAATGATGCAAACGAGCTTTAGCACAATTTGGTTACTCCAATTCGTTATGGTCATTGTCTTAGGCGGTGTTATGTATATTGCCAATCGAACATCTGAGAGAAGTTACACAAGGTCCTTTTATCAATACACGGCTTTACTTCTGGGACTCGGAATTCTCTTATCTAAGTCATTCATAGGCCATGCTGCTGCATCTGAATTGAAAGTTCTATCCATAACGATGAACTTCCTTCACTTGTCCGCTAGCTGTATCTGGATCGGTTCATTACTTACTCTAGCTGCTATTCTGCCAGGTGAGGCTTCGCTTCCTTCTTCCCCCGAAGATCGAAAAAGGATGATTTTCCGAGTTATTCGTACGTTCTCCTATTGGGGAACCGGTCTTGTAACCATCCTTATACTAAGCGGGACCTATGCCAGTCTGAAGTATATACCGACCATGTATTCATTATTTAACACAACATATGGTCAAGTGTTGCTAATCAAATGTGGTCTCGTACTCATCATGCTAGGGTTGGCAGCCTTCAACATGTTACGTGGAAGACGTAATAAATCCATAGGAAGAACGGTATGGATCGAATTAAGTGTCGGTGTAATCACACTTGTGCTTGCGGCACTCCTTAGTAATTTACCAACAGCCATGTCTTCACCAGGTCCAGTTGATCTGAGTAATACGTTAGCGACTGGGGAAAAGATTTCACTTCAGGTTAGTCCTAATACCATCGGAAATAATCAATTTGAAATCCAAGTACAGGATGCTAGTCACAAAGAAGTAAGTAACATTCAACAAATTAAGCTTACGCTCACTTCCCTCGATATGGACATGAACAAATATGAAATCCTCATTCCATATCAACCGGGTTCCACTTTTATCGCCGAAGATCTCATCAGCATGGCCGGTCGGTGGAATATCCAAGTTCATATCCTAACAGATTCGCTGGATACTTTGGACACCGAATTTAACATTAGGGTAGGAACCGAGTAAGACGATTCACACTACAATTGAGAAGAGGGATTTACTTTGTTTAAAAGATCTAAATTATCTATCATGTTCGTTTCAGTTGCCACATGTATCATGATGTTCGCTGGTGTCGCAAGCGCTCATGTTACCGTTAAACCAACAACATCTACACCAGGTGCTTGGGAAACCTATACTATTAAAATTCCCGTTGAAAGAGACATCCCAACGACGAAAGTAACGTTAAAAATTCCGACTGGAGTAGATTTCAAACAATATCAACCTGTACCTGATTGGCAAATCAGCACAGCGAAAGACACTTCAGGTAAAGTCAGTTCCATTACATGGACCGCTACAGGCAACGGAATCTCTACAGGTGAATTTCAAGCCTTTAACTTCGTAGTCCAGAATCCAGAAGCGGATGCATCCTTAGCATGGGACGCTTATCAATACTACAAAGACGGAAATATTGTAGAGTGGACTGGAGATGAAGGTTCAGAATCACCTCATTCTATCACCGTTGTTGCAGCCGCTTCAGCATCTGAGGAAGCAACTAATAATAACAACAGTGAAAGTCATGACGATACTCATGGCACAACGACACCCACAGTACCCGTGTCAGATGGTCACGAGCATTCAGACATGTCGGACTCATCCAATATGGATATGACTAATTCCACCTCAGGCATGGGTATTGCTACCATGATTATCTCTCTTGCAGCCTTAATCTTTTCGATAGCAGCTTTATTTGTAGCTCTCAACAAGAAAAAAGAATAAAGTTTACTACGACTAAGACACACTTCATATTTACAAATAGAAACAGACCGTAATCCTAAAGGATTACGGTCTGTTTCTATTTGTATTAGAAGGCAACATCCACCGATGGAAGTTCTTCCTAGATGTTATTTAATCAATCTGAACGCCCTTCTTGATTGCCTTCAAGTCACCATTGGAATTGTTAAGTATAGGAAGCATCTTGCTAGCCCTCACCATAGGGGAATTGCACAACCGACAAGTCGGTTCATGTTCAAATGCGAAGTTATCACGCATCCATCCCTTACAGCTCTCGTCCGTACAGGACCAAATCGAAGTATCTTCCTCTGGAATTTCCTCTAACGATTTTTTGCGATAGTTCATACTCAACCTCCTTCTAAGACTTTAAAAAACCAAACAAGTATAGACGGATACCTAACTTAGAATAGCGGCATCCGTAAGATAGATCATACCTTTACGTTCTTAAATATCATAGTATAGAAAAAACCACCCTTAACAGACGTTAAGGGCAGTCTTGAGTTAATTAAAGTTTAACTACGTTTTCTGCTTGTGGTCCACGGTTTCCTTCAACTACGTTGAACTGTACGCGTTGGCCTTCGTCCAAAGTTTTGAATCCGTCACCAGTGATAGCGGAGAAGTGTACGAAAACGTCGCTTCCACCTTCAACTTCGATGAAACCGAAACCTTTGTCTGCGTTAAACCATTTTACTGTACCTGTTTGCATTTGTAATTCCTCCAAAAAGTTAATTTAATGCTGATCTTTTTTTACACTTACATATAAAAAAGTTTCACACATTGAAAAGAGTTCCATTTTTACTGAATCCGCTTTTCAATACGTGAAAGCGATCAATGTGTTCTTGCTGTTTTCTAACTAAGGTAATTGTATCACACGCCAATACTAAACGCAAGGATGAGGTGAAATCAATTATTAGGCTCTTCATATTTCCACACAAAAAAAATTTGCACATAACAACGTATTCCCCACCACTCTATATATTATATCCAATCGTCGATGTTTTATAACAATAAGGCATTGTATTATTTCTCTCTTCATATGATGAACAAGATTTGCTAAACTTTCTCAGCCTTCAATTCTTGTTGGCGAGGGGCAATTCTCGTTCCTAAGTAACATTTCATTTCCGATATTACCCCCTTTCAATTTCAACTCACTCTCGAGTCTAAGACTCACACGTTACGGACTTTTTCTAATAGTTGATATTTCTCTTCCCACACGCTAACATGGGGTCATTATCCCAAGTGAAAGTCTAGGTGTGTAAAGAATGATCAAAAACGAAAAAATTAGAGCCTCCGAGGTTCAATTGACCGGCATTCATGGAGAAGACTTAGGTGTGGTCTCCACTGTTGAAGCACTATCCATGGCCAAAAAGCTCAAAGTGGATCTGATCTGTACATCCCTCTTTAGTAGCCCACCACCCTGCCGATTAATGAAGGCTGGAGCTGCTAAGCAAGAAGTACAGCAAGGCAAGCCAAAGAGCGGCAAGCAAGAACAGAATACTAAGGTAAAAGAAATACGCCTGACCCCTCAAATTGAAGATCATGATTACGATACGAAGAAAAATCAGGCTCATAAGCTGTTGCAATCGGGAAAATCCGTGTTGCTCGTTGTTCGTATTCAAGGTAAAGAAGGTCCTAAAGCGAAGGAATTGTTAGAACGATTACTAAAAGATGTTATTGACGTTGGGGGTAAACAAACTGGGATACAACTCAGCGGGAAACAAGCCATGGTTCAGGTAAACCCTCTATAGAGAGTGGTTGCACGAAATCTGAGTAGTTACTAACAGCTACTTACTTGATATCAATTGAAAAGAAATTTAGAATAACTGGGACACGTAAGTGACCAGAACAACTGTGAGGTTTAACAAATGTCCAAACGTATTTTATTTACTGGTGGTGGATCCGCAGGTCATGTCACTGTGAATGTAGCTCTCATTCCAAGGTTTGTTGCATCAGGATGGGATGTTTCATATATAGGCTCGATCAAGGGCATTGAGTCTGAGCTTATTCGTAACGTTGATCATGTTGATTATCACGGCATTTCAACAGGCAAACTTCGACGATATATGAGTGTTGAGAATTTCAAAGATCCCTTTCGCATCGTCAAAGGTGTATTTGAAGCTTACTCCTTAATTCGGAAAATAAAACCCGATGTTGTGTTCTCAAAGGGTGGATTCGTCTCCGTGCCTGTCGTCATTGGCGCCAAATTAAACAACGTGCCCATCATTATCCATGAATCAGATATCACGCCAGGTCTCGCTAATAAAATCGCACTTCCTCTTGCAACTAAGGTATGCGTGACATTCCCTGAAACGTTAGATCATATCAAGAGTGACAAAGCCACTTATGTTGGCGCTATTATTCGTGATGAGCTTCGAGCTGGCAATGCCGCTCGTGGGCGAAGCCTACTTAAGTTCGTTAACAGTAAACCCATTATTCTCGTAATGGGTGGTAGCTTAGGTTCGAAAAAAATAAATGGAACCATTCGTAACAATCTATCCCAACTCCTGGAACAATACCAAGTGGTACATATCTGCGGGAAAGACCAAATCGACCCTTCCATCCATCTCGATGGATATCAACAGTTCGAATACATCCACGATGAGCTGTCGGATGTCATCGCTTCCGCTGATGTTGTCGTGACAAGAGCAGGTTCCAATTCGATATTCGAATTTCTTGCACTTCACAAACCCATGTTATTGATCCCTCTATCAAGGGCAGCAAGTCGGGGAGATCAAATATTAAATGCACAATCATTTCAGAAAGCAGGATATGCTGAGGTTCTAATGGAAGAAGAGTTGAGCGATGACTCCTTCATGAGATCTTTAGAACTCTTGTTGTCTAACCGTCTTCAAATTGTAGACAACATGACTAAACATGATCATTCGAGTACGATAGATCAAGTCATTGGGCTTATTCAAAAGGCTGCCAAAAAGAAGTAATCGTATGGAAAATGGGGATTCTCCACATTAAGCGGACCCTTTCCCTTGCAATATATGACTAAATACACGTCCTTTCGATAATGAACGACGTGTATTTAGTTTGCTATTTTGTAACATTTGTTCACTTATATCATCACTTAACGGATGGTAAACTATGGATATGAATGATCAAATTTGATATATTAGCTTAAATATTTCGTCTTTTTTTGTGTGTTTTCATTTATGAAAGCCCTATCATTTTATTGAAGGAGACTAAACAAAATGGCTATGGAGTCGACCGTAAAATGCGCTTTAGTTACAGGTTCTAGTAGGGGGATTGGAAAAGCAGTCATTTTGGAATTTGCCAGAGCAGGTATCCACGTCATGATTAACTATTTCGGTGACGATAAGGAAGCACTGGATGTTAAGAATCAAGCAGAAACTTACGGCGTTCGAGCTGAAATCTTTCATGCAGACGTCAGTGACCCTGTTCAGGTACAAGATTTATTCACTGCGATGGACAATCTGTTCGGAAGAATAGATATTCTAGTCAACAATGCCGGAATTGCACAAGCAGTATCCGTCAGAGAAATGACAGACGAGCAATGGGACAGAATGATCAAAATACATATGTATGGCACCTTCTATACCTCTCGTGAAGCAGCTCGCCGAATGTGGGAGCAGAAATCCGGGAGAATCATTAACGTTACATCCGACCTTGTAAGCCAAGGTGGTGCTGAATTCGCACATTATGCAGCAGCTAAAGGCGGCATTACTGCGTTTACTAAATCACTTGCAAGGGAACTAGCTCCATACGTGTTAGTTAATGCCGTAGCACCAGGTGGTACATTCACCGACATCCGCTCTTCTCTCGAGGAAACCCAAGATAAGAACGACGCACGTTATTTACTAAATAGACTCGCATTCCCACGGGAAATTGCAAGATCCATTCTATTTCTTGCCTCAGATGACGGAAGCATTTATACCGGACAAGTTCTTGGAGCCAATGGTGGTAGTGTCATGAACGGCTGATGTGTTCAGCTATTATTTCCGTGATAATAGTAAGTTACAATGAAAAGCCGAACGCTAGGATTACTCCCTGCTTTCGGCTTTTCATTAGCATGATAATTAATTTCCATTAAACTAATTTGGTGCGATTCTTGTATCATTACTTGAAATATCCGCTTCAGGGTCTATGGACCTCACCAGAACCCTAAATCGTGCTTTTTCAGCGATATGCACTTTATATACTAAAGGTTTGGATACCAAGTTATTGTGTTCAAGGTCGGAATTCATCTCATCTTCCGATATATTCGTAAGACTAAGACTTAATCCCAGAACCTGCTTAATCTCGTCATGTCTCGCGCTCTGAACATACATCGTCCTGTACAATGCGAATCCTCTAATGGTGATATGAATCATCTCGTACGCTAGAAGATAGGCAATAACAGAATACATCGCTTGATCCCATCCGAATATAACACCAGCGGTGCTCAACACCATACAATTAATCAACATCATGATGTTGTCCACAGGTAATCCATTTCTCCAATGAGACTGTTCAGAAAGTTCCAGCGTATCCAATGCTCCGCCATATCGAACAACTGTACCAACTCCAAGTCCCAGTGAGACTCCACCGACCATTGCAGCAGATAATGGATGCTCGATCAATGCAGGCGTATGATGAAGAAAGATGGCACTTAGTGAGAATACGATCAATCCCAGTACCGTCAGGATGACAAACTCTCTTCGAATGTGTCTGTAGTTCATACCTATAAAGGGTACATTCAATAAAAGAAGAAATAATCCTAATCTCATCTCCGTCATATGAGCGAATAGAGCAGAAATCCCTGTCATTCCACCAACAATAATCTGATTTGGAATTAAGAACAACTCCAACCCTACTGAGGCTAACACGCTTCCTATAACAACAAACAAAATTCGAGTACACCAGCGTTTAAATTCACCGCGCTCATAAGCGTGCGTTGGTTCCAAAGAAGCTCTAAGTAGTTTCAGTGCAAATCCTCCTCTTCTGCAATAGAGTTTACCTATCATGACAGACGGTTCTGGACAGCATTTCAGGCGTGGATTATAAACGTTTACGTTCCACTTTCCTCTGGCAGCTTAGGTTTCACCTTAACCTCACCTTTATCTCTTCTCTTAGAATCTTTGAATTTGAATATGTTATCCATGAAGTTATAAATATGCTTAGACTCTTTAGATAATAAAGGCCCTAGGATGGCCATGATTAATACATACAGAGCTGTAAAGGACTGTAGTATGGGCATAAGGCCCCCTGCTTTGCCTAAGTTAGCCATGATAATGGAGAATTCCCCACGTCCCATGATTGTGAATCCGATGTTAAAGGATGCCTTAGTTGACAATCCTGCACTTCTACCTGCTATCATACCTGCAACGAAATTCCCAATAAGGGTTAGAAGAACAGCTGCAAGAGATAACCATACCGCACCAAACATTTCTAAAGGATTAATGGATAGCCCAAAGCTAAAGAAGAAGATAGCTCCGAAAAAGTCCCTGAAGGGTAAAATAAGATGCTCAATGCGTTTCGCATGGTCGGTATCCGCGAGTACGAGTCCAAAGAGTAACGCTCCTATAGCTTCAGCTACATGAATCGTTTCTGCAAAGCCCGCCACTAGAAATAATGAACCAAACACAACAAGGACAAATAGTTCATTAGAACGAATATTGAGCAGCTTATTTAACAATGGGACAGCTTTTCGTCCAATAATAATCATCAATAACATGAATCCCAAGGCTATGGATGCCGTCAATAGTACACCCCACACACTAGAGGAGTCACTGAGCACAATTCCTGAGAGGATAGATAAATATACAGCAAGGAATACATCTTCAAACATGGTTATTCCAAGGACCATTTCTGTCTCTGCATTAGCTGTACGCTTCAGATCCACAAGGACTTTGGCTACAATGGCACTCGAAGAGATGGTTGTAATCCCTGCAATAACGAGAATCTCCGAAATCGGAAACCCCGCTAACCATCCCAATATAAGTCCCAAAGTAAAGTTAATTCCAATGTATATCGATCCGCCCGTCACAATCGACTTGCCTGACTTGATCAACCGCCCTATTGAGAATTCAATACCCAAATAGAATAAGAGGAACAGTACCCCGATGCGACCTAAAAGGTCGATAAAGGGGGCGCTCTCTATGAATCTGAAATCAAAATGCCAAAAGTTCATTGCGTGAGGCCCAACGGCCATACCAATCAATATATAAAAGGGAATAACGGAAAATCTAATCTTAGTCGCTATCAGTCCCGCTGCAGCGATTAAAGCAATGGCCAACCCTACTTCAAAAACAATATAATCCATCTATTCAACCACTTCCGTTCAGTAAAATTTGTTTGAATAACTTCTGCTGTTCACGTTCTCCTACAACAACCAGCGTTGACTCCTTCGTAATCACGAATTCTGGACCTGGGTTTACGTGCTTGCTGTGATTTTTCTCAATAATGGCAATAATCATAGCTCCCGAATTCTGGCGCACATCAAGTTCACCAATCGATTTACCAATGGATTTATAGCTACTGTCAATTTTGTACCATTCAATAATCAGTTCATCAAATGCCATATCCACTTTCTCAAGTGCTTTCGGGACATAAGTCATTCCACCTACAATTGCCGCAATCACACGTGCTTCATCGTCATCCATAGAAATCATAGATACACTGTCATCCGGATCCTCATAGTCAAAATGATACATTTCTCTTCTTCCATCATCATGAATAATGACAACTAACTTATCCCCACTACGCGTCATAATATGAAATTTCTTCCCAATACCTGGCAAATCTATTTCTCGTACATTCATTATTAAAATACCTCCAATTATTCTGAATATTTAAATAGAACGATTACATTGTTCATTAAAAAAGAACAGTGTCCGTCTCTATTGTTCATCATTTTAGTATAACATTATAAAAATTTGTATTAGGAAAAGGTAAGCTTATAAAAGGGTGAATTAAATTAGAGCACAGACCAATTAGCTCTGCTCACAAAAGTGGAGGTGTATTTAATGGGGTCAAGAAATAAGCGACGTAATAATAAAGGAATACAACGTTTAAAGGGATTCACAAATAAAGGTAATCGTAGGATGTTTAGAAGATAAACCATGAATAAAAGAGGTAATAATTGCGCGACTATAATAAGCCTTGAGTATACTGGTGCGGTTTGACGAACTAGAGGTCTAACCATATGTACTTCTGAAGTAATCGTTCGCTGGTATGTTTCATTTTCACTCGTACGCTCTTCATTAGAAGACACCGGAAAGGAGAAGGATAGAACCAAAGCTATACCAAGCAACATAAAAAAACGAAATACCTGTTGTATTCTGATCATATCTCATCTCCTCCTTTCGCATACTGTTACTAAAATGATAACACATTACAAAAACGATCTCAAACTGAGATGGATCATTGTGAAGTCATGTTTATGGTCACTGATGATTAAACCTTGATGCACTTTAGTGGCGGAAATTTACGCAGAGTCGAAGTTCTTGGTTATTATGTCCACGGATCTAACATATTAACAGTCGATTCTCCTAATGACTAATAACTACCATTTCTTTGTCTTTTTTCGTTTTTTACGTTACACTAATTATTAATTTTTCAATAAAAGAAAAGAAGTGAAATAAGAAATGTCCATGAATTGGAAAGCAAACAAATTACCCACTTTGATTGGTATTACGCTACTATTATTAGCTAAGTTATGCCTCCTTCGCTTTTTCTTTTTCAAAGAAGTTACGGGAGCAGGTCTAATCGCAGACACATTGTCCATCCTTGTAATCATGTGTTTATTCGATCTCATCACACCGATCAAAGCAAAACGAAGCGTATTCTGGAGTGTTAATCTCATTGGTTCGCTTATGCTCTTTGCTGCAACGTTGTATCAGATTCATTTCGGTTCAGTACCCACATATACGACACTCACAGAACTAGGACAAGTAGGTCAAATTCGTTCCAGTATTACTACTTTGATCAAACCGATCCATTTCTTGTTTTTTGTAGATTTGGCTGTCGGCCTAATATTTATTCTTGTTAGTATCATTGTCCGTCGCAAGAGACATCGAATGCACACCTTAGGTCATATCATGAGTTCTACTCGCAATCACCGGGTCGGAAAAATGAAATGGAACATCGTTGTTGCATTAACATTAATACTAAGTATTGGTTGTTCAAGTCTTGTTATCAACCGTTCTCTGCACATCGATAATGAACTTGTTCAAGCTGAGAATCTTGGATTTCTAAATTACCAAGTGGCTGCTGCACTTAAGAGTAAACAAGAGAGCAACATGATCGCTAGTGGAAATCTGCAGGAAACCAAAGCAGAAGTGAATGCGCTACAGTCAACCTATCCTTATCGTAATAATAACGCTGTACCACCTGCACAGTTCGGATCTGCTAAAGGCATGAACGTCATTGTTGTGCAAATGGAAGCTTTTCAGAATTTCCCGATTCACCTCAATCTAGAACAACAAGAAGTCACACCTGTGCTTAACCAGCTTGCGAAAGAAAGCTACTATTTCCCATACTTTTATCAGCAGATTGGTCAAGGCAATACATCGGATGCTGAATTCATGTCCAACACATCCATTTATCCAACCGGAACCGAAGCGATGTCGGCCGGATTTGGAAACAGAGAGCTACCAAGCCTTCCGCGCTTATTACATGATCAGCAATATAAATCAGCAACTTTCCATATCAATGATGTAACTTTTTGGAGTCGAAACTTGTTATACCCAGGGCTTGGATTCGATCATTATTATGACAAACCCTACTATGTAAATGATCTATTTAATGATTTCGGCGCTTCAGATGAAGAAATGTATCGTGTTGGTATCGAGAAGATCACAGAGATGGCCTCTGACAAGAAGCCTTTTTATGCACAGTTCGTAACAACGTCTAGTCATGCTCCCTTTGTTATTCCCGAAGATAAACGTAGAATTACGGTTCCTGCCGATATGGAGGGATCGCAACTCGGTAACTATTTAACAGCTGTGAATTATACCGATTATGCATTAGGTACACTTATTGATCAGTTAAAAGAGAATGGCCTGTGGGATAACACCATGTTGGTCGTTTATGGAGATCACTTTGGTCTTAACCCGAAAGAAATAGCTGGGTCTGAGATAACAGCCAAACTTGGTATTCCTTACGATAATCAGATCAGTCGATTCAATATTCCATTCCTGATTCATGTTCCTAAACAAAAGGATGGTAAAGTTGTTGAACTTACTGGTGGACAACTCGATATTATGCCGACAGTGGCTAATCTCTTGGGTCTATCCTTAGAGGATAAGAAGTTTACCGCATTCGGACGTGACCTTCTAAATACGGACCATCATGTTGTGGGGATGCGATATTACTTACCAACAGGGTCTTTCTTTAATAACGATGTCTTGTTTGTTCCTGGTGCTGGTTTTGAGGATGGAACAGCCACTTCGCTAAAGACACTCCAACCTGTTCAAGATGTGAGTGCCTACCGTAAGGACTATGATTATATAATGTCACTTATGAAATTATCAGATAAATATGTGAAATTGTTGCCTAAACGTACACCATAATCGTGTATAGGTACTTGATACAAAAATTGTCTTGGGACATTAGAGCAATACGCTCTAATGTCTCTTTTTCTTGCTATATGATCTATCGCATCTAGCACAAGAGCCGCCTCAATGCACGATTATTTAGGAAGATCTTGTGAGCAAGTCTGGAAGCATATCAAGAATGTGGATACTCGTCAGGGCGTCCCCATAATTCCACTCACAATCCTCTACCCAGTAAGCATGGCCACTTCGGACAGCGGGTAGTCCTTTCCACACCTTACTTTCAGCTAATTCATAGGCCGCCTGCCGGGATGAAGCCTCCTTCGTCAGAACCATAAATATTCGATCTCCTGCGAAATGGGTCAGATCATCGATGGAAATTTCCATATAGCTCACTCCTCGGTCAAGTAACTGCCCAATACTGGAAGGCGCCTGAAAACCCGACTTATGATATAACGTAGCCGGAAGTCCAATTGTTCCCATTACAAAAAAACGTCCACCGCGATCAGTAATGAACACTGAAGCGCTCTCCCCCGGTTGTAGTTCCTCACTCAATCGCATCCACATCTGCTCCGTGCGTTCCTTATAATTCTCCAGCCATTGTTCGGCAACCACACGAACGCCCAACAAATTTCCTAGCGTGTGCAGCCGCTCTTCAAGGGGCGCAAATGAATCAAATGTTACCGTTGGAGCGATCCCCATCGCCTTGTTATACTGTTCCTCATCGCTGCTCGCCAGAATAATTAAATCCGGTTCCAACTCTCCTAGCTTGGCAACATCGATTAAGAATCCGACGTCGACCACATTGGATAATTTCTCTCCAATCTTGATGCGTTCTTCCAAGAGTGCACTACCCTCTACTGCATCTACACCAAGTGCCACTAAATCGCCAAATGTCTCTCCGTGATATACGATTCGTCTCGGACGCTGCGGAATCTCGACGCTATTACCAAGCCAGTCGCGGACGTGGACCAGCCCCAGTGTTGATTTGGAATACTGTCTTGGCGCTTGACCCGTCATCTGGCGAAAGCGACGGTTGAAATAATATTCATCCTGAAAGCCGACTAGATGAGCAATCTCACGCAGCGGTGCATCTGTGTTTCGCAACCACTCTTTAGATCTCTCAATCCGCAACTCATTCAGATAATCCAGTGGTTTCTTACCGGTCAGTTGTTGAAAAATCCGAGTATACTGTTGATACATAACCCCTGCTAATTCTGCAAGTTGCCGGACGCTTATACGTTCCATATAGTGACTATGAATATAGGTAAGGGTATCCTCAACGAGCTTGGTCCCATCTACATTCACGCTCTCAGGTTGAATGTTGTGCTGAAGAAGAAGCACCATCAGCTCTTGAAAGCAAAGCTGTCTCTTGTAATCTCCCAGTTCGTTAGAGGATATCTCTGCTTCTTCCATAAGCTTCACAAGACGTAGGATACGAGTCAGTGGATGGGCAGTCAGCTCCCCTAACCTAGATGCTAGCTCTCCATTGTATAATTGAGGATGCATTCCTCTCATCTGAATAGCGGAAAAAGACAGCCTGTAATATATTAGGGTGCATTCCGTTTCATTCTGAAGCTGGTATCCACTTTGGGGACAAACTAAGAATGCCCTACCCGGAACCAAGTGAAACTTTCTATAATCGTCCGTCATGCCCCCCGCTTGACCCTGTGTTACAACCATCAGTGTATGTAATGGGTTTCGTTCCTTTAGCGTTTCCCCTCCAGAAGGTACCTGACACAATCGGACTTCATCCAAATGAAAGAGCAGTGATTGCGTTGTTGATATAGGAATGGGATCCTTATTCATAATGAACGACTCCTTTAAATGAGAATAGTTCTCATTGTATAGAAAAAAGGTAAGCCTTTCAACCCTAAGATTGAAAAGCTTACTTAAGAACGATCGCTATCTTTATATATTTATCTTAGGCCTTAGTTACCCAGTAATTTCGGTAGCTCATTCAGCATATATTCACGGGTAAAGGCGTCCGAGCTCGCTTTATTTATATCTAATCGGTAAACATGTCCGTTCTTCACGGCAGGAAGGCCCTTCCAAATCGGACTTGCCAACAGTTCTTCCGTTGATTTCCCCGCTTCACTGTCTACAGGATTGAGAATAAAGATACGATCTCCTGCAAATTTACCAAGCTCTTCCACTGATATTTGTCTAAATCCTTCTCCTGCATCTAGAACCTCTTGAATCGGCTCCGTCGGTTTCATACCACCCTTGCCATACAATAACTGTGGAAATCCAGCTTGAGCCATAATGAACAGCCGATCCCCAGGATAATACGTAAATACAGATGCCGTCTCTCCTGGCTTAAGCACCTTTTCGTAAAGTTGCTTCCAGATTTCCTCCGCCTTTGCATTGTAAATAATAAGCCAGTCCGTTGCCTCCTGCTGTTTACCAAAGATGTCACCCAACTCGATCATTCGTTCATCAAGCGATGCAAATGTATCAAACATAATCGTTGGGGCGATTTTTGTAAGACTTTCATAGGCTTTCTCGTCGGTGTCTGCAACCAGAATCAGATCGGGATTTAGGGAAATAGCCTTCTCAAGATTAATAGGAAAACCCACATCCTCCACTTGGGTCAACTCATTCTCATATAATGTATCTTTGATGGAGCCTCCGAGCGCCCCAATCGGCTGAATGCCTATCTCCAGTAGATCACCCGTCGTTTCACCCGCAAATATGACACGCTGCGGTGCTGTCGGGATATCAACCGTATGCCCTCTATAGTCAGTGTACGAACGTGAGACTTCATTCTCTGAAACATCTGAAGTTCCCTTCGCTGCATCCGTTGTGCTGTCTGCACTATTTCCATTCATAGATTTACTGGCTATAATGTCATCTTTACTACCAGTGCAGCCAAGTAACATAACCCCCATTAGGGAAATCAGTGCTATTAATCCAACCATATATCTTACTTTCTTCATAAACACTCTACCCCACTATTCTATTCGTTTTATAGTTATAGATAATGATAATCATTCTCTATTAGTAGAGTACGGATATCGACATACTAAATCAATGGACAAAATCAAATCTGTCTCATTTATTTTCTACAAACATACTAGCATAGCGGGTATTCATTCAGATTTTCTCAACATAATCTTGCACTGCTACCGTCTTAAACCTTCTTTTCTCATGGAAATACCCCCTCCAAGGTCTCTCATCACTACATGAAAACATGAGTTTTTAATGAGAGACTCTTAAAGGGGATCACATTAGATCTCGTTTATGGGGTTATTATTTGATGCTGAACTGTATTCATGTTTCCCTAGTTCCTTAGCAATTCCTCTAACATCAAGTCCATCTATTGCAAAAGCTCTTCGAATCAACTCAGGAGGAACAAACTCATCGTATTTGCCCAAATACGGCGCTTCATCAGGTGATAATAGGGTGATCGGATCCTCGCAGTTAGAGGATTCTGCTAGAATATGGTCAAGGAGAGTCTGCGCATTGGTCTTACCCGATACGACCATATAATAAGGCTCCATAGGGACAACAGACCTAAGGCCCAACTTATCCTTTAGGTTATTCTTAATTAATCGTTCCAAGGTTCGGAACTGCTTGCTTCCTACCCAAGGCATGATGAAGAAGGAATCGCCTCCAGCAGGTATGACAGAACTACGTAACATCCCGCTTTCCCGCACAAGGCGGCGAGCACGTTCGAGACGGTTCACGGCATTAGGTGCTAAATAGGAGTAGATACCATCGTCCGCCAATATCTCACGCATCTTCTGCACGACACGGGTATGTACATCCCCACCAGCTCCCAACCAGAGCGTGTCCACTTTTCCACGGGAAGATTTCACATAGACCGCTTGATGCTTCGTATCTACCTCTTCAACCTTCCACAGCTTACCTGCCAATGTGAAACAATATCCCGGAGGTGGAACCGTTGTAATGGAACCAATCTCCTCCGTCCCGTTATATACAACATGTTCCTCATCATCTTTAAACACGGCATAGAACCGGAAGTTATTCACGATTCGCTCCCCCATCAATCCAATAATGAGGGTACCCACTTCTGTCCGCTGAATATGGTCAGTCTGCAGTAAATAATTTAGAAATATCTTGTAATCATCTGGCCGAATCCCTTTAAAAGAAGGTAACGTGAGCACCGCTCTTGCAAGATCGGCAGGTGCCGCTTCACCAAGGCTCTTAAGCGCACTCATCGTTTGATGATACAGCAGTCCCATTGGCATTTGACGAACTTGTAGCGGTTCAACCCATTTCTCTCGAACATATAGTTCGATGACAGCAATCGCTCGCAGTAACATCCATGGCATCCGTGCGGGTAACTCTGCCTCTTCATCCTCTTCTTCCGGGCATACGAATAACATTTCCGATGCTGCATTACCACGACGTCCTGATCGTCCTAGTCTTTGGACGAAGCTCGAACTGCTGTAAGGTGCTCCAAGTTGAACCACTCTTTCCAGTTCACCTAGATCAATCCCTAATTCAAGTGTTAAGGTTGCCGCTGCAACGGCTGGTCCATATCCTGTACGGAGTGCCGCTTCCGCTTCTTCACGCAACATCGCAGATATACTGCCATGATGAACGTAGAATACATCGGGCTCATGTCGCTTCGTAGCTATGCGCCGTAGTTCCAATGTCATTAGTTCCGCATCGGAACGACTATTCGTGAAGACCAGAGCTTTCTTATGATGCGTATGATCGTATATGTAGTCGTGATACGCTTGCTTCGCATGTTCCAACATCTTAGCCTCTTCTTCATTACGTGCATCAGGAAATGAGAAGTGCTCTACACTCAACTTCAGTTTGCGTCCACCCTGTGGAGACACAATCTCCGTTCGTTTGTCTGTGCCTGCACTAATCCACTCCGTTGCGGAATCATAGTCACTAAGCGTGGCTGACAAACCAATTCTACGCGGCTGACAGTACGCCATTCGCTCAATTCTAGCCAGCTGACATAACACTTGAATGCCTCGGTCCGATCCCATAAAAGCATGCACTTCATCAATGATGATGTACCTGAGATCATGGAATAAGGCTGGAATTGCATTGGGTCGATTCATGAGAAGCCCCTCTAGAGATTCAGGCGTAATTTGTAGTACCCCAGAAGGCTTCTTCATGAGTTTAGTTTTCTCAGCTTGAGGAACATCCCCATGCCAATGCCACACTGGTATTCCGCCTTCTCTCAGAAGTTCATTCAGTCGTTCAAATTGATCATTAATTAGCGCCTTCAGTGGGCTAATATACAGGATACCCACCGATTTAGACGGCCTAACATGCAACTCCGTCAATGCTGGAAAGAAGACGGCTTCCGTCTTGCCAGAAGCCGTCCCCGAAGCGATAAGTAAGTGATTGTCCGTATCAAATAGCACACGACAAGCTTCTACTTGTGCTTCACGTAATTCATCCCATCTTTTTCGATATATAAATTCTTGAATGAACGGAGCTAATCGGTAGAAAGGATTGTTACTCATAGTTCGAACTCCGCAAGGAAGTCATTCACTTCATCCGGATCAGCCGCAGCGGGTGCCACATGATGCTCGCCGAGAAGGTCACTGAATGTCTTCTCTGGATTCTGATAGAGTGTATTGAGTAAATCCATGAAATCTCTCACAATTTCACGTGTCGTGAGGAGTTCATCTGCCCCCAATCGACCCACTGCTAGTTCCATAAATTGTACCAGTTGTACGTCGCTTAAAGATGACTCATAACTATAGTGCATCGCATGAATCTGACTAAGCTTCTGTAATAGAATTAAGATCTCTTCATGCGACAACATGTTCAAGCGAAGCATCGGTCCTGTGTAATTCTTCAAGCCTTCAGTGCCATAACGTCCCTCTACCAATCGCGATCTAAGTGCTTCATAGCTGAACAATCCTCGTCGTGGATCCTCCACAAATTGAGGGGTTCCGCCTAGGAATATGCCTAGATGCTCTGCTTTACCTTGCATGGTGTCATTAAACATCATGAGTAACTTCTCATAGTTACTTTGACGAGAGATGCTGTTGGTTATTTTGTATAGATTAACCCCTTCATCAATGAACAGGAGCAGTCCCTTGTAACCGATTCGAGCCACGAACTCCGACCACAACTTCATATAGTCGTACCAGTTGCTATCATCGATAATCACACCAACATCTATCGATTTACGTGCCTCGGTTTTGGTCGCATATTCACCACGTAACCAACGAAGTGCAGCTTGTTTACCCTCATCGTCTAATAACTTATAACTGTTCCAATACGCTGCGAGTACCTTAGCGAATTCGAACCCATGTACCATGTTCTGCATCTCTGATGTAATGGCAAATATCCGTTGCTCCACTTCCTGATTCAATGCAAGATCATTCGGTCGAAGACCTAGCTCCTTCATCGCTGCTTGCTGAATGGAGGCAATCCATTTCTGCAAAATAACTTCGAGTGCTCCTCCATCTGGACGCGTGCGTGTGGAGAGGTGCGTCATCAGCTCACGGTACGTCGCTAATCCCTGCCCCTTGGTTCCAACTAATCGCCGTTCAGGCGACAGATCAGCATCTGCCACAACAAATTCTCGATCCATCGCGTAATTACGTATCATTTGTAACAGAAAGCTTTTGCCGCTACCATATCGTCCTGTAATCAGCTTGAATGTTGCGCCACCCTCTGAGACATTATCCATATCCCGTAGAATAGCTTCAATTTCAAACTTACGTCCTACTGCGATATGCTCCAACCCAATTCTCGGCACCACGCCTGCGGTTAAGGAATTCACAAGGGCTGTCGTCATTCTTTTGGGAATTTTCAATTCACTCATGGTTATCACCTCTTACTCTTCTCATGAAATTATCTTCGTTAATTGAGCCAACATCGGCATATACTCCTCAGTCAATTCATCACCATCTATAATTAAATCACCAATCGTATCCATTGCGATCTGGTTAATGTCATCTAGTAACAGTTCTGGCATTGTTCCCGCTTCATTGGCTATATTCTGTAGTCCTGACAGACCGTGTCCCTCTTTCAGTACATATATAGCTTCGAGTTGAATTGCTCTGAGTGCGTCCGCGAATTCCGCCCACTCTTCTGGTAGTCCAGTGACATCCCATGTTATGTGGGATTCAGGTGGCTGACCGTCAACTTCAGCTTCTTCAAGCCCCTTTAAGTTATGCTGCGACAAATTTAGAGATAAGGCTGTATCTTCATCCCCATCAACAGCCCATTGTGACCCTTCAGGTTCGTGATCCACAACAAACTCAGCATCTTCCTCTTCCTCTTGGTTCACAGTAAGAATATCTCGAACGAACTCCGAATCTTGCTGAAGCTGAGCAAGTTTCTCTTCATCGATAACGACAGCTGGACCGGTCCGTTCTTGTACAGGCGATGTATTGAACATTCGATCCATGTAACGAGACACGAGTGTCTCAATCTCAGGTTCTAGCTCAATGCCACGAAGTCTTCCCTTAAATTTCAATTTCTCTCGAAGTTTATTCTCCGTCAGACGAATCAATTGTGTCGCGAACTCCCTTAGAGGTGCATGTTCACTAATTCTGGATACATGTATAACAACCGATCGACCATGTTGAGATTCATCGTACATCGCACTTTGAAACAGAGGTCTTTCCTTTTCCGTCATCGGTCCCGGGTAGAACATCTCAATGAGGCGTAGCCCTTGTTGTTTCGCTAAATAAGCATCCACTAGCGCAAACACCTTAGGGACATATTCCTTCATGGATTGTTCCCCGTCATCGATGTAGAACTTACTCTTGGATACATCAACATCGGACAATCTTAGCAACAGGGATAAGGGGATATCAAGCGGTTCTGTCTTGAATCTATACTTCAATTCCATCTCTAACAAATCACCGGAAAGTTCATTTGGAGCATATCTGAATGCATCATGAAGAGAAATAGGAAGCTGATGTACCAAGGCAAAGTCCGTCATCCATTCTAATAAATGCGACGTCAGTTTCTTATGACGTTCACGATAGGCCATCCATACATCGACCATCATGTGATACCCTTGTAGCGGTTCTCTCCATCCGATCCCGTTGATCAATTCATACACATATAGAAAAAGATAAGAAAGATCTGTATCCGGATATCGCTTCCCTCTCACTTCACCTCTCCAATAGAAATACCATTTAGATTGCGATGCTGTCATGCTATCATAGGTAGGCCAGTAGTTCATAAAAGGTACAAACTCAGCGGATGATTCGATGGTTTCCTCTAACATTCTAGCTCTTTTGGTAAACCGATGTTCACTTGCGTCTCCCAATCCTATTCCCCTGATAGGAAATAAGGTAGTGGATGATTCAAGCCCCCTGGCTGATCTCGGCTGTAGTGGAAATAGAGACTCAATTTCATCATGAAGTTTAAGATCGAACGGGGATTTCAGTTCGCTCCTAGAAACGGATGCTTGGATACCTTCTACCTCTGACAAAATCGGCGTACTTTGCCCTTGTTCCATATGATGAGAGGCATGTCTTTCGGGTACCGGCCATGGCGTTAATACCGATGGAATTGATTGTCCCCCATCTTCTCTACGGGGAATAGGTGTCCCCTTCTCGCCACGCTCTCCTTCTAGTTCCATCTCCGTCATATGAAGTGAGGTAGACTCCGAAAGTATGGACGGTCGTACCATCCTCCGATAGGGTCTTGGCAATTCTTTTCTCGGATTCTTAGGATTATAGATCACGTATTGAGATACGGTATATTCATTGATCTTCAACAAATTCATATGAGTAGTCGACACATAAGACTGTGAAATATAATCTTCTTCTGCATAGATCGCAATCTTGAGCCGTGACTTCATCTTCTTCAATTGCTTATATATTTGAGTCGTACTACTTTTCGTTAAATCATCGGGTTCAAGCATAAGTATGATATCAAAGGACATCGTCTGTACTTGTTGTTGCTTCGCTACATTAGGTGTAGCAATCATAATCCCACTGGAGAGAATCTCTTGAAACATCTGTTGTTTCCCACCAGCGGTAAGCCACATCGCATCTAGCTCAATCCAACTCTCTCTCAGCTTGTCCAATAATACCTTTTTACCTACCACAAGGATCTTCGTGTCTGGATAACGATGTATTGTATCATTCATGAACATCCGTATTTGGTCTGCATGTTTGAATGCTCCACCCCGAGCACCCCCATTCAAGCCCCACTCCGCCAGAAATTTCAAATGTTCGTAGACTGGGTATGTTCCTCCATGGGGCCACACTAGATCAGGAAAGACAACCCGATTCCACGCACCTTGCATCCTCTCACTTCCACGAGCAATAATCTCCACCGGAAGGAGTTGATAAGGTCTGTCCAATACGGCTCCATGAATGGTTCTGCCCATTGGACCTATCCCAGCTTGCCTAAGGGTATCCACCGAAATATAACCATCAAGAACAGGTACAAGAGACTCGTCTGGCTTGATCTTTCGTGAGACTTCAGCAGCTTTAAGCCGCTCAGATCCTACCGTCAACACAGGAATCGCATAGGCTTGGCCTACACCATTGTTCACTTCTGAATAACCTTCCAGTACAAGTTCAGCAGCTTGAAATGCTTCGCGAATGTGGATGTCAACAAGGTTTCTTTCTTCCCCTTTGTCGGTCATAAGTCACCCTCCTTTCCTAGTCCACTGTATAAAAAAAATCCTCTTCACACGCTATATATACTTCCTTCGATGATCATCGAGGTTGGAATTCACTAATAAACACTTCGATTAGATTATATCACTATTTATCTAAAAACTGATGGTTTCACGTCGGTAACATCATACGCAAAAAGAACCCCAAATGTAATATTCAGGGTTCTACTTATTTGGTTATATCACTTCGAAATCTTCCCTTTCCAAGCGCCGATGCCGCCTTGCAAGTGCGCTAGTTGGGTATAGCCTTTTTTCATAAGAATTCCTCCCGCTTTACCACTTCGCATACCACTTCTGCAATAGAGGAGTAGATGGCTATCCTTTGGAATCTCCGAAAGTCGATGGCCTAACTGAGAAAGAGGGATATTCTTAGCACCCGGGATAAATCCACCTTGAAATTCATGTGGTTCGCGTACATCAATCAACATCGGTGTTGGGCTATTCTTCATTTCGTTACGGAAATCCGCATCCTTTAAACTTCTTACATTCTTGGACGACCCCATTCGGTTAAAAATAAACCAAATAACAACGACGAGGATAGCGGGGTAAATAATACTCACACTAATTCACCTGTCCAATCCAAAAGACCGCCCGTCATATTAATGACATTAAATCCTCTTTCACTTAGCATCTCACATGCTAAACCACTACGGCCTCCACTTCTACAGACCATGAACATTTCCTGAACTGGATCCAACTCATCTTGTCTTTCCAATAGTTGTCCAAGTTGAATATGTGTAGCACCCGCAATATGTCCTTCCATCCATTCTTGTGGTTCTCTTACGTCTATAATCATAAGGGACTCCCCGTTGTTCAAACGTGTAGCGAGCGCCTCGGGCGTTATCTCTTTCGGTATATTAAAGGCCATTTCATTTCTCTCCTTTATTGAAGTTCCTTTATTTCATAACAATTATAAAATCGACAACCACACTTTAACCGCCGTGATTGAAATTAAAACGATTAAGGCATATCGCAAATATTTCACATTCATTCTTGCACTGATCTTCGATCCAAGAGGTGCCCCTATTACACTTCCTATTACAGTGAACAGCGTTGGCACGATGGGAATATGCCCTCCTGTTATTTTACCAATTACACCGCCTATGGCAGAAATAAATACGATGGCAAGGGAAGAGGCTATTGTCGTTCTTGTTGGGATTTTTAGCACAGTTAACATAATAGGAATAAGAATAAAAGCTCCACCTGCTCCAACAATACCCGAGACAATACCGGTTAAAAATGCCGCTACAATGGCAATCATTCTGTTGTACGTTATTTCACTCGAATCATCTTGTTGTTTGCCTTTATTCGGAATAACCATAAGCACAACAGCAATAATCGCTAATACACCATAAATAACGTTAATCTCATCTCCAACTAAAAATCTGGAAACGTATCCTCCGATAAGGCTTCCTAGCAAAATACTAACGCCCATATTGAGTACAAGTCCCTTATGGATCAATGACGCTGTTTCACTTTTCTTGCTTCTCACTTTATAGGCTATAACGCCCGCTAATGATGCAAAGAATACTTGAAACATACTGATGCCGGATACCTCTTGTGCTGTAAAGTTAGCTACACCAAGACTTGAAGGAACAAACAGTAACAAGGGATAATTGATGATAGCCCCACCAATACCTAACAATCCAGAAAAGAAAGAACCCACAAAACCAAGAATAATCATAATCATTGCAAGAAATATGTCCATAGACCCACCTTTATACTGCTAGCCCAATAGATTGATACATCCATTGAGCTCGCAACAATAATTTAATTAAGCCCCTATACACAGGGGAATTGTAAAGGTATAATAAAACCAAGTAAATTCATATGAATTAGGTGATTATTGTGCTGAATAAATTAAAAAGCTTGTTTGAAAGCAGATGCCCAACGTGTCATGAATTACTAACCTGTGATAATACGAACGTACACTTGATTAAAACATGCTCACAAGGTCACTATAAGGAAGAAACCTATCATTCCCTTGGCGTAAAAATTGTATATGATGCTACAAGCAACCTTGATTAGTCATGAATTGCACAACGGTTCGGCCCAATTTCCATATTACGTTGTTCTTCATCACTCGGTTGAATCTTACCCATATTGGTCTGACGAATCTCTTGATAAGCATTCGGTTGCGGTGGTAAATGATTCGTTACTTTGTCTCTGAAGTCTGCTTCATTCGGTATATTTAACCCTGGGTTAATCACATACAAATCTGCTAGACGACCCGATACTTGTCCGCGCTCACCAAGTTCAGAAATGTTGGCAAAGTGTGCCGGCAGCACAATCAACTCTTCTGATAGTTCTTTATAACGATGATATAATGTAGTCCGTAAATCTCCGACCCAATCCTCTGCTTTACCTGCTAAATCCGGACGTCCAATCGACTCCATGAACAAAATATCTCCTGTTAATAGGTACCGATCATCCACGATCAATGATGTACTCCCAATCGTATGTCCCGGTGAGTATACCGGTTGTATGTTAATCTTTGTGTTTCCAACTGTCAAGGTCTGACCCTCTTCAAGCATAGCATAATTGAACACAACTTCCGTCGCGTCCTTTGCAGGTAACCAGTAGGTTGCGCCCACTTTTTCAGCTAATAACCGTCCACCTGAGATATGATCCGCGTGAAGGTGAGTATCCAGCGTGTGCTTGATCTGCACATGTTGTTCTTTAGCAAAATCCCCATATACATCTGTCATTCTAAGCGTATCCACAATTACTGCTTCTCCATTAGAGATGATCATGTAAGAGAGACATCCTTTGCCTAGGCGTACGAACTGATAAATTGAACCCCCATCCGTAAGATCACCGATTCTTATAGGTTCCAAATGTTCACTCCATGACTTCATACCACCTTCAAGATAGAAGATATTGTTTCGTCCCGCCTCCACCATCTGTTCAGCGATAAATTGAGATGAACCCTCTTTGGCACATACGACAAGCACCTTGTTACCGTCCGGAATCTGATCAAGTACAGCATCCACGCCATCCAACAAGTCGAAATAAGGAATATTGAGTACTTCAATACCCTCGCCTTCTATTTTCCAGTCCTTAAAATCACTTTCATTACGAACATCAAGAATAAATAATTCTTCTTTGTTCACGACGATTCTTGCCAGTTCTTTGGCTGTCATTACCTCTAAACCTACTATAGGTATCATATGTGTAGTCCCCTTTTGAATTAGAACGATAAATTAATGTTAGCGTCTTTGGCGAAATCCAAGAAAGTTACAGCGCCACCCACTTCAATGCCATCGATAAAGTCCTCTTTCGTTAAATTCATCACATCCATTGTCATTTGGCATGCAATAATCTTCACGCCCAGTTCTTGTGCCATGCTCACCAATTCAGGAATGGCGGGCACATTAGCATTCTTAAATCCTTCAGCGAAATGTTCTTTCCCTTCTGGCAATGGTAGTTGTTGATGCGCTTGTTTATGAATTAAGTTCAACCCTTCGAAGGTGAAAAAGATTCCGACCTCTGCATCTGTTGCTGCGGATGCTGTTGCAATATTGAATACCTTATAGGCATCGAATAATCCACCGTTACTTGCGATAATTGCGACTTTTGTAGACATAAATAATAACCTCCATGAGTTGTAGTATCTGTGTTAGAAGACTGCTACGATGACGGATTATCCTTCCGATCGCTGTTGCCCTCCGATTTCTTGATTATTTACTGCTTCTAGCGGTTGAAATCCGAGGGCAAGCAATTGCTTACGTAGTAGTTTTCCTACGGAAACCTTGTAGGCGAACGCTATCGCTTTTGTAATAGCTTCCCTACGGAAAGCTTGTATGCGACACTTTCGCTTCTTCAGGACAATTCCGTCCTCTTCGCTAAACTTCTGCATGATTCATTTTCCAAAAACTAATTATGGGTTGAGCCAATATGTTTAGTTATTGTCAGTCGGGCCTGTCCAAACAGACATGCCTTCTATTACATTCGTAACATTCTTGAATCCTTTATCAGCTAGCATTTGGCATGCCATGTCACTTCGATGTCCTGTATGGCAAATAACGTGAATATGTTGTTCAGTATTGAGCTTATTCATGCGATTCTCTAATTCACCAAAGGGGATAGATACGGCATGGGGTATATGATTAAAACTATATTCAGCAGGTTCACGCACATCTACAATGGTTATTTCTGCGCTTGATTCGACCATTTGTAACAATTCTTCATTGGAGACGGTATGAAGGTAGGTCATTTCCTCCTTCAATTCATTAGGGTTCGCTTTACGAATGTAATGTTTGAGGACGTCTCCTTCCGTGATCGTGCCTAAATATTGATGACCTGTATTCTTAGTCCATCCTTGCATATCCGCGAGGGAACCTTTATCTGTAGATTGAACTTCCACGACTTGACCTGAAGTCAATTCATCCATTGCTCTTTTCGTTTTTACGATAGGCATTGGACAAGCAAGTCCTTTAGCATCCAGCACTTTATCTACTTTAATTGTCATGAATCTAATCCTCCTATTATGCAAAGCAAAAGTTAGTATTCAATAATACTCATACCCGTATGGGTATATTATGAGTATAGTGTGATCTTCTTCATAGGTCAATTAACGTTGCTAATTTTATTATCTCTAGTAATCTCACAATGTAATAATATGTATATATTTGACCATTCTAATTATGTGTTCGTGCAGCAAAACTCCCATTTCACAGTATGTGAGACGGGAGTTTTGTTGTTATTTTAATATTGTATTCAATCCAATTGAATCCCCAACATTTAGTATTTTAAAAAATTCACTAGGCTTTGAGTTGTTCATCAGCCTGAACCTTTATGCGGTACTCCTGAGGAGTGACACCTTCTAGTTCTTTAAACACGCGAGAGAATTGTTTACTATTCTCAAACCCGACTGACTCCCCTATCATTGAAAGCTTAACCGGACTACTCAATAACAACTCCTTGGCCTTTCGGATCCGTACCTTTTTCAAATATAGAACGAAATTCTCCCCAGTATGTGCTTTAAAAGCCTCGCTAAAATAGGAATAATTCAGGGATACATGATTGCTTACCATTGCCATATTTAATGCACGAGAATAGAACTCTTCTATAAAAGCAACCGCTTCTTTCATATCTCCATGTTCTGTATACGCCGAACGAACCTGTGTAACATAGTCATTCACACTGATCAGTAGATGTTCTAACTTACGATAATAATCATGAAAGCTCTGAAAGTTAGACATATTGCCTACCTTCTTATATAACTTAAGAACTTCAACCGAAGATTCTCCGTAAACTAGAAACACTTCATCAAGTACTTGCTCATTTACCAATCTACTAACCCGCTCCAAATATGAGATGTCTATCTGATTCAAATGTTCAATCTGAAATATACTGCCTAGCAGAACCAACATCTCTTTCTCATGATCTGTTCCGAGCATGTTACCTAATTTACGAATATCTTCCTGAGGGTATGGAAAGCTCCTACGTTCCCCCTTGATCGCATCATACTCAATGAAATGGGCCTGCGGATATAAGAAAGTATACTGTAATGCTCTTACAGCTTCCGTATATTGAGTAGTAATATCCACTAGCTGATGACCCTCTGTGCTACAAATTCCGATACGAAGACCCTGCCAACCTTTGGCTTCAGCCTGTTTAGATAACTCTTCAAACCAACTCCTTGGACTCCCGATTAGAACGAGTCGCCCTTCGTAGTCAGGTGTCATGACTTCAAGTTTCCCTTCCAAGCAATCCGACAGCCGATCTACAAGGCTTTCTGTTTCACTCGGGGACATTCTGGACCCATCGTCATATCGGAAATTCACAACAGCTAATGTAAATGGCTTCTCAATCTTTTGAAATCCGATCTCACAACTATACTCCTCCCACTCATCTTCCGATAACTGACTCTCTTGCAGCAACAATTGCTGTATACGACTAGCACGAATGCCCTTATGTAAAAGTTCACATTCCTCTTCCCGTTGCCGATCGATAGCTTCTTGTTTCGTTATGTCCTTCTCGATACGATTCAGAAGATCAAATAATTCTTCTCGGCGAATTGGCTTTAATAAATAATCTTTTACTTTATATTTAATGGCTGTCTTCGCATATTCGAAATCATCAAATCCACTTAGAATGACAACAGCCGGTCCTTCCCCACAATTCTCGTTAGCTAATTCCGTTATAAGGCGAATCCCATCCATGATAGGCATCCGAATATCGGTGATCACAATATCGACACATATCTCCCGGTAAAGCTCCAATGCGCTTTGTCCATTACTCGCCATATGAATACAATATATATCTGGGAACTCTCGTTCAATCATCGTCTTCAATCCAACTCGGATATTCTTCTCATCATCTACGATCAGTAGTGTTCGCTTCATCAGTACTTCCTCCTGTCAATAGCACTCTAGGTAAAGTAATTAGCACCTTCGTATACACGCCCTCAACACTTGTAATGATCAGCCCATAGTCTTTGCCGTAAAAGAGTTGCATCCTCTGATGTACATTGTGTAACCCAATCCCTGTACCCGCTCTTATATGGTCTTGCTTATCTCGATCCAACATATTCTTATCATCGAATCGGTCCTCTTGGATTCCTTTATTTAGCTCTAATAGTTGATCTATACCTATCCCGTCGCCATTGTCCGTAATCGATATACAAATATCATCCTTCACGGCCTCTACCACAATTCGAATTTCTTTGTCCGTACTGTCATCACTCGATTCTGACCACCCATGCTTGACACTATTCTCTATAAGTGGTTGAAGAGACATTTTCAGTACTTCTATTTCCATGTATTGAGTTGGTATTTCCATAACTAATAAGATAGGTTCTTCAAAACGAATATTCATGACATCGATATAATTCTGAATATGTCTAATCTCATCCTTTAATTTGACATACTCTCCCGACCATTTGAAATTATAACGCATCATCCCACCAAGGGATGTCAGAGCATCAGATATCGTGCGATGGTTGTCTATTTCCGCCAACATTTTAATATTCTCTAACGTATTATAGAGAAAGTGGGAGTCAATTTGATTATGTAACGTTCGTAGTTCTGCCTCTTTGGTCAATGCCTGCTTACGAACAGCCACGGCAACAAGTTCGTTGATCTTGTACATTAATTTATTGAAATGGTGAGCAAGCTCCGCAATCTCTCCACCACCACGAATCGTAATTCCTGTGTAGAGTTCACCTCTACGAGCTTTCTTCATCGCTTCCGTAAGTCTGACTAAATTCTTCAGAATAAAAGAATTAAGTATATATGCGATCACCGTGAATAACACGATAAACAACACATTTGTTCCAATGGTCTTGTTACGGATAACGGAAATCTCTTTCGATACACCCTCCATAGAGACCACATTTAGTAAATATGCGTTCATACTCTCAATGGGAACCTGGATGAACAAGAATGAATTACCGTTCTCACGATACTCAGTGTTCCATACCTCGCCTTGTTGGAGAGATATGAAGCGATCACGAATCGCCTGATTCATTACTTTATTATCCTGAAGGAAGGAATCATTCTGTCGTGTAAACAGTTTCAAGTCACTATCTATTAGAAAAAATTGCGATTGATCATCCTGCATTTTCGAGAACGTCCTAGGTGAGAATTTAGATAACAACATATCCACTTGAATAATGCCCGAATGTACACCGGTAGGAACACTGATCTCTCGGAGCAAAGATACTTTAGGACTATTCTCTGGTTTTGAACCCTCCATCACATCGAGGTCATAGTCTTGAAAGACCCACTTCGGTTGATTTCCCAGTCCAATTGTCTCCTTATACCATGGTTCCTGCTTAATCCTATCCTCTCGAAAAAAGATAGGCCAAATTTCATGGACATACTTACTGGCCGAGAACAACCGTAAGTGCTCTATATTTGGATTAGTAAACTGGATTCGAGTCAAATTAACAAATGCATTCATATTAAATTCAACAAGTTCACTTATATCGAGTTCCGTCTGACTCGTTAAATAATTCTTCACATCTTTATCAGATTCAACAATTTGAGCAGACCGCTCCATCGATTCGATCTGATTCAGAATTTGTAATTTCTCCATTTCAAGTAAATTACTATTCTTACTAATCGTATCTCTAATATAGGTTTCATTGATCGAATTGAATGAACGGGTAGAGACAAATAAACTAGGCACCAAAATAATTAAGATATACGCTGACATTAAGCGACTCTGTAACGATCTACGATCCCACCAATACCTCAATGATTGTAGAAACTTCGGTGTCCATTTCATCATCTATAGCTCTCCCCATTCTCGTTGAAACAGCCCCGAACCCGCGTTAATTACGGATTCAGGGCTCTTGACCTATTTGTTTGATTATAATTATTTCAAGAATTCTTGTAATTTCTTTAAGTTTTCCTCATATTTCGTTTGTTGGAATGCCGTTACTTGATCCAATCCATCTTTTTTACGTTTTTCTTGATAATCATTCCAGATGGTATCGAACTCAGCATCCGAACTGGACATTAAGAGTTTAGGAAGGGTTTTACCAAATTGCTGACCAAGTTTCGTATTAATGATACCTTCTGGCGAATTCCCCGTCGGGTTAATTAACTCGAACTCAGATCCACTCACCGTCTTCCCTCTAGTCCAATCTTGGATAGATTTAAACGGTTCTACAGCTTTCGGAGCCCATTTATCTGTGATATTCGTATTCATCAGCATCCAGAATGTGAAGGACGATCCATTCTGTTTATCAAAGGCAGAGCGGTCTGAATTCAGTAATGCTAATTGATCAGGTTTATATTGATCTACGCCATCAATTGTATCATAGCTGAAGCCTTTCTCTCCTAAGAATAAATCCTTGTTTCCTTCTTCACTGTTCAGATAACTCATGAAACGAATAGCACGTGCTTTGTCTTTCACATTCTTAGAAATCAAGGTTACTGTCCATCCTGAAATACCAGGACCGTCCAGCGTAGGTGTATCTAGATTCGTGTTAGCTGGTCCATCTACAGCGATATAGACCGCATTTGGATCTTTCGCATATAACGAACTTAATTGTGCTTCCATATCTTTCCCTTGATAGATCATTGCGAAATAACGGCCTTGAGCAATTTTTTCTTCCATTTGCGGACGTTTGTCAATGAAGACGTCTTTCGCTAACAATCCTTCTTCATTCGCTTGACGCAAAGTCTTAAGCCATCTCACATATTCAGGATCCGTAGAGCGATCATTTATTTTACCGTCTATTGCTCTTGGGATAGCTAATAAGTTCTGAATAAAGACTTCTAGTGAATAGTTACCTGTATCTGTGAACTCATGTAATCCAAGTGGGATTAATGGCTGGCCATTTACCGTGCCAAATTTCTCCTTCGCCAATTGTAGCGCTTTCAGAAATCCTTCAGGTGTTCTCATTTCTGGACTACCAATCGCTTCGTACATATCTTTACGTACGAGGAATGTTTGGTTAGCGATATACGTATCTCCATATTGAGCATAATCTTTTGGAGAAGAAGATGCATTCGGATAAGCATAGACATTACCATCAGGCTTTGTATACCAAGATAACTTCGCAGCATCAGATGCCGTAAAGAAGTATGGATCATACTCATCAGCTAGTTTATTAAGTGGAAGTACCATTTCACCGTCAATCATCTTTTGAATGGCATCATCTCCTTTATCTAACGTAATGAAGTCAGGAAGATTGCCAGATGCAATTAACGTATTTAATTTCTCTTTTTCATTACCCGCTGGAACGATAAAGTTAATATCTACGCCTGTCTTTTTCGTAATGTATTTCGACGTCGGATCTACGCCCCATTTATTCGCGAACCAAGAGAAGTTCAGATACCAATCAAATTTGATTGGAGAAATGTCTTCTTTCCAACCTGGTTGATCTGCAGTTAACGTCACAGCGGGCTTATCTTCAACTTTATTGCCATTAGCCGCTTTATTAGTGTTATTCGTTCCTGAGGAACAGGCCGCTGTGGAGACTACCACGACCAATGCCGCAGTCATTAGCAAGCTACGCTTCAAATACTTCATGTTCATTTTCTTTACCCCTTTTCGATGATAGTTAGTATATCATGCTTATATTACAACCCTTACCGCCACTATGCGGTAAGGGGGAATATCTTGAAATAATGGACTATCCTTTGATCGAACCAATCATCATACCCTTCACAAAGTACTTTTGTAAGAAAGGATATACGAACACAATAGGAAGTGTAGTAACGACCATCGTCGCGAGCTTGATCGATTGGGATGTTACTGTCTTCGCTCCAGAACTTCCTTGCACTGCAGCAACCATTTGACTAGAACTTGATTGTGCAACCACTCGGTATAGATACGTCTGAATAGGTTGAAGATCCGTATTGTTGATATAAATCATGCCCGTGAAATAATCATTCCACTGATATACACCATGGAATAATGCAATCGTCGCAAGAACAGGCATGGATACCGGAAGAACTATTCTCAGAAAAATGGACCAATCATTAGCCCCGTCAATTCTAGCTGCTTCCTCCAATCCTTCCGGAATTTCACGAAAGAACGTCATAAAGATAATAAGATCGAAGAAACTAAACATAGCAGGAATGATATATACAAGAAAATTATCAAGTAAATGAAGATCTTTCATAAGTAGGAACGATGGAATCAGTCCACCTGCGAAGAACAATGTAACCGTCCCAATCAGGATATACACTTTACCTCCGATAAGTCCCCTACGTGAGAGGGCATACGCAACCATGGCTGTAAAGAATACATGCGCAACCGTACCGATGAACGTCTTAGCTACTGTAATTCCCATAGCAGTCATAATACCTGGACTATCAAATACCGCTTCGAAGTTCTCAAAGCTAAACATTCTAGGCCACCAGTAGATACCACCACTCATGGCATCTGTCCCATTGTTAAAAGCGTTGACCAACACGTACCATATCGGGTACAAGGTGACGAAACAAATAAGTAACATACCGATGGTGTTGATGATATCGAATAGGGCCTCACTTTTCGTTTTTCGTTGAAGTTTAAACATGTGTATGAGCCTCCTTATTCTAAAACAGCGACGTATCGTTAATTTTTTTAGAAAATTTATTCGCAACAAGTAGTAGGATCAATGCAATCACTGACTTAATCAAACCAACAGCAGCTGAATAGGAATACCTACCGTTAAGAATACCTGTTTGATATACATAGTAGTCTATTACATTACTTGCACTGTCATTGAGCGAGTTACGTAAGACTAGAATCTGATCGAAATTAGAGTTAAGCACGCCACTGACTGCTAGTATGAATAAAATACTAATTGTAGATTTAATGGACGGCAGTGTAATATACCACATTTTCTGAAAACGTCCTGCACCATCGATGGTCGCTGCTTCGTACATTTCAGGAGATACACTCGAGATCGCAGCCAGATAGATGATCGCAGACCATCCTAACTCTTTCCACAAATCTGAAGAAATAATAATTGTCCAGAAATAGCTAGGCTCGGCCAAATAGGTAATAGGTTGATCAATAATATGTAAAAATAATAGTATATTATTAATAATTCCAACGTCTGCTAACCAAGTTGCTAATATGCCTCCCAATACAACCCATGAGAGAAAGTGTGGTAGGTAAGAAATCGTTTGTACGAATTTCTTGAAACGAACAGATCGTAGTTCATTTAGAAAGAGAGCAAAAATAATAGGTAATGGGAATCCTATTATTAACTTAATAAAACTAATCCCGATCGTATTCTTGATGACATTCCCTAGGTTCTCATCTTCCAGAAAAGCTCTGAAATGCTCTAGCCCAGCCCAAGGTGCTTCTGATATCGAATGGATAATATCGAAATTTTTAAAGGCGATGATTACACCATACATTGGAATGTAATTGAAGATAATCATCCATGCGACTCCAAGTAAAGCCATGGTCTGAAGATGCCTCTGGGTGTATAATTTCTTCAACCATTTACGCCGAGTTGAGGGCGAATTAACTGGGATTTCTTGCGATGCAATTTCTCTGTTTATAGTAGGTTTCATTTCCACGATTTCGACCTCCATGCTGATTCTTTTTCTCTATGTTGAAAGCACTTACATCACTATCTTTATAGTACGTCCTTTTCCTCATAGACATAAGGCTTCAGATTTCGTATTTAGGGTCTCATTTTTCGGGTAATGATAGAAAATAATATTAATAAAGGCGACTTTCCATTTAGCTCTGAACTGTGACCCGTAAGATGGAAACTTTGAAAAAAGTGACCCTCTTGCGGGTCATTTGTGTTTTAATCGAATTATCTAAAAAAGCGGAGGTCAATTTATGAACAAAGCGAGAGGAACTTCAAAGATATTTAATGAACATGAGATCAAGCAATTGGAGGTAAATCCCCATGTTCAGAATGTCAGGGAGAAGACCATTACGTATTCACCCACATTTAAGCTGGCCGCAGTGAAAGCCTACGAGAAGGGACAGACTCCAATGGAGATCTTTCTTGAAGCTGGATTTGACTTGGATTTCATTGGTCGTGACAAGCCAAAGCATTGTCTAAATCGTTGGCGTAATACGTACACTGCTCTCG
>NZ_FTNK01000009.1 GCF_900156375.1 Paenibacillus macquariensis
TGGCCAAGGTGTAGCTGACGGTAAACTGACAGCTCTAGGTGGTACATCCACGGGATATATCAATACGGTTGGATTATCACTTAACACGGTAGCCGTAACGCCGTCGTCCAATCTGAACAATGTGGATATGTTCCCTTACAGCCTTTCGGTTGTAAATGCAGTGGGTAAGATAAGCGAAGGTAAGGATGCATTGAATACAGTCATAACATACAACTTATCCAAAAATGGAGATTACGAAGCAGGTGCCTACGAGCACAAGCTTGTCTTGGAAATCATTGATCCGTATGGGCAAACGATGGAAAAGACTTTGACACTCGGGACTGATTTGCCAATGGGTAAATTAAAATCGTACTCAACTATGTTTAATAGTAACTTCGATACAAGATTAGGCGGAGGTAGCATTCGTATGAACCTGTACGATGAGTTCCAGAATCAAAGAGTATTGCTGGGTAGCCAATACTATCCACTTACTTACGAAAAAACTGTACCAAGCAATGAATAATCAACAAAGCCTTCGTGAACCGTTCACCCAGATGTCATTTTGCGTTTACCTTTCTTCCATGAAACAACAAACCCAGTACCGACATGGTACTGGGTCATATTCTATATAGATGCTGTATTCTTTTTGCGATGTCTTACATGATATTATAAAGTCTTATGGGCACACCAAGAAAGAGGGTGTCGAGACACCCTCTTCGCCTATATAAGAGAAGACCAAATCATCAAGTGAAGCTCATTCGTTAATATTGAACTCATTTACAATTTACTTGAGTAATGAAAGTGTCACTTTTATCGAATTATCAACAAAAGATCGATTTGGACGAGATTTCATGATTACGGTTAGTCCAATTAACGATACGATTAGCGCTTGTGATAGAGCCTTCGCGTCTATATGGGGCTCGAGTTCACCTGATTGGATACCTCGTTCAATGGTTTCTTGAAATATGACTGATAGGTACATTTGATGTTCCCTTGTAAGAATTTCAAATTTCTCATCATGAGGCGCAAGTTCGACCATCGTATTGATACAAAAGCAGCCTCGGCTGAGACCTTCTGTATATTCCTCAGCAACCACATCTTCAAAGAAAGTGGAAAATGCTTCTTTTACAGATGGATTGTTGTGAAGTTTGGTTCGGACATCAGAAGCACGAGACATCGTGTATTTGCGTAGCGCGGCTTCAAACAATCCTTTTTTATCTCCAAAGGCGGAGTATATACTGGGTCGTTGAATTCCCATTCTGGAAGTTAAGTCGCTTAATGAGGTAGCCTCATATCCCTTCTCCCAAAATAGTTGCATAGCTGCTTCTAACACTTTTTCTTCATCAAATTCGCGGATTCTTCCCATAATTAATACCTCTCGTTACTCTTCATTTTTTCTTAATTGCTCAATGATTCCGATCCTATATAACTGCGTTTATTTACGTACTAATCAGTACGATATAATTCTACAATTAGCCACTCGTATTGTCAAACGTAGGCTAGTGTATCCTTACCAAGAATTAGACATAACAATTTAAATCAAAATTATTTGTTGACAGCAATCGTTTCTGTGAGTTATGTTTACTGGGCCAAATAACATACTGATCAGTATGTAATAGACTCGGCATTTAAATTTAATATAGATAAGGTGTGTACAGAATGGAGAAGGTTAAAGAAAAAGTAGCAGTCAATGCCGATATTAAGGCGAATTCGTCACAAGGGATGCTAAATACATCTGATGCAGTTCATGCTTCTCCCATGTCTCACTATGTGACATTATTGTTTGCGGCTGTCTGTGGGATGTCTGTGGCCAACATCTACTTCGCACAACCGATACTTGATAATCTGTCGAGTGCGTTCGGTATTGATTATTCAACCATTGGCATTCTCATTACCATCACTCAGATTTGTTATGCAGTGGGACTGTTGCTGCTAGTGCCACTTGGAGATTTACTGAACCAGCGCCGTCTGATTATCGGTCAGATGCTATTATCCATAATAGCTCTGGTTATAGTTGGCACTGCCTCCTCCAGCATGGCACTATTCGCAGGTATGGGTTTGGTGGGATTGCTTGCCGTCGTGACGCAGACGCTTGTGGCGTTCGCGGCGACAATGGCTGTCCCTGCCGAACGAGGACGTGTCGTTGGCATGGTCACAAGTGGAATTGTGATTGGCATACTTCTTGCGCGAACCATTTCAGGGATATTAACAGATATTGCGGGTTGGCGTTCCGTATATTTGGTCTCTGCTGCGTTGATGCTTCTTATGGTGTGCGCATTATTTAGGGTGTTGCCAAATGTTGAGCGTGGGGTACAATCGCTGTCCTATCCCCAGTTGCTTAGGTCGGTGTTTATATTGTTCGCACAAGAAAGAATATTACGCATCCGTGCTATTCTGGCTCTGCTGATTTTTACTGCTTTCAGCATTTTGTGGACTTCACTAGTACTGCCTCTTAGCGCGCCGCCATTATCACTTTCGCACACTGCAATTGGGGCGTTTGGTCTAGTGGGAGTTGCCGGTGCGTTAGCTGCAACACGGGCGGGAAAACTAGCCGATCGAGGTTATGGACAGAGAACGACTGGCGTGGCTTTAATTCTATTATTGATATCATGGTTGTTCATCAGCTATACAGAACAGTCGCTGTTCGCATTGGTTATCGGTATTGTTCTTCTTGACTTGGCGGTGCAGGCCGTACATGTTACGAATCAAAGTATGATCTTTGCATTGCGTACGGAGGCTCGTAGTCGGCTTACTGCTGGGTACATGGTGTTCTATTCCATCGGCAGTGCTACGGGTTCAATTGCTTCGACCCATATATATGCAAGCTATGGCTGGGATGGCGTGTGCTTGCTCGGGGGTTCTGTTAGTGCTTTAGCTCTTCTGTTTTGGGCAATGACCAGACGCTATACGACTACCGCATTACAATAAAGCTCGTGTCCTACGATATACGAATATGTAGATTGAGCAGCTTAATCTGAGCTAGACATCAATCTACTTGTGAAGCACTGAATAATAGTTCTAAATTAAGAAATATAATATTAAGATTTTTGAATAGGAGAGATTGACCATGGAGATAGGGATTACTTCGTTTGTAGAAACAAAGCCGGATGTTAAGACAGGTGATGTGATAAGTCACGCACAGCGATTGCGTGAAGTGGTCGAGGAAATTGTACTCGCCGATCAAGTGGGACTTGATGTGTTTGGCGTAGGTGAGCATCATCGCAAGGATTATGCGGCATCTTCACCAGCAGTTGTATTGGCTGCGGCTGCAGCGCAGACGAAACGGATTCGGCTGACTAGCGCAGTGACGGTGCTTTCTTCCCTTGATCCGGTGCGTGTTTTTCAGGATTTTGCTACACTCGATGGCATTTCAAATGGACGTGCGGAGATCATGGCGGGCCGGGGTTCCTTTATCGAGTCTTTTCCACTGTTTGGTTATGACTTGAATGACTATGATGAGCTGTTTGAAGAACATTTGGAATTGCTTCTTAAAATACGGGAGTCCGAAAAAGTAACTTGGAAGGGTGGGCATCGGCCAGCGATTAACCATTTGGGCGTGTATCCACGGCCCGTTCAGAATTCCTTACCGATATGGGTTGGTAGCGGGGGCAGACAGGAGTCTGCTATCCGTGCAGGTCTGTTAGGACTGCCATTGATGCTGGCGATAATTGGTGGAAATCCAATGCAGTTTGAACCACTTGTGCAGCTGTATAAGAAAGCGGCAGCGCACGCTGGTCATGACGAATCACGGCTTAAGGTTGGGGCGCACTCGATAGGATTTGTTGGAGAGAATACTGAAACAGCTGCAGATACATTTTTTCCTTCTACCATGGCAGGGATGAATAGATTAGGCAAGGAGCGGGGGTGGGCTCATTATGACCGTTCTAGCTTCGATGCTGCGCGCAGCTTTGATGGCGCACTGTATGTCGGCGATCCCGAGACTGTTGCACAGAAGATCATTCACCTTCGCAAAAATGTCGGTGTTACACGCTTTATGCTGTATGTACCATTAAGCACGATGCCGCATGACCAAGTGATGAGAGCCATTGAGCTGCTAGGAACAGAGGTAGCACCCCGGGTTCGGGAGGAAATAAGTAAGTGGGAAGCTGAGATGGGAAATCGATCATAATTTAATTTTGATTAATAAATTTACAATGGTTTCGAGAGTACACTTAATAATAGGAGGAATTGAAATGGAGTTTGAAAGTAGAGTATTACCAGAATTAAGACCAGTATTAGCACTATTTCCTGGTTTTCAATTAGAGGAAAATCTAGAGTGGAGCAGGGGCTTGTTGTCGAGTCCTCCTATTGAGAAGTTGGAGCACGTAAGCACGACAAGCCGGATGATTCGGGGCGGAGCAGGCGAGATACTGGTCAAAATTTACGAACCCGCCGAACGAACTGGCGCTAAGCTTCCAGCCATTCTGTGGATTCACGGGGGAGGTTATGTAATGGGGCATCCTGATATGGACGACGCTTTGTGCGAACGCTTCGTGCAGACGGCTAAGTGCGTCGTCGTATCGGTCGATTATCGACTTGCTCCCGAGCATCCGTACCCAGCTGCCATCGATGATTGTTATGCCGGCTTGACGTGGATGACGGACGAAGCTGAGCTACTGGGCATCGACTTAGATCGGATCGCAATTGCCGGTGCAAGCGGGGGCGGTGGTCTGACCGCAGCACTTGCTTTAATGGCTCGAGACAAAGGTGGGCCAGCCCTCATCTTCCAAATGCCACTGTATCCGATGATCGATGACCGGAATATTACGGCGTCGAGTCATGAAATTACGGCCGACAACGCAACCTGGAACCGGACGAACAATTTGACAGCCTGGAACATGTACTTGGGCGATCGTACCGAAGACAGCGATGTATCCCCTCATGCAGTGCCGGCTAGAGCGGAAAGCTTGGTGGGATTACCGCCGACCTATACGTGCATAGGACAGCTCGATCTGTTCCGAGATGAGACGATCGAATATGTGGCGCGTCTTGCGCAAGCAGGCGTAGACGTAGAATTTCATCTGTATCCTGGCACCTTCCACAGCTTTGAAACGATTGTTCCGCAAGCGGAAGTGAGCAAGCGTGCCAGCCATAGTTATGTGGACGCGATTGCAAGAGCACTTAATCCTTAAACAATGAAAGGGGCTGTCTCCAAAGGTCAAAGATGACCTAAGAGACAGCTCTTTTGTATTAGATCATTAGCGACAATATAAAGGTCCAGATACAGACAAAAGCTAGTAATCCCACACTGTATTTTAAAGTCATCTTCGTGAGTTCCGATTCTTTACCTGTTTCACCAACAGCGGCTGTTGCAATGGCAATGGATTGTGGCGAAATAAGTTTGGCCATCACGCCCCCAACCGTGTTCGCAGAGACTAATAACGTTGGATTGGTTCCAATAATGTTAGCGGCTGTAGCTTGAATGGGTGCAAACAAGGTATTGTTATTTACGACGGATCCGGTCATGAATACGCCAACCCATCCTAATATGGGTGATAACAGTGGAAATATACTTCCTGTTGCAGCAACGGCTTCCCCTAATGCATTGGTTAATCCTGCGTAAGTCATTAATTTAGCTATACCTAGAATGGCACAGATCATCACAATGGGAATCCAGAATTCTTTAATGGTTTTTGCGAAGAGCTGAGAACCTTTTGTAACTCCTATAGATGGTGTTGTTAAGATGGTTGTTAAGCCTGCTAGCAATATAGCCGTACCTGTTGAGCTTATTAAATCAATGCTTGAACGTAAACTTGATCCAGGCAAACCAAACGTTAACTTGGTAAAAGCAAGAGCTCCACCTTGGATAAATAGATTCTTAAATACAGGCAAGCTCCAAATTAAAACAAATACACTCAATAAGTAAAACGGAGACCAAGCCTTGATCACGTCACGAACGGTATGTTTTTCAACTTTAACCTCTTGGTTGTTGAGTAAGAAGATATGTTTGGGTTTCCATTTTTTCAAGAATAAAGCCAAAGTGCCCATAGCTATTAAAGACGGAATGATATCAGCTAATTCGGGACCTAGAAATAGAGTGAAAACAACCTGAGTTGCTGTATAGGTTGTAGATACAACTAGAATAGCGGGAAATACTTCTTTGATCCCTTTGAATCCATTCATTATGAAAATAAGTAGGAATGGAATCGTGAAATTAATAAGAGGTAACGTGAGTGCAGTCATCATGGAGACATCCATGGAAGTTACATTACCTTTTAAATTCAATGTACCTAAGATGGCAACAGGGATACCAACGGCACCAAATGCTCCTGAAGCACCATTTGCAATGAGACAAAGCATAGCCGCTTGTAATGGTTTGAATCCTAATGACACTAATAGAACAGCACAGATTGCAATGGGAACACCGAAGCCGGCAGCACCTTCAAGAAACGCATTGAAACAAAAACCTATGAGTAAAAGTTGAATGCGCTGGTCTTGTGAAATACCTGTAATACTTGCACGTAATACGTCAAATTTCCCTGACTCAACAGATATTTTATACAACCAAACAGCCATAACGATAATATAACCAATGGGCCATATCGCTTGAAGGGTACCTTGGATGACACTTCCAACGGAATCGCCAAGAGGTAGATTAAATATAAACATTGCAATCACAAAGGTAATGACCAAGTTTAACAAGGCCGCATAAATACCTTTCATCTTAAATAGGGTCAGACATAACAGAAATAATATAATCGGAATAGCTGCAACCATGGAGGAGATCATTAGATTGTTAAATGGATTGAACGTGTCTACTAACATGGTTGGCTTACTCCTTTGTAAGTGGGAATCTTCTTACTCATAATCAACAATCAAATTATGTCCAAAATGAAGCTTGAATATCTTTTAGGACTTTCACGGATTTGGCGAACTTTTCTTGCTCATCCTCATTTAATGAAAGCTCTACGAGGTCTTTTCTACCGGCACGATGGATAACCGTAGGCACACCGATGTAAACATCGTTGTGACCATACTCTCCTTCTAACAGTGATCCCACAGGTAATACAACTTCTTCATTTTGTAAGATGGCTTTCGTTATTCTAGCTAGTCCCATAGCGATTCCATAATATGTAGCACCTTTGGACTCAATAATTTGATAAGCTGCATCACGAACTTGAACAAAAATTTCTTCTTTTCTGGCATCTGTTAAATCCGGTGCGATAAGTTTCCCTGAAATATTCGCTGTACTCCACACGGCGAGTTCTGAATCACCATGCTCACCGATGATATAAGCATGAACACTTGTGGGTGCTACATTATATTCTTCACTCAATAAATAACGGAACCTTGCAGTGTCTAGGATTGTACCTGAACCAATAACCCTCTCTTTAGGTAAACCAGAGAATTTCCAGGTTGCATAGGCTAAAATGTCTACTGGATTGGTAGCCACCAAAAATATGCCGTTAAATCCAGAATCCATAACACTTTTTATAATGGTTCGAAAGATGTTTAGGTTCTTGCTGACAAGGTCAAGTCGTGTTTCTCCAGGCTTTTGCGCTGCACCGGCACAAATCACAACGATTGCCGCATCTTTGCATGCTGCGTAAGTACCGCTTGTAATTTTTATTGGAGAAAGTGCATACACAAGTCCATGATTTAAATCCATAACTTCGCCTTCTGATTTCTCTTTATCTATATCCACAAGTACTAATTCATTACAGATCCCCTGATTTACCAACGCGTAGGCATAGCTAGACCCCACGTCACCTGTTCCAATTAGAACTACTTTATCTCCAGTTGTTATACTCATTATAAATACCTCCCGTTGAATGATTGATATGGATGAATTTCCGTATGTAATTGAATCCTATTTGACTCTGAACGTTATTATGTCATCCCTTAATTCGTAATATACTTGTGGCGGAAATTTATCACGGAAGATAGATTCACCCGCTAACACTAAGAATTTGGACTTTTGTTCTATTAGAATAACTCATGTCACAAAACGGCAGGTTCCGATTGTTATATAGGCAAAGAAACAAAGGAGGTGAGCATGTGAAGCCAACCATCCCCGGGGAAGTGGGAGAGAAAGGCCATGAGATAGAAGCGATCATTGATCGTGTCAAATTAGGAGACAAGCAGGCGTATGAAATGATTATTCATCAGTTTGAACGGCAAATGTACACCTACTGCTACTATATTTTGAAAAATCATGAAGAAACCGAAGATGCTGTCCAGGAGATTTTTATCCGAGCATACGAGAATCTTCATCGATACAGTAGGCAGGCGACCTTCTCAGCTTGGCTTTATAAGATGGCCTATCACCACATGATGAACATAAAGAAAAGGCAGGGTCGATGGTTCGAGCTGATTCATCAGTTCAAGGAGCAGCAACCCAAAATTGAAATTACACCTACACCCCAAGAGTCTGTTATTGAGGAACTGTTGACCTATCTGACTCCAGAAGAACGGCATATTTTGCTGCTCAAAGCAGTTGAACAGTACAGCTTTGACGAAATCGGAGACATTATGTGTATAAAACCGGCAACGATTCGCAAGAAATACGAACGGCTTCGCCGTAAGCTTTCGGATTACAGACGTAATAAAGGAGGGATCGTACATGGTACATTTGCCAAATCAAACTGAGTCGAAAGAAATGGACACGATCGAGCAATGGATTCGGAACTCGGAAATGCCAAGAGTAAGTATGAGCCATCAAATTATGAATAAGATAGGAGATCAAACTATGAGTAAAACGAAATCGAATTTTGTGAGAAAAACATTAGTTACCGTATCGGCTGCAGCAGTACTAGGCGTAGGTGTGATCGGCACGGGGTTCGTATCCCCTGCGATGGCGGATACTTTGAAACAAATTCCGGTGATTGGCAGTGTCTTCTCGGGAATCAGTGATGAGAGATTGCAGACAGCGATTGATCAAGGAATCGCTACCAGTCCTAACCTGAGCGTGACGCATGACGGTGTGACATTGAAAGTGACTGATCTATTGTATGACGGGACCGTTCTAAAATTTGAAGTGGAGCGTGAGGGTGTCGAATTGCCTTCGACATTTGGATCACATCAGGATCGGGATAAAGGCGAGGTCAAAGGATATATTCAGACGCCGACACTACTGGTTAATGGCAAGGAAATCAAATATACATCGGGAGGGTTTGGGGATATACCATACAAAGAGAATACCATTAAAGCTGAAATACGGGATGGAATGTCTCTTCCAGACCAATTCGAGTTGACCATTCAAGCCAAAGTGACACAAATTGAAGAGCCATTCGAATTCAAGATTCCGGTGAAAATTGAAAATAATATGCTTGTATTGAAGCCGAATGCAACCGAAACGGACGGGAAGTTTAGTTATACGGTGAAGCAATTGGAGATAACTCCGGCATCCACTAGACTGATTCTGGATAGCACGGGTGATGTTCCCAAGACACCTGAGCAGACCGGCGACTATAGTGCAACGATGGTTTACTATGATATCGTGGATGACCAAGGGAATGAAATTAATCAGGATAGAGTTGGATTCTTTAATAGCAAACCTGAGACCGAGTACCATGTAAATGAGCTGTATCAGGCTTTCGCGGCGACGCCTAAATCCATTACGATTAAACCTTATACCTTTACCGTGAACACCTCTGATTGGAAAATCGTTGGAGCAAGTAATGGGATTGCAGGTGACAAAACATATCTGGATGATCTGGAGCTAACCATTCCGGTTCAGCCTTAATATTAGCACCGCTTTATCTGTCAAATCCGTTGAGAATACAAAACAAGAGAAACCCTCTTCTTAGTGAAGGAGGGTTTCTCTTATTTGTACAACAATTGTAGTTAGTGTCCCAAGCCTAGGGTCAGTGTTCACTACATTAATTGATCAGGATCACTAAGGAATCAGGTTTGTGGGAAGTATTTATAGTGGCGTTATTTGATTGATAAGACAAAATTTCGATCAATTGTTCTGCCATATGTGTAGACGTATATTTGAACCCACTTTGTACCCATTCAATGATTAATCCAAAGAGGGCATAGGCATTATAGCTGGCAAATAAATCGGGATTTATGTTCTTATTATGATTAGATACTGCTTCTAAATGTTGTTGTACTAGTTGTTTTAATATGGCACAAATCTTATTCTGAAATCCAGGTAAAACATTAGAATTTACAATGATCGTATAAAACTTAGCGTAGGTAGCAACATGCTCAAAAATTCTTATGGTCGAAGTGGTAAGTTCACCAATAATAAATGTATCCGTATGAAGATAGGGTTCTTTAAAAGATGTAATCAAATCTTCCATAATGTCATCCATCAGTTCATTCAGAAGTTCTTCCTTCGTTTGATAGTGTTTATAGAATGTTCCACGGTTTAAATCAGCAAAAGTAACAATATCCGTGATCGTAATTTTTTTGAAATCTTTTGTCTCCATAAGATCAATTAATGCGTCTTTTAATTCTTTTTTTGATTTTCTAATTCTTCGATTGGTAGGTATCAACAGAACACCGCCTGAATGTCTATTTTACAATCCTATTTGAACAGATTCATAAGTTAATGTATATTCATCAACATTTAGCGTCCCAATTGCTTATTGATACTTAAATTATAGAGGATTAAACTGAGTTAGTACAAATTTTAAAAGGTTTCCAGAGAATAATATGGTATTGCTTACAACCAACTACAAGCACAAAGGAGACATTCACATGAAACTTCAAGAAAGAGTTGCCGTTGTTACGGGCGCAGCTTCAGGTATGGGGAAATCGATTGCAGAATTGTATGCTAAAGAGGGCGCAAAGGTCATTGTTGCTGATCTTAACTTTGAAGGTGCAGAACAAGTTGTAGCAGGGATTATTAGTAATGGTGGCGTAGCCAAAGCAATACAAGTAAATGTTGCGAAATTAGAAGATATCGAGAACATGATTGATACAGCAGTTAGTGAATATGGTACGTTAGATATTCTAGTGAATAATGCTGGTATTATGGATAGTTTTGAACCTGCAGGTGAAATTACAGATGAGAAATGGGATTTAATATTTGATATAAATACGAAAAGTGTGATGCGTTCTATACGTAAAGCGCTACCTATCTTCTTAGAAAAAGGAAAAGGCGTTATCGTTAATACGGCTTCTACCGGCGGATTGAACGGTGCTCATGCTGGTGCGGCGTATACTGCATCTAAACATGCTGTTGTAGGAATGACGAAGAATACTGGGTTTATGTATGCTAATAAAGGGATTCGTTGTAATGCAATCGCACCAGGTGCTACCGCAACTAATATTGGAGCTTCTATGAAAAATGTTAGCGAATTCGGTAGCAGTCGTCTTGGATTAGGACAAGCTGTGATTCCTCGCGTTGGTACACCAGAGGAAATTGCTCAAGTTGCCCTATTTCTAGCTTCTGATGATTCCAGTTTTATAAATGGAACAGTTATAACTGCAGATGCTGGTTGGACTTCTGCATTCTAATTGGTTATTAGGGATAATCAAGTGATTATTATAAAAAGGGTACCCACGTTGGGTGCCTTTTTTCGTATGTCCACACAAGACCAACGAGTACGAGCTAGCTGAAAGAGTTGGGATTACGATGGCTAACCTATCGATTCTCAAGAATGGTAGAGCCAAAGCGATAAGATTAAACACCTTAGAAGCCATATGCAAGGCGCTAGATTGCCAACCGGGAGATATATTAGAATACATGGAATTGGATAAAAGTTAAGATAAACAAGTAATGGATGATTCACTAATCATTAACTTGATATTTACATGGCGTCCCTTCAGAATAGAGAGAATACCTATTCATAAAGGGAGTTATATGAGATGAATGATATAATGGCACGTAATAATGTGAAAGTGATGGGTGAAGGAGATCGCACAATTATTTTTGCGCATGGCTTCGGGTGCGATCAGAGTATGTGGCAATATATCACACCATCTTTTGCAAACAATTATAGAATCGTTCTCTTTGATTATGTGGGTTCAGGTAGCTCAGATTTAAGCGCATATACGACAGAAAAGTATAGTCAATTTACTGGCTACGTACAGGATGTATTGGATATTATTGAGGTGCTCGAGCTTAGTAATGTTATATTTGTGGGTCATTCCGTTAGTTCTATGATAGGGATGCTGGCATCCATCGAGCGGCCTGATTATTTCGATAAATTGATTATGATTGGACCTTCTCCGCGTTATTTGAATGATGGTGATTATGTCGGTGGTTTCGAAGAGAGTGATATTACAGAACTACTAGACATGATGGAGATGAATTTCACAGGATGGGCTAGCTTTATGGCTCCCCTTGCCATGAATCATCCCGATCTTCCCAATCTAACGCAAGAGCTGGAACAAAGTTTTATTTCGACAGATCCTGTTATAGCTAGAGAATTTGCAGAAGTGACATTTCTATCAGATCATCGTAAAGCGTTATCGGAATCTACGGTTCCTACACTCATTATGCAATGCTCGGATGATAGTATCGTACCGATAGAGGTAGGCGAATATTTACATAGTCACTTGAAGAATAGTACGTTGCGATTAATGGAGGCCAAGGGTCATTATCCTCATATTAGCCATCCAGAGGAAACGATTGCTCTCATTAATGAATACCTGGAATAAAGTTATCTAGATCATGTGGCATTGAAAGGATATTAGAAAATGGATGAACGGTTGAAATATGCGCCATGTGGATATATCTCCATCACACACGAAGGAATCGTTACGGAAGTGAATCAAACATTCCTTGATATGATGGGGTATACTCCGGAAGATTTGGTGCATAAGCATATTGAATCTATCATGTCTACGGCAAATAAGCTTATTTTCCACTCATACTTTTACCCTTTTATCAATTTGGATGGGCATGTAGAAGAGTTGTATCTGAGATTGAAAGATCGTCAAGGAGAGTCGATTCCTTATATCCTAAATGGGCGACGGTATGAGATGGAAGGCGTAGAGATTATTGATTGTGTATTAGTGCAGATGGGTAAACGCATTGATTATGAACTCGAGCTTCGCTCTGCTAAGAAGCAAATGGAAGATGCCTATTGGGACAAGGATCAAGCTCTTGTGAAGTTGAAGCAAATTCATATGGAGATTGAACAGAAGCAACAAGAACTGATGGACATCAATGCTGTTTTAGTAGAACTGTCTTATACAGATAAGCTCACGGGATTAAAGAATCGAAGGTTTGTTCAAGAAAAGTTGGAGGAACAGCTTATCCAATATGGCAATACGCAAGAACCTTTTTCGATTTGTATCTTAGATATAGATTATTTCAAAAAGGTGAATGACACGTGGGGACATCAGACAGGCGATGAAGTATTAGAGAAACTAGCGGATGTTTTGATATCCCATTCTCGTCATAAGGACGTTGTTGCTAGGTATGGTGGGGAAGAGTTTGTGATGATCTTGCCTGATATGGATATACGTGAGTCGAAGATAAAAGCGGAGAATTTACGGCATGCCATAGAGAATATTGCGTGGGACAAGGGAAACATCACGGTGAGTATCGGTGTAGCTACGGTTACTCCACGGGATTCCGATACAACCATACTTAAACAGGCGGACCTAGCCCTTTATGCCTCCAAAGAAAATGGTAGAAATCGCGTGACACACATCATAGATTTGGATGAAGAGCCTCTTGGATAAGGGGGCTTTTTTTCAGTAGATACACAAGGGGGATTTGAACGGATGGATGAAATAAATCGAGCTTTTTCAGAAGGATGTGCAAGCACTCTAAATCGTTGGACTTCTTCTGACAGCATTCATAGTGACCTACTCGCCACAAAGGATCTTGTGTATAGCCCATGCAGATTTGATTGCTCTGAACCACTTCAAGAAGAACAAAATGCTGATTATGGGGCGTATGTATTTAACTTGAATGATCTCTCAATTAGATTTCGTGTTGCGAAGATTACGCCTACAAAGGTCGGGCAGTTCGTCACTTTGTGGGAGAGAATTGGGGATGGGCCGATACAACCCTATGATATATCAGATGCAGTTGATCTCTTTGTGATTAGTACACGTAAAGGCAGTCACTTTGGTCAGTTTGTATTTCCAAAAGCTGTTCTATGTAATCACGATATCGTATCTGATCAAGGTGAAGGTGGAAAAAGGGCTATACGCGTATACCCGCCCTGGGATAATCCCACCAGTCGGCAGGCGATGAGAACTCAGAAATGGCAGTTGGAATATTTCATGGAAATACCTGTGAATATCCCAATAGACGTTGTTCGTGTTCAAATGCTGTACGGTACTAAATCTGTTTCTCTCCTAGATTGAGCAAAATGAAATTCCGTGCCTATATCGTCTACTGCAGCATACGATTTGTAATTGTTGCTTCGAAAAAATAATGGTATGGTTAGTGATACTTTTTCAAAAGGGCGGTATAACCATTATGTCAGAAGAACATCAGTCATATAAGCAATCAGCGTACCCTTCTGGAGGGGATAAATCTAATCTTGGTATAAGAAACAAGAAACGGCATTCGGCAGGAACGATAGGTCCTTGGAAACAAATAATATACTTAATGATTCTTGCGGGAATCATAGCGCTAATATATGTGGTGACCAGAGAGTTATAAATTAGCGAAATCCGATGAAAAGTAGTTATACACATGTGTATAAAGATTTCGGTACAGCGTATCTCGGTCTAGAGGATGAGTTGAATTTCAGTACAGGGTCGGATTACAGGTGATCTCGTACGGTGTACTATCAAGATATATTAAAAAGGGGGACGGGATGGATATGAAATGGCATCGATACGTAACACGATTTGCAGTGTCAAGAGGATTAGGTGGGCGAGATATTGACTATCAATGGCCGTCTCCCTCATTTCCGGTTGTTAGTATTCGTAGTAATCTAGGAAGATACTCAGATAAAGGGTATGGGAACGGAAGTAGACCAGGGTTTAAGACAGCGGTAGGGTTAATTGCTATTGGAGATGTAGCTATTGGATTGATCTCCATAGGCGCTGTAAGTGTGGGATTACTATCTATAGGTGCGGTGTCGCTTGGTTTGTGGCTAGCTCTAGGAGCAATAGCGATGAGTTGGTATGGTTGGGCATTAGGTGCGGTTGCCATTGCAGGAGTAGCGGTCGGTGCAGTTGCTATCGGAGCTAAGGCACTTGGAGCGGTTGCCATAGGAGAGATTGCGGTGGGTGCAGTTGCTATTGGGCAATGGGCATATGGGGTCGTTGTGATCGGCGAGCATGGTATCGGATTAATCCCCATCACAGTTGACGTGATGAATTGGTTCCGGCGGTTGTTTGGTGCTGAAGGTTAAGGGTTTGAATGTAATAGTATTAATAATGAACTCATCTTCGTGCTATCTCAGCATGGGAGGAGTTTTTTTGTATTCATTATTGTGTAATCACGATAACGATAACAATAATAGTATAACGATTGATCCTCCTGTATAATTCGGTCTATCAAACGATAGAAAAGAGGCAGGAATATGTCAGCTGAAGCGGTTTTCCACGGTAATGTTAACCAAGCAATTTGCGCATTTACATTTGATGATGGTCCTACTCATCTTCCACTTGAATTATGGCTTGATGTTTTAGAGCAGGAAGACGCGGTAGGGACTTTTTTCTTCACTGGAGAGTGGATGAATCGGTACCCGGATAAAGCGAGAGATATCCTTTCCCGAGGTCATGTGCTTGCCCCTCATACCTATTATCATCGTCGGATGGCACAAGTGCCAAAATCCGTATTTATGGAGGAGTTACAATTAACTGAACTGGCTTACCAAGATGCAACGGGCCTTCCTTGTCCAAGCTTGATGCGCTTTCCTTATTTCTCGTTTGAACAGGAGAATTTGGAGTGGCTAGCAGAGTTGGGGTATCTTGATATTGAAGGATTCGATTCTGGCGATTGGGACGGTGGTTCTGCAGAAGGCATTATCGAAAAAGTAGCGCCGAAGCTTGATAACGGGGCTATCATTGTGATGCATAGCAATGATATTTCGAAGGGAACGCCTGAAGCATTAAAGGAACTTATTCGGATGGCTAAGGAAAAAGGGCTGAGAGCTGTAGGCATACCTGAGATACTAGATTCTGTTGGATTAGAAGTGGGTTACAGACCTTGGAAAATCACGGTGGACGTTCCAGCAGAGCTAGAGCATCCTATAGAGAATTGGGTTCCTGCGAAAGATGATCAAATGTTGTCCGAGCTTGCAAGTCAGACGGTAGAATGGAATATTCCACAGTATACGATGCAATTCACTTCTGAGAGCGAATGGCTTGAGCATTTGGAGACACCTCTTGAGGAATTCGGCATTACAGAAGATCGTGAGTTATTTGCGATTCAAGGTAATTACGGCTCGTATTGGGGTTATGTGCGCGCTGGGTACACAGAAGATACACTTGTATTGTTAGATTATGCCGCTAAGGAATCACAGGCAGATACATTAGTATACCTTCTTCGCTGGGCTGCGGAGACAGCAAATCGCCTTGGGTTAACTCGAATTGAGGCAAGACGGGATATTCGCCGAATGAGTGAGATGTGCAGACAACTAGGTTTGCAATCAGAGATTAAGGAAGATCAATAAATGCGATGAAATAATGAATTTTCAGCGAAATTCAGTTCCAAAGTATCAACGGCTCTAGTCATAGGATAAGAGGATATAATATCTTGTTTTTGTATATAGGTGCTAGGTAATAGAGATCATCCATCAGACAAATCAAAAACTAAGTTTGAGTACCTACATTAGATATGATCCCAATTATTCATGTAATGAAATGTAATGCATGATACTCTTTGTAATGTAATAAGGCAAACCTATAGAAATGTAGGGACGCAAAGCTAAAGGGACTAAGGTTCATGACTATGTCAGCCAGCTGCCAAAGAGTATTTCATGCTTTTTGTTTCTTAAGATTTAATAAAAATGGCGTCTGAATTTTTATACGAACTTATGAACAATCAAGCTACTCTTAGGGGTAGTTTTTTTTTGGCTTTTTAGATCATCGGTCATAATAATAATCCATCGGGGGTAGGCAGTATGAAAAAAATGATTGCAATCGCAACATCTGCAGCGATGTTGGTCAGTCTTTCAAGTGAGGCAGGTTATGCGCTAGCAAGTGAAATTCATAAGGTGAATGTAGTGAAAACCGTGCTAGAAAGCCGCGTAAGTACAGCAAGTAATGCATCCGTTGTTCCGTTTGATCTTTATGGTAAAGACGTTCTAAGTTCCTATAATGAAGTCTTTAAAATGAATAATACTAATATTACATCGATTACGAATAATGGCGGCAACTATTCCGGATCTCCGATTGGTAAGGCGATCGATGGAGATATGAATACGCATTGGGAAACAAATAAACCGAATACGTCAACATTCAGTAACGAGGTTGTAATTAATTTAAATGAAACGACAGAATTAAATAGAATCGTGTACGCAGCTAGACAATCCAGTGCGAAAGGTAAAGGATTTGCACAAGAGTTCGATATTTATAGCTCAACAACCGATGTAGGCGATAATTTCACGTTAGTATCTTCTGGCGAATATAAAGGCTCCACAGGAGATGTCGTTGAAATTCAATTTGCATCCACAGCATTCAAGCGCATCAAATTTGTATACAAAAAAGCAGATCAAGATTGGGCAAGCGCATCAGAGTTTGTTTTTTATAAAGAAGATACCGTATCGGATAAGATGAAGAACTTATTCACGGATAATACATATAGTCAAGTTAGTCCAGAGTTTAATACAGTAGAGAAATTAACAGCGTTAGAGAATGAAGTGAAGTCACATCCACTATACGCTCAATTCAAAGCAGATATAGAGAATGCAAGAATACTTCTGGATAATCACCAGATAGAGTCAGCTACAACAAAGGTCTCTAAATTAAAAGGGTATGGCACAGAATATGAAGCGGCCTATAGTGAAGTCTATCGTATGCCTAATTCAAATATATCAAAAGTAACGACAAACGGTGGAAGCTACCCAGGTACGAAACCAGAATATATGCTAGACGATAAAGCGAATACGCATTGGGAAACAAATAGAAACAATGATGCTAACTTCACGAATGAAGTTGTGTTCGAATTAACAAATCCTGAAGTGTTAGATAGAGTTGCCTTCCTAGCTAGAGATAATAGAAAAGGATTCCCAGAAGCCTTCGAAATCTATGCATCTGCAACGAGTAAAGGAGACACCTTCCAACTTGTATCTAGCGGAACTGCGACAAGTACGAACGATTTTCTGGAATTTAAGTTCGAACCTACTAATTTTAAAAGAGTAAAATTCAAGTTCACTCAAGCGAATATCAATCGACCGTTCGCAGCGGAATTTAGATTTTATAAAGAAGATCCAGTCAGTGACAAGGTGAATGGCATATTCACGGATGGAACGATGAGTGCAGTAGTTCCCGAGTATAACAGTGTAGCTTCAATCAATGCATTGGAGGCAGCAGCGAAAGTGCATCCGTTATATCCGATCCTCAAAGAGCAATTAGATTTAGCTAAGAGAATCGTGAATGGCGAAGTGCAAATCGAAGGTATGATCATCACAGCTGAGCAACGTGGAGATATGAAGAAGCATGCATCGCAGAATTTGAGAATTGGATTTGGTACGAATAACCAGGCTACGGGATTGGTTGCTATGCCAGGCGATCAAATCAACGTCTACGTGGATGTAAACGCTAATGGTAAAGTACCTTCGTTAATCTTTTCGCAACAAGAGGGTTCTTGGAACAGTTGGGCAAGAGGCGTTCAATTACGTCCAGGTAAAAACACGATCATCGTACCTGAATTCGAAAAAAATGGAAACTATGCGCATGATGTGACCAAAGGCGGAACTGTGTATATCGTCAATCCTTATACGGCTGAAGAGCAAGGAAAGGCACCTAGTATTCGATTTGAAGGGCTAGAGAAGATTCCTTTTATGACGAAGGACACGGACCCAGAACAATTCAAAGCTTTCTTAACCACATATAAGCAAAGATTAGATGAAGATAAAGCGGCACATCCTAATGTGTTAGATCGAGAATTGATCGACGTCGTAGAAATGGTTAGCGAGCACGTTATTTTTACAGGAACGGCTACTGAAGCGTACAACAAATTTATTACGCAAGGAAATAACCCTATGGATACCGTAACGGGTTATGATTCTTGGATGAAGACGATCTTTGACTTCTATGGTTTGGATGGCAGCAGTGAAATTCATGATGCTAAGCTAATCCGTGAGAATATTAGATTGATGCAGCCTTATGGCGCTATGTATGCGGCGGGTGACCATACAGGAATTCAAGGTGGAACCGTTGGAACGATGCTAGGTAATTTCAATGTGGCATATCCAGGCTGGGGATTGAATCATGAAATTGGGCATCGCTTGGCCATGGGAGAACGGGAATATGGCGAAGTAACCAATAACATGGTGTCCATGTTGATGTCTGTACATTCTGTTTCGATGGATACTCGTATACCATTCGAAGAAATTTATAAATATGTTATAGAAGAAAATAAAGTCGTGATGAATCAGCAGGGATTATTCGCACAACTTGGATCCTATTGGCAGTTGGAGTTAGCGCATCCGGGATATTGGACAGAATTGACTAGGATGTATCGAGATCGGAAGGTATCCCTAGTAAATGGCGATAATTCGAAGCAGCAGTATCTGGTTGAGTTTTCTTCTGAAGTGCTAGGTCTGGATTTAAGCAGCTTCTTTGCTAGACACGGCTTCACAGTCAATCCTGAGACAAAAGAGAAATTAGCGAAATATCCAGCTTCCGATAAACTATGGTATCTGAACAATACGTTAGTTAACTATGAAGGAACAGGTGTAGAAGATAAGAATGCTTCCATAAAGGTAAGTATAGCTTCGAATACCACAGCTAAGTCGAATACGTTAAGCTTCACTATGGATAAAGCTTATAAGAAAGATATGTTAGGTTATGAAATCTATCGAAACGATACGTTAGTAGGGTTTACAGGAACAGATCGATTCGTGGATCTAGCTGTAGATACAACTCAGAATTATACGTATAAGATTGTGGGTTACGATAAGAAATTGAATACATTGAAGCCAGTTGAGGTTAAGGCATTCAAGCCGACGTTATCGGTTGAAGACCATGTCACATTGAAGCTCAATCAAACATTCGATCCAATGGGTTATGTTAAAGCGACTAACTATCAAGGAAATGATATTTCGAGTGAAGTTGTGATTACAACGAATAACGTGGATGTAACACAAAAAGGAAGCTATAACATTGGTTATAAGATTACGAGTCAAGGGGTAACAGAATCTAAAACGGCTAACGTCACGGTAACAAGTGATTACGCGTATGTCTCGGATATGGAGGCTAAATCAGCAACAGTTGGCTCGGGGGTATTAAAGAAAGATAAAGCACCTGCGGGTGGAACGATAACACTCGTAAGACAAGGACTTACCGCAACCTATGCGAAAGGAATCGGCGCACATGCCAATTCTGAGGTTGTATATAATATTGAAGGTAAAGGGTATGACTTCTTTGAAAGTTATATCGGAATTGATCAAGCGGTGAAAGGAAATGCTGCTTCATCAGCAACTTTCGAAGTGTATGTGGACGGAGAGAAGATATTCGGAAGCGATGTGTTCGGATCGGGTACAGAACATGAATTTGTACAGATACCTGTTACAGGTGCACGGGAAATTAAGCTTGTTACAACAGATGCTAGCAATAATGGTAATAATGCAGACCACACGGTATGGGCAGATTCGAAGTTTACGAACAATTCAAGCAACCCAACCATCATTGTTCCTGAACAAACGGCATTCGTTATGCTAAACAGTGAGTTTGATGTTTTAAAAGATGTTACGGTGTTTGATACGGAAGATGGAAACTTAATCGACCAAGTTGAAGTGAAAACGAACGGTTTCACTACAAACAAGACCGGAACTTACCAAGTAGAACTTACGGTTAGCGATCGTGATGACAATACAACGTCGAAGACGAGAGAAATCGTTGTATACAGTGCAAGTAAATACTTGAGTGATGTGAACTGGGAATCTGCAAGAACGGATTATAATGTGGTCCGAAAGGATAAAGCGAGCTCCAACAATCCGATTAAGCTGCTAGTAAATGGTGAAACAAAAGAATTCGCCAAAGGAATCGGAACACATGCAAACTCTGAAATTGTATATAACCTTGCGAATACGAACTACGAATATTTCGAAACGGTTGTAGGTGTTGACCGAAATATACCAGAGCAAAACAACTCAAGTGTAATATTTAAACTTATCGCCGATGGGAAAGAAGTGTATAACAGCGGACTTATGAAATACGGTACGGAAGCGAAGATTGCTCGCATACCTCTTAAAGGTGTCAATGAATTAAAGCTCGTATTAGATAATGCGGGGAATGGAAATGCTTCCGATCATGGGGATTTCGGAGATGCGAAGTTCATCATCCTGAACAATACGCCAGAGCTTACGATCCCTAAATCTATCTCTACTAAAGTGGATCAAGAGATACCAGTCAATGGCGACTATTCAGCAACAGATGCAGAAGATGGGGGCGTAACTTCTAAAGTAGAAGTCACGGGAGAAGATCGCGTTAACTTCAACAGAGCCGGAGAATATCCGATTACGTATACCGTTACCAATAGCGATGGAAATACCATCACGAAGACGAGAACGATCGCGGTTGTGAACATGGAAGATTCCAAATATCTAACGGATTATGATTGGAATTCTACTCAGAACAGTTATACGGCTCCGGTGAAAGATATTTCAATTAGTGCTAAGGCTCTAAGATTAACGGGTGCCAACAATCAGGAAGTTGCCTATGCAAGAGGAATTGGTGCACATTCTAACTCCACAATTGTGTATGACCTGAGCGACAAGAACTATGATTACTTCACTTCATTTGTTGGTGTAGATCGACAAATGTACGGATCAGTCGGTTCTGTAAGCTTTGAGGTATTCGTGGATGGCGAGAAGAAGTTCGATAGTGGTGTCATGAATTCAAGAGATCCACAGAAATTCATTGAAGTGGATATTAACGGAGCGAAAGAACTGAAATTAGTCGTGACTGACGGTGGAAATGGGAACGGATCTGACCATGCAACATGGGGAGATACTAAATTACATTTCGCCAACGCGGATAGACTATTCACAGGAGATCTTACACAAGCGATTGAAAATGTTAAGGTAATAAATCTAGAAGGGTACACTTCTGAAAGTGTTGCGGCATTAAAAGCTAGAATAGCGAGAGCAGAGGTGGTTCTTGCTAACACGGAAGTTACTCAACAAGAAGTAGATGAAGCATTAACAGCACTGCAAACAGCAACTGAAGGTTTAGTAGACATAGACCTCACACAAGTCATTACTGTACAAGACAAGTATTTAAGTGCCTCCATTAAGCAAACTTTAGGAGTAACGGAGGATCTGACGCTTGGTGATATGTATCAACTTACAACGTTAACTAGTGAGACCGGGAGAGCTAGATCTCTTGAAGGTTTGCAGTATGCTAAGAACTTAGAGACACTAGATATCACTGGAAATGAAATTACGGATTTCTCTCCACTACAAGGTTTAACGAAACTGGATAACCTGATGGCGGATCCTCAAATGGTTGAAGTAGGAATTATACAAGGACCTATCGCTAAAGTGGAAAACCTTGTTAAAGGGTTAGACGGGAATAAAGTGATACCTAATTTAGTAGGGGTTAGAAATAATAAAACGATGAAAGAGATCGCGTTCGATGTTAATGCTTGGACGGAGAACCCTGATACGTTTACAATAGACCTTACGAATGAAGATAAGGGACTCTACACGTTAGCAATGACTTATCAAGTGGAAGGAAATACTGTTTACCTTATTTATATGATTGATAATAAGTAGTTCGTAGGATGATGGCACGGTTCGCACGTTAAACATTCTACCAAACCATTAAGGGCACCCGCAGGGGTGCCCTTAATTTTTATTTCCACGGAGGATTTGATATACATACTGACTTCTCACGGCTGTAAAGATAGGCCAAAGAAGAACAACATACTGACAACTGCGATGAAACAGAGGAGTAACCAAGATGCTAGTTTCATGTCCAGCTAACTCGAATTTTCCATGGTGATGCCTAAGTCGCGGATACTTGCTTTCCTGATTAAATCCATTACTTTGTCGGCTCCTCCGCCGTTCTCATTCTGTATCATTGTATCCCTGTAGTTATAACGGTTGTCATATAATTGCATAATCGCGTCAACAAAGCTTTGAGTTGTTATCTCTTCTTGAAGTAACATCTCAGCAAAGCCAGCTTGTTGAAAATACAGGGCCTGGGCAAGTTGACCGGATCGACTCCCGCCATTCGTATGCGGTATCAATAACATCGGTTTGTGCAAAGCAAGTAGCTCCATCATGGAGTTGGATCCGGCACGAGACACGACGACATCGGCCATTGCCAATAGATCCGGTAATTCGCTACTTTTGACGAATTCATAAGATTTGTAATCGTGCGTAGAGAGGGAATGATTTACTTTTCCTTCCCCACAGATATGAACGACTTGAAATGTATCAACTAACTCAGAGAGTACATTGTTCACAATTTGGTTTATGATGTGTGCACCTTGGCTCCCTCCCATAATAAGAAGAACAGGTTTAGCGTAAGTGAATCCGCAGTAGGTTAGTCCACCTTGTTTATCGGCTAATGTGAATCCATCTTTCAGGATGGGGCCCACATAAACAGCTTTTGAGGAAGGATATTTGTTTACCGTCTCCTGAAAAGTAGTACTCATATGGGTGGCAAAAGGAAGTGAGATCTTATTAGCTAGTCCGAGGTTCAGGTCTGGTTCATGAATAATAATGGGCACTTTATTGAGCTTTGCTCCAAGCACAACAGGTACAGAGACGAAACCACCCTTAGAGAAAATGACATCTGGTTTTATTGTTCGAATGAGTCTGTAGGATTGATAGATGCCCTTCATGACGTTGAACACGTCAGTCACATTCTTCCAAGCGAAGTATCGCCTTAGTTTACCTGTAGAAATGGCATGGTATGTCACTTCATTGTAGTCAGACACGAGCTTTCGCTCAATCCCTTTTTCGGAACCTATATAATGGACGTCCCAATTCTCTGCAATACACTTAGGGATCAATACAAGATTGCCTGATACGTGACCTGCGGAGCCCCCACCCGTGAACACGATTGTGGTCGTCATCCTAAGAACCCGCCTTTTTGTAACATTTCTCTTATGGCTGGTTTACTCATTAATTCATGATTAGAATCGTAACTATGGAAATCTACTGGAATCCGGGTGGCATAAGCTTCGTGTAACCCTTCAATTTAAAAAGGTGGGAGAATGACATAATAGTGCTCATCCAGATTGATGGAATGAACGCTTTCGAACTTGGAAATAAGTGCTTCATTTAGGCTTTCACCGGGGCGGATCCCTGTTTCGTTGATCTGAATTGCCCCCATTGATAGATCTTCAATTAATACTTCTGCCAGATCCTTAATGCTGCAGGCCGGCATCTTTGTCACATAAACTTCCCCGCCTATGCTCTCTTTTGTTGCTTTAAGGAGCAGTGTAATAGCATCATCTATGGTTAGGAAGAACCGAGTCATTCTGGAATCGGTTAGAGAAATGTCTAAACCATCCTCAATTCTTTGTTTGAAAATAGGAATTACACTACCAGTGGACCCGAGTACATTTCCACTTCTTACACATACGAACTGGGTCTTAGATTCTCTGAGATTGGCATGGACGACTAGTTTTTCTCCGAGTGCTTTGGTCATTCCGTAGGTGCTAGATGGATGCGTAGCTTTATCGGTTGATACATAAATCACTTTTTGAACGTCATGTTTAATAGCAGCTTGAATGACATGTTGTGTTCCCAACACGTTGGTTTTCATCGCGCTATCTGGCTGTTGTTCGCAGACGGGGACATGCTTTAAGGCAGCTAAGTGAAAGACATAATCAACCTGATGTGTTGCCTGCATAATCTCATATTTATCGCGAATATCACCAATGATAAACGTTAGTTTGGGGTTGTGATGAAACGCTTGGTTCATTTCTACTTGAAGGGACTCATTACGGGAAAATATGCGAATTTCCTTAGGATCTAGTTCTAGTAACCTTTGTACGAGTGCCTGTCCCCAAGAACCTGTTCCCCCGGTAATTAATATCGTTGTGTTCTGCAATCTTCGTTCCTCCCATGCAAATCTTCTACTCTTATCTCACACAATAATTGTAGTATTTGTATGTTACGCCAATATGGCAGAGTGAAAAATGGATACACAACATTAACAAATTTCCATTATATGGTGCACTCTCAGGAGCATCAATGCTATTATACTGAGGAGCTACATAAACAAGGGAGGTTAGGATAAGAATCATGATCAAGAAATCGTTAAAGTGGTTAGGTTGGATCGTAGTCACTATAGTTGCAATTGTCGCCATATTTCTTATCTATGTTACGGTTGTTGATTACAAGCCGACCGCGCAAATACAGCTCCAGACCGATAATAACAACGGTAGCGGGCTTAAGCAAGGTGAAGCATTCACAGTTACGACCTTCAATATTGGCTATGCAGGGCTTGATCAGGGACAGGATTTCTTTATGGATGGTGGAACGATGTCGCGTTCAAGTAGCAGACAGCAGACAGAAGAGAATCTATTGTCTATTGGTGCTATTTTAAAAGAAACCCAGTCAAATATGTATTTACTGCAGGAAGTCGACAAAAATGCCTCCCGTAGCAATCACATCAATGAAGTTGAAGAGCTAGGTAACTTACTACCAGAATACAGTCGTACATTTGCCCTCAATTATAAGGTGCCTTGGGTACCCGTTCCTGTGTTGCATCCGATGGGATCGGTAGTAAGTGGATTGCTCACGTTGTCTAAGTTCCAAAGTACATCTAATACACGATTCGGTCTGCCTGGGAAGGAAAGCTGGCCTGTGCAGCAGATGGAGCTAGACCGTGCATTTATTGCAAGTAGATTCCCAGTAGACAATGGTAAGGAGCTAGTGCTGATTAATCTGCACTTATCAGCGTTTGATAAGGGTGGTGTAATTCGCAAGCAACAACTGGACTTCCTATCGAATTATATTAGAAAGGAGATAGGGAAGGGGAGTTATCTCGTGATTGGCGGTGATTGGAATCATTCCCTCCCTGGAACAGAGCCGAAGAATTTCGCTTCACAGCAGGCGTGGCCGGAATGGCTACAATCTTTCCCCGAAACCTTCAGTGCGGATGGCTTCCAATGGGCCAATGATCCAACGACGCCGAGCGTGCGAACACTAGATATAGCCTATCAGAAAGGGGTTAATTTCCTCGCTGTTATTGATGGCTTTCTAGTATCACCGAATATCGAGATTGTAAGTGTGAAGGGCCACGATCTGAGCTTCAAGAACAGTGACCATAACCCGGTTACAGGGAGTTTTAGGTTGAAATAAGTATAAGGAATACACGAAAGGGCACCCAAATAGAGTGCCCTTTTTATTTATCATGTGGTTTGTGTCACCTTTTCGTCTAGAATATACTGATGTTGAACTACCGAATGAACGTAGGTGCCAAGAAATCAAACATCGGAATATTTCTGAGTAGTCCAAATCCAAAGGTCATGATTAACATGACAGCCATCATTCCATTGCTTAGATGCCGCATGTCGTTCTTTTTTGTAACGAAGTATATCACATACAATGGTAGTAGAATGAATACCAAGGAGTTATATCTAAATGCCTGAATATAATCTAGTCTTAACAATGAAATCACGGCCCTCGTTATTCCACATCCCGGACAATAAAGCCCTGTTAACGCATTAAAAACACAAGGAACGCCAATATGTGTTATCGGTAACCATACTTTTAGATAAAGTAGTCCACCTACGCCAAGAGAAACACCCCACAACAATCTGGGGTGTTTTTTTAGAAATAGGTTGAGCTTATGCAAGTTTATTGACTTCCAGTTGAGCCAAGGCATATACGATGATACCGAAACCGAAAATCGCAAGGACAAGGTAAAGGACCGAGTTATCCGTATCATATACGCCACGTTGTTTCTGTGCTTCTGCGAGCTGTTTACCTACTTGATAGGCCCAGACTAAACTCCATATTCCACATGTAATCAATGTTAGAAGGAAATGCTTCCCTCCTGTAAAAGAAGAGTCTCTGCTCAACCTTCCGATATCATCCGTTAAAACAATAAACCAATAGATGCCATAGATACCACATGTAAGTACAGATAAAATAATTGCTGTTGCGACACTCCTTTGGTTAACCATTACACACCGCCCCATTAATATATGTATGTCAGTTCGTAATCATAAATCACTTTCGAATGTATTCAGCGTAAATATTGTAAATTACAAAAAATGAAAGAATTCGACAATATCATCATAAATAAATAAACAAATATACACAAGGTAATATTTTACACAAATCAAGCTCCATTAACCTTCTAAGTTAATGGAGCTTGATAACAACCGCGAATATATTCTATAAAGGCAAGTCACGTTTGCGAAATAGGACAATGGCCAGGCTGAACGATGCCAATCCGATGAGGGAGAGACTGATGGAGGTTACAACCCAATTCCCATGACCGTTAACAATTTCGCCGGGCTTATACAAGGTGAAGATGGAGATGTATTTCATCCATTCGATTTTTTCGCTGATTTTGCCGAGCAGATCTAGACTGAAGAACCCGAATGTTATCATTCCAGAGATGCTTAGTGCTTTCTTCTCATCATTGGACAGGGCAGACACCAAGAAGCAGATCCCACCGAGAGCAAAGAAGAGTAAGAATGCTGCTGTATTCATCTGAATGAATCTGGATGTGTCGAATTCATATTGATCTCCCAGAAACCAAGCGTTACCAGCCAAACCGGCAATTGAAGTAACCGCCATGATTAGGAATAGTCCAGTCGTCAATACACTTGCTTGCGTGAAAGCAACTTTCCCACGTGTCGTTGGGGTGGATAATAGATAAGCCATGGAACCTTGATCGACCAATTTAGCCATTAACTGAGTGGATAGCTGGACGCACACGATAGAAAGGATGAGAACTAGAATTAATCCGTAATATTCCCCAGAGATGAATGCTTCTGCACTTCCAAAACCATTTAGACCAAAGGCTTTTCCCACACCTTCTGGCATGGAAGCCACCATCTCATCGATGGCTTTCGTATTGTTAGCGATGCTAGGATATAACCAGAACATAAGTATGATATAAAATGCAGACCCGAATGCATAGTTCATAAAGCTCTTCATGTACACTTTCATCATCTGTTTATATAAGGTGACATTCATGATATCGTCGCCTCCCGATCATAGTAATTCATGAAAATATCTTCGAGGTTTTGAGTGAAAATATTGATATTATGAATCTTGTACTTGGCCGTTTCTTCGACAAACTTGTCGTAATTTCCCTGAACGGCAACGCTCACTCGGTTCCCTTCATGGGATTCGATAAGTAGACCAGATTCTATGAATGATTTCGCATCGCTCTGGTTAGCGAAGGTTACTTCAAATAACTTCCGCTGCATGGACTGCAGTTCGTGGATATCCTTTACGGCAATGATGACACCGTCTTTGATGATCGCAGCTCGGTCACAAGTCCTCTCGATTTCTGGGAAGCTGTGTGATGACATCAGGAATGTCTTCCCACGAGATTTCTCCTCTAGCACAATTTCAATGAACACCTTTTGCATAAGCGGATCGAGACCTGATGTTGGTTCATCCAGAATAATCACAGCAGGGTCATGCATGAATGTGGCGACGATGCCAACCTTTTGCTTCATACCTTTAGACATTTTCCGAATGGGCGTATGAATGTCGAACTGCAGGCGATCGATTAAGCTCGTGCGCTTCCCTAGGTCTTTCATACCTTGCATATTTGCCATGAAGTCGAGGAACGTCTTACCCGTCATCCCGTCAAAAAAGGATATTTCTCCAGGCAGATACCCAACGTAGCTTTGAACCTTCCCTTGTTCTTTCCAAGTATCCAGTCCATTTATCTTCACATATCCTTTGTCAGGTTTCATGAAGCCCATGATATGTCGTATCGTCGTAGACTTACCTGCTCCGTTGGGTCCCAGAAATCCGAAGACTTCACCTTCCTTTACTGTAAATGAGACATCGAATATTCCTTTTCCATTTGAAAATGTCTTTGTTAAATGTTCAACGGTTAACATACGGGCACCTCCAACAATAAAGATATGTAATATTATTAATCATATATTTCAAATGTTATAATATACCTGACGGAAGAAGTCGTCAATGATTTTATGAAATATAATGATCTGAATATTTCATAAGTTATGCATAATCCAAGAAGTTAGGGTGAATGATGATGAATGGTTTTGAGAAAAGGGCGAACTTGATCAAAGAGAAAATCATGCAAACCACTTTGGACATGTTGCGGACATCGGACCCGAAGCGAATTCGAATCGCCGATATTTCCAAGATGGCTAAAGTTTCACAAGTGACGATCTATAATTATTTCGGAAGTAAGGAAGCATTGCTTCGTGAAGTGTTCAAGAACTACTTCGACAAGGCCATTCACGATTTCGAGGATTATATGAATGAGGGCCACTCGTTAAAAGAAAAGATTGAGCATATTATCTTTCTGGAGAAAGAATCGTATAAAGATTTCCCGCCTGCACTTATTAAAGAACTAATGATCGAGGATAATGAACTTTCCCGTTATATCGAAGAGCAGTACAAGGAAAGAACGATACCTTTGACCATTCGAATTATTCAAGAAGGTAAAGATAGCGGCGAAATCTCAGATGATGTGTCCATCGAGAACGTCTTGACCTTTATTCAGCTGTACATGAATCAGTATGAAACAATACTTGAAATGGCCAACAAAAGCGGAGATATGGACAACTTTCTCGAAGGAATGGTCCATATGTTCTTTTACGGTGTTTGCGGGAAAAGGTAATTTATAAGCAGTGATTTCGTAGGGCGTCCATAAGGGCGCCCTTTCATTTCGTTATATGAATAAAAAGAATTCTTCTATTAGAAAGTGAAGAATAGGATGTATGGAGGATGATATATACATAGAACGGAGGATGACCTATTCAACTCCCTCAATATGAGCAGTATAAAGAGATTTTCTCGCAGGTAGCTAAGCCCTTTGCTTATGTGAATCTTGATTTGTTGGATGATAATATTAGGGCCATTGCAATTGCAGCAGGGGACAAGAAGGTGCGCGTTGCAAGCAAATCAATAAGGTCTATAGAGATTCTTCGTCGTATTATCCAATCGGATGACGTGTTCCAAGGTGTGATGTGTTATACGGCAAGAGAGGCTGATTTTCTAATTCGGAATGGTTTTGATGATTTGCTATTAGGATATCCCGTGTGGGATAAGTGTGAAATTACAAATCTATTACGAGCGGCTGATCGTGGTCATTTGATTGTATTTATGGTTGATTCGATTCAACATGTGGAACATATAGAACAACTTGCAGCAACATTAGGGATACAAGCGGCGGTCTGTCTAGATATAGATATGTCCACCGATTATCCGGGATTACATTTCGGTATATGGAGATCACCAGTAACCTCTTGGGCGCGAGCTAAGCCGATTGTTGAACGGATTACGCAATCGAAGTGGGTAAGGTTGGAGGGTGTAATGGGCTACGAGGCACAGATCGCCGGTGTTGCGGATCATACCGCAGGGCAGTGGTTAAAGAATAGATTTATCCATCAGTTGAAGCTGCGGTCCATTCGAGAAGTCATGAAGAGACGTGAAGAAGTGTTGCATGGCATTCAAGCATTAGGCGTGGAGCTGCGATTTGTAAACGCTGGCGGTACAGGGAGTATGAGTAGTTCCCGCTTGGAACGGGGTGTTACGGAGATAACTGTGGGTTCTGGATTTTATTCTCCGACGTTGTTTGATCATTATGCTGGATTTCAATATTCGCCTGCCGCAGGTTATGCAGTAGAAATCGTCCGCAAGCCTCGAGCAGATATGGTGACTTGCATAGGTGGGGGATACACAGCATCAGGTGTTGCTGGAATTGATAAAGCTCCACAGCCGTATTTGCCCGCGGGATTGAAGCTAATTTCGACAGAAGGGGCAGGAGAAGTGCAGACGCCTCTTCGATGTCCGAAAGGTGTACAGCTTGAACTAGGGGACCCCATATTCTTCCGTCATGCTAAGGCAGGGGAATTGTGTGAGCGTTTTTCCAAGCTGTATGCGATATCTGGAGAAGTCATTGTTGACGAGTATTTAACCTATCGTGGAGAAGGGGAATGCTTCTTATGACAGAAAGCCGGAAGAAATGGACGAATTGGTCGGGATCCATCACTGCAACTCCTGAATTGATTAGGTATCCGACAACGATAGATGAGGTTGTAGCAATTGTTCGTAATGAGTGTATTATAGGCGGCAAGTATTTACGTGTGGTCGGGTCCTCACATTCATTCACGCCTGTTGCTGCATCAGATCAAGTACTCGTATCATTGGACGGATTGCAAGGCGTTGTGAGTATGGATATCGACCAAGCGACGGCTGTCGTCTGGGCAGGAACGAAATTAAAGCTGTTAGGTGAATTGCTGCATGAGAGTGGATTGGCTCAAGAAAATCTAGGGGACATTGATGTTCAGTCGATTGCAGGCGCGATAAGTACGGGAACCCATGGATCGGGACATCGCTTAGGGAGTATCGCTACACAAGTGATTGGAATTACCGTTGTGAATGGCTTGGGAGAAGTGATGGAGTGTACACAGCAATCACATCCTGAAGTATTTAAAGCACTGCAAGTTTCTCTTGGCACACTGGGGATTATCGTACAGGTAAAGCTTCGCTTAAGGAAGTCTTACATACTCTCCTATGAAAGTAAACGCATGGATTTGAGTGACTGTTTGACGCAATTACCGGGATTGATAGAGGGAAATCGACATTTTGAGTTCTTTTGGTTTCCTTATGCGGAGGCATGTCAGGTCAAGCTGATGAATGAAACAGGGAGTCCACTATCGACCAGTAAAGTGAGTGACTTTGTGAATGAGAGACTCATTGAAAATACGTTATTTGGTCTATTATCGGGGATGTGCAGGATGTTCCCCGGAGTAAGTTCTACCATAAGCCGAATAAGTGCATCAAGTGTACCGGTTATGACGAAAGCAAATTATAGCCATCGTATATTTGCAACGCAAAGAACGGTTCGTTTCAATGAAATGGAATATAGTCTCCCCGCTGATTGTATGACGGCGGTAATCCGCGAAATGCGAGAGGCGATGGAGCGAGAGAAGTTCCATGTTCATTTCCCTATAGAGTGCCGTTATGTGGCAGCTGATGATATTTGGTTGAGTCCGGCTTACGGTCGTGATTCTGCCTATATCGCAGTCCATATGTACCGCGGTATGCCATATAAACGTTATTTCCAAGTTATGGAGGAGATTTTCCTTCGCTATGAAGGCAGACCCCATTGGGGTAAAATGCATACACTTAAAGCGGATGATTTAAAGAAACGGTATCCCATGTGGCAGCACTTTGGAGAAATAAGGGCACAGATGGATCCTAATCATGTGTTCCTAAGCCCTTATATGAGTGAGCTGTTAGAAGATGATCGGGAACAATTTGAATTAACCTAACTTGAATCGGGATCATTTATTTCAGTTTCTTTACTTGTCGTTCCAGATCAAATAGGAGCGCACTGGCCATCCGTTTATTCACGCGATAGGACTGGGTATTGCCAAGTTGTGAAGAAAGTTCCTTGATCTTCGCAATTTGCGTGTCCGTTGGCTGCTGAAGTTCAATCATCCGTTCGTAGTTGAGATAAGCAACTTTCTGTACGGTATCTGGGGTAAGAAGATCTATGGTTTCGTATAGGGCGTCCACAGCTTGACCCGGGACTAAACCGTAGCCGGAGTCAGTCGATAACATAAATCGATCCGAATGCTGTTCTATAAGAGGGACGAAATCCTTTAATTGAAGAGGGCTATCCGCATTATAGGCAGTAAACCCTGCAAAGAAATCTATATATATATTGGGGTATTTGTCTAATAAGTACGTTATATTCTCAATCGTGTTATAAGCATTGGCATGTCCAAAAATAAATGTGGTATCTGGATGTTGTTCTAACGCCTTCTCTAATTGATCAATGGGCTGACCACTCGTGGGATCGATATGTAGCAGGACAGGTGTGTGATATTGGGCAGCCAAATCATAGATTTGTGGAAGATTGCCGTCGTTGGGATGTTGGGCTTTCCATTCTACTTGAGATACAACGGGGGAGTTGGTGGATGCGGCAACCACTTCTCCGATGTTGAGATAACCCTTCTCCAAATTCTCTTTCACAATGTCTAGACCTTCTTCTTCATAGATTGGGAACCCTGAGAAGGATGGATAGACTTGAGACGGGTCTCTGCGATAATGATCCCAAGCGAGTATATCTGAAATCTTGGCGCTTGGCTCAGACACACTCCCGAATAGTACGATTCGGTCGACCCCATTTTGCGTCCATTCATACACGGCACTCGGATTATCTGCGGCATGATTATGAATGTCAATGAGAGTCAAATCTTTATACAACTTAGATAATTTCTTACTGGAATCTCTAGTATTACGAATCGTCTGAATCAACTCTAGTTCTTGTTTCGGTTCATACACCGTAAGAGGTTCAACAGTTTCTTCGTTGTTAGATCCAGTGGAACATCCTGTGATAACCAGAACGAGAAGGTTAAGCGTACAAAATACAGACCACAGCTTGTTGGACGACATCGTTATTCCTCCATGTGTATAAGTATTTGATCAATATACAATTATGGGAACGCTATCAATTTAAAATAAATTATGGGATAAAACGGAAATAAACTCAACTATTTTTTTGATAGTTGAGCCCCCCATAAGTTTCTGGTTCAGGCGCACCGATTTGAAAAGTACCAGTGGTTGCGCCATCTGTAGTAATCGACCTTATAGTCTATTCAAACAATTTGGCGATTCTCTCTAATGCCTCCGCTAGAATCGATCTCGGACAGGCGAAATTAATTCGCATATAACCCTCGCCACCTAAACCGAACATAGCTCCATTATTCAACCAAACCTTCGCCTCTTCTAATATTTTTTTATCCAGATCTTCATAGATTGCTGTTTCTTTGAAGTCCAGCCAAGCCAAATAAGTAGCCTGAGGTTTGATAAACTTCACATTAGGCATTCTTTCTTTTACGAACTGATCAATAAAGTCCGCATTGGATTCCAAGTACGTCAATAATTGATCCAACCATTCAGCCCCTTTTTCCGAATACGCTGCGGTGGTTGCCACGATTCCGAATAAGTTCTGTTCCGTAAGGGAGGACTTCTCTATCTCTAGATCAATTTTTTCTTTTATATCAGGGTTCGGGATAATAATGTTTGAAGTCTGTAGTCCCGCTATATTAAATGTTTTGCTAGGTGCCGTGCAGATGACAGCGTTATTCGCAAATTCTTCTCCCAATAGAGCGTATGTCATATGTTTATGTCCTGACATTATCAAATCGTTATGAATTTCATCAGATATCACAATGACATCGTTCGCGTTGCAGATCTTGCCCAACCTACGGAGTTGTTCGCTACTCCATACCATTCCCATGGGGTTATGAGGGCTACACAGGATAAGCAACTTCGTTAACGGATTACTAGCCAATCGTTCCAACTGATCATAATTCATTTCGTAATTACCGTTAACTAATAGTAAAGGATTGTTTGCTACGACTCTATTGTTGTTCTCAACTGTACTTCTGAATGGAGAATATACGGGTTCTTGAATGATGACCTGATCACCTTCATTGGATAAGGCTCTAATTATGAAGTTTAATGCAGGGACAATCCCGGGTGTAATCGTGACCCACTCTTCTTTAATCTCCCAGTCATGCCTCGATTTCTGCCACCAAGAGAGAGCTGCATAGTAATCTTCAAGTGGAGAGCTGTATCCAAAGATCCCATGATCGACTCTTGTCTTTAAAGCATCTAGGATGACTTCAGGAGCTCGGAAATCCATATCTGCAATCCACATCGGCAGTATGCTATCACCGTCGAACCCTCGCATTTTTTTGAAAATAGCAGGATCCCATTTCGTGGAGTTGGTATTCTCTCTTGCAATCGTAGTGTCAAAATTATATTTCATGATCTATCCTCCGAATAAAGTAATGTATTTTAATTGTGTGTTATGGCGTTTATTTCTACGGATATTTCGACAATAAATATGGTATCAGTATAAACTTATTATGAAGATGAGACAAAAGAAATTAAATTCATTAAATTCTTCGATAACTTTATTTCTATGTAAATAAGGTTAAGAGACGAGTCTGATAAGGAGCTGAAGTAGCATGACGAAATCAATAGTAGAGAAGCTGAATTTACACAAGTACAATCAAGTAGCCGTATTGGAACAACCTGAAGGAATGGATTATTTCACGGAACTGACAGAGTACGATACAACCCTCACAGCGGGTGCGTATGATCTCATATTTGCTTTTGTGTTAGATATGGATTCATTAAAGGAACTAGTTGATCGTGTTATTTCACATCAGAAGCTCAATACCGATGGTTATCTCTTTGTGGCGTATCCCAAAAAAGGAAACAAAGTCTACCCTACATTCATCCATCGAGATGACCTGTTTGCAGGAATAGGTAGTGATGCAGATGGCTATATCGGGACAAGCGATATTAAATTTACTCGAATGGTAGGACTCGATGATGTCTTTACCGTTGTTGGGTTAAAAGAGGATGCGAGGAGCAAAGGTAAGGTTTCTTCGGAATCCAGCCAACGTGTAGATGACTATATTGCTTTGATACCAAATATAGAGAAGGATTTAGAGGACACGCCAGATCTACTTACCCTGTACCATGCACTTACTTCAGGATATCGTAAGGATTGGGCACGTTATGTCTATAGTGCGAAACAAGAGGAGACAAGGGTCAAGCGGCGCGAGGAAATGAAGATGATTCTTCAGGCAGGCTATAAGACTCGTGAGCTATATCGCAAAGATCAACCCTAGCCACAAGAACTGGATAAATATTGAATATTAACTATTCGAGATATATAATATAAATATTCTTTTAAATGAGGTGAAATGGATGTCTTTCCGTATCGTTCGAAGTAACTAGTTCCCGGGCTGGGTATTACGCGTGCCAGCTATCAAGGGGGTCGTATGTCCTTTTGATTGGAGTGAGACTAGAACTTTGAATGGTGTCGGGCAGTCATTTTGTAGAGCCAGGGCACTAAGCTATTTAACGTAAAGAACCATGCATGTATTTAATGTTGGTTATTTATTGTTGAAATGCGGGTGAACCCTGGTTTTTTTATACTCATTTGCGAGATAGGGGATTAAATATCATGTTGAAAAAGTGTCTGTTACATTTAAAATGGTGGATATGTTCATATGTTTTCTTAGGATTCACAATTCAATTGTTAAGTAGTCTAGGCATTGTAATCTTCCAACAAATATTAGATATGGCTGTGGTAGTGAAGAGTTTAGGTGAAATATCGAGTTTAATCATTATCTATGGAATCGTGCTAGGCGGGATGGTTGTCCTTAATTATGTGGATGAATACCCTAGCGTATATTTGTCCAATAGCATCACAGAAAGATTGAAAATAATTGCATTATCCAAAATATCAAGAATCGATTATCAAGCGTATCAAGATATAGGTACCGGACAAATGATAAAAGTGATTGAGAATGGTGCATCAGCTGGAAATAGTATTATTTATTCTTTTTTCCTGAGAACATTACATGAGTTACTACCTACCATTCTATTTAGCTTATTCTTTATTAGCTTCTATGACATAAGGATTATGCTAGTGATTGCGAGTGGATATGTAGTTATCTTTGTTGTAACCAATCTACTACTGAAATATCTGTATAGCATAAAGTCAACGATACTCAAGGAACAAGAGAATATGTCTAGATACTCCATACGTGGATTTATGGAATTGGTCGTGTTCAGAACAAACAAACGATATGACAAAGAGATCAATAAATTGAACGATACAGCACGTCATATTATCCGCAAAAGTGCACAACTAAAAATGATACATGAATCCTTCTTTGCTATCTTTGAAATATTTATCACGATCATAAAAGTCGTCCTATTGATTTATGGTATAAAAAGCATCGTAGCAGGGGAGATATCGCTTGGGGTTGTGGTCGCCTTATTTATGTTTATTGATAAAATTTATACGCCGATTGCCATTTTTAATATTCTATTTGTGGATTACAGACTGAATAGAATAACTTATAAAAGATTTGAGGACTTTATTAATGCCCCTGAAGATAAGAACTTAGAGTCTGGTCTAGCGATTGCTGAGATTCAAGGTGATATTGAGTTCAGAAATGTATCCTTTGAATATGGGCATACCAAGATATTGAATAACCTGTCATTTTCGATCGAGCGAGGAACGTCAGTTGCAGTTGTGGGACTAAGCGGAGGCGGCAAATCTACGATTATTAAGTTAATAGTAGGATTGTTGAAGAGGAACGAAGGTGATATCTTGATAGATGGCATGGATATGGATGATATTGAATTGAATAGTTATTACGATCACATCTCATATTTATCACAGGAAACGCCGATTTTTGATACTTCCATCCGGGGGAATATTGTATTTGATCATAAGATGTCAGACGAAGATATATATGCTATTTTGGACAAAGTTCATTTGAAGGAAAAAGTGTTAGCTTTACCGGATCAATTAGACACGTTGGTCGGTGAGAAAGGTGTGAAGCTATCAGGAGGGGAAAGACAACGGTTAGCATTTGCCAGAGTCATATCACAGAAAAGAAATGTATTAATCCTGGATGAACCTGTGTCGGCACTTGATAACATTACGGAGAAAAGCATCATGGATACGATTCTAAAAGAATTCAAGAATAAAACCATCATCATTATTGCACACAGGTTGAATTTCATACAAGAGGTCGACAAGATCCTTGTGATCGAGAATGGCTCTGTTGTTGGTGACGGTAATTTTGACTATTTAATAGATAGCTGCGATGCATTTAAGGAATTGTGGAATAACAAAAGTTCTGATGAATGTGTAAGTCATAATAAGGGTTTGTCAATATGAGAAGACTATGACAGTATATAAGCATATAAGGAACGCCTTAATAAATACACATAACGAATGGAGAACATACTATTATGTCTAGCTTACCAAATTGCCCACAATGTAATTCAGAATACACGTACGAAGATGGAAGTCTATTGATCTGCCCAGAGTGCGCTCATGAGTGGACGTTAGAATCAGAGACCGACAATATTGAAGATACTAAAGTTGTTAAAGATGCGAACGGCAATGTCTTGAATGATGGTGATGCTGTCACGATTATTAAAGACCTAAAAGTAAAAGGAAGTTCATCCGTCTTGAAAATAGGAACAAAAGTAAAAAGTATTCGTCTGGTTGATGGCGATCACGATATTGACTGCAAAATCGATGGTTTTGGAGCGATGAAATTAAAGTCCGAATTTGTTAAAAAGATATAATTACGGATGTAATACAATTCAAGAGGCTTTGAATCGATGCGGCACTCATATACATGAGTGCCGTTATTAATATTGGAACTCAACTGGGGTACCGATTCCGGTATTCTCCCATTGGAGTAGTAATTGTTCTACGTTCTTTGCTGATTGTGGTTTGCTATACAAATAGCCCTGAATTTTATCACAGCCTTGCTGCTGCAAGTACTCCAACTGTAAAGTTTGTTCCACGCCCTCCGCAACGACACACATGTTCATTCTTTTACCTATGATAATAATTTGCTCTATTAGCGCGGCCTGATGTGTTCCAGTATGAATGGAATCGATAAAGGACTTGTCTATCTTTAAAGTGGTGATTGGCAAGTGGGTTAGATAACTTAATGAAGAATAACCAGTCCCGAAATCGTCTAGTGCAATTTTGATGTTGAGTTCTCTTAGTTCATTTAGTTTATAGAGCACATGATCAAAAGTTTCAACCAGAACAGTTTCCGTTAGTTCGAGCTCCAGATATTTAGGTGAAAGATCACAGGTTTGTAGTGTAATTAGAACCATCTCATTAAAGTCGGTTTGTAATATTTGCAGCATCGAAATATTGACGGACATACTGAGATCCGTTAAACCCTTCTCATGAAGACTCTTCAGGAAAGCGCAGGCAGTGCGTAACACCCAATCTCCCAAAGGAATGATGAGATGCGAATCTTCGGCAACCTTGATGAATTTAAGAGGTGAGACAAATCCTAACTCCGGACTGTTCCAACGTAAAAGAGCTTCTAAACCGGTCACCTTGTTCAGTGTTAGATCTACCTGCGGCTGATAAAAGAGTTCAAACTCATTCTGCTCCATAGCCTTATATAAATGTTTCTCGATATTCATTCTCTCGATGAAACTATCATTCAAAGGATGATCAAATACGGCGCTCCGACCCTTTCCAGCCTCTTTTGCCGTATACATGGCAATGTCTGCACTTTTAACTAATTCCATAATATTGCTTCCGTGCTCAGGGTAAATGCTGATTCCTATACTGGTGCTGATACGTAGCAGACTTTTGTCTATCTCAATGGCACCCTTGAATCCAGCAAGGATAAGGGTTGCAATATGATGTATCTCATCTGTATCCTCCAAGGTATGTAAGACGATGATGAATTCATCGCCGCCAAACCGATAGATGTCTCCCTTCTTGTCTACAATGGAGAGAAGTCTTTCGCTTGCCTTTACAATCAGACGGTCGCCGAAATCATGGCCCATCGAATCGTTAATATATTTAAAGTTGTCGATGTCCAGAAACATCAGGGCCGTAAGTGCATTGGAATTCGCAAAGGCTGTATTGGATTCAATCTCGTATAGTGCTAACTTATTGGGCAAGCCAGTTAATACATCATGATAGGCTAAATGGTGCATTTCCTCTTCGCTTTCAGAAAGCATGTGCTGGTTCTCGAGCAGCAGAACGTATTGCTGCCTGAGTTCATCCTCAGTAGCGATAATGGCTTCATATGCAGATGTGAGACTTTCATTAGCAAATATCTTGTCCTGTTGGGCGATTCTCAACTTTTTCTCTATCATTCTGATACGTTTGAGCGTATCAAGAATTAGAATAAAGATAAGTCCAGCGGTTATTATTACAAAGAGCCAACCTTTGATTAAATTTATTTGTTTGATCATTTCTATATTTTGCGTAAACATAGGAACCATTCTATCGGTTAATAGAATCCATAAGCACCCTATAATACAATAAATTCCGGCAATTCTGAAAGAACTCCACTGCGGACTAAGAATTCTCTTTTTTATTGGGGCCGGTTGTAATCCTTCATTTAAGTGGGCTCCCGCATTCATGTCTTTAATTCTTCGCAGCATATTGTGCCCCCCACTATCTAGCCTTTAGAAACCTTCAACAAACGTTTACGAAATCCTCTATTTTTAAACATATTTTGACAAATGATCAAAATATATTTCTATAAGTAGGAACTGGTGTGAGGTGAATGATTCGCAAGTCGATCTATCTGGACAATTGCCCATACCTGCATATAACACGCAATGCTACATCCGTCCTCTTATTGTTAAAAATAGGGATCTATTCTATAATTAATCTGGTGTAATATGGAAATAATATGATTTTGAAGGGAGTGATCGGCATGGCACGCCGGACTATAACTACTACTGTTTCTTATAAGGTGATTATGAATTGAATATTGTAGGCAGACAGAAATAGTCTGCCACTTTAAAGGGATTTGCTGATTATTTTTCCTATTAAAGGAGAGGGTCTATTTGTTGTACACTCTTTCTCACACTCTAGGATTACGTAGACCGCAAGTATAGCCTTGCGGTCTTTTTGCGCGCACAAATAGATGAGGAGTTGTATGTCCATGTTGAAGTTGAAATATCTATTCAGTAATGAGAGCTTGGCAGAAATGATTCTGAGCAATTGGGAATATGATAAAGAATCGATTGAACTGTTTAAGTACTATAGAATATCTTCAAATGCGATTTATCCATTTGAATGTAAAGGGAACAACCAATTATTAAGATTTGCTCCCACAACAGAGAAGTGTAAAGAAAACATGTTAGCAGAACTGGATTTTATCTCATACTTGCGTACTAAAGGGTATGGAGTGCTAGAATCGGTGGAATCTCGAAATGGGGAAGAGCTTGTAGAAGCACACACGCCATGGGGTATGTATTATGCTTCTGTATTCAAACGTGTATCAGGTGTGCAGATAAACAACACAGATTTCAGTGATGCCATTGTGTTCAGCCATGGAAAAGCATTAGGAAAGCTTCATCAACTATCTAGTGAATATACACCTACAGTTCATAAGAGATGGTCTTATAGTGATGTTTTACAATGGATTCAGGAAATTCTAATCGATTTCCCAGAAGAGACGCAAGCTTTGCAGGAAGTGAGATTATTACAAGATTATTTCTCCTCAATTCCTGTTACACAGAATAATTTTGGACTTATTCACTATGATTTTGAATATGATAACGTCTTTTATGATGAAGTAACGAACTCCTGTAACGTGATTGATTTCGATGATGCGATGTATCACTGGTATGCAATGGATGTTGAGCAAGCCCTTGATAGCCTGCACGACTATATTCCAACGGAAGATTTTGATCGCAAGAAACAATGCTTTATGGACGGATATCTTACGGAGTATCACATCTCAGATGAATTCTCCTCGATTATGCTAGCATGCAGGCGGTTTGCTAATCTATATGGGTATGCTCGTATGCTAATCTCCATAGTTGAACAATGGGATCATGAGCCGGATTGGTTAATTAATCTGAGAGAGAGATTGAATCATTCTATGACGAATAGATCTTCTGGTTTTGGAATGAAAATTTAGAGAAACACAGAGGGAGATCCATCAAGAGGATAAAAGTATCTCTATTTGAACGGTAGGGCACCTGATTGAGGTGCCCCTTTTTTTATTTTACGATACTAACAATTCGATTACGTCCTTCTTTTTTGGCCTGATAGAGGGCTTTATCCACGGATTGAAACATATCATTTAGATGAATTGTGGGGCTGTTGGCATGTTTGGTCGTGAAATTATTAAGGGAGAGCAATCCGATACTTATCGTAATCGATATGGGATGGGCAACATTGTCGATGATCAATTGATTCGCTTCGACGGTGGACTTCATACGTTCAGCCAATTTTTTTCCTTGTGCTTGACTCGTATTGGGCAAATAAACGATAAATTCCTCCCCGCCATATCTGGCGAGAATGTCAGACTTTCGTAGCGACTGTGTGATGACTTCCACAGTTTTGCATATGACGATATCACCGATTAAATGACCGTAAGTATCATTGATGGATTTAAAAAAGTCGATATCGATTAGAAATATCGTGAAAGGTGTTTGATATTTCATATTTTCCATGACTTCGTGCTCTAACTGTTGCGTTAAGTAATGGCGGTTATAACAACCTGTTAAGCTGTCGGTTATGGCCATCTGTTTGAGCTTTCGATTGGTATGAAACAATTCATCTTGGATGCCAATGAGCTCTAGGTTACGTTCTTGTAGGAACCCATTCTGAAGGGTTGTCTCATCAACGAGCCGGTGAAGTTCAGTCATGTCTTGTATCGTGATAATTCGACCAACCCTAATATCGCTAACGATAATAGGCGCAGCATGAAGGTTGATATATCGATCGATATCAGGATAGAATAATTCAATTTCCATTTTGTCCAAAGGTTGTTCTCGATAAGTATGTAGGAATAGTTCTAAATGGTTAGCAGCATGTTCCTGTGGGAGGAAGGCCTCGATATCGAAGCGATCTCCAATATGTAAGTTGAAATGGGGAAGTAGGGCTTGATTGACCTCTACAACCATATCGCTATCGTCGAGCACTAGAATTCCCTGGCCGATGGTGTCGATAATATCCTGATGAGCGATAGTCACGATATCAAATATTTTATTGCGGTGAATGGCAATTACAAAGAAGATAGCAGATAGTAAGATTCCTAGTGACGTCAATCCTGGAATGACTCCCGGTAGAGACTTAGCTAAGACAACATTGAATAATATATCTAGCAATACAAATGCAATCAGCATCCACACACCTTGAAGCACATGGTAGACCTGTTTCTTGATACGAGTCGTTTTGTTTGATGCTAGAGCTAAATATATAATATAGATCGAAATAATAGCATAGGTGATCAGAATAATAACAATGAACCAAAATATCGGTCCATAGGTTCTTTCGATATAACGACCGTACATAGGACGAACAAACCATCCGTTTGGATTGATAATGACACCAATGGCTATAAATATTACAGGTACAAATATAAGTGATGATATTTTTTTGCGTAAAAAATGAGATTGGCCTGTGAGAAAAATAGTGAATAGAAGCCATCCAACCGTTAATAGAGACAAGTCTATAAATGCGAACTTCACATGAAATAATTGAATCTTGGGGTTGTTCGTTGTTTTGATGGCGAACTGGCAGAAAGGCCATAACATCATAGTAAAGTGAAATACTAAATAGGCTTTATGTAGGTTCGTGATGGTAACAGAAGCAAATACATATACGAATAGAACAAATAAAGCGATAAATAATATTAAGTCGATCCATACAGTAAGACCCAATTGGGTACACCTTCTTATTCAGAGTAGTCATTCATTGTAGATTTATTTAGTTGGTCCTGAGGCCTTCTTCTATCGGTATACCGATTCCGGAATTCTCCCATCGGGTCAGTAACTGTTCCATGGCCAGTGCTGATTGTGGTCGACTATATAGATAACCTTGAATCCGATCACAGCCCTGCCCCTGCAAGTACGCCAGTTGTACTGATTGTTCCACGCCCTCTGCAATGACACACATGTTCATTTTTTTGCCAATCATAATGATTTGCTCTACCAAAGCTGCTTGATTAGTTCCCGTAGAAATGGAATCAATAAAGGACTTGTCTATCTTCAAAGTCGAGATCGGCAAATGGGTTAAGTAACTTAAAGAAGAATAGCCCGTTCCGAAATCATCTAGTGCAATCTTGATATTCTGTTCTCTTAGTTCATTCAGCTTAAGGATCACATGATCGTAAGATTCAACGAGAACGCTCTCCGTTATTTCAAGCTCTAGATATTCTGGTTCTAGGCCACAATCGTTCAGTGTATTCATAATCATTTCATTAAAGTCAGTTTGTAGAAGCTGTAACATCGAAATATTGACAGACATCATTAAATGTTGAAATCCTTGATCATGAAGACTCTTTAGATAGGCACAGGCTGTGCGTACAACCCAGGCTCCTAAAGGAATAATGAGATGTGAGTCCTCGGCTACCTTGATGAATTTAAGTGGAGAGACAACGCCAAGTTCTGGGCTATTCCAACGTAATAGTGCCTCTAGACCGATCACTTTGTTCTGTGTCAGATCCACCTGCGGCTGATAAAAAAGTTCAAATTCATTGTGTTCCATAGCTGTATATAACTGCTTCCCAATGTTCATTCTTTCCACGAAGACATCATTTAAGGGATGATCGAATATTACAAATTTATCCTTGCCAGCTTCTTTCGCCTTATACATAGCAATGTCTGCACGTTTTACCAATTCCATAATATCATTGCCATGTTCCGGGTAAATGCTTATTCCGATACTGATGCTGATGTGTAGCATACTGCTTTCCATCTCAATAGCTTTCTTGAATCCGGCAAGGATGCGGGCTGCAATTTCGTGGATATGCTCTGTATTCTCCATGCGATGTAAAAGAATAATGAACTCATCGCCGCCAAACCGATAGATTTCACCGCTATGTTCTACAATGGAGATTAGTCTCTCGCTTGTCTTAACGATCAGACTATCACCGAATTCATGACCCATCGTATCATTAATGTATTTGAAATTATCGATATCCACAAACATCAGGGCTGCAGTGATATTTGAATCAGAACGTAATGTAGCGTCACCATTCTCGAATAAGGCTAATTTGTTGGGCAAGCCAGTCAATAGATCATGATAGGCTAGATGATGCATCTTCTCTTCACTTTCGGTAAGCTTGCGCTGATTCTCAACCAGTTGATCATATTGCTCTCTGAGTTCCTCCTCAGTACCTGTGATTTGCTCGTACATAGACGCGAGATTATCATGGGAGGATACCCTTTCCTTATAGGCGATCTTCAGCTTCCTTTCTATCTTTTTGATACGTTTGAGCGTCCCAAGAATTAGGCCGAAGATGAGTAAAGCCGTCATAAAGACAAAGAACCAACTTATGATAATCTTAATGAGCTTGATCAATTCAGTATTTTGCGTTATGGCTGACACCACGGTATCCGTTAACAGAATCCATATACACCCTATGATAAAATAGATTCCGGCAATTTTTGCAGAAGCCAACAAAGGACTGAATGTACGTTTATTTATCGGCGCAAGCTCATGGACGCCTTTTCCCGTAACAGGGGTTTTCCTGACTTTATTACTTCGTAGCATACTGTGCCTCCCATTATGAGCCTGATCAACTTTCTTCCACTAAGGGGTTTCAACATATTCCTTTAAAATCCTCTATTTGTAAGTCATATATGGAGAATATTATCGATATTTTTCTGAAAATGAAATTTTCAATGACAGGGGTGCCATTTGTCGCAATGTGATCTAAGGTTTGTGTCAATTTGGCGTAAGGTAAAGGATTAAGGTACATTGTATAGAAGATTTATAATATAGCCGTCGAATAAACGCATCCTATATATTTACTCAAAGGAGAACATACCGTGAATACGTTGAAGGAAATCAGCAAGATAGAAGATCGAAACGTCATTAGCTTCCTTGAAACAGTGGATGTACATACAGGTAAACGTATTATTGTGGCCCAATTCGATTCCCTAATTGAAGCTCCGAATTGGACAAGGGATGGTAAGAGGCTTATTTACAACAGTCTGGGTCGTATCTATTCCTTCGATATAGCAACGAAAGAAGTCGTTGTTATTGATTCCGACTATGCGCATCACTGTAATAATGACCATGTATTGTCTCCAGATAATTCGCATATTGCGGTAAGCCATCACACGCAAGAGGACGGGCAGTCCCGGATATATATCTTTCCTATGGAAGGTGGTAATCCTAGACTAATTACGCCTATGGCACCAAGTTATCTTCACGGTTGGTCACCTGACGGCAAGACCCTTGCCTATTGTGCTGAACGTAATGGCCAGTATGATATCTACACCATTCCAGTAGACGGTGGGGTAGAAGTTCGATTGACAGATTCCCCGGGATTAGATGACGGTCCAGAATACTCACCTGACGGAAAATATATTTGGTTCAATTCTGTTCGTACAGGGCTTATGCAGGTGTGGCGTATGAACGCCGACGGTAGTGGACCGTTGCAGATGACCTGTGATGATAGCAATAACTGGTTCCCGTATGTGTCTCCTGATGGTGAGACGGTTGCGTATATTTCATACCAAGCGGGCGATGTTGATCCCGGAGATCATCCTCCTAACAAAAACGTTGAAATTCGAGTCATGTCTAGTGCAGGCGGCGAATTCCGTACACTTGTACAACTGTTTGGTGGTCAGGGAACGCTTAATGTGAATTCATGGTCGCCTGATGGTAAGCAGTTGGCATTTGTGAGTTACCAACTGAAGGAGAGGAATACATGAGTTATATATTTGAGAAGGTCTATACAAAAGGTGTAAATAAAGACAATGAAGATGCATATCTAGCTGATGGGGATCAAGGGATATTTGCTGTGATGGACGGAGCGACGGGACTGGGGGGACTTTCAGGCAAGATTGCTGCGAATACCGTTCAGGAGACGATTCAAAGTATCCGATCGGGGCAAACGTTATGGGAGTGTGTTGCGGAGGCCAATGCACAGCTTGGTAGAATTGTATCAGCAGAAGCCAGCGTTACAAGCGTTGAGGCAATCGAGATACATAATCGAAGTACCTGCGGTATTGCTGCTATTGCCATTAACCCAACCCACATGGCGTATGTGCATGCAGGTGATTGTATGATTTTTATACGGTATTCTAATGAAGAAGTTCGTTGTGTTACGTATGATTCCGTATCTGTCGTGGATGCCGTTCCCATTCATTTAGTGCATGACAGTATGAAGCAAAAACTAGAGGGTGTTGATTATTCTGCTTGGGATGGGGATCAAATTCGAGAGTTCTTGGCGGACAGGATTACCGACGTTAAACCGATTCTGGTTCACAATCGCCACAAGTTAAATACGAAGGGTGGATATTCCATCATTGATGGCAGCGACCATGCGATGCAACATTTGGATTACGGTACAATTGCGCTGCATAACGCTACACACATCTTGCTACTATCTGATGGATTGCAGCTACCTTCGGAGAAATCGACAGGGCAGATGGGATGGATGGAGACGGCTGAATTCGCCTTTAAGCATGGGCTTATGAAGTTGGAGCAGGAGGTTGCGGAGATGGAACATAGCGATCCGTTATGCTTCAAGTACCCGCGATTAAAGGCGGCGGATGATAAAACCGGCATATTAATCAGTCTAATGTGAGACATTCGTAGTACAAATGGCGAACATTTTAACATTACCCAGTCAGGTCAGTTCATGATGGGTATCATTTAAAGAAACAGGCACCCTTTAGTAAAGGGTGTCTGTTTCTAATTACGGTGAAAGGGTGCATACGCTCCCTATATACGAATACAATTTTGAACATAAGAATAGACTAATCAATGGTTGCGTTGCGTATCTGCAATACAAGATTCATAGGATGCATAAGGAGGAATGGTTGATGAGGAAAGCTTTTATTAGTCCAACGAAATATGTTCAAGGTGAAGACGAACTTTTAAACTTAGGGTATTTCGTCAAGACATTCGGGGATTCAGCGCTACTTATTGCTCATCCAGATGATGTGAATCGCGTGAAAGGCAAACTTGAATCTACTACTAATAAATTTAATATCACACTGATTGAAAGTAACTTCCAGGGGGAGTGCACACGTGAAGAAGTGAAGAGATTGCAAGCATTGGCTAAGGAACATGGCTGTTCTTGTACGATTGGATTAGGCGGAGGCAAGGCCATCGATACAGCGAAGTGCGTAGCAAAAGGTGCCGCATTAATTATTGTACCAACGATCGCAGCCACCGATGCACCAACTAGTCACTCAGCGGTAATGTATACATCGGATGGGCAGTTTGACGACTATGCCTATTTCAAACAAAGCCCTAGTGTGGTCATGATCGATACGACGATCATTGCTAATGCACCTACAAGATTTCTTGTATCGGGTATGGGAGATGCACTCTCTACTTATTTCGAAGCCAGAGCAACCTCAAGATCTTACGCTAACGTAAATGCAGGACTTCCATGTGGGGTTCGCGAAGGAAAATGTGGTGATGCTAAAGGAACCAATACGGCGCTAGCACTTGCTAAGTTCTGCTACGAAACATTATTGAAAGACGGTGTTCAGGCCAAGGTAGCTTGTGATTGCAATATGGTCACGCCTGCACTAGAGAATATTGTTGAAGCTAACATCCTCTTATCGGGCCTTGGGTTTGAAAGTGGAGGTCTAGCTGCTGCTCACGCTATTCATAATGGCTTAACTTCATTAGAAGGGACGCATCACTATTATCATGGGGAAAAGGTAGCCTTCAGTACGATAGCACAATTGGTTCTGGAGAATGCAGATCAAGATGAGTTACATGAAGTACTAGCGTTCTGTACAGCGGTTGGCCTACCTATCTGTCTCGCAGACATAGGTGTAGATAGCTTTTCATATGAAGAGGTGTTAAGTGTAGCTCGCAAAGCTTGTCTTCCACAAGAATCGATTCATTCAATGCCATTTCCAATTACAGAAGAAGCGGTGGCAGCAGCGATTACAGTAGCCGATCAACTCGGTCGACAATATAAATTACGTTAGGATGAATCACATGAAAAAAATAATAAATAAGCCAGAAACGCTAGTCAGAGAGATGTGTAATGGCTTAGTTCTAGCACATCCCAATTTAGCTTTTAATAGTAAATATAAGATCATTCAGAAGAAGGAAATCAATAAAGAAAAAGTAACGTTGATCAGTGGTGGGGGGAGCGGGCATGAACCTGCACATGCTGGGTTTATTGGGAAAGGGATGCTTGACGTAGCAGTCTGTGGGGATGTATTTGCCTCTCCTTCACAGATCCAAGTGTACCAAGCGATTCGATCCACGGCTTCAAATAAAGGGACATTATTAATTATTAAAAATTATAGCGGCGATATCATGAATTTCAAGAATGCGGCTCACCTTGCAAGTGAAGATGGTATTCATGTCGATTTCGTTAAAGTGGATGATGATATTGCAGTGGAAGATAGTCTTTATACCGTTGGTAAAAGAGGCGTTGCAGGTACGGTTCTGGTTCACAAAATAGCCGGTGCAGCTGCGGAACAAGGGAAGACTTTAAGTGAAGTGAAGGCAGTAGCTCAAAAAGCGATAGACCATACCAAAAGTATAGGATTTGCGTTCACTTCTTGTACGGTTCCTGCCAAGGGAACCCCAACCTTTACCCTTGAAGATAATGAAATGGAGTACGGTGTTGGCATTCATGGGGAACCAGGGATTCGCAGAGAAGCCATAGCTTCCGCCGATGAATTGGCACAGAGAATGGTGAGCGCATTATTGGAACATTTGAAGATAGATCGTGATGCTGAGCAGGAAGTTGCCGTATTGATTAATGGATTTGGGGGCACTCCACTACAGGAATTGTATGTGTTGAATAACGTAGTTATCCGTGAATTAGCTTCTAGAAATATAATGGTCTACAAAGTGTTTGTAGGAAATTACATGACGAGTATAGATATGGCTGGGGCGTCGGTCTCAATTATGAAGCTAGACGATCAGTTGAAGCAATTATTGGCTGAAGAGTGTGATACGCCAGCACTTGTTGTTCGTGAAGCCTTCGAACAAGTGAATTACACCGAGGTTGTCTTAGAAGAAGATGTGAAAGCGTCTGTATCCTTCAAATCTGAGACGAGTGAAGACTTTGCAACAATTGTGGATGGCAAATTCTCATTGAATAATGTCATATATCTCATCGATACCATGAGTGAAATCATCATTGAGAATGAAATTCCATTCTGTGAGTTAGATGCTCATGCGGGTGACGGGGATTTCGGCATGAGTGTTGCGAAAGGATTCAAGCAATTAAAGACAGAGTGGCATGATATGATTACGAATCATACAGCGGATATTGGAAGTTTCCTAGATGCTTGTTCCTTGATTATTATGGAGCATTGTGGCGGCGCTTCGGGCCCAATCTGGGGATCTGCATTTCGAGCAGCCAGTAAGAATGTTGGGCATAAACAAGAGTTATCCGTTGACGAAGTAGCCCAAATGATGGCTGCAGTTGTTAAAGGGATACAAGACACAGGGGAGAGAGCCTTTGGTAGGGGCGCTGTTGTGGGCGACAAAACCTTAATTGATGCGCTTGTACCTTATGCCGAGTCTTGGGCACAGAGTGCACTTGATGGTGATGATATCAAGAAAGCATCCACGAAGGCAGCGGATGCGGCCGTTCAAGGGGCGAAACAAACAGAGGCGATTGTGGCTCGAATGGGCAGAGCTGGCACCGCTGGTGAGAGAAGTATTGGTTATCCTGATGCAGGAGCGTATGCGTTGGGGGTTATTTTTACAGAGCTTTCAAAAGTATTAAAGTGAAGTTTAGGCACCCAATAATGAATATTTCTAAATGAAGGGTACCCAACTGGGTGCCCTTTTTACACGTTAATAATGAATTAAGAAATGCGCTAACGAGCTAACGTGCAATCCAACACCCAAGGTAATAACATTATAAGTGATCGATGTTTCAGTCGAAGTGCATCAGATGTAAAAGGTAATATTTAACTATAATCGCACTGTTTTGTATGGTAAAGTGAGTTGTCGACTACCATTTTCACACAGAAATGGGCTGCAGATAATAGACCCACCATGCCTTACTTAAATGGAGTGAGAGAAGAATATGAAGCGTAGAAAAATGATCCTTTTGTTCATGATTTTCATCATGCTTGCCGGGAGCTTGGAGTTGTGGGCAGGAAATGCAAGTGCTAATGGCTTGCATGAATTTAGAGAAGGCGAGTACCTTGTGAATCTCCTTGATGATGGGGATGGACAAGCACGTGTTTTTAAATTCACGACTGACAATAAAATTACATCTAGTAATACCAATCTTCGTTTGTTTATCAATCAAATAGAAATCGACGCTAAGAAGTATACGGTTGATTATGAAAGCAACACCATAACAATGAATAAAGCTCCCGACAGTGGGGCAGAGATTTCTATTAAATATTTAATTATCCCAACTTTTGAATGGGGAGAAGGAATTTCAGGCACATCCCAAATTGGAAATGCCCTTCCTGAGGGGGATGGCTCGACACGCGTTTATAAATTAACTACCAATTATCTTTTGAGTTCGAGCAAGAATGTCAGCTTATACATAGACGGAACGAAAGTTCGTACCTCTGAGTTCACTTTTAATTATGCGAACCATTCCATCACGATATCAGAAAAGCGCTCGGCACCCGGTGCTAATTCAAAAATGTACTTTTATTTTCCAGTCACTTCTATTTCTGGTACCCAATCATCCGCTGGTGAAACAACAGAAAGTCCTTCATCAGGTGGAGCTGTAACGCCAAGTAAAGAGGTTGAATCGGAATTTCAAGTGCCTGGTGGAGAAAGCTACCCTGGCCATATTACGTTGAATATCAATCAAACGTTCATTGTTAATATTACATCTGCGGCCGTACAGCCGACCTATACTTCCTATGTCATGGTCAAAAACGCAAATGGGGAAGTCGTTAGACGAATCCGCATTAACCCGGGCGAATCTTCAACCTATTCTCTAAGCAAGCTCGGGCTGCCTTCAGGAGGATATTATTTTTATTTGAAAACAGTGAATCAATCAGGTGGCTTGGCAGCTTCAATCCCTCAGTTTGTTCCGATTAACAATGAACCTCAACGTATTCAAGTGTATATTGAAGGACACAAGCAGGCTTATGCGCAGGCACCTGTAAATATAAGTGGAAATGTACTCGTTCCGTTCCGGGCGATTTTCCAATCGCTAGGGGCAACCGTAAAATGGAACAACTCCACCCAAATGGTGACTGCAACAAGAGAAGGAAAAACCATTATATTAACGATGGGCTCCAAGATCGCTTACGTGAACGGTGCTCCTATTACCTTGAGTGCAGCTCCGCAATTAATAAATGGAAGTACGATGGTTCCGATTCGATTTGTTAGCGAGGCTCTTGGTGGAATAGTAGAGTGGAACATTGCTTCTAATTCAGTTGTTATTTTTCAAAAAAAGCCGACTATCCCTACAACTGCTGAAGGCGAGAAAGAGGCGAAATCCGAACCGTCCAGCTCTTCGCCTATTTTAGAAAAAATATCGCATGGTATTACCACGCCCACTGACATTGTATTTGTAATTGATGTCACTGCTAGTATGGGTGAGATCATCGGATATACTAAAGAAACGGTTAAAAAATTCGTGGATTCTGTCCCGGCGGGCTCAAAATTTGCTATTGTGGCTTATCGAGATATTAATTATGTGGATCCATATCATAAGGATTTAGAATTTTTCTCGTTCACGAATAATAAAAATGTGTTAAAGGCTAATTTAGATAAGTTGGTGGCTAGTGGCGGAGGGGACTTGGAAGAATCCGGACTAGAAGCCATTCATATGGCAGTTAATAAGTTGTTGGGGAGCACGAATTCCAAAAGAATCATCTTTATAACGGATGCCCCTGTTCACGATAAAGGCACTTCACAAGGAAAAGCTGGATTTTTTCTTGAACAAATGATTACTGAGCTGACAACGAATAAGGTTGTTCTTGACGCAATCGCACCAACAGGCGGATTAGCCTACAAGCAAATTATTCAGCTTGTTAATAGCAATAAGGGCAAGCTATACGATATTAATGATGCCTCTATAATGCTGCTAAATAAATAAACTTCATTCAACCCGCTGGTTTGGTGATTTCCCTTTTATTGATGCATCTGGTGCAAATGCTCGTAAAACTTACCGATCCATCGATCAATTAACTTTAGAGTTTTTTTGATGAATATTTGAAATAATGCGATATAGAGCGGGTACCGTTGATGAGAGAAGTATTGGTTATCCCGACGCAGGAAAACCATAAAGTGAAAGTTAGGCACTCAATAATGAATATTTCTAAATGATGGGCACCCAAAAGGGTGCCCTTTTTACACGTTTGATACAAATATCCAATTCTCCAGATAAACTCCTCTATATCTCCATATAGACTCCAGATTAATCGTATAGATTAGAGATATTAAGGAGGTTATAATAATGAATTTTATCAAACGCGCATTTTTAAGTGTACAAGCAAGAAAGGGAAAATCCCTTATCTTATTTGTTGTATTTTTAGTTGTTAGTAATTTAGTGTTAGCAGGATTCGCGATGCAAAATGTCACGGAAACAGCGAGTGATCTCGCTAGAAAAAAGTTGGGAGTTGACGTAACGTTAGGATTAGATGGGGAAAAGTTTCAAAAATATGTGCAAAAACAGAGAAATGAAAATCCAAATGAAAGAATACACCGCCCAGAACTTTCTACAGAGGAAGCAGATAAGTTAGCTGAATCACCATATGTAAAAGATTTTAACTATCTAAAAGATAGTCAAGGTGTAGCGGATGGCTATACTCCCATTAATGATGATAAAGAGGGAGACATGGCAGGTGGATCCGTAGGTGGAAGCCAAGGTAATATGAAAATGCCAAATACATTCATTCACGGTGTGAGAAGTTCTGATTTATTAAAAGAATTTACAGATGAAACGAATAAAATGATAGAGGGACGTCCAATAACATCAGAAGACAAAGATAAGAAAGTAGCCCTAGTTGAAAAACAGTTAGCTGAAGATAACAATCTACAAGTTGGTGATGAGTTAAAGATCAAAACAACAGATGAATCATCAACATTAGAGATCGAGATTATAGGAATTTACGAAACGTCCACGATGGATAGCAACATGGAAACGGCACCACCACTGTTTCATCCATCGAACAAAGTATATGTCTCGTACGGATCGTTAAAAGATCTTTCGGAAAATAAGGATATGAAGGATACATCCATTGATCAAGCCATTTATTACTTAAATGATCCCCATCATATCGATGATTTTAAAGTAGAGGGAAAGAAAATAGGCATTGATTTTGACCTATTTAAACTAGATGCTCATGATGCCTTATACAAAAAAATGATAGGCCCTATTGAGAACATGGCATTAACTTCAAAATGGATTATATACCTGGTCTCAATTACAGGATCTATTATCTTAGGTCTTATCATTATGTTGACCATAAAAGAACGACGGAAGGAATTGGGAATTCTACTTGCGATTGGTGAGAAAAAAGGGAAATTAATAGGACAACTCTTAGTAGAAGTATTATGTATAGCTGCTTTAGCATTTAGCCTTTCTATATTTACAGGTGGGACAGTATCTCAAACAATGGGAGACAGTTTATTGCAGAAAGAAGTTACTGCTTATGAAGAGCAAGAAAATAATGTAGAGGTACCCACATTTATGTTTGGGATGAATGGCGACCAAGGTAAAGATGTGGATCCTATTGATCATATTGATGTAGGTGTAACATCCCAAGATGTGCTGAAATTAGGTGGATTAGGCCTAATAATCGCAATCCTATCAACCATTCTTCCCGCATTATCGATTCTTCGATTGAATCCAAAAGATATTTTATTAAAAGATGAGTAGGGAGGATATACATGGACACTATTTTACAGTTCAAAAATCTGAATTATCATTATCAAAACAATAATAAAAAAATCACTATATTAGATAATGTAAATTTTGAGTTTCAAGCCGGACACTTTTATACCATTTTAGGACCATCGGGATCCGGAAAAACAACGACCCTTAGTTTAGCAAGTGGATTAGATATCCCAAGTAGTGGGAATGTATTATACAAAGGAACAGATTTACGGAAGATAGGTTTGGTTACCTATCGAAATCAACATGTCTCGATTATCTTTCAATCCTATAATCTCATTACGTATATGACTGCTCTTCAAAATGTAGTCACGGCAATGGAGATTACAGGCGTCGATGTGAAAGACAAAAAAGGAAGAGCTCTTGAGTTGTTAGAAAAGGTAGGGCTGACAAAAGGAGAAGCAAAAAGAAAGGTATTACAGCTTAGCGGTGGTCAGCAACAACGTGTAGCGATTGCTCGTGCATTATCTTGTAATGTAGATTTATTAATTGCTGATGAACCAACTGGGAATCTAGATCAAGAAACTTCCATGGAAATTATCGAGTTATTTAAAGAACTTGCTCATAAAGAAAATAAATGTATCATTGTAGTCACTCACTCCCAAGAGGTGGCTAAACAATCAGATAAAGCGGTGTATCTCGAAAAAAGAAATTTAGTAATCAAAGAGTAAAAGTAAATAAAAGTCTCAATCTCATTTCATCCTACAGAAATGAGATTGAGACTCTTTTGTTGTTTACTTTATGGATAAAGGAATGGTAACTAAAAATTGTACTCCTTGTTCTGTATTCTTCATAGAATACGTAATAGAAAGGGCTTCAAAAATTTGCTTTACAATATATAACCCTAAGCCACTCCCTCCCGTATTTCGATTTCTTGATTTTTCGATTCGATAAAATGGTTCGAAAATATGTTGTATATCCTCTTCTTTAATTTTCACACCTGTATTGATGACTTTAATTTGGATATGGTGTTGTTTTGAATCCTGAGTTAGCTCTATATATACTTTCTCTCCATGAGGTGAATACATAATCGCATTATGAATAATATTTTTACAGGCTTTTTCTAAAAGAACACGATCTGTATAAACAGAAAGGTGAGAACCTATCTGTTTTATCATTTGAATGTCTTTTTGAGAAGCAAAAAATTCGAGATTTTTTGTGATTGTATCCATTAATTCTGAGAGATTTACTACTTCGAATTGTAGTTTGAAGGTATGTTGCTCTAATTTTGACATGCTTAAAATTTCGCGAACCAGTTGTTCCATGCTTTCAATAATTTGGTGGTTTTTCTTTAAGTATTGGTCACGATTTTGATACGGACCAATATTATATATCATCCCTTCTAAGTATCCTTTCATAACAGTGAGAGGTGTCTTTAATTCATGTGCGACAATAGCAAAAAATTCCCTGCGTGTTTTTTCTGTTTCTCTTTCTTTTTCAATATCACTTTTTAATTGCTGATTCGCTTTCTGTAAATCAAGCATCGTTTGTTGTAAATTAATTGACATATTATTTAAACTATTCGATAATTCACCCAATTCATCAATGGAACGAACCTCAATTTTTTCGGAAAAATCCAAGTTGGCCATCTTTTGTGCCCCTTCATTAATATATAGGAGTGGTTTTGTAATGAACCTCGAATATAAATAAGCACTTCCTACACCAATAACAACGACAATGATACTGATATAGGGAAGGAAACGTACCAAGACCTGTGAAGCTTCATTAATAGGTTGAAATGTTGCGGACACTACGAGCGTTAAGTTAACATCTTGAAATTGAATTGGCATGGTAACGTCATATGAGTTGGAAAGGCTATTTGGATTCCTTAATGGCTCTGTTTTATCGAATTGTACATTTGGGGATGCTTGGGTACGTCCTTGAAAAAAAGATAATAACGGAGAATAAATAATGGCTCCTTCTTTATTTTGAAGGTAGATCATGGCGTTGTTTTTTTGTGAGTATTCTTCAAGAAGTGGTATGGCATTTTGAAAAGTAAGATCCTTAGATTTATCAATTATTTCTTCTATTCCTGTTTGAAGCTGTTCTGTTTTATACTGCTCATAAAATGAAGGGAGAAAGAAGTATAAAGTTAAATAAATCAGGACTGCAAAGGCTAACAAAATAAGAGATGTACTCAGAAAAAGTTTATAGGTAATCCGTTTCATCTTCATCATTTTTAATACCTCATTCATCAATTTTATAACCAATTCCTTTCACTGTTTTAATGTAGGGTATATCTAATTTTTTTCGTATGTTTTTAATATGTGTATCAATAATTCGTGTTTCTCCGTAATAATCATATCCCCAAACTTTTTCGACAATGTTTTCTCTTGGGAGTACTTTTTTCTCATTTTGAAGTAGTAGTTGCAGAATTTCGAATTCCTTTGTCGTTAATGGTATTTCAACCTCATTTACATATACTTTATATGCATCACAATCGACTTCTATTTCTTTGAAAACTAAATGATTATCCGTACTTTGATCATTGCTTCTTCTCAGTACAGCCTTGACCCGTCTAATTAATACATGAAAAGAAAAGGGTTTAGTAATATAATCATCGATTCCAATATCGAAGCCTTTCATTTGTTCTTGTTCTTCTTCTAATGCGGTTAGCATAATAATGGGTACATTTGACTCATTTCGAATCATTTTGGCAACTTCAAATCCGTCAAGATTTGGCATCATCACATCCAAAAGAATTAAATCAAAGGGTTGCTTATTAAATAGTTTCATTCCCTCTAATCCATCTGATGCAACTTCAACACTATACTGTTGTGTCATTAAAAATTGTTTAATTAATTCCTGAATCTCTTGATCATCCTCTACCACAAGAATATGATAGTTCATCATTATATCACCTCTCGTAATATTATAACCGTGTTATCTGGAGTTTATGTGGAGAAGCATTCGGTATAAATACATAGATAGATAGAGGTTAGTGCCGAGCACAATGGGTTATCTATGCCGTTTCTTATAAAAAAAATGAGAAAAATCCCCACAAAAACTCTACGTAATCTCCATAGTAACTCCAGATCATGACAGTACAATGAAGACGTTAAGAAAAATACATTTACGAAGGAGATTGATAACTATGAAAAAGAAATTGGCTACTACTGCTTTAGGTGCTGTCTTTGCTCTCACATCTTTTGGGTCTGTATTCGCGGCTGATGCACCAGCACAAACTATTGGAAATGGACAACAGGTAGAACAAGGAAAAGTGAGTAAACCAGATAACTTCAATGACGCAAACAAAGAAAAGGTAAAAGCGATTTTGGACCAAACACAAGCAGGTACACTAACGAAAGAGCAAGTGAAAACACAACTTCAAGCTCTTGGTATCGATTGGGAGTTTGATTTCAGTACGGCTCGTGGTACCAAGGTAGAAATAAACAAAGTTAGTAAACCAGATAACCTCGATGACGCAACCCAAGAAAAGGTAAAAGCGATTTTGAAGCAATCACAAGCAGGTACACTCACTAAAGAGCAAGTGAAAACACAGCTTCAAGCTCTTGGTATCGATTGGGAGTTTGATTTCAGTGGAGCTAAGGACATCAAAATAGAAACAAACAAAGTGAGTAAACCAGATAATCTCGATGACGCAACCAAAGAAAAGGTAAAAGTGATTTTGAACCAATCACAAGCGGGTACACTCACTAAAGAGCAAGTGAAAACACAACTTCAAGCTCTTGGTATCGATTGGGAGTTTGATTTCAGTGGAGCTAAGGACATCAAAGGTGAAACAAACAAAGTAACTAAACCAGATAACCTCGATGATGCTACCCAAGAAAAGGTAAAAGCGATTTTGAACCAATCACAAGCGGGTACACTCACTAAAGAGCAAGTGAAAACACAACTTCGTGCTCTTGGTATCGATTGGGAGTTTGATTTCAGTGGAGCTAAGAACATCAAAGGTGAAACAAATAAAGCGAGTAAAGCAGAATAAGAGTTAAGAAAGAATTCACTAAATAAAACCCGTGAGATTGCTATATTCAGCGACCTCACGGGTTTTATATTGTAGTCCGAAAACTTAGTCTACTCCCTAATAACAACACAGTGGTAGCCCTGAACACGAAAACAATGTTTAGATAGATTGAACTAAAGACGAACCCTCATATTCATGATTTTTTTTAAAATGATCGAACTTGGGAGCGCAGACTTTAGTTCAATCTATATAGACTGCCACGTTTTATTGGACTATCGATTCCAGTTAGTTTAACGTACGTATACTTTCTCTGCGTTCGATTTAGAAATTTTTTTTTTATCATAATCAATAAGAAAGCAAGAAGTGTAAACATAACTCCGCTCCAGAAGCCTATGTATATATTGATATGTGGGATCAAGGAATAAATTATTTCAGGGAAGCGGACGGGGTCTCACGATAACGAAAAGATTGGTAGAACAATTAGGTGGGGAAATCCATCTTCATAGTAAACCTTTTGAAAAACACAATCTTTACTGTACAACTTCCACGAGCTACATATTGATTACTGAAGAAGTCCGAGGGCAACAGCGATCGTAAGATTTTCTTAAGAATTTAGAAATGAAAAAGAAATGGTTATGCTCTAATCTATAGATACTAACAGTTGAAGAAGCCAAATAAGGGAGCACGTAATCTTCTACATCCTTCCCAGAGTATATGATAGGGTGTTTTTTAACGTGGAATAACCCTTATAGGACAAGGCTGTAGCGCGGAATCATGTCGTCATATGACATTATGACACTAGCCGATTTGACATCATACGCACTAACATTGGGTTTGTACAGATCACGGAGGAATTCGCAAACGTAGATACCGATAGTTGCAACTAACCAAATATGAAAGTGGGAAGCGATCATGGAAGCATCACTTATGAAAACATCCTTACAGTCCTTATGGATGATGTGGGAGAACGTGTTTAGCTATATAACCAAATTTAGAAGTGAGTCGGTGTGGCAATATGGCATATGTAAATTGGTAGTTAGACAGCATCACGGGAAGAGCATTATCTGTCAAGGCGGATATAGAATTGCTAACGGAGATTGGGTAGGCGAACTTCATTTGGATAATCAGCAGGTACTAGAACTTGTACGTGAGTTCGGTTCAGATCGGGCTGGGTTGAAGACAGCACGGATGCTTCGTAGTGCGCTGAAACAAATCAGTCGGGAGCTGGATAGTAACCCAGAACTGCTGAAAGTGCAGGCCTTAGTTGGGATTACGTTACTTCACCGGGGGATCATTCATGGCATAGGGTTTGAACAACATCCAATCGAGTCCACAGGACTAAGACGATTCTATAAGATGTATCTTTGTTTACTGCTCCGTGTGTTGCACCCAGAGGGGAAAGAACGAGTCCAACAGAGTGCCGAGAAGTTATCTCCCATGATGCTGGTTATAAGCAAGCAATCTTTGGAGGAACGTTTTGCGAGGCGGAAGCATGTTGTCGAAATTAAGATCTCATAATAGATTTTCTGAATTTGTAGGAATAAAGAAAGTGGTGGTTACATGATACCCATGTCCGTTCGTTTAATTATTGTTGTAATGATTCTCTATATGATAGTTCCCTTTCTACTTACCCGAATATGTGGTTGGGGCGTGTTCTCCAAAGGAAAAGTAGCTAAGGGAATTGCCTTTACTTTCGACGACGGGCCTGACCCTCGTTATACGCCTGAAGTACTGGACCTGCTACAAGAATATGGCGTTAAGGCCACCTTCTTTGTATTGGGGAGTAAGGCCGAACAACACCCAGAGTTGATTCAACGAATGTATCGGGAAGGGCACCAGATCGGCATTCATAACTATAATCACACGTCCAACTGGCTCTTGTCTCCATGGAAGAATAGACGAGATCAAGTCGAACGTACAGCGGATATTATCGAGCGAATCACAGGTGAGTGGCCGCTATTCTACCGACCGCCATGGGGACTTCTTAACATAGGGGATCTCTTCTTGATGAGAAAGTCGTATCGGATCGTATTGTGGTCGGTCATGGTGGGAGATTGGAAACCGTCGGTTAACCCGGAACATTTGAAGAGAACTTTGTTGAAAAAGATTAAGAAGGGTTCCATTATCGTTCTGCATGATAGTGGAGATACACTTGGGGCAGATGAAGAAGCACCTCGGCACATGATAACAGGACTGAAGGAAGTTTTGAAAGAAATTCAGTTGAAGGGATATGTTTGTCTGCGAACGGATGAGCTATTGGATAAGGAAGCTGGGGGTATTGGAGAAGTCGTACCTAGAGCTAAACATCCAGGTCAGGTCCATTCGTAGGCTCGCGTAGTGGAAAAGATGGGGTTCAAGGTACTGTTGGTTCTATTCTACTTGAATGCCATAAAATAATAGATGACATTATGCCACTAGGCGATATGACAGCTGGAATATTAGTATAAAACGATAGAGCAGAACTACTAGAGCATATCTTGTGAACAGATTGGAAGGGAATTCAACATGAAAAAGAAAAAGACAGTTCGAACTATCGTTATGGCCATTGCTGTAGTATACATGGTGTTTATTTTTACAGGTCTATGCCAATATACATTTTCTAACTTTAACGAAATTATCAGTAATGAAGTTGAACAAAAACTCAGCTATAAGGTGGAACTTACTTCCACAAAGCTAAACAGTCTATTATTGAATAGCAGTAATAGGAAAGAAGTACTGAAGAGCGAAGGGTTCCATGAGGTATTGGCAAAAATGAAAGAAAGCGGTGGTGAATATTACTTTATCATAGATAAAGAAGGTCGATACGCTGCAAGTGAGAACCCTAAGTTCATCTTAGGTAAAGCCATGATTGAGGATTCGGACACTCAGCTGCAAAAAGTGGGTCAAGTTATAGCGCAAACTACGGGTACGAGCGGTACGGGAGACTCGGACAATATTTACGCTTTCACTATGATTGGTGATACAGGTTATAAGTTAGTTTTGGCTATGCCTTTAAATCAGATTACTGACCCCATGATGAAAAACCTTTATTTGATTATAGCCGGTTTTATCATCGCGATGGTTATATTTATTGTCCTACTCTTTATCATATTAACCCGGAGTATTGTTCGACCACTGCGCATGATAAACAAGCATGTTGCGGGGCTCGTTGAACAAGGCGGTGATTTGACGTTAAAGTTGGATATGAAGCGAAATGATGAAATTGGGATGTTAGCATATTCCATTAATCAGTTTCTGGACAACTTACGGGCCATTGTAGGTAATGTCAATATTAAAGCTAACCATTTGAATGAGAATGCCGGTATGCTGCAAGTTGCAGCAGAGCAGACGAATGAATCATCGAAGCAGATAACAATGATTATCGCTGATATGGCTGATCGTTCGACACAGCAAGCGGAACATGTACGGCAAGTACTCACGATGATGGAACGGACGGGGGAGATCTCCGAAGAAATCAAGATGGAAACAGTAAATACAGTTCACGATTCTCATCATTTAATAGAAGCTGTGCAAACTGGCCAGAGTGCGAATAGAGCATCTGTTGATAATTTAGAAGAGATGGTTAACTCAATTCAACGCTCAACAGAAACCATTGTAAAGCTGAACAGTCGATCCAAAGAAATTGGTGAGATTATTACCGTGATTTCCGAATTATCCAGTCAGACCAATTTACTCGCTCTTAATGCTGCCATTGAAGCGGCTCGCGCTGGAGAACAAGGGAAAGGTTTTGCAGTAGTTGCAGGAGAGATCCGTAAGCTTGCTGAAGGTTCTGGAAGAGCGGCAGAGCAGATTACTGATCTTATTCGCAGGATTCAAGGGGAAACGAATGCAGCTGTTAAGACAATGGAAGCGAGTCAGCGGGTTGTCATCGTACAGAACGATTTAGTGATACAGGGCCAAGAATCGCTTGAAGTGATCGCTCAGAAGGTTGATCTAACGGCCGAAAGCACGCTGCGAATTCAAAACATATTCGGCGAGCTGTCGACAATGTCACATCAATCATTGGAAGCTCTGATGCAATCTTCGAAGCTCATTGATGAGTCGGCATCAGCATCACAGGAAGTGGTAGCTTCCACAGAGGAACAACTCGCTACGGTCGATGAAATGACAACCAAACTGAGAGAGTTGAGTGAATTATCTGTAGTATTGAAGCGTGAAGTTGGGATATTTACGATTTAAAGAAGCTTAGGCAGATTGACTCATTCTATGATGAATAGATCTTCTGGGTTTGGATTGGAAATCTAAGATACACGGGTAGAAAAAAAGCTCGTCCAGTGCAATCAGTGCATTGGGCGAGCTTTTTGCTTTATCCAATAAATTGGATGCGCTGCGTTATATCATTGATGTCAATCTATAGAACTTGCAGTAATTTATCATTCATAATTTCTAGTTATTTAATTAATAAGGACACTGTACAAATTAAATAATACCTGATACAATGATCCCAATACAATAAATGACAATACATAAAGTAGAAATAGGGAGTGGTTTACATGCAGATACATTTGATAGGTGACCTGAGTGAAAGCCTTATTCAGGGGACTCATATTTTGCAAGAATCGTTGAATTTTCAGCTTAGCGACAACGGAATTCACGTACAAGTAAACAAAAGGGTAGGTACGCTAGAAGCAGGATGTGATGGGGAGCAGGGATTCATTCATTACGAACATCCTATCCACTTCTATAGAGCGTTAGGATTGTTTATAGAAAATTCACAAAATTGCAAGCGTTTCCATGTGGCTGAGCAACCGCAATTTATCAATTCTGGTGCAGTGTTTGATGTTTCGCGTAACGGGGTTCTTACGGTAGATAGTATTAAGGAATTTATTCGAATCATGGCGGTCATGGGCCTCAATACGTTCATGTTGTACACCGAAGATACGTTTACGGTAAGTAATCAACCTTATTTCGGATACATGCGGGGAAAATATACAGTTGCTGAGTTAAAAGAATGTGACGATTACGCAGACATGTTCGGTATCGAAATCATTCCATGTATTCAGACCCTAGCGCATTTAACCCAAGCTTTGAAATGGGATTATGCTAAGCAAATTAAGGATACAGACGATATCCTGCTGGTCGGAGAACAAGCCACTTATCAATTTATTGAAGAGATGATAGCATCCATCACGGAACCATTTCGAAGCAAACGAATTCATATCGGGATGGATGAAGCGCATCAACTTGGTTTAGGTAAATATCTAGACAATTATGGCTATAAGAAACGATTTGATCTCATGAACGAACATTTAAAACAGGTTCTTGCGATTACTTCGAAATATGATCTTCATCCGATGATCTGGAGCGATATGTACTTCCGGCTCGGTTCCAAAAGTGGACAGTATTATGATCCGAATGTGTTCATTCCTCAAGATGTCATTGATGATATGCCGAGCAACGTGCAATTTGTATATTGGGATTACTACCATGAAGAAGAGTCATTTTATAAAGATTATATCCGTCGGCATAAGGAATTTGGTTCAGATCCGGTATTTGCGGGTGGGATATGGACTTGGACGGGAATTGTTCCGAATTACGGGAAAACGTTTAGAACCACAAATGCCGGACTGATGGCTTGTAAGCAAGAAGGAATTAAAGAAGCATTCGTTACGATGTGGGGGGATAACGGGTCGGAGGGTAATCCATTCTCAGGACTCCTAGGTTTACAGTTGTATGCCGAGCATACATATGCTGCGGAAGTGAATGAGGAGAAGTTGAAGTCGAGATTTCGGATGTGTACTGGCGGGGATCACGAGAGTTTCATGAATGTGAAATATTTAGATGAAACACCTGGAACGACAATCGATAATTTGAACGAGGCCAATCCCTCGCGCTACTTATTATGGCAGGACGTCTTGCTAGGTCTGTTTGATAGCCATGTTGTGCAACACGATTTGGTGAACCATTACGCACACTGGGAGAAAGAAATTCAGCGATATTCACAAAATAGCGGTAAATGGTCATTTTTATTCGATGTATACGAGAAACTTAGCAAAGTACTTCGGATGAAATGCGACTTAGGCGTGAGGATCAAATCAAGCTACGACCGCAAGGATAAGGATCAATTGAGATTCATTGCAGATCAAGAAATGGAAGAGCTAATCAATGTCATTTCAGAACTCCGAGATGCGCACCGTGAACAATGGTTCATAACGAATAAAGCTTTCGGATGGGAAGTCATCGACATTCGATATGGCGGGTTATTAGCTCGAATGGATACGGCTACCAAAAGAATAAAGGATTACGTTGATGGAAGAATTGATGAACTTGAAGAAATGCAAGAAACGAGACTGGCCTTTGAAGCTTTCTATGGTTGGGAAGACGGATCGCTAGGACATTGTAACTTGTATCACCGCATGGTATCTCCGAGTGCATTTTCATAAGAACAATAGGTATTAAATATACGTGATGGAGCGTGAGGGATAATATGCTAGAGCGGGCCATGAGTACTTCAAGTCAGAAGAAGGTCAGAGTATCGAGAATGAAAGGCATTACACGGGAACTCGTAAAAAACAAATGGTTATACATCATGTTCTTACCTGTCTTGGTCTGGTTTGTTCTCTTTGCCTATTGGCCAATGTACGGGTTAGTTATTGCATTCCAGAAGTACAACGTGGTCAAAGGGATATCGGGCAGTGAATGGGTCGGCTTCAGATATTTCAAACAGTTTTTCGAGGACCCTTTCTTCTATCGATTAATGCGAAATACGCTAGTTGTGAATATTTACAGCTTGATATTCGGATTTCCAATCCCGATTATCCTGGCCCTTTGTTTCAATGAAATTAAAAACATGATGTTCAAAAAAATATCGCAAACGATAAGCTATTTACCTCACTTTATTTCAACCGTTGTTGTCTGTGGGATGGCCTTAAGCTTCCTTTCTCCAAGTGTTGGGATTGTAAATATTCTATTGAGTAAATTCGGCATCGATAGCATCTACTTTTTTCAAAATCCAGATTATTTCCGTTCCATTTATGTATTTCTAGGCGTGTGGCAAGGAGCCGGGTTTGCAGCCATTATCTATATCTCAGCATTAGCGGGAATTAGCCCGGAATTATACGAGGCCGCTAAGATTGACGGGGCTAATCGCTGGAAACAACTTTGCTACATCACACTTCCAAGCCTAATGCCTACCGTTATCATCATGTTGTTGTTAAATCTAGGTGGCATGTTGAATACCGACTTCACCAAAATCATTCTACTATATAATCCGACGATCTATGAAACAGCAGATGTTCTTAATACTTATGTGTATCGAAAAGGACTAATAGACACCAATTATAGTTATGCAACAGCCGTTGGTTTGTTCCAAGGGGTCATCGGATTCATTCTAGTATACGGCGCGAACTTCTTGAGTCGAAAAGTAAGTAAAACATCGCTGTGGTAAGGAGGGGGAATATGATGGTGTTAGGTAAAAAGAAGATAGAAAAGGGAGATATTTTCTTCGGGATATTCATTTATGCATTTGTCATTGGTGTGTGTGTTCTAACGCTATACCCATTTCTGTATATCTTGAGTATTTCATTAAGTAATACAGGAAGTGTGACGCGTAATGAGGTATTTCTTCTACCAAAAGGATTCAATTTGGCGGCCTTTCAGACGGTCCTAAGCTATAAAGGCATTATGGTTGCGTATGGAAATACGATTTTCTATACCGTTGTGGGTACGATATTAAGCCTACTGTTAACAACACTCGCGGCCTATCCATTATCACGACAAGATTGGAAATTCCGAAATATTGCTACTGTATTTCTTGTGATTACACTCTGGTTCGGCGGTGGAATCATACCATTTTATTTAGTCATGAAGAATTTACACCTTTTGGATACTAGGCTTTCCATTCTTCTGTATGCAGCTATTTCTACCTTTTATATTATTATTGTTCGTTCTTATTTCGAAAGTCTTCCCAAGGAGTTGGAGGAATCCGCCAAAATTGATGGGGCTAATGATTTGCGAATCTTTATTCAAATTATTCTACCTTTATCGAAGCCGGTGCTTGCGGCCATTGGACTTTATTACGCAATCGGGAAATGGAACTCATTCTTCTGGGAGATGATTCTCATCAATAATGAGAAATTACTACCCGTGCAGGCCGTACTTGTCCGAATCATTCGGGATAGCTCTTTCGATAGAGAGATGGAAAAGGCACTCGTACAAAACGCTGCGGTATTGCCGATCACGATCCAATATGCAGCGATTATTGTTACGTCGTTACCCATCATTGCAATCTATCCATTTCTACAAAAGTACTTCGTTAAGGGGGTGATGATTGGAGCGGTGAAGAGCTAGTGCAATGAGCTGAATAATATAAATCTTATTGGGGGTTTTGGAAATGATAAAAAAATTAAAATGGAATGTAATGGTTGTCTTTGTACTAATCTTATCATTGATGATTTCAGCATGTAGTAGTAATACTGCAAGTAAAGCATCAACAAAAGAAGATGCCAGCTCATCTAAACCTGCCAAGCTTTCTGTATTCATAGCAAGCCGAGCAACAGATGCAATGTATTCTAGTGAAACGCTAATATGGAAAGAATTGGGCAAAAGACTTAATGTTGAATTTGAGTTCATTACAGGTGACACGAAGACTATGACTGAGAAGTTCCCTGTTATGGTATCGTCAGGTGAATACCCAGATATCGTGTCCGGTAAAATTCGTGACTTTAATAAGTTCGGAATGCAAGGAGCTTTCATACCTCTTAATGAACATATGGAGAATGCTCCAAATATTCAAAAGTATTTGATGGATAATAAAGATGCCAAGGCACAAACGATGGCTATTGACGGTAATATTTATTCCGTTCCTATGTTATCTGCTGTCCGTACATCTGAAGGTCCGCTCGTTCGTAAGGACTGGCTTGATCGTCTAGGACTTCAAATGCCAGAGACAATTGACGACTGGTACACGGTATTAAAAGCAATTAAGGATAAAGATGCAAATGGTAATGGAGATGTAAACGATGAGATTCCATTTTCAACAGTTGGAACGCCAGATACATTTTATTTAGACTTTGCTGATGCATGGGGCATTGACCTGAATGTAGATGGACGTTGGTTCGAAGAAAATGGTAAAATGGTATATTCCCCAATAGATCCAAGAGCAAAAGAATATTTGACTACAATGAACAAATGGTATAGTGAAGGCCTCATAGATAAAGAGATGTTATCCAGACAGGATAAAGATTACACTGCTATGATCTTTAATGATAAAGTTGGTTCGACTACGCATTGGATTGGTTATGTCGCAGGTTTCAATGCAAGACCTGAAGCTCAAAAAATAGCAGGATTTAACTATCAAGTTACCGCTCCACCGGTATTGAAAAAAGGAGATAAAGCACTTACTAGCAGACAACAGCTCATTACGGTACCTTGGGCATGGGCAATTAGCGCTAAGAATAAAAATTTAGAAGCTACAATGAAACTATTTGATTATGCTTATAGTGATGAAGGTCAGATTCTCTTGAACTTCGGTGTAGAGGGCGATACGTATGCTAAAAATGCTGATGGCGTCATTCAATATACAGATAAGATTGCTAAGAACGCCGATGGAATTGCGAAAGCGTTATATCGTATTGGTGCGGAGCCTCTACTTGGATTCCGTCAAGATCCTCTATATGAAAAAGCATCATGTGCAAGTGAAGATGCTTGTAAACAGTTGTTCAACTACGTAGATAATAACTCTTTCAGGGATCCAGCTCCTTCATTGAAATATTCAGATGAAGATGGAGAAAAATTCAATGAACTCTCTACTCAAATCAACACGTATGTGGATGAAATGATGAGTAAGTTTATTATTGGGCAAGAACCATTAAGCAAATTTGATGCTTATGTTTCTACAGTTAAGTCTATGCAATTCGATGAGTTAGCGAAAATTCAGAATACAGCGCTTGAAAAATATAAAGAATTATTGAAATAGACAGGATTGAAGTAACGGAGGGGATCGTTCTTCGTACACAAAAAATCCCCTCGAAAGGTTGTTTTGTTCCATGAAGCATGTAAGAGGTAATTTGTATTTAATGAAAGAAATAAATCGTTCAACAATACTAAGTTTACTACATCGGGAGAAGAGCCTTTCTCGAGCGGAAATTGCGCAAAGAACCAAATTGAGCGCAACGACGATATCATCATTGGTCGATGAGTTGATTAAGGAAGGTTTTATCGTTGAATCCGGTGAAAAGTCATCTCCAGGAGCGGGTCGCAGAGCAATCTCACTTGAAATAAATAGATTGAACGGATTCGTTATTTCTGTAGGACTCGGAAATCGAATGTTTTATTTCAGGATGTCTAATTTCCATGGTGAGGTCATTACGGAGTTAAAGAAACCAGCAACGACAGGAAATACGGGCGTTCTTGAATCTGTTAAAGCAGGTATTGAAGAACTGGTTAAAAAGTCAGAATTACAGGACTTTTCAATGATCAAAGGAATGGCTATTGCATCTCCAGGTATCATTGATGAGGACAATGGGATGATTGAGTACTCGAGATATCTAAACTTGAAAGATTTCAATATTGTAGATGAACTACAAGCATCTTATCCTATACCGATTTACGTCATTAATGATACAAATGCTGCTGCATTTGCAGAATATTATTTACTCTCTAGTCCAGAGATTAGAAATGTACTATATGTATGGGTTTATGATGGCGTTGGAGCAGGGATCATCATTAATGATCAGATTATTTCAGGTTACAAAGGTAGCGCCGGAGAAGTAACCTATATGAGTGATTACTTGTTTAGTGATACGTATGTGCTGCAGCAAGCACAAAAAAGAGCGCTTAAGCATGATGCCAATGTCGTATTTCATGACATAGCAGATGTCCTAGAGGCATACGCAATCGGAGTCCCTTGGCTTGAGACGCTGATGGACAGATCACTTCTATTGATGGGTAAGGCCATTGCGGTCATGATTAATTTAATTGGCCCGGAGCAAGTGATTTTAGATGGTTGGTTCATTGATTCACCTAAATGCATGCAGAAAATGCATACCTACTTAAGAAGATTAACGTTACACGGACGTTATGAACCAGAGCGAGTGACAACTGCAAAATTAGGTGACAAAAATTATCTGATCGGGGCTACAACTTTAATTCTGCATGACCTATTCAAAGAAAAAGTGCTATTAACTTAATAGAATCTGAGAGGATTGATAAGGATGGGGCGTAAGCTTTTATTGAAAAGAGTTTGTTTAGTGTTAGCTATGACTGTTCTTGTGCAAGGTTTACCAGGATTTACGAAGCAATCTGGGGCAGCAACTGTTGTAAATACACATGCAACGAGTGCTTTAACTTGGTTGAATAAGCAACTGGATCCAGCAGGAGTGCAAGTGAGTCTAAATACTTATCCAAGCAATTACACAGGGCTCGTTGAGGGAACCGTTCAGATTGCCTCGTTACCAGTGAATCCAGCTCTTCAGTACAATCCTAATATTAAATCATCCGTATACGATAATAAGTATTCCGGCATTGTAAGTGGAACCTTTACTGGAATAACGGATCGCAATGCTTATAGTGTTTATGTATTTGACCAAACCGATATCGGCTATAAAAAAACGACGGCAACGCTGAATGCTAATGGTACTTGGTCAGCGGGAAGCGTAGTGTTTAACGGGAAGCCCGTGATTGCCCTTGTTAAGGGTGGGAATGAGATTGTTGGATTTGCGAATGATGCGCAAACGCTAAGTGAGTATGAGGTCTTGATCTCTGTTAAATCAGATACGTTGTATCCGAAGGCAACGGTGCAGATTAAGGAAGATGGGAAATTTGCAACAAAGGGTAATCCTATCTTTACGGGTGGCGATTTACTAGGCTATACGGCGATACCAGAAGTTGTGGGGTCAAGAGTAGCTCAGGTTATTCATAAATCAGACGCTAAGGTTGTTGGTACAACTGTGGAGCCTACATTAAAGCTCATTCGATCTTATTATGTTCCGCAAAATGATCCAGCTAGTTCACTCGGCATTGGCGACAGAAGCTGGATATATGATGATGCACTTGGTGTTATTTCATTCGGTTTAGCGGGTGACAAGACGCGTGCAGCAACGATTCTAGCATCATTGGCAGGCTTACAAAATGCAGATGGATCCTTATATTTTTCATATAATACAGTCACAGGTGAAGTGGACGATAAAAAACGTAGTGGATCAATCGCATGGGTGGGCTATGCTGCTACGCAATTCGAGAAGAAATTTAATGATACGACGTATCGGAATTTTGCAGTCCGCATCGCAGATTATTTAATAACGCTTCAAGATCCGACTACAGGAAGTATCAAAGGCGGACCAGATGCTAATTGGTATTCTACGGAACATAACGTCGACAGTTATTTCTTCTTAAGAGATTTAGGGAAACTGACCAATGACACGAAGTATGTGAATGCTGCAAATCTTGTGAAGAATGCTTTGTTACAGTCTCATTGGAATGTAACACAACAAAGATTTAATCAAGGTATTAACGATACAGCAGGATCTTTGGATGCAAATTCTTGGGGATCCATCTTCCTAGAGGCAATCGGAAGACATGACCTAGCCGTATCAGCAACAGCTTACCTGAACAATTTCAAAGTGAATAATGCAACTATGGCATTGAATACGGATCCTAATGCGTATAATAATACGTATCAATCGACTAAATTGGTCTCAGGATACAAACCGTATATGGTGGATAGTGGCGATTTCGTAAATGCACCAAGTGTTGTGTGGACGGAAGGAACTTGGGGAGTGATTAATTTATTCCTTCGCCAAGGGACGAATGCCCAAGCTCTGACACAATCGATGTACGATTTACAAGATGCTGACGTAGCGGGAGGACTTGTCTATTCCAATGTGGGTGCGAATTCTTACGATTTCCATGTATGGCCATCCGTCGCTGCAACAGCTTGGCAATACCTGACTTTAACAAGTCCAACAAGTATTTGGGAACCTTGATAACGGTTTAATTGGTTTAAAGTAATAGCGAAGTGCCAAGGATAAGTAACATATCCTTGGCACTTTTTCCTGTGCCTAATAAAGGGGATTTTATGAAAAAAAGCTGGTTTTTAACTTATTTTAATCGTTTTCTCATCTTGTTAAATTATAATGAATCCAATTCCCTTATGAAAGGTACATGCCATGAAAACGAAAAGAACCGTGTGGATTCCAGCAATCATAGCAACTGCCGTTGCCCTACTGCTCTTAGCTTACTATTACTATATGGTTTTGTCCCACGGTAGTGGAGAAGTTCGTTTGCATGCGCCAGGCGGTGCTGGGCGAATGCTTCCTCCCGAAGGAGAAGGACCTCGGGGCGGCGGAGAGATCTTTAAGACCTTGGGTACGATTGCTGTGTTCCTCGGGGCGGTCAGTTTCTCTTGGTTCTGGTTCAAGAAGAAGCTGAGGTCGCCGTCGATGTTGGTTCGAAAAATAGGGAAGCTTCTGCATGCTGTACATAAGCTGTTGGGTTGGGCGACCCTGGCTATCACTGCCACTCACGGTATCTATTTTTTGATTACCAAACTAGGTGATAAGAATATGTATACGGGGCTCGCAGCATTGGTTGTTTTGTTGATGATTGCTGGGTACGGTCTCTTCATTCATAAGATTCGCAACAAGTGGATGCGTACTGTGCACCGCTCGCTCGGGTTACTCTGGGTTCCCATACTGTTGTTGCATGCCGGCGGATCGGCGATAGTAGCGGTCATCGGAAGCCTTGCGGTGGGGGTTCTTGTCTGGTTACTGGAAAAGATAGCGAGGAGCCCTATTCCGGTAGAACGTTGAGATACATTGAATACGAAGAGTTCACCTTTTGAAAAAACCTCGTCCATTGCTTGATTGGCATCGGACGAGGTTTTTTACATTCTACCTAATTACATTTGCAGTGTAAATGAACAATTAACGATTTACAACCTCATCATTAAATACGTTAAGATTCATAGGTGCACCCATGAAAGCTTAAGCCTTTTATTTTACGATACTAACAATTCGATTACGGCCTTCCTTTTTTGCCTGATATAAGGCTTTATCCACGGTTTCAAACATATCATTTAAATGGATTTTAGGATTGTTTACATGTTTTACCGTGAAATTATTAAGGGAAAGTAATCCGATACTTATCGTAATCGATAGGGCATGCGCAACATTGTCGATACGTACTTTATTCGCTTCAATGGCTGATTTCACACGTTCAGCCAACAATTTGGCATGAGCTTGACTTGTATTTGGTAAATAAATGATAAATTCTTCTCCGCCATAGCGAGCCAAAATGTCCGTCTGTCTCAGCGTTTGCTTGATTATTTCTACCGTATTGCATATCACTACGTCACCGACTAGATGGCCGTAATTATCATTGATTGATTTGAAAAAGTCGATATCTATAATAAGGATCGTAAACGGTGTTTGGTATTTCATGTTTTTTATGACTTCATGCTCTAACTGTTGCGTTAAGTAATGACGATTATAACAACCTGTTAGGCTATCGGTTACGGCCATCTGTTTGAGTTTTTGATTGGTTTGAAATAGTTCATTCTGTATCCTAATTAACTCTAGGTTACGTTCTTGCAGGCTCTCATATTGAAGGTTTGTCGCATCGATGAGGTGGTGAATCTCTGTCATATCCTGAAACGTGATAATTCGCCCAACCATGATATCGCTAACCAGGATAGGCGCAGCATGAATGGTGATATATCTATTAATGTTAGGATAGAACAATTCAATTTCGGTTTTCTCAAGAGGCTGTTTTCGGTAAGTATAAAGGAGCACATCAAATTTGCCGTCAAGCTCATCTGGTGGGAGGATCAGCGTCATATCGAAGCGATCACCTATATGTATGTTAACATGGGGAAGCAATGACTGATTGATCTCTACAACCGTTTGGTTATCGTCGAGTACTAGAATCCCTTGCCCTATCGTGTCGATAATATCCTGATGAGCGATAGTCACAATATCAAATATTTTATCACGATGAATAGCAATAACAAAAAAGATAGCAGATAGTAGAATGCCCAGAGAAGTCAATCCAGGGATGACCACCGGTAGAGAGTGAGATAAGACAACATTGAGGAATATATCTAACAATACAAATGCAGTCAGCACGCAAACCCCTCTGATCACCTGGGAGACTTGTTTTTTGATGCGCGCTGTTTTGTTCGATGATAGAGCTAAATATATGATATAAAGTGAAATGACAACATAGGTGGTCGCGATAGTAACAATCACCCAAAAAATTGGACCATATATTCTTTCCATATAACCGCCGTGTATCGGCTGGACAAACATACCGCTAGGATTGACGATGATAACAAGAGCTATGAATATCATGGGTACAAATAGGAGTAATGATATTTTTTTACGTAATATATGCAATTGGCCCGTAAGGAGGATTGTGAATAGAAGCCATCCAATAGATAACAGAGTCGCATCAATGAATGCAAATTTCACATAAAACAATTGAATTTTAGGGTTGTCTGTTGTTTTGATGGCGAACTGACAGAACGGCCATAACATCATGGAGAAGTGAAATACTAAATATACTTTATGTAGGTTAGTGATTGTAACAGAAGCAAATACATATACGAATAGAGCAAACAAAACTATGAATAAAATTAAGTCAATCCATACCATAAGCCCCAATGGGGTACACCTTCTTAATTTAGAATATTAGTCATTCAGTAATCCAATGTAGGTCTAAGGTCTTACATCTAAGTTCTAATATATAATTCAAGGGGAAAAAATACAATGTAATTCGGTGTAATTAAGTTGTTATAAGAAAAAAGAAGAATGAGGATATAACCTCATTCGATTTGTTTTGACAGCCTATTCGCCTATTTTGTGATGAATTCATCTTCAATCTGGTAAGGATACGGGCTGCAACCTTGTTTATATTCTATGTATTCTCTATTGTATGCAAAAGAATGATGAATTCATCGCCGTCAAACCGATACACTTCCCCGCTCTTTTCCACAATGGAGATCAGCCTCTCGCTCGCCTTAAGTCCACAAACATCATGGCTGTAGTGCTATTGGAGTGCGAAAGTATTGTAGCGTTTCCATTCTCGAATAAGGCCAACTTGTTGGGTAACCAGTTAATAAATCATGATACGCCAGATGATGTATCTTCTTTTCTCTTCGCTTTAAGTAAGCTTGCGCTGATTGTCAATGAGTTGATCATATTGCTCTCTGAGTTCCTCTTCAGTAGCGGTGATTTCCTCGTACATAGATTCGAGATTTTCATGGGCGTATCCCCGTTCCCTGTAAGCGATTTTCAGCTTCGGCTCTATTCTTTTGATACGCTTGAGCGTCTCCAGAATGAGACCAAAGATTAATGCAGCTGTCATAAAGACAAAGATCCAACTTATGATCATATGAATCAGCCTAATCAACTATTTTACTTTCAGGAGTTTTTAACAGAGTTCTTTGAAATCTTTATTTGTATGTATGATTCCAACAATATTTATAATATATCTCTCAAAATAATGCTAGTGTTAGGTTAATGATGACCCATCCGTGTACTTGTCGCCTTCGTGAAGAAATCAATATTTTTAAATGATTGACAATCTTCAACATGTGGAATATATTGGATTGGGTAGTTCCTTTATACTATGTTCGGAGCAAAAAATATGACGAATATCACTGAAATGTATCTGCACTAACGAAAATTACATATATTTGGCACACTAATTGAAAGATTAGCTCGCAAAGCCTTGGAATCTAAGAGTCCTTTGACTTATGATCGTCCGGCTGCTATTAACATCGTTATCGTTAATGCAGTCGGACTTTTTTGTGTTCCAGGGACTATATCCATAAATACTTTTAGGAGGAAAATATGAAACGAGGATTAAGACTTGTAGTGTCGTGGTTGATCATAATATCAGTGTTTACAGGATTTATACCAGGTACCTTGCTAACAAGCTCTGCGGATGCAACGAATCAGCCAGAATGGCCCAATCCGGGAGCAGTTAATCTAACAAAGGTGGCTGTGCCTACAGGGACACCGGGTCAATGGAAGGTAACATTGACAGTTGAGGGTAAGAATATTCAGAGTAACAGCAGCACAGACGTTGTATTGGTCATCGATCGGTCTGGAAGTATGACTGCTAATAAATCACCTCGGCTGGACAAAGCTAAGGAAGCCGCGAAGAAATTCGCCGACAATTTGCTAATTAAAGATTCGACAACAAGAATAGCGGTTGTATCCTTTGCTGAGGGTGAAACAACTGTATCCGATTTTAAGGGGACATCTGGTAAGGAAGATCTAAAGAAAAGCATTGGCAACATTACAGCTAATGGGGGCACCAACATTCAAGCAGGCCTCCATCGTGCTGATACGTTATTGGCGGGAAGCCAAGCGAAGAACAAGGTCATTGTCCTCTTAAGTGATGGAGCACCAACGAACAGCTATAAGGCAGGTAAGGCGACAACTTATACATGGCCAGGAGACACAAAGGCAGGGTTCGCGCTTTCAGATTTTAATTACGGAACTGTTCTCGGGTCAGGTGATAACTATAATTTATCTGAAGGAGGAATTTTCGGGTGGGGTCGCGAAATTTATACAGTAAACGGCCACGAGGTAAAGAATAATGGTATTGCAACCATATCAGAGGCCAAACTAGTTAGGGATAAGGGTATTGGTATTTATTCCATAGGACTTGATGTGGGGAATGATAATAATGCCAAAGATGTATTGAATAAGAGTCAAAACAAGGGATATTTTGCTTCAACCAGTAATGAGTTGAACAACGTCTTTACTGAATTGTCCAGCAAGATTTCCTTTGCAGCGGAGAACGCAAAAGTTATCGATCCAATGGGTGCCAAGTTTGATAAGATCGGTGAGATCACGGTTTCTCAAGGAACGACAAAATGGAACAATGGGACAGAAACGATCGACTGGGATATCGGTAATATTGCCGAGGGATCTCCAGCAACGATGAGCTATACCGTTAAGATGGATGCGAACGCAGATCCGGACGTGTTACATCCAACTAACAAACAGACAACGTTGACCTATACTGATGCCAATGGCAAGCCCGCATCGAAGGACTTTAAGGTTCCAGAAGTGAGCTTCGGTAAAGGTTCCATTACCGTTATAGGGTATTATGTTAATGCGCAAGGCGACCCAATCAATAGAGCTGGGGTTGTTGTAGATAGACCTGATCTAGCAGAACAGCTATACAGCGAACCATTTATTGAAGGTGGGAAGTCAGCGTTTGATATCAATAAGACCTATTCGGTACCAGCAAAAGTTGTTGATGGTTATTCGCTCAAAAAGGGTGATAATCCTACAAGTATGAGATTGACTACTACTGCCCCTAATCCAACCATCTGGTTCGGGTATGTGAAAGCACCTTATAATCTCAATGTAGAATACAAGTCTGGGGATATCGTGCTAAGTCCAGCTGAAGTAGTCAAGAAAATTCAAGGTGAATCAGTAGATTACGATTACAGTAGCAAGGTAATTCCCGGATATACTTTCAAGAACGTGACCCTTAGTACAGGTAGTGGGTTAATCGTTAATAGCGGAAGAGTAACTGGAACGATGCCTAATAAAGAAGTAACGATTACAGTTAACTACACAGCAGACGCACAATCGGTTACTGTGAAGTATTTAGAAGAAGGAACGAACAAAGTATTGAAGGTTGCAACCACGACAGCGGGTGTAACAGGAAAGACCATTACGCTTACAGCGGCAACAATTCCTGGTTACACAGCCAAAGTGGCAAGCCACAGCTATACTTTTAAAGCAACGACGGGTCAAGAGCATATTTTCTATTACACAGCAGGCGCACAAACGGTCACTGTGAAATATTTGGAAGAAGGAACGAACAAGGTATTGGAGGCTGCAATCGCTAAAGCGGGTGTAACCGGAGAAACCGTTACGCTTACAGCGGCAACAATTGCTGGGTACACAGCGAAGGCATTAAGTCACAGCTATACCTTCACAGCAACGACGGGTCAAGATCATATCTTCTACTACACAGCAAACGCACAATCGGTTACTGTGAAGTATTTGGAGAAAGGTACGAATAAGGAACTAGCTACTGCAATTACTAAGAGTGGTGTAACAGGCAAAGAACTTCTGCTTACAGCGGCAACCATCGCGGGGTACACAGCAGAAAAGGCAAGCGACAGCTACACTTTTACAGCAACTCCAGGTCAAGAGTATATCTTCTACTACACAGCAGGCGCACAAACGGTCACTGTGAAGTACTTGGAAGAGGGTACGAATAAGGTATTGGATGATGCAACTACTATAGCGGGTGAAACAGGAAAAGCCGTTACGCTTACAGCTGCGATAATTGCTGGCTACACAGCCAAAGTGGCAAGTCACAGCTATACCTTTAACACAACGACGGGTCAAGAGCATATCTTCTACTACACAGCAGACTCACAAACGGTTACTGTGAAGTACTTGGAAGAAGGAACGAACAAGGTGTTAGAAGTAGCAACCGCTGAAGCGGGTGTAACCGGAGAAACCGTTACGCTTACAGCGGCAACAATTCCTGGCTATACAGCTGAAGCTGCAAGTCACAGCTATACCTTTACGGCAACTCTAGGCCAAGAGCATATCTTCTACTACACAGCAGACCAACAAACGGTTACTGTGAAGTACTTGGAAAGAGGAACGGACAAGGAACTAGCTACTGAGATTACTGAAAGTGGCGTGATAGGCACAGTACTTCCGCTTACAGCAGCGACAGTCACTGGCTACACAGCTGAAGCTGCAAGTCATAGCTATACCTTTACGGCAACTCCAGGCCAAGAGCATATCTTCTACTACACAGCAGACCAACAAACGGTTACTGTGAAGTACTTGGAAAGAGGAACGGACAAGGAACTAGCTACTGAGATTACTGAAAGTGGCGTGATAGGCACAGTACTTCCGCTTACAGCAGCGCCAGTCACTGGCTACACAGCCGAAGCTGCAAGTCACAGTTACACCTTCACAGCAAATGAAGTTCAAGAGCATATCTTCTACTACACAAAGGATGCTCCAATTATTAAAGAAGGCTATGTAACTGTGAATTATGTATACAAAGATTCAGAAGGAACTGAAATCAGTCTGCAAGACTCTACTACGCATACTGGTGAGGTTGGACGTATGCTTCAGCTACATGCAGAACCGATTACATTGTCTGATGGTGGTGTATATACACCAGATAATCCTGAATTTGGCTATCTAATTAAGGATATACAAGGACAGCAGCATACATTCTACTACACTAAGAATGCTCCAAATATCGAAAAACGCGATGTGACTATAAATTATGTAGATAAATTAACTCAACTACCGTTGGCGGACTCTATTGTGCTTAGCGGAAATGTAGGGGGTACACTTCAGCTAGTGGCAGAGCCAATTACAGTATCTGAAGCGGTATATATACCAACTATTTCTAACTTTGATTTTGAAATCACGGATGCACTTGAACAACACTATGACTTTGAGTACATCACGGAGGGTGCTGAAGATACACAACAGTTGGTCGTGAAATACCTAGATAAAGAAACAAATGTGGAGCTTGGCCAACAAACATTAATGGGGAGATTGGGTGAAACGATCTCATTAATGGCAAAATTCATCTTGGGGTATACTTCTGAGAAATCTACAGATATCTACCAATTTGTGGATGGGGTAGGACAGGAATACATTTTTTATTACACGAAAAATGCACCTGTAACTCCTCCTGTCGATCCGACGCCGGATAGACCAAATCCAACACCGGATACGTCTAATCCAACACCGTTGCCTCCGGCACCTCCAGTAGTTGCGCCGTTGCCACCGCCACCACCAAAGCTGGAGGCAGAGAATCATTATAATTACATTAATGGTTATCCAGACGGAACAATTAAACCGGAGAACCGGATCAGCCGTGAAGAAGTTGCAGCAATCTTCTACAGATTGATGGATGATGAGACACGCACTGATTACATGAAGAACATCAGCTCATACCGGGATGTCGAAGGTAGTCGCTGGTCGAACAAACACATCGCTACGATGGAGAACGCAGGCATTATCACTGGCTATCAAGATGGGACATTTAAACCTGGTCAACAAATTACAAGAGCAGAATTTGCTGCAATCGCATCTAGATTTGATAATTTGAATGAGCAAGAGAACACGTTGTTCTCGGATATTAAAGATCATTGGGCAGCGAAGTACATTGTATCTGCAGCAAATAAAGGCTGGATTAAGGGTTACCCAGATGGACAATTTAAGCCGAATCAGTACATTACGCGTGCGGAAGCAATGGCTTTCATCAATAGCGTATTGAATCGTAAAGTCAAGGCTGAAGGTATTCATGAAGATGCTAAGAAATGGCCAGACAATACGACTGACAAGTGGTATTATACGGATGTGCTCGAAGCGACGAATTACCATGACTACAGCGGAATCGAAACTGGAAACGAGACTTGGGATCAAGTGAATCCCGATCGCGTGTATCCATAAGTATGTATAATAAAAGCTCCTCTCTGTTTAATCAGAGAGGAGCTTTTATTTATTATTAAAGTATCCATAAGATTATTTATTGAAAAGCTTGTCCATAAAATCATAAGTCAATGGTGTGCTATTCTTTAGTTCTTCTCGTGTTGTATTATTGTAAAGGTATAAACTCGCTGTTTCAGCAAAATATTCAGCTGGATAGACTGAGATATAGCCGTCTTTGTTATAGTTAACACTTGCTTCTTTATTGAATACATCTTTGAAATCCCCTGAATCACTCACGTTGTTAAATACGAAACGATCTACAGCATGCATTGTTTCATGGATCTCCAGATTGTACGAGCTGTGACCTTTGCCTTTCTTGCTATAACCAATTCGAACGACGATATTTTTCTCGCTGACACCAGGTACATCATCCCAAGTTAGTCCTGTACCTTCCCAGCCTCTTGGGGTCACACCTTTTAAGTAGCTTAACTCTGGATCGTTAGTAATGATGTCATTGGTTAATTTGATTTTCACACCTTTGTCAGATAAAGTCTTCAAAATAGGAGCTGGGATTTTTTCTATCCGCCCGATCATTGCGCTTGCCTCTTTCGTGTTATAACTACCTGTTGGCAATACAACTAACTGATCGAGTAACGAACTTTGGGCTAGAACTGTATGTGTGGGAAATACACCGATTAATGTAACAGTTATAAGTACCGATAATATACGTTTTGTCCATTTCATAATAAATATTCCTCCAAGAGCCAACGTCTTTACAATAGAAGACGTTAAACTTCAATATGGTAACTGGCTAGCATAGCGAGAATATCGCGGTAGCTCCTGTAGCTTTGCGCCGCCATTTTTCAATGGGTTTGCCTTTGTCAATACGGAGTTGACATATGAAATTGTTATACTGCTAATTAAGAACGCGAAAAACCCTTCTCACCGAAGTAAGAAGGGTTAAATAACAACAAATAACGTTGCACCTCTATATCGGTAACTGGCTGGCGTAGCGAATTATCGCGGTAGCCCCTGTAGTTTTGCGTCCCCATTTTTCAATGGGTTTGCCTTTATCAATATATTTAATTGGTAAATAAATCTAGAATCTATCATAATATTAATTCTGATAGATTAAATAGTCAAGAGAAAAAGTTACTTCACCTAAATTACCCGCTCTGCTAAGTATACCTGCATATTAGATAGATAGAATTGTGTATCTAATCTATGATTTTTTCGTCAAACTCTCTAACGTAGCAGATATTAAATTTAGATGGCCGATGCTGACTACGGTCTGACTTTAACAAGTCCAACAAGCATTTGGGAACCTTAAATGACGTGTTCATAGGTTAGAAGAAATAGCGAAGCGCCAAGGATAAGTAACCTATCCTTAGCGCTTTGCTATTTCTTTATTAATAGATACATGAAATACGGTCCACCGATGATTGCGACCATAATACCTGCCGGGATACCTGCAGGTTCAACGATATTACGGCCTATGGTATCTGCAAATAATAGTAACCAGCCACCAACCAGAATAGCAACCGGAATAAATAATTGATTTCTAGGTCCTACTAAAGATTTGGCGATATGTGGAGCCATAAGTCCGATGAATGCAATTCCTCCTGTGACAGAAACGGCAGAAGCGGCAAGTGCAACAGCGGTTAATAACAGTATGATACGTTCTTTTTCAATGGACACACCTACACCAATGGCCACCGGTTCACTTATGCCTAACAGATTCAATCGATTTGCTTTGTACAAGGAGAATGGAATAAGAATAACTAACCAAGGCAAGAGTGCCCAGATAAAGGGCCAATCAGAACCCCATATATTTCCTGCTAACCATTTGGCGATGAAATCGACCTTTGCACGTTCTGCTGACGAGATCAGTACAATCATTACGCCGGATAACGCCATGGAGAATCCGATCCCAACGAGTACTAATTTTACGGGTTGAAGACCTACATTTCTTTTGTAAGACAACACATAAATAAGACCCGCCGTGACAAGAGCACCGACGAAAGCGACGAGTGGAAGCATATAAACAAATGAACCTGCTTGAATGGGAAAGAACAAGAAGAAACCTGCGATGGCAACGCCTGCTCCAGAGTTAATACCGATAATACCAGGATCAGCTAGATCATTTCGCGTAATTCCCTGCAAAATAGCACCCGATAATGCAAGTGCCATCCCAGCTAACAAGGTTATAATAATGCGGGGTAATCGTACTGAAAATAGCACAAAGTCCTCTTTAAATGTACCTTGGCCAAAAAGTGTTGGAATCAGTCGGTCATAAGATAGTGAAGAGTATCCTAGTCCAAGTGAAACAATGATGGTCATGATTATGAGTGCTAGTAAAATACATAGGATGATTCGTTGCTTTCTGATGATATCAGGATGAATCATGAGAATACCTTGCCCCCTTTATGTATGATGAATAGGAAGAAAGGCAAGCCTATCATCGCAACAATGGCGGCTACAGGTGTTTCATAAGGAGCATTTATTGTACGACCTAGTGTATCTGCGAACATCATAAAGCTAGCTCCGAAGATGACAGACATCGGTATAATAAATCGATAATCGGTTCCCACAATAGCACGAACAATATGAGGTACCATTAAGCCAATGAAGGCCATATTTCCGACAAGCGCAACGGATGCTCCCGCGAGTAGGATGATAACGATATACAGAATGATTTTAATTTGTGTTGTTCTTTGACCCAATCCAACGGCAACGTCCTCGTTCAGACTCAAGATGCTTAGTTGTCTGGAGAGGATTAGAGAAACAAGGATACCTACACAGATAAATGGAACAATGATTTGAAGTTGACTCCATGAAGTTCCAATAATCCCTCCAGCAGTCCACATCGATACATCCTTGGAAATTTTGAAGTAGATGCCAACGCCTTCGGCGATAGCGTAAAGAAATGCGGAAACAGCTGAGCCAGCTAACACAATGCGAAGAGGGGAGAAGCCCCCTTTTTTCATGGCACCAATGCCGAACACCATGAGTGTTCCAAGAGCTGCACCAATGAAACAAGCCAACATTATGCCCAAGTAATTCACAGACGGAAGGAATGCCATCGTGATTGCAAGTGCGGCATTAGCCCCGGCAGATAGTCCAAGCAAACCGGGATCAGCAAGGGGGTTCCTTGTCATGCCTTGCATAATTGCACCAGAAACAGCTAGCGCAGCCCCAACGAAAATCGCTGCGATTTCACGTGGTAAGCGAATTTCACGAATGATCGATATATTTTCCCCTGCAGCATGAGAAGTGAGCGCTAGCCATACATCAGTGATCGTCGTATCAGCTGCTCCAAATACCATGGCAACAACGAAAATACCAACAAACGCTATAATTGCCGCAATGAATTTATACGTAAATGGGATGATACGTTGTTGTTCTGTATTCATAAATCACTCATCTTTTCTGTTATAGTATCTTTGCGTTATTTTCCAAGAAAGCTCTTCGTGAAGAATTCTAGTTGGTAATCTAGTGTTACTGGATCATTAAAGTAGAACTCTTTCGCATTAGCTTCGAATATGCGGTTATTCTTAACAGCTGGGATGTTCTTGTAGGTATCTGTTTCTTGGAATGAGTTATCGGTATCTGAGCTTTTACTAAAGATGACATAGTCTCCTGCGTATTGCGGTAGAACTTCCAATGATAATGCATAGTATCCATCTTTTAAGGCCATTTCTGTAACTTTGTCAGGCATTTTCAATTTCATTTCTTGGTACAATATTTCTGTTCCACGTCCCCAGTTATTCCCGAATACGTAAATTTGCTTGTCGAAATTCTCGATGACAGAAACAGTTGCGTCGGGACCAATTTTAGCTTTAATTTCTTCTCCAGCTGCGTGAGCACGTTTCTTGAAATCATCAATCCACGTTTGAGCTTCTTTTTCCTTATTCAACAGCTTACCAATCTCTAAATGTTGTGTTAAATAATCTAATTTGCCGTAAGTAAATGTTACTGTAGGGGCAATTTTGCTTAATTTATCGATATTCTTAATCGTGGATAGACCAATGATCAGATCCGGGTCTAACTCAATGATTTTCTCTAAGTTTTCATCGGAGACCTCAGCAGCATCCTTCATTCCTGCTTCAAAGCGGGGGTTACTCTTTGACCACGAGTCAACACCCACAAGATTAACGTTCAAAGCCATGACGTCACCTGCATAAGAAGAAAGGACGATCACGCGCTGTGGGTCTGCAGGAACTTCAATGGGACCATTCTCAGATTGATAGGTGATGGTTCCTGATTTCTTCTCTGGTGTAGCTGTAGTGTCCTCTTGTTTTGCAGGCTCACTGTTAACCTTGCTGTTGGTGTTATTACACGCACTTACGACTAGCACCATCAGTAGCATGATTGGTAGGAATAGCTTTTTCACTTGTGTAGTCTCCTTTTAGTAGATTATATGTAACACACATCGGTTTGTTTGTTCGAGGGTCTCGACCGATTTCGGCATCAATATGGAATACCTCTTTAAGCACGTCATGATGGATAACTTCTTCACAATCGCCAGCTTTCACAATTTCACCGTCTTTTAGAGCGATGATATAATCAGCGAAGCGTGCCGCTTGGTTCAAATCATGAAGGACCATAACAATCGTACGTTCTTGCTCGACATTGAGTTTTTGCAAAAGTTCTAGTACTTCTAGCTGGTGTGCTAAATCTAAATAGGTCGTAGGTTCATCAAGGAATATAATCTCTGTTTCTTGAGCTAGAGCCATAGCAATCCATACCCGCTGACGTTGCCCACCGGATAGTGAATCTACGTGGCGGTACTTAAAGTCCTTTGTTCCTGTAACTTCAAGCGCCCAGTCAATGACTTCATAATCCCTCTGTGTTAAGCGCCCAAATCCCTTTTGATAGGGAAAACGTCCATACGATACGAGTTCACCAACGGTTAATCCGCTTGCACTTTCTGGCGTTTGTGGAAGAATGGCCATTTTCCGGGCAAGGATCTTGGTACTTCCTTTCGAAATATCTTCTCCATCTAACACAACGGTTCCGGATTGATGTGGAATAATGCGAGTGATAGCCTTCAATAATGTAGATTTACCGCAGCCATTGGAACCGATGATGGTTGTGATTTTTTTATCTGGAATAGTAACGCTTAGTTTATTTACAATTAAGCGATCACCATAGCCAATGCTTAATTGATCTGTATAAAGGCGAACCATGGGGTAACCTCCAACTATAAAAGTAGTTAAAAATTTAATGATAATGATTATCAATATCGATAAATATACCGAAGTTCTTGGGAGGTGTCAACTGCTTTTTACCTTGTAATAAAGAAATAATGCGTGTATATTCTAATGATAATGATAATCAATTACATTTGGCTGCTGAGGAGAGTGACTTGAATTGGAACAGAATGAATTGTTTGATGTAACTGTTATTGGAGGAGGTCCTGCGGGGCTGTACTCTACTTTTTATAGTGGTTTAAGAGAAATGAAAACAAAGGTTATTGAGTTCCAACCTCAACTAGGCGGCAAAATTCATGTATATCCTGAGAAGATGATATGGGATGTTGGTGGGCAGACGCCGATAACCGGAGCCAAGTTAATTGAGAAACTTGTAGAGCAGGGATTAACGTTTAACCCAGAGGTCGTATTAAATGAACAAGTGGAGTCGATAACCCGTAATGAAGAGGGGTTATTTGTGTTGATAGCTGCCTCAGGTCAAGTACATTATTCCAAGACAGTCATTGTGGCAGTTGGAAGTGGAATATTAAATCCTGAGAAGTTGAAGATCGAGGGTGCAGAGAGATTTGAAGTGACGAATCTAAATTACACAGTAAAGTCATTCAATCATTTCAGGGATAAAACAGTGATCATTTCAGGTGGAGGAAACTCTGCGATAGATTGGGCTAATGAATTAGAGCCTATCGCCAAAAAAGTGTATTTAACATATAGAAAAGATGTCTTATCGGGTCATGAATCACAAGTAACACAACTCATGGATAGTTCAGCAGAGTGTTTCTTGAACACTTCAATTACCAAACTAATGGCTTCTGAGACGCATGAATTCATAGAACGCATTGAGCTAACCAATAGTGAGACGGGAGAAGTTACGTATCTAACCATTGATGAAGTAATTATTAATCATGGGTACGAGCGTGATACGACATTACTGGAGAAGAGTGAAGTGAAGATTGACATAGCGGATAACTACTATATTGCGGGTAATGCCAACAGCGAGTCATCAATAGAAGGGATTTATGCTGCGGGAGATATTCTAATGCATGATGGGAAATTAAATTTAATAGCGGGTGCCTTCCAAGATGCAGCTAATGCTGTAAATAAGGCCAAACAATATAACCAGCCGACTGCTGATAAAATAGGCATGGTCTCATCACATAACGAGCTCTTTAAAAAGCGTAATAAGGAATTAGTGAGAGAAATGCTATCCTCATGGGAAACAGAGACAAGGCCTTCGTCCTAGTGACTAGGAGTCTGCCTCTGTATCCTATCAAAAAAGAAACTACTCTATTGTTGGAGTGTAATTATACTTAGTTAATTTATGATCACGTGCTTAGTATAAGCGCTGTGGTCATTTTTGCGTATGGAAAAACATATCAGGATGATAAGGAAATATTTGTATATGGAGTGTGATAGTATAGTGTAAGAGTAGATCAATTGATAAGAGGAGTTTGTTCATGACATCAAATAAACAATATCGTAAATTGAAGATAGTGTCGGTTGTAATCACACTGTTGCTATTAATTACGATAGGGGTTACGTATTATCTTAAATTCTACAAAGAGGATTTAAATAGAATCTTAGCCATGACGAATACGATGAAGTCTGATGAAGAGAATAATCGTTATCAGATTTACAGCAAAAAGCTGAGAGTAACTTATGATGATGGATATCATTGGAAGGTTGTGCCTGCATCTCTAGAAGAATTGTTTGCGGGAGATTACAATGGTTCTAGACAGAAATTGATAGATGGAAGTTATGTGATTACAAGAGATAGGATGGCATTTGTCATTGGTGAAGAGATTGTCATAGATAATGAGTACAGGGGGACTTATTTCAGTGTTCTACAATCCATAGACAAAGGAAAAACATGGATAAAGAGGCATATTATCGATTCACCTGATGTCAGAGTACGATTTCTTGGTTTTACATCCGAACAAAATGGTTATTTGATCATAAGTTCTGAGGGTACGATGGGTTTTGAAGCTAATGCTATCTATAAAACCAACAATGGCGGGAATAGATGGATCATGACAGGAACCGTCAAAGACACCAATAGACATATAACTAGCGGTAGTTTTATTAATGAGAATATTGGATTTATCTCTTTCGGTTCTATTGCAGTGAATTCTGAACCGGAAGGTCCATCCGTATATCGCACCTTCGATGGGGGGAAGAATTGGGATGAGATTGAGGTACCGATTCCTTCGGAATTTAAAGGGATCTTTACAGTAGCAGAAGTACCTACCTTTGATGGAATCCAAGGTGTTTTGCATGTGAATCAGGGACCTAACGGAGACTATCAAGGTGGTAAAGTACTTGCAAGATTTATTTCGATAGATGAGGGAGCTACTTGGTCTTTTGTCGATCTGGTTGATCCAGTACAATAAACCGAAAAGAGTTATATATAGAAGAATATATGCATCATAATTGGAATGAAATGTTCATGAAGAAAAGCCCCATTGTCACGGGGCTGCTTCAATAATTTCAACTTTACGATCACGTGCAGTTTTATATGCTCTGTGGTCTTTTTCCGGTATGACCTTGCGCTGGTAAGCATTGTTTCGTATGAGTGCAAAGATGATGAGTAGCGTTCCGACAATCTCATAGCTACTGATATGGTAGCCTTGGAAAGCCATAATCACAAATGTCGTAATAGGGACAAAATTGATAAATAATAGACCATTAGGCGGAGACAACAATTTGAGTCCCAAATTCCAGCTTAGTAAGGCTGCTAGCCCAGGTAATAAGACCATAAAGGCCATTTCGTATTTAATAGAAAGTATCGTATCTAAGCTAGGCACAGGAACCAACTGAAAACTGGAGGCAAGGGTAACGATTAGGAGATTCACTACGCTACCTAATATACAGGTTAATGTAGAATAGCGAAGGATTGACCAATCCCTAAACCGACTTCCACCCATGGAATACACTACCCATCCTACAACACCTGCAAAGATCAGTAGCAACGGGACAGCATGTTGTCCAGCCATCATGAAAAATTCCATATTTCCGTTAGTGATGACAAGTAAAGCACCAGCAAGCGCGATCGCTACACTTGTGATCATAAATTTCTTTGGGGCTTTTCTTGTCGTAATCCACAAGACCATGATGGATATCATCGGCATGAGCACTTCCATAATGGAGGCTGCAACGGTACCTGATTCACCCATGAGGTGTTGCCCTAAGAAGACGCACATGTTATAGACCGAAAAGGCCATCGTTCCGAAAAATAATAATGATTTCCCTCTTCCCTCGAGGCGAAATGCTGATCTTCCCTCTTTGATCCAAAGCATGACACTGAGGATGACAGCAACGAGTGCATAACGGATAAAGGAGAAATAAAATGAATCTATTTTCTGTAATGCCATATGTGCAACGGGAAACATAGCTCCCCAGGACATACTAGCAATGAGGCATAGAATGGAACCTATAATAATTTGCTTTTTTAACATGTATTTGTCTCTCCCTAGCATAAATCTGTCGATGTATTGCGCATAACCAATAATAGGGAGATAGAAGGCTATAGTAAAATGATTGATAATAAAGTTTATCATCATTTATAATGATATTAGAAAGAAGTTATGTACATAGCGAAGAATACAGAGGAGTTATCACATTGGAATTTAATGATTTGAAAATATTTCAGAGCGTGGCTACACACGGAAGTATCAGCAAGGCAGCACTGGAGCTGAACTACGTTCAATCCAATGTGACAGCAAGAATTAAGCTACTTGAGAAAGAGCTTCAGACAACCTTATTTTATCGTCATAAGCGGGGGATGATCCTAAACACAGAAGGAAAACGATTGTTGGAGCATACGAGAGAGATCTTATCGAGAATGGATGAAATGAAGCTTGCCTTTCAAGATAAATTGAACCCGTCTGGTGTCCTTAAGATCGGTATCGTGGAGACTGTGGTTGCTCTTCCAGATATTTTATCCTCATACCATAGCAAGTATCCGAATGTTGAATTATCACTAAATGCTGGCGTAACGGATCTCTTGCTGCAAAAGGTCATTGATATGAAGCTGGATGGAGCATTTGTTACAGGGCCTATTAGGCATCCATTACTCGAGCAGGTTGAAGTTATTCAAGAGAAGCTAGTTCTAGTAACCAAAGGGGATACCTTTTCAATGGAGGATATCACGACAAGACCACTGTTGTTATACAACAAAGGATGCGGATATCGTGGGAGACTTGAAAGTTGGATGAAGGTGGAGGGTATTGTCCCGAAACAGATTATGGAGTTCGGAACGTTTGGGACGATCATAGGCAGCGTAGCCGCAGGCATAGGAATTACGATTATTCCAGAATCATCGGTGACGGATCTGGTTGCTAGCGGCACTGTGTTTTGTCATGAATTACCTGAACCTTATCGTGAAATCACGACGATCTTTATACGACGGAAAGATTCGTATGTAACGAGTACTCTACAGTGCTTTATTGATGAAATTGTTGCTCGAACGAGTCTAGCAGAGGTGCAGTTGCCAGAGTGATACATGCCGGTATTCATGTTAAAAAATGATCGTACCACGTTCGAATATGATCACTGACGGTTACGTCCAGGTCTTGCTCTAATCTTGAAGTAAGCAGCGCATATTGTTCCTTTACACCAAGGACATCTCCCATAGTTGAATAAAGCTTCATCAGAGAAAAGTAACTTTCCTCGTCATATGGAAACCATTGCTGCACTCGTATATGTAGCTTTATGAAATATTGGGGGATATTGTGCTCTAGGTAAAAGGCACTTATCAACTTCGCATAACGAAGCCATAGCCAACGAAGTCGTTCTCGTTCAGGCTCAGCCCAAAGATAGGGATAGTCTCCAAGATAATCACCTTTGTACATTTCCAGAGCCTGTTCATAATCCTCAACCGTTTGAAGACTCAGAGGAAGGAGCTCTAAGATCTTAGCTTCCCATTCTTCCGTGTCGATTCGTGCACTACCTATGGTCAGCTTGTACGCATTCTCCAAACCCCTACTCGTAATCAATAGCGTACCCAAACCACTGCTCTTCAGTGTCTGACGAATATGATAAATGGTGGTGTAGAGATACTGAATCGCTCGAGGCGTATCGTATTCAAACCACAATAGCTCGATGAGTGTCTCCTTATCTATGACTCGATCATGGTGAAGTAACAAATAGGCAAATAGCTCTTGGGCTTTGCCTGTACGCCATTTAAAATCTTGAGATATTTCATCGTGTAATTGGTACTGCATTTGGTTAAAGCATCGTATGAATGGACGTTCTGTCATGCAGTCATTGTCAGCTTTCATCTCGGGGTGATCACCAAAACGTTCCACGGTTTTCTTCAACCGCTCTAGCTGAAGCGGCTTCATAATATAATCCATTGCGTTAAGTGTAAATGCCTCAATGGCGTACTGGTCAAATCCAGTGACAAAGACAATCTTCGTAGTAGGAACAGATTCTTGGAGCATTTCTCCTAATTTCAGACCACTGATTCCAGGCATATGAATATCTAGAAATACAACATCAGGTTGAAGCTGTATGGCGTGTTCAATAACCTGTAAGGGATCGGTATACATTCCAATCACTTCCACGCCCCCTATATCAGACTCTAACATTTTCTTAAGTAGTCTCAAGGCCAATCGTTCATCATCCACAAGTATTACTCTCATTATCCCACCTACATTTTTCTTTCAAGTTAGTATCCTTATTATATCATTACGGATAACAACTCAGAAAAGATAAATATTTATGAAATAGATAGTCAACTTCCATATGTGAAATGTAAGATAGACAAGATTAAATGAATTCCAAAGGAGGACGTTGTCCATGCACATGGAGTCTACGCCTAAACAAGTAATACGGGTCGAAATATGACTAGAAAAAGAAAAACATTACTCATTTCCATTGTGTTTTTCCTTATGATTACAGGCGTTCGAATAGTATGGATACATATGTATGCAACATTAGATAATCCTAGAGCAGTTCAAGGAAGGCTAGATCTGACGGATTGGAATATGACGAACCGTTCTGTCACTCTAAATGGGGAGTGGGAGTTCTACCCGAATACATTTCTGCGAGGAGATGCCAGTACTTCTAAATTTGAGGATACGACTAAGGAATTTATTACGGTTCCTGGTAATTGGTATTCCGAGGGTTCCCCTTACCAGCACCTGACCTATGGGTCCTATCGTTTACGCATTGCTGTTCAGCCTAATAGCATACCTATATGGGGTATTAGATTATCTAGTATTCCAGTATCTTCTGATTTATATATAGACGGACACTTGCTTGCACAGTCAGGTCAACCTGCAAAGAGCAAAGAACAATATACAGCCCGTATTATTCCCTATTCAGCTATCTTCAGCTCACAGAGTCATGAGCTTGAGCTTGTCATTCAAGTTGCCAACTATGATTCTCTTAGAAAAGGGGGGATTACAAGTTCTATTCAGTTCGGGAGTGCCGACGCTGTAGGTGAGAACGTACGCTTCTCGACAACAATGCAACTCATTCTTATTACGGTCTTGTTAATACATGCTCTGTATTCAGGGATACTATATGTGATGGGGAACCGACAAAAATTACTGCTTTATTTCTCATTGTTAATGGTCTCGGCCCTTGTTATGGTGCTGCTAGATGATGACAAATTAATGCTGTCATGGGTGCCTATGAGTTATGAATGGAATGTTAAGTTGATTGAATTGTCATACATCGGAATATCTATATTTCTGATTCAAACGCTTAAGTTTATGCTACTTGAATATAAAGACTATAAGATCTTTCGCTGGTTCACTCGATGTTGTGTGATGGCTGCCTTGTTTACAGTATTCACTCCGATTCAGTACACACAGTCTGCAAGCTTTTTGTATATCACGATTATACTGTTCTCTTTCTTCGCAACTTCAGTACTTTGCCTTCGTGCTGTAATCCAAGGGGGTGAGGATACACTATTTTTGCTTCTGAGTGCCATTGCTATTACAACGAATATCGTATGGGGAATTATCAAAAATATGGGATCGTATGAATTTAATTTCTATCCTGTCGATTTCATCTTAACTGTTATTATCTTTGCTTGCTATTGCTTTAGACGTTATTTCCGGGTTGTATCCGAAACAGAAATGTTAGCGGAGAAACTTCAGCTAGCAAATAAACGAAAAGATGACTTTCTCGCTAACACGTCTCATGAACTACGAAATCCACTTCATGGCATGTTGAATATTGCTCAGACTGTCCTTGAAAGTGATCGCCAGTCCCTAAGTAAGAAGGATACTAATCATATGCAACTGCTAGTCTCTTTAGGGAGGCGAATGTCCTTTATGCTCAACGACTTGTTGGATCTGTCGATACTTAAGGAGAAGGGCATAGCTATAGAGCTGACCTACGTGCGAGTTCAAGCTATTGCCGCAGGGGTGTTGGATATGCTTCGTTTTATGATTGAAGACAAGCCGGTCCGATTTATTATGTATATCCCGGATTCCTTTCCTCCAGTATTGGCCGACGAGAAGCGGCTTGTGCAGGTTCTATTCAACCTACTTCATAATGCGGTGAAGTTCACGAGCGAAGGGAGCATTACCATCGAGGCCGAGAATAAGGATGGCAAGGCTCATATTAGGATCACGGATACAGGAATCGGGATGGATGAAGAAGTACAGAAGAGAATATTTCAGCCCTACGAGCAAGCGGACTCCGGCATGACGGGAGTAGGGGGAGGCATTGGACTTGGATTAAGCATATGCAGGGAACTGGTGGAGCTCCATAAGGGTACACTGTCGGTACAATCCACGCCCGGCCAGGGATCTGTATTTATCTTGACCTTAGATATGGGTGACGAATATATTGAGGAACCAGAGCTTCAGCCTATATGGATAGATACCGTGAAGGAAGAGGCGCACTCGATATCGATAGCCTACGACTTGTCGGGCCCAGCAGGGGGTCTATCTAATATGTTAGATGTTACCCGGATACTGCTTGTAGATGATGACACCGTCAATCTAAATATATTGAAAGAGATCCTTCATGCTGAAGCATATTCTGTTGTTACAGCTACAAGCGGTAAAGAGGCATTATCTTTATTGGATCTGATAGATTGGGACTTGATTATTACTGACGTTATGATGCCGGAGATGTCCGGGTATGAACTATCTCGTATGATACGTGATCGCTTTTCAATTTCGGAATTACCTATTCTCTTTCTTACCGCACGAGGTCGGACAGAAGATATTGAAGCTGGATTCTTAGCTGGAGCTAACGATTATGTAATGAAACCGGTGGATGCTATGGAATTGAAAGCCAGAGTAAGAGCTCTAACATTATTGAAAAAATCGATTCGCGAACGGTTATCGATGGAGGCTGCATGCCTTCAGGCACAAATACAACCGCATTTTCTATTCAACACACTGAATTCTATTGCTTCACTTAGTGAATTTGATACGACCCGGATGCGCGCACTTTTGGAAGTGTTTGGTAACTATTTGCATGCAAGTTTTGACTTTCAGAACATAAATCGGCTTGTACCGCTTGCGCATGAACTCAGCTTAGTTCAATCGTATCTATTTATTGAAAAGGAACGCTTTGAAGAAAGACTACAAGTCATTTGGGAAGTAGATGATAGTCTGCCGCTATTTCTTCCCCCCCTTTCAATACAGCCATTAGTAGAAAATGCAGTGAAACATGGGTTGTTGGCTCGTGTCGAAGGTGGCGTTCTACATATTCGATTATCAGATCACGAGGACTACGCAGAGATATCTATTATGGATAATGGTGTAGGGATGGACGAGGTCGTACATAACCGAATGATCGAGCATGGTGTTGAAGTTGATGCGGGAATTGGTCTTCGTAATACGCACAGGCGGCTCAAGCAAATCTATGGCAAGGGTTTACGTATCGAGAGCAAGCCTGGTATGGGCACAACAGTCAGCTTTGAGATAGCGAAGAAGGTATCCGCACGGATGAAGAGTTAATTTACATGAAGTACTGTCAGAGGGCATGAGTGCCTTAAGCTGAGGGTGCTTTTTTCTTTGTACAATGGGATACTAGGCGGTGCGACAGACGAGAAGACGCGTAGAAGAGTGAATTAAATAATAAATATTGGCGAAAAAGCGTATATTTTCTGTGTATATTCAAGTGATACCATTAAGGGTAAATGAAAGTATAACGTTGTATATAAAGGAGTAGAGGTATGGACGTAGGTCGAGAGGAAATAGCCAGACGATATTTCGCCCCTATGCTCATTGTGCTTGCACTGATATTTATTGCAGGCTGCGGGACATCTGGAAGTCGCGAAGATTCTGCTAAGAATCTGAATAATAAGAGCGAAGTGAATCAACAGATTACACGATATACAGGTGAGAAGAGTAGGGAGATTTCAATGGTGTATACCGCTAAGCGGGAGCTGGCGCTTTCCTTTAACGGGATGGGTGATGCTGAGACCATGAAGAAACTATTAGATGAGCTAGATACCTATCATATTAAAGCAACCTTCTTTTTGCCAGGAATGAGAGTGGCGGAAGAACCAGACATCGCGAAAGACATCTTGGAGCGGGGCCATGAGATTGAGAATAACACGTTGAATGGGCTTGATATGAGCAAGCTTAGTTATGAACAAATTTATAGGGAAATTAAACTGAGTAATCAGGTTATTGCCAAAGAAACAGGCGTGACACCCAAGTATGTGCGGACCAAATCCGGTAATTTCTCCGATGATATACGCCTAGCGGCGGCGCATAATGGGATGGAAGCTGTAGTCAGCTACAATATCAATCCCAAGGACCGAGATATGAAGGACGCAAAGACCATAGGTGATTACGTGAAGAGGTATATCTCCAGAGGGGGGATTATCTCGTTAAACACCGATATTAACCCTGAAGTTATCTCTTCTATTAAGTATATTGCCGAGGCGGCAGATGAGATCGGGTACAAGCTAATCCCATTAGAACAATTGGTGGAGAATGGTGGTGTGAAAAAGCCATTGGAGCAAATTCCCGGTTACGATGCGGCTAGAATGAATCTTGACTATAAAGACGAGAAATACGAGCTTATTTATAAAGTGGACACGAATAAGAAGCAGGTTGCACTTACCTTTGATGATTGGGGAAGCGATAAAACGATAACAAAGATTCTGGATATATTGGCAGAACATGATGTGCTTGCGACCTTCTTTTTACGGGCGAAAGGTGTAGAGGCTAACCCAAATCTTGCGAGAGCTATGGTCGAGGGTGGGCATGATGTTGCAAATCATTCCTACAATCATCCGGTGGTCACTTCCATAACACCAAAGGAACTGCAGGAAGATCTCGTGAAAGCTCACCAAGTGATCACAGATGCGATTCAGGAACAGCCGGTGATGTTATTTCGTCCGCCGACTGGCGTTGTGGATGATGAAAGGGCAAAGGCCATCGCTGCTGCGGGATATCCCAACATTGCGATGTATGAAGTAACCGCATTGGATTGGGATTCCTCTAATAGTGCAGATGATATTGTCAACGATATTATGACGAAGTCGGAAAGAGGAAGTATCATTTTACTACACATGCTTGATGACATTCATACCATTGAGGCATTGCCAAGAATACTGGAAGGCATGAAGAGCAAAGGATTTACGTTCGTAAAAATGGCTGATTTGATCGAAGAGCAGTAGTCTATAAAAACGGGGAATGAATGATATGGAACTTTATGAAAGCATTGTTGAACGTCAAGAGAATATGGCTGTTATCGGACTTGGTTATGTGGGTCTCCCTATAGCTGTCGCTTTTTCAAAAAGGGTTAACGTGATTGGATTTGATATAAATGAGCAGAAGGTAAATGGATATCGTAATGGCATCGATGCTACGGGTGAGATGACGGATGTAGACATCAGAGACTGCTCCGTGGACTTCACTTCGGATGTAGAACAACTGAGTGGCGTGAAATTCTTCATTATAGCGGTTCCTACTCCTGTCCAAAGCGGAAATGTGCCGGACCTGAAATATGTCCAAAATGCCAGTCGAATTGTCGCCAAGAAACTGACAAAGGGCGCCTTCGTTGTGTTCGAATCAACAGTCTATCCAGGAGTGACAGAGGAGGTATGCATTCCTATTCTGGAAGAGGAATCGGGCCTACGGTGTGGCGAGGACTTTAAGGTTGGATATTCTCCAGAACGGATTAATCCGGGGGATACGGTTCATCGACTAGAGAACATCGTGAAGATTGTTTCTGGGATCGATAAGGAAGCACTGGAAACCATTGCGAAAGTGTACGAGCTAGTCATCGAAGCAGGAGTATATAGAGCGGAAAGTATTAAAGTCGCTGAGGCAGCGAAAGTCATCGAGAATGCGCAGCGGGATATTAACATCGCCTTCATGAATGAGCTTTCGATGTTGTTCAATCGAATGGGAATCGATACGAAAGAGGTTCTTGAGGCTGCCAGCACGAAGTGGAATTTTCTTGATTTCTCTCCGGGCCTTGTGGGAGGGCACTGTATCGGTATTGATCCATACTATCTAACGTACAAAGCGGAGGATATCGGTTATCATTCACAGATTATTCTTGCTGGCCGTCATATTAATGATGGAATGGGTAAATTTATTGCCCAGCATATTATTAAAATATTAGTCCGTCTGAAGCTTAATTTGAATCAAGCTAGAATCGGTTTACTAGGTCTGTCCTATAAAGAGGATTCCTCAGATATTCGTAATACGAAGGTTACCGATATTATTGAAGAGCTTCAGGAGTACGGAATCTACCCTATCCTCGTAGACCCGCTAGTAGATAAAGGACAGGTCTATTCGGAGTATGGACTTGAGATGTCTGAGCATTCGGATTTGAGCGGATTGAATGTTCTGATCGTTGCTGTTGCACATGAATCATTCACACAAATGAGCTTCGAAGATATTGACCGCATGTATAGCAAATATCAATCGAAGGTGTTGATAGATATCAAAGGCGTATATAACAAAGCTGAATTTGAGAGTCAGGGGTACTATTACTGGAGGCTATAATGAATAGATTGGGGAATCACAACCGTGATAAGAAGACAAAGGAAAAGGATTGAAGAGGTACTAACTTCTCCAAGGTCAGATAGACGAACATTATCCAATGTACCCGATCCTGAGAATATCAGGGTAACGCTTGATCGTAGGGGAATGCAGGAGCAGGATGCAACAACGGTTGACGCGGAGATGGACTCTGAGTATCTCAGCAAGTTGCGTATGCTTAGCTTAAGATATACGGCAGACTTTGAAGTCCTGATTGTTGCCAAAGGACAGAAGAAAAAGTCTGGCATAAAGGCGCGAGCCGTGGATATCTCTTCAACGGGGATATTGGTTGAGCTACAGAGGCCCATTGACGAATTAAAGGTTGAGGATACCGTGTCGATTCGATTCGATATTCCACCAGGTACGATGCCTGAAGGTTTTGAGTCGAAGGTAAAGACGGAGGCGGTGATCATCCGCAGATTTGACCACACGTTGGGGAATCAAGTGAAGCAGATGATTGCATTTGAATTTGTGAAACCTCTAACAGAATATTTTCAGAAGAAGCGATGGGGATACTCCGTGTATACAGCCAGTGGGTTGTTGTTTGTAGCTGTTGTATTAATCATGCTCATGCGCGCGGAGAGTATTATATATTTCAAATATAATTTGGTCCTGTACTTATACAGTCTTACAGCTGCGGCATTTCTACTAACACGTTATTTATTTGGTGCTTTATATCGGGATGTGCCGATTAATCCTGACTACATGCCAGGGGTATCGATTATTATTCCTTGTTTCAATGAAGAGGAATGGATTCACCGTACAATATTAAGTTGTATGAATCAGGATTATCCGATTGATAAGTTGGAGGTTATCGTTGTTGATGATCGTTCTACAGATAAATCGGTGGAGCAGATAGAGAAGACTATCGAGATGATTCATAGAGAAGCAGATCGGTACTTGACGAAGGAACGCTTGAGAATGCACGTGTTGACGGAAAATGGAGGCAAACGGGTAGCCCTTGTTAAGGGCGTAGAAATGGCGAAGCATGATCTAGTTGTATTTGTTGATTCGGATAGCTTTCTGGACCCGATGGCAATTAAGCATCTAGTTCAGCCCTTTCAGGACCCCCGCATGGGTGGTGTTGCCGGTCGAACAGATGTAGAGAATAAATACACTAACTCGGTAACTAAGTTGCAGACCGTCAGATATTATATTGCTTTTCGGATTATGAAGGCGGCTGAATCGTGGTTCGATAGTGTAACCTGCTTGTCCGGTCCATTATCATGTTATCGCAAAGAGCTGATTGAGAAGCATACCCATGCTTGGCTTAATCAGAAATTTCTGGGACAACCGGCCACCTTTGGTGATGACCGAAGTATGACGAACTTTATTTTGAGAACGCATCGTACGGGGTATCAGGACCGGGCAATCTGTTCGACTATTGTTCCCTCAGATATGGGGATTTTCTTGAAACAACAAATGAGATGGAAACGCTCTTGGCTTCGTGAATCGCTCATTGCTGGAAGTTTTATCTGGCGCAAGGAACCCTTCATGACACTATTCTTTTATATTGGACTTATCGTACCTATCGCTGCGCCTGTTATCGTGCTGTACAACTTGGTGTATGTACCGCTTATGTACCATGTGTTTCCGGGTACATTCCTGATGGGATTATTGCTCATGGCGATGCTGATGAGTCTCGCACATCTATTATTACGTAAGAGTAAACTATGGATTTTTGGATTGGTATTCTGTATCTTCTATGAATTCATACTGTTATGGCAAATGCCTGTCGCGTGGGTTACCTTCTGGAAATCGACTTGGGGAACGCGAGAAACACCTCAGGATATTGAAGCCAGAAATAAAAAAGAAGCAAGAAAGAACAAAAACAAGAAACGCGGACTGCCTCTTTAAGTCCATTATTGATGAATTTATATAAGTGAGGATGGCAGAAATGACCAAAGAAAAGCGAAGTTCTGCCCTGAATTATCGCCGCAAAGATCGAAAAAAAGTCATGAAGACCATCATACAAGCTGCGATGTTGCTAACTGTGGGCATATTGTTATTTCAAGTTATATTTAATGTAAAAGATTACGCTGAGCCCGTGAAGTCGACGTGGACGAATCATGAGGGCTTTATCGCTTTATCTTATTTTGGCGTAGATCGCACGGGAACTCCAAAATTGGTGGCAAAGAAGCAACTAGATCAACAGTTAAAGGCGTTGTATGATCAAGGGTATTCGACGATATCACAACAAGATGTGATGGATTACTATCAGTTGGGGAAGGCACTGCCTGATAAGGCTTTGTTTCTATCCTTTGAGGATGGACGCAACGACTCAAGTTTATTTGCTCAGCCACTACTGGAGAAGTATAACTTCAAGGCAACGTTCCTCTCTTATGCTAACAAGGTGGGAAATAGTGATCGTAAATTTCTGCAGCCCAAAGATATGCTGAAGATGATGAGGACGGGCTATTGGGAACTCGGTTCCAACGGTTATCGTCTTACGTATATCAATGTGTTTGATAAAGAGGGTCGCTATATTGGTGTTAAGGATGAGAATCAATTACGTAATAAGGAGAACGTGGAGTATTATAATCATTATTTGATGGACTTCATTAGGGATGAGAACATGATTCCGCTGGAAAATCGAGATGAAATGACATCGCGAATCAACATGGACTACCAACAAATGAATGATATTTATATGGATACATTGGGTTTTGTGCCGAATGTATATATGATTATGCATGCAAATACGCTGTATGAAGGAATGAATCGGTTAGTCTCTGATGTGAATGATGTAAATATTCAGCGTATCTTTAATATGCATTTCAACCGTGAAGGAAATATGTATAATGATAATCAACAGAACCTTTTTGATCTAACTCGAGTGCAGCCAGAGCCTTACTGGTATACGAACCATCTATTAATGAAGGTTGAGAAGGACACTCAGCAGCGTGTTCAGTATATCCACGGTGATGATAAGCGCGCAGAACAATGGAAGCAAATCAGCGGTGCAGCTGAATATATAGATAGTCGAATTGCACTGACGTCACAAGAAGCAGGAGAAGGGAAGATCTACTTAAACGAAAGCGAGCAGTTACAGGATATTAAACTTACAACTAAGCTTACTGGAAATTTAGTAGGGAAGCAGCATATCTATGTTCGCTACGATAGGAAGAAGGATTCTTACATCCGTGTTTCTCTGGACAATAACGTGATCTATGTGGATCAGAAGAAGCTGGGACATGCAGTTGAGCAAATCTTCACCCGTGAATTGGATGCTGTAGAATGGCGTTCGGAAGACCTTGCCTTCGATAAGGCTACCGTGTATACACAAGAGCAGACATCAAGTGGCGAACTATCCTCGAAGGATGCATATCCAGTCAATGTTCAGCAGACAAGAAATCTTGAAATTACAGTTCAAGGGGATAAGCTTGATGTCAGTGTGGATAAGGAACCGATGCTAAATCAACAGATTATCGATAACACGATAGGAACAGGTGGCGTGGCACTTGGTTCAGAATATAACGAGCAGAATAAGAAAGATGATATCTACGATGGTGTATTCGATGACTTGAAGGTTGAGTCATTGCATGGAAATGACCATACGTCAGTCGTGTTCAACAGTAAGGTAACGGGTCTCAAGGCGATAGTAACCCAAATTCAAAAGGCAATTAGCACTTCGATAGACTGGGCGATTGATACCTTCTAATTGGAAGGGAGGGGCAAAGCGGAAGGTGTATAAGTTGATTGCTAGGAATAAATGGTTAGTTATTGCTTCTATTTTGATCATCGTATTCATAATGGCAATGTTTAAGGGGCTCTCGGGTAATACGTCTCATGTGGAAGTGAAGCCGACGAAGGTGGAACCTAATCCAGCGTTATCGACATGGGTTGTAGATTGGCAGTGGAAGTCAGGTATGGATGATCTTCGGAGTATTTCGAGTGGGCTGACCAACGTTCAAGTATTCGCAGCTTATTTCGATGAGATGGATCATCTATATTTCACAGATCAAATAAATGAAGCAATGCCAGCCATATTCGATACTTTGAAGGAAAGTGGGCTGGCTGATGTAGATCTGACATTGGTGAATGACCGCTTGAATCAAGATGGTACGGGGGTTCAGAAAGATCCGGACTTGATCACAAGACTTATGGCGACAGACAAGAGTCGAAGCAAACATATCGATGAAATTGTAGATACGCTCACGAAGTATGATTTCGGTGGTGTGGAAATTGACTACGAGAAGATCAAGGACAGTGACTGGCGTAACGTCTGCGACTTTTACACTGAATTGTATCAAAGGTTACATGCGATGGACAAAACGCTTAGAATCGTGTTGGAATCCAGAATGCCTATTGAGAAATTAGCACTTCCTAAAGGGCAAACTTACGTTATGATGGCGTACAATTTATACGGAACTCACAGCGGACCTGGGCCGAAGGCAGATCTAGCATTTATAACCCAACTCGCGGCTAGAATGGATCAATTGCCTGGGGAGAACATTATCGCTATATCTGCCGGGGGATTTGACTGGGCAGATCAGGGAAAGGTGACCGCACTGACGGAGAAGCGGGCATCGCAATTATCCCTAAAGAGTGTAAATCCTCCAAAGCGTGATGAGGCTAGCGGGAGTATGTATTTTGACTATATCGATGACGACCTAGCCAAGCATACCGTGTGGTATGCCGATGAGGTGACATTATCTCAGTGGATGAGCACGTTACGGCAAAGTGGATACCCCAAAATTGCAATATGGAGACTAGGCGAACTTGGAGAGGAAACACTGCAACAGTTGAACCGTTGGGTGCAATAGATCCTTCTGTTATTACAATAACGGAAATAGGAAAAAGAAAAAGCTCCAGTACCTATAGGTCTGGGGCTATTGGCTGTTCAGATAAGATGGATCGTTAAGCTAGGTGCACCAGGGCGTGAGGATCCATCTTATTAAAGGTAATCACTCTTCTAGGCTTTGACTGTCTTGACCGCAAGATCCACCTGATTATTATTAATTGTTAGTGTTGCATCATAATAACCCCGACCACAACCGGCAGAATTGCATTTACATTTGTAAGCCCCTGAGCATCCACATACGTAAAATTTGGTCTTTGTGAAGCCAGGATAGATATTATTTAGGTTCTCATAAAAAGTATGGGCGTGGTGAGTGAAAATACCCAAGACTTTGTCTCTCACATTGGAAGGAATGGCCCTAAAGAAATTATCCGTCTCCTGCTGACTTAGAACATGGGTGGGATCTACGGTAATGCCTTTAACCTTCAGAGGCCAATGACAATCGATAATATAGTAATAATTAGGGCTCAACGATTTGAGCAGGCTTATACTTGCATAGCTGAACTTTCCAGGTGCATTATCTAGCCAGACATATTTCACTTTACCATTCGTTCCTGGGAAATTCATTTGTCCATGAACCGGGCCTAAATATTTAGTGAACAAGGCCCTAGTGTTATCTTCCCAATTCCCTATAGATGCCTTATAGGGTATCTTTTTCGGTCCTAAATTTCGTGTGACGGTATCTTTGAATGCTTTATAATCGGCTTCAGCAGCTGTACCAACAGACCCGTGCTTATTATCGCCCCCAAAGATAACAAACTTCTTGTTTCCGGATGCGACTGCTTTAGGTAGCAAGCCTTTGAATATGCTCAGACTATTCGCGTAGCCGACATGACTATCGCCGACAACTGCAAAGTTGACTCTTTGAGTAGTGGATTTACGTATTATTGAGGTAGTCTTTCTTTGTGGTATCAATTTCAATAGGGGTCACCCTTTCGTTACTTCTAAATGGTATACAAATATATATATTCAGAATGAAACGGCTGTTCTTGGGTGTAATAATACGTTAAATAAAACTTAATCCCGACAATATCTATAGGAAAAATAAATATTGATTGACAAGGCATCATTTTATGAATAATATGATAACTAATCACAAACCTATTGGAATCGACTGGACAGCCAGAGATTCAACGAAAGCGCGGAGTATGCGTTTCGTTGAGTCTCTTTTTTTTTCTAATTTTGGCGGAGGAGGCACCGTGATTCTCAACAACATTATTGTCGAGAATCATGAATCCCTGGTAGGTCCTTATTGATTTCGAGAAAGTTTGGTCACACAAAAAAACCAGCTCAAGGCAAAGTGAAATTAGAAATTTCCTTGCCACGAGCAAAGAGAAAAGGATGGTATACATATGAAAAAGATTACTATATCTTTGGTTACAGCTGCATTGGTCTTCTCGGGTCTGACTTACGTCTTGGTATCCGCAAATAAAAAGCCAGCAGACGCAGCAACAATTCAAAAGAGTAGCAATGCAGAAGTATTTACAACAACGGCAGTAGCAACGAAAGAAGTAGCACCGGTTGCTGTTCAGACGGAGACTGCACAAGCTGCGACAGTTGAAAAGGTTCAACCAGATGTTTCAACATCAAGTGTTGAAATATCCTCGCCAGTGGCGCCAACAACTGAAGTTTCCACAGCGGTGGAAACAACCCCAACTGCGCCAGTAGCAGCTCAGTCGAAAGTAGCTGTAGTAGATTTAGCAGGAGGCACGCAGGTGAAAGCAACTGCGACTGAAGTATCTTCGTCGGTAAAACCACGATCCCAACCTGTAACATCGGTGCCTGCAACAACACCTAATGCAAGCGTAACAGCTAAGGTTGCTCAGCCAACACCAGCCCCTGTCGTAGCGTCCCAACCGAAAGAAAAGGTGGCGCAAGCAGCACCTTCTAAATCGATAACGTTCTCCACAACTGAGGTGGTTAAAGCTTCCGCACCGGCACCTAAGACTTCTCAACCGGAGATAACAACATCCTCATCATCATCATCATCGTCATCGTCAAACGATAAATCCCCTGCTGCAGCGCCCGAAGAAACAGTTAAAGAACCAGCACCAGCACCAGCGGCTGACGAAGAAGTTTGTCCTTAATGATATAAATTCAACTAAAGTCGAGCCCCCATACTCATGATTTTCTTTAGAAATGATTGAACTCATGAGCGCAGACTTTAGTTCAATATGTATAGCACAAAATTCGTTCTACAGGTTCGAAGTTTGACCCATCACATAAGACAATTTAAGTCGAGGTGCACATAATGATAAATGTATTTAAATCCAAGAAAATTCTAACGCTGCTTCTGGCAGCTTCGCTAACTGTCCTTCCAACCCAAGCGGGCAGAGCCAATGCAGATGCCAATTCTGATGTCGCAGAGGCTTTAACGAACATTTCCGCTTCAGGGGGAGTAAGCCACTTTGATTATTTCAAACATGTATACAAGCAATTGAAAAATACTAACCATGTGTTTAAAACAGCAACTTATGAGGATATCGTTAATCTGTTTGAGAGCGAAGGAACATATGCTGTTCTGGTTGGTGGCGCGTGGAGTGAGAATACTCAAGCTGATATTGGATATATCAATGAGGTTGCGAAGGAAAATGGGATATCTACTATTTATAACTTTGATACGAAGTTAGATGGGGAGACACTCCAAATTACAGATAGCAGTAATAAATTTGCTTACAAGTACGTTGATTTAGTCAATAAGTATTTGAAAAATTTAAATTACTCTCCTAAAGCTATTTCGGAGAACGTCAGCTATGTCAACAAGAGCGGGGTTACAGTAACGGCTCCGAAAATTGAATCTCCGTTTCTATTGGTGTACAACAAGGATCATAAGGATGCGCAGGGAAATCTTACGCCTGTCGTTAGCTATCTCGATAAGAGCTATTCCCAGGATGATTTCTTAACCAATGGCAAACTTGATTCTGAGAAAGTGTCAGATTACAAAGCATCGGTAAAACAGGTGCTTGGCTCGGCTCCGAGATACGATACTATTAATGAGTCTTCCTATATTAAAGCGGCATTTAATAAGAATTATGAGGGAGAGAACGCAGGTAAACCAACGATTTTCAATGAATCGGATGGCGACCTTGTCTACGAACATGTGACCTATCACCAGCTGAAGCAAATTGTGGTCAGTGAAGGCAATTATGCTATCTTGTTCGGAGGTTCTTGGTGCCCGAATACACAAGCGGTTATTAAATATATTGACGCTTATGCGAAGAAACACAATGTTGATAAAGTCTACTTCTTCGATACGAAGCTTGACTCAGGTGTGACTGTTGCCGAGCCGAACAATAACAGTGGCACAAGTGGCAGTGCTAACCCGCATAATAACAATGAGCTTCAGATCCGAACTACAAACCATCCCTATGCTAAGTTGTATGTGGATCTGGTCAAAACTTATTTAACGAATATCAAGACAGAGAACAATACAGCTGCCAAACCTTCATTCATCAGTTATGTGGATGAGTTAGGTAACACAATTACAGGAGATAGACTTCAGGTTCCATATCTGTTTACGTATAACAAAGACAATAAGGATGCGGATGGAAATAATGCTCCTATCCTAGGACACGTGGAATTGATGTATTCATGGACGAACATTCAACCAGAATATCCACAAAGCGGTTACTCGAATGGTGCGAGATACAATTTCGCCACCATTGCTCTGGATAAGATCTTTGCCAGACTAGAGGCTATACCGACTGGGCTTACAAGCCTAGCCCCAACTTCAGCTGTAAATAATGACGGCCAAATTACAGGCACGAGTCCAGCTTTGGAATACAAGCTTGTGGGAAGTGAACTGTATACATCGGTAACAGGGTCATCGATTACAGGACTTGCACCAGGTACTTATAGTGTGAGATATGCCGCTACAGCGGGATATCAAGGCCCTACTACACCAGTAGGACCTGCTGCTATTCCTTATAATCCGGGCGCAGCAGTGAATATCGTAGTACCTTCGTATGTAGGACAACAACCTGCACCAACTGGACTTGTTGGTGTAGCCCCAACTTCAGAGGCGAACGATGATGGTCAAATCACGGGGGCTAATGAAAGGTTAGAATATAGACTTATTGGAGAAGCGACATATAAGTCTGTAACAGGTACATCTATTCAAGGCTTGGTACCAGGTTTTTATAATGTGAGATATGCTGCTACAGAAGGAAATATTGCAGGGGCAGATACAAATGTTGAGGTCCCAGCCTATGGAGAACAAGCAGTTCCAACCGGATTAGTAGGTGTAGCACCAACCACCGCAGCTAATAATGATGGGAAAATTACAGGAACTACTCCAAGCTTACAATACAAGCTTTCCACCGTTACTGATTATGTGTATGCAACAGAGCAAGAAACTACCGGACTGATTCCTGGCATTTATAATGTGAGATTTGCGGCTAAAGAAGGACACAATGCGAGTGAAGCGGTAGACGTAGTTGTTCCAGCATATACCGCAGAACTGGCTGAGCAAGCAGCACCGACAGGTCTAAGAGGGGTTGCACCTACCTCATCAGCCAACAATGATGGAAGAATTACAGGTACAACGGCAGCATTGGAATATAGGCTGACCACAGTTACGAAATATGTGTATGCAACAGAGCAAGAAACCCTAGGGTTAGTACCGGGCACTTATCTTGTAAGGTTCGCAGCCAAAGAGGGTTACAAGCCAAGCCCAGTAACCAACGTTATTGTTCCAGTATTTGTTCCTACTTCTAACAATAACAATCCATCAGGGGGCGGAACTGTATCAAGCGGTTCTTCATCGAATGGATCTACAACGGCAAGCACGAAGTCGGTTACGACAACGATAGGAAATATTACAACTACGGTAGCAGCGGCAACGACTACCATTGATAAGACTACAGGGGTAAGCACAGCATCCATTGCCAAAGATGTCGTGGCAAGTTTTGTTGCTCTTGCCACAACAGCTGAAGTAGCTGGGAACAAAGCTGTCTTAGAAATTAAAGTTGAAGCCACGACACTAACCAAAACGGCTGAGCTTAGCATACCGAGAAGCATATTTAACGAATTAGCCTCCGGTACGAATGCTGAAATTATCATCAATTATGGGAATGTCGGTACGATTACGCTCGATGCCAAATCCATTGCGAGTATAAGTGCAGCTGCTGATACGGGAGATATTACCATCAGAATTGCCAAGGTATCGTTAACCGAGGAAGGCAAGGCGGTACTCGGTGACAGACCGGTATATGACTTGTCGGTTATAGCTGGTAAGAGTAATATTACTACCTTTGGCGGAGGTAGTGTTCACATCAGTGTACCGTATACACTACAAGCAGGCGAACAACAGAACGCTGTTATTATCTATCATATTAATAGCGCTGGAACTTTAGAGAACGTACGCGGTCGATATGACGCAGCCAAGGGAACCGTTGATTTCGTAACAACACACTTTTCCCAATATATCATTGGATATAATAAAGTAACTTTTGCAGATGTTCTGGATGCTTCATGGTATAGTCGTGCAGTCGATTTCCTCGCAGCACGCAGTATCACTTCTGGTACGGATGCCAATCATTACAATCCGAATGCAACGGTAACAAGAGGACAGTTCATCGTCTTATTATTGAAGGCTTATGGCATAGTCCCTGACGACAACGTCACGGATAACTTTACGGATGCAGGTAATACGTATTACACGAATTATTTGGCGACTGCGAAGCGTCTGAAGATAGCAACGGGTTCTGGTGTTAATGAGTTCAATCCAGATGATCAAATCACACGTCAGGAGTTATTTACACTCTTGTACCGTGCCCTTGACGTACTGGGTGAATTGCCAACAGAGAAGACGGCAGTAACGATCTCGAGCTTCAGCGATACAGGAAAGATTGCTGGTTATGCTAAAGAAGCACTTCAAGTACTAGTAGAAAGAGGCATAGTGACAGGAACGAGCAATAAGCTCAATCCGCAAGAAGTGACTACAAGAGCCGAAGCTGCACAAGTGATTTACAATCTGCTATCAAGATAAACTTGCGGTAGCGTAGCTATAATGGGTGGCCCACGGGCCACCCATTTTCTATTTGCGAATTCTAAAGTAATAGATGGCTATACTTCCATACTTAGGTATGTGTTCAAAAAGGAAAATAAGCACAAGCCCCAGTATCTTTAGGTCTGCGACTGGTGCTTTCTTACTTGTGATAGTGCTTCTTTAATGACTTTCTTGTAATAAAAGACGGATAGGATTCCGAAGACCCAATACCATATGATCACTCCATCTTGTAATTTATTCACGATTTGTTAAGTTCAAGATATTGATAGGGTGTTGTCTATCATTGAATAAAGTAGCGATATTTACGATGAAATGACCTCATTGTAGAGCATTGAACGATGGGTTTATTGGAATAGCAACAAGATGCAAATGAATAGATTATGTGTGCATCTTGAGAAGTATCCGTTATTATAAGAGGGATATAAATGACATGTGATAGATGCGCAGCACACAAGAGTAAGAATGGTATTGCACAAAGAGGGGGTAGCATATGAATATACTCATTATTGAAGACGATCCCAGCATCCAAGTGTTGCTTAAATTAAGTTTGGAAGTTGAAGGATACCAACCGAAGGCTGTAGGATCTGTAGCTGCAGGATTGACAGAGCTTGAGTCCGGGCATACGGATATCATATTACTTGATCTCATGTTACCTGATCGTTCCGGATTCGAACTTCTTCAGATACTTCAACGACAGTATAAGACGGTTCCAGTCATTGTCCTCACCGCTAAGAATGAAATGAATGACAAAATATTAGGATTTCAGCTTGGAGCAGATGATTACCTAACGAAGCCTTTTGAGACACGCGAACTCATTGAACGTATTAAGGCAGTTATGCGGCGCATGAAAGTGGTCGTGTCTACCGAAGTCATTCAGATTGGACCTATTGAGATTGACAAGCGCGAGCGTTCCTGTAAGATTGCCGGTCAACTCCTTAAAACGACGAGTAAAGAGTTTGATTTCATGTGGCTGTTATGTGCGAATCCGAAGAAGGTGTATACCCGTGAGGATCTGCTAGATCAGGTCTGGGGATACGATTATTATGGTCATACACGCTCCGTGGACATGATGGTGAATCGTCTTCGGGAGAAGATGAGACCCAATGAGCATTTGGTCGCCACCGTACATGGTTCAGGCTATAAGCTGGAGGTATAGCGTATGGGGCTACGTAATAAAATGTTTATCCAACATGCCGTTACAATCGTTATGTTGCTCACGGCGATGTATTATATTGTGAATTATACACTTGATAAGAGCATGATCGAACGTGATACCCAGACGTTAAGTCAGTATTCTGCCCTGCACCGGATTGAGGCTTTGAAGATTGTGAGTGATAAGAAAATCAACATTGAAGAATTATTCTCCGGTACGTATGCTCCTTTTATTGCCTCACATCTAGCTTCGAACAGCAACTTCCAAGTACAGTTGTTCGCATTAGATGAGACGATTGTCGGTAGTAGCAGTGATAAGGAGAATTTGCTCAAACGTAACGACATTAAGATAGCACTTTCTGGGAACACAACGACGGTCATCACCGCTGGAGAAGGCACGCAATATCTCATCTATTCTGTACCCTTCTGGTATGAAGGGAAGATGGTGGGGGGATTTCGTTATTTGTTGGACCTTCAGGAGAATATAGATACACTTCACCAGATGCGTAGATGGTTTATAGGAGCGGCTATAGGCTGTTTGATCTTCTCACTTTTGGCCAGCTATTCCTTTTCATCATTTTTGGTGAAACCTTTGCATGTGTTACAGCAGGCACTTAAGTCAGTATCGATCGGTGATTTCAGCAGAAAGATAGAGGTGAGCAGTCGGGACGAAGTAGGGGATTTGGCTAAGGACTTCAACCATATGTCGGATGCGCTGCAACATCACATTGAAATGCTGCATTATGAACAAGGGAAACAGAAGGCCTTTTATGATAATATCACCCATGAGTTAAAGACACCGCTCACTTCCATTATTGGGTTCTCTGATTTAATGGCAAGAATGAACCGGACAGAAGATATACAAGAGTGTAATAGTTACATCCGTAAAGAGAGTACACGCTTATTAACGATGGTTGAGGAACTCCTACATACATCACTTAAAGGTGATGAAGCCTGGCGCATCATACTTGAACAGGCTGATTTGGGATCCATTATTACGGACAGCTTACGTATCCTTCAGCCGACACTTAAGAAATCAACGATATCTACCATGGTGAAGATCTCACCTTGTACCGTATATTTGGATCCAGAACGAACCCAGCAGGTGCTATTTAACGTGATTGATAATGCCATTAAGCATAGCGAATGTACACAGCTTCATATTGAGCTTACGGATCATGAACACTATGGTCTGGTTTGTATTGTAGATAATGGGAAGGGAATATCACAACAGGATCAGCAGATCGTATTTCTGCCCTCGGCTGAGAAACAGGACCGCGTCATCACGAACGAATCACACGGATTAGGATTGCCTATCTGCAAGCAGTTTATGGAACTGCAGGGCGGAAGTATCGTCATCAACAGTTCGGAGGGTCAAGGGACGGAAGTTCAGCTACGATTCCCTAAGAATTTAAAAAATGTAAGCGCTGTTACAAAAGTGATACAAATCTAAAATTTTTCTGATATATGTGGAGGTTAAAGTAAATGCCAGAGGATATGAAAGGGCTTTCATGGTTTCGCCTGATCCTGTTACAAGTCATTGTGGGTAGTCTGTTAATCGGTATTTGCTCCTACGTCTTTCGTACGCCTGTTGACGTTGTACATATTGTACCTCCTCAACAGGATAGTCTCGACCGTGTTGCAGGAGTTCCTATGCGCGTGGATATTACATATCCAGGCCTAGGGACCCTCTCCATTGAGGATCCGAAGGAACTGCTGAAATTGAAATCTTCTTTCTCCGGCCTATTATCCGCAGGTACTCAGCGTAAACAGAACCAGGTTCCGCGGTTGCTGTTGACAGGAACGATGGCCTATTTGGATCAAGAAGATATTCCGTTTCAGGTGGAGACCAATGCATTTCGCTTCGGTGAGAGCTTGGTCAATTCACTCAATGTGAGCGCTAATATCCGTAAGCTGCAAAGTACACTCATCGATAAGATCCTAACTACGGGGACCATTGGATCCGCAGTGGAGAACAAGAAGAACGAAGTGTTCTCGCTTCAGCAGGGTGTACTTACGGCTCTCTCTCAACAAGAGAGACAGGAATTAACGTCACAGATCGCGGCAGCGGCGCGCATTATCGATTTCAGCCATTTTGATGACTTGCAACAACCGCCAGACACACACTTTGTCATTCAACTTACGAGTGACTATCGAGCGAAGAAGCACTGGATTCACTTGGATCGATATGACAGTGCCTACATTGTGGTGTATGACCTTCTGGATGAGACGAACCAAAGAGCCTATTTCAAGTTAAACGATACCTCATATTGAAATTGAAGGGATGGTTTAATCTATGGCAAGAAGTAAAAAGAGTAGTAGCTCGGCCATCATATTGTCGGTCATAGTGATTGTATTGGTAGCGGGGTTCTTTATGTTCAAATCCGGCATATTTGGTGGTAAAGAGAAACAGAAAATCACCGTATATTCCATCTTCCAAGAGGAAGAAGCACGTAAATTGCTAGATAAATTTAAAGCTGAAACCGGTATTGATTATGATATTCTTCGCTTGCCAAGTGGTGAAGCGGTGTCTCGTGTACAGAACGAAATGTCGAATCCACAAGCAGACTTTCTGATGGGTGGACCAGCAGATTCTCACCAAGTGTTGAAGGAAGCAGGTTCACTAGAAGCTTATGTTTCTCCGAATGCTTCCGATATTCCTGACAATATGAAGGACAAAGAGGGGTTCTGGACAGGATTCTATCTTAACCCCATTGCGATTGGTATTAATGAGGAACGTTGGAAGGATAAATATGGTACATATCCATATCCTGAGTCCTTTAAGGACTTACTCGATCCTAAATTCAAAGGCGAGATCGGTATGTCTGATCCAGCAACATCAGGTACAGCTTATACAGCAGTAGCCTCATTAGCCCAAGTATGGGGTGATGATGAGATGTTGAACTACATGCAGCAGTTGCTACCGAACTTGAAGGAAAGACCGAAGTCTGGTATTGAACCGATTCAGAAAGCTGCCAAAGGCGAATATACCATTGGTGTGACTTTCCTAGGTGACCAGTTGAAGATCAAAAACCAAGGCAATCCGATTGTGAGTGTCGTACCAGAAGCTGCAGGTTATGAAGTTGGCGCATTATCCATTGTAAAGGGTGGCCCTAATACAGAAGCGGCAAAGAAACTGATGGATTATATGCTTACAAATGAACCAGGTGAGTTGTATACGCAATCAGCATACGCTGTATCCGTTAAAGCATCTGTACCGATTCCAGAAGGTGGTATCGATATTAAAACTACGAAATACAACGATGCCTATGATTTGTTGAAAGCTGCTTCCCAACGTAAAGAATTGCAAAGTGCATTGAAAGATTTGAAATAAAAGAGCCACTGGGGTATTACGCATGGCTATGAATGGTCAGGCTAATGCCCTTTAATTGGATAGCAGAAAGGTGGGAGTCGCCCCCTATGAAAGAAAAAAAAGGCATTGGGGAGTCGATCAAGAGGCTCTTCAAAGATCCATCGTCACTCGTACTTGTACTGACCAGTTTTGCATTTCTTATTCTGTTTGTCATTTATCCGCTCATAGTTGTTGTGTTTACATCAGGCTTTGATAATTGGGCAACATTCTTTAGTAAACCACGTTATGCCAGAGCGTTATTAAATACGATAGTCAGCTCGTCGTTATCTGCACTTACAGCAACCGTGTTCGGATTCATATACGCGTATGCGATTCATTACAGTAACATCAGGGGGAAGAAATTCTTCCGATTTATTGCCTTTATTCCGTTATTAGCTCCTTCGGTCATGAGTGGATTAGCATTCCTGTTACTTTTCGGGCGCGGCGGTATGATCTCTCAATGGTTAAATACCAATTTCAATTTCGAACTTGATCTGTATGGACTTCCAGGTCTATGGATTGTTCAGACCATTTCCTACTTCCCGCTGGCCTATATGACCATAACGGGTGTGTTGCGAGCCATATCACCGAATCTGGAGATTGCAGCGCAGAATCTTGGAGCAAGAGGCTTTAAATTGTTTCGTACCATTACGCTCAAACTTGCACTTCCAGGAGTTATTAATGCTTTCTTGCTTGTTGCGATTAACTGTTTCGCTGACTTCGGGAATCCGAAGCTGATTGGTGGTAACTATTCACTTCTAGCTGTTGAAATTTACGGGGAGATCATTAATAACGAAGCAGGACTTGCTTCTGTTATGGGGATTATCCTAGTGATTCCTGCACTGATTGTATTTTGGGTTCAAAATAAGGTTTTATCCAAAGGTTCCTATTCTACGATTACCGGTAAGCCGGTATCCGGTTTGAAACGGATCACAACATCGAAGAAGACAGATGCTTTACTCTTTACATTTAACAGCTTGATTTCACTGTTCATTATTTCGATGTTTGCGATTACGATTCTATTTGCCTTTACGAAAAACTTCGGCCGAGATAATACGTTCACACTGGATCACATTATGAAGGTAGTATTTAGTTCATCCAGTCCAGCTGTATTGAACAGCTTAGTATTATCGTTAATCAGTGCCGTGCTGGCAGTTGCATTTGCTCTAGTTCTCGCCTATATCGTTGTTCGCAAACCTTTCCCAGGTAAAAGAATACTCGATTTCAGCGCGGTTCTACCGATAGCACTTCCAGGAACATTCGTGGGTCTTGCTCTGATTGTTGCTTTTAGTAATGGTCCGATCGTCTTACAAGGATCTGCGGCGCTCATAGTCATTGCGATGTTACTCAAACAGATGCCTGTTGGGTATCGCGGATTGACCGCATCCTTTAAACAAGTGGATAAATCGATCGAAGAAGCAGCCAACAATCTGGGTGCGAATAGCCGTAAGACGCTGACAACGATTGTATTTCCAATGCTGCAAAAAACCGTCGTAGCGAACTTTGTCTATGCGTTTATGAAAAATATGAATACATTAAGTACAATTATTTTCTTAATCACCCCGAAATGGGTTGTTGCCGCCGTGGCGATCTTTAACTACGCCGAAACAGGAACCTACTATTGGGCAGCAGCTGTAGCTGTCGGGTTGATGGGTACAACACTAGCTACACTTGGCGTGATCAAGTTGATCTTCCGATCTAAAGTGAAAATATTTGATTTCTAATGATAGAAAAAGGAGTGGGCACGATGGAATCCAACATACTACTAGATCTAAAAAATGTGAATAAAGTGTTCGGTAATAACCACGTCCTGAAAAATATAAACTTACAGATTGAACGAGGGAAGTTCATCACCTTCCTAGGTCCGAGCGGCTGCGGCAAGACAACATTACTTCGGTCTATCGCAGGTTTCTACACGGTCGACGAGGGTGAGGTATGGATTGATGGGAAGCTAGTGAACGACTTGCCGCCTTACAAACGGGGTACGCCGATGGTGTTTCAGGAATATGCACTCTTCCCGCATATGACGGTATTTGATAATATTGCCTATGGGCTAGATATTAAGAAACGACCTGAAGCGGAAGTGCAACAACGAGTTAAGGATGTTATGGCTCAGGTTAAATTAACTGGACTTGAAGAGCGTTATCCCCATGAAATGTCAGGGGGTCAACAGCAACGTGTAGCGATGGCCCGTGCCCTAGTCATGAACTCACCGATTATTCTTCTGGATGAGCCGCTCAGTAACCTTGATGCTAAATTACGTGAAGAGGTACGGGTTGAACTACGTGCTATTCAGCAGGAGCTTGGACTCACCGTAATCTATGTAACACATGATCAGTTGGAAGCTTTATCGATGTCAGATCAGATCGTGGTCTTTAATAAAGGGGCGATAGATCAATACGGTACACCGCATGAAATTTACTATGAACCACGTACGCAATATGTAGCTGACTTTATTGGGACTACTAATTTCATAGAGGCAGTAGTTATGCAAAATAAAGGTGGTAAGGCGATAGTTCGCTATGGTCAAGCGGGAGATAACGTTACGATTGCTACGGACGAGAAGTTGACGGAGGGTGAGGAAGTTCTTCTGAGTGTTCGCCCAGAGTCATTACGTCTAAATCAGCCTGAAGTGGGAGAGTTTCACGTCTTCGGAGTCGTCAAATCGTCGATGTTCCTAGGGGAGAAGGAGCGATACTTCTTAGCTGATCAGTCCGGGAAGGAATGGATTGTGGATGCCTATGATATTGGTCAGAAGACTTTTGAAGGTCAAGTCCAAATGAGTGCAGCGGCTGATAAAATCCATATTATAAAAAAGAATAAAGAATAAAGAATAAAGAATAAAGAATAAACTGAAATAGTAGCTCGAAAAAGGAGAACAATCGTTTTCCTTTTTTGGCGTATATGAAGGAAGAAAAAAAGGGCGGCTATAGGCTTAGTAAACGGGAGGGGACATGTGATTTGAGAAGTAGAAGCATAATTATTACGATGGTAGTAGCAGCCGTTCTTGTTCTTATATTGTATTATCCCGGTAAGCAAAGCAATCAGCCGCTCAAGGTATATGTGATTTTTCAGGAGGATGAGGCACGTATTCTACTGGAGAAATTTAAGAAAGAGACCGGTCAGTCCTACGAGGTCATTCGGATGTCGGGTGGAGAGGCGAGTTATCATCTGTTGCAGATGAATAAGACGGGTATTGATGTCGTCCTCGGGGGACCGGCTGACCTTCATGAGCAGCTTAAGAAGAATGGGAAATTAATTCGATATTCATCGCGTATGGTTGATAAGATACCTGGAATATACAAAGATAAGGACGGTTACTGGACCGGAATGTATATGGGTGCACTGGCCATCGGTGTGAACGAGCAAGTATGGAAGCAGGATCCTTTGCTTGCGACTTTAGCGCTGCCGGAGCGATATGAAGACCTGCTAAGGCCAGAGCTCAAGGGGAAAATAGAAATTCCCGATCCCGAAACTTCTGGAACGGGATATACATTACTAGCTTCACTTGCGCAGGAGCGCGGTGAGGAGAAGGCTGTTGAACTTATGCACGCACTAAAGATACAAAGTTCGTCGACGACATTCTCCGGAATTAGCTCTGCACAGCGACTTGCAGTAGGAGAGGTCGCTGCGGTCGTTAGCTTCATGGGAGATCAGCTTCGCTTCACGAATTCAGGATATGCCATTTATTCTTCTATCCCTCCGCAGGCAGGTTGGGAGATTGGGGCTGTATCCATCTTGAAGAGTGGAGATAATAAGGCTGCTGCGAAGCAACTCGTGGATTTCGTGCTGTCGAGCGATGCACAGACAGATTACATGAATTCAGCTTTCTCTTTACCTGTGCTTCCCAACATTAAGGTCCATCCATTGCTTGCTTCTGTTAAGCTGGAAAAGTTGCTGACGACATACCGCTTCGACATCGCTGCTGAGCACCGGGATACCCTGCTCTCAAGGTGGCGCGTCGTGAATGAACATTAGAGCTGCGATTGTAAATGTAAGAGTGATAAGAAGCAAAAACTCCAGTACCCTTTCGGTCTGGAGTTTTTGCTTCTTTCTTATTATAGTGCTTCTTTAATCACTTTCTTGTAATAAAAGACGGATAGTATTCCGAAGATGGAGTACAGTGCTGTATACAGTATCATCACTATTATCATCGGTGTCCACAGCTCATTACCAAATAAGAACCCTCCCGACTGAACTGCAAAGTAACTATGAAGTAACCCAACGACCAACGGAATTCCGAAATTAAAAAGTTGTTTCACTTGGATCCCTTTTAACAAATCGCCTTGCGTGAAACCGAGCTTTCTAAGAATGGTATAGTTGGACTTCTCATCTTCACATTCATCCATTTGTTTGAAGTACAGAATACATCCGGATGTAATTAGAAAGGTTAGTCCCAGGAAAGCCACGATAAACATGATCAGTCCCATGTTTTGTTTCTGTTGGGTCATCATTTCAAGTTGAGAATCATAATCCTTATTCTTACTGAAACCCAGTTCGCGGAAAATGTCATCTGCTTTTTTAATATTAGAGCGATCTTTCAAGTCAATTCCGATATAAATCGAGGACTTTTTTTGAATGGATGGATTGATGTCATTCTTCAATCGTTCGAATACCGTTTTGTCTACAATAGCAACGGGTATGCCGCCATCCGTGAAATACCATGAGACAACCGTATCCTTGTTTAAACCAATAAATTGTTGCGGAATGACCTCGTGTTGACCCTTCAATTCAATGGATCCAGTTTTTTTCAGAGACATAAATTTCTGTAGCATATTACTATATCCCGTAAGGAGGGTTTCGTTCGCAGACACCTGAATACCTTCAACGGAATCTTCACTAATCACAGGCAGAGCCACGCTTTTCGTATCTATATTCAATCCTTCCGTGAGTCTATCTATTACGTTCTCCATATTTACATTGACCTGAATGACATCAATCACTGTTTCGGTATACAACATTTTATTGGCGGTTAAGGCTGCTTTGAATTTCGTTGCATCTTGGATATTGGTCATTGCAAAATCTGCTGGGACAGAGGTTTTGGCTGTTTGTTCTGCAGAGTAGTATGAGATGTAACTTAAGGATAATAAACCAATGGCAAGTGCAGATACGGTCGTAATAATGGTTAGCAATACGGCATTCGATTTCATTCGAAACATAATGGAGGAGAGGGACAATACTTCATTAATGTTTAAGTAACCATTTTTATTTTTTCGTATGATATTAAATACGAAACGGACAGACCCCTTATAGAAAAGATACGTTCCAATGATGACGGATGCCAGAATAACGATCATAGCAACAAATAGTTCGTTCATCTTGGTGAAGTCGCCACTAAATAATTTCGATGAAATATAATAGCCTAGTAGGATCAACAGGATGCCAAGTAAGCCGATGATCATTTCAATAAAGGACACTTTTTTCACTTTGCCTTCGGTCACAGAAGTCACTCTGAACAATGAGAGAATACTCTGCCTTTTGATAAACAAATAATTCATCAACATGATAAAGAGATAGATTACGAAGAATACAATCAGTGTCTGAAAGAGTGCTTCATAAGAAAAATGTAGTCTTGCTATACCTTCGACGCCGATCGTTTTAAATAGAGCCATGATAATTAATTTCGAAACAGAAAATCCGAGAAAGATCCCAACCATCAATGATCCGAAATACAGGATGAAGTTCTCAGCGCTCAGGATTCGAAATATTCTGTTCTTGGTCATCCCAATTAATTGAAATAAGCCAATTTCTTTACTACGTCTCTTAATAAAGATGTTATTTGCATATAAAAGAAAGATAGAAACGATAGCCACAAGTAAGACGGATGCTGCTTTAATCGCAGCGGCTCCTTTTACAGACCCTTTGGTAGCATCCATAGAGGGATCGAATTGCAATGTGACGAATGCGAAGTAGAGGGCGGAGCTAAAGATTAAGGCAAATACATACAGGTAATAATTTTTCAGATTCTTCCTCAGATTACGAAACATGAGTTGATTAATACTCATTCTGCACCCCGCCTAACACACCTTGGGTTTTCATAATGTCCTTAAAGAACGTCTGTCTTGTTTCTTCACCTTTATTTAACTGCGTATAGATTTGTCCATCTTTTATAAAGATCACTCGACTGCAATAACTAGCGGCCACCGGATCATGAGTAACCATAACAATCGTTGCTTTTCGTTTCTGATTGAGTTCACTTAGTTTGTTCAACAGGTCGGAGGCGGATTTAGAATCAAGGGCACCCGTCGGTTCATCGGCAAAAATAATGCTAGGTTCGTGAATAAAAGCTCGTGCAGCTGAGGTGCGTTGTTTCTGACCCCCGGAAATTTCATTTGGATATTTATTCTTCAGATCAGCAATCCCCAGTTCAGTCGCTAGAGTCTGGAATCGTTGATCAGCTTCTTTCTTAGGTGTCTTTGTAATCGATAATGGGAGAAGGATATTTTCCTTAACGGTCAGCGTATCTAATAAGTTATATTCCTGAAAAATAAAACCTAAATGATTCTTACGGAATTCAGCCAATTGCTTTTCCTTCATGCCGGAAATCTCTTTGCCTTCAATCTTAATCGAACCATCGCTGATCTTATCTATCGAGGAAAGGACGTTAAGTAATGTCGTCTTTCCTGAACCAGATGCACCCATGATACTAACAAATTCCCCTTCTTCAATGCTCATATCCAGACCACTTAATACAGATTGTTTGTTGAATTTGTTGCCATAACTCTTATGGATTTTAGTTGCTTCTAGAATAACCATCTTGACACACTCCCTTTTGCTTTCTCAATAACCTTAGTATAAAAGGGTTTGCCTTATCTATCCTGCGATTGAGCGAACAAAACAACGAAGCATGTGACATTGTTGTCACACGCTTGTGATACGTACGAATTCATTTTTTTGTGGAAAAGTTAATGTTACGATCGTACCGATTTCAAGTGCTGATTCCACATGGATATGTATGAGTAATGACTGTGCTGCTTTCTTGGCTAAGTATAGCCCCATGCCTGTTGCAGCAGTGTCTTGATGCATGGTTGTGGATGTAAATCCTCTATCAAAAATACGTGATAGATCCTTGGGGTCAATACCGCGCCCACAATCTTTCACTTCAAGGATAGTCTGATCCTCATGCTGATAACTGCTAATCGTGATATCGGAGGCTTGGCTATATTTCACGGCATTTGTTAAGAGTTGACGTAAGATAAAAGCCAGCCATTTGGCATCACTAAGCACTTCTGCTACTTGTATGTCGATATCAAACCCGATGCCTTTGTGGATACACCATGATTGTAACGTCTTAATTTCATCGAAAATAATCACTTCTAAATCGGTAAGTTCAATATACAAATCATTCTCAATAAAGGGTATACGTCTTTGATGGAGCTGTTGGTCAAGCAGGAGATGGATTCGAAGCCACTCATAGGTTAGATGAGTCTTCATGGTCTCGTCGTCTATGCGGTCAATCATTAAATGCATGGCTGTAAGTGGCGTTTTCACTTCATGAATCCAAGCGAGCAAGTCATCTTTCTCTTGCTCTAACGTCATAAGATTATGTGAAGCCGTCTGTCTTAGCAGTTCGGTTTGGTTCGTCATACTGGTTTCAATGATTTGTTCAAAGGGACTTTCGGGTCCTGCTATACTCGTTAAATCAAGATTGTTATCCCGTGCTTCTAGACTTCTATAAAATTTCGTCTCTTTACTGTAGCGAATAACGAAGAAGATCGAAAAAAGGATCATCGATAAAAAGACTAAATAGAGCATGGACTCTAGGGGGATCGTCGGATCAACGAAAGTGACAAATAGGATCAATAGTTGCTGTGCTATAAATAGCATGATCCAGCTGCGTCTTTCCGTGACATACTTTTTAATCATATCCATTTGCCTCTTCGAAAGCCATATAACCTTGTCCAACTTTCGTTTCAATGAAAGATCCTAATCCAATCTCATCAAGTCTCTTTCGTAGACGATTAACGTTGACGGTGAGGGTATTATCACTAACAAAACGTTTGTCATCCCACAAGCTATTGATTAACTCCTCACGGCTTACGATCTTATTTTTCTGCTCGATGAGCATTTTTAATACGAAAATTTCATTCTTCGTCAGTTCAATCGATCCAGTGTCATTGGTGACTATATTTCGTTCATAATCGACCGTTGCACCGCACCATGTCTTGAGCTCGATGACGTCCGTATTGTAATTGTATACGCGTCGAAGTGTCGCTTGTACTTTGGCAATGAGTACATCGAAATGAAAAGGCTTCTGGATATAATCATCTGCCCCAAGCTGCATAGCCATGACGATATCTGTCGGGTGATCACGAGAGGATAAGAATATAATTGGAATGTTTGAATGAGACCGGATCATTCTACACCAATGAAAGCCATCGAATTTAGGCAACTGAATGTCTATAACGACTAAGTCAGGTTTGATTTCTGTGAATTCTTGAATCACTTTACTGAAATCGGAAATCCCATACACATCATAGGACCATTGCGATAATCTATCTTTGATCTCATGAAATAACGTAGTGTCATCTTCAACTAATAGGAGTTTAAACAATTGGGTTCACCACACTTTTAGATTATTTTACAATAATTGTATAGGAAAACCTGTGTGTAAGCTAGGTAAGGTATTGAGAATATGAGAAGAAGTCCATGACTGTCAATTATTAGCGGATATGATCGTTATGATTGTCGAATTGTTGAGAAATTGTATAGAACGTTCTGCTTTAATGGATAAGTATGGAAAAGTCAGAAGGGTTTGTACAAAAGTGATGTTTCATGTTGTTCAATAAAGTGAATTAAAGGGGAGTAAGTGATGAGGAATCAAGATGTAGGTATACAAGTTAGAAGACAAGATTGGGGTAAGAAATTGACCATGCTTATGTTGGCTCTTCTCATAGCTACAGGGCAATGGATGATCGGGTTATCTCCAGCAGAGGCGGCAGTTGAGGCAAGTGGATCCACTTACTTTACCGACACGGATAATTGGGGCGGTGGCGCCGGATCATCCACAGCTGACGATGATATGGATATCAGTATTAAAAATCAAAATAAAACGACAGCGGATAATTACGCCAAGTATCCTGTCGAATTCAAAATCACGAATGTGGATAGGCTTCCGACAAAGAGCGCACAGTTGTTGATTCGTGCGAATGATGTGGATGAGTATATTGAAAAGGTACCGGGGAATGGAGAATGGGATCGTGTCTATTTCTCCTCGAATCCTTCTGATATAGCACTCGGCGCATCGTATACGCCTTGGCAGACAACTTCTACATGGACTAAGAATATTCAAGATTCGAAGGTTGGCGTTAATGGCCAAGATTATATGAAGGAGATTACCGAAGGGGCTTATCTTGGTGCACTCTCGGGTCAGGACTCAAGTTGGAACACGTCCGTTCTGACATTCAAACCAGACGAATGGAAGCGAATTGCATTAGGAGATAATTATGTCGGTGTGTCAATTCATCACTATTATCAAGATACACGCACAGGAACTGGATCCGCTCTAGCAAATACCAATTGGACTATGAAAGTGGACTGGGGCCAGCTTGTAATAGATGGTGGGATTCGCAAGACGGGTGAAATCACCGAAGCGGGCTTGAAGGTTGAGAATGGCAAAGTGACGATCGATACAAGCTTCATTCCTAAAGTGGCGGGTAACAACTTCGCTATGGAAGTAAACGTCATTGAGAAGACGCTTGTGAACGGACAAGTTGTGGAAAGAAACGTCGGTCTGGACAAGAAGTTTTTTGACAAGCCTACAGAAGGCCAAGAGGTAGATTGGAATAAGATTGTCCTTACCGACTCAGGTATCAATCCTTCTAAGGAATATGTAGTTAATATTATTTTGTTTGACGATCGTGGCAACGGGGTGGAACTTGAAAAATATACAAATCCCGGAGAAGCGCAGCATGTTGTTACATTCTCTACGCATGACCCGATTGTAAAGGACATCAGTAAGTCAGGACTGCGTTCAGATCCGACTGAGTTTACTGCGAAGGACTTCAAGGATAAATACTTGATGGTTAATGGGAATGCAGCTAATGGAGATAATCTCGAATCGGTGAAGATCATCACACTTCCTGATCCAACCAAAGGGGTATTGGAGCTTGATGGCAGTCTTGTTACTGCAGGTCAGAAGATCCCGGTTGGCGAGCTAGGTAAATTGGCCTTCGTTCCTGTAACTGGAGGGTTCGATGGTACAATCGATTTCTTATGGAATGGATATAACGGAACGATATTTGCACCAGCAGATGCGAAGGTTACGGTGAATAGTTCCCCAGAAGTGAAGGATATTAGCGTGTTTATGAAGATTGGGGATCCACTGTTCCCATTTACAGGCACGAATGACTTCATACCGAATTATGTAGATCCTGGTAGCGAACCTTTAGCCACCGTGAAGATTGTGACGTTGCCTGATCCGTTAAAGGGTAAGCTAGTCCTTGATGATGGCGCGGGTGGAGTAACAGATGTCACCGTGAATCAATTGATCGACGTTAGTGACCTAACGCACCTGAAATTCATCCCTATTCCAGGTGTAACGGGCGAAGTGACGTTCGAATGGAATGGTTCAGATGGCTTACAGTATGCAGTTAAAGATAAGACGATTACGATTACAATTAATACACCGCCTGTTGTAGGTATTGTCATGAAATCTGGTGTGGAAGGGTCAGCGATCGGATTCGCGGCTAATAATTTTGCGTTGGCGCCAGCCTATACAGACACAGATCTAGATGAACTGACCGAAGTAAGAATCGATCTACCATCAGACTTTGCGCTTAGCGGTAAGCTGGGGTATGCAACGGTAACCGGCACGGTTTATTACAAGCCGGGCGAATCAGTTACACTTAAAGTAGCAGAACTGAATAACTTAGTCTTCGAACCAGCGCTGGGATTGACCCCAGGAATCAATGTAGAATTCCCTTGGGTTGGATCCGACGGTATGCATTTCTCGGACAATCTAGGTAAGGTCATCATTTCATACAAAAAGCTACCGATCGCCGAGCCAAATGTATATAACGAAGAAGAAGGCGTATCATCCATTCTTATCGTTCTTGAAGGAAATAGCAGTGGCACCGTCACTGGGGTGACGTATGATAGCATCGTTACGGACCCGCTGAAGGGTGTTTTAACTCAAGATCCTACGGATCCCAATGGACTAACATGGACTTATATACCTAACATCGACTTTCAATTAGGAACGGACAGCTTCACATATACGGTACGAGACGAGAAGGGTAATGTTAGCGCACCCGTTGAAATTACTATTCACATTAATAAGGCGCTAGATGGATGGGTGGGTAACAAGGGACAAGGTGATCCTACGATTGTGAAAGCCATCCCAGGTCAACCCCTTAAGCTCTCCGCATTAAGTACACAATCAGCGGATGGGGTGACAGCGTTAATCTCTGGTGTAGAAGTGCCCTTAATGTTAATGAATTCGTCAACGTGGGCAACAGACGGATATAAGCAATGGGAGAATATGACGTTCATATTGCCATCTAACACGGCAACAGGACAACATACGGTGTCATTCGTTGCTGTAAATGGAACGGGTGACGTTCTACAGACAGAGTCAGCATCTAAGTTAATTGATAACAACTTCCAAGTTACGGGAGCAAGCCTATCACTTACGGCAAATCCAGAGAAAATAGTAGGCGATGGTCATTCAACAACTGATATAAAAGCTTTGCTGCTTGATGAGAATGGTGTTCCAATTGTAGGTGTTGAAGTTGTCTTTACTGCTCCTGAGGGTAGCTTTGTTGGACCGAACCATGCGGTGACGGATGCGGAAGGTAAAGCAACAGTAACGTATCAGTCTGCATCTAATACGGGTGTAAATGAAAAGGATATTATTATCCTAGCTACGGCCAACGATACAAATTTGGGATTAAATGCGCAGGCGGCTGTTAATATTACGTTCATGCCTGCATCGATTCATGGTGTAATCACGAAGGGTGACACCAATGTACCGGTGGCTGGTGTTGTTGTAAGAGTAACACTTGATCTCGATGGTGATGGTTTGATTACACCAGGAATTGACTTTGATGAGACAGTGATTACAAAGACTGACGGATCGTATGATATCGTTGTTCCGAAGGGCGACGCTGTTTATGAACTAGAAGTACAGCAAACGGTAAATATAGGTGGTGTAGACACGATTATTACCTATAAGCAGACGGCTAAGGTTGATAAGGTTTCTGGGGCCGGAGAAGAGGAATTCGATTCCGAGAAGACAATTACCGGTATCGTGTTATTCAAGCAACCGAGTGGTCAGTCTACCCTGCTTAATAACGATATCGTGAGCAAGTCGATTGTCTATTTGAAGAAATCCGATGGCAGTTATGTATCAAGCAATGGCGTACCAACAGCTTATTCACTGAATCAACAAGGTGTATTTCATGCAGATGGATTAGCACTTGGTGAATACGAACTAGAAGTACGCTACGAGATTGAGCTAGGTAAGCAGATCACGTTTAGTCGCAGTAAGGTAAGCGTTAAGGCTTCCGGGGAAATGAATATCACAGCAGCACTTGTTGATCCATATGGCACGATTACAGATGCTGTAACTCATCTGCCAATCGAAGGTGCTAAGGTAGTTCTTCATTATGCGAATACAGCAAGAAATAAAGCTAAAGGGTTGATACTGGGGGCAGCTGTCACATTGCCAGCACTTGTTGGGTTCGAGCCAAATAACAATGCTAGCCCGGATCAGTTGAGTGACATTCATGGTTTCTATGCCTATATGGTGTATCCAGAAACAGATTATTATGTGGTTGTGACGAAGACTGGCTATCATAACTACACGAGTCCGACATTGTCTGTTGAATGGGCTATTGTTAAACATGATGTGGCGTTATTACCAATCCAAACGTCAGTACCAAGTCCACCACACCATACGGAAGTACCAAGTACGTCGAACGAATCGAATATCTCCCTAAATCTTTCTTTGGATAAGAACAAAGTTAAAGAAGGTGGAGATTCTCAAATTACTGTAACCTACAAGAATGATTCTAATCATCCCATTTCGTCAGGAGAAATAAAAGTAACACTTCCTGCAGGCGTGATAGTTGTAGATCCGGCCGGGGGCACCGTTACGGGTAATACCATAGTATGGAAATTATCGAATTTGGCAACTGGACAAGTAGGTAATTACAAGCTAATTGTGAAATGGCCACTGCTGGACGGAGTAGAGAAAATCTATGATATTTCAGGTGTGTTCACCGCAAATAGTGCAAGTACGGGTGTGAGATCATCTGTAAAAATTAATGTGTTCTCAGATCGCTTCGGCGAGCTTAAACATTATCGATATATTCTAGGTTATCCTGACAAAGAGTTTAAGTTGAACAAATCGATGACTCGTGCAGAGGTTGCTGCGATTGTAGCGAGATTGACCGAGAATGTTGATATTGATTATGCATTGCCTTATAAGGACATTCGTCCAGGACATTGGGCAACGAATTACATTAGAATAGCAACAAAACATGGTTATTTCAGCGGTGGTAAAGATGGTCTATTCCGTCCAGATGCACCGATTACACGTGGAGAACTTGCCTCGGTTATGGCTCGTTTCTTGGAATTGGAGATCAGCAAGCCTACCAAGGCACATTTCTCGGATACTTCAGGACACTGGGCAGGGAATATGATCGAATCCTTGTATAATAGCAAGTTCCTAACCGGATATACGAACGGTACATTTAAACCGGACAATCATATTGTTCGTGTCGAAGCTGTAACGATGATTAACCGGATGTTGTATCGTGGTCCGTTACTAGGACTTACGCCATTATTTCCTGATGTACCCGTGAGTCATTGGGGCTTCGGAGATGTTCAAGAATCGACCGTCTCGCATGAATTCAAGCACAACGTAGATGGAAGTGAGACTTGGGTTCAATCCCTTAGTGACGATATGAAATAGCGTACTATGAATTGAAGAAGGGCCGTTTCATCGCCATGATTGGCACTGAAACGGCTCTTTTTGGTGTGTAGAAATTTATATACTGGGGTCGTTACTCAGGTGTGCGCAGGCATACCTGTTTTAAATAAGTAGAGAAGTTCTCAATATTCATCTGCATATGTCGATTGTTACCTTCGAGTTTGCTCATCATGACGCCGCCCTCCATGATGGAAAGGGTGAAGGTGGCAAGCGCATCAACATCGAGATCTGCTTTGAATTCTCCGCTGTCTATACCTTTAGATATAATCTCTTTCATGGCGTCTAGTGTGCTCTGTAGACCCTCTTGGGCTCGTTGACGTAGGCCTGGATGACTGTCATCGCTCTCAATAGCCGTGTTAAGAAGCGGGCATCCCCCAATAAAAGGTGGGTCATCAACCACATTTTCGTATACGTGTAAATTGGCTAACAGTTTACCGAAGGCTGTTTCCTGCTGATCAATTGCTTGTGTAAAATGGCTCCCCACGATGGTACCGGCATAGTTAAAAGCTTCAAGAGCAATCTCATCCTTACTTGCAAAATGGCGGTAAATACCGCCTTTTTTAATGCCTGTTATCTCTGTTATATCTGATAGGGATGTACCTGAATATCCCTTTTGGTTAAATAGCTCAGCGGCTTTAGCAATAATAAGTGTGCGGGTATTCTCGCCTTTTTGCATTGTCATCCCCCGTTACAATGAATTCTTACAATTATTATATCAAATGAAGTTGTCATATTGAAAAGTATAGCATATAATCAACAAAAAGAGACCGATCGGTATCTTTTTGTTGATGGCAAAGGGGAGGGGGAAAGCAATGAATGCAACATGGTTCAAAGAACCCAAGTATGCTTGGGTTGGGTTAGGATCGCTGTGGATTATAGGGTTTATTGGTGCGTTGACCCGTTTTAGCATGTCGTATTTTCAAGTAAACATATCTGAGGACTTAGACATCAGCAGGGGATTCATTTCGATGGCATGGTCAACGAATGCATTGATTACAGCCCTATGTGCACCTTTAGGGGGTTGGCTTGTAGATCGTTATGGTGCCAAAAAGGTGTTGTTGATAAGTTCAGTCATGGGCACATTGGGTACGGGTATTGTCGTGATAGGGGAACATCCCTCGATCTTCTTCATTGGATACGCCGTGATCTCTGGTCTGGCTGGTATTGGGACGACGACAACGTATTTGTTGATGTTTGAATGGTTCTCGCATCATCGGGCCAAAGCGATGGCGCTACTGACGAGCGCTAACTCTGTAGGTTTAGCGATTACTACTCCAATCTTCGTGTCGCAGAGCTGGCTGACATGGAAGGATGCCTTTTTGACCTCTTTTATCCTGAGTCTGCTTATTTCACTTCCTGTGATTTGGTTGGGTGTTAAGGGTCATCAGCAGAACAGCGCGAAGAAAGATCAAGTGGATGGGTCAATCGAAGTGGAAAATCACAATCACGATAAACAAGAAACAGTTGCTCCATCGCTCAAGAGGGCATCTCATCTGCCGATCTTTTTCTTAGTCGGAATCGCATTATTCACCTGTGGCATCAACATGGGTACCGTCGAGATGAACTTGGTCGCCATCCATCAGTTGGCTAATGTCTCTCCCAGCATGATCGCTCTATCGATGAGTATACTTGGCATCCTAGAAATTGTAGGGTCGGTTACCTTCGGATTCTTACTGGATCGATTCAATAAGTTGGTCATGATGGCTATGTTGTTTGGCATACGCATTATGGGCTTTGCTATCCTCTTTATGCATGTGGGGTGGTCACCGATTCTGTTTGCGATTGCATTCGGCATGACCTATTTAAGCGTAATTCCAGGAGGCATTCTTATCTTCAATGAGTATGCGGAAGGTAAAGGGAAACAAACGGGTTTTCTATTCGTCTTCCATCAGGCAGGTAGTATTATGGGCACATTAATCGGAGGATTATCATTCGATTATTTTAAAAACTATCAGGTTTTAATCGGATTTGATGTCGTGATCTGTATCCTCGTCACATTGGGTTTTGTAGCCTTATTTATTTTTCGAAGACGAAGTCACCGACTTCACAATGTTCATAATGCGAAAGTTTCTGTTTGAGGAATCAAGTTCAGGTGTAACTTCATCTTGCTTATTTACATAATAGTCAATAATTGAAACAAAACTAATCAGCCTCGTTGTCGTACCAATAGATGAACTTATCAAACAACGAGGTGATGACAACATGACGATAAAAAAGGGTGCAATGCTACTTCTACTACTTACAGCTATGCTCTCTTCAGCCCCGATTCATGCGGACACGTTGCCGCAGACTCACGTGAAGGCCATCTATCTCGATGACCACAAGCTTCAACTTGAAGTCGAACCGCTACTCGTAAATGATACGGTGCTCGTTCCGATGCGCGAGCTATTTGAAGCTCAGGGAGCTAAGGTTTCATGGAATAGCGATACCCACACGGTTAAGGCAACCAAGGGAGATATGGTGTTAACCTATCGAATTGGGGAGCGCACAGCCTATAAGAATGGACAACCGCTAATTTTGAATGTTCCAGGCCAAATGAGTGACGGTTATACGATGATGCCACTGCGTTTTGTGAGCGAAGCTCTCGATAGCATTGTGAAGTGGGACGCGAGCACTCGGACGGTTCGAATCTTTTCTTCAGCTACAAATGCATTCGATACAAAGATTCTTTATGGGGTCAATTTGCGAAGCCAACCGGATTCCTCAAATGATTCCATCATCCGGGAAATGCTGCCCGTAGGCGAGAAGGTTCAAGTTATTCAGGAAGTTGACGCGATGTGGTTAGAAGTTCGGACTCGTGACAACAAGACGGGATACATCTCGGCGAAGCCCAAATATAGCGATTACACGAGTGCGTCACTCGCGGATCGTCAAGCCGACGAGTTGATCGCTTACGGTGAGAAGTTCCTGAATAGACCGTACGAATTTGGTGCTGCAACCGATCAGACGCTTACATTTGACTGTTCTTCTTTTGTCAGTCGCTTGTTTAAGGACAAGCTGTCGATCGATCTTCCACGTGTCTCTTATAATCAAGCCAAAGAGGGCAAGCAAGTTGGGATTAACGATTTGCGTAAGGGGGATTTGTTGTTCTTCAGTGCACGAGGACTCGACATTGGCCACGTTGCGATCTATGTAGGGAATAATCGAATGTTACATACGTATTCGAAGGAACTTGGCGTTCATTATGAAACGTTAGATGACAAATGGATGAAACGATTTGTAACAGCACGCAGGTTGTTTTAGGGTAAGCAGATGCATTATACAATTATCCTAAAAAAAGAAGCGTTAGGACAACATCATTGTCCTAGACGCTTCTTTTTTCATGTTGGGTGACAGAATACGCCAAATATTTTTGGTGACGTTCGGAAGATAACATTCTTGCAGCACTAGACTTGGAGTATTCCCCTATTAAAGACCCTTCTGGAATGTGATGCATCAATTGGAGTTAAAATAACCCTCTTAATCGATGGTTATCTTTGCTATTCCAATCATGACCAGTGCGTTGGGCGAGTGAGCGATGGCGGTAACTTCGTATCGGTATTTCCTTTTGCCCCGTTGACCTGGAATTGTGTGAGAAAGATACTTCCGGTGAGGTCGGCATCGCGGATGTCAGCGTCTCGGAAATCAGCACCAATGAGGTCAGCGTATCTTAGGTTCGCGCCTCTGAGGTCAGCGGCAATCAGGTAAGCTCCTCTCAAATTGGCGGCTCTAAGATTGGCTCCTTTGAGGTTGGCCCCAATGAGATCAGCTCCTCGACCGAGATTTTTCTGGCGCCCTGAGGAGTTCTTCTGCTTGCGCTCGGCTTCTGCTCGAACAAGTTCACTGGTCTGTAGGAGTAGTACATTGATTTCTGCTCGGTGTGCTATCATGTCCAGTTCCATGAGGGAATCGGGAGTGAGGCGCGTGAGACGCTCCGTCTCCTCGAACGCTGTGCTCACCTCACTGTGAATCGATCGGGCTGCGTGCAATGTCATGGCTTCACTCAAGTACCAGAGCAACTCATGAAGTTGCCGCATGATCGATAACACATCGAACATTTGCATTGCGGTTCCTGGCGCTTGCCGCCAGTCTTGTCCGCCGTAAGTAACTTGGGAAACCTTTTGCCCTGCTCCGAAGCAGTCAAATACAGTGCAACCTCGAAAACCCTGCTGTCTGAGGGTTGTGTGAATACCGCAGCGGAAGTCGGGTTGCAGGTTGTGGCAGGGTTGACCTGCGTCTTTGTCTATCGCGAAGTCTACTGAAGCTGCGAAGGGTAGCGCGGCACAACACAAGCCGAAGCAGTTCTCGCAGTCAGCCTGCAGACTATGGCGAGGCCAGTCTTGGTAAGATTCTGAATATTCGTGATTCTCAGACAATATGAGTTCTCCTTTTGGCTTCATCGTTATTAATTATTATAGATTAGTGCTGAACATTTCACCTGTCAATATTTGTATATATTTAAGAAGCCACTCCATTCATTTATACGGAGTGGCTTCATTTTTATAATTCTTTTGAAATAATCGGATCTCTGCGCAATAGAGGTTTACATGCTATTGAAATACTGAGAAAAAGGTAGGTTATAGAGAGTATAGTCAATCCATTCACGGTATCAGGAGCAGTCGTTAATTGATAAAGTGAGGCGTTCCACTCGCGTACGGAATGTACGAATATATGTAATACGATACGCCGATTAGCAGCAGACCATTTAACACCCAACACACGAGAATTGTGGGAAGAGTTGGTCTTTGGAAGGAGTATCTTGATTTCTTATTCAGCCATGAGCGAAAATTCGGTAACCACATGAGAAGTATCATGATGGTAAACAACGTGCTAACCATTAAGATTCCTTTATTAATAGGCGTAATTGCAGGGAAATTCTGTTTGGATAGATATGTTGGAGAATTACCCTCTAGGATGCGAGAAATGTTGAAGTTGGTATGATCTGTGATATCTTGCTTAGTGTTAGATAAGAGCGCAAAACCGTATGATCTATTCGGAAAAATAATTAAGTTAGCAGTAAACCCTGGCAAACCGCCCTTCTTCTCGATGGTATTCGGGGAGACCTCCCAACCGAATCCAAACCCTGTAGATTGATCGTAAATAGCTGGTGTATGCATTTCAAGTAAGGTCTCTGATCGAAGAACGGAAGAATTACCTTCGGATGAGCGACCTAGCAGAAAAGAAATATATTTACCGAAATCCTCGGCATTCGTTGTTAACCCAGCAGAACCTAAAGTTGCATAGGATAATTGCTCGTGAAAGGGTTGAATATTTCCCCAGATGTACCGATGACCAGTAGCTGAATTTGGCAATATATCACCAAGGGCATAGACCGTTCGAGTCATTCCAAGTGGCTTGAACACATGTTGACTCATATATTCGGGAAAAGATTGTTTTGTAACCTTCTCTAAGAGTAACTGCAGCAAATCATAATTCATGTTGGTATATTCATATGTTGTGCCCGGTGTGGCAACGAGTTGAACATTGTGAAGCTTACGCTCTATTTGGGATGCAATATGATCAGGATCAGAACCTTCAACATCATGCGTATTCAGTCGACTTGGAAGTCCACTTGTGTGATTGAGTAGATCTTTTATGGTGATACGCGAAGAGAGGGAGATGTCTTTGGTTGCAAACCAGGGTAGGTATTGCGTCACAGGAGCATCTAATTTCACGAGCCCCTGATCACGAAGTTGCATGATGGCTAATGAAGTGAACACCTTGGAGATCGATCCGATGTGAAAATTAGTTGTTGGATCAACACGTTCGGTGCTTCCCCATTCACTTCGTCCATATCCCTTAACATATGCATTGCCGTTCTCATCCGCAAGCACGAATGCCATCCCCGGAATATTGAAGCGGGTCATATTCTCTTCAATTTCTTTATCGATTGTGTGTGCCGTTTCTGGTAGTAGTGTAGTTGATCCATAGGCGTTCGAGGTAGGTAAGAGACAATAGAGTAACATGAGGGTTAAGACAAGTGAACTTCGAATGATGCATCCTCCCAACGATTTCATTGATATGTAAATGGGAGCATTGTTAACTTCTATTAAATCAAATTTTGTATAAAAAAGGAAATGTTTAATGATCTTCCTATTACAGGAGCCGCCCACAATCGCATCATATCATGCCCAAAAAACCACGCCAGAATCAGTAGACGTGGTTTACCTTGATATAAATGCGAAACGTTCATTATTAAATACCGTTATTTGTTTGATGTGGTCTCGATTGCATTCTTAACTGTTGTCGCAAGAGATGTGATGTCACCAGTACTTTGAAAATGAAGGTAAAGAATCTGCGGTTGTTCGCCTATTTGGTGGTTATGTAGGGCGGTTACCTGAATGTTCCCTTTTCGAAGTGCATCAATGACAGGATTTACTTCCTCGCCGAGAAGCGCAAATTCACCTACAACAGCTGTGGTATCTCCAACTTGTTCAAAGTTTACACCGAATGAAAGTCCAATCGCTTCTGGAGACAACTTCACGCCCATGTTGGTAACATGAAGATTGGTTCGGGGAATCTCCAATTTACATATCCGATTCTCCTGTTTTATACTAGCTCCGTTAAATAAGGTCTTAAGGACTTTACAATGATCATTCTCTGCTGCGAAGGTTGTGACAGCTGGCATGATCAACAATAAGATGATCATTAAGAAGGGTACTATTTTCTTCACCTAACCGACCTCCTAATTCGTGTGTATTCTATATATTGTTGTACTAAACCTTATTGGCTATTCATCTACATTTCGCGCCACACCATGCAAAAAAAACCACGCCATGATGAGGAGTGGTTATCTAGGTTCATTAAAGTTTCATTAAATCATCTTACATAATATGGTCTGATAATGTTCGAATTCTTTCGTTTCATTAATCTGCGGGCACATTTTCAAAGATAACAGGGCGCTTTCAATTAAGAAAATCCGTGGTTCCTTATGGTTCATGATTTCCTCTTGAATGAAGAATAATAACTTAAGATAGCTAGCTTGGTTAAGGTTATTTGCTGTGAATACTTTTTCAATAACTTTTTTCAAACTGAGCGTTGCAAAAGAAAATTCATTATTAAAAAAATCATTATAGTCTGAATTTGGCAACAGGGTATGTATTTTATCCGGTGAGAAGAGTTGAAGTCCCTTAGCACTTACATCTTCTAGAATCGTTGTTATACACGCCATACAATAATCGATAATTTGTTTTACGGAAATGGGTTCATTCATAGCATGACTTGTTTGATGGATATTTGGCAGTAGTGCTGCAAATAGTATGGCACAATCCAATAAATAAGGTTTCTTATCCTCAGGGAATATATTAATGAAGCGATCATGTACCCAGTTTAGAAATAAGAATTTGGATTGTTTAATAAATAGGATCAAATCTGGATCATTTGAGACGATAGCATCCTCTATGAGTTGCAACATTCTATTTTTTTGATTCGATTCCATCGTGAGATAAATTTGTTGGGTAAATATATGTATATCGTCCAATTCTTCTCCAATAAGCAAGGCATCTCGGTCTTCTTTAACCTGGCTGTAAATGAACGTGAATACAGCTTTAAAGAGCTCGCCTTTAGAAGGAAAGTAATTATAAAAAGAACCTTTTGAAATTCCGCTATGATTCAAAATATCCTGAATAGATGTTGCATGATATCCTTTTTCAATAAATAATTCATGCGCTTTATGAACAACATGTTCTTTTCGCTTATTCATCGCTATGCCCCTTTAACTGGACTCATATTCTAGATTAGACTAGCTTATTTCCACTTCTATTACAATGGAATCCGACGGATTGTATAATCAAATGCGACGGGGCATGATAATGCTTAAGTTCAATCCGCCTTGTAAAAGAGGAAATAAAAGTGTATCATATATCTCACTGTAACTCGAGTCCAAAATTGTACTAATGGTATTATTTACGGTCGTGAACACAATTATAGGAGGTTACGAATCTAGAAAGAATGGGAGAAGATAACATAATGAAAGAACAACAAGCTAAAAGTAAAGCGTCTTATGGCGTTTTAGCCATTCTTATGATTGGTGCATTCGTTGCATTGCTAAGCAATACACTGCTTAATATAGCCTTGCCATCGCTCATGACAGAATTTGATGTGAGTGCTTCAACAGTACAGTGGTTAATGACGGGGTATATGTTAGTTAATGGTGTTATGATACCTTCAACGGCCTTTTTAATTCAAAAATATACGGCTAGACGTCTGTTCCTAATTGCGATTGGATTATTTGCAATAGGTACACTAATCGGTGGATTTGCACCGAGCTTCTCTATTCTGTTGACGGCTAGAATGATTCAAGCCTCAGGGGCAGCAATCATGATGCCACTATTGATGAACGTATTATTTACGACATTCCCACCTGAAAAGCGTGGATCTGCAATGGGGATGTTCGGGTTAGTCATGATCTTTGCACCGGCCATCGGACCAACACTATCGGGATGGATTATTCAGCACTATCGGTGGCCAGTACTATTCCATATCATCTCACCAATCGCAATATTAGTGTTCATATTAGCTTTATTCAAACTGCATGATAAGAAAGAAAAAGTTGAGATTAAGTTAGATGTTCTTTCCATTATCTTATCCGCTATCGGATTTGGAGGAATTCTATACGGGTTCAGTTCGGCTGGGAATAAAGGATGGGATTCACCGGTTGTGTATTCTACACTCATTATCGGGGCAATTGCATTGGTTCTATTCATTACACGTCAATTCAAATTGAAACAACCAATGCTCGACTTCAGAGTGTATAAATATCCTATGTTCGCCTTATCATCAGCGATTTCAGTTACATTGAATATGGCGATGTTCTCAGCTATGATGTTGATGCCGATTTACCTACAAAGCATTAGACAGATCTCACCACTCGATTCCGGTTTACTTATGTTACCTGGAGCATTAATTATGGGTGTTATGTCTCCAATCACAGGTAAAATATTTGATAAATTTGGAGCAAGAGTATTATCGATCATCGGTTTAGCAATTGTGATCATTACAACGTACTTCTTCAGTAAATTGACGATTACTACAGAATACATGACATTGATGACGTTGTATTCCGTGAGAATGTTCGGTATATCTATGGTCATGATGCCAGTTATGACGAATGGTTTGAATTCTATTCCGTCCAAATATACGCCGCATGGTACAGCCATGAATAGTACCATTTCACAAGTATCAGGGGCTATTGGAGGTGCGTTGCTGGTTACCATCATGTCCACTCGCACAGCGACACATGCGAAAGCTATAGGGGAAGCGGCGATGAGTAAACTAACGACACAACCTTCAGAAACTGTTGCTGCAGAAATGAAACAACAGATTATATCGCAGGCTACTATAGCAGGAATCAATGATGCATTCTTAGTATCTGCCTTTGTAGCGGGGGTTGCCTTAGTTCTTGCCTTCTTTATCAAAAGAAGTAGACCAGCGGAGCAACCTAAACAAGAGAAAGTGGTTGGTTAGTAAGTGTAGTTCATTATCCTCGATCTTTCTAGAGAAGAGGGGTATAAGAAAAGGCACTCAATCCATTGGATTGAGTGCCTTTTTCTGTGTGTTTAGGAATGATTTGGGTTCACCATAAAGAAGCTATGATTGAAATAATACTGAAAGTCCATAATACAGCGGTAATTAGGGGGAGAAACGGATGATCCTTTTGTTTGCGGGCATATAAGTAGACGCAAAAAATCAATAAAACGACGGGTATGAACAACAGGGTGTTAAGCATGTATGAGTAATGGCCGGAATGAGTATGTTCCATTGTCATTGTGGCTAGATGTTTAGGAAATAGATGAAATACACTTTCTAGGATATGAACGACTAAGCTTAACAACACAGCACCCAATGAAATCCATAACATCAATTTATTCTTCTTAATCATTTTCGGATTCCTCCATGTAAACGCCACTTGCGTTAGTGTCACAACAGTTACAATTAAACACTATCCTTTGAAATTAATCCATTTTTGCAATGAGCAATCTCCCCTTTATTTTATTTTTCCAAAACTCTAACGCAATAAATTATCATTTCGGTACTATTAAAGTGTATGCGACATCCTCTTTATAAGAAAGCGTATTCCGATATTGTCATTAAATAGGGAGGTGGTATCACGATGAAATTGAAAGCTAAGTCGGCCCATCTGATCATGGATACGTAAGAAGTAAACCTATTTTTCTAGGAGGTTCAATTTATGAGTAATCTTACTAAAGTCATTCATTTAAAGGTCTGAACCGTTTCCTTAATCATAAGTCATCCATTCAGGGGAGAGATCTGAATGAGGTTAGTATCATTGGGATTAACATGTTGTTTGATCTACAAATAGATATTTATTTCAACTCATTTCAATCAGGATATCCAATAAAACATCTGATTTTATTAATTTAATATACTATCAATTTGATAATATTATGTGGAATGCGCCCCTTCTATTTTTGTTGACAATTAATAAAGAAGTACTTACTATGATACTTATTGTGAATGATAATCATTTTCATTTAGAATTGAAATATATGCTAATTTGCTTGTTTTGTAGGCGGGATTTCTATAGCCCACGAACTCGTAAATCGAGTGAGCTTGATATAAGAAAGGGAGGATACTGAAATATGACGGCTCTTAATGTAGACCGAATAGCAACGGGTTATTCAAACAAGCTTATTATTAATGATTTAAGTGTTTCTATTCCTGAGAACAAGATAACGACAATCATTGGTCCGAATGGTTGTGGGAAATCGACTTTATTGAAAGCTATTTCACGTGTGTTGAAAACGAAGAGTGGTGCGGTCTACCTCGACGGACGTGCAATCCATCAATTAGAAACGAGAGAAGTTGCAAAGAGGATGGCAATTTTGCCACAAACGGCATCAGCACCTGAGGGATTAACTGTTTTTGAACTCATATCTTATGGTCGTTTTCCGCATCAGAAGGGGTTCGGCACATTAAAAAAAGAAGATTATAAATTTATTTATTGGGCGCTTGATGTAACTGGATTAAATGAGTTTAAGGATCGTCCGATTGAAGCATTATCTGGTGGACAAAGACAGCGCGTGTGGATTGCGATGGCGCTCGCGCAAGGTACTGAAATACTTATTCTTGATGAGCCAACTACCTATTTGGACTTAGCACATCAACTGGACATTTTACTCCTTTTACAACGACTAAAGGTGGAGGAGGGTCGGACAATTGTCATGGTACTTCACGACTTGAATCACGCCTCGCGCTTCTCTGATTATATGATTGCTATGAAGGATGGCACATTGATCATAGAGGGGACACCAGAAGAAGTAATGACTTGTCCTAATTTAGAAAATGTATTTAATATAGATGCCAGCATGGCAACCTGTCCATTTAGCAATAATCCGATATGTCTATCCTATCAATTATTTCAGAAAAACAGATAATTTACTTTCTTAATCGTGAACTAAGAGAAAGTTTGGTATGAAGGAGGAAGTGTATGTCTACTCGAGCAGAAGTTTCTGCCGACATAGAAGTGTTAACAGAAACAAACAAACAATCTCGACCCATTGTGGCAATAATAATTTTATTTGGAGGCATTTTTGCATTACTTGTATCCATTGCTCTATCCATTTCATTTGGGGCTGCGGACATTAAGTTAGCAACGGTGTGGACAGCTGTGTTTCATTTCAATCCTGATTTAACACCTCATCAAATTATTCGAGAAATACGTATGCCACGTGTTCTTGGAGCTGCGATGGTGGGCTCATGTTTTGCTGTGGCGGGTGCGCTTATGCAAGGGATGACAAGGAATCCGCTGGCTGACTCGGGTCTATTAGGTCTTAATGCGGGTGCAGCTTTTATGCTGGCACTATGTTTTGCCTTTTTCCCAGGATTACCGTTTATGTACCTCATTATGTATTCCTTTTTGGGTGCGGGGTTAGGTGCTGCCATTGTGTATGGAATCGGTTCGATGTCACGTGGTGGTCTGACACCTATGCGTCTTGTACTTGCTGGCGCAGCGGTAAGTGCATTATTAGGTGCGCTTAGCGAAGGAATCGCTCTTTATTTTCGGATTGGTCAGGATTTAGCGTTTTGGTACGCAGGCGGTGTATCTGGTACAAAATGGATCAATCTTCAAGTAATGTCCCCATGGATCATTGTTGCAATGATAGGGGCAATCATTATTTCTAAGTCTATCACCTTATTGAGTCTTGGAGATGAAGTGGCGATTGGGCTTGGTCAAAAAACAAAGACCATTAAAGTGTTTGGGATGCTCATCGTACTCGTGTTGGCTGGATCTGCTGTTTCGGTTGTTGGTGCGGTTGGTTTTGTAGGATTGATTGTACCTCACCTTACCCGTCTAATTATCGGTCATGATTATCGCTGGATTATTCCTTGCTCTATCGTAATTGGTGCGCTCTTGGTCGTGTTGGCTGATCTCGCAGCTAGAATGATTAACCCTCCATATGAGACGCCTATTGGAGCGTTGATTGCTTTAATTGGGGTCCCATTCTTCCTGTATCTTGCACGAAGAGGAGGTAGAGAGCTGTGAAGGAAATCGTATTTGTCTCCAAAGATCAACATAGGGCAAAGACTCGAAACCTTGTTATCATCGGTATTCTTGCGCTGCTTATTGTCATTACTTTCGTGATCAGTATGAATACGGGATTTATTAGGTTAACGCCGCTTGAAGTCATTCGAACGCTATTTGGCTATGGGACAGAGAAGCAACACCTTATTTTATTTGAATTTCGATTACCACGGATTGTTATTTCAGTATTAGTAGGAATGGGACTTGCAGTATCTGGTTGTGTTTTGCAAGGGATATCTCGTAATGCGTTGGCTGATCCCGGAATATTGGGCATTAACGCAGGGGCAGGTCTCGCTGTTATGTTATACATATCCTTTTTTCCAACGACTACATCCGTCCCTATCTTTTTCCTGCCGGTATTGGCATTCTCTGGTGCAGGTATAACAGCGATTATTATTTATTCGTTAGCTTATAAACGTAATGAAGGAATTTCGCCAATGAGGTTGATCCTTACGGGTGTAGCGGTAGCAGCTGGGATTAGTTCAATCATGATTGTGTTAACACTTCGGCTGAGTCCGGAGAATTATCAATTTCTTGCCACTTGGTTAGCAGGTAGTATTTGGGGCTCGAATTGGAAATTTGTCCTTGCCTTATTACCATGGACAATCGTACTCATTCCATTTGTATTCTCCAAAGCCCGTGTATTGAATGTGTTTAATTTAGGTGATATAACGGCTATGGGACTAGGCGCATCGATCGAGAAAGAGCGGCGTGTATTACTTGCTGCAGCTGTTGGACTAGCAGGAGCAAGTGTATCTATAAGTGGTGGAATCGGTTTTGTAGGACTGATTGGGCCCCATTTGGCACGCCAGTTAGTTGGATCAAGGCATCAATTTCTAATCCCAGCAGCTGCATTGTCGGGAGGATTATTAGTTCTTATCGCGGATACATTGGGTCGATGGATCTTACAGCCATCAGAGATTCCAGCCGGAATTGTCGTGGCAGTGATAGGCGCACCATACTTCCTTTACCTGCTGTCGCGCTTGAAAGATTGATTTATTCTATTCCGCAAATGCGGTATAAATGGACTTAGAAAGAGATGACTCGGGAATTATTCCTGGGTCATCTTTTTATTATCTTAGAAAAATCCGTAAGACCGCCACTTTATCCGTCCAATGGTAGCGAGGAATAAAAGGAAATCGTACGATAACAGTGGACATTAATGATAATTGTTATCAATTGGAGAAGGGAGGATAGATATGTTTATTTTGAAAAAGAGGATGTTTACTTTGTTAGCTGTAATGATGTCGTTGCTAATTGGCTGTTCAGCTGAGAAAGGAATAGAAGGCTCCGTAGGAGTAGCAAAAAATAGTACAGAGGATCATGCGAAGATCAAGGTTGTTAAAGATAAGCTTGGGGAAGTGGAAATTCCAACTAACCCACTGCGAATAGCAGACGTCTCGGGATCGACAGAGGAATTACTCTTTTTCGGGTTTAAGCCCGTTGTTAGTTCAAATACAGATATAGAGAACCCGAATGCATTTTCACCCGTTATTATCAATCAACTGGAACCAGATACCGTGAATGCTGGTTGGTATGCTTCAGAAATTAATATAGAAGCGGTGGCGTCCGCGAATCCTGATTTAATCATTGCAGGGGCAAGGCATGAAAAATTAGTTGATCAATTGAAAAAAATTGCTCCTACGGTAATGGTTCCGTATGATTTTAACGCTTTTCAAGATCGTTTTGAATTTATCGCGGGTATTTTTGACAAGGAAACAGAGATGGACGCTTGGTTTACAGACTATGAAAAGACAGCAAAGGATTGGTCAGAAAAAATTAGAACAATTACGAAAGATGGAACCTTTGCCATTATTGAGGCAACCCCGAAAGAGATCAGGATTTACGCGGCTACAGGCGTAGCGGATATGATTTTTAATGACATGTTGCTTCCAAAGACGGAAGGAACACCTGAACCTGATGCGTGGGGGGGGAAGGTGACCAGTGTTGAGGAACTAGCATCTTTTGATCCTGACCATATTATTTTAATGGTTGATAGTACGCAGACCATAGTGGATGACAATAATGTATGGGCTAGCATGAAGGCTGTTAAAAACAATCATGTTTATCGAATGACGAGTGCTAAGAACTATAATTATGCCTTTACGGCAATGGGTAAAAGGGAACTTATTGATGAGTTAGGTGAAATGATAGTGAAGGAGTAATGGCAAGTCTGTGCAATTGACCGAAAGGGGGAGTAAGTAATGTTTAATAAAAAGGAACTATCGTGGATATTAAATCTAGCAGTCCCTCAACGTCGGAAGTTATTATTTTCTTGCATCTATGCCGTTATGAGTGCCTTGTTTACTCTTGTTCCTTTTGTGATCATATATCACTTATCGATTCATTGGTTGAATGGGATATTAGATTCATCTACTGTATGGAAACTTGTGATATATGCCTTGATTGCCGTTATTCTTCGATTTGTTTTTCTTGGTCTATCCTCTTTGCTTTCACATATTGCGGCTTATAATCTGTTATACGACATTCGTACGCATTTAACGAATAAGCTAGGACGCTTACCCATGGGTTTTTTTAATCAACAGCAAGCTGGGAAATTGAAAAAAATAGTCATCGATGATGTGGAGAAGGTAGAACAGCTCATTGCGCATCATTTACCCGATTTCATCGTCTCGATTATTACGCCAATTTGTGTGTTTGTGTATCTGTTGACAGTGGACTGGCGGATGGCACTGATTACTTTATTGCCAATTCCTTGTGCGGTTTTTATACAAGTGAAGCGCGCGAATAGTGGTGCAGGGGAGGATATGGAGAAGTATCATCAGCATCTGGAGAGAATGAATGGCACGATGATTGAATACATCCTTACAATGCCAATTATTAAAGCTTTCAATTTGACTGTTCAATCATTTTCTAGCTATCAAAACTCCGTAGAAGACTATACACAGCTTTGGAAGCGACTATCACGTAAAAAAGTGCCTACGTATGTTTTGTACACGGCGTTTATAGAATCAGGTCTTATTTTTATACTGCCAATTAGTTTGTTGTTCTTTCAAAGAGGTAGCCTGACGATACCAGAAGTGTTACTTTTTCTAATGCTTGGGGTTGGTTTGACAGCGCCCATGAAGCAACTATCAACTTTTAGCCATACGGTGCAAAATACGGTATTAGGTATTAAGAAAATGAATAAAATTCTAATGGCAAAGGAGCTGAGTGAAGCGAGAGCAGATGTGTCGGTTATTCCACAACAATATCCCATTGTTTTTGACAAAGTGAGTTTTTCTTATGGGGATCGTATGATTTTACAAGATGTAACGATGACAATGAAAGCGGGAACGGTGACTGCTCTTGTTGGACCATCAGGGGCTGGAAAGTCAACGATAGCCCAGCTTATTGCTCGTTTTTGGGAAGTGGAAAAGGGTGGATTGTTTATCGGAAGCATCTCTATCAGGGACATTCCACAAGAGACCTTAATGAATCTTATTTCATATGTATTTCAAGATGTCTCGATGATGAATGATACGTTGCTGGCTAATATTTGTATGGGGAACCAGGCAGCGAGCTTAGAAGAAATCATTCAGGCGGCGAAAATAGCGCAAGCTCACGATTTTATTTCTGCATTGCCAAATGGTTATGATACAAAGATTGGTCATGGCGGCATTCATTTGAGTGGTGGCGAACGACAGAGAATCGCAATTGCACGCGCAATTGTTAGAAATGCACCGGTGCTTATTTTAGACGAGGCAACTGCGTATGCGGATTCTGAGAATGAGTCACATATTCAAGCGGGAATTAGTCATCTGCTCCAAGATAAAACGGTAGTAATCATCGCACATCGACTGTCGACCATTACAGACGTGGACAACATTATTGTCCTAGATGCAGGACGCGTTGTTGCTCAAGGAACTCATGATGTATTACTGCAGCATTGTTCACTGTATCAGCAGATGTGGCATGCGTACATGGAAGTGGATCAATGGACGCTAGCGGGGAAGGCGTGAGGATGAGATGCAAAGAACGATACAAGCCATTTTACATGTTGACCGATCTTTATGGATAAACAAAGCGTTGTTATATATATGTGTAGAGATGATAAGTTCAGTAGCTCCATATGTATTATTGTATTGGGTCATTTATTCATTGTTTCATGCATCGATAGGTCTGGAATGGATAGTGTTTTGGACAATAGGTCTTATCGCCTTTTTTATTTTGCAACTTGTATTTTCGATGCTTGCACAGAGGCGTGTTCAAAATGAGGGATCGCAATCTATACAGCGACTTCGTCTGCGATTAGGTGAACACTTACGAAAGTTGCCGATGGGCTTTTTTAAAAAGAAAAATCAAGGCGATATTAGCCAAGCATTATTAACAAATGTAGACGAAGTGGAACTTGTTATGACGCATATTCTCCCGCAAATGATTGGTTCGATCGTGCTGTGTTTGCTAAACGGTCTGCTGTTAGTATGGATTGACTGGCGTCTAGCTCTCGTTGTCTTGATCTCGGTGCCTCTTGCAGTACCACTTTTATTGTGGTCGCAAAAAGTAATGAGGAAACGCAGTAAAATACGGCATGAGTCTTTTGCGACAGCTAGCGGTCACCTACAGGAATATATAGAAAATATTCAATTACTGAAAGCCTATCAAGTAACAGGGGCAAAATTTAAAAGGTTAGATCAAGCATTGGCACGATTTAGGGATGATAGCATTCGAGTGGAGGCATTTGCATCACCCATTCTCTATCTGTATGCGGCTACAATTGAAATCTGTTTTATAGTGTTATTACTTGCAGGTAATTATTTACTGATAGAGAGTCGGCTTGAAGTATCTATATTTGTTATTTTTTTAATCATTAGTTTGCAATTTTTTAAAGCCTTTCGTTCAGTTGGAACTTATATGGGACAACTGCGTTTTATGGTTCATGCAGGTGAACGTATCAAGGATGTGCTGGAAGAAATGCCACTGGCAGAGCCAGAACAGCAGATTATCCCGCTTAATAATTCGATTACCTTTGACCATGTTCATTTTGGATATGGAAATAAGTCTATCTTAAAAGATGTGAGTTTTTATGTTCCAGATAGAGGACTCGTAGCCTTAGTGGGGCCGTCAGGATCAGGTAAGTCTACGATTTTAAGCTTGATTGTCCGCTTTTGGGATGTGAATCAAGGGAGCGTACAGATTGGAAATACAGATATCACAGACATAAGCAGTAATGAATTATTAAGCAGGATAAGTTACGTCTTTCAAGATGTGCAATTATTTAATGATACCGTGACAGAGAATATTCTTATGGGTAATCGAGATGCTTCATTTGAACAAGTGGTTGAGGCCGCCCAATTAGCCCAGTGCCATTCCTTTATTGAAAAGTTGCCCCATGGTTATGACACTGTTGTCGGAACAGGAGGAATCCATTTATCAGGTGGGGAAAAACAGCGACTTTCGATTGCACGAGCATTTTTGAAAGAGGCCCCTATACTATTGCTAGATGAGGTGACTGCCTCACTCGATTCGGAAAATGAAAAGCTGGTTCAGCGTGCAATTAGTAAGTTGGCACAAAAGAAAACGGTCGTTGTCATAGCTCATCGTTTGAAGACGATTCAGTCAGCTGATCACATTATCGTATTAAGTGATGGGGGAATAGAGGAGCAAGGTACTCATCAGATGCTGGTAAATGGCCAAGGGTTGTACCAACATCTTTGGCAGGAGCAGCAAGCTGCAGGTGGTTGGAAGGTTAAATAATGGGGGGAGAGAAAATGACTAAACAGTCTGATGAGATGAAACAAAATTTTTGGGTGTTTGTTCTGATAGGTATGCTTTTGATTGTTACGACAACGGGTTTTTCAAGAATGTCCTATGGGGTTATATTGCCATTTATGCAGGAAGGTTTGTCTTTGTCTACATCTGAATCAGGGTTATTAGGAACAATCTTATTCTTAGGTTATTTGCTTACGGTCGGTTTATCAGGTGTTCTAACCGTGCGGCGTGGAGCGAAAAAAGTACTTCTCTTAGGTGGTTGGCTAGTTGTTGCGGGTTTATGTGGCCTTGTGTTTGTATCGAACTTTTGGTGGGCATCTGTGAGTTTCTTTATCGCTGGCGCTGGTAGTGCACTTGTGTATACGCCGCTACTATCGATAGCGATTGGCTTGTTCCCAGAAAAAAGGGGAGCGGTTATGGGTCTATTAATGAGTGGGGCGGGTATTGGTATGTTATTATCTGGGGCACTTGTACCATTCATGTTGCAACAGTTTCCAACACTTGGCTGGCGCGGAGCTTGGTTGGTATTTGCAGCTATGACAGTAGTTGTTATGCTACTCGCATCGTTTATTTTAAAAGATCCACATGCATCTGTATCATCTGAAAAGGATGGGATGCGGGAGAAGACGAATGTTTGGCGAAGTAAGGAACTTTATATGATCGCGGGGCTTTATTTTGCTGTTGGAATTGTCTATTTGATTCCGAATTTATATCAATCGAGTTATATGATTGAACTCGGGATTTCCAATAAGGTGGTAGGAACTATATATTCTATTGCGGGTATCTGCTCGATCGGCGGAGCTCCATTATGGGGAATACTCGCCGATCGAATGGGTGTTAAGAAAGCGTTGTTTGCAGCATTAATATTGTCTGTAGTTGGAGATATCATTCCGATTGAATGGGGTAGTATAGCAGGTTTTATCGTATCCTCTGTCATTTGGGGTTCTTCGCTTGGTGGAGTTCTTGTACTGATTCAGATGAAGGCTAGCCAACAAGTGTCATCACAATACGTTGCAGCGGCAATTGGTTTTGTTTCGGTCTTTTATGCGATTGGTCAAATGATGGGACCTGGATTAGCGGGCTGGCTGATTGAATATGCCGGTGGCTATGCGACGGCTTATTGGTTCGGAGCTATTATCTTCTTTCTATGTACACTACTTACTATGATGCTCAAACCAGAAGGGGTGAATCTTAAAAAAGTGCATACCGACATCCACTAGCTACGAGGTTATTCGGTCTCGGATCTTTGTATCATCAATTAAATAGCAAAAAAATTAATTCTTTGCTATAATTTCCGGTGATATTGAAAATCATTCTCAGTAAAGGGTGTGGGAATTTGAGGCGGTGATCGAGATAACTAACTTCCATCAGAACTTTAATCAGTTTTTTGATAAATTAGAAGTAGCAAGGAAAAAAGAGATGCCAGTAGATCTTATGACATTCCGATCAGGTATTGGAGAAGGATCGATTAATCGTTTGATTCCACGTTCTGATTTAGAAGTGGTAATATCGGATTATTCTATTTATCAAGATTATCAAATGAATATGTCTACTATGCGACCCATGATTGAGCTTAGCTATTGTATGGAAGGTGTTAGAGGGGTTCATATATCGGGTTCAGATCATGAAATTGTTTCAGGCACATGCTCTCTTCAGTTTATAGAACAAGTGGGGGCGAACTTTACATTTAATAAGAACGAATCCTATCAAATGATGGGGATTGGAATTCCGGTTTCAACCTTCAATCATTTTATGCAAGAAGTATGCGGTGAAAGCGGAAATTCGATTAACTTTTCACATATCCTTGGGGAAAAGTCATATCGAATGTTTCAAGAAAAAATTGACCCTTCCGCATCTATCATTGTAAAGCGAATGTTGGATGCGGTGGAAGAGAAGAGAATGACCAATCTGGAGTTAGAATGCAATGCATTACAACTTTTATCGATGTCATTTCGGTCTTTCCTGTTTGATAAAGATCCAAAGCCATCGGAATTCTCCAAAAGTGATGTGGCGAAGATCCGACAAGCTCGAGCCATTATCATCGAGTGTATGACGGAGCCACCTACATTGACTGAATTATCCTGTTCAATAGATTTAAACGACTATAAATTGAAAAAGGGTTTCAAGGAGATGTATGATACAACCGTGTTTGGTTATTTACGGGAGAAACGACTAGAGAAAGCCCATCTTTTATTGCAAGGTGGCAAGATGAATGTAAATGAAGCTTCCTGTGCTGTTGGCTATTCTAATCCTAGTTATTTTGCTGAAGCGTTCAGGGACAAATTTGGAGTTAATCCTGGAGAATTTATAAGAGGGCTTACTCGCTAACTAAAAAAATGCTGGGAGATTGATTTTGATTATTATCCCCTTTAAGTAGACACTCAAAACTGCATGTATCATGTGGAAAATAGTGAACTTGAAGGGGATATTTTATGGTTGAAAAAGGACAAGTATTTTGACTGGAAACTATCTTTTAAAGTACCGAGATATTGGTGAATAATTAAAGCTCTAACATTTTTCTTATCCCTCTAACCAGTATCCCTAATCCGTCTACTGGTAGATGCCCGATGGAAGGCCTTGTAAGATTATAAATGATAATTCTTATCAATTATAATTATAAGGAGATAAAAGAATGAGAAATAGAAAGTGGTTTGGATTGATTTTACTAGTAGGTATTATTTCGTTAGTAGTAGGTTGTGCGGATAATTCAAAAATGAAAAATGCCGTAGAAAAAACAGAAAAGGCACCTGCTCAGGTAAGCGAGGAAGTAGTTAATAATGCTTCTTTTCCAAGAACGATTAAACATATGGAAGGGGAAACGGTTATTAAAGAAAAACCTCTTAAAATAGCTACCCCGTACATTTCATTTGTCGATTATTTAGCTGTTTTAGATGAATATCCTATAGCTGGACAAGGGATTGAAATAATTGAAAGAAACTTTCCCTATTTAAGCAAGATGATTGAAGGGAAAGATATTATCGATCTTGGACAAGAAGTGAGTTTGGAGAGACTGTTAGCGTCAGAGCCTGATTTGATTATCGCAGCAAATGATATGGCAGATAAATATGAACAATTATCACAAATTGCACCGACCGTCATTTTCCCGGAGGCTGGGGATTGGCGCAAGACATTGATTGAAATTGCTAAAGTAATCGGTAAAGAGGATAAAGCGGATACTGTACTTGCAGAATTCGACCGCAAATCAGCAAAATACAAGGAACAACTAGCTTTTAGAAGTGGCGAGTCTGTCATGTTTGCAATGTACAGTGGAAAAGAGCAATTTGTCCTCTGGGAAGAGAAACGATTCGATGCCTTTTATATCGGGTTAGGTTTAAAGCCGACAGAGGGTGCTGAAATAGGTGGGCGATTGACGTTAGAAGGAGTGGTAGATCTAAACCCGGATCACTTGTTTATAGTTAACAATTGGCAAGAACCCATTGAAGGGGGAGTGAAGGAAGACTTAAAAGATAATAAAGTATGGCAGAGCTTGAGTGCAGTCCAAAAAGACCAAGTCTATTATTTGGAAGACCCTTCATTGCCAGGACCGTTGGCACTTGCCAAAATTAAGGGAATTGATGAGGTAATGGAAGCGATGGGAAAGAAATAGAGTCGAGCTGAAAGGATAGGGAATAACCGAGCGAGAGATATACTGCTTGGTTATTCTCTATGTAGAGAAGAGAGAGAGATAAAGTTTACGAACGAGTAGGTCTATGGCTTCTAAGCATAGGATACGACTGAAGGGTATGTTATTTGTATTGACCCTGTAAAGCAAATCTGATAATGTGAATGATAATGAAAATCATTATCATTAAATAAGGAGGTTTATAATGTTTAAAAATAAATCTATCATTTTTTGTCTGCTATTGGTTATGTTAGCGGTCATGATTACGGCTTGTGGTAGTAAGGGGGATCAATCTTCTGAAAGTAATAAAAGCAGCGAAGTAGTGAAGGTAGAAGAGGTTGTAAGTGAACAACCCCAAACACGAACAGTAAAAACGGTTAACGGAGATATTGTAATACCAGCAAATGCTAAAAGAATTGTGGTAGATAGCTATTTACCAACGTTGCTCTTATTAGATGTAAAACCTGTAGGTGCAACGCAAGTAGATATTGAAAACGTACATATCCAGAATCTCAACGCTAATATTGAAAGTACCGGTGAGAATTCTTTCGAGAAGATATTGGCATTACAGCCCGATTTAATTATTAGTTCGGATATAGAGAAGAGTTCATTTGAGAAGTTTTCCAAAATGGCTCCAACCATTATTATTCCCTATGAAACATATAGTGATGTCCACGAAGAGGTAAGGACTATTGGGCAGATGCTTGGAAAGGACAAGGAAGCAGAGAAATGGCTAGCTATGTTTGATGAGAAAATTCAACAACAGAGAGAGAGAATTCAAGCGGTAATGGCTGAAGGAGAAACAGTCTCCATCTTTGGCGCATTTGGAAAGGACTCATATATCTATGGCGATGGTATTTATAAGGGTGGGCAAGCCATTTATAAACAACTTCAGTTAACTCCATCAAAGCGTATTAAAAAAGAGTTAATCGATGCTGGGGAGTCAAACAAACAAGTATCCTTCGAAGTGCTAACTGATTATGCTGGCGATTATATCTTTTTTGATATATCAAACGGTGGTTCGTTAGATAAAAAAGATCCTGTTTGGCAATCTATTGATGCGGTCAAAAAGGAAAATGTATTTTATCTCGATGGAAAACGATTCTGGCCATATGATCCGATTGCTGTGCTAGCTCAAGCAGAAGAAGTAGCTGATATGCTTGTTGCTAAGAAAAAAGGTCAGAAATAGGATTAGAACTCACCTATCATATAAGTTCATTTTGTCCAAAAAATCATACATGTTTGTCCATTTCTTCAGAGTTAGGTGATAGGCTATACTCATTTAATGAGAATGATTATTAATATCGATAATAGTGGATGTGGAATAAAGACACTATTCAATAAATAGGTTAGGAGTCGATACATATTGTTAAAACGTTTCTTCTCTTACTATAAACCCTATCGAAGGCTATTCATCTTGGACTTTTCCTGTGCGATTATAGCAGCATTATTGGAACTTGCCTTTCCGTTAGCTGTCCATCGTGTAGTGGATGATTTATTGCCTAGCTCGAACTGGAGTTGGATCTTATGGGGATGTGCTTCGTTATTAGGAATTTATATTATTAGTTCGGCTCTCCATTATGTTGTCACTTACTGGGGACATAAGCTAGGCATTAATATAGAGTCCGATATGCGAAAAGATCTTTTCACTCATGTACAGAAGTTATCGTTCCGCTTTTTTGATAATAATAAAACAGGTCATTTAGTGTCCAGAATGACAAATGATTTGATGGATATTGGTGAAATCGCACATCATGGACCTGAGGATTTATTTATCGCAATTATGACGCTCTTAGGTGCATTTGGAATCATGTTATCGATAAATTGGCAATTAGCTGTACTTACGTTTATTGTTGTACCTCTTATTATCTGTCTTTCCTTGTATTTCAGTAAAAAGATGTCTATAGCATTTAAACGTTTCTTTGCAGATATCGCTGATTTCAATGCACGTGTTGAAAACAATGTGAGCGGTATGCGCGTCGTGCAAGCATTTGCAAATGAAGAACATGAAATTGCTCAATTCAATGAGAATAACGAACGTTTTCGAGATTCAAAATTGATTGCCTATCGAATTATGGCTTGGAATTCTTCTATTAGCTATATTCTTATGAAAATCGTCTCGTTGTTTGTTCTGGTGTGCGGTACATGGTTTGTAATTAATAAACAGATGACATACGGAGAGTTTCTTGCTTTTGTTCTACTATCGAATGTATTTCTAGGACCGATTCAACAGATTAATGCGGTTATTGAAATGTATCCAAAGGGAGTTGCTGGATTTAAGCGTTATGTAGAGATGCTTGAGACAGAGCCTGATGTGGCGGATGCTCCGAACGCAATAGCTGTCTCGCATTTAGAAGGGAATATAAAGTTCGAAGACGTGTCGTTTGGTTATGAAGGCAAAGAGAATGTGTTAGAGAATATTAATCTAACGATTCGTGCAGGTGAAACCGTAGCACTTGTTGGACCATCAGGTGCTGGGAAAACGACGATTTGTAGTCTCTTACCTCGGTTTTATGATATAAACAGCGGATCATTAATGATTGATGGGATTGAGATCCGACAAATCACACTTGAATCCCTTCGCTCTCAGATCGGGATTGTTCAACAAGATGTCTTCCTATTTGACGGGACGATTCGCGAGAATATCGCTTATGGTAAGTTAGGTGCTTCGGAAGAAAATATATGGGAAGCTGCTAGAAGAGCGCAGTTGGAAGAAGTCATCATGTCCCAATCTGAAGGAATGGATACATTGATTGGTGAGCGAGGCGTCAAACTGTCTGGTGGACAGAAACAACGGCTTTCCATTGCTCGAATGTTCCTTAAAAACCCATCTATTCTGATCTTAGATGAAGCAACATCTGCACTGGATACAGAAACAGAGGTAGCGATACAACAGGCCTTAACGGAACTATCAGAAGGCCGTACTACACTAGTTATTGCACATAGGTTAGCTACGATTAAGAATGCAGACCGCATTGTTGTCGTAACGGAGGATGGCATTGTTGAGCAAGGAAGCCACCATGAATTATTAGCTGTAGAAGGAGCTTATAACAGACTTCACCAAGCACAATTTGGGGTCTGATAAATATCATTATTGTTTGAGGGGGGATTCAAGTTGTATTCACGACAAAAAAATCATAGGCCACAGAAATTAGGGTTAGTTATCCCGTTAATGTTTCTACTGATTGTATTAGTTCTTTCCGCGTGCGGAGGGACAGAGACAAAGACAGCTTCAAATAGCGAAACGGCGGAGCAACCGAGAACAGAAGAGAACTCAAGTACTAACACGAGCAGCGCTGTGAAAACCGTTACCACATTAAAAGGTGAGATTGAGGTTCCTGTCAAACCGCAACGTATTGTTGCAGAGGAGTACCTTGGTAGTATGATTGCCTTAGGTGTTATTCCGGTTGGAGCGCCAGAACTGACCATTAAAAACTATTATTTTAAAGATAAGCTTGTCGGGGTTTCGGATATCGGAACGTACGGAAAGCCATCTGTCGAAAAGACACTTGCTCTGAACCCAGATCTCATTATTACTGGTAATGGAGACAACTACGAGGCATTAAGCAAAATCGCACCCACCATTGTTATTCCTTATGGAGATTTGAAAGGCGTTCATGAGGAGTTAACTTATTTCGGTGAGCTACTTGATAAGGAAGAAGAAGCGAAGACTTGGCTACTCCAATACGACCAGCGTATTGCCGAGGCGAAGGCCAAGGTGGATATCGCAATTGCTACTGATGCTAGTTTTTCCATTATGGAGGATGGTGGTAAGTCGACTTGGGTATACGGTGATAATTTTGGTCGTGGTGGCCAACCCATATATCAGGCGCTTGGACGTAAGCCTCCAAGCGTAGTTGCCAGTGAAATTATGGAGAAGCAATGGGCAGAACTCTCTGAGGAAATGATAGAGAAATACGCTGGCGATTATATTATTATGACTTCGAATGAACGAACGATCGAAGACTTCCAGAAGGACCCGATTTGGGGAAGTGTTCCAGCAGTTAAGAATGGACATATCTATGTATGGCCGGAAGAACGCTCTTGGTATTATGATCCGATTGCCGTCCTTGCTCAAATTGAAGAACTAACGACTTGGCTCACCAGTCTCGACAAATAGAAAGGAGCATTCATAATGAATTCAGAACAGCTGTATGATGTAACAATTATTGGTGGCGGCCCAGCAGGACTTTTTTCTGCTTTCTATAGTGGTTTAAGAGAAATGAAAACAAAAATTATTGAATTCCAACCTTTTTTAGGAGGAAAAGTGCATGTCTATCCAGAGAAAATGATTTGGGATATAGGGGGACTCCTACCTACTACAGGAGAACGACTGATTGAACAAATAATTCAGCAAGGGACAACATTTGAGCCCGAGGTGGTATTAGGTGAAAAAGTGACGTCCATTAACAAAGATGAAGATGGGAACTTTGTTATCCAGACATCTGCAAACCGCCAACATTTGTCCAAAACAGTTATTTTAGCTGTTGGTGGGGGTATTTTGAACCCAACAAAACTAGAAATTGAAGGCGCTGAACGATTTGAGGTTTCCAATTTGCACTATACAGTGAAATCTCTCGCACGTTTCAAAGGGAAAACTGTATTGATTTCCGGTGGTGGCAATACGGCTGTTGACTGGGCAAATGAATTGGAACCAATTGCGAAAAAAGTCTATTTGACCTATCGGAAAGACATGTTGAAGGGACATGAGGCAGAAGTTACGCGCCTATTCAATAGTTCTGTTGAATGTTTATTGAATACATCGATTGAAAAGCTTATTGCCGCAGATGACCACGAGACCATTGAAAAAGTAGAGTTGCTTAGCAGTGAGAATGGAAATAAGATTCAACTGTCTGTTGATGAAGTGATCATAAATCATGGCTACGAACGGGATAAAGAGTTGACGGCGAATAGCGGATTGAATATTGAAATGGCAAATGAATACGGTATTGCCGGTAGTCCCATGAGTGAAACATCTGTGCCAGGGATCTATGCTGCAGGAGATATTTTGAATCACGAAGGTAAACTTCACTTAATCGCAGGGGCGTTTCAAGATGCGGCAAATGCTGTGAATAAAGCGAAGCAATATATTATGCCAGAAGCGTATGGTCATGGGATGGTTTCTTCCCATAATGACGTCTTTAAAGATAAAAATCGTGAATTAGTGAAACATTTGTTTGCAGCGAAATCTAACCTGTCATCATAAAATATTATCATTTTAATACTATTATAGGATGAAAACACCCTCTGGATAGGAGGGCATGCTCTGACGTTCCCATTCTATAATGAGGTAATGTCACGTAACTTAATCTGCATTTTATCTAATAATTGATCTAACATGAGGCGTTCGGTAGGCGTCAATACAGAAAGCATATGTTCCGCTACTTCTCCAACTTCACCCATAAATTTAGAAGTGTGCTGTTCACTCTTCTCCGTTGGTGTTATAAGGAAGCTACGGCGATCTTTCTGATTAAGGGTACGTATGACATAATCCTGTTTCTCTAGGCTGTCGAGTATACGAGTAAGCTTGCTGAAGTTCATTCCTGGCAAGGCCTGACCGATTTCCTTGACCATTAGTGGGCCGTTGTGGGAAAGAATTCGGATGACGTTCGTCTCCTCGGGCGAACATGCCGTTTCATCTTCGAATAACTGCTTCTTTCGACTCATCGTGTCACTTAAGACTACAATGAAATCAAGCACCGTTTGTATATGTTGTTGATCCGAGTTCTGTTGCATGGAGTCGTCCTTTCATTCACGATGCTCATCAAAGACTAATCGTATTCATTTAATATATTATCAATATGATATTACTTTACATACGAAGTAGTTATTTGTCAATGTGGATCAAGTGGGATGAGTGGATATTTAATATATACACTTGCTGTTGTCATGGGCTCGATCATCTCTGACTAAGATGATCGAGTTTTTTGCATTTTACTACTGACCAATCCGCGCATGATGAGCTTCACTTTTTTCATCATATCTATTGTTATTCAGAGCGACGTCAGTATAATGAGGTAATACGGTGATTAGCTAAAGTGATAGAGTGTATTGAAAGTACATAAGCAGCCAAATGAGGGGTAGACAAATGAAACGTATAGCAATTATAGGTAGCAGTGGCGGGAATTTATTTAATCTGGGGGGCAAAGACCCCGAGAAGTTAATTGGAGAAATCGTTACACAAAGTAAGAGTGCAGGCCTAGAGATTGGCATGGTGCAATTTATTGCAGCAGCGGAATCGATGGACATAGCAAAAGAGAGTACGACAGCAGCATTATATGGATGGGATTCGGGAGAGAATCGTCTTAGAAATCTTTCCGAGGGATTATTGAAAGATACGAACGAGGCAGCAGTAGGCGTTGATGCTGAAATCGCAGCCCTTATCCGTTCTGGTCTCATTGATGGCGTAATTGCGATGAGTGCTGACCCTAATGATGCGAATAAACAAACCATAATAGCGGCGGCAGAGAAAGGGATACCACTTGTGGGTACAGGGGGAACATCGATGGCTCTGATTAGTTCCAAAGGTGCGAACGTGATTGCGGCATCGGGAACGACAGGAACCACGAACCGTACAAGAGCGGTATCCTTTATACAATCGTTGTGTAAATATTGGGGAATGAAATATTACCCTATTCTTGGTTCCTCACTATCATCACAAGCTTCAGCATCCAGCAAGCCTTGGAAGAACATCAATCTCAAAGGGATTATGCAATCGTCTTTGCCTGGGTTCATTGCGATGGCTATTGTACTTGCGTTTAGCCAAATTCCTATGTTTAAAGGATTAAGTGAAGTATTCGATATTATGCTCAAAGCATTACCAGTTGTTCTAGCGGTCATTGCCGCGAAGCAAATCTCTGATCTAGATGAAGTGTCCATTGTTGCGGGTGTTATTGCAGGGGCACTTTCAATTGAGGGAGGTATCATAGGCGGGATTATTGGTGGTATCGGGGCAGGACTTCTTGTTCAGTACTTGTTCGTCAAATGTGTGCAGTGGCGTTTCCCGATGACGACGGTAAATATTGTGGCTGGTGGTCTAGCAGGTCTCATATCTGGGCTTATCGTCTACTTCTTGATTGCTCCATTTGCACTACAGTTGGGTGAGTTCATTAAGGATATCATTAACATGGCTATATCATTCAATCCAATTATAGCGGGAATTATTGCGGGTCTCTTGATCTGGCCGGCCATTCTTGGGGGTGTATATCATGCCGCTATTCTACCCATCGTGCTCCTTGAGATGGAGAAGACGGGGAATAGTTTCTTGGGTGCTATTGATATGGTTGGGTTGGTGATGGTATCGGCAGGTATTACTTTAGCTAATATCATTGCCCCTAGAGACCGAGGAGAAGCGGCAGTAGCTACACCAGGTTTCTTAATTAATATGGGATTCGGAACTTTTGTTGAGGCGGCCTACCCATTCATGTTTTCTAATAAAATGGTCTTTGCAGGGGCGATTGTTGCTTCTGGTGTAGGAGGGGGACTTGTGGGCGTATTTAACGTTCGAGGTACCGCTTATGTTCCTTCATTTATGGGGCCATTGTTATCTAATAACTGGATTGGATTTACCATCTCGATGTTGGTTGCCTTGCTTCTAGCCCTACTTATTACGTTGGTAGCTAACAAAACAGTCAAGAACCAGAATCAAATAAAGAAGAATATATAGTTGAAATGATTCATAACAGAATCGATAATCCCGGTCGCACTTGGTTTGACATTCCGTCATTCGAGTGCGACTCTTTTAGTTGTCCTGCCTCACATGTATCTAGGTTGTTAAACACGCCGCGCTAAAGAAGGAAATATATACATATGGCAAGAATCTAACTAATTCTATTCATTATTCCGATGATAATAGTCTAAGGACATAAGACATAAGACATAAGACATAGGACAAAAGGACTGAGTATATGAGATTTAACAGTTTATATTCGAATAAGAGAATTGTTTATTTCATTGTTGTTTCATGTATTGTGCTAAGTGCTCTGATGAGCGTCAAACTATTGATATCTTATTATTGGATTGGTAAATCAGCGCAAACCACGCTTGCTAAGCAATATATAGAAATAGCTAAAGATATTGCAGAAGGTTTAGATAAAGATGTGTACCAGAATTTTCTAGTGTCTAAACAAGACGATGAGAATCGTAAACAAATAAAACAGTATTTAGAAGAATACCACAAACGAATCAAAGCTTTATATGTATATGTATTAATGCTTGATGATTCAGATATTTCAAAAGTCATGGTGTCAGCAATTCCTCCAAATACGGCTGATTTACCCATAGCAGAGCCCTGTACAGTTCCTGTTGCTCAAGTAAGGCAGGCTAAGAAAGGACAGAGCTATTATACACATATTATAAAAGATGAACATCATGGTTCTTACTTATCGGTCGGAGTACCATTGTACAGTAATGAAGGGAATATGCTTGGTGTTGTCGCTATTGATGTTGGGGTTAAGGAGTTAAAGCAAGTATTTGACCAAGTTCTTAAGAGTAATCTCTTCATATTTGTCATTGATATTTTATTTGCTGTTGTACTATTACTTGTTGCGTACTTCTTATACCAGTGGTATAAACTTCGTTTGAAACAGGATTTGAAAGAATCAGAAAAAATGTATATCTCAGAGCTTAGAAGAGTAACAGATGCCATTAAATCAAGTAGACATGATATGCTCAATCATCTTCAGGTTCTAAGCGGATTAATGGACATGCAGTTGCATGAAAAAGCGAGAAATTATCTAAAACAACTTGCTATTGAATCCAAAATGGTAGATATGTCGTTACGTATCAAAAATCCAATTTTGATGGTTATTTTTCAAAGTAAGTGGGAATTTGCCCAATCTAAAGGGATACCTATGTACTTCGAGACGAATGAGCATGACTATAGTAGGTTGGAGTCTATGGACTTGGCTAGAATTTACGCTAATCTTTTGGATAATGCGATTGAAGCAACGACGGCTTATATGGGTGACCAACCTAAACAGATCCGCGTTATTTGTAACACAGTTGGAGAGAAATACGTATTTGCAGTGGAGAACACGGCTCATCTTACGGCTAAAGAGCAAAAGTGTCTATTTCAAAATGGCTATACAACAAAGAAAAATACAGATGAACTAAGCGGTAATGGATTAATGATTATTAAAAGAACTGTTGAAATATATAAGGGTGATATTTATTTTCAGTATGACAAGGATATGGTTACGATTAAGATAACGATTTAGGGAATAGATATCAGAATAAATATCGCATTTATGATGTAGTCTCTATATAAAAAGAAAAGACTTCCTGAAATTTCAGGAAGTCTATTTAAGCGTTCAAGGTTTACTTGAAAAGATGCAGAGGGATCTGTACTTTTCGGTAACATTCGCTAAAGTTAAACTCATAAGTAGGGCAGTGATATAATCTTTACGCTGGACATTATGAAATTTGTGGAGGATCTTATCATGAAGATAGAATTAGAACTAGTTTCGGTTGAAGATAAACAAATACTACTAAATATTATGCAGTTCTATATTTACGAATTCAGCAAATACATGAATATTATTAGGTTAGAAGAAGATGGTCTTTACGCACCATTTGATCTTGATGAATACTGGACAAATCCGAGTAAGCATCCATTTTTTATAAAAGTCGATGAAGAATTTGCAGGGTTTGTGCTGGTGAATTCTGATGAGTCGTCCGTTAACAGCATTGCAGAGTTTTTCGTAATGAGAAAGTTCGTGGGCAGAGGTGTAGGGAGAACGGTAGCCAATAGCATATTTGATATGTACCAAGGGGAATGGGTCGTTACACAATCGGAAAAGAATTACCCAGCACAGGCTTTTTGGAGAAGTACAATTTCTAAATATACAGCAGGAAATTTCAGTGAGCGATACGACGAACGTAGAAGGTCGGTTCAACAATTTATATCAAAGAAACCACAGTAGAATTTCTGGAGGAGGGTGCAGTAGGTATGAACAAAACGGATCGGTTGTTAGCCATCGTACTTGAACTGCAACGTAAAGGGGTTAGAAGAGCTGAGGATCTTGCGGCAAAGTTCGAGACGAGTACGAGGACGATATATCGGGATATTCAAGCCTTAAGTGAGGCAGGAGTTCCTATAATAGGTGCACCCGGGTTAGGATATTCTTTGATGGAGGGGTATTTCTTACCCCCGGTGAGCTTCACAGCGGAAGAAGCGGTAGCGTTGTTGATTGGCGGGGACTTTGTCGAGCAGAAATTTGATGTTGAATATGGTGCCAAGGCGCAAAGTGCCAGTGGGAAAATCGAAGCCATATTACCAGAGAGTGTTCGTAGAGAAACGTCCCGAGTGCGCTCGACCATTAGATTGCTTGCCACAAATGATATGCGAGTGGGGGTACGAGAGAAACAATACATAGAACCCTTGCGTCGAGCGATATTGGAAGAGCGGAAGGTGAGATTCCATTACTCGAAGAACATGCCTGAAGCCGATGGAAATCGTCATAGCGTCCGTGATGTTGCTCCTTATGGACTTGTGATTGTTCATGGTTCATGGACATTGATTGCGCAATGTGATTTGCGGCAAGATCTTCGCCAATTCCGATTATCTCGGATGAATGATTTGAGTGTTCTAGAAGACCGATTCACATATCCGGTTGATTTCAATTTGCATAATCATAGGCCTGCGGAAGATCGACATGTACTCGTGCGTATTCAAGCAAATCCGGACATCGCGGATAAAGTGAAGGGATCGAGCAACTATTACATGGAATCATTTGAAGATCATGAGGATGGTCTGTATGTTACGTGTCGTGTCCGTCAGCCCGAAGAATTACTGCAATGGGTGTTAGGATGGGGAGCGGACGTTGTCGTATTGGAGCCTGAATCGCTTAGGGATCGGGTTCGTGAAGAAGCTGAGAAGATGGTTAGACGCTACTGACATACTGTTGTCAGTAGCACTTCTGTATAGTGAGACTATATTGATGAGAAGGAGTTAACTACACATATGAATACAACGGAAGCTTTGGCGCATTTTGAAGAAAGCGCGAATTATTACCTGCAAGAATTGAATGGTTATAGTATAGAGCAGTTGGTAAGTCAACCGGGTGAGAACGAGTGGTCGATGGGGCAAATGATTCAACATCTGATTAACTCTTCGATTAATATGTCTCTTCGTAATATTGATTATTGCTTGACGCAAGATGACAATTCTGTTGTTTCCACAGGGGAGAAAACAGAAGCGGGGCAAGCGCTAATGGATCAGGGCGGTTTCCCACCTATACGTATTCAGGTCCCAGCTTCACCGCAATATACACCTGGACAACCGGAAAGTAAAGAACAGCTTGTCCAAGGGCTGAACACTGTGATAAGTAGGATGAAAGAGGTAGAATCAACGCTTGAACAAGCGCCCCTGCACAATACCATTGCCCATCCTCGATTCGGTGGGTTAAATGCGAAAGAATGGTTTATGCTCGTTGAGATGCACTTCCGTCACCATTTACTACAATGGGACCGTTTGAAACAAAGTTTGTAAGCATACACATATGTCCCTCGCGAAACATACCCCATTCGATTACGAATGGGGCTTCTTTTAATTATTCTTATTTCTTCGTATCCAATTTCAAGAGTGCAGGACTGTCGATAAAAGTAGCTGTATTGAAGAGTAAGTGACTTGGTAGGGTGAGGTTTATACCATAATGAAACTATGATTCAAAATAGAAAATACTGGGTTAAATCAATACTATGAGTGCATTAATTGTTAACGGTTATTAAAAAAATTAGAACGAGGAGATGTTAATTATGAACAAAATAACAAAGAAAACCGTATTTGTATGGACAACCGCATTAGGTTTAACTTTTTCGTCAATGGGAATGGTATCTGCTAGTAGTATTAATGATATTAAAGGTCACTGGGCAGAGGGTGTCATTACAAGTTGGAATGAGCGAGACTTAGTATCTGGGTATGAAGATGGAACATTTCGACCAGAAGATAAGGTGAACCGTGAGGAGTTTACCGCATTGGTGAATAGGTCATTTGGTTTAATGGGAGCGCAAACCGTTGGATTCGCAGATGTGAAACAGACGGACTGGTCGTATGAAGATATAGGGGTTGCAAAGAAAGCTGGATATGTCTCAGGATACCCCGATGGAACATTTAGGCCTAAGAATGAAATGACTCGTCAAGAAGTGGCGGTGATTATTGCGAATCTATTAGATTTGAATCAATCAGGTACAGTTGAATCACTTGCAGATGGGAAAGGTATTGCTGCTTGGAGTAAGAGAGCTATTAGTGCAGTCATAGATAACGAAATTATGGCGGGATACCCTAATGGAACATTTGGACCAGTGCGATCAACTACACGAGCTGAAGCTATTGCTATCATTGACAAAGCGCTATTTTTCAAAACTCAACGAGACCATTTAGCTCCAGGACCAGCACTAGTAACAACACCGGCACCAACAACGCCAAACACCAACAGCACCATCCCAACCAACGCTAAGTAAAGTTAAGGTAGCGCCTGGGCGGGATTTCAAGATAAACCCTCCATCAAGAGGAGTGCTTCCGATAGAACTAGAATATGCCTACGTATAAAGAGGAATAGAGCTTTTAGAAGTGGATTCTAGAGGTTCTTTTTTCTGTTATTTAATTTCGTGGTGTAAAATAGACTTCATCAGTGCACTCGAATTTAACTATTCAGCAATTGAAAAGGAGGATTATGATGATCACAACAATTAAACGTAAGTCCATAGCACGGTCTATTATGGGTATTTCTATAGTCGTTCTACTTGCAGGCTGTGCCGCGGATAGTAAGTCCAATACAGGTACAGATCAGCCAGATACGCAACAACAAGAAGATGTGAATAAACCATCCAAGAATGCTAGTACCGAGGGCAATACAGGAACAACGATCCCGGTAAAAGAAGAAAACACTAAATTAATTAAAGAGATTTACGAACTCAGTAAGGAAGGCAAAGTACCTGGGGCTGATTTTGTTTCGGGAGTAGATCTTATTGATGAAGTTCACGCGTCATGGGGAGAACCTGATAAAGCAGTAGGGGCGGGTGATCCTTATGAGGCATACAGTCCAGGTGCAGGTAGAGGTTCATTTGCCTTTGGTATTGGACGTGGTGAAGTGATCTATGATGTTCGTTCCTTTGGTTCAAGCGAGGGTTCAAAGGTGCAATTTAATCAAATTTCTTTGGCAGATATTACACAAACATTAGGGTCCCCAAGCGAAACACGTACCAATGGAAATGACGATATTCTCGTCTATAAGGTTGGAGAATATGAATTGAAATTCGTAGGTCCATACGATAAACAAGTGCTCCACCATATCTCTGTGTATTCACCAAAAGCGGCAGCACCTATGGGTGGGAAATAGGCAACATCGAATACTTGAGTTATGTTCGACAGACATTCATGATTCAATAGTAAAAGATAATCCCCATTCCTCTTGGAGTGGGGATTTGTTGATATGGATTTATAATCCAGGTGTTGTTGACTGAATGGACACATATTGCAGAAATGAGAGGATAAGGTCACCCCGAAAGATGTAGTAAGGTACCCTGAATGTTATACTAAACAAAAGAGTTCTGGAAGTTAGAATGGTTAGAATCGGGGAGAGATCAGTATGGATAACACGAACATCGAAGAATTGACCAAGAAGGCGGAAGCGTTCATCGAACTTCTGTATGCCGAGTTGGATAAGTCGGAAGAAGAGACGGAGAACCGTCTTATTTCTGTTCGCGAACAAATAAATAACTTGGGTAGTTATCTTCATACAGAGGAAGAGCTGGTACATGGAGCTCGAATGGCGTGGCGTCATAATAGTCGCTGCATCGGTCGTCTGTTCTGGGACAAGCTTGAGGTGATCGACGCACGTCAAGCGGAAAACGAGGATCAGATAGCGGAAGCTTTGTTGCAACACGTGGAAAGAGCAAATAATGGTGGTCGTATTCGCCCTGTATTAACGGTATTCCGTAGTGCCGAAGACGAATCGCAGCGTATCCGTGTGTGGAACCATCAACTGATTCGTTATGCCGGTTATCCAAGCATCGATGGGTCTGCGCGTTCAGGAGATCCAGCGTCTGATCACTTCACCCGTGTATGTCAGCAACTTGGATGGCAAGGAACAGGTGGGAATTACGATGTGTTACCGCTTGTTGTCGGTATCGGGGATGGAGAACCCCGCTTGTTTCCCATACCTACAGACTTGATTCAGGAGGTACACTTAAGTCATCCCGAGATTGAACGGTTTCCTGAGCTTCAGCTTCGCTGGTATTCTGTACCCATCATTTCGGATATGCAGCTTGAGATTGGCGGCATTTTGTACACGGCTGCTCCATTTAATGGTTGGTATATGGAGACTGAAATTGGCTCACGTAATCTAGGTGATACCGGACGCTATAACCTTCTACCAGAAGTTGCAGATCTAATGGGTCTAGATCGCTCCACGAACACGACGTTGTGGAAGGACCGAGCACTTCTGGAGCTGAACCGTGCGGTGCTTCATTCGTTCAAGCAAGCAGGAGTCAGCATTGTCGACCATCATACGGCAGCAGATCAATTCGTTCGCTTTCAACAACAAGAAGAGGAACGGGGACGTGAGGTATCAAGCCGTTGGTCGTGGCTTATTCCGCCGATGTCACCGTCCGCTACGCCAATCTGGCACGATCAATCTTTGATGGAGCTTGACCTGAGTCCGCAATTTCTTTATCAAAGTCCTGCCTATCAAGGTTGGCTAGAAGCGTTGGATGGTCCACTGAAATCGGCTGATAGCGAGCTTATCTCTCCTTCATGTGACAGTGATAGCAAGGAGACGACTACGGTCTCGTTGCCTGAAATGGCGTGTCCTTTTCACCATAAGATGTAAGTCATGAGCTTGCGCAGCTGTAATTTTACAGGTATACCACAGGCTCTTCTTCAGCTAATAACTTACGTGTAGCTAATGTTCGAATGCTGAAGGCCATGCAGAATTGAGCAGCGTAATAAGTTGTCATGATGAACACACCTGAGAAAGCAATATCGGACACAAATAGGTTCCATGACAAAATAGAGTCTGAGATCGCAAACAAAATACTTCCGATGATTGCCCATAGGTGACCTGTCATAATCGCAGACCACATCATCAAGGAAATCACGCTAACATACAGAAGAACAGGAATGATCAAGGATTCGTTGCTGTCTCGAATCAATGCATGAACAAGCTCCCAACCCATGAATGAAGCATACACGGCAATCGGAACAATGCTAGCAAATCGAAGCTTCGAGAAGTGCCACTTACTGAGGAATCCCGTCATATAGAATAGATGCCCAACAAGAAATGCAGATAATCCAACGACGAACCAACTGAGTAGGCCATCGCCTAACATACAGAAGAACAATCCGGTTAATAGCAATAAATGATGGCGCTTTCTAATTCTAGGAATTTGAAAGTATGCATACATGATAATGAGCCACATCGGAATTAACTTGAACAGCATTTTGAGCGCGTGTGGATCCGATGGAATAACGAAAATGTAGAGTGTACTCATAAGTACAATAAGGACAGGTAATAGATACTTCTTCAAAGTATGTGCTCCTTTTTCATTCAAATGAAGGCTATTGTCCAATATATCACAATTCCTCTAACTTTATTTGAAGTTAGAGGTTTTTTTGATCTGGATATGATTCTACTAGCAATATCGACGATATTCCCTACGCTATTCTTAATGAACTGTGAGTTGAATCATATGATCATAGTTCTTGCTATAGTACTGTAAAAGGTAATCTTTAAATCAATATAACCAAAGATTCGTAGTCATATCATGAAAGAGGTGTTCATATTGGAGCTTCCGATATTACAATTTGGCCATATTAAATCAAGAGTACCCATCATGCAGGGGGGGATGGGTGTCGGAATTTCCTTGAGTGGTCTAGCCGCGGCTGTAGCTAATGCGGGTGGGATCGGCACCATTTCAGGTACAGGCATCACGATAGAAGAATTAAGATTACATATTCGCAAAGCGCGAGAAGAGTCCAAGGAACGAATGGGATATATCGGAGTTAATGTTTTGTTTGCTGTTAAAGATTTCGCTGAAAAAATGCAGGCGGCCTTAGAAGAAAAGGTGGATTTCATCATTTCCGGAGCGGGTATATCAAGAGATATGTATGCATGGGGTAAAGCGCATAATACACCGGTCATTTCAATTGTCTCATCTGCCAAAGTAGCAAGACTATCTGAGAGATTAGGGGCTTCTGCTGTGGTTGTGGAAGGATTCGAAGCGGGAGGTCACTTGGGAACAGATCGGCCATTATTTGATATACTCCCGGAGGTTGTGGAGGCTGTTAATATTCCGGTTATCGCAGCAGGTGGCATCATGACAGGAGAAGATATCGCTAAGGCGATGGGATTAGGTGCATCTGGTGTTCAGATCGGAACACATTTTGTAGCTAGTCACGAATGTGACGCCCCAGAAGCTTTCAAACAGATGTATGTGAATACCAAGCAGGACGATACGATCTTAGTTAAGACTACGGTGGGATTACACGGAAGAGCGATAAAGAATCGATTGACAGATCTTATAAGCAACGAGGAGACGAAATTGCGCATAAAGAAATGCCATAAATGCCTGAAGATATGCTCGTTTCGTTTCTGCACTATGGAGGCCTTGAATAACGCCATTATTGGCGATGTAGAGAATGGGCTGATTTTTGCCGGTTCAAGGGTGCATGAGATCAAAGAAATTAGAAGTGTTCAACAAATTATAGATAAGCTTATGGATGAATATGAAGAAGTAAGATAATGAAGCAGCGCTAGTATCAAGCGAGTCTAATGACAGCACCTACGTTTTGATGTAGGTGTTTTTGTGTTGCATTCATCGGATGTGCTATCCAAATTTTCCTTTGGCTAATCCAGCAGATCATCGGTTACGTTAATAGTAGAATGTTGTGTATGATAAGATATTTTCAATAAATGGATATCTAAAATATAAGTATTTTACTACTAAACGTTTTAATGTTAAGATGTTATGGTATTGGACAATAAGGAGATGATTTATTAAGCGGATTTGGATTATGATGCGTCCTTCAACATCTTGTTCTACAGGACAAACCATGGATTTCACCCGACTATAAAGGAGACTACTTTGGGACAAACCGATATTTTTAAGTTGATACGTTCAGGAGAATTGTTTACGAATGAAGCGATTATTCGCTGGATGAAGTCTTTTGATTACAATATAGGGATTTCCCCGGTTCTCGTGTTAACTGAATTGAAATTAAGGGGTACCCAAAAACATACTACTTTATCGAAGAAGTTGGGATACTCACCGGGTGCAATAACCAGTATTGCAGATCGCCTCATTAAATTAGGTCTTGCGGAGCGGAAGTATAACGAGAATGATCGACGGAATGTGTTTCTATCGATTACAGACAAGGGTTTAGAGGTACAGCAACAAGCGATTCAAAAAGGGCGAGAACTGCATGTTGAATTGTTCAAGGTACTTAGCGAGGAAGAAGTGCAGCAGCTCATCAATATCTATGCGAAGTTATTAAAGAACTTTGATCATAATGAAGAATAATGATAGTTTTCAATTCATAATTTATCTTATTTAAAAACACAACAAAGGGGTCGACATAAATGGCAATGGGAAGAGTAGAAGGAAAAGTTGCATTAGTTACTGGAGGAGCATCAGGTATTGGTTTGGCAACATCGGTATTATTGGCTAAAGAAGGCGCAAAAGTCGTTATCGGTGATTACAATCTCGATGCTGCGAAAGAAGTCGCACAGGATATTAAAAACCAAGGTTTCGAAGCTACAGCAATATTCTTGGATGCTTCTAAAGAAGAATCGATCAAAGAAGCTGTTGAATTCACAGTGAAAGAATACGGTACAATTACGATTCTTTATAACAACGTGGGTTCAAGTAATTTGAGAAAAGACCTTGATGTCGTTAACATCGATTTGGATGAATGGGATCGTCTTATGAATGTAAACGTGAAGAGTGTTCTATTAGGAAGCCGCTTCGCAATTCCACATATGATCAAAGCAGGTGGAGGTTCTATTATTAATACGGCATCCATGGCTGCGTTCGCTTCAGACTCTGTACGTTCCGCATATGGTGCTTCTAAAGCAGCCGTTGTGCAGCTTACGAAATATATCGCTACACAGTATGGTAAAGATAATATTCGTTGTAACGGCGTTGCACCAGGTCTAATCTTGACGCCAGCAGCTAAGAATAATATGTCAGAAGCTTTATTGGATATGTTCATGAAATATAATGCTCTACCTTATCATGGTGAAGCTGATGATATCGGTAATACGGTTCTATTCTTGGCTTCTGATGAATCTAAATTCATCACAGGACAGACGATTCAAGTTGAGGGCGGACATTATCTTGCTAACCCAACGATTCCAGATTTCAAAGAACTTATGGCGCAAACGCAATCTAAATAATTATAGTTCATGACAAGCTTAGGGCTTCATTGCCTTAGGCTTTTTTGTCGTGGATAATTTTATTATTAGTCATTGATTAGCATTCGTTTCGCTGACATAATTGAAGTCAGAATCATGTAACACTAGAAAATTTCTATGAAAATAGACTAGGGGAGAAACAATGAAAATTGATCGCTTATTGGCGATGACAATATTGCTGCTCAACCGTGAACGAGTTAGTGCTAAGGAGTTAGCTGATCGCTTTGAAGTTTCAACCAAGACGATTTACAGAGATATGGAGACATTGAATCAATCAGGTATTCCTATTGTGGCACATCAAGGGACATCGGGTGGATTCGAGATTATGGAGCGATATACGATTGCTCGCCAGTTCCTAACCCTTAACGAAATCAACACGATGGTCTCTGTAGTCAAAGGAATCACTGGGATTGTGGATGACAGTAAGTTTGCTAGTCTTCTTGAGAAGGTTAAGGCGCTACTTAGTAGATCTGACACTATAAGCACCGAACAATCCACAGCGGGAATTATCTTTGATTTCAACCCATGGGGACAGAGTCCTGCTGAACGAGATAAAGTGAATACATTGAAACAGGCGATAGAGGAAACACGCAAGGTAAGCATTCAATATTTGAACATGAATGGACAAGAGAGTAAGAGAGTTGTTGAGCCATCGGCATTAATTCTCAAAGGATATGTGTGGTATCTGCATGCATACTGCACACTACGGCAGGATTTCAGGGTGTTTCGGTTATCTCGTATCCATGAGTTGCGGACGTTAATGGAGCAGAGTGTGCGCCGTGAGACGCCATCCTTAGATGGTTACGTATGGGAGGCGGAGTGGTCGACGGATGTTAGGCATGAGATGATACTAAACTTTCATCGTAAAGTTCGTTATCGTATCGTTGATTCTTTTGATCCGGAGATGGTCTCTGTACTCGAAGATGGGTCCATTCAAGTGATGGGTGAGTTTGCGGAAGATGATTGGTTCTACGGCATGATCTTGAGTTATGGTGAACATGTCAAAGTACAGCATCCGGCTTGTGTAGCGGAGGAAGTCGTGCGACGGGCACAAAGAATTATGGAGCGGTATATTAACGTAGACAGATAGGTGTCCACTTTTCCAACGTATAATCAATTTATATTCAAGGAAAAGAGGGCGAATCATGAATACTTTTACTGTTCAACAACCGCAAATCACAATAACTGGTGTGAGTGTGCGTACGACGAATGCTGAAGAATTAGGACCGAATGGACAATTATCGAAGCTATGGGATACATACTTTCAGAGTAACTTGGGATCACAGAAGGGGATCAATAACCCTCATCTTATCTATGCCTTATACACCGATTATGAAAGTGATGCATCGGGCGCATATACCGTTGTAATAGGGCATGAAGTGGGTGAGGATGGCCTTGCTGATAACAACGATCATCCTATGGTCATACCAGAGAGTAAGTATCTCGTCTTTACGACAAACAAGGGTCCAGTGTATGAAGTGGTCGCGCAATGCTGGGGAGAGATTTGGTCTTATTTCAAAGAATCAGAGGAAGTAAGAACCTTCACTGGAGATTATGAGCTTTATGATGCTGGGAACTTTGACCCAACCCATGCGGTAGTGCAAATTTATATTGCGATTCAATAATGATTTAAAATAAGGCAAAGACCCAGCTTCTACACCGAAGCTGGGTCTTCATATTGTTGCATGATATAACTAGGATCACACCTTAACTTCCTTACGCTCTACGATATAACACGCTATTCCAAGAATTAGACCTAGACCAACAAGGATTGCCCCAACCCAAGGAAGCGATGTAATGGCTAGATGTGTAATGACCCAACCACCAATGAAAGCTCCTGATGCATTCCCTAGATTACCCGCTGAATGGCTAGAGGTAGAAGCAAGTGCGGGCGCGTCCTGAGCCAAGCTCATAATCCGCACCTGAAGTCCCGGCATGACTGCAAAGGAAGCAACACCCCACAAGAAAATCGTCGCTACGGCAGCAATGGGACTATGAACCGTGAAGGTGAAGATCGTTAAGATGATGGCTACCGAGAAGTAAAGCCCCAATATGGACGGCATCAATTTCCAGTCCGCAAGCTTACCACCCAAGATATTGCCGATGGTCACACCACAGCCGAATAGAACGAGAATCCAAGTTACACTATGTTCAGCAAATCCGCTGACCTCTTGAAGCAGTGGGTTAATATACGTAAATACCGTGAATAAACTGGCGTTACCTAATGCTCCAATTAGTAGATATAGAAGTAACTTCGGTTTGGCCAAAGCAGATATTTGCTGTTTGATACTGGCCGGTTTATCTTGGCGGATTTGTGGAATAAAGATAATGATACCAATCAGTGCTATTACACCCATGATTGCAATAGCGCCAAATGATGACCTCCAACCCATATGTTGTCCTATAAAAGTACCAAGTGGTACACCAACAATATTTGCTATGGTTAAGCCAGCCATCATAATGGATACAGCTCCGGCTCGCTTATTCGGCTGGACTAGATTGGATGCAATGACTGCTCCGACGCCAAAGAAAGTCCCATGAGTTAATGCTGTAATCAAGCGAGCTGCCATTAACACGGCATAACTCGGAGCAACGACAGAGATAACATTGCCAAGAATGAATAATACCATGAGCAGACATAGGAGCTTCTTTTGTGGAATTCGCTGGGTAAGGAGCGTTAATATAGGCGCACCAACAGCTACCCCGAGGGCGTACATCGTAATCAGTTGTCCTGCTGTTGGAATGCTAACATTTAAATCCTGAGCCACATTGGGTAGAAGACCCATAATGACAAATTCAGTCATACCAATGGCAAAAGCACCAACGGTAAGAGATAGGATAGAAATGGGAAACGGCTCTTTTTTTAACGCTGATTTCTTAGGAAAGCTTTGAGTTAAATCCATGCTGTAACGTTCAACCTTTCTTCTGTATGTATTGAAGCTTCATCTCATGATGATGTAGATTCGACAAATTGTGATATATCTTAATTATTTAGGTTTATGTATATATTATCAAGGGAAATATTTAAGTAGAACGGTCGGGTGAATCGTAAGGTAGTTGTGCATGGTTTTATACTGGGATATGTGATAGAATTTACACCTATATAGAATGAGGAAGTGAGCTATAATGATAAACATAATCGTTCCAGAACCACATGTTAGCATAACTAAACAGATTAATCCTGAGCTAAGTAATATTTACGGATTTACTGACTTTCACCTGATTCCGAGAGACATGGGTGGTATCTTTATGTTCTACAACGATCAAGATGAATTGTTGTTCGTAGGTAAAGCGAGAAAGCTTAGACCAAGAATTAAGAAACATTTTGAAGATACGGTTTCCGTAATCAAGATGAATAGAGATGAAGTTACTAAAATTGATGTGTGTCTCATCGGTGATCCTGTTCATAGAGAAATCTATGAAACGTATATCATTAATGAATACAAAGCCAAATACAATATAGACAAAGTATTATATAAATAAATGGATGAATTTAGAAGCAATAAGTGTCGTCAAGTGTGACTGCTTGTTGCTTTTTTGGTCGCTATAAAGCGGCAGAGCTTAATTGATCTTATATAAAATAAAGGCGCTTACATTTTGTTGTTGACGGATGCCATAACCATGAATTATTATAGGGTCATAATAAAAAAACGAATTCACTTGGTGTGTTACCGTTAATATTAATGGGCATGAGCCAAGGAAAGCGAACCTAGAAGTAATAGGTCCCTTTCCTTGGCTCATTTTAATGTTTATTTAAAAATTCCCGTTATGTAGAGTGAGTTAAATGGACGGGGATAGTGTAATAGTAAATGTAGCACACTAAAGAATAGACATCCGTTAATCCGGATTAGGAGGAATACTTATGTTTTGGAAAAAGAAAAAAGAAGAGAACGTTGTTGTTGATATTTACGCTCCTGTAACAGGTAATGCGGTTGCACTTACTAAGGTCCCTGATGAGGCGTTTGCCGGTGGCCATATGGGTCGCGGGGTCGCTATTGAACCGACAGAAGGAAAGCTCATCGCTCCGTTTGACGGAACGGTTGCTCATATCATTAAATCCAAACATGCGATCATGTTGGAGCATCCCGCGGGGTTGCAATTCCTATTCCATATTGGCGTAAACACGGTATCTCTCAAGGGTGAAGGTTTTATCTCTCACGTAGCTACTGGAGATAAGGTTAAGGCAGGACAAGTATTAATTGAATTCGACATCGAGAAGATCAAAGCGGCAGGTTATCCCGTCATTACCCCGATTATTGTAACGAACGTGGATGATGTGACAAGCGACTTAGAATTAATCACCGGACCTGTTCAAGCAGGTAGTAGCGTCATTTTGAAGGCGGTTATAAAGTCATAGCATTATAAAAAGGAAAGGATGATTCATTCATGTTAGCATTTCTCCAAAAAATCGGTAAGTCGCTGATGCTTCCAGTTGCTACATTACCGGCTGCAGCCATCCTAATGCGTTTCGGTAACGTCGATTACATTAAGGATTTTCACATGGGGGACAGTGTAGGGGGTTTCTTAAATACTTACGTTGCACCGTTTCTGAATGCGGGCGGAGGTACGATATTCGATAACCTCCCGCTAATCTTCGCAGTTGGGGTTGCAATTGGATTGGCAGGCGATGCTGTAGCAGCATTATCAGCAGTAATCGGGTATATGATCTTGGCTAAAGTACTTCTAATTGTACCAGGAATATTCCCTGAATTAATGCAATCAGCTGATACTAAATTGAACATGGGTGTTCTCGGCGGTATCTTGGTAGGTTGTATCGCAGCAGGTCTTTATAAGAAATATCATAAAATCAAGCTACCAGACTGGCTCGGATTCTTCGGTGGAAAACGTTTCGTACCTATGGCTACAGCGTTCACAATGGTCGTTGTAGGTCTGGTATGTGGTCTTGTATGGGGTCCTGTTCAAGCGGCTCTTGATACATTCGGTGGCTGGGTTACAGGTCTCGGTGGAGTAGGATCTGCCATTCATATGGTTGCTAACCGTCTCTTAGTACCATTTGGCCTTCATCATATCATTAACTCAATCGTTTGGTTCCAAATTGGTGATTTCGTAAATGCTGCTGGCGATGTCGTTCATGGTGACTTAACTCGCTTCTTCGCTAAGGATCCCTCAGCAGGTATGTTTATGACAGGATTCTTCCCAGTCATGATGTTCGGTCTTCCAGCTGCTGCATTTGCCATTATTCATACGGCTAAGCCAGAAAGACGCAAAGCAATTGGATCTATCTTTATCGGTGCAGCATTTGCTTCATTCTTGACTGGTATTACTGAGCCTTTAGAATTTGCCTTTATGTTTGTTGCACCTTTACTTTACGGTGTGCATGTTGTTTTATCAGGTGCTGTTGCTTTTATATCTTATGCAATGGGTATGAAGCTCGGCTTTGGTTTCTCGGCAGGTTTCCTCGATTATGCAATCAACTATCAACTAGCTACGAAGCCATTGCTATTGATACCAATTGGTCTAGTAACCGCAGTGGTGTATTATGTGGTATTCCGCTTCCTAATTGTGAAGTTTAACCTCAAAACACCGGGTCGTGAGGATGAAGTTGTTGAGCTTGAAGGTTCAGCTTCCGGTGCCATATCTGGGGACAGCCGCGCTGCTAAAATCTTGTCCCAACTAGGCGGATCTAGCAACATTGAGTCCGTTGATGCTTGTATTACACGTCTTCGTCTCATCGTTAAAGATGAGAAAGTAGTTAACGACGCTGGTCTTAAGCAACTTGGTGCTGCTGGCGTTATGAGACTTGGAAAAGGCGCAGTTCAAGTCGTATTCGGTCCACAATCCGAAACGATCAAGGACGAAATTAATGACATTTTGTAGTAAATATAGCTAGTAAATAGACTTAGTCTAACTAATGGTTATGAATAACAAACGTGGTGATCGCTCCTAGTTGGGAGTAATCACCACGTTTTTTCTCGTGAATGAAATAATCAGAAATGATGGATGGTGCGATTATGTGTAATTTTATAAGGGGGAATAACTTGTTATTGATCATAAATGGTATATAATGACATATATTGGTACTGTAAATGAAAAATGGGTACCAAGCGGAGGAGAGTATGTGAAGGATAGAATCATTAATGGCACTATAGTCTTGATTCAACAAAAGGGCTTTACCTTTACCCTTAGTGATGTAGCTAAGCAGGTTGCGATTAGTAAACGAACAATTTATGAGCACTTTACATCCAAAGACGACATCGTCGAGCATATTGTGAACAGACTTATTTTAGAGATTAAGGAAAGAGAACAAAGCATTGCAGAAGATGAACAGCTTGATGTGCTACAAAAGATCGAGCAGATGTTAGTGTGCATCCCGGAGGAGTTCGCAGGATTGGATATGAGGTTGTTATCAGAATTACAGAATGCCCATTATTCGCAGTGGCAAATTCTCGATTCCTTCTTAAAGGAGGAATGGACCATCATGTTGGAATTAATGAAGCAAGGGATAGAACAGGGCGTAATCCGGAACATCCACTTGCCATTATTTATTGAACTTTACTTGAGCGCGATCAATCAAATTTATGATCCATTGTCCAATTTGAAAGATGATATGACGATGAGGGATATTCTTCAATCGGTGGTAGATATTCTGTTATACGGTATTACCACACAACAACACATTAGAGGGTGAGGATTCGTATGCATTGGTTATATTTATGTTTGGCGATTGTATTTGAGGTGGGTGGAACGCTGAGTATGAAGTTGTCGGAAGGATTCACCAAATGGCAACCTAGCGTCCTACTTGTGGTCTTCTATATTTGTAGTTTTGTATTTCTAACATTGACGTTGAAGGAGCTTGAAGTGTCTACTGTATATGCGATTTGGTCCGGTGTGGGGATTGTAGCTATTACAATCATTGGATTTGTATATTTTGGAGAGCGTGTTAATGTGACTAAGGTAATTTCTATTGCACTGATCGTCATAGGGGTCATCACATTGAATCTTAGTTCAGAGAAGACTTCTGATCCGGTTCCAACGGTAAGCAAGTCCATCGAGTAGGAATTTGAAGATAAGCGACACTATCATTTTTATATACGTTGGAGGTTAAGGATGAGATGATTAAAGCCGCCCTTTTTCCTCATGACAGACATCGGATTTATTGTGTATTGGATTGTCACTTATTTTCACATCATTCCGACAAGTTGGGCATTTAAAGATTATGATAATCCGATCATCATAGCTTGGAACTGGTCGTTCTTTCCATTAGATATTATGATCTCGTTCACGGGTCTCTACAGCTTGTATTTATATCGTAAACAGCGCTCACCATGGCAGGGATTTGCGTTCATATCGCTCGTATTGACATTCTGCTCGGGATTGGTATCTCAGGGATATTATATAGCTCGTCGTTTAAAATAACACAAAGCGACTCGCTATCACTCTTCTCATTGGAATAAATAGAAAAAGAGGTTAGCTCGGGATACATCACGGGCTAGCCTCTTTTTGGTAATTTACTATTTAGCGATTTCTTTTGTTGATGCTACTTCATACGTAATAATTTCATTACTAATAATAGGTGATTCTTTGGGAGCAGCATCTGGACTTGGTTCTGGACGTTTGTGAGATGCTTTGAAAGCATCACTGTTTCTCCATGCCGTAAAGTCATCCTGCGTATCCCAATACGTATTTACGCTCAATTCATCATAATCAGGCAGGTTTTGTGTAAGCAAGACCTCTACCTTTATCATACCTTTTGTAGAATCCAAGGGACCTGGTGCTGTAAATCTTGGCGCCATGGCTGCACCCATACCTTTTTTTACTTTCATTCTGTTCGTTACAATAATCACGATACATCGCTCCCTTTATCAAATTTCAACGGGTTTAACCCGTTGTGTAATATTGGAACTATCTTCTTAATTTTAATCCTTTAAATAGCAAAAGCAAATGGAGCCACTTTTAAGTAATCCCTTAACGAATGAAATAAGTTAATAAGTGCACAATAAAGCAAGATGTAGCTTTGAGTTAATTTATGTTAAGGGAGCAGGTACATATATGAAAAGCAAGTTTTTGAAATTAACGATGTTATGTGTGATCTTTATTACGAGTGTAGCACCATTAAGTGTCCAAGCTATGGAATATGAGCAAACCCATGCTGCGCATAAAGATTGTCTGAGCCCTGCCAAGGTGAAGCTTAAAGAGGACTTGAGGAGGTCATGGATCGACCATGTCGTATGGACCAGAAGCTACATCGTAAGTGCCCTCGAAGGGTTGGCGGATCAACAGAAAGTACTTGAAAGACTTCTACGAAATCAGCAGGATATTGGGAATCTGATTAAGCCATATTATGGCGAAGAAGTTGGGAATAAGTTCGCTGAACTACTGCGAGAGCATATTCTACTTGCGGGAAAAGTATTAGATGCAGCTAAAGCTGGAAATCAGGCGAATCTAGAAAAGTACAATAAAGAATGGCACAGAAATGCAGATGATATCGCTAAATTTCTTAGTAGTGTGAATCCGTATTGGTCGGAAAAAGTGATCAAGGACATGATGTATGAACACTTGCAACTAATCATAGACGATGTCACAGCAAGACTTAAGAAGGATTGGGATGCTGAGACGATTGCTTTTGATAAAGGCGTGGATCATATGGTCGAATTTGCAGATATTCTTACAGAAGGGATTGTTAAGCAATTCCCTGATCGGTTTAAATGAAAGATATGAGGCCTGACTTTTAGTTCAATCTATTTAACGGTTCTCTTTGGAGTGTGGAATTTCCGCTAAGCAATCGAACGAGAAAGTATGCGTTTATGGATATAGAATACAGAATCCTGAGCACTCAGAATGGAATGGAACAACACTGAATATTTATTAAAAAAGCAATAAGCGCAGTTACGCTTATTGCTTTTTTAGCTATATATCTATGAAGTATTCGTAGAAAAGTTTGAAAAAGCTACATCCTCCAATGAGCGACCATTTTTCTGGGTTTCATTTAAAGTGAACTGTTGTAAGCATGCTCTATGGTACGCAAAAACGCAGCATTCCCGAAGGGGTTGCTGCGTTTTTTAAGTTCTATCACACGCTTGTTGTGAAGCGTTAGTTACACGATTTGTCGTCCTTGTACCCACACATTACGAAGGCTCAACTCAGCATCTAACAGAAGAATATCAGCGTGTTTACCAGCTTCAAGTGATCCGATGTATTGGTCTAATCCAAGCGAAATCGCAGGATTTAGACTGGCAGCTTCGGAAGCTTCTTCAAGAGTAAGACCTACGTCTGCGATTAGATTACGGAAACCACGGATCATCGTTAATGTACTTCCAGCAAGCGCGCCATCGTTATTCTTAAGTGTCGCAATGCCTCCAGATACATTTACGGGTTGATCACCTAATGTGTACTCGCCGTCGCCAAGTCCAGCTGCAGACATCGCATCGGTGATGAGTATTAGATTAGATTCTGTTTTCATACGTGCCAGGATAGACATCACAGCAGGATGGACATGGATACCATCAGCGATTAGTTCTGCGGCAATCCGTTGATCGCCGAGTACAGCTCCCGCAGTACCAGGTTTACGATGATGTAAAGGAGTCATAGCATTAAATGCATGAACCGCCTGAGAGAGTCCTGCCTCAACTGCGGCAATGACTTGATCATACGTGGCATCGGTATGTCCAAGTGCTGGTGTAATACCCTTATCACGCAACCATGAGATGACCTCAAGAGCACCATCACGCTCAGGTGCAAGTGTAACTTGGCGAATAAGATTAGGGTATTGTTGTTCCCATGCTTCCAACCAGCTAACATTCGGAAGCACGATATGTTCAGGGTTCTGAGCACCAGGCCATTGCGGACTGATGAACGGTCCTTCGAGATGTACCCCCGCTAATTGAGCGAATGGCATATCTTCTGAACGGTAAGCATTCACTTCGCGTAGCACATTATCAATGTCTGCTTTGGGTGCAGTCATGGTCGTTGCAAGCATCGTAGTTGTTCCTTGGGAACTATGGAAGCGAGTAATCGCATCCAAGGTTTCACGATCGCTGTCCATGAAATCATGTCCATCCCCACCGTGTACGTGAACATCTACGAACCCGGGGATAAGTAGGCCATTCTCTTCTGTAGGAACGGTTAACCACTCTGCATAATCGCTCGGGAGATCTTTACGCTCGCCAACATATGAAATGGTCGTTCCTGATACGGCGATTACGCCATTTTCAATAAGACCAAGGGGTGTCAGCACTTTTCCGTAAAAAAGTTGTCCTGTTGTGCTACTCATTATAGTAAACTTCCTGCTTCTTCATCTAGAAGAACGATGACATTTGGGTGACACTGTAGTAAGGAAGCAGGGCATTGTGTCGTAATTGGCCCTTGAAGAGCAGCTTTTACAGCCTCAGCTTTCCCAGCACCACGTGCAAGTAGGATAATCTGGCGGGCTTTCATAATGCTAGCTACACCCATTGTGATTGCTTGCTTAGGTACTTCATCAAGTGAAGCGAAGAAGCGAGCATTAGCTTCTAGTGTTTCTTCCATTAGATCAATCACATGCGTACCGCCGTAAAGATGATCATCAGGTTCATTGAAGCCGATATGGCCATTGGAACCAATACCTAGAATTTGAATATCAACAGGTCCATTTTGCTCAAGCGCAAGGTCATAAGCTTTACATTCAGCTTCAAGATCTTCTGCATTGGCGTTCGGGATATGTGTGTTTTGTAGATCGATATCGATATGGTTAAAGAGGTTTTCCTTCATAAAAGTTTTGTAACTTTGTGAGTGATCGCCAGATATCCCAACATACTCATCAAGGTTATATGCAGATACTTGGGAGAAGCTTACAAGTCCCTTTTTATTCATTTCAGCTAGACGTGTATAGATACCAATTGGAGAGCTACCTGTAGCAAGTCCAAGAATGGCATTTGGTTTGCTTTGTACTAGACTAGCGATTAGATTGGCTCCGGTTTGCACGAAATCTTCTTCTGTTTTAAAAGTGAATATATTCATATGGCTCAATGGCCTCCTCGTTTATTACGATATTGTTGAACATTAATATAGGATTGCTCTAGCTTGGGAACAAAGTCCCCAAATTGCTTGCTAACCATCCCTGTGAAGAGAATGTCGATAATATGAAGTTGCGCAATACGTGATGCCATATCTCCACGCCGCATGCCTTGTTCTAAAGAAGAAGAGAACAGTGGAAGATCAGCTAGCGACGCCAAAGTATTACTTCCATAAGAAGTCAGGGAAATCGTAGTTGCTCCGTTGTTGCGTGCACAAGTGAGTGCATCGATGGTCTCTGGTGTTTCTCCAGAATAAGATACGGCAAACGCGACATCATCAGGACCTAAAGTCGATGCGGATGTAATTTGCATGTGAGAATCGGCGAACGAAGTACAATTCACACCGATACGAATCAATTTTTGATAAAAGTCTTGGGCTACAATAGAGGAAGTTGCCATCCCGTATAGGTCAATCCTACGTGCACCACACAGCCAATCCACTACTTTTGTTAGTTTGGTTAGATCCAGTAAGGAGGTTGTATCCCTAATCGATGCTAGATGATTAGCTTGTATGGCCTCTACGATGAGAGATAAAGGATTACCTGCGACAATATCTTGGTATGCAGAAGAATAAGATTCTTCTTCTGGTCCCCCTTGTGTTATTTCAGATGCTAGATGTACCTTGAAATCGGGAAATCCTTTGAAATGAAACACTTTGCAAAAACGTGTGATCGTAGCTGGGCTGACAGCAGATTGTTCTGCTAATTCCGTAATGCCCATATGAACAACTTCGCTTGGAGCCGCAAGAATACGTTCCGCTAATTTACGCTCTAAAGGGGATAACTTAGATAATTGACGCTGGATGGTGTGAAGGATAGTCGCTATAAATGCACCTCCAATTTTTAGTATTTGCTAAGAAGTGTTTTAAAATTATTTCAGTAAATATGTACATAAACAAGAAAACTATTTTCACCCTAATCATAATATAACTGCTGTATGGATGCAACTTGTTTTCGATGGAAAAGATGTGTATTTACAACAAGCGCTACATATGAATAGAGCACGTAGACATACACAAATTAAGCCAGTGACAAACCAAGATCGTATACAGGAGATGGCAGTGGGCTTCCTCTTGTTTTAGTAATCAAAATTTGAGACAATCATAGACATATGGTTAGCTTTGGCTACTTAGAAGAATAGGACGAATTTTATCGTTTGAAAAGAGGATATAGTAATGAATAAACCATCCATTTATGGATTAACATTAGAACAATTGACAGCATGGCTGTCGGAATATGGTCATAAGAAATTTCGAGCAACTCAAGTCTGGGACTATCTGTATCGTAAGCGGGTAACAGACTTCTCAGTAATGGATGATGTGAATAAAGATTGTATCCAGTTACTTTCTGATCACTTTGTCATTCAGACCTTGACGGAACACGTGAAGCAAGAATCAACGGATGGAACCGTTAAATTCCTCTTCAAATTATACGATGGCAATCTCATTGAGACAGTTATGATGAGACAAAAATACGGTATAGCCGTGTGTGTTACGACCCAAGTGGGCTGTAATATTGGCTGTAGCTTCTGCGCGAGTGGTCTAATAAAGAAGAGTCGTGACTTAACTGCTGGTGAAATTGTAGAACAGATTATCAAAGTTCAGCAACTTCTAGATCAAGCTCAGTTAGATGAAAAAGTAAGTCATATTGTTGTGATGGGGATTGGCGAACCTTTCGACAACTTCAATAATCTGGTTGATTTCTTACAGGTGGTTAAGGATCACAAAGGGTTAGCTATTGGTGCGAAACGTATCACAGTATCCACTAGTGGTCTGCCGGACAAAATCATTCAATTCACCGATGCTGATCTTCAAGTAAACCTAGCCATCTCTTTACATGCGCCGAATGATGAGCTTCGGACGAAGATTATGGTTATCAATCGTGCCTTCCCGATAGCGAAGTTAATGCACGCCGTGGAGTACTATTTGGAGAAGACCAATCGGAGAATTATGTTCGAATACATTCTGTTAAAAGATGTAAATGATCGTAAGGAGCATGCACTCGAACTTGCGGAACTCATTAAAGACAAGAAGAATCTCGCAAGCGTCAACTTAATTCCATACAATCCAGTGGATGAACATAGTCAATATCAGAGAAGTGATCAAGAAGCCATTCTAGCGTTCTATGATACATTGAAGAAGAACGATATCAACTGTACAGTCCGCCTTGAACATGGCGCAGATATCGATGCCGCGTGCGGACAGTTAAGAAGTAAAAAGATGAAAGAATCGGAAGATGATATATCCGATCAAGATCGATTCGCATTGGGTTGATTGCATAGGCTTCAAGAAATGGCTGTGCCGTTCCTTAACAAGGACAGCACAGCCATTTTTGTTATTCGTACAAGTCGGGAATCGATCTGCAATAATATACTATAAGCATTCAAGCTATGAAGTATATATTGATGGGACTACTTTTACAGGGGGTCACCATGAATATAACGTCCTTTTTAATTTATTGTGTTGTAGCTACATTTACACCTGGGCCTGCTAATATTGTTATTCTATCTACAGTGCAACATTTTGGAGCTAAAAAGGCGATGGAGTATGTATGTGGAGCCACGATGGGTTTTGGACTGCTACTTGTTGTCTCTACCATGTTGAACCGTATTCTTGCTGATGTCTTCCCAAATATTCTGAGCATTATGCAGATCATAGGCAGTCTATATATGCTCTACCTTGCTTATCAAGTCTATAAGATGGGTGCAACGGAAGCCAAGGATATCCAGACTACAAGCTTTGTCTCAGGCTTACTCATGCAATTTGTAAATCCTAAAGTTGTCCTATTTACACTAACCGTTATTCCGACCTTTGTTATGCCTTACTATACGTCATCACTTGCATTGTTCTTGTTTGTTATCATCATAACCCTGATCGGATTTTTAGCATTTACGACATGGGTTGTTTTTGGAAGAATATTCAGAAGATTCTTGCACAATCATCAAAAAGTTCTCAATACCCTGATGGCACTTTTTTTAGTGTACTCTGCAATCATGGTATCAGGGATCCTATAGCGTGTTGGAGGTAAAGGCGTGGAGAAATTTAACTATAAAAGATCGGTAGATATCTTGGCGCTATCAGCAAGCATTACTGAGTTTACCTATAAAAAACATTGCCACGAGGAATACGCACTCGGTGTAACCCTACGTGGCATCCAGCAATATAACCTAGACGGCAGTTTGCAATCATCCCATAAGAATGGCGTCATGCTGTTTAATCCAGAGCAATCGCATGACGGCAGTTCTTATGATAAAGCAGGCATTGATTATGTCATGCTCTATATCAAGCCGTCTCTAATTTTAGAGATATTGGGAAAGAAAGAACTCCGCTTCACCGCTCCTGTCCTATACGACGATAAGTTGGCGCAATGCATATTAGCGCTTAGCCATGCTATCCAGAATGGTAAAGAAGAATCATTGTGCCATGAGTTGCTGTTAACACTCGTCGAGCTAGTCTCCAATACCCAAATAGATACAGTCGCCAGAATCAATAATGAACTTGTTAATAGAGCGAAGGAACGGATGTACTGCAGTATAGAGAATGTCCTTAAACTGGACGATCTTTCAGAAGAGTTTGAAATGTCAAAATATCAGTTTATCCGGGCGTTTAAGAAACATACAGGAATATCCCCCTATCAATTTTTTTTGAATTGCAAGGTAGAACATGCCAAACAATCGATAGAAAGAACCAAGGATGTATATTCGGCTGTAGCGGAATATGGATTCGCGGATCTGACTCATCTGAATAGGCACTTTAAAGGTGTGTTTGGAATAACCGCATATGAATATATGTCACAGCTCCATTGATCGGGTGTGCTATTTCTATCCAGCGATCTGTTTCGGCAGCGCGATCTTGAACACTTCATGCTCTCAGAGTAAGCAATGAATACGCCAATCCAACGTATGTAGCAAGGTTTAATAATTGCTGTTTATACCCGAGCCGTTGTTAAAGGAGAGGCGTGTTGGTACTTACACCAGACCAAAGGTGAAATTAAAAGTGGCTATGTTGGCTCTTCGCCATATTAGTGTTTGCGCAAACAGAATGATCGAGGCAGACATAGCGAAGGGGACGGAATTGTCTTGTAGAAGCGAAGCGTTCGCCTTTGTCTTCCAATTTCAACCGCTATAGGCGGTATATAATCAAGAAATTGGAGGACAACAGCGATCGAAAGACAATCCGTCACCTTAGCCGCTCACCCACACAGTCCTTTTTAAAACTTCTTCGCAGATAACTTTTAATTTTCACCTTACACCCTTCATATACCCCTGTATCCTCCCCGAAACCATAAACAGCACAACACTAAGCACGATAGCTACTCCCCCAATCACACCAAAGTAAAGCATCTCAGTTGCAGGACTATAGAATTTAACAATCTGTGCGTTAATTGCTTGGGCAGCTGCATTGGATAAGAACCATAGACTCATGGTTTGGGCTGAGAAGGCAGCAGGTGCTAACTTCGTAGTGACGGATAGGCCTACAGGTGACAAGCATAGTTCCCCAAGGACGATAATGAAATAACTAAGAACGAGCCATAGGGGGTTAACCAGTGAATGGCTACCTCCAAAGTAAGCAGGCAATAGAATGACAAGAAAAGATAAGCCTGCAAATAATAAGCCTAGCGAGAATTTCGTAGGGACTGAGGGCTGACGAACGCCGAGTTTTACCCAGATCCATGCGAATACTGGTGCCAAAATAATAATGAACAACGGATTTAACGATTGGAACCAAGCAGGGGAAAGTTCAATTCCTGCAAAATTTAACTGTGTGCGCTTGTCCGCATAATTAGCAAGGATCGTTGATCCCTGTTCTTGAATGGCCCAGAACATCACCGAAGAGATAAATAGCGGAATATACGCAAGGAGTCTGGAGCGTTCTACTGCTTTTGTCTTCGGACTACGGTACATGACAACGAAGTACAGGGTTGGAATAAGAATTCCTAATATCCCTACAAGAGCAATGAACGTATCAAATGTTAGATAACCTAATGGGATGGAGACAGCAATCAAGACAGCCAGAACAACTACGCCGAGCGTTATGTAGGTATAGACTTTTTTCTTTTCTGAAGAAGATAAGGGATTGGCTATAATCGTACCCGCAAGACCTAGATTGTTCTTCTTAGTTAATATAAAGACCAACAATCCGATAAACATACCGATAGCAGCAATGAGGAAGCCTAAGTGAAAATTATTTTGTTTCATACCTATAGTACCGACAATGAGCGGAGCAAGGAAACTTCCAAGATTAATTCCCATATAGAATATGCTAAACCCTGCATCTCGTCGAAGGTCGTCAGGACTGTAGATTTCACCCACGACACTTGAAACGTTAGGTTTCAATAATCCTGTACCCAAGACGATGAGAACCATAGATATATAGAACATCCCTATACTTCCAGGTATGGACAAGATAATATGCCCGAACATGATTAATACGCCACCGTAAAATATAGCCTTTGAAGTTCCGAATATTCTATCGGCTAGCCAGCCTCCAATAATGCCAGACATATATACAAGCGACCCGTAGATTGACATGATCGCAAGAGCTGTTGATTCATCGAGACCTAATCCACCCTCCGAAACCTTATAATACATATAGTAAACAAGGATAGCTCTCATGCCGTAATACGAGAAACGTTCCCAAAACTCCGTGAAGAACAAAGTGAACAATCCTTTGGGGTGTCCAAAAAAACCTTTCTGTGGAACACTCTCTACAATTTTCTGTCTGTTTCTGTCGAGCATAGGATTCCCTCCTTGTTGTATTACGTTCAGTACATATAACATTACTTTACGTCAAAAAAGGAAATCTTAAACACAACGTTACTTTGATGTACACGTTATTAAATAGTAAAGGACTGACGGTACATAGCCTTCAGTCGATAAATCGATAATTCATGACTCATAAATTGTTAGAAGACGTCATTCAGATCTTATACAGCATAATTCCTAGGGGTTTTATGATATATCTAAAATTTGATTACTTATTTTCAATTGGTTACTTTTTGTGATACTGTTGTAATAAACGGTTCAGTAATACTCTAACAACCTTAGGAAATACTATGACAGTTATAGTTCATTGCAGAATTGTCGATATTATTCATTAAATCTTAGGAGGGATAAACATGGGAGTATTAAACGGTAAAGTAGCAATTGTAACAGGTGCAGGTAGTGGTATGGGACGCGAAGAGGCAATTTTGCTTGCTAAAGAAGGCGCTATCGTTGTATTAACGGATATTAACGAAGCAGCTGTTCAAGCGGTTGCGGAAGAAATTGCATCTAATGGTGGAGAAGCAACGGCTTTTGCTCATAATGTCGCTTCAGAAGAGGAATGGATCAAGGTTGTAGACGGAACGATTCAAAAATATAGTAAAATCGACGTGTTGGTCAACAATGCAGGTATCTCCTTAGCAGTTAATATGCTTGATACGACTATGGATCAATGGAATCGTGTCATGAACATTAACGTTGCAAGTGTATTCCTAGGCATGAAACACGTTGTTCCACATATGAAGGACAATAATGGTGGATCTATCGTCAACATTTCCTCTATTGCTGGTCTAACAGGCGGTAGTGGTGCAGGTGCTTATACAGCTTCTAAAGGAGCAGTTCGTATGCTTTCTAAGGCAGCAGCAATTGATTATGGTAAATTTAATGTTCGCGTGAACTCCGTTCATCCAGGATTCATTGAGACTCCGATGTCTCAAGAAATGGTTGATAACGAGAAGATGCTAGCTTGGTTCCTATCCCAAACAGCACTTCCAAGAGTTGGACAAGCTTCTGAAGTAGCTCAAGCGGTATTATTCCTTGCTTCTAGTGCTTCTTCTTATATTACAGGTATTGAACTTCCTGTTGATGGCGGCGTTACAGCTAAATAATAATTTGATGATTATTAATCTGGACGTACAAATTTATTTGTACGCCCAGTTTTTAGTTTGTAAAGTTATGTAATGGAATTGTTAAAGAAGCTGTGGTGCATAATAGCATCAGCGTCAGTGAAGGTTAATAAATAATTTCAGTGAGAAATATAAGAATTAAGTGTAAGATGGTATGTAGACTTTCTTAAATTTTTAAAAAAGATGTTTGATAATATCAGAGGTTAGTCGTATTATTAATAGGGAATTTTAAATTCCCAAATTTATTATACACTCATGAATCATAGTTATAATATAAATTCAAAGCGAATGTTGCTTATCGTAAAGGAGAATTAGATATGTCAGAATCTATCACTCAGACAACGTCTGAACAAGCTTTGTCTACAAGCAAAGACAACAATGATCTATTGGATCAGTTATTAAAACCTGAGGTTCAAGAATCTCTAACTGCTTTAATTCAGCAATTACCGAAATTGAATGAAATCGTTAATGCAATGACGAAGACATATGATTTCGCTCATTCCGTAGCTACGGATGATGTTCTGAAAAGCGACACAGTTGGCGCAATAACAGAAATTGTTGGACCTGTAGTAGGTTCCGTGAAGAATGTTGCAGCAAATGTTATTGAAGCGAAAGATCGTGCTGAGAAAAGCCAAGAAGTAATCGGCCTATTTGGTTTGATGAAAATGCTTAAAGATCCACAAGCACAAAAGATGTTCCGTTTCGTTAATGCTTATCTTCAAGTTAGTGAAGAGCAAAATAAAAAGTAGTTCGTTTACAATAAATGAGTAAGAGCGGAGGATAATACACTTATGTCAAAACATATTGTTATATTAGGTGCAGGTTATGGTGGTCTTTTAACGGCTTTGAGTCTTCGTAAATTTTTGAGTAAGGCTGAAGCACAAGTGACAGTTATCAACCAGACTCCAACACACCAAATCATTACAGAATTGCACCGTCTTGCAGCTGGTAATATTGCTGAAGATGCAATTGCTATGCCACTAGCGAAACTTTTCAAAGGGAAAGACATTGATCTAATGATCAATAAGGTTGAATCTTTCTCCGTAGACAAAAAAGAAGTTAAACTTACAGATGGATCATCTTTAACTTATGATGCACTTGTTGTCGGTTTGGGAAGCCAAACGGCTTTTTTCGGTATTCCAGGGCTAGAGCAAAACAGCATGGTGTTAAAATCTGCTGCTGATGCAAACAACATTCATAAACAAATTGAAGATCGTATTCGTGAATTTGCGAGAACAAATAACCCAGCTGATGGCACGATTGTTATCGGTGGTGGCGGTCTTTCCGGCGTAGAATTAGTTGGCGAAATTGCTGATGGTATGCCTGCACTTGCTAAGAAATATGGTGTAGATCCTAAATCAGTGAAATTGTTACTAGTAGAAGCAGGTCCTAAGATCCTTCCAGTGTTGCCAGATCATTTGATTGAACGTGCAACGAAAAGTTTGGAAGCACGTGGCGTTCAGTTCTTAACAGGTCTAGCTGTAACGAATGTAGAAGGTAATACGATTGACCTTAAAGATGGTTCCAAGATTGTTACGAACACATTTGTATGGACTGGTGGCGTACAAGGAAGCCCGCTAGTTGGAGAATCAGGTCTTGAAGTGAACCGTGGACGTGCAAGCGTTAATGAACATCTTCAATCTATTTCTCACCCAGACGTATTTGTTGTAGGAGATAGTGCAGTATTCTTCGGTCCAGAAGGACGTCCTTATCCTCCAACAGCACAGATCGCTTGGCAGATGGGTGAACTTGTTGGGTACAACCTATTCGCTAAGTTGAATAATAAATCTATGGAAGCATTCTCTCCAATTGACTCTGGAACACTTGCAAGCTTGGGTCGTAAAGACGCAGTTGCAACGATCGGAGCTAACGGAACGCCTCTTAAAGGAATGCCTGCTTCTCTTATGAAAGAAGCAAGTAATATTCGTTACTTGTCTCATATTAAAGCATTGTTCACATTGGCATACTAATAGAATATTCCATTATGAGTTAAATAATTAACAGTAAGCCGAGGGTGATGAATTCATCACCTTTAGGTTTACTGTTTTTTTGTTTATGGTAAAATTTACAATAGTAGGAATGGGGGCTAAATAAATGGTGATTGGCAATTTCGTGAAATTGACGCTTGATGTAGTCAGAAATATTATATATTTAATTATTTCCTTATTCTTTCTTGGGATGATCGAGAAACCTATTTTCGGAAATGAAGGCATTCAGAGCTTACCTACTTTAGGGTTATTGCTTATTGCCAACTTGGCTTTGATCTATGTATTCCATCGTAACTTTTTATCTTCACATACCTTTTATAAACCGCACCAGAAACCTAAATTACCTCGTAATACAAGCATATTAATAGGCATTGCATCCGTTGCAGTTATCGTGAGTGTTCCGTTCTTATAATAAAAGGGGATCAATCAATATATTTGGATGGTCCCCTTTTTACAAATTAATTAACCTGAAAAGAAAACAGAATAGAACAAGGAGCAAGTGTAGAGAATAATGTTGTAGATCGCATGCCCGAAAACAAACATACATACATAGTTCAACAAATTTTTAATATGATTTAGTATAAAATAGCCTCTATTTTACCAATGAAGTCCTTTTAGATCCAACTTTTTCGTTGTAGTTAATAACAATTTAAGTGGATATAGGTTAGAATTGAATAAGAAAGTAAAATAGGAGTTGTAAACATGGCTAAAGAAGAAGTAATTGTAACGAAAGAAGGATTGACCAAGTTAGAGGATGAACTAAGAGATCTTAAGACAGTTAAGCGCAAAGAATTAGCAGAACGTCTTAAGTTAGCTATTAGTTACGGCGATTTGAAGGAAAATAGTGAATACCACTCTGCTAAGGACGACCAGTCCTTTATGGAGACAAGAATAAAGATATTGGAAAAGATGATCACGAAAGCAACGGTTATCGATACTGTGAGTTTAGATCTCTCCGTTGTTAGTGTGGGTTCTATTGTCATTCTGAATGATATTGAATTCTCAGAGCAAATCAATTATCAAATTGTTGGACCTGCTGAGGCAGATGTATTGGATAATAAGATATCGTATGAGAGTCCATTGGGTAAAGAACTTTTAGGCAAAAAAATAGGCAGTGTTATCAATGTAGCCGCACCTATGGGAATCATTAAATATGAGTTACTTGAAATTAAGTCATTATAATAATAGAGAAAATCCGTCACCTTGTAGTAGGGGACGGATTTTTTTGCGTTCACTCATTTAACCATTTAATAATTTCTCAAGCTTAGGGAATACACGAAGTGCATTACTATAGAATACTTGCTCCCAATAGGCTTCGGGAATTAAATTCTTTACGAAGCGGATGTAGGAATCCAAAGGGACAAGTGGCCAATCCGTTCCAAATACTAATCTATCGTATCGTTCAGCGAATACGATAGCACGACGGAAATGATCTGTATAGGTTTGCTCTTGCATCATACGTTCAACCTTAGCATCGTCACCTACAATCCAACCTGATAGATCAGCATACAGATTCGGATTTTTCTCTAATAAGGCTGCTGCATCCATAACCCAAGGATCGCCCAGATGGCACATCATGAAAGTAATGTCTCGATGTTTCAGGAATGTCTCCTCCATAGAGAGTGGGTGGGAGTATTTCAGTAAGCCGCTGTCGGAGTATGTCAATCCTCCATGAATGACGATAGGTAAGTTATAAGTGGATGCTAGTTCATAGATCGGGTCATAAATCGGATCACCCACATAGTAGTGATAATAACCAGCATACAATTTGATACCCACTACATGATCCTGCTGAAGTGTATGTTCTAGCTCCTCTAGTTGATTGCCATCTCTCAGCGTTAACGGATTAATGCCGACACAAGTATATAGATTGGGTGGTAACTTCTCGCTCAGATCAAGCATCATAGGATTAGCTGCTGCATAATCAGGAAAAGCACCGGGTATCGTCTCAGTTACGCCCATGCCTACGCCTGCGATAACACCTGCCCGCTTAAATTCTTCTTGTAAGCCTGCTGCTGAATAATCGATATGTGCCAAAGTGCGGGCGGTATCATGAAAGGATTCTATGTTGGAATAATGGATATGTGCATCGATAATTTTCATGGGTTAACCCCTCTCATGATTGCGTTGTGAAACGGATATCGAACAAATCACTGTAAACATGATCAGGGACAATCTGATCTCCAATGGTATAGAACTGTGGTTTGGCAAATTGAGATTCGCCGACCTTAACAAGTAGTTCTTCAATAACGGTAGAAGACATCGCATGTGTATTCACAAATGCATAACATACCTCTAAATCTGGATGAGTGACAAGTGTCAGTCGCTCTGCATGTTCCGAAGATCCATATTGCACGATACCTGAGGTCTCGATATCATATTGGATTCGGCCAGCCTTATAGACCAGAGGATCACCTTGCATACCGTTCAGGTGAACTCGGCTATTCTTCAGATCCTCACTAGCTTTGAAGAAGCTAGAAGTAATCATTCGAATAGGCGGTAGATGAGCACCAGTGAGTTGTTCTATCATGATAACATGACATACGACGGGCGCTCCAGGCAATAGCATATAATGGTGATGGAGAATGAGTCCCCTATACTTCTCATTATTAGTAATCGTTACACTCATACGAATACCAGACCATTCATTTCCTTTATTATCTGTAAGTTGCGTAAAGGAAGTTGTTCGTGATTCTTCCATCAGACTTAGGAGAGAGCTCCAACGGAAGCTAGTAGCGATGCCCCCTAACCATGGATTCCACCAAGATTTCGGTCCAACCTGTGGGAAGGAAGAATCTAACCATTCTCGTCCTTGATGTGTGATCGAGAAAAGGGAAGGTGCAAATGCTGGACTAGCCTGAATCCGTAGCGTACCATTGTCTGCTGTGAATACCTCTAAGCCTTGTTCGATGGAAGTCTCACATTGAACCTCTGCATGTGATATAGGGAATATAATCTTTCTTCTCTTTGTCTCAAAGGGTTCGAAATTCAATTGTATGTCGACGACATCAACCTTATGATCACCGTTAACATGAAGTGGAAGAGTGACTTGGGATAGTTGCTGTTCACTTGCTACAGTGAGACTATCTGAAACAAAGCTATTCAAGTCTGATGAAACGGTTACTTGCCCATCCAGATAAATCGTTGTTCTCTCCTTCAGAGTGACTTGAAATGAGTCTTTTACAAAAGGATTTCCATCGTTAAGCGAACAAGTAAGATGCTCCGAAGTTCGTAGTTGCTTCGAATTCTGTTCCTGCATAGCGAAGGCACGGAGATCCCGCCAATCTGCGAACGTTCCCACCATAATACAAACGGGTTCCGTCTCTATGACTTGCCCTGCATGAAGCTTGCCAAGTGGATGTTCGATGGCGAAGACCCAACCGTCTTTCATCAATTGTTGGCTTGCAGGCCAACTGATGCCATGATTTGATAATCCACGATAAGCGAAGAACCAATTCTCCATAATCAATTTGAAATCCCAGTAATCCTTACTGGAAGCATCCACACCTTGCCGTAGATCGAGGTAATCTCCATCATAGGGAATCACATTGTTCATGATATCGTGCATTATTCCTTCACGGAGTATCAAATCGCAAGCCATCGATACGTCTGATGTGTTCTGTACGCGATAATGATGTTTGACGATGCCGTTACCATGAAGTTTCGTAATAGCCACCAGGAGAATGGCCTCATAAGCTGGCATAGTATAGTGTGCTTCCATAACCATAAGTTGCTGTTCTGTATATTGGGTTACATGGATGGGGCGATTCTTTACGAACTCATTCGAAAAAGGCAGACCCAATTTAGGAAAGGTCAGTTCAGTATCGTGAATCTCTTTGCCATCCTGAGCAACAGTAGTATTATTGTTCAATTTATTCAAATGGACGGAATAGCCACCATTACAAATGATCCACTCGGTTTCCGTCTCCCCTCCGAACATGGCAGTATGCCCTTGGAAGAGCGCATTTAGCTCTCTATGGACGACGATTTGTTCGTTACCTATAACTGCTAATAGCTCAATAGATTGTTTCAAAACGCCATACTCATTTAGAGTAGCAGTGATTGGAACGGTTCTACGACCTTTAGCAGGAATAGTGGTCTCGATATGACGTTGTTCGAAGGAAATCATAGATGTTGTAGGCATATCGAACGAAAAGACAGTCTCCTCATTAAATCCGTTCTCGATCGTTAAGAATAGCTCCATTTCTTGCCCAACATAAAATGCATGATTAGCAGATTCAAGTGTGAGAGTAGCGGGATATGTAGGGACAATACCGACTTTAAATACGGTCTTAAGACCGTTAATGCTTAGCTCAGCCTCCACAACGGGATGATTCTGCCAAGGGTTCTGCTCTTCTTCAATCGGGTGGACTCTAAATTGTCCTTTAATGACATCGGTTCCAGTAACTACGCGAGATTCGCTTAAATCGAACTCGATCTGCTTATTGCTTACACCATGCACTTCAACGGTTAAAGGAACGTTGTTCTTGCTAATAAGTTCGTAGACAATCTCGTAGTTTTTGCCGAAAGGAAGACTGTGATTTACTACGGTTGCGGAAATAAGATAATCATCGGTCTCAATGAGTCGAAGCCCACGGCCTGTACGTTCATACTCCATTTTCAAATATCGTCCATCTTTATTCCATTCATATGTGAAGTAGTCAAAGCCATTTTCTTTGCGACCATCTGGCTCAACAAGAAGAACACGAGTGCTAGCTGTATACCAGTCAATATCGTTGAAATAGGCTCGGACGGGCTCCGTTTGAAGAACGGATGGAATGAAATTCATGAGATGCGTCATGTCGTCACGCTTTTCCCAGAAGAATCCGGATTTCTTATAGGTAGGAACGGCTTTCGTATTTCCCGGCCACGTATGAAGATCGAGTCTCGACCAACCGAGATTTATCGTCTCCTGCAATGCACGAAGCACAAGTGTCTTACCTACTTTACGACCATGGAAATCAGGACGTACGTTTAATAACGGAATATACAGAGCACCTTCATCATCTTTATAGTGAGAGAAACTGCAATAACCAACAACCTCATCATTTACTACGGCAAGAAACACTTTAATATGGGTACTGTTGTTATGCTCAGAGAGGATGGTTTCTTCTGTTCTGACAGCATTATCTCCACCCCAGCTATCTCTGCTTCGGTTCCACATATCAGCCAGTGATGCAGCATACTTTGGTTCATATTCTACAATGGTCACTTGATCCATATTCGTATGTGTCATTTGGAACCTCCTAATATATTCTAATGAGATTATTCTAACTGAATAGTAAGTCAAAAGGGAAGCGCGTCGATGACGTTAATCATATGAATGATGTTTTATTATCCCATTTAAGTATAAAATAGCATTAATCATTCTTAAGACTATTTGGAGGTTATCATGTCATTCAAGCTCATTGTATTTCAAGGACCGAGTGCCTCGGGGAAAAGCACACTTCAAGCACTACTGGATATCCCTAAGGTCGTTACATGGACTTCTCGCGCATCTAGGGAAGGAGAGGTGAATGGGGTAGATTATCATTTTGTGACAAAGGAAATCATGTGCAAGATGTTTGAAGAAGGTAATATGCTAGAAATGACGGAGTACCAAGGTAATTATTATGGGACGTCGATGTTATCCATTAACCAAATCATGAACGGACAGCAATTGAATTCAGTGGTTATGGATGCCAAGGGAGTAAAGATACTCAAGGAGAGATTCCACGATAGAATTCTAGTGATAGGTGTTACGGCTGATAAAGAGCAATGTAGATTACGATTGTTATCGAGAAATACGGATGACAAGGACGTAACGCGTCGTCTTGCAAGTTATGAGGAAGAAGTGAGTACCCTCTCTCAATGTGATCTCGTGATATACAATACGGAGGAGAACAGGGAAAAGGCGAAACGAATGATAAGTTATATTAAGCGAGGGTTGGTGGAGAACAGTGAGCTTTTATAATCAGGAGACAATGGATTACGTTCAAGAGAGCATTCCTAAGTTGGACAAGTTGAATTTCCGCTTGCACGATATGGGAGATGACGAGCGAGGAAGAGAGGACTATTCACGCGATTATGCACGTGTGTTATATTCAGCATCCTTTCGAAGATTACAAGGGAAGATGCAACTTCTCGGCATAGATAACAATCACTTTTTTCGTAATCGATTAACACACAGTATGGAAGTTGCACAAATTGCAAGAGGACTAGCTATGGATCTTAAGCTTGATACGTTTGTTGTTGAAGCTTGTTCCCTTGCGCATGATTTAGGGAATCCACCGATCGGTCATTATGGAGAAAGAGTATTGGGAGAACTTGTCCAAGATATTGGGAGCTTTGAGGGCAATGCTCAGACCCTTAGGATACTCATGAAATTAGAGAAGAAGCATTATAGCTATCAGGGCCTAAATCTCACATTCAGGTCTCTGCTAGGGGTTGTGAAATATTTCAACCAATATAATAGTGGTGAGAATAAGAAGTTTATATATGACGATAATTATCTAGCTATACAAGAAGTTTTAGATAGGCTTAAATTAACGGCTACAGATGCATGTACTATTGATATGCAAATTATGGACTTAGCGGATGAGATTGCGTATGCTGCCCATGATTTAGAAGATTGCCTGAGTCAGAATTTATTTTCAATTGATGAACTCCTGTATGAATTTAAAGTACATGAAGCTTATCGTAGTGTTTCTAGTGTGCTAGAAGGTATTATTCAGCATTGTACAACATTTGCATCACAAGGCACTCGACTGAAATCTTCCGAGGAATATTCATTTCTGTTTAGAAAAGAATTGACCTCCAAAATCGTAAATACATTAATCAGAGACATTACATATAACGAAACGTTAGGGAGATTAAGCTTTAATCAGTATGGGGCTCTGTCTTCGGGACTAAAAAAAATGGTCTTTCATATGATATTGCGCAAACCTTCTGTCCAAATGTATGAGAAAAAAGGCGAGAAGGTATTGAGAGGTCTTTACACCGTATATAACGATGAGAGCTTTAATAAAGATCTACAACTGCTTCCTCCAGAGTACAGAGTGATTGACGAGAATACGGATAAAAGACGGAACATTATAGATTTTATATCGGGTATGATGGATAGCTTTGCCGTTCAAGAATATTCGAAATATTATGGAGAAAATGTTAGCTTGTACACGATAAAGCATGAATAGAGAAGATAGAGGGACAAAGAAATGCCCCGTCTATTTATAAAGAATGCTCAGTGGTCGATCGTTGGTGGGAACCATATATGCCTTAGATCAACCCACCCTTGACTGTTAAAGGTCACACCACGAACAGAGGGCAGATAGGCGGTCTGAACCGGCCTCTCATATAGAATATGTAGTTGATGTTCCTGAATCAGACGGTCTTCAATCTGAGCGAACCTCTGCGTTCTTACATGGGAGTCAGTCTCACGCATCACGTTGTGAAGGAGCGTATCAATATCCACTCGTGTGTGGGGTTCAACGTGTTCAGACATCGTCAAATAAAGATCTAATAGGCGAAGTTGCTCATCTTGATCGCGGAATAGGGAGAAGACAATAAGGTCAGATTCTAATCGGATGGACCCTTTGAACTCTTCAAGTGATGTGGATACGACATGGCATACATAACCGAACCTAGCCAAACGCTCAGCTATGAAATCCGCATCCAGTCTATATTGTGGGATCGTCGCTATCTGAAGCGTAAGCTTGTTCTCACTTGCGTCAACAGATTCGTGTGAATCCTCATGATTTAGAAAGTCTCCGTCCCCACGCAAACAGGATAGAACATGCGCTCGAACAACTGGATCATTTAATGGTCCGGTTTTTTTGGTGTTACAGGTTACGAATTTCCGGACAGATGCTTCGGAATGGATCTGGCTCCATGATGTTCCTTCTGCCAAGGACGGATTATGGATAATGTGAAAGGGTGATAATGGATCTGACGAGTGCTCCGCATCAGTTTTATTTGAAGGGATATCCCAAGGAACAGAAACAATTTCCACACGGTCCAAGTGTGCTCTTCCTTGAAAATAATGAGTGAATACCTCTAACACGCAAATGCTGTCATTCATCTCGGTTACCTTGAACGGTCCAGTCCCTATGGGTTTCGTACCGAAGCTAGCCTCTCCCACTTGGTCTAATTCTCTGGGGACAATAGCAGCACGACTTGTCGATAAGAAGGACAGGAACAACTCATTGGGTTCTTTCAGTTGAATGATGACCGTCGTTGGATTAAGGGCTCGGACAGATTTAATTTGTTTGAAAATAAAGCTGTATAACGTTTTCTGAGAAGTCTCGATTAATCGTTCAAACGTATATACAACATCTTGGGCCGTCATGAGTGTCCCGTTATGGAATAACACTTCCTTGCGTAGGTAGAATGTCCACTTTGTGCGATTCGAGTCGACATCCCAAGCGTGAGCTATGTTTGGAAGAATCTCATCCGTATTATTCGCTCTTCGAGTGAGGCCATCAAATACATGACTAGAAACAAATGATTCCGCTAAAAGATTCATATAAAGGGGGTCTAAGGTGTGAAGTCTTTGGCGAATAGGCAATCGAAGCGTGTCTATTTGTTTATTACTTTTAATCTCAGAATGATGTCCGAAATACGTAAGGAGCCATTCTTGCAGTCGATCCTGCATCGTAGACGATCTGGCATGGACTCGGATCTGATCAATCGCATGTTTGAGGTCTTGTCGACTGATCGCCTTCATCATGGATTGAGCGGCGATCTCTTCAGGCTGGATCAGGAATCGTAGTGTAGAACGTTTTCCACGTCCACGCTTGGGTTCCCAGTGTATCCATTCGTGTTCCACCATGTTACCTATGATGATAGAGGCATTGCGATGCGTGCAATTTAGCGTCATGGCTAACTCATCTAGTGTGATCTGAACATCTTCCGTGGTTCCATAATGTGAATAAAGACGCAGGAATTGGTTGTGTAGCTTCATATCCTTGATCCACCTCTAAAATAGGAAATTTTAAATTATTTCTTTCTATTTATCTTCTTATTTTATCATCTAGAATTAGGTTTAGAAAGTAAGAAGTGGAGGGATTACCTGTAGTGAATAATATGAAATCGAGAATAGACCGACCTCTTGTTGCTCTAATTGGTGCGTTCTTCTTAGCGATTGTTCACCAGTATTTGTTTTACGGGAACTTGTTTGGTGTTTCATATCCTATCTTTATCGGCCTGCTGTATTGGTATATGCTCTACAATGCTAAGGATCAAATTGTACAATCATCATGGTTAGGGTGGGTGCTATTTGGGTCCATCCTATTACTCTCATTAACATATGCGTTATTTCAGAACCCCTTTTTCTATGTGCTCAACTTTGTGGTGATTCCTTCACTATTCTTTGTGCATATGGCATATGTCCTCAGTGAAAAGAGACCTGTCTGGTATAAACCTCAGGTGATAGGGGTCGCATTAGAACATCTTATCATCCAAAGTTTACGACATGTTCCAACAGCGTTTCGAATCGTGAAGCCAAAAAGTTCGAGTACTGTGGGAGAACGCCATAAGACGGTGATTGGTAAAGTACTGATTGGGCTTGCGATTGCCATGCCATTATTAATGGTTGTTATCTCCTTGTTATCTTCCGCAGATGGGGTATTCGACCAATTTATTTCAAGAATCCCTAATGTGATGAGCAATTTCTCCGTGGACAAGGGAATCTTCCGTTTTGTGTGGGTATGTATTGTTTGTGTATTATTGTTCGGATATTTATGGGGATTCATTGATTCCAAGAAGTACGAGTGGGGGCATGGGAAAGAGCCGGATCGTGTAGATAAGGATGCAGCAGTGGACTCATTTAAGATCGTCCTAGACCCGATTATCACGGCTACGGTATTAATAGCTATAAATATCGTGTATGTCTTGTTTGTTATATTGCAGTTCTCCTATTTGTTTGGCGCATGGGAAGGGACTTTACCACAAGGTGCATCTTATGCGGAGTATGCAAGAAGCGGGTTCTTCGAACTTATGGTTGTAACGGCTATTAACTTTGTCCTGTTAATGGGCACGCTTGTATTTAATGCGAAAGAACAAGGGCTATTGCAACGAATCAATAATGTGATGTTGTACATATTGGTTGTATGCTCTTGTGTAATGTTGTATTCGGCCTATACGAGACTAGTATTGTACGAGGAGGCTTACGGCTATACGTATATTCGATTCCTTGTTCATGCGTTTATGATCTTTCTAGGGATACTGTTGATTGTTGCAGGACTAAGAATACATTTCGCAAGCCTACCCCTAGCTAAATTCTACATTGTTCTGGGACTGTTGTCTTATGTGATCATGAACTATACCAGTATGGATACCATCATCGCAGAGAAGAACATGGAACGTTACAAACAAAGTGGTAGCATAGATGAGTCCTATTTGAATAGTTTGTCTACGGATGCCACGCAGTCACTTATCCGCTATAGCCTTGAGGAACATGGGATCATGGATGAGTATTTGAGAGAACAATGGCAGAACTTATCCATGAGGGATCGTGATTGGCCATCATTTAATCTATCGGAATATCGAGCGGAGAGGGCGCTGGAGAAGTATTTCTTGGGAGAGAATTAATACTGGATTGAGTAGAAATGATTCGGAAGATTTAATTATGATAAAGAAGACTACCACAAGTTACGTATGCGTAGTCTTCTGAGATACCATCAAGATGAATTAGTTACCTTTGTCCATCTTTTTCGTAATAACATCCAGTTGGTCTTCGATATGACGAAGTCTAGCTTCAGAAGCCATTTGGCTTCTTTTTGTTTGGGCAGAATTTGTTAGTAATTTTCTAATAAAACGATACAATGAAACAAAGAATAAAATAATCAATCCTACAACCACGACTAATAAAAACAATCCAGGAAGCCCTACGCCGTTAAACATCATTTCATTCCCTTCAGTTCAGCTCCTCACATCATACCATTATTACCCATTAATCTAAAACAGTTCAATTATGGTTATACCCACAATATAATTCAATGGAGGTCATAGAATAGACAAGCGCCCTGTAAAATAGACCTTGTTAACGTCAAATGTTCTTGACTATCCATATGAACTCCTTCCGGGTATTATTAAATCGAAAGTGAGATGACATGATGAACATAGAACTGCATGACCAGTTCGGCAATATCGATATTTACTTATTTGATCAGTTATTGAAAGGGAATATAACCAAAGATATGAGGATATTGGATGCCGGTTGTGGATCAGGCAGAAATCTCAGATATTTATTGCAGAGTGGCTATAATGTATATGCGTTAGATCGCTCGGAGGAAGCTATACAACAAGTTCAAAGGCTGGGAGAGAAGCTTACGCTTGAATGGTCAACCGAGCATGCACGTGTAGAGTCATTGGAGTACATGAGCTTTGCTGATGCTAGCTTTGACTTTGTTATAAGTAGCGCAGTTCTACATTTTGCTGAAGATGAGAGACATTTTGACCAGATGGTTCAGGAGCTATGGCGTGTGCTGAAACCGGGAGGGAGGCTCTTTGTTCGATTGGCATCTTCCATTGGAATAGAAAACCTCGTGAAGCCATTAGGCAATCAGCGTTATATCTTACCCGACGGGAGTACGCGATTTCTTGTGGATGAAGAGCAATTAAGGGGAGTCACAACCGCATTGCAGGGGGAGCTATTTGAGCCGATCAAGACGACGATTGTAGCAGGTCAGCGCTGTATGACGACTTGGTGTGTAAGAAAACGTACATAGTGGCATATGGTATTCTGGATTTTCGTATTGTAATCCTCAGCAAATATGGTAAGTGGATGATGTGTGGTAATGGCGGTATATGGGTGCAGGGAGGATCATGCTGCGCCACTGCCATAGAAGATCGCTGATGTAGCCGAAGTTAGCTCTTATAAGCTACCTTCGGCTATTTACCATTGAATAACTAAAGTATTTTGTCGATTTCGAGTATAATAGAGAGTATGTGATAGATGATTCGTGGAAACATATGTCCATAGGTACAATAATTTTAGAATAGATGAGGTTACTTACATGAGCGATCAAAGTTTTAAGGACTATACATTAAGTGAAGAAATCGTACGAGCACTGGATAGCTTAGGCTATACCACACCAACTGAAGTGCAACGTGAAGTTATCCCGATGGCGCTAGACAGACAGGATCTTGTCGTGAAATCCCAGACGGGGAGCGGGAAGACGGCATCCTTTGGTATTCCGATTTGTGACCTAATTGATTGGAACGAGAACAAGCCACAGGCATTAGTCTTAACGCCTACACGTGAGCTTGCTGCGCAAGTGACAGAGGATATTATGAACATCGGGCGCTTTAAACGTATTAAAGCAACAGCTCTATATGGCAAGACTCCGTATGCGAAGCAAACGGCTGAGTTGAAGCAAAAGAGCCACGTGGTTGTTGGGACACCCGGACGTGTCTTAGACCACATTGAACGTGGAACATTTGCGCTAGAGCGCTTAGAGTATCTTATCATTGACGAAGCTGATGAAATGTTGAACATGGGATTCATTCAACAAGTGGCATCGATTATTGAGAAACTTCCTAAAGAACGTGTAACGATGGTATTCTCAGCAACGTTACCTCAAGATGTGGAGAAACTTTGCTACAAATATATGAGCAATCCTATGATGATTGAGATTAAAGCTAGCGGACTCACTACAGAGACAATTGAGCATTCTTTGTATGAAGTGAGAGAATCGGAGAAATTCGGCTTGCTTAAAGATATTACAGTGGTTGAGAATCCAGATAGTTGCATTATTTTCTGTCGGACGCAGGAACATGTGAATCAGGTGACTGAGCAATTAACCAATGCCAACTATACATGCTCCAAAATCCACGGGGGTATGCTCCAAGAGGATCGATTCGAAGTGATGAATGACTTCAAACGAGGTCAATTCCGTTATTTAGTTGCTACAGATGTAGCGGCAAGAGGGATTGATATTGATAACATCACACATGTCATTAACTATGATCTTCCGATGGAGAAGGAAAGTTATGTTCACCGTACAGGAAGAACGGGGCGCGCGGGTAAAACTGGGAAAGCAATCACCTTCGTAACACCTTATGAAGATAAGTTCCTAAATGAAATTGAAAGTTATATTGGGTTTGCTATCCCTAGGAAAAATGTTCCTTCTAAAGAACAAGTTGAAAGTAATCGTGATGCTTTCCAAGGGAAAATCGGGATTGAGCCGATACTTAAACAAGATAAGAACGAACAATTAAATAAAGAGATCACGAAGCTGTATTTCAACGGTGGGAAGAAGAAGAAAATTAGAGCTGTTGATTTCGTGGGTACGATTGCGAAGATTGAAGGCGTATCAGCTGATGATATTGGTATTATTACGATTCAAGATAACGTATCTTACGTCGAAATATTGAATGGTAAAGGTCAGCATGTCATTCAAGTGATGAAGACGACTACCGTTAAGGGTAAATTGTTGAAAGTGCATGTCGCGAATAAAAGATAGATACAACTAAAGAGTGTTATTGCTGGAATAAGTGAGGAATTACGATGAAAATCTATCTGTATATCGTCTTACTGGTCTCCCTCTTTATTTCAGGATGTTCTGATCCTGGGAGTCCAGTGGAACAGGATAAGGATGCATTTGTTACCCAATTGGTCAAAGACTATCCTGAGTTAAAAGATAAAGCGTATGAGATCACAACCGTAAAGCGCATCGTTGATGGGGATACGTTCGTGACGGTTTCCGATCAGAAGGTGCGATTGGTCGGAGTAAATACGCCTGAGGTGTATGGTGAAGTGCAATATTATGGTCAGGAAGCTAGTAATTTCAGCAAGGAGCGACTCAAGGGACAGACGGTTTATCTATTTAAAGATGTGAGCGAAACAGATAAGTATGATCGACTGTTACGTTTGGTCTTTATTAAGGATGATCCGATCATGTTTAACGAAATGTTGATTGCTAAGGGTTATGCAAATACGATGTCGCTTCCTCCTGACGTATTATTCACAAAGAAATTTTCACTGCTCAAGCGTGAAGCGCAGTCCAAACAAGTAGGATTATGGGCCAAAGATACGAATAAGGCTACGGCGATTCAATCTTGTAGCAATCCCAAGATCAAAGGTAATATTAATTCTCGGAACGAGATGATGTTCTGTAGCGATCAGGAAGCCGTTGCTTCCGGATTTAGAAAAGCAGCGCGTTAAGTCTAGTTATAATTTCAAGAAGGTGCCATTTCCGTGCAGCGTTTTGCAGAGGAGACGGCACCTTCTTTTATATACTTAGCTACTTACTAAATAATTAATATTTGTCGATAATATATAGTAAAATGTAAAGATTACCAGTAATACGCATTGGAGGGTACAAATGAAGGAGTTCAAGGATCGCTTATTTCACATTCAAAATAGCCAGAACCAATTGTCTAAAGAAGTTCAGACCTTAATTCATGAATATGAGTCATACGATGTCATCCATGAGAATGAGAAGCTTCAGGAGCAACATAAAGAGCAGAAGATTCGTTTAACAACGTTACAGAAGAAAGTATCACTTCTAGAAGAAGAGAACATGAAGTTACGGACTTCATTAACAGAGCAGATTATGAACGAGAAATTGAATATTATCAACGTATCACGAGAGAAATTAAATACATACTTTGCAAGTCATAGAGAAGGACAGACGAATCGACTGAGGGCTTTCGAGCTTCAGACCAAGACAGCGGTTCACCGTCTCTTCGAACGGTCATCCAACCATTTGAAAGAAGAGAAGGAGGAGATGACACTTAAGCTTGCAGAAATCTCTGATGAGTTAAATCAGAAGATCATGCTTCATCGTGATCGACTATTAGAAGATGATAGGAGACTTCATCAACAAGTAACGAGTGGGTTAGACCAATTCGCTACGGAAGAAATAACGGAAGAAGTTATGCAGAAGAGAATCAAGCAGAATCAATTTGAAATGAAAATCGGCTTGAATTGGTTGAATAAGGTTGCGATGTTGCTCATTATTTTAGCCGTAGGTGTTAGCTTTAAGTATATGTATACGGGTTGGTTCAACGGATATATGAAAGGGAGTGCCTTTTTCCTGCTAGGCATAATAATGCTTGTAGGTGGAGAATGGTTGTTTCGTAAGCAAAAGCAGACTTTTGCCTTAGGGTTATTAGGTGGCGGTATTTCGATATTGTATGGTTCGATCTTTTACAGTTATTTTTTACTCGGCATTATAGATATTTATGTGGGTTTAACCTTATCTGTTCTAGTGTCATTAACGGCAGTGCTGTTATCGCTAAGGTACCATTCGCGGAGTATCATTTCACTGGGCCTTGTAGGAGGATATCTTCCACTATTCTCATATATGGGTGCTTTTGGACTGGAAGGGAATGCGGTATATGTGGCAATGGGTTATTTGTTCCTACTGAACGCATCAATTCTACTTGTCTCATTTCAGAAGCGGTGGGTCATTGTAAATTACATCAGCTTCTTATTTAATGTGCCGTCTATGCTAGCTTTAGTGTCGTTATCTGGTAGTGATTCTATCAGTATGGTGTATGTAGGAATTACTTTTATGTTATACCTTGGCATGACGTTGGGCTATCCATTTAAGTATAAGTCTAAGTTATCATGGTGGGATTTCACGTTGCTCGCTTTGAATACGTTCACTAGCTGTGTAACGCTGTATGTCTTGTTTGATCTATCACAATTGGAGGAGTACCAAGGACTGTTGGCATTGGTGTTCTGTCTTGTGTATATTGGCCTGGGCAGATTCCTTGAGAAGTTCATGCGTCAAGAGAGGCAGACAACGCTGTTATTCTATGCCACTTCGCTTACGTTTGCGATACTGATGATTCCATTCCAATTTGGTGCAGCGTGGGTATCGATTGGATGGCTTGCCGAAGGGGTCCTCTTAACGATCTATGGAAGTCTCAATCGGTTTAAGTCGTTAGAGAAAGCGGGTTGGGGCATTCTAGCGTTGTGTTTAGGGGCATTTCTATGGGGAGATCTATTAACTAATGTACTTCTCTTTGGATATGACAATCCATACTATACTTTAAAATATAGCTTTGTCACTGTAGGCATGTTACTGGTGACATTGTATTATGCGGTTCAGCAACAGAAGCGGGTAACAGAACTATTTAGTCGCCCTTATGAAGCTCAATTGGTTACGGTATTTAAATACGCTTCGCTACTGAATGTGTGGTTTTATTTCATGTACGAGTTGGGAGAGGTCTATAGCAGATGGGTGCCAAGTGACTTTAGCCATTTCGATTTTTACAATTCTCTGCTTATGGCTAGTATAACTATTGCGCTAGCTTACGGGCTTTCCAAAGTTAAGGTGTTATATGATCGCGTGGTGAAGTACTACGGTATGTTCCTATATGGAGTCGGGTATCTTTTATGTATCATAGTTACATTAACCGCTCCAGCGCTACAGTCCGATTATACGTACAATACAGCAACTGAATATATTGCATTAGGAATACTAGTTGGATTCAATGTATTGGTATTCTTCAGTATTCGTGAAGTGTTGATTGCAGTTATACGCCAGCAGTATAAGAGTATCGAGATATATCCGGTAGCCTTAGGAGTATATTTACTTGGAATACTAACTTCTTTCCTAGTTGTTCAATTCCAACTGGAAGAGATAGGTCTGATCTTCAGTCTGTTGTATTTACTATTGGCTATCGTGTATATCGCGTTTGGATTCCGATATCGGTACGTGTACATTAGACGTTTCGGATTAGGTCTAACGCTTGCTGCCACGGGGAAATTAATATTGTATGATCTAAGTTTATTGTCAACAGGAAGTACAATTATTGCTTACTTCACTTTCGGAATTGTATTACTTGGCATTTCCTATGGTTATCAGAAAGTATCCAGCAGATTGGGGGAGACCCATGCGAACGAGGAAGTCGAAGCAGATTCGAAGGGCTAGCATGATGCTTGCGGTAATGCTGTTGGTATGTGCATTTGTAGGCAGGGACGTCATTGTCGCAGTAGAGAAAGAGCAGGCGCCAGAATGGCGGTTCTCGAAGGGGATTGATTTGCAAGGTAGCGGTCCCTATCATGCCTTGTTCCTAGATGAAGATGTGTATGCGGGGGCGGACGAAGACTTACGTGACCTGCGGATTGTGAATCAGAAAGGTCAGTATGTTCCTTACTACATCGACAGTGGTTACGGAAAGGCAAAGGAACAGGCGAAGACGTATTCCTCTTCATTGGTTCGTACAGCTTTGAAAGATGGTAATACGATATTGGATTATAAGGTTACTCCTGTGGAGGACAATGTGGATATTCAAGGGAACCTGCTATCTATTGGGCTACCAGAAGAGGCATTTCTGAAGCATATTAAGGTGTATGGGAGTTACGACGGCAATCAATGGGAATTCATCGATCAGAGTGATTTGTACCGAACAGATCAGTTGGTGAAGGATCGTATTGACCTTGGTTCAGCGTACAAATATGAATATTACCGCTTGAGTGTTCTCAACAATGTAGAGAAACTAGCATTTCCAAGCTTACAATTGATTCATAATACGCAGCAGCTACAGTGGTTAGACTACAAGAAGATTGGGAAGCCATCCTTTGAAGTGAAGCAAGAAGATGGGATTACTCGAATTATTGTAAATAATGAGAATCGACTTCAAATTACCGAATTGCAGCTATTTACGGAGAGAAATAATTATACAAGATCGTATAGGTTATATGATGATCAGGGAGTAAGTATCGATACCGTAGGTGAACAAGATATATACCAAATGGACTTCAAAGATGTACAGATTATGAATCGTACGATCACAGCGGTGAACCCGATCAGAAGTCCATTTATCACCATAGAGATAAATAATCGTGATGATCTACCGTTAGACATTGCGGGATTTGGCATAGGATATATCGTGGATAAGCTAGTATTCGAAGATAAGGGAGAGGGACCGTACAAGTTACTTTATGGTAACTCCGCGGCTACCAAGCCCCAATATGATATTGTAAACTTCAAGAGTCATATTGAACAAGAGGATGTTGCGCTTGGAAAGCTAAGTATACAAGTAAAGTCCCCCGTTGCTTCACCTACAAAAGAAGACTCTGTATGGTGGTTACAACAAAAGATATGGTTTAACGGGATCATTATTCTCGTATCGATCCTTTTGATCGGTCTGCTAGTAAAGAAGATGAAACCGAAGTCATAAATCTGGGAATCCACATGTACATTCAAGAAGTTGACCTTTATATGAGGTCAGCTTCTTTTTGTGGTTCATTCTAAACAACTGACCGGTAAGGACCCAAGGGTCTTCCACGACCCATTTGTACTACTTTGTGGGTTAATTTGGAGGTGATATATTCAATTTAGAATAAAATAAAACATTATTGTAAAAAATAATGAAATATTTCGCGTATACGTATAGCTCCATTTTTTAGTATAATACGTGGATTCACCTAGCATTAGGCTTAGGCTACAGACATCATGGGGAGGACATCATGGACAATTTTAATAAACACCAAGAAATTCAATCTTCGGGTAAGGGCGAGAGGTTCTCTTCCTCGGGATTTATATTTGCGGCGATCGGAAGTGCTGTGGGGCTAGGAAACATGTGGAAGTTCCCGTACATAACAGGACAATATGGAGGAGCGGCATTCTTTCTATTATTCGTTGCGTGTTTAGTGATTGTAGGTTTGCCTGTACTGCTAGCAGAACTTGCTATTGGTCGAGGCGGACGAGGAAGTGCATCTTCTTCCTTCGTTAAACTAAGCGGAAAGAAAGTTTGGGGCAGATTGGGTATGGTTTCGGTCATCGCTCCGTTTGTTATCCTGTCGTTTTACGCGATTGTTGCTGGATGGACGCTTCATTATGCGTTGCAAGCGTTTAGTGGCAAGCTCGTGCCAAATACAGATTTCACGCTCATGTACGATGGATTTATGGCTAGTTATACGCCAATACTTTGGCAGGTTGTCGTGTTAGTGCTTATAGGCGCAATCGTGGTAAAGGGGATTTCTGGCGGGATAGAGAAGTTCAATAAGATTCTTATTCCAGGGATGTTTCTACTCCTCGTCGTATTGATGATTCGAGCATTGACGTTACCAGGTTCAGGGGCGGGAGTATCATTCTTTCTAAACCCTGATTTCTCGAAGCTAACACCAGAGTCGACACTTGTAGCATTAGGTCATGCATTCTTTTCTCTATCCCTTGGTATGGGGACGATGATTACATATGGTTCTTATGTTGAGAAACGACAGTCACTCGGAACGGCAACACTGGCGATTGGAACAGGAGACCTTCTCTACGCACTTATCGCAGGATTGATTATTTTCCCGACTACCTTTTCCTTTGGAATCAATCCTGGACAAGGTCCTGGACTCGTATTTATCGCATTACCTGCGGCATTCTCGGCGATGCCTTTCGGTTCTTTCTTTGGAGGCTTGTTCTTCATCTTACTAGCAATAGCAGCGTTAACTTCAGCCGTATCGTTGTTAGAGGTACCTGTAAAATACACTATGGAACGCTTTGGTTGGAGTAGAACTCGGTCTGTGTGGATTATTATTATCGGGTGTTTCATAGTAGGGGTACCTGCTTCCATGTCATTAGGCGTGTCACCGGGATTAACATTAGGTGGGATGGCATTCTTCGATTGGATAGACTTTGTAGCTTCTAATGTATTGTTACCACTAGGGGGACTTATTGTAACGATATTTGCAGGATACTTCTATAAAGGTGTTGCAGATGAAGCAGGTCTGACGGCTGTGTGGTTCCGTGTATGGTTGTTCTTGCTGCGATTTGTAGCGCCGATCCTTGTCGTGTTCGTATTCTTACATTCGTCAGGGATAATTAAATTCTAAAGCTGTATCTACTTATGGTAGTCACCCCTAATTCCTTTGTTAAGGAATTAGGGGTTTTTGTTATTGAGGTTAAACGACACGTATTGTTCTCGGAATATAGGCGTATCACATGAAAAAAAAGAGGAAGGGTGGTGTAGGGTAGCGAAGTGTATATATATAATGTCGAATTTACCAATTACATAAGAGAGAGTGGTTAGTAGATAATGAATTTCATGAAACATTGTTCTCGTTACATCATTGGAATTATGGCTGCGGTACTTATGGTTCAACTGGTTGCCCCATCTATGATAGGACATACCGTAACAGCTAAAGCATCATGTGGTTCGGGTTGCAGTAGCTACGATGTTGTGGTTATCGGTAGTGAGATTCAAGGGTCATTACTTGCCAAAGAAGCACGTCGTCTTGGATTAGATGTCATTATCTTAGATCCGCGCAGTAAACCAGGAGGGCAATTCATGCAAGGCCAAATGCATGTATTAGATGAGCCTAACGATAAGAAGCGTAGAAGCCTCGTTCAAGGAGATATCAAGAAGTTATATGATGGATACAAGGCGGGTTCCATTCGGAAAGAGCCCGCCTTTGATCGATATTATCAAAGTGTCATCAAGGATATCCCCATGCGCAGTGGGATTGTGATTGAATCCGTCAATGAGGTTCCCTTGAAACAAGACAAATCTCTTAAATCCATAACCTATCGTGCTAAAGATGGTGTGAAGTATACGGTTGCGGCCCAATATTTTGTGGAGAATACGGACTTTAATGCATTGACCAGTAAGCTCGATGTTAAACGGATTCCAGGTATGGAAAGCATTTATAAAGGGACGAAGCCAGATTATATGGCAGCTACACTTGTCCTGAAATTCAAAAATGTGAATTGGAATAAGCTTCACCAAGTGGTATTGAACGATTATCCGTTGACCAATGTGGAGAAAAAGTATGGACATAACACGTATGTCGATTGGGATTATGCCACGGGCTTTAGCAATATTACATACAAATATAAACCACTTGATCCGCAATTAATGTTACGAGGCATTAACTCCACGTACCAAAAAGACGGACAGGTTATTATGAATGCACTATTGATCTTCAATGTAGATCCTGCTAATCCTAAATCGATTGAATCAGCGATGAAGAAGGCTAAGGCAGAAGCACCAGAGGTACTGAAATTTCTGCGTAAGAGTATACCTGGTTATGCGAATGCTGAATTAAATGGATTCCCAGATTATTTGTACATTCGAGATTATAATCGATTTGAGACCGAGTATATCTTAGATTATCCAGACTTAATGTCTAACAAGATGTTCTGGGACAATGTCAGCATCGCTAGTTATGCAACAGACTTACAAGGGACGGCTACAATGCGCAAAGGGTTAAGCTTTGGTAAGCCTGACCGTTATGGAATTCCTCTACGCTCCTTTGAGTTAAAGTCCTATGAGAATGTCCTCGTAGTAGGGAGCAATCTCGGAGCGACGATCAAGGCCTATGGTAGCGCACGGATTATGCCCAATACAGCTTTAGCAGGGCAGACTATAGGTATTATTCTGGGTAAAGAATTGAAGCATAAGAGGCTCAGAGAGCTTACGACAACTGATTTTGTCCGGATTGATAAGTATCTTCAGCATGATTACCGAATTAAGCTTCAAGGCTAATGCAGAATACAATGCTCGATTATGTAGGCGTCCATATGAAATGGGCGCCTTTATTATGGTTACTGACTTTCAAATATGAACATAATGATGTATATAATGGATGAAGATATAGAATGAAATTTAACAAAATAACGACGTTGAAATGATGGAATCAGCTATTGCTTTCGTTATACTGTAATCAAATCTGTGCTAAATAATGAATATAGAGGTGGTGAGTGTGGTGACGGTTATAATCATTGTTTGTATCGTTGTTGTGATCATTGGATTTGTCTATTTACTAATGACGTTCTATCCACCCTTTGGCGGGAAGACGCCACGTGAGAAATTAACGAAGCAGATTCATAGATCGAACTACTTCAACGGTAGGTTCTTTAATACCCTCCCAACATCCGTAAGTAACGGTATGGGAGTAACCATCTCTATGTTAGTTAAGTTTATCAAAGGTAACCCACAAGGAAGACCTAGTGTACCGTTACCAGTGGAGTTGGTAGATCCCCATTTTGTAAAAGAAAATCAGCAGGACTATGTCATATGGTTTGGACATTCTGCATTATTGGTAGTCATCAATGGAATAAAGTTACTCATCGATCCGATGCTAGGGAATTCCCCGTCACCATTCCCGTTCCTCGGGGGTAAACGTTACGGTAAGCTACCCATGGAGATCGAAGATATGCCAACGATAGATGCCATTATTTTGTCTCATGATCATTATGATCATCTGGATTATGGTTCTATGTTGAAATTGAAAGAGAAAGTGAAACATTTCTTTGTGCCACTTGGTGTGGGAGCTCATTTAGAGAGATGGGGGATAAGCCAAGCGCGGATTACAGAGATGGATTGGTGGGAAGAGGCCGGATTTGAAGGACTGACATTGGCGTGTACACCTGCAAGACATTTCTCAGGTAGAAAGTTCGTAGATAAAGAAGCAACATTGTGGTGTTCATGGGTTATTTGTGGTGAACAGACGAAGTTATTTTTCAGTGGGGATAGTGGTTATAGCCCTCATTTCAAGGAAATTGGTCAGAAATATGGACCCTTCGATATGACGCTAATGGAATGTGGTCAATATGATGAGCGATGGGCTGGCGTTCATATGTTTCCTGAACAGACGATTCAGGCACAGGTTGATGTACAGGGGAAGTTGATGATCCCAATCCATTGGTGCGGATTCACCTTGGCATTTCACGACTGGACCGACCCAGTAGAACGTGCACTAAAGGCTGCGAAGGAACATGATGTACACATCTCTACCCCAAGAATAGGGGAGATTGTCTGGATGGGATCATCTAACTATCCTGTTTCAACGTGGTGGAGAGAGCTAATTACACACAATAACCTGTCTGGTAAATGATCTCTTCTTAGCCACACAGCGATCAATAATGGTGAATCCGGCTTCTTGAATCATGTCATCTATCGTTTCGATGGTGATAATAACCACCTTGCTTGCGAAACGGCGCGTATGTTTGAGAAGCGAGAGTTGTTCTTCGGGTGTTGTGGAAGAGAATAGATTATAAGGCATATCGAGAATAGCTACATCGTACATCTCAGTAACGTCTGCAATGTCCCCATAAGTGACTTCACCAACGTATCCGAAGTGGGCAATGTTCGCACGTGCACCTTGGACGATTTGTGGGTTGTAGTCTCGGCCTACGATATCAATCCCCATGGACAGAGCTTCCACCAACACGGTTCCAATGCCACAACAAGGGTCGATCGCTTTCACGCCTTGTGGATTTGGGACGGCAATATTAGCGGCAGCTCTTGCGAGACGTGTACCTAGTGCAATCGAATAGTTGCGGGGTTTCTTCATATGGAGGAACCATACCGCTTCATTCAGACGATACTTCCCGAAATACCAGCGCCCGCCTAACGTTACAACGCCAAATACATGATCGGGGTTGTGAACGTCTGCTTCACCCTCGATGTGTATACCTAAGTCGCGTTCGATGATTCGGCGATCACCATAGGATATTTTATCATCTGGAGATAGGTCATTAATCTTGACGAATATGACTTTGAACGTGGAATCGTTGAGAACAATGTCCTCCACTTGTTTCAGAATATCATTCATGGTGTCGCCTTCGTACATGATTTCAATCTGTTCTTTGACAAAGGGACTTCGGCTAGGATCGATAGAAACGTCGCTCTTGATGATAAGAGATTCTGTTTCAACTCCAAATAGGGAGCGCATCTCCAAGCTGCATAAGGAACTTTCATCATCACTGCATGCTAAAGTGTATATAAATTGGCTAGTGTTATTCAATAATTTCCCATCCTTTATAACGTGTAATAGATCTTCTTCATAAACCATATCCGTAAAAGTCTAGAAAAGCAAAAAAAACACGAATTAGGTGGATGTGGCATGGTAAGATAGTTGAAAAGAATCTGTGGGATGAATCCCACATCAATAGATGATCAGAATGGAGAACAAGGATATGAGTCAAATGGATGCAACAAGAGCGGCACAGTTACTAGAGAAATGGATTTCAGTATATGATATGGACGATGCGAAGGCTTGGGAGAAGGATGAATTCCCTTTTATTAAGGAAACCTCTAAAGCCATGAAGCTTTCGATTCAAGTGTTACGAGGTAAATCGGCAGTTAAAGGAGCTCCACTCCAAGCAGCCGCGGCACAATTACTTGAATATGTCGATGAATACGGTATGGATAGCCCATCAGAGTGGGAAGCGGAGAATATTCCTTTTGTAAAAGAGGTTCTAGAAGCGGTTAACTTTACCGTTGCTTTGCTTAAGAAAAAGTAGTCCATGCATGTGAGTGTGTAGTTATACAATATGTGGTATGTAAAAAACCAGCCTTCTCATGAGAAGGCTGGTTTTTGTATGGATACAGCTATTACTTAGGCGATACCGTCTTGTCAGAAGTTACGATAACAATTTCAGCATTCGTGATGCCTGGTAATGATCTAGTCATGATTGAGGAATGGTAAGCGATGATTTTCATGCCTGCTTCCAATTTAATTCCTCCACCAATAGCTGAAATTACTTTTGTATCTTCTGTAATGTTAAGAATCACATCGTTGTTAATTGTTGTGTCAGAACCAACATTGACATACACTTGGCCTTTTGTTGCACGATCTGATGCAACGATGGTGCCTTCAATTTTATTAGTTTCCGTTGCTTTTACAACAATTTTATCAGCATGTGTCTGACCAGGATAGCTCATAGCCATCACGCCGCTGTAGTAAGCATCCACACGAACGTCTGCTTTCAGTGCTTCTAGTGTTAATGGGTTACCGTCTTGATTGACGATCTTAGTATCCTTATCAACCGCTAGGATAACATAATCCGCACCACCATTTTTCATAGGGCTACCCATGACAGTGATCTTGTTATTTGTTACATTCGTGATAATTCCATCTGTACCTGGTGCTTGTTCTTGAACGGATTCTTCAACTGTTGTATCCACTACAACATAGTTAGTTGTCGATTGAGGCGGAAGACTCATCGTAACAGCAGGACCATAGAATGCTTTAACACTCATGCCTTTTTTGATCTCATTTGCCTTGATAGATTTTCCATCTTGACCGATAATCTTAGCGTTTTTTGCAAAGTGTAATACGATCGTATCTTCGAACTGCGTATAGATATTCTTACCTGTTACAACGATGCCGGTGTCAGTAACTTCGGTTACTTTGCCGTCAACTGCAGTGAAGCTTTCATTTTGAACAACAAGTGTTAATGCGGATCCGAGTGCTGGAATACTCTTCGTAATCTTAGGTCCGTAGTATGCTTTAACAACCTTTTGCTCATCGATGATGGTTTTTAGAGCCACTTTTTTACCTTTAGAATCAATAATCTTTGTATGTTTTGTAATTAATAGCTTAATTTCACTTTGATCTGCCGTCGTAAGACCGCGACCTGTTACGGTAACGTATTTACCTGTTTTATCGTTGACGAAGTCTGTTATTTGACCCATTGTGCCAGGAACAAACTTCACTGCGTTTTGAATGATTCCTTGTCCATTATGATTGATCGCCGTTGGAACGTCATGTGCACTTACTGCCATCGGTATAGATACCATTGCTAGAATGGATGCTGTTGTTAACACTTTATACATTTTGTTCTTCATTTGTTATTCCTCCAATAGATTCATTGTTGTGTATATTTCATAGAAACCCTCGTTGCTTACATAGTCTTAGACGGAGGGTTTCATGAAAATGTTGCACAATAGTGGAAATATTGGTCTCTCTCACTTCTATTTAATGAGATTATGACTAACAAGAATATCAGAAATGACCTCTGTAGGAATCACAAATTCTACAAGCCCCATATAACCTGGAGCAACATCGTATTTATCAAAAGTAATCACAAGTTGGCCGCTATTGTTGATATAAAAACTTTGATCTTTTTTGATGTTCTTAAAATCATATAGCGGATCTTTATTTTCTTCAGTTGCTACCCAATAGACTTTATCAGGATCAGCCTTCATTTGTGCGATCATCTGGTTACTGATATTCTCACCTATGACGGTCATATATCGATCATCCTTAAATAACATAGGCAGATTCAATAATATTTGATTCTTCTTATCGATCGTGTCATATTTCATGGTTGTTGAAGATGAACCGACTGTATTCACAACGTATCTACCGATAGAAAGTATACTATCATTGTCTGTTTTGACTTCGAACCCTGTATCAACCCCTAAATGGCCATCTCCTTCTTTCTTCATCGTTTCCATCTCAGCTTGGAACTCATCAAATAGCTTTTTGTTCTCTGCAAGATATTTCTGATTCAGACCTAGCTCTAGTTCTTTATTATCTAAATTAGTAATGACAGGTACCTTAATATCTGCATTATAAGTCGGTTCGTTCACGGCAAATTCTCTAAAAGTCAGCACCTTAACGATACTATCAACCCCCGGTATGACGGAGAACGCATTGGCGACTGTTGCACTGGAGTTAATTCCAATAATGAAGACCATAGCTGCTGCACTAACCCCTGCTAACCACTTCGAACTAACCTTTCGCTTTTTCTTTGCCTTTAATGCTTTGTGTACGACAAAATCCAGTTCATCCGGAATAGGTACATTCCTATATTGTTCTTGTAGCTGTTCTAATTTGTTGTCCATGTTACTTTACCTCCTTAGAATATTCATCATTCATGGTGACTCTTAACAATTGGAGAGCCTGATATAATCGGGTTTTTATCGTATTTACATTTTCATTTAATACTTCTGCGACTTCATCAATCTTTAGATCTTCGAAATATCTCAGTACGATAACACTTCGGTATTTGTCGGGTAGATCATCCAATGTTCTTTCTAAATCAATATCTTGGTATACGTCTTCGGTTCCGGGACTGTTAGATTCGATCGTGTCTTCGTCCATGACTTGGACTTTTTTTTGTTTCCTTAAGAAATCTAACGAGGTATTCACCACGATTCGAAAGTACCAACTCTTTACGGCTTCAGGATCCTTGAGTAGATCGATGGATGAAATGGCTTTGTAGATAGAGTCCTGGACAATATCCAGAGCATCCTCTTTATTCTTCACATAGCTGTAGGATAATCGATATACATTCTCTTTGTTATCGGTTATACAACGTGTAAGTATCTTTTCTATATTCCTATTCGCCATATCGTAATATCCTTTCCAGTGTCTTATATATAAGGAAGACGTATGACCTACACTAAAAAGTTTTAAAATCGCTTAACTAATTTCATCATGAGGTTTACTCATGGTTTCTTGGTCTGAACGGCATTGGCTATAAGTGATGCGTAGAACGCTGCACCTTCACGTGTAAGATGGACACCATCTTCGGAGAAGTATGCCGCTTTACCTTTACTTGAAGAGAACCAATCGACCACGGTGACATTTGGGAAATCTGAAGCTACTTTTCGTAGTGTTGAATTTACGGTGTTTTGCCATTTTCTAGGGACACGGGTATTTATCAATATAATGTGCTGGATATCGTCCATCGACTTAAGTAACGTTCGTAACTGCTTGGCGTTGAATGCTCCATTCGTTCCGAGCTCAATGATAACTTGATTGCCAAGTTCCCCAGTTGACTTGCGTCTATCGATGACTTCCTTAGCTTGTGACATTTGTCTGCCCACCTTACCATCGATAACAATACCAGGTAGCATTTCAGCTAGAAAAGGAGCGGCGTCAAGGATAACGGAATCACCTATTGCGAATACCCCCTTACCCACGCCATTCTTCTTTGTGTGGGGCTTATCGGTCGGTTCTTTGGGTTCAGGTGTCGTGGGTTGATCGGATGGCTTATCCGTTTCTTCGATGGCTATCGAAGGGGATTCCTTTGTAGGTCCTACCCTGTCGACAGGATGCTCAACCTTATCAGTAACCGTGGTTTCTATCGTCGGTTGGACTGAGGCTGATGATTGTGTATTCAAATTGTTGTTGCAGGCTATGCAGAATAGGATAAATGAGCTTGTGATAACAAGGAATACAGCTCGAAATTTAATGCGGGGCTGAATGCTTATTTTTCCCCACAATCTTCCTAATAAACCATGACGTATAGGCTCTTCGATGTACTTAAATGATAGTGCGGCCAGAACGAAGCTAGCTCCTAACTGAAGAATGATACGCAGGCTATTGGGTTCACCGGTATCAATCGTAGGATTAGTTAGAATAATGACCGGGTAATGCCAAATATATAGGCTATAGGATCGTACGCCAATCCACCGTAATGGCCTACATCCCATCAGCTTGGTTAGTCGACTCGCTGGATGGGCAAGTACCGCAATGACCATTGCCGAAAGGACAGACAAAAGAAGCAATCCTCCATAATATAAGAAACTGCCTTGATCATTCGTTCGCCAAATCATAAGAATGATGCTGAGAAGTCCAATCGTTCCAGTCAGATCTAGGATATTACGAGCTCCGCGAGAGATTGCTTTGGTGTTCTTGTGACTTGGCCAAGCTATTGCTAGAGCGGCTCCGATCAATAGGGCAAAGATTCGAGTGTCCGTACCGTAGTACACCCGACTTGGGTCCATGCCTGGTTCGAATAGTAATGCCATGGCAAGTGCTGAGACCGTTGTACCTGAAAGAATAAGCAAAATAAGTTTGCCGCGTTGTGGTGCGATTCTTAATCCGATTAGGAGAGCCAACGGCCATATTAAGTAAAACTGTTCTTCGATAGCTAACGACCAAAGGTGACCAATAGGAGAAGGAGGACCAAAGCTGTCGAAATACGATACGTTGTGAAAAATGAGCCACCAGTTATTGAAGTACAACGCTGAGGAAACAAAATCGCCTTGTAACGATATCAATCGGGAACGATCGAAGATTAGGAGCCACGCAGCAACAAGGGCTATCATGACGAACATGGCTGGTAGTAACCGACGTGCACGTCGTATCCAGAAATTATTGAGATCAAGTCGACCATGTTGTTTCCACTGGGTGATGATCTGATCCGTAATAAGGTAACCGGAGAGAACGAAGAAAATCCCGACACCTAAGAGTCCACCAGGGACCCAAGTAAGATTGAGGTGATAGGCAATAACGGCAAGTACAGATAGTGCCCTAAGGCCATCCAACCCTGGTATGTAACGTTTGTGATGAGACGATTGTTTATGAGTAGAAACTTCTCCTGCTGTTGTTCTTCTGTTATGTTCTGAGATGTCTTTCATATGATGTTCAGTCCTTCGCCTGTTTTGTCTTACGTGGGTAAGACGCGCGAGGCATAATAAAAAGTTCTCAGTAGATACAGATTTAAGACGAGGGATTAGTTGTGCTGGCCAAAAATACAATGAAAACAAATTAAATAAAACTAAAAGCACAACATTTACATTTATTTAATTCTGTGTTTACAATTCGCATCTAACATAGAAGAAAGTAAGGAATTATTCTTACAGGAAATATGATTCGCTATTGCGTTGATAACGACAAATGATATCAAACAAGGAGGCACATCTATGATACAAGCAGTTGTTTTTGATTGGGCCGGTACGATGGTAGATTACGGTTGTTTCGCACCGTTAAATGTGTTCATGGAAGTTTTTCGTAAGAAAGATATAGCGATTACGATAGAAGAGGCGAGAGCGCCGATGGGACTACTTAAGCGGGATCACATTCGTGAGATTCTGCGGATGGAGCGGGTATCCGCATTATGGGAAGAGTGCTACGGTCAGCTTCCTGAGGAATCAGATGTTGATGTGCTTTATGCCGATTTCGAACCGATGATGTTAGCCGTTGTACATGAATATGCTGAACCGATTCCTGGTGCACTTGCCCTAGTAGATCGACTACGCGTAGAAGGAATTCGTATCGGTTCGACGACAGGTTACACCGCTGAGATGATGGCGATTGTAACGGTTGAGGCGAAGAAGCGGGGGTATGAACCAGATCATTTGGTTACGCCAAATGATGTATCAGCAGGCCGACCGTACCCGTGGATGATGTATGAGAATGCGGCAGCGTTGAACGTATATCCTATGTATAACATGATCAAAGTTGGAGACACGGTAAGCGATATCCAAGAAGGCGTGAATTCCGGCGCATGGACAGTAGGTGTCGTAAAGGGTGGAAGTGAACTGGGTATGAGTGAGGATGAAGTGAATACTTGTGATATTGATATGTTGAAGCAACGAATGGAAGCCGTAGCATCTAAATTTAGTTCCGAAGGAGCTCATTACGTTATCGATGCCATAGGAGAGTTAGATACGTTAATTCCATGGATTAATCAACGAATTCAAGAGGGAGATCGCCCATGAATATGAATGTGACTCAATTGCCGGATAACCCGTATCTATTGTTAACACCAGGTCCATTATCGACTAGTAAAAAGGTGAAGGCAGCCATGTTACGCGATTGGTGTACATGGGATCAAGATTACAACCAACTTGTTCAGTCTATTCGTAGCCGTCTTGTGAAGATGGCTTCTAGCCAACCGGATGCTTATACGACGGTTCTGATGCAGGGCAGTGGTACCTTCTCCGTAGAATCCGTCATTGGTTCTGTTATTCCAAGAGACGGTAAACTTCTCGTTCTAACCAACGGTGCCTATGGTAAAAGAATAGCTGAAATGGCTGAAGTACTCGGTATAGACTACGTCGTGATGGATGATGGGGAGACGAATCCAGTCAATGTGAAACAGCTAAAGGAAATCCTACAAGTTGACACTGCCATTACACATGTAGCTGTCGTTCATGTTGAAACAACAACGGGGATGATTAACCCGATTGCGGATGTGGCTCGAGTGGCGAAACAATATGGTAAAACCGTCATCGTGGATGCCATGAGTTCATTCGGTGGGATTCCGATGGATGTGGCTGAACTGGGCATCGATTATCTTATTAGTAGTGCGAATAAATGCATCCAAGGGGTACCTGGATTTGGATTTATTATTGCGCGGATAGAAGCACTGCTCACCTGTACAGGGCAAGCTCGCTCCTTATCCTTAGATCTTTATGATCAGTGGGAAGCGATGGAACTGGGCAATGGGAAGTGGCGCTACACATCGCCTACACATACGGTTCGTGCCTTTGATCAAGCACTGTTGGAGCTTGAAGAAGAGGGCGGCATAGCGCGTAGATATGAGCGATTTGCTCGTAACCAACAGACGTTAGTAGAAGGCATGCAAAGAATGGGCTTCCAGACTTTGCTGTCTAAGGAGCTTCAATCGCCGATCATTACATCATTCTTATACCCAGATTCTTCTGTGTTTTCTTTTGAGGAATTCTATTCACGTATTAAGGAAGTTGGATTTGTTATTTATCCTGGTAAAATAACTGCGGCATCCACTTTCCGTATTGGAAATATTGGAGATGTGCACTTGGCTGATATCGAAAGATTGCTAGAAAACATGGAGAATCAGTTGTTTTGGATCGTAAACACAAACAAATAAAAACAAATAAAACAAAAAAAACAAAAAATAAACAATATTTGACTTGTACTTAATACCCATCTAACAAATCTACTTTATAGTTTCCTTATCAGGAAGAATCACATAGAACTGATGAAAATAGAAGGAGTGGGATTAGAGAAGATGAAAAGATCTTTCGGAAGTGTAGTTACGATGTTGTCCATGGTATTCTTGTTAGCTGCATGTGGTGGTAAGGGAGCAAACAATGATGTCACTAAGGCAGATGCAACGCCGACAGTAAGTACTAACGCAGAAGCAACTGTAGACACGACGTCTAAGGAATTAACGGTTTACACAGCTCTAGAAGATGATCAGATCAAAGCTTATCTAACGACTTTTAATGCGCAATATCCTGATGTTAAAGTAAACATTGTACGTGATTCCACAGGGATTGTAACAGCTAAATTACTCGCAGAGAAAGATAATACACAAGCAGACGTGGTATGGGGTCTAGCGGCAACAAGTCTATTGGTTCTTGATCAAGATAATATGTTAGAGCCTTACTCACCAAAAGGGGTAGAACGTATTCTTCCTGATTTCAAAGACAAAAATGATGTAACACACTGGGTAGGGATTGATGCATGGGAAACAGCGTTTGTCGTGAACAAGACGGAAATGGAGAAACGCAATCTTGAGGTTCCACAATCCTATGAAGATCTACTTAAACCAGAATATAAAGGCCTCATCACGATGCCGAATCCATCTTCTTCTGGTACAGGCTTCCTGACTGTATCTGGTCTTGTGCAATTGAAAGGTAAAGATGCAGCTTGGGATTATATGAGCAAATTGGATGCTAATATCGCAATGTATGTGCATTCAGGTTCCAAACCAGCTAAATTAGCAGGTACAGGTGAATATCCAATTGGTATCTCCTTCGGTTACCGTGGTATTGAAGAGAAGAAAAACGGATCTCCTGTTGAAGTAGTATTTCCTAAAGAAGGTTCCGGTTGGGATTTAGAAGCAAATGCACTTATGAAGAAAACAGTAGTTAAGCAAGTTGCGAAAGACTTCTTGGATTGGGCAATTACAGATGATGCTATGAAAGAATATAACAAGAACTACGCTATTATCTCTCTCAAAACAGATTCAACTAAAATTCCTGAAGGTTATACCGTTGATCCTGTGAAACAGCTGATCAAGAATGACTTGAATGATGCAGCGAAGAACCGTGAAGGTGTCCTTGCTGAGTGGGACAAACGTTTCAACGCGAAGAGTGAACCAAAGAGCTAAAGAGAGACTCACCCATACAACGACTGACTGCAAATTTGCGGTCAGTTTTTTTATTTTGTGGGAGATAGATATACACGAATAGAGGGAGATAGTGACAACTAAAAACAACCAAACAAAACAAATTACACAAGGATTACATTCCCTTAATAGAGCACAAACACTGCCCGATTATACTAAGACTATCAAGACAAAGAAGACGAAGGAGGCTTTCAAAACATGTCACAAGCTTACCTGTCCATTCAAGGCGTAGATAAATCATTTGGCTCTTTCAATGCATTGAAAGAGATTAACATCGACATTCAAAAAAACGAATTCATTTGCTTGCTTGGTCCTAGTGGCTGCGGTAAAACGACGTTATTACGTATTATTGCAGGTCTAGAGAAACCATCGCATGGCCGTATTATCGTTGGAGGTAAAGATATTACCTCGCTACCACCTGCGAAGAGAAACTTCGGTATGGTATTCCAATCCTATGCGCTATTTCCGAATTTAACAGCATATCAGAATGTAGCTTACGGGCTACAAGGTAAGAAGTTCTCGAGAAAAGAAATTGATGAGAAAGTGAAAGAAGTTCTGTCGCTTGTTGACCTGATGCATCTTCATGACCGTTATCCAGCGCAACTATCTGGGGGGCAACAGCAGCGTATCGCGCTTGCTCGTGCGATTGTACTGTCTCCGGACTTCCTATTACTCGATGAGCCACTTTCCGCATTGGATGCAAAGGTTCGGGTTAAACTTCGCGAACAAATTTGTGAACTACAAGAAAAGTTAGGCATCACGACAGTCATGGTTACACATGATCAAGAAGAAGCACTCACAATGGCGGATCGCATCGTTGTAATGAAGAACGCTGAAGTCGTTCAGATCGGGACACCGGAGCAAGTATATGACGAGCCGAACTCACCATTTGTAGCTGATTTCATTGGTTCCATCAACTTTCTGGAAGATGAGGAATACGGGGGAAGCATCATTCAGAGGAATATGGCGGTTCGCCCTGAGCATATTCGCATATCTGGACCAGGTTCCGCCACAGGGATATCGGCTATTGTGAAGCATGTCGAGTTCCGGGGTGCATTCTATCGTTTGCTTCTTCAAACCGTTCTAACGGGTCAACACCTTACTGTAGATGTCTCTTCACAGATCACGCATCATCTTAAGCTTACGAAATACGCGGAGGTTTCTGTTGAATTCCCTCAGGATAAGATGATTAACTTTCCATCTGAAACGATGGTGGTGGGCGCCTAATGGAAAAGTCACCAGTCACCATGAGACCGCCCATTCGCCGCAGATGGAGAGAGTTTATCTCCATGCAAAATATGCTCATCGTCTTGCTCGTACTTACGTTAACCACAAGTACGCTCATTCCACTGATTACCCTGTTTAGCAAAGCTTTTATTAATAAAGAAGAACAATTCATTGGTCTTGCTAATTTCATTAAATACTTCTCTACACCATCGTTAGCCCAATCGTTATCGAATACGATTTGGATTTCCGTGCTATCGACATTAATAGCTGTCAGTCTGGCTTTCGTCTATGCCTACGGGATTAGTCGGACAGGAATTCGTGGTAAAAGTTACTTTCATTACATGGCCCTACTACCGCTCTTTGAGCCTACCATGATGCACGGGATTGCCTTGACGTATTTATTCGGTAACCAAGGTATCGTTACAAATGGCTTCTTCGGGCTATTGCCAGAGTTCCATATTCAAATTTATGGACCCATTGGTATCGTGATTTCCGAAGTGCTCTATTTATTTCCACAGGCGTTCCTCATCTTTATTACGGCGCTCACCATTACGGATCAACGGTTATATGATGCGGCGGAAACACTCGGCGCGGGTAAGATCAAGACGTTCTTTACCGTGACACTGCCATCCGTTAAATACGGATTAATCAGTGCTGTATTCGTCTGCTTCACAGCCAGTTTTACAGATTTCGGTGCACCACAGGCGATCGGTGGAAATTTCAATGTGCTCGCTACCGACATTTATAAGCAGGTCATTGGGCAACAGAACATGTCTATGGGAGCGACGGTCGGTATCCTACTCACGATTCCTGCTATCATTGCTTTTGCCGTAGATAGGTTCGTCGATCGGAAGCAGCGCTCCATGCTTTCCTCCAAATCGACGCCTTACAAGATACCGGATGGACGTCTTCGCGACGGATTATATCATGTATTTTGCTGGGTGATCTCGATTGCGATTCTGATCCCTTTAATTACAACATTATTTGCTTCACTGATTAAGGTGTGGCCATACAATTTACACTTCAGCTTGAAGCATTTCGATTTCTCAAATGTAGCTGGATCGGGACTTGAACCGTTCTATAACTCGCTCAAAGTATCGTTCATAACGGCGATTGTTGGGACGATTGTGACGTTTGTCTTTGCCTATCTCATTGAGAAATCAAGAACCATGAAGGGGCTTAGACAGGTCGGGTATTTTCTTTCGATCCTTCCACTTGCACTTCCAGGTATGGTGATTGGTTTAGCGTATATTTTCTTCTTTAATAACCCGAACAATCCATTGAATTGGATTTATGGCACGATGATTATCATTGTGCTTGCGAACATTACGCATTTCTACGCCGTACCGTTCATGACAGCAACGACGGCACTTAAGAAATTGGATAAAGAGTTCGAGTTGGTGTCGGAGTCCATGCGGGTTCCTTTTTACAAAACATTTCTGAAAGTAACGGTACCAATGTCTTTACCAGCCATTGTTGAGATCGCGATGTACTTCTTCGTTAACTCGATGGTTACGGTATCTGCCGTGGTATTCCTGAGATCTGCGGATTTCAACTTGGCTGCGGTCTCCTTAGTCAATATGGAAGATGCGGGTGACGTAGCTGCGGCGGCTGCGATGTCTACACTAATCGTTGTGACGAATATTATCGTGCGTGTGATATACGAACTTATTTTAAATAAAGTGAAGAAGAGAACAGCTGCTTGGCAGACGTCATCTCAGTAATAACATCTCATTATTCTTGAGTACTACTTACGAACCGGGGGTTGGCACGACATGTCGTTGATTGGTGAAGAACGTAAGGATTATATCTTGAACAAGCTGAATCTGGAAGGCAAAGTGAAGACCAATGAATTGGTAGACAATCTAAATGTTTCCTCGGAGACGATTCGTCGTTATTTGGAGGATTTAGAAGAAGAGAACAAGCTGAAACGGGTCTATGGAGGCGCTGTGAAAATAAACCTCGCCCGTGAAGAACCCTCTCAACTGAAGAGGGAAGTTCTCTATGCGGATGAGAAGCGTAGGATCGGTAGAGCTGCTGCTACGCTCGTCGAAGACAATGATGTTATTTACATTGATGACGGAACAACGACACTTCATATGATTGATTACCTGTTGAACAAGAAGAATATCAAGGTGATTACGAATTCTGTTCCAGCGCTGTACTTATTAATCGATTATATGAACAAAGAGCTATTCTCTGGAGAAATATTCTTTATCGGGGGTAGAGTAAGTTCCGTGCAATCACGAGTTGTCGGTTCACTAGCTGAGCAGATGGTAGAGAATTTCTATGCGGATAAAGCATTTATTTCGATCGACGGCATCATGATGGATAAGGGCATTACCGGATTTGATGAAGAGCGCGGACAATTAGTCAAAAAGATGATAGCTCAATCCAAGCACAATATCGTGGTAACCGACCACTCGAAATTTGGCGAAGTGCAATTTTATAAAGTTGCTGATCTCAAAGAGATTGATATCATCGTCAGTGATGTTCCAGCACCGAAAGAGTGGGAAGATTATTTGGCGAAGAAAGACGTCACTTGGATTGCTTCTAGCTAAGTGAGAGTGTATTAGCGTTGATAAGAGCGAACAGAAGATGACCCGAGGAGGATAAGAGCTTGAATACGAGAGAGCGAACAGAGATTGCTGCGGAAGTCCCAGAGGAACTTTTAGCATTATGGAAACAGTGGATAGAGACATTGGGCATGGTTGATGTTATCCATCCTGCCACTATGGGCTTAGTCATGATGAAAGCAGAGGAATCGGTCGCGAAGGAAGTGTTTCATGTTGGAGAAATTCTGACGACGGATGCCACCGTTACGGTAGATGGGGTTCTTGGTTATGGCATTGTCATGGGCAATCATCCTGATGAAGCTTACACCTTGGCTCTCCTCGATGCGATCTACCACGCTTCTGATCTTAAATGGACGAATACGAAGGAGCAAATTGATGTTGAATTGATGTATCAAGGAGAGAAGCAGAGACAGCAAAGACAGCAGGAATACAAATTCATTCAGCGGACCATGGTGGATTTCGAAGTCATGGATGCGGACTAGGGGATCTTATGAATACGAGTATACTTAACGCTAGAATTCATTATATGCAACGGTTATATCGGTCGTTGTTAGATACGATGGCGAGACCTGGGAGCATTGAGCAGCTTGAACCCTATGTTTATCAAGCTTGTCCAAGCGAGTTCCAGTATGTGATTGGTATCGCGATTACGTTACTGGATCAGGAAGTTTCCTTTTATGAGACGAGTATCTCGAAAGAATTAACGCCACACTTGCAGCTGCTGACACGTTCAACGACAAAGTCGCTTCACGAGAGTGATTATATATTAGTGCACAAAGGTACCGCTCCCGACTTAATGGAAGCGAAGCGCGGAACGGATCTGTATCCTGATCAAAGTGCGACGATCATTATTCAAGTAAGTAGAATCTCAGATGATCAAGAAGGCGAAGTTAGGTTGAAGCTTCGGGGTCCTGGGATTAAGAGTGAACAGATGCTGAGTCTGGATGGACTAAATAGGGAGTTGCTCTCGGAGTTATTGTTGAATAGCGGGCGGTTCCCCCTTGGACTCGATTGGATTCTCGTAGATGATGAGGGGCGTGTGTGTTGCCTACCAAGAAGTACGAAGATTGTGGAGGAGGCCTAGGGGATGGCATATGTAGCAGTACGAGGCGGTCAGCAAGCGATTAAAGAAGCGGAGAAATTGCTTCATTATTATCGCTTGAAAGACGGGGAACAACCCATCACCATCAATCAAATTCGCACACAGATGCGGCTTGCCGTAGATAAAGCGATGAGCGAAGGTTCACTATACGATCCTGATCTTGCTGCGCTTGCGTTGAAACAAGCTGAAGGGGATGCGATTGAAGCATCGTTCTTACTTCGGGCCTTTCGCTCGACGCTTCCACGCCAAGCGTATACGGATGCCATCGATACATCGAAGATGGAGATTGTTCGCCGTATCTCAGCGACTTTCAAAGAGGTGCCTGGAGGTCAATATCTGGGGCCGACACGTGATTATACGAAACGTTTGCTGCGCATGGAACTGATGGAGGAAACCGAGGCTGAGGCGAAAGCTACGATTAGTGAGTTCTTAGAGAATTTAAATCTGAACGCGGAAGAGGTTGAATCGGGACAAGTTCCAACATTCCCTCGCGTCATTAATTTGTTGAAAGAAGAAGGTTTGATTCATGTTCCTACTCAAGGTGAGCGTAACACAGATGGATCTGTAGATGATATCACCCGGGATGCACTTTCCTTCCCGACGTCGCGTGCCGTTCGCTTACAGGCGATGACGCGTGGTGAAACCGGGGCATTATTGGCTTTCGCTTACTCTAGCGTTAGAGGTTATGGCGACGTACATCCGACGATAGGCGAACTTCGTGTAGGTTACGTACCAGTGTATATGCCTCATCCGATTTACCCAGAGGAGACTATTGCCCTCGGCAGAATACTCGTCACCGAGGCGGAGATTGTTGTTCGACAACAAGATGAGAATGTGAGTGGAGCGGCGCAATTCGCGGTGGGATACGGGTTATGCTTCGGGCATAACGAGGATAAAGCCATCTCGATGGGCATTCTGGATCAAACGATGGTTGCCGAGAATCCTGCTTCGCCAGCACAAGATGAAGAATTCGTTCTTTATCATATTGATGGTATTGAATCTTCCGGATTTATCTCTCATTTTAAACTGCCACATTATGTGGATTTCCAAGCGGAATTGCAGCGTGTTCGCTCGATCAACCGGAAGGAGGAGAACGAAGTATGAGCATGTACAACTATGGCTTCCTCGATGAGAATACGAAACGTGAGCTTCGCCGTAAAACGCTTAAAGCTGTGGCTATTCCCGGCTACCAAGTGCCTTTCGGCTCTCGCGAAATGCCTGTAGCCCGTGGATGGGGAACAGGTGGACTACAAGTTACCTTGTCGCTTATTGGGCTTGGCGATGTCCTGAAAGTGATCGACCAAGGTAGTGATGATAGCGTGAATGCTTGTAATCTGCGCGATCTCATAAGTGAGACGAGTGAAGTGGATACAACGACGGACACGCTGGAAGCGACTGTGATCCAGACGCGTCACCGTATCCCCGAAGAGAAGATGACGGACGAACAAATTCTTGTCTTTCAGGTGCCAACACCCGAGATTCTGCGCACCGTAGAGCCCAGTGAACAGGAATCCAGACGGATGCATGCCGAGCGTGATTACAGTCGTCTGTGGGTTCACCTCTATGAGGATATCGTGGAGTGGAAAGAGATTCGTATTTCATACGATTACCCCGTTCTCGTGAACGGTCACTATATTTGCGATCCATCCCCGATTCCGCGCTTTGATGTGCCGAAGTTGCATCAGGCAGAGACGTTGTTCTTATTCGGAGCAGGTCGAGAGAAGCGTATTTATGCCATTCCCCCTCATACGGATGTCATTCCGCTTCAATTCGAGGACTATCCTTTCAATGTGGAAAGTTATGAGTCGGGTTGTGAGAAATGCGGCAGTACACATACGTACTTAGAAGAATCCTTCGATTCGAATACAGGGGAGCGGTATTTATATTGCTCAGATACGAGTTATTGCGGGAAACAACAGCTTAAAGGGCAGCATCAGCCAGTCGAAATAGGAGTGGGTTGGAATGGATAATCGCGTAAGTATTCGGAATGTCAGTAAGATCTATGGGAAAGGCTGCGACAGCTGTATCGAGCTAACGGGTCCAGAGCATGGACGTAATCGTTGTCCGAAGTGTGGAACCATCGTGGCTTGTGCAGATATTGGCTTCGACGTATATCCCGGTGAAGTGTTAGGTATTGTGGGTGAGAGTGGCTCAGGCAAAAGTACGTTGGTCAAAACACTATATTTCGACGAAGCGCCGACGACCGGTGAATTTTATTTACAAGACTTCGAAGAGGGCTTAAGCAATGTGTATGGGCTTAGTTCTCTGCAAAAGCGATACATCCGTAATCACCTGATGGGCATGGTCTATCAGAACCCACATCTGGGCTTACGCCTTGATTATTCAGCTGGGGGTAACATTGCCGAGAAGTTGTTAATGGCTGATTGGAACCATGTGGGTGACATTCGCGAACGTGCGAAGGAACTACTAACGAAGACTGAAATTCCGATTGAACGGATGGACGATAAACCGAAATACTTCAGCGGAGGTATGCAGCAACGTGTTCAAATCTCTAAGGCATTAGCGAACAATCCACCACTTCTTCTACTAGATGAAGTGACAACAGGACTCGATGTCTCTGTTCAAGCGTCCGTGCTCGATTTGATTCGCCAGATTGGACGCGAGCTTGGTATCAGCATGATCGTGGTATCTCATGATTTCTCCGTTATTCGGATGCTGACCAATCGTACGATCGTCATGAAGAACGGCCGTATCGTCGAACAAGGTTTGACTGACCAAATCATGGAGGATCCACAGCATGCCTACACACAACTGTTGATCAACTCGTTGATCTAGCGAAAGTAAAGGAGAGAAGCGATAATGACACCCCATTTGCATATCGAGAACTTAACAAAGACATTCACACTACATCAATTCGATGGTAAGCAGATTGTTGGCTGCACCGACATTAACTTAGATCTTGAACATGGTGAATTTATTGGCATTACTGGTAAAAGCGGTGCTGGAAAGTCTACCATTCTGAAATGCATCTACCGCACATATATCCCTACATCGGGCAGCATGATGTATCACTCGGATACACATGGTCTAATTGATTTGGCTAAGGCAGAAGAGCGTGACATCCTTGAGATTCGACAGAAAGAGATTGGATACGTCTCGCAATTCTTGAGAGTACTTCCGCGGGTGACAGCCCTCGACTGTGTCGTTGAAGTGCTTGTTGAGATCGGTACGGAAAAAGCCGCTGCAGTTGCAGAGGCTCGCGCGATACTAAGTCATTTTCAATTATCTGAATCACTCTGGGAGTCGTATCCCAACACGTTTAGTGGTGGGGAGAAGCTACGCCTTAATCTGGCTCGTGCGATGGTGAAACGCCCGAAATTTCTCTTGTTGGATGAACCAACGGCTTCACTAGATCAAGGTTCGAAGGCTTCCGTTCGCGATATGATTATTGAATTAAAAAGGGGCGGCACCAGCATGATCGGTATCTTTCATGATTTAGAATTTATGGAGAGCGTTGTGGACAAAGAATTTAATATGAGAAATGGCATTATGGTTGGAGGATACGCGTGATGAGATCCCGTGAGTTATTGATAACGAATGCTCATATTATTTTGCCGGATAAAGTTATAGAGGGGCATGTACACATTAAGGATGATAAGATTGCGGCTATTCTGACCGGCGAAGTGACGAGGGCTAGATTAACATCTGAAGTTCAAGTGATTGATGCAAAGGGGCTTCATTTAATGCCGGGTATCATTGAGACGCATAGTGATGCGATTGAGAAAGAGATCCAGCCCCGCCCGAACTCCATATTCCCACTAGAGATGGCGATGTATGAGTTAGAGAAGAAGATGGCTGGTGTGGGTATTACTACGCTGTATCATTCGATCAGCTCTTCGGATGGGACGTCTGTGCGTAACGATGAGGTCGTTGCTAACATCATTGCGTATGCAGCACGAAGACGCAAGGAGCCTTCTATGTTGAGACACCGCGTGCACCTACGGTATGAAATTACGAATATCGAAGGCATACCTATGGTAAGGAACATGTTGGAACAGGGTCAGATTGACCTGCTGTCTCTGATGGATCATACACCAGGACAGGGCCAATACAAGACAAAAGAATCATTACGTGATTACCTTATGGGAACGGAACATCTGAGCTTTGAGGAAGCGGGAGCTACTGTCGATGAATTGATCCAATATCAAGAGCAGGTGGATTGGGAAGAGATCAGAGAATTGATTCAACTAGCTCATTCGAAGCAAGTGCAGTTGGCTTCACATGATGACGATACATCAGAGAAAGTTCAGTTCATGCGAGGATTGGGTATCTTGATTAGTGAATTTCCAGTAAGTATGGAAGCCGCTAAAGCTGCTAAATCTTCAGGCATGTATGTAAGTGTAGGGGCGCCGAATATCGTACGAGGTTCTTCACATAATCGGAACTTGCGCGCTATGGATGCGATTGAAGCTGGTGTAGTTGATATTCTTTGTTCGGATTATCATCCGCCTTCTCTTTTGCCTGCTGTAAGTATCATTGGGAATACGGATGTTGGTCTGGCCCATGCTGTACGTATGGTGACACTGAACCCTGCCTTGGCACTCGGGATTGATCAAGATTATGGCTCCATTGAAGTTGGAAAAGTGGCAGATTTAGTTCTGCTAGAAATGAAGAATGGGTATCCGTTAGCTCGCAAAACGATGATTGGGGGACATTTCGTCTATCAATCCGACTATTATTTCCAAGGAGTTGAAGCGAGATGATCGATCTTCATTGTCACACTAATATCTCTGACAATTCGTATAGCATCGAAGAAGTTATTCAATTGGCTAAGGAGCACGGTGTCGAACATTTGGCTATTACGGATCACGATACAACGAAAGGATTACCTAGCGCAATTATGCTTGGCGCGGAGTACGGTGTAAATATTATTCCTGGCATTGAAATCTCGGCATTTGATTTCAGTCGGGGCACCCGCGCTCATATTTTGGGATATGATGTGACACCGGGACATGCGGCGATCTCTCAATTGTGTGATCCTCTCATTAAGCAGAGACATGAAGCATCTTATCATATGGTGGAACGGATTATTGAGGCAGGATATGACATTAGCTGGTATGGAGTCAGTCAGTATGCCGTTGGAGGGACGGGTGTTTACAAACAGCATATTATGCACGCTTTGTTGGATGCGGGTTATACATCAACCATTTATGGCGAGTTATACAAAAAGCTGTTTGCTCGTGGCGATGAAGATAAAGGCATTCCAAAAGGTCTTGCGTATACATCGATTACTTACATTGATATGTTCGATGCGGTGAAAGCCATCACGGAAGCAGGCGGCGTGCCTGTGCTGGCTCATCCAGGGCAAATGCATAATTTCCCGGCCATTTCCGAACTTGTCGATGCTGGACTTCAAGGGATTGAAGTATGGCATCCTTCACACGATACAGCAACAGAAGAGCGAGCTAAGGCTGCCGCTGCCGAGTTCAACCTGCTTCAAACCGGTGGTTCGGACTTTCATGGATTTTACACTGATTCCCAAAGGTTCCATTTAGGGAGCAAAAGTCCGGGACTTGAGAATCTAGAAACACTGCGTAGCCGAGCTGGTAGAAAGGTTTGACCGTACGGAATTAAAGTATTCATTAACAAAGAAGACTGCCGCGATATTATATAAGGCAGTCTTCTTTGTTGTTCCATCTATAAGAATGGAATGAGTGTCCATTTACTATTCACAAGTAAATATTCCTATATTTTTCTATTTGTAGGCCAATCAATCCAAAAAACAACATAAATAAAGAAACATTAACATAAAACAAGAAAGTTTAACCTTTATTTAATACAGCGTTAACAAAAGGGGGGTAAAGTGAAAGGAGCAATTAAACGTACATATGAGAGGGAGAATGAAATGAAAAAGTGGGTTAGTTTACTGTTGGTATCTATGATGGCGATGTCCATCACTGCAGGTTGTGGGAATAATTCAAAGGATGCGCTTAACGGTAAGGCAACAAATAGCGGAGAAAAGCAATCAGTAGAAACAAAGAATAATAAAGAAATTACGGTGTACACGGCATTGGAAGATGATCAGATACAAGCGTATCTTACATCGTATAATACGCAACACCCTGAAACGAAGGTCAATATTGTTCGTGACTCAACAGGAATTATTACAGCTAAACTGCTTGCGGAGAAAGACAACCCAGTTGCTGATGCAGTATGGGGATTGGCAGCAACATCCTTACTTGCTTTAGATAAAGAAGGTTTGCTTGAGCCATATGCTCCAGTGGGATTAGATCGCATTCAGGATAAATTCAGAGATAACGCTGAAACACCAAAATGGGTCGGAATTGACGCATGGGAAACAGCGCTTATTGTGAACACAGTCGAGTTAGAAAAGAAAAATCTACCTATTCCAACATCTTATGAGGATCTGACAAAGCCCGAATATAAAGGCATGATCGTAATGCCTAACCCTGCTTCCTCAGGCACTGGATTCTTGGATGTAGCGGGTTGGCTGCAATTGATGGGTGAAGATAAGGGTTGGGCGTTTATGGACAAGCTTCATGAGAATGTCCAAGCCTATACGCATTCCGGTTCAAAACCAGCCAAAATGGCTGCTTCAGGTGAAGCGGTAATCGGAATTTCATTCGGGTATCGTGGAATTACAGAGAAGAAAAAAGGGGCTCCAGTTGAAGTTGTGTTCCCGTCCGAAGGCTCTGGCTGGGATGTTGAAGCGAATGGCCTGATTAAGAAACCTGAAATGAAAGCAGAAGCAAAACAATTTCTAGATTGGGCAATCTCTGATGAGCCAATGAAAGAATATAACAAGAACTATGCCATTATTGCTGTTAAAGGTGAAGGTACGGTAATTCCTGAGGGCTACTCAAAGAACCCAATCGAACAATTGATTAAGTATGATTTGGTTAAATCCGCAGACAGTCGTGATGCGGTACTAGCAGAGTGGTCCAAGCGTTATGACGGGAAAAGTGAACCGAAGTCGTAATTCACACTTATTCAAAAGTAGATTCTAAATTAACGAGGAGTTTTGAAATGACATCATTGCCTTATCTATCTATACAACATGTCACGAAAACCTTCGGCTCGTTCACCGCGCTAAATGATATTACTGTTGATGTCTCCAAGGGGCAGTTCACCTGCCTCTTGGGTCCTAGTGGTTGCGGGAAAACGACGCTGATGCGTATTATTGCCGGTCTTGAACAGCCGGATCAAGGGTGCGTTAAAGTCAATGGCAACGATATTACATCGCTACCAGCGGGGGAACGAAATGTCGGCATGGTATTTCAATCCTATGCCTTATTTCCTAACATGAGTGCGTCGCAGAACATCGCTTTTGCACTGAAAGGTAAATTGTCGAAATCAGAAATTACTGAAAAGACAACCGAGATGCTAGATCTTGTCGGATTAGCTCATTTAAAGGATCGTTATCCGGTTCAACTGTCGGGAGGACAACAGCAGCGCGTTGCATTGGCAAGAGCCATTGCTTTATCTCCCGATTTTTTGTTGCTTGATGAACCGCTGTCCGCGCTGGATGCCAAAGTTCGCCATAAGCTTCGGAAGGAGCTGCGCGAATTGCAGGAAAAGTTGGGTATTACGACGATTATGGTCACGCACGACCAAGAAGAAGCCTTGACGATGGCGGACCAAATTGTAGTCATGAATGATGCAGAAATCGAACAGATCGGCTCGCCACGCGATGTGTATCAAGTTCCTGCGTCCCCTTTTGTCGCTGATTTTATCGGTTCAGTCAATCTAATTCCTCTTCAGGATGATCGGGTAATGGCCATCCGACCGGAATATATTCAGATTCAACCGTCACAAGTAGAGGGGTCCGTCCCTGCCATTGTGCAACAAGTAGAATTTCGTGGGATATACAGCAGAGTCTATTTGAAGCTTAGCAACCAAGCTTGGGTGGACAAAGAAGTGTCCGTAGATGTATTGGATCATGACGTGAGTCACCTTAATCTTGCGCGACAATCCGTTGTCCATTTATTAATGCCGGAACGTCGTCTCATTCACTTTACATAAGGATTCAGCAACTCACTGCAATACGAAAGGTTGACATTCATGATGCACAGTCGAAAAAAAACGCAATCCTACGGAGTGAACGAACGCCATCAAGTCGTATGGCTCATTGTGTTGGCGTTTCTGATGTTCGTATCCATCGTTTTCCCTTTATTCCAATTGTTTCGTAAAGCATTTATCGACAGTAAAACCCTTGAAGTGGGTTTTTCCAATTTCATCACCTATTTTCAAACCCCTTCATTATCGCATTCCATTATCAATACGTTGAACATTTCGTTGTGGACGACGGTTATTTCGGTCATTTTGGCCTTTATTTTTGCCTATGCGATGGCTAGGACAGGAATTGCAGCCAAACCATTATTTCGATATATTGCGATGCTCCCTTTATTTACGCCAACGATGATGCACGGAATCGGACTGACCTATTTATTCGGCAATCAGGGGTTATTTACGACAGGCTTCTTCGGTTGGTTACCCTTCTCATTCGATATTCACCTGTACGGTCCCGTAGGGATCATCATTTCCGAGGTAATCTACACCTTTCCTCAAGCATTTCTCATTCTATCGATTTCATTAGCCGTGACAGATTACCGTATGTATGAAGCTGCGGAAACGATGGGCGTCGGGAAAATAAGTCAGTTTTTCAACATCACGCTACCTAGTGTGAAATTCGGGATCATTAGTACCTGTTTTGTATGTTTTACACTCAGCTTTACAGATTTCGGAGCTCCGAAGGTCGTCGGAGGTCAATACAATGTGTTAGCTACAGATATTTTTAAGCAAGTGATTGGGCAACAGAATATGTCGATGGGTGCGGTAGTAGGCATGATTCTTATTGTACCGTCCATTTGCTCATTTATCGTTGATCGCATCATTTCTAGGAAACAACAAGGTACATTTACAGCGAAATCAACCGTATATGTGATTAGGAAAAGCCGGATGAGAGACTTTTGGCTTACGTTGTACTGTTCTCTCATTTCCGGTTGTATTGTGCTGTTATTTGTGGCAGTGGGCTTTGCCTCAATGGTTACAATATGGCCGTACAACTTAACACTGTCATTCGATCATTATCGTTTTTACAACGCTGCTGGGGCGGGCCTAAGTCCGTTCTTCAACAGTGTAACCATGTCATTCTATACAGCTATTATTGGCACAGCGGTCATCTTCTTTATCGCCTATATGACGGAGAAAATCAGATTGTTTGCGCCTTTACGGCAGCTACTCTACTTCTTGGCCATGATTCCGCTGGCATTACCCGGCATTGTCATCGGTTTGGCTTTCATCTTCTTCTTTAATTTGCCGAATAATCCGCTCCACTTCATGTATAACACGATGACCATTCTGGTGTTAGCTAATATCGTCCATTTCTTCTCCGTTAACTTTCTGTCGGCAACGACAGCACTTAAGCAGTTAGACAAAGAGATGGAACAAGCAGCAGATTCAATGAACGTCTCTTTTTACAGAACGTTCTTTCGCGTTACCGTTCCGATGTGTATGCCTGCGATTACAGGGATGATGGTGTATTTGTTTGTTAACTCCATGGTCACTGTATCGGCGCTGGTATTTCTGTACGGTGCGGACTTGAAACCGGCTTCCGTTGCTATTGTCAATATGGAAGATGCCGGGGATGTGGCTGAAGCAGCGGCAATGTCGATGTTGATCTTACTGGTTAATTTGGGCGTGAAGGGTGGCTATGAGGGACTGGTTGCCCTTATCACCAAACATCGTTCCAAGAGAAGTGACAAGTTGAGAATCAAGGCGAGTAGCCTGAATTCGATAAAAAAATCGGTAGGAGTGGATGCGCATGTTTAATCGAAATGTCAAAAAAGTCTTATCCTCTGTCATGGTCTTAACAATTGCGATGCAGCTTGCGATATGGCCTGCGCCGGTTTCACACGCGGCAAGCGGATGTAGTGCGCCGGTTGCCGATCTGGTCGATTTCGACTTTAACGATTCAATGACAGATGACAAGTCGCCACGAAATGTAGACGGTACAGCATTCGGAAATCCGTCAATCGTCTATGAGCCTGCGCTAGGGAAAAAAGTGCTGAGCTTAAACGGCAACGGCCAATTTATTATGATTCCAGACTCTGCTGCTTTAGATATTACAGGTCCATTTACAATGCTCATACAATTTAGCACCAGCTCGTTGACAGGTGAGAAGGGCCTATTCGGTAAAACGCAAGCCGGAGGTTACGGGCTAGAAGTTAATCCTAATAAAATTGAATCTTGGAATTATATTGGCGGTGCTTATCGTAAACTGGCTAGCCCCGCACTCGTAGCCAATAAATATTATGATGCAGCCATTGTCTATACGGGAACACAACACACTTTGTATGTCGACGGTAAAGTAGTCGCAACTGAAGCACGTACGGGTGCAGTATCAACAAATGATGTGCCATTAGCTATCGGCACAGATCCGCAGACAGCAACAACAGGGCAGCTCCATTTCACAGGGAAAATTGGTTATGCCAAGATGTTCAATAAAGGGCTGACAGCTGACGAACTGCAATGCTATTACGACACAACAGGCATAATGGCTGATCATCAAATTCCTACATGGGGGACAGGCAGTCAAGTGACAGGGGTACAAATAGACCCGACGAACTATATTCTGAACTGGACTGCTGCAGCAGACGATAAAGGGATAACCCAATATCGTGTTTATCGAAACGGATCACTAATTTCAACCGTTGCAGGAAACTTAACCAGTTATAGCTTTCGTGAAATGCTTCCCGGAGAGAAGGGGTCCTTCAAGATAGAAGCGGGTGATGCTGCTGGTAACTGGACAACGGACGGACCTTCTTTCCAGTATGACATACCAGGCACATTGTGGCCTACAAGCCAATCATTAACGCTAACACCGATGGGGCTTACGAGCCTTAAGATCGAATGGCCAGCAGCCTTCGATGAACAAGTTATCACCCAATATCGCGTGTATTTGGACGGTACGTTGTTATCTACGCATCCTTCTTCTGAACATCAGACCACGCTTCAAGCGATTCCTCCCGGAACTACGCATACGATTGAAGTTGAAGCGGGAACGGCTTCCGGCATCTGGGCGACCGGTAGGTTAACGAATACCTTGACGATGCCGGGATTCGATATTGTGGCGCCTGTGGGAATGAATCCGGATTTGCTAGATCTTTCTTTTGAACAGGCAGTCATTGAAGACAAGAGCATCCTGCACAATGATGTTTTAACGGACCAAGATCCTAATTTGTACTTTCACCCTGCTTTTAATAAAAGGGTACTGGATGTAGATGGATCCTACTATGCTCGCATTCCTCATCAGGAAGCGCTAAGTCCAATGTATTTAACATTGGCAACGTCCTTTATGCTTGATGATCTTTATCGAAATCAGACCCTTATCGGAAAAACAAATCACTCTGATTACACATTAGAATTTAATCCGATTACGAAGAAACTGGAAGCTTGGTTTTTGATTCGTAAAATCAATGGGCAAGAATCCTATGTGATCGTGGAGAGCAAAGATACAATCACGACGCAACAAGTGTATTATGCAACGGCAACATACGACGGCGCGACAGCAAAGCTATATTTAAACGGTACCCTTGTGGGTAGTAAGCCCATTACTGGTGTTGTAGCGGGTGCAAGAAAAGTTGATTTACTCATCGGTGCTAATGCAGCAGGTGACGGAGCTAAGAATTACATGGACGGAAAAATAGGTTTCGTTCACCTGTACAGCAAGGTGCTTGAGGCAGCTAGCGTTAAGGACTTATATGACCGAATGACGAGCGTAGCACCAGTTACGATTTCAGCATTACGATGGGAAGTTCCGCAAGAAATATATGTGGGCACGACAGAGCAAGCCAAGATCATTCTTGTCGCATCTGACGGATCGGAAAGGGTTGCTGAGAGCGGAATAAGCTATAAGAGTCTTACGCCGAATATCGCGACTGTAACGGAAAATGGTTTGATCACACCTCTTCAGGCAGGTTCAGCTGTGCTGAAAGCGACTTTTGAAGGGGTTAGCGCGAACGTCTCAATTACGGTAAAGAATAAAATTCCGCAATCCTTGACGATCGTAGGTCCTTCCGTGGTCCGCACAGGTGAACAAGCGGATCTCAGCTTATATGTTAACTATGATAATGGAGAATCGGAGATGCTGACTTCGGGTAATGTATACAGCTCGAATCAGCCAAGTATTGCAACCATTTCCCCTGAAGGCAAACTTACTGCTCTAAAAGAAGGTAAGGCGATCATTCATGCTGAGTCTTTGGGTATGAATGCAGACTTGAGGGTTCAAGTCGTGGGTGGTGCATCCGAGATTAAATCATTGAAATTCACGGGCCCTTTGATGTTGTACGTAGGTCAAAAGGGATCCACCGTTCTAAATGCCGTTTACTCGGACAATTCCGAAATAACGATAACGCAGGATGTGCGATATGAGAGTGATAACCCTTCAGTGGCATCCATTGATGCTGTAACGGGTGTAATCGAAGCAGTGCAAGCAGGATCAGCCTATATTTCAGCGATTTATCAAGGGTACGAAGTCGGGTACGGCGTGACCGTGCAGCAACCTAAGCTTCGTTCAGTGAGAATTACAGGAACGTTAACTACGATTCGAACTGGTGATTCCTTCGACCTCAAAGCGGAAGCGTTGTACAGTGACGATTCGGTAGTTGATATCACGAAGGCAGCAAATTGGTCGATTGCGAACGAAAGCTTAATAAAGATGAAAGAACCGGGTTCCTTTACGGCATTAATTCCAGGAAAGACGATGATTACAGCGGTTTATAACGACATGATAAGTAATTACGAAATGACGATAGAGCCTTCTTCATCGAACAACGATAACAACAATGGTAATGGCGGTAACAACAATAATGGTAGCGGTGGCAACAATAGCAATAATAGTAGTAATGGAGCTGGTTCAAGTGTTGGAGTAACCAACCCGACTACATCCAATAGGATAGTCATCACCGACGCTGATCTTAAGAATAAGAACCTATATCCAATATCAACGGATACAGCTGAGTTGGTGTTCCCGGTAAATGCCAGCAATCTCCTCGGCGATAATAGCTTTAAGCTACAGGGTAATGGTATGCAATTAAACTTACCTTCAAGCCTATTCAAAGCTGCTATGAAAGAGGGATCCAACGGAGGGTTAACTTTCTCTTGGTCTAATGCTGATGTTCCGAATGTTGAATTGAAACAATGGATGAGTCAAGCGAATATGCCAGATTCCGTAAACATGAATGTAGCATCTAAAGCCCACATCATCACGGTTAGCGTGAAAGATGGAAGCTCGCAAAGTACACCAGTCCAGTTGATGGACCCCGTACATGCAGTATTCTCATATAAGTCGGATGCTAAGAAATCATTGCTAGGTGTGTATCAAAGACTGAGCGACGGAACGATCAAGTACATCGGTGGCCAAGTAACATCCAATGGAATCGAGGCGGATGTAACGCTAAACGGGCAATATATCGTGATGACCTATGAAAAGAATTACAAGGATGTTAATGGAACACATTGGGCTTTAGATGCTATTCAAGCATTAACCGCCAAACATATTGCTGAAGGTACGAGCGAGGATTATTTCGAACCATCCCGTAGCATCACGCGAGCAGAGTTCGTTGCTTTATTGGTTAGATCTCTGAATATTCCGTTGCAAGGTTCGCAAAATTTCTCGGATGTCTCTAAAGATACATGGTATGCAACCTATGTAGGGGCAGCGGTGAAAGCAGGCTGGGTAAATGGACAACAAGGCGACAAATTCGCTCCAGAAGCACCCATTTCAAGAGAAGAAATGACGGTTCTGCTTGCCCGGGCCTATAGTTTTCTGAAGGGGAATGATGCAACGGTGAGTATGCCTAAGTATACGGATGCAACGAAATTGTCTGCTTGGTCTGTCTCCGCCGTTCAACAGATGTCTTCTATCGGCATCATAAAAGGAGCAAGTAACGGTAAGTTTGAGCCACAGCGCTCAGCTACTCGTGCAGAGTCCGTTCAAGTGATTGTGAATTTGTTGAATACATTGGGAGGTGTGACTGAGTAATGACAACTTTTCCTCGAGCAAAAAAATATGTAGGCATGTTCATGGCTCTACTGATGGCCTGTCAATTAACATTAAACGTCCAAAGTCCACAGGCTTATGCAAGCAGTTCATCGAAGATTTCAGACTGGGCGGATTCTAATCGCAACTATAGAATGAAGCTTTCTTTTGACAACATCGCATCTAATGAAAACTTACTGAATTTCTCGGTTCCCGTACGATTGGATACCTCCAAGATTGATTATGCCGTGACGGGACCTACGGACCTACAATTTTATGATGAAGATCAGTTAACAGTACTACCCTATGAGGTTGAGAAATGGGACGCGCAAGGTGAAAGCATTGTCTGGGTAAAAGTACCCCAAATTGATGGCAAATCAAGCACGGATCATATGTGGTTGTATTATGGTGGAAGTTCAAAGGCAGTCAACAATGCCAAGCAAGTATGGGATCCGAGTTATTTACTCGTCTATCATTTCGGAGAGAGAATCGAAGATTACTACACCAAGCCATCCGCAGTGAAACAATTTCAGGACTCCACCGCAAACAATAATATAGGCTTAAGACAAAGTGTAGGGGCGACTGAAAGTGGTACTTCTTACAGTTTGGAAGGGCAAGATCCCAAATATAATCGCATTGGCAAATACTACGAAAGTCATCGTGGTGGGATTCGGTCGACGAACGGGAATGTCGGAGATGGAGAGAAACAAATGACCATTGGAGGTTGGGTTCGTGCAAATGAGTACGAGTTGAAGCAAAACTACTATGTGATATCCCGGGCACGCGACGGTGACAATGCCAATGAAGCCTTCTCGATCAGGATAAACGGTGGGAAATGGAAGGCGAACGTGTATACCAATAGTGTTGACTCTGCTGTGAACGGATATGCACCCACGGGAGAGATGGATGCTGGAACGGTCGATGCGAATTGGACTTATTTATCTCTTACCTATGATAGCACCAAAGCAAGCAATAACTTAAAGTTATACAGAGATGGGGTTGAGGTAGCTTCCACAACAAGGGAGGGAGCTATTATTAAAACCTCGGGGGCGGCCTCACCTTTGACGATAGGAAAGGCCTCTGATGCAGGAATGACGGGTGGCGCATTCCATGGTGGCGTGGATGAAGTCAGAGTATCGCGTGCAGCCAGAAGTGCAGACTGGATCCAAGCTGAGTATGCGAGTATGACGGATTCGTTCCTCCTCTATGGAACGAAAGAGTCGCAAAATTCAGAATTAATTATGACCTTGTTGCAACCGAAAGACGGTGAGGTCTACTATTCCCCTGAATTAAGCTTTACGGGCATCCTCAACAAGCCTTCTAAAGTGACGTATACGTTAAACGGAGGACAGCCTGTTGAGACGGACACGGATGCATCAGGTCTGATCCAGGTTAATTTGACTGGGCTCAAGAGTGGTGTTCAACAGTTGAATGTAAAGGCTGTATCTCTTTCGGATACCAACGAGACGACAGAGAAGACGGTTAACTTCAGCATTGACGGTTCAGCGTTAAGCCCAATGGTGACGCCATCTGGACAGTCAGGTACACTCACACAGCAATCGAATGCTGTTCCGCTACAAGTGCAGGTAAACGACCCAACGGGTGACCCGGTAGACGTCGAATTTTATGAGAAGGACATTAAATTAACGAAGGATTTCTCATCCAAGATCAGCACTGATGTGGCGTATGATCGTACGAATAGTATGACAGCGCCAGCGAATACGACCATTACGAGTGAGACGCAATTGTCCTCAAAGGGTTACGATCAAATTGCCGCTGAGGATAACGAATATTTTAACAGTCGTTCTTTGAGCAACTACCCTTATCAGCGTTTTGATCTGAGCGTATCGGAAGATCTGAAGGGTATCAATAAGCTGGAGGTCGTTTGGAAAGGGCATACCAACGAGAAGATGATGATGTATGCATGGAATAACACCAACAGTCGCTGGGAGTTAATCGGATCAGGAAACGGCTCTGAAGATCAGAAAGATTTTAAGATAAAAGGAACGCTAAATACGGCAACGATGATTAACAGCACAACCAAAGTAGGTAAATTATATGTTGCCTCGACACAGCGTGATATATCTAAGCCAGCGAAAATTCCGAATCGCTCAGACTATGACTTTTCATTCGTATGGATGACGGATACGCAGTATCAGTCGGAATCTTTTCCACATATTTTCGATAAAGAAACGCAATGGATAGCTGATCATAAAGATGAGTTAGGTATTAAATATGTGGCCCATACGGGGGACATCGTTAATACGGCAACAGCACAATCCCAATGGATTAATGCAGACCACAGTATGAAAATACTTGACGATGCTAATGTGCCATATGGCGTCATTCAAGGAAATCATGATGTTAATGCCTACTACTTTGATTATTTCGGTCAATCGAGGTTTGCTAACAAGCCTTACTATGCAGGAAATACGAACAATAACAAAAACCATTATGACTTGATTTCGGCGAACGGAACCGACTTCATCATTATGTATCTGGGTTGGGGTTACACCCAGTCGGATATGGATTGGGCGAACGGAATTTTACAGCAATATAAAGATAGAAAAGCGATCTTAGCTGTCCACGAATATCTCTATTATGATTCAGGTAACTATGGAACCGACGATGTTGTGGATGCCGTGGATTTGATGAACAAAGTGGTAGCACCCAATAGCAATGTATTCATGGTGCTTTGCGGCCATCATCAAGCTGCCATATACAATGTGAAGCGCATCGGAGGAAAAGTCGTCTATGAAAATTTACACGATTATCAAGATGTAGCGCTCGGAGGTGCGGCTTCATTCCGAATGATGTATTTCAATATGAAGGATCAAGAGTTATATATGGTTCCGTATTCGGCAGTGACCAATGAGAACACGGGGTACTTTCAGTCTAAGTTCGAAGCATATACGATTCCATTAAACCCACGCCAAGGGAATATTGAGTTGGCTACGGATTATATAGGAGTTCAGGGAAGCCAGATCAACTCACTTGGCAAGGTACCGGCGGTTGATGGGAGAGCAGAGTTTGTGTGGAATAACAGACAAGCTGGACAACCCTATACTTGGTATGCGCAAGCTTCCGATTCCGTTAATACAACGAAATCGGAAGAACGCAGCTTTACAATTCAAGCATCGGTTATTGAATCTCTTCGTCTTAAAGGGCTTGCTCCTATGAGTGTGGGCGAGCAGTTGCATTCGGTCGTGGAAGCTGTATATTCGGATGGGAGCATAACATTAGACGTACCGAATATGGTATTTACAAGCAGTCAACCGGAGATCGCAGAGGTTGATACTGATGGTGTTGTGACTGCCAAACAAGATGGAGAAACGTTAATTACCGTAAATTCAGGGCGTTTATCCGCATCCTATAAACTATTAGTAACATCGGATGTGATTGCTCAACCAGATATGCAGTCCATTCGCTTGGACAACCTGAACAATGTGAAGGTAGGAGAGACGCTTCAAGCTGTAGTCACAGCGCAATATACCGATCAAACGGAGCAAACGTTGTTGGGTCCAGGGATTCCAGCGGTTGAAGGAATAACATTGTTATCGGCAGACCCTACCGTTGTTTCCGTTGATGTAGGATCTGGTGTGTTAACGGCGCTGAAAGAGGGGTCTACAGTAGTCTCCGCAACATATGGCGTATTTCAGAGTACAGTTCAGTTGATGGTGACGGCTGATGCAGGGACGGAGCAGCCTAAGCCAGTGCTTCAATCCCTACAAATTTATGGTGCCAATAAACTAAATGTAAACGATGGAACACAATTGAAATTGTCCGCACAATACAGTGACGGAAGTCAACAAATGGTTTCCGAAGATGTTCAGTATAGTAGTAGTAATGCAGCTGTAGTGACTGTCGACGCAACAGGAGTAGTTAAAGCGTTAAGTAAAGGAAAAGCGAGCATCACCGCATATTTCGGAACCTTAATGGCATCGTTTGACATTGAAGTCATCAACAGAGAAGGTAATGGTTCAAATAGCGGAGGCGGAGGGAACGGTGGGAATGGTGGGAACGGAAATTCAGGTGCTGTTGTGACACCTAATGTACCTAGCCAGAATCAAGAATCAATTCAAGTGGTTAAACCTAAGGATCTCAAACCAGGCAGTAGTCTTAAATCAGTGAGTGTTACGATTCCCGATTCTAAGACAGAAGTTCAGATCCCTTATTCGTTAGCTGATATTAGTGCAGAGCTAATTGATGTTGTGTTTCCATGGGGGACGGTTCAAGTTGCAAGGTCCGAGCTTGAAGAAGTCGGAAAGGGAATGTCCAAGGAACAACAAGCGAAGGCGCAATTAACCATATCCTATCATCCGATTACCGATGATTTAGATGCAACATTGAAATCGCAAGGTGCAGCAGCTATTCGTTTAATGTCACCTATGGTTAGCATTCTCTGGGCATCTTCTGAAGGCTCGAATCAAATCGTACAAGATCGTAAGATTCAAATTTCTGCACCCGTTAAGGAAAATATGAATGGGAAACGTATAGGACTGTATAACATTTTTGACGAGAGTAATATGAGACTTACGGATTTTGATACGATTTTAAAGGACAAACAAGGATCCTATAAGATTGTGGGCAATGGTCAATATATGATCTTGGAGTATGAAGCGAAATATGCCGATCTCAATAAGCACTGGGCCGAAACTGCTGTTGTTGATCTAAGTGCGCGAGACTTATTCCGAGATTTCATTGAAGGGTCTACGTTTAGCGAAAGTCCGCTCCAGTTCAAACCCAATGTAACCATGACACGTGCGGAGACCGCCGCTCTTCTTGCTCGTGCATCAGGATTATCGGGTAGCGCAGAGCCTTCGTTTACGGATGTGAAAAAAGGAATGTGGTACAACAACGACCTTTCTGCAGCAGCTACATCCGGGCTAGTACAAGGGGTTAACCAGAATACATTCATGCCGGATGGAAACGTCACACGGGAACAATTTGCGGTGATGCTTGTACGTGCTTGGAAGTTAACCCATAAGGAAAGCCCTGTGCTTGGTACAACGAAATATAAGGATAACAAATCGATAAGTTCTTGGGCGCAAGCTTCAATAGATCAGGCAACAGCACTTCATTTACTGAAGGGACAAACAAACGGGAATTTTGCTCCAAAAGGTTTAGTAACCCGAGCGGAAGCCGCTCAAGCGATCCACAACCTACTTGAATCTTTGTAGTAACCAGATATACTTAGTTGTATTATGTTTATTATTTACGAAGACAGGTGGTAAACGGATGTCTCTATTGGCAAAAGAACGACAAGATCTGATCATGCAATACTTAATTCAAGACGGCAAAGTCAAAGTAATTCCGCTTGCCGATGAACTTGGCGTTACGACAGAGACGATTCGACGTGATTTAGACTTTTTGGAATCCGAAGGCCATTTACGCAGAGTTCACGGCGGCGCCGTACGCTCTGCATATGAGTATGGAGAGCCTACCTTTGAGCAACGTGAGACGATTAATGTTGAAGGTAAGCAGAGAATCGGCGAGATTGCCGCTTCCTTAATTCAAGATGGTGATATGATCGCATTGGACGTAGGAACGACAATGATCGAAATGGTGAAGTCGATTCGAGGGAAAAAGAACATTACCGTGTTAACGAATTCCTTGGCTGTTGGCGTTCATTTGTCGGAAGCTTTGAGCAGAGGGCGGTTTACCGGGAAAGTTATCTTTCTAGGTGGTGAGTTGAATCCCGAACAGAACTCAATTACAGGACCGCTGTGCGAGAATATGTTGCAGGATTTCCATCTGGACAAAGCATTTCTGTCGGTAGGCGGCGTTTCGTTGAAGACAGGGATTACGGACTACGATATTAACGAATCCCATATTTCAAAAATGTTCTCAAATGCTGCAAGTCAGACGATTGTTCTAGCCGATCATTCCAAAATCGGGGTTCAGGCTTTCTCTAAAATTATGCCGTTCCATGCAGTAGATATTATCGTGTCAGATGTAAGCTGCCCAGAAGATTGGGAAGATGAGCTAATGAAAATTGACCTTCGTTGGATCAACTAATCTATATTGTGTATGGTACATGAAATGCCGCTCTTTCATCCAAGATGAAGGAGCGGCATTTTTTATTACTTTAATGTCTCAATCTTTGTTTTTGTTGTATTTCGTGTTCATCATTACAATGAAAGCAACAGGGGATGAAGCTCACTTAGCGACAATGCTTCACGTGTGGGATGTATATGGTCGGGTCTAGAGGCATTGGAACGGTTTATCCAAATACTTTGGATACCCGAACGATTAGCCCCGAGTATATCTGTGTACAGGTTATCTCCGACCATCACGGCTTCATCCGGGTTTATTTCGAGTAAATCGATGGCATGACGGAATATGGATTCTGAAGGTTTGCCTTCTCCGAAATTGCCGGAAATTACGATATGTTCAAAGAAAGAAGCCAGTTCTGGAACGCTGTCCACTTTCTCTTGCTGTAGATCGGGGGTTCCGTTGGTCAATAGGAGAAGGCGGTACTTGGAACGAAGCAGAGTAAGCGTTTCGAACATGTCATCATAAATAAATGATCTTTTTCTGCGCTCTCGGGGATAGCGTACAGCAAGAACGGAAGCTAAGTCTGGATTATATTGACCTGAGCTTTGAAGTGCCGCATTCCATGCGTTAAATCGATAGATCGGGGCTTCAATCCTCATCTTCTCTAACATCGGATGGGATCCTAAGTCGAATCGAGCCCAAAGTGCCTCTAGTGCCGTGACTTCAATCGAACTAGCGAAATCAAAGAAATTGGAAGTGGCGAATTGTAGCTCGGCTTCTCGGATGACGTCATGTTTAAGTTGATCGGGAGAAATCGCTGAAATATCACTCGATGCAAAGAGACAAGTCGCGTCTAAAGCTTCATCATTCGAGCGTTCGTCCCAATAAAGTGTATTATCCAAATCAAAAATGATTGCTTTTATCATATGGTTTTGTATCGCCTTTCTTGTTGTTTATTCTTTATTATTAATAAAAATATCTTTGTTGTCAATGGAAAAACAACATTAAAATGCATGTATTTTAAATATAGAAATATAAATCTAACCTTCTTCTAACCTTGGTGAATAATCCTCCCTGCGCCGCTGATTTATGAATACCAAAGACAATGCGATTACCGTGAGAATAATCCCAAGCACTCGAAATCCCCTGAAGCTGAACTCGCCTCCCATGACGATGCTTATCAACAAGGAAGAGAGAATAGTTCCCAAGTATCTTGATGTATTAAATAATCCGGATGCTACACCGATTATTTCTTTTGGAGAACTTTGGAACAAGGCCGCTTGCATACCTACATTGTTCAACCCGTTGCTAATACCGAATGCAGCCAACGCCAAGCACACGCTGATAACCGGTGAAGTTTGATTCAATGTCACGAGCCACACCGACCCTAATGTCATTAGGATTGCGGACACCAGCAATGCCGGCCTGGGTCCTGATTTATCGATCCATCGTCCTGCAATTGGAGAAGTGATTAGCGAGCAAAAGCCTAAGCTTAGCATGAGAATTCCTGTTTGGAACTCGCTCACATGACGTACCATTTGCAAGTAGGATGGAAGCCCGAAAAAGAGCGAGTAATAAAGTACGTTAACGAGCATGAATTCGACATTAACCCAAGTCATCGCAGGATTTTTGGCGAATGTGCGTAAAGGGATAAAGGGTGACGTCGCTTTTAACTCATGTCGTACGAAAGCCGCAAGTAGCACGAGGGCTACCAGCACGATAATGACATTACCTAATGAGAAATACCCAGATGATTTTGCTGAGAGTAATCCAAGGAGCAGGGCAACCAGCCCCACCGTGAAGAGTAGGATCCCTGACGCATCAATCAAATCAAACCATTTACGAAAGGACATGCCCAGAGCAACGGAAGTTGACGGTTCATCCTTAGGAATATGCCTCCAAGATAATAGAAAGCTCACCACCACGAATGGAATATTGACGAAAAAGATAGCAGGCCAGCCCCACCAGTGAATGATGATCCCGCCAATAAAGGGTCCAATTGCTGCTGCTCCGGATAGGAATATGGACAATACAGACAGCGCAGTCGCTTGTTTCTCTGTAATATGAATCCGCACAATGGCCATTCCAACTGCAACCATCATGCTTGTTCCGATGGCTTGCACAATGCGGAACACGATGAGCCACCCGAAGGTTGGTGATAATGGAGCTAATAATGATGCAATGAAGGCTACAATAAGCCCGGTGAGAAATATCTTCCTGCGACCGAATAAATCACTGGCCTTTCCCATGACAGGTTGAGCGATGCTACTTGCAATGTAGAAAGAAAAAATAATCCAAGAAACATCTGTAAAGTTAAGTTGGAACACATGTTGCAGCCTTGGAATAGCAACAGAAATCATCGAAGAATTTAATGGATTCAATAGTATTCCTAGACCAACTGAAATCATTAACCACCTGCTACGAACACTCATTTTTGGTCCCCCTCAATCGTATTAATGTCATTGTACTTGAAATTGATTATTCGTTCCAACGCATTAAATGTTATAATATCATTGACTTGAGGGAATGAATGGAGGCGCGAAATGGAACTTCTTCAACTGCAATATTTTCTCGCAGTAGCACGTTTGGAACATGTGACCGAAGCTGCACGAAATCTGCACGTTACACAATCGTCACTTAGTAAAACGATTCAACGCTTGGAGGAGGATCTAGGGGTCCCTCTATTCGATCGAATAGGGAGGAATCTGCGATTGAATGAGTTCGGAAGCAGCTTCCTTCGCCGTGCAGAAAGGGCCTTGTTTGAATTGGAACAGGGGAAGCGAGAGCTTAGCGATTTATCCAGTCCGGAACATAACACACTCGAATTAGCGGTGACCACCGCAAGCATGCTGCCAAATATTCTTCGAGAGTTTCGGAAAAAGCAGCCCTATATCCAATTTCATGTGCAAATGCTGACCACGCAGGAAATGGTTACGCTTCTTCATAGAGGAGAGGTCGATTTCTGCTTGTCCTCTCCTCCTATTCAAGGGGATGACATTGAATGCCAAATTGTATTCATAGACCCAATCCTTGTAGCTGTTCCGGAGGGGCATCGGTTGGCAGACCGAAGCAGCGTATCCTTGGCAGAACTAAGGGATGAATGGTTTGTAGGTGTAAAGAGAGGCTACGGTACTCGCGATTTAGTGGACTCTGTATGCAAATCGGTTGGATTTGAACCTAAATATGTGTATGAGGGAAATGAACCTGCAAGGTTAAGTACTCTTGTAGAAGCCGAAATTGGCATAGCCTTCATACCAAGCACGGCAAAGAATTCACGGGAACGTATCAAATATCTCCAAGTGGAGAATCAAGAATTGGTACGGGAGATAGCTTTATTATGGCACAGGAGTCGGTACATTTCGCGGGCTGCGCTGGAATTACGTGAGGTCGTTGTAGATTATTTTGGGGCGATATCCAAACAGACTATTTAATTTAATTACTGCAAAATAAAAGGATGTTCCTTAGCCTAATTCAAGGCTTGCAGGAACATCCTTTTATATTTTACTAACAACTAAATTCAATTAATGCGAAATCATCGTTTTTACGTCTGGCATTTCGTCATCTGCAAGCTCATCTCCTGGGTTAACACGAGGTTTGCGTAAGAATATGGTTAGCACAAGTCCTGCAACAGCGACACATGCTGTAATGAAGAATGTATCAGCAAATGCCGCAGTCGAGCTGGCTTGCATATTCCCTGCTGTCTCGGGAGCGGACATGTAATGGACGATCTGTGAAGTTAAGTACCCAGTTAATCCAGCGATAGCAAATGATGTAACGACTTGTTGTGTAGCTGAAGTGAGCGGCGTTACCCGATTTACGAGTTTACGTGGAGCTGAATTTAGGATGTGTGTATTGAGTGGCATCATCGTAAGCCCCATGCCTGCACCCATAAATACAAGTGGAAGTATAATCATAGACATAGCTGTATCAACAGTAATCTGAGAGAATAGGAATAGGGCCGTCGATACTAGTGTTAGACCTGCCAGTAGAAGTGGACGGGCGCCCCACTTATCGAACATTTTACCTCCAAATGGCATCAAGACCATGGATGCAAGAGCTTGAGCGAGCGTGGTAAACCCACTTTCAAGCGGCGTAAATCCTCTAACATTTTGTAAATATAGAGGAATCATAAGAATGGCACCGAACATAGCGACCTGTGTGATCCAAGACAAGATTACACCTCTTGTGAAGTCAGAAGAAGCAAAGACACGAAGTTCTAGTAAAGGTTCCTTCTGCTTAAGCTCTACGATAATGAATAGGATGAGGGCAACCCCACCAACGATCAATCCTGTTAATGTACTTCTGGATGTCCAGCTAGTTCCGGCTTCACTTACACCATAAGCTAACATGGCGAATGCGATCGGAGCGAGGATGATTCCAAAAATATCGAGTGAAGGTACCTTTTTACTCTCAAATGAAGGTAAGAACTTAATCCCTACAATAACAGCAACAATCCCGATCGGTACGTTAATAATGAAGATCCAATGCCATGATGCGATATCGATCAGCCAACCTGACAATATGGGTCCTGAGGCAGGAGCTAGTAACATGGGAATACCAAGCATACCCATAACGGAACCTCTCTTGTCAGGAGGAGCAAGTTTGAAGACCATAGCCATTCCGATGGGAGCGACCATACCGCCACCAAGCCCTTGAATGACTCGGAAAATGATGAGTTGTTCTGAGGTTTGAGCCAGAGAGCAAAGAATGGATCCGAATGTAAATAAGGCTATCGTGATGACGAAGATCTTCTTAGCCCCGAACTTATCTGTCATCCAGCCAGCCAGTGGGATAACGGCCGATAATGCTAGCATATATCCGGTAATCGTCCATTGAATTGTCTTTAATTCTGTCCCGAAATACGCTTGTAAGTTCGGAATAGCCACATTGATAACGGTACTATCAAGGATGACCATAATCATGCCTAGGATAACAGCCATGAGGGGTGCGATAATTGTCTTTATAGAAAACTCAGTGTTTACAGGTGCACTTGCTGCGGTTTGTAATGCCATTCAGTTATCTCTCTCCCATTCTCCATTGAATTACTTTGTGATATATATAGAATGGAATCGATGTAATCTCATCAACTCCATAGGTTTGATATCTTGACGTTAAATCACTTAGTATGTACTATTGACCGTATAGTTTTCTATAAAACTCATGGGTCAAAACATATACTAAATTTTACTCAAATTTTAAATAAAGTCAATTTATTTCTTGAAAAGAGGATGCGAATTGAGCGTAATAAAGCAGAAAATATTAGATTCAGCCATGCGATTTTTTTTGGAAAAAGGGTATCTTGCTACATCCATACAGAATATTGCAGATGACTGTGGCGTCGCCAAAGGTTCTTTGTATAACATCTTTAGCTCTAAGGAAGATTTACTAATTGAAGTCTTGATGATGCAACAACAGAAATTGACTGAACAAATTAGAAATATTCGAATAGATCAGACACTCTCCCTAGAGGAAGTGTTTATTCTTGAGACGGAATGTCAGATTGGGTTCTTTCTAGACAACAGTTTTATTATGCAGGAACTGAAGAAATTAACGTTGCCTGATGGGAAGATTGCACCTTTTTTATTTCGACTAAGGGCTAATCTTCTGAATTATAATCGAGAGAGTCTCTTGCGTGTATTTGGCGAGGGGATAGAACCTAATATATGGGATCTCGTGATGATTTATAATGGAATTATGCGAGAGTTTATTTTCTTATTCATTTTTGAGAAAAAGTCTCTTAATGCTCGGAATATGGCGGAATTTGTCGTTCAGTGTATGGAGGATATGACGACGAATATGCAAGTAAGAATAAGACCAGCCTTATTACAAGATTCAGACATGAGTGAATATATACATTATGGGCTGAAAGGGGAACAAGTTCCTGATGTTACACAAATAAGTGATCTAATTCAGCAGGTAATGTCTACGATTAAGGAACTTGCTATAACGAACTCTGAGAAGACAGAACTTCAGGAAGCTACCCAACTTCTGCAAGAGGAACTGGCATGTGAACAACCGAAAGTCGTATTGATTCGTGCGCTCATTGGATTGTTGGAGAAACAGGATGGACTTAGAGATATGATTCGGCAATTGGACAAACTCGTAATGAATAATATGAAGAAAGAAATGAAATGTAGGATGTTTGAATGCCATCCGAAGGAATAGACTTGATTGGTAACAAAAAAAGGGCGTCTCACTTACACGTAATGTATTACGATGTAACGAGTGCCCTTTTAATATTGGATGATCCATGATTATTCTACATCAATCTCCGGATATGCCCAGACAGATACGCTACCGCCATTAGATGGAAATGTTGCAAATCCGTCCTCTTCAATGGTAATACGTTCTTTTCTAGTATTGGTTAGATCGACCCAGACTTCCTCGGCATGATGTTCCCCAACACACATTCGTTTCTCACCGTTATCACCATTACAAATAACAACCGCGCAACCCGAACGCTCAATTTCTTGCACCCCTTGGCGCACCCATCCAATCGTATTCGGATGATCGAAATAGTCTTGTTGCTTACCGTAAGCCTTATGGTAACGAGCATATAACAGTGGATCAATGGCTGCTTGTTTGCCTGCTTGGGGTTCTGAGCCACCAATGCCATAATAGTCTCCGTAGAACACCACGGGATAACCGTCTTGTCTAAGCAGTATAAGGGCATACGCACTTTGTTTGAACCAATCTTTCACCCAGGATTCTAGTGCTTCATGTGGTTGGGAATCATGGTTATCGACGAATGTGACAGAATTCTGTGGGTGAGAGCCGACTAGCGTATCTTTAAAAATAGTTCTGAGATCAAAGGATTTACCAGCTTCTGAAGCCGCACGTAAGTTGTAATGAAGCGATACGTCGAACAGATCAATTTTGTAATCAATCGTATCTAGAAACTGCTGGCATTTAGATAGCTCGGGATTCCAGAACTCGCCTACGATATAGAAATCCTCTCCACGTTCTTTCATCATTTCAGTAGCGAATTCTTTAATGAAATCATGATTAATATGTTTGATAGCATCCAGGCGATAACCATTACAAGATATAGTGTTCGCAAGCCATTTGCCCCATGAGATCATTTCTTTTCTCACTTGTGGATGATTGTAGTCAATATTAGCGAACATTAAATAATCGTAGTTGCCGAATTCATTGGCTACATGCTCGTTCCAATGTTTATTCTCACCTAGAATTCGAAAAATCCCATTTCGTGAATTTCGAGCGTCAAAGTCTGTCCCATTAAAATGCTCAGCATTCCACTTGAATGAAGAGTACTTATCTCCACGTCCTGGAAATGTGAATTTCGTCCAGGCTTCAATATCAAAGGACTTTGATATCTCTTTCGTCCGGTTCTTACCATCTACCTCAATGACCTTAATCTTCTCTGTTTCATCTGCTCCAGCTTTATGGTTCATGACCAGATCTACATATACGGCAAGACCATGCTCATGGCATGCTGTGAGCGCATCGACGAGTTCCTGTTTGGTACCATACTTCGTTCGAACGGTTCCCTTTTGGTCAAATTCGCCCAGATCGTATAAATCGTAAGTACCATATCCTGTATCATTATTCGATTGACCTTTGGTGACCGGTGGAATCCACACGGTACTAATACCCTTTTGTTTCAATTCAGATGCGGAGTCTCTTAGACGATTCCAATGTGTTCCATCTGATTCAACATGCCATTCGAAAAATTGCATCATCGTATCATTGCGCTTCATGTTAGTGTAATCCCCCTAGGCATAATAGTATGAATAATATAATCTCTCATAAGAGGAATATGTCTGCTCTGTTATACAGATTACCCAAAGTGCTATAGTTGTTAAACTTACCGGTGGAGAGATCGTGTGAATTTACGAATGAAATCAGTTGTTTGAGAGTAGTAGGTTATCCTATGATGGATATAACACGGAGGTTGTCATTGTAAAAGCTTCGAGTAGAAGCTTAAAGAAAGGGGAGAACTACCTAAATGAATGGGGTAAAGGTATTACAGGTTGTGGGTTATAAAGATAGTGGGAAAACAACACTCATTGAATATTGGATTCAATTATTAGTAGCTCAACACCTTCGTGTGGCGGTCATCAAACACCATGGACATGGCGGACCACTCGACATGCCATCTTCTGAAACCGATAGTATGAAGTTCTTGGAGAGTGGGGCCGTTAGTTCTATAGTTGTCGGTGGTGGCGTGGTTCAGATGCATATGCAGTATGAAACTGAGTATGCAGGATTATTGAATATGGCTATTGTTTCTGACCCCAATCTCATATTAATAGAGGGATTTAAGCAAGCAAATGAACCGAAAGTTGTGATCGTACGAACGAAGGAAGAATGGGCAAGCTTACATACACTAACGAATATTATATTGGTAATGGCATATGAAGGGGTGGAGATGGACGAAGATTATGACGTCATCGACATCTCAGATAAGATAAAGATCAAGGACTGGATGGTACTGTTCATGAATGGCGTAAAGGATACTCGTGATTTTAGTTGAGATGTTGGTGAAAGATACAATGATCTATGACGTAGGTCAGATAGGAGGTGGGGAATGAACACGATAGGTGTTGTGCTTGCAGGTGGATTGTCGCGACGGTATGGATCTCCGAAGGCTTTTGCATCGCGGAATGGCAAGCCTTATTATGAGATTGCACATGAAGCTGTATCAACCGTAAGCGATGAAGTTATATTGGTAGCTCGCCCTGAGTTTCTAGGGGATTTCAATCAAGATATGAACGTAATCGTTGATGAGAAAGAGTTCGTGGGATGTGGGCCCCTTGTGGGCATATATTCCGTCATGGCACACTTTCCAGCAGAGCGATATGTTATTGTACCGTGTGACATGCCATACATAAATAGTGATGTAATACATTCTTTGGTTGCGTCCTATGAGGATGAAGATGTGCTGGCGGTGGAAGTAGAAGGCATATACCATCCAATTGTGGCAATCTATCACCATCGAATGAAGGACTCCATACATCAGGCTTTGGAACATGGGCAATACAGTGTAATGAAATGGTTGAACGGGGTTGGTGTACGCTGGATAGAGGGGAATGAGCTGACAATGAATGCTCAGGATGTATTCCGGAATATGAATACACCAGGAGAACATTAGAGAGGAGCGGGATACTTAACTCCGCTTGAACAGTCTTTTTATGTCCTCATCAGATGAAGTATAATAACTTTCAGCGTGTATTCAGCAGGCACTCAGGTAGGAGGCAGTTATTCCGCGTATACTTAGGTTGTTCACCATTATCATTCATAGGGGGATTATCAATGAGTATTTCATCCATATCGGGGACAAGTAGTACATCTTACACATCATCGACAAACGATACATCGAGTCTTGAGAAACAACTAGCCAAACTTCAGGCTGAACTTAAGACAGAGAATGCAAGTAAAGACGATGCAAACACTAAAGAAAAGAAAGTGGCTCAACTAGAACAACAGATTCAGCTTATTTCAGCTCAGATTACCCAAAAGAGTTCGAATACAAGCCAAAGTAGTGCAGTGGATACGACTAAGAAGGATAACAACAATACGCAAAGGGCTAGGGGCACAATCAGTGCGAGTGGTGGCATTGATATCTTGGTATAAGGTCAGTAAAGAGTTGCGAGTTACATAGATCTGAATAAGGTAGTGGTCACTTGATATTAACGGGGACTGCTATTTTTTATTTATATAAGACAGAAGTCGATATGAAATAAAGATTGACTAATACAATTAAATAAAATATCTTTAATTCAAGAGATAACAAATGAAGATAAAGAGGCGAAGAGATGAGTTGGGAATATAAGAGATAGAATTACGATTTTTTTTGAATATATATCTTAATATTAAGACAGTTTGTTATGGGTAAAGGAATAAACAAATACGATAACTGGAGGAATTAGAAATGAGTATTGCATTAGGATTGTTAATTATACGATTGGTTGTTGGGTTAAGTTTTATGGCGCATGGTGCACAGAAATTGTTCGGGTGGTTTGGTGGATATGGTCCGAAGGGAACCGGTGGTTGGATGGAATCCATGGGGATGAAACCAGGAGTTCTAATGGCTGTCATGGCCGGACTTATGGAGCTTATTGGAGGGGTATTGTTTGCATCAGGGCTATTCACTGTGATCGGTGCGGTCCTCATTGTTGCGACGATGCTTGGAGCTATCGTGAAAGTACACGGTCCAAATGGATATTGGGCTACAGCTAACGGATATGAATACAACTTATTGTTGATTGCTGTTGCTGTTGCTGTAGGGTTGGCACTCATAGGTGCTGGAGATTACTCATTAGATGCCATTCTACTGAAATAATATTTAGGGGGAACCATACATGAGCGAATTCATACCACTATTGCAGTCACGAAGATCAGCTAATAAATTCATAACAGGCGTGGAAATACCGAATAATGAATTGGATGATATCTTTAATCTTGTGAAATATAGCCCATCTGCGTTTAATTTGCAGCATGCGCATTACGTGGTCGTTAAAGAGCCTGAGTTGTTGAACAAGGTTTACTTAGCTGCGAATAAGCAATATAAAGTACAGACAGCTTCCGCTATCGTTATGGTTCTAGGCAATAAGAATGCGTACAAGGACATTGGGCGAATGAACGAGGGGTTACTTCATCTGGGCGTGATTAATCAACAGGAATATGATATGACTGTAGAATCGGTGGAATCTTTTTATGAGAGTAGAGGAGAAGCTTTCAAGATAGAAGAAGCTATTCGTAATGCGAGTCTAAGCGCTATGAATTTCATGTTAATAGCTAAAGAAAAGGGTTGGGACACCTGTCCAATGATTGGTTTCGACCCGGAGACTATACGTACAGACTTAAATATTCCTGAAGCATATGTACCAGCTCTAATGATCGCCATTGGGAAAGAGGATACCAGTAGTGGAAGACCACGTGGATATCGTAAGCCAGTAGGGGAGTTCGTGAGTTATAATCAGTTCTGATTCTTTTGTGAGAAAGGGGAATGTCCGTGATATCGATTGATCCGTCTGATCAAAGTGATCGCGACAACTATAAATTGCTCATAGGGAGCATTATTCCACGACCGGTAGCCTTCGTAACAACGCTTTCGAATATGGGAGTGCTGAACGGCGCACCGTTCAGTTATTTTAATATTGTTACGTCAGATCCTCCGTTGATTTCTATATCTGTACAGCGAAAGAATGGTGTTCAGAAGGATACGGCTAGGAATGCTATTGAAGCGGGTGCATTTGTTGTTCATATCTCTGATGAATCGTATATTCAGCAGATTAACGAGACAGCAGCAAGCTTGCCACCTGATCAGAGTGAGGTTCTTCTAGCAGGGCTTACACCTGTAGCAAGTGACAAGATAGCTGTCCCCGGCATTGCAGAAGCAAGAATCCGGATGGAGTGCTTACTTGAACATTGTATTCCACTCGGAGGAACGAAGGAATCTCTAGCTACGGATTTATTAATCGGACGAGTGGTTTGCTTTCATATAGATGAATCCGTGTATCAAGATGGATATATTGATCCCGAAGAACTGAAACCAGTAAGTCGATTAGCAGGTAATTCCTATGCGAAGTTGGGTGGAATATTTACGATAGAGCGCCCTGAGTAAATCGTATTCATGTGTTATGTACAATAACAAAAATGCCGTAAGCTATAGTGAATCATAGCTTACGGCATTTCACATATATAAGAAGGTGTTGCCTGTTATTCGGGCTCTTCTTTGGGAATCCAATCAAAAATTTGCCCGGTTTCTAATGCATCAATAAAGCGTCCTAACCATCTATAATATTGGATTGCATGGTTCATTCTGACGATATCCATGTCAACCAGGGCCACCAAGGGCTCATGATCAATGTTCTCTTCTCGAAGTTTTTTAAGCTCTGTTAACGATTTATGTAAAGAATTAATATTCATTTCCATAGATTTTCGCCATTTAATAGAGAAGTATTCGACAAAATTTTGGTGCCAATCGTCTTCTACTTCGTATAGATCTTTCCGCGAGCCTTTCCCCCATACCTTATTGATCATTTTTAGATCCACTAATGCACGCATACCCGTACTCATACTTGTTTTGCTCATACCCATTTCCTGACCCATCTCGTCGAGCGTGACGGGACCATCGTGGAAATACATATTTCCGTACAAATGACCAATGGACATCGTGACCCCATAAAGATCCATATTCTTACCAATAGAATCCATGACGCGTTGACGCGCCTTTTCGATCACTTTAGTGTGTTCTTCATTTAATCCATCAAATGTTGTCATATCGTACACTCCCTTGAATAACGCTTGCGATGAGCGGAAACAATATCCACAGCATCCATTGTAAAAAAAAGCGTTTGAAAAGTAAAGAATACGGTTATGTAGGATATGTATGTTAAACAGAGTATACAGTTAGTATAGTACGTAAAGTTAAAACTGTACGTACTATACGGACGTTTTTACATTTTGACCCTTTTTTTGGGGGAGTCTACACTATAATAAGTGCCATAAATGAGATACAGATGATTGAAAGGGGCATAAAGATGCCAATTATAGAGGTTAAATCGTTGAGTAAGGTGTTTGGTAATGATCCGAAAAGGGCATTTCCTCTACTTACGCAAGGTTGGTCTAAGGAACGTATTTTGAAAGAAACGAAATTGACAGTTGGGGTTAATCAGGTCAGTTTTTCAATTGAACCTGGTGAAATATTCGTAATTATGGGTTTGTCAGGTAGTGGGAAATCAACGGTAGTCAGACTGTTGAACCGTCTCATTGAACCAACGGCTGGACAAGTCCTTATTAATGGCAAGGACATTGTTCGAATGAATAAGGAAGAATTACGACAGGTTAGACGGAAGACCATGAGTATGATCTTTCAGAAATTTGCTTTATTTCCGCATCGTACGGTATTAGAGAATGTTGAATATGGCTTAGAGGTACAAGGAATAGGCAAAGAAGAGCGTGTAAAGAAAGCTAAGGAATCCTTGGCATTAGTTGGTTTGGCGGGGTTTGAGAATCAGAAGCCCGATCAATTAAGTGGAGGTATGCAGCAACGCGTGGGACTCGCTCGGGGTTTGGCGAACGATCCTGACATTCTGTTAATGGATGAATCCTTTAGTGCACTTGACCCGCTTATTCGTAAAGATATGCAAGATGAATTACTTGAACTACAAGAGAACATGAAGAAAACCATTATCTTCATTACACATGATCTCGATGAAGCATTACGTATCGGTGATCGCATTGCGTTGATGAAGGACGGTGCTGTAGTTCAGATTGGAACACCAGAAGAAATTCTAATGAACCCTGCCAATGATTATGTTGAGCGATTTGTCGAGAATGTAGATTTATCCAAAGTACTCACGGCAGCGCATGTCATGATTCGTGCGGAGACGATTGGAATGGATCGTGGACCAAGAGTAGCGTTACAACTGATGCGTGATCGAAGAATTTCGAATCTCTATGTTGTGGACAAATCTCGTCAGCTCTTAGGTGTCGTTACAGCTGAAGATGCATTAAATGCTATCAAGTCAGGGCAGACCCTTGGGGAGATTATTATTCGAGATACACCTATTGTTTCTCCTGATGTTCTTCTGGTTGAGTTATTTGATGTTGTGAGTAGTGCAAAAATTCCAGTTGCCGTTATTGATGAACGCAAACGCCTAGTTGGTATTGTAATCAGAGGCGCTGTTCTTGCGGCATTGACTGGCAATAATGAGGCGGAAGCAGGTGAACCTCAATGAGTGTACCTAAGATTCCAATTGGAGAATGGGTAGAGTCGCTAGAAGGTTGGTTAGAGACGAACTTTGAACCTTTTTTTGATGGGGTTAAGTTAGTTGTTGGTAGTGTCGTAGATGGGTTGGCAGATGGCTTTAATTTCTTCCCACCACTTGTAATGATTGCTATATTTACGGTCATTGCCTTCTGGCTTGGAAGATATAGATTAGGAGCGTTCACACTCCTTGGATTGTTGCTAGTACACAATTTAGGGTATTGGGAACATACGATGGATACGCTTGCGTTGGTATTAACAGCATCCTTTATTTCTATTGTAGTAGGTGTGCCAGTAGGTATTCTGTGTGCGGGAAACAAGAAAGTCCAGAGCGTGGTAACACCGCTATTGGATTTGATGCAAACGATGCCGGCATTTGTCTACTTATTGCCAGCGGTAGCTTTCTTCTCATTAGGTGTCGTACCTGGTGTCATAGCTTCGGTTATATTCTCGATTCCGCCTACGATTCGGTTAACTAGCTTGGGTATTCGTCAGGTTCCCGAGGATTTAGTAGAAGCAGCGGATGCGTTTGGTTCAACAAGAATGCAGAAGTTAATTAAGGTACAGTTACCGATTGCGATTCCTACGATTATGGCTGGTATCAATCAGACGATAATGCTGTCATTATCGATGGTTGTTATTGCTTCGATGATTGGAGCGCAAGGGGTCGGAGCTGATGTCTATAGAGCAGTGACGCAAGCGAAGACGGGTATGGGTACGGAAGCAGGTTTAGCAGTTGTCGTTCTTGCGATCATGTTGGATCGAATGACACAGAAGTTGGCTAAGAAGAATAAGAAGGTGTGATTGTACAATATGATGAACAAGAAAATGAGTGTACTATTAATAGTCGTTATGGCGATAATGTTAGGACTTACAGGTTGTTCTAGTAACAAGAACGGTACCGGAAAAATAAAGCTCGCATATGTTGCTTGGGATTCTGAAATTGCTAGCACGAATGTTGTGAAGGAAGTATTGGAGAGTAAACTAAACTACAGGGTCGAAATGATACAGGTTGATGCTGGACCCATGTACGTGGGTGTTGCAGATGGTGCTGCTGATGCTATGGTAGCGGCATGGTTACCAAGCACACATGGCGAGATCTACTATGAACCGAACAAGGATAAACTTGAAGATCTTGGAGCTAATTTAAAAGGTACGAAGCTAGGGTTGGTCGTTCCAGCCTATATGGATATAAAGTCGATAGAGGACCTGAAGAAGGAAGACGTAGGGAAATTGGTGGATTATACGATTACCGGAATTGAACCCGGTGCGGGTATCATGACTCAGGCTGAGTTAGCAGTCAAAGAATATGATCTGAATAAGTGGAATGTTCTTGCAAGCTCTTCTGCTGCGATGGTAAAAGTACTTCAAGATGCTTACGCTAAACAAGAACCTATCATTATTACAGGATGGACGCCGCATTGGATGTTCGCTGATATGGATCTGAAATATCTTGAAGATCCAAAGAAAGCATTTGGTGAAAGTGAAGAGATTCATACACTTGTGCGCTTAGGACTGAAAGAAGATCATCCTAAGGCTTATCGTTTTCTAGATCAATTCGAATGGACACCAGCAGATATGGAATCTGTAATGGGTGATATAACGGAAGGTATGCCCGAAGAGGAAGCTGCGAAGAAGTGGGTAGCAGCCAACGAAGCGAAGGTTAACAAGTGGATTGCTGGAATAGAATAATTTCGTAAACTGAAGAATGAAGAAGCAGACCCGAATTGAAAGTGGGTCTGCTTTTTGTCTCATATGATCTGCACCAGCAAGAATAAACGGATCGAATATTTATTCCCTTTCCTACCACTTTGATGGATACCTTGGTTTATTTGCATATCAATTTAATTGTAACTATAATAATTACAGTAAGTCATAATATAAATCAGACGGAGGAATTGTCATGGAAGCTAAGTATAAACCGCTTTTTGAATCGTTTGCTTTTCGTAGTGGAGTTGAAGTAGAGAATCGTGTTGTCATGGCCCCAATGACAAATTGGTCTTCAAATATAGATGGTACGGTTTCTGATGCTGAGCTTGATTACTATAGCCGTAGAGCTGGTGGCGTGGGGATGGTTATTACAGCATGCACGAACGTCTCTGTGAATGGACAAGGATTTCATGGAGAATTCGCAGCTTACAGTGATGATATGATCCCGAGCTTGGCAAGATTAGCAACAACGATTAAGGAAAAAGGGTCCAAAGCTGTACTTCAAATATTCCATGGTGGACGTTTGTGTCCGCCTGAACTCGTTAATGGTGATGTTGTCAGTGCAAGTGCAGTGCCAACAGATGACGGTACAGTAACGCCACGTGCCCTTTCAGATGAAGAAATTGTAGCGATTATTCATGATTTCGGAGAAGCGACGCGTAGAGCGATCGAAGCTGGATATGATGGTATAGAGGTTCATGGTGCCAACAATTATTTACTTCATCAATTCTTCTCTGGTCATACGAATCGCCGTGAAGACCGATGGGGTGGAAGTCTGGAGAAGCGATTGTCTTTTCCATTGGCTGTTGTTGATGCGATCAAACAAGCTGTAGCTGAGTATGCTGATCGACCTTTCTTAGTAGGATACCGGTTGTCTCCTGAAGAACCAGAGGAATTAGGTTTTACCATGGAAGACACACTTGTATTGCTTGACGCATTAGCAGAGAAGGACCTAGACTACATCCACATTTCTCTTATGGATTTCTGGTCAGAGCCAAGACGTGGTGTAGAGGATACCGGTCTTATACGGATGGAATTAATTAGAGACCGTGTTGGCGTACGAGTTCCGATCATGGGTGTAGGTTCTATTCATTCAGCGGATGATGCCTTGAAAGCACTTGAGTTAGGGATTCCACTTGTTGCATTGGGAAGAGAACTTATTATTGAACCTGATTGGGTGGAGAAGATAGAAGCGGGTAGAGAAGCGGATATAAGAACTACTTTAAGTAAAGATGAACAGGAACTGCTTGTCGTTCCGGGTCCATTATGGCATGCCATCGTAAGTAGACCTGGTTGGTTCCCTGTCGTTTAATAGATGTATTTCCCATGTATTCTTGTTATTATCAGAATAAGAACACTTGCCTGATCTAGGCGAATTGGGGAGAAGGATATGAATAAGTGGCTGAAGACAATTCTATTTCTGGTAGGTTCGGCAATCCTAACGAGATTCATACCCTTTAGTTATGTGTTTCGTACAGTAGACACCATGATTCATGAGTTCGCGCATGCGATAGTCACGTTACTGACATCGGGGCGTGTGCTGGCTATTCAATTGAATGCAGACCATAGCGGGGTTACGTATTCTACGACGACATCAACGTGGTCGTCCATGCTTGTTTCACTTGCTGGCTATACCTTGGCGTCAGTATGTGCGGCACTATTGTTCTATTGGATGAGTAAACGCCGAGAAAAGTGGGGACTGATACTACTTACTGCGATTGCAGTCGTGATGCTCATTATGTATGTGCATCAAGGGTATGGGGTGTTTTGGCTAGTAGGATTTATCGTACTGAACATCGTCATGATGTATTTACCTCCTACAATACACAATATGTATTATGGATTGCTAGCCTTCCTAACATTAGAGGAATCTGTACTAGGACCGATATATCTCGTTACGCTTTCCCTCTCAGGTAGGGGAAGGGCAGGGGACGCTTCTAATCTTGCCTCATGGACATCGATTCCTGCGGTATTCTGGGCATTATTATTTGTAGCATTTTCGCTAGTTTGTGCAAAGTTTGCTTTCTCATGGTTCTTTAACAAACGACAATCTCCGCGAGGACAAGAATCTAATCAGAAGTTTTCTTTGTAATTGAATTACAAGATTTCGCGAACTCAGTATGTTCATGCTGAGTTCGCTTTTTGGTATGAGGCGGTATATTGTGATGAGATCCAAATTTTACATTTTTATTGACAATGTTTGGATTGGGTTATAACTTGAATTCATCAATCCTACTTGAATGCTATGAATTAAATTGTGTTACCGACTGTATAGACAGAGGTATTGCGGATGTTAAGCGCAATATCTCTGTTTTTTTGAAATGACGGATTATCAAGCCAAGTTCGGCTGTTCTTGATAATCCATCAAATACAAGAAAGTACAGGTAGTTTACACATTTACATGCGTTCTCTTATATAAGACTAGTATTGCTGCTGCTATAAGGATCATACCCATAAAAGCGGGTGCGCTAGACCCGAGTGATACATAGATTTGACCTCCAATGATAGGCCCAATCATTCTTGCTAAAGCCTGAATAGATTGGCTACCCCCTTGAATCCTTCCTTGTTCACTAGAATCGACAGAATTGGAGAGCATCCCATTGAATGAAGGCCCAAAGATCGAATCACCAAAACCAAATATAAACATTCCGGCGATAAGAAGAGGATAGAATGAGAACAAAGCAGATAGCGCAATAAGACTGTAGCCTATAATCTCCGATACCATTCCAAGAATGGCTATCTGTTTATCCTTAAGTTTTTTCAGAAGCTTTGGCATGATGAAACCTTGTGAAATGATATCTTGGACGCCCATAATTGAAAACATAAGTCCGATTAGTGCAGGCTTCCAACTGAATGTATGCATTGTAAATTGTGAGAAAACGGCCTGTAAAGATCCGTTGGGTATCCAAAGTAAGAATGCTGAGACAAGTAGCCTTCTTAAGATTTTCATGGAAAGTAGGTTTGCAAGCTGCGTAAATGGATTCAGTCTTACAAAGGTAATCTCTTTCAGTCTATTATTCTTCTTAAGGCTCTCAGGCATAAAAAAGAATCCATAAACAACATTCAATAAAGTTATGATTGCACCAAAATACATGGGTACAGAATAGCCAAACTTGGCTAGCAATCCGCCTAGAGTTGGACCAATGACGGTGCCTACACCTACAACCGCACTCACCCATCCAAAGTATTTGGTTCTCTGTTCTGGAGGAATGATGTCTGCAAAATATGCGAAGATCGTGCCTATGCTCCCGCCTGTTATCCCTTCTATTATGCGCCCAGCAAATAGTACCCATAGAGCTCCTCCTATGCCAAAAACGAAGTACCCTATTGCGGAACCCAAAAGGCATACTAAGAGCAATGGACGACGGCCATATTTGTCGCTCAAAGTTCCAAGTACGGGGGCCGCAAAAAACACGCAGAATGCATAAACAGAGGTCAGCAGCGTAACAACGATAGCTTGTTCTCCCGGATTGCTTATATAAGGCTGCACTAAGAATGGGACGACAGGTGCTATGATACTGAAGCCTATTCCGCAAAGAAACACAGAAATAAGACCGAATAGTAAAGCGTGTTTATCTATGGTTTGTTCTGTGTTCTGTTCATTGTGTGATCTAAATATGGACATTTAAATATTCTCCTCAAAAGTTATAGTATTGATTCCTAGGAAACAAAACTATCGTATCGTTATTTTGTTTCCTTGTCAACAAAATAATAGAAATAAAAATGCAGCCAGTTCTCAATAGAGCCCGGCTGCATGTGGTTTCATTTTCATTATTCAAATTTATTCCGACTTAATATCTACACCCAGTTTCTTAATTTCTGCATCCAAATGCCGACTATACTTTTCCACGAAGCTAAGCACACTGTCAAATTGTTCCTCGGTTACCTGCTCAAATACGGCTTTATCCCGCTCTTGAAACTCTTTGTGCAAGTCATCATGGATTTTATAAATTACTTTCCCTTGCTCAGTAAGTCGGAAATAGATTTCTTTCTTGTTATCCGACTTTTGGTAGCTTTCGATAAGGTCTTTTTCTATGAGCTTTTTAGTTAATTTACTTATGGCACCGCGAGTCATATAAAAGGACTCCGCAAGTTTTGTCACGTTGGAATCTACATTTCTTTCAATGTATTCGATGCAATGTACTTCAGAAGACGTATAACCCTTAAGACTGTCTTCCATCTTATCTTTATTAAGCCAAACCAACTTATTATATAAGTCCCTGAAACCAATTATGACCTGTTCTTCTTTGTTCATGGCCTGTCCTCCCACCCGTGGGTACATTAACAATATTATATTAAATTTTGTTTCCATTCCAACAATATTAAATTAATTATTTTAGCTTTCAATTCCATAATGATGGATTTGAAAGTCTTTTTGCGTGGTTACAGTTGGTATGTATTGATCATAAAGTGTGATTAGGTACTTATTTATTAGGGTTAGGATCTACATATACCCGCACATTTTCGTTGTCATCAATGGTGGCTAATACACAATCGTGGATATCTATATAGGTAGGTACTATCTTTTTCTTGAGCCAGTCGGAGTCCTTTCCGATTTCTTTAAGAAGGAATAAGTCGGGTACACCTTCAACGATGATCGGCCTTGTGAGGGAGAACGGTGTAGTCTTTACCTTCATATCTGCGGGGGTAAGTGGCTGATATTGTGTATCTATGAATATGGAGATGGTTCCTCCCGGTTCCCATACTGCGAGAGATACCCTTTCAATATTCGATACCTTTTCTTTTCGAAGCTCACTGAATAAGAAATCAATAGATATTCTTGCTTTGGATAGGTTTTTGAACAAGATTTGACCATTTCTAATAAGCGTAATCGGTGCTGGATCGAGATACCTCTTAAATAACGACCATTTCAGGCTCAACCCTGTTGCAGCAACATATAAAATAATGAGAACAATGGTCGTGGTGACAGATCCTTTTAACCCCAATCTCTCATCCGAAAGTGGGTGTGCGATAATATTGCCAAGGGTTAGCGCAATAATGAAATCGAGGAGTCTTAATTGAGAGATTGATCGTTGTCCCATTAGTTTGGTTGCAAGTAACAAAAAAATAAAGCTAATGATAGCTCTGAAGATCCATTCAAGTGTTGTCAACGAATCTTGACTATTGAGAAAATCCAAGCTATTCACTCCCCAGAAATTTCATTTCGTTAGCATTTCCCTATATTTTGTGAATATTCAGGTGAACCTTCCAATTAAATCACCTAATATTTCCTTGTATACTTTAATTTACTAAAGAACAAACTGAAGTATATTCAATATGAAATGGGTTAAAAAGACTGGGAAAAAAGGTTGTGATACTATTGCGTATCATCAGTTGGTTGATTTGGATCGTAGTGCTATTAATGATTTGTTCGGGATGTTATGGGAGTGAAGTGAAGCCCAAGGAAGATGATCTTCTCCATGTAAAGTCTAAAACGGGTCATCCATCGAAAAAAGTCATTCTTATCTTGGTAGACTCTGTCATGTATCAAGCCATTGATAAAGGTATACAGCAACAAAAGCTTCCCACATTGAAATATCTGATTGATCATGGTCAGTACTATAAGGACCTCGTGAGTTCTTTCCCAACGATGTCCGTCACAATCGATAGTTCTTTAATGACGGGGACGTACCCTAACGAACATCGTGTTCCTGGGCTGATCTGGTATTCAAAGAAAGAAAACAAAGTCATTAATTATGGAACCGGCCCTATGGAGATCCTTAAACATGGTGTAGACCCCGTTCTGAGTAACGCTATGATTCATTTGAATGGGGATCATCTGAATGCACAAACCTTAACCATTTATGAGCAATTGAAAAAAGAGGGACTAAAAGCAGGCTCTATCAACGGATTGATTTATAGGGGAACTGTGGAACATACCTTATCCATCCCTGAATGGATGAGAGGACCGACTTCATTACCGGCAGAAGTAATAGTAAAAGGTCCTGATTTTTTATCATTGGGTTCGCTTTCGAACCCGCTGGAAGGTTTAAAGAAAATGCCTGACACGCTAATGAGACGGATGGGATTCAACAATGAATTTGCTGTGGAATCAGTTAAGTACTTAGTGCATAACAATAAGTTACCTGATTTTCTGTATGTATATTTACCTGATTTAGACCAAGAGCTACATAAGAAAGGCCCTTCAGTGATTGATGGTGTTATCAAAATAGATAGCCAGCTTCAATCTATATTGAATGCATTTGGATCTCCCGAAAAAGCGCTGGACGAAGCAATCATCATGATTGTTGGAGATAGTGGACAGAGTGGAATTTTACCTGATGGCAAACACCCGGTCGTTGATTTGCCGCATATATTGCATAACTATTCGATTTTACGGCCAGGTGCAGAAGCTACGAAAGCAACAGACATTGTTCTTGCCGTGAATGAAACTATGGCATATGTGTATAAGCTCAATACCAAAGATTCACTTAAGCATATTGCTAACATTTTGAAAAAAGAAACACGTATCGATTTGATTTCTTGGAAAGAAAACGGATGGATTCATGTGGTACAGTCAGGCACATCAAAGGAGTTTAAATATAAACCAAATGGAAAAATAACGGATGCTTATGGACAATCATGGACTTTAGGAAATAATCCAGAGGTACTTGATCTACACATAAATAAACATCAAAACACGCTTCAGTACAGAGAATACCCTGATGCATTAAAGAGACTCTATGGAGCCTTAAATTCACATGAGGGAAATTTCTTGGTGGTCTCTGCGAAGCAGGGATATGAACTGAGTGGTCAAAGTTCACCTACTCATAAAGGTGGGGGAGGCCACGGTTCGCTCCATCGAATGGAGTCGCTAGTTCCATTGATCATTAGCGGAACGAATGAAAAGCCTGATCATGCTCGTATCGTTGATTTGAAATCGTATATACTACGACTGCTAACGAAATCTTTGGGGAAATAGAAACAAAAAACTGAAATTGAGGAAACAGAAGAAGGACACACGTGAAAGTTTATCAAGGAACAATTTTGAGACCAGGATTAGTGAGAAGTCAATTACCTATGCTGATGAATTCAAGCGGTTGTTCATAGATCAATACATGATGGGTAAACCCCCAAGAGAGATCTTTGAATGGATTTGATGTTAACATAATCGGGATGAAGCGAGAATCAGTCTCCTCGAATCACAGGTAGAATTGTTAAAAAAGCTAGACATGAAAGAAAGGTTGCTGGTAGCCAAACCGTGAACTACTGAAGAAAAATGGACTAGGTCAGTCCATGTCCATACGTGGAAATTCCTGGGATGATGCCCTCGGGAATCGTTTTTCGGTCACACGTAGATCACCGTAGATGCAAATCCTTCAGTGAGTTACAAAGTGAAATCGACCGTTACATACATTACTACAATAACCACAGATACCAATGGGGATTAAAAAAAGATGACTCCCATTCAATACGAGGAATCATCTTTTATCGTCTGCGTAAATTTTAGTACAACTCTTTTTTTTAAAGTCTCCTTGACCTAGGATCCAGATCTCTAAATCTAGGCTCTTTTTGTTTGTTATTATTTAATTTGTTTTAAAGTATCATTAAGCTTTGTAATCTGATCTTTTAAAAGCGCTTGGTCAAGTGTATCTTGCTTTGCACCAGCTTGAATAATGCCAAGTGGACCTTCGACTTTTTCATACATATCGGGTTGGTTCTCTTTAATTCCATCTTCAAACTTCTTCCATGACTCTTCTAACTTTTCTGCGTCTTCTTTCACTTTGACGGTATCGTTTGTATCCATGTTTTTGTTCATTTCCACCAGTGTGTCCTGCATGCTCTTCACGCCGTCAACTGTGGCATTAGAATTGGAAGAACAAGCAGCAAGAATGAATACCAAAATAATAATGGATAACAGTGTTTTTGGAACTTTCATAAAATAACCTCCAAAAATTTTATTGTTGTATATTCATCTGAACTTGCAATTTTTGATCTCGGATTCTGTTCCGAATCACAACAGCAATAGCAACAAGCAGAAGAATCGATTGAGGGATAATATTTTCCCAGGTTGAATAAAAACCAAAGAAATCAATGGACGGTAATAAATCAGTATGGGTTGCACGAAGTAGGCCTGCTAGCTGTAAGCCGTGAATACCCGTGCCAAGAAACTTAAAGCATAAATAAAAGACGAGAACACTGGATACCAAGAAAAACGGTCGCATTGGAATTTTCAAACCGATTTTGAGAATTAAAAAGGCAAGTATCGCTAAAATCAATATACCAAGAACTATTCCTAACAACAGCGTTGTAAGGCTTATGGAAGATGCCATTCCAATGAAGAAAAGAACAGTTTCCGTTCCTTCCCTAAATACAGCCAGGAACGCAAGGATGGAGATGGACCATAAGTTTCCAGTAGCTAGTGCTTTTGTGCTTTGATTATTGATGTATTGCTTCCAGTTGACGACACTGGATTTACTGTGGAGCCAGTAACTCATATAAATCAACATAACTGCTGCAAAAAGTCCTGTACATCCTATAATCAAGAAGTTGTTGTTTCCAAACGTCCCAGAGGAAAATAACAGCTGGACTGCAATTCCAAGGATGATACTAACTAAAACGCCTGCACCAAGTCCATACCAAAGCCAATTCTTTTTTTCACCGTGTCCTGATTTATTTAAAAATCCAAGAAGAGCAACAATGACTAAGAGGGCTTCAAGACCTTCCCGCAGAAGAATTGTGATTACGTCTACGATGGTATAGCTAGTTTTAGAGGCAAGAGGAATTAAATAATCACGCATGTTCTTTACCGTTTGTTTAGCATCCGCTACGTTTGGCGGATTGGAGGTAAGCAGTGCAAAAGATGAAACCATGTCTCTTTCAGCATCTGCGTATACCTTTGACGATTGAGTGAGCACAAGCCCTTCGATATCTAGCCATGAATTACGGAAACTTTGTATTTGTTGTTTAGCTGCCTGAACATTATTTTGATCAAGCGCGGCTTTTGCTTCGTCTAACAATTTGACGAGATCATCAATTGTTGTGCTGCCGGTTGGGGATGGATCCTTGAAAGCGGACATATCCCCTGAAATAAATGTTTGATTGATTTCGATTAGTGCTTTCAAACTGGTGATTATGTTAACCTTCTTTGCCGGACTTTGGGCAAATGCGAATTGAACTTCTCCCATTCTTTCTTCAATAGAGCGGTATGCCCCTTTCGATTTATCTTTTATACCGCTTTCGTTTTTGTACCAGAGCGTGTTGTACTTCTCGTACTCTTCCTTAGATTGAATCAAGTTATTCTGCTCCGCCAATTGAAAAGCGTTTATAACATGATCATTTGCTTTTTGTAAATCAACAGAGGCTTGATCCGCAAAAACCCCAGCAGGAAACAAGAGGATAAAAAGCATAATTAGAGTGGTGATTTTATAACGCATGAAACACCTCATCATTAATATTGATAATCATTATCATTTCGGGATATGTGTAATCTTAAGTTGATTCAATAGTTTTGTCAAATGGAATTTTTACGTGTCATATTCTAAAAGGATATACATAAAAGAGTTTCCAATTGATAGCAACTTACCTGTTTCAACTATGCGGTAGTTGAGTGATTGAAGGGGTAGGAATGGAAAGATTAACTGGAAGCTTCGAGCAGAAGGTATTGAACCAGTTAACACTGATTTTATTATATTTGTAAGACAGTAAAACCACAAAGACCAGATGATGAAACGTTCCATCAGGTCTTTGTGGCTTTAGATAGAGGCTCAAACTTTCTTTAGTTAGTGCCTTGTTCTTCATAGAGTTTAATGATTTCAATGACAACCTGTGTCGCTTTAATCATATTATCTACAGAAATGTACTCGAATTTCCCATGGAAGTTCTCGCCCCCAGTAAATATATTTGGAGTCGGTAGTCCCATGTAAGATAATTGAGAACCATCTGTACCTCCACGAATAGGTCTAACAACCGGTTCAATATCTAGACTCTTCATGGCTTCATAAGCGATATCGACAATGTATTTGACAGGTTCAATCATTTCTTTCATGTTGTAGTACTGATCTTTCATCTCTAGAACAATACGCTCATGGCCGTATTCTTCTCTAAGTTCAGCAACAATACGTTCCATATTCGATTTTCTCGATTGAAAATTCTCTTTATCGAAGTCTCTAATAATGTAATTGAGTTTTGTCTGCTCAACATCGCCTTGAATCTCTAATAAATGATAGAAACCGTCATATCCGTCAGTGAATTCAGGAGATTCCTCTGCTGGAAGCATGCTTTGAAGTTTCATCGCTATTTTGGCAGAGTTCACCATCTTTCCTTTGGCTGTTCCAGGGTGAATATTGCTTCCTTTACAAGTAATCTTAGCGGATGCAGCATTGAAACTTTCATACTCTAGCTCACCAAGTGGACCACCATCGACTGTGTAGGCATACTTTGCGTTGAATGCAGCAACATCAAATTTCTCAGGTCCTCTACCAATTTCCTCATCAGGGGTGAAGGCTACTCTTATTGTTCCGTGTTTGATTTCGGGATGTTGAATCAAGTAGGCCATAGCCGTTATAATCTCAGTAATACCCGCTTTATTGTCTGCTCCAAGAAGAGTTGTTCCATCGGTCGTAATTAACGTATGCCCCTTATATTCTTCTAGACTAGGGAAATCGTTAAGTGACATTACGATATGTAAGGATTCATTTAATGTAATATCCCGTCCATCATAATTCTCAATTACTTGAGGATTAACGTTCGTACCTGTGAAATCTGTTGCTGTATCTAAATGGGCAAGGAATCCGATCGTATCGACTTGTTTTTCTGTATTAGAAGGGAGAGTAGCCATCACATATCCGTTGTCATCGATCGTAACATCATTCATACCAATACTCTTAAGTTCATCAACCAACATATGCGCGAGATTCAGTTGTCCGGGCGTTGTAGGACAGGTATCCTTGTCTTCATTAGATTGCGTATCAACTTTGGCATAGGAAATAAATCGTTCAATGAGTTCTTGTTTCATGTATTCAATCGCTCCTTTGATTTGTATGGTTATATTTTATCATGCATTGCGATGTGGATCGTTATTCTTTAAAGTATTTCATATAGGTGACGTTTGAGAGGAGGATGAGCGTAATGGAACAATTGAAGCAACGTTGTGGATGGGTGAATCAAGATCCCTTATATATGGCTTATCATGATCATGAATGGGGACAGCCACTTACGAATGATCAGAAGTTATTTGAATTGTTAATGTTAGAGGGAATGCAGGCTGGGTTGAGTTGGTATACGGTGTTGAAGAAGAGAGAGCATTATCGCAAAGTATTTGATGATTTCAACCCTGCAATAATAGCGACATATAATGAAGAGAAAGTTGAACAGTTACTTCAAGACCCAGGTATTATTCGCAATAAGCTGAAGGTTCGAGCGATTATCCATAATGCAAGTCTCTATCAACAAATCGAGCAGGAAGAAGGTTCATTTGCAAGTTATATGTGGCGTTTTGTAGATGGTGAGCCTATCGTCAATCAATGGACAAGCCTATCGGAGGTTCCTGCAAACACACCAATATCAGATCATATGAGTAAGATTTTGAAAAAAAGAGGCTTTAAATTCGTCGGTACTACAATCTGTTACGCATTCATGCAAGCCTCTGGTATGGTGAACGACCACACTTTAGATTGTTTCTGTCGAACACAAGCTATCTAAAGTGGAATATGAACCGAGTAGGGGAATAGCTAGCTCTTGGTATTCGGCAATAGGACCCTTACAAGAATATCAATATATGAAAAGGACACGACCTATAGATCATATGAAGAGGTCAGTGTCCTTTCCTATAGTAACTCGCGCTATTTAGACTTGAATGATGATAGGTAGGATAATGGGTCTTCTTTTCGTATGACTAAACAAGTAATTTCCAACCGCTTCTTTGATCATTTGTTTAAAAAAGTCCCATTGCGTAATATTTTTCTCCTGTAATTTCTGGATGGTTTGTACGGTGATCTGGCGAACTTCATTTAATAAGGCCTCTGACTCACGAACATACACGAATCCACGAGAAATAACATCAGGGCCGGATAAGATTTTGCCTTCCATTTTACTGAGTGTAACTACTACGATAAGAATACCGTCTTCGGATAAAAGCTTACGGTCTCGTAGAACGATCGTTCCGACATCACCTATTCCGAGTCCATCAACAAGGGTATTCCCAGTCGTTATTTTTCGCCTTTGAATCGCTTGATGATCGATAATATCGACGACATCACCATTGTTAACAATGAAGATGTTATCCTGATCGACGCCCACAGATTCAGCTAATAACCGATGCTGATGAAGCATTCTAAATTCACCATGAATCGGTATGAAATATTTCGGCTTCATTAAAGACAACATTAACTTGAGTTCTTCTTGACTGGCATGACCGGATACATGCATACCCGTAACCGATGCTGATCCATAAATGACCTTGGCCTTCAGTTGAAATAGATTATCAACGATTCGTGCTACGTTTCGTTCATTTCCGGGGATAGGTGTAGAAGCGAGAATGACAGTATCCCCAGCCAGAATTTCTAATTGTCTGTGGTCGGAACTAGCTAGACGGGATAAGGCAGCCATGGGTTCTCCTTGACTACCCGTACAAAGGACAACAATACGGTGAGGTTCATAGGCTTTAACTTCATTCGCCTCAATTAACATGTTATCAGGAATATTCAAATAACCTAGATCATGAGCAATGCCGACAACATTGACCATGCTTCTTCCCAACAATGCGAGTTTCCTATTTGTTTTCTGCGCAGCATCGATCACTTGCTGTAGACGATGCACATTGGATGCAAAAGTGGATATGAATATTTTTTTCTTTGCCCTAACGAATGCTTCTTCAATATTCTCACCTACGAGTTGTTCAGAGGGGGTAAATCCAGGGCGTTCCGCATTGGTACTCTCGGATAGTAGTGCCAGCACACCATGTTTACCGATATCAGCCATGCGATGTAGATCAGGGTACTCATCATTTACAGGAGTAAGATCGAATTTGAAATCTCCTGTATGCACGACAGCCCCTTCTGGGGTATTGAATACAACACCAACACAATCAGGGATACTGTGATTTGTTCTGAAAAAGCTTACTTCGATCGTTCCTAGTTCTAATATTGACTCGGCATTGATGGTGAACATCTCAGTGCTTCCTAGAAGATTATGCTCTTGTAGCTTAACTTCGATTAACCCTAACGTTAATCGCGTTCCATATATGGGGATATTCAATTGTTTCAGAATATATGGAATGCCCCCAATATGATCTTCGTGTCCATGGGTGACAATTAAAGCTCTGATCTTATCGCGATTCTCTAATAGATATGAAATGTCAGGAATGATTAGGTCAATTCCCAATAAGCTCTCATCTGGAAACTTTGAACCACAATCAATGACGATAATATCATCAGCATATCGGAGAACGTACATATTTTTGCCGATTTCATTTACACCGCCTAAGGCGACAATCGATAGTGTTGATTCATTAGTATTCACACTGACTACCTCCAATTAAAAATATGAAAGTAGTCTCCCCTTATTAACATTTATTATGAGGGGTTTATAACAAGGTAAATGATAATGCATGTGACTGTAAATTTTTACAACTTGTCAACCTAGTGATAGACATGATATATTCTTATTCCGGCCAGTAAATAACACTTTATTGAATCGGCAAGCCAATATCGATTGAAACTTAAATCGAAAAAAAAGCTTGCATAAACGAACCGGACATGATAAGATATAGAAGTTTTCGCCGAGAAGAACTGGTAACAACAAAACGAAATAATTGGTCTTTGAAAACTGAACAACGAGTGAGTAGATTTCACGAAAGTGAAATCAAAACAAATGAGAAATCATTTGATAGAGAATGGAAATTCTCGCCAGTTTGTTTCAAAATGAGCATTTCGCTCTTTCTAAATACCAATTTGGAGAGTTTGATCCTGGCTCAGGACGAACGCTGGCGGCATGCCTAATACATGCAAGTCGAGCGGAGTTGTTTTGAAAGCTTGCTTTCAAAACAACTTAGCGGCGGACGGGTGAGTAACACGTAGGTAACCTGCCTGTAA
>NZ_FTNK01000034.1 GCF_900156375.1 Paenibacillus macquariensis
AGTCCTGAAGGCTGAACATTCGAAAAGCCCTTAATCTTATCAATTATTTCTGGTGTGAGTCCTTCAAACATTGATGCAATCTCCGGATTCACCCCCTGAAATACTATTGGCACTCTTTTTTTGATCCCCACTATGCGAAAAGCCTCTTTGTCTTCAATTCGGTAGTTCATTTCACTTCCTCCTTTGATAGTTAGTTGAAACGTCATCCGCGGGAAGGCTTTGAGGGACTGTCCATGGATCCGAGCTTCCGAGGGAGTAATCCCATGCATGCTTTGGAAAGCCCTAGTAAAGGAATCCGGCGAGGTATATCCGTATTTCATCGCAGCATCGATGATCTTGATGTCACTGTGGCTTAGCTCGAGTGCTGCCAAAGTTAGGCGTCTTCGCCGGATGTATTCCGACAGAGTAATCCCTGCAAGGAATGAGAACATCCGTGTAAAATGATATTCCGAACAGCAGGCAATTTTCGCTGCCTCCTGATAGTCCACACGATCAGTAAGATTCTCCTCAATATAGCTTAAAGAATTGTTCAGTTGCGCCAGCATATTCATGATTATCGCCTCCCCTCGTTACTCAAAGCATAGCAGAGAAGGTAATTCCCTTCCCGACATTTAGTGCACTATCCTGCAGGGTCTTTTGATGGTCGTAGGACATCCCCTTTAACTTTGCTTCAATATACCCATGGACGTTATGAAAATCATCAATGCTGCGGATAACTGCCGGTTAGTTGTGCTAATAAAAAAAAGGCTGCCGAAGCAACCGCTATTCCACCACTATCGTTACCCGTTAGTTAAATAAACTAGTTGTCTGTTTTTATTGAGTGTCATCGTCTCTTTTGTACTCCAAAATATCACCTGGCTGACAATCCAAAGTCTTACATATCGCTTCTAATGTTGAAAAACGAACTGCTTTTGCTTTCCCATTTTTCAGAATGGAGAGATTCGCCATAGTAATTCGAAAGCTCCGTTACGCTCATTTTTCGTTTTGCTAACATCACATCAATATTAATGATAATTGTCATATCCTCCACCTCAGACCGTCAAATCATTTTCTGATTTTATGTTAATCGCTTCTTGTAGAAGCCGTTGTAGGATAGCAGCAAAAACGGCGATAATCAACGAAGCAAAAATGATGATAAGTCCCATTAATCCAATAGGAGGGTCTACTTTCTTTGCTATAAAACGAATGAGTGGCAAACCTAATACATACAAACCACTGATTGTAATCGCACAGCACTTTATGTTCTTTAACGCCTTTACAGATAATTCCGAGAACGCTGTGTTCTCGTCAATATACCGTAAAAGATTTAAAGCCTGATAGAGAGCAAAGTAAAAAGGCACAGCCGCTCCATACATCACGATGAAAACGAGATATTTCATTAGGGCAATATTTGGATACATTTTTGCTGCGAAATTCGCCATATGGGGCACTAAAAATATACACAAAGCAAGCACTGCAATTCCAGCCAGAAAAATAATTACCTTTAAGAAAGTGGTTGAACCTCGTTTAACATTCATTTAAACACCTCCTCCACTTATTTAATGACAACATGATTTTAGCATATGATTTATCGTTTTACATTAAATCCATATTGTTTTTCATTATATTATTATTGTTATTTGAACATCATTTTAATTTTGACAAATATAAAAAGCATTTCTCATTACAAAGAAATGCTATTACTTTAATTAGCTTAAACTATGCTACCCGTTAGCTTAAAGAAAAAGCAACCGTTGTCGGATGACAAGAATCTATTCCGATTGCCGTTGTATGTTCTCTTCTTCTCTTTATTCAGAGTACAATAAAAGGCTGATCTTTAACAAGAAAAGATCAGCCTTTTTCTACTCATATGCCCCAATGGATTTTTCCTTAACTTATTCCTAACAACTAATGATTTATAGACGCTACTCCACCGACAGCTATTGGTGAGATTTTCGAAAGACCTCTTGCATCTGTATACGTCATATTTTAATGATTTTTGGAATGGGCATGACTATACTTAAACCTGTTCGGCCACACCTTTTCCTAGCTGCGTACATAATCTACTATCAAATAAGCGGCCCAGAGGTGGATTAGGATGAACTATTATTGTCCCCAGTACGGTGTTTGGCGTGAATACAGCATGCCAAGTAGTCACTGGCTACGTGTGAACTATTACGCTGAAAGGAAGGATTCAACTATCATCGATGAATGGAACGCTGTTCTCGCTCCTCCTCCCCCTCAACTGCAATCCGTTTCAGTGGACCCCAAAACAAGTGCACTCCTAGTTTTGGATATGGAGACCTCTATATGTAATAATCCTCGCTGTATTGCATCCATCTCTAAAATTAATCAGCTATTGGCGAGGAGTCGTGAATGGGGCATGCTTGTCGTCTATAGCCTTACACATACGGGAAGCCTATCGGATATTGCCGCGCAGATAGCCCCCTTGCCAAGTGATCCTGTTGTGAAATCAAACGTTGATAAGTTCTACAAAACTGATTTAGAACAAATATTGCATGATCATGGCATTAAAACCGTTCTGGTTACCGGTTATGCAGCTAATGGCGCAGTCCTTCATACAGCCACTAGTGCTGCATTCCGGGGATACAATGTCATTATTCCAGTTGATGGAATGTCAGCTCTCAATCCTTATGCTGAACAGTATACAGCTTGGCATATGATAAATAGCCCTGGAACCCGAAACCGGGCCACTTTAACAAAAATAAATCTGATACATTTTTGTCATCCATACCAGCGATGCTAGGACAGGGAACTCGGAGTCATCCAGTAAAGCACATGCTCCATCAAAGGAGTGCTTAAGCTATTGCTCCAAGAAGTTAACACTCAGTAGATATACGATAGCTTAATGAAAACAAGGAGCAGCTGCTATGGCAAACTGCTCCTTGTTTGATTGAACTATCGTACCCCGTTAGCTCAATCCCAGTTATATATCGAGACACTGTTTCCAATCGTAATGGGCATGCCATAGCCAGTATTATTTCGTTCCTTCAATTCAATACCATGACCAGCCGTGTAAATCAAGGCATTCGGCGTGATCAGTCAGTCATCACCGAACCAGACCTCCACCCAATACCAGGCGATTTTTACCTGATTGGTATCTTTTTTCTTGCATTACTCGGCATCATGCAAAGGCATATCTGAACAACCCGTAATACAAAGGTCCGACCATGACAACAAATGTTATCAACATCCAGACTCTCCTCGCCACAATCGGCAGCTCCTCCAGGATTTCTTCCCCTTCATAACCTTTTAGAATCATCGCGAATGATAAATCCCACAGAAAAGCTGCCACGGAGACAAATTTCCAGACAGAAGGATTTAGAATAGCTGTTTCCGTAACGTATCCGAACAATCCAATCCATGTAATGATGGATACGACGAAATCTATTTTGCTAAGTTTCGACTTATATTTTCCTTTTATTAAAAAAGTGAGGGAAGCTGTAGCGAGCAACCCTAAATAAATCGTCCATATAACGTCAACCATACATACTCCTCATTCTTTTTCTTTATACTTTTGAATTTGATGACCCTTCGCCATCCTATTGCTATTATAGCTAATCAAGTCTATAACCGATATATTAAATCCCTTTCCATATTTAGGGCGTATTTTGAGAGGAATGATTGGTTATTCGAGTGATAAACATTCAATCCTGTCCGTTAGCTTAATAAAAAGAACAGGATACAGGCACCTGCTCATCAATGTGTATTATTTAACTATAGTGTCCAGTTAGCTTAATGAAATTAATGGCACAAATTGATACTATTGCTTAAAACAACAGACCCCAGCTTTCCTGTCTTTGAGTTTGAGAGACGAACTTCTATTCTGCTATTCTCTAAATTTGCTGTAATATCGTCAATCCTACCTGCCCAAGTTGGACCACATACGATCAATTTGCCGCCGAATCACTTTAGGATAGCAGGACGCCCTGAACGCGTTGTTCAGGCGCGACGATTACGCCCAACCCTTTCGAATCTCGCAAGCTTGGCGGAACATTTTAAGGCATTGCGACGAATCCGGTTCCCTTCGTCAATCATTTTAGCGAAAGATGTTGGCCAAAACACGGTTTTTTTCATTGTTCCACGGAACGCTAATCGGCTATCACGGTCAAATTCGGCTGAATTTGGAGATCCGGAAGCAGATACAACACGCGTTGTTGTATCTGCATTGCAAGATCGTATCGCGCTTCTGTCCGTACCTCTCATTTTTAAGGCCACATAGTGTCAGAACTTTCAAGAAGAATTTGTTCTTTTGGTAGACCTGATCCACCGTAAATAGTCACTGTATAAGGGCCTGAAGGAACAAGTGGCATACTATTATTATTTAAAAGGTCCACTGTTGTACCTGCTGCAACAGTTGCATTAAAAATAACCGTATTCTTACTGTTGTGCTTTACTTCGACTCTAAAAGATTGTGCTCCTGTATTTTAATATTTGGATATCCAATTGTCACAGAATAAGGGGTTATAGGGTCCGGTTTATCACCCTTTAAATCCCAAGTTAGTGTATCTTTATCTTTGGATTTTAAATCTATTAAAACATTCCCTAAATATTGAGCACTGCCTGCCGAATTTATAAATTCAACTTTAAGGACGTAACTCCCTTTATTAGTTGGGAATTGAAATTCTCTTGAATTATCCAATGGGAGTTCGATTCGTTGGTCATCTTTTAATAGGGAAACTGTTATTTTGGGGTCTGTCCAAATATCTCCCCCATTTTCTTCATTCTCTTTAAAATCTAAAGACGCTTTCTGATTTGAAAAAACCTTTATTTCATCCAGTGATGATGCAAATTTTTCAATATCCTCTATCTTTTGTTGTACATCTTCACTTGCTGTATCCCAACTGATATTTGCTTCTGTTAATTGTACAGATGAAATATCCAAATTTAAATGAGCAGTTGGCACTCCCACATCATAATCTTCACCAATACACCCTGTTAATGTAAAAAATAAACACAATCCTATAAGTGATTTCAGAAATCCATTCATATTCGACCCTCCCTATTTTTATCTATCGAAAACATACGTCTGTCATTATTTATCAAGATTTTTTAACTTCTTAGATTCCTTACTTTTAATTTCAAGAAGATCCGCCTGTTAAATACAGGGATTTTAAATTTAATATATATTTTTATAAATGTCTTAGAGTACATTTTATTAATGTTTCTCCTTTATCTGCACTATACAATCGTATTACTGATAATTTTGAAGAAACCTTGGTCAAGACCCTTCAAACGAATACAAAAAAGCCGCCACTATGGCGACTTCTTATGTGTGTATGTTCTTGTCCTCTGACGGTTGTCATATTCAAAATCCCGTGTAGTATCAACTAGCGTTATTTAATGAATTTTTTTCTCTTAAATATTCGAAATTCCTCTTATTCAATTTATAATCATCTTCCTTTATGAGACCAGCTTTATATTGAGCATCTAAAAACCGTAGCTCTTCACTCCAAATTTTGTCGATCAACTGAAAGTGTTTTTCACGCTGCTCTGCTGTTAAGTCATCCAGAATTTTCGGTTCTTTATTTGGATCTTTTGTATTATCAACGAGAATTCCATAATCTAGTTCTAATTTCTCTGTTTGTTTATGCAGTTCGTCTAATTGGTTTCTTTGTTTCATTAGCGAATCCACTTTTGTGCTTGTAATACTTGGATTAATTGATTTGAGATACGTTAGCTCCTCTTTGGAGACTTCAGGTTTTGTACTTGTATTTGCAAATGTATAAGTTGAAAATCCCATTGCCATAACGATAGCAAGTGTTGTGATGGTCACTTTTTTCATATTACTCAATTCCTTCCATTGTTTGATATCAGAGTTTGCTATGAATCCAATAATTTTCAGTAAGTCTACTCCAACGATTTTATCAGTTCCGTAAATCTTTTTTCGATTTCATCCAATTCAAATGAACTACATATTCTACCGTTCTCTTTATCTAGCATTCTATAATGTTGAAAAAGAACATTTTGTTGTATTTTATAACCATTTAACTCTCTTATTTGTCGCCACCATACTTTCCCTCCTAGAGTCTTGGGGGAACTATTAGTGTAATGTGTAAAAGCGACTGTCTTGATAATTTCGTTAGCATCATCCCCAAACGTCATCTGGATAATCTCGCTATGTTCAAAAAGCGTTGCGACACAGACTGCACCTGCCCATGTGAGGGTGCTTCTACCTTTTTCGATTTCTACTAATGTTTTCTTTGATAAACCAATAATTTCAGACATTTTGTCCTGTGATAAATCGTTTTCAATACGGATGAGCTTTATTTTAGCATTTACCAGTTTAATAAACTCTTTTTTATCCATATGATCTCCTCCCTCTTGTTGTAGTGTAATATTACACTTTTATGGAGATTTCGTCAATAATAGTGTAATAGTTCTGTGTCACATTTCAATTTATTGCATCAATTTTTTCACTATGTATCATGTTATTGCCTATTATGGTGTTATCTAATTTAATAGCTCTTACAGTTTGGGATTGGTGATCCATACCGACTAGATACGAAGTCAATAGTTTACCAATGAAACTATACTGACCCCAAAAAAAGAAACAGCGGCAGCCTTGGATTGGAAAATAAAATCCTAGACTGCCACTGTTTTATTGAGCTATCTTGCAACGCTTTGATCTACCTCATACAAGGTCGTACTCAGTGCCTGAATAAATGGCGTACATATAAAGCAAAAGCCGATGCATTGCGCGCGTACATGCAGTATAAAAGAGCTTACGTTCGCTTTCCCGATTGTATACAGATTCTAAAATCATATTTCTCTCTATAACCACTCTACCTCATAACAGCCAATAGCTTTATTGTGTTATATAACTGGCGCGACGGAAGTTACGTACGATACAACTCCTACAGAAATACTTATAAAACCAAAAACACCAGTTGATTCTGGTTGATCCTATTTTCATTGTTCAAAGAAAATATAGTTTTAGACTGCCTTTGCTTTATTGAACTTACGTTCCCCGTTAGCGTAACAGACTTGAGATATCTGACCAACCATAAACAACTTCTTTGTATATTTCCACCATACTCCTGTCGATCTCCCTTGAAATCGGGCAAAGAAATGAGCATTTTCCAGTAAAAAAGCCTCTCTGACATTTGACTGTCATTGAGGCTTTAAGGCTTTTCTGACGTACGTACTTATTTCTGTGATATTCCATAAGTGAATTTGGTAGCACTCGATGAAGAATCCACTAAAGTAATTGTGGCACATGCCGGGTTCTAAAATAATCATGATTGGTTAGGGGCTATCAACTGGAGTGCACCCCCAAGAATATATCGGATTAAGTTAGGGTTTATCCAATGTCTATTCTAAGGGGTGCACTTCAGAGCGCCCTTTGTTTTTTTTGTGTTTAAAAACTGTTTCCGAATTGATTCTCTTATTATAGGCTGTTCATTTCCGCAAGAAGATTCTGCAATTCCTCTTCAGAGAACGCCCCACCGCTAAACATGACCATGTTACGAAGTGGTAGGTATTTCATGGAAGCTTCCATCATATCTGAAGTGGAACCTTCTTCGTCATCCCCGCCCATTTGTGAAAATTGTTCGGCCAATTTATCCACCATCGGTTTAATTATAGCTGCTGCATCCTCATGCACCATAATGTCGCCAATCGTCGTATTGCGAGTGAAGACTGGTTTTGGTGCGGAAGCAGTTGATTCTACATGAACGGTTTCTGTCAGCTCAATGACCTGAGAAGAACGTCCAATCTGAACTTCGAAATCACCTGATTCGACATGCCACTCTTTCATATCTACATTATAGTAAGCGAAAGCACGTTTACCGAGTGTCATCGTTACAGTTTTCGTTTCACCTGGAGCAAGCGACACTTTGCCAAAACCTTTCAGTTCTTTCACTGGGCGGATCACGGTGCTTTCTACATCACGTACATATAACTGCACAGATTCTTTCCCTGCAAGATTTCCTGTATTTTTTACATCTACGCTGACTGTGAGCGTAGATGTGTCCTTGATGTTCTTCGCGCTGACTTTCAGGTTACTGTATTCAAATGTTGTATAGCTGAGACCGTGTCCAAATGGGAACAACGTTTGAATTCCAGTTTTATCGTAGTAACGATACCCCACGAATAGCCCCTCACGGTACTCTACACGGTCTCCCTCTCCAGGGAAGTAAATATAAGAAGGATTCTCTTCTACACGTTTCGGGAATGTTTCTGCCAGTTTACCTGATGGGTTCACTTCTCCGAACAGGATATCAGCTACTGCACCACCAAATGCTTGCCCTGCCAAGTATCCTTCGACAACCCCTTTTACCGAATCAACCCAAGGCATCTCTATTGGAGATCCATTGCTCAAAATAACGATTGTATTGGGTTGTACTTCTGCAACAGCCTCAATCAGGCGGTTATGATTCTCAGGAAGTTGCATATGGGAACGGTCATACCCTTCCGATTCATATCGATCAGGGAGTCCTGCAAAGACAATTGCAACATCCGATTGCTCAGCAGCTGAACGCGCTTCAAGAAGAAGTTCTTCATTCACATGATCTTCTTCAATATTGTAGCCTTTAGCATAGGTAAATGTTGCAGCATCCCCCGTAATCTTTTGCATTTCTTCAATGGCATTGTCCTTGCGAGTTGAGTTAATATGTGAGCTACCTCCGCCTTGATAGCGTGGTTTCTCAGCAAATCCACCGATAATGGCAATCTTGCCTTCTTTTTTCAGTGGAAGTATAGCTTCTTCATTCTTCAGCAGTACCATTGTATCGGCAGCCACTCTTCTTGCTAAAGCGTGGTGCTCATCTTTGTTGTAGGTTGCGTTTTCTTTTTTAAATTCTACGACTTTTGCAATGAGGGTAAGGATACGCTCTACCGCTTGGTCGAGTTTTTCTAGAGGAAGAGATCCATCTTCTAAGGCTGCAAGTACTTTCTTCTGACCGATTCCATGGGAAGCCGGCATTTCAATTTCATTTCCTGCTTTTACCGCATGTGCGGCTTCATTTACGCCACCCCAGTCCGATATCACGACACCTTCATGGCCCCATTCACCTTTGAGGATATCTGTCAGCAAGTATTCGTTCTCGGATGCATACGTACCGTTGACACGGTTATACGATGTCATCACAGTCCAAGGCTGGGCATTCTTCACGACACCTTCAAAAGCAGACAAATAAATTTCGCGCAGTGTACGTTCGTCAACGATAGCATCTGTACTCATACGGCGATGCTCTTGGTTGTTTACAGCAAAGTGTTTCAAAGAAGTTCCTACGCCTTGACTTTGCACTCCTTTGACATGGGCTGTTGCCATTTCACTTGCAAGGTATGGATCTTCAGAGAAATATTCAAAGTTGCGTCCGCCGAGTGGGGAGCGTTTGATATTTACCCCAGGTCCTAAGATAACGCCAACGTCTTCTGCTTGCGTTTCCTCGCCCAGTGCCACACCAACTTGCTGAATCAGATCACGATCCCATGTGCTCGCAAGGCCCGATGCCGTTGGAAATGCGGTTGCGGGTACACTGTCATTCAGCCCAAGATGATCCCCCTTTCCATCCTGCTTACGCAACCCGTGGGGTCCATCGGTAACCATAATGGAAGGTACGCCAAGTCGTTCAATCCCTTTCAGGTTCCAAAAGTCTTTGCCAGACACGAGTGCTGCTTTTTCTTCTAATGTCATTTCACTAAGAATTTGCTCTACGTTTAATTTTTTCATCTTATTTACACTCCTTTTGAATGATTACTGAGTTGGATCGTCCAAGTCTTGAAACTGTATTTTTTGAAATACAAACAAATTGTTTATGAATATATCTTTATGATAAACTACTTAGAGTTACGTTTATGGTATTATTTTTTGATTATTAGTATTTTATATCACTCATTTTGGAGCCAATATGATGAAAAACAATCAGGATTTTTACACAATCAATAAATTAATTCATGATGCATATCATGTCCCAATCTTCCTCGTCTCTCCAGACCAACTCATCCAAGAGAAACTGAGTTATGGTGAAGTAATTTCGCATGTGCATCCCCATACAGCTGATATGCTGGCATCCCTGATAGCCACTCAAGACAAGGAAATTCAGCAGATTCCGGTTATTAAAACAACTTCACTAGGTGAATACTACGTAGTTCTGTATCTGGTAGATGATGAAGAACGTTACCTTGGTAAGCTTATAGCGGGTCCTTTTTTGCTAGAATCCTACTCAGAAGAGGTTATTGTTAGTCTTATGTATGATGTAGGTGCACCAAGATATCAACTAGAGGCATGGAAGCATTATTTTAGCAAAATGGCCATCTTGAATCGCAAAACGATGCAGCATCTTGGCGAGCTGATGTACTATCTGGTTCACCACAAGAGACTTGACGGCGAAGCGATGATGAAGCATCAAGTCTCTTCTATTCTAGAGCAGGAAGAAGACGAGATTGAAAAAGAAATAGGGCAGGAGCTTTCACAACGACGCGATCACAAAACCTACCATCATGAACTTGCCCAAGAAGAATCGCTGTTTGCTTCGATTCGGGAGGGATCGGTTAGTCGTCTAATCACTCAGCTCTCTACATCAGATCTCCCGAATAACGCAGTCCTTTCCAAGAAGAGTCATCTACGCAGCCAGAAGAATCTGGCGATCAGTGCAATTACTCTTGCAACCCGTGCAGCGATGAAGGGCGATCTTCTGTCGGAGCTGGCTTATACATTAAGTGATATCTATATTCAACGAGTCGAAGAACTTCAGAATGTAAAGGATGTTTATAAGCTGCAGAATGAGGCATTAATTGAATTTGCAGAACGGGTGGATAATAGCAAAACCGAGCAGTTCAGTAAAGAGGTTGCCCAGTGCACCTACTATATATTTAATCATTTGCTTGAAGATCTATCTCTTGAAAGGCTTGCTAGACATGTAAACCTTACTCCAAGCTATTTATCTACAAGGTTTAAGAAAGAAACAGGACGATCTATTGTGGATCACATCCAGCATGAACGTGTGTATGAAGCGCAAAAAATGCTGAAATTCACCTCCATGAGTCTATCTGATATCTGTGCCCGACTTAATTTCAACGATCAAAGTTATTTTACGAGAGTTTTCAAAAAATGGTGTGGTGTAACCCCTTTACAATATCGTAAAAAAGGAGAAACGCCTATGTCCCGTCAGTATAGCCGTTAACAATTTTGTCCTCCACTGCATGCTGTATCAGTCAGTTACACTGGTGGTATGATTTACAATGACTATTGCGAAATATGTGTACCTGTAAAACCGTTATAGATTGATTTGACAACAAAAAAAGCCGGGACAAAATTTCCCTCCCCCGGCTCTCCGGCTTCGAATTCGCTTGGCGAAAGTTCTGAACCGCGTATCCAAAAATCCTCTCTGACATTTGACTGTCATTGAGGCTTCAAAGCTTTTCTGACTTACGTACTTATTTCACAGTATAGATACCGCTTTCGTACGTCAACGTGTACGCTACACCATCCTCTTTCACGATCACAGCTTGTTACAAGGCGTGTAGAGCTACCATCCGGATTTATGCGATACAACCCCGGATCGTAGCCATCAAGTGTATAATACGTCCATGAACTTCCAACGTAGTAAGTGCTATCGGAATGTTCAGAACGTTTGATACCGAAGCACCTGCTCATCAGTGTGTATTATTCAACTATCGTTACCCGTTAGTTGAGTCCCTTTAATTTGGTTTTGCATTGATTTGCGTTAAAGTTCATGCATCACGAAGTCCCACCGAGTTAAGGCAGCTTGCTGCCGGCCGCGATGCGGTTAGTCGGTGCGGATGTGTCCCGGCAATTACTTCCTCGTTCCTTGTTTCCGGGACCGAGGGCCGCCCAGACCCGGAGCGTGAATGCGGTGTTTATATGATGAACCCGACTTCTTCGAGATACTTTCACACTGCTTTTCTGTTTCTATTTTTACTCTAGTAATGTATATTTCAGTTTAGTCTTCTTTTAAACGTCACTTATTTATTACCGAGTTGTTCCGCCAAACCGATTAGAAGTCCTTCATTTCCACGAATGTAGCAGAGCCGATACGAGTCCTCGTACTGAACCACTTCGCCAACGAGCTGAGCACCATACTTAGTGAGTCTGGATACCATTTCGTCAATGTCTTCAACGGTGAACATGACGCGTAGATAACCGAGGGCATTTACTGGAGTAGTTCGGTGATCTGATATAGTAGGTGGGGTGAGAAATCGCGAAAGTTCAAGTCGGCTGTGGCCATCTGGGGTAACCATCGTAGCAATCTCTACACACTGTGAACCCAGCCCGGTTACGCGACCAGCCCATTCACCTTCGACAGTAGCTCGCCCTTCGAGCTTCAAGCCAATCTCCTCGAAGAAAGAGATTGCGTCATCAAGGGATTCTACAACGATGCCAACATTGTCCATTCTTAGTAATTTGTTTTTTGCCATAGTTTTATCTCCTTATGTGTACAAATTTATTACCTGATCATCTTCATATTTATTCTATCAAGAATAACTAATTCCTTCCAAACGATTAACAACTTGTCACAGCAGTTCATGATAACAAAGATAAGTCACAGTATAGTAAAATGTGAAATTTGGTTTTCGGATATGTCATATTAACTTTTATTCTCATTGTCAGGAAATATTGCGGCTGCACAGGTCTGAATACGTAAAGCGTCCTCTCTGTAGCCATTCCACGTTAATGTTTCGGTGATGCGCATAAATTCAAAATCCACTAGATAATGCTTGTCTTGTTCCATTCTATTGAAGGCCAAACGGCTCCTTATGAAAAACAATGATTCGATCACCGAAATTGCGGCCCGTGTGGGTTGTGAGAATCCGAATTATTTTACGAGGATTTATAAAAAGTATATCGGGATGACCCCTCCCAAACGAGGAAAATGGACATGACCGAATGACAGCGGCAAGAATATGTTTGCATTCATGCAGGGAGAGAGGGTTTACGTAAGCAGTGTTATTTAAACCCTCTGAAAAATCCCGATTTATGCTTCCTGCCTTCTGCCTTTTACCTCGATGACTGTTTGATTAATCTTCTCAATGAATTTGTAGGGAAGTTTCATTTCTTTCCCGAATTTTCCATGAAAAATTCGCTCTCCAATATTGAATAAAAAAACTGGTCTGTCCACTGCTGCTTCCAAAAAAAACTCTTCTTTATATACGGCCTCCCGGGTCATTCTCAAACGATCCATTAGAGCAGAAGAGCGTGTATTGACCACTTTATGCGCTTCCGGATCCACAAAAGCAAAGTGAAGCAGCAGTCTTACCACCTCACTGGCATATCCTTGCCCCTCGTACGCCGGAAGGATTCCAAGATTTTTGGCGGTAGCCACCATCACTAAACTGCCCGGGAGCTTAATAAAAAGAGCAGGATGCCGAAGCACCTGCTCATCAATGTGTATTATTCAACTATCGTGTTCCGTTAGTTTAATCCTCTTTTGCCCTTCTGTGTGGTCCGATATCAGTTGTACCCATCCATTCCTATTTAATAAAGTCTATTTATATCTTCCATATGCTTTAGCAAATGAAACAATTTGCCTATACAATGTCTTATCCTTCATGTTCTTCAAAGGATAAAATTGGGGCCTTGTATTCACCTCCATAATCCAAAGTTTTCCAGTGGAATCCAAAGCCACATCCAAACCTAATTCTCTAAAGCCTCTCATATGACGATCAAAGTTTTTGGCAACGTTGACTCCCAATTGCTTCAGTTCAGCTTCTAACCGCTTAGTCGTGTTAAGATTGTAGCCTGCTCCTGACATCGTTTGATTGAAATATCCGAGTGTCCCTCCTTGATTATAATTTGTGGCTACCATACCCGGGCTTCCGATTTTGGTAAAAACCGCTGTGCTTTGCCATACGTCTTTATCCGTTTTCTGGACCATGACACGAATATCGAAAGGTTTTCCGTTTGTTTTGGCTAATTGAATACCCATCTGCAAAACATAGGATCTTCTGTTGGCAACTCGGTTTAACTTACTGTATAAGGCATTTATAGTTGAGTAATAAGATTTGATAGACTTCAATTGCGTTTGATAACCCTGAGGTACTTTCTTAATACGAATAATATTTACCCCACCAGAACCGGTTGTAGGTTTGAAGAAGACAGTCGAATAATCAGAAAGCATCGAGGTTAAATTGTCTCTTTGGAATAGTCTTGTACGTGGAACATGCTTACTTAAATTTCGTTGTGTCAGTAGCCAACTAGTTTTTTTCCATTTACTTTCGATTGTGCTGCTTCGATATTTGTTCATGAAGATCTCACACCTCGCTTCATACCATTAGATGAATGGTAGTCGAAGCTTGTCACCTCACATGCCTATCCCGTCGAAGAGCTCCTCATGCAAATACAATTATCCTACCAAATAAAGCAGTATGCTTCATTTGGCTACACTTGTTAACTCAGTGAATATCCCTATCGATACCAGACCAATACGAGCTTATATCAAATTCGTAACCATTTTACGGATGTTTTTTCATTAGTCAATAGGACGGTTACTATATTGCAAGTTAGAGAATAACTATTAGTATGGATTTGATTTCCAGTGCAAAGGTGACTTATTGAACAATCTAAAACCATTTACTTATATCCCCATAGAAAAGGTACCCAGAATATATTACAATGGGGGATGGGTTAAAACCCAATTTGATTGTTTTTAAGGAGAATGAATACGATGATTATTAAATTTATGCGCTTACGTTAATTCTAGGTACATTTCATTTATATTTGCCCATATTGTTTGATAAACATTTGGAAATATTTGAGTGTACCTTTTCTGAAAACACACTAAATCCAAATGAGATGAGGAATAAAACATGAATGAAAAAATGACTAGAATTAACGGAATTAACATTTGTACAGAAAGCTTTGGAAATCCAACAGATCCAGCTGTTCTTTTAATAAATGGAGCTATGAATTCAATGGTTTATTGGGATGAAGAATTCTGCCAACGTTTAGCTGATGAAGGTAGATACGTGATTCGATTTGATAATCGAGATGTAGGGCGTTCTACTACGTATGAGCCTGGTACTTCTAACAACTATACCTTGGTTGATATGGCAAACGATGCTATAGGTGTTTTAGATGCTTATGATATTAAGCAAGCACACCTAGTTGGGATGTCATTAGGAGGTATGATTGCTCAGGTAGTGGCTTATCACAATCCTGAAAGAATCCTAAGTATGACAACCATCTCATCAAGTCTTTTTGGAGCAGATGAAAACGACCGTGATTTACCTGGAATGGATCCGCGCTTATTCGAGTATCACGCTAAAGGCGCTACGTTAGATTGGTCAAATGAAGAAGCTGTTATCGACTACTTAGTAGAAGGTTCAAAAATGCTTTGTGGTTCAAATCATACATTTGATGAAAAACGTGCTCGCAAGCAAACGACACAAGATTTTAAACGTGCTAATAATTTACTCAGTATGTTTAATCACGTAACGCTTTCTGGGAATGATTTCTATGAAGATAAAATTAAAGATATACAAGTTTCGACATTAGTTATTCACGGCACAGAAGATACAATTCTTCCGTATGAGCATGGTTTAGCATTAGTGAATGAGCTTCCAAATTCAACGTTACTAACACTTGAAGGAACTGGTCACGAAATTCACTTTGATGATTGGGATACAATTATTAATGCAATAGTCATGCATACTTCAAGAACGTAAAATGATAAAAAGTAAAAGATATAACTGATTTTCTATATGAGAATTACGGTGATTTTTCTGCTAGAGTAGATAAGAATAAGACCGAAATGCTAATTATCTTATGATAAAGCATTTCGGTTTTTTACATTGTTGATTTTTATTTTTGGATAAGATTAATCCATTGAAATTCTTATTCAACTAAACTGCCCGTTAGCTTAACGACTTATAGTTCTCGATTATAACGAACTTCTTCCGATATTTCTTTGAAGCCAACTGCTTTATATAAAGATAGCGCGGATTTATTGGCCGTCTCAACTTGCAGTTCTGCGAACGCACATCCATGGTCTTTGAGATAAGTGAGCGCCTGCGAAAGTAAATGCTTTGCTGTCCCTTGTTTCCGCCAAGGAATTCTCACAAATAGATCTTCAATAATCCCATCTCCATCTTCATCAACCCAAGCCATTATACTTCCTACTAAGGTGGGATTTTCCCTTACAACAAAAGCAGTCCACGAAGAATTCTTCTGTTTATCCATTAACTGCTTAAACCCAATTGGGGCCTCCGGCCAAATCTCCCTGTCAATTTCTAAGTATTCATTGATGCTTTCCTCCGAATCCATTAGCCCTTGCAAGCAACGATAAGGAGCAGCAAGAACAGACTCTTCAATTTTCTCGGATAAGTCTCTTCGCATCGTATACAAACTCTTCCAATACACAAAACCTTTCGATATGAAATAATTGTTGTTGTACTCTTCAGTTGATTGGTTTCCTATACCTAGCATCGTTCGATTCGAACTAGGTAGTGTTTCTTTTAACTCGTATGCCCTATTTAACAAACACTCATATAAAAGATCATAGAGGGGATATTCGTCTTCTCTTTCTGGAAGTGTTTTTAAATTAAAAAAAATATAGTGCGCATGCTCTTGGGGGCTACCTGGCGGAATCGTGGAAATAACACCAACTTGTCCCTTACCTATGATTTGTCCACTCTCAATCACTATGAATACATTAAGCCAATTATCTTCTTCTCCAACCCACCAGAAAACGGTATTGTCTTTAGATGTAACGGCATCATACAAACCGCCTAACTTCTGCATATCATCCTTTGTAAATATCCGTACTTCTACTTCGCTCAAAACACAAAACACCACCATTTCGTTAAATTTATCCAATGATTCAACAGTAGTTTTTCACTACTTTATTGGCACTTCGTTTGGTATTAAATAATTATATTGATTTAGAAGTTATGCGCTTTTTAACGTAAAAGTACAACTTGAAAGGCGACGATCATCACACTATCCTGCCCATTAGCTAAACGTTCCTCGCTACATTCTTAAGAATGAACTTGCTTGATTATTGAGCACCTAATTCATAGGTGAAGACAGTCTTTGTTGTGTATTTATTTGTAAATTGGAATTGTAGTTCTGACTTGGTCTTGCCATTACCAGTAAAATTAATACCATCGTATTTGAACCCTTGCATGTCGCTAGGGTTAATACCGAACTCCTTGTAGAGAAGTATCGCTTGTTTAGTTTCCGTATCAATTAGCGTTAGTAGTCCTTCTTGAGAAGAACGAGCGATTAAGTAATTCTCTCCTATTGCTTCAATAGAGTAGCTAACATCAGGTTCGCCTGCTAACTTTGAGATGTTCCAAGATTCCTTAACCGAAGCATCCGGTGCAATTAATCGAATAGAGTGTCCATCATTCATAACTGCGTTACCGTTGTAAGTCTTCAGATCCTCAGGAGAAAACTGCCAATAAAGTCCTGTTGATTGACGCAGAATGACACCCTTTTTCACAAATAGGTTAATTACAGTCAGGTTTATCAAAGGCTCTCCGCTAGAATTTTGAATAGTCACTAAGTCCGTATCTTCTGTAATCTTTACGAAAGTAATTTTTGTATTACCAATATAACCTGATTCAAGCTTAGCTGTGGATACTCCCAAAGAGTGGACAACTCCTGCTGTGTCACGTTTATATATAGTACCGCTCACACCATTTAAAAAATATGCGTCATTACTTATCTTGCCGTCTCCAACAAATTCAGGATAGCTAATAACCGCTGCACGGCTTTCAGCATTCCAATTCAGTGAGCCTCCAATGGCATCATTAACGAAACGCAATGGTAAGTATAGTTGCTTATTAATCTGCCGAGGACCTTCGGAATACACGACTGCTTTGCCATTAACGGTTGCATTCCGATTCCCGACTTTCATACTTCCCTTCGTGAACATATTCGCTATGGAAATCATTTTCGTACGTTCATTGTAATTAACGGTTGCACCACTGATATATAAGCCATCTAGCGGGAGCATGATAGTTCCATTTAGCAATGACGGAGCCCCAGATGAAGATGTAATTTGCGTATTGTTAAGGTAGATTTGAATAACGGATGTTTTGGAGGACTGTGCTTTATCAGGCGCTGCTGACACAATAGATGGGGTGGAATGAACTAAACCAATGATGATAACGCTAAGCCCAATAACTCGAATGATTTTTTTTCATTGATTTCAAAATGATCCCTCTTTCTCAATTCCAGAATAACAATTGTTTTTCATTACGCAACCATTAAGTACAATTATGCATACAAAGATAATGCCAATTATTCGGATCAATCCCTCACTTCATTTCACCATTTTTTCAATTTAATTCCTCTAAAATACATACGAATAATGAAACCATTTGTTACGTTATCCTGCCCGGGATCCTAATAAAAAAAGTACAGCAACGTTGCAAACTCCTCAGCTATCTTACTTAGTTAGAAAAATTATCCTAATTTAGTATTATCTATCAAACGTATTTCTGATAAAAAAGTTACAAGGCATTTGTTCCACTAACCTGCCCGTTAGCTTAATAAAAAGAGCAGGATACCGAAGCACCTACTCATCGATGTGTATTATTCAACTATCGTGTACCGTTAGTTTAATGCCTCTTCGTCAGTCTAAGACTTTATTTTCTGCGGACAACTGCCCCATAATCTCTCACCGGAACGCCTGTCAATCTCATTTCTATGGCTTTCATCTTCACTTCTACGGAGTAGCCCACTTTGGTTACCAACACAAAAACACCTCCAAGATTATCTCCCTATCTTACGATATGGAAGAACTCTCTTAAAGGTGTTTTGATTTGTCTCACGTTATGGCCGAGTACCTATTTTGGCTTTTCTAGCGCTTTAAAAGCATGAGCGGTCAGGCTGAATGTTTAAACAGCTCCCAGATGCCCATTACTTCCGTGATGGCGCGATCTATCGTTGCAAAAGGGACTCCGTCCCGGGCTTGTGTGGATATGCCATGCATAAAGGTATCAAAGACGGTAGTCAACATTGAGACATCTATGGACGAAGGAATTTCACCAACATCTATGGCACGCTGGATGCAATCATGCAGATGGCTACGAATCTGCTTTCTTTTTTCAGCAACAATTTCACGAATATGATTGTTTTTGGAAGAGCATGTGCTGGCTGACAGCACAATCAAACAGCCATTCGGATGGTCGCTATCCGTTTGCATTTTTGCGGTACGTCTTAAAGTTGTTTCAATTGCTTCCCGAGGAGTAAGCGTGAGATCCGCAAGACTTTCCGTGACTCGTCCAAAAGTACCCATATATTGTTCAACAGTTTCTTTAAACAGGGCTTCTTTTGACTCAAAGGCCGCATAGAAACTGGCTGCTGAAATATTACCCATGTCCGCTCGAAGTTGAAGCAACGAGGTTGCTTCGTATCCTTGTTCCCAAAAGAGCATCATCGCCTTTAATAGCGCTTCATCCCGATCAAAAATGCGCGGACGTCCAGTTCTTGCCATAAGAGATTCCCCCTTGTTTTTCTTAATTATATACTAATCGATCCAAAAGTTATTGACAAGGTGTGAAAGGTCGAATAACATAAGGAATGATCGATCCACAATTCGATTAACTTTCTTATATCTGCCTAAAAGGAGGCTCACAGATGTCTGATTTATCTTCTAATCGTTTCCCGTGGTTGGGGTTGTTAGCCTTGGCTATGGCTGGTTTTATTGCAATTATGACTGAAACCCTTCCCGCGGGGTTGTTGCCGCAAATCAAAGAAGGGCTGCAGGTGTCGGAAGCATTGGCAGGGCAACTTGTCACATTGTACGCCATTGGTTCGGTGGTTGCCGCCATACCCGTGGCAGTACTAACTGGGGGGTGGCGGCGGCGTCCGCTTTTGCTTCTATCGATTATCGGTTTTCTTGTCTTCAACACCATTACAGCTCTCTCATCGAACTATGTACTAACACTTGTCGCTCGCTTCTTTGCCGGAGTAGCTGCTGGTGTTTTATGGGGCTTGATTGCCAGTTATGCTCTACGTATGGTGCCTGATCATCTAAAAGGAAGGGGCATGGCTGTAGCCATGATTGGAGCACCCATTGCCTTATCCCTTGGAGTTCCTGCCGGTACGCTGATAGGTACCTTTATGGGCTGGCGCTCGGTGTTCTGGTTGATGTCGTTGCTGGCGTTCTTGCTAATTTTTTGGGTGCTCTGGAAAGTACCCGATTATCCGGGACAGTCGGCTGATAAACGCATTTCAGTATTCAAAGTTTTACTCACACCTGGGGTAATTCCTATCTTGGTTGTGGTTCTTGCCTGGATGCTGGCTCATAATATTTTGTACACCTACATCTCTCCTTTCCTGGATGATATAGGGCTTGAACCCTATCTCGGAAAGATTCTGCTTGTTTTTGGAATTATGGCACTGGTGGGAATCTGGGTGATTGGGATTTTCATTGATCGTTGGTTGCGTCCGTTGGTTCTCATCAGTCTTACCGGATTTGCTCTGATTTCTCTTGTACTGGGACTTTGGAGTGAGCATGGTACTATTATCTTCATTTCTGTTGCGCTGTGGGGGCTGACATTCGGTGGTTCGGCAACATTGTTGCAGACAGCACTTGCCCAGGCTGCGGGGAAGCAAGGTGTGGATATCGTGATGCCTATTAATACAACGGTTTGGAATCTGGCTGTCGCCAGCGGCGGGATATTGGGAGGAGTCCTTCTGAATCAATGGGGTACCACTTCCTTTCCTTGGGCACTCCTGCTTCTCTTGCTTCTTGCTCTGTTTGTTGCCTGGCGTGCTAAAAGGCATGGATTTCGTCCATCCCAGAGCCGTTAAGTAATCCGTCTACTCAATCATAGTATCAATCTTAAGCTCATCTTATCTAATCGTTGTCCGGTTCAAGTCAGATGGCGGCACCAAACCATTGCGATGCGATGATAAAACAGATCCATACACACAACTCGCTGATCTGTGCATCGTTGAAATGTTCCCGCAGAATCGGGAAAACGGCGCTGTCCACATTGCCGCCGTCTGCTATCGATTGCGAATTGTTCTTGCACGATCGCGGCAGTCCATCGATCGATTTGCGCATGTCAGTTGTTTAGCATGGTTTTCAAATGTGACTGCCCATTTTCCAACTTGATACTCAATTTTATGAATACTCGTGTATGAAGCCGGGAAATGGGCACTTTTGTTTGCCCACTCCACACCTCTTAGAATGTGGTATATAACATTTATTACCCCACATTAAACTATCCTGCCCTTTAGCTTAATAAAAAGAGCAGGATACCGAAGCACCTGCTCATCAATGTGTATTATTCAAATATCGTGTCTGCAACATAGTAGTTTGGCTGTGTCGAAATAATCTCTAACTGATTTTGCATCTTTTCAATGTTGGAATCAGTTCCAATAAACTCAATGAATAATTCAGACAAGTCAATAACATCTTCAATTCTTGCCTTTCTTACGTTTATATCTATACACTCATCTCCAACGATTTTTTTTGTCATTCTTCACAAGAATTTCCGATAACGTTTGTGTATCTATGAACCCGAGAGGCTTAAGGCGTAAACGGTACTGGGTCAAATGAACTTAGCCTCGCTGAGCTATCTGCTGTAGGTTAAGAACGAATGCGGTGATCGGTCAAGTATCTATGTTCTTGTCATTTTCGGAGAAGTATATAAGTTCTTGTCGTCTGACATCGGAGGACATATATCGTTAAAGGACAAGAGCTATGGGGCACGGAATCCTATATTTTATATTAGCCGTTATCTTCTCGCATGGGTGGAGAAAACGAATGTCCCGCGGACCGATTGAATTAATAATGCGAAAAGTATGCTAAACTTAGGATCACCAAAAATCCCCTCGACCTGAGGGGATTTTTTCTATTGAAATGCATTACGTCTCTCCTAACATTTCCTACAAACGCTAATGATAGATGAAGATGACGGAGAGAACGGCGTTTTATCCCAGTCAGCATATTGATGTTCGACGCGAAAGCCGTGACGGGTTAATAAAGAATGCAGCGTATCCTGATCCGTGAACCGACAAGCAATTCGGGAAGTCGTTCGCTTATACCCCCAATCACGCATCGTAACCCAATGCATGATATGCTGGCTAGCATCGTAACATTGTGTGCCTGATACCTTGACGTTATTCCCATCCTTATCAATAAATGATCCCCATTCTGTCTCCTCTTGATCGGATAAATCCGTTCCCTCCGGATTACGGGTCTCGAATGCAAAGATTCCTTGGGGTTGTAAATGTTTGTGAACGGTCGTGAGCAAATCGATTTGATCTTGATCACTTAAGAATGCCTGAAATGCATTACCAGTCAAATAAATCATCGAAAATCGCTTGTCCGATTCGAAGGTACGGGCATCGCCTTCCATAAAAGTAACAGTCAACCCTTCCGCCTTCAACCGCGCATATGCGAGCATCGCTGAAGAGATATCTACACCGGTCATCGTTATGCCGGCTTTCGACAGGGGTATCGTTGTTAAGCCTGTACCACAAGCAAGTTCTAACACTTCCCCAGGACTCGATCTAGCAAGCTCAAGATAGAACTGATATTTGTCCATTTCACAGTCAAATTCAAGATCGTAATTTACCGGATCTTGATATTCTTCAAGATTGCTATGTTCAATCAACGCCATTCCCCCTTTCATTTCTTGTTATAACATTTCGAATTGCCAAAATGAATCTATTGAATAAAATAAACTCAATGTTGCATTGAGAAAAAATAATTTCTATAAGGAAAAACATGTACTTATATAGACGCAGAAAGGATAATCGAAATGAAAGCCCTATCGCCAGCTATCGCGCTTAACAGTATTATTTTACTATTTTTTTGATAATCCGTTTGGTAATAAATGGTTATAATCAATTTTTATCGAACCTTACATAACTACTCTTTAAGTCGATAATCACTACGCTATCCTACCCGTTAGCTTAATCATCATCGGCCACCCGAACATATTCTTGAACTATTTCGGTTAGAGGTACACATTCTTGTCATCCGACAGATGCCGTGTTGTACGGGTACAATTGATTCGAACCTAATTGGTCCAACAAAAAACAAAAAACGTTATTAAGCTGTATTTAATAAGATATTATTGTTGTCACCCGAACGCTGTTTGCTTTAATCTTTTGGATGCGAAGCTCACGCTTCCGTTCTTTGAACTCCTCACACCATGAAAAACATTATCACCCTTCCGGTAACGGAAGATTATTACAAGAAAGAAGACTGTCGGTAAATTTCGCCGACAGTCCATCTCTTCCAAGCAGTATACTCCTAATCCTAATCGCTGGACAATTCCTTGAGCGATTTGATTTTACCATGGGGATGCTGTTCTTGCTTTCGTGACTTCCAAGCAGCTTCTTTCCTTCTCTTCTGGTGAGCCATAACAGATATCCTCCTTTGGAAATTGAGATGTATACTACTTCCTTATACTGTCATTCCTCGGCTCTGTTCATTCATGAAATTATTTCGTTGGGTTTTTGGTAAATCTGAGGGTAATCACTGTCCCTCCTTTACAGTCCAAAAGACGCTAGTGATGCCGACCTGCTTTGGACTCTCGAACCTGAGCTCACAACGATCCACAGCGGCCTACTAGTATTTTGGAAAATAATATCTTAGACTTCCGCTGTTGATTAAGCTAACGTTCCCGCTTAGCTTAATCACGTGTATATTCATTGCCTTGTTGTTCCTACTACATCCGTTAATTCTATATTAAAGTACTTAAAGGGGCTCCCTGCAAGGATGGCGTTATTTGGACACCTCTTGTTTCCTTTTCGATCAATTCACGAATCTTGGCGGATTACGGATCAATCTTGCTCTGACCTCACAATAAAATTTTTCAGCACTTCAGTCCCGGCTCGCCTCGTAAATCGTGATCATCGCATGCGTGACATCTTTGTTCGGATCTTTGCCGTGACCTGCGTATTCCGGTGTATAGACAACATGCCCTTGATTGATTCGAGGGCACCATTGCTCCAGAACCACCATCTTTCAGAATAAGGGGAATTATAATAACCGCGGGGCATAAAACTATAATCGGAATAGGAGAATTGATGAATTTCTTGGAGATAAGGAAACATGTACAAGACATCCTCTCAAAATAACATATATTATCAGCTTTTGCCCACTGCGTTTGAGAGGTTCCCACACTCGATCCGCCGAAAAAATAGCAGCAAGAAAACCGCCCCATATCAGGCGGTTTATTCTAAACTGTAGTTTCCCGTTAAAAATGAAGAGCAACCTTTGAATCGCTCCTCTATTTTATTTATAGTACTGTTTTATTGTCCTCATTCTATTATTCCTTGGGTTGTGTTCCACTTCTGCTAATCCTAATTTTTCCATCAAAGGTGGGATATACATGGCAAATCTACCGCGCAATCCTTTTTTCAAGCCGTACCAACCACCAATTGGAGTTTTAGTTAAATCTACAAAAACTATTTTATCAGTTCGAAAGATTTTTTAATGTTCAAGTCACCATAGAGTTGATCAAAAAGCTTACCGTCTTTCGACTGTGAATCAAACGGATTGGACTGCGGTGTTGTTAACACATACACCATACCGTTAGATTCCGCAATTACGCTGCCTACAGGCGGACCTTCTTCCCTGGAGAAGCGACTCCAATCATTTTTGGAATACACAGAGATCATCAGCAGCATTTCAGCATCTTTTCCATCTTTTGTCGTATAATCGAACTCTACTACATGCTTAGCCGTTGGCATGATTTCATGTGCATTTGCGCCTGCATATTGGTTCACCTTGTAATGTCCGTTCCAGGAAGCGGGCAGATTTAAACTGAAGTTTGCCTGAGGATTAGTGTATAATTCTTGGTTATCCGCCAAAACATCTTTGAGTTTATTTCCTTCCCAAGTTAAGATCAGATGATCCACGTATCCACCAT
>NZ_FTNK01000042.1 GCF_900156375.1 Paenibacillus macquariensis
ATGATGTGATTCACCTTCAGCAGCAGCCAGGAACCGAATAGAAAGGGTTGGTCATAATGATTAGTTGATAGATTGACTGATTATTTATTCAAAACAGTAATATTATCACGAAAAGTTAAGCTTAAAGCTAATACAAAATGTGACAAATATCTTCTTTTTAATAAAAATATATTTATAAAAGATCCGAATATTATTAAAAGTAATAAAAAAAGATTGCGGTATCCAGGAAAAGTATGGCAATATAGTACACAAGGTTGATTTAATTTAATAAACTCCAAATAACTTAATACTAAAGGACTATAAAAAGGGGGATCTTATTATTTATTTCGCACTTATCTGTTATTTAATTACAATTATCTAGGTCCAATATAAATTAATAGAATAGAGCAAATGTTTATAGAAATGGCGGCGATTTTTTGAGTAATGACAAAAGAGAAAAGAAAGATAAGCTGATTGGTGATGTCACATCTTTTACAATTCCTGACACTTATGTCGATTTCGTAACTGGTGAAAGAAAAGATGTAACGAAGCAGCAGCTGAAGACGATAAATGAGGCATTAGGAAGAAGAGGATTGGTACATTTGGTAATGACGGGGATATCCCTGGTGGATGAACACGTGCTCGATGATAACAAAATTAATGTGACTAACAAGGTAGAACAAATGTCTCATCAGGTTAAAACAATAGAATATTTAGTACGTGGACTCTATGAATTTAAAATCGGTCATTAAGTTTGCGTTAGCAACAATTATCGGACAGTTTCTGTTTATTTTTTTAATAGTATTGATTGTAATTAGTATGGTACAACATGTGGTTACTTTACCTCAGAAGATGACAAATGAAGTAACTGGAGAGATAAAGGAGTTTTTTCTTGGGAAAGATCCCGATCTAAGAGGGATAGATTTTCAAAGAATTGCTGATGAGTGGATGGAGCATTATGAATGGACAAATCCTAGCAATAACATGATGGAAGTAGGATTGCCTACTGATATTATAAATACACTCAGGGAAAACAAGTTACTCTTACCTCCAAGTATTCTTAGTACTATAACGAGTTTGAAAAAGCAAAAGAAAGAATTATGGATTAAAGATCTATCTTATCAATTAATGCCCAGGGATCTTGTATTCACTACTATCAGCGATTCTAATAACGGAACGAGGATAGTAGTGAGTCAGATAACAACCTATCTCGGTAAGTACACAATTAAATATATTGGAACAAGTGTATCTGAAATGAATTTTGAAGATGACACAGTAATATTTGATAAGGTACTGAAAAAACAACGATTAAAACAAGAAAAAGAGCTTATCTTGGCTATATCCGAGGCATATAATCCTGGTTTGGATTTACCTGTTCCAGGGGGTAACGATAATATTGTTGGAGAAGGTACGGAGTTTATACGACCTGTAATTGGCATGTATAGAATTTCCAGTAAATTTGGAAGTAGGATTCATCCTGTAACGCATAAATTCTCGTTTCATCAGGGAACGGATTACGCGGTTCCAATAGGTACGAGTATTTATTCTGTAGCTGATGGAGTGGTTATTGCTTCAAAGTTTTCATCTACGGGAGGAAATTATGTTCAAATTAAACATACAAATGGCTATTTATCAAGATATCTTCACATGAGTGTTCGTAAGGTAAAAGTAGGAGATATAGTTAGACAGGGGCAACTTATAGGCATTTCGGGAAACACAGGAAGATCGACAGGTCCCCATTTACATTTAGAAATGAAGACACCAAATGGCGAGTTAGTAAATGCCGAAAATTATTTGCCCTAAACTTATTAAAAATAATAAGTAAATTAAAATAAGTTATTAAAATAAGAAAGATGGTGTTGGTTCTGAAAGTTCGCAAAGTTACGTCGTACGTATTAATGATACTTATCTTTCTAGGAGCTATAGGTGGTTTAGAAGTAATATTCAGTAACAAAAATAATGACAATAAAAAGGAATATGCAGATATACAGTCTTTTGCTGAATACGTAACTAAATTGTACCTTACTGTAGATCCAGAGCTTCAATCTCGAAAGGATCAGTTGAGGTTAACAGCTCCTAGAATGGCTGAAGTATTATCTGTACCAAAAAACATAAGACAGTGGGTTCAGCAGGTTAAAGCTAAAGAACCTGATAAATACGCGAATGATAGATATTCAGTTCAAGTAGAGACATGGACAGTAGCATTAAAAAAGGTTGTGAAAGAAGGTGATAAAAATGGCGGGCTTAAATATACTCCACGACGTTATACAGTTGATTTAGATATTGTTGGTGACGGATCTCAGGGATACATCGTTTCAGGTCTTCCAAAGATTAAAGAAATACCTGTCAACATTCGAGAAATTGAAAAGGTTGAAAGTCCCATCGATGAAAAATTACTACTACCACTTCTAAATAATATATTACCTACAGTTTTCAGTGGGAATATTGACGAAGTGAAAAATTACCTTTCTGAAAATGCTGAAGTGAAATTATTTAGTGGTGGATATGAGTTCATAAAAATTATTGATACTCAAATTTACGAATCTGATAAAGATGAATATCGTATTTTGGCAAATGTTAAGGTCATGGATCCCGTAACTGAAACTCCAATTGGATTGAAAATAACAATGGATGTAATCAGAACAAATGATAAATTTTATATCAAAAATGTATTTTAGAGGAAGGGGAAACAATGAACGGTAAAGTTCATGGAGCTGCAGGTATGGCATTATCAAGTTTTGTCCTGACAATTCATCCGCAAAATCCTGTTGTTACTACAGCTGCGATAATCGGATCTGCATTTCTAGCAATTTTAAGTGATGTCGATCATGCTGGATCCTCTATATCACAATTACCTGGTTTCAATTTAGTAAGTAGAATTCTCTCATTGATTCTTAAGCACCGAGGATTTACTCATTCGTTAGCAGCTGTAGTATTGCTTTTCATTATTCTAAAGCAGAATGATTTCAAACCAATTTTAATTTGGATATGGGTAGGGGCGTTTTTTTCTCATATTTTCTTGGATTTATTTAATGAGCAAGGAGTTCAACTATTGTGGCCATTACCTTATAAAATCGCATTACTACCAGGGATGATCTCAGTCTCAAGTCAACCGTATTCGTTAGTGCAAACAGTGTTATTTCAAACGTTTTTTTGGCTGAGTGCTATCTTTTCGATCCATACGTTTATGACAATAAGCCTTGGATATTCACAATTAAAATTTGCTGGAGAGTTTTGGTTTCAATACGTGGCACCTTATATACCAATTATTTAGGGGGAAATTATATGTTCGGATCATATGCAATTACAGGAATACCACTAGTTGATGCTATTTTTACTTTAATTATTAAATGTATGGCTGCTTACTTCATTATTATCATGATAAGTAAATGCATAGAGAATTATAGAAAAGGAAATATGGCTCAATTTTTCGTGAACGTTGTCGTAGGTATACTTCTTTTAGTAATGATTGTTGGTATAGATACGGTTGCGGGTTGGGTGCCACAGCTGAAGAATAACTTGCCGAAGTAATAATATGTATAAAACTTATGTGAAGTTATTCAGAGTTCAGCCGGAGATTACTACTTTAGGAACGGGAAAGAAAGTCATACGATTACCCAAAGAGTTATGGCTTACAGTCGATACAGTCATAATAACGTTTTTTGCGCTTCCTATTGTACGGTATTTAATTGTCCCTATTCTTGATTTGTTTATAAATATAAATGAACTTGGATCGTTAGGTAGTTTCGTTAATTGGTTTTTGGCTTTTGTAATATCATTTCTGCTTTCAATGCTAATGAGAAAGTTTGACCCGGATGGTAAATCAGTAAATCGATGGATTTGGGATTATGTGAAATTCACTCTTCGTCCTAAATTCACTGATGGATGGTCAAAGGTGGGAATTTATAAAACAGCTGAATCAAGCTACAAAATTAATGTAGATGTATTCTTGGTGAAAAATAATATATGCGGTAGCTTACCGGCCGTGGGTGAAAAAGTTGATAAATTCGCTCTTTATTCTACGGCCAACGTCACCATAAGGTATGGAAAAGTTAAATTCACTAATGGAAATAGTCTGAAGCCTGGGATATATGCAGTTCGAGATAATAAAATTATTCGTACTGCAAATCTGCCCCAAAAAGCAAAGAAGGTGGGAGCAGCGTGATACCAATTTCATATATAGATGAGAGCCGAGTATTTGATACACGAGGTAATGCCTACGCATATTATATTTTGGAAGGTTCAATGTATGCGTTTGTTTCTCTTCAGAAGAAGATTTCAGAGATAAAGCGAACTAATTTTGCGCTGATGTCACACATAGGAGAATATGACATCTTTCTTCTTGCCAAACAACTCTCAGTAGAACAAATAGGTAAGGAAATAAGTAAAAATTCAAAGGATCCTTGGTGGCAAAGACAGGTGGGATTAACAAAGCAATACATAGACAAAGAACGTCCATTTGATAGAGTGAATGTTCTTTGTTTTCCCTTAAAAAAAACAAGTAATCGTGAAGAAGGTGTTAAGCCTGTTATTAAAGGTATTTGGGCCGGAGTTAAGGATTTTAGAAATAAGGCTAATATATTTGAAGAAAAAGTTACTCTAAATCAGAGTGATATAGATGATGCTTATCAGCAATCAGAAAAATTACTTAAGTCAATTAACTTTCGAGGATTAAGAGTTGCCACGCTTGAAGAAACTGAATGGTGTTTAAAAAAGGGTTATTTCAGAGGGATAGGAGATCCAGGATCGTTAATTCCATCTCCTTTCCCGGTACAAGTTATAACGCCAGGAAAGGATCGAGTGGTTAGACCGAATCGTTCTGTACTAATGACTTTAACTGAGGGTAAGATGCATGAATTTACCAAGCATATTGAAATTAAACATTTTGATAATGAAGTATCCTACCAATCATTTTTACCTGTGCTGAATGTACCAACAGATATTAATGATAACAACCCAACTGGACGAGAATGGATATACGGTGTATTAGAGAGGCTTAAGTTTCCAATTGACTGCGCTATACATGTTCGCATGGAGTCACACAGTACCGCTAAATTGAAAGTAGAGAAAAAAAACAAACGTGCGAAGGAACAAGCTAAAGAATGGCATAGTGCAGGCTCAGATGAGGATGACTTTTTTGGACAGAGTGATATTCCTGAAGAACTTTTAGATGATCTAGAGGCAATAGATGAACTACGGAAGAAATTTCGGGAAAGACAACCCTTAGCGTTTATTAAAGTTGTATTTGCACTAGGAGCAAATAGTTTAGATTTATTGAATTCACGCATTAGAGAATTAAAAGAATCTGCAGAAGACAAAGAATTGATTATGATTCAACCTACTGCAGAAATGCGAGAATTATTCCAAGCTTTCTACCCATTTGGTAATGAAATTAGCTCGAATTATGAAATGGCTATGGATCCTGGAGTATTAGCCGCGGGTGTGCCGTTCGGAGTAAGAAAACTAGGAGACCCATCTGGGTTTGTGTTAGGTAATTTATTAACAGAAAAGTCCGTGTTTATGGATCCTGTTCGTCCTATGACAGTACTTAATAGATCAGGTGCTGTATTGATATCTGGAACATTAGGAGCCGGTAAGACCTTTCTTATGAAGCTGCTGATGGCCCATCTACTTATGTGGGGAGCATACGGTTTTACTAATGACCCTAAAGGAGATTGGAAGAGGTTCTGTGAGCATCCTAAAATAAGACCAATAAGTAGGATTATTTCATTTACTCCAGGATCGAATACGCTATTTACTCCATTCAGATTAGGTCAAACTAAAGCGCAATGTTATGATGCTGGCCTTGGTATGATGGAAATCATACTTAATGGTAAAAACATTGAATATCGAAATTTAGTGATAATAGAAGCTCTGAATCAAATGTATCAAACTGAAGAATGGGACATGCACAATTTTTATCGAATTATGAAAGATATCGCTAAGAATCATAAAAATCAACTAGATAGAGAGCACGCTCATTACATGGCTCGATTTATAAATACGTTGCCTAATCATGGTATCGGAAGAATGATTTTTGGTCGTGATGATGGTAAACATATTTTTGAGGATAAACGATTTGTTGTTACCATAACGCGTGGTCTAACGCTACCGAGTCGAGGTGTCCAAAGAGAGAGTTGGAATCAAGGGGAGAGCCTGTCAGTAGCTATGATGTATGCTATTTTGACACTTGGTATGCGTTATCTTACAAGTTTGCCTAACAATACACTTAAAGGCTTGGCATGGGAAGAATATTGGTATTTAAAGACTTTTGATAAAGGAATTCAGCTATATAACGAAGCTCTTAGGCTTTCACGATCTGAGAAAATGGTAGTCATCATGGGTTCACAAAATGCGACAGACGCTAAGATGGAAAATGCTGATGAAGCAGAGGATCTTACAGGGATGTTTGGTTGGAAATTTATGCTTAGGCTGGATTCAATCAATCAAGTTAAATATGCATTGCACGACTTAATGGATATGCCAGATGAAAGACCAGAGGATTGGATGGAAACTTTTTCTGAAGAGTACTGCAATGGAAAAGGATTAGTGAGAGATCCTGAAGGAAATGTCGGAGAAATGCAAGTTATTGCCCTGGATCCAGAACTAATCCCATATTTAACATCTACTCCGGAATGATTGGAGACATTTATGAAAACTAAATCAACTATTATTTTCGTAGCTTTATTTATAGTGAGTTTTTTAAAAGGAAAATTAGCGGTTGCAGCAATGGATGACTTATTTCCTCCAATTGAAGGATTCGATCATTCTCCAATTGCCAATTATAACTGGGATCCACCCTCAGGTATATTTGGCGCTATGAATCCTTTATACATTGTATCCATACTGTTTTTTTTGATAGTTATTTTCATGTATAGATTTGGAATTATGGTGTTTGATTTTGGGAAAAACCCATCATTTCTCTATGATTTGTTAGATAATGCTACAAAAATGGTCACTACAAGATTATGGGATATTGTTTTATATCTGATACCAATTTTTATTTTAATTGTTTTGATATTTATCATTAACGATTATAGGCGTGGGAATATAGCGAATATAGGAAAGAGAACTGTGAATTTTTTACTAGCAATGATAATTACTGCAGTAGTTGCATCTATGACAGGGGCTACAATTATTAAACTGAATGAAGCTTCACAGCTTTTAGGTGAACAAATCAGTAATAAAATTAGTGGAAATACCTCTTCGAATACAAACTCTTTATATTCCTTGGCGTGGAAGTCTGCTATTGAGGATCCCTTTGGAAGAGGAGAAATTGGGGATCCGGAGTTAGCAATTTCTGATACAGAGGCATCTCAGTTATCAGCAAAGATTAATAAACCTGTTTTAGCCGGAACTAAGTGGACCACGTTGATCTTAAGTTATCCACCCGAATCAGAGGCGAGATTAGATATTGTTTCATCATTTGAAGATTGGCATGAGGAAGCGTATGATGAGGCGTTTTCATCAAGTTCAAGATTCCTCACATCATTATTTGTACTTTTGGTGGGAGTGTGTGGATTCTTATTTTTTATAATATTTGGTTTAGTTTTTTTACTTCTGTTTCTTCTACTGATCTTGGTAGTGCTATCTGCAATGGTATTTGTACCAATGGCGTATTTACCATCGGATAAGGTCCATTTATTAATGAAATGGGGTAAATACTTTCTTACTCTTCTTGTCGCTACATTAAGTGTTCAAATTTACGTAACCTTTATTGTCATCTTAATCGATCTTGTCTCCAGTGTAGACTTGTTTATTTCTTTGAAAATGTTTTTACTTGCCGTTGTATTTCTATTGGGAATATTAATATTCCTACTAATTTGCACGCTGCTCTTTAAGAGAACTGGTGTCCAGAATAGTTATAGAAGAATGCGTAATCGAAGAGGATATGAATATGATGATGAATTTGAAGAAGGTGTTTATCCCCGTAAAGTGAGGGGAAAACACAAGAACGATAGCAGCGACAGAATAATACATTCAACTAAGAGTAGTAATGAACCGATGACAAATGATCGCGTGAATAATGCGGATAACAACCATACGAGGAATGCTAATGTTGATGATAGAAGCAACCGTGAAACGAATCAAGATAATAAAAGGATTAGAAGACCTAACGGTGACGAAAGGAATAGTAAAGATAGAGCTACTGAAACAGTTAATCAGAATAATAGATCCCAGGAAAGTCATAGATCTGAAGATCGAGAACCAGGGTCAAGTGAGGATAGTTTAAGGAATAGAACTAATTCCAATTTAAAAGAAGAAAATAATAATCCTACTACACAGACTAACCAGGCTAATAAAAAACAGAATAATCAGCCTACTGAACAGAATAGAGAGGGCAAGGCTCAAACTGGAACATCAAACACACCTTCAAGTAGTCAAAAGAATACTCATTCAGATGATCGGATAATGATACCGAGAGATGAAAATCTTAACGGAAATAGAGACAGATATCCCGATAAAAATGTTTCAGAACCTTCAAAAGATAATAAAACTCATAATCCTTCCTCACCAAGAAATGATCAGGTAGAAGGAGCTAACAGAGACAGAATTAATCCAAATAAAACCCAAAGTTCAAATTCAGAAAGATCTACTAGTGATGATAGGAATCTAGTAGTGCCAAAATCTAGTGAACAATCCGGAAGGATACGGAGACCAGCTACTCTAGGTGATCTTAGACGTAACATTGAAGAGAACGAACGATCAACTGATGATCGAACGAATGGAACAAGAGATACGAATAGTAAACCTCAACAGATTAGTCCACTTCCGCAGAGGAAAGTAGTTAGTGGACAAGCAGACTCAAGAAAAGAAGGGGGAATAGAAGAAGTGGATTTAAAACCATCCAAAGGATCAGTAAGTACAGATGATAGATTTATTAAACCTCCTGTAGTAGAACCGCAAAAGAAAGCAGATACAATACCTACTAGCAACAGAAATAGTGGAAGTAAAGGAAAAACAGAAGATATTGTTAAAACACCACCTAACCGACTCCTGCCTATTCGAGAGAAAGATACTAAAATTAATAACTCCCATCCTGAAATGCAACAGGGTAAAAAGTCAGACATTGTTGGTGATAAACGATGACGCAACGGTTTATAGTTTGTCGCATTTGTAATAGAAAGCTTACAAATCCAAGATCTATCGCTGTTTCTATGGGACCTGTATGTGTTCGGAGATTTGGAGTTCTATTTGATGAAGCTCTGCAGTATGCCAATTCTCTTGGAAGACAACTTGACGTTGGGTTAATAGAAAACGCAGCTGTTATATCAGCTCAAGATGCCTATCGTAATAGATTGCGTGGTAGATCTAATCAAGTTCCTCAGAACCAGACAATTGAAGTTATGTCCGGAACATTAGGGCAAATGGAGGAGGTAAACGTTGAATTCTGTAACGAGAATCATGCCCAAGTCATAACTCCACGTGGGAGTTATGACGTTACAGAGAATTCATGTACGTGTCCTCATTATGTGCATCGGCTACAGAATACTGGTCAAGAATGTCGGCATATTGAGGCATTTAGGAGAGCGAGAGGACAAGAGAGTAATCGATCCTCTACACCACTAAGGGTAGCAATCGATAATGAAGCAAGAATACAAGCAAGACGATCATTTGAATTTATTGATTGGAGAGAACAAGAAGCTCGTGAGAGTGTGCTTGAGGTATGGAAACAGAATCGTGGATTCGATGGGATTTTAATGACAGAAGACACTGGAGCATTTGATGAAATTCTCCAACAGGCAACTGGTGAGTGGGAATATAAATATGAAAATGTACTAGGTGGGACAGGTAATACATTTGGTATGGAAATAGAATTTGAATTACCTTCAGGTGTGACTGGTAGAGAGGTTGCAGCTGCATTGCATCAAGCGGAGATATTAGACTCCCCGACAATATCCGGATATCACTCTAATGGAGGAACCCCTGGATTTTGGAAGCTAGAAACAGATGGTAGTCTTCAAAATGGGTTAGAACTGGTTTCTCCAATTCTGTTTGATCGGAGAGAAACATGGGAACAGATCGAAAAGGCAACAGAAGTATTAAAGGGTATTGGGGTTAAGGTAAACCAACGTACTGGTGGTCATATTCATGTTGGTATAGCTCCTATGGATCATAAAACATATGCATGGCAACGTTTAGCTCGTATAGGTTTGGGATATGAGAAATTATTCTATCGAATGGGTTCAGCTGATCCGGAAGCTTATAATAATGGATCTCATGGGAGGCATCGTGGGAGGAGGTACGCAACAGCTCTTTCAGCAGAATCGAGAAGAATCAGAGGAACAGATACAGCTGTTATGGCAAGAAAAAAACTCTCTGAAAACCGGTATTCTCTATTTAATGCTACAAATGTAGATGCTATTCGGAATTGTAAACCAACTCTGGAGATGAGATATCCTAATAGTTCACTGGATGCCTCTCAATGGCAAGCGCAAATTCAAGTTGCTAACGCGATAGTACATCAGGCATCGGTAATAGAAAATAATAGTCCACTTTCTAGATTCACTCCAGGTTTGTCTGATCTTGAACATCAACTTAGAGTAACAAACAGATCAACAGAAGTAACAGAAAGAGAATACTTCCGAAAATTTCTAGATGTTTTAGGGAATAAGGAGGATCGACTTGCAGCAAGTTGGCTCTTTTTAAGAGGTAGAGCATAATTTTTTACTAAAATAAATTAAATTATATTAAGTTAAAAATAAATTTACAAAAGTATAGACCTTGAAGCTCTATTAGTGTAAAATTAGTAAAAAATGGACTTGGTAGGAGCGTGAATATTATGGCGAATTGGCTGGAATCGACATTGCAACCAACAAAACTATATTATATCAAGACGATTGATGGACGTAGAGGAGAATCAGATTCGGCTGTGGAAATTTTCGATCTACTTTGCGGATCAGGATATTCTGATTGCGAAGATAGAGCAACGCATTTAATCATGTTATCGCTGCTATTAAAACAAGTTGCAATGCTTTTAGCCCAAGAAGAAAATATGGCAGATGTATATGATGGGTTAGGAAAAATATATTCAAATTATGAGAAACAGGAGGGCGAGATGAAATTTAATCAAGAAGAAATAACTGTACTTGATTCCTGGGATGAATCTACTACAATTCAGTCTCTTATAAAGACCGGTTATATTGAACTCTATCAAAAAGTCCTTACATTCGGTGGTTCAAAAGAGGACAATTGTCAAAATTGTATATTTAGAGATGCTGGAAAAAATGATTACTGCTCTACCTGGAATATGTTTGATGTAAATAATAAAGTAAGTGGATGTCCTTTTTGGACAGGTAATACGAGGTATTCTGACTATAAAGAAGTAATGGCGGTAAGTCTTGAAAATACTACTCAAGATATCTTACCGCCCCATTGCAGGGTCCACTAATTTGTTTGTTTTTTCGCCATGAGTTTTAGTAATGCATGAAGATGTTCCTGGTCTTTGAGGGATAGCATTCTAAATAAAAATATCATATCTATTTCTTCTGAGTTTGGGGAAAAACTACTAGGTTCAAAAAAGATATCCCAGAATTCTATTCCAACAGCATCAGCCCATCTTTCTAAGGCTCTTACTGTGGGTTTTCTCTTATTATTTTCCCACTCGGATAAAGAAGCTCTAGATATATTGCTTTTCTCATGGATCTTATCTAATGTGAAATTTCTATTTTTTCTTATAGACCGTAACCGTTCTCCTAGATTCAAGAGGAGAGCCTCCTAACAATAAGATATACACAGAATTATCTTCGCAAAAAAAAGAAGTTAGAGACACTTTTATTTCAATAACTTATTAAATTTAATAAAAAAATTACTAAATTATATTAAATTAAATAAAAAGGGTGATTCAATGATAGCAATTGTAGTAAGAGAGGAAATTGAATCTGTAGTCAGAAAGTCGCTGGATGGACTTCATATTCTATATGAGAAAATAGGCTTTTTATCTCTTGACGAAATGCAGCTGACTATTAAAGAGATTAGATCGATGGACGAAATTGGTTTATTTATCTTAGATGAGAAAGTTTGCGCAGATCCAAAAGATATTCTGACCGCCATAAAAAATTATAGGTTTGTTCGTGAAGAAGAGAGAGTTTTAGTAATTATAGATGATAAAGGAAATGCTCCAGCCTATGCGGATCTCGGTATTTATGATTTTGTTTTGTGGGAAGGTATTTAATGAAACTTAAGCAACGGATTTATCTAGCTCAATTGATTAAGGCAGCCTTTTTATTAGTTAATACAAACTTAACAAAAAAAAATGAGCTTAATGATTGCGAAGAAAACCTTCTTAAAGCAGTAAATGAATGCACTAAATGTGATGTTAAGGAAGAAATTGTAACTTCAATAGGTAGAGAACTTACAATTTATGAAGGTGTAGGATGTATTGGTTCGTATGATTATCCTGATATTTTTACGAATAATAATTTAATGAAATTTGGAGAGTTATTCACTCTAAATGGTCAGAAATACACAATTGTAGATATTCATCTTCATGCCAATAGAAGTGTTGAGTTAAAGGTGAATCGAGTTGGAAATTTTTGAAAATACGAAGAAAGAGATTGGGGGAGGAAATTTGGAGATTTACGGATTGTTACGATCAACTAGCCTATCTCAAAAGGTTAATAAAAATATAGAAATTATACAAAATATAACAACTAAAAATATATTAGAAAAGATATTAAGTAACTATGAGGATCCTATGTCTACTGTTTTTATTGTGGATCCAATGATTTTTTGGTATGAATCTGCAAAAAAGGCACTTGAATTAAAGGGTGCGAAATTCGTTGAATATAACGGAGACATAGATGAAGTGATTTCAGAATTAAGGTTAATTCAATTTTCTTCGACAACACAAGAAGTGAATTTAAAGGATAGTAGTTCATCTGGTTTTGAAGAAAGATTGCGCTTCAGAGTTGAAAATCCGCTGGATGATGAAAATTGGAAGGAGGAACTATTTGGTCCAACAGTAGAAAAAAAGTATACAGATAATGAACTCTATAATTTAGCAAGCGAAGTTGTTATGAAAGAAAATTATGCTTCTATACCATTGCTTCAGAGTAAATTGAAAGTTGGTTATACGAAAGCAAGTGAGTTAATTGATATGTTGGAAAAAAACGGACATATAGGTCCATATGAGGGTACGAATTCTCGGGCAGTTATCTTTCAGAAGGATCAAAATCAAG
>NZ_FTNK01000013.1 GCF_900156375.1 Paenibacillus macquariensis
GAAATCTACTCACTCGTTGTTCAGTTTTCAAAGACCAATTATTTCGTTTTGTTGTTACCAGTTCTTCTCGGCGACAACTTCTATATCATATCATGTTGGCGTCCATTTCGTCAAGAAGTTTTTTTCAACTTCTTTTTCAGTGATGATAACTGACTAATCAATTATCGGCTCACGTTTAATGGGGCGAGATATAATTTATCACAGAAACTATAGCTGAGTCAAATTTATTTTAAGATATTTTTTTGATTAGACATCGCCTAATCACTTACTCCTTCAATTGTTTCTGCTAATAACTAATTGAAGAGCCTTTCGTCACAACCATAAGATGAGTTACGAAGATACCTATAATCACTCTTCCTAGTGCCATGTCGTAAATTACGTATTATCTAGGTCTCCATTTCATGTTGCCCGAACATAAAAAAAGAGGAAAGTCATTAGACTCTCTCCTCCACTCTTCCTACCTACCTCATAGCGTACTATAGAAAATATTATGTTGAGCATGTAAATTCATATTCTCACTCTTCACTTCTTTAATAATCGAACGATATACTAACATACGAAGTACAAGTGGTAGTTCTTCGCTGACGATTTCCAATTCCGGATGTTGAAGTAATTCTCTAACGCTCCACGGCTTTTCACGACTGCCAATCACGCTTATGAGTAGAACTGAACATTCAGCCATCTTGGACAGGACAGAAAACTCACATCCCAATAGAACCAATTCAACCCGTTGTTTCAATGTTTCCTTACTTACCGTTAGTTCTTCATATAGTTTATGAACAGCTGTACTTAATCCTCGCACTTGTTCCCACACTTTATCCTGTGGACGTATCCCTCGTTCAATTAATTCAATCCGTGCCCAGTGATGAAGGGATTGTATGACACTATGATAAGCATCCATAATATAACCTTCACTCATATAACGCTTGCTTTCTAGATACAACCAGAGAAACCGTGAGAATTCTAAGAACATGACTTGATCCCTAAGTGGTTGCTTAAATTCTTCAAATTCCAAAGAAAGATTTGCAAGAACACCTTCCGTATCAATAATAATATCACCCTCTAACAAACATTTTACTAAATTGCACTTCTCACCCTCTATGAGCCAGCGTCTAAATAATCTAAGACTTACATGGAACACCTGACAGACCTTTCCCCCAATGGTAACGTGGTCTACCCTACTCTGTTCTGATGCTTGTACCACTAATATAAGAATATCGTAATCATGAAAAGGAGACCCCTGTTTGTTATGATCATGTTGTTGGCACACAATAGCTCCTAGGGTATCTTCATCTAATACTTCTTTATACTGTAAATACAGGTTTGATAATTTCACAATTTGCCTCCATACATTTCTTGGCGTAAATACGCCATTTCAGTTATACTATATTTCAACATGTATATACGAGTTCCTTCTTGGAAAATGAATTATAATTATTCTATATGATAGGGTGATCATACCATGATGTTTAAGTCTGCAAAAATTAATGCATTTCGTACATGGGGACTATTACTTACGATGATTGGCATGGGACTTATGGTACTAGGAACAGCAGGTATCGTCTTCTGGGGACATTCAGGTAAAATCTTTGCTGCAATAGGTCTAGTCATCGGTCTTATTGCTATGGTTGGTAGCCTTGGTATTTACTTCTGGGCAGGTATGCTATCTACCAGTGCAGTCCAAATCCAATGTCCACAATGCGGTAAATTAACAAAAATGTTAGGTAGAACAGATCGCTGTATGTTCTGTAGAACGATACTAACGATGGACCCAGCAATAGCCAATACCACTGCTGACGCGTTGGAAGAAGAACTTAGCCATTCACCTTCTCAAGGGTAACTTGGAGTTGTATTTCTATAATTGTAATAAAACCGGCATCCTTATCATAAGGATGCCGGTTTTATTATTATATTATACATATTATGATGTCATTAAACTCATATTCAAGTACAGCACTTTAAGGATGAATTGATTTGAGTACTTTCCATGCTTGCTCATTTGCTAAATTTCGGGTCCAAGAAGCAATTCCTCCGAGTTGTAATGATCGTGCTAGCTCCACCCTTGATTTTAAAGATACCTCGTCTTCAATCCATATCTTCTTAAGTACAGCATCCTCTATATATTCAACGTAATTTTGTTTAGGACCCTCTAAATAAGTTGGTTTCAGCTTCTTTGTACGAATAATATCAGCTACAGAATCCATCCCCACAGCTTTAGAGCTAACCTTAGTTTCTCCATCCTTAACCTCTTCACTCCATATCCTAGTGTACATAGGAATTCCCATGATAAGCTTCTCCGGCGGAACTTTGTCTTCTAAGATAATTCGCTGTAAAGCTGCTTCCACCCATGGTAATGAAGACACGGACCCTGCTTTCGGGCTTGCTGCCCAATGTTCATCATAAGCCATGACAATAAGATAGTCGGCAGCTTCTCCAAGGGCTTGTCTATCTAGAAATAGTGACCACATCTCACTTTTCGACTTGGGTGTTACGTCTACCGATATAATAAGCCCTTTAGCTTCCGCAAGCGGCTTTAATTCCCGAACAAATTGCGTTATATTGCTACCGTCCTTCGTATATACATTCTCGAAATCCAGATTAATCCCATCTAACTCGTATAAATCTGCATACTGTAGCATTTGATTGATAACGTTCATCCTACTACCAAAGCTACCCATGGCTTTAGAGGTAATATCAGGTTCAAAACTGTTACTGAGCAAACCCCAGACTTCCATTTGCTTCTTATGTGCCCATTTCACATAATCTAAGTCTGCTTGGCTTCGTACATTCCCTTCACCATCAATGATACTGAACCATGTTGGACTTACGACGTTTACACCTGGAAGTTCACCTATCTTAGCTGGATTAGCTTTCTTCTGATACACAGCTTCCCATACCAGATTAATAGGTTTCCCTTTCCAACTTCGCTCGGCACGTGTAAGAACTTCAGGAGGAGTTGCTACGGTTCTACTTTCCCCCATAACGACTGTATTCTTCTCCATATATCCTGTGTAGCCATTATCCAATTGCACATAGTACCAATCTTCTTCGGTACTCCATACTCTTAACTGAGTACCTGTAGGTACATCAAATATAATAGGAGCATGTATTGAATGGTCTTTGCGCATAGCGATTGTAGCATCTGATTTGCCCGCCTTCACTGTACCCATGGGGATAATTTCTCCAGCTTTCATAAGCTGGACTGCACCTGAATCGATGTCTTCATGCACATCTAACCCGTACAGTTCCTTCAATACACGAATGGGTAAGTACATAATCCCCTCTGACTCTTCAGGAGCAAACCGGAGTTGCGTGATTTCATTGTTAATTTCAGCTTGTTTCTCATCCGGAGTTAAATGCACCAACTTCTCAGAAGTTGTGAGTATAATAGATTTCGTCTCCGCCTCATAACGAATGTGTGGGTCAATTACATCTTGTAATATAGGCAATGGAAGCTTTAAATCCTCACCTGTACCCAATGCAGAATATTCAAGTAGTTCACCTCGTACAAATATGGGACTACTCTTTCCTTTCCAATCTGGTTCAACGTGCTCTGAATTCGGAAGGGTCTTAGTATATAGATAATAACCACCGATCAAAAATAAACAAATCATCAGAAGTGAAGCGAATCGCCTTTTTCTCGTCTTATTACGTCTTGGTTGGTTTCTTCTCAAAGTATAATCCTCCGTAAATTAATGAATGTGAACATAGTAGAATAAAAAATAAAACATGAAGAATCCCCTCTAGGAATCCACATGTTTTATAACGCTGTGTATGTGCTTAATGTTTCTTGCATGTGCCACATACGCCGTAAAGTTCCATCCTTAAGTCTTTCACTTGAAAGCCTGTGGTCTCTTCCGCTACACGCTCAACGTCAACTAAAGAAGGATACATGAAATCTTCAATCTTACCGCACTCTTCACAAATCACATGATAATGATCCGATACATTCGCATCAAAACGACTTGATGAATCGCCATATGTTAATTCATGAACCATCCCGGATTCCGTAAACATCTTTAAATTATTGTATACTGTCGCTACACTCATACTAGGGAATCTAGGTTCTAAAGCACGATATATCTCATCTGCTGTAGGATGAGTCATGGATTCCAATAAGTAGTCTAAAATTGCATGACGTTGGGGTGTGATCCGGACACCGGTCGTTTTTAATTGTTCCAATGCATGTTGGACTCGAGTTCCCATCTATCCCGCCACCTTTTATAAAAGTCATCTAGATTAGTATTATTATTATTATATTACGGTTATTATCTGATAATTGTCAATGAGCTAGCCCTTGCATGAAACTTGGTTATAACTAATAAGAAAGGTTCTATTTTATTGGGAATTTACATTTAAGTCGCTATTGCCTTCCACTCGGATTGAATAGTCGCCCTCTCCAACTGTTCCCAAAATGGTTTTATTTACAATTGTAAATGCCGGTATAGAGGAATGAATATCACCAAAAGTAATCTTGCCATTCAACTTATAATTCGCTTCTAACGGTAAGTACAAATTCATGACTCCTACTGCACTATAAATATCCCAGTTCCCACCGATTTGATATGCATACACAGTTATACCCCCGTTAAGGGATTCCGCTTTGAGACTCATTTGGGATTGGCTCACATAGATATCCCCATTCTTTGTTCTGATATCGACATCACTAAGTGCACGAATAACAGAGATATTTCCTACTTGAGTCAATAATTTAAGTGTGCCCGATGTATCTGTAGCCTCCATGTTTCCTTGACTGGAACTAATATCAGCATCCCCTTCAAGGTTAACAATTCGGACAGCCCCATTTAAAGTTTTACCTTTGACGTTACCTAATACATTGTATAATTCCAACATGCCATTAGCACTTTCCAATGAAATATTCTCGATGGCATTTATATTCTCAAGTTTGATATTCCCATTCATCGTTCGTACATCTAGATTAAAACGTCTATTCTCAGGGAGTGCGATGCTAAGATTCATCCGAGGCTGCCGTTTACCTGATTGTCCATACGCTTTAGATGTCGTTGCAATGTTGATGGTCGCCCCTTCGCTAATCTCAAGTAATGACTGCTCAACGATAGCTTCTCTCTCAGGTCCGGTAATCTGATCGACCCATACTTCAGTTGAAATCTGTATGTTATCAATGGGTTCTCGATGTAATACAATATCACCATTTATATTGTTAATAACGATATTCTCACTATCAAAGGCAACAGGGACATTTTGAACTTCTTTATTAAAACTTCCACCTTCTTGCTCGCTATAATCAACGCCAGATGCTGTCAGATTCAGGCTCACTTTATTCCAGAGATATAAATAGTGTTCTTGTTGAGTGACGATGAATACACTGGCGCACAGAATAATGGCCAATGAGAGACCCTTCATATCAAGCTGCGGTCTAGACCCAGATCCTCTTTCATGCCGCCTAAACCAATAGATAAGAATGGATTCAAGACCCCACATGATCGCTAACATAGGCCACCATTTAAGCAATAGAAGCATATATTCACTCCCTTGCACTTTATCTATGATTAACAGCATCCCTGTTACCATGATCAAAAGTGTTGCTGTATATCGCCCCACGCGAATTTTGTGTTTGCCATTCATTCTTATCCCTCCCCCTGTGATTTCGAAATTCGTTGTATTACCATTTCTCGAATCAACAGTCCTACACCTACAATCACCAATCCAACGGCAATCGTTATCTGACCATGAAGTTCAATGTATCGCTCTAGCCAAGCTGGTTTTTGATAAAATAGAATCAATAACGTACCTCCGACCACAAGTAATATACCGAAAGAAATACTCCCTTCACCCGCAAAAGGATTGTGACGTTTCCGTACCGGATCATTGATCACATCTAGATCCTTATCTCGGAGGGTGATCGTATAGTCTGCCGCTTGAAGTACGTCATATAAATTATAGAAATAAGTAACTGGAATCAATAGACCCAAAAGAATTAATAAGGGCACATTAATGTGCATTCCTTTAGATGAGAAATATAACATTGCTGAGCCATCCAGGATTAGAATGAATAGAAATGTGATCCCCTTTTTAAATAAACCCAAATAGATATGTCCTAAACCAGGTAAAATTGCTGAAAATAATCCCGCTATAAACTTACGTTTACGAGAAAAAAATCTTCGAGTTCGCTTATTGCGATGTTGTAATTTTTCCTTATTGGTGGATGATTGCTGTTGCAAGAGGCTCATCTCATATCCCCTCCTTTACCTTACCTATCACTGAGCTTAAGATTATTAAGATAATACCCCATTACAGAAGTTTAGTAACTGGTAAACAATTGGGTACTGTAATGATAGGCAAATAAAAAACGAGTAATTCCCTCTCGGAAAGTACCCGTTATCGGTTATAAATCGCATCATTCCAAAGAAATCATAGTGACGCCTTCTAACCCTCGAACTTTCGATGATATATGAATCGGATCAAATGATCGTTTGATTAATACATGCATCGTGAGTTCAATCGTCGTCTGTGGAGGTTGAAGCTCCCCATACGGATTAACATTACGTTCGTTCACGATACATTTCTTAATTATGAAGCCCTCTTCTTTAAATAAATGAGACACATCATCAAGAAACCCTGGAGCATTCGTTGCGTGGATCGTGACTAAATGCAGTTTATTCCCCTTAATATATCGCTGTTCAAGCTTATTAAATAAGACCAAGGTCAATAGAATTAACACGGTTGTCGTAATCGCGGCAAAATTGAAGCCTGCCCCTACCGAAAGTCCCAACGCCGCTACAACCCAGAGTGACGCAGCCGTCGTTAACCCAGTAATCGATTTCCCTGTAAATAGAATCGTCCCCGCCCCAAGAAATCCAATACCTGTAATCACTGCTGATGCCAGACGCGCCGGATCCATTCGAATATTCATTTCATTCGCAAATTCTGCGAATCCATAAATCGAGAGCATCATAATTAGAGCCGAGCCCAAGCACACCAGTATGTGTGTACGAAGTCCTGCTGCACGATTTGAGCTCTCTCTCTCCAACCCGATGAGTCCTCCTAACAACATAGATAGTAATAAACGTAATAGAATATGCAGATCATCGATCAGCCATGGATTATGCACACTGCACCTCCCTTAAGTAATAAAGATTCGTTAGTTACACATGATTATGTTGCTGTCTATGAAAAGTGGTCAATTCAATCTTTGGTACTACTTCATAGGTATCAAACGGAATAAAGCCATATTTCAGATACAGCGCAAACGCAGGAGTATTACATGTGCCTGTTGATACAATAAATAACGGCGTATCCTTATGATCATCTAACACGTACTGAATTAGCTTGCCTGCAATACCCTTGCGAAGATTAGCCGGCTTTACCATCATCCGAGTAATCGTCATTGTTCCAGTAGCCTCACTAATGATAGCTATTGCTCCCTGCAGTTCACCATACTCATCCACCTCACCAAAGAATGTTTCTCCACACTGACTAAGCGTTTCATAGGTATCCAACAGCGGAGGAATTTCGCTGAATCCAATTATTTCGGCTTCAAGTCGATAAGCAACTTGTTGTAGACGCCATATTTGATGCACCGTATCTTCATGATCTAATAAAAGTTCTATGATCATTTATCATTCTCCATTCCATGAACTGATACCTACCTGAGCTTGTATACAAGAAGAAACGGTTACCGTCCCATACCGGGCGGATATCCGTCTCTGAGGAAATATAAGAATTAGCGTATCAAATTTCTTATATTTAAACAAAAGGGCTTGTCAACATCGACAAGCCCTTTAGCCTTAGCGGCTTAAAACTTCAACAATTAATTTATTTGCGAGCGCTGGATTAGCTTTCCCCTTGCTCTCTTTCATAACTTGACCAACAAGGAATCCAATCGCCTTCTGCTTACCGGCGTTATAATCTTCTACCGATTGTGGGTTAGCCAATACTACCTGCTCCACAATGCTAAGGATCGCTCCTTCGTCACTGATCTGTACTAGACCTTGTTCTTCCACGATCTGCTCCGGTAGCTTCCCACTCTCAAGCATCTCTTTAAATACGGTTTTGGCAATTTTATTACTGATCGTCCCCTTCTCAATGAGACCGATCATCTCACCAAGCCCCTGTCCAGTAACCTTCACACCAGATAGTTCTAAGTTACTGCTGTTTAGATACCCTAGCAGGTCACCCATAATCCAGTTCGATACGGCTTTGGCATCACTTGTATACTTCAAGCTCTCCTCGAAGAAGTCTGCAAGTGGTTTGGAAGCGGTAATAACGGATGCATCATAACTTGGAAGACCATATTCAGTCGCATATCGTTCTTTACGTGCGTCAGGCAATTCAGGAATAGATGCACGTATCCGCTGTTTCCATGCATCATCAATATGTAACGTCACGAGGTCTGGATCTGGGAAATATCGATAATCATGGGCTTGTTCTTTCCCACGCATACTGATAGTCTTTCCTTGTCCTTCATCCCAACGTCTTGTTTCCTGTACTACGACTCCACCATCATCCAAAATTTCAGCTTGGCGGAATTCTTCATATTCCATACCCTTCTGTACACCACGGAAAGAGTTCATATTCTTCAACTCTGCTCTTATTCCGAATTCTTCCTGTCCGTATGGACGAAGACTAATATTAGCATCGCAACGAAGGGAACCCTCTTCCATCTTCACATCAGAAACTTCGCAATATTGCATGATCGCTCTGATCTTCTCAAGGTATGCGCGAGCTTCTTCAGGTGAAGAAAGCTCTGGTTCAGATACGATCTCGACAAGAGGGGTACCTACGCGGTTAAAGTCCACCAACGAAGCATATCCACCATCGACATGCGTCAGTTTGCCCGCATCTTCTTCTAAGTGAAGACGAGTAATCCCAATTCTCTTCGTCTCACCGTTCACTTCTATATCAATCCAGCCATGTTCACCAATCGGTTGGTCAAACTGAGATATTTGATAGGCTTTAGGTGAATCTGGGTAGAAATAGTTCTTTCGATCGAATTTACTTCTGTCACCAATGGTACAGTTAAGCGCCATCGCTGCTTTCATTGCATAGTCCACCGCTTGGCGATTCAGCACCGGTAATACACCGGGATGTCCAAGACAGATAGGACAAGTATGGGTGTTCGGTGGTGCTCCGAATTCGGTCGAGCAGCCACAGAAAATTTTGGAATTGGTATGTAGCTCGACATGGACTTCCAGTCCGATGACTGTTTCATATTTGGATGTAGACACGCCTTATTCCCTCCTCTTCTATCTAGATAGAATGAACAAAAGACGAGTTCTCATATTCATGATGTTATCCATAGAATATGGGAAGTGTAAACTTTAGTTCAATCTATATGGACCGTTATACGTTAGGTCGTTTGGTATGATGATCCGTGTGCTGTTCGAAAGCATGCGCTACACGCAGCACCGTAGATTCATCGAATGATTTACCGATAATTTGCATCCCTACAGGGAGTCCGTCTGAGAAACCACACGGAATACTTACTGCAGGCACGCCTGCAAGACTTACCGGAATGGTTAGAATGTCATTCAGATACATCGTAAGTGGATTATCTAATTGAGACCCTAGTTTAAAGGCTGTTGTAGGCGCAGTTGGTCCGATGATAATATCATATTTCTCAAATACCTGATCAAAGTCACGTTTGATCAATGTACGAACTTTCTGTGCTTTTAAATAATAGGCATCATAATAACCAGAACTTAATGCATAGGTACCAAGCATGATACGACGTTTAACTTCTGGTCCGAACCCTTGACTACGAGACTCGTGGTAAAGATCGAGAAGGTTGCTTGGGTTATCCGCACGAACACCATATCGTACACCATCAAATCGTGCCAAGTTAGAAGAAGCTTCAGATGATGCAAGCAAATAGTAGGTAGCAACAGCGTACTCAGTATGTGGTAAAGAAACCTCTTCCCATACGGCACCTAGTCCCTCAAGGACTTTCAATGCATCCATAATCTTCTCTTTAACCGCTGGGTCCACACCTTCGCCAATATACTCCTTCGGAACAGCGATCCGAAGTCCTTTAACGTCTCCAGTCAAAGCACTTAGATAATCAGGAATATCTACATTAGCGGATGTTGAATCCATGGAATCATAACCTGCAATAGCCTGCAATACGTATGCGGAATCTTCTACATTCTTCGTTACAGGTCCGATCTGATCTAGAGAGGAAGCAAAGGCTACCAAACCAAAACGAGACACCAATCCATAGGTTGGCTTTAAGCCGACAACGCCACAGTAAGATGCTGGTTGACGAATAGAACCTCCTGTATCAGAACCAAGCGTGAAGTAAGCTTCTCCTGCTGCCACAGAAGCAGCGGAACCTCCACTAGACCCTCCTGGTACATAATCCAAATTCCACGGATTATGAACAGGATGAAAACTTGAATTCTCATTAGATCCACCCATCGCGAACTCGTCCATGTTCAACTTACCAAGGATAACAGAATCGGCATGACGCAGTTTCTTCGTTACGGTAGCATCATATACAGGATTGAAATTGCTAAGGAACTGACTGGCACAAGTCGTACGTAGTCCTTCTGTCACAATGTTATCCTTAATACCCACAGGCAATCCGAACAACAATCCCCGGTCCCCACCTGCAATCAGTTGGTCGTCTAGTCTACGTGCTGTAGATCTAGCCTTTTCTTCGTCAAGTGTAAGATAGGCTCCCACGCGGTCATCACGTTCTTGGATTGTCTTGAATGCCTGATCTACCAAATCGGTAGGAGACAACTCTCTGCCATTCATCTTGTTATGTATTTCAGACAATGTATAATCAAACAGGCTCAAACGGTATTCCTCCCTTCAATAATAAAACGCTATTCCAACACTGCTGGAACTTTAAATTGTCCGTCTTCATGCTCTGGTGCATTTGCGAATACTTTGTCAATTGGAAGACTCTCACGTTGTTCATCCTCACGCATAACATTGCTAAGATGAAGAACATGTGTTGTTGGCTCAATGCCTTCTGTATCCAATCCATCCAGCTTCTCTGCATATTGTAAAATCGCATTCAACTGCTCAGTAAACACTAATTCTTCCTCTGAGCTCAAGTTAAGTCTGGCAAGCTTGGCTACATGTTGAACATCTTGGGTCGATATATTCATGTAATTTCAATTCCTCCCTATTCTTTCTCAATTAGTACAGGATTAAAGCCTCAACCCTCAGGATAATGTTTATAATTATAGGATAGAACCTTTCACAATTCAATCACAAGGAACCAAGATCCTTATTCTTCCCATGTTTTACGCAAAAAGAGTCGGCATAAGCCGACTCTTTTTATATCCATGCACGAAGATTTACTTGTTTAATAAATTCTGCTTGGGACAAAGCTTCTGGTGAGATCATCTCGCCTTCCTCAACAGGTTCTGGTTCGCCATTCATCACGTGATGAAATAGCTCCTCATTATATGTCGCCAATGCATAATCGATTAGCGCTTCTTGTGTTGTACGCTCTACTTCCTCTTGCAAGAGCCGCTCTTCCAGCTCAACATCATCATTAGGCACGAAAAAATTGCGATTCACTTTCGGTACACGAATGACATAGTCAAATGCGTTGTCGGGATTGCGGTCATAAGCAATAATATAACCATATTCACCGATCGGAAGATTCTGCTCAAAGGCGTCATCGACGATTACAATTTTTTCCCCAATAAGTAGCATCGTCTACCTCCTAGATGTCAATAAGATACTCAATAGTCTACTAAAAAAAGATAGTGGTGTCTATGGTAGCTATTAAGATGACCTCATTGCTAGTTAGGAAGCACTCGCTTTTGAAGAAGACGAGCTGCACTAAGAAGACAAACTACAATGATACCTACGGTGATCAAGCAGCAAATAATAACGGAAGATACGGAAAGTGTATTCCCAATCAATACCTCCGCTGCAAGGGATGACAAACGTGCTGGACTCCAGGTGAACCAAGTAGGAAGAAGGCTATTTAAGAGCGAAAGTAGTGCTAGAATAGCTAATGTGACAAAGGCCGCTCCCGCTCCTCGCAGAATTGTACTAAATAGAAGTGTAATGGTCATAGCTAATATGAGCCACAGACCATACAACCCAAACGATGCTAACCCACTTGTCCAAGATAAAGATCCAATCATTTGATAGGTATAGTAGAACGAAGCTATGTATCCAAAACCAAAGGCAATAAGTAGCTGTGTACATTGAGCAAACCATTTAGCAATCATGATCGAAAAAGATGAAATAGGTCTTACCATGATTAGTTCCGCAGTTCCCCCGTGGCGTTCACCCGATACACTGTTCATACCTGCAAGTACAAGGATGAGAACGCCCATCGTACTATATTGGCTCAATACTTGAACCATAACCATCGCAGATGAAGGTGTCTCATATAATGAGAGCATCTCAGGTGGGACTCCCCCTGACATCTCCAATATCTCCGGCATAAATACGCTAATTATGGGTTGGGTGATTCCTAATATTGCAAAAACGATAGGAATCCATATAAGTTTGAAACTTCGAGACATGTCTAGCATTTCTTTTCGATAAAATATCCAAGTAGATCTCATTGCGCACTCACCACTTTCACGAACATATCTTCTAAGGAAGAGCTTCCTGCTTCGAATCTCACAAGAGGTATCCGATTCTCCGTAGCCTCTCTCATGAGCTCGTCTCTAGCCGATCCCAGATCATGAACCGTTAATTCTGCAATGTCGGCTTTAATATCTGCTTGTATCACATAAGGTTTACTCTTCAAAGAATCAAGCCATAACAACGCCTCACGTTCCCTTTCCACTTGTACAATCACAAGCGGCTGACGATGCTTCTCTCTTAATGAGCTAAGTGATCCTTGCTCAACTAAGCGTCCCTTCGCCATCACCAGGATGTCATCACAAATTTCCTCTGCATCATGTAGGACATGTGTTGAGAAAAGAACCGTTGTCTCTTGTCTAATTTCACGAAGAAGATTAATCACTTCTCTCCGTCCAATGGGATCGAGAGCAGAGACAGGTTCATCGAGGATTAACAGCTTCGGTTCATGAATAAGTGCCTGTGCAAATCCTAGACGCTGCTTCATCCCCCCAGAATAGCCAGATATCCGACGTTTCGCTGCATCTTGTAAGCCAACCTTCGAAAGTACAGCTTCAGTTCGTTTACCAATTTCTTTCTGTTCCATTCCACTAAGTCCCGCTGCAAATCGAATATATTCTTGTCCGGACATCCATCCATAAAATGTAGGATTCTGAGGTAAATAACCAAGCCACTTCCGATAATCTGTAACCCCCTGCTGTTCATCAAAGATGATTTCACCTGAAGAAGGCTCTAGAAGTCCTGCAAGCATCCGTAATGTTGTTGTTTTGCCAGCACCATTGGGACCTAGTAGCGCAACACATTTACCTTGCTCCAGTTGAAATGTCAAACCTCTCACAGCATTTTCCTTACCGAAATTCTTCTTCAAATCAGTCACTTGTAGTAGAGACATCACGCATCTTTCCTTCCAATAACGAAGTAGAGGATGCTTCCTAGCATATTTCCAAATATAATGATTAGAACCCACATCCATTTAGGGCCACGTACCTCCGAAGCTTTATATAGCGATATCAAACCAATTACGGCAAGGACAAGTTGTAGAATCAAGATGGGTAAAATTAAAGACCAGTTTATTGATAAATCCATGTTAATCATCCTTTCTTCCATGGGATTTCTTACGACGCTCATCCGGTAATCTAACGAAAAACAGGTATAATAATAATGGTATAGGGATATAAACCATCCCCCATAGACCCCAAAACCACCGCCATTTCCCCCGTTTACCAGCATCTATAAACAACCACGTCCCTTGGATCAAAAGGAGAGGTACAAGCGTTACGATGAGCCATATGGGTATTTCCTTAAGTTCATTCATAATTTCACTCATCCTAAATCCTCTCTTCTTCGATGAATGATAAAGTGTAACACCAGAACGAAAGCCGCAACAAAACTCATTCCCTGTATCAACCAAACAATCCAAGGAGCCGAGTAAGCTAACAATGCCCCGCTACCTATCACGAATAATGAGACTAACCAGAACAACAGCAACTCCAACATCATAGACTTCCGACGCCGTTGTAAGCGTTCATGAATATGACCTTTCAAATATTCTTTGGAAGGTATCGAAGGATGATCAAGTATATGATCCATTCTGTCTAAACTTTGGCGTAATCCTGTGAGGAATATCTCATCCTCAGTTCCTTTCTCATCTTTCCTATCCATGGTTAACTCATCTCCTCTCTTAATTGGCGAACGCCTGTGGCAACTCTTGACTTAACCGTTCCGGAGGGAATAGATAGCATCTCTCCAATCTCCTCGTAGGTATAGCCATAATAGTGTTTAAGTAGCACCGTTACCCGATGTTCTGAAGATAAATTTGCTAAAGATTCAAGTACGTCGTTCCATTCCTCGTTCCTGCTCTCAAACTGCCACCGAATTCGACGAATCCCTCGCTCTTTAAAAAGCCAATTCTTCTCTCTCTTCTTACGGCGCATCTGATCTATATATATACGAGTACCCATCGTCATCAGCCAAGAAGAGAAGGATGAGGAACCATCATGAAGGCGTATCTTCTCGATACATCGGAGTATGGTGTCTTGAGCGAGATCCTCTGCCATCGCAGGATCCATCGTGACCTTCACTAAGTATTTATACAGAAAAGAGTAATGTTCCTGTATTAGCTCTGCTAGAACATCAGCATCTCCTTGCTGCGCAAGTTTAACTTTATTGCGTTCCTCTGTCTTCATCTTCAATCCTCACTTCCATCAGCGACAAAGATAATACGAATAGGTTGGCCGTTTCGTTCATTTGTCTTTCATAAAATACAAAAAAAAGCTCAAGTCTAAAACGGTGCTTATAAAGTATTGATTGATATAGGTCGTAGCGAAGGGGGCGAATTGTACTGTAGAAGCGTCAGCGGTCGCCTACAAGCTTTCCGTAGGAAAGCTACTCCGAAAGCATAAGCTTGCCATGGGATTTCCACCGCTATAAGCGGTATATAATCAAGAAATCTGATGGCAACAGCGATCGTAAGAACAATCCGTCACCGTAGCGGTCATCCTACTCAACATTTTTAAGCACTAGTTTTAGTATTGAACAAAAAAACTCCACAACAAAATAAAACACGCAAACCGGGATCAATTCCGCAGCTTGCGTGCTTTTTTCATTGTGAATCAAATAACTAACCCGATTGTAACCATTTTGTCATTAAATGTACAGGTAAATATTACCGTTAACATTCACTTTGCTCGTATCTGACCTAGAAGTTATACATACGGGTTATTTGAACGTTCATACCCTATCGTCGTACGAGGACCGTGGCCCGGATATACTTTCACTTCATCCTTAAATGTAAACAACGTATTGTGTATCGAATCGAACAGATCCCGCTCTCTCCCACCATGAAGATCGGTACGCCCTACCCCAAGCTTAAATAACACATCACCTGAGAAAAGATGATCTCCACATAGGAAACTAACACTACCAGGCGAATGACCTGGCGTATGGTAACAGGCGAACTGATGGCCGATAAGGTCCAATTGCTGCCCACCAGCCAAATCATACTCCGCAGGATCGGTGGATAGAGGTTGTGATACCTGTGACCACATCAATGAGCCGTTCAACTTAGGGGATGTCAGCCAATCGCTTTCTAAATCATGTAAATAGACTGGGCATCCTTTGAGTTTACGAATCTCATCAACGCCACCCATATGATCGAAATGAGCATGGGTTAACAGAATGGCTTCGATCTCTAAGTTCTCTATCTTTTTGATAAGAGCACCAGGGTTCATACCCGGATCAATAATAATGGCTTTGCCTGTTTCTTCATTCGTTAATAAATAGGCATTCGTCTGTAAAGGCCCTAAGGAGTAACTATCAATTTTCAACATATCTTCTTATATTCCCGATATCAATTCGCGCAGTTCTTTAAGAATAGCTGCACGGACATCGACTCCTTCTCCATATGCCTCAATCATTTGCGAACGTACAATAGCCATGTTCTCGGCATAGTCTGATGCTTCACGATCTGGATTCTCTTGTTTGAATGAAATCATATACTCTTGAACATGTTTCGGACGAGGTCCCCAAGAGCCCAGCACATGTCCGCCTGTATCTACGAAGATAACCACAGGAACTGATCTTCCGCCGAGTGTAAGGAACTCGTCCATGACATCAAAGTTTTCTTCAAGAATTAATACTTCCGTAGGGATACCAGCAGTCTCTAACGCATGGAAGACCACAGGTATATTGCGCACTACATCTCCGCACCAATCTGCAGCAAGAATAAGTACACGAATATCATCACGATGATTCAAACTTCCGAAAAATTCACGTTCTGAAGTACTGTCCCATACGAATTCATCATAGTTAGATTGGAACGTCTCTTTATTCTTTTCCATACCATCCATAAACTGTTGAGGCGAAATACCCGTTCTAAGTTTGTCTGCTAAATTTGTTCTCATGAATTGATTCCTCTTTTCTTGGATTTAACCCATTTCATTAAGAAATACACAATTAATAATGCAAGTGCAACTAAGAGAATTGGCGTAACATAAGGACCCGCCACTTCATCAATTGTCTCCCATTTCGCACCTAAATAATGCCCGAGATATACAAACAAGAATGTCCATGGAATAACGGCTAGTGTCGTTAAGAGTGTGAATTTACCTAGATGCATACGAGACATTCCTGCTGGAATCGAAATCGCATGTCGAACGATCGGAATAAACCGAGCTGTAAAAATCACGCCTGTGCCGTACTTATTAAACCATGCTTCTGAAGCGTCAATTTGTTTCTTATGAATAAAGATGTATTTACCATATCTCTCAAGTACAGGTCGACCGCCATAACGACCAATCCAGTACACGAATATTTGAGCTACCACTCCGCCAATGGTTCCAAATAATACTGCTCCAAAAAAATTAATATGTCCTGTAAAGACCAGATAACCACCATAGGCAAGTACAATTTCACTAGGGATGACTTCTACCATCAATCCAATCATAATTCCGAAATAACCTAAACTTTGAATCCAATGAAATAGCTGATTAACAATTTCCGAAATGAACTCCACTCCGTCCCCTCTTTCATTAAGTATTCTGTATATAATGGTTAAAAACTCCTATTCCTAATTTCTATTCTAACATAGGAAAGGACATACCTTCTAGTTGAGCCCAATTAACAATTGAAGGGTGTCTTCCGTCTATCTATATGCATACGTTGTGGATGAAAGGAGTGAGGATTTATGCCCCCTAATCACACAGCGAAGAATACTAGACCCCTTCCTACTCCACGTGGCATACGTAGAGCCTGTAGCAAAGAACTATACCGTACCCTCAAACGGATGAAGACACATATTCCAGCTCCATTACTGAAGCAAGGTGAAGAATTATACTATCGGAAAGTAATCGGTAAGCTGATCTGGATTCACGAAAACAGTAGCAATCGTAAGTTACTATACCAGTGGTGGGAAAGTGACGTCAGTGAAGAACTTGCTACACTATGGGAAGTCGATCAAGGGAAGCTGTGTCTTGCATTCCGTGATGCTTTTGGAGGCTAATAGTTAGATGTCATGAATCGGGCAGCGATTGTGCCAACATATCCAGTTGACTGCCCCATTCCTCAGCCTCCTTAGTTAATAAGAATTTTCTATCATTATGTAGTTCTTCATCTTGTCTCGATAAATCTTTCACCATTTGTTTGTATTTATTGTAGTGGCTGACCCCTATTCGAATCAACCGATAGGATTCAATCTTATTTCCCATCGCCATTTGATCACGTGAAAGAGTCAGTAATTGCTCAAGACTGTAACTTTGTTTACCGACGTTATATGGATCTAAGAAATTACTTATAGACAACCACTTTATGAAAAGCTCACTTTCTCCCAGTTCTCCATAAGTGTAAGCTAACTTCCATACAAGCCCAGGGTGTTGAGGAGCGTAGGACAAGCTCTTTGTTAGTACTCCTATCCCTTCTTCTGGTGAAGAAATACGGACCAATTGAAGTGCTGCATCTGTGTTCATCGGATTCCAAACCAAGGATGAACGAAGTAGCTTTCGGGAAATTTCTGAATCTTTAGACTGTAAAGCTTGTCTTTGTAGCGAACTACTCATCTCTGCGCGTAGGGATAAACCAGCCAAACTTATGGTTGTACATAACACCAGAACACAGATTACCTTATGCATGACCTGTTTTGAATGGTGTTGCGTAGCGATAGATTCTACATTAATTACTTTAGAATGTTCAACGCGATTACGTTGAGAGAATCCCCATGCCGCTAACCAAAAAATAAGAATCCATACGAGACCAAAACTCCAATCAAAATCTACCGCTGCATGTAGAACCAACACCAAATATGGGGGCACTAGCACACGATATTGCTTATACAATATCCATCCGATGCCAATCAACATGAACACCACGATCACAAAACCAACAATTCCGGTATTCAACAGCATATCGAGATATCCACTGTGAACTTCACTTCCTACATAAGGCTGCGATTGTATCTTAGGATATGACATTCGCCAAGTAGACCCACCTTGTCCCAACCATGGTGCTTGTTGTATTAACCTCCACGCATCTCGATAAATGATCCAACGAGCGGATACCGTACCATAATTAGCTGTTATCCGATCTACCACCGTGAACCAGACCGTGATACAACTCGCGGTCCATAAGCCCACCGCAAACAACATTGTTGTGAGGCTACGAATTTGGAGGTGGTGGCGGCTTTGGTACAGCCGCCACAGCCCTAGGCCGGCTATGCTGCTGCCGGCCCAAAGCCCAGCCAGCCATAGCAGGCTGGGCCAAGGAACTGGAGCCAGCTGCACCTCTGCCAGCTGGCGGTACAGCAAAGCCGCGCCTAAGCATGGCGCGGCGGCAAGCACGAGCGGCGGCGTAAGCCTCCGCCGCTCAAGCACTAAACCTGCGGCCGAGGCCACGCCGGCCGCAAGCCAAGCGCCGCGCGACTCGCTGAGGAGCAGCGCGGCGGCATAAGGTGCTACCGGCAGGATGCCAAGTAGCACCTGCCATGTAGAGGGCCGCTTCTGCATAAGCGGCGCTAGCGCGAATAGCCGCTCCAGTAGGAAAGCGGCCATGATTGCGCCGAATGTGTTGGGATACTGTAGCATCCCTGCTAGTCTTGCACCTGTGGCACTTATGCCGGGGTTCAACGTATACACGATATTATGAGGGATATTCACAAGCCCATAGATATCAAAGATTGCACTTAATGAAAGGAATAACCCCATACCATGCCATCCTATCTTTAGAAAAGTTCTCCCCTCTTTCTTACATCCAACATAATATGCCATTACGGCAACCGTCCCATAACAACCCCATCTCAAGAACTCAACGAAAGTTCCCTGAGCTGATAGAGGTTGAGAGAATCCGTGTATCCCATAGAGTATCATCAGAAGAAAAGGACAAGTAAGTACGAGTATATCGGGAAGTACAGTTACCCTCTCCCAAACCCTATAGCTCCGAATCAGAACCGAGAATCCTAACACAAGAGAGATCATGCTGACTCCAAGCACGATGGGATATAGATCTGATGCAAAAAAAATACCTGTCTGAAAGCAGCAAATAGCCCCCATAGCAAGCAATCCCATAGCAGATAGTTTCCACTCCCAATTCTTCATACGATATACCCGCTTTCATCATTTCCTTATATCTACACAAAAAGCCGCCCAGCGCGGGCGGCTCCTTCTCTATTATATGAAAATAGGGTAATCATTATACTTACTTCATTCTAATGCCTATTAGAAGACGATATAGATTGAAATATAGTTCATGCTCACAAGTTCAATCTATTTAGGTAGAAGATCTGCACAGACCTTTTCTAAATAAGGAGATATATGAAGAAAGTCACGGAAATCCGTGTATTCCTTCCATAACTGAGCACGATCCCCACTATCTCCTTTTACGGCACGAATGAGGATATTCTTCGGTGTATGTTCCATATCAATAAATTCTAAAAGTTGCGTGCGATAACCCATCAGATCTAGCAACTTCGCTCGTACGCCATCTGTCGCTAATGCAGAGAATCGTTCTTTCAATATTCCATGTGATAGAAGTGGATCTAATAGTGGGTTCTTCACTTGAGTGAATACTTCATGTTGGCAACACGGTACGGATAATATTACAGAGGCATCCCAACGAACAGCCTTCTCAAGCGCCGCATCTGTTGCTGTATCACAAGCATGAAGCGTGACGACCATATCCACTTTTTCCAGTTCATTATAGTCAGCAATGTCTCCAACGAGGAAATTCAGATTGTTATATGCAAGCTTGCTAGCAAGCAGATTACAATGTTCTATAACATCCGCCTTCAGGTCAAGTCCAACTACATTCAACGTTCTTCGTTCCTGAATAGCTAGGTAATGATACAGGGCAAATGTTAAATAGGATTTACCACAGCCGAAATCTACAATCGTTAATGGACGATCTTCTGGCAAGCTAGGAAGGACATCCTCGACCATTTCTAAAAAGCGATTTATTTGTTTGAACTTATCATATTTGCGGGCTAACACTTTGCCATCTTCGTTCATAATTCCGAGTTCTACTAAAAAAGGAATCGGTTGTCCCTCTTCAAGAACGTACTGCTTCTTACGATTATGAGACAAATCAACTTCACTCTTAGAAGGGGATTTGGTCAAGATCGATACTTTGAACTTCTTACTGATTAGTATTTGATAATCAGCTTCAGATGTACAGATAATACCTTGACGAAAAGTCTGCTCAAAAAGCTCTTCAAGTAGCGTTATAGCTTCTTCTTCTGTAGCATTTTTGTGGACAACCTTGTTACTGTAGTAATAAGCAAATTGGTAATGAAGTACTTTTTTCAACTCTACCGGTTTAATCTGTACTTTGGTATATGAAATGCCTTCTTTCTTACGAAGTTGGCTTATCGTGGCCGTAATCATAGAAGAGTCGTTAATCACCTGGGAAATAAGTTTGCGTAAGGATTCCAAAAGAGTACATCTCGCTTTCTAAAAGTTGTCTTATCCGTTACCATAACATATTCGGTTGACTCCTCCAAATCATTATTACTGGAATCTTCGCTGCATTTCAAATAACCCTTCCATAACTTCCACCCGTGGAAGTCTGCCTTGCTCCAATCTTTCATCATCTTGAGCCTTAAGACGATTGTAGAAAGATATTCCCTCAGTTGGATCTATTCCATCCTGTTCTAACAGACGAAACAAAGCATTCTCGGCTTCAGCATACTGACCATTACCCTCTTGATAATGAAACAACAAGGTTTCCGTTTTCGGAGGAAGACGGTAGTCCTTGAGCTGATTCAAGAGATTATCAACTTGTTCGGTAAGCTTAATCAACTCTTTATTCGCACCATGAATATCCGCCACCAAATATAGATGTAATGATTTCATAAATCGTGTCAAACCTTCATCTGTTTGACCAGAATCCATATATATCTTACCCTCTTCATTTAGCAGATACGCTGCACCCTGCAACTTATCGGATTCGACCGTCCCACCAAAACGAAACATATCCGTGATCTCTTCTGGTGGTAATGAATTCAACAGCCGAGAATTCAAGGGATACTCCTTACTAAGTAATTCATCTATTTCCCAAAGAGCCTCTGTATATTTGCGTTCTTTTTTTAATTCAAACACTTTGGAGATCATTTGGGTCATTTCCTCAACCATCCTGAGAATGTAATCTTTACGAAACATATGTACCCTCCTTTAAATCTCCCATTTTCAAAACCTTTTCTCTACCGCCTTTAATTGTAAGTCATTCCCACAAGCAATACCAGCAACCCTTTTTCCGAGTTACCTCTGTGGTTGACGTGAATCACTCCTCTTGAAATATCTCGCCACACAAAAAACCGAAGGCACAATCACCTCCGGCTAATCTATGATTTATTGTATTGAGAACTAAATAGATTGAACCTGATCTAAAAAAGTAATAATCGTCGCAGCTAACCGATCCGGTGCTTCCAACATACTCATATGTCCTACACCTGCAATCGTAACTTGAGTCACATTCGGTTGGTCGACGGTAAAGGTCTTCTCTTGAGAGATAATCCCATCCTCTTCTCCCGCAACAAGTAATACTGGAAGAACCGATGCCGATAATACATCACGACGATCCGGACGTTCACGCATCGCCATTGCAGATCCACAAGCCCCCTGTGGAGGTGTTTTATATCCAATTTCTTTAGCTAAATTTATCCATTCCGGATGATCACCTACATGGTCTGGAGCAAAGAGCGTTGGAATCATGTTGTCGACAAACGGCGTGATCCCATTCGCCTGAATGTTACTAACTGCAAGTAGACGCTTCTCCTTCGTCTCTTCACTGTCAGGGAAAGCTGTAGAGTGAATGAGTCCGAATCCATTCAGTCGATTTGCATAGCGTTGGACTACTGAAAGTGTGATATATCCTCCTAATGAATGACCTAAGAGCGTCACTTTGGGAAGTTCTAATACATCCAACAGTTGAATAACGTCATCAGCCATTTGTTCAATCGTATATGCACCCATTGGGGCATCCGACAATCCATGACCTCGAAGATCCGGTACTATACAACGATAACGATCTGATAATAAGGGAACAACTTGATCCCAATATTCTGAACTACCACAAAATCCATGTAGAAGTACTAGAGGTTCGCCTTGCCCTTGATCCTTATAACTAATAGTATTTCCATCGCATATTACTTTTTCCATAATCAATCCTTCTCTCTCTGCGTATCTTCATCTAATAAGTATTATTAATCAAATCACACGATCTTGAAACCTTTTAATAAAGATTTCTTTATTATAGAACCTTTAGCAATAGAACATGGTAGTGAGCATATGAGACATGTTACAATATAAGAAGCATATTTTTTATATAGAGAGGATGGTCCATCTAATGGATTTATCAAATAAAACGCCCGAGAACATCGAATATATGATTGAAGAGATTAAAACAAAATTAAGAATGGCAAGTGGAGCAGCTATGCAATCTTCTGCCTTTTCAGTAGAGCAGTATGAAGACATTCAAGATATCTATGAATTAGTTATGAAAAAGAATAACCTTAGCATTTCGGAAGTGGAGTCTCTTGTGTTGGAACTCGGACGTTTACGCCGTCAAGCCTAAAGATTACATAAGAAGGAGGGTATGCTTAACCATCAAATAATGGTTAAGCATACCCTCCTTCTTTCTTTATATTGTAGCAATCAACCGTTCTAGGGAAGATCCACAAGTATAAATTCTGATTTCCCTTCACTACTACTTCCTTTAATATTCAAATTACATGCCTTGTGAATTCGCGCCGCATCTCCAGGCTCTAAATGAAAGGTTCCTTCATCACATTGAATCTCCAAATGTCCGGAAATAAGGAATAAGTGTGTTCTCCTATCTTCTTTTTGTGGAAAAATAAGTTCTTTTCCTGTCTCAAGACTAGGTAAGTAAATCGTTACATCTTGTTGTATAGACAAAGGAGAGTGATCTTCTGTCTGTAATTCTTTTTGTCCAACCACAACAGGTTGCCATTGATTTGTCATCATCTCTTTAGGGAAACTTCTATACGCCCATCTTGGTTCCAAATTTGGACTAGACGGCAGGAACCACATTTGCAAGAAACGAACAGGATCTGTCGTCGAGGGATTGGTCTCCGCGTGTTGTAATCCTGTTCCTGCACTCATCACCTGCACAGTACCTGCTTCTAATATGTGTTGGTTGCCCATGTCGTCCTCATGTTGGAGCTCCCCCGAGATGACATAACTTACAATTTCCAGATCATGGTGTGGGTGTTTGTTAAAGCCTTCCTGTGGTTGTAACTGATTATCATTATGGGCAAGTAGACAACCAAAGTGGGAATTACTCGGATCTTCATAGTCCGCAAAGGAAAAGCTAAACTCGCTATGAATCCACTCTTTCTCCGAAGTATGACGTTCCGCTGAAGTTACGATTTTAATCATTACATACACCTCCATAGTGTGAATAGGTTAATGGTTTGAATTTGATAACCAATACTTACCCGCAGCTATATTACTTCAATCATTCCTTAAATGTTGTAAGAATAACTTCCTATAGATGTATCCTTTATGCTCCTTGAACAAAGCTACCGTAACATTCTTCCTTGTTTCATCCACCCTTTTGTAGTTTAAATACCAAGTAAGCAAGACGACAACATCATAACAATCAATACTAAGGAGGTCATTCTTATGTGGGGTTTAATTATTAGTATAGTTATGGCAATTATTATCGGATTTATCGGCGATGCGCTGGTAGGTAATAAAATGCCAGGAGGCATAATAGGATCTATGATCGCTGGTTTCGTAGGAGCATGGATCGGAGCTTCGTTGCTCGGTAGTTTTGGTCCACAAATTGGTGGTTTTGCAGTCGCACCCGCTATTTTGGGAACAGCCATCTTTGTCTTCCTGCTAGGTTTACTCAGCCGTTTATTCCGACGCGCTTCCTAATTCTAGGATATACTTAATTCTAATACAAATATAACTGAGGAGTGATTTAGTATGAATCAAGAAGAAAAAAACTATCCAGTTCAAAGTAATGGTACATTCTTTAAGGGAGCATTGATTGGTGGATTAATCGGTGCAGCAGCAGCTCTATTATTTGCACCTAAACCAGGTAATCAACTACGTGAAGATCTAAGCGAGAAATTATCTCTTGTTACCGATAAGACAAAGGAAGTTGCTTGTGCTGTGACAGATAAGGCATCTGAAATCGCTAAGAATGTCTCCACCAAATCTACTGACGTAGCTAACATTGTTGTTGAAGGTACAACGAACATCGTAGACACAGTAAAGAGTTCCGTTTCTGATGTATCAGAAGAATTAGCAAATGCTTCTAATGCAATCAAAGATTCTTCTACTGAAGCAGCCCATAATGTTCAAAAAGAACTGAACGAAACCAAACTTTAAGCCGTTCGTTCTCACAAATAGCCGGCTTTCAAAGCTGGCTATTTGTGCGTCAACCGGCCCGGTATTCGGTTAAGCTCTTATGTGTGAAAGTGAGGATGGTACGATGACGAAAATTAGAAATTATGATATCGATGAGCATCCTTTCGAGCTCAGACATGAAGTAAAACATCTTAATTCTCGGCTTGACCAAATTGCCAATATGCTTGATAAAGCTGAATTCAAAGACATTATTGAGAACTATACCAACCCCAAGAAAAGAATTATTACGAACTTCACCGCAGGTCTATCCCGCGGCCTTGGTTTATCCGTAGGGACCTTTGTTGTACTCGGAGTTCTTGGGTTTATCTTGAGTGTCTTCGTTGATATGCCTCTGATAGGTAAATACCTGGGCGACCTACAGAAATACATCGACGCATATAAATGAACTTATTTATATCCATATCCAATAAGAAATGGCCTGAAGAAATCCTTACGAAAGGAATCTTCAGGCCATTTCTTATCATCATTTCAAGTCAACCTACACATGTTTGTCCCTTGAATTTGTCTTAAGTAGATCACCCGTCCATCCCTTCTTCCGCATCCATAAGTACATGACTGTGGTTGTTAATCCTATCATGGCAATCATCCCCGCAAACCCCCATGGGATTGTTGAGAATGGAATGGTATCGAAGTTCATTCCCCAGATGGCTCCAATCACAGAGGCTGGCATAAATACGGCTGTCAATATCGTTAACGTCTTCATGATCTCATTCCCTCGAAAGGCAGAAACGGCGTTATCAATCGAAATTAGAGTATCTATTTCTTTATTGTAATGTACAAATAAACGCTCCATCCTATCTACTCGATAGAATAACTGATTATAAAGTCGATTATCTTTGATCTCCTCATAATATGCCTCTTTAGAGGCTACAACTAATTCCTGAAAAGAAATAAATAGATTATTCCAAAAAAGCAATTCATATCGCGAATCTAAAATCTCATCCATTAAATAGCGATGATTATTTCTTTCCATTTGATGTTCTAACTCACGTAAATCACATTCAAATACATCCATCCCTTGATGAAGATAATGAAGGACCGTCCGAGCTATGACAAATAAACCCTCTATGGCATGCTGACATTGTTGCAACATCATCATTCGGTTCTCCTTATTCATTTCCTCCCAAGTATGGTTATCCAAATTAATCGTGATAAGGGTATTCTCGAACACAAAGTAATGAAATCGTTCCACTTCACGTTTATTATGTTTATTATTTTGTTTTGTTGAATTCATCGCATATTCTATCGTTCCAAATATACTCGAATTCTTACCATCGGGAAATCGAACGCTTATGTAATTAGATTTAAGGTGTGGAAGTAAATCAAGCCACTCCACTGCATGAGGATGATCCACCCGTAGCTTCTCAATTTCAGGTGATAACCAATCATCCACTACTAGATCATGCCACTGCCAATCACTCGGCAAAGACAGCAAGTTAGACGGCCTCTTACTGAGTTCATTCTTCAAGTGAAGTCCTCCTTTTATCTATATTTTTTGTCTCCCCGTAGCAAAAAGGACACGCTTCTCATTCTTCCGAGAGAATATCAGCGTGTCCTGACGAAGGTACGGTTCATCTGTGTCTTGTATTGTTGCTTCATAAAGTTCCTTTTATAAAGAAGAATTAGTAATGATTTCTTTTAACTTCTCCGTGGCCTTCTTTTGAATCCTCGACACACTCATTTGAGATATACCTAACTTCTGAGCAATCGCGCGTTGTGATTCACCATCTTGGAAGGCGAATAATAATACTTGTTGTTCCTGTTCCTTAAGTTGACTTAAAGCCTGCTGTAAATCCATACGTTTCTCAAGTGAATCGTAATCATTGACATCGGAGCTAATGAGTTCACCCAAGGTTGTTCCTGAATCCTCCTGTGAAAGCGGTGTGTCCAATGAAACATAATGATAACATTCACGTCCTGCTAACACTTCTATAGTCTCTTCTTCCGTGAGCTCCAAGTATTCGGCAATTTCTCGAACATTGGGGGAGCGTTCTAACTTGATGTTTAATTCATCAATAGCACGTTGAACGAGAGCACCCTTTTCCTTAATTCTTCGCGGGACTTGAATATACCAAGATTTATCTCGCAGATAGTTCTTCATATGACCAATGATACTCTTCATAGCATAAGGCTCAAATGGAATCCCTAGACTAATATCATATTGGTTAAGTAGACGAATCAGAGCCATCTGACCTACTTGATATAAATCCTCATACAGATCAGGACGGTTACGAGATATCTTTCCCGTTGCCATCTTTACCATTGGCTTGAATTTCTTTATAAGTACGGTCGCGATTTCATTATCTTGTGTCTGTTGGTATTCCCAGATCAGACTCACTACCTCATTCATGGACTCGGGGGGAGTCACATTGTCACTCATACCGTTTCCTCGCTTCTCATGATGCGTTTCGTAAGCACTACTTTAGTGCCACAACCCGCTTGACTTTCTACGCGCACATCATCCATTAGCGCCTGCATTAGATAAAACCCAAGGCCTCCAATTTGTACGTCATCCAACTCTTTATCATGTAACGTATTACCTTCACCTTGAGCGGTTAGATTGTCAAAGCTCTCCCCTTCATCCTTAACAGTAATAGATAATAAATCGCCGTTTATTTCAAAAGTAACTTCTACAGTCCCGTCTTCCTGTCCATAAGCATATAGAACAGAGTTGTTACAAGCTTCTGACACAGCTACCTTCATATCCTCGATATCCTCATAGGAAAAACCCATTTTAGAGGCAATACCATACAAATTCAATCTTACAATATCTACATAATCAGCACTGGCAGGTAATGAAATTACCACTTTCTGAACTGCTTCACCATTCATTTATCTTCCGACCCTTTCCTATTAGGAATTCTCTTTCGTTGCAAAGAACTTAGAAATACCCGTCATATCAAATAACTTCTGAATTTGGGAAGGAACATCTTCCACAAGAAACTGTGAACCCATACCATGTCGTGCTTTTAATATAGATAATAAAATGCCAATACCTGTACTATCGATATACTTCAAATTCTTCAAATTGATAATAAGATCATGATTGGAATCCTCAACTATTGGCTTCATCATTAAGCGAAATTCAGGAGCTACAGACAAATCCAGCTCTCCAGAAAGGACAACAGTGATTGTTCCATCGGTCGATTCCGTTGTAGCATTAAACTTCTCGTTCTTATTTGTATTCATAGACACTCTCTCCCGAATTTGTTTTGACTACCAATATTCATAACCCTTATTCATCATGTTTGAAACAAATTACTTAAAAATCATTTCAGATAGAGCGACAATGTTTGTTCTACATGATTCATTTGTACTGGTTTACTGATATAATTGTCCATCCCTGCCTCAGAACATCGCAGTTCAATGCCCTCTATCACATTCGCTGTCATTGCGATAATAATCGGTTGCGTATCCGTTAATGACATCAATTCACGTATCATTGCTGTCGCTTCTAACCCATCCATCACAGGCATGTGTAAGTCCATGAATATAATGTCATATCCTTTATGATTCTTGACCATATCAACTGCCTGCAATCCGTCTATCGCTATATCGGCAGACAGCCCCATCTTGTAGAGCATACTTACCATCAGTTTTCGGTTCACGGGATGATCGTCTACGATGAGAACGCTAGCTTCTAATTGCTCTTTTCTAGTGACAGGCAGACCTAGATTATCTGCAAAGCATGATTTACGTTCCTCATCATTCAGATAGCGAACTATTATACTGAATATAAAGGTAGCGCCCTCCTCATCCATCAATTCAGCATGAATTTCTCCACCCATAATCTCAACCATTGATTTGCATATAGCAAGGCCCAATCCGGTACCCCCATACTTACGGTTCATGGAAGAATCCAATTGAGAAAAAGGGATGAACAATTGATCTATTTTGTCATTGGAGAGTCCAATACCGGTATCTTTCACTGTAAATTCAAGTGTGAGGTGTTCTTGATCGCTCTCTTGAAGAGACACGACAAGGTATACCCCACCCTCACTTGTGAATTTTATAGCATTCGAAATCAAGTTAATAAGAACTTGGCGAAGTCGGTTCATGTCTCCATACACCACTTGTGGAATATCTTCATCCACAAAGTAAACCAACTCCAAATTTTTCTTACTTGCTTCCATAGCCATAAGACTAAATACCTCTTGAACACAAGCCTGTACCTCAAATGGGTATTCCTCAAGTTCCATCTTCCCGGATTCCATTTTGGTGAAATCTAAGATGTCATTAATCACAGTAACAAGCGCATCTGCGCTCTTACGTATAATTTCAGAATATTCCTTCTGCTCATCTTGTAGCTCAGTCTCCATTAGAAGATCAATCATACCAATAACACCATTCATCGGTGTCCGGATTTCATGACTCATCATCGCTAAGAACTCAGTCTTTGCATTTGCAGCAATTTCTGCAGCTTCCTTCGCCACAACAAGTTCATAATTCATTTTCTCTAATTCACGTGTCTTCTGTTGAAGTAACATCGATTGAGTCTTAAGTTTCTTATTAGTTACATACATCTCCACAAATCCATCGACCTTAGACTTCAGAATTTGCGGAATAAATGGTTTAACCATATAATCAATAGCTCCAGCTGAGTAACCCGCAAAAAGATGTTCCGCCTCTTTACTATTCGCTGAAATAAATATGATGGGAATATCTTTCGACTTATCTCTTGCTTTAATTAATTTAGCGGTTTCAATTCCGTCCAATCCAGGCATTTGCACATCCATAATAATCACAGCAAATTCATTCTTCAAAAGGCATCTCAGTGCCTCTTCCCCGGAAGTTGCCTTTTTAAGATGATATTGTTCACTTTCAAGGACAGCCTCGAGCGCAAGTAAATTTTCTGGTCGGTCATCTACCAAAAGGATATGAATGGGTTCGAGAAACCCCATGTTTTCCACTTCCGTTCTCAATTTATTTTACGATATATTTTTTCCACTCGATCTAGTGGTTCATATAAACTTCCATAGTTCGTATGTTGAATTGATTCCTTCGAACCCAATATTAGAACCCCAAAACGACTCAAACTCTCGTGAAATAACTCATGAACATGATCACGAAGCTTATCATTGAAGTATATCATCACATTTCGGCATAAAATAACGTTAAATTCATTAAATGATCGATCCGTTGCTAGATTATGTTCTGCAAAAATCATATTTTTCTGTAAAAAAGGTTTGAAAATAACCGAATTGTACTTCGCTGTATAGTATTCGGAAAATGAACGGGACCCACCCGCTTTTATATAATTCTTCGTATACAACTTCATTTTCTCAATTCCGAATATGCCACTCTGCGCTTGCTTTAACGATTGGCTATTCATATCTGTTGCATAAATACGTGTCTTATCATATAGACCTTCCTCATACAAAAGAATAGCCATAGAATATACTTCTTCACCCGTGGAACATCCCGCATGCCAAATCCGAATATATGGATAGGTTCGAAGAATTGGAACCACATTTTCTCGGAATGACTTAAATAGTTCAGGATCCCTGAACATCTCTGTAACAGGAATAGATATATTATGGACTAAACGATCAAACGTTAAGCGGTCATGGAGAACTTTCTCTTGAAGAGAAGAAATATTTCGAAAGTTATTCATCTTGATGAAATTCCATATTCTCCTCTTTAAAGAAGCCTGTGCGTAATTCCTGAAATCGTGCCCGTACATACGGTGCATCCCATCCAACAACAGCTCGAGTTCAATGTGCTCTCTTTCAGAGTCTACCGAGTTCACTAGTGAATGCTCATCCTCAGGACTATTCCACGAAGTCATTACATTACCTACTCTCTTGTTATTACGAATACAACCATACGCGCATTAATGATAGTAGTTGTTCGGTTTGTATCGGTTTTTTCACATAATCGGAGGCTCCTGCTTCAATACATTTAGAACGATCCTCTTTCATCGCTTTCGCCGTTAGCGCAATAATAGGCAGCCTTTGGAATTCCGGGATTTGCCTGATCTGACGCATAGCCTCATATCCATCCATTTCTGGCATCATCATATCCATTAAGATGAGATCAAAGTCAGGTTGTTTCTCTAGTATGTCCAGAGCATCTCTTCCATTCTCGGCAAATACAACTTCCATATGGTAACTTTCCAGTACGCTAGATAGCGCAAAGACGTTGCGTATATCATCATCTACGAGTAATATCTTTTTATTCTCAAATAGGGTCTCTTTATTGTGGAGTTTTTGTAATATTTCGCGTTTATCCTCTGGTAAGTTAGCTTCGACCCGATGTAAGAACAATGTTGTCTCGTCTAGCAATCTTTCCGGGGATCGCACATCTTTAATAATAATAGACTCTGTATACTTCCGTAGGATCATTTCTTCCTGATGATTTAATTCCTTACCCGTATAAATAATAATAGGAAGATCTGCTAATTGTTTATCATCTCGAATCTGATCAAGAAGTTCAAACCCGGTCATGTCCGTCAGCATTAAATCTAACACCATACAATCGTATTTTTGTTTACGAAGTTCTTGTAGCGCCTCTTTACCGGATGACGCAGCCGTAATCGATACATCGTCATGATCAATAAATTCAATAATAGCATTACGCTGTATTTGGTCATCCTCGACGATCAATAAATGTTTCAGGGAATTCTCCGTATATGATTCAATATACGAAAAGGCCTTTTCAAGAGAATCTTTAGAAGAGGGCTTCTGAAGATATGCAATCGCGCCCATCCTTAATCCCTGCTTCACATCATCCACAACAGATACGATATGAACCGGAATGTGTCGCGTTAATGCAGAATTCTTCAATACACCTAGTATTGACCATCCATCCATCACAGGAAGTTGAATATCTAGAATAATAGCGCTAGGAAGGTATTGTTGTGCCATCTTTAAACCTAAATCTCCCTGTGTCGCAAGTAACGTCTTAAACCCTCGATCTCGTGCCATCTCCAGTAGTATTCCTGCAAACTTCACGTCATCTTCAATAATAAGCAGGACCTTATCCTGTTCTTCAATTAAGTCGCGATCATCTTGTAAAGGAGCTATCGTCACTTCCTTCAGTTCAACCTTCATGTTGCTCATGAAATCTGTATCAATTCGATGGATTCTGCTAGTAATGAATGGCTCAGAATGAGAAGCAGCCGCTTCCTTTTCCCCTGAAAATACTTCACTAGAGGAATCTATCGGAAGATACAATGTGAAACAACTTCCTTTACTCTCCTTCGACTCAACATCAACGTAGCCCCCAAGAAGACCCGCAAGCTCACGGCTAATAGAGAGTCCTAATCCAGTCCCCCCATATTTACGGCTAGTTGTCCCATCCACCTGTTGAAACGCTTCAAATATCAGTCCTAATTTATCTTGTGGAATCCCAATTCCGGTATCTTTCACAGATAGAGCAATATATTCTCCATCCTTCTTAAGCGCATTAGGAAGTTCACTTGCTAGTACTCGATTCATACTAAAGTTAATATAGCCGCTACTTGTAAATTTAATAGCATTTGTAAACAAATTCCGTAGAATCTGTTTCACTCGATGTTCATCTGTCAAGATTTCTTCAGGTAGTTCATCTCCATATTGAACATTGAGCGCGATTTGACGTTTATCAGCTATTGGCGTGAAATTCTGTTGAACAAATACTTCTAAGTCCTTGATCTTTAACATTTCCTGATTAATTTCCATTTTACCCGCATCGACTTTGGATAAATCTAGAATTTCATCAATCATTTTCAGCAAATCTGCACCCGACATATAAATGGTCTGGGCGTACTCTATTTGCTTAGTCGTTAAATTATCTCCTTTATTCTCAGTCAACAACTGCGACAAGATAAGAAGACTGTTAAGAGGCGTACGTAACTCATGGGACATATTAGCTAGAAATTCTGATTTGTATTTACTAGTAATAGCAAGCTGTACGGCTTGTTGTTCCAATTGAGCGCTCGTTTTCCCAATTTGGTAATTCTTCTCTTCCAACTCTTGCATCTGCTCTTCCATCGTACGTGACTTAGCAATCAATTCTATATTAAATTGTTCAAGCTCTTCTTGTTGGCTCTGCAATTGTCCTTCAGACCTCTTGAGCGCTGTTGTCTGCTCTTCTAAATGTTCATTAGAACGACGTAACTCTTCTTGCTGTGTCTGTAATTCCTCTGATTGACACTGTAATTCTTCCGTCAAAGCCTGTGATTCTCGTAACAATTCTTCTACATTAAGTCGACGTCGAATATTATTGAGGATAATACCTAGGTTACCTGTAAGTTGGGACATTAATTGTCTCTGCAAAGAAGTGAATTGTCCCAAGGATGCGACTTCTACTACACCTAATAGTTCATCTTCAAAGAGCACTGGATAGATCATTAGACTTCTAGGTGATGTATCTCCAAGTCCAGATTGAATAGATAGATACTGATCTGGGATTTCTTTAATATGGATCGGTTTCTTATCCAATGCACACTGTCCTACTAGTCCTTCCCCAATATCAATATAATCTTTCGTCATTACATTTACAGAGCCAGCGTATGCCCCATATTGGAATAGACGATTAGGTCGTTTGTCATCTCCCTGAATATACACTGCGCCATAATGAGCTCCCAAGACGGGTGTGAATTCATTAATAAAGGTTTGAGAAATCTGTTCCAAAGAATTGACACCACGAAGTAGCTCTGTCACTTGACTTGTATGAGAATTAAGCCAATTCTGATCCTTCTGAGCTTCTAGATAACTCTTTTCCAATTCCTGTTGTTTCTCAATATCCTCAGCCATTTGTATGAATACCCGTGCCACATCACCAATCTCATCCTTAGAAGTTACTTTCAGACGTCGAATGGTTCTTATATGACCTTTACCGAAGCTCTTGATCATCATATTAACGGTATTAAGTCCTTTAGTAATGCTCGGGATAATCCACATAATAATACCCAAACCTAACATCAGTCCTACAACCATAATAATCGTCGTTATTTGAATAGAACGGTTGTATTCAGCATTCGCATTTTTTGTTGCTTCGTCAACCATTCGATCCTGATACGTAGCCAACACATTTAGACTTTCTAATGCTTCCAGTTGTGTTGGCAGTCCCGTGTTATCTCGATACGCAATGGCTTCCTCTTTCATCCCCTTGGATAATAACACCATTTCTTTATCTAGATAAGAATCAAATTGAGCCCAAGCCAATTGTACCCGGTCTAACATTTGTTTCTCTTCAATACTGTTATTACTATTTACCATTACCTTCAGGTAATTCTCCGCATCCGTAATCGATGTATTTATATTTTGTTGATCTTTTACACTCGGAGCGGCATTCTTATCCTCATTAAGGAGTAGGTTCGCCATAAACCGGGATACCTTATTAACTTCACCACGCATCCCAGTTGAGCTCCGTACCTTAATATATCTATCCTCATAGACATTATTAAATTGCTTATTCATATAATCTAGACGGTCGTATCCAACCATTGTCAATAGGAGTAAGAGAAGCATCATAGAGCTAAATCCAAGCAATAGCTTTGTTTTTAATTTCATCCTTGCCTCTCTCCTTCTTTAAGTGATATCCACACCAAACATTTATCATCATCTCGTTCATTCTTTAATTCACTATTAAAAAATGCTTGACGCATTGCGCTCTCATCCCAGTCATGATTCCCCTCTATATGTCCACATAAAAAGGCCATTTGCTCATCATGGTCTCCTTCGACAATCTCCATCAATCCATCTGTATATAATGCGATATGACTATTTCCTTCATAATAAAAAGTCTTCTGTTCTACATCGATTTTATCAAATAGACCCACAGGACAGCATACTTGATGTAACATCTCTGCACTTTCATTCTCTTGAAAAAAGAGCGCAGGGGGGTGCCCCGCATTGACATAGTCAATTCTCTTCATACGTGTATCCACTACTAAATATATGGCCGTGAAGTAATATTGTAATAACTCATTCTCAATATACAATTGATTAAACCGTCTATTCAGCTCTTGAATGACCTTCTCCGGTTCGACATAGGTGGTGACCGTATCCTTTAATACTGACGCAACGAACATACAGACTAGTGAAGATGAAATTCCATGCCCCATCATATCTAGTAGAATAACACCATATCTTCCATCCCCAAGTGGATACCACGCATATAGATCACCCGCTAATTCTGCTGAGGGTTGATACAGAGCGTGCACTTCAAATAATTCATCTTCAATTGGAGGAGTAAGCACTGCTTGCTGAACTAAAGCAGCCAATCTAAGTTCTTCCTGGATACGTTGGTCTCGCTCCTTGTGCCAATCGTTCTCCTTCTTTAGTCGTAATGCTAGACGAATTCTGGCCATGAGTTCTACTTTATTAATCGGTTTTGTAACATAATCTATGGCTCCACTATCTAACGCCTCAGCGAGTTTCTTAGAATCCCCCACGGCTGTAACCATGATGATCGGAATATCTTTTAGGTGTGTATATTGCTGGATAACACGACATGCTTCGATACCATCCATTTCAGGCATCATCATATCTAGAAGAATAAGATCAATATCGGTCTTCTTAGGTACAACCCCAGCAAGATGATTTCCAATTTCAAGATACTCAAACATGCCTCTAGCAGACGCAGCAGTCAGGGTATCTAAATACTTTTCTTTCTTTAATATCTCACGTATTATAATGACATTCGTAGGATTATCATCAACAATTAATATAGTCATAGTTCGCTCCTTGGGTTCATAATAACGAAATAGCGAAGTTATAAGATAGATGGAAAAGCCATTTCACTCTTAATATTTCATTCGTCTATAAATAGACATACTATTATTACTATATACTAAAATTCCGCTTCATTTAGAGGGAACTTTTTTTATTCTGGAGTTATTATCCCCTTTTTATCCCCTTATGTTCATATGTCCCAAAAAACATAGATAAGGAATGGAGCTTATCCCCCCATTCCTTATCTATGTTTAAAGCACATGTAAGCAATCTATTTGATTTTCCTTATCTTTTGGCAATAATAAGAACTTTACCAAGATCTAATTCCTTTTCGTAGAAATCAGCTTCTGCATTTGTAAATCCTAGAGAAGTAATCTTAGCTCGAAGCTCATCGCCGCGGGAGCGAAATAAATTAGCAAGTGAATCGAATACGCCTTCTTCTTTGATACCAATCTCATTAGCATTTGCTACATTTGCAATACGATCTGTACGTTCTTCATCATGTGCAAGTACGAAAATATTATCATACACATAGCCCGAACTATGCAATTGCTTAACCTCATCTACCGCTTTAACACCATTATCAACCACTTTAGCATAAGAATTTAATTGAGTTGAATCCATTATTCTCACTCTCCTTTAAAGTTTCTGCCTCGTTATTCTATTACCCTTTAAGAGAGTAACTGAATCACAAGAATAACTTTCAGGAAGAACTTTCATCAAAAAAGTCGACACCTTGAATTGTACCCGTCAAGGAATCCTTATATACTTTAATCGCCTGTCCGCCTCTGATATATACCTCTCCATCTTCTGCATAAAATTGAGGTGTACCTAAAGTATCAGTCATTTCCTTCTCACTTATAGTGATATCTATTCCGTTAACTCTAAATGTTCCGACGCCAGCGTCTACGTGAACATAACTCACCAAATCATCACAGATTCCAACGGTCATTTCATCATATACATACTCAGTACATCCTGTAATGAGGATCTCGTTGACTTGCAAAGCCTCACCCTTCTTATTAAAAAGTTCCTCTTTACGATCCCATAAAGAAATATCATTAACTGTTTCAAATGGCTCGGTACTCATCAGTGGTTGATCATAATGGCCATTATCCGACACTTTATAGATAGCATGCTGTACCGTCACTGAGGTCGATAGCTTGTTCATATTTTCATCCATTGGCGATCCAGAAAAAGGAGCAAGCAGTCCTATCAACATCATTATTAACTGAAACATGTTCCTCACCCTTTCTGAATACCTTATTGGATGATTTACCTTACATTTTCAAAATCGCCTTAACGGCGAAACTTCTGCCATATGCTAGCTGCAACATCAACGTACTTCACCCAACTTGTTGCCTTTGATTCCTTCGTCTCGTTAACTGTTGCATAAGAATTCACTGTCCGCTGTTCAGCCGTACTTGGTGGGATGTTAGATGCAGGCGGTGTATTGTTGTTATTTTTTTTCGTCATTTTATCCATCACAGTACTCGATAGTTGCTTAGCTGCATATGTGACTTCACTTAATACTTCTCCAAGATTGTGTACAGATTCTATCACCGGATCAATTTGTTTCATCTTCGCTTGTAAATCAACGGTAATGTCATTAGCGTGTCTGACGGTTTGCTTCACTTCATAGCCTAATTCTTCAATTGTCTTCTGAACTTCCTGTAATGTCTGAGTTGTTTTCTCTAATGATTTCGTAGCTGCTCTTAACGTATTAATAAGAAATACAACAAGTACTGCAAATGCAACAGCTATAATAACGACACTGATTTCGATCATAGTTAAATCGCTCCTTCGTATGTTCTGAATTTAAATGGTTCATTGCTCTTAGTTACCCGTTCTTTAAAAGTGCGAAACAGGTCTCGACTCATTTGAAATAGCTATTACAATTCATTCAATTCTGGATGTTTCATTCATTTATGGCTAGGTTAAATACCAAATACAAGGATGCAACAACCCCATTAGACGACAAAGAATTCTCCTATCCATATGAAGGATACCGAGAAAATATCCTAGGCAGAACAAAATTATTAAGAAAGAATGGTGACTGAACATGTTGAGATGGTCTGTTATATTATTAATTATTGCAGTAATTGCAGGAATATTTGGATTCTTCAGTATCGTTGCAGCAGCAACTTCGATCGCGAAAGTACTCTTCTTTATCTTTATCGTACTCTTTATTATTTCGCTCTTTACTGGTCGATCAAGGAATTTATAACCGTATTAAGCGATATGAACAAGGTTTAAATATCATAGAACCCCAAGTTGCTAATTAGCGATTTGGGGTTCTATGATATTTGCGTTATTTAAAATCAAGTAGAAATTGCGGGATTAATGACCAATCTATTTTAAAAGTAAGACTGATGCTATCTGTTTTAAAATCAACTTGATCGATGTCCACAATATTCGGTATATGTTCCTTTAATGAGAACGTAATGGGTTCTAACGACCACATTGAATTAGGAATCGTAACCTGTTTAATTTGGGTCGATATGTGCTCTAAAATGAGATTACTCCCACTAGATTCCATATGAAAGAATAACGTCACTCCAAAAGGAAGCATGCCCCACTTGCCATTCAATTTGGCTTCCACTTCATCGCCATGAATGATAAATTCTGCCCCAGTTACTTCTACGCTTGTCTTAGTAGTATTGAGAACCTCTACCATTTTCTTCTTAGCGAGATTATTTAATTCCTCGCTTGTCAATTCAATTTCAGGTACTTTATCCTTCACCATGTTCCATACTTTAACTTTCATATCTACTGGTTCATAGCTCATATCTAGTGCTTTATCTGGTCTGATATAGACTATAACTGCAACAATCAGAGCGATAACCAATAAAAGGAATAGTAGAAACAGTCGTCTAACAATCCTCATAATCTCTCCCCTTTCAAACAACAAATGATATGAATCACCCTACTAAAGGGCGTATTTACTATCTATTCTTATCCTTCAACTATAACAGTATTAGAACCTTTTATCACTAAAGGCGATACCATTACTCTTCCTACAGCACGGCTTAGCAACCTAAAAGGGTGTCTTCCCTATTGGAAAACACCCTTTTTTTCAATTTCATAAATCATAACTCAACCACTGGCTACTAACACAGCTCTTACTATTTGGGCTCTACATGAATCTGGACTTGCATAATGTTATGCTCTTTCTTCACTTGTTCTTCAATTCGATCTGTGATCTCATGTCCTTGCGATACACTCAGGTTCGGTTGTACCTCAACCACCACATCGACAAGTACATGGCTACCATGAACACGCGCTTTCACATCCTTGATTCCTTCCACACCATGAACACTTGCTATAGTACTTCGTAAGTCCATGATTTGGTTCTGATCGAATCCATCCGTTAGACTATAGGTACTCTCCTTAAAAATACTCCATGCCGTAATACAAATGATGATTCCCACCATAAATGCTGCTATGCTATCAATCCATGCCAATCCAAATTGTGCCCCGACAATCCCAACGCTTGCCCCCACACTTACCATAGCATCGGACAGATTATCCTTGGCTGCGGCCATCAAAGCATTATTATTGATTTGCCGAGCTAATCGACGGTTGTACAGGTATACTCCAAACATCGCAACTGCACATACGAGAGCCACCCCAGCAGACCACAAGTTCGGAGGCTCCATCTTTTCACCTTTCCATAGTGTCCGTATCGTTTCTACTATCACCTGAATACCAGCCATAGCCATAATAAAAGAAGCTATGAGCGCTGCCACCGTCTCAGCCCTGAAATGTCCATAGGCATGATCCGAGTCCGGTGGTTTCTGTGAGATACGTAGACCTATTAACACAGCTACGGATGCAACGATATCAGTTACGTTATTGACACCATCCGCCACTAAAGCACTTGAAGCAAATACATAGCCACTCACTAATTTGAATGCAGACAATAGGAGATAGGCCGCAATACTAACCCATGCTCCTCTTTCGCCTTTACGTATCTCTTCATAAATATCCAAACCATTGTACAACTCCTTCATTTGCATTTATCAACCATCTTTTCCTTATCCGAATAAACGTATTCTTCTTGAGGGAGAGTAACGAAATAGTCTTCATCGGGATCCTGAACATACTCCCCCTTGTAGAGATAATTAAAAACGATTAGAATAAAGACACACGCCCAAAGGGAGGTTTTCACATGAGCGAAAATAAAGAATTAAAAAAAGTTAGTCTGGCTGATGCCATTCGAAGAAAACTGGATCAGAAGAAACAACAGTCTGCCTCAGGTCAAACGAATACCTTTCAAGCCGGTTCTGCTAAGCAATTAAAAAATCAGAACAACACCAAGCCGACTACCCAACGTCGTCGTGCGGGTTCTTCGTAACTTTCCTTAGATAGAACACAATAAGAAAAAGATGGATCCTAAATTATTAGGATCCATCTTTTTCTTTAACAATGTATTGGCTATTTGACAACTCTATTCATCTGTCTTAGCTCTTCTGTCTGGAAGCTGCGCCGGGATGACGATTCTTACTGTGGACCCAATACCTGGCCTACTACCGATGGTCACACCATACTGTGGACCAAAGTGTAACTGAATCCGACTATTCACATTACGGATGCCATACCCCGTATTCAATCCTTCAACAGGATCAAAAATTTGTTTGATTAATAGCGGTGACATCCCAATGCCATCATCGATAATTTTAAATATGATATTATTCCCTTCCAGTTCTCCCACAATTCGAATATGAATCGAGTCTCCAAACCATGCATGTTCACAGGCATTCTCGATAAAAGGTTGTAAGATTAATTTAATGGTTACATATTTAATAATCTCAGGATCTATATCGAAATAGATGGACACTGCATCCCCAAACTTAGTAGTCTGAATGTTTATATAAGCTTCAGCCTGTTCCAATTCACTTCGCACTGGAATTACTGTCCGACCCTCATTGAGTGAAAGCCGATAAAACTTGGCTAAGTCTAGAACCATGCGATGTAGCTTATCAATCTCACCAAATTTGGCCAACCTACTAATCGAAGAAAGTGTGTTATACAGGAAGTGCGGATTAATCTGGGCTTGCAGGGACTCTAGCTCTAACTCCCTCTTCTCAATTTGTGTCACATAGACTTGTCCGATCAGATGATCAATATTGTGCCCCATTTCATTGAGTGCCAGAGCAATCTGTGAGAATTCATCTTTGCCCTTGTAACCCATACGCTTATGTAAATCTCCTTCGCGGAACGCATTCAGCACAGATACTATTTTGGTTACTCTAATGGAGAAATACCGCGAGATAAACATCCCTGCTATCGTGAATACAATCAAACAGAGGATACATAGCAGAATGATGAACATTCGCACTTTTGCAGAGTCACGCTCCATAATGGTCATGGGGACGTAGGCCACTAACTCCCAAGGCGTTCCCCTCATACTTTCCGTAATCATCATGTACCTCTCGTCTTGAATCGTATCATTCGCGAAATCATTGGGCATGACGCCAGACTGATGTAAAATTTCCCCATCCCCATCTCTGATAGCCAATATGCTTCCTTCACCAATTTTGCGATAGTCAACCGACTGAAAGAGCTCCTCAATACTAACACTTAGTCTCATAAATCCTATTTCTTTCAAACTCATAGGACGACTATTATCCACTAACCGACGGAGTAGCGAAATTCGATTAAAATCTTGATCACGCTCTACCCTTTCCCAAATCTTTGTTCCTCCATATTCCTCCTTCGGAAAATTCTTATACCACGATTTATCCTCGATTCGCTTGATATGATACAAATTATAGTCACGTTCTAATAACACTGGATTTTCGTTCGTGAAGGAACCCGTGTACACTTCATTAAAATTTTCATTATGTAAAAACAAGTACATCGCTATATTCACACCAGTTGCATTAATGGCAATATCAAACTTAGGTAAGATAATCTTCGTCATGCGTTCATAACGATCCCAGCCTTCGTCAATAATGCGAAGCTGTAAATTTAGAAAATAATCCTCATATAACATCGAAGATACTCTTTCAACATCTGACATCTTATATTCGATATTATCCCGAGTTTGTAACAACGTTCCCTGAATGTTACTCCTCGTCTGCTCACGCATAGAATTTTGATACATATTATGAGAGAAGAAACCAATAGCAATAACAGGTATAATAACAAACACTAGATAAGTCAACATCAACTTGTAGCCAAATGGAATATACTTTGACTTCTTCGCTTTCACCTGAATTTGCATCATATTTCCTCCGTCGTTACTCTCTTTTTCTGAAATCCATTGGCGTCATACCATAGGCTTCTCTAAATTGCCTACTGAAATATGGTATATATTTATATCCCACCAGATTTGCAACTTCATATATTTTCAGAGTCGGATCTTTAAGTAATTCGCGCGCCCGATCCATTCTCATGCCTGTCAGTATCTCACTGAAACTTTTACCAACCTCTTCTTTGAATAAATGTCCCAGATAATTAGGAGAAAACAAAAATTGCTGAGCAATATCCTTCAGTGTAATATTCTCATGTATTCGTTCCCTCAAAATATTCATAATCTCTCGAATTAATTTGCTATTTTTTGAGTTTTTTCTTTGACGTATCTTTTCTGAAATCTCAAATACTCTGCGCACTAACCAAGAACGGATATCTCCAATCGTCTCAAATTTCAATACGATATCGAGACTGTGAAGCTCTATCCCTAGCATTTCGAACAAATCCTCATCCAAGGTATGTAAATAATGATCCAACTTAAAGATAATGTACATAGCTAAATTATATATCGTAAATCTTGAGCGTAACGTTGACTCGGTTTGAAATAAATTTTCAATTTCATCATGAATACCCACTAAGTCATACTCAGACATGGCTTTAAATAAGGCATCCAAACGAATATCCAGTGTTTTAGCATCACTTAACTCTGGTGATCTACGGACATCCTCATAGTTGATGACGTCCCCCTTACCAAAAAATATTTTACCATCCAAGGCTTCTAGCGCCTGTTTATATGAAATAGGGAGCTGTGACACATCTTTGACAGGCTCTCCAAGCCCAATCGTCACAGAAAAAGATAACCTAGAGGTTATTTCTTCAAATATTTCATGAATATTATCATTCATCCTTTGCCCGTGTATCACAACAGCTACGCGTTGTCGTGACAACCTGAAACAATACCCCATTTCGTGCCCAAGGATCACTTCATTTATTTCTTTCAGTAATACTTCAAGTTTTTGTCCAGAGGCAGATTGCATATCCCCATGCTGCATCCATTCCAAATCATCCATTTCCAACACAGCTGTACGAAGTGGTCCAGCCAGCTTATCCAAACCATAGGACACAGCAATTTTCGCTATCCCATCAGGTCGCTCCCAGGTAAGCTCCCCTTGAAGCAAACGAATCAGAAGATCATTTCTCGCCATCGGCTTCATATGATAATATTGCTCTTCCTCTTCCCTGCGTTTTTCCTCTGTTTGAAGATCCTGAACAATTTGATGCAACGATGCAATGAGTTCTTCATCATCCATTGGCTTAAGCACATAACTGCATGCCTTCAATGACAATGCTTGTTTAACATAATGAAAGTCCTGATAACCACTTACGAATACAACTCGTACATCTGGTTTCCTATCAATAGCTATTCTAGCAAGTTCCAGTCCAGACATATTAGGCATGTTCACATCTGTAACAAGAATATCAATGGACAGCTTATCCATAACTTCGCAAGCTGCGAATCCATTATTTACAGCGCCTACTACTTCCAACCCCAACTCAGTCCAAGGAATAAATTGTTTCATTCCCTCTAAATCAAGAAGCTCGTCATCTGCTAACAGTACTTTATACATGAATTCATAACCCTCCTAAAAGGCTCATCAGGTTCTATACATAAGTATAACTTTTCAAGCTTCATTTGGAACCATAAAACATAAAAGTTCCAACTTTCCTATTAAACAATTCGTCAATATTACAAATTGTTATCCAAATCCACCACTATACTCATGACAGCTGCACCTAAAAAAAGGGGACCCGTTGGGCCCCCTTCCCTCATTACATCTTACTGACCTTTAATCATTGCTTGATTCTCATGCCATTTAGTAGCATAGAAATCAAGTACACCTTGAAATCCAGCACTCATAGTATCTTCATGTGCTTTATCAAGCATGGCAAGAGCTTCTTCGTCCGTCTTCGCATACAAAGTCTGCGCTCTTACCTTCAACCAGATGTCTTTAGCACGTTGGAACGCTATGCCTTCTTCACTTTCTGGTTGTGGGAATAGATTGATGAATTCAGTTGCATCACCTTGCGTCTTCCAAGTGATTTGGTACTGCCAGTAAGTAGACCAGTTACGTTCACTTTCAGACAATGTTGATTCGAATTTACCCTTAATATCATCAACATATACGGTATTACCTACCCACATTAATGGGTCCATCTTAGTCTGATATTCTGCCAAACCATTCTTATCGGTCTTGTATTTCTCTGTGAATTTCGGAGTTACGCCATCAGACTCAAATCCATCCCAGTACCCACCTTCAAGACCCCACATTTGTAATGTCATACCTTCATTACCAGTCCAATAATCAAGGAATGCGAATACTGCTTCTGGATCTTTAGCACTTGTAGTGATAACAGCTGCGTTCCATCCAAGTTTATTATACGTACCTGGGAAAATCTTGTTTACATCCAATCCTTCTTTATGAATTGGCATAACCATGAAGTATCCTGCATCAGGATCAACCTTCGCTAGTGCAGAATTAGCTTCCATCGCAAAAGTAGTCGGGTTAGTCGAAGCATATACCGCTACTTTTCCGTTGTTAAGTTTCTCTTGAACTTGATCACGTGTTTGCGTCATCGCATCCTGAGTCATTAATTTCTCACGGAATAATTTCGCTGCGTAAACCACAGATTCTCTGAAACCTTGATCTTTGTAGATTGAAGTCATCTTATCGCCTTCTGGTACAGCGAAGTATCTTGTGAAGCTAAGATTGTCTTCTTTGAAAGCTGAGAAAATTTGGTCAATCCCTTGACCTTCTTTTGCTAAGTCAGACTCAAATGGAACAACATCAGGGAACTTCTCTTTAACTAATTTCAAATATGAATAAAGATCATCCGTTGTTTCCAACTTCGGTGAACCAAGCTCAGCATATATTTTCTTATTTACAACCCAACCAGCATTACCGTTTGGACGATTCGTATACCAGTTAGGGAATTGATAAATCTTACCATCTGGTGAACGTAGCATATTAAGCGCTAGTGGATCCAACCATTTCTTCAAGTTAGGATATTTTTCGATATAATCATCTAATGGTACAAGCATACCTGCTTCTCGCAAGCGCTCTACGTCTGGACCACGTTCGCCCCAAATCACATCAGGAAGTTCGCCAGAAGCAATCATTGTATTCAGCTTCTGAACAGCATTTCCTCCGTTTGGAATTTCAGTAATTGTAACCTTCTTAGTATCTTGAACAAATTTCGTAACTTCGTCTGATCCCCACTTAGGTTTCATTGTATACCAGTCATAAGCACCAAATAAAGATATGTCTAGTTGTTCCTTGCCTAGTTCATACTTCTGAGGTTCCTCAGCTTTGGTCTCTTGCTTGTTACCTTCTTTAGCTGGTTCTTTCGGTGCTTCAGCTTTCTCATTATTACTAGCACATCCAACAACTAAAGACAGAGCCATAGCAGTTGACAAAACAGAGCTAGCCAACTTCACTTTTTTATTCATCCCCTAATTTCCCCTTTCAAACTCTTTATTTATGCTTAAAGCACAAGGCTCCAAACTAATACCAACTAAATCCTAATTCCTATTACTCTTTCAGAGAACCTACGAGTACCCCTTTTACGAAATACTTCTGAACGAAAGGATATACACAAACAATTGGTAATGTGGCTACCATCATTGTCGCCATAGATAAAGACTTACTCGTTATCGTCTTCGCCTTCTGCATATGCGCCAAGGACGCTGCGTCCAAACCAGCAGTTTGCTCAGATACGATATTGGAAGCTAGAATTTGCTTCAAGATCGTCTGAATTGGCATCAAATCATCTTTAGAGATGTAGATACTAGCAACGAACCATTCGTTCCAATGCGACACGGCTGTAAACAGCGCTAATGTTGCAATGACAGGACCCGATAGCGGCAATACGATACGAAATAATGTGCTCCAATTTCCACAGCCATCCATCTTTGCGGACTCTTCCAATCCTGCAGGTAACCCCTGAAAAAAGGTACGAAATATTATCATGTTCCATACGCCAATTAGCGAGGGAATAATGAATATCCAGAATGAGTTCATCAAGTGAAGATTACGCATCAATAGGAACGTTGGAATGAGCCCTCCAGAGAAATACATCGTGATGATACACAGAACCATATAATATTTACGGCCTACTAGTTCTTTCTTCGACATGCCGTAAGAGAAAATAGCTGTAGCCAATATTGCCGTTATGGTACCAACAACTGTACGTAACACAGATATGAAAAATCCATTCATTAAACGTTCATCCTTGAAAACGATAGCGTAGTTCTCCAGTGTGAAATGCCGTGGCCAAAGTGTGATCCCACCCTTAGCAGTATCTGACCCCTGATTAAATGAGACCGCAATCGCATTCAGAAACGGATAAAGCGTCGTAAGAGCCAAAATAGTTAGAAATGCATAGATGAATATGACCATAAAACGATCGCCTTTAGTGTCGTGCATCAGCATGTACCTCCTTTACTTGTGTCATAATTACCATAGACTGTTGCCGGATTTCTTAGCTACATAGTTAGCGATTGTGAGAAGACCTACACTAATAACAGCTTTGAATAGACCGACGGCAGTAGCATAGGAATATCGGTAATTGTTAATCCCGACTCGTATGACATAAGTATCAATGACATCTGATACATCTCTAAGCGCAGGGTTTGGCGCAAGTACTAGGATGTCTTCAAACCCAGCACTCAACAAGTTTCCGATTGCCAGAATCATAAATATTGAAACAACTGGCATAATGGATGGAAGCGTTATCAAGTACATTTGTTTAAATCTACTTGCTCCGTCTATTGAAGCTGCTTCATATGAGCTAGGGTCCACTCCTGCGATGGCTGCTAAATAAACAATGGAGCCAAATCCGATTTCCTTCCAAACATTTGTTGATACTAGAATGGTTCTGAAATATTCAGGCATCGATAGAAAGTTAATCGGTTCATCAATCAAATTCATTTTTTCCAGTAGCATATTAATACTACCATTGTCTGTCGCGAGCAACGAGCCAATAAGTCCGCCGATAATGACCCATGACATAAAGTGAGGCAAATATGTAACTGTCTGTACAATTCTCTTGAATTTCATTCTACGAACTTCGTTAAGCATCAAAGCTAGAATGATCGGTGCCGGGAATCCAATCAAAAATTTAAGCAAACTGATAATGATTGTATTCTTCATAATTAAGGCGAAATCTGGTGAATTAAAGAAATAAGCAAAGTGCTTAAATCCAACCCATGGACTACTAGAGAAGCTACTGCCTACTTTATAATCCTGGAACGCAATCATGATCCCGTACATAGGAACATAACTGAAGAGAATAATAAGGGCTAGTGCTGGTAACACCATTAACTGCAAATCGATTTGTTTAATAAAGGTTGTAAATACATTTGTAGGCCGCTTTAGCGGTGGCTTTGATTCCACCGTTTTCACGGAAAGCTGTGCCATGTCGTGTCCCCCTCTGCTATTCCGACTGCATTAAGTTTACGAAATAACGCTTTCATTTACTATCTGACAGATCAACTAAATGTGATACTAATCAACACCATACTTTTATTTATCATAAAAATGACCCGTAAGGGTTCACTTTTTTTCAAAGTGCACCACTTACGGGTCATCATTCTAACGCTAAAAACTTATTTTTAGCTTATTTTTCTTTAGGGTACATTTGTTCACGTAAGGATTTAACCTCTTCGTTCTCCAAATACTCATCATAACTCATAGAGCGATCGATAATTCCGTTCGGAGTAATCTCAATAATCCGATTCGCAATGGTCTGAATGAACTGATGGTCATGAGATGTGAATAGGATCGTACCGTCAAAGTCAGTAAGTCCGTTATTGAGTGCTGTAATGGATTCCAAATCCAAGTGATTCGTAGGTTCATCGAATACAAGTACATTGGCACCATTAAGCATCATCTTAGCTAACATACAACGAACTTTCTCTCCACCAGAAAGCACGCTTGCTTTCTTCAAAGCTTCTTCCCCTGCAAACAACATGCGTCCAAGGAAACCACGTAGGAACGTTTCATCTTGGTCTTGGGAATACTGACGAAGCCAATCTACCAAGTTCATCTCTATGCCATCGAAATAACGGGAGTTATCTATAGGGAAATAAGCTTGGGTTGTTGTAATTCCCCATGTATATTCACCTGAATCTGCAGGTTGCTCACCCATCACTAGATCGAACAATGTAGATTTAGGTAGTGTATTTGGTCCCACAAGAGCAATCTTATCGCCTTTATTAACCACGAAACTTACATTATCAATCACAACTTCGCCATTAATTGTTTTGCTTAAGCCATCAACTGTAAGTAGTTGTTTGCCCGCTTCACGTTCCGGTTTGAAGTGTAAGAATGGATACTTACGGCTTGATGGACGAATATCATCCAATGTAATTTTCTCTAACTGTTTCTTACGTGAAGTTGCTTGTTTAGATTTAGAAGCATTCGCAGAGAAACGTTGAATGAACGCTTGTAGTTCTTTCACTTTCTCTTCTTTCTTCTTGTTGGAATCGCGTGACAAGCGCAACGCAAGCTGGCTGGATTCGTACCAGAAGTCGTAGTTACCTACGTACATTTGGATTTTACCGAAATCGATATCCGCAATGTGAGTACATACTTTGTTCAAGAAGTGACGGTCATGGGATACAACGATAACAGTACCTTCATAATCCATCAAGAAGTTCTCTAACCAGCCAATCGATTCAAGATCCAAATGGTTGGTAGGTTCATCGAGTAGCAAGTTATTCGGACGACCGAACAATGCTTGCGACAACAACACGCGAACCTTTTCGTTACCGCTAAGTTCAATCATCTTCTTATCATGAAGTTCACGAGGAATCCCTAGACCAATCAAGAGTGCTGCAGCATCCGGCTCAGCGTCCCAACCATTCAACTCAGCAAATTCGCCTTCCAGTTCACCGGCACGAAGTCCGTCTTCTTCTGTGAATTCGGATTTAGCATAGAGCGTATCCTTCTCTTTCATAATCTCGTGCAGACGAATATGGCCCATGATAACAACCTCAAGTACATTGAACTCATCAAATTCAAAATGATTCTGCTTGAGTACTGCCATACGTTCCCCTGGAGTCATATGAACCTCACCTGAGTTCGCTTCAATCTCTCCAGAAAGAATCTTTAGAAATGTTGATTTACCTGCACCGTTCGCTCCAATAAGACCGTAACAATTGCCTGGTGTGAATTTTATAGTTGCATCTTCAAAAAGTGCGCGTTTTCCGTAACGCAGAGTCACGCCGCTTGTACTGATCATGAAAAATCCATTCCTTTCAAATTAAACTTCCCCCATCATACCATAAATGAAGCGCCTTTTCGAAGTGTAATCATGGAATTAGAGTTAATTCCCCTTTCTTGCCTCCGGATGTATCTTCTGAGTCAGTCCATAGCTTAGGACTTGCACACGATTATCTGCTATCTCTAATCGCTTTTAGTCTCAGTCCATTTTAACGCTTTTCTTGCGGGATCATTATCTCAGCGTTAAGATCTACGAATACTTGAATGGCTCCGCCGAATCAACATGTTGTATGACGAATTAGAATTTACTCATTACTACAGCAAAAGCAGCTCATCCTCTAACAAGAAATGAGCTGCTTTTTTAGTTACCCGATCACTTTTTTTCCTTAATTATACTTTGAATTGCCGTAAATAAATTTGTAGATCTTCTGCCATCTTGGCCAACGACTGTGCCGAAGAGCTGACTTGCTCCATCGCAGCCAACTGTTCTTCGGTCGCCGCAGACACATCTTGCGTTCCCTCAGCCGATTTCTCCGCCACATTCGTAATAAAGTTCACTTGCTCGACAGCGTAATCGGTGCTCTTATTCATTTGCATCGAGTAAGCCGTAACCTCTTGGATTTGAGTTGTCACTTGCAGTACTGATTGCATAATTTCATTAAAGGATGCGCCCGCTTGGTTAACAACATCGATACCTATGGCTACTTCGCGTGTGCCTTTCTCCATAGATTCGATGGCTACTGTCGTCTCACTTTGAATCGCTTCAATTAGCTCAGTAATTTGCTTGGTTGACTCTCCTGATTGCTCAGATAGTTTCCGCACTTCACCGGCTACTACAGCAAATCCTCGTCCATGTTCGCCTGCTCGAGCCGCTTCGATCGCTGCATTAAGAGCGAGTAAGTTCGTTTGCCCCGCAATATCAGACATTACCTTAACGATATTATCAATTGCAGCAGATCGTTGGCCTAGACGCTTTATCGTATCGTTAATGGAGTTTACCGTAACGTGAATAGATTGCATCTGATTCATAACCACTTGAATGGCCTGATTGCCGATATCGGCACTTTCGGATGCTGTCAAAGCAGAGTTGGCTACACTTTGCGCGTTAGTTGCAATTTGCTGTACACCCTCTGCTACCTCTCGAATTGAGTTTACGCTCTCTTCAACGTTTTTCAGTTGCTTCTCCGTTCCGTCCGCCACATCTTGAATCGCCATCGCAATATGCTCGGTTGCCTTACTCGTATGCTCTGCGTTTGCAGACAACTCCTCTGCGGACGTAGCCACGTCTTGGGCCGTTCGATTCACTTGCAGAATGAAGCCGCGCAGAGTCGTAATCATCGTATTGACGGCTCCTGTCAGCTTGCCAACTTCATCATGCGTTTTCACTTGCAACGCTTCTTGGCTTAGATCGCCCTTCGATACACGTTCAGCTGCGTATGCTACCGCGACAATTGGCCGCGTAATTTGTTGTGCAATAAAGATCGCAATAAAGATAACCACTAAGCTTACAAGGAGAACAATTATCGTCACATTCGTTTTAATGGAAGAAACTGCTGCTGTAATCGAGTCTTCCGGAATGTGCAGGTACAGGCTATAACCTGTCGTTGGCACAGGCGCGTATGCAACTGAATAATTTTTTCCTGCTTCATTATAAACATAGGAAGTAGATTTCGCTTTATCTCCAGATAAGATAGCAGCTAAGCCATTCGTCAACTTCGCTTCTTCGGCTGTCTTGCCGATCAGATCTTTATTCGGATGAAGCTGAATTTTTCCTTGGTTGTCCACGACAATCGGATATCCAACGCCATTATCAATGTACAAATCTTTTAAAATGTCGGACGTAAATCCTTCAAAGTTTACGAGTCCAGTCAGAACACCCTTGACACGATCGTCAGCATCTTTAACAGGAGCGGCCATAATAATGGAGCGTTGGCCCGTCGTCTTTGCTAGAATAACATCCGTGTACGTTACTTTTCCTTCCAGTCCATTTTTGAAAAATGGACGGCTCCCCAAGTCAATACCTACACTTTTTTCAAATGTATCAGCTTTCACAAGGCCGTCCGCACCAATAAAGGTGTTGCCGTCGTACTTGTCTGTTGTCTTTTTTAACGACTGTATATACTTCATCTTTTGTCCGTTATCGTCCGTACGAATATCTGACGTTGTTGCCAGCAGCTGTATTTCAGACATGCGTTCCCGTAAGAACATATCCATCGTGTTGGCTTTACTCTGTACGAGAGAAACGTAGGAATCATTTTGTTTCTCAATCAATTTAGTCGAAACCGTGTAGTAGACGTACAAGGAAGTTGAAATTAAAGGAATAAACGAAACGACCAAAAACCAAGCGATTAGCTTATTTTTTAACTTGCCTGTAAAAAGATTACGTATCAGACCCTTAGCCTTGGAAGCCGAACTTTGTTCGACAGGTTCTCTCATTTATTATCCCTCCACCTTATCCATTGAAATCTCTAATTAAGCTGTACGGCATGTGTTATCGGAGGGTGTATGGGTGTCATGATGTCTCATATGCGTATATTTTAGAGGAGACAACTAAGGAAGTCCGGAAATTTCCGAACTTTATCCTCGTTGTCGATTTCATTATTTTATAAAATTAATACCCAATAGACGCGCCTTCACCACGAGGGTCAGCGCCACCAAATTTCACGTTAGTTTTCGGATCGATAACGACCATACCGGATTGACCCACTTGGTCCGTGTAATTGTCAATCTTCTTCACTGGATGACCACGACGGATAAGCTCATCCATAACGGATTGCGGGATACGTCCTTCCATCTTCAAGTCATTAGCAGAATCTCCCCAGTTACGGCCATGCAGCCATCTTGGCGCTTCAATAGCATCCTGCACACTGAAGCCAAAATCTACGAAGCGTGTTACAAGTGCTGCTTGCGTCTGAGGTTGTCCCTCCCCACCTTGTGTACCATATAGCATATACGGCTTGCCGTCTTTCAACAGCATCGCAGGGTTCAGTGTATGGAACGTGCGCTTTTTGGGCTCCAAATGGTTGATGTTGTTCTTGTCCAAGGAGAAGAAACTTCCGCGGTTCTGTAGCAGAACCCCTGTATCTTTTGCTACAACACCTGCGCCCCAGTCAAAGTAATGACTTTGAATGACGGATACGGCATTGCCATCCTTATCTACGATACCTAACCATACAGTATCACCCTTAGGATCAAGCGGTTCAACTGCCTTAGCGGCTTTTTTCATATCGATGCGGTCAGCCATTTGTTTACCGTGCTCTTTGGATAACAATTGATCAACTGGAATTTTAACAAAATCCGGATCAGTTAACCATTTATCGCGGTCCGCGAATGCTTGCTTCGTCGCTTCAACCATAACATGGTAGTAGTCAGCGGTGCCTTCGCCCATGCTCTTCAGATCAAAGTTGTTTAAAATGTTCAATATAGATAATGATGCCATACCTTGAGAGTTCGGCGGCACATTGTAAGCTTGGTATCCACGGTAATCCACGGTAATAGGGTTTACCCAATCCGCTTTGTGGTTAGCAAAGTCGTTGTACGTCAAGGAACCACCGTTAGCTTGAATATCAGCTGCGATCTTCTTCCCGATGTCTCCTTTGTAGAATGCATCTGTACCTTTATTTGCAATGATCTTCAGCGTATTCGCTAAGTCTTTCTGCACAAGCATTTCGCCCGCTTTGTAAGGCTCACCGTTAGGCTTCAAGAACGTCTTGCGGAACGTTTCAAAACGCTGCAAGTTTTTCAACTCTTTATCTTTTGTGTCGATGGCGCTTATCGTCCATGACTCTTGATTAGGTGTCACCGGATAACCTTTCTCAGCGTATTGAATGGCACGCTCAAGCACGTTGTCCAGATCCATGGAATTACCCATCGATTTTTTCGCGTATTTGTAAGCTTCTCCCCAACCAGACACTGTTCCTGGAACTGTGTTTGCCGCCAAATAGCCGCGGGAAGGAATTTTCTCAAAACCCTTTTGTTTGTAGAAATCAATCGTAGTCTTCTCACCTGAGCGACCACTTGCATTTAATGCTTTTACTTCTTTTGTCTTTGCGTTATAAATAAGCCAGAATGCGTCTCCACCCAAACCTGTATAGTGGGGGTAAACAACCGCGAGCGCTGCTTGCGCTGCGATTGCCGCGTCTACAGCATTACCTCCATCTTCAAGAACTTCCAATGCTGCCGCAGATGCCAGATAATGCGGCGTTGTAACGATTCCGTTTGGAGCCATTGTTGTGGGGCGACCCGCCGCACCTGCAGTGGCCGATAAAGTCGAGAAGCATAACATTGTCGTCAGCAACAGGGTTGTACACTTTTTCAAATTAATTCTCATGTTTCTCCTCCTAAATAATAAATATTCTTGATGGTTATGTAATGTATTAGAACCTAACCCTTAATACCTTTTTCCCCCTTTGAAGGTAACAATCACCACTGTAAAAGCAAAATAAAGATGACATTGCAGCGAGAGAGCCCTTCCCTTGTTAGAAGAAAGTTTCTCTACAGGATGAGGTGAAACTCATCCACCAATGTCATCTTATTTATTCGCGTTGCGATGACAGGTAACTGGCTGGCATAACCTGCGTAAAAACAAGCGGTAGCCCCTATAGCTTTGCGACCTATTCTTTCGAAATAGTGTGCTCTTTTCTGTAATTGTATTTGTTCATGAACATTTAATCATAAAGATAGATTATATACCATCCATCAAATTCCATCAATAGTCGACAAAATTCGAGTAAATATAACGATGTCATTATTTTTTATTTGTTTTATTTTCCATATTTATATGTAGAATACTGGCTATGATCATACTAGCCATAACGCTTTTTTTCTTGCCTTTTAACACTTAGATCATAGACCTCCCTTCAATAAAATGAATTCCTACAATCGAGCATTCATGCACTTGGCTATCCTTTTAAACTCTATATTGATTTTCAGTAGCTAAAAAATCCTTATTTTTGGTTTTCTTATAAATGAGGTAAAATAACGTAGAAGAGGAGGTTGATCATAATCATGAAGATCACATTTATTGAACCAACACCAAGCCCCAATACAATGAAGCTCCATTTGGATGAAACTATAGAGACTGGGTTACGTAAAACGTACACCCTGGAAAATGAACGTTCAGCACCCGTATGGATACGGGAAATGCTCCATATTTCAGGTGTCAAAAGTGTGTTCCACACCACTGATTTTGCAGCTCTTGAACGTAAAGGTAATGCAGATTGGTCCACCATCCTAGGCGAAGTACAGGAACGACTCGGTCAAGATGGCATGACAACGACATGGTTAGAAGTAGATAATGAGTTAGGCGAACATTACGGCGAAGCTGAAGTTCTTGTTCAGTATTTCCGCAGTATCCCCATGCAAATTCGTGTGAAGGCCGCTGGGCGCGAAGAACGTATCGCTTTGTCCGAACGATTCACGCAGGCTGTAACGGCTGTTGCTATCGCTACTATGATTAAGGAACGTAAGCTTTCTGATTATGGTATTCGTTACGGGGAACTTGCTGACATTGCACGCGAAGTGGAGCAAGAACTTGAAGCAGCCTATCCTCCCGAGCGTCTCGAGAAAGTCATTCAGCAGGCCATTGCACATGGTGCAAGCGACGAAGAATTCATGGAGAAACGTACGGAACTAAGTGACCAAGAGCTTGAAGAAGCACTACAGAATAACGATTGGCGTATTCGCTATGCAGCATTTGACGGTATGAGCCCAACACCCGAAAGAATCCGTTTCATTAGAACAGCACTTCATGATTCCAAAATGCAAATCCGTCGTCTCGCAATTATCTACCTTGGAGATTTGAAATCACCAGAAGCAATGGAACTGTTATATGTTGCATTGCAAGATAAGTCTGCTGCTGTACGTCGTACAGCTGGCGACACGTTATCAGACATCGGTGATGCTCATGCAACGAAGGCTATGACTGAAACCTTGAAAGATAGCAGTAAACTTGTTCGTTGGCGGGCCGCTCGCTTTCTTTATGAAGTCGGTACGGAGGATGCACGCCAAGCTCTTGAGGAAGCGGCTGAAGATCCTGAATTCGAAGTTAGCTTACAAGCCAAAATGGCTCTTGAACGGATCGAGTCTGGCGAAGAAGCTGCCGGAACCATATGGCAGCAGATGGCTAAGCGCACACGCTCGTAATACAATATTTATCCATTTGATCCTGCGATGACAATTGATTATACTTAGACATTGTTCAGTATAAACAAGTAAAGATATCCTCATCCTACTAAGGTGAGGTAGAGGTCGCGAATTGCGATGAGTAGACTGTGAAGAGGCGTAAGAAGCCGCCGTATCATTCACAGATCGAAAGGCGCCTTTCGCCGAAGTATATAGGCTGCTTCAATTAGCCACGTATGCTGGGTCTGTTTTCCGAATAGGGGCAGAACTGTCATAGTGTCCTTCAATAAGGACACTATGTTGGGCTATCTTTCATGGAAGTTGGGTGCGGATCATATAAATAGAAGACATTATGCTCTTTGTATACGGGCATACCTTTGTTTTGGTATCTATTGAAAAGACCGCCGGAATCCATTCCAGCGGTCTTTTTTGCTGTTTCCCTCCCCTTCCATGACAAGTATTTATTTTGTAGAGGGAGTGTAATGATTAATGAAGAATCACAAGGAGACTGAAGGTTCACTGAAGCCCAGTCTCAAAGCACGACATATGACAATGATCGCTTTAGGTGGATCTATAGGAACAGGACTTTTTCTTGCTAGTGGGAGTGCTATTTCCTCTTCTGGTCCCGGCGGGGCCTTACTAGCTTACGCTGCGGTAGGATTGATGGTATATTTCCTTATGAATAGCCTTGGTGAATTGGCTACCTATCTTCCCGACTCAGGTTCATTTAGCACGTATGCTTCAAGATTTGTTAGTCCTGCATTTGGTTTTGCTGTGGGCTGGAATTTCTGGTATAACTGGGCGATCACCATTGCTGCAGAACTCGCTGCAGCCACCGTCATCATCAAGTTTTGGTTCCCTGATAGCCCTTCTGCTATATGGAGCCTCTTGTTTCTACTTATCATGTTTGGATTAAATTTCTTATCTACTAAAAGCTTTGGGGAATCAGAGTTTTGGTTCGCTATCATAAAGATTATTACAGTCATTGTCTTTCTTACCCTTGGCGTACTCATGATCTTCGGAGTTATCGGTGGTGAATTCGTTGGATTGAAGAATTTCAATCTAGGAGGCTCCTCATTCCACGGTGGATTCTTTGCCTTTGTTGGGGTATTTATGGCCGCAGGTTTCTCATTTCAAGGTACCGAACTGATTGGTGTTGCCGCGGGTGAAAGCGAGAATCCTCGCAAAAATGTGCCACGTGCTATTCGGCAAGTTTTTTGGCGCATTCTTATTTTCTATGTTTTCTCTATTTTTGTTATTGGGATGCTTATCCCTTATACAGATCCTAGTCTACTCAACAGTGATCTAAATAACATTGGGGTCAGCCCATTCACGCTATTATTCGAGAAGGCTGGACTTGCTTTTGCCGCAGCGGTCATGAATGCTGTTATCCTGAGTTCAGTCCTTTCCGCAGGAAACTCAGGTATGTATGCAGCAACCCGTGTCTTATATTCCATGGCTAAGAACGGACTAGCACCGAAATTTTTAGGTAAGTTAAATCGACGTAGCATTCCAGTTAATGCTCTGATCCTAACAACTTCCATTGGAATGCTTGCATTCCTTGCCTCCTTCTTTGGAGATGGTATTGTCTACATCTGGCTACTGAATGCATCTGGCATGTGTGGATTTATTAATTGGTTAGCTATATCGGTCTGTCACTATCGTTTCCGACGTGCATTTCTAGCTCAAGGGCATTCTCTTAAGGAACTCCCTTTCGTAGCACGCTTTTTCCCAAGCGGTCCGATCTTCGCTTTCATCCTATGTCTAATCGCTATTTTCGGCCAGAACCTTGGAGCATTTACCGGCGATTCTATTGATTGGTATGGCATTGTCGTATCTTATATCAGTATTCCTCTGTTCTTGATGATATGGTTCGGATATCGCTTTGTGAAGAAGACCAAAATCATTCCATTGGAACAATGTGATTTAAGTACTATCGATTAACCTGAAGCCGAGACAAAAAAAGGTAAGGATCAGCCCAACACTGGAAAATAGTGTTAGCTGATCCTTACCTTTTTATATCATGCTATGGAAGCATTAATCCCATATCATGTGCTGCTTCCAAGAGATAAGGCACATATCCACGAAGCGTCTCAATAGATAATCTATTAACTGGGCCTGATACCGACAATGCCGCAGTCACGACACCATGACGATTTGCAATAGGTACCGATATAGCCGCAGCTCCTGGTTCCCTCTCCTCAAAGCTCATCGCATATCCACACTCACGAATCTCGTGTAACTGTTCCAAGTAACTGCCACGGTCAATCAAAGCCGGCCATTCAGGATCATTTAGCAATTCCCCTTGCTCTTCAGATGATGCAAACGCTACAAGAACTTTACTTGATGCACCTACATATAACGGAAGCCTTGCACCAACCTTAGCCACGCGCCGAATTCCTTGGTTACTCTGCACCGCCTGAATACGTAGTCGTTCATTTCCTTCACGTAAATAAAGACTGACCGTTTCCCCTAATCGATCTCGTACACTCTCCATTGCGGGTAGCAACAAGATAGCCGGGTCATCGTTTCTCGATAAATGAGTAGATAGTTCCCATATCTTCATTCCCAGATGATACTTTTCTGTTGCAGCATCCCGAATAACAAAACCTCGCTCTTCAAGCGTAGACAGCAGACGATGTACCGTACTCTTATGGAGCCCTATCTGCACTGCTATTTCCGTCAATCCGAGATCAACATTTCTAGTGAAACACAGTAATATATCAAGTGCCCGTTCTACGGAACGGACCGTTAATTTGCGATCTTCCAAGATGAATCGCCCCTCTTTGTTGTTTCATCACGTGAAACATGGTTACATAATTATATGAAATAACCCGAATAAAGTCTACATATTACAATTAGCTAACAATTGTCCCAACTACATTGACTTTCATTAATATGGGGCATACGATTAATAAGACCTATAAGGAGGGGCTATTTATGAACATTTTAACTAGGACTAATGCCCCACAATCTCATTCCATTCAAAAGTTAGCTACAACGAACTCATCTCGATTTATTCGTGTTAAACATATTATTGTTGCACTCGTTCTATCGATTATCTTTTTCCTATTGTTTTGTTTCGTTGCACTACATGCTTACATCGCCTGGGTATTATCTAATCCCACGGTTGCACCTATCTATTCTAATCCGTTAGCTGCTAAGTCTATGGCTTATGAGAATGTCACTTTCCCTGCGCTCGATGATAGCCGTCTAATGCATGGTTGGTATATTCCTGCTAAAGGGTCCCAAAGAACCATTGTGTTCAGCCATGGCTATGGCGCAAATCGTGAGGAATCATGGGTTCCTATGTATGACCTTGCTCATTATGCCCACAGTCTCAATTATAATGTTCTCATGTTCGACTATGGATTTGCAGCTGAGTACAATAAAGATGTGGCGACAGGTGGCAAAATTGAAACGCAGCAATTACTAGGCGCTATTAAACTTGCTAAAGAACGTGATGCAGGGCAGATTATTGTATGGGGCTTCTCCATGGGTGCAGGTACGGCACTTCAAGCCGGTCTTCAAACGAATGATGTAGATGCTATGATTCTCGACAGTACCTTTCTATTAGAACCAGACACGTTATATCACAACATTAAGAACCAAATCGATCTACCTCGTCATCCTTCTTTAGAAATATTAGAGTTACTGTTTCCGGTATTGAATGGAACAAGCCTCAATCAGATTCCATACCAACAAGTAAAGAGCGAGGATTATCCTTTTCCTATCTTCTTCATACACGGAACTAAAGATGAGAAAGCACCCTTTGGCATTGCTGAAAAGCTAGCTTCCAATCAGACTAATCCGCTCTCTACCTCGTGGATTGTTGATGATAGTCATCATGAACTTATCTTTCGTGAGCACTCTCGTGATTACTTACGTCGCGTCTCTTCATTCCTCGAAGAAGTTAAAACGACCCTTAATACCTCTATTCTCGAAAAATAATAGAGCACTATGAATTATATATTTAACAAAAGAGGCCCTGTCGAGAAATCGACAGGGCCTCTTTTGTTTATCAAATCAAATCCATTAATAGTCTCTAAGCAGAGATAAGAACTCTGCACGACTAGCTGAATCTTCACGGAAAATCCCTCTTACAGCGGAAGTAACCGTCTTGCTTCCCGGTTTCTTCACCCCGCGAGAACACATACATAAATGCTCGCCTTCTACGACAACCATTACACCATTCGGTTGTAATACCTCATTAAGAATATCCGCAATTTGAGATGTAATACGTTCCTGCACCTGCAGGCGACGAGTTACCGCCTCAACCAAACGCGCAAACTTACTGAGTCCAGCAATTTTACCACTTGGGATATATCCAATATGAATTTTCCCAAAGAAAGGTGCCATGTGATGCTCACATTGACTGTAATACACAATATCCTTCACAATGACAAGTTCCTCATGATTTTCATCAAAAGTCACACCTAACACGTCCCGAGGATCCACTTCATAACCCGCAAAGATTTCTTCGTACATGCGAGTGACACGCGCTGGCGTCTCAAGCAATCCTTCACGCTTTGTATCTTCACCAATGAGGTTTAAAATTTGCTCAATGTGATATTCTATCTTCTCACGATTGTTACCCACTTCAGTGTTTACATAGTCTTTAACTCCAGACACAGTACATCCTCCTCTCACGGCCACACTTCCCGGATAGAAAGATTACTTACCTTTTACGGCTTTGGCCTCTCTTCGGAACAGCAGGCTGATTCTTCATCATTTGCTGTGCTTTTTGCATCTGTTTACCATTCAGATTATAACCCATCTGTTTAGCCATCTTTTGTAGCATTTCCGGATTATTCTGCATTTTCTCCATCTGCTTGCGTAAGTAATATACGCCAATGAAGAATCCGCCAGCTAATCCTACAATTAACGTGATAATAGGAAGTGCAATATTCATTTCGGCCACCTCGATAATTTACAAGAATTTGTCTTACTTGCTTACATACGAACATATCATAGCATGTCCTTTAGAGGCTAGCAAATATAATTCTAAGCAAGTACTTTGTCGATAAAGATGGTTGTTTCTGTGGCTAGATCTATTTCTTCAATCTCCAGACTATCACCATTACTATTCCGAATAATACGTATAACCGGTCGCCCGGGTAATCCTCTATGCTGACTTACGACAACACCGTTCTCTTTCGTTGACAACCTAACTCCCATACCATTCGGATAAATCGAGACCATCCTCGTGAATTGGATCAGAACATCCCGGTCTAATTGTATCTCGGACATCGCCATCAATTCTTCGCAAGCCTCATGTGGAAGAAGTGCTCTCTCTCCCTCCAAATGACTGATTAAATGATCATAAGTATTGGCCACAGCAACGATCTTCGCATAAATATGAATTTCATCATTTGCTAAGCCTCGTGGTAGACCAAACCCATCTACTCTTTCATGATGCTGCAAAGCAACATGTGCAATGAGGAGATTGAATTCTCGCTTATTCTTGAGCTTCTCATATCCTCGCCATGTATGGTGATTCCTTACACCAGGAGCCACTTCTTCATCCTTCAAGATATTGTTCTTGCCTATATCATGCAACAAGGCACCCATAGCCAACTCTTTGGCCTGAATATAATTAAATCCCATATTAATGCCCATAACTGTAGATAGTAGACAGACATTCATGGCATGAATGTACTGGGCATTGTCGACCGTACGAATATCCGTTAATTGAACCAGTAATTCTTTGTTACTGAGGACATCAGATAGTAAGGTGTCCACTGTTGTACCAATTAATTGTGCATTCCATTCCTTACCTGAGCGCACAGCTTCAAACGTGTCACTTATCCCATGCATGAGACTCTGTTTCGTCGCTTCGGTCAGCATTTCAGAGGTCTCTACATCATCAAATAAAGCGTCCTTAATATATAGCATCGTAACGCCAATTCGATTGAGCGTATTGACCATATATACAGTAAGTTGAATTCCAGCCCCCAACAGTACTGTCCCATTTCCTGAATATACTGACTTCCCAAGAAATTGCCCTGCTTCTACATCTGCAATATTTACATATCTCATATATGTTCCCCCACATGGCCTAATTACTTATGATCCCGAATGCTTTATCTTTCAGGTAACGACCCCTCAAAAGACAACAGTTGGCTTCTGATTTCGTGACCATAAACATAGCCCGCAAGCGAGTTGTCTGCACCTATAATACGGTGGCACGGTACGATAATCGGAATCGGATTTTTATTAGTCGCCCCTTGAACGGCTTTAACCGCCTTTGGACGCTCAATAGCTTCCGCTAATTGTCCATAAGAACAAGTCTCCCCATAAGGAATATCGGCAAGTGTAGTCCATACTTGTAGTTGGAATAAAGTACCTCTCATATCAATCGGAAGATCGAATTGTTTGCGTTCCCCAGCAAAATATTGCTCTAACTGAGTTTTAGCCTCGGATAAACGTTCTCCGTCATGTATAAATTCAGCGTCTTGTGCCCAGTTGCGGGACCATTGTTGTATTACGGCTTCCTTCGTCGTAAAAGAATCCATTTCGATTAAACAAATACCCTTGACCGATGTACATAGCGTTAATACCCCAATAGGTGTTGTTATTTCATCGTAATAAATGATCTCTTGAGAATGCTCTTCTTCAATGCTAGTCGACGGTTCTAACTTTTCTTTCGCCTTCATTAACATTTCCTGAACCTTCACATCTTCTTCTACGGCCAATCCTTTATTCACACTATTCAAAGCTTCCTCACCTCCAATACGTCCTAGTGCCCAAGCAGCAGTCCCCCTCATTTCAAATCGAGGGTCCTTTAACAGCACTTCTTCGAGTCTTGGTACGGCAGAACGATCTTTAAAATTTCCCAATGCAATAATCGCATTGCGCTGCATTGGCTTCTTCCCTCTCCAAGCCGCCGCGCTCTCTCCGAACTTCTCCTTGAATTCCCGGTTCGTAAGATCAAGAATGGGTAACAACAGCGGCTTAGTGATCTCAGGATCAGGGAGTAATTGTTTGTTATGATCCCAGCTTTTCCCACGATTCTTAGGACAAACAATTTGGCATGTGTCACAGCCATAAAGACGATTCCCGATCTTACGCATCTGTTCTTCTTCTAATAGCCCTTTGGTTTGCGTCAAAAAGGATACACATCGCTGTGCATCAAGCTGTCCTGGTCCCACAAGAGCACCCGTAGGACAAGCATCAATACATTTAGTACAGTCACCACAATCTTCGGTTACAGGGGTATCTGGTGGAAAAGGAATGTTGGTTACCATATCCCCTAGATAGATCCAAGAACCCCACTTCGGTGAAATAATCATACAGTTCTTCGCACTGAAGCCTATACCTGCTCTTTCAGCCACGGCCCTGTCGACTAGTGCACCGGTATCAACCATACTTTCTAACACGGCTTCGGGAATACGCTCCCTAATGAAATCCTCTAGCTTCTGCATCGCTTCTCGTAACACATAATGATAGTCCCTACCCCATGCAGAGCGGGCTAATATTCCTCTGTAGGCCCCTGGTTCTGATTTCGGAGGGTTCACCATTTTGGATGGATATGCCACTGCTATCGAAATTAAGGATGCAGGTTGTGATGATGGTAGCACGGGTGTCACCCTTTTATCTAAATCAGGTTCTTCGAAACCTGACTCATATCCTTTATCGCGGTGATTCTGTAGAATAGACTTCAGCGAAACAAATGGATCGGCAGTAGCAAAACCAATATCATCAATACCTAAACTAGGCGCAGCTAATTTGATATCTCTTTTCAGTTGCTCCCATACGGACGGCGAGGGAGCATATGGTGAGCGTACATGTTCAAGCGTCATCTCCTCATCGTCTCCTTATGTTATATAACAGACTAAAGTCCTCTAATTTTATTCAATGGCCAAAATATGAATTCTGCCCTACCCACAATCAAATCTGATGTAACCTTACCAAAGTAACGACTGTCCTTGCTCTCTCCTAGATGACGGTTATCACCCATGACAAAATATTGATCATCCTCAAGCTTAATTCCAGCGAAGTCATCATCTTGAATGTCCACATCAATATAATTTTCCTGCTGTAATTGGCCATTTAGATATAACTTGTGTTCTTTGACTTCAACTATATCCCCAGGAACACCAATCACACGTTTAACAAGAAAATCCTTCTTAGTATCATCTTGGCTTGGATCATGTAATACTACCACTTCACCTTTTTTAGGTGCAGAGAAATCATAAATTATTTTGTTAACGAATAATCGTTCTTTTTCTACTAATGTGGGCTGCATCGACTGCCCTTTAACCATAGACAAATTAAAAACAAATACATTAAGCAACATCATAACCACAAAAACGACAACAATTGTTTTAATCCAATCCCACAATTCCGCTTTCCATCCAGGCTTATGTTGTCCTGCTGGTTTATCGGGAGATGTAGAACTATCCGATGTTATTCCATCTAGTGAATGATCTTGATTCATAAATACACCTCTTTTTATAATCATTTGCTGAAACGATCCTATTAAATAGAAAAGCATATCTGCTCCGTTTTTGCAACGGCTGCAAGATATGCTTGATATTTGGAAAATTTAGTTGGTTCCTCTATTTATATACATATATTATACTAAAACTTACTTTGAGCAACAATACTAAGTTTCTGGAAAGCCTCCATAATTTTGTTAGCCCCATAACCCATTGCCTCAAATAACGGCATTACTGCAAGGTTGTGATCATCCCCAGCAATCAAAATACGACTTACTTTACGTTGTTGAAACCGCTGTTCCATCGCAGTAACAAGGGCTTTTCCAATCCCTTTACGTCGATAGTCTGGGTGAATAGCAATTCTGAAGTAGCAACCATGGTTATTCTCAATCGTACCGATCAAGGCCCCCACAATTTCTCCATCTTCTTCTGCTACCATAATCAGGTCAGAATCCCACGAAAGTTGTCTAGAGAATGGTTGAATCGTATTCTCAAAGCACTCTTCCGATAATGCAACCTGAAGAAGTTCAGTTACTGGATTACAGTCACTTAACTGAAAGGAACGAACATGCATAAATTAAATCTCCCTTTTCGTTAGCTTTATCCGGACCATATAAAAGTTAACATAACAAGCTAACTTTACAAAAATCTCGAATATAATAATTACGACAAATAACCTGAAAATCCTTCTTGCTAGTCCATTAAACCACAGTTTTATTGAGAAAACACCTGTTTTCTTATGAAAGCGCTTCATATCTCGCTTTATTGCTATAATATAGAAGATCAACTATTTTACTGGCATATTTCTATTAACAATAGGTTATCATAAATAATGTTTTGTTAATGAATAATTAACAAACCGACTTTACAAACATAAATGTTGATTTAATATGTTAAATACGGTTTAATAATATATATAACAACGATGTAATTATCTGAATTGTTCTACGTTTAGATCATTACATTTCACTACATATGTTGATGAAGGATGCTTCGTCAGGCCCTTTATTCATTCATAAATTATCAATATAATACAATCCGCAGGAGGTAATTTACCATGACATTTCAACTACCAGCACTACCTTATTCGAACGATGCACTTGAACCACACATCGATGCGTTAACAATGGAAATTCACCACGATCGTCACCATAACACGTATGTAACAAACTTGAATGCAGCACTTGAGAAAGCACCTGAGTTGCAAAACAAGAGCATCGAAGAATTGCTAACAGGTCTTGGAAGCGTACCTGAAGAAATTCGTACTGCTGTTCGTAATAATGGTGGTGGACACGCAAACCACAGCCTTTTCTGGGAAATCATTGGTCCAAACGCTGGAGGAAACCCAACTGGTGAATTAGCAGAAGCTATTGATAGTCAGCTTGGTGGTCTTGATAAATTCAAAGAAGACTTTGCTAAAGCAGCTACTACTCGTTTCGGAAGCGGCTGGGCATGGCTTGTTGTTGGTAAAGACGGTAAGCTAGCTGTAACAAGCACTCCGAACCAAGACAACCCACTTAGCGAAGGTTTGACTCCTATTCTAGGACTTGACGTATGGGAGCATGCTTACTACTTGAAATTCCAAAACAAACGTCCAGATTATATTGCTGCTTTCTGGAATGTTGTTAATTGGGATGCAGTTGCTGCACGTTATGTAGCGGCTAAATAATTAAACAAACTTATACTTAATTATAAGCAAAAAAATGATCCACCCACTTAGGGTCGGATCATTTTTTTAATTTATAATTTCATTCTCTTCTCTTCAAAATTAGCATTAATAATCTTCAAAAATGCATTAGGGAAGGCGTACGATGTCATATCTTCTTCATTAATCCAACGATATTCAGTGATGGTATCCCCTATATCCGTCACATCCATCTTGTAGGGTTCGCTATTCTCCGCTATAACCATCTGATCCTCTTCCTTGCAACGATATACCTGAAGGTTCCAACGAATATGACTAAATATGTGTTCAATATCCATGAAATGCTCCAAAGGTATTGCTGGAATTCCCTCAGCCACCATTTCTACACCTAGCAGGCCCTGTGCACGTAGATCATCCATTCTTCCACCACGACTTACAGGTGAGATCATATGTGGAAGCTCCCACATTCGAGCAAGTAATCCACTCTCTGGACGTTGCCTAATCAATATCTGCCCAGCATGCTTCCCTTGACCTTCAATCAAGGCAACAAACCGTTGTTCTGGACGTGGAGGCTTGCTCTTCGACTTGATGGGAAGTTGCCCCTCCTTGCCTTCTAGCCTTGCCTCACAATGCTCCATAACCGGACATGTTAAGCAACAAGGAGACTTAGGTGTACAGACTAGAGCTCCAAGCTCCATCAGAGCCTGATTAAAGTGTGAAGCCTGTCCTTCAGGAATTAATTCCACGACTAATCTTTCCATTAGCGCGCGAGTACTCCCTTTCATGATATCCTCTTCGATTAAGAAGAATCTGGACAATACTCTCATAACATTACCATCTACAGCTGGTTCTGGTTGATTAAATGCAATGCTAAGAATAGCTCCTGCTGTATAAGGACCCACGCCCTTAAGCGCAAACACGCTTTCTTTATCATTAGGTACCTGACCACCGTGTAAGTCTTGTACTTGTTGGGCAGCATACTGTAAATTGCGTGCACGAGAGTAGTATCCGAGCCCCTCCCAACTTTTCAAGACGTCTTGCTCAGGTGCATTTGCCAAATCCGCAATCGTAGGAAACTTCTCTATAAATTGATTGAAGTAAGGAATGACCGTATCTACACGTGTTTGCTGAAGCATAATTTCAGATATCCAAATATAATAAGGGTTACGATGGCGCCGCCAAGGTAAATCCCGTCGGTTCTCAAGATACCAGCTCAGTAGATTCTCACTGAAATAGCGTTGTTGTTCTAAATTAGACATGTGCTTCTCCTTATCTATCTTTGTATTCCATGGGCAGAAGCTAAAGCTTAATTCACTCTTTCAATAACTGCAAACGCAGAAGCAAGCTCTCTCTGATGCGTAATACTCAAATGAATAGCATAATTCGCTGATTGTCCCGGAAGGTTCAAATTCTCCCATGCTTGTTTGCTTAATTCTACCATTGGTTTACCCAAGTCATTGGGAATAATTTCAATATCTCCAAAACCAATGATTGCACCGATTCCACAGCCGAATGCTTTGACTATGGCCTCCTTGGCAGCAAATCTACCCGCAGCAAATTCCGTAGTCTTCGGTCCTCGCCTTTGAGCTAATTCATACTCCTTCGATGTCAGTACCCGTTGCATGAATGCTTGACCATTGCTTCTACTGAGCAACTGCTCAACACGATTGATCTCAAGTATATCGTGTCCGATTCCATAAATCATGGGTTCCACACACCTTCCGTCAAAAGCTACAATCCTTATTGTATCAGGCGGTGCGATATGTTGCGACCTTTCATAGCATAACTCATATTACCATTTGTCTTAATTGATATTACTCGTACATGAGATGAAATAATAAATAGAGTGCACAACCGTTACCTGTGTGCACTCCATTTATTATTTCTATCTTATATCAGTTCCAAGTAATACACCTAAACAACATACTTAGATTCCTGGTATAGAATTACGCTTATGAGCCGTTCTTTTGTAGAAACCTTCTAGAAGCTCCCGCGACTCGGCATTAATTTCTTTACCTTCTAGATAGTCGCTATTCTCCTCATATGTAAGACCCAGTTCTTCTTCATCTGTCTGACCTTCCCATAACCCAGCTGTAGGTGCTTTATCCAAAATGGACTGTGGCACACCTATAAAGGCAGCTAGTTGTCGAACTTGACGTTTGTTAAGGGAACTAAGGGGTGTAATATCTACCGCGCCATCTCCCCATTTGGTATAAAATCCAGTAATGGCTTCGGATGCATGATCCGTTCCGACTACAATTAGATTCAGCTCAAAAGATAATGCGTACTGCATGACCATACGTGTTCTTGCTTTAACATTACCTTTGCCTTTGTGGCTGATATGACGATGGATACCCATACCTTTGAGTCCCTGCTCTACTTCCAGTGCCACTTCGGTCACAGCATCTTCGATATTCGTCTCTACCGTATGTTTAAGATCGAATGCCTTCGCTGTGGCGTAACTATGATCAATATCTTCCTGTGTTCCATAGGGCTGGAATACACCAAGTGTCATGTAATCTTTACCTGTTTCTTTAGATAGTTCATCTGTAGCTAATTTACACAAACCAGCAGCAACCGCACTATCAATCCCACCACTAATCGCAATGAGTAGTCCTGTAGATCCAGCATTCTTCACGTAATTCTTAAGGAAAGCCACTCTTTCCTTCACTTCCGATTCCACATTAATAACAGGTTTAACCCCTAATTCTGCGATGATCTGTTCTTGTAAACTCATTCTTAAGCGCACCCCTTTTCTAAAAATATGTTTCATTCGTGAATTCATGATTATTCCATAAAAAAGACCGTACACAAAACCCCGGAGCTGTCGGATTGCCGCAACTTCGGGGTTTATGATGCAGCCAACACTTAAATATTACTTACATACACGGTCAAAAGCTTCTGTTAGTTCTGCAGCAATCTCTTGTGCGGATCTATCTTCAATGGAGTGACGTTCGATGAAATGAACAAGTTCTCCATCTTTCATCAATGCAATGGAAGGTGAAGAAGGCGCATAAGGAGCGAAATACTCTCGTGCCTTAGCTGTTGCTTCTTTATCTTGCCCAGCAAATACAGTAAATAATTGATCAGGTACAATAGCATGTTCCAAAGCCATAGCAACACCAGGACGGCACTGTCCAGCAGCGCAACCACATACTGAGTTAATAACGATCAAAGCTGTACCCTTTGCATTGGCCACTTGTGCCTCAACTTCTTCAGGTGTTGTAAGTTCCTGAATACCCAAATTTGTTAATTCATCCCGCATCGGTTGAATCATATCTCGCATATATCGATCAAAAGACATAGACATTCTCATTCACTCCTCATTAATCATATATAACAATGACTTCATTAGATTATACCTATTCTGAATGTTTGAAAGCAAGTAACTGAGCAAGATAGACAGCACTTTTTCAGATTATTTATCCATTAATAATGAAACATTAATCACAATAAATGTAATGCATTGGTGTTATTATGAGGAAATCTCACAACAAACGATGTACCAATGCCCTCTTCAGAGTGAACCGTAATTTTGCCTTTATGATGTTCAACAATGCTTAGGCATAATACCAATCCAAGCCCTGTCCCTTGATCTTTGGTTGTAAAGAAGGGGACAAATAATTCATCTAGCTTACTCTGCGGGATACCTGCTCCTGTATCTGATACAATCAGTTCTACATAATTGTCATCCACTGTGGTTCGGATGGTGAGCTGTCCCTTAACATGCATAGATTCCATTCCGTTACGCGCTAAATTTAGAATTAATTGTTTAATCTCTTTTGAGTTCAGACTGAGTTCAGGTACATTCTCATCCAGTTCTAACTCAATACTCTGACCTCGTAAATTTGCATCTGCCCATAATAATGGACTCAGATCATAAATAATTTTATGTAAGTGGCAATCTGCTTTCTCAGTTACTCGATTCTGTGCAAGGGACAAAAAGTCATTAATAATACCATTCGCCCGATCTAACTCTTCCATAACAATTCGGTAATAATGATCTAACGTGCTTGGGCTCTTCTCGTGCATGAGCTGTAAGAAACCACGAACTACTGCCATAGGATTACGAATTTCGTGTGTTATACTTGCTGCCATCTGACCTACCAAGCTAAGTCTTTCCATATTTCCTAGCTCATTGCGAAGTCTTTCGGTTTCTGTAATATCTTGAATGACCAATATAGCCCCCAGTATTTCACCTGTATAAGAGTTCGTAAGCGGGGAAGTATTCGTATAATATATTTTAGACTCATTTTGTGTTAATTCATGATCCATAATTATTCCTTGAAGTGCCTGAGACACTCGATATTCAATATGCTCCTTAACCATCATGTCGTAAGTAAACAGTGTAACATGTTGCCCAATAACCTCTATCTTGGTCAAATTAGGCATCTTTATTTTAAATAGATTCATCATCATTTCATTAATGCTAGTGACTCTGCCATTCCGATCTAAAGAAACCATACAGAGGGGTGTCATATCCATGACCTGCTGTAATTTATCCTCTTCACGTAAATATTTCTCTGACATCCCCATAATCTGTTCCTTAAGAAACAGCCTCTCTAAAGAAAATTCAATCAAATAAATAATAATGGCTCCCCAAAAAAGACTAATTAATAAGTAAAAGGTAATCATAAGTAAAGAGTTCATATTAAATAAACTTGGATTATCCCATTGAAATAAAGGTGGGAAATCAACCAGTAACATCACAGGGAATAAACTTATAACAATCTGAGATATTTTTCCTTTTAGCGAAGCTTTCAAGAATAAAGAAGAAGTCCAGAACAACACCGGATACATCAATATCCCCGTATGAACAATTAAACCATACATGGAATAATTCTCTGTAAATATGAAATAAAAAGTAATATATAACATAGCCAGTGGCACACCTGATTTATATCCTCCATACAAGATCGCAACAAAAAGCGGCACAATACCCATATTAAGAGGTATGACCCCTCCGTACAGTTCAGATGAAAACATAGAACATAACATTAGACTGACGGCACTAGATAACACGATAACCATCGTAAAACCAGTCGCATTTAGATTTCTTGATTTCCCCTTGCAATGTATGTATTTATCAAGAATGAGAGGAAAAAGAACTGCAAAAGAACCAGATATCAATACCTGTAATAAGATATTCTTTAGGACACTATAAATAGCCGCCCCTCCTTCCCACAATGTGCTATTAACCATTATATAATCCTATTAAATAACAGCGTACGACATATTACAATATATTCTAATTATATCTCTTACTAGAGTTGTTGTAACCTATATCTATTTGTTATGATCTTAAAGAAGAGAATGTTTAACTGACATAAGGGTTAACTGCTAAAAAGGAGATTAATAAATGAAATACGATGTTATCGTTGTAGGCGGAGGTCCGTCAGGACTCATGGCCTGTGTTGCCGCTGGAAGTAAAGGTGCTTCCGTTCTACTACTTGATAAAGGTAATAAATTAGGACGTAAACTAGGGATATCTGGAGGCGGGCGTTGTAATGTAACGAATGCCAAAGAGACAGAAGATTTGATTGCCCATATTCCTGGGAATGGCCGTTTTCTCTATAGTGCATTCGGACATTTTAATAATCGTGATATTATGGATTTCTTCGAGGGTCTGGGGATTGCTTTGAAAGAAGAAGATCATGGAAGAATGTTTCCCGTAACAGATAAAGCTTCTAGCGTAGTTAATACGTTGCTAAGCAAAGTACAAGAGCTAGGCGTAAAGATCATGACTCATAGTCCGATCGCTGAAGTTCTCTACGAGAATGGACAGACCGTTGGCGTGAAGCTTATCTCAGGGGAGACATTTAAGTCTTCTAGCGTAATCGTTGCTACGGGAGGTAAATCTGTACCGCAGACTGGATCTACAGGAGACGGATATCCTTGGGCAGAGGCTGCTGGGCATACCATTACAGAATTATATCCTACCGAGGTTCCAATCGTTTCCCAAGAGAAATGGATTCAAGATCGTGAATTACAGGGTCTCTCCCTTCGAGATGTAGAACTATCCGTATGGAACCCTAAAGGAAAAAACGTCATTCATCATCGAGGCGACTTTATCTTCACCCATTTCGGGATATCGGGTCCAATTGCGCTTCGTTGTAGCCAATTCATTCGTCAAGTTAAAATGAAATTTAACGTCCAGAAAGTCGAAATGTCCGTTGATCTATTCCCAGATTACTCTCCAACAGAACTCGATGCCCTTCTCAAAGAACGTCTAGAATCAGAGCCTAAGAAGGCGATCAAGAATGTTTTGAAGGGTACGTTATCTGAGCGGATGATTCCACTTCTCTTATCGAAAGCTGAATTAGACGGAGATACAACTTACGCTCATTTGCAAAAAACACAATGGCTAGCTTTCTTAAGCGTATTAAAAAAATTCAGCTTCTACGTAACAGGAACAAAATCACTTGACGATGCTTTTGTTACAGGTGGCGGAGTTCATCTGAAAGAAATAAATCCCTCAACAATGGAATCGAAATTAATGCCGGGATTATTCTTTTGCGGAGAAATTCTAGACATTCATGGCTACACAGGGGGATATAACATCACTGCTGCATTCTCTACTGGTTATACCGCAGGCATGCACGCAGCAAAAAGCTATTCGTGAAGGAACTACTAAGGAAATCAAGCCCCCCCTTCGAAAGAATAGTGGCTTAGGAGCTGAATGGGTCCTAAAGAAACGTTAGTGATTATCCTACACAACTGATGATCATGCTAAAGGAATATACAACAGCGGTAGTATAAAGGCCGAGTGCCTTATACTACCGCTGTTTATTTATGGTTGGATAAGGTTAGGAATACCAATATGTAGCTAGTCAAACCATACAAAGTGATGACTAAAAGAGGAAGGAGTAGTATCCAACCCCAACCGAGATCCCACCAAGATAATGAAAAAGTGATCGACATGATCACCGAAAATGGTAGGAGCATGGTACGAATGGCTACCACTCGCGCTTGTGAGATTATTTCCTCTGACCATGGAAGTAATGTAATCCATTCATCATTGATAAAACTTATCCAATAACGATAATGCCAATAGGTAAACAATATGTATGTGGCTAACAATAACAGACATTTGATTATTATGGGTGGCCATATCATAGCTAATAGACACACCCCTGTAAATTGTAAATAAAGCAACGATTGTTGTGGGTTACGGAATAATGCCTTTACAGCAGCACCGCTAGTCGTCTGTCCGCTGAACGGGAACGATACAAATAAGGCGAAGTTCTGAACATCCACGTTTTAATTCTCGTCGCTCTAGGTTTGTCTACCGCTTGAGTAAGTATCAGGCTAGTAAATCTTATCCGCAGTTTATTATCCTCTTGTACATCATTCATGAATGTTCCCTGCATCTTTAACCTCACTCTAATCAATAGGATCACAGTGAATACTAGTAATAAAGAAATCACAAATAACCAAAGTGGCTCAGCCCTCCACAGTAAAGAAACCTGCGTATATAGAAAACAAGGTGCTCCTACAGTAGGAATTAATAATAACGTCCGTCTCCATCCTATATAATTCACACTTACCAAATGACGAATCCAAGCAACAGTCCAACCCATCGTAATTGACAATAACAAATAACTTGTAGCCTCTACGGTACTCATGTCTAGTCGTTGTACCAAGAACGGCAATAGAACGACAAACCCTAACGTAATCATGATCCCGATCATCGTCATGCTATATATCGCTCCGCGCAGCATAATGCCAGACATGAAACGCTTAGCCATACGAATGAATAACACGTCCCCCTCTTGAACGAAGAGAAGTATGCTCGCTCTGTAAATAATCAGCAACATAAGCGATGGAAATATACCCGCAGGAAGAGCTTCGCTAAAGCTAGGTAATCCCTCTACCCATAATCCGTAATATAATCGTGCGGACAATAAAACACCTGGAATAAGAAGATAGAGCCATACGGTCCAATCCGAAATGGAACGAAAAACAGAAGCCTGACTTCGGAAGTACTCCTTCAAACGCCGCCAAAAAAGGGCGCCTGCTCCTCTGAACTGATAGTCCCTCCTTGACTTCATCTTCATGCCCCCTTCCATTACATCAACCTATCGAAACATTCAAATAACGAAGCTTCCTCTGGTTGCCCGGCAGTTATCCGAATGTCCTCTAACGTCCCTTGCGCAACCATTTTCCCATCTGAGATCATGATAAAGGTGTCACAGATTTTCTCTGCTGTGTCCAGCACATGCGTCGACATCAACACCCCTGCACCTCGTTCCCGCTCTTCTTCAAGTAAACGAAGGAAATCCTTCGTTGCTCGAGGATCCAACCCAATAAAAGGTTCATCTACAATATAAATATCAGGCTTCGCCAGAAAGCCAATCATCAACATCATCTTTTGCTTCATCCCTTTAGAGAAACCCGCAGGTAATAGATCGCGCGACTGACTCATACCAAAACGCGTGAGCAGTTCTTCTGCATGTTCAACAAAATCTTCATACGCTATTTCATAGGCTGCAGCTGCAAGATCCAAGTGTTCCCATAACGTTAAGTCCTCATAAAATATAGGTTGCTCTGGAATATATGCATATGTACCTGAACTACCTCCAATGGATACCTTCGCCTTCACATGTTTCAGAAGTCCAAGTATAGCTTTAATGGTAGTACTCTTGCCTGCACCATTGGGTCCAATAATTCCTAATAACTCACCTTTTCTCACCTGAAAACAGATGTCTGAAATGCAGGGGATCCCCCCGCCATATCCCGCTTCTTCAATGCTAACTTCTAACACCAAATTCAAGTCCATTTCATCATTTACATCTATACTTATCGCCAAGAAGATCTTCTCCTTCTATTAGAAGTGCCACGTATTCGTACAGTAGCAATCTACCTTAAGTTCGATATATCAATACCCTACTACTAGCTTCATTCTTTAAATACCATAGATACTACAAAAAGTTTCATATACATGAGATTTTTCATGAAAGGGACAGCTCTTGTACATCTTCGATTTGGAAACATATCTATAGGATATGATATGAAGGATTACCCTCCATCGGTCTCGAGAATGAATTAGGAGTTATTCCCAATAATCGTTTTATTTGGAGCCTCGAGGGGAAAAACTTTTATTTTTAAATATTAAAAGCATTGTAATTGTGACAAATCACATGTCCATGCGTGCATCACTTCGCTTAAAATGAATACAACATCATCAAATTCATCCATTTATGAATATAAAGGCGGTGAGAAGCTTGATTCAAATCCAAGAAGTCGAAGTCGATACCCAAATTTCTCTTCATTTGTATCGTGTATTTGCCAAATCATTCAAAAGTGTAAATGAACATGCCGTAACTGGCAGCAAAATTGAAGGCTTCAATCCAACAGCCTTCGCTGTTATGGAGGTTCTTTACTACAAAGGGGCTCAGCCCATTCAACAGATTGGTGCAAAACTGTTACTACAGAGTGGAAATGTCACATATGTTATAGATAAATTAGAAGAACGCGGGTTCCTTCGTCGCAGACCTTGTCCTACCGATCGACGTGTTATATTCGCAGAACTTACTTCTGAAGGCGAACAACTGATGAACGACCTGTATCCTAAATTCTCCGAACGAATTCACCGAGCACTAAGCGGATTAAATGCCGAGGAGAAATGCCAAATGATCTCTCTTCTCAAAAAAATGGGCATTCAAGCTGAACGTCTATCTCCCTCGTCGAGGAAGTAACAAGTTACAATTATTAAAAAGGCATAACGTACAACGTATCCTAATTATATGTTGATAAAAAAGCTCCAACGCCACTTTCAAGTGATGTTGGAGCTTCTTTGTCATGTATCGTAATAATCATTCATTTCCTTTTAATTCTTCGTAACCATTGCCTCTTCTTCAGAAGAAGGTGCCTTATTCTTAAATCTAGTCATCACTAGCATACTAATAATAGAAATGACAGCCATTATGATAAAGAGCGAATGCAAGCTTCCTTCTAAAACAGAACGCATACTAAGCCATAGAGACTCCGCAATACTCTTACTTTCTTCAGGTGAAAGTAGCTTATTTATGTCGTCTTGAGACACGTTTTCTGTTCCTGGTGTATCTTTTAACAAGACTGCTATTTTTATATTAATCCATGAACCAAAAGCGGCTACACCAATCGTCTGACCCAAAGAACGAATAAATGAGTTGAGGGCCGTTGAGGAACCACGTAGATTATACCCAACAGAAGACTGTGCAATAATCGTAAATACCGTCGAGGTATATCCAAAGCCAATCCCATAAATAAAGGTTAGTAGCAATAAGATCAAATTAGATGTCTCACCCGTCATCATGGCCATTCCTATTGCACTGACGACAATAGCGAAAACCCCGATCAACGTTGTCTTTCGTGTTCCTGCCGTGAGTAACATTTTCCCACCTGCAATAGACCCCAGTACCCACCCTATCGACATTGGTGCTAAAGCAAGACCTGAGAAAGTCGCATTCTTACCCAAGACACCCTGAATCCACAACGGAGTATACGTTGTAATCCCAATCAAGAGCGAACTAATAAGTAGATTGGCTACAGAGGATACTGCAATGTCCCGAATTCGAAAAAGCTGAAGCGGAAGCATAGGCTCTTCGGCTTTTCTTTCCACAATAAGAAACAATGCAAGGAATACAACAGCAATGACCATACATCCAATTAATAAGGGCGAGTTCCAATCATAATATTGCCCTCCCGTAGCCATTGTGAACAAAAGTGCCGTCACGCCAATTGTAAATGTAAGTGCTCCAGCTACGTCTACTTTAGCTTTCTTAGTCACCGTATGTTTCGGTAGATAACGCATAATAAGTATGATGGACACTAATCCGAACGGCACATTAAATCCAAATATCCAGCGCCAGCTCCAATAATCAACAAAATAACCGCCAAGTAACGGTCCAATTAAAGAGGATATACCCCAGATAGAACTAATGAGTGCTTGAACCTTGGTACGTTGTTCTAATGGATAGATATCTCCAATAATCGTAAAGGCTACGGGAACGATAGCCCCTGCACCAATCCCTTGAATTGCGCGAAATATGATAAGCTGCTCCATATTCTGAGATAATCCACAGAGTAATGATCCCAGGATAAAAATGATGGATCCCACGATAAACACCGGTTTACGCCCATATATGTCACTGATTTTACCGAAAATCGGTGTGGTTACAGCCATCGTTAAAAGATAAGCTGTAAATATCCAGCTCATAAGTTGCATTCCACCGAAATGACTTACAATAGCTGGTCCAGCTGGTCCAGTAACGGTTCCTTCAATGGCTGACATGAAAGTTGAGAGCAAAAGACCCGCTAAAATAAAATTACGTTTAATATTTACTGATGGATTCACGGATGTAATTCCTTTCTAATGTTCAGTGTAACGATACGCTTCTTGTATTTTACCGTAAATCTTACATGAATGCATACCACTATTTGTTAATTATTTGGATGTGAACGATTAGGAAGGACTGTATATTAACGATTTCGTAGTCGACCTACTTCATTGTAATTCCCCATGATGTAGCTGAAGGACGAAGGAGGTATCTCTTGCCACTAGATTAGGATCATGCGTGATCATGAGTAATGCCGTCCCGTGTTTTACCCTCTCACGACAAAGAGCTAGAATGCGTTCCGCAGCAGCATAGTCAATGCCAGATGTAGGTTCGTCTAGAATAACTAACTTCTTCGGGATGACGAATTGACATACAACACTTAAAATCCGCTTCTCGCCCTGACTCAGTAAATATGGTGAATCATGGCGTCTTCCGAGTAGACCCGCAGCTTCTAACATTTGTTCAGCTGACGCCACTTCCTGTGCCGTCAACGCAGTATGCCTATGTCTCCTGGATCTATAGCCATATGTCACTTCATCCCAGACAGAGTGTGTAACGAATTGATGCTCAGGTTGCTGAAATACATATCCAATATCCTCAGCTAGATCAGCAACGGACAAGCCTGCAATATCTTTACCACCCCAGAATATGCTGTGACGTGGAACGCGAATAAGTCCCATTAATAACCGACTTAGCGTGGATTTACCCGACCCATTCTCCCCAACCAAGATGCCCCAGTCTCCAGGCTGTAATGTAAAACTAACCTCTCGTAGAACTTGCTGTCCACCGGGATACGTATAACTTAATTTATGAAGTTGTAATAGCGCAGTAGCGCCCTCCTTGCTAGGTAAATCGACGGTTGTGAAAGGGTTCGTGATATAGGAAGCACCCTTGTCGGGTGAGGAAACGTCTGTGGGATGCTTCGTAGTATCGAAAACACCCGTGTCGGGTGATGAAGCATCTGCGATGTGCTGCGCGGAAGTAGCTGCGATGTGCTGCGCGGAAGTAGCTGCTGCCCCCTCCGGGGTTGGCAGCAGACCAAGCAGCACCAGCTGCTCCGCATGCTTGCGCAGCAGTTCCTGCGGTGGGCCGTCGAGGACAACGGCCCCACCCTGCAAGACGATGACGCGCTCCGCTGCACGCGCGACATCGTCGAATCGGCCGGACGTGTTAATCACCGTCCGACCCTGTTCGTGCAAGCTTGCACATACTTGCACGAACTGCACTTGCGCCGCGCCGTCGAGGCTCGCGGCGCAGTCGTCGAAGACGAACAGCCGCGGCTCAAGCGCAAGCACCGCGGCTGTGGCGGCCCGCTGGCGTTGGCCGCCTGAGAGTTCTCGCACCCGCGCGTAGCGGTGCGAGGTTAGGCCCACCGCCGCTAGCGAAGCGCTTATGCGGCGGGCTATATCTGCGGGGGGAACCCGCAGATTCTCGGGCCCGAAGGCAACGTCGGCTTCGACGTTGCCCTGCACGAGCTGCGCGTCGGCGTCTTGGAAGACGACGCCGACGCGTTCAGCGATGTCCGCAATAGAAGCATATGCAGGATCTATTGCTTCTATTGAGACGATTCCTTCCCTATGCCCTCCACCACTTCGGGGCAAATAGCCATTCAATAGTTGGCATAACGTCGACTTGCCACTGCCTCCTGGTCCAATGATAGCTGCCCATTGTCCATTAGGAATGGATAGTGTTATGTCCTTTATTATAGGTTTGGAATCACCCTCATACGTATAGGATAATCCATCAAGATTAATGACTCCCTGTAACATAAGATGTTTCCTCTTTCTTAATTTTGTAGCGCCGAAGTAGCCCTGTCCGCTCTAAGCTATCTCCAAGCAACTTCGTCATAAGACCACATAATAGCATCCCACTTAACACCCGTACGACTAATGCAATGGTCAGTACCTCCCAACCCCATGCCGTATATCCAAACATATACGCCGCACAAAGGAACCAGATGGGCACCATCGCACCACCTACGAACATAAGAGCACTTATTCCCCATCTTTTATATCGAAATAATGCAAACATCACTTCAGCAACAACCATGTAACATAGTGCAGCTACGATCGCTGCAGTAATCCCGTAACTCGTACCTATGAAACATTGAATCGTTCCACCGATACCATATGTAATGATAGCTGTACCTGGTTTACGAATAATATAATAGGCCAACAGCCCATAAATCATATATAACCCTACGATTGTCGCTGTTGCAATTGGCCCGCCTGCACTATTCAAAATTTTGTTGATAAACGATAAATAAAAAGTCATGACTGCGTTAGCCGTCGCAAGCATCGCCATTAGCACAATTTCCACTGTTGTAAATGCTTCGCGTTTCCAATTCAAAAAAGAGAACTTACTCAAATCCAGATCAGCTCCTTCGTATGTAAACAAGAGAGTATCATTACCTCTCACGTTATTTTTACACGATGAACCCGCCAACGTCAACCATTATGAATTTATAAGTTAACGTTATAAGTGAACCACAACAATCCACTTGTAATCAGAATCCCTAGGATCGCCAGTATACGTCCCTTTTGAACTGGCATAAGAGGTCTTAAGTAGGTCCGATCAGGATAAGCTCCGAATCCTTTGGACTCCATCGCAGCAGCGGTCTGTTGCACACGTCGAATCGAATTATATAAAACAGCAGACGTTAGCGTTGTCCACCATGACCACCGCCCCCGTAGACCTCTTCCTTGTCTTCCGCCTCTGATATGATGTGCAGCTGAAATACTGCGACCTTCTTCTTGCAATAATGGGAGAAATGTAAGTGCCATTGAAATACCAAATGCGAATCGATATGGAATACGTAAAACCTGCGTTAACGACGATACTAAGTCTTGCGGATCCGTTGTCTTAATATATACATACGAAGTCAAAAACAGCGTAAACATTCGAAGGCTAACCGAACCGGCCATATCCATCCCTTCCATCGTAATGGACAACTTCCCAATCTCCAACAACTGCGTGGTCCCCGGTGCAGTAAACACTGTAATGATGAACAAAGGCACTACAAAGACTATCAAGAAGGAAAGTGCCTTCCATTGTCCACCCCACGTTATCCCCGCTGCGAATCGAGCAGTCACCATACTAAACAACAATAGACCTGCCTGTTCTGTTGACGTCTGAAATCGAGTAGCGAGTATCGCGATGCACAGAATTAACACTAACTTACTAAGTGGATCAATTCGTTGTAACCATGATTGTCCATGAGCATACGGGATGATCATTGCGGTGTCTCCTTATGCTTTAACAGCCAATCATGTTGTAATAATGAATACATATGTACATCATGAAATCCTTCATCCGTATGACGGTAACCCCTAAGAATACCCTCCATCTGAAACTGTTGAGTAGCGAATAGTCTACTGGCACGTTCATTCCGTGTATCTACTAGGGCCTCGATACGGTGTAATCCCATCTCTTGAAATCCGTAATGTAATAAAAGCTCTATCGCTTCATTCATATACCCTTGTCCCCAATAAAGACTAGATAACTCGCAACCGATTTCCCCACGATATGCCCCTTCCAATTGCCACATATTGAACCCGCAGCTGCCTATCCACTCGCTATTTTGTTTATTCACAATTCCCCATCTCACCCCATCCTCCGTCTCTGACAAGGCGTTCAGGAACTGAATCATCTCCATACCACGATCTATGGATTCAAGCTCTGGAATACCTGAATATTCACGAACCTCTTGTCTTGACCAGCACTCAAATAAGGATCGTGCATCTTCCGCTTGCATCCTGCGAAGCTGAATTCGATTTCCTTCGAGTTGCGGAATATTCCCACCACAAACGAACATATGTATGAACCTCCCTGCTCATTTCTTAAATATAATCCCTCTATCTCGTATCTTACATAATAATATCCTCATAAACAAAAAGAAAAAGAGTGCTCAGCTGTTTCCAGCCTGCACTCCATGTTGAGATCCTATTCTTCTTCTACTTTGTTTCTTCCACACAGCAGTATACTAATGATCATTACAAATGCAATAAGGGCAAGTAATGGAATGGTAATAAATCCGAACCAATTCAGATAATCAAAATTACAAGGAATTCCTACAGAACAAGGTGCAATCTTAGCGAATCCTGGAACCATCTGCTCCAAGTAATGGAATATCGATATACTTCCACCAATGATACTCAAAGGAAGCACATAAGAAATGATCTTTCTATCATCTTTATAACTTGCGATACCCAACAGAATCACCTGAGGATACATAAATATTCTCTGGAACCAACAAAGCTTACATGGCTCATATAGCATCACATCACTCAAATATAAGCTACCGCAAGTGGCTACAATAGATACAACCCAAGCTAAGTATAGGGAATACGTACTGAAGAACCCTTTAACTTTCATGGTTATTTCCCTTCTTGCCCTGCATTTTGTAATGTTATTTCGTCATTGATCGCCTTTGCAAGGTCATCGTAATTCATACCGTCTTTAAATACAAACTGTTTTCCGTTGATAAAGACTGAAGGTGTACTCTGCACATCATTTTCACTACCTATCTTCTGATGTTCATTCACTTCATCTTGATACGTCTTATCCTTAATATCCGCAGCTAGCTTGTCGTAATCGATGGCGAGCTTCTCTTGACGAGCTAGTTCAACTAGATATTCAGGTGTTGCCCAGTCTAAATTCTCATCCTTCTGATTATCATACAAAGCATGATAATACTTCCAGAACTCATCATTATTCTGATGGAATACTGACTGTGCTGCCAATGCTGCCGTATTGGAGTCACCTTCTGGACTAATAACCAGATAATTCATATAGTGAAAAGATACAAGTCCTTTATCCACGAAATCCTTCATCAAAAGCGGCTTGAAATTCTGGCTAAAATATTGACAGGATGGACATTTATAATCGCCAAACTCTACTATTTTCACCGGTGCATCGGGCTTCCCGATAATAGGTAGACTCTCATATGCAAATGATGCAACTTTTGTATCCGAACTGTCATTCGAACTCGGTCTTAATACCAGAGCTAGAATAACAAGGACAACAATACAGGCTCCAGTAATCCACATAGTCCTTTGCACTCGTTTGATTTTCATTTCCTTTTCCAATTTACGCATGGCGATCGCATTAGCATTTTTCTTTGGTTTCATGAACCTCTTCTAACCCCTTTCTTACAAATAAATTCAACAACTCTTGTGCATCCATTTCGAATGCATTATTTAATGATTTCGAGATTCTGTTTAAATCAATTTCGAATTCATTATTACAAACTCAGTTGTCCATTCTATCTCTCATAGTCATTCATTGTGAACCTTTTAAACTATCACAATTATAGTAACAATCCGCGGATCAAGTCAAACCTTTATGCACCATATTCTGCAATTTATCGCTAGCTCATTTACAGTCATTTCAATTATAATCTATGTATTACTAACAAATAATAGATGAGGGGTTATCCAATATGGCATTATTCCAATGTAACTTTTACTCTGAGGTTCTCGGTTTGAGCACTTCTATGACTGTGATTCTACCGCAACAGACGAGAACACAGATCGGTATGAATAATAATAAATTAGGAGATAAGCATCCTACTTTGTATTTGTTACACGGACTGACGGATGACGATTCCGTCTGGCTACGTCGCACTTCTATTGAACGTTATGTGGCTGAGCTTGGAATTGCTGTTGTGATGCCACAGGTTCATCTTAGCTTTTATACAGACATGGCTCAGGGAAATCGCTATTGGACTTTTATCAACGAAGAGTTGCCTGAAATTGCTCGATCATTCTTTCCGCTCTCAGAAGCTAGAGAAGATAATTATGTAGCAGGTTTATCCATGGGTGGTTACGGAGCGATGAAGCTTGCCCTACGCCGACCCGATCAATATGCGGCAGCTGCAAGCTTGTCAGGTGCCTTAGATATGGCTAATCATATCCAAATGAACAACTCCCCTGTGAATTATACTCACATCTTTGGCGATAAGGATATCCGCGGTACAGATAATGATATTCTTCATTTGCTCCAGCAGTGTGATCAAGCAGATGGCCCTAAGCCTCTTCTCTATCAATGCTGTGGGACTGAAGATTTCCTCTACGAAGACAACCAAACATTTAGAGATGCCTGCGCTCGTACCGATCTCAATCTTACTTATGAGGAAGAACTCGGAGGGCATGACTGGGGATATTGGGATACCAAAATACAGGACGTATTGAAATGGCTCCCATTGCGTAAACCACTTTAATGAATAAGTCTTCCCATTTAAACAAACCTGACGAGATGTGTAATCGTCAGGTTTGTTTGTGATATTAAACTTCCTCAGTCTTGAACGAATGAATTGATTAATGTGCTACCTTCTCTCGATGTTGTGAAGATCAAAGGGTGCCATCTTTACATTTTCCTTTAAAAGTAATTTTCACTTGACGAGAGAGGTTCCGTTGTACTATCTTTTATAATTAACCAGTGGTTAAAAGAAAGGTGGAGTGTAATGTTTCAAGCGATTCCCTACGAGGGCGACCGAAGCAGTTCATATACAGCCGTGTTAGAACAATTAAAATCACTTATTCATGATGAACCTAACTCCATCGCTAATCTTGCTAATGCTTCAGCACTACTCAACCTATTTATGAACGACATTAATTGGGTTGGGTTCTACATCTATGATGGCAAGGAGCTTGTACTTGGTCCATTCCAAGGACTACCTGCCTGCATACGTATTCCATTAAACCGTGGTGTCTGTGGTGGTGCTGCTTCGCAAATGCGAACGCTCGTTGTCGATGACGTCCATGCTTTTCCCGGTCACATTGCCTGTGATGGGGCCACAAATAGTGAAATTGTAGTTCCGATTATTAAAGACGGAGAATTGTACGGTGTCCTAGATGTGGATAGTCCTCTAAAAAACCGATTTGACAGCGAGGATCAGCACTTTCTAGAGAAGTTCGTAGAAATACTGACAGCTCAACTGTCATCCTAGGATAATTCAACAAAAAGAAGTTGCCCCTTTTCGTCAAATAACTTAAACGAAGGGGCAACCTCTATATTCATGACATTATAGCTGTTCTTTTGCAAATATCTTCATGCGCTCCATAAACATCTCATTCTTCCCCTGGTTCCCGAGTAATCATAAGTCCATCTACGTGTCTACGTTCCATGATTCTTCTCTTCTTCCGGTTTTCTTTGGAATCAAAAATAATGCTTAAATCGTAATCATCAGGGTACAGTTCGCTTTTATCCATAAATAATTGAAGTCTTTTCTTATTCACTTGGTGCTTGTGCTTCTGAATCATCACACCTACCATTCCCATCGCGTCCTCCTGCTTGTAGACAATTCCTGTCCTTCCGAAAGTGCTCACATAAACACTATCTCCCAATTCAAACTTAGTCGCAGGAACAGTGCTCTTCTTGGTACCGTCACGATGGGTTTTATCTACGATCAAAGGTTCAACTGAAGGCTCGACTTCATTCGTTATCTCCTCAATGAATACCTGTTGCTCCCAGTTACCAGAGACATGACTTCGCTGCTTACTGACAATTTCCTGTGATCGCTTGACGATGTCAGAGATCATCCCGAGTTTCTTAGCAATTTCAATAGCATAACTCTGACCTGACTCCCCTATGGTTAAGCGATATAGCGGCTCTAACGTCTCTACGTCAAACTCCATTCTTGCATTCTGAAATCCCGCAGTTCGTGATGCAAAGCTCTTTAATTCATTGAAATGTGTCGTAACCATCATGGAGGCACCTCGGGCGTTCAATTCTTCCAGAATCGCAATCGACAAAGCCATTCCTTCTCCCGGATCGGTTCCCGCTGCCAGTTCATCTATCAGAAGTAGTGTTGAACGATCCGCAGCACTTACCATATGAGTGATTCTCTGAATTTGTGCTGAGAAGGTACTCAGTGATTGTTCGATACTTTGGCCATCACCAATGACCGTCATGACATTGGAAAATACAGCGAACTCACTTCCAGGATCCACAGGTACCAACATGCCCGATTGTGCCATGAGCGTGAGTAATCCCACTGTTTTGAGTGCAACGGTCTTACCTCCTGTATTCGGCCCCGTAATGATAAGCGATCGATATCCCTGTCCGATCTCAACAGATAACGGAATCATCTTCTGTAGAAGCAACGGATGCTTTGCTCCTTGAACAGAGATGATCCCCCTATCATTCAACTGAACAGCCACGCCTCCAATGGACCAAGCATACTTCGCTTTGGCAATAATGAAATCATACGTCCCTGTGACTTCAATATTCAGATGAATGGCTGCAACTTCAGCTTCAAGTAACCGGGTTAATTCATATAATACAATTCCTTCTTCCCTTGCTTCATCTGCTTCTAGCATGTACATCTCAACTTGTAGATCCGAGACTTCATCTGGCTCCATATACACCGTTTGGCCGCTTGTCGATTGATCCAAGACCACGCCCTTGACCTGCTTGTGATACTCCTTCTTCACTGGAATGACGTATCGTCCATTTCTCATACTCACTAAATTCTCTTGAAGAATCGATTGGTGTCTGGATAGAACACTCGCTAGCTTTTTCTGAATACGTTCTTTACTCACACCTATTTTCTTACGAACTCTCTCCAGATTCTTACTCGCTTGATCCATCACTTTACCGTATTGAATACAGCGCTCAATCTCTCTTCTCACTTTCGAAAGATCGTCTAATGAAGAAGCATACGTACTAATGACAGGCGCGATATGCCCCTTACTCGCCATATACCTCTTCAACTGGCTGCAACTATTGAGAAAGGTATACATCGCCATAAGATCCTGTTCCGTGAACATGTAACCTGTATTAAGCAAAGAAACAACATAATCAACCCCCTCTAAGGAAGGCAACGGAATGCTAGCCCCTTTTTCAATCAATGCCTTTGCTTCATCTGTCTCCTCCATTGCACGCTTAATCGCCCTAATCTGATTCATGGGATGAAGTTCCTCAACCCGCTTCCTTCCCGCATAAGATACTGCGTATGCCATAACATTCCCCTTCATCTTGCCGTACTCCAACATACTTAAAGTTGCTTTATCCATGATATTCATGTTCCTCCTTCGATTTTGTATAATAAAAAAAGAGGGCAAAGAATAGACGAATATCGTCATTCTTTGCCCTCAAATCCAGTTGTTTCTCCTCATGTAAATGTAAACGCAAAAAAGTCGTGCTCCAAGAGCACGACCGCGTATAGTCTGATTGAGACGTCTCCCCACTATTGAGGTAGTGAGGAACTCCCATTCATCCTATATTTACAAAGAAATAAACAGCCAAAGGCGCCGTTTGATGCTTCGCGTGTTCTTAACTATTCCAAGACCTCTGTACCGCATAAGAAAAGTAGAAATATAAGAATTAAGAATAAGTTGGAACTTATAATTTCTTATATTTAAATAAACCCGCTCTATCGAGCGAAATTTTCTTATCGAACATTAGTCCATATGGAGTTGTATTAGTTAAGAACATACCCCGTCATCAAAATCTCTCCCCTTTGGTTAGGATGACACCATTTTACCAATAACACTCTGCTAAATCAATGGGCACGACGATATTCGCCCATCGAAACACTAAACCCAGCACCTATGCGATGCTGGGTTGGGGGTCATACGACTAACAATCCATATTAGTCTGCGCTATTAAGTAGCTTCAAGAGATCTACAGGTAGGTGAAATTGTTGGTTGTTAATCATAATACGTCTTAACTCATCCACCGAATCCTCACTTTGAGCATCCTTAATTTCCTGAATCTCATCATTTAGACGCTCCATCTGTAAGTCTAGTGCATTTGCCGAATCTGCTGCTGCTTTCAGCTCTTGCGTAAGGCGTTCAGGTACAGATTGATTATATTTGTAGAAAATCTTATGCTCCAGACTTGCCCAGAAGTCCATAGCAATCGTACGGATCTGTACTTCCACACATACATGTTCTACGCCATCCGACAGAAATACGGGGACTTCAATCAATAAGTGAAGACTCTGATAACCGTTCGGTTTAGGATTCTTTATATAATCTTTCACTTCCAGAATAATGAGATCACTTTGTTTCCGGAGCATTTCTTGCATGCGATATATGTCTGAGATGAAGGAGCAAGTAATCCGAAGACCCGCAATATCTTTAATATTACTTTTTATACCTGGAAATGTTAATTCATAATTTTTGCGAAGCATCTTTTTCATAATGCTCTCTGGAGACTTTAATCGTGATTTCGTGTGTTCGATCGGACTATAGTCATGTAAAGACTGAAATTCTTCCTTCAATATATCAACTTTAGTCTCCATTTCGTCCAAGGCGAATTTGTAAACCATCATAAATCGCGTTATATCATGCTTAAACTGTTTGAGTCGTTCCATTTGATTGTGAGCATTCATATTCATTTTCCTTCCCAACTAAATACTTAATAATAAGTCATCATATTAAATTCTTAAGCTATCTCCATTTCAGTATAACACTGGCTAACTTAATATCATATTTCGCCTCTAATCATGAAGCTACATGATAGGAATTCCCTTGTTGTGCCTTTCATTATCCTCTATAATCAGGTTATTGTCGTTAGTATATACCAGACAACTATAGGAGGCTTTATGGAACATCAGACGATTCTAGCTATTGGTATTTTCCTAATTGTGTATGGATTTATTATATCTGAAAAAATACACCGTACGATCGTAGCCATGATTGGCGGTATTCTTATGGTTATTTTGGGTGTTGTTGATCAAGAAACAGCCCTACACCATATCGATTTCAATACACTCGGTCTACTCATTGGTATGATGATCATGGTCAATATCACTGCTGAGACTGGCTTATTCAAGTACATAGCCATCTGGGCAGCTAAAAAAGCTAAAGGACACCCCATACGTATTCTTATCTCGCTGACGCTTATTACAGCACTCGCTTCTGCATTCTTAGATAATGTAACTACCGTACTACTCATGGTACCTGTTACCTTTAGCATTACAAGTCAATTACGAGTTAACCCTTTTCCTTATTTGTTTTCTCAAATATTGGCTTCTAACATCGGGGGAACAGCGACGATGATTGGAGATCCACCGAACATTATGATCGGAAGTGCTGTAAAGGAACTAACCTTCATGGCCTTCATTGAAAATCTAGCGCCAGTTATTATCATCATTATGCTGGTTATGATTCCTATTCTTATTCTCATATTTCGTAAACAATTGAAGACAAAACCCGAGTTAATGCATAGCTTGATGGACATGGATGAAAAAGCAGTCATCACGAATCGTACGTTACTTATCAAATGCTTATCAGCGCTGGGACTTACGATGATCGGATTCTTCGTACATCAGATGCTACATTTAGAATCGGCTACCATTGCTTTGACTGGAGCTTTTCTATTGCTTCTTCTTAGTGGAGAACATTTCCTAGAGAAGGCTTTTGCTAAAATTGAATGGACCACCATATTCTTCTTCGTAGGGTTATTCGTACTCGTATCTGGATTGATTGAGACGGGGGTTATAACAGCATTAGCCAAACAAGCTATGGCTCTGACCGGTGGAAATGTAGCTTCAACGTCCATGCTAATCCTATGGCTCAGTGCCATTGCCTCCGCCTTTGTAGATAATATCCCCTTCGTAGCTACCATGATTCCCCTAATTCAGGATATGGGTTCTATGGGCGTAAGTAATCTAGAACCTGTGTGGTGGAGCCTAGCGTTAGGTGCCTGTCTCGGAGGAAACGGATCGTTAGTCGGTGCCAGTGCAAACCTTATTGTCGCTGGGTTATCTGCCAAAGAAGGGCAACCGATTTCGTTTGTACAATTTCTTAAATACGGATTCCCGCTTATGATTCTGTCCATTATCATTTCAACGATATATATCTATCTGCGGTATTTAATTTAATTCATATTTTATGATATGAAAAAAGCAGGACCATCATAGTTAATGGTCCTGCTTTTTTATATCTTAACTAATCGCTAATGAGTTAACTTTACTGTCCGATATCAATAACTTCAAATGCATGCCCACATGCTGGGCAATATCGAGCTTCCATCGTAACCTTTTGGCCACAGGCACAATCTTTCTCATCCCCAACAAACCCCATCTGATCCTGATTTCTCTGAATCTCTTCCTTCAATGATATTATTTGCTGGATGATAGGTTCAAGATGATCATTATTAAGTGACTGATTCTCATTCGTTAATGACATAAATACTGAGCGTCCAATCTCCTGATAATGATCTAATATTTCTCTTTGTTTGGAACTGTTCTGCATCTTCAGTCGATTAATTTCTACAGCTACCTTGGCTTTATTCCCAGCTTCCGATACCCCTGATTTCAATTTATCAAAAAAACTCATATATGCTTACCTCCGTATATTCTATTCTGCTTGCTCAAGAGCCATTGTATAATGAAGATTTACAGTCATTAATTCAGACTCAAGCTTCTCATATTCATTGTCTAGTTGACTTAGTATCTCGTTTATTGCATATGCCTTATCTTCCACTTGATCCAGTGTATCATTAATTCTACCTTGAACCATCCAATCTGAAATAAATCCATCGAAGAAATAATCACTAAATCTAAGGAAATCTCCAATATCTATCTCCATCGATGCGCTCAACTGGACATCTCTTAGTTCTTTCGAGAATAGGCTCAAATCCCTTTGAGCATCATGAATATACGCCATGGCTTCATCAATATTGTTATGCTTGATGTGGGTGGCGATCATCCCCCCGCCAAGTAGGTCATAAGTTCCCCAGTCTCTAGCTTTCTGAAGTCCATCAGATGCACTCTTCAGACTATCCATGACTGAATTACCCGCCTGGATGGCCTCCTTCAACTCTTTCTGAGTCAGTTGCAGATCCGTTTGTCGGTCAACAAGTGCCATAAGCTCCTTGTTACTGTGTAGGAGGGATTGTTCTTTTTCTCTTATGATTGCGTCGTATTCCACTTCCCAACCTCTGACATGTGAAAGTTCTTGCGAGACGTCATGTATTTGGTCTGTCGTATCTTTCACCATACGTAGCGCTTCATCATATTTCACCTTAGCTTCAAGTACTTCAAGCTGTTCTCGTTCAATCTTTTCTTCCTTCTTGCCTATAATACTGTAGATCAGATTAAATAATGTCATGCCTGTCAGTCTTTCTACTTCCTGCTCTTCACGTTGTAGGCGCTGTTCCCAGTTATTTGCTTCACGCTCATACTGTTCTAACGCAAGCCCGAGATCCTCAAGACGCCTATCCCACTTTCTGTAGCTACGACCTTTCTCTTTCACTTCAGCCAGACGTACATTTAATTCATGAAACATGAGCAATCCCTCCCATTGCAACCCTATCCCCATAATCATATTAAACGTTATTACACCTCAACAAGTTTCAAATTCTTGGTAATTAGAAGAACTCACATGAGGTGAACTAGATTTTTGGTCGAAATATCGATATGATAATACAAGATATTTGATATAAAGGAGTGAAACACGTATTTATGAAAAAGAAACATGTATTCATGCCGTTAATTACGCTTATTACTGCTGCTCTATTGTTAAGTGCTTGTGGTAACAAGCCGACCAATGAGCCTGCAACCGATCAAACAACAGGAAGTAACACAGAACAAACAACACCTGACAAGCAGACTCCACCAGCAGAAGAAACACCTACTCAAACAACAAAGAGTTGGGACAACCCTCCAGCTATGGAGATCGACAGCACGAAATCCTATGCAGCTGAAGTTACAACGAACAAAGGGACTTTCACTATCGAGCTTTATGCTAAGGATGCACCTAAGACCGTCAACAACTTTGTGTTCCTAGCTAAACAAGGTTTCTACAACGACGTTATTTTCCATCGAATTATTGAGACCTTCATGATACAGACTGGAGATCCACAAGGTACTGGTGCAGGTGGACCTGGATATCAATTCGAAGATGAGAAGACTACCTATAAATATGAGCCAGGTACTGTAGCTATGGCTAACGCAGGACCGAATACAAATGGAAGCCAATTCTTCATCTGTACTGGTGCAGATAGTGATTTCCTAAACAGTCAGCCTAACTACACCATCTTCGGTAAAATCACGAACGGAATGGATGTCGTGAATAAGATTGCTGCTACACCTGTTGAAGCAGGTATGAGCGGTGAAGTGAGCTCCCCAACCGAGAAGGTTCAGATTCAAGATGTTAAGATTACTGAGAAATAAACCACTCTGTTTGTTGTCATAAAAGACCGCGTCATCCTGTCACAAGGATCACGCGGTCTCTTTGATTGTGTTACTTATTCAGGTTATCCGCTAAATACTTTACAATCCCATCGTCGGAGTCTTGAGAATACTCCCATACCATGACACCAGCTAATTTGTTATCTCTAACATATTTAACTTTTGCCTCCAGGGCTTCTTCATCTTCATAGGTTATAAACGTATTACCATCATATAAAAAGGCTGTCTTCGCTGTATCATCAAAGTACCGCTTAAATCCACCTTGGTCTACATACTTCTCTTGTATCGTCTTGTAGCTTAAATCTACCTTATCGATATTGATCGGTTTACCTAAGGCAAATGCAGCATCCTCATTCGTGGCGCTCTTCACATTCTCCCATCCATAAGAATACGCGGGAATTCCTAATAGCAGCTTGCTAGGATCAATATCACGCTCTAAATATAAGTTAATAATACGATCAACGCTTGTTCTGCTCTTCTTATTCTTGTCTAAGAATAAATTCGAATTATATCCTGTCGTATCTGACCAAGCTCCCGTTAAGTCATAACTCATGACATTAATGAAATCGACATACTTTTCTACTTTTTTAACCTCAACGTTTTTGAAATACCAATCTTCGTTCCCAGCAGCAAAACTCAAATAATAATTTTTATTTTTACGAGGGAGTCTATCCAATTTTTCTTTCAGTTCTTTCATCAGATTGGTAAAGTTAATCGTATCTTTGGGGCTAGCTTTCGTCGTATTCCACGAATCAAAAGCTGGATACTCCCAGTCTATATCGATCCCATCTAGATCTAATTCTTTCACCATAGCGAGAATACTTTCAGTAAAAGAGTACCGATTCCCGTCCATGGAAGCATCGGAGAACCCATCTGCTTTATAACCACCAACGCCCAGTATAAAGCTCGTCTTTTTATTGTTTTCTTGTAGCTTCTTTATGTTTTCTTTAATGACCTCATTTTTAGCAGGGTCTAGATCAAAATATATATTTGTTTTATCGATTTTGGCGAAGGCAATAATAGCGATATCGACGTTCTTCCCTTTTAAATCGATATCTTTAAAGTCTTTCCAGATGGGTATGTACACGGAGGTTACCTTCTTGTCTGAATAAATAGTATCGTAGAAGTAGATTCCCATACCTACAACTAATAGAGCTACGAAGGCTTTTGTAAAAAGACTTATTTTGATCATGTTAACTTTTCCCTCCAAATAGCACTTGTGTCACATATTTATTTAGGTTTAGAACTTTAACCGTGACATAACTTATTGAGAAAATAACCGCTACATTAAAGATAAGGCTACATGTGGTTTCAAATAAATTCGCTTCTATCGCTGCTCTCTTCGATACAAGTATCTCCACTAACAAATGAATGAGATAAATACTAAAGCTCGCTTTCGAGACCGAACTAATTATTTTTTTGACTTTATAATTAAGCTTCTCACTAATAACCGTTTCTTTATCTTGAAAATAAATAAATATTCCTACAGCCATACAATATGTGGTGATCGAGTAATTTCCGTAGAACATCTCATCTAGCACGCCACTATAAAAGGATGCAAAATACGTAGCTACTGGTGTTATAAAAAAAGATATGATGCCTAAGTTAAAGGAAATATTTTTAATTTTAATCGATATCTGATAGTTGTAGAGATAATAGCCTAATATAAAATAACCTAGATAACCCATGAATAAAGGGATATTCGTTATGGGTATACTGATATATTCAGAGGTTACTCGGAATACAACGTCAGAGATAAATTTATATACCACACTTATTAAGAACCAGCACAGTAGATAATACCTCAAATCCTTTTCACTGCACGCTTTTACTAGCTTACTAATTAATGGAACAGTTATGTATATCGCAATGATGGCATAAAGAAACCATAAATGAACATAATTTCGATCGTATATCAAACCATTTGCAAAATGAACGAGAAACCCATAAACACTCATACCGCTCTTCAGAATAAAGTATTGCGTGTAAATGGCATATATTAAGGACCAGCTAAGTAATGAAATGATTAAAGGAAGCACTTTTTTCAAATAAAAATGTCGGTATGATTTCACTTCAACTCTAAGAATCATCGAGCCACTAATCATAAAAAACACCGGAACGGCAAATCTCGAGATGGAATTAAAAAAATTGCTGATCCACCATGATGTTGTATTGAAATCATTTGTCCTTGTAAGCAAGTCCGCCGTGTAATGCAATATGATGACGGCTACGATGGACAATATTCTTAGTATATCTATGAAAATAATTCGTTTATCTTTTAGTATATGACTCATATAAACCTCCCGTAATCGTAGTTTTCATATATTTAAAGTAGGAATTAACTGATGCTTGAAACGCCTTTTCTCTCAACGAATCCCCAGCCCTCGTCGTTGTCAAAGTACTTAAATGTGCCTACGATATTCATATAAAGAAGCAAATTTCGATAAGTCAGTAATTCAAATTGGCTAAAGACAAACATACGAATATAATCTCTTAATGAATAATTACTTCCGTACTTTTTACATAGGATCAATGACACTCCAATTTGTAGCGCATTAATGAGAAGAACCGACGACATAAGGATGATCACTTGCGATAAGTTTGTACCTAGAAAGCATGCTTGTATGAGATAAAAAATCGTTGTAAATGCCGTTAGTGTGCCTAGAACAAATCCATCTATCGCAAAAAAGATGCTGACTCCAAAACTAAACTTTCGTGATAATTTGGACCAATAGATTAGAATACAATCGACATAGGCTTTTTGCCAACGTATTCTTTGTTTATAGAAGTTCGTTATATTCTCTGGGCATTCCGTGTAACATACTGCTTCTGGTGCATAGACAAGCTTCTTATTTAAGTTATTCGCCTTAATGTACTCATGAATTTTGAGGGTGATATCAATATCTTCCCCTACCGTGCTTCTAAACCCGTTTACGTCAACCAGGATACTTTTATAAAAAGCACCGAATGCCCCTGAAATAACAACAATTGAATTAAATGCAGATTGTGTTAGTTTTCTACAATAGAAACCATGTATGTAACTGATAACTTGGCTTTTAATAATGCCTTTACCCGTAAATTTATCTAGGATAACGCCGTCCTTCTTCTCAGCCCCTTGTACGATTTTGACAGTACCACCTAATGCGATTACCTTGTCATCATGGAAATATTGATTCACATATTTAAGCGAATTAATCTCTAACATGCTGTCTGCGTCTAACGTAATAACAATATCAGAATTTGCACAATCGATACCGGCGTTGAGGGAATCTGCCTTTCCTCCATTGAATTTGTCGATTACATAAATATTGTCGTATTTCTCCGAATGATATATCCCTTTAATCGCCGCATAGGTAAGCTTACCATCTGCTTCTCGATCACTTATGGTTAGATCTAAAAGCTCGTTTAATTTATCAAGCGTCTGATCCTTTGAACCATCATTAATGATGATGACTTCATAGTTGCTGTAATTTAAGCCCTCCATTGCATCTATACAATTCTTAATGGTTAGCTCCTCGTTGTAAGCAGGTACTAGAACGGAGATCGTCTTTTCTGAAAGATCGATATTTAATGGCTTAACTTTACTTGCAAATAAGGGGATAATCGTGTAAATAATTTGAAAACCAATAAAAATAAATGTAGATAAGTAAAAAAAGTACTGCATGGACTCACTCCTTTTTCTCTAATTTGAATCTAAGTATGATTAAACATATTTACCATTAACTCCCTTTTTAGTCTAATTAATTATAAATGATAGTAAATAAAGTTAAAAATAGCAACCATTGAAAGCGTTATTTTCAAAACTTTCTGAAAATATACTTATTTTTGCTATTAATCAGCATACAATCATTTACATTTTATGTGGTGAATGTGATCTAAAGTCGTGTTTTTCTTACGAAAATAATAAAAATAGGCAATGATGGTGAATTCACCATCATTGCCTATTTCTATTTCCTAATCATACGCCAGGACTTTAATCATTGATCAAGTCCCACGTTTCATATTCTTTCCGTAATAGATTTCATCCATTTCTTCCGTTATCCTCTTCGTAATCTTCTCTTGTTCCCCTGCATCTAGCGTTACTTTGGTGTATCCAAAGAGATAGTTATCTAGATCAAATGCTTTAAGCTTACACTTGGTATGAAATATGTTCTCTTGATATACGTTAACATCGATCATATCATATTGCTCTTGCACTTCTTCTGGGATGTAATTCTGAATGGAGTTAATATCGTGATCAATGAATAACTTGTGTCCGCTAATGTCTCGTGTGAAACCTCGAACTCGGTAATCTATCGTCATAATGTCCGTATCGAACGAGTGAATGAGATAATTGAGTGCTTTAAGAGGAGAAATTTCCCCGCACGTAGATACGTCAATATCTGCTCGAAATGTACTAATACCCTCATCAGGATGGTACTCAGGATAGGTATGAACCGTAATATGGCTTTTGTCCAAATGCATCAGCACCGTCTCTGGTAATGGTCCTGGTGACTCCTGAAACGAACTTGTTGGCGCTGTTTCTACGGGTCCTTCTGACACCAGCATAGTTACACTCGCTCCTTGCGGGAAATAATCCTGTTTCGCAATGTTGAGTACGTGTGCACCAATGATGTTAGATACGGTCTGTAGAATAGTAGTTAAACGATCTGCATTATATTGTTCATCAATATATTCTAGATAAGCTTCGCGTTCTTCTTTCGTTCTGGTATAACAAATATCATACATATTGAAACTTAGGGATTTCGTCAGGTTATTGAAGCCATGCAATTTAATCGTTTGTTCTGGTGTGATCTTCATACGTCAATTCTTCCTCTCGTTGTTCCAACATTCGAACTCTAACATAGTTTTTTGTATTCGAAGTGAACTGGTAATAAAACTTGCTGCTTAACTGTCTTTACCCATTATAGTCAAAATAAACACATCACCATAGAGAAGACTTGTTCCCTTCAGAGAAATGAAATTATGATTTGAATTTATGTTGATGTATATACATATATTCTAGTTCTACCGGATAGCCGGAGATATCCCCTTTCATTAGGATTATCTCTGGCTTTTGTACTTGATACGTCATATGAACAATCTATGCTCTGCCGCTTAGAAAGTAACTACTGTCGAACCAAAAGGAGGATATCATTATGAGCCAAAACAATCGTCAAATGAAATTAGGCGTGAGCATCTCGGTCTCTCACGTCCAAAGAACCGTAATGCTAAAATTTAGGTTGAATCTTAAGCATTCTTCTCCATTTCAATATCATGCTCTGGTTCCTTTAAGAAGGGTTGATACATCATAATCGCATGGTTCTCTGTGACGAACTGATCATCGATCAGTTCATGTTGAGCATTATACTTATTACGATGAATGATATTATGCCTTATATATCCGCCCCATGGCTCAAGCGTAATCCGATGGTCTCGTTCGTATACTTCATATGTATAGGACTCCGGATTCATCGCTCTCCATTCCCCAACTAAATCGTTAGCGTCCATGTAAAGGCATAACTGATATGGAACTTCAGTATCATTACGAATCTGAAGATCTAGATAGTTATATGCACACGTTGCTCCACTTCCAAAAGGCTGTGTACGTCTTGCATCAGGAAACACGTCATAACTATGACGATGTCTCTCCGTTATCGTGAGCGAGGTATGTAACGTAATCCAATAAATGAGGTTTGAACACTGACATAATCCACCGCCTACGCCTGCTTTGAAATCGCCATAAAATAGAACCATCCCCTCCTGATAACCCTTACGCTTCGTAGGTTTCCCAATTAGTTTCCAATAAGAAAATGTCTCTCCAGGTTGAAGAACAATACCATTCAGTTTCTTAAGCGCAATCTTCATGTTGATCACTTTATTATGCTGCATCCACATATCTACATTCTTAAGCTCTCTTAACAATGGTGTGTTATGCGAACTTACAGTATGCCCAAATGGATCTAGAGATATCTTCTTAGCGTATCTTTCTTTACCCAAGATCCACTTTATATATCTTCGAGTGACAAAATAATGCTTCCCTACAAATAGTCTCAGTCGCGACCTTTTCTTAGGCTTCACCGATATCTCCTCCTTGGATTGTGAACATCCCATACTTCTTATAAACATACTATCTTTATATTTGGATATATTTTACCTTATATAATCTCATTTGTGGGTGTTTCTAATTAATAATTAAAAGACCCCTCAACAGCATTAAAAAAAGACTCCCCTATCTAGCAGGGAAGCCCATTCATATTATTTATAATTTATTTAGTTCGCTACACTTCTTGCTTCTCTTGCGATTTCAGTCGCTTGCACCATATGTTTCAGAGATGCAACCGTCTCTTCTATTCCACGAGTCTTCAATCCACAATCTGGGTTAATCCAGAATAATGATGGATCTAATACTTGTAGCGCTCTATCAATCATCGACACCATTTCCTCTACAGCTGGAACTCTTGGACTATGAATGTCATACACACCTAAGCCAATACCTAGCTCATATGTGGATTCTTCAAAAGTATGAATAAGTTCTCCATGACTACGTGATGTTTCGATGGAAATAACATCAGCATCTAATGCACGTATCGCATCAATCATTTCGTGGAACTCACAATAACACATATGTGTATGAATTTGCGTTGTGTCTTTTACAGTAGATGTAGATAGACGGAAAGCAAGAATGGAATCTTCTAGATAGCTATCCCACTTGTCTTTCTTCAGCGGCAATCCTTCTCGAAGTGCAGGCTCATCCACTTGAATCATTTCAATGCCAGCCTTCTCTAGCGCCTCAACTTCCTCCCTTAATGCTAATGCAATCTGGAAGGCTACTTCATTACGAGGAAGATCATCACGTACAAAAGACCAGTTCAATATCGTTAGTGGACCCGTCAACATCCCTTTGACCGGTTTGTCTGTAAGAGACTGAGCGTACACACTTTCTTTCACAGTCATTGGAGCAATGAATTCTACATCGCCGTAGATCACTGGCGGTTTCACGCAGCGTGAACCATAAGATTGCACCCAGCCATTTAGCGTAAAGGCAAACCCATTCAATTTCTCTCCGAAGAACTCAACCATATCCGTTCTTTCGAATTCACCATGAACGAGTACATCAATACCAATCTCTTCTTGAAGTTTGATCCAGATTTGAATCTGATCTTCAATGAAAGTCTCGTATTGCTCGCTATTCCAATCTCCCTTGCGGAAGCTTTGACGAGCTTTTCTGATCTCTGGTGACTGCGGGAAACTTCCGATCGTCGTTGTCGGTAGGAATGGAAGCTGCCATTTCTCTTGCTGACTAATCTGACGCTTAGCAAATACATTCTTTCTTGTCGATGGCTGTGAATTCCTATTCGCCGCAGCTTCTCGAACTTCAACCCGATTTCTTGATTGTGAAGCATTCAACGCTTCAACTGCTTTTCTGCTATTATTTAATTTCTCATCTACACCCTCATATCCATTAGAAGTTGCCACAAGAAGAACAATTTCATCTAACTTCTCATCCGCATAAGCCAAAGCTTCTTTTAACACAGGATCTAATGCTGTCTCTGGTTTCGTACTAACCGGAACATGCAGTAAGCTACAAGATGGTTGCACCACAATTCGATCATTAGGTACAAATTCAGATAGCTCTTTAAGTAATTGAAGTGGAGATTCTAGACTTGAACGCCAAATGTTACGACCGTCAATCAGACCTGCACCAAGTGTTTTGCCTTCTGGGAATCCGAATCTCTTAATCGACTGTAAATTCTGTTCTAATCCATGAACAAGATCAAGTCCAAATCCCTGAACTGGAAGTGAGATAATCTCTTCATAATGGTCGACTGCTTCAAAATACGTCTGTAACATAATATTCAACGCTGGCGCAGCTTCATTCAAAGCGGTATAAATACGACGAATTCTCTCTAGATCTACTTTCGTAGTAGATGTTACTAGAATAGGCTCATCGATTTGGACCCATTGAACACCTGCTTGTGCAAGCTCTTGTACAATTTGCGTGTAGATTGGTAAGAATTGTTCGATCTTATCATCTATTTGGTCCGGCTCATATCCTTTGGAAAGTTTCAAGAACGTGTACAATCCAACCAATACCGGTTTACCTTCAATCCCTAACTTTTCTTTCGCTTCTTGATAAGCTTTAAGAGGACGGTTCTCAGTTAACGTTGGGGCAGCCCCATTTAACTCTGGCACAATATAATGATAATTAGTATTAAACCACTTCGTCATCTCGCATGCAGCGGCACCTTTGTCTCCTCTTGCCATCGCATAATAAGTAGAGAACGGAACTACACCACCATCATACGAAAAGCGTTCTGGTACAAGTCCGAACATCGCTGAGGTATCTAATATATGATCGTAGAACGAGAAATCATTCACAGGAATAAGTTCAATTCCTTTAGCTAGTTGAAGCTTCAAATGATCTAAACGAATGTCCTCCAGTTGACTAATCAATTGCGATTCATCCAACTTACCTGCCCAGTACGCCTCAAGTGTCTTCTTCCATTCTCTATTAGCCCCAATACGTGGGTACCCTAGATTACTACTCTTTAACATGTGTACATTACGCCTCCTCATATTTAACTATATATATTCAAAAAAATATCCAAAAAGGGCATCTTCACCCTTTTATAAAAAGGATAAAGATGCCCTAGGATATACTTACTCTAGTCGCAATCTTTAACACCTCCCTATCTCCCGTAGGTACATCAGTGTTGACAAAATAGGCAGGTCTCCTGGCTCCAGAATCGTAATCCATCTGCTCTCCTTCCCGATCCCTACGATCAGTGGTTACTAAGCAGCGACTCCTCTGTTACAGTGGCGGGACCGCGCCGGTATTACACCGGACTTCCCTTTTAAGCTAAAGTTAGTTCAACTAAAGCACCTTATTTGCACAATGTTATTCTGTTTTCTTCCTGTGCATATAATACATCTTTATGTATATTTATGCAACAACTTATTTACAAATACTAGTTATCCTATGATTATAGTTGATATTAAATACGATATCAAATACAAATAACTTATACAAGATCACTCCCTAGTCCACTCAAAAACTGCTAAAATAGTATAGTTGGTAGTACATATTAGGAGGATAAGAATACATCATGCGCTATTTACATCAAGTCAAAAAGGGATGGAATGATCTTTCCCTCAATATTAAATTGTTCTTTCTAGCAAATGTATTATTTCAGATCGGAGGCGGAATGTTCTCCGTCTTATATAATCTCTACATCCAAGACCTTGGTTATGAAGATGCCATGACTGGAAAAGTTGTAGGTATTCAGTCATTAGCTACAGCTCTCATGTTCATTCCTGTTGGCCTTCTTGGAGATCGGACGAGCCGCAAGAAACTACTCATCATTGGAGCTATGTTTAGTGGATTAGCTTTTATCGGTCGATCCTTCTTCGATTCGGAGTTCAGCCTATTATCACTTGCTGTCGTCTCTGGCTTATTCGCTTCCATCTTTCAAGTGTTGGCTATTCCATTCCTTGCTGAGAGTATTCCTATGAAGCAGAGACTACGTATTTTCAGTTATTATTCTTCTCTCGTCCTTGCATCACAAGTACTAGGTAGTATGGGTGGCGGCATGTTAGCCGACCTCTTCCAAACATTCGGTATGAGCCGTATTTCTAGTCTGCAAATCGTTCTGGCTGTAGGTGGCGTAGCTACTTTTGCAGCATTCATTCCATTACTATTCATCATTGAAGCTACACGAAAAGTTAAATCCAAAGAGAACCTTGCCACAACAATAGATCAACCATTAAAAACTGTTTCTAGGAACTTGAAATCAGATTATACAATGATAGGTCAGTTTGCACTCGTCCAGCTTATTATCGGTATTGGTTCTGGACTTGTTATTCCTTACTTGAATTTGTATTTCACCAACCGGTTCACTGTATCCCTTAGTGCCGTGGGTTTACTTATCTCACTTGGACAGATTATGACGATTGTATCTATGTTAATCGGTCCATCTTTAGCTGCAAAAGTTGGTTCTGTGAAGGCCGTGGTGTGTTTTCAATTACTCTCCCTTCCATTCCTTCTTATAACTGGTTTTACGAATCTATTTGCAATTGCAGCTGTGAGCTTCTTATTCAGACAAGCATTGATGAATGCAGCCAATCCTATCCAGTCTTCCGTCTTGATTGATCGTGTATCTGATTCTAGCCGAGGCATAGCCAATTCCATTACCCAGACTGCATTTATGCTCGGATGGGCATTCATGGGACCTATTCAATCCTACTTTGTTACGACTTACGGTTATTATTGGGGATATGCCGTCACTTTCAGCATCACAGGTGTGTTATATGTCAGTGCCGCCGCCCTTTATTACACAATGTTTAGGAAGCCACGTCTACAACCAAACACCGACACATTACTTACCGACTAATTTCCCAAATTAAAGGGGCATCTCTTAGCCATATATGACTGAGAGACGCCCTTTACTTTTACCTTTCATTCAATCCAAGTACCCATTATTCCTCAAACAACTCGTTCACGCTTGCCGAACACAAATAAATCGAACGATATAACTCCACATCGCCAATATATAGTGTATGACCAAAGGGGGAATGGCGGATGAACAATCCTCATTGCACTCACCCTAGCCGGCAGCCGTGAAGCCTACAGTGAGTTATACGAAATAACCATTCAGGATGTTTACAAGACCGTTCATTTCCTCATTGGAGATCCATTTGATGTAGATGATATCGCTCAGGAGATTTACATTCAAGTTCATAGGTCCCTTCCTCAATTTGACGTAAGCAGACCCTTTCGTCCTTGGTTAATGGGTCTCGTCATTCGGCAAATTCATGCTTATCGAAGAAAGAGATGGACGCATCTCCGGACAACTAAAAAAGCCGAAGGATATGAACAAGGCATGGCCTATGATTTCACTCATGAAGTCGTGGATAAATTGTCGAATCATTCGCTACTAATGAATGTTGAACATCTCCCCTACAAGTTGAAGCAAGTCGTGATTTTACATTATTTAAGCGAATATTCGCAAGAAGAGGTGGCTAACATCTTACGAATTCCTCTTGGAACCGTGAAATCTCGTATTCATGCAGCCTTACAGAAACTACGTCACAAACAGAAAAACAATATTCTCATCACAGGAAAGGTGGAGAACCTTCATGAATCTTGAAGAACAATTACGATCAGCCTTCAAAGAAGAAACGACAGATTTATTACCTCCACCTGATCTAAAAACAAGAATAATGGATCAAGTAACCGCTAAACAAGGGGGAAGACGAATGAAGAAATGGTTACTACCCTGTATTCTAGCTACTGCTCTACTCATTCCTACAGGAGCCTATGCTGCATATAATTATCTGGCTGACTCGATCTACGGTTCGCAAGAAAATCTTACTCACATTGGGGGCACACAGCAAAAGTATGATAAGTTAGAAGTCAAACTTCAACAAGCCAAACAGATATTAAGCAAGGAAGAATTCGCGACCTTTATGCCTTTGTTGAAAGAATTAGGGGAATACAACCTGAAATTCTCAGATTCTGAAGGGGTACTTCATCCTGAACAAATGAATACTGAGGAACAAGGGAAATATACGGCGTTGACCGAGGCACTCGAGCCATTCTTCACCAAATTAAATGATACAAAAAAATCAGGTACAAACATCGTTGTTACCGACTTTTGGGCAAGCACCCTTGATAAAGCCCAGAGTACTTTCAGTGAAGATGAATTGGAGGACTACGAAGGCATTGTGATTGAATATCTGAATCAAGTCCAGAACTCCCAAGTACGGGATGAGGCAGCTATTAAGGTACTTCAACTACAGTTAAATCCTTACTTTGATAAGTTGGGCATTGTAATGACATGGTGAGATCAGCTCCATAAATAGAAGGCCTGGCTACACAAATGCAGCCAAGCCTTCTTCTACTTCCATTCTATTGTAGTCTAGATACGTACCTCAACTGTTCATCTGAAGTATTCCGCGATAACTTCTCTTAATACTACGGTCTTAATTGGCTTGCTAATATAATTATCCATTCTAGCATCCAAACACTTCTCACGATCGCCCTTCAAGGCATTTGCAGTGACAGCTATAATAATAGGACACAATTCAGGTGATATCTTCTCTCTAATAATTGCCGTTGCCTCAAATCCATTCATCTCTGGCATTTGTACATCCATGAATATAATGTCATAACGTTCATATGCCAATTGTTGAATGACTTCATGTCCATTACTCACTATTTGAGTGGTATGCCCTTGTTTCTCAAGCATTTTCTGCAATACCAGTTGATTGATTTCATTGTCTTCGGCTATTAAAATCCTCAGAGAGGGTTCAGACTCCTTATGATCAATATATATTAATCTGGTATCCGTAGCTTCAACGTTCACATGACTGTTTTTTAGATGAATCGTAAATACAAAGGTTGCACCGACTTCATCCAAATCTTCCAGAGAAATCGTCCCACCCATTAACTCCACTATTTTTTTACTAATGGCAAGACCAAGTCCGGTTCCTTCATAATTGCGTGTCATGAAATGATCCACTTGGCTAAACGGCTCAAATAGTTGCTTCACTTTATCTTGAGGGATACCTATCCCCGTATCTTTAATGACAAATTTAAGTTCTGTATCATTGTAGTTCCGCGATATTAGATCTACGTTAATCGTGATATCTCCTGAGAATGTAAACTTTACAGCATTACCGATGAGGTTCATCAACACCTGCTTCAAACGATCAGTATCCCCAATGAATGACGCTGGCACGTTCGGATTCACCCAGTAACTCATATTAAGCTTCTTCTCTCCAGCAGTAGGTGATAGTACATCTAGTATATCGGCTATACAACTTCTCACATCCACATCTTTCTCCTGTAAAATAACCTTCCCTGACTCAATTTTGGAAAGGTCCAAGATATCATTAATAATGCCTAGAAGACCATCGCCACTCTTACGAATAATCTCCAAATACTCCTTCTGTTGCGCATCAAGTTGTGTCGTCTCCAACAATAGCTCTGCCATACCAATCACGCCATTCATCGGTGTACGTATCTCATGACTCATGATCGTTAGAAACTCACTTTTGGCTTTGTTCATACTCTCTGCTGTTTCCTTCGCGATCAATAACTTCTTCTGTTCTGTAATGTCCTTGATCAGGATATAGAAACCGACATTCTCTTCATTAATAATAATAGGAACGATCGTTACCAATACATCCACACGATGACCACTTTTATGGAAGATACTCTCAATATTATTCTCAATGATCACGTCATTCATCGAATACGCAAAAATACTCTGTACATGCTGGATTCCTATAATGTTGGATATAGACAAACCTGCCATTTCATTGACACAATAACCCGTAAGTTCTTGAGCCCTAGCATTGGAATTCATGATATTCCCTTCCAAATCAAGTGAAATCACGGCATCATAGTTATATTTCTTAAGTGAGGTGTACCGTTCCAGCATCTCTTGAAGCTTCAACTCAACCATTTTTCTATCTGTTATATCTTGGACCGTTCCATTCATACGGGTAGTATTCCCATTCTCATCCAATGCAAGAACCCCACGAAGATGTAAGTAACGAACTATTCCATCTGCTTGGATATACTGGAATTCGAAACAAAGTTCGCTTCCTTCATGTAGCACCTTCGCAATGCTCTCTTTAAACCTTTGCTGCTCATCCCCATGTACAAGGTCAAGTATATCTAATGATTGTTGTCCAACTTCCTTTGCATCCCAATGATATACCTCCAGCATTTGTTCCGAGAATATCAATTGATGATGCTCAATATCCCATTCCCAACTCCCCATTAAGGCGATCCGCTGTGATTCCGCAATAATGTGCTCGCTTCTCTTGCGCTGCGTTATATCGCGACCGACCGCCATAATATTCATAACCCCGTCTTCGTTCGGACTAGCATTAAATGAACCTTCGAACCACAGATATTTTCCATTACGATGACGAACTCTAAATTGCCGAAGACCGTTTTCGAGGACGTTCTTTTGTTTCAATGCTTGCAAATCGTCAGGATATATTAAATCTATTGCATTCTTATGCAGCATTTCTTCTGGAGAATATCCTAATAGCCCCTGAATAGACGGTGAACAATATAAGCAGTGTCCATCCGGTTCACAACAATAAATAATATCCTGCGTATTCTGAGACACAAGTTGAAATAATTTCTTGGTATACAGAAGTTGTTCTTCTGCCTCTTTTTCGCAAGAAATATCAATGATATGTATTATAAAATAAAGAATTTCTCCCGTTGATTCATCCTTTAATGCTGAAATATGAACGGAGGCCCATATGATCGTTCCATCCTTATGAAGATAACGTCTTTCCAATGAACAAGACGAAGATTGCCCCCCAAATACTTGTTGTAGTTCTTTCTGCTCTAAATTCCAGTCCTCTGGAAATGTAATATCCTTTAATTTAAGCTTCATTAATTCTTCTATGGAATATCCAAATAATTGACACCATGTAGGATTTACATTAACCCATTTCCCATCTTCTGTGACCACTGCTATCCCTGTTGGAGCACTGGCAAACACACGCTCATATAAAGAATGTTGTTCCGAATGTTTACTTTGCAAAACCGGACCCTCCATTCACTTTTATTAGATCATACATATAATAATCATATTTCCGATAAAAAGCGATATATTTCACATCAGTTTCACTCGTATTATTTCCACAATTATGCAACATTTCATCTCTAAAATACGTTCCTATTATTGAGATCTATATGGAATTATTATAAGGAGGGTTCTCCTGCCATGATATTAAAAATGCGTGTTCTAAGCGGCTTACTCCTACTAACCTTACTCTCTGCTTGCTCAGGAGCATACAAGAATACAACGGTATCGCTATCCTACGAGGATAGACAAGCAGAAGCACAGCTTATCGATAAACAAGTCATTCAATCCGAGAATACATTAGGTATCCAGCTTCTTCAGGAATTTATAAAAAGCGATAAGACAAAGAATGTGATCATCTCCCCTTACAGCATTTCAACCGCATTATCCCTGGCTTACAATGGGGCTTCTAGCGATACAGCCACACAAATGGCTAAGGCGCTTGGTTGGGGTGGAACGACGTTAGAGAAATTAAATCGGGCGAATGAGCAGCAAAGAAAGCTACTTGAACATTCCGATGAGGGAGTCGAGTTAAGTATTGCCAACTCCATCTGGTATCAAGAAGGTATCGAGATCAGACCTTCCTTCCTCAATACAGGAGAGAACAGCTACAAAGCAGAGATTAATGCTGAAGACAACTTGAGTAGTTCCCGTACGCTGGATAACATCAATGATTGGGTGAAGAAGAACACACAGGATAAAATCACTAGCATACTAAGCGAGCCTTTAAGCATAGATACCTTATCCATTCTTATTAACGCTATCTATTTCAAGGGAACCTGGGAACATCCCTTCTCAGAGGATTTTACTGAGGCGCGTCCCTTCACAATGGGAGATGGTTCCATACAGAACGTACAAATGATGCAACAGACTCACGACTTTCCTTACGAAGAAACGGCAGATTGGCAAGCTATCCACCTTCCGTATGGTGATGGTCGCATGTCTATGCTCATTATCCTTCCGCGTAAACAATCAACCATAGATACATTTGTCCAACAACTTGCTAAAGATTCTTCTCCTTTGCACAAGTCATTTGAATCTAAGCATGTCCATATAAGCCTACCGCGGTTCACAGCGGACTATGCGAAGACACTAAACCAAGCACTCCAGACTCTTGGAATGAGCGATGCCTTCGATCCACGTAAAGCAGATTTCTCACAAATGTCCACGGAACCATTGTATATCAGTGAAGTACTGCATAAAACTTTTCTTGAAGTCAATGAGAAGGGAACAGAAGCCGCAGCTGTAACAGCCGTGTTAGTACCAGCAGCCGGTACTCCATCACCCCCTATTGATATGACCATAGATCGTCCCTTCTTCTTTGCGATTGAAGATACACAGACTAAGGTTTGGCTGTTTCTAGGTACGATTACCGAACCTTAAGGCTTTCTAATGCCCCTGGTGTTATCACGCATTTTAATTAATATTAGCTACTTCCCATAATTCAAATTCCCAACAGCCTATATAGCAAAAAAAACCTTAACCCATCATTTCTGATGAATTAAGGTTTTTTACTGTATATCTATCTCTATAACGTCTCTTGTAGGGTAACGCCTTCTGGCATCACGGATAGGACATGCTCTCGCACAGAATCCTTCTGCTGTAATTCTTCACAAAGAATAGCAATGATTCCTTGATCCCCACGGGATCGAATCAGACGTCCCATACCTTGTCTTAGGCGTAAGAGCATATGAGGTAGATCCACTTCTTCAAACGGAGAGGCAGAGGCATTGCGCTTCGCCATAAACACTGGATCGTTCGGAGGGAATGGGAGCGACCATATAATCACGTTCGATAAGGATGGACCAGGTACATCCAGTCCTTCCCACAGACTCACCGCACATAGCACGCTTGCTTCATTCCTCTGAAAAGCCGAGATCAGATAACTAATCTCCTGATCACCTTCATAATAAAACGGCATATCTGCGCATCTTGGATCTAGCGTAATCTGCTGTTTGAACTGTTGTAACTCTTCATGCGTACGGAAGAGGATTAGTGCCCTTCCATTCGTACGTTCCAACAATTGCCCCGCAATCTCCAACTTCTCAGCAAAAGTCCCCTGCGTTAATTTGGGCGCAAAAGCTTGCATCTGATTAGGATAATCATACGGCGAATTCACGGAGAAGGATAAGTAATTGTCCAGTCCTAGACTATCTGCTACATAATGGAATGATCCATCAACAGAAAGCGTTGCGGAAGAGAAAACAATTGGCATATTCGTATTGAATACACGTTCTTGCAACACTTCTTTAACCGCCTTCGGCATAATCGATAAGGTTAATCCATCTTCGCTATCCGTCACCCAACATATCAAAGCTTCAGAATTCTCAAAAAGACCCAATGCTTTCTGCATCATCTCAATATGTTCTTCCACAATTCGCAGTTGATAATCATCTAACGTGTATAGTTCACTTTCAAATACAAGCTCTTCCTCGATAGCCGTTAAGATACTGCGGAAATGGTGAACTGCCTGTAGAAGCGTGTCATTCAGATGAATCTGCTTCCGATCAGATCCCGGGATACTCTCACTGTGCTTCTCTAACAAATGAAACATGATTTCAGATTGATCAATCGCTTCATCAATAAGCACGGCAAGCGCTTCACGCACTTCCCCTTGTAGCAAGCGTAAAATCAACTCTTCGAATATGACATGCTTCATTTTATATCCAAGTGCTTTCATCGCAGCCGACTCTAGCAAGTGTCCTTCATCAAATACAACCGCACAATGATCAGGCAAGAGCGGAAGTTGTCCCTCACGCTTTCTTCCCTCAAATGTCCATACATGCTCCATATAGTAATCGTGTGAGCATATTACGAGGTCCGACGAATGACGATAATATTCTCTGGAAAGTGTCTGTCCACAACGGTGTCGTCTGTCACATGTGAAGCAATCCTGGAAGGAATCCCAGTTAATCTTGTGCCATTGTTCATCATTTAGATGAGGATAGTTCTTACGATCGCCGTATGCATAAAACGTCTGCATCGGTTGAGGACTATGAACAAATTCAGGTAGATTCTCGTACAAGTCTTCCCACTGTGCCCCCTGCTCGTCCTTAAATCTAGCTTCATCCAACTTCACTAGACATACATACTGATCTGGAGATTTGCCCAACCGTGCGTCAATCGCTAAGCTAAGGTGCTGAGCCAACTTGGCAATATCCCCTTCTGGCTTCACTAACTGCTCAATCAATGACTCGTCCGCACAAGCGATGATAGCCGGTTTACGAGTATACCTAGCATAACAAATGGCATACAACAAATAGACCAACGTCTTGCCTGTTCCAACCCCTGCCTCAGCAAAGATCGCTTTCTTATCTGCAAAAGCACGTTCCAATTGGAACGCCATATATATCTGTTCATCACGGACTTCAAAGCCCGCTTCTGGTAATAGTTCATAGAATACATCTGCTACCCAATCGCCAACTTGCGAAATAAAAGGCTTGGTAGGATCATGCTCAAAAGGATAACGGTCCACTATATTGTTTACCTCCATGAAGTTATATTGCAAAAAAGCCCAATATTTAAACATGAGCTAACGTTTCATTATGCCATAGGATGAAAATAAAAGCAATTAACCCCTTTAATTACACCCAATTGTTAGATTATGAATATTTCAGTTATACTATTGAAAACTAGCTATCAGCTAGCACTTACTTGGAGGATCTTTCAACATGGAAAATTGGATTACAAGTTTTATGGAACAATTCGGATATTGGGGAATTTTTCTACTGATTGCCTTGGAGAATGTATTTCCTCCGATTCCATCTGAAGTCATTCTTACCTTCGGGGGGTTTATGACAACCCATTCTGATCTGACGGTCACAGGCGTTATTGCGGTGGCAACACTTGGTTCTACGATTGGTGCCATTATTCTATATGGTGTTGGTCATCTGCTTAACGTGGATAGATTAGAAGCTATCATAGATCGATGGGGACGATATCTCCGTATAAAGAAAGAAGACATTCGTAAAGCAGACGCTTGGTTCGAGCGCTACGGTTATTGGACGGTGTTCTTTTGCCGGATGATCCCTCTGATTCGCAGTCTTATTTCAATCCCAGCAGGCATGGCTAAAATGAAGTTCTGGCTATTCCTACTTTTCACAATAGCTGGCAGTGTAATATGGAATATCGCTCTTGTAATGGTGGGTGCCGCAGTCGGAGACAATTGGGAGAACGTCGTCGAATATATGGATGTGTATTCCAATGTCGCTTATGTAATCATCGCCCTTGGTATCGTGACAGCGTTGTATTTTTGGATTCGAAGAAGTAGAAAAAAAGCGTAATCTTATAACATAAACAAACCCTATTAATGCTCTAACAATAGTACGCTACCCAGCTTATATTCGGCTAAGTAGCGTATTTACTTTACATAGTGAAAGGCCTAAGCTTTGCGTTTCTCCTGACGTGGCCACATGAAGTAACTAGCTGTAATCATCAGATCTACACCTAGGATGACACTCCAAATCTTCATCATATTCATTAGTGCCTCTGTTCGTGATGTGTCATTTACAATGTAAATAACACCTACAAGAAGACCACATCCTATTCCATAGGCTACCAAGTGCCTAACAAATCCTTTTGAATAATGCCTTGCATGCTCCATACCTGATAATTTTATAGGCGCGACAACTTGTTTTGTGACGTAATATTTAAATCGTGTATCTACCCAAGCAATCATGCTTTTACCAAAACCAATAGACACACCAATATAGACCGCTGCCAGTGCATGGGCCGTAGTCGCTATCGCTCCTTTATATAAATCAACACCTGTAACAATTAATAAGATGAGATCAATAACCGGTGTGCATGCTAATAATAGCATTCCTAACTTCTCCAACTTCAAGATATATCTACTTGTTAACCCAAGCAAGATGAATACCCAAAAGGCAATTTCACACCCTATAATCATGAACATGATCCAATTCATAGCTTAGTCCCCTTATAGCTCTTTTTGGCACGCCTAACACGTTCCTTATAATACCAATTGGCAATCCTTTTGGATACTCATGAAGTCCTTTTACATGAAAAAAAGCCTTAGAGATCAATTCATTGATCTCTAAGGCTTGCAACCCATAATAAAGCGCTGCTCTCACTATTTAACTACAAACCCTTAATCACAAATTCGAACTCCATTTCACCATCCGATGGAATTAGATATTCATCATGGACTGGAGCACCCCAACTATCATCTCCACCCACACCCATCTGTCTACCCGCTACGGTTACAACCGTGTAATAGACTGGCGGTAACTCATAATGATGCGCTGCATGCTCTAGCTCAAATGCTGTATACGGCGAAATGTTACATTCTACAGGTACGTCCGCATCAATTAGGATACCATGACCGAGATCATCCGTTATGCTGACTTGTCTAACACCCGTACGATTCCCTGACTCTTGAGGTTTAACATAACCTGATACGTTGTCTGATACTTCATTATGAAATACTCCGAGCTTAGCGCCATGAACACGGTCGATGTAGTTCTCCTCTGGTCCCATAGCATACCAATCTAAATGACTGTAATCCATCGGGATTTTGAAGGAAAGTGCAAAGATCGGTAATGACGGCAATCCAGCTGCACCTTGATATCGTGTCTTCACTCGCAAAGCACCATCTGAACGCACTCCGTAGGTCACCGTAACTTTAACATCGTCACTGATACTAACCGCATATGTGAACGATACTAAGACGTAATCATCTTGTTCCGTCGTCTCCACGTTAACACATTTAGGCATAAGACTAGCTGCATACCATCCACTATGCGTGAACCCTTTGCTACAACCTCTATCATTATCGGTCATCGCTCGCCAATACTCTGGATATGGAGGACGAGAGATCATCTCTCTGCCTGAATATCCAAGTGAGACCAGACTACCTTGCGCTCTAGAGAACAACATACTGAAGTTCGTTCCCTGAACACCAATATTGACGTCGCCATGAATCACTTTCAGCTTACCTGTTGTTACTTCTGGCTGTCTGTCTACCGAACCATGTTGGAATATGTTCTGGCCAAATGCAATCTCATAACCTTCTTGCGCCCAAACCATATCCTCTTTCAAGACCAGTGATGTATTAATGTAATATTCACCTGCTACATCAACAAAGTTTGCAAGATAAGGCAATGCCACATATTGTTCTGATCGTGGTGCTACATCCACTTCCATGTTTCCACGATACAGTTCGCTTCCTTCATAATTCACGCTATATTCCAACCTGTAATCATTCGCATTCTGGAATAAGCTTTCATTCACAATCGTCACACCCTTAAGTTCAGGTTGCAAACGGAAGTTCTGATATAACGCTTTAACCTCCTGCATCTTAGGAGATAGCGTACGATCAGCATATACAATGCCATCTGTACAGAAATTATAGTCTGTAGGTCGGTCTCCGAAATCACCACCATACGCTAAGAATTCCTTGCCATAGCGATCTTTTTTGAACAATGCCTGATCGATATAATCCCAGATGAATCCACCTTGATACAATGGATATTTCCTTTCAAGTTCTGTATATTTGTGCATGCCTCCAAGTGAGTTACCCATGGCATGCATGTATTCACAGCTAATGAATGGCTTCTGCGGATCATCAAGTAAATACGTCTCGATGTCAGCTGGCTTCGCATACATGCGGCTCTCCATATCACTCGTATCATTGAACCGCCGATCATGAAATATCCCTTCATAATGAACCAATCGATCCGGGTCCTTCTCTCTGAAGTATTGCGACACGTTATAGATGACTTCGCCACCATGAGACTCATTACCACAGGACCAAATCAGGATAGATGGGTGATTCTTGTCTCTTTCTACCATCGATCTGGCACGATCAAGAACGATATCTTGCCACTCTGGCCGATCTCCTGGAATGACCCACGAAGGCTCCACAGCGCCTAGCTTCTGCCATGAACCATGCGTCTCTAAGTTCATTTCGTCGATCACATAGATCCCATACTCATCACATAGTTCATACCAATCTGTCTGATTGGGATAATGCGATGTGCGTACAGCATTGATGTTATGTTGCTTTAATGTTCGAATATCCCACAACATATCTTCTTTCGTAACGGATCTACCACGTCTAGCGTTAAATTCATGGCGATTAACACCCTTCAAGGCGATTCTCTTACCGTTCAGACACATCACTTTATCTATAAGCTCGAAGACACGAAATCCTACGCGTTGTGGAATGACTTCCACTAGATTACCTGATGCATCAAGGACGTGTATAAATAGTGTGTATAAGTAAGGCTTCTCTGCACTCCATAACTGAACTCGTCCAGCATCCAAAGACACCTCTAGCGTTCTTCCTTCAACGGACGAATGAACAAGTGTTACCTGTTCTCCATCTGCATCTCTTAAATCCAGTTCTAAGGATGCTTTCACATCACTAAGAAAATCAAGTTCTACAGATAACGTTCCTTTGGAATATTCCTGATCCAGACCCGTATGAACATATAGATCTCGAACATGAATCTCCGGCACCGTGTACAAATATACATCTCTGAATATTCCTGAGAATCTCCAGAAATCTTGATCCTCTAGCCATTCCCCTGTACTCCGCTGATAAACCTCTACCGCTAGCTTATTCTCTCCCTCCACTAAGTAAGAAGAGATATCGAATTCCGATGGCGTAAAACTATCTTCGCTGTACCCTACAAACTGTCCGTTTACCCACACATAAAGGGCTGATTCCACGCCTTGAAAAGATACCATCACAGGTCTATTCTTCATGTTATCGGGTACTGAGAAATACTTCACGTAACTTCCAACCACATTATCATTCTGTGGAATGTGTGGTGGACGTAATTCTTCAACACCATCCCATGGATACATCGTGTTCGCATACTGTGGTTTCCCGTATCCTTGTAGCTGGATGTGTCCTGGAACATCAATATGATCCCATCCGGCACAGTTATAGTCTACTTTGTAGAAGTTCTGAGGTCGGCTATCTGGATGTTTAGCATAACTAAATTTCCACTCACCATTTAATGAATACCGAAGAGGCATTGCTCCTAATGTTTCCGCCTCCTCCATCGTTTCATAATATCGATGATCCGAATGTGGATCCAATCGATTCACCGCATACATATTTAAGTCCGTTAACCATTCTAATGTAGGTATATTATCCTTAATTAACATCTGAAACGCTCCCCTCAAATATACAAACAGTTGTATGTGATGGCCGCTACGATGACGGATTGTCCATCCGATTTATAGCTTCTTTATTTAACCGAGCCTGTCATACCCGCTACGAAATGCTTCTGCAATAGGAAGAACACTAACGCTGTCGGAATCGTTGCAATGACAATCGCTGTCATAATCACACCGTAATCTGGAGCATAACCCGCACCCAGATTCGAGATCAAGAGTGGCATCGTCTTCTTCTCTGGTGTCTGCAATACAATCAATGGCCACAAATAATTGTTCCAGCTCGCCATGAACGTAATAATACCTGCAGCAGCGTACGTTGTTTTCATCGTTGGCATGAATATTTTAAAGAAAATTCCAATCTCCGTTAGACCATCAATTCTACCTGCTTCAAGCATATCCTTCGGGAACATCTTTGTGCTTTGACGAAAGAAGAATATCAAGAACGCTGTCGTTACCGTCGGTAGAATAACTGCAGAAATACTGTTTATACCTATAGCAGGCGCAAAGCGCGATATATCCGCGAAGAAGCGATATAGCGGTACCATAAGTGCAGCAAATGGAATCATCATAGAGAGCAGTAAAATGTTAAATACGGCGTCTCTAGTCTTACTTCTGAATATTTCGAATCCATAACCTGCAAGTGAAGCGATAACCATCGCCAATACCGTAGTCACGATAGCAATAACAGCCGAGTTATATAGTGCTTGCAACAATTCTGTTGAATCCATTAGTTTTCTTAAATTGTCCATGAAGTAGCTACCTGGAAGAAGCTTACCTTTAGTAACATCAACTGATGGATTCGTAGAACTGATAATCATCCATAGAAAAGGAAATATAGAGACGAAGGAAACGACACTCAGAAACAAATATACAAACGTTCTTTTCATTTTAGCCATTCTTCTCACCTGCCACTTTAAACTGAATGAAGGCTAACACAATAATCATAATTACGATGGAGTAAGATACCGTTGCGGCGTAACCGAAATCCGCAGAATATTTAAATGAAAGATTATAAATGTAATGGGAAATACTCATCGTGGCGTTCCCCGGTCCACCCTTCGTAATGTTAACAATTTCATCGAAGAGTTGTAGTGTACCAATCGTTGATGTGATGGATGTAAATAAGATGATTGGCTTCATTAGTGGAATTGTTATTTTGAAAAATTGCTGGATCGATGAAGCGCCATCAATTCTAGCTGCTTCATAGATAGAATTATCAATATTCTGTAGGGAGGATAAGTAGAAGATCATGTTGTACCCTGTCCAGCGCCAAGTAATTGCGATAATAATCGTCACCTTGGCCCAGAATGGATCTGTGATCCACTCGATCGGCTGATTAATCAGATGAATATTCAATAGTAATGAGTTCACAAGGCCATCGCCTGCAAATAAATATTTAAAAATGATCGAGTATGCAACGAGCGACGTAACGCAAGGAAGGAATATCGCTGTGCGGAAAAACCCTCTGAATTTCAGCTTACTATCATTTAAAAGGACTGAAATCATCAATGCCAGAATGATCATTACAGGTACCTGTATTATCAAATAAATAAACGTATTCTTAACCGCTGTTAGAAAAGTACGATCACTGAACAACCGAATATAGTTATCCAATCCCACAAATGTTAAGTTAGCCCCTGTACCTGTTTTGAAAGATAATATGAGCGATTGAACCATCGGATAGAAATAAAAGGTAAAGATCATCACAACAGAAATGATGATAAATAACCAGCCGGTAATACCATTTCTTCTGTCTAAACTTAAGTGTGGTTTGGCTTGCTTCATACCTGTCTCACTCCTCTCTGTAGGTAATATTAAATAGAACCTTGAGTGCTGACCCGTACCCCCTTTATTGTGGCGAGGGAGCCGATCAAACCTCAAGGCTCTAGGTGGTTTATCAGGAAATGATGATTATCTAACTTGTGTTTCCGCTTGGCTCTGAGCATCCTTCAGGACACTATCAATTTCCTTACCGTTCAAATAGTTCTGCATTTCAACGGCTAAGATATCTTCAATCGCATAGGTGTGCATACCATAATTCACATTTGGAATTTTCTCTGTCCATGATGCAAAATCAGCATATATTTTTTGTCCTGAGAAGAACGGATCCTCTTGCGAATAAGCATCTCCTGTAGAAGCCGCTTTAAAGGTACTTACTACACCAATATCTTTTAGTAGTTTTTGATACAATTCAACGTTACTACCGAATGTTGAAGCTAAGAAATCAGTTGCTGTCTCTGCTCCTGGAACATTCATCACATACCATGAGCTTCCTCCAAGGCTAGAGGCATTCACAGACTTAGCATTACCCGGAAGTTTCGGGAACGAAGCTACTGCCCATTTGCCTGATTGTGAAGCTTCTTGCTTAATGGAAGGTGTAATCCAGTTCCCTATAGGAACCGTAGCTATTGTGCCTTTATTTATAGCTGCAATAAATTGACTCCAATCCGAGTGGATATTGACGATATCAGCATCCATCATTTTTTTGTAAATCATGAAGGATTCCTTCAGCGCAGCATTCGTTACAATATCCGGTGTTTTTCCATCTTCAGCTAGATACCATGAACCTGCCGACTGAATCATCGAACGGATAATCCCTAGATCATTGGGATCCAACGTGATTATTTTTTTACCTGTTTTTTCCTTTACAACTTTACCAATCTCAATGTATTGATCCCAATTCAGATTCTCCATATCTTTAGCCTTATATCCTGCTTGCTCTAAGTAGTCTGTTCTGTAGTACAACCCTGTTGCACCTGAGTCAAAAGGCACACCATATTGCTTACCATTCAGACTTGTAGGACCAAGTTTGTAATCTGCGAAATCCTCTGGCTTGATACTCCCCGACAACTCATGAAAGGCATCTGGGTAAGCACTTAGAAAGCTCTGAGCACGATAGTCTTCAATCAGTACGATATTCGGAAGACCACTTGTAGTACCCGAGTTGAGTCCAGTATTTAATTTCTGAATAATATCTGCTTGTGCGTACTCTATGATATTCACTTTCACATCAGGGTTAGTTGCACTATATACTTCTTTAGCGGCTTCTAGTGCTGCGATGTTGAATGCTGGATCCCATGCCCAGACTGTTATTTCTTTACTTTTCTCTACAGTACTTTTCCCTGCAGTCTCAACACTGCTCGTGTTGGATTCATCTGATTTCGATGAGCAGGCACTTAATACTAATACACTTGTTAGAAGAACAGCACATAACTTCTTCATTTTCATCAACCCCCGTTGAGTATTATTTTGATAACTTCTACTGAAAGCGTTTGCTTTCTATGGGATTAATCTTACCTTTTCTCTAGAATCGATCGTTAGGAATATCTTTACGATCATTTGTCAATTTTTCGCTATATTGTAATCGCTTACTTAAACGATTTGTACTTTCTTTGGTTTCTAATACTATTTTTATGTTTTGATCAACGGCAACTTTATCTTCACCCTTGTTCCATTTCCAAGTTCGCTCACAATGCTGACTCCAAATTCTTCTCCATACAACAATCTGATACGATCATGTACATTCTTAATCCCTATCCCACTGAACATTTGCCGACTCTTCTTCGTATTAAGGAAAGCATTCTCTGAAGGTAGTCCTTCGATTCCATCACCACTATCCACTACCTCACAATAAAGAGCCTGTCCGTCTGTTGACACTAGTACATGAATGTAGCCGCTACTTTTTACGTTAAAACCATGAAAAAAGGCATTCTCAATAAAAGGCTGAATGATCAGCTTCGGAACATGGTAGTCCATGCACTCGGGTGCAACGAAATAACCAACCTTAATACGGTCACCGTAACGAGCATGGTTAATAAACACGTAGTGTTTCAATATTCCGAGCTCTTGCTCCACCATAATCGTCTCGCTGACATTACTGATCGTGTTTTGCAGAACCGATATTAATGAATGAATCGTTTCCGTCGCCTTCTCCTTACTGCCTTGTTGTACTAATGTTTTGACGGATGCCAATGTATTGTACAAGAAATGCGGGTTAATCTGTCGTTGCAATGCTGCAAGCTCTGCATTCCGCTGTCCTTTTTGTGTCTCTACAAGCTTGTCCACATAATCGTGGAGCTCATCAAGCATATAATTAAACGCCTGACCGAGTTCTCTTATTTCATAACTTCCGGTCACGGTGATATGATTGCCGAATTCATTGTGTGTCACATTGGACATTTGAAGAACAAGCTTCGTTAGTGATTTACTTATTTGTCTAGTAATGAGAAATACGATCAATAATGCGATGCCTACGATAACGATACCAATGAGCGTCAATGTCTTCGCATCAATCATTTGTCCAAGGGCTATTTCTTTATCGATGGTATTCACAATATAGAAATCATACGTAGGGAGACTATCTGATATCACAATACTATCCTTACCTTGCACGCTTACATTTAAATAATCTGACGCTTCCGTATCCAATTGTTCTGCATAATCTAGCAGTTCTTGGCTCATATAGCCAATTCGATCCTTTCGATTACTCGAGACGATCATCCCATTTTTATTAAGAATGAACACATCGTTACCAAGGCTTGTGTAACTATCGAAGACATGACCGAAGTCACGCTCCTTCATGCTGATATATATCGTTCCGTAAATATAACCTGTTGAGCGATCTAATAATGCCTTGGTTGCAACAATCATCTGCTCACCCATACCATTAGTCCCCGTAATCTCTTTATAATCTTGATAGATCAGTCTCTTCGGCTCTTTATGACTATTCAGAGTAAGCGGGTGCTCATTCAGCTTCCTATCATCCATCGCCAAATAAAAGCGATCGGTCGAGTATACCCGACCATTCACTCCCGCAATCGTGATTCCCACCTCGTATGCATCTAAATTTGATTGGAGTTTCTTTACCTGCTCCTTCATGTTGAAATACGACTTCACGATGCTTAGGGAATCAACATCCCCTTGCGTCAAGAAGCTCCTCATCGCCCCGCTTTGATTGGCATTGCTTACAACCGTTACGATAGAATCATTGTATGATTCAAAACCGTTTTCAATCTGATTAAGTACTTTCGTATTCGTAATACTGAATGTTTGCATAAACAAATCCGTCGACATATGAATGCTGGTCCATGATATGGCTACAGATACTGTAATAATACTGACAACCATAACCATGAACATTTTGGTAAACAGCTTCAAATTTTTAAATCTATCGAATATAGTCCTCATCACATTCACTTCTCTTGCTTCTTATATTTTTTGCGACGATAGGAGCTTGGAGAATCTCCTGTGAATTTCTTGAACACTTTGCAAAAGTAACTGTGGTCAGAATACCCCACTCTACCACTGATTTCTGAAATGGTGATACTATCGTCATTCAATAGTTCCATAGCCTTCTCAATTCTAATTCTATTCAAGTATTCACTGAAGCCTTCGTTCATATGAGCTGAGAAATAGCTGGATAAATACGATGTGTTGAAATGGAAATACTTCGATAACTCTGCCAAGGTAAGCTGGTCTGCATAGTGTTCGTGCATGTAATCAAGAAGTTTCTGTAGACGATTGCTCTCTTTATGATCCGCAGCTGTGGTCATTAGCTTCACCTTGTCTAGAAACGACTGTAACAATCTAACCGCATCTCTTGCATACCTAGATTCATCCATTTTTTTGAAATAACTATATTTTTCTTCTTCCATGAGCGCCGTATCTATCTTCGTATTATCTAGTAACGTGATAATCACAAAAATAATGTTACTCAGAAATGACTTGAACTCGAACACATCATTCTTATACTGACCCGCAAGTACCTCAACATGCTCCTGCAAATATTCAAAAGCTGTATCCGATTGCTTACGCTTCAACTCATCGGTGAAATGATTCATATTGAACTTTATATCTATCTTAGGAACAATAGGTAACTCACTTCCGATGATAAGCGTCCGATCTGGCAAGAAGAATGAATAATCCATCATCTTCAAGAAGGATTCCTGATACACGTCCCCTAATTGATTCAAATGATGAAAAACATCCCCCATAACCCAACAGCATTCCGGCTCTTGCTTACTTATCTCTGTTGCTATCGTTCTCACTACCTCCGTGATGTTTCCCAATTCCTTATGTCCAAAATTCAACAGCACCATAAACGTCGCAGGTTCCGTTTCAATCAGATGAACCTTCGCCTTCGCATGGTCTTGAGATACATGGCGAGCTACCTCCGTTACCAAGCTAGTCTTATATGAAGCAAGCTCTTTCTGATCCTTATTGATCATATATTTCATAGAACAACCTAGTAAAAAGAAGCTATCCCATGGAAATGTATCATGAATAATACTTGTATCAACATCCGTTTCATACCCAGAAATAAGCTTATCCATAATGCTATCTACAGAAGGACTGAAGCTGCTGAAGGCAAGATTTCTACCATTCAATGACGGTATTTTATCTGCTGTTGCTCTAAGTACAGTAAGGAGACCTTCTGTCTCTAGCGTTGGCTTCAATATATAGTCAGCAACACCGCTCTGAAAAGTTGACTTCACATATTCAAACTCACTGAAACTACTAAGGACAATAATTTCAATTTCTGGAAACGTTGCCTTCAATATACGAGTGAATTCTTCTCCATCCATCACAGGCATAATAATATCGGTAATCACAATATGAGGTCTTACTAAGGACACCATTTCTAGTGCTTCCTTACCATTTCCAGCTTCTCCAACCATTTGAAAACCTTCTGTTTCCCAATTCAGAAGATGTTTGATTCCCTGTCTTACCAGATATTCATCATCTACAATCAGCACTTTACACAGATCATTCAAACATATCCCCACCCCTGTATAGGCATCTCTATGATGCTTACTTCATATTTAATCCAATCACTATTTTTGATAACGCTTTCAATATTAAACCTTATAATACCAATTCAGAGCCCATTTGAATACTCATAACGTTATATCCAAAAAAAAGAGGCCTACAGATCAACTCACTGATCGATAGGCCCCTGCTTATTTCCTTATTGTTCGCTCTCTTCTTTTTCGACATTCTCACGAATAATCTCAATTTTACGAATACGATTTTTATCTTTTTCTCGAATAATGAACGTTAGTTCGTTATATTGCCAAGCAATACCTTTGGGAAGTTCCGGATGCTGACTGTACAACCAACCTCCAATGGAATCAACTTGTTCATGTTCAATATTCACGCCGAGCTGCAAATTAATATCATCAATAGAAGTGTTCCCTTCAACGAGGTAACGATGATCCTCTATTTTTTCGATGGGCTTCTTCTCATCTGCATCGAACTCATCGCGAATCTCTCCGACGATTTCCTCCAATATATCTTCGATGGTAACTAATCCGGATGTCCCACCATACTCATCTAACAATAGAGCAATGTGTACATGCTGATCCTGCATCTTCAACAGGAGTGATTTAACAGGTAAACTTTCGGGTACCGTCATGACAGGTTGAATCAACGCGTTAAAATCAAAATCAGGCTGACTATTATCGTATTTAAGGAAGAGCTTTTTGGTATTTACGAAACCAATAATATTATCTTTACTCCCCTTAGTAATTAGAAAGCGCGTATATTGTTCTGATTTCACAATAGCTATATTCTCTTCAAGTGTATGATTCACATCCAAACACACCATATCTGTACGGGGTACCATAATCTCCCTAGCTAGTAAATCATCAAATGCAAAGATCCGACTGACGTAGCCATATTCTGTTTTGTTAATTTTTCCACTTTCATAACTTTCAGACAAAATAATTTGAATCTCTTCCTCAGAGTGCGCTTCCTCATGCTCACTAGCAGGCATGATACCAAACATTCTTACGAAAGTATTCGCTGATCCATTTAATACCCATATGAAAGGATACATGATCTTATTGAAGACAATAATAATAGGTGCCGTTAGTACTGCAATTTGTTCTGCCTTTTGAATCGCAAGCGTCTTTGGTGCAAGTTCACCCAATACAACATGTAGGAATGTTATGGACACGAAGGCGATAATAAATGCGAGAATATGTCCTGTATTTTCACCGACCCCAAGTTGTTCAAATAATGGAAATAATATCTTCTCTACTGTCGGCTCACCTAACCAACCAAGTCCTAGAGCAGTTATTGTAATACCAAGCTGACAGGCAGATAAATATCCGTCTAAATTACTTGTGACCTTCTGAACAGCAAGTGCGTTCTTCTTGCCTTCCATAACCATTTGATTCACTCTGCTAGGACGGAGTTTAATGATCGCAAACTCTGTAGCCACGAAAAAAGCGGTAAGAATAATCAGTATAGCAATCAAAAATAAATTCAGTAACATATCAAGCTCCTTCTAATTGATTATCGAACTGTTCTTATAAACAGTTCTTATGAACTTATTATATTATTTCCTTCTCTCCGTATCAAACCGCTGATAAGTGAATACGAGGTGAAATTAGACGATTTAGTCTCGTTAGCAAAGGCTGATAAGACATTATCTTTTAATATATCGTTTTGACACGACCGCAGAATCATTTTATGATGAGTTCAGATGAACTAGTCAATATAGAAAGGTGTTATTATGGAAACTCTAACATTTACCCGTAAAGCGATGTCTTCCTTATTACTCTCACTACAAATAGGGGCGACAACTTCACCACGAAGCGTCATACAAGACATTTGGAGAGAAAATCATGAGCTTGAATTGGCACAGGGTAGATCCATGTCAGCATTAATATCGACCGCATTTCCATCTATAATAGAGAAAATGATTAAGTCAGATACTCATCCTTCTTTTTCTCTTCATGATATTGTGTCCTTAGGAGCGCAAATCGAATACACCCATTTCTCCATAACCTCTGTTCAAAATTGGGTGAAGCGGGATTTCAAAGAATTCATTGGACATGCTGAAGAAGGAAAGAAGTATTCGTTGCAACAAGTTGCACTATTCTTTATCATAGAGGATCTACGATCGACCTTAGATTACGACTCCATCCGTAAGTTTTTTCAAATTATATTTCCACTGATTCAACCCCTTGATTTCTATTCCTCCTATGCTACGTTGTTCGAGGAACTTGATGAATGTTACCGCAATTACATGGGTGAACGATCAGATTTCGTGTATAAATGGGATCAGATGATTAATGAGGCAGCGAAAGATTATGTTGCCCATAAACCAGATCTCTCTGATGAACAAAGGGAAACGTTACAGAGCGCCATTCATGTAGCCTTAACTTCAGTCCATACATCCTGCTTCCAGTCTCTCTCTCGTCGCTATGTCCATGGTATGGTCTTTCTACACAATCTTCACTAACGAGGTGTTCTACAACTATGAATGATTTCTTAGAATTACTGAAATATGCCTTCTTGGGCTTAGTACAAGGCATTACCGAACCTATTCCTGTGTCATCAAGTGCTCATGTTATCATTGTACAAAAGCTATTTGGATTAGAAATTGAAGGGTTGGGCTTTGAGGTACTTGTCAATTTCGCTTCACTGTTAGCCATTCTGCTTATATACAAGAATGATTTAATACAGTTAATTAAACACGGATATCTATACCTCAAAACAAAAGAAGAACAATATAAAAAGGATTTTCACTTTATCCTATATCTTATTATTGCAACCATCCCTGCGGGGTTGATCGGATTTCTGTTCAATGATCTCATCTCAGATGTCTTTAAGGGCATGCTCACCATTGCCATCTCCCTCCTAGTTACAGGAATTGCGCTATGGTTGATCCGTAATCTACGCGGTCGAAAGAATGAAGCAGGACTCAAGCTGAAAGATGCTATCATCATCGGACTTGCTCAGACCGTTGCTTTAATACCAGGAATCAGTCGGTCAGGAGCTACGATTGTTGCCGGAATGGGACTCGGACTCAAGCAATCAACTGCGCTTAAATTCTCATTCTTTCTGTACATCCCTGTAAGTGTTGGCAGTATGATTCTTGAGGGATCGAACCTTATACATGACCCTCTAATAGGGACATTAGCTCTTCCCTATACGCTAGCCTTCCTATGCTCACTTGTTACTTCCTACTTCTCTATGAAGTGGTTCATGGGCATCATGGAGCGCGGTCAATTGAAGTACTTCTCGTGGTATTGTTTCCTATTAAGTGCCTTCATATTGATATTCATGTTATAAAATATTAATAGCATAACAAAGAGCCCTATTAGACAAATACACGGTCTAGTAGGGCTCTTTCATGTTCTTAGAATAAGTTAATGCTTGGAGACCAGTTGCTTCAGGTCTGATATCAATTGATCCAACTTTTCGTAATCTTTGACGATTGTACCTATTTTATGATCCTGCGTCTCCATACTTCCATACACTTCCTCCACCGCTGCCATGTTCTGCTGTGTCGTAGCGGCGATGTTGGTTATATCATCAGATATGCCTATCTGCCGTCCATGAAGGCGGTTCGCAGAACTACCTACGATGTTAGAATGAACCTTCACTCGATCCGCATTCTCATTAATACGCTGAATCAGTTGTTGGACGTCTATCGACACCCCACTGCTCGCTGTTACTACCGACTGTCCACGCTGTACCTGAGTATCAACTGCGTTGATTTGCTTGCGTATACCAGACAAGATCCCATCAATTTCATTAGCAGCATTGCGAGATCTGGACGCAAGCTTCCGAACTTCATTCGATACGACTGCAAACCCTTGACCATGCTCTCCGGCACGTGCAGCCTCAATGGCTGCATTAAGCGCAAGTAGATTCGTCTGTTCAGAAATGTCACTTATGGTTCCAACAATAGAACTCACGCGTTCATTCTCCTTATTCAGAAGTTCCATGATCTCCACGGTATGAACAATAATCTGTCGCACACTTTCTACTCCTGATGATAAGACTTCCATCTGGGTACTGCTCTGCTCGGTCAAAGCCGCATTATCCACGGAATATTGATGCAACTGCGTCGTTCCGTCCAGCAACTCCTTCACATCATCTTTGATAATATGAGTCGTCTCGCTTACATTCATTACATTGCCGGTCTGTCTCTCAATAGCAACCGCCATTTCTGAGAAGGTCTTAGTTACTTCCTTAGAAATGCTTCCAGTAATACGAACGTTCTCTTGCTGTCTCTTGCTGTCTCTCACTGAATTCATTCAACATCAGAATGGAAGCTTTCAATTTATCCAGAAGCGCTTCCGCCTTATGCTTAGCCACAAGCGTCTCCTCTTGCTCTTTTACCACCTGTTGCTGCAATTTTTTACTGAATTTAGCTGAGAATGCAAGAGCGGCAGTAGCAAATGCCAGATACAAGTAGATATAGACTAAGGATTCATGAGGAAACAACTGCTCTCTCAAAGAAGGAACCATGAATAGATATGTACTTACTGCTGCACCTAGAATTCCAGTAAATATGATTGGTTTATGATCTTGATATAATGTCATCATCGCTAAATTAACATAGACTAGAAAATATGTACTAATGATAGGATTTGGATCTGACACAATTAGAAAAAGTACGATTAAAGTAAATATACACACTACATAATATTTTATGTATTGAACCCCAATTTGACGATAGGTCATAAAAGTTGCCACTCCACAAGCAACGGAACCCAACCCTGCAAGCATAAGTATCATTTGAATATTTAACCCAATGGCGAAATCCGTAACGATACCAAGTGTAAGCATTCCCCACAAAATTTTAATAAATAACCGATTTCTTTTATCTAGTTCCGATAACGCCACTATATCCATGAGTATCTCATCTCTTTCTTTTCTGTAATTTTGATTAACTTATTGGGCTGTCTGCTGTATATGACTTGTTTCTTGTAGATAGATAATCCAAGGATACTGCTCTTTATTATTGTAAACCTCCTCTACATCGATAATCACTGGAACAACGTAATCACCCTTATAATATACTTTACCTCCAACCTTCTCTATAGGTACATGAAACGTAATCCGGAGAGCTCGCTGAAACACAGGTTCCATTAATGCTACATAATATTTTAATTTATTCTCCTCACCAAAAAGAACGGCTGCTGATAGTAGGTCTGCAATAAAATGCCCTCGATAATGCTTAAGTACCGCCATCTTATCAATTATTGCTACTGCTCCTTCTGCCTGAATGAGTTTCGGATGATCTGCAAAGGGAGCAATCTGATTGATCTCACTCTCGTGAATACTGTAAGGTGTAATTTCGGATGTACCTATATGCTCACCCTCTTCTGTAACGATCACAAACCGTTCCAGAACCTCTTCAGTAAAATCAAGATCATATCCTTTCTCCAGCCAGACGGTTGTCCAAATATGATTAAATCGATCTAACTCAAATTTACTCTCCACACGTTTGAACATAGCTTCTACTCCTTATAATTAGGGTATAAACAATATATGTCTATCTTCTTATCGGAATAAATTGGTAGGAAATGTAGCTACAATTCTATGTCGTTATCTTAGAAAATTCCGAACAAATTACAATCTCTCAATGGAAGCGCTATATAAATAAGACCTAAGTAAATTTCCCTAAGAACATGGAAATCACTTAGGTCTATGCTATAAATGAATGTCTCTTTACTTGAAGACTGACTTATTCATTTCGGTCCACGCTGATTGTCCTATAATCCCAATACGCCAGATCGCAATCCCTTTCAGACCGTAACGTTTAGCAAGTCCAATCTTGGCATTCACCGATTGCTCGTTCTCACTACCTAGAGATATACCTAGAATGAGTTTATCTTTACCCACTTCCTTCAAGGCCAATGTAATAGCTTCGTCTACCTTCACGAGTGGCTCCGGACTTTTCTCATCTTCAAAAGCATATCCCATAATAATCAAATCATCAGCGAGGCTCGCAAGCGTTCTATAATCATATCCCGTATAAGAACTATTTAATGGATGAAGGACGATGCTAAGCTTAAGACCTGCTTGATCTGTCTTCGAGGATAGATTCTTAATAAATGCGTTATAGTCTGAACGTGCTTTAGCTTTATCTCCGCTCCATCCTAAGCCCTCTAAATCGAGTACAACCCCTTTAAAACCTTTTTGAGAAGCGGTGTCCACGATAGCAGTAATCGTCTGATTCTGTAGTGTCATGTCTTCTAAGTTTTTGGTAAGTTCGAGGCCTCCGTCAACCGAGTAAACCATCAGATAAGGTGTCGTTCCCTGCTGATCCGTTTCCTGAATAATAGATTCCGGAGTGACGGTTCCAGCTGCTTGCGGCCATCTATACTCCTTGCCCTGCGTTGTAAACTGACCATCCTTATCGATCCGACTCCAGCCGAAGGCAACAGAATCAAATGACGAGACCATGGACCGTTCGTCAAAAGAAGACAAAGCATAAAACCCCATCGTGTATATATCTTCTTTAGGCGATGTAATGGATACTGTCTTCGTTGCTTGATTCCACGCGACAGTTGCTCCAAATTGAGAGCTAAAAAAGCTCAATGGTATCAGCGTACTACCTTGAACTGTTTGCGGAGAAGCGATTAACTTAACCACCTGACCGTCGACTACAGCATTCTTACTACCCATCGTGAGTACAACTTGTTTGGTCCCTGCTGTACCTGTCTTCGATGCTGTAATCTCCTGTTTCGCTTGATTCCACACAACCTTAACACCAAGCGCTTCAGATATCGCCCGAAACGGCACCATCGTTGTCTCATTCATAACCGTAGGCTGTACCGGAAAGGGTAGCGAATAATCGTCCAACATGATACTAACCTGACCCGACGCCGCTTGACTTGTACTGGTACTTATAGCCGTTGTGCCACTTATGGTGATGATAGAGCATAATAAAATTTGAGCGAATCTTTTCATTGTAGGTCTCCTATTCTATGAATAATTTAAATATAGTAGATCAGAAACTATCAACTCTCATTTTACCTCAATATGGTAGATTTATCTATAAAATAGGACCCTTTGCCTATATCACAGACTCAGGACCAACAAAAAAATCCACATGACATTAACTGAATTGTTAATGTCATGTGGATCTTTACCTACATCTGTTTAGAAATATCAATACATATCATCGTCCCTACATTCACTTCGCTTTCAATTGTAATTCCGTAGGGTTCTCCATAGTATAATTTAATACGTTCATGGACATTTTTCAGGCCATATCCCGTTCCGCTAGCATATAAGAGACGATTGATTAGCTCTTGATTCATCCCTTTCCCATTGTCACTCACGACAAATCGGATATGATCATCGTATGTATAGGCTTGAATCGTAAGGATTCCTTTTCCCTCATCTTTTTCATCAATACCATGTTTGATCGCATTCTCAACAATCGGCTGCAGTATGAAATTTACCGTCTGATAATAGTTCAAACCTTCTTCAATCTCATACACGACATCGAACGGACGATCATCATGCATAGCCAATTGAATATCAATATACGCTTGGATATTAATAATCTCATCTCTGACACTTGTTAATTGCTTTCCTTGATTCAGACTTGTACGGTAGAATTTCGAAAGAGCATTCACCACAAGGCTGATGTCTTCCGCTTCCATTTGAACAGCGCGCCAGTTAATAATCGACAGCGTGTTATATAGAAAATGAGGGCTAATCTGGGCTTGAAGAGCTTTCAGTTCGGCTTCCTTCTCCATAATGCCAGATTGATATACTTGGTCAATCAATTCCCTTATCTTTCGAACCATACTTGCGAAGCTGTTCGTAAGTTCGCCAATTTCATCTTTGGAGTGTGAGTGGATAGGGACATTGAAGTTACCTTCCTCCACGATTCTGATTTTCTTTTTGAGCGTATAGATAGGCAGTACTATCGTCTTTGTAAAGATCCATATAATGAACAATAAGATAGAGATACACACTAATATGATAGATACCATCGCTTTTAGAATATTGCTAGTATCCATGATCATCGAACGTACAGGGGTATAATAATAAAGAGTCCACCCAGGACGCTCAATATTACTTTTGACCAGTGAATATTCCTTGTCGCCAATATCTAATTGTCCGGTACTAGCACTTATGATTTGACTCGCTACAGCATCTTCTTCCCCACCACTCGCACTTGAATAAATCACTTGTTGATTACTATCCGTAATAATCGTGCCATAGTCACTACTATTATTGATCTCGTCTAATTTCTCGAAGATTCTATCTTTATCCAACTTCACATGCAGAACACCAGCGAAGGTACTATTATTACTCTTCATAATATTATGTGTTGCAAATAAGACACCTTGGTCATAGGTCCATGTTGTCTGATTGCGCTGTTTGGCTACTTGATACCAATCCAAATTCCGAACGTTCTCACTTGAATAGATAAAGTTCCCGATCTGCCTACCTGTAAATTCCGAGTAAAAACTGACTTCTTTCAGCTCCATATTGATGTTCGTGTAGTACCAAAGCGTTGGCTCAATATTCTCATTTAGTTCTTTCGTATAGCTGAATATATCCCCTAATTCGTACCCCATAATTTTCTTGATAATTGGATTGAATGCCATGAAATCGATAAAGTTGCTCTGTTTCTCAAAATTCTGTTCTAAGTTAAGCGAAATCTGCTTCACGGTATTCTCCATGCCCATCATGAGTTGCTGCTTCAAGTAAAATTCAGCCATTCGGTAAGAATAGACGCCCAGTACCAAGATTGGGATAATGATCACGACCAGATAGGATGCAACCAGCTTGTTCTTGAGCTTCATATCCCGGAAGAACGTCAATAATGTTCTCATAATGATCGAGCCTTTTCTCGATATTGCGTGGGCGTAAGCCCGAAATGCTGTTTGAAGGACACACCGAAGTATGAGAAATCTGAATACCCTACCATCTTATACACATCATTTATTTTGTAATTACTTTGGTCTAAGAATTCTTTCGCTTTCTCCATACGATATTGATTGATATATTTCACGACACTCGTCCCTGTTCTTTTTTTAAAAAGATGACTGAGATAACTGCCGGACAAATGAACTTTCCCCGCCAAATAATCCAGACTCAAATCCTGATCATAGTTACTCTCGATGATACGGATCAAATCATCTATGGCTCTTATGCCATACTCCGTTTCTGGTGTACGATTTCCCATGGATTATAAAATTGAATCTGCACCCAACTTTGTATGCGGTTTCAAATTAGGTTGTAACTTATGTCGTTCTGCTTCTTCCTGCTTACATTCTTCAATAACCTCAGAAAGTACCCTACGCAATTCTTGTGCTTCAACGGGCTTCAGCAAATAATGGAGTACCCTCAATGGAATAGCCAACCTTGCATATTCAAACTCTCCATGACCACTGAGTAACATAACTTTCATATTTGGATAGATCACCCTAACATGCTTAACTAGCTCCAAACCATCCATGAATGGCATCTTAATGTCCGTTAGAAGAATATCAAATTTCTGTTGTTGAACAATCTGTAGTGCTTCTTTACCGTTTCTCGCCTCGCTAATTTCGATAGGCAGTTGATATTTAGAGATCAAGTATTTCATACCATCTCTCTCATTTTTATTGTCGTCGGCAATAAGCATTCTGTACATGGTGATATCCCCTCCATGGTCTATTTTACCAACTTCATCTTTGAATGATCAATAGTATTAAATGCTCAACATATTCATGTAAATCAAGTGAAATGCGGGAAAAACAGCTTTCATCGCCATAATTTTGGCTGAAAGCTGCTTTCTGCAAGAATTCTATGTTATTCTTCTGTTCCGAATTCAGCGTAAGTATTCAAGATCCTACTCACGGCTTCATAAAGTGACCCTTGAGGTTCAATGGCATATAATTCATGTCCTTGTGTCCATTCATATTCCCATGCATACCAATCAATTGGCACTGGTGTCGATTGTTTGGATATCGCATCCTTGAGACTCTGGATAAACATTTCCCAACGTGGCAAGTAGAAACTTCTGATTAAGCCCGACCATTCTCTATGAGAATAATCATGCAGTGACTCCGAAGATTCCTTCGGACCCCAGAGCGTTACGAGCGTCCTTGCGTTGAACTCGAACAATTCTATTTCTTCTTGGCTTCGTCCCATACGCTTAGCATCTTCAAGCCATGGTCCAAGCATAAATGCCTTGTTGGTAGATAATAGTTGCTCCTGCATCCGAACAAGTTGCAAGAACTGTTCAGACTCCTTATCGAACGTTGCATAATCTCCTATCCGATAAGCCTCCGAGAAACGTCCATAATACACGCGGGACAAATCCCCTAAAGCCTGTCGTGTCACATCTGTGAGGTCATATCGATACGTCTGCGAATCTTGATATTCTTCATAACATGCAAAGAGAGATTTGCATGCTTGACGTACAGCCTCAAGTTCATAATACTCTTTCTTTGGTCCCCAGTTGGACACACTTGAGATTTCCAGAGATGGACGCGCACATATGAATGATTCCATACCACCCTGCTGTACCGTATTACAGTTATATACGCTGTGATGTAGCCAATTCCAAGCTATCCGTGCTTGTGGCTTTACCTTGCCATAACGTCGTTCAATGTAACCATTTAGCCATTCCCCAACATCTGTCGCATCCGAGCGCCATACGGAGTCTGCCAATAGATCGTACATGACGGGATTCGTCTCTATCCCTTCCATTGCCATTCCTATTCCACTCATCCGTCCTGCAGTAGGATTATGTATCGTAGCAATAGGATCATGTGCAATCGTCTCTAAGTTACCGAACATCCCGTTTTTACCACCGTAATTCTGAATCATACACCATACCCAGGGAATCCCTTGAAAAGCTTCATTACTCTCCCATGTTGGGTGTGATTCGCACCACAGATCAAGAACCAAGGCTTGCTCTGGTATCACATGCTGTAATATTTCTTTTTTCGGATTACCCTCCCAAGCCTGAAACACCCACACAGCTTGTGGATCATGACGAATCATCTCTGACTGAACACCAACCGCATAGGCGCCTAAGTCAATGCCATCGGTTTTCCCACCTTCATGGAACGGATCTACACTATAGAAATGAATGTCTGTTCCGAACAGCTTTTGTTGTTCCTCATAAAATGCGGTAGCCACGGTTGCATACATCGGATCATCCGTAAGCAAGAGTGATGGTCTATCGAAATTGCACCATTTCCCTTGATCGATAGGTTGTGAACTTGGGAATTTCTCACCGAAGTCCCGTGGAACCATACCACTATATCCAGGAAGTACAGGCGAAATGCCTAGATCTTTCATTCGTTGGTGAATCGCTTGTGCTAATTGAGCTCTATCTTCGAACCACCATTCGGGTAGCGGTCCGCCCCAAGAAGTCATATTCTGCATCCACTGCCACGCGAAGAATGCGGGACCGCATACAAATTCAGATACTTCATGTTCTTGATATCCTACACGAAGAAGTGTTCTTCTCCATACTTCTTCTTGCCCAACAATACTAAGCGCCAAATTGATACCGTTCATCGCCATCCGATCAATTTCTGTTTCCCAACGATCCCATTCCCAAAAAGGCATCGAATATGAGAAGGTACAATAATTCAAATAGTATCGATACATATAAGGAGTAGCTAGACGAATTGGCTCATCAAGCTTTAGTAATTCGTCAGGTAATTCAAGATTATTTCCACACCATGATAGATGCGCCTTGCAAGTATGTTTTAAGTACCAGTGAAAGCCTGATGCAAGAGCTGTTCCTGAGGAGCCTTTGAGAACGACGACCCCGCCTTCACTTTCTAACTCAAATACATCCTGACCCTTCTCCTGGTCTATCGTTTCCAATCGAAATTGCGAAGCCTTTTCTTGCCCAATCACTCTTTCGATCATACTTAATACATCCATCTTATCTACCACATGAAGTATCATAGAATGCACCTTCCCTTTATCCTTTTAGCGCTCCTGCTGCGACACCTTTAATAATGTACTTCTGCATAGCAAGATAGAAAATCATAAGTGGCGCAACACCCATCAGCAACATCGGGAACAGACTCGTCCAGTCAACTGAGAATTGACCCACATTACGGAAGACTTCCAATAGAATAACGTTATTTTCTCTGGATTGAAGGAACAGAAGCGGATTCATAAAGTCGTTCCACACGTTCAATGTACTTAAGATCACCACGGTAGCAATAACCGGTTTCAATAATGGGAACGCGATTAGCCAAAATGTTTTAAAAACAGAACATCCGTCTATAAAAGCAGCTTCTTCAAGTTCAATCGGGACCGAACTGAGAAAGAAACTATGAAATAAGAAAATAGCGATGATGCTACCCGTACCGATATTCACAACGGTAACCGCTGCAAGATGGTCCATTAGACCAAGCGCATTGATCAATTTATACAAATTAACGAGTCCCATTTGGAAAGGAACCATCATACCCGCCAAGAAGAACATGAATAAAAAGCGGTTAAACGCATGGTTTCTTCTTGCCAAAGAATAAGCAGCCATAGAGGAGAACAAGACAATCCCCAAAACTGATGTGACCGTTACAATTAACGTATTCATAAATACACGCGGATATTGCATCGTCTCCCATGCTTCCAAATAGTTGGCAAAGTTCAAAGATGACGGTAACGCCAATGGAAAGAGCGTAGCATCTTCAGGTGTTTTAAATGTCGTAACAATCAAATAATAGATCGGTATAAATGTAATCACCGCAGCAACAATCATACAAAGTTCAAACAAGGGGTTACCCCATTTACGCACGAATTTTGAACTCATCTTGTATTTTCACCCCATTTTCTTAAGAAGCTCATCATCACCATCGTGATAATCATGACAGCGATAAAGAACACGACGCCGAAGGCAGCGCCTTTTGCATAAAACCCTTCGTTAAATACGGTCTTGATATAAGCCGTCATAATCGTTTCCGTCGAATTACCTGGCCCACCCTCCGTGAGTGCAAAGATAATATCGAACACTTTTAATCCACCGATCATGGCTGTGACCGCAACTACGTTAACGGAAGGCTGCATAAGTGGCAAAGTGACTTTCCAGAATTTACGCCAGCTATTTGCACCATCAATTTCCGCTGCCTCATATAAATCTTTGGGAATAGACTGTAGGTTGGCAAGGAAGATAACCATTGCCCATCCTGTCCATTGCCATAATTGCGTAACCACGACTGAATATAAAGCTAAGTCTGGATTACCAAGAAAGTTGATCTTCTCAAATCCAAGTGCAGTGATCGCACTGTTGATCAGACCGAAATCTGAAGTAGACATGAGATAACTCCATAAATAACCGATGATTAATGGACTGAAGACTGCCGGTAAGAAAAACATCGAGCGTAGAATATTTTTTGTTTTTAATTTACGATCTAAGAATACAGCCAGTATCAAGCCTAAAGTCGTCTGAAATACTGTCATTAATAATGCGTAAATAATAGAGTTCTTAATGGAGATCATCAACAGGTCGCTATCAAATATACCTATGAAATTCTCAAGACCTACAAATTTCAAATTCGTTAATTTCATATTGGAATAGTCGGTAAAGCTATAATAGAACGTCGATAAAAAGGGATATACACAGAACAGTAAGTAAAAAATCAGTACTGGTAAAATCAATATTTGATAATCAAATTCCCTCTTTAACAACCTCATTTTCGTATTCATATGTCATTCAACCTCTCTGTAAAACATTTGCGGCAGCCCTGTAGCACTGCCACAAATATTAGGGTTCATTACTCTGCTTTAGCTTTAATTAATTCTGCTGTCTTTTTATCAATGGCTTGTAGTGCTTCAGTAACCGTCATTTTACCGCTTAATACATATTGGAAATACTTACCGTAATCTTCAATTACATTAGAAGCGTTACCCCAGTTGTTCCAAGGTGCATATACATTTCCAGCTTTCAATGTTTCACTTACACTCGCAAATTGTTCAGGCATTTCAAATTCAACGCCTTTCAAATAACTGCTTCCACCCTTGTTATCGTTCCAGAACGCTTGTTGACCTTCAGGAGTCGAAATCAAGTCCAAGACCTGCATAACTTCTTCCTGATGCTTGGAATTACTATTCGCTGCAAAGCCTACGCCTGGTCCACCAATCAACCATCCTGCTCCTGGCTCAGTTCCATAGAACGGGAACATATCAAATTTCAAATTTGCATTTTTCTTCTGAATCGTCTCAACTGCCCATGGGCCAGATTGCCACATTGCAGCTTTACCCGTTGCAAACTCATCAAGCGCTTGATCATAATCAATACCCAACATATCTTCCGTTAAGTATTCCTTCTTGATTAATTCAGACCACTTTTCTATCGCTGTATTCCAGTTCCCATCAAGCTTTGTTTTACCTTCAGCATATTGAACATCGAAATCTTTATTCTCAGGTTTAGCTAAGAAATCGTTCATTACGAAAGCCATCGAAGATTTCATCATCGGCTCCCAAGACTTAGCGCCCATGGCCTGCGGCTTAATCCCGTTCTTCTTCAAAGTTTCATGAAGCGCTAGTTCTTCTTCAAACGTTGTTGGTGGCTTTAGATTCAATTTGTCGAAAATTTCTTTGTTATAGAACATTCCTTCAAACCAGCTAATACCTGGAAGCGCATACAATTTGCCGTCAACCGAGTATACATTTTTCCCGCCGTCATTATAGCGATCTGCCAAAGAAGAAATATCCTTAATGTATCCTAGCTTCGCATATCTAGAAGCCGTATATGGATTAGTGGAAATAATATCCGGTCCTGCTCCTGCTGTTAGCTGCGTTTCGATAATGTTCTGATATTGTTTGTTATCAATAAATTGATACTCGACTTCAATGTTCGGTAATTTTTCTTTCACTAGATCTAGGAGCGTCTTAACGCTTTCCTCTTTGTTCCAGTATGCGATTCTAACTTTCACTTTGTCTTTCTTGTCGCCTTGATCAGCAGCTGCTGGTTCGTTCTTCGCTCCAGAACAACCTGCAAGTGTCAACGAAAGTGCGGTTACTGCAGTGAGAAGTAACATATTAACCTTCTTCATGGTGAGACCCCCTTGTTTATTTGTATTTATTTCTTTTTCTTTCTTATCTTGAGTTTAGAGTAGTTCATACAATTTCAAAATCTAAATTTTTTTGGTTCAATATGAATAATCAGCTTTCTTTAGATTTATTGATTATTTCTGATTCCAAAACTCCATGCATGTACAATAACCCAGTTGGGGCAACTGGGCTAGGGATTTGTGAGTATCTTTAGTTCATTTTAGCTATATTTATTTATAAATGACGTTACCGCCTCTTTTAAATTCTTGCGCTTTCTCTAACATTCCTGCCTCTATTGTTTCCTTTTCCTCCAGTTGTAAGGCTCTCGTAGAATCCCGTATATCGTGAGAAATCCTCATGCTACAAAATTTCGGTCCGCACATGGAACAGAAATGAGCCGTCTTAGCCCCTTCCGCAGGGAGTGTCTCATCATGATATTCGAGTGCTCGCTCAGGATCTAGCGATAAATGAAATTGATCACGCCAACGGAACTCGAACCGAGCTTTGGAAAGCGCGTTATCGCGATCTTGCGCTCCTTTATGTCCTTTTGCCAAATCAGCAGCATGTGCTGCTATTTTATAAGTAATAACCCCTTCACGTACATCCTCCTTGTTCGGTAGACCTAGATGCTCCTTCGGCGTAACGTAACATAACATAGCTGTACCGAACCAACCGATCATCGCCGCACCAATGGCAGAGGTAATATGATCATAACCCGGTGCAATGTCTGTCGTAAGTGGACCTAATGTATAAAAGGGAGCCTCATTACAAATTTCAAGTTGCTTATCCATGTTCTCCTTTATCAGATGCATCGGCACATGTCCCGGTCCTTCGACCATTACCTGTACATCATGACGCCAAGCGATAGCTGTTAATTCACCCAACGTCTCTAGTTCCGCGAATTGCGCTGCATCATTAGCATCTGCAATCGATCCAGGGCGTAAGCCATCCCCAAGGGAGAAGGAAACATCGTACGTCTTCATGATCTCACATATGTCTTCAAAATGAGTATAGAGAAAGTTCTCTTGATGATGCGCAAGACACCACGCCGCCATAATCGAACCACCTCTTGAAACGATGCCTGTCATTCGCTGGGCGGTTAAAGGAATGTAGCGAAGTAGAACGCCGGCATGAATGGTGAAATAGTCGACCCCTTGTTCAGCTTGCTCGATGAGTGTATCGCGGTACACTTCCCACGTTAGATCTTCCGCTTTGCCATTCACTTTCTCCAGAGCTTGATAAATTGGCACTGTACCAATAGGAACAGGAGAATTGCGAATGATCCACTCGCGCGTCGTGTGAATATTTTTACCCGTGGATAGGTCCATAATGTTGTCTGCGCCCCAACGTGTCGCCCATCTCATCTTCTCTACTTCTTCCTCGATAGATGAAGATACCGCGGAGTTCCCAATATTGGCATTGATTTTCACCAAGAAATTCCGTCCAATAATCATAGGTTCACTCTCAGGGTGATTGATGTTCGCTGGGATGATAGCACGACCACGAGCTACCTCATCTCTTACAAATTCCGGTGCCACGTTCTCACGAATAGCAACGTATTCCATTTCCCCTGTGATAATGCCCTTACGTGCATAGTGCATTTGAGTGACATTATGTTCTCTCTTCGCTCGTAAAGGTTTTCTTTGAAGCGCTGGAAATACTTCCGCCGCTGCTTTTCCATTTGCATTGCCGTTTGAAATGCCGTTATCCTCAGGTTTCACAGTTCTTCCTTCGTACGTTTCTGCATCCCCACGTTCTTCGATCCACCCCAACCGATTAGGCGCTAAACCTTGCCGGATATCGGTATGAATGCCAGCATCCGTGTAAGCGCCACTTGTATCATAGACATGAATCGGCGTATTCTCCTCTTCTCCATACATACTCGAAGTTGGACCAAGTGTGATCTCCCTCATCGGCACCTGAATATCTGGGCGTGAGCCCTCTACATAAACTTTTTGACTTGCTGGAAAAGCCGATAAATTGATTGGTTCCTTCTTCATTTCGCTTGTCATCTCATTTCCTCCTAAGTAAAGGTGATTTGATCAAGCGGAGTAAAGTCTACTCCATCAAGTAGAGCCGGCTTCGCCGTCCTTATAAGAACGGTTTTCTGTTTCTACGAGAAATATAAAAAAGACCACATCTGATTAAGATGCGGCCCTTAGAGTAGACAAATAGAAATAAAACTCCATTTCCTCCGCTGGCATTATCCAGATCAGGTTTGACGGTCGATAGTTATAACTATCCTCTCAGCCTGGTCCCACCAAGCTCCCGTGACGATATAATTGCTACATTGAGTATAACGTAATAGTAAAAAATATCCACAATTATTATTGCACAAAAGGGAGATTTGATTAAAAAAAACACTCTGTTAATGTGAATATAGATAAAGTCCATAATCTTGCATCACAGAAGTATGTCCCAATTGCCGCAACATGGTCGCTACATTGCCACGGTGATATGATCCATGCGTTACAACGTGTAGAATCGATTCAGAAGGAGATGTTTCAAGCAACCCTGCATATGGATTATCAACTACAATTGCCCTCTCCAAATCTTCTTGAAGGTTAATAAACACTTTGTACCTCTCGGATAAATTGAAAAAGAGGGTTTCCATTTCCTCAATATTGTTTGCTTCCAACTCTTCTCTTACTGCATTCGCAGATGCAAATGCTTCTTTCATGCTTTTCCCTGAGATAATATCAAACCATCCAGAATCTACGAGGTAAATGTGGGTCATCACCTTGGAGATGGAAGAAAAACCATTCAGAACTTCCTTATGATAAATCTCCTGCGGAAGTTCTTTTAAACGATTCATTATCACTCCGTTTGCCCATACGTGGTAGTCGTACATTTTTATTGTTGAATTCGTCATTTTCGAATTCCCTCCTTTTTCTTCCTGATATTTGATACCCCAATAATAAAGAAATATAGCTAGCATCTTAATTGTATTTCTATTTTTAGAAATACAACCCTTTTTTAACTATAAATATTCCAAAAAGAGCTAATCGGAAAATTCCGATTAGCTCTCATTTAACAATAGGTACCTCTGAAATACATTTATGATTGCAATTGCATTAGAATCTGTGGATCCTTAATCTTCTTATCCTCAGCCAGCAGCACGATCTTAGACAAAATTTCTGCTGTCTTCGGATCTTCATCCAAGAAAGGTAGGAATATACGGCCTCTATGCTGTGAATGTACAGGAATGATATGCATAGCGCCCGTAGCTTGTCTGTAAACCATACCGCTACCTAAATGTACCCCATACTCACCCAGGGAACCTTCAATTCGAGCATAATTACCTTCTATACGAACATTCTCGATCTTCAAGAGACGAAGTGACTCACTGACGATGACGCTTCGCATCTCAATCGTAGTCAGACTAGCTTCCGGATCTACGCCTCCGACATGCGCGACGCTCACGACTAAATCTACGTCTCGCATCACTTCTGAGAACAGTATCGGAGGAACCTTATCCAAGGCCACGCTCTTATAGGTATTGCGATCCAAGAATTGAACCGTCTCAAGCGTAGGCGCTTCAGTCTCCGAGGGAGAGAACCAATCTGCCATCGCGTAAAGATTCGCGATTAGATTCTCCGCATAGTATACCTTCTGTAATCCCTCTTCATAACTAACTGTCCACTGCCTACCTTTGAGTAGGGAGACTGTCTTTCTCGGCTGAATTTGATGCCCAGCATATCTGCGAGAAACGGTTTCATTAGCCTGCTCATCCGCATTAGGAAGGTATAACTCACGGAATATCTGCTTGAATGGCTGACGGAGTTGACGATCGAACAAATCCTTCTGATACTGACTCCATTGACCACTTTTATATAAATGAAGGGGATGTGCAATCAGGAGTTCTTCGTTATCCCCGATAAGAACTAATTTACCTGCTGGATCGAGAAGTCCACCTGTATCTGCATCGAAGTATCCCAAAGTCTCACCTGATTTAAACACCAACGTCCGCAATAGCGGTGTGATAACTGGATTTCCTGATAACCCCTTCAACTCTTGCAGTGTAAATGTGTTCCCTGACTCCATCGAGCGTTCAAGCTCCTTACGTGCTCTCCGGTATTGCTCTGTTAGTTCAACCTTCATTTCTTTCAAAGCAGCAATATATTCATCTTTCTTGTACTTTTCAGGAACGGATTTTAACGCCTTACCTTTACGCATACTGCCAATCTCTGACTTTCCTTCGTCATCAATAAGAAGCTGTACTGTCGTCTCATCATCTAGGATATGGGGCTCGAAGAAGGATTGCATATCGTCCAACTTTCGCGCTTCCATATCCCACATCAGCCGAATGACATCACCATACCCTGCATTTCTCGCCAAATTGCCAAGGGCTATCTGAGAGATCATGCCTTCACTTGCCCGACGCTGAGCACCAAATTTCTTACTCTGCACAAGAAACTGCTGAATGAACTCATACCGATCACGAATATCCTGCTCACGATCATCACCTAATGAAATAAGGCTATAACAGAGTAAGTGATCCTTATTCCGCTTTTCTTCTACCGACTTCTGTATTTCCATAATATCCAGCTTACCCAGTGTCGCATCCGCGAACAGCTGTGATCTTCGGTGGTTAGCTCCGGCTGATATATATTTAGCACAATCGTACAATAAATCGAACCGTTTCTTCCCCAACCTATTATAAGCCTCTTTAAACCAACTAATATCAAAGGCACCATCATTAAAGTCTTGCGCTGAAATCGGTGAATAGTGCGCGACAACAGTCTCTTTCTCAGCAGAGAAGCCTTCATTAATGTGTGCATGGAAATACCAAGCTGCACTACGCAGACCCTCCCAATCTAGATATTTAGCTACAATATCTAACCACTGAGGAGCATACATGGCTGCTTCTAGTAACCTTTTCTCCGTAATATTATGACCTACAAGCATTTCCCTCAAGCATGTGTCATCTTCACCCTCGCGTGGATAACTGATCTTCAGTAAATGACTGAACGTTTCCTTCTTCGTGATACTGTCCCCATATCCATAGATATAACCACGAATGAACGTGTCCTGCTGTAAGCCAGATAATATATGAATGAAATGCTCCATACCCTCGATCCGATTCAGTGCCATGCCTAGAGGTGTAACATCAGTCGCCAGATCGCCACGTTCGAGCTCTATCTCTAGAATTCTCTCTACAGCAGTCTGTCGAATCGTAACTAGCTCAGGTTTGGCATCGATCCAATCATATCCTTTAGATGTAATACTGCGCATATGATGGCGACTGTCATGACTCCCTAACAATTCCCGATATACTTCTCCTCTTCCGATCATTCCCGCTTCAAAAGCACGCAAGTAATCCTCTAGTTCAAGTACGGAATCAACACGCTCTTTCGGGCTCATCATATTAAATGCATAGAAAGTATGGAACACTCGCTTAAAGCTGTCATCATCATACATTCGACTACGGGCCATGGAGAACCACGGATTCACCAAGAGCTTGAATATCCCCCATTCAGTGGACACCTTCTCCTTAGGCATCGCTTGCATCACAGCATTTAGAGCATCTACGCTTAAATCAAATGTTGAACGTTTATCACTATCTATGAAGTATGCATGAATAAGAGTAATGATCTGATCTCTATACTTAAATTGTTTGAGTGCATCTTTAATCTCTTGAATCTGAGCAACAGGATACACCTGCTCCGCAAATTCCTTACGCCAACCCTCGAGCAACGTATGCTTCGCAAGCTCCGTGTAATCCATTTCACCATCAGAGAAATAATGATAATACTGGTTCAATGTCTGATCAAGAGGGTCAAGTAAAGAATAGAAATAGAGCTGCATGAATTCAGTAGCACCTAAATGACTCCGTTCTAAGTAATCTCTCCATACCTCATGCAACGGATACTTCGTAAGCTCTGCTGTATCTTCCTCTTCATCTTGAAGTGGATGAAGCCTTCTTAATCCTGTACCGAGTAGCAATGTATCCTTATAACCAGAATAATACTCTACCTCATATTCATAATCACGATGATTATGAATTTCTTGCTCCAGCCCAGAAAGGAACAGAATCACCTCTTCTGTCGATAATCTGAAGATGTCCTTCCACTCAAATCCTCCTATTTCCGGAGCTTCTGTTAGCCAAGTTTCGATAATATTCGGATCAAATAGACCGAAGCCATTCGTTGCGGTATATTCGTTCTTTTGACTAAGCTTTCCAATCAATTGCTGCTCCTTCGGCGTGGGATTCTCAATTAAAAGAGGTAGTGAACTTAGGCCCTCATACTGCTTCGTTCGTTCGCTGTCTCCATAAATTTCGACTATGGTCTCCAGTGCTGCCAGTCGTTGTAATTCACTCTTACCTTGTAATAGACGCGTTAGTGAGCTCTTCACATTGGCCTCTGGCTGACGCAACAGTAACTCAATAGCACTTTGACGTAAGGAACCTGTCTTGAGCTTCAACAAACCTTCTATTAGTTTCAACTCTTCATCCGATAACGTCAATTTCTTCGCCTTGTCGAGTGCTTTCTCGCGATTAAGCATACTCTTATCGGATAGGGATGAGAATATAAATTCACGCTGTGCAGAATGATCCGTATCTTTCATGAATAAAAACAACAACTCACCACGCATATCCGCACTTAATCGATCCTTCAAAGCAATTATTGTGGCGATCCATTCACAGTCCATATCATAAGCTGTAAGGTATAACATCTTCCGAACGGGGAGATCCGGCGTGTAATGAACATGTGCGAAATCCAACACTTTAGAAGGTCCAGAAATCCCTTTGTGAGTCATGGCAAGGAACATGCCCTTAAGCTGCTCGAATTCACGCCGACGCTCATTCTTATCCTCCAAGACAGGCGTATGTACAATCGTAACGCTAGCTTCCTCTTCCCCCCAATTACGGAAGTACTCATAACTATAGTTGGATAGAATCCAATACTGTAATTCAGGGTCCGTAGCATCTAGGTATTGTCTAGCAATCTCATAACGTACATCTCTATTCTCACTATTCACGAGTACGTACTGTGCAATGATCTTCTGATACAGCGCACCATGCTCCATCAAGTGCTTAATGCCACTAAATAAATCACGTTCTTCATATACTGCTGTAGCCCATAAACTTAAATAGACGTGATTCGCATTGTCACTCGACAACCACGATGTACGAACTGATTCATCACTTAAGACAAGATAGACGCCTTCGATCAGTTGTCCTGCTACACGTTGATTCGCTGATTCCAACCCCATACCCGTCCATACACCAAGCGCTCTCACGACAGAACTATAACGAATATAACCTTGATCTATGATGACCTTCAGCATGTATAGATTCGCCTCAAGCGTTCCCTCGTCCATTCGTTCCACAATGGATTGTCGAAGCCCCTCTTGTAGTCGTGCAGCCGTTAATAGCTCTCCCATCATCACGTACAAGTCCGATTGATGACTCATAAATATTCCTTTGATCATCCCATGGGTAAGTAACGCTGTTTGATTATCTCCATAAACAACTTCCTTAAGTGCCGCAATGACCTCTGCATTGTTACGATCTATCTCAAAAGCAATGACATCACTTATCGTCTGTGCCATTTGATAATTCTGGCGTAAGGGATAGTCCGCTCTCGTCAAATAATCAATCATTACGAAATCATGACACTCCATGGATAACAGTGAACTCAGCTTGTTAATCACCTGGCCCATGTGGGCCTTCCGTTCCGATGTACGGAAAGGTCTACGTTCGTATCCTGTACCATAAGGGTATTCCGTCGCATGAGAAGCAATATATTCAAAGACTTCTCCCGTATACTCATTCGTAAGTAGCCTTACAACTTTCACTAGGGGTTCGAATAATTTCTCATCGTTGCCACCAGCAAGTGACTGCAATATCTCTGTACATTTCGTAAAACATTCTTCATTCTGAGTCACGTATTGAATCTGACCTAACTCTACCACCAACTGAGCTAATGGAGATAAATGAAGATCTAACCCCTCAGCTATTTCTTGTAATGATGCAAAATAACGTTTCTCTCGTTCCTGCTTCTCCATCAATCATTATCCCCTTTCACCATAGGCTTCCAGCTAACATTGTAAACTTGATAAATACAATCTCATCTTCTTCCATCAGCTTAAGTGGTGCCTCCAACAGACTATTCTCTTCTTCACGAATAAATACTTTATATAACCCATCTTCAAAAGCTAATAATGCGCTCTCTACTGCCTTAGCAACATCAGGACTTTGTTCGTTATACACCGAGCCGAATCCTACCTTTCCATTCTCCCCACGCGCCTCAATCTCCGCCCCTGTTAAGAATGGCATTATCTGCGTGCCTTGTTGCTTATCCTTTAAATCCTGCACATTCACATTAACAACTTCCGTAATGAGTTCCCTCAGAGTCGTCGGAACGACTGGAAGCTCTATTTCAATTTTGGTCAGTACATTCTTACGTTTACCCAAGCTTTTAACGGTTACATACAATTTCATAGACGATTCCTCCACCTCACATTTAAATAATCAGAAGCATCTATCCTTATTGTATATTTAACCATATATAAGTATTAGAACTCTAATTAGAAGTCTTACGGACAAGATTCCAACAAAAAAAGAAGCCCCGGCACATGCCGTTGCTCCTCTGCTATGATATTAACCTGCGTTCTTGCTCTCCTTGTCCGAACTCCACATCATCTTCTATTATAGTAAGATTTCAATCGTCGTTCCGTGACCCACTACACTATTGATCTTAATTTCTCCACCGTGTACCCGGATCACATCATTGGCAATCGCCATGCCAAGCCCCGAGCCTTTATGAAGCTCCCCAGTGTTTGTCCCCCGATAATACCGATCAAAAATTTTATCGAGCTCTTCTTTCTTTATGCCTTTCCCATCATCTTGAATGATGATGTGTACCTGTTCCTTCTTTTCAATTCGGACAACAATGTTTACCTGATGATCATTATGAACCATCGCATTATAGATCAGATTACTTATCGCTCTCCGAATAAAGATCTCATCCACATCTAATGGTATCATCTCTTGATCACACTGAAACTCAATGTGTCTATTCGAATACTTGGCATCATTCAATATATCAATCACAATATTCCGAACAAGAGTCACCATATTGATCGTCTCTTTAATTAAATTCAATTCTTTATTCTTCAATCTTGTCGTTAAGTTTAAATCTTCAATAACCTCATTCATATATAGTGATTTACTTTCAATGATTTCAGCATATTCCATCATTTCTTCTAATGTAAATTGATAGTCTGGATCTTTCATCATTTCGGCATAACCTAAGATGGAGGCGAGCGGCGTCTTGATATCATGAGAGATATTCGAAATCCACTCTTCCTTCATTTTATCTAGCTTTTTTCGTTCAATCTCGTTCACTCTTAGTTCATTTGATAAATAATTAACATTATAAAAAATATCTTTGTAGATTCCTTTGGGTTCATAATTTATATTGTATTCTTTGTTAGCCAACCTTTTGATCCCATCAATTAACAAGTTTAATGGCTTGGTAAGCCTTTTACTGAATAAATAACCAATCACTAATGCAATAAATCCATCAATGATGATGAAAATAAGACTACCCACTTTAATAACTTGGAAAATGTCCCGATAGTCATACGACAAGACGTATTTACCGATATTACGATCTTCAATTCCAATAAAAAAACTGTAGTTTTTTCGATTTATTTCTTTTCCACTTACAAAAACAGTAGTCTCACCATTAATTTCCTTATATTTGTGCATTTGAATAGCTTCTAATGGCGTGTATTTCTTCTTTACCTCTTCTGGTAATCGATATCCGTATACTTCCTTGCCATTTTCGTCTAATATTTGTATCCAAGACTTATTGACTTCAAGTTCTTTTTTTCCTTGTTCACTGATTGTCACCTGATTATTAGCTATCTCTATGTAATCACGGAACCCTGTCGTAAATGCTTCCGCAGATATCTCTCTGTTCTGAAAAGAGGGGTTCGGCGACACAGTATAGGTCACGAGCATGCCCAATACAATCAGGATATTTATAAAAAGCACGACGATGACTACCAACACAATGGATAATAAATATCTTCCCGTTAACAACCATTTCATGGATTATTCGTCCCTTACAACAAGTTTATACCCTAAACCTTTTACTGTAATTAGATATTGAGGGTTGGAGGGCTGTTCCTCTATTTTCTCCCTTAACCTGCGAATGTGTACCATGACCGTATTATCATATCCTATAAAATCCTCCCCCCACACATGATCGTAGAGGCTTTCTTTACTAATAATTCGATTCACATTCTTAAGAAGATACGTTATTAAGCCAAGTTCTTTTGGCCTGAGTTCAATGTTTTCACCATTCTTTTTAAATTCTGCCCTCTGTTCATTTAATTCAAAAGGACCTGCTGTTAATAGAATATCTTCCTTATCCGTCTGGATATATTCAGCTCTACGCAATTGTGCTTTCACACGATAAGCCACTTCTTTGGGGCTAAATGGCTTTACAATATAATCGTCACCACCAATAGCAAATCCTAGAATCCTGTCAATTTCCTCTGTTTTTGCAGATAAGAACAAAATAGGGACGTTCGAGATGTTTCTAATTTGTTTGCACACGTCATACCCTTCGCCATCAGGTAACATAATATCTAGCAACACGATGTCAGGCTTCTTTTCTTGGAACTGCATAAATCCGTCACTCACCGTTGTCGCAGTATAGATATGATCTATTCCCTCTTTTGTTAGCACTGTTTTCAAAATCCTTAGGATGTCTTCCTCATCATCTATAATTAATACCTTCGTACTTTTTAGTGACATGTCATGACCCCTTCCCTCAAATTCTCAGTTGTCTTTCGTAGGGATAACTGTATTTATTCTGACTCTTCCATTTCTCCCATATGTCATGAACCGCCATACTCTCTCTAATGGTCCCATCTTAAAGAATTTAAACCACACAACACTATACACTATTTGTAACGCAAATATTAGAGTAGAAATGATGACAGCATGTATAGGTGAAACCACTTCAAGATTCATGAATGAGATGATAGCTAATCCTATAAAGCTTTGTGCGACATAATTAGTTAGAGCCATCTGACCTACACGCGAAACGGGCATGAAGAAATGTTGGACTTTCTCATTCTCCAATACCGTGAACATCGTTGTTAAATATAATATGACCATCGGAATTGTCCCTAAAGCAATAATCTGAGGAAGATTCTCTGCGCCACTTTGAAAAGCTACCCAAATCCAAATTGAACAACCAATACATATAGGCAACATACTCATCTGTATCCACTTGATTTTCTTTCTCAAATCGCTGATACGACGAATCCAGTCTGCCTTCGCTGCCAGAAATCCCGCTAGAAACATAATAAAAATTAATGTAACGTCTGAAATAATAAATTCCAGCACTCCTGTTAAAGCCCCTGCTCCCCCAAATGTAATCTTCGTAAGGAGCGAAAGCAAGTAAATACCTATTATACCCCCAAGCCATTTACTGATCGTAGCAACCTGAGCACGATAAAAAGGAAGGAGCAGCAGGCCGACCACTGCATAAATAGCTAAGATAGAGCCCCAGAAAAACAGCACATGGATAATTCCTATTACAAAGAGAGCTATCAATCGCCTTGTAAAACGCCATCTCGGTCTATCGCCCCGCTTCTCAGCACGTGAAGCAAATATATAAAATCCTACGCCAAACAAAAAGGAAAAGATAGAAAAGAACTTCTTTTCCACAAACATGGCTATAAGTGTTTTAATTACGCCATTAACACCGCTGTAATCAAGTATTAGCGTTCCTTCCATGATAAGCATATATCCCCTTACATTGATAAACATGATGCCGAATAATGCTAGTCCACGAATAATATCTAACGAAATAATTCTTTGTTTTTGAGGTATGGATGGATTCATTTCAGCTTTTCCTGAGCCGCACTTGAAATATCCCCAAGTTTAACCTCTTTATAAGATTTAACTTCCTCGTCTTTCACGAACAAATTTAAGTAGGCTTCTTCACGAAGTTGCTTACTACTTGTAAAAGTAAACTCTTTCTCTACGCCATCTTCATTAAATCCAGGTAACGTGTATTCATAATGCACGAATTTCTCCCCATTATTTGCTTTACTTTCAAACTTCTCACCTTTACCTATAATTTGAACATAATAATTGTCTGTCCCTAGTCTGTTTATATTAACATTTTGTAGAAAAAAGAAAGCCCCCACGACCATCACAACGATTACTGATACAAATATGATTAACTTTTTCATTATTTTTCCCCTTTACTAACCTTTATTTTGTTTTCGTTACTGTTTTGTAGTAAGCATTGACCGTCAAGAAGTAATAAGCGATGTAAATACATGTGTATACGCCCATACAGATCATCACTGGAATAACTAAGTTGATTTGTAACAATCGCGATAAAGCCGTTAATGCCACAGCACAATGGGCTATTCCCGCAATCAAAGGTAATCCAAAGATGAATGCCATTTGTTTAGCAATAACTAATCGAATTTCTTTTTTATTCACACCGATTTTATGCAAAATTTCATAGCGCTCTTTGTCAGAGTTCGCCTCTGTTAATTGTTTGAAATAGATGATACTTCCTGTTGCCGTTAGGAATACTAACCCTAAGAATCCACCCATGAAAATCAATAATCCTGATGACTCTAGGCCCGCAGCATAATCCGCATAGAAACTAGAAAACCTTGCTTCATCCGGCATGATCGCTTGAACATCCTTTGTTAACTGCTCTGCATTATCTTCATTTGTGATTTTATATAACAGCATATTTTCTGGTTGGATTTCTTTGGCTAACCCCGCAAATAATTCATCACTGACAACAATCGTAGTACCCGCAGTGCGATAATTGAAAATACTATACTTCTTCAAATGGTTAAATGTCACATTCTCTTTGCGATCATTTATCTTTAAAGAAATCGTTGCACCGACATATACAGGCGACATCTGTTCTGAGTACATAGCGTCTAAGACAGCAGCTTCATTTGATTGTAGTGATAGCACATCATTTCTTCCTTGCAATTTAGCTATTGTATTGAAATCACGGTTAGAAACCACGGTATAGATCATTTCATCACTATAGAACTTACTATTAAGGTTGGTTACGTCTGCATCTACTTGAAGGGTAGAAAGCGCCTCGTGGTAGATAAGGTCATGATCTTTACTGTTTGTAATCATGCCATTTACTTGTTCAGCTATGTTGTTGTCTTCCGCAATAAACATCATGCTACTCGGATCAGCCATTTCCACATTACTTCTATTGTTGTAATACAAACTATACGCCGCTCCAACAGCTGTTAACGTCGTTGCACTAAGCACTGCAATAATGGTGAGCGTACGTGCATTACCTTTAATTCTAAATAAAAGCTGCGATGTCCCGATCAAGTTAATTCCGTTCCAATATTTCTTCTTGTTCTTTCTTGATACCTTTAATAAATACACCGTTAGACTACTAAATAAGAGATACGTACCTAGTATCACGGTAATGATTATGATGAGCGGTGTAACTAGGAACCCTATTTTCCGCCATATCGCTGAATCTAGCATGTTCTGTAACGCGAGCCAATAGCCGATTCCAATCAATAAGATGGACAACAAGGCTATGATAAACGATGTTCTCGGTTCTTGCTCCCCTTCTTTATCTGCCTGAAATAGTTCAATTAATTTAAAACGATAAATCAATCGATAGCCATGAAACGATGTAATGAGCGTAATAATCATAAACACAATAATCGTATTAATGATCGCTTCTAGAGAAATGGTGAAATTCACAATGGCGTTATACCCCATGATCTTCATGAGAATCGTCACAAAAAACTTCGATAAGACCGAACCCAACAGAATCCCGACAATAAGGGCCAGACATCCCATGATGAAGTTTTCATAAAAGAGCATGCGACCTATTTGCTTCTTCCGTACACCAAGTAGCGAGTACAGACCCACTTCTTTTTTCCGTTTCCTTGTAAAGAAGGAGTTAGAATACCAAATGAAAACAGCTACAAAAATAATTAAGACGACTGCCGCCCCGCTAAATACGGAGTTGATTTTGGGTGAAGTGTCAGAAGTTGCCTGAATCGTCTGATCGTACTTTAATGACACGAATACAAAGTAAATCACTATGCTAAATATCATCGATGCAAAATAGAGAAAATAATTACTGAAATTTTGCCGAATCGTCTTTCTTGCAATGCTAAATAACGTCATGATCAGAACCTCCGAGCGAAGCGAGAATATCTAGTATTGTGCGAAAGAACTCCTTGCGTGACATCTGTCCTTTATGAATTTCTGTAAAAATCCGACCATCTTTAATAAATAAAACCCTCTTAGCGAAACTAGCTGCATACACATCGTGAGTGACCATCATAATGGTTGATTTGTTCTTGTCATTTAATGAGCTTAAGCTTTCGAGTAAATCTGTAGCCGACTTTGAATCTAGTGCACCTGTTGGCTCATCAGCCAGAATTAAGCTCGGATTGGCAACAATCGCTCGAGAAGCTGCTGTCCGTTGTTTTTGACCCCCAGATATATGGTAGGGATATTTATCTAGAATTTCTCCAATCCCAAATGTATCTGCGACTACATTAACGCGTTCTTCGATTTCCTTTGCAGGTACCTTAGACAAGGCAAGTGGGAGTACAATATTTTCTTTTACCGTTAACGTATCAAGTAAGTTGTAATCTTGAAAAATAAATCCTAGCTTATTGCGACGGAAATCAGACAATTGTTCCTCTGTCATCTGGATAATGTTCTGGTCATCGATGATAATATCGCCTGATGATGGCACATCAATGGTTGATAATATATTGAGCAGTGTTGATTTGCCGGCACCCGATGGACCCATGATCCCAACAAATTCACCTTCTTGAATCTCTAAATTAATATCTTCCAATGCTTTGTATACGTTACCTTTGACACCAAACACTTTTTGCACGTTTATAGCTTTTAATATGGGTTTCATAATTGCCTCCTGTTAACTCCTATTAAAGCAATTATAATTTGCCCATCTTACACCCTTTTAATTTAAACCTTACATAAACCTTAAACTATGTAATGGTAAAATAATTGGTAGACGGTTACACCACTAACTTACCTAAATTCAGAAGAAAAAAAATTAAAAGCACTCCTATGTTGGCTAATCATGAAGTAATACATTTCATGACCAGCCACAAGGAGTGCCTATTTGTATCGTTAAATAATCGTTCGATAAGGCTTATACTTATTCGTTATTGTCCATCCATTGGAAATGGAAACTTCCCTCTTTATCAAGACGTTGGAATGTATGTGCGCCGAAATAATCCCTTTGCGCTTGAAGTAAATTAGCCGGAAGTCTCTCTGATCGATAGCTATCATAATAAGCTAACGCAGAAGCAAATGCAGGAACCGGAATTCCTCTAGTCACGCCAATTGCTATGACATTTCTCCAAGCTTCTTGATAGTTATCAACGATTTTACTGAAATATTCGTCCAAGAGCAGGTTGTTCAGATCTGGATTGCGATCATAAGCATCCTTAATATTTTGCAAGAATCTTGCACGGATAATACATCCACCGCGGAATATCATCGCAATACGGCCATAGTTCAAATCCCATTTATACTCATCTGATGCAGCTCTCATTTGTGCAAATCCTTGTGCATAAGAAGCAATTTTGCTCGTATATAGCGCTTTGCGAACAGCCTCAATGAATTCTTTCGGGTCACCGTCATAGCTTGATACCGCTGGACCACTCAACAGCTTGCTTGCTGCTACGCGTTCTTCTTTCATTGCAGAGATAAACCTTGCAAACACAGACTCCGTAATGATGGACAATGGCACGCCTAAGTCTAATGCGCTTTGGCTAGTCCATTTACCAGTTCCTTTTTGCCCAGCCGAATCGAGAATGACATCGACCATCGGTTTTCCTGTATCTGGATCTGTCTTCTTGAAGATATCAGCTGTGATCTCGATCAAATAGCTATCTAGTTCACCTTGGTTCCATTCTGTGAAAATATCATGTAGTTCAGCTGTATTTAAGTTCAACACATCTTTGAGTAGGTGATAAGCTTCACCGATAAGTTGCATGTCGCCGTATTCGATGCCGTTGTGAACCATTTTGACATAATGGCCAGCGCCGTCTTCTCCAATATACGTTGAACAAGGTTCGCCATCTACCTTAGCCGAAATGGCTGTTAGAATCGGCTCTACCAGCTCATACGCGTCTTTTTGCCCACCTGGCATAATTGCTGGGCCCTTCAATGCCCCCTCTTCACCACCAGAAACACCCGCGCCGATGAAGCGGAATCCTTGCGCCTGAAGATCTTTATTTCTACGTTGCGTATCAGGGAAATAAGCATTTCCGCCGTCGATCAGAATATCCCCTTGATCTAGGAAAGGTACAAGCTGATTAATGGTATCATCCGTCGGTTGACCTGCTTTAACCATGATGAGGATTTTACGTGGAATCTCTAAAGATTGAACGAATTCCTCAATATTGTATGTGCCGACGAAATCTTTCCCTTGCGCTTCTGCCAGTAGTTCATTTGTTTTCTCAGCAGAACGATTATACACGGCTACCGAGAACCCTTTACTTTCAATATTCATGGCTAGGTTTTTACCCATAACAGCCAAACCAACGACGCCAATTTGTTGTTTCTTCATTTTGAATAACTCTCCTTTAAGCTTCTATATAGTAAAGTAAAGTGTGATATAAAGTTACGCTATTTGTTTGCCCAATCGGCAGCGAATTTCTCCATACCTTGATCCGTTAGAGGATGTTTGGAGATTTGTTCGATGACTGAGAAAGGAATGGTTGCGATATGCGCGCCAGCCATGGCTACACGTGTCACATGATCGGGATGACGGACAGATGCTGCAATGATTTGTGCATCCAACTTATGCGTACGGAACAATTCAGCGATTCTCGAGACAAGCAGAACACCGTCTTCCGAAATATCATCCAAACGACCAAGGAACGGGGAAACATAAGTCGCGCCAGCGCGAGCAGCCAATAGTGCTTGGTTCACGGTGAAGATCAGCGTTACGTTTGTTTTCACACCCTTCTTCGTTAGGTAACGGCATGCTTCTAAACCTGCCAACGTCATCGGAAGCTTAATGGTGATGTTCTTGTCATAGTTATTGATTTTAATCAATTCATTCGCTTGCGCGATCATGTCTTCAGCCGTTTCTGCATCTGGTGTCACTTCAGCTGAAACTGACTCCACCTCTGGTACTTCACGTAAAATCTCAGCGATACGATCTTCGAATTTCACGCCTTCTTTAGCAACCAAAGATGGGTTTGTCGTAACACCGGATAATACACCGATTTTATAAGCCTTTTTGATATCTACCAGGTTTGCAGTATCGATAAAAAATTTCATCGTCATTACCTCCGTTTTCCATAGCTATCATTTATATTACTTGTATACACGTACCTAACTTCGAAAAGACATTCCTACTATACGCTGACTTCTGTTCTTACTTCAGCCACTTTACTCTCGTCGAACCACCAATGATAGCCGTCCTGCTTCAACAGCTCATCGGATTCTAAAGGACCATAGGTTCCAGCTTCATAAAGATGAAGTGGTACTGTGTTCTCTTCGTATGCCTCTAAGATAGGTTGAACCCATTGCCAAGACAACTCGACTTCATCCCAATGTGCGAAGAACGTAGAATCACCTTGTAAAGCGTCGCAAATCAAATTTTCGTAAGCTTCCGGCACATTGCCTTGACTCTCATGGAAATCGATATTCAAGGGCTTGAACTCCCCTTTGTGTAGAGGATCTCTTGAATTCAATTGAAGTACAATGCCTTCATTAGGACTGATTTCAAATACGAGAAGATTAGGCAATGCATTATCATCGTTTGCCCCGGACTGCTTCAATGGTTCTTTGAACTCGATCACGATTCGTGTCGATTTGTCCTTCATTCTTTTGCCTGTGCGGATGTAAAAAGGAACGCCCCGCCAGAAATAATCGTCAATTTGCAGCTTGGCTGCGATAAATGTGTCGTTTCTTGATGTTGCAGCAATGTTTGGTTCCGATGTATAACCTACCACCGGTTCTCCTTGAATCGTTCCTGCCGCGTACTGTCCGCGGATAACGTGCGATCCAACATCCTCTTTCCTCAACGCCTCTAGCGAATCCATCACCAGCTTCTTCTTATAACGAACATTATCTACAGTGCTGTTATTCGGAAGGTGAATCGTTAGCATCATGAGCAATTGCAGCATATGGTTCTGGAACATGTCTCTTACAGCACCCACATGATCATAATAGCCTGCTCTTTCTTCAACACCTACGATTTCATTCGCTGTGATTTGGACGTTAGCAATGTACCGATTGTCCCACAATGCCTTAAGAACCGGATTGCTCTTCTGCAATACTTCAAGTTTCTGTACCATCGGCTTGCCGAGATAATGATCGATTCTAAATATCTCATCTTCTGTAAAAGCTTTGCTTAGATTCTTATTCAATTCCCGAGCAGACTGCAAATCATGGCCGAAAGGCTTCTCAATCACCAGACGTCTCCAACCATCCGTAGAACCAAGTCCACTTTCATGGATGTTAGCAGTAATCGTCTCGAAAAATTCAGGTCCTACGGACAAATAAAACATGCGATTCGGTGCAACTTGTAGCTCTTGTTCCTGCTGTTCAATCAATTGAAGCAGTGTCTGATAATCTTCCTTATGTCCTACATCGAGAACACTATAGCGGAATGCACTTAAGAATTGTTCTACTATAATAGGATCTGTCGCTTCCCGTCTAGAGAACATATGAAGAGATTGCTCGACATTTGATTGAAAAGCTTTATTGGATAACTCTCTTCTTCCAAGACCAATGACAGAGAAGAATTGAGGTAATTTCTGATCAATGAACAAATTAAACAAAGCAGGGTAAATTTTTCTTTTTGCTAAATCCCCTGTCGCTCCAAATAAGACAAACGTAGTAGCCTCCACTTGTATTGCTCCTTCCAACAGAGCTTCTTTGTTAGCTCTGGTTTCTATTTCTTTAATACACTATAATACGAATAAGACCTATACAGGTAATCAATATATTTTACAGGAGCTATAGACCACGTCTATGATCAATTACGAACTATACAAAGTTTTCTATTGGGCCGCAAAGACAGGAAGCTTATCTATGGCCGCCAAATCATTGTTCATCACTCAGCCAAGTGTCAGCCACGCCATCAAACAACTGGAGGAAAGTTTCGGCCTCACCTTGTTTTACCGAAATTCCAAAGGTGTTACCTTAACGCCGGAAGGCGTAACCCTCTATTCTTATATCGAGAAGTCTCAGATCCTAATCTCTTTAGCAGAAGAAAAAATGGCCTCACTTAAAAATCTAGATAGCGGCGAGCTACGGATCGGTGGTAGCGATTCGTTGTTCAAGCACTATATCCTTCCTTACTTAGAAAGCTATCATCAGAAGCATCCCAGCATCAAATTGCATCTCAATCATGGGACAACACCAGAAACCATCGCATTCTTGAAAGAAGGAAAAATCGATTTAGGCGTCGTTCGTCTGCCCATCGTCGATTCCCAGATAGAAGTGATGAAGGGCATTGAGTTGCAGGATTGCTTTGTTGCGGGGCCACGATATGCAGAGCTTAAGGGCAAGGTACTCTCACTGGAACGACTACTTCAGTACCCTATCATTCTATTCTCGCGTAATAGCCGGGTACGCATGGCGATCACGGAACTATTTCAAAGCTACGGTTATCAGATCAAACCTGAAATTGAGGTGGGAAGCGTCGATCTTCTCATTGAGTTAGCTAGCAAAGGCCTTGGAATCTCTTACGTCACGAAAGAATTCATTTCCAAAGAACTTGAAGAGGGTTCCCTCTTTGAAATTCAACTCGACATCAAGATGCCCCCTTCCCAAGTGGGATTCATGATTATGCGCAACATGCCACTTTCCAATGCAGCAAGCAAGTTTATTGAGCTTGTGAAATAGTATTATTTCGAGCTTACGCCGTTAGAAACGATTGGATGTTGACTCCTCCTCTCGCACCACTTATATTTCTTCAATAAAAAAAGGCTGTCCCTAGCCATTTCAACAATGACTTCGGGACAGCCTCTTCATTTGCAAATATACTCAACCTGCTTATATTAAGAAACAAATTCGGTAATTAAAAAGATTTATTTCCTTTTACGCAAGAAGGCTAAGATTAAGTCACCAAAAATAATAACCCCATAAATAATTATAAATATATTAAAAATTTTTGATGATATGAATTCAATCCTCTCAATTGTAAGCTCGTAAATCATGGATAATACACTTAATACGATAATAGTAATGTAAAGAAGTAGTTGTAACAGAATTGCTGAAAGCAAAACCCGAGAGCTCTTATTCCTAAAAAACAACACTAAGTTTAACCATCTAGAAACAATAATAGAAAAAGCCCCATCATTATTTGTAGATAAAAAGAATCCAGTAATCCAAAATGAAAAAATAAACATTATTATGGAATCCATTTTTTTGTAATTTCTCCATTCCACCCACAAAAACCAGTATTATTTAGTTTTTGTGGGCATTGTTGAATTAACTTCTTTAATAACTGTAACTGTGTTTGTTAGAAGTTGACCTTGTTGGTTTACTTGGCGAACTATGTGATTTAGATAAAGACGATTTATACGAATATGCTATCGATGAAGCCGTTGAAAATGTAGAAGTAAGTCCAGTTCTTGATATATTTGTTTTCAGTGACTTATAAGCAGCACTTTCAACCATCATTTTATTGGCCGCTCGACCACTTTGTGTTAATGCAGCTTTCACGCCAGAAGCATATGCTTTTACTTGTTTAGTAAGCGCACCTGCTCCTCCCATTTTACCTGCTATGCCACCAATGGTTGCATTAAACGCTAAGTCTGCATAACCTATCTTCTGATGATTCACCTTTTGCGTAGCTGCGTATGAGGTGGCAGAAATCACTGCATTTGCACCAATACTTCCCAGTAAGCCTATACCTGAACCAGCTAATACTCCAGAAACAATCCCTGATCCAACGCTAATGGCAAGTTCTTTTTTATTGAATTTTTGAACTGTCTTTTTCACATTCCAACCATTTGATTTTAATTGAGATACAACATTGCTCGCCCCAGAGATACCCCTACCAACCAATGCTCCTATGGCAGCAGTAGCAAACCATACAAAATGGCCCGTAGGATCGATGAAGGTTAATGGGTTATTATGAACATACCCATATTGATTAAGTGTAAGCGGGTTAGTAATATCTCCTTCAAATCTATCTTTATTGATAAACCTTCCAATGCTCGGATCATAATATCTGGCTCGCTGATAATACAAACCTGTTTCTGAATCATACATCTCTCCTGCATACTTAAATGCATTAGTGACTCCCTCGGATTGAGAACGAATATTACCCCATTCGTCATACGAGTACTATTTCTTTTTTTTGAAGAAATCGAACAAATCGAACTTGATCACAAAATCAAAGAGAGAGGTAATTACAACAGCTCCAAGTGGAATCATTGCGTATGCCCATAGCGGATTATTTGGAGCTTCACCAGGGGGTGCATCAATTAAAATCTCAAAAAGGACAATACAATAAATTACGGCCAATACAATACCTGTTACGTTTCTATTTTTCATAGCTGTTTTTCACCTCAAATTCACAAAAGCCGCGTCAAGCGCGGATTTGATTAGGTATATGTTCTTGTCCTCTTACAAATGACAATAAAGTGCCCACATTAATGTCATTAATCTCCCTACAATGTGTCTCTTCTCACTTTATCTCAGTACAATAAAAAGTTGATCTTTAACAAATAAATAGATCAACTTTTTATGCAGATTGTAGGTGAATACCTCCAATATCAATATAAGTTCCCATCGGATGGCTAACAGCAGCAGTCAAATAAATCGTCACTAACATAAAAGACACGTCCATCTCATATCCTGCCATCTGGTCGTTTCCGAGTAACCCTGCAGAAAGTTTCGTTGTCCCATCGCTCCGATAAGAATGAATGTAAATATAGCTGATACATACCTCGTAAAGAGCCCAATAATCAGCATGATACCTCCACCGAGTTCAAGTGTAGCCACCCCATAAGCCAATAATCCAGGTAAACCCAAAGATCCAAACCAAGCCTCTACATTCCCTAGGTTCATTTGGTTTCATGTCACAGTGTAGACTAGAATATCAAGGCAGGTCCTCGGCTATGGCAATTTTGACGACAATGCTGTAATTAGATTAGGTCAATTCACTTTCCATATTTCGCATCATGAGAACTTGCTCAACATTTGTTGTAAAACTTAATTTTAACAATAGGTCGTTCAGAGGTTGATTGGATATACGCAGGTTAGCTGTCGCTCGTCTGCAAACATAGTCTAACGGGGCGAACAGTTCACCGAGAGCAAGCTTATAAATCTCCTCTGCATCTTCCCGCCCAGGAAGGGCCTCACATTGATAGAGCGTAATGGTTACCAATTTACCCTCTTGATCAAAAGTTCGCTTATACAATGCATAGCATACAGGCTCGCTATCTTGTCTAATGATTAAAGATTCACCCTCCTTCATGCTAGGCCATTGTGTCTGCCAAGCAGATAAGCCTCGATAGAAGTCTAGCGCATATACATCACGGGGCAATCCTATGGTGATAGAAAAGGGATGCACAGCAGATCGCTCCAGTAATTGGGGATCTATTGTACCCATATGTTGTAAAATCATTAATCGATCCGTAATTTCATACCCCACATACTGATATAGCTTAATCGCACTCTCATTCTGGGTGAGCGCTTCAAGTATCGCAAGCTCCACGCCTTGTTCTCGGTACAACTCTAGATTTCTTAACATGAGCGCTCTGCCAATGCCCTGCCCTCTAAATGCAGGCGCAATACCTGTCCCACCGTTCCATGCCAGTTTCTTTCCATCTACGTCACGAAATCCATTCATTACAAACCCTGCAGGCTCACCATCCACATAAATAGCGAGTGAATTCTCCAAGGAAAGTCCTTCGTTAACACTCCTAGTCATAAAAGCCTCAATCGTCATGATCATCTGTATAAAATAGCCCTCGAATCCTAGATTCCAAATACGTACATTTTCCTCGATCGATAGCTCACTTAGTTTCCTAAACGTCATTGTCATAAGTACGAACCTCTCTTTACTTCGTTTAATGTGATCATTTTCGTGTTTTCGCCCCAACCCTACATGCATTCCACTTCAACGGCTACTGATTCTGCTTTTCAATCTGGCTGACAAGGTTATCGTCTACCATATAAGATTTACTACAATATAATAAAATCCCATGTTTCACTTGACCTTAGGTCAGACCTAAGGTTTATTGTAAACCTATGAACAATTCGACTGGAGTGTCGCAAATGAACGAGCATATCACAATTAGTGAAATTTCAAAACTGATGAATGTATCCGTACATCAAATACGTTAGTTAGTTCAAATTCGATTAATAAATCACAGCACACAACAAAAATGGAATAGCATTTTATACTTTTGCTCTTACTCCCCTTTTTCTATCAAAAGAGAGAATAATAAAGTTAATCCAAGTTATTACTGGGATGGACACTACTAATGTATAACGACTATGAAAATCAATTCCAAACAATCTTGATTCCTGGTCTAAGTTGTACAGAAACCAATATGCTAATCCCAATATTAACGCGTTGATGACAAAAACTAATAACATACCTTGCCGTTTGCTTTTTCTGTTCCTCATTATAAAGATAGATAATATCGTTGAAATGATTAAAGAAAAGACTATGAGAATGAAGTCCAATCCTGCACCACCTTATACTTTATTTATAAAAGTATTCGAGAAGTAACTAAACTATCCTGCCCGTTAGCTTAATAAAAAGAGCAGGATACCGTGATATGCTCCCCTTATAGTAGACAGAAAAAAGCAAGCCGATTAATCTGTCTATTATGGAGGGGATTTTTTTATGGGCGAAATTAGGAAGACTTACGATGTTACATTTAAGAAAAAGGCAGTCAATCTCTATCTCAAAAAGGGAATGAGCTACAAGAGTGTAGGTAAAGAATTGGATATCGACCATTCCTTAGT
>NZ_FTNK01000008.1 GCF_900156375.1 Paenibacillus macquariensis
GTGTATTTTATGGTTTCATATGTTGAGTCAAAACTATCATATCGGTAAGAATGACCCTCTTTACAGATTGGACGAAAGTACTTGTCCGCATCGGGATCCGGTTCTTCGTTACGACGGTTGTAATCAATGAGCGCTCTAGCTCCCATTTCCTGAACTTGCTGTAAATGGGTACTAAATCATAACCAGCATCTGCGAGCACGTGAGAAACAGGTAAGTCAGGGTGCCTTTCGGCCACTCTTTTAAGTAAGGGGATCGCCATCTTGCCATTATTAATGTTACCGGAAGAAAGTAATGCTGTAAGGATATATTGCTTTTTACAATCGACGAGAAGATGTGCTTTAAAGCCATACCAGAATACATTTTCCCCCTTGGAATTCTTCTTTACACCCCAGGCTGGGTTCAGTGGGATTTCCTCCACCAACTCTTCATACGAGTAACACAATTGTGCTTCTACCTTCTTGTCGAACAGGGGGCGATTCTCTTCAAGCTCTAATTGTTCTCTTAACCATTGCTCTCGCTCATCCTTGGATTTTCGGCCACGTTTTTTCTTGGGAAGTTCAGTTGCTAATGGGTCGGGATCGTCTTTCTTCTCTGGTTGGCGATCTCTAGCTTCAACATGAGTGGCATCCATAGCGATCTCGGATGCATCAATAAACCCTTCTTGAAAGGCCTGTTGAACTAATTTTTCATGCGACTGCTGAAAAACTTGGGACTTTTGAAGCTTTTGGATTAACCGTGTATATGAAGATTCACTTGGAATCCGATCGGAACCGGTAAAGCCACAGTCCATACTGAATTCAATACTTCTATTCAAGCGATTTCTTAGATCTTTAATCGTCGGGATCCGTTCGATGATCCGAATGAACAGCGAGTGTAGCATAGCTGCATAGTTGAGCTGTGTTGGCGCCCCTAGAAATGCCTTCTTAGAAACAACGCGTAAGAATGGATTAATATCTAATGTCTCAAAAAGAAAACCATACGTATCTTTGGAAGACATTTCTAATAAATCCTCCAAGGAAAACAAACTTTCTTGTCGAATATTATACATCAGGAGTTCTTCCTTTCTCTTTCGTGTGTAGTAGTGGTACTAAACACTTCGAGATTTGGGGAGGTACTCCTTTTTTCATGTTCTAAAAACTTAAGGACAGTAAGGCTTTGGAATTATGAAATTGATTCACGTTTATGCCGATTACTGTGGCTTATTCCAGCAGCACAGGTAGTTGCTCTCCATCTTCGGTATTTCCTTGTGTTACTTCCAAGGCTGTAATAATTTCTTCTGTTGTGGCGGTTTGTTCTTTGTAACCAAAGAACGATTTCATGTCACTCTTCCGATCAAATCGTACATCCGGATCGATGGCCGACAGGATACCTTTGTTTGATAGAAGGCGCTCATCATTAGCAATTTAATTGTTTGGCCATGTCCAGTTTTTCGGTTACTGTACACTCAAGATTGGGAAGCAGATCATCAATCGTCTCACCTAATGATGCAAGATAAGTAAGCATCACGCGCTCCGCGTCTTCTTGATAACTTTTTACTTGCGGCTGCTTTGGAAACTTCTTTTCCAGCTTGGGGTAATATTAAATGACAACACGAAACAGATGGCCGTATCTCGCAACACGTCGAGAGGATGTTGCTTCTAGCTACCGGTCTGCGTATGCGTGGCATCCATAATGATGGCGTTACTTTTCCCCAAGCCTTACTAGATGCATTGGCGAATGACATGTCTTACACATTCTCAATCAGACTGGCTCCGAGCCGATGGTTTCGAAACCGGGACAACTGAGTAGCGTCCGGTACCGCATCTTTGGGATTAATCCCAAAAAACCACTTGTAGGGCCAGATTTACTTGAGTTTTGGGTTTCTTGTACAACTGGCTCGTCGGAAAGATTGTACACGAAAAAGCATTTCCGTTTCGAAAGCAGGTCTGCCGCATATACGTAGTAGAATTGTTCCACTAACTCGTGGATAAAACTGAAGTCTACCATGCCATGAATCTTCTGCAATATATGGTCTTCGGGGACAAGTTTAAAAAGCTCCGCATGAAACGATTCGGTTAATTGTTGGCTAAATGCAACAAAAACGCTCACTCGCTTTTCCTTTAACTAGTATACAACAAACCCAGTACCAGTGCGGTACTGGGTTGTTTCTTGCAGATACTGTAATCGTTTTGCAGGGCTCTCTAATTGGGCATTTCGTTCATCCTATTGATTGAATCAATGCGTGATAACAGTTTTCTTCATCGCGAGCTAGTTTCTCCATTAACCCTCTTAGTTTATCAAGGAGGCCATGTTGGCAGGTAATGATATATTTTAAAGCTAGATTTCGTACAAGAAGTGCTTGGTTTTCTATCTGTGAAAACTGGTCGATAATATCTGGACGGATGGGCCTAAAATGAGACGAAATATAATTGAGTTTTAAGACCATGTTTATTTTATGTTCCCATATTAAATGAAAAATGCGTATGTCAAATGTCTCCTTAAGTGAATTCATTAGATACTGATCGATATATGGATAAATATCAAGACCATACGCCTTATCATCTTCATTTCGAAACAGAGAAAAATGTTGAGAACTGTTCGTTGAGTGGGCATAGTCCAAAATACTTTTCATAAACGCATCAAAATGGAACACTTCGAGGGATACTGTTGCGACCAGTTTGGGCATGGGTTGGGGAACCGTTTTGCTGCCTGCTGTTCGGATACCTTCGAAGTGTTTTTTATTGGTAACGGTAGTTGTCAAGATAGTTGTCGCGATTCTATAGAACTTATGTAGTTGGTTTGTTTCTTATTAGCTTCGTTAACCACTGTTTTCTCGGGATTGAGCCATACCTGTTCCTTCAGATTCTAATTGCGTATTTCTTTGGACTAACGACTAGGATGCTTCGCTTTTGCTGCTTCATAGACCTGTTTTCTTTTTGCGAAAATCTTCTCAGATTGACCTTGATGCCTTTGGTTCGGAGTCAAGAAATTCAGGCCACTATGGCGATGCTCGGTGTTATACCAACGGACAAATTGTAATGTCCATTCACGTGCTTCATCCATAGATTGAAACCCTTTAACGGGAGAATTCGGTCGATACTTGCACGTTCTAAAAATAGATTCGGCATACGGATTATCATTGCTCACTCGAGGTCTGCTTCTAGAGGGTGTAATTCCGAGACTGTATAGGGTTTCAAGTAAGGTTGAACCTTTCATTGGACTGCCATTATCTGAATGTAAAATGAGTGGACTAATTCGAACAACACATTGCTCACTCAGCACAGTTCTCCGCATGAGTTGACTCGCATATTCAGAAGATTCTTCATCCCAAATCTCCCAACCTACAATTTTACGACTAAATAAATCGAGAATGAGATAGAAATAAAAGAATATCCCTTTTACTGGGACTAGTATCCAAGTAATATCCCACATCCATACTTGATTAGGTTTTGTAGCAGAGTGACTGGTAAGGGGGTTCGAGCTAGGCTTCTGGCTACGTCCGCGATGATGTTGTTGTTTATGCTGATGCATAACGCGATAAAAGGTAGATTCTGAGGCGAGATAGATGCCTTGATCTGCAAGTCTAGGAACAATCTGACTGGGTAGCAAACTCTTGAATTCCGTTTGGTTATTGCACTTCAGGTTCACTAAGCTTATGAGAAGGGGCCTTCTTTATGGTATGTGGACGTTGATCTTCGAGAGGAGATCTGTCACTACGCCAGCGCTGCAAGGTTCGTTGAGTAATTCCAAGCTCCTGGCATGCTAGTCGTTCTCTTGCTCCTGCTTGTACAGCCTCTTGAATAAATGCGATGGTTAACTGACGATCTGAGACTTGGATCATTCGTCCTCGGGGTCCCCCCAGATCGCTCGGGCCTTTTTTCGCAACACCAGTAAGGCAGGAAGATCAGGTAATGGAAGTAATGCGGATTTATTGTTATTGCCGAACACGGAGATGGTATGGTTTTCTAAATTCAAATCCTCCCAAAGTAAACGAGCTACTTCAGGAATTCTAAAATCAAGCCACAAAATAAGACCAAATGTAGCTTCTTCGATCAGGGGATTATCCGAGTAATTATCAACATTATCAAAGAACAGTTGCAATTCAATATCTGTCGGTAATTCCCGATAGTAATATCGCTCAAATTGGGTTCCTGTAACATTTAAAGTAGTATCTATTGTCAGCCATCCTAAGTAGTTTAGATTTGCAAAAAGAAATCTAATGTCGTAAAAAATATTACTAACGGTCTGTTTGATGTAGGTTCCCCTCTGGGCGAGTTTAAGTAGATATTGTTTGTATTCTATCAAGTGAGTTTCTTGGACCCTAGATAACGGGATCAGATTAGGTTCCGTATTTTGAAACTCAGCATAGTTGTTATGAAGCCAGAATTAGAATAACTAGATTTATATTTTTGAATGGAGAGATCTTTTACTCCAGAACGAATCAGGTTTTTTATATGTTCGTTTACGGCCACATGATCTAATGAAGAATTAACACTTTTTGATGAATCTATCTGAGAAGAGATATTTGGATACTCTTGGTCAGGTAGTAGGTTTTTGAAAAGAGTTTTGAGTAAGGTTGTTTCAGTTGAATTGGGATGGGAATCTTCAAAAAAATTTGCTGATCAGTTCTTTACTGGCTAGCTATTCATCATGAATGAGTCGAGATGGAAGGTTTACTCGTAGTTCCATATAGTCAAGTAAATCAAGAACAAATTGGGTTAACTTAAAGTAACTCATAGATGTATAACCCTTCTTTTTCCTCATAGCCTTGTTTTCTTTATTGAACTATCGTAGTTGCTGTTTTGTCCATAATCCCGTGTGTTCTCCCCAACCTTTCGTATACTACCATTTTATTAGGTTTAGGAGTTTACACAATCTATTTTATACCCCTGAATTAATGCTATTTTTGGAAAGGAATTCGGGGTATTATTATACCATCCAACCCATGGCGGTTGAATTAGACAATAGGAGGAGAGGAATTTGGCGAATTTTAGGGTGCCTTTGAAAAAATATGTTGATAGTTCATATGACATCGAAGTAGGAAGTAATCTTTACGGAAAACTAAGTAGAGATTTAAAAGATGGTATCATAGAAAATGTAAATAGATATGCTATTATTACTGATTCAAATGTAAAAGATTTATTTGGTGAGCATTTATTGAATTTGTTAAGAAATGATGGTTTTTATGTAGAAATGTTTACATTTCCTTCAGGAGAGCAAAATAAAACACGAGAAACAAAAGCTCAATTAGAAGATCAAATGCTAGCAAAGTCTTATGGAAGAGACAGCTGCATCATAGCATTAGGAGGAGGCACCGTTTCAGACTTGTCTGGTTATTTAGCAGGGACTTATTGTCGAGGTATTCCTTACATAAATTACCCCACAACACTATTAGCTGCTGCTGATGCATCAATTGGTGGAAAAACTGCGGTTAATACTCCAGTCGCTACAAACCTTATTGGAGTATTCCATCAGCCTCGCAAGGTATATATAGACTTAATAACTTGGGGAACTTTACCATATCGACAAATACGAAGTGGATTGGCAGAAACGATTATCCATGCTTGTTTAGGTGATATTAATTTTTTTCAATATCTTGAAAATAACATCGCAAGATTGTATTCTCCTAATAATGAATTAAGTCTGGATAATGAAGTATGTGAACATATCGCATTTAAAAATTGTGAAATTAAATTTCGAGTTGTAGAAAAAGATGATGAGGAAAAAAATTTCAGAAAAGTACTTAACCTAGGTCATACGGCTGGTAGGGCAATAGAAGCTTTAAGTAATTATAATCTGTTACATGGAGAAGCAGTAGCGATTGGTTTAGCTTTTCAAGCTTATTTAGGTAAGAAGTTAAACTTTAATACAATTGATGAGTATAGGAGAATTATTAATCTTTTAAAATTAGCTGAACTTCCTACGGAGATCCCGAATGATATAAAAAGTGTTGATCTAATAAATAAAATGTACACAGATAAAAAAGTCCGTAATTCACAAATTCATTTTGTGTTTCAAGATGGAATCGGAAAGATGAAGCAATTTAATTCTGGGGATTATTCTATCCCAATCAGTGAAGAGTTACTTTTGGAATCTCTCGACGAGTTTAGAAAATTATAGCAATTAAGAGTGGTACTTTACCGTATAACTCTAATGAAAACAAGAGACCATGCCATTGCACGGTCTCTGTGTTTTCAATTGGCTTGATTAAGAAGGCGAGTCTGTAAAATACATTGTGTTCTCCCCAACCTTTCGTATACTACCATTTTAATCGCTACGGGTTTAATTCCCCGCAGCTTGCTGCGTAACTAACTGAGATTGGACTATAATGAGCATATAACAGAAACGTAGAAGGGAACGCTGTGATTTGAGCGAGTATATCCATAAATCACACAACGTGTCGGTGCTTATGTATCATTTTGTATGTCCAGCAAAGTACAGAAAAACGGTATTCAGTAAAGAAGTAGATGAAACATTGAAAGATGTATGCGTGGAAATATCGAAAAGATATGAAATAGAGTTTTTTGAAATAGGTACGGATAAAAATCATGTTCACTTTTGGGTGCAGTCTGTCCACACATATAGTCCAACGAAAATCATACAAACAATCAAGAGTATAACGGCGAGAGAGATATTTGCAAGACATCCTGAAGTGAAGAAAAAACTATGGGGTGGGGAATTTGGTCAGATTGATATTTCGTCAATACCGTCAGTAAATTTGGTAGTGAAGCGACAATAAGGAATTAGGTGAACAAGCAAGGTGTAGAAGAAGAATACGTAAAGTTACACGAAAAGATAGAAGGAGAGCAGTTGACCTTATTCTAAGTGAGCAAAGCGAATTCACCTGCTAAGATACCCCGCAGCTTGCTACGGGGAGTTTCATTAGGTTTTGGAGTTTACAAAATGTATTTTACAGACTCTTTTTCGATGAACATATTGTTTCTTTTGATGTATAATTTGTAAAAGCACAAAAAACATTTAAAATCACTCTATTCAAGGAAATATTATTTAAACTTATTTTTGCAATTGTTTATGAGGTTATTGAATTTTAAAAATATTTAGTCAAGAGGGAATGTCTAGATGGAGCTTTATGGTGTTAACTTAAAGGATCGTCCAATACAAGATTTATTATCGAAACTAATGAAATTCGAGTCTGTAAAATAGATTGTGTAAACTCCTAAACCTATTAAAATAGTAGTATACGAAAGGTAGGGGAGAACACATGGGATTATGGACAAAACAGCAGCCCCGTGAGTTCATTAAAGAGAACAAATTGGTATCTGCACAAGATGCTCAGAATGCATTGAAAGAGTTGTTTGCGGAGACGTTGCAAGAGATGCTAGAAGCTGAGATGGATGCTCATTTGGGCTACCAGAAGCACGACATGCAGAATAAGCAGACAACGAATAGCCGTAATGGCAAGAGCAAGAAAAATATTATTAGTGAGTACGGTGAGAAAGAAATCGTCATTCCTCGAGATCGCGAAGGTGAGTTTGAGCCGCTTGTTGTGAAGAAGCATCAGACGAACGTAACCGGTATCGAAGATCAAATCGTTGCCCTATATGCTAAAGGAATCAGCACGCGGGAGATTCAAGACCACCTAAACAATCTGTATGGTATTGAGGTCTCTCCGACCTTCATTTCTAACGTCACGAACAAGATTGTTCCCCTCATTAAGGAGTGGCAGAATCGACCACTACAAGCTGTGTACGCGGTTGTTTTTCTAGATGCCATTCACTTTAAGCCTGCATTCCCGAACTAATTATACCTAGGTGGCGAAATCCCTTACAGGTACTGAGTTTTCTGTTCATCACTTGGTATAATTTATTTATACCAAGGTTTTGGGGAATCTCTCAATATTCCTTTAGCAGCAAGGCTTCCCGGGTCCCTTGTTATAATTTTCCGAGAATGGAGGTTTAAGGTCAAACAGGATGGTGCCATTGTAAACAAAGCAGCCTATATGGTCATTGGTATTGATCTGGATGGATGTAAAGACGTTCTCGGGATGTGGATTGGCGAAAATGAATCATCCAAGTTCTGGCTTAGCGTTCTTAATGATCTGAAAAACCGTGGTGTACAAGATATTCTCATCACATGCGTAGACAACTTAACAGGCTTCACACGATTTCAGCCTGTTATCCGCAGACAGAAATAGAAAAATCCATCATTCATCAGATTCGAAATTCTACTCGATTTGTCTCTTACAAAGATCTGAAGAAAGTAACCGCTGATCTAAAGCCCATTTACAAAGCCGTAAATGAGGAGAAGGCCTAACTGGACCGTTTTGAGGAAACCTGGGGTAGTAAATATCCCCTAATTGTACGTTCCTGGCGAAACAACTGGGATGAACTCGCAACCTTTTTTAAATACCCGGCAGAGATCCGTAACATTATTTATACGACCAACATCATTGAGAGTTATCACCGTCAGTTGCGCAAGGTAACGAAAGGAAAAAGCATCTTCCCTACGGACGATTCCTTACTGAAAATGCTCTACTTGGCAACGATGGATGTTACCCGCAAATGGACAGGCCGTGTACAGAATTGGGGACAAATGCTCCTTTAACTTTCCGTATTTTTTCCAGATCGTATCGGGCAGTATCTCAGATAACTTTTCTCCCCTCGGGGAGGAGCCTATTAAAAGAGTTTACAAAAAAGATTTGACAGACCCAAACTTTTGCCGCTGCAATTTCTTCATCATATCTTTGCCATCCTAAATAAGGGCCAACCCTACAAAGCATAAAACCATTTTAAGCCAAAAACCTTCATGCCACACTGAAGGTTATTCATGCTGTATAAAATTGTATACTTGCAATTTATCCAAGCTTGAAGTGTTTACAAGTATATTGGCTGTTTTTTGTTGGAGAATTCATGTCACAGACGTAGTTTGTCATGCATCTTTGGAAACTATATTCCTAATCTAATTCCTATCTATTCTTATAGAAATGAGAAATTAAAAAGTATAAAGATTCCAGTAGAACAAGCTGAAATTTTCTAATCAAGTAAGCTGGTCCTTGAATAAAGCACTATCAAATTTTGATTCTTGATAAGGAATTAGGTATGTAAATAACTAAAAAGGAAATCTGTAAATGTTTTTAAAAACTTTGTATGTATTTGGAATAAAAAGTTGAATTTTGAAAAATGGTGTGATACCCTAAACTTTGTAAGCGTATTACATAAATTATCAATTTAACCTCTTAGAAATCTTTTTATAATTAATAAGCTAGAGGGATAGCTAGGAAAAGCGTAACTTTTTAAACCGCTCTGGTAATGAACTATCACTAAGTCAAATTACAGAGAAGCATTAGAATTAAAAGGGGAAGATTATCGATGTATGATTTTGATGCAACATCAGTTAAGAAATTGCGGAAAGATATATCATCCGTAATGATACAAATCAGGAAACAAACCCCACGGCTCAGTTTATCTCCTGATAAGGTGAAGGGTAGCGAGGTCTGGGAAGGAAACTTTCAAGGACAGCCTATAGAGCGTGTTATTATTTATTTGAGATCGAGTGGATGCTTTTGGAGTATGCGGACCGCAGAGGATGGACAGATTGATTTAAAAGCCGGCTGTCTTGATTGTGAACATAGTGTTGCTGATACAACATTTGGAAAACCCATTTCGGCTCAGAGTTACATTAAGCAGTTTCTAGGAGCATATGAAGAGTATGACTTCTCAAAATATCCAGTTTTATGTCTCTACAACGAGGGCAGTATCTTCAATAATGTCGAGCTCCCAGATGAAGCGCGTCGCACGATCCTTAAAATAATTGCTGCAGATCCTAACATTAAGAGTGTCATACTTGAATCTCTACCAGAATTTATTACGGAAGAAATTTTATATGAAACACGCGAAATCCTTGGTGATAAACATTTGGAAATCGGTGTGGGTCTTGAGAGCTCTAATGAAATGATCAGAAAAATATGTGTAAATAAGTCATTTTCCTTAAAGCGTTTTGAGCAGGCGGCAAAGCTTATAACCGAATATGGGACTTTATTGTCGTATGTATTAGTTAAACCATCATTTCTTACTGAGAGAGAAGCACTTGAGGACTCAATAAAGACTGCCAAGTATGCATTCGAAGTGGGGTCTAAGGTAGTGTCGCTTGAACCTTTAAACATTGGGGTATATGCTATGTCTGGCGCTTTGAATCGCTTAGGAATGTATCGAGTTCCATGGTTATGGACTGTTCTTGAAGTAGCCCGTGAGGTAAACCATTTAGGAGAATTAAGAGTAGGTGGCTATCAATTTGCCCCAAAATACGAACATTACTCAAACAATTGCGACTCTTGTACCATGAGAGTTAAAGATGCTATTCGAGGTTGGAATGCGACATATGATCCGAAATACTTAGAAATTGAAAACTGCAGCTGTAAGGCCGAATGGCAAGATGAACTAAACAAGATTCATCCAAATTTAATAGAACGTATATCCAACGTGCTACCTCTGCTGGAGAGATCTGTTCAATTGAAACATTAAAAAACATCTACCTTATAAAACAGGGATGGGTACGCAGTTTGAGGCGCTAATATAAAATTCAGACTAGGTGGTATATAATTATGAAACTCCATTGCTTTTCGGAATACGATCGACTGCGAACAGTGGCTTTATGTAGACCAAGTCTCGTTCAAGTGCAGACTCGTAATGAGGCGGAATATGTTTGCTTCCGTGAACCTGTTGATCCGCAAATAGCTGTTGAGGCCCATCAGAGGTTACGAGAGAGTCTGGAATCGAATGGAGTTCATACGATCGATTTCACCTCATATTTTGAAGATGAGGAACGTGCATTAAGCGATCAACTCGTGAATCGAACATATTCTCGTGACGTTGCTGGTGTCATTGGTAATGCCCTATTATTTGGTTCGGCCGGGGTCGATGTACGGAAACCGGATTTTCAGTTAGCACACTCAGCTTTAAGAAAAGCAGTCGGAACATCAGTAATCAGTGAAGTCACTAGCTCGATACAGTCTTCATTGGAATTTGGAGACTTTTTAATGTTGAATAGAAGTGCAATTCTTATTAATTTAGGATGGAGGACGAGTCTTGACGGAGTGATGAATATAAAGAACCTGATTTTTAAATCTGGTTTTGAGCAGATAGGCTTAATCTCATTGCCACCGGACTTAACCCTGCCGCATTTGGACGTTGTATGCAACGTCGTTGGAAGTCATCTCTTTTTAGCTTCAAAGTTCCTTCGTCATGTTCCTGTAAGGATAATAATGCAAGACAAAGAGGAGCGCTATGAAATGCTTCCTGATTTTGTGGCTCGTCACGGATACCACGTGCGATACTTACCCGAGAACCACGATCCTTTAGCCTATACGAATTTCATAAATATCGACCGATCGACAGTATTGGCGAGCGAGTCTGCTGTTGCAATTAGAGACATTCTTGCGGACGTGCAAGTAGATGTGCAGACTGTTGATATAACTGAACTGGAAAAGGGCGGAGGTGGGATTAGATGTCTAACTCTACCACTTTGTAGAGACGACGAAAATACCTTAAGCGACAGCAAAGTTACGTCAATTGTCTCTTGATACAATGGCATGATTTATTATACATAAAATGTTGTGAGTTAATTTGTAACAAAACGTGTTGGTAATCAAAAATTTAATTAAAAAAACTTTTTATGATGTTGAAAAAGATACTTTGACACTTAGAAATGTGCTTTTGAAATCCTTCTTTGTTGAAACTCTAAATTCTGTAGATGAATCAATTTATTTATTGTTATAACAAATTAAGGAAAATGATGGAGATGCAATTAATCTTTTAGTTGAATTAATTTGACAATATTATGTTGTTGTAATGTATACCTATTCCGTGACAGCAGGAGGAGAGGTTTACTGGATGTAGTTTGAAATAATCTCGTCATCTAAGTAAGTCAATGACATTGTGTTCTGTTCATAACGTCAACAATATTGTGAACACGAAACGATGTCAGGAGGAGGCGCGGTTTGTGTGTAGTGGGAGGCTTGTATGGTGAGGATGGACAAGTTGTTCGATAGCTTCCTGCTTAAACCATATTAGTTATGTTATGTTGGGACATAGATCCCGTCACATAAGGTGTTATAAGCCCTCTTCTTTTGTTCATACCCCGATTCAGCTGGTTGGGTCTTTGAACCGGAATCACCGTGCCAACCTGTGGAGATCAAAAGTGCTGGCCCCAGTGAAATTAAGGAGGTTATATGAATCATCCTGTTCTAAGTATCGATGTTCTAAGGGGAAGAGTCTGAACTGCAACCCGAACGTTCTATCAACTCTTTTGTCAACAGACAGAAAAACTTACAATTTTTCCAATACATCTCGGGGTGCAAAGGGCAGTGCCATCATATATAGAGTATTATTGAATCGGCCAAAGAAAATGGGTTGAACCATTTCCTAGCTACTTCTACCTGACTACTGCCGGATTCCTATTCATAGCTAGCATATCTAAGTCTTTATCTTATTAATAGGTGGGGGCTATTTTACACTTACTTGAGATTCAATTTTCTGTTCATAGAAGCGAATAGAAGAACTTCTTACAGGTATTATCAAAGTGGTGTCCTCACCGCCAATGGCAGCCTTAATCTTTCTCATTCAAAATATTAGAAAAGGTTAGTTATTGAGCTTAGAAAGTTCCTAGAGATCCATCACAATTATATTGACTCGTGCTCGTCAGGGTACTTGAAGATTAGCGGTAAGTTGAATAACGTGTAAAAAGACTATGTGAAATGAGACCTCATTTCACCCAAGGATATATGAGGTCTTAGTGTTAAGTTGAATAATGCTACATTATATATGTTCGATGACGGATGAAGCATCTCCTCTGCTAGACGTGTCAGAGTCAGCTAATGATTACTCATGCATGGAGGATGTCAACTTACCTAATAAATTCATCAAAGAGGAACGAGCCCTTAAGCTAACTCATCTTTACATTTCTTTCGTTGATTTACTTCTGATGCTTATCGGAAACTAATATTTTATGGGGATAAATTGGGGACAAAAATCGTCACCAAGGTTCATTAAAGAACCAAAGAGATCATACGACAGTTGCAACAAACCTAAATAAATAAGCATGTTTAGTACATCAGCATAATATATCTGACCTCATCACAGAAGAACTAACAACACCAAGACATATTCGGTATTGACCATCTAATAGAGAATAGTGTACAATTAATTTCGAGGTATTGGCTAATAATTACATAATAGGTATATGATTTGTAGAGCACTTGTGAACTATGCATACCATAGACTGGCCCTAATATGTTTAAGATTTTGTCAATTGATAGATGAAGAAGTCATTGTCTTGTAAAATATATGGACGTAACCTGAAGCTATAGAGCTGCACATGGAGATCTATAGAATCTATGAGTGAATAATAATAAAAAAGTGAAAATAACGAGTTTTATGCGAGTATAAAATTAAATCGATGAGGTGAGCTCTTGTGAAGACTATGTTTACGTTTAAGACATAATGCAAACACAAGGATAAATTGACATCAATCATAAGGAAACTAATCGTTGTTTAGGCACGTTAGTCGACGAGTGAGGATATAGAAGTTAACTTCGTAATGTATTAATTAATACATGAAAGGGCGAAGCTTTGCAACTTGAATTGTGAATCAAACTGCATGATGTACAAGTCAAGCAGTATGTTGTGAGTCATCAAGAAGAGGCGCTGCCATACTCTCTTCATATTAAGTTGGCGATAGATGGCGAGTAAAGCCACGAGCAATCTGTGCTAATTAAATCGGAAAAGCTGTTGTCTATTTTAGAGGACATGCTTTTTTTTGTTTTTCCATATTTAAAAATGATAGCTAAGAAACTGGTTATTGTGTAAAAATATTTGAGGTTTTCGCAGACGGTTGTTGTGTTAAGTTCTGATGAATCAAATGGCAGAACTGTATTTGAGGTATAAGGGTAAACGAAAATTGTTTTAATAGACGAGTCTAGGTTTATGAAATTAAAAAAATAGTTTCAGAGATTAATTGCTTTTACATCGAGCTTTTGAATTTTTGGATCAAAAAGATATTTTTTAACTTATAACTATTTGAAATCAGAAGTTTATGCAACGTTAGTTATTATATATATAAGAGGAACTCAATAATTGGAATTATTCGCAGTTAATCTTAAGTAACTTCCAGTTGAACATACATTATTAGCCCTCATGTAGAATGTTCCGGAGGAAAAAAGTAAGAAATTGATTCGTAATAGAAATAATGAAGATTGTTGCAGGTCCCTTGCTGCCGAACTGTTGATTAGAGTAATCATTACTAAAAAGAATAACTGGAAAAACCAAGAGATTATTTTTGAGAATAACATTTACGGTAAACAGCACCTTATGAATTCTTTATTGGAGTTCAATTTATACCATTCCGAACATTGAGTTGTTTGCGCAATAGACCATACACCAATTGGGATCAATATTGAAGAGAAAAGTCGATTTATGTTAACATAGCCAAACGGTTTTTCTCCAACATGAAATGAAGCAGCCTCTTTAATATGATCGAAAATGACAAGTTGGACTATTTTTATGATTTATGGACATTAAAGGAGAGCTATGTCAAAAATATAGGACATGGCCTGTCGATCCCTTTGGATCTGATTTCCTTCTTGTTCAATGAAAATAATATCAGGTACGAGAACCGGTACTCTCACGAAATTCGTTATTTCAAGCAATATCATGTGGATAATCGCTAAAGCTGTCGGTATGCGCTAATTCGAATAACTTTCCTGAAGAAATTGCAATCCAAAGTTTTGAACAATTAACGCAAGAGTCTTTGCTTTTATTGAACGGATAAAGGCATAGGGCGAAGGAGGGTTTTTGGTTTCATGATCAAGCTGTTTTGCATTCCGCACGCTGGAGGCTCGGCCTCCATATATTCAAAATGGAGAGCGTTTCTTAATCCCGCCATTGAGTTGCATCCAGTAGAACTTTGCGGCAGGGGAAGCAGACATAAGGAAGATTTTTATCAATCAATAGATGATGCGGCAGAAGATATTTATTCACAGATCGACTATCTGCTTGATGGTCGATTTGCTTTGTTTGGTCACAGCATGGGGAGCTTATTAGCTTACGAAGTTTGCCGCAAAATTAAAGAACGCAAGGGAATGGATCCCGTACATCTATTTGCATCTGGCAGACAGGCTCCTCAATGCAAGAGAAGCGGGGATTTAATCCACACGAAGCCTGACCATGCTGTAATTAGTGAGATAGTCCGGCTGCAGGGTACAACTAGCGAATTGGTTGGTAATCAAATATTTTTGGAGTATTTTCTGCCCATTATTAAGGCTGATTACAAAATAATTGAACAATACAATTTGTCTTCAAGAGATATATTGCTTAATTGCGATATGACTGTAATGTGTGGAACGGATGATGATTTCGTATATGAAGAGTTATCCGCATGGCAGCAGCATACTGCCGGGACTTGCCGTATTCAATATTTTAATGGCGGTCATTTCTACCTTAATGATGAAATGCATTCTGTGGTGAGGTTCATTAACTCTCAATTAATCAATGTTCTGACGGAGAAGCAACAACGCTAAGAAGGGAGTGGTTGGCGGTTGTATAACCTAACGCATGCTCAAAAGAGGATTTGGTATAACGAGAAGCTACATGATGAGGCAACAATGTATAATTTGTTTGGTACAGTTCGTATTCGTACGGATATTCATTATGCAAGCCTCATGGAATCGATACATATATTCATAGAAAGAAATGATGGAGTAAGAATAAGAATCGACGAGAACAATGGGAAGCCAGAGCAGTACTTCCACCCCTACAATAGAAAAGCGATAGATTTTTTTGACTTCAGCGAGTACGAAGACCCTTATCGCAAGTTTGAAGAATGGGTCGATGAGGAAAGGAAAAAGCCGTTTACTTTTTCTAATGCGGATTTGTTTTATTTTGCTATGTTTAAGTTAAGTTCTGGTGAAGGTGGGTATATAGGAAAATTTCATCATATTATAGCGGATGGCTGGTCACTGCAATTGGTGGGCGAACAAATTGCATCGGTATATACTTCATTAATGAATGGTGAGCCTATTATTAGGGACGGGAACTATACGTATAAAGACTACATCATTCAAGAGAATAATTACTTGCAATCGAAACGGTTTCTTAAAAATAAGGAGTTTTGGAATCGCACGTTTGCAACCTTACCTAATAACATGGAGTCGAACAAAAACAATCGTCTTGAGTCAAGTAGAGTATCTTTTAAAGTGGATGAACGTACATCGAATGAGATTAAAAGATTCGTTAAATCCGGGGATATGACGGTCAACTCATTATTTGTCTCCGCCCTGCTCGTCTATTTATGGTTTACTACAGGGGAGACAGAACAGATCATCGGCATGCCGGTTATGAACCGTACAGGAAAGAAGGATAAAAATACTTTTGGCATGTTCACCAGCACGATGCCCTTTCGGAGCGAAATGAATGACACGGATCAAATCCAACATTTTATTCAACGTGTTCATTCGGATCTTGCCAAATGCTATTACCATCAAAGATATCCTTATGATTTGTTAGTAAACGATTTGCGTCTTAGCCATCTGGGACGGGATAGTCTTTTCAATATTTCCGTAAACTTCTATAATACCGCCTTCCGCCATTTATTCGACAGCTGCTCTTATGAAACGAGGGAGGTCTTCAACGGCAAACAGCCTTATAAGCTGCAATTGGTCATAAGGGACTGGGTTGATGACGGGTATGTCCTTGACTTTGACTATAAAGAAGAAGAGTACGATTCAAAAACAATTGAAAGGGCATACAAACATATACTCAACATTGTGAGCTATATGATGAAATATCCTCAACGAAGAGTGAACGATATCGAGATGCTCGATCGTGACGAAATAGACTTGCTTACGGAGAAATTTAGCAGCGATCCCACATATCCGCTATCCCGATCGGTTTCTCAGCTATTCGAAGAGCAGGCCGAATTGAATGGAGACAAAGTTGCGTGTTACTTCGAGAATGGCACGATGAGTTATAAAGAGCTTAATGAGAAAGCGAATAGAGCAGCACGGTTGCTGATCAAAAAAGGCGTCACGCATGATGTGTCAGTAGCCATAATCGGTAATCATTCCATTAAACTGATTGTAGCAATGCTAGCGGTGTTAAAGGCTGGAGGAGCTTATATTCCGATAGATCCCCATTTCCCTGCCAATCGAATTCAATATATTTTGGAGGATTCCAGAGCCCAACTGGCCATTACGAATGGCCTGGCAGGTGAAGCTATTCATTTTGACGGGGAAATAATCGACTTGAGCGACGAACCTACTTATTCGGAGGAAGATGGCAGCAACGTTCCCTCAATAAGCACTCCAGAGTCTTTAGCCTATATCATGTATACGTCCGGTTCAACAGGAAACCCCAAAGGGGTTATGGTACTACAGAAAGGACTGGTCAACTATCTTTGGTGGGCCCAAAAAAGATACCTTCAGCAAGACGATGTGTTTGCCGTGTATTCTTCCATTTCATTCGATCTAACCGTCACTTCTATCTTTACGCCTCTCATATCCGGAGGTCAGTTGAAAATTTTTAACGCAGTGGATGATGCAGAGTTTGTACTATTCCAAATTATGAAAGATACAGAGACAACTGTCGTCAAGTTGACGCCTGCACATCTGGCTCTGATTCTGGAATCAGGAATTCGGCATACTAATGTTAAAAAGTTAATCGTCGGAGGGGAAGATTTAAAAGTCGGTCTAGCCTACCAAATTTACAAGCAGTTCGATTGCGAAATCACAATCTATAACGAATACGGCCCCACAGAAACTGTAGTAGGATGCTTGATCCATCAGTATGACGAGCATACCGATACAGGCCATTCGGTGCCAATTGGACTGCCGATTGATAATGTTTCAATCTACATACTCAACAAGAGCTTAAAGCCAGTCCCTGTCGGTGTAGTCGGTGAAGTATATGTTGCCGGTCCTGGCGTGGCGAGAGGGTATCTGGGCAAAGCGGAGCTGACTAAAGAGCGATTCGTCCTCAATCCATTTGCTAAGGGAGAGCGGATGTATAAGACGGGCGACCTAGCGATGTGGCTGGAAAGCCAACTCGTCGGCTATGTAGGCAGAGCGGACAATCAGGTGAAAATTAGGGGCTATCGGATTGAACTGGGCGAAATAGAGGGCTTGCTTTCACAGTATCCAGGCATCAGCAACTCGGTCTTAACGGTAGTAGAAAATAGGGCGGGAACTAAGCATTTATGCGCGTATTATTGTTCGAACGAAGAAATGCACAGGGAAAGTCTGAATGATTTTCTGTATGCGCATCTTCCAGCTCATATGATTCCCCAATTTATTTATCGCCTTGATGCCATGCCGCTTACTAGCAACGGCAAAATAGACACGAAGAAGCTTCCCCTTCCTGACTTCAGTGGGGAATCGAGGGCAATAGAGCTTCCGCGAAGCGAGATGGAGCGGGTGTTGGCTAATGTGTGGGGAGAAGTGTTCGGGTCCGCAACGATTGGGGTTCACGAAGATTATTATTCGTTAGGCGGAGACTCGATTAAGGCTATTCAAATCGTATCCCAATTGAACGTTAGAGGCATTACGACAAATGTTAGAGATATTATGAGATACCGCACCATATCGGAATTATCGGAGCATGTACAAGCAAATGGGGGCTTCACCGACAATCGCCTTGTCGAAGGCTATGTGCTTCCAACGCCAATCATGCAATGGTATATGAGCAAAGGAAGCCGTACGAAGCCTTATACGCAGTCCGTTTTACTTGTGCTCAAACAACCAATGGACGTTGCGTTACTTGAACGATCGTTCGAATTCATCATTCGCCATCATGATTCGTTTAGAATTAACAAGAGCAGGAACGAGACATTGTACTATAATAATTCGCTAGTTGGCTTGCCGTTCAAGCTTATTGCCTTTGATCTTTCATCCGTAAACGCTGACTGGCACTATCATAAATACATCCAGATTTATGAAGAGGTGAAAGGTCAGGTGAGTCTAGACGGGAAGTTTCCGATAAGCGCGGCATTGTTGGATTATGGCAGAAATATTAAAAAATTGCTTGTAACTGCCCATCATCTCACGGTAGATGGGATTTCGTGGCGAATTATTATTGATGATCTCATCCATGTGTATAAAAGCTTACTTGAAGGAAAGGACGCAAGCCTCCCTAGCAAAACGGTTTCGTTCCAAAAGTTCAGTCAGGAAATGATGAAATATTCCAAGGAGTCGAATGTAACGAAGGAAATCGGCTTCTGGAATGAAAATCAGAGGACCGAGTCAAGTTTCTTCAATAAAGCGAAATCGAACGCAAGCACAACGCATGCGTTAAACTTTGATTTTATTGAGGAAAGATTTGATGTCGAGACAACGGCGAAATTGCTGACGGCGGCGAGTAGTAATGATCAAATTCAGCCTGCCGAAATATTGTTAACCGCTTTGGCAATGGGCATGAAAGAGTGGGCAGGAGGGGATGAGTATGTATACGAGATTGAAACTCATGGAAGGCACTTGGAAAACATCGATGTTTCGCGGACGGTTGGCTGGTTTACAGCCATCTACCCTCTGAAGATCCGAGTTGCGACCAATGCAATTGCGATAGTTTTAGCGGAAGTAAAGGAGCGTGTTAGAGGAGTTCCCAACAAGGGATTGGGGTACGGAATTCTAAAGCATGAGTTGAAGTTGCTGAACGAATCGGAGGATAGGGCTATCCGGTTTAACTATTTAGGGCAGTTCGATTTTCATGGCCCAGTACTTGAGTTTTTTGACATTGCAGAAGATATCAATGGATTCATGGACCGTGACGGACAGTTAAGCGCTCCTATTGAAGTGAACAGCGCGATAATCAACAATGCGCTTTCCATATCGTTAAAATATAGTACGGGCATGTTCAGCAAGGGTGAAATAGAGAGGTTACTGAATATCTATTTACACCACATCAGGAGCATCATCCAATATACAAATAAACGGTTGAAGGAGTATCATTTTACCCCTTCCGATTTTTCTTCAGCCAGTATTACAAAAGAGGATATCGACATTTTGTTTGAGTGACGACGATAGATAGACGATATTTGAATTGTGTTTACTGATAAAAAAATATGTTTATGAAGTATATTTTTTTATATATTAATATTCGTTTTGTAAATTAAATACAAATTGTTTTGTAGAAGCTATTAGAGATAAAAATTGCATGGAATGAGTTGGGTTATGGAAAAAAAAGAAGTATTTTCTATGGACGTAGAACAATTATTGACACGTTACCGTGTGCCAGGGATCAGTGTAGCTGTTTTTCGAAATGGAAAGCTTGAATTAACTAGAGGACATGGATTGCTTGAGTATGGAATGCGAGGAAGTGTTAATGTCAATACAATCTTTCATGCATGCTCAATAAGCAAGATGATCACAGCAATCGGGGTGCTTCGTCTAGTAGATAAAGGCGTGCTTCGTTTGGATGAGAACGTAGCCTCTTACTTAAAGTCGTGGGAACTTTCTGAAAGCGAATACACGAATGGCAAACAGATTACATTGGCCAGTTTATTAGCTCATCAAGGGGGCTTCATGGATCATGAAGAAAGCTTTGATGCGTTCACATTTGACACCTCCTATCCAACATTGGACGACTTGCTTTTGGGAAGCACTAATTACAACCCGACACCGGTGCAAGTATCTTATTTGCCGGAGAACCAGTTCATATATTCGGATTATGGCTATTGCATTGTTGAAAAGGTTATAGAGGACTGCTGCGGACGCTCATTTTCTTCGGTCATGAAGGAATTGGTTTTTGAACCACTGAACCTGACGCGCACTTTTTTTCGCAATTATCAGGACGAAACAGATTCAATGCGAACGTTAATGAAAATGTCGGCTGCAGGTCATAACGAGTACAGGGAAGTCGTGCTAGGGAAGCACCCGTTTTATCCTAATCTGGCAGGGGCAGGTCTATGGACGTCCCCTCGCGAAATGGCTCATATAGCAATATCCATCATTGAGGCTTGGAACGGCGGTACATCGGCTATTTTGTCTCTTGATATGGCACGTATGATGCTCTCTGGGTTCGGCTGCGACAAGTCGATCGGACTTGGGGTGTTCGTTCCGCAGGCTAACGAAGGCGAATGTTTCGTCTCCAAGGGCTGGGGAGTTGGGTATCAATGTATGCTCGTTGCATTCCCACGTATTCAGGCTGGCATTGTGGTAATGACCAATTCAGATCCAGGAGTTTCGCAGGAAGAATCTTTAGTGGGTGAGGTCATTCATAAGTGCTGTAATCAATTTGGCTGGAATTATGTTTGCTAAGAAGCTGTTATGTAATTAACTCGCCATTCCCCCACATCTTTGTTTCGATCGCATCTAGAGCATCCATTTCTTTCATTTTCTCGGTTCTAATCACGATCAGAAAGGGGAGTCACTCGTAAAATCAAATGTAACACATTCATGCTAAAGATAAAGGCTGGTGACTGTAAGGTGAGAAGTCGATTTCAGAGAGTTATGATGGCTTGCTTGATATTATGTTGTGCTGGTCATGTGCTTGTATCGATGTTATTTGCAAACAGAGCTGAAGCAGCTGGTGCAAATGACTTAGTCGAGCAACATACTGAAAAGATTGAGAAGTTCATTAACGAGAATATGAAAAAAGGAAATATTCCCGGCATGACGGTCGTTATTGTCCAAGGAAATGAAACGGTATATTCAAAAAGCTTTGGATACGCTGACGTAAATAATAAAATTAAAGTAACTCAGGACACTAGCTTCGAGATTGCATCCAACTCCAAAGCATTTACGGGACTAGCGGTACTGGAACTGGAGAAAGCGGGACTGTTAACTCTAGACGATCCGATTTCCAAGTTCTTTGCCGGATTCAAAACGACCTACAAAGGGAAGCCTTACGAGATTACACTGCGGCAGCTGTTGCACCATTCGAGCGGAATGCCATGGTATACGATTACGAACATTCCGATATCCGACCATCCTGATGCGTTAGAAGAGGTTGTGAACAACGTGAACGGGATGAGACTAGATTCTCGTCCAGGGGAACAGTTTCAATACGCTACCATTAACTACGCGATCATTGGAGCAGTCATTGAAAAAGTGACGGGTCAGCCTTTTGAAGAATATATGGAAAAGAATGTGTTCCAGCCTTTGGGTCTTAAACATACTACCGTTTACCCGGAGAAAGCTACATCGCTGGCTCTTGGGTATAAAAACGGATTTTTCAAGGCTAGAGAGTATGAGGCCCCTATCTTCCGGGGGAACCGTCCTGCAGGATACATCATGATGGATGGCAATGATCTGGCACTATGGCTGAAATATCAATTGGGAAGCATCCAAACGCCGCTAACTCCTTTGATAATGGAAACTCACGTTCCCGATCGGACAGTAAAGCCAAGCCGATTCGATTATTCTTCCTATGCTATGGGGTGGGCAGATTATCAGTCCGGAAACGGAGAACTGTCAAAGGCCGGCTTGAATCCGAACTTTTCCGCTTATATGGTTTTGCGCCCACAAGATAACCTTGCGGTTGGCATTATGGCCAATAGCGGCACAACGCTAACGTACATTACCGGTCACGGTGTTATGGACATTTTAAGAGTCCAGGATCCAACTTCTCCTTATGAGCCGGACCGAAAGGCGGATAACTCTTGGTCGATTATTACCATTTTGGCGATGGTTTACGTACTGTCGGTAGTGGGACTATTGGCCGCTATCATAATCGGGATTGTGCGCAAGAAGCGAATTTGGAAGCCGCTTAACTTTAAGAAGATCGCTTCATGGTTAGCCGTTCTGGCAAGTTCCTTACCGTTCATTTATGGCATTTATCTTATCCCGAAAGCAATGCAAGGAGTTTCGTGGACGACGGCAATTGTCTGGTCACCGTTCAGCTTCTTGACAGCTATCGGAGCAGTTTGCGTCGGTGTGGTATTAAGTTTTGTGTATATGGTTCTTTCTACGCTATTTCCTAATTCGGAGTCCGACATAGGCGAGCTTCCTTCTCTGGTTATGTTGGGTATAATGAGCGGTTTGGCCAACGCATTTGTTATTTTTATCGTTAACTTTTCTATAAGCAGCAATATTGCGCTTAAATATTTGCTCTATTACTTCGCTTTAGCATTAGTGGTCTATATATTCGGCCGTAGAGTAATTGAAGGGCGACTGGTCAAGATCACATATAACATGATTTACAGAAAGAGAATGGAATTGATTCAGCATGTTTTGCGAAGTTCTTATCAAAAGATGGAAAAAATTGATAACGGTAGAGTTCTGGCAACACTCAACAACGATACAGAAATGATCGGTTACTCATCCAGCATCGTTGTCGGGTTTGCTACTAGTTTGCTTACAGTTATCTGTTGCTTTGTTTATCTGGGAACCATCACCTTCTGGGGTATGCTGCTCTCCCTTGTTGTCATAGTAGCGATTGCTATCTTATACAGTCTAGTAAGCGCTACCGCCAATCGCTATTGGGAAGAAGCTAGAGATACCCAGAACGTTTATTTGGGCTTTATCGATCATTTGCTGAAGGGCTTTAAGGAGCTCAGCATGCATAGACGTAAAAAGTTCGGATTCCAAAAGGATGTAGAGGCTAGCTGCGAGAAATACCGCGAGAAGCGAATCGTTTCCAGAATTAAATTCACGAATGCGCTAGTAGTAGGAGAAATGCTACTCATACTGATATTGGGCACAGTTACCTTTGCTTTTCCGGTCATTTTCAAGGATATCCAAGACCATACTTTAATCAGTTTTGTCATAGTTTTTCTTTACATGATCGGTCCTATGAACGGGTTGCTGCAAGCAATACCGGAGATCATTCAAATTCGCACTTCATTGAAAAGGATCGAAGGGTTCATTGAAGAGGTTGCTGCTAGTGAAGGGAATTTGGAAGATCCGTTGAGTTCGGTTGAAACCGATTTGCGGATTGAGCGAATTGGATTCCATAATCTCTCGTATGAGTATCAAAATTCGGATGGTGAATCCAGCTTCTTGGTAGGACCTTTATCATTTGAGGTCGAATGCTCTCAGATTGTTTTCATTACCGGCGGCAATGGCAGCGGGAAAACGACATTTGGTAAACTAGTAACAGCGCTTTATTCACCTAAAGAGGGACATATTACAGTTAATGGAAAAGTGATTAATCCAAGGGAACTCTCGGAATATATTTCAGTCGTTTTTAGTGACTATCATTTGTTTGATAAATTGTATGAGATTGACTGCGCGAAAAAACAGCCGGAAATCGAACACTATTTAAAGCTGCTGGAATTGCATGACAAAGTAAGTATTAAGGATGGTGTTTTCAGTACTGTCGACTTATCCGGCGGACAAAGAAAACGTTTGGCCTTATTGGTATGTTACTTAGAGGATAGACCGATTTACCTTTTTGACGAATGGGCTGCCGACCAGGATCCCGAGTTCCGTAAGTTTTTCTACCGTACCTTATTGCCGGAAATGAAGGAAGCGGGAAAAATCGTCATTGCTATTACTCATGATGACCACTACTTCCATGTCGCGGATCTTGTATTGCAGATGGAGATGGGGCAGCTAAAAATAAAGGAAGTAAATGCATCACTACAAATCTCATAGGATGAGGAATGCGAATGAAAAACACTATTTTTGTCAAAGGTGCTCGACAGCATAACTTGAAAAACGTAACATTGGAAATTCCTCGCGACCAGTTCGTGGTTTTTACGGGAGTTAGTGGTTCGGGCAAGTCCTCCTTGGTTTTCAACACTCTTTATGCCGAGGGAAGACGGCGTTTAATGGAGTCGCTCTCTGCGTACGAGCGAATGGGGCTTCGCAAATCCGATGAGGCTGACGTTGATTTAATAGAAGGACTGTCGCCTGTCATTGCAATTGAACAGAAGAAGATATCCCGTAGTCCGCGTTCCACGGTGGGTACGCTAAGTAATCTTTCCAACTATATGCGCTTGCTATACTCGCGGGTAAGTGATGGGGTATGCCCTTACTGCGAGGGACATATACCTATTCGGACGAACAAGCAGATTGTAAGCGATTTGATTCAATATGCGACGGGTTCAGAAGTTCAAATAGGTATTCCGCTTTTCCATTTCTCTCGTGAAGTAAATGGGTCGTATTTCGATAGAGTTCGCAAAAAAGGCTTCGAAAAGTTGTATTGGAACGGGGAAAAGATCACAATTGACGAAGCAGAGCAGCGGTTGAGAGAGTGCCGGAATTCGGCCCCGGATAGGCTGAACCTCGACATCGGTTCGATTGTGGTATCTCCCGAACGATATATAGAAATTCGCTCGTTGGTCCAGAGAGCGTTGGAGCTTGGGAATGGATTAATGCTAATCCGTTCCGCGGGAGAGCCTTTAACAAGCATCTCATCGCATTTGGCTTGCTCCTCTTGCGGGATTGCAGTAAGCGAGATACCGGCGAGCGCATTCTCATTTAATACCCCTGCGGGAGCCTGTTCCACCTGTACCGGTTTGGGCAGCCACTACTATGTAGACCCTGACCTGGTTATTCCAGACAAAACGAAAAGTATTGCAGAAGGGGCCGTCAATTTGCTGGGCTGGCAATGCGATACGGATAAATTCCACAAAAATCGCAAGATATATGAGGGTCTTGCCCAGCGGTACAATTTCTCGCTCGACACTTCGGTGAAAGATTTGTCGACGAATGCCCTGCACGCGGTTTTGTACGGCACACAAGGAGAGAAAATTCGGATTGAAAATCCTGCAGCGGGCGGTAAGCCGATGCAAGAAAAGTTCGCCGGTATTGTAAATATGATTTACGAACGGTTCAATACCAATACCAAGGATGAGATGAGCACTGTTAAAAAAGAAGAACAAGGGGTTATGCGTGAGCAAATCTGTCCGGACTGTGAGGGAACCCGACTAAAAGCAGAAAGGCTCCTCTATAATGTCGAGGGCAAGACAATCCATTCTCTCTCTAATTTGCCGTTAATCGAGCTGCTTGAGTTTTGCGAAGCACGCCTAGGGTCCGGCACTGCTGTAACCCAAGTTATTTTGAGAGATATGATGATTCGCATTCGTAGAATTTGCGACATTGGCCTTGGATATTTAACCTTGAATCGCCCGGTTATAACGCTATCGGGCGGTGAATCCCAGAGACTCCGGTTAACTACTCAATTGAGCTCGGGGTTGATGGGAATGATTTATATTCTGGATGAACCTAGTGTAGGACTTCACTCCAAAGATAATGAGAACATGGTTGTTTTGCTGCGCAAGTTGCGGGACATGGGCAATACGCTGCTTGTTGTCGAGCACGATGATGAGATAATCTCCAGAGCGGACTACATTGTTGATATCGGACCGGGCGCGGGAGTTGTCGGCGGACAGATTGTTGCCCAAGGTACGGTTGAGGAATTGAAGAAAAATTCCGCTTCCCTGACCGGACAATATTTGTCCGGCAGCAGAAGAATAGAAATTCCCGCCAATCGAAGAAGAGTACAGAAAATCAACGGTAGCTTTAAGCAGTTGGAGATAATTGGAGCCCAAGAAAACAACTTGAAAAATGTAAACGTACAGATTCCTCTTCACTGCTTAGTTTGCATCACTGGCGTATCAGGTTCCGGAAAAAGTACTTTGGTGCATAAGGTCATATATGAGAAACTGAGGGAATATTTTGATGGCCAATCCGGTGAACCGCGAAACGATGTGGAGTTGAAAGGCGCAGAATGGATCGATCGCGTCGCCTATGTTGATCAAAATCCGATCGGGCGAACGCCGCGTTCCAATCCTGCTACCTATGTCGGTATATTCAATAGCATTCGGAAATTATTTGCGAATACAGCAAGCGCCAAGCAAAGAGGATTCAAGGAATCGCACTTCAGCTTCAATAATGCTGGAGGACGTTGTGAAGAATGCATGGGGATCGGAACAATTGTGACGGAGATGCAGTTTATGTCCGACGTCGAGACAGTTTGCGAAGTTTGTCATGGGCAACGGTACAGTGAAGAACTATTAGGAGTCGCTTACCGGGGGAAAAATATTGCCGACATTCTCAACATGAGCATCGAGGAGGGAGTAGAGTTTTTCAATGATCATCCGGCACTCCATAATAAACTCGCGCTCATGAATAAACTTGGACTTGGTTATATGAAGCTTGGCCAACCCGCCACAACCTTGTCCGGCGGTGAAGCGCAGCGGATTAAGCTGGTAGAGGAACTAAGCAACCAACAAGCCGGATGCAGCCATTTGTATATATTGGATGAGCCTACAAGCGGCTTGCACTTGGAAGATGTCCAACGGTTACTTGCCATTGTTCAACAACTCGTGGATCAAGGAAACACCGTACTGGTCATTGAACACAACCTTCACTTTATTAAAGCCGTAGATTATTTAATCGATCTGGGACCTGGAGGAGGGACTCACGGAGGCTATGTTGTTGCTGCCGGTACTCCAGAAGATGTGGCTAAAGTGGAGACCTCGTATACTGGACAGTTTTTGCGGAAGTCGTTATTTGATAATGAGGTGAGTATGTGATGAACGTATATCAACATTTAAGATTGCTCCCGGTTCCTGCATTTAATCATTACCTTCACAAACGTTTCAATGAACTGCAGTGGGTTCGGAAGCTTGGGCTCGACCACATTAAGTTTACGGGGGACTTTATTCTGATCCATGCCTGGAAACCGGGTTTCGTAAAGCTCAACAACGGACAAGTAGAGTTAGTCCTAAGCGCTATGCTTGGAAGAAACACCTATTCACCATCTCTTCCGCCGCTTCCGTCTGCTTGGCTGGAGGATTACGAAGAAGAGGCGGAACTGGACGGTGTACTGAACAAAGTACTGGTGCCCGGACTCTTCGAGCTGCTTATGCAAAGCAATGCAAATGAGAGCATAACCAGCCCGCGGTTGCTCCGTCTGAGAACCATTCTGGAGAAAGTTTCTGACGAAGCGCCTATATTTCCAGCTATCCAGAACGGCAACGAATTAAAACGGTTTCTGCGTTGCGTTCAGCAGCAAAAGCCTAAAACGGTCGTGGAGATCGGTACGGCAAGCGGAGGGGTATTTTATTGTTTAAGTCAATTGGCTGATCCGAACGCCCTTCTAGTCAGCATAGATTATCCGGGGGGGCCGTATGGCGGGGGTCAAGACGATGGAGAAGCAGAACTTTATTCGAAATTTGGAGGTCCCCAGCAAAAAAAATATTTTATTAGGGATCGCTCGTTCCATCATACGACAAAGCAGGATCTGGTGAATATTTTAGAAGATCGTAAAATCGATCTCATGTTCATTGACGGCGACCATTCCTACGGGGGGGTTAGCTCAGATTACTACATGTACAAAGATCTGGTCGCACCAGGTGGAGTGATTGCCTTTCACGATATTAATATGCGCCCGGAAACATGGGGACGGGGATACGATGTCGGTATTTTCTGGAACGAGATTAAACACTCTCACGGAAACTATGAAGAAATCATCGATCCATCGGGCTATAGCGAGCCTTTGCTCCCGGATCGCTCAGGGGCTTATCTGGCTTATGGAATAGGTATGTTAATGGTGTAATGTGAGGGATAGACAAGGAAGAGGGGATAATCATTCAATGGCTCACCGCCCGATACATAAGAGTAAAGTTGAAGATGTTGTCGGATTAACCCCCATGCAGGAAGGGATGCTCTATCATTATCTGCGGAATCCAGGGGACGACCAGTTTTTTGAACAGTTCAGCTATACGCTTAAAAGCAAGTTGGACCTTTCTGCATGGATGCAGGCATGGAATTGGATCATCCGGCAAAATGCGATGCTCCGCACGGTATTCCGTTGGGAGAAGATTCAAAATCCCGTTCAGATCGTACTTAGGGAACGGTTGATATCTGCCTCGGTTCATGATCTTACCTTTGTCGGTGAAGACGAGAAGGAGACTGCACTGCAGGGAATCAAGCAGTCGGATCTTGCCGAGCGATTTGATCTAGCAGAGGGTCCTTTGTTTCGGACCGCGGTAATCAAATTGGAAGAAGAGAAGTATGTCATGATGGTCAGCCATCATCATATTATTTTTGACGGATGGAGCAACGGCATTATTCTCGGTGAGTTTATTCAGGCTTATGAAGCGTTCCGCAGCAGTGTAGTGCCAGAGGCTGCAGCAAAGCCGGATTTCAAAGACTATATCGATTGGCTCAGGGAAAAAGACAAGCATGGGCCGGAACAATATTGGCGCAGTTATCTGCAGGGCTATGAATTTCGTCCAACGCTAAGGAAGGACAATGTTTTACATATTGAACCGAGCAGCAAGGCTTGTGCATCGCTTACGCTACCTAAATCGTTGGTGCATGAGCTAGAGGCAGTGTCGCAAGAAATAGGGGTGACGGTTAGCTCTATCTATACTTCGGCTTGGGGAGTGTTACTGCAGCTATATTCTAAGCGATCGGATGTGCTCTTCGGCACAACGGTCTCAGGACGATCGGGAGACTTACGTGAGGTTGAACGTATTGTAGGCATGTTGATGAATACGATCCCGGTCCGGATTCGTGCACAGTCGGAAACGACGTTGAAAGATATCATACTGGATACGCAGCAAGCAGTCTATAAACGGCAAGAGTATGAGACCACGCCTCTAGTCGATATTCAATCTTATTCGAAGCGGAAAAGCACGGAAGAGCTTTTTGATACGTTATTGGTTATTGAAAACTATCCCTTAGATTTCAGCATACACGGCGAGCTTCAACTAACATCGTTTGATGGATACAGTGCGACGAATTATTCCCTTTTGCTTGCTATTAATCCCTTTGAAGAAACGACGATCCATTTTATATATGATCAGCAAAACTATGAAGCAGATACGATTGAGCTGTTGCAAGCAAGGTACGTGGGACTGCTAAAACTAATAACCGCCAATAGTGAGTGCCCAGTGCAACACATTGAGGCACTTACTGAAGCAGAAAAAAAGTTTCATGAGGTTTGGAATATTGATTTTAATTATGAGCTGTAAATGGAAATTGGAAATAATCATTGAAGTCAGTCTCAATTGGAAAAAGGAGGGGGGTATATGGAAAAGCCCGTGCATATCCAATCAAAAATAATTGAAGAGTATTGGCTAGATAAGCTTTCTCGCGATGCTACAAGAGAGATGCTTCCAAAGGGTAAATCGATCTGTGATGGGAAGGAAGCGGAGCGTTCAAGATTAGAAATTTCCATTCCTGTTCATGTTGCTAAGAAATTACAAATTATGTCAACATTTTCCGACAAAGGCAGATTTATTCTGGTTCTAACAGCAATTACTGGGTTGTTGTACCGTTATTCGCAAGGTAAGGAGATCCATTTGGGGACCTCGTCGACATTGCAGTCTGAGCCTAGAGCTGCCAATGACGGAATCCTGATTCTAAAGAGCAAGGTGAGTGGTGAGAAGCGTTGGCGGGAACTGATCGAAGAGATGAAGGTTGAAGTCTCTCGTACGTTTAACCATAGAGATGTGTCGCTGGACTCGATGTTTGAGAAGATAAAATCTCATCATGGTATAGAGCTGGAAGATTATTGGCAAGTTGCGTGCATCGACTATGCGTTGCAGACCTACGTGGAGGAACTGGACCGTTTTCATCTGATTATTGAGTTATTAACGGATCCTAACGAATCGACTGGCAGTATGATTCGATTGTCCTATCGTCCTGAAATATATGCACACGGAATCATTCGTGCATTCGCGGCTAATTTGCTAGTCTGCCTGGATCAGCTGCAGGGGAACCTGCTCAGCAGACTCGAGGATGACGAGATGGACATGATGGCCCAAGAGGAACGCGAGCTTCTTCTGCACGAGTTTAACCGGACAGCTATAAAAATTCCTGCAAAGTTAACGCTACATCAATTGCTTGAGGAACAAGCGGAAAGAACTCCTGAGAATATTGCAGTAGTGGATCATAAGGCTAAGATCAGCTACAAAGAGCTGAATGAAAAAGCAAACCAACTGGCGCATACGCTTCGAAGCCTTGACGTCGGACCTGAAAGCATCGTTGGTGTAATGGTTCAGCCTACGATTGAGGTCGTCATCGCTATCGTGGCGATCCTAAAGGCTGGTGGAGCCTATTGTCCGATCGATCCTGAAAATCCGGATGATCGCGTACAGCTCCTTCTGGCCGACAGCAGGATAGAAGTGCTGTTATCGGCCCAACCCTATTTGAATAGGCACCGCTTTAAAGGAACGCTTGTTAACATCTCAGATCCGAATCTGTATATAAGGGATTATGTTGACGCGTCTACCGCCGTTTACCCTTCTAACCTTGCCTATGTCATTTATACTTCAGGATCAACGGGTGCTCCAAAAGGAGTAATGGTTGAGCATGGAAGCATTGTCAATCAAATTGAAGGACTAATGGGGCGCTATTCTTTCGACGAACATCATAGGCATGTATTAATGGCGCCATTAACTTTCGATCCTTCTATCCAACAAGTATTTTTGCCACTTGCTACCGGTGGGACTGTTCATCTCCTGACGAAAGAGGTTAGAACGAATCCAAGTATGTTTTGGAGATGGGTGACTGACAATCGCATCAATGTGGTCAACACGGTTCCGTCCTTAATGGAGATTCTTCTCGAACAGTCCGAAGGCCGTAACCATGCCATTACGTATTTGATACTAGCAGGAGAAGTTTTCACAAGAGATCTAGCTCAACGGTTAGTCCAAAAACTCAATATCGATAAATTGATTAACATTTACGGTCCAACAGAGGCAAGCATTAATACGACCCTCTACGAGTTCAATCCGATAGACCAACATGTTGTCATGCCGATCGGAAAGCCTCTGACTAACTATGAAACGTACATTCTGGATCATAGGCGGCGCCTTATGCCGCTGGGGGCTACGGGGGAGCTGTATATTGCCGGAGCGGGACTAGCGCGGGGCTACCTGCATAATCAGGAATTGACAGATGCTGCTTTCGTGCCGAATCCCTTCCGGTCTGGGTTTGAACGAATGTACAAAACAGGCGATTTGGTCAAGTGGCTGCCTGACGGCAATCTGGAATTTATAGGACGATTAGATCAACAAGTGAAGGTTCGGGGAATGCGCGTTGAATTAAGTGAAGTCGAATATGTGTTGACCGAGAATGCCCTGATCAAAGAGGCTGTTGTTATAGCACTTGAAGCTTCGGAGCATTCCGTGCAACTGGCCGCTTTCTATACCTTGAACAATGCAGCCGGCAGGCTTTTACAATCGCTTGAGCCGGACGCGCTGCGGTCGTATTTAAAGCAGCATCTGCCCGAATATATGATCCCCTCTCAATTGGTTTGTCTTGAAGCAATGCCTGTCACGAATAACGGTAAAATTGATAAGAAAGCGCTGCCTATCGATCTCATTGGTAGCGCTAATAGCCGAAATTTTGTTTTGCCCCGCAATGAAATTGAACAAAAGCTGGCTCAAATATGGTGTGTGCTGCTAGGCATTGCTTCTGTAGGGGTTGAGGATAGTTTTTTTGAAGTCGGCGGTGATTCGCTATCCATTGTGCGGTTGCAGAGTAGAATCAATCATACTTTTCATGCGGACTTGACGATTGCCCAGTTATTTACTTATCACACCATAGAGCTGCAAGCTAAGCGGCTCAATTTGAACGCACCGATGGCCGAAGCGGCAGAAGCAACAGACGCTGGAATTAGCCGTCTGCCAGCAACTGGAGCCAAAAATGCTGGATACAGTCAGGAAGTGGCGGTCATTGGCATAGGATGCAGGTTTCCGCTTGCAGACGGATATGAAGCGTTCTGGGATAACTTGCTTCAAGAAGTTGATGCTGTGAGGGATGTGCCAGTTAACAGGTCGAAGGATAGTGTATACGATGTCCGCCAGAAAGCCGATGTGGAATATCCTCAAGGCGCATATTTGGAACGAATCGACGGCTTTGACGCGGCCTTTTTTGGAATTTCTCCCAATGAAGCACGAATGATGGACCCTCAGCAACGGTTATTTTTGCAAGTCGTCTGGGAGGCCGTTCAGGACGCAGGCTATTCGGAGAAAGAGTTATACGGGTCAAGAACAGGGGTATACGTCGGAGCAGGCCAGCCGCGCTACATTGATTTGATTGCTCATGTGGAGCCATCGGCATTGCCAGGCAATCTGCATTCTGTAATAGCTGGAAGAATTTCCTATGTGTTCAATTTGACGGGCCCTTCCGAGATTATCGATACGGCATGTTCATCTTCGTTAATGGCAGTGCATCATGCGGTACAAGATATCGTTACAGGGAATTGCGAGCTTGCCATCGCGGGTGGGGTGAATCTGCATTTGTCCCCTGTTGAAAGATCAATCTTCGAGATGGGAATTGCATCGCCGGATGGACGGACGAAGGCGTACGACGCAGCAGCGGACGGTACAGGCGGGGGAGAAGGAATTGGTGCCGTCATTCTGAAGTCTTTGGAACAAGCTGTTGCTGACGGCGATCATATCTACGCGGTGATCAAAGGCACAGCTTCGAACTCGGATGGTCGTTCCAACGGTATTACCGCACCTAATGCCGCCGCCCAAGCCAATGTGATCGATGAAGCTTGGAAGCGGGCTGGCATTGATCCGGTCACGATCGGTTATATTGAAGCGCATGGAACCGGTACGAAATTAGGCGACCCTATCGAGATAGAAGGGATTACGCAAGCCTTCCGACGCTATACAAACCGCAAACAGTTTTGTGCTATTAGCTCAGTCAAGAGCAATATTGGGCATCTCGACTCGGCCGCAGGAATAGCCGGATTTATTAAGGCAACCCTTGCTCTTTATAAACGGCAAATCCCTGTATCGATTCACTTTCGGGAGCCCAACCGTCATATCGATTTTATCGATTCTCCTGTTTATGTGAACGCTGGTTATCATGCCTGGGCGCCGGAATATGGGATTCGGCGCTCAGGTGTAAGCTCGTTCGGACTCAGCGGGACTAATTGCCATGTGGTGCTGGAAGAGTATCAGGCAGAGACTAGGAAGTCTGCAATAGAGGGAAAACAGTTGTTTACCTTATCGGCTCGATCTCTTGAGACGCTTGGGAAGTATGCGGACAGATTCGTGGCCTATCTGGCTAATACCGACAACAGACTGGAGAATATTTGCTATTGCTCCAATATCAGCCGCAGCGGATACAGTTATCGTTTGGCTATAGTTGCGGAGTCTCTGGAAGATTTACGGCGGAAGCTGAGCGATTTTGTGCTTAGCCAAAGATGCCCATCCGATATGAATACGATGAGGTTGAATAAGACTAATATTTATTGCAGGTATCCGGGGCAAGAGGTTAATGGTTTCTATGGGACGATGGAGTTGGGTGATCCAATAATTGGAATCTTGGAACGCTTTATTCGTGGTGAAGATGTGGATTGGGGCCGCTACCACCAAGGACAAGACCGGCAGCGTGTATCGATGCCAACCTATCCGTACGATGAGAGGCGTTACTGGATAGAGAAGGAAAGTAATGATGATCTAAGTCAGGAGACTGGTGGGGTCTCGACAGAAATCCAAATGGATGCTAATCACTGGCTTATTTATGAGTCAACCTTTGGAATCGGGGAACGGTTGCTGGATGAGAGCGGGTTTACACCGGTGGCAGGCTATAAAGAGGCGGTGAGCAAGTTTGCCGCTCTGCTTATTCTCGATGTTTTCCAATCCGTTGGGACGCTGACCGATCCAAGTGAAGTGTATCAAAAGCTATTTGTGAAGAGCATGCTCGGTGTCGTACCACAATATGAGCGGCTGCTTGCTTTCATGCTTAGCGTTCTGGAAACAGAAGGCTGGATTCGCACTAGCGAAGATACGGTTATTCTCTTGAAGAATAGGTCTGGGGAAAACCTTACAACCTTATTAGACCGCAATTGTACCCAGTACCCGGAGTTTGTTGGAACTTTCAAAGTGATCCATTACTGTCTCAGCTATTATCCAGATGTGTTGAGCGGACGCAGATCTCCGCTGAGCGTACTTTTCCCTGATGGTACTCCCAATTTCTTGGCGTCGTTCGCGAATAAGGGGAAAACCGCAGGGGATCTCTATGAAATCATGGCAATCGATTCGATTAAGCAAAAGATTGTATCCCATACTGGAATGCCTTTAAAAGTATTAGAGGTTGGAGCGGGATCTGGAACGGTAGGAAGAGCGATCTTTCCTGCAATCGAACATCTGGAAATCGAATATTATTACACAGATATTGGAAGGGCTATCATACTTGAGGCTCAAAAAAATTTCGAACCATATCCTTTTGTGCATTACAAGGTTTTTAATGTGGAGGAGGATCCATTCGCACAAGGATTTAAGCAGGGAGAGTTCGATATGATTATCGCGCTTAACGTGATCCATGCCACCCATTCTATGAAAAACTCCCTTGCTCAATTGAAGAAGGTTTTAGCTGTCAACGGTACGCTGCACCTGATTGAGAAAGTTCAGAACGAAGTTGCGGAAAATCTGGTCTGGGGGATGACGGAAGGGTGGTGGCTGTATGAAGACGGTGACCGGCGAACCGATTCGCCTCTTGTATCCGCCGATGTCTGGGAGCAATTGTTGCGGGAAGAGTATTTTGGAGAAGTGCGAACATTTCCTATGAGTTCAAAGCGGCGCGACGAGGCGGAAACGGCCATGATTGTCGCACACAATACCGGGAAAACACGGCATTCTCCCGATGAGCTTCTGTACGGTGTCCAGTGGGTTCAGAAGGAATTGAAGACCAGAAGTAATACTCTACCAGAAGGAGCATTTTTAATTTTCCAGGATAACATGGGGATCGCCGAGGAATTGATCCGCCATCTCCTATCGGTTGGTCAACCTGTGGTCACAGTTGCGATAGGGGAGACGTTTTGTAGCATTGACGACGGCAGGTTTATGATTCGACCGGATGAGAATGCAGATTATGATCGTCTTTTGGATGAGGTGGAGCAAAGGCATAGGCAGATTGGCGTAATTGTTCATTTATGGACCTGTACAGAAGCCTTGCAACCGATATCGGTCGAGGAGTGTTTGCAATCAGGTATTTACAGCTTATTATTGCTGACGCAAGCACTGTCGCGGCGCGTACAAAATGAAATCATTGAGATACGTACGGTGTCCAATAACGGATATCGGCTGTTCGACGAGTCGGACCCTTTGCCTCACAATGCTTCGATATACGGGATTACGAAGGTTATCCCGCAGGAGATTCCGATGCTGCAATGCTATGGCTTAGATCTAGATACGTACAATGCAACACCGCTGCAGTTGGCGAAGAGCATCCTTGATGAGATCCGTGAAAATAAGACGGATGCATTGACGGCCATTCGTGACGGACGATTCGTTCAACAAATGTCCAGGCTGGATCTGAGCGAAGGAACTTCGCAGAGCGTTGTCTTCCGTGACGGAGGGGTGTATATGGTAGTGGGAGGGGCTGGAGGATTAGGGCTGGAAGTATGTCGATTCCTTACACGGGACAATCCCGTAAAGCTTGTGATCGTGAACCGAACCCAATTGCCAGAACGATCGACATGGAGACAATGGTTAACCGCTCACAGTCACGATTCTGAAAATGCAAATGCCTTCCGTTTAATTAAGGCGTTCATGGATATGGAAGAGAACGGATCGGAAGTTTTGTATTATTCAGGAGACGTATCGGATTTCGATTCGATGGAACAAATCGTGGATCATGTGCGGGAAAGACTGGGCAGGATCGACGGCGTCATTCATTGCGCGGCAGCAACCGCTGAGACAAGCAAACCTTTGGCTGTCCAGACGAAGGAAGATTTTACAAAGGTGTTGAGACCGAAAATTTATGGGACGTTGGTTTTAGACCGGCTGTTCGCCGAAGAGTCATTGGATTTTTTCATCCTGTACTCTTCGGTAGCCTCTTTATGGGGAGGGGCCGGGGGCGGCGATTACGCGGCAGCCAATAGTTTTATGGATGCGTTCAGTGCATATCGGAACAGGCAAGGAAAACACGCTCTGGCGATCAACTGGTATGCGTGGGAAGGTCTTACTGGCCCAGGATGTATGGCTTACATGTCCGTTCAAGAAGCGCTTGATGCTTTCAGGCTAGGGCTGTCTAGGAGACTGGATCAAGTTGTGATAGGCAAATTCGATGAAGAAAAGCTAACCGAGTGGGCACCGATGATGAAAATACAGATTGCATCCAATGTTCTCGAAATTCCGCTACTAACCCGGGCTCAAAGCGGTGCTTCCAGCCATTTGGGACAGGTGTCGTCCGTCAGTAGGCCGGTAATAGAAGTACGCTTAATTGGAAAAACGAAAAATTCTATTACGCAATTGGAACGAGAGATCGCTCAAATATGGGCGGAAACACTCGGTTATGAAGAAATCAACGTGCATGACAATTTTTTTGAAATTGGCGGAGACTCTCTGCTTATATTGAGAGTCTTGGCACTTCTGAATGAACGAGTTGATCCGGAAGTGGAAGCTGGGGATTTGTTCTCTTATGGGACCGTTGCCAACCTGGCGGAGTATATCGAATCGAAGTATATGGCAAGAGAGCAGAAAGCGTTAGAAGAAACGGAAGTGCAATATGCAATCGAGCAAGAGGAAGAAGAGGAGCTTCGACAATTGATCCGACGCGTAAAGGAGGAAGAAATCTCAATTGACGAGGCGATGAAAGGAATTGGAGAAATATGACAGATAAGTTTGTTGAAATCATTCTGCAGCTTGTCGCCAAACAAGAAATATCCGAAAAGAGTGCTTTCAATCTTATTAAAGAGTACAAGTTGCGGATGAAAACGATTCAACCATCGGGTGAAAATCAATTAAACGCAAGAGATATCGCGATAATAGGGATTTCCTGCCGCTTTCCACAGGCTGCTAACAAAGAGGAATACTGGAGAAATCTCATCAACGGCGTTGATGGAATAAGGGATTTTCCAGATTCGCGGTTTGCTCGAGTTCTCCCGTTTCTGCGTGAAAAAGATAAGGAGTCCTACCTTTCGGCGGGATATCTGGATGACATAGAAACGTTCGATGCGGAATTTTTTAACATTCTCCCTGGAGAGGCCAAATATATGGACCCTCAGCAGCGCATTTTTATGGAGACGGGATATGAAGCGATAGAAGATGCTGGTTACGGTGGAGAGCGTATATGCAATTCCCATGTAGGTGTCTATGTAGGATTTAGCGAGCCGCGTTACAAAGATTTGATAGCGGACAACTCTCCTGCTGCATTTATTGGGAATTTCCCTCCGATCGTGGCCAGTCGTCTCTCTTATGCGCTTAATTTGACAGGGCCCGCATTAAGCGTAGCGACGGCCTGCTCATCGTCCATGGTTGCCCTTCATCTTGCGTGTGAAGGTTTGTTAGCGGGCGATTGCGACATGGCGCTCGTAGGAGGCGTGACCATCGGAGCATTGCCAGGCAAGCTGGAAATCGGCAATCTGGGCATTACATCTGCGGAGGGGAGATCTCGCAGCTTCGATGCCGCAGCCGACGGTACGGGATGGGGAGAAGGCTGCGGAGTCGTGCTAATTAAGCGGCTTGACCAGGCAGAGAAGGATCAAGATCACATTTATTCGATCATTAAGGCAAGCGCTATCAACCAGAATGGAACATCCAATGGGCTAGCTTCTCCGAATGCACGGGCGCAAGAGGAGGTTCTTGTAGAGGCTTGGAAGCGTGCGGGTATCGATCCGATGACGATCTCATATATGGAAGCGCATGGTACCGGAACTAAGATCGGAGATCCGATTGAAGTGAAAGGGATAACGAATGCTTTCCGCAAGTACACTCACAAAAAACAATTTTGCGGACTCGGTTCTGTCAAGAGCAATATTGGACATATCGATTCGGCTTCCGGTATGGCGGGTCTAATCAAAATTGTGCTTGCCATGCAACATAAGAAAATTCCCCCGACCTTGCATTTTGCTTATCCAAATCCATTGATGAGCTTACATCATTCACCGCTTTATGTAAATACAACGGTAACGGAATGGAAAGGATTGGGCGACGAGCCTTTGCGTGCGGGTGTCAGCTCGTTTGGTCTGAGCGGAACGAACTGTCATGTGGTGTTGGAGGAGTATCGGAATGCGCCAGCCAAAGAGCCATCTTCTCAACAAGAACGAATGTTTACCCTGTCGGCGCGAAGTGAAGGTTCTCTTCGCCGGCTGATCGGCAAATACGTTGACTTTTTGCGCAACGATACGGCTGTAGGTTTGGATGAGTTGTGTTACGTCCTTAACACGGGAAGAGGTCACTACCAGCATCGGCTTGCGATTCCCGTCTCGGATCTTCATATGCTTGAGGAGAAGCTCCAGTTGGTACACGATATGTCGTGGAAGTCTTATCAAAGCTTGAGGGATGAAGCGGGCATTTTCACCACGCTTTTTGGCGAGCCGCCGTTAACGTACAATGCTCATATCGAAAGAGAGACAACGAGGAAAGATCTTCTTCAGAATAATCCGCTAGCGATGTCGGACTTGGCTAGGCGTTATGTTGCTGGTGAATTGACGCATTGGCCGGATTACTACCCAAAGGGAGGTAAGAAGGTTCCGGTTCCCACCTACGCGTGGGAGAAGAAGAGATATTGGGTCGATGCCCCCCTTGTGGGACATCGCCATGATGGAGACAATTCGTCAGATCAGGACTTCCATCGCGTGCCGATTGGTTTCATTGGCGGATACGTTCCTACTTCATCGGAATATAGGATAGGTGCGATATGGGGGAACAAGCTGGGTTTAGAGCAAGTAGACGTAGATGAAGATTTCTTTCAAATGGGCGGTGATTCGTTGCTTGCGACCGATCTTGTAGTCGCAATTGCGAAGGAGTTTGCAACCCAATTAACGCTTGCCGACTTTTTCGGGCACCCAACAATTAGGGGACTCGCTGCTTTGCTGGCTGAAGAAGGGAGCAGGAAAGAGATCGGAATCGTTTCTGTTTCTCCAAGGTTGAGCTATCCCGTCTCCAGTGCCCAGAGGCGCCAGTATATCTTAAATCAACTGGATGAGAACAACATTAGCTACAACATGCCGGGAGCCGCTTACATAACGGGGCCTCTCGATATGGAGCGGTTCAGACGCGCTTTTGATTCGTTAATAACTCGCCATGAATCGTTCAGGACGGTATTCGAGATGTCGGGGGATGAAATCGTTCAGATTGTGCGTCAACAAGTAGAGTTTGTAGTGGAATATAGCGAGGTATCGGAAAGCGATACGGACCAGCTTGTTACAGCCTTTATTCGGCCGTTCCGACTTGAGGAAGCTCCTCTGCTTAGGGTCAGGCTGCAACGATTGCTTGATTCGGAGGAGGCAGACCCTAAGCATTTATTTCTGTTTGATATCCATCATATGATTTCCGACGGCGTCTCTATGGAGATTCTGTTGCAAGAATTCGTCAGCCTTTATGAAGGCAGGGAGCTGCCGCCCCTGCGTAAACAGAGCAAAGATTACGCAGTCTGGCAGTATGAATTTCTTCAGAGCGAGCGTATGAAACAACAAGAAGATTATTGGATGACCGCACTGGGCATACATACAGGAACAAGGCCGCCTGTACTTGCTATGCCTTACGATTATCCTCGTCCGCCCGTCATGACTTTCGAAGGCGATAGCTACTCATTCATGATTGAAACCACATTGACCGACAAACTCAAGTTGCTCGGACTTCAACATGGTGCAACGCTTTATATGACGCTACTAGCCGTTTACAAGGTTCTACTGTATCAATATACGAGGCAGGAGGATATCGTTGTCGGTTCGTTAGTTGCAGGTCGGCGAAATGCGGGACTTGGTCGAACAATTGGGCTTTTTACTAACTTTTTGCCTATACGCAGCTTTCCGATCGGTAACCGAATGTTTACTGAGTTTTTGAAGGAAGTCAGGCAAAAAACGTTGGAAGCCTATGACAACCAAGATTATCCGTTTGAAAAAATCGTAGAAAAATTCGATCAGAAGCGAGACATTAGCAGAAATCCAATATTCGACACCATGATTATATTGCATAATCAAGGCGTTCAGAATACCCGAATTGAGATGGATCGATTGGTACTGGACATGGTCGAATGGAAACGCCAGAGCTCGACACTGGATCTTAAACTGGATCTGTTTCAGGCTGCTAATGGACAATTAAGCGGCAGGTTTGAGTATTACGATCGATTGTTTCAAAAAGAAACCATTATAGATCTGGCAAAGCTTTTTGTTGAATTAATGGATCAAATTGTTGAAACTCCGGAGTTAACGCTGATGGAGTATCGTTTATTCACTCCGATAGAGTCAGTAGCGGTTGAACGCAAGCGGAATAGTAGCCAAGAAGGATTTGCGCTACCTCCCATTACCCCGGCTCCGCATGCCATGTTCTATCCATTATCATTCTATCAAAAGAGAATTTGGGAGACCAAGAAAAACCTAAGCCACTTCATCGCTCATGCACAAATTATCGGGAATATTGATCGGGATAAGATCAAGATCTCTTTTGAAGAGATGCAAGCTGAGGATGAATCTTTGAGGACGACTTTCGTTGAAACGTCATCGATCCCTTATCAACAGATTCATGATCAACTTCCGCTGGATTATACCTATACGGATTGCTCGGATGGCGGTGGCCGTAATTCGGTTGCCGACATGATCGCGGAAGAACTTCGATATTCCTTCAATGCGATGAAAGGATCACTCTGCCGAGTGAGGCTGATTCGTGAAGGCAACCAGCGCTACCACATTGTTGTCGTCATCCATTCCTTAATCGCCGAATGTATAGACACTAACGACTTTTTGTCGCGTTTGTTCAGGCGATATCGATTGGCCGGCTCGGGTGCGAGTAATTGCGAGCTGAAGCCGGTATCGGTAGTGAATTATGCCTGCTGGCAGCATCGGATGTTCAAGGGACATTATTTGGATTCATCCAAAGCGTACTGGGACGAGGTTCTCGGATCCCCGCCATTGCTGCAAGGGTTCCCAGTCATGCAGGCAGAATCGGGCGTGAAGAGGCATGACAAAGGAAAAGTTCGTTTCACGCTAACAGAAGAGGAACTCAAGGGAGTACAGTGGTTTGCCAACGACTGCCAAGCGATTGTAACAGAAGTTTTGCTGACTGGTTATTTATTGCTTTTGAGACAGCTCACACAATCGGAACAGTTTAGAATCGGCCTCATTCGTCCGAATGCGGACGTCATTGGCAATTCAGGCGTACCCGTGAGACTCAACTATATCGTTCCTTTGCTGGTTGACGTGGGAGGCATATCGTCTTTTCATAGGTTGTTGGAATCAGTCGCGACAGCATATCGTACGGGAGTTCAAAAAGTCCATTACCCGTTTAGCAAATTGCTGCAACATGATAGCGATGCACCGACGAAAAAAGATGTTCCTTTGCCTTTGTATCAGCTATGTTTCGCAGAAGAAGATTGGACGGAAACAATGCCAGGATGCCGCATGGTGGACCTTCAGCAATATCGTCCGGATCACTATGCCTTACAGTTGACCGTAGCGATTAAAACGAATGGCATCGAGTGTATATTTACGTGGGATACGGCGTTATTAGAGGCTTCTTACGTGGAGTCGTTATCGGAGAGGTATCAGAAGGTAATCGGCATTATTGCACAAAATATACCGGAATAATAGGAGGTATTTATATGGAATTGAGATCAGAAATTGAATTTTTCAAAAATCGTTTTTTAATGTTTGTGCTGGATCAAATGGCTTACGAATATGAGAAAAATGGCTCGGGAGACGTTATTCGAATGACGTTGGGAAAATCGGAGCTGCCGTTGCATGACGAGATTACCGGAGCGATGAAGGATGCTCTGGATTCATTTGAAAAGAGTACACTCGTATTCCCGCAAGGACTGCCGGAACTCAGGGAAGCGCTAGCTGCAGAATACAAGAAAACGTACGATCTGGATATAAATTCGAACAATATTGTAATTAATGTAGGAACGAGCTCGCTGTTCAGAAATTTATTCTATTTGCTAGCGAAGGAGGGAGACGAGATCCTTTTGCCGCATCCTTATTATTCGCTCTATCATTTCTGCGCGCAGCTTGTCGGGGCCAAAGTTCGTTACTATAACATCAATACTGACACCTTGGCATTGGATATGAATTCTTTTAAAGAGAACTTTACGGATCGAACCAAAATCGTTGTGATAAACTCGCCAGGTAATCCACTGGGCAATATTTTAACGAAAGAGGATCTTTATGGTATCGATGAAATCATTAACGGGCGCGCCGTTGTCATAAATGACGAGATCTATGCCAATGTTTGCTTCGACGAGCGGAGCACGTCAGTATTGGAACTGAAAAATACAAAGTCTACCTTTATTACAACCAATGCTTTCTCAAAAGGCTACCGTATGTATAGCCGACGCGTAGGCTATTGCATCGCACCGGACGAGTTAGTGACGCCATTGACGGTTATGCAACACCACACGTTGCTTACTACGGATCCTGTCGTTCAGTTTGGTGCAATTGAAGCGCTGCAGCACGAAGAAGAAGTCAATATATTAGTTGAGCTATATAGAGGCAGAAGAAACTATACGGTCGAGTCTTTTGAGAAAGTTCCTCTTGTAAGGGCTATTCCGGCAGAGGGTAGCTTCTACCTGACGTTGGATTGCTCCAAATATATGGAAGAGCATAATATTTCTACAAGTCTTGAACTGGCAGAGTGTATTATGAGATCCAAGCAAGTTGCAACCGTACCGGGATCGGATTTTGGACTGCCGACTATGTTGCGCTTGTCCTATTCGAACAAACGGTATAACGAGGGGATCGACAGGCTGGTCGACTTCTTTACCGTCGAATCTGCCGTATCGACATCTTCAAAATTCGTCACAGTCAGGAAATAAAAATTTCTATAGAAAATTTGCAAAGTAGGTAATCGAAATGGAACTGAACCTTGACAATTTTGAAATTTTAACGCAAGAAGAGAAACGCGTTATTGCTGAAATGAACAACACCTACAAGGTGTATACGGAGAGGGGGACAATTCCCGAACTGTTTACGCGGCAAGCGTCTGTAGCTCCAGAACGGATTGCAATCAAAGATATGGATAGCAGCATGACTTATCGCGAGCTTGAGCAGGAGTCGAACCGTATTGCCCGAATTCTGAACCGTGCAGGTGTTGAGCCGGGCCAGTTGGTGGTAGTTATGACGGAAAGAGGAATGGGGCTCTTGACAGCTGTTTTCGGAGTATTGAAAGCGGGAGGAGCATACGTCCCTATCGATCCAAATTACCCGGAGAAACGAATTCGATATATGCTTCATGACAGCGCTTGTCGAGTACTGGTAACCGATTCCGCCAACCTGGAAGCTCTCATCGGTTTCTTACCCGAGACAGTTTCGGTAATTGTATGTCTAGATCATACTTCTATTCAGTCGGATCGTTACTTGGTTTACCAACGGGCAGATATCGAGTCGGAGGATAATGGGGCATGGACGTGTCTGGCCAGCGAGCAAAATCTTGCTTACGTTATTTATACCTCTGGGTCTACCGGGGAGCCGAAAGGGGTAACGATTTCTCACGAAGCGGTCTTAAATACTCTCTTTTGGCTTCAGGAGACGTTCCAATTAACGGAAACGGATGTGATAGCCCAGAAGACATCGGCTAGCTTCACTGACTCAGTGTGGGAATTTTTCTGGCCGCTGATATACGGTGCGAACATTTCCATAATTCGAAGTGAAACTGTTAAAGACCCTCGTAAGCTGTACGAACAGCTTCTGAAGGATGAAGTCTCGATCACGCAGTTTGTACCAGCACAGATGAGCCTCTTTTTGGATGAAGTCAAGGCCGAAATTTCGGGTGATCCGCTTCCGGCATTGAAATGGGTGTTCAACGGTGGCGAAGCGCTGCTCGTGAATATGGTCAGGGATTGGTTCGACACGTTTGGAAATGCGAAGATTGCTAACATATACGGTATGACTGAGTCGGCCATCTATGCAACAAACTTCGTAATCGAGAATAGGCCAGCGGAGGGCGTATTAAGAATCCCACTGGGGAGACCGATTTCCAATACGAGAGTTTTCATTCTTGATCATCAGGGCCAGCTTTGCCCTTTTAATGGGAAAGGAGAGATTTGCATTGGTGGAACAGGGCTTACGCAGGGATATTGGAATAAAGCCGATTTAAACGAGAAGGCTTTTACGAAGCATCCGGCGACAGGAGAAAACCTATACAGGACAGGGGACCTCGGACTATTGCGTTCGGACGGAGTACTCGAATATTTGGGACGGAAAGACGATCAGGTTCAAATTCGAGGGTTTCGCGTAGAGCTAAAAGAAGTTGAGCGGGCAGTGTCAGATTTCCATTTGGTCAAGGAGACGGCGGTTATTTCCGAGGAGGACTCATACGGGGTTAAGAGTCTCTTATGCTATTTTACCTCGAGTGAAATTGGGCTGGAAGTAAACGATTTGCTGGAATCGTTAAAGACGATTCTGCCGGATTATATGATTCCTTCTCATTTCATCGAATTGAACGAAATGCCGCTGACGTCCAACGGCAAAATTGATCGTAAAAACTTGCCTAAGATGGAGGGGCGCACGACACGAACCTTTGAATATGCAGCCCCTCGCAATGAGAAAGAGACAGTGATGGCACGCATATGGGCCAATATATTGAACAAAGATGAGAACGATATTGGTATACATGACAGCTTCTTCGAAATTGGGGGCACTTCGATTTCGATCGTTCGATTGCATCGCAGAATTAAACAGGAGCTGGGTCATGACGTAACGGTTGCCGATCTTTTCTCCTATCCTACCATCACAGCGTACTTTGATCATTTTGAGAATCGGAATAATGGCGATGATAAACTGGATCAGGATCTGATGAGTCTGCTGGATCAAATTGAGAGTGGATCCATCGATGTGTCTCAATCCATGAACGCACTGAATAGTCTTAAGGAGGGATAATGCAGTGAAGCTGGTTCAGAATTACTTATTAGCCCAGGTTGCAGCGAAAAATCTCTCTAAAATGGATGCTTTGCCGATGATAAAGGAACTTTTCGAGAATCAATCCAAAACGATTAAGGTTGACGATATTGCCATAATCGGAATGTCCTGCCGGTTTCCGGGTGCGAATGGAACGGATGAGTTTTGGAAAAACATGGCCAATGAAGTAGACTCGATTCGTGATTTTCCCGAGAACCGCAAACAGGATGTAGATCGTCCAATACGCGACTACTTTAAGGGAAAGCGTCATGCCCCTGACCTGAACTATCGTCGAGGTGCATATTTGGATCGCGTTGATCTTTTTGATGCTCAATTTTTTAATATTACGCCGGTAGAGGCGCGATGCATGGATCCTCTCCAGCGCATATTTCTTGAAGTCACGTGGGAAGCCATCGAGAATGCTGGATATTCCGAGAAAGAGCTCTACGGTTCCCGTACCGGGGTGTATGTCGGCGATACCGACGCTGACTACTTAAAGCTCATTCAAGAGATGGAGCCATATGCTTTACCTGGAAATACCCTATCTGTAATTGCGAGCCGGATTGCATATATGCTGAATCTCTCAAGCGGCAGCCACTTAATTGATACGGCTTGCTCGGCATCGCTAGCCGCCGTACACCATGCTATAAAAGGACTGATAACAGGCGATTGCGAGATGGCTATCGCAGGGGGCTTGAATCTCACCTTATTCCCGATTGACGAAGGGCTTGCAGATATCGGCATAGCATCTCCTGATTCAGTAGCACGTACTTTCGACGCTGCGGCTAACGGGACCGTATGGGGTGAGGGATGCGGCGTCATCATTCTAAAAACACTGGAGAAGGCAAAGAAAGACGGGGATTATATTCATGCCGTTATTAAGGGCAGCTCTATGAATTCCGATGGCAGATCCAATGGAATCACGGCACCAAGCGCATTGGCTCAAACCGAGCTGATCAAGGAGGCATGGCGCAACGCGGGAGTTCCACCCCACACCGTCACGTATTTTGAAGCTCACGGCACTGGAACCAGACTGGGAGATCCTATAGAGATCGAGGGCATTTCGAATGCCTTTAGAAGTTATACGGATGAGCGTCAATTTTGCGCGCTGGGGGCGGTGAAAACCAATATCGGGCATCTTGACACCGCTGCTGGTATCGCCGGGTTGATCAAATCTGTGCTCCTTTTGAAACATAAGCAGATACCTGCAACTTTGCATTTTAATGAACCGAATCCGCATATCGCTTTCATCGACTCACCGGTTTATGTAAATACGGAACTGATCCCTTGGGAGACGATGGAAGATACGCCTAGGCGGGCGGGTGTCAGCGCGTTCGGAATTGCCGGAACAAATTGCCACGTCATTCTGGAAGAATATGAGGATGTCGGCATTTCCCGGAGTCAGAAAGAACTGGAACCCGTGCCGCATCTGTTCACGCTGTCGGCGAAGAGCAAAGAATCGTTTATTCAATTGGTGGATTGCTACCGCACTTATTTAGCCGAAACGGACAGTTCGTTTACTGATATATGCTTTACGAGCAATTACGGCCGGGGGCACTATACATACCGTCTTGCTATTATCGTAACGAGTCTTGAGGAATTGCAAGCAAAGCTAGACATTTTCGGGAGTACGAGCGAAGCAGGTCGCGACAAATTGAAAGAGCAAGGCATCTATTATACTTTTTTGTCTAAAAGAGTCGAGAAACGCACTGTAGCCGATTCCGACTACAGTGTTAACACTGTAGTGAAAGAGTACATGCTCGGGAGTGAAATTAACTGGGAATATTTATATACAGCGGATCAGAGACGCCGGGTTCCTCTTCCGTTCTATCCGTTCTCGGGTAAACGTCACTGGTTCGATTATGTACCGGAACAGGAAGCGGTACAGGCAACGATAAGGGTGCAGGCATCTTCGCAGGCGATTGACAATTGGTTCTACCAGATGCAATGGGTACGGAAGCCGTTGGAACCGGTCGAACAGAGCCAGACCGTTGAAGGCCCTTGGTTGATTTTGGCCGACGATGAAGGAATTGCCGCGGCAATGAACGATCGGGCGAGTACGTTAGGTAAGGATTCGATTTTGGTCGAAGCCGCAGATGGTTTTGCTAAAGTTTCCGCTTTTCGGTATCGCATTAACCCGGCTTCGCCTGAGGATTACTTAACACTTGTAGCGGAGTTAGCCGACTGCGATTCGTTGCGGCATCTTCGCGGAATCATTCATTTGTGGACGTGCACGGACATTCGCAGCAGCCTGAGAAGCTTGCAAGATCTGCATGCTAGCCAGGAAAAAGGCGTGCTTAGTCTGTTCCATCTATTACATGCATTAAAGGTGTATGAGGTTCAACAGTCTCTTGATATAAAAATTGTCTCCAACTATGCGAACCTTGTAAATAAAGATGATACGTACATCTTCCCGGAAAAGGCTTCGCTATGGGGAATGATGAAAGTGGCGGCGCAAGAGTTTGCAGAGTACCGTTTTAGCAGCATAGATATCGAGACGATCGGACGGACAGCGGAAGAGTCGGCTTCGGAGGTTATGCGAGAATTGGCACCCGGCCAACATGCGGGTGATCAGGTAGTGGCATGGAGAAGCGATGTAAGGTATACGCAGCAGCTGGAAAGAGTAGAATTGTCCAAGCTTCCGCGTAAAGAAATTAAAGTGAGGGAAGAAGGGGTCTATCTTATTGCCGGTGGTGTTGGGGTTGTCGGGATGGAGACGTGCAAATATTTGGCCCGGCGAGTCGGCGTAACGTTTGTCATTATTCATCGCCTGCCGCTTCCGTCTCGAGAACAATGGGACGAGGTATTAAGGAATAACGATAATCCGCAGGCTGGGGAAAGAATTCGAAATCTATTGGCATTGGAAGAGTTAGGCTCGAAAGTTTGCTACTATGCAGCCGATATAACCGATGAAGTCGCTATGAGAAAAGTGATGAATGATGTGAAAGACAGGTTCGGACAGGTCCATGGAGTCATTAACGCTACCATGCATCTGGAGGAAGGACGTATTGAACAGCAGGACCGGACTGCGATTCTCCGGAATATGGAATCGAAAATCGCAGGAACATGGGTACTCAATGAAGTTACGAAAGACCAACAGTTGGATTTTGTATTATTGTTCTCTTCATTCGCTTCAGTTCTTGGCGGTGCTGGACTCAGCGGCTACGCTGCAGCCAACGCGTTTATGGACCAATATGTCCACTACCAAAGCCGTCGCGGGATTGAGATGACTGCCATCAATTGGTCCTTTTTTGAAATGGGTGCAACTTCTAATCAAATGTCGGATCACGAATTGTCGTTTCCGATTTCTCGAGACGAGTATGGGCTATTATTGGATCGGGTGTTTAAGTACCAAATGACGCAGGTCGCAATAGCAAATATTCGAATTGAACGGTTGGTTCAAGCGTTGTCGTTGTTAAATATTCAATTCTCCTCTTCGTTGACTCAGGAATGGATTGAACCGGTAAGCAGTCGCTTCGATGATGCCCCTTCGGGACAAATTCTTGAGTCCTATCAAGAACTGAAGAGAGTCATGCAATCTAACGAGGCGATTCATGACAGCTTGCAGCGCAACATTGAACTGGGAGCGAAATTTGTCGCTTTCGAAGAATTATTGTATGCGACTTTGGAGCCGCACAAAGAGATAGCTGAATCGAACATAAGAAAACAATTCGAGCTTAAGGTAACGCTGCACGGAGCTGAGGGCGATTCACCAACGGAACGTATTTTGGGACAAATATGGGGTGAGGTGCTCGGGCTGGAACATATTGATGTGCATACTGACTTTTTCGAGAGCGGAGATTCCTTGATGCTCATGAGCGTCGTGACCAAAATTAATGAGCGACTATCGGTTGATCTGCCTATTAATATCTTTTTCCAGGAACCGACCGTGCATGGATTGAGCCGATGGATCGATGAAGCAAAAGGAACGGTCTTTGAGGAGACTGACGACATGGACGACATCCCTCTCTTGCCGCGACATTTTGGATAAGTGAGATGCCGTGGCTATGATCTGGATCTTCTTCAAGGACGTGTAGCTCTATCAAATATAGGTAGGGAGTGGCGTAAGGATGTTATATTGTGGTATTAAATTGACACATGACGGCTGTATAGCAGTTATTGAGGACAATAGGCTCGTTTTCAGTCATGAAGTAGAGAAGTTCAACAATAATAAACGTTATAGTGAAATCCCGGATACAAACTTTATTACTGAAGTACTCGGCATGAACGGTTATGGGGTTTCGGACATTAATCTTTATAGCATTGACGGATGGGCGGGGTTAAAAGAGAGCGAAGTCAGAGTACGTTCCAACGGAACCGAGTTGAACGTGATCGTTGCCCCTTACCGGGAAGCTTCACTGTCTGCTGATTCACTAAAGACTTACGAGGGAAATGGCTTTATCATCGACGGACAATCGTTAGCATATACGAGCTATTTGCACTCGACGACACATATCTTCAGCACGTATTGTGCGAGTCCGTTTTCGGAGAAGAGTGATCCTTGCTATATGCTTGTATATGACGGTGGGATGTATCCCCGTCTCTATTATTTCGATCCCGCTCAAGGCAAGCTCGAGAATTTAGGTCCTTTGTTCATGTTTATGGGAAATATCTACTCGTTGTTCTCGCTGCATTTTAAACCATTTTTTAACGAGGGCTCAGGCCCACGGGTAGATGACCTATCGGTTGCAGGGAAGGTAATGGCGTATATTGCGCTTGGACAAGTACGGGAAGATTTAATTCAAATGTTTGGACGTGTTTATGAAAAACATTTTTCACCTTCACTGGAGTTTAGCTGGACATTTTCTCAAGAGGTACAACGACAAGTTACCGAACAAGGAATCCCACATGCCGATGTATTAGCATCCTTTCACCAATATCTCGAACGGATGCTGGTCAACTGTCTAAACGAGAGAATTCGCAAGCACGGACGAAAGAGCCGGTATTTTGGTTTTGTTGGCGGATGCTCGCTGAATATTAAATGGAATAGTGCGATTCGGAACAGCGGTTTGTTTGATGAGATGTTTGTTTCCCCATTCACGAATGATACGGGGACGGCAATTGGGGTGGCGTGCTGCGAGAGATATAAGCAAACCGGCAAAGTTCGCCTCGACTGGTCCGTGTACAGCGGACCTGCCATAGTGAAGAATGAGCCGGCGGAGGGTTGGAGCAGCAGGAACTGCTCCATTCATGAATTAGCTTCGCTACTTCATGTTACCCAAGATCCTGTCGTTTTTTTGAGCGGAAACGCTGAGCTGGGGCCGCGGGCTTTAGGAAATCGAAGCATCCTCGCCGCTGCTGTACAGCCCCAAATGAAAGACCGGATGAACGAAATTAAGTGTAGGGAAGGCTACCGGCCAGTCTCTCCAATCTGTTTGGAGAAACGTGCATCGATGATATTTTCGCCGGGTACACGCGACCCTTATATGTTGTTTGACCACAAGCTTCGTGATGAATGGGCCGAACGAATTCCTGCCATTCGCCATCTGGATGGTACGGCCCGGCTTCAAACGGTCGGCCCGAACGATAACGAGCGAATATATGAGCTTCTTCAAGAATATGAGCGCTTGAGTGGCATTCCGGTATTATGCAATACGAGCGCAAATACATTAGGCAGTGGATTTTTTCCAGACGTACGTTCTGCTACGGAATGGAATGGTACTAAGTATGTTTGGTGTGATGAAACGCTTTACGAAAAACGGTAATGGTTCTTTATAAGGTTGCGGATTATTATTTGGGGAGTGTGTATACATGAGTAAAGTTGGATTGTTGTTCCCGGGTCAGGGTTCGCAATATATCGGGATGGGCAAAAGTTTATACGAACAATATGCGGTTGCTAGGGAAACGTTCGAGGAGGCCAACGAAGTACTGGAGTTTAATCTGTCATCCCTTTGTTTTGAAGGTGCGATGGACGAGTTGACTATGACCTTCAATGCCCAACCAGCAATTTTGACCGCTAGTGTGGCAGCCTTTCGCGTGTTGCTGCAGGAACTCCGATTAACTCCGACCTTTGCGGCGGGGCACAGCCTTGGAGAGTTTTCAGCACTTACATGCACAGGAGCCATCAAGTTTGAGGATGCGCTACGAATTGTCCGCAAACGCGGATTGCTTATGCAAGATGCAGTCGTTTCCAATGAAGGGGCCATGCTGGCAATCATCGGCCTTAGCGATCTGGAAGTTGAAGCGGTCTGTGAAGAGGTGTCCACCGGCTATGGATCCATGGTAGTCGTTGCCAATTATAACTCTCACGATCAAATCGTTGTGTCAGGACACACTGCAGCAGTGGACATCGTCAAGGAAAAGCTCAGTGCCAAAGGCGTGAAGACGATAGCCCTGAAGGTTAGCGCGCCGTTCCATACGCCGCTAATGTATTCAGCGTTCGCCGGGCTGCGTGATGAACTGGAGAGCTGCTCGTATGGCAAATTTGCATATCCTGTTATTTCTAATGTAACGGCTACGCCGTATTCTGATTCGAACTACATTGTCTCCAATTTGACGACCCAGCTATTCAAGCCGGTCCAATGGCATAATAGTATTCAATACATGCTGAACCAAGGCGTACATTCCTTTATTGAAGTTGGACCAAAAAAAGTGTTGAAAAACCTGCTAACGGGTTATTCCAAAGTCCATCAGTCCGTGTCTTTCGAACATCCATTTGAAATCGGAGCTATTCGTGAAGCAGGCATAGAGAGCCATCCGGACGGGATGGGTCTTATTTCCAAATGCATTGCTGTTGCAGTCTCGACTCAAAATCGGAATTGGGATAATGAGCATTATGAGACGGGCGTTGTGATTCCCTATAACAAACTTGTGGACTTAAGGGATCAGTTGATTCAGTCGAATACAGAACCGACAATCGATCAATTGCAGTTCGCTCTAGATATGCTTAGGTCGATACTAGAGACCAAATTGACAACGAAAGAACTTCAGCGGGAGCGATTCAATCAAATACTCACCAATACGTGTACACACGAGCTTTTCCCTTTATTCGAAGTATCCTGATGCTAGTCTCGGAGAGAGTAAATAAGGGAAGATTCGTAAATATGCAATCATGTCTCTACTAATTTTCATTGCCTCGTCTATTTCGAATATATAAGTTGAAATCTCAAATGATTGAGAATTGGAGGAATAATTGTGGACATCAATCACAATGTCAGTACACCGCGGGTATTAGAAAAACATCGTTTTTCGTCTGAAATTATCCAAAAAATTCGCTTGTTGCAGCAAAAAAATAACTGGTACAATATTTTTGCCATAGCACTTGATTGGCTGATTATTTTCTCGCTTATCATGATATATTATTACATATTTACGACTATATGGATGTATATTATCGCTATTATTATTATTGGGAGTCGCATGCGTGGCTTAGACATCATGATGCATGAATCCAGCCATAACATACTTTTTAAAAACCGTAAACTTAACAAGTGGGTTGCATGTTTGTTCTGTGCATTTCCGATCATGATTTCCTATAGCGCATACTGTAAAGGACATATGACTCACCATAAGTATCTATGGAGCGAAGAGGACCCAGACTTGATTCGATATCGAATATTCGGTCTAGATCAGCCCCCGAAAAACCGCATGGAATTTTTCTTACGCCATCTTATAAAACCGTTGTTCCTTTTTCATGTCCCACGTTACATTCTTGGGATGATTAAAGTAACGATGTACTCTAAAGATGAACTGCGTTTTGATGGAATTATTCGCAACTTATACTATTTGCTTATAATAGCGAGTTCCATTGTATTCGGGTTTTGGCAAGAACTCATTTTATTTTGGGTTGTTCCGTTCTTGACGACGCTGCAAATCATTAAATACTGGGCTGAAATGGCAGAACATGCAGGTCTGGAGAATGAGCAGGAAATTTTCGCAACTAGAAACTCATTTGGCAACTGGTTTGAAAGAGTTATTATCCATCCTCACCAAAACTCTTACCATCTGGTCCACCATTTGTTCCCTGCTGTTCCTCATTACAATATTAGGAAGGTTCATTTGGTTTTAATGGATGATTTTGAATATCAAAAAGCTCATCATTGTGCAGGATTTTTTAAGTCATTAGTACCAGGCTTCTCTTCAGTTATTGACGACGTACAAGGACGATTGCCATTTTGGAATCATAAGAACAAGCCGCCTGTAAAATAAAATCCATAATAGCGTGATACCTATTTACAAACCAAAATCAGGGGAGGTCTATGTGTTTGTGCATAGCCTTCTCATAAATCCGGGTGTAACGGATCCAGCTAGTCAAGCCGGATCCGACGTATTTAGCTATGCACTAAACATACTGGGGGAACAGAATGATAAATCAAATTAAGGCAGATGTAGTACGAATTATAAAGGAATTGTTGGAGCTTCCTGAAGATATAATGTTGGATAATCGGATAACAGACAATGGGGTAAATTCAATTATTTTTATTAAGTTAATTGTTGCACTAGAATCCGCTTATGAAATTGAAATCCCTGATGAATTCCTAGTAATGGAAAAGTTTGAAACGATAGATGATTTTGTGAACTGCATTGCCAGTATAAGAAAAAGTAGTTGAATTGTAATCATAAACAGTTCTCATCAATATAGAAATGGAGGTTGCAATGCATGGATGAGCGGCATACTTATGAACTGTCACATGGACAAACGCGCTTCTGGATTCAGTCACATATGAGTCCAGGAAGCAGTGTTTTGAACCAAGCGATCGCAATTCGGATTAATCAGCATGTCTATGACCAGTACTTGAATCTTGCACTACATAAAATAATTGAACGGCATTATATCCTACGTACTATATTTACAATAGTAAATGGAGAGCCGAGGCAGATTATTTTACATCGTTTGGATGTAGAGATTCCTGTGATCAACCTCTCAGTCTTGGATAAGGAAAAGAGATGGACTGAAGCGCAAAAAGAGCAGTTAGCTCTTACTGAAAAACCATTTGATCTAGAACGTGGGCCTTTATTGAGAGCATGCTTAATCAAACTTGCAGAAGATGATTATATTTTTTATATTTGTATGCATCATATTATTGAAGATGGCTGGTCTATGAACTTGTTTTTTCATGAGCTTTTCACGATCTATCAGGCTCTAAGGGACGATGTGCCTGTCATACTGCCAGAGTTGCCGGTTCAGTATGTTGACTATGCGCATTGGCAGAATCAAATGGTATCCAAGGGGAAGTTCCGGAAGCATGGTGATTATTGGCGAGAGAAACTTGCTGGTGAATTGCCAATTCTTGATTTGCAGCTCGACTTTGTTCGGCCCACTAACAGGACAACATCATCCGGGGTGGAGAAGATCGTTGTAGAGCCGGAAGTATGTAAAAGACTTAAACAGTTGAATACAACATATGGAACCACTATGTTTATGGCAATAGTCGCTTGTCTTAACATTCTATTAAGCAAGCTAACGAATCAAAATGAGTTTGTTATCGGTACTCCGATTTCAGGCAGAAGCAATAAACATGACAAAAACTTAATTGGTTTATTCGTAAATACGATTGTGCTGCGAAACCACCTGGAGGTCGGGGGTAAATTCTCTGATTTTTTGCAGCAAGTGAAAATAAATTGTGTGGAAGCATATGCTCATCAGGATTATCCCATTGATAAATTGCTGCAGGAACTCAACATTTCTCGCCAGATGAATCGGGCGCCTCTTTTTGATGTATTAATCAATTTTGCTTCCAGTTTCAGTGGAGAATCCGATTTCGGCGGGAGGATGTTCGAAAAGATCCAAGTTGGGGATAGAGCGGAGATCAATGAGTTCGATCTAACGGTAATTGTTGAAACAGTTGATGACTCAATGGTGATTACACTCAATTATGCAACGGATTTGTTTATGGCTGCTACGATGCGTCGTATTGCCGAAAATTTCTATCGTATTATTGTCAATGTTGCAAAGAACCCGGATCAGCTGTTGCGGGACATTGATTATCTATCTACAGAAGAGAAAGTAGTTATTAGCAAAATTAATCAAACATCAAAAGATCGCCCCCAAGGCTCCACGATTCCTTCACTAATTACCATGCAAGTGGACAAGACCCCACATGCAGTATGTATTGTTGAAGATAATAAGCGGCTGACTTATAAAGAATTGCATACCCAATCGAACCAAATAGGAAACCTTCTGCGTGAATACGCCATTCAACCCAATCAGTTGGTTGCTGTTTTAGTAAACAGGGGAACGAGGTTGCTGGCTGCAATTCTGGGCATACAAAAAGCTGGAGGCGCGTATGTCCCTATAGACCCCGCTTATCCACAAAAGCGGATTGAGTATATGCTTATCGATAGTGGCTGTAAAGTGCTGATCATGGAAGAAAGATATTTTGAATCGATGATTAATGTTTTGCCTAATAGTATAGACACAGTGATCTGCATAGACGAAACTGAGGAATTAACTACAGCTATTTCAATATACAAACGAGAGATAGCCAGTGATTCCTATCAGTTGCTGAAAGCTTCCAGCCAATCTGTTTCGTTCGACGATTTGGAGTTGATCGCTGTAGAAGATGACTTGGCGTATGTCATGTATACCTCCGGATCTTCAGGAAGTCCCAAAGGGGTTATGATTACACATAAGACAGCGCTCAATTCGTTGTTGTGGCTTCAAGAGGAATATCCTTTAAGTGAACATGATGTATTGGCGCAAAAGACGACTATGGGCTTTACTGATTCAGTTGCGGAATTTTTTTGGCCATTGATTGTAGGGGCGCAAATGACTATTATCCCTTCAGATACAGTTAAAGACCCTTTGAAACTGTATGATTGTCTAAAGAATAATAGGGTAACAGTGACTCAATTTGTTCCATCCCTGTTAGGTGTTTTTTTAAGTGTTGCACGTAGAAAGGGCGAGGATAATCCCCTGCCCGATTTAATATGGGTCTTTTGCGGCGGAGAGGCTTTGCCGGTAAATATGGTACAGGAATGGTACACGATCTTCAACAAGGCGAAACTAGCTAATATTTACGGTATGACAGAGTCAGTGGCCTATGCAATCAATTATATCATCGCGGGAAAGCCTGATTCTAGACAACTGCGGATTCCATTGGGACGACCGATATCAAATACTCATGTATACATTCTGAATCGTGAAGGCCAGATTGCTGGATTTAATACGCAAGGTGAGATTTGCATTGGTGGTGCAGGGATTACAAATGGATATTGGAATAGGCCTGATCTGACCGATTACGCCTTTACTGTCCATCCGCAGTCAGGAGAGAAGCTTTATCGTACTGGAGACTTAGGTTACCTTAGGCCTGACGGAATGTTCGAATATATGGGAAGGAAAGATGACCAAGTAAAAATTCGAGGGTTCCGTGTAGAAATGAAGGAGGTTGAGAAGGCGGTGGTCAGCTGTTCTCTTATAGAAGAGGCAGCGGTAGTCCACTATACGGAAGAAACGGGCCTTATAGGACTGATTTGCTATTATACTGCAAAGCAGGCGGGCGTTAATCCCGAGGAAGTGAGAGAACATTTAAGGGAATTGATTCCGGATCATATGATTCCAAGCCATTTTGTACAATTAAATGAATTGCCATTGTCATCTCATGGAAAAGTTGATCGTAAGAACCTTCCGATGATTGAAAGACAAAATTATGCTGAAACGGAATATCAAACTCCAGATGATATAGTGGAGCGAGCATTAGCGGCTATATGGGAAGAAGTGCTTGAAGTTAGCCATATAGGAGCTACACACAATTTCTTCTCGCTCGGAGGACATTCGTTAAAGATAGCAAAAATTATATTCAAGATTCAGGAATTCATGAACATAAATATAACGTATAAAGAATTTTTAGAGCATCAAACCATCCGATTACTTGGAAATTTAATCAAAGACAAAATTAGTGCTGACATGGATATATCCGTTTGAGGATAGCAAAAGTAGTCTTAGTTCGGTTATTTACTGGACGAAGGCTGTTTTTTGTGAAATCCCTTTTTAATTTCTGATTTTTTCCATTATATAGATGTTTTGTTTATATAATAGTATAATGAATACATTTGGATGAGTTCTAAATATACTTTAAAAAAGGGAGCGTTTAAATGATAAAAGTTGGGATTTTAGGAACGGGATTTGGAAAACATCATGCGGAATTGTATAAAAAAATAAATGGCTTTGAACTGATAGCTATATATGGAAGAGACGAAGTTAAGCTGGGGGAAATTGGAGAGAGGTTCAATATTAAAACGACTACGATTATCAACGAGATCATTCAAAATTCGGAAATTGATTTAATTGATATTTGTTTGCCTACTTCACTTCATGCTAAATGGGCGATTGAAGCGTTGAAAAATAATAAAAATGTTTTTTGCGAAACGCCTTTAACTTATCAACTAGAGGAAGCTGAGGAAATAAAGAAAGCTGCGGAAGCGTACAATAAAGATGTTTTTGTGGATTTGTTTTTTAAATTCTCTACCCCACACAATATCGCTATAAACAAAATAAAAAATAACGAACTAGGAGAAGTGGTTTCTTTTAGTTCATATAATAAAACTGCACCTAATTGGGGCGACCTAAGTCTTAGTAAAAATGTCTCAGACTTTCATACTCATAATTTTGATTTTCTACTAGAAATAATGGGACTTCCTCAAGAAGTTTTTTCGAATGGAATTGATTTGGGTAATAAGTCAATTGTTGTAACTACACTAAACTATGAGAATAAAATAGCTAAAATTGAAAGTTATACAAATCTACCTAAAAGTTCGCCGTTTTTAATCGGATTTGAAATTATTTGTGAAAGAGGAACGATCAAATTTGATGCACAGTATGGAGAACATACTAAAGAGGAATTTGTCATTTATTATAACGATGGAAGCAAAGAAGTACTGAATCCACAAATGAAAGATGATTATGAGGAAGTAATCAAGCATATTATGCATTGCATAGAAAATAACGAAAAAAGCAGTTACCTTGATATTTCATCTGCAATTGAGGCAATTAAAATAAAAAACGCTGTATTGAGGTCTCTGGAAGCTAAGCAATTCGTACGTATTGGCCAATAGGTTGACATGAAATGAGCACAAGAAACAGAAACACGGCTTTCCTGCGGGATCCATTATTCACCATTAGAACATGAAAAAAGAGGGATGGTTATTTAATGAATGATATTTTGAAATGGATTTCAGGATTGTCAACCGAGCAACGCAAGTTTTTTGAACAGTTTCAGAAGGAGGATGAGGTCTGGGAAAATGAATATACGCCTCATGAACATCGTACTCGTAACTGTATAGAGATTGCAGTAAAAAAAGAGTACTATCCAGCTACATATGCTCAAAAAAGAATGTTTATTATGAATCAACTTGAGGGGCTAGACCCAAGTTACAATATTTCGAGGGCATTTGTTATTAAGGGTGAACTAGATAAGCAGCGGTTACATAACGCTTTCATGGAGATCGTATGTAGACATGAAGCATTAAGAACCTCGTTTGAATTGATAGAAGGTGAAATAGTTCAGAAAATTCATACCGCTATTGATTTTGAAATTAGTGAAATTGAAGTTCGCGAGCATGATGTAGAAGGTGTATTAAGACAATTTATTCGTCCGTTTAACTTGAGTCAAGCTCCGCTACTAAGAGTCGGACTCTTAAAGCTTTCTGATCATACGCATATTTTGGTTTATGATAAGAGTCATATCATATCGGATGGCGTTTCGACAAGTATTCTTATTAAAGAATTTTTAAGCCAATACAACGGTCAGAAATTACAAGCAATCAAGTTGCAATACAAAGATTTCTCTGAGTGGCAAAACAAATTGGTAGAGTCTGTAGAGATGAAGAAGAAGGAAGATTTTTGGCTTGAAATGTACAGAAAAGAGCCGACTTTGTTGAAGCTTCCAATTGACTTCCCAAGGCTGGGAATGAAGGACTACAAAGGTGAATCATTTGAATGCAACGTTAGCGAAGAGACAGGAGCGAAATTAAAGGAGTTTGCAGCTAGGGAAAACACATCTTTGTTTGCCCTTCTACTGGCAGCATATAAAATAATGTTGTCAAAAGTATCAAGCACCGATGATGTGATCGTGGGCATACCATCTGCAGGAAGGGCTCATCCCGAAGTACAAAATGTAATAGGCATGTTTGTGAATACGTTGCCTATAAGAAGCAATCCTGATGAAATGAAAACTTTTCCAGAATATGTGGAGGAAGTAAAGAATATCCTCACCAATGCAATAGACAATCAGGATTATCAATATGACATGTTGCTGCACAGGCTTGGCATCAAAATGGATAAGGAAAGAAATCCGCTATTTGACACCATATTCAACTCGCAGAATTTTGCTGCTGACGAACGAATACTGAATGAAAATAATCGTGATCATCTCTCGTTTACATCATTAGAATTTGAAAATAAAACAACGACATCTGACTTAACCATTTATTATTCAGATTACAATGGAATTATACGTTTTTTATGTACCTACCGTACGAGTATATTTAAAAACACAACGATCGAATACATGATGGGCGAATACATAAAGCTGCTTGGAATAATAGCTGATCAACCAGCAAAGTTAATTAAAGATTATAAAATATTCAGTAGAACGAGTTTGAGACAAAGAAATAATACACTTATGGCAACCCCGTATGAACATTTTGAACTCGTAAATGAGAGGATATCAATTGCGGATTGCTTTGAGAAGCAAGCCGAGAAATTCGCATTTAAAACGGCTATAAAAAGCCTTTCAGGAGAATTGAGCTACAGTAGTTTAAACATGAGGGCCAACCGAATTACACAATACATTTTGGATAGCAGAGGAAATACAAACGCAACCGCTGCGCTGTTGTTTGAGCATAGATCCGATATGATAATCGGAATATTGGGGGTGGTAAAATCTGGGAAAATATTCGTACCGTTGGATCTGAATTTCCCGGAGGAACGCTTAGCATACATGCTGAAGGATTCTGGAGCGGACATCGTATTGTGCAACTCGAATACGATAAGCCTTGCACGAAAGCTAAAAGATTTACATGGCGATTCCATTGAGATCGTAAATATTGAATCCATATCTAACAGTAATCCAAGTGAGAATCCCAGACTAAATATTAATCCAGATCAGCCGGCATTTATTTTATACACATCAGGTTCTACTGGAAAACCTAAGGGAGTCGTCCAAAATCATATTCATTTTCTAAAGCTGATGCGCAGTTATATCAATAATCTGCATATTAACAGTGAAGACAGGTTGGTGCTGCTCACTTCCTACAGCCACGCAGTGGGAATTATCGATATATTTAGTACCTTGCTTACCGGAGGGACTATATATCCATTTGATTTGAAAACTGATGGGAATCTGAAAGACTTGGCAACGTTTATGGAAAAAGAAAAGATTACGATATTCCATTCCGTACCTACAATTTACAGATATTTCATTAATGAATTAAGTGAAGGCGAGATCGTAAAGCATTTGCGCTTAGTTGTTTTAGGCGGAGAAGCAGTACTGAAAACTGATGCCGAAAAATATATAAAATATTTTAATGACAAGTGTTTGCTAGTAAATTTTTTGGGCGCCTCTGAAGTAATGGTAGCAACATTTAAATTTGTTGACAAGCATATAGAACTTTCGGGTGAGACGGTATCAGCTGGCTATCCGATTGATGAAGTGAATGTGTTAATTGTCAACGAGAATAATGAGGAAGCGAGAACTTACGAAGAAGGTGAAATCATATATGTCAGTGAATGCCTTTCTCTTGGTTATTGGAACTTACCTCATGCAACAGCCAACGTATTTGTACCAAATCCTCTAGCGCATGAAGGAAGAGTATACAGAAGTGGAGATCTTGGACGGATTTTACCGGATGGAAGTATTGAATACATTGGCAGGAAAGATAATCAGGTTAAAATCAGAGGACAGCGTGTTGAATTAAACGAGATTGAAATGATTATGGACGAAATAAAAGGAATACAGAAAAGTATTGTGACTGCAGTAAAAGAAAATATCGACAATACCGTGTTAGTAGGCTACTTCGTACCTGGAGACGGAATCCATATATCTATCCATGAATTAAAACAAAAGTTGGCTTCAAAGTTGCCTTTATATATGGTGCCTGCATATTTTATGCCATTAGACGAGCTTCCTTTGACTCCAAGCGGAAAGATTGATAGGAATAAACTTTCACATTTAGATACATCTAAAGTTTCAGCGCATGAATACACCGCTCCTACAAACGATATTGAAAAGACCTTGGCAGACATATGGATGGACGTTCTGGAGAACGAAGCAATAGGAATTCACGACGGATTTTTTGATATTGGCGGCAACTCACTAAAAATTTTAAAAGTTCATTACAAGTTGGATCAAATCTATCCGGGGAAACTAACGGTGATAGACATGTTTTCCAATCCAACCATATATGCTTTGGCGCAAAAAATTCAATCGGTTGTTAGTAGCAAGGCAGACAATATTTCAATTCAATCTATAATCTTGCCTCCAGCGTATTTTACCTATCGAGAAGCGGAAAGTAACTTCTATGTGTTTAAGCTTAGCATCATAGATCCTCTCTTTAATAAAATGAAAGCAATCGCTCTCCATGAGAATATTCAAGTTATGGATATAGCTGTATCCATGTGCATCTACTCGCTTGCAGAAATTTCAAATCAAGAGGAAGTTACCATTCAGACGATGTTGAAGGAAAAAGGCAATATAAGTCCTTTAACGATTAACTTGACCAAAATAGAACGTATAGAGGAACTTTTGCATACAGTTCGGGAAATGGTGCAGCATGAAAATAGATACGATACGTATCACATTAACGAAGTCAAGAAGATTAAAAGGCAACATAACAAATTTGCTATAGTACCTATATTTGCCGATAAAAGTCTTTTATGCGCAACGGACAGTTTATGGGACTGGTATGATGTGATTTTTAAAGTGGATGTAGATGCTCAAGGATTAAATCTATTATGCGAGTTTAGCAGACAGCTAACATACGAATCTGCAAAATATATAGCGGATAATTATGTAATGGCAATCGAGGCTTTAGTCGAGCGTTTTGATCATTGAAGAAGTGAAGGAGACAATAATGAGGGGAAAACTCTTGAATATAGAAGGGATAAGAAAAAATAAATCCCAAAGCAGTTGGAATATGGAAGAAGTGAATTTGAAGGATATAGCGATAATAGGAATGTCATCAAAATTCTCTTTGTCAAACGACTACAATGATTATTGGTCAAATATCGTTAATAAAGTTGAATGTTTTAGAACTATACCGCCAAGCAGAAAAAGAGATGTTGATCAATATTTAAGTTATCGAGAGGAAGGCAAATGGGAGTACGAACGGATGCCATACCTTGAAGAAATCGATAGATTTGATTATAAGTTTTTTGGCATAAGTCCCAATGAGGCTAAATTAATTGATCCCAATCAAAAAATATTTTTGGAAGCAGCCTGTAATGCCATCTATGATGCTGGTTATAGCTCTAAAATGCTTAGAGGAAGCAAAACGGGAGTATACGTTGGATTATCAAAAGAGCTGATGTATACCAAGCTTCTGGATGAAATAATGCCTTCATCCTATCCCATTTATTATCCTTTGAATTTGTCATCGTATATTCCAGGTAGAGTGTCGCATTTTTTTGATTTGATTGGCCCTAGCGTAGTTATTAATACAGCATGCTCGTCCTCGTTGGTTGCTGTGCATACCGCTTGTCGCGCAATTAAATCGGGCGAGTGCGACATGGCAATAGTCGGGGGGGTAAGCATAAATTTATTTCCTGTGGAGGGTGGAGCAAAATTAAGTATAGCGGCACCAGACAACAAGGTGAAAACATTCGATGACAATGCTAGTGGAACAGCTTTTGGGGAAGGCGTAGCCGCAATTGTACTGAAGCCGTTATATAAAGCGCTCGAAGATAAAGATAGTATCCATGCCATTATTAAAGGAAGCGCTGTCAACCATGATGGCAGGTCGATTGGAATTACGGCGCCAAATCCCCAAGGGCAAGTAAATGTATTAGATAAGGCTTGGAAAGATGCTGGAATTAATCCCGAGACATTAACTTATATCGAGGCGCATGGGACGGGTACCCAATTGGGCGATCCTATTGAAATTCAAGCCATTCAGAATGCATTGATGAAGTACACCGATAGAAAAAGCTTTTGTGCTGTAAGTTCGGTAAAGCCCAATATTGGCCATCTGGATTGCGCTTCTGGGATTGCTGGCTTAATTAAAGCGGTAATGGCATTAAAAAATAAAAAACTTCCGCCTTCCATAAATTTCAACAGTCCCAACTCGAAAATAAAACTTCAAAACTCGCCAGTATATATTAACACAGAGCTAGAGGACTGGCATACGGACGGCAATCCGAGAAGATGTGGTGTAAGCAGCTTTGGAATGAGCGGTACAAATTGTCATGTGGTACTTGAAGAAACTGATCATAATATCGAACAAACAAGCAAGCGCAGTGAGGGTGCTTTTCTATTTACTTTATCAGCCAAGAGCGTTGAGTCATTAAAAAATACGATCTCAACTTATTATGCTTTCTTGCTAAATAACAGAGACTGTTTGAATTTGGAGGATGTTTGCTTCACCTTGCATACAGGCAGGGATCACTTGAATCACAGACTTGCAATCGTAACCGAATCAATCAGTGATTTGCTAGTAAAGTTAAAGCCTTTAATCAATACTGATTTGAGCAGCAAAGCAATGAAAGAGATTTATTATAACGAAGGAAATTCTATTGGTTCCAAAAAGGACGCATTCATTAAAACAGAGAACGAACTTCTTGTAGATGAATTATGCAATCGATACATGAACGGTGAGGAAATGGACTGGGATTTGCTATACAGTAATAAAAAACCTTCCAGAATAAGCTTACCTGGTTACTTGTTTGAACGCACCCAAAGCTGGATTGAAATCCCTTCGACATATGTAGGCAATCGGAGTTTCAACCAAAATACTTTACAAAAGGGTATGAGTGCGAAGGCAAATGAAGATCGTTTATTTAGTCATGTTTCATGGAAGCTTGAGGAAATTGGGGATGAAAAAAATAGTTATGTAGATGGTGGAATCTTAATTCTAAAAGATGAATTGGGCATAGGTCAGGCGTTAGCTCAAAAGTTTAGAGCCATCGGCAGGACTGTATTTGAGGTTGATTTAGGCAAAGAATGCAAGCGAATAGATGGTCACAGTCTTATCATAACTGGCGACATGGAGGGCTACGAGGTACTATCCCAAATCATAAAAGAAAATGACATATCGCAACTAATTCACTTGTGCTCTTATGCTAAGGATACCCAAGTTGACACTTTAGATCAGATTAATCATTCCATGAAAAACGGTATGTATAGTTTATTGTATTTCGCAAAGTCCATGATTAAAAGCGAGTTAAAGCAAGCGATGGAAGTCGTATTGGTAACAAACTATGTTAACGAAGTAACGGGAAATGAGAAGTGCATTAAGCCTGAGAATGCTGCAATGATTGGTCTCGGTAAAGTGATAGAGCAAGAAGTGCCACACTTAAAATGCAGATGTATCGACATTGATGAGTTCATTCTGGCAGAAGACATCTTTCGCGAAATAAACAAAGCCGGACAAAAATTTTGTACGGCGTACCGTAATGGTAATCGATACAATGAAGTATTTGGAAATAAGGAGCTAATTGAAGTTTATGAAGATAACAAAAAGATAAAGGAAAATGGAGTTTACATTATAACAGGTGGCCTTGGAGCAATCGGACTGGAAATTAGCAAGTATGTCTCAACCAAAAATAAAGTAAAGCTTGCTTTGATTAATAGAACGATGCTTCCTGAACGCGATGAATGGAAAGATATTTTAAAAAATAGCAAAGATACATCGGTGTGTAACAGAATTAATACCATCCTGGAAATTGAGAAAGCAGGCTCTGAAGTAATCTGTTACGCTGCAGATGTTTCTGATATCAATCAGATGAAGTGGATCATACTGGATTTAAAGAACAGATACCAAGAAATAAATGGAATTATACACACTGCAGGAGTGGCTGGTGGCGGATTAGTTGCAAGTAAGACGGAAGAAGCGTTCAATCGTGTCATTTATCCCAAAGTACATGGTACTTGGATAATAGATTTGCTCACGAAGGACGAAAATTTAGACTTTTTCATTAACTTTTCATCCATAACCGCTCTCTTGGGTGGGGCGGGACAGAGTGATTATACCGCTGCCAATTCCTTTCTGGACACCTTTTCATACTACAGAAACAAGCAGGGGAAAAGGACGACAACAATCAACTGGGCGGGTTGGAAAGAGATTGGGATGGCCGTAGAACACCATGCAAATTTTGATTCAGCATTTAAAGTATTAGACACGGAGACAGCTTTGTTTGCTTTTGATCGAATACTTGGCAGTGATGTGAAAAGGGTAACGGTTGGTGAAGTGAATTCTGAGTCCAGTGTAACTTTGGTTAATTTTCAAGACATCAAAATAAGCGGCCGAAGTGAAGGTATTTATTCGGATACAGAAAGGGCAATAGCTCAAACATGGGGAGCAGCTTTAGGAATTAGGGAAATAAGCATACATGATGATTTTTTTGAATTAGGCGGCAACTCTCTGATTGCGGTAAGGATGGAAGTCGAGTTGCATAATAAGGGAATCCCTATCAATTTTTCAGATTTAGATGATATTAGTACGATTGAGCAATTAGCTGCATTCGTGGATCATATTGAGATTGAAGCAGGTGCTATCGACAAAACATATGAACATGACACGATCGGCAACACGGAGGAGTATCGATTACATGGCGTTACTCCAACGATTATAGAGAACATCGAACCATTTAATGATGTCTTTTATAAGAATTGTTTTTACAACTCGGCATTCCCTGTTATTAGAAGCTTAGGAAGAAGCATCGTACCTTTTTTAATTAATGATGTTGTGAAATATGAATATGATGAAATCTCGCAAAAATTAACGACAGACTACGTGCAATGTGCCAAAGTGGATGAACTCATGGCGTTTGAAGGCATTCAAATGAATACTAAAGCGGTATGCGAAGATGTTGTTGCCGATCTGAGAACCGCTATTGATAATGGAATGCCTACTATCATATGGATCGATTGCTTTTATGAGCCAATACGGGTAGACACCTATCAAAAGGAACATCTGGAACACACCCTTCTGGTATACGGCTACAAAGAAATGGATCAGACATTCAATATTATTGAGCATAGGCATAAGGATAACCTGAGTTATGAGCACCGCATAATTAGCTATGCAGATCTGACTAATTCTTACTTGGGATTTGTAAATCAATTATCATCAACAACAAACGAGAATATTTCTTTTTATTCATTTAACTTACTCCATAGTAGCGATGCGTTCATCCAAACGACTAAACAATATGGTTCAATCTTCATAAGGAATATGCTCAAAAAGCAGATTGATTTATTTGATGGGATCGAACAAATAAATACGTTTAAAAAGCGGTTTATTCAGATCTCACAAAATGAATCGGAATTATCCGTATGGTCGGATAATCTGATTGCTGGATTCAATCAAATCATTAATTCCAAACAAGTGGAAAAGTATAAGGTCTCATTGCTTTCAGAGGAAAATGCAAGTATTAAAGAAGCAGTCATATTAATAGAGAATATCATTCATAATTGGAAGCAAGTAAGAGCAGTAATTGCAAAGTATATATATGCGAGAGTCTATAATAGGTCTTCGGTTGATTCTATGTGTAAATGTATTGAAACTATCTATGAACTTGAATGTAGCTATGTCCATTTGTTTATAAATACAAATCGTTAGAATAGTCAAGATAAAAGGAACGTAATGCTAGACTCAAGCACCGTATAATTCATAATTATCAATGTTTTTGTAGTCAGAGGTTTCTTTTATATACTGAAAATATTGTAAAATAAAAAAGGTTTTAGGATAACTTTGTCGTATATATATAATTATGAGACAATTTTCCTTAATAGGCATTAAAATGAGTCAATAAAGTCGAATGAAATACTAAACTTGCTTTAGTCAAAAAAATGAAATAATTACCATCATATAAATCTACTACTCGAGGAGAAGTAAATATGTTTATCACTTTAATGAAATCCAAAATCCATCGTGTAAAGGTGACTGAAGCAAATCTAGATTACGTAGGGAGTATATCTATCGATGAGGATCTATTGGATGCAGCAGGTATTATGATTAATGAACAAGTGCATGTTGTTAACCTTAATAATGGAAGCAGGCTGGAAACGTATGCGATACCTGCCGAAAGAGGCAGTGGAATGATTTGTTTGAACGGTGCAGCGTCAAGGCTTGTACAGCCAGGAGATTTAGTAATTATTATATCTTATGGCAGTCTCGAAAAAGCAGAAGCTAAAACGTTTAGACCTAAAGTTGTTTTTGTAGATGATTGCAATAAAATAATTAAATTGGATAACGTAGAGGTTCATGGACAAAAAGTGTTGTAAAGCCAAAGGCCGATGTTAATCTTGAAAACGATACCAACGATGAGGTGCTCCTGCTGAAAGCGGAGAATAATGGGTGAAGAAATGAAGAGTCAGAGGTTAAATATAGGAATAATTGGATGCGGGTGGATTGCTGAGTATGCTCACATCCCCGCGTTTAAACAGATCAGTGACGTTAAGATCAGTTCAGTATTCGACATAGATATTGGACGGGCTGCTAGGCTTGCGAAAGCACACGATATTCAAGGTATATATAGCAGTTTAAACGATTTTTTGGACTCTGGCATCGATGCGGTTATCGTTGCTACCCCTAATCATTCACATGCGCAATATACTATGGAATCACTTAGACGTGGGCTTCATGTTATTTGCGAGAAACCAGTTGCTATAAGAGCTGGTGATGTTAAGCAGATAATCGAAATTGCAGAACAAAATCAACTTGTATATTTTCCTGCATTTGTAAACCGATTCAGATATGACGTCTTAAAAATGCGGGAATTTATACAATCTAACCGAATTGGAGAAATCATTCATGTAGAAGCAGGTTGGTTAAGAAGATCAGGTATTCCTCGACCTGGCACTTGGTTTACCAACAAAGCTTTATCCGGCGGCGGCGTGTTGATCGACCTTGGTTCCCATATGGTAGATATTTGTTTGATGTTATTTGGAGACAAGCAGCCCTTAAGCCAAAACTTGGACACGGTGATGCAGGAAAGTAAAGCTGATCCTTTAGATGCAGGCTGGTTTAAAGGTGAGTATTCGGTTGGTTTGCCGATGGATGTTGAAGTTACAGCAATTTCCGAAATAGGATTTTCTGGAAGTAGCAAACTAAACTTGAAACTAAGCTGGGCTGCTGATATTAACGGAGATTGTACATATTTTATAGTGAAGGGTACCAAGGGAAACATTAAACTAAAAACTCTATTTGGGTTTAGCAATGATAAATTGTGGAACGAGGATAGTCTGATTGTCGAAGACAGTGCAGGTGTGGAAGTGATCACGTTAGATAACAGTATTAATAACGCTATGGAAGCCTTTCACGCTATGGGGCAGTTTTTTGCAGATACCATTAGAGGAGGCGCCACTAGATACCTTACAGGAAGCGATGGTCTGAGAACAGTTGAACTGATTGAAAAGCTATATTCGAACGAAAACAGAATCGATCGGGAAACTGCCATTAATGACTTGGAGGGGCTGCGGTTTGAATAGCTTTTTTATAGGAGTGGATGTAGGTGGGACATATGTACGGATAGTTTCCTACGATGAGTCGACGAATGGCATCGGGGATATGCATAAAGCGCTATTCAAAAAATTTAACGACCCCAGCAAGGAAGTTCACGAAAACCTATGTGTATTAATGGATTCGGTCATTAAGGAAAAATCGCTGGAGAATAAAGAGTTGAGAGGAATAGGTCTGTCTCTGGCGGCACTATTCGACCGGCGAAGCGGAGCAATTGTTACATGGCCGAATAATAGGGCATGGAATGGTTTTCCTTTAAGAAGCTACCTGATGGAAAGATATAATGTGCCTGTGTTATTTGAGGATGACGCTAATTCTGCCGCGCTTGGAGAACATTTGGCCGGAGCTGGAAAAGGATATAGCGATTTAGCTTATGTAACAATCAGTACAGGAGTAGGCTGCGGACTAATTCTTAACAATTCTTTGCATATCGGCTCCAATGGATGGGCTGGGGAAATTGGACATATACGAGTTATAGAGGATGGCCCTGATTGTAAATGTGGAATGAACGGATGTCTCCAATCATTAGTTTCAGGACCTATATTACTACAAAAATTTGTTGATTTGAAGATGCTTGAGCGATCAACGGCAGTATCGGAACTTGACTTAAAGGATGTTGTAAGCCTAGCAGCCAACGGAGATGCTGTTGCTCGAGATATTTTTAAGCAAGCGGGTGTACATTTGGGGAAGATGATCGGCAGTATGATTATGCTGCTTGATATTTCTCTGATCGTACTTGGCGGGGGCGTTACAGGTGCCGGGGATATATTGCTGGAGCCGTTAAACGATACGCTGAAGGGCTACCTTAAATATGTCCAAAGGGATATGAAGGTGATAGAAGCACGGTTGGGGGACAATAGCGGAGCAATTGGAGCTCTGAACCTCATATACAAGCAATTAAACGACGGCAACTCAATTGAAGTATTTTATCCAAAGGGAAGTGAATCGAATAGATAATCGTTCTTTGTTACTGGGAAAAAGTTTAGATGAAAATAAGTCTATTACTATTGCAGTAATCAATGGTCCGAACATTAATAAATTGGGTATTCGGGAACCAGGGTTTTATGGCATTGAGACATGGAATGATATTGAGCTGCGGTTAAAGAAGCTCGGTAACCAGCTTAGTATTAAGCTCGTCTTCTTTCAATCCAATCATGAAGGATATCTTGTTGATTTCATTCAGGACCATTTAAGCACAATCGATGGAATCGTAATAAACCCTGCTGCGTACACCAAGGCAGGATATGCAATATTGGACGCAATCACAGCTATTGATATTCCCTTTGTGGAGATCCATCTTTCCAATATTTACGAGAGAGGAGGTTGGCATTCGCAGTCCATATTCGCAGAAAAAGCGGTGGGACACATAGTAGGGTTTAAAGGATATGGATATGACCTTAGTTTGATAGCTATCCATAACGTTCTCAAGAACAAAGGAAAACAATAAATGTGAACGAATGATCGAATAAGCGAAAATATTACTTTAGCGGGAGGAAGAATGAAATGAACATGTTAGTAAAAGACGGGGGAACACCGTATAAAACAAAGCCTTTCCCAACATGGCCTTTTTCGGATGAGAGAGAACTTCAATTGGTTGAGGAAGTGGTTAAAAGCCGAAATTGGTGGCGAATGAGCGGGAATAAGGTCGTCGAATTTGAAGAAAAGTTCGCTAAGCTGCAGGACGCTGAGTACTGTCTTGGTGTTACAAATGGGACTCATGCTATTGAGCTTGCGTTGTATACGTTAGGAATAGGTATTGGAGATGAAGTTATTCTCCCGGCATTTACCTTTATTTCTACAGCAACAGCTGTTTTGTATTGCAATGCGACGCCTATTCTTGTTGATGTTGACCCTGAAACATTTTGTATGACGCCGGAAGCCTTTGAAAAGGCCATTACCCCTAAAACGAAGGCTGTTATACCCGTACATATGGCAGGGCATTCCTGTGACATGGATGCCATTTGTGAGATCGCACGAAAGCATGGGATAAAGGTTGTCGAAGATGCGGCGCATGCCCATGGTGCCGAGTACAAGGCGAAAAGAATGGGAAGCTTTGGTGATATGTCGATCTTTAGCTTTCAAAATGGAAAACTTATGACTTGTGGAGAAGGGGGCGCCCTTGTAACAAACAACAAGGAGCTATATGAGAAAGCTTATCTTATCCATGGTGTAGGAAGGCCCAAAGGAGATAGGGTTTACGCACACCTGGTGCTGGGATCTAATTACCGCATGAATGAGTTTCAGGCAGCCGTGCTCATCGCCCAGATGGAAAGACTTGAAAAAATGAATGAAAAGCGGCAAGTAAACGCTGCATTGCTGGACAAGCTCTTAGCTGATGTCCAGGGGATAACGCCACAGGGGAAGAATTCTCATGCAACTTTAAACCCGCATTACATGTATATGTTCTATTACAATTCAGAATATTTTGGCGGGCTGTCCCGGCAACAATTTGTTGAGCTGCTTATTATGGAGGGCGTGCCGTCCTTTGTAGCATATCCTGTTATATCGGAAACGATTTTTTTTAAAGAAAATAATTTTGCTGGTCGCATAAATGAATACCCACATCAGAATGAAGCGGATCTAACAAATGCGAAGAAAATCGCAGACAATGTCGTGTGGCTACCACATTTTACATTGCTAGGTGATGAAGAAGATATATTTGAGATTGCAGGTGCAATTAAAAAAATCCAAAACTTTTTTCCCGAAATATATAAATAGCTTATGAATGCATAATATATTGGAGTAGGTGATACCTTGGAAAAGGGGATAGTTTTCGATTTTGATGGTGTAATCATTGATTCATCTGAAATTCAAAGACAAGCATTCACGGAAAGTTATAATCTCATTGTAGGAGAGGGTACACCCTCTATCGATGAATTTTTAAGCCATAGCGGGGATTCGCTTGAAAATATATTTATTAAAATGAAGCTGCCGCTTGAGATGGTTGAACCTTATAAAAGAATCAGCCGTGAAAAAATTGGGGGAGTAAAAATCTACAATGGAATGAGTGATTTACTCAAACTATTGAAAAAGAATGGATATAAATGTGGTTTGTGCACAGGTAAAGATAGGCTGAGAACCTTAGAGCTTCTTGATAAATTGATGCTAAATGAATATTTTGATACCGTTGTATGCTCGGATGATGTGAAGAACCCCAAACCCCATCCGGATAGTCTAGTTCTTGCTATCAATAACCTAGGTGTTAGTTTTGACAGTGTAGTTATGGTCGGGGATGCCACGAACGATATTATTTGTGCTAAGTTGGCTGGCGTCAAGGTTGTTGCTGTTACTTGGGGAGATGTACCTAAGAATGTCCTTGAACAAGAGTCACCAGACTATATGGTCAATACCGTTGATGAGCTTTTGAATGTTATTGCCTAGGTCGTGAGATTGAACTCAGCGTTATGGCAACAATGTTTGGGGAGTCGCAATCATAACCGTCCAGCGTCTTGTAGAGCGGAAATCCGGCGCGGCTGAGTAGCCTCCATCTTGCAGAGCTGCACGGCGCTGGCTGATCACGAGCTTCTAGCAGAAGGCGGAAATCCCGCCGCAACCAGCTGGACAAGTCCTGCATCGTACGCAATGCCTCTCTCAGCTCAGCATGCTCGGGAAGGGCTTTGCGGTTCAGGCTGTTTAACCAGGCACCGGGGCTGTGCAGCAAGCGGACGACAAAACGCGGTTCTTTACCTGCAGAACTGCTTATATAAGGAAAGCTGGCTAAATTCCCCCTGACGATGATGGGTAAAATTGCACGATTTTTTTGATTTTGCTTGACGAAATCCACCTCAATGGAAAGAGCGCACTAAAGGTATTGGATCGCCTCCCCTCATGGGTATTTTGAAGTGCCTCATATTCGATTAGGAACTTGACTCTTGCAAAATCTTTGCCATGTATAATGCAGTAGAAGGCTGACGAGCAGTTCTCCATGTAATACTCTACTAAAATACACTAGGTGGATCTAATTATGAGATGGTATGGTATATTTGTTCAAAGTGGCAAAGAAGAAGAAGTTAAAATTAATATTTATCAACGACTTGGAACTTCGAAAGTATTATGCTGTGTACCTAAAAGAAAAATACCTGAGAAAAAGAATGGGATCATATGTGATGCGATAAAAACAATTTTTCCTGGATATGTTTTTATACAAACTGATATGGATAACGAGAAATATTACAAAATCAAGTCAATACCTGAAATTATAAAAATATTAAATTATCGAAATAAAAGAGACATCTCACGCGGTAACAATAGGTTTAACGAAGAAGGGAACTTTAAATATATTCCTGATATCGAGATGGAAAATATAATAAAGATTATTAATGAAAATGATATAGTGGAATATTCCAATATATTATTTCGAAATGACAAGGTATTAGTTATTTCTGGGCCTTTAAAAGGAATGGAAGGTAACATTCAAAGAATAGATAAGCACAAAAAACGAGCGAAATTATCCTTGGAATTTATGGGAAGCCAAAAGCTTATAGACATAGGTATTGAAATTATAAGGCCGACTTTTAAAATCGGCGGTGAGTTCGAAGAACTTGGAAGAGAAATGATGATGAATGAAACGAAAAAAAAAATCGAAGATATGATTATCGAGTTAATGGAACTGCCACAGAACACAATATTGAATCAATTCAAAAATATTGGCATTAACTCCCTAACTTTTATTCGTTTGATCGTAAATATAGAATCTGTTTTTGGTGTGGAGATACCTGATAACCTCTTAAATGTGGAAGCAATATCATGCGTGGATGACGTCGTAAGTTTTATTGAAGCCAATGCAGCCGTAAACTAACATTTAAGATTTTCACATGACTTCCTTCTTCATTTGTAGGCGAGGTCGTGTTATCAGGTAGCGTCAAGAAGTTTGTGTAAGGTACGATTATCCATCGGGACGATAGATAATAAAAAATAAGAATTAAATTTGGCTCAAAACCAAAACCAGTTCTTGACGAAATAATCCAAGGTTGAAGATGGAAAAACACATTTTCTGATCCTGTAATGTTGTAAGTCCGACCAAATAACAAAGGAATTAGCAGATGCAGACTAAGTGTATATCAATGAAATGCTCAACTTACTAGAACTAGAGATATGAGCGCAGATGAAATTCATATAGAAGAATCCGCAGCACTCGTAAAGGAAGTAATGAAACACTTACCGTACGGTACCTTTCAGTATTTGAGAAGATCGTATACCTCTTGGTTTCAACCATCCGCATGCAGTGTTCGCAGTGTATGTTGGTTTTGTTTGGGTATATGACTTTATTGGGCCTAAAAGACGATATAGCAAGCTCTTTTGAGCACGAGCAGCTGAACGAGCCATTGGCTCAACCACAGAATCTGAAAATGGATTACGCGAGATAAGTTGCCATTGTTGTAGAGACGTCCACGTTAAGTGAATTCGAGTTGTCTGAGCACTATCGAACGAAGGGGATGTTTGTAGAGCAAGTGGAAGCCTAGCGTAACGCTTGTATGCAAGCCAACGGAGGTGTTGCAGAGCAAGCAATAAATCTACAAAAATAACTGCGCAACAAATAAAGCGAGAATAAGAGCCTTACTCGTGAATTGAAACGAAAAGATGCGGGCATTAACTGAAACCGCAGCCCTACTGGTGTTGTGAAAAAAGGCTCGACAGATCGTGTGTCATGAAAAGGCAATTTGGGAAGTTGCCTTATGCTATCTAAAAGATGAGGGTAGGCCCCTCGAAATCTACTATACAGGTAGAGGTTTGAAATCACCTTAAGGTGCTGTTATCAAAAGCAATGGTATTGAGCGTTAAGAAAAAGGTGAAACTTAAGATTTCGTCAGATGTGAGTTATGGAGTTGAACGAAAATAAAACCACCGATGACGTTTCGATATGCTTCTGAAGCTATCAAAACGAATCGCAGTTTTGGAATAAATCTAGAATTAATCCTGTTTACTGTCTAGATGGTAGCTGGAATAAAGGTGGCAAGAACATAACTTGGGTTTTAGATAGAAAGTGAGAAACTACGATTTCGATGTAAAAGGAAAAGCCATAAGTAAAGAACTTACGAGGGCGAAAGTACCAATGCGAAATATAGGGGCGAAACAGTTTATACCTACGATGAAGCTTCTGTAATGGAAAGGGAGCGAAGGAACTGTATTATCCAGCTTATAAATTTGGTCAACCATTATTGGGAGGAACTAGATGGAAAAGGCAAAGTCATTTAACATTACTAAAAGAGAAGTGTAGGAAGGCGTACAAAGCAGTAAAAGCAAACAAAGGCTCGGTAGGCATAGACTACCGAGCCTTAGAAGAGTTCGACAAAAGTCTAAGAGACAACCTATATAAGATATGGAATAGGATGGCATCGGGTAGGTACTTAGGTACTTTCTGCAACCAGTAAAGGCAGTCGGAATTCCTAAGAAAAGTGGTGGAAGACGTGTTTTGGGTATTCTCAACATAGAGGATAGATTGCCCAAATGGTAGTGAGAAATTCGCTAGAGCCATATGTAGATTATTATTTTCTATCGGATTCCTAAGGATATCGCCGAAACAAGTCAGCACATGATGCCGTAGACATAACAAGGCAAAGATGCTGAAAATATAATTGGGTACTCGAATTCAATATCAAAGGACTTTTTGATAACTTCAGTCATTCACTTCTAATGAGGGCAGTTCATAAACACACCCATTATAAATGGGAAGTGTTATATAAGCTTGTGCGATGATGTCAAATAGGATCGCGTAAAACAACTCTGCAGTTACTTTAGTTCTGAAATGGTTCAGGCTACTATGAACAGTTACCTTTTGAATGTTTGAGATTACGCCAAGCCTAAATTTTCGGTTCTTTTATTTGCCGGACTAGTTCCGGAAACGAAGTAATTTCCGGATGGGTGAAGTATAAATAATGCATCCGCAGACTCTTGGATCAATGGGAGGACGACCGCCATCCTTGTATAGCGGAAGAATCTTCTCTAGCACGATGGAGTCATCCACATGATCGATATAATCTATGAGTTCAGGGTCAAAGCCGAGTGCGTTATAATAGTAATAGTGGTAGGGAAGCAATTTTAACTGTAACTCCATGAAAATGCACCTCGCATATTGGTATTTTTGGTCGGTGGGATACTTCCATTTTACCATTTGATGCATCAGTGCATTTTGGTTTTTATATATTTGTGAGCTTTTTGAACAGGCTCTAATAGAATTAAATTTACAGGGACGAAGTTGCGTAGTACAACTCGCATACCGTACGGACCTGCTCGTCAAATAAAGCGACAACAGTTTGGCAGCTTGGGCAGACGTAAGGCGCTTGGCCTTTACCGTCCGTTGATGAGCCTGGCGGATTCGTTCGAGAATCGGTAAATCAATCTCCCTATGTAGCTGGCGTTTGGCATTTGGGTGTTAAAATTATTCTTAGAGACGTTGCAGGCGAAGCCTGTCCCACAGATTGCTTTGTCCGACTAGAATGCCCATAGGCTATCAGGCTCAGGTCGCTGGAGATAATTGCAATACACTCGATTTTTTAAAGTAATGACGGGTAAACACGACCTTCATCGCCAGTTCCGATGGAATTGGGTTATAGAAGCAAAGTAGAAATTAAGCATAAAAATATTTTTCGAGGAGAAGATAATATGAAAAAGCTGCTACCCTTTTTAGTTCCTCCTATTAGGACATTCAACTATCTAGCTTGTGAATTAGGAATAACGTCAACCATTGAAGAGTCAATACCTTGGTATCAGATGAATTATTTACAATTATGTTGCCCTAAAACAGATTTAAACTTAGAAGACCATAAGCTAGTTTTTTCATTATTAAGAAACCCTTTTTTAAGCAGAACTTATCTTACAAAATCCTTTGTTGAAGATATTACTGATCCAATTCAGTTTATTATCGTTTCATTGAATCATGGATATTATGTGAATACATATATCAACGAATACTTCTTACCAAACCGGCAGGCTTATTATTCACAAAGCTTTTTACATGATATTCTAATAATAGGTTATGATGATGATGAAAAGATACTAAATGCAGTAGGTTATAACAGAGAAGGTCAATTTGTTCCTGAAAAGGTGTCTTATGATGATTTTCGCGATGGCTTTATATTTTGCTCTTCTATGAATAATACAGAGCAAAGAACATTCAGTTTAATAATTCCGAAAAAGGAAGATTTCCATTTTAATGTTTCATTTATATTAAATCAAATGGAAGATTTTTTGAATGGTACGAATGATGCACAGTTTAAATACTTTAATATTCCAATAAATGAACAAGATGCCTATGGAAAAGATGTGTATGAATATATATTATCCTACATTAAGGCGAACACAACTTTTTGGGACATAAGAGTTTTTCGTTTGTTACTTGAACACAAAGCGGCTTTATTAGAACGAATAAATTTTTTAGGAAAAATGGGATATATAAAAAATATAGATGAACTTATTATTAGTAGCGAAAAACTGGTAAATACAGCAAATATTTTATTTAATTGTACTCTAAAATTTAATATTGCTAATGCTTTTGGAACTTATGAAAAGGATAAATTGAGTGTACTCATTAAACAAATAGAACAACAAGAAGAGGATATTCTAAAAAACGTGATATTAAAGATCAAAGAAATAATATAAGAGGCCTTTTAAAAAGTACCAATGGGTCTGAATACGGCAATATGACTCAACAGTACAAACTTCAAATAAGAAGAAAACCCTTGAACGGGAAGGTGGTCTGGTCATACCCCTGTCAAGTAGACAGATGAAAAAAACTCAAATAACGCGTGCCGATACTCAATCGGCACGTGCTGTTTGAGTTTTTGCCTGAAACCGTTGATAGTTATAGAAGTAGATATAATCTTCAACGGCTTGATGTATCTCGACTTCTGACTTACACTGATGAAGATACAACTTCTCTGTTTTGAGATGCGAAAAGAAGGATTCGATGCATGCGTTATCTAGGCAGGTTGTTTTGCGAGGGTGGCTACCTTTGATGTTGAATGCTTCTAGTCGTGTGTAATACGCATGAGACGTATATTGGAAGCCTTGATCCGAATAGAGCACGGCTTCCAAGTCTCTTTTCTTTGTCCACTGATCGACCTTATCCAGCACGAGTTTGACATCATTACGATCGGATAATTGCCAAGCTACAATCTCATTATTAAACAAATCCTGAATTGCCGACAGGTAATAAAAGCGTGTACCATCGGAGATAAGTGATATCTGTGACCATCTTTTGTGTAGCATGAAAGTGACGCTTCAATCGGTTAGGATATACGACAGAAGGTGTATAACTCAATCGTTGTCGTTTCTTTCGAATCACAGATTGGATGGATAATTCTTTAATGAGACGAGATACTTTTTTATGGTTGACACGGTAGCCTTCTTCCCACAAAGCCGTCACCATACGAGGATATCCGAAATAAAGGATGAACGGAATGAATGTCCATCATGTATTTCATGATTTCGTGATCCCGAGTTTGTGTTACGGCCCGTCGTGACCGTGTAGCTCGCCACTTATAGTAACTGGCTCTAGGTACTCCTGAGATGGCTAGCAGGTGTGTGACTCCGTGTAGATCACGTAGTTGTTCAATCACTTGGTATTTTTCTCTGACTGAGGAAGCCTCCTTAGAGGGATCAGTGAGCTATAAGTTGTAGCAGAAAGCTTAGAAATAAGAAATTGCACACAATTAAAGGTATGGGTAAAGAAATGGCTAGACGGGGAGAAATTTGATGTTCGTAAGGGCCAATCAAATCCATTTAAAGGACGTGCCCGTACAGTATTTGACACCGTAGAGGAAGAATCGAGATTATCTGACAGTAAAGGTGGATAACTTAAAAAAGCGGTATCCAAATCTGGTAAAGGTGGTCATATCCCCGTCAAGTAGACAGCAAAAAAAAAGAAGTTATTCAAGAGGCGATCGCTTCCCGGTACTCAACCGGGGATAGGTCGCCGAGTTTTTTTTGGAACCGCTCGTGGTTGTAGTAATCGATGTATTCTTCAATTAATCGCTCTACTTCAGCAACATCTTTTGGCTTTGCTAGGTGTAATTTCTCAGTCTTCAGATGTGAGAAGAATGATTCGATGCAAGCATTATCAAAGCAGTTTCCTCGTCTAGAATGACTTTCCTTAAGTTGCTGATCAGCAAGCAGTTTCGCGTAAGCTCTTGTGGTGTACTGGAAGCCTTGGTCAGAGTGTAGTAAGGCTGTGGGTGCTTTTACCTGTTTTACTGTCTCCAGAACGAGCTGCAGATCATTCCGTTCTCCCAGTTTCCAAGCAATAATTTCGTTGTTGTAAAGATCAAGAATTGCAGATAAATACAGAAAGCCGTGTCCTACTCGGACAAAAGTAATATCCGTCACTAATTTAATTTATGTTGCCTCTGCTGTGAATTCACGGTTCAGCACATTTGGAAAGAGAACAGACGGCTTACGTTCAGCAAAGGGTCGTTTCTTTCGGATAACCGATTGAATGTCTAGCTCTCGCATCAGTCTGCGTACCTTCTTGTGGTTAACTACCAAACCCTCTTTACGCAAGGCCGTGCGCATACGGAAATAACCTAATGAGATCGCAACCGGTGTATAGCAAGAATATGTTCCTTTAACACGCCTGTTGATTAACTAAATTATGTAACCTCAATAAACCAAAAAAGGTTATATTTCTGAACAATATGTTGAATCCGCACCAGCCATTCAACCGGTAATCTACAAATAGCACGAGAGAATCGGGCAAAAGAAAGGGTTGCATGCCGAGGCAATGTTGGATTAGTGGCATCAAACAGCCACTTGAGCAGTACGTAAACCATCAAAGCTCCAAACAGTTGACCATACACGGCATTTTCGATGGTGCCAAACAATGTGGGGATGTTTAAATGCTGTTTAATCCAGCGGAAAAAGACCTCGATCTGCCAACGAGCTTTATACATCTTTGCGATTTGTTCCGCAGCCACCTGCATTAAATCCGTAACGACTCGAATCTCCCGGCCTTCAAAGTCCTGAAATATCACTACCCGATGGCGTTTTTCGGATCGACACTGATCCGTCCCTAGTTGACACGTGATATCCCGAAGAACTGGAGAATCGAAAATTCCCTAGATAGAGCTGAATTACATATCGTTATTCTCCATTAATTCATGCTTGAAAGAACCCAGCTTTTTTCTTTTCTTTAATTCTGTAGCTCTCCCCTTTATGTTTATGGTTACGGAGTGATGGAGGAGACGATCTAGGATTGCGGTAGCAAGTACCGTATCACCAAATATTTCACCCCAGGATCCAAACCACTTATTGGAGGTGAGAATAATCGAGCCTTTCTCATACCGTTCAGAGATTATCTGGAAGAAGAAGTGAGCGGCATCCATCTTTGGGTAACCAATCTCATCAATGATGAGCAGGTCTGCTTTGAGAAACATACGTACCTTTTGTTTCATCGTGTTCGTTTGATGGGCCTGTTGCAGGGTCTGAACGAGATCATGAGCGGTAATGAAGTAAACCGAATATCTCAGAGCAATCGCTTCTAAAGCTAGGGCTACGACAAGGTGGGTTTTGCCTACACCGGGTGGACCAAGAAAAACGAGGTTCTCCTGATGTTCGACAAACCTCATCGTGGCTAAATCTTTTATACGTCGTTCGTCAATAGTTGGCTGAAAAGAGAAGTCGAACTGAGCCAATGTCTTTTGGTACGGTAGCCTTGCTAGCTTAGTTCTTGTCTGCAAATTGCGGTGGTGTTTAGCCTCTAATTCCTCATGTAATAGCTTGTCTAAAAACGCGAGATACGATATATTTTCTTTAGCTGCTTCTTCTGCATGCTGATGGACAATTTCAGGTATTCTTCCCCATCCAAGCTGCTGAAAAGCTTCGTAAAGACGTTCGGTGAGGATCATTGCTTGATCACCTCCTCATCCGTCAACGCTTCATACACTGCTAATGAGCGTTCGACCACTTCGAGGGATACTGTTGCGACCAGTTTGGGCATGGGTTGGGGAACCGTTTTGCTACCTGCTGTTCGGATGCCTTCGAAGTGCTTTTTATTGGTAATGACTTGGTGTACAACGTTCGCCTTCTCATGTTTGGTGATGGGTGTGCCTTCTTGGTTAAAAATATGTAGTATGCCGTTTTTCTCATCCTGAACATGTACGTGATGGCCTACATAACCAAACGGAACGGAGTAGCGATTGCTCTGGTAAGACCAATGTGTCACTCGAAACCTTGCGAATATGGCGTTCTTCTGAATGAAAGGGAAAGGGATTGGCCGGATTCAACGCTTCATTTACTAGACGATTCGTAGGGACCTTATGAGTTGTTCCATGTATACGACAGTTTGCTACAGTATCTAACCATAGACGCACCTGTTGATTTAGATCGTGTAGTCCTGTATAAGACCGAACCCTTGGACAAAAAGTTCTTCCGTACATAACCAACGCCATTCTCAACTTTTCCTTTTGTCTGGGGGGCGATAGGGCTTGCAACGACGAAGAATGAATCCATGATGAGTTGCGAACTTTGCAAATCTCTCGTTCCATATGACCTCACCTTGCTCGTCTTGTCCAATGACAACGGTCTTCATATTGTCATACAAACAGGTTCTTGTCACTCCTCCAAAGTACGTCATAGCTCGTTCATGGCAGCCGATAAGCGTCTCTACTTTCTCATCTTCTGTATATTCCACATACAACGTACGCGAATAACCAAGTACCATAACAAACGCATATAACCGCTTTTGTGATTGATTCCAATCTACTCGAAAATGACCCCAGTCGACCTGTGCTTGCTCCCCAGGTTCGGTCTCAAATCGTTCAGTTGCCTTAGAAGAAATGATAGGATTCAGTGGTCTCATAAAGTAACGAAGGGTGGTTACGCTAGCGATGTATCCTTTTGTTTTAATCTCATCGTAAATGACTACTGCGTTTAGACAACCATCCTCCATACGCTGACCTACATAGGCTTTATATGCATCGAGCTTGCCAATTCGACGGTTTGAACGTTGATAACGGCGGGGTTCATTTTGCCCCAACAATTTTCGTATTGTCTTCGGATCTCTTCCTACTTCTTTAGCAATATACGTGATATACATTCCCTTTGCATGCATTTCCTTGATCACAAAGAACTCCCCATTCATGACCATATATTCCACTCCTCTCGGAGATCTCGGAGAGTATGTCGGCTAATTGTGCGGTAAAATTGTTTTATCGATTCGCTGGCTGTCGGGCGTTTTTATTTTTTAGAAAGTATCCAACAATCAGCACCCAACGCATGTTGTGTGCGGAAACATATTGCATTATTTTGTGGGGACGAATAGGGGACAAGATTCATCACCAAGCATCATAAAAGAGCCATTTAGATCACATGACTCTATGAAAAAACCTTATTTAATAAAGATTTTTCCTACACAAGCATACTAAATCCTAGCCTATCTCTATCACTGGCAGTGATGAGGTCAGGGGTTCGATCCCTTAGTCTCTACCAACACCTTAAACACAAACGGCAGAAATGCCGTTTTTTTTGTCTTTGTGATTCATCTAAGGTGTTTATTGGTGGTAATAAATGATGGTTTGACTTCTGTTGTTGGCTGACAGGGGCAAGATGCCTCTATACAGGACAGTTAATCAGCAATTAAAAATGAACTACAATGGGTAAATGTCGGATGACAAGAATATGTACCGATTACCGAATTAGTCCTGTACTCCCGCGCTTTAATCAAAAGGAAGTGACTGAGAAAGAGAAAGTACGAATATTATATTACAATGCTTCTTCAATTTATGCGTCCAATCATGGGGATATAATAACGGATAACGTGGTGAAGGAACATGCCCTCGCCTAGGTGTTCTACAGTTTCCCTATTTATTATCTTGATGGTTGCAAATATTGTGATTGAGATAGAAGCTGAATCTTTTTCTTCTTCTAAGCTTAGATTTTGGATTCAGCTTGAAAAAGACATCCGATAGATATTTATATCGTTTTTCACAAGCTTTTTGGAACTACCGTTGATATTAATACTGGTGTTAAATTGGTGTTGAAAAGTAACACCAACCATCCTAAACCACCCAAACAGAATGGAGAGTGAAAACTGAAAACTCAGTAAATCCAAGGCCTCAGCCTACTATAACAGATTATATCGGAAGGCCTGATCAACCCGCATACGGTGCATGTGGAGTGTACAGTGTGGCTAAAATGGGTGGGGCAAGCTTAATTCCTACGCCCCTTGTATTTGATATGGATGAGCAATATTGTAATGTATCTTAATGCTGCCATCATCGAATACTTCGATCTTCTGGATGAGCTTCATAACGATTTGCTTCAGGATCCGCTCATCTGCAATATTGAGGTGCAGCAAATTCATTACTTGTTTTTCGAAGACTTGGATGTTAGTGTCCAGGTCTTTTTCTTTGTTAACATGCTTTAACAATTCAACCTTACATTCACTAAGCAAAGTATTCTCATTTCGAACTAGCGTATTCTCAGTACGCCATTCATCTTGAGAGAGTTCCTCTTCATTTAGGAGATCAAGTAGTCTACAATTATAGGAAGGGGCGGGGATATAGCCAGGAAGAGTTGGCTAACCTTGCTAATCTCCATAGCGTATATATTGGACAACTAGAGCGTGGGGAGAAGAGTCCGACGATAGAGAGTCTAGAAGGGTGTTTTGCCAAGTATCGTCTTCCTTACTGAATATTTACTAAGCTTCGTTACCTTGCGTTGAAGAGAAAGATAGGTGCATGGTACATATTAATAGCTGATTACTAATGAATAAATTTGCACCTCATAAGGAGGTAGTTGTGAAATCATGATAGAGACGTTCGTATCCTCCAATAGCACATGTACAATAAAGTACCGCACGGTGGTTTGTTTTTTTGCCGGTGTACTGACTTATCGAAATAATTTTGAAGACGCTGCAAGTGAGATTGCCAAAAGATATCGAAATGCCAAAGTTGTGATGATCTTTCCCTATGGGATTGCAAACGGCACTACGGGTTTCTCTTTAATCCGTCTCCTGGCAAGGCAGCTTACTCAAGTTGGCTATGACCAACACTATGACCAGTCCAAGCGAGTAACAAGCGTATCGCAAATCATCCGCGAGCATGTAGAAGTTTCGGATGACTTAATCCTTATCGGGCATAGTGCTGGAGGAATGATCGCCTATCGGACAGGGCTTTATTTGGAGGAAAAGTACGGATATCAGCAAGTTCAAGTATTTGCTGTAGGGTGTCCAAAGTTTCATTTGAGGGACATTCCATACAATGGCAGGTTTACATATATTACTGGCCAGAATCCGGACAGGATCACCCAAATTGGTAGATGGCGTAAGCCAGGTTCTAAGGTGTACATAGGAAGTCCCGGGCGCGAAATTCAAATGGAATTTAATCCAGCTCATCTGGGATGGAAGTTTCATGCTGCGTATTTTCTGTAATCGGATTGGACGGATTCAAACCAAGTGTTCCGTACCAATTCAGAAAACTTGGTCTCCAAAATCCATGAACTGTACCCGGGAAACTAATTTATACTTAATATGTTTATGTACTTTGAAACGGGGGAAAAGGTGGAATAGATATCATCAAAACACTAGAGGATAAGATGACTTGAGTTAGGCCAGACAAGGGTTAAAGTCATTTAAAGAAAAAGACGAAGCCAATTATGGCTCCGTCTTTTGTAGGTTTGCATACCTTTTTAATCCTAGATAATAAGGTCCTTTTTACAGATGAACTATTGCACCGAAAATACAGTCTCTAGCTCAGGGATATATTCCTTGACTATATTTTTGACTTCCACCAGTCCTATAGCCCCAGCTGGCGCTTGACCTTCGGATACGATTAAGTACGGTTTGATGGTTACGGTACGCGGTTGAGTCTTGAAAGGTTCAAAGAGAACATTATAAGATTCGCTTAAGGGGTGACCACCGATGGGCTTCAGTTGAACGCCATGTTCATCCACAATGTCATACTGAAGAGCGATGACGCCCCCGTTAGCACCCTTGTATTTCGAAGGGATAGAAGCGAGCATTTCTTCTACGCTCTGGCCCGGTTTGGTTTTGTACTCAACGGATAACTGCGTTGTGATTGGTGTGATTTCCAGCTTACTGTTCTGCAAGTTAATGTTATCGTGATGCTTGGTCTCCTCTGAAGTTAGAACGGTAATGGGCGTTGATCTTGTAACAGGCACAACGAATTGGAACGGGACATCGTAGCCCTTTAACGTTACATTTACAGTCAAGTCAAACTGATCAGGGAACTGGATAGTCGGTGTTGTTGTGCGCGGCTCATAATAAGTGCTGAAAACCTGAACCATTATGCTGGAAGCAGTCTCACCGTCCATGTGTTCGTAACCCCATTGCAGAGGTTGGCCGTTATAGAGGACCTCAAACTTATCTACCGCCCCTTTATTGGCATCGGAAGGCGGCGAATTGGGCTCCGAAGCAAGACGGTTTCCAGGAGTGGTTATGTTCATAAGAATTCGGGTCCCGTCAAATAACAACGTTGGAATATTCATAGTCACATTGCCATGGGTCACGCTTTGGTTTACGTTTGTGATGAAATCCTCGGCTTGTTGAAGACCGGGATCTAAGTTCTTTTCGCCCCATAATGAATAGATTTGTCCTAGAACCGGAATTTGCTTGAGTGCATCTGCCATGGCGGGAGATACAAATCCGGAAGCAATGAGTGTAACTCCAAGGATTGCAGCGGCTGCAGTGGAAACCCACCATTTATTTAAAGTTCTTGATACATTTGTCTTTCTCTGAATGGGGGAAATGGAATTATCGGTATCCCTGATGATTTGGTAAGTCTCATTCAGCTTGGAGCGGGCAATATCAGATAACTGATCGGGAAGTAGGCTTTGGCAGTTCTTTAATTGTTCTTCTAATTTAGTGTTCACGATGTCGCAACTCCTTTTTCTTGATTGATTTGAGATGAATGTTTTAGCTTTTTGCGGGCGCGATGTAGCCGGGTCTTCACGGCTACCGTAGAAATTTCGAGAATGTCGGAAACTTGACTGATCGGCATGTCCTGTAGGTAATGAAGGTGAATGACAATCCGTAGGTTTTCCTCAAGATGTTGAACGGCATCCCATAATTCGATGTTCTCATAATCCTTGGAAGTGGAAGGGACGTCGGGAACCTCTCCGTAAGGGAGGGTTCTTGAGTTGCTTTTGACCATTTTATTGCATTCATTAATCAGAATTCGGAAGATCCACGTTTTGAAAAAAGCGGGCTCTCTGAGAGTATGGATGGATTTAAAGGCTTTAAGTATCGTCTCCTGTAGGGCATCTGCACAATCTTCGTCTTTGTTGACGATGGACCTTGCAGTTCTATACAAGGGTAACTCTATCTCTTGCATCAACTGCATGAATGCTTCAGGGTCCCCAGCTTTGGCTTTGAGGACAATAGGATCTGTATGCAAGGGTTCACCTGCTTTCTTGACTAGAAGTGTTTAGAATGTTCGTAACGTTACTATACATTAGATCGGGTAGGTAGCTAGAAGGTTACATGGAAAAAAAACTAACTGCAAGAGTTCACCTGCTTTCTTGACTAGAAGTATTAGAATGTTCGTAACGTTACGTATATATTAGATCGGGTAGGTTGCTAGAAGGTTACATGAAAAAAACCAACGTATTCAAGGACTGCACCCCGTTTGTGAGACAGGGACCAAACAAGGACCAAGCAAGCTTGCGTCCGAGCTAAAAGCTCCGCACAAGCATGTTGTGATGCGGAAGCGCTGATGGTGCAGGCGATAGTTGAGCAACAAGAAAACTGCATTATAAAGGACGGTACCTGGGTAACCGGCAATTGTCCTATTACGTGATCTACACAAGTATCGTCTTCCTTACTGAATTCTTACTAAGCACGGGATAGATCGTTTTAAAAGTGAGTAATAAGGACTAAACGGAAAGAATGACGCTCAATATATTTAGATTACTATTGAGGTTGTAGCGTGCGAGCGTTTTAGCGACATAGGTAATAGAGTTTTACTGAGGATGAAGCGATTGAGAATACTGAAGTGTATTTCGTCAAGTATTCAGGGCTTATCCGAAACGACCATCTCCTATATTCACAAACGTATTATAAAATAGTACTGCTATAATTATCACGACGTATCAGAATGGATCTCAGAACGTTGGGTGTCTCTAGTTGGATAATAATTACTTTTTAGAGTCAATTCCGAACATTGAAACTAATGAGGGATTGAGATTGCCTCAGATAACGGACCATTGTTAGAAGTATTGTTTGACCGCGAATTGGAAGTGCAGAAAATAATGCAGGAAATCAAAGGGAAAATACCAGAAAAGTGTTAATAAAGCCCACCCATTACGGGTGAGCCTGTTTGTTGCTTAACAAAATTTTGTTTTCTGAAAAGTCTTCTTGAAGGCAATTGGTATTTCAGAGTCATTGGATGGGGGCACATCGTATAAGATTTGTTCACACTGAGCACCTCATATAGATTGATGTCAGCCTTCAGTTGCGCAAATAAACCAATTTGTTATTGAAAGACACGGAATCCTTCTTCTGTGTCTTAATACAACCATCGTTATGCTTTGGCCTGGATGAATAATTGGGATTACGCTCATAATACACCAACGCTTAAAGAAGGGTTTAATGGAACGGATTCAATAGTTCGCCAAATTAAATTAAAACAAGTTGGGATCATACGTATAGTCTGGTATCACAACCTATTGAAGCATTAAATAAATTGATAAGCTCTAAGAATTCCTTGGAACAAATAAAAGTGAATGGGTCCACAACGCTCGATATGACAGGCGATACGTACCAACTTGACGCTGATATATCTTGGTCGGACATCAAGAATGTAGGATTAAGGCTTCGAGAGTCAAAGGATACAACCCGCCATGTAGATGTCGGTATTTTTGTAGAAGGTCAATATGCTTATGTTAATAGAGCTTCTATAGGGCAGCCCGACAAGAGTAAGAGATATCTTGAAAGCAAAGTGCCATTTGATGTGAAAAAAAAGAAGGTTCATTTAAAGATCCTTGTTGATAAAACAAGCATTGAAGTTTTTATAGATGATGGTAAAATCGTTATTTCTAATGAAATTTTTCCGGAAACGAACGATAAAGCAATTACCCTATTTACAGAAGGTGGCACGGCGATCTTTAACAATATTGTAATTAAGCACTTCAACAAAGTGTAATATACTAAACAAAAAATTAGGGGCTGACGCCAAAGGATACATAAACTGTATCCTTTGGCATCAGCCCCATTTAGGTTAGCAATTACTAATTTAAAGGGGGAAGCGATCCCTATGAATGCAATCGCTTCGCCTTACAACTTACTTTGCACTTGGCAATAATTTATTCAATAATATGGCTGCAATGGAAGCTGCTAAAAGAGGCGAGCCTAATAAATATTGTGCAAAAGTAGGTAAGGAATATAAGAAGTCTTTAGGGATGAGAACTAACGCTAAGGTTATAATCATGGGTATCGCAATAATATACATTTGTTTTTCGCCAATGGTCTCGTTCTTCATGACCTGCACACCGTTAATCGAGATGATGCCGCAGACGATGGCGAATACGCCTCCGATGACAGCTGTTGGAATCGAAGATATTAATGCGGCTAATTTACTTGAACAACCAAAGATGACGAACCATCCTCCTACAGCGAGAAAGACTCGGCGGCTCGCAACACCTGTGATGGAGATAATACCCGCATTAGTGGAATAGCCTGTAACAGGAGTTGATCCGAGTGCAGAGGCAATAAGACAGCTAATCCCTTCTCCAATCACACCTCGGTTAATGTTCTTATCGGTTAATGGTTTATCGATCACGTTGCTGATAGCAAACCACGTTCCTGTTGTTTCAGCCAGCAGTACAAGATATATGATGACCATGGTGATAATAGCAGAAAAATCGAAAGAAAAGCCGAAATCTTTAAAAGGTACCCGCGGCATACTAAACCACTTGGCGTTTCCAATTACTGAGAAATCTAAGACGCCCATAAAATTTGCAGTAATACATCCAACAATTAATGCGAACATCACGGAAGTAGTTCGGAATAGGGATCCTTTATTACCAAGCAAAGAACCTAGGATTACGAAAATAATAAGCACAGCGCCTGAAATAAGGGCTAATAACACGTTTTGATTAATTGTAGCGTCAGTAGCGCCATAAATATTGTCTCTTATCGCTACAGGCAATAAAGAAAGGCCTACAATGAATATGATCGTTCCGCCTACAATCGGAGGAATAAATGATTTAACAATTTTATTGAAAATGCCGGTATAGCCCAAAATGATAACTAAGATTGCACCAATTAAGCTAGCACCTAACACGGAACTCCAACCTAATTCTCCGCCACCACTTGTGGCATAAATACTGACGATCGCACCAAGCGGAACATAAGAAGGACCTTGGGCCATAGGAAGTTTCATACAGAAATAAGTTTGAACAATCGTTGCAAGTCCAGCTGCAATAAAAGTAGATTGAATCAATGCACTTGACTGATTGGGTTGTAAACCGATTAACATCGCAATAAGGAAAGGAACGACATAAACGTCCATTGCTAATACATGCTGTAAACCTAGGATGGCTGATTTACTGAATGAAAGTTTATCATCGGGTAAGACAGTTAAATGTTGTGACTTCATTTGAGCTTGATCTTGCTTGTCTACTTGTGTTTTCACTCAGTTGTGCACCTCGGATTTTCTTTTTTTTATATTCTTAACATGTGAATCTTCATTCTCATTGAAGAGAGTACTGCCAATTTTATTAATCATCCCGGGTGTAAGATACAATTAAGATAGTCTTTTAATAATTGAATTTAGTAATTGCATATATTCAACCATCAATATTGTCATAATGTTCGCTTTTGGGGGATGTATTTGTTATTATAATCCGTCAAAAATGATAAGTCCATACTAAAAGGCGAATTAGGCGTAAATTTTAGTCCTAACGGTAGTATTGGAGTTATAGTTCTGCCACTGATCACATTCGGAATATCTTCCATTTTGGGAATGAAAAAAGAGGGGCAGAGGGCCCCTCTTTCACTTTGAATTTGTATCCATCAGGAATTAGTACTACAACATACGTGAATGAACCTGTTCACCTTGGACCCAAACTTCACGGATATTCTCAGGTCGGGCAAGATACATGATCTTCTGGAAGACGTCATGTAAATCCTCATTGGCCTGATAAATAGGCAGCTTGGCAGAGGCTAATGTCGTATCGATGATTTGTACATCCCATGCGTAGTTCGCTTCTAAGCGGCCGATCGGTAAGCTGAGGCTTTCACCACCTCCGGCAGTTGCGAGGTAGAACGCTTCGTTAATGGTGATACGTGAATTCGGGACACCGCGTTCTTCCGCAGGAAGAGCCGTATTCACACCGTCTTCTAACATTCTGGAGGAGATCACAGCTTGTCTGGCATTATCGAAGAGACTCGGTGAAAAGCCACCTGAGATGTCAGATCCCAAACCAATCTCAACCTCTTTAGCATGCAAATGCGCGATAGGAATCACGCTATTGGCGAAATAAGCATTTGAGATGGGACAATGACAAACCGCTGTGCCTGTTTCAGCGAATAAATCGGCATCGTCATCGTTTAAGAAATTGCAATGCGCCATAACGGACTTATCACGCAATAGACCAAAATCATGCAAAGCAAATGCATCGTTCTTGTTGAAACGATCCTGCACATACCCATGCTCCCAATCACTTTCACTGCAGTGCGATTGCACGTGAGTATCATACTTCGCAGCTAATGCTCCCAACCCTTGTAATGCTTCATCCGTACAGCTTGGGATAAAGCGTGGCGTGACAACAGGGTAGACCCCTTGTTTCGTTGATTTCGCTAATTCCTTGATCGCGATAATAAATTCCTCTGTATCTGCTAATGCGCTTTGAGTATCTGCATCACGATAATAGGTTGGATTATTCTCGGGATGATCCATAACGACTTTCCCAACCAAACCACGCTGCCCTTGTTTCGCGCAGATTTCAGCTAGCAATATACTTGCTTCTTTATGAACGGTTGCAAAATAAAGTGCCGTCGTAGTTCCGTTAGCGAGTAGGGTGCTTACTACATCTTGGTAGACATCTTGTGCGAAATTCAAATCTGCAAATTTCGACTCTAGCGGAAACGTGTACGTGTTCAACCAATCGTCTAGTGGAATATCTAAAGTTGTTCCGGCTTGTGCCCACTGCGGCGCATGAACATGCAAATCGATGAACCCAGGTAAGAAATACTGGCCTTCCGCCAAACGATGGAAGTTCTCTTTGCCTTGATAAGCATCTAATAATGTTCGGTAGTCTGCATCTCCTGGGGTAACGGCTTGTTCGATCATACCGTTCGTATTCACACAGAATAGATAATCTTTTAGAATTTGTACTTCTTTGGGTGACTTGGATGAAAAAGCAGTTCCCTGAAAAATTCGCGTATATTTCGTCATGGATTACACCTTTATATTCGTATTTTTGTTGAATTATATCTAGATATTATAGGAGATATGAAATGTAAAGTCTATTTTTAGAAGGATATTAAACCGGACGAATATAATACACGTCAGTCCCTCATATATATACAAACAGAAGGGAGGGATCAGGATATGTGGATATGTATTCTCATTCTAATGGTAGTCGGATGTCTCTCTGGATTTATTCTGTTCAGAAAAAATACAGTGCCCATCTATCATAAGCCCGATCAGGGTCAAGGGAAATTGTCCATTATCATTCCGGCTAGAAATGAAGAAAGCAATTTGCCTTATCTACTCGATTCTCTCATGGCGCAGACCTATCCACCTTACGAAATTATTGTGGTGGATGATTTCTCGACCGATCGTACGAAGGAAATAGCAGAAAGCTATGATGGCGTTAAGGTTATTGTGGGCAGTGCTCTTCCAGAGGGATGGACAGGTAAGAGTTGGACGGTATGGAATGGATATTTGCAGGCCACCGGCGATATCTTTGCCTTCTTGGATGCGGATATAAGACTGGCGCCCCATGCGTTGGCATCGTTGATACATGCAAGGGAGCGCTCGAAGGGAGTTATTTCGGTTGTTCCCTTTCATCATACGGAAAAAATGCATGAGAAACTTGCCCTGATCATGAACATGTTGGGCATATTTGCGTTTACATCGGTTTTTGAAAGAGGAAATCCCCAGAAAGGTCTTTATGGCTCCTGCATAGTGGCCTTAAGGAAGGATTATGAGAAAATTAATGGTCATGAGAGTGTTAAATCTGAAGTGCTAGATGATCTGTTAATCGGATCGAAATTTGTAGCAGTGGGTGTACCCGTCACCAATTTTAACGGATATAACACGGTGTCGTTCCGTATGTATCCAGAAGGGATCCGAAGCGAAATCGAAGGATTTAGTAAAGGTGCCATCTTAAGCACAGCAACACTGAGTCCTTGGACGATTGTCCCCATAGCCATTTGGGTGGTGGGACTCCTGGTATCGGAAACCGTGTTTATTTTTGCGAATACTTCATGGGCAGTGCCTTTATTGATTGGTTATCTCATGTATATTGTTCAATTATTTTATTTCATTAGATATGTAGGGAAATTCGGAATCCTGATCCCTGTGATGCATGTGGTAGCCTCCTTATTCTTCATAGTTATCATGCTGTATTCGATGTATCAAGTGGTCGTACTGGGTCAGGTGAGATGGAAGGGAAGGAACGTCCCAGTTAGGGGCAAGCGAAATCGATGATGATGTGGTTGATTGTGGTTGCATTCCTATCGGGTTCTCTCATGTTCTCATATTGGCTGGGTTTAGCAGGTAACAAGAATCTAAAAGACGTTGGTGACGGTAACCCGGGTGCCTTGAACCTTTGGAAGGCATCTGGCTATAAATGGGGTATCCTCGGTGTTGTGTTGGATATTGTTAAAGGGTATCTTCCTCTTGTCTGGATGATCGAAAGGGGTTATGCTCAAGGCTATCTCATCGTTCCACTTGCCTTAGCTCCCATTGCGGGCCACGCCTTTTCTCCATTCCTTAAAGGGAAAGGTGGGAAGGCTATTGCTGTCACTTTCGGGGTATGGTGTGCGTTGACGGGGTTCGAGGTTTCTTTGGTATATGCCTTGATTCTAGCGCTGCTGGCGGTTGTGAACCGTTTGATTACCAAAAGCAAGGCTAAATCCTCGGAGGAGGATGGATTGCAGGTCGTAAGTGGGATGGTGCTCCTGTTCGTCTATTTGTATATGAGGATGTTCTCAGCTGCGATTCTGTGGGTGTGGTTTGGAAATTTAGTCATTCTTGTCTATACCCACAGATTAGAATGGTATTCATGGTTGAAAAGAAGGTTCAATATAGGTGAATAATCATGCGGAGTGCGGTCCGGAAAAAACGAAGTTAAGATTCAGGATTTTACATCAGATTGAAGATAAAGAGGGGAAGAGTTAAGCATTGGTGCTTAACTCTTCCCCTCTTTATTTTGTGTTCAGGATTTAAGTTTATCGTACTCAATTTCAATTAAATGAAAGAATAGTGAGCTATCATCAGGCACCGGAGGGTTTGCGAAACGGGTATTTCAACTATCAGTATCGGACAGAACAACGACATGGATAAAACAATTGATTGACAATTTTTTTATTTTATTGCTACTATAGCAGTACTACATAGTTGATAATGAATATCATTATCATTAAAATGAGCTATTTAGAAATAAATCACTCTCTCTTTTTTTGGGTATTATTGAGAATGATTATCTTTATCGAATCACAAAGCTAGTTTGAGAGGAGATGTGAGCAACAGGTTCAGGTTTGACAACTACAGATTAATACATACCAACAAGAATGGTGAAAAGGGAAGTGAGACAATAATGAAGAAAAGCATGTCAATATTTACGAAATGTGTTTTGTCAGCTGTTGTGATGGCGTCCGCGTTGTTCGTCGGATATGGAGAGAAGGCGTTCGCTGCTCCCGTGTTTAGTCAATGGGGAGAAGATGGCGAGGAGGAGGGGCAATTTAGTTTTCCCCAAGGGATGGCGATGGATCAAGCAGGAAATCTTTACGTTGCGGATACAATGAACAGCCGTGTGCAGAAATTCACATCAAATGGGCAGTTTCTACAAGAATGGGATATTGACGGAATGGTCTACGGAATGCCACGGGCCATTGCGGTTGATCATAGTGGGCTTGTCTATGTGAATAATGGACAAGGCAACATTCGGGTATTTCAGCCAGACGGCACCGAACTGAGGCGTTGGGATGATAGTGATTTTCTGAATGCTGGCGTATTGGGGATGGCAGTCGATCAGGAGGGTAACGTGTATGTATCGAATGCGGGATTGCATCAGGTACGAAAATATGATCCGACTGGACAAATTTTGCTCACATGGGGAGCGCCTGGAGCAGCTCCCGGGCAATTCAATGCACCGTCTGGCATCGCAATCGATCGCGATGGCACCATTTATATCGCTGACCCGGGCAACTTCCGCATCCAGAAATTCGATGCCATGGGCGACTATCTTGGACAATGGGGAGAGGGGGAAAGCGCCGAACCGGGGCAATTCAGTTTTCCACAAGCGCTCACCTTTGATAGGTACGGAAATCTGCATGTAATGGAGACGAAGAATTATCGGATTCAAGTGCTTGATCCGTATGGGAAATCAATCAGAATGTGGGGCAAGGAAGGCTCAGCTCCTGGAGAATTTGAGGTTACATTCGGTGTTGCCACCGATCATGCCGGAAATATCTATGTAGATGATTCCATGCTGCGCCGTGTGCAAAAATTTTCACTCACCTTGGACAGCCCGCAAATCGTGACAACTTCAGACCAGGCGACCATAACATGGCCTGAGGTAGAGGGGGCAACCGATCTCGAGCTTGAATGGTCGAAAGACGGAGAAACCTGGAGCAAAAAAGCCTTGACCGCCAATGAAACGCAGACAACGATTTATCCATTGACAGTCAATACAAACTATCAGTTCCGCCTGAGCGCCAATTTTGCTCCAGGCTACAGAATGGCCTCCAATCTGGTGGAAGCCCGAACCGCGGACCTACCATTGCCACCCGTCTATCCGGTAACGGATGTGTCTTCAACACAATCACCGTCACCGTCACCAAGTGAAACCAAATTGACTTCAACAAATGGCCAAATAACGCTTCCCGTGGGTAAAATGGGCGAGGTTAGTCTTGAGGATATGATCAGAATCTCGATTCCGGCTAATGCAACAAATAAAGAACTGAAATTAACGATAGGGAAAGTCCTGAACTCTCAAAATATTCTAAATAATAAAGAGATTCTGGGCAGTTCGATATTTGAAATTGTGAAAAACTTCCCGGAAAACTTCAGTAAACCGGTAACGATAGCTCTAACATTTGATCCAACTAGTTTGAAGAGTAATCAATCGGTGGGTGTCTTCTATTATGAGGATGGGAAGAAAGAATGGACGGGTGTCTCCGAAGGGAAGATCAACGGCAACCGCATTAGTGTGGAAGTTAATCACTTTGGAAAGTTTGCGTTACTCGTTGTAGATAAAGCTACGGGCATGCCCGTAACCAACCACCCAACGGAAACGTCGACGGAAGCTAATGTTAGTGATATCGTTGGGCACTGGGCAGAGGCGAACATCAAGCAAGCAATAAGTAGCGGAATCATCATAGGTTATCCGGATGGTACATTTAAGCCGAATCATACCGTGACACGTGCGGAATTTGCAGTAATGCTGATGAATGCGCTGAAGCCGCAAGGTGCAGGAGTGGCGCTGACCTTCACAGATTCTGCGAAGATCGGAGCTTGGGCGCAGAAGGCGGTCGCGCAAGCTGTACAAGCAGGTATAATTAAAGGGTATAAGGACAGTACCTTCCGTGCGGATGCTGAGATCACACGCGCTGAGATGGTAGCAATGATTGGGAATGCTATGGGTCAGTCTATCGAAGCAAATGCCGTAACTGACTTCGCCGACGACAAGGATATTCCTACGTGGGCAAAAGGCAGTGTTGCTTACGTGAAGCAAGCAGGTATTGTACAAGGTAAAGGCGCGAATCAATTCGTCGCTCAAGACCATGCAACGAGGGCTGAAGCCGTAACGGTTCTGCTGAAAATGTTGGTTCAAAAGAGCAAGTAAAGTAAAAATAACAAGCTTGGACGGTCCTTGTGGACCTTCTAAGTTTTTTTTGCATTCGGTCAAATTTGAAACCGAATTTGCGATAGTATTAAAAAGTTATTTTATCAATATTAAGCATACGACTCATGTGGAGTGCTGTGTGTTGCTGGTGAGAGGGTAGTGACTAGGACCACATTTATCTATATCAAAACAGCCCGATCATTTGGTGACCGGGCTGTTTTGATTGTGCAACCACACTTTATGTGCTACAAGTCTATTTATTCTTCATATTAATTTTAAATACATCCCCCTCGTTACCACCAAAAACGATCATCCCACCTTCTGGAAGTACTACCGAATGATTATTGCTTGCTTTTGAAAAGTCCACAGCCATTCCTTTCGCGTCATAAACGGCAAATCCTCCACTTGCTTGAGCCTCAACGGTCATGACTCGATTGGCTGAGTTTTCATCTATCTTATACCATACTGCTTGACCTTTAGATTGTATGGTAGTTGTCGATGATTTTCCGCCATAGATTGCCTTAACAGCATCTTCACTGATATAGGATGTTCCATCAATCTTTAAATACTCCGTATGTCCTACTTTATAAAAGTTGAGATCAAATGCATCTCTTCCCATCATAACCGGAATTTCGACTGCATTTACTGCTTTATTCCCATCAACAATTTTAGTGCCGTTTGCGTATCCGTGATCCATATCAACGGATATATTCTTATTTAAGACCGTTGGGAATAGATAATATCCAGAAGTTATCTTTTCATCCAACGCATAATAATTTTTCCCGTTTCTATTTTCCCATACCTTTTTAGTTGTATGATTTAGAGGATTGGGATCCAGCTTTTGATAGGCATAGATCACCATCATGAACTGACCTAATCCCGGGAAATTCGTATAAGCGTTAAGCTTCACATATGTTTTTCCATTTGTTTGTTTGTCAAAGCTTACTGCTATACTGCCATCACTGTTTTTGAATTGTCCATCGCCCGTATACACATATTTTTGTGCTGGTATAAGCCCCCCCAATTGTGCAGGTAAATCAATCTCTCCGTTCTTAATCTCCATATTTATGGTTGAACCCACAGAACCATATAATCCAGCATACGAAAGCAATTCAGACGGCATTTTCACTTTCAAGGAAGGTTTAAATGTTTTCTCGGGTAGAATTTCCTTAATATGCCCCTTGTCTCTTAAGTATTCTAATAAAACATTAGATGCAAATGTAAGATCGAAGAATGAAGTCCCTCCTGAAGAAAGCACAGCCATAGAAATATTATATTCTGGTATTGAAATCAAGGAACCGTGATAACTTGAGGTGTCCCCACCTTTGAATAATGCCGTTATTCCATAATTATCAAACGGTGCCAAGCTAACACTGTCCCAACCAAGACCATAGTTAAAGGTGTTTGTTTCTTCAGAAACCCATATTCCTTTTTTATATTCAGGACTTTGCATGTCCTTGGCTGATTGTTTAGATAAAACATCTGTTCGATTACCTATTAATATTTCTGCAAACTTAGTTAATTCTTCTGCAGTTGAGTAAATCCCGCCTGACCCAATGGTGTTGGTATATTCAATGGGTAAAGCCTGATCAATCGTAGGAAAATAAGTTTTGGCTAACCTTTCTCTTTCAAAATGATCGAGTGGTGTTTTAGTTGAGCTTAAATTCAGAGGGGTGCTAACATATTTCGCAAGGAATTCGGTATAGCTTATACCGCTCACTCGTTCAATCATTATTTCAAGCAAATCAAATCCATCGTTACTATATACGGAATATTCACCGGGATTTGATTTTAATTTTTCCGACTGTAACCAGAACAATAATTCATCATGGACTTTTGTATCATTGTCATCGAATAACAGACTATTCGGAAAGTGAGTACCGTAAAGTCCTGACGAATGATTCATTAACATACGTGGCGTAATTTCTTTATATCTTTCATCTGCCATTGTAAAGTCTTTGATATACGTTGTGAGTGGTTTATCAATATCCACTTTTTTAGACTCAGCTAGCATCATCGTTGCAGCAGATACATACATTTTACTTAACGAGCCTATACCAAACATCGTGTCTTTGGTGATCGGAGCATTGGAAGCTTTATCGTATACACCAGCGTTATCTGATAAAACAATGGATCCCTTATCCATAATGGCATACTGCAATCCACTCACACCATAATCGGACACCATCGTCGTAGCCAGCACCTGTGCCTTTTCTTTTGCAGTATCATTATTCGGTTGAGCAAAAGCAGGGGTGACCGGTATTGCAATAAGCATAGCGGTCATTACTACAGAAAACATTCTCTTCATTATTAATTCCTCCTCGTAATTTCTTTCTAGATTGTACTTACTGAATTCATCATACAAGGAAAAAGGATGTTAGTTAAAAAAACACCCTGAAACGAAAAAAAACATCCCTAAACAACATATTGTCTAAGGATGGTTCGTTTGAAATGGCAGTAGGACCATATTATTAAATATTTTATGTTTCGTTTCAATGGTCATATGACCACCGTACTTGTCGCAGATTCTAGCTATGTTGGTTAATCCAATACCATGAAATTCCGGGTTTGGTTTTTGGCTGTGCAAGTGGGCAACTTCATTCTCCATATGATTCAAGATGTGAATGAGAAGGGTAGACTCGGTAGCATGTATTTTTATAAGAATATACCTATCTTCTGCGATTTTTACACGTTTAGAAGCTTCTATTGCGTTATCCAGCATATTTCCAATGATAACACATAAGTCATAACGGTCAATATGGACTTCTTGTGAACATAAGTTAAGCTTTGTATCTATTCTTATGCCATTGGCTTGTCCAATATTGAGGGTATTTGTGACAAGGGCATCTATAACCAGATTCCCCGTATTAACCCGTTGATAGGCTCCTTCGACTTTATTTAATGTAGACTTAATATGTTCCATTGCTGCTGCTAACTCATTTCGCTTAATACATTCTTCAATATACAAAAACTGTTGATTCGTATCGTGAATGATTCTTTTAATGGATTTGAAACTGTGAACGACTTTTTCGTAATTGGCATCCTGATAGTCCATCTGATGTTGCAGCTGAGCATTCTCATGCATGAATTGGAATTTATCCATAATCGTATCAAATATATAGACAATCATAACGTTTAAGAAAAGAAACCCAATGGCGGAAATGAAATCATAGACGCTCTTATAAGTTAAAAGATCCAGATGATATATACTTAGGAGTGGAATAACCAAAAATAAGATGTAGTAACGATAAGGCAGAGAGAAACTTCTTTGTTTGGCAACTAGTCGTATGAACGGAATGACAGCAAACATGATCATGCAACTGAGTAAAATAGTTTTTGTGTTGGCTATTTGATTGGATTGATTTGAAAGTGTAAAGCTGTCGTCAACTGAACCCAGGGTATATAAAATATAAAGGGAGATCGAATAAATGATAGACAGTAAAACACCGTAAAGCAGTGAAAAAATGATCTTGGTTTTAATTTCTACTTGATAAGATTGCGCAAAGCTAAATACCACAAGCCAAGCTAGAATCGAAGATAAAATAGGAGAGATAAGGATAACCAGATACAGGTAAACGAGCAGCCCAAAGATAAAGATAATGAAGTAAATGAATCGGTTATGTTTTTTAGTTGATTTATCAAAAACCGAGTTGAAGAAAAAATTAAGTTGAACGCCCATCACAAATACAACACAAAAGACTATAGGCAAATTATATTGAATCATATCAATTGATCTTCATTATCATAAACTTGGTGTAAACATCTTTAACCTCTTTAATTTTAGAACGACCTATGGGTAACTCCAACCCATTGGACATTAGAACAACTCCGCTGGCAAACTTCCTCACATGAAGCAGGTTAATAATAATGGAACGATGGATTTGTAAGAAGTTACAGTCTTTTAACGCCACAGCATAATCTGAAATGGTGCCTTTGCTTTCATAGGTTTGATTAGGGGTAATAAAATGTAGTTTGCTTTTTATGGTTAAGCTTTTGGCAGCTTCAATACTAATGAGGTCATCATATTTGAGAACGACTTCTTCATAGGCTGATTTGATGACCATAAACTTTTTATCAAGTGCCTGAAAGTATTGGCATAGCTTGATGATTTTCTCCTCCAAGATCGAGGGGGTAATGGGTTTTATCAAATACTGGAATGTCATGACGTCGAAACTTTCCACCATATATTCAGGGTAGCTTGTTAGAAAAATAATTTGTTCATCCAGATTCTTTAACCCTCTTATTTTTTGGGCTGTTTGAATTCCGTTCATCCCACCCATTTCAATATCCAAAATTAAAATATGAAATGGCGTTTCATGGCTCTCATAATGAGATACCAACTGCTCTCCCGATCCGAATAATTCCATTTCAAAATCTATATCTGTCTTTATCGACAAAGTAATGAGGATGCTTTTAACAAGCTCTCTTTGTTTTTCTTCATCATCGCAAATAGCCACTCTATACAATGATAGACCCTCATTTCCATTACATTTATTCTAGAACTCTATGTAAGCATGATACAACTTTTTGACTTTGTATAGTTAACTTTTGGATGAAATGCAAATTTGAATCCCTCAATCACTCCTTAGGTGATGAATGCCTTTCCGGAGGCAAAGTTTTTTTACTAGTAGGTTAATTTGGATTACGATGATGAAGGAAAGATTAAAGTCCAAGTTCTATCCGAGAACAAGAAATTCACGGTAAAAAAAGTCTTTTTATATGTGTTTAAAAAGCGTTAACCATTATATCCCTTTCACTGTCTCGACACATGTGGGGTGCTTAATACTGATGGTTATCGAGAGCGTTTATTTGTTGATTAATAAGGGTTTTGAGTGAATAGGGAAGTTGGGGACGAAATGGGGACGTGAGCTATTCACGTCCCTATTTTATTTGCGATTGAGGTGTGCTGGATACATTTCCATCCGATGAAGGTCAATGATCATGTTACCATTCTTAAGGATGTCTAGACCGATGAGGCCGTTAATGTAATTAATATCATCATGGAAAACACCAAGATCAATAGGAGTGCCTTCCATGATAAAATCGCCTATTTGGATCCGATCATGGTGTTTTTGAAAAGTGTATTCGTCTCCATCGATCCCAAAACTCCGAATAAGTTTATCCCCATTTTCGAATTTAATTCCTATTTCGGATACAATATCAGAGGATAAAAGGGAATAAAAGAGGTCTTCCCCTATGAGTCAATTTACATCAGATCTGCTTCATGCTCTAGTCACTAAACAGGATATCGTTTATTTGAAAATGAACTTTTTTAAGATTATAGATAACCATTGCAGATAGAGCTGCGTCTCCTGGTCGTCCGTCGATCCGGCCAAATAAAACAACAAACGCTTGGACTATGATAAGCCCAAGCGTTTGTTGTTTGTTGAGTGAAAAGAGGAAGCTGATATCTTATTGTGCTTTTATGAATTTAGCCGATTTTATGCCGGCTTGGCGACCGAAAATAATGATCTCCGCAACGGAGTTGCCGCCGATCCGGTTTTGACCGTGCAAGCCGCCAGTAACTTCGCCTGCTGCAAACAGTCCCGGAATGGGTTCGCCGTCTTTATTCAGAACTTCCGTGTTCGTGTTGATTTTTACGCCACCCATGGTGTAGTGAATCCCGGGGGCGATTTTAATTGCATGGTATGTCGCGTTGGACAAGTCGTTGTCCATGCCTGTCGTTCTGCCGAATTCGGCATCCTTTTTATTCTTCACTGCGCTGTTCCATGTATCCAGCGTGGTTTTTAGCTGATCTACCGGAACGCCCATTTCTTTGGCTAAATCCTCGATCGAATTCGCTTGAATGACAAAGCCCATTTTTTCATATTGCTGGATCGCTTTAACGCGGGCTTTTACGCCAGAATCAAATACAAGATAAGCCGAGTTTTCAGGAAGTTTATTGATTGCGGCAGTAACATTATCACGAGTATCCAGTTCGTTTGTGAAACGTTTGCCGTCACTGGATACGAGAATAGCTCCTTCTCCGCGAACAGCTTCCCCAATGAGATAGGATTTATCTTGCTGCACCGTCGGGTGAACTTGGATTTGATCCATATCGACCGTTGTACCGCCGAGTTTTTCAATCATCCTAATGCCGTCACCAGTGCTGCCTTCTTGGTTTGTTGTCACGTACCCTTTTAAATCGGATCTAACTTCGGAAATTAGATCCATATTGGCGCCGTAACCGCCGGTTGTCACAATGATTGCATCCGCTGCAATATTTCTCTCATCAGTCTGGTTGAAGACGACTTTGACACCGTTTACTTTGCCGTCTTTTTCCGTAATATCCGTCACACTAGCATTTACAAAAAGTGGTATTTCTTGTTCTTGCATATTTTTCAGCAAACCGTTGACAAGGTATTGTCCTACCGCTGAGCCATCTTCAGGACGGTGTGTACGCTTTTCGTTCATACCGCCTGTAATCGTGATATTGTTCAACCGAATCCCAATGGAATCCAGCCAATCGATTGCACTTGCAGAATTGTCAACGAAGAAACGAAGCATGTCTTTGTCGTTTGTACCATGACCGCCTTTTAAGGTCTCATCATAAAATACATCATTGCTGTCTTTAATGCTCTGCTCCTTTTGGAACTTGGTTTCAGAAGCATTCATTCCCGAAGATGATTTTAATGTATTCCCGCCAGCAACCGGCATTTTTTCAAAAATAACCGGGTTCATGCCCTTTTCTTTTGCCTCAAGTGCAGCAGACATACCGGCACCACCTGCACCGACAATGATGATATCATATTTATCTTTTAGTTGATCGAATGGTGTATAGCTGGTTTGAGACGCTCCCGAAACGGCTTCCGTTTCTTTGGTCTCTTCTTTTTTCACATTGCCCTGACTCTGGTTTTGATTCTGGTTCTCGCTGCCGCATCCTACGATCACAAGCATGAGAGAGAGAAGGAGAATAAGCGTTGCTGTTACTTTCTTTTTCATGTTAACCCTCCACTTTTCTATGTCTTTTATTTAGATGAACATAAAGAATGAAACAAAAAAGGAGGGAGTAACGGAGAAAATTAGAAGTGAAGGAGCGTGAACTGCGTCTTTATGCTCTGAACTTCATATCTTTCACGGTTACCACCCTATTCCGCATCGTTAGCCTCTTTAGGTTCACTTCATTTTAATACACCATCGGCCCTTTACATAGTGATATATTTCACAATGTTTTGGTTTTCGTCTGTAATCATGCTTCGGGTTTCTAAAATATAACAAACCAGTTACGATTACCGAGTTTGGAGGCTGCTGTTATGAAGGCGCTGAGGATGCGGGAGGCTAGATGGCTGATACATATCGAAAAGGTTAAGAGAAGAGAATACATACGTGATATAATCGGTGAAGGTTAGTATGAGAGGTAACTCGAAAAGTGCAGGTTGGTGGGATGTGAACGAGTAAGGGGTTATACAATAGTAACAATGAATAAGGTTTGAGATATGAAATAACTGTACAGAAAAGATGGTGTTTATGTATGAAAATTAAAATTGACAATAATGTTATAGAATATAATGTTCAATATGGTCATAGAACTAAAATTACGATTCATATGGATGCGGCTGGTCTCGTCACGGCTAAAGTTCCTAACGATGCAAGTGAACAGAGTATTATTAGAGCTGTACAACAACAAGGTAAGTGGATACTAGAGAAGTCGCGTCAGATTGCTTTAGTTCAAGAAGCCCACCATACGAGAGAGTACGAAGAAGAGGGTAAGTTCCTTTATCTTGGCAAAGAGTGCTCGCTTAATGAATTAATCGAGACGCATGAATTACAAGAAGAAGAACTACAAAAAAATCTTAAGAAGTTCTATTTCGCAAACGCTAAGAAAATTGTAGGAGAACGTATTAAAGTATTTCAAAGCGAACTGGGTGTGAAGCCGCCCAAATCGGTAGAGATCGTGGAGTCTAATACTAAATGGGGTAGTTGTAGTGCAGACAAAAAAATAACGTTTAATTATCGTCTAGCCATGGCTCCAATTGAAGTGATAGATTATGTGATCATTCATGAACTATGTCATCTGATGCATATGAATCATGATCGATCATTTTGGAGACGTGTGGGTAGCATAATGCCCGACTATAAGGAAAAAGAAGAGTATTTAGCTAGGAACGGACGATCCATGACACTTTAAATATGGCGGTTGCATTTTGAAAAAAATGTAGCCGTTTTTGTTATTACATACGAGATTATTGGAGCAATACACTTCACAGCACACGTTCTATAGTAATGGTATAATATGCAAAGTAGCTCAACCCTAAACGATGAATCTCGACATAATCCATGCAAAGAAGATGATACGGTGAATATACTTAGACCGAATATTAAACTAAAAACAGTTTTTTGGCTAAACAAGTATTTTACAGGGGAATCGATGGATTACAAACAAATTATCGCAATCATTATTCCGATTTTTGTAGATCAAGCTTTTATTATTCTGATGAGCTTGCTGAATACTGCGATGATAAGCTCCTCAGGGATTGCTGCTGTCAGTGCCGTGAGTATGGTGGATTCGCTGAATATTTTCTTGATTAATGTATTTGTCGCTGTGGCGACAGGTGGTACGGTCATTGTGGCGCAATATAAAGGTAGTGGGAATCAAGAGATGGTATCCAAAGCTGCTTCGCAAGCCATATCTGCAGTTGCCATGTTATCCGTACTGATCAGTACGTTCGTTATCGTGTTCCATATGCCAACCTTAAACTTACTGTTTGGGAATGCGGATGTTGAAGTATTTAATAATGCGAAGATTTTTCTAATTGGTAGTTGTATCTCTTATCCATTTATTGCGATATTTCAAGCGGTGAGTGGCGTATTGAGAGGTGTCGCGGAGACCAAAGCGTGCTTGGGTTTATCATTAATAATGAATTTAACTTACTTATGTTTAAATATCGTGTTAATCAGTATGTTTCATATGGGTGTCATGGGGCTAGTGATCTCGATGATTCTAGCAAGAGTATTGGGAATGGTTACTTCGTTGATCTATTTGACGAAATATAATCATACGTTAGGTTTCAAGATAAGAAATGCACTGAGATTGAATGTAGCGATTATGAAGAAAATTATGTTCATTGGGATTCCATTTGCAGCAGAACAGATGTTCTTCAATGGAGGTAAACTATTAACGCAGACGTTTATTGTTCAGTTAGGGACGATTGCAATGACAGTGAACGCGATCAGCGGCTCGATATCGCTATTATTTCAAATCGGGGGGAGTGCACTTAGCATTGCCATCGTAACGGTTGTCGGTCAGTGTATCGGGCGAAAGAACGTTAAGGATGCAAGGAAGTTTATTAAATCTTTTCTCGGACTTTCCACGGTGTTCTTCGTGATCGTAACGTTAATCCTATTACCATTGTTCCCGTTTATTGTGAAATTGTTCTCTCCACCGGAAGACATTATACCTTCGATCTTCGCACTTACATTGTTAATATCGATTGCTCAACCTATATTATGGTCATTTAGCTTTGTTCTTCCTTCAGCATTACGAGCAGCTGGAGATTCGAAATATACGTCGATCTCTTCGTTGTTATCTATGTGGGCATTCCGCATCATTTTTGGTTATGTATTGGGCATTACACTCGGGTTCGGTATTATGGGTGTATGGGTTGCGATGGTTGCCGAATGGGGCGTTCGTGGATTGATCTTTGGATTACGATTCAGAGGGGATAAATGGTATGCTCATAAGTTGATTTAAATGAAATATGGTTCTTTCACCTCGTTCCTGAGCTGTCTAATCGACAGCTCTTTTTGCTCTACTGTGACATAAATAGATATATTTATTCTAGAGAGAAGCGCCGTAATGAAGTCGTGGTTATTTGCATTTTGATATTATAGGTCAGGTTAATTTATACTTGCAGTACGATGACGGGTAGTCAAGATAAGTGCGTCAGGGTTTCATAATCAATCCTATAACAAGTAGAGGAGCATAATCCATGACGAAAGTGCTTATAGTAGATGATGAAGTTAGCATTGCTAGCGCCTTAGCTTATGCGCTCCGCAGAGAAGGATATACGGTGGAAACGGCTGGAGATGGGCAAGAGGCTCTTGATCGTGTAGAAATATTCAAGCCTGATGTGATGGTGTTGGATGTCATGATGCCACGACTCAGTGGATATGATGTCTGTCGTAAGCTTGCAGATCGACAACAACGGCCGGCGATTCTTCTATTGACCGTTAAGAATGATATTGTAGATAAAGTGCTAGGCCTGGAGCTTGGTGCAGATGATTATATGACGAAACCTTTTGATATACGGGAAATTACGGCTAGAGTGAAGGCATTATCACGTAGACGTGTTAATGATGCCGTAGGACAATTGTCCCACAATGAAGAGGAGATCCAACTGGCGAGCCTCAACATAGAATTGTTCAGTCGCACAGTTCGCATGGAGGGGCAACAGCTTGATCTTACGCCAAAAGAATTTGATTTACTTGTGCTACTGGCACGTAATCCTGAGCGAGTATATTCCAGAGAAGCGCTACTTGAGCAAGTATGGGATATGAATTTTGTTGGTGGGACACGTACGGTTGATATTCACGTGCAGAGATTACGCAAGAAACTGGGTGAACTGCACGGAGTGATCCAAACGGTATATGGCATTGGATACAAAAGTAAGGAGACTCCATAAATATGAAGAGAAAAATAAACATAGGCTTAAAGGGCAAGTTAGCTTTGCTACTTGCCTTGTTGCTTACGTCTGTTCTGGTTGTGCTCAGTACCATGGTGCTTGCGGGAATACGTGAGGATCAACGTAATCGGTTGGAACAGTCATTTGCTCATGAATCGGCAAATGCTAATTTGAGAGTAAGGCAGGAATTCCTGACGGGAACAAGAATAACGCCAGATCTATTCATGCAACGGAGCGCACAGCGGCTAGCGGTTGATTTGGGTGCACAGAGCGGTATGGCGGTCACGCTTTATAAAGCTGACGCCTCGTTCGCAGGCACCTCACTTCCGATTCAGGCTAGAACAGATGTTAAGGATGCTCTCGAATATACAGCTAAGGGACAGTCTGTCTATATAACAGAAGGAGACCAACTGCTGTATTTGGCTCCACTATATAATGCAGATGAGCGACTTGGGACTGTACAATTTCATGCATCGCTTGCAGATCAATATGCCTTCTATTCACGGATTCAGAACTTATTTCTTGTTACTGGTGCAGCAGTTCTAGCAGCGGGATTCTTAATCGGATACTTGTATGTCAGGCGCCAGGTGAATGTGATTGAGAAATTGAACAATGCCGCTAAACAGATTGGGGAAGGAAAGTATCTCATTGTTCCTCCGGTCCTTAGAAGGGACGAGCTGGGAGAGCTTGCTCAAGGAATTTATGAGATGAGCGGAAGTATCGCAACCTCGCTCAGCCAGCTTACGGAAGAAAAGTTGAAGTTACTGGACGCTATCGTACGATTGCAAGAGTTGGAACAGCAACAGAAACAGTTCATCGGTAACATTAGCCATGAGCTGAAGACACCACTGACTTCAATTCTAGCTTATGCTGATCTGCTAGAGATGTATCGTGATGATCCATCTCTATTGGAAGAAGCCAGAATGCAAATTGGCAAGGAAGCGGAACGCTTATATGGACTGGTAGAGATAGCGCTACAGTTATCGTCCATGGATATCTATGAATTCGAGACAAAGGCGAAAGTCGTTGAGGTATTGCCACTGCTTCAAGAAGCGGTGAACCGCCTTCAGATAAAGGCGGAAAGACATGGAGTTACTATGGAAACCCGTTTAAGAGAAGGAACGGTATGGGCTGATCCGGAGAATATGATGCATATGGTGCTTAATGTACTAGATAACGCAGTGAAATATAACAAGCCTGGCGGAACGGTTACCCTCTCTAACCATTTGGTGGAAGGTTCAAACAGCGAAGGTTATATGGTAATAGAAGTAGTGGATACGGGTATCGGAATTCCAATGGAAGCGCACAGCAGGATATTTGATCCCTTCTATACGGTAAGCGGTGATCGATCTAGGACGCATGGAGGCACGGGACTCGGATTGTCGCTAGTGCGCAGTCTAGCTGAGAAGCAGAATGGCTTAGTTCGGCTCGTGAGTTCTGGACCGAACGGTTCGCGCTTTGAAATCAAACTGCCAATGGTTCATCTGAATACAGACGGACTCTGACGATACATGAAAGTCCAGACTATATTGAGTCTGGGCTTTATTATATTCCTCTGAAACGGGTGCTGTCCTTGGAGAAGGACGGCGCAGCCATTACTACATGTTTAGGGGTACATTGTTTACAAGTTGTTTACAAGTCAGATATATTTTCGAGATATCCCGAATCTATACTGTAGTTAAGAGGGATAGTTGAAGAAGGGAGAACATCGCAAGGCTGCTTGAGATTCGGGCTATATGCTCCCTAATCGAAGTGATAACACTGGAGGATTTGTATGAAACGCATAAATCGAAGGAATAGTGTGAAACTGTTGTCAGTTATAACCCTTTTGGTTACATTGATTGCCTGCCAATCCTCCCATGAGAGGGTCACCACGGTTACACCGAGTAACAATCAGACGGTTGCAGATGCTCAGGTCAGTTCAGGCAACAAATCAGGTGGAAGTGATCGCAAGCTTACAGTTGTAGCGGGATCTGCACAGAAAGATAATCAAGAATTGGCAGTAGAACGAATTCACCGACTCGAAGGCTCCAATATCGAAGCTTGGCTCTCGGACAATGAGGTTAGGATTAATACAACGAAATTACTGAAAGCTGGGACGAATACAGAGGAACCGAAATATTCGTACACAACGTCAATTGTTGATTTAAGTACTGAGGAACAACGAGATGTAATGGACCATCAGACGTCTCTAAAGATCGTTAAGGAGACCATATCACCGGATGGTAAATTTAGCTTCGTTCAGAAGTGGTTGGATAAGTATACGGCAGATAATTTCATTAAGGAATTGAGCACAGGTAAAAGTATTGCCGTAAAGGGCGATAACTATATGGAATTGGGAGGTTGGTTGAATAAGGATACGTATATTCTCGCAGCAGGCTCTATGGAAGGACGCGGCGATATACGCCAAATTGCCACAGATGGTACATCCACAAATTTGGAAATTGAGGATGAGGATGTTAATGAAATATTTAATCGCTTCACTGTGAGTGATGGTCGTATTTACTATACGGATTCGAAGAATAACTTGAAAGGTTTGGAGGCGGGGGAGAAACAGCCTTCTGTCCTCGTAAAGGGGGTATGGGACTTCGAAATATCACCAGATAGTAAGCATATTGCAGTAACTACCGTAAGTGCTCCGGGCAAGTTAGGTACTGAGCTACTCATCTACGATTCCGCAGGTAATATGAAAGGTTCTGAAATCGCTAAAGGCGAATTGATGTCTTATTTAGCCTGGTCACCGGATTCATCAAGGCTTGCTTTCGACGTGTATACGACGGACAAGAATGGGATGAATGGCGTGTATATTTTCGACTCCTCTTCGGGTAAGGTATCGCCTATGGGTTCATCTTACTCTCCAGTTGGGATGTCCTACAACCCTCAGTATCCACTGACATGGAGCCCATCTGGCAAACGGCTTGGCATCACGATTGAAGACAAGAAATCGATCATTGTCACACAGGTTATTGATTTTAAATAAGAAATAATGAAACGGGGATAAATATTATGAAAAAAATCAGAAAGTCTATTATGTCTTTGGTTGTAATCGGAATGACAGTATCGGGTGCTGCGGGTGTCTATGCAGGAAGTAATATGCAGAAGATCACGGCATATCTAAACCATAGTATTGGGTTGAAAGTAAACGGGACTACTTATACTCCAACAGATATTAATGGTAAACAACTAGCTCCAATCACGTATCAAAATACAACTTATCTACCTGTGCGAGCGTTAGCGGATGTGTTGAAAGTCCCGGTTCAGTATGACAGTAAGACGGGTCAGGTGCTGATTGGAACCAGTCAATCCGGAGGAAATACGACGTCGCAAGTGAATGTAACAGAGGTGAAGTATAGCAAGGAGCAGATCAAAGAGATGACGAAGGCGTTTGCTAATTTCGAACATTTCGAAACCGCATATGCTCCACAACAGATGATTAAGGGAGATACCTATTTAAAGACGGGTGCTTCAGAAGATGGTGTGACCCTGAGATTTAATCATATGACCGTAAATATTTCACCGAGAGATTACTCTGATGGTTATGAGAGCAAGCCTGTTAAACTATCAAATGGCACTCAAGCCAAGTGGTATACACCTGATAAAACGTCAATCTTAGGCTTCAAGATTGACGATCGGATCGTGACTATCAGATCAGAAGATCATTCCTTAAGCAAGGCACAAATCGAGAAGGTAGCTGTGAGTGTAGCGAAACTGAAGTAATAACACTAAAAAGCTGCACCAACGGAGATTCGTTGGTGCAGCTTTTTAGGCTTTAAATTGATTGGGATGTTCTACCTTGGTAAGTAAGTAATAATCTTGATTTAACAATGAGATTTCGATTATTTCGTTGGAATGTTAACTTGGCCAGATCCGTAAGTATCAAACCATCCTTGGATCGTTTTGAAATCTTTACTAAATGATAGGCTTAACTGTAGCAGTATACGAGCATGTGCAGCGTTCAAGCTGTCTCCCGCAATCATACCATCACCGGATGAGTAGTTACTGCCTGAACCTGTGCGAGTTGTGGAAACGAAGATAACACCTTTTTCTTTAATGGCTTTCGCACGAGCTTCTCCAATGGCTTTGGAAACACCACCAGTTCCTGTTCCCGCAGTAACAATACCTTTAGCACCGTCCTCGACAAATCCGTTGATCGCTCCAGCTCCAGCCTCCTGATAAGAATAAGCTATTTCCACCTTCGCCATACTGCTACTCTTGATCGTTCTAAGATCGAAAGGTGTTGCCCATTTATCGGCACTCATGAGTGCTCTAGCATTAGCGCGATACATACGAATGTTCTGCTCATCGATATATCCCAACATACCCGTCATAGGCGTTTCAAATGTATCCACTCGAGTCGCATTGGTTTTGGTGACATCTCTTGCAGCATGAATCTCATCATTAAGCATCACGACTGTTCCGTAATATTTCGTTTTTCCACTTGCAGCTAACTTGATAGCATTGTATAGATTCGCTTGTGCGTCACTTCCGATAACGGTCCAAGGGCGCATGGAACCTGTTACAACAACTGGTTTGGCACTGCGTACTGTAAGGTCGAGGAAATATGCGATTTCTTCCATCGTATCTGTACCTGTTGTCACGACTACGCCATCCTGTGTTTCAAGGGCTTGATCCACTTTTAAAGAAAGACTAGATAATTGTTGCATCGTATAGGAACTGGAACCCGCATTTCCAAATTGAAAACTTGACACATCAGCGATTTGGTCTTTATTTGGGAGTGATTTTACCATATCTTCCATCAATAACGTACCAGCTCTGTAATTCTGGAAGCTTGTTTCATCAACAGATTTACCTGCGATGGTTCCACCCGTTGCAATCACTTGTACCTTGGGAAGCTTTGGAGCTGATTCAGCGGATACAATGGCTTCTGCTGCATAAGCGTGTGAGTTGGGTAACACGGTAATCGTTGAGAAGAGAGCGGTAAAAGCTAGACTTGCTGCAAAAGTAGTTTTTAGAGCTGTTGATGTTGATAGTTTCATGATGTGACCCCCTATTTTTAGTATGTATTATCACCTTTCATGTTACTATAAATAACATAGTCGATGACTGATAACTAGATTATATCGATGAGATATAATGAAAAGCAAATATGGAATATACTAATAAAACGCTTAATTAACTATAATAATGCCATATAGTTCTAAAATCGATATAATACTCACTTTATTGAAAATGATTAAAATAACCATATTCATTACTTTTGATGTAAGAAAACATTACATTAATGCATAGTGGATCTTAATGAATCTAATAGGTAATTGAGAGTAACTCGAATCTTGAAAGAAAATTGGTAGAATTAGTCGAAAATTGATACAATTATTGTGAGTATTGAGTGGGGATTGAAGTGCTTTATTGGAACTTAAGAATACGGAGGAGTTATTAATGATTGTAAGTACAAAACTATATATTCCTCATGTACGGAATTCATTAGTGTCTCGCCCTAGACTGATGAACAAGCTTGATGAGGGGAGATCAGCTAAGTTGACACTTGTTTCTGCAAATGCTGGATATGGGAAAACAACAGCATTAAGTGAATGGGCGAAACAATGCAGTGAACTCGTGGCGTGGGTCTCGTTAGATCATCAAGATAATGATTGGATACGTTTTTGGAGTTATATAACGACATCCATTGAGGAGAGGGTTCCGGGATATGGTCAGACGATATTCCCTCTCCTTGAAAAAGGCTCTTCGATACAATGGGAGATTGTGATTACAGCGATACTGAATGAACTGAATGGGTTATCAAATGAATTGATCATTATTCTCGATGATTTCCATTCGATAGAACTACCTGTCATACATCATTCTTTTATATATCTGATCGACCATTTGCCTTCCCATATTCACGTGTACATAGCAAGTCGTAACGATTTGGCGATCCCTACTGCTAGACTTCTGGCAACAGGTGAGTTATATCGGATTAACATACAGGATTTACGTTTTCAATTGGATGAAGGGATTAACTTTTTCCGTGATACAACAGATTTATCGCTCACGAATGAACAAGTTACTGAGCTTTACAAGCAGACAGAGGGTTGGGTTAGTGGGTTGCAGTTGGCAGCCATTTCTCTGAAGCGTAGTGATAATATAGCTGAATCCATCGATCGATTTAGTGGTCAACATCATCATATCTCCGATTATTTATTAGAAGAAGTGCTGCGTCATCAATCCGAGACCCTCCGAGAATTCTTATTGAATACATCCATATTAAATCGAATGAACTCTTCATTATGTCAGGCCGTGATGGGTCAGATGAATGCTCAGGAACAACTGGAAAGATTAGAACAACTTAATTTGTTTATTATTCCTCTAGATGATAATAGGAATTGGTATAGGTATCACCATTTGTTCTCAGAATTCTTGCGTCGGTTATTATCGGAGTCAGATCCAGGTCAATGGGAGCAAGCACATATCCGTGCAGCATACTGGTTGGAGAATGCGGGATTTGATGAAGAAGCCGTTGAGCATTTTTTAGAGGGAAAGCAGTATGCAGATGTTGTTCGATTAATTGAGAAGAATCTTCAAACATTGATGCAATCGAAGAGTGTAACGCTGAATCGATGGGTATCTGTATTGCCGGAAAATTCCTTTGCTGAGAAGCCGATGATCGAAATGTTCTATATCTCTATATTACTAGGGGTGGGGGAATGGGAATCCGCATTTAGAAGAGTGAAACAAGCGGAGCTGTGGTTCCATGCGTTACAGGATACATTGCCCAAGATGGAATGGCATCAGGTTATGGGTAACATTTACTTTTTCTGTGCGGTCACCTCGTATCTTCAGAAAGATTTGGTGCGAACTTCGGAATATTTTGAGTTGGTAGAACGATATATGCCTGAAGGTAGTTTCTTTCAAACGATGGGACGTAATAGATTTCAAGGTTATGATTCATTTGATGATCATTTGGCATTTATCAACGATTTGCATGCGGCAGATGCATTCCTCGTGAAGTGGATTAGACTGTGGAAGAAAAAGAAGGTCTATCCTTTTATCGGTTACATATATGCTTCTTATAGTAAGTTGTTGTATGAGTGGAATCGGCTAGAAGAGGCAGAATTCTATGTCAATCAAGCGCTGAGACGTAAGGATATAGAACCCTTTGCACGGATAGTCATACATAATACGATTAGTGCTTCACGGATCAAGCAAGCCCAAGGGGATCTTGATGGCGCAATAGCCATACTTAGAAAGGTGAAGTTGCAGATTGACTCCCCTGATTATGAATTATTTGTGGTAAAAATCGAAGCGGAAGAAGCTATTCTATCCCTGCAACAAGGCTCGTCGGAATATGCTTTAGATTGGATGGAGAAATACAAGCTGGCGCATACCGATGAGGTTTCAATGGGTCGTGTGGCCGAGCATTTAGCCTTGGCTAGAGTGCTTGGAGAGTGCGGAAGATCGGAAGAAGCACTAGATCTATTGGGAAGATTAAATCTTTTATTGAGGAAGGAAGATCGTCTTCGGGATCGGATTAAGGTACTTATTCTGCAAAGTATGACGCTTCAGCGAGCAAATCAAACAGAGAAAGCGCTCGTTCCATTAGAAAGTGCGTTACACTTGGCGGAACCTGAAGGTTACATCCGAAGTTTTCTGGATGAAGGCCCTATAATGGGGGAGTTGTTATCTAATTATTTGAAGGTTCAACAAACGAATAGTCGATTAAGAAATCCCCTCTTGGTATCCTTAACATATGTGAAATATCTACTTCAAGTTATGAATATCACACCGGAAGATGATATATCGCTTAAAGAAATATTAACAGAACAGGAAGCGAAGATCATACGGTTGCTAGGCAATGGATTGTCGAACAAGGAAGTCGCCTATGACCTGAGCATTAAAGGTGAAACCGTAAAGTCGCATATTAAAAATGTGTACAGGAAGCTAAGAGTCAGTAATCGCGTACAAGCATTACAACGAGCCAAGGAATTAAACATATTGGATTAATGTTATCCCCCAAACGGGGGATATTTTTATGTCGAAAATATTGATAAAATTAGAACTATATTAGAATAAGCTCGGTGTTTGTCAGATGTACTACAAAAACAGCTAGAGTTGGATTATTAGTACGTGAATACATAGGGGGTGGTATTAACATATGAAATACACAGGGCGCATCATATCCGTGGTTATTGTTGTCATAAGTTCGCTCGGATTAATTGTCTATAACGATATAGTCAATAATTACACGGATATCATGTTTTTATTGGTTTCAGCGTTCTTCCTGTTTCTAGGTTGGAGGCTCGGCAAGCAATACGATAAGGTTAAATACTTTTCGGAAAAGGATTTATTGACAGGAAGCTACAACCGTCGATTCATCGTGGATATGTTCCCGAAATTGAAAAGTAGGTCGGATCGAAAAGCGCAGAAGCTTCTCATTTTTCTAATTGATGTAGACAATTTCAAAGTAATAAATGATCATTATGGACATGCAACCGGGGATCGTGTGCTACAAATGATTGCAAATGCTCTTAAGAAGGAGTGCGGGCATTTGGATTATATGGTTAGGTGGGGCGGCGATGAATTTGTATGTATTTTCCCATGGACAGAAGTATCAGGACTGAATGAACGCTACCTTGCACTCCACAATGGATTCAATAATTTATCAACTCGGATTTCAGTGAATGTATCTGCGTCTATCGGACATGCAATGTATCCAGATGAGGGCGTGGAATTAAATGATCTTATTACAATTGCCGATAAGAATATGTATAGAGACAAACGATGCCGTAATAACCAGGATATCAAAAAGCTAGTCAGTAATGGACACTTGATGAAGGCGTCACTATAAATAATGTAAAGGCAGTAAACATGGTTTGTGGGAGGGAATCAATGGATAACTTATTAGGTAGAACGATCAAAAATGATATTACTAATATGTATGGCGTGTCTTTGATACCAGCGTTAACAAAAATTCAAGATGATCATATTAAGTTTCTGAAAAATCATATCATTGACCCTATCTCCATTTCATTCGTATCAGAAAATAAAAAAATAACTGATAAGTCATTAAAAAAAGTCGTTAATATATCGAAGACTTTATTCCATTCCATTGAAGCATCTGGGAAGATTCCATTAATGGAAATAAGGAAAGGCATTCTTCCGTTTGTACAGGAATCTTCTAATAACACTAATATTTTTCAATTATTTGAAGTCGTGAAGGCAACGGATGAGTATACATATCAGCACAACATCGGCGTGGGAATATTATCTACGTTAATTGGTAGATGGCTACATTTATCGGAGTCTGACATTTCAATATTGTCTCTTGCAGCTACGTTACACGACGTTGGAAAAGTCAAAGTACCGATTGAAATATTAAATAAGCCTGGGAAATTAACGGATGAAGAATTTGCGTTGATCAAAAAACATACGATTTATGGTTACGAGATTCTGAAGGATACAGTAGGATTAAACCAACGAATTCCGTTAGTAGCGCTGCAGCATCATGAGCGAAATGACGGTAAAGGATATCCTTTAGGCCTTAAAGGAGACCAAGTAGATCACTTTAGCAAAATTGTGGCCGTCGCTGATATTTTTCATGCGATGTCATCTAAGCGTCCATATCACGATGCAATCCCATTCCATGAAATTGTAAGTCAAATGAGGAGAGGGATATTTGGTGAACTTGATCCTACCATTGTTTCTGTGTTTCTGGATAACATCATGAAACGTATGGTTGGTGAGAATGTTGTTTTGACAGATGGTCGAATGGGTGAGGTCGTATCACTGAATCCTCATAATATCGAGACACCCCTCATTAAGGTCGATGATGAATTTATTGATTTGAGTAAACGAAATGATATACAGATCCGAGTCATTAGTATTGTATGAGGATGTTGATATTTCATGTCCGCCGCGTATGCGTGGCGGTTTCTTTATGTATATACTTACGTGTAACGTAAGTGCGTTTTATTGAAAGGTGATGTTGTTATAGCGTATTATGGACAAGAATAATAAGATGACTTGAAGTTCGATGAATAGAGCATAAGGAGTGATGATTATGATGTATGATGCTAATTCACCAGAAGATTATATAAATCAATTACCTGAGGAACGAAAAGCAGTCATTTCAGAATTAAGAAAGATCATACTGGAGAGTCTTCCTGTAGGATTTGAAGAGACCATGAGTTATGGATTTATCAGTTATGTGGTGCCTCATTCACTGTATCCCGCAGGTTACCATTGCAATCCTAAAGAACCTTTACCATTTATGAGTATTGCTTCTCAAAAAAACTTTGTGGCTGTTTATCATATGGGGGTATACGCGGATCAAGAGCTATTAAATTGGTTCGTACAAGAGTATCCTAATCATATGAAGACGAAGCTCGATATGGGGAAAAGTTGTATTCGGTTTAAGAAGATGAATCAAATTCCTTATGAATTAATTGGAGAACTCAGTAAAAAAATAACGGTAGAACAATGGATTCAAATATGCGGTAAATAGCACAAAGGAGATCGAAAATGCCTAAGATTACTACAAAATCATTTGATCAAGACATGCAAACGATATTAGCTGAATTAACCTCTGGTTATCATTCCGGGGAATTGAGTAAGAAGGATATCTCGGAACTACCTGAAGAACTATACATCATTGAAGATGACAATAGTATGGTCGGGTATGCCGCGATTTGGGAATATAAAAGTGGGAAGCAGTTAGTTCATAAGGCGGAGCAAGATTATTTCAGTGATGAAGAGAGATATCTACAAAAAGATTTCTATATAGATATTAAAAACAAAACAGATATTCTATTTATAGAAGCATTGGATGTTTTGAAAGATTTTGAAGGCAATGGTTATGCGGCGTTCTTTATGGATTGGCTTAAAGTGAAATATCCTAATAAGAAAATGTATGTATATCCGATAACGACATCACGGAATTTCTGGTACAAGCAGCAGTTCGAGGTTGTTGGGGATACGATCTGGATGTCATTCAATTAAACAACAAGTGTGTACTTATTGTGTCTTTGCTTGTTAGAGAACTGCTGATCTTTAGGGTTAGCAGTTCTTTTTTGTGTATAGTTGGTGAACGGGATATCTCTTAATTCGACATTAAGTGACAAGTTTCATTGACGCTAGGTACGTATTAAGTTAGTCTATAGAAAATTAAGAATACTAGATTGTAGATACAAAAATATATGAGAAGTAGGGCACGAAATAATGCCCTACTTCTTTTTCTTTGGGGGACAAAGATGATTAAGATTATGGCTGACTCTACATGTGATTTGACAGAAGAAATGATTGAGAAATATAACATCGGAATCGCACCTTTAATGATAATGGTCAACGGTCAAGAGTGTAGAGATAAGATAGATATACAACCTGATGATTTCTATGCAATCCTTGGTAATTTAGAAGAAGCCCCAACGACATCGATGCCTAACCCAACAGAATATTTGAATATCATACATGAAGCAATAGAAGATGGATGCACAGAGATACTATGTATTTGTATGTCGAGTGGTACAAGTGGATCTTATCAATCGGCTGAGATAGCAAAAGAAACATTTTATGATGATCATCCGGACTCTTCTATTAAAATTCACGTTGTAGATTCAAGATCTATGAGTCATGGCAGCGGATGGTTAACGTTGAAATCTGCTATGTTGAGAGAGAAAGGATCTACTTTTGAAGAGTTAATACAATTTAATGAAACATATAACAATAGTGTGAAACACTTTCTCTGTGTTGATGATCTAAATCATCTGATTAAGAGTGGTAGGCTTAATAATGCTAGCGCTATAATAGGGAGAATTCTAAAAATCAAACCGATCATGTCTATGAGACAAGGTAAAGGGGCTATCGTAGCTAAGGAAAGAGGATTAAAAGGCGTATTAAACCATTATGTGAAAGAATTTAACCTGCGAAATGATTGGGATGTTACAGATTTCATTATTATAGGCTTCACTTCGGAGAGAACGATTGCTGATAATTTGATGGAGAAGATCAGGCAAGAGACAGCATTTAAAGGTGAAATATTCATCATGCAAATGGGTGTAGCGGTAGGGACTCATGTAGGATTAGGGGCCGTATCTATGTTCTTTATTGAGAAGGGACATAAGAAAGATGGGCTGTTGATTAATGGGATTAATAAAATAAAGCATAGATAACAAACGACGACCCCTTGCCGATAGTAATCGGGAGGGGTCGTCGTTTATTCGTTAAGTATAAGTACGTTAGTTGCTAACGATGATTTAAAATGGGTTAATGATGTGGAAGAATACGTTCGGTGATGCCATTCTGTAGTAATAACTGCACCAACCAGCTCCCTTGTTCGTGAAGCGGTTCGTTGTGCTATAGAGCAGGCGTTCTTGCTCAAGCTCTTCGATTCGATTGATTTTACCCTCCACATAATCGAGAATTCGATACGTTGCCGTGTCGAGTCGGTTAACGACTCCGCCGTAACGAATGTCGATCACTTCCCACCCGAAAGGCTTGAACATACGTAACCACTGACTACGATGAGCTATACGCAGTTCGCGCACAGCTTCTGAGATCGCGGGAAGTGCTTCTGTAGCAATGTGTCGTAATGTCTCATTGTCATTGGTATCATAAGCCCGTTTCAACTCAATCCCAATCTCACTCTTACGCTTCAGTACACCGCATAATTTCTCAGGTACTTCGAATAAATAATCCAGTTCAGCGTCCTTGTTGCGTCGACTACGTATATCTTGCTCCACCTGAACATAATGCTCAGCCATGTCCAATCCTTCGATCTGTTTGTCGAAGAGTCCAAGTAGCACATCCTGGTACAATAGAAACTTCGAAGGATTGCTCTGCTTCTGGTTGTTGGGCTCTGCGCCCGGTGTTTCGTCTAAATTCTTCAGCTGTTGGAACGTATCGGCATCAATTCCTGTGCAGAACTTGACCCGTGCTGCTAAATGATCCTGATCTGGTTTCTCTTCCGAATAGGCATGTTCTGCGTAGAGTTGTAAACCTAGCAGTGCAATGAATGGATTACTTTCATTTCCGTCATCGCCCCACATCGTTGCATACACCTCGCGAATACCCTCTTGTTTACATACTTGTAACGCTGTGTCGGAGGCGTTCAAAGACAATCCGTAATTGACCCCAAATGTATTGAATATCCATACAGCGCCAGCGAACACTAGATTGTTGCCGAGCTTCCGGTGCTTCGCGATCAAATCCTCATATTCTTCTTTCTCCGTATGTACATAATCCCAATACACCATATCTACGTCCTGAGGAATCTTACGAGCCATTTCCTCAGGGATCTGTGTGTCTTTATCGTAATACTCACTGCTATTCTCTGAAGCAAGCTTAAGGAACATATCGCTCCACATCATGGGTTTCAAGCCGCGACCACGAGCACAGTCGAGTACTTTCTCTAGATGTTCTGTCATGATATCGAACCGGCTTCTATAGCCGTTGTAGTCTAAATATTTTCCGCGACCGAGTTCCTCTGCTTCGTCCATACCAATATGGATTTTACGGCTACGGAACGGGGCACTGGAAGCTTCGATCATTTTCTCGACTAATAGATCAGTTAGGTCTTTCCCAACAAGGAGTGCACCCTTCGTATCTTTATAGTTCGATACGGGCTGCCACTTGAGGAATTCTTCAAGATGAGCGAGCGTTTGAATGCTTGGGAAAGCTTCGATGCCGAATTGGTCAGCGTAATCGTCAATCTCTTTCAGTTCTGCATGTGTATAACGACCACGCATATAGCCGAAATAAGGTTCACCTTCGATGGCATAGGTGTCCTCCATATACAACATGACGGTGTTCAGTCCCATTAACGCCATCTTATTCAACATGAATTTGAAGCTATCTACTGTTAATACTGCGTTACGGGATAGATCGAACATTGGCCCGATCGTATCGAACTGTTGTTTCTCTTGGAGCTCGAAGGGCTCACCGCTAGAGCTATGTTGTAGGAGAAGACCAAGTCCGCGGAAAAACTGATGTTTCTGTCCATAATGTATGTATGCATGGCTTTGATTTAAGCCAACGACCAATTCTTCAGCATTTGTCGACTGCTTGACTTTAACGGTTAATCCGCCATCAGCTTCGAAGAACCCAAGATCATGAGATAGTGCCTGAATACCAGGCGTAAGTGTTGTCAAATCTCCTTCAAAACATAATTTCATCTGTGATCCTCCTGTGGAAAAATATGATCCAACATTTAACAAGTATACCTTGAGATTTACCCTAAGAATAGTGAGAGATCAGTTTTGTGATGATTGATTTTTCAATCATTCTACAGTTTTTTTATTGAACCTAATTTGATTATTTATCTGGGTATATTGTAAAAAATTAGTGCGTAGATTATAGTGAACAGTGTTAACAATAAATACTATTTACTATTCACTATTTGGAATCATTATCGGAGGTTCATTATGAAAGAAATTGAATTAAGAAATCGTTTAATCGGATCTCTTGCTGGGTTGTATGAGATGAAAGCCTTCAGCCATCTTGCAGAATTCTTACAGGGAGAACTCCACTTGCTCTTTTTTTTATGTCAAAATAGCGATTTGGAAATTAACCCATCCATTCTCAGCGATAATCTAAATGTATCAAGGCCAAGAATTACAGCTGCTCTTTCAACTTTAAGGAAGAAGGGGTATGTCACAATGAAAATGGCTGAGGATGATAGGCGGAGAATGAGTGTCATGATAACACCAGAAGGGAAGTCCTTCGTAAAGGAGAAACAAGGAAATATCGAGAGATACTTTGATATCCTTGTGGAAGGTTTGGGGGAAGCAAATGGATTGGAATTAATTCGATTGATAGAGTTGTCCATTGGAACGATGAATAAAGGGGAGAATCGCCTGTGAGAGACTATGTAGAATTTGAAAATGTAAGTAAATTTTATCATATTGGTGAACAAAAGATTGCCGCTACGGATAATGTTAGCTTCTCCATTGAAGAGGGAGAATTTTGTGTCATTGTCGGTCCAAGTGGTGCGGGGAAAACGACTGTACTGAATATGCTTGGCGGAATGGATTCATGTGACAGTGGTACGATTCGACTGGACGGTAGCGAAATAAGTGGGCTAAATGAAAAGCAATTAACAGAATATCGAAGACATGATGTCGGTTTTGTATTTCAGTTCTACAATCTGGTTCAAAATTTAACGGCAGTAGAGAATGTTGAACTTGCCTCCGAAATTTGCCGAAACCCTCAGGATGCGAAGAAGGTGCTTGAGCAAGTAGGGCTATCGGAGCGTATGTTGAATTTTCCAGCACAACTTTCGGGTGGTGAGCAGCAGCGTGTATCCATTGCGAGAGCACTAGCGAAGAATCCCAAGATTCTGTTGTGCGACGAACCGACAGGTGCGCTCGATTACAATACAGGCAAGAACATCTTACAGCTGTTGCAGGACACTTGTCGTCAAACGGGCAAAACAGTTATTGTTATTACGCATAACTTAGCAATTACGCAAATGGCAGACCGTGTCATTCACTTTAAGAACGGAGCGGTATCCAAAATGATAATTAATCCTGATCCTGTTCCCGTTGAAAGGATTGAGTGGTAGGCGTGAAAAAAACCTATATTAAGACGATAACCCGCGAAATCAAAGAAAGTTTTGGACGGTTTGTGGCAATCTTCGCTATCGTTGCTCTTGGTGTCGGGTTTCTTGCGGGGCTGCTTGCAACAACGCCTGATATGCAAGCCTCGGTTGATAAATATTATGATGACAGCCATATGGCTGATATTAATATTAAAGCTACCATGGGATTAACGAATGCAGATATAGAGGCAATCTCCTCTATGGACGAAATAAATAAGGTTATGCCTGCCTATGTGACCGATTCGTTAATGAAAACAAATGATAATGAGGTATTACCGACTCGAATTTATGGGTTACCACTTAATAGGTTGAATCAAAATGATGATGGATTTATTAATCAATTAAAGCTCATTAAAGGCAGAATGCCGCAGGCTAACAACGAAGCATTGGTAGAACAGAAAGGAAACTTTCTGTCTGAAATTGAGCTTGGGACTACAATGAGCGTATCTGAGGACAATGAGAATTACGGGAATGTCGGTGAAATATATAACACCACGGAGTATACCGTAGTGGGTGTTGTAAGTAATTCTCAATATTTATCCAAAGAGGCTGAAGCAAGTAAAATTGGTAACGGAAGAATTGGCGCAATAATGTATGTGGATGAAAGCAACTATAAGCTTGGTGCATACACAGATGTATTCATTACGGCTTCGGGTGTGTCTGATTTGAACACCTTTAAAGAAGAATATGATACACAAATGGATGGAATCGTTACAAAGCTTGAAGCACTCGGTAAATCTCGTTCGCAAAAAACACAGAAATGGTATGTTCTTGATCGTAACGCTAATGTTAGTTATGTTAGCTTTTCGATAAATGCGGAGAAGGTAGCGTCAATTGCAACGGTATTTCCAATATTCTTTTTTCTTGTTGCTGCACTTGTAGCTCTGACCACGATGACGCGTATGGTCGAAGAGGAACGTACACAAATCGGAACATTAAAAGCATTAGGATATAGCAAAGGTACGATCATGTTTAAATATTTGGTCTACTGTGGTCTTGCAACGGTGCTAGGGAGTATCGTTGGTTTGCTTGTAGGATTTCGAGTGTTACCCAATATATTGTGGAATGCTTATGCATCGGGATATCATTTACCTGAGTTTATTGCGAACTTTAGTTGGGGGTTGGCCTTGATTTCTTCGTTTCTGGCTATTGTATGTACGATGGTTGCGACGATCTGGGCTTGCTATCATGCGCTCAAGGAGAAACCATCAAGTCTGATGCTTCCCCGTTCACCTAAGGCGGGAAAACGTATTTTTCTTGAACGGATACCTTTTATTTGGTCGCGTATGAAATTTACGTATAAGGCTACGGCTCGAAATCTTATCCGGTATAAGAAGCACTTCTTTATGACGGTTATTGGCATTGGGGGCTGCACGGCCCTGATCGTTACGGGTTTCGGTCTGCGTGATTCCGTAGGGGATATTGCAAACACACAATTTAATGAGATCTTCCAATATGACTTACTTATCGAATTAAATGGGGATCATCCTTTGGACTCGGTCGTGAATGAATTCATCAAGGATACGAAGAAGGTCGATAATTTCACGGAAATCTCGAGTCAAACAGGATATGCAACGCGGAAAAACGAAAGATTTATGGCGACTGTTTATGTTCCGAAGGAACCAAGTGTTCTCAAGGATTTTGTTAATCTGAGGGATAGACGAAGTGGTAAATCGATTGTTACGGATAAGTCCTCTGTGATTGTTACAGAAATGCTTGCGTCCGCTTTAGGCATACAAAAGGGAGATACGTTCACCCTTGAAAATGCTAATGGAGAAACAGGTAAGTTCGTTCTCTCAGGAATAGCTGAAAACTATGTAGGTAGTTATATATATCTTAATCAAGCGGATTATAACAATGCTTTTGGTAAAGCTCCTTCCTACAATACGTTGATGTTAAACACCTTTATAACCGACGATTCGCAGCAGGATGCGGCACTTACCAAGTTATTAACGAGTGACACCGTTTCGAGTGCAGCATTTGTATCACAAACCAAGAAGTCGTATGACAATTTACTATCTAGCATTAACTTTGTTGTCTTTGCGCTTATCATGGCGGCTGGTGGGCTTGCTATCGTTGTAATTTATAATCTTACTAATATCAATATCAGTGAACGTAGAAAAGAACTTGCCACATTAAAAGTGCTCGGGTTCCATAATAAAGAAGTTGGAGGGTATATATTCCGTGAGATCTTCATACTAAGTATGTTTGGAACAGGTGTGGGTCTGCTGCTCGGGATGGCTCTTCATGCATTTGTGGTAAGAACATCAGAAAGAACAGATTTAATGTTTGGCAGAAGTATTTCTATCTCAAGTTTTATAGCATCTGCGGTCATTACGATGGTATTCTCATTTATTGTACAGTTGATTTTGTATAGGAAGCTGAAGAAGATAGAAATGGTTGACTCTATGAAAGCAAGCGATTAGTGCTTGATATAAATTAATTGTAGCCCCTTTAAGTAGACACTCTACTATCCCATCAATAATTCTGGGGAAATAGTGCGCTTGAAGGGGTTGTTAGTCGAACTGAGTCCTAAGACCTAAAAATAATGTAGTATTTTGGTAGCGTTTTATTTGTGACTATGATAATATAACATCATTGCCTTTGGGTAATATACCCAAATATATGATACCTAGGAAGTTTTGAGAAATACATAATGTAAGACTAGATTACAGGATATAATCCTGTGAATATACTAAGAATCACTAGAAACTAGCAAATATACTTGTTTAATATTCTACATTAGGAGTTCTTTCGTTCTCTGCGGTGTGTAGTAGTGGTATTACACACATCGAGAGTTGGTGGAGGTGCGCCTTTTCATGTCGATATTTTAGGGCGTTAATTGGTGAAAATGTAATAGAGACTAAAGAACTAAGCATTCTTGAGGGGATTTTTTTTAGAAAAGTCGTGTGGGTATAATCGCCTATATAAATGTAAGAGGATTGTAATCACTGAATGTTAGCTAGAATTCAGATGATTTTATATAAGATGATGGATTATTTCAAGCCCTGTTTACTAGGGGGAGAGAATTTGTCACAACCTTCTTGAAAATACATGATAAGAGGAGAACTGAATGATGAAGATTAAAAGGAAATTATTATCTGTAATGTTGACTGGAGTAATGGTAGTTGGAATGATGCCACCTATATCTTACGCTGCTGAGGGAAGTAGCCCAGAGATCAATCTACCTGTGTTTTCGGATATGACGAACAACTGGTCGACGGGTGCACTCAACAATGCTGTAACGAATGGGTTGCTGAGCGGAGCAGATGGAAAGATTTCACCTAATGATAATTTGACCAGAGCCCAAATGGCAACTGTCATCGCACGTGCTTTTGGAGCTACTGCGAAAAATGATTTGAAGTTTGCAGACATCAAATCTACAGATTGGTATGCAGACAGTTTGGCAATTGCTAGTCAGATGAATGTCATCCAAGGTTCAGACGGAAAGATGAATCCCAACAAGGCGATCACTCGTCAAGAAGTGTTTGCTGTTATCGCAAGAGCATTGAAGTTACAACCTGCAACTACGATCAATAAGAATTTTGCAGATGTGAATGAAATATCCGATTGGGCAAAAGGTGATATTTATGCGATTGTAAATGGTGGATATATTCAGGGGTCCAATGGAAAGTTGAATCCTAAGGGATTGATTACGAGAGCAGAGTTTGCTCAAACCTTAGATAATATTCTAAAACAATATATTAGAACAGCAGGCGAATATACCACAGTTGCTGAAGGTAATATCATGGTGAATACACCGAATGTTACTTTGAAGAACGTAACAGTGAGTGGTGATCTCATTATTGGTGACGGTGTAGGTAATGGTGAGGTTACATTAGACAATGTGAAGGTTACCGGTCGAATGGTCGTTCGTGGTGGTGGGGTGAATTCCATTATTATCACAGGAACATCCAATGTGTCCAATGTGATCGTTGCAAGAATAGACGGCGCAGTTAGCGTTAAGGTTAAAGGCGATGCCAACGTTGGAATCGTGTATATAGATGATGGGTCCGACGACGTTCATATTGAAGGTACCGTTGGCAAAGTTGAGATTCATGCAGAAGATATTGTGGTTAGTACCATTGGCGCAAATATCAAAGATATTAATATTTCTGCTCAGAACTCGAAGGTCATTATCGATGCTAAATCAAAAGTGAATTCTGTAGATATTAATGCAGCAGCAAGTAAAACAAAAGTAGAGGTTGCGGGTGCGGTAGCTACTATTGTAACAGCTGCAGCAAATACTGAGATAACAGGTACAGGTACAGTAACGAGAGTGGAAGTACAGGGCGGTGCAACAGATTCCAAAATTGAAACTCCAAAGACGCAAATCGTAGTTAGTCCTGGCGTAACAGGTATTACAGGTGTCGGTGGTGTCCAAATTAGCGGAGGTACAACGGTAGGTGGAACAGCGAGTAACGTAGCAACAACGACTCCTCCAACATCTGGCGGTGGAAGTTCTAATGGTGGCGGTTCTGGTGGAGGTACAACTCCGGAAGTAGCAGACCTAACAGCATACAATGCGACTTTAGCAGCGGTTGTAAAAGCTGATTATACGCAAGAAAGCTGGACAATCTATCAAACGGTAGTATTGGCTAATGTAGTTACAGCAGCAAATACTCAAAGACAAGTAAATGCAGCCATAGCAGCAATCCAAGCGGCACAAAAAGCTTTAGTGAAGGTGGAAGCACCAGTAGTAACAGAAGCAAACGTAGCTAACTTAGAACAATTGAAAACAGCATTAGAATCAGAAGTAATTAAAACAATCAACATCACTACTAGTATTCCAGCAATCACTGAAACATTAGTAGTAAACCATGAAGTAACAATTAACGGTGGAGAAAATACGACACTTACCTTCACAGATGCACTTAACACACTAGCAAATGGACAAAGACAAGGAATACTAGTTCTTGCTAACGGAACAAAGATAAATAACCTGTCCGTTGTAATGGCAGGGGTAACAGGATGGCAGGGTGTATACGGAATCCAGGTTTATAAAGCAACAGAAGTAACACTTAAAGATGTAACGGCAAGAGGTGCAGATGGAGGTATTCTAGTAAACGCATCTGCAGTAACATTAGAAGGACAAACCACCGTTAGTGATAACGAATTTGGTGGGATTGAAGTATCGAATGCAACAGCAGATGTATTATCAAACTCAGTATTAACAGTTACTGGAACCTTAGTTAACAGTTCTGAAGTATATAAACAACCAACGATTTGGTTAGTGAATGATCAAGGAACAGTAACAGGTGGACCAGCAACAACAAATACAACGATCAAAGCTGATCAAACTCAATACTATTTGGTGGCGGACAATGCAAAAGCACCAGTAGTAACAGTAGCAAATGTAGCTACCGTAGAAGAATTGAAAACAGCATTAGCAACAGAAGCAATTAAAACAATAAATGTAACAGAAGATATTTCAGCTATCGCTGAAGCATTAGTAGTAAACCATGCAGTAACAATTAACGGTGGAGGTAAGACATTAACCTTCACAAATGCACTTAACGAACTGACAAACGGACAAAGACAAGGAATTCTTGTTCTTGCTAACGGAACAAAGGTAAATAGTCTGTCCGTTGTAATGGCAGGGGTAACAGGATGGCAGGGTGTATACGGAATCCAGGTTTATAAAGCAACAGAAGTAACACTTAAAGATGTAACGGCAAGAGGTGCAGATGGAGGTATTCTAGTAAACGCATCTGCAGTAACATTAGAAGGACAAACCACCGTTAGTGATAACGAATTTGGTGGGATTGAAGTATCAAAAGGTTCTGCAGAAGGACTATCAAACTCAGTATTAACGGTTACTGGAACTTTAGTTAACGATTCTGAAGCAACTGAACAACCAACAATTTGGTTAGTAATAGACCAAGGAGAAGTAGAAAGCGGACTAGAATTTAAAAATACAACGATTGATAATAAACAAATTCGATATTATTTGGAAGAGGAAAATGCAGCACCGACACCAGCTCCGGCGCCATAGGTAATGTAATGCACCAGCAGTAACAGAAGCATTAGCTGAGTCACTAAATTTCCATTGCCGTACTAATAACTTAGCACCCAAACCCGTCACTGATAAATATCTGTGACGGGTTTTTACGAAAGCCAAGCATAAAATTTTCCTCGCCATACTGACAAAATGGATCTTTATAAACTATTAGGTCTAAGCATTGTAAATCAGCGTGCTCTTTTGTACACTTCTCATCAATTTAATAAGCGCATAACATATGCAAATACAAAGACGAATCCTACCTTATTAGATAGGATTCGTCTTTGTCTGTAGGATAGAATTATACTGGATGTACAGAATCACCCTGAATTAAAGTGACATAAATTCGTTCCTGATCTACTTCTTCACAAGCGATAAGTTTTAATAATTGCTCTGAAGCGATGGAACCCCATTTGTGCTTTGAATAATCGATGGTGGCTAATCGAGGTTGTGTATATTGCGTTAGCTCCATGTTATCAAATCCGATCAGGTGGATATGCTCACCGATTCGGAAGTCACTTTTCTGAACGGCATTATACATACCGATGGACATTTCATCATTAAGACAGAAGACTGCAACGGGTTCGGTATAATCTTGCATGATTTGATGCGCCGCTTGTTCGCCAGATAATTTATCGAATTTCCCTTGAATGGAAATACATTCAATAGGTTGATTTCTATCGATCGTTTGCTTCACGGCTTGTAGTCGTTGATTCGAATCGAAAGAGTCAGGAGGTCCTGTAACAATATAAATTTTACGATGGCCTTGTTCAATTAAGTATTCAACAGCAAGTCCTGCCCCGGCTTTATTGTCGAGTAATACTTGGTTGATATTGGGGTGTATTAATTCTCTGTCGAGCACAACTAATTTATGACCACGATCCGCATGGAGTAGTAATTCCTCACTAGAGAATAATGCATCTAGAACGATAGCTCCGTCGATCATTTTCTCCGGCAAAAGACGATGCGACTGTTTGCCGCTACAGACGATTAAATCGTAGCCATTTTTGTTTAGAACTTCTTTCATGCCTTGTAATAAATCACCATAAAATACACCGTTGTAATCTGTTAAGAACGCACCGATAATTTTAGTCTCACGTCTTTTTAAATTTCGAGCAGCTGCATTAGGTACGTAATTTAATTCTTTTGCTATAGCTAATATTCTTGATGCGGTTTCCTCGGTGACTTTGGAACTCCTGTTTAGCGCATAAGAAACGGTCGAGATTGAGACCCCGGCTTTTTTAGCGATATCTTTAATACTGATCACGACATTCGCTCCTAACATTCTCTCCGTCATTATGATACTTCTTTATTCTAATACTATATCAAAGTTTATGGCGATCCCGAAAGATCGCCACATAAATTTTACATATAAATGTTGATTTCATTCATCGTTTCGTTCATCAAATCACCTAGTTGTTGCTCGCTGATTCGAATACCACCTTCACGATAACGGTTGGCTGTTTGCGTTGTAGCAACATCTTGTTCATTTACAGTGACACGGCTGATTGCTTGACCAGTAATATGGTAGACGAAGCGTACCTTATATCCGTTGAGTGTGAAGTCAAATTGCATACCATCACATGTTGTTGGTAGGACAGGATCTAGAATAAGATCGCCACCTTCATGACGAATACCTAAGCAGTTAGAGATCAATTGGTTCATGTAGATCCCAGGTCCGCTAGAGTAGATTCTCCAACCACCTTTGACAGCGACATCACCCGTACGTAATTCGTTGAACCGTTCCTGTGCTTCATAGCGGTTATTGAACTTCCCATCGGAGCTACTAAAGTAAGCGTTACTCTGACGTATTTCAGCATTCGGTACGACGTTTTGGATGCCAATAGGGTTAATCATGGCAAGGCCTTTCCAAGTTTCATCGGCTTTACCGAGCTTGGCCATAGCTTCAACGAAGCGGATGTGAGCATGAACGTATTGTAGACCGACTTCACGACCAAAGTTCGCTGCTTGTTCAGCACGCTTGAAGTTCGAGCTTACACCACCAACATATTGAGCTGGACGGTTCATCAGGCGAACGCCATCCGGACAATAAAGTTCTTTCTTAATAAGCTCATAGTGAGCGGCTGCTTGTTCTTCAGTTAGTAATTCACCGATCATACTGCGAGTCATCGGAAGCAGGCGGTATTGAATGCCAGTCTTCGTATCCGTAGGATGTAGCATCAATTCCGCTTGACCTGGTTCTTCCATATATACAAAGCCTGGAATGACATCGGTTTGCAACATATAGCGATTAAAGTCAGCTTTAATACCTGTAGCAAGATTGCTTAATTCAGCAGACATCGCTTCATCATGATGGGATAGCGCAGAAGATAGTTGGTTAAACACTTGATATGTGAGTGCAACGGTCCAACTGCTGACCATATATTGTTTCAATTGTGCATTCGCAGGCTGAAGCGTATCGTCCCAGTCACCATCGCCATAAGAAGATAAGTGCGTATCATGTAAGAAATGGCCTTTAATATAATCGATTTCTTTCTTAGCATGATCATAAATGCTTACTTTCTTCTCTGTTAATTCGCCTGTGTGACGGATGGAATAAGGCACTTCTTCTTGGAGAATGCTGTAATCCTTCGTGAAGTTCAGGTAGTCACCTAATATTTTGAGTGGCCACACAATAATATCGCCATGGCTTTCTTCTTGTTGAATTCGATAGTATTGATCGAACATGAACCATTGCGGCCAGTTGCCTTCATCTTCATATTGATGCGTGAACACCATCTTAATAATGTCACGTACTTCATCATATTTTTGAGTCGCCATGAAATATTCTATAGGACCTTGGCATACATCACGCGTACCCCATGCTGCACCACCATATTGCTCTAAACCGTGTGGAACGGAATAGTGTACTAGCATATTGTGTGTGTACCACCATGCTAGTGCGTTTACTTTTTGAATATCGTCGGTAAGGCCTTCGGGATGATTCAGGTTAAATCCGTTCATCACTTGCTCAAAGAACGCACGATACTGAGCGATCTCGGTAGTTGCATCGGAAGTTCCGAAAGGAATAAATTCACCATCAATTAATCCTTGAGCAGTCATATGCCACTCGCTTGTCGTAGATAGTTCAAGGACTACAAGTGAAGTTGATCCGGCATCTACATGTGAAGCCATCGAGGTCTCGTCTTGGACCGTCATATCAGCACCTGTAAACTTCATGCGATAGCAGAGCTCCGGAAGTGTATTGGCACTATCGGAAGCTGAATCTGCACGGAATGTAAGTACGGAATCAGACTGTTCCATGTGATAAGGTGTAACGTACTCATTGTTGTTCATTACGACTTGATTTGTTACGAGATAACGATAAGCTTTGCCACTTGCAGAACGAACTTGTAAGTGCAATTCCGGTGTGTTTACCGTTGTATGATTCGTAATAACGATCATATCGTCAGCCATTTTGTAGTGCCAGCGAGCATAGTTGAAGCCCATTTCGAACATGGAAGGCATAGTGAGTAGGTGATAGGTACCTTCGATTTCGATGTAAATGCGTTGACCAGATGTTTTCATCACGTTCAGTGCGTTACGAGCATTCGTTATCATTTTATTGCAAGACGTATTTCCAACAACCAATTGTGAGTTGAATATACCATACATGTAAGATGTTGTTGTTAAGATTTTACTATTTAAACGCGCGTTATCCCCAGTCATTAGAATGTGACCATGAGGGCGTTCTACGAGTAATTCTTTTGCTTTCAATACAATATGTTCGTGCGTATCCGTAAAGAAGGACAATAGTTCTTCGCCGTTCCACTCTTCTTGGTGACGATTAGGGAAGAGTGTTTTCACTTCTTCTAATGTCATCGATTCCGTTGCTAGTGGTGAAGCGATATGCGATCCAATGCTTACTTTACTAATGGAGATGGTTTCAGCTATTTGTAGTTCAGATACGTAAGCCCATGCTTCTGCAATTTCTTGATTGAATTCAAGGGATGTAATGGCGTTCGGATGATCTGGTCTGAATAGCCCGTAGAATACAAAATTTGCAGTCCCATCGAGTGTTACCTGTTCTGATTGCAAAGCAGTATAAGCAAATTCATATTGATAGACTTCATTATTTAATTGTGTCTGCTGAAGAGCAGCAGCTTGGTTCGTAGATTTATAAGATAGTCCAAAGAATTGGAAGCCGTCTGTTGAGAAGCCTACGGACTTCGTTAATGAACCTTGTTGGATATAAGGGAACGCGCCGCCTTGTGGCATGTTCTGACGTGAGCATACGACGTAACCTTTATCAGCATCTTCAAACATGGCATGGTCAATATACTGAGAGAGATAGGCTTCGTTCGAGCGTACAGCTGCTTGATCTGCTAGACCCATATCTTGTCCGTAAATGATATCAACAACTTCGCCTTGTCCTTCAACTTGAACATCCCAGAACCAAATGTTCATCGGTGTTAACGTGAATGTTACACGATAACGAAGGGATTCAAATATGCCGTTATAGATCACTTGAGAGTCAGTATAGCTTACCTCACTAGTTGATTGAATACCAAGTAGTGGTGTGATATTCATGCCTGATTCGTTGTGTATACGAAGGTATAAATTGTTTAGTGATCCATCTAAAGGATTGGCGATCCATTGATTAATCATCGTCTTATTCATAAGTATTTCACGGATATCTCCGCTATTCATAAATGTAAAGGCTAAGTTATTTGATGTTATCTGGAAATTCGAAGTATTCCTAGCTGTCATTGTCCTCACTCGCTTTCTTACTTAATTAATGTAAATTTCAGTTCCGTAACGTCTTTACTATTACTGCCGATATAGGCATAGAAGTCGCCTGAGTCGCTCTTGTATTCTAAGTTTGAATGATGATAGCGAAGCTGTTCTTCCGTTAAGGTAAAGGTAAGTTCTTGACTCTCTTTTGGTTCTAATATGATTTTGCGGAAAGCCTTCAATTCTTTGACTGGACGAACCACTTCTCCAGCTATGTCACGGATATATAATTGTACAAGCTCTTCACCTGTACATTCTCCTGTGTTGGTGACACGCACTTTGATAGTCAAAGGTTGTTCCATCGTCATCGTTGTAGAGGACACAGAAGCTTCGCTATATTCAAAGCTTGTATAGCTAAGACCATAACCGAAAGGTAATAGCGGTTCATTTGGGATGTCCAAGTACTGCGATACATAACGGACTTGTGCATCTGGTGCACCCTGTGGACGACCTGTATTGAAATGATTGTAATAGACAGGTACTTGACCTACTGAATATGGGAATGACATGGTTAATCGAGCCGATGGATTTCTTCTGCCATATAATAAATCAGCAATAGCTGCTCCGCCTTCAGTTCCTGGATACCAAGCTTCAAGTACGGCATCCACTTGGTCGTAGACCCCGTGTAAATCGAGTGGGCGACCGTTAAAGAGAATCGTAACCATAGGCTTGTTCAACGATTGTAATGTAGCGATTAAGTCAAGTTGAATTTGCGGCAGACGAATATCTGCAAGGCTACCAGCTTCGCCGCTCATGTCGGAATGCTCACCTAATGCGAGCACAATGACATCGGCATGCTGTGCTGCTAATAATGCTTCTGCCAATTGAGCTTCAGTCCCTGTCTCAATATCGCAACCTTGTGCGGTAGTGATATTCGTAGAACCTACTAGATTGACCATACCGGTATATAACTGGATAGCTTCTTCTTTCGATCCCAGCCATGACCATGGACCGAGGATATCCCCGCTTTGAGCGAATGGACCTATCAAGGCTATCTTTTGCTCTTCCTTTAAAGGTAGAACATTGTCATTCTTCAATAACACACAAGATTTAGCAGCTGCATCACGCGCAGCTTCACGATGAGTTTCTGATAATATAAGCTCTTCTTCAAGTTCGATACTCGCACCACGATGTGGGTTATCGAACAAGCCTAGTTTGTGTTTCAATTTCAAAATACGCATGACGGCTTCATCAACGAGGGATTCATTCACTTGACCGTTCTCAATGAGTCCTTTTAGATGATGTTCATAGGCAGGTGTCATCATTTCAATATCAACACCAGCTTGAATAGCTTTATATGCAGCTTCAGCTTCATCCGCAGCAATCCCGTGAGGAATCATCTCTTTCACTGCGCCCCAATCAGAAATCAAGACACCATCAAAGCCCCATTCATCGCGAAGTAAGTCTCTCATTAGACGACGGTTTCCAGTAGCTGGTATGCCATCGACCGTATTAAATGCTGTCATCACCATCTCGCAACCTTCATCTAATGCTGCGCGGTAAGCCGGGAGATAGGATTCGCGCAATTGGCGTTCGGACATATCCACCGTATTGTAGTCACGACCACCTTCTGATGCACCGTAAGCGGCGAAATGTTTCACACATGCGGCTACACGAGTATGATCTTGTGTTAAATCAGTTCCTTGGAAGCCTCTTACGAAAGCTCGTGCAAATTCACTATTAAGGAAAGGATCTTCTCCGGTAGATTCCATAACTCTTCCCCAACGTGGATCACGTACGAGGTCAACCATCGGTGCGAACGTTACGTGTACACCAGCGGCTGAAGCTTCTGCAGCGGCAATTGCAGCAGTGTTCTCAGCCATGTCCATATCCCATGAGCAACCGATAGCAAGTGGGACTGGGAAGATCGTTTTATATCCATGAACAATATCCGCCATCATTAATAATGGAATACCTAGGCGATTATTTTTCAAATGTGCTTCTTGTACTTGTATGACTTCCTTAGCTCCGGTTAACCCTAATACGGAACCTGTATTTCGAATTGAATGATCTGTTATTCCAAGAGCCTCCATAGGCCCTGTAATTTCACCTTGGCTTTCGGCGCCTTCAAAAAACGGTCCGGCCAACTGAAGGAGCTGACTAATTTTTTCTTCTATAGACATTTGATTGATTAATGTACGTAACTGTTGTTCTGGCATATGATTCCCTCCATCTTGTAAAGCTATAAACGTTTTTTAGGAACATTATAGATTGTCGAAACGTTTCTATGATCGACAAAGACCATTATAAACACCTTTAAATGAGGAGTCAACCCATCTTATATAATAATGAAAACGTTTCGAAAAAATAAAATTAACCACTTGAATACGATTTCATCCTGTTATATAATGACTATCGAAACGTTTATATTACAAGTTCAACGATTTTATATTGTTTAATTGAGTTGATAGAAACGTTTGTTAGAATGATTTAGTTAGTTATGGGAATTAAAGGTTAGTATTACTGTTATTCCGAAGGAGGCCGGTCTAGCCTTATATTAGACAAGAGATTGAAGAGGTATATTAACTAATCATGACCTAGGAGGAAATTAAATATGCGTAAAAAAACATTAGCAACCGGATTAGCATCTACTGTACTTGTTATGGGTGTCCTTACAGGATGTGGAGCAAATTCAGCAGACACAGGTAACGCAAGTGATAAAAAGACAACCATTAATGTATGGGGTATGGGTGAGGAAGCTAAATCGATTCCAAAAATCGCTGAACTCTTTGAAGCAGAAAATCCAAATATTAAAGTTGAGGTACAAACATTACCTTGGGATACAGCACATGACAAATTGTTAACAGCTGTTGCATCCAAGAAAGGTCCAGACGTTGTGCAGATGGGTACAACTTGGATTCCGGAATTCGCAAATGCCAAAGCATTGATGGACTTAACACCATATTTAGATAAATACCCTGGATTGAAACAAGAGAACTTTTATCCTGGTTCTGTTGCAACGGGAACATTTGAAGGTACTTATGTAAGCGCACCTTGGTACATCGATACTCGTGTTCTTTATTATCGTACGGACCTATTAAAAGAAGTAGGTTATAATCAAGCACCAAAAACATGGGATGAAATGCTTGATGCTTCTAAGAAATTAGCTGCTCGTGGCGCAGGGAAGTACGGATTCTCCCTTGATGTGAAAGAACAATCTCTAGCATTTATGTTAGCACGTCAAAATGGTTCCAAATTGTTTGATGCAGACGGTAAACCGTTATTCAATCAACCGGAATTTGTAGGTTCAGTTAAGTACATGCAACAATTCTTTACAGATAAATCCGCTCCAATGGATCTTGGTATCGATGCGATTCAAGGATTCCGTGGCGAAGGCGTGTCACCAATGTTCATCAGTGGACCTTGGATGGTTAATTTGATTCAAGAACAAGCGCCTGAACTTGAAGGTAAATGGGCAACAGCGGTGTTACCAACAGGTAAAGAAAACAATTTCTCATCTCTTGGTGGAGCAAATATGTCCGTATTCCAATTCACTAAAAATCAAGATGCATCACTGAAATTTGTAGAGTTCATGGCGAAGCCTGAAATCCAATTGAAGTGGATGGAATTGACGAAATCTCTTCCTTCTACGAAAGAAGCTTGGAACAATCCTGTTCTTCAAAATGATGCGAATTACAAAGTGTTCGGTGAGCAGTTAGCAACAGCAATTCCAATGCCATCTACAAAAACATTTGAAGAAACGGCACAAAGTTTCTTGAGTAGCTTTGAAAAAGTGTACCGTACACCAGGTATTGATATTCAAAAAGAAATGGATGAATTCAATAAAAAAGCGGAATCTATCATTAATAAATAATAATGAATAATGAGGCTAACCTGCTACGATAGCAGGTTAGCATGCTCATTGTCTGTTCATTGGAACCTGAGTAAAGGAAGTGACTAGGGTATGAAAGGTTTCACATCAAGAAAAGCGCCTTATTTATTTATTGCACCTGCGATTATATTACTCACTGTATTTTCGTTGCTACCTATCTTTGTGGCCTTGTTCATCAGCTTCACGGATATGGACTTGGCGGGATTAGCAGACTATTCAAATTTGAGCTTTGTTGGTATCAAGAACTATATTAATGTGCTGTCGGATCCGGTTTTCTTGAAAGCCATTTTTAACACGTTATTTTACGTTATTATTGGTGTTCCGTTGGTTATTCTAACATCACTTAGTGTTGCTTTATTGATTAACTTAGGGAAGTCTAAACTTTTCAAAGTGTTTCGTGTTGTCTTTTATTTACCCTCGGTTACGAACGTAGTAGCTGTAGCAGTTGTATGGGCTTATTTGTACAACCCAGCTTTTGGTTTATTTAATTACATTTTAGAATCTATGAATTTGTCTGCCATTCCGTGGCTAACCGAGCCTACGGTCGCTAAGATATCATTGATTCTCATGGCTCTATGGAGAGCGGTAGGTCTAAATATGATCATTTTCATTGCGGCATTGCAAGGGATTCCAAGGTCTTACTATGAAGCTGCGGAATTGGATGGTGCGAATACCTGGCAGCAGATTAGGGCAATCACACTTCCGATGTTGCGCTTTGCAATCTTCTTCGTATCGATTACGACAATGATTGGATGGTTACAGTTCTTCGAAGAACCGTTCATTATGACGAAGGGTGGACCATTGGATGGTACGATGTCAGCTGCTTTGTTTATTTATAAGAATGGTTTCCAATTAAGTAACTTTGGATATGCAGCAGCAGGATCATTTGTCTTATTTATCGCAGTCATCGCGGTAACGTTGGTTCAATACAAAGTACAGAATAAAGAATCAGATTATTAATAGAGCGGTGGTGAACCGATGAAAGGCAATAATAAAGATAGATTATTTCAATGGATTGCAGGGATTGTATTAACAATCGGGGGAATCATGTTTGTACTTCCATTTATTTGGATGATCTTATCATCCTTTAAGACGGAAAGTGAAGTTATCTTGATTCCGCCGACATTATGGCCGCAGGATTTGACGTTTGAGAACTATAAGAATTTATTTGCAAATATGAATTTCGCTGTGTATTTGAAAAATACATTGATCATCGTCCTGTTCGCATTCTTTGGGATGTTCCTCAATGCGATGGCTGGTTTTGGCTTTGCTAAGTATAACTTTAAAGGGAAAAATGGTATTTTCTTTATGGTGTTAGCAACAATGATGATTCCGAGCCAAGTTACTATGATCCCAGTATATTTGATCTTGAATAAACTGAATTTGACGAACACGATGCTTGGGATTGTATTACCTGGTCTCGTGGGGGCATTTGGGATTTTCTTATTCCGCCAGTTTATGACGACGATTCCAGATGAGATTATAGAAGCGACACGACTTGATGGTGCTAGTGAATTCAGAACCTTCATTCAAATCATTCTTCCTGTTTCCAAGCCTATTCTTGCTGTACAAGCCATTCTTGCTTTTATCGGTGGATGGAACAGCTTCCTATGGCCGTTAATTATGGCGAACGATGAGAAGTTATATACTTTGTCCGTCGGTCTCTCATTACTGAAAAGTCAGTACGGAGGAAACTTTGCCTTACAGATGGCAGGTGCAACCTTTATGGTTATGCCGATTATCATCGTATTTATTATTTTCCAGAAGAACATTATTGAGAGTTACACGACTAGCGGTTTGAAATAATCATACAATGGTACAGAAAAGGGGTGTCCTACAGACCGTAATGGTTTGTAGGGCACCCCTTTTACCTCTGATCTAGAATAGACTGGTTATCCTTTGATCGCACCTTCAGTTAATCCTTTTTCGATGAACTTGGAGATGAACAGATAAATAATTAATACGGGTATGACGGTAAGCGCTACAGCCGTTGCCATGAGTCCGAAGTCAGTTCCATATTGCGAGCTGATCTCATTCAACAATGCGACAATGGGACGAACGCTCTCTTTATTAACAAAGATCAATGCAGAGAACAAGTCATTATAGGACCACAAGAACACGAAAATACTTACGGATGCAAATGCTGGTCTAGATACTGGAAAAAAGATCTTAACGAACATCTGCCACCTATTGCACCCATCAATAAACGCTGCTTCTTCCAGTTCTTTGGCGATCGTCGTCATATATCCTGCAATAACTAATGTTGCAAAGGTTAAGTTACCTGCTGTTTGTGGCAAAATCAATCCCCAATACGTGTTAACTAAACCCGTCTTGATAAGAATCTCATAAACAGGAACGACAGTCGCGAAAGCAGGGATAAGTAAAGTTGCATAGAGAAGCGAGTATATAGGTCTCTTGGCTTTAAAAGTAAACCTAGACAACACATACGCTGCTAATCCACCAAACAGTAGAACGAATAATACGGTTCCTCCGGACATGATCAAGCTGTTGATATAACTCTTACCTATGTTTATTCGATCAAATGCAGTCGTGTAGTTAACAAGCACTGGTTCTAACGCTAATGAGAACGACTTATTCATAACATCACTAGAGACCTTAAACGAGTTATTAACAATCCAGAATAGTGGATAAATTGTCGTTAAGGACCATGCGGTTAATACAATGTACATGAAGAGGGTCCCTAGACTGAATCGGCTGGTTTTAACTCGCCTTATAGTATGTTCATTGTTAATGACTGGTTGCATAAAATAACACCCCTAATAACGGCTTAGTATGTGATTTCTTCGCTTTTCAATAAACGATTGGCAAGTAATGCTAATATGACACCGAGAACAACCATATAAATTGCAATCGTGGAACCATAACCGAAGTTCTGATCGACTAGCGCTTTTTTATACATATATGTTCCCAATACTTCTGTATTATTCTTTCCTCTAGAAACGACCCACACGAACTCGAATACTTTCATGCTACCAGTAATAGCTAACGTAATAACAACCTTTATGTCACTCAAAATTAATGGGATTGTGAGCTTCGTCATCTTCTGGAATCCCTTGATTCCCTCAAGCTTGGCGGCCTCGTAATAATCGTTAGGTATTTTCGACATAGCGGTTAAGAATAATACAAAATAAAAACCAACATAGTGCCATACGGTAGGGACTGCGACTGCTTTCAATGCATTACTTTCACTCAGCCATAGTACTTTCTCTAATCCAAGGTTAGCCAAAATACTATTTAACAAACCGAAATTATAGTTGTAGAAGAGAACGAATAACAACGAAATAGCAGTACCAGAGATTACGACTGGAAAGAAAAATACAGTGCGGAAAAACCCCTGAAATTTACTGATATTATCTACCATTACAGCAAGTACTAAGGCAATCCCAACCTGAAATATAATGACATATAACATGAGTTCTAAGGTATGCAATGTTGATGCACCTAGGAGGCTATCCGATGTTAACCGCTCATAGTTATCCCAACCAACAAATTTCTTGTCAAAGAATCCCTTTGTACGAAAGAAGCTAAGATAAAGACTCTTGAAGAATGGATAATATAAAAAGATCGACATAAACGCTGCCATAGGGAACAAGAATATTAAGATATACTTTCTATCGCCCTTCATATTTATCACCTTTGATGTTTATTTTCTTCCATTTTTAATTAAAAGATTACGCCGCCTGGAAAAGAAGGGCGGCGTACTTTATGCAAGATTAGATCATATTTACAATAAAATGATTACTTTTTGTTTGCATCCTCGATTGCCTTCGCTTCTTTAAGTGCGTCAGCTGGAGACTTCTTACCTGTTACAACTTGTTGAACAGCAGCACGTAGCGTAGAGAATGTTTCTGGTGCAATTTTGCTATCCACTGGGTTGTTGATCGAAGTGGAGTTAGCTGCCATTGCCATACCATCATTTGCAGCTTGTGCTAAGCCAGTGATTTCAACATTCGCAGCAGGAGTACCACCGTTTGCCACAGCAATCTTTTGAATAGTAGCAGGTGAAGTCAAGTGTTTCATCAAAGCGATAGCAGCATCTTTCTTATCTGCATTATCATAAGTTGCTTTAGTTAGATAGAAACCAGAACCAAAGCCACCGATGATGTCTTTTCCGCTACCAAGGCCACCAGGAACGACTGGGAAAGGAATGACCGTTGTATTGTCTTTAACTGCAGCATCTGCGAAACCACCAAATGCCCATGATCCTTCAAGAATCATTGCAGCTTTACCTGTGCCATAGTAATTAGAAGCCATACCAAGGTCGATTGTAGCAGCATCTTTAGGGAATGCGCCAAGGTCATAAAGTTCCTTCATAGCAGCATAGCCTTTTTCCCAATTAGGGTCGATTCCATCTTTCAAGCCTTTTGCTTGACCTGCAGGACCTGCAGCCGACAAGATGAAGTGTTCAACTACATAATGTGATTGGTCGAATGGAGCAGCCAATGGGATGATACCTTTAGCAGCGAAAGTTTGAACTGCTTTTTTCATTTTGTCCCAATCGGTTGGAAGTTCAAGGTTGTTATCTTTAAACAATTGCTTGTTTACAAATAGACCTTCGTAGAAACCAGTTAATGGAATAGCGTAGATGTTACCATCCGCTTGTCTTGTATTCTCAAGAGCACTTGGAGTGAAGCCATTTTTCCATTCAGCATCAGCATCAAGGATATCGTTCATAGGAACGACTTTGCCAGCATCAACAAAACCTTGAGCATCAATACCTGCGAAGTAGAATAGTAAGTCAGGCTCATTGCCTGAGTTCATATCCGTGTTAACTTTTGTTCTGAAACCGTCATCATTTGCGGACATGGTATCATTATTTATTTTTACATTTGGATTCTTAGCTGTGAATTCATCTAAAGCAGCTTGGAAAGCTTCACGCGCTGTGTCTGTACCACCGAATGTCGAGAAAACACGTAATGAAACGTCTTTTTTCGGTTCTTCTGGTTTGGGATCCTCTGTTTTTGGAGTTTCTACTTCTTTCGGAGTTTCACTTGGAGCGTTCTTAGCTGTGTTGTTACCACCACATGCTGCCAAGAACATTGTGAAGATTAACAACATATTGATAAGAACTAACGATGGTTTTTTCACTTTCTAAATCCCCCTTTAAAATGATATAAATGGAAATGTATGCGCTACCACGTTGTCACCATGATATTATGATAATCTCCTAATTATTGCAATATGATCCAGGGGATACATTTGAATATACAGGGATACAATCTTCTAATAATTTATGAAATATGAAAACTCCCTGACTCGGATGTGGTCCGATCAGGGAGTTTTCATATTGATATGAAGGAACAATATGTTCGATTTATTCTTTCGGAAGCTGCTTATTGAGCGTAGAGGTTTTAATAGCTAACTGTTTGGATAACTCAGCTTGTGAAGATTTACTTTGTTTGATATCTTCTTTCAATTTATTGATTCGACTCATTTTATTGCTTAAGTCGTAAGCTGAAGTACTTAATTTCACATCATTTTGTAATTGATTTATTTTTGCTAATGCCTTTTCTGTTCTTTTCTTTTCATGATTACTTTTGCTTTGGATTTCAGCTATTTCTTTAGTTAAGTTACTTACAACAGATTTCGTGAAACTTATAGCCATTTGGACAGCTCCTAATTGTAATATAGATTCACACCATTCTACTATAAACATCTGAGATTCACCAATAATGGAATGACATTAAGACTGAGTTATAAAAGCTTTTCCCATGGATTGGAACGTGCTAATGTATACGGAGCACTAGCGACGCAATTCCAAGGTGATTGGGCAGGTTTGCCTAAAGTAGCTTATCGAACTTGAATTGATGTTGCAGGGGATGAAGCGCATGACAAGATAAGGGTCGAAAGTAAGAAAGGGGATGTCCTATGGATTTTATGGAATCGTTGAAAGAAACGAAGATCATCGCTATCGTTAGAGGGATACCGGAAGATAAGGCAGATGCAGCGGTTGAAGCTTTATGGGAAGGGGGAGTCCGTTTCCTCGAGGTCACGATGAATACGCCAGGTGCCTTGAATATTATTCGACGTTGGCGAGATCGGTTCGATGGTCGGGTGAATATTGGAGCAGGTACGGTAATTGATGCAGATCTTGCCTCTGCAGCGATCAAGGCGGGTGCTGAGTTCTTGATCACACCCAATACGGATGAAGATACCATTAAGCATGCAGTGAACGCAGGTATTCCAATTGTTCCAGGTGCAATGACACCAACCGAAATCGTACAAGCTTGGAAGTTCGGGGCACAAGCCGTTAAAGTGTTCCCTTCAGGGACATTAGGCGCTTCGTACATTAAAGAGTTGCAAGGTCCCCTTTCGCACATTCCAATGGTGGCGACAGGTGGTGTGACCTTGGATAATATGGCTACTTATGTGGCTTCGGGGGCGTACGCCTTCGGATTAGGCGGTAGTCTAGTCAATCTTTCTTGGATTGAAGCAGGAGAGTATGAGCGATTGAAAGAACATGCGGCAAGTTACGTGGCCGCTGCGAGATCACTATAGATATATTAAGTGCTTCCCACCACGCCTCCATACTGCGCGTACTAAGGTGGGATTTTTTTATGAAATGACCTTTAGTGACACAAAATGATTTATTTCGATCTAAAATGAGGGATTTATTGTAAATAAAGGCTAATAAACATATAATGATTTCAATATGTATTTCAACTTATAGCATTTTATAGCATTAATTAGGAGCATTAAACTTATCTTTTATTTAGATTCTATAGGATGACACGGGATGTTATGAAAAGGAAAATCAAGAAAATTGTCGAATTATATAACAAATGGATTTATAGCGATATGAAATGAATTGCATTGGAGGAATCATCATGATTCAAGTTACAGAATCAAGAAAAAAACAATTGGATTATACGGGAATTACTGAATCAGATTTACAGTATTTAAGTGAACAGAAAGAACATTTCAAAGTCATTACGGATGTAGTAGTCGATGATCTTTATGATCGTATTTTTGAACAGCCTGAGCTAGTAGCAATTATAAATAAGCATAGTTCAATAGAAGCCCTTAAAAAGACGCAAAGATGGTACTTCATGACCATGGTAGAAGGTACAATCGATATGGAATTTATTGAAAAGAGACTGTTTATCGGCAAGGTACACTCCCGCATAGGGCTTAAGACAAATTGGTACTTGGGTACATATATGACCTATTTAAATCTGGCTATTGAAAACCTGAGACAGGTTGCTCCTGAGAATTGGATGACGATTGTACTTAGCCTTTCTAAAATGTTTAATTTTGATTCTCAGTTGGTATTAGAATCTTATGAACAAGATGAAAAGAAGAAGGTTGAAGAATTATCTGAAGAACGACAAGATACCCTTATCAAAATAAATAAGGCCGTGCAGGAACTTGTAACGATGATGGTAGAGTTAAGTGGTAGTAGTCAGTCCATAGCCGAAACAGCGACGAATACTGCTGATCTTCAAGATCAAGCTTATGGAAAAGTTAATTTACTTCGTTCAAAGATTGGTGAAATAGCAGTTGTGGGAGACTTATTACAACAAGTATCAGATCAGAGTCATTTGCTTGGGTTGAATGCAGCGATTGAAGCAGCACATGCGAAAGAGTTCGGCAGAGGGTTCGGCGTAGTAGCAGACGAAATTCGTAAATTAGCATTACATTCTAAAGAGTCTTTGAAGGAAATTAAACTCACAATAAATGAGATTTCTAAGGTTCTACAAGAAGTAATGAAGGATTCAGAGAGAACGACCTTACTAGCAAGGGAGCAAGCGGCAAGCTCTCAAGAATTAACTGCCTTTGTTAGTATGATAGAATCGGTTACGGAACAATTAGAAAATATTAAATAACAAATACGTATGGTCGATGTGGGCTAGGAAATAATAAATGGTAGATATTGTAGATAATTGCGACCTTGAAGCGGGTGAATTCCCGCTTTTTTCGTATGTTTACATAAAAAGATGTTGTAATGGATCAGGATTTGTTACCATAAGGGAGCCCAATTGTGGTATCCTTATATGTTATGACGTAAATGGACGGTTTCCTGGGGATGCTACAAGAGAATGTTGAAAGTTACGTGAACCAGAATATATGTATTGAAAATTAAGGAGACAACATGACATTTAATGATTTGAAACTTATACCAGAGATATTAAAGGCTCTAAGCAATGAGAACTATACTGCACCAACACCAATTCAGGAACAATCGATTCCAGCTGTATTAGAAGGCAGAGATTTACTTGGCTGTGCTCAGACGGGAACAGGGAAGACAGCGGCATTTTCTTTGCCGATCATCCAACTATTAAGCGCACAGAAGAGTAAACCAAGCACAATACGCCGTATTCGTTCTTTGATTCTGACACCGACTAGAGAACTGGCACTTCAGATTTCGGACAATATTCAAGCGTATAGTAAATTTACCGATTTGCGTTGTACTGCGATCGTTGGTGGTGTATCCCAAAAAGTACAAGAGCGAGCACTAAATAATGGTGCAGATATTATTATCGCAACGCCAGGTAGATTGATCGATTTGATTAATCAAAAACGTATTGATTTGCAACATGTACAAATATTAGTACTTGATGAAGCGGATCGTATGCTCGATATGGGCTTTATTCATGACGTGAAGAGAATTATTACGAAAATGCCAGCGAAGAGACAAACACTTTTCTTCTCAGCAACGATGCCTCCAGAAATAACTAAAATGGTTAAAACGTTACTGAATAATCCAGTGAAGGTAGAAATCACGCCAGTGTCATCTACAGTGGATAGAATAACGCAATCTCTTTATATGGTAGACAAGGCTAACAAACAAAAACAATTGAATCACTTGTTGCAAGATGAATCTATTGTTTCAGCACTTGTGTTTACCCGTACGAAGCATGGCGCTGACCGTGTTGTACGTGAACTAGATAAAGTTAAAATTCCGGCTCAGGCCATTCATGGTAACAAATCTCAGAATGCACGCCAACTTGCACTTAGTAATTTCAGAAGTGGTGTAACGCGTGTATTGGTAGCTACAGATATCGCGGCAAGAGGAATTGATATTGATGAACTTTCACATGTAATCAACTTCAACCTTCCGAATATTCCGGAGACCTACGTTCATCGCATCGGTCGTACGGGTAGAGCTGGATTAAGTGGGGTTGCGATTTCATTTTGTGAGCATGAAGAGATTCCATTCCTTAAGGATATTGAGAAATTGATCGGGAAGACCATTCCCGAAGTGAAAGACAATCCGTTTCCGATGTTGATTACGACTGAGCCTGTAAAAAAAGCAGCTTTAGGATCATCGAAGGCAGCTGTTTCCAAACCATCTAATCCTAAGGCAAACCCTACACGCAAGCCTAAGTCGGAGTGGTTTACAAAAGGAAGTAAATCGGGTGGTAACTCAAGTAGTAGACCGAGCGGTAATTCGAGTAGACCGAGCAGTAGACCAACTAGTAAGCCGAGTAGATAAACCTTATGTTCCTGTTTAGCTTTGAAAGTGTAGAGCAATAATAGACATTTATAAGGTATAATTATGATATAGATTTCATATAGAAGGGGATTGGATCGTTTGAATAATGAAGAAGTTGTTGTTGAAGAAGTAATGGAAGAAGAAGTTGTGGAGTTAGCTCCAACTGTTGATGATTTTAAAAAGGCTGCGAATGGTGCAGCAAATTGGGAAGAACGTGTACAAGCTGTTGTAGAGCTAGGCAAATTGAACGATAAACAAGCCATCGGTATTCTTACACGCATCATGGCTAACGATTCTGTCTATAAAGTGCAAGAGGCTGCTTTCCATGCATTGAAAGAATGTGGCGAAGATGTTGAGATGCCGCAAAGAAAAGAGCGCGAATTGTTTAAAGGCGTAAATAAAATTCTTCTAAGAGTTAAGAAGAGTTTGCCAGTAGGACATACTTTTGAAGAGTTCAAAGAGAAGTTGAAAAAAATGCGCGTTGATGTATACAACACCTACGAAGGTGATAAAGGCGCTGACTTCGATAAGTGGCTTGAAGGCATCTGGGCATCTACACCAAAGAAATAAATAATTTACGATAGAATCGAGCTATAGATAGAACAAATAATCCCCTTCAGGTGGACGGTAAGATTGCTTACTGCTAACTTGATGGGGGTTTTTGCTATAGAAAATATATCTATTTGGTCAATGTTTCTTATTCAGATGTTGCAACAAGAATCACAATGTGTAAAAATAAGAATTAGCACTCTACCTATCGAAGTGCTAATTGTTTGGACAAGCGATTTTAAGTATAAACTTACAGAATGTATTATTAACTAGAAGACAACTCTATTTGTTCATATTGAAAGGGGAACTACTATTCATGGCTAAGCAAGAATTTAAAGCAGAATCGAAAAGATTACTAGAAATGATGATTAACTCCATCTACACGCAAAGAGAAATCTTCCTAAGAGAGCTTATTTCGAATGCCAGTGATGCGATCGATAAAATGTACTATAAAGCATTAGTTGATGAGGAAATCGTATTTAACAAGGAAGATTACTATATCAAAGTAACAGCGGATAAGGCGAATAGAACGCTTACGATCTCTGATACTGGTATGGGTATGACACAAGAAGAACTTGAGAACAACTTGGGCGTGATCGCGAAGAGTGGTTCATTAGCGTTCAAGAAAGATAATGAAGCGAAAGACGGACACAATATTATCGGTCAATTCGGTGTTGGTTTCTATTCTGCCTTTATGGTAGCTGATGTAGTTACTGTAATCAGTAAAGCATTAGGTAGTGATGAAGCGTTCAAATGGGAATCTGAAGGCGCAGATGGTTACACGATTGTGCCATGTGAGAAAGATACCGTAGGTACGGAGATTATTCTGAGCATTAAAGAGAATACCGAAGATGATCAATATGATGAGTATCTTGAAGAATACCGCTTGAAAACCATCATTAAGAAATACTCGGATTTCATTAAATTCCCGATTAAGATGGATGCCAAAGGTCAAAGACCTGTAGAAGGTAGTGAAGATGAACTAGAGGAAGTTATTGAAGAAGAAACGATCAATAGCATGGTTCCGATCTGGCGCAAAAATAAGAATGAGCTTACAGCAGATGACTATAACAACTTCTATGCTGAGAAACGTTACGGTTTCGATAAACCTCTCAAACATATTCATATCAGTGCCGATGGTGCTGTAGTCTATAATGCCATTCTATTCATTCCTGAGAATACACCGTTTGACTATTACACCAAAGAGTATGAAAAAGGACTAGAATTGTATTCCAATGGTGTGTTGATCATGGACAAGTGTTCTGACTTACTACCTGACTTCTTCAGCTTTGTTAAAGGAATGGTCGATTCAGAAGATCTATCTCTGAACATTTCCCGCGAAATGCTTCAACATGATCGTCAATTGACGCTCATTGCGAAGAATATTAAGAATAAGATCAAGAGTCAATTGCAAAGTCTATTGAAGGATGAGCGTGAGAAATACGAGCAATTCTTTAGTGCCTTTGGTAGACAGTTGAAATTCGGAGTATACAATGAATACGGCATGAATAAAGATTTGCTACAAGACTTGTTGTTGTTCTTCTCTTCCAAAGAGAAAAAACTTGTTACTTTGGATGAATACGTAGCTAGAATGCCTGAAGATCAGAAGTACATCTATTATGCATCTGGTGATTCCATGGAAAGAATCGATAGACTACCACAAACAGAGATCGTAACAGATAAGGGATATGAGATTCTGTACTTCACAGATGATATTGATGAATTCGCGATCAAGATGATCATGAGTTATAAAGAGAAAGAATTCAGATCTGTATCGAGCGGTGATCTAGGTATCGAAGTTGATGAGAATGACAAGCCTACGGAAGCTGAAGAGAACGATAACAAGGAACTCTTCGAAGCGATGAAGGGTATCCTAACGGATAAAGTCACTAACGTGAAAGCGTCGAAGAGACTTAAATCCCATCCGGTATGTCTGTCTTCTGAGGGTGAGCTAACCATTGAAATGGAAAAAATATTAATGGGAATGGCTAACGGTCAAGATGCGAAGGCTGATAAGGTATTGGAAATCAACGTTAATCATGAAGTGTATCAATCCTTAAGAGATGCTTATGCCAACGATAAAGACAAACTAAGCTTATATACGAACCTTTTATACAATCAGGCGTTGTTGATCGAAGGATTGCAAGTCGTTGACCCAGTACAATTCACAAATGATATCTGTAAAATAATGAAATAATTCAGTGATTTTCACTGAAAAGTATTGAAAATAACCCGTTCTGGTGTTTACCGGAGCGGGTTATTTATTGTTCAATAGTTTGAATAGTCAAACAGTACTGTAGTATATATCTTCACTGACCATAGATGTCAGTGAAGGTGCATTATAGTAGATATATGATCACTATATTGAAATGTTGGAGGAGAAGTGTATGTTCGTAAGAGTAGATGATTTTGTTGCAGAGTGGATTAGAGAGGCTGAAATTACTGAACGTGTGCTTAAGGTGTTGACGGATGAATCGCTATTGCAGGTGATTGCTTCTGACTATCGAACATTAGGAGAGATTGCTTGGCATCTTGTGGAGTCGGTCAACTATATGACAGCGATGGAACTGTCTTTTGAGGCTCTTTCGAAGAGTGAGCATATACCTCTGTTGGCGAAGTCCATAGTTGATGAGTATGGTCGTATCAGTGGGGACATGATACATGCCATAAAGTCACAGTGGACAGATACGAGACTTACAGAGACCGTGAATATGGGTGGTGAGAAATGGATGAACGGTGCATCACTCCGTTTCGTAATTATGCATCAAGCGCATCATCGTGGACAGATGACAATTCTTATGCGGCAGGCTGGGTTACGTGTGCCTGATGTATATGGTCCAACACGAGAGGATTGGATTGAAAGAGGAATGGAACCACTTCGATAGAAGATTGTATACAAGAAGAAAGGTGTCGATAAGGTGATGTCGAAGGCAGATAATATGCTATCTATTCTATGGTTGCTGAAGTCAGGAAAGCAAAAGACTGCTCAACAGCTTGCGGATGAATTGGAAGTCCATATTCGAACGGTATACCGATGCATTGATTCCCTTTGTGCAAGTGGGGTACCCATTATCGCTGACTCGGGACATTATGGTGGATACCGGATGTTAGAGAACTTCTCAGAAGCCCCGTTAATGTTTGATATGGATGAGCAGAAAGCGCTCATACACGCATCTACTTTTGCGAGAGAGGCAGGTTATCCGTTCGCGGAAGCATTGAACCGTGCAATTGATAAATTAAAGTTATATACAAATGAGGAACAATTGGAACACATGGAGCGACATTCAGAGGGATTATCCGTTATTCATCCTCCAGTCGATGTATTCCAACAATCCGTTCTTCAACAATTAGAGGTAGCCGTTGCGAATAGCCGTACAGTTGAAATGGAATATAAGAGTGGGAAGGAAGAGATTTCCTGCGTGAGAAGTATCGATCCTTACGGAATCATATATTGGAAGGGGCATTGGTACGTCGTTGGGTACTGTCATAAGCGGCAAGAACCGCGTAGCTTTCGCGTTGATCGTATCCAATCATTAGAACTGACACAGCATGCCTTTCAGAGACCAGAGGATTTCTCGGCCCGAGACTTTCTGATGAATAACCTGCTTCCCAATTCTCTCGAAGCGGAATCACTTATAACGGTAAGGATTCAGGGTTATGAGCAAGCAATGAACGATTTATGTCAACATTGGTTATTTGGACATGCGCTCGTAGAACGTTCTCCGACAGTAGCAGAATTCAAATTGGGTATGGAATCACTTATAACGTACGTGCCTTATTTTCTACTCCCGTATGGAAAGTCGATTACCATTATTGAGCCTGATGTGCTACTGAAGAAGATGGTCGAAGTGACCTCAGGGTTAGGGGAATACTATCGAGAAATGGATAGTAAGCGAACTCACTCCATATGAGCCTAATACATAGAAAAGGAAGATAAACATGAATAAATTTGGATTATTCGGTAAAATCACCGCCCATACAGGGCAACGTGACGCTCTCGTTAAAGTGCTCTTAGAGGCTGCAACGCTAATGGAAACTGTCGAAGGTTGTGAATTGTACATCGTCAACATTTTGGATAGTGAACCTGACGCAGTATGGGTGACAGAGATATGGCGTGATGAATCAGATCATAAGGCTTCGCTTATGATGGGGGAGACTAAAGCGATCATTCAACGTGGAAGACCCTTGATTGCAGGCTTTGGAGAACAAACCAAGTTATGTCCTGTGGGAGGGAAAGGATTTCTTGAAGCATAGCTTATTGACCGCTATAATTATCGATGAATACAGCACTATAAAATAATAGATTGAGGTAATAGAATGGATAACAACTCTGCGCAGCATCTGTGGGAACGATATGTAGTACTGAACCCAAATGTGACTAACCATTATGACGCATGGAAATGTGGATATACAAAAGAATTAGCTGATGAGCTATCGGATTTGATGAAACATGAGAATTAATAAATACATTAGCGAGACGGGTTACTGCTCTAGACGGGAAACGGATAGATTAATAGCTTCTGGGAGGATTACAATCAATGATGTCATTTGTGAGCCAGGGGATGATGTTGTTGATGGAGACACGGTGTTAATTGATGGTCAGCCCATACCAAGCAAAGAACAACCCGTATATATAGCGTTGAATAAGCCCATAGGGATTACGTGCACTGCGGCTCCACATGTTAAAGGGAATATTATTGAGTTCATTAACCATCCTTCTCGGATATTTGCTATTGGGAGATTGGATAAAGCCTCGGAAGGGTTAATCTTACTTACGAACGATGGTGATATCGTCAATAAAATGATGCGTGTAGAGCATGGTCATGAGAAAGAATATGTGGTGAATGTCGATAAGCCAGTTACGGACCTCTTCATTGAAGAGATGTCCAATGGGGTAGATATTCTTAATGTGACAACCAAACCCTGCAAAGTATTTCGGATGAATGAGTGTGAGTTTCGCATCATTCTTACCCAAGGACTAAATCTTCAAATCCGTAGAATGTGTAAGACTCTTGGCTATCGCGTGTTAAGACTTGAACGTATTCGAATTATGAATATAACCCTTGAGGGTATAGAGCAAGGGCAGTGGAGAGATCTTAGGCAAGAAGAGCTACGAATACTACAAGACCAGCTGAATCAATAGGCTCGATCGAATGATTATAGTGATGAGATAGGTATATATGATGGACTTCCTTGATATGAGGAGGTCTATTTTTGTATATAAATATGAGCAACCTACAAGCACTTATGTTTCATTAGTGTACCTTTTTTGGCGAGGAATGGCGCAGTTATTACATGATTAGGAGCTGTTACGACGATGAAGTATACCCCTGTGTTGGTGGTGCTACACTACAATTAGATTAAAAGCCATACATTGAACAACAATATTAGGAGGTTTATTCATGCGAACTGTATTTGCAGGAGATTCAATTAATTTTAGTTATGACACAAAGAAACCGGTATTGAACGGATTATCGCTCTCCATCGGAGATAAACAAATCTATGGGTTGCTTGGTCCCAATGGTGCAGGTAAATCCACATTAACAAAAGTGATGTTGGGACTAGATAAGCCACAAAGTGGCAAGTTACAGTGGTTCAATGAAATTCCGAATCGAAGCACGAATAAAAGGGTTGGATATGTTCCACAAGATCTTGCGCTTATCTATGATTTGTCTGCCTACGAGAACGTATTATTCTTCGGTAAACTCTACGGTTTGAAAGGTGAAAGGTTGAAGAAACAAGTTCGATATGCACTTGAGTTTGTTGGTCTGTGGGATGAACGTAAACAGAAACCAAAGAAGTTCTCGGGAGGTATGAAGCGACGGTTAAATATTGCATGCGGTATTGTTCATAATCCAGATGTCATTATTTTTGATGAACCGACTGTAGGGGTAGATCCACAATCTCGTAATCGAATTCTGGAAGGAATTATAGAACTTAATCAAATAGGAACAACGATTATCTATATCTCGCATTATATGGAGGAGATAGAAAAGGTCTGCTCCCATGTCGGTATTATGGATAAAGGTGAATTGTTGGTCGAGGGGACACTAAACGAGGTGATTTCGCAACATACAGATCAAGCAGTTATCAAGTTGGAGTTACAGAAGAGGGCATCGGCTTATACAACCCAACTAGAGAAATATCAAGTGATATCCACGGAAGGAAATCTAGTAGAGCTTGGCGTTCTCAAGAATGATGTTGGTGTAATTAGTAGCATTAAAGAGGATTTCGGTGATGATATCAAAAGTTTCCAATATATCGCACCTAATTTAGAACAAGTATTTTTCAAATTAACCAAAAAGAATTTGAGGGATTAAGGCCATGTGGAACATATTTCTAACAAGTATGAAGAGAAAAATGAAGAATCCAATCATTTTTGTCAACTATATATTGCTGCCACTACTACTCATTGTGATATTAGGAAATGCCCTTTCTTCAGTGTTTCAGTCTGGTGAAAAGGATGCAGTGCCTGTAAGTATGACGAAGGTAAGAACCGTGGTTGTAAATGAGGATACAGGGAAGATAGGTAAGGATATTGTAGCGTTTCTAACAAATGAGGAGAACGCAGGGATGTTTGAAGTTACTCTGCAGACCGATTCAAGTACTGCGAAGAAGTTACTTGAAAATGGAGAATACGACCAATACATCTATTTACCAAAGGATTTGACAAGTGGCTTCACGGATAAGAAGGAAAGTTATGTCACGATTTATGGAGAAGATAGCAATATCGAAAAAGTAGGTATAACCGGATTAACACTTTCAGCGTTCGGTGATGGATATTTAGCAATGGATGTCTCTAGCGCAAATAATAAGGCGGTTTCTTATACCCATGTGTATAACAATCTACTAAAGGTTGGGAAGACGAATTCAGTAGAAACCACAGAATCATCTAACCCGGTTTCAGCACTTAGTTATTACGGAGTTACGATGCTTATCTTGATTCTATTGTATGGACTTGCCAATACGATGAACTTTATTCAAGAGGAGTATAGCGAAGCTTTGGGAGATCGATATCTCATATCACCTGTATCTAAGACCTCACTAATCATGGGTCAGTTATTGACAGGTTGTACAATTTCCATTATCCAAGGGTTGGTTATTGTATTGTGCGCGAAACTATTCTTCGATGTCAGTTATGGAGAGAATATACTAATCGTTCTATTCGTCATCGTGGCTGGAGCCATATTCTTCAATGCACTAGGATTAATCCTTGGTGTAATTGGTCGAAGATTTAAGCAGCTGGATGGGATAGTGACACTGTTGATACCTATCATGACCTTTATAGGTGGAGGATTCATTAAACTTGATTTCGGTGCATTGAGTAATCTCAGCATAAATGAAGTTTTTCAACGACCGTTATTTAATTACATGCAGCAAGGCGTGATTGATTTGATGCCGTTGTACAGCACGCTGGTACTGGCGCTAGGCTTTGTATTAATCTCCATCTTTGCACTGACACGAAAGGAGATCAGATAAAATGCGGGTATTCCAATTATATATGAAGCGTATTCTGAAAAGGAAAATGACCTTTTTCTTCATCCTCTTGTTACCGATCATGTTCACATTCATGGTCGTAGCACAATACAAGGAAGCGACGAAAGTAACTTTGAACATGTATGTAAAGGATGCATCGATTAATACGTACGTGACTCAGATGTTGAACAAGCAAGAGGTTATCCTTACCCATTCTGACAATGAACAGGAGGCCATTGAGAATAGCACGAACTTGGGCATTGTTCTAACCACAAGTGCGAAAGATTTGTATGCGAAACCAGATGCGTTAACTGTTGAAATGTATACGAAGGGAGTGAGCTTCAATTCTAAATCACTGGAGATCAAGCTGAATAGCGTCTTCTCGACGTTGATTACTCTTGCTAAGAACTCTCCTACACTAGAAGATTTCGAGGCAAATATGAAATCGGTAGAAGGTGCGATTGCCCCTATTAAAGTACAACAAAACATTCTGGGTAATCCAAATGCGGTGGTATTGACCAGTACCTTTAATATGATTGTCTTTATCATGTTGTTCCTGACCATGACGAATACATTGTTATTCTTAAGTGATAAAGTGCATACAACGACACAACGTGTGTTGTTAGCAGCTCAAAGTAAACTGAGTTATTACTTACAGACGGTAGGCGTATTTGCGGTCATCGGTGTTGCACAGTTTGTGCTTATGATTCTGTTAATGACTACGGTCTTTCAAATTAATCTTTCCTTATCCGTGGTTGAGCTACTTCTGTTGGTATTGGCGTATGGGCTATTAAATATCATCGCCGCAGGCATTGGACTCTTAATCGTTAGCCGTACAACACGGCAATCAACAGGGCGGCTATTAATAACCGTCGTGTCGCTGCCGCTTGCGATGTTAGGTGGAACCTTGTGGCCAACTTCAATTATGCCTGAAGGGATGCAGTCGTTGGCCAAATTTCTACCAACGAACTGGATAACAGAGCTTAATACGCAGATGTTTAGCGGCGTTACTGATCATGGTGGAATGATTACGATACACTTCATTAGTCTACTAGGCTGTGCAGGGGTGATCTTCTTATTATTAACTCGTGTGAAGACAGAGGATATTTAAACATGTGTGAAGACTCTAAATACAATCGTTGCGCTAACGGGGAATCCAATAGCGCAACACAATGAGAGGAGGAAGCACCATACGATGGGAACGATAGAATGTAATACGGATCTATATGAACTAACCCCATTACATGAGAAAATCCTTTATGCTGAAAAACATAAAAAAAATTACGATATTTATTTCGCAGTAAATTATGATCATAGCCTAACGAGTATGGAATTAGATCAAGCGGTTCATTACGTATTCAATGCTACCGAAGTGCTTAATTGTGTCGTTATTCAAACAGGCAGTCGTTATGTACTATCAGCGAAACACTATCATCGCGAGAATGATTTTAGAAGCGCAACACCCTTGAGGAACAAGAGAATAGATATTTTTAAGGAGCAATTATTAGCTAACTATTATATTGACGAAGGAAATCATAGAATAGAGTTCTTGATTCACCACCTTGTATTTGACGGAGATTCGTTATACGAGTTGTTGGACAAGATTGAGAAGGTTGTTGTTCGTAAAGAGAAGCTCACTATACAAGAACAGAAATATGAATCTCTTATTGCTCTTAACCCATCCAATGAAGTTAATGGCTATAGAGATGGCATAGAGAGTCTTCCAAATACGAGGAGAGTTTCAATGCAGTTGGACGAGCCCTTTTATGATAATCGGAAGTTATCTAAGCAAGCATACAAAGCTGTCGGTTCATTATCTCAAAAGCTACGTGTAACCAAATTTGGAGTCATATTATTTGCAACGGCTATGTTATCTCATCATAAGCAGAATATCATCGGAATTGTCGTTTCGCGTAAGGATAAGAGAACTCAATCTCAAACCATTGGAAATTTCACGGATGTTGTACCTTACTTGCTTCAAGTAGACGTTAATCGAAGCTATATGGATAATGCTAACATCATTTTCAAACAGTTATTTGGGGCCATTGTGCATTCAGCCGATCTATCGTATGACCAATATATGAATATGGTTGGCGTAAGAGGATATGAGTGTATCCTGTCTTACACAAAGATGAGTACTGTTGAGCAACATTCGACTATTTTCTCTCAGTTGGAGTTAGGCGAATACCTCTATAAGTACGACAATCACTTACAATTCATTGAGCATAAAGAAGATATTGCAGTGGAATTTCGATGCGATAATCTAGCTTTGCATCATGTGTATCTCCATTTAGAGGAAATGCTACTCGTGCTCGATCAGATTGACTTGTCTGTTCTTGCTCAACAGCAGCTGATGGATCAAGGTGATGTGCCGATGGTTACACATGTGAAAGAGGTATCTGAACTGAAATCCGTAGATTGCTTATTCCCTGGATATCAGGACGAAATGAACATGTTTGATTCCAATATTTCTTCCTTTGATATTGCTCACATTATTACGGATGTGTACGAGAATTTCGGTGTTCAACTATCCTATCAAGATATCTACGCTTCTCACACGATAAAGGAACTGAAACTAATGATCATGTCCAAAGTTGGCATGAATTCTCTTGAAGAAGTTAGAGATGGACATGATCCTAACGATTATGTATGTCCCAATTTCATCAAGGCCATATTTATTGATAGTTTTCGATTCATTAACTCAGAAATGTATAACGTCAAATATGCTTACCGATTAACGGATGACGTATGTAAACAACTTCATAGGTTACGTCATGCGATCAATCAAGTTATTCAGCATAACGAAGTGTTTTTCACTAAATTCGAATATGTTAAAGGGGATATCATAGCGACCATTAAACAATCAGAGAAATATGATGATATTGAACAAATTGATGTAGAGACCCTGGCTGATATGTGTGACTTAAAGAGCGTGCTTCGGATACAGGGTGATCAGAAGTTATGGGATATCCGGTTGATTCGCGTTCGTACGAACAATGAAATCTATCTTTATATCAATATGCATCATATCCTGGTTGATCATATAGGTATGGGTATTCTGCTAAACCAGATTGAGTCCAACTATCATAATAAAGAAGTGAACTATGCACAATATAGGAACATAGCAGGCCATTATGATGTTGCTAAAGTAGAGGATTTAAACACCTGGCAGTCTTCATTATTGAAGCATTCAGCATTTGTGAATCAGGGGAAATCCTCCATGGGGAATGGACAGTTTAATCTCTATGAATGGAAGTGTTATGTGAATTATTCGACATACGAAGAAATGGAGAGCGTATTGTTAACAACAATTACGAATAGATTGGCTAATTATTTCAAATGTACACAAGGATATATTGGAGCTGTATATCATGGTAGAGTTGTGCCAAAAGCGAATCAGGTAATCAGCTCATTTGCTAGAGTGCTACCCATCTTCTTTGATGTTCAGGATAAACTAGTGATTCAGGAAAGCTTACGTACAGCACGACATCACCAATCGGTATCTTTGTACGATTTGAATGAATCAGGATTTGAGCTTGAATTCCCTAAGGTTGTGTTTCAAACGTTGTATGCGAATGTAAATGAACCAAGCTTTTTTAATCACACGATGGAGTTCGAGGGCATTTCTAAATTTCAATTATTCATCAATCTATATGTGGGGACAGAGGAATGCAAAGTAAGTGTTTATATCGATAACCACTTGTACAGTGATGAAGAAGTGCAAATTATTAATTCAGCGTTAGTAGAAGCGATTGACGATTTGAAACGGTCTGAAGGTGAGGAAGTGTATGTTTAATCAAGCGGTTAACACAGGTAAGGTTGAGCTTCCAGACATAGGTTACGAGTTAAGCTCTATGCAGAAAAGAATGTATATTTGCAATAAATTACCGATTTATCGCTTACCATTATTTTATGAACTAGAAGCATCTATGACGTATTCTTCTATATACTCCTCAGTCTATCATACGCTGATTAATCAGATTACATTACAAGTGAAGTACTTTTATGATGCAGAGCACAGAAAGTTTTTTCAGAAGGTTATTCCTCTACAACAAGAAGAATTTACAATCCCACAAATTGAAATCAATGAAGACATCATATTATATATAACGAAACAGCAAGAGAATATTGATTTAACTAAAGATTATCCCTGGAGGATTCAGTTCCTACAACATAAGGATAAGAGATATCTCTATATCGAATTTCATCATATTTGTATAGATGGATTAGGAATTGGAAGATTTGAGGAAGTACTTTTTCAACACTTATTAAATCAAGTCTGCTCTCAATCACAATCATCCTTGGATCTATCTACATACCATACAATAAGCGAGTTGCAGTCAAAGAGTGTGATACAGCCCTTTCCATCTTTGGAATTGTTGAAATTACCAACGCAAGAACTAGCTAGGTCTTCGCAAGTGGGTAGGGTTACAGATCGAATTAGTCAGGACAGGCTTACTAAGATTGATCGAATAGCGAAGAAACTAAACGTCACCAAAAATACAGTCTATCAAGGACTTATTGAGCAGGTATTAAGTAAATGCTGTGTAGGTCAAGTGTATGGAGCCATTGGAAATTGGCGAATGAACCTAGGAAATTTCAACGAAGTAGGCTGCTTTGTGAAATTGAGCCCTAAAGTCATCATGAGCGAACTAAACCTAGAAGATAGGGTAAAGCAAATATTTATTGAGAATTGGAATGGATTCGGAAAGATAGAGGAGGTAACGTCCACTACACCGGAGTTCAACGTTGTATATTCTTACGAAGAAGATATGTTTCATTACTTCCACTATATCTCAGTTGACCAACTAGTTAAGTTCGATATTTATTTTAGAGTCTATGTTCAACAAGAAGAGACGAATGTGGAAGTGGAATATAACAAAGGTAAGTATACCGAACAGCAGATTACCGATTTGTACGAGCCATTGTATAAAGTACTAGATAGCTACGAAGAAGAGGAGGTCCTTTTGTGAATTTAATAGAAAAATTTACTAAATCTTTTAAAAATTATGCAAATAAAAACGCCCTTATAAGCAGTTCAACCTCGCTTACGTATAAACAGCTAGATGATAGTTCTCAACAAGTTGCATCTTACTTAATTGGAGAAGGTATTGGAGAAGAAGATGTTGTAACCATAGAAACAAACAGCAAGCTTGAAGCGATTCTCATGATCATGGGAGTTATAAGAGCAGGTGCAGCGTATTGTGTCATTCCTAACGACTATCCCGATCATAGGAAAGAACAAATGAGAGAAAAAGTAAAAGTGAAATGGGTACTGAGCGATTTAAATATGTTGCAGGAGAAACCATCAGCATTACTTTATGAGCCCAGAAAGCGGAATGATAATAGTCTTTTATATGTTATTTTCACTTCGGGGTCAACAGGTGAACCAAAGGCGGTAGCTATTGAAGACAAAGCCATCACTAAGATCGTGAATCATGAACCCTTTTATAAGGGTGAGGTGATCGGTCAATTAGCACCACTAGAATTCGATGCATCGATCTATGAAGTGTTGGGTGGATTGCTCAATGGGTTGACGTTGAGATTAATAAGTAAAGATGAGAGCTTGGATTTCGACGTATTACCAAGTCTATTGGAAGAGGTCGATTCGATCTTCTTAACCACACGACTATTCAACCTTTATGTGGATGAATGCGTGGAATGTTTTAACCATCTATCGTTAGTACTAACCGGGGGAGAGCGTTGTTCTGTAAGTCATATGAATGCAGCGGCTAAACATTGCAAGGTATTACATGTGTATGGCCCGACAGAAACAACCGTTTTTGCAACGAAGTATGAGGTGAAAGGTAACGAGAGAGAAATTCCGATTGGACAGTTATTCGATAAAGGCACTTATTTAATACTAGATGAGAACAACGAAGAGGTAAGAAATGGGCAGCTAGGTGAGTTAATGATCTCAGACTCCGGATTAATGCGAGGTTATATGGGGGATGAATCGGCGAATCATAAGGTATTTTTCCATAATGATACGAATCAGCGATTCTATAGAACTGGTGATATCGTGTATGAGAATCTGGACAAACAAATCATCTATGTGGAAAGAAAAGATAGACAAGTGAAAATATCAGGATATCGTATCGAATTGGGTGAAGTGGAGAAGTGTGCCTATGAATTTGGGTTACAGAAGGATTGCTTGGCCAATTATGATGGCAAACGACTTCATTTATTTATTAAAGACAACATTAATATTGAAGATTTGCGTCAGTTCTTAAAGAGTAGATTACCTCAATATATGATTCCTACAGTTAAGGTGGTGGACATTATTCCTATGAATGCGAATGGTAAAACAGATGTCAAAGCAATGAACGAGTTAAATCCAGCAGACGGCAACATCGATCATGAGATTATAACGGTCATTAGGAAAGTGTTGGATAAAGATGTCTCCATGGAACAAACGTTTCTTGAATTAGGCGGTGATTCTATTAAAGCTATGGAAATCATTTGGGAGTTAGGAAGTAAAGGCTACCCGTTAGATTTAAATATGCTGTTCAGTCGAACATTAGGAGAGATCGTAGACAATGTTGCATCTGTTGCCAAAGGTTAGTGAGAATGAGAGGAAAGTCATTAATAGTTGTCTATTGAATGCAACAGCGTACAATATTCCATTCTTTATTAAGTTTCACCAAGGATTAAATATCTCTAAAATGTACAATCTCTTAACACAATATTTTGAGAAATATGCTATTTTTAGAACCTTTTATCACGTGGAAGAGGAAATTACGAAATGCACTGACGGAGCAATCCCAACAATAGAGATCCAGTCGTTTAAGCATTTGGATAAGAAGTTATTGTGTGATATGAATTTGATCTCCATCAAAGACAAAGAACTAGTTCACGTAGTGTTATGCAAGGTCGCAGATGAAGAATGCGATTATATGTTCTTTAATATTCATCATGTTCTATTGGATGGATTTAGTATTAACTTATTTTTGCAGGATTTGATAGAGGTGTATTTATACGATCGAGAGATCGATCTGCAGCTGAGCACTCTTGTAGATGAAGGGGATAGAACGAAGGCCGATCAACATAATGAAAGCTTGATAAGTTTTGAGAAATACGAGTATTTCAAATCAAGGTTAATACAAAAGCAGATTGACAGCGTAAATTATATCGATGATCAGCTAGTGATAACAGGCAATAATACTCAGAAATATACCGACTTCGCAATATGTGTAACAGCCTTTTCGATGAGTATGGCGCAATGGGTGGAGAGTAGAGCAATCTATATGAGTTATCCACATTTAGGAAGAGACTGTCGCAATTATAAAATGTTAGGTAATTTTGTTCAACTTATACCTTTTCATCATCATTTTGCAAGTGAACAAGATGAGCGGATTGACCATATGATTGCTGGCATACAACAATCTGTGTTCTCGAGTTTTACTAACCAGGACGGTTACGATGAAGTGATGCGTAAAGAACGTATGAGCTGTATGAATATTTTCAGAGATGTTATTTTTGATTACAAATCTGGAAGTCTTATCGAAAAAGTGATAAACGAGGATCATGAAATTGTATTAGAAGAAGCGAGCATGTATCGAGATGAGAAGTATGGACTGCATTTCTCCATATATAAAGACTTGAATCACCTCACAATTAACATCATTTCTAGCGAGTATGGCATGGATGATTTGCAGGACTTGCTTGCTTCTTTCAGACATAATGTACAGTCGCTGTATGCTCAGGAACATGTGTATGTCCGTGAATTATTAACCTTAAATGAAGCAGAGGAAGAGGAAAAGATAGAAACAGTAACAAGTAGTGAGCAAGGGTCGGTCTTCGATCAAGTGACTAGTATCGTGACATCCTTGATTGAAGAGGAGACGATCCTGGGTGCTAATGAAAGCTTCTTCGATCTTGGTATGGACTCTCTGCTTCTAGTGAAGTTCAAGAAGAAGGTTAAAGAAGCTTTCAATATTAACTTAAAGATATCGGATTTCTTTAACTTTTATACATCAGAATTATTGACAAGGAAAATTATGGACAATTTAAAGGAGGCTAAATGATATGAATATTGCATTATTGCTAGCTGGACAAGGGACTCAAATAACAGAACAGGTGAAGGAAATTTGGTTGGGAAATGAAGAATCTAAACAACTTATTGAGTTGGCAGAGAAAGAGTTGCAACAACCAATTAAGGAATGGTTGACGCAGGATTTGAGTCAAGATACTTGGAAGGCGCAATTAGTCACTTATATCGGATCCATGTGTATGTATCAATTGTACAAGCAAAGAATTGGATTATATCCAAGTTATGTGATGGGGCATAGTTTAGGTGAATTAACAGCCCTTACGATCGCAGGAGCTTTTGACTATACAGAGGGACTGAGATTAGTCGATATTCGAGGAAAAGCGATGAAGAAGGTCATTGAAGGTAAAGAGAGTATGGGGATGATGGCATTGTTCGCTTGGCCAGAGAGAATTGAAGCGTTAGTCAAGGATTCAGAGGGTGTCTATGTTGCCAATTTCAATTCTCGCAAACAGACAGTCATTGCTGGAACGAAACAGGCAATTCAAGTGTTCGTGAAAGAACATCAGCTGGAAGGTGTAATGCTAGGAGTTAGCGGCGCATTTCACACGGAACATATGAAGGAAGCAGCAGACTCAGTCTATGAACAGTTAGAAGATTTCAAGTATAATCCAACGTTACAAACACAAGTGATTAGCAATAAACATGCTGACCTATATGAAATAGAACAGTTACGTACTGAAATATCGAGTCAAATCATCAGTCCTGTACGGTGGAATCAATCGATTGATTATGCTTTGAATCATGGTGTTCAAATGTTTGTTGATCTATCTCCTAACGGAATGTTCGAGAAGATGTTTAAAGAGTTGGATCAAGTATTTGCTTTCAGTAATGAAGATGATATGGCCGCTTTAAGTGTGGAACTTAAGGATGAAATCGAAGTGAATCGACACTATGATTTGTTCTCAAGAGCATTAGGCATCATTGTATCTACCAAGAATAACAGTGATGATGCAGAGGCTTATGACAACATCGTTATGAGTGGATATAACCAAATTAAATCACAGATTGGAACCGATGCGACACAAGAGAAAATATCCGAAACACTTGCTTTACTGAAACTAATACTTCAGACGAAAGAAGTACCTGAGGATGAAATAGCTCAATATCACAATAAATTGGCATGGAATGTAGGGTAATCCTAAATCCCCATAGTTCAAATTTATCATAGAAGGAGTTGAGAGCGTGTGAGTACAGGGGATATTGCTATCATCGGCATAGATATTACGTTGCCAGGTTGTCCAAACCAAGATGACGTGTGGAATTTTCTGAGGAATAAGCGAATCTCTAAAGGGAAATTCCCAGCACAAAGACGAGAGCAACTTGGGTTAGCAGCGGGTGAGAATGACCTTATGGATGGCTCATATCTAGAGAGAATTGACCAATTCGATCATAAATATTTCGGTATATCGCAAAAAAGTGCGGATTATATGGAACCCAATCAGAGGCTGACGTTACTTTCGGCGACAAAAGCTCTGAATGATAGTGGATACTTGGATAAAATACGAGGTTCTATAACGAGCGTCTATGCTAGCGTGAATACAACGCAACAGTATCAATATCTTGGGTTGCTTCAGGAGCGTCAATTAAAACCAGATTTACTTGGCATGTTGAATTCCACCATATCGAGTCGAATTAATTATATCTATGATTTGAAAGGTCCTTCATTTATGACGGATACAGCATGCTCATCATCTCTCGTATCCGTTATTCAGGCTTGTAATGATTTGCAACAAGGCATTGTTGATAGTGCAGTCGTTGTCAGCGCCAATGTATATGTGAAACCGGGTTTTAAGAATGACAAACTAGTCGACATTTTGGCAGAGGATGCTAAGACCAAAACTTTCGATGATCGAAGCACTGGAACTTCCATGGGAGAAGGCGTATGCTCGGTTATTCTTAAAAGAAGAGAAGATGCGGAAGAGGACGGAGATTACATCTACGGTCTTATCAAGAGTTATGCGATGAATAACGACGGACAGACTATGAACATGTCCTCTCCTAATCCACTTGCACAAGGAAGCTTAATTGAGCAGGCATGGGCTCCACTGGAGAAAGATCTTAAGCATATTGCTTTTATTGAAGCGCATGGAACAGGAACGGCCGTTGGAGACACGATCGAATTTGAAAGCTTGAACAATTACTTCTTGTCTCATGATTTACACAAACAGTCTGTTGCATTGACAGCCGGTAAGTCCAACTTTGGACACTTAGATGTAGCATCGGGCTTATTCTCTCTAATTAAGTCAGTGTTAAGTCTAAGGAATAGAACGATACTACCTCATCCTGATTTCAAGATTCCCAACTCAGAAATTGATTTCGAGGATTCCATCTTTTTTATACCCGATAAATATCAAGTCATAGAAGACAACGCGTTAGCAGGAGTTAGCTCATTTGGAATGACTGGCACCAACGCACATGTTGTTTTGCAAAGATATGATAGCGATGTTGAGCATCCCGTAAAGGACTTAGATTTTAATTTACATGCGTATTGGTTCCCGCTAGAAAGTAACTCCTTTGCAATAAAGAATGAGCTGCAGCGAATGGAGAATGAGACAACATGGTTTGTTCAATTCCCGCTGAGTGTGAATCACAACTGGGAGATTAAGGAACACAAATTTAATAAAAAACATCTACTGGTGGGCACAAGTATTTTTGAAATGATTGCGCAGGGTCTAAGGAACACTGAATACAGTCTGGAAACTTACAGCGTGAAAAACTTACATATATTAAATCAGCTAACTGTACAAGAAGGTGCCTTTTCAGTCTTACTCGCGCTGGATAAAGAGCAATTAAAGGGGAATGTTACCTTTACGATCAATGAAACGGTAAAGAATTGGCTTGAGTTCGAATTAACGATCAAACAAGATCTCGGCTGTGAACAAGATAGCTTACAAGAGGATGCTAGCATGCAGGAAATCGTTGTAACGAATCAAGTGGGCGAGTCAGATGATGAAGATATCAATGTTTCACAGCGATGGGATGTTGTAGACAAGTTGTGGGTAAATAACGATCAGACAAGGGCGGTAGTGAAATTAAGAGTACCACCAGGATATGAACAAGAATTCGAACGCTATCATTTCTATCCGTCTATCCTTGATCCAACGTTCAATGCATTGAACCGAATGGCTGAACCTAATGATATTTTATTTCCATGGCATTGGAGTGAAATTAACTTCTCCACGGATAGATTGAGGGGAACGGAGTTCTACTCAGATATCCAACTACGGGACAAGACAACAGATGCTATAGGTAACATTATTCTTTCACTCGATATCCGTTTGTATGATGAGAATAAACAACAGATTATGAGTGTCCATAATTATAAAGTCAAAAATGCACTGGTTGGAAATAAAGAAGAGCAACAAACATTTTTTAAACAACAAAACTTTGTACCACTTCAATTCGAGAAGCATGTGAAGAAATCCAATAAACTAATCATCATGCATGAATCACTGAGGTATAAATATAGTCCTTCTAGTCCAGTACTTTACTTTGAGCATTTATCGGATTTAGTAGAATACGATCTGGAAATTGTTGAGATTGAGAACGTGTACCTATGGGACAAATCTTATGATGATGAATCTACCATAGCTAGCCAGACATATGATTTGGGTCAGTTCTTACTGCGATTAAATAAAGAACGGAAGCTGAAGTCTTTTCATTATATTACGACAGGTGTCTTCGGCTATGACGGTATGAACGCGTTAAATCGAAGTATTGCTATGGGGGCGTACTCGCTGCGATTGGAACTTAACTTTGCAATTATAATCATTGATACTGAGGGTCATAAGCGATCTACGGATCTAATGGACTTCGATTTCAAGCAAGAAGATTTGATTGTACACAGGAATGAAGGGTTCCATATTCTTCGGTTCAAAGGTTTAAAGCTAGAACCCATTGTAGAGCCCAAATGGAACGCTAGTAAGTTATTAATTATCGGTGGCACATCAGGGATAGGCAAACAATATATGAAATATGTTGTAGAACAATATCCGAACATCCAAGTGATAGTAGCAGGTCGAAAGCCTGCGTGGAGCGGGGAGATGCTGGCCGACAATGTTCAATACGTAAGGCTAGATATTACGGATGAGGATCAGGTTAAATTATTCTCCGCCACGAATGGCCATCAGATCCATTATATTCTTAATTTTGCTGGTGAGCCTGCCAAAGGATTGTTCATGAATAAGACTCGAGATGACTTTTGCGAGAAAACGAAAAGTAAAATTAATGGTTCATATTTGCTGCAAAAGTATTTTACGGAAGTATATGAAATAATCCATTTCTCATCATTAGCAGGACTTATTGGTGCCATGGGACAAACCGAATATTGTGCAGCTAATGCCTATCAATCGGGCCTAGCGTACACAGATAAGATACGAACCTTAAACCTGACGGGATGGGAAGATGTAGGGATGTCAGCCGGCAAGGCAGATTATTATTTCGAGAAGCTGTACAGCGATGCGGGAGTGAAGCTAATTGATAGATTTATCCAATCTACTATTAAAGAAGCGTTCATGTTCAAGTTGAAAAATGCAGCAGACGATTATTCATCGGTGTTCAGTAAAGTAATTAAAGTGAAAACAGATAGCATGTCTTCATATGAGAATAAGAAAGATAGTCCAATTGAAAGTAAAATCGTGAACGCATGGAAGAACACGCTGGGTGAGGATGAATATGACTTCTTCGGTAGCTTCTTTGAACAAGGTGGAGACTCCATCACCATCGTTCATCTATGCGATGAACTAAACAAGGTATTTCCAGGAGGCTTTGACGTCACAACGTTGTTCTCTATACCTACGATTAATGGCCAGATTGAATTAATTGAGAAGTCACTTGTCCAAGAAGAGAAGCAGTTCCATGAAAGTGATGTCCATTTCGATGCGAAAGAAATGTTTGATTTCTTGAATAAATAACGGTGAAAGAGGCGAATACGATGAAAGTTAGCGAGTATATTTTTGATCAAGTGAAAAAAGGGAATCTGGATTCAACGACGGGAAAGGCATTACTGGAGGAAGTAATGCCAGACGATATTGCTATCGTAGGGATATCCTGCGAATACACGAACGTAAAAGATGTATTTGAATTCTATTATGTAAATAAATACGGTATGCGAGGATTCAAGGAATTCCCTGAGCAGAGAGTCCAATATATCCCGAAGGATCACGATTACTTAAACAAAGGTGCAGATCATTTAAAGACGACGCCAGAGGCTTTCTTAGAGCGACTTTGTAAAGAAAAAGGGTCTTATTTGGATGATATAGATACATTTGACCCTGAATTTTTTGGCATCACGACGGAAGAAGCAGAGTATATTGATCCCACGCATCGTTTAGTCATGAAACATTCATATTTAGCTTTGGAGGATGCGGGGATTAGATTAAATGAAGTTAAGGATAGTAAAACGGCTATTTATATAGGTAAAGATAAGTCGATCACAGCCAATTATCGTTCTGAGATCGAAGAAGATTCTAATTATGTGAATTCTGGATGCTGGGAAGGGATTTTAGCAAGTCGTCTTAACTATATCTACAATTTATCAGGTGGTTCTTTCGTCATTGATACAGCTTGTTCTTCTTCATTGGTTGCTGCTCATTTGGCAGTTAAGACACTTCGTGATAAAGAGATCGACACAGCTATTGTCGGTGGAATTGCATTAGGCCTTTTCCCAAGACAAGGAAGTGTATTGAATCAGTATAGCAATGTTGAAACACCACGCGCATTCCTCAAAGTATTTGATGCAGAGTCGCAAGGCACGATCTTCGGAGAAGGTGTCGGGATTGTCATTCTCAAGCGATTAAAGGATGCGATTGCTAACAACGATAATATATATTCGATTATCCGCGGTAGCTTGATTAACAGTGATGGCAAATCAAACGGTCTAACAGCGCCTAATCCACACGCTCAAAAAGATTTATTGATAGAAACATATGAACGTAACCATATCTCCCCAGAAACGGTTGAATATATCGACGCCCATGGGACCGGAACCAAATTAGGTGATCCAATCGAGGTTAGAGGGCTTACGGATGCCTATAAGAAATATGTGGATAAAAAAGGATTCTGTGCTTTAACAAGTTTAAAGGGGAACATTGGGCATACGGTGGGAGCAGCCGGTGTAGGTGGATTAATCAAAATGTCGCTTGCTTTAAGAAACAAGGAGATTTTCCCGAATGAATCGTTCGAAGCTCCTAATGAGTATATTAAGCTCGTAGACAGTCCATTTTACATCCCTACAAAAGTATCTACATGGAAAAAGGGGAAATATCCACGTCGGGGCGGAATTAGCTCATTCGGTTTCAGTGGTACAAATGCCCATGTCATTCTAGAAGAATATGAGAGTCCAACAGCGAATGTGGATGACGCTCAGGTATATCCTTTCGTCTTCTCGGCTCAATCAGCAGAGCAACTAATCCAGGTATTGAAGAAATTCGTTCGACATGCTGATTATATGGCGACCTACCGATTAAAAGATATCTCATACACGTTAATTCATAAACGGAATCATTTCAAAACAAGTGTTGGTTTCAAAGCGCAGTCGATGACCGAGTTAATGGATAACATCAAGAACGCCATCGCAGTTGTTGAGACAGGGACCGATACACATGAAATCTATTCTTCAGATATACAGGTCATTTCAGGTGATTTGAAGAAAATGCAGCAACATCGATTGAAAACAGCATACGATCAATTCACGTTGGACGAATTAATTAAATTGTATATGGACGGTTATGATATAGCGCTAGAATCCTTCGACTTTGGGGATGCATTGACACGATCCTTGCCAACGTATGAGTTCAAGAGGGAAGTACTATGGGCTAATGTGAAACAATATAATACGTATGCTCATGCGGGCCCTAGTCTATCAATTAAGTCTACTTTGATTAAACAACAAGTGTTGAAGACGGAAAGTTCAGATGTGTATTCCGTTACCCTTTCACCAGAGGATTGGTTTGTAGATGATCATCGTATTGGAGGTAAACGCACATTCTCAGGAACGACGTATACCGAATTAGCAGCAGAATTAGCTAGCCTCTATTTTGAGACTTCTGCATTTACATTGGAGAAGCTATATTTCAAGAAACTGATTCAGTTGGAGGACAAGAAGAGAAAGTTCCTGATTCATGTGAACAAAACATCATCCAAACATTTGGATATCGAAGTTTTCTCTTACGAAAATGAAGACATGGAGAACTATTCCACACATGCTACCTTTAGCATGAAGAGAGCAGAAGACATCCTCATTGAAAAAGTAGATGTGAATACTGCGTTTGAACCACACTTGCAGACCGCAAACTTTGGATCGGAAGAGAATAACTTCTTCAAAGGACGCTGGGACTTTATGAAACATCAATTCCGTCTGACGAGGAAGTCTGTATCAGAAGTGTTATTGTCACTTACCTTGGAAGATGAATATTTACAAGATCTAAATGAATTTCACTTACACCCATCTATTCTCGACGGCATTTTAGGTGCCATGGTATATGAACGGGCACAGGCATATAACAAAACGTATTTACCATTATCCTATGGAAAATTCACGTATACAGGGGAGCGTTTTACTCAAACCGTTTATTCTACAACAGAGTTTCTATACGATACGGATGATGACCATGATGTTATATCGGCACAAATATCAGTGTATAACGGTAATGGAGACTTAGTGGCTTATTTAGATAAATATATAATGAAATCTTTCGCAAATGTTTATTTCAAGCCTTATGTACATGAAGTACTGTGGGAGCAATCCACGCTTAGCGTAATAGAAGAAATCACACCGCTATTGTTGGATAAGAAGGTGCTCGTTGTTACCGATATGGATAGTTCTAGAAATACAGAATTAGACCAAGCGATTGCGTGCTCTTATGCGGATTATAGAAACGTGAAAGATATGACGGCCCTGGACAAATTTGATTACGTGATCTACGCGCCTTGGCTATCTCGAGAAACACCTGAAAGTGATGAGTTAGAGAGTGAGATGCTTCATTACTTTGATTTTGCGAAGACGGTCAGCAAGTTAGTCAAGAAGAATGGGAAAGTACTCATTGTGGCAGATAACGGCTTCACATTAGATCGTCATCATACGAAGGTTAATCCATTTAGTTACTCCTTGCTAAGTTCAGGAAGGGTATTAGGACTGGAGAATACAGGATTTAAGACTCAGATGATTAATATACAGCCATTCGATATCAACAAGATTCTTTCTTTGGCTCTATTAGATGATCTGGATGGAAAGAAGGTCCTATGGGACAACGACATCATCTATGAAGAGACAATCATAGAAAAGAAGGAACTCGAACCTAAGGAAATCATTTTAACAGATAAGGACTACGTGATTGTAACGGGTGGATACGGTGGTATCGGGTTGGAATATATTGAACAACTGCTGAGCATGAACAAAGATACCACTATTGCTATTGTGGGACGAACAGATACATGGGCTGTACTCACAGAGAAAGAGCAGCTAACACCGATTGAAGCGGACAAACTAAATAAAATTAATAAACTTAAGTTGAAAGGGGCAAATATTGAGTTCCATCCATGTGACGTCTCATCTGAAGAAGATGTGAAGAAGCTTGTAGGTAACTTAACGGCCATCGGAAACATCGCAGGGGTTGTACACTTGGCGGGTGTACCGGAAGAAGGGATGCTGTTTGCCAAATCAAGCGAGCAATTTATGAAAGTAGTTGCGCCAAAGGTAACTGGAACGGTTCTACTTCATAAGTATTTGAAAGATGCACCACTGCAATTCTTTGTTACCAGTTCCTCGATGACAACCATCGTTGGTTCTGCGGGTCAATTCTCCTATACCTTTGCCAATGCTTTCCTAGAAGGATGCGCGTTGATGGACGAGCGGATCTCAACGATATTGTGGCCAGGTTGGAACGATACGGGTATGGCTCTGGATTTCGGTGATATGGCTGCAGCAGAAGAGCACTTATTGATGAAATCGATCTCTTCAACTGTTGGTCGACAATATATTAAGCTATCGCTTGAAAATAAGGTTGATAAGGTCATCGTTGGTGAATTTAATATGGCAAAAGTGAATGACTATTTGTCGGAATATATCCGATTGCCACAGCATCTAAGTAACGTCGAGAGTCTTGTTGCAGCAACAAGTACGGATGATGTCAACAAGGTTCAGATTAAGACGTACGAACAATTAAAGATTATTGGCACAGAGTTTCAAGATGAAGTTGAAAAGTTTGTAACAGTCGTATTTGCCTCCGTACTGGATTGTGAAGAGATTGATATTCATAAGAGTTTCACAGATCTAGGTGGAGATTCATTAAAAGCATTCGGTATTTATGGTCCGATTTCTGAGCAATTTGAAATTGATATTGAAGTGGCTGATGTGTTCATTTATCCGACGGTTGCGCAACTAAGTGAATATGTAAAGGAACTGTTGGGGGAAGAGAATGAATAGTCGCAGAGTTGTTATTGTCGATTATATCTATGATTATCCCAATAAGGATGATCGCAATATAGGAGAGATCAAGAAGCATAAAGACCAAATATGGGATCATCGAATTGCGGAATTAGAACACAATTATACACAGAAACTTGAAGGGGCAAGTTCCTTTGATGGTCTATTTTATTCATCGATTGAACAACAATTCAAGTTGGACGCAATACCCAATGAGGTCAGCAAGTTTCTACTTTCAAGTGAAAGAATCACGTTATCGTTGTTTCAAGATTTAATCGATAGAGGTTCTCAGGGAGCTAAGACGGACATCCTCCTGTCCGTGGGGACAGCACAGACGGATATCCTCTCCAAGTGTGCATTGATGAGCCAAGAAGGTCCTGATCTGGCTAACGCTATCGATTTAATCGATCCACTGGGGTATATCAAGTTATTGAATTCGAACAACCCTATGGCAGTAGAAAGTATAACCGAAGCTTCAACGTCTGGCATGGGTGCGCTCTATAATGCTTATCTAAAAATTAAGAAAGGCGAATTCGATGTAGCTATCTCTGGTGGAGCAAGTGGAGTGACCTTTCCAATTCCTTATGAACTTTCTCATTTTGGAATAGGAAGCGAGCGTTCTATCCAACCTTTCGAAGCGGAAGCTGCTGGACATTATTTCTCCGAAGGGGGTGCTGCCTTCCTTCTGAAGGAAAGGCAGCAAGCAATTGCTGATGGAGATTCCATTCTAGCGGAAATTAGAGACATCTCATCTGGAACGATGGGGAATATCGTTGTAAATCGTAATGCAGTTAAGAAACTGATATTCAAATCCTTTCAAAATGCCAACATAAGCGAAGATTCGAACATCTTCTTGGAACTTTATGGTCGAGGCAATGAAATTGACGATACGGCAGAAATCTCTTGCCTGAAAAATGTGAAGAAAAAATATCCCAATACGAAAGGTGGTTTCTTGAAGGAGGATGTCCATTATATCGTTGGCTATTACGGAATGATAGGGTTCTGTCGGTTACTAGACTCCAAGAAATCGCATACGCCGTTGGAGGGTAGTGTCATCCATCAACCTAATAAGTTTATAGGAACGATAGATAACGATCTATGGGCAACAAATGTGAATGATTATGATGTTGTATCCATTCTCTCATATTCCATGCATGGTAACTGTTATAATATGCTGCTCGATTTAGACTATGAGCAAGTCTTAGATGAAGTAGGTGATGGTAGTTGAAGTTAATTTGTTTACCCTATGCGGGTGCTCATGTTAATGTATTCGCAGATTTAGAGAAGTATCTGAAACAAAGTCCTTTAGATATCAAGGTTGTGTCATTAGAATACGCGGGTCATGGAAGAAGATTCTCAGAAAAGGCTTATGACTCTATCCATGATAATGCCCGCAATCTGTATGAATATTTGGTTGATTCATTAGACCCTTCAGAAGAACTCATGCTATTGGGATACAGTATGGGAAGTATTGTTGCCTATGAGGTAGCTCAGTTACTCCTAAAGCAGGGATTCCTAGTAACGAAGCTGATGTTTATGGCAGCGACCCCTCCACATAAAATCCAGATAGAGAAAGAAGACTATTTGAACGATGATGAACTTCTTGAGAGATGCCAGATTTATGGGTTGATTAAAGAAAATCAATTCGCATCCCAACAAATGCGTAAATTATTTCTGCCAACACTGCGTAGCGACATTATATCTGTAAATAAATATAACATGATTAATTTGTATCAATGTCATTCATTTGATGAGAGGATCGACATCGCGATATTCCAAGGTAAAGAAGATATGTCGGTATCATCCGTTAAGCATTGGAGCGATATAACGGAGAGAGAAATCAGATATTACGATTACCCTGCGGGACACTTCTTTTTCTATGAGTACCAGGAAGCAGTTAATCAAGACATCGTAAGTTTTATATCAGATGTACAGGACAGTCTTTTAGCATAGCCAATAATATTATTAGGAGGACTAATCCAATGGAAAAGATACTGGATATTCTAGAGCGTAACGTCAGGATCTACAAAGAGAAGGTGGCTATCTCAGAGAATAGTAGAGACATTACCTATGGGAATTTAAACGCACTATCCAATGGGTATTTGAAGAAGCTACAAGATGGTGGAGTTAAAGCGAAAGATGTGGTTGCTGTTGCATTAGAATGCAGTATTGAGGCTATTGCGGCTATGATTGCTATTCTGAAAATTGGAGCAGCATATACTGTCATTAATAAAGACTACCCAGAGAGTAGAAAGCAGCTTATGAGAGAGATACTTGATGTAAAATTTACGATCGATGAAATTATGGAGCCAGATCGTAATCTAGCAGATGAGTGGACGTGTGTTCCCAGATCACCTGAACAACTATGTTATGTCATATTTACTTCAGGAACGACATCACTACCTAAGGCAGTAGGGATACCGGATCGAGGAATTCTAAGGTTATTACAAGAAGAACGGTTTGGATTCTCGCCAGACAAGACCATCTCACATATCAGTCCACTAGAGTTCGATGCCTCTATCATTGAGATTTGGGGAGGATTACTCAGTGGAATGACCATTGCATTAATCTCCAAAACAGAAATACTGAATATCTATCAAGTGGAGAAACGAATTAATCAAGGAATAGATATGATGTGGGTTACTTGTTCATTATTTAATTTCTGGGTGGATAAGAAACCAGAGATGCTCCAACGATTGAGTCATGTGATTACAGGAGGAGAGCAGCTTAGTCTAACGCATGTACGAGAAGCGCTAAAATATACGAAAGTCATTAATGGATATGGCCCTACGGAAAATGCTGTTATTACTACACTTGATGTCATGGAAAACAGTGTGGATGAAATTGCGATTGGAACTCCAATCTACGGTACAGAGACATATATCGTTGATGATCATGGCAACCTCAGTACCGAAGGTGAATTGTATACGGGTGGGTTGGGTGTTGCATTGGGATATTTAGGAAATGAGGAGAGAACTAAGGAATCATTTGTGACATGGAATAATATAGATGTCTATAAGACAGGTGATCTTGTCCGAATGAACGACGAAGGGAAATTGGTCTATCTGGGGAGAAAGGATACTCAGGTGAAAATCAATGGTTATCGAGTTGATTTACAAGAAATAGAATACACTGTAAAGTCTCTAGGCATTAAAAACTGTCATGCTTTCGTGCAAGAGAAGAGAATATATCTTGCGATAACAACGAAAGATGAGCATTTGAGCTCTAAATTAAAACAAATATTGCCTGTCTATATGATTCCCTCAAAGATTGTGTATATGAATGAACTACCTTTAACGGCTTATGGCAAGACGGATACGAAGGCAGTATATAACAATTATTTCATAACGAAAAGCAAGAAGATTGCGCAGATTATACAGAAGTACGTCGGTGATGCAGACAAGATAAGTGAGTATAAGAATATATTTGAATTTGGAATTGATTCAATCATTGTGTGGGAAATCAGCAGAGAAATTAACCATCAATTCAACTCGGATCTAAGCTTCTTCGATATTATTGAGAATCCAACCGTTCATCAAATCTCGAATATGTTGGGGGAGGAATATTATGCAGCGAACAATTTATGATTTCTTATTTCAAAAATATGATTTCTTTCAAACAAGAGATAACGCATCTTTACGTGATCAATTCAAAGGAAGTATGAAAGTATATTGGGGATTGAAGCTATTGGCAGTCACAATTTATTTCAGCTTATTCTTACGGTTTGTTGGACAAGATATCTATTTACCTACGGAAACCTATTGGTTTGTAGGGAGTGTTGTTGCTGGACTCCTCTTGATTACTCTTTCCTACTTAAACGTATTTAGTGCATGGTTTGTAATCACATTAAGTAAGCACCGCAAATGGATTGATACGTTATTGATTCTTACGGGAATAATATTATGTATTAAATTACCTGTGTACACCTTTGGGGATAGTAGCTATGACATAAGTGGGCTTCGAGAATCGTTATTTATACCAGGTCTTCTATTAATAACAGTTGGTCTATATCGGAAGATTCATTATCAGAAATCAAAGGTAGTTCCTTTTAGTGCAATAGTAAGTGTAATTATCTCAGCATGTATCTTCATTAAATTTCCTATGGATTCGATTATGCAAAGCGTCTATTTAGGATTTATTATACTGCTGAATTTGGGTTTTCTGGTAGATCTGTTTCTTTTCTATTACTTACACATGAAATTAAAGACAACGACTAATTATCGATAAGGATGATGATGGCATGATTAGTCCTAACTTACTCGAGATTAATGAACAGGAGTCCATGGATGCGAATCTAATATTAAGTTCATTCGAATTAGACATCTATCAGAACATAACGAATGAAAGCAGGCAGAAAGAGTTTCTGGTCGGTCGGTATGCTATAAAGAAGAATTTGGCGGAGAATGGCCCTTCTTTCATGGGAGAGTTTCAGGATATTAGCGTAGAATACGGAAAGCTACGGTTTCCAATTATTAGAGATAGCTTGATCGAAGTTGGATTAAGCCATTCTAAGAAATACGTCTTCTCTATTATTTATTCAAAAGATCAAGTGGTAGGCGTTGATATTGAAACCATTCGTTCGGATATTCCGATCGAGGATATGCTGAGTACCGCTGAGAAGAACATGATAGCTGGCTATTGTTCACCTGCGCAATTTGCTTATATCTTCTTTAGTTGTAAGGAGGCACTAGGAAAGGCCTTGAAGATGGGACTCCTAGCCGATTATTCGATCTACGAAATTAAAAGTATTGAATCAGAACAGTGGTTTGGCAAGGAAGTCTTCCAACTAGAGTTTAAAAAGTTCCCGTTTTTAACCGCATATTCTTTTATGAAGAACGATAAAGAAATCTGTAGTCTAGTGGTTCCGCAAAAAGTGAATGTTGAGCAGGTGCTAGAGTATTTAATCGTATCTTAGAAATCTCTTAATGATTCCACTACTATGAAATAGTATCCCCTATTTCATAGTAGTGGAATTTTATATAGAAACAGATAAGTGTCATTTATGAGCATCTAGGAAAGGGCTTGTCCGTATGTAATATCATTTATGTTAAATAATGGGTGATATAAGACAGGAATAATCACAAGGTGATCAAAGGCTATATTATTAGATTCAAGAGGTGATCAAGTTGGTAGAAGAAACGGTAAACAGAATGGGTATGACGGAATCATTTGCTAGTAAGCTCGCCATGCGAATAAATAAGGAACGTGATGGAAGCCGAATGGATTACTTGAAAATGAAGTTAGGCATTGAAATGTTAGTTATTAATTTGTCTAAAAGCTTCATTGTTTATGGAGTGGCTATCGCCTTCCAGAGTCTCCTTCAAACGTTCATCCTACATGCCGCCTATTTTGCTATTCGGAGGGTCGCCTTTGGACTACATGCCAATTCAAGTACAATGTGCACGATCATAAGCGTACTAATGTTTGTGGGTACGCCGATATTATGTCAATACATATGGTTTAATAACTATCTAGTAATAGGATTAGGTGTGATCTTGACTGCGTTACTCTATCGTTACGCACCAGCTGACACCGATAAATACCCGCTATTAGGAGTCGAAAGAAGAAAACAAATGCGCAAAGAAGCAGTTACAACGTGCATAATCATAATGATTATTGCCTTAATATGTCCGAGTCCAATGATTAAGAGCTTACTTGTTCTTGGAGTGTTGCTACAAGTCGTTGCCGTATTGCCAGTTACTTATAAACTATTAAAAAGGAGTTTTAATAATTATGAAAAATATGAAGCAACTACTAATTAAAGGTATTAGAAACAATGTTTCTAAATCACTAGGGAGTATTGCAATGAAAAGCGGAGAGGCTGCTATGGAAAGATGTTGTATGACATATAATTATGAACCTGCAATTCCGGTGGAGTTGTTAAAAATGTCATCTAAAAGTGGCTCTATCTCACAATGAGTGGTTGACAGAACATCCAGGCATTCGGTGCTGATTACATTCAAAATACCTGCCTTCAGATAGGACAGGGCTGTTTGTAGGCCACAGGAGTTGCCTCCAGATGAACCTCATTCCCATCTATAGATAGGATATTATGGATTTGTAGTTCTGGTATTTCAGGCATTTCAAGCATTTCGTTGATATACTGAAGTTGCATCTGTCATTTCCCTCCTTGTTGTTTGGTAGGACTTACAACAATACGGGATTTGCAGATGTTTTTCTATTTTAAACCTAAGATTATTTTGTTAACCACTAGTTTCTGCTTTGAGTCCTAAAAGTTAAGAGAATCAAATTATTACATCAGACTGAATATCTTACCTCCGGCGTACACTTCTCACCCATTCTGAAAACTTTGCATTAAATGATCCCTTGCTAATAGGGGGCTCCCTAATATGAAGAGCGGATTTAGGGTTTCTTAGAAGATAATATGTAATATATAGTTTTAAAATTGTAATCGTTCTCTTATTAAAAATATGATAGGGAGGCTACGTATGAAAGGATCATCTTACATAGACTTATGTCAAGTGTATGATAAGTCTAAAGAGTACCCGCGAGATAAAACAATCCACGAGTTATTTGAAGAACAGGTTAAATACAGCCCGAATGAAACGGCTGTTATATTCGATTCCCAGCACTTGACTTATAAAGAGCTTAACGAAAGAGCGAATCAAATTGCTTGGATATTGAGAGAAAAAGGTGTTTCAGCTCAGGAGCCAGTTGGTATCATGCTTGATCGTTCTCTTGAATTTGTCGTGAGTGTTTTAGCTATTCTTAAAGCAGGAGGGGCATTTGTTCCGGTGGATTCGGATTATCCAGAAACACGTATCCGATATATGCTACAAAAAAGCGGTATAAAATGTGTATTGACACAACAACCGTGGCATCCGGCCATACCAAAAGATATTGATAGGTTAGATGTCTACGAAGCGTCTCTTCTGCAAAGGGAAACTGAGAATTTACAGAATTGGAATGAATCCACGCATTTAATGTATATCATTTATACATCAGGAACTACCGGGAACCCTAAAGGGGTAATGCTTGAGCATCGCAATTTGGTAAACTTGTTATATCATCAATATAATTCTTCTATCCTTCCTTTTTCATCCAATATTTTGCAGTATGCTTCAAGTAGCTTTGATGTATGTTATCAGGAAATGTTCTCTGCACTGTTATTTGGAGGAAGTATAATCTTGATCAACAAGGAAGATAGGAAAAATCCAAGTCGACTATTTACTATAATTAAAGAAAAGAATATTGAGGTACTATATCTTCCTGTGACGTTCTTAAATTTTATTTTTTCAGAATCGGAATGGTTTGATAATTTCCCTAGTAATGTTAAACATATTATTACTGCTGGAGAGCAACTTGTTGTTACAGCACAAATAAAATCCTGTTTGCATCAGAATCAAATATGTCTGCATAATCATTATGGTCCATCTGAAACACATGTAGTTACGACTTTTACAATGTTTCCGGATGAGATAAAAGTCGGGTTGCCTCCGATAGGAGCACCTATTTCTAACACAAAAATTTATATATTGGACGATAATATGGACGAGCAAGGGATTGGTAATGTTGGTGAACTTTATATTGCGGGGGATTCACTAGGAAGAGGATACTATGAGCGTCAAGACTTAACAGAAGAAAAGTTTGTCGTTAATCCGTTTGTTCCTGGCGAGCGTATATATAAGACTGGGGACATGGCTAGATTTTTACTTGATGGAAATGTTGAATATTTAGGCAGAATTGATCACCAAGTAAAAATACGGGGGTTCCGTATTGAACTTGCTGAAGTTGAATTTTTGATTAGCCAGCATCCCGATGTCAAAGAACAATCTGTATTCGTTCACGAGGATAATATGGGTTATAAGCATTTGGTTGCCTACGTCTCCTCTCACAATAAACAAAAAAAATTTAAAAATAAGTTATGGTATTACATAAATGAACAAGTAGCAGAATATATGAGGCCATCTATTATTATTGAAGTTGATCATTTGCCATTAACATTAAACGGAAAAATAGATCGTGCTATTTTGAAGGAAAGATTCCAAATGGAAGAGTTTGATCATCAGACTTATCTTTTTCCTAGAACGGAAGTTGAAAGTCAAGTGGCAAGTATTTGGACGAGGGTACTTGGTATCTCTTCTATTGGTATTAATGATAATTTCTTTCATATTGGAGGTCATTCTCTAATGGCTGTGAAATTAATTTGGTTATTGAAAAATGAACTTGGAATAGAGATTTCTATGAAAATTCTTTTTTCTAATCCTTCCATTGCTACGCTATCAAAGCAAATTATGAGTGAATTAGGTGACAAACATAAAGAAACAATAAGCTAGCAAGCAGAGCCCATTAAAACTATCACCCCCCTCTTTCATATAGTAACACTTACTATTCACATGACTATGATGACCGAACGTAAACAAATGACGGTGTGATTTTGGGTTGGGAAATGAGTCATCAACGCTAGTTAACATCACCAAGCAATATCCCAAACGGCAAGTACTACCACCTTCATGAAGGTGGTAGTACTTGCCGTTTGCTTTTCGTGTGAACAATCAAAGGCATCATCTGAGAGGATGGTGCGAATGTAAACAAAGCAGCCAACTAGGCTGCGATGGATGTTACCCGTAAATGGGCAGACCGTGTACAGAGTTGGGATAAACGCTCTTTCAATTTGCCATATTCTTTCGGTATCGCATAGGGTAGTATCTCAGATAACTTTTCTCCCTATGGGAAGGAGAATATTAAAAGAGTTTACACAAAAGATTTGACAGACCTTAAACTTAATTATTATACTCATTACTAATTACAAGTTTTTTCCATCTTAATCTATGTAGGCGGGTCCTCTACTTATTTAGACGCATTCCAGAGAATATTGGTTTTTGGAATTAATACAAGTCCGGTGGGAGCAATTTAAAAAGTTGAGGGAGGTATCAAATGATAGTCTTTTTTTTGGTTAGTTTACTTCAAATTAGTACATATTGCTTGTCCATATTTATATTTCTAAAATCTAGACTCAATTTAAAGCTTGTACTATTGATGATTATAGGGGCTCAGGCAATCGGATATACTCTTTTTCCAAAAATAGGAATTATAACAATCCTTTATATAATCATATTTCTCATGATAGCCCTTTATATTAAACTAAAACAAATACTGTTAAGCATAATTTTACCCATTATTGCACTGTTACTTTCTGTTATAAGCGACTATATTATTGTGCTTATTAAAATTATTAACCCAATAGGTGATTATCTAGATAATCAAGAAGTAATCAATGTTTTTGTAGTGTCTGTATTAGCTCTGATTTTAAGTCAGGTAGGTAGGTATCTATTCAGTAAGTTTAAAGGGCATGAGATGTTCTTCAAGCGCTACGGTGTTTTGTTTACTGTGCTTAGTGTAGTTACGATTGTTATTTTCTACGTTAATATATTAATAGGAAAGCAACAAGGTTTCTCTGATGAAAATCTTCAGGCAAATAGTTTCTTATTTTTGTTTTATTTTGTTTTATTGCTCATTGTATTTGTGGTATTAACACGAATGGTGAATAAAGAAGCTAAGATGCATAATAAACAGTTACAATATGAAAGGTTAACGGAATATACGAAGAACCTTGAAGGATTGTATACAGACATGCAGAAATTCCGTCACGATTATATCAATATATTATTAACGATGTCAGAGTATATCCGTACGAAAGACATTGAGAATCTAGATAGTTATTTCACTAATAAAATTCTTCCCATTAGTCAAGGGATGCAATCCGATAACTATAAGCTAGGTACACTACAGAATGTCAAGGTACAAGAGGTAAAAGGGATTTTGTCTTCCAAAATCATTCGAGCACAAGAATTAAACATTGATGGGGTTATTGAAGTTGTTGAACCAATTGAAACATTAAATATGGATTCGATTAAGTTATGCCGTTGTCTGGGAATTATACTGGATAACGCGACTGAGGAAGCACTTCAATGTGTTGCTCCATCATTACGTGTGGCTCTGATTAAGAGGGAAGGTACGGTGCTGATCGTGACTACGAATAGTTGTCGTCCAAATGGACCTGAGCTGTATAAGATATATGAGAAGGGATTCTCCACAAAAGGAACAAATCGCGGCTTAGGATTGAGCAATTTAAAAGAAATCGTATCACAATGCGACAACGTTACTTTAGATACCTACATAAAAGATGATCTGTTTGTGCAAGAACTAGAAATATTCGAGTAGGAGGTGAATACAATGTTGGAAATATTTATATGTGAAGACGACGTGGAACAACGAAAACGTCTGACTAAATACATAGAAGATTATATCATGATAGAGAACTTAGATATGAAGGTTGTTGTATCAACCGCTAACTCGAACGATGTGATTGATTATTTGAAGAACAATCAAGTGACAGGGTTATATTTCTTAGATGTGGATTTGCAAGAGGAGCAGAGTGGAATCGCCTTAGGAGCAGAAATCCGTCAGTATGATAACCGAGGTGCCATCGTATTCGTTACAACACATTCAGAATTGACCTATTTAACGTTTACTTACAAAGTTGAGGCTATGGATTATATTACGAAAGACAAGTTCACAGATATTCAGAAACGAGTTATTGACTGTATTGATACCGCCAATATGCGTTATTTACAAAGTAAGCATAATAACAAGAAAATATTTCAGACGAAATCTGGCGATAAAATCATCAGCATTGACTATAGCGACATATTATTTTTTGAAACGTCACCTCAACTGCATAAAATTATACTGCATGCAAAGAACCGACAGGTAGAATTTTACGGGAAACTCAAGGACATCATTGAGATGGACAGTCGTTTCTACCGATGTCATAACTCCTATGTCGTGAATAAAGACAATATTGCTGATGTTGACATGAAGGATAGAGAGATCCGAATGAATAATGGACAGATTTGTTATGCATCGAGTCGGTTTTTAAAGGGACTAAAAGATATTGTTCAGCACTAAATGAAATCTCTACTAGAAGATTCGTGTGATCGTCCACTAGAATAGCAAGCGGCAAGCACTTCCTGCATGAAGCAGGTAGGTAGCTTGCCGTTTTATTTTGTGTTATTACTCACTGTATTTGTGGTGTTGACACGAATGGTAAGTAAAGAAAGTAAAATGCAAAATAAACAGTTATAATATGAAAGGCTAACGGAATACACGGAGAACCTTGAAGGATTGTATACAGACATGCAGAATTCCGTCACGACTATATCAATATATTATTAACCATGTCAGAATATATCCATACGAAAGATATCGAGAATCTAGATATTTATTTCACCAACAAAATTCTTCCCATCAGTCAAGGGATGCAATCCGATAACTATAAGCTGGGAACATTGCAGAATATTAAGATACAAGAGGTAAAAGGGATTTTATCTTCCAAAATCCTTCGAGCACAAGAGTTAAACATTGATGGAGTTATTGAAGTTGTAGAACCGATTGAAATATTAAATATGGATTCGATTAAGTTATGCCGTTGTCAGGGGATTATACTGGATAACGCGACTGAGGAAGCTCTTCAATGTGAAGATCCAACGCTGCGTGTGGCTCTGATTAAGAGGGAAGGTACGGTGCTGATCGTGACTACGAATAGTTGTCGTCCAAATGGACCGGAGCTGTATAAGATATATGAGAAGGGATTCTCTACAAAAGGAAAGAATCGTTGCTTAGGGTTGAGCAATTTAAAAGAGATCGTATCACAATGTAGCAACGTTACGTTAGATACCTACATAAAAGATGGTCTGTTTGTGCAAGAGCTAGAAATATTCGAGTAGGAGGTAGATGACATCATGGTAGGAATATATATCGTTAATATTAATACAGCAATAGATCCTTCCTTAATTAACAAAATGCTACCCTATTTATCGTTAGATAGACAGAACAAAGTATCGAAACTTAGAATGTTTGATGATGTTCATCGATCAGTCATTGCTGAATTATTAATAAGATCACTTATCATAGATCAGTTGAACATTCCTAATAGAAATATTAGATTTGGCGAGAATACATATCATAAACCATATTTACAATCGCATGCTAATTTTGAGTTCAATCTTTCCCATTCAGGGGAATGGGTTGCTTGTGCAATAGATCATCATTGCGTTGGCATAGACATAGAACAAATGTTAGATATTAATTTGGAGATTGCGAAACGGTTTTTCACACCAAGAGAATATGAAGATTTAATACAAAGGGACACGTCAGTGCAACAGACTCATTTCTATAAACTGTGGACGCTGAAGGAAAGTTATATCAAGGCTGTAGGTAAAGGGTTACATATTCCTTTAGATTCTTTCTCCATCGATATTAATGATAGGAATGAAATTACGATGGAAAAAGAGGATGACATTCCATATTTCCTTCACACTCGTCAAGTGAATTCAGAGTACATGCTGTCAGTATGTAGTACGACGAATCATTGCTCCACACTCACTGTAATTCATGAAGAAGAACTCATAAACTCATTTCTTCTATCTTAAGTGAGAGGAGATTGTGTCTACGTTGTCCATAAGAATAGCAAAGACGGCAAGCACGAACTGCATGAAGCAGGGAGTGGCTTGCCGTTTTGGTTATGATTGGATGCATCTTATGAACAGGTCTATTTCATTATAATCGAGATCTTGTCAGTTTGTTGTACCCAATCGACCTTTGCACCGAGCGTCTCGCTAATGAAACGAAGCGGGAGGTAGGAAGTTCCATTTACGCCGAAAGGAGTATTTTGAAGTATAACAGCTTTGTTATTGACAGTCACTTCTCCAGATTTCATATTGATACTTATCGTTAGGGGAGGCGTCCCGACGCCAGAACGTTTAATAGTAACGACTTTACTCATTTCCTCAAATGTAATCGTAGCCCCTAGTTTCTCAAATATGGAACGAAGCGGGATGAAGGCTTGAGAATTCCGAATAATTACACCAGTATTTAAAGCTACTGATTCTCCATTTAAATGGACTGAAATAGGTTTTTGTACGGGGACTGGTGTGCTATGCATAAATTCGTAGTCTCCGTAACCTAACTGCCCATCCTTATTGACACCCCAACCCCAAAGCGTTCCATCGTCTTTTTGCATAATGATAGAGCGGTCGCCTTGCTTGATTAGATTAACATTAGTAGTCAGTAACGTGAATTTAGCATTCTCAGGTAGGGAGGTACCTTCGATAGATGTTTCATAGACATTCCCTGATTCAGTCTGAACGATCAGAGAGCGTTCAACGACAAAAGCATCCTTCACGTCTTTGATATTGGTTAATAATACTGGAGCCTTCCCGTCGTGATACGTTGTTCCGTCGGACCAGCCAGTTATCGTTACTCCCCAGAACCACAGGCGGGCTTGATCATCAATAGCCATATGTGAGTTACCATTGGATTTGATTATCTTAATGTTACGTAATTCACTTATTACGGTAGGTGTTGTTTCTACCGGGGTATCTTCGCTAAATTGTCTTGTCCAAGGTAATCTCCAGACGGTTCCATCCTTCTTCAGTGCGATGTTTGTGGCAATTGCAGTAATATCATTGAGAGATGGGATGCGTTCAAAAGATTGTAATGCATTCTGATCATTCCATACGCTACCGTCATCCTTCAGAAATATCGAACGTAATTCGCCTTCCCGCTTGCTGAAATCATAATAAGTACTTATGTTCGTTACCTTGTCTATTCCAGTAATTTGAACAAAATGAGTAAGGTCCAATTTGCCATCGGTATGGACAGCTGTGTAGATTTTCCCATCATGACCTAAGGCAAATAACTCATTTCCATAGGAATAATAAAAGGTGCTAATTTGATTTAAGCTCTTGATCTCATGAATTTGAGTGCTTGATAACGATTGACTTCTTCCCATATACCAGATGGAGCCATCATTCTTCATAATATAATCATTACCAAAGGTAATCATTACATCTGTTATTCCTTGAAATTGCGTGGGAACGGATTGATTACCACCCCATACCCAATAAGAGCCGTCATTTTTAACGAGTGATGTAGGGTCGAAGGATTTAATGTTGGAAGACTTATCGACTGCAGCTGCAGAGACAGGTATGCTAGATATTAAAGTAAGAACAACGATAAAGCTAAGGAAAACAGACCATTTTTTCATATCATACTCCTCAATGTTTATTGGTTTCTGATCTTATAACTAACGGATGTATAGGATCTAGTAGGTTAGACGTAAACGATTGGAGAAAAGTTGTGAATAAACCAAATTATAGAAATAAACACAATTGCCAACATCATTTCTTATTTAAAAGTGAAGAGTGAAAATGGATTCGATTAAGCATATCGAGTGATCGTTGTTCCTGATTTCAATATAAATGTTTCTTTTCTGATGGAGGAATACAAAGTCATGGGTCAGATGATGCTATAATAGAAGAGAGTATGAATTCACTTGTTGAAAAAAGAGGAATATAGCATGTAATGAATATATCTAATTGGATAGATTGAACTAAAGACGAATGCTCATATTCATGATATATTCTAGAATTATTGAGTATGGGGAGTAAGAACTTTGGTTCAATCTATTGGGAAAGTGAAATAAGTAACTCAACATACGAAAAACTATGGAGTGATGATATGAGTAAAGCTAAGGGTGGAACAGGCAGAGGAACAGGTAGTAAAGGTTGGACGCGCTGGAACAAGACGGATAAGAAACAAATCGTCAAAAAAAACTACGGTGCCATTCGAGCTGCTGCTAAAGAGGCAGAAGCTAAAAAGAATAACAACAATAACAATAATAAAGCTGATGCCACTGTTAAAAAACAAAACACTTCTGATGATTTTTTCTAAACACATGATGGTTATCATGTGAGAAACCCCTTGAAGAGTAATATTCTTCAAGGGGTTTTTTAATCTATTCTAGCAAATAGTCAACATTATTGTTCAACAAGTAACAATTCTTTTACTCGGGGGTTACAATCTATCAAATTTCAACTAGACTATCTATGTTATGGTTGTTATACAGAATCTACTATAGATAGGAGTTATCACTAGTGTCTTTGAAGAAATTACCGCTTGTTTTGTTATGTATGTTACTTATTGGTCTGTGTACGGTGAATCCGGTTAAGGCATTAGATGCCTCTACGTTAAGGCTTAGTATTAATGATGAAGTTAGTGATATTGAAGCTGTCTCTATGAATAATACATTCTATGTTCCTTTGAGAGAGTTGTCAGAAGCACTACATTTAGAGATGTTAGGGACGGTACATATTGTTACGGTTAAGGGAAATGAAGGTTCGTTGATTGTGTATCAACAAGAGAAAAAGGCTGTTATGCCCGATGGAAGAGAAGAGGCGATTCAACCATTTAACCGTAACGGTAAGTTAATGATTCCTGTACGCGTAGTATCTAGCTCTTTCGGATATAGTATCTCTTATGAATCTCAAGCCAATTTACTTAGGATACAAGATAGTAGGGCTACACTAAGTAAGGATGATTTTATAGCGAAGTACACAGAAGAACTGAAACCGAAAGAGACGATTGAGAAGCCTGCACAACAACCAACTAAAAAACCAACAGTACCTAAGGGGAAAGTCGTTTATTTAACGTTTGATGATGGGCCGACTGCAACAACAGGACAGTTGCTTGATATTTTAGCTAAAAATCAGGTGAAGGCAACGTTCTTTATGATAGGCAACAATGTTCAGAAATATCCAAGTGCAGTAAAGCGAACGTTATCTGATGGTCATGCACTTGGATTGCACGGTCTTACGCATGTGAAAGGGAAGTTCTATAAATCTCCAAGCTCGGCGTTAGCTGAAATGGATACAGACAATAAGTACATTGAGAAGATTACAGGGGTTAGGTCTACACTCATTCGTCCACCTTATGGAAGTAAGCCGTATTTCACACAAACTTTCCGCAATAAAGTTCTTGGACAGGGGTATCATTTATGGGACTGGAATGTAGATTCGTTGGATTGGAAATATAAAGAGGCGACTGCCTCGATCTACAACACTGTCATGAATCAGGTTCATAAATTAGAGAAGTCAAAGACGACACCAATCATTCTTATGCATGATCAGAAACCGACTTTGAAGGCTCTTCCACAGATTATCGCGTCCCTTAAGAAAGAAGGCTATTCATTCGAGATTATTACCGAAGGAATGACTCCTATTAACTTTTGGGAAGACAAGCGCTAATTTCGTAAAAAAAGGACAAGAACACAACTTAAGCTGAACATGCTTGAGTTGTGTTTTTTATAGTGTTATATCATGATGAACTTGCAGAACCTGAAGCTACGAAGTATAATAGTTCTCTTTTCAAGTATAAATGTGAGGTGTCTGTGTGCAACAAACGATAGGTATGCGAAATATCAAAACAGCAATAGCTATTTTGGTCTGTCTGATTATTGCTAACTTACTGCAATTACAGTATCCATTCTACGCGGCTATTGCGACGGTGATCTCGATGGAGAATTCAGTGACTAACTCTTTTGCAGCGGGAAAAAATCGTGTGATGGGTACCTTTGTAGGTGCTGGGGCTGGACTCGCTTTTGCCACTATTCAGCCAGAGAATATATGGTTATGTGCGCTAGGTACCATCGTGGCGATTTATATATGTAATCTGCTAAAGTGGAATAAGTCCATTCCGATTGCTATCATTGTATTCTTGGCTATTATGTTAAATTTACAAGGAGATTCTCCACTTCACTATAGCATCAACCGGATCATAGATACGCTGATTGGTGTCGGTGTAGCCGTCATGGTGAATTATTTGGTGTTCCCTCCGAAATATGAGATTAACATTCGTAGAGCACGTAGACTGTTATCCAAAGAAATGGTGTATATTGTGGATCACCTGATGGCTAAGAAAGAGTTCAATCTAAAGAAACTTAGGGCTCAATTGAGGAAGCTAGAGATGTATCTAGATATCTCCAAGGAAGAATTTCATTTGATCAAAGATGGGGATGATTCATTAGAGCATATCATCGATGAATTCGAATCCTATAAATTGATCTATGAACATTTGAAAATGATTCAAAAATTAGATGGAGAACAAATTCTGAGTGTAGACAACATGTTGAGGTTGGGAAATTATCACTGTGATGTAAGTGGAGATGAAGAAGTGCTTCAAAGAGATTCACAATTTATTATTTATAACTATCATATTGATCGTGTTCTTAATGAACTTGAAAGTATGGGGCTTCCGCTACCCTATGGGGCAAAGATGGAAATGCTCGAATAGGGCTAAGCGGTTAATCAATTCACACAGTATATAGCGACTAAATGGAGGGTTTAACATGGCAAAAGGTTTATTTACTCAAGGTGTTACCGTATTGTTGTCAGAAACAGTGTCTATTCATCAAATTAAGGATGTTCTGCAACAGAAATACGATGTGATGAATGTTAATGAGTCATCCGATAAATGGGAGTTCAGTGGGCCGAGTTGTATGATTGCATATCGTCCAGAAGTACATGGCATCATAAACATTGATATTATAGATCGGCCGTGGCCTGATCACATGGGTGATCCCAAAGAAGAATCCATGTTGTTCGGTGCTTGGTCAATGGGGCATTTCGGTCCTCATACGCATCAGGGGAATCTAGAACGGGCATCTCTACAAGCTTGGGAATTTCCAGATGCAAAATCAGCTACCGATGCGCATGTCGCTTGTATTCGTATTCGTGTAACCTATGCGGCGGGGCGTGTAAACGAGGAAGCACCTATATTACCTGAGGACTATGAGGCTTTCCCAGAGTTACTTCAGATAACGGCAATCGCAAGGGATTTGCTTCGTCTGCCGGAGGCAATTTGCTACTTTAATCCAGCCGGTGAAAGTTTGGCTTCTGACGCATTAATTGATGAGTTATTTGAGAGATATGAGGAGACGAATCTTGCGCCAATGGAACTATGGTCGAATATTCGTATGTTTAATTTACCGCAAGAGGATTGGTTGTTAATGGATACCGTTGGAATGGAGCAATTAGATGTGCAGGATCAAGAAATCGTATTTGACCGTAATGTATATGATCCTAACGAAGCAGCAGACTTTCTACGAAATATTGCGAACTATTTGATGCAGAATGGTCCAGTAATCCAAGATGGAGATACGATTGATGGCATTGGTGGCGTGAACTGGCAGGTGTCAATTTCTCCGGAGGGCCTTTCCCAGCCAGTAAGAGAAGTCCTTCATTGGTCTGCACTTGATGGTAAGGAGAGACCGGAATTGCTATAACAGGAATGTAAATAGAGTGTGTTCTACTGCTGACTATAGGCTGTTTTCCAATATTTATATGTATGATTCTGCACGAAATGACTCATCATAAGTCGGTTGGTAGCAATCGATATATAATAGAGGAGGCATTTTATGCAGAATCCAAGTCAGCACGATCAATTGAATAATAATCATTCTTCAGGCATACAGAATATCCATCGTGGGGGACATGAGCTGTTAGATATGCATGAAGCATTATCTAGTATCATTGGTCTTTTAGATCAATTTGTGATCTACAGATCATTGGCTAAGGATAACGAGCTGTTGACTATTCTGAACCGCCAATACAATTTCATTCTGGCACATTACAATCTGACCGTGGAATGTTTCATATCGGGAGAGAAGCCAAGTCATGATACTACGATGTATGCGATGCCCGAAACAGGAATTCAAATTACCTACGGACTTACGCCAAGTCAGCCGAAAAAGCCAGTTCAATCTGTAACTGAAATTAAAGATGAACAGATTAGTGGATTTATGCTGGGAGCACTTAAAACGAATGCATCACTCCTGACGATGATAACGGCTGAAGTGAATAATCCCGTAGTTCGTCGTGTGGTAGCTGCTCAAGTAGAGAACTATACTGAGATGGCTTATGAAGTGTTCCTCTACCAGAATAAACATAAATACTATCAAGTAGCCATGTTAGACAATTCGGATGGTCAGCAAATGTTACATTCTTATGCGCAAGGCACAGCTCAGCCGCAAATCCCTATTCAATAAACACAAAAATTAAGAAATGCTTGTTCATAATAGAATAATTTTGAGAAAAAATACCATTGGTTCCTATGCAGTGGTATTTTTTTTGTATAAGCGGATCGCTAAATAAAACTATATTAAATTTCTATATTTTGGTAATATTAGGATAAGGACATATGAGTTATGTTCTTAATAATTAAGAAACCCAATATAGTTTAAAGTGTATAACAGTAGCTTATCATGTTTATTACGTTTTAATCACTAAAAGTTAAAGCGTTTTAACTTTGTGAGTTACGGTCAGGGTTTCTTTTATTAGGAGGGGAGGTTTATAAGGAAGATAGGTAAAGAAAAGCCCATTATGAAAAAGCGAAGGAGATGCAAATGAATATACTTTCGGGTAAGAAATCGAAGCCAATGTTCTCATTGTTTATGGCAGTTATCGTGTTCATTACATTACAGTTTAACGGATTTACATTTGCTGAGGGTGTCGTGGCTCCGAATGCTCCGACAACGCTTGCTGAATGGAAATACGCGTCTAACCCAACGGATCTCGGTATATTTCCCGCTAGTGATGGCATTTATAAAGGAAATTCAACGCTTAAAGCTATCCCATCTGGAACGAATTATGACTGGAATGATGATAATAAAGCGATAAGATATCAAGGCTGGCAAGAAGAAGTAGGGCAGGATAAATATTGGCTCACGGTAGTTCCAACCAAGAATTATAGCAAAATCACGGTATCCTCAACGCAGCAAGGTAAGGGTACTACGGGCCCACGTGATTTCAGGGTTCAGTTCAGCACAGATCAGCAAAACTGGTCTAACATAACAGGAGAGGGCACAGACTTGACGGATCTTGTATTAAGTTCGGGTTCAGAGACTAAGCTGATTAACGCTCCTCTTCCAGAGACGGCTAATAATCAAGAACTATTATATATTCGTTGGCTTGTCAATTCGAATGTGAGTACTTCGGGTTCTACGATCGGAGATCATGGTTCAAGCCAGTTGATCGGTATTAACGTTCAAGGTCAACTGGAAGAAACGTTACCTCCTTCTGAAGTAATAGCTCCGAGTCCACCAACGAATAATGGAGCGGCTGAGGCGGCAGTGGTAAAGACGAAACTGGCAGAATGGATTTTTGCAAATGCGGGAACGAATGGGGCATTCCCGGCAACAGATGGGACGTTCAAAACCTCATCTACGTTTAAGAACATCGGTGGATATTATGAGGATTATGATAGTAGTCAGAAAGCGGTAAGTTATCAAGGTTGGAATAGTGGCAATGGTACAAAGTACTGGCAAGCGACTGTGTCAACTAAAGGGTATGACAATATCACGTTATCTTCGCAGCAGAACTCTTCAGGTACGGGCCCACGTGATTTCAAAGTGCAAATCAGCACGAACAATACCACATGGACGGATGTACCGAACACGACTTTGAAAATGGTAGTCTCCAGTTTCAGTTGTGCGAGTAATACGTGCAAATTGGTAGAAGTACCTCTTCCAACGAATGCAGATAATCAGGATGTACTGTATATCAGATGGATTATGAATTCAAATACCAACACCAACGGATCGAGTGGTATTGGTAGCACTGGTTCCAGTAGAATCAAAGAGGTGAGCGTTTCTGGAAACGCTATCACAGGTGGTCCTGTAACTACACCAACCGAAGTGTTATCAAAGTCTCCAACAGCAGGTGCAACGAATGTGGCAGTGGCAGCCCCAGTAACCGTGACCTTCAATAAACCTGTTGCGATTAGTATTGGTGCGAGTGTCACGATTGTGGACAATAGCAATGTTCCGTTAGCTTCGGTTACTTCTGAAATTATTAATAATGATACATTGAACATTCTACATCCTGCATTTGTGAGCGGGAAAACATACACCGTCAAAGTTCCTAAGGAACTGATTAAAGGAAGAGATGATCAGGTTGTCCTTACGACTGATATATCATGGAGCTTTACTATAACCGGTGGTGGACCTGTAGTCACGCCAACAGAAGCGTTATCGAAGACGCCAACAGCAGGTGCAACGAATGTGGCAGTGGCAGCTCCGGTAAGCGTGACCTTTAATAAACCGGTCACAATCAATTCAGGAGCGAGCGTCACGATTGTGGATAGTAGCAATGTAGGCTTAAGTTCCGTTACTACAGAAATTATTAATAACACGACATTGAACATCAAGCATGCTGCATTTGTGAGCGGGAAAACGTACACCGTCAAAGTTCCTAAGGAACTGATTAAGGGAAGAGATGACCAGGTTGTACTGACAAATGATATATCATGGAGCTTTACAATACAGGGCGCTCAGACGACGCCAATTATACCTAAACTTATTAACATGACATTTAACGGGGATGCTAAGACAACTCGTGCCTTCACATGGTACACAGATATTATGGCCAATTCGGTCGTACAGGTCGTAGAAGCTAGCAAAGTTCAAGGAAGTAATTTCCCAGAGAATGAAGCCTTGGTATTTACAGGCAGTGCTGAGGAAATACAGACCTATGTAACTAAGGCGGATCGGACGGGGAACAAGAAGAAGAAATTTATCACGCATAAAGCCATTGCTAATAATCTGACACCTGGAACGTTGTACAAATTCCGTGTCGGTAGTGGAGCTTCCGATAGTTGGAGTTCAATTGGATCATTCCAGACGGATGCGCTTGGCAATCAGCCATTTCGTTTTATCGTTGGATCTGATTCACAGGCTTCAAGCCAATCATCCTTTGAGCCATGGGCAGATACATTCCGAAAAGCCATTGCAACGATTGGTGAACCTAAATTTCTAATCAATGCAGGGGACCTTGTAGATAATGGTGATTTGGAAGAGCAGTGGCAGTGGATGCTAGGACTTCCACAGAATCAACTCCTAAATGTACCTATTGTTCCGGTGCTGGGCGGTCATGAAGTACATGATTATGATGGAGATGAAACAACAGCCAACTCTAACTTTTACAATCATTTCAATGTGCCGAAAAAAGTTATAGCCAATACGGATGATGGATCTGTCTATTCCTTCGAATATGGAGATACGCTCATTCTCGTGTTTAACTCACAATATGCTGGGAAATTATCGAGCAATGGTAGTGTACAATCCGTAGACCCACAATATACGGCTCAGGTTGAATGGATGAAGAATGCTGTAGCTAAGAGTAGCGCTAAGTGGAAATTTGTTACCTTCCACAAAGGACCTTATTCAGCTGGTGACAACGCAGGAGAGTATGAGGATGACCGGGTTCAGTTTTACAAAAAAAATCTTATTCCTGCATTTGATGAAATGGGGATTGATATGGTATTTGAAGCCCATGATCATATGTATATGAGATCATTCCAAATGCTTAATGATAAGACGATTCCTGTTAATCAATTAACATTTGATGCTCAAGGAAACGCCATAAATCCTAAGGGTACGATTTATCTGATGTCCAATGCATTTGGTGATAAATTCTATACAAAGTATCCAGGATATAATGACTATTTTGCAGCAATTGATACTCAGCCAAACAAAAAAATGTTTACAGATGTATCGGTATCAAGTGATGTACTTCAATTTACGGCTTATACCGCAGCTAAAAGTGACGAGAAGAATGGAGATAATGGCGTAAAAGCTTACGATCATTACGGTATCAAGAGAACGGATACTAAACCTGCGACAGTACAGGCTGCGAATGTTGTGGTCAGTAGTAATAAGGCCGTCATCTCATGGAAGGCGCCTGCTGCTGGAGGAGAACCTGTAAGAGGTTTTAGAATTTACGAGAAGAATGACAAGGTGAAAACATACTGGAGTGTTTATGTGCCTGTAGAAGCCGGTAAAACGGATTACACCTATACGGTCAACAGTATTAATGCTGCTACGAAGTATGATTTTGTGGTGAAAGCCGTCGGTACTCGAATCAACTCAGATCCAGTTGAGGTTAGCACACCTTAAGCTACTCCCACCTATCAGTGACATGAGTTATAACCTAAAAAGCAGCCCGTAAGGGCTGCTTTTGCCTGTGATTAGAGGTTATAGTGTGATTCAACGAAAAGTGGCTGTTCTTAGGAAAAAAGAATTAAAGCCATTGTTTACCTTACTTTGAAGTAGTAATAGGGATATATTGGAATAGTGGTGAAGGCGTTGTGGCTTCAAATTTAGAAATGGGGTATTAAAAAATTGTTAAATCATCAAAATAATGATGAGTTTGCTAAAATGCATCTCCTCTTATTGCAGCAAGAGGCTGAGCGCTGCAGAATCGCAAACCAACTTCGTGCTAGAAAAAAAGAGTTAGCACAATTAAATCGTAAAGCTAAGAGTTCGAACAAAGATAGACAATCTATGTTTGCAAGATTATTCAATATGGGAAACAGATTGTTCTAATTTAGCAGGGATCTTTATTCAAATGGCCTGAGGATATGATATAATCAGATACACTATATAAAAGCACGCCGGAGGTCATATGTTATCCTTTGAACAAAAACTTGAGATTCTAGAATCTTACCCTGAATTACAACGAAAAAACGTCTCTCTCGGACGAGTGAATTTCCACTATGAAGAGAGTCAGTCTGATAAAAAAACGGTGGCCCTTCACCTTCATCCAAATGGTAATGGCTTTATCTATGCGGGTCTCCTTCAAGGATATGTCCTTGATGATAAGGGATTTGCGAATATCCGTGAATTCACCGAAGAACAATTAAAGACACTTATCGATGCTTCCATTCGTTCACTCTCTTCGCATGAAGAGGAGAACGAATCTGAAAGTGACGGCGTTACGACTCAGGAAAGTATTTTTTATGACACAGAAGTGTGGACGAATAAGGATGGGGAATCGCTCACGCTTACACGTGATGATGATCTATGGTATATCTACACAGGGCCAAACATTGAAATGGTGCTTGGAACACCCAAAGAAGCAAGGGAATATCTGATGGACGAGGGATTTAGGCCTTCTAGGGATTAAAATATAACGATTGTTTAATAGATAGTAAAACAGGCAGCGGACGCATGAGTCCGCTGTCTGTTTTGATGCTTTATTGACTCAGTGAGCGAACGCTTGCCTGAGCTTAATCAGATGGAAGTGGAATGAAGAAGTTATTATTACGTCGTAACAAATGACAGATAATAAAATTTGTCATTTGTTACGACGCGTGATATTATACGGTAATAGAGGAGGCAAATATCCTATGACGAAGAGCCAAACGATATTAACCAAAACACAAATACTCGATGCTGCGGAGGAAACATTACGCAGATTTGGTCCTGATAAGGCCTCTGTCACGGATGTTGCGAAGCTGTTACACGTAAGTCATGGAACGATCTATCGACATTATGAGAATAAGGCTGCACTAAAAGAGGCAGTCACCGAGAGGTGGTTGGAAGAGAAGATCATTACACCGTTAACTGAAGTACTTAATAGAACTTCGCCTAACAAATGTGATCATCTGAAGATCTATATCGGCCATCTTATAGAACTTAAACAACGATATGCTCGAACAGATAAAGAGATGTTTAAGATGTATGCGGAAGTAACAGAACAATCTGCAAATCTTATTAAGCATCATGTCAGGATAATCATTGAGCAATTAAGTACGCTCATTGCTTCAGGTAGACTGAATGGTGAGATCGCTGTAACTGATGTTAGTACATTAGCAGAGACCATATTTATGGCAACTTCTAGATTTCATCATCCTGCTCACGCCTATGAATGGGAGAATGAAGATTGTGAGACGAACTTCACCAATGTATGGGATTTGATCCTACGAGCTATTGCAATCAAATAGATGAGAGAAGGTTAACGAAATGGAAAAGATATTGGATGGTAAAGTAGCCTTGGTCACTGGATCGTCAAGAGGAATCGGTCGAGTGGTAGCGGAACAATTGTCTGATCTGGGAGCCAAAGTAGTGATCAACTATTCGAGTAGTCCGGAAAGAGCGAACGAGGTTGTTGATGGATTAAAAGCTAAAGGTAGGGAAGCCATTGCGATTCATGCAGATATAAGCAAAGTTTCGGATATCACACATCTTTTTGATGAAGTAATGAAGCATTTTGGCAGAATAGATATTCTAATAAACAATGCTGGAATCATGATTAATAAACTCCTCGCGGAAGCAACGGAAGATGATTTCGATAAGCAATTTGCAGTTAACGTAAAAGGAACGTATTTCGCGTGTCAGCAAGCGTTGAAGCATATGGAACCACAAGGTCGTATCATTAATTTCTCTACCTCAGTGACAGGTCAGATGTTTCCTTCTTACAGTATGTATGCGGGGACAAAGGGAGCAGTTGAACAGTTCACAAGACAACTTGCAAAAGAGTTCGGTATGAAACAAATTACGATCAATGCCATTGCACCAGGTCCTGTGAATACAGAGTTGTTCAGTGTTGGGAAATCGGAGCAACAAATTGAAGCAATGAAGACAATGAATACATTCGGACGGTTAGGTGAACCTGAGGATATTGCTAATGTAATCGAGTTATTAGTAAGTGAACAGGCAGAGTGGATTACAGGGCAGACGATCAGAGTGAATGGTGGATTTATATAAGGACGGAATAACAATAGTCTTCAAAAGCAAAAAAAAGTCTTTCCCAATGGTGTGGAAAGACTTTTTCTTGCTTATTCTAAATCTAGCTAGCTTCCGTTGACACCGTAGCAAAGGATGGGTCAGCTTTATGTTTGAAAAGTGGAATGAGGATCACTGCTCCCAGTAACATGACAATTCCGGATGCACAATAAATTTCGACGAGTGAGAAGTGTTTCATCATGAACCCTGAGAAGGACATCATAATGACCATCATCCCCATAAACATCGGACTAAGCACACCGTTTACACGTCCTACGAAGGATTGCTCAGTCCATTGTAGGATTAATGTGTTAATGCCAATTTGAATAGCTGGCATCGTAAGGCCATTTATAAATTGCAACGTTAACGTTAGAGGAATGCTAGTGGATAATCCCATACCAGCGATACATAGGGCGCTGACGCTCATACCAAATGCCAGTAGGACTTGTGGAGACACTTTTTTGGCAAGGGTCATGATGGCAGCTCCACCTGCGAGCATAGCAACCCCATTAACCATCATGAGATACTGTAGGAACTCTTTTGGCTGACCAAGTCGATCTGTGACAACGAATAGACCCAGAGTCTGGATAATCCCAACGGAAAACCCTGCAATGGCAAATGCGCCTGCGAGTACTTTTAACACGGGACTTCTCCAGACATAACGAAAACCGTCAGCCAATTCTTTACGTAAATTCAAGGTCTTCTCGCTAGTACTTGCCTGTACTTCATCGGGAGGAAGACGGAAGAGTACGACAGCGGACAATAAGAAGGCAACGCCCATCACGGCGATGGAGATATGAATGCCGAATTGATGATATGAGAATATACCAAGCGCAGGTCCCATGATCATAAAGATAGCAACAAGTGATTGAAACAATGCCATACCTTGTTGTAGTTGGTCCGGATGAACATGTTGCTTGAATAGCTTCATAACAGATGGTTGAGAGAACTGCGATAAAATAGCGGAGACGAAAGTAGCAAAGTAGATCATCTCCCAAGAACCATACAATAATGTGACGAGGACGATCAGCACTGAAATGGAGGAAAGGAAGTCACACCAGATCATCGTTCGTTTCGGTCTCCAACGATCTGCGAATGCACCTCCGATGAAGGAGAAGACAAAGATCGGTGCGAATTCAACTACCGATATGAGAGAGATAGCGATGGGATCGTTATTCGTCTGATCGGTGACAAACATAAGAATCGCAAAGTTTCTGACCCATATTCCAATTTGTAAGAATAAATTAGAGATGAGTATGGTTTGATAGAACCGGTTCCTGAATAAATTACCGGTCATGGGTGACGCATGTGCAATTGACATTATATACACTCCTAAATATTTTTTTGTTTTATTTACCTATATAACCATAAGATATTATGGACTGTTTGGAAAGGGGGAATGAGTAATTTCCTAATAGGAGTCCATCGTCGTTCAGCAGGGGCTTACATGTACTCTTCGGTTTCAGAAATAGTAGGCAACTTCACAGTGAACGTCGTTCCTTGTTTTAGTACACTTTCCACCGTAATAGCCCCACCATGATTGTGAATAATATTCTGGGTAATCATGAACCCTAGACCAGTACCCTTATCCTTTGTTGAATAAAATGGCCGGCCAAGTGAGTTGATCTGCTCTGGAGACATTCCTATGCCTTCATCTTGGACGGCGATTTGAACTTCATACGCGTTATAATAGACGGTTACGCGGATCGTTCCTCCGTAATTCATCGCTTCCATCGCATTTTTTAGTAAATTAATAAATACTTGTTTTAATTGATTGATATCACCATCAATCCAAATGGATGTCATAGTAAAGAGCGGGATGATCTCGATATTATTCAGGGCCGCTTGTACATTCATTAGTGTAATCACATGTTCTAATATAGGTAGGATATTAAGGGGATTACTTGTGTGCGATGCTTGAGGTTTCGATAATATGAGTAGTTCATTGACGATAAATTCGATGCGTTTAAGCTCGGATTCAATAATTTCGAAATATAGTTCCTTTTTGTGATCTGACGTGCGTAAAAGTTTCATGAAACCATTGATCGCGGTCAATGGATTTCGAATTTCATGAGCAATTCCTGCTGCTAATTGCCCTGCAGTGGATAATTTTTCAGATCGCATAATTTGTTCTTCATGTTGTTTCTGCTCGGTGATGTCTTTGAATATTCCAGCTACCGCACGCTTTCCCTCATAGGTAATCGTAAGTGAAAATCCCTCTACTAATTTTTGCTGACCATTTAAACAATTGATTAAGTAGCAGATTGGGGCAAGCGGGTAATCTTTATCATGATTTCTTTCTCGTTCGTAGAGGGCTGCATGATTAGACTCATCCACAACTGCTCTCGTGGATATCCCTATAAGCTCTTCTATATTTGTCGCATACACCAAACGTAACGCCGCCGGATTCACATACAGGAAAACTCCATTTTGTGTAATGAATACGGATTGTGGGATTTTATCTAATAATTGCCGAAAAGAATCTTCATTCTCGTTCAGATTTCTTTCCGTAGACTGAAGCATACTCCCCATTTGCCTTAGTAATGTCTTGTCTTCAAATTGTGTGAAATAAAATTGAGGAATCCCGGTGATATCCCGGACGATAGAAACATTCATAGTTATGTATAATCGATTTCCAGATCTTTGAGAATAACATTGTTCAAATTGATGTTGATCGATGTTCATGGATTCCATGGTTTGTCCATACTTAACGAGTTCATCTATTTGGGCTTGGTATATGTTTACTTGTGAGGTTAAGGAAATTAATTCATGCTGCTCGTAACCTAACAGTTCACATAAGGTTGAATTAACCTTCATAAATGTTCCTGTGGGAGAAATAAGGGCCATGCCAATCTTGGCATGTTTAAAAACTAAGTCATAGTTAAGGGAATCGTTGGGTAGCATTGTAACTCTCCTTAAAATTATTCTTATTAATCGATGTATTGTGTCTATATTGCAATGGACTGATGGTTGGTGAAGTGTCAAAAAAACACTTGAAACGATTGGAATCTTATTGCTTATGACGATTTCTTAGAACAAACCCTGGTATGATTCTTATATAGATTAACTCTCCAACCAATTCCACGATGGTCTGGGTAACAATAACCGCTGCCGCGATCGTGGCCCATTCCTCTGGCAAGGCCAATGCTAAGGGAAGTACAACCAGTGAGTTCCGTGTTCCAGAACTAAAAATAAGTGCTCGACCGTCCCTAATATCTAAGTGAAATATGATAACGATTAATCTAGAGAGTGCTGGCATGATGACAAGAAACAGGACGTAGATCGGAATGACGTGAACGATGATACTGAAATCGGTATGTACCTTCTCAATCTGGGATGCTACGACAACGATAAGCGTAAGGGCCATGAATGGGATGGGTAACCAAGCAGTTACATTGAGTGCAGACTGCCCTTTTGGTCTTCGCTTAGCCCAGATTTGCGTAAATATAGCTAGCAATAGCGGCAGAACAATTAAGCTTAAGAAAGCTTCTACAAACGGACCTATTTTCATGATGTTAGCCGCTTCTTCGCCTATAAACAGCCATAGATAGAACGGAAGTAATATCATTTGAATGACGAATAGAATAGGTGTCGCGGCTAACATTAACTTTTCATTACCACGTCCTAATTGTGTGAATACGATGACATAATCGATACATGGCGTTAGTAACACTAGATAGACTCCGACGAGAACTGGGGGAGACTGTGGGAATAATTGTGTTAGCAACCACACGACAATAGGTACAATTATAAAATTGGTAACCAGCAATGCACCGATAAATCTTCCATTTGAAAGTGACTCCCGTAGATGAAGAAAAGGTATCTGTGCGAACATACTATATAGAAGGATCGCAAGCACGGGAGAAATGGTAAAGAACAGAAACGAACTTAGGGTAGGACTCATCAATCCTACAATAGCTCCAATAACTAAAGACACGACATATACCCAAATTTGCTTATTCTCGAGTTGCTCTCTTGTGATCAATTAAAGATAACCTCCTAATCTTGAACTTGAATGACAATTTTACCACGTACTTTGGACGTCTCATAAAGCGCATGCGCTTGGTCGCTTTCCATATCTGTGAATTACGGAGGCCTTTATCATGGACTAGGCTCCTTTTATAGAATTTAGTGATTATGAGTAGACCTATGTCTTGTTATCATACATGAATGACAACAAGAGAAAGTAACAAATTGACCCAGAATAGCCCTCCTACATTGGACTTCAGAAAAATAAGGGATTGGCTATATTTGCAACTGAAGGTATTATAGGTATAACTATTCTAAATGATATCAATGGAGGATTCGTATGAAATATATTAGCACAAGAGGCCACGTAGCGCCTCAAGGGTTCATCGATACAGTACTCATGGGATTAGCAGATGATGGGGGATTAATGATTCCAGAGAAGATTCCACATGTTTCAGCAGCGACACTGAAGGAATGGAGCACATTAAGTTACAAGGAGTTATTTCTTCAAATTTTCTCTCTCTACACGAATGAAGAGATTCCAAATGAAGATCTGAAGGAAATGGTGGACAAGAGCTACGCTAGTTTCCGTTCGCCTGAAGTAACACCAGTTAAGCAACTTAATGATTCTCTTTATATTCTTGAGTTATTTCATGGACCAACGTTTGCATTTAAGGACGTAGCATTGCAATTCATGGGTGAATTCTATTCTTATGTATCTAAGAAGCAGAATAAAATCATTCATATTCTTGGAGCAACCTCGGGAGATACAGGGGCAGCAGCCATTCAAGGGGTTCGTGGCAAAGAAGGGATTAAGATCTGTATTCTTCATCCTCATGAGAAAGTAAGTAAGGTACAAGAACTGCAAATGACAACGGTTGATGATAAGAACGTATTGAACCTTTCAGTTAAAGGGAATTTCGATGATTGCCAGAAACTCATCAAAGAACAATTTGCAGACTTAGATTTCAAAAGCAAGCATAACCTACGTGCGATTAACTCCATCAATTTCGTTCGCATCTTGGCACAGAGCGTCTATTATTTCTACGCATATTTCCAAATCGAACAAGGAGATCAACCGAAGAAGGTTAATGTTAGTGTCCCTTCAGGAAACTTCGGGAATATCTTCTCAGGCTTCCTAGCGAAGATGATGGGATTACCAATCCATAAGTTGATTATTGCAACGAATGAGAACAATATTCTTGAGCGATTCGTGAAGAGTGGCGAATACAAACCTGGCGAATTCAAGTCTACGCACAGTCCATCAATGGATATTCAAGTGGCTAGTAATTTTGAGAGATATCTCTATTACTTCTTGGGGCAAGATGCGCAGAAAGTGTCAGCTTACATGAAGAATCTTCAGAATGATGGAGAGATTGTTATTAGCGCAGAGGATTTAGTGAGAGTTCAAAATGATTTCGAAGCACATGGAGCTAGCAATGAGGAAGGTCTTCAATTGATCAGCACCTATAAAGCCGAGTATGATTATTTATTAGATCCGCACACGGCCTGTGGCGTTGCTGCATATGAAGCTTGTAATGGTGAAGATGAGATTTGTATCTCGTTCGCTACCGCTCATCCTGCTAAATTCAATGAAGCGATCGAACAATGTGACATCGAGCAAGCCTTCCCAACAGAGATTGAGCAGTTGTTCGCGAAACCGCAACATCAGTTGGTTATTGATCATAATAAAGAAGAGATTGTTAAAGAACTTGTAGCGTTCTATGAGAGATAGATTCGAATCACGACAGTGATATCGATGATTCAACGAAATAACCCACTGACATCATCACTTGTCAGTGGGTTATTGTTGCTATTTCTGTTGGCAGATTCTAGCGTATAGGGCGTATTGAATAGACGACATTATGATTAGTTATCGAATACCGAGCCGCATCCGATAACTGAATAGAATGTTGTGGGATTCTCCGCCAAATGCTTTCGATACAAGTTCGCGGAAGTTCGATACTTCGGGATGGAGTTCTTCGGCGCCTAATTTAATGGCCGTTTGAAGCCCACCTTGACTGAGAGCAATGTTCGCGTATCTATGCGCATCGCACAGTTCCCAGCTGTGGAAGACGATTTCCCTTGCGAAGCGGAACAATCCTGATTCTTGAATATGATGTAAATGCTCATCCTTGTTCCATTTATGTGCATGTTGCTGATCATACAAATCACCAAAACCAGCAAAGCGTTCTACATTGTTATTACGTACATGTTCAATCACTTAGCACCACGCTCCTTAATGAATATACTACGGTGTCTTTTTGACTTCGACAATCATGTGTTCGGGAATAACCAGTAATACGATGTTGGTACTATAAGCATACAATCGTATTTAGAATAAAAAAAGGGATTTTGAGGTTAAACTCAAAATCCCTTTTTACATTGAAATCCTTTAAAACATCCCCAACCCAATAGCCTGTCCTTGACTCAAACTTTGCTGTACATCAAGTACACGTTGATTCTCAGAACCTCGCCAGGTTAGCTTCAGATTCCTCTGTTCTAATTTGAACTTCCCATCGATGAGAACGTCGCAATATGATAGTAACGCTAATCGAGAATCATCCGTTATAAGTTCCTCGTATGTATATCCTGACCAGATCCATATGTCTTTGCCAACACATTCGTTCTTTATTCTCTTCACGAGTCCCAATAATCCATCAACATTCTGGAAGGGCTCGCCTCCAAGTATCGAAAGACCAGATATCCTGACATATTCGATATTCAAATCACGGATGACCTGATCCTCGAAAGACTGCGTATATGGTGTGCCATAGTTGAAATTCCATGTGAGTGGATTGAAGCAGCCTTTACAATGATGCTGGCATCCTGATGTGAAGATGGAATGGCGCAGTCCTGTGCCATTAATGACATCGAATTTCTTATAATCCGCTATATTCATGGAGTCACATATGCTTTACGCGAGAGAGGACTTCTTTTTGTTTACCCGCATTAAATGGTCTTTGACTTGGTTCGGATAAATACCCGCAGCAGCGTCTAATCACAGATGAGGTCTTTGGATTGCGGTTACCACAATTGGGACACTCGAATCCTGTGTTCGAAGCTTCAAACTCCCCTTCAAAGCCACATTCTAGACATTTGTCCGTTGGGGTATTCGTTCCGAAGTAAGGGATATTCTCATAAGCGAAATCCCATACAGCTTCTAATGCTTCTGGATTCTTCACAAGGGAATCGAATTCACAATAAGTGATAAATCCACCATTTGCGTGCTGAGGGTACTCTTTCTCGAAAGATATTTTTTCGAAAGGAGTCACTTTCTTGTTAACATCCAAGTGGAAAGAATTCGTGTAATATCCTTTGTCTGTGATGCCATCGATCACGCCGAACTGCTCTTCATCGAGCTTGCAGAAGCGGTAGCATAATGATTCCGCTGGCGTGGAATATAGACTGAATCCGTATCCTGTTTCAATCTTCCATTGTTCTGTTCTGGCACTCATATACTTCACAATGTCTAAACCTTTTTGGCGAAGCATTGCATCATCGAACATATGTTGACCATATAAGGCCAGTATGGTTTCGTGAATGCCTATATATCCAAGGGAAATACTAGCTCTACCATTCTCTAATAAATGATCAATCGTATCCTCCGGTTGAAGTCGACTACCTGCGGCTCCCTCCATATAAAGAATAGGGGCAACTTTGGCTTTGACGCCTTTCAATCGTTGTACGCGATACATAAGACCTTCTTTGCAAGTATCGAGTAAATCGTCGAGTAATGAATAGAATGCTTCTTCAGACCCGTTAGCTCGAATGGCAATTCGAGGGAGATTGGCTGTTACGACACCCATATTGAATCTACCATCATGAATGGCTTCTCCATTCTCCTCGTATACACCTAGGAAGGACCTGCATCCCATAGGGAACTTGAAGGAGCCTGTAATCTCTTTCACTTTGGGTACGGAGATAATGTCTGGGTACATGCGCAGTGTGCTACATTTTAAAGCCAATTGTTTAATATCATAATTAGGATCTTGAGGTTTCAGGTTTACGCCTTCTTCGATGCCAAAGATTAGTTTAGGGAATACCGGTGTCTTTCCGTCTTTGCCAAGACCTCTAATTCTATTCTTCAGGATGGCGATTTGAATCTGTCGCTCTGCCCAAGACGTTCCTCTACCGAATCCGAAAGTACTGAATGGGGTCTGACCGTTCGCACTTACTAGGGTATTGATCTCATACTCAAGGGATTGAAAGGCGTCGAAGGTTTCCTTCTCTGTCAGTTTCTCGGCATAATCGAAACATCGTGGATACTGTGCATGTAGTTCTTGATTGTCATAAGAAATGTCCAAAATATCGATTGTACTGGAATCTAGCATGTACAACCAATGAAGTCCGTTTCTGTAATGTTTCTTGTAAGAACGTTCGACGTAAGGGGCTAAAATGACATCAATCTCATTTATCGTATTTCCACCATAGATATGGCTAGCAACTTGGGCAATAATCTGTGCTGTAATCGCGGTAGCGGTTGTAATGGATTTAGGTGTTTCGATCTGAGCATTACCGAGCTTGAATCCATTCTCTAACATGCCCTTCAGATCAATCAACATGCAATTATAGATAGGGAAATACGGGCTATAATCTTGATCGTGAAAATGTAGATGCCCCTGATTATGCGCCTCTACGACTTTTTTAGGAATCATATAGGTCTGAGCGAAGTCTTTCGCCATGATTCCTGCGAGCAAGTCTCTTTGCGTTGGAATCGTGGCGCCGTCTTTATTCGAGTTCTCTTTCAATATTTCTTCATTCGTCAGGTCGAGTAGACCTTGTACTTTCTTGTCCAGACTGCCTCGTTCACGCCTCTTCAGCGTCCGAATCTCACGATATCCTATGTACTCTTCAGCGGCGTCTTTTCTCTTACTATTCATGAGTGCAGATTGCACTTCATCTTGAATATGTTCAATATCAATCTTTTCGAATTTAGATATTTTGTGAGTTACTTTATCAGCGATTCGCTGAGCGATATCCATATCTATTTTCTTCTCAGTTCTATCCATGGCTTTACATATAGCATCAATAATTTTCTGTTGGTTAAAGGAAACTTCAGATCCATCTCGTTTGATAACTAACGTAACAATCACCCCTTATCCCGTTCTTGTCCCGTGAGTATATCATTTCAAATTGAGTTGATTTTGTTACATTTGTCACATTGTTTTCATTCATTTTAAGAAATTAAAATTCGAAAAGATGTCGCTTGACACGTTCACTTGGGATCCGTGGGAATTCGTACAATATATATCAATTGAAGGAGGATCTTGAACATGGTAGACTTCATCAAATAGAAGGTTTTATTACATATTTAGATATATTCAACATACTGTCTATTGCAGGAGGAGCACAGATGATGGCCATATTTCAATATAATCCATTTCGACCTTACAAATCGCCTTCACACCTTCATCTTCTGTTCTGGGGGAAAGAAGATTGCGTGCCGGGGCATACCGTTGGGCCGTGCGTCAGGGATGTATACAAGATTCATTTCATACATAAAGGCAAAGGAATTGTTCGTGTAGGTACAGAAACAAAGACGCTTGTGGCAGGACAAGGATTCCTGATCATTCCTAACGTTGTCTATTATTATGAAGCAGACCATGATGAACCATGGACGTATTCGTGGATCGGATTTGAAGGGACGGATGTGCCAGAGATTGTGAGTCGGACCTTATTGTCTCCAGTGCAACCTGTTTTTCCGATGGATAATAGAATGATGCCTACGTTATATGATCAATTATCAAGCGTTGATCTGACGAGTGGAGCCGTTGATTTGAGATTGCAAGCTATTCTGTACGAATTCATGGCATCATGGGTAGAAGTAACTTCTGATTCTTCCTCACCTGTATTGATATCGGGTAGACAAGAAGCTTATGTGCATCAGATGCTTGAATTCTTACATACGCACTATAGCGAAGACATTTCATTGGAGAGTCATGCAGATGGTCTGGGACTTGACCGTAAGCATTTAAGTGTGATTTTCAAAAAAGCACTCGACGTTCCACCTCGTCAATACTTACTACATTACCGTATGGATAAGGCTTGTGAATTACTTAGATTGAGAGAATTCACTGTTGGTGAGGTAGCAAGATCCGTTGGATATCAGGACCCGTTGTTATTCTCGCGGATGTTCAAGAAGGTAAAAGGAGTTTCTCCGAAGAAGTATCACAATAGTATTCATAAATCATAAATCAGACATTAATCCATAAAATGCGTCCTTCCTGTTATGGGATGTTATCCATGGGGTGCCTATAATAAGGTTCATAATAGTGAAGGAGTGATTAGCAATGGTATATTCAGCAGATGATAAGCGTTATGAAATGATGACATATAGAAGATGTGGGAAAAGTGGATTGAAGTTACCGACGATTTCACTTGGACTGTGGCATAATTTCGGTGGGATAGATACGTTTGAGAATGGACGAGCTATGATAAGAAGAGCGTTCGATTTGGGGATTACTCATTTCGATCTAGCCAACAACTATGGCCCGCCCGCAGGTTCAGCAGAGGAGACTTTCGGTAGACTTTTAAGAGAAGACCTTAAGGCTTATCGTGATGAGATGATTATCTCGACCAAAGCGGGATATTACATGTGGCCGGGACCATATGGAGAATGGGGATCCAAGAAAAGCCTCGTTGCCAGTCTGGATCAAAGCTTAACTAGATTAGGACTCGACTATGTGGATATTTACTATCACCATAGACCAGATCAAGATACCCCTCTTGAAGAGACGATGGCTGCGCTGGATTTAATCGTTCGTCAAGGGAAGGCCCTCTATGTTGGTCTTTCGAATTATTCACCTGAGATGACGATCGAAGCCTCTCGTATTCTGAGAAGACTAGGAACGCCATGCTTGATTCACCAACCACAATATTCGATGTTAGGGCGCGGTCCTGAACAAGGCTTACTGAGTGTACTAGAGGAGGAAGGAATAGGCTCTATTGCGTTCTCTCCTCTGCATAAAGGAATTCTGACGGATCGTTACTTAAATGGAATCACGGCAGACTCGAGAGCTGCTGGTCCGAGCGTATTCATGAATCCATCGGAACTGACAGAAGAGTTATTGGCTAAGGTAGCCAAACTTAATGATATGGCATTGGAACGCGGACAGAAGCTGTCCCAAATGGCATTAGCTTGGACACTTCGCGGTGGACATGTTACTTCTGCCCTGATTGGGGCAAGTAAGGTTAGCCAAATTGAAGATGCTGTAGGCACAATCAATAATCTATCCTTCACCGACGAGGAACTTACACGAATCGATCAAATATTGGCTTGATATTAATAGATATACTGGGAGGAACATCGATGACGACTAAGGTCAATCGATGTTCCTTTTTCCTGTGAGAATATTTATGATAAAATAAGTTGTTGGTTCATAATAAGAGATCGGCGCATAAGAAGTACAAAAGGAGATAACCTATATGTCTGAAGCGATTGAAGTGTTTAGAGGGGAATTTGTTGAGAGTTCACACCACATTCACGTAGCTGTAGTAAACCATGAAGGAAAGCTACTGTACTCATATGGAGATCCGAACCGTTTGACGTTTCCGCGTTCGGCTATGAAGCCATTTCAAGCCGTTCCACTTGTAGAGACGGGAACAGCGAAGGCATTGGGATATAGCGCTGCGGAGATTTCAATAAGTTGTGCATCCCATAGTGGGGAACCCATTCATCGTGAAGCAGTGATGAACATTCTTGGAAGAGCTAACTTGATAGAAAGTGATTTACAGTGTGGAACTCATGTGCCGAGGGATACAGCTAGTTACAAGGAGCTGATTCGAGAAGGGAAGGAACTCACACCCGTATTCAGTAATTGCTCGGGTAAGCATTCTGGGATGCTGGCTACAGCGGTGCATATGAATGAGGATATTCGCACGTACCCTGAGATTGGGCATCCAGTTCAACAGCGAATTCTAAGTGTGATTGAAGAAGTCTGTCAGTATCCTAAGGAGCAAATAGGTATTAGTGTAGATGGTTGTGGTCTGCCAGTACACCAGATCCCACTCTATAATGCTGCACTGGGTTTCGCTCGATTGGCACACCCAGAGGGAACCGTAACTGAGGGAAGAGCAATGGCGTTATCCACCATCCGTGATGCGATGATGGAGCGTCCAGAGATGGTTGCTGGAACGAAACGGTTCGATACAGATGTCATGAGAACTTTTAAAGGGAACATTGTCGCTAAACTAGGGGCTGAAGGGGTACAGTGCATAGGCATCGTCGATCGCGGTATTGGCATTGCCATTAAGACTGAAGATGGAACTGATCGTGCAGCAGGCGTTGCGGCGATGGAAGTGTTAAGACAACTGGGGATCGGTGACGAGACCACAAATGAATTATTGAAAGATTACATTCATGCACCAGTACTGAATGCGAGAAATGCAAAGATAGGTGTTGTGAAGGCGAATTTTGTTTTGAACCCAGCTACGAGGTAGTCCGAATCTTATTAATAGCATGAGAAAAGTTGAAACCCACTCTGAGATCGTAATTCAGGGTGGGTTTTTGTTATTTTTTAGAAATGTAGCGGTCGTTTATTAATATAAATACTGGGTTATAAAGAAATTTTATCTATAAATAGAATATTGGAATATTTTATAATATAATTATTCAGTTAGGTTAATTAGCATTAATACATATCTCATGGAGGTTCAAATGAAAAAGAGATCAATCATTACCGGAAAGATCATATTGACCTTTGTTATCTTTGCTGTTCTATTAGCTTTAGGATCGATGTTACTTTCTATTTCTATCGGGGGTGAAATTACTCCATCAGATTCACGGCTTATTTCAACGGTAAGTATGATCCTCGCACCATTCTTAACATATATGTTTTTTGAGAAAAAGAATAAATGGAGTATGGGATTACAACAATCTTATGCTGTGAAAAGTACGGTACAAGGATTACTGGCAGGCATTTTATTAATAAGCCTAAGCTTTCTAGCGATTTGGCTGTTTAATGGGTTACACATCAACTCCATTCAATATGATTCCGAAACACTTCGGGGGGTTGGCATCAGCTTTGTTTTGTTTATTTTAGTAGCGTTTAGTGAAGAAATCTTATTTCGGGGTTATATTCAAGGATTGTTAAGAAATCATTATGGAGCAAATATAGCTATTATCCATTCTTCTATCCTGTTCGCATTACTACATATTATGAATCCTGGAATTTTATCAACGCCCTTTACTCTCATTAATATATTTCTAATTGGAATATTTTTTGCGATTACACGTGAATTGACAGGTGGGATATGGTTACCAATTGGATTTCACCTAACATGGAATTTCTTCCAAGGAAATATTTTTGGATTCGCAGTCTCAGGTACCGATAGTAAAACGATTATCTCAATAAGTTCACAAGGAAACAGTCTCATTTCAGGCGGAGAATTTGGTGCAGAGGGAAGTATTCTAGCTACGGTGATCATCTTAATTGCATGCATAATTGTCATAAGATTAAGAAAAACGAAGTCGGCGCCATTGTCTTTCTGACTAATTAGCTAGTGTTTATCGCTTTATGCGTGGCATAACAAATAGAAGCCCGAACCACCTTCTGTGGTTTAGGGCCTCTATTTGTTATTACGATTGCCGAATAAGGGATCCTCTTGTGTATACTGTTGTCGGGACAGGTCCATCATACTGAACAGAAGTAGGAAGTTCCGTCTTCAGTCCATAGTTTGATTCAATTTGATGTATGAGGGTCTCATCTACATACGGTATGCCGTATTGACGAGCTTCTAATCGAGTTAAGAATTCTTTTCTAATGTTAAAAGCGTGTATCATAGACGTAAAGGCACCGATTAAAAGAGAATATGACCATACATAAGTTAAAATATTTGAGTTGATCTTAAACAGTATATCAATGAACACAAGAAAAAAAGGGATTGCATAGAGTGTTCCATACAGAGTCCAGCGCTTATGTTGTACTCTCCACCCTACATATATAAAGGCAATCCAGTTAAAATAGAAGGTGAAGGGTAACAATATCCACCATGACCGTGCTATTTTCCACAACAATCCTTTAGGTTGCCTATTCACTATTGATAAACCTCCAAGTCCAAATCATCCTATTTCCTATTCTAATGTTCATATTATGATTGCCGAGTGAGTGGCCCTCTGTCAGAAACCGTTGACGGTACAGGTCTATTAGAATGAACCGCTTCAGGAAGATCTGGTCCTAGCCCATATTCAGATTCAATCTGATGTGTAAGCGTCGCATCTGCATATTTCTTGGCCAACTCACTAGCTTCTAATCGGATTAGGAATTCTTTCCTAATCTTAAAGGCATGTGAAATAGAAATGACACCACCAACTAGAAAGACGCCACCCCATAAAGTATTAACACTTTTGCTCTCAATAAATGAATCACTTACTAAACTCAAAAAGAAGGGGATAGAATATATCAAGCCATACTTTGTCCAACTTTTGTTCTTCACTTTCATACCAATATACAAAAAGGAAACCCAATTTAATATAAAGGTGAAGGTTAGTAAAATCCACCAAGATTGTCTTAAATTCCACAAGAATCCCTTACGCGTCTTATTCATTGTAAATCGCCTCCCAATAACCCAATTGCCTTACGAGTGCTATTGTTAAATTAAGATTGCCGAATAAGGGGTCCTCTTGTGTATATTGTTTTCGGGACAGGACTTTTAAAATGTTCCTCAAAATGTTCCTCAAAATGTTCCTCAAAATTAACCTCAATATTAACCTTAGAATTAACCTCAGAATGAACCTTAGAATTAACCTCAGAATGAACCTTAGAATTAACCTCAGAATGTTCCTTATTAAAATGAACCTTATTAGAATTGAGCGCATATTCAGATTGGATCTGACGAAAGCGTTCTTCTTTTAAATACTGCTGACCTTCTAATCGAATAAGGAACTCTTTTCTAATGATGAAGGCGTGAACCATAGAAGATAACCCTCCTACATAAATTGAACTTACTGCTATTGTTGCTATTAACCCGAATTCTGGATCAATGATTGCCGCTATGATCATGAAAATGAAGGGGAAAGAGTAAATCGCTCCATACATTGACCAACGTTTACTTTTCACCTTCGAGCCAATATAGAAGAAAGCAATTCCATTTAAAAGAAAGGTGAAGGTTAGTAAAATCCACCAAGATTGCGCCAACTTCCAAAATAAACTTTTACGTGAATGATTCATCATTTATAAACCTCCAAGTTATCCGTATTGCCGTACAATTTAAATATGTATATAGTGCTACTTACTGTGTGATGATTGGCGAATTAAATTGCCCTTTGCTGGGATGGTTTGAGGAAGCGCACGTTTCGAATGCTCCGGCTCAGTTGTATTAAGGTTGAAGTCAACGCCATACTCATCTTCAATCTTGTGCTTCAGTTCATTCTCTTCTCTTATGGAAGATAATTGCCGAGCTTCTAATCGAAGGAGATATTCTTTTCTAACCTTGAATGTGTGTATGATACTAATAATCCAACTGATGAGGAGAATGGGTACTCCTAAGTTCATTTGCCAACTTTCTTGCTCGTTTGGAGATATAAGTGTAAGTCCTCCAAAACAAGTTACAGCATAAACAACGCCCCAAATCGCAAACGATTTACTTCTCACTCTCATGGCAATGTAGAAAAAGGCTGACCAGTATAAGAAGAAAATAAGGGTTAGCAGTATCCACCATGAATGAACGATTCTCCACAATAATGATTTGCGATTTAACATATGTAACCTCCGTTTAGATATTTGTCCCATCTACCGGGCTGTGTCACTGTGTGTACATGAATAAGGGAGCCGAACGCTCCGACCCCCCAGTATAACTTATACCTGATTATACCATATTACCTTAACAATATATGACTATTTTACGCAGTGTATATCAGAATAGCATCTCTTAGGAACGCGGCTGTGCCCGGTTGTTTCACATCATAATAAGCAGTAAATCGTTCATCATCCACGTACATTTGAGCTAACCCAGCGTGAGCTTCCTTACTATACGTAGTCCAATAACAACTCAACCATTGACGATGCAGATCTACAGCATGTTGCGCGGGTTCGCTTGCGGGATCACCTGTGATCATCGCTTTAGCAAGAGCTTCATGGACGCAAGCTTCTAATTGTTCAACATCTGCATACTGTGTTTCCGTCATGTTCATCATCTTCTGGTTGGTTAGATTAATGGATTCATCACCATATTTCGCTCTAATTTCATTACCATAGTTCTTCTCGTTATCGTCGATTAAAGTCTGCTTGAACCCATCGAATTTCTCTTCATTTGTCATTGTTATTCCCCCTTTGGAGTGGGCCAATGTTGAATCAACATTAGCGATTAATTGATCTAATTGTGCTCGTTTCTTAAGAAGTTTCGCACGATGTTCTCTCAGTGCTGTATTCCCATCAAAGGAGGGAGAGGTCATTATTTCTTTTATGATGTCAAGACTCACTCCTAACTCCCTGAAAAAAAGAATCTGCTGTAACCGATCAACTTCGGGTTGACCATAAATACGATATCCTGATGAGTTCGTTCTAGCGGGTTTAAGTAGATCAATCTGATCATAATATCTTAATGTTCTAGTGCTAATACCTGCCATATGTCCTAACTTATGCACGGTATATTCCATGAGCTCACCTCCCTGACTTCATAAGCGTACACCTTGACGTAACGTCATAGTCAATAGTTATTTATGGAATGAAAAAACTGCAGCACTATCTCTATAGAAGATAGTACTGCAGTCTCGTCTGTGTGAATGATTAGTGAGTGACTCTTATATCTTGTCCTACATTTTCTTTATTTGAGATTAGATCGGAGACCGTTACAAATGAGTAACCTCTCTTAATTAATTCTGGCAAAATAATAGTTAAGGCATCGACCGTTTGAACACTGTTATGAACAAAGTCGTGCATCAATACGATATCGCCATTGTCAACGTTGTTAAGTACCTTATTCACAATTTTGTTTACACCTGGACTCATCCAATCCTTGGTGTCTTGATCCCATGACCACAGAATCATTAACAATTGATTGTCTTTACAGATGTTAACAGCAGATTCGCTATAGCTACCACCGGGTGGACGAAATAGTGTTGCTTTTTGTCCTATAGCTTTATATATAGCTTCTTGTGTTCGAGTTAATTCATTGAGTAATTTAGTTCTAGGGATATTCTGAAAAGAAGCATGATCAAAGGAATGATTGCCGATCTCATGTCCTTCGAGATATGCTCTTTTGACAATTTCGGGATACTTTTCTACGCGATTACCTACGACAAAAAAAGTGGCTTTGGCTTGATATTTTTTTAGAAGATTAAGGATCGCAGGGGTTTTTGTATAATCAGGTCCGTCATCAAAGGTAAGGGCAATAACTTTGTTCTTTGTAGGAACTTCCCATACGATATCACCACGTTTCTCATAATAGTCTCTTCCTTTACTAAAGGTAGAATGAGGCTCCGCATATGTAGTGTTGATGAATAGATTGGCTATAGTGAATATGGTTAGTATTCGAGTTATATTCCAGATCTTCATGAGTCCTCCCTTTTTGGTTCTTATTTGTATCATGAATGTTAGAGTTCACCACAATATAACCAATTATTCAGAGATCACAATACCCCTCAGGAAGTAGATGAAGGGAAGCCCATTGGGGTTACTAATGTTGGCCGAAATTTTCGATAAATTTGGTTGCCAGAGAGGAAATATATTTATCTTTTATCCAGATGGCCGCGATTTGTGTTCGTAATGCTTCGTTTCGGATCTCTTTGTAGATTAGATTCTCACGATTCGCGAGGTCTAGAGCAGATTTAGGAACAATACCGATGCCAAGCCCTGCATTTGCCCAGAACAGTGTTGTACGTGCATCGTCATTTTTGCAAAAGATTACAGGATCAAATCCTTCCTTCAAGCAGGTTTCGCGAATAAGTTGTTCAAATCTGCGGTAAATGATGAGGGGTTTATCTATTAACTCGTTCACATCAATGGTATCTTCAGTGGTTGTCCAATCATATTCCTGCGTCATGACAGCGATCATGGGCTCAGACTGTGCGTATCTGTATTCGAGATTGGATGTGTTAAAAGGAGTTCTGACAATGCCTACTTCAACAATGCCTTTAGATAAAAGATCGATAATCATAAAGGTATTTCCCTCATGGATCTCAAACTTGACGCCCGAATAGGTCTTGTGAAATTTGGAGAGACTTTCCGTCAAAAGCGTTGCACCCGAAGAGGACACTGTGCCAATGGAAAGTGTTCCATTTAGTCCTTTCACGAAATCCGTGATTTCCCTAGCTGTAGAATCGGTTAGCTCTAAGATTTGTTGTGCTCTATTTCGTAGGATAATCCCTGCATCCGTGAGTTGAACACTACGTGGTTTGCGTTCCACAAGCGTAACACCAAGCTCTTCTTCCAAAAGCTTGAGCTGTTGACTCAGAGGGGGTTGTGCCATTTGAAGTTTCTTGGCTGCTGAGGTAATCTGACCTTCTTCAGCGATAGCAAGGAAATATTTGAGTTGTCTGATATCCATATGAATCCTCCTGTAGTAAATTGAGATACGAAAAAAGTATCGAAAGGATACGAAACGAATATTTTTAATATGATATGAGCTATGCAATAATCATAATCAATACTACATAATAGTCAAATGCTTCAACCAATTCTTAACGGTAGGTGATGATTAACATTGTTTAAGCTAGCTGTATATTTAAGAGCGTATAAGAAAGAGGTTATTATTGGTCCGATTTTCAAACTATTGGAAGCCATATTTGAACTACTACTTCCAACCATCGTCGCGCTTATGATCAATAAAGGAATAGGGATGCGGGATACTTCCTATGTATTTAAAATGGGAGGGCTTATGCTTGCGCTCTCCATCGTCGGGTTTGGCTGTTCGCTGATCTGTCAGTATTATGCGTCGCGTGCCTCACAAGGTTTCGGTACTACACTGCGTAACAAGTTATTCAAACATATCTCTTCACTGTCCTATGCAGAGATGGATAAGTATGGTACATCATCACTCATCAATCGGATAACGAATGATGTTAATCAGCTTCAATTGGCTGTCGCCATGCTGATACGTCTCGTTATTAGAGCGCCATTCATTTGTATTGGTGCGATTATCATGTCGATGATCTTAGATTTCAGGTTGTCACTGATTTTACTGGTAGCTACACCTGTGTTTGGCATTATCTTATATTTCATCATCACACGTACAGCACCGATGTATCGAACATATCAGCAGAAGTTAGACCGAATTGCACTTGTCTTAAGTGAGAATCTTTCGGGTGTTCGAGTTATTCGTGCATTCGCAAAGAGTAGACAAGAAAGAGCGCGATTTAATGAATCCTCGGAGGATTTAACTCGGACAGCTATTCGTGTAAGTCGGATTTCAGCATTGTTAAACCCGTTGACTACGCTCGTGGTTAATGTAGCTATCATCGCTATACTATGGGTTGGTGGTGTTCACATTAATGTGGGTGAACTATCACAAGGTGAAATTATCGCCTTTATCAACTACATAACGCAAATTTTGTTGGCATTAATCGTTGTATCGAACCTTGTCATTATTTTCACCAAAGCCTCATCTTCGGCAGCGAGAATTAATGAAGTGTTAGCGACAACAACCTCCATTCCTGATCACGGAGATGTTGGTTCGGTCAATGTGACTAACAGGATAAATGCACCTGCCATTCAATTTAATAACGTGTCCTTTGGCTACAATAAGATGGGCGAATTGGCGCTTGAGAACGTAACACTTGAGATTGCACATGGAGAGACCATTGGAATAATCGGTGGTACTGGATCAGGGAAATCCACGTTTGTGAACCTGATTGCAAGGTTCTATGATGCGTCACAAGGAGATATATGGATAGATGGAGTTCATGTGAAAGACTATTCGTTGCAACAATTAAGAAGTCGAATAGGTATTGTTCCGCAAAAGGCCTTGCTCTTTACGGGTACCATTGCGGAAAATATCCGTTGGGGTAACGAGCACGCGACAGACGATGAGATGATGAAGGCAGCTGCTATTGCGCAGGCTGAGGAATTTATACTAAAGCTTCCGGAAGGATACAACACAAAGGTGTCTAGAGGTGGAATTAACTTATCTGGTGGACAGAAGCAACGGTTGACGATTGCTCGTGCCGTGGTAGCTCAACCACACATTCTTATTCTAGACGATTCATCGAGTGCGTTAGATTTTGCAACAGATGCAGCACTAAGACGTGAATTGAAGGAAAACAGTGTACAGATGACGGTGCTTATGGTGTCGCAGCGGGTCAGTAGTGTACAGCAAGCCGATAAAATCATTGTATTTGAGGAAGGGCGGATTGCTGGCATAGGCACACATGATGAACTGATGACCAGTTGCGAGGTATATAAGGAAATTTACCTGTCCCAACTTTCCAGTGAGGAGTCACGCAAATGAATACGAAGGAAACATGGAATAGACTATTAACGTACGCCGGACAATATAGAAAAAATGCCATTTGGGCAGTGATATGTGCTGTTATCAGTGTTGTTGCAAGTCTGATTGGTCCGTTGTTGATTGGTAAAACGGTCGACCAAATGATTGGTGTTGGTAAAGTCCAGTTCGATAATATTAGAGAGTTATTAGTTATATTAGCGATTGTATATGTCATCGGGAGTCTCTTTGGATGGTTGTTAATCAATTTGACGAACCGTATCGCTTACCAGACGGTATATGATATGCGCCGGGAGCTCTTTGATAAGCTGAATATTCTTCCGTTAAGTTACCACGATAATCACCCGCAAGGTGACAGCATAAGTCGATTCGTTAATGACATGGATGCTGTGTCAGATGGACTTCTTCAAGGTTTCTCGACATTGCTTACAGGTGTCATTACCATTGTGGGGGCACTTGTGTTCATGCTGTATATCAGTCCGATGATGACCCTAGTTGTTCTGATCTCAGCTCCGGTATCGTACTATGTGGCACGGTTCATTACGACAAGGTCACAGCAACTATTTCGTGAACAAGCTACCATTCTAGGTGGATTAAATGGGTATGTGGAAGAAATGATTGGCGGACAAAAAGTCGTGCAGGCATTGCAATACGAAGAGCGTTCTTTTAGTGAGTTCGAGCAGAAGAATCAAGCGTTATATGAAAAGGGAATGCGATCCCAATTCTATGGTTCACTATCCAATCCTGCAACCCGCTTAGTGAACAACGTTACGTTCTCGATTATTGCCATTATTGGTAGTGTGGCTGTCATTCTTAACACCGTAACGGCGGGGGAACTTTCTAGCTTTCTCATCTTCTCGAACTTATTTGCTAAGCCGTTCAATGAAATTACGGGCGTCTTAACACAACTTCAATCGGCAACCGCATCTTCTCAGCGTATTTTCTCAGTTCTTGATTTGAACCCTGAACAACCTGATCATGCCAATGCACTTCAGTTGAAACAAAGTAAAGGGACGATTACTTTTGATAAAGTAAAGTTCGCATATCAACCAGATCGGCCTTTGATCACGAACTTCAGCCTAGTAGTACACCCAGGTACACGTATTGCTATCGTCGGTCAGACGGGGGCTGGTAAGACAACATTGGTTAATCTTCTCATGAGGTTTTATGATGTGAATAGTGGGGTAATCATGATTGATGGCGTCAATATAAATGAGATCACACGTGATAGCTTACGGCAAAATTTCGGTATGGTGCTACAAGAAACATGGTTGTATGGGGCTAGCATACGGGATAATATAGCTTACGGGAAACAGGATGCGACTGACGAAGAGGTCGTTGCGGCAGCGAAATCAGCCCATGCGCATAGCTTCATCAAGCGATTACCTGAGGGGTATGACACGCTGATTACGGGTGCAGGAGGAAGCCTATCCCAAGGACAGGAACAACTTCTGACGATTGCACGCGTGATGTTAGTCGACCCACCCATGTTAATTTTAGATGAGGCAACCAGTAGTATTGATACTCGGACTGAGATTCGTATCCAGAAGGCTTTTCAGAAGATGATTGAAGGTAGAACGAGCTTTGTGATTGCTCACAGACTATCCACGATTAGAGAAGCAGACTTGATTCTGTATATGAAGAACGGCGATGTCGTTGAAAGTGGAAGCCACGAACAGTTATTAGCGAGTGGCGGGCATTATGCTGAGTTATATAACAGCCAGTTTACATCAGTTTAACTGATCCTTATTAGAAAATAGCTGTACTTCTTGCCATTGTTGATGATTATTTCATAGTAATTAATGGTAAATAGAGATTGCTGCATTGAAACAGACTAGGTCTTTAGACCTAGTCTGTTTTTTGTGTCTATTTTTCTCGCATATGTGGATGAAAGTAGCGGTATATATAATAGTTACAATATTTTAACCTATTAGTTACAAAGTTTTTACTTATTATAATTGGGATATTTATGATTTTTACTTATAACGTGACAGTTCTTTGTACCTGAATTACTAATTGTGAATTGAGACCATAGACCGATTATCTCTAGGCAGGAAGAACTCTACAATGGGGACAAGCAATGCAGGAACATTAGCATCTTAGGAGGTAATAACAACATGATGATTAGTAAAAAAGTGATAACTGCATCACTAACAGCAGTAATGCTGTTCGGAAGCTTGTCCGCAACAGCTTTTGTACAACAAGTAGAGGCTGCTACAACAACAACTTCAAAAGTAATTTGGGGAGTGAATTTACGTCAGGCTCCATCCAGTACGTCAACGATTATTAGAATGATCCCTAAAGGTGAAAATGTCGAAGTTCTAGGGAAATCCGGAACAGCATTTCTTAAAGTCAAGGACACGAAGGGGAAAGTTGGTTATATTTCTTCGTTGTCTAAATATACGCAACCAGTGTCGACTGGTACGGATAACAACACCACTATAAATAATAGTGTAGAGAAAGTAATTAAAGCAGGAATGAAGTATTTGGGAACACCTTATGAGTATGGTTCAAGCCGCTCCAATACATCTACATTCGATTGCTCCGACTTTGTACGTCAGGCTTTCATTGACGGTGTTGGGATAAAGCTACCAGCAGATTCAAGAGCACAAGGCAATTACGTGAAGGCTAAAGGTGCGGTTGTGAAGGATGTGTCCAAGCTGAAACGCGGAGATGTAATGTTCTTCATGTCCTATAAAGGAACAAGCTCATCAGCTTATTCAAGTGCGAACAAAGCCAAAGCTACCATTACACACACAGGCATTTATTTAGGAAATGGAGAAATTCTTCATACCTACTCTAAGGAATCCGGTGGTGTTACGATTAGCAAGATTAGTGGAACTCACTGGGAGAAACGATTCTTGTTCGGCGGAAGTGCGCTTTAATCACGAAAGATATAGCTAATTAGATAAGACCCCTACGAATTGAATCGAAGGGGTCTTAGTATTAGGAATGGAAAATGATATACTACTTGTAAGAATTTATCTCAAATCGCGGAGTTTTCTATAAGAATGGAGTAGAGTCATGATCAGAAAAAGTTGTTCATTAGATACAGATTTTCAAAGATCGATTACTTTTCAAAGAAATATAGAAGTATGGGTGGAACAAAAGCTAGTCATTATGGGTAGAGTAGAATCTTTTACGGTGGAAGCTGTTCGAATTGAGGGTACTGAGTATCCAAGAAGTTCATGTGAGTTTATCATGGTGTAATTGTATAAATGGATTGAATTCATGTGATGAATATAGATATAGAAGAAAGAAACGGTAGGCCAAAGTGTTGCTTGGTCTACCGTTTTATTATGGTTAGATTATGGACACTGTAGATGCTTTATCAATGACATTATCTTCGGACGATCTAAACTGAATGTTGTATAGTTCGGCATACAGTCCGTTCAGCTCTAATAACCTTTCGTGAGACCCTTCCTCTATGATCCTACCTTGATCTAACACGATAATTCTAGAAGCTTCTCGTACCGTAGATAGTCGGTGTGCAATGACTACCGTTGTTCTATCCTTCATAAGTAAATCAAGGGATTGTTGAACAATCCGTTCTGATTCATTATCCAAAGCTGAAGTAGCCTCATCTAGAAGAAGAAGTGGAGCATTGCGAAGGAAGGCTCTAGCAATGGCGATTCGTTGTCTTTGTCCACCGGATAAGGTTGAACCATGTTCTCCTATCAGGGTATCGAAACCCGCGGGCATTTTTGAAATAAAGTCTTCTGCACCTGCTAGTCTAGCTGCTTCATGAATTTCTTCTTCTGTCGCATCGCTTGCACTGAAAGCAATGTTGTCTCGTATAGTACCGGAGAACAAATAGGGGGTCTGGGGTACATATGTAATCATTGCGCGTGTTTCTTCTAGTTGATCTTGAACAGACTTTCCGTAAATGGAAATGATACCGATATTCGGTTCGTACAGCCCACAACATAATCGGGCAAGTGTCGTCTTCCCAGATCCGCTTGGCCCCACAACAGCGATGGTCTCTCCAGCGGCAATATTCAGATGTATTCCTGCAAAAAGTGGTGATTCGCTTCCATCAAGCGATTGGTGCGTATAATGGATATTCTCTAAGGACAATGCAGCGATTCCATTTGAATGCTCTGGGGTTGAGGTCGGTTCTGAATAATTCTTAACGGCCCCCTCATCAGGCATCTCGAGTATAGCGAACACACGATCAGCTGCCCCTAGCGCCTCTTGTACCCCACCCCAAGTCTGAGACATATTGACAAATGGCCACTGCACACGCCCCATCAGAATGATAAATGCTAGGACTTCACCTGTTGTCGTTCCACCTCTTATGGCAGACATTGCAATCAATCCAGCACAAGTGATCAAGACTAGATTATTAACAAATGCGGATGATTGCCACAAAAGTCCATTTATAATCGTCCTTTTTCGTTGCAACTGGTTCAACTTCTCACGTTCAAGTACATATCGGTTTAGGAGAACATCTTCTAGGGCGAACGCCCGTACAACCTTCATTCCTTGTAAAGTTTCTTGCAATAAGCCACGCAGTTCTGCTTCTTTCTTATAGATCTCAGTGGATAGCTTACGTAACTTTCGATCAAAGAAACGACCAGAAAGAAATACAATTGGTCCTGAACCAAGGGCTAGAAGCGCAATCCACACGTCCATTTGGGCCAGATATAGAAACGAAACAAAGCAGAGAAGAAGATTGTAGCCTAGATCGTATACGATGCTATTAATCATCCCTATTGCCATACCTGCATCCTTATTATTGCGTGATGTCAGATCTCCTGAATGCATGGATTGGACATGGTTGAAAGGGATTCTATGACTCTTGTCAAAAAGTCTGGAGCGAAAATCCCAAGACATACGGCTCTGTACAACGTATCGGAAATAATGTTGTAGCATGATACAACAGATAATAATGACACAAGCTATTGCACAAATGACCGTCGCACGCTTAAGAGAGTCCATGCTTGAACTATTGATGGTATCAATGAATACCTGCTGAACGACTGCAAAACCAATGTCCATCACGAGATGAGCAGACAGAAGGAGAATGGCAAGAATAAGCCCGATACGGTAGGGTACCGAATAAGATATCAGTCTGGGTAGAATATATCTCAATGATTGAGTGGAAGGACTTTTTTCTTTCATACGTTAACCTCCACAGGCTCAACAAGGATATCCTCTTTCAAAAAGGTGGTCTCAACCATCGTTCTATACTTACTTTGTGATGCCATTAATTCGTAATGTGTACCTGCTTCAACAATAGACCCGGACTCCATATAATAGATCCGATCTGCATCTATTATCGTGGATAATCTGTGGGCAATAACAACCGTCGTTCGACCGAACATGAGTTGTTGAAGTGCTTGTTGGACAAGTTCTTCATTGTGGCTATCGAGTGCTGCTGTGGGTTCATCGAGTAACAATAGTTGTGGCTCACTGACGAAAGCTCTAGCGATAGATAATCGTTGACGTTCTCCTCCCGATAATGTGAGCCCTCGTTCACCGATGAAGGTCTCATATTGTAAGGGGGTTCTCATGATGAACTCGTGAATACCTGCACTTTGTGCGGCTTTAATGATGTCATCACGTGTGGCGCCGGCTCTTCCCCAAGCGATATTCTCATACAACGTACCAGAGAATAGATATGGTTCTTGAGACACGTAAGCAATACCATGACGCCAGACACGAGGGTGAATTGTGCTAAGACATTCATCACCCGTACGAATATGTCCTTCGTGGGGTTCATATACGGCAAGCAGTAAATTAAGAAGGGTACTTTTACCACTGCCACTAGGGCCTGCCAATGCTGTCACCTTTCCGGGTTCGATCGTAAGTGAGACACCTGTCAACACTTGATCATCGCCATAGCGGAAGCCGACCCGTTCGAATCTGATAGCATGAGATCGATTCACTACTTGCTTGCTGGCATCCATAGGCTTCATGTAAGGATCAATAGGAAGAGAAGTATTATGCTCAACACCTACACCTTCTTCCGCCAGATCAAGGACTTCAAACAATCGGTTGCTCTGTGCTAAGGAAACTTGCATCTCAGTCCATAGATTAGCAAGACGAGAAACGGGATTCGTGATTTGCTCGAAACAAAATAGAAATGCTGCGATGGCACCTACATCAAGGCGACCATCAATGACGAGGTAACCGCCATAGGATAGAACATACAGCAACCCACCAAGGATAACGGCTAGGGGCATGTTATACCCCACGGCTTCTATTCGCGATATAGGCAAATGAATTTTGAAATATTTCTTTACTCGTTGCGCAAATTGCGCTTGAAGTTTGGGAGCAAGTGAGAAGGTTCGAACGACTTCGGCACCTTGTATCGTATCTTGGATGAAAACTTGTTGTTCAGATTCGATTTGTTGTCTTTTCCCATACATGGTACGTAGACGAGAGGTAAATGGGAGTAGGACTAGAGGAACGATGGAGCAGATGATCACAGTTCCTAAGGTCAATACATATTGAAGGGATAACAGATACGTAAGTAGGAAGGTGAGTTGCATCAGATTGCTTATCAATTCGATTGTTTTTTGATTAATACCTTGTTGGGCAACGACGGCGGAATCATTGATTCGGCTTATGAGATCGGCAGAATGATAACGATCCAGATCCTTATGTTTTACTTTCAATAACTTGGATAGAATAGAGGCCTGGAGTGCGGAAGTAGATTTGAATTCAAGTATCCCTGATAAATAAGTCCTGAGGAAGTTTGCACCAGCATCTACGATAACGACGACACCACCAAATAGGAGACTAGTGAGCAATAATGACATATCCTGGTTGGTGGCGGCATTGATAATACGACGTAATGACTCAGCGAGGGCAACAGTCGCAAGAGAGACGATTGCCGATAGGAGGCATAATATAACATACCGACCCAAGTAAGGTTTGCCTAGTTTCATTAAACGTTTCAAAGTATTAGACGTAGCTGGGATTGCACGGTTATGTACAACCTCCTCGTTCATTTCTCTACTCAAGTTACATCCTCCTCATGGTCAATAATTAATGATAAATATGGGATTAGTTAGTCATCCTCACCGAGCAGGACGCTAGTGGTTACAGCCAATAACTCCCGCAGTTTATCCATATTAAGATGGTAATACATGCGATGATCTTCCCTTTTCATTTCAAGAAGATTTAAGAAGAATAAGAAGTTGCTATGATAATTGACTGCGGCTGGTGTAATACCTAGTTTCGTCGCTATTTCCTGCCCATAATGGGGGCGTTCTTGTAGTAATAGTAAGAAGTCGAGACGCCTTTTATCGGAGAATGCCTTTAAGAACAACTCGGTCTTCTCTCGATCAGCAGCGGGTCCGAATACGCGATCGTTATGTATACCAAAAATAACCCATGCGTTCCAAGAGGTTCCGGTATTAAAGGATAGGTGGTGGTTACCTACTTGTGATATGAAACTAATATGAAAATTTGTAGGGATGTCATAAACAGCAGGTTCGACTTTATTAAGATCACGAATGAATCGCTCAGGATTGGCATGGAATTGAGCTTGATATATTACTGAAGCGCGTTCTGACTCCTCCTTGAAGCGTTCTCGCCAGTGTACAAAGGCTTCATTGTAAAACAGACGTATAAGTTGCATATATCGCAGTTTCGTCTCTTCAGGGTGGGCAAGACATTCAAGTAAAGGTTCATGAGCTTGGATAAGCTCTTGTTGTGGTTTCGTGTCATGCACGAGTTCAGATAGTATACGAAGGTCCATCTTAATAGCATCCCATTCTTGTCCTTGAAGAAGATCCTCCATTTGATCCCAATATACGCCGTATACCATTTGTGCTACGACTTTATCAGCAGGACTTTGTGCTAGGACCGTTATCCATTCTTCAGCAGAAAGTGCCTCCGTTGATGAACAGATGGATTCGTAGAAAGCATAATCAAGTCCTTTGTGTATGAAGTGGTATTGGAAGAAGAACTGAAGTTCTCGAAGTGTATGAGGTGACAATCTTTCGTGTGTCTCATCATGAAAGGACGAAGCGAGAGGATCTAGCTCAATTTTGAATTCCTCTGCCAGTGCGAGTAATTGCCCTTCACAAGCGACCATCCCCATAGAAACAATCATTTCTAAGGCTTCGTTGTAAGCAAAAGTGATATTTTTATTTAATAGATCCTTCATGTTGACCTCCTAGTAACCTTTGTTTGAATTTACTGAATATTAATTGGGATATCATAACATTTAAATATTACTTAATGTTAAAATACCCCATAAAATATTTTTTGTAAATAGAAAAAATGAATCAATATAGATATTAGCGATTGAAATGATGGTTCGAAAAATGAATAACTGAGCCATCAAAAGAAATCCGCGAATTTTAGGAGAGTTTGTTGAGACGAATTTCGACAGTTTCAATTCCATAGATGAATAGGTAAAAATATCAAATATATAAATTGACGTATTGTAAAAAGCATTATAGTATATATGTGCAAACGCTTTCATATGATTAAATAAGCATGGTAATATCAAATTTTGAATCGTCTGCATGAGGAGCTGAATATCATAACACAGCTGTTTCATCAGATTAAATTTAAAAAGGAGGGATACTGCTGTTTTGTGCAATCGTTTGCATTTTTGAATTGCAATTCTAAATGAGGGAGTGTTACCTAGATGAGGTCTGTTCTTAGAGGAAAGAAATTGTTGTCTATTTTTATGATTCTTGTTCTTATTATTTCAAGCATAGGATTCTACCCCTTACAAGTTGGTGCAGCTGCTTCGAGTGAAGTTGGGTCGGTAGGCGATGTGCAGACTATCATCAATGAGACCGATGTTGACCATGGTTACTCCGTTACCAAAGAAGTATACGGCAATGTATACGGTAATACAGATACTGTGCCGGCGGACCACCTTCGAGTCCACTACAACAGAACCGATGGGAAGTATGCGGATCTTGGATTATGGTTATGGGGAGATGTTGTAACACCATCAGCTAATTGGGCATTAGGAGCAACGCCATTCCCGGCTGGACAGGTAGACAATTATGGTGCTTTTGTGGATGTTCCACTCATAAGCTCAGCGAAAACAATTAAAGTCATCGTTGTAAAACGTGTAAGCGGGGATAAAGATGGCGGCGACAAGAATATTTCGATTACGACGTCTGCGACGAATGAAGTGTGGATTAAAGAGGGTTCAGATCAAGTTACCCCGTATGAGCCTGTTGATATTCCGGCAAACACGGTTCGCGTACATTATCAAAGAGCAGACAATAACTATAGCCCCTATGGTATTTGGAACTGGGAGGATGTAGCAATACCTTCGGATAGCTGGTCATCAGGTGCAACCCCATTCCCAGCGGGCCAAGTAGACAAATATGGAGCATATGTTGATATCTCACTTAAAGATAATGCAAAAAAAATTGGATTCTTTGTTGTTCATCGTACCTTAGGTAATGAAGATAAAGAGGGTAACAGAAGCTTCAATCTTTTGGATAGACACAATCAGTTGTGGATTAAACAAGGTGATAACACTGTATACGTTTCTCCTTTCGGAGAAGTACCTACCGGACTAGTGTCCGCAGAGATCTTGTCAGAAAGTAAACTGCTTGTGAATTTTACGATGACCGATGGGCTAGAAGAAGGAGCATTGAAAAGTGAACTGAAGATTACGGACAAAAACGATAATGTCGTGACAGTCAATAGCGTCCACATCACAAGTTCAACAGCGATCGAAGTCATTACCACACCGTTCCTTTTGGAAAATGCCCCGTTAAGAATCACATATTCAGGAACAACGGTATCCGCTGTCACAGGCTGGAGAATGATCGACGAAATGTACAACTATGAGGGTGATGACCTCGGAGCAACATATGAAGCAGGGAGTGTAATGTTTAAACTTTGGGCACCTAAGGCAAGCTCTGTTGTTGCGAATGTATATAACAAAGATGATGCCGTACAGCTCTTGGGCAACATTAACTTAACCAAAGGTGATAAGGGTGTATGGTCCGCTATGGTTGCTCCAAGGGATCTGGTAGGTGCCAGTATTACAGACCTTAAAGGCTATTTCTATCAGTATGAAGTAACGAATAATGGTGTAACCACCAACGTGCTTGATCCTTACGCCAAATCGATGGCTGAATTTAGAGTCAATACGAAAGGTGACGTTGGCCCTGATGGAGATGTTGTTGGAAAAGCGGCTATCGTGGACTTGAGCGGAACGGATCCTGAGGGTTTTGATTTTGCCAATATTAACGGATATAAAAAAAGAGAAGATGCAATCATTTGGGAGATCCATGTGAGAGACTTCACATCAGACCCAGCGATTGAGAATGACTTGAACAGTGCAACATGGGGATCTTTCGATGCCTTTAAAAGCAAGCTTGAATACATTCAATCTCTTGGTGTTACACATATTCAATTACTTCCTGTAATGGCTTGGTATTACGGGGATGAAGCGAAGATGGATCAAAGAGTACTTAACTATTCTACGAAGTTCAATGAGTACAACTGGGGATATGACCCGCATAACTATTTCTCACCGGATGGTGCGTACTCTGAAGATCCTACAGATCCGGAACTCAGAATCAAAGAATTGAAGAACATGATTGATGCCATACATGACGCCGGCATGGGTGTAGTCTTGGATGTTGTATATACCCATATGGCTAAAGCAAGTTTCTTGGATGATATCGTACCCGATTATTATGCATTCCAAGATGCGAACGGAAATAACATTGGTGGCTTCGGAAACAATCTGGCGACAAACCATAAGATGGCTGAGAAATTAATGGTTGACTCCGTTAAATACTGGTTTGACGAATACAAAATTGATGGCATGCGCTGGGACATGATGGGTGATGCAACCTATGATGCTGTGCAGAATGCCTATGATGCAGCAGCAGCAATCAATCCTAAGGCATTGTTTATAGGGGAAGGTTGGAAAACCTTTGGTGGAGCGGCATCAGATCCTTCGTTAGCAGGTAAAGGGGCAGACCAGGACTGGATGGATAAAACCGACAGTGTGGGCGTGTTCTCGGACGAGATAAGAAATGAATTAAAATCTGGATTTGGTAATGAAGGTGAGCCGAGATTTATTACAGGTGGCGCGCGCGACATCAACGTTATCCTCAATAACATCAAAGCGCAGCCAAGCAATACGGCTGATGATGACCCGGGTGACATGGTGCAATATATCGAAGCCCACGATAACCTGCCCTTATATGATATTATTGCTCAGTCAATTAAGAAGAACCCATCCATACCAGCCAATGACCAGGAAATTCTTAAACGTGTGAGGCTTGGGAATATGCTGGTATTAACGTCACAAGGTACAGCTTTTCTCCATGCAGGTCAAGAATACGGCCGTACCAAACAGTGGAAGGGGCAAGGAAAGCCGGAACAGAAATATCATGAATTAGCAGATGAAGCAGGAAAAGTATTTGGATATTTTGTACATGATTCCTATGACTCTTCCGATGCCATTAATATGTTTGATTGGAACAAAGCAACGAACGAAGTGCAATACCCTGAGAATAATACAACAAGAGAATATACAGCTGGTTTGATCGCATTAAGAAAATCAACGGATGCGTTTAGACTCGGGGATAAAGCACTAGTAGACTCCAATGTCACTTTGATATCAGCACCGGAAATGAAATCAAGGGATCTCATTATTGGTTATAAGAACAAAGCAATAGATGGAACTGGTAATTATTATGTATTTTTGAATGCAGACAGCACGTCAAGAACCCTGACACTTAGTGAAGATTTAACAACAGGGAAGGTACTAGCAGATAATGATGAGGCGGGGGTCGACGAGGTTACTACCAAATCAGGATTTGTCCTTACGGCGAATTCCATCACCCTTGATCCATTAACGGCAGTCATTATTAAGCAAGATACAGCAGCAGTCATACCACCGATTGATCATGGTAATGGTAATAAAACAGGAAAAGATGGCAGTGGTGTCGCTAGTGGAAGTGGTACTGCCAGCGGTAACAATAAATTGACCCAGAGGAACATTAGTGAGGAATTGCTGAAGAATGGTAAAGAGAAAGTAACCATTGATCTAGGAGATAAGGAAAATGGGGTTCTACTACCGTTGAAGTCTGCGGAGTTTGTAGGATCCAAGCCAATCGTAATCAATAAAGGTAACTTCACGGTTGAGGTTCCTCCGTCATTATTGAAAGCCATTCAAGAATCAATCGCCGCTGATCAATCGGAGGGTGCTATCATTTCATTTAAGATGGATGAAGTGGAAGAATCTGTAGCACAATCTCTTATTGGTAAATCAGATAGCTCGACAATCAAGTTGAAATTGGCGAGTAAGATGTTCAATTTCAGTCTTTCAGTCATAACGAAGGATGGGAAAGAAGTGAAGATCGATCGTTTCGTAACCCCAATTACGCTAATCTTCAACGTTGATCCTTCAGCAGATAAAAAACTCCTTGGGGTGTACTTTATCAGGGACAACGGTGAATTGGAATATGTCGGTGGTTATTGGGAGAACAGCAAGCTGAAAGTAGACGTATACCATTTCAGCAAGTATGCCGTATTAGAATACAACAAATCGTTTGCAGATTTGGAAGGTCATTGGGCACAAACGGCTGTTAAGGAGCTGACGGCCAAACATGTGGTGAACGGAACGACAGACAGTACATTTAGTCCTGAGCAACTGGTGACACGCGCGGAGTTCGCAGCCATGCTTGTTCGTGCCTTGAACCTGAATGATCAAGGTAGTGGTGTATCATCCTTCACGGACGTTAAAAGTAGTGCTTGGTATGCATCGGCAGTTGCTACGGCGTACCACAGCGGATTAGTGAAAGGTAAGAATGAGTTCACATTCGCACCTCAGGAAACCATTTCTCGAGAAGAAATGGCTGTGATGATCTTACGTGCTTATCATGTGAGAAATTCAGCATCAACGCTACCGAATGTGTCAAATCCTTCGTTCATCGACGAACAACTGATCAGCTCTTGGGCTATTGCAGAGGTTCGAGCTGCAACAACACTTGGATTGCTGAATGGACAAAGCAAGAATAAATTCGTTCCTCAAGCGGACACGAGTCGTGCAGAAAGTGCTCAAGCTATGATGAATTTACTCAACAAAATTCACTAAAGTACTATAAAGTTGTGAAGAACCTCCCCACGATCCATTTGAGCTGGGGGAGGTTCTTCGCGTTTTGTTGTATAGAACATAATAAGTTAATCTACAATAACGAGAGGTGAATAATTCGCATAAAAAAATTGGATTTTTCAATAAATTTACAGCAAACATGACGTTTGTCATACTCACGACTTGACGTTTATGACTACAACGGTCGGAGTAACTTCATTATAATAATGAGAGTAAACTACGCTTACGTTCTGAAAAGTTCCTAAAAGCGTGGTATCTGAGGAGGAAAACACAAGATGGCCGAGGCTAAACAAGTCAACTTACGGAAAAAGATAGCGCCTTTTGAAAAAACCGAGATGAAGTCAAGTGTTCGACAGCTTATAAATACATTAGGACCTTTAGTGGTACTGTGGTATGGAGCATATCTGAGTCTTTCCGTATCCTACTGGTTGACGTTAGCGCTTGCGATTGTCACCTCTGGGTTTGTAATAAGGACCTTTATTATTTTCCATGATTGTACCCATCAATCTTTCTTCAAAAATAAACTAGCCAATAAAATCGTTGGAACAATTACAGGTATTGTAGCTTTGGTTCCTTACGAACAGTGGAAATATACGCATTCTATGCATCATGCAACAAGTAGTAATCTAGATAAACGGGGTACAGGAGATATGTGGCTCCTTACCATAGATGAATATTTAGAGGCGTCTAAGATGCGTCGATTGGCATATCGTTTCTATCGTAATCCGTTAGTGATGTTTGGACTGGGTCCAATTAGTGTATTCTTGTTTCAATATCGCTTTAATCGTAAAGGTGCCAAACGTAAAGAACGTATTAACACTTACGTAGTAAATATTTCACTTGTAGTGATCTATTCATTGTTGATCTGGGCTATTGGCTGGCAGGCATTTGTACTGGTTCAAGGTCCGGTGTTCTTCGTATCAGGATGCCTTGGCATTTGGTTGTTCTATGTTCAACATCAGTTCGAAGATTCCTACTTTGAGAATGAAGATGAATGGGATTATGTAAAAGCCGCAGTAGATGGTAGCTCGTATTACAAACTTCCTAAGGTTCTTCAATGGTTCACAGGTAACATTGGGTTCCATCACGTTCATCATTTGAGTCCGAAGGTGCCGAACTATCATTTGGAAGAGGCTCATAATGCAACACCACCTCTTCATCATGCGACTACGATTACACTTAGCACGAGTCTGAAATCACTTAACTTCCGTCTGTGGGATGAAGAGAATAAAACCTTTATTGGGTTTGGTGAGATGAAACGTAGAATGCGTAATATGAATTCCTTAGCAGATAAATTGAAAGTTACTCAGCCTAGTTTACAAAAAAAATAATCAAGTATGGTAAACTAAACTAGAATAGAAAATATTCAATCCAAGTGTCATATAAAAAGAGGGTGAGACGACCATGCAGAAATGGTATCAAATTTTCCATAAGAGTACAGGACTAAGTCCTTATGTGTGGGTCGTCTTTTGTATCCTCCCTTTTTATTTCATATTTCGCGCGTCTTCTCCTTATCAGGTAGCTTCAGGCATTATTATGACTATCGTATTTCTGGGCTGCTACGTGTTGTCGTCTGTAACGAAAGGGTGGCAAGTATACTTTTGGACAAGCGTACAGATACTCATCTCAATAGGCATGACCTTGCTCTTTGGTTATGTTTATTTTGCTATCTTCTTAGCTCTTTTTATCGGTAATATACAAAGTAAAGGGGGATTCATTACACTGTATTGCATTCACCTTGTCACGACGTTTATAAGCATTAATTATGGATTTATCTCGCAAAATCCTCTGTTCATTACACAATTTCCATTCATCGTTATGTGTCTCATTGGGGTCATTCTGCTACCTGTTAATACCTATAATCGAAATAAAAGCGATAAGTTACAAGGTCAACTTGAGGATGCGAACAAACGAATCTCTGAACTCGTAAAGCTAGAGGAGAGGCAGAGAATTGCGCGTGATTTGCATGATACATTGGGGCAGAAACTTTCTCTTATTGGATTAAAGAGCGATCTAGCTAGCAAATTAATGACAAAGAATATGACGCAAGCCCAAGTTGAAATTAATGATGTTCGTCAAACGGCAAGAAGTGCGTTAAAGGAAGTCCGCGAAATGGTTACTGAAATGCGAGGAACAAGAGTTGAAGACGAGATCTATCGTGTCAGTCAGATTCTAAAGGCGGCTGAAATTGAGTGCAGCATTGATGGTGATCCGAAATTGAGATATACCTCATTACTTACGGAAAATGTACTTAGTATGTGCCTTAAGGAAGCTGTCACCAATGTAGTGAAACATAGTGAAGCTACCTCATGTACCATTAGTATTGAATCATCGCAAACAGATCTGGTTATCCAAGTACGGGATAACGGTGTCGGAATCGGTATGGATGAAGAGAACCATTGCTTTAGTGGAAATGGACTGAGGGGTATGATGGAACGGCTTGAATTTGTGAATGGAACCCTTGAAATCTTATCAAATAATGGAACACAACTTGTTATTACGGTACCGAACAATGTCAAGCAACCGGAAAGGGAGACGGGTTTATGATTCGTATTGTCATTGCTGAAGACCAGCGGATGCTGCTGGGTGCTCTTGCTTCCCTGCTTGATTTGGAAGATGATATGACGGTGGTTGGAAGAGCAAGTAATGGTGAGGAAGCCGTAGCTATGGTTCACCTTCACCAACCCGATATTTGTATCATGGACATTGAGATGCCGGCGAAGAGTGGTCTGGATGCAGCGGAAGAATTGAAGGCATTTAACTGCAAAGTCATCATTCTAACTACGTTTGCTCGACCTGGATATTTCGAACGTGCGCTAAGAGCGGGTGTAAGTAGCTATATGTTGAAAGACAGCCCAAGTGAGGAGCTTGCGAGTTGCATTCGCAGCGTAATGGCGGGGCGACGTATCTATGCACCAGAGCTTGTAGATGGCGCGTATAGTCAAGAAAGTCCGTTAACAGAACGGGAGAAAGAAGTTCTACAAATGATTGCTGACGGTAAGAATACGAAGGAAATTGCTGCAACGTTGTATATAACGACGGGGACCGTACGTAATTACATTTCCGTTATTCTCGATAAGCTCGACGTGACTAACCGAATCGAAGCCATCACACGTTTTAAGGAAAAAGGATGGTTTAAGTAAACCCAAGTGGACATTCACTTGGGTTTATTTTTTTGTTTAACGTGTAACAAAAAAAAGGAACCCACAGCAACGGGCTGTGGGTCTTATATTTATATATCATCTAAAAGGGGTAACTTCATTGTACCTTCGTTACATTAATGGTAGATGAAAATTAGATTGCAGGAATATTACAGTTGATCGACATTATATTACATCTTAAACTTAGATGATTGTTCCTGAAGTTCTTGCGCCATGTCAGACAAGGTATGAACGGCCGAATTAACATCATTCATGGTTGCGAGTTGTTCTTCAGAAGCAGCAGCAACATTCTGCGTTCTGTCGTAATTATTATTCGAAATTTGCTGCATCTGATGAAGAGAAGCCATTACTTCCTCTGCACTGGCTGATATTTGTTGAGAGGCTGCAGAGACTTCTTCCAGTTGTTGGCTCACTTCATTAACAGAATTGACGATACTATGGAAGGATTCCTTGGCCTCACCCATTCCAAGTAGACCCACGTGAACTTCTTTACTTTCTTTTTCCATGATGGTAACGGCTCGATTAGTCGAAGCTTGAATATCCACAATAATCGAAGAAATTTGTCCAGAGGAGCGATTAGATTGCTCCGCGAGCTTTCTCACCTCACTGGCGACAACCGCGAACCCTCGGCCATGTTCTCCTGCTCTAGCTGCTTCAATAGAGGCATTTAAGGCTAGAAGATTAATTTGACCGGAGATGTCTTTAATCATACTAACAATATTCCCGATTTCGCTGGACTGCTGTTCGAGCTGTTTAATAACCATTGTAGACTCCTGAGAGGTTTGTAGTATAGAGTCCATTTGTTGACTTACATGTTGTATTTTAATACTGCCTTCGTGGGCTTTTTGTGTTGCGAACTGAGATATATCAGATACTTGTGAAGCTGATTTGGCAACACGCTGAATTCCTAAGGAGACTTCTTCCATAGCCGTAACACATTCTTGAGATGTACTTAACTGGATATCCGATCCTTCAGTGATTTCTTGAATTTCGAGCGTAATCTGTTCATTGGCTTCACTACTTTGTTGGGCGTTAGTTAGTAATTGTTGAGAACTTGCGGAAAGTAGGTCAGCGTTCATACTTATATTCGTCATGACGCCTCTAAGGCCTATGATCATTTCGTTGAATTTGGATGTTAGTACGCCAATTTCGTCCTTGGATTGATAGAGACCTTGCACGCTTAAATCACCGGCTTGAGCTTTTACCATTAAGGAAGAGATGTCAGATAAGGGTCTGGTAATTGATCTTGAGATGATGAAACCACCTATACTACACATGAATAAAGCTGCCAAAAAAATAAATATTGTGTTTCTCTTGCTGGTGTTTGCAACTTTTTGATTGCTCTCATTTAATGCTAGAGAGTCGATCTGAGTCATTGTATTGATTTCAGTGAGAGTACTGATTATTTGGTCTCTAAGAGGTTTTAAATATACATCATACTGAGCAAGGGCTTCTTGGATTTTATCGTTTTCCAATAGCGTAAGCATTATTTTGAACTCTTCATCGCTTTGATGGATTAATTCTTTGAAAAAAGTGTATTTTTCTTCTAACTCTGAGGTTAATCCAATGCGCTCAAGTTCACTCATTAAGGCGAGGTTGTTCTCAATAATTATGTCAGAATTCGAATTAATCTTTTGTCTAACCGTCGAATTGTTCGTCAGCATTAACTCAAGTTGATTCGAACCAATGAGTACATGATTTGTGATTAATTGATGTGTGAGATCAATAGGCTGCATTTTTTCATTGTATAGAAGGTTTGCATTGTTATTGATTTTTGAAATATTCGAAAACGCCAAAAATCCTATAAGGCACAATAGTAGTAATGCTAACACCAATAAACCTAAAATTTTGGATGAGACTTTTAAATGAATGAGTTTCTTCATGGTTTCTACCTTCCTAAGCTGCAATTTTCTATATCTAATCTACTGAGATCATGATTTCGATCACATATGTAATTTACACAATAATTCGACATATTTCCTGGTTTTCCTTTATATTTTCAGGATTCCATTCACATTTTCAATAATGAGTTTATAAGATTTGAAATTGGACATGAAGAATCGATAATGAGAGAATGTATATTACAAAGATCACAAGAGAGGAATGAACTTAAATTATGATACGATTCGCTATTATTGGGACGAACTGGATTACAGAACGATTCCTTCAAGCAGCGCAGGAGACAGATCAATTCCTTCTGACGGCAGTATACTCCCGTACGGAAGAGAAGGGTAATGCTTTTGCTGCTAAATATAATAATCCAAAGGTATTCACCGATCTAGAGGAAATGGCTTCGAGTGATCAATTTGATGCCGTGTATATTGCCAGCCCCAATTCATTCCATGCGGAGCAAGCAATACTGTGTATGAATCATGGAAAGCACGTCCTATGTGAGAAACCAATGGCCTCCAATGCCACGGAAATGCAAGAAATGATGAACGTAGCGAAGGATAACGATGTGCTGTTAATGGAAGCTCTGAAATCTACACTTATGCCTAACTTCAAGATTATGAAGGACAATTTATATAAAATAGGTCAGGTTCGGCGTTATTTTGCAAGTTACTGTCAATATTCCTCACGATATGATGCTTATAAGCAGGGGAATGTTCTGAATGCCTTCAATCCTACCTATTCTAACGGATCATTAATGGACTTAGGTATCTACTGTCTTTATCCGATGGTAGCGTTATTTGGTAAGCCAGATAATGTTCATGCTGTGGGTGTGATGTTATCCTCAGGCGTAGATGGCGAAGGAAGTATGGTGATGAAATACAAGGATATGGATGCAGTAGTGATGCATTCTAAGATTACTGATTCCTATTTGCCTGCTGAGATTCAAGGGGAGAATGGCACGATGGTTATTGATAAAATAAGTCAGCCATACGATGTGAAAATTCACTATAGAGACGGTACGATTGAAGATATATCTCAACCTCAACTACATGAATCGATGTATTACGAAATTCAGGAATTTATTAGATTGCTTGCGAATGGTGAGCGTGATGGATCTATCAATTCTTTAGCAACATCATTAGCGGTTGCGCAAGTGATGGAGGACGCAAGACGTCAGATCGGACTTCAGTATCCGGCGGATCTAACCTAATATGTATGATCCTACGGTATATGAGAATTTAAAGGTTGCCTTTGAGAATACGTTGTACGATTTGGATAATCTAGATGGAACAATCCATATAACAAATCGGATGGACAGAATGGAAATGTCGGTCATGTCACGAGAATTCGCTATTCAGTTCGTACTAGCTGAATATAGGGAGATTTCGGCTGAGATTGCACTAGAGGCGTCACTCCAAGATTTAGCGGCTGAAATACTTGATCTACCTGGAGAGAATCCGGCATGTACGTTACGTTTGCGATTTGTTATGGAGATGGAGAACGTGGAGACACAGTGTGATCAAATCGCCCAGTTGCTTCCTCAGATCTGGGAGTCTTCGGTAACCCCGTCACAAACATTAAGTTATGTGTACGGACAAGAGCGTATGCTCTTTACGAATACGATTGAGGTAAGGTTCCAACGTAAAATAAATGAGGACCAAATGGAGGATGTTCCTGAGGTTGTCGATCATGTTATACGGACACTTATAGGTTTGAAGGATCTTCAGTAGTTCGAGGATAGAACAAATATGATACGCAAAATAAAGGATTTTAGAAAAAATTCTGGAACGGCCTAAATGGCTATTCCAGAATTTTTGAATTTCAGAATATTGAATCCAACGAAATCGATTACTGTGTGACATCTAACATATCACAAGGTAGGTTACCCGTACGTTGAATTTCGAGGACTTGACGTTCAGTGAGTCTAGTACCTACGAGAATAAATGAAGATGTCACATTGTTAAAGTTGAACCGGCTTAAGTTAGCGACATTTGTTCTCCCACTAAATATGCGAAATGAACCTTGAAAGTTGTTACGAGAGAACAGCACAAGTGTTACGGCTGAAGGAAATAATACATTTCTAAGTCTGAAGCTAGTGAGCACGTTATTGAATCGAAATACGCCTAGATTCCTAACAGCTACGCCTCCGCGTCTAAATGTGAGACGTCTGCCTGTATAGTTCGCTCCAGTGAACATAGAGAGGCGAACACCGTTATTGAAGAAATTCCCTTGCATTGCTATCACTCCTTATTATGAGATGATAACAATATATGAGAGAGTTGTAGATTTGGATTAGACTTATCGGACTAAATTGCGTTTGTTTTTGCAAATGAGGATGATTCGTTCTAGACCGAATTAGAATCGGCCTAGAACGAATCATCCTCATAGAGTTAGATAATCTAATTATCCGTACCTTGACTCTGTTGTTTCAACAAGTCTCGAATTTCAGTTAGTAATACTTCTTCATTAGAAGGAGCTGGGGGCTCAGAAGGTTGCACCTCTTCTTTGCGTTTAAATTGGCTCAACAATTTAATAAATAGGAAGATAGAGAAAGAGATAATAATGAAATCAATAACCGTTTGGATGAATAGGCCATATTTCAAAACGGCATCACCTAATGGAAGTTCCAATCCAGAAAAGTTCTTACCTCCCAGAAGTAAGCCAATCAATGGCATAAGTAGGTCATTAACCAAGGAAGTCACGATTTTTCCGAAGGCAGCTCCGATAATGACTGCAACAGCAAGATCCATTACATTTCCTTTGAGCGCGAAAGCTTTAAATTCTTTTAACACGAATCATGTCACATCCCTTAATTTCTAAATATTCGAATGGATTATATCAAAATTAGGGAGTTGCTACAAGAATAGGTTATAAAATAAAAGAGGATATGTTGCGTTCCAATAAAAAACCGTTAATGAATAATATGAGTGGCGGCGAAATTATTATGTACGATATATGAGAAATAGATTGTTTCGGTAAAGTTGATAGGTTGGTTGAGATCATATGTCAGATAGAATTTAGATGTATAAATAGAATGCAGTGGGATATAAAGTTGGTTATTGAGAACTCCGTAATTGTCAGCGGTGCATATTCTCTGAACGTAGGAATTAATTCAGAATGTGAGCTATATACTAATAGAAAATAAGTGTTGTTTTATGACTAAGCAAAAAAGATGCAGAGAAAATTTCAATTATTTCCTGGAATTCTATTAATTAAATTTATGGTATACTAATTTCTGCATGTCATTGCCTAGAACCGTGATAGAAATCTGATTACTAATTGTGGTTATGACTGCTCGCTCAGACGTTATGTCTAGCGGGCCTTATTCTTGTCTAGATTTACAAAGGCTATATATTCGTTCATGAATTGTGTGATTAATGACTAAATGAATGAATCCCTACAGAAGGAGGGGAATCTTGATGATCTCATTACATCAAGTGAGTAAGACGTATGTTACATCGAACAGTCGTTTCCAAGCGGTTGATGCGGTATCACTCGAAGTGGGAGCGGGAGAGATACATGGCATCATCGGAAGCAGTGGTGCGGGGAAATCAACGCTCTTGAGAATGATCAATCTGTTGGAAAGACCAGACGAGGGTACGGTTATCGTAGATGGGAATGATCTAACTTCCATGACGGATAAGCACCTTCGGGAAGCTCGCAGATCGATGGGAATGATCTTTCAGTCTTTCAATCTGGTTAACAATCGAACGGTAAGTGGTAATGTCGCAATGCCGCTTGAAATGGCAGGGTTAGGGAAGAAAGAGCGTGCAGAGAGAGTTCGAGAATACTTAGACTTTATGGGGATTGCGGATAAGGCAGAGGAATATCCATCCCGATTAAGCGGAGGGCAACAACAACGAGTTGCTATCGCTAGAGCGCTTGTGAATCATCCGAAGGTATTATTGTGTGACGAGCCGACATCTTCCTTAGATCCACAGACGACAGTAGGTATCCTCGATGTGTTGAAGCATATTAATCGTACTTTTGGCGTTACGGTCGTTATCGTAACTCATGAAATGAATGTGGTGACTAACATGTGCACGACGGTATCGATGATGGAGAATGGTGGTTTGATCAACACGTTCAAAGCGGAACAGGGGAATACCATTTCGTCTGAGGACATATCCAGAATAACTGTGGGACTGTCACGCGATAAAGTGAGGGACACTCATGGTTGACTCTATTATGCAATACCAGTCTGAGATATGGCATGCGATCGGTGAGACGTTTACCATGGTAGGCATTTCGATTATTGCGGCCATAGCGTTGGGTCTTCCGGTTGGAACATTATTATATTTGAGTGGCAAAGGACAATTATTTGAGAATCGCGTCTTGTTCGCTGTGATGAATATACTTGTTAACGTTGTTCGGTCATTTCCATTTCTGCTACTCGTAGTCTTCTTGATTCCATTTACGCGATTCGTCGTAGGCACAGCCTTAGGCACGCTTGCAGCCTCGGTACCCTTATCCATCATGGCAATTGCCTATTACGCCAGATTAGTGGAGCAGTCCCTCTTAGAGGTTCCCAAAGGCGTTACAGAAGCGGCCTCGTCGATGGGGGCATCGACATTACAATTGATCGTCAAATTTCTGTATGTGGAAGCACGTTCAGGTCTTATGTTAGGATTGACCACGTCTACGATTAGTTTCATTTCTTATTCAACCGTGATGGGAATCGTAGGTGGGGGTGGAATTGGTGATTTCGCTATCCGTTATGGATATCAGAGGTTCGAGACGGAAATCATGATATTTACGATTATCATCATGCTCATTCTGGTGCAGACGATCCAGTATACGGGTAGCTTTATGGCGAGGGTATTAGATAAAAGATAAGCAAATAGACAACGGAGGTAATTCAGATGAAAAGAAACAAACAAATGATGATCATTACAATGGTCGTATTCATGCTAGTGATTGCTGGATGCGGACAGAACAAGAACAAAGCAGAGGTAAGCACAACAAAAGAAGTGACATTGAAAGTAGCTACGCTGATCCCGCCTATGACAGAGGTATTAGATATCGTGAAGCCAATGTTGAAGGAAGATGGCATTAATCTAGAAATCGTCGTGCTTACAGATAACGTTCAACCTAACAATGCTTTAGCCAATAAGGAAGTTGACGCTAACTTTTTTCAGCATGTTCCCTATATGAACCAGTACAATGAGGCTAATGGTAGTGAACTTGTAGCTGTGCAGCCCATCTATAACGCCATTTATGGTGCATACTCCAAGAAATATAAGAAGATCGAGGATCTACCTGTTGGAGCAACGATTGCGATGGCAAATGACCCTTCAAATATCGGACGTTCACTCGTTATGTTTGAAAAGGGTGGCTTGATCAAGCTAACTGAAGGCGTGGGTATCAAGGCAACACAAGCAGACATTATCGAGAATAAGAAGAATTTCAAATTCAAAGAAGTTGATTTGTTAATGTTGGCACGTACGATAGATGATGTAGATCTTGTTGCCATGACGCCAGCGTATGCTAAGCCACTTAATTTGACACCTAAGAAGGATGCTTTGATTACTGAAGGTGATGATTCTGATTTCGTTATTACGTTAGTAGCGCGTAAAGATAACGTGGATTCAGAACCAATTAAGAAGTTAGCAAAGAGAATGACAAGTCCTGAAGTGAAACAATTCTTCAAGGATAACTACGATGAAATTGCGGTGCCTGCATTTGAATAATTGTTCGCGCTCATGTGAGCATAGAAATTTATAGTATCGCGATATAAGAAAAAAAGCGGCTATTCCGTCAGTAGAGAAATCTACTATGGAATAGCCGCTTTTTTTTAGTTAACGTATGAGTGCTGTAACTTACACTTCTGGTACGTACAATCCAAGTCCATCCGCTACGCGCTGTCCATACTCTGGATCCGCTTTATAGAAGTGAGCGATTTGACGAAGCTTAATCTCGTCTTTATCTACAGGTGTCATGGCACCAACAATGTTCTGAACGAGACGAGTACGTTCATCTTTACTCAACAGACGATACAAGTCCCCGGCTTGCGAGTAATGATCAGCTTCATCATAGGCAACGCTATCTGCTTGACCGGATACTTCAAAGGCTACAGGTTGATGTTTAGGTGATTCTGTAGCACCACCGTAGCTATTCGGTTCATAATACACAGAACTTCCGCCATTGTTATCGGGACGCATGAGCCCATCACGTTGATTATTGTTTACTTTCGCAGCATGCGGGCAGTTGATAGGCAATGCATTATGATTCGCTCCCACGCGATAACGATGAGCATCTCCGTATGCGAACAGGCGACCTTGAAGCATTTTATCTGGAGAAGCCTCTACACCCGGTACGAATGAGCCTGGAGAGAATGTCGCTTGTTCAACTTCAGCGAAATAGTTGTCAGGGTTACGATCGAGAACCATCCGACCTACTTCGATAAGTGGATAGTCTTTCTGGGACCAGACTTTTGTAACATCGAATGGATCGAAACGATACGTATTCGCATCTGCTAGTGGCATAATTTGAACATGTAGCTTCCAGACTGGGAAATCACCTTGGTCTATGGCATTGAATAAATCCTCTGTATGGTAATCAGGATTATCCGCAGCAAGCTTCGCAGCAAGCTCAGTGTCTAGGTTCTGGATACCTTGTTCTGTCTTGAAGTGATATTTCACCCATACCGCTTGACCTTCAGCGTTAACCCACTTAAACGTATGACTTCCGAATCCGTGCATATGTCTTAGTGTTGCTGGGATACCACGATCGGACATAAGAATCGATACTTGGTGCAAAGACTCAGGAGACAAAGACCAGAAATCCCATACGGCATTTGGACTTTTCAGATGTGTCTGTGGATGACGTTTCTGCGTATGAATGAAGTCAGGGAATTTAATAGCGTCACGGATGAAGAATACGGGTGTGTTGTTACCCACCAAGTCATAGTTACCTTCTTCTGTGTAGAATTTCAGAGCGAAACCCCGTGGGTCACGTACCGTATCAGAAGAACCAAGTTCACCGGCAACGGTGGAGAAACGAGCAAACATCGGAGTACGTTTTCCTACTGAATTAAGAAATGCTGCTTTCGTATATTTAGATAAGTCATTCGTAACCTCGAAGTAACCGTGAGCTCCTGCACCTTTGGCATGAACAACACGTTCTGGAACACGTTCTCTATTGAAATGCGCTAATTTCTCTAGGAGATGCACATCTTGAATTAATACGGGACCACGCGGACCTGCTGTCAATGAGTTCTGGTTATCTCCTACTGGAGCGCCCCAACTGGTTGTAAGATTATTGTTAGTCATAATAATAGAATCACCTCATAGGATAGTTTATAAAAGCTTGGATTGTTAACGCCGGTCACGTAGGCTTAAACAATCTTTCATATCTATATGATAACAACTTTCAGAATATAATCAATACTTTTTTATAATAATTCTAAATAAGGATTACGTTATGTAGATTTTTGGTGTCTATTAAAAAAAGAAAACCGTAAGACTCTTAAAGAGTCTTACGGTTGTTTGGTGCTGTCCATAATAATTCAATTTCCTCCAACGTCTTACCTTTCGTCTCTGGAATAACACGCCAAGTGAAGAGGAATGTAATCAAGGACATGGCTCCGAAGATCCAGAACGTAATCCCAGGCCCGATAGATCCAAGCATCGGTGGGAAGGATTGCGATACGATATAATCAGCTACCCATAATGCCATGGAAGCAATGGCGGTAGCTTTACCACGAATTCGGTTAGGGAAGATCTCGGACATAATAACCCATACGACGGGTCCTAGCGATATTGCGAACGAAGCAACATATAGCAATATGAAGATCAGAATCCAAGGTCCTGAGGTATTGCCTGTTTGGAATGCAGCCCCGATGACGATCAGACAGATCATCATCGATCCTGAACCTACTAATAGGAGTGCTTTACGTCCAACTTTATCGATCAACCATATAGCTAGAATCGTGAATAAGAAATTGACCAACCCAACAAGAATCGTCTGGGTTAACGCAGTGTTGGTACCCGCACCTGTTGCTTTAAATATTTCTGGTGCATAATACATGACCGCGTTGATTCCTGTAATCTGTTGTAGAACTGCGATTACAACACCAACGATGAGAGCCATGCGTAGTCCTGGTTTGAATAGTTGGCGGATCGATCCGCTTTCCTGCTCGAATGACTTCTTAATATCGACGACTTCTTTCTTCGCTAATGCTTCACCGTGTATACGAAGCAGAATAGGTAATGCCTCGGCCGGTCTTCCTTGCTTAATCAACCATCTTGGGCTTTCAGGAACGAAGAATAGTAGAACTAGAAATAGTAATCCTGGAATGGCACCTACGCCGAACATCCAACGCCAAGCGGTGCTTATGCCCCAAGCAGCGTCTCCAGAATTCGTAATCCACAAGTTAACGAAATAAGTTAAGAATATACCGGTTACAGTGGCAAGCTGGTTCAATGCGACTAGACGACCGCGATATTTAGCGGGCGCAATTTCGGCATTATAAAGTGGACATAGGGTAGAGGTAATCCCAATACCAAGGCCACCTATGATACGAGCAATAACATAAAGAGTGAACGTATCTGCGAGCCCAGAACCGAGGGATCCGATAATGAAAAGAATAGCTGCGGTGATTAGGATTTTTTTACGACCAAATTTATCGCTCAATACCCCTGAGAATGCAGCTCCGACAATACAACCAATAATTAGACTGGATACGGCCCAACCTACTTGTAGCTGACTTAAATGGAAATGTTCCTCCATAAAACCAATGGCACCCGACACAACTGCTGTATCAAAACCAAATAATAATCCACCTAAAGCGGATACAATAGACACTAGAATAACAAATTTCATGCTAACGTGTTTATGTTCTTTCTCAATTATCCCATCCAACGTATGTGACCCCTCTCTTAATACCTACAAATTACCCACAAATGATCCATTAAAAACGAACTCATTGTATCACGCGTAACCTGTGTTTACGGAAACAAATCCCTTCACTTATCTGTGTTTTTCCCGCATTTAATTCAGGCTATCCATTTAGGAGCTTTTTATAATGAAGAACTAGCACAAATGGGTCTCAAGAACACAAAAAAGTCCATGTTCAAGGACATGGACTTTTACGATTTGGTCTGACTACGGAATTCACTTGCTGTGATTCCGGTAACCTTTTTAAATACACGGCTGAAATAATTGGGATCGTTGTAACCTACCTTGTAGCATACTTCCTTGAGGCTTAAATGCTCTGAGCTCATGAGAATTTTGGCAGTATCGATCCGTATTTTGGTTACATAGTCAATAAATGTGCTGCCTGTTTGTTGCTTGAATATTTTGCTGAAATAGTGGGCGTTGAGATGGACGAAATCCGCGACTTCTTCAAGAGATAAATCCTCTGTAAACCTTTCTTGTATGTATCCCTGAGCTCTGTCGAGGACGGTCAACGTTTGTTTCTCACGTTCTTCCCGAATCTGGTGTAAGGCGGATATGACATAGGATCTATGCCCCGATTCAATATCGAAGGACAGGCCCTCTGATTCGTTGAGAGGATGGGCAACGCCATGCTTCAGTTCGTCGAAGTGGCACACGTTACCATGATGGTCGTCGTAAGTAGAAGCAAATACGGCTTCGAAATAAGATTTGCGAAACCCTTGCGCTCTACTTCCAAGGGTTCCAATGCCGATGGACACGTTACTTTGAAGCTGACGTTCGCTTAAGCTAGCAAGTTTCTCTCCGAACCGTTTGGTCTCGTCTTTCCATAGATCTTCCGAAATACGAGGATCTTTTCCTAAGAAAATGGCCATATGACGTTCGATTAAAGAACTTACGATACAACTCGCTTCACTAGTTTTGGCGAACCCCCGGATGATATCGTATATTTTCTGCTGCGTGAGAGAGTCAGTATGCTCTGGGAAGGCGACGACAATGGCACACCCTTGCTCGAGAGAGAAATCGAGCCACTCCGATAACTGTTCGGCGTTTGCGTCCAAGGTCTGATCGACCATGAACATGAAGGAGAGTTCATTCTCCACCAACGGTAATAACTGCGATAATTTATGCTTGAGTGCTAGCTCATCATTGCGTCTTTTTTTCTCTTGTTTCAGTTCTAAGATGAGATCTTCGAGCACGCTAACGATTTGTTCACGTTTTGCAGGCTTCAGAAGGTATTCCTTTACACCAAGCGATAGCGCCTCTTTGGCATAAGCAAAATAATCGTAGGCTGTAACTAAGACGAACTTGGTATCAGGCAGCTGCTCTTTAATCTCCCTGATGGCAGTCAAGCCTTGGATACCCGGCATATTGATATCCATCATCACGATATGCGGTCGATGTTCTTCCGCTCGTTCAATGGCCGTTCGACCATTATCGGCATGAATCACCTGAAACGTATCTGGCATCATACGCTGAATAATCCATTCGAGTCCTTCACGTTCTAATGCTTCATCATCTGCGATCAATATCCGATACATGATGGAGTTCTTCCTCCTTTCTAGGGGGAATTAGGATGGTAATGATTGTTCCTTGCCTTGGTGCGCTATGAATATTCACAAGACTCTCTTGTCCATAGAATAACTGTAGGCGCTTGAATACGTTTCTGGTACCAAGACCTGTAGAATGTTCCTTCTGTAGTCCAGTTTCCATCTGAAGTAAAGACTGCCTTGTAATTTCACTCATTCCGATGCCATTGTCTGATAACGTAACAAGCACACCCTCTGGAACTTTACCTATCTCCAGACGGATCAGAGCTCCTTGCTCCATTCCTTGAATGCCATGCATGAAAGAATTCTCAACGATAGGTTGAAGGGTTAATGCAGGGATCGCTACGTGTAATGTCGATTCATCAATGTCTAACTCGAATGAAATACGATCTCTAAAGCGAGCTTGCTGAATCGTGAAATATTCTTGTACCATGGCTACCTCATCTTGTAGTGTCACGGGCTGGTCTAAATTCCGCAGATTATAGCGTAGAAGATTCGACATGGATACGATGAGATCGCTTGTCTTCTCGGCACCTTCGAGTAATGCCAATCTAGACAGAACATTTAATGTGTTAAAAAGAAAGTGTGGATTCATCTGATTCTGTAATGCTTGTAACTCCAATTCTTTCAGTAATTTCTCTTGTTCTATATTTGCTTTATCCTTCTCGATAAACACCAATAGATCACTCGTCATTTGCTCAAAGGCACCTGACAATATACCAAGCTCATCATGAGATCGTGTGGTAAGAGGTTGTACATGCAGATCACCTTTCGAGATCCTTCTCGCCATGCCGACAAGCTGACTGACCGGAATGGTGATGCTTCGTGAGATCCAATAGGCGAGGACAATACTTAACAGTGTATTGATAACAAAGATAGCCGAACTTAAAGTATTCATTCGTGTATTCTCTTGTTGGATTTCTCGATAAATGGGTTGATAGAAGCTAATCTCTGCATCAACAAGTGCTTGCGCTTCCGCACGAATAAATCCTGTTGTTTGCTCTGCATCCTCGTAGTGTGCAAATGCAATGCGAGGTGTTTGTGCTTCGCTTGCTGCAATGGAAGCTTGTATCTGTTCCATAAGTGTCTCCAGCATATGGACATAACTTGTCATATCTGAAGGTGCAAGTGAGGGACTCGTCATACTCGAAAGAATAGCACGAAGTTGCGCTAAGTTGTTCTGCTCTTGTTCAAGTTCATTAACGTTACTATCTTCAGTATGGATCATTTCACGATAAAGCAACCTAAGGTTAAGCTCTGCACTCTGGGAGGATTGCTTATACATGAGTATTCGTTCCATCATAATATCGTAGCTTTGTTGAACTGTTTTTCCACTTTCAAATAGAAAGAAGGTGACTGAATTGACGAGAAGGACTAATAATGGAATAAAGAGGAGCAACTTTTTACGAATTGTCATGGGCAACGGACTCCATCTTTAACATCGGATGTACTTCGATCAAGTACAGTAATTGCTGTGAAATGCTGATTTTGTAGAATATTGCCCTGGAAATATTCATGGACGAGCGATATGGCGTCATAACCCATTCGGATCGGTTGTTGCACAAGGGTCGATTCGATCTGACATTGTGCAATCGCTGCCTTCGTCTCGTCCAAATCATCAAATGCAAATATATGATTATCTTGCAATGGGACACGTTGAACGGCTTCTAAGATGCCCAGTCCATCGAGTGAGCTCAGACCAACCATATAGCGAACTTCGGGATGATTGCTTAGGATGTCCTCTGCTTGCTCAGCAGCTTGGAGCCGAGATATATTAGATGATCTGACTTCGACAATCGTAAGGTCTTTATATTGGTCGATGACGTAACGAAAGCCTTGTAAACGTTGTTGTTGATTAAAGGACAACTCATTGCCCATCAACACACCAATATGACTTGCTTGTGTTCCCGTTGCTTGAACGACAAGATTTCCCATTCTTTTACCTGCTTCGAAGTTATCTGTACCTACATAAGATAATCTTCGGCTTCCGGGTTCATCGGTATCTAGCGTGATAACAGGGATACCTTGGTCCATGGCTTTATCAATTAACGAACGATAGATGGGGTCATTGATTCCTTGAATCAAGACAGCGTCCGCTTTGGAAGCGATGGCTTTCTCTAATAGAATCATTTGTTCATTAGGATTGATGCGAAATGGTCCAATGTATTCGAGAGTAATACCATATTTCTGAGATGCCTCACGGGCTCCTTGTTCTATAGAACGCCAATAGGGGTTGTCTAACTCCTGGGAGATTAACACGATATGACGAGTAAGAGAATCATTCTTAAAGATGGACTTTAGTGGTTGAATTAATTCTCGAATACGTAGTGTAGAGAACAAAAAACTTAGCATTAACGTAGCAAATAGAACAAATAGAACCACAATACTCATATTCCATTTTCTGTTAGACATGATGTAACTCCTTAGAAATACGTTTAGTATGCACATTATACAAGAAACATGTAGTAAACCCAAAAGATACCTATGAAAGAGGAAGGGTCGAGCGAAATAATGGAGGTGAATGTATCGCGGTGAAGTAGAAAAGAAAGGTTTATCCCTTGGTTTTCTTGGGATAAAGCGAAGTGAGAGTTCCTAAAAAACTGTGTATTTTTTCCTTTGTCTACTTTATTATAGAAGGGTAACAGTCAGAGTTACATAGTATAACAATGAGGGGAATGGAATAGTTGATGAAAAAGATTGTGAGAAATAAGATTCATAAAATCATGGCATCATCATTGGCATTAAGTGTGTTGCTTGTACCCATCGGAGGTACTTTTGTTTCGGCAGCGGAATCAGACAGCTCATCTCTTCAGTTAAGAATTATGGAGACGACAGATATTCACACGAACGTGATGTCTTATGATTATTATAAAAGTGCTGTTGCACCTACAGTAGGACTTGCACGAACAGCCACAATCGTTAAAGAAGCACGGAAAGAGAACCCTAATACACTATTAGTAGATAATGGGGACTTAATTCAAGGAACGCCGCTTGGAACATACAAAGCACTTATAGCTCCAATTAAGAAAGGTGAAGTTCACACCGTATATAAAGCTATGAATCTGATGGGATATGATGTAGCAACATTTGGTAATCATGAGTTTAACTATGGTCTGGATTACTTAGATAATGCGATCAAGGGTGCTAATTTCCCTTACATTAATGCAAACGTGTATGTAGATGATAAAGATAAGAATCCAGCTAATGATGTAAATCGGTTCAAGCCGTATCAGATTCTTACCAAAACATTCATAGATGAAGCAGGCAAAGAACAGACACTCAAACTTGGCGTGTTGGGTCTAGTAACTCCGCAAATCACGGAATGGGATAAAGCGAGTCTTGAAGGCAAAGTGATTACCAAAGACATCGTAGCTACAGCTGTGAAATTCGTACCTGAGATGAAGGCTAAAGGTGCAGACCTTATTATCGTAATGTCTCACTCAGGATTTAATGGTAATGCAGAGGCGAATGTAAATGCAGAAGATGCTATTCTACCTTTAAGTAAAGTTCCTGGCATTGATGCTATTACGTTCTCACATACGCACAAAGTATTCCCTGCTGTAACTGAGAAGGCGTTGGACAACCTTTTCAAAGATAGCACTGGTAAATTGTATCCAGGCGTAGATAATGCCAAAGGAACAATTAATGGCGTAGCAGCCGTTCAAGCAGGTTACGGTGGTGCAAACTTAGGGTTGATCGATCTATCACTAGAGAAACACGATGGCAAATGGGCTGTGAAATCTACGCAATCGTCAACAAGAGCTATCTATGATGCTGTAGCTAAGACATCGATGGTAGAACCGGATCAAGCCATTGTAGATGCGGTAACGGCTGATCACGAAGCTACGATTAAATACGCGAACAGTGCTATTGGAACGACAACTTCACCTATTCATAGTTATTTTGCACTCGTACAAGATGATCCTTCCGTTCAGATTGTAACGAACGCGCAGAAAGCTTATGTAAGTGACTATATTAAGAAAAACCTTCCTAAATATGCGTCAACACCAATCCTATCCGTCGGAGCTCCTTTTAAAGCGGGACGTAACGGCGTAGAAGAATATACGGATATTGCAAAAGGTCCATTAGCGATTAAGAGTGCCGGCGATCTTTATCTGTATGACAACACGCTTAAAGCTATTCTTGTAAAAGGTTCTGTTGTTAAAGAGTGGTTGGAAATGTCAGCAGGCAAATTCAATCAGATCGATCCTACAATTAAAGAAGAGCAATCTTTATTGAATTCTTCATTCGCTGTATATAACTTTGACGTTATTGATGGCGTAACGTATCAAGTAGATGTAACACAACCAGCGAAATATAAAGCAGATGGCACTGTGAATGCAGCTACATCGAGTCGAATCCTTAACCTTCAATATGAAGGTAAAGCCGTGAATCCGGATCAAGAATTCGTTATTGTTACAAATAACTACCGTGCAAGCGGCGGTGGTAACTTCCCAGGTGTCAAAGGAAGTACTTATATCATTGATAGTCCAGATGAGAACCGTCAGATCCTGATGGATTATATCTCTGCGAATAAAGAGATTAATCCTTCTATTGATAACAACTGGTCGATCGCACCGATTAACGGTGATGTGAAGGTTACGTTTACTTCTTCTCCAAAAGCGGAAGCATTTGCTAAGTTGACAAGTAACATCAAATATTTGAATAAAACAGATGACAAAGGATTTGGAATCTTCTCCCTTGATTTGAGCAAGACGAGTACTACACCAATTGAATCAACAGTACCAGCAACTCCAACAACTCCAGCAACGTCTGAAGTACCAGCAACGCCAACAACTCCTGCAACGTCAGGAGTACCTGCGACACCGCTAGTACCAGCAACGCCAGTAGATTCTTCTACGCAAACAGATAAATTAGTAGATCTATTGAAGCAGTTGTTTAAGGGCCTTTAGGACTTGGAATGAATAAATAGTGTATAACGGATAAAATCCATTTCAATGGATAACAGAAGCATGTAGTTCCAGTATTGTGAGATATTGGACTGCATGCTTTTTTGTGTGTTCATGAAAGGGGAAAATATTCGACTGATTAACGTTCGACGAGTTCCATTTTGTATTGACAAATTTCGACGATTCTTATACGATGAATTCAAACGGCTAAAAGGGGACTATTTCATATGAAAAGAAGTTTATCGTTCGTATTATTAATGGTTTTGATCACAGTTATGCTAGCTGCATGTGGAAATAATAGTGCAAAAGACGAACAATCAGGTGGAAAGTCAGAAAATGAAGCAAAAGCGAAAAAAATTGCATTGGTTTTACCTGAAAAAATAGGAGTCAACCCATTTTTTGTACAAATGGACGAAGGTTTTAAAAAGGCTGGTACAGAATTCGGTGCCGACATTAAAACAATCGAATCAACTGATCCAGCAGCATTTGAACAGAATCTACGTGCAGCTGTCGCTGAGAACTATGATTTGATCATTACAGCAACGTTTCAAGCGGAAGACGCTTTGAAGAAGGTTGCAGCAGAGAATCCAAATAAAGCTTTCGCAATTGTAGATACAACGGTAGATCTACCGAATATTCGTAGCATAGGTTTCCGTGAGTATGAAGCATCTTATCTACTAGGAGCAACAGCAGGATTGTCAACGAAAACAAATAAGGTAGGAATGGTAGCAGCAGTAGACATTCCTTTGATTAAGAAATATACAGAAGGATTTAGTGAAGGATTGAAATCAACAAATCCAACAGCAGAATTCTTTGTGAACTATGTAGGTGGATTTAACGATCCAGCTAAAGCGAAGGAATTGGCGTTGGTTCAGTTAGGTAAAGGGGCTGACTTCATTGCTGGAGCAGCAGCGACAGGAGACCTAGGCGTATTTGAAGCAGCGAAGGAAAAAGGCTTCTTTACTTCAGGAGTAGATGTGGACCGTACAGTTATTGATCCAGAACATATCGTATTGTCGATACTTAAATCAACAGATATCGTGACTTACGAGACGGTAAAAGAATTTGTTAATGGTACTTTCAAATACGGTGCTGTTGACTATGGCTTGAAAGAAGATGGCGTTGGGTTGACTTTTGTTACTCGCGAGAGTAAATCTACGCTTAACCCGTTTATTGGTCAAGAGAACATTGATAAAGTGAAGAAGATTAAAGATGATATTATTGCAGGTACAATTACAATTAAAGATCCAATGCAACCATAGTTTAGAATCAGTAATGTAGGATAATTCATTACCGGCTGCCAATAAGGGGCCGGTTTTGGTTGTTACGGATAGAATCAATCGGGGATAGAAGGGGGAGCACGTTATGCTGTTGCAGATGGAGAATATAACAAAGCATTATGGTAACGTTACCGCTAATCAGGCTGTGAACTTTGATCTAGGTGAAGGTGAAGTTCATGCACTTGTTGGTGAGAATGGCGCAGGGAAAACGACGCTAATGCGTATTCTGTATGGGATGGAGCAGCCATCATCAGGGTCGGTCAAGGTGAAGGGGAAAGTCGTATCTTTCGCTAATCCTGCGAGTGCCATGGCGAGCGGCATTGGAATGGTACATCAGCATTTCATGCTATTTCCTTCTTTCACAGTTGCAGAGAATATCGTGATCGGACGAGAGCCAACAGCAGGTGGGGTATTTGACCGTAAACAAGCGGCAGCACTTGTGGAGAAGTTGGGACAGCAATATGGGATGCCTGTTGATCCATGGGCTGTTGTATCGGAATGTCCGATGGGTATGCAACAACGAGTTGAGATTCTGAAGGTGCTATATCAGGGTGCAGATATCATTATTTTGGATGAACCAACAGGAGCTTTGACGCCACTGGAAGTCAAAGAACTGCTTGCAAATATTAAATCATTAGCTCTTCAGGGTAAGAGTTTCATTATAATCACGCATAAACTTCATGAGGTCATGGAAGTTGCGGATCGAATTACTGTGTTACGTGATGGTCGATTAACGGGAACACTTGCAGCGACGGATACAGATGCGGAGCAATTATCTAGGCTGATGGTAGGAAGAGAGCTCGTCTCACTTGAGAAACAGCAAGTAGAGCTTGGTGAAGCTGTTCTCGAAGTGAAAGGACTTGGCATACGTGGACCGAAGGGGAAGGGGAAAGCTCTTCTGAAGGATATCCATCTCCAGGTTAGAGGTGGTGAGGTTGTTGGTATTGCCGGAATATCTGGTAATGGTCAATCTGAACTCATACAGGCTATTTCTGGTCTTCGTCCAGTGGATGATGGAACCGTTCAACTCGCTGGCGTGGATATCAAAGGGATGGCTGTACGTGATATCCGTGAACAAGGACTTGCTCATATTCCTGAAGACCGTTACCTCTGGGGAGCGGCTAAGGATGCGACGGTGCTCGATAATGGGCTGATGGGTCATCATCACACGCTTCAACGTAAAGGATTGGTCAAGGGTAAAGAAGCACGTGCTAAGGTAAGTGAATGGATCCGACAGTTCGGTATTAAAGCAGGTTCGCTTGATAATAAGATCCAGAACTTATCCGGTGGTAATCTACAGAAGCTGATCGCAGCGCGCGAATTTGCACACGATTCTCATTTCATTATTGCGGCTGAACCGACACGTGGGGTAGATATTGGTGCTATGGAGACCATTCACACCGAGTTGATTCGTAAAAGAGATGCTGGGGTGGGCGTTCTACTCGTATCCTCCGAATTGACTGAAATTCTGCAGTTATCTGATCGAATTGTCGTTATGTATGAAGGTGAAATTGCAGGAGAATTATCTGCGAAGGATGCAACTGAAGAGAAAATCAGTCTGCTGATGTCAGGGGGGAATCGACAGGCATGAGTATTATTAAACAAAACTTACGTGGATTGATCCAGCCTTTAATCGCTGTAGTGATCGGACTAATTGCTGGGGCTATCGCGATTCTAGTCGTGGGTGGATCTGTCACTGAGACGTATATGGAAATGTGGAAGGGCGCATTTGGTAGCTTCTACTTTCTTACCAATACGTTAGCTAGATCGACGCCAATTATCTTGGCTGGGCTAGGTGTAGCACTTGCCTTTCGTGCTGGATTCTTTAATATGGGAGCCGACGGACAGATGGTTCTCGGAGGATTATCTGCTGCGCTTACGGCCTTGTATTTCCCAGGGCCAGGTTGGGTAGTTCTACTAGCCTCGATCATCGCGGGTATTATTACGGGTGGACTGTGGTCCTTTTTCGCAGGTTGGTTGGATGCGAAGTTTGGAATGAACCTACTCATTACAACGTTATTGTTGAACTATATTGCAACACTGTTTGCAGGGTATATGGTCGCTTACCCATTTATGGATAAGACAGGCTCTGCGGCTATGGCACAGTCTGAGATGATTGAGCAGAGTGTGTGGTTACCGAAGTTATTTCAAGGCATGGGGCTTCATGCGGGCTTTATTATTGCCATTGTGGCCGCTGTGTTATTACACTTCTTCATGAAGAAGACAACTATGGGTTATGAAATTAGAATGTTAGGCAGTAATCCGCTCTTCGCTTCTTATGGTGGCGTACGCCGGGGAAGAATGATGATGATTGCAATGCTTGTTAGTGGTGGATTTGCGGGTCTTGCTGGAGCGGGAGAAGTGCTCGGTACCCAGTACCGCTTCCTAGATGGTTCATTGACTTCAGCCAACTATGCATGGAGTGGGATTATGGCAACGTTGCTTGCAAATTCACATCCCCTCGGAACGGCATTAGCTGCGATTCTGCTCTCAGCACTACAGACTGGAGCCATGGGTGTTGAGCGTAATACCGATGTGCCATTGGAAGTGGCAAGTGTTATCCAAGCTGTACTCACGTTGTTCGTATCTGCAAGAATAGGGTATACATTCTGGAAACGTAGAAAGGGGAAACAAAAGAATGGAACAACTACTTGATGCCGCTCTATTCAGTTCCACGCTACGCGTGGTCACACCCATTCTATTAGCTGCACTAGGCGGGGCACTTTGTTCTAGAGTAGGCCTGTTCAACGTAGCACTTGAAGGATTCGTCCTTGTAGGAGCATTCTCGGGGATTGTAGGTAACTACCTTTTCGGTAATGTATGGTTAGCTGTATTGTTTGCAGTGCTGTGCGTGATGTTCTTCTCGCTTATCTTCGGATATTTGAGTATTAATCTAAGGGCGAATCCGATCGTTGTCGGGATATCATTGAACTTTCTAGCTACAGGGATGACGACCTTTCTATTACGAGCCATCTTTAATGTAAAAGGAGCCTACTACGATAGCACAATGGTCGGACTACCTAAATGGGATATCCCAGTCATTAAGGACATCCCTTGGATTGGGGAAGTGATCTCCGGACAAAGTCCGCTTGTATATCTAGCCTTTATACTCATGGGCGTTCTACAATTTTACTTGTTTAAGACGGTATCAGGGTTCCGACTTCGTTCGGTGGGTGAGAATCCGGTAGCAGCTCAAAGTATCGGTATTAAGGTGCGTAAGCATCAATATACTGCTGTACTGGCTTGTGGCGTACTATGTGGTTTGGCAGGAGCTCAGTTGTCTCTTGGACAAGTCACCATGTTCACAGAAGGAATGACGGCTGGACGCGGATTCATAGCGCTTGTTGCTACGATGCTTGGACAGGCTAACCCTCTTGGAGTCATGGCTTCCAGTCTATTGTTTGGATTTATGGACGCATTCGGTATTCGGTTACAAGGGCTTGCGATTCCGTCACATTTCACAAACATGTTACCTTATATCGTGACACTGATTGCCATGTTCTTCTTCAAAGATCGTAGCTATTTGCAAGATGCTAGCAAAGCGGGCGGAAGCTCTCGTTAAGATATAACAGCTTTAAGGAGGATACCTTATGCATGGAAAGGCAGATCGTCTGAAAGGGGCCAAAGCGCCTAAGAATCAACAACCCATAGATAGTTCACTACAGCATCGACTGCCTCCCGGACAGTCCTTAACGGAGAAGTTTCCGATTCTGCACGAGGGAGAAGTACCTGTTTATGATCTAGCCACTTGGAATCTTCGTGTGTTCGGGGAAGTCGAGGAAGAACGAACCTTTACTTACGATGAACTGAAGAATATGAAGCAATCGCGTGTCGTGTCTGATATTCACTGTGTGACACGTTGGTCGAAGTTCGATGCACCTTGGGATGGGGTTCTTTTTACGGATTTGTTGAAGGAGTTGAAGGTCAAGCCTGAAGCGAAGTCCGTCATGATTCATGCGGACCCTGATTATGACACGAATGTTCCCCTAGTGGATTTGATGAGAAATGATATTCTGCTAGCTTTTGACTTTGATAGTAAACCTTTGACGTTGAAACATGGTTGGCCACTACGCCTCGTTGTTCCACACTTATATTTCTGGAAGAGTGCGAAATGGATACGAGGGATTGAATTTATGAAGGAAGACCGCGAAGGTTTCTGGGAAAGAAACGGATTTCATAATACCGCAGATCCATTCTTAGAACAACGGTTCTCAGGAGAAGATATACCAATACCCGAAGATGAGTGGACACGAAAGGAGTTCGATTAAGATGTTAATGTCAATACTGCAAGTGAATTCGGAGGACATTCCACCGTATGCGATTGTATGTGGTGATCCGAAGCGAGCTGAGATGATCGCAGGGAAATTAGAAGGAACAAGAGAGCTTGCTTTCAGCCGTGAATATCGGACATTTACAGGCGAGTATGAAGGCGTGAAGATGGCCGTGGTTAGTCATGGTGTCGGTTCAGCTGGCGCTGCTGTATGTTTCGAGGAATTGATTCGCGCAGGCGTGAACACGTTGATTCGAGTAGGAACAGCGGGTTCTTACTCACAGGATATTCCAGCAGGTAGTCTTGTGGTCAGTATCGCTGCTGTTCGTACAGAGGGGCTAACACGACAATTGGTACCTGAAGGTTTCCCGGCTGTTGGGGATAGTCAGGTAGTTAATGCCCTATTTGAAGCTGCAAGTGCCACTTCTGGTGTCGTTGCCAAAGGAATCACGGTAGCGGTAGATGCTTTCTTCAATGGTGTAGTTGAAATTCCTCATAAGCAATACAAGCAGGCTGGAGCGATTGCAGTTGAGATGGAAATCGCAGCATTGTACATCGTGAGTACACTTCGTGGTGCTCGTGCAGGTGCAATTCTAGCGATTGATGGATTTGCTGATGCGGAACTTTCAGAAGTATATGATCCACATACGGATGCGGTTGGCTTAGCCGTAGAGCGTGAGATTCAAGCTGCTCTTCGTGCGATCGTGCGTCTTGCTCGTGAAGATGGACAAGTTACAACAGCGTAGGACAGGTTCATGCTCCGCTTGAAATCATAGTGTTTTCATACCAAAAGGCGTCTCTCATACAAATGAGGGATGCCTTTTTAGAATGAAAATAGAAGAATACTAAATGCTCCTCAAAAGTGATTATATTTTATCGAGATAATAATTTATTATAAAAGAACACTTGTAACCGCTTTCTAATGATGATAATATGTTATCAAGATAATAAATTATCATAAATATTACGAAGTAAACACTTTATTCATAGTTTAGAGAATCTGGAGGTGTCACATGGAATCTAACAATTTACATCTTCTGGAGAAGCATTTTCCAATGGCTTCTTTCATAGCATCGATAGTCGGACCCAAATGCGAGGTTGTTGTGCATGATATTAGTAATCCAGAACGTTCGATAGTTCATATTGAAAACGGTCACATTAGTGGAAGAAAAGTGGGGGACGGCTCGACGGACCTTGTATTGAAACTCCTTAAAGGAGGCGCATATCACGAGCAACAGTTTATTACGAACTATAAAGGTAAGGGTTCACTCGGTCAGACATTTCGCTCATCGACTTATTTTATTAAGGATGAAAGCGGTGTATTGGTCGGAATGATGTGTTTGAACATCGACGTAACCCATTTGGATATCGCAGCTCAATGGATTCAGGATTTGCTAGTAGGTGGAGGACCATTCCCTTCCAACTCGAAAGTACCGGCTGTTATTACTGATGAAAAGCCTGTATCTGAATACTTGCAAGGGAATATGGATGATTTATTAGTACACATGATAGAAACGGTGATGTCCAGAACAACAGTATCGCCTGATCGATTATCTGCCCAAGAGAAGATGGAATTGATTAAAGAATTCAACGACGAAGGTGTTTTCCTGTTAAAGGGCGGTGTGGGACAAGTTGCGAAGGCGTGTAATATGTCCGAACCAACGGTTTATCGTTACTTGCAAAAAGTTAAAGATTGAGTAGGAGGAGAAGTCATGAGCACTAATTTTGATGAGGTCATCAACCGATTCTGGACAAATTGTGTCAAATGGGATGGATTAGTCGCAGAGTATGGCCAGGAGGTTATCCCGTTGTCCGTAGCAGATATGGACTTACGTGCTCCACAAGCCATTGTTGATGAGGCAGTTCGAATGGCGCAACACGGCATATTCGGCTACACGGAATTATATCCCCCTTATTTTGAGGCCGTACAGGGATGGATGAAGCGAGCCTATACTTGGGATATTCCTCAGGAGTGGATCGTGTTTAGCCCGCGAATTGTGCAAGCCTTTTCAATTATTTTGCAAAAGTTTACGGATATCGGTGATCGAGTGCTCATGCACACGCCGGCCTATCAACCAATAGCCAAGGCAATCACAGAAAATGACCGTGAATATGTTGAGAGTCCATTGATCTATCGGAATGGTCGTTATGAAATGGATTTCGATGATATGGAGCGCCATATGAAAAAGGGTATTAAGTTGCTTCTGCTATGTTCGCCGCATAACCCAACCGGACGAGTGTGGAATAGCCTGGAATTAGCCCGACTAGCAGACTTGTGTACGCTCTACGATGTTCTAATTGTATCGGATGACATTCATGCTGATTTTATTCGGTCCGGTCATGAACATACTGTGATTGCGAAATTATCCGAGCGAATCGCGCAGCGAAGCATTATTTGTACTTCTCCAAGTAAGACATTTAATCTAGCAAGCTTGGAAATTGCCAACATTATCATTCCTAATGAGAATCTACGGGCGAAATTCAAGAAAGGTCTGATTGAAGCAGGCATCCACAACCCGACTTTCTTCGCAGTGCCGATATGTGAAACGGCCTATACAGCTTGTGACGGATGGTTGGAAGAAGTGAAATCATATATTGAAGGCAATATTCACTTCGTGAAGCAATTCTTTGCCAAGCATTTTCCAGAGCTACATGTTGTGGAACCGGAAGGAACCTATCTGCTATGGATTGATTGTACTTCCTTCGATAAGAAAGATGAGAAATTGAAACGGTGGATACTCGATGAATCTAAAGTTAGTGTTAGTTTCGGTACATCTTTTGGTACTCAAGGTGAAGGTTTTATTCGTTTGAATGTAGCAACGTCACGGGTGACTCTTGAAGAAGCTCTACAACGTATGGCAGTAACCTATCAAAGTATGCAATAAAGAACAGCAATGCATTCATACGATACTATTCCGAGGTGAACATCATGGGAAATAAACAAGACAAGCAACAACAGCAGAAGGCCATAAAGCCTCCGACGCTACTATTAGCATTAGTACCTGTTTTTACGATGATCGTATTATTGAGCTTGGGATATGTATTGTTTGAACTTCCTCCAGAACCGTTAATCATTATGTCAGCCATTGTCGCAGGGATCGTCGCGATTAAGTTGGGTCACTCGTATGACGCTATTCTTGGATCGATATCAGAAAAGATTGCTAAGACGATGCCCGCTATTCTCATCTTGATAACCGTCGGATTCATGATTGGTACTTGGATGGTTGGGGGGACGATCCCAATGATGATATATTATGGATTGAAAATTATTGATCCTCAATTTCTCATCATAACAGCGTTCTTAGTTACTTCGATTGTATCAATCTGTACTGGTACTTCATGGGGAGCTGCAGGTACAATCGGTGTGGCTTTCATGGGTGTTGCAGCAGGGATGGATGCTAATCTAGGTGCTGTAGCTGGGGCAGTTGTTGCGGGTGCTTACTTTGGAGATAAACTTTCTCCGTTGTCGGATACGACGAATATCGCTTCATTAGCTACAGGAGTGAATTTGTACGAGCATATAGGCCACTTGCTATATACGACACTTCCATCGTTTATTGTTGCCGGAATTGTATACGCTATCACGGGCTTGAACATGGGAAGTGCGGGCGTAGAAATTCCTGAAAAAGTCGGAACAATTATGAGCACGTTAAATTCAATATTTAGTTGGAACCTATTGCTACTTCTTCCTATCCTTATTATCTTATTCGGATCTCTTACGAAGAAACCTACGATCCCTGTTATGCTCATTTCATCTATCGTAGCCATGATTAATGGCATGATATTTCAAGGATTCTCGATTCAAGATGTTATGGTGTCTGCAGTAGGCGGATTTAATCTATCCATGGTGAATGTGGCTGGGTTCGATCTTGCGACTGTCATTCCAGATATTCCTCGGTTGCTCAACCGCGGGGGTATGAACTCGATGATGAGTACACTACTAATCTGTTTCAGTGCCATAGTGTTTGCAGGAACAATTTCCGTAACGAAATCATTAGATCTTATTATTAATAAGTTGATGAGATTGGTTCATTCCACCGGTTCGTTGATCGTAACAACCATTCTTGTGGGGATGTCGATGATCGGAATTACGAGTAATGGTCAGATTTCAATTCTAATGCCTGGAGAAATGCTACGTGAATCATATATTCGTAGAGGGCTACACCCTAAGAATTTATCTAGAACGATCGAAGATTCTGCATCCATTATCGAGCCTATCTTACCATGGACTGCTGCCGGTGCTTATATGGCAGGAACGCTCGGTGTCGCGACATTAGACTACTTGCCTTGGGCAGTATTTTGTTGGACAGGTATTATATTCGCCACAATTTGGGGGTTCACAGGATTTGGTATCGCGAAGTTGACGCCAGAACAACAACAAGAAATGTTGAAAGAGTATGATTCAGAGCAGAAAGTTTCAAATAAATAATAACCCTATCAAGGGTAGAGGAGATATACTATGACTAACAATAAAGAAATTATCCAAACCAATGGTGCACCTCAAGCGATTGGACCCTATTCACAGGGAGTAAAAGTGGGGCAGTTACTCTTCACTTCAGGACAGCTTGGTATGGATCCAGCTACAGGATTATTTCCTGAAACAGTTGAGGAGCAGACAAAGCTATCTCTGAACCATGTAAAGGCAATTGTAGAAGCGTCAGGTGGTAACATGAACCAAGTTGTGAAATCGACGGTCTTTCTAAAAGATATGAACGATTTCCTAGTCGTGAACGAAATATATAGTGGGTATTTTGCAGAACCTTATCCGGCTCGTAGTGCAGTACAGGTAGCACGCTTACCGAAAGATGCTTTGGTAGAAATAGAAGTAATCGTACAGTTGTAATAAGAAATTTCATTTAACGGGAAAACCTTCAGTTAATTTCACAATCAGAAGGCACTTGCGTAAGTAGCAGGTGTCTTTTTTATTGCGTTCATAACAGACGGATTATCAAGTCCTGTTGCACTTGGCTTGATATTTCGTCAATCAACATTTGGCTGCTTAAATAGACACTTCACACGTGGTGCAAGAATAAACTGTCAATAAGTTTTATTATTGAATCGATATGGGGGGAGTATGGCATGCCGAGTCGATACGAGAAGGCTAAATTAAAGTCCATTACGAGGCGATATGGATTACATCTGATCCATCTCACAACTCATGATTCTCTATACAAAAAAAATGCAGTATATTGTGCTAAAACCAACAAAGGTAAATCTCTGGTTAAAGCGCTAAATGCTAAATGCCAAGGTGCGACATTACCTCAAGCGAAGTTCTTTTCCTATGTCCGTAGGTTAACAGCATCGAAATACCCATACACTCCACGATGGCTAAAGACCAGAACAGGAAGGTATTCAGTGAACTTTCGTGGAAATGCCTATTATATGACCGAATGGATTAAGGGTAGAAAGATTGATGATGTCCACGACTATGAATCGTTAGGTAAAGCACTTGCCCATCTCCATAAACTTCGTAAAGTGCAACAGCCCCCAACCGCTTCCTATACACTCCAGAGAATAAAGGAATTTAAACGTGAGGGACATTTGTTTCGCGTACAATTGCAGAATGTCCAAAGAAAGAAGACAACGCCTACGAAATGGTTCGATATATATGGTGAAAGTTGTGTCCATTTGACCAATGATGCTTGGAGAATCATCGATGATCCACGTGTAAAACGTATTCTTGTGAAGGAACGACAGCACCCTGCACTGATTCATGGGGACGTTACCATCCCGAATATTGTGATTCATTCTAGAGGACTTGTCCTCATTGACTGGGATTGTCTAAGGACGGGGTCGAAGTACTATGAAGTGGCGAAGACTCTTTCCAACACAACGTATTATAAGCCGGTTCTTATGGATGCCTTTTTACATGGATACGAATCGATTAGCCCTTTAAAGTCATCTGAACGTTTACTGATCAGTGCTCTTTTTCGACTTCCAAGGGAAGCTTGGCATGTAGCCCGAAGAATTGGTTCAGGGAGAAGCCATAAGGGACTAACACTACTGGGAGAAACTTGGCACGATCGTTTGAATGCCATACGTCATCTGGATGAATGGGCGAAAGCGGAGTAGGCACTAGTGGTAGTAATCCTATCTATTTTATATTGAGGTGATATGTAATGAGTCTAACTTCTGATCTTGAACAACAGTATGGGATTCATATTTTAAAAAAGGTTAAGGTACGCGATGTATATCAAATATCTACAAGAAATCATGGGGTCCTATGTTTAAAAAGTTACAATGTAACAGAAGCGGAGATGCATTTCATTACACAAGTATTCGCTCATTTGTCTCAAAACGATTTCAGGTTTGCGCCCAAGGTACTCTATACATCAAGCCACGCTTATTGGATTACTAGAGAGGGTATCCACTACATGTTGACGAACTGGGTTAAGGGCGAACATCCACGATTCCACAGGAGTGATCATTTCAAAAAAGGGATTCGACTGCTTGCTAAATTCCATTCCGTAGCGGAGGGGTTTAATGCTCCATCTATTCCGGTAGAAAGAATAAGATACAACCAGTTGAAAGAACAAATAACATTAGATCGTAATTTCCTTGCGGACAACCCGAAGCTGAAGTTAATGACGACACTGTGTAATGAGGCATTAAATGATATAGACAACGCAACAGTGGTAAAAGCCATCGCTGATGAAGAGTCTCACTTGGCATTTGCGCATGGGGATTATAATTATCCGAATCTTATGCTAGATCGAGTGGGTTCTATGCATATGATTGATTTTGATAATACGTCATTACATGTACGCATGGAGGATTTATCGCATATTTTACATCGGAATATGGCTTGGCATGGTCATGACATGTTGCGAACGATAGAGTATTACAACAGTAAACGTCCTATAAGTAAAGGAGAACTACATGTATTGCATACGTTGCTGTTGGTTCCTTATCCCGTATTAAGGACATTGAAACAGAATATGCGAAACAAACGTTATCATATCTCAATTCCGACTGCTCTGAAGATCAAACAATATAGAAACGAATTGAAACAGCTATTATGAAGGTTTTACGCAAACCAAAAAGGCTACATATCCTCCAAAGTGACGGATAGGGTAGCCTTTTTGGTTAACTTAATTTAGTAATCCGAGCATTCGTAATCCGTGCAGTATACCATCTTCCTCGACGGACTTCGTCACATATTTCGCAGCTTTCTTCGCCTCAGGCATCCCATTCCCCATAGCTACACTATTAGGGATTGAAGATAACATCTCTACGTCATTTAATGCATCCCCGAAAGCATATTGACATTCTGACGCAATACCCAGCTTGTCCGTAATATGCCGGATACCTTTAGCTTTACAGCCTCCAGCCGGAACGACGTCAACGGCATTGAGATGCCAGCGCACGAAATGAAAGGCATGAAATAGCTTTTCATATAGGACTTCTTCCTCCGGCCGGCACATCAGTAGGGATTGATAGATGTTCCGCTCCTTATAATACAAAGGATCATGAGCAGGGATAACTTTGGATTTGAACGTGTTGATTGTTTTGGCCACGTACTCATCATTTGGCACATTCGCTCTCATATCTTCATGGTCCATGTAGACGACCGCATGATCATGAAGGAGCGCTTCTTGGGTTAAATCATGCAGACTTTCACGGTCCAGAGGGTTCGTATAGATCACTTCTCCACGCAGCACGACATATTGACCGTTATAACTAACATAGGTATCAATTTCAAGTTGTTTACGAAGGTCTTCAAACATAAATGGAGCCCGGCCCGTTGCGATTGCAACTTCATGTCCGAGTTCTTTCAGAGAATAGATCGCTTGTTCAGCCGTCTTTGGAAGTTCTTTATGTTCATCTAGAAGGGTACCATCGATATCGAAAAAAATAATGCTCTTTTCTTTCATATTCTCACACCTAATTTCCATAAATAATAGTTACCATTCATATAACTAGTCTTCATTATATCAAAGAAAGAGATAGGAAGTTATCTATTCCAAATGGTGTTTTATTGGAGTTGTTATTTTAATGGATAAATAATAACAGATATGGAAATCGTAACTATGGATGAAATAAGTCACTTAGGGGAATCTAACACACCACTTTGAAAAGGGGGAACCCATACGAATAAGAGTTTATTTATTTCCGCAACTCTAAAAGGGATCTCTCAAGTGATATTGATAGACAATCCCATCACCGGATTGATCATATTAGTGGCGATAATGATATCTGATATATCGTTAGGAATTGTGGCGTTGTTGTCGGCAATGATTGGGACTTGGATTGGTTATGTTGGTGGGAAGGACAAAGACGCCGTGAATCAGGGCATATTTGGATATAATTCCGTATTGGCGGGAATCGCCTTATTTCTGTTCTTAGGGGGCGAACTCCAGTGGGTAATCGCTCTGGTTGGGGCAGCGGTAGTCACACTTATTACTGCGGCTATGATGTATATACTAAGTAGCACGGTGGTTCCAGTGCTTACTTTGCCCTACATCATGCTGACATGGACCACAGTACTCTCTTCTTACCATTTAAAGACGTTTCATTTGAGTCCAGAATTGGTGCCACAGGATCTCACCCATCTGAATTTGGACCAGGGAGAGAATATCCAATGGCTGAATGGGCTAATTGATGGGATAGGACAAGTGTATTTTCAGGATAATATGTGGTCAAGCATACTGATTCTGATCGGAGTTTGTTGGGCGGGTTGGAGATTAGCACTTTATGCGGTGATAGGGACAGTTCTGGCATGGTTGACAGCCTATGGGTTAGGAGCAGAAATCACATCGCTTAATCTAGGTCTCTATGGGTTTAATGGTGTGTTAACCATACTGGCGGTATCAGGTATTTATAGTACAGGTCGCCGTTTAGAACTCCTGAGGGGAATGATTGCTGTGATTCTCACGGTACCGGTTACAGCCGGTATAACGACATGGCTTAACCCCTATGGGCTGACCTCCTTAACGTTACCCTTTGTTCTCGTGACATGGCTCTTTATTACGACAGAACAGATACTACCTGAGCTATTGGCAAATAAGAGTGGGTAGGAAGTGTCTTACGTGGGATTTTTATCCACACAATGGGGAATGGTAACGACATAGTAGATTGGATGACAATGAGAAGCGTACGCCTCGATAAGAGAAGGAGGATCAGAGTGAGACTATCACCTCGAGAACAAGAGAAGTTATTGATCGTCGTGGCAGCCGACGTGGCAAGACGACGGAAAGAAAGAGGCCTTAAATTAAATTATCCCGAAGCGATAGCGCTAATTACCTATGAGATTCTTGAAGGTGCCCGAGATGGAAGGAGGGTAGCTGAGCTCATGAAATTAGGTAGGGAAATCTTGACGAGTGAAGATGTTATGGAAGGTATCCCAGAAATGATTCATGACATTCAAGTAGAAGCTACGTTTCCTGACGGAACCAAATTAGTCACGGTCCACAACCCAGTAAGTTAGCATATCTAAATTCAGATAAAGGAGACAACGGATGATTCCAGGTGAGTATATATTACGTGAGGACGATATCGTTTGTAATGTGGGAAGAGAGACACGGATTACCCAAGCATTGAATACGGGAGATCGGGCTGTACAGGTAGGATCTCACTATCACTTTTATGAAGTGAACGCGTCACTTCAATTTGATAGGGATCAGACATTTGGCATGCATCTTAATATACCTTCGGGCGCATCGGTCCGCTTTGAACCAGGTGATGTCAAAGAAATAGAACTTGTAGCCTTTGGAGGGGAACGACGGGTATACGGACTGAATAACAAAACAGAAGGGTCCTTGGACTAAGGAGGTATTAGAGATGAGTCTGCGCTTAACGAGAAGGCAATATGCAGACCTGTTTGGTCCCACTACAGGTGATGCCATTCGTCTTGCGGATAGTGATCTATTTATCGAGATCGAGAAGGATTATACACATTATGGAGATGAGTGCAAATTTGGTGGAGGCAAAACAATTCGAGATGGGATGGGACAACATCCGCTAGCGACACGTGCAGACGGAGCCTTAGATGTCGTGATTACCAATGCGATCATCGTCGATTACACCGGCATTTACAAAGCGGATATAGGTATTGTTGATGGGAGAATCATAGGAATCGGCAAGAGTGGAAATCCATTACTCATGGATGGTGTGGATTTGATCTTAGGTGCTGGAACGGAAGTGATTTCTGCAGAAGGAATGATAGTTACTGCTGGAGGCGTGGACACCCACGTACACTTCATCAATCCAGCACAAGTGGAAACGGCGTTAACTTCCGGTCTTACGACAATGATTGGAGGGGGAACAGGCCCCGCTGAAGGATCGAAGGCAACGACATGCACACCAGGAATATGGAATATTCATCGGATGTTGGAAGCGGCTGAGGGTCTTCCGATCAATTGTGGCTTTCTTGGCAAGGGGAATGGATCAGCGGAAGAACCGCTAATAGAACAGGTACTCGCTGGGGCCATTGGTTTAAAGGTACATGAGGATTGGGGAGCTACCGCATCTGTTATCGATCATGCTTTAATCGTCGCGGACAAATATGATGTACAGGTAGCGCTTCATGCGGATTCGCTGAACGAATTCGGGTTTGTTGAGGATACGATAAATGCAATTAATGGACGTAACATCCATACATTCCACACGGAAGGTGCAGGTGGAGGTCATGCTCCGGACATGCTGAAAGTAGCAGGGTATCCCAATGTCTTGCCCGCATCTACGAATCCAACAAGACCCTATACAGTCAATACAGTTGATGAGCATCTGGACATGCTGATGGTATGTCATCATCTTGACCCGAAGGTTCCAGAGGATATTGCCTTTGCCGACTCACGAATTCGTGCAGAGACCATTGCTGCAGAAGATATATTGCTCGATCTTGGCGTAATTAGCATCATGAGTTCTGATTCCCAAGCGATGGGGAGAATTGGCGAAGTGATTACTCGGACTTGGCAGACGGCGGATAAAATGAAGAAACAACGGGGCAATTTGCCAGGTGATGAAGGTGTCGGTGACAACAATCGGGTCAAGCGCTATATTGCTAAATATACGATCAACCCTGCCATTGCTCATGGGATTTCTTCCTATGTAGGTTCTATCGAAGTAGGGAAGATAGCAGATATTGTGATCTGGGATCCTGCATTCTTTGGTGTGAAGCCAGACATGATTATCAAAAGCGGAATGGTGGTTCAAAGTTTGATGGGGGATGCGAATGCGGCGATTCCAACGCCTCAACCGGTATTATATCGCCCGATGTTTGCATCTTTTGGTAAAGCGCTACAGCAGAGTTCGATCACATTTGTCTCCCAAGCTGCATTTGATCTCGGTATACATAAGCAGTTGGGCTTACAGAAACAGGTGCTACCGGTTTATGGTATTCGCAATTTAACGAAGAAAGATATGAAGCATAATGGCGAGACACCCGAGATAACCGTGGATCCGCAGACATTTGAGGTGAGAGTGAATGGAGAACATATCACATGTGAACCTGCTGACGTTGTTCCTATGGCCCAACGATATTACTTATTTTAAGGAGATTTGGCATGATTATTGAACAAATTGTAACCCATATTGGACAACTGGATTCAACAGAGAGAGAGAATCGTCATCTTGAGAAAGTGTACTTACCAAGTGATGATCTAGTAAAGAGAATTCAACGGGTCGTAACAGATCATGGTAGAGAATTAGGGATTTCCTTACGCCAACCCATCGATCTTAGCCATGGCGACGTTCTATATATGGATAACGATAATCTCATTGTGATTGAGGTTCTTCCTGAAGATATTCTGGTGATTCACCCACGAAGTATGAAGGAAATGGGCGATATCGCCCATAAACTCGGGAACCGTCATTTACCTGCACAGTTTGAATGCGATCAGATGCTAGTCCAATATGATTATTTGGTTGAAGAGATGTTAACACATTCTGGGATACCTCATACGCATGAGAAGAAGAAAGTGAGCCAGCCGTTTCGACATGTTGGACACAGTCATGGATAGCTATCTGCTATCTTTGTTACAGCTGGGTGATTCCAATTTCCCAATTGGAGCATTCAGTCATTCATTCGGGCTAGAAACGTATATCCAGGATGAAAAAGTAGTGAATAAGCAAACTTTTGCAGCATGGTTGAAGATCTATGTCAGGGGTCAGTTGGTGCATTCTGATGGACTAGCCTGCAAGTTGACATATGAAGCACTGACTAGGGGCGAGTTAGATAAGATTTGGACATTAGATCAGATGATAACGGTTCAAAGCTTTGCTCGGGAGACGAGGGAAGGGAACTATAGAATGGGTGAGCGAATGATTCAGTTGGGTATGGAACTGTATGACATTCCAACACTTGCGTTGTATCAGGAAAGGGTTAGGGGCAAACAGTCGTATGGACACCCGGCGATCACGTACGCAATCATTGCTCACCATCTTCACATTCCGAAGTCTACCGCTATTGTGTCCCATTTATATTCCTGCATCTCAAGTCTTGTTCAAAATGGGGTGCGCGGAATACCGCTTGGCCAGACGGATGGTCAACGTCTATTACAGGACATTCAATATCACTTGTTAGAAGCGCAAAGAATGATAGAGGGATTAGGTGAAGATGATTTCGGAATTGTGTCCCCTGGTATTGAGTTATCCCAGATGAGACACGAGCAATTACATTTTCGACTGTTCATGTCATAACGTGAGTGGTCAATAAGTGAGGAGGATAAGCATGAAACCCATTCGAATTGGAGTAGGTGGCCCGGTGGGGTCCGGTAAGACGTTGCTTGTAGAAAGATTGACTCGTCATATGTATCAAGATCATAGTATGGCTGTGATTACGAATGATATTTATACGAAGGAAGATGCTAAATTTCTAATTCATAATGGGATACTACCTGCCGATCGTATTATCGGTGTTGAGACGGGGGGATGCCCCCATACGGCAATCAGAGAAGATGCCTCGATGAACTTTGCAGCAATTGAGGATTTGAAGAGCCGGCATTCGGATCTTGAGATCATATTTGTAGAAAGTGGTGGCGATAATTTGGCCGCAACCTTCAGTCCCGAACTCGTCGATTTCTCCATTTATATTATCGATGTGGCGCAAGGAGAGAAAATTCCTCGCAAGGGAGGTCAAGGGATGATCAAATCAGATCTGTTCATCATTAATAAAATCGACCTTGCTCCGTATGTAGGTGCCAGTCTCGAGGTCATGGAGGCAGATACGCTCGTCTTCCGAGGCAATAAACCGTATATTTTCACGAATCTAAAAGATGATACAGGAATAGATAAAGTACTGAAGTGGATGGATGACAATGTATTGTTAGTAGGATTGAAGTAAGATGGAACCTTGGACAGGGTATCTACGACTCGCGGTTCAGAGAAAGAAAGAAACAACGATCCCCTCAGAAGTATTTCATCAAGGCGCATTGAAAGTGACCCCAGCTATCTATCTCGACGACCCGCAGCAACCGTGTTTCTATCTCATGAGTTTTGGTGGAGGTTATGTAGGCGGCGATAGATATAAATTAGAGATTCACCTTGGTGAACAAGCTCAAATGTTACTTACGACTCAGTCAGCGACGAAGATCTATAAGACAATCAACCGTCCAGCCATGCAGGAAATGAACATCGTACTGGAAAAGGGTAGTTATCTGGAGTATATGCCTGATCCTATCATTGCCTATGAGCATGCTAAATATCTACAAAACACAATCGTGCACATGAACCCCGGATCGGCGATGATTTACGGGGATATTATCACTCCTGGTTGGTCACCGGACGGCAAATGGTTCCGTTATCACACACTTCAGATCAAAACGCAGGTGTATCTAGAAGACAAGCTGGTTGTATTCGATCACTTGCAATTACGTCCTGCGAATGATCCGATGGAGGGTATCGGACTGCTTGAGGGATATACGCATTTAGGGTCCATGATTGTTATTGGAGAACGAACCGACCCTGAGTTGATAGAGAGATTGAGTGACTCACTTAAATGTTGTACGTCTTCTGCACATATAGGTCTGTCCACATTGATGGTTCCGGGATTTTCATTGCGGGTGCTGGCCTATTCGACACAGGAGATCGAGAAGATCTTTAGAAGCGTTCAGCAGCTTATTCGTGAGCAATGGTTCGGCAAAAAGGTAACGTCATTTCGTAAGTATTAGGCCCTGTGTCATTCTAACATGTATCCATGCATAAGAATGAAGTACAAACCCCGATGGGGAATAGGAGGGTGTTCATGGAACTTGGTTTATTATCTATACTAGGAATAGGTTTTATTCTAGGCATTAAGCATGCAATAGAACCAGATCATGTGATCGCTGTATCGACGATCGCTAGCCAAAGTAAGAATTTGTTCCGATCCACGCTTGCGGGTGTATTCTGGGGAATTGGACATACGGCGACGTTATTTCTGGTAGGATTAGTGCTCATCTTAACGAAAAATGCCATTTCGGATACATGGGCCAGTTCATTAGAGTTTGCCGTCGGGATTATGCTTGTCTATCTTGGGATTAGCAGTCTCCTGCTCATTCGCAAGAAACATGAACACAAATCTCCAAATCTATCAGTTCTGCGCAACAAAGCTTCCTATATGAAGTCACTGATCATCGGAATGATCCACGGACTCGCGGGAAGTGCTGCCATGGTATTGCTCACGATGTCTACTGTATCCACGGTGTGGGATGGAGCGATATATATCCTATGCTTCGGGTTGGGCACGATTGCGGGTATGTTATTTTTCACAACAATACTAGGTATTCCGTTTGTACTTAGCGCAAATAACATGAGTGTGAATCTGACACTAACATCGATTACAGGAACAGTGAGCATCGTATTTGGTCTGTATTATATGTACAATCTTGGAATTACGGAAGGTTTATTTGGACTGTGGATGGGATGAAGGCATGCTAACTGAAGAATATGGGTTGATTAACCGAGGAGTCCTGTAATGGAGTTCTCGGTTTTTTTTGTAAGGATGAAAGGCTCCTTCACATTCAATATAATTCCAATAAGTCTAATATTATGTATTCGTATTGTCGATATGGATGTAGGGAACCAATTTACGGATAGCTTAATAATATGATTATATTGGGGGTGAACATAAATGGAATGGTATTTGAAAGTGTTAAAGAATTACGTAGGATTTGAAGGCAGAGCTAGGCGCACAGAATATTGGATGTTTGCCCTAGTTAGCTTCATCGTTTCCATTGTACTTCTAACGCTGCAGCTCATCACAAATCTAACGCCATTATTCACAACTCTTTACTCTTTGTTCATTCTTTTACCGACTTTAGCTGTTACGGTTCGTAGACTACATGACACCGGAAGAAGTGGGTGGTGGTACTTCATTAGCTTTATTCCTCTTGTTGGCGGCATTATAATATTTGTATTCACGTGTCTAGATAGTGTAGAAGATAATGAATATGGACCCAATCCTAAAGGGTATAGTTGAGCAATACCAACAAGCCTCTCTCGATATTCGAGGGAGGCTTATTTATGTGTGATCATCAAGATGAAGTTGTAATAGAATTTACAATGCGTAAATCTTCCCAATACACTTTTAACATAAGATTAGAATAACTATTACAATTGGAGGTTGAGCATGTCATATCTAGTAAGTAAAAGATCTTGGACTAAGAAAATAACGGTGTCGCTAACTATCGCTCTCGTATTAAATCCGTTTGCAGCTGTATTGGGATTGAACAATAAGATGGTTAATGCAGCGGAAGGTACCTACAACAATAGCGATAATGTCGAGCAATCAGATGCCTCAAGCTTCATCCCTCAAGATCCTTCATATACATCGGAAAGTGTAGACGACAACATCGCCCAGACGGAAATATTGGAGCCACTTAGCGTTACAGACAACGTCTACGGCTATTTCAACCTATCCAGTCAAGTCGTTATCAGTAAAATATATGGTGGTGGAAGCCAGAATGCAGATGCACTCTATCAATATGATTTCATAGAGCTATACAATCCTACGGATGCACCTGTAGATGTAACGAATTGGTCGGTGCAGTATGCAGTAAGCTCAGCCAAAGCGGACGACAGTTCGTGGCAGGTTACTCCGCTAACAGGAACGATCTCGGCGAGAGGTCATTACTTAATTCAGGAGTCAGGGAAGCCAGCTCTTACAGGTAAAGAACTACCGACACCAGATGCTATAGGAATGATAGATCTGGATAATAAAGATGGAAAAGTAGCGTTAGTATCTGATGCAACACCATTAACGGTTGTGAATCCGACGAAGCAAGCGATCGCTTCATTTGTTGATTTTGTTGGATATGGTGCGGCGAAGAGCTTCTACGGTTTGGGTGCAGCTCCTGCGAACTCGGCTCAAAAAGGAATCGTACGTTACGCATTAGATCCTCTTGATCCGTCTTTAGTGACGAAGACAAGCGCAATGGCGGGTAGTGCAGGGGAATTGTATGGAAACAGCTGGAATACTCACAACAATACAGAAGATTTCGAGCAAGCCGGTTCTTCAAGCTTAATTGTGCCTCGAAATGCCTCTTATCTTACCCCTATGTCGGTAAGTGTGGATGATAGTATCAGAGTTCAGATGGATTCGTTGAATACGATAAGTGCTACTCATAATCATTTCACTGTAGCTCTAACAACAGGGGAAGTGAAAGAAGGTTCACTCACCGCCGATGATTATGTTATTACAGGACTGCCAGCTGGCATCCATGTAATTGGAGCGCTTGGAAATGTGGTGAACAATACAATCACATTTACACTTGGTGGTACGGCAACTGTTGATGTGAAGTCGGATGTTCCATTGAGTGTCATGATTAAGAAATCTGCGAATACACTTCGTTCTTATGACGATTCGGGTACTGTGAGCGGTATTACTTTATACAGTAATACACCTAAAGTGAAGGGTGAGGTTACATCCAATACGTTAAGTATGACGGAGCCTACGAAAGCCACCGGATCTCTTTCGATTCATTTAACTACGGGAACGGTGAAGAATGGACCTCTGCTCGATACAGATTATACAATGACTGGATTACCAAGTGGATTGTCTATTCAAGCTTCTGGGGACACAGCAACCAACACGGTAACATTTACAATAAGTGGTGCAACGCTCTCCCCTGTGACGGCGGCGATGCCTTTAACAGTTACATTGAAAGCCTCAGCAGTAACAACCGGGGCTTCTCTTGATTCTGATCCGATTGATGGTGTGACGCTAGATCGGTATAAGAAGCCAGTGCAGGCTGATGAAGTTCGGAAAGCAACATTGACGCAACGAATTAAAGAAGCTAATGCGTACTATAACAATCCGGATAACAAAAGTTATAAATATAGTGTAGATGGAATGGCGGGTTCCTCAGCAGCCTTTTACAGAGGATCTCCCTATATGTACTATCAGGATCTAGGAAGTGTCATTTCTCTTCCGAAGAGTTGGAAAGAACTCACCAACGTGAAGACGTGGATCGAAGGAGATGCGCATGTTGCGAATGTGGGATATTACGACGATAAATTCGGTAAAATTGTGTTTGATCTGAATGACTACGATGGAGCGTATATCGCACCCTTTTATCTGGATTTACTACGGATGACGTCCAGCTTGTATTTGACTCGTGACGCTGAGAACCTACCAGCAACGGATGCTGAAATAAGAGATATTGCTAAAGTAATGCTAGAAGATTATATGAAGTCTCTGGAATCATTGGTAGGTAACAATAATAAGAATACTGACGTCTCAAAATTAAGTATGAACAACATGCGTGACGGATTCACCAAAACATTGATGGCTAAGCTTGAGAAGAAGACGCAACTGGATCATTTAATCAAGTGGACGGTACCGACTTCGGACAAGAAACATTCGACAGGTGTACTTAATGTCGATGGGAAATCGGATAAGTACCGCAAACCTACGGCTGATGAGAGAGCAGAAGTTGAATTGAATTGGCAACAGTATGTTGGGACAATAACGCCGGATTTCGCAAATGCTAGACTTGCGGAGAATGCGGATTATTTCAAGATAAAAGATGTTGCTGTTCGTATCTATCAGGGGCTTGGTAGTATTGGTTCCCAAAGGTACAATGTGCTGATTGAAGGACCGACGGTAAGTCATGATGATGATATCATTCTTGACGTGAAACAAGCATTCCAACCGGACATGTTTGATAATGCAGCTGAGGCACAAACAACCCCATATGGTACTTTCCCAGGGGGAGACGGAGCTAAAGTTAAGACAGCATATGAGAAGATGTCGTTAGATGCAGAAGGGTTCCTAGGTTATTTTGAAAGTAAAAGAGGTGCTTTCTTCGTTCATAAAATATCGCTATATAAAGGTGATTATGAGGATGCACCTGGGGGTATATTCAAGACCAAAGAAAATCTAGCGGATTATGTGAGTTATATCTCTAAGGCGTATGCTTTTGCACACGCGCGCTCGGCTGAAAACAAGGATGATACGTTTGAAAGAAGCATATTGGATCAAGTCTATAAGGATGATCAGACGTGGAACAATTTCCAGACGGAACTACTCAACCTTGGCGAAGATTATTATAAGCAGGTGAAATCGGATTATACGCTGATGAAACAAGACATGATCGATGGTAAATTAATCGATGTAGCGGTTCTGAATGGATTAACAATCAGTAATGGAAGCTTAGCTCCTGAATTTGATGAGAACAAGCTGAACTACACCGTAGCAGTAAGTAAAGACGTGGCATCGATTGATGTGACGGCAACTGCATTAGACAGTAAGGCGACAATCAAGATTAAGGGAGTTACTTATACAAGTGGTACACCGAAATCCATAACCTTGAGTACTGGTATCAATGTGATCGACGTGGTTGTGAGCGCGCAAGACGCAACGACGAACAAGACATATACCATCAGAGTTACCCGACAAGGAGCAACGGGTGGCGGGAATGATGGAAACAGTGGAAACAATGGAAACAATGGCTCAGTTCCGGTGACAACGACCAAGCCGAAGGAAGAACCGACGGTTGCTGAACAGAATAAGAATACGGTAGTTATTGATGCTGCGAAGATTCAAGCCGTATTAGCCGAACTACAAGCAACTGGAAACAAAGAGCAGAACTTAGTATTTAATCTGCCTAACACGAATAGCAAGGATACAGACATCAATATGCAACTTCCGCTCAAAGTATTGGAAGAAGTATCGAAGGCGAGACCGAATGCTGTATTAACGTTTAATACTGGCGTGGCAAGCTATAGCCTTCCAATTCAGGCGATCGATTTCACAAAGTTAGCGAAGGAACTTGGCGTTCCTACAGCAACAAGCACAGTAACTCTTCATGTCAGTCAAGTGACTGGACAGAAGGGCAATGCCGTTCAGGAGAGTCTGAAAGCAGCTGGTTTGAATGGCATAAGTGTTCCTGTCGACTTCACTCTCCAAGTAGAAGCGAATGGGAAGAAAGTTGAGGTCAATGATTTCGGCAATCGCTATGTATCCAGAGTCATTCCATATGTATCGAATGAAAGTCTGAACGAATTAGTGGTTGTTAGAATAAATGCAGATGGAACGGTATCTGTGATGCCAGCAACATTCGCGGGTGGTAAGGTAACTGTGTATAGCCAGAGCAATAGTATCTACGTGGTTGCACATACACAGTCACGCACTTTCGCTGACATCTCCAAACATTGGGCGAAGTCGGAAATCGAGTTGCTTGCAAGTAAAAGAATCATTCAAGGAACATCAGCTCAGACGTTCTCGCCTGACGCAACGATGACAAGAGCAGAGTTCACCATGCTAATGTCCATAGCATTTGCGCTTAAGGATAATGTAGCAGCGGTAAGCTTCTCCGATGTTTCCAAGTCAGCTTGGTACGCAGGGGCTGTAGGCGCCGCGTATAAAGCAGGTATTATCACTGGATTTACAGACGGAGGATTTCATCCTAACCAAGCGATGACCCGCGAACAAATGGCAGTCATGATCGTTAAAGCTGCTGAATTATCAGGGAAGTCACTTCGTGCATCGAATACTTCAGGTAACGTTGACGCATTCAAGGATGCTAGCCAGATCAGCACGTGGGCACAAGATGCTGTGGAAGCAACCCACCAAGCCGGAATTATTAATGGGGATGGTAATGGCAACTTCTCACCAACAGCTCCTGTTACCCGAGCGCAAGCCGCGGTGATGTTTAAGCAATTGCTACAAGCGATCCAATTCATGAATTGAATAAGTATGCAAGAAACCCGCCTTCATCTATATGAAGGCGGGTTTCTATGTTAGGGGATAGTGAGCACGAACAACTTTTATTTGTAATCAAGATAGAATATCTGGGTCTGTATCAGCTACATCCATCGCTATAGCGTCAGAGTCGTCCAATCCATCTGCACCATCTACGAGGTCCAATACACCAATAGCTAAAGTCGCTACAGCAGCCACTTTGATTAGACCTTTGGCACCGTTTTTAACTTTATCATAATCCTCCTCGGATAATCCTTGTACAACTTCTTTACCATTGGTGTAGGTATATTTCACGGAACCAACTACACCTTTAGCCGTTGTAGAAAGAGCACCACCCATATCTTTCATTCCATTGCGTGACTGTTCTTCATTGCTTGTGATGAGACCTGCTGTAGTGTCATAGACGCCACTTGCCAAGTTCCCTGCAGTTGTTCCAGCCATGATCGAGGCCTTCTCAACACTGTTACCGATTTCCTTCACGAAAGGGCTACCCGTTAACTCGCCAACCACGCGGACGCTACCGCCGATCACTTTACCTGTAACTTCACCGGTGATTTGACCAAGACCTTTGAGGAAGCTCATATTTGTTAACTCCTTTATGTTCTAGATAGATTGATTGTACGATGAACACGGTGGTCATGACAAGGGATGAAGGGTTGGAGTGAAGAGGTTAAATATCAGCACGTGGGCACAAGTTGCTGTTACCCGGGCGCAAGTCGCGGTGATGTTTAAGCAAGTGCTATAAGCGATCCAATTCATGAATTAAATAAGTATGCAAGAACCCCGCCTTCATATAGATGAAGGCGGGGTTCTTCTTTATTGCTAGTGATGAGACCTGCTGTAGTGTCATAGACGCACCACCTGTCAAGTCCCCCGCAGTTGTTCCAGCCATGATCGAAGCCTTCTCGATTTTTCTGTACGAGTGCTTTTTGAATAAATATATGTCTAATGTTTTCTGTTGAACAAACCAAAGGGTATTAAGCTGTATAAGCGTCAAAACATAAAATTTTAATTAAAATTATTGTATTCTTAATTGGGATATGTTAATTTGAACATAGTCAATTGACCGAAATGGTATTTTGGTCAATTATATGGTTGTTTAGGCGGGAAGGGGTTGGAATCATGACCATCACCCGTGAAGTGTTAATCCTACAGATTGCGACGCCGTCCTTTGTGCAGTTCGGCTATAATGCCATGAAGATGGACCAAGTGTCCAGTGGTGGAAGATAATATATTCTCTCTCAAGCTACTCAATCTGCTCGACTCCATACTGGAGTTTCGCTCCGACCATGAGTTATTCGTTAAGCTGGGGCGGGAAATACGTAAAATCGGCACACTTTAGAGCTCGAAGGGGTAAATCGGAAGAGTCGCTGGATGAGAGTCGAATTAAAGAGCATATGATGTTATTTATTTCGAATGGAGATCTCGCATAGCTGCGCTGTGAATAATCCTAGGCTGTAAGGGATATTTTTTTTTCGTCAAATATGACTGATTTACGAATATGGTCATGAATTCAAAAGTGAATAAATAAAGGATGTGTAACGATGAAAGCTATTCATGTGTTTTGGAAAGATCTGAAAATACTCTTGAGCAAGCCGATGTTAGTGCTCACTTTACTCGGCGTGGCTGCGCTACCTATGTTGTACAGTGGTTTTCTTGTTGAAGGCTCTTGGGACCCATACGGCAATACAGACAAGCTACCCGTTGCCGTGGTTAATCTGGATAAAGGTACAGTCTATGAGAATAAGTCCATGGATGTGGGCAAAGACTTCACGGAAGAACTGAAGAGTAATGATGATTTCAAGTGGGATTTCGTGGATGAGACGGAAGCCAAAGATGGTATGTCCCACAATCGCTATTATATGACGATAACGATTCCTGCTAATTTCTCGAAGAATGCGGCAACGCTCACGCAGGAGAAACCGGTGCAAGCCGAGATTATATTTGAGCCGAACAGCAATTACAATTTCGTCGCTGGGCAGATCGGAAATACGGCTATGAAGGAGCTGAAGTCAAAGCTATCCTCTCAGATTACAGAGGCGTATACACGAAGTATGTTCGAACAGGTGGATACGATATCCGAAGGACTTGGGGACGCTGGCAGTGGTGCGAACGAACTGAAGGATGGGGCAGGTAAGTTAACGAATGGTTTAACTACGCTGAAGACCAATTTGAACAAGCTTACGAGCGGTACGACTGAGCTCCAAAGCGGCTTGAAGTTGTTGTATAACGGAGCCAGTAATCTGAATGAGGGCTCAGGAACACTCGCTCAGGGTACTAAAGATCTGGCAAACGGAATAGGCCAGCTGACTACGGCGCAGAAGCAGCTTCAGGATGGCGCTACGAAGTCGCATAATGGGGTTTCTAAGCTTGCGGAAGGCTTGAAATCTTCCAAGGACGGCAGTAGCCAACTGAAGGAAGGTCTAACTTCTTCCGAAGCGGCCAGCAGTAAGCTTGCCGCGGGGGCTGATCAGGTAGCAAAAGGACTTGAGCAATTCATGGCGTCTGCTCCTGAACTGCAGGAGAATGAGCAGCTCAAGCAACTACTATCTGCAAGCCAGCAAGTAGCAGCCGGAAGTGTGCAGCTACACTCCGGCCAGCAGCAGCTGCTTGCAGGTAGCACCCAGCTGGATAACGGCCAGCAACAGCTCTATGAGGGTGCCGCGCAGCTTAAGGATGGTGGATCACAGCTTACCGCAGGTTTGACTGCCTTCGGCCAGAAGTTGAATGATGCAGCAGCGGGTGGAAACAAGCTCGCGACTGGCGCAGCGTCGTTGAATAAGGGCGCAACACAGCTAGGGCAAGGACTTACGAAGATTAACGGGGGCGTAGACGGATTAGCAGTAGGTGCAGGGAAGCTGACAGATGGGGCAGGCGAACTGAAAGATGGTTCGGATAAGCTCGTCAACGGCAGTGGTGAACTTGCGCAAGAGCTGAACGACGCCGCAGCGGAAACCTCTGAAGTGAAATCCGGAGATGATATGGTAAATATGTTCGCCGAGCCAGTGAAGCTGGTAGAGAAGACCGATTATAAACTGGACCACTATGGTCTAGGTATCGCTCCTTATTTCTTATCGCTTGCCTTGTTCATGGGTGCACTTGTATTTACGACAGTCTTCTCACTGAGACAATCTGCAGTGCCTGGCGCATCGCCGATGGGAAGATTTTGGAGTCGTACGCTAACTTTTGTAATGGTAAGTATTATTCAATCCATCCTTGCGGATGTTGTTTTATTATATGTGCTGAAGCTAGAGGTACACAGTGCGCCGTTCTTCTTCCTATTTACGCTGATCACGAGCCTAACCTTCACATTGATTGTTCAGGCACTGGTGACTTGGTTGGATAATCCGGGCCGATTCCTAGCAATCGTGTTGATGATCTTCCAGCTAACCTCAAGCGCGGGAACCTTTCCATTGGAACTACTACCGGAGTGGATGCAGAAGATTAATCCTTGGCTTCCAATGACGCACAGTATCGTGGGCTTCAAAACGATTATTGGTAGCGCCGACTACACCGTAATGAGAGAACAGATCATGTATTTACTTAGCTATGCAGCGATCTTCCTTGTGCTTACGCTTCTGTATTTCGTGTTACAGATTCCTAAAGAGAAGAAAGCTTCCGCTAAGGAAGAACTCACGGCATAATTGTATCTATACATGATGGATCTTATTCTTTGCAGGGGAGATGGTTTGCTGCGGCAAATGATCAATTGACAATGGACGGTTCATTCTCTATACTGATTTTAATCTAATAAACGGTATACGTTGAAGGAATAAGTAGCACACTGTCACTGTTAATCAGAAAGCTAGGGGTCGATGTGACCTAGCACAAACAGTCTTGCGAATTACACTCTGGAGTATCTTAGGTAACACTAAGCGGACTAGCCAACGATATGATGGCTATGAGTGGTATGAATAGTAGTGTTGTAACGCTATTTATGCAATTTGGGTGGTAACACGGTTATTCAATCGTCCCTATGTCTATTGTAGACATAGGGGCGTTTTTTGCGTATGCATTGGGGATGAATCAAGACTAACACTTAAAGGGGATGGAAGATCATGAGTAACATGAATATTATTGATGAGTTAGAATGGCGCGATGCGATTAACCAACAGACAGATGCCGAAGGATTACGTGAATTAGTTAGTAAGAAGAAGATTGCGTTGTACTGTGGTGTCGATCCAACCGGGGATAGTATGCATATTGGACATTTAATTCCATTCATGATGATGAAAAGGTTCCAAGCTTTCGGACATTTACCAGTTATCTTAATTGGTGGAGCGACAGGAACAATTGGGGACCCAAGTGGACGTTCATCCGAACGTCAATTACAGACATTAGAACAAGTACAAGACAATGTGAACGCATTAACAACGCAGATGAAGAAGTTATTCGTTACAGATAACGATGCTCAACTGAAAATGGTTAACAACTATGATTGGACGCATTCTTTGAACGTTATCGATTTCTTACGTGACTACGGGAAGAACTTCAGTATCAATTCGATGCTTGCCAAAGATGTTGTATCGAGTCGTCTAGATAGTGGGATTTCATTCACTGAATTCACATACCAGATTCTTCAATCCATGGACTTCCATCATCTATATGCTGAAGAAGGTGTTCAATTACAGATTGGCGGATCGGATCAATGGGGTAACATCACAAGTGGCCTAGACTTGATTCGTAAAAAAGAAGGACCAGAAGCGACAGCATTCGGATTAACCATTCCACTAATGTTGAAATCCGATGGTACGAAGTTTGGTAAATCTGCAGGCGGTGCGATCTGGCTAGATCCTGAGAAGACATCACCTTATGAATTCTACCAATTCTGGTTGAACCAAGATGATCGTGATGTAGTTAAATACTTGAAATACTTCACATTCTTGAACCAAGAAGAAATTGCAGAATTAGAGAATAAGGTTACATCAGACCCAGGTAAACGTGAGGCACAGCGTGTACTTGCAGAAGAGATGACGAAATTCGTTCATAGTGAAGATGCCTTAGCACAAGCCATTAAAATCTCAGCGGCCTTATTCAGCGGAGACATTAAATCCTTAACAGCTGATGAAATCGAACAAGGGTTTAAAGAAATGCCTACGTTCGAAGCTACCAAAGAAACCAAGAATTTGGTGGACTGGTTGGTTGATCTAGGTATCGAACCATCTAAGCGTCAGGCGAGAGAAGACATTACGAATGGTGCTATTTCCATGAATGGTGAGAAAGTAGTGGATGTGAACACAGAAGTGTCTGCAGACCAATCATTTGATGGTCGGTTCATCATTATTCGTAAGGGTAAGAAGAAATATAGCTTGATTAGATTGGTGGATTAAGCAACCTACGTTGTAACTTGCAACAGATTGAGATGTATCTTGTTAGTGAGGGTTAACCATATTTTCACTACTCAAAAAACCGAGGCATCCATGACATGGGCTCCTCGGTTTTTCGTGCGTCTAGCATGGATACGATCGGATTCATAAGGATAATTTTACTGCATAATAATTACTTTACTAACGAATTTCATGGTGAGCTTTATCATCTGTCATACTAAAAAGTAATGAAATTGTCGTGCCAATTCCCAGTTGACTCTCTATTTCGATCTGTCCTCGATGTTGGATCACAAGCTGCTTGGAAATGGCCATACCAAGTCCAGTACCTTGCATGAATTCATCCGTATTGGTACCGCGATAGTAGCGCTCGAATAGTAGCTCCTTCGTTTCTTCATCGATGCCTACCCCGTTATCTTGTATCTGGAGTACAAATTGTGAACCGTTGTTCTTAACTACGGATACGTTGATCAACGTACCTTCAGGATTGTGGAGGGCAGCATTTGCAAGCAGATTATCCAGTATTCGTCTGAAGTATTTGGCATCTATCGGATAGATAATCGGTGCTTCCGAAGCCCCATAATGAATCGAAACGTTAGCGAATGGAGGATGCTGTTTCCACTTTTCAATTGTTTGATATATGAATTCATTCATGTCTGTCGGGATGAATTCAAATACAAAAGCATCATTTTTCAATCGATACGTTAAGGTTAAATCGTTAATCATTTCATCCATATAAGATGATTTCTCACGGATGATGGCTGCAAATTCACGAATTTCTGCTTGCGACCATTCGTACGTTCTTGATTCCATTAAATGTGCGTACCCCAATATGGAAGATAGCGGTGTCTTCATATCATGCGATACGCCTGCAATCCACTCTTCTCTTGTTGTCTCCAGTTGCTTACGAATATGCTCGTTCTCTTTCAGTGTTCCTGTTAAATGTGCCAAGGATTCCATCATTTCGGCATGTACACGGAATCTTTCTTTTAAACGTCCAGATCTTTTACGGCTTAGAGGGATTCCCTTCGAGTTACGCCCGGTCGGTTCACTTAAATCACCCTTGGCCAAATGATGCAGCCAATCAATCATATGTAGAATAGGTGAACCAAACCGATGACCGTTCCAAAGAGCAAGAAGTATGAAGAGAATCAGAATCATCACAAGTAAACCAATAGCGTTCCAGATAAATACACTAATCATTTCTTTATACGGATCGCTATACAGTGAAGAAGTCACGGATGAGGGCAGCGGAGCATGAATAATCCAGGTGTTTCGAGACGCGCTATCATAAACCGTAAATAATTGCATGCCATAGCGTTCTGGGTAGTGGTTACGTAGCATCAAATCTTGAACGGTATAATGATCTGGCTCTTCTTTCACTTCGCTTTGTTGTCCGTAACCCCCGAGTACTCTCCCATTAATGTCGAGTAATTCGATCCATCCATGAATATCATTGAGTTCCTGTTTGAAGGTCCCATTTACTTCAATCTTTCCCGCTCTCCATGTCACTTGCTGCAACAAATTTGATTTGAGCTTGGGAATATCACTCTTCACGCCATATAAGAGTGTGTAAGTTTGTCCATTTAGCTCTTGAATCCATGCATTTAACCCGTAAGGGAAATCCTTCTCCGCTTTCCAATAACTCATCAATTCACCAGGATTATAACGTACAGGTACATCAGCCGGAGTATTGTAGGCGGTAATAGCCATTCCATCTTTATCGATGACCTGCAGCCAGCCACCTTGTTCGCGTACTTGGGCAAGAAGCTTTGTATCGAATTGTATCGTACCATCAAGTTCAGTAATGGAGTCTGTGAGCACAGGCAAACCGGGATTAATGGAGTCCAGTTCTAGATCAAGTCGCTCTAGCTTCACCACGTTCAAAGTAAATGTACCCAACATCAGAACCAATAGAAGGAAGCTGACAAACAGCAATTGCCTAATATATTGAAAGATAAACCTTTTCTTGATTTTCATCGGATTAATCATTGGATTCTCGTATAAGCTTGTAACCTAAGCCACGCGCTGTAATCAAATATACCGGCTCACTGGGATTGGGTTCAATACGCTCACGAATACGATGGATATGAACCATGATGGTATTGTCGTCACTGAAACTTTGTTCACCCCATACATGCTCATACAGCTGTTTTTTACTGAATACTCGGTTGGGATTCTGACACAAAAATAAGAGGAGTTGAAACACCTGAGCCGGACAATCGACCGACAGATCATGCACTCGAAGCTCTCCGGCATATTCATCCACTTGAAACGTCCTGAAAGTGTGGATCCGGTTCATATTAGGTATTGTAGAAGTATTGTGATACCGACGTAGATGCGCTCGAACCCGGGCAATCACTTCTAGAGGATTGAATGGCTTCGTAATATAATCATCGCCACCGACGGCGAATCCAGTCAATTTATCGAAATCACCCATTCGAGCGGTTAAGAATAGGATAGGGGCATCCGTCGTTTTTCGAAGCCACGGACAGATTTCGAAGCCGCTTTGCTTCGGCAACATAACGTCCAACAGGATGAGGTCATACTTCGTCGATTGACAGGCTAGTATCGCCTGTTCTCCGGTTTTTGCTGTATCGATGAATAAGAATCCTTCTTTATGTAACACTGTTCTCAGTAGTTTCAGAATGGACGATTCATCATCCACAATTAGAATCTTCGATTGAATCATCGTTTCCATATCTCTCCATTCAATAGTATGAATTCAATATACCATGTGTTTTGTTCCAGTGGCCGTAACATTACCTTAACAGAGCCTTAATTTACAATCTTCGGATTAATACAATGGTAAGATCTCGTTTCGTAAGGGTTAAACTTCATCGCTTACACTCATTTATGAACCCAATATAAAGGAGAGAGAATCGATGAACAAAATCATTAACAAAAGAAATCTAGTAATGTTTAGCCTTGTTGGAGCACTAACTGTGGGCTCACTTGTAGCCTCGGCTTCGGATGCGCCCGCAAAGACCGAGGTAGTGTCATCAAGCTCTGTCTCGAAAGTAGAAGCAGTAAATTATTCGCAATCCTCAACTTCTTCCTTCAAGCCGGATCAACTGTTAAGACTGCTACAGCAAGAGAAATATGAACGTATTTATGGACAAATCGGAGCCGAATACAAGAAGGTTTATTCGTTTAAGGATTTCAAGAAAGAAGCCATCCTTTACAACAAGAACGCCACATCCTATACACGAGTGAGTCATGTGCCCTTAAATAATACCAACTACTATGCTTGGACGGACCCCAAAGGAGAAAAAACGATTCAAGCTCAGTTTGACAGTAAGAACAAGATAGAGGTCATCGTATTTAATAAGATGAAAAAGTATCCTCAGACGGATGCGTTGCGTACTCAAACAACATTTCAGCTTCCATTTCAAGGGGAATGGTTTGTCACTTGGGGGGGATCGAATGAGCTAATCAATTATCATTACGGTGCTGAGCAGCAGAGGTATGCGTATGACCTCATAATGGTGAAGAATGGATTTAGCTATAAAGGCGACCCTGCTAAGAATGAAAGCTATTTTGCCTTCGGACAACCGATTCTAGCTTCAGCAGCAGGAAAAGTCGTGAGAATCGTCAATGACATCCATGACAATAAGCCTGTCGGTACCGAGAATAAGGAGCAGATTGCTGGGAACCATGTCATTATCGATCATGGTAATGGAGAGTTCAGCTATTACGCCCATTTGCAAAAAGGATCGATCAGCGTCAAAGTCGGCGACGAAGTGAATGTGGGAGATCGCTTAGGCAAATGCGGAAACTCGGGTAATTCCAGCGAGGCGCATCTTCATTTCGAGGTTGCCAATAGTGCGGAACTATTCACTACGAAATCGCTGCGCGTTCATTGGAAGGACGTCGATGATTATGAACAAGGGACGGTTATAAAAGCACCATAGTAGACTATAAGAGTAGAGGATATAACGGTTCTGATGAACAGTTGGGTACAAATAGGTAAGCAAACAAACATAATTGTGTCATGTTAGAAGAAGGGGATAATGTACCTCTTCTTTTTTTGTTATTAAAGGGTATCCAACCCCGTTGTCGAATCCTGATTAATAGGGAAAGCTTCAGCCTTGCTTGCGTTTTTCCCGATATTCTGAAGGGGTTTCTCCTGTATATTTCTGAAATACTTTCGTGAAATAACGTCTATCCGCATAGCCAACAGCTATTCCGATCTGTGTGATGTTTTTGTCGCTTAATAGCAGCATTGATTGAGCCATTTCAATGCGCTGCTTCGATAAGTATTCGACGAATGTCTTCCCATAATGCTGCTTAAATAAAAGACTGAAATAGCCACAGCTAATATCTAGATATTCGGAAATCTCCTCTACACCGAAATGAGATCCCAAATTACGACAGATGTAGTCATTGGCGGAATGCATAAGCAGATCGCTTTTTTTGTTTTTAAACGCAGAATGCATACTGTTCTCAATAATTCCCTGAATAAGTGAAATGAAGCCCTGAACACCCAGGTTTTGATCTAGCTTTTTCCAGACGATTTCCTCTTCTTGAATCGTGATGGTATAGATTTCGCGCATCTCTCGTAGTAAGTGGAGCACCAAAAAATGTAGAATTTGTTCGGCACGAATAAAAGATTGCTCGGAGATTGTGGCTAACTGGGCGATTAATTTTTCGAAGGCGGTTTCTGTCATTGGTCCATCGAACTGTTTAAGGCTAGAGACCATTTCTTCAATCAAATTCCATATGGAGTCATTCTGAGCAGTAATCGGATTATAAATGAGCAACGTGTCTTCTCTATTTGGACTTAACTGCAGCATATGTTGCATTTTCTTATAAACTTGCGATAAATCGGTTACTGCAACCGGATCCGGATAAATAACAATGCTGACTTGTAAATGGAGGTTTTTACTCACTTCGATTTGCATATATTCTGTCCATTGTTGTGTTTCGATGAAGTCGACTTGAGATTGTTCTTTGTCTTGCTCAATTACAGCACACCATTCGCCTTCACGCATTTGCAGAACGACGCATTTCAGGTTGTTTGTGGCCAGCGCATCCTGAAGTACATTACGGATGGCGAAATTCCAGAGCTTGCGCTCCTTCTCATCCCAGCCTAACGACTTTTGTGAATAATGATCCCAATCGATAAGTAGACAAACATAAGAGTAGTCTTCTAAATTTAATTCTTCGGATATTTGAACCTTGGTGTCTACCGTGGTGTAGTCCATGATGATATCATATAGAATTTTCTCATAGGCGAGTGTGATTACCTTATTCCATGTTTTCTTGTGCAGCATTTGCTCGAGTTTTTTGGCTCGAACTTTTATAGCCATTTTCTCGGTGAGGTCGATCAACTCTTCATAGTCGATGGGTTTGAGGATGTAATCGTAAACACCCAATTGAAGTAGGGAACGCGCATATTCGAAATTTTGATAGCCCGTAATAATCATAACTTCAGCATTTCCGTTAAATTCACGAAGGAACTTGAGGAAAGTAATCCCATCCATCGAAGGCATGCGAATGTCGCTAAAGATAATATCCGGCCTTAACTGCTTGGCGATATCCAAAGCTTTTTGACCATTCTTAGCTAGGCCAATAACTTCAATCCCCATGGCTTCCCAGGGGATGATACTTTGTAAATTCCGCAAAATATTCGGCTCATCATCCACAAGTAAAGCTGTTAATTGCATACTATTCACCCCTGTATCTCGGTATAACACATTTAATTGTAGTGCCTATATTTTGTTGACTACAAATAAAAATCCCGTAACGACTACCGTATTTAATTCGGATACGATCCGCTACATTACCTAGACCTAATCCTCTTCGTTCTCCATCGACTACATCATTGCTCTCATAAGACCTGTTTAATTCCAAGCTATAGTGGAAGCTGGCCAGTTGTTCATTCGTTAACCCGATACCATTATCCTCAATATATATAGCAATTGCATCATGTTCTTCCTGTGCATAAATACGTATATTGCCCATATATTCGATGTCTTCAAATCCATGCTGAATGCAGTTTTCGACGAAAGGCTGCAGCGTTAACTTCAAAATAGAATAGTCGAGCAGATGCTCTGGGATGTGAATCTCATATTTAAAACTATCCTCGAAACGGAATTCCTGGATTTCTAAATAACTTCTCAAATGGACCAATTCATTACTTATGCTAATTTCCTCTTTATCGTAAATGCTTATTCGTAGCATTTTACCGAGCCGATGCACCATTTTACTGACTTTCACACCTTGATTCTGAATGGCGAGGACATTGATCGACTCTAATGTATTAAATAAGAAATGAGGCTTGATTTGCGCTTGAAGGAGCATAAGCTCCGCTTTGTTTTGGCGGTTCTGTTGTAGCTTTACCTCTTCAACCAGATCATGAATACGCGCGACTAAGCTATTAAATCCACGTGCCAGAATGCTCGTTTCATCTTTCTCATTTGCCATAACACGGGTGTCTAATTCACCACGCTCCACCTTCTTCATGGCTTTGACAATGTACAGAATGAAGCGAATGATGCGGTTGACGAAGACAAAATTAAAAATTACGGCAGAAACGAGGATGAGTCCGATGAGGACGGCAATCCAAGTCATAATGGTCTGAATTTGTCCCGTTACATACTGCCAAGGTGTAACGGAAACAACGATCCAGTCGCTGGCGCCCAAATCTTCGAGTGCCAATGGATAAAAGGATATAATATTTTTTTCGTTTTGAAAGGTTACGCTTTTACTATAAAACGGCTGATTGGGTTCCAACTTCTCGGAAATCATGGATAACAAGTTTTGACCCTGTAATTCCTGATCTTGATTATCAAATATAACAAGACCGTTCTTATTCATAACCATAAAACGATGACTTTTGAGATTGTCTGAGTTATTTAAATTAAATGTATTTTCAAGTTCCTTGAGTTGCAATTGAACAATGGACATCCCGAGTTCCTCTGTACTATATAAGTCCCGAATCAAACGAATTTGATAAAAATAATTATCATCTAGCTGTAATTCTTGATGTTCTTTAGGTCCAATCCATTTCGGTATGCCGTTAAGTTTTTTTACTTCTTCAAAGACAGGGGTGCTTTTTAATTGGTCATAGGAGATGAATTTGCTACTAATATTAGTTGCGGTTTCTGTAACCCCAGTCTTCGAATACAAGGCGACAGACAGAATGGGGGAATAAGACAATAAGCTCTTGCGTATTTCTGTTTCATAGTTGGGTAAATCACTACTTCTGTTACTCGAATATGTATTTAAATCTTTGAGAATAAGACCAATGTCAGGCTTAATGATCGAGTAGTAATCGGAGAAATAATTCGCCTCTTTTAGGACGTAACGAATATTTCTCCCTACCGCATTCATCGTAAGTTCTGTTTGTTCATTAAATTTGGACTCTATTAAATTTTGTGACAATGTATAGCTACCCCAGCCTAAGATTAATAACGGGAGGATGATGAATATTAGAAAAGCCATGAGTATTTTTTTATATAAGCTCATTCATCATGCTCCTTAATTATTAGCCTTTAACACTTCCTGCCATTACGCCTTCAATGATTCTCTTCTGGAGAATACTATAAATCAGTATAATCGGTGCAATACTGATCATGACCGACGCGCAAAGCGCACCGTAGTTGGTATTGTATTTATTGAAGAAAGACACAACGGCAACCGGCAAAGTACGTAAGTTATCGTTAGATAAGAACAAATTAGCTAATACATATTCGTTCCAATTTCCCAAGTAATTCAGAATGAATACGGTTACCAAGGTTGGCATAGTCAATGGCAATACAATTCTGCCTAGCAGTCCATAAACGGAGAGCCCATCGATAACCCCAGCCTCTTCCAACTCTCTGGGTAGCGATTTCAGGAATGCCGCAATGATGAATACAGTTAACGGTATTCCAAAGGTGGTATAGGGAATGATCAAAGCTAAAGGTGTATTATAAATATGCAACCAGTTAACCATTCTATACAATGGAATTAACAAGGATGGTGCAGGTATTAATAGCGATAACAGCAGTATAGCATACACATACTTACTGAGGGATGGATACTTCATTCTTGTTATGGCATAAGCGATACAGATCGCAAGTAAAATCGTTAAGAGTGTGGATACCGTACTGATGAAAAAACTGTTGAAGAAGTAGATTCCAATTTTGCTATTAGAAAAAGAATACGTATAGTTGCTTAATGTAAATGGCTGCGGTAATCCCCAAGGATCACTGTCAATTTGCATATTTTTCTTGAAAGAAGTATTTAGCAAAAAGAACATCGGATATAAAATAATAAATACGTAAGCCAATAGAAATAGGTGGGGGATGGATTTTCTTAGGGTCGTCATATTAGTGTTCTACCTCCTCAGTCCGTTTGGCTATCCATTGGAATATGACCGTCACTAATACGGTAAACGCAAAAATAATAATGGAAATAGCGCTCGCATAACCAAAGTCGTTAAATTTATACGCCTGCTTATACAAATAGGTTCCCATGACTTCCGAGCTTCCGAACGGTTCTCCATAGGTCATAATTAATACAATATCTAGTGAATTCATCGCGCCGGTGATTGCCAGTAGCATAATGACCAATATAACGGGACGAATGATCGGAATGGTAATGAACCAGGATCTTTTAAGGCCTACGGCACCGTCCATTTCAGCAGCTTCGAGTAGCTCTTTTGGAACAGAGAAAATCGCAGCCAGTAAGAGTACAATATAAAATCCGAACCATTGCCAAGAATTTGTGATGAGTATCGATAGAAATGCAGTCGATTCCTCTCCCAACCAGGCATGTGTCCAGCTTTCTAATCCGATTGCACGCAGAAGCTGATTAATTAATCCGACATCTGGATGGTAAATGAACTGCCATAATACACCGACAACTGCCGTCGAAAGGATACTTGGAAGAAACACAGTCGTTTTATAAAAATTAAGATTCTTTCTAACACCACTGATCACCATCGATATGAATATGATAATGGGCACTTGCACAAATGCTGAGAATAATACGAATATAATATTGTTTTTAAAAGCGATCCAAAATTTTTCGTCTGTAAAAGCCTTTTTGAAATTGTCCAACCCATTGAAAGTCGCTTCGTTGATTCCGTTCCAGTTCGTAAAGGAATGCTGGAGGGAGCTTAATAATGGGAGGATATAGATGGCGATATACATGATGAGTGCAGGTATTACGAAAATTGCGTAAGCCCATGGATTTCTGAGTACTTTATTCATAAATAACCTCCATCTAGTGAAAATCGAGCACCTCGCACATGCGAGGTGCTCGATCCCATTTTACGATCTTTATTTTCCTGCGTTAGCCTCGTCTTGAATCTTTTGCATTTTCTCCGCTGCTTTCTCTGGAGTCACTTTACCGCCAATCAATTCTTGCATTGTTGTTTCTAGTGTTACTTTCACTTTCGGTTGAACAACGGAGTCAAATGCTGTGAATATTCCTTTAGCCGCATTTGTGACTGAAATAACTTCATTGAGAACACCCGTAGTACCGCTTGAATCCTGTAGTTTCATAGAAGGGAAGTCATTCGCGGTAAGAAGCGCCTTCTTTTGCAATGCTTCAGTATAGTATTGTTTGATGAACTCTTTGATTCCCTTTAATTCGTTTTCATTGGCATGACTAGAGAATCCATATCCATTTGAGAAACCACCGTTGATATATCCATCACCAGGGCCACCAACTTCTGGGAAGTTAAAGAAACCAACATTGCCAGCAATTTTTGATTTTTCTTTATCTTCGAATGCAGATACAGCCCAGCTGCCATCCATTGTCATTGCGGCTCCACCTTGGTAGAACTTCGCCTGTCCTTCAGCATATTTCAAAGCAAGCGCACTTTTATCCAGATAGCCTTTTGTTTTCAAGGTTTCTAGCTTCTTAAATGACTCGATAACTTTAGGATCATTCCATTTACTTGTACCGTTAACGAATCCTTCTTGAACTTCTTTGCCTGCTTCACGAACAAACAGTGAATTGGCAATCATGTTCACAACCCATCCATCCGGACCACCTGTACCTGATGCGATCGGTACGATATTCTTTCCTTTCAATACTTCGCAAACGGCTAGAAATTCATCCCAAGTTTTGGGAACTGAAACACCAGCGTCGGCAAACATTGTTTTGTTGTAAAATACGCCTTCTGTATAACCTGATCTTGGAAGCCCATAGACCTTGCCGTCTACGGTGAATTCCCCTAAATCGATGAATTTGTCCGACAATCCCAAATCAGCAAGGATCGGTGTCAAATCGAGTAGATGACCGGCTTTCTGATAGTTCTGTGTATCGGGTCCACCGAATAAGTCGAAGATGATCGGAGGATTGCCAGCGGCCATTTCTGCTTTCAACTTGGTATCGCGGTTAACAGTGTCTTCTACGCCGTCTAACTCATATTTCACTCCAGGCAGTGCTGTTTCTGCAGCTTTTACTGCTTCAAGTAATATATCTTGTTGTGGTTTTGATGTATCTCTTACGTTGATATGACGGAGTGATACTTTGAACTCTGTTACCTTCGGAGTACTCGTTCCATCTGTAGGCGCTGCTTCTTTTTTCGAGCAACCTACTGTGGCGGTTAAGCTCATTGCCAATATCGTAGTAAGTGTCATGGTTATTTTTTTCATTGTGTAACCCCCTCAAACATTTTTGTTTGCGCTTTCATTGTAGGAAATTTTGGAGATAAATAATAGACACACATTTCACATATATAGGGGGTAAAATTCTGCGATTTTGTAATTGCATTAGAAAGACGTGAGCTACGTTATGCTCCAGCTTAATTTTGTGGATAAGAAAAACACGAATATCCTTCTACTTGTCTACTAGATATCTGCTGTATCAGCAGCATAGATCAAAGATCAGTGGCATTTATATGTTAAAGTCTGGAATATTCAGGGCTCAGAATAGATTGAATGATGGATTGGATCGTGATACAATTTTTCATAGGATCGTCTCTTTCTTGAATCGGTTTGGTAGTACAAACGATTCTAGAGAAGTGGCGACCTTTTTTTCTACCTTTAAGTAACAAATTAACATACTTGATCATAAGAGTTTGTCTTCTACGGATTGCATCATGTATATAGGGAGGGATTTTCATTGATTGTAAGTACGAAACTTCATATCCCCCATGTCCGTAACTCCTTGGTATCTCGGCCGAGGCTGATGAGCGAGCTTAATGAGGGGATGAGAGTCAAGTTGACACTTATTTCCGCGCAGGCTGGTTACGGGAAAACAACAGCTTTAAGTGAATGGGTAAATCAATGTAGTAGCCTTGTGGCGTGGGTATCGCTAGATAAACAAGACAATGATGGAATTCAGTTTTGGAGTTACGTCACAGCTTCCATCCAGGAGAGAGTTCATGGGTTTGGATTGACGATAGGGGGGCTTCTTGAGAAGGGTCCTTCGGTTCCTTTGGTGTCTGTGATTGGGGCGCTCTTGAATGAGCTGAATAGATTAACCAGTGAATTGGTGATCATTCTTGATGATTATCAGTTTATTGACCTTTCTGATATCCACCTCTCTTTGATCTATTTAATTGAGAGATTACCTTCCCATATTCATCTATATATCGCGAGCCGTAGCGATCTGGCGATACCTACCGCTAGGCTTTTGGCAAAAGGTGAATTACATCAAATCATGGTGCAGGATTTACGATTTCAACTGGAAGAGGCGATTGTTTTCTTTCGGGATACGACGGATTTAATGTTAACGAGGGAGCAAGTGACGGAGCTGTTCCATCAGACGGAGGGTTGGATCAGTGGGTTACAGCTGGCGGCGATTTCTCTGAAGCACAGTGATAATATAGCCGAGTCCATTCATCGATTCAGCGGCCAGCAACATCAAATATCTGATTATTTGCTAGAAGAAGTTCTTCATCATCAATCAGAGTCAATGCTCACTTTTTTATTGGAAACATCCGTTTTAAGCCGAATGAACCATTCCTTGTGTCAGGCCGTAACAGGTCAAATGAACAGTCAAGAACAATTGGAGAAGTTAGAGCAACTGAATTTGTTTATTATCCCCTTAGACGATCACAGGGACTGGTATAGATACCATCATTTGTTTTCTGATTTCTTGCAGCGAATGTTGTCCCGAAGTGATCCGGATAAATGGGTTGAGGTACATATACATGCGGCGTGTTGGTTGGAGAGTCATGGACTGGATGAAGAAGCGATGGAGCATCTTTTAGTGAGCAAACAATATGCAGATGCCGTTCGGTTGATCGAGAAAAATTTGCAGCCTTTGATGCAATCGAAGAGTGTTACGCTCCATAGATGGGTATCTGTTTTACCGGAAAATTCCTTTGTGGAGAAGCCCATGATTGAAATGTTCTATATCTCTGTATTGCTGGGAGTCGGAGAGTGGGAAGTCGCATTTAGAAGAGTGGAGCAAGCTACAATCCAATTTCAAGGGATGCAGGGGAAATGGGGCGAGGCGGAATGGAAGCAGGCAATGGGTAACATTTACTTCTTCTGTTCGGTGGCCGCTTATCTTCAAAAGGACCTGGGGCGAACATCTGAATATTTCGAGCTGGTAGAACGATATATGCCAGAAGGCAGCTTTTTTCAAACGATGGGACGCAACAGATATCAAGGCTATGATTCATTTGACGATCATTTGGCCATTATCAACGATCTTCATGCGGCGGAAGTGTTCCTATTGAAATGGATTACAGCTTGGGAGTACAAGAAGAAATATCCTTTTATCGGTCTCTTATATGTTTCTTATAGTAAATTGCTGTACGAGTGGAATCGGTTGGAGGATGCGGAGTTTTATGTGAATCAGGTACTTGGACGTAAGGATGTACGGCCCTTTGCACGGATTGTGATACCCATCGCTATGAGTGCTGCGCGAATTCAGCAAGCCCAAGGAAATCCAAACCGAGCTTCTGAGTTGCTTACACAGTTGAAGTCGCAGATCGATTCCCCCGATTATGAATTATTTATGTTGAGAATCGAAGCGGAACAAGCATGTCTGTCCCTGCAGCAAGGCACAACCCAATATGCGCGTGATTGGTTACAAAGATGTGGTCTAGCACATACGGATGAAGTTTCATTGTATCATGTGTTAGAGCATCTAGCTTTGGCTAGAGTGCTTGCAGCATGTGAACGGATGGAAGAAGCACTTTATCTATTGGAACGGCTGAATGATTTGTTAAGCAAGGAAGATCGACTCCGAGATCGAATCAAGGTACTCATTCTACAAAGTATGACGCTTCAGCGCTTAGGTCGAACAGAGGCTGCGCTTGTTCAGTTAGAGACCGCCTTATATTTGGCAGAACCAGAAGGGTATATCCGCAGTTTTATGGATGAAGGTCCTGTGATGGCAGAGCTGCTATCTGCTTATTGGAAGGTACAACAAGGCAGTCGCTTGAGAAATGCCCCCAAAGTTACATTGGCCTATGTAAACAAGTTGCTTCAAGCCTTGAATGTTATGCCGGAAGAAACACTGTTACTTAAAGAAATATTAACAGAGCAGGAAACAAAGGTTATATTGTTGATCGCGGATGGGTTGTCGAACAAGGAAAGCGCCCTTAACTTGAACATTACAAGTGAAACTGTTAAGTTCCATATTAAGAATATTTACAGAAAGCTCGGCGTAAACAATCGAGTGAAAGCTCTGCACCGTGCCAAAGAATTAATGATACTTAGTTGAAAGCCCCCCCATTTTATCAAATTAAACTCCCCATTTGGGGAGTTATTTTTTTGGGAAGATAGTCCTATAGTTAGGTAATCGAAAAGAGTTTCGACATAAAAAGATAAATTACTCAAAGAAGTAATTATTTTTAGTATGAAAATGAAATGAAAGTTTTGGGGGAGGAAATAGAATGCGTATGATATGTAAAAAAGGAATATCTATCATCCTAGTAATGTTGATGGTGATAGGTGGAATGTCGGGACTTATTACGCCCGAAGGAAAAGTCTATGCTGCGGTACCTTTTGCTGGAGGAACGGGTGTAGCAGGCGACCCTTATCAGATTGCAACGGCCGATCAGCTCAATGAGGTTCGGAATAATTTAGGTGTTGGCATTTATTTTGTGCTGACAGCAGATATTGATTTGGGAGTAAGTCCCTATAGCGGCGGCTGGACTCCGATAGGAGAAGGATTTAATAAGCGATTCGAAGGAAATATGGACGGCAAAGGTTATAAAATCACGAATCTAAAAATTACAAGATTCGGAAATGGTAATGGACTTTTCGAATATGCGGGTATGAATAGTGTGATTAGTAATATGAGTCTGGAAAATATCATTATAACTGGACAGAGTGGTTTAGGCGGCTTGGTAGGATTCAACTATGGAACAATAAGCAACAGCTACGTTAGGGGAGGAAGTGTAGAAGGGTATTCTACGTTAGGCGGCTTGGTAGGAATGAACAATGCACAAGGAAAAATAAGCAACAGCTACTCTACGGTGAAAGTGATTGGAAGCAATGGTGTAGGCAGCTTGGTTGGTCAGAGTCAAGGAATAATAAGCAACAGCTACGCTACGGGGGAAGTGTCAAACGGTATATATGTAGGCGGCTTGGTTGGATATCAAGCTGGAGGGAAAATCGAGAACAGCTACGCTACGGGGAAAGTGAGTGGAACTTCTTCGTTAGGCGGCTTGGTTGGTGAGGTTGCCGTAGGAGGAACAATCTTCAAGAACAGCTACTACGACAGCGCAACAACTGGACAACCTTTGGGGGAAACAGGAAGAGGATTCGGTAAATCAGCCGAAGATATGAGAAACCAAGCCACATTTAGTGGTTGGAATTTCAACTCAGATTGGTATATACTTTCAGGTCAATACCCTCAATTATGGGCAGTTACAGCGTTGACACAAGGAACGAATAGGGGAACAACGAAGTTGAACAATGTTGCAGATGGTATGGAGTATTCGATTAATGGCAGTGCCAGTTACACTGCGATTACGGGTACATCTGTTGATAATATTACTGTAAAAGAGGGAGATAAGATCTCCGTCCGTGTTGTAGCAGATAAATTAAGCGCAAAACAACTGACGGTAGTTAAAGCGAACATCAAACCGTTAAGAGTAATTGCAACAGAAGCCATCACTGGAGTAACAGTGCCAGTAACAGGCGCGACGCCAGTATCATTAATAGATGCTACAGCAGAATACACAGCAGCGATTTCATGGTCACCAGCGGGTGCGAAATTTGCTGGAGATACCGCATACACAGCAACGATAACGATCACACCCAAAGCAGGATACACATTAACAGGTGTGGCTGAAGACTTCTTTACAGTAGATGGAGCAACAACAGCAAATGAGGCTAATGATGGAGT
>NZ_FTNK01000037.1 GCF_900156375.1 Paenibacillus macquariensis
GAATACCAAAGGTGTTCTACTGCATAGTGACCAAGGATTCCAGTATACATCCCGCCAATATAGTCAGCTGCTCAAACGATACAGCATCCAAGCCAGCATGTCCCGGAAAGGAAACTGTTGGGACAATGCATGTATGGAGAACTTCTTCAGTCATTTTAAAGCAGAGTGCTTCTACCTTCATGTTTTTCATTCTGTAAAGCAGGTCGAACACGCCGTTAAGCAGTACATCCATTTCTACAACCATGAACGCTTTCAAAAGAAACTAAACAACCTGAGCCCCTACGAATACAGGACTCAGGCTGCTTAAATATTGCTTTTTGTTAATTGTCTACTTGACAGGGGTCACTTCAGATTAATAGGGGTGCTCTTTTGTTTGTAGTAGGGAAACTCCCATTCTCTGTACTGAAATGGGATATTGAGCATACATACTTCGGTTACCTGTATTAATGGAATATTAGGAATCATAGAACAATATAGTAATTAATAGAGTTCAGATTTTGATCCCTGAATGGCTATGTTTTTGGAAATATGAATTATGAATATTTGTAAGTACTTACATGCGTTCGTGGCTATTCAACAATAGTGCCTAAGTAAAAGATAAACAGGAGGAACCCTAAATGGGAAATAGGATATTCCAGACAAAACCTACAGTTGTGTTACTCGGTACTTTTGACACGAAAGGAACGGAATACGCTTATATCAATGAGCTTCTGCAGGAAAGCGGAGTCCATACGATCTTGGTTGACGCTGGTGTATTGGGAGAGTCGCATATATCAGAGGATTTCTCTCGTCATGATGTGGCTGAAGCTGCGGGCAGCAATATATCGGAATTGATTGCTTCGGGTGATCGAGGAGCATCTATCACGACCATGGCGCAGGGAGCTAGTGTTATTGCGCAGCAATTGTATAAAGAGGGCCGGATGAACGGCATTGTGGGACTTGGTGGCTCGGGCGGTACTGCGCTTGTGACTCAAGTTATGCGAGCTTTGCCGATAGGATTGCCCAAGCTGATGGTATCAACGATGGCATCTGGCGAGACTCGTCCATATGTTGGATCGACTGATATTACTATGATGTATTCCGTTGTCGACATCGCTGGAATCAATCGGTTATCGACCCAAATTCTAGCCAATGCAGCGGGAGCTATTTCCGGCATGGTTAAGATGGAAGTACCGTTGTTGACGAGTGAAAAGCCGCTTATCGGTGCTACTATGTTTGGAGTTACGACCCCTTCTGTAGATGTGGCACGTGAAAGGCTTGAACAACTTGGGTATGAGGTTGTAGTCTTTCATGCAACTGGTACAGGCGGAGCGTCCATGGAGTCTTTGATTAAGGATGGGTTCATCACAGCAACGTTAGATGTGACGACGACGGAATTAGCAGATGAACTTGTAGGTGGTGTGCTCTCTGCAGGGCCAGATCGTCTACGATCAGCAGGTGAAATGGGTATTCCACAAGTGGTTTCGCTAGGCGCACTAGATATGGTCAATTTCGGTCCAATAGACACAGTACCTCAGAAGTTTAAAGATAGACTACTCTATAAACATAATGAAACGATAACTTTAATGCGAACAACGCCTGATGAGTGCTCGGAATTAGGTCGGAACATCGCGCTTAAGTTAAATGCTTCGAAGGGTCCGATTACACTTTTCATTCCACTGAAGGGGTTCTCATTGATCGCAATAGAAGGGCAACTGTTCTATGACGTTGAAGCTGATCATGCGCTTATCGATGCTCTAATGGAACATCTTGATCAGAATGTGGTGGAAATCATTCAAGTGGATACCGATATAAATAATCCCCAGTTCGCAGAAGCCATGGCGGATCGCTTACACGAGCTTTACCAAACAACGTTCCAACAGTAGCTGCTGAGCTATAGGCAATACAAACAGTGGGTTCATTAAATTAAATTGATGTTGGAAAATCATAGAGTTGGAGGTCAACTGGTGAGGCTGTAGAGAAGTTAGACTAATTTGATATCCATCAAGGGGGAATCACATGCTTACCCGGCAAGCATCACTTGAACGTATGCGTAATGAAATTGCTGTAGGTTGTCCTATTATCGGATCTGGTGCTGGAACCGGGCTTTCGGCGAAATGTGCGGAAGCTGGGGGTGCCGATCTTATCATTATTTATAACTCGGGTCGTTACAGAATGGCAGGAAGGGGTTCTTTAGCTGGCCTTATGCCTTATGGCGATGCCAATGCTATCGTTGTAGACATGGCAAGTGAGGTTCTTCCTATTGTTAAGAAAACACCTGTGTTGGCAGGTGTATGTGGAACAGATCCGTTTCGAAGCATGTCCGTATTTCTGAAGCAAATCAAAGATATGGACTTCGCAGGGGTACAGAACTTCCCGACGGTGGGACTTATTGATGGTGTGTTTCGCGCTAATCTAGAGGAGACTGGCATGGGGTTCGACTTGGAAGTCGAGATGATTCGCCTAGCACATGAAATGGATCTTCTGACAGCTCCTTATGTATTTGACGAAACACAGGCAATTCAAATGGCTGAAGCGGGAGCGGATATTCTCGTACCGCATATGGGGCTTACCACAAGCGGTACGATTGGCGCACAAACGGCGATTACACTGGAAGAAGCAGCCCAACGTGTACAGGCTATGCATGACTCAGCGAAATCGGTAAATCCAGACATCATCGTTCTCTGTCATGGCGGTCCGATTGCTACGGCAGCGGATGCAGCCTACATACTTAAGCATACAAGTGGTGTTGTAGGTTTCTTCGGAGCATCCAGTATGGAGCGTCTTCCGACGGAGCTTGCAATGACCTCAAATATGGTCACATTCAAATCTATTATTGGAGGGAATTACACATGACAAATATTGATAAAGGTACAATTCCAACACATTCTTTTGACTGGGGTCTGATTAAGTGGTTCGTAACACCGGATAGCACGGAAGGTGCATCCGTAACGTTGGGAGAGGTTGTGTTGTTGCCAGGCAAGGGCCATGATCGTCACAATCATCCAGAGTCCGAAGAGATTCTTTATGTTCTTTCTGGTGAGGGTGTACAGACGCTCAACGATGGCGACCCCTTTCCCGTAAAAGCGGGCGATATCATTCATATTCCAATAGCCGCTTTTCACTCGACACATAATCATGGATGGGAACTACTAAGACTATTGGCCTTCTACAATCCGGGTGGAGCAGAGAAAGGGTTGATGGGGTTACCTGATTTCCAGGAACTTTCCCCGGGTCAAGTTCAGGGTTATACGCGTTCTTAGTCTGACTTGCTTGCCGCTTATGTTAATAAGAAACAGAATTGAGTCCCTGTCCTATTATTGAGGTGGGGGCTGTTTTTAATAAAATAGGAAAATATTAAATGATTAGTTCTCTAGATAATAACCTAGCTTCACGACAGATCTTGGAGGAATGGCGGATCAATAAATCTACCATGATGTTAGGAGCCATTTTGAACCCGGGATCATATCTACTATTTCTGTTCGCACTAGAGCAGGCACCAATGGCCCATATTAGTTCTTTACGGGAAATAGGTATTCCGTAGTCATATTCTTTGGTATTCTGCTCATTGGAATATGGGGGTAGGATGCATCGTCCTTTCGGGTTATAAGGTTAATCATTTAAATCTGGTTAACCTCATTTTTTGCGTTAAAATTAGTACTGCCGGGGCGAACAATAAAATATTTTAATCGCCTATTGAAACTGGAGTTACTCCATAGTTTATAATGATGAGTAATATGAAATTTAAGGTTAATGAGCCATTGATTAGAGAGCTACTTAAGAGAAGGGAATGATATTCTTGAGAAAAGTAGTAAGTTCCATTCGGGGACTCTTTCGCTTTACCAGCAGTGGGTTGACCTTAGGGGAGAAATGGCGACTGGCTCTTCCCGGACCGGTCCTCTCGGTCGGAGGCGTTCTCATTCATAATGTGTTCATCAAATACTACACGGATATGATCGGGCTCAGTCCGAAGTATGTTGGCTGGGTGTACATAATCTATAATATCTGGAATGCTATTAACGATCCGATGATAGGTGTATGGATCGATAAAATGAGGCACCGTCCGACACGTGGGAAATATGTCTACATCATGCGCGTGACGGTACCATTTATGATCATAGCCTCATTTCTCATGATGCTATCCAGTCCGTCTTGGGCTCAGTGGCAGATTTTTCTTCTCTATTCGGTAGAGTTATTTATCTACGATACGGCCGCAACTGCCTACAGTGTGGCCTATCAATCCTATACATTGATCGCAGCCCCCACCAAAGAAGAGCGCATTGATGTCAACGTGATACAAAACTACGTTTCCCAAGCTATGTCCTTTCTAATCACCATGATTCCGACGCTATTGTTGGTGGGCGACGGAAAGCGTGAAGTGATCATCCCGGTCTTTACAGCGGTGATTCTGTTGGAATCAATATTCTTCACCTTGGCTCTTCGGGGGCTAAGGGATGATGCAAAAATGTATGAAACTCTCAATATCCAACATATGGAAACTAAAGATGTTTGGAGCGAATCCTGGCAAATCGTAAAATCTCGCCCTTTCCTCACTTATGTTCTCTACTCAATCTTCACGATCGGCCCCATTGGCTTTTACTTCACACCCTACCTTTACTATATGGATGATGTGTTAAATACAGGAGGTCTCACAGCTACGATCGTAGACGTAAGCACTCATGTAATCGCTCTCATGTTTCTGCCGGTCATGGGATATATCGTCAAAAAATATGGCACGAAAATAAGCATCTATTGGGGTACAATCTCTGCCGTTCTCGGCTACGGGGGAATTTTTTTTGCCACTAATATCTGGACTGTGTTTCTTTCCTATATCATGATTGTATTTACAGTGAATTATATTCGAACTGCGGCTTCGCCGATGGGAGCGCTCATCATTGATGAGAACGAGCGCACTACTGGTGTACGGAAAACCGGATTGTTCAACGGTCTGTTTTCGTTATTTATTGTTGCCTTTTCCAGCTTACAGACGGTGGTCTTCATCAATGTTATCGGTGCATTTGGCTACGACGGGCGTGCGACAACTCAGTCTGAATCCGCAGTGTTCGGTATAAGATTAGCCACGGGTCTTATCCCGCTTATTGCAATACTTATCGGTCTTATTCCGATGGCTTTCTATCCGTTCGACAAAAAGAAAGAGGAAGAAATATCTGCGTTCAGTAACTATGCCAGAAGGGGAGGTCCGAAATAATTGAATGGACTAAGACTATGTTAAAGCTGAAATTTTCGATTGGTGAGGTTTCTAATATTCTGGGTATCCCGATTGATACTCTTCGTTACTATGACAAGATTGGATTGCTCCCTTCGCACGATCGGGACGTGAACAAGTACCGCTATTATTACCTTGAACAGTTCGATTCCCTAATAACGATTAGAATGCTTAGAGCTTTGGATGTCCCAATTGAGCGTATTCAGGTGCTTCTCACAGACGATAGTCTGAATGATATGCGCGAGCTGCTCTCTAGCAAGCAGAAAGATGTCGACCGGCAGTTGATCTATCTGAAGCACTTGTCTCAGAAGCTAGATTTCTTAAAAGATCAGTTTCAGCGTTTCGAGGACACAGATGTCATTGAACTTGTGAAAAGTAATCCAAGCTGGGTGTTTCTTACCGACTCTATTATGGAGAGTGCTGATAGGAAGATTGGGAGCAAAGTGCAGCAGCAGGTAAGTAAAATCAGCGCTCATCAGGAATGGCTCGCTTTCTGCCATATCATATCTATCGTATCAATGGATAACCTTATCGCATGTAAATATCACAATTATTTAAACAATGGTATTTTGTCAACCTTCCCGATGGAGGACAATTCTGGCGTATTCCAGAAGCTAGAGCCATGCTTTTGCGCAAGGAAATGCGTTGTAATTGGCAGGGAAGGTTATAACGAATTAGACGATCATTACGAGAGGATGAAAGCATTCATTCATAAGCGAGGCTTCAAGATCGCCGGAAATTCTCTTGAAATCAATCTATATAATCAGTACAACAATCACTACATTGAAATCTATATTCCTGTAACAGACAATGAGGAAGGATGGGATAAAAATGAAAAAGTTATCAACTGATGGACAGCGTATTGTAAATGAAGACGGAGAACAGGTAATTTTGAATGGGGTCAACTTGGTCTGTAAGGAAAAGGCGAAAGGGTATGTGGACCCTTGCGATGAGAGTCTTTTTACATGGTTTCATGAACAAGGCTTTAATGTCGTCCGCTTGGGTTTGATTTGGGATGGCGTGGAGCCGGAACCAGGTGTCTATGATAACGAATATCTTGGCACAATCAAACAGCAAATCAAGTGGGCGGAGCAAAACGATATTTACGTTTTTCTTGATATGCATCAGGATTTATATAGTTTGCTCTATGGCGATGGTGCTCCTGAGTGGGCGACCTTCTCCGATGATCTCCCTCATGTTGTCGGCCAGATCTGGAGTGACGCTTATTTGGAAAGTCCAGCACTGAACCGTGCGTTAGATCATTTCTGGGAAAACACGCCAGCTACTGATGGTATAGGTTTGCAGGATCATTATGCGGCGATGTGGAAACATGCGGCAGAGTTTTTTGCAGACTGTAGCAATATCATCGGATACGACATGATGAACGAACCCTATCCTGGATCAAGAGGGCAGGAGGTATTTGGCACAATCATTGCTGCCTACGCTCAATCTGTTATGGGAATGACTGAGGTCGACATGGAACAACTTTCCGCACTTTGGTTTGATGAGGAGAAAAAACAAGAGATACTCGTCGGCATGGCGGACATGGAGATCTATCGAATATTGGTCGAAAGTGCGAAAGAGGCTTCACAGGTATTCGAGCGTGAAGTTCTCGCTCCCTTTTTTAACAAAACGGCGGCAGCGATCCGCTCGGTTGTCCCGGACGGATTTTTGATGTTAGAAACTAGCTATTTTGCTAATATGGGAGTGGAATCCGGTTTGGAACTTGTACAGAACAATAAGGGTATGGTTGTCCATAATCAGGTATTCGCCCCTCACGGTTACGATTTGGTAGTCGATACGGAGCATTATGAAATCTATAATCAGGATCGTGTTGATTTGATATTTTCTACCCATCGCAAGGTACAGGAGCGTTTGAACATCCCTGCCCTGATCGGAGAGTGGGGGGCGTTTTCCAATCATCCTGCAACTTTTGAGCTATCCAAGAGTCTCATTTCCATTTTTGAAAAGTATCTTTGGAGTAATACCTATTGGTGCTGGTGTGACGGTTTCAAGGATTCTCCTTACACAAAGGCGTTGAACCGCGCTTATCCACAGGCAACAGGGGGCGTGCTTGTCGGATACCACTATGACTATGATACGGACATATTAAAAGTGGACTACGTTCCGTCCGGTGGTGAGACTTTGATCTACCATCCCCGCGTTGCATTGATCTCCAAGGAGAACGTAGTAGTTTCCGGAGCGGATGCATGCCAGATAGAGTTTCGTCCTTTCCCTAGTTCGGAGAGTGGAATCGTAGCAATTATCGCCCCTCAAGCAGAGATAGGGATAACAGTTACAGTAGGAAAGCCTCCATTAGAGCTAGTGTAGAAGCTCGGTAGTAGCACGTTCAATATTTAATACAAGATCGTAAAAACCCGACCTCGCGAGGTCGGGTTTTTAATTGGAAACCGTTGCAACGTCTGTAACAACACAACCTTATCACACACAATAAGTATTGATCAGCTAAAATGCGTCAAGAATAATAATGAGGTGAACCATATGAAGATACTTATTATTCTAGGTAGTATTCTTATTCCTATTGCGATGTTGGTGATACAAAAAAATTGGATGAAGTGGCGGATCTTATTTAACGTGGTATCTGTTGTGTCTGCATGTATTTTTGGTGATATTGCTACTCTAGCCATTTATGAAATAATAAAAGATAATACGGTGTTTATGACGAACATACACGCTATTTTTTTGAATCCACTGTTCCTTGTAACGGGATCTTACCTTGGAATATATTTTCTTTATCGATTGATATTAGTCGCTGTGAAAGAAAAGTAAACAAAGCGGGGCTTAGGCTCAGTGGGAATCATAAGATTTATTAACAGCTACAATAATTGTTACTCTGATTTATTGCCCGGATACATATTTAGTCCCTCTTACTCAAACAATGAAGGCAGAAGTGAGAAAGGGTGATCGTTATGAGTTCATTATGTAGTCGTCATCTAAAGTTTCGCAAATTGGCCATTGGTTGTCTTGGTCTGAGCATCATTTGTAGCATGAACATCGGGCATGCTGGTGCATCGGGAGTAGATGCTGATTCTTCATCTGAAGGTAAGCCTAAAGTGGCTGTTATCATTGATGATTTCGGTAATGGGCAGAAGGGTACAGAAGAGATGTTCCAAATGCCTGTGAAAATAACAGCAGCGATTATGCCATTCTTGCCAACAAGTCATCGTGATGCCGAGTTAGCTCATAAGCGGGGATATGATGTGATTGTTCATATGCCGATGGAACCAAAGACTGGGAAAGCAAGCTGGCTTGGGCCTGGCGCCATTACATCAGATCTTAGTGATTCGGAAGTTCGTAAGAAAGTGGAGGATGCTATTGATGATATTCCTTATGCAATTGGCATGAATAACCACATGGGATCCAAAATAACCGGTGATGAGCGAATTATGGCAATTGTGCTGGCGGTATGCCAGGAAAGAGGATTGTTTTTTGTTGATAGCAAGACCAATTATCGTTCTGTTGTAGGCTCAGTTGCTACTCAAAAGGGCTTGCCTCCTGTAAATAATCATATCTTCTTAGACGATGTTCATACGACCGGTCACATCAGTAAGCAATTACGTGAAGTCGAATTGTGGGCAACTAAGAATCAATACTGTGTCACAATCGGTCATGTTGGTAAAACAACAGCAGAAACACTTAGAAATCGAATTCCACAAATGCAGGGAAGTGTGGAATTCGTTGGGATAAGTGATCTTGTGAGACAGAAGTGGAGCTGGAATGCTGCCCCTATGTTACCGTCAAATAACCAATAATACCTGCAACGATAGCTTCTGCAATGGCGAGTTGCTTACGAGGATTACACAACATGGCCCGGTCTTCAGCGTTACTGAGGAAGCCCATCTCCACAATAACAGCCGGGTCTTTAACATAGTTTAGAATATAATATGGTTTACCATATACCGGTTGATGTTGGGTAGCATATAAAGGATTTAATTGCGCTTGAATTTCATTGGCAAGAATGAAACTACGTCCTTCATTCTGGTATAGTACCAGAGGGCCTTGATTGCTTGCTCTCTTTCCCCAATTCACATGTAGGCTCACTACAACCTTTGTGGGAACGATACGACTTAATTCCTTACGCTGCGCCAGATCACGTGTGTGACGTGAAGAATTGTTCAGCCAATGATTATCATCACTGAGTGCGTAATCACCTGAACGGTTCAATACAGCTTCAAAGCCTTTGCTTCTAAGGAGTAGGAATACTTTCTTAGCGATACTTAGATTGATATCTTTCTCGAGGATTTCATGAAAAGATGTTCCACCGTCAATTCCACCATGACCAGCATCAATGAGGAGGATTTCTTTAGGAAAGGCTGGGTGTTCTGGATCTAATGCTGGGGCTGCAAATATAGAACTTAGATATAATTGGGGACTGCAGAGGGATCCGACAGTTAAGATTAGAACGAGTAAATATTTCTTCCAAGGATTCGTGATCATGAAAGCATTGTACCTCCCTATGTCATTTATCGTTTATTGTGTTGAAGCAACTAAATGTTAGAATGTGCAAAAATGGGAAAAAGATTCATACATCCATTCAGAAGTTTAATTTGCCTGTAAGTTGTACAACCTAGATATAGAAAGACATAACTTATCTCAAACTTAAAAAGGGGATAGCGGTATGGGCGATGAACTGAAATTGGTGAAATACATTACAGAACAAGTGGTGACATATATTGAAACACCACGTGAGGAGAGGCAACATACGGAGTTCAAAGAACCTTGGTCTACGAAATGGTTCGGTATGATTCCGATTAGTCTGAGTTTGTGGAGAAGCAACATTTCACGAGAGGTTCCATGGGAAGAGCAAGACCCAACCTTGAAAGAACATATGAATTAGAGTTCTGCGTATTAGGAAGGAATAATGAAGGGAACACAACAAATAAATGGGGCTTGTCCGAGAATGTCATATACGACCTTCTCGGACAAGCCCCATTATTGTAACTTAGGATATTACTTGGCTACTGATGGAAAAGCATGAAATACACCTTTATTAAGTAAAATGGACAGTGGAACGTATCGTTGTCCAGTAAGACCCGTACCGGCGTAAACCATCGGATGTGTACCCCCTTGGGTTGAATACCACTCCTGATAACCAGATATTGCAAAAGGGCCACCAACATCATCATTACGATTCGGTGAAGTGAAGATTATAGAATTGTGTTTGTTGATATAGGACTCAACATCCAAATCAGAAAACACAGATAACGGTGTTGTTGTGATCCACATGAGATTGTCTAACGGGTCTTTCTGGCCTTCGTGTGATACAACTTGTGAGGAAGTGACAGCGTCATCTTTTGAAGAAAAGCGGGCATCACTTAACTCTGAGGTTTGTTGATTGAGCTTCTTCCAGTGGGACTCGTCCCAAGGTAGAACATCCATTGTTAGAGCATTGAGATACAAGGTATCCTGATGACCAAATGATACTTTCCATAAGGGCAGCAGAGGTGTATACAGTGGTTCTATCTTAGTGGGATACGGTTTTTTAGAAGAAGAGGGAGAGATAATGTCTAACTCTGCCAAGGTCTGGTGCAGAGCTGTTAAATCATAGGGTTCAGAGGGGGAAGCTCCGTATTCGCTAAGTATATATTCTTGAGCGTTTGTGTTTGTCGCTGTGAAAATAAGATAACCAAGCTCTTTCTGATCCCGAGATACCGTTACGAGCCAGCTGTGTGTACCAGGACCCAGCGGGAAGTATTGAAGCTCAGAATGGGTCCATGAACTGAATACTTGTTGTTCAGAGAGTTGTTTCACAACCGTCTCAGAAAAAGTCTTTAAGGAGGAAGGAGCAGGGCTAACACTCTTACCCATCGTAAGAGCCCAATCCTCGGAACTATTTTCATTTATTTGAACAGATGTTGTAATACCCGCAGCGGCTACAGGAGCCGATGAATGAACTGTTGGCATTAATAAATGTAAACTGATTAGGACAACTACTAATTTGGAGGCTGTGCCCAAGGATTTCATACAATCCACCTTTCTGTATTGTCAACTTATCCCAGTGTAACGGACAAGGATTAAAAAGGGTGTTACAAACTGTCAGGAGGAACAACGATTATGAAGGTCTATTTTTGCACTCTTTTAGCGATGAAGGTCATACTACCTCTATTGGATTGGTCTCAGGTGAAATAGACCGCAGGTTATGGCGGACACATTCACTTTAGGCTCATATTGCCATGTCATTTCACTTCGTCTGCGATCATATTGTTCACGAATAAGGTCGTTTTTCTCTTCTTCAGGATCATTCATCATGTTCTCATAATAGGCATCGATGATCGTAAGTTCGTCTTTCAAACGCTCCTGTGCCTGATCAGCCCATGTATAGTCGAGTTGACTAAGCATAGAAGTTAGATGGGATTGCAGATGCTCGGCGGCTTTAGTTATCGATAATTCTGCCGGGTTAATATGGACATTTTCTGGAAGCCTAGGACTCAAATTTTTCCCCACCAACAATTCTCTGAAGTCATCCGTTATAACCCCAGTCAATAATGAAATCCCCATGAAATGAAGTTGTTCTTTCTTCACATCACAGGTCATTTCTACTTTGAAGCATACGGCCAGCCAAGGTTCATAGGCAGCAGAGAATAAAGCTCGCCGCTGTAGGTCTCCCGGTTGCTCAAATAAATAGACATAGGACCCTTCTTGGCGAGCCACATCCCATATTTGTTGGAGTCTTCGACTGCCATAATTCACATCTTCGCGTTGGATACGACCCGGGCCTATTCGTGGAACGACAGGTGCTACACCGAAATACCGTGACAGAATGCTATCCTGGGGAGTGCCTTCTGGTACAGGAGCAGGCGGAACATCTACGACCGTATAACGTTCAGGGTCAAATACAAACGTATAGGAGAGGGTCTCAGGATCGACTCCTGTACGTTCGACAAATCCCCAATAATAGGGACGATTCGTTAATTGTTTATCTGCTTGCGGTGAAAGCTTCACGGTCACATGAAAGGGAGATTTCTCGATAATTTGACACTCAGTGACCTCCAAATACGTCATGACATGCTGCTGTACTTGATCTGCGGACATATTCATATCATGCTTCTTCCTCTCTCACGACTTCATCCTCTACTTGTCTTTTGACTTCATCTAGTGATTGACCAAGTGAGTTAACTTTCTGGCGGATTTCCTCATCTGACTGTGACTCTAATACAATTTTATATAAACTTTTTTCGAGCGATCCCTTTTTCTCGAAGCGTTCTAATATAACGTCCAACCCACCGATAACCATCTCGAACATATTTATTTTTTCATGAAGCAGGTTAAGAATATGTTCTTCAATCGTTCCTGTGGTAGATAAATTGTATATTTTCACATCATTCTTTTGGCCTAGTCGGTGGATTCGCCCGATTCGTTGCTCTACGCGCATAGGGTTCCAAGGTAGGTCGAAGTTAATCATGTTATGGCAGAATTGCAGATTAATCCCCTCGCCGCCAGCTTCCGTAGCAATCATGACTTGAACGCGACCACGAAATAAATCCATCATCCAATCTTTCTTACCTCGGTTCATCCCACCGCGATAGGGTACACAACTGATGTCATTTGCACGGAAATACTGCAATAAATACTCTTGTGTGGCACGGTATTCCGTAAATACGATCACTTTCTCATTCATTTCTCGGATGAGCTCAATTGTTTTCTCAGCTTTGGTATTGGCTTTGATTTCTTTGATCATATATACAAGATCCCAGATCTTGGCCCGTTGGGGAGAATCCTCAGCCATTTTCTTCGTCAGATTAACCAACGTCACGAATACAGCATCACGACTACTACAGACTTCACGTTGTAGCGTTACTAGCGATAGCATACTGCTCAAATTGCCTCCGGCTGCTTGATACTGATCTTTGACATAAGAGGTCACACCATCATATAACGCTTGTTCTTCAGGAGAAAGTTGCAGATTGACATTCCGAACCGTTCTTTTGGTAAAAATAGTAGGACCTTCGCCACGGCGATTTCGAATCATGACCTTTGAGAGTTCGTCCTTCAATTGTCCTTCATTCTTAGCTATACGCTTATCTACTACAAAGTTTGAAGAGAATTCACCTTGTTTACCTAACTGACCAGGTTTAAGTAGCGTAATTAGATTGAATAGTTCACCAAGATCATTCTGAACAGGTGTTGCTGTGAGTAGTAGACAGTATTTCTTACGAAGCTTTTGAATGAACTGGTAATTGGATGTTTTCTTGTTTTTAAGTTTGTGTGCCTCATCAATAATGAGCATGTCGTATTCTTGGTCTAACAAAATATCTTTATGAGGATCTCTCTTAGCTGTATCTATTGATGCAACAACAATATCTGAACTCCATGAATAAGCTTTTTTCTGGGCAACGGCTAGAATACCAAATTTGCTATTTAATTCACGAACCCACTGAAGAACCAAAGATGCAGGCACGAGAATAAGCACTTTAGAGACGAGACCTCGAATGATATATTCTTTAAGAATGAGTCCTGCTTCAATCGTCTTACCAAGGCCCACCTCATCTGCCAAAATAGCTCTTCCGGACATCTCAAATAGAACTTTGCGAGCGGTATCGATTTGATGAGGAAGTGGGGTTAGATCTTGAATATATTTCACACATAGTAATTCATCAAAGCTTGTAACTAGGCGGGATTCTTCCCCTTGTACGGCCAGTTGGAACAATCGCCAGTCTCCCCAAGGTCCTCCTTTATCAAGGCGACTCTCTAAATTCTCAAGCCAACTCTGGTCTATGACTAGTGGGACAGGTAGGCTTTGCGTAGTTGTCATATGTTCAATGAATGGCGTATCCAAGGTTTTCGCCTCCTTATTAGAATCGTGTAAATTAGAATCTTGTAAAGTGTAGTATGCACTGAAGTAGGGAAGTTCATAACTATAGATGTGATGGCGTGATTACTTTTTGCTGTAATTGCGTGATTTACATATTTATTTCAAGGTCAGTTGATGAAAGATAGAGAATATAGGAGATAAAGAAAGGTTGTCTAACAAGGAAGTGCTTTCTTGCCCAAAATTTCACGAATGCGACATGGAATTACAATATGTAGTGTAGTATACTTTGTTAATCACAATATATAGGGTTTATCGGTAGGGTGTTCAATGGTTGTAAAGTCTTAAAGTAGTATACTAGGAGGTTGTTTTTTTGAGTAAATTGCAACGTACAAGTCGATTAGTGGGCCTAAGTGAAAAAATATTTCTGGATAGATATGCTTGGAAGGATGCAGATAGTAATCAGGCCAAAGTTGGCGATGTAGTCCTCGTTCTAACGAAGGACGATCCTAAGTTCCCTACGAAAGAAGTAGGGGAGATAGTCAAACGTGAGGGTAGAATTGTAACAGTGAAGACACGAGGTGGGGAGCTTGTTGAATCTGATATTGAGCGACTCACATTAAATATTGAGAAAACACCTGAGGAGATGTGGGACCGCTTAGCGAAGGCCATGTCCTCAGTAGAGACTACGCCAGAACTACAATTGGAGTGGCAAGACAAATTCCGTCATCTATTGGATGATTGGAAGCTTGTTCCTGGGGGGCGGATCGCCGCTGGTGCAGGAGCAAGTGAAGAGTTAACCTTGTTTAACTGTTATGTCATTCCTTCTCCAAAAGATAGCCGTGGTGGGATTATGAACACCCTATCCGAGATGACGGAAATCATGGCGCGTGGTGGTGGTGTCGGTATTAACTTATCATCCCTACGTCCGCACAGAGCCATTGTTAGAGGCGTGAATGGATCTTCAAGCGGTGCCGTGTCATGGGGTGGATTATTCAGCTATACAACAGGATTAATCGAACAGGGTGGTAGCCGTCGAGGTGCGCTCATGTTGATGATTAACGATTGGCACCCGGATGTACTCGATTTCATTACCGTGAAGCAGACGATGGGACAAGTGACGAATGCCAATCTTTCGGTGTGCATAAGTAACGGGTTCATGAAGGCTGTTAAGGAAGATTTGGATTGGGAATTAGTATTCCCAGATACAACCGAACCTGACTACGATGAAGTATGGGATGGCGATTTAGAGAAATGGAAGCTGTCAGGACATAAAGTTGTTCCTTATCGTACGGTAAAAGCACGTGAGATCTGGAATACGATTATTGGTGCAGCATGGAAATCGGCTGAACCTGGTATTGTCTTCATGGAACATTACAATGATATGTCTAATAGTTGGTACTTTAATCCGATCATTTGTACGAACCCTTGTGGTGAGCAAGGACTGCCAGCTTGGGGTGTATGTAATCTATCCGCCATTAATTTATCGAAGTTCTATGATGAAGAGAATCATGATGTGAATTGGACCGAACTAGCAACAACAACGCACTATTCGGTGCGGTTCTTGGATAATGTCATTAACACGACACCGTATCATTTTGATGAGAATGAGAAGAACCAGAAGAATGAACGCCGGGTTGGCCTTGGTACGATGGGTCTTGCAGAGCTGATGATTAAGCTGAACATCCGTTACGGCAGTCCAGAATCGTTAGAATTTCTAGATAAAATATATGCGTTTATTGCACGTGAGGCTTATTTAGCATCGGCAGATATCGCCGCAGAGAAAGGTTCCTTCCCGGCATTCGATGCTGAGAAGTACCTACAAAGTGGATTTATGCGCAATATGACGGAAGTGTTCTCAGAAGTGGGAGAGGCTATTCGTGAAAAGGGAATGCGTAACGTAACCGTAATTACCCAAGCGCCTACAGGCAGTACGGGTACAATGGTAGGGACTTCAACAGGTATTGAGCCGTACTTTGCATTCAAATACTTCCGTCAAAGCCGTCTTGGTTATGATGAGCAATTCGTACCTATCGCGCAGGAATGGCTTGAAGCTAATCCTGGTCAGGCATTGCCAGATTACTTCGTGACTGCGATGGACCTGTCTGCGAAAGACCATATTCGTGTACAAGCAGCGATTCAACGTTGGGTAGATAGCTCGATCTCGAAGACGGCGAATTGTCCTTCTGACTTTACGGTAGAAGAAACAGCAGAGCTTTATGAGATGGCATTCGATCTAGGTTGTAAAGGCGTGACGATTTACCGTGATGGGAGTCGTGATGTACAAGTCTTAAATACCAGTAAGAAGGAAGACGAGACAGAATCTGCAGATGTTGTGACACTCGAAGAGGAAGCGGAACAACAAGTGGTTGATCATTTTGCAGGTGAAGAAGCAGCGCTTGAATCACTAAGTGGTAATCTTTCGGCAGATAAGGTCACCGAACCCCAAAGTAAGAAGGTTGTAGACAAGCAGTACAAGAGCCGTCCGCAAGTCTTGCGTGGCGCAACGTACAAGATCAATACACCATTCGGAATGGCGTATATTACAATTAACGATCTTGACGGCATACCTAGCGAAATCTTCTTGAATGTAGGGAAGGCAGGTTCCGATGTATTTGCTATGGCAGAAGCCTTGGGGCGTGTATGTTCTCTGTTCCTTCGTTATGGAGATCATGGATTTAAAGTTGAACTCTTGATTAAGCATCTCAAAGGAATCGGTGGTTCTGGTGCAATTGGCTTCGGTGTGAACCGCGTGGAATCTATCGCGGATGCCGTGGCGAAAGCACTGGAAACTCATGTGCAGAGTGGTATTGGCGGTGATCATGATCCAGCACCTGTAGCAGCAACACGTGAGGCAGACGCCAACGTGAGTCAAGGCGTTGATAATAGTGGTCATAAACATAATTCTATCGAAACGTCTCGTGATCTGTGTCCAGGGTGTGGAACAGCTTCGTTGATTAACATTGAGGGTTGTAAGACGTGTAGCAACTGTGGGTATAGTAAGTGTTCGTAAGTGTGAGGGAATAACTGTATCGCTGACGATATGTGATGGATCGCAAAAGTTGCGAAAAGTGGATCATGGAAATTGAGAAAATTTAATTATATTCATTTATTTGTATAAATATTAATAAAAATATTCAGGGTTGATCTGAAAATTATCATCTGATTTTCTGTTGCCACTAGAAACGTTTGCAGTGGAAATAGTGTCTGCATTTCTTAGTCATTTTGAAGTTATGATTCAAGCGGCTTTCTTTTCACAGCTGTAAACATCACATCACTTCAAACGATCTACCCAAACATCATGTATAATTGTTTCAATGTTAAAAGTTCGGATGGCATACTTAATAGAAGCCTGTATCGATTCTAAAATCAATATAATCTCCCATTAAGGTTAAATTATTGATATAAAGAGCCATCTTTTAAGAAATTCATAAAGGACCTTGCGGTGTTAGAGCTAGCAAGGTCTTTTATGGTATAGAATACATTAGATGAAGAGCATGCTTAGTTAGAGTAATTGGCAGTTAAGTGGAGTAAGAAGGTAATAAATCCTCTGAGAAAATAAAGGTATTAGACCGACGCTACAGCATTACGCTAGCGGGCAGGTTAGTTCAATGACAAGCAAAAGCCGCGAGGATTTTCCACGCGGCTTTTTTACGGTTGGTGATTACCAATCATTACGAACACTCTTTTACTTTTTAGTAAAACTATTATATATGTTAGCTTGCCATCATTTGAGCAAACATTATTCAGAATTAGCGGTATATGATCTTTCAATATTCATGATCATATTTTAAAGTACAGATCAGAGCACCATTTTATTTTTGATTCTCTGCTTTTCTCATAAATTTTAATAAGTTGATTCATTACAAAAATTCTTTGGACTATATCCCCACTGAATAGGTTGAGCTGACGTTTAAAGTTGTCTATTTCGGATTGATAAGGAGATGAATGTTTCTCATTTTCCTCATAAATTTTAATCAGGTGAAAGTGTAATTTGTATATCTCTTCATAAGACATCGCTTATCCTCCAATGATTATAGTATTTTATCATTATATCCAATCTTTAATATAATCAGACTACACCGGTAATATTTCTCTGTTATCGATCGAATGCACTTTTCTGGACAGATCGTGGTCTAGTATACAACAGACATTACATTGAGGAGCAAAAGATGGTTGAGTTATACCGATTATTAAAAATATGAACTACACCATCTTCATGAGATAAATGGTTTAATCAAAGTAAAAAAAACGGTTCGTTCAAGGGAACAGATTACATATACATTGAAGAATCCGAGCTAGACTTCGGAAAGAAAATAAACAGTTTCTTATGAATCTTCTTCAGCAGAAGAGATTTTTCTGTCCTCGTCGATATTCGAAGCAAGTTGAACAAAGCTATGGAACTCGTAAGATGAATGTAAAATTAGAAAAGCTAGAGTTAACGGTCGATCAAGTAACAATTGCTATATTGTTTAACACACTGTTTAAGTCGCTGAGAAACTATATTAACAACAAATAGAGTAACTGAATAAACTAATTCCTAAGTATTCAACTATACCAGCTAATAGCTTGTCAACATTACCAGTAAAGTGAAGCCATATCATGTGATATAGTTAAAATAAACATGCCAAATAACCCTCCAGTTCAAGTAATGATTTGGAAGGTTAAACCAATTAAATTGGTTAAGCCGGACGGAATGCCTTCTTACTTTTCAAGATAGCATATAGCCAATGAACTAGCTTATTTGCACATGCGACCAATGCCACTTTATGTGGTTTTCCCTCGGTTCTTTTGAGTTCGTAAAATTCTTTGATCCGACTGTTTCGAGAACGGATAAGTCCTATTGAGCAGCCATCACCAGCGCGTAACGAAGCTGCCTTGAACCGCGTTTCGTGATTCGATTTCGAGTTGCTGTAAACTTACCTGAAGCAAAGACACTTGGGTCAATGCCTGCAAAGGCGACTAGCTTTTTAGGATGATCAAATCGGTCGACTTCTCCAAATTTCAGATAAAATTGTTGCCGCAATTTTATGTCCAATACCGGGAATCGACTGAATTAAATCAAATTCTTCAATTTCTTCAATTTCTTCAGCCAGAGCATATATGTTCTGTTCCAATCCTGTAAGATGCTCTTGGTACTGAAGAATGAGGGTAATAAGGACTTTCAAATTTTGCGTACATGGTTTGCTGAAATGGGTTTTGTTTTGCCGCATCTAGCAGCCGTTGAACGCGTTGGTTAATCCAGTCCTCTGAACGTCCCCGTTTCGAAGAGAGAAGTTCTTTCATTTTAGCTTTGAGTGAATCTTCGTCCGTCTGCAAAACCGAATATGAGGTTGGGAATTCACTTAAAAACCGTAGCGAAATACCTGAATACATAGATCCAAAGACACCTTTGTAAGCAGGGAAAACCTGATCTAGAACAGCTTGGAATTGCAGTTTAGTCTGTACACACATCTTTGAAAGAGACTCATATTGCCTTGTTAGATAGCGTAGATTGAGCAGTTGCCCACCCCTTTTTTAAAAAGGTTCAAACTCTTCTTGGTAGTACAACTCCCCCAAAAGATAAGCGTCAGCAGCATCGGTTTTTACTTTACGAAGCTGAGACTTCCTAAGCCGATTTGAGATGAGCGGATTAATGACAATGTAAATATATTGATGCTCCTCTAGGAACTGAACAACGGGGCTTTGGTAATGTCCGGTTGCTTTTAGAATAAGTAAAGGACGTTGTTTGGATACAGACTCAACGTCCTTTAAAACTTGATGGAGATTCGCTAGACCATCACGAGTGTGCTGGAAATGGAACGTCCCTCTGAATGGATTTCCGCGCTCTAAAAAGGCTTGACCATGGCTTTCTTCTTTAGAAATATCTAGACCGATAACTGGATTCATTTCATCTCTCCCTGTATGTGTAGATTTACCGGCAGCCCCTATGTTTTCCTCTTGTCGCTCCATAGCATCGCTTGTTATACGGGATCTTACGTCCCAACCAGCCTCAACCATGGTCATGACAAGTAGGGGTGAACAATATAGCACTCGGGATCAAGTTCCACGGGCAGGTACGTTCGACTAGGCTACATTAATCCTCTATGCAAATGAAAAAAGGATCAACCAGAAAGAACTGGTTGATCTCATAATACGAACGGGCAGGATAGTTCAATGTTACTATCGAAAGTGTTGAGTTATATTATCATCGACATGCTGACTTTTTCGTGCAGAAAATGCACGGTATTCGTTTTTTATCTGCGATAAAATTTATCTTGAAAGGAGGGAAAACGATGGATTGGTTGGACAGGATGAATAGCGCCATGGAATATATCGAAACAAACCTAGCGGATAATATCTCATATGATGAAATAGCGCAGAGAGCCTGTTGCTCTACTTATCATTTTCAAAGAATGTTTCCGTTTATTACTGGAGTATCGTTATCTGAGTATATTCGACGTCGACGTCTGACATTGGCAGCATTTGAACTACAGACAACAGATGCAAAGGTTATTGATGTAGCTATGAAATATGGATATGATTCGCCAGAAGCGTTTGCGCGGGCGTTTAAGAATCTTCATGGGATAATACCGATATCTGCGCGCAATAAAGGTGTTTCTCTAAAAGCCTATCCTCGAATGTCCTTTCATATTTCAATAAAAGGAGATGTCGAAATGAATTATCGAATTGAACAAAGAGGGTCTTTTGAGATGTTTGGAGTCTACGGCCTTATAAATTCGGACCAGAAAACAGCATTTTCTGAAGTTCCTCTATTCCGCAAAAAATGTGATGATGATGGCAGCGTTGATCTTATGAATGAATTACTGGGACGGTTTCATGATACCGTATTGCATGCTGCCTTATATGATCACACTAGAGAATCTTTCAAATATATGGTGTGTTACAATTTGCCAAATGGGCTTGAAATTCCGGAGAGATTTACAAAACTTTCTGTCCCACCATTAACATGGGCTATTTTTCCGGAACCGCAATGTGATCTCCAAAGATTATGGGAACGGATCTATTCCGAGTGGTTTCCGACATCTGAATACGAACAGGTTGAAGGCCCTAGTTTCGAGATGTATTATGGAATGGCAAGTAATGTTACTGGGGAAATTTGGATACCGGTAAAGAAAAAATAACCTTTCTTGTCCATTTAAAATACGAATATGTTTTATCATTGGGCACCCGTTGTACTTTGCGCTAACGGGACACTATAGTTGAATAGCAGACATTGATGAGCAGGTGCTTCGGTATCCTGCTCTATTTATTAAGCTAACGGGCAGGATAATTCAAACTTCAGTACAAAACAAATTAAATAAAATATACTCTTGTTTTAGCTCCCTCGCCGCCCTAATATGGTAATGAATGGACGGTATTCTTAGAGGGTCAATTTCATAGGGGGATATTATGAATAATCTAACAATCGAATTGTGCGAACGTAAAAACAAATTTATCATCAATAACCTGTACCCGCTGTACTTACACGATTTAGCCGAAATTCGGAATGTACTGCCCAATAAATATGGTGTTTTCGAGGATGATGAAAAATATCATACACTTGAACAACAAATACCTGTATTTGATATATGGTGGGAAAAAGAGGGGGTTCTGTTTCCTTATCTAATAAAAGTCGATGGATTACCAGCAGGATTTATCTTGGTTACAACGCCACCATATTTGTTTGATAATTGTGACTTTATGATAAACGAAATATTTATTCTAAGACCTTATAGAGGTAAAGGAATAGGTGAAAACGGAGTAAGAGAAGTCTTCAATTTACATCGAGGAAAATGGATGCTCTTTACTACACCAACGGACAAGAATTTGAACACTATAAGTTTTTGGAGAAAAACATTATCTGGGTACACAAATAATCAATTTACCGAAGAAGATAAAGAACTGAATGATGTCGGATTCTCCAAAGTTTTTAAATTCAATAATTAAGTTGGATACATTGGGGAATAGAGGCTCGAAAAAGATACTGGACAGATAGAAATTATCTACTATTTGCGATATTAGCGAATGTAAGAAATCGATATAATACTCAACTATCTCACTGCCAAAGGGACTGCCTCCGTTGAACTAACGGGTAACGTTAGTTCAATAAGAACAAGTAAGCAGCCGGTCTTTTGATCGGCTGCTTTTCTTTAAGCTAACGGTGTCGAGGGATAAGAACATCGAGAGAATATCTTGTGACACATCATAGATATAGGAGGACAAGAACTTGATCCTACATGCAGCCTTCATGAAATGGGTCAATAATTGCCGCTTGAAGTAATTGATTGATTACTGGTTCGGTTGTTAACGATAATCCTGAGATTAAGCGGTTTGTAAACCGAGATGTTGTCACTGGTACTGTAAAGTTTTTCAGTTCAATCTATATATAATTATTTTTTACCATCATGAAGAATAAAATTTGGGCCTCAGAAGAGGAAATAGTTTAGATCAGGCACTCTCTCTCGTACATATGATATACCAATAAACTCCCTCACACCGTCGAGGAGATGACTGCGGTGATGTTATTTTGAAACGAATCAACAAGAAAAAATTGAATATTATACTCAGAAATATTAACCTAATAACCGCAACACTACTGCTCAATGGACAAGTTTCGATCACAGGTGTGTTTATACAAACGGACGGTGCTTTCTCAGTATCCATAGGGGGACCAATAACCGGGGGATTTCGTATTGTAAGCAAATCAGGCTCCAAATCGGAAAATATAACGATAACCATCATAGATTTTGTAATTGCTATATTTTTGATTCTGGATTTACTAAATGTTCAGGGTACCTATTTTACATCTGGACGGTTCAGCATCGTCGTAGGAGGGCCATTGTTCGGGGGAGATAAGACTGAAATAAAGGAAGTAACCCGATTAAATGCTGATTTTAACACCTATGTAAGACGAAAACAAAGGAAAGGTAGATGATCAGGTGTGTCGTCAACAGAAACTCCAACTGAAAAAACTCCGCTGGGAATCGCATTTTTAGTAGGTATCTCCTTAGCTGGATTTATCTTCTTGTTTACTCAACCAAAAGAATCCGATGTGCAGAAGAAAAAATAATGATGAGACTCATGGTATTATCCCCTCATAGTAGACAACGAAAAAAAGGCATCAGGTAAGTTAGACATATACGTTAGATACCTGAGGGGATTTTTAAAATTAAATTCCAAATAGTATCAACAATTTGAATATTAGGGTGGTTTTCTTCAATATATGCTCGTAACTGATCATTTCTATAGCTGTTTCCTGCTCGAACCATCATGGGGATGTCAGGTATACAAAATCCTACATATTAGAGGAACTTCGACAAAAAAACTTCGTATTACTAACAGCACAGTGAATAGTCCCAAATCTAAAGTAGTTTCATTAAGCTAACGGGCAGTTTAGCTTCAGGTGAATAGAGGTCTTGATAAGCTTAATGTCGAAAAGAATGTATAACCGCATAAAACAGAAGGAGAGG
>NZ_FTNK01000004.1 GCF_900156375.1 Paenibacillus macquariensis
ATTTTGCACTCTGACCAAGGAATGCACTATACACACCCCAAATTCCGTCTTCTCGTCCGTAAAGCAGGATTTACACAGTCCATGTCCCGTAAAGGTAACTGCTGGGATAACGCCTCCATGGAGACATTCTTCGGCCATATGAAGGATGATTTAGAGTATAGGTCATGTATGACCCTCACGGAGTTACGAGCACAAGTCGATGACTATATCACTTACTATAACTCTGAACGATATCAATGGGCATTAAAAAAGATGACTCCTGATGAATTCAGAAGTCATCTGCTCACTGCCTAAGGAAGGTCTTCTTTTTCAAACTTTCCACAAATACGGTCACAGTTCAAAATGCGAATGAACGTCGTCTTTTTTTACTTTTCAGGGCTAGTTCTCATTACCAGACTTCTATATTGTTGTCTAGTAATGAGTCAGTAGGCCCTCTAACAGGACAACGAACGATAAAATTTATCCACGACATGCTGAATGACATCTACGATATCGAGCTTGTCTGCTTTGAACAGCTGTATTTTTTGAGGTAGTAGTAATCATAAAGTACCTGCTCAATGGACATTTGATTTTGCAGCAGATACTTCATATTAATGATTTCTCGCAGAAGCAGATCATCTTGGAGAAGGATCAGCCACTCATTAATGGGATTAAAGATGCCTTTTTCTTTTCCTTCGCGATAGAAGATGAGGACCTGCTGCTCCCGTCTGCTCAGAACCGCTTTATTTCAGTCTCATTTATCATCGTGCTTCTGTTACTGCGACCAGGTAGCAACAAAGCAGCTAGAAACGAGGGCGGGGATGCGCATGACAGTGCAAAAATCAACGTTACTGAAAAAGATACATCGTTCAGTGATCTGACAACATGACGAAGCGACTTTCCCCTGAGCAGAGATTTCTGTAAAGGGGAGATCCGTTTTTTTCTTTAGAATTTTACCAATGAGTTCAAGTGAAGATGAGGCATTTTTATATGAAGACAAGCAATTAATTAGGGTTCAGGGTTCAGGTATTTCTGTATTATTGTATAATAATACCATATGTCATAAGAACAATACATAAAATGAATATTGTATACTGCTTTGATTTCTGGGGATGCGAGTAGCTTCGAAAGCAATTTACGTTGAATCTTGTGAGCAGTGATTAATTCGGCGATGGGAGGCATTATGTTGCGAAAATTACTTATTGTTTTGATATTGAATCTGATTAGTATTTTAGCTGTAGACAGAATGACTTTTAAATATAGTTCTGGGGGGAGTATTTCAGGGAATGGTAATCCAGGTGTTATCACATTGGTTGTAGGATTATTATTGTTCATCATTTTATTATTCTATGTAGGTGTTTTAATTAGGGGGTTCAATAGTAAGAGCAGAAGCAAACTCGTTAATATCACACTCCCATTAACCTCCATACTTATTTTAGGAATAATGATAATGGGAGAAACATCTGAAATTCGTTCGTTATCTAAAAATCTCAATGGATTTACTAACAATAAAGACTCTGTAGTGTATCGTTTCGGTTGGATTAACCAATATACAAATAACCTGTTTTTTAATGGGTACATTTTTTTCGCCGGTGTGGCACTAACGGTTTTCATCGTTTGGGTAGTGACTAGGGGTTTCAGTTCTAAGTTATAAAATGATGTTTAAATGCCCCATGACAATTTAAAAAGTGCCCAATAGATTAGCTAAGGAAAAGTCGCTGTATCTACTGCAAAATGTTCATAATACGATGAATTGATTTCCTTGGTCGGAAGAAGCTTTTGAAATCGCAAATGCGACAACAAACCTGTCTTCCTTTCTATTGGGGATAGCTAGTTGTTGACCCACACGTACCTGTCATTGACGGGTGTTCGTGTGAATCAGTTGTAAAGTATTTCCAGATTATAGTATGAAGCTGAAACTGCTGCGTACTTTATACATTTATACCTTTGGGAAATCTGCTGAAATACTTAAACAAGTCGGAGCGCGTACTCGTACAAAATAATATAAAAATACAAGTCGGAGCGTATGTTGGGCAGCGCTCTGGCTTGTTTTTATTTGTGAAGTTTCATCCTACTCATAAGTAAGTTGAATTCACACTTGCAATAATTCGTAATTAAAGATATATTATTAATTAAATGATCAATCATTTAATTAATTACAATTAAATCTACAGGGAGTGGGAATGAATTTGGCAAGACCAATCAATGAAGAAAAAAGACAGGAGCGGCGTAGTCGTATCCTAGAAGAAGCCGTTGTCCTGTTCGCAGAAAATGGATATTCTAATACCACAACGGCTCTCATTGCGCAGAGTGTGGGAGTGACTGCTGGAACCATTTTTCAATATTTCCCAAGTAAAGAAGCCTTATTCTACGCCGCTGTCCTTGAGCCGCTTGCTGATATTCAGGAGAAGTCGCTTGCTTGTCTAAAACAAGAGGGGACGCCGGGCGTATTAATTAAGAACATGGTAGAAGAACAATTCAATCATATCTATTGCTATACAAATGAATTGCGGCTTGTTCAATATGTCTTAGGACAACGGATAAGATTCCCTGAACTTACACAGAAGGTCCTTGAAAGTACAAAAGTAATGACAGATACTATCGAATGCGTCTATGCCAAGGGACAGTTAATGGGAGAATTCAACAAAAACTTTTCGCCAGCTATGATCTCTCGTGCCTATATCTCTTTCTTAAATGGGATAGGCTTAACTCTTGGAGAAAGTATTATTCATCACCCCGAGTGGGGAAATTTGAAGGAGCACGCCTTATATTTGTTCGCACCACAACCTAAAGAAAAAGCGAGGGAATCTGAATGAGTGAAACATCATTACAACCAAATTTGACATTAAACGTTCGTTCGAAAAAACGGAGGAGAATAATATTGATCCTAGGGATCGTGCTATTGCTTGTGGTGGGTTTAGTATTTTTTATATCCTATAAAGTAATGGATACCTTGCTGCACCATCCTAGAGACACGAATGTCAGCTACGACTTGAATATCGATAAAACTCCTTACCAAGAGGTTGAGTTCAAGAGCTTGAAAAATGATAATACGATTAGAGGTTCCTTCTTTTATGCAAATGGTCTTTCCAATAAGGCAAGTGATAAGACGATTATTGTCGTCCATGGATATACAAGCAATCGTTTAGTCAAAGGGCGGACCAATAAATTAGTAGAGCATTTCGTTCCGAAAGGCTATAATATATTGGCATTTGACCTCAGTTCGCAAGGTAAATCCGATGGTAATATGATTACACTTGGCCTCAATGAAAAATATGATCTACTTGGAGCTGTAAGCTATTTAAAATCCAGAGACCATGCTGGTGATAACATTGGAGTTATTGGCTTTTCAATGGGTGCTGCTACTTCTTTGCTAGCCGCAAGTGAAAGTGCTGACATCAAAGCTGTAGTTGCGGATAGTCCTTTTCGTAATGCTGGTCTATTTCTGAGAGAGGGTTTGCCCTTCTTTTCAGGTTTACCTGCGTTTCCATTCAGTTATACATCGACATGGATGGCAAATTGGGTCTTTGAGGTTGATCTTGATTCCATATCGCCTATGGATGCGGTAAAAAAGATGCAAGACAAGCCAGTTATGCTCATTCATGGTACTGGAGATCAGCAAATTAGTTATAAAAATACAGAAATTATTTACGAGTCCTTAAAAGATAACCCAAGTGCAGAAGTATGGTACCCGCAAAATACGGAGCACATCGATGCCATCAACCATTACCCCACTGAATATTTCCAAAGAGTAGATCGCTTTATCGATAAGTATATAGGAAAAGAGTAGAAACGACATGAAAGTCGGTGTTCCTTATAGTAGGGAAAAACCGGCTTTTCTGCTATCACTTGACAATATGATTTAGTAATTCGTTTATATTGGGTATATCTAGTTGTTGATTCACACGTACCTGTCATTGACGAGATGTTCGTGTGAATCAATAATTAGAAGTTCTCGTGGCTAATGCGTGCTGATAGAAAGGCATTGCGTAGCCGCAGTTTGAGGACCTCGTGAACATAGTGTCAGGAAGCTGGAATTATGGACGGGACTCATATCGTCATGAAACGAGATTTTTATTAAATCGTCTCTTTTACTGGGAATTTTGCCATCAACCTTGTGCCCCAGAAAATTGCAGCAGAAAAAGCTAAACTACAAGTTAGAAAGAGAGGTATAATACTTCCGCCGGAATACAACATGGTACCAATCATCGGCCCTGCCGCCATGCCAAGATAACGGATGAAATTGTACACTCCAATAGCCGTAGCCCTCTCCTCTGGAAATAGCTCCGTAAGAAGGGTGGTAGGTATAGAGCCTGTCAATCCCATAAAAAATCCAAAAAGACAAACATCTATAATAAGGAATGAAAGAGAGATGTGAGCAGTAAAAGCAAATAAAATAACGGATAATGCATGAAGTGAAAATCCGTAAATCAGGCTTTTTCGAGCGCCAAATTGATTTAACATCCACCCCCCAAGCTTAATGCTGATAATGGTAGAGAGGGACATTGCGAGCAGTATTATACCGGTCTTTGTAGGTTGAAAAGAATAAGTATTGCTCAATATTTGCGGTACAAAGGTTAAATAAATAAAATAGACCATAAATTGAAAAAATCCAAAGATTAAAATGGTTACACTCATCGGATTCTTAAAGATTAAAGAAAAATTCTGAGCGCTGTTATGTTTCGAGCCGGAGAATTCTGGTTTTGTCTCAGGCAATAGGATAAGGTTAGCTATTAGAAGTAAAATGCTGATTGCTGCCAAAAACAAAAAGGTTGCTCCATAACCTAATCGCTCCCCAATTACACCTCCAATTAATGGCCCGATCGCAGGAGCAAGCATTAATAATAATTGGTAAGTAGCCATGCCTTGTGAAAGTGCTTTTCCACGAAATATATCACCTATTATAGCAGCCGCTACAACTGGAACAGCGGCAGCACCAATTCCCTGAAGAACACGAAAGAATAGCAAAAAACCAATGGATGGCGAGTAAGCACAACCGATAGAAGAGACAATATACACAATAATGGAGGGAATGAGAACGGCTTTTCTCCCTCTTTTATCAGCCAAGGGTCCGAATACCATCTGCATGATTGCTAAGGCTAATGTAAACAAAGAAACGGATAGACTAACCAAATAGCTCGTTGTGTGCAGCTCTTCTTGAACTTGTAGAAGCAATGGATTGTATAAGTTTTGTCCCAATGAGGCAACAAAAGCGCTAAAACCTATTAAATACAAAATAACACGTAATTTCATAATAACCCTCCTTAATATATGACTGACTACAAGTCAGTAAAACGTATATTACAACATTGACTTTGAGTCAGTCAACAATTAAAATTAAATTTGAATGATGACAATAGCGAAAGAAGGATATAAATGACCAGAATATCCAAAAATCCTGAGGTGCGAAAAGCGGAAATTATGGATGCTTCTTTAGAACTGTTTGCTAATAAAGGATTTGAAGATACAGCAGTAAGTGATATCGTCAAAAAAATTGGCGTAGCGCAAGGAACATTTTATTATTATTTTAAGACTAAAGAAGAGATTATGATCGCGCTTATTGATCGTTTTATGGTCGAACATGAGGAGTATATTAAAACCATTGATGAGGATTTACATATGTCGCCTGCTGAAAAGGTAAATGCCATCTTATTTGTAAAGCCTTTTCACCAAAAAGTTTCAGATTTTCTTCACCATGAAAATAATGCTTGGATTCATCAAAAATTTCTCGTTAAAAAAATTAATGAAATAACTCCATACTTGTCCCGAATATTGGCTAAGGGAACTAAAGAAGGATTTTTTAAAGTTGAACATGCAGAAGAAACTGCTGAATTTTTACTAACCGCAGTTAATTTCATGTTAGATCCAGGTATCTTCGAGTTGGAGGATAGTAAGCTGGAAGAAAAAAAGAATGTGGCGAAAAATATAGTTAAAAATTTAGTGATAAAAGACTGATTACATCAAAGTCGGGTAAATAAACAATACAATCCGTCAAGGGATTAATACTACGGTAGTGTTTGGAGGTTCTACAGAGGAATGAATATAACTACACAATTAATTAGGCCTTTCCCTTCTTATGAAGAAGTATTTTATGATGATCTTGAAAATCACTGAAAGCATTTTTTACCTATTTGTTCAATCAATCTGTAATGTATCTATCCTGATCAGGATGAGTGGTTACATATTGTATCTGTAAATGAAATACATGAAGGGTGCGTAGGAGAGAATACTCAGCAATTCCATACATCTTTTACTAAAGAAGATATGGTAGGTTTTAATGTTATTGACTATTGCTCTATTAAACAGACATCAGGCACCTACTATAGCGAGGAAGCAAACTTCTTGATATAAAAGCAGTCACATAAATCTATACATGCTATATAGGGAGGGTTTTAAAATGAGAATTCTTATAATAGGCGCAACGGGTACAATTGGAAGTGCTGTTCGTAGTGAATTGGCATCGCGGCATGAAATTATTTCAGCAGGACGAAATGGAGCGGATATTTCTGTTGACATTACATCCTCCGAAAGCATCACAACAATGTATCAGGCAGTAGGCAAAGTGGATGCAGTTATTAGTACAACAGGGAGTGCCTACTTTGGCTCTCTTCTTGAACTGACTCCAGAAAACAATGAAATTGCTATTCAAAGCAAATTAAAAGGACAAATAAATCTCGTCTTACTTGGACTTAATCATGTAAATGATCAAGGTAGCTTTACTTTGACAACAGGGATTATTATGGATGATCCAATAGTGGGTGGGGTATCATCCGCGATGGCTGGTGGAGCTATTAGAGGTTTCGTTCAGTCGGCGGCGATTGAGATGCCTCGTGGGATACGTATAAACAATGTGAGCCCTAATGTTTTAGTGGAATCAATGAAAAAGTATGGTCCATATTTTCCTGGCTTTGAGCCTGTGCCTGCCAGCAGGGTAGCACAAGCTTTCCGAAAAAGCGTCGAAGGTGCTCAAACAGGGCAAACTTATACGGTTTATTGAGAGGTTCAGCAACACTTTTATCCTTTTGGTGTTTAGCCATTTTACTTCGTTGCACAGTTGAACTAATGGATAACAATAGTGGAGGAGCTTGCTACGCGGCAGCTCCTCTTTTGTTTCTTGAAATAACGAGCAGCGCCTAATTTTCGTATGTTCTTAAAAAAAATTATCTTTTTGCATGAACGAATAGCCCGGGTAGTCAGTTCCCTATTATACGATTTACGGTTTGAAGTTTACCTATTTAATCGAATAATAAATGAGGGATTAGTTACTTGGAAATATGTCAAAATTCTAGAAACCTGATGATAATGTTAAAACGAAACGGAGGTTTATTATGAAGATTAAACTAACTAATGTATTTGTAGAACTATACGGAGGTTCTGCGTTTTTATTATAGAAAGCGAGATGTTCGCCGGGAAATTCAAATGGTTAACAGTTGTCTCACCCGAAGGTCCGGATGATGTTGAGTTACTTCTTGAACCACACGACAACGCAGCTGCGAAGACATACCAAGAAGCGCTTTTTAAGGCAGGGACAGCTACAGCGTTATTTGCTTTTGAGATATTCAACAAGGGTACAAAAGAATGAAAGAGTTGAGTGTGCTGTTTACTATGGATCCAACAAAAGTGGGACTGGTAACCGTTGTAGTCTTTGATGATACTTGCGGTAACCTCATACAGCTCGGTTAGGTCTAATTTAATACGAATGTTAAACATTGGGCGTACACTTTTCCATTCGGATCTAGATGTTGTTCATTGGTGGCATTCGTACCCTTAAGAGACTGCCGCGTGCAGTGTATAGGTATTTGATCAGACTCTATAATGAGATTTAAAAAGGAAGAGCCATTTGATAAGGCAAATGGCATGTTTTGTTTGGAAGCACTGTATTATTGGACATTCAGGTTCAACAGATTAGCAACATTGATCTGGTTCATATCTTGGATTTTTAGGATAACGTGTGTATTATCGTTGTCCATATTAGGATTGTCAAAAAGCGGTTGACGTATTGGCGATTCGAGAGGGTCGTCTTATTTCGAGAATAGGCGCAGATGGATGGGCGACACTTTGTGCGATAGCGGCGTTGAAGGCGTGTTTACTATCCGACACAAGAATTGCTTGCCGACTTGATGGCAGTTACATGACAAGCAGCTAATGTATGTGTTGGAAGATTGTTGGAAATTACGATGGACGATGGTTCACCGCTTATAGAACGTAGTTTGAAAGGACACGTGATTAATGTAGTGATAAGAAGCTTCTGCCAGAGTATGGGGGGGAAGCTTTTTTATTTTAAAGTGCTTTAAGCAGATCGAACTATTCTTCCATTTAATAGTATAATTAATTGTATTCCTTATATTTACGAACTTCGTGAATATTACGTTATATGTAATTGCTACAATTGACATTTTGAATGGAGGAGATTTTCTGGAAGCTAAAGTAATAACACTAGCCCCTTTTCATGTTGTAGGTTACAAAATTGAAGCAGATATTAAAGAATTTGAGTCTGGTCTTGGTAAGAACATTTATCATTCGCTATTTGAAAGAAAAGACGAAATTCAAAACAAGAAAAATGAGAATGTAATCTTAATGCAGATTTATCCTATGAAGCCCGATTTTAATCCTCAGGTGGATAGGTTTACACATATTCTTTGTTATGAAGTAAGTAAACAAGGCGATGTTCCATTAAATATGATAAGTCATGCTGTCACTGAGAGTAAGTATGTTACTTACACACATAAGGGACTTGAATCGGAACTTAGTCGTTCGTATGACTATGTATATGGACAATGGATTAGAGAAACTGGAAATGAACCAAAGGATTATGATTTTGAAATTTGGGATGAAAGATATAAACCAGAAAGTCGAGACAATGAGATTGATTTGTTTGTAGCATTGAAGTAATTATTTAATCTTTTGCTTTTCAAGAGGCAAAGTTGAGTTTCTGAACAGAATATTTATCAAATTAAACGCCTAACAAGGCGTTTTTTTATTATATTTAAGCATCTCAGTAATATGTTTTTTGAATTAGAACACATATTAAAGAGTATTTCTCGTATTAATAGCTTTTTGTTACAATCAGATTGTTATCTAAAGGAGGTTATACAATGAACTATCGTAAATTAGGAGCGAGTGGCTTATATCTAAGTGAGATTGCCTATGGTAATTGGATTACACATGGTGCTCAAGTGGACAACGATACAGCCCATGCTTGTGTTCGCGCTGCTCTGGAGGTAGGAATCACTACATTTGATACTGCAGATGTGTATTCCGATACGAAAGCTGAGATGGTGCTGGGTCAAGCATTAAAAGGTGTGCACAGAGCTGATATCGAATTATGCACCAAGGTGTGCCATCCTACAGGGACTGGACGTAACGCAAGAGGTCTGTCTCGCAAGCATATTATGGAGGCGTGTCACGCTTCAATGAACAGATTACAAACCGACTATATTGATATCTATTATGCTCATCGCTTTGACGCAACAGTATCACTTGAAGAGACCTTCTTGGCTTTTTCAGATCTGGTTCGTCAAGGTAAAGTGCTCTATGTCGGGATTAGTGAATGGACGGCTGATCAGATTGCAAAAGGAGCTGTTTTGGCGAGGGAATTAAAGGTGCCATTGGCGGCTAGTCAACCTCAATATTCGATGTTATGGCGCATTATGGAGGCGGAGGTAGTACAAGCTTGTGAGCGAGAAGGGATTGGACAAGTTGTCTGGTCGCCGCTTGCTCAAGGGATTCTTTCAGGAAAATATATGCCAGGGCAACCGTTGCCAGAGGGATCTCGTGCTTCGACAGCTGCGGGCTCACCATTTATGAACAAATTGGCGGGTCAATGGCTTCGGACTGAAGTGCTTGAGGCGGTCTCGAATCTCTCTTCGATCGCAAGCGAAGTAGGGTTGACGCTTCCACAGCTGGCTATAGCATGGGTATTGCAAAATCCACAAGTCTCATCTGCAATTATTGGGGCATCCAAGCCTGAGCAAGTAATAGAAAATGCTAAAGCTGCGGGAATTCGTCTGGATAGGGAAGTGATGTTGCAAATCGATACTGTACTAGAAGGACTCGTTGAACGTGATCCTGAAAAGACGGGCTGAATATTACATTATTCACGATTAATAACTTCTGAACTCATTTGCTCTACGATCTCTAGTAACGCGGATAAGGAGGCACGATTGGAATCGGTTCTCCAAGCGACATAAAGGGGAATCGATGGTGTGCTTTCTTCAAAGGCACGAAATACGACACCTTCGCGCTGAAAAATAGCAACAGAAGAGGGCACAATGGCAACTCCAAGATTAGCAGCTACCAAGTTGACAATGGTATACATCTGAATGGCTTCCTGTACAACATTCGGATACATGTCGTGTTGGGCGCAAAAGCTCATAATGAGGTCATGAAAAGGAGCTCCTAAATGACGTGGGAACGATATAAATGGCTCTAAAGCTAAAGAGCTGATGGATAATGCCGGTAAATGAGCTAAGTGATGCTGCTCAGGCAAAACGGCAACAAGTGTTTCGTTTACTAGGGAACGATGCTCGATATGTTTGCTGGGCTCTGTATAACGAACAAATCCAATGTGAATTGTTCCTTCATGTAAAGACTGCCACTGCTGAGCAGACGTCATCTCATGTAATCTGAGTTGTACTTGTGGGTAACGATCCCGAAACATTTTTAACATATCAACCAATACTCCACCAGCTGCAGAATCTATAAATCCAATGTTCAAATGTCCGATAATCCCTTGATCGACTAATTGTGTAGTTTTGATAGAACGTTCCAGTTGAGATAGTATTGATTTAGCTTCCTCTAGAAAGACGGCCCCCGCTGGCGTGAGACGAACTTGTCTCTTGTTTCGTTCTAGTAGTTTCACACCAATCTCATTCTCCAGAGCTTGAATTTGGTGGCTTAGGGGAGGTTGTGTCATATTTAGCTTTTCTGCCGCACGGTTAAAATGCAGTTCCTCTGCTACTGCGATAAAGTATTGCAATTTTTTTATGTCCATCCTTTTCATTCTCCCTTGAAATGCTTCTCCAGGCAAGTATAAGGATCTTTGAAGAAAAATGAAAGGAGAGGCATGTCGTCCCCCCACATAAGCGTACATTCCCCATCTTACTTTTAGACAAAAAAACATTTTTGCAGTCAAAGACATGACCCGTAAAAACGCATACATTTAAATAGAACGCTAGATGATTATGGGGAGTGTAATGACGATGATAAATAGAAAGATAATGTTTATGAGTCCATTCCAAGTGGAAATGGTTGAAGAGGAGTATGTGCCTAAGACTTTAGGTGACCAAGAGGTACTCGTAAAATTGATTTATTCGCTGATTAGTCCGGGAACGGAGATGGCGATGTTATCTGGCAAAGAGGATTGGGCGAAGCTCCCACTGTGTCCAGGCTATTCAAGCGTCAACCGGATCGTAGAATGTGGCAAAGGGGTACAGGATTTTCAAGCGGATGATGTGGTTTTTCATTACGGAAATCATTGCGAATATCAAGTGGTTGAGGCTAAGGATCGCTACTGTGTTTTGAACCGGAATATTCAGGTTTTGGTTTTGTCTCGGGCAATAGGGGACAAGGTTAGCTATTAAAAGTTAAATACTGATGGCTGCCCCCAAAAAAAGGTTTATCCATAACCAAATCGCGCCCCAATTACACCTCCATTTCAATGAAAGAATACCCAGAAGGAGCGCCACATAACTATATAACCATACCCCATAAAGTTAGACACGATCGGAATGGATGTATTCAATCCCTCCTGAAGACGTTTCTTTTGGATAGAGATAGTTCCAGCATCTTGACACTTTATTTTAATTATAACAAAATTATGTTGAAATAATATTTCAGAAATGTTATTCTTCATTTAGAAAGCGATTTCATAAACGGAAAAGGATGATGATGAAAATCATGTTAGAGCATTTGACAACAGAGACTCGCAATAAGAAGACAATGAACTTGGATGAATTAACACCTCTTGAACTTCTGGAAGTGATGAATGAAGAAGATCAAAAGGTCGCACAAGCTGTTAAACAAGAAATTCCGCAAATTTCCAAAGCTGTGGAAGCGATTACAATGGCGATCAAACAAGGTGGACGCTTAATTTACATGGGGGCAGGAACGAGTGGACGTATCGGCTTGCTAGATGCTGTTGAGTGTCCACCAACATTTGGGACAGCACCTGAAGAGGTAGTTGGGCTAATTGCTGGTGGAGAGAGAGCGTTTATTAAAGCGGTCGAAGGTGCAGAGGACAATGAACAATTAGGAGTGCAAGATTTACAAGATATTAAGCTTACAGCCAAAGATATTGTCGTAGGAATTGCAGCTAGCGGACGTACGCCTTATGTCATCGGTGGATTAGAATATGCCAATTCTATTGGAACGCCTACTGTAGCCGTGAGTTGCAACAAAGATTCAGCGATTGGTAAAGTGGCAAAGATTGCGATTGAAGTCGTAAACGGACCGGAAGTGTTAACGGGGTCAACACGTTTAAAAGCTGGGACCTCTCAAAAATTAATTTGCAACATGCTTTCAACAGCTTCAATGATTGGTACGGGGAAAGTATATGGAAATTTAATGGTAGATGTACAGTTAACCAATGACAAACTTGTAGAACGTGCTAAACGAATTGTGATGGATGCGACAGATTGTGACGCTGAAACAGCAGAAGACTATTTGAAACAAGCTGATCACAAACCGAAAATTGCAATTGTGATGATTCTTGCTGGGCTTTCTAAAGAAGAAGCTGTACAACGTTTGGAAGAATCACGAGGTTTTGTACGTCAAGCGATAAAATAATATGAAAGTAAGAGAGGGGCATAAACATGAGTAAATATCATGATTTAGCGGTCCAAATATTAGAGGCTGTCGGTGGTAGCTCAAATGTATCCTCATATACCAATTGCATGACTCGTCTTCGTGTAACTGTTGTTGATCGCAGTCGAATCGCTGAAGCGGAATTGAAGAAGATTAATGGGGTTCTAGGTGTAGTGGACGCTGAAACGTATCAAATCATTCTCGGACCAGGGGTCGTGACCAAAGTAGCCGAAGAATTTGGTAAAGTGCTAAAAGGAAGTGTCTCAGAGGGTGAAAGTTCATCTTCGGCTGAACAATTACAATCAAAAGGTGCAAAAATGAAAGCGCTTTTAAAGAAAAAGAATGATACACCATTCAAAAACTTTTTGCGAAAAATAGGAAGTATTTTCATACCACTAATTCCTGCGTTCGTTGGAGCTGGTTTAATTGCAGGTATTGGCTCGATTCTAGCTAACAATATTACAGCGGGCAACTTAGACGCCGCAACTTGGCAGCAATATGTAACTATATTAAATGTTATTAAAAATGCAATTTTTACTTACTTAGTCATATATGTCGGTATTAATGCAGCTAAAGAATTTGGAGCTACTCCTGCTCTTGGTGGAGTGATCGGTGGGGTAACGATTTTAACAGGTGTTACAGCTGACCTGCCCATTTTTAATATATTTACGGGTGCGCCTTTAACGCCAGGGCAAGGTGGAGTTATTGGTGTTCTAATCGCAGTATGGATTTTATCAATCGTTGAAAAATATTTACGTAAAGTTATTCCTGATGCCGTTGATATTATCGTTACGCCTACAATAGCCTTACTTGTCGTGGGGCTGATTACGATATTTTTCATTATGCCATTCGCTGGATTTATTTCTAGTAACTTAATCGGAGCTATTAACTGGACGTTAGAAGTGGGTGGTGCATTCTCAGGTTTTGTATTAGGAGCAGCGTTTTTACCGCTTGTTATGTTAGGACTGCATCAGGTATTGACGCCGATTCACATTGAGATGATTAATAGCTCAGGTATGACGCTATTACTTCCGATGCTTGCTATGGCTGGTGCGGGTCAAGTAGGGGCATCCATTGCATTATGGATTCGTTGCAAGAAGAATAAATCATTAACGAACATGATTAAGGGTGCTCTTCCAGTGGGTATTCTGGGAATCGGCGAGCCATTGATTTATGGGGTAACCTTACCGCTAGGACGTCCGTTTATTACAGCTTGTATTGGCGGAGGCATTGGTGGTGCGGTCATTGGTTTATTTGGCAACGTTGGAGCGATTGCCATTGGACCATCTGGAGTTGCGTTAATTCCATTGATCGCGAATGGATTATGGTTGAAATATGTAATAGGGTTAGTTGCAGCTTACGCTGGTGGATTTATAATCACTTATTTCTTCGGTGTACCGAAAGATGCTATGGCAGAACAGGAATAACTGATTAGAAATACTGAGGTGATTTGATTGTTGGGAATTTCAATTTTTGTAGCGGACCGGACGTTAGAAGAAAACATGAATTATATGAAAGAAATGAAGGAAGCAGGTTGTACAGAAATATTTACATCACTTCATATGCCAGAAGATGATATAGAACTATTGAAAGAGAAATTGCTGGAAATTGCAAACGCTGCCAAACAATTAGGAATGGACTTGATGGCAGATATTTCTGGGAAAGCATTGGAGAAATTTTCTTTTCCCTTTTTATTGCAATCAGGTGTTACAGGTTTGCGGATGGATTTTGGATTTAGCGCCCATGAAATTGCTGCCTACTCGCAAAAAATGAAAATTGCTTTAAACGCCAGCACATTAACATCAGAGTTCTTAGCTACATTAATAGCTAATCATATTTGTCTTGAGAACATTGAAGCTTGGCATAATTATTATCCCCGCCCGGAAACAGGTCTTGATAAAGAAACGTTTAAAGAGAAGAACAAATGGTTGCAAGCTGAAGGAATCACGACAATGGCCTTTATTCCTGGAGACGGGCTGAAGAGAAAACCATTATTTGAAAGTTTGCCTACATTAGAGAAACATCGGAATCAATCTTCTTTTCTCGCTTATTTGGAATTAGAGAAAGATTGTGCCGTGGACAAAATTTTTGTTGGAGATTTAACACTTTCAGAATGGTCTCAGCATCAATTTCAAAGGTATGAAAAAGGAATTATTCCTTTGCGAGTAACCAAGGAACTGCCTTATGCATTATGGGATATTGTTCATCGGAATCGCCTTGACGCTGCTCGTGATGTCGTTCGCTCAGAAACTGCACGAACAGATGAAGAGCGTTTTGTAATGACAAAAAATATTGCGCCTATGCATACGACCAAGCGATCTAAAGGAACGATTACTGTTGATAATTATTTGTATGGCCGCTATGAACATGAGTTACAGATCACGTTAACGGATCTGACGGCACATGAAGGCGTTAATGTGATTGGTCATGTTATAGACGATGACATTCCTCTATTGTACTACGTTAGAAAAGGGGGAAGCCATTTTTCCTTTACAACTGCTACTTAATGATTACTCCCCTCTATTTTGTTACAATAAGGAAAATAGATTAAGTAGAGGAGATAAGGGCTTGGTAGTAGGAAATATGATTTCTCAAATTGAACTAGTATTAAATGAACTGCCAGAATCAGAAAAAAAAGTAGCAGAGTACATTCTTGCAAATGCTAAAGAAATCATGCATATGACCATACACGAGTTAGCGAAGAAAGCGGAGGCAAGTAGTGCTGCGGTTGTTCGTTTTTGCAGGTCGCTAGGAATAGATGGTTTTCCCGCTCTGAAAATTCGTTTATCAGCGGAAGTAGAAAACACGCAGTATGTTGGATACTTTGATGTTGAATCGAATGAAACGGTGCATTCTATCATTGATAAAATGTTGTCGAATACAATACTGACCTTCCAGAATACGGCCAGTCAACTGGATGCGCAATCTATTGAGCAGGCAGTGAACATGTTACAACAGGCAGAAATTATTTATATTTACGGGATAGGTGCCTCTTTTATTATTGCAGAAGATGCAGCACAAAAATGGCTTCGGCTTGGAAAAAATGTCTATGCTATTTCAGATCGTCATTTATTAGCAGCGGCAATGGCTACGAAATCAGAAAACGCCGTCTTCTGGGGAATTTCTTATAGCGGGGAAACGAGAGAAGTTATTCAATTAATAAAACGAGCTAAGGAACAGGGGATAAAAACAATTAGCCTCACTCGTCCTGGAAATAACAAGCTTTCTCAGCTTGCTGATGTTTCTTTATTTACATCACGTGCGCCGGAAGCCAAGCTTCGTAGTGCGGCAACAAGCTCTAGACTTGCTCAATTATTTGTGTTAGATATTGTCTTTAGCGCGTATGCTTCTGCTCAGTATGATTTTACTGTGGAGCAGCTAGCGAAGACAAGACAAATGATTGAAGTGTTGGATGATTAATGTTGTGAAAGATCGTATACTCAGGGGAATTTGAAGTTGGTGGAACTGGATTAAATAAAGGATATGGAAGCACTCCTCTAGGGGAAAGCTCCATATCCTTTATTTGGGTCAATCATAGTCAGCACTGATTATGAGGTTGAGCTTAAATTACATAAACGTTTCGCCATTATCGTAGTTGAACTGCCACTCAATTCCGAACTTATCAACAACACTACCGTAGAGTTTGCTCCAGAACGTTTCTTGAAGTTCCATGCTAACCTTACCGCCTTCTTTCAGCTTATCGAATAAAGATTTGACCTCATCGATATCCTTAGTAACGACTGCTAAGCTTATATTGTTACCTACAACAAAAGGCATACCAGGGAAAGTATCAGAAAACATCACGTTGCTACCAGAAAGATTAAGTCGTGCATGCATAACTAAATCTTTGGCTTCCTCTGGAAGCGGGAATGCTGGATCTGGTGGGGTGTCTCCAAAAGCCATGATATGCGGTTGTTCCGTACCAAATACCTGTGCGTAATATGTTACTGCTTCACGACAGTTCCCATTAAAATTTATGTATACATCAATTGCCATTTCTTTCACTCCTTAGTTAAAATTTGATTGTAAATCATTTACTGTTATGTCTATTCCATATTGTAACATTCAACAGAGAAGAATCAAATATTCTACCGGCAGAATTCAATAAAATATCAAAAAATTATCTTTGACTCCGTACCTAGGTACAACCTTTATAATTACAATCGAGGAGGGACTTATGGAAGGATTAACAGTGAGCAAAGTAGCTTTGAAATCCAACGTGGGTGTTGAAACAGTTAGATATTATGAGAGATGAGGACTTAAATCGAAACCTCCCCGCAGTGAATCGGGATATCGAATGTTTACGAATGAGATAGTGGCTGATGTATCAATTTGCGCTAATAAAAGTTCAAGAAATTGAAGAGAAAATAAGTAAATTACACCATTTTAAATCATTGTTGGAATTAGTAACGACCCGTCCATTATCAAAACTTCCACTTTCAAAGGATCAATGTCCTGTCATTCAAAAATGCGTAAAAGGGGAGATTTAAATATGTCTAAAAGAATCAAAGTTTTTACGGATGGCAGTCCTTTAAGTGATGATGTAGTCGAACAAGTAAAGAAACTAGCTTGCTCTAAGTGTGAATTCATCGTAAATAACTTGTCAGAACCACCTGTCGCGGCCGAATGTGAGGATAAAGTTAAAGGTTATGGCATTACATCACTTCCAGCGGTTACGATTGACGGGAAAGTAGTGGATTACAAGAAATTCAAGAAAAAATAGACCGTTTTATAAATTAGATTCATTTTATGTAGCTAAAGAGAAAGAGGTACACTGTAATATTGAAGACAAGAGATTGGACATGAGGTATGTAATAACAACTTGTAAGAATATTGATGGTTCGATTTCATGAGATGTGACAGTGATGCTCGAATGTATTGTTTATTTCGGTTGACTTTGCTAAGCTGAAATTTCTTGGTAGAGAAAGGGCTAGGCGGTAAAATACTCCACTCTTCACCACAGCAAAGAATGAACGGCTGAGATGTCGGGTTTTATCTATTATAACAGTAATGATGTTTTCTGAATTTTTATAAAACCTGCTCATTTTCATCTGAAATGGTAGTGAATAACCTGCAATTTGTATGGATTCAAATTGACCCAAGTGTGTAGAGGGAGGATTTATGTACCGGATTCTCATTGTAGAAGATGATCAGCGAATTGCCGAGCTTTTATCCAATCATTTGGACAAATACGGATATGAACCCATTGTGACACATCAGTTTGATGCCATAGATCAAGCCTTTGAACAAATCATGCCTCATCTTGTCTTGCTGGATGTGAACCTACCTAAATTTGACGGATATTATTGGTGCAAACAAATACGAAAAGTTTCATCTTGTCCAATTATTTTTATTTCTGCTCGAACAGGAGAATTGGATCAGGTGATGGCAATTGAGTATGGCGGAGATGACTTTGTAACCAAACCTTTTTACTATGATGTCATCGTTGCAAAAGTGAAAAGTCAAATCCGCCGTTCGTATGGCGAATTATCAATCGGAGCTACTGATACTGAACGAGAAGTTCATTTTTATGGAGTGACATTTTTTCCAGAACGTCCAGAACTACATTACGGACAGCAGAGATTATCGCTTATGAAAAAAGAAGCTGATCTACTCGACCTGCTCATTAACAAATATCCACGTACGGTAAAGCGGGAGAAAATATTTGAACGGATGTGGGACGAAAAAGAATTCATCAACGAGAATACGTTGAATGTAAATGTAGCTCGGTTACGCAAGAAGTTCACAGAACTCGGGATAGATAATGCCATCGAAACCGTCAAGGGCTTAGGCTACCGTCTGAACGTATCTTGGAACGAGGTAGACAAAGAATGAAATTATTTATTAAGGAGAATATTCCCTATATCGTACTTCATGTCATGCAGTTTATATTTTTATATTCGACTTTTCGCTGGTTGGATGCAAATGTTGTTGAAGGCAATATCGCGTATCTCTTTCTAGTGAGTCTTTTTATGCTGATCATTTATCTTACATTTCGTTATGTAGTTGGACGCAGCGGCTATAAATGGCTAAGCAATATTCCCGATTTGAAAGATGCAAAGGCTTTCTTGCAAATGGACGTTACTTCACCGTTGCTTCATACTTTCAAGGAAGGACTTGCAAGGCAATATCAGTTAATGCAGAGCGAAAAAGAAAGATCAATACAGGAAAAACAGGAGCAGATTGATTTTATGAACCGTTTTGTCCATTTGCTCAAAACACCGCTTTCCGCTTTGCACCTGATTGTTCAGGATCGTGAGGACTCGGATGGGTCGGAGGAAATGCAAGTTGAAATCGTCCGTATGGAGTACCAGTTGAATATGATTCTGACACTATCAAGAATGTCCTCTTTCCGACAGGATTTCTATATTCAAACTGTATCCATAGAGCCATTGGTATATGAAGTAATTAACGACTTAAAGAGCCACTTTATTCACCATCATTTATTCCCCTCAGCCGATGTACATGGGGATGCCACCGTACTTTCGGATCGTAAATGGTTGAAGTTTGTACTAATGCAGTTGCTTACCAATGCCATCCGTTATTCTGATGGTGGAAATCGACACATAAGGATATTTGCGGGTCAACAGGGAGAGTATTTTACATTGACAGTGAAAGATGAAGGTGTAGGCATTTCCCCTCAAGACCTTCCTAGAGTATTTGATTTGTATTTTACTGGTGCTAACGGACGCGAATTTGGTGAATCCACGGGCATCGGTTTATATCTCGTTCGGAAAATCTGTGATGAGTTGGGTCACAGCGTTTCGATCCAATCATCTTTAGGAGTGGGAACGGAGGTCAAAATTCGTTTTTCATGATCCTATCATCCTTAGTTGGCAAGGTGACAGATATGTAATGTTGATGTTATCTAGAACGATAGCGACATCCCTTCCTTTCTTATAACCTAAGAGTAAGGAAAGAAAGGAGCGAAATCACACATGAATATGCTGGAAATCAGTAAGGTATCAAAAATATATGATGGGAAAGTTTCTTATCAGGCATTGAGACATGTCGATTTTATCGTACCGAAAGGTCAATTTGTTGGGGTTATGGGTCCATCGGGGAGTGGAAAGACAACGCTGTTGAATGTCATCTCGACAATTGACCATCCGACCACTGGAGAGGTTGTCATCAATGGAAAAGAACCACATCAACTGCCATCGGAGCAATTGGCTGTGTTTCGACGCCGCGAACTAGGTTTTGTGTTTCAGGACTTCAATTTATTACATACGTTGACCGTACGGGAAAATATTTTCCTACCATTAGCTCTGGACGGAGTAGCTGTAAAGAAAATGAATGGACGGTTAAACTACATTGCTCCTATTCTAGGTATTACTGACATTCTCGACAAGCGTACCTATGAAATATCTGGAGGACAAGCCCAACGTGCAGCCATTGCAAGAGCCGTAATTCATGAACCGGCACTACTACTTGCGGACGAACCAACTGGAAACTTGGACACCAAATCATCTCGTGATGTAATGGAGTTGTTTCGCAATATTAATCGTGAAATTGGAGCAACGATGTTAATGGTTACCCACGACCCAACAGCTGCAAGTTATTGCGACCGAATTATTTTCATTCGAGATGGTTCTGTATATAACGAGATTTATCGTGGGGAACATCAGAACGACTTCTATGGCAACATTATGGATGTGTTGTCCTTTATGGGAGGCGATTCTCGTGACGTTTCTACAATTCGCAATTAAAAACGTGCAAAGAAATTATAAAGCATACTTGGCTTATTTTCTCAGCAGCACCTTTTCCATATTGGTCTTTTTCCTATTTGCTGTGAACCTGTTTCATCCTATGATCGGAGAGAATTTCACTTCTGGACCCGTTCATGCTGTTCTGTCTACAGGAGAAGTTGCGATATCCATATTTTCTTTGCTGTTTATCCTTTACTCAGTGGGAACTTTTTTGAAGATGCGATCAGGAGAATTTGGTTTGCTGACGATATTAGGTGCTACACGTAAGCAATTGAATCGACTGATTTTATTGGAGAATATCATCATTGGACTTGCAGCAATGGTGACGGGAATCACCACTGGACTTTTTTTATCGAAGTATTTTTTAATGTTTGCTTCGATGATTCTGGAAGTTCCAGAACTCGAATTTTACATGCCAGTGAAAGCAATTATTTTTACAATAACCTGTTTTCTAATCATATTCGTCTTGATCTCTATTCTCGCTCCGTTTGCAGTGAGATCCAAGGAGATCATTGAACTCCTGAAAGGGAATCGAAAACCGAAAGAACCACCTAAAGCATCAATATGGCTCTCAATAGCAGGATTAATATTGATGGCGGCAGGTTATATAATTGTAGTATTAGAAATGGATATCCCTTTTGGCTATGGCGTAGTCGCCATATTGGTTTCAGCAGGAACCTACCTGTTCTATTCGCAGTTTAGTGTATTTACCTTAATGCGATTGACATCCCTTCCAACATTATTTTTTAGAAAAACGAACTTGCTTTGGATTTCAGACTTGGTTTATCGTATGAAAGATAACGCTCGATTATTGTTTGTTGTCACGATTACCTGCGCGTTATCATTCACGACAATGGCAACTTTTTTTTCCGTTTATCAGACGGTAGACGAGGAATACGCGAAGAGCTACCCGATACCGTTCAATTATTCCTCCTATTCCTCAGACGTTCAGCGTGAGAATAATCTTTCTCTCATTTCTTCAAAATTAGATGAAGAAGGGCTGTCGTATAGGATAGTCTCAGTACCGTTTCTGGAGTTCGACAGCGATTTAAGTCAGAAGACCGGAGCACTATCCACTCAAGGATACAATCGTCTTGCAGAATTGTTGAACCGAGAACCATTGCAGTTAAAATCTGGAGAAGCTATTGAAGTTTCCACCTGGACAAACAAAGCTGATTCCCGTATAACAATCCAGGAGAATGAAACCGTACACTTGGGAAGCGATACACTTCGGCTTATCGGTGTCGTCCAAGACAACATATTTCCAGAGGGTTCGTTTGGAAATTTGTATGTATTGAATGATTCGGATTTCGAGAAACAGGATTCTGTATTAAACAAAGGGGTATATTATGGTTATTCAGTTCCGGATTGGACGGAGGCATCGACAGCAGCTGAAAAAATTAGTGCCCAAATTGGAAGCGATTGGGATGCGTTTAAGTATCGTTCATCACCGGACTGGTATCAGACGGATAAATTAACTTACAAATTAATTCTCTTTGTGGGGTCTTTTATCAGCATCGTGTTTTTTATAGCAGCTGGAAGCTTTATTTACTTCCGCTTTTATACCGATGTTCAGGAGGAAAAAGGGAAGTACCGTAACCTGCGGAAAATAGGTATGACTATCCGCGAGGTGAAGAAGATTATCACGGTACAGTTGGCGATCCTTTTCTTTATCCCGATCTTTCTCGCAACACTACATTCAGTATTTGCACTGCAATTGCTACAAAGACTAATATCTGTTTCCATAGGCAGTTACGCATCGATTATTTTGATTTTCTTTTTAGTAGCGTGGTTCATATACTTCCTGCTTCTTCGTCCTCGCTATTTGAGAAGTCTATTGGAAGAGACTTAATCAGGTTCAAATTGCTTTCTATTTGGGGTGATGTCAATTAAAGGGGACATACGTTTTGACTATTCAAATACCTCAGGGAAACGGATGAGGCTGTGCTAAAACACATGCATTCAACAAGCGATCAAAGAGTTCGTTCGGATTGTAATGTTGATTAAATTGGTAGAAGAACTGAAATGGAAAGGATGTTAGCTAATAGTAATCAAGCACCGTGTTGAAGTTCAACCTTAAATGGCTAAATATTAATGAGACCAACTCCTTGTCTATGATGTTGCAAATATAATAATAGAACATCACTAATAATTTAGTGGTGTTTTTTTATGGTTCTATGTAAGACCAATGTTGATAATGACTACAAATAAAGTGGACAAATATAACCCTGTCCACTTTACTATTAATTCGTATAATATGAAAAATATCATAGTTCATTCTTAGATATATTGATGTTTATTTCTTGTTACTTTTTTATTGATGGCAACAAAAGCGCATAAAACATCAGCGCTTATTGCAATCCAAATTCTGATGAAATTCAAGAAGAACTGGTCTTTAAAATCGTTCTCGATGAAAAATTTGCAAACACAGAACAGCGTGAGGTTAGAGTTCTACAGAATAAACAAATTTTGAGGGTATTATGAAAAAAATTCAAAACATGTATGGAAGGCATGATCTAGATTCTCTTCATTTATTCATACAACAGATGATACAAGTGAATTTGGGGAGCTTAATGCACATTCATTCATAGCGTACACACAAAAAGGTGCAATGCAGGTAGGTTTAACAGAGAAAGATTCATACAAAATTGAATTGGAAAATTGATTCTCAAATGATATGTAAACTAATGACTCTAAGGATGAATTAACAGGAAACTTTAGCTCAGTTAGGTATGTATTACAAAGAAAGGGCCATCCCACTAAGGATGGCCTTTTTCAGAACTTGCCGTTACAGACATCGCGGTGAACCGTACCACAAGAGGGTTATATTTTGTAGCCTAGAGGTTCAATTCAATGTCTATTAGATAGAGTTCCCACCAGCGCAAAGCGGTGCATCTATTTTCTTACGATAGCACCTCGTTTTTGACCCGTGAGAGTATCAGAACTTTGCATCAGACTGCTACAAGGCAAATGCCGTTACCGTGGCTATTGTCCCTGCATAGGAATAAGCAGATGAGATAGGATGGTGGACATGAATGGCAATAAATCGAAAAAAAGCCGCTACTCAATTGACCGGAAGAATTGTATTACCGGGCAACCCGTCATACAAGGCAGCAAGGATGGTGTACAATAGGCGGTTTTCCAAATTTCCACGGGTAATCGTCTTTTGCAGACGAACGCAGGATGTGATCAACGCTATCAAGTGGGCGCGTGAGCGGGGGATCCCGTTGCGAGCACGTAGCGGGCGACACAGCTATGAAGCCTTTTCGGCAGTGAATGGCAGTATTATTATCGATGTAAGTGAGATGAATAAAGTAAAAGTTGACCGCAAGAAGATGGTGGCACACATCCAGACAGGCAATCCACTGGAGCGGGTGTACCGTGAGTTGTGGAATAATCGAGTTTCTCTCCCTGCTGGAACTGCACCCGATGTGGGTATTGCCGGACTCACTTTGGGAGGTGGGATTGGGTTATTGTCGCGAAAGTATGGTCTTACCTGTGATAACCTGAAACAGGTCGAGATGGTAGTAGCTTCAGGACGATATGGAGCAAAGGCGATCATAGCTAACAAGAACCAGCATTCAGACCTGCTCTGGGCATCGAAAGGCGGTGGCGGAGGAAACTTTGGGATTGCTACGTCGTATAAGTTTCGGGTGCGGCCTATCTCAAACGTCTCCATCTACAGTATTATTTGGAAATGGAGTGATCTGGATAAAGTGTTCCCGACATGGCAGCGCTTTGCACCTTCCGTAACCAATCGGTTAACCTCAACGATCGAGGTATCTTCTAAGCAGGTTGGGAAGATCGAGTCTACCGGGCAATTGTTGGGGAGTGCTGAAGAGCTGCGACGATTAATCAGGCCTTTGCTGCAAGTAGGGACTCCAGTGAAAGTAATGGTAAGGACGGTACCTTTTATTGAAGCGACCCAATTTTTTGCCGCGTCTGATCTGAATCTGGAGCCCAAATTTAAGATAACCGGGTCGTACGGATATCAGCCTTTGCCACGTGAAGGGGTACGGATTATTCGAGATTTTCTTGCAAAAGCGCCAAATAAGCATTCAAGCGTGTGGTGTCAAAGCTTGGGGGGAGCAGGGACTGCGGTTAGTCGGATATCTCAGACAGCGACGGCCTATCCTCATCGGAAAGCAGAGACTATCTATGAGGTGTCTGCTCGATGGAGAAATGATAACGAGCAGCAGCGAAATGTTCATTGGGTTAAAAGGTTTCGTAGAGCGCTCCGTCCCTTTGTGATCGGGGATTATGTGAACTTTCCTGATTTGGAGATTAAGAACTGGCCAATGGCGTATTATGGTGTGAATTTTGCTAGATTGAAGCAAGTGAAGCGGAAGTACGACCCACATAATGTGTTTCATTTTGCGCAGAGTATTCCAGTGGGTAACAAGTTAGGGAAAAAGTGAAGAAGTGAAATATGATAGGGAGTGGATGGCTTGAAAAAGTCTCCGTTCCCATCTTGTGGTGGTCAATTGGCTGGTTGATTCCGTGGAATCGAAGACGTTAGTCCAAAAAGCCTTAACCCTTCTTGCAGGGCTAAGGCTTTGGCTATTCATTAAGCTAGTCTCATCTTAAAATCCTGATAGCCGAACTCACGAACGACACGACAATTGCCGTCTTTCTCCTGCACGGCGATGGCCGGCAGCGGCATACCGTTGAAGGTGTTGGTTTTGACCATGGAGTAGATCGCCATATCTTCAAACACTAATCTGTCACCGTTCTTTAATGGCTGATCGAAGGAGTAGTCTCCGATTACATCGCCCGTAAGGCAGGTCGGACCGCCAAGCCGATAGGTGTATGGCTTCTCGCCGGCTTCGCCCGAACCGACAAGCGGCGGACGATACGGCATTTCCAGAACATCGGGCATATGACACGTAGCCGACGTGTCCACGATGGCAATCTCGATGCCGTTCTTATGGATATCCAGTACGGAGGTGACCATATAGCCCGCATTGAGCGCGATGGCTTCTCCGGGTTCAACGTAGACTTCCAAGCTGTATTTATCTTGCATTCGCGAAATGCAAGCTTCGAGTCTCGGGATGTCATAGTCGTCTCTTGTGATATGGTGACCGCCACCGAAATTGATCCATTCCATTTGCGGCAACCATGGTCCGAATTTTTCTTCGACCGCATTCAGTGTGGTCTCCAAATCGTCCGAGTTCTGTTGGCAAAGGGTATGGAAGTGCAGTCCTGAAACGCCTTCAAGCAGTTCCGGCTGGAAATCCTCCCGTTTCACGCCGAATCTTGACCCCGGCGAACAGGGATCATAGATTTCATGTCCTTCTTGCGTCGAGCATTCCGGATTGATGCGAAGACCCACTTTTCTGCCAGCTGCAAGAGCCTTTGTTTTATACTTTTCCAGCTGGGAGAAAGAATTGAAGATGATATGGTCGCAAATGGATATAATTCCGTCGATTTCATCTTCGCGATAGGCAGGGGCAAAGACGTGATTTTCTTTGCCCATTTCCTCGTGACCCAGACGTGCTTCAAATAAACCGCTCGCCGTCGTGCCGTTTAAGTATCTTCCGATTAGGGGATACATGGCGGTCATGGAAAAAGCTTTTTGCGCCAGAAGAATCTTGGCTCCTGTACGCTGCATGACGCCGTTCAAGATGTTCAGGTTTTTTTCAATGCGAGCTTCATCAACTACGAAACAGGGTGTCGGCAATTCCTCGAACCGCATATTAGCGAACGAGCTCCGGCTTCTTAGCTTCCTCAGGCAATGCGTCAACAAGCACCGGATTAAAGTCTTCTACCCATGGAAGTCCCCATTTGTTCAGCTCTTCCATGAATGGATCAGGATTGAACTCTTCGATATTGAATACACCTGGTTTATTCCATTTACCAGTCATGACCATTGCTGCGCCGATCATGGCAGGAACGCCAGTTGTATAGGAGACGGCCTGGGAGCCCACTTCCTTATAGCACTCTTGGTGGTCACAAACATTGTAGATATAGTAAGTCTTGTCTTGACCGTCTTTCTTCCCTTTGAAGATACAACCGATGTTCGTCTTGCCCACCGTACGAGGACCTAGGGAAGCCGGGTCAGGGAGTATAGCCTTTAGGAATTGAAGAGGAATGATCTGTTTTCCTTCGTATTCGATCGGTTCGATGGAAGTCATTCCTACGTTTTCAAGCGCCTTTAGGTGCATGAGATAGCTTGGTCCGAAAGTCATGAAGAAACGGATACGTTTCAGTCCAGGCATGTTCTGCACAAGGGATTCGAGCTCTTCATGGTATAGTAGATACATTTCCTTTTCGCCGACTTCAGAAAAGTTATAACCGCGTTTAATTTCCATCGGTTTTGTTTCGATCCATTCTCCGTTTTCCCAGTAGCGTCCGTTAGCGGACACTTCACGGATGTTGATTTCCGGGTTGAAGTTGGTTGCGAAAGGATAGCCGTGATCCCCACCGTTGCAATCCAGAATGTCGATATATTCAATTTCGTCAAAATAGTGCTTCAGCGCATAAGCGGAGAATACGCCAGTTACACCTGGGTCAAATCCGCTGCCCAAAAGAGCCGTGATTCCGGCTTTTTCAAAGCGTTCGCGGTAATCCCATTGCCATTTGTATTCAAATTTTGCTGTATCTTCAGGTTCATAGTTTGCCGTATCCATATAGTTCGTTTTTGTGGCTAGGCAAGCATCCATGATCGTCAAATCCTGGTAAGGTAGAGCCAGGTTCATAACAATATCCGGTTTGATCTCATTAATCAGAGCGATCAGCTCATCAACGTTATCTGCATCGACCTGTGCAGTTGTAATTTTAGTTTTACCTCCATCTAATTTAGCTTTCAATGCATCACATTTAGATTTCGTACGGCTGGCGATGCAGATTTCTTCGAAAACCTCGCTGTTTTGAACGCATTTATGAATTGCTACTGATGCTACGCCTCCGGCGCCAATGATAAGTGCTTTTCCCATTGTTCGATCTCCTAACCCAAGTGAATTTTTTTAATGTAAAAACGGCAACAAAAAAAGCAAGCGAAACACGCACCATGCGCATCACACTTGCTTCGATATAGTTAAATAATAAGACAGTCCCAATAAGCATAACTGGACAAACTTCTTGCGTGCTCGTCAGTCATAAAATTCATAGTTTCATGGGGAAAGGCCCTTCATATTCAAATATATCATGTTAGGATCAGAGTCTATATAGCAAATAATTCACTTTTACCACTCTTATTGACCGTTTCACAAGTTGTGTGCAAATGCACTGGTTGTAAAGTAACCAACTTATAAAAGTTGAGCTTTTAACTCAATCAATAAGGCAACGAAAGTTGCCAATCGGCATTTGACCCGGCTGTCCGTATGGCCTTAACTTCTTAATGGAAGTGGTCAAAGTTTATCTGCTTGGAAAGATCCTAAATATATTGAACATTAGCTCTCCAAATTTATGCTTCTCTATAATAGCAGGATAGGGGTTATTGGGCAAGAAAAATTTTCGAATATTTTTTCGCGGCGTTGAAATTGGACAAACGTTCTGTGGATAATCCAGCATATCAAACGGATTGGGCTTCAAGATTTGCAGAATTAAATTTTAAATATGAGCTTGAAATCTTGAAAATATTAGAAAGAACTGATGATGATTTTATGAAAGCAGAAGTTGTTACTTTAAATAAAAAAGTTAATGAAAATAATTCTGGGGTGTTTGATTTTATCGATAAAACAACTTCGGTTACAGAGTCTAAAAAAACAGCTGATGGTTGGGAAATAAATAGTGAGAAGATTACGAAATCTGAGAGAATGACAAATTCTTAGTCCTAATTAAGACTGCGATCCACACGGCGGTATCACATAACATGACTATTGAAGGAAAGAATAATAGTTATATTGAGGGATATGGAATTAAAAAACGCACCGGTAGGTGCGTTTATACTTTCAACTCATTATGAGTAATTAATGAATTTTCAATTTGAATCGTTGTGTGTTCTATTTTTAATGTATCCCGAATGATATTGATCGCTTCCTGTAATATGGTGTGGCTGTTCTTGTCGTCTTCAATTAACATATGACAACTTAAAGAATCAAGTCCAGAGGTAATGGTCCATATATGAAGGTCATGTACATCGATAACACCATCGATTTCTTCTAGAACGGCTTTGATTTCTGTCTGATTAATGGTGAGCGGAGTGCCTTCCATCAAGATATGAACCGAATGCTTAATGACGCTCCAAGCACTTTTGAGAATCAATAATGCGACTACAACCGATATGATGGGGTCTGCTATATACCAATCAAATAAGAGCATTAATATTCCAGCTACAATTGCCCCAACAGAACCTAATGCATCCCCAAGGATATGCAGATAGGCACTCCGTAAGTTAACGTTATTCTTCACATCGCCTTTGCGCATTAAGGACCAAGCACTAATTAAATTCGCCAACAATCCAATGGATGCAATCAACATCATAGCGCCACTTGCAACAGTGGGTGGTTCTGAGAAACGACCGATGGCCTCCCACACGATAAATCCAGCGATAATGAACAAACTAATACCATTAAATAATGCAGCCAGTATTTCAAAGCGATAATAGCCATAACTTTTATTAGGTGAAGGGGGTCTTGATGCGAACCATATCGCTATTAAACTTAACAATAATGAACTCGTATCACTAAGCATATGTCCAGAATCGGATAATAAGGCTAGACTATTGGTGATTAAACCGCCAAAGAATTCTAGAAACATAATCCCCGCAGTAATAATTAGTGCGACAAGCAACCCTTTTTTATTGCCTTCTCTTGCTTCTTCAAAATGACCATGACTATGATCGTGGTGATCATGACTATGTCCGTGATGATGGTGATGTCCCATAGAAATCCTCCTTATTTACATTCAATATGTGTTAGAACTTGGTTCAAAATGGTGATAACATGTTCATCGGCATAAGAGTAATAAAAAGTATTACCTTCACGTCTATATTTAACGAGGCGTAGATTTCTTAACATACTTAGTTGGTGGGAAACAGCTGACTGTGTCATTTCTAATACTTCAGTAATGTGATTGACAGAGCATTCCTCTTGAGACAGTAAATATAATATCTTTATTCTAGTCGGGTCTGCCAATGCTTTGAAAGTTCGAGAAGCTTCATCTACGGTATCGGCCGATAAGAAGGAATGAGCGTTCTGGTTCATGAATTGGGGGCCTCCTTTGTTGTGGCTTATTATCTTGTATAAATACTTTAAATGGGTGTTTGTTTAACATCTCAATAAGTATATGAACATATGCTCATATAAAATATAATATTGAACGTTAGTATTGTCAATTCTTCTTGTTATACAAAATTAATGTTACCAAATGCTAGTCGCTATATTCACGGTCATTTTTAGAGAGAAGATAATGAGCCTAGTTCTCTATGTCCAATTGTTAGAAAAAAATAATTATTGTACAATGTGATTAGATTAAATTGAAAGAGAGTGATTTTCTATGATAGTCAGACCTGCTCATTCAACTTATAAATTAGAGGTACGGAAAACGTATTCATGAAGCAGCAGTTGGCTCAGGACGTTTGAAGCTGTACGAAAGATAAAATGTAGACTGGCTGTTGTCGCCATGGCGGTTGTAGCTCAAACAATGGAGGTTAACCATGTATTATTATCTAATCGCCTTACTTATATTTGTTATCGATCAGGTGTCCAAGTGGCTTATAGTAAGAAACTTTGACATCGGAGAATCGAAAAGTATTATTGGTGACTTTTTCCATATTACATCACAACGAAACAATGGTGCTGCCTTTTCAATTCTTGAAGGTCAACGTTGGTTCTTTCTTGTCATAACGGTCATTGTAGTAGTTGGAATCATTTATATTTTGCAAAAAATCAAGTCTTCCAGAAATCGAGTTCTTCCAATCGCTCTGAGTTTTGTGTTGGGGGGAGCCGTTGGAAACTTCCTAGATCGTGCTTTGTATGGGGAAGTGGTCGATTTCTTGAGGTTTCATTTCAGTGCAATTAATTATACCTTTGCGACCTTTAATCTTGCTGACTCCGCGATCGTATGTGGTGCGATTCTTATCATTATCGATACTTTTCGTACTGGGAGTAAGGAGAAGCAGGAATTGAAGCAAAAGGTTCAATAAAAACATTATAAGGGTATGAACACAATGGATAGAACCATCAGACAACATCTGATGATCTATCCAATTTCTCTAGTTCCCGAGTTCCAATCATTATGCTAACGCATTTACAAATCTGTAAAAGTAGATATAATGATATTTATGGAACCTTTATTGATTTATAAAGCTTTGTCTAACGAGACTCGTAGTCTAATTATGCTATGGTTAAAGAATCCAGAGGAATTCTTTGATGAGAAACCGTATTTACAACAAGGTCTCAATTTTGGAATTGGTGTATGTGTAGGAGATATTCAAGCTAAGGCGGGCCTTGCACAGTCTGTAATCTCGAGTTATTTGTTGACTATGCAAAAAGCTGGTTTGTTGGAATCTGAGCGAATTGGGAAGTGGACCTACTATCGTCGGAACGAAACGACAATCCAGGAATTTTCTGAGTACCTCAAAGAGAAACTATAAACGGAAAGGAGGTCTTTTTTTTATTTCAATATATCTAGAATTCTATATATGTAAATATAAAATTAATGGAGGCTTACAATCACAATGAAAAAGGTTAACCCGTTGCTTATCATTATTCTGGCATTAGGCGTATTCGGCATTATTACAACAGAAATGGGTATTATAGGTGTCTTACCCCAGGTAACTCAAAAATTTAATATATCGACATCACAGGCTGGATGGCTTGTTAGTATATTTTCTTTAGTCGTAGCCATTTCAGGTCCATTCCTAACATTACTCGCTTCTGGTATTAATCGTAAAGTCATTCTATTAACTGCTGTGCTTATTTTTGCGATTTCAAATATTGTTTATGCCTATACAACCCAGTTCGATGTGATGCTTGTATTCCGTATTATCCCGGCTATATTTCATCCCGTATTTTTTTCGGTCGCCCTTGTTACTGCAGCCAAACTTGTCCCTCCGGAAAAAAGCAACAACGCGGTCACAAAGGTTTTCGCAGGTATAACGGTCGGTTTTGCTTTTGGCGTGCCTTTGACTTCTTATCTCGGAGAAAATATTTCGTTAGAAGCCGCTTTTCTGTTTGGAGCTGTTGTAAGCATGATTGCCTTTGTAGGGATACTAGCTTGGCTCCCTTCCATGCCTGTTAAGGAAAAAATGTCTTATGGAAAGCAGCTTGGTATATTACGTAATCCTCAATTATGGTTAAATATCGTGATCGTTATTTTTATCTTTGCAGCAATGTTTTCTGTGTACAGCTACTTTGCTGAATATCTTGGACAAGTAACACAAATGAACGGGTCATGGATAAGTATCATGTTGATGGCCTTTGGTATAATCATGATTTTTGGCAATTTTGTATTTGGTAGCTTGTTGAATAAGAGTATTACAAAGACTGTCAGCATATTTCCTCTGCTATTTGCGGTAATTTACCTACTTGCTTATTATCTGGGTTCTTATTTCATTCCGATGGTTGTTATCGTATTCATTTGGGGGGCAGTGCATTCTGGAGGGCTTATTGTTAGTCAAACATGGTTAACGACTGAGACAAAAGAGGCTCCCGAATTCGGCAATAGTTTGTTTGTCTCATTTTCCAATCTTGGAATTACTGTAGGGGCTTCTATCGGGGGCTGGTTTATTTCTCACTTGGGAATACATCAACTCATCTGGAGCGGAATTATGTTTTCATTGCTTGCTTTCTTATTGATCATGATAAAATTAAAAATTTCCAAGTCGAGCGAGAGAGGAAGAAAAGGTGCATTAAATTAACCACTCAAATCGGTCGACTTCGCCGTTGTCCGATAAAATTGTTGCTGTAATTTTATGAATAGGATTTAAGAGATTACGAATAACGTACTCACTATGGGCTAGAATCTACAGTTGTACCTGATGTGGTTCGTCAAGCACTCCAAGCACTTCGTCCGCTTGGTCAACTAACGATTGTTGGGGTAACACCTGAGATGAATATTAATGTTTTTGATGATATAGTGGCATAAGGAAAAACAATGGTTGGAGTCAATGAGGGTGACGAAGTCCCTCATATGTTTATGATATTTGCCATAATTGAGTCTAAATCCATTGTGAATAGAACATTCGTTACATTATTTATTGAAAAATCAAAAGTTAAATACTTTATTAAAAGCGAGGTCCTTTGCGTGAACGTAAGATTAAAAGCATTAACAGATTCTACAAAACAAAAATTCGGATTGGATAACTATTATTTACATAGACACACGTTTTATCGAAAGCTAAACATCTTCAATGAAACGGAATATACGTTATGTATGGAGTGGTTCCCTACTCATATCACTGAACAAGAGGATGAAGACCTCAATCCAGAAGGAACAGCCGTGATTAACATTAATGTGAATAATGGCATGTATGAAAGTGTTATTTTTGTTGGAGGGAAGTCTTATGCAAGCGGGAATACATTTAAAGACCTAGGTAAGATTGAAATTGTAAAATGGATTGAAAATGAAACGGGACTGATATATGAAAAACAATTTCAACTGATATTAGATGAAGAAAGGGATTATCGATTTCAAGAATGTGTGGATGGCATTCCGGTCTCACCTTCAGGCAATATCGCAATAAAATTCGATGAAGAAGGTAATCTCACTGAATTTTATAAGTACGGTCATTACCCTTCTAAAGAATGGGTGACAGAAGAGAGTTATTCACTTTCTCTTGAAGATATGGAACAGTTGGTGAAGGCACAATTGAAACTTATTGAAATACCTGCTTACGATCAAGAGGTGTTAATCCTCGCATATGGGTTGGAAGAAATCTATGTGACAAATGATAGGAAATCTACCATTCCTTTTGAATTGATCGTAAATACAAGGTATATAAAAATAGACAAAATCATGGATTGGACAAGTTTGAATGTGCAGATGTTTGAAAGAACGGAGATAAGTTGGATTGAAGATGTCACAATCGAACAAGTATTTTCTAATGAACCCCACCCTGATTCGATTCCGCTTTCCAAGCTTGAGCAAGAGAAAAGTATTCATGCTGTCATAGAATTTTTACGTAATGTATATCCTAACGATTCAGCAGACTGGACTCTGAAAACCTTACATCGAGACACAGGAAATATCCATGCAATATTGAAAGTTCATAAAGAAGAGAATCGCGCATTCCAAAGAAAACTTCTGATCATCATTGATGCGCAGAGATTCCAAGCAATCAATTATATGGATAACGAGTCTTTATTAGAAACATTCCATCTATTTAAAGCACCTGATGAAATAACGATTAATAACGAAGAGGCATTTGAACAAATCAGAAAGAGAATTACTTTGGAACCATATTATGTTTTTAATTCAGAACAACAGCGATATATCCTATGTGGAAAAATAGACTGTAATTACGTTGTGAATGCATCTAATGGGGAAGCTATTTCATTAAATGACTTATAGATTTCAGCTCAGGGAATAGTACCACTAACTGGAGAAGGCGGTGGTACTATGAAGTTTTCCTTCATCCTGAATTTGTTGCATTGTTAAAGTTACAAGGTGTTCTGATGTATATCAATAGCGAAGAGCAAGGCGTGTTGGAAAGTGAACCATTTGAGAATTCGTACAATCAGTAAGGATACAAATCTATTGATGTTTCGCTAAAAGAATGGTAACAGCTCTTCCATAACTCAATTCATTTACCTGCTAAAGTCCCCGCAATTGCATTTACCCATCAATTTGCAAAATGTAATGATCTAGATGGTAACATGAATGATCATCTTGAAATTGAGTACTTGAATCAATATAAAGATGGTGTTCATTTCATGATACGGATAAATCCTATCGAACATAAGCATAAAGGGATTCCTCATAAAAAAGACATTATTACAACATATAAGCTTAAGGACGGGAAGATTAGCTTAGAATATAATGTTGAACTTTATTATTCGATGAAGCGTTTAGTATATATAATGCCTTATAAGTCCTATCGGGTTGTTAACGGGGGAGTTCAATTATGAAAAAAGTATTGTGCACGACTAGTGTTATTCTTTTCTTGCTGTTTGGATTGGTAGCATGTGGTATTGGGAAATACGACAAAGTCCCCACACCCGATGAGGTAATACGAGATGTTGAAATGATGTCCTCAAACATATTATTAGGTGAGGCAACGGAAAAAGATGAGAAATTCCCCTTGTCTCCGCTTATTATTGACGATTGGGAAGTGAAGTTTACAGAAAGTAAAGAAACATTAGATGCGGAGATCACCGCTATTGTAGGCGACAAGCTGTGGATATCTGAGGAAAGAAAGACGATTATCATTCATTATGGTTTGAATAACTCTAAGGAATGGGTAGTTCAAGGCGTAAATATTAATGACCCCGTCGTTCGTGTTAAACCACGTAAAGTACAGACGGTGGAACCAACCTGATTGTCATACGGTAGTTTTGATGTTGAGGTTAAATCTACTATTGAATGTACTTAAATGTTATGGGAGGTTAGGATGGCTAGTATAGGATTAACGTTTGTAACCGCTCTAATTTTACTAGTTACTATAATGTTTCATGCAGGCATATTAATGGACTTTATCCGACCTAGTGTTCTTCAAGTTCAACTGTTAGGTGTTCTATTATTATTGTTTGGAGTCGTTGTATTATTAGCATTTGATGGCTCTAGTGTGTTCGGATTTACTATTGGGTTAATTGGGCTATTTACAGGCATGATCGGTTCATTTAGAGATTCCAATACCGCTAAATCTACAGATCAATAAGAACGAAATTGCAACAGGCTGCTAGATTCTCGGCAGTCCTTTTTTAACTTATGAGCAGTTTAGTGAGTTTGAAATCTTCTGAAACATTGAGGTCAGCCAAATCGTCTATGAGTTGAGGTGGTGGAAAATGGTGGGTATTAAATGGACGAGTAAGCCACTATTTGTGCTTCTAATTATCCTGACAGTATCTGGCTGTGGAGAAGTAGGAGTGATTATGAAATCTCAGATTGATACGCTGAAATCAGTATTAAAGGGATCATCAGAACTATGTATGGGGGATATCGAGTGGGTCGATTTTATAATGATCAATAATATCAAGTACCTCCAGAACTTCGGGGAAACGAAGGAGGTAACTGTAACTTCGAACCAACTTGGAGATAAGGTAGGTGAAGTCTCCTATATGCTCAGTGAACATGCCTGTACAGATCATGTCGCGAAGAATGGAGATGCGGCATTCCTTCCAATTGGTACCGATATATATGCTATGGAGGGTTACAAGACAGAGTTCCGTGTTATAGCTGACAACAAGATTTATGAAGTGTCTGATAATCCAAATGCAGCAACAATAGGTGATTTATTGGATATTAACGGAAGAGTGGTGAAAGTAAGTCTAGAAAGCGGTATGGACGGCAGTCCGATCGGCGACTTTACCATGGATGCTTCATCTGAATTTATTCAAGAATTACTACCTTTATCCCATGTCAGTTTCAATGAGGTCTATGAGAAAACAAAGCATGAAAATAGCATATTTCTGCGTGTTCACCTTCAGGATAGTACATCCTTTCGTTTGGTCTATTATCCAAAAGCCAATGCCTTTACAGCAGGAGCATTTGGAACAGAAAGATTGAATGAGATCATTATGACTCAAAGGAAACAGATTAAAGCAGCGGCAGGATTGTAGAGTTAGAATAACTTCTGTTTTTTCAAAAAAAAATGAAATGTGGTGTTTATTATATGAGAAGAGTCATCAGTGTTCTAAAGATGAAATGGACGCAATAGAACATAGGATTTTTAATATTACGAGGTGGAATTATAATGTCATTATCATTGGAAACACAGTTAGACAATGTTATTTGCCCGCAGGATTTTCTTGTTGGTGGGGCTGTTACCGTAGTCAAAGATAATCAGATTGTGTATGGAAAAGGATTCGGGAGATCTCGTCTAGGTGAGAATGAACAAGATTTCACACCAGACACGATCGTGAGTATTCAAAGTATTTCAAAGAGCTTTACCGCAGCATTATTATTGCAACTAGTGGAAGATGGAAAGCTCGAACTAGATGCTCCACTTGTACAATATCTTCCTTATTTTCGGACCACGGATATTCTAGTCAGTAACACGATAACCGTTGAACAATTGCTATCACATACCGCTGGATTCTCTGGGGATATAGGGAGTGGTAATTTACTGTGTCCTAACATAAGGGAATTCAGTATGTATGATGAAATGAAAGAACAATGTATGATTTCTAATTCTATTCTTCAACGTATATCCAATAGAGAAGACGTTACTAAGTCTTTCGAATCTATTACGTTATCCCATACACCAGGCACTAATTGGAGTTATTGCACCGAAGCTTATATGATTGCTGCGGATCTGTTTGAGAAGGTTAGTGGGAAGAAATGGGATGAATGTATGGAAGATTTAATGACCAAGAGGTTACACCTGAAGAGAACTACTTTAGATGCTGAAAAAGTACAAGAAGATGAAAATTCTGCACAATACTATTGCAGTCATCATAATGTAAACGAGCATAATCTAGAAACGAATGTGTCAGAGTCTCCATTCCCTATCAATGCCTTGGGTGCTCCAATGGGGTTCATTTACTCCACTGCAAATGATCTATGTACATATCTAGCATCATATATGAATGACAATCCTTTTATGTCTCAAGCTATGATTGATCACATGTATGAGCCCGTGTGGCGCTTTGATGAGAAAGAAGGATATAGTTTAGGATGGGGAATAAGGCAGCATGAGGGTCATATCATTATCGAGCATGGAGGAGGATTCCCTGGTGTTAGTGCCTATGTCTGTATGGTTCCATCTAAGAAAATAGGTGTAGTCGTTGTATCGAACCATGACGAGACGCCTTCTCAAAATATATGCTATGCGGTTCTAGACTCGTTACTTCAGAAATATTCCGATTAGGAAAAATAATCTATATCGTTAGTTGTTTTACATAAATTCGGACTCATTTGGGATACTTTACATAACATTTCCGAAGGAGTCACTCATATATGAAAAAAAGATGGGTTGCTATATTTCTGGTTATTGTATTGATCGTTCCGTGGGCAAAACCTTGTAGCGCTGAAATGAAGCCTAGACCAGAGGAATCGAAAGAACTCATGTTTCAAGACATGCTGATGCTCTTTCTGTTACCACATATTGATAAGAAGATTGGTGAGATCTATTCGAATATTCTTACGTACCCACCAATGGTGTATCCTTATTATGTTGATGTAACAAATGTTGAGCGAGTGAATGGCTTTAGAGGATTTCATTTCTTGATTACACTTGAAGTAGTTCCTACAACGGGTCCACACATTGTGGTGGGAAAGGATAGTATCACAATGGATATATCCCCGACTAACCCTGATAATGTTAAGATCGTAGGGTGGAAGCATCTGGAGGATCCGCAGGAGACGAATTTCCCACCTAATTATAAGGATATTTTAAAAAAATAAAATGAACGGACTGCCCCATGTAAAAGGCAGTCCGTTCATTTGTGACGTTATTTATTCAATTCAATAAGTATGTCTTGTAATGCAAAACTTTCTTGTCCTTCACCGGATTTCTTTGGTATAGGAATTTTCTTCGATTCACCATCTCTTGACATTAATATCGACCCATAATTTTCAGAAGTGTGACTTCTTAAAGTGATATGCGGGGTTACTATGAGCTTCGTTGCTAGTGGATCTAGTTTCTGAAATGCTTTACTCCAACTCATATTATAAGAGTCTGTACCTGTTCCGCCATTGCCTTCACCTGAGTAACTATTCCCTAAATCATCTTTGATCTCTAAATCGACATCAACGGCATGCCATTTGGTTCTTACTGTTTCGGAAACCTCTTGATCATAGTGAATGACAAAAGGACATCGGGGTGATGGCAATTTTCTCTATATTTACTGTTACAGCATCTTCTTCTTGTCGATGTAATCGTCGTATGAAATTTGTTTCATTAGATTTCATGGATGGGTTCCCCTTATATTTTATGTAAAAGCGCTTTTACACTTTATACAACGTATCGAACAAGATTATCTCTCACATTTTAATAATAAATTGTGGGATAACAAATTCTAGCAAGCAGTGCGATCTATCTGATCACGATTGAACAACACAAAAAACTGTCGGAATTGCTTCCGACAGTTGTATTGTTCAATCGTCGTTTATGATGCACTAGCCTGGAACAACTCAGAATAGCGACCCAAGCGATTCATCAGTTCCGAGTGTGTTCCACAATCCATGATTGAACCGTTCGACATGACATATATGAGATCTGCATTCTCAATCGTAGACAAGCGGTGAGCAATGATCAACGATGTCATTCCTCTCCTATTTGTATCAAGGTTGCGGTGTATTTTACGTTCGGTCTCCGGATCGAGCGCGGAAGTGGCTTCGTCCAGAATAAGTAACTCAGGATGTCCTATAATGGCCTTAGCGATAGCTATACGCTGGCGTTGTCCACCAGATAAGGTAATTCCACGTTCGCCAAGTATGGTGTTATAACCTTGTGGAAGTTCCATAATATAGTCGTGGATTTCTGCAAGTTGGCATGCTTCAACCATTTCGGCATCACTATAGGCTCTTCCAATAAGAAGATTGTTGCGGATAGAGTCGGGGAATTGGTAGGGGTCCTGGAATACCACCGCTATCTTCCTCGCCCAGCTTTCTCGGCTTATGTCTTCTAAGTTAGTATCACCGATGTGAATACTTCCTTGTTCAGGCTCATGAAATCGGACTAGCAGTTGTGCAATCGTCGATTTACCAGAACCGCTATCACCAACGAGTGCTACCTTTTTGCCAGCGGGTATCGTAAAAGATAACTTGTTGAGAATGGGAAATTGTCTTTCAGAAGTATAAGTAAACGTAACGTCATGAAAGTGTATATCATCGATCTTGATAACAAGAGGAGACTCCGTATCCCTGATCCGTTCTCCTTCAATAAGGCATTTGGCTTTATGAAGACCGCCATAAGATGAAGAGAAATCGAGAAAGGACTGATATACGCCATGGATAGAATCGATCATTTGGATAGCATATTGATAAAAAACTACAAATAATCCAATCGAAATTTCTCCACGGATCACCTCATAACCGCCGAATCCAAGAATCGTAAGATTGGCTGCCCACCGCATCGGTTCTGCAATTGCAAGCTGAGTACGCTCCAATCGGCCTGCTTTCCAAATGCTCATTAGGTAGCGATTAAATGTGTTCTTTATCTTATTCTTCTCCCAATCTGCTTGATGAAATGCGATGACCTCCCGTGTGGAGGCGATTCCCTCTTCAATGGCAATTTGATGCACAGCCATCGCTTCATTTTTGTCTACTGATATAGGATTCATTCTTCTGGCAAAATATCTGCCTTGGATAATATATAGTACACTGAGCGGGAAAATAATGAGTAGAAACTTGGGCATGACCCATCCTACGATACCAAGCAATAGGAGAAGGTTTAATGATTTCTCAAAAAGCGCCGGTAGATTCCATATGTAAGCATTCTTAGAATTGATAAATTCATTCAAATAGGACACTAAGCTCCCGGTTCTTTCCTTCTGAAAGTTCTTCATCGGCATCTTGTATAGATAGGTCATGTAATCGCGACGCATTAACAGTCTAATCTTGTCGGATGCGCGTTCAAATAGGATATCTTTGAAACACCAAGATGCAATGTAGGTACACACAATGACAGCAAAGAAGAGGATCAAGGAAGGAAATAGATCATATCGATGGCCGATAAATATCTTATCAATAATCAACTTCTGAGCATAAATAATAGATAAATTAGTTACAACTGAAATGATAAGCAATAGGAGTGCAGCAAGATACAACCCCTTAACCTTGCGAATATAGTTAAAAGTCCACAGCCACGTTGTCATGAAGTATCTCCTCCTCCTGTGCCAATCGGTAAAATGCACCTGCTTGCACCATAAGTTCGTCATAAGTGCCAGATTCAATAATCCGTCCGTGTTCCAGTACATAGATATTATCGTAATTGCGAATTGTAGAGAATCGATGAGCCACTGCAATCGTGGTCTGATGGGTGAATAATCGGTCGATGGATCGCTTTACTTCTGCTTCCGTTAGATTGTCCAGTGCGGACGTTGCTTCATCTAGAATGAGTACAGAAGGTTTACGAAGGACCATACGTGCGATCGAAATTCGTTGTTTTTGTCCACCAGAGAGTTTGTTACCCCGTTCACCGAGGATGGTATCATAACCTTGAGGGAGTTGTGTGATGAATTCATGTGCCGCTGCTGATTGTGCCGCATGAATGACTGCTTCTTCTGACGCATCTGGTCTACCAAAACGAATATTATCTCTAATAGATGCTCCGAATAAATAGGTTTCTTGAAATACATATCCAATATGCTCACGGAGTTGAGAAAAGGAAAGTTGCCGCAAGGGAACACCGTCCAATAGAATATCACCTTCGGTTGGATCGTAAAACCGTCCAAGGAGTTTGATCAGTGTTGATTTTCCATGGCCACTTGTTCCAACGAACGCGACCTTTTCGCCGGGACGGATGGTTAATGATATGTCTTTGAGGACGATCGGGCTATCTGGGTATCCAAAGCTCACATTTCGAAGTTCGAGGAGTCCGTGGACGTATGGCAAAGATATAGGCAGGATAGGTTCCGCAACGTCAGGTTTCAAAGACATAAATCGGAACAATCGAACCGTTTGTAAGAGAAGTACTTTCTGCTCAGTAATGTTCGTAATTAGAATGGTCAAATCAAACATGACTTTGTAATACATCATCATAAAGGCAACAAATTCACCAACGGTAAGCATGCTGTGGCTGTTCATCCAATAGCCAACAAGAAACATCAATATTCCGCTGAAATAGACTGCAACTCGTCGAAATGCACCTCGATAATTGATTAGCTTGAAATACATCACATTTATTGTAGCCGTCTGTTGATCTTCTGATAAAAGGCGTTCCAAATCCCAATGTTCTCTTCCATAAGCTCGAAGCTCCGTGACGGAGGAAATGCTGTCGTATTGCCTTTTGTTCAAAGAGGTATGGCGTTTAGACAGTTGCTCAGCGTATTCAGCTGATTTTCGCTCGAAATATGGACCGATAAGGTAATAGAGCATAATACCTGGGATGAACACAAGCGATAGTTGCCAAGACATTGTTAACATAAAAGCGAATGTGACAATGAAAGTAACGGAATTTTGCAAAATATTCGGAAAATACTGCTTATGTATTCGCTGGAGGGAGTCAAGCTCATGGTGGAATAACGATAAAATATCGCCAATGGGATGACGTTCAAAGAAAACATACCCCTGCAATCGTAGTTGTTCAAAGACGGCTAACTGCATATCACCGCTGACGTGATTTTGGTAATGTTGATCAAGCCATTTCTTAACGATTGTCGAAAGGATGAGGATAACTGCTCCTGCTGCCATCCACCATAGTAGATTAAAGAATCGAGGTATATCATTCGCTGGAAGAACATCGTCGACTATGATTTGTATAAATTTAGGGATGAGTAATTGGATTCCGGATATTAGTAATCCGAACATAAGGCAGGCAAATATATGGAATCGATAGGGTCTTAGAAACGATAACACCCAACTATAAATGCTTCTGAATGCTACTTCTGACCCTACGGGTGACTGCATTTCTTTCATTGATCGTACTCCTTTTCTCAGATATTAGATTTACAATATACTGGAAGTGGTGTTTATTGTAAATACCTACAGTGGGTGAGATTTGGATTAATGGATGACAATGATACAAAACACAGACTTTTTCTATATTGGGGATGGTTACCTGTATTCCGGAAATAAATGAAATTATTATGTATTGAAACATCTAGGAAGATTGATATAATACAGAGGGTTGCAAACGAAAAGATAAAAGGTAGGAGAATATATGCAAGAAATTGCTGGCTATAAAGCTATTGCTTTAGATATTGCTCATAGGATTGTTAGTGGTGAATTTACTGTGAATACTACAATCTCAGGACGCTCTCTATTAGCAAGCCATTATCATGTATCACCCGAGACGATCAGGAAAGCAGTAGCTCTTCTAAATGATGAGAATATTGTATCTGTATCTCAGGGCAAGGGAGTTACCGTTACATCTGATATGCACGCACATGACTATATTACTAAAAATAATTATATGAAATCAGTGTACTCACTGAAGCAGGATCTAGAATTGTTACTTCAAGAGAAGAAGTCTATTGATCATAAATTCGAGGTAGTACTTAAGGAGATTATTGATTTTTCTGACAGGTTGCAGAATTTAAAGGCGTATCATCCAGTTGAGATAAAGGTGAATGGAAGTTCTCATGCTGTAGGTCAGAGTATCTCTAAACTTCAATTTTGGCAGAAGACAGGTGGAACCATTGTTGCACTAAGGAGGGGGACGCAAGTCACTATTTCTCCAGGTCCGCACGTTATTCTTCAAGAGAATGATGTTATCGTCGTGGTTGGCGATGGACAAGTATTTCAGAGAACCGTGGATTTCGTGAACAGTGAATCAAAGAAATAATAACAACGAACAAGTGAATATTATGACAATAAAACCGTCCATTTATTGGACGGTTTTTTGTTGTGGTTTTTACCATTTATTGTACGAAATACACACGGAAAAAGTCGTAACTGACAACTTCATATTATGATATGAGTTGTCAGTTGGCATTTCTTTTGTTATAGTGAGGTATACCATATGAAGAAGTTGAGTCCGATTCGTATGCAATAACCAATCGGATAACGGCAGAACGCATTGAAATAAAGTTCTGTACTCTTAGGGCTCAGACATCATAAATGTCTGAGTCTACTTCTTACGCAGCGTGAAGTGTTAAAGCTATTGATAGCAACAATCAGCAGCAAGATTATCTATGAAATTGGGGGGCTACTATGCTTAAATTCGAAAATGTTAGCAAGACTTATCCAAATGGTTACCAAGCTGTGAAGAACGTTAGCTTTGAGATTGAAGAAGGAGAATTTATCGTACTTATTGGTCCAAGTGGTTGTGGTAAGACGACTACAATGAAGATGATTAACCGCTTAATGCCACATACAGAAGGTACAATCACCATCCGTGGCAAAGACATTACGAAAGAAGATCCTGTTGAATTAAGACGTAATATTGGCTATGTCATCCAACAGGTGGGACTATTTCCTCACTATACGATTGAACAGAATATTGCACTTATTCCTCATCTTAAACGTTGGGATACAGCCAAGATCAAAGCTCGTGTATATGAATTGTTAGAGATGGTCGGACTTGATCCAATCGAATACGCTTCTCGGTATCCTCGTCAACTATCAGGTGGACAACAACAACGAGTAGGTGTGGCTCGAGCATTAGCAGCAGACCCTGAGATCGTGCTGATGGATGAACCTTTCGGCGCATTAGATCCAATCACAAGAGAGCAATTACAAGACGAATTACTTAGACTTCAAAAAACAGTGAAAAAAACGATTATATTCGTAACGCATGACATGGATGAAGCTTTGAAATTAGGAGATAGGATTGCAGTCTTGAAAGACGGTGCTTTACTACAGTTAGATACACCCGAGAAACTCCTGAAGGAACCCTCACATGGGTTCGTAGAAGAATTCATAGGGAAGAATCGTATTTATCAGAACCCTGCATTTATATCGGTTAAGGATATTATGCGTGACAATCCTGCGATCGCCCTTCCAAGCATTTCCCCCGTTCGCGCTTTAGCTTCTATGAGAAAAAGCCGTACAGATACGTTGATTTTAAGTGATGACAAGGGTCAATTGACCGGTATCGTTTCTATATATGATCTACAATCGAAGTTGGAAGAAATACAGACGATTCAAGAGATTAGTGTACCTGCTGTTCCTTATTTAAATGAGAATGCAACGGCTCAAGACGCACTTATTGCTATTGGGGATGCTAAGTTTGGTATTATTCCCATTATTGGAAAAGGCGAAAAAGTAGTGGGCGTGGTAACAAGATCAACCTTACTCACGACATTCGCAGATCATTGGGCGGGGAAGAGGGAGATCGAATGAATGATACACTGTGGCAACAATTTATAAAACAACTGTCCATGCGTGGAGGAGATTTACTAACAGCGACAGGTCAGCATATGCAGCTTGTCCTGATATCGATGGCGATAGCGATCGTTGTGGGTGTTCCATTAGGTATTATTGTCTCACGGTATCCAGTCCTGAAGACATTCATTCTAGGTGGAGCAGGGATTCTGCAAACGATACCAAGTCTCGCCTTGTTGGGATTTATGATTCCGATATTTGGGATAGGTCTTAACACCGCAATAGCTGCACTTTTCCTATATTCTTTATTACCTATTATTAGAAATACATTTGCGGGTATTCAAGATGTCGATCGAGCCATGATAGAAGCGGCAAGAGGAATGGGAATGACCAATATGCAGATTTTATTCAAAATAGAAATACCGTTATCTTTGTCTGTCATTATGGCGGGTATTCGGACAGCTACCGTAATCAATGTAGGTACAGCCACTTTAGCAGCATTTATAGGTGCAGGTGGTCTCGGTGACTTTATCTTCTTAGGTATACAACGAAATATTGATGCTTTAATTCTGATGGGTGCTATACCTGCAGCTGTCCTTGCGTTGATACTTGACTTTTTACTTGGACGTATGGAGAAGTTGACGACACCAAAAGGTTTGAAACAATAACATATTAATGGAGGAATTATATGAATTATAAAAAATGGATCGTTATCGGTTTGGTTGCATGTATGTCCATGGCATTAGTCGCATGTGGTTCAGATAAGAAGAAGGAAAGCATTACAGTTGGATCTAAGAACTTTACGGAGAATATACTTTTAGCGCATATGATGGCTGATATCATTGAGAATAATACGGATCTGAAAGTAGTGCGTAAAGTAAATTTGGGTGGATCGAATGTAGCATGGAAAGCATTGTTAAACAATGATATTCAGCTATATCCGGACTACACAGGAACGATAGTATCTAACTATTATCAGGAAGAAACAGGAACTTCAGAAGAAACATTAGCTAGAACCCAAGAGTTACTCAAAAAAGATAAACTTGTTTTTCCGAATCAGATGGGTTTCAATAATACGTATACTTTAGCGGTCACGCAAGAAACTGCGGAGAAATACAAACTAACCACGTTTAGTGATCTAGCTAAAGTATCTAAGGACCTATTGCTAGGAAGTGAGTTCGAATTTAAGGATCGTCCTGATGGTTATCCTGGATTGAGTAAAGAATACGGCATGGTCTTTAAAGAAGTGAAGGGTATGGATCATGGTATTATGTATCGTTCAGTAGTAGATAAGAATGTTGATGTGATTGACGCGTTTGCTACAGATGGTCAGATTAAGGTTAACAACTTAGTTATTTTAGAGGATGACAGAGCATTCTTCCCTCCATATGATGCGGGTCCACTGGTACGTCAGGATGTACTGACGAAATATCCAGAAGTAGCAGAGGCACTGAATAAACTTCAAGGTGTTCTGGATGAAACGACAATGCAAGAATTGAATTCAAAAGTCGATTCAGAAGGATTGAAAGAAGAAACAGTAGCTCTAGATTTCCTGAAAGAAAAGGGTTTAATTAAATAGAATCATCAGTGAAGAAAGTGGCTACCGCTAACAATGGGTAGCCATTTCCTATGTATATATTGTTCCTGTGCCATATAGATCTGTTTGCCGCTTTCGTTATAATGCTCTATGCTTATATGGAAGTAATTAATGATACGAGGTGGAATTATTTGTAGCGCATTATTAAAAATAGAACGTCGTGATATTCCGAAAGCTGCAAGTGTATTGGCGCAAGCGTTCGCGAAGGAAGATCCATTGTATCAACATATTTTACCTGATGAGACCACGAGGCTACGCGTCATGAATATATTCTTTCATCGGTATGTTGAAATGCTGTATCCATATTGTGATTTGCTGACGACGTCAGACAACTATGAGGCCGTTGCGTTGGTGTTTCATTCGGAACGTGAAGCGGGAACATTACGTTCGAAAATCAAATATATGAAGCAAATTGCATATGCCATAATCACATCATTACCGATCTGTCGAATCATTGGGATACGCGGATTTGTGCGGGGAATATCTATCTTACTTAACATGAGTTCATCGTGGTTATCGATGTTAGGCGATAAGCAATATATGCACCTTGATATGCTTGTTGTACAGGAACAATATCGCGGACAAGGTTACGTTACGAAGGTCATTAAGCCTCTACTATCCGAATGCCGGTCGAAGAATATCGCTTGTACGCTTGAGACACAGACGATAAGCAATTTACCTATCTATGAACATTATCAGTTCCGTACGGTGAAAGTCATCGCTTTGCCAAACAGTTCACTTGAGCAGTATTGTATGGTGTACGCGCCACCTGACGCTGATTAGTATATAAATAACCCCTGATTAAACTAACTGTTATTTCCAACAGTTAGTTTAATCAGGGGTTATTTTGATGATGTGAGATTAGATATTTTTAGTCGTGTGATATAACGTTTCTGCTGAGGCTGCAACTTTATCTGTCGATGAGCCAATCTCCTCAATTACGCCAACTAAGGATCTGATCTCATCCTCCATACTGTTAATTTCATTCATATTACTTTCCATAGACTCAATAATATGATCAAATACAGCTTTGGTTTCATTGGATTCATTCTGACCGGCTGCAACTTGAATATTTACTTCTTTAATCGAATTAACAACCTCAGTCGTATATTCTCTCGATTGTTGGATGAGATCAGTAATTTTGCTTACACTATCACGTGTATCACCTGATAATCTCTGAACTTCTTGAGCAACAACACTAAATCCTCTTCCATGCTCCCCAGCTCTTGCCGATTCTATAGCTGCATTTAAAGATAACATTTTCGTCTGTTTCGCAATATCTTGAACGATATTGATGATATTGGTTATTTGTTCAAACGAATCGTTAAAATTCATAACATTATTTCTCATGACTTGTGTACTTTCACTTATTAACATAATTCTTTCTGATAGTTGTTGAAGTTTATCTTTGCCTTCACTTGCTAAAGACTGTGTTTCGTTTACCTTTTCAATAGAATGCATAAATGAGCTATTAACCTGATTACTGCTAGCGACCAGTTCTAGCACAGATGAACTTGTTTGCTCCGTTAACGATGCTAGTTCTTCAGTAGCTTCAGTGATTTTACCTTTAAGGTTGTCTTTTACATTAGAATAGACTTGTTCTCTATGTAGCATATTTTCTCTTTCATACGCTTCTAGCACCAATTGCTGTTCGAAATTAAGTAGTTTGCTTATGACTTTACTAATTCGAAGGCTTTCTTTGTGGTTGTTTATATTCCGATCGACTACATCAAAAAGCGCATTTTGTAGATTCTGAAATGCACCCATGTACCATTTGGGTTCCAAACCTATCGCTTGGTGAACTTTCGCAATCTTCAATCGCTTGTCGATAAATTCAGAATCAATATTACCACTGAACATTTCAATCAAATGGTTTCTGAGCGTCATCTTTAATCTATCAACCGTACTATTATTCTTAATTATTTGTTCGAGGACTTTAACGTCAAGCACGGTCTGATAAAAAGATGACGTTATTTCATCGATATGTTGTGTAATTAAAGGTTGGATCGCTTTCAATAACTTAACATCTTCTTCTTGTAAATTAATCATGGACATTTGCCTAGCAGTATCACTATTAGCATCGATGTCTATATTTACGTGTTCGATCGTTGCCTTCTCTAGCCACTCGGATTTAGGAGTAGAGGAACCGAATTTTTTTGCTAATCCCGAAAAAGGACATTTGTCCAATGAAATCACATCCTTAGTGTTATATAAGCTATTTGTCTGTACGAGAAGTCTTTTATAATAGAAATAGCAGAATATTGTTTAACAAAAAAGGATACATTATATTTGACTTAATACGTTATTCTAACATACGTTCGGCATCTTTCCACATCATTCTACAATATTTTTTTGTTCTTAAATAACAGTATATTTTGGACTTTTTCTTATGGATATTGATAGAATAATGTTAGTTTCTGAGGGTAGTTTATATGATCGCTTGTTAACAGAAATTAATGTGAAGATAAGTGCATGCTTTTCCACAAAATCGTATTGTCGAGAGATATGTACAAAGGGTGAATATATAATATTAAGATGAGGAGAGTGACATGAGATGTTTTTCATGATATAATATCTTTAAATTAAGATTTAATGTTTAAAGGTAATTGAATTGAAACCAAATAACATTAATAAAAATAGATGTGGAGGAATTAATAATGAATGAAATAAAAGGTATACACCACGTAACAGCCATTACAAGTAGTGCAGAAAAGAACTATGAGTTCTTCACATATGTGTTAGGTATGCGTCTAGTAAAGAAAACGGTGAACCAAGATGACATTCAGACGTATCACTTATTTTTTGCAGATGACGCAGGTAGTGCGGGTACAGATATGACGTTCTTTGATTTCCCTGGCATTGCCAAAGGTGTACATGGTACAAATGAAATTTCTAAAACATCTTTCCGTGTACCAAGTGATGCAGCGTTAGATTACTGGGTGAAACGTTTGGACCGACTAGAAGTGAAACATACAGGCATTAAAGAACAATTTGGTAAAAAGAATCTTTCTTTTGTTGACTTTGATGATCAACAATATCAATTGATCTCAGATGAGGTTAATGAAGGTGTTGCTGCGGGGACACCATGGCAAAAAGGACCGGTTCCCTTAGAATATGCTATTACAGGTCTAGGTCCAATTCATGTTCGTGTTGCTCATTTCGATCATTTTAAAGAGATATTAGAAAAAGTTCTTTTATTTAAAGAAATTGATAAGGCAGGTTCAAACCATTTATTCGAAGTGGGTGAAGGTGGGAATGGTGCACAAATCATTGTTGAGCATAATGTGATTCTTCCACAAGCAAGACAAGGATACGGCACTGTCCATCATGCGGCATTCCGTGTTGAGGATCGTTCAGTGTTAGAACATTGGATCGCACGTCTACAAGATTTCGGACTTCAATCGTCGGGCTATGTGGATCGCCACTTTTTCGAGTCATTGTACGCAAGAGTTGCACCACAGATTCTATTTGAGTTCGCAACCGATGGTCCAGGATTTATGGGAGATGAACCTTATGAAACCCTTGGAGAGAAATTATCTTTACCTCCATTCCTAGAACCTAGACGTGAACAGATTGAAAAATTAGTGCGTCCGATTGATACCGTACGAAGCACGATAGAATTTAACAAAGAAGTGTAAATAATAGCATTCGTAAGAATGATATAGCATTCAAATGACAAAACCACGAGGTACAGTTGACCTGTACTTCGTGGTTCTTTTGCGTCTGTATATCAATCGTTCATTCACAATCTAATGTTCATATTTAGGAGAAGGACGTTATATCATGCGCTTATTGCAGTAACCATAATGCAGGGACATTCGTTGGTTCCCAACCGGCTAATGATGTGTGGGGTTGACGACATGAATACACAGAACCATTGTAGGATACTAACGTTCCTAATGTATAAGCTGTGTTTATTGCCCAAGCTGGTGTTGTTGGCGCAACAGCAGTGGTGCCATTTACCGTACTTACTGTTGATTGATTGGCCGCGGCATCGATTGCATACACATTGAAAGTATATGCAGTGGCTGGGCTAAGTCCTGTTACGGTATAATCCGTCGTTGATCCAGGAACGGATGCGACGAATACGGTTCCATTAAATATGCGATAACCAGTCACACTAACATTGTCAGATGAAGCGTTCCACATTAACTGAATGCTAGTGGATGTAGGGGTTCCCATGACATGCAAGTTACCGGGTGCTGTTGGTGCTTGTGTATCGACAGGATCAGGAACATTGGTAGTCACGCTTACAGCATTACTTCCATTGGAGACGTTCCCAGCAGCGTCTATCGCCTTGACACTAAAAGTATAGGCCGTATTCACGGTCAGTCCAGTTGCAGAGTAACTTAATGTTGTGCCAGATACGGTAGCAGCTAAGTTTGATCCTTTAAATATTTGATAGCCGGTTACGCCAACATTATCTGTTGATGCATTCCAAGCTAACGAAACGCTGGTGGATGTTGTACCAGTTGATGTCAGAGCTGATGGAGCAGAAGGAGCTTGTGTATCGACAGGATTGCTACCGTTAAAGTTGACATCAATAACATTGTAGAAGGCATTTGCAGTATCAGAAATTTCCCAGACAGCCAAGATCACTTGGTATCCAGTGCGAGCGGGGACATTACAAGTATCTGTGTAGGTGAATGGTGGTTGTTTACCCCCATAGTTCACAGAGCAGAAAGGTGTCAAGTCAAATGAATTACGAGTAAGAACAGCATTAGGATTCCAGTCAGCCTTTGTAATATAATACTTCCAGCTTGTTGTCGCATGAGCGGCAGAAATTTTCCAATTAAATGTATTTGTTCCAGCAGTTATGTTGACTTTAGACCACCGAGTTGCTGTTTGTTCATCCAGATTTGGAAAGGCGCCATTGGCACTAGCAATCTTTCCATCAGCGGGCCCGGCAGTAGGGAATCCCTTAGGTGCTTCCAGACTTTGTGGTTCATAAATGATCGATCCACAATTCGTGTTCTGCCCAGATTTACAGAGCGCTGCTCGACTAGCAGGTCCATCAATATATCCGTGTGCAAATGAATTACCTGCGAATAACAAAGTACTCATTGAAGCCAATAAGGCGATACATCCGTACACTAGAAATTTTGCCAAAGATGAATTAGAAAGTCGTAAACATGACATGTTTAATAACTCCTCCTTTATTTGGGACGAAGGTTTAACAACAAATGATTTTGATTAAACCTCAATTTGATATCTCAAATTACACCTCCTTTTTGTTGTTGAAACGAATTTATATACATTCACTGGTGAGTGACTGTATTCGGCACTTGATAATAATTCATATAACTTAGGATTATGATTATTACTAAATTATGGTAAAATAAATTAAAAATGTTTAATTTATCCATCTGTATATGCAGAGGAAGAGAGAAATAGAATTAAATTGTAGATATATAGCTTCACGTTCAAGTGGGTTCTCAACTGCCGACAATCATGTGACAAAATCCTCGACATGTCGAATCACACGCATATTTTTGCGGAATGAGAGCGTTGAATGGGCTAGCTGTTCTGCTAGCTTCCCCACTGAGCGTTTCGGCTGCAGAAGTCAATAGTAAAGTTGTTAGTGAGAAGAAGGTTGTAAGCTCGGCGACCCTCACTTCCTCAATAAGTGTAAACGGTTACAAGGGGAGTGCACTTGCTGTTGGCGTGAACTTGCTGCATTTCTAGCAAACCTTGCGCATGAGACCGGCGGAGGTTGGGCAACCGCACCAGGTGGGGAGTTGAAATGGGGACTGTTCTGGAATGAGAATATTGCAGGTCGAACAGGCGTGAATAAAGATGCCTTCGTCGATCCAGCAACGAGTGAGCTCTATCCAGGCGTGAAGGATAAGTGGTACTATGGATGGGGACCCATCATGATGAGTTGGAACTTCAACTATGGATTATTTAGTTCTATCATTTATGGGGACAAGAATGTACTGCTTAGTAAGCCGGAGATCATATCAGCAGATGGAAAAATAGGGTTCATGACCGCTATTCTATTGGAGACGAATCTAGGAGAGACAGAAGGAAGTTCTGTCAAACGTCGTGACGGGCACTATCGCGATTTTACGAGCAAAATGGGTGTAGATATCACAGGTGAGAAATTAGACACGTTAGGCATGAAGCCGTTTTAACCAAGGATAGCTAAGAATAGGTGGATCAGGATGTATTTACTGATTCACCTTTTTTGTTGTTGGTACGAGAGAGACGAATAAATACTGATTGCAAAGATCGTATTGAACTTTTGAATATAACTATAATAATTTCTATTGGAATGATCGGATATTATACAGTAAATTTAGGGAATATTAAATAGTAGAGGAGTTAATAAACGATGAGTAAGCCCTTACTGGTTATTGTTGGAGCAGGAAATGGCGTGAGCGCGGGCGTGGCAAGGAAATTTGGTGCAAACGGGTTTCGAGTAGTACTTGTAGCCAGAAATCAACAATCTCTAAATCAATATACGAGTGAACTGGCTGAACATAATGTGGAAGCGTATAGCATAACCGCAGATGCATCAGATTGTCATTCGATAACGAATGCTTTCGATCAGATCACACAGAAATTTGGGACTCCAGAAGTGTTAGTATACAATGCAGCAGCCATAAGTCAAAGTGATCCACTGACATTGACTGAGACAGAATTACAAGAAGATTTCAAAGTGAATGTGTCAGGTGCACTTACGAGTGCTCAGCAAGTGATTCCAGCGTTCATAGAACAGAATAAGGGTACGTTATTATTTACGGGCGGGGGATTTGCAGTGGCACCTTCGGCTAAATACACTTCTCTTTCGATCGGTAAAGCGGGGATTCGGGCATTGGCATTTGCTTTGGCAGAGGAGTTGAATCCGCATGGGATTCATGTGGGTACAGTGACAATAGCTGGGAATGTATCTCCGGGTACATTCTTTGATCCGGATCTCATTGCCGAACGATATTGGGAATTACACACGAATAAGGATCTGACGGAAATCGTATACGCTCAATAACATCAGAACATGAACATGATGTTGTATCAATAGTAAAAAAGCATGATGTCACCTGGTAGAGGGTAACATCATGCTTTTTTCACTAATCTAAGATTGCTTTAATAACCACAAAGCAGGAACGATAGGTGGCTCCCACCCAGTAAGTGTGGTATGAGCTTGACGACAAGAATAGGTGGATCCGTTATAAGTAACTATCGCACCAACTGCGTAAAATGTATTAGGTTTCCAAGCAGATTCTGTAGGAGTTGTAGGAGCAGTAGCAGTTGTGCCATTTACCGTACTTGCAATGGATTGATTGCCTGCTGCGTCCACTGCATTCACACTGAATGTATACTTTGTATTGGCACTGAGTCCTGTTACAGTGTAATCCGTCAATGCACCTGAAACAGTACTTAGGAATGTCTTTCCATTATATATCTGGTAACCTTTGACTCCGACATCGTCTGTTGATTTGTTCCACATTAACTGTATGCTGGACGAACTGGGTGTCCCCATGATGTGCAAGCCACCGGGTGCGGTCGGTGCTTGTGTATCGATAGCTGGTGGAGCATCTGTGGTTACACTTACAGAATTACTAGCCACGGAGACATTCCCAGCAGCGTCAACTGCCTTAATATTAAAATTATATGCGGTATTCGGGGTTAATCCAGTTACAGTAGTACTGAGTGTTGTACCAGATACATTAGCAACCAAAGAAGAGCCATTAAAAATTTGATAGTTGGTTACGCCAACATTATCGGAAGATGCCTTCCAGATTAATGATACGCTGTTTGTAGTTTTAGACGTAGCAGTCAATATCGATGGTGTAGTTGGTGCTTGTGTATCAACAGGGTTGCTTCCACTGAAGTTCACGTCGATCACGTTGTAGAAAGCATTGGCAGTATCAGCAATTTCCCATACAGCCAAGATCACTTGGTATCCGTTTCGTTCAGGAACATAACAAGTATCGGTGTAGGAGAATGGCGGTTGAACCCCATTGTAGTTGACTGAACAGAATGAGGACAGATCGAAGGAGTCCCGCGTAAGTGGTGCATTAGGATTCCAGTTAGGTTTCGTAATTTAGTACTTCCAGCTTGTCGTAGCATGTGCGGCAGAAATCTTCCAGGTAAATGTATTTCTTCTGGAGGATAAGTTAACCTTGGACCAACGCGTAGCAGATTGCTCATCAAGTTTAGAGAAAGCTCCGTTTGCACTCGCGATTTTACCGTCGACAGGTCCCTTCTCAGGGAATCCCGTTGGGGCTTCAAGGCTTTGTGGTTCGTAGATAATGGATCCGCAATCGTTGTTCTGACCAGATTTACATAGTGCAGCACGGCTAGCAGGGCCTTCGACGTAACCATGGCCGAATGCTGTATTGGGTAATAGAAGCAAAATGCCGGTAGCAATCAATAGAATACTGCAAAAAATGATTAGTTTGGATACAGACAAGTGTGTTAAACGAATAGATGTCATTATATTAGGTCTCCTTTGAATGAGTGATGTGGGACTCGTTCAGATTTGAGCATTTCGTGCAACGCAGTTGCGAATATCTAGTGCTCTTTGTCTAAAGAGTAAATATGTGGTTTGGGTTATCTCCTCCTTCATAATGAATATATTATTAATATTGTTATGAGAATTGTACGATACTTGGATAACTTTTATGAGAGACTAAGGGATCAATTTCATAAATTAGTTGTCGTATATATAGCAATATTGGAAGAATAGATTGAAAAAACACGAAAACCTATATATTCTGCGGTCTATAATTCTATTTCATTAATGTGGGATAAAAGAATGCATGAATTCAAAGGTCGGATCATGTTGAAAAGAGGCTGGGGCTTATGGTTTACCTAACCAAGTAATGATGAATCAATAGAGTACGAGGAATCAAGTTTGCATCAAGTTAGGATATTTATTGCTTTATAGAGAACCATTCTTGTCTACACATAGGCTATTTGGCATGTCATATTGAGAAAATGATAGATGCTATCTTCACTTGGGGATTTTGCACCATATCGGCGTGATTGTCTCTCTTGAAGTAATGTGAATGATTAATTCAATCAGGCTGTTCAGATGGATATTCTTGGTGTACCATAGAGGTGCACTTTCCTTTATGTGCAGGTTAGATCGACATATTTATAAACTTTATAACTCAAGGAGGAATATGAAATGAAGTACCGGAGATTAGGTGGAAGTGGGCTTAAGGTTAGCGAAATCAGTCTAGGAAGCTGGCTTACATATGGAGGTTATGTTGAACGTGAGAATGCCGTAAATGCTATTAAGACGGCATATGATCTAGGTATTAACTTCTTTGATACAGCTAACGTGTATGAGAAGGGTGCAGCTGAGGAATTGGTAGGTAAAGCACTGAAGGCATACCCACGCGAGTCTTACGTATTGGCTACCAAAGCTTTCTGGCCAATGGGAGAAGGCCCGAATGATCGTGGTTTATCACGTAAGCATATTATAGAACAGGCGAATGCGAGCTTAAAGCGTCTTGGGCATGAGTATGTTGATATTTTCTACTGTCACCGCCATGATCCAGAGACACCTATTCAAGAAACACTGCGCGCATTGGATGACCTCGTTCGTCAAGGCAAAGTATTATATGTCGGTGTGAGTGAATGGCAGGCTTCCCAAATCGCAGAAGCACTGGGTGTTGCCGACCGCTATTTGCTTGACCGTATCGTTGTAAATCAGCCTATATACAATATGTTTGAGCGTTATATTGAGAAGGAAATTATGCCGCTCAGCGAACGATCGGGCATCGGACAGGTCGTATTCTCTCCGCTTGCGCAGGGTCTGTTGACAGGTAAGTATACATCGGCTTCTGATATTCCGACAGACAGCCGTGCTGCCAAAATCGAATGGGTTCGTAAAGGCATCACGGATGAGAGAATCAAGCAGGTACAGCAGCTTGAGATTATTGCAGATGAGCTTGGGATCTCCGTAGGAAACCTCGCACTTGCATGGATTCTACGTAACTCCAATGTAGCTAGCGCATTAGTTGGTGCAAGTCGCCCAGAGCAAGTAACGGAGAATGCTAAGGCTTCCGGTATTCAGCTGAGTGAAGATATTCTTAAACAGATTGAAGATGTTCTGAAGTAAATAAGGTCAGGTAGCCTCTGAGAAGAATCCATACGCTCTAATAAATAGACGGATAATATAAGCAGGTCAAGATGATATATTCTTGACCTGTTTTTTCGTATTTTTCTGATCTATGGAATGACGTTTGGGACAGCATTTATTGGTATATTTTATACGAATAGGTTGATATTCACTGGGCATAAATTCCGTATGTAAAATCAAACGTTTACCTTTGTATAGATTGTGTAAAATCGTATACTTGTTAGTTTCTCCTTTGATATAGTTACTCGTGTTGAGGTACCGAATGACTAACAAGAGTAATTACACCAATCTATGAAAAGGCGGTAGAGACAACATGTTATCTAAAAAATGGTCAAGAATAATACTTACGATTCCCTTATCTTAGTCCTGTTGTATCTATCACAAATACGTCAGGTCGAGTTACTTCTAAGCCTATGAATATGACGCTGCATTATGATGCCAAGCAGCTCACCAATGGGCAGAAGCCAGCGGTATATTACTACAATACTGATCGTCAAAGCTGGGTGTATCTAGGTGGGAAGATCAACTCGGATGGCACGGTAAGCGTTGAGACTAAGCATTTCGATACCTATGCCGTGTTCGGAAATGAACCCGTTGTATTCTCAGATATGGACGGACATTGGGGAAGTTCTTCCATAGAACGCCTAGCTGGAATGAATGTCATTCGTGGATATGACGATTCCTTATTCCATCCAAACGCTCAGGTTACAAGAGTACAGTTCGCAAGCATGCTAGCGAAGTCGATGGGACTTGACACTAGTAATGAAGTACAGAAATTTACTGATGCTAGTCAAATTCCGACATGGGCGCAAGCGGATGTAGCTGCTTTGGTACAAGCTGGATTTATTAATGGCTATAGTGGAATAGACGGTATCACCTTCAAGCCGAATCAAGTGATTACTAGAGCTGAAATGGCTACCATGCTAGGTAAAGTATTGAAGGCGCCATCGATTTCAGAACCAACCCCTACGTCTGTGAATACATTCCAAGATGCGTCCAGTATTCCTGATTGGGCTGGAGCTGAGGTTAACTCACTCGTAGAATCAGGCATTATTCAGGGATATGGGGATCAGACCTTCCGTTCTAATATGCATGCTACAAGAGCGGAAGCTGCGACCATGCTGTATAAGCTACTCGATGCGTTGAATATTTAATAGTCATGTGAATGATCTTGAATGATCCATTGATTTGAAATAGATTTACCAAAGTGCTGCTCCATCACAACGTGATTAGGGGCAGCTCTTTGGTGTGTATATAAGCCGTAAACTCCGTTATTTATTTAAGATCAAGAGCATTACCCGAAGTGAACTTGTACCCGTAAAAGGAGAGTATAATTATATGATTGTTGAGATATCAAAAGTTCGCCAAAGAGTGTTGGTTACAGCTCTCCGGCGTTTTTTTGTGGAATAAAATAATGCTACATGTATGAATACGAAGAGGAAAATGAAGAAGGGTGTCTATTAATATGATATGTAATATAACAAAAGAATGTCATTCTCCAATACTCTGGAGAGGGACATTCTTTTGATCGGAGTAGGTATTAAGTTAGGAATTCAAGCGATTGAAATTCTTAGAAGCAATGCTCAAAAATGTCGTATACAAAGGTTGTACATTGAATTTTTTTCCAAATTCGAACTTATAAAGAGAGGTCTGTAAATTATTGCTCTTGTGATAAGGGGAGGTTATATAGTGAAGGGTAACTTCACAATCATCGAAACCGGTGCCTCCCGTTTCCATAGTAACCTCATAAATTGAGTTTAGGTGTATCGATGCGACACGGGTCTTTTTACCAGTAACGCCTTGATGGTCAATGAGAATTAGTCTTTCATCAGTGATAATAAATGCGTCACGTACCAGTTTGAAGCCCATATGAATTTCTTCCTCGGGCATAAGATAAATCCCATATTGGCTCTTTAATTCGGGAATAGTTACCTCAGAATAATTTCCCATTAAACCACCAAACAAGTTAGCCATCGTAGTTCCCCCCCCTAATTATATTAACACTTTAAATTTTAATTTATTGTTGCCTTACTCATTGGATATTCTGTGTTACTAACGATTTTCCTGCTTTTTTGGCTTGAAGTCAATCGCCTGTAGCAAAAGATGTATACAGTAATCACACTAATAAGTATTATGTATTTAATGGTCTTGTATTAAAGTTTAAGGAGGAATTCGTATCAGAACGCTAGTGATTAGTGATATACATGGTTGTTATGATGAGTTCAATGAACTCTTGAACAAAATGGAATATAATCCTGAACAAGATCAACTTATTCTAGTAGGCGATTATGTGGATAGAGGATTAAAGAGTAAAGAGGTCGTTGAGCAAGTGAAATCATTGGTTGAAGAGTGGGGAGTCATCGCCCTTAAAGGAAATCATGATCAGATGATGGTAGACGCTATCGATAAGGAAGAAGATGTTGATGATAAGCGCTGGATTAGAAATGGGGCATTTCAAACACTTGAAAGTTATAGTGGCCTAGATTTCAGCAATGAAAGTTCTGAATGTGATACATATATAGAAGGTAAAGATTTTATCAAGCGTAATTATTCAAGTCATTTAGAATTTCTAAGATCCTTGCCACTGTATTATGAAACAGATAGTCACATTTTCGTACATGCAGGAATTAATCCGTCCCATGAGAATTGGAAAGAGAGTCAGCCTATCAATGATTTTTATTGGATTAGAGAGGTATTCTTTAATTATGCAACCAACTTAGAGAAGAAAGTTGTCTTCGGCCATACACCAGCAGTCAATCTGCATGGGTCTGAAGAGATATGGTTTAGCCCGATGGGTGATAAGATTGGTATCGACGGTGGATGCGTATTTGGCTTGAATTTAAACGGCTTAGAGATTAGCGAAGATGGAGAATATACAACACATTTCGTGAAGAAAGCTGCATTAGACAAACAGGATGATGTTTAAATTGATTATAGTAAATGTACGCGCATTTACATTCTGAACTCAATGGATAAGAGCAAGTAGAGGCATTTTTAAAAAAAGAAATAGTGCTTGCTATGGAGGGATTATTATGGCTAATCATGTTGAAATCAAATTACTACATAGCATTGATAATCATATGGATGAGCTATCGGAACTATTAATACAAGTCGTAGAAGATGGGGCATCGATAGGATTCATACCCCCTGTAAATCATGAAGAAGCTGAGCATTATTGGGGAAATGTATTAGAACCTGGAGTCATTCTGTTTGTTGCAACAATAAATGATGTCATTGTGGGCACTGTGCAACTACAGTTGTGTATGAAGCTTAATGGTAGTCATAGAGCTAAAGTTGCAAAATTAATGACTCATCCTAATTATCGACGTAATGGTATAGGTCGTGCACTCATGCAAACGGTTGATGAAAGAGCCAAGCAAGAGGGTAGGTCATTATTAGTTCTCGACACTAGAGAAGGCGATCCATCCGATCTCCTGTACACATCAGTAGGGTATATCCAGGCAGGACGAATTCCCAACTATGCGAAATCTGCAAGTGGTGAATTAGATGCTACGATTTATTATTATAAAAGTACGGAGTAGTAAAGGCTGAGTGAAATAGGAATATCGAATAAAGTTCGCTTAGGCTGGGGGTTCACGTTCCGGTCTTTTTCCTATCAGGTAGATGAGGAGTTGTAATGTAGATGGGAGTTCATATCGAAGGAATAATCGCAATTGTATTGATTTTACTACCCAATATCATTTTTACATTTCTTCCACCAACGGATGTTCCAACGAATTTACGAACCACACCCATAACCTTAACGGTTTTAGAACAGGCAGGGCGTATCGCATGCTTAACTCTTCCTATTATGTTTGGTATCAAAATTGCAGAACAGCATATGAACTTCATAGTTATTCTAATGGGTGTATGCATTGTACTTTACTATATCTGTTGGATTCACTTCTTTATAAATGGCAGAGTGTATGATCAATTATTTAAACCACTTGTATTTATCCCAGTTCCAATGGCGGTATTTCCTGCATTGTATTTCGTCTTGATGGGAGTGTGGCTTGAATCGCTGATATTCCTTATACCAGCGGTGTTGTTCTCGATTGGACACATTGTGGCAAGTTGGAGTCAATATAGACAAATGATTTCTAATTAGTTGGATATAAAATGCTAGCTTATTAACATAGCTATTGTTAATAGCTAGCATAGCAAATGGTCTGCAAGTATATTTGATCAGTTTAGCTGGTTGTGTATTTTTTATGTTGATGAATGTACAAATAATCCCTTTGATAAGCCTATGATTACCAGACAGGTCTTAATCTCGTTGGTAATCTATCTTCATTTCCTTCATAAACTAGTATTGTTAGATCTTCTTTGAGCATTTGCAGTCGTTGTGTACCTATCTTTTCAATCCAACGTTGCTCAATCTCAGTTAGTATCTTCTCTTTTGCTTTAACTACTAACCAACCTCGCTCTGTCAAAACAATGATTTTTCCTCTCTTGTCAGTGGGATGATCTTTGCGAATTACATAACCACATTTCTCAAGATAATCCACCATTTTACTTACAGCTTGCTTAGTAATTCCTAAATATTCGGCTAGTTCTACACCTGTTGATCCGTTTGGAGTAATACATTTAAACATAAAACCATGTACAGGCCTAATATCTCCAAATCCCAATTCACTCAATCTGTCGTGTAGTTCATTTATTGATGTACTAAAGGATAATGATAAAAGTGATGTAAGATCCAACTCACTAAGTACTTCCTGAGTCATACATAAAACCTCCTTAAACAAAGTCAACTTAGTTGACTTTGTTCGAAATACATTGTACTATACAAAAAAGTGGTCAATCAAGTTGACTATATTTTGGTTGTGAAATAAATAGTATTTATCGAAACAGAATTAATTACGGAGGTTCTCATGCTATGAATTTTTATGCAAACAGATTTTGGTCCATTTGAATTAATATATACACATGATTTCAGAAAAACTGATGACACCCCAACAGCACTAGCTGGAGATATGGAATACAGTTTTAAAGCGAAGACTTAGATATAAATATTAATGAATGAAATTGCAACCTATTTGCTCAATGGGTCGATATTATTACCCAAAATTAATTTAAGAACAATAGAGGTGTGTCTCATGACTAATATCGTTAAAGTTAGAGCTAGTGTATTTATTCCAATATCTTGGACAGATCCTAGGAAGGATATAGAGACAGGAAACGTAATCCAATTTGAAGGTGACTCACGTGAATTTACACCATATGCTGTCAACGCAATGCGCTCCAGAGTTGAACAAGAAGTAGTTGTAGATTTTTACAAAAAAGAAATTTTCACATATGCAAATACTGGAATAACAACAGAAAGAGTCACAACTCCAGATGGTTCTGTTAATAAAAAAACAGGCAAAGCTAGTATAGAAGGTATTTTGTGCACTGATATTGTATGGGATTCTAATGACGTTAAGTTTCAAATGAGTGCAAGTGCTAGCAATCCATTAAATATATATGCACCTCCTGTTGACTACCTATTAAAAGTACTTGTCAAAAAAGATGGTACTGTCAATATGGAAGGAGCACATGATGGATTTCCTTGTTTTGAATTTTATAAGCAAGTAAACTTTGGACCGTTTGAACAAATGTATACGCATGATTTCAGAGAAGCTGGAGATACTCCTGAAGCTATGGCTGGAGAAATGGAATATAGTTTCAAAAAAATATTATAAACAACATAAGAGTGAACATCAGGAGGAACCAACAATGACAACAGTTTTATTTGTAAAAGCAAACAATCGTCCAGCAGATCAGTCGGTTAGTGTTAAATTATATGAGGCTTTTTTAGCGAGCTATAAAGAATCACATCCAAATGATACAGTGCTAGAGCTGGATTTATACAATGAGGAATTGCCATACGTAGGAGTAGATATGATTAACGGTACATTTAAGTCTAGTAAAGGATTTGAATTAACAGAAGAAGAAGCAAAAGCAGTAGCTGTTGCTGATAAATATTTAGATCCATTCCTTGCAGCCGATAAAGTTGTATTTGGTTTCCCTTTATGGAATTTAACAATCCCAGCTGTACTACACACATATATAGATTACTTAAACCGCGCAGGCAAAACATTTAAATATACGCCAGAAGGTCCAGTAGGTCTTATAGGAAATAAAAAAATAGTATTATTAAACGCAAGTGGCGGTGTATATTCTGAGGGACCAAAAGCTGATGTAGAAATGGCTGTTAAATATGTAACAAGTATGATGGACTTCTTCGGTGTAAAAGATATGGAGACTATTGTGATTGAAGGACACAGCCAATTCCCTGATAAGGCAAAAGAGATTATTGCCGCAGGGCTTGAAAAGGCTATTAAAGTAGCAAGTACGTTCTAATTAACCAAGCGCTTGTCACACTATAGGGCAGTACCAACACTTTTTAAGCGGTGGTACTGCTTTTTTATTCGCCTATCTCACTATTTTTGGGCAGTATGTAAAGACGATAGAAAGAAGGATTACATTACAATGGAACGTTTATGGACAAAAAACTATATCATGCTGACTATTACAGCATTATTACTATTTAGTGGTTTTTATTTACTAATGCCAACACTACCTATGTTTATTCAACAATTAGGTGGAAGTGAGTCTCAAGTTGGATTTATCATTGGGGTATTTACAATATCGGCAGTAATTTTTCGTCCTATTGTTGGAGGACTAATGGATCGATATGGTCGACGAGCCTTTATAATAAGCGGACTACTATTTTTTGTAATTACAATGTATTTTTATGATTGGGTAACAGGAGTTGTATTTTTAATAGTACTACGTATCCTTCACGGAATCAGCTGGGCAATTGCTACAACCTCGATAGGAACGGCTGTGACTGATGTGATTCCACAATCTCGTCGTGGAGAAGGAATGGGATGGTATGGACTTGCAATGACTTTAGGCATGGCTTTAGGACCCATATTAGGTCTTTGGGTAGCAACATCATATTCATTTCATAATCTATTTCTCCTATGCACAGTATTAGCACTTATTGCATTCATACTTGCTTTTGCTATAAAAACCCCAGTGGTTCAGTTTACATCAAAAAAACCAATATCGTTTTTTGAAAAAACCGTGTTACCACTCGCGATTGTTACATTTTTCCTGTCCTTTACTTTTGGAGGCGTTACAACATTCTTACCATTGTTTGCAGCAAAGATTCAAGTTAATGCTGGTACATTTTTCTTAGTGTATGCTTGCACACTTATCGTAATTAGGCCGCTTACAGGGAAGTTATCTGATAAATATGGAGTAGGGCGTATTATTGTTCCTGCGCTTATTACCCTGATAGCCGCACTATTAGTCCTAACAATGACAAAAGGGCTTGTTGGACTACTTATTACAGCTATTTTGTACGGAATTGGATTTGGATCTGCACAACCTGCTCTTCAAGTAGCAATTTTACGATTAGCTCCACCAGAGAAAAGTGGCGTAGCGAACGCTACATTTTTTACTGCTTTTGATTTAGGGGTTGGGTTAGGAGCTATTCTTCTTGGATTTGTATCACAGCTCATGGGATATCAAATGTTGTTTATTGTTTGTGCTGCATCTGGGTTAATTAGTCTGTTATTTTTTATTTTGTTTGTAAAAAAGACACTAAAATAACAGATTCGAAGCCATAGAATTCTGTATAACTTTTCCACATAGAAAAGCGAGAGTGATTGTTGTTGCGTAAAAGCAAACGATTATGATCGAAGTAGCTTGGGAGCCGGAATTGTTTTGAAGAGGTTTTACTTGATTATAATCAAGAACATGGAGGGGGAGGTTTACGTATGAAACATGAGCCTCTATGACTTGGCTTTGTTCTTCATATGCGTATATGGGCATTTGGACAGTACACTCTCATCGTCGCGTAGAAAATATTGTCTCCACTCCAGATTGTCTTCTTGGCCATACCATTTCAAGGATGGATGTGCTGGGATATTATCGTATTCGACCAGCTTGTTGCGTATCAGCTTCTTCATATTACGACCCATTACTGTGGAATCGTTGATTTCTTCGAATACCCAGCGGGGCTGAAATGCGATGACAAAATAGGGCGTGTGACGGCTTCTCCGAAGCACATGTGCTGGAGTTGCGCAGAACGCAAAATAAGGATGCCCATCGAAACAAAATTCCCATGAATGGTGAGAGGGGTCAGTGGATATATGATCTGGCCATGGCGTCGTATCTGCTGCGTTTACTCGAGTTAAGACGGACCAGAATATTTGTTCATAATCTTCAATAGAGAAATTATTTGATAGGTCCTTTGGAGACTTGAAAAAAATAACAAGCGAAGCGTATTTACCTGTATCCCGTGAGCACTTTCCATATTCCTGAAGTAATTGGGCAACTTCCGTAATCGCTTGATCACTTCTCGGATCGGCTGCGAAACCAAATCGCAGATTATTAGATAGAAACCCCAGACGACCCGGAATACAAGGGTACGAACCCCCGGGGTCTGCAATCATAGTTGTGAATTGGCTAAATGCATCCTGCTGCCAATGGGGTAGCTCAACCATATGTTTATCTAGCCAGACTTTAGTGTTCAATTGGGCCATTTCAATCCAACCCTCCTCGTTAAGTACAAAACATACTATGCGAGGTGAAAAAGATGGGTGAATGCCCAGAACAGATGAAGGGTATTGATGTCGGATACGCGAAAGCCAATGTATCCTCGTACACGTGAAAGTCAGATGCTTAACGGCTTCTTATCCGAACAATTGCACATATGCTTGATAACCGAAATAAAGGCCAAAACCAAGTAAGGAAAGTCCAGAGACTGCCGAAATGACGCGTAGCGTGGAAGGGCCTGCGAAACGGTGAAAGGAGCTAGCCATCAATGCCATGACTACATCCCAGAGTAGGATGCCAGCAAAGATGCCCATGCTATGCCATAGCACAAGGGAGAGACCATGATTCTGCACACTATTGGCAAGGATTGAGCCATAAATGCCAAGCCAGAATAGAATGTTAAGTGGATTCATCAGTGCCATTAGAAAGCCGGAGCGAAATGAATTCATTCCCGATTGGGTACCACGTGCGGAAATTTCATGTGCGGTATTAATATTTTTGAGCGTTTCAATTCCAATATACAGAAGAACAAAGCTACCAAATGTCCATAGGAAAGTTTTCATAAATGGAGTATTTAGAAAGTGAGCCAGACCGAAGTAGATGAGTAACATATAGATGAAATCTGCGCACATAGCGCCAAGACCGAGGAGCCATGCATGAGTAAAGCCCATTCGCGCCCCTCGATCTAGTTGAGCTGCATTGATGGGACCAATGGGAGCTGATAACGAAACACCAAGTACCATATAGGTGAAGAAAGCATTCATTGTGGACAACGCTCCTTAACAATAGAAAATATTGTACAAGTCAATGTATTCAAGGAGTTTGTCTAATAGAAGAGGCTATATGATTCTCACAGCGATAGGTGTGCACTTGTCACCGTTGCAGACACTTTCGCAGCAAGGACAAGCGGATATGGCAATGATCAAATCCATTTCTGCACGTAGTTCGACATAATCACCGGCTTTGGAAAGTGGTCTTTCCACGCTAATATTTCCAGATGGGTCGATAACCGTGTTCATGAATAGGTTAAAGGGATAATGCTGGTCAGGTGCCACGATACCAAATTCCTCAAGCGCCTCATTCAGGTTGTTATAGCAACTTGCATGATCCTTTTTATTATATAGGAACTCATACATTTCAGGTCGGCAGGCCGAATTAATGAAATCATGCCGTCCTACAGTATCCGCAACAAGGGTAAGTAGCGGTCTATACTGGTTAGAATATAGAATATCTCCTGGCTTCACATTCATCTTATGCAAAGCGTCCATGGTTACGCTAGGATCGATCCGCTCATTCGGGTTACTTGCGCTATAAGCTGCGAAATCGGCTACCTGCTCACCTTCGACATCCGTTACGCGGACAATCTGTCCTTTGTCCAACTTGAAGCCAAGTCCCTGAGAAGCGGGAATGAGCCATTCACGTTTATTCATTAGTATCCTCCTGTGGGTGGTTTTAGCTTCACCGATACAGGTTAGTATGCCTCTTGGGAGATAAAGTCATGTGAAGTAGAATCACAACAATCGAATAATTTGATTTTGTCATGTAGAAGGGGTTAAATAGTATGAAAAAAGGATAGATAAGGCAGGTATATCTGCTTTATCTATCCTTTTTAATACCTTAAAGGAGTCCAATTTCCACTGCTTTTTGTACGGCTTCTTCTCGATTGCGCACGTCTAGTTTGAGATATACGGAAGAGGCATAATTTCTTACGGTTCCATCAGATAAATATAACTTTGAAGCGATCGTTTTATAACGTAACCCTTGGGCTACCATCTGTAAAATTTCTAGTTCTCGCGTAGTTAGTCCATAGTCATCAGACGTCTTAGTCTCCACGAACTGTGCTTCCGGTTTCTTCTGGAACTGTTCAAGGTCTTCAAACAATTTGATCGACATATCGTGTGCGATGATTGCGCCCCCACGATGAACGAGGCGAATGGTTTCTGCTAATTCACGCGGTTCCATTGACTTTAACAAATAGCCATCTGCTCCACTTTGTAGTACTTCGAGGGCTTTTTGTTTGTCTTGAAAAGTAGTCAGAATCAGTACGCGAATGTCAGGCCATCGTTGTTTAATCATTTGTGTTGCTGAAATACCATCCCTAACAGGCATGTCCAAATCCATAAGTACTACTTGTGGGTGAACCTGTTCACAGAGCTCAACCGCTTGTTGACCGTCTTCAGCGATTCCGACGACATGTAGATCTCCTTGTCTTTCTAAGAGGGTTTGGAGGCTTTCTCGTATAAACGGTTGGTCGTCAACAAGTAGCAAACGAATGACTTCCTCAGGCATCTCGACTTGCCTTGGCAAAGTACAAGTAACGATGGTTCCTTCTCCTAGAGCGGAGTAGACTGAGATTTGCCCTTGTAGATTATAAGCTCGTTCTTTCATCGCCTTTAGTCCGAAGCCCTCCTGCAAATGTTCAGCGCCACGACCGTTATCCTGTACTTCTAGTCGTGTTTGACGCAGTTCAAATTGCAGGGATACGCTAATTTCTGTAGCTTGACCATGACGCACCGCATTGGTTAATGATTCTTGCAAGCAGCGGTAGAAGGTCATTTCAGCTTGTCTTGGAAGGACAGACTCTTCCCCAAAGCTTCTAAATCGCACGTTGATGTTGGAATTCACCTGAAATTCTTCAATGAGTTGCTGTAAAGATTCAACCAACGGGAGTCTGTCTTGAGGTGACTCCATTTGATGTACATATCCTCGGATTTCGTCGATGCTTTTACGCGCCAATTGTAATAAAGAATCGAGCTTATCTTGACCTGCGGTTGTAGGTAATTCGAGTCGTAATGTTTCCAAACCCATAATGATCGACGTATTTGAATGTCCTATCGTATCATGAAGATCTTTCGAGAGGCGATTACGCTCTTCGAGGATCGTTACGCGCTCAATTTGGGATACATATTGCTCCAATACGGTATTCTGGTCACGGATAATTTCATTTTGCCGATGATTGACGACGAGTAGATGAAAGGCAAAACCTATAGCATAAGCCAATCCTGTATGAACTATCATTACCCAAAGCGTATTGTGACGAGAGACGATACTGATCATTATGGGTACCACAAGGATGGTCATAGGGGCCGACCAACGATAGGATTTGTGAGCACTATTCGCTGCGATCATGAATGCAGGCATCAACAATGTAAGATATGCATCAGGAAATAAATGGGTTAGATACACACTTATACCACCGGAAAGGATCATTTCCGTAACGAGATAGTATTTAAAGTTGAGTAACAAACAAAACCAAGGAACAGAAAAAGCGATGATTGCCCAAGAAATTGCCCCCCATAAAGGTAGCGTTAATTCCCCTTGCACATCTACCATCGTTAGAATGATAGAAGCGGAGATTAAAAGTCTTAAAAATAGCATAACCCAGTCATACCAGAACCAATGCTTGACCACATCAAACAAGTCAGTTACCTCCTTAGAAACTTCAACCCAATGAACCCTAACTATTATAGAACAAACTCTCCACACATGCACTTAACATTATTGTACCTAAGTATGGAGTGATTTAAGCAGGTTATCATTTAATTGCTTTGATCATATGACGTGTGTAACTTCCGGTTATCCTTACAACCCCATTTCCGAGCCAAGACCCAATGACTACAAGAATACCCCCAAAAACCACCATAAGTAAAGACTTCGGTAATGTATTTATTGGTATATTCATGAAGTGAACTCCTCCGAATGGTATCAGAAAAGGACTCAAGATGTATGTCAAAGGCACGATGTACAAGATCATTGCGCAGAAGAGACATACAATCCCAATAATCAGTTTCTGCATCAACCACTGAATGGCTCTCCAGTTACGATGATCAAGAAGTTCATCTTTAGCTTGCGTCCAAAGCGATCCCTCTATAGGAGGTTTCTCTTCATAGTCTGCTATTGAAATATCCGTATAAATCTTCGTTTGAATACGTTCATATCGTACAAATATTTGCGTAGAACGCATGACATAAGTAAGCAATGGAATTCCTATAACAGTAAAAGACAAGCTTACTCCTAACATCAGACTAATTAGATAAAAACAAAAATAAAACAATCCCGTGGTGAATGTGAGTAACAAGAAGATCAGGTTTTGCATGTTGCGTACGAGTCGGTTTTTCAAGTCTATTAACCTCCTAATATGTGTTGATGCCTTTAATCTCCGTAGTTTAGCCCGTAAGCCCTCATAATGGGTAGTGTCAAAATGTCATATGACACGTAAACAAGCTAATTTGGAGCCAGAAGATAAAGAAGTGACAGAAGGTAACTTGTGAGTATGACAAGGATTTTGTGATACTCGTAAAGTGTTATCCACTACACATACAACCATAAAAAGGGGAATGAAACTATGAAAAAAAGAACTCGCAACATCAGTATCGCCGCACTACTTATTTCTTCAATTATTATTACCAGTTCCACAGCGCTAATATATAATACCAAATCAAACAAGACCGTATCTCAGCCAACGACAAAGGTAAGCTCTAGTGGGGTTCTAGAGCCAAAAGAAATCGAGGCGTTCGCAGATCCTATTTTTGCAGAAAAAATGAAGAAGTACAATGTAAACGGGTCTAATTTTGTAGTCGTCAAAGACGGTAAGGTGCTTGTAAATAAAGGGTATGGCTATGCCGATAAGGAAAAGAAAACACTTGTAGATAAAGATACCGTCTTCCAAATTGCATCTGTATCAAAAACATTTACAGCTTTAGCCGCCTTACAACTTGTAGAGCAAGGGAAGATAGATCTCAATCACGATATCAATGAGTATCTTGGTGGCATGATCGTACCTAATAAAACGAATAAACCATTAACCATGTACGATATGCTGACCTACACAACAGGATTTGATTATCCGGATAAAGCACTTTATGTTGACCCTGAGTATGTGAATCAGGACATTCCAATGAAAGAGTTTATGACGGAGCATATGCCAACGGTCGTTCGAACGCCTGGAGAAGCTTATACCTATGATAATTTTGCTTTTCTACTTGCTGGTTTTGCCATACAGACCGTAAGCAGTATGCCGTTCCAGCAGTATATGGAAAAGAATGTGTTCAAGCCATTAGGGATGAACTCCACTAGTGTTCGTTTCACCCCAGAACTTCTATCGAGAATGGCCACGAACTATGATCCAGATGGCAAGCCTCATAAGGCATTCGGAAATGCGCCAACAGATGGGGGCCAGGGTAGTATCCTTTCAACAGGAGAAGACATGGCCAAGTACTTGATTATGTTTCAACAACAGGGGACAGTTGGAGGGAAGGAAATCATAAGCAAGAAAACAACAGAGCAGATGCAAACCTACTCGGTGTTCGCCGACAAATCGATTCCTATGACGACCGTTGGTGGGTTTGAAGGCTATCGTAATGATCTCATGAATGGCCATCATGTGGTCCTCAAGGGAGGGAACATGCCTGGTCATCAATCTTTGGTCGTTTTATTGCCTGAGCAAAACACCGCGTTTTACATGTCCTATAACAATGATAGTATGATGAGCTTAGAAGTGTATGGAGCCTTGATGGATCATTATTTCCCAGACGAGAGAACGCCAGAGAAAACCACTTATATCCCTTTAAGTGAGTCAGACTCGACTAAATACGTTGGATCTTACCAGAATACACGATTTTATTTCTTGAAATCCAACTTTACTTATGCAGAAGGCAACCTGCTTATGGAGACAGGAACTAGCGGCAAGCATACATTAAAAATGATAAATCCTCTATTGTTTGAAGATGAGTCTGGTAACAAGTTGGCTTTTAAGAAAGATCATAAAGATCAGATTGAATACTTCTATTACACGAACCCCAATTCCTTAGATTATGGTTCTGATGCCCGTAAGGTTCATCCCAAGCCAGCGTTCGCAGATGTACCTAATGACAGCGTCTATATAACCTATATCACCAATCTGCATTCTTTCAATGTAATAAGCGCTAAATCAGGCAACCTGTTCGAGCCACTTGACACAATGACCCAAGGTGAGTTTATGGATGTCGCCATTCTTGCCCATGGATGGGCTACATTTAATGATTATCTTGAGGATAACAAAGAAAAGATAGTGTCCGGCGTTCCTGGATTTGATCGTAATGCCCCAATTACAAGACAAATCGCAGCGGTTATGATTCAGAATCTAAAACAAGCCAAACCCGCAACGGATATCAAGCTGACGGGTGACACAGATTCTTGGGCGGTTAATTCGATCACGGCACTAGTCTCTCAAGGTATTGTAGATCCAGATACAAAAGTAAAAGTGGATGGTTCCGTCGATTTCCGCTCTAAACAACCTTTACTTCGTCAAGAAGCGAGTGCTTTACTTGATCTTGCCTTTGGATATTATACGTTACCTATCAAATCTAAGTAGGTATTATCTATCTGAGCTTAACAAGGATTCTTGTTAGTTCGATAGATTGGTGGTTAAATTAAATAGTCAAGTTAATGTCTCATTCATCTGAATACATAACAGTCTTTCATCAGGAACGAAAAAGGAGAGTACGTATGAATCAGTTAAATTCAAGCAAAATGAAAAGAAATGTAGCACCATTTCGGGCCGATCAAGTAGGTAGCTTCCTTCGTCCACAGATTCTGAAAGATGCAAAGGCACAGTATCAGCAAGGTCAAATCTCAAAAGCGGAATTACGTTTAATTGAGGATGTAGAAATTGCAAAACTTGTTGAGAAGCAAAAAGAGGTCGGTCTTACGGCTGTGACGGATGGCGAATTTAGACGAACGTGGTGGCATTTGGATTTTATTGAAGCCATTGAGGGTATCCGGGTTTTTGAACTAGAGGCATCAGGTCTATTCCATGGTGCAATGAATAAAGCCAAAGGATATACGGTTAATTCTAAATTGAATTTTCCTGCGGATCATCCATTCTTAGAAGATTTTAAATACCTAAATAGTATTGTTGGCGAACATGTAGCTAAATTTACGATTCCAGGGCCTAATATGATTTTTTATTCGGGTGTGGTTAATAGTCAAGCTTACTTGGACAATCCTTCATATGCTTCATTAGATGAAGTTGCCCAAGATATTGTTAAAGTATATAAGGATGCTATCCAAGCATTCTATGATGCTGGTTGTCGTTATTTACAACTCGATGATACGAGTTGGGGTGCTCTCTTCAGTGATGAATTCAGAGAGAAGATCACAGCAAAGGGATTTAATCCTGATGAGTTGATGAAAAAGTTCGCTAATATTACGATTGATGCGCTCGAGAATAAACCGGAGAATATGGTAATTACGATCCATATTTGCCGAGAGAACTTTAAATCTTCTTGGTTATATCAAGGTGGATATGAACCGATTGCAGAAGAACTGTTTTCCCGTGTTAATGTGGATGCATTCTTTCTGGAATTTGACAATGATCGTTCCGGAGATTTCAAGCCCCTTCGATTCATCAAAGATCAGCATGTGGTATTGGGGTTAATTACATCGAAGACTGGTGAATTGGAGGATAAAGCAGAGATTAAGCAACGTGTCGCAGACGCTACTCAATATGTGAACCTGAATCAGCTTTGTTTAAGCCCTCAATGTGGATTTTCTTCGACTGAAGAAGGGAACACCATCACAGACGAAGATCAATGGAATAAGATGAGACTTGTCGTTGAACTTGCTAACGAAATTTGGCAGTAGCCGTCAACGATTGAGATCGTATAAACCAAGAAATGCGGTGGCACTGTACTTCTTGGTTTTTTTGTGTCTGAATGTGTTAATCAGATTCAGGTCTTGAATATCTTTCAAATGTATGTATAATTAGATCCAATTGTATAAATCAAATGTTTTCTAGGGTTCCGCAACAATTTTGTTGGTCTGGTCCGAGAGAAAACTCACAGCGTCGGCTGTGTCACGGAAGGATAAAAGCCTGGGAGAAACTGTTTAACAGTTATCTTTCAGGCTTTTTTCTGTTGTTCGGTAAGAAAAAATAGGAGGTGTATTTAATGAATACCAATTGGATTAAAGTATTTGTGGCCGCTTTTTTTGAAGTTTTTTGGGTGATTGGTTTAAAACACGCAAGTGACATTTGGACGTGGACAGGGACAGTAATCTGCATCATTATCAGCTTCTATTTAATGATAATGGCTGGAAGGAAGCTTCCGGTGGGGACTGTATATGCAGTGTTTGTAGGAATGGGTACGGCAGGAACAGTCCTTTCCGAAATCATACTTTTCGGAGAATCATTCGTAGTTAGCAAAATGCTCTTGATCCTACTTCTATTAGTAGGTGTCATAGGTTTGAAATTAGTTACAAAAGACAAAGCTCAGGAAGGAGCTGACTCCTAATGGCATGGGTTTCATTAATCTTAGCTGGGATATTTGAAATGTTAGGTGTTGCTTTGATCAATAAATTTCATAAAGATCGGAATTGGCAATCGTTAGGGCTGTTAATTCTAGGATTTGGTGCAAGCTTTCTATTTCTGGCCTACGCAATGAAAACACTTCCTATGGGTACAACCTATGCAATTTGGACAGGAATCGGTGCGTCAGGTGGAGCAATATTAGGAATGGTGTTATATGGTGAATCAAGAGACTGGAAGAGATTGGTCTTTATAATAATGGTATTAGGTGCAGCGATAGGTTTGAAACTTGCCTCGTAAATAACTCCTAATTAAAAGGGTTGAGTAATTCCCATGATTTAGGTAAAATACCTTGAGAAAAGAAAATATGTTCTTTATTAGAGGAGAGGCATCGATGAAAGAAAATGTTACCAAAGGACGTCCGATTTTATTTTCAATTATGCTAGGGATATTGCTAACTTTATTGATTGCAGTAGCATCAACTGTCGCGTCGATAGCCAAATTTGATGACACAGGCGTCATGGTTGCCCAAGGTTGTGCATTTTTGGTAATGGCAGTGATTGTTACGTTGTACATGAGAAAAAGGGATCGATCGCTTGGAATATTTGGTTTTAACAAACTAGATATCCGCAAAGAAAAAGTAACACTCTATTATATTCCATTGCTAATTATAGTTCTTGTGCAGCCGATCATAGCTGGGTTCAATTTTGAACTTACGGTTGCTCAAATTATACTTGTTATTATTTTTTCCTTACTTGTCGGCTATACGGAGGAATCTATATTCAGAGGAATCATTAGAGAAAGACTACAGTCCAAAGGGCCCGTTTTTTACATCGTGTTTTCTTCTATTTTCTTCGGTATACTGCATATGGTAAATGCGCTAAGTGGAAAGGATTTGTTATCTACCTTACTGCAAGTTATTAATGCGCTTCTCATCGGTCTTATTCTTGCTTTGCTTATTGAAATAACAAGCAACATTATTCCTTTGATCGTATTTCATTTTATGTTCGATACGTTCGCTCAATTGACAAGTAGTGATATTCTTAATAAAGAATTACTGGCTGTTTCTATATTGAATATTATTTATTTGATATATGGATGTTATTTGGTTGTTGTGTTAATGCGTAAGAAAAAGATGAATATCGAGACCAACCAAGTAACTGTATAATCGAACTTAGTGTTTGAACAAAAAGCAGGCCGACCATGCAATGTCATTGGCGGTCTGTTTTATTGTGAAAAGGGATTTGCACATACTCGCAGTTGAAAGGAGAGGTGGATTCTTTGAAAATCAAACCCAAGATAATGACTAAAATGGTTGTAGGTATTTTATTTGTTGTCATTATTGTCAGCATGCTAATGGATAAATTTGAATCGAATTTAGGCTCATTTATGATTACTGAAGGAAAAGGCAACAACAACACTCACATTGGAGTACATGCCTGTAGCATCACCTTTTAGGGGATATAGTCGAACATCTGATGGTGTATATGAGTTTGAAATTTTCTATGATTTATTACCAAAACAGTTGGATTCACTAGAAATCGTCACCAAAGAGTTTGCGGGATATCAATTGTACAAGAACAAGTTAGCCTAATTCCCCTTACTAATGAGCCGTTAATACGTGAGGGTAAAAAAATACTGGTGAAGAATGTGTCAAAGACATCACAAGGCGTTGAAATAACGATCCATACAAGTGTTAATGTACAGCTTGAAGGTATCAAATGATAATTATGTAAAAGGAATGAAAGAACGCACTTATTTGTTTGATACCAACATTATGCCTGAATATCTTCTAATCGAAGGCATGCACTATATGAAAGCATACAATAACGTCATTGAGGTTCCCATTGATTAAGCTTAGTGAAATAAAAGATGCATAATAGAGAAAAACTTGAAGTGAAAATTGGATCGCTTATGCGATCCAATTTTCATTCCTATTTTATTGACAATGCCACCAAGACTCTACAATTTGATGAGCATGATGCGGATGATATCCTCTTCCTATGAGGTATGAAACTGCAGCAGCCTCTCTCAAAGCATGTTCCACAGATATGCACTGCGCTTCCCACAAACCATGTTTCACCCAAGGTTCAACTGTCATTAATGTTTCATGTTTCAAATTGTGCGGATGAGTCGGTTTCGGACAATTATTATATGCCAAAGACTTTTCCTCCCTTTTCATATCAAGAATACATTAGCATATGCCTATGCTGTTTTTTTGTGAGCCCATAAATCCTAACGATGTAATTGGGTTTAATGTCACATGAAATAGGGAGATTAGACATTAGTCTAACTCCCTAAAGTTATTGTGGCTTGCCATTAGTGTCATCTACTATAACCACAGTTTTAACTGAAGATATCAAGTTGTAGTGAATAGATAGCAAGGATAAAGGATCCGACCATCACGAGGACTCCGCCTACTTTGCAAGTGAAATAATAAAAATCGTTCGGTTCAGGATCCTGAGTCCAAATCCAGCGAAGTGAGATAAGAAAGAGGAGTCGTTGAAAGTTCTCATATCGGTAAGCACACCATCCATACATCATAAGGATGAATGACAAGCAAAATAAAAATAAACTACCTTGCTTGGAATGATACATGGGATAAGCAGCGATAACTAATGAGCTAGGATTATATAATTCTTCACCGTCTTGTAATATTCTTTGGCCACCTACGTATACAGATATAGGGCTTACAATATCACCGTTGTGATCATATACCATAAAAAATCCCGATTGATCTTCGACCTTATAATGATGCCCACTTGGGTAGTTCACGGCATATTGTATGCTATTAGCATTGTTATCTTTAGAAATAGAATATTCCTCATGGTCGATGATTACTTTTCTGTCCTGGTTCAAGATTTGCACTTCGACAGAGGGGGCTGAATAAGCATAGTAGGTCATAGTACTGCCTTGCTCATGATCTACACTATATTTTTTTGAATTGACATAAAATATAGACTCAGAGAAATAGGATTTAGCAAAAATAATGATGATACCTGCTAAACATAGTATACAAGCAATAGTGATTATGGTTGATATTTTGATTTTATTGGACACAATTAATCTCACAATATCACCCCTTTATTTTCCAGTATATTGTAAATAAGTAGACAGTACCACTTATCTCCTTCTGGGCATACATTATTGTAGACGTATACCCATGAAGGAGGACACACAATTATGACGGATGCAGTTCTGCAATCACCCAATTTGCGATTGGCGGCAGATTCCAATGAAGTACTTAATTATAGACGTGATCCACACAATTATATTACCCAGTTATTCGGGGAACAGCTTCCCGCGATCAAGACCGGTTTATTCAATGTCCACTTGACCAAAGGGATTATCGTCCAACCGCATTGGCATACCAATGTAAATGAGACGGTTTTTGTAATCAGTGGAGAAGTCATTACCTCAGTGTTTGACCCATTCACACAAAAGTTGATAACCTATTGTTTAAAACCGGGGCAAGTATCGCTGTTGCCTCTTGGCTGGTTCCACTGGATTATTGCGGAGTCTGAACACGCTCATATCTTGACGATCTTCGATCAACCTACCCCTGACATCGTGTATGGTTCGGATTTCTTACGGTGCACACCGAAAGAAGTAATGCAGCAGGCTTACTGTATTAACGAGCATGATTACGCCAAAGCGGTAGCACCAATCCGAGAATCCGTCATTTTGGGACCTCCCATTGGATGTTTCCAGAATAAGATGAGCGCACAATACCCGAATTACACAGGATACTTCCCCAAAAGATAAATAGCAGTAATAATTGAAGGGAATGCTACAGGTAGTGGAAGAGCTTAACAATCATCCGTATAGAACAATGGATTGTTTAGTTTTTTATTATGCCTGCTGCAGGTTTATAAGTTGCTTGCCTGATTAATGGACAAATATCGTTCTGAAGTTTTGTGTTTGTAATCACACTTGTAGGTTTGGGGCTCTGTTACGCTGTGGATAATGAATGATTATCTATTATAGGGAGGAAAACCAATATGTTTTGTTACCAGTGTGAACAGACACCGAATGGCGGATGTACTGTGGTTGGGGTATGCGGGAAGAATGAAACCATAGCTAGTCTACAAGACACGATGATTTTTGCGTTAAAAGGTATTGCGGCCTATGCGACACATGCTAGGCAACTAGGATATAGCGATCCCGAGGTGGATCGTATCACCCACGAAGCTTTATACATGACATTGACCAATTCCAATTTTAATGTGCAGGAGCATCTGGAGATGGCGATGAAGGTCGGTGATGCAGCTGTTCGGATCATGGATGTGCTGGATCGCGCGCATACGGATCGCTTTGGCATTCCACAGCCGATCACAGTCAGCCAGAATAAAATTGAAGGAAAGTGTATTGTGGTGACAGGCCATAATTTGTATGCGTTGGAGGAATTGCTGCGTCAGACGGAGGGAAAGGGCATCAACATCTATACCCACTCGGAAATGCTGCCAGCCCACGGTTATCCGGCGTTGAAGAAATACGGGCATCTGAAAGGCAACATCGGTAAAGCTTGGTACGATCAGCGTAGACTGTTCGAGAAGTTTCCTGGGGCGATTCTCGCGACCACGAATTGTGTAATGCCGATAAAAGGTACATATGCGGATCGCTTTTTCTCTTATGAAGTAGCGGGCCTAGAAGGTGTCGAGAAGATTACGGATGACGATTTCTCCAGACTGATTGAGCGTGCATTATCTCTACCTGCGGCAGATATAGAGTCAGAGCTAGTGCTCACGACCGGATACCACCATGAGACCGTGATCGGACTCGCACCAGAGATCATTCAGGCTGTCAAAGACGGGCATATACGCCGCTTTTTCGTTATTGCAGGCTGCGATGCGCCGGGCCCAGGCGGAAATTATTACCGTGAGTTGGCGACTTCCTTGCCGAATGATACTGTCATTTTAACCACTTCTTGCGGGAAATTCCGCTTTAATGACGTAGATTATGGCACTGTGGGAGACACCGGCATTCCGCGTTATATTGACCTTGGACAATGCAACAATTCCGGTTCTACTGTAAAAATTGCGATGGCCTTGGCAGATGCTTTTGACTGTACCGTGAACGAGCTTCCCGTCAGCATCGTGCTGTCTTGGTTTGAGCAAAAAGCGGTCGCCATCCTGCTGGGCTTGTTCAGCCTCGGTATTCAGGACATTCGTATCGGGCCGAAGCCACCTGAGTTCATCTCTTCTGGCGTACTGGATGTTCTCGTAGAGACTTTTGGATTGAAGTTGATTACCACTGCTGAGGAAGATATGCAGGCGATGTTGGCGATGTCGTAAGGATTCAGAAGTTGAACTTAATAAATGTAGTACAACTTTGAAGAAGGTAACATTCTACCTGAAATATACTCGTGGTTTATACCACTAAAGACACTAACCCCTCGTTAGTGTCTTTTTGCTTACTTCCAAATATCTGTAAGCTCAATAGTTAAGCAAAACCTTGAAATAATTATGAATAAATATGATTATAAATTTTTTATTGTGCAAGGATAAAGATTAGTGAGCATCCGGTAATGGGGTATGAACGGTACCGAACGGTAGTATGCAACAGTACTTACAGAAGCATTGAAGCATACGATCCAGTAGGAACTGGGCACAGTGTAATAGTAACGAGTCAGTAGACAGTAGTAATATCTACTAGTGATTTAATTATGGATAATGAAGGACCTGGAGGATGGTTATTATGGAGCAACATATCGATGTAGCGATTATTGGCGGCGGACCTGCGGGGTTGAACGCAGCGCTTGTGTTAGGCCGGGCAAGAAAAAGCGTAGTGGTTATTGATGAAAGGCTTCCGCGTAATCGGGTTACTCGTGAGTCTCATGGTTTTCTTTCCAGAGATGGTATCAGTCCAAGGGAATTACGGCGAATTGCGATGGAGCAGATTAAGTCATATCCCGCAGTTCAATTTGTTGAGGATACGGCTGTAACGATCACAGGAAGCGATGGTGACTTCCAAATTATGACCGCACAGGCAACGACCTATAGGAGTAAGAAATTGCTCTTTGCAGTAGGGATGAAGGACCTCCCCTTGAATATTGATGGGTTGACAGATGTATATGGTACTAGCGCATTTATCTGTCCTTATTGTGATGGTTGGGAATTAAGAGACCAGCCACTTGTCTTGATTGTTCATGGAGAGAAAGCAATACACTTAGCAAAAAGTCTAGCAGGGTGGACAGACCAATATACAATTTGCACCAATGGACCTGATGAATGGACGAATGAACAACGCGAAGAGATTAAGCAACATAACATTCCAGCATTTGACTCAGCAATTCAGCGAATCGAATCTAGCGAAGGCATGGCTCAGAGCGTAGTACTGGAGGACGGAACGGTCATTCCATGTACAGGGATTTTCTTTGCACCGAAGCTTATAACAGGATCAGACTTACCGCAAGCATTAGGGTGCCAGACCACAGAAGCAGGGCTTGTCATCGTCGATGAGTTTGGTAAAACGAACGTACCTGGTATTTATAGTGCCGGAGATGTTGCATCGGAAATGCATCTGGTGGTTACGGCCGCATCTTTGGGTGCACTGGCGGGTGTGAGCATAAATGGTGAACTGCAATCAGAAGTCTGGAATAACAAGAACTAGAACTTTGCAATCATATTCATGAGTAGATCTCCAAAAGCTGGCGCAGTACATGTATTTTGTTTTTTTGTCTATAGGTCTACATATCATTTGGGTATCCTCTATTTGGGAATGCTAATTATAAAAAAAACCGCCACATAGGGACGGTTATCTGAATTAATAAAGCTATAGTGAATAGATGGCGAGGATGACGAATCCAACAAGTTATGGATACGCTCTTTCAACTTTGCAGATCTTGACTTTATAATCTTGGTACCAGTCTTGCATACCCTTCTCCTGAGCGACTAAGTGAAATTTATTCTGCTTCCAGTTACTGATCGCTTCTAGGCTATCCCAATAGGAAATGGTAATACCAGCTCCTGAAGTATCCCGGACACTTTCCACGCTTAAGAAACCGGGTTGCTCTGCTGCAAGTTTCTCCATTGTCTCAGCCATAATACTATAGCCATTATCCCCAGCAGTTCGTTGACTTGAAAATATGACTGCATAATAAGATCCGTTTGTGTCATGAACCATTCCCATCAAGCTCCTTTAATCGTAATCGTAAAATATTAATGTATAAAATAGATTATACTATTATATATTAGATTAAAATAATGAATGTTATTAATATGATAGATGAATTTTGTTCATGAATAATAGGAGGCAAGTATGAATCTGATTAAATACCAGATTTTCTGTAAAGTAGTCGAAACGGGAAGTCTAACTAAAGCAGGAGAAATGATGAATCTTACACAATCAGCAATCAGTCATGCGATTACTAGCTTAGAAAATGAATTCGGACTGAGTCTTCTCATTAGGAATAGATCGGGTATCCGACTAACCAACAATGGGGAACGTTTAATACAGTATTTTAGAGAAATTCTACAACTGAATGAAAAAATTAATCAAGAGGTAGCTGCGATAAAGGGAGTTGAGATCGGAACAGTGAGGATAGGTACTTTTTCAAGCGTATCCATTCAATGGCTGCCACAGATTATGAAACAATTTCAGGAACTATTTCCTCATATTGAGATCAAACTACTCGATGGTAACTATAATGAAATTGAAGGCTGGATTACAAGTGGTATTGCTGATTTAGGATTTGTGAATCTACCTACGCTAGAAACATTTGATGTGGTGCCGCTTCATAAAGATCGAATGGTGTGTATTATGTGTTCGAATCACCCTCTTAGTAGTCAAGCGAGCATCCGTATAGAACAATTGATTGATGAGCCCTTTATCATGCCTGTAGCGGGTTGCGATACCGATGTGTTGCGGATTTTCACGCACAATAAACTCATACCGAAGGTCAAGTATGAATTAGAAGATGACCATGCTATCATCGCTATGGTGCAGAACGGGTTAGGACTGAGTATTCTTCCAGAAATGATATTGTCACAGCTCCCCGAGAACGTATGTTATCGCCCATTAAAAGGAGAGTATTATCGGTCAATCGGCATTGCCACTACATCAATAAAGAATACTTCACCAGCCGCAAGTAAACTGATTGAATTCATCACAAAATGGGTCGAAGAAACGAAATAAACTCGTAGTGGTAACTTATTCGGATAATGAGCGTTAGTAATACTATGAAACAATAAGATCATCTATATTTAGGAAGTGATGATATGAAATTAACAGCACGATTAAATTCGATTAGATTAATTCCAGAATCAACAATATCAATTGGACGAAAGTTGCTTTATATATTACTAGTATTTATTTTTGGTGTGAGTCTGGGATTTCTTGCAAAGTATGTTGAGGGTGCTCCGCATATTGGAGCCGTTGGTGATTTGTTGAATTTGATTGGAAATATTGGAACTGATCTAGGGATATGGGTCTTCATTGCTACGATTATCGCGGTATCGAGCAGATCTCCAAAAGCTGGTGCAGTACATGTATTTTGTTTCTTTGTTGGTATGTTAATAGCTTATTATGCCTATTCTACGTTTCTATTTGGCTTTTTTCCAAAACGCTATTTTTTAGCTTGGGGGACAATTGTTTTATTTTCACCGATAGGAGGATATATGGTTTGGTATGGACGTGGAAAAGGTTGGATTAGTGCATTTTGCGCTAGTTTACCGATTGGACTGCTGTTATCACTAGGGTACAGTTTGTATTATACCTTCATCAATATAGGTCAAGACTTAAACTGGACCCAAGGCTTAGACTTGATCATGGCAGTAATATTATTTATTTCGATATCAAAAACATGGATGCAGAGTTTGCGCATTCTACCGTTTGTGATTGCAGTATGTTGTATCATAAGACAATTTCATGTGTTAGCTTATATCTTTGGTTGATTATAAGCATTTGCAGTGCTTTGTGTCGGTCAGACGGAAAATCCCCCGTATGCGTACCATTGAAATAACGGATACGAAGGGGGAATTCCATTTCATAATTTGTTTTCACAATCGTGTATGTTCTGTAATATTACTTATAACGATTATGTAATTTCTCTTGATGTGATTTAAAAATATCTTCAAGGCTAACGTCGTACTTGTTGGCAATCACGATAACATTCCCTAGTACATCACCAAGTTCTTCGATTAGCTCCTGTTTATTTTCAGCGTATGTACTGACGGTTTCATCTGGACGATTCCGTCCAATTTCTAACGCTCGAATAGCACGTGCTACTTCCCCCGTTTCCTCCGCTAAAAAACCTATACGTATGAAGATATCGAGCTCTGACCAACCTCGTTCTTCATAATAATTCTTCACCCATTGTTGAAACGCATTGATGTCCATTTTCTGTGCCCCCTATGTTATTAAATCTGAAATTTCACTATAATCATAAAGTATAAATGAAAATTCGTTTGGAATGGGGTTAATTTTATGAAAAGAATTGCTGTTTTTTGTGGATCAAGTAATGGTGCTTCAGAAGCATACAAAGCAGGGGCTATTAAACTAGGTGAAGAATTAGCAAGACGTGGCATAACTTTAGTGTATGGTGGTGCCAGTGTTGGAATCATGGGAACGGTAGCGGATACTGTGCTACAATCGGGCGGACAAGTCATTGGTGTGATTCCAAAGCTACTTGAAGAACGGGAAATTTCACATAAAAACTTAACAGAATTAATCACAGTTCAGACAATGCACGAGAGAAAAAGCAAGATGATGGAGTTAGCAGATGGCTTTATTGCGCTTCCAGGTGGACCCGGTACATTAGAAGAATTTTTCGAAGTATTTACGTGGAGTCAAATCGGATTGCATCAAAAACCATGTGGTATTTTAAATGTTAACCATTACTATGATCTACTAATTTCATTCTTCGACCATATGAATGAACAACAGTTTTTGCAAGATCAGTATCATCAAATGCTTTTAGTAGATCAGGAGCCCACAGAATTATTGGAAAAATTTGCAACTTATGTCCCACCGACCGTAAAAACATATGCTAAGAATCGGTAAAAGTTGATTATGCCATCGATGCCACCGACTATTACCGGTAATGAGCGGTATCACCATATAAATCAACGTTCAGGACGTCATTATGAATAGTAACTTTGCACAGAGCAGTTGGATGAATGTCGGGCATGATCCCGATTTCATGCAGCTGTTTATTCATGAAATAGCTCATAATCGCTTTTAATGTGATACGGTGCGTTACAATAAGGACTTGATGGCCCTTATGTTTCGTCAAGATATCTTGAATTGCAGGAAGCACTCTTTCAATTAATTCGCTATAGCTCTCTCCCTGACCCGTGGGTTGGTATAAATGAGGTTCATTGAAGAATTGATCGAATGGAATAGGGAAGTCTTGTGTGATTTGTTCTATATGCTGGCCTTCCCATAGTCCCATGTTGATTTCTTTAAGTGAATCAAGCTTCACGATCTCAGTTGACCGATTACCAGATATCATACCTGCTGTCGTTATCGCTCTAGGACTAGAACTGCAGTATATAGCATCAAATGAAACACTAGACAATCGTTCTCCTAACCATTCGGCTTGTTGAACACCAGATTGTGTAAGACGGGAGTCCATATGCCCTTGCATTTTTTTCACCAAGTTCCATTCGGTTTGACCGTGACGTGTTAAATATAAAGTAGTGTCCATTCTGTATTCCTCCTAATCGTAATGTAAGTCTAGTATAATGTGAGGATATATAAATGAATAATATATAATATCTAACATACATAAACTAAATATATAGGTGGGATACAGATGAACCTTCATGTGCTTAGATTATTTTATTATGTTGCGGTAACGGGTAGTGTAACAAAAGCTTCAGAGAAACTACATATTAGCCAGCCGGCGATTTCGGCACAAATACATAAATTTGAAAAAGAGAACAATATTAAATTATTACAAATTCAGGGTAGAGGCCTGATTCTTACTCCTTTAGGGAATAAGTTGATTAAGCCGCTGGAGAAGTTATTTTCAATCGAAGAGCAGGTTCGGTATCTAATTTCCGACCATCATAACTTTCCTGAAGGGAAATTACGGATTGCCGGAAACTATCTTGCCACGAGTGTACTCATTCCTAAGTGGGCTTCGTTATTCAAGCAAAATTTCGGTGCAGTTGAAGTACATATTTCAACAGCCAACTCTCACAATGCGATTGAAAAATTAATTAATTTTGAGGCAGACGTAGCGATATATAGCGACATTGGGGTGTCCTTTGCTGATTCAGATCTATTTGAATGTAGAGAGCTATACAAGGACGAGTATTTGTTCGTAGTGGCACCAGGTCATAAGTATTCATTGCAAGAGGTTACACTTAAAGAAATTACATCTGAACAGTTTATTATGAGAGAAGAGGGAAGTGCGGCGAGAGAAAGGTTATTTCAACTATGCCGGGAGCAACAGATCACTAATCCCACAATTGAATTACAATTTAATGGTCTGAATGAGACGATTCAGGCTGTAATGGCTGGTTATGGCGTAAGCTTTGTTTCCTCCCTTGTAGCGGAACCTTTATTTAAGCAGGGTGTCCTCGCCAGAGTAGATGTGCCGGGGATTTCTTCAGCGAACACTATATTACTGGGCATGAAAAGACGGGAGCATCAGGAGACGTTTGTTAATGAATTTGTTTCTTTAGTTATCAACAACTTGGACACTAATCTATAAAGTACTATTGATCAGACCATATAATATGGTGGAGTACATCCTACTGGCTGGTTATGTCAATCGAGGGGAGTCAGCGAAGGTACAGAGGAAGCCATAGGCTAGATGTCATTCCTCTGTAGCTATAATTGGAAATGTCACGGTGAAGGTTGTGCCTTGCTGAGGTGTGCTCTCTATGGTAATCGATCCGCCATGATTATGTACAATATTATGCATGATCATAAAACCAAGTCCTGTTCCTGTTTCTTTGGTTGTATAAAAGGGTTTGCCAAGTGCGTTGATCTGCTCTTGCGTCATGCCACAGCCTTCATCTTGTACGCTGATGCGTACCTCATTGTCAAATGGACGGGCATGAATACGAATGACACCGCTGCTGTTCATTGCTTCGATCGCATTTTTAAGTAAATTAATAAACACCTGCTTCATCTGATTTGCCTCTCCATGGATCCAAATGGATTGTTCTAAATAGGGTGGGAGGATTTCAATATTCTTCAGAGCAGCTTCACCATTCATGAATGTGATGACTTGTTCCAGTAAAGGTAGAAGATCTATAGGTTTACTGGTATGAGACCCTTGTGGCTTGGATAAGACAAGCAGTTCGTTAACGATGAATTCGATACGTTTCAATTCTGACTCAATAATGGAGAAATAGTTATCATTTTTACGCTCGGAAGTGCGAAGTAACTTAATAAAGCCATTAATAGCCGTCAAGGGATTTCGGATTTCATGAGCGATACCAGCGGCTAATTGGCCTGCGGTGGATAATTTTTCGGATTGCATCAGCCGTTCTTCTTTCAGCATTTGTTCAGATATATCTTTAAATATCCCAACGATTGCGCTTTCACCTTTATAGGTAATAGGTAATGAAAATCCATCGACATATTTCTGCTGACCATTTAAGCACTGTATCTGGTAGCAGACAGAGCCTATCGCTGCACTACTATAATAATTCTTTCTTCGTTCTGTGAGGATTTCGTAATTGGAAGTATCAACAATAGTATTAGTAGATAGCCCCAGTACTTCATCCAGGCTCTCCGCTTGGATCAATTGTAAGCCCGCAGGATTAATATACTGAATAATTCCATGTTTCGTAATAAGTAGAGATAGAGGCAGTCCCTCCAGTAGTTGTTGAAAAGAGTCGTCTTTCTCAATTAGATAGGATTCGGAATACTGCAGTTTGCTTTCCATGAGTCTCATCGTGGTATTATTCTCGAATTGAGTAAAATAATAAAGGGGTGCATCCTTGCCATCCCGGATGACAGAAATGCTGATATCCAGATATAGCCGTTGTCCCGATGGATGGTAGTAATAGTGTTCGAATTGATGCTTATCGATGTCCATGGATTGCATCCACTTTCCAAGTTGTACAATTTCTAGGATTTGGATCTGTTTCAGAATGGTACGAGATGGTTGAGAAGTTGAATTTAACTCGTTCTGATCATACCCCAAGAGATTACACAATGCTGAATTCAATTGTAGAAGGGTTCCATCGAACGAAATAAGAGCCATACCAATCTTAGCTTGTGTAAAGGCAAAGTCATAACTTTGGACTTCATTTGGATACACAGGAAGTCTCCTCTCTTATTCATTTCAAAATAGGATTCATTCATATTATAATCGTTAAAAAGAAATCATCAAAGCTTGATTTGATTCATTTCATAAACAAAGGTACAATAAATTATTATTATACAATTGAAGGAGCTGTTCACCATGTCTCAAATGATTATTAATACATCAATATTAGTTCGTCAAATGGTTATTAGACAAGTAGAGGCAATACCAGAAGACTTATTTGATATTCAGCCAGAAGCATTCAACAATACGATCCGTTGGAACATTGGACATATCGTTAGTGCACTCAACGGGTTGCTTTCTCGTGGTGGAGTTTCATTAGATATCCATCTTCCAGAGAGTTATAACGTTTTGTTCCTCACTGGAAGTAAGCCTTCTGAATGGACTATCACTCCACCCTCCAAGGAAGAGCTTTTACAATATCTGAAAGAACAACTTCAAGCTTTATCTGAGATTTCTCCAACTATTTTAGATAATATAATGGAACCTCCAGTACAACTTGGTCCTATGAAGTTTGAAAAGTTCGGTGAATTATTTAGCTTTACAACGATTCATGAAACCATGCATACAAATACGATTTCCTGCTTATTGAAAGTAATAAAACATAAGCAAGGTTAAATGTAATGAGCCCTAGAAATAGGGCTTTTTTTGCGTTCAATTTCCATACTTATTTACAACGGTTTATTTAGTGAATCTCTTGCGTTATTAGTTTCTCTGGTGATTTCGTTGTATTGACTGGACAGAGTCCAGGGTTCGTTATACATAACTGTTCGGTAAATTGCGGTTGGAGCTTGGAGAGTTCTGTGAAATAGCTTCCGATCATGTGATTGTCAGCAAAGGAACCATTCTGGAAAGACAATGATGAATGGGTTTGGACATGAGTGTAATAGTATTTTTTTTCACGTTTAGGCAACTTGTAGATGAAGGGTGGAGCATGTGTAACGACATCAAAAGGATTGGCAACACGGTAACTGTTCTGAACATATTGTGTGAAAGCTCTCATGAAGTCCGGATCACCTACACGTGGAGACGCATATGTAAACAGGTTGGGTGAGTTGTAAGGGGTATTGGCTGCAATATCAATAGCGCATAGTGTCGCGAGTGCTGCACCTAGGCTGTGACCGGTAATGTATAATGTCTTGTCGGGAGACAATTTAGAGAGAGCGGAGATAATTTCCAGGCGAGTTGAAGAATAGATGTCTGTGAAGCCACGATGTGTAAGACAGTCTTCCTTAATATATTTGAATTTCCTTTGAGAGGCTATGATGTTAGATATCCAATTGGTCGTCGACATGGTGCCCCGAAAGGCAATAATAATATCTTTCGAAGATTCCAGGATGAACCCGAATCGTTCCCATACATTGCTAAAGGATTTCGCTTGAATCGTCTGGTTGAGCGTATAATTTAATGGAACGACGAACGAACCATCCGTATTTGTAAATTGTGCATAGGTCTGTCCGCAGATTGCAGCTAGAAAGATAGCCCATTGCTCTTGTTCCTTAATGTTACCCACGTGTCTCACACCCTTCTATACTTAACTATATTAGTGGGATGAAGAAGAGGTTCCAATATGAATTAGCTTTAGCATTAATTTCCATAAGCACTTAGATAAATTAAAGTCAGTAACAAACGAATACATAACGAGAAATATTTATTCAATGATAGAAAAAATGAACCAATTCTGAGCGTCAGTTGTTAATAATACATCAAATCAAGAAAGGAGTGCCGAGAATGTCTGAACGTGAATTGTTCGATATTTACAATAAGGATGTGTACCGCACTTGTTATCACATGCTTCAGAATGCACAAGATGCGGAAGATGTGTGTCACGATGTATTCATTACTGTGTTCCGCCAAGATTGGAGAAGTGTGGAGCATATACGGGCTTGGATACTTCGTATCGCGATGAATCATAGTCTGAATATATTAAGGAAGAATCGGACGAAACGAGAAAAGCAGGAGCAGATTCAAATACAACATGATCAAGCCACGATGGTGATAAAGTCTGTGAACACGATTGTCATGGAGAAAGCTTCAGCAGACGAATTACAGGAACAACTAAGCCTGCTTCCAGACAAGCTATTGGCTGTAGTTACACTTCGTTATGTTGGCGATCTGTCAATGGCAGAGATCGCAGAAACGTTGAATATTCCAACAGGAACGGTTAAATCAAGGCTTCACAAAGCATTGAAGGTCATGCGAAAAAACATGGAACGTAATGAATTATATTTGGTGAAGGGAGAGAAGAGATTTGGAATCAATTGAGAAGAAATTGAAAGAGCATATGGATGATTCGGGAAAGACATCGTATCCTGATTTTGATAGATTATGGGACAGCATTCAGCAAGGGGAGATGAGGTCAATGGGGAACGATTCGAGACGTGTCAGACCTATGAGAGGTAGAAAAGCGGCGGTAATTGTAGGGTTATCCGTTGCCCTACTTGCCACACCTGTCTATGCAGCGATCGCATACGATTGGACGGGTATCCTCTCAAATAAGACAGGAGTTCAATCTGCCATGGATAAAGGGCTTGGACAAACTATAGAACAATCCGTTACGAGAAACGGAGTAACACTAACCTTACATACTGCCTTTACCGATGAGAACAGGACGCTTCTTCTATACAGTCTTGACCCTGGGCAGTCGCGAGAAGGAAAGTCTATAAGTTATAAGAGTATCGGTCTAAGAGACAGTGAAGGAAAGACGATTGAGGGACATTACACGCAACAATGGAATCCTGACCTAGGTGTATTTCAAGGGTACTTCGAAAGTGATTGGGTTGTAACCGGAAGCACAGCGGACGTTGAATTTATGATTGAAGATATTAGATATATCGACGACGGAGTGCAACAGATCGCATTCGATCCTAACAATCCGAAAACACAGGAATTCCCTATTCAGAAAGATGGAATTGGATCTGTGACTGTGCAGTCTTTCGATCAGTCGGAGGGCAAGGTGCTTCTGAAATCGTCCATTACGTTCACAGATCATGAGCTACAAAAGTGGAGTTGGATTCGAATTCAAGCGTTGAACGGGAACAATGAGATAATTAAAGAAGTGAAATCTCCTGTATTCGGAACGCCAGGAGAAACTGGAGAGTATAACAGTCAGCAAATATACGAATTAATTCAGTTGAATGGTGAAGGCAACCACTATGTGCTTGCCTATGATCGAGAAGTAGCACATGTTAATGGGAAATGGGGTATTAATGTTACCTTGTCTAAGAAACAATTGGAGAGTGGTACGTTCAAAGAGAATCTGAATATTCCTCTGAAGCAGCTACCAGGTGGAACAGAGATTAGTGAAATGATCGTCACCCCAACCCAAATTCGCTTAATATTGACACATCAAGAAAAATTCACTCGTGTTCCGTATCAGAATTATCAACTTGATGTGGATGGTACATTGCTAGATGGAGGCGAATGGTACGTAGAAGGCAACACCAACAAGACAGAATTGCGATTTGAGATGGGTATGCTTGATGTGAACTCGATTGCAAATAAACCAATTGACTTGATCGCTAAGCACCGAGTCGATGAGAACTTGGGCAATAAAATTCCGATCCGGTTAATGAATATTTCTAATGATCGCCAGTCGATGACTACGGACTATGAAGGGTATCCGGTGACATGGACATACTATAAAAAAGACAATAACTTATACGTTGAATCAGTAAGTTCTGAATCTGAGTTTGGTGGGGTCAATCAAACCTACTATCTTGATGGTACAAAGAGAAATTTTGGGACACCGGCCATAGTCGCCTTTCACGGGGATGGGAATAATAAGCGCATGGACTTATTTAAGGATTTTGACAGGGATGAACTTGAGATTTACGTATGGATGTATTCGACCGAGAAGCCTGAAGATGAGCTGCGCGTTGAGCTAACCAAGGGGAAATAATAAGTTTAGTCTAGAGGATGTCCCAAAGCTGTTAAGGCTAAGGGATATCCTCTACATATAATAGGTACCGACTATGATTACGGTACCTATTTGTGTTGATCAGCGAATTCGGCTATCCCTATGATTGGAGAAATGCGTCTTGTCCGGTAGCTTCCGCATGCCCATGCTAAGATGGAACGACTCAAGAAGCATTGTCTCGTTGTGGGCATGACACTCAGTGACCCTGATGTATTTCCAACGGTTATGAAATATGCGGGGGACTTTGATTACCATACGACCAATTCCTTACTTGCACTACAGAAGTATGAAGAGAAGGGGATTCACAATACACTGTTTATGCCATTTGGCGCTGATTTACAGTATTTTGAACCCAAAGAACCCCATCCCAAGTTTGTTTGTGATGTTGCTGTCATTGGTCATATGCATCCTGATCGATTGTCTTTACTAATAAGCTGATCTCAGAGTGTGATGTTATGCTGCACGCAGCCACGGGGCGGTTGTTATTCACGGGATATTTCGATGAAATGAAGCGTTACTTTGAATATGATCGAGAGATTATTGGTTATGTAGATGAAGATGATTTAATAATTAAATTACGATATTACTTGAGTCATCCAGAAGAAGAGTAAAGCAGGTTAAGGATGATTCCCTAGACCTGCTTTTTTTCATGCTTCAGTTTCATTTTCTGAAAAACGCATTCAGTTCATTTTCAGTTCACATTGAGAAGATACTATTTAGTTATCACAGCAGATTAAATAGGAGTTGGGGGAATAGAGATGACATTATTAGAGATCAAGCATCTGAATAAATCATATATGCTAGCTGGAAAAGAAAAGGTGCCTGTTCTAAGAGATGTAAATGTGACATTTGAAAGTGGCGAATTTGTATCTATTCTTGGGGAATCAGGTTCGGGGAAATCGACCTTGATGAATATCATCGGTGGTATGGACTCTGATTACGAGGGAGACGTCATGATTCAAGGGAAGACCTTGAGAGAAATGAAAGAAATAGAGATTGATGCATATAGAAAAGATAAAATAGGATTCATCTTTCAGAGTTTCAACCTAATTCCTCATTTGTCGGTACTTGAGAATGTGATGATTGCGATGCAGATGACAGATCATAGTGAGAAAGAACGAACCCAACGTGCGAAGGAAATTTTGACGGAAATCGGTTTGAAAGATCATATGCATAAACGGCCAAATCAGCTATCTGGTGGTCAGAAACAGCGTGTGGCCATTGCGAGAGCTTTATCTAATGACCCTGAGATTATACTTGCAGACGAACCTACAGGTTCACTGGATCAAGAAACAAGTGAACAAATCCTTGAACTACTAGATTCCATTGCAAAAAAGGGCGTACTTATTATTACCGTGACACATTCTCAAAGGGTAGCAGACTTCGGTAGCCGAATTGTATCGGTGGAAGATGGTTGTATTAAAGAAGATCTATTTCTAAAAGAACGCTACACATCAGCAAAAGAAACAACACAGAAAAATGGGAAAAATTTAAGTTTTGCAGCTTCTTTCAAACTGGCAATAAATAATATGACCTTAAATACGAAGCGAAATATGCTGGTTGCAACGGGTGGGGCCATCGGGATTCTAAGTGTAATCTTGATGCTTTCATTAGGTAGCGGTGTGACGAGCTATATCAATGATCAAATAAATTCGAGTATGAATCCACTACTAGTCGATGTAGTTAAGACATCAGATAAAGGGGAAATGAAACATCAAGAAGGACCCCCTATGGACGAATTTGCGAATGAACCTTTTACAGAACAAGATATCAACACCATCAGTAACATTGCAAATGTGGATTCAATCGAAAAGGTCACAACGATCTCTGGGAAAAGTAATGTTGTGTTTAATGGTAAGAACAAAGAACTCTCAGATCTTGAAACGCTAACAGATTCCATAACAGCAGATCAGATTGAAGCGGGAACATTACCAAATGAGAATCAAGTGATGCTCACGGCATCTTTTGCCAAAAGTTTGAGTGGTGATGAAACGTATAAGTCGCTTGTAGGTAAACCCGTCAACTTGTATATTAATGAGATGGATGGACAGAATCAGCCAGTCACTGTTGAAACGCAGTGGGTTGTATCCGGTATATATGATCAAGAAGATAAGGGACCGATAAGAGGAGCGGGTGCCTACGTTTCATATTCGACGCTTGAGAATGCCTATAGTAAACTAAACTTAGTCGTACACCCTAAACAGATTAATGCATATGCGGAGAATCAAGATGATGTCGTGAGCATTAAAGAAGCGGTGGCAAAAGCGGGATTCCAAAGTTCGCCTATAGCAAGTATTATGGAACGAATTACGACGTATGTGAAGATGGCATCATGGGTGTTATCGGGTATAGCGGGTATTTCACTACTTGTATCGGGCATTATGATTTTAGTGGTACTTAATATTAGCGTTGTGGAACGGACAAGAGAAATTGGTATTTTACGAGCGATTGGTGCGAGAAAAAAAGATATCCGTCGTATTTTCTTCTCGGAGTCTGCATTGTTGGGCTTGTTGAGTGGTGTTATTGCAGTTGCAGTGGCTTGGGTAATAAGCTTGGTGCTGAACAACATTCTATCCAATACCTTTGGGGTTGAGCTTATTCAGCTGACGCCTGTATACATGTTATTTGGCATTGTTGTTAGTACATTGATCAGTGTGGTTGCAGGCGTGTTACCATCATCCAAAGCAGCCAAACTCGACCCAATGGAATCTCTTCGTTACGAATAATGATGAGGTGATAGGATGAATACGATTTTAGTCGTGGATGATGATCCACATATCCGTAAACTAATCAAGGTGTATCTTGAGAATAGTCAATTCACGGTTGTGGAGGCAGAGGATGCACAGAAAGCGCTCGATTATATGGAGCATTCCAAAGTGGATTTATTGATTGTTGATGTGATGATGCCGCGAATGAGCGGTATTGAATTAACAGAAGATATTCGGGGGTATCTGGATATCCCCATTCTAATCGTGAGTGCCAAAGGAGAGTCCATCGATAAAGTAAAGGGATTTCAAGCGGGAACCGATGATTATTTGGTAAAACCCTTTGATCCAGTGGAGCTTGTCCTACGCGTGAAAGCCCTTTTAAAGCGATATAATGTTTCGTTAACTCAGGTGATTCAATTGGGGAACGTCACCATTGATCTTGCTACATTTATGGTTTCTTCACTTGAAGAAAACGTAGAATTGAAAAAGAAAGAATGTGAGTTGTTGTTTATGCTTGCCAATTCACCTGGTCGTATATTTACCCGCACACAGTTGATTGAAAGTTTATGGGGAATGGACTATGAAGGTGATGAGAGGACGGTAGATGTTCATATTAAACGTCTACGTCAGCGAATTGAATCTTTCCATACATTAACCATTACAACGATCCGTGGTCTTGGCTATCGGTTGGAGGAACAATAAGATGTTCAAGAAAAGCTTGCGAATGCAAATTGTCGTTTCATTTATTGTAATTGTACTAATCAGTCTCATAATCTCTTTTGGAATTGGACGTTTGTTCTCTGAAAAGAAGGTAAGCATAGAAGAGAAATTCTTGAGTGTAACGAGTGATGTGGCTACAATTCTGAGGTTAATAGAACCCGGTACACGAGATACGGTATTGGATATACTCACTAACTATAATGTTCAGGGAGAGGTTATCCAAGAAGGTAGTCCATTACCTTTTTCATTAACTGATGATGAGGTTGCACCTTTATTGCGAACCAAAGCAACAAAGCCTATGTTTATAGATAATTCTGAAGGTCCTAATCCCGTTCGTCTGATCGGCGTACCTAATATCGATCATAGTGGAAGTTCGTTGATTCTGAAGATGGATTTCACTGTTCTTTTGGAAATCATACAACACACTTTGATCATAGGCCTGTTGACAGTACTTTTTGTTGGAAGTTTGCTTATTTTGCTAGCATCACACTACATTGTTGTTCCTGTAAAAAAACTGACAAAAGCAGCGAAGCAAATGGCAACAGGAAATTTAGCTATTCGACTTCAACATAACAAGAAGGATGAATTCGGGGAATTGATGGACAGCTTTAATCATATGGCAAGTGAACTTCAGAAAATAGATAAAATGCGAGATGATTTTGTTAGTAACGTTTCTCATGAAATTCAGAGTCCAATAACCTCGATTCGAGGCTTTACGCTGGCCATTAAAGATGGGATTATCCCTCCCGAACGTCACAATGAGCATCTCGAAATCATTTATCAAGAAACGTTAAGACTTTCAAAGCTCAGCGAACATTTGCTACGACTTGCATCCCTTGATTCAGAGCATCATCCGTATCATCCGGTAAAGTATAGGTTAGATGAACAGTTACGCAGAGTGATCCTTGTGGCCGAACCTTTGTGGACGAAGAAGAATCTACATGTTGAACTTGTTCTGATAGCTTGTTCTATTAAGGCAGATCATGATTTATTTGAACATGTATGGCAAAATTTAATTCATAATGCTATCAAATACTCACATGAAGATAATGTGATCGAAGTGATCATGGAAGTCAACGATTTAGCTGTTCATGTTCACATAACCAATACGGGGAAGGAGATTCCAGAAGGAGACCTTCCTTATATTTTTGATCGATTTTACATGGTGGACAAAGCGAGAAGTCAATCAGACGGAGGGAATGGGCTGGGGTTGTCCATTGTGAAGAAGATCGTTGAACTTCATTGCTGTACAATAGACGTGAAGAGTAGTGAAGGGGAAGGGACCTGTTTTACGATTTCCATCCCTCTATGATAGAAGAAGCGAAAAATCTCTGTTGATATTATCTACATTGCGTCTACAAAAAAAAAGAGGTTGTCCAAAGCCATAAATGGCTTGTGGGACAACCTCTTCATCTTAATTCTTAGTCTATTATTACATTCGCTGTAATCTCTTCATCGACATCTAGTGTTATCTGTTCACGATAAGCACGAATGTCATATTCGCTTTGTAAATAGCGAAGGATTGCTTCAATCATGTTCGATTCAACCAAGAACTGGCTGCGACCTTGCACCCATACTTCAGCCGAATAACCATCTTCTTCATCCCAACTGAGTTCAACCTGAACATCCGTTGGGCGTACAGCTTTGCGTTCTGCCATATGCAGGCAAATCGCATTTATAATTTCGTCCATTGTAAGTACCATATCAATTAGTACCTTCCGTCACGTGGATCAGGTTTACGACGGTTTTTGTAAGCTCTGTATCCTGCCATAACAAGAGAGATTAGAACGACAACAGCTAACGCGTTAATCATTAATCCCAAGATATTACCCAACATGCCCATTCCGCCGAACATGCCTCCGAATAACATACCTGCCAATCCACCGATCATAAGACCTTTCATCAAGCCGCCACCGCTGAAGAATCCACGTTTTGCCGGAGTTCCAGCAGCATTCGATTTGTTAGACGTATTTGATGATTTCGAAACATTATTATTCGTTGTAGATTTTTTAGGTGTGTTTGTGAAAGATTTCGTACCGGATTTAAATCCGCCACCACGTCTTGCATCAACACTAGTTGCCGGTGCAACTGTAGCGAATATTAGAGTAAACATCATAACAACCATGAGCCATTTTTTCATCTGAAGAAAATCCCCCTGAGTAATAGTTTATTTTTTTCTATTCTACTAGTTTACGTAGTGAAAAATTAAAAGTTTCAAAATTAATCAAAATAATTATTTTAAGTTTTGCTTTGTTCGTTGATCTTTTAGTGTATCCAACATCATATTGGTCCATTCAAGCCCTGAAGTAACATTGTAGATTGCCTTTTGGAATAACATATAATCAAAGAATTCAGGTGTGCCGAACTCAAGATCCTCACGTACTTTATCACCGATCTTAAGGTGGAGGTGCTCTAGCTTCTTGACTAAATGTACTTTACGGCTTTCTATGATATCTATGGCATTATCTAAATCGGTTAACCACATACAAAATGTTTTCATAGATAACTCATCACGTGTGATCGGATCAGCCAAAGGTACATACAACCATTCTTTTAGCTTTCGTATTCCTTTCTCGGTGATGGAGTAGAGTTTTTTGTCTGGTTTCTCACATTGGACAATCCAGCATGCAGTTAACAATTCTTCGGATTCCATCTGAGAGAGTAATGGATAAATTTGACTATGCTTTGCAGGCCAAAAAGGTTGGAGTCTGAGCATCAGATTATATCCTGAAGACTCTTCTCTTGCTAGAAAGGCAAGGAGTGCATAGGAAAGTGTATTCATATGTGGACATCTCCTAATCATGAATTTTACAATGAGAAAAGTGTACACTTAAACTGTATGGTTTGGCAACCAAACAGTCATTGTAAACAAAAAAAGACACGGATGATAAACATCCGCACTTTATTAATAGCAAATCGTGTTTAATTATTCCGTTCCATTATACCCATCAGCAATAAGCTCTAATGCACCATTATCAGGATCGATAATCATGCCGTGTACAGGTATATTTGGAGGAAGTAAGGGGTGTTTCTTGATGACATCGACAGTGTGGATCACGCCATCATGGACATTATCAAAACCTCGCAACCATTTCGTTAATTTAATACCTGAATTCTCTAAGGTACTTAATACAACATCTGAGACGCCGCGTTCCTTAATTAAACCAATCATATGATCTGCGTTCAGTGCGGCCATACCACAATCCAAGTGACCTACTACGAACACTTCGTCTGCTTTAAGTTCATAAATAGCTACCAATACGCTTCGCATAACACTACCGAAAGGTTGGGAAATAATGGCTCCGGCATTCTTGATGAGTTTGACGTCCCCATTTTTGAAATTCATTGCTTTTGGAAGTAATTCTGTGAGGCGAGTATCCATACAAGAGATTACTACGATTCTTTTCTCAGGAAATTTACTGGTACGAAATGCTTCGTACTCTTTGTTCTCAACAAATTGACGGTTATGTTCTAACACTTCAGTAATATGATTCATGGGGGGACCTCTTCCTCCTTAAATTAATTAATTAGATTATTTCTGTTCTTAGAAGTTGATTATACTTTTTACAAAAAGTATCATCAAGAGGAAACCATAAATATTTTATGTGAGGTGAGTCTTTAAATGGAAGATCAAGTAAAAATCAAACTAGGACAATTTCGGGAATTGGTTCGCAAAATAAGAGGTTATTATGAGGTTGTAGGTTTAATGCATTGGGATCTGCGTACCGGTGCTCCCCGCAAAGGTGCTGAATATCGGTCGGAGACCATTGGCATATTAAGTACAGAAGGATTCAAATTAATCATCTCGGATGAGATGGGAGATTACTTAGAATATTTTACAAGCTCAGATATCGTAGAACAGTTGGACGATCTGGATCTACAAATCGTGAAGGAATGCAAAAAGGAATATGACCAGAACAAGCTAATTCCTGCGGATAAGTTCCAAGAATATTCTGTCCTAACGGCACATGCTCAAACCTTATGGGAAGATGCGAAGGAGACGAGTGATTTTGCTGGATTCGAGCCTTATTTGAGTAAAATTGTTGCGATGAAGCATGAATTTATCCATTTTTGGGGAGTCAAAGGAACAAAATACGATACGTTAATTGACATGTATGAACCGGATATGACAGTAGAGAAACTGGATGAAATATTCAGTAAACTGCGCAGTCGGTTAGTACCACTCGTAGAAACAATTCGAGCATCTGCGAATCAACCAGCGAATGATTTCCTTAAGCAGATATTTGAGATTGATCAACAAGAGAAATTTGGCCTCTTCATTCTTGAACAAATGGGCTATGACTTTGAGGCTGGACGTCAAGATGAGAGTGTGCACCCATTTGCTACGGGGCTTAACATTGGGGATGTACGAATTACAACTCATTATTTACAAGATGATGTCACCAGTGCTGTATTCAGCTCTATGCATGAAGGGGGTCATGCCCTGTATGAGCAAAATATTGATGCAAGCCTCGTAGGAACACCTTTAGCTGAAGGAACTTCTATGGGAATCCACGAGTCACAGTCGCGCTTATGGGAGAATATGATTGGACGTAGTCGCCCATTCTGGGAAAGATATTATGGTGATTTACAACAGCATTTCGCATCCCAACTTAAGGATGTGTCAGTAGAAGATTTCTACCGGGCTATCAACCGTGTGGAGAATTCGCTCATCCGAATTGAAGCTGATGAATTGACGTATAACCTTCATATTATTATTCGATACGAGATTGAGAAGATGTTGTTTAATGAAGGGTTGTCTGTGAAAGATCTACCAGAGGTATGGAATGCGAAATATAACGAATATCTTGGCATTACCCCTCCAAATGACGGACTCGGTGTTCTTCAGGATGTGCATTGGTCTGGTGGAGATTTCGGTTACTTTGCATCCTATTCACTAGGAAATATGTATGCAGCACAATTCTTGCATACCATTCGTAAAGAGCTACCTCAATATGATGAATGGATTGCTGCAGGGAACTTACGTCCGATTAAGGAATGGCTCTCTGACAAAATCTATAAGTATGGTAAGCGTCTTACTCCTTCTGAAATCATCGTTAACGTGACAGGTGAAGAACTGAATCCAGATTACTTGTCAGATTATTTGGAAGAGAAATATAAAGAGATTTACAAGTTATAGTTCAAGGAAATGGTTCTCTATGAATCTTCTGTAGTTATGAATAAGGTCGTGATTTATCTACGTTTTGTAGAGAATCACGGCTTTTTTTATATGCATGAACCGAAATGTGGAGAGAATGAATAACCTTTTCTAGGCGAATGCATATGATGCAATATGATTTATTCGAAAATATTGGAGGGATACCCATATGTGGAAAGGGACAACAAAGTTGACTGCAGTAGCAGGTATTCTTCTTCTCTGTTCTTCGGTTCTAGCCGGGTGTGGAGGAAAAGATGCTCCGACGAAAGTGAAGATTGGGGAAGTAACTCGTTCCGTATTTTACGCACCAGAATATGTCGCCATTGAAAAAGGATTCTTCAAGGATGAAGGACTGGATATTGAACTGATGACAACCCCTGGTGGAGACAAGACGATGACTGCATTATTATCTAATGCGATAGATGTGGCATTAGTTGGATCGGAAACGTCCATTTACGTTGCTCAACAAGGTTCTGAAGATCCAGTGATCAATTTCGCCCAGTTAACTCAGACGGATGGAACATTTCTAGTGGCAAGAGACAATAACGGCACATTTAGTTGGGACCAGTTGAAGGGGACAACATTCCTAGGTCAACGTAAAGGCGGAATGCCACAAATGGCCGGAGAGTTCACGCTTAAGAAGCAAGGTATTGATCCACACGCAGATTTGGAATTGATCCAGAATATTGATTTCGCGAATATTACAGCAGCTTTTGCCTCGGGCACGGGACAATATGTTCAGTTATTCGAACCACAAGCGTCCATTTTTGAAAAAGAAGGCAGAGGTCATGTTGTCGCTTCATTTGGTGTAGAAAGTGGACACCTTCCATATACCGTGTTCATGAGTAAACAAAGCTATATTAAGAAGAATGCAGATACCGTTCAGAAGTTCACGAATGCCGTACAGAAAGCTCAATCGTGGGTAGCAACTCATACCCCTGAAGAGATCGCGGATACGATACTCCCTTATTTTAAAGATGCAGATCGTGGCATTATTGTATCTAGTGTGAAACGTTATCAAGAACAAGGCACCTATGCAACGGATCCTATATTAGATGATACAGAATGGAATAATCTTCTAGACGTGATGGACAGTGCAGGTGAATTGAAAGAACGTGTGGCACATGATGCGATTGTAGATAATACATTTGCTGAGAAGGCGAAGTCTACTGTGAAGTAAAGAACTTATATCCTGCCAAAAGGAGAGTGCACATGGTACCTGTTGTTGAATTAAACGATGTCGCACATGTCTATATCACCGATCGCGAAGCCTCTCTGGCTGTGGATCATCTTCAATTGACAGTATCCGCTGGGGAATTCGTAAGTCTTGTAGGTCCGAGTGGATGTGGCAAGACAACCATATTATCGATCATCGCAGGTCTTCTTACACCCAGTCATGGTGAGGTTCTAGTCAATGGTCACAAGCTTTCAGGACCAACACCTGAGGTAGGATACATGTTGCAGCAGGATTATTTGTTTCCTTGGCGGACGATTCTGAATAATGCACTCTTAGGCTTGGAACTGACGGGAAGAATCACGCCTGAGAGTATAGCAATCACCTCAGGGCTCCTTGAAGAGATGGGTCTACAGGGTAAAGAGAATATATACCCTCAACAGCTTTCAGGTGGGATGCGCCAACGGGTTGCACTCGTGCGAACGTTGGCTACAGATCCTAGTCTTCTGTTGTTGGATGAACCTTTCTCTGCACTCGATTATCAGACAAAGTTGCAATTGGAGGATCTAATATCTCGAACCTTGCGTGAACGTAACAAGACAGCAGTCTTAGTTACCCATGATCTATCTGAAGCGATAGCAATGAGTGACCGGATCATATTGCTCGGTAGCAATCCAGGGAGAATCCGTCGAACGTTCGATGTACCGCGTAATATCCGTGAGGTGTTGCCTTTTCATGCTCGGGATCAGGAGGGCTTTCAAGATCTCTTTCACGAGATTTGGAGTGCTATGGAATTACGCAGTGATCAGGAGTGAGGAGGTGAGGCAACAGCATGATGACGCGAAATATAGCTAGAAATGAGTCTTCTGATTCGAGACAAAGTGAGCTGACTGAACTATATCAAGATCACCTAGCGCACAAAAGAAAACAATCGAGGCATGTATTATCTGTTCAGCTGGGATTACTCCTCTTCTTGTTAACCTTTTGGGAGCTGGCTGGAAGACTGAAATGGATTGATGTCCTATTGTTTAGCTATCCTAGTAAGATATTTAATCATATTGTACAAGAAATTATTAGTGGCGAATTATGGGGTCACTTGGGTGTAACGGTTGGTGAGACTGTCGTAGGGTTTCTACTCGGAACGTTGCTTGGAACGGGGCTTGCCATCTTGATCTGGTGGTCACCTTTCTTATCGAAGGTATTAGATCCATACATGGTCGTATTTAATAGCATGCCAAAGGTGGCGCTAGGTCCTTTATTTATCGTTGTCTTTGGAGCGGGGTTTACGGCTATTGTGGTCACAACATTATCTGTTATCGTCATTATTACCACACTCGTGGTTTACAATAGCTTCTCTGAAGTGGATTCGAATCTAGTCAAAGTTGTGCGAACATTTGGCGGATCACGATCACAAATTTTCCGTAAAGTGATCTTTCCTGCAACGTTTCCTGCGATTATTTCAACATTGAAAGTCAATGTTGGTCTAGCTTGGGTGGGTGTTATTGTTGGAGAGTTTCTCGTGGCACAAATGGGTCTAGGTTATTTAATTATTTATGGTTTTCAAGTATTTAATTTTACGCTCGTGATGTCCAGTTTGTTTATTATTGCGGTGGTAGCAACGGTTATGTATCAACTCGTATTGTATATGGAACGTAAGTTGTTATCTCATAAGTAATACAAGGTAACATTCCTATCTACAATGGATCGCGTGAATATGAATGTGCAGTAAATGTCGTATTGTGTAGAGTTGTGAAATAAAGTACCATGAGATTAGAATGATACTGATAGAAAAGAGAGGCGTTCTCATGGGGTTTCGAGTTGTAAAAACAGCGATTGCTACACTCATTTCCATTCAGATTGCTTATATAGTAGGACTACCCAGTCCTCAGTCTGCGGGTCTATTGGCTATTCTTGGCGTGGAAGTAACACGTAAAAGGAGTCTTAGAACGATCTCAGCGCGCTTCTTTGCCTCCATTGTGGGGCTTCTTTTTGCATGTGGATTATTCGCCTTATTTGGCTTTCATTACTGGGTACTGGCCGTATTCGTCCTATTCGGGTTCCCTTTAATCGTTAAGTCAAGCTTCAAGGAGGGGATTGTCACCAGTTCAGTTGTTGTATTCCGTGTTTTTGGAGAAGGGGCTCTATCCGTACATACGATATTATCTCAAGTTGAATTGCTTGTTATTGGGCTAGGATCAGCGATGGTGGTCAATATGATCTATATGCCTAAAGGTGGAGAACAGATGATTGAGATTCGTCACAACGTGGACGGGCTATTCGCTGTAATATTTCATCGCGTTGCTCTGACGCTTCGAGATCCAACTTATGTATGGGACGGAAGTGAAATCATTGAAGCTGGTAAAGCGATTAAAGAAGGGTCCCTTGCGGCAAATCGAGCGATGGAGAACCAAATGGTTCATCCGGATCAGGCTTGGAATATTTATTTCTATATGCGTAAGGAACAGTTGGATTTAATTCTAGTCATGATGCAGCGGATTGCTGATGTATATCAGAAGCTTCCCCAAGCTGACTTAGTAGCGGAGCTATTCGAACAACTTAGCCATGATGTAACAGAAGAAATGTACACAGGTCGTACCGAAGTACTACTGGAAGAATTGGAACAAGATTTCAAAGAAATGGATCTTCCAACGACAAGAGAGGAATTTGAGATAAGGTCTTCTATACTACAGCTATGCCGTGAATTATCTTTATATTTGAAAATAGCAAAGAAGAACAAAGCACCGGTCCCGGATAAAGTGCGGGTTGAAAGTGGATGAGTACATTACATATTACTTAATAAATAGGGTGAAAGATCGTGAGAGTATTCCATCATAAGTATAGAGAGGTAGTCGAGCAACCATGAGAAGTGAATCGGCGCTTGTGAACTATTGGACAACTGACGTAATGACGGGGGTTATTACGGATGTAACGGTAATAGAAGAGATGCATGAATTTAAGATCAAGGTCCAAACTGAGGTAGAAAGAATGCTTGAGGAACTTAGGAAGGTTGAGAATAACTTAATACTTGAAAATAAAAAATTAGATTATTGGATTAATAAATATAATGAATTTAATTCCAAATGTTTGGATCTGGAAATGGCTGACATGAGAAAACGCATGAAAATTGCTGAGTCAGAAGCGAACCATTGGCGTTTAGCAGCTGAAAATATGTTTAACAGGACGGAGTTAAGCGGCACAAGATATGATTCTTTAAAGGATCATGCCAATGAAATTCAAGAAATGAAGGGAAGGGAACGCAAGTTGAAAGTAGCCATAAGTGAAGCGATGGATGCTACATTGGATGAGGTGGAGCTTGCTTTTCAGAAAATTATTAATGAACGGTATGCACAATATAGCGTTAGATGAATCTTCGAATAGCTCAATCTGTGTTACTAATAATAGCAATTGAATGATTCTCTTATAAAAAGATAATTATTTGTACTGGGCTAATCAACTTTTGCCTACCTCCTGCATACACTTAGTAGTGAATGATTGTATGGAGGAGGTTCAAAGATGTCATTAAGTCGTAAACATCAAAGTAGAGAGATCATAACGAAAGCGATCTGCGGCAAAGGTCGTAAGTTCTCTACCGTAACACATACCGTAACTCCGCCACATAATCCAACCAGTATTTTAGGTGCATGGATTATAAACCATCAATACGAAGCGGTAGCGGCCGGAGACGGAATTGAAGTTATTGGTACTTACGATATCAACATTTGGTATTCCTATGACAAAAACTCTCAGACCGACGTAGCCAAAGAGACAGTACCTTATGTAGAATTTGTCTCACTGTCGTACCTAGACCCCAGACACCGTGCTTCAACAGTGGAAGTATCTGCGGAGGCAACGCAGGAACCAAGTTGTGTCGAAGCAAGTGTGTCATCGGGAGGGGGAAGTGTCATCATCCGTGTCGAGCGGGAATTCACTGTGGAACTCATTGCTGAGACCAAAGTGTTCGTACTGATCGGCCACGAAGATTATGAAGATAAGGAATTTGAATTCAGCGAGGACACAGGTGATTATGAGGACCTGGACCCTGATCTTCTGGATGATGACCTTTAACAACGAGGGTTGAATTGAAAGGTATAACGTAGTATATGATTCGAGGGCGTCTGTGTAGAGGGCGGATGCCCTCCTTTTTTGTTTTTATTTTACGAAAGGGGGAGTCACGTAAGTGGATCGAGAAGGGTCTCTTTATGAATCAATGTCACTTTCTATCGCTCAAGCTCGTCTTATCCGTTCGGGTGTGTCTGCTCAATTCACTGAAGGTGGTGCGGGAAGTGAACAAAACCCATCAACTTACCGCAGTAGATACGCTGTGCAAGTAAGTAATCTACGTGGCTTTGACGTTTGTAAATTAGGCGGTGGTGATAAAGAAATAGGACTCAGGACTGGAATAGCCATGAGATCTAACTTGGAACTGGAACAGAACCCTCTGATGAAAAGATTAACGAAAATGGCTGTTCGCAGTTTATATACATTGGGCCTAGCGTCAGGCGAAGCCATACTTTCAACATACGGGGAACGGCAATATGTCGTGGAGCGGGTTACACCATTTTCGAAATTACGTGAGCCTACTCTGTTGAAATTATATAAGCAACAGTATGCAAATTTACATAACATTCTGGAGCAGGAGGAGAAGAAAGGCATTCAACTCATGATGGGTATGGATCCTGAATTTCTACTTGTAGATGCTTCTTCGATGGAAGTGGTTCCAGCTTCTCAATTTCTTGAACGAATCGGAGAAGTAGGATGTGATGCGGTTCATATGGATGGGATTACGAGCTTCCCAGTAGCAGAGCTACGTCCAGAACCCAGTTTACAACCACGAGGGTTACTTGTAGAGCTTATGCATGCACTGGGGTCCGCTAAGCAATTGATTCGAGATCGATCTCTAATCTGGATGGCTGGAGGGATGCCTGTCCCCGGTTTGCCCTTGGGAGGACATTTACATTTCAGTGGTATCGTGCTCACGTATTCTCTTGTGCAAGCCTTGGATAATTATCTAGCTCTCCCTGTCATGTTACTTGAGGATCATACAAGTCTGAATAGACGACCACGTTATGGGTATCTCGGAGATTTCAGAAGGCAACCTCATGGTGGATTTGAATACCGAACGCTTCCTAGCTTCTTGGTATCACCACTTGTTGCCAAGGGCGTCGTATTTCTCGCGTATCTGATTGTTCGTCATTATAAGGAACTCGTTCTACGACCTTTGAATCAAGAGATTATTCATAGAGCCTATTATGAGGGAAATAGAAATGTGATTCGAGGTTGTATAGAGCCTTTATTCAGAGATGTGATGTCTCTTCGTGGTTATTCGGAGTATGCAAAGTATATTGATCCATTACTGGATCATATTTCTAGCGGTACGATCTGGGATGAATCACGGGATATCCGTCCGTTATGGAATATTCCTGTGTTATAATATATCGAAGTACGTGTTTTGAAAAAATGACTTTCTGAAGTAAAAGAAGATGTATGGAGGTAACTCATGGCCCAATATACGCCAATGATTGAACAATATTTGCAAGTGAAGCAGCAAGCCCAGGACGCTTTTTTGTTTTTCCGTCTGGGTGATTTCTATGAATTGTTTTTTGAAGATGCAATTGCGGCATCACGTGAACTTGAAATAACGCTGACAGGTCGCGGAGGCGGCGGGGATGAACGCATACCCATGTGTGGTGTGCCTTACCATGCTGCTGAGGGATATATTCAGCGTCTAATAGAAAAAGGTTACAAGGTTGCTATCTGTGAGCAACTTGAGGATGCAGCAACGACCAAAGGTATGGTGCGTCGTGATATTGTACGAGTTGTAACACCGGGAACCATAATGGATGGGAAGAATATTGCGGATAAATCAAATAATTACTTAGTCTGTGTTACAACATCAGGCGGGATGATGAGTTTATCTGCTTGTGATCTATCAACAGGTGAATTGTATATCACATCCGTCCCATCCTCTCTGGAATGGCTTCGTGATGAGATTAATATATATGAACCTTCCGAGATTATCGGAGATGTGGGAATGCTCGACAGCATACGGGCATTACAGCTGCAGGGGAATCGACCTGTTGTATATACGCCTTGGGACAAGAAAGAAGAAGGAATGGTACGAAGTCAATTCGGAGAAGCGGCTTGGGCTCGCTTAGATCCAGAGAGAGCGTTATGTATCTCTGTGTTGATCTCCTATCTTAGTGAGACTCAGAGAAGGTCGTTAGGCCAGTTAACACAAATTTCTCCTTATGAACCAGGTCACTTTATGATATTGGATCCTTTTACACGTCGTAATCTTGAACTGGTAGAGACGGTTAGAGAACGATCTAAGAAAGGCTCCTTGTTGTGGCTCCTAGATAAAACAGAGACGTCGATGGGTGCACGATTACTTCGACGTAGAATCGATAAACCGCTGTTACATCGGAGTCGGATCGAAGAACGGCTTGAAGCTGTTGAACTATTGTACAATCAGCTTATATTGCGTGAAGATTTACGACTGTCCCTTCGAGAGATTTACGATCTAGAGCGACTTGTGGGGAGAATAGCCTTCGGTAATGCGAATGGACGTGATCTTACAGCATTGAAGTTGTCATTAGGGCAAATACCATCGCTTAAAGCGTTGTGTGCAGCTACACCATCCTTAACACTTGGCAAAATTGCAAGAGAGTTGGATGCGTGTGAAGATCTGCATGATGAAATTAATCAAGCAATTATAGACGAAGCTCCGATATCTGTCCGTGACGGTGGCTTAATCAAGCCGGGGTATCATGAACATCTGGACGAGCTAAGAGAAGCAAGTATCAATGGGAAAAGATGGATTGCAGAGCTTGAAGCTAGAGAGCGTGTGGCAACAGGCATTAAGTCACTGAAGATTGGTTTCAACAAAGTGTTCGGATATTATATCGAAATAACCAAATCTCATATTGCATCTGTACCCGAAGGTAGGTATGAACGGAAGCAGACGCTTGCAAATGCAGAGCGATACGTAACACCTGAACTGAAAGAGAAAGAGGGACTCATTCTCGAAGCACAGGAGAAGATGGTTGATCTGGAATATGCACTCTTTACAGAGTTGAGAGAGAAATTAAGCAAGCAAATACCACGTCTACAGTCCCTCGCAGAGAAAGTTGCAGAACTAGATGTGTATCAATCGCTAGCGGCAACGAGCGCAGAACATGGCTTCGTGAAGCCGGTACTGACAGAAGACTATGACCTTATCATTGAAGGTGGTAGACATCCTGTGGTTGAGGCTGTGATGAAGGATTCCGCATTCATATCGAATGCGACGAATTTGTCTAAAGAATCAGCAAATATCTTGCTGATCACAGGTCCTAACATGGCAGGTAAGAGTACGTACATGCGTCAAGTTGCATTAATCTCCATCATGGCTCAGATAGGTTGTTTCGTGCCAGCAAATAAGGCTGAGATTCCAATGGTTGACCGTATATTCACAAGAATTGGCGCAGCGGACGATTTAATTGGTGGTCAAAGTACCTTCATGGTAGAAATGGCAGACATTCAAGTAATGACAGAGAAGGCAACCCCACGAAGTCTTATTATTATCGACGAACTTGGACGTGGAACCTCTACCAGTGAAGGTATGGCTATCGCTCAGGCTGTGATCGAATATGTACATGATGAGATTGGTTGTAAAGCATTAGTATCGACACATTTTCATGAATTGTCTCATATCGAAGGTAGCCTGAAGGGATTACGTAATTACTCCATGGCCGTACAAGAAAGTGGCGATAAAGTTCACTTCTTGCGCAAATTAATTCCGGGTGCAGCGGGTAGTAGTTATGGCGTATATTGCGCTCGACTAGCAGGATTACCCAACTCCATTATTGACCGAGCGAATACCCTACTCGAAAGCTTGGATCACACGACAGTGACCTCTGAAGTGGCCGCAGTGAGAGAAGTTGCGGTGGCATCGGATAGAGCCTTGGCAACTGAATCAGCACCAGACACAGTGGCACCAGATGTAGCTGCTGCTGTGTCATATAACGAGCCCACAGCGGATAAACATAGCAGTTCTTATCTCGAAGACGAGATAAGAGAAGTCAGCGACGTTGTACAGCTATCTATTTTTGGCGAAGAGGAAGTAAAACCTTCCAAGAAAGAATCAACAATAGCGCCAATGAACCGCAACGTTACACAAATTATCGACTCCGTGAAGAATCTCGATCTGATGAACATGACACCCTTACAAGCAATGCAATTACTTCATGAGCTTAGTGTAAAAGCGAAAGGGATCTAAAATAAACTACAACGAACGAAAAAAGGGTCTGTACTATACTCATTTATTTTATTTGGAAAAAGTAGTGGATAAAATGTGCAAACGTAGCGAAGGTAACGGAATTGTTCTGAAGAAGCGATAGCGCTCGCCTACAAGTTTTCCGTAGGAGAACTACTTCGAAAGCATATGCTTTGACTTTGGATTTCTACCGCTATAAGCGGTATATAATCAAGAAATCCAAAGTCAACAGCGATCAGAAGAACAATCCGTTACCGTAGCGGACATTTTACATGAACTTTTTTCAAAAAAAATATGGTGTTGAGACCGAAAAGAGAGAGGGATAATCCATGGCCAAAATCCACATATTGGACGAGCACATAGCCAACCAGATTGCCGCAGGTGAGGTTGTGGAGCGTCCTGCCTCCGTAGTGAAAGAACTCGTGGAAAATGCAATCGATGCAGGGAGCACGAAGATTGAAGTGACAATTGAAGAAGGCGGACTCCAAAGTATCCGGGTAACCGATAATGGATCAGGGATCGAGCCGGAAGATTGTGAATCGGCTTTTTATCGACATGCCACCAGTAAAATAACAAATGGGCGCGATCTTTTTCATATTACAAGTCTAGGATTCCGTGGGGAAGCATTACCAAGTATTGCATCCGTATCAAAGATTGCACTTACCACATCTAGTCAAGAAGATGGACTCGGGCGAAAACTTACCATTGAAGGTGGTAATCTACTTTCAAATGATGATTCAGCTGCACCTCGTGGGACTGATTTTGTGGTGAAAGAATTATTCTACAATACGCCGGCAAGGCTGAAATATATGAAAACAATTCAGACCGAACTTGGTCATATTTCAGACTATATGTACCGGATTGCCTTATCTCATCCAGGTATCGCGATTACATTGAGACATAATGATAATACACTCTTACAGACCGTCGGAAATGGTGATCTTCTCCAGGTGATAGCTGCCATTTATGGAACGCAGGCTGCAAAGGCAATGCTTCCCATTCAAGCGGAAGATATGGATTATAGCTTGCAAGGATATGTAAGTATCCCTGAATGGACGCGCTCGAATCGTAACGCCATATCAACTTTTGTGAATGGTCGTTATATCCGTAATAACGGTCTGAATCATGCGATACTGAGAGCCTATCATACGTTATTGCCTATTAATCGTTATCCACTTGCCATCCTTTCTTTAACGATGCATCCTTCGATCGTGGATGTGAACGTCCATCCCGCAAAGCTGGAAGTACGCTTTAGTAAAGAGAATGAATTATATCCGTTTGTAGAACAAGCAATACATGCAGTCCTACGACAACAGGTACTTATTCCTCAGCCAGTGAAACATCCCATTGGTAACCCTGGAAGTACCTCTTTCATTCAGGAGCAGTTTAGATTCAATAAGGATCAGCAAACGGCGAATTTGGCTACAGCTGAATCTAGAAATCAAAGCGAAAAGTCATTATCAGATTCGTCTATATTCGTTCAATCTGATATGATGGAGAACGCATCAAGTCGACCTATGATTCCACCAAATTATGTTATGAATGATGATCGTTCAGTTGTGAATTCTCCTGTGAGAGAACGCAGTGATCAGAATTATAGAATTAATGGGGCTATGGGAAATCGTCCTGAACAAGGAAAGAATGTTCCTTTTAATCCAGAAGTATATGCTACTCCAAGAAATGGGTCCCCTGAGATCCCACCATTTCCAGAATTGACACTAATCGGGCAACATCATGGGACATATTTAATTGCTCAGAATGAAGAGGGGCTTTATTTAATTGATCAACATGCCGCGCACGAACGGATCAATTATGAATTTTATTATGAACAATTTGGACGTCCCGGTGATGCTTCACAAGAACTTTTATTACCGATTACCTTAGAATTTACGCCTTCGGAGACGGAACAGTTGAAACAAAAGATCAATTGGTTCGAACAAGTTGGCGTCTATTTAGAACATTTCGGTGGACAAACCTTCCGTGTTCGAGCGCATCCTTATTGGTTCCCCAAGGGAGACGAACAAGCGTTGATTGAAGAAATGGCAGAATGGGTATTAAGTGAACGTATGATTGATCTAGCCAAATTAAGAGAGAAATCATCCATTCTATGTTCATGCAAGGCTTCCATCAAAGCGAATCAGAAGCTGACGAACCTAGAATCAGATACACTTTTAGAACGTCTCGCTGCTTGTAAACAGCCATATACATGTCCTCATGGACGTCCAATTGTGATTTCATTCTCTTCTTATGATCTAGAGAAACTATTTAAACGTGTGATGTAGTTTAACTTACGTAATTAAACTTCTAATCGCATATGACAGGAGAAAACAATGATTATTACGACCGGAAGATGTGAAGATCCAGAAAAGTTGGTCAAGCGAGCCAAAGCCTTGGCTTTGGATTTAGGATATAACTATGTTCCTCGGCAGAGGACATCTATAACGAAATTAGTTCAGGCTTCGAAAGATTCAGTAGCCCTTGTGGTGCTAGAGAATGGTGCTAGATTAGTCAGACCTGGGCATCCGCCTATTGATTATCATCCAAGTATGGGTTACGTGAGAGTGAAACGCGTGATAAAGGGCGATAATGATCCTATGTTAGATGCCGCTGGGATGCAAGCAGGGTATTCCGTATTAGACTGTACTGCTGGATTAGGAAGTGATTCACTTGTATTTGCTGTGAAAGCTGGGCCTGAGGGTAAAGTTATTTCATTGGAAAGTTCGAGTGATTTGGCTGCGTTATTGAAAGAAGGTATGAGCCATTATGTCACAGATCTAGAGGAAGTTAATCAGGCGATGCGTCGAATCGAAGTAAGGCATGGTGATCATCTGGATATTTTAAGAGAAATGCCGGATGATAGTGTGGATATTGTGTATTTCGATCCGATGTTTCGTCAGCCTTTAATGGCATCTTCGGCGATAAATCCGTTAAGACAATTTGCGAATAGTGATGCACTTAGCTTAGAGAGTATACAACAAGCGGAACGTGTAGCTAGAAAGTCAGTCATACTTAAAGAAAAATGGGGTAGCCCTGAATTTGCACGACTTGGTTTCCAAATGTTGGAACGTTCCAATTCAAATATCACGTATGGAGTGAAATTCCTTGACAATAGAGAATAAACCTACTTTGCTTGTCTTGTTAGGTCCTACGGCAGTAGGTAAGACGAAGATGAGTATCGAAATTGCAAAGCACTATGGCTGTGAGATTATTTCGGGTGATTCCATGCAAGTATATCGACAGATGGATATTGGAACAGCCAAAATTTCTAGAGAAGAAATGGAAGGAATTCCACACCATTTGATCGATATTCATGATCCAGATGATCCTTATTCAGTCGCTGAATTTCAAGAGCAGTGTCGTCGATTAATTGCTGAAATTCATGATAGAGGGAACATGCCTTTTATTGTTGGAGGAACAGGGCTATATATTGAGTCTGTCTGTTATGGATTTGAATTTACCAACGTTGGGGCAGATGAGGAATTTCGAAATGAACAATTCGCCTTTGCGCAGAGTCATGGTGCGGAAGCCTTGCATGATCGCTTAAAGCTTGTAGACCCTATCAGCGCTGAGAGATTACATGCAAATGATCAACGGAGAATCGTCCGTGCACTTGAAATTTTTCATCTTACAAATACGACTCTTTCAGCTCAAATGGCCGCTCAAACGAAAGTATCTCCATATGATTTATGTATCGTAGGTTTGACTATGGATAGACAAATGCTATATAAACGTATTGAAGCCCGTATTGATGAGATGATTGAACAAGGTCTTCTAGAAGAAGTGAAATCATTGATTCAAAAGGGGTACGGACCGGGTCTAATCTCAATGCAAGGTTTAGGCTACAAAGAGATCATATCGTACCTACAAGATGAGTTAACATGGGATGATACGATTACGTTATTGAAGCGGGATACACGTAGATTTGCCAAACGTCAGTTGTCTTGGTTTCGCCATATGAAGGACATTTCATGGGTGGATGTAACGACTGCAGATAATTTCTCTGAGAATTTCGCTTCGATACGTGATATAATAGCAGGAAAGTTTCTCTCAGATATTGAATATATATCTAAACAATCTAATTGAACCATTGGGGGTACGGCTAATGAACAAATCCATTAATATTCAAGATACTTTTTTGAACCAACTACGTAAAGAAAACATCTCAGTTACCATCTTTTTGGTTAACGGTTTTCAAATCAGAGGAACGATCAAAGCATTCGATAACTTTACGGTTGTTGTGGATAGTGAAGGCCGCCAACAAATGTTATTTAAACATGCGATTTCAACTATCACTCCACAACGTAACGTTTCACTAATGCAGGAACCTTCAACAGAGGCTTAATACTTTATGAAACCTTTTCAGGAGTTATTTCGTTTAAAAGAATAGGAAATCGACTATGAGCAACCTTATGGGTTGTTCTTTTCATTCCGATACTAGAATTAGGAGTTAGGGAGGCAACCACATGGCTAGCAAACGACCTACAAGGGCGAATACAAATACAGAACCGCCTAAGAAGAAGAAAAAGAAGAGAAAGTTATCTAAAAAACGTTTGTTTTGGACGCTGTTTTTTACAGCAGCCTTTGCAATTTTCTGTGCATTAGCCGGATACTTGTTCATTACAGTGAATGGCGAAAGACTTTACAATGAGAATAAAGATAAGATGATTGTTGCTGAGAATTCTAAAGTGTATGATCGAAACGGGAAATTGATGGGTCAATTATCCATTCAAAAGAGCGAACCTGTGGATGATGATCAAATTCCTAAATTGCTAAAGGAAGCATTTATTGCAACTGAAGATAAACGGTTCATGGAGCATGGCGGTGTGGATATTTGGTCCATCGGTCGTGCCGCTGTTAAAGATATTATAGCTAGAGCTAAAGTAGAGGGCGGTAGCACCATTACACAACAGCTTGCTAAGAATATCTTCTTGTCCCGTGAGAAAACATTCTTCCGGAAAGCGACAGAAGTATCTATTGCCATGGCATTAGAGAACAACAACACAAAAGACCAGATTATATCGATGTATCTTAATCGTATTAACTTCGGTGGTCAAATCTATGGTATCAAGGCTGCATCTCAATATTATTTTGGGCAAAGTGATCTTAGCCAATTAGAGGTTTGGCAGATGGCGACATTAGCTGCCATGCCAAAAGGACCAACTAAATACAACCCTCTTCGGAATCCTGAGAATTCAAAGGAGCGTCGTGCTATCGTGCTGCAATTGATGCAGGAGCAGGGGTACATCACGGCTGAAGAAAGAGAGACAGCTAAGAATGTGGTGTATGACTATACACCGCCTGCTAAGAAGCAACAGTATCTAGCGTTTATGGATTATGTCATGAGTGAAGCCGAGGAAGTTACGGGGTTGTCACAAGATGATCTGAATGTCGGCGGATATAAGATCTATACAACGATGGATGCTAATGCACAACAGGTTATTGAAAAAGAGTTCGCCGATGATAGTAATTTCGAGAAGAGTGCGGATGATGTTCAGGTACAAGCTTCTATGGTGATCATGAATAATGACACAGGAGCTATTGTAGCCTTGATGGGCGGTAGAGACTATGAGCGCAAGGGATATAGTCGTGTTACAAGTAGTCGGAGACAGCCTGGATCGGCATTGAAACCGATTGTGTCCTATGCTCCAGCGTTGGAATCGGGTCAATATACGAAAGACTCCCCTCTAAGTAACAAGAAGCAGTGTTTCTCAAATTACTGTCCGGGTAATTTACATGGCTATTCAGATACGATAAGTATGCCAGATGCGATTCAGAAATCCGAGAATATTCCTGCTGTATGGTTATTGAATGAAATTGGTGTGAATACCGGATTTAAGTTTGCACAGAAGCTGGGTATTACACTGGACAAAGAAGATAAGAACCTTTCACTAGCATTGGGTGGTACGAGTAAGGGGACGAATACACTTGAGATGTCTCAGGCCTTTAGTGCATTCGCCAATGGTGGTACGTTTAATGAAGCTTATTCCATCAAACAGATTAAAGATAGTGATGATAAAGTTAAATATGAGCGTAAGAAAGATGGCGTAGAAGTGATGAGTAAGGACACTTCTTATCAGATGACGGAAATGATGAAGAATGTTGTTGAGAGTGGGACAGGGAAAAAAGCTGCCATTAGTAGACCGGTTGCTGGGAAAACAGGTACGACTCAGAGTGGTATTAAAGGTAACAAATCTAACCGTGATGTATGGTTTGTAGGGTATACTCCTGAATTAACAGCCGCGGTATGGATGGGTTACGACAACCCTGATAAAACACACTTACTTCATAAGAGTAGTTCTCTAGCTGCGACGTTCTGGGGGAAAGTTATGGAGCAGGCAGTACAAGGTTTTGAAGCGAAGAGTTTCCCTAAACCAGAGACGGTGAAACCGCCAGTAGAAGTACCTGTAGTACCGGATATTGTATCTGTTGTAACTGGGTTAAGTGGTTCTTATGATCCGAGTACTCAGATTGTATCCTTGAATTGGAATGGTGTTGAAGGAAATAACGTGCAATATCATGTATACCGTAAAGAATCTTCAGAGAGTGATTTTAGATTAATTAAGGATGCTGCGATTGCAAGTAATATTGAAGATTTCGACATTGTAGAAGGGTACACTTACGAATATTACGTAACAGCATTCTTCGCAGATACGAACACGGAATCAGAAAAGTCTAATATCGTTCAGGTGTTTACAGAGCCGTTGGTACCTGATATTGAGCCTGAACCGGATACCGAACAACCAGATATTAATAACGGTAATGGTAATAATGGGTCAGGTAATGGGAATAACGGTAGTGGTAATAATGGAACGGGTAATGGAAATACCGGAAACGGAAATAATGGAAATACAGGTGGAGGCACGATACCGGGAGTTCCAGAGACTAACCCAGGAACAGGTGGGGAGACTATACCGCCGGATGGAACAACGGTTCCCCCTGAACAAACAGTTCCTCCTGTTGGTGGGGATTCGGGTGTGACTAACCCTGTAGATCCAGGATCGGTCAACACAGGCACAACGGAGAACGGTGCATCACAAGGGACTACAACGCCATAAAGTCATTAAGAAAGAAGCCTCCGATTTATCGGAGGCTTTTTTTGAAATATAAGAAAGTATAAGTTTCACTTCATACACTATGCCTTATATTTCCGCTGAATGAGGACAGCATAGCCGTTTCTACTTGATTTGTTAAATAATTTTACTTCGTTCTAAAATAACGTGGGATAAATTGGAGTCTGTTGTATAATTGATAAATAAGTAGTTGGGGTTATGAATTACAGAGCGCTTCTTTTGAGTGTGAATCACAAATGTGTTAAGCTGTAGCTAACATACTGGAGAGGGTAATTTCCATGAAACGTAAATTTGGGGATCGTGCGAACTGGCGCAGAATATCACGTCGCCGCTTTACCTGCCGTTATGTAGAGACCAAGAGGTTTACAGGCTATATTACGTTATATACCATTTATAACCTAAAGGAACCGCTTTGGAAAACCTATGGCAGTCATACGTATCGGATTGCGGATAAAGGATATTCTTGGCTACAATATTATCCCAAGAACAGCCATTATATCGTGACGGCGATGTTTGATGAGAAGCAAGAAATTATACAATGGTATATTGATACATGTAAAACACAAGGGGTAACTGAACAAGGTGTTCCTTGGTTTGATGATTTGTATTTAGATGTTGTTGTACTTCGTAACGGTGAAGTATTTCTTCTAGATGAAGATGAGCTAGATGATGCACTGAATCGTAAAGATATTACTAACGTTGATTATGAATTAGCAGTATCAACGGCGAAACAATTGCTAGATGAGATTGACGCCCATCATTTCCCCTATTTCCTGATGTCGATAGAACACCGTAAACAATTATTTGAGAACGGTGAATTCAGGAGGAACTCATGATTCTTAACTCTAACATTTCATTGATTCGTAATGGCAACAAAGGTTCACGGTTAATCAAGAGGACTCTATTCATTATTCTAATAATAGCCGTTTTGATACTTGCTTGGTTAGGTAATGTATTATGGAAGGTTAATAGCGTGCATCCATCCGATTCAAGTCAATATGAATCGGTGGATGTTGGCATTATTCTTGGCTCATCGATGTGGGGTGATTCTCCAAGCCCAAGTCTTTCAGAAAGACTGAATTATGGACTGAAGCTATTTCATGATGGGAAATTCAATCACTTCATCGTAAGTGGGGGGTTGGATCAGCCAGATTTCAAATACACTGAAGCTGAAGGGATGCGCCAATATCTACTGGATCACGGTGTATCGGACGATGCAATCATAATGGAGAACAATGCAACCAGCACGTTGGAGAATTTGCAATTCAGCCAATTTATCATGAAGAAGAATGGTTGGAATTCTGCTGTTATCATCACACATACATACCATGGTATGCGTTCTCTCGAAATTGCTGAATATTTGAACTACGATCATCCAGTATTGTCAACGACACAATCTGAGGTTCTTTCCATGCCTTATCATAAGAGTAGAGAAATTCTAGCCTACACGAAGTGGAAATTAGACGAGTGGATGTTAAGGCTTGGATGGAAATCACTCGAAACTGTTAATAACCCTGCGTAAAGTTGAATACATTGAATAGAGATATCATCCCAGTAGATAATGAGGTGATGGTGCATGAGCGGGCGTGTCATGGCCTCTAACGGCCAGCCTGAGGGCAGGCCATCTAGACAAATCAATGTTGTTTTACGTAGCCAAGATACGCCGATACAGACCAATGCGGTTCCTGAACGTGATACCTTAAAGGTACCAAAGGGTACTCCTGAACAAGGTTTGTATCAAGAAATTCAACGAGAGTTAGAACTACTTATTGGGTTAGATAACATTAAAGAATTAGTGTTTGAAATCTATGCACTTCTTCAGGTTGCTGTGATGCGTTCGGATGCGGGTCTTGCAAGTGGTGGGCATGTCTATCACATGATATTTAAAGGGAACCCAGGAACAGGAAAGACAACCGTCGCAAGAATTATTGCCAAGATATTTCAGAAGATGGGTGTACTCAGTAAGGGGCATCTGATCGAAGTAGAACGTGCGGATTTAGTTGGGGAGTATATTGGACATACGGCACAGAAAACGAGAGATCTCGTTAAAAAGGCCATGGGAGGCATTCTTTTCATTGATGAAGCTTATAGTCTGGCTCGTGGTGGGGAGAAAGATTTTGGAAAAGAAGCGATTGATACATTGGTAAAAGCCATGGAAGATAACAAAAACCAATTCATCCTTATCCTTGCAGGTTATTGCGATGAAATGGATTACTTTCTACAGACCAATCCTGGGCTTCCCTCACGTTTTCCCATTCAAGTCGATTTCTCCGATTATTCGATTGATCAACTCATTCAGATCTCAGAACTGATGGCTCGCGATCGAGACTATATTCTCATGCCACAGGCGATACTTAAATTAAGACAGCATATCTCACAGGAAAAGAATGAAAGTTTACATGCATTTAGCAATGCGAGATATGTACGGAATTTAATCGAGAAATCGATTCGTAATCATGCGGTTCGACTTCTCAATCAGTATGAGAATAGTAATCCAGGCAAACAAGAACTGATGACATTACGTACGGAAGATTTCAAGTTTGAAACAACAAAGTCCAACTCGAGTATATAACTCGAGTTGGATGATTCAAACACAACTAACATTTTTATAGCAGATAAAGGGGTAATTTAATTCATGGCTAATAACATCACGTTTGATACAGAAACAGATTTACCAGACCGGGCAGTACTGGTCAGCTTAGTGACAGATTCCGTTAAGAAAAAGGGGATCAATCCGGAATACTCTCTTCATGAATTAGTGCAGTTAGCTGAAACAGCAGGCGTAGAAGTTATGGATACGATTAGTCAGAATCTTGCCAAACCGGATCCTAAATTTTTCATCGGTAAAGGTAAAGTAGAAGAACTTCGAATGGCAATGGAAGCAGTAGATGCAACTACGGCTATATTTGATCATGAACTATCAGGGGCACAGGTGCGGCATTTAGAGGAAAGTCTAGATGTTAAGATTATTGACCGTACCCAATTAATTCTTGATATTTTTGCTCAAAGAGCTAATACACGTGAAGGAATTATTCAGGTTGAGCTTGCGCAGTTAACGTATCTACTGCCACGACTTTCCGGACATAGTACGAATCTTTCTCGTCTTGGCGGTGGGATTGGGACTAGAGGTCCAGGTGAAAGTAAGCTTGAAATGGACAGACGTCATATTCGAAATCGTGTTAACGATTTGAAGGATCAATTAGAAGAAATTACAAAGCATCGTACACTGTATCGCGAACGTAGACAGAAGGCAGGTGTCTTTCAAGTAGCGCTTGTTGGATATACGAATGCGGGTAAATCAACTTTACTGAAAGAGCTAACCGATGCAGACGTATATATTCAAGATCAATTGTTCGCAACATTAGATCCTACCACTCGCGTATTAGAGCTACCTACAGGAAAAGAAGTGGTGATTACGGATACCGTTGGATTTATTCAGAATCTACCTCATGATCTCATTGCTGCTTTCCGTGCAACGCTAGAGGAAGCAAACGAAGCGAATCTGATCCTTCATGTTGTCGATGCTTCTTCAGAAATGAGAGAAGACCAGATGGCAGTGGTTCAGTCTATTCTTGTGGATTTAGGTGCATCTGATAAACCGCAAATTGTACTCTATAATAAGAAGGATCGTTGTACACCAGAACAACTGGAAATGTTGAATACCGGAGAAGGGCATTTGACGATCAGTGCATTTGATGAAGCGGATTTGCTAGCGATAAGGGATGCGATCCAGACTATACTCACAGGGGACACCATTATTTTCCGAATTCCTGCGGATCGCGGAGATCTAGCATCTCTGTTATATCGTGTGGGCGAAATTGTTAATCAAGAATTCGACGGTAGTGATTCACTTTATGAGGTAATCCTTCACAAAGATGATTATGAGAAAAATGGCTATTTGCTACAAGATTATATTGAAGTATCACATACCTAGATAGAATGAACTAAAGACGAACCCCAATATTCGTGATCTTCTTTAGAAAAGATTGCACGGGGGATAGAAAAATTTAGTTCAATCGATATAGACTGATTTTATAGATAACAAATAAATACAATACGCATTGATTGATGACAGCAAGGGAGAATCTAGAAGAGTTATGGCAAGATTTACGGAAGAACTAGAACAAGACATGATCGCGATAGAGCATCAGATTAAAGATCGGATTCAGGCTGTGGATCGCATTGTAGATCTCAATCAATGGAAAGTCATTGACGCATTTCAAAATCATCATGTGAGTGATTTTCATTTTGCTGGATCTACGGGTTATGCCTACAATGATCGAGGCCGCGAGGTGCTAGATTTAGTATATGCCGATGTATTTGGTGCTGAAGCTGCCTTGGTCAGACCTCATTTTGCATCAGGAACGCATACGATTTCTACAGCACTTTTTGGGGTGCTACGCCCTGGAGATGAATTGTTTTATATCACTGGACGTCCCTATGACACACTTCACAAGGTAATTGGTTCAGTAGGAGACGGTCATGGTTCGTTATTAGATTTCGGGATCACTTACCGAGAAGCAGAACTGCAAGAGGATGGAAATGTGGATTGGGTTGCGATTGAGAATGGAATTACGCCTGCCACGAAAGTCATAGGAATTCAACGTTCACGAGGATATGATTGGCGTTCATCGTTCACAGTAGAACAGATTGGTGAGATGGTTCGAAGAATAAAAGCTATTAATCCGGAGCTAATCGTGTTCGTTGATAACTGTTATGGTGAATTTACGGAGGAATATGAACCTACCAATGTTGGAGCTGATCTTATCGCTGGTTCTTTAATTAAGAATCCTGGTGGTGGAATCGCGGAGACGGGTGGTTATATTTGCGGTAAGAAAAAGTACGTTGAATTAGCCGCATACCGCTTAACAGCACCGGGAATTGGTGGCGAGGTAGGCGCTATGATGGGAACGACTAGAGGCATCTACCAAGGCTTGTTCCTTGCTCCAACACTTGTGGGACAAGCGATAAAGGGTAGTATATTTGCTGCGGCCATGTTTGAAAAAGTAGGATTTGTTACGAAACCTGCCTGGCATGAGAAACGAACGGACCTCATTCAAGCGATATCCTTCACTGGACCAGAGCATTTAATTGCATTTGTTCAAGGTATTCAGTTAGCAGCAGCTGTCGATAGTCACGTTGTTCCTGAACCGTGGGAAATGCCAGGGTATGAACATCCTGTCATCATGGCGGCAGGTACCTTTATTCAAGGTGGGAGTTTGGAATTATCTGCGGATGCACCCATTCGAGAACCTTACATAGGGTATATGCAAGGTGGACTAACCTATGCACATGTTAAATATGGGGTGCTAAAAACGATCCAAGTCATGAAAGACAGAAATTTATTGTGAGTTTACCTAACACGTCCTTGACACCGTGCATTGGGAATTGTTACAATGATAGATATTAGATCATTGGAAGGTTGATGAGTCGTGGGAGATGAAATTCGTAGAAATATGGCGTTATTCCCGATTGGTATCGTGATGAAGTTGACTGATTTATCAGCACGACAGATTCGCTACTATGAACAACATCAGTTGATCGTTCCGGCACGTACGGCAGGGAACCAGCGTTTGTTCTCTTTTAACGATGTGGAAAGACTGCTTGAGATTAAGGCTTTGATTGAGAAGGGTGTTAATATCGCTGGTATTAAGCAAGTTATGAACCCGGTGATGAAGGAATCTGAGGAAGCAACAGTTATGACGCCAGATACTGAAGTGAAGCGTAGAGAACTATCGGATTCACAACTTCATCGTTTACTTAAGCAACAACTTGTAACTGGCAAAAGACCGGGGCAGGTGTCATTGTTTCAAGGGGAGTTGTCTCGATTTTTTAATAAATGAGGAATTATCAAGCCAAGTGTATGAAGGTTTGATATTTCATCAAATAAATTAAGTATTATTAGGAGAAAAGGGGAGAGGTTCTGTGAGTTATTCAAAAGAAGATATCTTAAAAATGGCAGAAGAAGAAAATGTACGCTTTGTTCGTTTACAGTTTACTGATTTGCTAGGGACGATTAAGAATGTAGAAATCCCTGTAAGCCAACTGAAGAAAGCCGTCGATAACAAAATGATGTTTGATGGTTCTTCTATTGAAGGATATGTACGTATTGAAGAATCAGACATGTATCTGTATCCTGATCTTGATACTTGGGTTATTTTCCCGTGGGTAGCAGAAGATCGAATCGCTCGGTTGATTTGTGATATCTACATGCCAGACGGAACACCATTTGCTGGGGATCCTCGAGGTATTTTGAAACGCAATTTAAAAGAAGCTGAAGAGATGGGCTTTACATCGATGATGGTAGGTCCAGAACCTGAATTCTTCTTATTCAAAACAGATGAAAAAGGCAATCCAACGACTGAATTGAATGACCAAGGTGGATATTTCGACCTTTCTCCTATGGATCTTGGTGAGAACTGTCGTCGTGAGATCGTTCTTACACTTGAAGAGATGGGCTTTGAAGTTGAAGCATCCCATCATGAAGTAGCACCAGGACAACATGAAATTGACTTCAAATATGAAGATGCTATTAAAGCAGCGGATCAGATCCAAACGTTCAAGTTGGTTGTAAAAACCATTGCTCGTGAACATGGACTACATGCTACCTTTATGCCTAAACCCCTATTTGGAGTAAATGGTTCAGGAATGCACTGTCACCAATCGCTCTTTATTAATGATGAGAATGCTTTCTATGATGAAAGTGATGAATTAGGATTGAGCAAAACAGCACGCCACTATATGGCTGGAGTTCTGAAGCATGCGCGCGCATTTGCTGCTATTACGAACCCGACTGTCAATTCATATAAACGTCTTGTGCCTGGTTACGAAGCACCTTGTTATGTAGCTTGGTCTGGTAGTAACCGTAGCCCAATGATTCGTATCCCTGCATCTCGCGGACTCAGCACTCGTGTTGAAGTACGTAATCCGGATCCAGCAGCGAATCCTTATCTAGCGCTATCTGTTATGCTTAAAGCGGGTCTAGATGGTATTAAGAATGAAACTAAACTACCGGCTCCAATCGACCGTAATATCTATGTGATGTCGGAAGAAGAGCGCATTGAAGAGGGTATTCCAAGTCTACCTTCCAACCTTAAAGAAGCTTTGAATGAACTTATTCGTTCCGAAGTAATTACATCAGCTCTTGGTGATCACGCTCTAGCTTATTTCTATGAGCTTAAAGAAATTGAGTGGGATATGTTTAGAACTCAAGTTCACCAATGGGAACGCGATCAATATATGACTTTGTACTAGAAATTATAACCCTTGGCGCTCTAAGCGTTGAGGGTTTTTCTTTGGGTGGTTATATGAGATTTTGGCGGGCTATATCCTTGATAAGGATGAACAACTTCTTGATACTGTGGAAAATTTATCATGGATGAACAAAGTACAGTTGACCTATCATCTAGAAGCTAATAATAAAAAACCAATCGCACACAATATCGGCGATTGGTTGTAGTTCTAGGAAAATTATGTATTAATTAATTTTTTCTAATTTAAATACAAATTCCATTTTAGCGGTATTGCCTGAGTAACGTCCACGGTTTTCTACGATAGCTACTGTTATTTTTTTACTAAATGAAGATTTAATGGAGGAAACTTTAACAGTTGTATTTGCAACTCCATCATCGGGATATTTATCTTGCTCTTGAGCTTCTGCGCGCAACTTAATGGTACCATTGGAATCTGCTTTGATCGTTACACTCGACCCATCGGATAATTCCTTTCCGTTAACAAACGCTCCCCACCACCATTCATTTCCCACACTGTTATTTTGGACTAAATCCGCGCTTACGAAGGTTACTTTAATTTTTTCAGTCTTTCCGGCAGCGAGTACCGGTTGTACACTCAGAACAAAAAGTAAAACCAACAGTGTACTAAACTTAATAAACTTCCAATTCATGATGCAACCCCTCAACTAGTAAAATTTTAACTAATTGTACCACTTTGGAAAAAATAGGTCTATAGACTTATTAATTTTCTGTTAATCCCGAGATGAACTACTTTTTTTGGAAAGGAAGATGCCTAAAGTAGTATTTAATTGGAAAGCTGTCTCGGCGGGACCAGCTCACACACTAGCTCATAAAGAGGGCGGTAGTCTATGGGGATGGGGCTACAATACTAAAGGACAGCTGGGTAATGGAACTAATAAAAACATCTTAATTCCCATAGGTAAAGATAATGATTGAACCTCTGTTAGGAGAACTGTAATTACAAGCGATGGACATATTATGTTTACTAAAAAGGATGGAATAATTTGATATACAGTTTCGTTTGGAATTGACATTGGAGGTCCCTGAGGAATGGCTGATGACATTCTAAGGGGATCTTTTTGGTTTTTCAAAGTATTTTAGGGGTATTATCATTTTCTCGTGAGAAGTGAATATGAACCGCATTCTTAATGTAGGAATGCGATTCAATATATGTAGAAGTGATAGCGTTGAAAATGGAAAATAGAGGTGAATACCTGATTACTTATTCAGATGTAACTCAGTCTTTAATGACAAGATCCAATAGCCCTGCGAATACATGGGCTTGTTGTTTGGAAATCGAGCAACCTTTTAGGTCATCCAGATTAATACTTAATGAAGAGAACTCACATGTACTGAAATCAAGTCCATCATGTTTCGCTCCAGAGTATTGAGCTTGATCTAGATTGGAACGTAGAAAATTCACTTGTTTCAAAGTGGAATAACAATAGTCTGAGCTAGAAAATGTGCAATCTTCGATGTTAACCTGTTTCATATTTGCAAACCTGAAATTTGAAAATTCCCCTAAACAATTCGTGAAAAGAACGTTTCTAAGTGTAGATTCAGATAAATCCATCCCAATGAGTTTACAATTTCGAAACACTGTTCTGTGAATGCTTGCGTTACTGAAGTCTACATTGGAAAGGTCACACTTATCAAAAATGACATCGGTTAGCTCCAAATTAGTGAAATTAGAATGGGAAAAGTTCACGTTATTAAATATAACCTCATCAAAAGTAACTCGATCTAAGCTCTTATTATCCATTAAGCAGTCTTGAAACTTTCCTCTTTCAATACAATCCTCAGACTGAATCTCCATGGCAAGAGGTGATTTATCGGGTAGATCCAGGGGGATTTTTGGCGATTCCATTTTACTACTTAACTTCTTAGTCTTCATGCGGTTCCCACCTCGTTCTGAACAATCGTACTCATGTACTTATATCCTCCTTGCAAAAAGAATAATATTCAATTAACCAAAGAAAAGAACACAGCTCATGGTAAGCAACCGTATCCTTTCCTGTCGCATAAATAATTAATAACAATTTGAAATGATGATTGCTAATGAATGTCGCGGAAGAGACCCACAACCTTACCTAGGATCGTGACATGATTTAAACGTAATGGCTCATAAGTTGGATTCTCAGGTTGGAGTCTGATATGATCCTTCTCTTTATAAAAAGTCTTGACCGTAGCTTCATCTTCCTCGGTCATCGCAACAACGATATCGCCGTTATCAGCTGTCTGTTGTTGGCGTACAATGACAAGGTCTCCATCATGAATACCAGCTTCAATCATACTATCTCCCATGACAGAGAGCATAAATACTTTCTCATCACCCACGAAATGTTGAGGAAGTGGGAAATAATCTTCTATATTCTCTGTTGCAGTAATAGGTATACCGGCCGTCACTCTACCAACAATTGGTACGCGGGATACATCATGAGTGAAAAGATGAGAGTTCTCAGACTCTTCTTGTCCCAAAATTTCAATCGCTCGCGGTTTAGTTGGATCTCTACGAATGAGGCCTTTCTTTTCTAAGCGGTCCAAATGTCCGTGTACAGTTGAACTAGAAGCTAGTCCAACAGCTTCTCCGATCTCCCGTACGGATGGTGGATATCCCTTAGTACGTACTTCGTTACGTATGAATTCTAGTATAGACTGTTGTCGGCTAGATATCTTCGACATATTTACCCACCTCATTAAAGTGACTTTCGGGAAATTATAACATAGAACTGCCGTTCGCACAAACGTAGGTTCTAAATTGGCAAGAACGTTTGTTCTAAAAAGTGTTGAAAGAAACAAGTGTTCGTGTTATAGTTATTTCAATAACAAGAACAAACGTTTGGGAGATGGTATTAATATGTTGAGATATAGTACTTACGAAAGTATTCATAGACCTAGTAGCGATGCACTTACACGTACAAATACATATGCATGGAGAGTAAAACTAAATGCTTTCATATCCCCACAGTTGATTAAGAGACTGATATGGGTGTTGTTACTATTGACAGTAGGCTGTACTGGGATGGTCAGTGCATTTGCTAATTCTGCCGGAGAGGTTCGTGAAGAGAGACATTTGATCATTCAGCCTGGAGATACGCTTTGGGGGATTGCCATTCAAGAGAAACCTGCTGGTATGGATACTCGCGTATACATCAAAGAAATGAAACATTTAAATGAATTATCTAGCGGTACAATCAAGGCTGGAGAGGTGCTCTCATTACCACAATACTGAATTAGAACGTTCAATAGAGCTTGCTGAGGAGGAATCCTTGACAAGCTCTTTTTATCATGGCAAAGTTAGTACTGTTAGTCTTGATTGGAGGAAAGTTTATGGATATAGACAACGTGATATTACGTATTAATGAACTTGCCCAAAAGAAGAAAACAGTAGGCTTAAATGAGGATGAAATGCAAGAACGTGCGCGTCTACGTGAACACTACCTTCAGAACATTCGTAACAATTTCAAGCAACAGTTGGATTCGATAGAATTCACAGATGAACTATCGAGTTCTGATCAAGACAGTAATAAGTAAACCTACATTATAAGGGGGACAACGGCATGGCTCGTTCGTGGGAGAGAATGGTACAGAAAAATAAAACCCAGCTCAATAAGCAACGTAAGAAACAAGGTAAATCAAGCATTTCCAGTATGTCGAGTGCAGGATCTGCGGCAAGTGGAGAAGCTTTTAAGGGTCGTAAAATAGCTCTTCCTGTTGTGTTAGTTTTGTTAGCATGTTTATATGGACTACTTGGTATTGCTTCAAGTAATGTTCCTGGCAAAGAGAACTTAAATACACCTACGATGACATGGTTTATCATGGGGGCATACATTTTACTTGGGGTCATTATTTATTTGAGACGTCCATACTTGCTTGTAGGTAAAGATACATTACAGACGACGAGGTTAAATAGAGTGCGTGACATATCAGCTTCTAAGATTACAAACATTAAAGTAGCCAAGGGTTCCGTTGTGATCGAGCAGAGTGGCAAGGGTGGTAACTGGGTATTTACTCGTCTCATTAACCGCTATGATATTCAAGCTATGGGGTTACGATTGGAAGAATTCGCTAAAGCAAACAACATACCTTTCGAAAAGTAATGGGTGAGGGAGAGAATTAGAGAGATGTCGATAAATGCTGTTATGTTTGATTTAGATGACACCCTATTGTGGGATGATCGTAGTGTTGAGGAATCTTTTGAAGCCACTTGTAAGAGAGCTGCTGATATTACTGGAATAGATCCTATTCAATTAGAAGCTGCTGTTAGAATTGAAGCTAGAGCGCTGTATGAGTCATATGAGACATATCCTTTCACTACCATGATTGGCATTAACCCATTTGAAGGACTCTGGGGGCACTTTACTGCAGGGGAACAATCTGAATTTCGTCAGCTAGAACAGATTGTTCCTTTATATCGTAAAGAATCATGGAGACTTGGCCTTTTGAAAATGGGTATTGACGACGCTCAGTTGGGTGCGGAACTTGCTGAGCAATTCGGAGCGGAAAGACGTTCTCGTCCACATGTATATGAGGAAACCTTTCAAGTGCTTAAAGAATTACGTGGAAAGGTGAAATTACTTTTACTTACGAATGGATGTCCAGCATTACAGCAAGAGAAGTTGGATGGTGTTCCAGAATTAGCTCCTTATTTCGATGAGATTATCATTTCTGGTCAATTCGGTAAAGGTAAACCGGACGTTTCTATTTTTAATCATGCACTTTCTAGACTAGGCGTTACTAACGATCAAGCACTTATGGTTGGTGATAAACTGACGACGGATATCCGTGGAGGTCTAGCTGCAGGAATTCAGACGGTATGGATTAATAGAACCAACAAACCTGCGGACCCAGAAATTGTACCCAACTTCGAAATTGAGCATCTATCACAACTGCACAAGATCATTGCTCAATTCTCTTAAAACATTATTTCACCAAAAATATGGATTTGTTCTCATTTGTTTGTATCAAAAGCCTTTTTCTCTGTTTCGGTAGAGTGAGAGGTTTTTTTGTTTATATGATAAATGTCACAATATTGTGTATAAATGATTCGTTCTGATGGAGTTTGAGCTTTATAATAGAATTGATAAGTAGAATGAGTACATACTGGTTAGATTTGATAGGCAATGAGTAATTAGAAAGGTTGGTAAATCTATGAGAAGAATGATCGCGGGTACAAGTTTATTATTGATCCTATTAACGGGAGTTGTGGGGTGTAGTAGTGCAAGTAAAGACCACGCAGGGATGGATATGGTGAACGATGGTTCGTTATCACCAGTTATCGTAGAATTAAGCATTCAACCTGATCCGGTGAAAGTGAAAGAGAACGTGAAGATTGAAGTTCTAGTGACTCAGAATAACAAGCAAGTGACGGATGCAGATAAAGTGAGCATTGAAATCGTACCTACAGCAGCCAATGGGAAACATATAGAGATGCCTGCTAAGCATGTGGGTGATGGGAAATATGTCTTGGAGACAAGCTTTGATCAAGCGGATAAGTATAGTGTTACTTCTCATGTAACGGTTGGCGCTATGCATACGATGCCAAAGAAAGAAATAACCGTTACGGACTGAATGAACGCTATATAAAATAAAAAGACAACCTCACTTTTCCATAAACGGAAAGGATGGGGTTGTCTTTTAAAGTGTGAAATATATGATTAAGCTTTCTTAAAGTCAGGATCATTGACAGGTGATGACACCCAGCCATTCTCTTCGATAAAGAGGCGAACAGCGATAATCTGACGGTTATCCATTAATGTGAAGAAATGATTCGTATTCTCGGGTACAGAGATAACATCTCCAGCAGATAATTCAACATCGAAATAGCCAACATCTGCAGATCCTTTGATAACAAAGATTCCTTTACCAGACACAATGGCACGAATTTCATCTTCCGTATGGGTATGGACTTCTTCAAATTTGTTAAGAAGTTCACTCAGATTCGGAGTTGAATCGGAAAGTGTGATGACATCCCATATTTTATATCCACGACGTGCAGCCAAATCTTGAATTTCCGCATCATAAATCTTTAGGATTGTGCTTTTCTGTTCATCCGTTAAAATGAAATTGTTTTGTAGTTCTTCTGGCAACTTAGCCGGTTCCCAACTTTCATAAATAACATCTTGACTCTCCAAAAAAGTACGGACATTTTCTTCTCCAGTGATGCGTTCGTTCGTGTTTCTAATAACGATTTCAGCCATTCGTAACCCTTCTTTCCCACTTGGTTTAATTAGCATTATAATATAGGTTTATTTCTTTGTCGATGATTGATTTAGCAAAATGCTAAGCCTATCAAGAGAAATTGCACGGAAGTTGCTTCTCTATTGTAACGTATTCTGTTAAAATAATATTTAACGTTTTGCAGGGGGGATATAAGTTGAATATACAGAGCCTAGAAGAATCATTAAAAGAACGAATATTCATCATGGATGGCGCTATGGGGACAATGATCCAGCAAGAGGATCTATCGCCAGCAGATTTTGGTGGAGAAGAGTTAGATGGTTGTAATGAAATGTTAGTTCTTACCCGTCCAGATGTGATTGAACGAATTCATGAAGAGTATCTGGCTGCAGGTGCAGATATGATTGAGACCAATACATTCGGTGCAACTTCAGTTGTACTTGCTGATTATGATATACCTGAAATGGCTCGGGAAATCAACTTGAAAGCTGCTGAAATTGCACGCCGAGCTGCAGATAAATATAGTACGGATAGTAAACCTCGTTATGTTGTAGGTGCAATGGGGCCTACGACGAAGACCTTGTCTGTGACAGGTGGGGTTACCTTTAAGGAATTAATTGTATCTTATGAGGAACAAGCCCTTGCTTTGATCGAGGGTGGTGTCGACATGTTGTTGTTAGAGACGAGTCAAGACACGTTGAATGTGAAGGCAGGAAGTATTGGTATTCGTCAAGCTTTTGAAACCAGTGGTGTGACATTACCTATAATGATCTCGGGTACGATAGAACCGATGGGTACAACTTTAGCTGGTCAGAATATTGAGTCCTTCTATTTATCGCTGGAGCATCTTAATCCGATTTCAATCGGACTCAACTGTGCTACAGGACCTGAGTTTATGCGAGATCATATTCGTTCTCTTGCTGCCATGGCCAAAACAGCTGTAAGTTGTTATCCCAATGCTGGACTACCGGATGAGAACGGGCATTATCATGAGTCACCTGAATCACTTGCCTTTAAGATCGCTGACTTTGCTTCAAATGGCTGGTTGAATATTGCAGGAGGATGCTGTGGAACGACACCAGAACATATCCGAGTGATGGCAGAGACGCTATCTAAATATGAAGCTCGTCGTGTGTACGGGGAACATCCTCCAGCAATTTCTGGTATTGATGCAGTCTTTGTTGAAGAGGATAATCGTCCAATCATGATCGGAGAGCGTACGAATATTTCGGGTTCTCGGAAATTCAAACGCCTAATTAAAGAAGAGAAGTTTGATGAGGCTTCTGAAATTGCACGTTCTCAAGTCAAGGGTGGAGCCCAAATTATAGATATAAACCTTCAGGACACGGATATCGATGAGGAATTCGCTGTGAATCATTTCCTTCCAATGGTAGCTAAGAAGATCAAAGCTCCGTTGATGATTGATTCTACATATGATCACATTATCGAATTGGGACTTCAGTATTCGCAAGGGAAAGCGATAATTAACTCTATTAACCTTGAAGATGGTGAATCAAAATTCGAATCCGTTGTTCCTCTGATACATCGATATGGAGCAGCAGTAGTATGTATCTTGATTGATGAGCGTGGACAAGCGGTCACACGTGAAGCTAAGCTTGAAGTGGCAACGCGTTCGTATGATCTTCTTGTGAATAAGTATGGTTTACATCCATCGGATATCATATTTGACCCTAATATGTTCCCAGTAGGTTCTGGTGATCCACAGTATATCGGTTCGGCTGTTGAGACGATAGAGGGGATTAAGTTAATTAAGGAGAAGTTCCCTCTGGCTAAAACCATTCTTGGACTAAGTAATATCTCCTTTGGTTTACCTGATGCGGGGCGTGAAGTATTAAATTCAGTATATTTGTACGAATGTACAAAAGCTGGACTTGATTATGCTATTGTGAACACGGAAAAGCTAGAAAGATACGCTTCTATATCGCAAGAAGAACGTCGCCTTGCAGAAGATCTTATTTATCATACGGATGATAAGACGCTTGCTGATTTTGTAGCAGCCTTCAGAGAAAAGAAAATCGTCAAAAAGGAAGAGATCTCTAATCTTACATTAGAAGAACGTCTTGCTTCTTATGTTGTTGAAGGAACGAAAGAAGGACTTCTTCCTGACTTAGAAGAGGGACTGAAGAAATATTCTGCACTAGAATTGATCAATGGCGCTCTAATGACCGGAATGGCGGAAGTAGGCAGACTTTTCAACAATAATGAACTTATTGTTGCTGAAGTATTGCAAAGTGCTGAAGTTATGAAAGCATCCGTAACGTATCTTGAGGATTTCATGGAGAAGGATGAGAGCAGCGTTAAAGGTAAAGTCATTTTAGCGACAGTAAAAGGTGATGTTCATGATATTGGAAAGAACTTAGTTGAGATTATTCTTTCTAATAATGGTTACCAGATCATAAACTTGGGTATAAAAGTACCACCTGATAAGATTATAGAAGCTTATCGAAATGAGAAAGCCGATATCATTGGCTTATCTGGATTACTTGTAAAATCGGCTCAGCAAATGATCGTTACTGCTCAGGATTTGAAGATTGCAGACATTGATGTTCCGATTATGGTAGGTGGAGCTGCACTTACTCGCAAGTTCACCAAAACGCGTATTAAACCAGAGTATGATGGTATGGTTGTCTATGCGAAGGATGCTATGGATGGGTTAGATATTGCAAACAAACTGATGGACCCAGAACTGCGGGAAGTGATGATAGCAGAGATGCTTGTTGAACAAGAGGCGATCTTAGCTGCTAGCCTTGAGACCGTACCATTACCAGTGTTGACTCGTGCAGTGAAGTCTACGATTGCAACGGACAACCCTGTGCTTATTCCACCAGATACAGAACGTCACGTTCTTCGTAATTATCCTATTTCTCATATTATTCCTTATGTGAATATGCAGATGTTGTTAGGTCACCATCTTGGGTTGCGTGGTTCGGTGGAAACATTATTAGCAGAAGGTAATGCGAAAGCAGTGGAACTAAAAGCGAGTGTAGATACTATATTAGATGAGGCAAGAGAGAATGCAATTATTCAAGCTCATGCGATATACCGCTTCTTCCCAGCACAATCTCAAGGCAATGATATTATTATCTATGATCCAGAAGATCATTCGAAAGTGTTACACACATTCACTTTCCCTCGTCAGAGAGTAGAACCGCATCTTTGTCTATCTGATTTCTTGAAATCTGTAGAGAGTGGAATTATGGATTATGTAGGATTCCTTATCGTTACGGCAGGACATGGGGTTCAACAACTGTCTACAACTTGGAAGGAAAACGGTGATTATCTTCGTTCGCATGTGCTGCAAGCCGTTGCGCTAGAGACCGCGGAAGGATTAGCAGAACGTATCCATCATATGATGCGCGATTCGTGGGGCTTCCCTGATCCAGCGGATATGACGATGAAGAAACGTCATGGTGCTCGTTATCAAGGGATCAGAGTATCTTTTGGTTATCCAGCTTGTCCAGATTTAGAAGATCAAGGACCGTTATTTAAGCTTCTACAACCAGAAGACGTGGGTATCGAGTTAACGGAAGGGTTCATGATGGAACCAGAAGCTTCTGTATCCGCGATGGTATTTAGTCATCCACAGGCTCAATACTTTAATGTTGAGAAAGCATAAATTAACGTTAAATATGAAGTAAATACCACTTGGACATATCAGCATAAGATCCTCCGATATTTCGGGGGATCTTATGTTGGGTTGTTGAAAGGAGAAAGATAAGAAGCATGGAATTATTGTTTCTTGGTACGAATGCAGGTGTTCCAACGCTGCAACGAAATGTGACCTCTATCGCACTGCGTTTATTCGAAGAAAGACGCAGCTTCTGGCTATTTGACTGTGGTGAGGCTACCCAGCATCAAATCCTCAGATCGCCATTAAAGCTCAGTAAGCTTGAGAAAATATTTATAACACATTTACATGGTGATCATCTATTCGGTCTCCCTGGGCTACTTGCTAGTCGTAACAATCAAGGCGGAACTTCGCCCTTAACAGTCTATGGTCCTCGTGGTATTAAAGAGTTCTTAGACACGACTATGAAGTTGAGTCAATCACGTGTGGACTATGTATTAGAGGTAGTGGAGCATGAAGGTGGAATTATCTTTGAAGATAAGGGATTTATTGTTGAATCTAGATTGTTGGAGCACCGGATAGATAGCTACGGATATCGTGTGACGGAGAAGGATCGTACAGGGAGTCTTAATATGACGCTCTTAGAATTGCACGGAATTAGACCGGGTCCACTGTATGGAAAACTCAAGTGCGGTGAGAGTATTGAATTAGAGAATGGGACGGTTTTACGTCCAGAAGATGTGTTGGGACAGCCGAAAAAGGGAAGAATTGTAACCATCCTTGGAGACACACGCCCGTGTCCTGCGGTTGTTACATTAGCACAAGGTGCGGATATGCTTGTTCATGAAGCTACATTCCTTCATGAGATGGTAGAGACTGCTCACGAGTATTATCATAGTACAGCAATTCAAGCCGCTAACGCTGCTAAAGACGCAGAAGCGAAACAATTGGTTTTGACGCATTTCAGCTCACGATATAAAGATATGGAACAACTTGGTCAGCTTCTTGAAGAAGCTAAAGAAATTTTCCCGAATACAATGTTAGCAGAAGAATTTCACATTCTTCCAATTGAGCGTATACAATGAGATAATTGATGTGTAGTACATTGAGAAATAATCATCAATTATTTTCCGGGCAAGCGCAAGTTTAGACACAGGGTTCCATAAAAATGCTAGGGATTTCAGTTATAGTTCGATAATATGTGACGAATGACGAGTGGAAATGATGCGATATGAGGTGTTATATGCCTTAGGAGTCAGGAAATAGTGATTCGTTTAGTATTGTTGGTATTAAATATTGAAACATTTCCCACTATCTGAAGTGAGCGTGGAAGGTGTAACATTCCTGAGTATATGGAATCAGCAGAGAGTTCAGTAAACTTCATTAATGATTCACAGCATTAAGTGAATGGAAATTTACTCATTAATTGGTCTTACGTGAAAGGATGTTTCTTAGAAATGAAGAAGTCTAAAGGTCTATTAATTGATCTAGATGGCACGTTGTATCATGGGAAACATATGATTTCAGGAGCAGACACACTTATAAATACGTTGAAAGAATTGCATATTCCGTATTTATTCGTAACCAATAACTCATCTCGAACAGCAGAAGATGTAGCAGAGGTATTGAACGGTATGGGCATTCAGGCTGCTCCTAGCGATGTTTGCACATCGTCACAAGCAGCGGCAAAGTACATTGCAACTGAATCACCAGGAGCCAGAGTGGCAGTTCTAGGAGAGCACGGGCTACGTCATGCGTTATCTGAAGCTGGGTTGCAAGAGGTAGAAAGCTCACCACAATATGTGGTGCAAGGAATTGACCGATCTTTTACATATCATTCATTATCTGCAGCGATTGGTTGGATTAGTGAAGGTGCACAATACATTCTAACTAACCCTGATTTACTTCTTCCTTCTGATGATGGACAAATACCAGGTGCAGGGACGATCGCGGCTGCAATTGAAGCTGGATCTGGCGTGAAACCTATTGTTATTGGCAAACCTTCCAGTCATTTAATGACCTATGCTACGGATATATTAGGTATGGAGGCAACAGACGTAATTGTCATTGGTGACAATATGCGTACTGATATTGCTGCTGGCGCTGCAGCTGGTTGTGAAACGGTGTTAGTTCTTACTGGAATTACTACGGAAAATAACTTGCAACAGCATATCCAGTCTACTGGTGTGGAGCCAGATGTTATTTTTAAGGACTTGCATGAACTTCTTAATTTCCTGAGCGCTTAAAAGAAATGTAAGCATTTCAATAAATGGCGTTATAATTAATAATTATACAGATGATAGATGAAAGGGTTGAAGAACACATGCCTGAAATGCCCGAAATGGAAAATTACAGACGACTCATTACTGATCAGATATTGGATGTTCCAATCACGAATGTCATTGTGAATAGGGAGAAGTCCATTAATATCGAACAGGATATTTTCATCTCTGAATTATTGAATACAAGGGTTATTTTTATAGAACGTCGTGGTAAATATTTGAACTTTCATTTAAACAATGGACGTAGATTGTTAGTGCATCTTATGCTTGGTGGACTCATATTTGTTGGTAAGAACGAGGATCTTCCTCAGCGGAATACGCAAGTAGAAATTTCATTTGGAGAAACGACGTTATACTTTATGGGGCTTCGACTAGGATACGTTCATCTGTTGTCGGCGAAGGAAGTTGAACAAGTACTGGGTCAGCTTGGTCCAGAAGTGACGGATCGAAGAATGAATAGTGAGCGATTCCTCAATATTGTAAATGGTCGTCGTGGTGCTTTAAAAACGTTACTCGTAAACCAAAATGTCATCGCAGGGATTGGGAATCGTTATGCGGATGAGATAGCTTTTGAAGCGAGATTACTACCATCAGCGAAGGTTCAGGACCTAGAGCCAGAAGCAATAGAGCGATTATACGTTAGTACTAAATCTGTACTAAGTAAAGCCGTTGAGGCTGGAGGGTATATTGACACACCTGTCACGAAAGATGATTCCCACACAGGTAGCTATAAATCGGAGTTTAAAGTATATGACCGTGAAGGTGAGCTTTGCCCACAATGTGGTGGTATCGTGGTTAAAGTCGAGTTGAATAGTAAAAAAACGTTCTATTGCCCTACATGTCAGCATGAACAATGACCTGAAGATCGGGAGTCATATCAGTATTCGAGGTGGCTATGCTAAAGCAGCACGTCGCGCGATCGATATGGGGGCTCGATCTTTTCAATATTTCCCTAAGAACCCACGTAGTTTGCATATTAAAGACTTCGATAGTAAAGATGCGCAAAGATGTAAAATTCTATGCGTAGAGGCCGGAATAGTGAGCATTGCGCATACGCCGTATCCTGTCAATCTAGCTGTAGATCAGAGTGACGAGCAGGCATTGTACGATCTTACAGTGAGGTCAATACAGAATGATCTATGTATAGCCGATGCCTGTGGTTCGTTGGGGGTTGTGGTCCATTTTGGCCATTATAAAGGAAAAGATCCGTTACAAGGTTATAAAAATATAATAAAATGTCTAAATGAGGTACTCTCTTCGTGGGAAGGACACGCAAAGATATTAATAGAGAATCAAGCGGGACATGGTCACAGTATGGGGACTACGCTTGAGGAGATGGTTAATATCCGTAAGTTATCCCAATACCCTGATAAAATTGGCTTCTGTTTCGATACATGTCATGCATTTACGGCAGGAATATGGGATACTTCTCATAGTGATTCGTTATTCGAGAAAGGTGAGGTATTGGATTATTGGCGTAATCTAATGGCTGTTCATCTTAACGATTCCCGTTTTCCTTACGGTTCTGGGCAAGATCGCCATGCACGCGTGGGAGAAGGGTTCATTGGCGAGAAGCCATTTCAAGAGCTATTGACGTATAAAGGTATTGCGAATGCGGCAATTGTGATGGAAACAGAAGCGGGGATAGATGGAACACATAAAGAGGATATCTCCAAAGTCCTTAGGTGGACTTCGCTATAAAGAGAACATGTAGGGTGAGATTGTCAAATCATTGAAGGGGATGATAATTATGATTCATTTGTACTTAGATGACTATCGTCGCTGTCCTAAAGGATTTGCATTAGCTCGTAGTGGAGAAGAATGTTTGATGATGCTAAGGGAATGTAAAGTTGATATCTTATCACTTGATTATGAACTTGGGTTCGATAGTGAGATGTGTGGTAGAGATGTAGTGACGGCGATCATTCGAGAAGGCTTATACCCACGCGAAGTTTATCTACATACGTCAAGTATGTCAGGTAAGCAGGAGATGTACCAGTTGTTCTATGAGCATAAACCTGCGGAAATGATCCTCCACAATGGGCCAATGAGTGATAAGGAGTTACACCGTATTGCGAAGGCCGCTGAATTATCATGAGGACGCTTAACGAGCTCGAGTTACGCTCCGAAATGGATAATAAGGGTAAACCTATAGCTGTATTTATGTACACGCCACTATGTGGAACCTGTAAAGTTGCCCGACGGATGTTGGAAGTGGCGGAGCATTTACTTCCCTCAAATATACTGTCTGTGGCAGATGTTAATATGATGCCTCAAATAGCTCAAGAGTACCAGATTACAAGTGTACCGGCTCTACTGCTTATGGATGCAGATCGCAGCTATCCAGCAAGGATTCGCTATCGTATGGGGTCTGTGGAAGAATTATTAGAAGCGATAAGGAGTGTGATCTGAATGATATCGATGCAACATATTACGCTGCAAAGAGAGAATGATATTATACTGAATGATGTTTCTCTTGAGATTAAGAGTGGTGAGAACTGGGCTATCCTAGGTAGGAATGGTTCTGGTAAGACAACACTGTTAGAAATGATGACAGGTTATCTGTTTCCTAGTCGTGGTCGAGTTGAAGTGATGGGCAATGTGTATGGGCAGTGTGATATTCGTGAAATACGCAAAAGTATTGGATATATCAGTCCTTCATTATTAGATAGATTTACTATGACGGATACCGTGTGGGAAGTTGTGGCAACGGGAGCATATGCGTACTTGCGCTTCTACGAAGCCATACCACAAGCCGTCAAAGAGGATGCGTATCGTCTATTAGAAGAAATGAACATATCAAAGTTAGCTGAACATACATTAGGTACCTTATCTCAAGGCGAACGTAAAAAGGTGTTGCTTGCTCGCTGTTTAATGGGTAATCCTAAGATACTTATAATGGACGAGCCGTGTGCAGGTCTTGATCTTTTTGAACGTGAAAAAATGTTAATAGAAGTAGATCGTTTGCGACAACGCGATATAACGGTCGTCTATGTTACCCATCATGTAGAAGAAATTGTTCCACTATTTACCCATGTAGCTCTTATTAAAGATGGTCGCTTAGCTGGTGCAGGACCAAAGGAACAAGTTCTAAATAAAGAAATGATTATGCGTACCTATGAAATTCCAGTTGAACTGGAATGGGACGGCGGACGTCCCTGGATCAAGGTAACTTCTGGAGGTTAATCCAACTTGGATGATAACAATGTAAATATAAGTGAAGAAGTAGAACAACTAGAGCAACAAGAACAACAACAGTCACGGTTTATAGTTACAGCAAATCATGGATTTGCTCCTTTCGCACAAGAAGAACTACGTCGCTTATTTGGTAGTGTCAAAAGTACGGTACTTATTTCGGGTGAAGTATTCCTGGTGAGTGTTGCATATACATGGAGTGAAGTCGCAAGCATGATTGCGAATCAAGCCCCTATTTTCGTACGCCATATTCAGCCCGTGGATATCGAGATTGGTGCTGATCAATTAGATGTTGGTGTGAGTGAATTGAAGTCCTATCTACTTCGCCAAGAAGAACTACAAGGTGCAAGTGTTTCACTTCAAGTTCGTAAGTCGGAACAAAGCTTAAGTGAGAAAAGTGCGGGTGCCTTGAGAGAGCAACTACTTGCAGAAATGGAAGAACTTCATGCGGAATTTACAGTTCAAGATGCGAAATGGATACTATCGGTATTTGTTTCATCTGATCATATCTATGCAGGTGTATCGCGTCCTCAGGATAACCTCTCCGACTGGAACGGTGGAGCTGTTCGTTTTCAACGAGAAGAAGGCCAGATTTCCCGCGCCAAATTCAAATTGTTGGAGGCAGAGAAATCCTTCGGTATTGATTTCTCAGCTTTTCGTCATGCACTTGATATAGGCGCAGCACCTGGGGGTTGGACTTCCTTCTTACTTGAGCGTGGAATGCACGTGACTGCGGTTGATCCAGCGAAGATGCACGAGTCATTAGTGAATAACTCGCAATTAAAGATTATGCGAAAGAATGCATCGGAAGTGAAGTTCCGTGATAACCAATTCGATCTGCTTGTCTGTGATATGAGTTGGAGTCCAAAACAAATGGTTAAGCTTGTTAAAGATCTACTCTATTGTCTGTCCCCGGGGGGAACAGCCATTGTCACGGTTAAGCTAATGCACAAGAAGCCAATGGCATTGATCAAAGAAGTGATTGCTTCATTTGAAGAGGATCAGATGCAACTACAATATGCTAAACAGTTGTTTCATAATCGCGACGAGATAACTCTTCATATGATTAAATATTAATTCGGTGAAGGGGGGTTAGTTATCTTTTGGAACAATATATCGTTTCGTTTATTACTGATGCGGAAGCTTTTTCACAACTCGTACGTGGTATTCCGGTTGAAGAATTGAATTATAAACCTACAGTTACGTCATGGAGCATAACGGAAATCATCGTCCATGTGGTTGATACTGAAATGATATTACAACACAGAATTAAAGCAATTCTGGCAGAAGATAACCCTATCATACAGGCTTTCGACCAGAACCTATGGGCAAGTGAATTACAATATTCTTCAAGGGATATTGAAGATCAATTAGCGTTGTTTGTGTTGTTAAGGAAAGTATTCGCTCCTACACTTAAGATCATTCGTGATGTAGATGGAGAGCGAGTTGGAACACACTCCACAGATGGATCTATACAACTTAAAGATATCGTTAAAAAGATGTCAACGCATCTGCAAGGGCATATTGAACAAATTGAGCGGAATCGTGCTGCATTTGTATTGCTAAAATAATCCTTTACAAGTCACTTTGAAATGATTTATAATAATCCCAAAATTAACCAATCAAAACAAACAGGGAAAGTATCCCGAAGAGTTCGAAGAATACGGTTTAGACCGGTTCTTTACTTTTCAGGGTACTTTCCTTTTTTTGTTGTGAAATGGAGGTGGAATGATGAATCAACGATTCTTACTTCTGAAAGGACATATCATTGGTGGAAGATACTTGATTCAATATGTTATTGGGTCTGGAGGCATGAGCCATGTTTATTTGGCCGATGATCTGAAATTGCCCGGAAAGCAGTGGGCAGTGAAACAGTGTTTTTCTTTTCCACAGCAATTCACCAACATCGAGGATGAAGCTGAATTATTAATTACTTTGAGTCATCCGAGACTTCCGAGAATTGTGGATTTCTTCCCACCGGATGTCAAAGGAAATGCCTATTTAGTGATGGACTATATTCAAGGCGTGACGTTGGAGAAATATTTGAGTAGTCGAAATGGAATCGTGAAGAATGATTTCATAATACAGCTAGCCGAACAAGTTCTTGATGTACTTGATTATCTACATAGACATGACCCTCCCATTGTATTTCGGGATCTCAAGCCATCCAATATCATGCTGACTTCACAATTAGAGTTACGCTTAATTGATTTCGGCATCGCTCGAAATTACAAGCAAGAACAAAATCAGGATACAGTCAAGCTTGGGACAGTCGGATTTGCAGCTCCAGAACAGTACGGTAGTGGTCAAAGTGATGCAAGATCTGACTTGTATGGATTAGGAGCTTTGCTCTTATATCTTGCCACAGGTGGGTTAGCTAGTGAATGGTCAGAGAGTGTTCACTCAGTCGTCCGTAGTGATTTCCCGAAAGAAATGATGCCTATCATACGTAAATGTTTGCAACAATCCCCTGCAGATCGTTATCAATCGGCAAATGACGTTAAGGTTGTGTTGATGAGTCATAAACAAGGTTCTCTTAGTCAACCTTCTAAAGGCACAGTAACGGGGCATATTGGGACTCGAGTGATAGCAGTTATGGGTGTGAGTTCAGGCGCAGGTACAACGCATACAGCGATTTGCACAGCTCATTATTTGGCTAGAAGCTTTAGTAAAGTAGCCATCGTTGAAATGAATCAGGAAGCTAACGCCTTTACTAGAATTCAGCAAATCGTGGAAGGGGAAAATGATTTAGTTCATCAACGGTCTCGACGTTTCTCGATAGAAGGCGTTGACTATTATCGTCAGACGGCAAGAGCCAATGTGATTGAATTGCTTGGAGGGAGCTACGATTGTGTCGTTATGGATTTGGGATCATATCAGGAGAATGATCGATTGGAAGAGTTCCTGCGTGCGGATGTTCCCATCCTTGTGGGTTGGGGTTCGGAGTGGAGAATGCAGGATATGGCAGAGGTTATCAGCTGTCTTACGAGACATCCTCAGAATAAATGGGTATATTGTCTACCTCTTGCGCCTCCGGATGCAGTACATCGTCTTCGTAAACAACTCAATACAGCTAAAGTTTATAGTGTACCCATGCATATCGATCCTTTTGATCGACGTGAGGAGATGGACCAACTAATGAGTCATCTCTTTCAAGGGATTGTTCCAGAAGTGGTGAAACGACGAAGATTTCGATTCGGATTAAGATAGCTAAATGATCAGAAAGGGGCCACTCAACCAATTGAAAATATGGATGTTTGCCGGTATGTGCGATAAAAGTGACGTTTTACTCTACCTGTGCACACTTCTATCATCTGCCAATCAGAAAGTGTTGTTAGTGGACGGAACAGATACACATAAATATTCACTGTACATTGGACAGTTAGACCGACCATTAGCAATTACTGAATTTATGAAATTTCATGTGGCAAGCGGGTTTACTTCACAAAAGGAACTTGAGATTCATTTACGAAAAGAAGGAGTAGATCAAGACAAATACGACTTTGTTATTTATGACATTGAGAATGCAACCTTCTGTTCAATAGATACATGGAATGTAGCTACAGCGTGCACTTGGAATATGGACTATGGTATTTGGTCATTTCATAAAGGTACTGAATGGATGAATGATTGGATACAACATAACCCCGCATTGACCGAGCTACTTTTTCAGAGAATCTATTTACTAACGGTAGATTGTTTATTGGATCATGTCTTTATGGATAGTTGCAGGGGAAGATGGCCAGTAAAGATGACAAATGAGTCCATCGTTATTCCTTGGGATGAGGTTGATACCACGTTGAAACTTGCGACGAAACATGTAAGGGAATTGCGGATTAAACCTCTATCTAGGCGTTACAAAAGAGTGCTTTGTAGATTAATTGAACAGTTAACGCCATTAGATCAAAGACAAATTAAGCGTGCACTACTACAAGTTGAGAGGGGAAACATATGAGTACAGTTGCATTTTGGAGTCCTTTACTAGGAGGGAGCGGAAGTACAGTTCATACCGCTTCTGTCGCTTCCATGATTGGAATGGAATATCGAGTACGTATGTTGCTGGGACATGGTGGGGCAGCAGGTGAAAGAGTGGAGGAGGCATTTCAGACGGGAAAAGTAGCGTTAGATCATTCGTTCATATCTATGAGTGATTGCGGTATGGATGCATTGGAGCGATTATGCTTGAATCGACGTCTTAACAAAGAAAATATTCGCGATTATACGATGCCCTTGCTCCCTGATAGGTTCGACTTTATTACTGGAAATGCCAAAAAGGAAGGTACACTTCCTGGTTATAGACCTTCGTTATTACCATCGATCCTCTCATGTGCAAATGAATATTATGATCTCGTGCTTATGGATGCGGGCTGTGGGTATGAAGATTTGGATACAAAGGGCGATGGTGCACTTCTTAATAATGCAGACCTTGTTGTCGTGAGTCTAACTCAAAATATTCAAGCCATAGAAGCTTTTTTCTCAGGTGGACAGCTACCTTCTGCACTTCAACATAAGCCTTACATCATTGTTGTTGGTAGATATGATCATCATTCACACTGCACATTACAAAATATGAAGCGGAGATTCGGATTCAAAGGCTCCATACATGGCATTCCGTATTCGACAGACTTATTAGATGCATGGAATATGAAAGCACTATTACCGTTTATACATAGAAGTCGACACATGAATAGTCACCACTCTGCGGCTCCATTCTTTGAAAGTATCCGGTCAGTGGCTAAGGATATTATGGAGCAACTTAACTTGAGCGATTCGTTCAAACGAATAGAGAAGGGCGCTTAAATGAATAAGAGGAAACAGTATAACAAAAAGTCTGTTCTATACGGTAACGAACTACGTTACAAGTTTGAGGGAGTGAGAAATATTGTCAAAGATTAGACAGAAAACAAAAAACTTGATTCTTGCAAGTCTATCTGGTGCTCTCGTTATGGGGACATTATCAGCAGGTGGGATTACATATTTAATTAAACAACAAGCCAAAGATGAGAAAACAATCCGTTTAGCCTATCAGGCGCAAATTGATGAGGCCGAAAAACGCCTTAAAGATCAAAATGCTGCAAAAAAAAGAGTGGTAGTCACTTCAAAGGAAATGAAGGCGGGAGAAAGTTTAACAAAGATGGATTTAAAGGTAATAGAATTACCTGAAAAAGATGTTCCTGAGAATATGAACGAAGGAATAGAAGATTTACTAGGAAAAGTCATAAAGATTGATGCTGGGGTAAATACGCCATTAATTAGCTCTATGCTCTTTGAGGAAGGAGTTACCTCGCAAGATCTTAGAATTCAAGAGTACAATGTGCTTCAGCTACCAACCCAACTTAAAAAAGGACAATTTGTGGATGTCCGAATCATGTTTCCAACGGGGCAAGACTTCACAGTCTTATCGAAGAAAAAAGTGAAGGATTTGTTTGGGACTACGGTATGGCATGAAGTAAATGAATTCGAAATTTTAGCGATGCAAAGTGCCATTGTGGATGCCTATATCCATGGCGCGAAACTGTATGAAATAACTTATGTTGATCCGTTTATGCAGGACAAATCTATTCCTAACTATCCAATAAATCTTAATGTATTAGATCTTATACAATTAGACCCAAATATTCTCGAGAAAGCTAAGAAATCAATGGATACTTGGGGAAGAACAAGAATGGAAAAGTCGATGTCAGAGATGAATGAGATGGATATCATTAAGGTGCAAAATGGTAGTACGATGCTGCAACAACAAGTATTAAATGATCAGATAGTACAACAACAAAAGAATCAAGGCATAACTAATGGTCAATCTGCACCAGAAACAGTTCCCAATATCATCGGTAACACTTCAGACAGTATTCCACAAAATGAAGCGGCAACGGAGCAACCGATCACTACAAATCATTCTGATGAAAAAGAATCCATTGTTCAACCTGTTCATTCTGGAGAGAAAGAAAAAGAAGTGTTTGAACAACCATTAATTAATCCATAGAGAAGGGGGGATAGCATTGAATACAACAATATTTTTTGGGTCGTGTGATATAAGCGATTTGCTTCAATATACGTGCAAAATATTATCGACGACGGGGAAACGAGTACTGCTTGTTGACAATACACTAGAACAGTATATCTATTATGGTTCCCAAATTCATCATGGTGAGTTGAAGCTAAGTGAGAATGATGGATTTGAAATAGCACATGGGTTTCATAAGCTATCAGATCTTGAGGTATTTCTCACAAAGATCGAAAAATATGATCAAGTTATCATTCATTGTACTGATCCAAATTTCCTCTCCAAATCAGATTTGCAAAAGTTCAATAAAAAGTACGTTGCAGTGAACAACGAACGTATTGTCCTTGAAAAGACAGTTGAGTTCTTGAATGAACTGTTTAGTAGTAAAGGAATAGGTGATGGACCCATTCAATTAACAAAACTAGTTGTGAATCAGGTCCCGTGTAACATAGCGGAAGACTATTTAGAATCTGTTCTGGGGAAATATCCAATCGCATGGTCTGACGAATCTTATGAGATGTTGTTTGACGAAATTGACTTCGTATCTAAAATTAACAATCAGCATAGTGGGCAGAACAATATTAATCGGTTGTCACGACTATTCAAAAAAACGCTAATTAAGTTGTCTGAGGAAATATCAGGGTTAGAGAAAAAAGAGATAAAGTCAGCTTTTAAACAAGCCAAAAGGAGGAAAATCGTATGGGGCAAATAGCTTTTTGGTCACCGGTTGGAGGGCAAGCCGGAATTACAGCTAATATGGGTGCGGTTGCAACTGTTATTTCCATGGAGTACATGACCACAACCTTAATGAGTCATACACAATGGGAAAAACCAACATTGGAATCTACATTTATTAGAAACAAAGTAATTAGTGAAGGCGAGATTAATTATTCTACTGCAGGTATAGATGCATTGGAACGATTGGTACGAAGTAACAAATTAACGCCAGAATTAGTTCGTGATTTTACAACTCCGATTCTAGCAAATCGACTCGATCTGATGACAGGAACGACTAAACCAGATGCTGAACTTTCCGAATCTATACCGGATGTCGTAAATAGCATATTCTATGCAGCGAAGCAATTTTATGACGTATCGCTCATTGATGTGGGGAATGGCTTGGACAATTCATTTACAAATGCGGTTCTACACAACTCGGATTTGATTGTTGTGAATTTGAATCAAAATCAATCTGTTTTAGAACAATTCTTTAATGAATGTGAATCCAACGAAATGATAAAGGATAAGGAATTTGTGATCGTTTTAGGACAATATGATCGAAATTCTAATTGTAACCTCGGGCATATCAAGCGAACGTTTAAATGTAATAAGCCGATGTATACGATACCTCATAATACGGGTTATATGGATGCTATTAATGATAGATTAGTCGTAGAATTCTTTCTCAAAAATAAAAATATTCGACCAGTGAATGTTAATTATCATTTTATGGAAGACGTTAGAAAATGTGCAAAGGGAATTCTCGTTGCTTCAGGAATAGACACAAAGACTTATAGCGAACGGGGGGCTTGAGTATGTTGACGAGTCAGTGGATCAATACATCCCTGATAGTCGTAATGGTCTTCGTGATCGGGGTTATCGTAATCTTTAAACTTACCGAAAAGAGAGAATCCAACAGCAAAGACCCTCATGATCTGGATAAGAAATTTACGATCCCAGCTATGGTCGAGTTCGTAAAAAAGGCACTAAATGAAATAACGACTTCCAACGTGGATATATTGGGTCTCTTATCTGAAGAAGAATACAATCGGCACATCAGTCAAAGATTACAACTGAAAAAGGCGTTAAAGGGTTCCACTTATGGTGACCGAAATGATAAAAACTATGTCAAAAGCACAATCTTTGATCTTCTTTATAAAAACTATGGATTAAATAGTGAGAATATCAATCTGGTCATTCCGTTCAATAACGGTAAACAATTAACATCTCAAGATAAATTTGAAATCATCATACATAAATACAAGAAGAAGTACGGTATGGATGCATTATCAAAAATGATTGATAACAACAATCTCGCAGAATTAAAAGAAATGATCGATGATCATCAATCGGAATCATATATCATAACGGTAGCAGAAATGGATGATGTATTTAACAAGGAACAGAAGAGTTTAACCTTCGAGGATATGCTAAGTATTGTTGTACAAAGGATTTATCAAGAATTCAAGGGATTTAGCGTGATAGATGACATTCGTGATATGCGTATTGATGGCGTGTCGGGTGGGGTATCTGGTATTCCTATCGATCAGATTGATCCAGACGATGATCTGATGATTAGTTCAAGTCAAACCAAGATGAAGTCCATACCTTTGGGTCACGACAGTGTGTGGATATTTTATAAAGGTAAGACCATTCATTTAGCCTTCCTCTCTTTCAATACCGAAGCTGAGTTAAAGAGAGTCTGCCAAAATATCTATCGATATAATAATCCCGGACAATTGTCAGATGCTAATGGTTTTAAAGTCAACGATATGAAAGATGGTTCTCGTGTTGTAGTGGTAAGGCCTAGTTTTTCAGAGTCTTGGGCTTTTTTTGTTAGAAAATTTGATACAGGATCTGCACATCTGGAAGAATTAATATCGGAGAAAGACACGAACCGTGTTTTAGTCATAACGCTCCTAATCTATTTGATCAAGGGTTGTAGAATTATCGGACTTACGGGAGCACAAGGTACGGGGAAGACGACACTATTGATGGCATTGGTCAGATACATTCACGCTTCTTATACCATTCGGGTACAAGAAATGACGTTTGAATTGCGTTTAAGGAAAATATATCACAATCGCAATATTCTATCCTTCAGAGAAACCGATACGATTACGGGCCAAGCGGGACTTGATCTTCAGAAAAAGACAGATGGTGTAGTTAACCTACTTGGTGAAATTGCTACTGACGTTGTAGCGGCTTGGATGATCCAAATGGCTCAAGTTGCGAGCTTATTCACGTTGTTTACGCATCATGCTAAGACGACAAAAAGTCTAATAGAATCCATTAGAAACTCATTACTCAAGACTGGAATGTTTACAAATGAAAAAATTGCAGAACAGCAGGTCGTTAGTGTATTGAATTTCGATATTCATATGAAGAAAGATCAGGATGGCAAGAGATACATCGAGAGAATCACCGAAATTGTTCCTCTTGATCTAGATACTGATTATCCAACAGACTATCGAGATATCTCTGATCCACAAGCGAAGATGGAATCATTTATGAACACAACAACTGAATATTTCAGAAGACAAACGGACCGGAAATTGTACGAGGCTAAGAATATCATCGAATATCGGGTGGGGGGATATGTGCCAGTGAATCGTATTTCTACTAGAAATCAGGAAGAAATGCTGGAATTCATGTCACCACGGGAGAGAAATGAGTTTATCGAGTTCACAGAAAAGAACTGGGGGTGAATGAGATGGATTTAAGATCGATAGGAATTGCTGTCCTGTTGGGTTCCATATCTTTAACTGTCTTTTTCTACATCTGGCTGAAACTGTTAACTAGAAGGGCTGAAAGAGACGGAACACAAGAGGTTATTAACTCATACGAATTATTAGCTGGTACCAATAAGCAGAAATGGAAGAGAAGACTTTCTCTATTCTTTCAAGATTCCTACATACTTCTCTTAAGGGTTCCGCTTATTCGAAGGTATGTTCTGAGAATAAGAAAAAGACTACAAGCGATTCATGCTTATGACGAACATACGATGCGACGTGAGACTATCAAAATTGTCTTTTCTACAATTAGTATTGTGTGCTTGGTAGTTATTATATTTATATTTGTAAATCAAGATTTCACTTTTATATTTATGGTTCTACTTGCAGCGTTGGTTGTGAATGGGATGTTGATTGATACATTTGTATATCGTGTTGAAGATCGCTTGCTCATTCAACTTGCGTGTTTGTTAAAAGATGTACGCCACAATTATCATCAGCACGGGATGATTGAAGAATCGATATTCGATTCAGCTGAGACTTCTTCTAATGAAGCTGCACTGCATGCTAGAAAAATACATGAAGTCCTAACATCCAATAACCCTGAAGAGAAGCTTGAATTATACTATGAATCTGCTCCCAACCGTTATTTAAAAGGGTTCGCAGGAATGTCCTTCTTAGTGCAAGAGTTTGGAGACAAGATCGTTAAAGAAGGTTCGTTATATTTAAATAATTTAAACAAGCTTACTGAAGAGATTAATTTGGAAATATTAAAAGGCAGGAAATTAAACTTTCTCTTTAAGGGGTTAACAGCCATTGCCGTAATCCCAATACTATTTACACAACCGATAGAAAGTTGGGCAAGTAATCAATTTCCTCTGATGGCAGCATTCTATACAAGTAAGATGGGGTTTTTAACCAAATTAATCATCTTTGGAGTGGTTCTTGGTTCGTATGTTCTTCTCAAAAAAATGCAAGATCAGCAGGAGGGGACATATGTTGCAAAACTTAGGAGAAACCCGTGGGAAAAACAATTGCTAAAGATTCCAGGAGTAGTATGGATCGTTGATCGTCTAACTCCGGCACGTAGAACGGGTGAACACTTTAAGATAAGTAGATTGTTGAAAGATGCTAATGCAGCTTATACAATCGAATGGCACTATCTTCACAAGTTATTGTTATGTCTTATTTTATGTGTTGGGATGTTGATGTCCTTCTCAACGATGCACTATATTGCAATTCACAATGTGATGACAGCTCCTACGAATAACACCAACTTGTTTGGAAAAATGTCGGTTGAAGAATTGCAGAATGCAAATCAGCTAACGGATTTCGACACCTTCATCATGAAGCAAGTAAAGGGGGTGAAGAATGACCAGCTACAAGACAACGTGGTGACGTTAGTCAAACAAGATGAAACGGTATCTTTTAACGAAACGTTACTTAACGCTACAACCATTCGGATTCTATCAAAAATACAAAAGGTTAACTCCGAGTACCTCAAATGGTGGGAGCTTCTAATTAGTATCGCGTTAGGTTGGATTGGATATCAAATACCCTATTGGATGTTGTTATTTCAGAAGAAAATCCGTGCTATGGATATGCAAAATGAAACGGATCAATTTCTTACAATCGTTGCAATGCTTTGTGAAATAGATCGTATGTCTGTTGAAGTTATCCTTGAATGGATGGAGAGATTCTCTAATATTTTTAAGGAACCATTACACAAATGTGTTCAGAATTTTGAAAGTGGTGCTGAACAGGCTCTGGAACAGGTCAAGCTGGATGCACCTTTTACGCCACTTGTTCGAATAATTGAGAGGCTTCAGTTATCAATTGCTAGAATCCCCATTAAGCAAGCATTTGACGATCTTGAAACAGAACGAAAGTTCTACTTCGAGCAAAGAAAACAATCTTATGAAGAAATGATTGAATCAAAAGCAGGATGGGGAAAAATGATAGGTTTTGCACCCATGTATGCCGTTATTTTTCTGTATTTAGTTATTCCATTAATTTATATGAGTTTCACACAAATTGGTGTCTACTACGAACAAATCAACAAACTTTAATTCGGTAATAAAAAATTAACCATACACATTAGGAGGAGATATGAAATGAATAACGCATCAACGGCTTTAAAAGTATCTGCAGGTATCTTTTTAACGATCGCACTGATCACGATTGTAGTAGTACTGTTTATCTCAGCACAGGAGGCAACCAAATCAGCTCAGAACAATTTCGCAGATATCCAAACGGAAATGTCTCAAGCATCGTTCACTGTTTATGACAACACGACAGTGTCAGGTAGCCAAGTTCTAAATGCTCTTCGGAAGTTCCAAGACAAAGGACAATTTGGTGTTGAAGTTAAAACAGGAAAAAATACAACGGGTTCTTGGTATTTCAAAAATATTAACACGATAGTACCCGCAGGAAGCTCTGGGTATGGATCTGTGACTACTACATCACCAGGAGGAAGCATCGCTTCTGCAAGTAATGAGTCTGAAATGGATTATGTGAATCCATCGGGTAAATTTGAAGCTAATGTTATTAAAGACAATAGTAATGTAATTCGAGGTATTACTTTTAAACAGAAATAATAGAACTCATCCATTACATAAGGAGATGTGTTATTTGCGTCTCCTTTTTGATAAAAAAGAAGGTGACTGTTATTGCAATTGAAAACAATAGTTCTGATGCCATAGGTCTTAGCTTTGCCGTCTCTATGTTTGTTGTTTCTCTAACACTATCGTTATACCTATTCTCAACGACAGGGGATACGATACAGCAAACCTACGAAATGAATAGTCGGTCTGATAATAATATATATTCTACGCTCAAGGTACCTTCGGATTATGTTGTAAGCGGAGCGGAAGTAAGACAATCTCTTTACACAATGAAAGAGATTGGCGTTGATATTGAAGTGAATGGTGTGATTTATTCCAAGTCGTTAGATCCAACTACACTGAATGTCTCGGTTATTGATCTAAATAAGAAATATTCACCTACATATGTAAGAGATAATAAAGGTGTACTAACCATGTTACGTTTTAAATAAAGGGGATGTTACGTCTTGTCGAATTCGGTTGCAACAGTGTTCGCTGTGATCATAGCGATTGTCCTTATCTTAATATTTCCTGTCTCAAGTGCACTGAACAAACAAGATGACATATCCGAAGTTGTAGTTCTAAATGCTGTATCTCATTTCGTAGATTCTGTTCGAGACAAGGGATATATAACACCTACCATGTATAAAGAGTTCGTAGATCAAATGGCTTTAACAGGGAATACCTTTGATGTTCAGATGGTTCATCGACACAAAAGATATGATCCTATCTATAGTAATGATGGTATTTTTCAAGATGGATACCAAGTCAATTATGAGGAATTCTTTAATGCTCAAATCAACGGGAAGATCTTTCCGAGAAATTCAAGTGAAACAGTAGATTCACCCAAAAGAATTTATAAATTTGCAGCGGGTGATTTTTTCGATGTTACCGTTAAAAACACAAACCGAACGATGGGGACATTGATGAATGACTTCCTTACAGGGGGGATTAACAAACCTAATGCAACCATTGTAATTCCTTATGGAGGCATGGTCCTCAATGAAGACTATAACTAAACTTGCCATACTTTCGGTCCTGATCCTTTTACCTTACTTTGTGTTCAATAATATTAATCTGGAACATCAACGAGAAACGCTGATTACAGAAATTAGATATAACAAGGCAATAGATACGGCGACACAAGATGCTGCAAAGGCGCTCTTAACTAATAGTAGTCAAAGAGACGAAACACAATATGAAAGTCTAAAAAAGGTGAAAATCAATAAAGAGGAAGCAGTACAAACCTTCTTACAAACGATGTATTTGAATTTCGGTGTTTATAATGATCCGGATGGACAAGGTGTTCTAAAAACCTACATTCCAGCGTTAGTTATTGTTGGATATGATGGCTACTATATGTATTCATGGGATGAATATACGAATGCAGCTGGTGAGAAAGAAGTCAAACATGTATGGAGTCCTAAAAAGCCATACGCTTATGCTGATAATACTGGGAATACATTTGCTTTTACTCTTGATGATTATGTAACGGTTAACAGAAATAGTGATCAAAAGTGGTTGGAAGGATTTCGGAGTGAAATAGCGTCAGAAGCTTCTATACCCTTATTATATGATTCTAATATCTTCGATCAAGTGCGGAGAACTTCAATTGTTCATGCCATTCAGCAAGACCTTCAATTTCAAATCAATAAATACAATAATTACGCTAAGCGTTACGGCGTAGCCTATACCTTTACATTACCTCTCATTAGCCAAGAAGAATGGAATAACACGATCAATGATGTTGGTGTGTTGGCTTTCGTACAGGGAATTCCAATGGGGGAGAAGTATTATAACAACTACGCTTTGGGAGGAAGTCGAATCGTGAAGAAACCAATATATAACGGGATGATTGCGAATGGACATAAATACTATTATTCTCGAAATTCCTGCGTGTCCTCTTTTACAACGGAGGAGGTGTTCACCACTGAGAGGGAAGCAGCAGCTAATGGATATATTCCTTTGGATTGCACAGTAGGAAACAGGAACTAAACTAGATGAAGCGAAAATTATACAATTTTATGTGGAAAAAGATTACAATTAAGTTAATAACTAAAGGGGGAACAAACGATGAAAAAGAAAACATATCTTGCAGTATTGGTAACAACAATAGCATTAGCGGGGCAATTCACTACGTGGGACAAGCCATCGATAGCGAATGCGGAATTGTCGGAAGATATGAATAAGGCTGTAAGTACCATGAATAGTACTGTGCAACTATCCGACATTTCGACACATTGGGCAAAAGGGGCAATCGACAAAGCCGTAGAACGTGGGTTTGCGAAAGGTTATCCGGATGGTACTTTCAAGCCGAATTCCAATGTAACGCGAGCGGAGTTCATTAAAATGACGGTAGAAGCATTGAAAATATCGGTTGATTCGACAACTACAGGTGGAACTTGGTATGACGCCTATGTAAATGCAGCTAAGAAAGCAAATTTATATGTTGAGTCTGATTTTAATTCAGGCAACTTGAATTCACAGATGACGAGGAAAGAAATGGCGCGGTTTTCTGCAAGAGCGATAGGGGAAAAGACGACAGATGATGCGAAGTGGATGTATTTAGCGACAAAGAAGGGCTTAATTTCGGGACTTGGAGCGGGTAAGCTTGGAGAATCTGACAACACGACTCGAGCACAATCCGTTACGATCATTGATCGCATATTAACAGTAAATGCCGGTGGAATACTTCCAATTGATAAGTATGCTGTAGCAAGTGCGGAAGTGGTTTGGCACGGTACTAATATATTTACTGTGATGCCTGAAGTGTTCACTACAAGTGATGAGTCTAAGAAAGCGAATGTGGCTGAATTATGGAAGAAAGAAAAGATGGTTATTAATTCAAAAGAGGGTGATTATCGAGGAGAAGTAGAATATGTTATTGCTATTGATTTAGCAGATCCCAATGATCCTAACTTAAAATTAGTGCCACCTATCTCTAGTTTGAAATGGCAAAATAATATTAGTTCGGAGACAACATTAGAAGGTATCCCAGTCTCGAAGTGGAAAGATAGCTATCTAATTTATTATAAATCTAAGGTGACTTACAAAAATAACACAATAAATTATGCACCTCGGAATTATGTTCCTCTTAACATCTCAGGAACATACGGAGATAGGAATGTATATGCAAAGGGAACGTTAAATAGACTCGCTCCTGTATTTAAGGATAAGCCCTCTGACCAACCAATGTATATACTACCCAAGCAGGGATGGACGCAAAATGCAAATTTATCCATTGCTATTTATACACCTGTATATTCAAATTATTACTTTATTAATCAACCGATATTATCTGTAACTGGACCGTTTTTCAAAAATTAAAGGTGGGTGTTTTGTTTGAAAGTTAGAAGAGGAGTCATATCCCTTGTTTTAGTATTCTCTCTATTTTTTTCAACACTTAATTCTTTATTTCCTATTCTTACTATAGCTGCATCTACGGAAACGCTATTTAAAACAGACGACATTAAATATACCCCATCTGATGCTTCTCTGTTGAGAAACTTTAGATCCGTCTTCTATAAAATACCAAGTATTGATACGAAACCTTTCAATTTAGATGCAGGTGCGGGTAAGATAATAACCAAAATATTAATAAAGATGGGGGGGGAAGAAGACCGAGAGATAATTGTAAACGCTCGAAAGTACAATAAATCGTTAACCTTTAGTGGAGAAGCCATCCCTTTCAAATCGGTTGATAATACGCCGAATGGTACTTGGATTGCATGGTCAAGAAGTATCGCGGGAACTAATTGGATTCCTGGTACCAGTACTGGATACGATTGGGATGTTTATCCTGGAGTAAGTTTACCAACTGGTAGTGAAACAATTGGTGGTGTAACAAAAGATAAATGGCCAGGTAAAAAGGTTTGGATGGATATACCGTATGGTAGAAATATGCAGTATCTAAGCATTGGACCTGTTGATTATGGTGCTTTTAGTACGACGTACCTTGATGATGATCCTATAAGATTAGCTACATTTAATCCATTTCTTATTAACCAAAACGTAAGAATAGACGATGCATCAACGGTGACATCAGTAGACGGACCAAGTGGAAAAACTGATCTGACTACGCATTTAATCGGGTTTACAGTACCTAACTTAAACACCGGTAAGATTAAATTCGACCAATCATATGATCACGAAGGTTTTAGGGTGCCATTAGGTGGTAATGGTGCTGCTGCGATGATGTACTATTTTGCGACTTACAAATATGATATCAAATCCTTTTCGTATCGATATCCATATCAATATGAAGTGTACACGATGGATGACGATGGCACTACGATCCCTGGTCCCACAGATCCCCCGCCGACCGGCGGGTGCACTGTCGCCGGCATTGATGCTCCATCTCAGGGGTCGGCTCCTCAATCGTCGGTCATGGACCCATCGGCTACGGGGGCAATTAAAGCAGATGATGGTAGTAATAGCCCCTACAATTTCGATGTAGGCAAAGGAATCCCTACGTCAGACAATCTATACGCTAATACGCTAGCGTTTAACTATCTGTATCAACATACATTTGGACAGATGAATGGAAAAGTCAATTATGAATGTAACGTCGATGTTGATTATATTCTGAAGTGGAAAGAAAAACAGCCTCCGACAACTGGACCTGATGGCAAACCCGTTACAGTAGCTGACAAAGACATGTCTGAGACTGAGTCGAAAACATATTCTTTCACATTCACCAAAGATTATACATACTGGGAAATCAAAAATTTAGAGCTGTATGGTATCGACAAATCTGTCATGAGGAACTATGCCTTACCCGGAGGGGAGGTAACACTTACCCCTTCAGGATATACGCCTCCTACACTGGCATCATTACATAGTGATACTGTAGAAGATCATGTTAAACCCCAAGAGGGCGCAACAATAACGTATACACCACCTGCGGTAGTAGGAGGGGCTACTAAGCCATCTCCCCCGGACGATACGAGTAGACTAAAGGGAATGGCTGAAAGTGGAACAAAAGATCCTCTTGTCAAGAACGACAAGGTTGATTTTAACGGTCAAAAAATTATGGATGATTCAGAAGTGAGTAAGACAGGTCCCACGCCAACTAAGATTCCAAATCCAACGATGATCAGTAACCGCGTCTTATACCAAGATGGACTTTTGATCTCAAATTCATTACTTAACAAACTTAATACTACGAGTACCGGAACAATCTACTATACATTGCTCCCTCAAAATATAGGAGGGGGATCTGATAAACCGTATCCGGTTAATGCCATAAATACAGTGACTGTGCATACACCTACCGTCATTTATGCGAATGCTTCGGATGATGCAGCGCATAACCAAAAGACTGCTCCTAATTATAGCCGCAGGGCATTTATACTAGACCGCAATTTCAAAGTCTATATGCCTACTAGTGGTCAACATCGGAATATTCCAGGTTATGGCGACAGGGATTATGCAAAATATATTAAAACCAAACAAGTGCGGTTTGAATTTGATGTCTATACATCAGATAAATCCACGTTCTATCCCAAGGATACTTGGATTACCATTCCCGTATCAGAGCTTGAGACGACATTTTTCTTACCCGTCTGGGTTAATGAGGGAGATTATACTGTGTATTTCAGATCCTTTGCTGAAAACGCTCCTGCATCCGGATTCACTACCGAATCCGAATCGAATCTTAACTTAGATAACCATGTCGCAACGGATACTGTACCGGTAGAAGTCATAGGTAGATTGTATGATTTCCATATCACGGATATTGCTGATCCAATTTGGGAAACGGTATTTCGATCAGCTAAGGGAAGCAGTACTTCTAAAGGCACTTCATATTCAGTAGGGACCAAAGGGATTGATGGAGCTACTAACGGAAAAGTTGCTCCGTATGTACTACCAATTCTTAGAGGAAGTCATCCTGTAGCAAGCTTCAAGACGATGACTGTTAAAACAGGGTATCACTTCAAATTCGATCTGAAGACGAAAGGAAACATGTTCGAGGATAAGGATGCTATTCGGGTAACTCCAACGTTTTACTTCCAAGATAATAGTGCGTCAACGTCTGCACGGCGAGTTGAAGTTGATCTCTACTATCATTCGGACACTAAAAAGTTTGTGAGGATCGGTTCTGCATCTGATGTGGAACGTCGAAATATCATACTTAATCAGCGCTTACGAAATGTACCAGTTACAGATATTGTGAACACTGCGGGATCGCTTTACGATATGAAGTTAGGGTGGACAATGACAAGGCCACAGTACTTAACGGCATATCAAAAAAGGTCAACAGAACAAACATATGTAGGAGGGTACGATATTCAATTGCTTCCTTCCCCTTTACGAACCTTCATTAATACGTTCGACAGGCCAGCAAATGCAACTGCTAGTCCAGCTAGAACGAATGCGTCGATTCAACAATGGTATGGTGAGTACAGTTTACCAGCTGCTGTCTATGCCGTTGCTAAAGGTACAGATTTAGCCGCGTATGGCAAAACGAATAAACTCGATGAAAAGTCACCGATTTTTTTTCGTAATGGTTATATTTCACTTAACTTTAATTTGGAAACGATTCGAAATGCCGATTTAAACAAACCACATCTGCAATATATTAATGGCCCGCTTGATAACCAGTGGTGGAACATGGAAGGATATGATGGTTCGGATGGCGTGCGAGACCGATTGATTACCGATCCGTATGGTGTGCAATACCTTCTTAAAGATGGCGATGTCGTTTTCTATGATGCTAACAAGTCATCTTATGATGATTACGCACCTAACGGGACGCACTAGTTAGCCAGCTGATTATTGTTTCTCTTTTATCCGAGTATTCTCTTTGGCCCTGTATTCTACTTGAATATGGGGTCTTTACATTTCTGAATTTCAAAAATAAAGGAAGTTCAGCTTACAGCGAGCATCCTATTTATGTTACAATATAATCTTGATGATATTTTTAATGTAAATAAAAGTGATTTTTATAATAGATAGGGGTTAAAGAGTAAAGATGAGTTTATTAACAGTTGAAGGTCTCTCCCATAATTTCGGGGGACGTACGTTGTTTAGAGATGTTACTTTTCGTTTGTTGGAAGGGGAACGTGTAGGGTTTGTTGGTGCCAATGGGGTTGGTAAATCCACATTGATGAATATTCTTACGGGTACACTTCTTAAGGATGAAGGGAAAGTAGAATGGACGCCTCGCGTTCGTTTTGGTTATTTGGATCAGCATACGAAGTTAACACCAGGAAAAACGATTCGTGATGTTCTTAAGGATGCTTTCTTGCCGCTTTTGTTACTTGAGCAGGAAATGAATGAGATTACGAACAAGATGGGTGAAGCAACACCAGAAGAATTAGAAGTGCTCCTAGAGCAAATGGGAGACATTCAAGAGCAGTTAGATATTGGGGATTTCTATTTGCTTGATGTTAAAGTAGAAGAAATGAGCCAAGGTCTAGGTCTTACTGCTATTGGTTTGGATCGTGATGTAGCATCATTAAGTGGTGGACAGCGGACGAAGGTATTACTTGCGAAGTTATTACTTGAGAAGCCGAACGTGTTACTGCTGGATGAGCCTACGAACTATTTGGATGTAGAGCATATTGAGTGGTTGACACAGTATTTGAAGAACTATCCACATGCCTTTATGTTGATCTCACATGACACGGATTTCATGAATCAAATCGTAAATATCATTTATCATTTGGAATTCTCCAAATTAACAAGATACACTGCCAATTATGAGAAATTCCTTGAAATGGCTGATATGACGAAGAATCAGCATGTTGATGCTTACGAAAGACAGCAAGAGATGATTAAGAAACAGGAAGATTTCATCGCACGTAATAAAGCGCGAGCTTCTTCGTCCAAGCAAGCGAAGAGCCGTGAGAAACAATTGGATCGATTAGATCGAATTGAGAAACCAGAGGAAGCTTCTAAGCCGACATTCAAATTTAAAGAAGCTAGATCAAGTTCTAAGACTGTATTCGAAGGAATTGATTTCGAAATTGGTTATAGTCACCCTCTACTTCCTAAGATGAATATGGTCATCGAACGTGGAGATAAGATCGCTATCGTTGGTTGTAATGGTGTAGGTAAGTCTACTTTGCTCAAAACCATTCTCGGTAAAATACCTACGTTAAGCGGAAGAACATACCTAGGTGAATATCTGCAACCAGCATACTTTGAGCAAGAATCGGTTGCTGGCAGAATCACACCTCTTGAGGACGTGTGGAATGAATTTTCAGCACTAACTCAAAGTGAAGTGCGTTCGCATTTAGCACGTGTGGGTCTTAAGAATGATCATATTACACGTCCTTTAAGTATGTTGAGTGGTGGAGAGCAAGCTAAAGTGCGGATATGTAAGTTGATGATGCGTGAAGCGAACTGGATTCTATTCGATGAGCCTACGAACCATTTAGATATCATTGCTAAAGCTGAATTGCAACGGGCGCTTAAGGAATTTAAAGGAACGGTAGTTCTAGTCTGCCATGAACCAGAATTCTATGAAGACTGGGTAACGAAAGAATGGAATGTGGAAGCGTGGGCTTCTAAGGTCAAGACTGTATAGTACGGAAAGGATGAATAAATAACATGTCCAATGATGAAATCCTACAGGAATTGCCATCAGATGCCTTGCACCGCTATTCGCGCCAAGAGCGATTTACACCTCTAGGAACGTCCGGTCAGAAGAAACTTGGACAAAGTCATGTTCTTATTGTGGGTTGTGGCGCATTAGGAACCTCTATTGCTGAGACTTTAGTAAGAGCAGGGGTTGGACATGTTACTTTAGCTGACCGGGATTATGTAGAATGGAGTAATCTTCAGAGGCAACAGCTTTTTAGTGAACAGGATGCGAAGGACCGTCTACCCAAAGCAGTGGCTGCTAAGCGTCGGTTAGAAGACATCAACTCGTTAGTTACAATAGATATTCATGTTATGGATGTTCGAGTGGAAGAGTTAGAGTCTCTAATTACGGATGTCGATCTCATTATGGATGGGACAGATAATTTCGATACACGCCTACTGATGAATGATATTTCACAGAAACATAATATTCCGTGGATTTACGGTGGTTGTGTCGGTAGTTACGGAATAACGTATACGATACTGCCCGGGGAAACACCATGTCTGAATTGTCTCTTAGGGGCCGTTCCTCTAGGTGGGGATACATGTGATACCTCAGGTATTATTCCGCAAGCAGTACAGATGGTCACTGCCAACCAGACAACGGAGGCACTTAAGCTTCTTAGTGGTCACCCAGAAGCACTGCGTCGTAAGTTATTATCCTTTGATCTATGGCGAAATGAATATGTCTCCATTGGGGTTGATTCTGCGAAGAAAAGTGATTGCCTTTCTTGTGGAGATCAAGCGACGTATCCGTATTTATCCGCTGCTAACTTAGAAAAGGTTGATGTACTCTGCGGACGTGACACCGTTCAGATTCGTCCTAGTCAGCGTCAATCTGTGAATCTTGAACAGTTAGCTGTTCGGCTCTCAAATCTTCAAGAAGGTAATGTAGAAAGTAACCCGTTTCTAGTATCGTACAGTATTGGTGCACACCGTTTGGTTGTTTTCCCAGATGGAAGAGCATTGATTCATGGTACGAAAGACATTGCTGAAGCTAGAACGCTGTATCATCGCTATTTTGGATAATTCAATTCAAATCAATCCATTCCTAATCATTAGGAATGGATTTTTTTTGCTTGGTGCAAGCTAGGGTATAGATGAATATTTCCGATACGATTTTAGAAATTGGTGGAGCCTGTGAATGAGATTATTCTGTATGTAGCATACGATGGTGAGTCCGCGGTTCCCATTATTGCGGCAATAAGAGAAGCGAATTACGAAGTGATCGAGGTTTCCAATAACAAAGGGGCACAAGAATATGCAGAAATTCATGATATAGATATGCTGATTTTGGACCAAGCAAGTGACAAGATGGACTATACCCTGATAGGTGAGTTGCATACAGGGAGAAGACCTTTTGTGACGATGGTCCTGTCCGATCAGATGAAGACTGAAGATATAATAAATGGGTTTAATGAAGGGGCCAATGAATATATAACGAAGCCAGTTCAGATTGAAATCGTATTGGTTCGTATTCATAATTTGTTTAATCTGGTGTCGAAAGAAGGACATGATAAGTCGCTCCCTATCACCATTGGTGACCTAACTATTGATCCCAAAAGCCGCAGAGTCATGCGTAATACACAGGACATTCAATTAACACGTAAAGAATACGATTTGTTATCGTATTTAGCAAAACATGTCAATGAAGTGTGTAGTAGAGAAGAGATTCTACAACAAGTGTGGAACTATGATTTTCTTTTAGGAACGAATGTGGTAGATGTATATATACGTCATTTGAGAGTTAAATTGGACAAGGGGTTCCAACACAAAATGATTCAAACCTCACGAGGGGTAGGATATATATTAGAGGAACCTAGATAGATTGAACTAAAGACGATCCCCCATATTCATGATTATCTATAGAAAAGATTGCACTAGTGAGCCCAAACTTTAGTTCATTATATTTAGATAATTAAATTCATGTGAGCACGCAAAAAAACTGACAGTCAAGAAAACTGTCAGTTTTATATATATGAAGTATGAATGGTTGTGGTTAAAGGACACGACGTGCTTTAAGATAGGTTTTCTTCCAGTTACCTTTGTTTAGATCAGAGATTACAACACCTGGTTGTCCGTAAGTATGAAGGATTTTACCGTTGCCGATATACGTCGCAACATGTGTGACATTCTTTCCAGTCGCTCTACTTCCTGTAGAGAAGAATACGAGATCTCCTACTTTAAGATTAGCTTTAGAAACAGCAACTCCCATTTTGGATTGTGCTACAGATGTACGTGGTAATGTAACACCATATTTACCATAGATTCGTTTCATAAGTGAAGAACAGTCGAAATTTCTAGTTGTAGTCGTTGCAGCACCGAATTTATATGGCGTTCCAAGAAAAGTTTTACCATAGCTGATGATTTTACTAGCTTTTGATGTTGTTGCAGTAGCGGTAGTTGCTGCTTCAGCAACTGGGCTAGCGACCGTGATCGCAGCAGTTAAAGCAAGAGATGAGCATATTCCTATTACTGCAAATCTATGAGTCCATGTATGTTTAGTCATGTTGTAGTACCTCCGATAGTTTCTGTTTTAATAGTGTCTAGTTGTGCTCGAAACCAAGTATAACAGTTTTGTAACAACCTAATATTTGGAGATCTACTAAAAAAGACTGATATACCAGTCGCTAGAGTTGCTTTATTAAAATTTGATTAAAAGTTACAAATAATTAATTAATTGTCGTATGTAGACATAGAAAAAGCCAAGAATGCTATGACAGCATAGGTTCTTGGCTTTTTCTAAGGAATCTTATAGATTACAAAATTGTATTAATTTAATCTTTGCTTTGGATCACGAGTAACAATCCGCTTTCGATAGAGACGGAACCTTGTTCACCTGTAAGGCGATTACTAATCCCTAGCGATTGTCCTAATTTCAAAGTTGCATCCTCTAGCGGATACTCAAATCCTTCTATAGTAATACCCGTCACTTCAGCAGTCATCGGTAGGAGTGAAACATAGGTATACCCCAAATTGGTGACTTCAAGTGAAGAGCCAGTCATCGAGATGTAATTGTTCTTGTCGAGTATTGTGAGTGAAGTATGGTGTTGAAGTGCTCGATTGAGCATCTGAATGTTAGCTAACGTATGATCAAGACGAGTACCTGTTCCGCCAATTAATAAAATATGCGTAGGACGTTGTTTAAGCGCAATCTCAAAGGCCAGTTCGGTGTCTGTAAGATTCTTATCTATCGCATCGCAGTCCATCATTTCACCACTAGATGAAGAAACGATTAATTTCTCCTCTTCCGAGATGGAATCGAAATCACCGACAGATATATGAGGATGAACGTTATTGTTGATTAAGAATAAGGCACCTTTATCGGCTCCTATAATGTAGTCATCTTTTTCGATTTGATCCAAGAACTCTGGAAATAGGCTTCCACCTGAAAAAATGATTACGCGTTTATGTGTCATATGTATGTCCTCCAAGATCATTTTAATAGATAGATTGAACTAAATGCGAAGTATCAATACTTAATTGAAGCTAAAGACAAGTATAAATGAGAATTCATGGTTGCACAATTCATATCGTCATGATTACAATGGTGACAGCATCATGATAGGAAAGAGGTCGCTCTAGTGGATATGCATATATTTGAGTGGTTTAGTATTATCGGAACGATAGCGTTTGCGATGTCGGGCGCTTTTGTTGCAATGGAAGAAGAGTATGATATCCTCGGAGTGATCGTCTTAGGACTTGTCACAGCATTTGGTGGAGGGATTGTACGAAATGTGTTAATTGGTGTTCCTGTGACGTCATTATGGAGTCAGGGATTGCTGATTCGTCTGGCGCTTATTTCTGTCGTGATTGCTTTTATACTACCTCTGAAATGGATTAAGCACTGGAAGAAAACAGAAGCATTATTCGATGCGATTGGATTGTCTGCCTTCGCGATACAAGGAGCAATCTATGCAACGGAAATGAATCATCCCTTAGGTGCGGTTCTCGTCGCCGCTGTTTTAACTGGGATCGGTGGGGGAATCATACGTGATATACTTGCGGGGCGAAAACCACTTGTATTACGTGATGAGATCTATGCCGTATGGGCGATGATTGCAGGTCTGGCCATTGGATTGAATTGGTTGCACAATTCTTGGGAGCTGCTAACATTGTTCGTATGTGTCGTTGTATTTAGAATGTTGTCTGTCTTCTATAAGTGGAGACTGCCAAGACGTTCTATAAGTAATTCTACATCAAGTCTTAGCGGATAACTGATCCGTATACTAACGCGTTTGTTTGGAAAGGATGAGCACATTTGATTAACGTACTATTTGTCTGTCTCGGAAACATTTGTAGATCTCCCATGGCTGAAGCTGTACTACGGGACAAGATTAAGAAGCAAGGATTAGAGCATCAAATTACTGTGGATTCCGCAGGTACAGGAGATTGGCATATCGGTCATCCTCCGCATGAAGGAACTAGAAGACTGCTAGATTCGCATGTGATTGGTTATGAAGGAATGGCAGCTCGACAAGTGATAAGTCAAGATTTCAGTGCTTTTGAGTACATAGTCTGTATGGATGAATCGAATCTGACGAACCTTCGGAAAATTGAGGGAGGAACAGAGGCAAGTATCATTCAGTTTATGGATTTATTACCAGATGAGAAGTTACGTGAAGTGCCAGATCCTTATTTCACTGGAAACTTTGAAGAGGTATATGAATTGATGAACGCGGGTTGTGACGTATTATTGGATAAAATAGTGAAAGAAAAGCTATAATGATTACAAGAGGCATGATTTAACATGCCTTTTTGAAAGACTCTTCATGAAAGCGCAGTCATTTTGATGCGAAAAAATAAATCCTAACCTCATATCGATAACATGAGCGTGTAGGATTTACTTTTAGAATTAAGATCTTATTCTTCAAAAAAATACAATAGAGCGTCTGGTAACTCTTTTTGCCAGAACCCCCAAAGATGACGACCCTCTTTTTCTTCATAATGAACTTGTGCTCCGCGTTCTTCTAAGAGGTTCTTCGTATCTCTATTCAACTGAACGAAATCATACGTACCTGTGTCTGTCGTGAATTCATTCTCTTGAAGACCCACAATCATGAAGATGTTTAACCAGGATAAGTCTGTTTCAGAAGCAATAAGTTGTTGTGAAGCTTCATAATAAGCACCGGACAAGCTAAGAACCCGCGTGAACAAGTGTGGATATCTAAGGGCTATATGAAGAGAAACGCTCCCACCAAGGGAGTCACCAGCAATCAAAGTTTCGGAGGTCTCGGTTCGAACGGGATATTTCTGCTGCACATAGGGGATAATTTCTTCAGCAAAACATTTCACGTATGCCTCAAATCTGCTACCGAAAGGTGCATATTCTGCTGTGCGGACGGATGTGTCGACCTCCACACCTACAATAATAAAAGGTTCAGCACCTCCATCAAGTATGAGGCCATTGGCAATAGTAGCAATACGACCGAAATTGAAAAATTCTTCACCATCTTGGCAGTATACAACAGGGTAGCTAACAATTTCATTATATCCAGGAGGTAAATAGATACGAAGATTACGAGTTTCTGCAAGATAGTTACTGTTTATTTCTTCTTTTATAATGGTCCGTTTTAAGTAACGAGAATCGGTCATCTAAGGTCACCTTTTCTTGGGTTGATTTTTTTGCAATGGGCAAAGCGATAAGCTAAGATATTGTTGTGAATTAATTCGCTGTGTTGTTTAATTGTACTATCTGTTATACCAATTATTTTGTACTGTTATACATACAAAAATCAAAATAATTGATTTAGATGGTATTTACCTTTGACTTAACGTATAGAACAGGTATATAATAATTCTATAACAGGCGCACATGATAATCAAATTTTTTTGTTGAGGTGAAGATGATGAGCAAGGTTCCTTATGAAGTGTATACAGAGGAAGTAGAAGCGCTGTCCGTTCTATCTCCAGATGGTGAAATCGTTAATGAAGCTATGATGCCGAAACTTACTGATGATCAATTGAAAGAAATTATGTATCGTATGGTATTTACACGTACTTGGGATGACCGTGCAGTTAACTTAGGTCGTCAAGGACGTCTTGGTTTTTATGCTCCTGTGTCTGGTCAAGAAGCAACGATGATCGGTAGCGAGTATGCTCTACAGAAAGAAGATTTTGTATGTCCTGGATATCGTGACATTCCGCAATTGGTATGGCATGGCCTTCCACTTTATCAAGCGTTCTTATATTCACGTGGTCACCAACATGGAGGTCAAATTCCAGAAGGTGTTAACGTATTGATGCCACAGATTATTATCGGTGCGCAAATTCTCCATGCAATGGGTATTGCAATGGGATTCAAACTTAAAAAACAAAAACAAGTAGCTATCACATATACAGGTGACGGTGGTTCGTCTGAAGGTGACTTCTATGAAGGTCTAAACTATGCAGGCGTATATAAACTACCGGTCATTTTCTTTGTTCAAAACAATGGTTATGCAATCACTACACCATTCTCCAAACAAACAGCGGCTCTTTCTATTGCTCATAAAGCAGTAGCTGCGGGTATTAGAGGTATTAAAGTTGACGGTATGGACGTATTTGCTGTCATTAGTGCTGTGCAAGAAGCTGCAGAACGTGGTCGTAATGGTGAAGGTGCAACATTGATCGAAGCCGTAACATATCGTTTCCGTCCACATTCCTTGTCAGATGATGCTAGTAAATATCGGACGAAGGAAGAAGAAGTGGAATGGAGTGCGAAGGATCCTATCGCACGTCTTGCTAAGTATTTGGAGAAAAAAGGTCTTTGGACTGAAGAAGATACAGCACGTGTAAGAGAAGAAGCTAAGGCTGAAGTAAATGAACAGATCAAAAAAGCAGAGAAAACAGAAAAAATGACAGTATCCGGTTTGCTTGACAGTATGTTCGAGACTACACCGAAATATCTGGAAGAACAAAAAGCCGATTTCGAATAGAGATAATTTACAACATATAAATAACCAACGTGACTGCGAATGTTTAAGGAGGATATGAAGCAATGGCTCAAATGAATATGAAAGAAGCAATTCGTGATGCGATGCGCGTAGAACTTGAACGTGATCCGAACGTCTTGATCTTCGGAGAAGATGTAGGGAATGTAGGTGGTGTTTTCCGCGTAACAGAAGGTTTGCAAAAAGCTTTCGGAGAAGATCGTGTATTTGATACTCCACTAGCTGAATCTGCCATCGGTGGATTGGCTGTAGGACTTGGTATCCAAGGATTCCGTCCAATTGCTGAAATTCAATTTATTGGATTTATCTTTGAAGCGATGGATCAAATGTTGATTCAAGCAGCTCGTATGCGTTACCGTTCAGGTGGACGTTACCATTCTCCAATCGTTTTCCGTACACCATTCGGTGGTGGCGTTAAAGCGGCAGAACTACACACAGATTCCTTGGAAGGTTTGATTGCTCAAACTCCGGGTATTAAAGTAGTAGTACCATCTAATCCTTACGATGCAAAAGGACTATTGATCTCTGCAATTCGCGACAACGATCCAGTATTCTTTATGGAGCATTTGAATCTTTATCATGCATTCCGTGCAGAAGTTCCAGAAGGTGAATACACCATCGAACTTGGTAAAGCTAATATCGTTCGTGAAGGTTCTGACGTAACCATCATTTCTTACGGAATGACTGTTCATACAGCTACGAAAGCAGCTGATGAGTTGGAGAAATCAGGAATCAAAGCTGAAATTATTGACTTACGTACATTAAATCCACTTGATATAGATACGATTGTAACATCGATTAAGAAAACGAATCGTGCGATTGTTGTACAGGAAGCGCAAAAGAGCGCTGGTATTGCAGCTGAGGTTATTGCTCAAATCAACGAAAAAGCTATTCTACACTTGGAAGCTCCAGTACTTCGTGTTGCGGGTCCAGATACGATCTATCCTTTTGCACAAATCGAAGATTCATGGCTCCCTACACCAGCTCGTATTATCAAAGCTGTTAATACCGTGTTGGAATACTAACAGCTCGCAGTCATTAATAAGGAGGTAAAAACATTGGCTAAATTTGAATACCGTTTCCCAGAATTAGGCGAAGGTTTACACGAAGGTGAAATCATCAAGATGCATATCAAAGTTGGTGATAAAGTTACTGATGATTCTATCGTAATGGAAGTACAGAATGACAAAGCAGTTATTGAAGTTCCATGCCCAGTGGATGGTACAGTACTAGAAGTGCTAACCAAAGACGGACAAGTATGTCGCGTAGGTGACGTTGTAGCTGTTATTGATGCTGTAGGTGACGTTCCTGAGCAAGATGCTCACGCTAGCGATCATTCTAGTCAAGAAGCAGACGTAGCAAAAGGTAGCGCTGACACGACTTCTTCACCAGCTAATGCTGAAGTTGTTGCTTCAGCAGCTCCGAATAAAGACGTTCTTGCAACACCAAGCGTGCGTAAATTCGCTCGTGAGCAAGGTATTGATATCTCTACCGTAACGGGTACTGGTAATAACGGTAAAGTTACGAAGGAAGATGTTGAATCCTTTAAGAACGGTGGTCAAGCGACTTCAGCTGCACCGGCAGCTGCTGCAACTTCGACTGAAGAAGCTCCTAAGGCTGCTTCAACTGCAACAACTTCGGTTAGTGTTAGCGGAGAAGAAGAACGTGTACCATTCAAGGGTATCCGTAAAATGATCTCTAACGCGATGGTTAAATCAGCTTACACTGCTCCACACGTAACAATTATGGATGAAGTAGATGTAACTGACTTGGTGGATTTCCGTACACGTATGAAACCAATCGCTGAGAAAAAAGGAATCAAAGTTACTTATCTTCCATTTATCGTGAAAGCACTTGTTGCGGCTTGCCGTCAATTCCCTGCACTTAATGCGATGATTGATGAAGAAAGCAACGAAATTGTTTACAAGAAATACTACAATATCGGTATTGCTACAGATACAGATAATGGTTTGATCGTTCCAGTTATCAAAGACGCTGATCGTAAGAGCATCTGGATGGTTGCTGATTCAATCAAAGACCTAGCGGTTCGTGGACGTGATGGTAAATTGTCCCCTAACGAAATGAAGGGTAGTACAATTTCAATCTCTAACATCGGTTCTGCTGGCGGTATGTTCTTTACTCCAATCATCAACTTCCCTGAAGTTGCAATTTTGGGTACAGGTCGTATCTCTGAAAAAGCCGTAGTTAAGAATGGTGAAATTGTTATTGCACCAGTTATGGCATTGTCATTAAGCTTTGACCACCGTATTATCGATGGCGCTACTGCACAAAACTTTATGAACTACATTAAAACACTGCTCAATAATCCTGAGCTATTAGTAATGGAGGTTTAATCATGGTAGTTGGAGACGCTTCTCTTGATATCGATACGTTAGTCATTGGTGCAGGTCCTGGTGGTTATGTAGCAGCAATTCGTGCTGCTCAACTAGGCCAAAAGGTATTAATTGTAGATAAATCCGAAGTTGGTGGAGTATGCCTTAACCGCGGATGTATTCCTTCCAAAGCTTTGATTGCTGCTGCTCATCATTATGAGTCTGCACAACATGGTGCTGCATTTGGGGTAAGTGCAGAGAATGTGAAAGTAGATTTCGGTAAAACACAAGAATTCAAAAACAGTGTTGTTAAGAAATTAACTGGTGGCGTTGCTGGATTGCTTAAAGGTAACAAAGTGGAAGTATTCAATGGTGAATGTATGTTCATCAATGAGAACGAAGCTCGTGTCTTCAATGATCACGAATCTCCACGTTACCGTTTCAAGAACTGTATTATTGCTACAGGTTCTCGTCCAATCGAACTTAAACCATTCCCATTCGGTGGTCGTATTATGTCTTCAACTGAAGCATTGGATCTTCCTGAAATTCCGAAGAGCCTAATTGTTATCGGTGGTGGATATATCGGTGCTGAGCTTGGTCAAATGTTCTCGAAATTCGGTACAAAAGTAACGATCGTTGAAGGCTTGGAATCCGTTCTTAACGGTTTCGATCCAGATATGACTAAACTTGTTGTTAAGAACATGACGAAAACAGGTATTGAAATTATCACTAATGCTAAAGCTGAAAGTGCTACACAAACAGATAAAGACGTTACTGTGAAATATTCTGTTGGTGGAGAGTCCAAAGAAGTAACTGCTGAGTACTTGCTTGTTACAGTTGGACGTCGTCCGAATACAGACGGTGAACTTGGTCTTGATCTTGTAGGTATCGAAATGGACGAACGTGGATTAGTGAAAGTTGACCATCAAGGTCGTACGAACTTCCCACATATCTTCGCTATTGGTGATATCGTTGCAGGTCCTGCTCTTGCTCATAAAGCTTCCTATGAAGCTAAAGTAGCTGCTGAAGCTATCTCTGGTCATACATCTGTTATTGATTACAAGTGTATCCCAGCAGTAGCGTTCACAGATCCTGAATGTGCAAGCGTTGGTTATACAGAGAAAGAAGCGAAGGAAAAAGGCTATGAAGTTGTTGTAGCTAAATTCCCATTTGCCGGTAACGGTCGCGCATTGTCTCTAAATAGCCCTGACGGCTTCGTGAAGTTGATCTCTGAAAAAGGTACTGACCTTGTTCTAGGATGCCATATTGCAGGTCTTGAAGCTTCCAACTTGATTGCTGAACTTGGTTTGGCTATCGAAATGGGTGCAACACTTGAAGACATCGCTTTGACAATTCATGCTCACCCAACATTGGGTGAAATCGTGATGGAAGGTGCCGAGCTAGCTCTTGGTAACCCAATCCACATGATGGCTCCACGTAAATAAGAAATCGTAACTAATATATAAAAGAGTGCTTCTGGCCATTGATGAAATGGTTAGGGGCGCTTTTTTTGTTTTGTTGAATGCATAAGATCTATTCTGTGTGGTGGATGCTTCGCGAACGGACATTTTCTCCAATCGCTGTGGTCTCCAAATTTCTGGATTGAAACCGCTGTAGAGGTTGAAATTCGAAGACCAAGCACATGCTTTCGAAGTAGCTTTCTTGCAGAAAGCTTTTAGGCGAGCGCTTACGCTTTTCCGAAATGTTCCGTCCGCTGCCTTACTTTGAGCATAACAAGTTATTCACATGTGTTAGAAAATCCATTCTTACAGTAAAGTTTTCAAATCGGATATGGGAGACCCCTGTTTATTATTAATTTAAGATCTACAATAAAATCAGCTACATCAGAACAGCATGGACATTACTCGAAGTAGCGAAGGTGACGGAATTGTCCTGTAGAAGCGTTAGCGTTCGCCTACAAGTTTTCCGCAGGAAAGCTACTTCGAAAGCATATACTTGCTCTCTGATTTCAACTACACTGCGGCATTATACAATCAAGAAATCAGAGGGCAACAGCGATCGGAAGGACAATCCGTTATCGAAGCGGACATTTAAACATAATGAAGGTTTTTTCCGTTCGATTAAAATTTATTGAAGTGTATATATTTATTTTAATGATAAATACATGTTACACTTAGAACACAAAGATTCGAATAGGCTTGTCACGTATAAGCGATATAAAATATAGTGAGGTGCTTTAATCAGTGAAGAATTACTTAGAATTGCTACAAGACATATTAGACAACGGTACACCTAAAGAAGATCGGACAGGCACAGGGACGGTATCGGTATTTGGACGTCAGCTTCGTTTTGATCTATCGAAGGGGTTCCCACTTTTAACGACAAAAAGAGTTCATCTTAAATCTGTCATTCATGAACTGTTATGGTTTATTAGTGGTGACACAAATATAAAGTATTTGAAAGAAAATGGCGTCTCGATATGGGACGAATGGGCTGATGAGAACGGGGAACTGGGCCCTGTATATGGTTCACAGTGGAGATCTTGGGAATCCCCAAGTGGAGAGCGAATCGATCAAATCGCGAACGTGATTGAAGCGATTAAGAACAATCCTGATTCACGTCGACATATTGTAAGTGCATGGAATGTGGCTGAAATTGACCAAATGAAACTTCCACCATGCCATTTTGTATTTCAGTTCTATGTTGCTGGTGGGAAGCTGTCATGCATGCTGACTATGCGCTCTGTAGATACATTCTTAGGCCTTCCGTTTAACATTGCGAGTTACGCGTTACTAACGCATATGGTGGCTCAGCAGTGCGGTCTAGAGGTGGGTGAGTTTATTTGGTCCGGTGGCGACGTGCATATTTATTCAAATCACATGGAGCAAGTGCATACTCAACTGCAGCGTGAACCTTATGATCTACCAGAATTGGTAATCAAGCGCACACCTGATTCAATATTTGATTATACTTTTGAAGATTTCGAATTTGTTGATTATAAATATCATCCTGGGATTAAAGCTCCAGTGGCCATATAAAGAGAAAGAGAGAAAGAAGGAGATAGGGATGGGTATTACGATGATTTGGGCCATGGGCCGCAATGGTGTCATGGGCAAAGACAATGGAATGCCGTGGCGTTTACCACGTGATATGGCTTTCTTCAAAGAACAAACGATAGGTAAGCCTGTTGTAATGGGTAGAAAAACATGGGAGTCATTTGGTGGTAGACCATTAAAGGATCGTACGAATATTGTGATGACACGTGATTCAGAATATACGTCACAAGATGCTCAGATTATTCATAGTCTAGAAGAAGCGTTAGAATATGCAAATAATCAAGAGCTTATGATCATTGGTGGGGCACAAATTTATGAGAAATGGTTGCCATATGCGGACCGTCTGCTTGTGACAAGAATTGATGAAGACTTTGAAGGCGACACTGTCTTTCCGGATATAGACTGGACTTGTTGGAACTTATCTGAGGAAATCCCAGGGGTGAGAGACGAGAAGAATCCTTATGATTATCGTTTCTATATCTATAATCGCAATAACTGTTAAACCCTTCCATGTCCTGTTACTTTAATGATAAATAGTACAAATAATAATGCGGATAATCCATTAATATAAAATCATGGGGATGCTAGAATAATATAAATTATAACGTATTTATTCACTCGCATATTTATGTACTTATATAAATAATTATGTTGATGAGAGAACGGGATGGGGGAATAGGGTAATGTCTACGCCAACAGGTTTTATGGAATTTAGTCGTCAGCTTCCTATAGATCGTGATCCATCAGAGCGGATTAAAGATTGGGAAGAATTTCATAAGCATATGTCTGATGAAGAGCTTCGGACGCAGGGTGCTCGCTGTATGGATTGCGGGACACCATATTGTCATACGGGAGTTGATATGGCAGGAGGAACATCGGGTTGTCCTGTAAATAATCTTATTCCGGAATGGAATAATTTAATTTATCGTGGATTGTGGAGAGAAGCGCTAGATCGTTTACATAAAACGAACAATTTCCCTGAATTCACAGGTCGTGTCTGTCCAGCGCCTTGCGAAGGTTCTTGTACCGTAGGTTTAATTGGTCAGCCGGTAACGATTAAAACAATTGAGCAAGCGATTATTGATAAAGGTTTTGAAGAGGGCTGGGTTGTTCCTAAGCCTCCAGAGAGACGTACAGGTAAACGTGTAGCTGTGGTAGGTTCTGGTCCAGCAGGTCTTGCAGCAGCAGCTCAACTCAATAAGGCAGGGCATAACGTAACGGTCTATGAGCGTGCTGATCGTATCGGTGGGTTGTTGACCTATGGTATTCCGGCTATGAAGCTTGATAAAGGCGTAGTACAACGTCGCGTAGATATTCTTGAAGCCGAAGGCATTGAATTTGTGACTAACGCGGAGATCGGTGGTAACATACCTGCGCAGCAGTTAGTGGATGAATATGATGCTGTCGTTCTCTGCGGTGGTGCAACGAAACCTCGTGAGTTCAACATCGAAGGTTCAGATCTTAAAGGCGTCCATTATGCGATGACGTATTTGAACGGAACGATTAAGAGCTTTTTAGATTCAGGATTGGAAGATGGAAATTATATTTCTGCTAAAGATAAAGACGTCATTGTAATCGGTGGTGGGGATACTGGTTCTGACTGTGTGGCAACGTCACTCCGTCATGGCTGTAATAGTATTACGCAGTTCGGTACGCATGAAAAGGCACCGCTTGAACGTGATTCATTAGGCAATCCGTGGCCGCAATTTCCAAATGTATATACATTAGATTATGCACAAGAGGAAGCGAAAGCTATTTACGGGCAGGATCCGCGTGAGTTCTCGATCATGACAACGAAATTTGTAGGCGATGAATCGGGCCAATTGCAAGAATTGCATACGGTGCAAATTCAGCGGATGATTGATGATACTGGCCGTAAAGTGTATCAACCTGTTCCTGGAACAGAACGTGTATTCAAAGCACAAATGGCGTTAATCGCCATTGGATTTGATGGTCCTGAACAGACTTTGATTCAGAAGTTAGGTCTTGAAACGGATCGTCGTTCGAATGTGGAAGCACACAAAGGCAGATATACGACCAATGTAGACAAAGTATTTGCAGCAGGAGATATGCGTCGTGGACAAAGCTTGGTGGTATGGGCTATTAACGAGGGTCGCGAAGCCGCTCGTGAAGTAGATAAATACCTCATGGGATCTACAGTACTTGTCTAAATATTTATTAATAACAAACAGTAGGCTAAAGGGATGATCTTTAGTCTACTGTTTTCGTTTTAAGTATAGATAACAAAAAAAAGGAGTCGTCCTATAGGTCTAGATATATCAGACCTTCAGGGCGATCCCTTTTTATATATAGCTGATTGGTATTATTTAGAGAAAGAAGTGTTATAAATTGAAATCATTTCTTCCATAGCCGCTTTACTAATCATTTTACCCTTGAAATAAATTAGATCCTCAGCATTTCCAGTGAAGATACATGAAGGCTCATATTTTTTAAGTACGATACGGTCTCCATCTACAAATATTTCCAAACCATCTTTAATTTCAATCCCAAGCGTTCTACGTAATTCGATCGGCAATACAATACGACCCAATTCATCCACTTTTCTTACAATACCTGTTGCTTTTAACATTATTTTTTCCTCCTATTGAATTATCGAATTATGATGACAAAAATATATATAAAACGACAAATTTTGCGGTAAACCACTTATTGAATTTTATTCCTATTTCTAGTTTGTTGTCAACCTTTATGTGCTAATAATAGTAATTTATCACGTATTTAGTGTTATTATTATGAATTTTCTTAATCGGAATAGACACAATGTAAGGTTATATGATTCGACAAAATTCAATAAACACCTCGATCCAAGTTTTGTGAAAAAGGGAATTGATATGTGATGGCTTTGATATTCTTAATGTAAAGATATCACTGGATACTAAAAAAGGGAGAATAAGCACTCGGAAACAACTTTTATTAGTTAACAAAACTTTTATATGATACGATAGAGTGCGTTGCATTGAGATGGTGATCATAATTCATTAAGGAGTGACAATCCATTGAAGACACTCATTATTGCGGAGAAACCTGATATGGGTCGAAATATAGCTGCTGCAATTGAACCCAAAGCGAAGAACCACCGATCCTATTTAGAAGGTGAGCAATATATTATTACATGGGCAATCGGTCATTTAATTGGACTAGCAGAGCCGGATGCTTATCATGACAGATATAAGAAATGGAACATAAATGATCTTCCTATTATTCCTGATCCATTTATGCTGGTTCCTAATAAGAGGACATTAGATCAGCTTAAAGTTATTGATGAGTTAGCGAAGCGAAGTAATTTACTCGTTAATTCATGCGATGCTGGACGTGAAGGACAACAAATGGGAAGTAAACAATGTAAAAGATGAAAACCCCTTCTGTTATCATGCGGAAGGGGTTAATTGTTGTTGTCAGAACATTATGCTTTATGTAGAATTAAAGAAGAATATGTCAGAAAGAGTTGGTGAGGGAAGAACATAACCTACTTCATATATACAGTTGAATGAATATTAATACGAAAGGGTGGGGGGAATGGGATATAAAGAACTCTTGGATATAGCAAAGTTGATGACGGAAACGGTAAGATTAATTGCCTTTGCCAGATTTTATAAGAACCTGAAAATAGATGGTTTACATTACATACACCAGGTAGATGGAAGTAAGGCTATTGCGATAAGTAGGCCAGATCATACAACACACCATGAAGCAACTACATTTCTAATGACCCAAATCAATGAAAAGAAGAGTCAGATAAAAACAGTAGAGGGACATGCTCGTAATTTAAAAAAGTTTTTAGATTTTTTAATGATATGGAAGTTAGAAGACGAAATAGATTATATACACCTCATACCAGTTAAGTCTGGAGGTACCTTTCCACTTGAGGTTATTCTCTTAAGCTTTGCAGACTATCTCAGATGTATACCCAATGGGTACAAACCTTTCTCAGAGATAAGAGGTTCTAGTCATAGTATTCAGTGGTCTATGTTAAAATCCATTCCTCTTAATAAGCATGCAATGGCTGAGGGTAAATTGATGCCTGTAGTGCGAAGTGCTCTTAATGAACTTAAGAAGGCAGATTGGAGCGAATATCCCCCGGGTGCATTCGGACCTATTATCTATACAGCTTGTGCCTATCTCGAATTCTTAAGAGACCGAACAAGACGGTATGAGAACTTACCCATAGAGCAAATTCCGAGAAAAGAAGCAAGGGACAATTATTCTTTAATATCTGGTACTGCTGGCAGCAGAGTGCGGATTATTTTTGATGTAGATAATATAGCACGTGATTCTAGTACTGCTGGTCCAAGTGGAGGAAACAGTCGACAAGGTACTCCTCTCGATCGCTCTGAGGTTATAAACGAATCTGATGCAAACTCTTTCTTTGCATTGCTGGATCCCTATGAAGATGCACAAGACCTACTTTTATTTACCATTTTGAGATACTTTGGCTTACGATCAGGAGAAGCTTCTAACATTCAAATTGAACCCTCGACTATCCCTGCAAACCTTAACATGTATCATAGTGCAAGAGAAGGATTAACGATTTCTCTACGTGAAAAGATAAGGTACATTCAAGAGAGCGGGCTTCACGGGAACTGGGTCATTAATACAGGGTGGAAAACGAAGGCATCCCAAAGAGAAGTACCATTAATTAATCACAAGGCGGTTGATCCCTACTCCGGGGAGAAAATCCAATTCCCTACGCAAAATGAGTTTACGGAATTACTTTACTGGGCTCTCGTTCAGCGTCGTGATTTGTTGTCACAATATTCTGGAAAAGATCATGGTTATTTGTTTGTATCGGCATCTAATAATTCTAGAGGGAAGCCATTAAGTGAAAAAGGTGTGTATAGCAAATTTAATAACCTGGCCAATAAATTATTTGCGCATTCTCAAGAAGCAGTGGATGTTCGCTCTTTTTACCCACATACCTTCAGACATCTGTTCGCCACTTCGTTAAGCCTTAGATACCACAGACCGATAGAGGAGATAAGCAAATGGTTAGGGCATTCGTCAGTGACAATAACGGAGAACACCTACATTCACTGGATACCTGAATCAAATTCAGATTCTGAAAAAGGTGAGGTGTCGCATATGAGTAAATTTTACAAACAACAAGCGGAGATTTCTGAGCTAGCGTTGATGGGTACAGAGGAGGAAACATAGTGACATTAGAGTGGGTTCCGCTTACTGCATTTCGTAGATTTCTAAAGGAAACATTACAAATTAATAATGTGAAGAATACATTTTGTTTGATGAATAATGCTGTACTACAGCTTCAGACCACATATCCAAATCCACATGATTGGTTGGCTATTAAACCAGAGGAAAGACTGTCATTTCACGGAGGAGATCGAAGTGAACTTTGGTATGTTATTTTCTGGATTTGGGATTCAGGCTATTGTGAAGGAGAAGATCATGAAGCGAACTCCCGTCGTATCGATATAATTAAATATATTTCCACACGGGGACGAGTAAACCTTGCCGATTTTCCTGTGAAATTAGGTTTGCTCACGAGTGCTGAAACAGAGTTCATCCGAAATAAAGATGTTTCTAAGAAAGGCTTATTAAACAAACTGGCTATACATATAGTGAGCGTCATGAAGCCCTTAGAACAATTTACAGAAGAAGATATTCTCCTTGCTGACCTCATGAGGCCCAATGATAGGCGTTATAATGCTAAGAGTTTAAAGGATCTCTTATACGAGTTAGGACATTCTAACTTACCAGGCAAGAGAAGACAAAGGACACATTTCGATGAGTGCTGTGATCATTCCAAATGGGGCAGAGTGTCAGAAGATTACCGCCAGCATCTGAAGCGTTCAGATGCTTTAGATTATTATATGCGCAAAGCTGGAGCTGCTCTGCTCAAGTTTTATGCTTGGCTTGATAAACGAGGAGAGCCTGATGCTTCTCTTCTTGAATACGAAGACTATCTCGAACTGTTTGACTATTTTTCTTTAAATGAAGAAGGTGATAAATTCTCTTCTAAATACATTGGTAACAGCTTAAGCTTTATCAAAGCTTTTCTAGATTGGGGAAATGGTCTCAATTCCTTTTTTCCAAATCATTTGGACTGGCCAAATGATTTGTACTCAGGAATCCATCGAGAGGCTCAAAGCGAGACTTATGCTGGTGACGGATTAGCATTTGATGATCCGGAATTTCCTTCACTTATGAAGAAGGCAATAGAAAGCTGCCAGCCAGTGGACGAAATTGAAGCATTATGTCGGGCTTTCTGGCTAGTCATAGCGTCCTCACCGGTCCGTAAAACTTATCTGCTTAACCTGCAGGTCGACGATTGTGTGTTACCTCTTCCAAATGCACCAGCAGCATTGGGTTTGTATAGCCCTTATTCAGGTATTGAGAAGGCTAAACATCGAAACGGTCAGTTTCCAATATTAGATTCAAGTGGTATAAGGGCTTTGAATTTTTTACGAAAAAGGGCAGATGAGCATGCATTCCGTCCAATGTGGAATGAAAGAGCAGAGGCCACTTATGTTCACTTATTTCAACTCAAAGAGTTTCCCTGGCTATTAAATGAAAAACAAATATACATGTTTTTTGATAAGATCGCTGAATCTATTGGTCACAAGGATAAAAAAGGGAAAGCTCACGGTTATCGTCATTACCTTATTACCCATATTGCAATTGAAACAGGTAATAGTGCTTTGGCGCGACTTGCTGCAGGACATGAAAATGATACGATGCTAAATCGTTACCTCAGAAGCAATCTCTCTCGGAAAGCCTTGTTATTCGCGACTATGAAGAAATATCAAGATGGTGAAATTGCTGGGCGATTCATTTGGCGCATTTTTGAAGCGCTTGCCGATGATCAGATGGAACCGGATGAGTTAATTAAGGCTCTTGGCTCAGAAGAAATCACGTTAGATGAATTTTTTGCAAAGTTTGGTTTACCTGCACCAACGGGAGTAGGTAAGTGTCTCATTCAGGGAGCTTGTATTTTTGAAGCAAAATGTTTTTCCTGTCATCATTATGCCATACGAAAAAGCGAGGCTGCTCAAGCATTCCGAACGCTTGCCAGACTGACTAAAGAAATGTGGAACATGATGCAATGTAGTAGGGACTTTACAACTCAAAATTCAAAAGCAGCTGGGCTTATGACGCAAATAGCATTGCTTGGTGATATGATTAGGCATTTCGGATATTCAGAAGACCAAATTCAAATGGAGATTATTAAGCAGATTTGAAATGTTTAAACCAGGTTAGGGGGTAAAATGTCCTTATCATTAGCACTTCAGAAAAGCAGCGATATTCCCATTCCTGCTAGAAGAAAGAGATTAATCGAGACTTGGGAACATCTCACCAAAGCAGAATACGCACAGTATCGACCAGTAACAAATTGGTCAAACATTGAGCTTTTGTTACCTTCTCCTGTTACAGAACTATCCGATTCCTCTAGATTTTCTAACTTGATACCGGTACAAAGAGATTATGTTTTACTTCTTGCCTTTTTACAACGGGGCAGTCTGCCTATTGAACTTGCATTTCCAACAAAAATCGTTTTTAGTAAATTTCCGTTTTCAGAATTGCCCAATTTTCATTATTTCGACGAACTATATGACCGTTACTATTCTTCGTTCTACCCAATGGATAGTGAAAAGCAGATTATGAAAGCAAAAAAAAAAATTCAGTTGCTACGGACTGTTGTTTGTTTGTGGTTTGCTGGTTACGCACTAAATGATGGTCTTGGAGGAAATAAAGTAATTACATCATCGGTATTAGAGAAATCAAGTAAGACTGCCAAATCTCATAGAAGCAGTTTGACTATTCTCAGCAAGATGCTGGTTAAAGAAACGGATTCAAAGATAGAAGCTAAGCCATTATTAAAATTCAACGAGGCGGAAAAGAATCTTTGGGCAGCTGCGGGTATATTTCCAACCCAAACGTCTTTTGAAGAGAGTCTGCATAATTTTGCATTCACCTACCTGGTGGGGCGCGTAAACGGTGGAATAACAGAGGATCACTTTAACGATGAGGGGATTTTGTTATTTCGCTATGGCAAGAAGTCGATAAGTCAGAATTATTGGAAATCAGTAGTCAAATATGTCCGTTATTTCGCAATATGTGCTAAGTCATTAGGTATTAACAATCTAAATGAAGTATCAATTAGTAACGTATATAACGACTTGATAAGCCAACTGAAAGGACAGGTTGACAAATCGTTATTTAGAGTGGCACTTCGGTTATGGCTTAAATGGTTAATAAGAACAACAAGTGTTAATTACAATATTGAGCGTATTATGCCTAGTCCTAAGCGTGTATTGTCAAAAAATCATGGACGTGTATTCAGTATGTCCAAAGCATATATTCTTGTTCAGAGTCTGCTAAATGATCAAAACGCACTGGTAAACGAAAATGACATAATGGACTATCGATATAGAAGAGGATGTCTGCTAATCTTAGCAACAGCAGCGCGGCCACAAGAGATTGTTAATCTTCTTCAGGAAGCTAAATTTAAGGATTCTAATGGTGATTACTGGATAAGATTTCATAAGACGAAAACAATTCGTAACCAATCAGGTGGAAAGTCATTTGAATGGGTTCATCAAGTTTCAGTTAAATCTGATGCGGTGAGATGGTTTCATGAATTATTGCATTTTGCTCCATCCGAACCATTGCACTTTCCAATTGAATCCGGTGGGGACGATCTGACTGAATTAAGGCTTTTTGCTACTAAGCATAATGACGGTCCAATCCAGAAGGGTTTTTACAATTTTTTGGCCCGAATTCAGAGAAAACTGTTTCCGGAATTAACCAAGCCCTACTTTACTCCTCATAACTTAAGGGCTCTTCATCTTACATACCGACGAATAATAGGTGATAATGACTTGCTATTGGAACGTCAGGCGGGTCATAGCCATTCGTCTTCCAAGAAGCCGTATACCCAAACAATGTCTTCAGAAGAAGTGGGTAAGTTTGCCGATATATTCAAAAAAGGGGTATGGGGAGATACCCAACATGAAACAAGTGTTGATGATCAAAGCTTCTTAGCAGATAAGGATGTTAATCTTGATGAGATTACAAAGGTATCTAGCAAGTTTGTGGTGACGCAGACTAAACTGGAGGAGGTTCTCAAACTAACACAAAAGGTCATGGAGGCAGCTCCTCTAAAATTCCAAGGTAAAGTTATTGAAACAGAAAGTGAACTCACTGGGGTGGCTGTGGGAGGCTACACGCACAACTGTAACGCTCATGTTTTACTTAACTGCGGACATACACCTGGTCATTGTCGAGCATGTGACTATTATAGCCCTGATGAAGGCACAGAGGATGCGCACCGCGTAGAAGTATTTCGAGAAATGCTGCACTATTATTTCTGTATAGATGCAGAGAAGGAATTCAAATCCACCGGCCATCGAAAAATGGTTTTTCAAAAGGCTGAAGATATTAAAGAACGCTTGGGTTCAACAGAAGGGAAGCTTTGGGTGGATAAGTTTGGTATGAAGCCAAATGAGGCGAAAAAGTTGCATGCTTTGCTCTGGAAAAAAGCGAGGATATATTTCCGTCAAGAATCAAAAATCAATCCCAAACCAAGTACGGATCAGATACTTCAATACATGATTAGTGGGGAGATGACCTAGTTTTGGCCCGAACTTCCGCTTTTACGAACAAGGATTTAGCGTGGGAATGCTCACAATTGAAACGAAAGCTGTTGAATGATGCGAAAAAAGGTCGAATAAGTCGACTATCTAAATCCACTGTTTTTGATTTGCTTGCTGCGCGTCCACGAATTGGTTTGAAAAGTTCCCGAATGCTATGGGCTGGTTCTCATCGTGATTATTTAGAGGGTTGGTTTGCGAAATTAGAAGACGAGATTCAGATTATTTTTGATACATTTTCCGCTGAAAATCAATTTTTGACTCGGCCTGAAGAGCTTGTAAAAGATAACTCACTTCTCGAAGCAAAAGTTGCTCATCTCACACAACTGGTTGTTACTTACAGAGAAGCAATTGATAAATTACGCTTAGAAAATGTAAAGTATAGGGAGTTGACCATTCAACGCTTTGGTCACATTGATGAAATTTAGCCAAAATAATAGAGGTGGGACTCTAATGTCCCAACTCAGGTAAAGCTCATGAGTTACGAAGGTATTAGTGGCCCTCGTGCCAAGTTTGATTTTAGTTTTCTATTTGAATCAATTTCATAATGTTTTTGAATGAAACTTGTGTAAGCCGTAATTTTACGGTCTATTTTTCGAAAAATTAAGCCGCAATCTTGTGGGATTGACTTTTTCTAACACGATCTACGGTTAATTTGCATGCTGTATACACTAAACAAGATAACTGAAAGTCAACGCTTGCCAGTTTTCCTCGATGACGAATGTTGTTGAGCTGAAAATACTCATTCAGATATGCGTTGACACGCTCAACAGCCGTTCGTTTTTTATATAACTCGTAGTAACGGTCACTACCGCGGGCTGGTACGGTGTATTTACGAATATCGGATTCCACTTTTACTTAATGTACTTTCTGGCATTCCCCATCGTTAAATGGACTGCTCCCACATTCCTTTGGTGACGTGTACTTGAGCGTTTCATACTTAGAATTGAAACTATCGTACCTATAGCTCTTTCCTTCTTTGCTGGTAGGGCGAAAATACTTATCTTTTCCTTCGACGGGTTGTTCATTTCGTTTGTTGTAATCAATGAGTGCATAAGCTCCTAGGACCTGCGCTTGCTGGTAAATGGGTACGAGATCGTAGCCTGCATCTGCAAGCACGTAATCCACTTTGAGATAGGGATGAAACTCCGTCAGCGATTTGAGCAAGGGAATGGCCATTTTACCATCGTTGATGTTGCCTGAAGATAGGAGCGCCGTGAGGATATATTGACTTTTAGAGTCAACCAGCAGATGCCCTTTAAAGCCATACCAAAACACATTCTTGCCTTCTGAGTTCTTTTTAATGCCCCATTCAGGTGCAAGTGGAATCTGCTTATTTAGCTCAGATAACGAGTGTTGAAGCTGTTCCTCGACCTTTTTCTTAAACAAAGGCCGATTGGCTTCTAACTCTGCTTGCTCTTTCAGCCATTGATCCCGCTCGGCCTTGGACTTGCGTCCACGCTTTTTCTTTGGAAGTTCAATCGGCAATTCATCTGTGTTATCCGTGGATTGTGATTCTTTTTGAGGATGGCGATCTCTGGCCTCGATATGAGTAGCATCCATGGCAACAACCGTTGCGTCAATAAACCCTTCTTGAACTGCCTGATGAATGAGCTTGTTATGTGTTTCCTGAAAGACAGCTGAATTTTGCAGTTTACGGATCATTCTACTAAAGGAAGCTTCACTTGGGATTCGGTCTGAACCGGTAAATCCACATTGCGTGCTGAATTCCACGCTACGGGCCAATAAGCCTCAAATTGGTGGGGCAGCAATTATTCAAGTGATATGTTCTCAAAATGGTATATCCATCACTTTCGAGAGACTTGTCTTTTAGCTGAAGAAAACGGGGAAATGATAGGATTTATTATGGGATTCTTATCGCAATCTAATCCAGATGAATCTTATATTCGAATCGTAATGGTTGACCCAGCGTCGCGTGGAAAAGGTGTTGGACGAGCACTATATGAGGAATTTTCTAAAAGCGTTGGAATGCTAGGAAGAAGTTTAATCCGATGTGTAACAGCTCCTAGAAAGAAGGAGTCTATAGCATTTCATACGCGTATGGGATTTATCATTGAACCACAGGAACAAGAGTTTGAAGGATTGCCTGTATGTCTTGATTATGACGGTCGCGATGGTATCAGGGTGGTTTTTAAGAAGGAGCTATAATCATTAGTTGATTCAGCTCCCATGAAAATTAAAACTGCAGTCACTGGAAAAGACAATAGTAAATAAGACGCAGCACATTCATTTTTTAAAAAGGGTGGAGCGCCCGAAATAAAGAGATATTGGTTTCTTAAAAGAATTAGGAGACTTCTGAAATGGTTACAGAATAACCTAAGTTTTCTAGTCGCCGAAGTGCGTACTTTACAATAGATTGTTGCTTTTGTTTGTCAAAATAATCTTCACCTAAGTCTACGTACATTTCCTTACGAGTTAAAAGATAGTAGGCAATTCTTAACATTGCATGAGCCACATTTATGACTGCTCGTTTTTTCCCTTTTCGTGCTGCTGTACGTCTATACATGGCGCCGAGATAGTTTTTTGATGCTGCAACAGAATGGGCTGCTTCAACCAAGGCAGATTTCAGATATTTGTTTCCGTTTGTGGTTTTGGCAGATTTCTTTTTTCCTGCACTTTCATTATGTCCAGGTACCAATCCAGCCCATGAGCATAAATGCGCTGCACTGGGAAACTGTTTCCCTATATCCGTTCCGATTTCCGCCAATATTTGTTCCGATTTCCGCCAATATTTGTTCCGCCATTCGAGTGGCTATCCCAGGAATTGAATCTAAACGTTCAACATCGTCATGGAAAGATTCTACCCGAGTAGCAACTTCTTGATCTAGTACCTCGATCTGTTCATTTAAAAAATCAATGTGAGTTAAAATGATCTTTATCATCAGACGTTGGTGAGGGTTTACATAACCTTGAAGAGCAAGTTCGAGATCACTCTTTTTTCGCTTCAGTGTTCGTTGAGCGAAGTTCGCTAATTTCTCAGGATCGTCTTCTCCGTCTGCGATTGCACGTAGCATATGCTTTGAAGAGACGCCCATAATGTCGGAAACAACAGAGCCAAGCTTAATATTTGCTCCTTCTAGAACTTTTTGAATACGATTGTGTTGTCTGGATCTCTCTTCAATGATGCTACGGCGATACCGAACAAGTTCTCGAAGTTCTCGTTGATTTCGGTTTGGAATGAAGCTTGCTTTAAGTAGTCCATGACGGAGAAGCTTGGCGATCCATTCCGAATCCTTGACATCTGTTTTACGTCCAGGCAGTGCTTTCATATGCTGGGCATTCACCACTAAAAATCCAATTCCTTCAGCTTCAAGTAAATTGACAATAGGTTTCCAAAATACCCCTGTGCTTTCCATAGCAACGTGAGTACATTCATGTTGTTTAATCCAATCAATGAGTTGTAATAGATGCACCGTCTTAGTCGAAAACGTTTGAATCTCCTTTCCCTTAGAAGTTAGAATGCATGCAGTAATGTTATCCTTATGAATGTCCATACCACATGCCCGTTCAATGACAACTTCCATCTTAAAATACGCCCTCTCTGCGGCTAAATTAGGTAAGAGGCTGGTGCAACAATCAGAGTAGGATTAATCTCCCATGAGTGCTTCCCGTAAGGGAGCGACAATCTGTGATGCACCGTGATCGTTGGAGTCAGACTAACGGATGGGCTCTAAGGCACCATAGTGGATCGACCTTCCTCTCCCAGCCATAGTAGCAGTATTGACGGATTTTTCGTCCCATTTTCATCATCTGTGGTGCGGCGCTTGCGCTGCATGTATGGCTAACGGGAGAACATTTGCACGGTTACAGCTTGGGCTTAAACCTATCTCTTTTGAGCTATTGGTGCACTTCACCTAAATGGGGGGATTTTCTTGTATAAGTAAACCCTAGCGATTCGGGATCTTTCGGATCTGGTAGCTGCAGATGATGTTACTTGCCTTCGCACCTCGAGAGGGATTGGCAAAGGTCAAATTTTTTCGTCCGATGACAATTTCATTCTTTGATCGATCACATTCTTCATAAATATCGATTGAACAACCGATACTAAATGAGGAGGTATTTATGTACGATTATATAAGCATCCATTCTGAACATTATACGAAGAAAATTAAGTCGAAGGTTTTGGAAGAATACTTAACTTCCCAGTTAAAATTCACAACAGTCAGCCATTTAGTATTTAGGAAAGAAGTCTGTGGGGAGTTTATTAGATTAACAGGAATTCCTGCTAATTCAAATGGAAACTATGCCATAAGCACACTTGAGGGTGTGGAAGAAATAAATTTGATTGAAATTGATGTGCCAATAAACATGGATGACACCTTAGAACTAGTAATATCGGACATCGCTAACGCTATTGTTAAAGAGTTTTCATGGATAATTGATGCGGACCAAGGATTAGATAATTGAACATTTGAAGGACTACCGTGTGACAGCCCTTCACTTCGCTCTCGAATCTGGTAACAAGTTTCTTGTAAATCATTCGGCGATCTTATCCTTTCGTTATAAGAGACCTAGGATACCATAGAATCGTCTGATTGGATGTTTTTCTATGCAAATATTTTTCGACAAAAACTTTTCACTGTCCAGAATCATGAAACTCGTATTCTTTCTATTTCATTTATCAACGCTGCTAGTGATTACGGCAGTAGCCATGGATGAGGAGGCAAATGGTATAGCTACCTATTTTAATATTTCAATGCCTGTTATTGATTTTCTTACTGTGAGCCAACAAGCAATGCTAAGTCATGAAGTTAAATTATATGCCGAAATATTTGTTAACGCACAGGGTGAACGTCAATACTCATCTTTTGAAAGTGGAGAAGTCGATTTGTTCGCCAGCTATTTTAACAATACTGCCTATAACTCTTTTTTCTTTTTCTGCTACCCCATAGAAGATATAACACAAATCAAACAATTTGGATATTTTCATGATACTCCAAGTTCCTATTCTATTGAAGTTGATGGCGGCAGAGAAACGGCTAGAAGTCGTGAACTTATACAATTGCGAATGATATCAAAAAATCCTGACAAGCAGATACTGTCTTTTTATCGAACACTTCAAAGGGACTTGAAGAAAATTTCTGGACTGCAAAAGGATACCTCTAAGAAATATTTTTACATGCCCACGGAAAAAAATATCATTCCTGCTAATCCACAATCACAGAACACAAGAGATCATAGGGGAGGTTTTGTATGAATAATTTTATTGCAGAACATTGGAATCTTGAACAGCATGAACTTCCGGGCATGAATTGCATCGTCTTTCCAAATGGTATTGTGACCATTTTAAATTGTTTCAGTACTTATGACCCCAACACAAAAGAACGTAAATTATATTGCTCTCCCTTGTGTGACACAACCATTGCAAGCATTGCAAAGTATAGTGATGATATTTGGACGATCGTTGATGATTGGACCAGTATTGAATATCTAGGCGGGAAAATCCATGGCGGTGACGGTCAAATGGGAAATGAAGGATTTATTGCATGTACGGATGCTGAAGACCGTTTGGTATGGGGAATGTTTTTCCAAAATTCAAATCCTATCAAACACTTAGAAATCAAAGATAAAGTCCTAATTGCGATTAATGAGCATGCCGAATTACAAATCGAAATCAACTTAGAAAACCTTACCCAAATTAAAATGACTTGCATAAAACCCGATTAAGGTTGCATCCATTTGTATTATAGGAGTGAACGAATGTCAATGATAAAAGAACAATTCATTGAACAAATGATAAACTTGGCGTCATGTAGGACTTCTCCGGAAGAATGGAGCTCTTGGTGGAATAATCATAACGAGCAGTTAGAGTCATTTTTAAATCGTGGTGAATATTTGAGGCTTAAACCTATCATGCATGGGTTCCGATGGGTACCTATTGTGCATAGTCAAAAAGGAGCAATTAAATATTTAGATGACAACAACATCCTTTATGTAAAAGAAAATAGTTATCAGGAAAACTATGAGAATGAACTAAATGAATCCATTAAAGCAAACAGAGAAATGAAGAAACAGCGGTTAATAAAAATAAAAGCTGAATATCCTGAAATTTTTAATCGATATCCTAAGTTCTCAAATTCCTTGCAATACAATTTTGATGAAAGTGATTTCATCCAAGTTGGATTAAACAATGATAAATTCGAAGAATTTAAAATCACCTCTGGTATTAAAATGCCTGAAGATATTACGAATTTCTTTAAAACGGCGTCAGCAATCTCTTTAGAAGGTATTAGAATTGAATTTGAACATATATATCCTCTTGAGCTGTTGGGTAAAACATATTATGTTCTTGGTGAGTTTTGGAAAGAAGCTGATGGCGACTTGGTTTTATGGGATCCCTCTGAATCTAATGATCTAACAAAAATATACTATTACGCCCATGAACAAAACAAAATAAAACTTCTCTCAAAAAGTTTCGAAGATTTAATTGAGAAAGTGTTTGCAAATTACAACAAGAACTTGTGAAGTGTAAACTTTTCAAGAATTGTGATAGTATGGAATCAATAATCTATAACAGTAAAGGTCTGGACAGTGAAAAGTTTTTGTTGAAAAATATATGCACAAATAAATAAACCTATCAGACGATTGTATGGTATCCTTGGTCTCTCATAACGAATGGATAAGATCGCTGAATGGGAAATGAAGGATTTTCTAACTTTTTGAGAGGGTATTCATAACCTCCCTTTTTTTTCAATAGCCTCTCGGCATTCGCCGCGGCAGATGGGACAAGGGTTTTCTTGTACCAGCAAACTTCCTTTCCTCCTACTTCGTAGGGGGATTTTTTCATTAAATTCCTTATTTCATTATGGAAAACATTCTAGGAATATTTGGGTGTTTTCCTCAAAAAAACCTTGACTTTATCTCCATTTTTCCAAAATCGCGTGGAAGGGGTTGTTGTTCAGCCCACTTATCGCGATTGGAGCGTGTTTTGTTTATGAAGCCTTCTTTCATTCCTCATGCGGATTACCAAACTTTTGTTCGCCATCATTTGCAAACTTCTTTTGGTCCCGGCATTGTCCTGATTCACAAAGATTGGCCGCTTGCTGTGAAACTCTGGATGACGGATTTGTCTGCCATCACAACCTTGCTTGTTGATGAATACTCCGATCGAGGTCCTGAGCCTCGTGATCCTGCCTCACTCTTACGATCGTATCTCATCCTTCTCATGACGAATCCGGGGATGGGACTCACGGAATGGGTGAATGAACTGCAACGTACACCTATCTATGCGATTCTCAGTGGCTTTCAACCGGGTGATCTTCCCGGTGTAGGCACGTTCTACGACTTCTTCCATCGTCTTTGGCCAGCTGTAGATAAGAACCTAAGACCCCACTTGCAACGCAAGCGCAGGGGGAAGAAGAAAGGGAAGAAAAAAGGCGAGAAAGCACCTGCCACACCTGGTAGAGTAGAACGATTGGTCAAATGGATGATGCGTCATGCCAACAAGAAAACAACGTTGCCTGCTGATCATCTTTTCCAGTTCTTTCAATCTCACATTCTCTCGGTGTCTGCACGTTTAGGTCTACTCGGGGATCTCTCGGCGCTCAGCTTAGCCGGCGATGGAACACCGATCGTAACTGCCGCCTATCCCCGAAGCAAACCTACGTGTGAATGTCGTGCCCGCGGTATAGTCGATTGCAACCATCATCGTCTTTACTCCCAGCCCGACTGCAACTCGGGCTGGGACAGTGCCCGTGAGAAATACTTTCACGGGTACCATCTGTATATGATCTCCGCTGCAGACAGCAAACACGATTTACCCTTATACCCCAGACTGCATCCTGCTTCCCGGCACGATGCGGTCAGTTTGGTCATGAGTACAGTTGAATTTAGACAACGTTTCACCTTGGGCACGGTAGATAAAATGCTTCTCGATGCCGCGCATGATGCGGAATCCATTTATCTTCTGCTGGAGCATCAAAGCATAGAGCCCTTTATTGATTTGAATGTTCGGTCCAAGAAGAACACAACTAGCAAAGGGCCAAGCAGCATTCAGATCTCGCCCAAAGGGATTCCGATTTGCCCAAACGGAAACCCGATTTGCCCAAACGGAAACGACTACAAGCTCCATCGTCGCAAGTGGCGATGTACACTGACATGTGGCTGTACCACCGCTAAATATGGTCGTACGTTTTACACGAAAACCAAGGATGATCCCCGTCTTTTCACGAAAACGCCTCGCGATTCGGAACAATGGAAGCTCATTTACAAGCGTCGCTCATCCATTGAGCGTTCCAACAAACGCGAGAAGATTGACTACAAGCTTGAATCCGGTGGACACCGCTCTACGATGATGTGGTACATGCGACTCTACAGCATTATGATCTGCCAACACATCGATGCTTGGTACGTCAGCCAGAAAGAAGAATGGGACAAATTGAGATCGTTGATTTGTCCTTCTGTAGCCTAAATTTTTAAAAAATATAGTAGAGAAATTGGCGAAGTCTGCCCTTTTTTGAAACTGGCTTTCATTTTCCAAATTTTCCAGCGAAGTAATCCATGTTTTTCAATTCAACTACCAATTTGGTTCATTTAATGCCGAGAGGCTATTTCATACTGATTGTTTGGGGAGTGAGGATGGAAATGAATAATTATATATTATCTTTTACAAAAAAGTGGCTTAACCTCAAAATCAGTGCTTGACGAGGTGAGCTAATACCTCCATGTTTCCGTCAGAAAATTCGCCTAATAGATGATACCCTGATGCGTATCGCACATACTGATACAGCGAAAAATTGAAATATGTATAGAATCACTAGTGTTCAATTAATAGTTTAGTACCGTAATGACACAAGCGGAGTGCTTAATATTGATGGTTCTGAATCAATAAATGAGATGTGACAGTACGGCTCAAGACATTGAGTCCATTTTTGTCGAATGATTCTATAATTGGAACTTTTTAAGGCCAGGCGCGTATCAATGGTGAATATTAGCTTTTTTACTGAAGTATATGAAATTACAGGAGAAGCAATAAACCTAATAATCAAGGAGTGGCTCGATTGAACATCAAAACATATACAGAATCCAACCGTGAAGCTTGGAATGAAGTAAATCCCATTCATCAGAAGCATAACCCGATCCAATTAAGTGAGGCTTTTCAAGCAAAAGGCTACTCCACGCTTGATGAACACATCACTCGTACATTTCTCCGACTAGGGTTGCAAGGACGTAACGTGGCGCAGCTCTGCTGCAACAACGGTAGGGAAGTATTGTCTCTGGTCAACCTAGGTGCACAAAGCGGCACTGGGTTTGACATTTCTGATCACGCCATTGAGGAAGCCAAGGGGCTTGCCACAACTTCCGGCTTGCCCTGCACATTCGTCCGTATGGATGTTTACGACATTGATAGTGTACATAGTAATCAATATGATCTGATATACATATCTATCGGAGCTCTGACTTGGCTTCCTGATTTGAACAAATTTTTTAAGATTGCCTCTACCTTGCTTAAAAAAGGCGGTTTGCTCGTTATTTATGAAATGCATCCAATGTTGAACATGCTGGCTATGGAAGATGAGCCTGAATTTGAAGATCCCATGAAAATCGCCTTTTCTTATTTCAAAAGCGAGCCGTGGATTAACAATACCGGTATTGATTATGTTGGAAACACGACCTACGAATCTGCAACCAATTATAGCTTCAGTCATACACTGGCTTCCATTTTCAATGCAGTCATTAAAAGTGGCATCCATATCACTGAATATGAGGAACATAACCATGATATTTCTTGTGTTTTTGCCCATTTGGAAAAAGAAGCGAAGCTCCCCATGAGCTACACTATGATTGGGAAAAAAGCATAGTCACCTTTATTGAATATGTAAATACATGTGGAGTGCTCAATATTGATGATTAGAAATTATAATGGGATGTGGCATTTTCGCTTAAGAAATGTTGGGTGATAGGTGTACAAGGCACGTTGCTAAGGGCGTTGATAAAGGAAATCCATATGGAGGCAGACAGAAAGAGTATTCTGCTGTACCAGTCAGCGATATACGGAGATACGTATCGCACATACTGGTACAGCGGAAAGTTGAGTCGCTTGATTATTTAATGAAGTCGATTGCGATTACATTCGACTAAAATGCCTGCTTTGTAGTGTTCACGGTTCCTCATAAAATAATGGCGTCGTTGATAGGCTTTAATACGATTATGACGGCCTTCGACTGTGGCGTTTGTCCAGCGGCAGTGATGGTAATTAATGATCTCTTCTTGCCAATTTCGCATCGTTTTCAGTGTGCTTCTTACTTCGTCATGGTCGAGTTGTTCTCCCTGCTTACACCAACGTTCGAATCCAAGCTTAGCCACTTCAACACTGGATGAGTAGTCATACCATACGGTAAAAGCTTCTTTCCATTCCCATACACGTTGCAGAAGAAGAGAATAACTCAGTAATTCACCCAAGCACTTCTTGCTTTCAGGAGCAAGTGATTCTGCTTTCGGGTTTAAGAGTCGATGATTGGCTTTTAAGCGTGCTTTTGCTCTGGGGGCGAGCGTGTGTTGTACCGATTTGCGAACTTCTTGCAAGGCTTCTATGACATAACCGTGGACATGAAAATGATCCGCAATTCGAATCGCATTTGGAAAACATTCGCTGATCCAAGTATGATAGGCGCGAGCCAGATCCATGACGACTGCTTTAGGTTCTAATAGAAGAAAGTCAGGATGGTGCTGAGCATACGCTCTTAAATCTTCCAACTTTCGTCCGGGTAAAAGGTCGAGCATCATTTCTCCTTTCAGGTCATGGATTCCTGTATTGTAGGTATGTCCTTTTTTGATGGCGAAGTCATCGACACCCAAAACCAATCCATTACTTTCCTTTGCTTGTTTCCAGGCTTGCTCCGTTAGTAGTTCGCATTCCTTCGGCACAAATTCATTATGCATTTGTTGTACCGTGGTCGCCGGCGCTTGCTGCATACGAGCGCTATGTGCAGCTGTGGAACCGAGTGCTTGCTCGGCAGCACGTTCTCGAAAAAGATGGCTGTACCGTCTTTTGGGTCCAACACACAAGTAATCCCAGACAAAGCCAGCCTCGCATTTTGAGCAATGCATTCGAATAGCAGATAAGAGCAAATATACTTTTTTCTCAAATGCTGAAAGATGGCGCACCTTGCGTACTCCGTTGTTTCCCTTGAGGATGACAAATTCATCGGATCGGCAAATGGGGCAGCATTGTTTGGCTGCTACAGGTGTTACTTCTATATGAACTTCATCTGCACTCATCGTCAAAATCTGACAAATTTGTAGCTCTGGTATGTTGAGCATTTCATTGATATACTGGGTCTGCATCTGTCATTTCCTTTTTGTTGTTGGGTAGGACCTACAACAATAGAGGATTGCCAGATGTTTTTCCAATTTCAACCTTTATTCAATTCTTCAAGCACTGATTTTAGTTTTGAGCCTAAAAACAATGACCAAAAATCCACGCCAATTTTTCAATGTAGTTTGCATCTAGAATGCTAGATACGGATGGACAGTAAATGTTGGAATAGGGTGGAGTTTTCATGGAGTCGTCACCTTTTTAATGTTTTGTAGAGGTACAAACATTTTACTAGGTTGGCGACTTTTTTCTATTTCTTATTGGTTAATCAGCAGGCATGAACAAGGAAAAGGCGCTGCAAGTAAACCGTATTAAAATTATGAAAATAGGAATGGGGAGTAAGCGATGAGCAAGAAACTGAGATTCCGTGACGACGGCACTTTCAAGATCGTGCAGTTTTCCGATGTGGAGATTATCGATGGGGAAATCGGCTACGGCTCGAAAACGATGGAAACGATGGAACGCGTCGTTCAAGACGAGCGTCCAGATCTGATTGTTTTTGCGGGGGATGTAATCGCTAGCGGGGCATGTAAAAACCATGCACAAGCGCTATGTGATGCCGTATCGGTTGCCGTGGGTCACGGGATTCCTTGGGCGGCCGTTTTCGGCAATCACGATTCCGAAGTGAATATTACGCGAGAGCAGTTACATTTCTTGCAGCTTTCTCTACCGCATAACGTTGCTCAGCCGGATCCTGAGGGAGTAAACGGCGTCGGTAACTTTGTATTGAACGTATCGGACAATGACGGCAATACGGAAGCCGTTTTATATTTTCTAGATTCGGGCGAATACTCCCCACTTTCTGAAGTTGGGCTCGGTGGCTACGATTGGATTCGACGGAGTCAAATCGCTTGGTACGTTGATCGGTCCCGTGAACGGACGATGAATAATGGCGGCAAACCTGTGCCGTCGCTGGCTTTTTTCCATATTCCGTTTCCTGAATACAAGGAGCTTTGGGATCATCACGTTTGTTACGGGATCAAAAACGATCCCATCTCCTCTCCGGCGCTCAATTCCGGTTTGTTTACGGCAATGAAGGAAATGGGTGATATTATGGGCACGTTTGTCGGACACGATCATGACAACGATTTTTGGGGGACGCTTCACGGCATACGGCTTTGTTACGGTCGCTCAACCAAATACGCATTGACGGAAGGGTTTGTAACAGGTGCACGGGTTATCAAGCTGACGGCAGGGCAGCGCGATTTTCAAACTTGGATTCGGCTCGGCGACGGTTCATTAGTGACAGAGCAGCCGGAACATCATCCTGAAAGCAGATAAGCTGCAAAAGACGGAGGGAATGTAAGTGGAAATTACGGCTTTCTACATAGCTACGGACGGCAAAGACAGCAATCCGGGAACGAAGGAAGCCCCTTTGGCCACGCTGGAAGGCGCACGAGGGGCGATTCGAGTTCTGAAGAACACGTCCAGTCTTCCAGAAGGCGGCATTACCGTCTTCATGCGAGGTGGCGTTTATCGTTTGACCGAATCGTTCCTGCTCGAGGAAGGCGATTCCGGCATGCCTGAGAAGCCAATCGCATATTCAGCCTATGGCGACGAAGAAGTACGTTTGATTGGCGGCGTTGATTTGCCTGCGGACAGCTTTGGGCCTGTTACCGATCCTGAGGTGCGTGGACGCCTGAACGAGCAAGCGAGAGATCGAATCGTACAAATTGATTTGAAGCGGCTTGGTGTTGTCGATTACGGTCGAATCGTGCATACGGGCTTCGGACTTCCGCCTTCCATTGCGAATCCAGAGCTGTTTTTTAACGGGCAAACGATGGCGATCTCGCGTTACCCGAACAGCGATTACGTCAGAATTGAAAATGTCATCGATGCCGGTGGCAATCCGCGAATAGTTGATATGGACCCAGAGCGATTAGCCGAAGAACAGCTGAAAGGCGTGAAACTCGCATGTGCGGATCCACGTCCTTTTAGCTGGAAAAACACTGGCGATCTCTGGATGTATGGCTACTGGTATTGGGATTGGGCCGACGGGAATCTGCGGATTGCTTCGATCGATGTGGCAAATAGGCAGCTGCATACGGAAAGAGCAAGCCATTATTCGGTGCGCGAAGGGCAACGTTATTTTTACTACAAAATTCTAGAGGAGCTTGATGCACCGGGCGAGTGGTATTTGGACCGAATGAGCGGATTGCTTTATTTCTATCCGCCGACGCCGATTGTAGAAGGCAGCAATATTCAACTGTCGCTGCTCGGCGATCCGATGATCCGTCTAGAGGACGTTTCCCATGTTGCAATTAAGAAGATTATGTTCGAAGCTTCACGGGGTTCAGGGGTTCAGATTAAGGGAGGTTCGCATAATGCCGTTGCCGGATGTACGCTTTGCAGGATCGGCGGCTTTGCCGTCGTACTTGGCGAGACGTCTGACAATGGAGTGAATGCCGGCACCGATCACCGTGTACTTGGCTGCACTATTTATGATACAGGTACTGGGGGGATTTATTTGGGCGGAGGCGATCGGTTGAAGCTAACGCCTGGGCGCAATGTGGCCAGCAACAACGACATTTTCAACTACAGTCGTTTAAAGCGGACGTACAGTGCAGCCATACAGCTGAAGGGAGTCGGCAATATTGCTGTGCATAACGAGATACATGACGCGCCTCATGTCGGCATCTTGTGCAATGGAAATGACCATCTGATCGAATACAACGACATTTATCGGGTGTTGACGGAAACGGGCGATGCTGGCGCGATCTATATGGGGCGTGATTGGACAGAACAGGGGAACGTCATCCGCTACAACTACATCCATCATATCCATAACGAAGAGACGGAGTTGCATATTGGCGTTTACTTAGACGATATGGCTTCAGGAACGAAAATTTACGCCAATGTGTTCCGAGACATCGATCTTCCGGTCCTGATTGGCGGAGGTCGGAATAACGAAATGACGAACAATTTGATTGTTGATTGCCAGAAATCGCTGCTTCTTGACGATCGTGCCATGCCCGGTTGTTGGGCTGCCTATCATCTCGACGAAGGGCAAGTCATGCAAGAGAGGCTAGAGGCGATGCCGTACCGGGAAGAGCCTTGGTGCAGTAAGTATCCGAGTTTGATGTCGATTTGGCAAGATGAGCCGGGAACACCCAAGTTCAACACGGTTATGAAAAACATTTTATACCAGACAGGGCCGACTACATACGGCAACTATCCGGCTTATGATGATACGATGGCAATCGCTGAATCTGCTCGAGAATACGGAACGATCGAGCAAAACTTTGTGATGAATGAGGACTTGCTTATTATTGATGAAACAGAGGGGAATATCAGTTTCAATGAGGAGTCTCAGTCGTTTAAGGGGATTTCGTCCTTCGAGCCGATTCCGTTTAAATCGATCGAACTGTGCAAGGAAGAATATCGAGTAGGCAATTTCCACTCTGGGAGGATCAAAGATGAGCCAAATAAGTTCGACAAAAGTTAGATTAGGCGTGATCGGTCTAGGGGGACGTGGAATTAGCCTATTAAGTAACCTACTGGACATGCCAGATGTTGAAATTTCGGCTGTTTGTGAAGTTTTTGATGACAGGCTTCAGGTGGGAATTGAACAGGTTGTAAAATCGGGGCGTCCCAAACCAGAGAGTTTTCATGACTATAGAGAACTGTTAGCACTGCCAAATATCGATGGGGTCGTTATTTTCACTTCATGGACCAGTCATGCCCAAATCGCAATTGCTGCCATGAAAGCAGGTAAATACACAGCAACAGAGGTCGGCGGGGCTTCGTCACTTGAAGAATGCTGGGACCTGGTTCGAACTTCTGAGGAAACAGGTATGCCTTGCATGTTGTTGGAAAATTGTTGTTATGTGCGCAATGAAATGGCGATCCTCCATATGGTCAAAAAAGGGATGTTCGGAGAATTGATTCATTGCCAAGGTGGCTATGAGCATGATCTTCGAGATGAAGTTGCGATGGGTCTTGAAAATAGACATTACCGTTACCAACAATATTTGAACAGAAACGGTGAAATTTATCCCACTCACGAACTAGGGCCTATAGCCAAATACTTGGACATCAACCGTGGTAACCGATTTATGACGTTGACATCGATGGCCTCCAAAGCTCGTGGCATCCATGAGTGGGTGGTAGATCAATTCGGCAAGGATGATGCCAAGGCCAAATTGGCATTCGCCCAAGGAGATATCGTGACGACGATGATCAAATGCGCACATGGGGAAACGATACTCCTAACTCATGACACGACTTTGCCTCGTCCGTATTCAAGAGGCGGCAGAGTGCAAGGGACACGGGGACTTTGGATGGAAGATAACAATTCGATTCATATCGAAGGAAGAAGCCCTTTGCATACTTGGGAGTCCTTTGATCCTTACTTGAAGGAGTTTGAGCATCCACTATGGGAGCAATATATTAAAATGGGTGTTCGGGGCGGACACGATGGCATGGATTATCTTTGCCTTCGAGCGTTTATAGATAGCGTTAAAGAAGGTACTCCAACGCCTATCGATGTTTACGATACCGTTGCTTGGATGGGGGTTACAGCACTATCGGAGCAATCCATTGCTCTTGGTAGCATGCCGGTTCATTTTCCTGATTTTACGAATGGGCAATGGATTAATCGAGCGCCAAGCATGCCAAGCAAATATTCTCTGGATACTATCCCAACGAACGACCAGTTTGATTTATGACGTTTTGAAGAAAAGACTGCAATTCTTGTATAAATATTTTGGCTGCTTGCCCCATGAATTTGTCAGTACGATATAAGATGCAAATGTCTTGACTTGGCGTGGGGTGAAGCAGTTTTACGGCAACAATTTTGTCATTGTTCATATAATCTAGCAGCATTCGGGGAAGTATGGAGGCGCCTATACCTTGTTCGATCAAGGACACAAGCGTCGATAAAGTTGAGCTTACTATCGAATTGTCAATCGCGATTCCTTTTTCATCACAGCACGACTGGAGGACTTTCGAAATCTGATGTTCGGAACTGAACATGACCATTTTTAGCTGCTGAAGTTGTTCGAACGGAAGTGCTTTTGACTTCGCAAGTGGGTGATCAGATCGGATTGCCAAGACAAACTCCTCGTGAAATAAGGGGATAATCGAGATTCTTTCATCTGGCTTGAGTGGCAATGTAGTGACTCCGAGATCTCTTGTGCCGTTAAGTACTTGTTCGTAAACGTCCACGGTCTCCGTAACGCTGATCGCAAGCTTTGGGTAAGTCTTATGGAAATCGATAAGTAAAGCGTCAAATAACAAATCCCCATCTCCCGGCAAAATGCCGATATCCAGCCTCCCACCTTCCATTTTCTTAAGATCAGATATTGCCCTTTTTGCATAGTCCACTTGTTCAAAGATTTTTTGGCTTTGCTCAAGCATAATTTTTCCTGCTTCGGTTAACTTGATCCGCTTGCCAATACGATCGAATAGAGGGAGCCCGAGCTCGTTCTCCAAAAACTTGATCTGCTGACTCAGATTCGACTGCGTGGTACATATGTTTTCGGCCGCCCTTGAGAAATGCATCTCTTTACAAATTGCAACAAAGTATTCAAGCTGTCGAAGTTCCAATGTGCAATGCCCCTTTCGATGATAGATTTTCCTCAACTTGATTATAACGGCACAACCACGATTCCAACAATTTCTAATTTACCATTACTGAAACCGATCAAATGCATCGGAATCTCGTGATTGTTGCGTTGTGTTGCGTCAAGGTAAGATTGAGATGTGAAAAGAACAACTCAAATAGGAGGAGGATTCATATGACACAATCGATTATCAATACGGGGAAAGTGCTTCGTCAGATCATCATCGGTCAGCTTCAGGGTGTATCGGATTCACAGATGGACATCCAGCCGGAGGGCTTCCATAATACGGTTCGCTGGAATGTTGGTCACATGGTGTATTGGTTGGATAAATACGCAACATTAAGTTTCGGCTCCCCATCAGCCATTCCGGCTCAATACGAGACTTTATTTAACTCGGGAACGAAACCTTCGGATTGGACGGTAACACCTCCGTTGAAGGATGAACTGATCGGGATATTAATGGCACAGCTTTCCAGTCTCTCTGAACTGACACCAGAAATGCTCGAGCAGAAGCTACAATCGCCGTTTGAAATAGGTCCGTTTCAATTCGTTACAGCAGGGGAATTGTTTAATTTCGCATTGATGCATGAATCGATTCACCTTGGCGTCCTGATGAGTCAGTTAAAGCTCGTACCCCAAAGTTCCAACATTTGAGTTAAGAGCGATCGAGTGATCCAGGTGAAAGAGTGAGGTTGAGGTGGAGTCATTTAGGATTAACGAGTTAAGGGTAGCACTGTGAAGTTTTCCACGGTACTACCCTATTTTCATGCCCGTTTTCTCACCTAACTTGCTCTATACAATACTTTTATCCTCGAATCTTGTTGATAGAACAATTAGGGTCGTTGAAAATCCGAAAGTGTTGCATGTATCAAGAAAACTTGTTAAAGATTCACTCGTTTCCGTTAACACTTTCATTAACTAGTCCTGTAAAGGTCAATGATCTCAGGAGCCGATTCACTGAAAGCTTCGAAATCCGTGCATTTATTCGATTTGAACAAAATGAATGCGGTTGTATACTTGCCTAGCTTAGATGGAGAGAGCTCCGCCCGATAGCCCATTATTACTCCTTGCTCCTCCAGCTTTCGAATTCTTTCCGTTACTGCTGGCTGCGACATCGCTATGTTTCGGCTCAACTCGGATATGGGAATCCGGGCATTGTTGTGTAGCGATGATAAGATTTTAGTATCGATTTGGTCCATAAATACAACACCTCATTCTTAAAGGTCAACAGTCTAAAGCAACTTAATAATTAATTTTCTAAACCCTGAATGCCTTAGTAATCTTATTTAAATTGTATGTTATCTTTCATAAAATGTCATTATCAAGCGAAACACAAAAGGAGAAGAAGAATGATGACATTGCCATTAAACGAATGTGGAAAGAACGACGGGGTACATTTTTTTACGACAGGAGATGGGCACCGTATTGCATATCGATTCGATGGACCAGCAAATGGACCTGTATTGGTTCTCGCAAACTCAATTGCTACAACGTTTCACATGTGGGATGGACAAATTGAAGAGTTATCGAACCATTTTCGCGTACTCCGCTACGATTTTCGGGGACATGGCGCCTCGGATGCCCCCATAGGAACATATTCGATTGATCGGATGGGAAGGGATGTGGTCGAGCTTCTCGACGCGCTCCATATCAGCAAAGTACATTTCCTCGGACTTTCGCTTGGTGGTTTTGTCGGACAATGGCTCGGCATCCATGTTCCTGAGCGGATTGATCGACTGATTCTGGTCACTACATCCTCTAACTTAGGTCCTCCCGAAACATTCGATAGACAGATAGCCGGCGTATGGAAAGCTGAAAACCTATCAGAAATCGCCGACACGTTTCTTGGTAACTGGTTCCCTCCTCATATGTTGGAGACAGAAGGGGATGTCATATCATCTTTTCGAGCAATGATACTCTCCACGAATAAGCAAGGGCGTGCAGGCGCATATGCTGCGATCCGTGATTCAGATATGCACCGGACCATTGCACTTATTAATAGTCCGACATTGGTGATTGCTGGACAGTACGATAAGGTGACTCTTCCTAGTCATAACGAATTAATCGCTGCAACGGTGCCTAATGCGAAATATGTCTTGCTACCTACAGTCCATATGCCGAATATAGAGCGTCAGGCCGATTTTCTGAAGGCAGTGTTCGAATTCTTGCTCCTGAAATAAATGGGTAAAGATTTCATTTTGAAGAGCTTTTATATCTAGTTATTTTTACCTATTGTAGAGGCGCAAATCTTTTTGCCACTCGGTAAAAAGATTCCTTCCAGTCGTTCGTGATGATGCTTCCAATGTAACCATCTGGTCGGATCAAAATCAAGGTGTCCCCAGTGATGCCATAAATACTTTGCATTTCACCCGAAGCATCATGAAGTCTCATATCATCGTCTCCACTGCCATGACCAACGGAATAACGTTTCAATTCCGCACCTCCTGGCGACCATTTCAGTTCTTGAAGTGCATGGGTAGCGTTCGTACCAAAGGCTAGAAGCGTAAAGTGCGGCCCTTTATAAATATCGAATAGACGTTGAACACCATCTGCTCCGGTACAAGGTGCGTCAGGTGCCCTGTCACCAACCTTTAGCGTCTTGGTTGCTGCAGCGTCAGAAGGGGCAAGTGGTCCAGCATAATAGGTGATGCCTAGTTGGCGCTCCTCGTCACCGCGCTTGAGGGCGGAGAGACGTAGCTTATCAATGCCTGCATATAGCTCGCTAGACTTGCCAAGTACACGTGCGGCAATCGGCAGTCGTTCCTCTTCGTAACTATCAAGAAGACTGTCGGGAGCACCAGCGAGCACTTGACCGATTTTCCAACCGAGATTATAGGCATCCTGTACACCAGTGTTTAGTCCCTGTCCACCTGAAGGGGGATGAACGTGAGCAGCATCACCTGCCAGAAAAACTCGGTCCAAGCGATATTTCTTAGCAAGACGAATATTAGGCCGAAATACCGAGGTCCATGTGATGTTATGAAGCCTTAAACCAGTGAGCTTGTCGAATAGTAGGATTAGTGCATCTTCATTAAGGTCAGGCTTTTCGTTTGGCGTGAGTCGAATCATAATCTGGAATTGATCGGAATGAGGCAGGGGACATGCGGCGACGGTTTTACCGTGCGTACGTGCCCATATATGCCACCGATCACGAGACAGTCCGTCAATTGTTGCATCAATGATAAGTGAACGATCAGTGTCAAAGGTTTCTCCAACGAATGGAATGCCTGAAGCCTTACGGACGGTACTCGAGCCACCGTCAGCTCCAACTAAATATTTGCTGCGAACCACTTCTCCCGATGAAAGTGTTGACGTCACGCCGTTTGAATCCTGTTCGAAGTTATCAACGCTAGTATCGAAATAAATGGACAGCCCAAAGCGGTCGATCAGGCGATGCAAAATCGCGTCGGTTCGGTTCTGAGGCAATAGCAAAATATTCGGATAAGGAACGCTGGAAGTCGCCTTTATATTCTGCATCATCCGCCAAGGCAAGGTAATGGGACCAAGATGGAAGCCCGCGACGGGGTAAGGACCGCCTTCAGCGAGAGCTTCATCAACTACGCCGAGATCGTGGAACACCTCCTGGGTCCGTGGCTGGAGACCTTTGGCACGAGATCCCTTGAAAGCGTGCTGAGCTTTATCAACTAATCTTACTGTAAGCCCTCGCCGCAGTAGGTCAGCAGCTAGCGTTGAACCTGTAGGACCAGCGCCGGCGATGAGTACATCAACATCATGGATTTCAGTCATTTTGTATTACCTCCAAAAACTTATTGTTTCCAAGGAAACGTAACGTTTCTTATGAAACAATAATAATGCTAAGGGTAATCTTTTGTCAATATTGTTTCCGTGGAAACTTTATTTATTATTTTTCCCTTGTTATACTGGTATCACTGATATCGGAGGGGAACTAAATGAGCAATCATGCAATTGACAAGCAATTAAAAGAACACTTGATCAAGGAACTAATAGAAAAAGTTAGTGCGATGCAGCATAAATTTCAATCCGAAGATGACGAAGAGAAGGACTGGCTGATTCAAAATAGTCCTAATCCTGTCGTTGCAGAGTTGGTCAAAGAACTGACAGTTATGATGCTGCACGTTATTGACGCGATTGGTAAACTCGAGCCGGTAAATGGGATTACCATTTCTAAGCAATTAGGGATTTCCAAAGGGAGTGTCTCCAAAATCACCAAAAAACTGGTAGATAGAAAAGTCATTCAAATTGAGTATCTGCCAGATAACAAAAAAGAAATTTTGTTTCGAACTACACCAATGGGAAACGAGATCTATCGTTTGCATATAGCCCTGCATCATCAAATTGAAATCGGGGTTAATCATTTTTTACAACGGTATAGTGAAGAAGAGCTACGTTTTCTCGTTAATACGTTTCAAGAAACGTTAAAAGCATCTTGGGTTTTATCGGAGTCAAATGAGGAATTTAACGCACCCATTCAGAGCGACGAACGCACCAAGAATGCGCAAGTAACAGACACGATCCTAACTGCTACAGTAAACAAGGAAATGGAAGAGATTGCGGAAATGCTAAACAATCTGGATTTAAGTAACTTAAAAAAGGCAAAAACGATACTTAAAAATGTCTTTTTTACGGACTATACGGACTCTGTGGTTGAATGAAGGGGATTTTGTGTCAATTCACTACTGAATTGATTTGAATATCATGAAAAACTTCATCCGTATAGTTAGAAGTGAAAGCAAGTAACAAGCTCTCCGGATGAATACAAAGGTACCCAACGTCTAGATACTTTTTCTAAGTGTCATGGCGATGGGTACCTTTGTATTTTGAATAACGAATAGGGGATCCTTTAATTTTCATAACTGAATAGAGGTTCTAATCAAGCATAGATATAGAAGATCGAATTCTATACAATTTTCTTTTTTGAATGTATATTTTAGAGAAATGTTAAAAATTTGTAGCTGAATTACTCCGGAATTTGAAGGGATGTTATGTTTTTATTCTTTTTGAAAGGAATGGGACTTGTTACGATGACATTAGATCAATATGAATTATAAATTGGGAGTGGACCATTTATTGAGAAAAATTACAGCAATTAGAGTCGGCGCCTGGCAACATGAGGCGGGAACTTATGCGCCTTACTCATTGAGCAATCCAGAATTGATTCAATTTTTTGCCGTTGTTGATGCAGACCAACTGCGTAGAGAAATCTTTCGCAAATGTCATCACATATAAATAATAGGAGGGCAAATTTATGACTACAGTAAAAAAAGTACACGTTATTTTCAAGACCCATCTGGATATGGGATTCACGGATCTAGCTGCTAATGTGGTTGATAAGTATATGAAATTGTTTATTCCGCAAGCCTTGTCGTTGGCTGAACGAATGGAGAGAGAAGACGGACAGTCGAAATTTATTTGGACCGTTGGGTCTTGGTTGATCGAGGAATATTTGCAAACCGCTTCGGAAGAGCAGAGGAATGAGATGGAGCAGGCGATTAGAAGAGGCGAAATTGCTTGGCACGGTCTTCCTTTTACAACCCATACGGAATTGATGGATCAAACACTGCTTGAATATGGCGTGTCGATTTCTAAGAAATTGGATCAACGATACGGGAAAAAGACCATTGCTGCGAAAATGTCGGATGTCCCCGGACATTCGATCGGCATCGTACCTATATTGGCTAAATACGGAATTCGATATTTACATGTAGGCATAAATCCTTCTTGCAAACCTCCATGCGTGCCGAAAGCGTTTGTTTGGAGGGCGAGCGGCGGATCCGAACTGATCGTGAACTATGCGGATGATTATGGTCAAGCCTTGAAAGTGGAAGGACTTGAAGATGTGCTCTATTTTGCCCACACAGGTGATAATATGGGTCCACCGTCTATTGAAGAAATAGAGGGGATTTACAGGCAATTGCAATCTGAATACCCGGATGCTGAAATTGTCGCGTCGACACTGGATGCATTTGCTGAAAAATTGCTTCAATGTAAGGATGTCCTACCGGTTGTCACTGAGGAAATTGGTGATACGTGGATCCAAGGTACGGCTTCCGATCCGTTGAAAGTGGCTCGATTCCGCGAATTGCTAAGACTAAGGGATAAATGGGTAAGTACGGGATCACTAGATCCAGAGAGCGAAAGTTACGGTAAGTTTTGCAATCGACTCTTGTTAATACCTGAACATACCTGGGGGCTAGATGAGAAAAAATATTTGTCGGATAACGTAAATTACGCTGCAACAGATTTCAAAGCGGCGAGATTGAAGGATCACATTAAGAATGAAGAATTGCAAGGTCCGTATTATGAATTTAATCAATTTGCACGAATGGATCGCAGCTATCGGCATTTTGAAAGTTCGTGGGAGGAACAGCGCGCATATCTGGAACAGGCAGTGTCAGCGCTTAGTTTGGAGTTACAAATCGAAGCAAAGAAAGCATTAGACAGTCTGAATCCTGTCGGTATGAATGATTGGAATGACGGTGAAGACATTGAAAATATTGAAATGAACCGCGTCTATACGTTCGGCAAATTTCATGTTAGTTTCGCTTCTGACGGTTCAATCGATCGATTGGTTGATACAAATGGAAAAGTATGGGCAGACGAAGATAACAGGTTGGCTGTCTACCGATATGAAACGTTTGGGAAAGAAAACTACGACCGCTATTTTAAGGAATATACGATTAACCTGAAACAGCATTTCGAATGGGCGATTCCAGATCACGCCAAGCCAGGAATTGAATTTGCCATTCCTGTACCGGAAAATAAGCAGTACCGTCCAATTCTAAGAAGACTTCAGTTGGAAAAACGAGAGGGCACCGACAAAGTATATGCGCATCTAGAGATGCCAACCGATTCTAGTCAGTATTACGGCGCACCCCATAAGCTCGTGATCATATACACGTTCCATCATAGTGATTATGACATCGATGTGGAGCTGAACTGGATGGATAAACCCGCGTGCCGTTTGCCTGAAGCTAGCTGGTTCTCGTTTGTACCTAGCGTTGACAATCCGAATAAATGGACGATGGATAAACTAGGTTCACAGATTTCGCCATTAACGGTAGTAAAAAACGGCAATCGAAATATGCACGCTGTAAATTCGGAACTTTATTATGAAGGTGCAGATGGGAACCTGATCATCGAGACGTTGGATGCTCCAATCGTATGTCCGGGTGAAACTAGATTGCTTCAATTCAACAATACGTTCGCTCCGCTAGAAGGTGGATTTCATTTTAATTTGCATAACAACGTATGGGGGACGAATTTTCGCATGTGGTTTGAGGAAGATATGAAATTTCGCTTCCGTATACGGTTGAGGTCTAATCGTTAATCGATGCGACGAGTACACGAAGGAACGTGGACTAACCAATGGCAAAATCTCAGTAAAAAGCATCTAATTGCATTCGTTGCAGAAAGATCGAGACTTGAAGGCAGAGTCGTATCAATGCCGAAACTTTAATTGCTCTCTGGATTTCCGAAGGGCAATTAAAAACTTGCTAGTCTTGCGGCGGCGTATGATTTGCCAGTCGTTCCACATGTCGGAGATATAGGAGAAATACGCACTATTAATTAATATTTTGGATGTGGAGGGAAATGTTATAGCTTCCTATTTTAATATTTCAATGCCTGTTATGGATTTTCTTACGGAGAGCCATCAAGCAATGCTGCGTCACGGAGTTAAACTATATGCCGAAATATTTGGTAACGCACAGGGTGAATGTCAATATTCATCTTTTGAAAGTGGAGAAATCGATTTGTTCGCCAGTTATTTTAATGATACTGGATATAACTCTTTTTTCTTTTCCAGCTACCCCATAGAAGATATAACTCAAATCAAACAATTTGGCTATTTTTACGATACACCAAGTTCCTATTCTATTGAAGTTAATGGCGGCAGAGAAACCGATAAAAGCCGAGAACTTATACAAATGCGAATGATAGCAAAGAATCCTGACAAACAGATACAATCTTTTTATCGAACACTTCAAAGGAACTTAAAGAAAATTTCAGGCTTGCAAAAACATACCCAAAAGAATTATTTTCACTTGCCAACCGATAAAATTATCATTCCTGCTAATCCACATTCGCAGAACACAAGAGATCATTGGGAAGACTTTTATCTTTCAAAACTTGAGAGTGCTGAAAAACTCTGAAAGTAATCAAAAAGTCCAGATTTGATATGGGGAATATTTTTTGAAAATACATGCTCTGTAGGAGAGAACGAATGTCAAATATAAAAGAAGAATTGATTGAACAGATGATAAACTTGGCGTCTTGTAGGACTTCTCCAGAAGAATGGAGCACTTGGCGGAATAATCATAACAAGCAGTTGGAGTCATTTTTAAATCGTGGAGAATATCTGAGGCTTAGACCTTGTGTGCATGGGTTCCGATGGTTACCTATTGTGCGCAGTCAACAAGGAGCCATTAAATATTTAGATGACGGCAACATCCTTTATGTAAAAGAAAATAGTTATCAGGAAAACTATGAGAATGAACTGGAAGAATTCATTAAAGCAAACAGAGAAATGAAGAAACAGCGGTAATAAAAATAAAAGCTGAATTTCCTGAAATTTTTAATCGATATCCTAAGTTTTCAAATTCTTTGCAATATACTTTTGATGGAAGTGATTTCATTCACGTAGGAGTAAATTATGATAAAGTCGTACAATTTGAAACCACCTCTGGTACAAAAATGCCTGAGGAGATTGCGAATTTCTTTCAAACGATGTCAGCAATCTCTTTAGACGGTATTAGAATTGAATTTGAAAATATATATTCTCTTGAGCTGTTGGGTAAAAATTATTATGTTCTTGGTGAGTTTTGGAAAGAAGCTGACGGGGACTTGGTTTTATGGGATCCTTCTGAATCTAATGATCCAACAAAAATATATTATTACGCCCATGAACAAAACAAAATAAAGCTTCTAACAAAAAGTTTCAAGGATTTAATTGAGAAAGAGTTTGCGTTATACAACAAGAACTTGTGAAGTGCTATTCGATTTGACTCTTGGGGCCCGAGAGCAATTCAAGGGTGTCTCCTATTGCAGAGATTTTGCAAACCAGCTATGTCATCTCTATGGATGGTTCCGGCAATCCAATTATAATCAACGATGTAAGAAATGATTTCATTTGTTACCACGATAACGGCGAGAGCGAGTTATTAGCGGATTCAATCGAGACGCTGATCGAGGACCATTTTTATGAATGGCGAAAGGAAGATTTCATGTGAATATTAGTATTGCGGACCATTGGAATCTTGAAAAGAATGAATTGCCCGGCATGAATTGCATCGTCTTTCCTAATGGCACGATAACAATTTTAAATTGTTATAGCATATATGACCCCAACACAAAAGTAAGAGAATTTTTTTGCTCTCCCTTGTGTGACACAACCATTGAAAGCATAGCAAAATATAATGATGACTATTGGACGATCGTTGATGAATGGGTCAGTATTGATTATCAAGATGGGAAAATCCATGGTGGTGACGGTCAAATGGGAAATGAAGGATTTATTACTTGTACGGATGCTGAAGAGCGATTGGTATGGGGAATATTTTTTGAAAATTCAAACCCTATAAAAAACTTAGAAATTAAAGATAATATCCTAATCGCCATTAATGAACAACATGAATTACAAATTGAAATCAACTTAGAAAACCTTACCCAAATTAAAATGACTTGCATAAAATCCTAATACCACGATATAAGCAATTTCTAACTTTTTGGGAGGGTATTCATAACCTCTCTTTTTTTCGTACATCCATTCTTGACTTTTGAAATCAAAAGTGAAGAATGGATGTGCCAGGCAAGCCATTAGAAAGCTAAAGAAATAATAAAGATAGCCCGATAGTATTGTAGTGAACACATGGACTATCCCCTCAATGTTCCTGTTATGAAATATTCTATTTTAGACGGACACATCCTAGACATATCGACTGTTTAAAAAGAAAAGGCTCAAGGTGTAGGAAGCGTAACTGCAAACTTCGATGCCAAGTCAAAAGAGGTTTTAATTGAGGAACTTGTTCCTAGCTCAGCTGTATAAAAATGACTATATTTGAGGTGTGGATTTATGAGGAAAGAGGACGCGCTCAATGTAATTTACAACTATATTCTTGGTGAGGACTCCATTTTAGTATCATTAAGAATGGGTGATGGGTTAAATGAACTGCATTACAGTCAGTTAATAGAAGCAATGAAGTTGTTAACCAATGAATATAAAGATAAATTGGAAGTTCCTAAAAAACTTGCTTTGTGTTTTGTCGATATAAGTAATTTCTTTTATTTTAACGAGGGCATATACTCCTCGGAAGTACAAGATAGACTAGAAAATGCAGTTCATGAAATATCTCAAGTAGCTAATGAATTATTTGAATCGAATATGGATAATCAACAATAGACTAAAGTGCATGTTTTATAACCTATGTAAACAAGCTACTATAAGATTAAAGGAGCAACAAAATAATGAAACAAATACCAAGCACGAAATTTCCTGAAATAGCGTACATACCCGGCGAATCTATTTGGATAGATAACTTAATTCCTGATAACAAGATCCAGGTTTATTTGAGTGTGTCGGAAAAAATTACACAAAATGAGATCGATATCGATCATGTTTCCCATGCACTAGATCACATGGATGAGTTGGTAAACAAGGCTCGGGCGCATCTAAGGGATATTATTCAAAATACAAAAGACCCTAGTTATAAGTTGCTTCATGATTTCTTTGATTTTCATCGATTAGAAATGGATGATGAAAGCTTAAAAGTCATGTTTGGGATGGAGCAACCTAGAACTATAAGTGAGTTAGAGATGGTTAACCTACTTATGCTAAAAAGCTTGGGAAGCAGCTTGGGCGAAGGTTGGTTGGGAAGAGAATTTGAAAAAGAGCTAAAAAAACAGATATTCATCATGGATTTTACTTTTGACCCAGAGTATACGGATCAGTTGATCGTTGTTTATTTGGATGCGAACTATAACATATTGACGATTAGCCATGAAAGTTAAGATCAAGAATTTAGGAGCCTAAAAAATCTTTTGTGCGTTTTGGAAGAAGGTTTAGCGTTATGAAAAAAATATTAAGGATAGTTTTGCTGGAAGATGATTTATTCAAAAACCTTGTTTGTAAGATGGAAAAAGTTTTCGGCATTAGATTGCCATACGAAAATAAAAAAGGTCGATTTATTTCTGAAGGTGACACAGCTACTTATAAAGTCATACTTGTTGATCGAATAGACGACCTTAGTGATATGTTGTGCGATGAACATCACACTTTAGATATACATATCGATATGGATAAATCCTTCAACTATGAAAAGTATGAAGAAGATGTTGTGAAAAAATTGGAAAATGGTAAAATCAGATGGAAATATGGTATTTGGACTAAAATGACAGACGCTGAGGAATATCGTAAAATATATCCTGTGAAACGAGTATGAACAAGATTGTGATATGACTCAAAATTGTTCGACTTGGATAATAGTTAAGATCTTACAAACGAAAAGAGGCAGAGAAATGGAAAAAGACACTATCGCACAACTTATTATTTGGCATCAAGAAGATGAACATGAAAAAATAGTAGATCGAATTATGGAAATTCCCCAATCAGATAGAGATTATGAGACAGTCAGTTTATTGGCAAGAGCAATGAATAACCTGGAACGTTACGATGAAGCACTTCAACAGCTTTTGGCTATTGCAAAGCTAGGTGAGAATGACCCGCTTTGGCATTTTCGTGTGGGCTACTCCTACTATTATCTTGAACAATATGAGGAAGCACTAAGAGAATTTGAAATTACAAATAAGCTCGATCCAGAAGATAGAGATACTTTGACATTAATAAATTGGAGCCGAAATAATATCGACCGAAAGAAAAAGAAACTTGATCAATCTGCCTCATTGAAAGATCTGAATGTACAAACTACGGTTAATGAAGCAAGTAAAGTTCCCTTTGGACAAGATAATGGCGGTGCGTCAATTGAATATTTAAAAGATATGTATAGGGATGGATACTTCCCTAATTTTCTTGTAGATAAAGTCAAAGCTGAACTTGTTAAAGTTGTTGAATTTTTGGAACAAGGAAATCAAGGTATTGAAGAAACTCAAGCAAAGCTTGATTTCGCCATCCAAGCAATCAATGAACTTGCAGAAGAGTTTGACGAAAATGACAGCGAAATTGAAACAGTTGCGAGAGAATCAATTGCACAAACTGTTGGAAATATTTTGGCCTTTTTCGGTATCGAAATAGATACAGAAGAAGCCATTCGTGAACGTGATTGGTAGATGCTATGAGAGAAAGTTTAAAACAGTTTCTTGCATATAATGATTCTGATGATGAGTTAGAATATTATATTCGAATGCATGCAGATTGGAATGAAGAATCATTTGTGAAAATGCGACAGCTAATTAGAAAAGTGATAGAAGACTATTCGGATGATGATTATTATCCTAAAACCTTTGTATATTATTGTATGAAAAGTGTCGAAAGAATAATTGGGATCATTTCACGTATAGAATTTTGTAATACATGGCCGGAGGGCTTTACAAAAGAAAGTTATAAAGATTTTATAACAGCGAGAATTGATCAATTAGAGTTGCTTCAAAAAGAATTTATCGGTTCGTTGTAGCAGCTACATCAATATACGAGAGAGATGAATCGAATTCATCTTTCTTTGTATTTTTTCCTTAGGCATACAATCCATTAAAATGTCCTGTTTACCTGAATCAATCCATTTTTTTCGCATGATTTCTATGCGTTTCTTGTTAAAATCAATATATTGAAAATCCAACTGTTTCAGCTTAGGCATGTCTGATAAAAAATCAAACGCTTCCGCCTTGATCTTCGTATTGATTTCCTTCAACTCTAAAATTTCCAGATTTGTTGCAGTTTTTAAGGCATCTATCTCTATCAGCGATTTCATGTTTTCCAGTTCTAATTGTTTCAAGTTATCCATAGCAGAAAAATCGCATAGCTTCTCCACTCTGGATAAAGACAAACTCAAAAACTCCAAATTCTCGAATCTACTCAAGAAGGAAACATCCTCTAGTTTTGCAATGGATGATAGCTCTAACATCTTCAAGGTTCGAACGTTGAGTATATCCAGATCACAATTCACGTTACAGTTATCGATTAGGAGATACTCTATGGGGATCTGTTTGATAAAGTTCAATTGTTCAACCGTGCACTGAAGGACTAAGCTGCTAAGATTTTTACAGTTTCCTACGGGAGACAAATCATCGAATTTGCCACTTAATTGCAAGTGTTCAAGTTTTTGGAAACTACTTATAAAATCGATTGATAGTCTTTGATCAGAATCAATTTTCAAAAACTCCATGTTTTTTAGGGCCTGAAGTTTATTTAAATCTTGCTTTTGTTTCATGCTTAGATGCAAGGCAGTTACGTTTTTCAATCCAGCTAGGATGTCTACCATTTCATCTGAAAAATCCCCTTTATTTCTGTAACTCCATATGTGCAAAATAAGATCAGGACGATGGGATAGGACCATTTCATCTATTTTTACTAAATCTGCCAATTTATCTGAATCAAAAGCAAAACTGATCGTAGCTCGTCGCCTTAGTTTTTCAACAGCTGTTTTCATTTTTTTAGGCGTCCAAGGCACACCATGCATAGCATGTATCCACACTTCACTCATAAGATTACCCCTCGCTTCATTTCTCATATAATTGCAATTGATTGAACTTCATAGATCATATGGGTTATTCTAATATATGGCAATCATTTTTTGATTAAAGTAAGAGGAGAGGATACAAAGATGGATAAGGATTTATTGAAACAGCTCACTCTTTGGCATAACAAGAGCCAGCATGCGAAAATCATTAACAAAATTATGGATATACCCGAGGTAGACAGAGACTATGACTTAGTTTGCCTTTTGGCAAGAGCATTGAATAATCAAGAAAATTATAATGAAGCTATCCAATATTTTTTATCTGTGCAAGAGCAAGGAGAGCACGACTCTCTTTGGCATTTCCGAATAGGATATGCTTATTATTACCTTAAACAGTATAAGGAAGCGATCGTTGCTTTTGAACAAGCTGTAGCACTAGATCCTGAAGATTCACATGGCAGGACGTTTTTAGAAATGAGCCGCAACGCCGCTGCTAGAGCAGGAAATGAAACCATCCATATAGTAAATGTTGAAAAGGGGATGAGGATTGGGACTGACCCCCGTTTGTTAGAAGTTGAAGAAAAAATAAACCCATTTGGGCTAGTTGCGCACAATGATGGAAGCATATCAATGATTTTAGATGTTGGTAAATATAAGCATGAAATTTTTCAAACACGAGCCGAAGAAGGATGTGAAGGCAATGGCTATGATTGGGGTTCATTAGCAGCCGTATTTCTTGAAGAAAAAATGCCTCACTTAGTTGATATCATACGATTTGACCCAGAAGCCGATACGTTCTGCGTTTATACAGACAATAAAGAAGCCATACTTAGTTTTGCAATCGCCTTTAAGGAAGCATGTGAAGATGATTCATTAATGAAAGACCTATTTTCACGAGCTGTAATAGACTAAGGAACTATTTTGCTTAATCTCTGTAAAAGCTAAAATTGTGATGCAAATTGCAGTTCACTCATTTCTAAAAGAAACAAAACTATCAGAGGAAGAATTGAAGCAAACCCTAACATACTTGAACAAAAAAATAGATATTATTGGCACAGATAATGTTGAATTACGAAACCCTTTAAATCTTGACGAATCCGTTTTTTACTTTAGAGATAGGGAAACTCCCTTAACTGGACAAGAAATGATTACAGGGGATTATTTGATTTTTGATTCTACTGGTCACAATGAGGATATGTTCATTAAACAATATAATTCTATTAATGAGCTAGAAGAAGAGATTACTGCTGGAGGGAGGATAACCAATCCATTTACAACATTTCAAATTGCCATTGTTTTGGGGAAAGTTCGTCACTTCAATATCACATTTACAAATGGAGACGAGTTAATCTAATTTCTTCGTAAATTCATAACTATACATAAACTATTTTCCATTTATGTCGTATTGTTGGTTTTTTCGAAGATTTCAAAACATACGTAAAGGGCGTCTTAAGCCCATTTTACGTATGCCCGCTATATTCAATAGTAGGTTCTTCGATGATAGTTTTTGAGAAATTGTATGAAAGCTTTCATTTACATACGTTCATGGCTAACCATCTTCTCTTTACGAAATAATTGATAAATACAACTGTAAGGTGTTAAAAAAAACTCCTCCAAGTTTAGGGAGAATGAGATTTACATTCTGCAGAATGAAGACTATAGCACCGTTGGGTGGATGCGTCACAGTCATTTTTGGGATGATACACCTGTTACAATCCTATGTAGAAATCTCTCAGCTAATGAAAATATGGAAATATACCGATAAGAAGTAGTAGCTTTACAGTAGCATATAACTTTCTAGAGGTGATGAGCGTATGGGAACATGGAGTGCTGAGGTTTTTGGTAATAATTTCATCCACATATTTCCCAAAAGTGACGCATTTGCTTCCGAAGTCGATCGGTTGTCGCAACAATGAATCCGAGAGCAGGTGGATAGCATGCTGGATTTGGCCAGTCATGTATGGAGCAAATTGGATGGTCCTTTCGGCTCTGCCGAGAATGTACCGCAGTTGATCAAGCAGTTGCAGAAGCAGTATGAGGAAGCTGTAAAAGATGAATTATATTGGGAGCAGTTGTTTCATCAAAACACCATTATTCAAGCACACTGGCCGAGATCGCCCGTCGATCGCAGAGTCTGGAGGTCAAGCTAGATATTTTCGTGACTTGTGGCCTGTTCGAAGCCAATCGGAGCGAAAGCAGCGGAGCCGGCTATGAGCTGCCGGTTGAGCTACAGCCGCTAATGGATCGAGCCGGTATGGTTGTGTGTATGGATATCTACAACAGCTATGTGACCGCTATCGCAGAACTGGCCGGTTATAGCTCAGATGTGATGTGTTTTGCGGCTGAAGTCGGCAAAGACAACGGAGAGAAAAGGTACGTCATCGCGGCCGATGCAGCGTACCGAGGTTGGAGGGGAGCGGCTGAAGTTCTAATCACGTTCAGTGAAGGCGACGAATATGTGGTCTCTTGTCTGTCCTGCGGCGAAGATATCTATATTTGGCCTTCCCCTGAAGACGACAAGCTACTGGCTTATCGGAGCGATCCTGTATTTCATGCTGAGCAGGAATCTATCTCCATTACGCCGTCCCAGGCGATCAGGGACAACGAATTGGTCGTATTGCAGCAGCTTTGCTCCGACATAGGAGAAAGCAGGCTCATGCGCCACATCCCGTATTTGGCCGGGCAAGTGAGCTGCCCTTCCTGTGGTGCTTCGTGTCAGATCTGGCCCGGATTGACGAACATGTACGAGTCTTAGCATTTTCCCGTAGGTCTATAGATTGATTCAGAACTTTCTTTATCGAATGGAATTTGTAACTCTTCATGCATTTATATAATACGATATTGATCATGAAGCCATGAAGAGACCCGATTCTCGTATTAAGTTAATCGGGTTTCTTTCATCTATGTGGTTATTTTTGTTTGAGAAACTTTACTGCATTTTCTAATCTTAATACAGGTACATCAATTTCAAAACACATTCGTAAGGTAGTATTAATTGAAGAATACGAGATGTGCTTTGGGTTGTTATGCTCTTTGATTTTTATATGGAAGAAGAGTACATGACTCAGGTTCTACAACTATTGGACGATATCAAACATGAAGGATATTATGTTGAAATGGCTGTAATATGGGAAATTGTTGTAAGAAGAAAATAAAGTTTTAGACTGCCGCTTATTATTGAGCTATAGTTCTTCGTTAGAGCTTAATGTTGTCTAATAAAGATCAATTTCCCAGTCTTCAAATTCTGGTTCAACCTTATAACTACTGTCAACATAACTTCTAATATACTGTGCTGCTCTCATTTCTGCATATTTGGCATTACAAACTATCCCTACTTCATCCATCTCGATTACATTTGCAAATATGGCATATGCTTGTTCTAGTGCACTTGGTTCTTCAAAAATACAAGAATAATCAATACCCTCAAGAAGTGGTAATCCCACTGTACCGTTTGCTATCCAATATGAAAATGTTCTAAGTGCTCCACTAAAGGAATTACTTAACTTTTGTATAGTCGCCACCTCCAAATAGTAAAAGGTATCTGTAAAATTGACCTTTTAATATTAACTATTCTATTCATCATTTGCATTATCCTGCCAGATAGATTAATGCCCATTCCCAGTCTAATACTATATTAATGGCGGTGTTAATCAACGGCGTGCAAGCCGTTGTTATGTAGATTATGCTTATACTATTCACCGTAATCGCCATTCAGAATCTTTTCCATATGAACGGCAGGCTCTTTTATAAAGTCCTCAAAACTGCACATATTGCCAAGTTCCTGATGTTCCATATCATAATAAGCGATTTTTTTCGATTTTGGATTCCAAACAAGCGATATGTGGTCATAATCACCTGTAATCTTGGAGATGCGCAACAGCTTTTGTCTTTCAAATTTCATTGGAACAGTTTCAATCAATGAAAAGAAATCAATAAAACCAAAGTCACAGTCCTGCAATTCAATATGCAACTGCTCTCCTTGTAAAAAATCAAACAGGGATTGTGGAAGTTTATATGGTTTCAATTCATCCATTTTGTTTTGAATGCTATGAAATTCCACTGGTTCTAATGCTTTAAAATATTCCGCCATTTCCAAATCGTCTTTTTCAACTGCAATGCTGTAGGGTCGCATACCGTCTTTTTCGGCTATAGTAACATCTGCACCATGTTCTACAAGATATCTTACCATGTGCATATCCATATATCTCGCAGCAACACAAAGCGGTGTTGGTTTATACGGAAACACTTGGTCAGGTTTGTTATAATTGATGTCGACACCATGGGAGATAAAAAAGTCAAGCACTTTATAGCTTCGTGTTTTTGGATCGCTTGGTACTACTCCGCTTTGTAAAGACTGATGACCCCATACAGCCGACCGGAAAGCCTCTCCACCATATTTTTCGACCTTATGACCGAGTTCATGAATAAGTTCAAGATGTTCAAATTTCTTGCCGATTAACGCCTGTTTAAAAGCATCTGACTTAACATTGTTCAGCAAATCTGTTTTCGCACCGTTCGCAACAAGAAAACGAATTGTTTTTTCATTGCAATACCGAACTGCGATTAAAAAACTGGGGTTGTCTTTAATATTTAGGTTTGCACCATGCTCAGCCAACCATTTAACGGATTCTAAGCTTTCCATAATTAAAGCAACATCAAGTGGTGTTAAATCGATAGATGAACCAATCTTAATTTCTTTATCAATATTATTCTTTTTGAAATATTCTTCAAGTGCAGAAAGGTTTCCATCAATTATATCGGTTACGATTTGCGGTACTTTTTTGAAATCGCCTATGTCTTTTATTTTTATCATTAATTATTCCTCCGGCATAATATAAATTTTCTACGCTTTAACCTTTCTTGAAAAAGCGACTAAAAAACCTTTAGGCTGTTCAAAAAACTGTTTTTGCATAGTTCCTGCGAACGTCCCTTGTACCTTCATAGCTATCCACCTCCTAAGTTTCTTTCCTTCTTCCACCACTCGTCCTCTTCGAAACCGTAAGTCACACTGTCCCACAGTTGTTCCGGTTCTGAAGTAAGAGCTTTCTCAATTAGCATTTTGATGAATGGAAACTTTTCGTCGAGATGAGTTCATTTATTTCAATATCACGTGTATCCAAATTTACCCACTCCTTTCACAGAGAATCATACTATATCTTGAACGGAGTTGCCACTCAATTAGGTAGTAGACATGCGGGAACAGAGGAGGGGAATGTCACACCCAAATCTAAATTATTATAAATATTTACTGGTAGTATCAGTTAGACACATCTTAGAAATCTCACAGCAAATGAAAATATGGAAATATACCGATAAGAAGTAGAAGCCCTACATTAGTGTAAAACTTTCTAGAGGTGATGAGCGTATGGGAACATGGAGTGTTGAGGTTTTTGGTAACGACACTTCGTGTGAGATCAAGGAATATTTCAATGAGCAGTACAATCGGGGTTCTGAAGTTACTCAAATTGTAAGCGAGTTACAAGAAAAATTTACTTATAGCTTAAATAATACAGATGATAGAAACAATGTATTATTTGCGTAATCCTACTGCCTTTGGGAAACGAAATCCTTAGAGGATTCGCTGTTAGAGCAAGTCGCTCAGATCATTGAGAGTGGGAGTGACTTAACTGTCTGTGAACAGCTTGGGGCAAATGTACAATATATTAACAAGCGAAAAAAGTATTTACATACATTTGTCGCCAAAATTAGCGTACCCAAAAGTATAGCAAAAAAGAGGGTTAAGCCACCTACGCAAGTTGAAAGTGATTATCACAACGGCAGCTGCCTTACTTTTCAATATCCCAGTGGCTTATACGGCGGCATTATCATTATCGACTGCGCCTTTTATCGTAACCGAGGTTCAATGCGCATAGCATTCACCGATATTGAGCAGCACACTGAACCCGATTATAACGATTTTCTAGCCTCTCGCCTGACCAATTTCAGCTGGGAGGGAGTATGCGGAGAGGCAAACAAGTATGCCGCCTTTGAGGGTAAGACTGCCCGCATTTCTACCTATCCGTTGAGCTATGGTCATGCTAAAGAGCGTGTATCTTAATTTTGACTATAACGATATGTTCTTCACAATTGTGGGCGAGCTCCCTAAATACACCCAATGCCTACTATCTACAGTTGGCATTGGAGTCCAGTACAATCTTGCTTATCCTGAGTTCGCCATCTCTATGAAAAAGACATTACTATATTGGAAGCAAAATGAAGACCTATACAGTAAAAAAAGTTTCTAAGGAAACGATTACTAAACTAAATAACTTATTAGTTCTCAATAAGTAGCTGTACAGGGAGTCTGAACGTTGGCTTCAGCTTGCCAATGACCGCATTCGAACACTGAAAGGAGTAACATATGTCGATACAACCAGGTGATGTATTCGGATTCTGGAATCCGCAATTGAACGCTTATGTCGCATGTCAGATTACGCATATTGTGCCAGCAGACAAACCGGACGAAAAAGACGGCTATGCTGCATTGATGCTGCATTGGACTGGGAGGGAGCTTCTTTCCATTGATCAGCTGAAACAAGTTAAGCCGCTTGTGATCAATTTTTATTTTTGGAGTGATCATCTGGATCATCTCATTAGCGCAGGTCCAATTCCTCCAGAGTATACCTATATTGGAAATTTCGAGGTCCTTGTGGAAGAGCAGCCGAATAGTTATGGAGGCTGGAATTCTGGGAGTAAGATGTATCGTCAACTGGAGTGGGAGCGCATTTCGGAGGACAAACGACTTAACTTCAAAGCTGCCAGCAAGTCAGACAGAAGCCAACAGGTGGAAATTGCCGGAGAGATGGTGCAATTGAACACCCGATCGCTTTATATGAACCGAATTCCGGACCTAACCGACTACACGGAACTGGACCGTCTGCCTTGTTTGACATATTTGACTGTTTTTGATTGGAGCTCCGCACTAGAGAACTATGTAAGAACACATGATTTTATCTACAAGCTGGAGCTGGAACTCCAGACAGCCGTGGAACGGATTGATTTGCAGCACACACTCATCACAGAATTCACAATGAAGCCGCAAAACATCCATGAGCTGATTGTTCCTAAGGACATGGATCGAATGACGTTTGAAGGAAGTTTGCAGCATGATGTTTATATCAAGCACGAGCGGGAAGGGCGTGGTATCACGCTTCGATTGAATGGCGATGCGGTGAAGACCTATCGTTTCTTGTGGGGTCTCAAGGATTTGTCTGTGCTGGAGCTTTACTCTGCCGATGACATCGATCTGGGAGACGTCATCGATCGGTTTCCTTCGCTACAGAGCTTACGTATGTGGGGCAAACCAGGCTACATTCGTGGTATGGAGCAGCTGTACAAGCTCGAACAGCTTCAAATGTTCACGACGGTGGACATGTTTGGCTTTTCAGGCGAGCAGTTTCCACATCCACATCAGTTGCCTCAGCTACATACGTTGTGGTTGACCAGCTTGCCGGATGATGCAGCAAAGACGATCAAGCAAGCCTACAAACAAGCAGCGAAGCAAGGTCTGGATTTATCCGTTCACCAACCGCGCAAGCCGGATTGGCTAGCTGATAATCTCGATAACCCATTTCGGGCGTGGGACGGTCGAGATGGAATTACACCTGTACAAGCGAAAAAGGCTGCCTCGCTGTATAAACAGATACGCGGGCAACTACGGGAGTTTGCGGCTCAGGCGCAAACAGGTGAAATGTCCTCCAAGGACGTGCAGCTGCAGCTCGAACACACCTTTTCCACCTATATCGAAGGGTTCAATAAACTAGACAAGCGCAAGGTGTTTATTTATACCGAGGAACGAGAGGAGATTTTTGGTGCCCTAACTCCGCTTATATCCGGGCTTGTTAAGGAACTTCAGGCGATTCAGATCGAAATTGATGAACATTCGCTGTGGGAGTATACCGACCAACTCCGCGATTTTTGATACGAACAAAATTAGTTGACTTACAGATACAAATCAGGTTTGACGAATCAGCAATGGTTGGATGGTTTACAAAATCACTATAATAACCCTACTATCCAGAAATTCACTGGGGATCTGTCTATCATTAATTCAAATGGTACAAAAGGGGAATTGATAATGAAAATTGTTACACCTGCTCAAGCTTGGGAAGAAACGAAGAAATGGGCGTCTCAACAAGGGTACCCAATTAATTGAACGAGGTGAGACTAATGTTAAATACAGCTATTTGGTTGGAACAAGATTATTGTTCCAACCAAATAAAAGATGCATATTTGAAATCTAGATTTTTCAATCTTAGAATACCTTTTAGTGAACAACAGAGTGAGTATGAAGTTTGTAGATTTAAACTTATTGTTGAAGAAGTGAGGGGTGATAAACAACTATTGTTGGATTCTGCTGTGTTAGGTGAAAAAATAGCAGAAGCGGAGTATAAGAGCGTATCGTTTTCAGAAAATGATATTATATATTATTCACATGAGAATAATTTCACGGATAGTGAGGATAAAAACATTCAAACAGCTATTATCGAAGGTGTATTACGCCAAAAAAATCTTTACCAAAGAGAAAACATAGAATTGTCCGGGGAGTATCATGTAAATATTCAAGTTTTTCGAAAAGAGATATCTCAGCCAGATTTTTTATCAGTGGAAGCACCACCCATTTTAACAGACTACGAACAAAAAATTGAAACAATTACTGTGTATATACTGATTTTCAAAGACTCTATTGATTTGAAAAAAAACAGTAAACTTAGTAGTACCTCTGTTTACGGTAGCTTGGGAAACCTAGGCTTTTTTATGGTTGATCTTGATTTATTTAGTGAATTTATAAGAAGTGAGGTTGGTGATGGGGCAGTCAATCTTGTGGATTTATTTACAACAACTGATCTGGTTGATAAATGTTTTGAAGAGGGGTTATTGATAATCACTTGGGGGATAAAGCCATGGCACTATTATATTCACGCAATGAATAATTCAATTATATTCGATGAATGTATTGTCAGTGGAACTTACAAAATTAAAAATAATACCAAAAAATTATCTGTAATTCCAGGGAATGAATTGCTTACATGGCCTGAGTGTCTTGAAAAAGAATGGCCTACAATTTGTATAGAGGGTGACGGTGAAAAAATTGTTTTATCGCTATGTACTTATTCTGGCAATCTTGGAAATGAAATAATTCCTTTGTATACACTTCATAGAAGTGAAGAGCCTGTAGAAAATATTGAACCGATTATTAACTACAATTTTCTCGATTAATACCACTAGCGCTGAAATTGATCTTTATCACGCAAATTTGGGAGGAGAAATCCGTAGCAAGGAGGATAGCGATGAAAGCATATCAGAAGTTTGTCATTTATTTCTTGGATGACCCGACATGGGAGAAGCGAAAAGACGGGCCGCCGCTCGAATTGTTCGACCGCATGACGGCGGAAGAACGTCAGGCAGCGGAAGAAGAGCTTCTCAGCATCGTAAGCCTGCGTGACAACTGGCCGGTCATAGCGCTCGGCTATTTGCGATCGCACAAGGTGAAAGACATTTTGTACGAGCTTCTTCCCGGAGCCGAAGGGGAAATGAAGGTTGACATTGCGCTTGCGTTATGGCGCATCGGCCGTGATGAAGAACTCGTGGACATCGCACTTAACGCAAGCCGTACGGAGGAGAGCCCTTTTCAGCTCATCAACATGCTCTATTGTCTGGCGCAGTTTGGAGTCCCCGAAACGGAAGAACGGATCGAACAACTGCTCGATCACGAAGACGATCTCGTTTCCTACAATGCCAGGCAAGCGCTGCGCCAGCTTCGCAAGAAACGCAAATAGTATATGTTAAATGAGTCGGGAATCGATCAAACTCAAAGTATATTATTCTTTCTATAAGTGTTCAAAACGGCGGCCTATTGAGCTATACCAGCTAATAGCTTGTGAACATTTCTAGCAAAGTAATTTCGAGAATAAGAGCAGGAAGATGTCCAAAAGTATGATCGACGTCTTGAATAACTTGAAGCAACTTCAAGAGTCCTTCTCGCGTATGTTCGAATTGAAACGTCCCTTTGAATGATTTTCCACGATCTAAAAAAGCCTGTCCTTGGCTTTCTTAACGTATAGATTTATCGGTAGCCCCTGAAGTTCTTCTTGTCGCTCCATAGTGCAGTTATTGCTCAATCGCTAATAATTAGAGACATTATATGGAACTTACAAAATGGATTTACGTTTGTATTATAAAGTAAGTTGAGATAAGGAGTTTTTAGATGGTTCCTACATACGGAAAAATTGCCATTTTTCTATTTATAATAATTATTTTTATTGGAGTTAGATTTGCTATACAAATCCGAAAACATCAGGGGAAGATGAATAAAAGTGAAATAAAAGATAAAATCCAATCAATTGAAGGAACGATAGTTACTATTCAAAAAGTCCGTTCAAATCAGACTCCTTTTAATAAGCCTTCAAGGGCTAAAGATTTCGGTGATCATTATCAGATAACGTATGAATTAAATGGAACTCAACATACTGCTTGGTTTCGCGCTGACAGAGCTATTGTTCAGATACCAAAACCTCCGAACCCAGAAAAATGGATATTAACAAAATAAAAGTATGATCACTTATTAACGAAAACTAAGCTAACGGGAAAGTATGACAAGTTCTGCTATAAGCGCCAAACAGCGTGAAAAGCAGAAGATTACAATGAGTAATCTTAACTTTACAACCGAGGATGGGAATGATGGAACCAAGTATCTCGAAACCATCCCGCCAATACTCCTGCGCGCGTCATGTTTAACAGAACATGAGGTGTGAAGTACAGGTAGATTCGGCAGAACGAAGGCTGGAGCCATTCTAATAGAAAAGGTATGCCAATGGATATGCCGCGCGGCTGAAAAACTGGATATGGTGAGAATGTTCAAACAGACTGAACTGACGAACTTCCGAATGTACAGGTCTAAAGTTAGAGCATGTGGAAACATATGCACCATCAAACGATGGGGTGAGGGGCGTAAAGTAAGAATTTTTCCTATGAAATACGCTATGCCGAACAATGGCGGAATGGTCTCACAGGCTTAGAGGAAGCACCTAAGTCCAGAAAGAATAGCTAGGATTAAGGGACTTGGAAAGCAAGGGACGTTGCAACAAGGGCTGTTACCCGAAACGGTTGTTATAAGGCGCATGCCGAAATACATTAATCCTTGTGAGGGCAGGGGCGAGGAGAGAATGAGGTTATTTCATTTTCTAAACCGTTGTGGGGTTCAGACGATAAATTTGCACTTGTACATAGAGACTTTGATCGAATTATTCCGCCTTCATTTGATTTGTAGGTATATATTTAAAAATGATCATTGAACTAGCGCAGAACGATAACAAGTAAGTAGGTGGGAAGCACGCCAAATAACCCTCCAATTCTATCATTTTGGAAGGTTATACCAAAATACTGCTGTTTTAAGTTAACCGAAATGCCTTTTTGCTTTTAATAATGGCATATAGCCAATGAACAAGTTTATTTGCACAGGCTACTAGTGCCACCTTGTGAGGCTTTCCTTCAGTTCTTTTGCGTTCGTAAAACTCTTTGAGTCGAGTATTGCGAGATCGAATCAGTTCGCACTGAACAGCCATAACTAGCGCATATCGAAGTTGCCTGGAGCCACGTTTGGTTATTCGATTTAAAAGGGAGTTTAAGTTCAGTTGATTTATAAAATTCATTATTCAATAGAAATGACGATTTAATTGAAAGCTGATTAATCAGGCTAATGGAAAGAATTTTTAATTCTATTGAATCAAACCATAACTAAAAAGTTGTGATTTGATTCAATAGACTTGAGTCAGAGGAGTAATAATCCATATTTTAGAACTAGAGAGCAACTCACAGATGATAAATTTGGTTTATATCCCTTTTACCGTCTCAACACATGTGGAGTGCTGTGTGTTGCTCATAAGAAATTTTTGATAATGGCCACATTTACCTTAAAAACAAAAACAAATATAAAGAACTCAAGTTGATCGTTTGATCATTACTTTAGTCCTTTTATTTTAAGTGAAGTAAAGTAAAGTAAAGAAAAATTTAAGATAAGTTGATTGATGAAAGAGGATAATGAATTGGAAGTTGAGTTAATAATTCTTAAGTGATAACCTTTTATTTGGGTATGAGCAAATAGGCGTACGTATATATTCCAAGAATTTGATAAGCCCCGGGTAACTTCTGTTTTGCTCTCATCCAGGTTAGAGTGTGTGTGAGAAATAACATAAATTATTACAACTATTGCCAGGTCGTGTATGATAAACGGCAGGAATATGCAAATGAATCTGATGAATAAGAGTGGTGAATAACTTTGGAGAATTATGATAAGGAAGTGGATGCTTTTATAGAGAAGATGCAAGCCGCTTTAGAGGAGATGCGGGGACAAGATCCCGAATTTTACACCAAATATCCCGTGTCTCTTATAACCGAAGCAGAAGAACAAGCAATACGTATCGTTTCTGACAAATGGCGTCTGCCCGATGAATACTTGTACTTTTTGAAGCATTATATTCCCGAATCTGTTGCTTGGAGCACGGACGAATATATCAATCTTACTATTTACGGTGCCAAAGACATGCTGAAAGGTCAATGGGGATACAACTATAATCCCGTTACGAATGAAGCCATCTCGGACTGGCCTAACAACTATCTGGTCATTGCTACGGATGAAGGCGACCCTTATTGTATCGATCTATCCAGAGGGGACACCGTCATTTATACTGCGGAGCACGGAACGGGCACCTGGGATTTTTTCATAGCTTATGACAATCTTGTTGAGTTTCTTCATAGCGTCTTGTTGCCGCCACGCAGTTCCGGGGAGTGGGATACAGGCGAAGAAGTACAGTACAAGTACTACAAAGTATTTATTATAGGTGAAGGTAGCGATAAGATAAAGACACTGATGTTTATCAAAAAAACGTTCTCCTGCGATTATTCGCAAGCTAAATCCTATTTGGAGGCGGCGCCTCTGCTCGTGTATAAGGGAATTGATCTGGGTGCCGAGAAGACCGAGGCTCAACTGAAAAGCATCGGTGCGGATTATGAAATGCATAAAATCAGTTTGGAGGAATTTTTGTAGGGTAATAAACGGATCTAATGCTCCTGCTGGAGAAAGCAGGGGCTAATTGACCTCAAGTTCCCTTGATTCCACTATTGTGTGCAAATTTTGATGCTTCATACCATTTGAGATTCGTTTATGGAAGAAAGATCGTTCAAGAAACAGGAGGAGTATTTATGTATATTGTATCTCGGCCAAAGCCGCTGTCTGATGACCGAAACCAAGCGCTTGTAGAGGAAGATGCGACTTCTTTTCCGCCGGGCTACCTCCGATTTTTGCGGCGATTCGGCGCAGGGACTTACAGAGGGTGGATGAATATCTGTTTACCGGATACGGAGGTGCTTAAGCCTTTTGCCGAGTACGATTTATGGGAACATGACGCAGACAGCCCGATTATGCAACAACAGATCAGCCAGTGTGTCGCTATAGGCACAACGGTGGACGGTGATTTTCTGGCGGTGCATCCTCAGACGGCTCAACTGCTCTGGCTGCCTCGGCATGCTGAGCGCTTGAAAGTACTTTCTCTGCAGGCGAGGGAGCAGGAAGACGAAGGGATGTACGCCATGGTGCTGGACGAAATATATCGTCAGGTTTATGGAAGCAGCCAAGAGGGAGCCGTTTATTATGAACCGTGGTCGGGTTCTCAGAGCCATCTCTTTTTACGCTTGCCGCCGGGGCAGGATCAGCTTTCGCTGCCGGAGCTGGCCGGAATGTGTCGAGCGGCTTTCCCGCCTGATCTGTCAGTTGAAAACATATATGCTTGCCACCTGTTCTACCGGCAACTGGGGGGCTATGTAAGATTTAATTATGCCAACAAGCAAGAGGTGGCCGTCATGTATGAGCAAGATGCACAACAGTCGTTTGCCGTTATGGAGCAATGGCTCTTGTCGAAAGGGTGCGAAACGCATTTAAAATAGACTACAGGAGGGAAGTTTGAATGAAAATAGCTTTTTATTCAGTTACATATGGAACGTGTGTAGGTCAATTGAGAGGTGAACTGTTACCGTTAGAAGAATTAGCAGAAACATGGAAGTTTCCGTATGATCTTATTTTGTATTGCGCGTTTTACCTGAAAGTAAAGGTCGAAAAACATTTAGACGATTTGATAGCGGGGATAATTCTCTAGGATTAGACATCAGCATAAGCTATGAGCAGTATCAACGGATGTCTAAAAATGAGCAACGTGAGGCATTAGGTATTTATCTCTATAATTATATGTCGGAGTCTGTTGCTAAATATAAAAAGTATGCAGATAAAGAAACACAATATCGATTTTTAGCCCAGGTAAAAAATTGGATGTTGGAGAACAATTGGCTGAATGGAAAGATAAATAAAGCACAGGAACTTCTTTCGCAAGACATGGGACTTCATGAAGTCTGCCAAGAATTGCAAATGCCATTAGAAGAAATCGAGTATATCTTTCTTCGCATGAATGACTATGAGCCAACAGACGTTCATCCTGATAACATTGTAGCAGGAAAAGCTCCATTATATAATTTGTAAGAGGCAGGGAATACATCCATGTGACCTTTTGTCGAGACCGTTTACGACGATGATGGAGATGTGATGCCCGATATTCTGATCAGGACGCAACCGGCGAAAGAAATCGAAGATTTCGCGGACCAACGGTAGCCGATTTGAATGAATTGGCAGGGAGGGCGATTAACCAATGAAAGATGCGTTAATGGAGAGATTAAAGAGTTTCCTTCATCGGGAGGATAATAGCACACTAATAGGCATTCCGGCGAGCCAAGAGGAAATTGCTGAGGCACAGCAGCGGCTGAATGTAAGCTTTCATGAGGACTACGTACATTTTATCCGGACGTTTGGTGGAGCGTATGCAGGTCTTGCGGTATATGCATTTTCTAATGGCTCTAGTCTCGGAAAAGAAACGGTTGTCGATTTGACGCTGGGGTTCCGAGAGCAATTCAAGGAGCTTCCCTTTGCAGAGGTTTTACGAACCGGTTATGTCATCTCTATGGATGGGTTTGGCGATCCGATTATAATCAATCAGGCAGGAAAGGTTTTCATCTGTTATCACGATACTGGGGAGTTCAAGTTATTAGCGGATTCATTCGAGGCGCTGATCGAGGAAAATTTTTATGAATGGTGAGTAGTCCAATTCGGTATTTTCAGGTGGAAAACCCTGGATACGTTGATGCTTCTTGAAATCGAATCGGACGACGATGTTGGGTTTTGCTGGTGGGATGCCGGCGTGCTGCATTTTTTTATTCTTAAGGAAGATTTAGTGGCACAACGTTTCGACCGTACATATTGCTCGCTATATTCAAGTTAAAAAAACTGACAACCTGGGAAGGAGATAACGTAAGATGAACGATTTGCTTGAAGAAGAAAATGATTTTGGATTTGCGCGGGTCTATACGGTTGAGCTGAAATATAGGCAGCAGCCAAAACTGGACCTACAGGTGATCTATGCAAATATGGAACGCTATACAGGTCAAACCGAGCAGCCGGAAAAACAGGAGGAGCAAGCTGCCGGGCTTGCGGTTTGGGAAGCTTATGAAACCGCTAAGGAGCAAATGCTGCATTTTTTCCATTTAAATTATAAGGTTCAATATTCAGACGGCGAAATACCGGCTCAGACCAGCTTGATGAACACGAGTAATCGACCGGCTTCGGACTACGAAACGGCGATTCAGCAATGTTGGCACTGGGAAGAAGCCGCTCAAACCATAAGCGAATGCAAGTACTCTTTGCGTCTGGTTGACATGATGGCATCAGGGCTGGAACCGAAGTCAAGATTGCAGCTGTTTACAGGTGTACTTCGAGCGGTTCTGGAAGCGGCCCCCTGCGATGCAATCTACTTCAGGGAAAGCGACAAACTTGTGGAACCAACGGCGTATTTGGCTGCAATTGAGGAAGGTTCTATTTTATACGGAGCGATGAATATACGTTTTTATAATGTGGAAGGGACTGGAAGCGGACGTAAGGAAGGCTTGATGGATTCGGTCGGGCTAGCTGCGCTTGGTATTCCTGATGTTCAGTGCCATTATTATGATCTTGATCCTAATGAGGTTGCCGAACATATAGCGAATATCGGGTACTATTTGTTTAATAAAGGAGACATTATCGACGACGGGGAAACGGTCGGTTTCACCGAAGACATGCGCTGGCGCTGCGAACATCAATATTCACTGGCGGCACCTCGTCGCATCGTTCTCGACCTTGATCTAGGCGAGCCTTATTACGCAGGAAAACAGGGTCACAATCAAGCGGAAGAGTAGTATGTACCGAAAGTGTTAAAGGCGGGAAATGTAAACGCAGCTCGATCATGAGCTGCGTTTTTTTAGGTTCGCTCCGGCTCGTTTTTTACCTTGTGAATATAAACACTTTACCGTCCGCGTTGCATATCTGCGTCCCGTTCGAAAGCTCAGCGATATGTCGTTCCCAATGCACATGCCCGCAGAACACAAGCGTCCTTTCCTCGGCTTCCAACGCTGAACGTATTCCTGCATGGCCCATCTGGTCGGATAACCCTCCCTCCGGCCCCTGATGAAGCAGCAACAGATCAGGCTTTTTACGCAAAAGCCGTTTCAATGTAAGCAAATAGTCACGCTCAGTCATTCGATTCGGCTTGTCCGATCTTCCGATAATCCCTCCGAGCCCTGCTAGATCGATTTCGGCAGCACTCTTCCTATCGGGCTCTTCAAAAAAGTAGACTTGTTCAGATTCAGCCAATAATCGCTTCGTTTCGTCGTTGAACAGGTCATGATTGCCGGCTACTCCGGCCACCGTGCCAAAAATTTGGCGAAATGCAGTCCAAACGGAACACGGATCTCCGCCGCCTCCCCGCTTCTCTGGATCGGCGTACAAATCGCCACAGAGCAGCACGACAACCCGATCTGGATCGATGTCGGGCCTGTCGATGGACAGCAGAATCTTCAGTAATTCAGGCGTCACTTCACCGAGCAGCTTCGAGCCCCCTGGCTCTTCCACGACGCCCTGGAGGTCGGAGGTTACGATCAGGGCATCGACTGAAGCTGGAAGTCCTTCGATCACTCCGTAATACACCGGAAACTGTGCCTGAACGATCCCTTGGCCCCCCGATGACGCCGTAATATAGGGAATAAGGTCGGCTGCTTCCGACTCAATCCGCTTAATTCTCACGTTGAACTCCCCTCACCTTCGTTCTTTTTCCTATTCCGATTGTCATTTCCGCTCCATTCACTATATCATACCTAGGCGGAAGTGTTGAGGTATTTTGAATTAGGACCTGGTACATTGGAAAAAAGAGGCTAACATTAGGTATAAAAAGCGGAACGCGTAATGAAAGACCGCATGCGGTTGGCTTTGGCGATATTCGCCCACAAGGAAGACAAAACCCTTGTCTTGGGAGCGTACGGCTGCGGCGTGTTTCGGAACGATCCGGAGAAGGTGGCTGGCTGGTGGCGGGAGCTATTGGACGACGAAGGCTTCGGATCGTAATGGTTATGCAACAGAGTAATTCATAGCAGGTGCTGTGGGCCGAAAGCTCCTTGCGAACGGTAGTTAAGCTCGCTAGTCTGGTAATAGAAATGATGAAGGTGCATGTCATTACGGTTTTGGACCGGACAAGGAAGTGATGTTTTGGATAAAAAGGCGAAAAAAATTTTGCTGGACACCTTCTGGTCTTCCAGCGGGTGGAAGAGTAGGCCGAATGCTTTTGCCGGCGAGGATTTCGATTATGCCAATAGCAAAGGGCTGATGTTCGATCCCATAACGATTAAGCATGATGAATTGGTTAATCGGCTGCAAGAATTAAATCAAACGATAACCAAAGAACGGGCAGCGGCTGCGTTTCTGCACAGTCTGTCTACGAAAAAAGTCTATTTGCGAAGCGCTCTTTCGAGCTGGGCTCTGACTTCCGGATTACCTCCCCATACATACGGACAGCGGAGCGTAGTGCGGCCGAATTACAGCAACTGCGGGGATTGCAATTTTCACGGGATAATGTCTGACCGGGATTATGTAATTGAGGATTTGAACGTGCTGAATTTCGAGCGGGTTAAATGGGGAGGTATCCGCTTGAACCACCTTCTTTATTGCTGGCTGGATCTCGAACTATTCAGTAAAGAAGAAGACTACGAGGTTACCAATGAGGATGTTGCCATACTCTGCAAAATGACCGAAGCGATTCAGGGCTGTGCCGATCATAAAAGTGCCAGGCAGTTGGAAAAGCGTTGGAAGGATGCGATTCCTTCAAGTAAGCAGGAGCGGGATGTCATTATGGAAATATGGGGATATGCCGGGTTGCTTGTTGAACGCGATACGCCCCGTAAGCTTCGAGGCGGGTCACATGATTTTAACTCCGTCGCGGGATGGCAGGGGAGTGACGGTTACTCTCGGGAAGCGATGGAGTTTTACTTCGGCGCGTTTCTGTAGGTAATTATGAATTAACTTATATATACCTGCCCGCCCTAATAAGCCCTAAGTCTGTTGTATTTTACCAAGCGGTTCTCTATACTCTTCATAAGACTTGGGGCGGGAGAGGGTAATGGATGATCACTCTGAAAGATATAGGGAAGTTCGCAGAGCTGCCGGAAATTGCGATGCATATATACGAAGGAAATATGCCGGCTCTGGAGACTGCAATTGCGGCAGGCTGGGATATTGAAGAGGGCATCGTACTTAGCAAATATACGACGTTGGCAATAAGCATACCGAGCTGGCTGACTATTTGAAATCTTTGGAACCCACCGAGTTTCATGATGTGGCGAATAAAAAGTACGAGCTGCAAAAATATAAATTGTCCGATGAACTGGCCGGCTTTCTTACCGGAGACAAGCTTCGCCTTGAGCTCGCGCCGAATGAATACGAAATCGCGTATATCGATTTCTTCACATTGACCGATACGATTGAGATGAAGGTCGGCCGGCAAAAGCTGCTGCGTCTGTCAGCCGATATCGATAATTACTCCCATCTGTATCTAGTGTGGAATCCGAAGAAAAAAGGTCAAATAGGCTGTTATGACGTGGAACATAAGGAGTATGCGGACTTTTGCAGCTTTGCGGAGTTTCTGGCGCAGCCTGAAATGTACCTTATCAAGTATATGGAAGTTGAATTGTAAATGAAGAACCGCTATCTATCACGCCCGTAGAGGAGGACAGCAGCGGTCTTATCGCATTCATGGTAATTAATAGTCAACAGCCTCACACCCATAACGAGAAGAGGTAGAATAATGGAAAAAGCCCTTTTGGAGCAGCTAAACCTTTGGCATCGAGATAAAGAATATGAAAAAATTATAGCCGCAATTTTGGAAATGTTTATTTTCTTTTAACACTTAGCGTACGTTTTTCGCGTTTCGTTGGCGGTACCTCAATGAGAGAACTATGCTACCTTTCAAACAATCGATAAGCTAAACGGATAAAAAAAAGGGGGGGGAAATAATTAATGCAAGAAAAACTAGAAAATACACATGCTATGTGGAATGACAAACTGTTTGAAGAATACAAACAATGTGTTAAAGAAAAAGTTGTTGCGTCTTTTATTGGTAGTTTTAGTTCCAATAAACCTGAGTTAAGATCGGCTTTATCTGTATTTGCAGTCATGCAAACATTCCCTGATCATCCATTTGTTATAAGAGATACTCAAGATTTAAGAAGAGAATCTCCATGTGGAATCTGCTCTACAGCATACGGTTATCCAAAGGAACTTGACGAAAAAGAAATAGAAATGTTAACTATGTGTTTAAACGCAGGCGGATTAATAGGGCATCGCCTTTCTGATTATTATTATTATTTGCATCATTTCAATACAAATAAAGAAATGGAAAACATACAGGTTAACGAACAAGATATTCTCATTTTTTCTGAAATCATAGACATTATACTTAAAGCCGATGAAAATGAAACCTTAAAAAAAGAGGTTCAAAAAAATATAGGCAAAATTAAAGGTTTTAAGGCAAAAACAGAAGAACGACAAGTTTTACTCGAAACTCTAGGTTATTGTAGTATTTTGGAAACCCCAAAATATAAAGGATTATTAAAGGAATACATTAATCTAGCAGTTGCTCCAAGAAAAACACATAGTTCTGATTGGAATTATCCAGTAGATTTTTGGTTAGGTAAAGACGGGATCAATAAAGAGGCTTTTAAGTTTTGGTTTGGAAACTATAAACAATTGGAACGCTTTTGGAAATAATTCTACAATATAATCCTGAATTACGAAAGTTCGTTATAGGTAAGGGTATCTTAATTGGTTTTAAGGGTATAGATGTTAAAAGAAAATAAAGTATTAGACTGGCGATATCGTTAAACTAACGGGCAGGGAGTTTTGATCAATACCAAATTGTGAAAACATGACATACAGACGCAATTTAGTAGAATTGTTAAAGGGTGATGAAAAACGGATGCAAAACTCTTGGATTAGATAAAGTACACATTACATACAAGGAAGATACGCGTTCAACCTATGGAGTGGTTGAAAAATTGATTTTGAAGAGCAGTTCAGTTGAAATATTTCTTGATTCCAATACATCGAAGGAGCTTCAAGTTGCAAACCATCTAATTCTGGAGTTTCCCATAAATTCAAAGAATGTCTATGGTATAAAAGTAAGCGTCAAATAGCCCCCACCTTGTCTTTCAGGTGAGGGCTATTTGACGCTTACACATAAACCCAATTTTGAGCATACTCACCTTTTGAAAACCCATACATTATATTTAATTTTTCATTATTACAATTTCTGCAATGTGTATTATTGTCTGATAATTTTGTATAACCATCATACACATCTATCTTTATTCTTTCATGACAGTTAATGTACTGAAGACAAACAGATTCATCATCATTTACAAATGCAAAAAACAATTCTGTTGTACATTTGTCGCATGTATTATAGGTAGTTGAAGATACTTCAATATAATGTGATTTTGAATAATCTTTAAGGAACTTTTCCATAACATTGTGCATCTTAATTCTCCCTGAGTATATAAATTTACTTCGTTTTCTAATTATCTTTCAAAAATTTTAGTTTCAATTAAAATTTCCGCATTCTTGAAGAAATCATTCCAAGGAGCTAAAGGAAAAAGTTCATCATGTTCCATATCAATGGCACACACTTTTTTTTCTTTGGGCATCCAAACAAATCTGACACTACCATAACTTGCAACCTCAACCGAAAGTAATACGATATTTTTCCTTTTCCACTTGGTCACCACTGTATCAGTTAGTGAAAAAAATCTGATATATGCGATTGGACAATCCTCTGAGAAAGTCATTAGTAATGCACTATTTCTTAGAAAATCTAACAATTCGCGAGGACATTCTAGACGACGAAGCTCACTTATTTTGTTTTGTTCATCGTGCCATTCCTGAGGTTCCAAAGACTTAATTCTCGCAGCAACTTCTGTTAATTCGTTTTCCACAGCTATAGTATAGGCACGATCACCATCATCACCAATCATCATTACATTTGCATTCTGATCAAGAAGCCACATAGCTGCTTGTGCATGTTTGTGGCGGATGGCAACCATAAGTGGCGTTATTGGCACTAAAAAAATGGCATCTGGACAGTTATAATTTATATCAACACCCATAGAATATATCTTTGTTAATAGTTCCATATTAATATCTTTGCCCAAAAACAGTTGACGAAAAAAACTCCCACCATACTTTGATACAGTAACACCATTTTCTTCGAGTAAATCAATCATACTGTAGTTTTCACCGTAGTGCATATAGCTGAAAATTTCACCAGGCTGTTTTTTACTTAGATTGCAAAGTCCACCGTTGTCAATAATTTTTTGTGTGAATTCCATATCAGTGAACTGTACAGCAGTAAAAATTGCCGGGTCATATTGATCATTTAATATTGCACCCTTTTCTATTAACCAGTTAACCATTTGCATGTTTTTAATCCTAAGTGCGATTTGTAACAATGTAAAGTTAAAACTGCTAATTGCAATTCTTTTATTAACATTAAACCTGCGCTTTTCTATCCTATATTGAAGGTCATCAAAATCACTGTTTAAAACTGAAATCACTTCGGGTGGCAGTGTTTCAAAACTTCCTAAACCATTTATTTTATACATTTTATCCTCCACATGATAAATTCAAATTATATAATTTCTTCACTATTATACACCAATGGTAATAATGTAAGCTTCAAATAGCCCCCACCTTGTCTTTCAGGTGAGGGCTATCATCATAAGATTGAATTTATGAATTAAATAAGCGGCGTTCTAAATTGCTTCCACACAGCTTTACAGCTAGGTTTTCGATTTCTTCGGTCTTGTTGTCAGAAGCATAAACTTCCATATATTCGATACCGTTGCTGGACGAAAACATTGCTGCAATACTGTCCATATCGCGGATTCGACGACACATTTTTACTGCTCCCGGCGATTGCCCCATATTGGGTGTCTCCGTCAATCCAAAATCATAACAATGTGGCAGTAAAGGCGGAAAATTATATTCATAAGGCAGGATAATCACGATGGAACCTCGTCTGTATCCGGAAGCATTCCACAAATGTTCGTATCCGATTACACATTCCTGATCTAAATTGACCTGATATTTGCCTTTGTCCCAAAAGAGAAATTTGAATTGAGATAAATCCATCGCGGGTGGTGTCATATGGCCGAATGCGCCCTCGAGTGGTTCGGCGGTTCCTTTAAAGACGAACGCTTGCTTTGCAGCAGCCAGCATAGGTTTGATAATTTCATTATGTGCTTTGAATTTATATATATCTATATCTTGAAACATCCTCTCCCGGTCACTTAAAATTGTAAAAACAAGGGGACAATATTTTGTATTCATAAAATTACTTTTCCATCCTTTTTCAACGCTGTGCGCTTTTTCGGCTAAATATGCAAATCAATAATAACACATACGATTACTCAAAGTATGCATCAAATAGTCCCATCTTGTCTTTCAGGTGAGGGCTCATATAAGCTGAGAATTAAGATTTAAACACACTTTTTGGAGTCTTCAGGGCCTGAGCTTATAAGTAAAAGATTAAAAGAAATAATGGAGGTATATACCAAAAGCTCTCAGTTTTTCGAGGTAGAGTTGTATTGTGGAGAGGAAAAAATAGAAGGTTTCTACGCACTTAATTTGTTATATAAGATAAATTGTGTTGATATGCAAAATAGTGAATATAGACTGATGAATTTTGATTCTAATAACCCAGAGTATATGTTTTACTATATGAAATTGAAAGAAGATATTTTTAAGGATATTGATTATGATATTGTTCGCTGTAAAGAAATGCATCAAACCATTGTCATAAGTGAGAGAGTGAAGAAGTTTCTATTTGACGCGAATTTAAAAGGATTGCAATTTAGTGATAGTATTGACATAACACCACAGGATAGATCTGTTTATGGAAAAATTTAGTTAGGTTGGAGTACGTGTAAAATTTCATATCGAATATTGATGCTATTTTAGAACATTCGATATCTGAGATTGCTAACTTAATTGCTAAGCGTTTTTATGGATATTCGCCGACGACTATGGACTAAACTTACGGAGAACGATGCTTGTTTATATCAAAAACGAACATATCTTAGACGCCCCAACCACCCTCAAAATTGCTTAGCGTACGTTCTACGCGTTTTTGCTGTGTTTACCCCTTCAAAAGTCATTGTTTGAGATAGGGCTTCAAAAAAAATGAAATAAGAGGCATTTATGGGGATTTCAATTAAACGAAAACGCAAAATAATTACTTGTGACAACCCAGGATTGTACGACATAAATCAAAACGTACATGAACAAATTGTTACACCACAATTGGTAGAAGACATTCTATTATTTTGTCTATCAGAAAGTAACGGCGACAACTAGGGAGTGCTTACCGCCCACCCTAGTTGTCCTAGTGATCGGGTGGCTACTCTAGACCACAATAAGCATCTATTTCCATCAAGTAATTCGAAAATCAGATGAACAACCCTAATTGAACATATACATAACCTGATTGATTACAATCCGATCATCTACATGATCGATATACATGAAAAGCTAACTACATCAATATACGAGAAAGATGAATGGAATCCATCGTTCTTTGTCTTTTTTCCTCAGGCATACACTCTACTAAAATGTCCTGTTTACCTGAATCCATCCATTTTTTTCGCATGATTTCTATGCGTTTCTTGTTAAAATCAATATATTGAAAATCCAACTGTTTCAGTCTAGGCATGTCTAATAAAAAATCAAACACTTCCGCTTTGATCTTCGTATTTATTTCCTTCAACTCTAAAATTTCCAGATTTGATGCCCCTTTTAAGACATCTATCTCCATCAGCGATTTCATGTAATCTAGTTTTAATTGTTTCAAGTTATGCATAGCAGCAAAATCGCATAGCTTCTCCACTCTGGATAAAGACAAACTCAAAAACTCCAAATGCTCAAATCTACTCAAGAAGGAAACATCCTCTAGTTTTGCAATCGATGATAGCTCTAACATCTTCAAGGTTGGGACGTTGAGTACATCCAGATCACAATTCACGTTACAGTTATCGATAAGGAGATATTGTATGGGGGTTTCTTTGATAAAGTTTAATTGTTCAATCGTGCACTTAAGGATTAAACTACTAAGATTTTTACAGATTCCTATAGGAGATAAATCATCAAATTTTCCAATTAATTCTAAGTGCTGAAGTTTCTGAAAACTACTAATAAAATCGATTGAAAGTGCTTGGTCAGAATCAATTTTCAAAAATTCCACGTTTTTTAGCTTCTGTAGATGATGTAAATCTTGCTTTTGTTCCATACTTAGATGCAAGGCAGTGACGTTTTTCAATCCAGCTAGGATCTCTAGCATTTCATCTGAATAAACGCCTTTATTTCTGTTACTCGATATGTGCAAAATAAGGTCAGGACGGTGGAATAGAACCATTTCATCTAATTTTACTAAATCCTCCAATTTATCTGAATCAAAGGAAAAACTGATCGTAGCTCGTCGCCTTAGTTTTTCAACTGCTGTTTTCATTTTTTTAGGTGTCCAAGGTACACCATGCATAGCATGGATCCACACTTCACTCATAAGATTACCCCTCGCTTCATTTCTCATATTATTTCAATAGATTTGAACTACATAGATCATATGGGTTATTCTATTATATGGGAATCATTCATTTAATTATAGATAGGGGAGAGGAATCTAAGATGGATAAGGAACTAATGGAACAGCTCACGCTTTGGCATAACAAGAGCCAGCATGGGAAAATCATTAACAAAATTATGGAAATACCCGAGACAGACAGGGACTATGACTTAGTTTGCCTTTTGGCAAGAGCATTGAATAATCAAGAAAAATATAATGAAGCTATCCAATATTTTTTATCTGTTCAAGAGCAAGGCGAGCACGACCCACTTTGGCATTTCCGAATAGGATATGCTTATTATTACCTTGATCAGTATAAGGAAGCGATCTTTGCTTTTGAACAAGCAGTAGCACTTGACCCTGAAGATTCACATGCGAAGATGTTTTTAGAAATGAGCCGCAACGCCGGTGCTAGAGCAGGAAATGAAACCATCCCTACCGTGAACGTTGAAAAAGAGATGCGGATCGAGAATGACCCCCGTTTCTTAGAAGTTGAAGAAAAAGTAAACCCATTTGGGCTAGTTGCGCATCATGATGGAAGCATATCAATGACTTTAGAAGTTGGCAACTATAAGCATGAAATTTTTCAAATACGAGCCGAAGAAGGATTTGAAGGCAATGGCTATGATTGGGGTTCATTAGCAGCCGTGTTTCTTGCAGAAAAAATGCCTCACTTAGTTGATATCGTAAAATTCGACCCGGAAGGCAGTATGTTCGCTGCTTATTCAGACAATAAAGATGCCATACTTAGTTTTGCAATTGCCTTTAAGGAAGCATGTGAAGATGACTTATTAATTAGAGACCTATTTTCACGAGCCATATTAGATTGATTGAGGTGAAGTAATGAAGAAATACAAGATCGATCGTTTTACCCGCGTTAATGAACCGATTCTGACTCCCATTACGAAATTCGGCGGACAGCCAGTATGGCTAACAGAACCGCAATGGCCGCTTAGCAGTGGGTGGGACAAGCGTCCTATGATGTTTATCGGTCAGATTGAGCTAGATCAGCAATTATTCCCCACTACTGACGTTCCTATTCCTCAGATGGCCTATCTCTTTGTTACGCATTCGCAAAATATAGAGGAAGGCTTCTTTGATCCTGATATTTTCGATGCCGATGGTGGTGAAAATGCGATCATTATCCAGCCCGGAGGTCATCTCCTGATAGACACAGCCCCATTGGATAACGGACCAACGCTGTGGGATAACAATGGTGAATCTTATGAAGGCGTCCCACAATTGCAGGAAGCCCAAGACCCTGCCTTTGTCGATTCCGAAGCCTACCTTTTTCTCACTGAGGATGAGCAGAAAGCATATAACGCTGAAGTTGACGTTGATAAAATCGGTGGCGTGCCCTATTTTTTCCAAGGCGATGGTTGGCCTGATGACAGCAACTGGGGTTTGTTACTACAATTGCATGCCAATTTCAAGCCTTTTCACTTGCAAGTAGGAGCTTCGCCGACGATTTTTGCGTTTGTTAATGATGATCTTACGACTGGAAAGATAGTCATTCAAGATTGTTAGTTTGGAGCAAGAGCTTGCTGGGAATGGCCAATCTTTTATAACCGATCCAAAGGAGGATGTTAGATGCCGCAATTAATTTTTAGAGGAGTCCCAGCCGAGGCCGTACGTGCAATTAGCATACCGCTTGTAGAGGAGGTGGCCGCAATATGCCAATGCGGAACAGATAATTTCACCTTAGAGTGCCTGCACGTCACCGCTATTTTCGACGGGAAATATACCGATTCGTACGCTTTCATTGAAGTATGGTGGTTTGAACGGGGGGACGAAGTGCGCGACAAGATGGCCGAAGCAATCGATAGGCATGTCCGGTCGCTCGGTATACCCGAACTGGAAATTTCCTTCCAGCTTAGACGCGAGGACAATTATTATATGAACGGTCGCCGTTATGATTCCTAATACAAGGAGGAATTTGTCGTGGGAATTAATGAAAAAGTTATCGAGAATATGGATTATTTTTGTAGAGTAAAATTGATTGAGATTATTAATAACATTTCACAGGAAGATTACGATGATATTCTTGATAATAGAGACCATGATGAGTTTTCAAATAAGTGGATGGAAGTTTATGATCAAGTAAGTTCAATTGTAAAAAATAATTCGATTAATCCGGAGTACGTACAAATCATTAAAAGGTTAAGGGAAAGAACTTTTAAAGCAATATTTGAGCACACACAGTCATCCGACCTTGCAGCATATTTGTCAGATGATATTTCATTATTATTAGAAGCAATCGCATGTAATTATAATCATAGTTGGTTAAATGGATTATGGAAGAAATATAGTGAGGGTGAAATTCCACAAGGAAATATATTATTAGTTGAGGGTAGACTAGACGAGTTCATCTAATTTATTCATGAACCCATTATACGTATGCCTGCTATATTCAATAGTAGGTTCTTCGTTATGACCACCATACCTTAAACAATCCTATGAAGAAATCTCTCAGCAAATGAAAATATGGAAATATACCGATAAGAAATAGAAGCCTTACAGTAACATATAACTTTCCGGAGGTGATGATCGTATGGGAACATGGAGTGCTGAGGTTTTCGGTAATGACACCTCATGTGAGATCAAGGAATACTTCTATGAAAATTACAATCGGGGTTCTGAAATTACTCAAATTGTAAGCGAGTTACAAGAGAGATTTACTTATAGCTTAAATCATACAGATGACAGAAACAATGTATTATTTGCGTTGTCCTACTGCCTTTGGGAAACGAAATCCCTAGAGAGTTCGCTGTTAGAGCAAGTCGCTCAGATCATTGAGAGTGGGAGTGACTTAACTGTCTGTGAACAGCTTGGAGCCAATGAACAGTTTATTACCAAACGAAAAAAGTATTTACATACATTAATCACCAAAATTAGCATACCCAAAAGTATAGCAAAAAAGAGGGTCAAGCCACCTACGCAAGTTGAAAGTGATTATCACAATGGCAGCTGCCTTACTTTTCAATATCCCAGTGGCTTATACGGCGGAATTATCATTATCGACTGTGCCTTTTATCGTAACCGTGGTTCGATGCGAATTGCATTCACTGATATTGAGCAGCAGTCTGAACCCGATTATAACGATTTTCTAGCCTCTTGTCTGACCAACTTCAGCTGGGAGGGAGTATCTGGAGAGGCAAACAAGTATGCCGCTTTTGAAGGTAATACTGCCCGAGTTACTACTTATCCGTTGAGCTATGGTCATGCTAATGAGCGAGGTTCTTATTTTGAGTATAACGATATGTTCTTCACAATTGTGGGCGAGCTCCCTAAATACACCCAATGCCTACTAGCTACAGTTAGTATGGGAGTCGATTACAATCTTGCTTACCCTGAGTTCGCCATCTCTATGGAAAAGACATTGCTTCATTGCAAGCAAAATGAAGGTCTATACAGTGAAAAAGTTTCTGAGGAAACGATTACTAAGTTAAATAACTTACTAGCCCGCAATAAGTAGCCAATGATATGGATTGCGCAAATGAGTGGATATACGGACCAACTCCGCGATTTTTGAAACGTACAAAGCGTGCTACACGTATTGGAGAAAGAATGTGACGGACTAAAAAAGGTGGATTTCATAAAGCGATGAAAGCATTCTGGGAAAGAAACGCGTCTAAACGAGCACAAAACAAAATCAGAAAACTAGCCGATGGTTTAAGCTTGGATTTTAAAGCATTGAATATTCTTTTTAATTCGATTTGGGATTATGATGATGAATTATTTGGCTGGGTTGCTTCCAGTGGCGGTGACAAAAAAATTCCAGAAGCCGAATTCGAATATGGTAGAGCAAAAGGATTATTAAGGCAGAATGAGGAAATATCCGCGCAAAAACTTTTCGAAAGGATCGAGGCCCTCATAAACGGACTGGATAAGGAACAAGTGAGTAACGCTTTTATAAAAGGGATCGCAACGCAGAATCCTGTCTATATCTCAGTCATGGGGAGCTATTCCTATTATTTATCCATCGATGACAATTCTGTCGATACTTATTTGGGCTATGAAGAAAAGAACAAACATTCGAACCCGAGCCAAGTAGTCATTAACTATAATGAAAGAGTTTTCGACAGGTTGTTCCGTTCAGGCATTATGTCTCATCAAAACCCGGTGTACGCTTATGTTGACTTACTAGACTTCTCCAATATGGATAGGATATCTATTTCTGAAACCGAAACCGCCATTCTAGCGAATACGCTGAAAGTGATTCAAAATGCACCTGCCGAAACGCAACCTTCGGAATTGGAAAAAGTAACAAAGTCGTTTTTAATGGGAACTAAGGCGTATAGACAAATTGTATTGCGCATTCTAGGCATCAGTGACATTTTGAATCCAAGCGTTAACAAACGAATTCGTGAAACCTATGAATTGGATCAAGAGCTGCCAAGTCACTTTTATAAGAAAGAAATGGGTTATCCGTTGGCTTGGTGGGAAGGTAAATATGGCTTGGATGATGAAGCCGTAACATTCTGGTTTAGCGATCTTGATCTTAGATAGACTGCCTCTCGGTGGTTGATATGTGATAATAGGAGGTGGAAAAATGACGCTCACTGGTTGGGTTATTAATACGCAGTCATTTATAGATGATGATTATGGGTATGTAAATATAGCGACAACATGGAAAGGTAAGGATATGCCATCCAAACCTAAACAAAATGAACCCATTGAAGTTATGTGGTCCAACGAAAGCTTATATGGTGTCATTGGTTCAAAAGTTGGAGATTTCATAGAAACGCATGGAGTAAACGCATCTCTACAAGAAGGAATATTCACGCATCGTTCCATTGCGGAGCAACTGGTCAAAACTTTTTCAGGTCTTAAAATAAATGAGATACGATGGAGAGAGAATCCGTTAGAACATACATTAAATAACGGTAAACCCCGTATGAAGAGAGCAAAATGGTTGCCAGAAAAAGAAGTTGACATTGTTTATATGTATTCTGACACGTATGTTGATGTTTGTAACCCTCAACTTGTTCATACCGATTTCTTTACAGCAATAAGAGCGAATGAAGACTATGAACACAACTGGTTGATGTGTACAAAGCAAACAAAGGAAAAACTTGAAGCTATGAAATTCAAAAACATTCGTATAGTTGAAAGTACAATTCATGGATAATGTTCCACGATCTGAAATACTAAATAAACATCCCGTATGAGGAGGAGCGCAGTAATGACAGATTATAATCAGACTGTTGTCGATGCATTGCCGCCCAAAGGGAATAGCAGAGAGAAAGCTATTTCGGAGCTCGGAGTTAACGAGGCACCTGAGCTGTTGCATCTAGCTAGTACAGAGCGTGGGAAGAGTAAGCTGGCCGCCCAGAGGACACTGGCTAAGATTGATTATGAACCGGCAACAGCTTACTGGAAAAAGTTATTAAATTCGCCTCAAAGAAGCGAAAAGATATTAAACCAAACATGCTCAAATACAGTTTCGGATCTGGTTGCTGATCGATTGCTAGCTTTTTTGCAAAAGTTTCTGAAGAAGGAGCCTGGCAGTACGATCAGCTGGGATGAGCATGAAACACTGATTGCCTTACTCGGGATGATGCCTGGAAAAGCGAGTGAGAAGATGTGCGAGGTTTATGAACTTGCAGCAGACCAAATCCAGAAAGTTTCATCATATAAGCGCGACATAAAGTTAGCCTATAGAGATACTTCTACCTTTCATATAAGTGAAACGTTAAGAGATATGACCTTAGAGCAAGCCTTCCCTATGATTTTGGTAGGCTCTGTTTTGATGGATGGAGATATTAGGCTGCAAGCGCTGGCTTCTAAGCTATATGAACAATATGGAGGAGACTGGCTGTCTCCTGTTTTCGCTTCTTCACTTCTAACCAAACCTGCTGGCGATGTTTTCGAGGAGTTTTCAAAGTATTACAAAGATCCGGTGACGCGACGTTTTATTTTGAACGTGCTAGGTACGGTGAAGTTTGACACTAGGCAAAAGAGGCATACGTTTATGTTTGGCTGGGGTTATATTCTTAGGAATGATACATATTTTTCACTTACCCCACTGTTGTTTGAGGATTTGGATATGCGCTGGATAGATCTTTTGGCGACTGATCCGGAGGAAAAAAAGCTAAGTGGACTTATTAAAACGAGCTTATATGTTGGACGAGTAACTGGAGAATTTGATGATGTACTCGGTGATCTGCTTCCACTAAATAATGAAATTTGCTGCCAAAAGGTTCAATCTTATTTTCTGAAAAGAGCGATTCTCGATGATGGAATTGGCGCGACATATGTTGGGATTTTGTATCGGATAGGTTATGAGGACGTTGAATCGATTCTTATGAAAAAATGGTCTCAAAAGGAAAATGGAACAACTATTTGGAATGTGTCCAGTGATTTGCTGTCATTTACCCGTTGGCCAGCCCAGAAGAGAGTTGCACTTTTTGAGCAGATTGGACAATTGGTTCAAGAGAAGAAATTAGAAATAGGCAGTTGGAAGCCGGACACGGCCGAGGAGCTGAAGAACAAGCTACTCATTTAGCAGAAAAGTTATCATTGCCGTAAGTACACAAGAGTAGAGGTGAGTATGATGAAAATGAAAATGTCGAATCAGTGCGAAAAATGCGGAGAATCTATTGGTTTTAAAGGAATCTGTTATCGCTGTCGAATTAAGAACCAGCGAGAAGCCTACCAAGCTATGAATAGCGAAGAAGTAGAGAAAATGATCGAATCGATCATCTCGAATATTGAAACGATCGGGGAGTGGGATCAAGTCTATCAAGACTTCAACGGCTTGCTTGGCTATCACGACATCAACACTGCACGAATTGCACAAGCAGCGTTCGACAAGGGGATCTTCTTTCCCGCTAAGCTCTATCGGGACGCTTCACCCGAGGTACGGGATCAGCTGCTCGCCCGACTTTTTGACCCTGCTTGTGAAGTAGCAGGTCATTTGCTGCTCTGCCTCGCCCTGCAAGACGATGAAGTCATTAAGGAGGCATTCCTGAGGCTGGAGAAAAACCCACTACCTTGGCGCAACAAGCTGTATGTGAACCCGTCTGTATATGCCCATCATGGCGGTTGGCATTTCGACGAGCAGGGGAATTGCAACTCATTGTACTTCAATCGATGCTACACAATGCTACCAGGAGATGGCGTCGATCAGGCAGCAAAGGCTGGTCAATTATTGGAGCAGCACTGTTCGCATTGCGGTTGCCAGTTGATCGATGTCCTGCGTCTGGACGGTCTTGATGAGCGATTTTCTTTTCTGGCAGTTGACGGCGTGCTCGCCATTCCCATCTGTCCGAATTGCATCATATACACGGAAGAGACGTTCGTGCGCTATGGCGAAAATGGCCGTAGTGTGATCATTCCTTATGAGTCGTCCTTCGAAACGAAAAATTATTGTTCTGAGGCGGATCTTCTGGAGATGAGCAGGAATCAGCTCACTCTTAGTGACGAGCCTGTACCGAAGTATTACGCTAGTGGTGGTGATGAGGTCATCACGATCGGTGGCTGGCCAGATTGGGTGCAGGACGCGCAATTCGCGACATGCCCAGACTGCAGTCAAACCATGAAATTTCTAGCAGCACTTCCATGGAACGTATTGCTGGATGGCTCTGAAGGTACGTTGTATATCGAGATTTGTACGGATTGCCGCACACTATGCCTGTTCCATCAACAGACATAAGGAGATTTTGGGATGATCTTTTTGAGAATTCGATAGGGCAAAATGCTAGACGATAACATCGCCGAGGTGAGCATGATGAAGCAAGCAGATCAGCAAGATTGGGAATTTCTATTGCACGGAAGTGTTGAGGATGTTGACGCATTTATGCAAAGGCATCCAGGTATGTTCAGTGGAAATGACCGGTTGGACTTCTTGCAGGCAGCAAGGGAAGAGGAAGTGTCTTCGGTACGTGCTAATCTATTCTCCTGGGTGTACGGGGTGACTGTGGATTGGCGAGAAGAAGATAGTGAAATCGTCCGATTATTTGGTGAATGTTTACCTGGAGAAGTGATCGTGGAAGAGATTGATGAAGGACTGGCCCTGTCATATGCAGGTGAGAACTATTCGATTCCACTGATGTTTTCACCTAACGATCGTTACATTACGATTCGAGGTATTGCGGATATCATTCAAAACCAGTTTGAGATTCGATTGTTTCGAGATTCCTATTTCTCGGATACTCATGTATTTGTGCTCTTGTCGTGTGTTCAATGGCAGGAACTTGAGAGCAGCCATACTGTTGAGGTAGAGAAGATCTTTCAAAAGATTACACCGGATCTCAATTTTCCTTGAAAGAAAAAACACAAGGAGTGTACCAATATGAGAGAAAGATGGAGAAAGCAAGCTATTATAGAATTACTTAGTAAATATCATGGCGAGGAAGATGAGCAAGTAGCGGCGTTGCTGCATCAGCATGCAGAAGTGGCGATGAAGCTGGAGTTGGCCGGTGAAGAAGATTACAGTCAGACAGGCAACAGCCGGGTAGCAGGTCGTCCGGATCTCCCGCCGTCTATCGCTTGGCCTTGTACGGAGGATGGAGAATGGTATACGTTCCTGGCTCAAATCAATCTGGGAGAGTTGCCCTTTACATCTGTAGATGATTTGCCTAGCACAGGCATTCTGTATTTTTTTCTAGGAGCAGACGAGCCAGCCTACAATGTGGATCATCGCGTCATATACTATGAGGGTGACCTGCAACAGTTGACATTGGCCGATCCTCCAGTAGATAAGGAAGAGGTATATGGGGATGAGCGGGAGTTTGTTGCTCATCGGGCCACGTTTGCCCCGCATCTGTCCCTTGCAGATTTGGGGGAAGAGACAGAGGAGTTAATGGGTAAATATGAGGAGCTGTATTCGGAGGTATGTGATCAGAGCGATGCGCTTTGGGGAGGTTTGCAGTCCTGGTCTGGCAATACATCTCTGCATGCCTATCTATGCAGGAATGGGATGGATGCTTTGCTCCATAATACCCATAGAACCGAGGAGGAACTGCGCGAGAAGGCAAGAGAAGCGTTGGCTGGCGGACAGAATGAATTTGCCGAACATATTGAAAACGTGCGAATTCCACTCTTGCAAGTGTTTAAGGCACGAGAATCGGAGCATCGTGAAGCGGCTCGGAACTGGCGATTGTTGTTCTCACTCTCCTCACTTGATGCTGTGGGTATGTGTTGGTGGGATGCTGGCTTTCTTGAATTTCTAATCGACCGCAACGATTTGCGCTTGAGAAGGTTTGACAATACCTATGTGAATTTGGCAACTAGTTGATTAAAGAAAAAAGATTAAAACAATCGAACACAGAAAAGCGGAAACGAAATGAAATTGGATGCCAATTTTAACTAGCTTGAATGGAGGTGTAGGGGTGAAAGATAAAGACCTTGATTTTAAGCAATTATGGAATGAGAGGAAAGAAGATTTTAAAGGACCGATTTTTGCAGAAGAAGAGAAGTTGCAATATGAGAAGAATCTTCAGTATAAATTACCACAATCCTATATATCGCTGTTACAGAACACACAAAATGGAGGTCTTTTGAAAAGGAACTGTTTTCCTATTTATGATGAGCATCAAAATGTTAAACATCTTTTCATTTGCTCCTATATCAGTTCCATTTGTGAATTGGAAAGTGAAAAAGAACGAAAAGCTTATCCTGGACTTGTCAATTTACCGGATATCGGAATTTATTTTGGTGAAAATCTAGATGCAGCACGTACAGAACGATTTGTATTTGATTACTCACAATGTACTGCAAAAGATGAGCCACGGGTCACTTTTGTAAAACACATCTATCCAGTCGGGTATGAAAAAATAGTGTTAGCTAATAGTTTCAAGGAATTTTTGGATAAGTTAATCCGAACACCAACATCTAATCCTTTTGATTATGATGAAATCAAAAAACAAATAAAATCCGCTACTCGAACAACCTTTACTAGTATGGTTAAGCTTTATGAACAAGAAGAAATTATTGCTTTTGGGCTGTATTTGGATTCTAACGCAACTATGGTATGTCCTGCAATGAACACAAAAGATTTTTTGAAACAGGTTGTTGAGAAAGATCCCAAGGAACATGAATTTTACAAGTATGAAACAACAGAATGGAAATATGAAGGAGAACATCCAGAGCAGTTTAATGTTGTGTGCGAGACGATGGTGAAGCATGTAACTCTTCTTAGCAGCATCAGTAAAGTTAGTCAGTTTAGAAACAAGATGGTTGAGATTTGCATTCAAGTGTTGGAAGAGCTAAATACTGAACTTTTCTTTTCACAAATTTGCGAACGAGATATTCTCCTTATGATAAATATATCAAATGGAGAGCTGTCTGGACAAAAAAAGAAACAGATTATTAGTCGACTACGATAAGGCTATCGGCTTGCTATTATTCGTGTAGGATTAGGGGAATGGAGGAGTTATGAAAGATACCAATAAATCAGTGTTTCAAATTCGCAGCATACAAGAAATTTTGGAGCCCTTTGCCAATGTGCACGTACCGCTGGATATTATCCGACTTGTGGATGTGTTGCAAATGCTGGCAGGTCAAGAGATTGCGGCTGAAATGGTGTTTGAGGATGATAAAGGTGACAATCTGTATTGTGAAGATGAGCATTTGAAAAACAACTATGTACAGATTGCAGCTAACGGCCAAGGTGATGCGTGGCTGATGAACAGAATGGATGGGAATCTTTCTTTTTTTGACCATAACCTGACTCAGCCGAAAGTGACAGCGTTATTCATCGATTTTTGGCAGTTTTTACAGTTAGCTGACTTGATTCATCAATACGAAGAGTGGATCGATCAGATAAAAGATTTTGAAGAAAGCGACTTGTCCGAACAGTTGAGATCATGTCTCAGGATGTTGCATCCGGATTTGCCTGAGAATTATCCTTTTGCTTTTGTTTGAAAACGATCAGTGTTTGGGAGCAAGGTTTATGAATATAGATCGTGAACGCCGATATTGGGCGCTTACAAGGAGAAGTGGGGCCAATGACCGATTTTGCAGCGATCCGGAACTTGTTTCACATCACGGAATCTTGTGGTTTCGACGTGAAGGAATTACAACCTTGGATCAGTCGATATGGACGTATACCCGAAGTCTTAAAGGATTATTATGTGGAATTGGGCGCACATCCGCAATTGAATGGTTCCCAGGATTTTTTGATTAAGCCGAAAGATTTACATCAATATAAGAATGACGATTACTTGATCTTCTATTTAGAAAATCAAGGTGCTTGTGTTTGGGGCATACGCTGGGATGATGTGGCAGCGTCCAATCCCCCTGTTTATGAAAACTACGGGAACGAGGAGTGGTATCAGACAAGCGAGTCTCTTACAGAGTTCTTACATGCCATGGCCTATTTTCAAGCAGTGATTTCGATGGAGTTCAGCAATGAGGAATACTGGAAAATCGATGAACACGTTGTGGAAAGGATTAAGCTGTTGTTACCATCCAAACAAGCGGATTCGGGCTTGTATACGGGCGTGCAGTTTTTCGGTCAAGCGGGTGAGGTGATCGCGGTCATGAACAACCATGACGGATATTTACTGATGTTCTCAGCGGAAGATGAACAGCGATTTGACGAGTTGCATGCTACCTTGCAGCGGTTAGTGGATGGTGAAGGAATAGGGAATCAGAATGAATTTGACTGAATGTAGAGATCCAAATTTATCATAATCTATCAAAACATATTGTTTAGGGGGAGTTTAAATGAAACAAGCATTCACCTTTCATGACGATAAATCCAGTAAATTTTGGTGGATTGATTATAGTGACTGTGACTTTGTTGTGAATTATGGAAAGACAGGCGCTGCCGGAAAATATGAAATCAAACAATTTGACTCTGAAGAAGAATGTACCAAACAAGCTGAAAAACTAATGAAGCAAAAATTAAAGAAAGGTTATCAGGCTGATAGTCATTTTGATTTTATCAACCATTTATACTTTGATGATGAGGAAATAGGGCTTCATATCCTGACATCCCACCCTAATTTTGTTAAACATTTTACAGACGATTTTTATTATGACTGCGGCGAAGAAGAAGCACCTTTCGGTAGTGATGAAGGCTCGGATACATTAGCGGAATTAACGGAAAATCTGCGAAATAAAGGTCAATTGAATTTTGCTGAGTTTCCTAAATTTATTATTGAAAAGGTATGGGAAATGAAATATATTCCCGTAAACAGCTTGTTGGAAGATGAAGTGAAAAGATTAGTAGAGACTGACGAGATGAACATGCTCCAAAGTGATATGGTCACTTATGCTGTCGCTTTTGGTCAGATAAAAATAACTGGGGTTATTGATCCGGGGCTAAAGCAGAGTGCTATTGATTCCTTGAAAAGAATACAGCAAACGGCAAAAATTTTGAACTGGGGAACGGATTCAGAAATAGGCAATAAAATGATTGAAGATTTAAGTTCATTTGGACAACAATTTTATACTAGAGTTGGAGGTTTTATAATTATGGGAAATAAAAGTGTGTATCATAATATCGTTTCAAACGCTGAACTAATAGGTATTCTTTTACAATACTATGATTTTGAAATTGTTGAAGCTCATTCAAATACAAGTGATTATTTTTTTGTAGTCGATGACAAAGCAACGATCATAGCACAAAATGCTTCTGGTGGTGTGTTCGCTTTGTGCGGTGATGGTGATGAAGAAGATTTACCAGTTATCTTTATTAGTTCCGAAGGACAGGCAGGGAAAGTTGGGAGAAACATCGAGGAATTTCTTGGTATCATGATTTCTTGTCCTTATTGGGTAGACTTATTGAATTTTTCAGGAAATGGACAATTATCTGAGATGCTAAAAGCTCAACCATTTTTAGAAGATGACATTTTAGAGGATTTCCCTGAAATGGAGTCTGTAAAAAATAAAGTTTTTTCAATGTTATCCATGCTAGGAATTTCAAACCCAGTGGAATCATTATATGAATCAATGAATTCCAAGCCATATGTACATGTTTCGTATCCCGAAGGTGAGAAATTTGATTCATTATTTAATACGTTTGTCGTATCTGATAATCCTTTATGGAAAAACAAAAAACTACATATATAACATAGGTCGGAGGATTGAGAATGGTACATCAATGCCAAGAATGCGGAATATCTATTGGTTTTAATGGAATCTGTTATCGCTGTCGAAATAAGAATCAGCGGGAAGCCTATCAGGCTATGAATAGTGAAGAAGTAGAGAAAATGGTCGAATCGATCATCTCGAATATTGAAACGACCGGGAGTTGGGATCAAGTTTCTCTAGATTTTAATGGGTTGCTCGGTTATCACGATATCAACACTGCACGTATTGCACAAGCAGCGTTCGACAAGGGTATCTTCTATCCAGCTGCAATCTATCGAGACGCTTCACCCGAGGTACGGGATCAGCTGCTCGCGCTTCTTTTGGATCCTGTTTGTGAAGAAGCCAATCATTTGCAGCTCTGCCTTGCATTGCAAGGCGATGGAGTCGTTCTGGAACAATTTCTGAGGCTGGAGAAAAACCCGTTGCCATGGCGTAGCGAGCTGTATGTGAACCCATCTGTCTATGCTCATCATAGCGGATGGAGTTTCGATGATCAGGGGAATCGCAGCTCACTATACTTCGAACAATGCTATACGATGCTACCGGGAGATGGCGTTGATCAGGCAGTAAAGGCTGGTCAATTATTGGAGCAGCACTGTCCGCATTGCGGTTGCCGGTTGATCGATATCCTGCGTCTCGACGGGCTTGATGAGCGATTTTCTTTTCTGGCAGTCGACGGCGTGCTCGCCATTCCCATCTGTCCGAATTGCATCACATTCACGGAAGAGACGTTTTTACGCTATGGGGAAGATGGTCGGAGTGAAATCTTGTTAGGTGAGCCACCTTTCGAAACGGAAAATTATTGTACGGAGGCGGATCTTCTGGAGATGAGCCAGAATCAGCTCACACTTAGTACCGAGGCTGTACCGAAGTATTACGCTAGCGGTGGTGATGAGGTTATCACAATCGGAGGCTGGCCGGATTGGGTGCAGGATGTTCAATTTGGAACATGCCCGGACTGCAGTCAAACCATGAAATTTCTCGCAGCACTTCCATGGGACGTCTTAATGGATGGCTCTGAAGGTACGTTGTATATCGAGATTTGTACAGATTGTCGGACGCTGTACCTGTTCCATCAACAGACTTAAGGAGGCTTTGGGATGAGTCAGAATCGTATATGTGTGAAATCGGAAGGTGTGAAATGGTGGACAATAAATTACTAGACAATCTGGAGCTGTTGACAGCTGCCTATGCGCGGACAGACCGAACACCGGAGTCAGAAGAGGACATTCTTGCTTTTGAGGAAAAATACTATTGTCGGCTACCTTCAAGCTATCGTTGGCTCCTCCTCCATTTTGGCTCCTGCCATTTTCTCGATCCATGGATCGATTCGATCCGTGAATTGGATTGGTCTTATCCCACTTTTGTGGAAGATTACAAGGAGTATGAGCGAGAGTATAAACTTGCGCCCCGCAGCCTTTTTCCCATTGGTGGTGTAGGTGACGGCAGTACTGTTGTTGAGGATTTAGAGACAGGTCAAGTGTTTATATTGCTCCATGACTGTATGGAGGATGATCCTTTTGAGAAAGTGGCAGATCGATTCGACGAGATGATCTTGGAACAAATCCACATCGTGAATACTTTTGATAAGTGAAGTTATTTTTTTATATACGAAAAGGAGATAATTTTGGGCTACTATATTTTTAGAAATAAAAAAATGCCGTGGGGGGATTATGGCAACACCCTACTTGTCGGCTACGCGTTCCCTAGTGAAGACAATGCAAACGAAATCCTTATTGAACGAGCAGGACCTTTTGTTCCCCCCGTTTATACGTGGGCTAGTCTATTATTGGTTTCTGATTCTTTTAAGAAAAAGCTTGAAAAATCCGACTTAAGTGGCTTTCGCTTTCAAGAGACGATTTTCAAGAAAATTGTCCATATCGATTGGATGAAGTGGGATCAGGAAGCCGCAGAACCAAAGATTTATCCGAGCGGTGGAGAACCTGAAAATTATATAGCAAAAAGAAAGCACAATACAGAAGTTGCGGAGAAAATGGAAGCTATTTGGTGTCTGCAACTCGATAATGAAACCTTAATTGGCAGAAAACAACGAAACGTTTCAAGTCGAGATGAGCTGTTTATTATCGAAAACACTTGGACAGGCAGTGATATTTTTACGAGCAGAGGAAAAGGTCACATTTATTTTACTGAAAAAGCGAAACAATGGTTTAATGAACAGGCAGATGGGTTTGTCAATTTTGAATCCTTTAACTCAAAAATAGCGACACAAGCAGAAATAGATGCGGCGAACGATTATCTGAAACCTGTACAAACAAAGATCGATCCTTATGCACACTTTACTGAGAAGGATTGGAAGGTATATCAGAAGTACATTGAGCACGCAAAAAAATGGATGGCCAAATCCAAGACGGACAAGACAGAGAAATCGATCAAAACCAGTCTAACAAAGGCTATCGAAAATTTTAAAAATGCCGAAAAAATTAGACCTCTTGGTAAAAAGGAACAGCAGTTATTTAACCAAATAACTAAGTGACAATGCATAAAAGAAAGGGGAGAAGAACATGTACATAAGCAAATGGTGGGGAGATTTAATTGGCGGTTCCGATGATTCGCTGGCATTAATAGACTATTTGGAACAATTGGATTTAACGAATGTGACGCTCGATCAGATATTAAAAGATTTGGGTTTCGATGCCCTGCTTTCCGAGGGAGACTTGAAAAACGGTGGAAATTTAGGATTTGATAGGAGAAGTTCTAACGGCATGTTTCGGGTAGAAATTGATATGGCCTGCAGTGCCCTAATCGATCTTTCAGCCATTGTGTTGGAGTGTCTTAAATCAGGCTATGTCGATTTGCATGATTTGGATGCGAATAGGCAGCCATGCAAACTTTATATGGATGCCTCTGAAGAAAAAAGAAACCTACTTCGGGATGAATTGAACAAGTTTTCCCTAAATCCGCTATCCTACGATTTAGCTAAGTTCGTTCCGACAGATGATATGATGGAGCTTGCGGAAAAGGCAAAAATGATTGCAGAGGAGCTCTTAGTTGTATGAAGTAGGTTTCAGTATACAGTCTACCAATAAGTGAGGGGTTAAAATGACTCTAGAAAAAAGAATAACCGGAATGTGGTCAGTTGATGATTTATATGCGCCAGGTGCCATGGAAGACATGTTAGTTGTTTTCCTGCCAAGTGGAGAGGGCTGGTTATACTTTGCCCACCCATGTGAAAATATTGTTGAAAAATTTATTTGGAATATTGATCCATTTGATTTGCTGCATATCAGAGGAACTACTTCAACCCTTTATTATGATGTAGATGAGGATCACGAGTTAGCAAAAGATAGTTATTTCGACAAAAATTCTGATTTGATAATTCTTGATGTTAAAGTGGAAGTTTCCGTTGAGTTTACCCCTCGAGGCGAGAATGAGGTTATTTCATTTTCTAAACCGTTGTGGGATTCAGACGATAAATTTGCACTAGTACATAGAGACTTTGATCGAATTATTCCGCCTATATTTGACCGGTAAGTATATATTTAAAATGATCATTGAACGAACAGAGAACTATAGTTCAATAAAACAGCGATAGTCTGAGATTTTATTTTCTCGAACATGACTGTCGCTGGTTCTCATTATAGACGCAGTCTGCATGGTATGGACCTATGTCTGTACTTGTCGTAATGACTAGATATGGTTTAGAAGAAAGGATGATAGAAATGCCAGATGATAATCAAGCTCGTCCTCTTACTGGTTCTCTCAGAGAAGCTGGTCGATATCACATCGACATGACAGGTCCACGCAGTCACACTCTTGTCATAGAGCCCGGTGTGGGCAGTCTCACCATTGGACCACCGCAATTGGGGAAGAAGGCAGACCTTCACGTTGCGTCTGATGCGATCATAGATTGGACCGTATTCGATGCCTTTGCCACTCCAGCGGGCTCGCCCTGGCCGCGAAATTTGCGCTATACAGGCAGTGATGCAGGCTTTTTTGACTGGGCGCAGGAACGTCCCATTGAAGAGATGACATGGACTCCGATCTTGTTTGCGGACACGGTGGCAGACGCTAGACAGTCCAATTTACAAGTCTTGCATATCAAGTTGGACCAGTCAGGGGGGCATTTGAGCCTGAAGCTTCCTAAGCCGCAATTTCACTTGAGCGTGTCCGGCGATCTATCACGCTTCTCGGCCACTGGTGATATACCATCTTCTCTGACACTAGCGCCGCGGACTAGCCAACGCAAGAATAATCCTTCTTTCTTGCTGCCCGAACTAGGTGAATTGCAACAAGTGACGAGCCTGACACTACGGAACGCACCGCTAGGACAGCCCATCTCGATTGAGTGTCTGAATCGGTATCCAAACCTTAACTCACTGAGTCTGTGGGGGAACTTCTGCGACTTGGACTTGCTGGCAAGTCAAGCCCGGTTAACGAATCTGGAGCTGCGCTTCATGCCTGATCTGGGGGATTTGCCGAACTTGAACGCATGGCCGTTGCTTGACAGATTTATCGCCTACAATGTGGAAGAGATCGTGGGCAAGCGCCTAAAGCAGCAAATAAAAACACTTGCTAAAACACGCACGTTGACCGGAAACGTATGGGAAATGAACCATGCTTCAGTGAGCCAATTACGAAAGCCTGAATGGTGGGTGACCGAATTTGGCCGACCGTTCTCGTCCTGGCCTAAACGTCTGGCCAAGCTGGCTAACGAAGCTTACAATATTGCACAGGCAACCTTGGCCCAGGCCCGTAGCTTTGCCGATGCTGAAGCAGCCATAACTGCTTTCACCGTGCGCTTCAATACCCTCAAAGGTATCGAAACCACCGAACGAGAAGACCTTGGTGAAGCGGTATGGCAACTCAGCCAGTCTGATCACCTGATTGGGCAGCCTATAACAGAGGAGATGGCTTTAAACTGGTTCGATGCAGTTCGCGATTACTGAATGGAATGAAGAAATGAGCGAGCACTAGGAAATCGGCAAATTCTGAGTAATTTCCGAGCAATTTTACGAGAACATTTGGATAATGGGTTTATTTTTCAGCACAAAGGTGTCCAACCAGTAGGAGGAAGTATGAATAATAAATGTAGTGAATTCATTAGTTGGACTAAAGAACATGGATGGGAACTAACAGATAAATCTCAATATGAATTAAATTTAAATGAACGTATAGCAGCAAGGTATAAAGAAATTCCCGAGGGTTATCTAGAATTTTTAAAAAGGGTTAAAACATGCGTAACGCCTAGTGAGAAAACATGGTTTGTATGTGAGGATGAGTATAATGATAACTCGGATACTGCATTCAAATGGAATGAATTTGAATTGTTAAGCTTAGAAGCAGCAGAGAGCGATGAGAAATGGAAATCAGAAATCACTTCATGGTGGGATAACTATCTACCCATAGTGATGTCAGTTGATGATGGATATTCTTTCTATGCCATTGATTTAACGAATGATAGAGGTGCTATTGTACAAGGATATGAACCTGAATTCGAAGAGGTAGAAAAAATAGCAAATAGTCTTGAAGATTTTTTTCAATTAATCATGTCTAACACAATAGAGATGCCTTGATACGTAAGGGTTTATCTAAAAAGATGGCATATCCATATTTCAAATATTTTGTTTATTAAGAATAGGGGGGGAAGTATGTTGACAATAAAGATGTTGAATCATTGCCAAGAATGAGGAAAATCTATTGGTTTTAAAGGAATCTGTTATCGTTGTCGAATCAATTACCTGCGAGAAGCCTACCAAGCTATGAGTAGTGAAGAAGTGGAGGATATGGTCGAATCGATCATATCGAATATTGAAACGATCGGAGAGTGGGATCAAGTCTATCAAGACTTCAATGGGTTGCTCGGCTATCACGATATCAACACTGCTCGAATCGCACAAGCGGCGTTCGACAAGGGTATCTTCTATCCAGCCACACTCTATCGAGATGCTTCACCCGAGGTGAGGGATCAGCTGCTCGCTCGTCTTTTTGACCCTGCTTGTGAAGAAGCAGGTCATTTGTTGCTCTGCCTCGCCCAGCAAGGCGATGAAGTTATTCAAGAGGCATTCCTGAGGCTGGAGAGAAACCCACTGTCTTGGCGAAGCAAGCTGTATGTGAACCCGTCCGTATATGCCCATCATGGCGGTGGGCATTTCGACGAGCAGGGGAATTGTAGCTCATTGTACTTCAAGCGATGCTTCACGATGCTTCCGGGAGTTGGCGTCGATCAGGCTGCGAAGGCTGGTCAATTATTGGAGCAGCACTGTCCGCATTGCGGTTGCCAGTTGATTGATGTTCTGCGTCTGGACGGGCTTGATGATCGATTTTCTTTTCTGGCTGTCGAAGGCGTGCTCGCCATTCCCATCTGTCCGAATTGCATCACATTCACTGAAGAGACTTTTATACGCTATGGGGTAGATGGTCGGAGTGAAATCGTGTTTGGTGAGCCGCCTTTCGATACGGAAAACTATTGTACTGAGACTGATCTTCTGGAGATGAGCCAGAATCAGCTCACACTTAGTACCGAGGCTGTACCGAAGTATTACGCTAGCGGTGGTGATGAGGTCATCACGATCGGTGGCTGGCCAGAATGGGTGCAGGACGCGCATTTCGCGACATGCCCGGACTGCAGTCAAACCATGAAATTTCTCGCAGCGATTCCATGGAACGTATTGATGGATGGCTCTGAAGGTACGTTGTACATCGAGATTTGTACGGATTGCCGCACGCTATGCCTGTTCCATCAACAGACATAAGAAGACTTCGGGATGAACCTTTTGAGGATTTGATAGGGCAAAATGCTAGACGAGAAAATCGACGAGGTGAGTGTAATGAAACAAGCTGAACAGCAAGATTGGGAATTTCTATTGCACGGAAGTGTTGAGGATGTTGACGCATTTTTGCAAAGGCATCCGGGTGTGTTCAGTGGCAATGACCGGATGGACTTCTTGCAGGCAGCAAGGGAAGAGGGAGTGTCGTCTGTACGTGCTAATCTATTTTCCTGGGTGTACGGGGTGACTGTGGATTGGCGAGAAGAAGATAGTGAAATCGTCCGATTATTTGGTGAATTTTTACCTGGAGAAGTGATCGTGGAAGAAGTAGATGAAGGACTGACCCTGTCATATGCAGGTGAGAAATATTCGATTCCACTGACGTTTTCACCTAACGATCGTTACATTACGATTCGAGGTATTGCGGATATCATTCAAAAGAAGTTTGAGATTCGGTTGTTTCGAGAATCCTATTGGTCGGATACCCACGTGTTTGTGCTGTTGTCGTGTGTTCAATGGCAGGAACTTGAGAGCAGCCATACTGTCGAGGTAGAGAAGATTTTTCAAAAGATTACACCGGAACTCGATTTCCCTTGAGTGGGAGATTCAACAAATTTGCCAATCTAGCTTGAATGGAGGTGTAGGAGTGAAAGATATAGACCTTGATTTTAAGAGATTATGGAATGAAAGGAAAGAAGATTTTAGAAGTCCGATTTTTACGGAAGAAGAAAAGTTGCAATATGAGAAGAAACTTCAGTATAAACTACCACAATCCTATATATCGCTGTTACAGAATACACAAAATGGAGGTCTCTTGAAAAGGAACTGTTTTCCTATTTATGATGAGAATCAAAATGTTAAACATCTTTTCATTTGCTCCTATATCAGTTCCATTTGTGAATTGGAGAGTGAAAAAGAACGAAAAGAGTATCCTGGACTTGTCAATTTGCCGGATATCGGAATCTATTTTGGTGAAAATCTAGATGCAGTACGTTCAGAACGTTTTGTATTTGATTACTCACAATGTACTGCAAAAGATGAGCCACGGGTCACTTTTGTAAAACACATATATCAAGTCGGGTATGAAAAAACAGTGTTAGCTAATAGTTTTAAGGAATTCTTGGATAAGTTAATCCGAACACCAACATCTAAGCCTTTTGATTATGATGAAATAAAAAAACAAATAAAATCCGCTACTCGAACAACTTTTTCTAGTATGGTTAATCTTTATAAACAAGAAGAAATTATTGCTTTTGGGCTGTATTTGGATTCTAACGCAACTTTGGTATGTCCTGCAATGAACACAAAAGATTTTTTGAAACAGGCTGTTGAGAAAGATCCCAAGGAACAGGAATTTTACAAGTATGAAACAACAGAATGGAAATTTGAAGGTGCACATTCAGAGCATTTTAATGTTGTGTGCGAGACGATGTCGAAGCATGTAACCCTTCTAAGCAGCAACAGTAAAGTTAGTCAGTTTAGAAACAAGATGGTTGAGATTTGCATTCAAGTGTTGGAAGAGCTAAAATCTGATCTTTTCTTTACACGAATTTGCGAGCGAGATATTCTCCTAATGATAAATATATCAAATGGAGAGCTGTCCGAACAAAAAAAGAAACAGATTATTAAACGACTACGATGAGGCTACCGGCCAAGTTGATGCGTGACTGATGAAAAGAATGGATGGGAACCTTTATTTTTTTGACTATAACCTGACTCAGCCGAAAGTGACTTGCCCGGACAGTTGAAATCATGTCTCAGGATGTTGCATCCGGATTTGCCTGAGCATTATCCTTTTGCTTTTGTTTGATAACGATCAGCGTCTGGGAGAAAGGTTTTTGTGTATAGATCAAGAACGCCGATATCGGGCGCTTACAAGGAGAAGTGGAGCTTCAGTAATGCAAAAAAATTTTTTCAGGTGGTGAAAGAATTGTCTTTAGGATCATTACATTACAATTATCTTTTTATTGGCAAGAAATTTTGTGATCTGACTGTGCTGAATGATAATGTGTTACCTCTAATTGTGGATGCAGTAAGTCCGTTACTGGCTTATACTAATATAAAAAAATGCCGGATATCCACTTACCAGAATGTTAATCAAAAGGAAATCAAACTTGGTAGACCACGTTGGGACAATGAATCCCTTTTACCAATCTGCCAAAATTACAAGCAATATCCTGAAAATGAAAGTTTCCATTTTCATTGTTTATCTGCTGAGTTCCCAAGTATTAAATCGGCTTATAAACTGAATGAAACTGTCGATATATATCTTTATTTTGAAAATGATCTTTTTTGGGGAAAGGTTAAATCAGATGGTGACTGTGGTTTGTTCATTTCATTGCGAGAAGATATATTTGAAGCTGCAAGCGAAACTCTTGTCATACAAGTGTTAAAAATACTTTATGAAATATTTGATAATGCAAAAGTGCTTTTTTACAAGCGCAGGTGGTGGAGTAATTCCAAAAATGAAGAAAGTGCGTTACAAGATGTAGCAGCATGGCGTGCTATAGGGTTGTTAACCGCAGAAAATTACAACAAGTGGACAGAGATAGACCTGGAAAATATCTAGTTTCACTATCTGGGGTCCAACCAACATTTTAACGGTTTTATACGTTTAGCAAAATCGTTTAATTTAAATGTCCGCTAATAGAGTATGAGATGAGGGTATGATCACGGGACTGGAGGAGGTATGTGGATACCGATAAGCCAGTGTTTCATATTCGCAGCGTACAAGAAATTCTGGCACCCTTTGCCAATATGCAAGTATCGTTGTCTCGCCATATGCGAAATAAACTGTCCACAGTGCCGCTGGATATTATCCGGCTTGTGGATGTACTGCAGATGCTGGCAGGTCAAGAGCTTGCTGCTGAAAGAGTGTTTGAGGATGATAAAGGCGACAATCTGTATCGCGAAGATGAGCATTTGAAAAACAACTATGTACAGATTGCCGCTAACGGACAAGGTGATGCGTTGCTGATGAACAGGATGGATGGGATCTTTTCTTTTTTTGACCATAACCTGACTCAGCCGAAAGTGACAGCGCTATTCATCGATTTTTGGCAGTTTTTGCAGTTAGCTGACTTGATTCATCAATACGAAGAGTGGGTCGATCAGATAAAGATTTTTGAAGAAATCGACTTGCCCAGACAGTTGGAATCATGTCTCAGGATGTTGCATCCGGATTTGCCTGAGCATTATCCTTTTGCTTTTGTTTGATAACGATCAGCGTCTGGGAGAAAGGTTTTTGTGTATAGATCATGAACGCCAATATGGGGTGCTTACAAGGAGAAGTGGAGACAATGACCGATTTTACAGCGATCCGCAACTTGTTTCACATCACGGAATCCTGTGGTTTCGACGTGAAGGAATTGCAACCGTGGATCAGTCGAAATGGGAGTATACCCGAAGTTTTGAAGGATTATTATCTGGAATTGGGTGCACATCCGCAATTGAATGGTTCCCAGGATTTCTTGATTAAGCCGAAAGATTTTCATCAATATGAGAATGACGACTACTTGACCTTCTATTTGGAAAATCAAGGTGCTTGCGTTTGGGGCATACGCCGGGAGGATGTGGCAGTGTCCAATCCCCCTGTGTATGAGAACTACGGGAGGGAGGAGTGGTATCAGACAAGCGAGTCTCTTACGGAGTTCTTACATGCCATGGCCTATTTTCAAGCAGTGATTTCGATGGAGTTCAGCAATGAGGAATACTGGCAAATCGATGAACAGGTTGTGGAAGGGATTAAGATGATGTTTTCATCCAAGCAAGCGGATTCGGGCTTGTATACGGGCGTGCAGTTTTATGGTCAAGCGGGCGAGGTGATTGTGGTCATGAACAACCGTGACGAATATCTGCTGATTTTCTCAGCGGAAGATGAACAGCGATTTGACGCGTTGCATGCGACCTTGCTGCGGTTGGTGGATGGTAGAGGAAGAGGGGAATCAAGATGAAAGAACTGCACCATGCCATGGAGAGTTTTTTGTTGAAGCAGGAGCAATATCAGGAGAAATTTGGAAGAGTTTTATCAAAGTTATGAACTTTTTGATAATTAAACGTTAAAGATGTTTCTTCCTTATCTTGCGCATCGTGAGAATCTACATTTTGAATCTTGAGTAGCGAATAACGGATACCTGGACGGAATTGCGTAAGAAATGACAATAGGGAGTTCTGGGTATGATGGTTTCATTCCGTAGGTAGGGCGATTGGAACTCAGACTTTACGACCCCTTTTATAATCAAGAACAATAAATCTGAGAGCAGGTGGATAGCATGCTGGATTTGGCCAGTCATGTATGGGGCCAACTGGATGGTCCTTACGGCTCTGCCGAGAATGTACCGCAGTTGATCAAGCAGTTGCAGAAGCAGTATGAAGAAGCTGTAAAAGATGAATTGTATTATGAGCAGTTGTTTCATCAAAACACCATTTATTCAAGCACATTGGCCGCAGTCCCTTACCTGGCTGAGATCGCTCGTCGATCGCAGAGTCTGGAGGTCAAGCTGGATATTTACGTAACTTGTGGTCTGTTCGAAGCCAATCGGAGTGAAAGTAGCGGAGCCGGCTTTGAGCTGCCGGGTGAGTTACAACCTCTAATGGATCGAGTTGGTATGGTTGCGTGTATGGATATCTACAACAGCTATATGACCGCTATCGAAGAACTGGCCGGTTATAGCTCAGATGTGATACGTTTTGCGGCTGAAGTCGGCAAAGACAACGGAGAGAAAAGGTACGTCATCGCGGCAGATGCAGCGTACCGAGGCTGGAGGGGAGCGGCTGAAGTGCTAACCACATTCAATGAAGGCGACGAATATGTGGCCTCGTGTCTGTCATGTGGCGAAGATATCTATATTTGGCCTTCCCCTGAAGACGACAGGCTACTGGCTTATCGGAGCGATCCTGTATTTCATGCTGAACAGGAATCTAGCACCATAACGCCTTCCCTGGAGATCAAAGACAACGAATTGGCCGTATTGCAGCAGCTTTGCTCCGACATAGGAGAAAGCAGACTCATGCGTCACATCCCGTATTTGGCCGGACAAGTCAGCTGCCCTTCATGTGCTGCTTCATGTCTGATCTGGCCCGGATTGACGAACATGTACAAACCTTAGCATTTTCCCGTATGTCAATAGATTGATTCAGAGCTTTCTTTATCGATTGGAAATCATTACTTCAGCAGGCTATTTCATTGCAGTTCCTAAGCTTTATTGACTGAATGTAGAGGTCTAAAATGTGCTGCGATCAAAAAAAAGGATTTTTTTCAGATTTTCTAATTATATTCCAAAAGCCCCCCTTTTTTCAATGATTTGAAAAGGGGGGTTCTTTTAGGTGGCCAACCTACAGTTAATGCGAATGATATAGTTCTAAAAATTGTAGGAGCATTTCTTTTTCCTCTAGATTCATGCTATCGATTCTCTTTTGTATCATCACATTCGTAACATCTAGTGTTTCTGAGTTAGGAGAAATCATCTTGAAAAATTCTACTAAATTCAGATTCAAAACAGAAACAATTTTATCCAAGTTTTCAACGGAGGGACTTATTTCCCCGCGTTCGATTTTGCCAATATGAGTAGAGTGAAGTCCACTCAAGTATGCCAGTTCTTCAATAGTATGACTACGGCGCTTCCTTACAGTTCTAATGACATTTCCAACAGATTTTTTCGATATCTCCATGAGCTACACCTCGAAACAAACATAGCGTAATAGAGATGTACCACCAAGAGATTAAGTGGTATGCAAATATACCAAATTTGGTTTATTTCTGATATGATATAGTCTATATCAGAGAAGAGGGAAATGTATTATATGGAAATATGTAGATGAATCTCATGTGACCAATATTACAATTCCAGCTGACCATATGAATGCATTGAATTATGACGCCTCAGATGCGTGTTTATGGGTTTATGGATAATTTACATAAGAAACCAGCTTCATGCATTGAAATTTTTTTACTGCGGACCCTGTTGAGTTCGAAAAAATCATAATGAGGTAGGAGAAAGCGCATGAAAGCAACCCACTTTGAAACTAAAAAGCTGGATTTCTTTTGCATTTACAATGAAGCTTTTGACAGCGATCGAGTATTTCAAGTAGGTAAGCATGAGCGTGTGGAAGTGAAAATCCATAGTGTGCGGTTCGATGAGCTCGACAGGCACATATTAATGACAATCTTGAATGAAGGTGAGAAGGAACTCGGATACGACGAAGTTAGTTGCCGAATACCAGCCCGGGTTTTAATGAATCTTGTAGGGCTTCATGAAACAGAGCTTTATGAACGGATGCGAAAGTATCTAAGCCTTTGGTTAGAGACCTATACGGATCTAGCAGATTCTGAATGCAGTCTTTGCAGCATTCGATCTTTATCAGAGAATAGTAAGCGAGTCGCATTTGGATTAACGTTTCAACACTACAATGTGCTCATTAAATATTTTAATGAGGTTTTTATCGAATTATTGATGAGAGGTATAGCAACTGGACCGCGGTACTCCAAGAGTGCACTGAATAGAGAATGAAGGTGTTGAGTTGTACTTTTAAAGTTGTATTGTGGCTTCACCCTACGGAACAATAGAATCGCAGCCTTAGAAAAATGGACTATCGAATTTACAGGGTCTCAAGCAGTAACAGACTTTATGTTTCAGGAGTCTTTAATATGAGAGGAATTGATGAATAGGATGCTACCAAAGGTCAATAAACTAAATTTTCTGGACATTTTCGACTCGGAATTTGTGAGAAAAAATATCTCAATAGGGGTAAACGAAGAGGTTATTATTACAATTGAAAGCTCAATGGTAACTTTATTGGACAAAGAAGTGCTCTTAGGAATATTTGAATATGGAGAAAAAACCGAGCTTGATGATAACATTATAAGTACAATCAGCGAAGAGTTGTTATTCAGCCAAGTTCCGATTGAACTTGATGTTTTAGAAGAAGCATTGGGACGATTGTCTCGTTTGGAAATTGAGGTTAACTACTCCTTTAAAGCAGAACACCGTAAAATCATTCATAATTTATTAGATGTGCAAGGTTTAATAGATGATGTTGGGAAACTCGTGTTTGTTACAATGGGCGTAAGATCTGTAAGTATCATGAAATGGCTGTTTACAAACGATTTTATGAAACTATCAGATGTCAAATGTGGCTAAATATATTCATAGGAGTGATTCGGTGACTGGACAGGAAATGCTCGAATTGAACAAACTTCAGGCAATGCTGCTTATGTAATATTACCGTGAATTGCTTGAAGAGCATCTAGAGCGTTCGGAGAATTATAAGCAATTCAGAGAGAAATACAATTAAGCTAATTTATGTTTACTCAAAAAACTCAATTGATCGGTTCGCTAGTCCATTCCGATAACTCCTTGATGTCATCAAACGCTCCTATCCGACGTAGATACTCGCGGCCTCCATCTACGCCGATGGCACCACAGCTACAAAATTTACATTCATAAACGAACGTCGATTCAACGATATCCAGACAGCGTTTGCAGCGGATTTTATTTCTTTTTATTTGTATTTTTACCATAGTATCGACCTCGTTCGTATAGATGAAAAGTCCTGAATCAGGAGATTCAGGACTTTTCTATCCATTACGGATATTTAAGATGCATATTCCAAGAGAGGCTCATTACGAGCTTGAATAATCTCATTGTATAGCTTTATTTTATGTGCAGTCAAGCTATTGAAGAGAAAATTATGATTACCGTGTAAAAAATTAACGGGTGGATAATGTTAAGTTACTGGAGGGTATTATAATACCTTCGCGAAACACGAAATTTATTGAAAATGGAAATCTTTTAAGTTGAGCTTTTCTAGAGGTGAAAACTATTGTATAAATCGGTTATTAATCAAGGCAAATTTCTAGTTGTTATAACTGATGGAGTTTTTGATACGCCTATAATTGAGCTACCTACAGAAGAGCTTGCTGATAGAGTGGCTTATGAACTGCAAACCGCTCGTGATGAAGGTGAATCGTGGGGAGTAGTTCAAATACTCAATGAACTTGATGGTGAGAAGGTTAAAAATGAAACTAGAGAAGCGCTACAAAAGTTGAGGTCTATGAATAAAGAGGAAAAAGAAGTTTATCTTGAAAAAATACGTCGTCGCCACGAAAAAATTCAAAAAGTTCAACGAGCACGAAGGTGGAAAAGCGTATTAAGTTGGAAGTAAAAGCATATTTACAATCACATGAAAGTAATTGACTTTTCTTTGATAAAAGACCGATTAATTAATGGCATGTATTGGGTAGAAAACATACACAATCCAAAAATGACTGACCAGGATGATACAAATGGTTCCTGTTTTATTTGGCATCCAAAAGGTTACCTCATTAAATCCGCGCTAGATTACTTAAAGTATCTTCATGGAAATTTATTGAGAGAAACAACAATCGGAAATATGCATCTTCCATATGTTAAAAACATAACTTTTAAGGTTACACGCATAGAAGGTGCCACAGAATTGACCGGACAGGTACTAATTGGTTTTATTAAATAACTTTGTGTAGCTCCTAAGAACCTAAAAAACGAGATATATATAAATACCCACCCTAAGGATAGTGGGTACTATTAATGTTCTTAGTTGAAATCACTGCTTTTACCAGCTACAATTGATATACAAAAACAACGTGATAATTGAATAGTAATTTACTCTATGGCAGAACGTATTCATACGCTGTAGGTATCCGTACAGTGACGTCCATCGACGGCATGACAGCTGACTGGGTGCGTATACCGTGGGTGGTGCTTGAGAAAATCTCGGTTCGTATCGTAAACGAAGTTGAGAACGTGAATTGTATCGTGTACGACATCACTTCGAAACCGCCGGCGTCGATCGAGTGGGAATAATTTGTTCGAATAAAAAAGTAATTTGATTTTTGCTCGGTTAGTGAAAATTCAAAACTAATTACCTTACTGAATTAATATTTACTTACCAATCCGCAGATGATATAATAATGGCAAATAAGAAAGTATCGCTTAAAAGGTCCAGAGGGAGTAGCTCGGGCCTTTTTTGTTTGCAGTTTTCATTCTTAACTTTGAGTAGATATATTAATTAAGGAGCGATAATCTGTTGAAGACATTAATTATTGCGGAAAAACCGGATATGGGACGGAATATAGCTGCCGCAATAGATCCTAAAGCAAAAAATAACCGTTCTTATCTAGAAGGCGAACAGTATATTATTACTTGGGCAATTGGGCATTTAATTGGTTTAGCTGAACCAGATGCTTATGATGATAAGTACAAGAAGTGGAACATAAACGATTTACCAATTATTCCTGATAATTTTAAGTTAGTTCCCAATAAAAATACAGTTGATCAACTTAAAATTATTGCTGATTTAGCTAAAAGATGCGATTTGGTAGTCAATTCTTGCGATGCCGGAAGAGAAGGCCAGTATATCTTTTCGCTAGTCCAGAGATATCTAATGTTAAGTCAACCAGTTAAACGATTATGGATTTCTGATTTAACTCCAGAAACAATCAGAAAAGGTTTTTCTGAGCTTAAAGATAGTTCTGAATATGAAAACTTAACAAAAGCTGCAACTGCCCGAAGTGAAGCAGATTGGCTGATTGGTATGAATGGTTCGAGAGCTTTTACGACTAAGCATAATGTTTTGCTCTCTGTTGGCCGCGTACAAACACCCGTGCTTGCTCTTATTTATGACCGTCAGAAACAAATTGAGGCATTTTCATCGCTCAAATTTTATGAACTTGAGGGTTATTTCATTCAAGGTGATATTTCGTATAGAGGCATTTGGCAAGGAGAACGATTTACTGACGGAGAAAAAGCAAATTCGATTGCGACCAAGGTCAAAGGAAAGCCAGTAATAATTAATTCCTATGAAGTTAAGGAAACGAAAGAATTTCCATTTAAGTTGTATGATTTGACTTTGTTGCAACGAGAAGCAAATGCGAAATATGCCTTTTCAGCTAAGAAGACATTGGACCTTGCGCAAGCGTTGTATGAAAAGCATAAAGTGATATCTTACCCAAGAACCAATTCCAACTATGTAACCGAGCAAAATATCCCGGACATGCATAAATCTTTAAATGCCTTACAGGGCACAGCATACCATGAGCTTGTTCAAGGTGCTAATCGTAATCTTGTTAATATAAATAATAAATTTATTTGTAATCCATCAAAGGTCGAAGATCACCATGCGATTTTACCAACCAATAAAAAGGCAACATCACTTAATCCAGATGAACAGAAACTATATGATTTAATTGTGAGGCGTTTTTTGTCGCAATTCTATCCACCTGCATTCTATAAGGTACATACAGTACTGACAGAAGTTGAGAACGAGATCTTTAAGACAACTGTTAAAGAGCTGCTCTCGCTTGGGTGGAAAGTTATTTATGCTGATCAAAAAAAGGAAAAGGCAAAGATTCAAAAAGGGAAAGAAAAAGATGAAGAAGAGGATGAAGAAGTAGAAGTTAGTGAACCATTTTCAATTAATGCGCAAGGGGAAGTCCAATGTTTGGATGCAATAGTGAAGGAGAAAGACACACAACCGCCTAAGCACTTTAATGAGGGAACATTGCTGAAGGCGATGGAAAGTGCTGGTAAACAAATTGAAGATGATGAGCTTCGCGACGCAATGAAAGACTCTGGTCTTGGAACGCCAGCAACTCGTGCAGCTACAATCGAGAGGCTGAAAAATGTTGGATATGTAGAGATGCAGGGAAAAAAAATTCAAATTACTCAGAAGGGCCGAACCGCAATTGAATTGATTAGGGGCGCAGGAATTGAACTTTTAACCTCACCTGAAATGACAGGACAATGGGAACGTAGACTGAATGAGATATCTCGTGGAACTGCATCAAATGATCAATTCATGGAGAATGTGAAAAAATTTGCCACTAGAATTGTCGAAAAAGTTCGAGTGCAATCTCGCGCATCTAAGACCTCCTTTGAGAGTGAGACCCCAACTAGGGTAGCTACCACTAAAGAACGGCGTAAAATCAGTAACCAAAGTTCAGACAATGCAAATTCGGAAAAAAGCCCTAATGATAAAAGCGTTTCAAACGTGACAAGTCGTCGATCGACTGCCAAAAAGACTAAATTGCTAGAAGAAAATAGTTCCGAGTCTACTAATACATCGCCAAGTGTAATTGCCAGGTGCCCAAGAAAGGGCTGCAATGGTCTAATTTTCATGGGTCGTAAGGGTTATGGATGTTCCAAATATAAGGAAGGCTGTAAATTTGTTATCTGGAAGGAAAACTTCGGACGAAATTTGACAGATGCTCAGGTTAAATCTTTAATTGAAAAAGGTAAAACTGGCAAACTAAAGCTTTTACGAGAGGATGGATCATCAGTTGATGCACGCTTAATAATTATGAATGCTGAGGCTGGTGAGCCAATCCTCAAAATTGAATAAGGTTTTTTGATTATCCAGTTAGCTCAGGGACGTCTTTTAATGCGAACTAATGTTTGGTATAATGAAATCAAACATGCGTTCGTGAGTGATTTCTATGGCAAAGCAATAATCGATGAATCTTATTCAATTTCAAAAGAAGTTTCAAACTGAGGAATCTTGCCATCAGCATTTGTTCAAGATGAAGTGGCCTGAGAGATATCGCTGCCCAAAATGCCAGCACCAGAAGGCTTACGAAATCAAGACTCGTAATTCACCTCTTTACGAGTGTACGAATTGCCAACACCAAACAACCGTGATCGCCGGAACGATTTTCGAAAAGACAAGAACGGATTTGGTCAAATGGTTTTGGGCTATTTACTTGATCGCTCAAGACAAACGTGGCGTTTCGGCTACTTACCTGTCCGACGAACTCGACATTGCCTATCAAACTGCCTGGACGATTCAGCACAAAGTTCGTAAGGCGATGGGAGAACGTGACGCTGCCTATGCCCTTGCTGGTATCGTCGAACTCGACGAAGCTTTTTTCGGAGCGCCCACGGAAGGCGGTAAACGCGGGCGCGGCATCGAACAAACTACCGTGCTTGTAGCATTATCAATCGACAAGAAGGGTTGCCCGAAATACCTGAAAATGCAGGTCATTCCTGACGTCAAAGGAACGACGCTCACTGATTTTGCAACCACGCACATTGAAGCTGGGTCAACTATTGCCAGCGATAGATATCGTTCTTACCAAGCTTTGACCAAAAATGGCTTCCACCCTGAAGCCAAAAAGTACGACCTGAAAGAAAATCCAGATCATCTAAAGTGGCTCCACACGATCATCTCTAATGCGAAAGCTATTATTGGTGGTACCTAACACGGCTTAGATCCTAAGCACCTACAAGCATATCTCGATGGATTTTGATATCGATTCAACCGCCGAGAGGTCAAGAACGAGTTATTCAATAGGCTAGTTCATTGTTGCCTATGGTCTACGACGATTACCTATCCTGAGCTAGTTGGATAATCAAATAAGGTTTTATTAACTATTTGTTAATTTAAGTGACATAAATCAAGATGATCCAACAGATGACAAAGGAACTGATTTTAGTTGTACGGTTTGACTCCATGTGATTTTACTTTTCACAAAAAAGTGCTAGGGAAGTCAATATCAGAAACGCAGATAAGGAACTTTTTGGAAAGGAGAAAAACAACCCTTGTTAAGGGGGTTACAAAAGGCGAGAAAACGTTCGAAGCAGCACTTAATTGGAATATGTTATAAGATAAGGTTTCCTTCGAACTTAAACCAAAGTAAAACAAATGAAGCATGGTATTGACAAGATAGAACAGTATTTTATAAATTAGACATATACGACGGTTATTACTTTATGCGAGATGTTTCAATAGTGATATAGTGACATCGAGCTCTAGCCAAGCGGCCAAAGAGCACTTGTAAGATTTCGTTTTAGGATTCTATTGAATCTTAGGCGATTTCTTTTGAGTTGCTCTTTTTTAGTTTTTATAAATGAATGAATTTCATAATTCAAAAGCCTTACCACACCTGAGTTTTTAAGACGCAAAAAAGGGAGTACCACCCCAAATCTCGAAGTGTTTAGTACCGCTACCACACACCTGAGAGAGGGCTGAACTCCCGATGTATAGTATTCGCCAAGAAGAGCTATTCTCCCTGCACGAATTATTAGAAATGTCACCCAAAGATACGTACACCCTTGTCTTTGAAACACTCGACATTTCGCCATTCTTGAAATTAGTATCTAAAAAGAGCTTAAATGGAAAACCGACACAGCTAAATTATGCTGCCATGTTAGTTTCTTTGTTCGTCCGTGTTATGGAGCGAATTCCGACGATGAAAGACCTCATCAAAAGATTGGCCAGAAGCGTGGAATTCAGCACGCAATGTGGTTTTACCGGTTCAGACCGAATCCCAAGCAAGCATCCTTTAGCAGAATGATTCGTAAACTGCAAAATTCCGCTGTCTTTCAGGAGACACATAACAAGCTCATCCATCAGGCTTTTCAAGAAGGGTTTATTGACGCAACGATTATTGCCATGGATGCTACTCATATCGAGGCCAGAGATCGCCATCCTGAAAAGGAATCACAATCCACGGATAACACAGATGAATTGCTGACTGAACTTCCAAAGAAAAAGCGCGGACGCAAGTCCAAGGCCGAGCGGGATCAGTGGCTGAAAGAGCAAGCAGAGTTAGAAGCCAATCGGCCTTTGTTTGAGAAAAAGGTCGAAGAACAGCTTCAACACTCGTTTTCTGAGTTAAATAAGCAGATTCCACTTTCGCCTGAATGGGGCATTAAAAAGAACTCGGAAGGCAAGAATGTGTTTTGGTATGGATTTAAAGGGCATCTGCTCGTTGACTCTAAAAGTCAATATATCCTTACGGCGCTCCTATCTTCAGGAAACATCAACGATGGTAAAATGGGCGATTCCCTTGCTTAAATCGCTGTCGGAGTTTTATCCATATCTTAAAGTGGATTACGTGCTTGCAGATGCGGGCTACGATCTCGTACCCATTTTCCAGCAAGCGCAAGTTCTAGGAGCTTATGCACTCATCGATTACAACAAACGAAATGAACAACCCGTCGAAGGAAAAGATAAGTATTTTCGCCCTACCTGCAAAGAAGGAAAGAGCTATAGGTACGATAGTTTCGATCCCAAGTATGAAACGCTCAAGTACACGTCACCAAAGGAATGTGAGAGTTGTCCATTTAACGATGGGGAATGCCAGAGAGTGCATAAAGTAAAAGTGGAATCTGATATTCGTAAATATACCGTTCCAGCTCGAGGTAGTGACCGTTACTACGAGTTATATAAAAAACGAACAGCAGTTGAGCGTGTCAACGCTTATCTGAAGGAGTATTTTCAGCTCAACAACATTTGTCATCGAGGAAAGCTGGCTAGTGTTGACTTTCAGTTATCCTGTTTGATTTATACAGCATGCAAATTAACAGTTGATCGTGTTAGAAAGAAACAATCCCACAAGACTGCAGCATAATTTTTTTCAAAATTAGACCTCCAAATTTGGATTAGCACAATCTTTATTCAAAAACATTATGAAATTGATTCAAATATAAAAATTAAGTTGAAAATAGAAGCAGCATTCATGAAAAATATCGATGAATAAATATACGTTATTCTGTATGCAACTATTTCAGGGTGGATCTCAATTAAGTTATAAAAGCTAAAAATCCCTATGCAAGAGGTGGATCTATGAAATTATCAGATGCCGATGGATGTAATAGGACGGGATTTATAAAGGGTTTTTCTCATAAATGCATATGCGAACTTTCCATTAGTGAGGATATATTTTCGCTTATTCAGCGGCATTTACAACTAAGTCAGCCTGTCAAAAGACTATGGATTTCGGATTTGACCCCTGAAACGATACGAAAAGGTTTTGCTGAGTTAAAAGAAGGTTCTGAGTATGAGAACTTAACGAAAGCTGCAAGGGCACGTAGTGAAGCGGATTGGTTAATTGGTATGAATGGATCGCGTGCTTTCACAACTAAACATAATGTGCTGCTATCTGTAGGGAGGGTACAGACGCCTGTACTTGCACTAATCTATGATCGACAGAAGCAGATTGAAGCCTTCGACTCCTTAAAGTTCTTTGAACTTGAAGGATATTTCACGCAGAACGACTACACATACAAGGCCATGTGGCAGGGTGACCGGATGACGGATCAAGCCAAAGTTGAAGCGCTAGCCGCCAAGGTGAAGGGCAAGCAGGGGCGAATTGCAACATACGATGTAAAGGACACCAAAGAGTATCCGAACAAATTGTACGATTTGACGCTGCTGCAACGTGAAGCGAATGCGAAGTACTCTTTTTCTGCGAAGAAAACATTGGATACGGCACAGGCACTTTATGAGAAACACAAGGTGATATCCTATCCACGTACGAATTCTAACTATGTGACGGAGCAAAACATTCCGGAAATGCACAAAACCTTATCAGTTCTGCAAAGTACATCCTACGGAGACCTAGTGGCGGGTGCAGATCGGAGCATCGTTCATAAAGGGAATAAATCCATTTGTAATCCAACGAAAGTAGAAGATCACCATGCTATTCTTCCAACTCACCGTAAAGCTGCAAATCTTAGCCCGGACGAGCAGAAGCTCTATGATTTGATCGTGCGGAGATTTCTATCACAATTCTACCCACCGGCTGAATATAAAGTACATACCGTCATGACCGAGGTGGAAGGTGAGACATTCAAAACAACCGTGAAAGAATTGCTTAGTCTAGGGTGGAAGGTCGTAACTGCCGATCAGAAGAAGGACCCAGTTAAGAAGTCTAAAGGCAAAGATAAGGACGACGATGACGAAGAAGAGACGGAAGTCAACGAACCTTTCATGATACAACCTAAAGATGATGTAACTTGTACGGATGCGATTGTCAAAGAAAAGGATACTCAACCTCCTAAGCACTATACCGAAGGGACGCTACTTAAAGCGATGGAAAGTGCGGGCAAACAGATCGAGAATGAAGAGTTACGTGATGCAATGAAGGATTCCGGACTGGGTACACCTGCAACGCGTGCAGCAACCATTGAACGATTGAAAAGTGTCGGTTATGTAGATATGCAGGGGAAGAGAATTCAAATTACGCAAAAAGGGCGTACCGTTATCGAGTTAATTCGAGGTGCTGGGATTGAACTGCTTACTTCACCTGAAATGACAGGGCAATGGGAACGAAGATTGAATGAGATCTCACGGGGTACGGCATCCGATGAACAATTCATGGGGAACGTTAAGAAGTTCGCAACGATGATTGTCGATAAGGTTCGTGTACAATCTAGAGCCTCGAAGACAATGTTTGAGAGCGAGGATTCCGCACAGAAACCTGCTGCGAAGAAGCGCACGACTGCTCAATCTACTGGAACTACAAAGCCTGCGACGAAAAGTAGACAAGCGAGTACTTCAAGTAGTGCCAAGTCAGCGGAATCAATGAAACCTGCTGAGCAGAAAAATTCGGCACCGACAATCATATCGAAGTGTCCCCGACCTGGTTGTGGGGGAATGATCTTCATGGGACGTAAAGGATATGGCTGTTCTCACTACAAAGAAGGCTGCAAATTTGTCATTTGGAAAGAGAATTTCGGACGTGTATTAACAGATGCACAAGTGAAGGCGTTAATTGAAAAGGGTAAGACGAGTAAAGTGAAACTTTCACTCGAAGATGGAACACCAAGTGATGCCCGTCTAGTCATTAAAAGTTTAGAGACGGGTGAACTCACGATTGAACCATAATACGATTAACAGTTGAGGTCATATTCACATTCATTACGCTTAAATTAAAAACAACGGATCCCTTTAATTGAGGGTCCGTTGTTTATTTTCTTGCTCTATTTTGTGGTCAATCATTTCTGGGACTTCCTCAATGGATGAAACGGTGTATAGAATATGGTCTGGAGAACTTTCAAGCTCAACAATGTTATATTCCCATTCATTCGAAATCTGGATATGAATACTTGCAATCCCAGCAGTTAGTGCGGGAATGACGTCTGTTCGAAGGGAATTTCCAATCATCCAAGTAGAGGAACGATCAAAAAGACCACTTTGTAAAATTTGTTCTAAGGCTTGTGTATTTTTATGCTCACGAATATAAATTCGCTCATCGAAATACATATTTAATTTCATTTGATCAATCTTCCGTTGTTGAATGGCAGTCTCGCCACCTGTATAGAGGTAAAGTTGATGCCCATCACTTTTTAAGGATTCAAGAGTCTCAATCATTCGAGGATAGGGTTCCACTTCCAGATCATAAACACTAAGTCCTAATTTCATCAACTGATCTTCCTCTTGAGGATTAATCAGACGAGGACACTTTTGACTGAAATACCGATACGTATTGATGAGAGATGCAGGGAAGTTACCACTTTTAAATCCAACGTTGTGGACAGAGGCAATATCGATCTCAATTTGCTTTTGACGAATCTCCGTGGTTGTTAATTCATATTCTGAGAACCATTGTTGGATTAATGCATTAAATTCGTCTAAAATCAGTCCGAAATATTTATTGCAATGAATGAGTGTATCATCCAGATCAAATAGAATTTGTTGACGTGTATTCACGTATGAATCACTCCTAAAGATGTATATACGTTTCTAAGAATATCTGAAGTTCTGCAACGCCATCTGGACGAATACTGTATTTCTCAGTGTCGTGATTACCGAGATGGATGCGTAGAAATCCAGCTACTCGAAGGATTCTAAGGTGATGCCTTAGTGTCTCTACAGGTTGCGATAAATCACGTTGCATATCGAAAAGTGACTTGGGTTGATCTCCGATATAACGAAGTAAACGAAGTCTACTCAGATCAGAGAGAGCATGTGTCATGCGAGTGAGGCACATAGGTGGTTCATCATTCTCAAGATCTTCTGGTACATCAACCGGATATTGAATGAGAAGCATATTAGTATAGAAACAAAACAGATTAATTGGACGATTGTGAACGGTGGGGAAAAGAATCACCGTATCGGTATCTGTCATATCATCCATAACGATACCAGCAGTGGCATATTCAATTAAATTTTCAGGATCCATTTTGGTTAAAAGTGTTCTTTTTTCCAAAGCATCTTCTTCAATCAGTGGTAATATATCGCCTTCAACTTCTTTGAAATAGTGGATATACCATAGTTTTAATAAGGGTACATAGTCATTTCGAATTCGTCTAGCATCATCTAACGACATGTTGGGAAGGTAAGGAGAGGATAGCTCAAACAAAGAATCGTCACTACATAACGTTAAATGTTCAAGAAAAGGCTCAACTTCATCTCCAGTCTGTCTAAGGATTGCCCATGCATATAACACATCAAAATCATCGAATGGCCAAGATGATGCGGGTGCTAATGCGTCGCGGACACTCACGGAGAGCTGATTATTAACCGTGTGAAGCCATTGGGGTCCCATATCCATGTTGTCTGTCCATTTTTTTGAAGTGTATACCATAAAACTCGCCATAAGTTCGTAGATCGATGAAACATCGACTTTTACGTTATAGTTCATGTACCCCATACCTTTCCGTCATTTCATAAAGCTTCTTATATTATGGCTTGTTCTGATAGGGCTTGTCCACTATAATGTGGAATAGTTTAAGGGGGAGAACAGGGTGTCATTAAATACTAACATGACTAATCATATGCATCAAAAAGTAACACGTACACATTATCTCATACTCATCGCTGTAATCGTAGTGGCAGGAACAACGCAAGGCTTGTTGCTTCCTGTATTAGCCATTTTTTTAGACCAGATGGGTGTATCAGAAATGATGAATGGCTTGAATGCAGCCGCACTATATATCGGATCTTTTGCGATGACACTGGTAGCTGAAAGAATATTAGGAGCTTTAGGATTTAAAAAGCTAATTGTCGGTGGGCTAGTGCTCGTACTCCTCACCTTGTTAATATTTCCATGGATACCGGATATCCGGCTATGGTTCGTACTTCGTCTGATTATTGGTATTGGAGACAGTGCACTGCATTATGCATCCCAATTGTGGGTGATTATGTCTTCCCCGGCCCAGAATAGAGGAAGAAATCTTTCGATATATGGGATGTCTTACGGCATAGGATTTAGCTTGGGGCCACTTGGGATTCAACTTCTTTCATTCGGCAAAGCGGTTCCTTTTATCGTCTTAAGTATATGTATCCTCATTGTATTGATTGTCATTTTAGTGAAACTTCCTAATGAACGTCCTGAGAAGGTCGCAGGAACTGCGAATGAGAAGCATCGATTTCGTCGTAGTTATCGAATCGCTTGGTATGCTCTTATCCCGGCATTGCTATACGGCTATATGGAAGCCAGTATGAACAGTAGTTTTCCTCTATATGGACTAAATATAGGTTTTAGTGAAGGTCAAATATCGGCATTACTTCCTGCAATCGGCATCGGTGGACTATTGCTTCAGCTACCGTTAGGAATCATGAGTGATCGATACGGAAGAAAAAGATGTTTGATGTGGTGCGGTATTGCTGGTGGGATCACCTTTGCATCCGTACCTCTGGCTGGTGATCACTTCTTGATAAATATTGTATTAATGATGTTGGCGGGAGGATTAGTTGGTTCCTTCTTCTCCTTGGGTCTTGCTTATGCGGCAGATGTATTGCCACGGGACCTACTTCCAGCAGCAAATGTAGTAGCCTTGTTTCAATTTAATATAGGTAGTATTGTTGGTCCTAGCTTGAGTGGTATATTCATGTTCTATCATTGGGAAGAAGGCATGTTTATTATGCTTGGACTCTCGTACTTGTTATTTGGATTAGCAGGTTTTTGGTTCTCGCCATCTAGACAAAGAGATTAGAACGTTTGTTCGCATAGAATTCTGTCGTCTTTTCCAATACACTATAGGAAAGGACTTAGAGGAGCGTAATCATCATGATCAAAGTAGAACATCTAACTAAATTTATAGGAATCGATAAACAAGCCATTCTTCATGATGTGAATATTCAATTCCATAAGGGCGAAATGATTACTATCGTTGGTGGTAGTGGCAGTGGAAAGAGTACATTACTCCGCTGTTTAGCTCTTCGCACGAAATGGGATGAGGGAACATTTAACGTTGATGGGGATGATATATTTAAAAACGGATTTAGTGGTAAAATAAAAATTAGACGAGAATGGGCATACTTGGAGCAAAACCCTGAGTTTAATCTCAAACGGACAGCGCTTAAAAATGTACTCATCGGTCAATCTAGTCAGACGCCATGGTGGCGTATGCTTACGGGGATGGTTCGTTCAGATGATTACATGGGAGCTATGGATGTCATTGAGAGTCTAGGGTTACTTGAGAAAGCGCATTTCAAGACAGGTCAATTAAGTGGAGGAGAACGTCAACGTATCGCGATTGCTCGTGCCTTGGTCCATGGAGCGCAGGTTATTCTAGCAGATGAACCTGTCGTGGGTCTGGATCCCAAATCCATTGAAAGTGTACTCGAACTATTAAGGGATTTATGTAAGGAAGAACGAGTGACCGTGTTGACAGTGCTTCCATTAGAACTTGCTGAAAGATATGGAACACGAATTATAGGACTTTCTAACGGTAAAATTGTGTTTGATGTTAAAGGACGCCGTCTTACACATGCTGAGAAGAATATGATCTAAATGGAATATGGTTAAATTATAGTGAATGTTCAAAAAGGTAGAAAAGAGTGATATAGGTGTATAAATCAAGCCTCATCCGGGCATGTACTGCTTGTTTGGCCTTATTTATCCTTGGTGGTTGCAGCTTTATTAGTGATCCGGTATCGCTTATGAAGAACCCTGAGATTTCAGCGGAGAATGAGACACTTCGCACATTTATTACATTACAGATTCCTAAAGGAGCACCGCTGATCCGTGCTCGAGATAACGATAACACCAGCCTAATTCGTTTCGTTGATCTTAATAATGATGGCAAGAAGGAAGTTGTTGTATTCTATGAGACCCCCGATCAAGCTGTCCAACTACATGGTTCGATCTTTGAAAATGAGGATGGGAAATGGGTACAGAAGGTAACTTTCGATGGCGAAGGTAAGGTACTGGAATCTTTGAGATTTATAGACATCACGAATGATGGTAGTATCGATATCGTTGCAGGTTTCTCAAGAGGTGATGAGGAACTTCAGAGCGGATTAGTCGTATATACTTATCATGACGGGCAACTTGAAAAAGAGTTAGAGGCACCCTACAGCCATTTTGTAATGGATGACTTAAATGAGGACGGTCTAAATGACCTCACGGTCGTGTCGTTAAAGCGCAATGAATTGGCTAGGATGACGACTTACCAGTATGAAGATGGCGGATTCATTGAACTTGATAAACTTGAATTGGATAAGAGCGTAAATAATTATTATAACGTTGTCGCAGGAAATGTAGCGAAAGACAAGAAAGGTATTATTTTAGATGCTGCAAGTGGATCAAGCTCTGGTTATTGGTATTCGGAGATGATTGTGATGATAGATAACAAGTTAACGCCTGTCCTGAATGATGATCAAACGTACAAGGATATTCAGATTTATAGTGAAGATGTCAATTCGGATGGTATATATGAAATCGGAATATTGGAGACGCCAAAAGGCTGGGAACACTTCAGTTTTGATGAGATCCCATGGTTCAATTCTTACTATCAATGGGATGGTAAAGAAGGAATGACCTTTGTAAGGCAACAATATCATGATTACAAAAATAGGTTTTTCCTGAACTTCTTCCCTCCGGAATGGCATAATAACGTAACCATTGATACCAAATCGAACAAGGATGAGTATTTGCGCTTTGTGATGGTAGACACCAACAAAACAGTTGCAGAGATCAAATTCTTCTCACAACAAGAGTGGGATAAGAATCATGGCGGTTGGGATCTACTTGTTCGTGCGAGTGATAAAATAATTGCCTATAAGAGTTACGATGTTAATCTTGAGCTGAATAAAAATAAAAAAGTGGAGTCGGATGTCGCTCCAATTGAGAGGAAAGGAAATTAAGGATGAGTAAAGTATTGATATTGGAAGATGAGGAGTCTATTCGTAGCTTTATCGTCATTAATTTAAAACGTAATGGGTTTGAAGTTGTAGAAGCCGCCGATGGGTATGAAGCCATTGAAAAATTAACAACGATACCTGATATTGATATTGCCCTCTTAGATGTCATGGTGCCGGGTATTGATGGATTTGAAGTGTGCCGACGGATTAGAGAAAGTAATGAACGGATCGGGATTATTTTCTTAACAGCTAAAGTGCAAGAACAAGATAAGGTTTATGCATTGTCTGTAGGGGCTGACGATCATGTCAGTAAACCTTTTAGCCCAACAGAATTGATCGCGCGAATTCAATCTTTGTTGAGACGTGTGAATGTTCATCGGGAAAGTTCGACGAAAGTAAGTTTTCACTCTGGACCATTCTCGCTCGATCTGATTACGAAACAATTCAAAAAGAATGCCATTTCCATTGAACTAACACCTACGGAGTTCTCACTCATTCAATTTTTCCTAGAAAAAGAGACGACGCCTTTGAGTCGTGATGTCCTCCTGGATCACGTATGGGGTAGAGAGTATATGGGAGATCCTAAGATCGTAGATGTGAATATTCGTCGTTTACGTCAAAAAATTGAAGAGAATCCTTCAGAACCAGAATTCTTGCAAACCGTATGGGGACATGGGTATAAGTGGAAGGGCACTGTGCAATGATTAAGAAGGGTATAAGCAGACAGATCGTTCTTCACTACTTTATTGTAGTGTTTACAGCGCTTCTTCTGGTGGAAGTCATTTTCTTATTAACGTTAAGAACGTATTATTACGACAGTGTATTTAATCACATATCTAAAAGTGCAGGTAACGCTAGCGATTATTACCAGAAATTCCGTCTATACGAGGAAGAAAATGTTAATTTATTGTCAGATATACTGGCGAACTTTAAATTGACGGGGACAGAACTTCAGGTTCTTGATACGAAGGGTAAAGTGTTAATTAATACGACGGAATTCCTTTCAGAGGCGTCCATTACGACAAGTGATGTCCCCCAAGCTATCTCTGGGAATATTGGTAGATGGGTAGGAAGACAACCTTCTACGAATGAGGATGTCATGGCGGTATCTAAATTAATACAATTTGGCGGGGGAGATACATACATTCTGCGCTATACTACTTCTTTAAAAACGATAAATGACAAACTTTTCAATGTGACACTACTTTCTATTTCCATTGGTGCTGGCGTATTAGCCGTTGTTCTTGCGTTTAGTATTGGGCTCGCGAATTCAATTGTTAAACCGCTGAATAATATCACAGCCGTATCTGCGCAAATGGCACAAGGGAAATATAAAGCAAGAGTGAAGGGTGATTATAAATATGAATTAGGTGAGCTAGCAAGCACGCTTAATCATATGGCTCAGGAAATTGTCAGGAGCAATCAGATTAAAGATGACTTCATCTCATCGATTTCTCATGAACTTCGAACACCGCTCACTAGTATTAAGGGTTGGAGTGAGACGATTCACTCAGGCGGATTCGATCCTGATGAGACGAAGATCGGAATGCAGATTATTTCCAAAGAGACAGAACGCCTTATTGGTTTAGTAGAAGAAATTCTGGATTTCTCCAAACTTCAACAAAATGAGATGAAACTGGTCATGGGTAATGTACCTCTCAAAGAGCTCCTTAAGGAAATCATGTTGAATATGTGGACGAAAGCAGAGAAGAAGAATATTAAGCTAATATTAGAATCAGATGAGAATCCAATTGTGTTTGGGGATGCAAATCGCCTTAAGCAAGTATTCTTAAACCTCGTTGATAATGCAATAAAATTCTCAGAAGAGCACAGTATCATCCAAATCGTGTTGAATTGTTATCCTGAACAAGTTGAAGTTGAAGTTCAAGATGTTGGATTAGGCATCAGTGAGGAGCATTTGAATAGAGTTAGAGACCGTTTCTTTCAAGTGAATCCGCTGAATGGCGGAACGGGTCTTGGTCTTGCGATATCGCAGCAACTGGTCGAACAACATCAAGGGACAATGGTCATTGAGAGTGAACTCGGTAAAGGAACCATTGTAACCGTTATGTTACCCCTTTCTAATGAGAATGATAACATCATTTACCAGAGTGTACTTTAATTACAAATTAAGTTAAAATGAACAATAAAAACAACAATAGCGAATCCCACTAGGAATTCGCTATTGTTGTTTATTTCTTTATAATCCTTGTGCACTAAGACGTGCGGATTTCTCAAGTACATCTTGTAGGAGTCGCGTAGGTTGTGTTCGTACAGTTGGTTTAGGGAATATAATCTCACGTGGACCCACTACAAGCACATGATTAGCAGATCCTTTTATTACCGAACCATCTTTTATGACAGCACCTTCACCAATGATAGCATGTTCTATAATCACGTTTCGTCCAATTTTGACATTGGGCATAATGACACTATGTTTAATTTCAGAACCATTACCAATCTCGACGCCACAAAAGATGACTGACTTCTCAGCATTACCATCTAATGTGGATGACTCAGACATCATACAATTAGAAAGGGTACCAACTTTGTCCTTGTGTTGACTGTGTTTCGTTATCCACGGACGGCTGTACATAGGCCAGTTGCTCTTATGTAACTCCCATTCAACCTTGTCATCCAATAAGTCCATATGTGCATCCCACAGGCTTTCTACCGTACCTACATCTCTCCAATAGCCATTAAAGCGGTAAGCGAACAGTGGATCTTGATTGTTTACCATCGATGGAATGATATCTTTCCCAAAGTCGTGCGTGGATTTGAGGTTAGATGCATCATCCAATAATAATTTTTTTAAATAAGACCATTTAAAAATATATATCCCCATGGAAGCTAAGTTACTTTCAGGTTGTGCTGGTTTTTCTTTGAAATCAGAGATCTGTAAATCAGCATTCGTACTTAAAATTCCAAATCGACTAGCATCTTCCCAGGGTACTTCCATGACAGAAATGGTTGCTGTAGCATCTTTACTTTTATGTTGTTGTAGCATATCACTATAATCCATATGGTAAATGTGATCACCGGAAAGAATAAGAACATGTTCTGGATTGTTGCGATCGATATATTCAATGTTCTTGTATATGGCATCTGCTGTACCTAAATACTCATGCCCCGTACGATAGGAGGGTAATAAGGAAACACCGTTGTCCCCAACCGTCTGAAGACCCCAAGGTTCGCCGTTACCAATATGTTCATGTAATGAACTAGCTTCATATTGCGTAAGGACACCTACGGTTCCGATTCCGGAGTTCACGCAGTTACTTAATGGAAAATCAATAATACGATAATGACCACCAAACGGCACTGCCGGTTTGGCCATTTCTGAAGTTAAGGGTGCTAATCTTCGGCCTTCTCCACCTGCAAGCAGCATGGCAATACATTCTTTTTTAATCAAGTTACGTCACTCCCTAATTATTATCAATGATGATCTATGTGTAAACATCTTTTAACCCACATGAAACGAGTATATTGAAATAATCATGAATTATTACAAAATTTGATGTTAAATATCATATATATTTTCAAGATGATTGGAATAGGTTAATAATAGGATGTACAAACCATAATGGAGAAGGTGATTAGTATGTTGATTCAACATAACAATTCAGTCGATGAGATTTCATCGGAAGACATATATTTATTTCATGAAGGAACTTCACATCATAGTTATCGTTTTCTTGGAGCACATCCGGCTTTAGAAGATGGACAAGTTGGTGTTCGGTTTACAGTATGGGCTCCTCATGCATCCCATGTGGGATTAGCAATCGATCAGAATGCTTGGAATGGATGTAATCATTCATTATATAAGATACCCAAATCTGGTTTTTGGACTCGCTTTTTTGCTAACATAACCCTGGGAACTATTTACAAGTACCATATCACTGGACCAGATGGTGAATCTTTTCTTAAGGCTGATCCGTACGCCTTTCAAGCTGAATTGCGACCAGCAACGGCATCCGTAGTAACGGAGATAGAAGGGTATCAATGGAATGACACGGCTTGGCGCCGAAAATTAAAGCAGCCTTTCAACAAACCACTTAACATTTATGAGGTTCATTTAGGTACTTGGAGGCAAAAAGAGGATGGTTCTTTACATTCTTACAGGGAATTGGTGGACATACTCATTCCTTATGTTAAGGACATGGGATATACACATATAGAGTTTATGCCGCTAAGTGAACATCCATACGATCTTTCGTGGGGATATCAAGGAACTGGTTTTTTTGCAGTAACGAGTCGGTTTGGTTCGCCTCATGATTTCATGTTTCTGGTGGACGAGTGTCATCAAGCAGGACTTGGTGTCATCATGGATTGGGTTCCGGCGCATTTCGCTAAAGATGCTCATGGTTTACGAATGTTTGATGGTGCACCATTATTTGAGTATAGTGATCCCTATAAGGCAGAGAAACCGGGATGGGGAACCCTTTCTTTTGATTATGGGAAACCAGAAGTTGTCTCATACCTGATTTCAAATGCACTATTTTGGCTAGATATGTTTCATATTGATGGGCTTCGAGTAGATGCTGTAACTAGCATGATTCGTCTTGATTTCGAGAAAAGGGAAGATCAATACCAGAGGAATGAAGCGGGCGGACTTGAGAATTTGGAGGCTATTTCTTTTCTACAACAACTGAATACTGCGATATTCCACTATCATCCACATACATTAATGATGGCTGAGGAATCGAGTGCTTGGCCTGGTGTTACACTTCCCGTTGAAGATCATGGATTAGGCTTTAATTACAAATGGAATATGGGATGGATGAACGATACGTTAGATTATATCGAAAGGTCCTTCTCGGAGCGTCCATCTAAACATCATTTACTAACGTTTCCGATCTGCTATGCGTTTTCCGAGAACTTTGCTCTTCCGTTGTCACACGATGAAGTGGTTCATGGGAAGAAGTCACTGTTGAACAAAATGCCGGGTAGTTATGAGGAGAAATTCGCCGGACTTCGCATTTTACTCGGTTATCAAATGACACATCCAGGCAAAAAGCTGCTATTCATGGGCGGAGAATTCGGACAATTTATTGAATGGAAAGATCAAGAGCAATTGGACTGGCTGTTGCTCGAATATGATAAACATAAGCAGACGAAAGAGTACACCTCAGATTTGAATCATTTCTATATGAATGAGAAAGCATTATGGGAATTTGATCATGGGTTTGAAGGGTATCAATGGTTAAATGCGGATGATCACTCACAGAGTGTAATTTCATATGTACGTAAAGGGAAAAAGCAAACGGATGATCTTATCATTGTTATTAATTTTCAACCTATTACACAAGAGAACTATCGTATTGGAATCATGAGAGCAGGTCAGTATCAATGTGTATTCAATAGTGATAACCTGAAATATGGGGGAGAAGGATTAATGGTGGATACTTCCGTTAAGACTGAAAAGATACCTTATCATAGTCAGAAACAGAGCGTTGTACTGACCCTTCCTCCGCTGAGTATGTTGGTCTACAAAAAGGAACCAAGAATGACGAAATGAATTTATTGTGAAGGAGAATAACTAAATGAAAGTATTATTTGCAGCTGCAGAATCCACACCTTTTATTAAAACAGGTGGACTGGCTGACGTGATAGGCGCACTTCCAAAAGAACTTCTCAATAGCGGCGTGGACGTGCGCGTGATTCTTCCTAAGTATCGTGGCATAGCTCAACAATATTGTGATGCGATGGAACATGTTGGCGAAGTGTATATACAATTAGGATGGCGACGCCAATATTGCGGCATTGAAAGAATCATTCATGAAGGAATTCCTATTTACTTTATCGATAATGAATATTACTTTGGACGTGACAACGTTTATGGATATATGGATGATGGAGAGCGGTTTTCTTTTTTCAATAAGGCAATATTACAAGTTGTTCGCGAATTGGATTTCCAACCCGACATATTGCATTGCCATGACTGGCATACAGCAATGATCCCCTTATTGTTAGAAGCAGATTATCGAAATGATCCTTTTTATGCTGAAATGCATACGGTATTTACAATTCATAATTTGTTATACCAAGGCATATTTCCGTATGACATGTTGAATGATCTTATGGGGCTAGGGAATCGTTATTACTTAGGGGTAGAATACTACGGCAATGCTAGCTTTATGAAAGCAGGAATTAGTTACTCCAATCATGTTACGACGGTAAGTCCTACGTATGCTAGAGAAATTCAAACATCGCATTATGGTTACGGATTAGAGGGCCTGTTAACATCCTTAGGGGACAAATTGAGCGGGATCATCAATGGCATTGATGCTGAAAGTTATAATCCTGCGAATGACCCGTACATACATTCTAATTATCAGACTAACTTAGACGAGAAGCGAGAGAATAAAATAGCGTTGCAAAAAGAACTTCATCTTCCCATCGCACCCAAAATTCCACTGATTGCTATGGTTACTCGGTTGGTGGACTCTAAGGGTCTGGATCTGCTCATTAGAACCTTAGATGAATTGCTACATTATGATGAAGTTCAAGTGGTTATCCTCGGTACAGGGGACGCGTACTACGAACAGTGGTTCAGAGAAGCGGCAAAGCGTTATCCCAACAAGCTATCATCACAAATTACCTTTAATGAAGGATTGTCGCGCAAATGTTATGCGGCAAGTGACATCTTCCTAATGCCATCGAAATTTGAACCATGTGGGATCAGTCAGTTGTTGGCTCTGCGTTACGGGAGCATTCCGGTGGTTCGTGAGACAGGTGGTTTGAATGATACGGTACATGCTTACAACGAGTTCACGGGTGAAGGAAATGGATTCACTTTCAGTGACTTTAATGCACATGATATGATGCATACGATTCGTCGTGCGGTATCTTTCTATCATCAGCCGGAACATTGGCGTAAAGTCACGAACAATGCCTTTAGTGGTGACTATAGCTGGGGTGTATCCGCGCTTGAGTATATCGATATTTATGAACAAGTGACAGGGCAATAGGGAAGCTTCTTGTTGGTACATGCAGTAGCAGATTCACCATCTGTTTACGTCCTTCAAAAAAAGGGTGTCTCAAAAGTCATTTCATCAATGACTTTTGAGACACCTTCATTTTTCTATGCACAAGCTATTATGCAGTTGAACAATCTGCTTAACTTATTACTTGTGTTGTTCGAACTCTGCTTGAATACTCGCAAGAAGCTCAGGCTTGGTTATCACGTCATAAGCCGTGTTCGCCAAAGCTTTGGCTGCTAGAATCATGCCATCTAAGGCTAGGTCTTCCATAGCAAGATCACGGAATTGTGGCGTGTGTAGCATATGTCTTTCGTCAATGACCTTAATATAAGGGTGGATAGCTGGACAGCATAAGGATACATTACCTAGATCCATGGAACCATGATCATTGCCTGTGTTAATTTCTTCTGGGCTGATTCCTAATTCAACAAGGTTTGCAGTAAACGTATCTGACAAATGCTCGTTCGTTATCATTTCATCATAGGATGTTTCATAATTTGAAATGTCTAATGTACAACCTGTTTGTAGCGCAGCACCTTGTGCGATTTGTTTCACACGTTCGGTTAGAATGTTCAATTCCTTACGTGTTGCAGCGCGAACATAGAATTGAGCGGAAGCATAATCAGGAATAATGTTTGCAGCTTCACCACCGTGGTTAATAACACCATGGATGCGTACGGAGCTCTTCACTTGCTGACGGAAAGCATTTATACCATTAAAGGTTTGAATGACGGCATCAAGCGCATTGATTCCTTCATGAGGACTTGCAGCAGCGTGTGATGATTTACCATGGAATTCGAACTGGATCGCATCAATAGCAAGAGATCGTCCTGATTTCTCGTATGCATAAAAGGGATGCGTCATGAGTGCGATATCACAATCATCAAAAAGACCGGCAGCAGCCATAGGAACCTTTGCACCGCGTGTTTCTTCAGCTGGAGTACCGAATACACGGATGGTACCTCCAATCTCATCAATCACGGATTTCAGACCGACAGCTGCTCCTAGACTCATCATACAAATGAGATGATGACCACAGGCATGTCCAAGACCTTGAAGTGCGTCGTATTCACATAACAGCGCTATCGTAGGTCCAGACTTCTTGGAAGTATAGGTGCCGATAAAAGCCGTTTCAATGCCCAGTACAGGAGCTTCTACGCTGAAACCGTGATATGTAAGTTCTTCTTTCAAGCGAGCGGAGGCAAGGAATTCTTCATTACCAAGTTCCGGATTAGCTCCGATATATAGTGATATTTCTTTAAATCGTGATGCGTTATGATCGATTGTGTTGGAAATTGTACTTTTGCTACTCATATAGGCAACTCCTCTGTTTGAATGATTAACAATGCTTAATAGTATACCATGAATGAATTTTAGTAGTCTATGCAATCGTTTTGTATAATTTTGTATGTGTATGTGGCTCTATTTATGAATTCCTAGTGAATACCATTGCATAATCATACATTTTGACTTATGATTGTTCTTGTTCTAAAAATACAATTATCAGTCACAAAGTAAGGGAGAAGAGAAAGTTGAAGAAAATATCTCGTATTATCGCGTTTCTACTTAGTGCCGTCATCTTACTAACTACGGGTGTATTAACCGCTAGTGCTGAAGATGCTACAACGGCTGTGAATAAAAAACTGATTCTTGGCACAAGTGCTGAGTTCGCGCCGTATGAATTTCACAAAAGAATCGATGGGAAAGATCAAATTGTTGGGTTCGATATATCTATAGCGAGGGAAATTGCGAAAGATATGGGAGCCGAATTAGTCATTGAGGATATGGGATTCGATAGCCTTCTGTCTGCTTTACAAAGCGGTAGGGTGGACATGGTTATCTCAGGCATGACACCGACAGAAGAACGTCGTCAAAGCATTGATTTCTCTGATAACTATTATATGGCTCGTCAGGCTATGATCGTTAGGGCAGAAGATAAAGACAAGTTCACAACCATGAAAGATTTCAAGAACGAGAAGATTGGTGTTCAAAAAGGATCTATCCAAGAAGAAATTGGGATGACGATTTCAGGTGCACAATTAACTTCGATAGATAAAATTCCTGACATTATTTTGCAACTAAAAACAAAACGTGTTAATGCCATTATTGTAGAAGACACTGTAGGTACAGGATACATAGACTCAGAAATCGTGTTTGCAGATGCTATGCCAACGAATTCTGAATCCTATGCTGCTATTGGTGTTCAAAAGGGTAATACAGAGATTGTGAATGCTATAAACGGTACGCTTGCTCGTCTAAAGAGTGAAGGTGCTATTGAACAAATGGTTAAAGAAGCCAGTATTCTTGCAGCAAAAGAGGAGTCTGGAAACATCTTTAATACGGCATGGGAATTTCGCGATTATTATATCAAAGGGATTGGATATACTCTTCTTTTGTCTGCATTAGGTGTATTATTTGGTTTCATTATTGGTCTATTTATAGCTTTGTCACGCATGACGAACATTCGTATCGTGAGGTGGTTAGGAACAGCGTATGTCGAGGTGTTACGCGGTACGCCAATGCTCGTACAGCTTATGATTATTCACTACGGTCTTGCCTTAACGTTCGGAGTTAATTTCTCACCACTACAGTCGGGTATTATTACCTTATCTATTAATAGTTCAGCTTATTTAGCTGAAATTTTTAGAGCGGGGATTCAAGGTGTGGATCGAGGGCAAATGGAGGCGGCTCGTTCGCTTGGTATGACACGCATAACAGCGATGCGTCATATTGTCCTACCTCAAGCTTTCAAAGCTGTTCTTCCAGCGATCGGGAACGAATTTATTACGATTATTAAAGAATCATCGATAATCTCGGTTATTGGGATGGTAGATATTATGTATCAAGCAGGCGTTGTTAAGAACATTACGTACCAAGGTCTTAACCCATTTATTATTGCTGCGGTAATCTATTTTGTATTAACGTTTACGTTGTCTAAGTTATTGAATGCTTTGGAAAGGAAGTTGAGTGCCAGTGATAACCGTTAAAGATCTTCATAAATCATATGGGAATATAGAAATCCTTAAAGGAATTGATTTGGACATTTCCAAAGGAGAAGTTGTCGTAGTTATAGGTCCATCGGGATCAGGTAAAAGTACATTTCTTCGTTGTCTAAATTTGCTTGAGCAACCGACTTCTGGAGAAATATTATTCGAAGGGGAGTCGATTACGGCCCCTAAGCATGACATCAACTCAACTCGTGAGAAAATGGGTATGGTGTTTCAGAACTTCAATCTATTTCCGCATAAGACCGTTGGACAGAATATTATGATCGCACCACGTACGGTGAAGAAGCAGTCTGCATCAGAAGTGGAAGTCATTGCAAATAAGTTGCTTCAAACCGTTGGATTGTCTGATAAAAAAGATGTCTTCCCGAATCAACTGTCAGGGGGACAGAAACAACGTATTGCGATTGCACGTGCTCTAGCTATGCAGCCACATGTGATGTTGTTTGATGAACCAACTTCAGCACTTGACCCTGAAATGGTAGGAGAGGTTCTTGAAGTCATGAAGAAACTAGCTCATGAAGGTATGACGATGGTAATCGTTACCCATGAGATGGGATTTGCTCGTGAAGTTGGAGATCGGATTCTATTCATGGACGAAGGCCGTATTATGGAGCAAGGTTCTCCGGAAGAAGTATTCAATAATCCGAAGAATATTCGTACAAAAGAGTTCTTAAGTAAAGTATTGTAGTATCGTATCAACATACAAAAACAGACGTAAAAATGACGAATATGTCATCAATACGTCTGTTTTTTTGTGCGGAAAAAATGCGAATCTGCGCTGTTAAAGGCTTGTTGTCAATCTTTACATGTTTACTGGTTACAAAATTGTGATATATTTGTTGAGCCAAAACTTTCAGAGAGAAAGTGCGGGGGATGTAATTAGCGTGTAGAAGAACAGTATTTACCGGTTCTACTCACCTTGGGGTGAATCGCATGGAATGATAGTGCGTAGGGTTGACTCCCAATCCGAATCCGACAGCTAACTTCGCAGGCGTTAATACGAGGAGGAACACTAACAATGAATACGAAATTTAAAAAAATTAAAATGATGGTAGCTGCAATGGGCGTTGCTTTGGTCGTCCAAAATACACCGATTCACGCAGATACAGTTCATGTAGCCAAAGACGGAGATACCTTCTACAAATTATCTCAGCAATATGGTGTAAGTCTTGATAAGTTGATGAATGCGAATCCGAATACAACGGTGAATAACATCTATGCAGGTATTAACTTAAACATTCCAACCGTGAAGAACACGGTATCTGCTAGTGCTGTGAAATCAACAGCATCTACGGTGAGTGTTATACCAGATCAAAAAGTAGTGGAAGCTTGGGGTAAAACATTTAACTATAGTTCAACAGTACAAGTTAAAGCAACAGCATACTCTGCTGCAGCAAGTGAGAATGGTAAATGGGGTGCCGTTGATTATTTCGGTAATCCACTTAAATTGGGTACGATCGCAGTAGATCCTAATGTCATTCCTATGGGTACGAAAGTATTAGTTACTGGCCATAGTCATAATGGTCTTCCTAACGATGCCTTTGTTGCAACAGCAACAGACGCAGGTTCTGCTATAAAGGGTAATCGAATTGATATATTTATCCCAGGAAGCCAACAAAGTGTTAGTTCATTCGGATTTCAACAAGTTAAATTGTTTATTATAAAATAGATTGAATATGAAAAGACCGAGTGCCAGTAAAATCTGGTTCTCGGTTTTTTTGTATTTCTATGATTAGTTTTCAGTAATGCTATGAATCTATCCATTGTTTCAATCTACGTTGTATAATTTGGTTATAATATACAATTGGTAAGAAGAAAGGGAGCAGATGGAATGAACATAGAAGTCGTATTTGAGCAGTTTCCTATCCTAAAATCAGATGATTTCGTATTGAAGAAGATAGAAGATCATCATCTTGATGATGTGTATGAGATTTATAGTAATGACAACGTTTTTGAATACTGTGGCATAATACCGAAACACAATAGAGATACTGTAAAGAATATGATAGGGCATTTTGAGAGAGACTTTACTAAAAGGTCTAGAGTTAAGTGGGGAGTATTCGCCAGTACTGATTCTGATAGATTACTAGGTATTATTGAACTACTCGATTTCAATCTCAAGATAAATATGGTGTCGATCGGCTATTTTTTGGCGGAAGCGCAGTGGGGAAGAGGGATTGCTACTGAGGCGGTTAGAATGCTAGTAGAATTTTTGTTTACGGATGTTAACGTTAATAGGATTCAAGCTGAAGTCATGCCAGCAAATGAGAATTCTAAGAAAGTCCTATTGAAGAATGGCTTCATCAAAGAGGGTATGCTAAGACAAGCAACATTATGGTCAGGCAAGGGCGTCGTCGATTTAGAAATATACAGTATTTTAAAAGAAGATTATGTACAATGATTGATTATACTGGCTCGGGTTTATCATATTGGTGAATACCCATTTAAGGTCGAAAAAGCTGACCAGTAGTCAGCTTTTCAGTAGATAGGTATTAATCCTTATTGTCCAGAGCCTTTGTACGATTTGTTATGGCTCGGACCATAAACGCAGCGACGAAAAGGATGATTGTCGCAGTTGCAAGGACAACAACAAAGGATTTATCAAAAGCGGTTTGTGCCATTTCAATGAGAATGGCTCCAGCTGTGGCTGGGAGGTTTTCTACTACAATAAGTGCTTCGTCAAGGCTGTCTCGAACGATCGGCGAGACGCCTAGTCCTTCAGGAAGTGTATGGCTAACGGGTAACGATAGCTCAATAAAACAGCAGAAGGATCCGCGTCGGCGGATCCTTCTCACGTCCCCCTCGTCAATTGGGCTAAGGGGTAGGTTAGTGTAATAAATAGAGTAGTACTTTGCAAATACATTTTATTATAAATTTTTGTATTGCTTTAGTTTGAATTTGTATTCTTAAAATAGTTTTCGCTATCTATTCGCACTTTCTCAGGTAAAACACGATCCAGTTCCTTATTTAACCAAGCAAGAGTTTTATTACGTAGAACCTTGCGCATATGCTCTTCTGCTTCAAGCATTGTCAAGTTAATCGTACATAAAGGATTGCTTTGAGTACATGAAGTACATTCTTCATTATCTCTATACATTAAATTCGTTTTTAATATGTTTTTACATTGAAAAATAGTTTTTTTTCCTTCAACCGCTTCAATTACATCCCAAAACGAAATTTCCTCAGGGGTCTTAGCTAATTTATATCCTCCCTTTACACCAGGTGTAGAACTCACAATACCAGCCTTAGACAATTTACCGAAAACTTTCGAGAGATACGTTTCTGAAAGCCCTTGAAATTCTGAAAGATCCTTTATTCCTATGCACTCCTCTTCTGGTATGTCTATTAAATAGACAAGGCTATGCAAAGCATATTCAACCATAACACTATACTGCATATATTAAATCACCTACCTTCATGTTAATAGGCTTACCAAAAACATAGTATAGCATCAATTTCATTTTGTAAATTCACATAATCACATCGCTGTATAAATTGACATACAATTAGGAAAGTATTATTATAGACTACATTAATCGTCGATCATATTAATCGATGATTAATATGATCGACGATTAATGTAAATGAACTTTCATTTTAGGAGGGGATTTCCATGAGTAAACTACTTATTATCAATGCACATCCAGAATTTGATTCTAAAACCTCAGCAAGTCTAGATGTATTTAATTGCTTTTTGAAAGTATACAAAGAGAAGCATCCAAATGACGAAGTTATTGAACAAATTAATCTATACGACGATGAAGTACCCATGTTAGATAAAACTGTTTTACTAGCATGGGCGAAACAAGGAAAAGGTGAAGAATTAACAAGTCAAGAAAAAGACGTTACAGACCGCATGAATGAGATTTTAAAACAATTCAAAAGTGCTAATAAGTATGTAATTGTTTATCCATTGCATAACTTTAATATCCCATCAAAACTAAAGGATTACATGGATAATATTATGATTGCAAGGGAAACGTTTAAATATACCGACACTGGATCGGTCGGTCTTCTAAAAGATGGAAGAAGTATGGTTGTTATTCAAGCTAGTGGATCAATCTATACCAATGATGACTGGTATACCGAAGTGGAATACTCACATAAATATTTGAAGTCCATATTTAATTACTTTGGTATCGAAGATTTTGAAACAATTCGAGTTCAAGGAACAGTTGTTCTGGACAGAGAAGAAGTATTAAAAAAAGGATATAAAGAAGCTGAAGAGCAAGCTTTAAAATTAGCAGCGATATAGGAAATAACAAATATTTTGTCATAGTTCAAACAACCAGAGATAGTTTAAGATCATACGCGGTGAACCGTATCACACATAGTGGTAAAGCAGAAAATGATGAAGCGGCATTGATAATTATGCTTTTGGGGGATTAAGCGTAGATAAAGCTTATAACCTCTCGTATAATGAAACTATCTTCAAAAATGAAGGGACTGAACTATGCGCAGATGTCAATATTTTCAACCTAACTATTAAAATATAATGGAGGTAAAGGTATTGATTACAGAGTTACACACAGAACGTTTACATTTGAGAAAAATGAAGGTATCGGATTCGTCTAGCTTGTTTAAAATTTGGTCTGATCCAGATGTTACTAAATTTATGAATGTTAGTTGTTTCACTAATGAAAATCAAGCAAAAGAAATGATTACTCTCCTTGATGATCTTTCTCAAGACAGCAAAGCTATTCGTTTCTCCATAATTAAAATAGAATCCAATGAAATCATAGGTTCTTGTGGTTTTAATTCCTTGGATTTTGAAAATGCAAAAGCAGAAATCGGATATGACATTGCTAAGTCATTTTGGGGAAGAGGATATGCTTCAGAAGCTATCTATTCTTTGTTAGATTACGCATTCTCATCTTTAAAGATGAATCGAATCGAAGCAAAAGTTGAACCCGAAAACGTGAATTCAATAAAACTTTTACAAAAGCTAAACTTTACGTTTGAAGGAACACTAAGACAATATGAAAGAGTAGACGGAAAGTTTAATGATCTCAATATCTATTCAAAATTAATATCGGATTGATTTGATTATTCCTGCCTATTTTGAATTGTAAGTAGCATACATGGAAACTTACCGTTACAGAGCTTGGAATGAAGGGCATAGTTTACACTGGGTTAGTTCAATATTTTTTTTCATATTCATTATGCGTACAAAAGACCGTCAATAAATGCACGGTCTTTTGTAGTTAAACTTGTTCATATTCATTATTGTGTGGAACCATTGTAATTGCTCTTATTTTGACAACAGGGAACCTGTTCGCTCCATTTGCTAATAAAAAGGCACCCATTGAAGCCGCCATGCTAACATATAGGGTTGTTACAATAACCCCTTACATATCATTTTAAATTTAAAACCATATAATCCCATTTTGATTCTTTGAAAAATAGATGCCGCACTAAGCTATTCTTTTGTAAATGAGTCTGGAATGACAGGAGTTCGTATAGATGCTTGGCACGTGGGTTACTACCTACGACGTGCAAGCTCAGCACATCTAGGTGTGGCTCAGTTTGCACAAAATGCTGCGCCCACTGAAATAATAACTTTCCAATCCCCTTACTTCGATGGTCCGGATGTACAACAATGTCTGCAATATAACATTCTCCAGCCTGTGGTTTATGATCTAATAAAGATAACCCGATCAGCATTTTTAACAGGTTCCATTTTCCCAACCTATTGAAGCTCTTCCACGAAGGAAACTCTTGCTTTTGCTTTTTGTCAGATTCGGGCTTCCATTTGATAGATATCGTTCCGATCACTTCTCCATCTTGCAGGGCGACCATTCTTTGACTTGCCGGTTCGGTAGGGAAATGTTCAAACAGATTTTCGAAAAAAACAGCGAGATCGTCATCATTCATGTTCGTCAAGTGTTGAAACTTTCCGCGAAACCCGTGAACAAGTAGGTGGCCGACCTGTAGATTATATTTGGTCTGCATAGGTTCAAGTGTTATCGGTACTGTAGTCATGATTGTTCCTCCTTTCGGATTTTGTAGCCGATTCGATCAACAATTGCAACTCGTAATGCAACTCGTTCTTGCTGCTAAATAACGATAAATAGGATCTTTCAATAAGGATAAGGGGCCCCGTTATAGTATATGATTGTGCAGTAGCATAGTCGTACAGCTGGTCAATCATTTGTTCGAGCTCATCATCTTCAAGAATTAGGCTTTGCATAGAAAGGTAATTGCCTCCAGGTAAAGAAAAATCGCCAGGCCCTTGAGTTTCTAGACATAAGGTAATTGTGCTCGAACCATCGTATATATAATGAATGTCCGATTCGAACAAATTCGGAACACGCTTCGCTTGTTCAGCCAACAGTTTAGCATTAAGCTTAGTGTGTGAACCCATTTCGATCCAACTCGCAAAGTAGGTGGTGTCTCGCCGCTTTATTTGATACTGGTTGGACTGCGAATTAAAGTTTTGCTGTTCATGCAATAGCCCATTAATCCAAAAACACTTCCAGAATACGAATAGAAAATATTACAATAAATGATGACAATATATCGCGATAATTTTATGGATGCGCATGAAGCAAAGAATTATGGGCTCATCGATGAAATCAGTCCTTTAATTACAAATCTAAATGGTCTCGTGGATTTCATGAAAATGTATAACTTGACACATTAACCATTTGGAGGATATTATAGACACAATAAGTCTTTGAATGAGGTGTTACATTGAGATTTACAAAAGCAACAAATTATGCTTTGCACACCATGCTCACGCTCCTTGACGCTTCTCCGGTTAAGCCGATAGGTGTTCAACAGTTAGCAGAATTACAAGGTGTTTCACCAACCTATTTATCCAAAATTTTAACAAGGCTCGTGAAAGCAGGTATGATCGAGTCTGTTTCCGGAGTCAACGGAGGATATCGCTTATCTCGCAAAAAAGACGATATTACATTTTTGGATATTATCCACGCTATTGAGGGCACCGCATCCTTATTTGAATGTGATTTTGTTCACGGCGACGAATGCTCGATTCAAGCTGTAATGAAGGAAGCGGAAGAAAAAATGGAAAGCCATCTTAAAAACACGAAGTTGACGGATCTGGTCCAAAAGCAAACGCGGGTTTAAGGTTGAGCCATTTTATATTGAAAGGAGGTGTGCAGTTGCTACACCGTGAAAGATTTTTTGTCCAATCATAGATATAATAAGTCTTTAAAATCTATATAAAGGAGTTGAACGTCATGATTTACGAATGCGCCATTATTGGTGGAGGACCGGCCGGGTTGAATGCAGCCCTCATCCTTGGAAGGGCAAGGAGAAGCGTAGCTATCATTGACAACAATCGACCCAGAAATGCCGTTACACATGCGTCTCACGGCTTTATTACGAGAGACGGTGTAACGCCGACCGAGTTCCGCAAAATTGCTCTTGAGGAGGTTAAAAGTTATCCGTTAGTCGATCATCTTCAAAACGAAGTTGTTTCCGTTGACACTACCCAATTCGGATTTGAATTAGTTGATTCTGCTGGCCTTCACCTTCAAGCGCGAAAACTGATCTTGGCAACAGGCGTAAAGGAGATATATCCAGATATTGAAGGCTTTGATCCGCTTTACGGGAAAAGCTTGTTCAATTGTCCCTATTGCGACGGCTGGGAGCTCAAAGATCAACCGCTTGTTGTTGTTTCCGAATATCCAAACTTATTTCATACGGCTAAACTGCTTTTCAATTGGAGCAAGGATTTGGTTGTCTGTACGAACGGCAAGACGTCTCTGTCAGATGAGCACAAAAAGCAGCTTCAATCAATGGATATTGTGGTGATGGAACAACCTATTTCAGCTTTCATTGGCCCAAATGGGCAGCTTGAACATGTTCGCTTTGCAGACGGAACTCAAATTCCGAGGACTGGCGGCTTCGTGACTCCTAAATTTGTGCAAAGTGTTCCGTTCGCAGAACGATTAGGCTGTGAAATGACGACCTCTGGCGGGATTAAAACGGACGGAAAGGGGAGGTCCGCAATACCTGGTTTATATATCGCCGGAGATGCTTCGTACGTGGCTCCTTCCCAAGTGGTTTTTGCTGCAGGGGATGGCAGCCAAACTGCTATGAGCGTAAATATGGATTTGACGGAGGAATATTTTACAATTCGGGGGAGTTCTCCTACGGGATAATTATAGACATGATATATCTTCGATATCTTTGAAAAAATTAAATTGGGATGTACGTTCCAAATACATTCGGTTTCAGACGTGTTGTTTAAGTTTAAAGGAGGTGATGATATCCAGTCGATTCATCATTTTTGAAAATAATACGGCTCTCCGAATTCGGATTCAGAACAGTAAGCTGTTGTTTAAATGTGTGAAAAATTATGAAATGGAGGAAGATACACATGACTATTTGTCACTCTACGGATTCAACCTTTAAAAGTGATTTGAAAAATGAAGGGTTTACATTAGTTAATTTTTGGGCGACTTGGTGCGGACCTTGCCGCTCTTTTGCACCTATACTCGAGAGGCTCGATCAGGAGAAGTATAGCACAGAAGTGAGGGTGCTAAAAATCAATGTAGACGAACAACCAAATACTGCCGCTCATTATGGAATTATGAGTCTTCCAACTACGATTCTTTTTAAAAACGGTGAGCCGATCGATAAAATTGTTGGAGCTGTTCATATTGATAAATTAAAACAGTTCATATCAGATAAAAATAATTAAACAACGTAAAGCTCCCAACGAAAGCTGCCGGCCTTCGTTAAGTTGAGTAGTTAAATTTTAAGAGGAGATAAAATGAATGAAGAAGTTAGATAAAACAGCACAACCTAATTCTTTCATTATATTGATATTGTTTTTTGCGGGATTGGTAATTATGTCAAACTTATATGTTACAATGCCTTTAATCCCCGTACTATCAAAGGATTTTTTGGTTTCAGAAAGTGAAACTGTATGGATAAGCAGCATGTTTACGTTTTGTTTTGCTTTTGGAAGCTTACTGTTTGGACTATTATCAGATCGTTTTGGCCGAAAAAAAATCATGCTTTGGGGATTAGCTGCGTTAAATTATAGGGGGAGTAAGAAATATGCCTTTATTTTCACAAACGATAAGTGACTTTTGGGGTGCGCAATTTTTTAACGGATACGTCCTCTATAGCGATGAAGTCTTTACTGTCGCCATCAACCCTGACCTGAGCGAAGAAAGTCGGGTCATGATTCTGGAAACCTCCGACGGCTGGGTTAGGGCAGTCCTGACGCCTGCGCTGGCTGATAAGATAGGCCTCTATCAAGGACAAGACTTGTCTGAGCCGACCTTCCGCCGGAAATTGAATGACGCGGGAGTCACTCTGCATGGCGCAGATTATCTTTTTTATTTTTCAGAAGTCGATAAGAACGAATTGCTGCAAGAAAACCTGGAAGGTGACTTGCGCCGATTAACAGAGCAAGATGATGCGGTTTTCTCTGAGTTCCAATCCTCCGCCTCGGAACAAGATTTGGATGACGCATATGTGGAATTGGATCACTGGGGAGTGTTCGGCTCTTTTGAGCAAAACCGCCTGATCTGCGCCGCCAGTATGTATCCCTGGGAGGATGCGCAAATTGCGGATCTCGGCGTACTGACTCTGATGCCCTTCAGAGGGGTAGGTCACGCCCGCAAAGTGGTGCGTTCAATCAGCAAGTACGCCTGTGATCAGGGGTACGAACCCCAGTACCGATGCCAGCTCGATAACCTGGCGTCTGTGTCGCTGGCAAAAGCGGCGGGTCTAACGCTGTTTGGAAAATGGGATGTGATTTCTCCCGACTCCACTGACTGAGAGTCCGACTCAAAATTAAATTATCATACTTTGCTGGCCGAACCGGCGCCGCTGCAGCCAGGGTGAAATGTATACATATTTGCGCCTCGTCAGCTCGCCGCGATCGGTAATATGTATACAAGGGGGAGAACATGTCTCGAACACCTATACAAGTTCCAATTGAGTTAAAAGCGGAACTAGAGTAATTAAAACGAGAGTTGTACAGTAGCAGGTAATAGCTTACCGGAGGTTATAAGTCAACTCATTGAAGAAAGAAATCGAAATGCTGCATGTCGGAAGGAAGAACAAAAAAATAAAGATGCAGAGAAACAAAGGCTACGGAAAAAAGATGTTCATTTAAGAAAAAACTCTTGTTCGTATATCGGGCGTATTTCGGTGACTATGCCGATAGGCCCGGTAAAACAACTAAAATACGGACAAAGATCCTGTCGGGCAGCATAACTGACATCCACATCATGGTAAGGTTGGACGAAGGAATTTTAGAGCGAAGACTTTGTGAGATTTGGGAGGATAGTTTAAGATCGAGCGTGGTGAACCTTATCATAAGTAGGGCGAAATTTTTTGCTGACGCCACGTGGCCTGATTGTTCGTGGCAACGGCGAACAATTGGGATCTCAAGCAGCGACTACAGTGCCGCTGAAGAGTTCATGAAGCGGATCGAAAACGAGATGTAGTAGAGAGTGTAGAGACATCCAATTACCTAGGATCACTAGGATCATTCATAAAAGAGATCATTGAATTTAGGCGGGTCATTACACGTTTCTCGTAGAAAGACCATCACTCATTTGAAGTGCACCCCATATAGTTGATATTGGACAACCCTGATGCTTAGGACGATGAAGATGATAAGGGGTGCTTTTTGCAATGATAATTGAAGTTGCTAATCAATTTATTGAGGCAAAGGGGAGCTACCCACTATCTGAGCTCAAATTGAATAAAGAGTTACCAAATGGAACAACGTTTCGGAATTGTATTAATGAGTGAGGATGGAAATGACTTGAAATATAGTGTTATGGTTGATGTGAGATCAGAAAAGGTTGTCAAGTTCAGCAAGGATGTAATGGCGCTGCTTAGTTACTATACGTAGTAATAAGCAGGACGATAAATAGAGAACTATAGCAAGGTAGCCAATCGTTTATGCGATTGGCTATTTGTTATTTTGGGACAATTAATTTTACAACTTCAATACAACTTATCATATATATCCTCCCTATACTGATGAAGTACAGCTGTATTTTGAAAAGTCTGCTAATTACAGGAAGGGAGAACAACAATGAAAAAAAAGATGCTGATATTCAATGCGATTATAATGGTCGTCGTTTCTGCTTGCAGCAGCCCGAGTGGCAGCAATGGAGGTAATGGAGCAAATGGACAAGCAAACACTTCGACAGGAACTGACGAGAAAGCAACAAATTTTCCTAAGAATGGGACAGATGGTAAGAAGAATAATACGGACAAAAAAACGATTGTACTCTCTACCTTTTATCAGTCTAGCTTTTTTGTAGAAGCAAAGAAGCTATATGAAGCCAAAAATCCTCATATTACAATCGAAATAGAGAATATCGAATCCAATGACTCCGACTTTATGGAAAAGAAAGAGAAGTTCGTAAAGACGACAGGAACAGCTATGTTAGCCGGTAAGGGGCCTGACATACTAGATATGGATCAATTGCCAATCGATCATTATGTGAACAAGAAGCTGATAGCGAACCTAGGTGAGATGATCGATTAGGATACGACCTTTAAGAAGGAGCAATATTTCAGTAACATTTTGGACGGAATAAAAATAAACGGAGGGCTATATGGTATGCCGGTTGGCTTCTCCCTCTATGGACTTATTGGAAATGAAGCAATGATCGAGAAGAGCGGTGTAAAGATCGACGCCAGCAATTGGGATTGGAGTGAGTTGGCGAGTATTGCGAAGGAAATATCCAAGAAATCAAAAGATAATCCAGCGGGATTAAGCTTAACAACCTTATTAATTACTGGCACTGATGAACTCATGCTTGGCAATTTAGTCAAAGACCAGTATGCAAAGTTTGTTGATGTCGAGAGCGGAAAGGCTAACTTCGATTCTACCCCCTTTATCGATCTGCTCAAGGAAGTAAAACATCTGGTGGACGAAAAAGTGATAGACCCAGATGCGAATGGGGTCATTTTTCAACAAACTGTTATCAACTCGCCATCGACCTATGTCCAACTATTGAAACCGAATCTGTCAAGCACGAGCGGCTCAGAATACAAGTCAAAATTATACTTGAAACCTAATGCAAAAGACCAGGAATCGGGAGGTTTTTTTAGAACGTTTGTAACAATGGGTATTAACGAAAAGTCGGACGTAAAGGAGGAAGCATGGGATTTTGTGAAATTTGTCATATCGGATGAAATGAGGGAGCACTCAAGCGGCTTTCCTATAAATAAAGCGTCATATAAGTGGGGTGTGGAGAAGGTATTAAAGAAGGGAAAGGTCGGTTCTGGTCAGCCATCATGGGGGCCGTTGAAGGACGCTATCTATGAAATTACACAACAGGATATTGATGAATTGGAGAAGTTTCTGACAACCGCAAAATATTCAGTACCGATTGAGGAATCTAAAGTGATTGAGATATTGATGGAAGAGTCTAGAGCCTACTTCTCGGGACAAAAGACACCAGAAGCAGTAGCAAAGCTCATTCAAAATAGGGTGACCACTGTAATTAACGAGTAGGCATTCTTTTTACAACTTCAATACAACTCCTTCTAACTTACCATATATGTCCCCTCTATACTGATGAAGTAAAGCTGTAGTTTTAAAAAAATGAACAAGCCCAGGAGGGAAGAGCAACAATGAAAAAAAAGATGCTGATATTCATTGCGATTATAATGGTCGTCGTTTCTGCTTGCAGTAGACCAAGTGGCAGCAATAGAGCGAATGGACAAGCAAACACTTCGACAGGAACTGACGAGAAAGCAACAAATTCTCCTAAGAATGGGACGGATGGTAAGAAGAATAATACGGAGAAAAAAACGATTGTGCTCTCAACCTTTTATAATTATGACTTTTTTTTGGAAGCAAAGAAGCTATACGAAGCTAAAAATCCTCATATTACAATCGAAATGGAGAAAATCGAATCTAATGACTCCGATGGGAAAGTAAAGCTAGAGCAGTTTGTAAAGAAGACAGGAACAGCTATGTTAGCCGGTAAAGGGCCCGACATACTAATAATGGATCAACTGCCAACCGATCACTATGTAAACAAGAAGCTTCTAGCGAACCTAGGCGAGATGATCGATAAGGATACGACCTTTAAGAAGGAACAATATTTCAGTAGCATTTTGGACGGAGTAAAAATAAACGGAGGATTATATAGTATGCCGTCTAGCTTCTTCCTCTATGGACTTATTGGAAATGAAGCAATGATCGAGAAGAGCGGAGTGAAAATCGATGACAGCAGTTGGGATTGGAGTGAGTTTGCGAGTATTGCGAAGGAAATATCCAACAAATCGGAAAACAATCCAGCCGGATTAAACTTAGCAAACGGAATTATTATGGCTAATCCTGAACTCTTGATTAGCAATTTAGTAAAAGACCAGTATGCAAAGTTTGTTTATGACGAGAGCGGAAAGGCTAACTTCGATTCTACGGCCTTTATCGATCTTCTCAAGCAAGTAAAACATCTGATGGACGAAAAAGTGATAAACCCAGCTGCGAGAGATATTATTTTTCAACAAGTTCAAATTAACTCGCCATCAGACTATGTCCGAGAGACGAAACCGGATCTGTCTAATACGAGTGGCTCTGATTACAAGCGAAAACTTTACTTAAAGCCTAATGCCAAAGGCCAAGAAGCGGGAGGTTTTTTTAGAACGTACCAAACAATGGGTATCAACGAGAGTTCGAACGTAAAGGAGGAAGCATGGGAGTTTGTGAAGTTTGTCATATCGGATGAAATGAAGGAAAACTCAAGCGCATATGGCTTTCCTATAAATAAAGCGTTATACGAATGGGATGTGGAGAAGGTACTAAAGAAGGGGAAGGTAGATTCTGGTCAGCCATTCGGACCGTTGAAGGATGCTATGTATGAAATTACACAAAAGGATATTGATGAATTAGAGAAGTTTCTGACAACCGCTAAATATCCAGTACAGTATAAGGACTCTAAAGTGATTGAGATATTAATGGAAGAGTCTAAAGCCTATTTCTCAGGACAAAAGACACCAGAAGCAGTGGCAAAACTCATTCAAAACAGAGTAACCACTGTAATTAACGAATAGAAAGACAAATCGAAATGGGCCCTAAAAGGTACTTATAGGGTCCGTTCGCTTTTTAAAAATGGCAAAGGAGGGTTTGAAAATGATCAGACTGCTGCGTAAAGAATGGGCCGTTGCAGTTCTGTTTCTTGCACCTAGCCTAATAGGCTTCTCTATTTTTTATCTCATTTCGTTTGGTATGGGATTTCTATATTCGTTCCAGGATGGATGGAATCAGAGTTGTCAATTGGTGTGCTGGAAATCGTATATACGTGGAAAAATATCGGGTACAACGTTATTTTATTTTTGGCGGGATCACAAAGTATTCCTAAGGATTACTACGAGACGGCCGATATCGAAGGGGCGGGCCGTCACAAATGGTTTCATATTACGCTCGTTTATTTGACTCCGATACATATGTACAAAATACAATGTAATACTGGCATGTGATACGAAATTTAGGTGAATTTAATTTTATTTAATTTATAAGGATTTTCCATATACAGGGTATAATATTGATAGTTTATACAAGTGGTAATTGGGGAGTTTGACTTAATGAATAATGACTATAAGGAACGAAAAGATCACGCAATTCAATACATAGTGGACCATAATAATCAAAGAATTACTCTCGATATGTGGGTTTTATCTGAATCCTAAATGTTAAATAACGCGCTGGTAGAGAAGATAACTAATCTCTCGCCGACGCGTTATTTGTATTCCTTGAAGAGTGGGAAGGAAAGGGGTGATGAATAATCTCAATCCTATTATGTGAATAAATGAAAGTGACAAGATAGGTGATCACACTCACACGAGTAATCGTATTTAAGTTGCTTTGTACTTATGGACAATAACTTATTGATGCGATAAGAATATCGAAAAGAAGTACTGACTTCCACAATAGAATAAAATATATTATTTATCTAAAGAAGGAGTTAGTGCTGAACCTTACTGGAAGAAGCATATTGTTAAGAGAAACTCTTATCCCGATAAGGACGGAGATTTAGGAGGTACGGTACGAAGAAAACAATGGCACATTTGCACGTGAAGAAGAGAAGCGGGCAGAAGATCATAATGTTGAATGGCTACGATTATCGGACGGCAGTTCTGCAGGTGAACATTCTACTGAGCTGATTATACGAGCGCTGGCTAGGTTCGCAAAATGATCCTGACCGGTTTACTTTTAGAAGGCGAAAGAACCTATTGTGCTGCAACGTACTTGTCCTTCATTTTAATAATGATGTAATTCGAAGGTGGGTATATCCTATGTTTGATGGTACGGTGAAGGCAGGCGGTTCCCAAGAAAGCATAGCTGTCCAGATTGACCAGCTGGAACGGCATTATTTGGTAGGCCGGGACATCGAAATTCAGTATTTCATAGAGCAGCTGACAGACGACCAACAACAGGGACGGATATTGAATCTCTATGGTACCGGCGGCGTAGGAAAAAGCTATTTAATCGATGAGTTCCGTCGGCTAGCGATGAATGCGAATGCCGCCTTTCTGTTGATGGACAGCCGCGGGTTCTCTCATACACCGCAGGCCTTCTGCATGCAATTGTTGCGTATGCTCGGCTATCCGATGGAGAAGCTTCAGCAGATTACCGAGCCGCAGTCGCTTCTAGAGCTATGTCATGACATCCTGATTGAAAAGGCGCTGACTCAGAAGCTTGTCCTCGCATTGGACACTTTCGAGGATATGGGTGATATGGAGCTCTGGCTGAGAGAGGCATTTTTCCCACAATTGAACCCGGCAATCCTGATTCTCATTGCGGGAAGATTCCCCTTGCAAGGCATATGGCTCAGTTCTCCGGCATGGCGCCACTGGATACATCGGATGCCCATTGGGGATCTGGATTATATATCCGTTAAGCAATATCTGGAGCGCTCGGGTATTTCTCAGGAGACGATGATAAAACAGATTTGGGTAAAAACTAGAGGACATGCGCTCACGTTGTCTTTGATTGTCTCGACGACGATGGTTCAGAACAATCAGGGCTTGGAATTGGTGGATGGAAGCGAAGTGTTCGAACATATCGTGGGCATTTGGTTAAAGGAGGTTCCGGACGACAATCTTAGGGAGCTTGTAGAGACCGTAGCTGTCCTTCGGCATTTTAACCAGGAGCTGCTCTCCTATGTATTGGATCGGCAGATAAAGACGGATTTATTCCAATGGCTGATCGGACTTTCCTTCATTCGGAGAGTGGATAGGGGGTGGATCCTTCATGATTTGATGCGGGATGCCATCAGCTATGATCTACGTTTGCGGCAGCCTGAACATTACGACTGGTTATGGAAGCGTTGCATCATGTTTTACTACAGTAGGTTGACCAACCAGTCCAAGAGAAAGACGATCGCTTGGGAAGTCGTCGAATGGTACTATTATATCGGCGATCATGTTGTCCGCAATTTCTGTTTTCAGAAATCGACTCCCAATCTCATGGAGACGTTGAATCCGTCCAATTTGGCGGAGGCAGAGCAGTATTTGTACAATCGTCAACTCAATCTGAAGGAAGTTTGCCTTCCTCTCCAGAACCCGGACACGGGCGAGAGGTTCGAGTATATGATTTCTAAAGAAGAATGCTTTTACCCGATTAAGCATATACATCTTCAAGAGCTTTACGAGCTCGATCCTGGCATTGTTAAGCTGATGAGAGATCCTCAGGGGGCAATATGTGGCCTGACGGCAATCATTCCGATTCATACAGGAACACTTGACTATTTGTTAACTCACCCGCTGTCATCCGCTTATTTCCAAAGCCTACCGGAACATAGGCTAAGGGAACTCCGGGTGCCGATTGAACATATTGCGGGTTATTTTGTAAAAACGATCGATGTGACGGATTTTGAGGACGTGGCAATACGTACAACTGCAGGGCTATCGTTCATATCACTGCTTATTTCTTCCGATTTTGTCGTGACGACTGCTCCTCCAGATCTCTCCTTCTTAAAGGAATTCCACCTTAGCTTGGGTTGCGAGCAGGTAAAAAACGTTGCACATTACGATTATGACATTAATGCTCCTACGCCATATTACGTTCTGGATACGAGGGGCGGCAAGCTGCAGGATTATTTGAATAAAATGATAGCGTCATTCGGCCTTTTAGATCATTTCAAGCAACCGGATGATGGTATGTCGATGCTATCCGAGCGGGAAAAAGAAGTGGTGGGGTTGCTGGTGAATGGTTATACGAATCAAGAAATTGCGGCGGACTTATATATTACAGAAGTAACGGTCAAGAAGCATTTGACAGCGGTATTTCGGAAGCTGAATGTCAGGAATCGAACGCAACTGGTTAACAGCTACTTGAAAAAAACATAATCATTGTAATCGGACAAGCTTTCCTTAGGGAGAGCTTGTCTTATTTTTTTTGTTCGTGAGGAGAATGAAGGTATACCCGAATTCGACTATGTTGCTACGTTCGGATAATAGAATGCGCGAAGGTAAGTGGGTAATCTTAAGAAATCAAAGTAATCTAAAATGGAGGGAACTAAGCAATGAAGTTATAGGAAATTATTGGTGTTGTTGGTCCAACATTGTTCGGATACTACAATCATCTTTTTATTAAGGATAGAAATACATTAACGAGTTAGGAGAAATAATCAATGGAATTCGAACTAGGCAGCATTATGAAACTAGTGAAACGCAGGCTGTTGTTCATCATTGTGTTATGTATAGCTGCGATGGGAGTAGCCAGTTTCGTTAGCTATTATGTTATAAAGCCGAAATACGAGGCGACAGCTTCTATTATTATTCAAGGAGACAGGCAACAGAAACCAATCAATGACATTATGGCAGGGCAAAAGCTGGTAACAACTTTCGGGGAGATCATCCGAAGCAGTAGGATAGCGGAAGAAGTCGTCAAAAGGCTGCAACTAAAGATGACACCGGAAAAACTGCTCGAACATGTCAAGACAAGAACAAGCAGTGAGTCACTGTTGACGACGGTCATTGTGACGGATTCGAACGCAATACGAGCAACAGAAATCGCGAATGGTTTTGGGGAGGCATTCAACGAGAATATCCAATCGATAATGGGGGTAGAGAATGTCGTGTTTCTAGACCGGGCGAAGGTTCCTAATGAGGTCATCTCTCCCAAGCCAGCCTTTAATTTGGTAGTGGCCTTCGGACTAGCACTGATTGCGGGGATCGCAATATCCATCCTCCGAGAATTGATGGACAAAACTGTGAACAATGCCAAAGACATTCAACTGGATTTACAGCTACCTCTACTAGGAACGGTGGGTAATTTGAAGGTAAGTAAACAGCGGATCAAGACGAAATCCAAATCAGATGAAGGAGCAAGCAGATATGAAGAAGAATGTGCCAAGATTATATTGCCTGGAACAACCGAAATCCGCTAATGCAGAGCTATTTCGTGCGATCCGATCAAATATTCGCTATACCCGGGTGGGTGGAGAAATCCGATCGTTATTAGTCACAAGCTCTCTGCCTCAGGAAGGGAAGTCGACAGTGGCGATGAATCTGGCTATAGCCATGGCGGAAACCGGTAGGACCGTGCTACTGATGGATGGAGACCTGCGTACGCCAACCGTGCATAAGGCATTTGATCTACCAAATGGGGTAGGATTGAGCAGCATCCTTGTTGATCACACCTGCTTAGATGATTGCATTTATTCTATTAAGGAATTACAAGGGCTTTCTGTACTGACATCTGGCCCTATCTCAGCGAATCCAGCCGAATTACTCGGCTCCCAGGGAATGAAGAGTTTATTTGCGGAGCTTAGCGAGCGCTGGGATACGATCGTTATCGACTCTTCTTCTGTTTTAATTCCATTTTCGGACGCACTTACTTTGGCGAGAATGGCCGAGGTGGTGCTACTTGTTGTGAAATCTGGGAAGGTGTTGCTGAAACACACTAGTTCTGCGAAACAGCTACTTGAGCAGGAAGGGGCACATTTACTGGGAGCGGTATTGAATCACAGTAAGAATAGCAGACACCAAAAAATTCGCGGCGAAGATTTTGAAGATTGGGCCACTTCTTCAGTAATGGGTTAACATATTATGTCATTTGCTTCTCTTCGTTATTTATTTGGAAACATCACTTATGCAGGTGCTCAGTTCGTCATTGTGATATTGCTAAACAAATTTGGGTCGCCAGAAAATGTTGGGCAATATTCGCTTGGGCTTGCGGTGACTGCGCCCATCTTCATGCTGTCGCATCTGCATCTACGATCGGTCTTGATCATTGACAGATCAGGGAAATACGTCTTTGGGGATTTTTTTGGCCTTCGGCTAGTGACAACCACAGTTGCATTTACGATCACAGCAAGCTTTTGCATATTAAGTGGCATTGACTGGAACACAGCATTGGTTATTTTTTTCATCAGTTTGTATAGGATCGTCGAATCGCTCAGCGATATTATATTAGGTATCGTTCAAAAGCAGGAGAGGCTAGATCAAATATCTCTCTCAAGAGCTGCTAAAGGCTTGCTATCCATACTTATCTTCACTTTCGTATTTATCCCTACACAGAGCCTTGTTCTGGCATTATTTATCATGATCCTCGGATGGTTGGCTATAACGATCGGTTATGATGCTCGCAAAGCGAGAGCATTCACGTCTCTCGTTCCTATATTTAACAAGGGTCGACTATGGAACTTGCTGATCGTAAGTTCGCCGCTTGGTGTTGTATTAGCGTTGATGTCGCTTAATACGAATATTCCACTATATGCGATCTCTTACTTTAAAGGGGACTACTACTTAGGCGTATATGCTTCGCTCTCCTACATGATCGTTGCCTGCAATGTTGTCGTTACCGCCCTAGGGGAATCAATAACACCGCGTCTTGCCCGCTGGCACGCTGCCGGCAGACACAAGGAATTTGTTTCTTTACTCCGACGAATGGTAGCTATGGGCGTGGGGATTAGTGCAATCGCATGTTTAATCGGCTGGATGTTTGGCCAGCAACTGCTGACCTTGTTATACAGTCCTAACGTGGCTAAAGAGATAGGGCTATTTCGTTGGTTACTCGTCTCTACCTTGTTGGTGTTTGTTTCGTCCTATCTCTGGTATGCCATTACGGCCACCGGGAAATTCAAAGCGCAGATTCCATTGTTTCTTTGCACAGCGAATACGAATGGGTTAGCCTGTCTTATATTCGTACCTGAATACGGGATGATAGGGGCTGCGATGGGGGCAAGCTTGGCATTATTCGTACAGATGATTGGTAGCGTGGTCGTACTTTCTTATGTGATCCGCCAGGCAAAGAAACAGGTACAACGAGAAGCGGCCGCATAGAGGCTGTTTCCAAATAGGAAAGTAGGGGTTGTATGCGGTCTTTATCAGTTGTAGGGAGAACTCTCATTAAAAAAGATGCATTACATACCCCCTACACCATGAGCAAGTTATTTCAGTTTGCGGTCATGGGCTACATCATATGCCTTCCCGCACAATTTGATATCGGAGGAGCATTCCGAATCGCACCGTCGGATCTCTTCTTACTGTTAGGGTTGTTCGCTGTAGGTTTACACCTTAAATTGGACCGAAGACAGTTCAGCTCATGGCATTGGGGCATGCTGTTTATCTTTGTTCTAGCTTCATTCGTATCCATCTGGCGTAATGGGTTCATTACTCAATACGCCCTGTTGCAAAAGGATGTTGGACTTCTACTCCTTCTGCTGACATATATCATGCTCATTCAGGCAGTAGACAGTTGGGATCGGTTATATACGATGTTACGGGTCTTTTTAATCAGTGTACTATGTCTGAATGGTGTTGCTCTGTTCGCTTTCTTTAGCGGAGTAAAGGTTCCGTTCATGATACAAGACGGACGATTGTCCGGTATGCTGATTGATCCGAATGCATACGGAGGACTGCTTGTGACGGCTTTCGCCGTTCATATTATGACGAGTGGTAGTGGGGTGAAGCTTCTTCAGGGATGGGTAAGCTTAATAGCCACGGTAACCTTGTCCGGTGGTATTATGATGACCTTCTCTCGTTCGTCGTGGATTGGTCTAGTACTTGTGCTACTTACACTTTTGCTGAGTAATCCTTCCAGATTGATCAAGATCGCTATGGGGTTTATCGCGGCTTTCGTGGCATTGCTGCTGTATAAAGGTACGGCTTATCTAGATGTACTCGAGTCAATGTCCAGTCGACCTTCTCAGATTCAGGCCCGCCTCGATATCATTGGTAAGGCGTTGGATTGGATAGCACAAAGCCCGTTGTTCGGGATTGGACTCGGTACATATAACTATGAGCTACGTATTATCATTCATAACACGCCGCTTTGGTTTATGACGGAATTCGGCTTACTAGGGTTGATGGTGTATGGCGGATTCATGGTCTGGTTCTTCATCGTGGGTATCCGTTCTTACCGTACAGCGGATCCCGTTCACAGGCCGATCATTTTGGCATTACTGCTGTCTCATGCCGCGATGATTGGACTCTCAATGGGCATCGAAGCATTATTCCAACGCTATTGGTGGTTCATGATGGCTATGATCGCAGCTTGTATCCGATTAACGGATGCAAAACTGAAAGGAGAGTTGCTACATCGAACCAAGAGGATTGAACGAGCGACCGGACGAACGCCACACCAATCACAACCACCAGAACAAGTACAACAACAAGAGCATATCTGCTGAAGTCAGTGTGCCAGTGAAAGTTGCCTTTGTCGCCTCCATTTATGGGCATTTTGGCAACTTTCATTTACCTTACATGGATTTGTTGCAGCAAAAGGGCTGCGAAGTACATGCTTACGCACAGCCCGGGGAAGAAAGGCAACGGTTGGAACAGAAGGGGATCGTGTGCCACGATGTGCCTATTCAACGCAGCCCGCTGCAAGCGCAGAACTGGAAGGCTCTACGGGTCTTAACTGAAAGTTTCCGAAAGGAAGGATTCCAGTTCGTCCATGTGCATACACCAGTGGCCTCGATACTCGGCCGGATTGCGGCTCATAGGGCAGGCGTACCATGCACATTGTATACAGCGCACGGTTTCCATTTTTTCAAAGGAGCACCTCTCCTAAATTGGATGCTTTATTATCCGTTCGAGCGCTGGATGGCACGCTTTACGGATGTGTTGATCACTATTAATGGTGAAGATTTTGAGCGTGCCCTCAAATTTCCAGTGCGAAATAAAGTTACCTATGTGAGTGGCGTTGGGATTGATCTCAATGTTTACGGTGGCAGGGAGGAACATCCCGCAACCAAGACGGAGAAGACAGAGTGGCGTCGTCAGTTATTCGATTTACCGACGAACGCCGAAGAAGAACCTGCGTTCGTCGTACTGTGTGTTGCTGAGCTGAATGCCAACAAGAACCAGAAGCAGCTGATCGAAGCGCTATGTCAGTTGGGCGATCACGTAGGCAATATTCATCTGGCACTAGCTGGCACCGGTCCATCCGAGCAGACACTACTAGAACTAGCCAATCAGCTCGGCGTTCGGGATCGGGTCCATATGCTTGGATACCGACGGGATATTCCAGATCTGCTGAGAGCGTGTGATGCCGCAGTGCTCGTGTCATATCGCGAGGGATTACCCCGGGCGATTATGGAGGCGATGGCAGCAGGTAAACCAGTTATCGGTACGGATATTCGGGGCCTTCGCGATTTGATTGATCATGAAATAACGGGTATTTTAGTTCCAGTTGACGATGCAGTCGCAACCGCAAAGGCATTTCTTCAACTGAGGGACGATCCGGCTTTAGGCGCTGCAATGGGAGAAGTGAACAAGGAAAGGATCCTTCGCTACGGGTTACCTGCAGTGCTCCGTGATATGGACTCGATTTATATTGAAGCACTGAACGATCCAGCGCGGAATGTGATTTCGTCCGTTATGAGTGCAGGCATCGGGGGATAGGTAATTCGCACATATAAGTACGGGTAGTGTGTGACCATTCAGTTAATAAGGGTGAAAGAAGTGATGAGGAGAATGCGGCTCGTACGTTTGATCTTTTTGGATGCGGGGATTGTTGCGGCTTCAGTGTGGCTAGTGTTTTTGCTTCGGTTTGATTTTCAAATTCCCCAGCTCTATATGCGGATGCTTCCGGTGGCGATATTCATTCACATTGCGGTGCATATGTCAGGCTCTTTCGGTTTCAAAGCGTATAACAGTATGTGGCGATATACCGGTATGGGAGAGATATTATTGCTTCTTAAAGTGAGCGTCCTAACATTCGTTGGAGTTATCATTGTCAATGTATCAGCGCATTTACTTGTCCCCTCTTATCGACTACCGATTTCAATTTATTCTGCATCGGGATATGTGTTTCTGGGCATTACCGGTATACGAATTGTCAGCCGCCTCATGAATGATGGGTTTGTGTCATCGGGAGCGAAGGATTCATTCGAAGGAAATCTTCTAATCGTAGGGGCGGGGAAGGCAGGGATCCTTGTTACCAAAGACATCAAGCATTCCAAATTTAAGTTCATGAACCCGATCGCTTTCATTGATGATGATCCGACCAAACAAAAGCTGGAAATGATGGGATTACCAATTGTTGGTAACAGAAGTTATATTCCTGAAGCCGTCAAGGAGTTAGATATTTCTTTTATTATAATTGCACTTCCGACCGCTCCACAAAGCGCCATGCTGGAGATTATCGAGATCTGTAAATCTACCAAAGCACAGATCAAGATAATGCCTAGCATGACGGATATTTTAGATGGGAAAATGGCAGTTAATATGATCCGTGAAGTGTCCGTAAATGATTTGCTTGGTAGAGCACCAGTAGAGATCAATACGGAGGAGCTACGCGAGAATTTGGGGAGTGAGTGTATTCTCATCACGGGTGCAGGAGGCTCAATTGGTTCGGAGCTGTGCCGGCAGTTGGCTGTATATCGTCCGAAGGAAATGCTGCTATTAGGCCATGGAGAGAATAGTATTTACCTCATTGAACAAGAGCTACGCGAATTATACCCCCAACAGGTGATTCATCCAATCATTGCTGACATTCAGGATGTGTCGCGAATCGAAAGTGTCTTTCAAAATTTCCGACCTACGATCGTTTATCACGCAGCTGCGCACAAGCATGTTCCACTCATGGAAATGAATCCGGTGGAAGCGGTCAAAAACAATGTCATCGGAACGAGGAACGTAGCGGAGGCGAGTGACAAATATGGAGTCAAGCGGTTCATCCTCATCTCATCGGACAAAGCGGTTAATCCGACAAGTGTCATGGGGGCTACGAAGCGAGCAGCGGAAATGATCATTAATGATCAGAATGCATTCAGCAAGACTGCTTTCGCTGCTGTTCGTTTCGGCAATGTGTTAGGCAGTCGAGGGAGTGTCATCCCATTATTCAAAAGACAAATCGAGAATGGCGGCCCAGTAACAGTTACCGATATGGAAATGGTGCGTTATTTCATGACGATCCCCGAAGCGGTGCAGTTGGTTATTCAGTCGAGTGTGCTGGCACAGGGGGGCGAAGTGTTCGTGTTGGACATGGGTAAGCCGGTTCGTATATACGATCTGGCACGGGATTTAATTCGCTTATCGGGCTTGGAGCCCGAAAAGGATATTCCCATCGTGATCACCGGCATTCGTCCCGGAGAAAAACTATACGAGGAACTCCTGACTGAAGAGGAAGGGGGGGTTGTCACAAAAAACTATCGCATCATGGTCAGCCGTCCGCAAGACGTTTCAAGGTCCGAACTAAATATGGTTCTTGGTGTTCTGGAGAACTTGTGCAAGCCATATGAATTTGTACCTGGCAGTCAACAGATCAAAAAACTATTAAAGCAGCTTATACCAAGCTATACGGGCTTTCAAGAAGAACCGCAGGTGGGCACTCAGGAGCTTGAACGAATCAAAACTGAAGTTCAAGCTGGAATATGATCGATGAAGTCGCCAATGGGTACATGGATAAAAAGATTGCAGGGTAAGCGCGGCAGGGAGATTAGAGGTGGAGGTGCAGTCATGAGACGGATTGGAAGATTCGGATTCATTGGTTTTCTTATTCTGATTGTAGTTGGTGGTATCTGGATCTGGGGAGTGTTAAATCCGGAGCATCGATTCCAGAAGGCTGTCCTTAATCCCCTGACGGTACCCAGTTCGAATATTTCTACGGTGTCTGAGGGGAAGGAGCAGTCGGTGGATACGCCAAATAGTCTTCCTAATACGGAAGGGAATGTACTTCTACCGTCTTCGCAAGTGACCACAGCAACACAAGCTACTTCAGATAAGGAAACCTTATCCTTTAATGTGGTGTTAATCGGAACCGATACCTGGGGTGGGGAAAACTCGCGCGCAGACACGATCATGGTAGCACATGTGATGCCGGATCAGCGGAAGGTGAATATCGTCTCTGTGCCACGTGATACTCGGGTTTATGTGCAAAATGTCGGTTATACCAAGATCAATCATGCTCATATTGTTGGCGAGTTAAAGGGTGGTAATCAGCAGGGAACGTTAACGCTCGTTCAGGCCGTCAGCGACTTTATGAACATCCCTATACATCACTACATCAAGACGAATTTCTCCGGGGTACGTGATTTCATCGATTCGATCGGTGGGGTCGATATGGTAATCGATCAGGATGTGACCATAACCCCGGAGATTACAATCAAGAAAGGCGAGCAACATCTGGATGGAGAGCATGCACTCTACCTAGCAAGGGAAAGGTATTCCACCAAAGATGGTGATTTTAGTCGTCAACGGGAGCAATTCAACATCGTTCGAGCCGTAGCTAAACAGCTATTGAAACCCGAGCATATTCCTGACCTAGCTGGGTTATTACTGAAACAGCAGAATGACATAATCGATACAAGCTTTAGCGACAGTGACTTGATCAGCCTCGCTTGGTTGTTTAAAGGTATGGAATCCGATGATTTCACATACGAGCAAATTCCAGGTAAAAATAGTTTCGGTCCAGATCCGTTAGTCGGGAAGAAGGTGTACTACTGGAGTGTCGATTTTGCAGAGGTAAAATTACTTAAGGAACGTCTTTTTACGGAATAAGAGAAGGGCGGGAGATGTACTTACATGTATCGCTATATGAAACGAGGCTGCGATATTGTGGGAGCGATCTTAATGTTATGTCTGTTAAGTCCAGTCATGGCTGTGGTGGCGTTGTTGATTCGGATGAGGCTGGGAAGCCCAATTTTTTTCAAGCAGCAGCGACCAGGACGGGGAGAGAGACCATTCAACATCTACAAGTTCCGAACGATGGCTGAACTGTATGATACGAAGGGCCAGCTGTTATCGGATGATCGGCGTTATGTCAAGTTCGGCGGAAAGATCCGGAAGTTGAGTCTTGATGAATTACCACAATTGTTGAATGTCGTGAAAGGGGAAATGAGCCTGATTGGCCCACGACCTTTGCTCATGCGTTACAGCCCATATTACACAGAACGAGAGAGGACGAGATTCACTGAAAGGCCGGGTATTACGGGCTTAGCGCAGGTGTCTGGACGCAATCTTTTACCGTGGAATGAGCGGCTTTCTTATGACATCACCTATGTTGAGAAGCTAAGTTTTCGACTAGATACTTGGATATTGTGCAAGACAGTACTGAAGGTGATTCGACAAGATGACATTGTAGCAAATCCTGGTAAGCATAGTCTCCCCTTGGATGAGTACAGGATGAATAAAAAGGAGGGATCGGCATGAATGTGCAGTTTAGTCCGCTGCATGAAGACGATATTCACCAAGCATGCCAGCTCTTGCGGAGCTATTTGCCGGAGCAGGTTTACAATCAAACGATATTCGCCTGTACTGGTTACGCCGCTTATCTACAAGCGGCTTGTAGGTGTGGGAGCCATTCAACGACACTGCTGATAGGAGCCTATTCAGGAGATATTCTCATTGGATTCGCTGAATGGCGAAGAATGGAACAGATGTTGGTTCTGAACAACTTGAACGTAGATGCCGCCTATCGGAAAGATGGTATCGGCGGGCTGCTCATGGCATACGGCGAAAAACTAGCCCGGATGGAAGGCATTAATAAGTTGGCTTTGGATGTGTTCTCATGGAATGAACAGGTCCATGCTTGGTATCTACGACTTGGATTTGCGGAGGAAGGACGTACGTATTGGTACGAGGGGGGCTTGATTCAATCGCTAGATGATACGGAAGATGTTACTGCTACTGTTGCTCATGCAGATGAAAAAGACGAGCTGGACTACATCATTGATGATTACCCTATGGCAGAGGCACATCATTTTAAGTATGGTTTTTCTTCTTTTAGGATTAGAACGAAACAAAAGACTTCAGTCGTGGGTCGGCTAGGTGAACAGTATTTTCGCATCCAAATGCAAAGCGGGGAGTGGGATGGATGCTATCATTTGACCAACGTGCTTATCGATCTTGACCGAGAAAGAAAATTACTTTTACTTTCACCGGATGCATTCTTGCGTGAGAGTGACCGACGGTTGATCTTAAGTAATGAAAGTATTCGTATGATCAAAATATTGGAGAATTAGGAGGTGTTGTATGAGTAGCTTCACCGTGCTTCATAGCTCGAGTTCTGAAGAATGGGATGCTTATTTGAATCAGATGCCCGATAAGGATATCTATTTCTCCGCTGCTTATTTTTCGCTGTTCGAAGATGAAGATCATCAAAGGGCAGAGCTATTTGTATATAAGCGGGGGGATCAGCTCATTATGTACCCTTACTTGGTACGATCCATCAGTCATCTTCCCGCCGTAATCAAACTGGGGTTGGAAGGCGAATGGTACGATATCAGCACGCCTTATGGATATGGCGGACCGATATCGAATGTGTCACTGGGAGCTGAACGGACTGAGTTGTACCAACAATTCGGTGAAGTGTTCACCGAATACTGCAAAGAGAAGCGGATCATGACTGAGTTTGTAAGGTTCCATCCATTGATAGGCAATTCCTCCGAATATCAAAGTGGGCTAACGACGGAGTTGATTCGGAATACAGCCTATATGGATTTGACAGTTGGTTCAGAGTCGGAGCTAGTCCAGCATTATTGTAGCAATCATCAAAGAAATATTCGCAAAATAAAGTCGTCGCCATTTACAATTCGAAAGTCGGATCTGAGGGATCGGGTCGAGCCCTTTATCGACTTGTATTATGGAACGTTAGAAGATTTAAAGGCGGATTCCTTCTATTATTTCCCTCGAAAATTTATTGGAGAGACATTTCGTTTACTGGAGGGGAGCTTAGAACTGTTCGAGGTCATGGATGGGGAGAAAATAGTGGCGGCCTGTATTGTTATCCATGAACGACCATGGATGCATTATCACTTGTGTGGTTGGGATCGGGCATATCTACAGTGGTCACCGACCAAAATACTCATCCACGCAGCAGCCGTGTGGGGGATGGAGAATGGATTCGAACGTTTACATCTTGGTGGGGGATATAAAGGGAATGACAACTTATTTAAGTTTAAACAGGGGTTTGGGACTCATCTAGAACCGCTCGATTATTACTTGGGTAAGCGAATATTCTTTCCTGAGCTGTACGAACGCATTCTGTCGCTCAGCGACACTCGACTAGAAGGGAATTACTTTCCACTATATAGGCAACCAGCTATTTTGGAACAAAACACCATGGATCACGCTGTTAAGTAAATCGATGTAATATGTATTCCAACTGGACCAAACTGTCCAGATGGAGAGGGGAGTAACGCATGAGTATTCGTCAACCGAGCATACAACCACGGATCCTGTTATCCCCGCCGCATATTAGCGGACGTGAGCATGCCTATGTGACTGATGCATTCGAATCTGGATGGATCGCTCCAATTGGACCGCAAGTCGACGCTTTCGAGAGGGAGATGGCCACCTACACAGGTTCGAAAGGCGCCCTTGCGTTAAGCTCTGGAACGGCAGCGATTCATCTCGCACTGCGACTGGCTGGCGTCTCACAAGGAGATTACGTGATTTGTTCGACGCTCACTTTCGTAGCAAGCGCTAACCCTATTCTATATATGGGTGCTACGCCTGTATTCGTAGACTCGGAGCCAGAGACATGGAACATGTGCCCACTATCATTTCAGCGGGCTTGCCGAGATTTGGCTGAGAAAGGACTTCTGCCCAAAGCAGCCATCGTCGTCAATTTGTACGGACAGAGCGCAGATATGGAGCCGATTGCTGACATCGCCAATCGGTATGGTATCACCTTGATCGAAGATGCTGCCGAATCGCTTGGCGCTTTCTACCATGGAAAGGCAAGCGGCACTTGGGGCAGATTCGGCATCTATTCGTTCAACGGCAATAAGATCATTACGACCTCGGGTGGGGGCATGCTTGTATCGGACGATATCGATGCCTTAGAACAGGCTCGTTTCTGGTCTACGCAAGCCCGTGACAATGCCCCACATTACCAGCACTCCGAGATGGGGTACAACTATCGGCTCAGTAACCTATTGGCCGCTGTGGGTCGCGGTCAATTAGAACTTCTTGAGGAGCGAGTTGAACGGCGCAGACAAATTAGTCAGACGTACTCGGACCGCTTGGAATCTATATCGGGTCTCCATTTCATGCCGGAAGCGCCGAATTGCCGAAGCACTCGCTGGTTGAGCGCTCTAACGATCGATGAAGAGATCGTCGGTGTCTCAGCCAATCAACTCTTAGCTTGCTTGGAACATAACAATATTGAAGCTAGACCCGTATGGAAACCACTACATCTACAGCCTTTGTTCGCAAACTCCTCCTATTATCCATACTTAGGGGAATATAGCGTGTCTGATAAATTGTTCACAACCGGTATATGCCTACCTTCTGGAAGTTCTTTATCTAAGGAGGATCAGGTACGTGTGATTGAGACGATTGAGACATGTATTCAAAAGAGTTAGTAAGAGATTGTGGTTCTTGATTATTTGGCCTTCCAGCCGGTCGCACCCGTGCCGCTCTCCTTCACATACAAGGTAGTTTGCGCTGCACCATCTGTTCTCATAGCCAGACTACCGACCTGAGCGGTTACGACTCCCTCGGGAGAACCTTCCACCATGAATACTGCAGGAAGTAGTGTACCTCCAGTGAGACGAAGTGCCCGTTTGAAGTTGCCGTAGGTGGAGAACCATTCCGCAATGGAATAAGGATTGTACAAAGTGCCAAGCGACGTGCCCTGCATGGCAATTAACGTTTCGAATTCCAAAATACGTTTCACCTTTATAGCTCGGGTATCGAACACTGCCACATTGTTAAGGTGCAAGGATGGTTTTGCCACACCATAAGAAGAGACCAAAATAACCTGATTGGTACCACTATTTCGGACGATCATATTGTCGACAGTAGCCATTGTATCAGATTCCGTTGTGAATAATTGCAAAGTACTACCTATTAAGTCCTGTGCATCGATTGTTCCAACATAAAGATCTCCTCCGTCGATTCGAACGCCGCTTGCCAGTGTAGAACCGGATCCGTATATTCCTAGCGAGCCTATATGCAATCTTGGTTTGCCACCGGAGGCATTGAACGCAGCGTAGATCGCAGGACCTCCTATGCCATCGAATCGTGCACTCGCGATATCGATAAATTGTGAATAGATCGTCTGTAGACCGTATGTGGCTTTATGATCTGTGGAGCGGATAGTCAAATGGCTAATTTTTATCGTCAGCCCATATGACAACAATGCAGGTTGCAGCGTCCCACCCACACGCATGTCGAGTGAACCGATGTCGAGTATCCAGAGTCTCGCATTTGCATCCGTTAGACCGGCTGATAGATCATTACCGAAGCCAATGGTAGTCAAAGAGTCGAAACGCTGATAAAAACTGCGGGTCCCCATGAAATCGTCTGGTTCCAGATCGAGCGAGTTGGCACCGTTAAAGCCAGGAGCGCCACCACGGCTGTTATTTAGTACCGCTCTGTTGACATGAAGCTGATCTACAAAATGGATGACGAAGTTTTTTCGTCCAGCCGTTTCACAGCGCGCATAACCTATCTGTACATTGATGGATGGGTTTTCTTCCGTACCTCCAACAAAAATATTATCACCATAACAATCATGGGAGTACACCGATTCGATCCTTACATTTTGTGCAGAAGAAATAAACAAGCCATGAAGCTGATCGTTGACTGTTGATTTCACAGTGGCAGCACTTCCATCTATTTCGAGGCTACCAGATATCGTGATGTTAGAGACGTTGAAGATGACGAGAACCCGAGTGTCTGATGGGGGGTTCGAGGCAAGCACCAACTTGGATCCTGGTTCGAAGTGCAGATTGGTTCCAGTTAGCGTACGAACACACCACCAGTCTAAGATTAAAGGATTACGCATACGCCCAGAAGAGACTTTGTATACGCCGGAAGGGAAGATTACAACTTTGCGGCTGGAGGCTCCGGCATTGATCGCATTTTGAATTGCTACGGTGTCATCCTGGATTCCGTTACCTTTGGCTCCGAACGATCGGACGTTCACATAACCGTTTGTCTCAGGATCCAATTTAATAGAAGTGACTGCGCCGTCAGCAATAATGGACGTTGTCACCGAACCGTCTGGAATAGGGGAAGTTGCCATATGCATTCACTCCTTCATTCTATGATTTAGTAGTTTATGTAAATCTAGTAGAAGATGTGTGGTATAAACACCAGTCTAATCGGCCGAAAGGAGGTTTTTATTTGAAAGTATTAGTAACTGGGGGGCTTGGGTTTATTGGGTCTCATGTTGTTGATCGGCTCATAGAAGACGGCATTGAGACTGTGATCGTAGATAATATATCGGGTGCTTCCGGATCGTGTTATAGGAATCCAGCGGCAGTTCTATATGTGAACGATATTCGAGATGAGGCACTCGACGATGTTTTTGATCGAGAGAAGCCGGATGCGGTCATTCATCTGGCTGCGCAGATCGACGTAAGCGAATCACAGCGGAATCCGTTATTCGATGCTAACGTGAATATTTTCGGCACATTGAACGTACTGCGCTTGTGCGAGGTTCATCACGTTCACAAGATCGTATATGCTTCGTCGGCAGCCGTATATGGCAACCCTAAATATTTGGGAATTGATGAATTACATCCCTTCAATCCCGAGTCCTGTTATGGCATATCCAAAAGCGTCCCAGAGTCTTACATTCGGCAATTCGCCAGTATGCATGGGCTAAAGTATACGATTCTTCGTCTTGCTAACGTATATGGACCTAGGCAAAATTCGCATGGGGAAGCTGGGGTCGTCTCGGTTTTTCTGGATCGGATGAAGGCAGGCAAAAGTCTTGTTATCTATGGGGATGGTGAGCAGACAAGGGATTTCGTCTATGTTGAGGATGTGGCGCAGGCGTTTGTAGATGCGGTCTGGGCAGAAGAAAGGGTGGGCAATCAAACAATGAACATTAGTTGTGGAATAGCTACCTCGATAAATACGATTGTCGAGATGATAGGCAACATAACGGGCCGCCAAGTCCTGATAACCTATGAACAGGCAAGGTCGGGCGATATTCTTCACAGTTATTTGAACAATATGAAAGCAAAGGAATTGATGTCATGGTCCCCAGTTCATACACTTAACGAGGGGATGGAGAAGACGATTGCAGCCCGATTGACTGTAGAAAGAGCAGTGGGTAACTAATCGCAAGAATGAAAGGGGAACTCATCATGGAACGCAAAATAAATACGGAAATGTTCGTTCTGCGCAGCATTGCCTGCTTAAGTATAGCGCTGCTGCATGCCTTATATCGGGTCTATGACGACGGAAATACACCTTGGGTGGAGTCGGTGGGTCTACTGCTAACGTTCGGCACGCCGGTATTCGTATTTATTTCCCAATTCGTATTATCATTTGCTTACCCAGATGGAATACCTGCAGGATTCTGGGGGAAGCGGGTCAAGTATATTTTTCTTCCTTATATTTTTTTCGGTGCACTGTACGCAGGTTTAAAAGGATTGGACATGGCGAGCAGGGATGGTATTCCGCTTCTTAAGGCTTCTTGGTATTACCTCTGGCGTCATCTGCTGCTTGGAGATTTTCATGGCTACTTTATCCTCGTTATCTTTCAGTTTTATGCTTTGTACATCTTGTTTCAAAGGTATGAGAAGCGATTCACGCCCCGCACTATGCTGATTGTGTCGTTCGTTATTAACATAGTGTACTTGGGCTTCTTCAACTTCACCCAGCCCGCCGATACGGTAGCAGTTCAATATATCTGGGATAAAATGTATTGGATATTCTCCCCAGGGTGGATTTTCTACTTCACAGTTGCTTATTACTTGGGGCGCAATGAGACTTGGTTCCGGGAAAAGCTGAAACGGTTCCGATTGGCCGTGTACACACTTCCAGTATTAACTGGGGCGCTTGTGCTGTTCGTGAATGGGCAAGGCTGGATTACATCACATTCCTCCAAGAGAATCGATATGCTTCTATTCACATTGAGCATGATCCTGCTGCTCTTCATGGTGGCATCAAGGATGCGGAAAGTGCCGCGTGTGCTGGAGTGGAGCAGTAGGTACTCCTTCGGCATTTACTTGCTACATCCATTGCTTCTGGCTTTGTTCGTCAAACTACCATCATTCTTCGGGCTGCAAAACTTAGGACTATTCAGTGTTGTGCTGCAATTTGTCGGGTGTGTGGTAGGTTCAGCGATTGTGATGAACATAGCGAATCGTATCCCAGGTGGAGCATATGTATTCGGGCGTGTAGGGATTGGACTGAATCGGAGCAAGACAACCAAATCATCAGACACGCCCACAATTTCGAGTGTCGGGCACTCAAACCAACCTACCGTATAGCAGAGATCCTAAGGCTGTATAACTAAAAAGGCCGCTAAACACAAGGGTCTTCGTGTGATTAGCGGCCTTTTATGTGCTGAAAATAGAGTTAACGAACCGAGAACTTCCTGACAATATGACTTACCGTAATCATTACAAAGAAATTGACAGAAAGGGCAATGATTCCAACATTCAAATCTTTCGCTGCCTGTGGTAAGGATGGAAACAAGGTACCTATCGTTGCATGACTGAGCGTAATATAGGCTACGATGGCAAGTCCGCAGATGATGCCAGCGATTGCACCATATTTATTGATAACATTGTTCTTGGTTAGACTAAAGAGAAGCGACGGAAACAACTGTGTGATCAGGCTGTATCCCATGAGAATCAATGCAGACAACGTTTCGCCGCCGTTTAAAGTAAAGTAGACCGCGATAAGTGCAATAACAGGAACGAGGGACTTTGCTATTCGTACGACGTTCTGATCGGATACGCCGGGTACAAACTCCTTATAGACGTTGTTTGCGAGCAGTGTAGCAACACTCATCAATAGCATGGATCCTGGTACTAATGCGGTCAGCAGTCCAGCTCCGCCAATGACCCCAATAAACCATGGATCAAAGGTCTCGATCGACAGTCGCAGTAAAGAGAGATCTGCATCTGCACCTTCCAGTCCAGGTACTTTCAATATCGCAGTAAATCCTACAAAAAAGACGAACAATAACATGAGCGTATATAGCGGGCTGATAATCGCATTTTTTCGAAATACTTTCCCACTACGTGCGGAATAGACTGCACTGAAGACTTGGGGCCACATGTAAAACCCACTTACGAGTAATATGACTGTGGAGATGAACCACGATACACTAAGCCCCTGTTCTGGAAGCTTTAGAAACCCAGGCTTCGCTGCATTAACAGCTTCGAACATCGGTTGCAAGCCACCAAAGTAATGAATCGGGAAATAAATACCTAAGAACGCAATGATGACGATCATCAGGATATCTTTAATGACTGCAATCCAAGCTGAGCCATGTATGCCAGAGAGCATAACATAAATAGTAAGACAAATTGCGCCCATCCACACGGCAGTAGATATGGAGATTGCGCCATATGATGCTTCTGATACAATAATCCCTAACCCTTTAAGTTGCACAACGATGACAGGAATCATCGACACGACACCGACTAGTGCTGCCAGAATGCCTAACATTGGGCTCTTATACTTACTTACAAAGAAATCAGATTGAGACATTAGATTATTTTTCTTGGCATATGCCCATATTTCCGGTAGAAGCCAATATGACAATACATAAGATAATGTAATGTAAATAAGGACGTATAGAGCGGGTGCACCCTTACCATACGCCCAACCACTTCCTCCAAGAAAAGAAAAGGTCGTATAAATCTCTCCAGCCATCAACAGAAAGACGAATATAGCACCGAAACCACGTCCGCCAACCGTCCATTGTTCTAGATTCATATCTTTTCCTTTGGTCGATCTTATCCCAAGCCATATAGATAACACTAAGAATCCTAAAATGATGATAATAGCAATATTCATTCCTGTTCACCTTCTTGATTGCGGGGGTCCAACTTATACATGATACCCAAAATCACGGACGTAAGGACAACCCACATGGCCATCCAGAACATATAAAAGGGCATTCCTAATACATATGGTTCGATTCGGTTAACAAAAGGAAGAAACCCTAATATCCCGATAAAAGGAACTAGAGATAGAATATATATAATCTTCACCAACAACCCTCCACTCTTTCAAAAGTCAATATATAATACCTTACACTATTTACATATAAAATTTAAAGTTAATAGAGCATATCTTTTTTTGAAAGTAGCATTACCTCTGAATGTATAAGTCTTCACATTCATTGATTTAGTCATACATTCAAGAAGGATTTTCCAACCCAAACGTTGAATCTTGTTCATAGAGAATCGTTCTCTAACTGAACATCAAGATGGGCTGGGATAAAAAAGATGCAAGAATATGTGTTATCTGGTGGAGAAATTGTAAGACTGAAACAATATATTGAACGAAAGCACTTGGGTATTGAGCCGAAGCTACGGGCATCCATATTAGCTGATGCGGTGCATCGGATTATTGAGGGCCGTCTACCTTCTTTTCCAGATGAGGTGAAGAAGGCAGTGTGCTACGAGCTTCTTAAGCAGCATCGAGAGACGCTCGTCATTCAGACAGATGATGTGCTACAGCATTGTATGACCTTGGATTTGAGTAACGAAGATTTGTTATCTTCCTTAAGTGAATGGGTGTCTAACAGTTCTACTTTCCCTCTACAGGAAGAGATGTTCAGTGAGATTCTTCTTCAATGGTCACAGAAACAATCGTCTACTATTTCACTCCAAGCATTAGAGAGGGAATGGAGTCAGGGTCAAGAGGTTTCTAGTGTCTCTGTGGAGCTTGCGGTTGCTATGGAAGCCGAAGATACTACTGTACCTATAGTTGTTCCATACTGGAACAGGATAAGATTTAATCGTAGGATATCGATGACAATGGCGTGTATTTGTGCGATTGGACTCGTGATCATGGTGGTCCTATCAATGAATCAACAATCATCAGCACCCGCCACAAATGTAGATACGCTGAATATACAGCAGCCAATTAACAGGGCATCAAATTTAGAAGGTGGAATCCCAGAGGAACTCAAATATGTAGTTATAGATCGGAAGCGATTACAGCAATATTTGCGGAATAGGAACTCAATGTTAGCTGAGGAGCCCTATTTGTCTGAGATTATAGAAGCCAGCAAGAAATATGATATTCACCCACTCTTGTTGTTTGCGATCACTGGCCAAGAGCAGGGATTCGTTCCTAAAGATCATCAACAGGTCGAAGAAATTGCGAATAATCCGTTCAACGTATTTGGAAGTTGGGAGAGTTATAACACCTCGATTACACGGTCAGCTTCCATTGCGGCCAAGACGGTATTTAATATTAGTAGTAAGCGTCCGGGTGGAAGTCAACCCATTCAGTGGTTAAATCGAACTTATGCCGAGGACCCGAATTGGTGGAAGGGCGTCACGTGGTTCTTCAATGAGCTGAAGCGAGAGGTTGAAGATGAATCTTTCGTGTGGCCAGAGTAGGGTTCTTTCGAGGAATTCTTCTTGATTCGACGAACACCTTAAACCTAAACGGCAGAGATGCCGTTTTTTTGTTTGATTATTGTTGTCATATTCCACAGAGTGGAGTGTTTTTTGTGTTAGTACGGAAGTGGTATTTCAAGGCCACACGTACCAATGGTCTATCCTGTCAAAGTTCAAGTGGAGGTTCGCTTGGGCTTTTTTCTGAATAGGTACTGCCATTACCTTTGAAAATGTAAATAAAAGATACAAATGTAATGAACGTAAACTAGTTAGTGTCCCGTGCTAATTTTATAATAAAGATAGTAACAATGAAGCGAGGAACAATATGATAAGTACAAAATCATTGAGTTTCACCTCTAGTGAGATTCCTGATTTACTGATGTTGAATTCTTAGTAATTAAACTATATGAAGGAGTGAAATCGTGAATCAAACGATCGAAAGAGTACATGTCATTTTCAAAACGCATCTAGATATGGGGTATACCGATATGGCGAAAAATGTAGTAGATCGGTATATGAACCATTTTATTCCGCAAGCACTTGAACTGTCGGAACAGTTTGCGAGTGAAGAAGGAGACGTGAAATTTGTCTGGACGACGGGTTCATGGTTGATCAACGAATATTTAAAAGTGGCTTCACCAGATATGCGCGTACGTATGGAAGAGGCGATAATGCAAGGAAGAATAGCTTGGCATGGTCTACCATTTACGAGCCATACAGAAATGATGGATGCAGAATTGTTTGAATTTGGTCTGTCGATTTCCAAAAAATTGGATCGGAAGTACGGCAAAAGAACGATTGCCGCCAAAATGACTGACGTCCCCGGGCATACAATTGGGATGGTTCCATTGTTAGCCAAAAGTGGTATTCAATACTTACATTTGGGTGTAAATATGGTGTCCAAAAATCCGCAAGTGCCTAAAATCTTCGTGTGGCGCGCATCAGATGGGTCGGAAATCATCGTGAATTATGCTGATAGTTATGGCAAACCTTTTCAAATGGATGGACTGAAAGATGCATTGTACTTCGCACATACGGGGGATAACCATGGCCCTTCTAGTATGGAAGAAGTTCGCGAGTTGTTTGTGCAATTGCAACTTGAATACCCTGGGGCAGAAATCATGGCTTCGTCGCTTGATGCGTTTGCTGAGAAACTGCTCGAGCTTAAAAGTAGCTTGCCTATCATACGAGAGGAAATAGGGGATTCATGGATTCATGGGATCACTTCCGATCCATGGAAAGTAGCCCGATATCGCGAATTGCTCCGTTTACGGGAGAAATGGATCACCTTAGGGGTGTTAGATCCGGAAAGTGAGCAATATACTCACTTTTGCAATCATTTAATGCTTATCTCAGAACATACGTGGGGGTTAAATACATCGGTTTATCTGGTTGATTTTGATAATTATTCTGCTACAGATTTTGCTGAAGCAAGAGTTCGTGATGTCTTGGATGATACAAAGATGAAGAAATATAATTACCTTCGTCAGCTCGAAAATCCTAACAGATCGTTAAGTGTATTGGAAAGTTCGTGGCAAGAACAACGGGATTATATCGATCAGGCGCTTTCCTCGTTGCCCGAAGAATTGGCAAACGAGGCAAGACAAGAATTTGAACGTATGACTCCCGGAGAAAGTGCTGAAACGGAGAAAGGTACCGTTGCTATCGAGATGAATGAATGTTACCAGTTGGGACAATTCCATGTGAGCTTTGCTCCAGACGGATCGATCAATAAACTGATTGATCCATTAGGTAAAGTATGGGCGAACGAAGAACATCGATTAGGGACTTTCCAATATGAAACGTTTGGTAAAGAAAATTACGATCGATATTTCGACGAATATGTGACCAATTTAACAATCCACCACAGTTGGGCTGACAACGATTTAGGCAAACCAGGTATTGAGTATGTCGAGCCGAAACCGGCTCATAAACGGTACAAACCAACAGTCAGAACTCTTCATTTAGAAAAACAGACCGATTGCGATATTGTTCATGCAGAATTAAAGTTACCCCAAGATGTTTGTCAACATTTCGGAGCACCTAGAACATTGTCTGTGATTTATACTTTCCATCGGCGAGAGCCCAAGATGGATGTCGAACTGCAATGGAAAGATAAACAGGCGTGCCGCCTTCCAGAAGCGAGCTGGTTTTCTTTTGTACCGCTCGTCAATAATCCTAATCTTTGGGAGATGGATAAGCTAGGCATGCGGGTTTCCCCATTATTTGTCGTGAAAGATGGCAATCGCAATATGCACAGCGTCAACACTGGACTCTATTACGAGGGAGCGGACGGTAGCGCGGTTATAGAAACGTTGGATGCTCCGATCGTTTGTCCGGGAGAGCCGCGTTTGCTAGAATTAGACAATACTTACGCTCCGTTGGACGGAGGATTTCATTTCAATCTCCATAACAATGTATGGGGCACAAATTTTGTGATGTGGTTTGAGGATGATATGAAATTTCGATTTAGTATAACACTCCAGTCGAATCCAATATGATGGAGAAGACCCATTTACCAAGCGATGAAAGTAGTGTATCCTTTTTCTTATGCTGCTAGGTAATGGTCTTTGGATCGGGACATAAGTGATGATTTTCCGGATTATGTGTTTGTGTCAACGAAAAGAGTACCGCAGTAGATCGGGTTTCCGATTAATCTGTGGTACTTTTACTTTCTATAGAAGAACTCTAGAGGGTAACTAGTGCGATAGTCTTTTATCACTCTATAATACATATTGAGTTTTTTAGAAATCCATTGGAGGGTGTGACGATGAGGCTTCAGAAGAATAGATTCACCATTTACCCCAAATTGTTACTAGGTTTTCTAATTGCAATCTTACCCGTATATATGCTAGGTATCTTCCTTAATCATCAGGTAGCCAACAGTTTAAGGGAACAGATTCTGCAGTCCATGCAGTCGAATGTGAAGTTTTACTTATCTTCGCTTGAGAACGAAATTAGCAAAATAGATAAGTTCAAACGATCCTTAGTTGTTGATGAGGATTTAATGACTCTAGGGACTATAGCGCCTGCTTTATCAGATAATGAACTTCGAGAGAGTATATTACGCTTAGAGAGAAAATTGACACTACTTAAAGATTCCAGTTCCTATATTGCTGAAGTTAGTTTCCACATACCACTTATTAATAAGAAGATTAAGCCAGGAACTTATGAAGATGGGGTTCCTTTAGATTCATTAAATCAATTTAGAACTAAAATGCAACAACAGTTATCTCCTTTATTATGGTGGGATAATAAATTATTACTTAGCTCTTATTATCCGGAAAGTGCTTTTTCTAATCGGGTGCCTGTTTTTTTGATTGAAATAGAGATCGATCAAAATATGATTCTCAAAGATTTGAGAAATATGGTAGATCAAGGCGAAGCCATTATTTTTTTTAACAAGGATAATAAGTATATCTCGAATAATAGGCTAGGTGATGTATCGGATGAGATTCATAGTCTTTTAACTCAGAAGAATAGTAGTAGTAACGATCGAGCAATCATTGAGAATAAGGGCAAACGATATTTAGTGTCTTTACAGAGATCACCAATCTACGATTTCACACTTGCCATCTATACGCCAGAATCTGTAATTATGAGAGATTTTGATAAGTTTAACATCTTATTTTGGGTGTTGTTCGTTCTATCTATTCTTGTTATTGTGATGTTTTCTTATTGGATATTTAAAACGATTCGTAATCCCCTTCGTAACATGCTTATTGCATTTCGTAAGGTCGAGCAAGGTGATTTGTCGATTAGAATTTCACAAGTGAGCAATGATGAATTTCTTGATTTATCAGATCAATTCAATAAAATGGTGAATCAACTGCAATCGTTAATTCAAGAAGTATATGAACAACAGATACGTACACAACAATCTGAGCTTAAGCAGTTACAATCTCAGATTAATCCTCATTTCCTATATAATAGCTTTTTTATTTTACACCAGTTGATTGAATTTGAAGACATGGATAATGCAAGGAAATTTGTTGGGTATCTTGGGGATTACTTTCAGTTTATTACAAGAGATGCTAAATCGGAATTGCGACTTAGCCAAGAAGTTAAACATTCAGAAGCATATGTGAATATTCAGTCCATGCGATTTGGTGATCGAATTCGAGTCAACTTTGAGCCGATTCCAGAGCAGTATGGTTTAGTTCATGTACCTCGATTGATCTTACAACCGATAATTGAAAATGCTTTCGAGTATGGACTAGAGACCAAACCTTCAGAAGGTGTGCTACATATTACGAATTTTGTTCGTGATCATCTACTTTATATTCGATTCGAAGATAATGGTACATTATTGACGGAAGAAAAATTGGAGCACTTATCAGACATGTTTGGGATGAATTCAGTTGGGCTGGAAATAACGGGGATCCTAAATGTTCATCGACGGTTGCAAATTAAATTTGGCCGATCAGCAGGACTAGATGTGTATCGTAGTGACTTAGGTGGACTGGGAGTTTTGATGAAAATACCTTTGATGGAAGAAGATGAGACATAATGTATCGTTTATTAATCGTTGATGACGAACCACTAATTATGAATGGACTTGTTAAACTATGCAGCCGACTCACAGAGATTGAACTGGAAGTCTATTCGGCTTCTTCTTCACAAGAGGCGTTGATGTGGCTTGGACGAACCAAAATGGATATTGTATTGTCTGATATTCGAATGCCAGGAATGAGTGGATTGGAACTTCATCAGGAAATCATTAAACAATGGCCGAAGTGTAAAGTTATTTTTCTAACAGGTTATAGTGACTTTTCCTATATTCAACAAGCCATACGCCAAGGTGGCGTTGATTATATTCTGAAAACGGAAGGCAATAGTAAGATTGTGGAGACTATTACTAGAGTAGCGAGAGATCTTGATGAAGAACGGTTATTGGATTCATTGTTAATTCAATCCAAGCAGAAGGAAATGATAGTTCTTCCTTATCTACAAAAACAATACATGAATGAATTGGTACAAGGTGATCTGAAAGCAGTAGACTCTATTCAAGAGAAATTTGCTGAATTACAAATTCAGTTGGACGATAGTGTGCCGTGTTTATTGGTAATCGCTCGAATTGATGATTGGAGAGAACTACATAGTTCAACGGACCGTGCTTTATTTCATTATGCGCTGGACAATATTACAAGTGAATTATTATCCCCTCTTACTAAGATGTTATCTATGAATTTTGGGAAAAACAAAATGGTATGGTTTATGCAACCGAATGATTCAACACGATCACCTGAGGGTTGGACAAGAACGATACTCTTTGTACGCGAGATGTTAGAGGAAATTCAACAGACTTGTCTAAAATTATTGAAGTTACCTATATCTCTAGCATTGGCATCTGATGCGGTTGCATGGACAGAAGTTCCTCAAAAATTTGAACTATTGAATCTATTGTTCCACAGTGGATTAGGCATAGGTAAAGAGCTTATTTTACTTGAGCCCAAGGGCATGACAATACGTCAGGAGAATCAAGGTGAGCTTCGTTTAACGACGATTCATTTTAACAAAATCGAGTATTTGAGAGCTTGCATGGAGAATGGACAGGATAATTCCTTTTTTGTTACTTTAGAAGAACTGCTATCCTTTGCTTCCCTTGCGGGTCCTTTTCCAAGCGATATACAAATGGAGTTATATTTCTTACTTGTATCCGTATTCCTGCCCCATGGCCTACAGCATTCTATAAGTAACGCTCCGTCTAATGAAGACCTAGGCCGATTCACACAATTTGAGCGGTACGAATCGTGGCACCAAATTTGTGAGGAATTTATGCTCATTTCCAAAGGCATATTTGAACGGAAAATGGTTGGTATGAACATGCAAGAACATGAATTGATTAAAAAGATTCAGAATTATATTACGAGCCATATGTCCAGTGATATATCTTTAACGAAAATTGGAGAAGTTGTTGGCCATAATCCGTCCTATTTGTCGAGGGTTTATAAAAAGCTGACTGGACAAGGACTATCAACATATATCAATGAAGTTAGGTTGGAGAAATCCAAGTCTATGTTAGAGCAGAATCGTTTAAAAGTGAATGATATATCCATGGAACTTGGCTTTCTATCTTCGCAGTATTTTTATCGTTTCTTCAAGAAGGCGACCAATCTAACTCCTCAAGAATACCGAGATCTCAAGAAAAATTAAAATGTGTAAATAAAAGATACTAATGTAATGAATGGAAACTAGTTTGTGTCTCACGGAAATTTTATACTAAATGAGTAACGAAGAGAATTTATTTAAAAAGGGGGCTTCAAATATGAAGGGTAAGCAAAGTTTAAGTTTCATTCTCTCAACTCTTTTATTAACATCTGTTATTCTTTCTGGTTGCGGAGAGAATAAAAATGTAAAATCTGAAGGTGCAAGTGAAGCTAAACAACAGGAAACAACAATAAATCCACTAGGTAAGTATGATCCTCCAATTGATGTGACGGCAGCGAAATTTATCACGCAAGATGTCAAATACCCTGATGGACAATCGGAAGAAAATAATGCTTGGGAATCCCTTTATAAAGAAATGGGAATAAATCTGAAATATGATTGGATTGTTAAAGGAACAGATGCACAATATTTTCAGAAATTGAACGTTACCATTGCCTCAGGAGATATTCCTGATTTAATGATGGTGAATTCTACACAATTAAAACAATTGGTTGAAGCAGATATGCTAGAGGATATCACAGATGCCTATAACCAGTATGCTACACCAGAAGTTAAGAGTATATTTGAAAAGGATAAGATGGCTTTACAATCAGCTGCTTTCGATAATAAGCTCTATGCCATTCCGAAAACTGAACCTATGATCGGTGGACAAACACCCGTTTTGTGGGTACGTACAGACTGGTTGAAAAAGTTAAACTTACCAGAGCCGAAGACATGGGAAGACGTTTTAAACACTATGAAAGCGTTTACCACGCAAGATCCCGATGGTAACAGCAAACAAGATACATTCGGAGTTGCATTAAGCAAGGAAGTCGTTAATGGCTATCCTTCAGTAAATGGATTCTTTAACGCATACGGAGCATATCCGCGCATCTGGACGAAAGACTCTTCAGGAAAACTTATTTACGGTAGTATTCAGCCTGAAGTGAAAACTGCGCTTGCTCAATTAGCCGATATGTATAAAGCCGGAGAATTGGATAAGGAATTTGGTGTTAAAGACGGATCAAAAGTTGCTGAATCCCTAGTGAACGATCGTGTAGGTCTTCTCTTTGGACCTAGTTGGGCAGTTCAGTGGCCTTTGCAAGATAATAAAAAGAAAAATAACGAAGCAGAATGGAGAGCGTTAGCTATACCTTCTATTGATGGGGGCGATGCTGCTGTACAAATGCCGTTTGGTGCATCATTCTATTTCGTTGTGAAAAAGGGAGTAACACATCCGGAAATCGTGATAAAAATGGCGAACTTATTTACGGAGAAGTTATATGGTCAATCAGCTGATTATTTGAAGTATGGTGTAGATGCCGAAGGTATTACTACTGCGAAATATTCATTTGTTGATTTGGCTGCACCGGATAAGGATTTAAAGCGGTCACAGAACGTTGCGGAAGCGCTTAAAAACACAGATCCTTCAAAGCTGAATCCAGAAGAAAAATCAACTTATGATAAAATCATTACCTTCCAACAGGAGGGAGATCTGAATTTCTATGGTGAGACTTATCAAAGTGGGCCTGATGGCGCTATGATGGTTCTGCAAAAACTATGGGATGGAAAAAAGATCGTGTCTGAGGGATATGGTGGTGCACCGACAGAAACGATGGGAGAGAAAAAGGCAACACTTGATAAAATGGAAACAGAAATTTTTACCAAAATTATTTATGGTGCAGCATCCATTGATTCATTCGATAAGTTTGTAGAAGATTGGAAGAAGCTGGGCGGAGAACAGATTACTAAAGAAGTTAACGAGTGGAATGCTTCACAAAAATAATGTCCAAGGAGAAGGGGGGAGTAGGAAGTTAACAACTTGCCCCCTTCGATATTGTAGAGAACATGATTGAATAAAAAGGAAGTGAACATCTTGTTGAAAAAGGGATTTAAAAGGCAACTTCCACTACACTTGATGTTATTGCCGGGAATTGTACTTGTATTTATCTACTGCTATATCCCTATGGTTGGGGGAATTATGGCTTTCCAGAAGTTCATCCCATCAAAAGGGTTATTCCATTCCAAATGGGTGGGGCTAAAGAACTTTGAGTATTTATTCAGTATGCCAGATTTTTATCAGGTATTATGGAACACCGTGTTTATCGCTATTTTGAAAATTATTTTTGGATTAATTGTACCTATTACGATTGCTATTCTTTTGAATGAAGTGGGTAAAAGTGTCGTTAAAAGATGGGTTCAAACCTTAATTTATCTACCTCATTTTTTATCGTGGGTTATTTTGGGTGGTGTGTTGATTGATATCTTATCACCTTCATACGGATTGTTAAATCAATTTTTAGGTATATTCTCGATCAAACCCATATTTTTTCTTGGTGATAATCAATGGTTTCCTTTCACGATAGTTCTCTCTGACGTATGGAAAGAATTTGGTTTTAGTACGATCGTCTATTTAGCGGCATTGACAGCTGTTAATCCGAGTTTGTATGAAGCTGCGGTAATTGATGGAGCCAATCGATGGAAACAGACGTGGAACATTACAATTCCAGGTATCCTGCCAATTATTGTGCTAATGACTACATTAAGTTTAGGAAACGTTCTAAATGCGGGGTTTGACCAAGTATTTAATTTATATAGTCCGCTTGTATATGAGAGTGGGGATATTCTGGATACACTAATCTATCGAATAGGGCTAATTGATGGACAATATGGTGTGGCTACTGCACTCGGCTTGTTCAAATCACTCATTTCATTTGCGCTTGTATCCATATCATATTGGCTTGCTTACAAGATTGCAGACTATAGAATTTTTTAGCATAGGGGGTGCGCCATTATGGTAGAAGGAAAATCACTAGGACTTAAATTGTTCCGAATCTTTAATTACACCTTATTAATCTCGCTTGCCGTGGTATGCCTAGTTCCACTAATTCATATATTAGCAGTATCTTTAAGCTCGAATGTTGCCGCAAGCGCAGGGATTGTGAAACTGTGGCCCAAGGATCTGACTTTCAAATCGTATGCGTTTGTTCTATCTAAGGGCGAGTTTCTCTTATCCCTTTGGATATCTGTTAAACGTGTCTTGATAGGTACCGTGGTTAGTATGCTATTGACGATATTAATTGCGTACCCTCTTTCAAAAAGTGGTAGAGAACTCAAATTTAGAACAGGATATGCTTGGTATTTTGTATTTACAATATTGTTCAGTGGGGGATTGATTCCCTGGTACATGACGATTCGTACTACAGGATTATTAGACTCGATCTGGGCTTTGGTACTACCCAATGCAGTACCTGTATTTAATGTGATTCTATTATTGAATTTCTTTAGAGGACTGCCAAAAGAATTGGAAGAGGCTGCATTTGTTGATGGATCAGGGTATTGGAAAACCTTATGGCGTATATATGTTCCATTATCGATGCCATCGATTGCAACCATTGGGTTATTTACAATTGTGAGTCATTGGAATTCTTGGTTTGATGGCCTCATTCTAATGAATTCACAAAACAACTATCCATTGTCGAGTTATTTGCAGACCATCATTGTGCAATCCAGTCTAACGAATATGTCCGCGGAGCAGTTGAAAAATCTAGCATCCGTATCAGACAGAACCGTGAAATCAGCTCAAATTTTTGTTGGGGCATTACCAATACTTGCATGCTACCCATTTCTTCAGAAGTATTTTGTAAAAGGTATGGTTCTTGGTGGAGTAAAAGGATAGATAACAAAATAATAAATAATATACGGAATCTATAGAAGGTTATCTATATAGATGAAAGGGAGATATTTATGTTGCAAGGAACAAAACCGTGGAAAATTTATGCAATACATCATTCGCATACCGATATCGGATATACAGAGCGCCAAGAAAAGATTCAACAATATCATGTTGATTTTATTCGTCAAGTACTTCATATTTTGCGTGAAATTCATTCGGGTCGGCGGCCGGAATGGACAGGATTTAAATGGGTATGTGAGACATTTTGGCCGGTCGAAACATTTTTGGACAAAGCATCTGATCAGGAAAAGATAGAATTTGAAGAAGCTGTACGGCGTGGAGATATTGGGCTTTCTGGAACGTATTTAAATATGAGCGAGTTGATTGGAAAAGAGCTGCTTGAATCTATGATTCAACGTATTCGTGATTATGGGGAATCGATTCAAGTACCTGTGAAATCTGCGATGACTGCTGATATTACGGGATTCAGTTGGGGATATGGTCAAGTTTTACTTGATGCAGGAGTTCAAAATTTAATTACTTGTATTCATGCGCATCATTCCATGTACCCGTTATGGAAGAAACAACAGCCGTTTTGGTGGGAGATGCCAAATGGAGAGCGCTTACTGACATGGAATGGGGAACATTATGTGTTTGGTAATGACCTTGGATTAATTCCTGGTATTGGTGGATCTTATACGATTAAAGATGAATTCGATACAAGCAAAGGGATAACGTTTGAAATCGCGGAAGTACGGATTCAGCGGTATATTGACCGATTACAAGAAGATGGTTATCCATTCTCATTTGCACCAGTCATGTTTTCTGGTTTGCCAACAGACAATAGCTCTCCTAATGTACAGATGATGGGTTTTGTGAATCAATGGAATGAGAAACATGGTGATCGAATTTGGATAGAGCCTTCTACACTGGATGAATTCTTCACTGAAGTTCGCGAACATGCGGAGAACCATCCGAATGATATTCCAGTTCATCGTGGGGATTGGCCAGACTGGTGGACAGATGGTGTAGGTTCAACACCGAAGCACGTTCAGGTATTCCGGGAGGCACAACGCGTCTATCAAAAAGTGAAAAGACTTGATCCGAACCGTGAAATCGTATCATCAGAGTCGATGAAAGAAATGGAATATCAGCTTACTCTATTTGCAGAGCATACCTGGGGTTATCATTCCTCAGTTACAGAGCCTTGGAATCCCTTCGTGCAAGAATTGGGGCTACGTAAAGAAGCATTTGCTGCGAATGCAAGTACTTTGGTACATCGTGCGTTATATGACATTCTTGAGCAAAAGGGGGATGCACTCCTTTCTCCGGATCGACCTATGCGATTCAAGTTGCATAATCCCTATCATTATACACAAGAAGATGTCGCTCATTTCATTATGGAAGGATGGCATTACGACCTAATTAAAGATGGATTTGAAGTTCGTGATGAAGGAAGTGGTGAACTGTATTCTGCGCAACTTAGAGTAGCACCCCGAGGTGTTATCGTCAGTATTCCGGTTGTACTTCAAGCAGGTGAAGAGAAAACAATCCATATTCAATCTGTTAAGAGTGGGAAAGTAAAGACGGCATATCGTGACGATTATGTTGGTTCGGACCGAATGATGGATATCGATGTGTCACACGCGAAGCAAGCATTTAAGATGACATCAACCTATATCGATACGCCGTTTGTAAGAATAGAGTGGTCCAAAGGTGCAGGTATTACATCTTGGGTAGATAAACGCACTCAGAAGGAAATGCTACGGGGCGATCGTAATCATAATGCCTTTACGCCGGTATATGATGTGACCCATGCTTCAAAGATTGAAGACATGTATGAAGTACGTCGAAAAATGGGCCGTAATCGTAAAGGACCTGACGCGGTTACTTCAATAGGTATCCTAACAAGTGCAGAGGTTATTACACAAGGGGATGTTTATGGCACGGTTCAACTCACATTTAAGGTAGACGGGTGTGCTCATTATTCATTACTTATCACGGCGTATATGGATCGACCTCGTGTTGATGTGGCCGTTAGAATGCATAAAGACAGCGTTTGGGATCCGGAGAACTTATATATTTCGCTACCCTTTGGAAGTCCAATGACAAGTGATAGTGAAGAATTGTGGATTGATAAGATGGACGCATTAGTGCGTCCGCGAAAAGACCAATTAACAGGCAGCTTGGCAGATTACTACTGTTTAGGCGAAGGTATCGCTTACGTAAAAGAAAACAACGGTATAGCCATTGCGATGCCGGATACACCACTAATCCAGCTAGGCTCGCTTAAACATGAGTTCCGCTTGCTGAATGGTGATGAAAAGTTAGATCAGGATCCAGGTCATTTATATTCTTGGGCTATGAATAATTATTGGGAGACGAATTTTGCTGCGACTTTGGGTGGATTCTATGAGTTCCGCTATCTCGTTACATGGGGTGAGGAGTTAAATTCTCCTGAAGCAGCTATGGATATATGCCGCAGTATGAATGCCGGAATACTATCTTGGAGAATTCGATAATTGAGGGCATCGGTGAGGATATTATAGTCGGCGGAAATTCAGAAGCATTCCTTATGACCAACTTGAATGTTGTTTCAAACAAATAAAATTGTAGGAGAGAGGAGAATCTTGCGTCGTGAAAGATCATCGATTACCACAAATCGACATACCTAAATTTCCATTGCCTCACACCATTCAAGAGGTTTTACAAGAGGTGGAGCAGAGACTTGTCCATCGTCCAAAGCTGAGTCGATTATTTCGGAATTGCTTTCCAAATACATTAGAAACAACAACAAAACTACTAGAGGATGGTTCAACCTTTGTAGTTACAGGGGATATTCCCGCCATGTGGCTTCGAGATTCTGTAGAACAAGTTATTCATTATGTTCCTTTTGCCATAGACGATGTAGCGTTGCAACGTATTCTAGAGGGAGTTATTAAACGTCATATGTTCTATATTCAAATAGATCCGTATGCTAACGCGTTTAATGAAACATCTAACGATTGGCATTGGAATTCTGCAGATGAGACAGAAAGTTCTCCATGGGTATGGGAACGTAAGTTTGAACTTGATTCCATGTGCTTCTCGTTCCGACTTGCATACCAATACTGGAAAGAAACAGGCCGGACAAGCATATTTGATGAACATTTTAAGATTGCATTGAATACCATGCTGAGAGTATGGTGTGTTGAACAACAACATGCTGTACTTTCAGAATATCGTTTTCAACGACATAATGGCATTATGATTGATACCTTGCGGAAACAAGGGCTTGGAATGCCTGTAAATGATATAGGGATGATCTGGTCGGGTTTTCGACCTAGTGATGATGCATGTGATTTTCACTTCAACATTCCAGCTAACATGTTCGCTGTAGTGACACTTCGACAGATGCAAGAAGTTGCCCGTGATGTCTATCGGGACGAGATTTTAGTTGCCGACATGGCTCAATTGGAAGAAGAAATTCAACATGCTATTGAATTATATGGAATGGTTGATCATCCGAAATATGGCCGGATGTATGCTTTTGAGACAGATGGTTTCGGCAATCACGTCCTTATGGATGATGCAGGCACACCTAGCCTCATGTCAGCCCCTTATATTGGGTATGTTGATGCAAATGATCCTGTGTATTTAAATACTCGCGCGTTTATATTGAGTGAAGATAATCCTTATTACTATAAGGGAGAAATGATAAGTGGAATTGGAAGTCCACATACACCACCGGATTACGTATGGCCTCTTGCTTTTTCAATGCAAGGATTGACGGCTGTGGAACCGGATGAAATTTTGCAAATGATTCATTTGCTAGAATCGACAGATGCAGACACTGGATTTATGCATGAGGGATTTCATAAAGATGATCCATCGATATTTACACGCGACTGGTTTGCCTGGTCGAACAGTCAGTTTGCGCAATTGGTATGGAAGGCATTGCAATTAGATATTTTAGACAAAAAGTGATGGTATCATTATCGGCGATTGCGTTTATTAAGTACAAGAATTGTTACTTTTGTGAAATAAACGAGATGAAATAAGAATATGGGGGGCCACCTAATAGGGTGGCTTTTGCCATAAAAGATAATACATAAAATTGAGGAGGAACAATCCATGTTTAACAAATTTCCTATTAACCCAGTTCGAGAACAATTCACAGAGCATCCGATCTTTAAAGGATATGAATATATTGAATATACAATTCAACATATCATAGCGCACAAGAATGACGCCACCGATTGTCCTACGCTAATTGTTGTGGATGGTACACATGGTGCAGATTATCAACAATTCATTCAACAAGTTGTTGCAGCGACCGAGAAAAAAGGATGGATATTGAACATCCAGAGTACTGCAGGATACTTGAAATCTGGTGAAAGTTTACGTGAACAGTTCGCTGAGAATATTACGGATAATCGGACGTTTGGATTTGTTACGGAAGCTAACATCTCAGACTATTTCTTATCTGATGCTAGATCATTATTGGCGAACCGTATAAATTCGATAAATAATGAAGAGAAGCAAGTTACGATTGTATTTGGTCCAGGAGCATATTGGCTTGCAGGTGGACAAAGCAGCTTTATGATTTTCTTAGATGTATCTAGGGAATATCAGCAAATTGAGCATAAGAAGCAATTATTGAATTTTGGACTTTCATGGAACCGAGACTCTGTAGAAAAGTATAAAATATGTTATTTTGTAGAATGGCCTATTTTGGAGGGATATCGTAAACAAATCTTTAAACATATTAATTTGTATGTGGATATGAATAAACCAGTAGAACCCGTGGTCACATTGAGTGAGGCCCTAAGAAAGATGATAAGGAGTATAGCTTGCGCACCACTTCGTGTTAAACCGTTCTTCGCACCAGGGCTATGGGGTGGTCAGTATTTAAAAGAAATGGCTGATTTACCTGAATCATGGGCGAACTGTGCATGGGGATTCGAACCGATTGCACCGGAAAACTCTATTCTCATTGGCTACGGTGAGGATGTTATTGAAGTACCGTTCTTAATTGTGATGGCGTTAGAGTATAAGGCTATTATGGGAGAACGACCTGTTCGATTGTTCGGTGATTATTTCCCAGTTCGGTTTGATTATCTGGATACGATGGATGGGGAGCATTTATCATGTCAAGTTCATCCTAAGCAGGAATATGTGCGAGAGAAGTTTAATGAATTCATGACTCAGCAAGAGTCGTACTATATTATGGAGCACAAAGATAATGCTAAAGTTTATCTTGGCATGACGGAAAGTAGTACAAAAGAGAATTTCCATCAAGCTGTAGAACAGGCGCAAGAAACCGGTGTGCCGATGGATTTTACGGAGTATGTTAACGAATGGGACGCGAATAAGGGAGACCTGTTTCTGATTCCGCCAGGTACTGTTCATTGCTCGGGAAAAGACAATTTCGTACTCGAAATCTCCTCAACCACATGGTGGTTTACCTTTAAAATTTATGACTATTTGCGCAAAGATGTAGATGGTAAGCCTCGACCTATCAATATTGAACATGGATTTGAAAATATTGATTTCGATAAAACTACGCCATGGGTAAAAGAAAATCTCATTCCTTCACCGATACGAGTACAGAGTCAAGGAGAGAACGAAGAATTTCTTCTGGGACAACGAGATGATTTGCTATTCTACGTAGCTAGAGTTCATCTCCAAACGGAATGGAATGATGATACACAAGGGGAATTTGTTATGTACAACTTAGTAGAAGGAGAGAAAGTACGTATTGTTTCTACTGAGGATGAATCTGTTTTTGTTGAATTAAACTATGCAGAGTCATATATTCTGCCTTCGGTATTCGGTGCTTATAAAATAGTGAATATGAAGGAAACACCTTGCAAGCTAATCAAAGCAGGGGTTTCACCAACGTGGGATGTGAGTCTCCTTGACCACTAATCTTGTCTTTGCCTTGGATGTCGGTGGAACATTTGTGAAAGCTAGTATTGTGGAACGTGGTGTGGTTTTAAATAATACCATCTCACAATATCATGCATTCGCGAAGGAGTCTGAGTCTGTCATCATTTGTCAACTCGAGGCTATCATTTTGGACCTGTTGGAGCAATATCAGCGCTTGAAACGAAATTCAATCACAGCAATGAGTGATGAATTCATTTTTCTGAAAGATGAATCGATATGTATAGGATTGACGTTCCCGGGCCCGTTTGATTATGAGAGTGGAATCAGTTGGATTCGGAATCTCGATAAATTTGAATCGTTGTATGGAGTGAATGTACGAGAGAAGCTTTTACAGAGATTGCAAGAATCAGTACTATCCAAGATTGTAAAGGATATTAAAATACAATTTCAAAATGATGGGAGACTATTCGGACTTGGTGCCAGTAAGTTATTCCCGGAAGATCGAATTCTAGCAATTACGTTAGGTACAGGGATTGGATCGGCGTTTATCGATCGAGGAACTATAGTAACTAAAGGTGCAACGGTTCCTTTGGAGGGCTACTTATATAACCAATCCTATCGAGGGACAACGGCGGACGAGTGCTTCTCAAGGCGCGGAATTCTTAAGTTATTTGATGCTACGGATTCTCTTTATTCAGGAATGGATGTCAAGGAGTTATCACAGCTGGCCAAGGGGGAAGATCCTAAGGCGAAGCAGTTGTTCGTACAATTTGGTGAAGAGTTGGGCGTATTTCTCCGTCCATTTATTACAAGTTTTGAAGCAAATCGTCTTCTCATTGGAGGACAAATTGCAAAGAGTTTCGAACTATTCGGTGAGGGCCTGCATAACCAGCTACAACAAAGTGGGGTTCTCATAGAAGCATTGGACGACGCGCTACATCACACTTTTATTGGTGTGTCACGTTTATTTGAATCGTAACGCGTAATATGTAATAGAGACGGGATGAAGAAAGCTACTAAAAGGAGAAAACAATGAGAACAAGAAAAGACTTACAACATTACCCTTATATGAATGCAAGCTTGCCTATTGAAGAAAGAGTTGCGGACCTTATATCGAGAATGTCACTTGAAGAAAAGGTAAGACAGCTTGATATTTACTCGGGAAATGAAATTTCTGATTCAGTAGAAGGCTTAAATGCAGATTTGCTTAACTATAAAAAAATGGAAAAGGTATCAGCCGGAATTGGAATCGGATGCATCCAAAACCGAAATTCCAAAGCAGAGACTGCTAATAAAATTCAAGAGTATATCATCCAAAATTCAAGATGGGGGATTCCGGTACTCTTTAGTGAAGAGGGACTTCACGGTTTTGGGTGGAAAGGCTGTACAGTGCTCCCTCAGCAGGTTGCACTCGCATCAACATTTGAGCCAGAACTCGGATATAAACAAGCGAGAGTCATCGCTTCCGAAGCGCGCAGCTTTGGTATACATGAGGTTTGGGCACCTGTTCTCGATCTAGCTAGGGAAATCCGATGGGGACGAGTGGAAGAAGGATACGGAGAGGATCCTTATCTAGGGTCTCTGTTCGCGGAGAACATAGTAAAAGGACTTCAAACGGATGACCTTACAAGACCTGATGCCGTGGTGTCGGAACCCAAACATTTTACAGGTTACGGTGCTCCTAGAGGAGGACACAATTGTGCTCCGGCCATGATGGGGCATCATGACAATGCCTTCTACTGTCTGCCTGTATTTGAGGCTGCATTCCAAGCGGGTGCAATGAATACAATGTGTTCCTACAACTCCATTGACGGCACTCCTGTGGCTAGCGACCATTCGCTGCTTACTGGTGTACTTCGCGACAAGTGGGGCATGAAGGGCTTCGTACGAGCGGACATGACGGCTGTCTCCATGCTACATACCATGCACTTTGTTGCTGAAAGCAATCGGGAAGCTATCAAAATGGGCCTTGAAGCCGGCGTTGACATGCAGCTTTACGACTTTCCGCATGATATATACCAGGACAGCATTATTGACCTTGTGAAATCAGGCGAGGTGGACGAGAAGATTGTAGACACAGCCGCTGGACGTGTCCTTACAGTTAAATTTACAGTAGGGCTCTTTGAAAATTCATATACGGATATCGAACTTTCTTCGAAAGTTGTCCACTGTGAGGAGCACGTGCAGACAGCTCTTGAAGTTGCAAGAAAGTCGATCTGCCTGTTGAAAAACAGCAAAAATACGCTTCCCCTCAAAAGAGACATCGGCAAGATTGCAGTGATCGGACCAAGCGCGGATGTTCCCCGTTACGGAGATTACAGCAGCCCTGTTGTGCCTGAGCATGCGGTTACGCTTTTGAAAGGCATCCAAAACATCGTTTCGGACAAGACCGAAGTTATCTATGCCAAGGGCTGCGAAATTCTGGAGACCGACCTGATGACTATACCGGGTAAATGGCTCAAGGACAATGATGGCAACGACGGACTTGTAGGTGAGTACTACAATTCTCTTTCTTTCGAGGGAGATCCTGTTTGTGTGCGAAATGATAAACAGATAAACTTCAACTGGATTTACACAAAACCTGCTGACGGCGTAAACGCAGATAACTTCACCGTTCGTTGGACAGGTAAAATTAAACCGTGCGATACAGTGGATGGTTACATTGGACTCAGCAGCATGGACAGCATGCGTTTGTGGATCGACGGCACGCTGCTTGTTGACGGTTGGGGTGACCTTGACTCCAATCAGATGGTTGCGTTCAAATTTGTCGAAGGCGAAGAGTACGATGTTAAGGTTGAGTATCTCAATGATTCACGTGGGGTAAGGGTAATCCTCGGTTACAGCCTTGGCAACGATTATATGGACGCAGCGGTTAAAGCGGCAGAAGAGGCGGATGTTGCAATTGTTGCGGTGGGTGACAACGATCAGACTAGTGGAGAGAACCTGGACAGAGCGGACCTTAATCTTCCGGGCAGACAACTTGAACTCGTCAAGAGAATTTATGAAACAGGAACGCCTGTTGTTCTTGTCCTCCAAAACGGACGTCCGATGTCGATCACATGGGAGGCAGAGCATCTGCACGCGATTATAGAGGCATGGTTTGTTGGCGAGCAGGGCGGAAATGCCATTGCAGAGGTTATTTTCGGAGATGTCAATCCTGCTGGTCGCATTCCCATGTCTTTCCCGAGATCAGTTGGTCAGCTACCTGTATACTATAACCGTACACCATTCTATGGACATAAATATGTTGAAATGGACTGGCTCCCACTGTACCCATTTGGGTTTGGTCTGAGTTACACAACATTTGCGTATTCGGATCTTGACATTTCAGCAAAGGAAATTGCTCCGGATTCAACAGTAGATGTATCGTTTAACGTAACTAATACGGGAAATGTCGCAGGTGAGGAAGTTGCTCAGCTTTATATTAGGGATGAATTCAGCAGCACGGTCAGACCAGTCAAGGAGCTTGCAGGGTTTAAGCGAATTCTCCTTGAAATAGGCGAAACAAAGCGCATCACGCTGACACTGGGATACAGACAACTCCGAACACTTACTAGAAGCCATGATTGGGTTGTGGAATCGGGTAAATTTGAGGTGATGGTCGGACCTAACTCGGACGAAGCTCCATTGACAGGAGAGTTTTTCGTGCGGTAATAAATTTGTAAGAGTTACTACTGCCGGTTTTGATCCGAAATTAGGGAGGTAGTTCATTTGCCTATTCGATAAGGAATATATATAGTCAGCTGCCATTATTGGCGGCTGTTTCTTATTGTTCTATGAGATGAATGATTGTGTATTATAGGTTGAACCTTTAAGAAAAATTCCTATTATATATTTCACCAATATAAAATTTGACGGTAAGATGAATACACTTACTTAGATGGATGAAATGGCGTAAGGACACCAATATTGCTCGCAATCGGGCTGAATTATCAGGAAAGTTAACAAGCGTGTTAGATTCCAGATCGTTGACTAACTCTCATAAAAGGCTTTCAGAGATACTGAGTAAAGAGATGACGGTACTGGATGTTGGTTGTGGAACGGGATCAATTACACGTGGAATAGCTGAAATGGTAGGACCAAATGGACGTGAAAATATCATGGGAACCACAGCCTCCCGCAAGAATGCTTTCTTTCTATTCCGCATATTTGAAATGGCGTTCCGATGCAGGTATGGATAATGAGATTGCCGATCACCTTCCTGCTATGTTTCAAAAAGCGGGTATTGAAGAGATCTCAATAACCCCTCACCATGAGGTAAGTGATCGAACAATGCCTAATTTCCATACACGTATTGGAATATGGGCAGATACTGCTTCTAGCAGAGGAGTACAAAAGGAAAGAGACGGATAAATCACTGAGAATGATTATTTGACGGCGGAAAAGGAATATCGGGAATGGATTATTCAAGAGGCTACATCATTAACGATGTATATGTTAGCCGTTGAGGGTGTGAGAGTTGTATAAAGGAGGACATCATGAACTAAAACGGCAGAGATGCCGTTTTTTCTGTATACTCGTCACATGTGGAGTGCGTAATATTGATGGTATTGTAAGAATAGATGAAATTTGACAGAATTGCTCTGATAAGTTCAACGAAAGATGATACATATTATGAATACTATGTATCACCCTTTTGCTTCTTTTGCGCAGGAAGGTATTCACGTAGGTCTTGTTGGCCGTACGCTTGAAAATTTACAACAAGTTGCAGAAGAACTTAAACAGTATGATGTGAAGGTAGCAATCGCTGCAGCGAATGTAGCGGATTTAGACTCTATCACCACAGCGGTTGAGTCCATTCGTGGCGAGCTTGGTGCAATCGATATTTTAGTAAACAATGCCGGCATTTCAAAATTCGGCAAATTCATGGACTTAACGCCTGAAGAATGGACAAATATTATCGATGTCAATGTAAAAGGTGTGTACTACACAACACGTGCGGTATTACCGGAAATGATTGAGCGCAACACAGGAGACATCATTAATATCTCATCAACAGCGGGTCAAAAAGGTGCACCAGTTACAAGTGCATACTCGGCTTCAAAAGCTGCAGTTATCGGACTAAGTGAGTCATTAATGCTTGAAGTGCGTAAGCAAAATATTCGTGTTACAACATTAACGCCAAGTACGGTTGCAACAGATATGGCTGTTGCACTCAACTTAACAGACGGTAATCCAGAAAAAGTGATGCAAGCAGAAGATTTAGCAGACTTAATGGTTGCACAACTAAAACTTCATCCACGTGTATTATTAAAACATGCTGGACTTTGGTCGACCAATCCTTAATAAAAATATTCGAAATATCAAGACGCTATCCGATGTATTTTGGATGGCGTCTTCCTGTTAAACTAAGCTAATATGAGATCTCATTTTCTCTTCAACTAACGAGGTGCTATAGTTCAATATGGCAGAAGTAAATATTGATGGTTCTGAAAGAAAAGATGAGATGTGACAATATCGCTCAAGTTACAAAGCGGTGAACAATTTGATGTAGCACATTTACCTTAAAACATATAAGATTTTCTAATAAAGTGAGATGCCTGAATTATGAAGGAGAAAAACAGATGACCATAATCGACAAATTAGCAACTTCACTTAACCGCAAAGACGAAGGTCCTAATCAGGAACTGGCGAAATATATTGCCGACCGAGATGATAGAGGAGCTGTGAAAGAACTTGTTGATAACTTGTATAACAATGACAAGAACATTCAAAGCGATTGCATTAAAGTTCTCTATGAAATTGGAAATCTCAAGCCGTCTTTAGTTGTTGAATACAACAAAGAGTTCGTAACATTGCTTGATCATGGGAACAATCGACTTGTTTGGGGGGCTATGACAGCACTAGATGCGATAACTCTTGAAAATCCGGAAGTCATTTATTTTGCACTTGCAAAAATTGTTGATATTACTGACAAAGGATCGGTAATCACCAAAGATCACGGAGTAAATATCCTGATTAAACTTTGTTCTGTCAAACAATATGCTGATAATGCATTCACATTACTCATCGAACAGCTTAAGAGATGTCCGACAAATCAACTTCCAATGTATGCGGAGAATGCAATATCCATCGTTAACGATAAAAACAAAGCCTTTTTCATAAAGACGCTTTTCTCACGACTCGACGATATTGAAAAAGACACAAAACGAAAGCGAGTAGAGAAACTGATTAAGAAATTGAGTTGATTCTATCATTTATGTAAGATGTGACAGTATTAGAATGAAGTCTGATTCTTATCGCGATATGATGACTCAATGCAAGAGAGTTTGTTCGTTAGTAGGAGGAGATTAGTACGGTTGGGAATGAATAAACCAAGATGTATCGGTGCTAAGGCCTCTATTCGGTAGGGGCCTTTTGATTGTTGCATCTATTTTAAAACTTTGGATCAATATGATAGGCCAAAAAATACAAAACCTTACAGTTTGAATAAGGGATATAAGTTTGTCTAATAAAGTTAAAGCAGTGTGATTAGTAGCGAATACTGTCACATCACGATCCTGTCCATTGTACGCTACCCACACATGTGGAGTGTACAGTAAGACTTGAAAGGAAAGACACAGCCGACGCTGAAACCCGCTTGCGAATTAATCTCGAAACAGTCGCCATTGTATTTAACCTAATAGTGAATTAGCGTGTAAGTGGTACGATGTTCTATTAAGACAATGTGTTCTTAGAATTAAAAAAGACGCCGTAAAAGGGGTGCCTGTAAAGTCGTAGGTAAATGCCATTCCATTAGTATTAAAAGCTTGGACTCCTTGTCCGCTCGTCACACGCGTGGTGCCCAATATTGATGGTTCTGAATCAATGAATAAGATGTGACAATGTTGTTCAAATGCATTGTCTGTTCAATTCTTTCTTGATATTCCATCTGCCGACTCTCCGCTTTTATGAATGCCAGTCAGGTTCACTCTGCGTTCACATACTTTTGATATGCTCTCCTAAGTCGGGGGTTAGTGATCAAAAATATGCAGAATGTTGGGGGTTTATTATGTCATCGTATAAAGGTAAGTTTTCTGTCAAAATAATGTTACTGTTGTTACTGGTCACAATTGTGGGGGCGAGCTTATTAGGGGCTCAGACACATGCTTCAGCAGTACCTTCTGTGTCTACCACGCTATCTGCTAAATCAAAGGAAGCAGCGGATTTGAACGACGTTGCTCAACTAACGGCATTTATTGATGGTATCATGAATGTGCATATGGATAATTTCAAAATTCCAGGGGCGGTCATCTCGATTGTTAAAGATGGGAAGAGCCTGTTCTCGAAGGGATATGGCTACTCCAACATCAAAGATGGTACGTTAGTGGATCCCGAGACCAACTTGTTTCGGATTGCCTCGACAACGAAGTTATTTACTTGGACGGCAGTGATGCAATTGGTTGAGCAAGGTAAGATAGATCTCGACACGGACGTCAACCGATATTTAACGACGATGACAATACCGGAGACCTATCCGCAACCGATTACGATGCGTCATTTGATGACCCATACGGCCGGGTTCGAGGAAGGGGGCGTCGGCTATCAAATTACCACGGATATGAAGAAACTACCGGTATCGATTTCTGAGACGCTTGCTAAACATATACCGGCTAGGGTTAGACCTCCAGGGGAGATGATGTCTTATTCTAACTATGGCGCCGCGTTAGCAGGACTCATTGTCGAAGAAGTCAGTGGTATGGCTTATAATGACTATATACAGAAGTACATCTTTGAGCCGCTCGACATGAAACATGCTACGGTTCAGGAGCCTGTTCCAGCGTCTTTGGAGCCTTATGCAGTGCTCGGGTATGCTCGCGAGAACGGCCAATATGCAACTAGGCCGCTTACGTTCGAAGGAGGTTTTCGTCCCGCGGGATCCGGCTCAGTCTCGGCAAACGATATGGCTCATTTCATGATTGCCCATCTTCAGGATGGACGTTATGGAGACCAACAAATGCTCAAGCCGGAAACCGTGAAATTGATGCATTCACCGTCGTTCCAGTTTGACAAGCGGTTACCGGCAATGGACCTTGGCTTTATTGAGATGAATATGAACGGACTGCGCGTTATTTCCCATGGGGGCGCTGATGAGTTATTCAATACAGAGGTTTATCTTGTGCCCGATAAGAAACTCGGTATTTTTGTTTCCTATAGTGGTGGTGACGGGGGAGTAGCAGCGAGAGGGTTGATGCAAGCCTTTTTCGATCGTTACTATCCTCGGAAGGAAGACAATCAGCCTCCTACGTCTGCCATGCTTGAGAACTCCGTGCAAAAATACGCCGGTTCCTATCAATTCACGCGGCGTAATCACAGCGATATAGATAAGTTTTTCAATTTTCTGACAAAGATTAGCGTTACGGTTTCTGAAAACCGACTATCCATTGGAAGTGGAACCGAACAGCAAGTATACGCCCCGATCGGAACGGACTTATTCCAGGAAGTCGGAGGCACAAATAAGATGGGATTCCGCACCGATGCAGAGGGAAAGGTCACGTATCTGTTTCTTGATGTATTTAATCCCTTGCCTCTTGAGCCAACACCACTGATAGATCAAACGAAGTTCTGGCTTCCACTGCTTGGCATCTCGGTAATTATGTTCATCAGCGTCTTGGTGGGGTTCGCATACCGCAGACGAGAAATGAGAGAGATGCCGAAAGGGCAAAAGTGGGCACTAAGGTTTTCGGCGACTACCTCTGCTTGGGGGTTAGTGACCTTGGTCGCGACGTTCCTCGTGGTGTTAAATATGGATCTAATCGTGCGACTTAGCCGCATTACGCAATCGTTACAAATATATCTGTTTATGCCCATCATACTTGTCGGATTAACTGTGGCATTATTGGTATTAAGCGTACTGGCATGGAAAAACAAGTATTGGACAGTGCTGAAGCGCGTGCATTATACACTCGTAGCGCTATCCGCAGTATCGTTAAGTGTGTTCTTCTATCATTGGAATCTACTGGGTTGGCATTTTGGTTGAAGCAATATTTTTGCCCCTTCGGGGGCAATTAAGATCCATAATTGGAGGTATACGTTCTCATGGCTAAAATTCTTATCGCGGATGATGATGTGCATATTCGTGAGCTGATCACTTTATTCTTGCGGAATGAAGGATTCGAAATCGTGGAAGCAAGCGATGGTGCGCAAGCATTAGCAATTGTGGAAAATGATCAAATCGATCTGGTGATCCTCGACATTATGATGCCCGAATTGGACGGTTGGGAATTGTGCAAGGAGATCCGGCGCTTAGATTCAAATATCCCCCTCTTGATGGTCACGGTTAAGGGGGAATCGGGGCAAAAAGTAAAGGGATTTCAACTTGGTACCGACGATTACTTAACGAAGCCATTCGATCCGCTAGAGCTTGTTATGAGAGTGAAGGCGCTACTGAAACGGTATATGATTGTCTCTTCACAAACGATTCAACTGGGTGAAATTCTACTCAATCGACGTAGCTTTCAAGTGATTCGGGGAGATGAAACGCTCAATCTTCCGTTGAAGGAGTTCGAGCTGCTCTTCAAGCTAGCTAACCATCCCGGGCAAATCTTTACACGGGAACAGTTGATCACACATATCTGGGGGAAGAATTACGAAGGCGATGACCGAACCGTCGATGTTCACATTAAGCGTCTTAGGGAAAGGTTTGCCGGTGATTCGAATTCTTTTCAAATTGAAACGGCTCGTAGTCTAGGGTATCGGTTAGTGATTACATGATCAAAACCTTATATGTCCGTATTATTTGCACGTTTCTAGCGATCATTATCTTCAGCCTACTGTCGTCTTTCTTTATTGGGCGCTTTCTATTCCAGAAAGAAATAGATCATACAGGACAGAACGACATGATCGAAGTAGGACAAGAAATTATTCGTCTCTATGAACAATCAAGACCTGATGATCAGGATGCCTTTCTAAAGCGTATGGTGAAGGTATCTGCACATCCGATTCAAATGTATGATGCATCTGGCAACGTGACGTTCTATGACTTAGACGATACGAATAACGTTGAAATTGCGTCTGTTGCGGTTGAAGAGGTGTTGCGAGGAGAAGTGTATCGTTCTCCAAGTGAAGTAGAACAAACTTTCATCGGTCTTCCTATTTCATTGGAAGGTGAGCCTCATGCCATGTTCATGCAGTATTCCTCGCAGAACGAGAATATCATGAACCAGATGATGTTGATTGTATTGCTGGTCGGCCTGTTGATCGGAAGTCTATGTATTCTCATCGCGGCACGGTATTTGGTGAAGCCCATTCTAACGTTGACGCATGCGACCAAACGGCTTGCGAAGGGCGATTTCGACGTAGAAATAAAAACGAAACGCTTGGACGAAATGGGAACGTTGACTCAAAGCTTTAATGAAATGGCAGCTGAACTTAAACAGTTGGAGCAGATGAGGCAGGATTTCGTTTCGAACGTTTCTCACGAAATTCAAACCCCACTTACGTCTATTTCTGGGTTTGCTTTAGCTTTGAAGAATACTAACTTGGTAGCCGAGAGTGATCGGAATTATTATTTAAATATCATTATATCTGAGAGTAGTCGACTATCCAGACTTAGCGATAATTTGCTTGCGCTCGCATCCCTAGACTCGGAGCATCATCCATTCGAGGCAATGACGTATAATCTGGATGAGCAAATTAGGCAAATCGTCGTAACTTGCGAGCCCCAATGGTTGGCTAAGGGCATTCACATCGACTTAGAACTGCCTGATGCAGTCAAAATAACGGCAGATCGGGACGAGCTTAACCAGGTGTGGATGAATTTACTCGGCAATAGTATCAAGTTCACCCCCGCGGGAGGGCATATCGAAGTACGAATGACCCATTCGATGAATGAGATCCTCTTCACAATAACCGATTCGGGTATCGGAATAGCGCCAGAGCAGCTCGATTATGTGTTTGATCGGTTTTACAAGACGGACAGGTCAAGGAACCGCAATATCGGGGGAAATGGCTTAGGGCTTGCTATCGCTAAGAAAATTGTAACGCTTCATCGTGGAAGCATTGAAATGCAAAGTCAGGTAGGTGTAGGTACGACAGTGGTTGTTCATTTACCGATTCGATAAGGAATATATAGTAAGCTGCCATTATTGGCGGCTGTTTCTTATTGTTCTAAGAGATGAATGATTGAGTCTTATAGGTTGAACCTATAATATCAATTCCTATTATATATTGTACCAATATGAGGATTGACGATAAGATGAATACACTTAGATGAAGGAGATGGCATATGGACACCAATATTGCTCGCAATCGGGCTGAATTATCAGGAAAGTTAACAACCGTGTTAGATTCCAGATCGTTGACTAACTCTCATAAAAGGCTTTCAGAGATACTGACGAAAGGGATGACGGTACTGGATGTTGGTTGTGGAACGGGATCGATTACACGTGGAATAGCTGAAATGGTAGGACCAAATGGACGTGTGGTAGGGATGGATAGTAATCTAAATCTAATCGAAAAAGCACGTCAAGATCATGGTGATATACCAGGATTAACATTTGAAACAGGTGACATCTATAACCTTCATTATGAAGGACAATTTGATATTGTTACTTCGGCTCGTGTATTAGTATGGTTGTTTGATCCGCTGAAAGCTTTACACATGATGAAATCTGCCGCGAAAATAGGTGGTCGTATTGTGATTGCTGATTATAATCATGAGAAAATATCATGGGAACCACAGCCTCCCGCAAGTATGCTTTCTTTCTATTCCGCATATTTGAAATGGCGTTCCGATGCAGGTATGGATAATGCGATTGCCGATCACCTTCCTGCTATGTTTCAAGAAGCGGGTATTGAACAAATCTCAATAACCCCTCACCATGAGGTAAGTGATCGAACAATGCCTAATTTCCAGACACGTATTGGAATATGGGCTGATACTGCCTCAAGCAGAGGAGCACAAATGGAAAGAGACGGATACAACACTGAGAATGATTATTTGACGGCGGAAAAGGAATATCGGGAATGGATCATTAAAGAGGCTACATCATTAACAATGTATATGTTAGCTGTTGAGGGTGTGAGAGTTGTTTAAAGGAAGACATCTTGAACTAAAACGGCAGAGATGCCGTTTTTTCTGTATACTCGACACATGTGGAGTGCTGTTCACTGTTGGTGCGGACGGACAAATAGTTTAGATGTATTAGCGATATTTGTCCATCGGCATATCCTACAGTATTATGATCTGCATGCTGATTTATAATTTTTGGTAGTGATTTAAGAGATTCTCTACTCTATCTTGGATCAATTGTTTTAATGATTCAGGCTTCACGGATATAACATAATGACCATATCTCATCAAATAGTTAGCTATAAACTCCTCTTCGCCCAGATTGTAGAATCCCTTAATGACTGTTTTATTACCATGTTCTAATTTCATAGAAGGATAATGTTCTTTATAAAAAATATCCTTGGCTTGTTCTAACATCTCTACTTCAAAGTCAATACTCTTCTCAGATTGATAAATTTCTAATGAACGACTAAGGAGTTCATCAATAGAAAAGTGAGATTTTTTTTCCTTTTCTTCTATACGTGTAATTCTATCGCATCTGAAAACTCTATATTTATTCGTATTTAACTCTATTCCAGTAGCATACCATTGCCCAAACCTAGCGGAAATTTTGAAGAATTGAACGTGGTAACTTTTTGCCTGATTATCTTTTAAATATTGAATCTTACAGCTGCTCTCATTTAGAATGCTTTTTAGAATGTGATCTAAAAAACGACTAACATTATGATGCTGATTTATTTCAAAATGTAGGACTTTTTTCATTTGGTGAATCTGATTGATTTGTTTTTTAGAAAGACAGTTTTCAAACTTTTCATTTAGTTGATTTACACTTAAATGAAATGGTGTTGATTGATAAGATTCTAACGTCAACATTGCAAAGTACAGAGCATACACTTCATCTATCGTAAAAATAATGGGGGATAACAATCTACTTTTTAAAATGCCATATCGTCCATGTCTGCCATGTTCCGAATAAATAGGCATACCTAAATGTTCTATTGAGCTAATATCACGTAGAGCTGTACTTTTTGAAATGTTATATTTTCCCATTAGATCACTTAAATTAAAGAACTCTCGGTTGTTTAAGTATCTGGTCATGTCATTTAATCTTTCTGATTTCTTCATAATAAATCTCCTGATAAAGGTGTCATATTTTGATACCTTTATATATTATCATAAGTTTAAGACGATATATCAAAAGGAGAATGATACCATGAGTACAACACTAGAAATAGCTATTTTCTTATCCATGAATGGAAAAGCAAAAGAAGCTATAAATTTTTACAAAAACCATTTCAACGCAGAGGAATTGTTACTCGTTACCTATCAAGACATAGCAAAACGTGACAGTTCCTTACAGCTTACTGATGAGAATAAGAATTATATTTCTCACTCTGTATTATCAATCGGAAGAACAAAAGTCATGATAGCAGAAGATACTATGAATACCAGTGAAGAATATACAGTTGGTAATAACACTTCATTATGCATTCAAAGTGCTGACTTATCGGAAATTGAACATTTTTATAATAGCTTAATTACAGATGATCGAGTGAAAATCATTGTTCCTTTATCGAATAATGTGTTTAGCAAAGCGTACGGTATTATTGAAGATCCGTTCGGTATTCAAATTCAATTAATGTTTGATGATAGATTATAATAAAGAACACACGTATAGATTGTTCTCACTGTGTACTCGACTCATGTGGAGTGCTTAATATTAATGGTTCTTAATGAATAGATGAGATGTGACAGGATTGCTCAAAGGTATTAGTTATAAGGGGGTGATATAACAATAGCAACAGGTTACTGGTCATTGCAACCTACATAATACTAGTTTACTCCTATTCTGTAGAGAGAGGTATTGAAACAGTGAAGCTGTTGTAAATTAGATGGATAGCCAATGACTTTCATAAGAATGTGGCGGTTTACAATATCGTCTACTTTGACTATACTTCTGTTGTAAATGACACATTGTATGATACGTGGATAAATAGAAAGGACAGGTGTAACGAATGAACAAAAAAATTGGCTATGTAACGATTTTAGTAAAGGATTATGATGAAGCTATCCAGTTTTACACAGAAAAAATGGGGTTTGAGTTGTTGGCGGACAACTCTTTTGGAAATGGAATGAGATGGGTATCCGTTGCTCCTTCCAGCAACAATGAGACCTCCATTGTATTGGTCGAAGCTGATACAAGCGAGAAGAAAGAGAGACTGGGAAGTCAGGCTGCTAATCATGTGTTTCTTGTGATCAACACGGATGATTGCCGTCGTGATTATGAAGTAATGAAATCGCGAGGTGTTCATTTTTTCGGTGAACCGAACGATGTTCCATGGGGAGTCGAAGTCGTCTTTGAAGATTTATACGGCAATCGATTTGATCTTGTCCAGCATAACGGATTTTAGTTGAGGTGAAGCTTGAACTAAATTTCCGCATAGGACACATGTAACAAATAATATATGATGTTTTTAGAAGGGAGGAAGTAAAGGGTTCCGGTTTAGCCTTTTGGGGAATGATAACGCAATTTCCTCTCACGACTAAAGTCACGACTGCATTGAATGAATAATCTTACAAAATTCAAAATTTTAAAGCCTGCAAGTGAAGTTTTTGAAGCCTTCGTAGATCCTTTAAGAATTGGGGGATTTTGGTTTTCATCAAGTTCTGAAAGATGGGAACAAGGAAAGACGGTTACATTGAAATACGACGAATACAATGCAGAAGTGGATATAAAAGTAACGAAAATTGAAGTGAATGAGAAAATTGTGTTCATGTGGGGGGCGTCTGAGGAAGAACATATTGTTACGATTTCGCTGAAAGAGCAGGATGATATGAGTACCATTATAGAAGTTAACGAAGAAGGTTTTAAAGAAAATGATGATGAATTAATACATAAATTGATAGATAATAAAGAAGGTTGGGTTTATATGCTGACCTGTTTAAAGGGTTATTTGGAATTTGATGTTAGAAATTTGAGAGCAGGCTTAGTGAAGTGATTGTAAATGATGTAAGGGCAACAACATATAGTCCCTTCAAGTAGAGAGTAATAAAAAGAGTTGGTTAAACGGCGATCGCTTCACGGTATTCTACCGGGAAGCGGTCGCCTAATTTTTTCTGGAATCGCTCATTATTGTAGTATTCAATGTGTTCAGAAATGAGTCTCCGAGCACTTTCCTCGCTATCTGGATTCAATGACTTGAAGTTCTGCTTGTTCTAAATGCATGCGAATTAACAGACAAATTTCGGATTCATCCTATACAATTAAGATCTGATTGATGGTGAATCATCATCCTACTTCATATGGAATTAAATCAATGCTGATCACAATCAATTCAATAATAAATTGAAAAATACAAACATGGTTTATTTCAAATATAGATTTGGCTGAATCTTATATTAGAGAACATGAAGTAACCTATACAAACGTCTTCGCGATGGCTGGTAGTGCAGAAATTATGGAGTACATATAGGATCCAGTTCATTTAAGTGAAATTATTGAGGTTATTCAAATTACCGAATTCATGCTACAGATATGAATGATTTACTGACGATTTGAAGTTGGCTATTTGAAAAATATAAAAATAATGATTTTCAAGTGTATACGGACAAAGATTTCTATACGGATGTTTATGTGAAACTTAAAAGTAATGTAAAGGGGTATTATTTCTAAAGTTGTTTTAGAAACGGAAGGTTGCTTGTATTTAGTATTTAGTATGATTGATGTGTTGGTTATTGTATTATGGAGGATAGAACGACTGCCTCAATAGGTATTTGTAAAACACAACATAGGAGGATATATGTCCTGGAGTAAATTGAAGCAACAGCTAGAGAGTTTTCTCAGTCCTGCGTTAAATGGTAGGGTTGAATACACGGCAACCAGCTACCGTTATTTACCTGATAAAGCAGGAATTTGTTATATTGCCGTAGATAAAAAGAACGTACTCAATATGAGAGACATAACGACCTTAATCAGATGGTATCAGACGGATCTAGAAATTAAGAATGATTCAGATATCCAAATTCCGATCAATAATGAAGAAATTGATGCGGTTAGACAAGATACTAAGGGGACCGTACCGGAGGATCGTCTAATCGTAATTGCTAGAAGTAGAAAAATATCAGTATATGCAAAAGAGCTTTTGTCAGCACAGTCATCATTATGTAAATCTAACTTTAACGTTGTGGCTACTAAGTATTTATCCACTTCTATAGAGGATAGCTTAGAGAGCAATGATATTTTATTGAATATTCTAGCTTTGGTGGACAGACGAGTTGGGAAAAAGCGAATTATAAACATGACCGAGAAGATGAAGATGAAGCATCCAATTGTGCAGTATTTCTATGAACTACGGGTTAGTACGTTATAAAAATAAATGACTCTTTCACCTCCCATCGGGAGGTTTTTTCTTGAGACCTTACGCTTACTAACAGCTTAGTGTAGGTTGTGGAACAATAACAATTCTGCTGAGAAACAATCATAGGATTGAGGAGCAGCTTATAATTATTTACACAAAAACACGCCATTCATTGGCGTGTTTTTGTATGTTTGGTGGATCGACATTATGGATCAACCAGCATCCAAAGGTGCTTATCGTATAAGGGATCATAGAAGTCTAGGTCATAACTAGGTCTTTAGCATACTGCTTACCTGCCGAGAGAAGGCTTGCACTTAGTTCAGGATTATTAACAGACCGTGCAAGAACAAGAGAGCCGACCATGGTGCTAAACAGTGCGCTACCTTTGACCGTGTCTATTTCAGCCAGATTGGAGATGAAAGCAATCATTCGCTCCAGTTCTTGAGTGAATACCTGCCGAACCTCTTCTGAAGAACGGGATATTTCGCCAGAAAGGGCAGGAAGAATGCAGCCCATCTCCGTATTGTCGCGGTGATACGGACTTAAATAATAATCAATGACAGTATGGATTCGGGGGTTGTGCTTCTCCTCATCAGCGACTTTCTGCAGAAGTGTGATGGTATCACTGATGGCATATCGGCAGGCTTCGGCGACTAGCTGTTCTTTGTTGTCAAAGTGTGAATAAAACCCTCCATGAGTCAATCCGGCGCCCTTCATAATGAACGGAACACTTACATCGTGAATACCATTGGTGCGAAAAGCCTGAGCCGCACTTTCAACTATCTTATTGCGAACTTTTATCTTATGTCCTTTAGGATACGGTATTGTAATCACTCCACAGCTTCATAATTCTTCTTTTTTAAAATATTATAGTCGTCATAATAAAGCCTGTCAATTTAGTGGTTCCGTAACTGTTTGCTCAAGAAACGAGAATCATGGTTGTTGACGTATTTAAAATATGATGGTTATAATATATTACGGTCATCATATTATAAAACAACTTCAACAGGAGGTATCAGGATATGAATAAGTTGGAATCCGTAGAAACGTTAGTTATTGGATCAGGTCCGGGAGGTTATGTGGCGGCGCTGCGATCTTCACAGCTCGGTATGAAGACGGCGATTGTCGAACGCAGTCAGATTGGGGGAGTCTGCACGCATGTTGGTTGCATTCCATCCAAAGCATTAATTGCAGAATCGCATCGCTATAATGTGCTCAGACAGTTCAATAATACAGATGCGGCAACATCATTTAAGAATGCTCAGGATTTCAAGCAGGGGATTGTGAATAAGCAGGCGGGCGGAGTCAGTTATTTATTAAAGACTGCTGGTGTGAGAGTTCTGGAAGGAGAGGCAAGTCTACTTGATGAACATACAGCAATTATTAATCAATCTGGAACGGAGCAGACCATTACATTCAAGTACGCCATATTGGCAACGGGATCTCGTCCGATTGAGCTGCAAGCATTTCCGGTCGGAGGGCGTATTTTATCTTCTACAGAAGCTCTATCGCTTCCTGAGGTTCCGACCAGTATGGTCGTTATAGGCGGTGGATATATTGGTATCGAACTTGGGCAAATGTATGCGAAGTATGGAACGAAGGTAACGGTTATAGAGGGCGGAGAACAAATACTACCGGGGTTCGAAACAGATCTTGTGGGTCCAGTTGTCCGGCAGATGAAGGACGATGGTATTCACATAATTACTGGGGCGACAGCTGAGAAAGTGGTGCAGAATGCGGATTCAATTACACTGTATTATTCACATAATCAGGAGCAGCATCATGTGACGGCGGCATATGTGTTAGTCACGATCGGCAGAAAACCAAATACAGACGGTAAGCTAGGGCTCGAGCGTATAGGCTTACCGGTGACGAGAAGGGGGTTGATTGCGACGGATGAACAATGCAGAACGGCTATCCCTCATATTTTCGCAATTGGAGATATTACAGCTGGTCCAGGACTCGCACACAAGGCGTCATATGAAGCCAAGATTGCGGCAGAAGCTATTGCAGGCCATGCCTCTGTAGTTGATTATAAAGCCATTCCGCTCGTTGTCTTTTCGAATCCAGAGCTATCAAGCGTTGGCATAAGTGAAACGCAAGCAAAGGCCCAAGCCATCCCGATTGTTATTGGCAAAGCCTCTTTCGGGATAAACGGTAGAGCACTGGCATTGAGGGAAACCGAAGGATTTATCAAAATTGTGGCGAACCCGACGTCAGGCATTGTGATCGGTGCGCAAATCGTTGGGGTGGAAGCATCAACACTCATATCGGAGCTTGGACTTGCTATCGAGATGGGGGCCACCGTGGAGGACTTGGCTATGACGATTCATCCCCATCCCACATTGGGAGAAGTGATTATGGAGGCTGCCGACAACGCGGTCAGAAAAATGATGATGACAAATAAACAAGAGCAGTAGATTTAACAACATATAGAGAATAGGAATGGGAGAGATTTAAGGATGAAGATTAAAGTAGGTTTTTATATCGGGATTGCGATTGCGCTGATACTGGGAGGAACGCTCCTTGCTGTGAATGGAAAGGATGCTGTCAGTCAGGCTGAGAGCAGGAAACAGGGTATGCTTGAGGCGGAGCAAATGACAATATTGTATCAGAAGAGTCTTGGTTCGATTGTAGAGGTCGGTGTGGCTGTAGGCGATTCTATAAACAAGGGTGAGGTGCTTTTCAAGGTTAAATCAGCTGAAGATGGAGAAATGGATGTACTTGCGGCGGATGACGGACTCATTAACAGGATTGCTGTAAAGCCGGGAGATCAAGTACAGCAAGGAGCGCCGATGGCGGTTCTGCAAAAAAATAACTATTATACAGACCTCTACATACAAGAAAGTGAAATTCAAAAGCTTGAGGTGAATCAAAGCCTTGGTGTTCATTTTCCATATTTGGATCATGAAGCAGAGGTGACTGGCGTTGTTACTTCGATCTCAGCCGCTCCTCAATTTGCGAGCTTGCGCATGACACGTGAAAAAGGGCAAGCAGATTTAAGTATGTATCTTGTGCGAATATCTATAGATTCGAATGCTGACTTGCTTCCGGGTATGACAGCGGAGGTGAGACTTGATGAAATCACTGATTGACGAGTGGAAGCACGTAGCGGGCAGTAAGTATTGTCGCCTGATATTTATCGGACCGTTTCTCGCGGCCTTGTTCTTTGGACTCATGTTTTCGCAGAACCAAATTACTGAATCGCCTATAGTTGTCATTGATGAGGATCACAGTTCGTATTCACGGCAACTGATCTCGCAAATAAATGCTTCCCCATACATGAACGTCACCAATGTGTATGCCAGCCGCCTGAACCCAGAAATATTGTTGGAAAATGAGCAGGCTGTAGCGGTCATCATGCTTCCCAAAGAGCTGGAACTGCGTGAGCAGCAGGGGATGTCATCGAATATCGGCATCTTAATGGATAACACGATGCCCTCAGGGCTAACCGGCATCAGGACCGCGATTCAGGAAGTTATTCAAACGGAAAATATGACCCTATCTATGACCCGTCTGATCCAAAAAGGGATGGATGCACAAACATCCAAAGGGCTTGTCTCTCCATTGTCCCTTCAGCAGCGGATGCTGTTTAATCCGACAACAAGTTATGTAGGCTTTATGGTACTTGGATTTGTGAATATTGTGGTTCTGATGATTACAACAAGCGCAGCAGGCTCGATTGTTCCTCGCTTGCGTCAGGAAGGGAAGCTCTTTGCATACGGAAAGTCGCCTTTTCAGCTTTGGATACGTAGCGTACCTTACGCTGTCTTGACCTCCCTTTCGCTACTCCTATGCTATGGATTATTAAAGCAGGTGGGGGGGATGCGGTTTGAAGCGGAGCCTTATCTATTTATCATTCCACTGCTTGTCTATGCCTTTGCCTTGTCACTCATGGCTATGTTAATTGGCTATTCTTCCAAAGACCAGTCCAAAGTCAATTTACGAACCAATTTCGTATTGTATCCGTCATTTCTTGCTACTGGAATTCAACTGACTACACTTGCGTTACCAGAGCCCTTTCAAATTTCCGCATGGGTATTACCCATGAACTGGCTTAACCGCCTTATACGCGGCATGGCTTTTCGGGATGGGGCGCTAACAGCCTACAGTCAGGAGTTGGGCGCGCTACTGATTATTATTGGCGTTGTGTCCTTGATCATTGGATTGCTGGTACTACGAGAAGCAGGGAGAGCTTATCCCGGCCGGGAATCACTTGTGAATCCGGACGCTCTTCTGAGCAGTAGTTAATTAAATATGGAATGAATTAAAGGTTGGATTAAAGATTGGATTCGGAAGGGGGGAACTGGAAAATAGCATGTTCAAGAGGGCGTCTTTAAGCGGACGTTCTCTTTTTTTATGTGAAAATCAAACGTACGCATGCAGTGTGTTGAAGTTATGGCTCTACTAGTAAAGAAAAAAATATCGAATTTCATAGAATGGTGCTACAATAACTGATTAGAGATACATTTAGGAGATTATTTTTTATGTAGATAGTCTTATAGCGATATGATAACAAAATATGACAAGTGGGGCTAGTGTAACAATGAATTACAATCAGTATTTATCAGCTCTACTAATAATTGCTACCTGCGGCACCTTAAGCATGGTCTTTCTCTCATGGAAAAGAAGAGAGCTTCCGATTGCAATTAGTTACGGCTTGGGTATGTTGGCTGGCGCATTCTACACCTTCGGCTATGCTTTTGAAATTGTTAGCCCTACTTTGGATCTAATGCGTGTCTGGCTGCGCGTAGAATATATTGGGATACCCTTTGGCTCTACGATATGGATTATTATGATATTGCAATATACAGGCCGGCAGGCGTTTATACGCAAATGGTTTGTTGCATTGCTGATGGTCATTCCCATCACTACGCTTGTGGCTCATTATACGAATGGGTCACATCATTTATTTTATAAGAGTATGACGCTGGATAGTTCAGAGAGTTTCCCGCTGGTTTCCTTGATTAAAGGGCCATTGTATTGGTTACATGTGATGAATTCGTATATCCTTTTTATCATAGGTATGGGGTTATTGATCCAAATGTATCGTAAAGCGACACCTCGAATGAAGAAGCCAATTGCCTTTATGATGATAGGATCCTGCGGACCCTATGGAGGTACACTTATCTATTTAAGCGGTGTTACCAACATATCTATAGATTTCACTCCATTTGGGTTTCTTTTCTCAGGTGTGTGCTACATGTGGGGGATTTATCAATTTAATATGCTGAGGCTAGCTCCCTTTGCTATGCAAAAGGTATTTGAATCGATGCAGGATGCGGTCATTGTACTGGATATGGATCATTGTATTGCTAGTTTTAATCAGCCGGCAAGTCAGGCAATTGAAGGTTTAAACCGTAATCATGTGATTGGACAGCCTGCTGTACAGATCTTCTCCTTGTATCCCAAGCTTGTGGAGAGGCTTGTTCAGCAAGAGCCATTCTCGGATAACCAAATACAAATTACTGAAAAAGTGGATGCGAAATTCTATAATGTTCATTTATCGCTTATTAGCGACAACAAGCAAAGAATCGTGGGTAAGATGCTTTTGTTAAGTGATGTAACGGAAACAGTTCGTAACGAGGAAGCGCTACTACATAAATCAAGACAGCTGGCAGAGCTGAATACTTTCAAAGACAAGATGTTTAATGTAGTCGCCCATGATATCCGCGATCCGCTTGCCGTACTCATCAACCTGATGGAGTTAATGGAGGAAGAGATGCAGACTTGTGGTGAGAGTCATGATGAAATCGTCCATGAAATGGGGCATCAAATTCAGAATACATTTACATTAGTAGAAAGCTTGCTAGAATGGTTTCATAGTCAGAGGGGCGGCATGGTGTTTAACCCGGTTATAAGGGATTTAGCCCACACGGTTCAGACGAATGTACGATTGTTACAAGTTCGGAGCGCGGGCAAGAATATTAATATCATATCCGAAATATCGGATAGTATCTATGTGTTCGCAGATAAAGAAATGCTAGATTTAATTATCCGTAATCTTCTATCTAATGCCATTAAATTTACGGAATATGGTGGGAGTATTCGATTAAATGCCGAGTATGCGGATGGCAAAATAATTATCTCTGTAAGCGATACAGGCTCAGGCATACCGGCCGAACAAGCCGAATCCTTATTGCAGGAAGCCTATCCGGTCTCATCTGTGGGAACAGCTGGCGAACGAGGCGTCGGGCTGGGACTCACCCTATGCAAGGAATTTGTTCGCTTAAACGGAGGAGAAATTTGGTTTGATAGTGCGCTTACGCAAGGTAGCACCTTCTATTTCTCCCTCCTGACGCCTCCAGTAGCTTCAGATCAATCTGAACATCAGGTTGGAAGGTGGGAAGTCGTATGAAGGTTGTTATTATCGATGACGAGAAGGGTATGCATATCGTTATGAAGCGAATGCTTGGCAAGGTTGATGAAGTCGAGATCGTGGGGATCTTTCATGAAACGTCGACGGCCTATTCCTTTCTAACAATCCAAGATGTGGATTTGATCTTTATGGATATTAATATGCCGAAGGAAAGCGGTCTTGAGTTCGCCGGGCGGTTAAGAGACAGTGGCAGACAAATGAAAATCGTGTTCGTTACCTCACATAAGGAATATTCACTTCCTGCATTTGATGTATATGCATTTGATTACATAGTGAAGCCGGTTAATCAAGACAGGCTTTATCACACTGTGAAGCGGGCGCTTTCCGAGATGCCGTCACCTAAAGATTCGGTGGAACAGGACTCTTGCTCTACGCGAGTTCTGTTTAATTGTCTAGGTGGTATGGAGATTCGAAATGCTCAGAACGTGTTAGTCAAGTGGAAGACTAGCAAAAGTGCGGAGCTATTTGGTTATTTGATAATGCATAAAGGCAGACTTGTGTCCAGAGCGCGAATCATTGAAGATATGTTTGGCGAGATGCCTGTAAAGAACGGTGAAACCTACCTAAACACAACCGTCTATCAGCTTCGTAAATTGTTGGATAATTATGGACTCAAGGAGATCGTACATTCCAGCAGTAGCTATTATGCGTTAGATCATAACCAGGTTGATGTCGATTTCCTTCGTTTTGAAGAAGGCTGCAAGCAGATGGCTGTAGTGGATGATACCTGTATCGAACAGGCACTGGAGCTTGAACAGCGCTACACCGGGGATTTATTCGGGGATCGTGTTTACCCTTGGGCTCGGAGTGAGGTCGAACACCTATCGTTAATGTATACAACCTTTACCCAGCGGTTATGCGAGGCTTTATTAATGAGAGGTGATACGCAAACAGCAATCCGACTATTAATGAAGCTAATCAACCATAACGAGCTAGAAGAAGGAATAATTATGCTATATCTGAGGGCATTGGCTCTAACGAAGAACAAAGAAGCATTGAACCGACAATATATTCAATACGAGGAAACATTGTATATAGAGCTTGGGATAACCCCATCCTCTGAAGTATCTGCATTATATAGCCATCTGATGTCAGAGCTGGATTCATAGAATACGGTTAGATGAAGAGCCCTTCACATGAGGGGCTCTTTTTGATGTCGAGGTTTGTCATTCTGCTGTCATTGGGGTTGGTTATGCTTGTCTTAGTTAGGAAAAGTATGAAGATTTGAAGGGGGAAATGGCGTGCATAGTGTGTATAAGAGAGGAATTTCCATCATCTTAGTGATGTTGATGGTAGTAGGTGGATTGAATGGACTGTTTATTGGAGGAGGTAAAACGTATGCTGCGGGAGGCTTCGCTGGGGGTACAGGTACAATAAATGATCCTTATCAAATTGCAACCGCTGATCAGCTTGATGAAGTCAGGAATCATTTAGAGTTCGGCAATTATTTCGAGCTGACAGCAAATATTGATTTGAGCGGCTATACAACTGGCGATGGATGGAAGCCAATAGGTGATTCAAGATATGGATTTCAAGGAAACATGGACGGAAACGGTTTTAAAATCACGAATCTAACGATTAATAGGCCGAATGATCACATAGTTGGGCTTTTTGGTCAAACAACTAGTAGAAGTTCGTTTACCAACATCATGCTTGAGAATATTCGTGTACAGGGAAATTACAATGTAGGTGGATTGGTTGGAATCAGCTGGGGATCCATCCGCAACAGCTATACCACAGGAACTATTAATGGAGTTGCTTATGTAGGAGGCTTGGTTGGTGGAAATTGTGGATCCATTAGCAACAGCTATTCCACCGGAAGTGTGAGTGGCACGGAAGGTGTTGTTGGCGGCCTGGCTGGTTCAAGTGTTGGAACCAGCATTAGCAACAGCTACGCCACAGGAAGTGTTACTGGTCCTTCTGACTTAGGCGGCTTGATCGGGTATAATCTTGTAACAGTCAGCAACAGCTTCTACGACAGTGGAACAACAGGACAAGCAGATACAAGAAAAGGCGATGGAAAGACAACTGTAGAAATGAAGACGCAAAGCACTTATTCGAGTTGGAATTTCAATTCAGAGTGGTATATGCTCCCTGGTCAATATCCTCAATTATGGGCGCTTACATCTTTGACAAAAGGAATAGAAATCGGAAAAACAAAGTTGAGCAATATTGCAAATGGTATGGAGTATTCGCTTAACGGTGGCCAGTATATAGAGATCACGGATACCTCTATCGATATTACTGTAAATGTGGGAAATACGATCTCTGTCCGTGTAACTGCAGCTCCATCAAGCGCAAAAACATTGACGGTCGATCGGACGGACATCAGAGGACTTACTCCGCCTGTTTTAAGTGAGGACACGGAAAATAACTATAGAGCGATTGACACTGAAATTACATTCACGGACGATCCAGTGTGGAGTGGATTGATCACGGCGGTGACAGACGGCGTAACCCCGCTTGTTAAAGAAACGCAATACACAATCGATGCGGGGAAGATCACGATAAAAGCCGATGTACTGGCTAAAGGTAATCATTCTATTAAGATAACGGCAACCGGGTATGATGATGCTGTAGTGAACCAGCAGATAATGCTCTATTCATCTCCTGTTTTAACGGCGGACACAGAAAATAACTATACCGTGAATAGCATTGATATTATGTTCGTGGACGACTCAGTGTGGCGTGGAGTGATCACAGCGGTGACAGACGGCGTAACCCCGCTCGTTAAAGGAACGCAATACACAACCGATAATGGAAAAATCATAATAAAAGCCGGGGTTCTGTCACTAGGTGATCATAAGATCACTGTAACGGCAACCAATTATGATGATACAGTGGTAAACCAATCAGTGGGACATTTTTTTACAGGTGAAGGAACCGGGTCACTAAGTCATCCTTATCTGATTGCAACGGATGACCAGCTCAATGAGGTCAGACTTCATTTAGAAGAGGGCATTTATTATAAACTGACAGCAGATATTGATTTGATGGACTATGCAGCTGGCGATGGATGGATGCCGATAGGTAAAGAATATTACAATGAATTTAAAGGAAACATGGACGGAAATGGATTTAAAATCACTAATCTAAAGATTAATAAAACGAATAGTGATAGTGTAGGACTTTTCGGTAGAATAGGCTATGAGGGTAAAATATCCAATTTATCTCTAGAAAATATAAGTGTGATTGGTAGTAATAGTTACTCCGTAGGCGGCTTGGCTGGTTACAATGGAGGAACAATTAACAACAGCTACACCACTGGGATTACGAAAGGATTAAATGATATAGGTGGCTTGGTAGGGACTAACTATGGAACAATCAGCAATAGCTACAGCACTGTAAATGTTAATGGTGTTTCTAGGGTAGGCGGTTTGGCTGGTTCCAATCAAGGGGCAATCAGCAACAGCTACGCCATAGGAATTGTGAAAGGGACATCTGAAGTAGGCGGCTTGGTTGGTAACAATCGAGGCGAAATCAGCACCAGCTTCTACGACAAAGCAACAACAGAACAATTAGATACCGAAAAAGGTGATGGTAAGACAACTGAAGAAATGAAGATGCAAAGCAGTTATGGAAGTTGGCTGAACTTTTCTAACGTATGGGCAATAGATCCACAGCGTAATAATGGTTATCCCCATTTGAGAGCTTTCTACCTGAATGTGACCTATGACGGTAATGGACACACCGACGGGAGCGTGCCGATGGATAGTAAATCCTATACGAAAGAAGAGCCAGTTAGCGTTATTGCTAATACAGGTAATTTAGGCAAGGAGGGCTACACCTTCGCGGGGTGGAACACGTTAGCGAACGGAAGTGGCATAAACTATGAGCCAGCAGCCACATTTAAGATAACAGAGAAGAATATAACGCTGTATGCGAAGTGGACGCTTAATAATTCGCCTATTATCAAATACACGGTCAGCTATGAAGTATACGGAGGCAGCGCAGTAGCGAATGTGAAAGTTGACTATAATACGACGATCACAGAACCAACAGCACCAACGAAAGCGAATTACAGCTTTGGTGGCTGGTATAAGGAATCTGAGCTAACGAATAAGTGGGACTTTACCACAGATAAGGTGATTGGGGATACAATGCTGTATGCGAAGTGGACACTTAATAATTCGCCTATCATCCAATACACGGTCAGCTATGAAGTATACGGAGGTAGCACAGTAGCGAATGTGAATGCTGACTATAATACGACGATCACAGAACCAACAGCACCAACGAAAGCGAATTACAGCTTTGGTGGCTGGTATAAGGAATCTGAGCTAACGAATAAGTGGGACTTTACCACAGATAAGGTGATTGGGGATACAACGCTGTTTGCGAAGTGGACGTTTAATAACTCATCCAACAATGGCGGAGGCGGTTCAATACCAGCACCAACGCCAACACCAACAGTACCTACAGAAGCTCCACCGATAACACCAACACCTAAACCGTTCTTCAACGAAAAGGTTAATAACGATGTGATCAAGGCGCTAGTAGAAAAAGCAAATACTGCACCCGCAGTAACATTTAAGGATGTACCTGCAAGTGCTCCAAATGCTAGAGCAATCGAGTTAGCAGCTAAACTTGGGATCATTAAGGGGAATACGGATGGATCATTCCATGCCAATGCTACGATAACTAGGGCAGAATTTGCGACTATGTTAGTAAGAGCGCTTGGATTAACGTCTGAAGGTACTTCCAGCTTTAAGGACACTAAAGGTCATTGGGCGGCAGATACAATTGTAACGTTACAAGCTAGTGGTATTATCAACGGTTACGTGGATGGAACGTTCAAACCGAATCAGACCATCACAAGAGCGGAAATCGTGGCTATGCTATCCAAAGTAATGAACACTACATTAGTAAAAAATGATAAGTTCAATGATATTTCGGGTAACTGGGCAGAGGCTGAGATTGCTACGTTATCTGATATGGGAATCGTAAAGGGTTCAACAGATGGTTCATTCAAACCTAATTCCAATGCTACGAGAGCTGATTCGTTAGTTATGATTCTGCGGATGTTGAACGCAAGTCTTGGCGGTTCACTAGACATAGATTAGTAAAATAGGTATCACACATACGGTAGGTACTGGAACACAGTACCTACCGTATTTTTGTGTTTTTTTTATATATGTGGACTCTGTGTACACTACACATTCGTTAAAAGCTAGTGGTATTATAAACGGTTATGTGGATGGAACGTTCAAACCGAATCAGACCATCACAAGAGCGGAAATCGTGGCTATGCTTGCAAAAGTAATGAACACTACGTTAGTAAAAAATGATAAGTTCAAGGATGTTTCGGGTAACTGGGCAGAGGCAGAGATTGCTACGTTATCGGATATGGGAATCGTAAAGGGTTCAACAGATGGTTCATTCAAACCTAATTCCAATGCTACGAGAGCTGAGTCGTTAGTTATGATTCTGCGGATGTTGAACGCAAGTCTTGGCATTCACTAGACGTAGAGTAGTAAACAGGTATCACTCTTACGGTAGGTACTGGTAAACAGTACCTACCGTGTTTTTGCGCTTTTTTAATATATGTGGGGAATCTATCAATTCAATATACTTAGATTGGCTCCCTTGGTCTGCAAAAGGTGTTCGAATCAATGCAGGATGCGGTCATCGTATTTTCCCTTGGGCTCGGAGTGAGGTCGAACATCTATCGTTAATGTATACATCCTTTACCCAGCGCTTATGCGAGGCTTTATTAATCAGAGGTGATACGCAAACAGCAATCCGACTAGTAATGAAGCTAATCAACCGTAACAAGCTAGAAGAAGGAACAATTATGCTATATCTTAGGGCATTGGCTCTTACGAAGAGCAAAGAATCATTGAACCGACAATATATTCAATTCGAAGAAACATTGTATAGAGAGCTTGGAATAACCCCTTTCTCCAAAGTATCTGCACTATTTAACCAACTGATGTCAGAGCTGGGTTCATAGAATAAGCTTAGATGAAGAGCCCTTCACATGAAGGGCTCTTTTTGGCATCAAAGTTTGTCATTCTGCTGTCATTGGGGTTGGTTATACTTAGTTCTTGCAGCAAGTGAGGAGGGATGTAATTTGAAGGTTGTCATTATCGATGATGAGAAGGCCATGCATTTAATCATGAGACGAATGCTCGCTAAGGTGGATGAGATCGAGATTGTGGGAAGCTTCCAGGAGACCACGACTGCATACTCATATTTGGAGAATCATGAGGTGGACTTGGTATTTCTAGATATTAAGCTGCCACGAGAGAATGGTATCGAGTTTGCCAAGCGATTAAGAGGGAACGACAGACGAATGAAGCTAGTGTTTGTCACGTCCTATAAAGAATATGCATCGGCTGCATTCGAAGTGAATGCCTATGATTACATCGTGAAGCCCGTGGAGCAGGGCAGACTTCACAAAACTGTGTTAAGAGTACTTTCCGAAGCGGGGACTTGACCAATGGCTCCTTGGACTATTTTGCCGAAGTTTGTCATTCTGCTGTCATTGGGGTTTGTTATGCTTGTCTTAGTTAGGAAAAGTATGAAGATTTGAAGGGGGAAATGGCGTGCATAGTATGTATAAGAGAGGAATTTCCATCATCTTAGCGATGTTGATGGTAGTAGGTGGATTGAATGGGTTGTTTGTTGGAGGTGGCAAAGCATTTGCTGCGGGTGGCTTCGATGTGCAGCAGCATGCTGAAAAATAAAGATTATAGTATTACGAGGTATATCTTAAAATTTCACACCTCCCCCCCAAAATCGGGGATATGTTATTTGTAGATGCAGTGTTAGTATGAAAAAACTTTTCAAGGCGGAAGGTAGTGGATGCGACAAAATTTTTAAATGGAACATCTCGTATGTTAACGCATGCTTTAACTACAGCATAGCGACAATATAAATAGATTCAGCGGAGGTAACTACATGATAAGAAATGGTTCAAAGCGTTTAGTATCAGTTTTTATGGCACTTATTTTAGTTTTTTCAATGTTTGGCAGTTTGGTTTCAGCGGACGGAGGTGCACCAACGCCTGCTTTGACAAACGTAATTAACGATATTAACTTTGGCCCATACCGGGGTAAGATTGTAAACTACAGTGACAATACTGGTACCGTAGATTTCTATCTACCGCCTGGTACTAATTTGGGACAAACACCCTATTATATTAATCTTGTCATTTCAGATGGGTCCTCGATTTCTTATAATAATGGGGTCAAGGACTGGCCAGTCCCTGGGTCACGTCCCTGGTATGTTCACGATCCTATGATATTCAAAGTAGCCTCTGGGGATGGGACATACCGGAATTACACGTTAAAGGGGTACGCTTCAGAATTACCTACTTCAAATGATCTCACGAGTTTCAGTATTAATGGGATTGCTGGGAAAATTAATAATGATACCGATAGTGTTGAGGTTACTGTCCCATACGGTACAGACTTAACCAACATTAAGCCTCAATTCAGTCACAACGGATTTTACGCTGAGATTAATGGGGTTGCTCAGAAATCTAATGTTGATGCTGTTGATTTTTCTTCGCCCGTACTTTATAAAATACACAGTGTATCCGATGCGAGTACTCACGATTACTTGGTGACTGTCAACGTACTTCCCCATATGACGCTAACTTTAACCACGGACAAGGCTTCCTACAAACCTGGAGAGCCTGTTGTAGTTACTGTATCAGCCAGTAATACTACCAATGTCAACAAAGATGGCGTCCAAAGGATTAAAACCTACTTGGAGTTCGATCCAACTAAGTTCTCTGTGGAGTCTTACGTAGACGAGGATGATGAGTATACAAAGGGGTACAAACCGCTTGTAGATACAGAAGATGCGTTTATGAATGCTCCATATATACTTAAAAAGCCATCGCCTAGTGCGAAGTATATAATCTTAGACTTGCATTCAGATATTCCTTTTAAGGATGGACCTGTATATCAAGTAACTTTAGATTCTCTAGATACTTTAGGTAGTTATGTTGCTCCGCTAAGCATCTATATTGGTAATGTTTCCGCAGGTGGTGATTATATACAGGGGTCACCTATTATTGTTAATACCTTGGTTAATGTAGTGGCACCGAGTTCGGAGAAGCAAATAACCCAATTTTCATTGCTAGGAAATGAGGGGTCAATTAATCAGGATGTTAGAACGGTAGATGTACTGGTACCTTTTGATACCGACTTAGATGATGTAGCATCACAATTCACTGTTTCTGCTGGTGCATCTGTCAAGGTAGGAACAACTGAACAAGTTTCAGGAACTACACCTAATAATTTTACGAGTTCAGTTACCTACACTGTTTACGCAGAAGATAAATCGTACCAAGATTACTTGGTTAGTGTAAGTCGTGCAGCAGTCATACCAACACCAAACTCATCGAAGGATTTAGGCACTTTCTCAGTTCTGAATAAATCTGGGATTATCAATCAGGCTGCTAAAACAGTAGATGTACTAGTACCTGCTGATGCAGATTTAACTGCATTAGCATCGCACTTCACTACTACAGGAGCATCTGTTAAGGTAGGAGATATTACACAGGAGTCTGATGTAACATTGAATAACTTTACACATCCTGTTACCTACACAGTTTACGCCGAAGATGAATCGTACCAAGATTACAAAGTTACTGTTAATCTTGCACCACCAGTGGTTGTTGAACCACCAGTTGTAGTTACCCCGCCAACTGGTAACCCATCAACGGGTTCGGGTTCAACGCCTACTGCAACACCAACACCAACACCAACACCAACACCAACACCAACACCAACAGCACCAACGGCAACTCCCAAGCTATTCTACAACGAAAAGGTTAATATCGATGTAATCAAGGCGCTAGTAGAAAAAGCCAATGCTGCACCAGCAGTAACATTTAAGGATGTACCTGCAAATGCTCCAAATGCTAAAGCAATCGAGTTAGCAACCAAGCTTGGGATCATTATGGGAAATACGGATGGCTCATTCCATGCTAATGCTACGATAACTAGGGCAGAATTTGCGACTATGTTAGTAAGAGCGCTTGGATTAACATTTGAAGGTGATTCCAGCTTTAAGGACATCAAAGGTCATTGGGCGTCAGGTACAATAGCAACGTTAAAAGCAAGTGGTATAATCAACGGTTACGTGGATGGAACCTTCAAACCGAATCAGACCATCACAAGAGCGGAAATCGTGGCTATGCTTGCAAAAGTCATGAACACTACGATAGTGAAAAATGATAAGTTCAAGGATGTTTCGGGTAACTGGGCAGAGGCTGAGATTGCTGCGTTATCCGATATGGGGATCATAAAAGGTTCAGCCGATGGTTCATTCAAACCGAATGCGAATGCTACGAGATCCGAGTCCTTAGTTATGATTCTGCGGATGTTGAACGCAAGTCTTGGCCATTTACTAGATATAGAGTAGTAATCACATATCCGTTAGGTGCTGGTAAAACAGTACCTAACCTTAGATTGTCGAGAAACCCCCGTCTTTGTATAAAGACGTAGGGTTTCTCTTTTTTTAACGCCAGTTAAGGCCCTAAGTAAGGGTGTTAGCCCTATGTCCCACCTCCAGGTGTAAAGCAATCCTTTTCATATTCTGGGCACAGCACTCATTATCGCTTGTTGTGTCGCATTACGAATTCCCCGTAAACGGCAATTCTTGTATTTCCGGGCATATATAAAGATCTCTTTCAGATGCATCCCCCATTTGGGGGATATTTTTGTTGTTGATTTAAACGTATAATAGCGACACAACGGCATAAATCGACAATTGGACACACAAGCAATCGCAATTGAAACAACTGTAAAGGGAGTTTATACAATAGACGGATACAGTGGAAAATCAGGTATTTTGTTTCTTTCGCTGTTATGCCGTCGATATTTGTCATTCTGCTGTCATTGAGTTGTTGTATGTTTGTCATAGTTAGGAATAGGTTGAAAATTTGAAGGGGGAGGCGGTACTGTAAGTGACCCTTATCAAATGGTAACCGCTGCTCAGCTTGATGAGGTCAGGAATCATTTGGGTAGGCATTTATTTCGAGCTGACAGCAGATATTGATTTGAGCGGCGATGCAACTGGCGAAGGATGGAAGCCAATAGGTGGTGGTATCGTCAGTATGTTCCAAGGAAACAGTTTAACAATGACGGTTACACAGCGATCACAGTTACCTCTATTAATAATATTAGTGTAAATGTAGGAAATACATTTGCTGTTCGTATAGCTAGAGATCCAGCAAGTGGAAGAGTAAAGACGGTATCATACAAATAACACCGACTGTTTTAAAAGAGGGCAAGGAAAATAACATTGCGTGAATGGCATTGATATTACGTTCACGGACGACTCAGGATCGAACGGAGCGATTACAAAAGTGAAAGACGGAGCCACTCTGCTCGTTGCAGAAACGTAATACACAGTCGATGGAGGGGATCACCATAAAAGGCGGTGTGCTAACACCAGGTAATCATACTATCAATGAAACGGCAACCAATTATTATGATGCAGTGGTAAACCAATCAATGGGCCATGTGTATACAGGTGAAGGAGAAGGTTCACGATGTCATCCTTATCTGATTGCAACCGCTGCTCAGCTCAATGAGGTCAGGTATCATTTAGAAGTGGGCAATTATTATAAACTAACAGCAGATATTGATTTGAGCGGCTATACAGCTTGTGATAGTTGGTTGCCGATAGGTGATATTAATAATAAATTTCAAGGAAACATGGACGGCAACGGTTTTACAATCACAAATCTAACGATTAATAGACCAAATAGTGGCTATATTGGACTTTTCGGTTATACAGGTAGTAGAAGTTCAATTTCTAATTTGGCTTTAGAAAATACGGATGTGGATGGTTATTATGATGTAGGCGGCTTGGTTGGCAATAACAATGGAACAATCAACAACTGTTACACCATGGGAATTACGCGAGGAGGTTATTGCAACATAGGAGGCTTGGTTGGTAACAACAATGGACTAATCAGCAACAGCTACAGCACTGGAAATGTGAGTGGCATGTTTTATACAGGTGGATTGGTAGGGCTTAACGCTGGACTAATCAGCAGCAGCTACACCACAGGAAATGTTGAAGGAACATCAAAAGTTGGCGGATTAGTTGGTTCCAACGAACAAGGGACAATCAACAACAGCTTCTACGACACAGAAACAACAGGTCAGTCAGATACAGAATAAGGTGAAGGCAAGACAACTGAAGAAATGAAGATGCAATGCACTTATGAAAGTTGGGAGAACTTTTCTAACACATGGGCAATAGATCCACTGCTTAATAATGGATATCCCCATTTGAGAGCTTTCTACCTCTATGTGACCTATGACAGCAACGGTAGTAGCTATAATTCAGCATCCACATTCATTTAAAGATGTACCTGCAAGTGCTCCAAATGCTAAAGCCATCGAGTTATCAGCTAACAAGAGCGGAAATCATGGCTATGATGTCAAAAGTTATGAACAACGGTAGGTACTGGTAACAGTACCTACCGTATTTTTGTTTTCCATATTAATGCTCAGCTTCTATTATTGGAAGAATGGTTACTCGACTCATCTGGAGTAATTAATCTAGGTACCGTTACCGCGTATTAACTTCAATCATCCAATGAAATAGGTCTGGAAGTGCGCCATTTTGTATGCCTGTTAAAGTCTGATAAAGTTTGTTCGACAGCTCGCCTGTCTGACCATTCTGGATAACCAGTTGTTGTCCATGCAAATACAGTTCGCCAATCGGAGAAATGACTGCCGCCGTACCAGTTCCGAAAGCTTCTTCCAATGTTCCTTCCCGGCTAGCCTCATACACTTCCTCAATCGAAATATCCCCCGTGACTACTGGAATGTTCCAGTGCTGCAACAATTGCAGTATGGAATCTCGCGTTACCCCATCTAAGATGCTGCCTTTTAGCGCTGGCGTATAGACGATCCCCTTGATTTTGAAAAACACATTCATGCTGCCCACTTCTTCGATATATTTGTGATGCACGCCATCAAGCCATAATACTTGAGCATAACCATTTTGCTTGGCATCCTCCTGTGCCTTGAGGCTTGCTGCATAGTTGGCTGCTGTCTTGGCTTCGCCCATGCCCCCGATAACTGCGCGAACAGACGTTGATTCCACATAGATTTTCACAGGATTCAAGCCCTCCGCGTAATAGGGGCCTACAGGCGACATGATGATAATAAACTGAAAATGTGAGGATGGCGATGCGATCAACTCAGGCTGAGTTGCGATGACAAAAGGGCGAATGTACAGGGAGGTTCCTGACCCAATCGGAATCCAGTCCTGATCAATGGAGATCAGTTGTTTCAGTGCATCGAGCGCGAAGCTCTCGTTGATTGGAGGAATGCTTAGTCGCTCGTTAGAACGGTTTAATCGTTGCATATTTTTTTGCGGCCTAAACAGAAGAATTCGTCTATCCTCGGTTTTGTAGGCTTTCAATCCTTCAAACACAGTTTGCCCATAATGAAATACTTTGGCAGCGGGATCCAAAACAATCGGTTGATAAGGAACAATCCGTGCATGATGCCAGCCTTTCTCTGTCCTGTAATCCATCATAAACATATGATCCGTGAAATGAATCCCAAATCCAAGTTGATCCTGTGTCGGTTTTGTTTTCTTGGCTGCGCTCCGCTCCATGTGTATATCCAAATGCTGTTTCATCAAGATAATCTCTCCTTTGCTCCTTGATTAGGTGTGGAATAATATTACATTTAATAATTGAATCCTACCATGTCATCAAATATACTTAAAATATCTATTTAATTCGTTTTGCATACCTTTTAGGTATGGCTGATGGAGGGGAAGTTATGGATATACGTCAGTTAAAATATTTTTTGATGGTAGCTGAAGAAGGGCAAATCACTCGTGCGGCCAAGCGGCTTCATATGGAGCAGCCACCTCTGAGCCGACAGATGCAAATGATGGAACAGGAATTGGGTGTGAGATTATTTGATCGCAACCGTTCGGGCTTAAAGTTGACGGAAGCGGGTGAGTTACTTAGGCAAAGGGCTGAGTCGCTGCTGTTGCAATTGGATGAAACGACCAAGGAGGTGAAAGAGATTGAAGAAGGTGTTCGGGGCGTCCTTTCGATTGGTTCGGTCGTATCGTGCATTTCCCTTTTGCCAACGCATATTGGGCGGTTTAGAGAGCAGTATCCTCAGGTAACGTTTAAAATATCAGAAGGGGACCATTACCAATTAGGGGAGCAGCTTGAGAATAGAAAGATTGAACTCGTTATCGCCAGGTTGCCGTTCGAAGCGCAGACATCAACTTATCAGTATGACATTTTGCCATTGTCTTCAGACCCGTTTGTGGTAGTCATTCCAAGCTCATGGGTGTCATATTCCGGTAAAGAGTCGATCAGTATGCAACAATTAGCCAGTTTTCCCTTTCTCACATTAAAGACGGATCGCACAACACGGATGCATGAGCAGGTCATGGATGCATGCCGACTACATGGCTTTGAACCGGACGTCATTTGCGAATGTTCCAGCGTGGCAATCATTATGTCGCTCATCGCTGAAGGGATCGGGGCTACGGTATTCCCGAAATCGGTCATGTCTTCATTTCCGGCTACGGTTGTGAAGATGCTTGATATAGAAGATGCAGACTTTCAGTCGGACGTCGGTATTATTTGGTTGAAGGATCGCTATTTATCCAAAAGCGCGCAGCATTTCATCGATCTGTTCCGAATGGATTAACCATTCAACGGTAAGACCGCTTTATATTGATGATTCTCAATGTTACGATAGGGTAAGGTTAGATTACGTATTTGAGAGGAAGTGTAAGTATGACGATAGCTCCAGATAAAAATAAGCTTTATCCAAATGAGAATATCAGAACTGTTTGTTACATTCGGAACTTGCCGAGCAGATCCAACGTTGAGATAGGTGATTATACATATTACAGCGACAATACCAAGTCACCAGAGCGTTTCTATGATAATATCCAACATCATTATGAGTTTTTAGGTGATAAGTTGGTGATTGGAAAGTTCTGCGCGATCGCTGAAGGGGTAACGTTTATTATGAACGGTGCTAATCATCGGATGGATGGATTAACCACATATCCTTTCAATATTTTTGCCGGAGGTTGGGAGAAGGTCACTCCTACGATCGAACAGTTACCATTCAAAGGTGATACTTTGATTGGCAATGATGTTTGGCTAGGACAGAACGTCACGATTATGGCGGGAGTAACCATTGGTGACGGCGCAATTGTGGCTACGAACTCAACGGTTGTGAGAGACGTTGAACCCTACACCATTGTTGGTGGTAATCCTGCAACTGTTATTAAAAAGCGGTTCAGTGATGAGATGATTAAATTATTGTTGGAGCTTCAATGGTGGAATTGGGATGAGAAGAAGATATTTTCCAATCTCGAGCAATTAGTTTCGGTTAATGATATTGGATCACTCAAGAAACTGTTGAATGAGGAATAAGTCATGATGGATCTTAGTGGAGAAAATAGTTAAGAGGGGCGTGAGCCCCTCTTTTTCATGGATTTGTATTGGAGTTGGCGTGGAATCAGAATAGCTATTAATAACATTGTATTACTCCATAATACCGTCTTTCTCAGATTTCTTTAATCCTTTAAACACCAATTCGTAGGAGTGATCAATCATATTGAATAATTCCAGATCTGAAATAGTACCATCGATCATGATGGTGTTCCAGTGGTTTTTGTTTAAGTGATAACCAGGAGTAATTGAAGCGTATTGTTGTCTTAAGCTTTCCGCTATAAATGGATCGCATTTCAGACTGATTTTAAGTTGATTGTTATGCTCGTTAATCAATGCAAACATCTTGGAGACGACTTTTATAACAAGAACATCGTCACCGAAGGGATAATCCTCTAGGCTTCCCTTTTTTGACAAACAGTAACTGGATAATGATTTTATGTCCATATTTATTTAGTTCTCCTTTTAGTATATGTACTATATAAGTTGAGTTGAATAAATTGCATACTAGTAATATATCTTTTAATTTTACAGTGACCAAATGAACTTAATCAAGTAACACTTCCAAAGGGGATCACTTGTTAGATAGATAAGAAGCGTGATTATTTGTATGTTAATATATGATTGAACTGGAATGTACCATAATTTTCTAGTGTGATGACTTATTCGTTCATGGGAAGCACTGTCGCTACACTACGAAGGAGTGATTAAGATGGGATATATCTTACGAGTATTGCTATTATACTGTGGTCTGCTTCCTTTTGTTTTTTCGATAATGACATTGGTATTGATGGAAGGAAATTTGAATTTGACTATCCTTGTTGTTGTGATGATGCTCGTAAGTGGAGTAGCAACCGGGGTATTAGCCGCATGGGATAGACATCTTCCGGAGAGTTTAGGGAAACGATATTTGCCGGTTGTCTATCCACTTGGATATACAGGTATGCTATGGACGGTATGTATGTTATTCAGTGGTGGGTTTTATGGAAGTTCCACATGGGTTGTGTATTCTTTCTTGCAAATACCATTTCTCCCTATTAGTTTTATGGCATCATTCCAAGGGGTCGGAATCCTATATGCCATTGCACCAATTACTTATTATTTGGCTTTTTCACTTGGATTTGTAATTAAAGAGAGAACACGTCAGCCGAGAATCGTAATTCAGCGTAAACAGCTGATTTTGGTATCTATCGTTGTATTATTAACATTCAGTGTTGGGAGTACTGTACAGTGGCAGCGAAGTCAGACCGTTCTTTCATCCTATGGATTTAAGTATGGTGGAGGTTACTCGAGTACTGACTTATGGCCGTATGATGTATTAAATCCAAGCAACCGATTACCGAGGCTTGAAGATAAATCCACATTCAAGATTGAAGATCCCAAAGACATGCTTGTCTTGGATGGAGCGGAAGCGGCTTTCCCTGTCTACTCCGCTTTTGCTCAGGCAACATATCCGCAAGAAGGTTTAGTGGATAACTCTAAGGGGGAATACGTCAGCTTTACCAACACCATTAATGCTTACGAACGGCTACTAAAAGGAGAAGTTGATATTTACTTTGGGGCAGAACCGTCTGCCAATCAGCTGCAAATGGCAAAAGATAGTGGTCATGAACTGGTCATGACACCTATTGGCAAAGAAGCATTCGTATTCTTTGTGAACAATAACAACGCGATCAAGGGTTTGACGGTGCAAGAGATTAAGGACATATATTCGGGTAAGACCCGATTTTGGAAGGATGTTGGCGGGAGAAACAAGAAGATTATCGCTTTCCAACGTCCTGCAAATTCAGGAAGTCAGACCCTATTGGAAAAGATTATGGCAGACACACCTATCATCCAACCCCTGAAAGAAGAAGTGCCTCGGGGGATGGGAGGAATACTAGAGCAAGTGGCAGATTATCGGAATTATGAAGATTCGATAGGGTTCTCATTTCGTTTCTTCGCAACAGGGATGAATCAAAGTAAGGGTATTAAATTACTTGCCATCAATGATGTAGAACCCAATGCAGTTAATATTTCAGATGGAAGTTACCCATTTACCGCTAATTTATATGCAATCACATTGAAGAGAGATAAGCCTAAGTCGATGGTTGTGCCTTTTCTAGCATGGATGCAAGGACATCAAGGGCAACAGTTGATAGAGAAAGTGGGATATGTGAGATTGAAATCTCCATAATGGATAAGCCATTGATTCGTGCACACGATGTCCATACGGAGGAAGCCTAGCAGCAACAAGCAAGAATTGCACGGCAACGTCAAGCTACACACTTTATGATATTTATGAAAGGAGGGGGATAAATGGATTGGTTCGAACGGATGAATCGAGCGCTCGATTACATTGAAGCTCATCTCGATGGAGAAATCGACAATCAACAAGCGGCACAGTTGGCTTTGTGTTCTGTGTATCATTTTCAAAAAATGTTCTCGATGATTATGGATGCTTCGCTCGCAGAATATATTCGACGTCGGCGATTAACCATGGCTGCCTTCGATATTCAGCATAGCCAACACAAAATTATTGATATTGCATTGAAATATGGTTATGAGTCGCCTGAAGCATTCGCGCGTGCCTTCCAAGCGCTACATGGATTGACTCCTACCTCGGCGCGTGGGGAAGGGGTCATGCTGAAGGCGTATCCCCGGCTCTCTTTTCAAATATCAATTCGAGGAGATGTAGCTATGGATTATCGAATTATTAAAAAAGAAGCATTTGCAGTGTATGGCATCGATCGTGTATTCATGGCGGATCAAGGGGAACATCTTATAGACATACCCCAATTCTGGATCGACAGCATGCAGGATGGAAGCCTTGAGAAGCTCTCTCTTTCAGCACAAAAGGAGCCAGAAGACGAACGTAGTCTGATTAATGCCGTATGTTGGAGCAATGATGGTAAGATGGATAGTTCCTTTCGATATATGCTGTTCACCTATATGGCAGATCATTGTAATGCGGAAGGATATACGATGTTGGATGTTCCAGCATCCACTTGGGCTATCTTTAGAACAAGAGAACACTCGCAAGAAGACACAAGTATGGTCATTCAAGAATTGATTAAGAGAATCTATACAGAGTGGCTACCTACAGCATCATATAACCATGTCGATGAATACGAGCTAGAATTGTATTATGGACAGGATGCACAATGTTATTCTGAAGTATGGATACGGGTCATACCAAAGCCATAAATCGTGTGTCCATGAACGACATAACGCGATTAGCTTGGTTGTAGGTCGAAGTTCACCCCTTTAAAGTTCTAAATTGGGAACAGAGTAACGAGTTTTGGATTGTAGCGAAAGTATTACTGAAGTTGGAAATTCAGCCTGATTTCTTATGAATAGTCCTGATTTGTGATTTGCGTACATTAAACAAACAAGAAAATAGATTACATTATATGGATTAAAACCCAAGTACACCCTTGATTATAGAGATATAATTGGGTGTTTTTTTGTTTCAAAAGATATTAAAGCGCTTACAAAGATCTGTTTTTGATAAATATACGGTCGCAAATCATGTCGAAAATTGTTTTTGTCCTGATTTTGTAGGACGCTAGTCTATAGTCCCTAATTCGGTATGAAATGAACTTAAATTTCTACATTCACCCAATTTTAGATCTGTCAATTTTGTAGACGCAATCGTTATTTTAAAAGGGTGGGAGGCCATTCTTAGCGTTATAAAAATGAATCTTATAATCAAACCCTTAATGAATAACATAAAGCGCATTTATTTTACAAAATGCTCCGTTTTGGCACCTAAAAATGAAAATGATGTTCGATTATCTACATAAATTAGGAACCCGTGACCATGTCTTTATTCCCTCAAGAAATATTAGGATCTATGGCATACTATTAATCAAAGGGTAAGCAAAACTGGCATCTTCCTTAAAAAGTTGTTTATAAAATTTGTGATAATTACGGATTCGTGACTTCAAGATGGGTCGAACAGAATAGTGAATCTCCATTATTCAATGTAAATGAACGCATAACTTGACGAATGGAGGAAGTCAGATGAATATTTCCCATCGGGAGCAGAAGCGAGTAAAGCTTAAGCAATTTTTGGAAATACTATCCGAAGATCCTTTGCTATTAAATCAAGATGGACTAAATGAAATGAGACCGTTATCTGAGATTCTTATGATCTCAGGGTATCAGCCATGGCATGAACCTGTTGATATGGCTAGCGTGTTATCACTGTTAATGAGGAAGTTGGGCGTTGGTGCCGGTTCAGCAGATATGATGGAATACATGATGAATGGCGGATCTGTTGAGGATTTCATGAATACAGAGACACAAGTGGTACATCGTCGAAATTAATAAGAGTCTTATGACAAGATATCTATAGGAAGTATACACGTCCACAAGGTCGCGAAATGAATAGCCTTAATTAAATATTAATTCATAAAGAATGATTATCTGTAGAGCATCATGCTGCTACGGGTAAATTACATATAAAAGGTCGCGTTTTGAATAACAATATGTAATTTTTATTCGAAATGAATTTAAAAATTGTCGAAGCTGTCAAGGAGTTCAGACTTAACTAGTAACGGAGGTAACAATTTGGAACTTAAACAATATTGGTTAATCGTCAAAAGAAGGATTTTATTGATCGCATTGATTATCTCGGTAAGTTGCCTAACAATCGGCATTTACTCCTATTACTTAATCACACCACAATATGAAGCTTCGGCTAAATTAATTGTCAATCAGTATAAGGATAGTAGTTCGTTGCTATCGAGTATAGATCTCGGATCCATAAATTCTACGATTGGACTTATCAAAACCTATAAAGAAATTATCAAAACACCACGGATGATGAAGATTGTCGTCAAAGAATATCCTGATCTTGGTGTTACATATGGTGAGCTCATCGGAAAGGTAAGCGTAAGTTCAGTGAATGAGACGCAAGTCATGTCCATCTCTGTCCGGGATGATTCCTATGAGAAGGCAGCCAATATAGCAAACGCAGTAGCTGTTGTATTTCAAAAAACAATTCCTGATCTGATGAAGGTGGACAATGTTTCTGTCTTGGACAAAGCCGATCCAAAGGAAAACCGCGGTCCGATAGCCCCTAATCCAAAGATGAATATTGCCGTTGCCTTCATGTTGGCATTGATGTTCGGGGTAGGTCTTTCCTTTCTGCTAGATTATTTGGATGACACGCTCAAGACGGAGGAAGATATCGCGTTGGTATTAGGGGTTCCAGTATTGACTGCTATTCCGAGATTTAAAGATAGTGATATCACTGATCGGGGCAATAAATTTCCGCTAAAACCAACAGCTGGGGGGGATACCAATGTCTCGCTTGATTCCTAAAAAACTAATTACCGAAAGTTACCCGAAATCTCCAATTTCCGAAGGATATCGGATGCTACGGACAAACATCGAATTCTCAACGATAGATTACAAGCTGCAAGTTATTATGGTCACCTCATCTAAACCAAGTGAAGGCAAGAGTACGACTAGTGCCAATATGGCAGTTGCATTTGCTCAATCCAATAAACGCGTACTGCTCATCGATGCGGATTTAAGGAAACCATCACAGCATCATTTATTTGGTACATCTAATCGGGTCGGCTTAACGACTATTTTGTTTAAACAGAAGGAACTAAGCGAAGTCATCCAACCAACTAACACGGAGAACTTATGGATTATTCATGCAGGTCCTACTCCTCCCAATCCTTCAGAGTTACTGTCGTCCAAACAAATGGCTACACTGCTATCGACAGTAAGGGGAATGTACGATGTGATCATTATCGATACCCCGCCGATCTTGTCCGTTACAGACGCGCAAATTGTTGCTACTCAAAGCGATGGTGTTGTACTCGTTATTGACTCGGGGAAAGTGAAAAAAGACGTAGCACTCAAAGCAAAAGCTTCTCTTGAGCACGTGAACGCCAAGCTTATTGGTGTCGTTCTAAACAATATTAACCGAAATGAATCAGATTCCTATTCCTATTATTACGGAGAAAAAAACGACGCTTAGTCTAATGACTCCAATTTAAGAAGTGTTGAATAGGAAGGTAATGTCTCCTGCACCTCTATCACCGGAGGCACTCGGTCACACTGTGGGTCAATAGACCTTAGACGTTCGTCGTCAAGGGTGTGATGTGAGGAAGGGTTAAATGCCCTAGATTTAGTGTTAAGGATAGCTCCGTTTCATGTTTGAAAGTTCGAGCTATGCTTTCTCTAACAAGGATGGCATAGCTCGCATTTTTAGCATCTCGTGTACAATGCGAATAAAAAAATAGGATAGGGTGAATTCAAATGAAAAAAGTAACCAAAGCCATTATCCCCGCCGCTGGACTCGGCACACGATTCTTACCAGCAACTAAAGCGATGCCTAAAGAGATGCTTCCCATTGTCGATAAGCCAACGATCCAGTATATCGTGGAGGAAGCTATTGAATCTGGTGTTGAAGACATCATCGTGGTGACAGGTAAAGGAAAGCGGGCGATAGAAGACCACTTTGATATCGCATTCGAGCTAGAACATATTTTACAAGAAAAAGGAAAGCTCGACATCTTGGAGAAGGTTCGGAAATCTTCAAATGTAAATCTTCATTATATTAGGCAAAAAGAGGCCAAAGGTCTTGGACATGCTGTATGGTGTGCTCGTAATTTTATCGGAAACGAGCCATTCGCTGTTCTACTTGGTGATGATATCGTCGAAGCAGATGTTCCATGTACAAGACAGCTGATCGAGCAGTACGAACGTACGGGACGTTCGGTCATTGGTGTACAGACTGTAGGCGCGGATCAGACACATCGTTACGGTATTGTAGATCCGGGTGAAAGAATAGATAATCTGTATCAAGTTAATCGTTTCGTGGAGAAGCCACCTCAGGGACAAGCTCCTTCCAATCTAGCTATTATGGGCAGATATGTCCTGACACCTGATATATTTGAATATTTGGGAAGACATGAGCTTGGCGCAGGCGGAGAAATCCAACTTACGGATGCGATTCAGCGGCTAAACGAGGATAAAGGTGTTTATGCCTATGATTTCCAAGGCACTCGTTATGATGTGGGAGAGAAGCTCGGATTTATTATGACTACACTTGACTTCGCTCTGCGGAATAATGAACTTCGATACCAGCTAATGGCTGGAATTGAGGAAATGATGAAGCGTGAACTTGGCAAAGAATTAGTTGCAGGAAGGATGGATTAAGGATGAGATATTCACAATATCGGGAAGAAGCAGTTATTGGAATTTCTGATTATTATTCGAATACACGGGCAAAGGAAGAAAGGTTCAACTTCTATTCATTGTTCAAGCGTACCCTTGATATCTTCGGTTCTCTTGCTGGATTAATTCTATTAAGTCCGTTGCTTGCCTTAGTCGCTATCCTCATCAAATTAGAGGATCCATCAGGTTCTGTCATTTTCTATCAGACGAGAGTAGGTAAGAATGAGAGACTATTTCGGATGTATAAGCTTCGTTCTATGTATACCAATTCTGAAGAAAAGTTGAAAGATCTACTTGATCAGAACGAGATTAGTGGTGCTATGTTTAAAATGAGAGACGATCCACGCGTAACAAAAGTTGGGAAGTTTATTCGTAAAACAAGTATTGATGAGCTTCCGCAATTATTTAATGTGCTACGAGGCGAAATGTCCTTGGTAGGGCCAAGGCCACCTCTTACTAGAGAAGTTGCGGTATATACGAATCATGATAAGAAACGTTTAGCGGTCACACCAGGTTGTACAGGATTATGGCAGGTTAGTGGTAGAAACAATCTGGATTTCAAACAAATGGTTGAGCTCGATATCACTTATATTGAGAAAAAATGCATTATTTTCGATATTAGAATTATTTTGCGAACGGTGAAGGCTATGGTTGGATCCAAGGACGCATTTTAACTTAGAGATGGAGGGGAGATTATGGTCAAAGTCCTTCATATTTCAGAGTTTACTAAGGGTGGTATTGAAACCCATCTTAATGAAGTATTAAAATACCAATCGGTGAATCATGATATTTATCTCATGGTATCGGAGCAGAACTCAAACCGTCATTCATTACAAATTAGCCCTGATCGATTACATTTGTACCCTTATAAAAGGAGCCCTAAATACTTCCTTAAAGCGATGCAATCGATTCATATGAAGATGAAAGAGATTAATCCGGATATTGTACATGTCCATGGAACGTTCGCAGGGTTTTTCCTGCGGACGTTATTTTTTTTCAAGAGGAAAAGACCTGTAGTCATTTATTGCTCACATGGTTGGGCATTTCTTATGGACACGCAGTCGTGGAAAAAAAAGATATTTGCAGGCGTAGAGAGATTGTTATCGCTACGTACAGATTTCATCATTAACATTTCAAAGCATGAATACCAGATGTCGATGAACTACGGTTTGCCTTCTAAAAAGTCAGTGGTTGTGTATAACGGAGTATCAGATGCTCCACCTTCGAATGAATTTCCATTCGATGTACCGAAGGATAGGATTAATCTACTATATGTAGGTCGCTTCGACCGGCAAAAAGGTTTTGACTTGCTGCTCGAGGTGTTTAATGAGAATCCATTCGCGGATGTTAATCTCTATTTAGTAGGCGATACCGTATTGAAGGATTTCGAATACACTTATCCAAGCAACGCAGTCAAAATCGGCTGGGTGGACAATTCGGAAATCGATCGTTATATGAAAGCATGCGACGCTGTGATCGTTCCTTCACGATGGGAAGGGTTCGGCATTGTTGCGATCGAGGCTTTACGGAATAAGAAGCCTGTTATTGCAAGTAATCGTGGTGCACTTCCGGAGATTATACAGCATGAAGTCAATGGTTATATCTTTGATTTCGATAACAAGGTTGAGTTGGTTAACATTATTCAGGGGTTAAGTAAGGACAAGCTTGAATGGATGGGAGAGATCGGTGAGAAGATCTTTTATGAGAAATTCCATTCAGATAAGATGAACCAACAGATCGTACGACTATATGAGGATGGATTGAAGAAACAAGGTGGTCGATATTCCATCACGATAAAAAAATATGTCTAGATTTACGGGGATGAAAGAGATGATGAACGAAAGCTTACATAGCAATCATACGTCAAATGAAGAACTAGCTGGAAAGAAGCCAAGTAAGGAAAGTTTCTTTTTGGCTCTTTATCTCAGTATCTTGCTGGTACTGACCGTCTATCAGGATTTCCCTCTTGTTAATACGATCGGTGAGATAGGCAGATCGCCTATTATATTGCTGCTACCTCTCTTTATATTTTGTGAGATTGCGATGCTTTCTAAATATAAGAGGTTGATGGTGGTATCTAAGCTACAGAAGTACTTGTTCGCATTTATTGTTTATTTAACTTTTGTCAGTTTGGGATACATACTCGTTCAATTCATGCAGGGGAGTTACAGCTTCTGGTCTGAGAGCCTGCTTGGCAAAGGGATCAAGGTCTTAGTTTATTTTGCATTAATTCTGCTGTATATCCGGCATATGCAGCTCGTGTTCTCAAAAATAAATAGCTTTAAACTCCTGTATGGTTGTTTCCTTGCGGTGATGAGTCTCTTGTTAGTGATTATGATTGTGGAATTGGTTACCATGCCCAATGCGTTAACGTTCTTGCATTCGGGTAGCAATCCTTATTGGAGGGTGAGACTGCTTACTTCGGAAAGTAGTACCACGGGGTCTATTATCGTCGTGTATTCTTCGATACTAGTGTATTTGAGTCGATACTTAAATCGCTTTGCAAGGATTCTATCTAACGTATATACAGCAGGAATTTTTCTGTTCTATCTGTCAGTTACAGGATCCAAGGGGTTCCTAATCGTATGTTTATTGACGTTAGTCGTGACGATGATTAAATTTCTTGATTTCAGAAAAAAGAGGAATTTCATTGTCCTTATTGGTGTTGTCTTAGCCATGTATATGTTTATTGCGTATTTCTCAGCAGGATTGATCAGCTCGTTTAGTAACGATATGGAGAACTATACCTCGTCATATACGAGGATGGGAACGATAATCATCGCTATCATTACGGTCTTTCACCATCCGCTGGGGGTAGGTACCGGAGCCTACTTAATGTATTTCGATGACTATTTGAACGACTCAATCCTCTTCATGTCTCATTTCTATTACAACATCTTTGGGATCGGCCAGATTAATACGGGAGAGTTACTTCAATACTCGAACTCGGATAAAAATTTGGGTGTCAAATCGGGATTCTTCCAATGGTTTATGTTTGGCGGGATATTCTCAGTTGTTTTCTTTTATCTGGTCGCTAAAAACTTGATTGTGAAAGTGAAATCGAGCATCATCCTGTATTTGGCACTTGTTTGCATGTTGTTCTCGTTGCTCTTTGTGGCGCTTGAGATTAAATATGAGATTTGGCTGTTGTTTGCATTTATCAGCACTTTTCTAGGGAAGAACGAAATAAACCAATCCAAAATGTCGGGGGTTTCTAAATGAAAATACTTGTTGTATGTAGTGATTTTCCTTATCCTGCGGATCATGGCGGCAGGGTCGATACGTGGGGCCGCATTAAGGTGTTAGCTGAACTTGGATGGACGATTCATCTCGTTGTTTGTGGGAAACAAGTGCCTACACCCTCGGATATGAAAGTGGTATATCGCTACGTTGAAGATATAAAGCTGTGTGATCGGAGAAGTAAGCTTACAGATATGCTACATGTGGTTCCTATGCAGGTACAATCGCGTAACGAGTTAAGACACGTGAACATCGACGAGGATTATGACTATGTATTGCTGGAAGGAGACTATGTCTATCCCATCCTAAATAATCCGTTAGTCAAACACGCGAACGTTATTTTACGAGTTCATAACGATGAAGCGGTATATTTCAAGGCGTTAGCTAGAAGTACCCATAATGCCATTCATAAGCTGTATTATCACATGGAAAGTAGCAAGTTCTCGATATTACAGAAGAAGATGCGGAAGAAGGTTGATAAGTACTTATTTATTTCGAATAAGGAGTTTGAAATCTTCCATAGACTTTATCCTGCAACCCATAGTTTGTTTTTACCGCCTCCGGTCACCAAGGAAACATTCCTTGAGAGTACATTTGACAGCAAACATGTTGTATTTATCGGATCACTCTTCATGCCGAATAATCGAGAAGCGATTGTATGGTATCTGGAGCATATTCATCCTTTGATGTTGAAAGAGCCTGATTACAAATTTATCGTTGCTGGGAATAGTAGGAAGCAAAGCTTGAGTTGGCTCGACTCTTACGATTTGACGAATGTCATCGTACATGACACACCAGAGAGTCTGGACGATATTTACAAACAGGGCTATCTGTTTGTGAATCCGATGCGAAATGGAGCGGGTGTAAAGCTAAAGACGATCGAAGCCATTCAGAATGGATTGCCAGTCATCTCAACATCCATCGGATACGAGGGTACTGGGCTTGTGGATAACGAGCACATTATGGTTGCTGATAGTCCCGAGGAGTTCTATCGCAGAATAAAGCTATTGTTCGATAATCCCGAAAGAGCGAGAACACTACTAGAGTCGTCGCAGGGATTCATACGCACCCACTACGATCATAAAGAGGTATTGAAGGGGTACATAAATTCGTTGAATACAAGTTATCAAATGAAGCAGGTGCTATGAATGGATAAAGGAAAAATCAATGTTATGTTTGTGACCCATGCGGATAAAAAGGGGGGTGCCGAACAAAGTCTCATTCATTTGATCAATTACTTGGATACTTCGCAATATCGAATTCATCTATTGAGTCCTGAAAATGCCGATTATTTAAGTGAAATTAGAACAGAATACAAGCACTTTCCTCTTCGTCTGAATAGCATTAAGAAGAAATTAGGCTTCGGTTATTTGGAAACGGTATTTCGAATCAAGTCATATGTGATCAGAAATCACATTGATATTGTACATGCCAATGGTTGGCGAGCACCCTGGTATACGGCGCCACTTAAATTTCTAACCAAGTGCAAATTGGTATGGCATCATCGAGATCACACACATTTACGCATGTTTAATCGGGTATTACCCAGGTTCTTTGATCAGGTCATATGTATTTCGCAATTTGTAGCGAACTCCATCGAGGGCAAGAACAAGACTATCATCTATAACGGCGTCGATACAGAGCTTGGATTAACGATGAAGAATCGGAGCTTTATGGAGGATGATACGCTTGTTATTGGAACATTTGGACGGATCGTAGAGTGGAAGAGATATCATCTTATGATTGAGGCTGTCAAGAAACTGGCTGATAACAAGAAATATAACTGGAAGCTGCTGATTGTAGGTGACACTTCTGTCGATGGATCGGATGGATATTTCAATGACATGATCCAGAAGGTCATTGAGTACGATTTGGAAGATAACGTTATTTTTTATGGGTACAGCAAGAAACCACTTGAGCTCATGAAGGAATGTGATCTGACCATTAACTTCTCGTTAAATGAACCATTTGGAAGAGTCATTATTGAATCCATGCTTGTACAAACACCCGTCATCGTTGCAGATTCTGGTGGAGCTCCGGAAATCATTCATCTGACAAAGGGAGGTTTCATCGTGAAAGATGGAGATGTTGAGGAACTCTATCAGACGATTCAGCTTGTTTACGATAAGCGGGTTAACTATCAAGAACTCTCAAGCCAAGGGCATACAAGTGTAATGAATGATTTCAACATGAACACGATTGCCCGAAAGGTAGAGAATACCTACCATTTGTTATTGGCTAATCAGATGAAGTCAGAAGCGGTGGGATGAGGGAATGAGTATCACAACGAAGCAATTCAGTATAGGTAAATTGTTAGCGGTGTTGAAGGGAGCTGTAATCCTTCCGTTCAAGACCAGCTCCGTGGGACGGTTGAGTAGGATATCAGGTCGTCTTACTGTGAAGAACAAGGGTGAATTCGTCGTTGGACGGAATGTATCCTTTCATGCGAAACCTTTTCAGTCTTCGATTTCTGTTAATAAACGAGCTACGCTGTGGGTGGGGGATAATGTGTTCTTCAACTATGGCATAGATATCGGATGTACGAAATCGATTCGGATTGGGAGCAATACCATCATCGGTCCAATGGTTAATATGATCGATTCGAACTTTCATCCCGTGGATGTGGATGATCGTTCTCAGAGTAGAGATATCATCATTTCGGATAATGTCTGGATTGGTAGAGGAGTACTTATTTTACCTGGTGTAACGATCGGATGCAATACCGTGATCGCAGCAGGTAGCGTAGTTACACGTGATATTCCAGCCAATGTGTTGGCCGGGGGTACACCTGCCAAAGTCATTCGCGAGATTCATGTTCCGAATGAATGGATCCGCAGATATAACTAAAGGGTCAGCGGGGATATGTACAGTAACGAGTAGTGTTAGGGAGGGGCTTCACTTGAATGTAAGTCAGGTTAGGCATGTCATAAAGAAGATTAACCGCGTATTAAGAGGTCATTTGTTTGCGCTAAGAGTGACGAAGAGCGGCTCGATGCTTCAAGTGGCTGGTTCTCATATCATCTCGAAATGTGGCCATTCGAAATTAATGTTAGGGAGTAGAGTCATGCTCTACGATCAAGTTAATTTCTATCTAGACGCCCCTGGTGCAGAGATTGTGATCGGTGATTGTACATATATTAATCGTCGGACAGAGATCATGGCAAAGGATTCGGTTACAATCGGTACGGGTTGTGCGATCTCATGGGACGTTGTTATTACAGACACCGATTATCATCAGATAGAGGGGACGATATCGACGAAGCCTATTGTGATTGGTGATAAGGTATGGATCGGATGTAAATCTATTGTTTTAAAAGGCGTACACATTGGTAATGGAGCTGTAGTTGCGGCGGGTTCAGTTGTAACGAAGGATGTGGATCCCTATACACTTGTAGCAGGGATACCGGCCAAGGTGATTAAAAGGGATGTCCGGTGGAATTGATATTCTAGCAAGTTTAGGGAGAGTAAAGCGATGAAAGTATGGATGTGGCCGAAATCGAGCGAGTTGAACTTTTACAATGACTTATTAACAAATTCGTTATGCGGTGCAGGAATGGACATTAAGGATTTGAAGCATGGCAAGCTAATGCTGAAGGTAGGCCAAGCGAAACCGGGCGACATTGTCCATATTCACTGGATGCACCATGCTTACCAGAATCGTAATCCACTATTGTTTATCGTGAAATCGTTCATTTTTATTATAACGATGATGTATTTGAAGATGCGGAATATACAGTTGATCTGGACGATTCATAATCTGTACCCACACAACGCCAAGTATCACAGAATGGAGCGCTATATGCGTCGCTTGATTTGTCGTTTCTGTAATAAATTGATAGTAGCTTCGGAGTCTATTAAACGAAAAGTAATGACTGAATTCGATGTTCCAGCTAAGAAGTTATTCGTGGTGAAACATGGCCATTATTTGGGAGTGTACAAGCGTGAAGGTACAGATTTCAGACAGGTCTATAACATTCCCGAGGATGCTGATGTCTACTTATTTCTCGGTGCAATCAAAGCATATAAGGGTGTCGAGGATCTAATCGAAGCCTTTAATGCTGTGAAGTCGAAACAATCTTATCTAATTATTGCAGGCAAAGCAGACGTAGAGATGACAGCGTATCTTAAGCATGTTAAGGATATCGATAATATCATTATGGAGCTACAGTTTATTCCCAATGAATCGATTGCCGATCTAATTAGCGCTGTAGATGTTATGGTGATGCCGTACAAAGAGATTACAACTTCAGGTTCAGCGATACTTGGTCTATCGTTCAAGAAGTTGATCATCATGCCAAACAATGACTTCATTGATGAATATTTCACGGAAGACATGGTCGTTAGATATGATCCATCAGATGATAACGGACTAACTAACGCAATGAAAGTCGCATTGAATGTGAAAAAAGAGAACAAATCACCAAATTATGAAAAAGTATTGAAGGAATTGGAATGGAGCACCATTGCGCAAAAGATAAAAAACGTTTATCAAGGATGGGGATGAACGATGAATATTACAGTAACGGTAGCCATTTGCACGCATAACCGAGCGAAGGATACAGGAGAGGCCATTGAGAGCGTCTTGATTCAAAGTTTTCCTAATGAGGAAATTGAAATTATCGTCATCGATAATCGATCGACAGATAATACCGTCGAGGTAGTGAATAACTTAAGACTTCGGCATGGTTCAAGGATACGTTATATATTCGAAGATAAACTGGGATTATCCGTTGCCCGTAATCGAGCCATTCGGGAGGCAAGAGGTAAATACATTCTCTTCTTGGATGATGACGCTTTGGCTTCAATCGAGTGGGTGCGGAACATCGTAGAAGTGTTTGAAAGTGATTCGACCATTGGATGTGTAGGAGGCAAGATCGAACCGATCTGGGAAAACAAGGAACCGGACTGGATTCCGCAGGAGTATCGATCGGTATTCACGATTCTCGATTATTCAAGTGAAGTGAAGGAAATGCCGTCGCCATCTATTCCATATGGGGCGAATGTTGCTTTTCGAGTAAGTGTCTTCGATCATATGAAGCCATTTCGTGAGGACTTGGGACGGGTCGGAACAAACTTGTTGTCGAGCGAAGAAAGCGAATTGATTGCGAGATTACGTGAAGGATACAAGGTGTACTATACTCCCTTTGCCCCGGTCAAGCACAAAATAGCAAAGGAACGAACGACGAAGAAATGGTTCTTGAAACGGATGTTCTGGCAGGGAGTGAGCGATGCGGTGAAACGCAAAGATAAGAGCTCCATAGCGATTCTGAAGCATACGATTCGTATGTTCCAGGCTATTCTTTCATCGATACTCACGATTTTTCATTTCAAAACGTTTATTCGACAAGTTGTAAAAATATGTTACCGCAACGGGTCACTTGTGGGTATCTTGCGATATAACGGTAGGGGTTGAAGTAGAACATGGCAGAGCTCACCATTCGCAAAGAAATGAAGGATAGCGGACTCTTTCAAACGATTCTCCGCACAAGTGCAACCAATCTCCTAGTCATGATCATCAGCACACTGACCTCGATTGTGACGGCCCGCATGTTCGGTGTTGTGGGTAAAGGGGAGTTCTCGGCCATTCTATTTTGGCCAACGTTACTAGCAGGTCTTGTGGGGTTTGGTCTTCCAACCTCATTAATTTATAACCTCAAGCAAAACAAAGGTAATGGAGCTGATTTCGTCCGGGCGGGGTTTCTGTTCCAGATTCCTGTCAGTGTGATTGTCGGGTTCGTCGCTTGGATGTGGTTGCCCGTATGGCTTGGTAATTATCCGGAAGCTGTTATTCAGACCGCTAGGTGGTATACGGTACTGATGCTTCCCATATTACTTGCAGTCAATTTAATCTCGGCTCTGGCTCAGAGCACAGGCAAGTTCAACGTATATAATGGCATTCGATTATATTTTCCATTGATCAATCTGATTGGACTTATGGTGTTATGGTCATTGGATAATTTAAGTCTTCATTCAGCTGCACTGGTGTTTCTAGTAACCAGTGTATTTGTTATATTGTGGGCTTTATACAGTGTAAGAGAAGAGCTTCGAATTCATTGGTTCAAGGGCTTGGGAAATCTACAGGCAGCAAAGACGCTATTCGGATACGGTAGTAAAGTATTCGGAGTAGAGCTGCTAGGAACACTGTATTCTCAGTTCGATAAAATCATTATTCTTTCTATGCTAACAGCAAGAGACCTAGGATTGTACACCGTCGTCTATGCATTATCACGTGTATTCAATGTTGTGCAGACAGCTATTACGAATGTTATTTTTCCGAAGGTCACCGGTATGGATAAGAATACGATTATATTTACGGTTGGTAGGGCATTCCGGTTATCCATGCTCTTGATGACCATCGTAGTTATTCCTTGCATGTTCATCGGTCGGTATCTAATGGGTGTACTGTTCGGTGCACCTTTTCTAGAGGCGAGTGGATCTTTCTATCTTCTGTCTATTGAATGCATTCTCGGTGGTGGATCATGGATACTTGCCTCCTCGTTTAATGCGATGGGAAGACCGGGTCTTGTATTAGTTCGTCAACTGATCGCACTGGCTGTAACGATCGGGTTGTTCTTCGTATTGACGCCATTATACGGGTTAAATGGAATCGCGCTTGCGTTATTCATTGGAGCGATCATTCGACTAGCGGTGACGATGGCAGCGATGCGGATCGTCTTTCAGGTGAAGCTGAGCGGGATGATATTCGACAAGGATGATTTTCGTTTTCTAGTAGAACGCATGCAAGACAAAATAAAAAGCAAGGGAGCGCGCTAATATGCAAGGGAAACCTAATGGTCACCCGATGGATTTATTGAAAACAGAGCTGCGTAAAATTCTGAATGTGATCCCGTCGGGATCGAGTATTTATTATATAGACTACCCTGTTTATAACAATGGCGGGGACTTATTGATTATGAAGGGCACCGAGGCGTTCTTTAGAGATCATAATATTCACGTTCAAGCGCGATACAGCGTTCTTGATTTCCCAGATGAACTCGTCATACCAAAGGATCAGATCATAGTCCTTCAGGGCGGAGGGAACTTCGGAGACTTGTATCCAGTCCATCAGAGATTGCGTGAGAGAATTGTTGCTGAATATATCAATAATCGGATCGTATTACTTCCTCAGACGATCTTTTTTAAAGAAGAATCGGAATATGACCGTACGGCGCAACTTTTTAATAACCATAGGGATACTCATCTTTTTGTAAGAGATACCTTGACCTATGGGGTAGCTATTCAGAAATTTCATAACTGTCACGTCTACTTATCGCCTGATATGGCGCATCAACTGTGGCCGATTACTCCGAAAAGTAGACCTGATAAAGACCTACTCTGTTTCTTCCGGACGGATATTGAGAAGACAAGCGAGCAGTTACAATTCGAATCGGATGGACAGGGCGATTTCTTAGATTGGGCTTCCTTATACAATCGAGTGGAGAAAAAGGCTATCAACATGATCGCCAAAGTCATGAGAAAAGGGAGTGGCCCTCTACCGATGCATGCTATCTGGGATAAGTATAGTGATTACTTAGTGAGCAAAGCGGTCAGACGCTTCAGCGGTTATCGCAATGTGCAGACTTCAAGGTTACATGGTCATATTCTAGCTTGCTTAATGGACAAGCCCAACACATTACTCGATAATTCATACGGCAAAAATTCAAATTACTATAATACCTGGACTAGCGGAATCGAATCGTCACAACTCGTAGTGAAAAGATCTAAGATTACGCGGTTATATGAAGAGGCGTTGCTTAAAAAAACGAAGCTTATGCTATCGAAGTAAAGTTACAGTGCGGAGATGTCCGCTACGGTGACGGATTGTCCTTACGATCGCTGTTGCCCTCAGATTTCTTGATCATATACCGCTTATAGCGGTAGAAATCCAATGGCAAAGGCGAACACTGCCGTTTCTCCAGGACAATTCCGCCCCCTTCGCTAGAATCTGCACGGTAAGAGAGAGAGTAATGTTTTAGAGATTTAAGTGAGGCAGAAACGCCTCACTTAATTAAGAGAGTATGCAGTGAGTATGCATTTGAATTTGCATTTTATTTTTAGTGTTAACACAGGAAAAATAACGAAATCTGTGATGAAAAATGTTGGATCAAACAGAATGTAGCGAAGGTGACGGAATTGTCCTGAAGAAGCGACAGCGTTCGCCTTTGCCCTCGAATTTCTACCGCTATAGCGGTTTAATCAAGAAATTAGAGGGCAACAGCGATCGGAGGGACAATCCGTTGCCGTAGCGGCTTGCTTCACAAAAACTTAGGCATCAAGAAGCTAAGTTTCACAAAAACTTTTAGGAGGATTCATTATGAAAATTGTTCTTCTATCCGGGGGATCAGGCAAACGCCTGTGGCCGTTATCCAATGAATCACGTTCCAAACAGTTCTTGAAGGTGTTGGGAAATATCGATGGTGAACGGGAATCGATGGTACAACGCGTGTGGGGACAGATTTCCAATGCTGGACTTCGCGATCATTCGTATATCGCAACAAGTAAGTCACAGGTTGAAATGATTCACAGCCAGCTCGGAAGCGAGATCGAAGTGATCGTGGAGCCGGAGAGAAGAGATACATTTCCAGCCATCGCGTTGGCAGCTACCTATTTATATTCGGTTCAAGGCGTTAGCTTAGATGAGACTGTTGTTGTGATGCCTGTTGATCCATACGTGGAGGAGTCATTCTTCCACAAGACAAAAGAGTTAGAACATGTTCTTAATGAGTCGGGTGCGGATTTGGCGCTTATGGGCGTGAAGCCAACGTATCCTTCTGAGAAATACGGATATATCGTTCCAAATGTCGGTACTAAGGCTGATGAGCCTTTCATAACCGTTCAAAGTTTTCGAGAGAAACCCCGTGAGGAAGAAGCGGTAGCCATGATTGAACAGGCTGCACTTTGGAACTGCGGCGTTTTTGCTTTTAAGCTTGATTTTCTCATTAACATTCTGATCGAAAAGGGTTATCCGATCCAGTACGATGAGATGTCGAAACAGTATGGAAGAATTCCTAAGAACAGTTTCGACTACGAAATCGTGGAGAAAGCGACTCACATCGTTGCACTTCCCTATGAAGGTGATTGGAAGGATTTAGGTACGTGGAATACATTGACTGAGCAGATAGAATCCTCACTCATTGGCAAAGGAATTATCAGTGGTGAATCGACAAATACGCATGTCATCAATGAACTGGATATACCGATTACACTCCTTAACTTATCCAACGTGATTGTTGCTGCAAGCCCGGATGGGATTCTGGTGTCGGACAAGGCATCCAGTCCTATGATTAAAGAAGTCATGAAACATTCGGATCAACGACCGATGTATGAAGAACGACGTTGGGGACGTTATCGCGTACTCGATTACTTGAAATATCCAGACGGACAAGAAGTGTTAACGAAACGAATCTGTGTCGCGCCGGGTCAGAATTTAAGCTATCAATACCACCTACTTAGAAACGAAGTATGGACTGTCGTTGCTGGTGAAGGTGAGATGGTACTGAATGATAAGCACCTTCTAGTGAAGGCTGGAGACGTCTTAGTCATTTCCAAAGACACTAGACATAGCCTGCGGGCAAATACGGAGATGGATATCATCGAAGTGCAAACGGGCACTGAACTTATTGAAGAGGACATCGTGAGACTTGCATTCGATTGGAACGAGATTATGCAACTGTGCACTGTGTAAATGAAACAAACTTAATGAAGGAGTGTTGACAATGAACATTACGGTTATCGGAACCGGTTATGTAGGTCTCGTGTCAGGCGTCTGTTATGCGGAACTCGGCAACCAAGTCATATGTGTAGATAAGGATCCGCGAAAGATTGATATGTTGAATGCCGGTGGGATACCGATCTATGAGCCGGGACTGCAAGAATTAGCTACGGCCAATCGCGAGGCTGGAAAACTATCATTTACGGGGGATCTACCCAGTGCTGTACGACAATCGGACATTATCATCATAGCGGTTGGAACGCCACCATTACCAAATGGAGAGGCAAATCTTGCTTTTATTGATCAAGTAGCGCTTGAAATTGCAGGTGCGATGAACGGTTACAAGATCATTGCTGTGAAAAGTACTGTACCTGTTGGAACAAATGAACGACTTGCTAAATTAATCCGATCCAGATCGGACAAGACCTTTGATAGTATTTCATTGCCAGAGTTTCTACGAGAGGGTTCGGCGATCGGGGATACTTTGCATCCCGACCGAATCATCATTGGTGCAGAAAGCCAGAGTGCTGCTGACACGATGTCTGAACTTCATAAGCCACTAACGGAACAAATCGTTGTGACAGATATCCGTAGCGCAGAGATGATAAAATACGCATCTAATGCCTTTCTAGCGACAAAGATATCATTTATTAATGAGATTGCCAACATTTGCGAAAAGGTAGGCGCAGACGTGACTAAAGTGGCGGAAGGGATGGGTTATGATAAGCGAATTGGTCCATCATTCCTGAAAGCTGGTATCGGATATGGAGGTTCTTGTTTTCCAAAGGATACAAGTGCATTAATTCAGATTGCTGGTCATGTGGATTATGAATTTAAGTTACTACGCTCCGTTGTGGAAGTGAATCAGGGTCAACGCTTTAACGTCATTCGCAAGCTGGAGAATATATTTGACGGTGAGTTGGAAGGGAAGACGGTTGCTGTGTGGGGATTAGCATTCAAGCCCAATACGGATGATGTTCGTGATTCACCCGCCTTGGAGATCATTCAGCATTTAGTTGATAACGGTGTAAAAGTGAAAGCTTATGACCCAATTGCGATGGAAAGCTTCCAAGCTTTATTCGGTAAGGACGGCGTCGAATGGTGCGATGGAGCGCTTGAAACCGCTAGAGATGCGGATGCATTGTGCTTATTGACGGAGTGGGATGAATTCGCAAAGGTAGATCTATTACAGCTACAAAGTGTATTGAAACAGCCGATTCTCATAGATGGTCGAAATGTATTTAAAGAAGAGCATCTGTTGGGAACAGATTTCATTTACTATTCGGTGGGTCGTCCTAATCTAAACCAGGGCGTCAAACAACAGATGCCCGTGCTGAAATTTTAGAGTACTAATCAAATCCATATCCATATCCATATTAAGGGGTGAACGAAATGACATTTACAAAGAAGATGATCGTATCCGCGCTCGTGCTATCTATGTTTACTGTTTCGCTTGGAGGATTACCAATGAGTCAGAAAGGATTCGTGAAGAATTTAGGCTTAATTCAAACGGTAAACGCTGCGGAATTGGAACAGCTGTCGAACCCACTAATTGAGCGAATGATCCAGTTGTACGATGCTCTCGTAACGGGTGGTCCGGCGGATGTAAAGTCTGTAATGAACCTGCGGGATGAACTTGTTGGGTTTGATTATATGGCCAATCGACAGTTGTTTGATCCTATTTGGAATAAGATTAGAGTTAGGATTCCAGAATCCGTCGATCAAACGGAACTTAAGGCTGGTATATTCCGACTCATTCAGGCTGTCGGTTCAATTCAATCCAAGACGGATTTGGATGCATTTCGCTCGAATCCTGATTTCCAAGCTATGCTGAAGATGATCGCCGCTGCTAGTGGCAATATGAATATCGGTACAAATGATCTTCTCGTATTCCTGTTTGGTGACGGTGGGAACCGAATAGGTCTAGAAGGAAAGGTTAGAAATATAATTGAAAATATGTCTTTAATTGAATTGATAGGTTTAGTGGGTAATAGTCAAGCTGTAACTGAGGTATTGCTGCAAGCCGTTGATAAGCAACTAAGTGAAACGGATACCTATAAAATAAGTTCGATTCTGAACAAATTGGACATTTCATCTCAGGATATCAGAACGTTGGTAATTAACATTCAGGCTAAACTTAAGAAGGATGATGCCGCCATTAATGCGATAAGCTTTGCTTATATTCGTACAGCCACACAGGCAACTGCTGAGATTAGTGAGAACGGTCGTAAACAAAGTTACAGCCTGAAGTTGTTCGAAGAGGAAATTCCTTCACTTGTACTGAAATGGAGTAAAGTTTCAGGCAGCGATGATGTGATAGTAGCTCCAAATGGTGTAGTTACGATTCCTGAAGGTGTTCAAAGCGGATCAGCTGTTATTCGAGCGATGATTGTGAATCCGTATGGCAAATTTGCCAAAGTGATTTTTGAGAAAGAGGTCACGCTGGTAGATGACACCGTAGTGCAAGAGAATATATTCCCTGTAGAGGAATACCTGCAACGGTGGAATAAGATAACTGATGCGTTAGTTGCAGGTGGCTCTTCGGATGTAAACAATGTTCGTAAGTTACGTGATGAATTGATCGGGCTGAGCTTCGCCAAAGATCAAGAATGGATTGATCCGATCTGGAATCCGATTGCTCAGAATTTACCAGAATCAGTAGATCAAGTTGCGTTGAAGAACAGCTTGTTTGATATTATTAAATCCGTGGGCTCAATTCAATACGACGTAGAAGCTGCTCAGATGGAAGCTGTTCGAGCAAACCCAGAATTCAGAGCAACATTGAAGACGATTGCGACTGTTGCTGGAGTTCCAACGCTTACAATCGATGACATCCTGATCATGATGTTTGGTGATGGTCGTGAAAATGGTGGAGTTGAAAAAATCGTCCGCAACACGTTAGCGAATATGAGCTCGAATGAACTGGATAAGCTATTAAGTAATAAAGATGGGCTAGATACAGTTAAAAGTACAGCGTTGTCAGAGGTCCTGTCGGATAAGAATGGTTATGCTGTAAGTGATGCAATGTTCAATCTTGGTATTAGACCGGATGATATTGCTTCCATGGTAACTAAATTTAAAAGCAAACTTAAGAACGATGAGAAGGCTATTAAAGCAATGAATGCTGCTTATATTTATTCTGAAGCGGAATCAACCGTTAAGATTACTGATAACGGACGTCAACATGCATATGGGATGACGGTTCTAGGCGTTGAGATTCCTTCATCTAGTTTGAAATGGAAGAAGGTCTCCGGTAGCAAAGATGTTAAGGTAGATTCGAAAGGTGAAGTTAAGATATCGAATAAAGTGGAGAACGGAACGGCAGTTATTCAAGCATCACTGGCCCATTTCCTCGGAGGTAGTTCGAAGGTAATCTTTGAGCAAGAAGTTACGCTTGTTAACGATGACTTCGGGAAAGACCCAGCTGCAGAGATTCAAAAGATCGTCAAGACATTCGAAAGTACTGTTACCGAACTTAAACAGAGACTGCGTGTTGCAACCACAGATTCGGAAAAAATACAATTGCTTGTAGAAGTTGTTCAAGCTGGAAATGATAGTTTTGATCAGATTAGCCCTATCGAATTTACGAAATCGGTTAAGACTAAAGCCATTAATAATATCAAAAAACAGGTCACTCAAATGAGTAATCTCATCATCGAAAGTTTAATGAAATTCTAAATATAAGCCAGTTCTCCTTTGTGAAGGAGGACTGGCCTATTTCTTTTATTATCAATAGTAACGGAAAATTAGGATTATAGTTCCTGCGGAAGAGGTAAAGAGGATATTGAAGGGATCGAAATTTGATAAGAAAGTGGTGTTTAACATAACGATGGGAACACAACGTATACGAAAAAAAAGACGTCGTCGAATTCGGAAACAGAATCCTCTTATAGTTATTTTAGCCTCTATCACGATTATATTGCTTTTTGTATGGGGTGGATTGTATTGGAAGGAGTCCTCAGAGAAAGCGCAAAGCGATGATCAAACCAATGGGAAAGAAAGAAGCCAAACATCGAAGCTAGAGGCAGATAAACGATCAACAAATGAACCGTTAGGCATGAATTTAGGGATGGAAGAAGAACCGCTTATGATAGGTGAGATGGGTGATTCTATTGGAATATCGGATGATCGAATATCGGATGATCACACAGAGGTTGGCGGCGAATCCATATCACAGTCTTCAAATGAAGCGGAGAAGAATGAAGAAATAGGTGCGCAATCTAATAGTCAGCCTCCAGTGACGTCGGGTACATCTGTTCTAAGTCAGCCCAAACCTCAGTCTGGAACTCAAGCCACAGTTCAAGCTCCAATTCAGTCCGAGGCTCAGCCTCAACAACAAAGCAACGCTCAAAGTAATTCTCAAACCAATGTGTATACATCACCACCTACGACGAAGCCGGATTCGTCCAGTACAGTGGAATTAGATTCGCCTAGCACAGGAGAAAAGGACTTAGCTAGCAGTAAACAAACCGATGCGGTCGTAACTCCACTACAGAAATACGAACAAGAAATGATAAAGATTGAGGCGAATTGTAGGAAGGATATGAATATGGTCTTAAATGGGGCAGAGAATAGTATCCAGAAGTTGGATGTGAGGAATTTCGATAGCGTTCAATCATGGAAAGAAAATACAACCAAGGAGATAACAACTGCGGAATCTACATGTGAAGTTACATACCAAGATCTAATTCGAAACGCAGAGAAGGATGCTGTATCTACAAGTGTAATTAATGAGTGGAAACAGACGTATAACACGTTAAAAGTGGGGCTTCAAGATGAATCAAGAGCGAAGATGCAACGATTAATGGGAGGATAAGTTACTCATCCTTTGGTAAGTTTCGGTCACGGATCACACGTTCGAGCAATATACGAATCAGGTCAAGATCGTCTTTTTCCAAAGGAATCCCATCCCAGTGAAGCTGTTCGTAATTTAGATATTCTTTCGCATTATGATTTAGTTCTGCTGGGGGCTCAGGATAATCAGTCAGCCCTAGAAGGTAATCCGCAGAAGTGCGTAACTTTCGAGAAATCGTATGAATGGATTCTAGCGTGGGCTGGCGGTATCCAGATTCATACCCAGCATATGTACTTTTTGCAACTCCAACGTAATCCGCTACTTCCTGCATAGTCAATTTCCTCTGTTTACGCAACTGTTTCAGTCGCTTCGCGAACATCACATGGCCTCCTCTCAAAAGACTTCTAAAAGTCATTTCTTTAAGTGAGATACTAACAAGTACTCACTAGTATTAAATGCAACCATAATTATAGCATGTTCACCAGTTCTATGCGCGATGACTAGTGAAATATTTTTGAGTATTTCAATTTATGAAATATGAATAGAGCTATTCGAAATCGCTTCTATTACTATGAACATAGGGGAACATAACTTCCTGATCGTGCAGTGCGTTCATCACACCATCACTGATATAGGGCGAAGGGTTCCACCTTCCAAAATTAAGCATGGCACGTATGATCACCTCTCAGATTTACTTGCAATGTGCTCTACCAGTAACACAAATCAACCACGTCCATTGGACGTGGTTGATTTGTGTTACTGCTTATCGTTCTACAGTCATTATCTTTAAGGGAAGCTAGCGGACAGTAGCTTCCATCAGTTTCTTGAGAAGTTGTATTTTGCCGCGTACTTCCGCTTTCATATAAATTCTGCCGAGGTGCTTCTTAATCGCCGCTTCGGTCACGTTTAAGCTCTCAGCGATTTCTGCGTTGGATTGGGTTGACATGACGAGAAGAGCAACTTCACGCTCTTTACTTGTGAAGTTGAATATTCCTTCGGGTAGCGATAGAGCCAAAGAGACACCGACCTGTTGGAGCAACAGGTCGAAATACTTCCTTTGTCTTTCTCCACGCAAGTCTAGAAGATAAGTGGGTGATGGAAGATTTGGTCCAAAGTCGAAATGGGTGGCTCCTTCCACTTGATGAAAGCCCATCCGCTTCGTGATTTCCTGATGATAGGGAAGCGGGCTCGAGAACAGAAGTAATCCGCGCTTCATGAGCAAAGAGAGCAATAAGTGCATTAATGCCGTACGGGAAGGTATGGCACCGTCATTTCTTAAATCGATGTGATAGATATACCAGCCTGCAGGTTGGTCGGGATCAGTCCGATATTGTTCCAGCTGCTCATGCGTAAGCGTAGCGAAATAATGTTTGGATATCGGCAATCTGTCGAAGAGATTATTGTTAAAGGAATCGCGGGTGATACACTAGATTATATATTGAAATCACCAGATTTAAGCTTGAGTTCTACTGAGCTTGGATTGGATCTAAGTATACGAACTGAAGATGGGAATAAAGCACCATCAGGGCATTTCGTATTATTGTATGGAGATACAATAATAGCAAATGCAGAAACGGATAACGATGGTAAAGTCAGTTTGTGGCCAAGCAGTGAAGAGGGGCCCAACTTAGCATCTTCAAAAGAACTGGCTTATTCGCAGTATACTTTGCAGTGGAGAGAACCAGCGGTGGGTAATTACAAGGTTATGCTGCAATGGATAAATTTAAAGAATGAGAAGGCTTTTAATCCCATCCCCGTTCATTTTATTTTCTTTGACGGATTGGAAAGTCAATTTGGTTACTGATTCGAGCGAGGTGTCACCTAGACATTTCCTGGGTCGGCTGTGAATGAGATTTAGGCGCCGCATGTCGAACGTGAGTCGTGGTCGTTCATTAGATAGAGAGTAATTTTCGTCCGATGAATAAGACTACGAGGGAAGAAGCTATGGAAGCCAACATAGGAGCAAGACTAAATAGCAGGTCAAGGATAACACCTTGATCTGCTATTTATAGTGAATTACTTTCTTTTTGAGGATATCGGTCTTCTAATCAAAATATTGTATTTGTCCTTTGATGACGAGGGCACGTTGACCGCGGAACTAGGAGAAGGAAGTAGTAGGTATGGGTATGGGGGGACTTGCGGGAAAAGAGACGGTTATTTTATAATGTTAAGTAACAAAGGAGGCGATAGGAATGGCCAATCATTTAGCCAGATTAATACCGACTCATGCAAAGCCTAATATTAGGGCGATACTTTGTATGGGGTGAACAGTTATCGTTAACATTATCGCCTTAGCGTACTTATATCGTTTCTAATAGTGGGCTTTGCACCTTATTTTCTTGTTAATAAACAATAAGGAGCTGAAAAGCAATGGTCAATCCATTCATTAGAAACCATCAATATAACTTAATTAAGAAGCAGACTGGTTTACTAGAGCATGCTTGCAACACCGTTTCCGATCGGAAAGTGGTAGACGCGGTAAGATATAGTGCGCAATCCAAAATTATAGAGGCATTACCAGATACGAATGATCTTCAAAAGCAGACATTGGAGAAGATTTCGACGTTAAATACGTCTGGAGAATTCCAACATTATTTGAGTTCGCTGGTACCTTACATGGCGGAATTCGCCCCATTGACGGAACCGCAGGTTAAGAAGCTCTTTCCCAAAATCAAAAAGTTAAAGGTTCCCGAGTTAGCTGAAATCGATTTCCGCTATATGACTTATCTTGGCTGGATCGATATCGCAACGAATAAATTGTTCATCGTGTATCATCTGAACGGGCAAATCGTAGGTGTAGTAGGAAAATATACTCCTGCGAATAAGAAAAGCTATTGCTGTTTATGTAATCGGCATGAAGAGGTTGCATTTTGTGTGGTGACTACGAAATCGAAACCTGCTAACGCTTCGCCCGATTACTATAAAGCCATCGGTAAATATGTGTGTCTAAACAGCGAGACATGTAACAAGAACATCACGGATGTTACCGCATTGGAGAAATTCATTCAAGACGTGGAATAAGAAATAGTTATACTGATCTATGGGTTCAACCTCGTGATACGTGGGTTGGGCCCTTTTTTTCATTTAGCTGGGAAAAGGAGTGCTATGAAGATGATCCCCAAGATGTTGCATATATGATGTCTTCTTTATTGTTGTACAATAAGGAAAGTGTACAATTCATGTTCAACTAGCTGGTATAGCGCTTAGTACATTGCAAGGGCTCAAGACATTTTTCACTTTTATTGTAATGGAGGCTTTGGCTGTGAAGAACATTGTAGAATCGGAGTGGGCTGAGTCCCATTTTCCATTATATATGGCAGACAGTATTCACTCGATTTATAGCACCACAAATCTCCCAATGTATACTTTTAATGATAGTTTAACTGTTCTGATCGCAGTTGTCGGGGGTAAAGGCAACCTTATGATTGATGATCAAATGTACGAATTGATGGAGGGGAGCGTTATCTTGCTTCCGGCGCACACGGAGGCCGTTCTCAGTGCAAATCTTCAGCATCCTCTTCATGTTTACAAGCTAGTAATCAATACTCGAGTGCAAGAGGGGGCTCTGCTTACAGGTGCATTGATACGGAAAAGCGAGGCGGCCTCAAATGTCATTATTCAATTCTTCCCTTATGAACCTGCGATTGTGGCGCATGTAGAGGAACTTTATATCCATCGATTACCAGACAATGAAGTCCGCCATGTGCAGAATCAAATTGTGTTTCACCAAATTATTCTTCGATTACTGGAGGGGCAAGAGGCCAAATATGTTGCTAGTGAACAACCATCGATGGAACGCAGCATTACTTACTTGGAGAACCACTATAGCGATAAGATAACACGTGAGCATTTAGCCGAGATTGCAGGCGTAAGTCAATCCTACTATTCGATTCTTTTTAAGGAGCATACCGGATTCTCACCTAGTGAATACTTGTCTCGACTTCGTGTTCATCGAGCTAAGGAGCTATTAATTAGCGGATCAGGTACGCTCAGGGAGATTGCACAGAAGGTCGGTTATAAGGATGAGTTCTATCTCAGTCGTCGGTTTAAGCAACAGACGGGAGCTGCGCCTTCTGGTTACAACCGTGGATACTTCAAGCGCGTGGCCGTATTGCTTACGCCCTACGCCAGTCATCTGATGTTACTAGGATTGGAACCAGCTGTTATTATTTCGGATAGTAGCGAATATGTGAGTACGTCCGGTCTGCATCCGCCAGAAACGATGATGTTTATTCATGCTAATTCTTCTGCGGAACAGGTGAAGTCGTTATTGCTTGATAGCAACATCGAGCTGATTATTGCCGCAAGCCAACACCTGGATCAATATGGACTGAATGCGGAACATTTACGGGCTGTAGCGCCTATTGTGGAAATTTCATGGATGGACATAGGCTGGAAAGAACACCTGCGTATCATTGCTCAGATAATACAGAGAAGAGATCGGGCAGAGCAATGGTTAGCCGTTTTTGAGGAAGAGGAACAGGCAGCTCGGTTGATGGTGCAGGATAACGGAGTAGCCAATGAGATCATCACGATTCTGGTTATTAAGCCAGAGGCATTGTTCGTTTACGGCGCACGCAATGCAGGATATGTGATCTATCAATCGCTTGGACTACAGCCCCCTACAAGGATCAAGCAGCAAATAGAGAAGCTTGGGGATCAATTCCATTCCATTTCCATTGAAGTATCAGAGCTCGCAGATTATGCGGGAGATCGGATACTGGTTATTGTATTTCCGGATGTAAATGGTTCAACCGCGCATTCAGAAGAGATATTTAAGTCGAACGATTGGCGCAAGCTTTCAGCCGTACAGCAGAAGGGTGTACATTTACTAGATCGAGATGAATGGATTCCTTATAATCCGGTTTCAATACGTTTGCAGCTTCAACGTGCGGTATCTTTATTTACAGGCAACCAATAGTCCAAGTGATTTCTCCAACAAAAAGGCATGGTTTGACGCAAAATGGAACCCTATAATAGTTTTACGCAAATGAAAATGATTATTATTATCATTGACATCAAAACTAGATAGCAATAGAAAAGGGAGAGAGTCATCATATGAAAAAGCTTTCTGTTCCATTCGTTCTGTTCTTAGTCATTCTTTTGAGTGCTTGCGGGGGCAATCCAACGAACAAATCTAATAATGTAGGGAGCCCTTCCGCTGTATCTTCTACGGACGCGCCGTCAGGTAAGGAATCAACATCAACCACTTCCGATTCGTCAGACACCTTCACCTATCAATCCGAGAATGGGCCTGTTGAGGTTCCGACGCATCCACAGCGCGTCATTGTAATCACTCGATTCTTAACAGGTAATGTTATGGCGTTAGATGTGCCACTGGTCGGCGTGGACGAAATGTCCAAGTCTAATCCGAATTTCGAAGAAAAGTTAGCCAACACAGAGGTAGTTACGGACGAAAGTCTAGAGAAGATCATTGAGTTGAACCCGGATCTAATTATAGGGCTCTCGGATATCAATAACATCGACAAACTTAAGCAAATTTCTCCTACGGTTACGTACACGTATGGCAAAGTTGATTTCTTAACGCAGCAACTTGAAATTGGAAAGTTGTTAAATAAAGAACAAGAAGCTCAGGCCTGGATCAATGACTTTAATGATCGTAGCCATAAAGTGGGGGAACAAATCAAGGCGAAGATTGGTGCTGATGCAACCGTTTCGGTTATCGAGACGTTCAATAAGCAACTCTATGTGTATGGAGAGAATTTTGGCCGGGGAACAGAAATTCTCTATCAGCAGTTCGGGCTCGGCATGCCTGTGAAAGTTAAGGAAGCGACGAAGAAAGATGGGTTCTTCGCCGTATCGACAGAAGTTCTGAAGGATTACACCGGCGACTATGTCATTTTCAGCAAAAATGCGGATGAAGACAACTCGTTCCAGACTACGGAGACGTACAAGAATATTTCTGCTGTCAAGAATCAACATGTTTTCGAGGCTGATGCGAAGGCATTCTACTTTAACGATCCACTTAGTATGGAATACCAACTGGAGTTTTTCGTTCAACATTTTCTCGGCCAATAAGGAGACGATGAGAGTCAAAGAGGTGCATAAAGAGGTTAGCCATATAGGCTGACCTCTTTTTATTATGTATGAAAAAAGGATGCAAACCTAGGGTTTCAGTATGGAATTCGGAGTGATTTAAATGATTAATACCCAATTTTAATGAGTATTCAATCTTTGTTTAAATTCAGTTTACAAAGGTGAGTTATCATCACGATATAAACAGTTATATAGGAGGAATTGCAATGGTTCATGTACAAAAAAGAATAATAGAGCCCAGTCATGGTGATTGGGCCGTCGAAGCGCGCGGACTCGTCAAGAATTTTGGAGACAATCGAGCAGTGGATGGCGTAAATTTAAATGTTCGTGCCGGTACAATCTACGGCGTGCTTGGTCCGAATGGGGCAGGTAAGACCACAACAATTGGAATGCTGGCGACTTTACTTCGTCCGGATGCAGGTTCGGCGCGAATCTTCGGGCACGATGTGGTGAAGGAGTCGCAGATTGTCCGTCAATTGATCGGGGTGACAGGTCAGTATGCATCGGTCGATGAATCACTTAGCGCTACTGAGAACCTGATCATCTTCTCTCGGCTGCTAGGGCTGGGGCGTGCAGAAGCGCGGCAAAAGGCAGACGAGTTACTTGAGGAATTTGGCTTGACGGAGGCAGCGAAGAGACCGTTGAAGAACTTCTCCGGGGGCATGCGTCGTCGATTAGATCTGGCGGCAAGCCTCATTGCGCAGCCACCCCTTATTTTCCTTGATGAGCCGACTACTGGGTTAGATCCACGCACACGTACACAGATGTGGGATACGATTCGTCGGTTGGTGAAGACGGGGTCAACCATACTGCTAACAACACAGTACCTCGAAGAGGCCGATCAACTAGCAGACCGGATCGCCGTTATCGATCATGGCCGAGTTGTCGCTGAAGGCACTGTGGATGAACTGAAAGCGTCCGTAGGTACTTCGTCATTACAATTGAGTGTCCAGAATTTACAAGACATTGAGGTTGCCCGCCAGTTCGTTGAACGGGTGCTCCAAATCCAGTCAAATGTATCGTACGAATCCGGAAAGATTACAGCACCGATGGCGAACGCCGACCTTGTTACAGACCTTCTTATCGCTCTGCGTGAGGCTGGAATTCCCTTGGCAGAAATGAGTGTACAAAAACCGACCCTTGATGAGGTATTTCTAACGATCACAGGTCATGGTGTTAAGGAGGGTGCGGTATCGGCATCCTATGAATCGAAGAAAGCGGAGGTGGCAAAAGCATGAAAAGTACTTCAATTAAATCGGGTTTCGATCGTGAACTAAAAAATCACACGAGCTTCAGACAGACGGTGCGCAATTCGTTGACGATGGCCTATCGAGGTCTACTGAAAATTCGACGCACACCGGAACAATTATTTGATGTTACACTCCAGCCAATCATATTCACCCTGATGTTTACCTACATTTTTGGTGGGGCCATCTCAGGTGATATCGTGAGTTATTTGCCCGTAATTATCCCAGGTATCCTCGTACAGACCGTGATAACGACCTCAGTTGTCACAGGTGTCCAATTGCGAGAGGACATGGATAAAGGTGTATTTGATCGATTCAAGTCACTGCCTATTGCGCGTATTGCGCCATTGGCGGGAGCATTGTTGGCAGATACCATCCGGTATAGTATTGCTACTATTCTTACCTTAACCATGGGATATATTATGGGCTATCGGCCCGAGGGTGGTCTAGAGCACGTCGCTCTTGCGGGGATTCTTGTAATTTTCTGTGCCTGGTCGATTAGTTGGATTTTCGCCTTCTTCGGCGTGATTGCCCGTACTGCCTCAAGTGTACAGGGGATATCGATGATTGTGCTGTTTCCGCTCACGTTTCTTTCCAACGCCTTCGTGCCAGTCAATACTATGCCGAACTGGCTCCAGTGGTTTGTAAATATTAATCCGATTTCGCATCTCGTCACTGCAGTAAGAGATCTTGCCAACTCTGGAACGATAGGTTGGGACCTGGTCATTTCTCTGATTGGATCTGCTGTTATTGTTGGGATCTTTGCACCCATTACGGTACGTGCATACATGCGTCGGACATAGTAGATATACCCTCATCAATAGAATCGCATCACAAGCAATAATATAATTAGGGGGATCTTCCCCTAGGCTATTGCTCCAGCAGCATTATTAACTAAGCAGCGGTGATGCTATTTCTCATAAAAATCATGGTAATAATATTGTTTATTTCTATTATTTCCGTTCAAGCTACTGAATGGTATGATAGAAAGTGGGGTGAATATAAATATGAATATGAAAATGAACAATGAGACAACCAGCGAAGAAGAAAACAATAATCAAGAAACGATGTCTGAAGAAAACATGGTTGAGCTTCTAAAAGCTGTCCACCATAATGGCATCGTGTCTTTGAAACAGCACTTTAACGAAGTCCAAGGACAAGTGCTGAATCTGGATGCTTATGGTCCTATTTTTGTGTATCATGTGAAGGATGATTCGAACGATGTATATTCTTGTGGTTTCTTCCTTCGAGAAATGGTTGCAAGATTCCAGTCAGGTAATGATCCAGCAATTTGGATGGCTTCTTTCTTCTATGAGTTGATGAAGATTAAGGGAGGCAAGACACTTCCAGAACCAGCCTCAAGCGAAGATGATGCGAAAGCAATCATTGACAACGTGTTAGTTCCTAAATGTATTCAAGAAGTACGTGAGGAATTTGCTCCGGAAGAAGTACATGCGGGTCTAGGTTGGAACCAAGAATACGGTCCGATCTTCGAAGCGGGATTCCCTGCGATCAAAGAAGGAAATAACGTGTGCGCGTTCCCATTACATCTATTATTCACACATTTGCAATTGAATCGTGACCCATCAGAGCTACTACTTCAAGGCTTGTACCAGATCCGTAAAGAACATGGTATGGACTAGGATGATCTAATTATTATGTGAGCTTAAGTGTGAAACTCATCCTAGGTTACACAAGACAAAAAAGCTACTTCTTCGGAAGTAGCTTTTTTGTCTTGTGCAGTCTTAAAGAAGGCGAATCAAATATTCATATATAACCCTAAAGCTTGAAAGAACCATTCGTGGATAACGTAACTATGACTGTGAAGAGGTATAAGTGTAAATCCAATGATCTCAACTTCGTTTATTGACGATGGAGGATTGCGATCATTATAAAGTTCTTGTGTTTAAAGGATTTTTAAGATACGGAGCATAGGGGGATTACAACTCGCACATGCTCGTCTTCCCATCTTGGGATGTCCAAATCCTTATTCAATAGCTGACGAAGCCTACTCAACGAGGATTTTAGCGGTGATTCAGACGCCGTGCTCCTCCGTGATGCTTACACATGTAGTCTTTACATTTACTCCGTCCGCGCGGACCGAACCCCTGACCTCATCGCTGCTAGGATGTAGCTAATTATTTCTATTGCATTCTCAATTTAAAAGGAATAAAATACCATTATGTTTACATGTTTAAAAATTTAAACATAAGGAGTGTTTCATGAAGCATCATAATTGCGACAACAAACTGATCCTAGATAAGTTCACCCAAAGCACCTTGATATTCCAAGCGTTGGGAGACGTGAACCGCCAACAAATTATCGCTCTTCTTATTGAACTGACAAGTTTGAACGTAACGCAAATCACCGAACGAATGGAGATTTCCCGACCTGCCATATCCCATCACTTAAAGATTTTACGGCAAGCCCATCTTGTCGATTGTGTCCACAAAGGCAAAGAGCGATTTTATAGCTTGAGCTCCAGTATACCTGATGTCCTGCAAGTTATTAAGAGCCTAATAGAAGCGATAGAATCTCAAAGGAGTTGAAGCTTGATGTTGAGCAACAGACGCATCGTGTTCGACCGATATGGCGGCCCTGAAGTCCTTCATATGCTGAAAGAAGACGTTCCCGCGCCTAAATCCAATGAAGTCTTGGTCCAGGTTCTCGTAACAGGGGTTGCTCATGGCGACATTATGATAAGAAAGGGTGTCCTGACACCCCCTTTTCAGAAGCTTCCAGTGACGCCTGGCTTTGAAATCGTCGGGGTTGTAAAAGAAGTTGGAAGTGGTGTTACCTCGGTGCGCGCAGACCAGCTTGTAGCTGCATTAACCGTCATCGGAGGTTACTCGGAATATATTTGTATCAAGCACGATGAATTGGTTCCGCTGCCTGAAGGCATAAAGCCGGAAGAGGCCGCTTGTATCGCGCTTAACTATTCGACTGCCTATCAAATGCTTCATCGGTACGCGAAAGTGCAGAAAGGTGAAAAAGTATTGGTTCACGGCGCTGCAGGAGGTGTTGGAACAGCTTTACTTCAGCTCGGCAAACTCTCCGATTTGGAGATGCTCGGTACGGCATCCCAGTCCCGGCACCCCTTCATTTCCAGTCTGCATGCCACGCCTATCGACTATAGGAACACAGATTTTGTAGAGGAAATCCGATCACGATTTCCGAAAGGTATCGATGCTGTATTCGACCCAATTGGCGGCAATAATTATAAGAGATCCTACCAAGTATTGCGTAAAGGCGGACGGCTGATCGGATACGGATTTCAAAATGCGGAATCCAAACCTTTTGTTCTATCAAGTTTCATGCGACTGATGTCTTATAAATTAGTGCCAGATGGCAAGCGAAGCATTTTTTACAGCATTGCCGTAACTAGAAATTCAAAACGCGTTTGGCTTAAAGAAGATTTGAACATTTTATTTCAGCTTCTCGCTAAAGGAGCTATTCAACCTGTTATACAGCAGATATTCCCTTTGTCCGACGCTAAGGCCGCTCACGAACTCTTCGAATTAGGTGGGGGCACGGGAAAAATTTTATTGTCTTGTCGCTCGCAGTAAGGATGATAGTGTAATGGATAAATGTGGGGTAAAGTAGTGGTTGGTTATACTACCCCAAAGAATTGAATAACCAGTATAAAAATTTATCACGGGGGCTTAGCTCAGCTGGGAGAGCGCTTGCATGGCATGCAAGAGGTCAGCGGTTCGATCCCGCTAGTCTCCACCAATATCTTAAACCAGACGGCAGAGATGCCGTTTTTTTTGTTATGTCAACTTATTAATTATGTCCTTCTATTCCCAAAACTATGAATGGGATACAAAAAACACGTCAGTCTTTATTCGGCTGGTCATAAGGATTAAAACCCCAAACCCGATGGTAAAGGCGTCAGACTGGATCATCCAACAAGCAATTGATTAAGTGTTGAATCGAGTGTTGATCTAGAGTTTTCGGAAGCGCAACCATGGTTTGCACCCTAAAAGGCGGGGGTTATCCATAATTCACTGAAATGCTGACTAAGTATGTAAAAGGTAAAATCAATTAAAACGTCGAACCTAATAATAAATATTCAAAACGCGCGATTGACAGTGCAGAACGGTGGTTATGATGTCTAATTCAATTTTATCTACTAAACTATATATCCCTGAGCCTCGTTCTAATGTCGTCTTACGCCCCCGCCTAATTGAGCATCTGAATGATTGGATGCACCGTAAGTTAACTCTCGTCGTGGCTTCCGCAGGCTATGGAAAAACTTCGCTCGTCAGGGAATGGCTCGCCGTGTGCTCGCAACCGGTCGCATGGCTGTCACTGGAGGAAGCAGATAATGATCCTGTCCGCTTTCTGAGATACTTCATTACCGCTCTACAGACGATTGCGGCGAATATTGGAGAAGGGTTGTTAGGTTTGATCCACTCCGCTCAATCGTTACCGGTTGAATTGATAATAACTGCCTTGCTCAATGAAATAACCTCCATTTCGTATCATTTCATACTCGTCCTAGACGATTATCATGCTATAGATGCTTTGCCGATTGACAATGCTATCTCCTTATTGCTCGAGCATATGCCGCCACAGATGCATCTGGTCATTGTCACCCGAGAAGTTCCCCGTCTACCCTTGGCTAGATTGCGTGTCAGAGACCAACTAACCGAAGTGCGTACAGCCGACTTGAGCTTTACCTTCAACGAAACGGCCGAATTTCTAAGCAGGGTAATGGGGCTAAACCTTTCATCCGAAAACATCACTTTGCTTGAATCTCGCACAGAAGGCTGGATTGCGGGTCTGCAATTAGCGGCACTTTCCATGCAGGGGCATAAAGATCCAAATAGCTTCATTAAATCTTTCACTGGCAGTCACCATTACGTACTAGACTATTTGGTTGATGAAGTAATCCAACAACAATCTGAATGCATTCAGACTTTCTTGCTGCGCACCTCCATCCTCGATAGGTTGTGTGGCCCTCTTTGTGATGCCATTCTCCATAATGGAGTCGTGGAGCCTATTGTCCCTTCTACTTCTGGGCAAGAAATCTTGGAGTATCTCGAACGCGCCAACCTATTTATAATCCCGCTGGACAAGGAGCGGGGTTGGTACCGCTATCACCATCTGTTTGCTGAATTGCTGCGAAATCGACTGTACCAGAGCATGAGCTCAAATATAAACGATAAAGTAAGGGGTGTAACTAATTTACATATACGCGCCAGCATCTGGCATGAAGACAATGGACTGGGGATTGAAGCTTTTCACCATGCCGCTGTCGCGAAGGATATCGGGCGCGCCGCTCGAATAATAGAAGGAAAAGAGATGCCCTTACATTTTCGTGGAGAGGTGTTCCCGGTAGTGAATTGGCTGGATTCCTTATCACACGAGGAACTTAATGCATGGCCATCGCTATGGGTGATTTTTGCCTCCGCGTTACTGATGGTAGGCAAATTGATCGGTGTTGAACAGAAACTACAAGCAGCTGAGACAGCCCTGCTGGGTGTCAAGCAAGAAGAAAAGACGAAGGACCTTATCGGACATATTGCCGCCATACGTGCCACGCTGGCTGTCAGCAATAATCAAGCAGAAGTCATTTTTGCCGAGTCACGTCGTGCATTGGAATATTTGAACCCAGACAACCTGCCCGTTCGAACAGCCACCCTCTGGACAATGGGTTATGCTTACCAGCTTCAGGGGGATCGTACTAAAGCCGGTAAGTCGTATACCGAGGCATTATCGGCCAGTCAGAAGATCGGGCATGTCATGATAACCATTATGGCAACACTCGGTTTAGGAAACATACAAGAAGCGGAAAACCAGCTTTATACTGCGTTTGAGACCTATTGGCGAGTTCTGAATATGACAGGTGATCTTCCCTTGCTGGTTGCTTGCGAAGCGCATCAGGGCTTAGCCCATATTTATTATGAATGGAACGACTTGGATGCTGCTTTGCTACATGGAGAACAGAGTGTCCAACTAGCGAAACGGTTTGAACATATGGATAGAGCCGTTGAAGGAGAATTGTTTCTAGCAAGACTGAAGATGATTCGGGGAGAGACGAGCGGGGCATCCGCTATATTGGCTCAAGCGGATCATTTAGCTCGAAAACATAATTTTGTGTTGCTGGTACCCAAAATCGCTGCCATACATGTACTTTTGTTACTTCGTCAGGGCAAGCTGACTGAAGCCGCAGATAGAACGCAAAAGTATGATCTTCCCATCAGCGAGGCTCGGGTATATCTTGCACAAGGGGAAACGTCCGCAGCACTTGCAGTGCTGGATCCAATGAAGGAGCAGATTGAAGCAAAGGGATGGGAAGATGAACGGCTCAAGGTATTCATTCTACAAGCAGTTGCACTGCATGCGCATGGTGAAAAGTTAAAGGCGATGCAAATACTGGCAGACGTTCTGACAAAGGCTGAGTCTGGCGGTTTCATTAGAGTTTTTATTGACGAAGGTAATGCAATGAATAGATTATTGTGCGAAGCAGCTACATATGGAGATATGCCAGACTATTTAAGCAAGTTGCTGGCTGAGATGAGAGCAGAGGAACTGAAAAGTGAAGTCCAATCTAATCCGCGCCTAGTCCAGTCTGCCAATCACCTTATCGATCCATTGAGTCAGCGTGAATTAGAAGTACTGCACCTTATTGCGCAAGGACTATCGAATCGTGAGATTAGCGAGCGACTCTTCCTCGCCTTGAGTACGGTGAAAGGGCATAATCAGAGTATCTTTGGCAAACTACAGGTTCAAAGGCGCACCGAAGCTATAGCTCGTGCTCGTAAGCTAGGTTTGTTGTAATCTATAGAATGTCCGCCCTCCTAGTATTACTACAACACTATGCTAAAACAATACTTTAGTAGCTATAATTCAAAACCGTGCAGAGATATACTACTAGCATATTGAGTAAGTGGCTTAAAGGGTTATAACTTGCCCGATGATCGTGACCGGTCATTCATTCTAGGAGGGAATAATATGAAAGCGATTGTATACACAAAGTATGGCTCATCAGATGTTCTTCAGCTCAAAGAGATAGAAAAACCTATTCCCAAGGACAATGAAGTATTGGTCAAAATTCATGCGGTATCCGTTAACCCATTGGACTGGCATTTCATGAGAGGCAAGCCCTATATCATGCGCATGCAGACAGGGCTGCGCAGACCAAAGTACAATGCTATAGGAACAGATGTAGCAGGTCGGATCGAAGCGGTGGGCAAGAATGTGAAGGAGTTTCGACCGGGAGATGACGTATTCGGTGTGTGCAATGGAGCCTTTGCCGAGTATTCATGTGCAGCCGAAGGATCGCTAGTTAAGAAACCAGCCAATATGACATTTGAGCAAGCAGCAGCTGTTCCGATCGCGTCTTTCACCGCTCTACAAGGTCTTCGCAATCAAGGACTGATTCAGTCCGGGCAGAAGGTCTTGATTAACGGTGCTTCGGGTGGTGTGGGCACCTTCGCCGTGCAGATAGCCAAATCCTTAGGAGCGAACGTGACCGGCGTGTGCAGCACGAGGAATGTAAACATGGTTCGATCAATCGGCGCTGATCATGTCATCGATTACACCCAAGAGGACTTCACCCAAAGTGAGAGTCGTTATGATCTAATCTTCGATACGGTAGGAAACCGTTCGCTCTTAAATTGCAGACGTGTACTGAGCCCTAAGGGGACCCTCGTTATCGTCGGATCGCAGAGCAAGGGCCGATGGCTTGGGCCACTGGCTCGTTCGCTCAGAGGGATTCTGCTGTCACGGTTCGTAAGCCAAAAAATGATGATGTTTATGGCGACATGGAGCAAAGGGGATCTTGTGACGATGCAAAAGCTTCTAGAAGCTGGAGAAGTAACACCGGTCATCGACAGATATTACAAATCGAGTGAAGTAAAGGAAGCTATCCGATACTTAGAAGAAGGACATACCCAAGGGAAAGTCATTATAACCTGGGAACATACGAACAAGACCTAACAATCTAGGTGAAACCTTGCTCAATGTGGATTAACAGTTAGATGTTTTGCGTATTGAAGAAGCATGAGGGATTTTGGGGTAGTGAACCACCCAACTGGGAGTACGTGGTTGGGTATTTAACAACCCCAAAAGAATTAAATACCAGCAGTAAGATTTATCACGGGGACTTAGCTCAGCAGGGAGTCCACGTATGGTTGGTTACACACCCAAAAACAATTGAATATCAGCATTAAATATGGGGCTATAGTTTAGGGGGGGGAAATAGGTCGCTGGCAGCGATCAGTTGGCGGTTCGATTCCGCCTAGCTCCACCATACTTTAAATCAGAAACGGCAGAGATGCCGTTTTTTTTTATTGCTTTGATTGTGTTGTAGCACTCCACACATGTGGAGTGCTTAATATTGATGGTTCTGAAACAGTAGATGAGATGTGACAGTATTGCTCAAGTTACAAAGAGGTGAACCGTATCACAAGAGACGGCTAAATCTTTTAGTGTTAGCGTCCGCTTCTTTCAACTTCTAGACATGGAAAGAGTTTTTGGTGGAAGCAGAAATTCTCAAGTACAAATAATCGGCAGTCGTCAACATATCGCTGTTGTCACAAAACGACCCCTTATCTCGTTTTATAAGCAAAACAAAATAAGGAGTGGTTGCAATGAAAGAATTGATATGCATCATCGTTGGCGGAGGATATGCGGGCATTAATGCGGTTAATGCGATTCGTAAAACGTTTAAGGGTGAGGCAAGCCAGCGTCCGCTTCGACTTATTCTAATCGACAAGAATCCCTATCACTTTCGCAAAGTTTTGCTTTTTAAGCCTGCGGCTGGAAACGAAGATATAATTGTCCCACTGACAAGGTTGTTTCCCGAGGGGGTTGAATTCGTTCAGGCTACCGTAACCAAAATCGAATCAGAGAAGAGAAGGCTGCTTTATCAGGATGCCGAAGGAAATGAGAATTCGATGAAATATGACATTCTCGTTTTGACGGTAGGCAGCGTCGTACGGCAACCCGACCCTGATCAGGGGGGGGTGGCATTGGCGAGCTTGGATGCCGCGTGGAAGATCAGAGAGGCGTGGCGCACGAATATGCAAAAAGCCGTTAAGGAATCCAACGCGAAAGAGCGTCAGAGATTAATGACCATTGCCGTTGCGGGAGCAGGCATAAGCGGCATCGAGACATCTGCCGAACTGGCTCATTTCGTTCGAGAAGATGCGCAGCAATTGGGACTTGATCCGGGTGCTGTGAGGATAAAACTATTTAACACGAACAAGAGGCTATTCCCGGATGGCCCGGTCAAGGTAGGACTTAAACTGGAACGTTCACTTGAAGCTTGCGGAGTAACTATCTTACATGGGAGCAGGGTGTTACAGGAGAAAGAGGGAACGCTAACCTTATCTAGCGGAGAAACGATGTCCGTCGGTCTATGTGTTTGGACGCTGGGGCTGTTACCCAATCCAATGCTGCGAAACATCGGGTTACCGGTCACTCCGGAAGGATACGTGATCGTAGATGCAAGTTATCGGGTTCAGGGTGCTCAGGGTGTATACAGTATCGGCGACTGCGCCCGAATCGTAGACCCTGCTAGCGGACGGGCGGACGGGAAGACGTGTAAGGAAGCGACCGCTCAAGCGGCAAGGCTTGGAAAGATTTTGTCGTCGGATCTTGAAGGGCGCCCTGCACCCTCGCATAAGGGGTTTATAGACTTTTTCTGCTTTGGCTTAGGTCCGGGGCATGGAATGGCATGGACATGTATATGGGGGGTAGATATTATTTTTACGGGAAAGCTGGGTTGGCGACTGAGAAAATTCACATGGGATACGCCAAGTCTGTTAAAATAATAATGTAATTAGAGGATTAGAGGCTAAGATTGGAAGTGGTAAGATGCAAGAGTTATATGAGCAGTATAAAGGGCTGCTGTTTACGCTTGCCTACCAACTGACCGGGTCGGCTTCCGATGCGGAGGATGTTGTGCAGGACGTATTCCTGAAGATAAATGACGTAGATCTGGAGCGTTTGGTTGAACCGAAAGCATATCTGTGCAAAATGGTGACTAATCGCTGTCGGGATTTACTCAAATCGGCGCGTAAACGGCGGGAACTGTATTTCGGACAATGGCTTCCCGAGCCCATTCTTACTCCCAATGATGAATCGTTTGAAGCGGTTGTTCGTGACGAGCTGTTGTCTTACGCTATGCTCGTGTTGCTTGAAAGGCTATCCCATACGGAACGGGCGGTGTTCGTGCTTCGTGAAGCGCTCGGCTTTGAATATTCAGATATTGCTGAACTTGTTGACAAAAGTGAAGCGAATTGCCGCAAACTGTTCAGCCGTGCGAGAGGAAAGATGGGGATTACCCTCGATGAGCAGGTCCACTCAGAAGCGGCGAGCGAAGAGTGGGTCCGTCGATTCCTGAAGGCTCTCGAACTGGGAAACGTGGACACGGTTGTATCCATACTCGCCGAAGATGTCGTGTTGGTCTCTGATGGAGGGGGCAAAGCGTTCGCCGCCGTCCATCCTATTGAATCGCGCGATCTCGTCGCACGGTTCCTTCTCGGTCTAATTCGTAAGGCTCCTCATTACGAAGGAGGCGTGCATGTCGAGATGACGGATATAAATGGCCAAACAGGGCTTGTTGTCCGTTCAGGCGAGGGCATCGAAGTTGTTGTGCTGATACACGTTGAGAGAAATGCGATTTGCAACCTATACTTTGTTAGGAATCCGGATAAGCTGAGGCTTTTATTGAAATGAAAAAGAGTATTCGATATGGAGATTCGTATCGTGCATGGTGGTATAGCGAAAGTTGTGAACAGTAACCACACATGTGGTGTGAGGAAACTGAGACATTGATTTATAGGGATGACTTGGGGACGAAGGTCGTCCCCAAAGCATCATAAAGGATCCGAATAGATCATACAACTGATAACATAAACCCTTATTTAACAAGGATATTCGTACAATATCATACTGTAACCTACCTCATCTCTATCGCTGGCAGCGATGAGGTCAGGGGAGAGGATCCCCCTAGGCTCCACCTTTAATTTTACCTTTCAAACCCTTACTATGTAAGGGTTTTTTTGTTTTAGAATATTGCTTTATAGGTTAATGAGTTTATATGGGCGCTACCGACAGGTGTTCACTTTTTTCAGAATATTAAGGATGCATTGGTAGTTGGGGATCTAGGAAAAGGGTTCATAAGTAGTTTCTCGTACGGTGTGCTGAGTGCTGCTTTCATGGCAATTGATAACTCCAACATTTTTTATTTGTACAATAACAAAATAAATATATCTAATATAAGCTCTATAAAAGCCAAAGTATGCCCACGTTGTTTATTGGAACATGAATATATTGGAAAAATTTGGAGTTTAGTAAATGTTACGGCTTGTCCGTTTCATCAAATTGAATTGATTAATAAATGTGAAAATTGTAATGAAAATATCTCATGGATTAAATGTATTATTTTCAGATGTAGATGTGGACATAATCACAAATATTCAACTGAATAAAGAGAAAGGATCGTTTCTCTGAGTTTTTTTCTCAAAGAGAATCGATCCTTGTTTTGAGTTGGGTTACCTTGTTTATGTCGTACTGTTCCGGTAAGCAGAAGGAGAGACTCCCGTGTTCTTCTTGAAGCTCTTGGAGAAATGCGCCAGCTCCATGCCGACCTGCTCGGCGATGCTAGAGATGCTGGAATCAGAATAGGACAGTAGCCGTTTGGCATATTCCATCCGTTTGAGCTGAACATACTGCATCGGGGGGATCCCCACGAATTTTTTGAAATAAGGAATGAAATAGTTCGGATGCAGGTGCACAATCTCGGCCAAATATTCAACCTCAAGTGGCCAATTCAGGCGTTCATCAATAAGAGTGAGAACATCCGCCAGCCTATCCTGGACGTTCGTCTGAATGAATTCCTGCATGAAATCCAGATACCCACCGGATTCCAGGCACAATGCCAGGAGGTTCATCAGTGAGGCCTGGGTGCGCATCTTGGAGAAGAAATCATTCTCATGAAAATTGGAAATCATCTCTGTAAACATATTCCGTACGGCGTCCTGGTCCGACGCATCGCTGATGTATAGTTTGTCAGCATCATGAAACAGCGGCCATTCGCCGATACGGGCATCGAAATGGCAATAATAGCGGGTGTACGGATTGTCACGTGATGTATCAGTGGTCTGCGTGGTGCCTGCTGGCATAATCATTAGCTGCCCGGGCTTCGGATAATAGCGGACTCCGTTGAGCGTCACCATTCCCTCACCTTTGTCGATAAAATAGAACCGGCCAAAAGCCGGTGTTTCATTGGTGCGATTCCAGCCCGGATATTTGGTGCTGATCTGAGCATAGGACACGTTGACGGTCAGATTCTCTAGCAAACCGCTCGTAAGAAGGGAAGGGCGATTCATCGGCAGCACTCCTAGTGAAAGCGTTTTATATCCATTATAGCGAATGTTATCGATTTATCTAATACATCTTAATTATTTACAAAAGAATCTTAATTTCAGACATGTTCACTTTCCGATAATTGGTATATCCTCATGTCATACTTATGAAAAAGGAAGTGATCCATTATGACAGCCGTACGTTATGGAATTATTGGAGTAGGGAATATGGGCCGCGGGCATGCGATCAGCCTGCTGGGTGAGATCAAGGATGCAGAACTGGCGGCGGTTTGCGATATTAGCGCTGAGCGTCTGGAATGGGCTGAAGTGAATCTGCCGGAAGGTGTGAAGCGGTACAGCAGTCCTGAAGAGCTGTTTGCCGAAAAGACAGTAGATGCCGTACTTATTTCGACACCACATTATGATCACCCTACGCTTGCCATAGAAGCTCTTAACGCAGGATATCATGTCCTGATCGAGAAGCCTGCTGGTGTATACACCAAGGCTGTTCAAGAAATGAACGACACCGCTGCGGCTCATCCCGAGCTCAAATTCGGAATTATGTACAACCAGCGGACGAACCCGCTCTATCAGAAGCTGAGAGAACTGATTCAATCCGGCGAGCTTGGTGAAATTCGCCGCACGAACTGGATCATCACAGACTGGTATAGAACACAGAACTATTACAACTCCGGCGGCTGGCGAGCGACTTGGGGTGGAGAAGGCGGAGGCGTGTTGCTGAATCAGGACCCGCACCAGCTCGATCTGTGGCAGTGGACGATTGGGATGATGCCCAAGCGTGTACGTGCATTCTGCCATTTCGGCAAGTACCGGAATATCGAGGTTGAAGATGATGTAACCGCTTATGTGGAGTATGAGAATGGCGCTACTGGCCTATTCATTACGACAACGGGTGAAGCACCCGGAACAAACCGTTTCGAGATTAATGGTGACAACGGGAAAATCGTAGTAGAGAACGGCTCTCTGACCTTCTGGCGTCTGCGCACACCTGAGTCTAAATTCAACGCTGAGTTTACGGGTGGTTTCGGAAATCCGGAATGCTGGAAATGTGAAATTCCAGTGGAGAAGGCCGACGGCGATCAGCACAAAGGCATTCTGCGGAATTTTACCCAAGCGATCCTGCATGACGAACCGCTGCTGGCACCGGGTGAAGAAGGCATCCATGGCCTGACGCTTTCCAATGCGATGTATCTATCTTCATGGACCGACAACTGGGTAGACCTACCGATTGATGCCGAGTTATTCCATGAGAAGTTGACCGAGAAGATAAAGAATTCTACCTTTCAAAAGGAAGCATCCGAGGACAAGGCTCTCGAAGTAAGAGGAACCCATTAATCAACCATAGATACAGGAGATGATCTCAGATGCAACATTCCAATATCGCTGTTCAAATGTATACCCTTAGGGATTTTTCCCAGACGCCCGAAGAGCTAAGAACGACTTTTCAAAAGGTGGCGGCCATCGGGTATACTGCTGCTCAAGTGTCCGGCATTGGGCCGATTGACCCGGTTCTAGTCAAGGAATATGCCGACGAAAGCGGCCTGAAGATTTGTGCAACTCATGTTCCGTGGAATAGGCTGGAGAATGATCTGGACGCGCAGGCCCGGCAACATCAGCTGTGGGATTGCAAGTATGTCGGTATCGGCGGATTGCCGGATGAATACCGCACCAGTCAGCAAGGTTTTCGTACCTTTGCTAAGCAGGCATCGGAAATCGCGTATCGACTCAAGGAACAGTATGGTTTGCAATTCATTTATCATAATCATGATTTTGAATTTGAACGTTTGGATGGCGTAACGGGAATGGACATCCTTCTGAACGAGTCGAATCCTGAGACTTTCGGTTTTGAACTAGACTTGTACTGGGCACAATCTGGTGGGGCCGACCCTATCGAATGGACGCGCAAGTTAGAAGGGCGGATGCAGGTCGTTCACCTTAAAGATATGGCTATCGTGAATAGAAGACAGTCTTTTGCCGAGTTGGGTGAAGGGAATATGAACTACAAGGGAATATTAGATGCTTGCCGTGAGACTGGTGTGGAATGGTATGTGGTCGAACAGGATGTATGCCTTCGTGACCCCTTTGAGAGTGTCTCGATCAGCCTTGATTATTTGAGACGCTACATCCAGGAGAGCACGAAATGAGTCGTAAGGACGGGATGAATTATGCGCCCCGCCACGAAGCTAAACCGGTAGTACAGGCGGGGTCGTTCGTCATAGCGGCCATGGCACTGAACCACGGTCATATCTACGGCATGTGCAACGGTCTAATGGAAGCAGGGGCGCAGCTGAAATGGGTCTATGATCCAGATCCAGCAAAGGTGAAACACTTCATGGACACATACCCTGGTGTAAAAGCTGCCCGGTCAGCGGAAGAGGTTCTAGAAGATCCCACTGTCCATCTCATTGCCGCGGCAGCAATTCCCTCGGAGCGGGCAGCGCTTGGCATGAAAGTGATGGCGCATGGCAAGGATTACTTCACGGATAAGACCCCATTCACGTCTCTAGAACAGCTAGAGGCAGCCCGACTCCAAGTGGAACGGACCAAGCAGAAGTATATGGTTTATTTCAGTGAACGACTGCATGTAGAAAGCGCAGTTTATGCCTGACAGCTAATCCGCGAAGGACGGATCGGTCGGGTGCTTCAGGTGATTGGCTTAGGACCGCACCGACTGGATGCGCCAAGCCGTCCAGACTGGTTCTTCAATCGTAAGCAATACGGAGGTATTCTTTGCGACATTGGCAGCCACCAGATTGAGCAGTTTCTATATTATGCTGGCTGTAAGTCGGCCGAGGTACTCCACAGCAAAGTGGCAAATTACAATAATGCGGGTTATCCCGAACTGGAAGATTTCGGCGATGCGACGCTTGTTGGCGACAACGGCGCAACTCAGTATTTCCGCGTGGACTGGTTTACACCTGAGGGGCTGGGCACTTGGGGAGACGGTCGTACTATGATTCTGGGGACAGAAGGTTACATTGAGCTGCGGAAATATACTGACCTCGGCCGTCTCAATACAGGTGACCATGTCTTTTGGGCCGATGCGAAAGGTGAGCATTACGAGCATGTTGCGGGCAAGATCGGATTTCCATTCTTCGGTGAGCTGATTCTGGATTGTCTTAACCGGACGGAATTGGCGATGACCCAGGAGCATGCCTTCAAGGCTGCAGAGCTGTGTCTGATCGCACAAGCCCAGTCGATCAATCTAACACCGGATCAATTACGTTAGCGCAGCAGCGCAGAAAGAAGAGCAAAAGATGAACAACACTAAAAAATTAGGTGCAGCGATTATCGGCTGCGGCACTATTTTTCCTTTGCATGCCAAAGCACTGGCCAATCTTCAGGGTGTGGAGCTTCTTGCTGTTGCTGATAACGATCTATCAAAGGCAGAGCAGAAGGGACTGGAATTGGGATGCTCGGCAACCGATGATTACCGTACGATTGTCGAAAGAGACGATATTGATGTAGTGCATTTATGCACTCCGCATCATCTTCATGCTGAAATGGCTATCGAACTGCTTAAGGCAGGCAAGCATGTGCTTACTGAAAAACCTTTGGCTGCGAATCTGGACTCGGCTCGCCGCATGCTGGAGGCAGCCGCAAATAGCAAGGGGCAGCTTGGCGTAGTATTCCAAAACCGTTACAATGATCCATCTGTCCACATCAAACAGACGATCGAATCAGGCGAATTGGGAAGGCTGATCTGCTTGAAAGGCGTCGTCACCTGGCACAGGGATGAAGTCTATTACCGATCTAGTAATTGGAGAGGGCGCTGGGCCACCGAAGGCGGCGGGGTACTCATGAATCAGACCATCCATACCCTGGATCTACTTCAATGGTTCGGGGGGAATATCGCTACGGTGCAAGGCAGTGTGACAACGGATGTTCTGGATGGCGTAATCGAGGTTGAGGACTCAGCCCATGCCTGCATTGAGTTTAGCAATAAGGCTAGAGCGCTTTTCTATGGAACGAATGCTTACTTGGTGAATTCACCAGTTGAACTGGAAGTAGTCTTCGAGCATGGAACCCTACTGCAACGTAGAGATAGCCTGTATCTCTGGAAGGATGAACAGGAGACTCTTATATGTGATCCGGCATCGAGATCGTTCGGAGCTAAATCCTATTGGGGTACCGGACATTTCCTACTGATTGAGGATTTCTACAACCATATCCGCGAGAATCGCAGGTTCTGGATCGACGGCGAAGAGGGATTCAAGGCGCTGAAGTTGGCGATGGATATTTATAGCTCATCCAAAGCAAGGTCATAGAATGAAAAAGGACACGATCGAAATTGCTTAATGCCCAGCGATGTTCAGAATGACAGTAAATAACCTTCTTCTCGGTTATCGCCCTCTCGGGATGCTCACATGCGAACTTATATGCAACAAGGGGTTCGAGTCTTGTTCCCCTATTCGGCAGCTTCACCCCTTCATAGGATAAATTCTCAGTTTCAATTAGAATTTCTGCATGGAACTTTAATGCTGTTGCCATAGTTATAGTAGCCTCCCCAAATAAAATGAGGATTAATGTGTATGATTCACATTAACCCTCGTTCTTTCAAACTGATATATTTTTGATGGCCGATGACGATGTGGTCGAGAACTTCTATACCTATGATCGTTCCGGCTTCCTTTAAGCGATTTGTGGTTGAAATATCTTGGGGGCTTGGATCTGGATTTCCGCTAGGATGATTAGGCGACTGGAGTGAGTCCAATTCAGTTCATGAGATCGGTTTCTAAATAGCCTAAAACTATATCATGATTTCGAATGTTTTATCATTCTGACCTTTTATCGGAAGGGCTATAATATAAGCAGCAGATGAGTAATAGCCTGCATCAAAAAAAGAATAGGGGAAAATGTCATAGTCATTGATCTTCTGACTGAACAAGTGGTAACTGGCAGCTATCAAGAAATCCAAATTATTGTCATTAACTTATAAGTAGCGGGAGGATAGGATGGAAAAATAAATAATAAGGTTTATTTACCTGCCGAATGACCTCTGGCCTTGATAATTGACCATTGTTCTCACCTCTACAATCATGGTAGAGATGACTCATTATACTTTGCCCAGATAATTTTCAAATTTAACTTACTCCACATATTCAGTTTATTGAGAAAATAAGCAGTACTCCTGCCCCACGGTGATAGGTCTTTATGGTCATATACTAGATAGAGGCTCGGAATTAGATGGTCCGCTATGAATTATGCCAAGAGCGACGGGGAAGTCGAGTCTACTCTGAATAAAACGATTGAAGAGAAGAATAAGCTAAAATTCCCTAAAGTACTCGAATTAGTTCAGAAGAAGTGGCAGCATAATCTGAATAAAATGAACGGCCTATAGTTTCTTAGTGGGTGGTATAGTATACTAATTTAGTATACTATATACATTTAATTGATAATTTTACCCATTTTTTTAAAATATATATCATGGAAAAACGTTCGCAGCTACTGTCAGTTACAATCCTGACCTCATTCATGACAGTCTGGAACAGCTGTTCGAATTGGTGCAGAATCTTAAGAAAATGGTGTTGTTTACAACCTTGATCTGTATGCGCTTTCAAAGACTAGCTTTTTCCTGTATTCGCTTTCTCTCAGAGTATTTAAGGAAGGGGATTTTGCGAAGCGCATTCAGGATACCGACTCGGATTAGTTCGCTCAAATTTCTACGATTCAATGAGACGGCTGAGAATATAGAAGACCTCATCCAGGAGGTCTATATTACCATCTTTCAGAAGTAAGAAGCCGATCTGGAATCGCTTCAGGCTCAAATTAAACCGCACTTTTTGTACAATACGTTATCTTCGATCAGCAGGCTCGCCCGTTTAGGAGAAACGGAGAAGCTTTACCAAATGGTCAGCGTGCTAGCAACGTTCTACCGTCTTACCCTGGTTGAGGGGGAATCTATCATCCCGATTCGCGAGGAACTCCGGCAGGTCCGATCTAATATTGGCATACATAAGATAAAGCATCTAGACAGGCTTGCCGTTAACTTTGATAATCAATTCTCTGTCTTGGAATACATACCGTAAAGTTGATTTTGCAACTGTTTGTTGCTCTGAAGCATGCCATGTTCGAAGAGCCTCTTCATATCCGGCGTTGCTCAAGCTGCAATTTGGAGAATCATTTGGGTATCACGATTCAGAGCGAATTGGGCTTTGGAACGACGGTTCAGATTGCCATTCCGTTATACCGGGAGATGCCTGTTGAAAGTGAAATCAGCTAAAGGATTCATACACGAATCTAAATCATAAATTAACGGAGGGTTATATGATGTCTATTTTTGCAGTGGAAGGTAATCAATTTGTTCTTGATGGCGAGCCGATTAGAATCATTTCAGGCGCAATCCATTATTTCCGCGTTGTTCCCGAGTATTGGCAGGATCGTCTGATGAAGTTGAAAGCTTGCGGCTTCAACACGGTAGAAACCTATGTACCGTGGAACTTTCACGAGCCGCACGAAGGGCAGTTCAACTTTGAAGGCATGGCTGACATCGTCAAGTTTATCGAGATAGCAGGCGAACTGGGACTGCATGTCATCGTTCGCCCGAGTCCGTATATTTGCGCGGAGTGGGAATTCGGCGGAATGCCGGCTTGGCTGTTGGCTGATCCCGGTATGAGGTTACGCTGTTTCCACCAGCCTTTCCTAGATAAAATTGATGCCTATTTTGACGTTTTGTTGCCGAAGCTTGTTCCACTGCTCTGTACGAACGGCGGGCCGATCTTCGCGATGCAAATCGAGAATGAGTACGGAAGCTATGGAAACGACGTGCAATATTTAGAATATTTAAAAGAGAGCAAGATCAAACGAGGCATCGACGTGCTGCTGTTCACTTCCGATGGACCAGAAGACTTTATGCTGCAAGGCGGTATGGTACCGGGTGTGTTGGAGACTGTCAATTTTGGTTCACGGCCGAAGGAAGCTTTCGATGAGCTTCGCATTTACCAACCTGAAGGCCCGATCATGTGCATGGAGTATTGGAACGGCTGGTTCGATCATTGGTTCGGGCAGCATCATATCCGGGATACCGCCGATGTGGCGAAAGTATTCGACGAAATGCTGGCGATGGACGCTTCTGTCAACTTCTACATGTTCCATGGAGGAACGAACTTTGGTTTCTGGAGCGGAGCAAACGACGACGGTATTAAGTATATGCCGACGATCACAAGCTACGACTACGATGTGGCGATCAACGAATCAGGCGATGTGACAGAGAAGTTCTATGCCGTACGCGATGTTGTAGCCAAATACGTCGAACTGGGACCGCTGGAGCTACCTGAACCGATCAAGAAAAAAGCATACGGCCAAGTGAACATGTCGCAGCATGCTTCGTTGTTCGAATCACTAGATAAGTTGTCTACGCCGGTGCAAAGAACATGCCCGGACCCTATGGAGATGTTGGGACAAAACTCCGGCTTCATCTTATACACAACACGAATTTCTGGACCACGTAAAGAAACAGAGCTGAATTTGCAGAATGTGCATGATCGTGCGCAGATCTTTGTCAACGGTGAGTTTAAAGGCGTAGTGGAGCGCTGGAATAAAGACGCGAAGCCCATTTCTTTCAGTATCCCATCTGAAGGTGCACAATTGAGTGTGCTCGTCGAAAATATGGGGAGGATAAACTACGGCCCATACCTGCGGGATATGAAAGGGATTACCGAAGGAATCCGTTTTGGCGCGCAGTTCCTGTACCATTGGACGATCCATACCCTGCCTTTGGAAGATTTGTCAAAGCTGGAATATGCCTCATCAGAAGCGAAACACGAAGGCCAGCCAGCATTCTACAAAGGGACGTTCCGAGTGGATGAAACGGCAGATACATTCCTTGAGCTGAAAGGCTGGAACAAAGGTGTGGCGTACATCAACGGGTTTAACCTTGGCCGGTATTGGGAAATGGTAGGGCCGCAGAAAACATTGTACATCCCGGGTCCTCTCCTCCGAAAAGGAGAAAACGAGCTTGTGTTGTTCGAGCTGCATGGTGCCAAAGAGTCGGTCGTCACCCTTGGCGACAGCGCTATTCTCGGGTAGGAAGCATTGGGGTGTTAGTGCAGATTGATCATTCCAATGAAGGTAGGGAGAATACCATGAACCAACTTAAGGCCGTTTAATCGGAGTACGATCAAGAAAATCATCCAGGAAGGGCGGATATTGATTAGCCCTTAAGAATTGAGCAGCAACAATGGGTGGCTCCTGAAATCATCAGGAGCCATCTTTTTTAAAGATAGAGAAAATCGCAGTTCGAATGTGAACCAAGATCGGCTTATAAACATTTAACAAAGAAGATCGCCTGTTCTAGTGCGTTATTGAAGGGTATCTTCTTTGTCATATTTTAAGTTAACATTTCTTATTTTTACTGAAGTAATTAGTGATCGGACCCGGTAATAAGTGGCATATATATGTATGGAGGGGTATTCATGTTCAGACATAGAGAAATAGGGATTACTAAGCATTTTATCCGGACTTTTGTGTTGATTATCATTGTTCCATTCATCTTATTTATCACAATATTTTATAAATATTATTCAACATCATTAATTCAAAGGTCAATGGATCAAGTTGATCAACAGCTGGATATAGCATCGGACAATATGAACGCTGAGGTGAAACGGGCTTCACTTACCATTGCTACAATCGCTAATGTGAATGATCATATGATATTAGATGAAGTCTCAGAGTGGAGCAAAAGCTCGACTTCGGTCGGAAAAATTCAACTTGCTCGTGAGATAGATTCATACTTAAATAGTATCTCGAATTATAGTAATGATATTGTGAGCGTTATTTTTACTTTAAAGGATGGAGGATATTATTATTTTAAAAATCCTCCTGTTATGTCTGAATCTTCCATTCGTAATCTGCCATGGTATCAAGAGGCACTAAGGAGCAGCAATGGAACATTATTCATTGTTGACAGTCTGAACGGTATCACTTCGGATAAACAGGATAAGTTTACCTTTTTACTTCATCCGGAAAGGTCTTTGGACACAGAGGTGGAGATGATATATTTGACGACTCACGCCTCTATTCCTGATTTCAATCGTTCAAATCCTGAAATTGAACAATTCATTATTGATCGTAACGGTAATCGAATTATGAATCAGAACAATCATGATAAGGTAGACCCTGAAATTATGGTGGAAGTATCCAAAATGATGCAGAAGCAATCTCGCAATCGTGATGATGATTATTCCTTTCTGAAGATCAATGGAGAAAATAAACTTCTTAAGCTTTATTCGTTTGAGAAGACAGATTGGAGAATCGTCAATATTTTGGATGAGAGTATTGTTACGAGGGGTGCAGATCAATTTTTAAAGTTATCCATCATTTTTATATTTAGCAGTTTTACTTTTTTTATATTATTTATACTTTGGTTTTTTCGAGGTATACATAGCCCGCTACAGAATCTTATTAAAGCGATGAGAAAGGTGGAAAAAGGTGATTTTCAGATTGAAGTTAAGGCAGATGGAAGAGGTGAGATTAAGCGACTGGGCTATACCTTCAATCGCATGGTTTCGCAGATCAGAGATCTGATTGAAGAACGTGATATGAAGGAACGTGCGCGTAGTCAGGCTGAAATCGAAGCTTTGCAGTCACAAATTAATCCACACTTCTTATCGAATACTTTAAATTCCGTTCGCGTTATGGCTATGATCGCGAAGACAGACAATATACGTAAAATTATCGACAGTCTATCTGCCCTTTTGACTCATGTATTTCGTGAACCCAACTCGTTAGCTCCAATCGGCCAGGAGATCAGAATACTTGAGTCATACGTACATATTATGCAGGTTCGTTATGGAGGCAAGCTAAATATCCAGTTTAATATTGATGATACGCTATTAAATTACAGCATGCCTAAAATGCTTCTTCAACCGATTCTTGAGAATGCCATATTTCATGGATTAGATCAACAAAATGTAAACGAACTCATTGAGGTGAATGCGATTCGACATGAGCTTGGAGTATGTTTTACAATCACTGATTATGGTAGAGGAGTGACAGGTGAGCAAATTAGAGACATGCTGAAGCAGGGGGGGGGATACCAGAGTGGCAATTTTAGTGGCTTAGGTGTACATAATGTTCTAAAACGAATTGAACTTAATTATGGTCATCCGTACGGTTTGAAAATGGATAGCGAGTTAGGTAGAGGCACCACCGTTACGATTCTGCTTCCACTGTCATGAACATGTATATTTCATTGAAAGGACGAGCCATATGATGAATGTAATGATAGTTGAAGATGAGACGATTATGAGATTGGCATTAACTACTTTGATTGACTGGGGATCTAATGGGTTTCGAATTGTATATGAAGCAAGTAATGGTTATCAAGCATTGCAGTATATCAAGGAGAATCGTGATATTGACATTGTGATTACAGATTTGAAAATGCCTGTGATGGATGGCTTAGAACTTATTGATGAGCTTAATCAGTTGGATGGCATTTCACCACATGTTGTCATTTTAAGTGCGTACGATGATTTTGGATTTGTACGGAAAGCATTTAAGAAGGGGGTAAATGACTATATTCTTAAATCGGAGATGGATCCGAATGTTGTACTCGATCTCATGTGTAGGATCAAGCATGACTGTGAGGTTGAACAGACAATGTCAAAACAGTCGAGAGAAATCTTTAATGGCGAACGGATACGCTTGAAACAGCAAACCATTCGGGAATGGCTTGAAATTGGCGTGAATCCTCAGTTGGAGCCTTCTAATCTGGAGGATTTGAATATGAGGTTTGAATGGACCAACATTACAGTCTCAGTGATTCGAGTAGAAGGCTTGGCTGAGGTACAGGAGCGGTATGGTTCGTCTATTGGGAAGTTTGTAAGTTCCGTATTAAAGTCTATTGATCAGGTGCTAACCGAAGTAGGAACAGGTGAAGTAATCAGCTGTAATCCGTATGAATACGTGGTGCTCTTATCGTTTCGAACGAGTAGTTTAATTTATGTGCGACAGAGTATTTCGCAGATTCTGGATCAAATCATTTTTGTACTGAGGGAATACACCAATCTTCAAGTCACGATAGGAGTAAGTGAACTGTGTGAAGAGTTAAGGCAAATCCCGGAGTTTTATCTTCAAGCTCGAAAAAATGCCGATTTGCGCTTTGTTATTAATAAGCATAGGATCATTTACCCTGAGGATGCTAGACATTTCTTGAAGCAGTCGGGAGAGACCTTGATCGGGAAAGAGCAAACCTTGCTGGATGCATTGAAGGAGGGGAAAGAGCAATCGGTGCTGCAAGAACTAGACAAAATGTTTACACTGATAAAGCGTTCTGCCTCCATGGGAAATGAGGTACTGCGTGCCCGATATATGGAACTCTTAATGATATTAGTGAAGTTCATGTATGATAACGGTTTTGTAAATAGCCAAGAAATTAAAAGGATAGAGGACGTATACCAAATGGCTTGGCAGATTGACTCCGCCGAACGTTTGCAAACCAGGATTCAAACTTGGTTCTACAGCTTCTTCAAGAGATAGATAAGCAGGCGGGTCAGATGAATCGGGTTGTGGCAATTGCACAAGAGTTTATTATGGAGCATTATAATGAAGATAGTACACTTGGAAAAGTAAGTGGAATCGTGCATTTAAGTGAAGGTTATTTCAGCACATTGTTCTCAAATGCGGTAGGTGAGACTTTCAAAGAATTTGTTACAAAAGTACGCATGAAAAAGGCCATGGAAAGCATGAAGAAGGAGCCTTATCTAAAGATATATGAAATCGCAGAGCGTACAGGATATGCTAGTACGGAGCACTTTAGCCGGGTTTTTAAGAAGGCGACTGGAGTGAGTCCAAATCAGTTCATGAGATCGGTTTCTAAATAGCCTAAAACTATATCATGATTTCGAATGTTGTATCATTCTGACCTCTTATCGGAAGGGCTACGATATAAGCTGCAGATGAGTAATAACCTGCATCAAAAAAGAATAGGGGAAAATGTTAATAAATAGAGTTTGTAATCTTTCCTAATCTTTCCACGAATTTATACTTCATCAGGGGAATGGGACTGCGCCCCGACACTACATATTCAACAAGTGACTTACTTCATCTAAAAGACAAAAAGCAATGGTACTTGCATTGTTTGTAGGCGGTTTCACTTCGTTCAACTCAAAGGAGGTGATGCTGATCGATGGCAATTGCCGAAAACGCAGGCAACTGTTGAGCAGAACAAAACTTTAAAATTACCGCACAGGCTATGCCTTCAGATGCTCAACTTAAAACTGTAACCTGGTCTTCCGGTAATGTGCTGTTGCGACGGTAAACGGTAATGGGCTTATAACAGGTAATGGGCTTATAACAGGTAAAGCTCCGGGCACAGTCATTATTACCGCTGCAACGGGTGACGGAAAAGTGACTGCTACATGTACGGGTACGGTTCAAGCGCCAATACCGATTGCGAAGGGGTGAACAATCCGAATCAGGTCGCGTTTATGTATATCTAAATCCAATGACGGATACAGCAGGCACAACAGTTTCAACAAAAGAAGAATGATCGTCGGAAAGAAATGCACCAAGACGATTCGAAAGAATAGTACTCAACTCAATATGACAAATTGAAATTGTGAAAGCCTACTCGAGAACGCTGACTCGTGTAGGTTTTTTGCATTCAGCAAACATGTTGACAGGACAAGTTTTAGTAAAATATAGTAATTTTATATTAAATTTACACGAGTAAATTATATTCATTTCTTTAGGAGGTATGCAAATTGACAACGATTCAAACAGTGCACTCGGAATTGATCCAGAAGTTTAATGATGAGGGTTACCTATTGCTGAAGGGTGTATTGAGTGAAGACAGGGTAAGGCGATTAAATGCTGTTGTCGATGGAATTGTAGACGAAGAACCTGAATCACTTTCTTACAATGTGTATAACAGTGTAGAACGACATGAAGAAATTGCCTCTCTAATCGATGAACCTACGGTGCTACCCCTAATCGTTCAATTACTAGGTTATAACATTCAATTGCATATCTCTCATCTTACCGTTCGGAAGCCTAATCCGGGGGATGTACAGACAGCGACGAATAGCTTCATCAACTGGCATCAGGATGGACCGCATCCGCAGTTTCCAAGCATCGGAGGACTTACATCGACGTACTATATTAAAGTGTGTTATATCCTGAGCGATATGTCCGAACCGAACCGCGGTAATACGAAGATTATTCCAGGATCGCATAACCGTGTGTACCGACCGGATTCGGACAATGTAAGAGAACAGCTAACGGATGAAATTCAGATTTGTGGAGATCCAGGCGATGTATTTATTTTCTCACAGAATTTGTGGCATTCAGGTGCACCTAACCATTCAGCACTAACTCGACGTCAATTATTTCTTGGGTATAGTCCTATTTGGATGCGTCCCATTGATTATAAGATTCCTTCAGAACGACTGCTGAAGGATGCGAGTCCTATTCGTAAGCAACTATTAGGTATCATTAGTGATAATCCGTTCAACTATTATGTGCCTGACGATTCTATGGTTCCAGTGAAAGAATGGTTACAGAAGAACAAGTCAATGGTCTGGAATGATGGAATAATAAATAGCTAATTCCTTGTAATGGATGAACGGAGGAAGTTCATTATCATGGTGACAAGACAAGAAGTAGCAGATCGCGCCGGTGTGTCCGTTGCCGTGGTCTCGTATGTGTTAAATAATCGCAAAATCGTGAAGGAAGAAACCAAGCTCAGAGTACAAGAAGCCATTCGAGAACTTGGATATCGTCCGAATCAGATAGCACGTAGCTTGAAGACTAAGAAGACACAGCAAATTGCTGTGCTAATTCATTATATCGGGAATCCATTCGAGGCAGGTCTGTTACTCCACATCGAAACAACTGCCAAGCTACATGGATATTTCGTATTTGTGCAGACGTACGAGTCGGATCGAGAAGAAGATTTGCGAGCCTTGTTGATGGGGCGGGTAGATGGGGTTCTCCTACTGGGTCAATCTTTTAGCCAAGAAACATTCGAATATTTCAGTGCCCTTGAAGTACCCATCGTATCCGTTATGCAGCCTTCTGATTGGGATGGAGGGAAAAGGAACAACACTCCTTATGTTGACATTGAATGGCTACCCAATATGAGTAGCCTTCTTTCTCATTTGCGTCAGCAGGGACATGAAAAGATCGCCTTTATGACTGTCGGCGGTAATAACCTTCACTATGCCGTTCGATATCACGCTTTTTGCGAAGGGATGCGGCTTGAATGTCTAGATTTAAATGGTTCTGCATCGAGAATACTTGATGGCTCGGGTCGATTTGAACAGGCTCGAGCGGTGCTCGGTCGTTTACTTGATGATGTAGTGGGAGCACATCTAGACTTCACGGCAATCGTGTGCGCGAATGATTTGATGGCTGCAGGATGTTTAGCTGCATGTCATGAACGAGGAATCCGTGTACCTCATGATTTGGCCATTGCGGGCTGCGAGAATATTCTAATGTCTTCGCAACTATCTCCAGCAATAACAGCGATCGACTATCCCCGTCAGTTAGCAGGAGAAGCCGCGATGAATATGTTGTTTGACCGAATGAATGGGTTCAAGACAGATCCGATTCTACTTTCTGGTAGCCTAATCGTCAGGGGATCAACCTCATCTGATGAATGAAAAGGGAATACAAGCATATCATCTAAATAAGATGGTTGATGATTATTCCACTTTGAAGGTGGAACACATTTAGGGTGATTATGATCTTGGGTAGGAACTATTCTTCTTATTTGCAAGAGGACACATTCGGAGGGATAACACGTATGAAGTTCAGTCTATCGACGAAAGTGATGTTGATCTATGGGTCCGTTTTATTAGTGATCATCACGCTGACCTTTGGGTTATCTTACACAGGAACGGTAGGTAAGCTAGGAAATGATTTGAATGATACGAATCTAGCGTTATTGAAACAAGTGGATCAAAAAATTGAAGTGGCTTTTCGCCAGACGGAAAAAGATCTGCTAACGTTAATGAATGAGCTTGAGTTCGTTTATTTTATGTACGATAGTTATATGGATGAGGGTCAGAGATATAGCAATTTTTACGGATTAAACACAAAGCTACGAAATTTCATTAATACCAATCCCCAATTCTCATCTATTTTTGTATATTCTTCTGTAAGCGATCACATGTTGACGGACAAAGCATATATGAAAGATGCCCCCTTAGTACATAACTGGTTGGATGATTATTTGGACATGCCAGAATATTTCAAGTGGTTAACAACTCATCAGGTCTGGGATGGTAACGGAAACCAAGACGTCATTACTTTAATGAGATCTTACCCGGCAATCAGTAGTCCCGGATATCGCAAGGGAATGGTAGCTGTCAACATCAATGAAAAGGTTATCTACGATATGGTTAATGCTGTCTACGAGGATAGTAACATGGGCCATATGTTTATTATCGATCGTGATGGAAATATCGTGACGCACGACGATAAGACTCAAATCTACCGTAATATCAAAGAACTTCCTCATATCAAAAGCGTACTCGCAAAGCAAGGAAGCGGCACTTTTACAGGTGAGCTTGATGGTGTTCGTCAATCGATATTTTACCGTGACTCGAACTATACAGGTTGGAAATTGATTAGTATTGTACCGGAGTCACAAATCTATGAGCCGATTAGGGTGACACGTAATCTGCTGATCGCGTTAGCTGGAGGTATGATTCTACTAGCGTTGGTCGTACTTTTTTACGTGAGCCGTTGGACCTTTAAACCACTTCAACAATTAGTAGGTAAAATGTCAGGAACTTATACATTCAATCAAACAGAGGAACATACGGATGTCGGTCTGACCTATCTGGAAAGAGTATTCGATCAGCTATTGCTGGATCGGGAACATCTTCAACAACACGTTCGGGATTCGAAGCCGGTTCTGAAGTGGAGAATTATGATGGATATGCTTGTCGGTTATCGAACGGATTATTTGGCGGTTCTGCACCATTTGGAATTCGTAGGCGTTCATTTATTTCCAGATCGATTTCTTGTCTGTACGGCGGAGGTTAATAAAGAGGGAATAGTCTTAGGATCCCAAGATGAAACGCTGTATACCTATGCATTCTGTAATGTCGCAGAGGAACTGATTAATGTAGAGAATGCAGGCATTGCCATTGATGTGGGAGGTGGGCGTGCAGCCGTCATCTTAAGTTTCGCAGAAGGGGATGCGGAGCAGAATCACTTACGTGCGCTTGCGATCATGGAACTGATCATCGATATGATGAAGAAGCAGTTTGATCTGGTCGTGACGGTGGGTGTGGGTCGTGGTTACAGTGAGATGAAGGATATTCCGAAGTCATACGACGAGTCGCAAAAGGCACTTCATTACAAAATGGTATTCGGTCAACACTCGGTCATCTCGATTGAAGATCTGCAACCCCTGGATAGTCAAGATTATTATCGGCTCATTCGTATGGCAGATCGAATCACGGATGCGCTGAAAATCACTGATTTGGTGAAGTTGCAGGAGTATGTACACGAAACCTTTTGTGAGGCAATCGATAGGAATCTATCCCCTGATTTGATACGTCAACTTTCATTCGATCTCATCATCAAGTCGGTCCAATCGGTTGGCTCTACGGGGATCGACCAGAAAGAATCCATGAGCCAACTTGAGAATATCTACGAGCTAATCAACCGTAGCGGGAACTTGAGAGAAATGGAGAGGATCGTATTTCAGTTTCTTGAGGTGTTGGCCACACAAATCAAAGCCAAACGAAGCCAAAGGGGCAGTAACGAGACGATTGAACGAATCCTTCTCTATATAGGAGACCATTTCCATGAGAATGATCTTTCTTTGGATCGTCTAGCGCAAGAATTCCATTTGAGTTCAACCTACATTAGTAAACAGTTTAAAGAATACACAGAAAGTAACTTTATTGATTATCTGATTGGCATACGTATGAATGCTTCCCAGAAGCATCTAGCGGCTAAGGACATGAAAGTGAATGAGATATCTGAAGCTGTTGGTTATCAGAACACCCGTAGCTTTCTTCGGACTTTTAAAAAGTATACAGGCATGACACCGATAGAGTATCGGAACCAGTCACAGGCTGGGGATAAGAATGAATCAGGCACTCATTATGATTGAAAAGATAAACATGTATCGGAGATAATCTTCTTTCATTTGGAGGATTAACCTGTACATGTTTTTTGATTGTTGTAAGTTATATGATCAAAAAAACCGCGTCATTATAGGGATTATCCCTTCGTATCACAAGAAAGTGAACCATGTATAAGAATCGTGACTCTGCATTTCACAAGAATAGTCATCAAGTTCAGAACGTGTCTATTTCACATGTGTCGATCTCACGGTACGATCGAGTTGCCCACAAAGAAAGGATGAACCCAATGAACGATAAACGTTCCACTCTCCGTAATCGCTTCATACGTGACCGACACTTGTATCTGATGTTGTTGCCTGTAATTTTGTTTTATCTCGTATTCAAATATGCTCCCATGATCGGCGAGATGATAGCATTCAAAGATTATCGCTTAGGGGATGGGATATTCGGGAGCAAATGGGTGGGATTCAAACATTTCGAAAGTTTATTCGGAAGTATCGATTTCTGGCGAGTTCTTCGTAATACGTTGGTATTGAATGTATACAGTCTTGTTTTTGGTTTTCCTGTACCTATCATTTTAGCACTGTTACTTAATGAGGTTCGAAAAGAATGGTACAAGAGGACCGTACAGAACCTACTATATTTACCCCACTTTATTTCATGGGTCGTCTTAGGAGGAATCTTCATTGCGATCCTTTCTCCGAGTACAGGTGTTGTTAATGCGGTCCTTGAGAATGTATTCGGTATCGAACCTATTTACTTTATGGCTGATTCGAGATGGTGGCCAGTTGCCTACACACTGTCGGGTATTTGGAGAGAAGCTGGCTGGGGAACTATTCTCTATTTAGCAGCGATGGCTTCGATTGACCCTCAGCTCTATGAAGCAGCGAAGATTGACGGGGCGAGTAAGCTACGTCAGATCTGGCATATAACACTACCGGGAATACGAAGTACTGTTGCTATACTGCTAGTTCTACGTATGGGTAATATGTTAGATGTGGGACTAGAGCAAACACTCATCTTACAAAATCAGTCGGTGTTGGATGTTGCCGATGTCATTAGTACTTACGTTTATAGAGTTGGTCTGCAAAATATGAATTACAGCTATACAACAGCATTGGGGTTGTTCCAATCACTCGTGAGCTTGATTCTGGTAGTAGGTGTAAATAGGTTAACCCGAGTGTTCGGGGAGAGGGGGCTCTGGTAACTCATGATCATTCGTCGAAACAATCGATCTGTCTGGTCTCGAGCAGGATCGACTGCAAATTACACCGTACTCGCTCTCTTTTCACTCATTGCCTTATATCCATTATGGTACGTTATCGTCTCTTCATTTAGCAGCAGTAGGGCCATAACGGCAGGTGAAGTATCTTTATGGCCCGTTGAGTTTAACATACAAGCCTATCTTCGACTATTCGATGACGGTCAACTCTTTGTCGCAATGGGGAATACAATCGTGGTCACCCTTGTAGGGACGCTACTAAATATGGTGTTAACGACATTAGCTGCTTATCCGCTTTCCAGAAAAAGACTTAAAGGTCGTAATCTACTTCTGATGTTTATCATATTTACAATGTTGTTCACTACAGGCGTCATTCCCAATTTCATACTCGTGAAGTCATTGGGACTCATGGATACGTATTGGTCATTATGGTTTCCGGCACTCATCAGTACCTATAATATGTTCGTTATGAAAACATTTATGGAAGGGTTACCTGAAGAAATAGAGGAATCAGCGGCGATCGATGGAGCTGGGGATTGGCGGATTCTAGTTCAAATTATTCTGCCTTTGTGTAAGCCGATTATGGCCGCACTGTCGTTGTTTTATGCAGTGAGTTGGTGGAATTCGTATTTCAACGTGTTGTTATATATTACAAAGAGTACCCAGCAGACATTAACACTTAAGCTCTATCAAATGATTCTCCAAGTGAATCAAAGTCTTTTGAATAATGGTAGTGAAGGTGTAGATCAAGTCATGCTGACACCGGAAGGAATCAAAGCCGCAGCCATTGTAATCGCGGTTACTCCGATACTCATTGTGTATCCTTTTTTGCAGAAACATTTCGTCAAAGGGGTATTAATCGGTTCCGTGAAAGGATGATATCATCGGACCTTCGGTTCTTGATATATAGTAGGCAAAACGAATTGAAAAGGGGATGAAACGATTGAGAATTTCGAAGCATGCGTGGAAATCGGTTCTAGCGGCGATCTTATGTGTCATGATGTTGGGAGCTTGCAGTAATAATGCTACGTCGGTGAATCCCTCGGAATCACCAGAAATAACGACACCCGTAGCTACAACTGTAGATAATGAATCAGCAGAACCGAAGAAAGAAATCAGTATTTCAGCCTTTGATCGAGGGAGTGTGCCTACAGAGGAAGGAAGCTACGAAAGTAACCGGTGGACGAAATGGATAAATGAGAATTCTCCAGCTACAGTGAATTGGATTCCAGTGGATCGAGGGCAGGCTCAGCAGAAATTAAGTACCCTTATCGCATCTGGAAGTGCACCCGATCTAATCTGGGAATACGATAGAAATTATATCGCTCAATTGGCGAATCAGGGGGCTATCCAGCCCATCGACAGTTTTATCGAACAGTACAGTACGACCCTGAAGAAATATTTAGAGGAACATCCTCAATTGAAATCGGCTATGACGATCAACGGAAAGATGTATGCGGTTACAAGTGAGAGAAGCATTGAGTCCATAGCTAATAATGGCATGTGGATTCGTCAGGATTGGCTAGATAAGCTACAATTAAAGGCACCAACAACGGTGGAAGAACTGATTGAAGTAGCCAAGAAATTTAAAGACTTAGACCCAGACGGTAATGGTCAAGATGATACGGTACCCATCGTATTTAACGGTAACGCAGTCCAAATTATGCGTGCTTTCTTCTTCACTAATGAGAACCAGTGGTACTTGGAAGATGGGCAAATGAAATATGGCAGAACGTTAGATCGTTTCACCGATTCACTTGCCTTTCAGAAATCATTATTCGACCAAGGACTGATTGATAAAGAGTATATCACCGATAGTAATTTCCAACGTGCACGTCAACTATGGACGACAGGTAAGGCAGGGATATATTTCGCGAATTGGAGTATGGATAATGAAATTCGTGATCTAAAGGCGAATGTACCTGATGCCAAGTTAGCTCCCCTAGAGTCGGTAGCAAGTAAATATGGAAAAAATGGTTTGTATCAAGAATTGCCTTCTAACGTTCTAGTCGCATTCAATAGCAACATGGATAAGGATCGAATCGAAACGGCCGTCAAATTCTTAGATTGGATGTTGGAAAAAGGTTGGGTGAGTATGAAGTTCGGTGAGGAGAATGTCCATTACAAGCTAGTGGATGGTGAAGTTCCGCAAAGGCTTGATTCAGACAAATATCGTCAGGAAGTAGCCTACGCGAATGAATATGCTATTCTAAGTCAATGGAATACCAAGTCGGAGTGGATTCCGATCATGGCGGCTCAAGATGCTCTTTCTCAAGAAATCGCTCAATCTAAATCCCAAGCTTTAGAAGTAGCGCTTAAGAATGAATATCGTAGGGATATCGCATTTAGCCCAGATCTTCCTGAAGTGAGTCAACTTATTGCTACGTTCGCTCCTATTGCAACACAAATTGAAGTCAAGGTAGTAACAGGTGGGAAAGCATTAAGTCCTGAAGAAGGAATGGAGCAAGTTCGCAAGGAATGGAAACGCCTTGGTGGTGAGAATGTAGAGAAATTAGCACAAGAATGGTATGAGACGAACAAGGAATTTTTGAAATAACATTGAAAGTTATCATCTGCGAAGACGGATTCTAAAGATTAGATTAGAATCCGTCTAACATTCATCATGGGACTTCTTATAACAAAGGAGTGATATATACATGATCAGATTGAAGCATGTGCTTGTCGGTTTTATTGTGTTTATTCTCCTATTTTCCTTATCCTTATCCTCTTTCCTAACGAGAACCCCCGAATCCATAACATATGCAGATGATAATATCCCTGAATTGACAGTAGGTGATTTCGAAAGTACTGACGAAGCTTGGGATTTCTTGATCGGTAGCGGGGGTGCTCTAGGAAACGGTGAATTCAGTCGAGATTCTGCGAACTTTCACACAGGGAGTTCCTCCGGAAAGCTGCAGCTAGATTTCAGTAGCATATCGAGTTATACGAACAGCTATGTTTCTTTAGAGAAGTACTTATTTAAACGTGTGCTACCAACGAACGCGCTGGAACTTAGCTTTTGGATAAAGACAGCGGACATGGCGAAGTTCGATCTGATATTGGTTGACAATACGAATCAGAACCATCAACAAACGATCATTCTGGACCAATCATTGGAGTGGCAGAAGGTGACTATAAGCTCCTTTACTTCAGGGATCAATTATACGAAGTGGGGCGGGAGTAATGATGGTGTGTGGCATGGTCCTTTAAAGAAAATTCATTTCAAGTTGACCAAAGCATCCATGAAATCAGGTAAAACGTCGGGATCTATCTGGCTAGATGATATACGAGTGAAGGTCGAACCCCCTGATCTAGCGATAGCCCAAGTTCATGTTGGAAATGTTTTCGCAGGTGGTCAATCAGCGGATTTTGACATTCTGACTACAGGTGATGTTATTCAATGGAGTACAAGTAATGCGTGGGGAGAACCGATATCTTCGGGGACCGCTCCGGTCACGGAAAGTAAATTAAGGCTTAATTTACCGATGCCAGAAGATGGATATTATAGACTGAAAGTAGAATCGTATCACAACGAAAGCTTAGTGAAGACCATAGAAACGACGTTTGCCATACTTCCTGAATTTGACCTATCTGCTGTAACGGAATCTCCATTCGGCGTTCAAACACATTATGGTATCAATTGGAATAAGGAAATGATTCCGCTTCTGAATTATGCGGGCACCAAAAACGTACGGGAATCCTTCTATTGGTCAGAAGTTGAGGTAAATAAAGGTCAATACTCGTTCAATCCGAAGTTTACCCTTCCTATGCAGTCTTTTAAAGAATTCAATATTGATCCATTCATGGTCTTGGCGTTCAGTAATAAATATTATGATGAGGGCAAAACTCCCTATACAGATGAAGCGCATACTGCCTATGCGAACTATGTAAAAGCCATGCTTGGAAAGTTTGGAGATCAGTTGAAAGCGGTAGAAATATGGAATGAGTTCAATTTGCCTTATTTCGGTGGCAATGGTCCCGCAGCTTCAAGAGCGGATGTCTATTTCAATGTGCTGAAGAAAGGTTATGAAGCATCTAAATCGAGTAGTCCCGAACTGAACGTCGTTGGTGGAGCTACGGCAGGTATTCCCCAAGAGTGGCTTGAAGATGTATTCGAGCTTGGTGGGTTGGATTATATGGATTCGCTTTCTGTTCATCCCTACCGCTACCCGCAAACTCCTGAGGGATTGATAGCAGAGATAGACAGCTTGAATCAACTTGTGAGAGATCACAATGACGGAGAGACCATCCCTCTGTGGTTCTCGGAGATTGGTTGGCCAACTCATTTGAACCCAACAGGTGTAGATGAGAACACACAGGCTGCTTACTTGATCCGTACGTATGTGCTGAGTATCGCGGCAGGTGTCGAGAAAATATTCTGGTACAACTTGATGGACACTGGAACGGATAAACTTAACAATGAACATAATTTCGGAATCATCCATAATACGGGTGATGTGTTAGGCTCCTATACACCTAAACCATCCTATATGGCTCTTGCTACACTTACAAGACAGTTAACGGGTGCGGATGTTGTAAGTCAAGATATAACGGATGGACTTTATCACTATGGTTTCGAAAAGAATAATGCGAACATTCACGTTCTCTGGTCTTTGGACAAAAAGGATGTAACCTTGAACACACAAGTTCCGCTCACTGTGACGGATATGATGGGGCGGAAGATCACATATACACCGGTTCAAGGAAAAGTATACCTAACATTAACTGGTGAGCCACTGTTTGTTCAAGGAAACATGGACAGTATTGTTCAAGCTAGTCCTATGTCCCTGTCTAGCACCCCCTCTTATACGAATGACACCGTAGCACTTACGCTTCATGTTAATGACCTCGGGCATGAAGAGGCGCTTACCGCCGAGGTGAATTTTCAAGGTGTAACGAAAGAAATTCCCATACATGCAACCGGAGATTACAGCGTTCAGTTTCCGGGGATTGAACAGATTGGAAGCAAAATGGCGACGGCATCGGTACGCACGACTGAAGGAGTGTTTGCAGGGTTATCTGATAACGTTATGATCCAACAGGCAGAACAAATATCGTCAAAGCATGTGGTGAAGAATGGTGCAGACATGATGGAAATAACGTTTGTGAATGAAAGACCGACAAAACGTCATTTAAAACGGATAGATTGGAGCATTGGGTCTGCTACGGGTTCGGAAGTTTATAACTTAGTTATCCCTGGAAATACCGTGCGAACAATCGACTTCCCTTTGTCAGGAATAACAGAGGGAGCACTGCAATCCTATCAATTTAAGCTGTATTTGAAAGATGGGGCGGTATTGCAAAGTGATGGGAGTGTCAAGCTTGTTCCAACCGAATCAAGAATTCCGCTGGTATTTCGAACGGTTGGCTCTTTAGATGATCTACAGGATGTGGTGGGAATTGATCTAATAACAGATGTTCATTCGAGAAAAGGCTCCCATAACGGTCCAGAGGATTTCAGCGGCACATTGTGGACCACTTACGACAATGATCATCTATTCATGACTGCTCGTGTTTATCTAAAATAAATTGCACATCTTAATATTGCACATCATCAAATACATAATGCGATCAGAAACCTTTATATTAGAAGGTTTTTTTGTTATGTTCAGATTTTATAATGCACAGCACTATTCTTTGTGGTAATATTTCATTTATGAGATATCTCGAAAAATATGAGATATCAGTATTGCACAGATTGATAGTGGTATGGAGGGGATTAGGATGAATGATAAATCTCACATTGCAGAAATCTTTCAATTGAAGAGTGATAATATCCGTTTTGTGCTAGTCCCTGTGTGGTTAGAGTGGATGCGCAAACGCGATGGCAGTATTATCGAAAAGCAAGTTGCAGCAATTGGTTTAAAAAACGTTTCAAAGGACATTCATATCATCCACGGTTTATCTGCATTTATATTAGGGGAAGACAGCAGATGGAGAACCAAGAAGTACAATACACAGCGAAAGCATGTAAGCAATGTCATTCAGTTTTTAAACTACCTAATAAAGAACAAGAAGAGATTAAAACTTACCAAACTGTCTGACCTTACCATACAATTAGGTACTGATTTTCTAACCGACTTAAGTTTTAAAAAACAAGAAGTACATACAGAGGATGGAATAATTGAGAAGGAAATAAGCATCAACAAGAAAACAGTACTAAGCATCGGTAGAACACTTACTTATTTCTATGTATGGTTGCATAATAATGAATTGCTTCCTAATGTTGATGGAGAGTTACTACAGGAATTCAAGCGTAAGAACCATCATAACAACGAGTATTATTATGAATCAATTTTTGAACCAATATACCCCTCTGAACAACCTAGAAAGTTAGAACACTACTTCCCCATCAAATATCTACCATTACTTTTGGAAATCGCCATTTTAAAAGCAAATCCAATTACTTTAGGAATATATCTTCAGGTATTCGGAGGATTGCGTGTTTCCGAAGTCGTCAATATTAAACGAACTCAATTTGCCAGAACCGTTAACAAGGGTGATTTCCTGTTAAACATCGAATCGAGGAACATGAGAACAGATTTGAAAGGAAGCTCTGGAGGCGGATATGCCAAGAAACAAAGAAGACAACTTATCATTCAAATCAAAGACTGGGGAGATATCCTGTATAGACAGCATTTGGATTTATACAAAGAGTCAGATAAGCTGTCAGATTACACCCCTAAGGGAGCTCTGTTTGTAAATTTTCAAGGAAGAGCATTGTCAGAACCCAGCTATCGTTATTACTTCAATAAACTTAAGCAGAAATTTTGTGATCACTTATTTAAGTATGGCAATGCAGCCGATAAATTGGTTGCTAATCACCTTAGAATCATAGATTGGAATACTCATATTGGAAGGGGAACATTTACAAACATGATTACTGAACAAACCGAAAACATTGCAGAACTTGCATTTTTAAGAGGCGATTCCGATTTAATGTCAAGTGTAGCTTACTTAGCCAAGACGACAAGAGCAAGAGATAGAATTGAAAATAATATCTCGACAATGCATGAAGATTATGTGCCCAGTTTAATTAATAAACAAACTCCCCAAAGGAGGACATAATGTATTTCAAGTCAGGTCAATTGCGGAAGTTTTTTAAAGAAAAAGGATATATTGTGGGAGAAAAAGCGGCATTCACCATGATGAAGAATCACCCTCATGTCATCAACGATGTCGTTATCATGATTCCAAAGAAACATGCACAAGAGCTTGTAGAACAATACCTATTAGTCCCTGAAGGCTATATACTGGCTACGGAAGTTCCTAAAACCTACAACATCGCAGTCAGCAAGATAGACTCATTAACGGAAGCTGGTACATTAGGCAAATGCATTCGTCTTCTCAATGGTTTTTGGAGAGTTTATGTCGATTCAAGCAAGCTTGACGAACTACAAAAAGAGTTCATTACTTATCAGCAACTACATGAGCACTTCCAAACTCTCGGTATTACGATTGGTATTGAATATATTAGAAAAATAATGAACACTCACCCTAAGGTGATAAACAGTCAGAAATACAAACAAAAATTACTACATAAGGACGACATGATAGATATTATCAATCAGATAATCCCACCTGCTGGATACCTCTCAGTAGACGAAGCTTGCAAACACACTGGGCTTAATAAAAACTTAATTCAAGAACTAATAAAAAATAAAGCGATTGATAAATTTACCTCGAAATACGGGAAACAGAGAATTTTTGTTGATCCACAACAACTGCAAGAAGTATCAGATCGAGAAACAAATTATTATTCAGTGCCTGATGCAGCGTTATTATTAGGCACATCTACTACTCACTTATATAGACTTATTCAAGATGGCATTCTCGAAAATTTTAAACTCGAGAAAGTAAAACAGAAAAGAAAGTATTACCTTAACAAAAACGAAATTCATCAATTACATACTAAATATTCAAAAATTAAAGATGAAGCTCGAAAACCATTTAATAAAGCCATTTTTATCAAACAATTTAGTGACGAGATATTACAGAAACCAATCCCAATTGAGCTTTCTTTAAACAAAGAATTATTCATTAAATTTATCACTCAAATTCTGAATGATTTAAACGATCGAGAAACAAGTCTACAGAACAGAAGATGGGAGTTGGGTAATGCATTAGATAAGATAATTACCCATTTGCCAAGCTTAATTCATACACTGAGCAAAGACTTCCTTGTTACTATGATGGATGAAGAACAGCTGCCTCATTACGTAAAACAAGATTTCATCAGATTCTATAAGTATGCGTGTAGGATACAGCGTACAAGCCCCCAAAAGGTCTATATAACAAGAAATCGAATAAAAAGATCAATAAGCGAATCCAGCGATGACGAAATATATCCACCTGCGGTTTACGACCGGTTTTATACTCATGCAAAAAAGGTAGATCTCCATATCCCATATGCCATTCAAAAGAGGACCTATGCTAATATGTGGCTGTTCTCGACTTTTCTATTAACTGATATGTGGAGAGCAACGGATATATTTTACGAATTTCCGCGCATCGACATAGACATACTGAATATTCCTGATTTCGCATGGTTTAAAACAAAAAAAATGAATCATAACCAGATCCATCTTGTAATAGAACAATTACGTTTATTATTAAATTTTGCGAATGTAGGAAAAACAGGTGCCGAATTGCTTTTCTTAATGATTCCTGAATTAGAAGAATCCATCGCAACCGCTGCCGTCATATGCGAATTACACAGCAGGGACGTACCAATCAGCGACGTGGTTCAAAAAAGCTTCCTTCTAGGCACTTTCTTTGAGGGAATCACATCCGGGAAATTAAAGACTAGTTCTTCAGGAAGAGTAGTTCATATGAAATACTTCGCTACAGATGAATTATTAAAGCGAACCAAATTCAGCTCTCACAAACTATGTAAAAGCACGATGACATATGTTTATTTTTATGTAAGTGAAAAAGGTGAAGCCGGCGATATCGACACTCGTAATCAAGCGGAAAAGCTTCTATCGGGAGGGCGTTCGCATCAACATGAAAATTCCGTGATCCCTTATGTAGTTTTTTCAAATAAAGACGGTTCCATGGATACCGTATCTATCAACTTATTCAGACGTGGTCATTTTGGATGGTTGTATAACACAATGGTCTCGCACGTTAATAGTAGTTTATCCATTCAGCAAAGCATGGAAGAAAGAACCCAGTCAATCGAAGAATTAAGAGATGAATTTTCTTTGCGCGAACTTGATGATTGGGCGGTAGGCATTCTTCAAAATAAAAAAAATGAAGAATATGTGGTACGTCGTCTTATGAAAATGTCCAAAATTGAATTAATAGAAGAGGTCATAAAAATCTACAAATGTGAAAAACCAAGCCGTGATGGTCTAGGTCAATGTTTCGCTTTTCCTGATTGCCATTTTCCTGGACGTACCTCATGCATTGGTTGTCCTGAGTTCATCCCTCAGTATCAATTACTCAAGCAAGCACATTCTGAATTCTTACGACTATCAGATAGCATTAGAAACAATGTTTTTGAAGATCTCCGATTGAGAGACTCCATGTTTTTATGTCGTCTATATATTGTTATTGGAGAAGCAGTAAAGGCATTTGGTAGGGATAAGGTCAATGCATATATTTCTTTAGAAACGATAACTAATGAGTGGCAAGAAGTGAAACCATATCTCGAAATACCGGAGAGGGAGTAATTATGGAGTTAAAACAAGTGATCAATTCTAGCGGCACATTAAAAACTATCTTGATTGAGGATGTAGTGTTCCAGTCCCATGAAGTTTCTAAGTATAAAGATATTTTTGAAAGTTTAAAAGTACTTGGAATCATTGAACGCGGGGAATTTAGTGATCGACATTGGTACAGCTTTGACGAGATAAAGAACGTAATTGTCCCCTTACGCTTTGAATTAGATGTATACGCAGAATTGCAATTATCACTCAAATGTTTCATCGCAAGCCAACTGGCCATGTCAAAATCATCAAGCACTGTAAAGATCACTCTAGAAAGTTTAAAAACAATCATGCTTGAAACAAACGGCTTTAAAATTGATAAACTCAACTCTTTTTTATCTGAATTGGAGGTCACATCACCTAAACAAGCTTACCGATATAGTCGTTACATGATAAACTATTTGAATTTCTATCCTATAAAAAATAGAGAGAAATTCTTAGAACGCTGCTACACAATTTCTCGAATAGAGTCAAAAAACAGAGATTTGCCTGAATTAAATGATATTATCGAATTCGACAGGATCGTGAATGATTACTTTCGAAGATCCCCCATAGAAGATCATTTAATGTTTAAACCCATCCAAATTTTCTGGGTTGTTACAAACATCATCCCTTTGCGACCGTCCGAATTCGCCCTACTAAAAGCAAATTGTTTAGTTCCCAGGAACGGAAAATATTATATAAAGGTTCCAAGAATTAAGAACAGAGAAGGCGACACCATTACTTACCCAGAAATCCAAATCACTGAGGACATCTATTTCTTTATTCAAGAGTTTATCCTACGTCAAGAGCAGATGGGTATCGAGTCCCCCTATCTTTGTTCTTTGGAGTTTCATGAACTTTTTTATGAACCAAATTGGCGACGCAAAAATACTGATGGATCGGAATCATTTCAAGATAGAGTGACATCCACCCAACTACATAATTTACTTAAAAGATTTTATAAACAAGTCGTTGAAGGCATGTACAACGAGCACACTTCTATGCAAATAATACCTGCTCACACTAGACATTTCGCAATAATTAATATGTTCCTCCAAGGCTATAACATGCTATCCATTGCAAGAATGGCGGGGCATTTAGACTTAAAAACCCAAGACAATTATTATAGTCATGCAAGAACATTTGCACAATCGCATGTATATAATTTATTACGTACAAGCATGGGTGAGAAAATAGGGGAGAATATCCCTAACGGTATATTTGGTTGGAGACAAAAACTTCGAGATAAGTCGGCACGATTTATCAGGTATTCACACGATGAGCTCAGTGAAAAATACCGCAAAGTAAAGTATGGATATTGTGAGAGTGAAAACTTTCCTTACGATTGCGTAGAAGATTGCCGTGTTTGTCTTTCTCATTTCATCTTCAAGCCAAGACTAGATGAAGAACGCCAAGCCGGAACCTGGTTAGAAAGTTACTCCAAGGAATTACAACAAAAAATCGAAACTACACTCGATTTGATGATTACTACAAGCAAAAGTCTAAGCAAGCTATCAAACCCACTTACTGAAGCCTCTTTCTCAAACGCTTCTAGACAATTACAGAAATACATGGACCACAAATTATTAATAGACCTAAAGATTAGTGAAGGTGATTACAATGGCGGGGAAGTCTAATTTCACAGATGAACAGCTCATGGATTTAGCTGATGAAATCAAAGCGAAATACAAAGGTAAGGAGTTAACCCCCTCTTTATTAGAACGAGAAACAGGGATTGGCCGCATGACGTGGAAAAGACGTATTGACGATTACCTCAATGAATTGAATAAACCTCTGGTTCGAGATATGGGCGAAAACACGGATGATACGATTTTATTCCCCAGTATTGAGACCATTTTCACCAGGCACGGATATAACGTAGATAAACACGTCAAGTTGATTAATGCGCTTCATGAACTAGAGTTGTTAATCCAAGATCTTCATAAAGAGAATCAACTAAACAAAGAACAATCGAAGAAATACGAAAAAATAAAGGATTCTTTTGAGGAGCAAAGCAAAAAAATACAAGACTTAAAAAGTCAGAAACAATACTACGAAACAAAGTACAACCAGCTTGTAGTCTCTAGTTTAGAAGCACATTTGCGTAAAGAGCATGGCATTTCAGCAGATATAATCAATTTCAACTCAAACAAGAAAATCTATGAAAAGCTTGATACTTTAGAAGAAAACTTCTCAGAACCAAAGGAAACCTCATCACAGAAAAAAATCAATGAATTGGAAAATAATTACGGTTTTTAGCATGGTATTTCATCTTCGCATCTCTTTTATCATCGAAATAGCATATTAGACTTTAAAGGAGCTATGGCTTATTCGCCTAGCTCTTTCCTATTATTTCAGTATTTTCAAAATCAGCAGGCGCACTCCGAACCAACCGTGATGGAAAACTCAGTTTTTATGATGAGTTTAGCAGAACCTATGTAATGATAAGAAACATCTCTGCTTTCCGATTTTTTCTATTAATCTCCCATGGAAGAACTCTTTATCTTCTATCATCTGTGGTGCGGCGCTTGCGCTGCATGTATGGCTAAACCAGCTAATAGAATGTCAAGTTAAACATTTTAAATCAAAAAACACTTCATGTTATACTAAAAATGCACAACACAAATAACCCTCCTCATTCAATGTGGAAGGTTTTTGTTTCATTTGAAAATGCTGCTGTTAAATAGTTTCTTGGAACGGTGTTTTCGTTTTTAAAATCGCATAAATCCAGTGTAAAAGCTTATTAGCACAAGCTATAATGGCTACTTTATACGGCTTACCTTCCTCACGTTTTAAATCATAGAAGGCTCGTAAACGTTTGTTTCGTGCAATAGTTTCTTCGGTTGTTTTCTTTTTACGACTATCTCGAATCGAACAGCGAACGGCTGTGTAAAGCATATGCCGAAGTCTAGCTGAACCGCGTTTGGTAATATGATTGTTCGTGCCTTTAAAGCGACCTGATTCAAATACACTTGGGTCTAGACCCGCGAAGGCTACTAACTTTTTGGGATGATTAAACCGGTCAATTTCCCCGATTTCTGAAAGTATCGTGGCAGCGATTTTTTCACCTACGCCGGGAAGTGACTGGATTAATTCATATTCTTCGAGTTGTGCCGCCAATTGATCAATCTCACAATCTAACGTAGAAAGTTGTTGGCGGTACGCTTGAAGTAAATCAATATACATCTTCAGACTGACGAGAAGGCTTTGATAAAGCGTCGACTGAAATGGGTTGCGTTCGGCAGCTGCGATTAATACTTCAGCTCTTTCTTGCGCCCAATTAAATGAACGTGCTCTACAATGCCTATCAATAAATTGTGCAATCTCTTCTACACCTGCGTCTAGTACTGATTCAGATGTTGGGTAGGACTGTAAAGTCCTTAATGAAATCTCAGCGTACAAATCACCAAAAACTCCTTTATACTCAGGGAAAACTTGATCTAATACAGCTTGAAATTGCAGCTTTGTTTGAACCATAATTCCCGTCATATTTTCGTGTTGCCTTGTTAGATGCCGAAGGTTTAAAATCTGAATACCACGCTTTTTCTGTGGCTCTAAATCCTCTTTGTAATACAGTTCACCTAAGTGATAGGCATCAATGGCATCTGTTTTCGTTTTTCGTAAGTTAGAGCTTTTCGCTCGGTATGAAACGAGTGGATTGACGACAATAACAATGTACTCTCGTGCCTCTAAAAACTGTACAACTGGGGCATGATAGTGACCTGTCGCTTCTAAAACAATAGGTGGTTTCATCCCTGTTTTACGCTCTAAATCTAGTAAATAAGCATGTAACTCTTCCAATCCTTCCACCGTATGATTAACTTTCACACTGTTTTTATAGGGCATTTTTTTATCCAAGAACATTTGTACCTGACTTTCACCTTTTGCGATATCCAGGCCAACAACTGGATTCATAAATTATCTCCTCCTTAGGTAATGGATTGACCGGTAACCTCTATCTAGCTTGTCATTCATATGTTCGATTGTTATACGGGATCACACTGTCCCAACCAGCCTAATCATGTGTTAACAAGTAGAGGGTGAACATGTTAGTTGTCGGGATTAAATCCCACGGGCAGGTACGTTTTACCCCGGCTACTATCAATCTATAAATTGAATAAAAAATAGTCAACCAGATTTCTCTGGCTGACCTTATAATACGAACGGGCAGGATAGTTCAATAAAAAGACAAGTTTATTTAAAAAAACTACAAGATTATTTACCAACTCTATTATTGATAATTATGTTAAGGTAAAAAGAGAAGGGGGCTTTAAAATGAGAGTTCACTATATTGAAGGTACATTAGAAGAAATTATAGAAAATAAAAGAAGTTATAGTGTTGACAATCTATATGTGCGAATTGGTGAAAAAATAAAGTTAGGTTTAGCATTGTGCGAAGTAGTTGAGATTGTACACTACCCTGACGAGGTTGGCGAATATAGAGTAGATGTTTTTGTGAAAGTAATAAAAAAACTCCCTGATACATTTTGGGATAGAAACATATTGGACATATTTTTAAAAAAATGAAACTTATATTGTGAAAATGTACTTATACTAACGAGTTGCGTTTGTTCAACAAGCACAGTCGCTTCTTGTGCTAACGGGGGGATTGCTTAAAAGGAAGTGGAATTATAATTATAATTTGGATTCTTTAGGAGGGTAATGAATGAAAGTAAGACTAAGCGATTTTAATGAGAATTGGGCAAACTTTATCAAGATGAAGCTGATTTTCTAAGAACTATATTTACGGATGAAATCGTACGTTTCGAGCATTTTGGAAGCACTTCAATACCAGGCTTACAAGCGAAGCCTGTAATTGACATGATGTGTATTGTAAAAGACATTAACAATGTTGATTTACATAACGATAAAATGAATCAGCTCGGATATGATGTGGCTGGAGATTGGGGCATCCCTGGAAGAAGGTTATTCCGAAAGGGTGGTGAAGAAAGGACTCATCACATTCATTTTTATCAAACAGACAACCCACAAATTGAACGGCATCTTATATTTAGAGATTATCTGAGATGTCATCCTGAAGAAGTAGCAAGATACAGTCGGTTTAAGGAAGAATTAGCTGAACGTTTTGAAAACACAAGTGAATATAGCCCAGCAAAAAAAACATTTGTTATGGAAATGGAACAACTTGCACTATCTTGGTACAGTAAAAACCAAGAAAATAATTAATATGTTATTGAGCTAACGGGACACTATAGTTGAATAAGGAATTACTGGATTCGGCCAACATATTAATAGTTGGTCTCTTTCTGTCGCATCCGGACGATTAAACGCAGTATAAGCTAGCGTTATTTATTTACTTATAAGAAGGGATTTTGCCATTTGTTGTCGAAAGGAGTTGTTAAAGGGGGGTGAAATGGATGGCAGAGTCGACTCCACCAACTACTAGTAATGAGGAAAACATTTTCATTAGTAATTTAATTGAGATAACTAGAAAAAAAGATGAAGAATTAAAAGTATTTATCGAGTGTAACTTTTTTCCTGAGAAATCGACATTAAGTATTGAAGCTATTAGCAATAATATTAATATTTTAAAAAAAATGAATAGTTCACAGCAGGCACTAGTTAAAGGAAGGGCTAGAACTTTCGAAGAAATAAACGATCCCTCGAAGTATTTCCCTTCTCTTATTGCGATTATTACGTTAATACTTAGTTTATATGCTTTACTAAGAGAATTGAGTGGATTATTGAGTGGTAATGTTACTTTGTTGGTAATTTTATTGAGTTTTCTAGTTACTGCGTATTTAGCGCTTTTCACTATTAGGACGCTTTCTAGCACAATGAAAAGACGGACGACAGCGTTGTTCTTTAATGCTCTTTTAAATAGTATTAAATTTGAATAAATAAAAAGCACCCTCTGGGGGTGCTTTTTATTTATTCTTAGTGACTTTCTTCTCTAAAAGCAACATCGAAATGGGTTGAAGTTGTATCCAGCCGAGGAAAGAGCCGAGCTTGTGCCGCAACATTCATTGAACGCAAGACACGTATGTATCTAGCCCTAAAGATGCCAGACCGTACAGCGCATTCTATGGAGATTGCATTCGGTGTAATCGCTAGCCAGTACCCTCAAAAAACCTTTCTAACAACTACGACAGATCGAGGGAAAGAATTTGCCTGCTATGACGCCTTAGAAACCTTTCATGAACTGGACGTCTACTTTGCCGATCCCTATTCCTCTTGGCAACGAGGATCTAATGAAAATGGGAATGGACTTCTTAGAGAGTTTTTCCCAAAAGGTCATGACTTTGCAGAGGTTACCAATGAGGAACTGGCTCATGCCATCCATCTCATTAACGACCGTCCTCGAAAATGTCTAGGCTGGAAGTCTGCTCACGAATCTTTTATGGAACAGGTGTCGCACTTAGCTTGACAATCCGTCACATGAAAATAGATGTTCAAAAATCTACAGGATCGGAGTCGGTTCAAGGTTTTCATATTTATTATAGATAGTATCGATGTAACCCTTGAGATAATTATTAACCACATCAAAACTGTTCTTGAGTTCCTCATAATGTTGACGAGGTTTTAGAGGAATTATTGGTATTATACACTACTCGAAGTAAAAAGAAGTAAAAAGCATATTCGAGTTTTATCTATTATGCTTTTTACTTTGAATAGAATCAAAAATAAAGTTAAACAGAGTCTTTTTATTAAAAGGAGTTATTATTAATGGGTTTATATTTATATAAACTATGAAAGAAGCATCATATCGATTAGATCTATCGCTAAGGATTTAGATCCTCCTATACCTTTTAAATACTTCAAAGAACCATCTGATGACCAATCCATAGAACTGAGTTTTTTAACATGTTTGTTCATCAGATTGTAATCTATCCTACCACGATCATTCATACTTTTTGTCAATACCTTAGAGCCAGCAATAGAGAGAGCATCTAAACAAACGATATGAGTAATACGATACTCCCCGTAATCAATCCATTCTTTAGAGAATATATCTTTAATACTTCGATAGTAATTAAGGGCAATTTGATATTTCTCTTCGTTGTTTATCCCTAACATCTTTTGTTCCTTGAATAGATAATGAACGGTTCGATAGAGGTTTTGAAGAGTTACGTGACGACCTCGGGATCTTTTCCCTACAATACTCCCTATATTATGGAAAGGGCTTTCGGGTCTAGTAATGAGTTCTGTTGCAATCCAGCTATATTCATCAGAATCACGACGTAGATATTTACTCAGAGAGGTCCCAATCCCCTTGGCTTTAGTGTTAATGGTGTCAAACAATTGTATCTCTTCATCCTCATCAAGATGGTGAAATGCTAAAAAAGGAATATTTAATTCAGAATTCGTTTCTTGAATGTATCGCTCAATACCACCAATCCGATGTTGACCATCCATGAGGGATGCTTTTCCTTTACATACTAGCCGACCATAACTGGTTCTGATATTATCATAAGCTGAAAATTCCCAGTTACCTGCAGCATTTAATAAGATAGGAGTAAATAGTGCGTCGTCTCCCTTAGACAAATATATAGCAAAATCAGTACTTCGCTTATTATCTACAGGACGTTGATAGCCTTTTCCAGCAGGGTGATCGTAATGTTTAACGTAAGTGACATTCAGAGCAGTGGAGGAAGGTAAATAACTTTGATAGGCTACTTTACCTCTCATTTTATATTGCAGAACGTTTTCAATAACAATAGGTCTTGGTAAGTTATTCATAGAAGTCTAATCACCTTTTATTAATTTTATAGTTGCTCTTATAAAAAAATAATAGTCCTTAAATTATATAATTACAAATAGAAATATATAACATGAGTATCTTTATACCTATGTGCAACTTACCTACTCTTAAATAGAGGTGGTTGCTGTGGACGTACATATTATTAGATATGTAGGAGAAAGAATTAGAGGAATACGAAAGAGTAAAGGGTATACTCAAGAGCAATTAGGTGAGAAAGTCGGATTGCCGCAGTCTTATATTGGAGGGATAGAAAGAGGCGATAGGAATATATCCTTAGAGACCTTAGAAAGAATTCTAGATGCGCTAGAGCACACTCCTACAGGTCTTTTTCGCTTTTACAACGACGAATATCTCTCTGAAGATAGACGAGCAAAAGAAGTAGCTTTAAACAGCTTAAATGAGTTGTTAACAAGTAGATCCGTTCATGATATTAATATGATTCAACAACTTGCTAAGAATATTTTATTCACTATAGATTCGCATGTGGAAAAACACTAATTTATATCGCAAGCTCATAACTTAATCTAGCACGTATCGATTCCACTACTCTAGTAATTAATAACGGATGGAGTATATTATGAGGTTCTGTCTTTTCGATTTCGAAAACCTCCATTCACTTTTAATCTTCTTAATAAAACGTTTATTACAGGGAAAGGTGATTTTCAAAAGCCAATTTACATTAGAAGATGCTTCGTAAAGTAAAGACGGATGCTGCCAGTTATCGGTCTAGATATTTCTAAAGAAGAAAGCACTTTTCAATGAGAGTCTATCTAGAGATGAATTTTCAACAAATAGACCATGATAACGAACAAAAATTAATTCTTCTGGATTATTATCTTTCTGTAGACGCGGCAATAGCCGGAGAAAGTGGATGGGTAGGTATAATTCAATGGTACTCAGATGATAACGTGAAACACCCGGGAATGAGACTTGCATTAGACCTTATGTTGAGGTCACCTGACTACTCAATAAAAGATATATTTAACACCATTAGAGGATTTCAAAGGAGCTATACACAAAGAATAATCGAGGATTTCGCGGAGATAGATTTTAGTAAAACGATTGAAAGGATAGATATTCCTGTTGTTTTTATTCACGGAAGAAAAGATGTTCATGTTTATGGAGAACTAACGGATAAATACTACAATTCGCTAGTAGCACCTGCTGGAAAAGAACTCTTATGGATGGAAAAGTCATCCCATATGTTCCATCCTGATGATGCTAAAGAAATTGAAAACATATTAATAAATATCTTAAATTCAAATAAAGCCGTGTTGTAAGTATGTTCAAGGTAGCATGGTACATCACATAACAATGTTTTTCAGCATCGTCGCTGACGCTCCTTGGACGCCTAGAGGAATTTTCCGAGAAGTGGAATCAGGCGACACATCCAACCGAATAAGTGGCGAAGCCACCCGGACAATTGGTCCTTAAGCCGTTTGGACGTCAGAAATACGCAACGTTATCCGAAACCACCTAAATGTCTAGTGATAAAAAAGTGTGGAACCAGTAAAAAAAGCGTGGAACTACATGAAAAGTTCCGAAGAATTATTTTCGGAACTTTTCTTTAATTGGAGGAATAGATGGTGGACTGTATTCAGAAAAAATAAAGTATTAGACTAAGTTAATTGTAGTAACGTAAATAGAGGGTCTTAGTTCATTATATGAGCCAATCTCCTCTATTTTTATGTTTATTAGAAATATTAACTATTGCTAGTTCACATTTCGATGTTCAAGTATGGTAGAAGTAGGGTATTGACGCCCGATGTCGAAATTATACTAATTCACATTACTAAAGGTTGTTCCAAGTGGAGGATAAAAAAAATGGACGAAAATTTGCTTGAGAAAGTATTTGATGCTGGTGCAAATACGATATGGGCTGAAATGAAAAAGTTGAGAGGGCAGGCTTCAGAACAAAAAGAAATAATGAGAAGGAGATGGGTATGGGAACTAATTCAGAATGCTTCTGACTGTACGCCTAATGATAAGAAGATAAACATCAATATATCAATTAATAACGAAAACAAGTTAGAGTTTTCTCACAATGGAGTTCCATTTACCTATGAAAACCTAGTTGATTTAATAACACAAATATCTTCAAAGGAAGGCGATGTTGAGGAGAAAACAGGGAAGTTCGGAACTGGTTTTATCTCAACACATTTATTATCCGAAAAAGTTACGATAAGTGGCGTACTTAAAAAAAGCCCCGACATGTACATGGATTTAAATTTATTAATCGATAGGAGTGGAATTTCATACACAGAAATAAGAGATAATATAAAGGATACACTGAGCACAATTGTGAAGATGAAACAAAATAACAATAATGAACATAATATAATGATGCAAGATAGATGGAAGACTAGCTTTAGTTACGACTCGAGTAACTCTCTAGAGACACGAGAAGCTATTACGGAGGGTTTAACAGATTTGAATAAGTCGGCACCCTTTGTATTAGCAATAAATAATTCAATCTCATCGATTGTGTATGATGGAATTGAATTTACAGTGGATTCTGAAATAAAAGTCACCGAAGGTCGGCTAATTAGAATAAATAAAAAGTCAAAGGATAGAATAGATCGATTTAATATATTGATTAAGTCAGAAGGTGAGTTATCAATACTCGTATTTGTTCAGGAGCAAAATGGAAGAGTCACTGAGGTATTACCTTTTCCAGATAAAATACCGAAATTATTTTGCAATTTCCCTCTAGTGGGGACGGAAGAATTCTGCTTCCCAGTTATTATAAACTGCTCAAAGTTCGATGTTGAGAGAGATAGAAATGGAATCCTTGAGGGTAATCAAGAAAATAGAGAGTATCTCGAAAGAGCTGTAAAACTATATGATGAGCTCTTAAATTTAGGTTGTAAAAATAAGTGGAAGAGCATGTATAATTTATGCTATCTTCCCAAATCAAAAGATTCGACTGTACAAAAGCATTTTAGGGCTGAAATAGTAAATATATATGAGCAGTTACCGATTGTGGATGTTAATTTAAATGGGAATTATAGCGGTAGAGCTGCATTGAAAAATAACACACAAGATTTAATTGGAATACCGAATTGGTATGTTTCAGAAGAAGTAAGTAATGAATTCTGGGAACTAGTTAATTCATATGCAAAATTCCGTATCCCTACAAAAGATACATACCTAGAATGGTATAAAATTGGTCAAGTCAAAATTGATATACCCTATATTAATAAAGAAATGAAAAATAAGAGTTTAGAAGAGTTTAAAGAGAAGTTTAATGGAAACATAGATCCGCTACATGCATGGTTAAACAAATACTACTCCTTGTGGATTAAGATTAAAGGTGAGGATGATTTTACTCAAGATGCATGGGTTCTATGCCAAAATGACAAATTTATAGAAGCATCAAAGATTTCACTCGATGACAATATAGATAATGTTTTAAAAAAAATAGTAAGTGATTTAGGTGACAATTTAATTGAAAGTCTGCTGGTTAGAGAGGTAAAGCTACCAGAGGACATCATAAAAAAGAAAATAGACAATAGAATTGTAGCAAAAAGAATTCAGGATAAAATTAATCAAATTCTCTCAGAGGAAACCCTAAGTAATAAACAAAGAAGTATTGAACATCAGGGTATATTTAATAGGTTAACTAATTGGTTCCTTGAAAATCCTAAACCGAGCGAAGAACTATTTGATCAGCTTTATAACAAGAGGAATCTTCTTTCTACGCCAGAAGAGAACATAAGAAGATTTAAAATTGCTGAAAAAATAGAAAGTAATAATATCGAGTATGAGCAATTAGACGACATGATTAATAACCATAATAGAATCGCTGAGTTGATAGATAATTTGAGTAGCATGTCTGGTGAAGAAATAAGGTCTCAATTAGTACATATTTCATCAAATTCTAGTTATGCTCGCGAGAAGTTTAATTCGATGTTAGAAGAAACAATTAAAAAAGTGTACATTTATTTATATGATATAGAAAAATATCATCTTGCTGAATCTTTAGAAGATTGGATAGAAAAAAAGTACTCAGAAACAGTTTTTCGAGCAAAGAAAGATGGAAAAGAGATTAGAATAGTTATTCGACCTGGTTATCAGAACAAAATAATTTTTTATTATGATCAAGAGATTGAGGCTCTAGATGATACTAATTACGAATTATGGACGTATGATGGTCAAGGAAATACACGAATGATCACCTTAGGAGATATACTTAGAACAACTGGGTTTACTGTAATTCCACTGGATAGCATATAGTCAATGCTATATTTTAGGGAGGATGTATGATTGATTTTATTATGAAGAAAGTAGAACAATCGGATAGGAATAACATTATATATATTCACCCGGTTGCTTCAGAGGAAACGATAAGTAAATATATATCGGCCTTTTCAAATTCAGAAGGAGGATTTATCGTTTTTGGAGTAAAAGATGATGGTAAGAGGCTAACGGTTAGAAAATTTGCATTTACTATCGATGAAAATGTGGTTAGAAGCTTCCTAGATGAACATGTTGAGTGTTCAATTGTAACTTTTGAGTATCGTGGTACAACATTAGCCTGCATTAAAGTAAATAAGAGCAATGTTGAAATAAAATCTAAGAACGTTGCTTATATTTTCGATAAGAACATGGAGGTTATTGAATTGTTGAAAACTAAGGTGTTTTTATCGTATTGTCACAATGATAGTTGTATTGCTGATATAGTGGAACAAAAAACCTTGGAGAATACTAATGGAAGAGTCGTGATCTCAAGGGATATTAATAAATTGAAATTCAAGGATAGTCTTGATGAATATATGCAGACTATAAAAGACCATGACTACGTTATTTCTATTGTTTCCGATGGATATTTAAGGTCGCTTAACTGCATGTATGAAGTTTCAGAACTTATGAGGGATAGTAAATACTATGAAAAATTATTGTTCGTTATAATGTCTGATAAGGATATAGAGCATTACGATAATAAAGAAATGATAGTTAAAGCCGATGTTTATTCAATTAATAGGTTCGACTATATAAGCTTTTGGGAAAATGAAAAAAGAGCGGTGGATGCTAAAGTTGAAAAGATTAAGAATCCTGCACTCATGTTAGAATTGACTGAAGAATCAAGAAGAAGAGAGTTTATAACGCTGAACGTAGGTGCTTTTATAGAAAAATTAAAAGATGGGTTAGGTGTATCTTTTCAAAACATGTATTCATCGGATTTTAATGAATTTGCTTCAATTCTCTTGAATCACAATAATAAGACTTAGTGATTTTTTAAAATAATGTTCATCGGCTAGCAATTATCAAGGGTTTTATTCGAGAAAATAAAGTTGGGAACAGCAGGTTCAAGCATCTCAAAGCCTTCGTGAGCATCATATCCAAAGGGGCTGTCCCCTAACTGGGACAGCCCCTTACAACATATGGTGTTAGCCGACGTCCTGATTATGGTTTCAACTTTAGATAACAGGTTTCCAATATTCTTTTCATGGTATTTCTTGATGGTTCCTCGCTTTGAATTTTTAGTGTTTATCATTTGCTTCGGAAAACCCAATAAAATCAATAAAATTGGTTCCACAGATTTTTATCACCTGACACTAAACCGAGGAGATCACAAAAATGATTTGGGAGTCATCGTACTGGAAAGATGATTTGTTAGAACTTGCCGAGAAGATAAAAAAAGTATATCTTTAAACGCCATTTTCTGAAGAGTTAGTTGTATCCTTAGTGATAAGAACAGCAAACTGTCTAGAGTCTTCGAAGAAGTGGTGGCATCGGATAAACCAGCTAATCAAAGTCAACTCTATCATTGATATTATTTTTATAGATAAAACAAAGACGTACCTAAATAAACCTACCCAGTAGGGAAGATTTTTTTGGAAGGTAATTTCCAATTGTGAACTTAAGCAGATTTAAAAGCTTGACCAGACGTCCACATACCAAAAACAATGCGTAAAAGCTTGTGAGAAGTAGCAACAATTGCGACTTTTGCCGGTTTGCCTTCATTACGTTTTTGCTGATAAAATTGAAAGAGAATCGAATTTCTTGGACCATGAATTTGCCTGGAAATCGCACAAACGGTAGCCTGGTAAAGAGCTGTTCGGAGGTACGAAGAGCCCCGTTTAGATATTCGATTCTTTTTAGATTTGAAGGTTCCTGATTCGTGAACAGCTGAGTCTAGCCCGGCAAAAGCTGTCAGTTGTTTAACGGATGGGAACCTTTCTATATCTCCAATTTCAGCGATGAGCATGGCAGCTGTTAAGGGTCCTACCCCTGGAATCGTTCGGAGAAGGTGATAGGTTTCAATAGATTCAGCCATCGACTCCATTGTTAGTAAAAGATCATTCATGCAGTCTTGATAGGTCTTTAACAGTTGAATATAGAGTGTCTGAGAGCAATCTTTTGAGCCTGAATAGCATGAAGATCAGGAAGACTATTGTTAGCAATTTCAAGTAATTGCTGGAGTTTAGATTCATTCCAAGTGCGTTCCCTGCGATTGGAAAGGAGCACCTTAATGATCTAATATCATAGCTTTTATCCTTTACTCTAGGATACGAAGCTAGTCTCTTTTTAATACGCTCTTGCTTTATCGCACAATCATCCCCGCAATCTCTCGATTTTTTTCTTAATAAAGTAGTTCCATTAATATAATGTACTTTTCCGCATTTACACTGGCATTTGTAATTCATGTAAGACTTATAAAATTGTATCCAGCTATCAAAAAAATGGTAGCGTCAATATTATGCTCAACACTTCTTTCCCCATTTATAAACATTTGCTTATTTTGTTCTAGGTCTGCAATTAGTTCTTTAGCAACTTCTTCTTGATATGCTTCAAAACCACTGATTATAGTAAAACATCCATGTTTCTTTCCAATAGGCAATACGCTGTCCATGTATTTCAAGACTTCCCCATTTATAATATAGACACTAACGATCTATCGAATACTTATATATTATATAACTTACTTTCTTTTAACATATTTCTCTTGTAATTCATTAATGTATTTTGCCCATTATCCATCTTAATACATTTATTGCTCCATCTCCCTAAATTCCAATTTCTCTGTCTAATCACCAGTATAATATTATATATTTGTGAGAAATAACACATAAACTAACTGGTGCTATATTTCAATAGGGGGTGAAGCCTTATTCTTATTCAACTAATGGACAAGTTAGTTTATCATTCACGAATTACATTTCTCTGCAGACCAAGAGAGACTTTTTTACTGACGGGGGAGCTGCAATACTTTTGTACACGAATACACATGTTTGCTGCTTGAATTGCATGTTCTAAGATTAATCGCCCTAACTCGTTCTGATGTTACCAATTTATAGCGTTCTTTCCCTTTTGGCCAGGTGCCTAATAAGCAACACTTCGGGCTAAGTGGAAACGTCATCTCCACAGATGGGCTACTTCTAAATCCATCCCCAAAAAAATTGGAAGTATTCTTCGGGTTCAAGAGAACAACGGGATTATCCGAAGTTACAAAGTAAACACCTGATGGTGCGATAAGGAACTCCCATCTCATATTAAAAATTACTTCCGATATTTTTTCTGCCAAATCGATCATCAATTGTATACTTCTCTCCTGTGGCACTTCGATGGTATAACGATCCGACTGAATAAACTCAATTAGACCATCAATATCATGATCGTTTTCTTCTCCATTGAGCCTATCGACTTCTTTTAAGACTCCATGAAGATATTCGGGATGCGCACTGGCCACTTGCATAATCATTTTGCTTATATCACTTGTAAATCTATTTACGTTTTCTCGAAAGTTTGGAACTCTTGTGTGCATATAATAAATAAATTCAGATAACAGAGCCTTTTCGTGAATTGTTATTGATTTGTTATTAATAGTAATATTGTGAAGAATCTTTCCTGCTTCCCCCTCAAAGAGACTGAAAGCATGCTCAAGTTCTTGGCTCACCTCACCATCATCGGTTCGGACATTATAATATCCATTACCGTGAGCCACATTTTTCGGTGCTTTTGCCTTAGGTTGATCGTCTGGAGTATGGACCCATAAATATGGCTCATACGGCGGAACCACAGTCTTGTCCAAATATTTTTTTAAATAAAACTGCGGTATATAGTGTTGCGCCCTGTATTTGCCCATAAATTCACCCTTTCAACGTGGTTATATCCCTATTGTATACTATTTTGTGCCTTTATCTCTTCGTTACCGTTAATATCTTACCTCAACATTTTCAATCATAAAAAGTGTAGATACCAAGCAGCAAACTGCTTTTCGGTCGGCTCTTTTTGACCTGCAATTAAACTAACAGGACACAATAGTTGAATGATACACATTGATGAGCAGGTGCTACGGTATTCTGCCTTTTTCATTGAACTAACGGGCAGGATAGCGTAATGAACGTCACTTCTTCGCTTACAACCTTTCCCTGTAATAAACGTTATATTAGTAACTAGGGTGATTGGGAAGGAAGATCAGGCTGTTAAATAGTCCAATGATGGAAACAAGGTGAAAGTACAAATTAATAATAAAATTTTCGAAAAAAGGAGTCGTTAAAGAATGAAACGAATATTTTCAGTGGTTTTTCTTATTTTTCTACTAGTAATTACTTCTTTACCTGCTTATGCTGCAGCTGCAACAAACATTCAAATCAAGGTTGACGGTGTTGTTATTCCATCCGAGGTGGATCCAGAAATCAGGAACACCCGTACAATGGTACCTTTGCGTGTTATC
>NZ_FTNK01000047.1 GCF_900156375.1 Paenibacillus macquariensis
TTCCGACAGGTGATAAACTTTGTAATGAATATCCCTTGTCGGGTATTTCGAGAATCAACACTCCTTCACTTTCTCAGGGTATAAGGGGTGTTGATTATTTATATCCTTAAGAGAAAACCGTCCAGCTCCTGTCACGTTAGTGACCATGTATATTTTTCTCTATCTTTATATATTTTAAGTCTTTATTAAATGGGTAGTATAAAAATGATAGATGAAGTTGTGTTATCTGCCTTTTTCATGCTATCTACCACATACTACCTACCGTATACTACCTACCAATACCATGTACCTAACTACTTATCTGTATATTTTTTATATCCTTGAATGAAAGATGCAAGTGTATATGTCTTTCTGTTACTTGGTAATCCGGAGTCAAAATATATTCTTAATGCTGTAGCTACCTCGGCTGGTTCTCCAAGGGCTATAAGTTCCTTCTCTTTCCAACTATAATCCGGGGTATTATTGTGTTTTTCCTTGTACAATCGTTCGTATAAAGGATATAAATCCTCAGAAAATACATGCCCCTCTTGCCGTAGCTTATCCCTTACTTTCTTCTCACTTTTTAAGCGCAATACATCGATACGCTGCTCGATATCGTTTTCTATTCTAGCTATTCTTTCGGGTGTATATAGAACCGTATTAATTTTTTTAAATTCAACACTCCGATAACGGTCATTAAATCCAAATAAACGATCTCCACCTTGAAACTCGAAGTTTTTCACTAAATTCCATGCACAATTAACACTTTTAGGTATGCCGGTAACACCTACGAATTCACTCTTAGTCATACTTGCAAATACACCGCCTTTAGTCCAAATCATATGGGCAATGTAGACAAAACACGCTACGTCATCGTGAGTGAATTTACTACCAATGTAACTAACCATCGTATTAAATGTAGTTCGGTCCATTTTTGAAAATTGTTCACCTTCTGGTACGTCTGCCCATTTTACCCCCTTGTAGGTTGTAGCAAGCTTTCTACCACGCTTATCCTGTGTTCCAGGGATCATTGATATATATTCCATCTTGGCAAGCTTGGCACGTGCCTTACGGATCTTTTCCAGGCTTAGATTCAAAGTCGCAGCAAACCATATATCAGATTTATAAAACTCGCCACCGGACATATTGAATTCACTAATAACTTCCCAAAAGTACAATTTTTCAGTTGACGTTAAATTTCGGAATGCCTCGTCATGGATCATCCCCTTAGCTATTGGAAACCACGAGTTTTCCATTCAATCACTCCTCGCCTGTCTTCACCATCTGGTTTTTCACCTTATATTGCATGACTGCATCCTTATAACAATTTTGAAAGAATCCAATAGGGTTCTTAATATCAATAGTCATGACTACACCATTTATAAGATCAAGCTCACAAGCTCGATTAAAATAAAGTTCACAAGCCGTTGTTACTATTTCAGGTGCTAACCGTGTGGAGAACTGATTTAATAGCATAGTGTAAATTTCATCTATGTACCCAGCTCCTAACGGTATTGAGTTAGCATAGCAATTTTTAGGCACTTGATTTTTAAGAGTTTCATAAATGTCGTCAGTTGATCCCATACAATCAATCATATTTAATAATGGTTCTTTTAAATGATTATGATAGGGTGCAATGGTTTCACTACCCTGGTGCAATGGTTTCACTAGGGGGGGTGAAATGATTTCACTAGCAGATTTCTTTCTTGGCGTGACTAACGTATACAAGTTTGACGTGTTTTTAATTTTACGATCCTTCGTAACAGTTAGCCGTGTTTCCTTCTTAATGAGTCCCTTATCTTCAAGTGACTTTACAATATCAATGACACGACGACGCGAAAGACTAGCCTTCTTTGCAATCGTTTCGTAAGATGGAAACGCAGTTGGATCAGTAGGGTTAACGTAAGAACGTAGTACAATATAAACTAATTTTTCTGATGATGACAGGTCAGGTACATCCAAAATATCTACTGGAACGATGAACACCCTTAGCTGGCCATCATCTTGTATAAATTCCATTTTCTCAGTTGCCATTAAAAAACACTCTCCTTTACCAAGAAGGTGCTTGTCTACTCGTCTTTAAGCTGTTAGAATAAAGGCAACAACTCAATAGGGTAGACTTACCCCTTGGTATATATTGAATTTAACGATCTGAGCACTCCAAGCCGCCAAAGCAGGGTGCTTTTTTCGTTTCTCTAATTCTAGCATTTGGTAGTTTCGTTTACTAGAATTGATTTTAAAGGAGATACAGAGCTTTTGAGAGACTTTGTGTCCTGTTAGGTATAAATTCATCTGCGAATCAATACAACGCCTAAAAACGCTATCCACGTTCGTCTGCTGATGCATTAGCAGCCTCTTATTCAAATTCCAAATCATTTTCATCAATAATCGTTGCTGGATTAGATGTACGATAAATGATTTTCTTCCCTTTTAGCGCACTTGAAACTTCCTCTAACTCGAAAGAAACTCTATTTGGTTCCTGCTCATCCTTTTGATAGCTGAGGATCTTATACACCTCAAGGATCTCACCTTTGTAAACCGCAATAAGATTTGTCTGATTGTACAGACGATCAATATTCATTCTCCAAGCACGACGAACGCGCTCCCTCAAAGATTCTTTTGAATTAGGTACTTCTTTCACTTTAATAATAATCATTTGGCATCTCCCATTCTTTTGGTTTACTTTAAACTTACTTTTGATATACTATTTACTTTCTTATCATATACGATTAACATTCTTTTAGCAACTAGTTTATTACATATGTCCAAAATTCAATCTTTTGTGAATATGTCCGGCTTCCGGATCTCCAAATTCAGCCGTATTTGTCCATGACAGCCAATTAGCATTCCGTGGAACAACCGTTTTTTAACCCAAATTTCTAAAGTTACAAACTCTTGTTTTCTCTGTTTTTCTCTAAATTTCTGTGTAACTCATCATTCATTTTATAACGTGTTCTGTGCGATTACTGTTGTTATCATGTATATTTAGTGATAAACTGTATAATAGTAATATAAGCAACATAAAAGCTAGTTAAGGATTAAACAGTTGGCTTTTGTGTTACTGGGGCGCAGCTCTCCAGTCCTCTGCGGCGGAGGCAAATGAGCCGTACACTAAAGCTGCCTTTATACTACAAGCAAGCCCCTGATTCTTAAAATCAGGGGCTTTTATTTATGCTATACTTTTCTAAAAATAGAAATACGGTGATACATAGTTATGACAAAAATATTGACCTGTTCTGAGTTATATGAACTCTCAACACATCCTAAAATTAACACGATTTCATTAGAGCTTCTTCGCGAATATTATGCGACGTACTTAGAGCCGTTCAAGTACGAAATTTCGTTGACAGGGAACGATGACGGTGGAAACGAAATTTCCAGGACTATTGACCTTAGGTTTGATAAAGACTGCTTTTGTCACTTGGTTGCTACAAAGAAAATAGTAAAAAGAAGTGTCCGTTCTAACGATCTTTATAAATATTTTGGTTCTAATGGATATGATAATATCCAAAATGGCATGATAAATTTTGACTTGTTTAAAACAATGAATAGAAAGCTTTATGATCTAAATAAAAGTAAGTTCGTATTTTTTTACTTAATACCATTGGTGATGGATAATGCTAAGGCGGTTCTTTTCGATGGTACCAAACTTCAGAATAGTGATGTGGACTGCGATATTATTTTTTACGACGAAATAAATAAGAAATATATTCATCTTGGAGTTGATTACAACGAGAAAAAAGGTTACTACAGACCAGTGACTTTCCTCGTCGAAAAGGTGACCGAAGCAAATAGTGGTTTAAAGTTTATTGAAAATCAAAATCCTCTTTTGGTTGGACAAATACATAAGGTGAGCGCAATTGGTAGTGTCGTTGGTAAATAATAACTTGGAACGAACTTAGAAGATGCAAAGAATACCCTTTACCTGACAAATAATTCATGGGATGAGTTATTTTTTTACCAACCTAACGTCTTGTATTGATAGTCCTTTGTAAAGAGCTTAAACACTCATTCTAGCCGTTTTTATATGATGACCTTATTAAAGTATGGTTATCTGTACAAAATGGCTATAAATAGCCTTTGAATTCTTTTGATGACCAAAAATGATTAACCACGTTGGCTTTTATTCATATATGATCCATTATCCTGCCTGGAACAATCCCCGACTCTTAAAGTGCTTTGCTATTATTTCTATACCTTTTTTTAAACGTCGTTCTAGGGTTTTAGAAGAATACTCCGCATTTCCTGACAGAATAGTTTCTTTATGCGAATATCCCTGAATATAACGAAGTCCAATCATTAGTTTCATATCCTCGTCTGTGAGCAAACTATGATATCTTTCTATCTGCTGCGTAAGATCGATGTAATTATCTAAAATCGTAGATCTTCTTTCCTTTATTTTAGGGCCTGTGTCTTCTGTACGTCTTTCCCCAAAGGATTTTATAACGAGCTTCATATATCGATAATGTTCCAAAATATTTTTTATTGTTTTAATTTCCTCTTCAGTTATTTGGGGGAGTGTTTTATTAGGATTCATAAGTATTTAGCTCCTTTTTAGATATAATCATTTTTCAGATACAAAAAAAAGAGTCCTGGTAGAGAATCCTACATAGGTACTCTTTCTATTATCAATTTGGTTATGCCGGAATAATACCGTCAATCGCTACAAAGTGATCCGCTTTAGCTACTGCAATATCTGCACGAAGGTATGCTCTTACAACAACCTGCATTTTTTCAAAAGCTCCTGCAGCTTCTCTACTTGCTTCTAGCATCAAGTTTGTACGTGCGCCTATAAGAAGTTGTGACCAGTCCCCTACAAGAGAAACGCTTGCGTTTTTAGCGGTACCTTTAACTTGATTTAACGGAACTTGATTTGTTGAATACTTCGCAAGTGTTTCATAAGAAGCTGGTGCCTTTAATGGTTGTCCGGTACTATCTGCTAAACGATCAATAGCTCCTGCTGTTCGTGGGGATAATATAATACCTGTAGCTTCTCCATTAACGTTTCGGACGTATTCAACAGCTTCAGAAAACTTGTTATATCCTTCGATGGCTGCACCATTAGCACCCATATCAATTTTTTGGACACCTGGTGTATTATACAGTCCCAATGGTTCGTCATCTGCTCCGCTTCCGAACAAAGCAGCACGATCAAGTTCTAGTGATAAAGATGCTGAAAGCTCATTTGAAATGATACTATCAATATTGGCGGCATCTTCCAATAATTCAATACTAAAACGCATCATACCAACAAGTGTTTTAGCTTCTAAGTTGATAGCACCTAATGTTGTATCATTTGATTCAACAATTGTGGCATTTTCAGCTTTCCAACCTACTTTAGGCCCATTCAATACTTTTGCAAGTGTAAGCTTGTTGGATTCCATCGGAACTGTTACAGCACCAGCTTGAATAACACGAGCTTGATTACGAGCTAAGTCGATCACCTGAGAAGATAAGAGATCCGGAACCATATAACCACCGCTTGAGAGTACACCTTCCGACATGGCGCGTTTTTCTGATTCTGCATCTTTCCAGTTTCCTGTTACAATGCCACGTACATATTTTCCAATTGACAACTGGCGTTTTTCACCATTTACAATAAAAGGCTTGGCATTGTCAGCCATTCGCTGTTCTTTCTTAAGTATCAATTGCCCTCCTTGCTGTTGAGTTGCACCGTACATTTCATCAACTGGAACCAGCGTTTCATTGGATCGGGAGTCAGATTCGTCATTCTCAACACCAAATTCGACTTTAAGAAGTTCTTTCAATGCTTTAGCTTTATCAAGCTTCGATCTTGCTTCTGTGGTTTTATCTTCCTCAAATAATGCTCGTGCTTCTTCTGCTAGTGCAGCTATACGTTGGCGCAATTCTCTCTCTTCTGGACTCATGTGTTACACCTCCTCGTTTGTAGAAACAGAGTCACCTATTGCATCTATATTCAATAACATTGCTATTTTAATAGCGTTTTTGATTCCGGATAGTTCTTGAATCTGTTTTTCCATTTCCACAATAATTTTAGCAAGTTTAGATCCTTCTTGATCCCCCTCAAATTCAAGAACAAACGCCTTACATACGCTATTTAAATCAGCTTGTGTTTCTTGTTCTTTCTCATATAATTTTGCATCCAATAAATCTGTTGCATACATCATGGCACGTCCTTGATCCTGTTTCTCCTGCGTTTTCTTTACAATTTCAAGAATAAAGTCTTTTGAAATGTCCCATTTACCACCCTGTTCTTTCTCTGCCTGTAAACGTCCGCTATTTAACATGTTATAAACGGTTTGTGTATGTACGCCTAGGGCTTCTGCTGCTTCTTTAACATTCATCCTTTTACACTTCCTTTACAATTTTTATAAACACAATATCACAACGTTGTAATTTACACTTATTATAAACATAGTTTTACAAGGTTGTAAACAATAAAAATTATTTACTCGCCTGTATTTGAAATCTCTGTCGGGGACATTTTTTTACGTTTGAGGGGGACGCGGTCTCCTGTGACTCACTTTATTTTTTCAATCCCCCGGGGGGTATCTAACTTGGATTGACACCCACGATCTCTGTAGTGGTTGTATTGGGTTCTGTATGGTTAGGTTCGGTGTTGTAGGGTTTGGTTGTGTTTGGTAGCCCTGTGACACTCTAAGCCGTCACATGTCCGTCATGCGTGACACCCTCATGACACCTATCATATTGATGGTTGTCCTCCACATGATAAGCATGGTCACGCACCTTCACGTCCTGGTAGCACTGCTACATCTCCACAATCGCAAGGCTAATATGATTAGGTTGTATTGTTTACTGTACTGTTACCTGTGCCGTCCTTCGGATCGTCCGTTGGACAGTTTGCAGGAGCTTATGAGTTATCTATATGTATATGGGAATGTAACTCGTGTAGGATGCCAAATCCCTTGTCTTGTATGGGTTTAAGCACCATCAACTAAACCCAATTACCTGTACGCTCAATATAAGTAACCAGGCATATGGGTAGTGATCTTTCTTTTGTATCTCCTTGCATTACAAATGCATAGCATTAGCAGTGCATAGCATTAGCAGTGCATTTGTATGAGTTTGTCGTTACCGTAACATTACCGTAACGCTACAAAAACGTTACCTGGTAAGTCGGATACAAATGGTAAATATTATGTAATTGAGTTACACATATCTTAAATTGTGTGAAACTCGTACATTCCCTGTATCCCTTGTCACTGTAAGGCGTGAACCACTATACATAAAATGAGTTTCACCTATCCTTAATATGAGTAACTCAGTGGTTCATGTGTACATAAAGTACATAAATCTTTCCTTGATATGAGTAACTTAAAGGTTAATGTGCACACAAACCCTAATTAATGTAGCTTGATGTATACAATAAATAATTAATGTTGAATAACGGTATTTAACAGTTAAATAACAACTTGGATTTAATTAATAAATTTTCATAATCGCAAGCGCTTGCGATTATACCCACTAAAAATAACTCACCAACGGCTGTTAGTGAGTTATCCATATCTTATATTTTGGATAACTCATGAAGACTTGTTATCCCTTACACTGTATGGTTTTTCAGACTTTAGTTAAATGAGTTATCTGTTAGTACATTTATGAGTAATTCATGGTTTTTGAGGGAACATTTCATTGAGTTTGTCACGAATCTTTAGAATATCTTCCTCACCATTTATAATCACTCTGCTACCATTAGCTTCAATTTCAAGCTTGTGACTCTTGTTTGATGTTGAATATAAAATCCAGCCGTTTTTGATAGGAAACCCACCTGCGTCCATGCTTATTCTCCTTTCTCATCAAAACAACTTTTTCCACCATTTCTTTTTTCGGTCTTCCTGCAGCTCTCTCAAAACTTCCATGATCTGCCGATCTCTACGATCAATATGTTCATCAAATCGTTTATTCTGTTCCTCCAATGCAGTAGCTACTTCCTGGTGCACCTCTTCTTTAACTGCTGTCCTTATTTGGTTCACAAACTCGTTTAACTCTATCGCATTAGGAAAACGCTCTAAGAATGGGGTCTTCTCAACCGTAGTCACTGCGTCATTATTGGCAACGCTATGCGTCATCACATTGAATCTACTCGTTATTTGATCCACTGCGTATTCTATCGGGTGTTTTTTGTCTAGTAATTCTTTCATCATGCGTAACGCTGTGATGTCACGTTCAAAAAACATGCGTTTTCCGTCATCAGAGCGTTTTAGTATATAGCCATTCGCTTCTAATTTTAAACACCAGGTACGAAGGGTGGATGTAGCAATCCCAACGCTAACACTTACTTCTTTTGATGTATATACAAACTCTATTGCGTCATTCATGCGTTTCCACCCTTCTTTATTGTTACCTTAGTTATTCTGGATTAGTTATCTTAATTCCTTCACATATTTGTAACCGTGAAAATATCCTTCCACAAATCCATTTTCCTCTGAATATATGATACACGATTCCAAATTACTGAACATTTCGTATAGTGATGTTTGTTGATCTTCACTAAGAACTTGAAATAATTGATCATAGATACCTTTAGCCTTATCCCAATGCTCTGTTATTTCGCTTGTATCTTTAATGCGAACACTTTTAACCTGGTTCGCTGCCATTTCTTTTATTACCTGGGTCATTCCAGCTTCGTACATTGCTTCACCGAATAAAACCCTTCCTTCAATCTCGCTTAATTTATCGCCATTTTTAGAAGTCGCTTCAAGTAATTCCATTGCTCTAATCATTCTAAATCTCTCCCCTTGTCTGTGGTTCCGACAGGTGATAAACTTTGTAATGAATATCCCTTGTCGGGTATTTCGAGAATCAACACTCCTTCACTTTCTCAGGGTATAAGGGGTGTTGAT
>NZ_FTNK01000005.1 GCF_900156375.1 Paenibacillus macquariensis
TGGAACCGTGGTGTAGTTGGCCTAACATGCCTGCCTGTCACGCAGGAGATCGCGGGTTCGAATCCCGTCGGTTCCGCCATTTTTACTAAGGGACATTAGCTCAGTTGGTAGAGCACCTGACTCTTAATCAGGGTGTCGAAGGTTCAAGCCCTTCATGTCCCACCATATTTTTCATTGTGCGCGTGTGGCGGAATTGGCAGACGCACTAGACTTAGGATCTAGCGTTTCACGACGTGGGGGTTCAAGTCCCTCCACGCGCACCATTTTTTATCGAAGTAGCATAAAGGTATCATTACCGAATATCTATTTCAAAGCATCGGGACGTAGCTCAGCTTGGTAGAGCACCTGGTTTGGGTCCAGGGGGTCGCATGTTCAAATCGTGTCGTCCCGATATTTTAAGTATGCGGGTGTAGTTCAATGGTAGAACTTCAGCCTTCCAAGCTGATAGCGTGGGTTCGATTCCCATCACCCGCTTAATGATTCATAAGTAAATGAATAAGTAATAAACAAAAAGAGCTGCGAAAATTCGTGGCTCTTTTTGTTTAACCAAGTACGTCGAAGCCTAGTATAAATACGACATAGCTTTATATGACCAAGGATAATGGGAGTGAGCCATGGTAATAGTCAGAGAAGTATGATGAAAGAGTATATTAAAGAGATGGAAATGACGGTTCCTATTTCGCCATAATATTGATACAATTACTATACTTGAATATAAGGAGGATACCTGAGTAGGGCATCCTCTTTTTTGGTAATTATATTAGCTTACTTATATACAAAGGATGGAACCCTTATACTAGGGGGAACAGCTCTTTTGAAATATCAAAATGTATGTGGTACAAAACTTACTGTGTATACAAATGGAGTATGAATATGATCTTATAAGAAAAGGAAGCGGTGATCACTGTGATACGATTTGGAATCATTGGAACCAGTTGGATAACGGAACGGTTCATTCTAGCTGGAAGGGAGTCGGAGGAATTTACCTTGAGTGCCATCTACTCTCGAACAGAAGAGAAAGGTAACGTATTTGCTACTAAATATAATATTCCAATGGTCTATACAAACTTGGAAGAGATGGTCTCAAGTAATGAAATAGACGCTGTCTATATTGCGAGTCCGAATTCATCCCATGCGAAGCAAGCAATTATATGTATGAATCATGGTAAACATGTCTTATGTGAGAAGCCTATGGCATCGAATGTGAGAGAGATGCAAGAAATGATTGATACAGCACAGAAGAATGATGTTCTCTTGATGGAGGCTATGAAATCGACACTCATGCCGTCTTTTAAAATAATGAAGGACAACTTATATAAGATTGGTAGGATACGTCGCTATTTCGCAAGTTTCTGTCGTTATTCTTCAAGTTACGAGGAACTAGAGAAGGGGAATATTCCAAATGTCTTCAATCTATCTTATTCCAATGGTTCTTTAATGGATTTGGGTGTCTACTGTATCTATCCAATGGTGACTCTTTTCGGTAAGCCTCAATCTGTTAAAGCTACGGGTGTATTACTATCAACTGGGGCTGATGGAGAAGGAAGTATGGTCATGCAATATGGGAAGATGGACGCTGTTATCATGCATTCCAAAATAGCGGATTCTTTTTTACCTATAGAAATTCAGGGTGAGAATGGGACGATGGTTATTGATAAAATCAGCTCACCAGAAGATGTTAAAATTCATTATGGGGATGGTACGATTGAAGATCTAAACCAACCAGATATACATAAACCGATGTATTATGAGATTCAAGAATTTATAGAATTAATTCAGCTTGGTCAACGAGAAAGTTCTGTAAATACTTTAGCCAACTCGTTAGCCGTTGCGGAAATAATGGAGGAAGTTAGAAGACAGATGGGAGTTAAGTATCCTGCGGATCTTTTGAAATAGGAATGTGAAGAACAATTACTGGCGTTCTGAAGAGATGTACATGATTATCTGATGAGTTCATATGGATCATATTGAGTAAAATAAGTGAACTGAATGAATTGAATTATGAAACGAATGTACGAATAAATGAATAATTGTCTACGTCTATTATCATTAGTAGCGATAGAAGGGTACTTTAACATACATTGAGTACCCTTTTTCTGCTGTATTGGTATAACAAGTTAAATATTTAAATTTTGATTGAAAAGTGCTGTTGCATTTCTAACGGAAGCTGCGCTAGCAATGGCTGAGATGACAGATATACCATCTGCGCCAGCCTGGATGACATCTGCAGCATTATCGATGGTGATGCCCCCAATGCCTACTAGGGGAATATCAATACCCTTAATGCGTAACTTTTGAATAAGGCGAGTACCTAGAACTGCCTTAGCATCCGGTTTGGATTGTGTTGGATAGATCGGACCTATTCCCAAGTAGTTAGCTCCATCTTGTATGGCTTGTTCAGCCTCGGATATCGTATGAGCAGAGACACCGATGATGGCATGTGAGCCTAGTTGTTTACGTATAATGCTTGCAGATTCATCATCCTGCCCAACATGGACTCCATCTGCCCTAATTGCGATAGCTAAATTGATATCATCATTCACGATGAAAGGGATATGATGTTCCCGGCATAACTTCAGAAGCTGCTGGGCTAATTCAAGCTTAGCTTGACCCTTTAGAGCACCAGGACCTTTTTCACGATATTGAAATAAAGTAATTCCTCCTGCAATCGCCTCAGACAATACGTCCACGGGGTGCCTCTGACAGTTAATACTCCCCATGATGAAATAGAGCTTAAGATGCTTTCGAATGATCTCTGCATGAATACTAGACATGTATTTCACCTCGCTGTCTTCTCTGATAAGCAAAATGGTTCGTAGGTCCATGACCCGATCCCATTCCTAGTTGATCCTCAATCGCCGATTGGATGAATAATTTAGCTATTTGAACGGCTTCATGCACAGATTTTCCTTTTGCTAATTCTGCTGTTATCGCAGCTGAGTAGGTGCATCCTGTACCATGAGTATGTCTCGTCTCAATTCGTAAGTTCTCCATATAGAGATAATTCTCTCCGTCATAGAGTAGGTCTATGATTTGATCCGTTGAAGCATCGTGTCCGCCTTTCATAACAACATATTGACTACCCATCTGAACGATGACTTTGGCTGCTTCTTCTCGATCACTCAAAGTTCGAATAGACATTCCGGTTAGGATTTCTGCTTCGGGTAAGTTGGGCGTAGTGACTAGAGCAAGGGGGAGTAGATCTGTAATGACGGATTGAACGGCTTCTTGTTGCAAAAGAGGGGAGCCACCTTTGGCGACCATGACAGGGTCAATAACTAAGTTCCGCCAATGATAATGCCGTACTTTGTCAGCTACGATACGAATAATCTCTTTACTAAATAACATCCCCGTCTTCACTGCATCAGGAGCTAAATCACTACCGATGGAGTCTAATTGCATTGCAATGGCATCTGCGCTTGAGGGAAAGACCCCTTGAACGCCTAACGTGTTCTGCGCAGTGATAGCTGTGACTGTAGTCATTCCATACACGCCTAGTTCTTGAAATGTCTTTAAATCTGCCTGGATGCCAGCACCACCACCACTGTCAGAACCTGCTATAGTCAAAGCTTTAAATATAGTCATGATGTGACCTTGTGAATATTTGATCTTTGTTGGACAACTTCTGGGGTAACCAATGCTAATTGATTCAGGAATTCAATCTGAAAACTACCAGGTCCTTGAGCAACTGTCTTCTCAGCAGCGATTTCTGCGGCGATACCATAGAATGCAACGGCCTCGGTAACAGATTCAAGGGCTTGTTGTTGACCCACACTTAAAAAAGCAGCGATTACAGATCCAAGTAAACAACCGCAGCCCGTCACTTTTGTCATAATCGGGTGGCCATTACTCACGAGATAAGTCGTATGTCCGTCCGTAATCACATCATCCGCACCCGTAATTACAACAATACAACCTAACGTTTGAGATGCTTTTTGCGCGAGTTGAATCACGTTACCTTCACCGGCACCTGCATCAACGCCTTTAATGGACCAGTTCTCACCAATAACATGGGCTACCTCAGCAACATTCCCACGTAGGACGGTAAGCTTGATTTCCTGAGTTATTAGTTGTGCTATAGCTGTACGATAGGAAGTAGCGCCTGCACCGACTGGATCAAATACGATGGGCACGTTGCGCTCATTTGATGATTTACCTGCAATGAGGATGGAGTTCACAATACTTTCATTGAGAGTTCCCATGTTAAAAAGCGCAGCATCTGCGATCGTAGCTATATCTGCTACTTCTTCAATACCATCTGCCATAAAAGGAGAGGCACCCAAGGCTAGTAGCCCATTGGCTGTGAAATTGGTAACAACAGCATTGGTGATGTTGTGTACAAGTGGATTCTTGTTACGTAATTTTTGTAGAAAGGTCATGATTGAATTCCTCCTTGGATTGAATTAGAGATTGATAAATGCATCGTTAGTGTTAATCGAATTCGATAATAGCTTATTCGTCATGAGCCATTGATTAACGTTCTCCCATGATACTGGTGCTTGATATCCGAAAGGTTGATCCATAGCATCCATAAGGGGTAATAGAATCTGTAAACTCTTCGTTTCTATTTCTTTGTCTAGAGGTGATGTTTGATCTTCATGTTCGAAAAGAACGGATAGCGCTTGGTCAGGGTGCTGTTGTACATATTGTTGTCCTTCTCGAATGGCTGTAACAAACTTGGTAAGTAATTCTGTCTTGTCTTTCAAGCCTTGGTCGCTAGCGACGAGTACAAGCTCATAATAATCGGGTACACCATATTCCGTTGGATTTAGAGAGACCATAGGGTGACCTTGCTTAGCTAGGATCAGTTGTTCATGATTAATGAAACCACCCATGATCGCATCAACCTTGGATGTTGCAATGGCAGGAATCAGATCATAGCCTACATCGATCATATTGACGTTCTCAGAGGCGCCTCCATCGTTCTTAATCATCGTATGTACCATAGCTTCATATAAAGGAATGGAAGAGTATCCGACGTTTGCACCGATTAGATCTTTAGGCGATTTGACCTTTCCACCAACAGGCACCATAAGATGATTAAGGGGATGTCTAACGATAGCAGCTATTGATTTAACGGGAATATTTTCTCCACGGGCCATAAGGACTTGAGGTTGATAGCTAAGGGCTAGATCGACTTTTCCAGCAGCCACTAGCTTTAAAGAGTCGTTGGTTTCTGCAGGCATTTGAATGTTTACTTCTAATCCTTGTTTTGCGAAATATCCATTCTTTTGTGCTGAATACAAGAAAGAGTGAACAGCATTTGGATACCAATCGAGCATGATCGAGAGTTCTTGAAGTTCTTTTTCAGAAGAAGTAGGGGGCTGAACAGAGACTTGATTTGAGTTAGCTCGGCTACTGCAAGCTGTTAGTGATAGTAGTAGGAATACAAGTAATATGGAAATCATGGATTTCGTTGAATTTATTGAGTTCTTTGTTGGGGTCATTTCGTTGATCCTCTTCTCTTAAGAATTTGTTTCTCCATAATTACAATCATCATAAATAGGGAAATACCAAGTAAAGAAAGTAACAGTATGGACGCGAACATGGCATCTGTGTGCATATTGCTCGCCATCCGTCGGCTGAAGTAACCTAAACCCTTCGTACCGCCTAACCATTCGCCAATCGTAGCGCCTACGACGCAATATACGATAGATAGCTTCAATCCTGAGAAGAAGGAAGGCAAGGCCATCGGAATCTCAATGGTTCGAAATATATCCCAGCGGTTGGCCCCCATGGTCAAGAGTAACTCGGTATAATCGCCATCGCCCTTCTTGAGGCCGTCGTATGTACTCACTACAATCGGAAAGAATGCAGTCAGGAAGACCACCGCTACTTTACTCCAAATGCTGTAACCGAACCACATGATGAAGATAGGAGATAGAGCGATTAAAGGGATGGTCTGACTAATAATGAGGAAAGGATAGAGTGTCTTCTCAAGTGGACGGAAAATATGCATGCCCACCGCTAGCATAACGCCCACAATAACAGATAGTAGAAACCCTAAAGAAACTTCCTCTAAAGTCGCAATTAAATGCTGACCAATTAATAAAGGGCTGTCTTTAATCAACGCTTGGATAATCGAGGTAGGCGCTGGGATAATAAAAGAGGGGACCCATCCTAAAGCGACAACTGCTTCCCAAGAGACTAGAAGTATTAGTAATAGAAGTACGGACCACCCATAATCATGAGCCCACTGTTTAAATAGAGGTCTTCTCATATAGTCTCTGCTCCAAGTCTTTCCTCAACTGAATAAAGTGAGGGTCGTAGTTCATCGCGTATTGCCGCGGCCTCGGTAAATTTACGTGGATCTCTTGAACAGTTTGATTATGCTCAGAGGGTAGGAGGTAGATTCGATCACTCAATAGAATCGCCTCTTCGAGATCATGTGTAATGAAGAGAATAGTCTTATGCAGATCACCCCATAAACCCAGTAACCAGCGGTGCATCTCTCTTTTGGTCATAGCGTCAAGGGCGCCGAAAGGCTCATCTAATAACAAAAGATCTTGACCCGTTATGAGCGTTCTAAGAAAAGCGACACGTTGCCGCATCCCCCCTGATAATTCATTAGGATAGCAATGTTCGTAATTCCCTAGACCGAATCGTGCTAGCATTCTCTGAATGCTAGCTATGACCTCTTCTTTGTGCCCTCTGGAAGGTTTGCGATTGAATTCCCATGGGAGTAAGCAATTATCTAGAACCGTTCTCCAGGGTAGGAGGAGGTCCTTCTGAGGCATATATGCAACTTCACCTAAGCGATTCGTTGTGCATTTCTCACCATGTATCCGTATTTCACCGCAGTTAGGTTCTAGAAGTCCAGCAATGAGCTTGAAAAGAGTGCTCTTTCCTGAACCGCTAACGCCAATAATAGAAATGAATTCACCAGCATGAACATTCATAGAGAGTCCTTGAATGATGGCTGATTCGTGTGACTGAGAATAAGAGTATGTTAAATTGTGTAGAGATAAGATGGACATGATCGCCTCGCTTTCTGCAAACAAATAAAGACCCAACCATTTCCGATAAGGAAAAAGTGGGTCCAAAAATTCAATCAGCAAGAATATGCACGAGTTGAAGATTTCGTTCCACTTCCCTCCGCTGGTATCATCCAGATCAGGTTCCAAGGGTCCGGAACGTTAAGTTCCATCTCAGTCGTTAGACTCCCCTAGTGAAATACAAGGTCTTATTCAATTCATAACCCATCAAATATAACACAATTTACAAATAAGTAAATATGTATTAAATAGGTCATACTTAATTGTAAATATGCGTCGCTAATCAGAATCGATACTGATAGAGATTAATACAATGGCAGGTTCATCACCAATATTTTTGACATAATGAGGTACACAGGCTTTCCAACTAAAAGAATCACCGGTGCTCAGCGTGGCAGAATCCTCACCTTGTTCGATGAATAAAGTGCCCTGTATGATGAAATGAAGTTCTTCACCAGCATGGGCATGAGCATCTTCTGTCGACGCACCCGCGGGCATTTCTACAAGCATCATACGCACATTGCCACGATCACTTAGATGCTCAACATGGAAGTTTTCCTTACCATGTATCGTCTTGCGCCGCTCATCTTTACGGATGATATGCATTCGTTCATCGTTCTTTAATAGCAGAAATGCAAGCGGTACGTTAAGAGCCTGTGCGATGCTATCTAATGTGGTTATGGAAGGGGAAGTTTTATTGTTCTCGACTTGACTCATAAATCCTTGTGATAATCCAGTTCGTTCGCATATTTGCTGAATAGACCAATTTTTTCTTTTGCGAATGGACCGAATATTAGAACCGATATCCAATGTAATCTCTCCTAGTCGAGCACTTTTTTTAATAATATCAAACAGTTATTGACTTGGCAAAACACTCGTGATAAATTTATTATACGAAAAATATATTTCTATTACAAATATAATTCTGATATATACACTATAGCTATTATCGAAAGGAAGATACTTATGACAAAGCAAATACATCCAAGTACTCAGATTGGACTTGTGAAAATTAAAATCAGCGATCTTAAACGTTCAGTAGCTTTTTATACCGAGGTAGTTGGGTTACGAATCTTAAGTCAAACGGAGAATATCGCTGAACTTACAGTAGACGGTAAACAACCATTATTAATATTAGAACAAATCGAGAATGCGGTGATACTACCAGAAAGAACGGTTGCTGGGTTGTACCATTTTGCAATTCTGGTACCAGATCGAGTATCACTAGGATTATCGTTGCGTAATTTGATTAAGTTCAACATAGGTGTGGGTCAAGGAGACCATCTTGTAAGCGAGGCATTGTACATTAATGATCCGGACAACAATGGTATTGAGATTTATGCGGACAGACCAAAAGAAACTTGGAAACATGGTGCTGATGGCGAGGTTGTAATGGCAACTGATCCAGTCGATATAGATGGTTTACTTGCGATCTCTGAAGGCAAGACTTGGAGCGGGTTATCTGAAGATACGATCATGGGACATGTACATTTTCATGTGTCTGATCTACAAAAGACAGAGGCATTTTATTGTGGTATTCTGGGTTTTGATGTTACTGCGCACTATGGATCTATGGCATTATTCATTTCTGCAGGAGGATACCATCACCATATTGGCTTAAACACTTGGGCAGGTGTTGGTGCTCCACCTGCACCGCATGATGCGGTAGGTCTAGATTACTTCACATTAGTCCTTCCTAATCATGAGGAACTAGACAATGTGATCGTTCAGTTGAAGGATGCAGGGATAAGTGTGAAATATATAGATGGTGGATGGTTTGTGAAGGATCCTTCTAATATTACGATTAAACTTTTGAGTCAGGGTTAAGGTGGGAGCCATCCAATGTACCAGCATTATGGTTATTGCAGTAAATGAATCACAAGGGTGCTGGAATATTTCCAGCACCCTTGTTGCATCTGTATTAAGTTCTAATGTATTAGGTCCAATACCAGAAGAATCCTTCACGATCCCAAGCTGCTCGTCCAGCATGTAACTTTTTAAAAGCCTTCTTTACATCCTTGGATATGGATTGGTTCCCATTGTCATTGACATAAATAAAAGGTTCTCCAAAATGTTCTAAAATATGCTTAACAGCCTCGGGTTGTATTAATTTACCGGAGTCCTTTAATTCACTAAGCATCCATTCAGCGACTTGTTCCGCTGTAAATTCCATGTGCATCAATCCTCACCATTTAATTGTGTAATGAAAAATGCAGCTTGCCTACAACATTGTAGGAGAAGCTGCATTTTTCATTATAATACATTCTTAATTAACTATACCAGCCCCATACGAATATGAACATCGATCCGAAGAGTGTAACCAGACCAACAAACAGTGCATAAGCGATATTGAGGTAAAGTTCTTTTTTTGTACTAGCCATTTCACTAATGTGCATGAATACAAACAGCTGCAAGGAAGCCTGAATGATGGCAGTAACTGCTAAGATTGCCATCTTAGAAGCAAAAGGAATATCAAGTAAAGCTGTTAATGCAAGGGCTGAAAGGATGAGGGAGGTTAGATAGCCCATTACATGGCGAATTGGAAATAGCTGTTTCATCATGTTACATCAGTCCTTTCAGGTAAACGAAACTAAAGATAAAGATCCATACAACGTCTAGGAAATGCCAGTAAAGAGAGAAGATAAAGGATTTATTGGCAGTAGCCAGTGTAAAGCCCTGTCTCTTGACTTGGAGTAAAATAGACGCTCCCCATAATATACCAAAGCTAACGTGAGCTCCATGTGTACCTAGTAATACGAACAAGCTAGATGTAAAGGCACTTGTCGATATGGTAGCTCCCTCGTGAACATAGGTGAAGAATTCAGTAATCTCAATTCCAAGGAATCCAAGACCCATGAGTAAGGTAAGTCCGAAAAAGATCATCATCGGCTTCTTCAAACCAAGTCGCATACTATGAACCGCAAGACCGATGGTAAAACTACTTGAAAGTAGCAAGAAAGTTTCCCATAGAACACCTGATAGTTCAAATAATTCTGTACCATTTGGACCTGTTGCATAACGATTCACTAAAACGAAATAAACGGTGAATAGGGTGGAGAAAAGAGCAATTTCTGCTCCTAAAAAGATCCAAAATCCGAAGATTTTATTACTGTTTTCTTCTGACCCGTATTCAAGCGGTTTAGTGGCATCTATTTTCATAGCGTTTCACCCCGCAATTTCTTTTCTGTTTCCATAATTTCTTCGACAGACACGGTAATTCCATGATCTCTATCGAAGGACATTGAAGCTAACACGATCAGAATAGCAATTCCAGAGATAATGGCTGGAATCCACCAGCTAAATACCAATGCGAACCCAAAGACGAAGAACACACCACCAAGAATAACTGGTTTGCCACTATTACTTGGTAAATGGATCGGTTCAATCTTACCGTCGAAGATAGGTTGGTTATCGTGCTTAGCGGACCATAACGCATCTCTACCCTTAACATTTGGAGTTACAGCGAAGTTGTATGCAGGAATTGGACTACTTGTTGCCCATTCAAGCGTACGTGCATCCCATGGATCTCCGTCCGTTTCACGTGGGCTGTAACGAATACTATAGTAAATGTTATATACCAGAATAATGAAACCGAAGGCAAGGCCTAAGGCGCCGGCAAACGATATTAAGTTAAGTGGACCAAAACCTGTTTCTGCCGAATAGGTGTACATCCGACGTGTCATTCCTTGTAAACCTAGGAAGAACAGTGGGAAGAATGTTACGTTAAAGGAAATAGCGATCCACCAGAAGGCGTGTTTCCCAAGACGTTCATTAAGCTTGAAGCCGAATACTTTCGGGAACCAATAATGGAAGCCGGCAATAACGGCAAAGACTGTACCTGGAATTAGAACGTAATGGAAATGGGCTACTAAGAACATTGTATTATGGTATTGATAATCGGCACTGGCCATAGCCAACATGACACCCGTAACACCACCGATTGTGAAGATTGGAATAAAGGCTAATGAGTAAAGCATAGGCGTCGTAAAGGTAATCTTACCCTTGCGCATGGTGAATAGCCAGTTAAAGATCTTAACTCCCGTAGGAACGGATATCGCCATGGTTGTAATGGAGAAGAATCCGTTAACCATAGCCCCTTGACCCATCGTATAGAAGTGATGCGCCCATACTAAGAAGGACAAGAGTGATATTACGACCATACTAACGACCATGGACGTATAACCATATAGGTTCTTCTTCGAGAATGTTGCGATAATTTCACTGTATATCCCGAATGCAGGAAGTATAACGATATATACTTCAGGATGTCCCCATACCCAGAATAGGTTGGCCCATAACATATCCATCCCACCATTGGACATGGTGAAGAATTGTGACCCAAAAATGCGATCAAACATCATTAAAGCAAGCGCAACAGTAAGTACTGGGAATGCGAATGCGATGATAACACTTGTGATCAGAGAAGACCACGTAAACATTGGCATACGCATAAGCTTCATGCCAGGTGCACGCATCTTAAGTATGGTTACAATGAAGTTAATCCCTGTCAACAATGTACCAATCCCTGAGATTTGTAGAGCTAGAGAGTAATAGTTATTTCCTACCGTAGGACTGAACTCTAGACTTGCAAGTGGGAAATAAGCTGACCAACCTGCGTCAGGAGATCCTCCGATAACAAACGAAAGATTTAATAACATGGCTCCTGTGAAGAATAGCCAGAAACTAATGGCATTCAAACGTGGGAATGCAACGTCTCTTGCTCCAATCTGTAGAGGAACAACGACGTTCATAATTCCAATAATAAATGGCATAGCCATAAATAGAATCATAATCAGACCATGAGTCGTAAAGATCTCGTTGTAATGTTGTGCATCCAGAAGTTTATTCTCTGGAACGGCGGTCTGAGCCCTCATCAACATGGCATCGACACCACCACGGAACAACATGATCAGAGCGGAAATAATGTACATTACTCCGATGCGTTTATGGTCAACAGTGGTTAGCCATTCACGCCATAGGTAACCCCATTTCTTAAAGTAGGTAAGACCGACGATAATCGCAATGGTAACAAGAACAATACTAGCCATTGCGCCGTAAATCATTGGTTCACCGGTAACGAAAAATTCGTCCCATTTCATTAGGATTTGACTCCTTTCAGGTTATATAATAAGCAATTAATTTGTGCAGGAAAATAAATGCTCTTATTTCCCTTTATGACTTGTATGATCGATATCTTCGGTGCTGTCCTCTGCTGGTGATTGAGGTAACGGTTCGTTCGGATTTACATTTGGTATAGCATCGAATTTTGTTTCTTCAGGATTAGCTGGAACCGGATGTTCTGCTTTGTTCTCCTGATGCTCTTTGTTACCATTCTCCATATCTGTGTGTTTCATATGATCGGAATGATCTCCTGGAGCTGGACTAAAGGAGAGATGTGTACTTGAGAATGTTTTGCGACCTACATAGGAGGTTGAAAGCAGCGTTTTAAATTCTGTTTCATCCAATTTAGAGGCTGTCGTTTTAACTTCATCAACCCATTTACCATACTCCTTAGGACTCATGGCAAGTGTTTCAAACTCCATGTGTGCAGTACCCTGTCCACTGAAGTTAGAATTTCGACCTAGATAAGAGCCTTGTTCATCGGCAACTAAATTCAAGGTGTTAACCATGTCACTCATTGCATATTTCTGTCCGGCTAATTGAGGTATCCAGAGGCTTGTGATCGGACCAAATGAATACAAGCGTAATTCGATAGGACGATTAACAGGGATGTTCAGATAATTGACTGTTTCAATCCCTTCCTCTGGATAGCTGAAATGCCACTTCCAGTTAGATGAAGATGCATAAATAACCAAAGGTTTTTGATCTTCATAACCTGCGGCTACCTTTTCAACTGCGCCTGTTGACTGCACGGTTACTACAGAAAGAACAGCTACAATGATGATTGGAATTGTGATCCAAATCGCTTCTAGCCATTTGTTTCCTTCCTCATGTGGAGGCATGTAGTCGTCTTTCGTCTTCGATCCTCTGTATTTAACCAAGAACACGACATAAAGAACATATACTACCAGTAGTACGCCTGCCATCATGGCAATTGAGAAAAGAATCGTATCGGATAATGTTCTTGCAGCAGGACCCTTAGGATCCAATACTGTGATTGAACTACATCCAGACAAGAGCAACACAAGGCTCATGAATAGTACTAATAATGATCCTCTTTTTTTCATGATGAACTCCTTCCTTTATGAACTGCATTTAAACTGATTACGGATAAACCTTATAAACAATCATAGTTCTATATTAGGAATACCTTTCAGATAAAGCAAAACCCAAAACATTGCTCTTTTACCATATTATTGTTAATTATTGTCTAACTATTTAACAAAGTGTGATGAAATTGTTACAAGGGAGCATTGATATGACATAGATCACTGTATTGACGCTGTTTTTGGCTCGTTCATAGAATGTTCATTATTTCACAAAAGTTTCTTTAATCGACACATTTGACAAGCTCTGAATTACGGAGAATTCGCTATTTACTTACATTTTTGGCTTCTTATTCGTCCTTCATTGGAATAGCATACCCAAGCAGTTGCGGCTTTAATTTGTTATAATAAGTCATATTTGAGTTGGTATAATTGTGAACGTGAGTTGGGGATATGGGGGTATAGTGATGGTTACATGTCTGTTTTATCTGAAAAAGTATCGAATATCTACCATTGCAGCCATATTAATGATGTTAATTGAGCTTTCAGTTGAATTAATACAACCCTTAATTATTTCCAAAATGATTGATGGTGGAATTAGAAATGGTGATCTTTCCATTGTGTTGCAATGGGGTGGTTTCTTGGCTGTTTGTTCTATTATTGCCTTTGTTTCTGGCATTTTAAGTTCTTTTTATGCTTCCCATGTGAGTCAAGGATTTGCATATGACTTGAGGGAGCAGTTATATGAAAAAGTACAATCGTATTCACTATCTGTATTTGACCGCTTTGCGGCCTCCTCCTTGATTACAAGATTGACCAATGATGTTACACAGCTACAGAATACTGTATTTATGGGGCTCAGAATTATGATGAGGGCACCTCTACTTGTGATCGGTAGCGTGGTAATGGCATTTGTTGTTCATGCAAAGCTTGCTCTATTATTGACGCTAACGGTTCCAGTATTACTTATCTTTTTATTGGTGGTAGTTAAGAAGGCAGGGAATCTGTTTCGAATGGTTCAAGTGAAATTGGATACTGCAAATGGCGTAATTCAGGAGAATTTGATCGGTATGCGGTTGATTCGAGTCTATGGACGTATGAAATTTGAAACGGAGCGATTTGCACGTTCAAGTCAGGAACTGATGGTTCGGACGATTACTGCTCTACGACTAACAGAACTAACGATGCCTATTATTCTTTTGATCATGAATGCGGGTATATTGGCAGTGTTATGGTTCGGACAGGTAAAGATTAGCCTCGGGGAAGCAACTATGGGGGAAGTAGTAGCTATCGTTAACTACTCGTTACGAACGACAGGTGCTTTATCCGTATTCTCTATGATTGTTGTTAACTTCTCAAGAGCTCGTGCATCGGCTCAACGTATTGCTGATGCACTCGAGACAGATAGTAATCTCTTGGGCGTGACAGACGGGAATCTGACTACATATACGATGAATGGTGCTGTGACGTTTGAGCATGTGACTTTCCAGTATCCGGATACTGCAGCTGCTGTACTGCATGATATTTCATTTGAGACTAAGCCAGGCACAACAGTTGCTATTATGGGAGCGACGGGAGCTGGGAAAACTTCACTTGTGGGACTTATCCCGCGACTATATGAGCAGAATGCAGGGGTAATTAAGATCGATGGTACCGATATATCGACCCTGAACACAGAGTATTTACGTGATTCAATCGGTTATGTGCCTCAGGAGATTATTCTCTTCACAGGTACCATTCGTGAGAATATCGCTTGGGGCAAAGAGGATGCGACTCTCGATGAGATCATTGAAGCAGCGAAATTAGCGCAAATTCATGATACGATCATTCAGTTCCCGTTGGGGTATGACACGATCTTAGGGCAAAAGGGTGTCAATCTCTCAGGTGGACAGAAACAGCGATTGACGATTGCTAGGGCGCTGGTTCGTAAACCATGCATATTATTACTTGACGATAGCACTAGCGCATTAGATGTGCGAACGGAAGCTTCATTACTACAAGCATTGAGGAACATCTCATGTACCACATTTCTTATTACACAAAAGATTAGTTCTACGCTTCACGCAGATCTCATTCTATTATTGGAAGATGGCTCCTTACTTGCGCAGGGAAGTCATGAGGAATTAATTGCAGATTGTGCTCTATATCAACGAATTTATGAATCTCAGTTCGAGAGTAGGAGGGATAGTCATGTGGAAGGAGTTAAGTGAACCATTCCGCTATCCACGACCAGGGGCGATCCAGAGGTCCAAAGGAACTGACACTACCGCTTCGGGAAAGCGAGTTAAACGTAAAGCAAAAGATGTGTCGGGAACACTGAGAAGGTTATGGATCTATCTTTCTCATCGAAAAGGTCGGCTCATATTAGTGCTTCTTATGGTACTTCTAAGCTCAGCATTGGCACTACTCGGACCCTTTATGATTGGAACAGCTATAGATACATTTATCGAACGCCCAGCAGATCGATCCTGGTTGTATTTTCTCGGTGGACTTGGAATCGTGTATGGGCTGCAGTCGCTAACGTTATGGTTGCAAAATATTTGGATGATTGGAATTGCACAGGAGACGGTATATCGAATGAGGGTAGACCTTGTCCAACATTTACATCGCTTGCCGATCCCTTTCTTCGGGAAACGTCAGCAAGGGGAGTTAATGAGTAGGGTTACCAATGATATAGATAACGTGAGCTCAACTTTGAATAGCTCTGTTATTCAAGTATTCTCTAGTGTACTTACGTTAGTGGGGACGATCATCGTTATGCTATGGCTTAGTCCGTTATTGACTTTACTGACATTTCTAGTTGTTCCATTAATGGTATTAGGTATGCGTTGGATTACATGGCGCACAGGGCCTTTATTCAAGCAACAACAGCGGAATTTGGGCGAATTAAACGGATTCGTTGAGGAGACATTATCAGGTCAACGGATTATAAAGGCTTTTTCTCAAGAGCAAAGAGTTATTAACGAATTTAGAACACGTAATGAAATGATTAAGCAGTCGGGGTTCTGGGCTCAATCGATGTCAGGGTTTATTCCTAAGTTGATGAATGCGCTCAATAACTTGAGTTTTGCCCTTATTGCTGGCGTGGGTGGATTATTAGCCATTCGTGGGACAATATCGATTGGTGTTATCGTCATATTCGTCGAGTACGCAAGACAATTCACAAGACCTCTGAATGACTTGGCCAACCAATGGAATACGATGTTGTCTGCGATTGCGGGAGCAGAGCGAGTGTTCGAAATTCTGGACGAGGAAATAGAGGCGAAGGATGAGAAAGATGCAATCACATTAAATGCAGTACAAGGGGCAGTAATTTTTTCACACGTGTCGTTTGCGTACGATCAAGGGAGAGAGACGTTGTCTGATATCAGTTTTAAGGCAGAGCCAGGAGAGATGATTGCGCTAGTTGGTCCCACAGGAGCGGGTAAAACATCTCTAATCCAATTGCTTTCTCGATTCTATGAGTTGGATCATGGGACAATTACGATTGACGGTCATGATATTACAACGATCCGGCGAGAAAATTTACGTTCTCATATGGCATTTGTATTACAAGATTCCTTCTTATTCGAAGGTACGATCCGTGATAATATCCGATACGGCAAGCTTGATGCAACGGATGAAGAAGTTGAGATGGCTGCCCGAATGGCTAATGCTCATTCGTTTATCGAGCGGATGCGAGGAGGGTATGATAAGGTACTTAAGCAGGGCGGCGCTGGTATTAGCCAAGGGCAGAAGCAATTGCTCGCAATTGCTAGAGCCATTCTCGCTAATCCTTCGATTCTAATTCTAGATGAAGCAACGAGTAGTATTGATACGGTGACGGAGATTAAGATACAAGAGGGCCTTCAGCGGTTAATGAAGGGTCGTACAAGCTTGGTTATTGCACATCGATTAAACACGATTCGGAAGGCCGATCAAATCCTAGTATTGAAGGATGGGCATCTCCTTGAACAGGGGACGCATGAGGAACTTCTTATAGAACATGGGTTTTACAACAGCTTATATGAGGCGCAACTAAAGGGCTAACTTGATAGTTAGAAAAGTAGATTTGTTTTCATATAGATATCATATAGTATATAACTTGTACTTAAGTCAATGAAAGAGGTCACTTCGTGAGAAAACATAAAGGGTTTAAGCTTCGTACTATTCTTGGCATGTTAGTGATAGGATCTGTACTAATAACTGCTGTACTAGGTGGTTATATGGCATATATAAGTAACATTAGTTCCTTATCTTCCAGCTATCTGGAGAATAATCATAACTATGCTCAAAAGTTATCTTCTAACACTAGCGATTTATTGAATGTGATGCAGAATAATATTTCGTACATTGCCGAGATAGCAGGACAAGAGTCCTTCTCACAGAAGGACCTAGATATTGTGTATAGGGGTAATGATCAATATTTCAATTCTATCGTTATATCCAATTCAAATCGTGAGGTACGGTTTGTGAATCCGGGAGATACGGGAGTTAATGTCGGAACGCGTTTAACATCGGATGCATCTCTCCAAGCTTCTTTACTTAGAAAACCGATGATTTCTGAGCCCTATGTGGCCGTATCGGGACGTCTTATACTCATGGTCTCTGCACCGATATATAATGATAGAGGAACCTACATAGGATTTGCTGGGGGGACATTATACCTTCAAGAGGATAACGCATTAAGCAAGTTGTTAATGGAACATTTCTACGGGAATGGATCCTATGTGTATGTGTCAGATCAGCAAGGAAGACTCATATATCATCCTGTAATTGGACGTGTTAATGAAATTGTAAAGAATAATAAAGCGATTGAAAGAGGATTGTCGGGACAAAGTGGTTCTCAAAGGGTCGTTAACTCAAAAGGGAAATCATTTTTTGCAGGATTTGCATATGAACCTATTAGTGAATGGGTCATCGTGTCGCAAACACCTACTGCTATCATGGATAAGCCATTACGAGAAATGTTAATCAGCTTCTTGATGAAGGATATTCCTCTTTTTCTTATCATATTACTTATTGCAATGCGCGTTTCTTATTATATCTCCACACCGCTATACAGACTTGCACAGTTCTCAGAAGAGGCGTTTGACTCTAAAAAAGCGAATCCACCTTCGTTACCGAAGATATCATCTATTATCTATGAGGTGAATCAGCTCCATAAAAGCATGGGTAAATATTTAAACTTATTAAATGAGGAAATTCAAATCGATGGATTGACGGGTCTATCTAATCGAAAGACATTCGATTTAAACATACAAGAATGGTATGAAGAGAAGATACCATTTGCTCTGATTTTGGTGGATATGGACCATTTCAAACAAATTAATGATACTTATGGGCATGCTAGAGGAGACGAGGTATTAAAGTTTGTTGCTTCTCAACTAAAGCTTGTGGCTACGCCTGGGGATGTATGCTTTCGTTATGGAGGAGAGGAATTCGGGATCTTAGTTAAATATGCTGAAAGACAATCTGTGATGGATATGGCAGAACTTTTGCGTAAAAAGATAGCTGAATCGGAATGTCCCAACGGTGGTAAGGGGATTACGATATCGATTGGAGTAGCCTTATCTGATACCTTGTCAGGTGGACCGGAAAAGGTGATAGAGTTCGCAGATCAAGCTCTATATCAATCCAAAAAAGAAGGTAGGAATAGGACGAATATCTACGAAGATTGAGCAGGGGATATATGTTTTCGTTAAGGATATTCGAAGTTGAATGAAGAAGGGGCGATTTTATCTATGATTAAAGCACTGATCTTTGATTTTGACGGTACGATTATTGATACTGAAACGGCATGGTACATAGCTTTTAGAGAGGCGTATATGGAATATGGTGTTGACCTGACACGTGAATTGTATTCCCAGTGTATTGGTACTAGCCTAGATGGCTTTAATCCGTATGAATATTTAATTACAGAGAAGAAACTTCCCATCGACCAAGATTCCTTCCGAAAGTCTGTTGATCTACGTCATACTAAACTTATGGAACTTGAGAAGGTTCGTCCTGGTGTATTAGAATATCTTGAAGCGGCCAAAGATGCTGGACTTAGAATCGGTTTGGCATCAAGCTCGTCGATGAAATGGGTAGGAAAATATTTAGATCAATTGAATATTCGACATTATTTCGAGTGTATTCGGACGTCTGATCATGTAACCAATGTAAAGCCTGATCCTGAATTATATATACAGACTTTAGCATGTCTTCAAGTTAAAGCGGATGAAGCGATAGCTATAGAAGATTCACTTCATGGCGCAAGGGCGGCAGCCTCCGCAGGTATGCATTGCGTGGTTACTCCTAACGAAATAACAGGCTTCATGGAATTCGATTCTGTGTTTCATAGAGCAAATAGTCTTAGCGAAGTGGACTTCGTACAACTCATTAACCATACATTTAATGATAAGAGTTAGTAATTTGCGAATAGCAGAGAGATAGCAAAATTGGAAATTTCGGAGGAAGTATATTTAATAAGAATAAGCCTGTGCGGATTGATGGTAACCATCATCCATACAGGCTTATTTTTGTTATGTTTAGCTTTTAAAGTTTAAGGTTAAAGTCTTTTCCGTTTATAGAAGGTAACGAACAACCCAGAAAGGAGAAGTACAATGAGTGTAATACCAACGGTAACGGCTTCTTTTACAGAACCTTGTGGCTGAATACTTTGTTCTCCGAAACCGCCTATTCCGCCACCCATTCCGCCTCGACCACCACCCATTCCATCGGGTCTATCGCCGCCCATGTCGCCTCCAGGGAAGCCACCACCTTGGAAATTCTGACCATCGGTAGGAGCAGTTGGAGCACCTTGAGCATTCTGACCATCGGTAGGAGCTAATTCCCCAGCTTGGGCATTTACTTCAGTTGGAGTTGCTTGTGTATTATTGCCTGCCATGGCTGGCAAATCACGTCCGCCGCCACCTCTCATGCCACCACCCTTACCGCCGCCGCTTCCTGACCCATCGCCTGAGGAAGCAATGGTACCGGCAAGTTGTTGATCTATACTACTGACTTGCGTGTCATTAATTGATATGAGCTTCGGTACCGCGCTTTGATACTCTTCATAAGTATAGAAAGAACTTGGATCTTCCTTCACGTAAGGTGAGATCATAGCGGAGACTTCCTCAACTCGTTCCTTAAATGTAGCGGAAGACAAGTAGCCCTCAGTCGCGTCTTTAATGATGTTATGATACATTTCTTTGTATTCATCAACAGCAAGAAGTTTGGCAACCAAAGGTCGTTCAGCTAAGGTGCCTTGTGTTGGTTCATCGATTAGAAGTGTTGAACTTCCTAATCCTCCAAATGCCATATTATAATCCCAAGGGAGAACTGAGAATACACCGTCATCTTCGTACAAATAATAATTTTGTTTGTTTCCACCAATATAACTATCAGTATTGTTAGTCAGGACATTCAGAGCAACATATTTCAAGGATTCCTCAACATCCAAATATTTCGCATAATCAGTGCCGTGATTCAACTCATCTAACATATCAATAAGAATATCGTCATTGGAAGTTTTGGATTTCTGGGCTAGGCCAGTATAGGACGATACTTTATCATCAATCCAGAGAAGGTCACTTCCGGTTCCAGTCATCTCTCCTTTGTATAAGGCTCCGTAAGAGTTGCCGAAATTAGATTCGAGATACTGTTCATCGACTTGCTGCACAGCTAAATAGAATCCATATAACTCATCATTCACATAAACGTTCACAAATGAATATCCAGGTGTAGGGAGTCCCATTTGTTCCGCAAGTTCGTAAGTCAGATACTCTCTCATATAACTGGCGTCACTGTAGCCGTTATTCAGATTTATTTTACTGATACCCAAAATAGTCTGGCTGGATAAATACTCATCAAAGGAGAGTTTTAGACTATATCTATCTGAATCGTCCATACTCACTACACTTCGCAAGCTTAGATTTCCTTTCGTACGAACACCGACATTATCGTAATGCATGCCATTATAATCGACAGATGCGGTTTTAATCTCTTCCGCAGAAGCATTGTCCATCATACTTTGAAAATCATCTTTATCAATCGTTATTTTGACATCTATAATCTTATCCTTAGGGAAAACCTTCGTAGCTATATCGTCATTTGCCTTCGATGTTTCGGTTGTACTCGTAACTTTGGAATTCTCTATGCTACTGGAGGTTGTAGTTGCTTCACACCCTACCATGGCTATAATGGTGACGATAGAACAGATGCATAGAAGAAGCTTCATCATTTGTGCTTTCATCTTATAAACACCTTCCCATCCTTAAGATACATAGTCGCCGCTGTAGCTAATAAGTACGGCATTCTTAACGCCGCTAATACCAGAAAGTTGATTAACAAAGCTTCCTTCTTTGTCATGAAGACGGATCTCCAATGTCATTTCAATATTTCCATTCGTTACGGTTTTTTGTTTCACATTAAATCGTTTAACGGATGTATTTAGTTGTTTATGAACAGCTAGTTCGCTTGTATCTCCGTCACAGTTCACGACAAGTAGATAAGGGGTCTCGACAGACGTTCTTTTGATAAAGAAGAACATAACTAGACCAACAATAATTGAACCAATAGCTGCTAGAGTGAAGAATCCAGCGCCAGATACAATACCGGCTGCTGCAGCCCAGAATAAGAAAATTAGATCTGTAGGATCTTTAATAGGTGTTCTGAAGCGGACAATGGAGAGTGCGCCGACCATACCGAGTGATAGTACTAGATTAGAATTAATAGCAATGATGACCATCGAAGTGACCATCGTCATCCCGATTAAAGAGACATTGAAGCTTTTAGAATATAAAATACCACTGAATACCCGTTTATAAAGAAGATAGATAAAGAAGCCAATAATAAATGAAATCGCCATAGTAATAATTATTTTGGAAATACTAATATCAGATACAAAGTTCTCGGTCACCGAGTTTTTTAGAATATCTGTAAAATTAGTCGTTGTATCATTTGGTGCTGCAGCCGCAGCTGCTGTTGTTATTGCGCTCATCATTAATAATCCTCCCAAGAGTTGGTTTTTAGAAACTTACGACACATCACATATTTCGAAGCGGATTGTCTGTTTAATCCTTCAAGCTGTAGAGCTATTCTGATATATTCGGGAATATACTCGTCGTATTTCACCTCAAGAATAATCAGATTGTCATCAATTGCACGAACACAATGTAAGTCAGGATCGAATATATCCACGGAATGTAGCCCCGTTCGAAGTTCTTTATCAAATGTAATGCGAACATTTCCATTCACACAAATAAAAGGCTCTCGAACATAATCCACAATGACCTTAGGACGTAGTAAGTTGTTCTTCATCTCTTCATGTAGTTCAATAAGTAAGGGCTTGTCTGACTGTCGTAGCACTTCATAATTTCCTGATATGAGTTCATCCGCTATTTCTCTTGTCAGTGGTTCTTTCAATTTAGCGATATAATCTCTAAATTTGATTTTCTTCTCGAAATGAATAACCGTGTCATCGTTATTGTAAATTCGAATCCGGTACTTGGCGCGGTCACTAATCCCACCCAACTTTTCATGAAGGGCCTTGTTATTAATATCATCAAAGTACAAGCTCCGAATAGCATATTCTCCATTGGGTCCAACGTGCTTATCTTGTTTAACCAAGTTTTTCAACCTTTGACGTATGATCTGGTACTGATGTTGATTGATGAAATACTTGAGTTCATTACGATATTTAAGATTCATATTGTTAATCACACCTCGTTTCTTCGTTACGCTTGATTTCATTGTATCTAGCTAATCTGATTTTTCTCTGAGCGTAAACTGAATGTAAACTGAAAATTTTTACATTGCGTTAACAAAAGGGTGTAAAATAACGCGAAATTGACTCTATGAGCCATTGAGAGGTATCGTATATGCAATACATGTATATTCATTATTAAGTGAGTGAGGATTTATGGAGGGGGAAAGGTAAAGTTGCGAAAAGAGTTCATCTGGGTCGGATTGATAGGTTTAGTAATCTTAATTATAGTAGTCGGGTTGGAATGGATGAAGGTAGGGCAGTCCGAGAAACCGAAGTCTTTAGTGATGACATTGAAGCACTCTGCACTAACGAGTCGCGCATTTACTTGGTATACGGAAAGTCCTAATACTGATTCAATATTACAACTAGTAAAAGGTTCAAATCGGGACTTCGATGGACAGGATGTGATTACGATTACCGGATCGACGTCTAAAGTGGATGTGGGGAATAATCATGTACAAGGTACTCACAAAGCTGAAGCGACTGGACTCGAACCTGGAACTGTTTATTCTTATCGTGTTGGGAGTGGAAAGGACAATGAATGGAGCACACAGGCAAGTTTCACTACGGAATCCAAGGAGATGGACGAATTCACGCTCGTCAATGTGACAGATTCGCAGGGCATAACAGAAGGGGACTTTGACCTGTGGGGAAAGACATTGAATAAAGCCTTTGAGATATTTCCAACAGCTCAATTTATCGTGCATAATGGCGATCTAACAGAGGAACCTGAGGATGAGGTTGCTTGGGATCATTTCTTTGGAAAAGCGACAAAGTGGCTAACACGAGTACCATTCATGCCTGTCACGGGGAATCATGATGAAGTGAATGGTGTAGCAGACCGGTATACATCTCATTTCAATTTACCTGATAATGGAGCAGAAGGATCTATAGTCGGAACAACCTATTCATTCGATTACGGTTCCGCTCACATTGTTGTATTGAATACAGAGTCTAATATTAAAGAGCAGACGAAGTGGTTGAAGAAAGATCTCGCAGGGACGGATAAGCCGTGGAAAATTATAGCTATGCACAGAGGAGCTTATGGCGGTAAAACCTATAATAAAGTAGAAGATTGGGTGTCTATTTTCGACCAGTACGAAGTAGATCTTGTATTACAGGGTCATAATCATGAGTATTCTCGTTCTTATCCTTTGAGAGATGGCAAGATAGTTGGCGATGGTGGAAACATCGTGAACGATCGTGAAGGGACAGTATATGTTGTTACGAATACAGCAGGACAGAAGTTCAATGAGAAGAAGGATGATCAATTCTATCATCAGGTGCATTTTCAAAATCAGAAGCAGATGTTTGCTGGGGTTACGATTCAAGCGGACACGTTGACCTTTCAGGCATATGATGTCGATGGGGAAAAGTTAGACGAGTTGGTCATACAGCATTGATGATTTGGTTTGATGCTATTTAAGAGTGATGGATCGCTCAACATAAATAACCAGAAGATGAACCTATCTTCTGGTTATTTCTTCTGTTGACAATCATGAACGATGACATTATTATGTAATTTAACAAGTATCTAATTAGAAGATTGTTAAATTAGATAGAAGGGAGCGCACGATTCATGCAACTCGATAAGATCGTCAGCTATCATAAAGCACTTGCAGATCCAACACGGATAAAAATACTAATCATTCTGGCTGAGGGCGAACGTAATGGTCAAGTCTTAGCTGAGAAGCTTCATGTGACGCCAGCTACCATTACACACCATGCTACCAAATTACGTGAAGCAAGTCTGATTAATGAGCGCAGAGATAAGAACACGATCTATTTTTTGTTAAATGATTATTTCATCCACAATAATGCAACGGCAATCGTAGAACTGATATACAGAAATGTTGGGAACAAGAAGGAGGTAGACGCAATGGAAGAAACTCATAAGAAACTGCAAGAATCGGTTATTAACAATTTCTTTACGGCGGAAGGGAAATTAAAGCAGATACCAGCGCAGCTTAAGAAGAAATTAATCGTTCTAGAGCATTTAGTCAGTCAGTTGGAGGAAGGGAGAAAATACACGGAGAAGGAAATAAATCACTTCATTAAACCCGTTCATGAAGATTTTGCAACGATACGCAGAGAGTTTATTATGCATCAATTCATGTATAGGGAAAATGAGATTTATGAATTAAATCCGAGGGAATTATGGGCAAGGTGGGAGACTCTGTAGTAAAATGATTACAACGGCTTCCAATTACATATGACAAGCCAGATGCGACAAGGATTGATCATTCATCCATCAATATCAAAATATAAGTGAAATGGGAGAGAAAATATGACACAAGAGCAGTCACCATTAGTTAAATTGTTGAACTTAGAACCACATGTTGAAGGTGGTTGGTGCAAGGAAATATGGAAAGCATCGTACGAAATACCTAAATCCGTATTAGGTCCAGAATATTCTGGTGCACGTGCTGCCGCGAGCTCGATCTATTTCTTACTACATCCAGGTGAAGTTTCTGCATGGCATGTCGTACTATCCGATGAATTGTGGTTGTATCATTCTGGTGGTCCGATTGAATTGACTTTAGGTGGAACGCTTGAGAATCCTGAAGCGGGTCAGAAGATCATTCTTGGTATGGATATTGAGAATGGGCAAGTTCCTCAAGCGCTAGTACCTGCTAATGTATGGCAGACCTCGGTAGCGGTAGGAAATGAGCCTGGTTTCGTTACTTGTGTTGTAGCTCCAGCTTTTCACTATGATGATTTCAAACTTATTGACTCAGCGAAATAGAGAAGAGAGTTCTTCATTTCATTGCAATCGAAAGAGCCTACATAGATCCATATGTGGGCTTTTTGCTTATATCAGACAAGTGTAACATTAAAGATACATAGTCATTTATTGGATGTTTATGGTAAAATAGGATGAAATATATCATAAGAAATTCTATCTCACAAGGGAGCGATGATTATGGAATTATATTTTAAAGATAAATTTTTCAATTCAGGAATCTCAGATATTATGAATCATGATGGAGAAGTTGTGGGAAGTATGGACTTGAAATCCGCCTTCGGTTCTTCACTGGATGTATTTGGTCATCAAGGACAGATCGTGTGTGGTGGAAAGTTTCGTTCGTTCTCAAATAAATGGATCATAACTGATGACAGAGATGGACAACTAGGTGTACTGCGAAGACGAATGAGTTTTCTTACAAAAAAGTATGAATATGATGCAGGAAATCGAGGAGTCTATGAGATTACATCACCCGCATTTTCCAAAGAATATAGTATACAGAGCAGTAATAGTGAGATCGTTGCTTCTTTTGCTAAAGTAAGCAGTTGGATACAAACGGGAGCATTTCGCTTAGTTAATGATTCCAAGGAATTAGATAGTTATGAGCTAGTGGCGGTTGTCATGGGCGTGCATGAGATACAGAAGAGGGATTCACAAAACGCAGGTTAAATATTACGAAGTCATCCGACCGTTTATTTTTATATGTACATAGAAAAAGGAATCGCTGCCGCTGCGCTCGAGGGCTGGATTCCTTTTGTGTTTATTATGGAGTTGTGTGCGTCTTTGTTGAAGTGTAGGTGTTACTTTGGAAAGGGGATTAATACCTAACCATGATCCTCGTAGTAACTCTGGGTTTACTTTACCTTGTTTCTCGAGTTTTTGTCTTATTTTTTTGGCTTTACTTGATGACATCGTTGTGTTCCTCCTTAGATTTGAACTTCCCTTCTATTATACGTCCTATTTTGATTTTGGCTATACTTGTGAAATAGCTAATAATTGGAAGATCACAAGAAGGCTTAAGCATTATATGTATCTCCTTGTTTATGTTAATGGAGGAGCTTTCTTGCGAATGGTCTGGTTTAACACTTCGGATAATACGAGACCTAAGGCGATGGATCCAGAAAGCATAAAGGCTTGAACGGCGAAGTGAATCGCTTCGTTGTAATCATTTTGTACGAATCTACGCATCGCATTATAAGCTAATCCACCGGGAACCAATGGAATGATACCAGATACGCTAAATATAATAACCGGCATTTTATAATACTTCGCAAATATTTGGCTAATTACTCCGACGAGGAAGGTGGCCGCAAGCGTAGCTAATATGGGGTCTACGTCGTATTCTAGAAGAAGAATATATGCCATCCAACTGAGCGTCCCTACCAAGCCACATTGGATAAGAGATCTCTTTGGAGCATTAAAGAGTATAGCAAATCCTGCGGTAGCAATGAAACACGTGACTAATTGTTCAATCATGATAGAAGGACCTCTTTCAATTTAAAAAATAGTGAACACAACTGCAATTCCTGTTCCAATTGCAAAAGCTGTCAGGAACGCCTCTGCTCCTCTAGATAACCCAGATACGAGATGCCCGGCCATTAAATCGCGTACTGCATTCGTTATAAGTAAACCAGGTACTAGCGGCATAACGGAGCCAATGATAATCTTATCTAACGATTGTCCCATTCCTGCAGAGGTTAGAAAGAATGAGACGATTCCGATAAGGAAGGCCGCCACCAATTCGGCGAAAAATTTGACCTTTACTAAACGATGGAAATACACAAATGCGCAATAACCTAGTCCTCCACAAATCATACCCGGTATGAAATCAAGCCATCCCCCTTGAAACATGATCGTAAAGCAGCCACTTGCAATCGATGCCGCCATAATTTGAAACCCTATGGAGAAGGCGTGAGCCTCTATATCCACCTGATGGAGCATGGACTGTGCTTCCATAACAGAAATTTCCCCGGTACTTAGCTGTCTTGAAATGGCATTCACAGCTACCACTTTTTGAAGATCCGTTGTTCGTTTCACAATTTGGATCAACTGAGCTGATCCAGCCCTATCCAGTTGAAAAATGATTCCTGTAGGCGTCACGTAGCTGTTCGAGTTGGTAAATCCAAATGAGGCTGCTATACGTGACATCGTGTCCTCTACACGATAGGTTTCTGCTCCGCTTTGGAGCATGATCTGACCTGCTAAGAGGCATACAGAAATGACTTCATGAGTCGGTTGCTCAAGCTTAATCTCCAAGTCTAATCTTCTCCCCTAGGATGATATCAATTCTGCTAATGAAGAACATTTATTCCCAATTACAGAGCCATTATATCATGAGATAAATAAAAAGCGGAATACATAAAACACAGGTGACATGTTTGGATATTTTGAATCCATTAGCGTGTAACTCCAATTGGCGTATCTGAAAGTTTATTTGTATTTTTTTTGGATAAAAGGCTAAAAGTACTTTACAACGTCACAATCATAGTGTACTATTTAGCTATGACAGTGACACTGATGCAGTGGAAGGAGATATGCCAATTGTGAGTATTGAATTTGATAATAATATGCCGATCTATTTACAGATCATGAATTACATCAAGAGACAGATCGTAACAGGCACATTGAAGCCGGGAGACAAGATACTATCGGTTCGTGAATTAGCAGCTGAATTGCAGATTAATCCGAATACGATTCAGCGCACATTTCAGGAACTAGAGCGTGAAGAGATTGTAGAGACGAGACGTGGTCTCGGAAGATACGTGACAAGTGAGGAATCTAAAATTATGGAGATTAAGAAGGAAATGGCAGGCGCATTGTTAGATCAATTTATTAACGGTATGAAGGAACTTGGATTTGCAAATCAAGACATTGTATCGATTGTTGCTGAAGCGGTAACGCAAAGCCCTGAACTAGGCCAAGAGAGAGGAGTGAATCCAACGTGAGTAGCTTATTACAAATGAATGGTATAACCAAATCTTACGGTTCCAAGACTGCATTAAATGACGTATCTCTAGAGATTGGACCGGGAAAGATCGTAGGACTTCTTGGGAGCAATGGAAGCGGGAAAAGTACGCTCATGAAGATGGTCACAGGGTTGTTACAACCAACCAGAGGAACATTAACTGTTGCTGGATTACCTGTAGGACTGAAGAGTAAAGCGTTAGTGTCCTTCATGCCGGATAGACCTTTGACAGAATCATGGATGAAAGTGCGAGATGCCATTACCTTCTTTCAAGATTTCTATGACGATTTCGATATTGTGAAAGCTCGAGAAATGCTTCAATTCATGAAGATAAATGAAAGTGATCGTGTCAGCGTATTGTCGAAGGGGATGAATGAACGGTTACAGCTCACGTTAGCATTATCACGTGATGCGAAGCTCTATTTACTTGATGAGCCGATTGGTGGAGTAGATCCGGTCGCCCGAGGTAAAATATTAGATGCTATCGTAGAGTACTACAACGAAGACAGTAGCATCATTATCTCTACACACCTTGTGCGTGATATTGAGCGGATCTTTGATGAAGTGGTCTTCATCCGCGAAGGTGAAATTGTCATGCATGAAGAAGTAGAGAATTTACGGATCAAATATGGAAAAAGTGTAGATGACATGTTTAAAGAGGTGTATGCAGAATGATGAAATTGTTGAAATATGACTTTAAGCGAAATGGTGCGAAGCTATTAGGCGTTGCTGTTGTACTCATTCTTGCCCAGTTATCGATAATGCTATTAATTAATAACATTACGCTGATAACAGTGTTTAGTATGCTTGCTTATATGATCGCTGGAGTGATTTTGTTTATAACACCGATCCGCACCTATAGTTATAATCTTAAAGCCTATCACCGTAAATTATTACCTGTTCATTCATTGAAGACTATTATTTCACCTATCGCGATGGGATTTATATGTTTGCTGATATTGGGCCTTATTATGCTCATTCACGGATATGTATACCTTACGGTTTATGAAAATACACGCATATTTGACATCATTAAAATGTATCCTATGGATACGATAATGTCACTGTTATCTGCATGTTGGATTATGATTAATATGCTTATTACGATCTTTTTAGCGATTACTATTGCTACTAGTATTCGTAGTAAGGGTAGCTTTTGGATCGGAATTGTGGTCTTTTTCATTATCGTGAATGGGTTATCTTGGATAGAAAATCTGTTTTTTGGAGAGTCCCAATGGGGGATATTCCAAATTTTCTCGGATGAATCTAATTCTGCAGTGGATGGTATAGTAACAAATGTGAATTACAATCCGTCATCTCTTACTGGAGGAATGATAGGATCATTCATCTTTGAGTTAGTATGCTCCGTAGCTTTCTTGTATATTATGGTGAAACTTATTGATCGGAAAGTAGAAGCATAATAAGAGAAGTGAAAGTATGATAAATGGCCTTATACGCAGTTAATTTGCGTATAAGGTTATTTTTTTATTTTCATTTAGGCCTCGATATGACTCAACTAATTAGAGAAAAGTGCATTCGTGGTACGACTTAGCACAGTCCGTGGTCTAGAGATTCAAGTAAGATAGGAGTAGAATAGTACCTAATGTTACCAATCTTGAAGGAACTCTTTCATATAACTTAAGAGTAGTAAGGTACATAAGGGTGTTGTGAAAGGATGTGTGACCATGTCATATTCTTGGAAACGTAATTTAGTTGTCCTTTGGTTAGGGGTCTTCTTTTGTAGTACAGCGTATTCTATTTCAATCCCCTTTCTGCCCATATTTCTGAACACAGAACTTGGTGTGGAAACAAATATTGAGATTTGGTCAGGATTGGCGTTCGGTATTACATTTCTAGCTAGTGCGTTAATTTCCCCATTTTGGGGTTCTCTAGCAGATAAATACGGTCGTAAACCCATGCTGATACGCTCGGGCTTCAGTCTTGCGGCATTATATTTATTAAATTATTTCGTTACAGATCCATATTGGTTCTTAGTCGTGAGAATTCTACAGGGGTTATTAGCTGGATTCGTACCTGCTGCGATAGCTATGGTAGCAACGAATACACCGGAGGAAAAGACAGGTTATGCATTAGGGATCATGTCTACTTCTGGAGCAACGGGTAGTATTATTGGACCACTCATTGGAGGTTTTGTAAGTCATTATTACGGGAACAGGAATGCTTTTCTGTTCTCAAGTATCATTGTGTTAGTCTCCGCACTTATTGCAACTTTGTTTGCGAAAGAACATAATTTCGATCGGACTGCTGTTCGTTCTCATGTAAGAGATGATCTTAAGATGGCAGCGAAGAATAGTACATTCATGACACTGATGGGGCTCGTATTCATCACAACGTTCTCGGTGATGATCTTAGAACCTCTCATTACGGTCTATGTTATGGAGATGGGGGTCACGAAGGCCAATGCTTCGCGTACCTCAGGTATTATTTTCTCGGCGGTTGGTATTGCAACAATTATCATGGCTCCTCAGTGGGCGAAAATAGGTAGACGGATTGGGTACGGAAAAGTATTATTTCTTGGCTTAATCGGCGGCGGATTGGGGAATTTATTGCAGTTTTTTGTGACAGGTTATATCGGATTTGGTGTGCTTCGATTTGGTTATGGGCTGTTCTTTGCAGCTGTATATCCCACGATCAATGCAATGATTGTAAACGTGACAGATTCGAACTTCCGGGGTAGGGCATTCGGACTGAATCAATCCGTCTCCCAGATGGCAACAATGGCAGGGCCTATTATTGGCGGATTGTTAGGGGCATGGATGCCTATCCGGTGGATATTTATTATTAATGGATTGGCACTGATCGGATCTGCTCTGCTTGTGAGATCAAAGATGTTAGAACGGCAAGTGGACGTATAAAAATACAAACAGCCTCGAACGCGTTATATCTCGCGATCGAGGCTGTTGTATTATAACCGTATGATTGAAGTTACAGCGTAAAAGAGGATGTGTTGTTCTTCAAGCTTGTTGATGTATTTTTTAAAGTATGGGTAAGTTCATATAATTGATCAGATATTTCGTTCTGACCTTGAGAAATTCCACTTACAAGTTGCATACGCGTATTTACATCAGAAGATGAGGTGGATAGTGTCTCAACCGAAGTAACGATATTACTCATGCTCGTAGAAATCTCGCCTATGGCTAGCGTAATTTCGCTAACTTGATCAGCTAGGACGGAACTCTGCGATTCCAACTCTTGGAATGTGGTGCTGGACTTCTCAGAAATATCCTTCGTTTCCTGAATGACGCTTGAGAAGGTAGCTAGACTTTGACCACAGGATGTCATATTAGAATGGATAAGAACTAAGTCTGAATTAATCTCCTCAGACAGCGATTTGGTATTCTCCGATAGTTTACGAATTTCGTCAGCAACTACGGCAAAACCTCTTCCATGTTCACCAGCTCTCGCTGCTTCAATCGAAGCATTCAAGGACAATAGATTAGTCTGGGTATTCACATCTTGAATACCAGAAAGGGTATGCTCGATATGGTTATACCGCTCGGACATGGTATCAAACACCTTCATTAGCTGTTCGAACTCAATTCCCGTCCGATCAACTAAATTAACGACTTCAGTCATGTGCCCAACGCCAATATGTGATGAAGCTTTCATCAATTGCATGTTGTCATTAATATATTCACTGGATGCCGCGATTTGTTGAGAACTAGCAGATACTTGCTCGGTTACTGCAGATATAGACGTAGTCTCGTCAAGCTGAGATAAGAGTACTGGTGCGCTGTTATCAATTTCCTTCTTCACTGTAACGGAGGCCTCTTTGTTATCTTGAGCAATGCCTTCCATACGTTGAGATATATCCATGACATTGTTACTAATATCAAGGGTGGATTGAATAGTAGTCCTAAGATTGGCTCCCATCATAGAGAGTTTCTGATCTATTGTGCCAAATTCATCTTCACGCATGAAACTACCTTCATACGTGAAATCACTATTATGATAGGAATCAATACGCTTCATGATGTCTGATAGTCCCTTTCGAATTCTAGTAATGAACTGCATAATCATAAAGAACGGTATAATGATAAGGAGTGCACTAGTAACATAAATGGTAATGTTTACTTGAGATATATTCTGGCTAAGACGAGTCTGATTTTTTTGTAACACGTTCCGGAATTCGTCATTTATTGTGGACTTACTATAGGATAATACGGAAGAGTAGGTACTCATGAGCTTCTGTTTTAATAAGCTCTTTTCGAAGTCCTCTAGGTCAGGTGTTATCCGTGGATGGACATCAACCATGGTACCATAGACCATTTTCAAAACATTGACATAATGCACAAACTTACCTTCCGGTAAATTCAAGTACTTGTCGAAAGCATTGAATTGTAAAGTTAGAGATTCCATATCCTTAGGGAGGGCTGCAATATCCTCCACTATAGTTTCCTTATGTTCTTTGTTTCCTGTCTCCAATATATCGATCATCCATATTAGATCCCGCTGCATTTTATCGGCTACTTCCACGTAACCTTTTTCTTGCTGAGTTGCATATTCTGAATCCTTTATACTCTGTGATACTGCTCGGTTGGATACAATATTGCTGGTTGTTGCTCCAACACTTACCAAGGTTATGACTACTAACATCAAGATAAGTTGTTGGGTAATGGTTCGATTCTTTCGGTAACTTAATATTTTTTTGAAAAAATTCATGCGTGTCTCTCTCCCTTATATATGTCTGTCTTATTACTATCGGAATAATAGGCGGAAAATTGTAATTGTATTGTGAGATTACTGCGGAAAACAACCACTAGCAGACATATTCTTGTCCGATTTTTCATATGGATAGAATGAACTAAGAGGAATTTAATTCTAAAAACCAGTAATATATTTCCTATGAAGCCCCGCGTTATTATCTCATTAGTTAGTTCATGAAGGCACTCAGACGGCGGAGACAAGCTGTGAAGAGAGCCATTTCTTGAGAGGGAGGGTCATGTCATGAAGAATAAAGAATGCATAGCGATGTTATTAGCTGGAGGCGAAGGGAAACGGTTAGGAAAGCTTACGAAAAAGATAGCTAAACCTGCCGTTTTTTTTGGCGGTAAATATCGGATTATCGATTTCACTCTTAGTAATTGTACGAATTCTGGTATAGATACCGTTGGTGTACTAACGCAATATCATCCTCTAGTATTGAATCACTATATTGGCATTGGGAAACCGTGGGATTTAGATCGGAAAGAAGGCGGCGTGTCTATTCTACCTCCATTCATCAAGCGAAAGGGTGGCGATTGGTACAAGGGGACCGCAGATGCCATTTATCAGAACATGGACTATATTAAACAATACAATCCTGAATACGTCCTCATCATATCGGGTGATCATATTTATAAAATGGACTACGAGCGTATGTTGCGTTTTCATAAAGAACAGAAGTCAGATGCAACGATTGCAGTCATTGAAGTGAAGTGGAAAGAAGTGAATCGATTCGGAATATTAAGTGTCGATGATAACCACAGAGTGACTGATTTCCAAGAAAAACCGGAAGAGACGACAAGTAATCTCGCTTCTATGGGGGTGTACATTTACACCTGGAAGGTACTCAAACAATACTTGGAGAATGATGCAGCTCAATCGAAATCAAGTCATGATTTTGGTAAAGATATTATCCCTGCGATGTTAAATGATGGTATACAGTTAACGGCCTATCCTTTTGATGGATACTGGAAGGATGTTGGGACCATTGATAGCTTATGGGAAGCGAATATGGATTTATTAGATGAGGAGACGACATTGAATCTAAATGATCGTAAATGGCGCATCTATTCTCTCAATCCGAATCAACCGCCTCAATATATCGCGGCTTCCGCAGTCATTTCAAATTCCCTTGTAAATGAAGGTTGTATGGTATTTGGGGAAGTAAGGCATTCGGTCTTGTTCTATGGGGTAGAGATTGGACAAGGAAGTGTCATTATCGACTCTGTTATTATGCCTAATGCCAAGATTGGAAATAATGTCACGATCTACAAAGCGATCGTAGGTGAAGGGTCCATTATTGGGGATGGAAGTGTCGTGGGTTCACCTGATAGTAATGAAGTTACGTTAGTAGGTAACCATGAATCTATACCTTCCGAATTCTTATCCGTAAAGGAGCAGATGGGGATATGAAGAATGTAATGGGCATAATAAATATGGTAAATGAGCCAGATCAATTGGAAGAACTTACGTACCATCGTAATATTGCATCTGTTCCATTTGCTGGGCGGTACCGTCTAATTGACTTTATTTTATCAAGCATGGTTAATTCAGGGATTACAAATGTTGGCATATTCACCCACACGAAATATCGTTCATTAATGGATCATTTAGGATCCGGGAAAGAATGGGATTTAGATCGCAAGCGTTCTGGACTCTTTATTCTACCTCCTATGAAAGAAGGGTTGGATCCAACCAACGGTGATTTGCAAACGCTAAATGCCCATAGGGATTATTTACATCGGAGTAGTGAGGAGTACGTATTGATTTCTCGCAGCTACATGGTATGTAACATCGACTTCAATGGATTACAGGAATTTCACAATGATAATAAATCGGACATCACAGTGGTATATAAAGAAACGAATGATATCGATTCATTCTCTACACGGATTGGGATGGATGATCGTGGTAGAGTAACTTCGATGTGGGAACCGAATGCATCTCCGTATGGAAATAAAGTATCAATGGAAATGTTTTTTCTGAAGAAAAGTCTACTGCTAGATTTAATAGAAACCTCCTTGGCGGAAGGTCATCATAGCCTCATGAAGGACGCGATCCGCGCCAATATCGGTCGATTAAATATATATGGATATGCGTATCAAGGTTATTTAGGCATTATTAATACACTGAACAGCTATTACAGGCATAGTATGAATCTTTTGAATCCGAACGTGTGGAGAGAGTTATTCTTTAAGCCTGGCCTTATTTATACGAAGATCAAGGATGAGGCACCCACCCGACATATTGATGGCGGTCATACAAGTAACGCTATGGTGGCAAATGGATGTGTGATAGAAGGAAGCGTTACGAACTCCATTCTTTTTCGTGGGGTACACATATGTAAAGGCGCGACCGTGAGAAATAGTATTATCATGCAAAATGGAGTGATCCACGAGAATACCTCAATCGAACATGCTATTATCGATAAAGATGTTGTTGTAAAAGCAGATAGAACGTTAATTGGACATGAACGAGCGCCCTTTATTGTTGTGAAGAGGAAAGTGATTTAATTGGAGATTTGAAACAATAGAGCCACCTACTTGAAGACGTCATTGTCTTTGAATAGGTGGTTTGTTACGATAGATATTAATGTCTCTTTATCTGAAGCGGGAGGTTCGTTATGTTTGAAATACCAGATCATTTAGATTATGGTCTATCCATCATATTTATCGGATTTAACCCAAGTCTGCGTTCAGGAGAAGTGGGTCATCATTATGCTAATCCTCGGAATAATTTCTGGAGAATTCTTCAACGATCAGAGTTAACGCCCCGACTGTATGAGGCTTATGAGGACCAGGATCTGCTCAATTTAGGGTATGGATTCACCAATATTGTATCTCGGCCCACACGCGGTATGGATGATATAACACGTGAAGAATATGCAGAGGGGCGCAAGATTCTCCATGCTAAATTGAGCAAGTATCGGCCGAAAGTGGCTTGTTTCGTAGGTAAAGGGGTATATACAGAATATAGCCGTACGTCTAAGGTGGATTGGGGATTCCAATCGGAATCCGTTGTGGAGGATATCTATGAGTTTGTTGCTCCTTCATCGAGTGGTCTTGTACGGATGCCTATGGATGAGATCATCGGAATATATGAGCAACTTAAGCTGTTCATATCTGAAGGATTGTAGATAAGCGGCTTACCTAATTGAATAGGTGATATATACAGAGAGAGTTTCCAGTTTCCAGTTTCCATTAAGATAGGTCATACCAAAGTAGACGTACTATAAGTCTTTTGTTAGAATAATGATGCATCTTAGAATGATACAGCTTCGTAGGATGAAATTGAAAGGTGAGATCAATAATGGTAAAAGAACGCATGACGGGATCACCCGAGTACAAATCATTTGGTCTTGCTGTACAGGCACTAGTAGTACTGGCTAATCATCAAGGAGATACTTGTCCTAGCTGTTATATTGCAGAGAGTTTACATTCAGAAGCCACTTTGTTAAGACGTATACTAGCTAATCTGGTGCGTGAGAATATACTAGAGACACGTGAAGGTAGAGAAGGTGGTTATCGGCTGAAAATAGACCCTGCATTACTTACCCTAGCTGAGGTATATAGAGCACTTGATGTCGGAGAAGCACAGTTCAAAACGATGCTTCATACGACGTGCGAGAATGAATTAGGGATACAGCTTAGAGCCGATTTCACAAAAATATTGGGTGAAATGGATCAAAGCATACTAGATACATTGGATAACTACACTATCGCAGATCTGGCGCAAAAAGAAGGGTGTTGACAAGTGTCATTTCTTTGAATTATACTGTGCAATATAAATTCACAGTTCATGAAGAAGTATCTGATGAACACGTTATTGTAACAGAATGAATCAGAGATTTTTTTTGGTTTTAACTGTGCGTATATTTACGCAGATATAGTAGAAGAGTTTAAAATTGGATATGGAGGAAATACAATGACAAATACAGCACTACAAGTGAAGCAGGATTTCGATACGGTGATCAGAGACAGACATTCAGTAAGAAAGTACGATGCATCTTGGAAAATGTCAGAAGATGAGATTAAGGAGATTCTGTCGGATGCGGTATTGGCTCCTTCGTCCTCTAATCTTCAACCATGGAGATTTATTGTTATTCAAGATCAAAGTCTAAAGGAACAGTTGCTTCCTATTGCGAATAATCAACAGCAGATCATTGATGCTTCCGCTGTGATTGCAGTGATTGGTGATTTGAATGCTTATGAGAATGTAGAGAAGATTCATGGTATTGCAGTAGATGCTGGCGTGATGACACCGGAGATCAAAGATATGATGGTGACGAACACGATGAAAGTGTATCCAAACGTAGGTGCTGAGAAACTTAAAGAGATTGCACTGGTTGATGGTGGTTTGGTCTCTATGCAACTGATGCTCGCTGCCAAAGCTAAAGGATATGACACAGTACCTATGGGTGGTTATAATGCTGTTCAGTTCAAAGAAATGTTCAATATTTCGGATCGTTACACGACCGTGATGCTCATTGCATTGGGTAAAGCAGCAGTAGAGGGACGTCAAAGTGTACGTTTGCCACTTGAAGATGTAGTTTCCTGGAATGAATTTAAGAATTAAAGTAGCGATAATAATTGAACGATAACCTTAAAAATCCCTGACGATATCTTCTCGTCAGGGATTTCTAGTTTAAGTTATGTATTCTAATGACCTAATGCCGTTTTTTTCGAATACATAATGCCGATCGTATGTGGTCCGCAGTGACTACAGACAACACAGCCTGCGCTGGACAGGTTTACCTTAGCTTGTGTGTGCTCTTGCAGACGAGCTTGCATGACAAGGGCATCTTCTTCAGCAAGGGAGTGAACGACCATAATATGGTCATGATCCATAAGATCTTTCTTTTCTAGTGCGTTCTGTAATAACTGTTCTACAGCTTTTTCACGTTTACCGCGAACACGATTAGCGGGTATCATTTTACCTTCAGATACTTTAATAACTGGACGAATCTTCAACAGGCTTCCGATGAGGTTCTGCATGCCTGAGCAGCGTCCACCTTTGTAGAGATATTCCAAAGTATCAACAACAAACTCGGTTTCAATCTCAGGCCGCACAGCCTCTAGAAGTGTAACTATCTCGTCCAAAGAACGACCGTCTTCAACACCCTTGATTGCTTTCATAATTAAGAGCCCAATGGCAGACGATAAATTTAATGAATCAAACACTGCGATCTGGTCTGATGGATACTCATCAGCTGCAATGCGAGCATTCTGATACGTTGAGGAGAGTTCTGAAGAGAGGCTAATAAAAAGAATCTGATCTCCCCGTTCGATGTGTGGAGTGAAGGCCCTCATGAAATCAGAAGGCGAAGGCGCCGCTGTCTTTGGTAAATCTCCATTCTGGTCGACTCTCTTATAGAGATCAATTGGGGTAATATCTAATCCATCTCGCAATGACTGTTCTCCGAAGATTACGTATAAGGGTATGATACCAATGTCGTATTGTTCAATCCATGATGTAGGCAGATCACTAGTACTGTCCGCAAATATTTTAATAGTAGGCATGTGGTAGTAAATCTCCCTTATTCGTATTTATTATATTGTAGCGTTTACAACGGCAATTACAAAAAATATAGCTAAACTTAGCAAGATAGCGGCATTCATAATCAAGCCCAAGATGGCGAATATTTTCTTTCTTCTTTTCAGTGAAACCCCAACAATGCCCAATATAACACCGATCAAGTTCATGAATAAGAACAAGATGACGATTGCTCCTGCAACGCCTAATTTTTCAATCATTTCTGCGCTAGGGGAAGTAAGATCTTCTGTAAGATAGGGTGTCATTAGGGAGCCGATTAGGGCGACGGATGCAATATAACCTAATAGACTAATCATACACAGAATAAAAGATGCTATCCCCGGACCCGAATGTTTTAAAATAATTGGAGCGGGAACAGCGGCGGGGTTAAAGAATGAACCTTCTTCAACGGTGTGCTGTGGTTCATTTGAATCCATGGTTAATCTCTCCTTAGAAATATTCAAGATACTATAACTCTTCCATATTTGGATGGAAAAATCAAGGATTGTTATATGTATTGGTGAGGGACTCCAAAGTGGTAAACGTGTAGGCTATGCGTTATTATTACGTAAGAAAATCAGATTTATGATGAAGGAGCTGGATTAATTGCAACGGACATTTGCAAAGTGGGGAACAATCTTGATGGCCTTATCGGTGGGGATTGGGGCTTTTGGAGCGCACTTATTGGAGCCAAGAATAGGTGCAGATGCTATAGGAGTATATGAGACGGGTGTTCATTATCATATGATCCATGCACTTGGTCTTCTAATGATCAGTATAACAGTAGGTCAGATTGGTGAATCGAAAAGCCTTAAATGGGCCGGATGGTTATTAGTAGCCGGAATTATATTGTTCTCAGGTAGTCTTTATGTGCTCAGCATCACGGGGATTAAAGTACTTGGGGCCATTACACCATTAGGTGGCGTAGCTTTCATCGCAGGCTGGTTATGTTATTTATCAGCTTTTTTACGGTCGGAAAAAGTTTCATAATAGAATTCAAAAAAAGAGGACTCGTGAGTCCTCTTTTTTTAATCCGTAAATGCATCGATTTCATTCAGCATAAATGAATATACTTGTTTCTCATCTACATGGTAAACGTTAACGAACTGTTGTTCTTCATCAAAATTCAATATCCTGCAAGGGATTTCCATGTGTTTACCCTTCCGATTTGCGGTCAAACGTACTAGACGATTGTCATTAATACAGGATTTAATCCATACCCTAGGATCTTCACTATGATTTGATGCTGGATTTTTGGTTGTTGGAGTTGAGATTGGTTCTTGAGTAAGTGAATTCTTTAATCTGGATTGCACGATTTCCTTCCCAGTTTTACCACCTAGCGTGGTTTTGGAAAGATGCTGGGAATTTGATTCTATTTTGGAAAGGGAATTCTTTTCCTTTGATTGAAGAAGTGAATCTATGATTTCGCCTAACTCTATACCAGATTGGATTCGGAAATCCATAACTTGTTTGTTTCCATTCATCATTTCAATTAACGATTGAAGCGCACGAGCATTGGATTCATTTTTGATTAAAATGTCGACTTTGAATAAATATCCTAGGTCCTCTGTATGTAGTTTACTATTCATATTTCCCCCAGCCTGTCAGTTAAATCTTATCTATATTATAAACTATACATAAACTATACATAAACTATACATAAACTATACATAAACTATACCATTATAATCAGGAGAAAAATAGTCCTTATGTCGTAGGTCTAAAGTGGATTTTATTGTATATTCGACAAAATTCTCATAATGTTGAGATAGATGTGAGGAGGTGTCCTGCATGATTAATATTGTGCCTATTGTTATCGAGGGTATAAACGTGACCGGGGTTGAAGTAAAACTTCCCAAAACGACGCTTCTGACCATTAATACTCCTAAAGGGTATATTATGTGTGGTGCACATAATATGTAGTAATTTAGTGAGTGTCAAAAATTAAGCGAAATTCACTATTTATTGTGACCGCATCTGTGACTTTGTGTGTGACCAAATAGGTTGAGTAAACATGTAGCTATTGTTGATTTATTATGGTATCAAATCAATACGATGAAGCTTCAAATGAAGTGGCTAATCTCTCTTAGGTGATTAGCCTTTTTTTTTGCGTTTTGTAAATATGAAACAAACTCTAACTATTCTATTATCACATGTATGGTAAAATAATCACACGTAGTGATAACGAAGTGGAAATAAAAATTGGATTCATTTTTGGTTAGGCTCTTGAAGTGTGCGGATCAAGGATTTAATGTTTCGGTTAAAAATTTAGTGCTTACTATAGAGGTTGAAGAGGTTAAGAGGTAATGTATATTGTCAAGTTTGTTATTAAACTGGGTCTAGGGATGATAATTGAAGAGTTTGAAGAAGAACTAACAAAAACCTGATTTTATGTATAATAGAAATTTGTTTTACAGAGAGGAAATTATAAATAACTGAGCGTAGTGATGGACTAGTGAACTAAAAACAACAAGAGGAGGAAACAGCATGAGTTCGGTAATGTTTGTTGCTGGTTGGGCTTTAACTGGAATTTGCATTGGTGGTTTAATTGTTGTATTTAAATCTAGGTTTAAGAAGTAAGAAGTATTATAAAACACGGATTTCATGTGGAAAGGGGAGTCTTGCATGGCGTGTGGTCTAACATAAGTTCCATCACTACCATAGTAACTTCTTATTGTAACATAGACACCCTCCGACCTCAGATTGAATACACATAATGTTGAGATAGACGTGAGGAGGTGTCCTGCATGATTAATATTGTGCCTATTGTTATCGAGGGTATAACCGTGACCGGTGTTGAAGTGAAACTTCCCAAAACGACGCTTCTGACCATTAATACTCCCAAAGGATATATTATGTGTGGTGCTCTGGATATTGGGCTATTAAATGAAAGGCTTTCCGATCGCCAGATTATCGCTGGAAGAGCTGTGGGTGTGAAAACGCTGCAAGAGTTACTGGATGCACCGCTTGAATCGGTTACCTATGAGGCGGAGAAGCTAGGTATAACCCCTGGATTATCAGGAAGAGACGCTTTGCAAAAGATGTTCTAGAGAAGCGATATGTAAAAAGACCAATTCGTATTGTCGAATTGGTCTTTTTGCTTTATGTGTATTTAGATTTCAATTCAATTAGAAGAATTATTTCGAAAAAATAGCAGCTAGATTTTCGTTGTAAGGCGCTTGAATAATGCCTTTTTCAGTAATGATAGCCGTTACATATTCATTTGGAGTGACATCGAAGGCAGGGTTAAATACTTTAATATCCTGGGGTGCAGTTCGTTTGCCGAACCCTTCGGTTATTTCTTCTGCCGGTCTTTCCTCAATAGGAATTTCATTGCCTGTCGCAGTGTTTAGATCAATCGTTGAGAGAGGGCAGGCAACATAGAATGGTATTCCATGTGCTTTGGCAAGTACAGCTACACTGTAGGTACCAATCTTATTGCATACATCTCCGTTAGCTGCAACACGGTCAGTTCCTACGATGACAGCTTGAATCCATCCTTTGGACATCACCATACCAGCCATATTATCGCAGATTAGGGTAACATCAATTCCGGCTTGTTGTAGTTCAAATGCAGTTAACCTTGCGCCCTGTAACACGGGACGAGTCTCATCAGCAAATACTTTTAACTTGATGCCCTGTTCGTGAGCAAGATACATAGGAGCAAGAGCCGTTCCATATTTGGCAGTAGCCAGACCACCTGCATTACAGTGCGTTAGGACGCCCATTCCATCATGGAATAATGGGAGTGCATGTTCACCAATCATACGACATACTTCTTCATCTTCGGATTGAATAGCTTGTGCTTCCGTAAGAAGTGCTTGATTGAGCTCAAGTATGTCATGTCCTTCTTGGATAAGTGTCGTAGCTTTGTTCTTCATACGATCTAGCGCCCAGAAGAGATTTACAGCAGTTGGTCTTGAAGTCGCTAGGTATTTGCAGACTTCAAGGACTTGATCCAACCAGATTTGGTTGTCGTTGTGATCTTGTGAAATACGACGAGCACCAAGGACTACACCATATGCAGCTGCGATTCCGATTGCCGGTGCACCACGTACCTTCATGGTATGAATGGCATCCCATACTTCTTCGGGAGTATACAGATCAAGCATAATAATGGATTCAGGCAACAATCTCTGGTCAAGCAGGATCAGTCTATCATCTCCCCAAGTAAGGGAAGATAAAGGTGCGTTCATTGCGTTTGTGGTAGTCATGTTGTAGCTCCTTGTCTAGAAGTTGGATTTGTATCTTGTACGATACGGAGCAATTCTTCAATAGAAGAGATATGCCGGTGATTTAGAATGAGTTGTTTCCCGATGGCCAGCGCCTTACGTTGTGCTGTCTCTTTCAATTCTTCACTTACGATTGTATCAATATCGGCAACATGAGCCAAGCCTACAATGCGGCGTATTATTTTGCAACCGGCAAATCCTACAGTATCCTGTAAGACGCGTGCAATGTACAAATCTTGATATCCAGGTGTGCGAGCCATGAGGTCTTGAACATCTTTATTCCATAATGCACGGAAGCTAGATTCGAATTTGTTCCAAACATTGCCCACCGTGAGTAGAAGTTGTGCTTCTTTCTCCTGAACTGCGAGTTCGGAATCATTCCAGCCAGGTTGTGCTACATAATTGAGTATGAGATTAGCTATTACAGCTCCAATATCAAATCCCATAGGGCCATAATATGCAAACTCTGGGTCAATTACTTTAGTGGATGTCTGAGTAACAAAGATACTCCCCGTATGTAAATCACCATGTAACAATGCTTGAGATTGGGTTAGAAACTTTTCTCTTAATAAAGCTACTTCTAAATGGAGGTCTAGATTATCACGTAAACTCTGCGCTTCATCCTCAATGGTAACAGGATAGTTGTTATTGTCTGAAATATGGTAGGGATCCTCAAAGATAAGGTCCTCTGTAATTTTACATAAATCTGGATTGATGAATTTTTTGGATTGTTCTTTTTTATCTACGGGATTTAAGGCTAGATCAGATGTGTAAAAGAGCGTATTCGCTAAGAATTCTCCAATATGCTCAGCAAACAAAGGATACTGTTCACCATTGAGTAGGCCTTGTCGCATAATGACATGATCGCTTAGGTCTTCCATAACGGTAAGTGCCAGCTCTTCGTCATAAGCATAGACGATAGGTACATGTCCATGGGAGAGCTGATGCTGAATTTGAAGCGCTTCTCGTTCTATTCTTGCTCTATCCAAGGAAAGGGGCCAAGATTCTCCTACGACTTTTGCATAAGGAAGGGCTTGCTTGACAATGATACTCTTAGCAGTATCTTGGTCGCTAATATGAAACACTAAATTTAGATTTCCGTCACCGATTTCACGGCATACGAGGTTGGATTCTTGAGAGAAGAAGTTAGGAATTTCTTTGACATATGCAATAGCTTCTTCATTATTAAAAGGATGATATGTGGACAAAGGATTCACCTCCGGTAAAATATAAAGAATGTTATCCCTACTCGTTAACTAGGTATAATTTAGTATAACGGAAATAAGACATATTTTGTACACTTAATTTGAGGGAAATGTGACCTTTGATGTTTCAACACATAGGTAGAATGGTTAAAGTATATATAGGCAAGCGGGTAACCAATGCCAGATGATTTAACTTAAGAAATGATCCAATTCTAATAACTCGCTTGTCTTTTTATAGGCAGTCTTGTATCACATATTACTGAAAAGGATGGGATTTATCATGACAAAATCAACTTCAACTACACAAAAGACTACATTAGAGCAAGTTCTGAATCAACAAGTTGCGAATTTGAATGTATTGTATGTGAAGCTACATAATTACCATTGGTATGTACGCGGAGAGAAGTTCTTTACATTACATGTGAAATTTGAAGAAATATATAATGATGTTACTTTGAAAATGGACGAGGTAGCTGAACGTCTTTTGACACTCAAAGGAAGTCCAGTTGCAACAATGAAGGAATTTCTCGATATTACGACAATTCAAGAAGCTGATGGTAAAGAGGATGCAAGTAAGATGGTGCAGAATCTGATCGAAGATTTGGCGACAGTGGCAGAAGAACTTGAAGAAGGCATCGATCTTGCGGAAAATGCTCATGACCACGTTACTGGAGACATCTTGATTACGATTAAAGGTGATTTCGAGAAACATATGTGGATGCTTCGTGCTTTACAGGGGTAATCAAGCAGGTTTAATGTAGAAGAAAATGGGCTTGGCTGAACTACTCAGCTAAGCCCATTTTCCTTATAACATGTATTTAAAAAATAAACAGTGATAAAAATCACAGCGCTAAGCGCATATATGCTTGATTTTAAATAACTTTAGTATAAAATTAATGAGAATCATTGAGAATCAGGCTGATTTAGTTTAGAATAAGTATAAACAACATAACACATGCTTGAAATTGGAGAGAGACTCCATTTCAAATATAGTTTTTCATTTTTAATACAAATAATCAAAATAGCGGAGGGAATAATAAACATGACTACAAATTTCGTCATTGAAGGACTTAAAGCATCAATCGAAGGTAAAGAAATACTGAAAGGTATTAACTTGAAGATGAAAGGTGGAGAAATCCACGCAATCATGGGTCCAAACGGTACAGGTAAGAGTACATTGGCTTCTGCTTTGATGGGACATCCTAAGTATGAAGTAACAGCAGGTACAGTATTGTTGGATGATGAAGAAGTACTTGAGATGGCTGTTGATGAACGTGCTCGTGCAGGACTATTCTTGGGTATGCAATATCCAAGTGAAATCAGCGGTGTTACCAATTCCGATTTCCTTCGTTCTGCAATTAACGCACGCCGTGAAGAAGGAAGCGAAATTTCATTGATTAGATTCATTCGTCAAATGGAAGCGAAGATGAAAGAGCTTGATATGAACCCTGAGTTCCTACACCGTTATCTTAACGAAGGTTTCTCTGGTGGAGAAAAGAAACGTAATGAAATTCTACAAATGATGATGTTAGATCCTAAAATTGTTATTTTAGATGAAATAGATTCCGGTCTTGATATAGATGCACTAAAAATTGTAGCTAATGGTGTTAATGCAATGAGAAGCGAAGATCGTGGTTTCCTTATTATCACGCATTACCAACGCCTATTGGACTACATTAAGCCTGATTTCGTTCACGTTATGATGCAAGGTAGAATCGTGAAGTCTGGCGGACCTGAGTTGGCTCAACGTCTAGAAGCTGAAGGTTACGACTGGGTTAAAGAAGAATTGGGTATTGAAGACGAAACAGTAGGTCAAGCGTAAATATAACGGGAGGAGGACAAAGATATGACAACACAAACCATTCTTCCGGTTAATACCGAAAGTTTAAAAGAAATTTCGTTAGGAAATAATGAACCAGCTTGGTTAACAGAACTTCGCCTTGAAGCGTTGGAATTGGCGGGTCAATTGGAACTTCCTCGTCTTGAGAAGACAAGAATTGATCGTTGGAACACGCAAACTTATGGTGCCTATCAAGCAACGACTGTGATCGATTCTTTAGAGAATCTTCCAACGTCTGTTCAAGGATTGATTAAGGAAGAAAACTTAGAAGGTAGCCTTATTGTTCAACATAATTCTGGTGTAGTCTATACTCATCTTTCTGCTGAATTAGCTAAACAAGGCATTATTTTCATGGATCTTCATACAGCTGCAAGTGAACATGGAGATTTAGTGAAGAGCTACTTGCATAAGGCTATTGAGAAAGGCGAGAACGCCATTACTGCACTGCATGCTGCACTATGGAATGGCGGAGTCTTCCTATATGTACCTAAGAACGTAGAAGTTACTTTACCTCTTCAGGCAATTTTCTTAACAGATGAGGTACAATCAACGTTTGCTCCACATATATTGATCATTGCAGATACTAACAGCTCCGTAACCTATGTGGATAATTATGTGTCTGGTGAGATTGAGGGTAATGTGGTCCATAATGGATCTGTTGAAGTATTTGTAAAAGCTGGAGCTAAGGTTCGTTATGCTACGGTTCATCAATTGGGCGATCAAGTAACTGATTTAAGTTACCGTCGTGCTATCGTTGAGAATGATGGCGTGATTGAATGGATCGTTGGTGAGATGAATGACGGGAATACAATGAGCGACACAAGTTCTATTCTCAAAGGCAATGGTGCATCTACGGACGCTAAGATTATCGCTGTTGGATCAGGTGCGCAGAAGCTGAACTACACAACTAGAGCTCAGCATTTCGGCAAAAACACTCCAAGTCAAATGATTACACGTGCCGTATTACGTGAACAATCTACAGCTATTATCAATGGTATTACGAAGATTGAACATGGTGCTTCCAAAGCAGACGGACAGCAAACGGAGAAAGTATTGATGCTAAGTCCGAAAGCACGTGGAGATGCGAATCCAATTCTTCTTATCGATGAAGATGACGTTACCGCAGGACATGCTGCATCTGTTGGACAAGTGAATGCAGAGCAAGTCTATTACCTAATGTCTCGTGGTATTTCCCGTATAGAGGCTGAAGCTTTGATTATTTATGGTTTCTTGGCTCCAGTGGTATCTCAAATTCCACTTGAAGGCTTACGGACGCAACTTCAGGCATTGGTTGAAAGGAAGTTGGGACGATGAATCTTGACGTGCGGGAGCAATTCCCTATTTTGCAGCAGGAGATCAATGGACATCCATTAGTATATTTGGATAGCGCAGCTACTTCTCAGAAGCCTCGTGTGGTTCTTGATGCACTGCAGCATTATTATCAATGGGACAATGCGAACGTGCATCGTGGAGTGCATACGCTCGGTAGCCGTGCTACAGATGCATATGAAGGTGCTCGCGAAAAGGTGGCCCGTTTCATTAATGCCAAAAGTACACAAGAGATTATCTTCACTCGAGGAACGACATCGGCTTTAAATTTGGTTGCTTCATCTTATGCACGCGCTGTATGTGGTGTGGGCGACGAAATCGTGATTACACCTATGGAACATCATAGCAATCTCATTCCGTGGCAGCAGGTAGCTAAAGCTACCGGTGCTACGCTCAAATATATTACCTTGCAATCAGATGGATCGGTGGATCTGGCTGAAGTAGAAAAAGCTGTAACAGCTCAGACTAAAATCGTATCCATTGCACATGTATCGAATGTTATGGGAGTCGTGAATCCCGTAAAACAGATTGCTGAAATTGCCCATCGACACGGAGCTATTATTGTGGTGGATGGTGCTCAGAGCACGCCACATATGAAAGTGGATGTTCAAGATTTAGATAGTGATTTCTATGCTTTCTCTTCTCACAAAATGTGTGGTCCAACCGGAATCGGTGTACTTTACGGCAAGAAGGCACTGCTGGAGTCTATGGAGCCGGTTGAATTCGGAGGAGAAATGATTGATGAAGTAGGTCTCTACGATTCAACATGGAAAGAACTACCGTGGAAGTTTGAAGGTGGAACGCCTATCATTGCGGGTGCTGTCGGATTAGGTGCTGCTATTGATTTCCTTAATGACATCGGAATGGATAACATTGAACGCCATGAGATTGAATTAGCTTCATACGCCATGGATCGTTTGTCAGAGGTTAAGGGAATTACTATCTATGGTCCACGTACTCGTGAAGTTGGACTTGTCACCTTTAATCTAGGTGAGGTTCACCCTCATGATGTAGCTACCGTTCTGGATGCAAGTGGTATAGCCGTTCGGGCAGGACATCATTGTTGCCAGCCACTTATGCGCTGGTTAGACGTAAACTCTACGGTACGTGCGAGCTTCTATTTATACAATACAAAGGATGACGTTGATCGTCTTATAAGTGCCTTAATCCAGACAAAGGAGTATTTTGGCGATGCAACTTGATGATTTATACCGGCAAGTAATCATGGATCATTATAAAAACCCTCGTAACAAAGGAAAGTTTGAAGATGGCGCTATAACGGTCGATTTAAACAATCCTACATGCGGCGACAAGATCACACTGCAGCTAAAGGTGAATAATGGCATTGTAGAAGATGCCAGATATACTGGAGATGGATGCTCGATCAGTATGTCTTCAGCTTCGATGATGACAGCAGCAGTGAAAGGTAAAACCTTGGATGAAGCTAGGGAAATGACTGCACGATTCTCGCAGCTTATGCTGGGTGAAGACGTTCAATTTGATGATTATGAAGATATTGAAGCCTTATCTGGAGTGAATAAGTTCCCTGCACGCATTAAATGCGCAACGCTCTCTTGGAATGCACTACGGAAAGTGATTGACGAGGAACAGTTCAACAAATAATGATAGGGAGTTGACATAACATGGCTAAGAAATCACCAGAATTAGAAGAATATAAATATGGATTTCGCGATGAACATGAGTCCATATTCAAGACAGGAAAAGGGTTAACACGTGAAATTGTTATGGAAATTTCTCGTATTAAGAACGAACCAGAATGGATGCTTGAATTCCGTCTGAAGGCGTTAGAAACATTTGAGAAAATGCCTATGCCTAATTTCGGTGGGAACATGGATGATTTGGATTTCAATGAAATTCAATATTTCGTAAGAGCTTCCGATAAACAAGGGAAAACATGGGAGGAAGTTCCTTCTGAGATCAAAGAAACATTTGATAAGCTTGGGATTCCTGAAGCTGAGCAGAAGTTCCTAGCTGGAGTATCTGCACAGTATGAATCTGAAGTAGTCTATCATAGCATGCAGAAGGACCTTGAGGATCAAGGCGTTATTTTCATGGATATGGATACGGCACTTAGAGAGCATCCGGAAATCGTTAAAGAATATATCAGCACCGTTATTCCAACAGCAGATAATAAGTTCTCAGCTCTTAACAGTGCTGTATGGTCCGGTGGTAGCTTTATCTATGTACCAAAGGGTGTTAAATGTGAAATGCCTTTACAAGCATATTTCCGCATTAACTCAGAGAACATGGGACAATTCGAACGTACGTTGATTATCGCTGATGAAGATAGCCATGTTCACTATGTAGAAGGCTGTACAGCTCCAATATACAGCACGAATTCTCTACACAGTGCGGTTGTTGAAATCATCTGTAAGAAGAACGCACGCGTGCGTTATACAACGATTCAGAACTGGGCTCCGAATATCTATAACCTAGTTACGAAACGTGCTGTAGCAGAAGAAAATGCAACGATGGAATGGGTAGATGGAAATATTGGTTCCAAACTAACAATGAAATATCCTTCTGTTGTTCTTAAGGGCCGTGGAGCAAAAGGAATGGTATTGTCCATTGCGATTGCAGGTAAAGGTCAACATCAGGATGCTGGAGCTAAAATGATCCATTTAGCACCAGACACAACATCTACGATTGTATCTAAATCAATCAGTAAACATGGTGGTAAAGTAACCTATCGTGGTCTGGCTTCCTTCGGACGCCAAGCTGAAGGGGCTAAGTCTAATATCAAGTGTGATACATTGATCCTAGATAACGAATCTACTTCAGATACAATTCCTTATAATGAGATCATGAATGACAACATTACGCTTGAGCATGAAGCAACGGTATCCAAGGTATCAGAAGATCAACTCTTCTACCTTATGAGCCGTGGTCTTACAGATGCGGAAGCAACTCAAATGATCGTTATGGGCTTCATTGAACCGTTCACGAAAGAACTTCCAATGGAGTATGCAGTAGAAATGAACCGTCTCATCAAGTTCGAGATGGAAGGTTCTATCGGGTAAGTCCTGAAAGCGTTGGTGTAACAACGTTTGTGACCCGTTTGAGAAGTGAGGAAAAGTGTGCGTGCCGATTCAGATTTTTCTCTTAGTGTAAGAGGCGAACTTTTTAAGTTCGTCTGTTTCTATTTTTCCGTGTCATGATATCAAGACTGCCACATACGATAGAAGTAGTTGGTAGTAATAAAAACTTAAGAGAGTTTAGAAATAATTGACTTTCACGCATTCAAATGAGATATTATGGTATATATAAATAGGTTTTTCAGGAGGATTATTATGTTCTCACCATTTTTCATTGAGATAAGTTTAAAACATTCCGGAGTTGATCTTAAAAAAGTAGAATTTGATTTAATAAGACCTTTAAAGGAACAATACGGGTTTGAAGAAACAGAGATACTTAAAGATTCGATTGAATTAAGAAATGGTAATAAGATAATGACATGCAGCTTTACTGAGGAGACTTTAACAGTAGTATTTGCGTCCGAAGCAGATGAAAGAGTTATAGAAATTATTCAATTAGTATATTCTGAGATGAATCTGAAACATGTATCTTTCAAAAGATTAGAAATGGTTGGTTTATTTTTAGTACAGGGTCCTGAAACTATTCTTAATCTTAATCTAAGTAGTTTACCATTAAAACATTTTGATATTACGCTTGAGACAAGAGCTAAAGATGGTGAAGGTTCTATTAGGATTAGATTAATGAGCGATGAAGGAGATAAGTATAATTATGCTAGTGTAAATTTGAGTTCGAGTAGAGACTTAATCTCTTTTGATGAATTCAAAGAATTTTATGTTTTGAGTTATAAAGAACTTAACGACATAGCAAATGGCATTAACTCCCCAGATAATAATCTATCCTATGTTCCTATAGAGGTGAAAGTTAATGAATAGCGCCCAAGTAATAGCAGACAAATATAGGGAACGGTATCAGGCTAATTATAATGAACCACTTGAAAAGGAATTAGATAGTTTGATGAGAGAGTCTCAAGGACTATACTGGAAAGTTCAGGGTTATAAGGAAAAGGAACAAATCGGCAAGGAGTCATTAAATTCATTATCTTTTGCTAAAAAGTACATAGAATTAATGGAAGAAGAATTCAATGAGACAAGTGCAGGTTTAAAAAAATTGGAAAGTGTAAAGCCTAGATCACATATCCATAGTATGGGTGGTGATCAGGAGATGGGTAATGAATATAATAAGATCGTCGTTTCAAATCTAAGTAAGAATTCTTTTGTGAATGAAGTCTATTATTTTGTTAGTCGTGAAGAACATATATTTCTTATTACACTTGCAGATGATAATCCGGATATTACATTAGAAATTTTTGAGCTTTATTGGGAATTGCAGGATAGTATTTCCCATTTCGATTTTGAATTTAAGCCTGTTCCCCTTGATCAATTCAATTCGGATTTGTTGCCTAGTGATGCGCAACTTGTTTTTGGGAGGTAATGATATTGGCTACTGCTCAACAGCACAAGCGTCAATTTGAAAAGAATAAAGCCACAATAGCTGTTGTTAATCAATTAGATAGCCCTCCAAACGATTGGTTGATTACGATGGCATTCTATGCAGCGGTTCACTTAATCGAAGGCGTAATTGTAGATAAGACTAGTAAAGGAACTAAAGACCATAAAACTCGTAGAGTAGCAATGACCAGGATTTCTACCTTAAGACCTGTTGGTGCTTTGTATAGTACACTTGAGGACTATAGTCATAGATCTAGATATCAATGCAAGTCATTTAATAAAGAAGATGTTAGTAAAATTCTTGAATTTTTAGACAGAATAGAAAAGCAATTAGCTTAATTTCTTGATTTGTAAAAGAAAGTGCTTCCTATACATGGGGGCTCTTTTTTTTACAAAGATAACCGTGAATAGGAGAGGGAAGAACATCATTTCAATGCTCTGTATGGAATGAAGTTAAAAATTAAACGTGCCGATATCGTGCCGATTCATTTAAAGAATAGATGATACGTTTTGAAAGTGAGGATGCAGAAACGTCATTAAATCAACGGTTTCTGCATTATTTAAAACGATTTGAAAACGTGTATTATTCAAGTTCGAGATGGAAGGTTCTATTGGTTAATTCTTTTCTTAAAATAATTTCTATCTTTTAAGTAACAAGTAAAACATGTCTGGGTTATCTTTTACACTTTGGTGTTTAAGAAGCTCAGACATGTTTTTTTGTTATATTGACTTGCAATCGGCTTATTCGTCAAAGGAAACGCACAAGCAGGAATAGATTATAAGAATAAAATATATGAATGAATTGAGAGTTGATTGGAACGAAAAGGAGAGAGGATAGCAATGAACCCATTTGAATCATTTAGACTCATGAGTCCATTCGGGATGAGGATTGATCCAATAAACAAAGTACCCAAGTTTCACAGAGGCATTGATCTTGTAACTACGTCATCTTCGGGGCAACTATACGCATTTGTAGCTGGAGAAGTTATTCATGCGAAAGAAGGATTGAAAGGCTCAGGATTTGGTGACTACGGTATCGTGGTAGCAATCAAGGACGACAAAGGGTATCTGCATTGTTATGCTCATTTATCTATGGCAATGGTTCAGGTTGGAGATAAGCTACTGAGAGGGGATAAGGTGGGGCTTCAAGGAAGTACTGGGAAAAGTACAGGCGCACATCTTCATTATGAGATACGTAAGGCATGTGCACCTTCATTTGGTTACACGGATACGGAGATTGGTGTTGTTGAACCTACGAAGTACTTGCAAGACTATTACGCGAAAGTGGGGCTATCTAAAGTGGATATAAAGGATGCAAATGCAATCATCGAAAAGTATCTCAAGCCAGCGTGGGGAGCAGCTAAGACTCCTGAAGAGAAAAAGGAGATTGGTCGATTGGCTGATGAACTACGGGTAGCTTCTGGACAGGCGAAACAAAATGGATGATATAACAAAAGCAGGCTACCTATGAAAGTTAGCCTGCTTTTACTGTTTTACATAAATAATTTTTCAATTGATAAATTTCGTTGGGTGGAAAGGTCAAGAAAGGTAGACTCGATTTGGATGAGAGGACGAAATGAATCTATGGGATTTGTCATGACAATCGTTCCTATTTGACCATCGGATAAGAGCACGTTCTTTCCAATGAAGTTTGGAAGCATATGTCTTATGAAGACTTGAGTAGGTTTAGCATTCAATTTACCGAAGCTTAAGCTGTATATCTCACGAAGCACGGTTAATAATTCTTGCTTGGATTGATAGACACGATTCGTGGTCATCGCACTGAACACATCAGCGACAGCTGTGATTTGTGAGAATGGATGAATGTTATGTACATGCAATCTAAGAGGATATCCACTGCCATCGTCGCGTTCATGATGTTGCAGAGCAACTAAAGCGCTTACTTCATCCATGGAAGAACTACGAATAATTTCATAACCATAAGTGGTATGTAGCTTCACTTCTTCAAATTCGTCTTGTGTTAATTTAGTGGGTTTGTTAAGTAGTTCCCGAGGGATTCTACATTTACCTATATCCTGTAAATAACCTGCTTTACCAACTGCATAGGCATCCTTCTTGGTGTATCCAAGCCAACTGGCAATATAATAGGATAACATCCCAACTTGCATAGAATGCTGGTAAGTATAGTCATCAGTGAAATCATTCGCTAACAATAATGATACAACATCTGATTGGTCTGATAATTCATCAACCAAAGGATGGAAGATATCGTCTACCATACTACTATTAACTTTTCCAGTACTGATAGCTTCCAAGAATATATTCTCGAATCCATCAATAGCATTTGCTAAAAGAGGTTTAGCCTTGGCTAGAGACTCCTGATTTTTGGTTGAATTATATTGATTCTCGGTCGTAGTAAGAGACTCAACATCGACATAATCAACACCATGCTGAATTAGTTTATTTATCTCAGTTGTTCCTAATTCAGCATATTTCTTTAGTACATGAAGGCCTTTATCATTAAAGGTATCCGCTTGCAAAATATCTCCTGGTTTTAAATCGGTTACATGAACTCTCAAGAGGAAGCACCTCACTTATATTTATAATAAATATATCATATCAAGAATAAATTGGATATACGATATTAACGTGAGAGAGGGTCCCAACTTTCTTGTTGGTCAACACCTTTCCACGTATGTCCATCATCCCAAATCTCTTTTTTCCAGATAGGAACAGATTGTTTTAAGTTCTCAATGGCATATCGACTCGCCTCATAGCAAATATCTCGATGTGCTGAAGAAATGGCAATGATTACACTGACTTCTTTGATATCAACCTTTCCTATTCGATGTGAAATAGCACAAATCGTACCTGGCCAACGTATGTTCAATTCAGTGCCTATTTTTTCTAAATAAGATAATGCCATTGGGATATAAGCTTCATATTCTAAATGGACGGTTCGCTTGTCTCCGGTCATTTCTCTTGTGGTCCCGACGAAGGAGAGCGTAGCGCCATGATTATTGTTCAGTACTTTGGAATATACTTCTTCAATAGACAGAGGTTCGTCCGTGATGACATACATCCCATCTGAACTTCTTTCTATGAGTGATTTGTGTCCATCCCCTCCAGATACTGGCGGGATAAGAGCGACTTCATCGTCTTCGGTAATCATCATTTCGCCTGTAGCATATTCTTCATTGATAGCAAAGAAGGATACTGAAATTTGGGATGACGCTTCGGGATAGGCAGAAGAAAGTGAAACTTTTAATTGATCCACGCTAATGGGCAACTGATCTATGGAGAAATCGAGTACAGTAGTATTTAGTAGTTCAGCTAGTCCAGCAAAAAGTCTAATTTTGATTATCATATTTATGCACCTCGTATTATGTCGGTTTTCCCCTTCAATATACCACAATCATTAAGGAAATGTTATGATTAAGCGTAAGCATTATGAGGAAGTAAACGGGTGGGTAGTCTTGAAATAGATTTGATTGAATTGGGAAGAAAAGAGAGGGGGGACAATCATCATGATACAGATTCAGAAAGAAAAACTAACCATTCTGCATACCAATGATATACATAGTCATTTTGAAATGGTAAGTTCCATCGCTGAATTGATAAACACAGAAAAAAATCTTGTTTCAGACAGTCCCCTTCTTCTGTTGGATATAGGTGATCATATGGATCGCATGTCAGTAGAGACAGAAGGTAGTGTTGGGCTAGCGAATACGGATATCATTAATTTAACGAACTACGACGCGATTACGATAGGTAACAATGAGGGTCTTACGTTCACACCTGACATGTTAGAGAGAGCATATAGCGGATTGTTGTGTCCCGTCGTCTGCTGTAATATTCGTGAAGTAGCTAGTGGTCTTCGTCCAAGTTGGATGAAGGAACATATGATCATAACCAAAGGGAATATCAACATAGGAATCATTGGCGTAACCGCACCATTTGACGAATTCTACAGACTTCTTGGGTGGGAAGCGATTGATCCTGAAATGGCAATAAAGGAGCAGATAGCAATCCTTAGACCACAAGTTGATATTCTTATTCTTCTATCTCACTTAGGATTGCCGACAGATCGTGAACTCGCGACTAACTTAGATGGCATAGATCTAATTCTAGGTGGACATACACATCACTTACTTGAGGAACCAATACATATCGGTAATACTAGTATTTGTGGTGCGGGTAAGTTCGGACAATTCGTTGGTAAAGTTGTTATGGAGCGAGATGGTGATGGGACATTTAAAGTGGTATGGGGAGGGTGTTTACCTGTAGATCCGATGCAAAAGGATGACAGGATAACTACAGCATTGGAGATTCATCGTACACAAGCCGAAAAGGTGTTACAACGTACCATAACCGTAACAGATCATGCATTATTGCTGAATGAAGAGTGTCAGGAGTCTCCTTTTGGTAATATCATGGCACAGTCATTACGACAATTCACAAAGACAGATATTGCTATGGTTAATACGGGGCAACTGTTAGGATCTCTCCCTGAGGGAAATATCACAGTGGGGATGTTACATCAATTATGTCCGTCACCTATTAATCCTTGTATTCTTAAGTTAAAAGGCAGTGATATTCGCTATACACTAGAACAAAGTCTATTGTCTGAGTATAAGGAAAAGAAAATCTTTGGGTATGGATTTCGGGGGAAGATATTAGGGAGTATAGCACTTGATGGAGCAGAGGTCTTGTACGACAGTACCCGAATCCCTTATGATAGGATAATAAGTGTTAGTGTCAATGGAATTCCTTTATGTGATGATCAAGAGTATGTTGTAGGTACCATTGATATGTTCACTTTTGGAATAGGTTACGAAAGAATTGCAAAGGGTACGGATAGAACGTTTATTCTACCAGAATTTCTGAGAGACTTATTAAGTATTGAACTTCAACGTCCGGGTAGTCTCGAGGATTGTCATGAGATAAGATGGCACTCTGAAGTCTAAGTTATCAGGATTTCAACATATAATGTCATTTAGAACAGAAACATTTAGGAGGATATAATGGATACGATTACAGCTATTATTCTTGGGATTGTGGAAGGGATTACGGAATTCATACCGGTATCTTCTACGGGGCACATGATCTTGACGTCCAAAGCGATGGGATTTAATGATCAAACGGATATTATGAAAACCTTTGAAATTGTTATTCAATTAGGGGCTATCCTTGCGATTGCGATTGTGTATTGGCGCCGAATCTTGGGCTTGCTCGGAATTAAACGAAATGATAAATCAACCGTTGTTGGAACTGGATCAAAGAAAGGGCTTGACCTTATTCATGTGATATTGGGGATTGGTCCTGCATTGATTGTTGCTTTTTTTGCGAGAGATTTTATTAAAAGTTTGTTTAGTGCGAACACGGTGGTATGGGCATTAGTAGCAGGTGGTATATTTATGATCTTTGCAGAATGGTTTAATAAATCCAAATCGAATGTCACAGCACATGATTTAGATGACTTGACTTACAAGCAGGCGTTATTGATCGGATTATATCAGATTATATCTGTTCTATGGCCAGGATTTTCACGTTCCGGTTCTACCATTTCTGGGGGAATGCTAAGCGGTGTTAGTTATAAAGCATCTGCGGATTTCTCCTTTTTGATCGCTATTCCGATTATGTGTGCTGCATCGGGTTATGAATTACTCGATTCATACCAAAATTTTAATAGTGATACTATAGGCGTGTTTGTAATAGGGTTTCTCGTAGCATTTGTAGTTGCGTACTTTGTAGTATTGGCCTTTATGAAACATATTCAGAGAATTAGACTTACTCACTTTGCAATCTATCGATTTGTACTCGCAGCTGTATTCTGGATATTTATACTGAACTAATCGCATCCAAGCCGATTGTTCTCGATTGTGAGATCAATGTAACGGATTTGATGTATCATGACATTATTCGTCCATGTAGGAGGATATACTTTGCGACTAGTACCTGTACAGAAGCTTAAAGAAGGCATGAAATTAGGCAAGAAAATATATAGTGCCGATGGCGTTACGCTATTGGCAGTAGGCGTGGAATTGACGAATAATCTGATTCGTAGATTAATTGGAATTGGAATTGATTATGTATATATTCAAGACGTATTAACAGAGGATATTGTCATCCCTGAGGTCTTGCATGAAGAAACACGGCGCAATGCCCTTCGTGCCATTCAATCAAGTTTTCAAAAAATATCGGAATCGCCTATAACCTCACGTAGTAGTGGTGGGTATCGGCATTTAGGCAGAGACTTCTCTGTTGTAATGCAATCCATTCTAGATGATCTGAATAGCCAAGAAGTGACGATGATCATGCTTATGGATATGAACCAGACCGATCATTATTTGTATAGGCATTCGTTAAATGTATGTATATATACATTAATTCTTGGTGCTGCGGGTGGCTTGTCTCACGAACAGCTTAAGGTGCTTGGCGTAGGATCACTTCTGCATGATATTGGGAAGACTCAGATTCCACTTAAGGTATTACTGAAGCCTGAAAAGCTTGATGAGAAGGAATATGAACAAATTAAGTCTCATACGGAAATAGGTTTCAAAATACTGAAGGACGAACCTGATATCCCTTTACTTGCAGCCCACTGTGCGTTACAGCATCACGAGAGATTAAATGGTACAGGGTATCCACGAGGGCTGAAAGGTTCTGAAATTCATGAATACGCACAGTGGTTAGGAATGGCTGATTCATATGATGCTATGACTTCTCATCGTGTGTATAAGAAAGCAATGCTACCACATCAAGCCATGGAGATCTTGTATGGGGGGGCGGGTATTCTGTTTGATCAGAAGAAGCTACAAGTGTTTCGTGATAAGGTCGCCATTTATCCGCCAGGAATGAGTGTTAAGCTTAGTTCTGGAGAGACCGGAGTGGTATGTAGAATAGATCCAAGTATGCCTCAACGACCTGTAGTTCGTATTCTGACTAACGAATTTGGGGAAGCACTAAAAGCACCTTATGATATGGATTTGACACAACTTTTGTCTATCGTCATTACACAAGTTGAAGGGTTAGATACGTTTGCCGATACATCGATTAAATAAGAATTCCATGAAACAATGACAGTATTAAAAGCTAATGTACAGTGGGCACAAAGATGTGTCACTATCACTTTAGCTGTCGTTGTAGCATGGTTTTTTTGACTATCTATACGGGCACTTCTGGGGATAGGTATGATTATGATGGGCATTGGGATAATAATATATTTGAATGGTTAACAAGAAATGTATTATCAAGAAAAATGATTTAAAACCCTCTTCGTGATATGATATATAGTAAACGTTTGGGCTATTATATTGTTGGTTAATAAAGGGAACAGGGTGGAGAATATGATTACAGAAGAAAATGCAAGGTCTATGAACATGCAACAGATATCACCAAGGTATGATCAATGGGAACCTATAAATTCACTTCGGAAGTATGGTCAGCATGTCCTGACTAGCGTAGAAATGACGGTTACTCATCTTTGTAATATGCGGTGTGAACATTGTGCGGTGGGAGATATGCTTGTTATGAAAGAGCCTGAATCTCTTTCATTAGATCTGATGCTCAAAAGATTGGACCAAGTAGAACATTTGGAAACGATAAGTATGACAGGTGGAGAACCTCTATTTCGTAAGCAAACTGTAGATGAAATCATTGTCCCTCTGCTGAAATATGCGAAAGAACGTGGAATCAAATCTCAGATGAACTCTAATTTGACGATGGGTATGGATCGCTATGAGAAGCTTCTTCCTTACCTGGATGTTATGCATATGTCGTTCAATTACTTGAACGGAGATGATTTCCATGAAGTTGGATTTGCTAACAGTGGACGTCCAGTTAGTAAAGAGGCTGCGTACCGTCTATATGACACCATGATTGAGAATACACGTAAACTTACGGATGCGGGCATGTACATCTCAGCTGAATCCATGATTAATTATCGAACACATACGAAGCTAGATGAGATTCATCAATTGATTGTAGATATGGGCTGTCAACGTCATGAAGTTCATCCCATGTATCCATCAAACTTTGCTTCAAACCTTCCGGTATTGTCCTTAGAAGATATGCGCAAATCCATATACAATTTGCTTGATTCACGTGATGAGTCTGTGTGGATGTTATTCGGTACACTTCCGTTCTACGCTTGTAGTGATCGGGAGGAAGATTTGAAGTTGCTTCGTCGATTAAAGGAATCAAAGAATGTCACAGTTCGAAACGACCCTGATGGTCGTAACCGCGTGAATGTGAATTTATTTTCCGGGGATGTGTATGTGACAGATTTTGCAGATATTCCTCCGTTTGGGAACATTAAGAATGAATCACTTGAAGATATTTTCAACCAATGGACGAATGGGCATCCGCTGAACCAAAAAGTGAATTGTCATTGTGATGCTGTGGGGTGTTGCGGTCCAAATCTCCTCGTAGCAGATATGTATTACAAAGACGTGAACTTTAAATTAAGAACCGCAAACCGTTTATAGAAAAGAGGCGTTCGTATTGCATACAGAGTTTGCAATCGGGGAACTTACAATAAATATAACTCTAGTATTGCTGCTTGTATTGTTAAATGGCGTATTCGTCGCGGCTGAATTTTCACTTGTGAAAATACGTCAAACACGTATTACACAATTGGTCAGTGAAGGGAATAAATTGGCTGGATTTGCTCTGAAAGTTAACAATAAGTTGGATTCTTATCTATCAGCGACACAGTTTGGAATCACGCTTACTTCTCTGGCACTAGGGTGGCTCGGAGAGCCAGCTATTTCGGAACTGCTTGTTGAACCAATCATGTTTAAGTTAGGTATTACCGATCCAACGTTGATTACAACAGTAGGTGTTGTGGTTGGCTTCAGTTTGATTACCTTCTTACATATTGTATTAGGAGAATTAGCTCCCAAGTCAATAGCGCTTCAAAGAACAGAAGGGACCGTACTTGCACTTTCTGCTCCGTTGATCTTTTTTTACAAAATATTTTTCCCGTTTATTTGGGTATTGAATGCTTCAGCAAATGCCTTGCTTCGGATTATAGGTATTCAACCTGCCAGCGAGGCCGAAGGGGCACATTCGGAGGAAGAAATCCGTTTATTAATGAGCCAGAGCGCCCGTAATGGTGTGATTGATAAAGAAGAAATGAAACTGATGGACAATATTTTTGAATTCTCAGATCTGCTAGCCCGGGAGGTTATGTTACCTCGAACAGATATGGTTTGCTTATATGTGAATTTACCTCTTGAAGACAACATAAAGATAATTAATGAGACCAAGCATTCTCGTTATCCTGTTGCATTAGAAGATAAAGATCAGATTCTTGGTTTTATTCATATTACGGATCTTCTACTTGCGAACAAGGAACAACAAGAGGATCTTACATCCATGCTTCGACCGATATTAAATGTGCCGGAATCCATGGAGATCAGCCAAGTCCTCCGCCTAATGCAAAAGAAACATGCGCAGCTTACACTTGTTGTAGATGAGTACGGAGGAACAGCTGGGATCCTAACAGCGGAAGAAATCCTAGAAGAAATCGTTGGTGATTTATACGATGAATTCGAGGATGATGAACGCGAAAATGTGGAAATTGATGGCGATATTATCTCTGTGAAGGGGAGAATGCTTATTGAGGATGTGAATGATCTGACTGGTGTTTTGATTGAGGATAATGAAGTCGATTCCATCGGAGGTTGGTTGTTCAAAGAACTAGAGGGAAGTCCTACCAAAGGCGATCATGTGCAGATCGGTAATTTCATATTTCAAGTAGAGGAATCAACTCGATTGCGTATTACTAGGGTCATGATTATACGAGCAGACACCGTGAGACAAACAGAGCAGGATGATCTCTAAAGGATGTGAGGAATGTCTGGGAAGCAGTTAATATTCATTACGTTAAGTCTTCTATTCATTTATGGTCTCTTTACGATCGGTTCGCCATTTCTTCTCGCAGCATTAGTAGCTATCTTCATTGAGCCGGCTAATGTGGTCCTAATGCAACGGTTGAAGATAAATCGAATTGCGGCATCTACCATCACATGTACATTATTTCTACTCTTGATCTTTTTGATGGTGTATATCTTGGGACTTCAAGTATTTACTCAACTTGTGGAGTATTGGAAGAATGCACCTAGTTATTTCTCAAGCGCGAATGATTTCATTCAACAGACGAACATACAGGCGGAAGGATTATTTGACCGTCTTCAGCCTGATGTGGCAACGAGTGTACAACAGTTTCTATCTACGCTGACCTCGTATGTTCAATCCATGGTAAATACGGTTTCTTCTTCATTTTTGTCTTTTGCAAAAGGGATACCGGATATGTTTATATTCTTCATCGTGTTCTGCGTAGCTGTGTATTTGTTCAGTTTCAGTCTCGATACGATGCGTAGTAGCGTACTATCTTTCTTTGAAGAAAAGTCACAGAGCCAAGTGAATGAAGTGATCCTTAGTCTCAAAAGGTCAATCTTTGGATTTCTAAGTGCGCAGCTTATATTAAGTATCTCGACTTATGTCGTTACACTCCTAGGTCTTCTAATTTTGGGGGTATCCTATCCGTTAGCTGTCGCATTATTAGTCACCGTTGTCGATCTGCTACCGATTCTTGGTGTGGGTTCGGTTCTAATCCCTTGGGCCATATATCTGATGATTGTTGGGAACACCTATACGGCTCTTGGATTAGTGATCCTCTTTATAGTAATTACGGTCTGGCGTCGCGTTCTTGAACCTAAAATTATAGGTGATGCCGTTGGTATTGGGGCACTGCCTGCTCTGATTAGCATGTATGTTGGTTTCAAATTAGTTGGAGTTATCGGTTTCTTTATTGGGCCATTGGTCATTATCATTTATGTAGCCATGCGTAAAGCGGGCTTGTTCCATATCAAAATTAAGTTTTAAATTCACTCACTGAACGGGATGATTCAGCCAAGTACACTATGGCTGGATCATTCCGTTTTATTTAAGCTCCTTGTGGTTTAAGCCGACAACTAGGCCAAGCCAAGGAGTTTTTTTGTCTTATTTCAGTTCATTTTCTGGGCTAACGTCATATGCTTATTACAAAGACGCGTAGGTATTATGATTCTTAAGGAGGAGACTTTTGTTGAACTCACAGATACGAAGCTATACACCTTTTGTTGGTCCTTTCGATCCCTGTCCGCCATTACTCTGTAGGACTTATGTGGTACCGCCTAATCAATTCATTCAATTCCAGCCATTAGGCTGGCCACAGTATAGTCTTTCTGAAGCTCTAAGACGGGGAACGCTTTGGCCAGCACTATACAGTCCATATACTGCTAGACAATCGCAAGGGAGGACTTCTTGATGGAGTTTACACAGTGTGATGACCAGTATTATGAATGGCTGGAACAACTTCAAACCGTAGATTTTGCTCTTGTAGAACTCAACTTATTTCTTGACACACATCCTGACGATCTAAAAAGCATCCAACAGTATAACCAACTGAGTCAAGAAAGAATGCGACTTGCGCATCAGTTCCAGGAAGTATACGGACCTCTTATGCATTTTGGCCATGCTTTTTCAAGATTTCCATGGCAATGGTCACAATCCCCTTGGCCTTGGCAAGTATAGAATCTAACGGAGGTGAGGTTTGTTCATGTGGGTGTATGAGAAAAAATTGCAATATCCTGTTAGGGTTAGTAAATGTGATCCCCAAATGGCCAGATATTTGGCTGAACAGTATGGTGGTGCGGATGGAGAGTTGGCTGCTGCGTTACGTTACTTAAATCAGCGGTATACAATACCGGATAAAGTTATTGGTCTGTTAACAGATATTGGTACTGAAGAATTCGCTCACCTCGAGATGATTGCGACGATGATCTACAAACTAACCAAAGATGCTTCTGTTGAACAACTGAAAGCAGCGGGTCTCGGTCCGCATTACGCGGCCCATGATAGTGCCCTATTCTATGAGAATGCAAGCGGCGTTCCATTCACAGCTGCCTATATTCAAGCGAAAGGTGACCCTATTGTAAGCTTAGGCATGTAGGGCTAACGCCATGTAATATCAACTAATTTACCGTCTTCAACTACAATTTTTTCTATTAGTAGGGCCAAAGCTTTTTTTGCCTTTAGCCTATCTGTGCCAGTTACATCGCCTAATAGTTTTTTTATATTCGATTTAACCCCTTGTACGTTACCCTTCTTTTTCTCCAATTCCTCTAACTTTTCATACAATAAGATCCTTTCACCATCAACTCGAGAACTTGCTACCTTTAAATCATTTGCTGAAATTAAATCATTCTCATATGCTTCAATTTGTTTTTGTATCCTTTTATCGATTCTTGTAAGTTGTCTTTTTATATCTTCCTTTTCATCCTCGTCAGTCACAGTCATCGCTATTTTTAAATTAAGATTTTTTTCGGAAGTATAATACGCTTTTTCAATTTCTTCTATTATGTGTTTCTCAAATGGATCTCGATGAAATGCATGGTGCTTACATCCGTAACCCAAGACATAAGATGAACAAATGTATCTAAAATAGGCATAATTCCCACTCGTTCTTTGATATCGTGCTGTACTGCCCTTCATATTACCGCCACAATGCTTACATTTAACTAATCCGGTAAGAAGATAAGACTCATTATCAGCATGTTTATGTGAGCGTGAGCGTGCTTTGAATATTAGTTGAATCTTCTCAAATTTCTCTAGGGGGATAATGGCGGGGTGGTTATCTTCGTTGGTTATCCATTTACTCTTGTCACGAATTACAGTCTTACCATTTTTATTTTCTCTTTTATTGTATATCATGACACCTGATAACATTTCATTGCTGATCAATCGCTTAACATTGACCTGATCCCACATCTTCCCTTTCCTTGTTGTAGATCCTGATTCATTCAATAATTTAGCTATCATTCTATGCCCATGGCCTTGTTCTGCTAATTCAAACATATATCTAACGTGTTTAGCTTCATCTTCATTAATGGCATACAATCCATCCTTTATAAAATACCCGTAACATGCGATTCCTAGCGCCTTATTTGTATTCTTAGCAAGAGATATCATATTATCTTTAACTCGCTCGCTCGTTCTTTCGCGCTCAAACTCCGCAAATGTTCCAAGTAGCTGAAGTGTCATTCTCCCAACGGATGTAGATGTATCGAACTTCTCAGTTGATGATGCGTAGTCACAATCATACTCCTTGAAGAAATTGACCATTTGCAATAAATCGAGTAGGTTTCTACCCAAACGGTCTATCTTTGTTGTTAGTACAAGATCAAATTCTCTATTCTCAATCCTCTTTATCATTTTTCTTAACAATGGCCGCTTAGTATTTTTTGCACTTACTCCATCATCAGAGAATATAACCGGCTCATCCCACACCATTGAAACACAGTATGCCTTTAGTCGCTCTTCTTGTTCGGCCAGGGAATTACCTTGTTCCACTTGTTCATCCGTTGAAACACGTATGTATGCTGCTACTCTCAATATGACGCCTCCTTAGTATTTAATATTAAATGGTGACATGAACCAAACCATTTTACCGATAACATTAATGGTTATTTCTTCTACCACGTTAGCATCAAAGGATTTAGCTGAATGTACTGTATTGTAACTGTCAGGTTCAAGGACTAAGGTGTTTTGAAGTTTATAAAACCTTTTCAAGGTTGCTTCATATCCATTTACAGATACAGCCACAATATCGCCATTAGATATTTCTTCTGTTGGATCGATTAATGCATATGATCCATTTGGAACTACTTTATTCATACTGTCTCCATTTACCTGGAGTAAAAATGCCTCTTGGTGACAGCTAAATATGTATTCAGGGATTTCTATATTATCGTCTACTGGGATCATTTCTAACGGTACCCCGGCCGCTATACTTCCGTACAAAGGCACTAATCTTGATTTACCTTCGATTGTATAAACTTCACTCGATTCTTTCAATTCCGATGTTTGTTGGTTGTTATCAAATATTAAATCATCAGTCTTAACTCCTAAAATATCAGCTATCATTTCTACTTTACCCATGCGAGGTTCAGTTTTGCCAGCCTCCCAATATCCGATAGTCACATCAGATACACCGACTCTTCTTCCTAACTCTGACTTAGACATTCCTTTCCCTTCTCTAATTTTCTTTAGGTTATTTGCGAAATTGATATTATTCACGTTAATCCTCCTAAGTAATTTTCTGTATTGTATCACATTTATAATAGGAAACGCAAATAAAACCTAAATAAAAATTAGATTAATTATATTAAACATTAGTTTATTTGGCATTGACTCTAATTAATAATTAGGATACTATTAATTCAACAGAGGAGGTGATTACATGAAGGATGTAGGAAAGCGAACTCTGAGAGAATGGAGAGCTAAGAGAAATTTAAGTAAACAAGATGTATCTATTAGATTGGGAATTAATCAAGTCACCTATGCAAAGTGGGAGAATAAGCCCTCAGTACTAAGAATAATTGATTTAGTTCGCATTGCACAAATATTGCAATGTAGAGTATGTGACATTATTCTATTTGAAGAAAATCCTAATTTTAACTTAGGATTACAAGAAATAATGTAAATTGGAAAGTTGGACAACCAGAAGCGCATAGATTAGAAGGGGAGGGATGTGGGATGCGAAAGGAAGAACAAAAATTTATAACTCGTTCTCATTTTAGAATTATAAATGGAGAAGAGGTAGAAATTGTACTCAGCGAGACTGATATTCCAGATCGGTGCAAACTTATTTGGACCGAAATAATGACAGGGAACAAATACGAATTAGTGGAAGGGTAAGCCTTCCCTTGTTGGACAAGCGTAATTAACGAAAGGAGCAGTCATATGAACCAATTACAAATTATCGATCATAACGGACAACGAGTTTTGACAACTAACCAACTTGCTGAATCATACGAAGCTGATCGGCAACAGATTAGTTACAACTTTATTAATAACGCTAAACGCTACGACCAGGGCAAGCACTTCTATTCTTTAACAGGAGATGCAAAAAGAGAGTTTTTAGACCGTCATGAAATTCAAGACGGTTCAAGAAACGCAGCCGTTTTATACCTTTGGACCGAAAAAGGAGCATGGCTACACGCTAAGTCATTAAATACAGATAAAGCATGGGAAGCATACGAAATGTTGATTGATGATTATTATTCCATAAAAGAAACTCCATCAATCGACCTAACCGGACTAAGCCCGCAACTACAACTCTTAATCAATATGGAACAGGGATTAAAGCAAATCGAACAACGCCAACAGGAGCAAGAACAAACACTTATCACCATCAAAGAAACCTTCCTGCAGCGTGACGAAAATTGGAGATCGAAGATCAATGGTCTGCTAAATGGTACAGCTAGAAGTTCCGGACAAGCATACAAAGATATCAGATCGGAGAGTTACCGAATCCTTGAAGATCGTGGACGGTGCGACCTAAAAAGACGGTTGGTTAACCTCAAAGATCGATTGGAAGAACAAGGAGCCACAAAAACCAAGCTTAATGAAACCAATCGTTTGGATGTCATCGAGTCTGAACCGAGGCTAAAGGAAATCTATACAACGATCGTCAAGGAATTATCTATTGGGACTTTGGCTTAGAAAGGATGACAACCATGAAATATCAATTTAAAGGAATTATCAGAGGCACGTATAGTTGGTTCCAAGCTTCTGGGTTTGAAGAAGTTGCAGTATACAAATTCGAAGATGAAAACCTTCATGAGCTGCTAGACGGACTAGCTATTGATGAATGGTCATTCGTTTTAAAAGTTAATGGTCGTCGTATCAAAAATGTTATTCAGTACCTAAAGCGCAATAAGCTCAATCCTGAAAATTACATGCGTTATCAGAATGGAGAGTGGGTTGCATGAATGTTTCAGGATTCCCCATAAAAGACGGTTGGGTTTCATTTACCAAGGGTTAGGTAAGTCAGATAAATGTGAAATCGAAGCTAACGGCAGCAAGGTGATCATACGAGGCGGAGAAGATATTTTAAAGCTTCGTGACAAGCTTAATGAACTATATCCAGTTAAGGAAGGAGAATAAGCATGGAAAAGGAAATCAGAATTACTATCAACTCGCTTTGCAAGCTGATTCAAGAGAGTGTTAAAAAAGAAAATACCTCCGAAGAGTTGGGATCTCTAGCGAAGGTAATCTCTGCTACTGCTGAATTAATTACAGCTACTAAAGTTTAATGTTTTGCACTCTTGCTAGTATCTCGGGTAGCGCATTCTCGTATTCAGTCATCAATGTATCAACTGATGGCTTTTGACCAGAATATCGATTTTCCAAGTACAACATAGCTAGTTGGTGAGCTTTTGCGGTTGATGATAGAGATATAAAGTCAGACATTTAAAAACCTCCTCTCAAGAATATTAAAAGTTGGACACTTTCATTATTCGACACAAGAGGACAATAAACCTATCAAAAGGAGGAATAAACATGATTATCAAAGCAAGGACTTGGTTATCTCTAACATCTGGTGAGCAAATGTCAGCACTTAAATATTTAGCTGATCGGACAAGCAGGAAGTGGTCTAGAAGAGAGGGACAAGCATGAGGGCTGATAAGAGAATGAATGTATTATCTGTATGCTTCGGGAAAAGCGAAACCGCAATATTGAATAAGTCTCAAAACCTCTTAGAAATACACACAGTTTCACAGGCTAAGCCAATATATATAGCATCTGGAATCAAGAACGCATTAAAACTAAGGGACTTACTGAACGATGCTTACCCAGTGGAGGTTTACTCGAGTGGTAAAGACATGCGGGCACGAAAACGAAGTTAGGAGGATTGATGAATTGAGAATGGCAATTCGTATAAATTTCAGTGAAAATCACGAAGATCAACGAGCTTTATCTCAAGCAGGTGGAAGAATCGTTTTTCCACATAACAAGCCTCCCATGTTCGGATTTGATAATGAAGAACAGAGAATTAGGTATGAGCAGTTTAGAAAGATGTATAAAAACGAAAAAGTGACCACGGCTGCAACCGAGATCACTTTGAATTAAAAGCTTTGAAAAAATCTTACGGACAACATAACACAAATTTTAGGAGGATGTAAAGATGCATATTAAACGGATTGAAATAAAAAATTGGTTGGCTATCAAAGAATTGATGTTTAGTCCAGGGAAATTCAACAAGGTTTCAGGGGATACAGGAACGGGAAAGACAGGTCTTGTCGAAGCATTAGAAAAGGTGTTTACGAACAAAAGCCGTAGAACAGAAGTTATTCAGCATGGTGAGGATGAAGCAGAACTGTTCGTTGAATTGGATGATGGTTTGCAAACAACAAGGAAAATCCGTACTGAGAAAGCCGATTATTTAAAAGTGAAACACGATTCCAAAGCGGTTAGTAGTACGGAATCGTTTCTTAAGAAACTTATCAGTGGCGATATATTCAGACCTATTGAGTTTGTCCAAAAGAGCGCAAAAGAACAGACAGAAATTATCCTTAATATGCTTGCAATCGAATGGACAGTCGAGGATATAAAAAATTGGTTTGGAGAAATGCCCGAAGCTGATTACCAGTTGCATATCCTGCAAATTTTGAAGGAGATCGAGACAGGATACTTCACTGAACGAACTTCTATCAACGGAGAAATCAACCTATTGAGAGCCAACATTGAAGGTATTAAACGCGATCTACCACAGAACTATGACGGAGCAGAGTGGAAAGATGTTAATCTGCAAGCATTATATAAAGAGCTATCCGATGCGGAGGAATCCAACAAAAAGCTGGATGAAGCAATTAAGCTGATCGATGGATTAAATATCCGTATTGATGACATCAAGCAACGGTCTGCCAATGCTAAAGAATCTAAGGTGTTGGAATATAGTCGTCAACGCGAAACGTTGAATTCATCTATTAAACGATTGGGCGAAAACATACAGGATGAACAACTAAAAGTAGATGATGTATCTCGCAGAATTAGTGATGAAGGTATCAGATTGGATACCGAATTAGAACAAGTTATAGAACGCTTAAAACTACAATATCAGGCGAAAAAGAACATATCAAAAGAATCGATTCAGCAGGAAGGTGAACAGTCAACCTTGTTCATTGCGGAATATAAAGAACAACTTATCGAAAAGAAAGGTAATCTCTCAAATATTGAAGAGCATGAAAAGAAGGACCTTGAGAAGATTTCGGATCATGAAGCAAATCTGATTGTCACGGAGAACGAGAAGTCGGGCAATGCTCAGAAAACAATCGACGAATCTGTATTAATCGATGTTGAACCGCTTAAAGAAGCCGCTCATCAGGCTGCTGAAATGAAAGAGTATCTTCGAGAATGGGAACGCATGAATGAAATCATTAAAGAGAAGTTGTCTCCTAAAGAAGCTAGATCAGCCGAGTTAACAAACAAGATCCAAATGGCTAGGGATCTACCGAAAGAGCTACTTAAAACTGCATCCCTGCCAGTAGAAGGATTGTCGGTTGATGAGCAAGGGCGTATCCGCATTAACAACACGTTGATTGATGGCTTATCAGAAGGTGAGTCATGGAAGTTTGCTTTCAATTTAGCCAAGGAACAAGCCGGAGAGCTAAAGGTGATTTGTATTGATGGATGGCAAAACCTTGGGAGCAAACAACAAGAGATCATTGAGTCTTCCAAATTAGATGATTACCAGTACTTTGTTTTAGAAACAGTAGATGGGCAAGACTTGAACATTGAAATTATGGAGGGATAAACAGTGACTAATGACAACGTTATGAAGATTCAAGAGGCCCTGGACAATTTGCTAGAATCCAAAAACGGGGCACTTCCTTCTGGGTTTAATAGGATCAGATTCTTGCAAAACTGCAAAGAATACTTACGGGGAATTAAAGACATTGACAAGCATAAGGATGAGGACGTAGCGCAATTATTATTCAATGGTGCTGTTCTTGGATTAGATTTTTTGAATAATGAATGCCATGTAATTATCGAAGGGAACTCTATCAAATTCCAGACCGACTATAAGGGTGAAAAAAAGCTAACCAAGAAATACAGCGTCCGACCAATTCTAGACATATATGCAAAAAACGTCAGGGAAGGCGATGAATTCCGAGAAGAAGTAACCGATGGAAGACCAACAGTTTATTTTCTCCCACAGCCATTTAACAACAGTAAAATTATTGGAAGTTTTGCGGTAGCCCTGTTTGCAGACGGTGGAATGGTCTATGAGACGATATCTACCGACGAAATTGAATCAATACGTAAACACTACGGTAAAAATCCAAACAGTGACAGTTGGGAAAAAAGCCAAGGGGAAATGTACAAAAGGACAGTCCTGAGACGCCTTTGTAAGAATATCGAGATTGAGTTTGATGCTGAACAAACCTTAGCTTTTGATGCAGGAAGTGAGTTTGAGTTCAATAGAGATCCAAGACCACAACAGCAAAGCCCTCTTAATATTTTAGAAGTAAGCGAGGTGGCGATAGATGAAACTAACCAAGAGTAATTACTTTAGCCAAGAAGCCAACCGCCATTATATGTCTGTATCTCAGTTTAAAAGCTTCCTGCCCTCTTATGGGGGCTGTGAGGCTCAGGCAGTCGCCACGCTTAACGGAACTTATGAACGATCATCTGTCATGGCATTCATGGAAGGGCACTATGTACACGCTTGGAATGAAGGCACACTTGATGAATTCAAAGCTGATAACCCTGATTTATACAGCAGCAGAGGTGCAACCGCCGGACAGCTTAAATCTAACTTCCAACACTGCAACACGATGATAGAAGTCTTGGAAAACGATCCTAAAGTCATGATGGCTTTGGCAGGAGAAAAAGAAGTTATCATGACTGCTGAAATGTTCGGTATTCCATGGAAGGTGATGCTAGATAGCTATCAGCCCCATATTGGTTTATTCGCAGATTTAAAAGCACTAAAAGAAATGGACGGCAAGTGGTGGAACAAAGATGCTCAGGCTTATGAAAACTTCCTAGATCACTACGGATACACAATTCAGATGTCTGTATATGCAGAGATTGAAAAGCTCGTGAAAGGTCGGGAGAACTGGCTCTTACCCCACATGGTTATAGTGACTAAACAGAACCCGCCTGATCATGAAATTATCTACTTTGATTATGACGTTATCCAACAAAGTTTAAATATCGTGAAGAACAATATAGAGCGAGTTAAAGCGGTCAAGGCAGGGCTTGTCGAGCCTGTGAGATGTGAGAAATGTGAGTATTGTCGAATTACGAAAAAGATCCACACCATAAAGCACTTTTCAGAATTGAGTTTGTACTAGGAGGTGCTAGGATGTACGGATTTAACCCAGTGCCTAAGATAACTCACCGCCGCGCTAAGCCCAAGAGAGGCCGTCATACAGCCATTACAGATAAGTGTAGCAATGAGGTTAAACGGAGAGCATCAGAGGGCAATCCTGAAGGCTACTTGATCTGTGAGTTCTGTGGGTGTAGTCGTCCGGCTGTTAGGTTCGAACGTGCGCACCTTATCAATGCCAGTCAGTACGGATCAGGTGGGCAGCCATGGAACATCGCAATTGTATGTGGACCTAGAACCGAGACGGGTACATGTCATCAATTCTTAGATGATACAGAAGAAGGTCGAGAAATGAAGATGAAAAAACGAGCTGAATTAATACAATATTACACAATTGGACCGGGACGTTCGTGGTGGATTTATATAGCAGAATAAGTAGGTGGTGGAATGTCAGATCCATTAATTACGGGCGGGTACGTAATGATCGCCCGTAAAATCAGAAAATCTTCTCTATGGCTTTCTTTAAAATCGGCACACCGATTGGTCATGTTGGAGATATTGTTACAAGCTCAATGGCAGGATGTAGAGGTGGTTAGAAACGGAGAGGTGATACCTCTAAAACGGGGTCAATTGGCTACTTCTTATCAACAATTAATAGATGATATTGGTGATAAAGATATAACTATTAAGATCGTGAGAACAGCGATAGACAAGATGGAACGAGGTAAATTTTTGGCAAAGGACGAGGCAGTCCAAAAGGCAAAGAAAGGATTGCTTCTAACCGTTGATAAATATGGGTTTTATCAGGATGCAGAAAACTACAAGGGCAGTGTAGAAGGCAGTGAAAAAGGCAAAGCAAAGGCAGAGCAAGGGCAGAGTGAGGGCAGAGCGAGGGCAATAAATAAGAATATTAATAATCTTGAAGAAGGTGAAGAAGGTTTAAAACCTATTGTCGATTCTGACGAATGCGACCTCTCTTTTCAAAAGTTTTGGGATGCTTATCCGACAAAGGGAAGTAATAAAAAAATGACTTCACAAAAATGGTCAACCTTTTGGAAAAACAAAAAGATCAACCTTCAAGAAATGCTTGACGGAGTGAGTAGGTATATATCGTTTCAAAACCATCATGGTTATAGCATTTGTGCAGCTCAGGTATTTCTTAATCAAGAAAGATGGAGAGATGAATGGATCATAGAGGAGCAACAGCGATCAGCACCCAAAGGATTCAGTAGACCCAATTCAGGCACCAGTGGCAAAGTGAACATTCCTATTGCTCAAAACTCAGGCGGATCACCGCCAACTGAAGAAGAGTATCAAGAAATGATGCGAATGGCTGCTGAACTACAAGCAAGTAAGGAGGGACAACGTGCCTAACCCACCAATACCCACACAAATCAAACAGGAGATCATCCTAGCCACTCGAAACGATGATATCAAGGATTGGTCGACTAGAGTAATAGAGTCAGCAGAGACACAATACAGAGCTTTAGAAAGGGAGGGGAAAGCATGGGAACTAGAAAAAGCCATGTTGTACTAGAACCACCAAATGCCAAACGTAGGCATAAGTTGCATCTGGCATGTGAGGAAATGGATTTTACTTGGTGTACTGAAGAGGTTAAGGCCTTTGAGGAAATGTGGCTAGAGGGATTGGCATTCGAAAGCATTGCTAAACAATTAGAGCGAGATCCTGACGAAGTGTTGATCCTGCTGATCGACCGGGCGAGAAGAAATAAATTTATAGTAAAACGTCAAAACGGATTGTTGGGGTGGATGGCATGAGTACGCACGCTAACCGAGGAATGAAATTTGAAGAGCTTATAAATTACTCTAACGATCAATATAAAGCAAAAGGTATAGCGAATATCAAGAAAATATCCACCCCTTGGACAGTGTTGAGACAAGGAAAAAGGATCACCAGTGCATTCCCGAGCGGCCCTAGCACAGTGGATTTCATGGGTGACTGGCAAGGTAAGTCAATTTGTTTCGAAGCTAAAAGCACGAAGAATGAAACAAGTTTCCCGTTTTCTAACTTCGAAGAACACCAAATTGAGTTCATAAGAAGTTGGAAAGGTGAATCGTTCGCCCTGATCCACTTCGAATCATATGAGGAAACATACCTGATTGATCGCCTAAGCCTTCTTAGGATGTGGGACGAGCGAATGTTAGGGGGCAGGAAGAGCATCCCATACAAGTGGTGTCAGGAGTCCGCTAGATTGATAGGGAAAGGTGCGTATCAGAACCAAGGCGTGCTACTGGATTACTTGCCAGCGATTAGATAGGAAAGCAATTAATCCGCGACCCTTTGCTACCAAAAATAGAACTGGCGTTCTTATTATGGCACATTAAACCAATAAGGGAGAGAAGAACAAATGAGACGGATTGCGTTAAATGAAGAGCAGTTAGGCGAGGCGATACAACAGTACTTGGAGGAAAAGGGATATTACGTTCACAAGCTAAAGTTGGTTCATAACAATCGAAGTGGTGAGTTTTCAGCGATTGCAACAGTCGAAGGAGAATAAGGCTTTGCCGTAGGCCATCGAGACGAACGAATTCATAGGAGGAGAGAAGAATAAAAAATGATTATGAGGTGCGTGGTGATATAACGGCAATATTTCTTAGTCACAATAACGGAACGTTAGAATCTTTAATCAGTACAGACAAGTTGAATAAACTTCTCGAATTTCCAAATACATGGTATGCATCCTATAGCAGAAAAACAAAATCATATTATGCGTGTGGGAATATCACCATTTCGAACGGAAGCCGTAGGTTAACATCTATCCACAGATGGATAATGGAAAATCCAAAGAACATGATAGTTGACCACATCAACCATGACACATTGGACAATACCTCAGATAATCTAAGAAATTTAACAAACGCACAAAACATGCAGAACCGTAAGGGAGCTGCCAGCAATAGTAGTTCAGGAGTACGCGGAGTGAATTGGCACAAACAGTCGCAAAAATGGAATGTGCAATTGCGAATAGACGGAAAACGAATGAGTTTTGGTTACTTTGAAGACATCGAAGAAGCTAAGTCCGCAGCTATCCATGCGAGGAATCAACATATGCCGTATGCAACAGATAATATTGCATAGTACCCCAAGCCGTATAAGGGAATTTGAATTATAAGGAGATAGAGTATGGATAAGTTAACATCCATTTTATCCCATATAGAGAGTAACAGTTAGAAAGGACGGGAGACAGACATGAACCATTTAAGCCTATTTAGCGGAATTGGCGGAATTGACTTAGCAGCTGAGTGGGCAGGAATCACAACAGTAGCATGTTGCGAACGTGAACCATTTCCTCAGAAGGTGCTGCGGAAACACTGGCCTAATGTTCCAATATATGACGATGTATGTACGTTAACGAAAGCGAGGTTAGAAGATGATGGGATCGACACAAGAACAATTGGAATTATTTCCGCAGGATATCCTTGTCAGCCTTTCAGTGTTGCCGGGAACAGAGATGGCAAAGAAGACGACCGTCACCTCTGGCCAGAAGTTGCTCGACTCTTGCGGGAAATCAGGCCCAATTGGTTCCTTGGCGAAAATGTTGCTGGGCACATTACACTGGGGCTCGACGATGTGCTTACTGAATTGGAAAGTATCGGTTACACAGCGCAAACATTTGTTATTCCGTCTTGTGCCATCGGCGCCCCACATAGAAGGGATCGAGTCTTCATTGTGGGCTACACCGAACACGATGGATCATATGGGGCAGAGGTCGGAAGAAGCTTTAATCAGACAAGCGACTACGACAAGGAAAGGGAGAACAAAACCGGCGAACCTGAGAGAACAGGTAGACCCGGAAGTTATGAGGATGTGGCCGACACCCAAGGCAAGCATTCGAGGGGATTGTCCATCAGAACGGGAACGAAATACACCGGACTTGAGTGCAGCGGTGAAAATGTGGCCGACACCAAGGGCGAACGATCCAGAGAAACGCGGGAACTTCAATGCAGAAGATCCGAGGAACGGTTTGCCGGGTGCGGTAAGAATGTGGCCGACTCCACAAGCATCAGACAACAGGGACAGAGGAAATCTCTCCAATCCTTCAATTCAACGCAGAGTGGAAAAGGGAAAACAAGTGAACCTATCAATGGTTGCGTCGGAAAAGAGTGGTCAATTGAATCCGAACTGGGTAGAATCCTTGATGGGATTTCCACAAGATTGGACAAACATCAATGGCCTGCCGGATTAGGACAAGAGCAACATGATTGGGAGCCGCCACGAGTAGCGACTGGAGCAAAAGATCGAGTTGGTAGATTGAAGGGTTTAGGAAATGCCGTGAATCCACATCAAATATATCCAGTCCTAGCAGCCATTAAATCCATAAACTACAGCTTACACCCAGTATTGAATATATAAGCAAGGGAGAGATAACGGATGACAAAATTAATTTTAGATGTACTGAACAGTTTAGAGGTAGTTGAACAAGAGGGTGGAGACAGTGCCTATATCTTAGTTGAAAATACGCCAGAAACCAGAGCTAAGTTAAACGCTGTAGGAGTGACGGACGAACAGATCATGGCGTTTGGTGATGAGGAAACATTCTGCATTTTATCCTTAGCGTGTCATGAGGGATATGCAGACGGTTATCAAGATGGGAAGTTAGTCGAGTGGGGCGATATTGAAGATGAAATTATAGTCACTGAGGGGAGAGGTGATAAGTCATGACAGAGATACAAGAACGGTCAGTGGTGTTATCTAACGGATCAGAACTATTGTGGAATGATGAAGAGAGGATTCTATTTGTCCGGTATGGAGAGAAAGGAATGCCTATACTAACGTGTCCAGAAGCAGAGATAGATATTGTGCTAGATACATTAGAGAAGGCACAGAGTGAAGTAGAACGCCTTACAGCCGAGAACACCGAGAAGGACGCACTTATAAAGGAATTGGAACATCAGCGAGATTATTTCAGAGAAGACCGAAATTATCACCAGTTACGGGCAACAAAGCTATCTGGTAAAGGAGATAACCCTAATGAGCAATAGCATACACGGTTTCCAGATCGATGATATTGACGGATGTGAATTTGTTAAGAGTAGCAACATTGGAAGTTTGATGATTTCACTTCACCAAGACGATGAGAGCTTTTATACAGGTGAAATTCACGTTGTCTATCCAGATGCGTCCCACACAACGATAACCAAGGAAGAAGCCCAAATGCTTATAGACAGCGGAGAATGGATGGTATTGCTACAGGAAGAACCAATGAAGAAGATTTATAGGACGTATGCAGACACCGAAGTTACGATGCTATCAACTGAGGTGAAATGTCCATATTGCGGAAATGAGTGGTTTGAAGAAGATAAAAATGATTGTGGGAATACGTATACCTTACGGTGTGACGATGAATTTGATAACGGTTGTGGTAAGGAATTTGAAATGCATTTTGATGCTTCATAACCATTAAGGCTATATCAGAAAATACGCAGTAGACACAAACTGTGCACTAAAAAAGGGCACCTAAAAGTGAAGTGCCCAATCGGTCATTTCTCTTTAATATTATTTTGCTGGTGTGAAAGTAAAGGTTTCCTTGTATTTTCTATCATGGGATTCGTTGTTTGAAGGTTTTCCGTACCAGCTAATTTCGATTTGAAGCTCCTTTGAATTAACAGAAATAGGGAAATTAGAAAAGTCGACTATCTCACCATGTTTAAAATTTTTGTGATGATCGTCTGAAATGCTCAATCCATACTTTGTTTGGGTATTTGGTTCATCTCTATAGGAGTTGAGCATGACGTTTTCTAATCCAACTCCGATATTGGTGATGATAATGTTGTACATTTCACTTTCATTTTTACGAGGTTTTGACATCTTAGAGTCATATTTCTCAACTTTTTTGATTTCAACTTTCCACTGATCAGATTGTTTTGATGTAGGTGTTTTGAAGAGATCATTTGATGCTACGGCAGTATATGGAGAAATTCCAACGGCTATAAAACAAAAAGTTAAGAAAATTATTAGCTTTTTCAGCATTGTTGCCTCCTGTGAAATAATCAATTTTTAATTAGTATCTCTTTGATAAGAAAAAATATTCTATTGCACAGTACGACGATGTTACGCATTACTGGGGGGAAAAAATATTCCTGCTCAATGAGCAGGAATTATCCATTATAACTATTCTTTAGAATCAGGTCGCTTCACTTGAAGAGGAGGAGGAATAAGCCAACCTTTTTCTTTATTCAACTCAAGGATCTTAGCGCCGAAAGCAGCCATAGTGAGATGGTACTTAGCAAACAAAGCACCAACATCCACTCTAATTGATTGACCCATAGCTTGGCTACAAGCAACCAACCCAATAGCAACGTCTGCCGAAATTTTAGCAGCAATTTCAGGATCAGTAAATCTTGCGCCCGCAGGGATATCTTCAAGTTTTACTGGTGGTCTTTCAGGCATGATTGGTGCAGGAGCAAATCCATTTTCAGTAAGTATTTTATCGAATTCTTTAATCTCTAGTTTTGCTTGATCAATTAGATCATTGAGTATTTTTTTAAGGTCCTTGTCACCAGCGTGGTTTAAAAATGCTTGGTAGCATGATACAGCTCCTCTGGCAACCACAGAGCCACTCCATACACTAAAAATTTCACCATAATGCAATGGTTCATCTTTTGGATTGCCGTTTAAAATACCCATTATTTTAGCTCCTTCAATTCATAATTTTTAACATAGTTATTATGTCCGAGATAACTTAATTAATGTAAGAAGATGCAAAAGCCATATAAAAAGGTTATGGGGATAAAGATATAAACCATTATCCCCTAATAACAGGAGGTAAACAAAGATATGATAGTTAACTGGAAAATGAGTATTGGTTACCTAGGGGCTTGCAGAGAAGGCGAAGTAGAAATTCAGGACGAAGATTTTGAAGGATTGTCTGAAGAAGAACGAACAGTATTAATATACAAAGAAATTCATGAAGATGCTATGCAATATGTAGATATAAATCCAACCAATTTATAAGAGAGGAAGAAGAGATATGAGAGAGTGTTATGTTAATATTCCTATGATTAAAATGAAGATGCCTGCGACTGTGATTAACACTCCACTAATCTTTGTAAGAGTTAAATAAGTATCGCTTGGTTCAGAATCACCATCTACTTTCCAACCTTCTCTTAGTTGCCAGGCGAAGTTAGGATTCAAGATATTCAATATACCAATCGCTATAAATAAAATTCCAGCAAATATGAGCATTTAATTCAACCCCTTTTCAAATAAATACGCAGAAATTGGAAAATTGTTTCATTATCAAAATTAACTGGGAGGTAATCCCTAATGGAGAATAGAGACCTACAAGCCGAGCTTGCAGCCGAAAAAGAAAAATCAGCTCATTGGATATGTAAGCACACAGCAGCAGAACAAAAGTACCAGACTCAGTCTAATGTGATAGCTGAATTGAGAGGACGAGCTATTATGGCAGAAGAGAGAGAACAGAAGCTGAAGGAAGCTATAAAAGAAGCTCTAAAGTGGACTTGGTATCACGGTGAAGCCAACATGCTTGAGATAGAAAACGGATTGGAAGGCACTCTTGATACCCTTTACCCCTTAGATAAGGAGGAGAGCACTAATGTGTAAATGCCTACAAGAACTAGCCAGTCAACATTCCAAGAGTAGTCACCAGAACCGAAGGGATGCAGAGGTTCAAACAAATGTGAATATTAACATCATAATCAGACCCTATATATTTGATGATATAAAGGGTGCTCGGCTATCCAAAACGGTGATATATAAGGATATCCCACCTAAGTTCTGTCCGATCTGTGGTAAAAAGGTGCGCGGATACCAAGAAGCCAATTCTGCGGGGTCCAGAGCATGAGTGAAACTGTAACAGCTAAAACGTATTGGGTATGGACGGATAAAGCAGCGACAAAGAATCCAGCGTACAGCCGATCAGGTGAGCCAATATGGGAAGATAAACGTTATGAAGCTCCTAAACAATGGTTAACAGATGGATTGATTCAAGACGCTGAAGACGTGGACAAGGAAGGGCAAACAACTATATTTGACTTTATATAAGGGGTGAATACATTGAAGGAACTATTAAAGAGTTACAGAATTACACGATCACTCTTGATGAAAGCGAAAATAGATGCAAATGAAGAAGATGAACCATTAATCAGAGCTATGTTGTCAGATGTCCAGTTCGCTATAGACTGGCTAAATAGAGGTCATGAACCTGACCCTCGTAGACCTATACACCGTAGATCAGGAAGGCAACGCACTATCACTAAAGATCCATTGTATATGCAGTCATACGCTCAGCCGTCAGCTTGTGGGAGCCCAACAACATTAAGTGACCATGAAAGGTTTCAAATAGATGATGCACTGTCCACATTGAGTGAAAGAGAGAAACAGGCCTACACATTTCGGTATGGATTGTGCTTTAGTATTGGACAAGTTGCGCAGGAAATGGATATCAGTCGAGGTGCGGCCCAGACAATGTTGGATAGAGCAGAATTGAAGATAAAGGAGAATAAAGCAAATAGCCTATTCCTTGTGGGATAGGTTTTATAAAATGAAAAATTACTTAATAATAATTATAGGAATTTAATGTAATGTCTGTTAAGATTGATGTGCCTAAGTAACAGTTAAATCTCACTAAATGGTTTCTAAAGATCTTGGGGAAGATCTTGAGTGCCCACAATTATGTAAGTCATATTTTTATGAATGGAGGTGCATACGTCAATTTGATCCTGTCATTTGGAAAACACTCGCCATCGGCAAAAAAAAGCACGCCATCGGCGCAGGGTTTAGGAAAAATATTAAGAAAAATATATTTTTCTGATTAGGATTTTCTAATTTTGGAAAATAATTTATATTTTAGAGAAATAATAAAAAAAGCTTTCTATATATTGGTTAAATTTATATTAATAACATTATATTAGTTAAATTTATATTAATAACATTCATGTTGTTAAAAAAACTTATGAATTAAAAAGGAAAGATCAGGGGGAGGCCCTGATCTTTTTCTTATTGCGCATATTTGTAACCTGAAAGTCATGCCCGGCAAAATTCTCTAAAGATCTGTTAATACAAAAACACCTTTTCGGTTCGGCTCTGGTCTCAGGGGAATAAGACCATTACGAGTTAGAGGTTCCCTGGTCCAAAGACGACTATCGGTTATTTCAATTATGTACCGGCATCCTTTTAACCTTACTTACTTAAATAATTAATCATCACTTTACTAAGATCTAGTTGTTGTTCTAGTTGTAGTAGTAGTTGTTGTTTTGGTGTTTGTTACTGTTTCTGTTTCTTGTGTTACTTTGTTCTTTTTCTTCATTAATAGAATTACTAAAGGAATGATAGCGATCAGTACCTTTATGCCTAAGACAATACCAGCAGTTAAACTCATTCACGGCCTCTTTCTGGTGTGATAACAGACCGCCGTTAAGGCACTGCCAATATTATAACATTCATCATTATATTATTGAATATTAAATATTTATCATGATTGATATATTATATGTACGCAAGTAATACATGCTAATTTAAGAATTATTACCGATAGGCTTAATTACCACTACTAATTCTTTAATTGAATAATTTTGGCATTAAAAGTTATTCATTTTTCGACCTTTAAAGCGATTAATAGTACTTTAATAGCAAAATCGCCTGTAAGGTAGTGAGAAATTTCAAGGAAGTTAATTGATTAACTCTGATAGCTTGAATAAGTGGATTAATTGTATTACACCTGCCACCTATAATTAGAGAGTTTAATTATTCGTGAAGGAGCTTCACGATGAAGCCATTAGAGGAAGAAGCAACATATCAACAGCCTAAAACTGTACTCACAGTTTCAAATCCTGTCATTCGTATTATTCATAACTTGTTTCATACTAGCCATACCTTCGAGAGTGGCATTCTTAAATACAAATAATACCTCTTGGTGTAGAGTATATTTATCAGGAGGTGATTTGAATGAATATAAAAATCGAATTGAAAATCTATTTTATTGGAGGTAGAGAATTATCTGTTGCCACAGATTCCTCAATAATTGAGAAGTTGAAAATAGAAGATTGGATAGAAATTGGAGACCGACATATTAGAACTGCAAACATAACAGATATATCAGTGATTGAACTTGAACAAGATAATAAATTTAAGTATCCAAGCCCAATAATAGAAGGCGGTTTCTAAAATTGAGTCGCCAATAGGCTACATTCTTATTGCAGGTGAATACTTCCTGATGTCGAAATATGATGTAAGGGAGGTGATAAATAATGAAAGGATTTACTACAAATGCAGTAATAGCGCATGCTCAAAGCAAAAGATGGAGTTTCGTTAGATTTACTCTGATTTATCAAACTGGCAGAATAGCAGCAGTGACCAGTGAAGAGGTCATTCCTGATGAGGTACTTAATCTCCCAGTGGATTCTCATTATGCGGAAATCCGCGAAAATACTGAAGACAGGGCAATGTTTTGGAGCTATGCAACAGACGGTAACGTGTTTATTAATGAAAATCACATTCCGCCAACAGAGGGACCTGAACCGGTTATTATTGTAATGGAACCAGTCGAAAAGATTTAGTCTAGCTAAGCGCCCTAACAAGGTGCTTTTTCTTTTGCCTTCATAAGGTACAAACGTTACAAAACAACACAACGTCGGGGGTGGTGATAATGTAGTGGCTGATAATCATGTTTTAGCCGAGAAAGATTACATGGCGGGTCATAAATATAAAGAGATTGCCGAAAAATATGGTGTCACTCTCAACACGGTAAAGAGTTGGAAACAACGACATAGTTGGAGCCGTGATATGGGTGCACCCTTCGAAAAAGGTGTGCACACAAATAGAGGGGGCGCACCTCCTGGTAATAAGAATGCAATCGGGAATGATGGTGGAGCTCCTGAGAAGAATTCAAATGCTGTCACTCACGGGTTCTTTCGCAAGTTTCTGCCTGATGACACGTTAGAGATCATGGAAGAGATAGAAACACGCTCTCTATTAGATATGATGTGGGATCAGATAACAATTCAATACGCTGCTATACTCAGAGCTCAACAGATCATGTTTGTTGCAAATAAAGAGGACGTAACCAAAGTCTTAACTAAGTCTGCAGACAATGCGTTTGGTGGATCTGAGGAATGGGAATATCAACACGCTTGGGATAAACAAGCATCATTTTTACAAGCTCAGAGTAGGGCTATGAGTACTCTTCAAAGCATGATTAAGCAGTATGAAGATATGTGTCGTCAAGGTCATGCAGACGAAGAGCAACAGCTTAAAATCAGTAAGTTGAAAGCAGAGGTCAAGGCACTAGATAAAGTAAGTGCTGCTGAATCAGTAGTCTTTAAGGATGATCTTCATGAGTAGTAAAGAGATAAGTTTACAAGATACCGTAGGCAAAGGGTATGCCGACTTTTGGCGTTATGAGGGACGGTACAGAGTTGTAAAAGGTGGTCGGGGATCAAAGAAGAGTGTCACAACGGCATTGTGGATCGTATATAACATGATGAAAATGCCTTTATCTAATACATTGGTCCTGAGGAAGACATTTAATGCTCATAAAGATTCAACATTTACGCAACTTAAATGGGCTGCAAACCGGTTGAAGGTGTCTCATTTATGGCATTTCAAGAAGAGTCCACTAGAAGCTATATACAAACCAACAGGACAAATGATTCTGTTTAGGGGATTAGATGATCCAATGTCCATTACATCTATTACGGTGGAGAATGGATATCTGTGTTGGGCGTGGTTTGAAGAAGCCTACCAACTCATGAATGAAGATGATTTTGATAAGGTGGATATGTCTATACGTGGTGAGCTACCAGAAGGATACTTTAAACAATTGACGCTATCGTTTAACCCGTGGAATGAGAAACACTGGTTGAAGAAGCGTTTTTTTGACGTTCCCAATGATAATGTCATGGCTATTACAACTAATTATAGATGTAATGAGTTCCTTGGCGATGATGACCGCGCTTTGTTTGAATGGATGAAGAAGCACAAACCCAAGCGGCATAAGGTTGAGGGCGATGGAGATTGGGGTATAGCTGAAGGCGCTGTCTATGAGGACTGGCGAGAAGAAGACTTTGATTATCGTGCAATTGCGAAAATGAAAGGATATAAAGCTGTATTCGGCTTAGACTTTGGTTACACCAATGACCCGAGTGCGCTTGTATGTGCTTTGGTAAATAAAGAAGAGAAGAAGCTTTATATATTCGATGAACATTATGAACACGGCATGAAGAATGATGATATTGCAGCTATGATCAAGCGCAAAGAATATGCCAAAGAGCGTATTATAGCCGATTCATCTGAACCCAAGTCTATTGACGAAATACGCGGTCATGGAATTGGACGCATTCGTGCAGCTGATAAAGGTCCTGATAGCGTTAAGGCTGGGATTCAATTCATACAGCAGTTTGAAATCATTGTTCATAAATTCAATTGTCCTAATATTGCTATTGAGCTTTCCGGTTATGTGTGGGATCAGAATAAGGCAGGAAAGTTTCTTAATCGTCCAGTTGATGACTTTAACCATACGTTAGATGCTTTACGTTATGCCATGGAACAGATCCGTAAGCCAGATGCAATCTCATTTGATTAGAAGGGAGGTTAAGACTTGAGTACAACACAGGATATTATCCGAAACCTAGATGATAATGCACCTATGACATTACGGGAGATCATCACACAAGAATTGAGTGACTTCAAAGGTTCAGAACGACGCAAGCTCATGATTACGGGTCAAGAGTACTATGAGATGAAGACAGACATTTTGAAGAACCGTAGAACAGGGATAGGTGAAGGTGGTCGCGTTATAGATGTTGAGAACTTGGCTAACAACAAACTGGTGCATGGCTTCATACGTAAGCTTGTAGATCAGAAGGTAGGTTATCTACTATCTAAACCATTCAGCATCCAAACTGATGGCAACGAACCTTATAAGGAAGCATTAGAGGGCTATCTAGGTAAGTCATTCAAACGACTACTTCGTAATGTAGGTAAGAATGCCATCAATAAAGGCATTGGCTGGATTCAAGTGTATTACAACGACAAAGGCGAGCTATCTTTTAAGCTAATACCTTCTGAGGAAATCGTGCCGTTGTGGAAAGATGCAGCTCATACCGAATTGGATGCTATCATTCGTTTCTATGATGTTGAAGTGTATGAGGCTAAGAATAAGGTAACAGTCACCAAGGTTGAGTTTTGGAACCTAGAAGGTGTTAAGAGATACAAGATTGATTCTCATGTCACAGGCCAACTCATACCAGATGAAGATGCAGGGGCTGATACAAGTCACTTTGCTGTTGTTGGTGAGGATGATGTTGAAGAGCCTTTGAATTGGGAACAGATACCCTTCATACCGTTTAAGTACAACGCTGAGGAAATGCCTCTGGTTAAAGTGTTGAAGACATTGGTGGATAACTACGATAAAACTATGTCAGACAATGCCAATAACCTTGAGGACCTACCCAATAGCACCTATGTATTGAAGAACTACGATGGTGCCAATCTAGGGGAGTTCAGAAAGAACCTTTCATTATATAGAGCTATAAAGGTAAGTGGTGATGGTGATGTAGATACACTAAGCCTTACTATCGACACTGAAGCCTTTAAGACTCATGTAGGTATGTTACGTAAGAACATCTATGAGTTTGGGCGTGGATTGGATACACAATCAGAGAACTTCGCTCAGGATAAATCAGGTACGGCCATTCGGTTCTCTTATGGCGACTTGGACCTGGATGCAAATGATTTAGAGAATGAGTTTCAAGCAGCCTTAGAACAGCTCATATGGTTCATTGACCAACACCTATTCAATACCGCTAAGGTTGATTACTCAGATATTAACGTAGACATCCTATTTAATCGGGATATTTTGATCAATGAAACAGAATCGATCACCAATGCTAAAGATAGTGTAGGGATCATTTCAGATGAGACCATTGTTGCCAATCATCCATGGACGACAGATACACAGGCTGAATTGGATCGCATCAAGAAAGAACAAGAGTCGGTCATGGATGATTACCCTAGTTTAGTAACTAAAGACCAAGGAGGTGGTAATGATGATGATAACCAAGCAAACAGCAACTAAGGTAAATGAACTTATATGCACGTTGTGTGATAATGTGGCATCTGCTGGTAACCCTGCGGAACAGGTTGAAGGCATCGCACGACTAATAGATTCATTGGGTGGAAGTGCATATGAAATATTCAATCCTGTTGTAGGATTTGAAACTGGTGGGTTTTGCTCTCAGGAAGAAGCAGACGCGCGCACTAAACGCCCTCGAACAAGTGAAGTTGATGTAATAGTAAATAAAATCAAGCAAGGGATAGAAGCTTCAATGAAATCGGGGAATGGGATTAGCTCATGAAGCCAGACTACTGGAAGAAACGTAGTGAGCAGATAGCCCGGCGTCAATTCATCAAGGCAGATGCCTTTGAGGTTGCACAGCGTAAAGAATATGACAGAGCTATGAAGAGTATGCAAAGAGATATCGAGGTCTTCTATCAACGGTATGCGACTAATAATGAAGTTACTATGGCTGAAGCTCGTAAGCAACTAACAGCAGGTGAATTGAAAGAGTTCAAGATGACTCTTGAGGAGTTTACCGAGAAGGCAAAAGATAACGCGGATGGTCGATGGACACAGGAGTTAAACAATGTGTATTACAAGACTCGTGTAACTCGATTAGAAGCGTTACAAACTCAGATCGGGCAACACTCAGAGATGCTTGCAGGAAGTCGACAGGAAAGCACAGAGAAGCTTTTAGGCGATATCTATACTGATACCTATTACCGCAATATTTACGAGATTCAAAAAGGTTTTAGTATTGGAGGATCTTTCGCTCATGTGGATGATGAGGGATTAAAGAAGGTCTTAGGGTCGAAGTTGGATGGTCGTAACTGGTCACAGCGGATATGGGATGATCGTTCTAAGGTGAGACAAGAGCTTCAAAGAAATCTATCACAATCTTTTATACGGGGAGATAGTATTGATCGTACCGTTAAAAGTGTAATTGAACGAATGAGTGTGTCGCGCTCTAACGCTGAACGGCTAGTCCAAACAGAGAGTGCTTTTTTCGCTGGTCAAGCAACGGCAACTGGATACAAGGAAAGTGGTGTTGTACAGCAATATGAGGTATTGGCAACACTGGATACTCGCACAAGCTCAGTATGCAGGGAAATGGATGGAAAGGTGTTTAAGCTATCCGAAATGGAAGTGAATGTTAACTACCCACCATTCCATGCGAGGTGTCGTACAACAACTGTTGCACACTTCGATGACGATGAGGATATTGGCGAACGTATAGCAATGGATCCTGATGGCAACACCTACTTTGTTCCTGGTGATATGAATTATGAGGATTGGTATCAAAAGCATGTAGTAGATAAATACGGCCAAGAAGAATTAGACATCATGAGTAAGAAAGTCTTAAGAGAATCAGCAGATAAAAATCAGTTCAACCAGTACAAGGAAGTTTTAGGTAATAAAGGACCTAAATCCTTTGCTGCATTTCAGGACATGAAGTATAATAAGCCTGAAGAATGGTTGACTACGAAAAGCTTGTATCGAGATGTTAATTGGCAACTAAAAGCACAAGGGAATCTCTTAACGGGCAGTGTGCATAAGGTAGAAAAAATAGGCGTGCCTAATAGTGTGTTTGATAATTATAAAGATGGTAAATTAGAGTCAAGACGTTACTACGGTAACACAGGCAAGACGAGGCTTGATATTGATTTGACGAATCATAGAAATGCAAAAATGCATCCAATTGTGCCTCATGCTCATACCTGGGGGGATAAAATTGATGCTCCTGACGGAATTAGTAGAGAGATAGATGGTAGAGAACTCACTCTGGCCGAAAAAATTGCGAATAAAAACATTATCGGAAAGGATAGATAACCGTGGATTATGGCAAGTTCGAAAATTTAAAGGAATTAAAAGATTCCATTGAAATTGGACTAGATATTGAATGCTTTATTTTTGGTGAAAGGTACTATATAGGTTGGTCGAATCATAAACGAGTCATAGCATTGTGTCCGGATGGTGATGGTGATTTTTTTGATACACTTGAGGAAATGCTAGATTTCCAAATCGAAGGTAAGGCCTTAAAAGATATTTGGCAAGATATCGAAATATATAGTATGTAACGAAGCACTTTCAACCGTCACTGGTAGGGGTGCTTTTTATTATGTCTATTTCGTCTTTTTGGTATTGTAGACGTAAAAGAACAAGACAAATTCCATGGTTCGTAACCCATGTAAAACAACGTGATTTGAAAGGGTGATTGATATGAACAAAGAGCAGTTAATGGCATTGGGGCTAACAGAGGAACAGGCAAATAAGATTGTAGAAGGTTTTGGAACGATGATCCCGAAAATACGCTTTGATGAAGTGAATGATGCTAAGAAACAAGCTGAATCAGATCTGAAGGATCGAGATAACCAACTCACGGACCTGAAGAAGTCAACAGGTGATAACAAAGCGCTCCAGGAACAGATTACACAGCTGCAGACAGACAACAAGACAGCATCAGATAAGTACGATGCGGAGGTAAAAGCTCTAAGAATCAACACGGCACTAAAGTTGGCTCTTGCCACTGATACACACGATCCTGATCTAGTTGCTGGATTACTAGACAAAGCAAAAATTGAATTAGATGAATCCGGTAACGTTAAATCAGGACTGGATGATCAGATCAAGAGTCTTCGTGAATCGAAGGCTTTTTTGTTTGCTGAGAAAAAGGAAGATAAGCCGCCTCTCTTTAAAGGAGCCAAGCCGCCAGAAGGTAACGGGCCCAAAGATAGTGATCCAAACGACATCGGTAGTAACTTCGCTAAAGAAGCTAACTCAAAAGGTACACCTGCATCAAAAGCCCTGAATCCGTGGGGTTAAAAATTCTAAGGAGTGAATCTAAATGGCATACGTAAGAGGAATTAAAAATTATAGCAACGTTAACTTTTTAGCATCATCGAGTGTGGAGTCATTCACTACTATTGTGAGCGACACTGGAGTGGCTGTTGTGGACGGAAAGAAAATCGTTAAGGCGGGTACAGTGTTACCAACTAACGATGCTTCAGCTAAGGGTATTTTGTACAACGATGTGGATGTGACTTATGGGCCGCAACCAGGTGCATTGATCGAAGAAGGTTATATCCTTGAGGCACGATTACCTGTTGTACCGTCTGCACTCGCTAAAACAGCATTAAAAAAGATTACATTTAAATAAACAAACAAAATGAAGGGTGGAAAACCACAATGGCAGATATTTTTGAACTATTTAATCAAAAAACAGTGTTGAGTTACCTAAAAGAGCGAGTAATTACCCCATATCTAGGAGAAACACTATTTCCCGAAGTTAAGCACGATACGTTAGAATTTGAATACCTAGTAGGGGCTAGTAATTTACCAGTAGCAGCAAAGATTCACGCATTTGATACACAAGCTGAGATTGGTTCCTTGGAATTTAATGATCAAGCGTTGGAAGCAGCCTACATTAAAAAGAAATATCAAATTAAAGAGAAAGATTTGATAGCACTACAATTCCCTCGCACTCCACAAGAACAACAAGCATTGGTGGGTAGAGTGTTTAATTTGATCGACAGAGCAGTAGGAGATGTCCGAGCAGAGGTTGAGGTTATGCGTATGCAAGCCTTAGCCGATGGTAAATTATCGCTTGCAATTGATGGTGGTGGGATGTTAACGGTGGATTACCAAGTGCCAACGGGTAATAAAGAGGTCCTAGCAGGTACGAATATTTGGGGGACAGGAACTGAGGATATCATTGGCGATCTAGAGCGTTGGGCATCAACCTTGGATGAAAAAGCAACACGCGCTATCACTTCCAATAAACTCGCTAGTCAAATTTTGCGCAACTCGAAGATTATCGGCTACCTATTTGGTAAAGATAGTGGACGTGTCGCAACGTTAGGTGATCTAAACAGTTTCCTTACTTCACACCAATTACCAACCATTGCAACATACGATGCTAAATACCGTGTTCAAAGTGGAAATGGTACGTATACGACAAAGCGTTACTTTCCTGAGAATAAATTTGTCATGTTTGGCGATAGCACTTTAGGCGAGACTTTGTACGGACCAACACCTGAAGAAAGCCGCTTGTTGCGTCAAGGTAACGAAGAGGTAACCAATGTAGGGAATGTAATCGGTATGGTGTACGAAGAAGGTCTAGATCCAGTGTCCACTTGGGCGAAAGCTGCTACAACAGCAATCCCGTCTTTCCCTGAAGCTAACAACGTATTCCAAGCTCAACCAATGGCATAAGGAGGGTAAATAGAGATGAAAAAGGTAGAAGTTATTGAAATCCCAGTGAGGTATAACGGTGAGACATATGTAGCAGGTCAAACATTTGAGATCGAAGTGCAACACATTGCTGGTATTCAGCAACACGTCAATGTTATCTCTGAGGATAAACCGTTTGAGGAAATGAAACTGGACGAGCTGAAGGAATACGCGAAGTCCAAAGAAATTGAATTAGGTAAGGCGACAAAGACTGAAGATATTCTTGCAATTATTATAGAAGCGCAAAAGGTGGCAGCGGGCGAATAACCCCTGCTTCTTTCTTTTATAGGGGGCTACAACAATGACTGAACTAACGGAGAAGGTCGAAGCTATCATTAAGCGGCGTTGGAATCTACCAGTTAAGTATGATTTTCTCATGCTTTCCTACATTGATGAGGCAGGATTCCATATCATGAATTATATCAACCGTTCCTCTATCAGTCAGATACCTGAACCGCTACTGTACACATGGGCATCCATAACAATGGGTGCTTTTTCTGCACAACAAGGTCACATTGAAGAGTTGGACGACTTCTTAGGCGGCGGGGAAACAGTGAAGTTAGGAGATACTTCTGTTACTCCAAGTAAAAGTTCAGGAGGAACCATTGGTTCTGCTGTTGAGAGCGCAATGATAGGTCATCATGCTGATTTGGTTCGCCATCGTAAGGTGGTGTGGTAATGAATGTGAGAAGGCACCGTAAGGCAATTGAAAAGCTGTATGAGGACAAATGCACAATAAGCCGATATGGTCCAGTTAAACAGCCAAACGGAAGCACGAAGCAAGAGCTTCAAGCGATTCATACTGACAAGCCTTGCCGAATCTCTCAGAAGTCATTAGGAGCTAACGGACAGACAGAGTCAGTTAATAACATTTCATACGAGACCAAGCTTTTCGTATCACCTGATATTGAGATCAAACAGGGCGACACTGTAAATGTGACTCGCGGGACTCTAGTACGACTGTACACAGCAGGAGAACCCTATCCCTACTCAACACATCAAGAGATCAATTTACAACGTAAGGATAAAGCCTGATGGCTAAATGGGGTAGTTTTGACTTCGGACAGATGGATCAGATGGCAAAGAGATTTAAAAAAGCGCTGGATGAACGAGTTATTGATCGTTGGATCAGAGAGTTCCTTTTGGAAATGGCCTATCGTGCAGATCGGAAGATTAAAAAGCGTACGCCTGTAGGTGATACAGGTGAGTTGAGGCGTAATTGGCAAGTAGGCAAAGTTGAGAAGCAAGGCGGCGCCTATGTAGTCGAAATATTCAATAACACTGAATATGCTTCTTACGTGGAACACGGACATCGTACTGGCAAGGACTTAACTGGATGGGTTGAAGGTCGCTTCATGATGACGATATCCATGCAAGAGATGGAACGTGAGTTGCCGAGATATATAGAAAAGAAGCAAATGGAGCTGCTCAATCAGTTAATGAACGGCCGTAAGGGGTGAAGCCGTGGTAACAATAAATAACGTACTTGATGGTGTGATATTGAAGCTGAGCCAAACCTTTCCGAACGCAGATATATATGGTGAAGAGATCAAGCAGGGCCTAAAAGAGCCTTGCTTTTTTGTTAAGCTTTTTCCCGTTGCGCAGGATAAAGAGTTTGGTAGGCGCTATAAACGCTATCACACATTTGATGTGCATTACTTTCCACTATCAACGGAAGACGCAAATGTTGAGATGCATGATGTAGCTGAGAAGTTATATGACACGCTGGAATGGATATCAGGTCCGCACCATGGATCTAAGATGACTCATGAAATCATTGATGGCGTGCTTCATTTCTTTGTTTCATATGACTTCCATATCATGCGTCCAAAACAAAATTATCCGAAGATGCAAACTCTCACTGAGGAGGGATTTATTAAAAATGGCTAAAGCTGAAGATAAACCGGTAGATGAGCCGGTAGTTACTCAAGGGTATACCAAATCACAGATTACTGATTCCAAGAGATTCACAGGACAACGAGACATCTTGAATGGGCTGTTGGAGGATGGTAAGACATACACGATTGAAGAGGTTGAAAGTATCACCAAAACATTCTTAGGAAAGGAAGTGAAATAACGTGGCCGGAGGAACATTCGTAACTCAAAACAAAGTAAGACCAGGAGTATATATCGAAACTAGCTCAGTGCCAAAACCATTAGGTGCTTTAGGAGAGCGCGGTATTACAGCATTAGCTCTTACACTTCCATGGGGACCATCTAAGCAGCTTATTACTGTAGAGGCAGGGGCTGACACGTTCGATGTGCTTGGATACGACATCACAGGCGCTTCACTACTATTGGTCAAAGAGTCTCTTAAACGAGCAAAGACACTGCTCTTATACCGTTTGAATGAAGGTGTTAAAGCTACTGCAACATTAACAACATTGACTGTGACAGCTAAATACGGCGGCGTACGTGGTAATGATATTTCAGTCATTATCCAGACCAATATAGATGATCCTGCAAAGTTCGATGTTACTACACTTGTATTGGGCGCTGTAGTTAACACACAGATCGTTTCAGGTATTGCAGGACTCATGACTAATGATTGGGTAGTGTTTAGCGGAACAGGCTCTTTAGCTGTCACGGCGGGGTTACCACTTGCGGGTGGTGCCAATGGTACGGTGACCAATGCTGATCATACCGCATTCCTATCAGCCTTGGAGTTACAAGAATTTCAGACCGTTGGATTGACTACGGACGAAGCGCAATTGAAATCAGTCTACACAGCCTTTGTTAAGCGCCTTAGAGAAGACGAGGGCAAGAAAGTACAAGCAGTTGTGCCAAACTATCCTATTGCTGATTACGAGGGTGTAATAAGCGTTAAAAACGGCGTGGTCCTATCTGATGGAACAACTCTCACTAATGCTCAAACAGTAGCATGGGTGGCAGGGGCAACGGCAGCTGCTAACGTTAATGAAGCACTCACCTATAGTGCTTATGATGATGCCGTAGATGTTGTACCGCGTTACACCAACAGTCAGATCATAGCAGCCTTGAACGCTGGAGAATTCCTATTCACGGCTAGTAATGGTAGGGCGATTGTAGAACAGGATATCAACACTCTCCAAAGCTTCACAGTTAAGAAGGGGAAAGAGTTTAGGAAGAATCGTGTTATTCGGGTATTGGATGGAATAGCCAATGACCTTAAAACGATATTTGAGAAATTCTATATCGGCAAAGTAGATAATAACGCTGATGGCCGTAATTTACTAAGAAGTGAAGCAATTAACTATTTCACTACATTACAGAATATCAACGCCATTCAAAATTTCGATGCACAAAACGATATTACGTTTATCCAAGGTGTTGAATCTGATGCGGTATATGCTGAGAGCTTTGCTCAACCAGTGGATTCGATTGAGAAAATATACTTTAGATTGAAGGTGAAGTAGTATGTCATTCCTAAATATAGGGGACACGATATCCGGTCAAGAAGGTCGGGCGTATGCGACAATCGGTGGGCAAGTGGAAGAGATGTTCTACGTCAAAACCCTAGAAGCTACCGCTGAGAAGAACAAAACCGAAGGGAAGACACTAGGAAGACGAGGAACGCAACATAAAGCTACCGGTTGGACAGGCACAGGTAGCATGACAATCTATTATGTTACATCTCGCTTCAGACAATTGATGCTGGAATATATCAAGACTGGTAAAGATACGTACTTTGATATCACTATCATAAATGATGATGAAGGTTCGACAATCGGAAAGCAGACTGTGGTACTTAGAGGTGTTAACTTAGATAGCGTCATTATGGCTAAGGTTGATACAGAAAGCGAAATACTTGAAGAAGATGCTGATTTTACGTTTGATGATGTAGATATTTTAGACCAATTTGTAGCCCCGACGTTGGGTTAATAAAATAATAGGAGGAATTATAAATGAGCGATTTAAGTATGTTTTTTGCACAGAATGCAGCGGTTGAGGTAGCAGAAGAAGTCGAAGTATCTACACGCTTTAAGGATAAAGACGGTAAGGTTGGGAAGTGGAAGTTACGTTCTATCACTGAGGATGACAACCAAGAATTAAGAAAGTCAGCAACTAAGAAAACGAAAGGCAAGAACGGGATGTACACTTCTGATCTAGACACGAATGAGTATCTTTCAAAATTGGTAGTCGCTTGCGTCGTTTATCCCGACTTGAAAAATGCTGAGATCCAAAAGACATATGGCGTAATGGGCGCGGAAAAGCTTCTTCGCAAAATGTTACTACCAGGAGAATTCAGCGCTTTAATGGAGAAAGTCCAAGCTATGAACGGATTTGATCAGGATATGAATGAGTTGGTGGAAGAGGTAAAAAACTAATAGAGGGGGGCGATAGTGAGGCTAACCTAGCTTACTATGCCCTCCACGAATTACACATCTTACCGCACGACTTAATGAGTATGAGGGCAGAGGAACAAGCTGCAATCTATGCCATGATATCTGTAAAGATTAAAAGTGAGAAGAATCAACCGAAACCAAAAGGTAAGGGGTGTAAAAAATGATAGACCAAACCTCTTTAGTTTGATAAGGTTATTGGAAAATATGACCTACTCAGGGGGTTTGGCTATGGGAGCGAAGAATGCGGTTATCGCTGGAGATTATGAAAGAAGTAAGTTTCTTGTGTCGAAAGGAAAATTGATTATCGCTATCGGTTGGAAAGGTAATGTAACAATATCAAAAGACACCGTGGAGTCATGGGAAGAGATGAGTGAGGAGCATACCAAGAGTGCCGCAAGTGCTATTGGTAGAGGGCTCGTTGGATCACTTATCCTTGGGCCTGTCGGATTGCTTGCTGGGCTAAGCGCAAAGAATAAAGGGACTCACGTAGTGGCTATACAATTTAAAGATGGTAAAAGAAGTTTGTTTGAACTAGATGACAAACTTCACAAAGTATTGGTAACGTCAATGTTTTAACACCCTAAACATGGGTGTTTTTTTATTGTTTGGTAGGAGGTGTGCAATGGCAACCGTATCATCTAGTCTTAAGCTATTTGATTCAATGAGTGGTCCGCTGAAGAGCATTACATCGAGCATGAATATGGTGATCACTACCATGCAACAGATGCAAAAAGCAACTGACAAAAACGTTAATGTTGATAAGAGTTTAATTGCAGCTAAAAAGCAAATAGCGGCAGCGGAAGCGGCGATAAAATCATCCGTCGATCAAGCTACAAGTAGCCAAAATAAATTTAACCGATCTCTCAAAGAAGGAAAGAGTCAGAGCTCAGGATTGTTGAGTAGCATTAAGGCAATGGCAGCTGCTTACCTAACAATAGAAGGAACCAAGTCACTTATCGGAGCTACGATGGGTGGTTCTATGGAACAGCAGAAAATGAAAGATATGTTTATTGCACGAACAGGCAATGCCCGAATAGGTACGGCAATGTTCGATCAATTTAAACGGGACGCATTGGCCGCTGGACAAGATGTAAATAAATCATTGCAAGGTACACTATCGTTCTTCTCTACAACTCAAAACACCGATCAGTTAAAACAGTTAAACAATCTCGCACAACGCATGAATGCGTTTGATAGTGCCGGTAACGGCATAGAGGGAGCTACCTTTGCATTGAAGGAAGCAATGTCAGGCGATATTGTTTCATTGGCAGAACGATTTAATATGTCTAAAACGGATATTAGAGCTTTTGATATTGACAAACTCGGTAAAGCTGGGGATATGGACGGGTTTATTAAAGCCTTCGATAAACTCCTTGAAAAGCAAAAGATGGGACAAGCTGCTTTTGATACCATGATGGCGAGCCCGGTCAAACAATTAGAAACTCTCGGTAATAAGGTTAGATCGAAATTTGCGGATGCAGGCGGCGCGGCAGTTCAGGCACTCTTGCCACTGATAACATCAATTAACAAAGCGTTCGGAGAAAAGAAATTCGAACCATTTTTTAATGCACTAAGCACAGGATTAGCAGGGGCAACATCACTTGTTGTGGGCTTAGCAAATGGCGCAATGTGGTTAGGTGATGTTATAAAGACTTACTGGCCTGAGATTATCGCGATATTAGCTGGAATTGGTACAACAATCGCTCTGTTGGTGATACCTAAACTATGGGCAATGATACCGCCGTTGTGGGCCGCCACAACGGCGGTATGGGCACAGGCTACGGCTTGGTTGGCTATTAACTGGCCCATCCTCTTAATCGGTCTAGCAGTAATTGGTTTCATACTCATTCTTCAAAAAATGGGAGTTTCATTTGGTGAGGTCATCGGGTTTATGGTTGGTTGGTTCATGATGTTTTACGGTTTTATATATAACAAAGTAGCGTTAATATGGAATATATTTGCGAGTTTTGCAGAGTTCCTAAACAACCTCTTTATCGACCCTATCTACGCGATACAAAAGCTTGTCTATGACTTAGCTGTGACCTTTGGTGGGCAAATGATTAACATGCTCCGTAGTGCGGAGGACTTTGCTGGGGGATTTATGAAAACGATCCTTAGTGGTATTAACGGTGTATTAAAGGGGTTCAATTGGCTAAGCAAAAAAATATTGGATATGACAGGTATGGATGTATTGGGCACAGCTGATATGTTTGACGTTGAAAACATAAATTCCATGTCCGATAGAATGCAAAGCACTATCGATCAGTGGGAAAAGCCAACAAGTACCAAAAATGTTGTTAACTTTGGTCGTATGGAAACAAAAAACCTTAAAGACCAATTTGACTCAGGATACAAGACGGGCTCTAAATTTGCCAACAGTCTGGATTTATCGTTACCTGGCACGGGTAAAAAAGATGATTTTTCCGCTTGGAATAAGGCGGCAGACGCTGCACGTAAGGCTAACGGTGCTGATGACAAAAAGAAAAAGAATATAGGTACGGTAGACAAAATCAAAGGCAAAGTGGATATCTCTAGTGAGGATCTAAAGGTCATGCGGGATCTTGCAGAGATGAAGAATATCCAAAACTTTGTTACTCTTACGCCTACTGTACAAGTTAAAACAGGTCCAATCAGCAATGAAACCAACCTAGACTCTATCGTATCTAAAATCACTACTCACCTTCAAGACTCTGTTGCATCGTCTGCTAAAGGGGTGTTTGCGAATGGCTGAGTATAGCATTGAGCTTAGCTATAATAATCATGAAGTGTTCTTTCAAATCCCTGTTTTACCTGAAGAAATTGAAATTGAGGGCGCAGGGAATGGAGAGACACATGATGTTGCTGGGTTGGGTGAAATAAACGTTATCAAGGCGCCTTCTTTGAAAGAGATCAGCTTTAGTGGTGTGTTCCCTGCTGATATGTCAAATGCAATACAGTCAGCTGGGTTTGATAGTCCAGCGAGCTTTATCCAGCGGATTGAGGATTGGATGAATAAGAAGCGTCCAATCCGTTTTATTTATGTCAGTAACAGCTTGAAAATAAACATACCAGTATCTATTGAGGATTTTAATTACAAAGAGGTTGGCGGTGCCGTTGGAGACTGGGAATACGACATCTCTTTGAAAGAGTTTGTTTTCTACGCTGCTAAGAAGGTTGTTTTTGCTAAAAAGGCAACAGCTACTAGTGCAAAGAAAACAGCTACCAAAACAGAACCGAAGCGTGCCGATGAACGAACCAAGCCAAAGACAGTCACAGTTAAGAGTGGTGACACACTGTTTATTATTGCGAAAAAGAATCTTGGTGATGGTGCGAAGTATAAAGAGATTCAGAAGTTGAATGGTATTACGGATGCCCAAGTTAAAAAGTTAAAAGTTGGGACTATAATCAAACTCCCGGGGTGATCACATGGAATTATTGATTGATAACAAAGACGGGAATGTGTGGGACGTATCGGATATCGTGAAAGATATAGGTTACCGTACAAGCAGGATCGGGAAGGCATCGTCCTTAGAGTTTACACTCATTGATCAAGGGATTTATCAAGACAAAAAATTCAAGTATCAGAATGGGGATATCGTAAGATACAGGGATGATGATCTGAATGTTTTTCTTGGATATATCTTCCGCAACGAATCAGGAAAAGGTGAAGATGTTAAGATTTTAGCCTATGATCAAATGCGCTATTTAAATGTAAGTCACACATATGCATTTACAAACATGAGTGCAACACAGATTGTTCAGAAGATAGCGAAAGACTTCGAATTGAAGGTCGGGAAGCTAGATGACACAGCTTATAAGATACCCGCCTTGCTATTCGACAACAAATCTTTATTTGATATGATTTGTGAGTCACTGGACAAATCCCTGATAGCTACCACGACTAATTTCGTGTTTTTTGACGATTTTGGAAAGCTTACACTTAAAAACATTTCGAATATGAAATATGGGTTTGTAATTGGAGAAGGCAGCCTGATGACGGATTATACGTATTCGAAGTCTATAGATGATGATACGTATAACCAAGTTATCCTATACCGCGATAACAAGAAGACGGGAAAGCGCGATATATACAAGATTAAAGATAGCAGCCGCATAAAGAATTGGGGGTTGCTGCAACTACCTCAGAGTGTGGATGAAGGCTTGAATGACGCTCAGATCAACGACATCTTAACTAGGCTGATGACTATGAAGAATCGAGAGACTAGATCATTAAAGATTGAAGCTATCGGTGACTTTCGGTTACGAGCTGGAATGTACGTAAATATCTACATCGAGCGTTTAGGCATTAATAAATTCTTTCTGGTGGACGAATGCTCACATAAAAAAAGCGGAACTAATCACACGATGTCATTGGAATTGAGGTTGGTATAATGCTCGATGTTATCAAGCAAGCAGCATTAGATGTCATTAAAGCCAGTGGTCCCACAGCTGTAATGTTCGGAACAGTGTTATCTATAAGCCCTTTAGAAATTAGTGTGGATCAGCGCCTAATTCTAACAGAGGCTTTTTTAATTGTTCCCGAATCGATAGGGCGCTTTGAAATCGATTTGAAACACGTTCATGCAATCATTGGTTTACCCGATACCAAGGAATCATTACTGGAAAAGATAGTGATTAGGAAAGGGTTAGAGAGTGGTGACAAGGTGATTCTGCTACGTGTACAAGGCGGTCAACAATTCATAGTGATGGACAAGGTGGTGAGTGGATGATACCCCAAAGTGACATTGAAATGTCGGATGAAGAATTAGAACCGGTTGCCTTACCGAGTAGAACATACAAGCTTGATCTAGTGAACAAAAGAATCAGCAGTCAAACGATTGACGGATTGGAAGCGATCAAGCAAGTCGTGTTCAAGATTCTTTCAACAACTCGTTTCGAACATCTTATTTATAGTAATGACTTTGGTAGTGAAGTGGATCTATCTGCCAATCGTGGGCGCTCTGTGTTTGAATCTGAGATCGAACGATGGGTTAAGGAAGCATTGACACAAGATGATCGGATTATAGCTGTAACAAGCTTTAAATTTGCTTATGAACTTGATAATGCATTGATTCAATTTACAGTTGAAACGGAGTATGGAAGATATCAAGAAACAAAGGAGGTGGGCAACATTGTATGAGGATCAAACCTATGAAAATATCCTAGAACGCATGCTAGACAGAGTACCAGGCGGCATAGACAAACGAGAGGGATCGATAATTTATGACGCTTTAGCTCCTGCCGCTACTGAGCTTGCACAAGCCTACATTGAATTAGAGATTAATGCTAATCTTCGCTTTCCTGATACTGCCACAGATGAGTATCTTGAGCGCTCTATTGCTTGGTCAGGCATTGTGCGGAAGAAGGCAAGTAAAGCTCAATTAAGAGGAGTGTTCTATAGCGGTAGTAATGCTTTGTTAGATATACCGATCGGGAGCCGATTTTCTTTAGGGGAATTGAATTACAAAGCTACTGAGAAACTTTCATTAGGAAACTACCGAATAGAATGTGAAATTGCAGGTTCAGAAGGTAATCGTCATTTCGGGGCAGTCTTACCGATTGATTACATTAATGATCTTGGCCGCGGAGAAATAACAGAGTTACTTGTGGCGGGGGAAGACAAGGAAACAGACGAGGCGCTTTACGATAACTATCAAGAGAGAATTTCACGTCCTATCACATCAGGAAACAGATATCAGTATGAGGTGTGGGCAAGGGAGGTGCCGGGAGTTGGCAGAGCTAGGGCTTTTCCTCTTTGGAACGGTAACGGGACCGTTAAAGTGGCTTTATTAGACGGTGACATGCGTACTCCTGCAACAGCTATAGTCAATGCGGTACAAACATACATTGACCCCACTCAGGATGGCATGGGGGAAGGGGCGGCACCTATTGGGGCGATTGCAACAATTGTAGGAGCTTCAGAGGTGCCAATTAACATATCAGTTACAGTTGTTCTTGCTACTGGCGCAAGTATTGAGGATATCAAAGAGCAAATTGAGAATGGGATGAAGGCATATTCAAAGGACCTAGCGTTTAACGATCCGCTAGTTAGGTACACAAGGGTTCAGAGCATCATCTTAGGGATACCTCCAGTTATCGACTATTCGAATTTGCTTGTAAATGGAGGAACGCAAAATATTCAGATTCCTTTGGATTCTGTTGCAGTCCTAGGGGTAGTGAACGTGTCATGACAGCCGTTGAGAGATTAAGGGAACACTTACCTGATTACTATGATGAGATCGTAGAGATGGACACTCTGACAGCAACAGAAGGCATTGAGTTTGATAGGCTATATTCAGACATCGAGACACTATTGAATGAGTCATATCCTGAGACAGCAACCATATTTCTAGATCGATATGAGAGTGATCTCCAGATACCTATTGAGCCCACTAAGCCAGCAGTTCAGAGACGGTCCGTAATTATATCTAAGATGCGTGGTAGCGGTAAGGTGTCAGGTTCTATGCTCAAGAATGTTGCTCAAGCCTATGATGGCGGAACGGTTGATGTAGGGGTTGATGTATCTCATTATACGATCGTAATTACGTTCATTGATTCCTTAGGTATACCTCCGAACCTTAATGATCTTAAACAGGCCTTAGAGGATATCAAACCTGCTCATATGAGGCTTGAATATAAATTTCGCTTCCTATTAATAGGTGAAATTCACAACGTCATGACGTTAGGTGAGATAGAGGGAATAACATTATCAAATTTCGCAGGAGGTGAGCCTATTGTCTAGTGTTACACCAAATTTAGGATTATTAAAGAAAGACCCAACAACAGAAAGAAACGATACATTTAATATCAAAACGATGATGAACGACAACTGGGATAAGATCGATCAGGCAGTAGGAGAAATACGTGAAGAGGTTCAAGATATTGTTATTCCCGATGCATCACTAACGGTTAAAGGAATCACAAAACTGAATAGCGCTGTGAATAGCACGTCAGAGACAGAGGCAGCTACACCCAAGGCAATTAAAACGGTAAACGATGCTCTTGTGTTGCATAAGGCGGATTATGTGAATCATCCGGCGGTGGTCGATACAACAAATGTAGGGAACACCTATTCAGTAACATTACCTTCATTGACCGCATACAAGCACGGCATGGGTATCGTAGCTACTATAAATGCGGATTCAACGGGCGCGGCTACAATTCAAGCTAACGCACTAGGAGAGATCCCTTTAAGGAATGCACAAGGAAGCGCGATATCTAACCTCAAAAAAGACGGAGTGTACACATTTCGATACAGCGCGCCTAAAGCGGCTTTTATCTTACAGGGTGAAGGAGTTGATACCGCGCCATTAATTACATCCATAAACGGAATTTTAGGATCATAGGAAAGGATGGTGGTATAAATGCCTAATATAGTAGATTCAAAAGTTGCGACAGGTGCTTATGATACAAGTGGTAATGGCGGTAGGAAGTTAGTTAGGTTGAACAATGGTACATTAGTAGCGGTGGTTAAAGATACCGCAAATAATGCGTCTAAACTCTACAAGTCTATTAATAATGGTTCTACGTGGGCTAATTTTGCTACTGCTGGTTCGACTATAATGGGGGATGCTACTCTATCTACAAACGGTACACATATCTATTTAGCTTATTGTGCATCAAATGTATCCACCATGTTTATTAGATTTTCCGAAAGTGGTAGTCAATTGGATACAATTACAGTTGACCAATCACAAACAGCATTAGGAAACGTATCACTCGCTATCAACGAAGCAGGAACAGAACTTCACGCCGCATGGTCTAGTAAGAACGCAACATACCCTAGTAGTTCCAATATCCGATATGCAAAAGGGACTATTAATGCTAGTACGGGAGCAATAACATGGGGTGTTGCTGAACAGGTTACGAAATTCAATACAGCCTCTACAGATATTAAAAATCAGAGTATTGTGGTTAAAGATAATGAAGCAATTATTTTATGTGAGTGGACTATTAACCCACCCGCTAATTATTTTATTACAGCTTTAAAAGCATCGGGGCTTGCCTTTCCAGCGGATACCCTTACAAATTGGTCAAGATCATATGTTTATAACGTGACAACACATGCCCAACACGCACCATCAGCCATATTTGTACCTAAATCGGTGAACGGTCTAGCTAACGGGCGTATATGGGTAACATGGTATGGGATGGATTCTGTGGTGACCAGTTACTACAATATCCGAGTATCTTATTCAGATGATGGTGGAGTTACTTGGTCAGCTATGAAAAAGTTAACTACCGAAACTACCAAGCACATGGTTACACCTGTGATAACAGCCAATAAATTAAATCAAATATTCATATTGTTTCCTGATTATGTGCTTGGAACAGCTAATAAGGTATCTACTTCCAACGGATCGTCATGGAGTAGTCATGTAGTAGTAGCTAATGGCGCGGAAAATACCTATACATTTCCATCGGCGATATATGACCCGACATTTAACTTTGAGGAACCTTTGTTCATTTACATGAACCCTTCCTACATAGGGTTCTATGGGAAGTGGATAGTCTTGAACAACTCAGTTCCGCAAGGTTCAATTGGCACGAAAGATACTAAAAACAATCTACTCTCATATGCGATCACAACAGACGGCGCTATGTCCACGATCACAGAAAAAGTAAATGGTGTCACTGTAGGGTCAAAGACTGCAACGAGTGGGCAGACGAATGTAGTGGGTTTGTCTCAAGCGCAATGGGATGCTGTTACTTACGGGAAGTATGTTGATAGTCCCCAATTTAGAGAAAAGAACACATTAACCATCTCTATGGGTGCCGAAACTTGGACGTACACATTCGATAAGCGACTCCCGACAGGTGCGGGGATCGAAGAAGTAGCCAAGGCATTGCAGGATACACAAGGGGTTTTCCTTCCCGCTGTGAAATCGGAGATTTCCCTTGCAATTAGGGGGTTGGGTGGATCTGTTCAAGACAATGCATCATGGGAAACCTTTGTTAATGCTCTTAAATCAGTACCAAATCGTGCAGGAGATACGGCGGCGCTTGCGAGTTCGGTAGTAGGTACGACACTTAAATTGAGAGCGTCTAACGGTTATCGTGATGGTGTAGATGATAACGTGACGATTACGGATGCTAACTTTGCCAGTGCCAACATAGCAAACGGAGTAAATGTATTAGGGGTAGTTGGTACCTTGATGGGGGGCGCCCGCGGTCAGCAACAATACGGTGTACCCGGAACGTATAACTGGACTGTTCCAAGCGGGATAAACCGCATTACTCTTCTGCTTAGTGGTGCGGGCGGTGGTGGTGGTTTTTCTTACGGCGCAAATGGTGGCGGAGGCGGAGGCGGAGGATGCGCCCTAATTAAATCTGTAGACGTTACCCCGGGACAGGTACTGTCCTTCCAAGTTGGGGCGGGGGGTGCATTCGGTACTAGTGCCTCTCCCGATGGTCAAGCGGGCGGTAATTCGAGTCTCGGGGGCAGTACTTTAGCCTTCGGGGGATCAGGAGGAAGAAGCGGATCAGGCGGGTCAGGGCTTGGCGGTATAGGTGGTGACTCAATCGTCACAAACACTTACGGAGGCCCCGGAGGTACCGGGGGATTTGGTGGATCAAATGGCGGTTACGGGGTAGGTGGTGTATGTATGGGGTCAGGTCAAGCGGGTAGCGGTGGTAATGGCGGGTCTAACGGTTCTAACGGTCAAAAAGGTGCCGATGGCAGAGCGTTAATAATTTGGTAAAGGGGATGTTAATATGCAAATAGCAAGCGAACGTAAATCCGATACAAAAGCAAAGGTTTTAGCTTCATATACAGACGATACAATTATAATGAGTGTCGAGGTCGAAACACTACCAAATCCCGAAAACAAGCCGGGTAAAAATGCGGAGTTGCATATCAATCCAACAACAAAAGAATTATTCTATGAGTATGTTGATGTACCTTTATCCCACATTGAAGCCATGCTGAAAAAAGAGAACGAGGACTTGAGGGCCCAACAGAAGCTAATGCAGGATGCACTAGACGAACTGTTACTTGGGGGTGGCATGTAATGGCTAACTATTTAGCACAAAGGATCATTGATAAAGCACAAGATTATTCATATGTCATATCAAAGCGTCCCGACCTTAAAGAAGGCATAGACAAGTATTTAAACAACATGGACAGCGGTGAACTTATAATTACTTGATATACCGCTTACGGACGATTATACGCAACATCAACAGCACCCTAGATGGTGTTTTTATTTTGCCCTCATAACCATGGGGGCTATTTATATTGAATAGGGAGATGATAAGCGTGGATAGATTGGATTTGACATTAAAGTGGGGTATAGCATTCTTAGGATCGGCAGGGACTTATCTATTAGGTGGATGGTCAGAATTGATATCGTTTTTCCTTCTTGCGATCTTGATCGATTATGTCACAGGTCTGGCAGCATCAATTAAGGAAGGTAACGGGCTTAGCAGTAAAGTTGGATTTTGGGGGATAGCTAAAAAAGGGCTCATGATTCTTGTGGTTATATTAGCACACAGGCTAGATGTCTTGATGGGAACCGATGTGATCATGATAGGGTCCATTTACTTTTATCTTGCGAATGAACTTATATCAGTTACTGAGAATTACGGGCGGCTTGGGCTGCCATTGCCAAATAAGATAAAAGAGATTATAGCAGTTTTAAAACAGAAGGGCGGCGATCAATCATGAATCCATTTGAAATTTATAGGCTAACAAGTCCATTTGGTATGCGTATGCATCCCGTTGATCATGTTAAGAGATTCCATAGAGGTGTAGACCTCGTGATTTCACCATCTAACGGTGCACTTAAAGCATTTGTAGCTGGTGAAGTGTTACACGCTAAGATGGGTGTAACAGGCTCAGGATTCGGCAATATGGGCAATGTGGTAGCTATTAAAGATGACAAAGGCTATTTGCATGTGTATGCGCATTTGTCTGCAATAGCAGTTAAAGTAGGACAGCAAGTGGTCAAGGGTCAGGTTATAGGTAATCAAGGTAATACGGGTAAGAGTACAGGGGCACATTTGCATTATGAGGTCAGAAAGAAGTTTAGTCCTAGTTTTGGATGGACGGAAACTGTATCTGGCGTAGTGGAGCCTACCAAGTATTTGCAAGATTATTATTCCAAAGAGGAGGCACCAATCGTGGATAAGAAAGATGCAAATGCAATCATTGATAAGTATCTCAAGCCAGCATGGGGGGCAGCTAAGTCAGCAGCAGATAAACAGGAGATTGGTAGATTGGCGGATACATTGCGTGAAGCATCTGGACAAGCTAAGCAAAACGGATAATCAAATTCCCAAGCGCTTGGGAATATGAGTTTTTCTAGTTTTGGCATCGAGTTGGACAAACAGTTAAAATTACTGATATTAATGGTCAAAATGTAAGGGTTGCAACCGATAACGGTGACGAATATTGGACAAATTCAGAAAATCTTGAACCTTGTTAATAAATGGCATGACTTTAGACTCATCTAATATAAGTAAGGAATACTTACCTCTAACAGATTCTGTTAATAATGAGAAGGAAGTGTATCCTCCGGAGGATATTCATTCCTTGCACACTTTCTTTGCTATTGATCTTCAAGAAAAGTTCTTAGTTCTTCAATACCGTGATTACTCTCCTAAAACACTGGATAAGGACATAACAAGAACACGAATAACGAGAGTGTTAAATGAAGCGTTTATTGCAACTTACCATCACTGCCTCTTCCCCCAACCATTCACGGAGCAACCACTCATTCGTTCTTTTCATAATCAACCATCTCTTCTACCACTGGTTCTGTTGAAAACAACACCTGATCTGGAGATCCGCCTGCTTCTTTGAATAACAAATAAGCATCGACATCTCCAGTCATCGCAAAATACTTCCACGAAAAATCTCGCATACGTATTCATCCTTTCCTTTGGAAATGCGTCTGCATCTTCAAAATTAGGATGTGCTTTGTACGAGGTTATATGTGTTGCAATTCCTACCAACCAGAGCAAAAGCTCTAGCTTCCGCGGTGGAAGCCTAGATCACGAAGATCAAAGCACACTTGTGGGAACGGGTACGCACTGGATTTTTAGCATCAGCTCTAAAAACGGTGAGAATATGTCAGGGTTGTTGTCTGTTAAACTGGTAACCACTGAGGGAGAATAGCAGGAATCTCACGCTTTATTATAGAATACATAGAATAAATCGCCCGTCCTTCCAAGACTGGGGCGATTTTTCTTTTTTATTGCTTAATCGGAAGCACCGAGCGTGCAATCCGAAAATATTGGTAAAATACCCCACTAACCTTAATTGGTCGGTGGGGTATTTTTTTGTTTGGGTAAGGATAATTTTACTTGGCAGAAAAATAACATGGTAAGAAAACTATATCTTTGCTAGTGCCTGTTTATTCTGTTCGGTGTGTGTCGTTGTCGTTATCTTCAGTAGCTTTACCTACTTTATTTCCCAACGTTGCGCCTACGATGCCACCTACGACGGTTCCAACAGGGCCCAAAGCGGAACCCACGACGGCGCCCACAGCACCACCACCCATGGTTCCTACAACTTTACCAGTGTCAACGCCATCCTTATTGGTCGTGTCGCGATCAGAACCAACATTTAGATTACGGTCATTGTTTTTAGTCATCTAATCTCACTCCCTCTTTTTTATGAAGGCTACTACTTATGGCGTAGTCCCAAAATATATCTTGCCCTTACCAATCTGAAAGAATTCTTAATTATAAATCCAATTTAATTAGGGGCTTTTATTTGTTTCTAACCTCAACATAATCTCCCTTTAAGGTTCATCACCTACTATAAAGGTACCTCTTATTTTATGATGTATATGGTAAGGCCCCGCAGGATAATCCTGGCGGGGCCTTAGTGCGTTAAGGGTACATGTTTATTATTATTCGGGACACATGTTATATTTGACTGCTTGATACCTTGCTGACGTGAATGCTGGCAGGGTATTTTTTTTGTTTGGGTAAGGAATCTTTTACTTGCCATTAAACCCAATCTCAATTTTATATTTACCCATATAGTAAGGTGTATTCTAATTAAAAGGAGGAATTACTATGAGTGAAGTTGTTGGAGGAATTGACAGAGGATTTGACAGAGGATTTGATGGAGGTTACGGTGTGCGTGGATTTGGTGGTGGAGGAATAGGTGCAATATTAGTACTATTCATTTTGCTAGTTATAATCTCCAAAGCGTTCTTTATCTAAATTAATACTTCTTCATAATGTGGACCCTGCAGCCCATGGTAGGCCCTTTTTATTGGTAAGGAAATTTTTTTTACTAGCAACGGCTAGTAATCATTTACAAATTCACCCAAATATATTATACTAGTCGTAACATATACGGAAGCATCGTTATGCAATCCGAAAACATCGGTATAAATACCCCACTACCTTAACTGGTCGGTGGGGTATTTTTTAATTAAGGTAAGGAAACCTTTACTTAGCTTAAATAAACCACATTTCACCTATTCAACTCTCAAGTATATTGTAAATTTTTGTCGAATCAAAGACTGTTTGTTCGCCTATATTTAGTGTACGCTTTGAGTATACATATTAAGGAGATGAATGTTTGTGAAGAGTTGGAAGAGTGGAGTAATGAAGTTGTTTTTGGCTTTAATATTTGTGGTATCATTTTTTGTGTTTCAAACGAGCGCATTTGCTGCTACGATAGGCGAACAAATAAAGGATCCTGAAAATGGCTGGACACGGTATGATGATAGATCTGATTTTCTGATCTATGGGAATGGATGGGACAAGAAGACAGACAGTTCTGAGCACGCCCATGCAGATACCTATATGGGAACACAACATACTAAATCTGGGGAACTTAAGTTTAAGTTTAAAGGTACAAAGCTAAGAATAATTACTACCTTATCTACAACGTACTCCAAAAAAGTTGGAATAAGCATTGATGGAAAAACTGAATATTTTTCTCCCAATAGTTCAGTTACATATATAGGCTTAGCCTATGAAAAAACTGGGTTAGATCTTAATGTACATAATGTAGAAATTTGGACTGAAGAGCCAAGTTCCACTTATATTACATACGACTATCGTCTTGATGCAATCGATACTGACGGAGAACTGGTTGACTACGACACACCTACTAAAGAACCATCAACTCCAGATAAATCAGATCGCGCCATCCTCACAATAACCATGACGAATGGACTTGAGAAAGAATATGATCTTTCCATGTATGAAGTCAATGCCTTCATTGATTGGTACGATAGCAAGGATGCAGGAGTCGGATTTGCTAAGTATGCATTCAATAAAACATGGAATAAGGGGCCTTTCAGTAAGAGAACTGAATACGTAATCTTCGATAAAATCTTAACCTTTAACGTTGATGAATATTCTAATGAAGAGTAATATTTCACATTGATCCGTACCCTACCATTTTTGGTGGGGTATTATTTTTTTAATATAGGTAAGGAAATTTTTCCTGAGCAAATCAAAAGAGACAAAAGCATCTAAGCGGTCATTTTTCACCGAAATTACTCCTCATATCACCATTATCTTTATATTTACTCACATCAAGCCCTAAGTATTTCCTCATTAGTACATATACCTCTGCTTTAATTAATCCCCATTGTAGATGCATCTTACCATGATACCCTCGACACATGTACTCTGCATGCACACCGTTGGTCATTTGGTGTTCATCGTAAACTTTTATCCCTCTATCTTTAAAACTCTTTCTAACTACCGTCAAGTCTTTGGTTACTGCATCCATAGCTTGCTCAATAACTTCTAGGTAAGGGTCAGGAGTCTTCAATATGTCAAAGTCTTTTATAATACGCATATCTCTTTCGAAAGTCGTCAGGATAAGCGGAAGAACGATGTAAGACTTTATTAGCTCTATATCATCATCAACAATCATTTTAGGTAAAGACATTTTGATTCCTCCAAATCGTATAATAAGAACGTGTATTCGTATTATATGCCGACAGATATTAATTTATCAAATGTATTTATTTTCATTGTCATAAGAACGTATGTTTGGTATGCTCTGTAAACTACATAGAGGAGGCGTTTACATGAATGCAGTTCCTAAACCATCAGGTAAGAAAAGTACAGTAAGTCGTCCGAAACGTGACGATTTTGAGTTAGAAGAGTTGGCAGAGAAAATAGGCGAAGCTAAAGAGAGTTCTAAGCGTCTAAGGTTTGTCGTGTGGCGTAATAACGATTTAATTGAAGGTATAGTTACCGAGCTGGAACCAGCAACACAGAGAGTACATATACAGACTAGGGATAATGGTTTATTAAAGATTCTTTTTATCGACATTTTGAGAGCGGATAACATTGAGTAATATATTACCATTCATTCAGTCGACATAATCTGACATGCGATTAAGCTTATAAGGAGTATAATTTTCCATATCCCTTCATTTGAGTCTGAACCCTGTAAGGGATATGGCGCTCCAATATTTTAATGATGTTGTATACTATCAGTATACAACTCCAAGGGGGAGGCCTAATGGTCGCTCCAATCCCATTCATACAAATCTTCCATACGACAACGCACAAATTTAGAGATGGTTCTCATGACTGCTGGAGACATAAAAGATCTATTATTTACATAATGAGAAATCGCATGTCTTGTGTAACCTGTTTTGTTGGCTAAATCTTGCTGAGTCATATGGTTTTTTTTGAGATGGAACTCCAATAGACATCTCCCTTGGGAGAATGCCAAATCATTTTCTCCTTTCTTGGTAATTTGTTCAATTATATCTTTTTTAACATCATAAGAATACAGGAGATGAATAAATGATCAAAAGAATTGGTGAAGTGCGTACTGATTGCGGATATACAATTCAGGAAGTTGCTGCCTATGTTAATGTTCCGGAAAAAACTTTAATAGAATATGAAATCAATGCGGACGAAATGCCGATACTTACAGCCACTAAGCTTTTAAAACTGTACAAAGTATCAGCGAGTTCCGTCCGGTTCAACCCATAACATTTATATACCTAGTAGTATAATAGGTGACCCGTTAGCGGATCTTTATGAGGACATTGCTGCCGAGGAGAAAGCACGGGCTACATACCAGTGGCTGATTGATATGACGGATGATGTGGATTTACAAGATAGTTTGAAGTTCCTACGTGAACGTGAGATTGTTCACGCTTTACGCTTCAAAGAAGCCGTCGAGATGATCAAGGATGATCGGCAGGAGCAGAAGGTGTTTTAGATAGGCAGTATAGGAATGGATAAAAGAAGGACTTTACCCTTAGGTTTTCCTAAAGGTAAAGTCCTTTTTATATTATCGTTATTTCAATAATTTCTTGAGTAATTTTATTTTGTCCCCATAAGGAGGGAATACAACGTTAATACTTAACTTTGTACTCTTCTTAATAATACTTTTGTTGTGAGAGAAGAGTTCAAAGCTACTTTTCCCATGATATGCACCTATACCTGAATTCCCTACGCCTCCGAATGGGAGATGGACACTGGCAGCATGTGAGATTGTATCATTAATACATCCGCCTCCAAAGGAAACACGTCTCAGCACTTCATTCTCAATGTCCTTATTCTCTGTAAATAAATATACAGCCAATGGTTTCGGACGACTATGAATGATCTGAATGGCTTCTTCAAGCTCATGGTACGACATGATGGGTAGAATCGGTCCGAAAATCTCTTCTTGCATTGAAGCATCAGCTAGTGATTCAACAGCTAATAGGGTAGGCTCTATATACAGGTCCTCCTTGACTGCACGACCACCATATAGAACTTGAGCACGATCCTTTTCCAAAATAGCAGAGAGTCGATCAAATTGCCGTTCATTGACGATTCGCCCATAGTCTTTACTTTCTTTGGCATCTGTTCCGTAAAAGTCTGTTATGACAGCTTTCATGGTCTCAATCAGTTCTTGTTTAATCTCTGCATGAGCGATGACATAATCAGGAGCTATACATGTCTGTCCTGTATTTAATAATTTCCCCCAAATAATACGTTTAGCCGCTAACTTGATATTGGCTGTTCGATCGACGATAACAGGGCTTTTTCCTCCTAATTCAAGCGTGACAGGAACGAGATTTTTGGCTGCAGCCTCCATCACTATTTTCCCTACAGGTACGCTTCCCGTAAAAAAGATATAATCAAAGGGAGCATGGATCAAAGTTGACGTGATTTCCTTCTCACCTTCAATCACTCGAATGTAGGATTCGTCGAATGTTTCCTTTATGATAGTAGTAATGATAGCTGATACGGTAGGTGTATTCTCAGAAGGTTTGAGTACAGCGCAGTTACCAGCAGCGATGGCACCGACGAGTGGTTCAATGACTAATTGGAAAGGATAGTTAAAGGGACCTACAATTAATACAGTTCCATATGGCTCTTTTAGAATAAAACTTTTGGACGGATATTGATGAATGGGCGTTTTTACCTTACGTGGCTTCATCCATTGTTTCAAATGTTTCATCATATATCCGATATTATCTAACGTTAGACCAATTTCCGTAGCATAAGATTCAAATTCACTCTTCCCTAAATCTTGATATAGGGCTGACATAATCTGTTGTTCATTGCGTTTTATGGTCTCTTTTAACTTCGTTAATTGTTGCATCCGAAATTGAAGGTCATATGTTCGACCACTGAAAAAGTACTGATGGTGTTCTTGTAATACTTCCTCCATACGCGAGGTTGTTAAATGTTCCATAGACCGAACTCCTCCTGTTTAAACCTATGTTTGAATAGTACTATTTACTTTGTTGTAAGTCCATAATGTAGCTTCTTTGAAGTTATATGTATGTTAAGATAATAAAAACATGAAGGGTAGACATGACTTATGAATAATAGGAAGCTTGAATTTTCAATGACTCTTGTGATTTCCGTTATATGTGCTATCGGATTTGGCCTAATTGCTGTATTTGTTGGGAACGCTAAAATTCAGAATTTTGATCATACTATTATTTCAGTGGTCCAAGGGATTGAGACGCCTCCATTGACTACAATCATGAAATTTTTCACGATGATTGGTAATGGGATCCCCATAGCCATTATTACGATCGTGGTTATGATTATACTTTACATATTCTTGGGTCACCGTAGAGAACTCATTTTTCTAGTGTGTGTAGTGATTGGTTCTGCGCTGTTGAATACGTTACTGAAGTTAATATTTAAACGTGCTCGACCAGACATTAACCGCATCGCGGAAGCTCATGGTTATAGTTTTCCTAGTGGGCACTCTATGGCTGCATTCACGTTGTATGGCGTACTTGCCTTTTTAGTGTGGAAACATGTCCCAACCGCAGTTGGACGGGTTACGATCATTATTCTAAGTTCCCTATTCATTGCATTGATTGGTATAAGTCGGATTTATTTAGGTGTTCATTATCCAAGTGACATCCTCGGTGGATACTTGATGAGTGCCTGTTGGCTAACGGGTTCCATATGGCTCTATCAAAGATATTTAGAGCGTTCGAAACGTAATAGGTCTACTCACTGATGAGTAGGCTTTTTTAATGTGGAGGGGAGATTTATAACGTTTGTTAATAATAGGCAAATAATCTATGATTAGAATACATGATAGTCATATAGCATGCTGCATTAATTCAATATAGTGACGCTATTAATGGGTTCACAATCAAAGTGTCCAAATTTGCTATTTATGGAGGATGAAAAGGATGCCCAAACCATTTGCACTACCTGTAAAGAAGAAAGTGGATCTTACCGCGATTGATCCTAGTGATACGGGTGGGATTCTGAGTAAAGAGGAAATCTTAGAGGAAACTTTGAAATTGAAAGAAGAATTACAAGAGTTACAGGAGATGCTCGTAGCGGGTAAGAAACAGGCTGTTTTGTTTGTATTCCAAGGTATGGATTGTAGTGGAAAGGATGGGGTTATCAAGCACGTCTTTTCGGGACTTAATCCACAAGGGATATCCTCTTATAGTTTCAAAACGCCGACTGAAGAAGAGAGCCAGCATGATTTTTTGTGGAGAGCTCATACAAGAACACCTGCGCTTGGTCATATCACAACGTTTAACCGGTCTTATTATGAGGATGTCCTAATCACTAGGGTACACGAACTAATATCGGACAAAGTAGCAAAGAGAAGATTTAAGCATATCAATCATTTTGAGGAGCTTTTGAACGATAATTCTACGTTGGTCGTCAAAATTTTCTTGCACATATCGAAGGAATTTCAGTTGGAGAAGTTAAAGAGTCGCATTGAAGATCCAAGTAAGAACTGGAAGTTCGATCCTAGTGATCTAGAGGAACGGAAATCGTGGAAACAATATCGCAAACATTATGAAGAAATGATGGAGAAATGTAGTAGTGTTTCCCCGTGGCATGTCGTTCCTTCAGATCATCGTTGGTATCGTGATTATGCAGTTCTAAGTATTGTTGTAGAAGCTATGAGAAGCTTGAAGTTGAAAGAACCAGAACCGAATCCGGACTTGATAACGTTTCTAGAACAGATTACGAAGGAAGAGTAATGTAGGAGATTTGAGAATAGTAAAAGAAGGACTCGGATTTTTTTCCGGGTCCTTCTTTTTTAGGATAATTCTTCTGTTTCTTCTGCTTTGATAAGAACCTGTTTTTGTTTGTATAACCACAGGGCATATTCTAAAGGTTTGATGATCGATTGATGATAGATATCTTTTTGCCCACTTCTTGCGAATACTTCTCTAGCGGGTTTGGGGTTAACTTCCAGAAGGAAGACTTCACCCTTCTTATTGATAGCTAAATCAAGGGCAAGTTCACACAATGCACCATAGGTTTGTTCCAGATACTTAGCCGTCTCTAGTCCAAGAATTTCTGATTTCTTTTTCACTTGCTCTTGTACTTCTCGGTCTTTAATCCATTGAGATAACAGGATATCCATCGTTATGGCCTGACCGCCTCCGTGCAGATTAGACGTGATACTCCGAGATGCGCCTACTCTTCCGACCATTCCGGTCAACTCCCACTGACCTTCTCGGTTTTTCTGTACTAGCATGCGATAGTCATGTACACGTCCATTAGGTAATTGAACGGGAATCCCTTCTTGGGCGATATAACTGTCTTTCATATCCCAAGTCTGCAGAATAGATCCAAGACGGGCAGCGTGTATTTTATGTGGTGTGATGATTTTACGTTGTTGATTGCGCCCTTGAATATAATATTGATTCTGATTCTTTAATTTCTCGATCCGAAGAATGCCACGCCCCCCAGTTCCATTAACAGGCTTGAGGTATACGACAGATGTCGTTTTTAACATTTGTTCAACATCTGAAATACGGGTAACTAACTTCGTCAGAGGTAAGTGTGGACGGAAGTTTTCTTTTTTGGAGAGAACTTCATGAATAATCCATTTATTACGGAGTGGACGATTAAGAAATACGTGATGTCCATAGTTTTTTCGGAAATTTAGAAGCTGTTTAAATCGGTAACCTTTTTGTATACGGCAGCGGTCAAAGATCATATTGGGGAAATCCCGAAGTCTTCGACTCCATTTGCGTTGTATTGGATCAAATTCCATAGCCATGATTTTCTTCTTCGAGGTGATAACATCCATGGGTGTAAAGACAAAGATATCAAGTCCAAGCTTTCTTCCTTCGGAGATCATGTGTTGGTAAATGATTCGTTCTTCGAGTTGTTTTTGCTCATTGAGGTATAGCGTCAAGATCCCTAAGACGGGACGTGGCATATCGATTCACCTTCTTCTTGAGTGAAAGTTGTTGAGGTGTAGTGATTTCGAATTTCTCCGTGTAACTTAAGACTCGGCTTGCCGGTTGGTCCAATATGGAGTGAACCGGCTGTAAGTCCAACATTAAAGCACATTTGAAGACTATGAACATTGTCTAACGCAACATTACAGCTTAGTTCTCTTAAATTGGTGAGTTGGGATGACATGAGGGAAGTCCCAATATGTCGTCCTCGGTATAAAGGATGCACGACGATTAAGCAAGATTGTTCACCATACCCAGAAATGAAACTCACACCAGCGAGCGTAGGTCCGAGATCCCCTCGAACCGTTGCTATTAGAAAAGATACATCTGATCGTAACAAATCTTCATAAGTTAATTCGGCAAAGTGACGAAAGCCCTCCGTTGTTATCCGTTTCCCACTATATTTCTTAACAAAAAGAACACTTTGATCATGTAGTTTCTGCCATTCGCGTTTGGACACTGTACTTAAGGATGTAATTTGCATCCTTTATACTCACCCCCTTAATTATATTGGTTGTTCTTACGAGCTAGATATTGGCTATACTCAAATATTCGCTCTAACGATTTTCTTCGAATATGAGGCTCATCGAACTTCATTGGTCGTGCATTAGCTTCAAAAAACCACAGTTTACCTAAAGCGTCAATGCCGAGATCCATGGACATTTCACCTAACGTGAACCCAGAGCCTTTTTCAATCTGACGAGCAATAATTAAGGCGGTGGTTCTAATTCGACTCATCATGCTTGAGGACATATCAGCTCCAAAGAGTGTTGAGAGGAGTTTAGATGGGCTTTCAATCGTTCCTCCGCGTGGTACATGTGTTGTTATGCTCTTTAAACCAGCCATTCGAGCCCCTACGCCAGTGACTCCCCAATGCCCTTTTGCGGTTTTTTGAACTAGAATGCGTAGATCGAAAGGACGATGATCCACCGTTGCGAGCGCAATTCCTTGTTGAATAATATAGGGAGAATGACCTGTTTCCTTATTGATACGAACCCAGAGCCTTCTCAGACTCGTGGATTTATATGTGATACTTGATCTATCATTTTGAATCTTTAGTCTATAGGGGATGATTTTATTTTTTTTGTACTTCAACATCATGATGCCTTTGCCCGCTTTTCCGCTTTCTGGTTTCAAATAAAGATAGGGATGCTTATCAAGAAGTCTTGCGAGTGAGATAACTCCATCCATACGTTTCGTTTGAGGAATCAGATAATCCGTGGATTTTGAAACCTTGAGCCATTCGAATAGATGCCATTTATTGAAAAAATAAGGATTATAGAACTGGATGTCTGGGTGCTGTAAACAGGTCAATATTTTACGATGAACCCAAGGTTTTTCCTCATCTTCACGTAGAGGAATTCGATTGTAGATGACTTGAGGTAGTGGGAATTGGTGTGTTTCCCATCCGTCGTTACTGCTATTTAGTGTATAACCTTTGACGGTGGGGGAAGTAAACTTTAAATCACGAATAGTGACCACATAAACAAGGAAGCCCATATCTTTCCCTGTTCGGACAATATCCACAAAATTATCACGATTGCCTCGAAAACCATTTGTGGAATCCATGGTCAATATGGCAACGACCGGTTTTATTTCCTCAAAACCTCGGCCGTTCACTGGTTTATCCTCCTACGGAACTTGCTTAGATATAAGCAATGTTCCAGAATATGTTCTACCGAGGCTTTTCCTTCATTCTTCAGGGAAGGGTGGTTGAATATCGTCCTTCCAGGTTTGGCATTGGCTTCAAACATCCAAATTTTCTCATCTTGATCAATACCTAGATCGAACCCGATCTCACCGAGTAAATGGGGGTGATGGAATTCAATAGCTTCAGCAAGAGAAATAGCAACATGTTTGGCTTGCTTAAGCACTTCATCGGAACGCGCACCAAAGCTACGACTCAGTGCTTGTTCCGGGGTCATGAGAGAACCACCATTCTTTAAGTGTGTGGTGACACTACCACGTCCCGCCTTTTTGGCCCCAATGCCGACGACAACCCATTGATTACTACCGTTTTTATGCATATGAAAGCGGAAATCGATAGGACAATTGTCAATTTCAATCAAACGGATTCCTTGCTGAATGACATAACCATGTAGTGTTCGACCATGTTTTGTATTCAACATACGCATGAGGCTCTTGAAATTATTAAAGCGAAGCAGAACGTTCTCTGTGTTCTTGCGATAACGTGCGAAATAGCCACGCTTAGGTAAATAAGTCATTCGATAAATCCCTTTTCCTAGACTACCACTCGAGGGCTTGTAATAAACAAATTGATGCCGCTCGAGCATGTCGTTTAGGACCTCTGTAGTTGGATTCATATGAGATTCAGGTACGTAACGATTGACACTGTTATCATTCTCAATAAGCTTATAGATATCTGATTTGTTGAAAAAACTCCAGTTAAAGAAAGGGATTTTTCTACGGCCAAAGCGTTCTCGTAACTGGTTCATGGCAGGGGAAGTCTCTTCTTTACGACTCGGAAGTCTGTTGTATACTACATCCGGTAGTGGAACCGTTTTACGCGTAAAAGTACCATTATCAGCAAGAAAATGTCCTCGAACGGTTTCTTGCTGCCAATTGATATCCTTGGGTGAAAATGCAAAGATGTAAGCTTTCTTATTACCTTCTTTAAGGAGTTGCTTAATAAAGCCTGTTCTCGAACTGAAAGGTTGTGTGGTAGAGTTGGTCGGTCCATCAGATAGGATACCAATCAGCGGTCCAATTTGAAATTCATTCTCTTGGAGATTGCGGAGGTAAACCCCTCCGGCTTGGGGAACGTGAATGGTATTTCGGATTCCAGAACTTAAATAGAGGTGGCTCCCCGCTTTTTTGATTGATTTAATGCTTGCTGGAACGACATCATTCCCAAAGCGAAGGTGTATGTTTTTTTTGCCGGATAGTTTGAGATTTTTCATTAGTGTATTGGAAATATAGGCGACTTTCTCAGGTTGTTGCGAGAAATGAACATTGCAAAAAGTCAAACTCATGAATATACCCTCCTAGGTTGTCGAAGCAATAAATAACGAGCGTAGCGGAGTGGATTCTCTGCTGCGAGAACTGCGCTTGTCGGGTCCTCGATATGATTAAATGAGCTGCGTCCCGGTTTGGAGTTCACTTCAAGCAGCCAAATATGTCCATTCGTATCGATACCATAATCGATTCCAAGTTCACCCAGCCGACCGAAATGGCTCTCTAGTATCGAAGGAATATCCTTCGACAGGTTATGAAGAACAGCCATCATATGTTCAGCTGGGGTAGCTCCGAATTCCCAAGTCAAGAATGGTAGGACCGAAGTTGCTGTTCCTCCGCCGTGCAAATTTGAGGTGGTTCCTCCAATATTGCCTTTTCGTACTGCCATCCCTGTGAGCATCCAGTGTCCCTCACCGTTCTTTTGCATGAGAACACGTATATCATAGGGATGCTCTTGTTTGTTGTATAAATGTAAATAAGGTTGGATGATAAATGGACGATGATGAATAAATTGATGAATCCATGCTAGACCTTTGGAATGTTTGTCAAACCGTTGGCTGATTGGGTTGTTGTGATGATCGCGACCGTTAATTATTAAAGGGTAAGGACCATTTAGCATTTGTATATGAAGTGTTGATTTCCCCTGTGAACCTGCTTGGGGTTTAAGAAATACCTGCTTTTGAAAAGTGAATAAGCTCTGGGCTAGAGATTCAGGTCCTGAATAGGATGAAGTAGGTGGAAGATAGGGTTTAAGTGCAGGCTCATCTTTTAGTTTGTTATATACGTTCCATTTCCCTGGTAGTCCTCTTGCCCATATCATCCAGGGTGTCTGTTCTTTAGAAGAAGTAAGTAGCTTAGATGCAGCTCTACGTTCTCTTCCTTTTAGATCAAAACAGCGATCGTAGATAATATCAGGCATGGGAACGATCGTTTCCTTCCAACCATCCTTTTTGAGGATATAGCCGTGTACGACTTGAGAATCACGTTGAATGGTCTGAGGACATAGGACTACGACAGAAATTCCGTATTTGGAACTCGCTTGACTTAAGGTACGGCAGTAATGTTGCTCCGAGAACGGAGGACTTCCTCGTCTGGTACTGCACAGAATACCTAGGGAGCCGATTGGATGAGGAGTCATGGTGAACCGCCCCTTAAAAGCCAGACAAAAAGGAACTATATTGAACAATTTGTCTGACAGATGGTCTTATCTTTTGCTCATTAAGTGGTGTATTGTCATTCTTGGACGGCTTAGAGTTGACTTCGAGTAGCCAGATCCGTCCGGTGTTATCCATAGCTAGATCTATCCCCAACTCGCCGAAGTGGGCAGGAATGGCATTATCGAGACCTTTTGCGATTTGCATGGATGCCAATTTGAGATTGATATAAGCTGTATTCTTGGCAGCTACAGGCATATTACTTTTAAGGACAGCATCCTTCACCGTGCTAAGGCTACCACCACGAGCTAAGTTAGATACGAAGTGACTCCCACCAGCAATACGTGCCACAATGGATGTCACGCTCCAGTTTCCGGTACCATTTTTTTGAACTAATGAACGGAAATCAACAGGGTGTTTACCATGATCAATAAGCGTCAAACCTTGTTGAATTTGATAACGTGTGCTTTTCATTTTCCCTGAAATACTTGTGAATAACTTGGGAAGAGTAGCATATATTTTCTTTTGTGTTCCACCCATGATGGTGGATAACGTATGGAAGGTACCATCGGGTTGCTTAGTGATGCGAATGATCCCTTTACCAAGACTGCCTCTGATGGGTTTAAGGAATACAACAGAATGCGTCGTACACATCTTTTTTAGAATGGCATAGCCATTCAATAAGTGAGACTCAGGCATGTAACGATGGAGATTTGTCTCTTTTTTTAATGCATCGAACACTTCGGTTTTGTCGAGAAACTTTTCATTGAAAATATGACTACCGTGCAAGGATTTTACTTCCTTCATAAAATGCTGTACGCTTGGATTATTCTCCATTTTTCGCGATGTCAAACGATTATTAATGACATCTGCGATTGGCATTTGAGTCATACGCCAGCCTCCATCATAGATCCAGCCTTGAATTGAGCTGGTGCTAGATGTGATATGGTCTGGGGTGAAAAAGTAAACATGTGCCCCTTGCTTTTGGCAGGCATTGACAAGTTCACGACAGAACATTGAGATGGAACCAAACGGATTGTCAGGCATGTTAGGATGATCACGGCTGATCATGATACCAATCAGAGGTCCTAATCGAAGTGTCCGGCTTCCAGCATGATAATGGATTTTTAATTCAGGACGAGAGGACAGTCCCATCTGCTTTGATAACGCTGCACTGATTCGTAGGCCGCTATACTTGGGTACCGGGATGACGTTGATATCCTGTTTGAAGGAACCAAACGTCAACTGAAGAGGGCGATCTGTGGGTATTTTCCACAGTTTAACGAGCTTCTCACCTAACATGATTGCGTTCGCCTGCACAATGCCCGGTTTGAATAGTTGGACCGATATCTTTTTTGTGGACATCGTGGATCTCCTTCCAACAACAACTTGATGTCTTGAGTCATATTTGGACTGTGCATATTGCATGTAATTCATCATATGAGGACATATATCCCTTGGTGATTGACCATTTATCAGAATTGGAGAGTAATTTTAAAGGAGGAAACAATTATGAACATTTATGACAAGACACACGAATTAGCGAAAGCCCTCAAAGAAAGTGAAGAAGTACAAGAGATCAATGAGGCTATGAGCCTTATTGAGAAGGACCCTGAGGGGAAAGAAATGTTAGAGGACTTCCGTCAGCGTCAAATGGATCTTCAGCAACAAATGATGACAGGAGATATGCCATCACCTGAAGAGATGGAGAAGATGGAAAAGCTGTTTGAAGTTCTCAGCTTAAATTTGAATATCCGTCGTTTGTTCGACGCGGAACGTAGATTAAGTATCATCATTGAAGATGTTAATAAAATAATCTCTGAGAGTCTTCAGCATTTATATGGTGGTTCCAATATGTAATTTGTTTTCTTGTATTTCCAAAGAGACGGATATCCGCCCTTAAGGGACGGTGTATCCGTTTCTTTTTGCAACTCTCGTATTTTGTTCTCATATTTCATCCGCTATCTTCATAGACTAGAAATATAGATTCGAAATGAAGGAGTTGCTTATAAGGATGAGAAAGAGAACGAAATTCAAGCATTTCATGTTCATGTTACTTGCATTAGCGATGTTAATTTATGCGATACCTAGTATTTCTTTCAAAAGTGGGAATGGCTGGATAACATTGTTCAGCGTAGTATGGGTTGCATTCTCGTTTCTTGTCATCGCCGCCCATTGGCATGTTATTCTGGGCGTGGATGAAGAGAAGAAGAAGACACTTGAGCGTGTGAGACAACATAAGCTTGAGCAGTGGCAATTGAAATTGTCAGAAGAGTCGGAAAGAAGCGCGGGCCTGTAGGTTGGTTTGGTTTTGTTCGTAGTATTACTCTCGTATTTCACTAAAAAGTCTTAAGGTTCTTCATATGAATCTTAAGGCTTTTTTTGTTTGATAGAAGCGGCTCCTGAACCCTCTCAGACGTGGTAATAGGGTACTTTAAATGTAGTATATTAAAGAAATTCCGTGATATAATAGGTACAGTATAGTACAGATTTGAGTATGGGGGTGTAACAGTTGGAGAATAGAGATGACACAGTCACGAAACACGAATATTTGCTCCAATATATAGAGGGATTAAAAGTAGGTACGAAGATATCCGTACGTAAGTTAGCAAAGGAAATGGGAGTTAGCGAGGGAACAGCCTATCGTGCAGTAAAGGAAGCTGAGAATTTAGGAATTGTGATCACGAAGGAAAGAATGGGTACCATTCGAGTAGAGAAGAAACCACGTAATATATCAGATCAGTTAACGTTTTCTGATGTCGTAGATATCGTGGAGGGTCACGTATTGGGTGGAGCCGAAGGGCTTCAGAAGAACCTTCACAAGTATGTCATTGGTGCGATGAAAATTGATGCGATGGCGAGGTATATCGATGCAGGGAGTTTACTCATTGTGGGTAATCGGGATGATGCTCATTCTTTGGCGCTAGAACATGGTGCAGGGGTACTTATAACTGGTGGATTTGGTATCAGCAGAGAGGTTAAGAATCTAGCAGATGAACTCAATTTACCTATTTTTTCTTCACGTCATGATACATTTACAGTTGCTTCGATGATCAATCGGGCGATTTTTGATCGATTAATTAAGAAGAAGATCATGATTGTTGAAGATATTGTCGCAATGAAACCGAAGCTTTACGCTCTGAAGATAACGAGTACTGCACAGGAATGTAGAGAACTTGCGGAGCAAACTGGAGAACCAAGGTATGCTGTCACGGATGAATGGAATCGGGTGATAGGTATTGTTAATATAAAAGATACGGTGTGTCTATCTGACGATCAGAGTATCGAGAAAGTGCTTATTCGTAATCCGATAACAACGAGCTTACAGACATCCCTTGCATCTGCGGCACAACACATGATGTGGGAGGGAATCGATTTCTTACCTATTGTGGATCGTAATCGCAAACTTATCGCTACAGTTAATCGTAAAGAAGTACTTCAAGCCATGAGAGATGCACAACACCAGCCACGGCTTGGAGAGACGTTCGATCATTTGATATGGAATGGAATTGCTGAGGAGCGTGACCAAGAAGGTCGGTTATTTTTCCATGGTTTTATTACCCCTCAAATGGCGACTGATTTAGGTACAATTTCTGAGGGGGTATTAGCCACAGTAATGACGCAAGCTGCTTTTAAATCTACGAAAGATATTTCGGGAAATGATTATGTGTTGGATAACATGTCTACCTATTTCTTACGACCTGTCCAGATTGAAGACCAGATTGTGATTATGCCAAAGTTGCTAGAAATGAGTCGCAGAACTTGTAAAATAGAGATTGAAATGACTCACGAGGACACGTTAGTCGCCAAAGCGGTTATGACCTTACAGTCTATTGAACATGGGTAAAGGAAATTTGATAGTTGTTGTTACTTATTGTTATTCATCATAATCTGACTTCGTTGGTAGACAAAATATTTACGATTACGTAGTCCGGCGAACATATTGAATGCACCTAGGACTAAGAATAACGCTTCTACAACAATAGATAGGGTAGATCCGCGGAAGATGAACATGAACACAACGGACATTAACATGAGCATGATGCCCATTAATATATTGGTAGTAGCACCATATAGTCCTCTATCGGTTGGATCGGAAGAACGGTGTGAACGTATGCTGTAGTAGGCAGAGGTAATACAGGTTACAACCAATAGTATAAACAGAACGTATTTAATAACAGTAATCATGACCACGCTTCACTCCTTAAGCAAATGACAAATTTGCTTGTATTGTATCATGAATGCGTTGTTAACGCACAGGAGGATTCGCGATGGATATCCAAATTTGCAACACACTTTCGGCGACAAGCATCGTTTTGATCTGGATAGCATAATTTTTCTCTCGGACTGTATAAATTTTTCGGTCTAGTAGCGTTCTAGCAATTTTACTATCAGTATCAATTTCGTACACACTTCGACCTCGAAGTACTTCGATATCATCACCAACTCGAACGAGAATTTCCTTCACAATGATGGAGTCGAGTGGAGGATCTTGTTGTTCAGCACGTATTTTTATCTCTTTAATGACGGTTTGCTGATTACTATATTTCTTAAGCGTTTTGATATCATCTTCGAATTGCTTCTTTTGGATTTTTAGATCTTGGTTGTCTAGCCACAGTTGGTTGTAGCTAGCATGAAATATAGCATTATATAGAATGCTGCCCAAAACCATGCCTAGTACAATAAGCGAAGTGGTCTTTGAGAAGGCGAGGATACGACTGTTTGAAGGGATTCGCATGATTATTTCCTACCAGCGCATACCCATTTGACTAATTCACTGCCCGCATGAGCACCTAAAAAGGCAAACACGAGAAAAAGAATTTGTTTGATCGCGGGCGATAAGTTGCCACCAAAGAAGTTGCTTTCTATGACACGCATGGGATCAATGGTTCCGCCTACAGCAGCTGCGAGCGCCCAAATCTTAATTCTGTCTGCGATATCAAGCATCGTTTGAGTAGGTGGCTGTAAGGAAATAACGGCCCCTATCCCTCCAACCATCGCACCTCCGAGCACAATGCCGAAGGCAATACAGAAATCCAAAATGGCTTTTGATAAGAAAGTACTCATGAATTTATCCCCTCTCTTGAACAATCGTCTGCAAATTACGCTTGTCCGCTCCTTCTATTCATAGATCCAATCCGATTCTCCTTGCTATAATCCATTCTATGGGCGTTCCCTAAGGTATTATGATAAAATAAGAGAAAGAACTTTCTAAAAAAAGAACTTGCGGTGAAAGGGAGGGCGGACATGGCTTCATTTGTACATCTACATGTTCATAGTGAATTTAGCCTCCTGGACGGAGCCGCACGTATAACGGATCTCGTGCAACAGGCTGCAGATTTAGGAATGAAGTCGTTGGCTTTAACAGACCATGGGGTTATGTACGGTGCAGTTCCGTTCTATAAGGCATGTAAAAGTAAAGGTATTAAGCCCATTATTGGCTGTGAAGCTTATTTCACTTCAGGGTCGCGTAAGGAGAGAGGCAGCCGAAAGGATCAGCCGATCTATCATTTAATTCTGCTAGCTAAGAACGAAGTAGGCTACCGAAATCTGATGAAACTGTGCTCCATTGGACATTTGGAAGGCTTTCACTATAAACCAAGAATAGATTTAGAATCACTTCGAACGCATAACGAAGGTATTATTTGCCTAAGTGCATGTTTAGGTGGCGAGGTTCCACAACATTTATTACATGGTCGATATGAAGAGGCTCGAAAGGCTGCTCTACGATATCAAGATATATTTGGTGATGATTTCTATTTGGAGCTACAAGATCATGGGATATCTGAACAGAAAAGGGTTAATCCCCAGCTGATTCAGCTCAGTGAAGAAACAGGCATTCCTTTAGTAGCGACAAATGATGTTCATTATCTTCAGCGTGAAGATGCCGAAGTACAAGATGTGCTTATCTGTATCGGAACAGGAAAGACGGTGGATGATGAGCAACGGCTACGTATCCCAACAGACCAGTTGTATTTCAAAAGTGGGGAGGAAATGGCTCGCTTATTTCCTCATGTTCAGGAAGCCATGCTCAATACATCAGTCATCGCTGATAAGTGTCAGCTAGAGCTTGAATTCGATCGTTCTATTCTGCCTCAGTACAGTCCTCTTCCTGATGGGGTGACTTCTGAGCAATATTTACATGAATTATGTTCAAAAGGTCTCATAACGAGGTATGAGAGGACAGACAGGTGGCATGAGGCGGAAGCTAGACGGGAGCTAGAAGAACGGCTTTCCTACGAGCTCGGGGTAATTGGGAGCATGGGATTTGCTGATTATTTCCTTATCGTGTGGGACTTTATTGCTTACTCTCACAGACAAGGAATTGCAGTAGGACCTGGGCGTGGATCATCTGCTGGAAGTATTGTGGCGTACGTGTTACAGATTACGAATGTGGACCCTATGAAGTATCATTTGCTCTTTGAGCGATTCTTAAATCCTGAACGGATAACCATGCCAGATATAGATATTGACTTCAGTGATGAACGCCGTGATGAGGTCATTGAATATGTGGTAGATAAGTATGGGAGTGAGCATGTTGCGCAGATCATTACTTTTGGAACGATGGCTGCTCGAGCTGCCGTTAGGGATGTAGGAAGGGCGCTAAATGTTCCCTTTGGTGATGTTGATAAGGTTGCTAAACTTATTCCTAACCAATTAGGGATTCATATAGATCGAGCTATGGAAGTAAGCGAAGAACTGAAGAAATTGTATGATGCTGGCGGTAAGGTACGAGAAATGTTGGATAGGGCAATGAAAGTTGAGGGAATGCCACGACATTCGTCTACGCATGCTGCGGGTGTCGTCATTTCTCGCGATTCTTTAACAGATGTTGTACCTTTGCAGGAGGGTAGTGAAAAGACGGCGCTCACCCAGTATTCAATGGAACATCTGGAAAGTATCGGCTTGTTAAAGATGGACTTTCTTGGACTTAGAACGCTCTCTATCATAGAGCGTACAATGAAATGGATAGGGGAAATGACAGGGGAAACACCTGATTTCGATCAAATTCCAGATCATGATGCACAGACTTACGAAATGCTTGGGCATGGAGATACAACAGGTGTGTTCCAAATGGAATCAGCGGGTGTCAGACGTGTATTGAAGGATTTGAAGCCCTCAGTGTTCGAAGATATTATCTCTGTTCTTGCCCTTTATCGTCCGGGTCCGATGGAGTTCATCCCTAAATTCATTCAAGCGAAGCATGGGTTGTTACAAGTGGAATATCCCCATGAAGATTTGGAACCCATCCTGAAAGATACGTACGGTATTATTGTATATCAAGAACAGATTATGAAGATCGCATCTACAATGGCTGGATTTTCATTAGGTGAGTCGGACTTGTTACGCCGTGCAGTTTCTAAGAAAAAACGAGAAGTATTGGACCGCGAAAGAAGTCATTTTGTGGAAGGAAGTTCCAATCAAGGATATACAGAAGAAGAAGCTAATAAGGTCTATGATATGATCGTACGATTCGCAGATTATGGGTTCCCACGAGCGCATGCAACAGCATACGGTGTACTTGCGTTCCAAACCGCATATCTAAAAGCACATTATCCTGTGCAATTTATGGCGTCCATGTTGACAGCCGTCATGGGTAATCATCGGAAAGTAGCAGAGTACGTGCTAGAGTGCCGTCGGATGGATATAGGTGTATTATCGCCTGATGTGAATGAAAGCGGTGTGCTGTTTACGCCTGTACCGACATTTGATCAGGAGGAGAATGCTGAAGGGCAAGCAAGTTCTGGCCATATTCGATTCGGATTAGGTGCGGTGAAGAATGTAGGTACCCAAGCTGTAGAGAATATGATGATGATTAGGCAAGACAAGCCGTTTGAGAGTCTTCTTGATTTCTGCAGACGTATCGACCTTAGGGTATGTAACAAAAGAGTTATTGAATCACTTATTCAAGCGGGTGCCTTCGATTCGCTACCTGGGCATCGAGCTCAGTTGCTAGCGATGTTAGATGAGACGGTTGAAGCTGCATTAAAGTGGCGTAAGGATCGTGATGATTTACAAATTCAAATGTTTGATTTCGTAGAAAGTGCGAATTGGGACATTGCTTATCCAGTCATATCACCCTATACCATAGGTCAGCAATTAGAATTAGAACGAGAATTACTCGGATTGTATCTATCGGGGCATCCACTTGACGATTATGAGGATCTCCTAGATCAGACGGCAGGCGTTGATCGGTTAATGGATCTCGGTGAACTACCAGATGACACGCTCTCCGTTGTTGTAGGTATGGTTGTTTCAATTAAAACAATTATGACAAAGCAAGGGAAGGCTATGGCATTCATGGAGTGTGAGGATCAAATAGAGCGCTGTGAAGTCGTCTTATTCCCTGAGGTATGGAAACGTAGCTCTTCCTTTATTGAGAAAGGGGCATTACTTGCCTTGAGGGCGAAAGTACAACAACAAGATGAAGGATTTAAGCTACTCGCAGAGGAAGTTGTGCTGTTAGATGATACAGGGTTGGAACAGTTGGTTAAGCGTAAGAATAATGCTCGAACAGGTAGTGAGAAACCAAGAGTACGAAGTTCGTCGCAGCCGCGTACGCTTGGAACAACGTCAAGCGTAGCGAAGCAAGAACTCGTGCACCAATCGGGTGCTTCACAATCAGACATTTCATCAGAAGTTCGCAAGGATATTTCGGTTGAGAAAGACGGCTTGAAGCGTGTGAATGAACAGCGAGTGTTCGTAAAGATTAGTACGCATGCAGAGAATGCTCAGTTATTAATCCGATTAAAGGAATTGCTCCTCAAACATCCGGGATCGGTAGCCATCGTACTTTTTTATGAGCAAAGTCAGAAATTGCTAGCATTAAGCGACCATTACCGAATTAAGCCCTCACCTGAGCTGTTTGAAGAAATGGAACAAATGTTGGGTTCTGGAACAGTACGTATTAAATAAACTGTGTACGTTCCTAAATCTATGAATTATATTGTATTTAATTGTAAATGACGAACTTTTCGAATACCTCCTGCATACACTTAGGAACACCTAAGAATTCAACCTTAGCAAACAAGGCGAAATGTGATTGCTTCGGTTAGGTAATAGGTATGTGGGAGGAATAATGATGTCATTTGAAATCGTGAATTCGATACTTGAGCGTCGAGGGGTTTGTATTAATGATATTGCAGAAATTGTCTATGAATTGCAATTACCCTACCATCCTCAATTAAAAATGGAAGAATGCGTGGATAGCGTTACAGCTGTGTTGAATAAGAGAGAAGTCCAATATGCATTGTATACAGGTATTGCTCTTGATGAGTTAGCGGAACAGAAATTACTCCCGCAGCCTTTGCAATCCATTATGGAAGCTGATGAACCTCTCTATGGTGTAGATGAGACAATGGCACTTGGAATAACCAGTGTATATGGCATGATTGGATTAACGAGTTTTGGATACCTAGACAAGGAAAAAAAGGGTATTATTGCGACGTTGAATAATAAAAGAAGTGCTATTCATGTATTTCTAGATGACTTAGTTGCTGGTTTAGCTGCTGCTGCCTCAGCAAGAATCGCCCACCGGTACGAGGGGGCTAAGAACTATTCCATTCCATTGGATATAGAACCTTCATAACCATTTAAATCCAATACTATTGTTGCGATTAAAAAGATAGTTATGGTATCATGGGTTCATTATATGAGCTCAGATCTTGAGAGTAGGGGGCTTTTTCGAAAGTGTGGACGGTTATATATATCGCACCTACCGCCAAGGTTGCGGAAATGATTCAGACCAAATTAACAGAAGAAGGTTTTTTGGTTCGAAGCCGTCCTGTGAATTTGTCCAAGCAACAGTTTGAAATACAGGTTCCTTCTGGGGAACTAGAAGAAGTTCAGGAAGTACTCAATACTATTTTACATCCTTAACTTTTAATATAATTGGTTGATGGTGTATAATAAAAGTTTGTGGATAGATCGTCCAACAAATTAACGGCTGAAGAGGTGTAGGTGTGTTTAAAGACTTATTTCAGAAGAAAAGAAAATACGCGACCATTCCTTCAGATCGTATGGGACGGGACAGCAATCCAGAAGGCGATCGCCCGAGACGGGAAGTTCCCGAAGGACTAATGAGTAAATGTGCCAAGTGTGGCACAATTCAGTACAGTAAGGAACTAGAGAAGAACCTGAAGGTTTGTACATCTTGTGGATATCATATACGTCTGAATGCTAATGAACGAATCCAAATGACTTTGGATGAAGAAGGATTTGAAGAGTTCGACAGTGACATGATATCTATAGATCCGCTGCAATTTCCTGGTTATGCTATCAAGCTAGAAGAGCAAGCAATGAAATCAGGTTTGCGAGAAGCGGTTATAACTGGACAAGGCACCCTTTGTGGAAATCCGGTTGTAGTAGCCGTCATGAGTTTTAATTTCTTCAGCGGAAGTATGGGATCTGTCGTTGGGGAGAAAATAACAAGAGCGATTGAGACCGCTACGGAACGGAAATTGCCACTTATTATTTTCTCTACCTCAGGTGGTGCAAGAATGCAGGAGAGTATTCTTAGCCTTATGCAGATGGCCAAGACAAGCGCGGCACTAGCTCGGTTTAACGAACAGGGAGGGCTTTATATCTCTGTTATTACTGATCCAACATTTGGTGGTGTTTCAGCAAGTTTCGCCACGCTTGGAGATATTAATATTGCGGAACCAGGTGCCGTATTTGGTTTTGCTGGGCGAATTGTTATCGAACAGACGATTCGTCAGAAATTACCAGATGATTTTCAAACGGCTGAATATAATATGGCACATGGACAATTGGACCTAGTGACACACCGCAAAGAAATGCGTGGAATGCTTGCTAAGCTCATAGAACTTCATACGGTAAAGGGGGAATTTTAAATGGCTGGAGAATTGCCTTTTGAATTACCTCTTGTAGAGATGCGTAAAAAGATCGATGAATTGAAGGTGTTTGGTCAGGAAAAAGGCATTGATTTCACGGATGAAATTTCTAGACTTGAAGAAAGATATAATAAATTGGAAGAAGAAATATACGCCAATATATCTGCCCCTCAAAAAATGCATCTTGCAAGACATCAACAACGGCCCACATCATTAGATTTAATTCAACTGATCTTTAATGATTTTATTGAATTACATGGTGACCGTTTGTTCGGTGATGATCTCGCTGTTGTGGGGGGGATTGCTACCCTAAACGGTGTGCCCGTGACTGTTATCGGACAGCAACGTGGTAAGGATACCAAAGATAACATTGCTCGTTTCTTTGGAAGTGCACATCCAGAGGGCTTTAGGAAAGCGCTCAGACTTATGAAACAAGCTGAAAAATTTAATCGTCCAATCATCACTTTTGTAGATACGAAGGGGGCTTATCCCGGCAATACGGCTGAAGAAAGAGGTCAATCTGAAGCGATTGCACGTAATTTACGGGATATGTCCGCTCTTGGTGTACCTGTTGTATGTGTCATTATTGGTGAGGGAGGAAGTGGCGGAGCACTTGCTATGGCTGTAGGCAATCGCGTACTGATGTTAGAACACGCCATTTATTCCGCAATTTCCCCTAATGGTGCCGCTTCTATTCTGTGGAAAGATGCATCTCGTGCTGGTCAAGCTGCAGAAGCTATGAAGATTACTGCCCAAGATCTACTGGAATTAGAAGTCATCGAAGAGATTATTCCCGAGCCTCAAGGCGGAGCACAAAGAGATTATGAGTTAACGGCAGGTTATATTAAAGATAGTCTTTGCCGACAATTGAAAGAACTCTCTGCGATGAATACAAATGAATTAAAAGAAGATCGTTATTTGAAATTTAGGAAGATAGGTAAATTTACATTTGAACGGTCTTTAGCTACTGATGGACAGACAAGCCCAGAAATTGGATAATAATTAAAGTGATAAAGGTCCTATACAAATCCTTCCTCATGTAGTAGATTTAGTTGTTGAAAAGATATGTACTAGAGAGATCTTTATAAAACGGAGGAAAACATAATGCGCAAAACTAAAATTGTTTGTACGATCGGTCCGGCAAGTGAATCCTTAGAGAATACAAAAAAATTAATATTGGCTGGTATGAACGTAGCACGTTTGAACTTTTCCCATGGTGATTTTGATGAACATGGTAATCGAATTAACATCATTCGCCAAGCATGTCAGGAATTAGGCAAGACTGTTGCCATCCTATTAGATACTAAAGGTCCAGAAATTCGTACAGGTAAGCTTGCTGTTGAGCCGATTGAACTTGTACAAGATGAGTATATTACACTGACTACAGAAGAAATCTTGGGAGACAAAGATCGTATCTCTATTACGTATGACAACCTTCCAAATGATGTTGAAGTGGGTTCCACTATTCTAATCGATGATGGTTTGATCGGTTTGACGGTTGTGGAAGTTCAAGGAACAGAAATTAAGTGCCTTATTGTTAATGGGGGTACAATTAAGAGTAAAAAAGGCGTTAACGTACCAGGAGTTCGTATTTCTCTTCCAGGTATCACAGAGAAAGACGCTAACGATATTATTTTCGGAATTGGACAAGACATTGATTTTATTGCCGCTTCATTCGTTCGTAAAGCGAGTGATGTACTTGAAATTCGTGAATTGTTAGAGCGCCATAATGCTGGTCATATCAACATCATCTCCAAAATTGAGAATCAAGAAGGCGTTGATAATCTTGACGAAATTCTTGCAGTATCTGACGGATTGATGGTTGCACGTGGAGATCTAGGAACAGAAATCCCGGCAGAAGACGTACCATTGGTACAAAAAATGATGATTGAAAAAGCTAACTGGGCAGGTAAACCTGTAATCACAGCTACGCAAATGTTGGATTCTATGCAACGTAATCCTCGTCCAACTCGCGCTGAAGCAAGTGATGTAGCGAATGCTATTTTTGACGGAACTGATGCGATTATGTTATCTGGTGAAACAGCTGCTGGGAAATATCCAGTTGAGTCTGTACTTACGATGTCACGTATCGCTGAAAAAGCAGAATCTGCTCTGAATTATCGTGAACTATTCTTGAAACAAAGCACAATTCAAGAAACAACGATTACTGAAGCGATCAGCCAAGCGGTTGCTATTTCTGCATTGGATTTGAATGCGAAAGCAATCATTTCTTCAACTGAGACAGGTCACACGGCTCGTGTCGTTTCCAAATACCGTCCAGAAGCTCCTATTGTCGCTGTAACAACTGAAGATCGTACGATGCGTCGTTTAACTCTTACATGGGGAGTAACACCTGTAAAAGGCAAACTAGCGTCAACTACGGATGAAATGTTTGATTATGCACTTCAAGGCGGAATTGATTCCGGACTTGTTGCTGAAGGCGATCTTGTTGTAATTACTGCAGGTGTACCTTTGGGACGTTCAGGTTCTACGAACCTTATTAAAGTGAGCGTAATTAATAAAGGTTAATTGGTTTAAATCATAAGCTAAGGCTTCATGTAATATATACAAAGTAACGACCTAAGAAATGAATAGGTCGTTACTTTTTTTGCTTTATAATCCATATTTGTAAGCTCTCATTCGACTAAACTGGATAATTGCATTTGAGTATACTATGATTTATAAGTATAGATATGGTGCTAAGGGAGGTTTTTTTGTATGAAGAAGTGGATTCTAGGATTAGTCGTAGTTATTGCAATGATAGAGATATACGTATTTGATTTTGTTATCGGAAGATTCGGTGGGATGAACACATTTCTCCTTACTTTATTTACTTCAGTCTTAGGTTTCGTAATGATGCGATTTGAAGGACGAAAGGTATTGGAAGATGCTCGTGCACAAATGCAGATGAGACAAATTCCTGGGAGAACCTTAGTTGATGGGTTAAGTATTTTTATCGGGGGACTTTTTTTAGTATTACCTGGTTTTGTGACAGATGTCGTAGGATTCACAATGATATTTCCGTTGACACGGCCATTCTATCGTCTTTTTATTCTGAGATGGCTACAGAAAAAAATGAAGAATGGAAATATGACTGTATATAAGAGATAGAGAATGAAAAGGCTTTCAAAAAAATAACTTTATTAAGCTGATAAAACAATTTAATGCGATAGGTTAGCATGTAAATGTTCACATATCAGACAAAATCCAGTATGATGTTATAAGGTTTACTCTCGATGTTATGTTTTTAGTATCTAAGAATGTAAATGTTTTCATTGATGCTGGTAGCACTCTTAAAAATACGTTTTCACAAAAGGAGAGATGTACGATGACAGCAACCAAAGGATTGGAAGGTATCGTAGCTGCAACTTCATCCATAAGTTCAATTGTGGATGGTGTGCTTACATATCGCGGATATGATATTAATGACTTAGCGTTACATGCTAGCTTTGAAGAAGTCGCTTATTTATTGTGGTTCGGTAAGTTACCTAATGCTCAAGAATTAAATGACCTGAAGCGAGATTTGGATACTTTTGCACCAATCCCTCAGACATTGATAGAACAGATGAAGTTGTTTCCTAAAGATACAAATACAATGGCTGCACTTCGTACTGCTATTTCTGCTCTTGCTTTATATGATGAAGAAGCAGATGATATGAGTCGTACAGCTAACGAGAAGAAAGCTGTAAAACTTCAGGCTCAATTGCCTACGATCGTAGCTGCGCTCTCCCGTATTCGCCAAGGAAAAGAACCAGTTCAGCCTCAAAAAGGACTGACTATTGCTGAGAACTTTCTCTTTATGTTAAGAGGCGAACAACCAGATGAAACTTCCATTAAAGCATTGGATCAAGCACTTGTTCTTCATGCTGATCATGAATTTAATGCTTCCACGTTTGCAGGTCGTGTAACCGTTGCAACGCTCTCTGACATTTATTCTGGCGTTACTTCTGCTATCGGGGCGTTAAAGGGACCTTTGCACGGTGGAGCTAATGAAGCTGTGATGAAGATGCTTGAAGAAATTGGTGGTCTAGATCAAGTTGAGAGCTATATTCAAGATAAATTGAATAAGCGTGAAATCATCATGGGATTCGGACACCGAGTATATAAGAATGGAGATCCACGAGCTAAGTATCTTCAAAAAATGTCACGTGAACTTAGTGAGATGAAAGGCAATTCTGATCTCTATGAGATGTCCGTGAAGATTGAAGAGATGGTAACTGGACAAAAAGGACTAAAACCTAACGTTGATTTCTATTCTGCTTCTGTCTATACCCAACTTGGAATAGAACGTGAGTTGTTTACACCGATCTTTGCGATTAGTCGAGTATCTGGATGGACAGCACATATGCTTGAACAATGGGAATCGAATCGAATTATCCGTCCACGTGCAGAATATATAGGGTTACATGATCAGAAATATATTTCTATTGAATTACGCTAAACTTGAATTGATAGATGAATTGACTTCGTAGTAACGCTATAATAAATATAAGATTATGCTTTCGAATTATTTTTTTGAGAAGAATAATCATGAAGTAATGCTTCAAATAAACTAAGCATATGCTTTCGATGTGAATTTTTTACGGAGAATTAACCTAAGAAGTTATGCTTATAAAAAATTTTAGGAGGATACAAATACATGTTTAAATTAGAAAAGTACGCACTTCCAACCGAGGGTGACAAGATTGAGATTCAAGATGGGGTACTAAATGTTCCGAATTTCCCAATCATTCCGTTTATCGAAGGGGATGGAACGGGTCGCGATATCTGGAAAGCTTCCAAACGTGTACTTGATGCTGCAGTAGATAAGGCTTATGGCGGTTCTAAGAAAATTGCTTGGTATGAAGTATTTGCAGGTGAGAAAGCTTTCAATGAATATGGAGAATGGCTTCCAAATGATACATTAGAAGCTATCCGTGAATATATCGTAGCTATTAAAGGACCTTTGACTACGCCGATCGGTGGAGGAATTCGTTCTTTGAACGTAGCTTTGCGCCAAGAATTAGACTTGTACGTATGTTTGCGTCCAGTTCGTTATTTCAAAGGTGTACCTTCCCCAGTAAAACGTCCAGAACTAGTGGATATGGTTATCTTCCGTGAGAATACAGAAGACATCTATGCGGGTATTGAGTACAAAGAAGGTTCTGCTGAAGTGAAGAAATTGATCACTTTCCTACAGGATGAAATGGGTGTGAAGAATATCCGTTTCCCAGAAACTTCAGGGATTGGTATCAAGCCTGTATCTGAAGATGGTTCTAAACGTCTAGTACGTGCTGCAGTTGAATATGCGATTGAGCATGGACGTAAGAGTGTAACGTTGGTACATAAAGGTAACATCATGAAATATACAGAAGGTGCCTTCAAGAACTGGGGATATGAAGTAGCTGAACAGGAGTTCGGGGATAAAGTATTCACATGGGCACAATACGACATCATTAAGGAAAAAGATGGCGAAGAAGCAGCAAATGCTGCACAAAATGAAGCGTTAGCTGCAGGGAAGATCCTTGTTAAAGATGCTATTGCTGACATCGCTTTACAACAAGTTCTAACACGTCCGACTGACTTTGACGTTATTGCTACACTTAACCTAAACGGTGATTATCTATCTGATGCTCTTGCAGCACAAATTGGTGGCATTGGTATTGCTCCAGGAGCTAACATCAATTATCTTACTGGACACGCTATTTTTGAAGCAACACATGGTACAGCTCCTAAATATGCAGATAAAGACGTTGTTAACCCAGGTTCAGTTGTATTATCCGGTGTTATGTTGCTTGAGCATTTGGGTTGGAAGGAAGCAGCAGATCTTATTTATAAAGGTATGGAGACATCCATTAACGATAAGATTGTTACTTATGATTTCGCTCGTCAAATGGATGGAGCTACAGAAGTTAAATGTTCAGAGTTCGCTGATCAAGTTATCAAAAACATGTAGTCATAAGGAGATCATCCGATTATGGGCTTAAAGAGAAATAAAATATCCGTAGTTGGAGCTGGATTTACTGGAGCAACAACTGCATTAATGTTAGCGCAAAAGGAACTTGGCGATGTTGTATTAATTGATATTCCACAGCTAGAGAACCCAACCAAAGGTAAGGCACTTGATATGATGGAAGCGAGTCCTGTTCAAGGATTTGATAGCCAAATTATCGGTACGTCTAACTATGAAGATGCTGCTGATTCTGATGTTGTTATTATTACGGCTGGTATTGCTCGCAAACCTGGTATGAGTCGTGATGATCTTGTGAATACAAATGCTGGAATTGTGAAGTCTGTTTGTGAGAACATTAAGAGATATGCTCCGAACTCTATCGTAATCATTCTAAGTAATCCTGTGGATGCAATGACTTATGTAGCCTATAATGCTCTTGGATTTCCTAAGAATCGTGTGATTGGTCAATCGGGTGTTCTGGATACGGCGCGCTATTGTACGTTCATTGCCCAAGAGTTGAATGTATCTGTTGAAGACGTTCGTGGATTTGTACTAGGTGGACATGGCGATGACATGGTACCTCTAGTTCGTTATTCAAGCGTTGGAGGCATTCCTATTGATACACTAATCAGTGCAGAACGTATTGAAGCAATTGTTCAACGTACACGCGTTGGAGGCGGTGAAATTGTAAACCTACTAGGTAATGGTAGTGCTTATTATGCACCTGCGGCGTCCTTAGTACAGATGACAGAAGCTATTTTGAAAGATAAGAAACGTATTATTCCGGTTATTGCTCTGCTTGAAGGAGAGTATGGATACGACGGATTATTTATGGGCGTGCCTACGATTCTTGGTGGGGATGGAATTGAGAAAATATTTGAACTAGAATTGACTGCTGATGAGAAGACTGCCTTGGAAAAGTCTGCTGATTCTGTTCGAAATGTGATTTCAGTAATAACAATCTAATATAAATGATTTGTGTTAGGTATAAGACACGATAAAAGTGTCAAAGTTATGAAAGAAGAAGCCCCTTTATCTGTTAAAGGCAAGAGGCTTCTTTCTTTTCATTCATAGGTACGTTATACTTAATGTGATAATTATCACAGAAAACAGATTTTAGGGGGATATTATTTATGTGGAACGTTATGTCTTTTGTACATATTTTAGGAGCTTTATCTGTAGGGTTCTATCTGTTATTACCGTTTATCGTGAGTAAAATGTCAACGTTGTCGTTGCCAGCTCAAGAAGGTACAGCTGTAGCGATTCGTAGTTTTAATATTTTTGCCCAGGTTGGATTGCTAATTCAGTTCATTACGGGTGGATATATGATGTCGCAAGGTGATTATTCTCCAGCTTGGATGGCTGTTACTTGTATCCTAATCGTTGCTCTATTTGCAGTAAGTGGCATGATGAGCAAACCATTGAAGGCAGCAGTTGTTAAGATCAAGGAAAAGAGAGATATTTCTGCTGAAGCAGGAAAATTACGAGTGATGAGTGCAATCCTCGCAGTATGTCTACTTGTGATGGTATATTTCATGGTATTTAACACAGTCATTTAATACAACTGAATGAGAGAATATCCTGTTGTTTATAACGGGGTATTCTTTTTTTTGTGAAAAAAAGAGACTTTATGGGTTCTAGATCGACAACGAATAGTTAAGACGGATTATTGTCATCCTACTAAAGATAGTTTTAGAAGGGGGAATGATCATGTCAGGGCAACAACCTAAGAAAACCTTACCACCTCAGCACCAGAATCAACAACCAGGTGTGGAAAGTACGATGAACCCTTTACCTGTCTTCGAATCTTCAAATTACAAGGCAGCAGGGAAATTGCAAGGGAAAACAGCGATAATTACAGGTGGAGATAGTGGGATTGGACGAGCCATAAGTGTAGCTTTTGCTAAGGAAGGAGCGGACGTTGCTGTACTCTATCTGAATGAACATGACGATGCGTTGGAGACTAAAACCCAAGTGGAGCAAGAAGGCCGCAAATGCCTGTTAATCGCTGGAGATATCGGAGATGAAGAGGTCTGTAAGGCGTCTGTTAAGCAAACCATGGATCAGTTCGGAGCGGTTGATATTCTGGTGAATAATGCGGCAGAACAACATCCGCAGGGAAGAATAGAGGATATTACGACAGAACAGTTGGAGCGGACGTTCCGTACGAATATTTTTAGTATGTTTTACATGACGAAGGCAGCTATGCCACATCTTAAGAGTGGAAGTACCATTATCAATACGGCATCCATTACTGCTTACAAAGGTAATGCTACACTCATTGATTATTCAGCGACCAAAGGTGCCATTGTTAGCTTTACACGGTCGCTATCGATGAATGTCATAGAGAAGGGAATTCGAGTGAATGCAGTTGCACCGGGTCCAATCTGGACACCGCTTATACCATCAACCTTCGATGAAGAGAAGGTATCCGAATTCGGTGGTACTCAGCCCATGAAACGTCCGGGTCAGCCTGCAGAAGTAGCGCCAGCGTACGTGTATCTTGCTTCTGAAGACTCTTCTTATGTAAGCGGACAAGTGATCCATATTAATGGTGGAGAGATTGTGAACGGTTAAAGATTGATTTAAGGCCCCTACTCGAGAGTTGTAACCGAGGGAGGGGCTTTTTTTTACGTGTGAGTGAGCAATGCAATACGGAAAGAGTGATCGACTACGCACTTTGACATCTATTTTCTCATAAGACCACCTTGAAAATATTGTAGATCCCTATTGGATTCATATTCGTATGCTATTATAATACCAATGAATGGTTAACAGAGAATAGATTTTATCATATAGCAGCAAGAGAGAGGAGTAACTTGATGAGGAGATGGGCAGAGGCATTTACGTTTTGGTATGAAAAATATATGTTTATTATCATACCGGGTTCACTCATTTTAGGGTTTATTTTTAGTCAGGCCTTATTGCCCTTCGTTTCGTGGACACCTTACGTGTTCGGATATGTAACACTTGTGATGGCTTTAGGGTGTGGGCTGGAGCATTTGAAAGGGGTTCTTAAACGTCCGGCTCCGATCGTATTGATACTATTCCTGAGTCACATCGTAGCTCCACTCTTCGCATATGTTCTTGGATGGCTATTGTTTGGAGCCCATTCAGATTATACCGTTGGTTTAGTTCTATTTACGAGTATCCCCCTTGGCGTCTCTTCTGTTCTGTGGGTTGGATTATCACATGGTAACGTAGCATTAATGTTAGCATTGGTCGTCATCGACTCAGCGCTCAGTCCATTTGTTGTTCCTTTTCTTATTGAAGTTTTCTTTGGAACCCAAATTGCTTTTGACAGTGTGAGCCTTATGAAGGATCTGTTTGTTATTGTTGTTCTACCTACTTTTATTGGTGTTACATTGTATGAGTTATCAGGTGGTGAATTGAAGAATACGACTGCACCAATAGCTATTCCGTTATCTAAGGTCGGATTCACTTCTGTGGTTATGCTGAATGCAGCAGCTATTGCCCCCCACATCATTCAATTAAAAAATGATATGTTAGTTGTTATTCCTTCTGTTATAATCGTGGTGGCTATAAATTACATAACAGGTTATTTCGGTTCTAACCTTTTGCGGAGTCCATCTAGAGAGATAAAGGTGACATTATCGTATGCGTCGGGTATGCGGAATATTTCGCTAGGTATGGTGCTAGCGATGAGTTATTTCTCACCGATGGCTTCTGTTCCAGTTGTTCTAGGTATTATGATACAGCAACCACTAGCAACCCTTTTTCATAGTTGTATGAAGCGTTGGGTTCCATTACATAAAGAAGAGTTTAAATTGAATTAAGGGAGCATGAGCGATTTATGAAGTCCTTTCGTACTAGATTGACACTTATTTTAATGATTATGATAGGACTTACAATGATTGTTGCTGGAGTGGCAATGGCCAAAGTGTTTAAAAACTCACATATTGTGGTGCTTGAAGAAAATATGGCCCGGGAAATAAAACTATTAAGTAATACACTTGATTTTCAATCTACGGAAAATGAAGAAGCCATTTCATATTACACCAAAGAAGCTCATGAGATTGGGAAAGTAATTGACTCGAGAGTCACTTTTATTAATAAAAATGGTGAAGTAATAGGTGATTCTGAGAAAGATCCGTTGATTATGGATAACCATCTGAAACGTGAAGAAATTGTAGCAGCGAACCAGACTGGGTTGGGACATGTCATAAGATACAGTACTTCACTTGAGCAAAATATGTTATATGTTGCTGCACCAGTCAAAGTGGAAAATGTATTTGATGGCTATATCCGATTATCCGTTAGTCTACGCTCTATAGATGAAGGTCTAGAGCGTGGTTGGACGACAATGGCGGTGTGGCTACTCATATTATTTGCGATTGCTGCACTGGTCAGTTATCGTATGGCTACGAGTCTAACATTACCTCTGGAAAAGATTATTAAGGTTGCTAGGAGAATCACGCAATTGGATTATGACGCACGTGTACAATTAGAGCGTCACGATGAGGTAGGGCAATTGGGGAAAGCGATTAATGCGATGGCGGATAGCTTGCAGAATCAACTGAAAAGAATCCGAGATAATGAGGATTTAATTCAAAGTGTATTGGACAATATGACCAGTGGCATACTGATGATTGATGTGAAAGGTAATATTGCCGTTATTAATCCGGCTGCGGAAGGCATGCTCAAAGTTAAAAGCGAGCAGGTATTAGGTAAATCATATTTGGAAATGAAACAACATTATGAATTATCTAAAGTCTTAAAAGAAGGGATTTCGTTACGAGTTGCCGTTCATGAAGAACGAAGTTTATATTATCCTGAGGAAAAAATGATGCGAATAGATGGCGTTCCAATGCTAGATGAGGGTGGTTCCTACAAGGGTATTCTGTTCTTACTACAGGATATATCCGCCATTCGTAGGTTGGAGAACATGCGCAGTGAATTCGTTGCCAATGTATCACATGAATTGAAGACTCCGATTGCGGCAGTTAAAGGGTTCGCTGAAACACTACTTGGGGGTGGTGTGACCGATGAGAAGACGGCTCGATCGTTTCTACAGATTATATATGACGAGAGTGAACGCTTGAACAGACTTATTAGTGATATTCTAGATCTTTCGAAGATCGAATCTAAACGTATTCCTATGGATTATTCACCCGTTCATTTGTCCTCGTTCTTTATATCGGTAAGAGAGACCATTGCCACGATGGCGAAGAAAAAAAGAATTAGCTTACAAATGGAAGTTCCTGATGAGTTATTTATTGAAGCGGATGAGGATAAACTGAAACAGATATTCATCAATCTCTTATCGAATGCGATTAATTACACACAAGAAGGCGGCCGAGTTAAGGTCATCGTTCATCACCTTGAACATGATCAAGGTGAGGATCGTATACAATTTACAGTGTCGGATACAGGCTTAGGTATTCCTAAAAAAGATCTTCCACGAATATTTGAACGTTTCTATCGCGTGGATAAAGCTCGCTCACGAGTGTCAGGTGGAACGGGACTAGGACTATCGATTGTGAAACATTTAGTTGATATGCATAATGGTCAGTTATCAGTGGATAGTGAGCTTAATATAGGTAGTTCGTTCACAGTGGAATTACCCGTATTGCAAGACGAAGAATGATAGAAAAATTTAACAACTTAGTATAAATGATTGTTTCTTACTTTACACTCCGTTAACATTATGGTGTTATGATTGTAATGTTGAACTAGCATCTCTCTAGTTAGAGATGATAAATGAATGGAGGTCCCATATGTCACAACGATTGTTGGTCATTGAGGATGAGCCGACATTGGCCAGACTTTTATCTTATAATTTGTCACAAGAAGGTTATGATGTAACCATGGAAGACCATGGTACAGCTGGCTACGAGCGGGCATCTCAAGAATCTTTTGACTTAATCTTACTAGATTTAATGTTACCAGGTATGAATGGAATTGATATTTTGAATAAACTACGCACGCAAGGTGTAGTAACACCTGTTATCATTCTGACAGCGAAGAATGGTGAAGAGGAAGTTGTTCAAGGGCTTAAATCAGGTGCGGATGATTATATTACGAAACCTTTTGGCGTCTCAGAACTACTTGCTCGAGTGAGTGCTGTGATGAGACGGGTGACGGGGAAAACGGAAGAAGTCAGAAATACGACACAGACTTCCGCTTCCATGATCTCTTTAGGTCAATTGGAGATTTTCCCTGAGAAATATGAAGTGACATTGGGCGGACAGAGCATTAACTTGCGCCCCAAAGAATTTGAAGTGTTATTGTATCTAGCCCGCAAGCCTGGGGTTGTTCTAACAAGAGACGACTTAATGAATGAAGTATGGGGTTTTGATTATATCGGGGGTCAGAGAACCGTGGATGTACACGTCAGCTCACTTCGTAAAAAGCTCGAACTTGATCCTGAATCCGTTCATATCGATTCTATTCGAGGTGTTGGATACAAGCTAGTCGTCAGTAAAAAGAGAAATGCTCATCAGTCAGTATGATTGGATGAGCATTTCCTTTTTTTTACGATATATTTTACACAGAGTTTACAATTATGGGGCACAGTATTTACATACGAACTGTAATATTAATGAGAATACCACGTAAAGATAAGGAGATATGATAATTAAATGGAAGATATTATCCATATTAAGCAATTGAATCTATTCTATGAAGATTTCCATGCGCTCAAAGATGTAGATCTCAATATCCCAGAAAAAACAATAACGGCTTTCATTGGGCCGTCCGGCTGTGGTAAATCTACATTGTTACGTACTTTGAATCGTATGAATGATATGATCTCTGGAACTCAAATTGTTGGTTCTGTCCAAATTAACGGTAAAGAAATTTATGGTGAAGATGTACATGTTGAAGCCCTTCGTAAGCAAGTTGGAATGGTATTTCAACAACCGAACCCTTTTCCTAAATCAATATATGATAACATTGCTTATGGTCCTCGCCTACACGGTGTTCGGAGTAAAGCGGAATTGGATACAATAGTAGAACAGAGTTTGCGTCAAGCTGCTCTTTGGGAAGAAGTTAAGGATTATTTGAAACGTTCTGCTCTAAGTTTGTCAGGAGGACAACAGCAACGGTTGTGTATTGCACGCGCACTCGCGGTGCAACCAGATATTCTGTTAATGGATGAAGCAACTTCAGCGTTAGATCCGATCTCAACACTCAAAATTGAAGAGTTGGTCCAGGAATTAAAGGAAACGTATACGATAGTAATGGTTACTCATAATATGCACCAAGCTGCACGTGTATCTGGACGTACTGTGTTTTTCCTGAATGGGGAAGTCGTGGAATCAGATGATACAAACGTACTATTTACGAATCCTCAGGATTCTCGCACAGAAGATTATATATCAGGCAGATTTGGATAAGGTTAAATAGAGGCATTGATTAGGGGGATGACAGAACAGATGATTCGAAGAATTGGATTAGATCAAGACTTAGAAGAGTTACGTTCACTATTACTTCGTATGGGCCAGCATGTTATTGAAGCATTGGAAGGTGCCATTACGGCACTACATACATTGGATACGATTAAGGCTCAACAAATCGTGAAAGACGATGTATTGCTGAACGCGATGGAAGATCAGATTATGGACATCGGTTCGCGTCTGATCGTTACGCAGCAACCTGTAGCAAAAGATTTAAGACGTATTATTGTTGCGTTTAAAATCTCAAGTGACTTGGAGAGAATGGGCGATCTCGCTCTAGATGTGGCTAAAGTAACCATGCGCCTTCAGGGGCAACAATTAATTAAACCACTCGTGGATATCCCTAATATGGCAGCGATTGTTAAAGTCATGATTACAGAGGCTATCACATCATATCTAGATGAGAACACAGATCTTGCTTACAAAATGGCACAAGATGACGATCAGGTTGATCATTTATATGGCCAAATGATTACTGAGCTATATGATTTCCTATCGGCTCACCCAGAGTCCTCATCTCAAGTGATGTTGCTTACATTAGTAGGAAGATATATCGAGCGTATTGCTGACCATGCTACAAATATTGGAGAAAGTGTCGTTTACCTAGTTACAGGTAAACGGCCTGATTTGAACCAATAATTGTGTGGGTTACATCGAAGCACCGACCATGTCGGTGCTTTTTTGTATTTTGGAGTCATATGTGGCTACCCAAAGTGATAAATAGTTGAAGCATTACGTACATTTTTCTCATTTTGAGGGGTCATATGGTATCATGAAATGAGAAGTTTTAAAAAGGGAAGGTGTTTTATGGATAAGCTAATTCTTATTGATGGTAATAGTATTATTTATCGTGCATTTTTTGCAATGCCGCCGCTTACGAATACAAAAGGACTGCACACAAATGCGGTATATGGATTTACGAACATGCTTTTACGATTGATTGAGGATCATAAACCAACGCATATGATGGTTGCTTTTGACGCGGGAAAGATTACGTTCCGACATGAGGGGTATCAGGAATACAAGGGTGGACGAGAAAAGACGCCTCGTGAGCTATCTGAGCAATTTCCTTTGTTAAAGGAGTTGTTACAAGGCTTAGGAATTGCCCAATATGAGTTAAGTGGATATGAAGCCGATGATATTATTGGAACAATTGCTAAGGAAGCAGACGAAGCTGGACGTCAAGTGCTCGTGGTATCGGGAGATAAGGATATGTTCCAACTCGCATCTGAACACGTACAGATTGGATTGACACGCAAAGGTGTAACTGAGATCGAACTTTATGCACCTGAACAGATTCAAGAGAGATACGGTCTAGAACCTCATCAAATCATTGATCTCAAAGGATTAATGGGGGATACATCCGATAATATTCCAGGTATTCCAGGGGTAGGAGAGAAAACCGCACTTAAACTTCTACATCAATATGGATCAGTAGAAGAGGTATTAGCGAATACTTATGAGTTAAAAGGGAAGATGAAAGAAAAGATTGAGACGCATGCGGATGATGCGATCATGAGTAAGAAATTAGCGACAATATATCGTGAAGTTCAATTAGATAAATCATTGGATGAAATGGTATTCAACGGTTTTAATCAAGAAACTTCAGGTCCAGCACTTGCTAAATTGGAATTTAAATCACTCCTTGAACGTCTATCGCTATCTGGTGAAGGAGGATTGGAGGAAGGTGAAGTAGCTCAGCCAGTTTTGAATGTAGAAGTTACTGTAATCGATAAGGACAATATGGACGAGCTTATCGGGCGACTTTCTAATGTCAAAGTTCTGCATGCAGAGACTCATGGAGATAACCCACATCGTGCTGATGTTATTGGGATCGTGTTCTCATCCGAAGATCGGCATGATTACGTGCCGTTTGACTTATTAAAGACGGATCAAGCTGAACCGATTCTGAACTGGCTACAAGATCCTTCGGTTCCTAAACGTGGATATGATTTGCATCGGATGGATCTTGCTTTACATTGGCATGATATTCCCTTTGCTGGGGTTGCTTTTGATGTACAGCTAGCAGCATACTTACTCGATCCGACAGAATCCAGTCAAACGGTAAGTGCATTGGCATCCAAATATGGATTAGATTCTATAGCCATTGAGGAAGATGTATTTGGTAAAGGCGCGAAATATAAAGTGCCCGATGTAGACATACTAAGCAACCATTTAGCACGCAAATCGGCAACCGTGCTCAGTATTATTCCGATACAAGAAGCAGAATTAGATGAGAAAAAGATGAAGTCGCTATTCCATGACCTCGAGATGCCTCTTTCTCGGATCCTTGCGGATATGGAGAAACAAGGTATTGAGGTTCATATGAGTGATTTGCAAGAGCTAGGCAAGGAATTTGAAGTGCAGATTCATCGATTAGAAGAGGAAATCTACAGCATTGCAGAGACGCAGTTTAATATTAATTCGCCTAAACAGTTGGGTGAAATTCTATTCGTGAAGTTAGGTCTACCTGTCGTTAAAAAAACCAAGACAGGATTCTCTACCGATGCAGAAGTGCTTGAGAAGTTGGCACCGTATCATGATATCGTCCAACTTATTTTGCAATATCGCACAATTGCGAAGCTACAATCTACGTATGTAGAAGGGTTATTGAAGGAAATATCTCCGAAGACGGGCAAGGTGCATACGTATTACCGGCAGACGGTAGCTGCAACAGGTCGTTTGAGTAGTCAATTCCCGAATTTGCAGAACATCCCGATTCGATTGGAAGAGGGACGTAAGATTCGTAAAGTATTCGTACCTTCAGAGCCTGGGTGGTCTATTTTAGCAGCCGATTATTCCCAAGTGGAATTACGTGTGCTCGCACATATATCACAAGATAAAGGGCTAATTGAAGCCTTTACACATGATATGGATATTCATACGAAGACGGCAATGGATGTGTTTGGGGTGAGAGCTGAGGATGTTGACTCTAACATGCGACGTGCCGCCAAAGCCGTTAACTTCGGTATTGTGTATGGCATTAGCGATTATGGGTTATCTCAGAATCTGAATATTACGCGCAAAGAAGCTGCGAAGTTTATTGAGCAATATTTCGAAGTGTTCCAAGGTGTTCAACAATATATGGTTGATATCGTGAAAGAAGCTAAAGAGAATGGCTATGTCACGACGCTGTTAGAGAGAAGAAGGTACCTTCCTGAAATTAATGCTAGTAACTTTAATCTTCGTTCATTTGCTGAACGAACTGCTATGAATACGCCTATTCAAGGGACGGCAGCAGATATCATTAAGCTAGCTATGATACACATGGATCAGGCACTTACTGATAAGAAATTAAAGAGTAGAATGTTACTTCAGGTTCATGATGAATTGGTATTTGAAGTTCCGGAAGATGAGCTTGAGATCATGAAATTATTGGTGCCAGAAATTATGGGCAAAGCACTCCCGCTCAATGTTCCACTGAAAGCAGAGGTAAGTTATGGTGGCAATTGGTACGAAGCGAAATAGTAGCCCAAAGGTTGCAGAATTCCGTTATAATGGGATAGAGGTGAGACATCATGCCGGAATTACCGGAAGTAGAAACCATAATAAGAACCTTGAATGTATTGGTAAAAGGTAAAACCATTGATCATGTAAGTGTCCATTTGGCGCGGATTATTCAGCGCCCTGATGATATAGAGGAATTTGCATTTTTGCTTCAAGGACATACCATCTTAGGGGTAGAACGTCGAGGGAAATTTATACGAATTCTATTGGATGGACTTGTTATCGTGTCCCATTTGCGGATGGAAGGCAGATATGGACTTTACACAAGTGAAGAACCTGTGGAGAAACATACACATGTCGTATTTCATTTTAATGATGGGACTGAGTTACGTTACAAAGATGTTCGTCAATTTGGTACGATGCATCTGTTTGCGACAGGGGAGGACATGGTATCGTTACCTTTGTCCAAGTTAGGGTTAGAACCCTTAGATAAGTCGTTTACATTAGCGCAGTTCAAGCAGATCTTAGCGGGTAAAAAAACAAAAATTAAATCTGTCTTGCTAAATCAAGCATATGTCGTTGGGATCGGGAATATTTATGTGGATGAATCACTATTTAAGGCTGGAATTCACCCAGAGTCAACGACGGAGTCATTGAATGATAAACAGATTGAACGATTACATGCAGCTATTGTAAGTATATTGTTGGAATCCATTGAAGCGGGTGGATCCTCCATCAAATCCTATGTAAACGGTCAAGGTGAGTTGGGGATGTTTCAACAGCAGCTACTCGTGTATGGTCGTCAGAACAAACCCTGTGTAAATTGTAGTTCTATCATTGAGAAAACAGTCGTTGGTGGAAGAGGAACACATTTCTGCCCGACATGCCAACCGGATACAAAGTAATATTCATAAGAATGTGCACCCCTCGTTTTTTCTTCCATATAATATTGGAGAACGTATCGACTGTAGCGAAAAGCGTATCGGATTTTGAAATTCGGTCATTTTCGCATGTTAGATAGGGAGGGAACAGGGTGCTCAGTCACATTCTTGCACTGACGTTGCTGGCTTTTGCGGTGAGTTTGGATAGTTTCGGAGTAGGGATTACATATGGATTAAGGCAGGTTAAAATCCCTCTACTCTCGATTGTGATTATTTCAGTTCTATCTGGCATTGTTATTTGCATTTCTATGCAAGTAGGGGTTCTGCTTGCACACTTTGTATCTCCTAAGATTGCTTCAGCTGTAGGAGCTATTATTCTTATCGTCATGGGGTTATGGTCATTGGTTCAAATGCTTGTTCAAAAAGAAAAAGATCAAGTGCTTGAACCAGTGAAAGTTGAGAAATTACCCAAGCCTCTAACGCAGCGGCAAGTATTCACACTAGAAATTCGTAAGTTAGGCCTTGTGATTCAAATATTACGTACACCCTCATCGGCAGACGTAGATAAATCGGGCAGTATTTCGGGTTATGAAGCGATGTGGTTGGGTATTGCATTATCATTAGATGCATTTGGTGCAGGGCTCGGAGCAGCTCTTCTAGGGTTCTCTCCATTGCCCACTTCGTTAGTAATTGCTTTATTCAGCGGTAGTTTTCTGGTCATGGGTATGAATGCAGGATTTCGTTTTGCTACAAAATCATGGACACGACATATGACGGCTCTACCAGCGTTAATGTTAATAATAATGGGAATAATGAAGCTATTATGAGGTGAAATCATGAACATTGGATTAACCGGGGGAATTGCAACAGGTAAGAGTACGGTATCCTCCCTTCTAGTCAAGAAGGGAGCTATGCTTGTTGACGCAGATGCTATTGCCCGGGAAGTTATGCTCCCGGGGCACCCTGTTCTTGCTGCGGTAGCTGAATTTTTTGGACAAGGTATACTGCAAGAGGATGGTACATTGGATCGTAAGAAGCTTGGAAATATTGTTTTTGACGACAAAGAAGCCCTAAAGGCTTTGAATGATATTAGTCACCCTGAGATCCGTAAAGAGATCAGGAAGCAAATGATGGAGCTGGAGACAGCGTATCCTGAACGTCTCGTTGTGGTAGACATCCCGCTTTTATATGAATCAGGACTTCAATCCATGTTTGAAGAAGTATGGGTGGTATACGCACCACGTGATGTGCAGAAGGAACGTCTCATGAAGAGAGATCTTTTATCAATTGGACAAGCAGAGGCGAGGCTTCAGTCACAGATGGATATTGAGCAGAAGAAAAGTTCAGCAGATCGAGTTATTGATAACAGTCATAGCTTAGAAGTAACGGAGCAACAAGTGAATGAATGTTGGCTTCAGATGAGGTTGATATGAAGTTCTTTCTTAAGAAAAGAGTGCTCATCCTGCTGTTTATGACGTTCGTGTTGTTGTTATTCTTTAATAGTAATTGGATGTCTTGGTTTTATCCTATTCATTACAAAGAGGAAATTCAATTACAAGCTGAGGAATACGAGGTAGATCCATTTCTAATTGCTGCCATCATTCGTGTAGAGTCTAATTATAAACCAGGAAAAGAGTCATCAAAGGGTGCGCTTGGAATTATGCAACTTATGCCACGTACGGCGACTTGGGCTATGGAAATGGCCAAACTTCCTGAAGTGTCTCTGGATCGAATCAAACACGAAGTAGGTCCAAATATTCAGTTGGGAGCATGGTACTTTGCTTCCCTTTCTAAGCAATTTGATGGCAATAAGGCGCTCGCTATTGCTGCCTATAATGCAGGGCCTGGTAATGTACGAAGTTGGATGGATAAAGGTCTGTGGGATGGACAACTTGAAACCGTTAAAGAAATTCCTATTGATGAGACTAGGCATTATGTACAACGTGTATTATATTATTATGATAAATATACAGATATCTACGATGAGTTCTAATGATGAACTAAAAGGAGTGTTGGTCCAGCTTCTCGCCGGTCCAACACTCCATAACTTCATCAGACTAGCTGAATTGACCAGCTAATTGTTGTTCTGCAAGGGTAACCAAACGTTTAGTGATATATCCACCGATTGAACCGTTCTCATAAGAAGTCATGTTTCCTTGGTATCCATCTTGAGGAATGCTGATTCCAAGTTCTTGAGCAATTTCATATTTCATTTGTTCTAGGGCGCCTGTAGCTTTAGTAACAACTAAGTTATTGGAACTGTTGTTTGCCATTGTCGTTCACCTCCTCGCTGTTTGTAAAAGTATTATGTGTTAAATTTGCAATCTTCATAACTTTTTGCAGGTGGAAATTTTTATGGAATAAATATTGCTTTAGAAAACTCATGTGAAAAGGGAAGTGCTAACACAATGAAATGTCCATATTGTAGCTATGCGGGAACCAAGGTATTGGATTCACGCCCAGCCAATGAGAATAAATCGATACGACGCAGGCGTGAATGTGAACAATGTAGTCGGAGGTTCACTACGTTTGAAATGGTTGAGGAAGCACCTTTAATTGTGATTAAGAAGAGTGGTAATCGTGAAGAATTCAGTCGCGACAAAGTCATGCGTGGCTTAATTAGAGCTTGTGAGAAACGCCCAGTGTCCGTAGAACAATTTGACCTGATCGTCTCAGAAGTAGAGAAAGCATTGCGTGATACAGCAGTAACTGAAGTGGATAGTCAACAAATCGGTGAACTGGTCATGGAGGAGTTATATCGGGTTGATGAGGTAGCGTATGTAAGATTTGCTTCTGTATATCGTCAATTCAAGGACATTAACATGTTCATGAAGGAATTAAAGAATCTTTTATCCAAAGGCACAACAGGGGAATAAGGATAAATCTATTGACATAACATTCATTTTTTGATAAATTAATGATTGTTGTTGTATTCAAATGGGGCCTTAGCTCAGCTGGGAGAGCGCATCGCTGGCAGTGATGAGGTCAGGGGTTCGATCCCCCTAGGCTCCACCAACACCTTAAATTCAAACGGCAGAAATGCCGTTTTTTTTGTTTTGATTGTTGTCATTTGACTCATGATAAGTGTAGACAGTTTGTCGACACATCAAAGTGAAATAGATGATATGATGTAAAGATGATTATATCCACATGATTGTTAGGTTCCACGAGTTTAAATTGAAATAACATAATAAAATTAGGAGTGGTAATTTGAGAAGACAAAAACCAATGACACTAGAAGAGCTAATGAGCGATTTACAAGGGCAGAAAACGTTTCAAGAAGATCCAAATCATATTTCATTAGAGAATTTGTTTAATAACGCGTTCATGAGTAAACATTCCAGTCACAAGAGTTTTGAAGATTTCTTGATCAAAGGGAACTTTCAAGTTAGGACAGAAGAAGACGTCAATAACATACCTGATGAACTTTTTGATCGGCATGTTGTTAGGGAAACTAAATTTGCTGACTGGAAATCGATGTTGGAAACAGCAAATGTGGAATACAAAAGTAAGTAATGTGTAATCCGACTGCACATGATAACAAATGTATAAATAACTGCCATTTTTCTAGCTGTAAAGGCTATAAAAATGGCAGTATTTTTTGATTTTCACATAGGTTATTCGTATGGCTAATACTATATTTTTTGATTTATTTTTCCAAACCTAGTACTATAGTATTACATTGTTATTTACATTACTTGGATGCGGAGCGGAGAAGATGCAAAAAGTTACAAGTACAGCTTTGCGATTAACCATTAGGAAGAAACTGCTTATGATGTCACTAACACTACTGATTCTTCCCATTGTGGTATTAGGAGCTGTTTCTTATCAGATTTCAGTCAAAGAAACAAATGCTCTAATTGAAAGTAAACTGAGTTCAAGCGTAAACCTAGCATTAGCATTGATTGAGAATATGGAGAAATCCGTCCAATTGGGGCAGTTGACTGAATTGGAAGCACAAGAACAGGTACGTACTTTGCTTCTTGGAGCTAAAGATGCGGACGGTACTCGTCCGATTAATAAATCTATAGATTTGGGTACAAATGGTTACTTCTTTATATTGGATAATAAAGGGAAACTACTCGCTCATCCCAAACTTGAGGGAGACAATATTTGGGATAAACAAACCTCCAACGGCACGTATTACATACAGGATTTGATTAAAGCAGCATTAGACGGCGGTGGAGCTACTTACTACAAATGGCCACTACCTAAATCGGAGAATTCGTCTAACAATGAGGAAGGCGAAGCGCTGAAAATATCGTACGCCAAACTTTCCCCTTCCTGGGGATGGGTCGTTGCAGCAGGCTCGTACATGCAAGATTATAACACCGGACAAGAGAACATACTCAAGAGTATCATAACAACATTGATCATATGCTTTGTCATCGGAGCAGCAGTAATACTCTTATTTGCCCAACACATCTCAAAACCAATTGTCCGTATAGCAAGAGAGGCTGAACGAATAGCTAAAGGTGATCTAAGTGGTAAGGAATTGATTGTACGCAATCGGGATGAGATTGGAGAATTGGGGAGTTCCTTCAATCAATTATCTGGAAATGTTAGACAATTAGTGGGGAATTTAAGCTTAAGCTCGAATATTTTGGCATCTTCATCTAAACAGTTGTCTGCCACGTTAGGTGAAACAACAGGGGCACTTCATCAGACATCATCCTCAATCGCGGATGTGGCTAACAATAATGAGATACAAGCTATTTCCGCTCAAGAGACTTCCCGCTCGATAGAAGAGATGGTAGCAGGAATTCAACGAGTAGCCGAAGCTTCTACCCATGCCTATCAACTATCTGTGCTAACGCTTAAAGAAGCTGATACTGGCTATGGTCTTATCCATAACACTTCTCTGCAAATGAAAGCAGTAAGTAACACTGTGGATGACTTAAGTATTGCTGTTACGGAATTAAATGATCAGTCTGAACAAATTGAAACAATCGTCAGTACGATCAAAGGAATATCTGAACAAACGAATTTATTAGCTCTTAATGCGGCAATTGAAGCTGCCCGCTCAGGAGAGCATGGCAAAGGTTTTGGAGTGGTTGCTAGTGAAGTGCGTAAGTTGGCTGGACAAACTAGTGAAGCTGCGGAGCAGGTTTCTGGGATGATTGAAGAGATCAGACGGAGTATTGGCAAAGCCCATCAATCCATGAGTAAAGGTCAGAATGAGGTTGCGGCAAGTGTTCAATCTATTGATGAGACAGGAAAAGCTTTTGAGCGTATTGTGGAAGCTACTCGGACAATCGTAGATCAAGTGAAGGATTCAACGTCTGCTGCACATGAGATGTCTGCAAGCTCTGAGCAAATATCTGCTTCGGTTATTGAAGTGGAGCAAGTTTCACTTCACTCTGCAGCTGCTGCACAGACCGTTTCTGCAAGCGTTGAGGAACAGCTTGCATCTATGGAGGGAATTGCAACTTCTGCTTCCAAGCTGCGAGATATGTCCGATGAAATGCGTACGACAGTGAACCGGTTTAAATTGGAATAGACTTAATGATTTTGTATTAAATAAGAACAAAGCCTGACGGAATATTCCGTCAGGCTTTGTCAGCTTGTTATCGATTAAGAAGCACCATACACTTCAAAATCAAATAGTGAATATCCGTATGCTGTGCCTCTTGTTACGCCAAGTACTCTTACATATCTTCCGCTCCTAGGTATTGTGAATGTAATATCATCAATTGCGCCATCGCCGGTTGTTGTTGAATAAGCGTCTGTCCATGTGGATTTGTCATCGGAAACTTGGATTTTGTAACCCTTAGCATAAGCATCTTCCCAGTTTAATTTTACCCGGTAGACGCTTTGGGTCACACTAAGATCCACATAGATCCATTCGTTATTGTTTCCTTCAACACTGGCCCATCTGGTTGTTGAGTTGCCATCAGTCGCTTTGGATGCTTCAAATCCGCTTCCTTCTACTGAACTAGCTACAGCTGTTTTGCCAAGTGCGAGGTTCGTGCCTGTTGTTGGCGTTGAACTTGTTGTAGCAGTTGCAGTATTACTATTCGCGGAAAGATTCCCAGCGGCATCAATGGCTTTAACTTTATAGCTATATGCCGTGGATGGTGTTAAGCCTGTATCATTGAACGTGGTACCTGTTGGAGTGCCCACTTGAGTGCTACCGCGGAATACTTGGTAACCGACAACGCCAACATTATCCGTCGAAGCCGTCCAGTTTAAATTAATTTGGTTGCTTGATATCACTGTTGTAGTTAGGTTGGAAGGAGCTGTAGGTGCTTGTGTATCTGGTGTTGGAGTTGTAGCTGTTGTTGTAGCAGTTGCAGTATTACTGTTTGCCGAAAGATTCCCAGCGGCATCAACGGCTTTAACTTTATAACTATATGCCGTGGATGCAGTCAAGCCTGTATCATTGAACGTGGTACCAGTAGGTGTGCCCACTTGAGTGCTACCGCGGAATACTTGGTAACCGACAACGCCAACATTATCCGTCGAAGCTGTCCAGTTTAAATTAATTTGGTTGCTTGATACAACTGTTGTAGTGAGGTTAGTAGGAGTTGTAGGTGCTTGTGTATCTGGTGTTGGTGTTCCTCCGTCAGCTGTTGGTATCCACCAATTTCCTGAAATGAAGAGCATGTTAAGCAAGTTGAAGGAATCGCTGAAATATCCCTCTTTCTTGTTCTTCATCCAGTCCCAACCAGAATTCACCCATGCTTGATGAGCGCTGTTTGTTGTCGCTGCTGATATAAACGGTGATACGAACACGGCTGTAGCATATGATCCTCTTGCTGTACCATTCAATTGATATCCGTCTTTAATGTTGCCTGGAACGCCACTTGTCTTACCTTTAATCCATACCGCCATTTTGTTAGCAATATCCCGGCCTCTAGTGTCTCCGTAAAAAGCGTAGTCCATTACAATTCTTAATGGAACCCGGCTTGCATTGTAGTTATATTCCTTATCATACGGACCCTCCAAAAAGTCGGGATCAGCCGGTTTAGGGGGATTGTTAACTACAAAGTCAGAAATTAGACCTGTAGTAGATGAGTAAGTTGTTGAGAATTGGCCGTAAACGGTATACAAGTTATTGATGACATTTAACCATATTGGATCTCCTGTAACTTCGTTAAAAGCTCTTAAATGGGAGAGCATCCAATCGGATGGACGAGTGTCAAATGTGTTTTTCCCATCCGAATCATCTGCAAGATTCAGCCTATTATTCGTTGTCACATTGCTTACTTTGATTCCGTTGGTGATCATTTTTTTGGCTTCTGCCAAATAGTTAATCGTACCAGACGATCCCCATTGACGATCTGCAAGAATCAAGGAATAAGCGATATCTAAATCACCGTCGGTAGCTGAGCCAAAATACCCTTGGGCACTGCTGCTATCCGCGACAATCCAGCCCATTAGATTGGCATTGTTCTTACTTTTGAAGGCTCTTGCCGTTTTGAATAGGCCATCATAGATTGTTTTTGCATTCGAATCGTAGCCTGCCATCAGAGCTGTGATGACCATTCCATATCCTTGTCCTTCTGAAGTGCCGAGGGCAGTGTAAGGCTTAGAATCACCAGTACTTTCGCCTTTTACATAATATCCGCCAGGTAAGGAAGATAAGTTGTTTTTTAAATACTTTCCTTTCCAATAGTCATAATAACTTGAAACTGCGCTATTCATTGCTGCTTGAGTTACATGATTAGGCTTAATAATGCCTGGATAACTGACTTGCTGAGGAAACGGTTTTAGTTCTCCTGCAGCGTGAGCTTTCGATTGAAATGGAGCAGGCGCACCCAGTAGTGTCATAAGCATTGTTAGACAGAGAAGAACAAGACCCGTTAATTTCATCATCCTTTTGTTTGATTTTAAAGTGTACAATTAAAACTCCTCCTTTAAATTATATTCTAACAAACCTCGACGCTATCACGGCCTCCTTTCCATGTAATAGGCATGCATCAAAATTAAAGCGCTTTAACTTTTGGACAGAATAAATAAACTGTAAGCACTTTAACTTTAGGGTTATATAAAAAGTAATCTAGTAATACTAGAGGGGCATGACGTGCCACCACTGGATCAACTAAGTTACTTTTAGCCCTTTACTCTCGAAGGAACGGGTACTTCTCTCTTCATAATGAATTTAACATACAAATTTTGGTTATGTCCACATATATTTCATCTTCTTTATAAAAAGGAACATGATTAGTCCTTTTCTTATTTGGCATGTTCAAAAAAAGGACTGTCCTATAAGCAACGTTCTGCTTATGAGCAGTCCTTTACACAAGTAAATTTCAAGAAGGGTCGAGCCGGAAATTCACTGAATACTAGTTAACGATAAAATCGGGACCATCGTACTTTAAGGAAATTTCAATTTCTCCATTAATGATTTTTTTGAAAGTTCTAGCATTGTATCCTCAATTTCTTTGGATACAGTAGGAGATAATGCTAAACGAACAGCATCAGTGTTACTAGCTCCGATTTTTACCACCACTCCTGCTTTCCATTTTCTTTCCGTGAGATCTTTGATAGCGGTATAAACGGTCTGCCCTGCATCGGAAATCGCGGAACCGATATATACATCAGGTGCATCTGCGTAGTAATCTCGTACATTACCTATTTGATAAGTGCCACTTTCACGGTTAGCTTCAGTAACGCCGATTCTAGCATTATTAAGCATAGTGAAGATAATATCGGCTCCTGCATTAATTTCAGCTTGCGCTACTTTTTTGGACAAGACAGCATCGTCTTGATTACCGGTAAAGGTGGTTAAGTAAGTCGCGTTCGGATTCGTATATTTCAAGCCATTCAAACGAATCTGTTAGCATTGAATGCTGCAATCGAGGCAGCTAGAGCTGGGGAACATGGACGTGGTTTTGCTGTTGTTGCTGATGAGGTCAGAAAACTTGCTGAACAATCCAAACAATCGGCCGACCAAATTGTCACGATAATTCACCAAGTTCAGATTGATACTGATCTCGCTATTGTTTCGATGGAAAAGGGGAATCAGGAAGTTAGGAATGGGACCTCTGTTATGCAGGAAGCTGGGGAAGCCTTCGCTAAAATTATATACTCAGTTCGAAAGGTGGCCGAACAGATTTCAGAAGTTTCTGCCTCCTCTGAAGAGATGTCTGCTAGTACGCAGCAGGTTACAGCATCCCTATTCAATATGAAAGACGTCGCCTATTTAGCCTATTCGAATTCGGAGAGTGCGGCTGCAGCATCTGAAGAACAATTAGCAACAATGGAGGAAATATCTTCGGCGGTAGGTGCTCTATCACAAATGGCTCAAGAGTTGCTTGAGGTTACTCAACGGTTTAAAAACTAGGCAAATTCCAATCGGATATTATTCTGATTACTATAGAAGACACACATTAATATGTTCTAAAAAGATCGTAAATCACGTAGCCCTCACGGGACAGTGATTTTACGATCTTTTTTTTCAATACTTGCATACGCAATTCCTGAATACTGTTGGGAGCACGCTTTTAGAAATCACCTTAAATAAGGGGTTCATTTACTATATTTGTGAGATATTTGTGAGTGTGAAATGGTACGATTAGATAGAATCTAATTTCACTGTAAAAGGACGATACAATTGAAAAGAATAAATTATAGCAAACTGATAGGGATCCTTTTGATCTTTTCGATATCTCTTGGGCTATTTATAGGGATTTATTCTCTTATAAAGCCTAGTTCTAACATCTTGATTGCTAAGAACGGTGTGTTGGATTTGGCCCATTGGGACTTTGCTAGTAAAGGGCTGGCTAACCTGAATGGGGAGTGGGAGTTCTACGAAGATCAATTACTAGAACCATCTGACTTCATTCAAGATTCACCTGTGAAAGTATCCTATTTGAAAGTCCCAAGTATTTGGATGGGAGAAAAAGTGGGTAAAGAAAGCATGAATAGAAAAGGCTACGGAACGTACCGTTTAAAAGTACTCGTCTCGAATGAAGAACAAATCTATGGGTTAAAAATAAATAGCATTCGAATGTCCCATCGATTATTTATCAATGGTCAGCTAGAAGGTGAGATGGGACGACCTGCAGTGGATGAAGAGGCACACACACCTGGAAATACCCCTTACAGTACGTTTTTTCATACGAATGGCCGTGAAATCGAAATTGTAATTCAAGTTGCGAATTATGTGTATATGACTGGCGGCATCGTTAATTCGATTCAGTTCGGATTGGACAAGGATATCGGCACATTAAGTGGCATACAACTGGGTATTAATGTTTCAGCTATCATGATTTTTGGCATGTTTGGAGCCTATCATCTCAGCTTTTATCTCCTGCGTAGGCGAGAGAAGTCGTATCTTCTTAGTGGACTCTATTTATTAACCCTATTATTGCTCCAACTATTTATAGGAGAGAAGATTGGCTTGAGATTATTTCCTAATATTCCGTTTATATTTGCCTATAAGTTGCTCGATTTCAGTATATTTCTTAGTGCAGTTGTAATCATATTATTTTTTCATTCTATTGATGTGCGTCTTCTATCCAAAAGAAAGATATATCTAGTCATATCACCGATTGTTTTTTTTCTCTTGATTATCATAGTAGTACCTTATCAAGTACATAGTGTAATGAAACCATTCTTCTTACTGTACTTAGGAATAATTGAACTGTACCTTCTTGGTAGGATGGTTTATTTATACAATAGAAATGAGGAAGATTTATCGGATCGTAAAGAAATGATACTCTTCATTGGAGCTATTATTTCGTTAGGTATCTATATGACATTCGGAATTCTATATACGGAGAATGCGGTAGATACTGCGCTTGTGGGGACGATGGGGGTCGTTGGATTCATAACATTCATGAATATATTGTTAGCTTTACGTTTCACGAATGCCTATGAGAAGACGGAGATTCTATCGCATCAACTCATGATTTCGAATCAGCTTAAGGACGAATTTCTGACTAATACTTCACATGAACTTAAGACTCCGTTACACGGTATTATGAATATTACTTCTTATTTACTTGATGATGAGGAACACATTTTATCGGTAAATCAGAAACAGAATCTTAGATTGATCAAAGATACATCGATAAAGTTGTCCATGTTGATTAACGATATCATTGATCTCACACGCTTGAAACATGGCGAGCTACGTTTGTATCCTACTGCTGTAGACCTGAAGATGGTAACTCAAATCGTATTCGACGTGCTGGAATTTGAGCTCTTGGGCAAGAATGTGAAGTTGGTGAATCTCGTCGAGTCAGAAATCTGGGTTTTGGCAGACGAGAATCGGTTGCGTCAGATTCTATATAATCTCATTCAGAATGCCATCAAGCATACGGAAAAAGGGTCGATCAAGGTGATCTCACATGTGGTTGACGATAAAGTGGTCATTTCAGTGGAGGATACAGGTTCAGGGATTGCTGAGGATAAACATGAAGAAATCTTTGAGTATTTCGTGCAAGTGAATGAGCCACTACCACAGGATGGATATACAAGTATGGGTGTTGGATTGTACATTAGTCGTAAGTTGGTAGAACAGATGAATGGATATATCCGTGTAGAGTGGTCAGAGGTTGGGATGGGTACGCGGATGACCTTTACGCTACCAAGTGCAGTACATACGCAAGTCTATCGAGAAGCAGCTAGTACATCTATGAATCAATCGCTGATCGTGTGCGATGATCCATTAGATTTCATCGATCAATATGAGTACACGGTACTGATTGTGGATGATGAAGCTTCTAACATCCGTATTCTACTTAATATTTTGAAAAGACATCACTATAACGTTATTACGGCTTTCTCTGCTAATGAAGCATTAGCTAAATTGAAAGAGTATCCTCAAGTGGATCTGGTTATTCTGGACGTCATGATGCCGAGAATTTCAGGAATTGAACTGTGTCAGATGTTGCGTGGTCAGTATTCCATTCTCGATCTACCGATCCTGTTTGCAACGAGTAAGGACAGCCCACAGGATATTGCCCTTGGATTTAGGGCGGGAGCTAACGATTATGTAACAAAGCCATTTGACGCAGAGACCTTGATCGCTAGAGTTCAGACCTTGATTGCTATGAAGACTGCGATTGAAGAGGCTATTCTCAATGAACTCGCGTTCCATCATGCTCAGATCAAACCCCATTTCTTATATAATGCACTAAGTAGTGTGATCTCCTTTTGTTATACAGATGGAGATAAAGCAGCATATTTATTATCGATGCTTAGTCAATATTTGCGTTATATTCTGGATATGGATCGTACGACGCAGTTCGTTCCCCTACATCAGGAGTTGGAACTCATTCATGCCTATGTTGAGATCGAAAAGGCTCGGTTTGGAGAAAGATTCGAATTTATTGTTCAGGTAGAGGAAAGTGTTCGTGTGAGGGAGATTCCTTCATTATGCATCCAACCGTTTGTGGAGAATGCGATTCGTCATGGATTATTTGAAAAAGACGGCTATGGTAAGGTTTCGCTTATGATCGATGAGGGAGACGAATATATAAAAATATGCATTGAGGATGATGGCGTGGGTATTCCTGATGATTTACTTTATCAAATGATTAAAGGTGATGGTAAAGTTGGAGGGATCGGTATTGAAAACATACGCAAGCGAATGGATGTCATTTCAGGGGCAACATTTACGATAAGTTCAGACTTAGGATTGGGAACCAAAGTGACGATCTATTTACCTGTGCATCATGATGGGAATTAGGTGCTTATGTGGAGAGTAGAAGCTCGGATAATATGTAGCTAATACTTATGTAAACTGTATAGGAGTGGTTAATTTGTTTAATGTAGTGATTGTGGAGGATGAAAAGCCAATATTGGATCTAATGAAATATGTAATCGGCCAAAATCCGCAATATACCATCTTAGGGGCCTTTAGTAATCCTCTAGAGGCTTTGGCTTGTTTCCCACAACTAAGGCCGGATGTGGTTTTCCTCGATGTGGAGATGCCCAAGATGAATGGGCTCGAACTGGCACAAAGGATGAATGATCTGTGGGATCATACCCATATTATTTTCACTACAGCATACAAGAATTATGCATTGGAAGCTTTCAATGTACAGGCATTTGATTATATATTGAAACCTGTGACGAAAATGGCCATTGAGCGAGTGACAGAACGACTAATGAAGCAACATCGTTTGGCAATCCCCCCAGAACGGCGAGCACGACATGTTTCAATTCAATGTTTCGGAGGATTTGAGGTTCGTAATCTGGATGGCGCACCTGTCCATTGGCCAACACGTAAGACAGAAGAGTTATTTGCGTACTTTCTATGTCATCCGGGAAAAGAAATCAGTAAGTGGTACTTAGCTGATTTGTTATGGCATGATATGGATGAAGAACGTGCCTCACATAATTTGCATAACACCATGTATCGATTGAAGAAATTATTGAAGGAACAGGAAATCGACATGGATATTAAGAAAGTAAATGAAGGTTATATGCTGGATGCAAGTAATCATACCTATGATGTACTAGCGTTTGAGCGATATCTTCATTCCATCTCTGAAGGGGGAAGAGATGCTGCACAAGAGGAGAAATTGGTCTCTCTATATAAGGGGACTTTATTCGACAGGAAAGATTATCTGTGGAAAACATCGCATGAGAAGAAATTTAGTAAGCATTTCACTATGCTGATCAATAGTCTAATACAACAGGATTTGGCTAAAGGGGACTGGAAGAAAGCAGAGCAAAGGTTAGATCAATTTCTGAACATATATCCTTTGGATGAGGAAATGAACCTCTCGCTCTTTAAGATCTATGAGTGTAGTGGAAGACAAGAACAAATCAAAAAAATTTATGCTAAGTTTGAGAATGCCTATCTCCTGGACTTGGGTTTGGCTCCTCCACAAGAGATGAGGGATTGGGTATTGAAGACGACAGAGAGAAGAAGATAGTCTCTCTGTTTTTTTGTGCTTATTTCTACTATAAGATCAATACTCCTCACATCATTTGATCTTGTGAGTTATTTGTGAGAACGATTTGGTAGAATTCCAAAGAATCGACACTAAACAAAGTCGTTGGTTGTTAGACGTAACAATTACTGTGTTTATAGAATTCAAAACAGAGGCTGATATAGAGAGGATGATCAAAATAATGAAGGCCAAAATCCTGATTGTTGATGATACCAAGTTTATGAGAGAAGTACTTAGGGACATATTCGTATCCAACGGGTATGAGGTAGTTGCCGAAGCAGGTGATGGTGAAGAGGCAGTACACTTATTTAAGATACATAAACCTAATTTGGTAACAATGGACATAACAATGCCTGAGATGAATGGGATTTCTGCTCTCATCGAAATAAAGAAAATTGATCCTGACGCTATCGTAATCATGTGTTCTGCTATGGCACAGAAGGGATTAGTTCTCGATGCGATTATGGCGGGTGCGAAAGACTTTATTGTAAAGCCATTCAATAAAGATCGGGTGATTGAGACGATCAACAATGTATTGAGTAGATAAGACACCATTGTGCATGGTTTAACAGGATCACTATTACATTACTACAACAGGGTTTTCCATGAAGTAGAAGAAATCACTCAACATCATCAATGGGAGTGGTCTTTTTTCTTTTCTTTCAAACGATAAGATTAAAGTATGTATAAGTATGCGTATTAGTATATTGTCTCATAAGAGTAACAAATATATTTCTTGACAGATGATAATGAGAACCATTATCATATTACCAGTAGATGCAAATGAAAATCATTATCATTACATACTTATCATTTGAAACTATTATATGAGCAACATAATTATACATACTCGGAGGGATAGATTTTGAAAAAGTTAATAGTATTACTACTGATTGCGGCGCTGAGCGTAATGACGGCATGTTCGTCCACGAATAAAGCGGACACAGCTGAAACAAATAAGACTAGCAATGAAACGAAGGAAGCAAATACAGCGGAAGCTACAAGTAATGTATATAGTCTGGAGAACGATGGTGTTGATCAATCATTATTCACGGAAGCATTGAGTCAATTTCCAACGAAGATGCCAGAGCGAATTGTAACAACTTCTGTACCATTAACAGAGATGCTACAATTACTGGGAATTACACCTGTTGGTGTACCAACATCTAAGAACCCGATTCCTGCGGAATTCGATGCGGTAGAGCGAATTGGTTCACCAATGGCACCGGATCTTGAAGTTGTAACAAAACTTAAACCTGATTTACTTCTAGGTGCGGAGTCACTTCGGAGCACATTAGATAAAAGTATGGAAGGCATGAAGTTAGATAAAGTTTATCTAAGTACTGATTCATTTGATGATTTAAAGCTTAGTTTGAAAGTACTAGGTACTTACTTTAAGAAAACAGATGAAATGAATGCAGCACTTTCCAAGATATTGGAAAAGGAAAATGAGTTAGCTAAGTTTTCTGAAGGTAAGACAGCACCGAGTGTCATGCTTGTTATCGGAACTTCAGATTCTTTCATGGTTATGAGTGAGAAATCTTATCTAGGAAGCCTAGTGAAAAAGGCAAATGCAGATAACATCGCGACTTCCGTATTGAAAGTGACGGATACTTACTCTCCAATCAATATGGAGAACGTTGTAGCTGCTGATCCAGACATTATACTTGTGTTGGCTTCTGGCGACCATGGTGCATCCAAAGACATGTTCGAGAAAGAAGTAGCGAAGAATAGTACATGGACTAAGCTCTCTGCTTATAAAAACGATAAGGTACACATCTTGGATTACAGTGTGTTTGGTGTAACATCGATTCTTAACGCGGAGAGCGCACTGACTGAAATTTCAAAATATTTCTATGAATAGATAGAGGAGACAGCAAGTGATAAATACATCTCGAAGTAGGATCATTGTTACTTTCACGTTAATTTTAGCAATCGTTGCTGGTATAATCGCAATCGGAGTAGGTGGCGTGTACATACCGATACCAGATATATTAAGTACGCTCTTTAGTTCTTCTTCCGATACGGTAAATTCCACGATCATATGGGATATTCGATTGCCACGTGTATTGCTAGCGATGATTATCGGAGCAAATATTGCGATTTCGGGTGCACTCTTGCAAGCTGTAATGGGTAACCCACTTGCTGATCCTGGTTTAACAGGTGTGACAAGTGGGGCCGCTGCTTGTGTTCTTGTGATTATGCTTGCTGCACCTGAATATACGCAATTTATCCCGATTGCTGCTTTTGGCGGTGGATTATTTGCTGCATCCATTGTATATGCCCTAGCATGGAGACGAAGCGGGATATCACCTGTAACCATCATCTTATCTGGTGTTGCGGTGAATGCTCTCTGTGGCGGATTGATTGGATTATTGACGATCATGTATAGTGATCGTCTCCCAGCAGCGGTTCAATGGCTGAACGGTAGCCTTGCAGCGAAAGGGAATAATGCCTTGATGATGGTTCTCCCATATGCGATTGTTGGTTGGATACTCTCATTCTTTGCCATTCGGAAAGCGAATATCATTCGTCTGGGTGATCAAGTCGCATCTAATCTTGGTGAGAATGTTAACAGAATTCGTATCCTATTGTCTTTATTAGCGGTATTCTTGGCAGCAATCTCTGTAGCTGCCATTGGAATGATCGGGTTTGTGGGTCTTGTTGTACCGCATATGGCTAGATTACTCGTTGGCTCAGACTATAAGTATATGATGCCAATGAGCATGGCATTAGGAGCTCTTGTACTACTGATAGCCGATACAGGAGGACGCACGTTGTTCTCACCCTTGGATATACCTGCGGGAATTCTAATGGCTGTCATAGGCGCACCTTATTTCCTATACCTGATGAGAAAGAAGGCGTTCTAACATGTTTACTGTCGACTCGATTTCGATTAAGTATGAACAGAAGAACATCATTAACAACTTTTCTTTCACCGCTAAGCAAGGTGAGATCGTGTCGATCATTGGACCCAACGGATCTGGGAAATCAACGATACTCAAAGCGGTGTCGCGACTTATCCCGTATCATACAGGTTCTGTCGTACTCGAAGGCACGGATTTGAAATCCATGAGCGCTAAACAAGTTGCCCGTAAAATGTGCATGTTAAGTCAGAAGAATCAAGCACCAAGTGATATGACCGTGATCGATCTTGTCTCTTATGGAAGATATCCACATAAGAAGTGGTTTGAGAGATTAGACAATGAAGATATGGAAATCGTCCATTGGGCGCTTGAGAAGACACATCTTACTGCCTATAAGGATCGACCGATCGTATCTTTGTCCGGTGGTGAATCGCAACGTGCATGGATTGCTATGGCGCTTGCTCAGCGTCCTAAAGTGTTGTTGCTTGATGAACCGACAACTTATCTGGATATATCTCATCAACATGAAGTACTTGAGCTTGTGCGTGAGTTGAATCAGGATATGGGTATGACTGTTGTGATGGTATTGCATGATCTTAATCAAGCTTCTTGTTATAGCGATAGTGTTGTCGTCGTGCAAGGTGGCGAGAAAGCGATGCATGGCACACCCAATCAAGTCATGACAACGGACATGATCCGCAAGGTTTATCGGATGGATTCGGAAATTCAATATATTCCGACAGAAAAGAAACCTCGCATTCATTTGTTAAGCACCGTAAAGTAATTACTATAAATTAACGAACCATATATATTGGAGGATCTTTTAATGAAAAAACCAGTTGACTTAGAGAAGAATAAGGAAAATTATCTACAGTTTATTGCGAACCGTAGAAACCTGATTTTGAGTTTGATAGATGAAGATGGTAAGCCATTTATTAGTTATGCTCCATTCGTTAAGAAAGATGGTAAGCTTTATATCTACATTAGCAAGATTGCAGATCATTATAGATATACGGAAAATAATGAATTTGTCGATGTACTTCTTATTGCAGACGAATCTGCAACGAACAACAAATTTGCTACAGAACGTGCACGTTTGAATTGTACGTCTAGCAATATCGGTAACGATGGACATGAGGACATCTTCGAATTGTTCAATGCCGATCATGGTTCAAAAATGATGGATTTGTTGCGGGGATTAGATTTCTCGCTATTCGAATTAACTCCTGTACAGGGACGTTATGTTGTTGGATTCGGAATGGCATTCGATATCGACGTGGATGCGAATCTATTCAGTCATGTTGTTATTGATAAGAAGAAAGACGCTTAAATAAAGGAGCCTATTTCATATGACTTTTAATACTGTACTGCCAATATGGCAAGCGATTCAGGAACGATTCCACAAGACAGTGAAGGCAGTACCGCAAGAAGATTTGAACCTACAGATCGGCTCCTCATCTATCGAATCATTGATTCGTCATAATGCGGAAGTGGAGTTTATGTTCGCGGATTGGTTCTTCGGTAAGCCTATGCCTGAGGTACATAATACTGCAAAGAGTGATGCAGTTGAGGGGAATAACGAGTCTATTAACCGATCTGTTGAGCTGGTTGATCTGTTGGCGGCATCGAATGCGCATTTCATTGAAGCGATGCGGGAGCTTCCTGAGAAGTCATGGCATCAAATTGTTGAATCGCGTATGGGTCCATCAACACCTCTTGAAGCCGTAGGAAGACTAATGTATCATACAGGAATTCATTCAGGGCAGATTTCAATGATTCAGAAAAACGCTCCTAGAATCTAAGAAGCGCCTCATACTACTGTCTAAAAGTTAGAGTGATGGATCATGTGTTATATATTTCTTAAACATAAACAACGGCAGAAATGCCGTTGTTTTTGCGTTCGGTGATTCGAACTCAAATAACAATTACATGAGCACCCTTTGTCGAGTATGATTACGGGGAAGGATTATCATCTTAGTCGACAGAGAAGAAGCTATTTGCTGTATAACTGTAGAGGTAAATAATAAAGGGGATACTAAAGATGCCAGCTAATCGAGAAATACGGTATGTAATCGAAGAATCTATACGATATCTTGAATCTTATCCCGATGTGGCTATGGATCGTTGTGAGATCAGCCGTAGAAAATGGGATGGTGCTTGGTGGCATATGGCTACTCTTTATGAAATGGGAGAAGTGAAACAAATTCCGGAGTCCGCTATTGCCAGAGCGAAATATTTGTTGGAAGCTCAAACATGGCCTGTTTTCGTTATATCCGACAGCGACCACCCTATAAGTGAAACGGATAAAAGGAAAATGGATTGTTGCCATTGCGAGCTCGCCGTGTACTATATGATATTGATGGCCTATGGCTGTGATTTGGACAAGGAACTGCCTTGGATTCGTGAATGGTTCTTAAAGCATCAGTTATCTGATGGTGGATTGAACTGCGAACCTGAAGCTTATACTGATTCTAATAAGAGTTCTATCGTTTCAACACTGCCTCCACTTGAGGCAATTCTTTTGTTTACGAACCGCGACTTCACTGTGCAGGAAGAGGTTTTCTTAGATGAAGGCGCACGTTATTTGATTGAACATCGTCTTGTATGTTCCAAACAATCTGGACACATCATCGATAAGGATTGGCTGAAACCTTGTTTTCCGAGATTTTTTGAATACGATATCTTACGTGGTATGTCCTACTTGGCAGAATGGTCTCGGCGCAGGAATAAACCGCTACCGATGGGTCTGCTTAATGAAGGAATGCAACAACTGAATAGCTTCATTGAAGTAGATGGCTTGCGAATCGGCAGGCAAGTATTCGATCCACAAGGCCCATGGGGCGGGCACACATTCCCTCTGTTAGAAGCCTTATCGAGAAAAGGCGAAGTTTCTCCTTATCTAACCAGACAATTAGAAGGTGTACGGGCACAATTGGAGTATACTGTTAATGAATCAATTTACTAAGGAATAACAAACCACGAGTGATCGATATACTTTATCACAACAAACAGGGCAGTATTAAAAGAGAAGAGGAGCTGAATATAATGGTAGATTCTAATCAAAAAATCACTACATTCTTAATGTTCGAGGGTAAAGCGGAAGAGGCAATGAAATTCTATACCTCTATATTTGAGCAATCTGAGATTATCAACATTCAACATTATGGAGCAAATGAGGCGGGTGTTGAAGGGAGTGTATTGAAAGCAAGTTTTTCTCTAAAAGGACAAGTGTTCATGTGTATAGATAGCAACGTTAAACATGGCTTTACATTTACCCCTGCAATATCTTTATATGTAACATGTGATACGGAAGATGAGATCATACAAGCATATGAATTGTTGTCTCAAGATGGAGCAGTATTAATGCCGCTAGCAGCGTATCCTTTTTCAAATAAGTTTGGTTGGGTTCAAGATAAGTATGGTGTGTCTTGGCAATTAAACCTTGCATAAATTCTTGAATCATCTCTTGTGTTGAAGGGGGTTTTAAGAGTAAGGAGGAGATATGGTGATACGTATTCCGTGTAAAAGTGAAGACTGTTTAGCAACCATTTTGCCAGCCACTGCTGATAAGACAGGTGGCTATTGCATGCCATGTCGTCAGGAGATAGAGCACCAAGAGAGGCAGCAATATATAAAAGAGAATCGCAAAGATGTGGATTTATATGAGGGGATTGATGATCCGGTTGAAATTCTTAAGATCATGCACACCCCTTCCTCATACAATCCATTAATACAATACATTCCCTATGTACTGAACAGGGAGCAGTTATACATATCATTATCAGAGGAAGACACAGACAGAATGTTAGTTTATGGCATGAGTCTAATGGATTCTGGTGATGTGGACACAAGCCAGGACATTTTGTTATCTCTGCTTTGTTATAAGAACAAGTCGCTAGCTACCTCGATCCAGGGACTTATCTTCCATGACTTATATTATCCGGGGATATTGTTTAAGGATGCTTCTGAGGAGGAGCGGGATCGATTGCTGAATCAGGTGGAACATGATAAGGACAGTCGCAATCATCTATTAGTTGCGTTAGCTTGGATTGGAGATGAGCAGGTAGTAAAGCGGTTTTGTGAATGGAGGAAATCCCCCCCGCAATGGGTGGAGGAGCTCCACATCCGGCCTGAACTATACGCTTATGAAGCAGGCTGGGAGCTTACCCAAAATGGTAATCGTCGTAATCTGTTTCATGAATATAACTATGCTATTGAGAAGATAGAAGCTTGTGATTCAAGAAATGAAGCAATTGAACCTGTAACAATACTGACTCCAAGCTCACATACCTGTCTGTGGTGTGGAGGGAAGCTGACCACACTGCTAGATCTGAAAGTAGGTCACCCATCGCTTCATTTTTTGTCTATGGCTGGAGAGCGGCTTAAGATAGAGACATGTGTTATGTGTAGCTGCTATAGCGTTGTGTTTATGGATGTTGATTCAAGTGGTGAGTCCAAATGGAGTACATATAATCAGAGACCAGATTATTTGCCAGTATTTAATATTGATGACTATGATAACCAACATTTATCTGCAAGTAAGTTATTTAGGCTAGCAAGTCAGTCTCGAAACAGCTACCATGCAGCTCACTGGACGTTAGAGTCAACTGTTTCACAAGTTGGTGGGCATCCAACTTGGATACAGGATGCGGAGTATCCGATATGTCCTTGTTGCTCCAAGTACATGATCTTTATCAGTCAGTTAGATTGGGGAGAAGTAGTGGAGTATGGAGAGGGGATCTATTATACGTTTATATGTTCGGATTGCAGGATTACAGCTACATCATTCCAGCAATCATAGATGGAGTCATTTTCTCATGGTAGATCACAATAAGACATAACGATGATTTAGAGTGATTAATTCGAAATCGAAAACAGTAATGGTTCATCTTGTATGAAAGCGCTTTGCCACTATACTAATGGTTGGCATTTAACAAAACACGTAACATGATGGGGGAATCTGCATGAAATTAGCAACATCAGTGAGTATTCCGCAGATTACACTGCGTAGGAAGAAGCGTTGGCCACGAGTCATAGGGATTATTGGACTCATTATTGTCATTTTAATTGCATGTGCGGGTGGCTATGTATACTGGCTACTGAATAAAAGTGTACCTGTTATTAAGGGCGAATTAAAGATTAGTGGGTTAGAGAAGGTTGTGAATGTATGGAGGGATGAGTCAGGGGTACCGCATATAGAGGCACAAAGTGAGCATGATCTTTATTTAGCTCAAGGATACGTGACAGCACAGGATCGTATGTTCCAGATGGACCTGAGCAGAAGGCAGGCATCAGGACAGTTAAGTGAAGTCGTGGGTGCAAAAGCTATTGACCGTGACAAGTTCTTCCGAACATTTGGGCTGCGACGAGCGGCTGAAGCTTCATTAAGTGCGTATTCTGAGTCTTCCAAGCAGGTGCTAGAATGGTATGCACAGGGTGTGAATAATTACATAAAACAAGCGAAGGAATCGGGTTCACTACCGATTGAGTTTACAGTTCTAGGATACGAACCAACGGATTGGGTGCCAGTGGACTCTTTAACGATAGGAAAATACATGGCTTATGATATGGCGAACGGTTGGGAAGGGCAAGCATTCCGCTATCAACTTATTCAGCAAGTATCTGCGGAGAAGGCCAAGTCATTATTCCCAACATATCCGAAGAATGGCGCGACGATCATTCAAGCGATAAAGGATAATCCCATTGACTTATCGGCATTGGCATCCATTGCAGTAGCTCCTGATCCGTATAATGGAAGTAACAATTGGGTTGTATCTGGAGATAAATCAGCTTCTGGTAAACCTATGCTAGCGAATGATCCACATTTAGGATTAGCTACACCGGCCATTTGGTACGAGACGCATCTATCTGCGCCAGAGTTGAATGTCAGTGGTGTTATATTTGCGGGTGTCCCAGGTATTATACTCGGACACAATGAGAACATAGCTTGGGGTGTTACGAATTTAAATCCTGATGTGCAGGATCTTTATATTGAAAAGAGAAATCCGAACAACCCTGATCAGTTCGAGTATATGGGCAAGTGGGAAGATGCGAGAGTATACAATGAGGAGATCAAGATCAAGGGTGAGTCGCCAATTTCCTATAAAGTCTCGGTCACACGGCATGGGCCTATTATATCTGAATTTGCCAAGGATCAGCAGCAAGACACAGCGCTTTCCATGAGATGGACAGCACTGGATCCGACGACTGAACTTGAAGCAATTCAAATGTTTGCTAAAGCGCGTAATTGGGATGAATTTAAGAAAAGCCTAGAGTTCTTCAATGCTCCCCCACAAAATTTCGTGTTTGCTTCCAATGACGGCACGATTGCGTACCGAGCTAACGGCTTAATTCCGATTCGTAAGAAGGGTGATGGATCCGTTCCAGTACCTGGTTGGACAGACGAATATGAATGGACAGGATTTATACCTTGGGATGAGCTTCCAACGACAGTGAGTCCACCAGAAGGGTATATCGCAACTGCCAACAATAAAGTAATCAATGATAGTTATCCCTACCATATTACTGATAACTGGTCCCAACCCTATCGTGAAGCTCGAATTCAGCAAGTGTTGAGCAATAAAGCTGTGCTGACAACTCAGGATTTACAGGAATTGCAGTTCGACCATAACAATCTTCAAGCAGAAGAATTCCTCGATGGATTGATCAAACAGGTCAAGGGGAAAACAAACCTTCGGTCCATTGATGTGGAAACACTAGAGCTACTGCAGAACTGGAATAAGGTGAATGATGCGGATCAAGCTGCGCCGCTTGCCTATGAACTATGGATGCAACGATTTGATGATGTATTGTTCAAACCTGAAATATCTGATGAAATGATGAAGCTCTTTAATAATAAAGCTACCGCTAAGGATGAGATGATTCGTAAGACGCTTAGAGGTGAGAAGGATCCATGGATTGATGAAAAGGGTGGATTGGAGCAGGTGGCGCTTCAGGCGCTTCAACTTGCAGTTGATCAAGCAATTTCCTTACAAGGGAAACAACCTTCTAAATGGCAGTGGGGCAAGTTTCACCAAGTCGAGTTCCCTCATCCTCTAGGTTCTGTTAAACCACTGAATCTGATCTTCAATCCCAAGCCTGTTCCGATGGGAGGAAGTAAAGTAACTGTCGGCGCAGCAGGGTGGAACAAAGACACCGGAGAAGTGAATCATGGAGCACCTTGGAGAACAGTTATCGACCTAGCAGATCCATCGAAGTCGTATAATGTGGTTGCTCCGGGTCAATCCGGTAATTTATTGAGCAGCTGGTATAATGATCAGATAGATGATTGGAGTACTGGACAATACCATACAACCAGTAGTGTACCGTCCGTCTATCAAGCTGAGGGGAATCAACTGAAGTTAATTCCAGAATAACGTATAGAATAAGCTTCCTAAACCACTAGTTAAGTGGGAAAGGGAGCTTCTTTTTTCGTGGTAAAAGAGCAACGGGAAATAGCCAAATGGCTTTGAGGTAAGTTCGTCTCTTGAACTATGTCTAAGAATCACGTTAGACATCAGACGTCTGATGTGTTATTATTTTCCACTAAGGAGTTGTAAACGGATGAGTGAGTATGTAAAGCCTCGTAAATTAGTGGATCTGGTTTTAATCGAATTGAAGAGAAGAATTGTAAGCAAGGAATTTACACTTGGTGATCGGTTGCCCTCAGAATTCGAATTAATGACGGAATATGGTGTGGGCCGTTCAACAGTTCGTGAAGCTGTGAAAATTCTGGTGCATGCTGGATTGTTAAAGATACAACACGGTCAAGGAACGTTTGTAGTGTATAACGAAGATGAGGTCTCCGATGATCTGTCTAGTGGTGAGAATTTAAATGAAACGAGAATCATACTGGAACAAGCGATTGTAAAGCTGGCTGCTGAGAGAAGAACTGAGGATGATCTAATCAAGCTTCGATTGTATCTGGATCAACGAAATGATGAATTGCAGAAGGGGAATTACTCAGCATATATACGAGAAGACCTTGCATTCCACTTGGCAGTGGCCAAAGCTGCACACAATAATACTCTAGCTGATCTTTATCATGTGTTTAGTAAATCACTAGAGATTCACTTGAATCAATTTCTATTAAATATTCCGAATTATAGTGACAATACAATGATTCATGAAAAGATATATCGTGCAATTGTAGAACAAAATGCTCAAGAGGCTGTATATTGGGTTACCGCTAACATCGAAGTTGAAAAAAATAAAAGCAATTCAATGGATGTAAATAAAGGAGAAAGGGGTGTTACGAAAAGTTGATTATTAAAATAGAGAATGTAAGCTGGCAACGTGAAGAATCCGCTATATTACAAAATGTAAGTTGGGAGGTCAATCAAGGAGAGCATTGGTGTATCGTTGGGTTAAACGGTTCCGGAAAGACAACGTTGCTCAATATGATTAATGGTTACATTTGGCCGACTAAAGGTGAAATTACAGTGCTAGGTAAGAAATTTGGTGAATTTGATCTTAGGGAGCTGCGTAAGTCTATCGGTTGGGTTAGTTCATCGCTTCAGCAACGATTACGCGGAAATGAAACGGCTTTAAATATTGTGTTGAGTGGAAAGTTCGCGACTATTGGATTGTATGATAAGACTCAACAAGAGGATAGCGAAAAGGCTTATGATTTATTAAAGCTGTTGGGGTGCGAGAAATTGGCGAACCGCAGATATGATACGTTCTCCCAAGGGGAGCGTCAGCGAGTGCTCATTGCAAGAGCATTAATAGCTTCGCCTGATCTACTTATTCTAGACGAACCCTGTACCGGACTGGACGTATTTGCACGCGAACAGTTGCTTAGCATGGTGGAGAAAATAGCTAAGCAAGCCGATGCTCCAACTTTTCTTTTTGTAACTCACCATATCGAAGAAATTATGCCAGTGTTTAGCAAAACCTTACTTGTTAAAGATGGACAGATTTTTAAAGCTGGCGACACTCAAGACTTATTAAATTCGGAATTGTTATCGCGTTTCTTTGATTCTCCACTGGAAGTCGAGCGGCGCAATGAACGTAACTGGCTCACAATCTTGGGTAATCCATAAAGTTATAAGAAGACCAACATGATGCAAATAGAAACTTCCTAGCCCACTTCATGGGCGAGGAAGTTTTTCTTATATTTCTATGAGACACGGCTACCACCTTTTAGGACGTCGTTACCGGTTCTTTTTGGATGACAAGAATCTTTTTCATTCGAGTGTTTGTATATTTTTCCCTTGACGCTAGTAACCATTTAATGCTAATTTATATATTAATTCATATCGGCATAGTTGCAATTAGAAAGGGGAGATGTCCTTGTCACACGCGGGTACTTCCATGTTAGAAATTAATCATGTCACAGTGTCTTACGAGGATAAACGAAGCATTATTAACGATGTACATCTAACGGTAAATCAAGGCGAATTCGTCAGTATTATCGGCAAGAGTGGTTGCGGGAAGAGTTCGCTCCTCAATGTGATTGCTGGGTATATACAGCCTAAGCAGGGAAGTATTACGATCAATGGTCAAGAAGTAAGCAATCCAGGACCGGATCGCGGGTTTGTATTTCAAGACTTGGCATTATTTCCTTGGTTAAACGTGCTTGATAATGTTGCTTTTGGACTACGTATGGCTGGAATTAGCAAAAAGGAAAGAGTGGAGCGTTGCAAAGAAGCCATTCAAATGGTTGGACTTGCTGGGTCAGAGCATAAGAGCATTTCAGACTTATCTGGTGGGATGAAGCAACGGGTTGCCATAGCTCGAACCTTGGTAACTAAACCAAGTATTCTTCTGATGGATGAACCATTTAGTGCGTTGGATGAACAGACGAGGGAATCTCTACAAGAGGAGCTACTCCGTATCCAGAAGGAGACGGGAATGACCGTCATTTTGGTTACTCACAGTATTGATGAAGCGATCTATTTATCGGATCGGGTTGTAGTGTTTGATGATCAAGGACAAATTCATAACATTGTGAATATTGGCTTGGGAAGACCGAGAATCCCAGAAATCCGGGTGTCATCCTACTTTAATGAATATAAAAAGCAGTTAATGATGGATTTAAGATATGATTTCCAAATCTACTACGAGTCAGAAGGCTCCGGGATATAAAAAAGGGGAATGTAACCATGAAAAAGAGAACAGGACACACCAAATTGTTCAGTATGTTAGGTAGCCTTGTGCTAGTAGCGGCACTTACTTCCGGTTGCGGGAACTCGGATACAAATAAGCAGGCTGAAGCAGCAAATAAAGGTCAAGAGGGAGAACAAACGCAGCAAGTCCAAGAGATTAAGGTTGGTTATGTGAATTTGATTGCCGCAGCACCGGCTATTATTTCCAAAGAGAAGAAACTACTTGATAAGCAGGGGTTAAAAGCTGAGTTTTTCTCTTTTAAGAATGGACCGGATTTGTATAAGGCACTATCCTCAGGGAAGTTGGACATCGCATATGCGGGTATGCCAGCGGCAGTCAATTGGGGCTCACGCGGAGCAGAGTTTAAAATAATTGCTAAGGTAGATCAAGGGAAAAATGGGCTATTCACGAAAGAGTCTTCCGGGATTACAGAAGCAGCTGATCTCAATGGCAAAAAACTTGGGAATCTGGTGAAAGGTAGCGGTGTAGATTATCTAATTCGTGCTGTACTGCTTCCAGAAGGTCAGTTGGACGATCAATCCGTAACCTTAGTGCAAATGGAGACGCCCAACATGGAGACTGCGATTACAAGCGGAACAATTGATGCGGCAGTGGCTGGTGAGCCATTCCTGACGTTTGCAGAGCTACGCGGACTTAAAGTAGTGAAGGAGCTTCCAGATCCGGCATTTGTTGTTCTCGGTTCGAACGCATTCTTAAAGGATCAACCGGAGGCTGTGAAGAAATTCATTCAAGGTCATATTGCTTCCATCGAGGATCTGAATCAAAATACGCAGGAAGATGCTGAGGTACTTGCCAAAGCATTTAATGTACCAGAGATCAAAGGGACTGATAAGACGTACACACCAGCTGAGGTGATAACTCAAGCTTTGAAGCGCAATAAGTTCGAATATAAATTTACTGATGAAGATCTGAAATATTATCAAGAGGTAGCAGATAATAGCTTCACCATCAAATCGATCGAAAAGCAGCTAGATGTATCTACTATCATCGATACAACTTGGATTAAATAACCGGGCCTTCGAAGGCAGGGGGAAAATCATGAAAAAATTTCATTTTGGCATACTTGCCATCCCTTTTATCATCATTGTATGGATGTTGGTTGCAAGGAATTATCCGCCCATTATATTTCCGGGACCTTGGAGTACTTGGCTTGAGTTGAAGAAGCAGCTCAGTTCTCCAGATTATTACCACCATATTGGGATCAGTCTCTACCGATTATTCTTTGGATTTGCAATCGCGGCGATCTCCGCATTCGTATTTGGATTGTTAGCAGGGGTAAGTAAAGCATTTCGACAATTCTTATCTCCAATGGTCATGTTGTTTCAGGCAACACCACCAATGGCATGGGCTCCACTGCTCATATTGATGCTAGATTTAGGGAATGCGCCGATGATTGCTGTCATTGTTATTGCTGCATTTTTTCCTATTCTCGTTAATGTGATCCAAGGGATGGAACGAATCAAAATTACGCATATTCGAGCAGCTAAGACCCTTGGTGCTAATCGGCTTCAGTTGGCATGGCACGTGTATTTGCCAGAGGTTATGCCTTCTGCGTTCACAGGCGTAGTCGTAGGGTTTGGAATCGCGTGGCGCTCACTTGTTGCAGCAGAGATGATTGGTGGAAGTTCAGGAATTGGTTGGCTTATCTCTTCTAGTGGGCAAATTGGTAATTCGCCATTAGTTATGGTGGGCATTATCACGATTGGTATTTTGGCTATGTTCTTCGAATTTGTACTGTTGTATCCGTTGAAGAAGCGGTTTGCATCATGGGCACTTAAGGGGTAATACAATATTTGAGGAGGTTAACATTAATGAAAATTTATATACAGCGCGTGAAACGGTTTCTGCATCTAGCGCATGCACAGAATCGCACGGTAACTGTCGATCAAAGTGTGGAGCGCGGAGGCGAGGATTTAGGATTTCGTCCTACCGAGTTATGGCTTATCGGGTTGTCGTCATGTTCGATGATGACGCTGATCCGTTATGCAGAACAGAATGCATTACCACTCACAGATGTATCCGTTAATGCGGAAGATACGGTAGATGAGAATGGGGATATTTCTGCGATAGACTTTAGCGTTAGCTTCACAGGTGATCTAACGGATGAACAGAAAGAAAGTCTACTGCAACATGTGAAAAAAAACTGCAAGGTGTTGCGTACGGTAGGCTCTCATATCGCTATCAGTTTTAAGGAGTCCGATTTAACGGATACTCCTAATGAAGGTACTAGTTGTACATTAGAAGGCGGCAATTGCTGTACCTAATATTTAATGAATTTGGCGGGTCCTATGTGGACCCGTTTTTTGTTAGTATCATCGTATGGATTCTATGGAATTCATTAAGGTTCAAATCTTATTACTCTTGATGAATTCAAGAAACTCTACAATAATGTGCGATACCGCATCTTCTTGCGGCATATGAATAAACTGGCTTAGACGAAGGATATCCCCTTTATACAATTCGATGAGTTCCATCATAGACTCAGGATTATTGTGCTTTGCCGAATGAAGTAAGTCTAGGAATTCGCTGTCTGGGATAGTTGCTGGATCATTTTTCGCTTCCATTTGTTCACCGCCTGTTGGCTCATTTGTAGTTGTCGTGCAACTTCTGATTCGGTCTGATCTTGGATATAGAGTTTATATAAAATGATCTTTCCATATGGAGGTAATGTATTTATGAGTTGCTGGACCAATATCTTGTTTTCAGTAGAATAGGTAAAGTTAGGAACAGTAGATTCTATTCCATAGAAAGAACATTCTCGTTTTTTAATGATTTTGGCTCGATACTGCAATCTCCATCCAATACGATAAACTTCGGTCTTATAACGTTCATATAGGCTCTGTTGTGTCTCTATAATAAGCTCTCCCTTCTATTATGTTCTAAATCTATTTACCTGTAGGGAAATAGAAAGCGTAATTCTACAACCAAAATAAGAACGTTTGTTCTTATTTTAGTATATCATTTGTTGGTTAGATTTGGTTAAAAAAAATATTTAGATAGTAATGGTTGTTAATTTCAAAGGTGAATCACCTATATATATGAAGGCACAAACGTGAAAGTAATGGACTGGACGAACGTGCCTATCATGAAATATGGAGTTGTTAATATGAAAAGAGTTCTATATGTACCACTGGATGACCGCCCAGTTAATTTAGATGATGTTATCCTACAGGGCAAATCGGCAGGAATCGAGGTCATTACACCAAGTATTAATGATATTAAGAACCGCTTGGATGCTCACAAAACAATTTCGGGATCTACAGTACTAGATACGATGTCGCCCCGGTTTGGGAAAACATTAAACATTCGCCAATTCATTCTGAATAACGCATCCTCTGTGGACGGCTTCATTATCTCTACAGATATGCTCGCTTACGGTGGATTAATTGGAAGCAGACGTCTTCGCACAAGTGATGGGGGGATATATCCTAACTATGATGCTGCTACCACAAATTTATTAGATGTTATTTGTGAAATTAAGCAATGCTATCCGAGTAAGCCTGTCTATGTTATGGATACTATAATGCGATTGGCTACATCAGCGTATGTTGAGGGTCAAAATTATGATGCTTATACGGAGTCACGTAGCTTTACTCAGCAACCTAGACAAATATATGTGGAATTCAACGACATCATAAATGGCTATGATACAAAACCGGATAACACACCTTTTGGAGATCCAGTCCATTTCAATAAAGAACAATATTATTACGCACGACACCATAAATTTAAGTCGAACTATTATATCCTAGATCAACTTGCCCGCTTAGGTTATATTGACTTCCTTGCGATTGGTGTCGATGACTCCTCTACCCAAGGGGTGCAAGCAAATGAAATCCGATTTATTGAAGCTTACATCAATGAGTATCTCGGTGGCGGGACGGAAGGTCAGAATCCTGAGCGTGCCATCATTCTTCCTGATGCAGATGGTTTAGGTCATTCTCTCTTGGCACGCATGGCGAACCATTTGTATTGTGACGGGGTAAATCCAAGATATATGGTGCAATATTATGGACCTCATGGTTCAACGATCATTAACACATACGAATATATGACCGTACACGACAATATTCAGCGTCACGTTGAAATGATCGGGGGACAATGGGTCACTAGTGGTTCATATGATTTAGAAATTGTTGCGATTACGGACGTTAATCAAGTATCAAGTGCGCTAAGTCGTATTGAATCAAATCGTAACGAGCGCATCCCGACGATCGTTATTGATTTTGTAGCTAAAGGTGCGTCCAATGCGACGGTAACAGAGGCATTACTTGATAGTCCATTCACTGGAGGTCTTCTAGGGTATAGTGGGTGGAATACAGCGGGGAATAAAATTGGGATTGCTCTCGGAATGGGGCAGGCACGTTACGCATATTTAGTAACGGAATCTCATCCCGCGGCCCTTCATAAGGCAGTGAACGCGCATGGCTCACTTCTATTCAAACGGTTCTTGAAAGATTACTATTACAAAACGGTGGCTATTGCAGAAATCCGAACTTATTCGAGAGCAAATACACTGTATACGAACGTACTTTATCCTGATCAAAATATGGGGCTGTTCAATTCGACGAGTGATTACAACCATATGATTATTCTCTTGCGAGATCGGATGCAGACGTACATGAACACACTTGCAGGGAAGAATGCTTTCTTAATTGGTTCTTCGACGTCGAGGGGAAATGTACGCCAAATTAGTGGATCAACGTGGTCATTCTCACAATATAGTAGCGCATCACTTGCCTATGCAAATCCTGATTATATTTGGGAGCGAGTATTTGAAATTACCTTAAGGCCTAAGGTTATATTGGAATAATGTCCTTTTCTTCTATTAACATATTTATCTTGCAAATAAAGTAAGGCACTTCAGGAATCATGATGGGCAAAATAGACTATAAATGAGTGGAAATTGATATACTGGAGCTGAAGTTATACTGTATTTACAATATCAAGTGCCTTCAGATAGTCGATAGGGTAACCAAAAATTAAACCTAAATAACTAAATAAATTTATGGAATAGTTGTCGATATAATAAGTATAGAAAAATTTAAAGGCAAGGGCATGAATAAAAAAGAAGGTGTTAATATAGAAGAGCTAAAGCAAGTACTAGCGTTTGCAGATCAGATCACGGAAGTAGCGATGTATGTAGATCCTAAGATGAATAATCATACTTCTAGATGGGGACAGTTCGTAGCATTTAGAGGAGATGCACATCGTATCATGGATGATGCAACAGCAAGTCAAATTGAAGTGGATCAAGCACTATGGTTGCTTCTCTACGGGATTACAGAAATCGGACAAAAATATGTAGCGGATGGAGCACCTGTCTTGTTTCTTGTAAATGGATCTCCTTCATCAACGTTTCACTGAATAATAAGACATGAAGACGGCAGAGATGCCGTTTTTTTGTATTAAGTTAAAGTTTACAGCAACAAAATTTTAACATGACAAATGTTGAGATATTAGATATGATGAGCAAGGAAATTTAATAGAATAGAGTAGAAAAACAGGTGCCAATGATGTAGTTCAACGAACTGAACATGAATTGGTTAAAAGGGAAGTGGGTGCAAATCCCACGCGGTTCCGCCGCTGTAATAGAGTAGTCCTTACAAGAAACCACTGGGAAATAATCAATAAGGAGTTATGAAGTGAGACTTCTCATAAAAGTAAATGTATTACTGGTAGTTATTTATTGGCTATTTGCAGTATTAATATCACTAATAGATAGTGATTTCAGTGGTGTCATATACGTTTTAGTTGGGATAATAGGTTTACCTATTCTAGTTGTGTTTATAAATTATAAAATTACAATTATAAGAGATAAAAGATTATTTTTAACTGGATTTTTGGCCGTATTAGTAGTAATCATATGTGGGCAGCACTTCAGTTATATGGTGACTTCCATATATATATATAGAAATGATATTGATGATCCATTGGAGAAATATTGGCTTATAGGTGTTACGGTTCACGCAATTGTGATTTCAACAATAGCGAGTCTTATATTTCAATTATTGTTATTAATTAAACGTAATACGATTAGAATTAAGCGATAGTAAGTAGACTATGTAGGCAGTTGCAATCATTCGAGTACAATGTGCTACCTATATTTCAGGGTTTTGATTTGATTTCAAAAATGAGTAGGGCACTTCAAATAATAGCTGAACAATTAAAGGGGCGAGCTTGAATAGGCTACGCCTCTTATGAATGTAATAATGCATATCGATTTAATCACTACTAAAATGGAGCGGTGTGACAAGGAGCGTATGAGGGGAATGTCTTTATAACTAAGATAGGCTTATAGTATGTAAATTAATAAATTCATAAGAAATAAAATTTTAACAGGACAAAATTCGACATATTCGGTATGATAGAATGTAAATTCAATAAACTTGAAACAGGTGCCAATGTGATTTTGAAAAAAATCATGGATTGGTTAAAAGGGAAGTGGGTGTAAATCCCACGCGGTCCCGCCGCTGTGAAAGAGGAGTCCTTGCAAGATACCACTGGGAAACCGGGAAGGTTGTAAGGATGATGATACTTGAGCCAGAAGACCTGCCTGTTTCGTCACACCATTAACTCTACGAAGGATAGAAGGGTGTTTATTAGTGCATGCTTCTTTCAGCTGTTTACTATATAAACCTCTCAACTTACAAGTTGAGAGGTTTTTTTCGTGCTGTCAGAAAGTGTTTCTTGTATTTCAAATTAAGGGGAGAGAAAGGAAGGGATTATTAATTGAAGAAAAATAGGTTTTTAGCGTGGTTGCTCGTCGTTAGTATGTTCTTTACCATGGCTTTACCAGGAATGACAGTATCATATGCAGATGGAGGAAATTCAACACAAGCGGGGTATGAAGAAAAAGTAGAAGTTCCGCAACAAAGTGCTGATATCGATCAAGCGGAGTTGATTGATGAATTAGAAACTTCAGATAGTGCAAAAGAAGTGGACACAGAAGCACCGCGTATCACAGTAGTAGGTTTAGTTGATAAACATGAAGTATCGATCAGTGAGCTTAATTTTAAAGTAACGGTAACAGACAATGTTTATAAAGATATCGTTCCAGAAGTGAAGCTGAATGACAATGTTATTCCTGAAACAGCCGGAGAATACAAGGTTTCCTTAAATGCAAGCGTAAATCTGATTAAGGTAACGGCTACTGATGGTGCTGGAAATAAAGCTGAACAAACTTTTAGCATCGAATATAACAAGGTAGTCCCTCCACTCACAGCTAAAGAACAGTTGGATAAAAATCTTGCTTATATTGTGAATAAAGTTAGTAATCCAACGTTTGGTACAGGTAGCGGTGAATGGTCAGTTCTATCACTAGCTAGAGGAGATTATCAAGTTCCTAATGGGTACTATGATATCTACTATAACAATGTGGTCAGAGAAGTACAGGTCTTAATGACCAAGAATAATGGTAAACTGGATGCGACTAAGAGTACGGAGCATTCAAGATTAATTTTGGGATTAACCTCAATTGGTAGAGATATCGGTGATGTTGCTGGTTATGACATCAAGAAAGAACTTGCTAATTTAGAATATGTAAAGAAACAAGGTCTGAATGGTCCTATCTTTGCCCTAATAGCATTTAATGCTCACAATTATGAAATTTCTTCCCTAACAGGGGGAGATGAAACCAAACAAACCACAAGAGATAAACTGATTCGTTTTATCCTAGATGCAGAAGTAATGAAGGGTACCCCAACGGCTGGGGGCTGGGCACTAGGTGTCACTAAGGCAGATACGGATATGACAGCAATGGCGCTTCAAGCGCTTGCTCCGTATTATCATAAGAACGATGAGGTAACGGCAGCTATAGATCGTGCAATCAAATGGCTGTCCGACAACCAAAATGCTGAAGGTAGTTATACAAGCTGGGGATCGACGAGTAGTGAAAGTATTGCACAGGTTGTCGTAGCATTAAGCAGTTTGGGAATTGATGCCAATCAAGACCCTAAGTTTGTTAAGAATGGCAAATCGGCGTTAGGGGCGTTATTAACCTTTGCTGTTCCTGATGGCGGCTTTATGCATACTAAACCCACAGGTACACAAGTTGCCAGAGTAGATGGTATGGCTACGGATCAAGGTACCTATGCACTAGTTGCTTATGACCGATTCATAAGCGGTAAAAATAGTCTCTATGATATGACGGATGTAAAGATTAAATTACCTGAAGTACCAGAAGTACCACATGAAATCAAAATTCCATTACCAGTTGGAGAAAAACCTAAAGTTGTCATTCCTCAAGACAATCACGATTATCTCATCCCCATCAAGGTAACAGATAGTAGTAAAGAAATAACGGTAGAAATCCCAAATGGCTTGAATTCAAAGGTAAGTGTTAATTTACCTGTTAACAGTAATCTTCCTAATCTAGAAGCTATCAAGGGCAATGTTTCTGTAATGATCCCTAAGGGCTCCAAGGTCACTAGTGGTGATGCATCTTCGCTCGAATTAATATCTTCTAAAGATATTTCAGATACAACGCTAACTAATAGCGTTAATTCAATTATTCCAGCGGGCAAGAAGCTTGATAATATCCTAGAGGCATTCACCATCGGCGGGTCTGGAAAGGTAGAGTTCAATCAATTTGTTACGTTAACATTTAAGGGATTGAGAGGGAAAGAAGCTTCTTATATACAGAATGGTTCCCCTCATGCGATTCAAAAATATGCTAGTAATGCTCAAGGTGAAAATAGCGGCAAGAATGAGTATGCCTATGACAGTGGAAATGATCTCATTGTAAGAACAAATCACTTTACGGATTATGTTGCTTATACTTCAAGCACAATAGAAATTCCTGGTGGGGAAGTAACCAATCCGGATCTTAAGAAATATGTAACTGTATCTGTAGACAAACTTACAATTAATAAAGGCTTCGTAGTATCAACTACAAAGGTAGAGATGAAATCTGGTGATACGGCATGGTCCATATTGCAAAGAATGCTAGATAGCCGAGGTATTAGCTACGATTATAGCTTGAGTGATAAATATGGAAGTGTATATGTAGAATCCATAGCTGGCGACGGGGAATTTGATCACGGTAGCGGTAGTGGATGGATGTACAATGTCAATGGATGGTATCCCGACTATGGTGCAAGTAAGTATATTCTTAATGAGGGCGACCGTCTCCAGTGGCGTTACACGACAAATCTAGGGTCGGACTTAGGAGAAGATCTAAGCAAGTGGGATCCGATTTCTGTAGGTGAAGGAATCGAGATTAATGCTGACGATAAGACGCCAATTATCAATGTTCCAAGTAATATCCAAAGGGATTATAACTTGAATATCCCGAAAGAATTGAAGAATACCAATAATATCACCATTAATATTCCAGATATTAAACCTAAAGTTACCCTTAATTTAGAGGATGTTAAAGACAATATTCCAATGATTTCAGCTAGTAAAGGGGATATTTCGGTTATTTTCGATAGAGGCACACGCTTTAAATCTGGAGATCGCAAGGTCGAGCTCATTACTTCAAATCAAGACGCAAAAGTACAAGACATTATTCAAGGCACTTTGATTAATGGTAGTAAGGTGAAGACCTTAAATCATGCCTTTACAATGGGTAATCCAAATAGCTCAGTGTTATTCGATAAGCCACTTACCATCAGCATTAAGGGAGCAAAAGGGCAATCGGTAGGATTTATTGAGAATAACAAATATACACCGATTATGATGTATCCAACCGAGGAGCAAGGGCTCAAAGAGAATCAAGGTAGCGAGAAACAAACTTATGGGGTTGTCAAAGGAAATGATATTTATATCAAAACAAACCATTTTACAACCTTTGTATCTTATACAGTAGATTTGAAGATTCCGACTCCTGGTTCTACTACTGGATCAATAAATTCACCAGGAACAACGGGGACTACGCCGGGAACTTCGCCAGGCACTTTACCTGGAGTTGTACCAAATGGTGAGTTGAATAATGTGTACTCAGATGCAGGTACTATTTCGAATTGGGCTTATGATGCGATTCGTGAAGCAACTCGAAATGGCTTTATCCAAGGAAGCAACGGCAAGTTTAGTCCTAAATCTAATATTACTAGAGCAGAATTCACCAAAATTCTAGTCATAGTGCTGGCTCTGGATACGAAGCTTGCTAACGGAGCTAACTTTAAGGATGTACGTGTGAATGACTGGTTCTATCCTTATGTTAACGCAGCTAATAAAGCAGGATTAGTAACAGGATATAATAATGAATTCCGTCCAAATGACAATATTACACGTGAGCAAATGGCAGTAACGATCGTTAGAGCTTTGGGTATACAAGAGTCGAAGTCAGGAACAGTAATCAAAGATATCAATAAAGCATCTGCTTGGGCTAAGACAGATATCGAAACGGTGACTGCACTTGGTTTGATGACAGGTAGTGGTAGTCTATTTAACCCTAAAGATGTGGTTACGAGAGAAATGGCCGCCGTTGTATCTACTAGGGTTCATAACTACAAGAATGAGCATAAAACCACGGATAACAATACGGGTAAAGTAGATATCGTAGACAGCACAACTAAGCTTGAAGTTCAGACACAAATTAAAGATACCGCAGCTTTTATGCAAAAAGCAGTGACGGATCCGGTAATAGCTAGTGTTGGCGGGGATTGGACCGTATTCGGATTGGCTCGTTCTGATGTGCCAGTACCTGATGCCTATTATGCTAAATACTATGCGAATGTAGAGAAAATTCTGAAAGAAAAATCAGGGAAACTGCATAATGTAAAGTATACGGAATACGATAGAGTTATTTTGGCGCTAACCTCAATCGGTAGAAATATCGACGATGTGGCGGGATATAACTTAAGAGAGAGACTCGCTGATTTCGATACTTTAATTAAACAAGGTATTAATGGACCTATCTTTGCACTTATAGCGTTAGATAGTAAGCATTATGAAATACCGATAGTTACAGGAGTAAAGACACAAACAACAAGAGAGTTGCTTGTTGATTACATTTTGAATAGAGAGATTAGTGGTGGCGGATGGGCATTAGGTGAAAAGCCTGATGTCTCAGATACTGATGTCACATCAATGGCCATTCAAGGGCTTGCGCCATATTATGAAACAAATTCAAAAGTAAAAGCGGCTGTGGATCGTGGTGTTGCTTGGTTATCCGAAGCTCAGACGGCTGATGGAGGATATACGAGTTGGGGCTCGGTAAACTCTGAGAGTATTGCTCAGGTTGTTGTAGCCTTGTCTAGCCTTGGTATAGACGCGGATCGTGACGCTAGATTTATTAAAAATGGAAAATCACCACTGGATGCCTTATTGAGCTTCGCTGCACCAAGTGGAGGGTTCTATCATATTAAGTCAGGCGGTCAAGATAACGGTGGTGCCAAACCTGGGGAAATTGATCTTATGGCGACAGATCAAGGGATGTACGCACTTGTAGCTTACGATCGTTATATCAATAAGCAGACTCGTCTTTATGACATGTCAGATGTTAAATAGCAAATAATATAGTAGAGCGAAGCAAGGGTGATTATATGCCCTTGTTTTGTCATTTAAGGTGGGAATGAGCAAATGAACAAGAAAAGATGGTTCAGCGCACTACTGATCATAAGTGTACTAGCGATTGCATTCTTTTGGGGTGGGGATTATCAGAAGAGCTCAACTGAGATTGCAGATGGGACAACTAAGACTGAGGATACAAGTGAAATAACTACCTCTCCAAATATGGTGCTTCAGCAAGATGAAGAGGCTAATAGACTAGAAGACACGACAACAAAAGAGTCTGATAGTAACGCTTCCAAGCCATTAACAGAAGAATTACAAAAGTCAGAAGAAATAGAGAGTGATATTGAATCAGGAAAAGTAAACGAAGTAGCTAAAGGAACAGAAAAGGGACCAGAAACAGAAAAAGTAGTAGAACCAGACAAACCCGTTGTTAAAGTAGAAGAGTCAGACATGGTTGTTATTAAGCAGCCAGTGAAGGATACTGTACCCCAATTAAAGGCGCAGGAATCTAAGAAACCAACAGTTAGTAAATCGGAAGTTAAGGTTCCGAATACAGAAGCTAAGAAAGATAAGTATCTTACCGATCCCGTTCCAAAAGGAAAACCTAAACCTGTTGAATGGCAGGATGCAACGATAAACAAGAAGGAAGAATTAACAGTTACATTGTCCGTATCAGCGACAACAATATTAAATAATATGGATACATTCAATAAGGATAAACTCGAAGTGTTGCCAGCCGACGGTATCATTTATAAAAAGCAAAAGGTAACCTTTTATGAAGGAGAGTCTGTCTTTGCCGTGTTACTCCGAGAGATGAAAAAGAATAAAATTCATATGGAATTCTCGATGACACCCATCTACAACAGTAATTATATTGAGGGCATAAACAATTTATATGAATTTGACTGTGGAGAGTTAAGCGGTTGGATGTATAAGGTGAACGGATGGTTTCCTAACTACGGTAGCAGTCGGTATGTTCTCAAAGACGGGGACGTCGTTGACTGGGTGTACACTTGTGATTTAGGCCGAGATGTTGGTGGGGATATGGGAGCGGGTAAACAATGAAGGATTCCTTTGCGACCTTTCATCCGATAGTGAATTTTATTTATTTTGTCGTAATTTTGTTGTTTAGTATGATCTTTATGCATCCGGTCTTTCAAGTCTTAGCGCTCATCAGCGCAATTACGTATTCCATAATGTTAAAAGGAAATAGCGCCATTAAATTTAATCTACTCTATATGAGTCCATTGTTATTGATCATGGCACTTATGAATCCTGCTTTTAATCATGAAGGTAGAACGATTCTCTTTTATTTAAATAATGGAAATCCCATTACGCTTGAATCTATCCTATTTGGCGTGGCAGCAGCATGTATGTTTGTGACGATTATTATATGGTTCTCTTGTTATAACATCGTGATGACTTCGGATAAATTTATTTATTTGTTCGGAAAAGTATTGCCCGCGCTTTCGTTAATTTTATCGATGGTGTTGCGCTTTGTACCTAGATATGTGGCACAAATTAAGGTGATCTCTAATGCTCAGAAGTGTGTAGGCAGGGATATTTCACAGGGAAACATACTCCAAAGAGCGCGGAATGGGATTACCATTCTCTCGATTATGACCACATGGGCATTAGAAAATGCCATTGAAACCGCGGATTCGATGAAATCAAGAGGATATGGCTTGCCTAATCGCACGAGCTTCTCCATATTTCGATTTGATAGCAGGGATAGGGTAGTACTTATGATCATGATGGGATTAACAATCATGGTTGTCATAGGCGGGGCAATGGGTGAGAATACGATACGATTCTTTCCTTCTATTAGGATGGTAGCGATGACGCCGTTAAGTGTGGTTGTGTATTTCGCCTACTTTGTTCTATGTATGATACCTGTGATCATCAATGTGGTGGAGGGAATGAAATGGAAATCTATACAATCAAAGATGTAAGCTTCACCTTTCCAGAGAAAGAACAAGAGACCCTTTCCCATATTAGTCTTTCGATTGAAAGTGGGGAATTTATAACGATATGTGGAAAGTCAGGTTGTGGCAAGAGCACATTACTTAGGCAGTTGAAAACGATACTTACGCCACATGGAAAACGTACCGGAGAGATTTATTACGGGGGTCAACCGATAGAAGAAATGGACCAACGGACACAGGCCTCAGAAATAGGATTTGTGCTACAAAACCCTGATAATCAAATTGTGACGGACAAGGTATGGCATGAACTTGCCTTTGGGCTAGAGAGTTTAGGGTATGACCAAAGCACTATTCGTTTACGTGTAGCTGAAATGGCGAGTTTTTTTGGCATTCAGACATGGTTTCATAAAAATGTTTCTGAGCTTTCGGGAGGACAGAAGCAACTTCTCAATTTAGCTTCTATCATGGCGATGCACCCTTCGGTATTAATACTTGATGAGCCAACGTCGCAACTAGATCCAATCGCGGCGGCTGACTTTTTAGAGACGGTAAAGAAAATAAATCGTGACCTTGGGACTACCATTATTATGACAGAGCATCGATTAGAGGATATACTGCCGATCTCAGATCGCCTGATTGTCATGGATGCAGGGGTAATTATTGCAGATGATTCACCCCATAAGGTAGGAGAAACATTAAGTGCACTGAATCATCCGATGTTTTGTTCAATGCCTTCACCGATGCAGATATATGCCGGCGTGGACAATGACTTAGCCTGCCCTGTGACGGTAAAGGAGGGACGGCAATGGTTAAATGCGTTCCTGCGTGATAATACGCCACCCGAAATGGTGGATACAAAGGAAACCTTAGCGATATCAAGTCGTTCTGTAATTACATTCAAAGATGTATGGTTTAAATACGAAAAGAGCGGACCAGATATTATCAAGGATTTGTCTTTTGAAGTGAAAGAGAGCCAGTTCTATTGCATCGTTGGTGGGAATGGCACGGGGAAAACATCGACGCTATCGCTTATTAGCGGCATCCTCCAGCCCTATAGAGGGAAAGTTCTCATAGGTGGTAGAAATCCTAACAAAATGAAAGCGAGAGAGCTTTTCACTAATAACTTAGGAATACTTCCACAAAGTCCACAAACGTTATTTGTGAAAAAAACAGTTGAACAAGATTTGTACGAAATGTTGTCTGATAAGCCGCTAACGAAGGAAGAAAAGGCAGTTAAAGTAGATGCAATCGTTAAGTTCGCAGAGCTTGAGGATCTACTAGCTATGCATCCTTATGACTTGAGTGGTGGTGAGCAGCAGCGAGCGGCACTAGCTAAAGTTCTTTTGTTAGAGCCGAGGTTATTGTTGCTCGATGAACCAACGAAGGGTCTGGATGGATTTTTCAAGGAGAAACTTGCCTTATTCTTGAAGAAGTTAAATGCTGAAGGTGTTACGATTGTGATGGTCTCGCACGATATTGAATTCTGTGCCAAGTATGCAGAAGTATGTGCGATGTTCTTTGATGGGAGCATCATTACCTCGAATACAACTCAGCAATTTTTCGCAGGAAATAGCTTTTATACGACGGCAGCCAATCGGATGGTTCGTCATGTATGGCCTGAAGCAGTTAGAATTGAGGATGTGATAGAACGATGTCAGACAAGCAGGTAGCGGGTAAGCGATTAAGCCGCCGAACATTATTAGCAGCTGTGCTTATCCTCATTGTCATTCCAGCTACGATGATGTTAGGTATTTTCGTATTAAATGATCGTAAATATTATTTTATTAGTTTATTAATTGTACTGTATACGATGATTCCCTTTGCCATGGTATTTGAAAAGCGTAAGCCACAGGCACGGGAGTTAATCGTGATCGCTGTATTAACAGCTATTGCAGTAGCGGGGCGGGGCGCATTCTTCATGCTACCGCAGTTCAAGCCCGTCGTTGCCATTGTCATTATCGCAGGTGTGAGTCTGGGTGCTGAGGCAGGATTTCTTGTAGGTGCTGTTACGGGATTTGTATCCAATTTCTTCTTTGGTCAAGGGCCGTGGACTCCATGGCAAATGTTCTGTTTTGGTTTTATTGGGTTTGTAGCAGGAATTTTATTCGAAAAAGGACTGCTTAAAAAGACCAAACTATCATTGTGTGTGTTTGGAGGCTTAGCTACTTTGTTGATTTACGGCGGTATTATTAACATAGGGTCACTAATGATGTTCACATCACAGTTCTCATGGCAGGCGTTGCTTGCTACTTACATTTCAGGTTTTTGGTTTGACATGGTTCATGCGATTGCAACGGTGGTGTTTCTCTACTTTATTTCGCAACCTATGATTGAGAAACTGGATAGGATAAAGATGAAGTATGGACTGATTGAGAAGTAGTGGAATTTGGTTCCTAGATTGGACATGACAAAACGGTAGATCGCTAATTAGGCGATCTACCGTTTTGATTTCTACTCTATTAATTATTTCTCGATGAGGTCGATCAGGTGTACAAGAATGGTTGCAACCTCTGCTCGAGTAGCAGGATCTTTCGGACGGATGGTTCCATCGTTATATCCGTTAACTAGACCAAGCTCGACCATCGTTGCGATGGCCTTGTTAGACCAACTGGATATGTTGGCGTTATCTTTAAATGTGTTCGTATGTTTGCTTCCATCACCCGACAATTCGAAAGCATTGACGAGAATGACCATCATTTGCTCTCTTGTTACTTGCTTGTCCGGTCCGAATGAGGTAGCATCGATACCTGCCACAATCCCTTTCTCAACAGCAGTGGAAATGGCATTAGATGCCCAATGGTTAGTAATATCTTTGAATGAGGTCTTTTCAGCGCTAGTCTTATCGAAATTTAAGTATCGTGAAATAACAGTAATTAATTCTGCACGGGTCATTCCGTTGTCTGGTTTGAAGGATTTGTCAGAGAATCCACTCAATAGTTTCTTCTTGCTTAATTGCGCGACAGATTCTTTAGCCCAGTGAATGTTCATATCTTTGTACTCTAGCGGCTGAGCCGATGGTGTTTCAGTAGGTTTAGGAGACTCAACCTGCGGCTTCGAAGTTCCAACAACAGGAGTAGACTCATTTTGCATATTCAGAAGCTCACTCTTCTTTAACGCACGGTCTGTAATTCTAATTTCACTAATCCATCCGTTAAAAGATCCCTCATGACCATGGTCATATTGGTTGGATCCAATAACCCAAGGTTTCCCTGTTGTCATCATACCGCCTTGTTCGCCATCTGGATTGCGAAGTACAGGAGCACCATCAATATACATGATCGTCTTCACACCATCATTTACAACGGCAACATGATGCCATTTAAAGAAGAGCTCTCCAGACCAGTTCGTAACACTATCATCATTCTTTTTGGGAAATACGGACCATTGCATCTCTCTTAGGGTAGATATAGCTAACGTAGCCGTTGGCTCATCCTTGTCGCCCCCAGTATTACCGATATCGCTACCCGTATCCTCACGAGTAAGAATACCCATCCAACCGTTTTTATTCGGATCCCATTCAGGAGCGATTTTCATATAGGCTTCGATCGTATATCCTTTATCGAATTCAAGGGCATTAACCTTAGCATTGTCATCGGTCTTCAGGTAAGAAGCTTTACCTGCGGTCTTATCACCGAAAATACGAATACTGTTGTTCGTAGCTGAATTAATAGGCTTGTCCGCGGACCAGATCATGTCTTCCGGCTTACTTTTCCCTTCATCCACTCGGTGCAAATCATTGTTGTTGCCAGATAAATCTTTCACGACAACGGCTCCGTCGCCTGTAAGTGGCTTCCCGTCAAGAGATTTATCACTCTCGAATCGCCAATGGGCAACCACACCTTGGTTACTGTTTGGATCTGTAATACTGATGCTAATGGTTCCTTCTGCGGAAGTGGCTTTTCCGTCATTAGCTGTAAACTTAATGGTATCGCTACCCGTAACCCCTGCTTTCGGAGTATAGGTGAAAGCGCCTGTGGAAGGATTGGTAATAACTGCTGTTCCTAGCATTCCTGAATTTGTAATACGATAACTCAGTGTATCAAAATCTTCGTCTTTTGCTTTTAAGGTACCTTTATGAGGTAGATCTTTCTTTGTTTCAAATTCAGAAGCTTTTGCAATCGGTGCTTTATTTTGCGCACCCCAGAATGATCCGAATCGATTCTCGAAGTTCATTTTTACTGTAAACTGATTGTTTACATCCGTTAAACGTTCCATATCGAATTCAGTACGCTCATCCTCGGGTATATTCGTAACCCATGGGGAAAAGGTGGATACGTTAATTTCATTTTTTTTCATATCGAAATTAAGTAGGGGTAACCATCCATTTCCGCCCATGTATGCGCCTTGAAAATCAACAAGCATCATCAAAACGTCTTTCCCGTTATTATTTTTCTTAATCATGTGTGCAGAACCATGATGATGACCATTTACCGCTAAGAAAATTTGATCATTCTTCTTAATCAGATCGTCCCATAATTTCTGACCATGTTCGGGTGTAATAAAGGCTGTTTTACCATCTTCCTCAACATTTAGAAGTTGATGTGTGAATACCATTGCGGGAAGGCCGGGGTGATCCTTCAATACTTTTTGGGCCCATGCAATGGAGGCATCGGAAGTTCTCCAATCCAAGAAGAGTGCCAAATACTGTTTACCGGCACCTTCGAATATGAAATAAGAGCAGTATCCGGAATCAGATACCCCTTGGAAACCAGGAATATCTGCCATATAGGTTGATGGTTGTAGGAATTTCATGAAATTCTCATCGGGGTCACGTTGATCGTCCCACTTCGATTCATTAACATCATGATTCCCAGCTAGGTATCCAAAAGGTACACTATAGTTCTTAAACCATTTAAAAGCATCTAGGGCATTATTCCATTCGTAATCTTGATTTCTACGGTCAACAATATCACCGATTTGCGCGGTAAATTTAATGTTATCGCTGAATTGATGTTTCGCAATCCACTCTGTTTGAGAAATGAAAATATCCTTATTGTAACGCGAATACATTTGCGTGTCCGGCAGGACGGCTACTTTAAAGCTGGTCTCTTGTGCGATGGCCGCATTCACTTCTTTAAACGGTAGCAACGTGATTATTAAAATAGTCATGATGCAGAAAAGTAGGGTCACTTTTCTATTGTTCTGTTTAAACCAAGGTGCTAACATAAATCTTCCTCCTCTTTTCTGTAAAGCTAAGTTGTCGAATTATTAGTCTAATGAAGTAGTGTTTGGGGAATGTCATCTTGAGGTAAAGGTTTTGTTAGCGGTTATCGAGAATCTAGAATAAAGAATGGCTGAAATTGAATGAATTATATCAGTGACTATTTGTTTTATCAGTGGGAGAATGATAGTAGGTCAAAATGTATTAGAATGGGGTAGATATCGAATTCAGAAACAAATAGAAGAAGAGATAATGAAGTTACGAGAACTGGTTACGAGGGAATTGTTGGAGGAGTTGTCGTCAGAGAGCGTCCGTCCGGATGAACCCGTGAAGGTTTGGTGGCTCCCTAAGCCTTGGTTATTGCTAGGAGCAGGGAATTATGCGGCAGTATTCTCTCACCCAGATTATGAAGATTATGCTGTGAAAATTTATGCTCCGGGAAGGCCTGGATTAAAGGAAGAAGCTGAGGTATACAAGCGACTTGGCGATCATCCAGCGTACTCCATATGCTATTATGTCGGAACGGACTTTCTTATATTGAAGAGACTGAATGGCGTCACGGTCTATGATTGTATCAAAAGAGGCATTCCCGTATCGGAACAGGCTATCCAGGATATTGACGGAGCTTTAGAATATGCTTGTTCGCGTGAACTTCGTCCACACGATGTACACGGTAAAAATATCATGATCAAGGATGGCCGTGGTCTGGTCGTGGATGTGTCTGACTTCTTGAAGCAAGAAGATTGCAACATGTGGGATGATTTCAAGAAAGCATATTATACCCTGTATCGTCCTATAGCGTCTCTATGGTTATTTCCGGTTCCCGGCGCTGTGTTGGAGGCGGTACGAAAGGGATATCAGCTTTGGCGGCGTAGATGACTTAATCGATTGACATTTATCTTGAATTTGTTTTAACGTTAGTAAAATAGCGGAATAAGCCCCCACAAAGGGGAGCTTGTTTGTGTTCACTAAACCTATCAGTACAGATTGGAGTCATTCCATTGTATCGAAATTTAGAAGATTGTATTATCGACTTAGAGAAACATGGACATTTGGTTCGTATTCGAGAAGAGGTAGATCCATATCTTGAAATGGCGGCCATTCATATGAGAGTGTATGAGGCTGGTGGTCCAGCGTTGTTATTTGAAAATGTAAAAGGTTCGAAGTTCCGAGCGGCTTCCAACTTATTTGGAACAATAGAGCGCAGTAAGTTTATCTTTCGAAATACTTGGACGTCTGTACAGAACGTCATGGCTTTACGTGACGATCCAATGAAGGCGTTGAAACAACCTTTTAGAAATATCGGAAATGGATTTGCTGCAATGAAAGCTCTTCCTTTGAAGAAATTCGGGACTCCTTCAGTTATTGCACAGGAAATTCAAATATCCGACCTTCCACAGATCCAACATTGGCCAATGGACGGCGGTGCTTTTATCACATTGCCGCAAGTGTACTCGGAAGATCCTGAGAAACCTGGAATCATGAATTCTAATCTAGGGATGTACCGTGTTCAACTGAGTGGAAATGACTATGAATTGAATAAAGAAATTGGCTTACATTATCAGATTCACCGCGGAATAGGCGTACATCAAGCTAAGGCGAACAAGTTAGGAACACCTCTGAAAGTGAGCTGTTTCGTAGGAGGTCCTCCGGCGCACACGTTGTCAGCCATTATGCCGTTGCCAGAAGGTCTTAGCGAGATGACGGTCGCTGGATTGCTTGCAGGACGTAATTTTCGTTACAGCTATGTTGATGGTTACTGTATCAGTAATGATGCTGATTTTGTAATTACTGGAGAAATCCATTCTGAGGACACGAAACCAGAAGGTCCTTTTGGAGATCATTTGGGTTATTATAGCCTTACCCATAATTTCCCAGTCATGAAAGTGCATAAAGTGTACGCTAAGCCCAATGCCATCTGGCCGTTCACTGTTGTGGGTCGTCCACCACAGGAAGATACCGCATTTGGAGAACTTATTCATGAGTTAACCGGTGACGCGATCAAACAAGAAATTCCAGGTGTCAAAGAAGTACATGCTGTCGATGCGGCTGGTGTACATCCGTTGCTGTTTGCGATTGGTAGTGAGCGATACACCCCATACCAGAAAGTGAAACAGCCGACAGAAATACTCACGATTGCCAACCGTATATTAGGTACAGGGCAACTGAGCTTGGCGAAGTATTTATTCATAACGGCGGAAGAGAATCAACCTGTAGATTCGCACAATGAAGTAGCGTTTTTAAAGTATATTTTGGAACGGATTGACTTAAATCGAGATATTCATTTCCATACCAATACGACCATCGATACACTAGATTATTCAGGTACGGGTTTAAATAGTGGTAGCAAAGTAGTATTCGCAGCTTATGGAGATAAAAAGAGAGATTTATGTACAGAGGTTCCCGATGCTTTAAAAGAAATCCGTGGATTCGAAAATGCGCAATTAGTGATGCCTGGGATTGTAGTGATTCAAGGGTCTAAATTTATCGATTATAGTCAAGCGCAACAAGAGTTACAAGATTTATCGGATGCTATCCAAGCAAAGGGAGCGATCCCATCTTGTCCGATGATCATTCTGAGTGATGACAGCTCATTCATAAGTGCGACAATTCAGAATTTTCTCTGGGTCACATTCACGAGAAGCAATCCTTCTCATGACATTCATGGTGTGAACGGTCGTTATGAGAACAAACATTGGGCTTGTGACAATGTGATAATTGATGCACGCATTAAGCCACATCAAGCACCTCCATTAATAGCCGATCCAGCGGTAACGAAGACCATCGAACGATTATTTGCTAAAGGGGCTAGTTTAGGTGGGTTAAAGATCGACTGAGATGGGTGAGTTACAAACGCTAAAATCCTTGATAAAACATGGGTTTTGGCGTTTTTTTGTATAGGGAATGTTCGCGTTGAACCCTGTTGTTTGGGAAAAATTGAGCATACAATTTAGGACTATAAATACCGATATAAGAGAGTATCACAAATTTTAATATCTTAAATTAAAAACAACATGGCATTACGAGGAGGCAGATCATGAATACAAAAAGTTTAATCTTTAAATCAAGTATTGTTTTATCATTGTTGTTTGTTTTGCTAGGGAGTACAATGGCATATATTTCTTTCGAACGGCTACAGGTGGAACAAGCTGATGAAATGGTTACAATGGAATGGACATTACATAATTTGATAGTTCAGAATATTCCAGCGATAGAGAAAGCAAAAACGTTGATCGCATCAGACAAACCCATGAAGGATGAAAGTGTTCAACAATTACAGAGGCAGTTAGATAGTATGAAAAGCAATCAGATGATTTCGAATAGTTATATTTATATGCCCGATCTGGAGACAATCGGTGATCATAAAAAGATTAAATTAATACTTGGTAATCAAGAATTGTACGAAACCGACTTTTTACCAGGTACTAGTTATGAGGCAAAGGGGGCTTTCGCTGAAGCGTTAGCTAAGATGGAAGTAGACGGATATGCATCATCAGATGTATATACAGATGAATTTGGCGAATGGGTAAGCGTTGTCAGCTCGATTAACGATGATAAAGGGAACAGAATTGGGATATTTGGAGTCGACTTCAACTACGAACTCTTACAGAAGAAGCAAAATTCTCAGCTGAAAGTGACGATTATCATTGGAGCAGTTCTTATTATTCTGTTCGTAGCGTTGACCATTTATCTAGTGCGAGTTACACTTCGCCCTATTAGAAAGTTGTCTGAACTGAGTAGACAAGTAGCCGATGGAGACCTCTCTGTAATGATCCCTGTTAACAATCAGGATGAGGTTGGAATACTATCCGGTAACTTTAATACTATGATTAGCAATATCCGTCAATTAGTTCTTAACGTACAGTCAACATCTTCAAACGTTGCCGCTTCCTCGAATGCGTTGACGATGAGTGCAGATCAGACTTCAAAGGCAGCGGAGGAAATCGCAGATTCAATTCAAGAAGTAGCGTACGGTTCGGAGACACAAATGCAGTCAGCTATGGAAAGCCAAATTGCCATGGAAGAAATGGCTCTTGGAATTCAGCGGATTGCGGAGTCCTCTTCGAGATTGTCTGAACATGCTAATGAGGTCACAGGAAACGCCGAGCAAGGTAATAAAGTTATCCATCAATCGGTGCATGAAATGGAAGCCATTCATACGTCGGTATCCGGTACCGTCGATATATTGGCCGAACTTCAGCAACGTTCTCAAGAAATCGAGAAGATTCTTGGTATTATTACTAACATTGCAAGACAGACGAATCTGTTAGCACTGAACGCTTCTATTGAAGCAGCGAGAGTTGGAGAACATGGTAAAGGCTTCGCTGTCGTTGCAAATGAAGTTCGGAATTTGGCTGAGCTATCACATAACTCTTCTCAGCAAATTTCAATTCTGTTAACGGATATTGTTACAAATGTCGACCGTGCTTCGGGAGCTATGAATACGAGTATGGATCAAGTTACTCAAGGGATCCAATCCGTGTATTCAGCGGGGGAGACATTCCAAGAGATCGTTGGCGCTTTGCAGAGCGTTAATGAACAAGTACAGGAAGTCTCGGCAGCTTCGGAACAAATGTCCGCTGGGAGCGAGCAGGTCGCAGCTTCACTCGATGAACTTGCTAGAATAGGTAGAAATGCATCACAGAATTCACAAAACGTCGCAGCTTCTTCCGAGGAACAAATGGCTATGATGCAAGAGATTTCGAGTTCCGCTACAACTCTTAGGGATATGGCACATGATCTAGAGAATGAGATTGGCAAGTTTAGATTGGAATGAAGAAGGCGATTTGCTCCAAATAATACACTCATAGACATATCATATGCCAATAACTGGGCTGTAAAAGGCCTGGTTGTTGTTTTTTTTTACTAGAGTTATATTCTAAGTTATTCGCAAATTCGACTTTTTTCGATAATTTATGTCCTATTTACTATAATACCTTGTTATAATAAAACCGTTAAACAATGTGGGGGGCATGGTGATGGTCAGGAAACTATATAGAAATTATTTTAAAAACAACGTGTTCTTAAAAATGATAACGCTTTATTCCGGTATTACGATCGTTACAATCATTACCTTGTCCTATTTGATGTTTCGCTCTATGTCTCAATCCATCGTAGAGAAAGAACTTGATATCCAAAAGAATGCGATGGAGAGTGTGAGTCAATACCTAGATGCTAAGTATGTCGCGGCAAAAGATATGACGATAGCTACTTACCGTAATGAGTCATTGTCTAGCAATCTGTCATTTTTCTTGACACATCCATTTCAAGAGTATGCTCAACATAAGTTGGACCAATATTATAACGATAATGCAGACAAATCGACGGATGTGCTAGAATTTCTAAAAGATCAGCTTAACAACGATCCGGATATACGCAACTTAATGTTATATAGTGCTGATCAGCAGAACCTATTCACCTTTGATCAGAATAAGCATTTCAATATGGTTTCGACAAATGCTGCTCATTCGTATATCCCCGATAGTATGGCGCAGGAAAGTACACATATTTCGCTGCCAAACGTGTGGATTCGTACAGCGATTAATCAGTGGGATTCGCGACTGTTCTCCGTCCGTGTCCCGCTTAATGATAAAATGACATTGAAAAATATAGGTCAATTATTAGTTTTTTATGATGCTGATAAGATTTCTAATGTACTGTCCAGTTATAAAGGTAAATTAAAAGGCGACATTGCCGTTATATCGGTAGATGGGAGGGTATTGTATGATTCTTCCTCTCAATATTATGAAAAAAGTTACCCTTATACTGAACAATTATCTCTCTATAGCGACAAAAGTACCCAGCCGGTGGATAAGGCGATGTATATTAATAAGCTAACCTCGAACGAAGGCGGTTACATGGTAATTGGTGTTGTGCCCAAGCATGTTATTGGACAAGCTTATAACGGTCTCAGGAATACGATTATTATGATCGGCGCGCTTTGTATTATCATCTCTATTGTTATTCCAGCGCTGTTCGTAGCTAACTATGCTAAGCGGACAAGTAGAATTATTAAGTTCACACGTAAGGTGAAGAACGGTGATTTGGAGGCTCGCATTGAGGACAATCGTGAAGACGAACTCGGGCAAATATCGAAGAGTTTCAACAATATGATGGATGACCTCAATCTCTATATCGATAGGGTGTTTAAAGCAGAAATCAAGCAAAAACATACAGAGCTTGCGGCACTGCAAGCAAGGATTAACCCCCATTTTCTTTATAATACGCTTGAGGTTATCCGTATGCGAGCTATCTCTCAGGGTGCTGACGATGTGAGTGAAATGATCTACATCCTATCCGTGTTGTTCAAAAGCCTTGTCCAGCAGAAAGAAATTCATTTGTTCAAAGATGAACTGGAGGCATGCCGTCTTTATCTCGAACTGTTCCGAATTCGATTTAAGGATAAATTCTCTTTCCAAATCGAAATTGATCCGATTCATTCTTCAAGAGTCGTTATGAAGATGTCACTGCAACCATTGATCGAGAATTACATCGTACACGGGATAAGAACGGAGCGGACTGATAATCACTTATCGATTCGGGTTCTACAGGAGATAGGATTCATCAAGGTAGTTATTGAGGATAACGGACGAGGAATTGAGTCGGAAAGGCTTGCACAAATAAAAGATTCACTGGACAAGCCGGAAGAAGAAGGAGGATCATTCGGATTACGTAGTGTACATGCTCGTCTGAAGTTATTATATGGTGCGCCTTACGGGATTGATATACAGAGTGAATTAGACAACGGGACGACGGTAACTGTAAGGTTTCCCGATATGGAAGGGGAGGGGGATCAGTATGTATAAAGTACTTATTGTGGATGATGAACCATTTATCCTTGAAGGATTGTATAACATTATTAATTGGGCGGATTTCGGATTGGAAATTGTGGGGCATGCGGAGAATGGGCAGCTGGCAATGGATATTTTGAGACATACACCTGTAGATCTGCTAATTTCAGATATCTCCATGCCAGTCATGAATGGGCTGAAGTTGATCAGTAATGCTCGGGAGATCCATCCTAATCTACTAGCGATCATACTTAGTGGGTTCAGTGAATTTAATTATCTGAAAGAAGCTATGAAGCTTGGGATTGAGAATTACCTACTGAAGCCCATAAATATTGAAGAGTTGAAGTCTACACTACGAACTGTCGTAGAGAAGTTGAATCTTTTACATGAGGAACAATGGTTTGATAGTAAGGGTGTGCAAATATTAAAAGATAATATACTGCACCGCTGGCTGAAGGGTTACATGGCAACGACGGAGTTCAATGAGCGGGCAGACCTTCTTGGGATTCAACTTAAGCGCCCTTTGGCAGCAGTATCCATTGTACGGATGGAGAAGGCAGACGATGAGGTATTCGACTTGATTGCGAGGCTGTTGGATAACGATGATTCATTCACGCCATTTCGTGATATTGATGGGGACATCGTTATTCTCTCCACGATGGAGGTCATTGAAGAAGAGAGGTTGCAGGATCTTCTTCAGAATATACATGAGCAACTCTCTGCGTTCAGTCCAGTACGAATCTCTATGGGTAGCGTAGGTTTTTTGCTTCCACATGCTTCTCGAAGTTATTCAGAGGCCAAAAAAGCAATGGAATATTTCCTCATCTATCCCGAACGAGCGATTATGGATTATAGTGAGCTTCCACTTAGCGAAGGTCCATTCAAATCGGAATTCCCTATAGACTGGTCAGAATACGTCAAGCTTATTTTGGCGAAAGAGACGGAAAGTCTTGAAGAGCGAATCTGGAAGGATTTCGAAGAGATTCAGAGACTGGAAGGTATGACACCAACCCGTCTACAGGATATCGCACTTGAGCTGATCATACGATTTAAAATGGAATTAAAGAGAATTAATCACAAGGAAGAATCTGAACCTTTCACCTTGGGGTTTACTAAGGTCAGGGAAGCAAGTAAGGGAAGTGATCTGATTAAAGCGATCCAAGAGGTGGCTGTTTGTGTTATCGATGCGCTGGTAAGAGATGTGAAGAACCCGGTTGTGCAGCAGGTACTGAAGTATATTCATGAGAATTACGCCGGAGAGTTCTCCCTCAAGACATTAGGTGCAGCCTACAATATACATCCCGTGTATTTGGGGCAACTGTTCCATAAGGAGACGAACGAGACTTTCACCGGATACATTAATAAATATCGTGTGGAAATGGCTAAGGAGCAACTTAAAACGACTCACCTGAAAGTTCATGAAATCGCTTCAAATGTAGGTTATTTAGAAAGCGGATACTTTTATAAACAATTTAAAAAATATGTAGGAATTTCTCCGGTCGAATATAAAGGGCTACTTTAGTTTTTGAAAAATAAGGACTATAAGGAAATAAAAGGAATGGCTTCTGTTTTATTTTATATTTTCGCATAAATGGTTGTGCTGGCCTTATTAGGATGGGACAACCGTTTCTTCTTGTTTTGAGTACATTATTTTCTTTAATTCCTACACCATTTATTAAGTTTCTCCTCTATTTGAAAGTGCTTACATCTACTAAAGTAAAGATAGTCGTTAAGCACAGTATGATAGGCAAACAGAGTGTACAGGCTGACGTACTTACTGTAATAGCAATGGCGGGATTTGTGGAGAAACAATACAGAACAGAGGGGGAATTAACAAATGAAGAAGAAAAAGAGCTTTACTATTATGCTGGCCACGTTGATGGCTTGTACGTTAACGCTTAGCGCTTGTGGAGGAAATAAAGACAATAGTGCTAACGGTGGAAGTTCCGAGAAGCCTGTTGAACTAATCTGGTATACCATCGGTGCACCACAGAAGGATACAGACCTCGTTATAGCTGAAGTGAATAAATATACGAAAGAAAAAATAAACGCTACCGTGAAGATGAAAATGATCGACTACGGTGATTATTCCCAAAAGATGCAGGTTATGGCTGCATCTGGCGAGCCAATGGATATTCTATTCACAAGCTCATGGGCCTTCGATTATGTACAGAATGCTAGAAAAGGCGCATTTACGCCTATTGATGATTTATTGACTAAAGAAGGTAAAGGGATTACGGAAACATTGGATCCAGCATTCCTTGAAGGTTCCAAAGTAGATGGTAAGAACTATGGCGTTCCAGCCAACAAAGAGCTACCAGCTTTGGAAGCATGGCGCTTCAACAAGGATCTCTTAGATAAATATAAACTCGACATTAGCGGGATTAAATCCTTAGATAGCGTAGAGCCGCTTCTCAAAACGATCAAAGAAAACGAGCCTAACATCACGCCATTTGCTATGAGCAAGGATTACATGCCGTTGATGCCTTTCGATTACCTAATCGAGAAAATGCCGATGGCAGTAAAATTGGATACAACAGACCATAAAGTTCTCAACCTTTTGGAAACACCGGAGTTGAAGGCTAGCCTTGAAACAATGCATAAGTACTACAAAGCAGGATATATCTCTCCTGAAGCAGCTACCACGACTTCGACAGATGATCTGATGAAGACTGGGAAGTGGTTAATGGACCGTGCTTCTACTCAGCCTCTTGCGGACAACCAATGGTCGGCTAGTTATGGATATCCTATAGTATCCACTCCTGCGGGCGATTCTATCGTGTTTAACTGGTCTGTTATGGGTTCCATGCAGGCAATCTCAGCAAACTCGAAGTATCCTGAGAAAGCTATGGAGTTCCTGAATCTACTCAATACGGATAAGTATTTACGTAATCTGTTAGATTCCGGGATCGAGAAGGTTCATTATGAAAAAATCGGCGAGAACATGATGAAGAACTTGCCAGAATCTAAAAACTATGATATCCCTACATTCTCAATTGGTAACGTTCTACTTACTTATTTGAACGAGGGTGACCCTGAGAACAAATGGGATGAATTCAAAACGTTTAATGATGCAGGTAAAAATGCACCATTGCTTGGTTTCAACTTCGACACTTCGAAGATCATTAATGAAATTGCAGCTGTACAGAACGTGAAAGAGGAATTCTGGTCCTCCTTAATGACAGGTACTGTTGATCCAGATGTATATTTACCAAAAGCGCTTGAGAAACTCAAAGCTGCCGGATTGGACAAAATTATGGTTGAAGCACAAACACAAGTTGACGCATGGGTTGCATCTAAGAAGTAACAAGCACAGGAAGTTTGAATCTGAAAGAATCGGGTGCTTTCTAACTTCACCCGGTTCTTTTTTTTCTTATTCGTTATAACCCAATGGGAGGGATATTTATGATCGGTGGATTTCTAAAGAATCTTTTCAAGAACAAAGTCATGCTGCTTATGGTATTGCCAGGAACACTTTGGTTCCTATTCTTCGCTTATCTGCCAATGCTAGGAACGATTATTGCATTTAAGCAGTATCGTTACAGTAGAGACGGATTTTTGGCCAGTATAGTACAAAGCAAGTGGGTAGGATTTGATAACTTTAAATTTCTGTTCAGTACGAATGATGCGTATGTCATTACACGAAATACGTTACTATATAATGTTGCATTTATTACGTTAGGTCTAATCATGTCCGTAGTTCTTGCTGTGGTATTGTCTGAAATCGCGAATAAAAAGCTCGCCAAAGTGTATCAGACAGGAATGTTCCTACCTTACTTCTTATCATGGGTTGTAGTGGGTTATTTTGCATTCAGCTTCCTGAGCATGGACCGGGGGATGCTGAACCAAATCACAGGATGGTTTGGGATGGATCCGATTCAATGGTACTCTGATCCGAAATACTGGCCTTATTTCCTAGTTCTCATCTTTCTATGGAAGGCTGTCGGTTACAATAGTGTCGTATATTTGGCAGCAATCATGGGGATTGATAGATCACTTTATGAAGCTGCAATGATTGATGGAGCTAGTAAGTGGCAACAAATCCGTAGTATTACGATTCCTATGCTGAAGCCGATCATTACGATCATGACTTTGCTTGCTATCGGGAAAATATTCTATGCCGATTTCGGATTGTTTTATCAGGTTCCACGAGATTCGGGTACATTGTACAGCGTTACCAACGTTATTGATACCTATGTATATCGTGGACTTAAAACAACGGGTGAAATCGGAATGAGTACAGCTGCTGGATTATATCAATCTGTTGTTGGTTTCATTCTTGTTATGACTTCGAACTATATTGTACGTAAATTGGATAAAGATAGCGCCTTATTCTAGAACCTATGGAGGGAGTGAGTACTGTGTCAAAAAGAAAACCAAAAGAAAAAGACATCCATCGCCTTAGAGGTTCATGGAATATAGTGTTCAATTTAATCGCTGGTATTTTTGCTTTCCTCTGTGTATTTCCTTTCTTGTTTGTTGTCATCATTTCCTTTACAGATGAGGGAGCACTGGCACGTGATGGCTATCAATTGATTCCATCCCAGTGGAGTCTGGAAGGTTACCGGTACGTACTTCAGAATGGAGAAGCACTGTTGAATTCCTACTTCGTGACAATTTCAGTCACGGTCATTGGAACCCTGATAAGTCTATTTATCACTGCATTGTATGCCTATGCTATTTCGAGAAAAAGCTTCAAATATCGTAACTTTTTCGCCTTTCTAGCTTTCTTCACCATGTTATTTAATGGTGGTTTAGTACCGACTTACATTGTTGTCACACAATTATTAGGACTGAAAGATACGTTTTGGGCTCTGGTTCTACCGCTTGCTCTAAATGCGTTCTATATTATGATTCTACGCACCTTCTATACGACTAGTGTACCGGATGCCCTTATTGAAGCAGGTAAAATTGATGGGGCCGGAGAATTCCGCATTTTCTTAAAAGTGGTACTGCCGCTTTCACTGCCGGGTCTTGCAACGATCGGTTTGTTCAGTACACTTGGTTATTGGAATGACTGGTTCAATGCACTTCTCTATATCGACAATCCAAATCTAGTACCGCTACAGTCGATGCTGATGCGGATCGAGACGAGTATGCAGTTCATTCTTCAGAATTCACAGAATAGCTCATTAAGTTTGGGTGCTATGCAAAATATGCCTCAAGATACTGCACGAATGGCGATGGTTGTCATTGCGACTGGACCAATTATCTTCGCATATCCTTTCTTCCAACGTTACTTCATTCAGGGTCTGACTATTGGTGCTGTTAAAGAATAAATTCATTTATAGAAAAGAGAGTGGAGCTATGTTCTATCAAGACAGAAGTAAGCCAACTGAAGAACGGGTGGAGCATCTGCTCGGACTTATGACTATAGAAGAAAAAGTGGGCCAACTCATTCAACCTTTCGGTTGGCAGACTTATGAACATAGCGATGGAGAAGTTGTTCTCACGGAGGCTTTCAAGGCTCAAGTGAAGAACGGAGGTGTCGGTTCACTTTACGGTGTACTACGTGCTGATCCATGGACAGGTGTTACGCTAGAATCAGGACTTTCTCCGAGAGAAGGCGCTGAGGCTGTCAATGCGATCCAGAGGTATGCTATAGAGCAATCGCGCCTAGGTATCCCCATTCTGATTGGTGAAGAATGCTCACATGGCCACATGGCCATTGGAGCAACTGTTTTTCCAGTACCTTTGTCAATCGGTAGTACATGGAATGTGGATTTATACCGTGAAATGTGCCGAGCTGTAGCTAGAGAGACGAGAAGCCAAGGAGGAGCGGTAACCTATTCTCCAGTGCTTGATGTGGTCCGCGATCCAAGATGGGGACGAACAGAAGAATGCTTCGGAGAGGACGCGTACTTGATCAGTGAGTTCGCCGTTGCCTCGGTGGAGGGACTTCAAGGTGAACGTCTGGATAGCGAGGACAGTGTGGTAGCGACATTGAAACACTTCGTTGCTTATGGTAGTTCAGAAGGTGGAAGGAATGCCGGTCCTGTTCATATGGGACTTCGAGAATTACTTGAGGTAGACATGCTACCCTTCAAGAAGGCTGTCGAAGCAGGTGCCGTCTCAATCATGCCTGCTTACAACGAAATTGATGGTATTCCTTGTACGGTGAATACGGAATTACTTGAGTCAATTCTCCGCTCGGAATGGGGATTTGACGGGATGTTAATTACCGACTGTGGTGCAATTGACATGTTGGCCTCCGGGCACGATACGGCAGAGGATGGTATGGACGCAGCAGTACGGGCGATTTCAGCTGGGATTGACATGGAGATGTCTGGTGAAATGTTTGGTCGCTATTTACTGGAAGCTGTTCGTCAGAATAAACTTGATCCAGCAGTGTTGGATCAAGCTGTACGGCGGGTACTCACACTGAAATTCAAGTTGGGTCTGTTCGAACAACCTTATGCTGACCCGGATAAAGCTGCCAAGGTCATCGGTAGCGAGGAGCATATTAAGCTTGCACGGCAGTCGGCTTCAGAAGCAATCATTCTACTGAAAAATGAAGCGAATACGCTACCTTTATCAAAGTCAACCGGCAAGATTGCTGTAATCGGACCGAATGCCGATCAGGGATATAATCAACTGGGTGATTATACATCGCCACAGCCGCGCTCCAAAGTAGTTACTGTACTGCAGGGCATCAGTAATCATTTGCAGAATGATCCCGATCGTCTCTTGTATGCTCCTGGTTGCCAGATTAAGGGGGACTCCAAGGAAGGGTTCGAATATGCTCTAGCTTGTGCGGGGCAGGCCGACACCGTTGTCATGGTGGTTGGAGGATCAAGTGCCCGCGACTTTGGTGAAGGAAGTATCGACTTGAAGACGGGGGCATCCAAGGTGACGGAGCATTCTTGGAGTGATATGGAATGCGGTGAAGGTATTGACCGGATGACCCTCGAACTTGCAGGGGTGCAGCTAGAACTTATTCAGGAAATTCATAGACTGGGCAAGCCAGTTGTTATTGTCTATATTAATGGAAGACCCATTGCTGAGCCGTGGGTAGACGAGCATGCCCATGCTATTCTGGAGGCATGGTACCCGGGACAGGAAGGTGGAAATGCCATTGCTGATATATTGTTCGGCGAGGTGAATCCATCGGGTAGGCTTACAGTCTCTATTCCTAAGCATGTAGGACAGCTCCCGGTTTATTATAACGGCAAACGTTCACGTGGCAAGCGTTATCTTGAGGCAGATTCGCAGCCTAGTTATCCGTTTGGTTATGGACTAAGTTATACGGAATTCAGCTATTCAAATTTAAAAATAACAGCAGATACAATGTCCCCGTTAGGTACCGTATCCGTTTCAATTGAATTGACGAATACAGGCCAGGTTGAAGGTTCGGAAGTGGTTCAATTGTATATTACTGATGTTGTTAGTACGGTTACAAGACCAGCGAAAGAGCTGAAGGACTTCTGCAAGGTTGCCCTGCAGCCTGGTGAGACCCGAACGGTGGAATTCACAATTTCTGCACAGCAACTCCAATGCATTGGAGTCGATTATAAACCTGTTGTTGAAGAAGGATTGTTCCGGATTCAGGTAGGTAGGAATGTCAATGACACACTAAGTACTGATCTGATGGTTAGGGAGGTTCTATAATATGGAACGTATTACACGATTTATTCGCGAATTGTCCGAGCATCAATGGCTCGAACAATCGGAACTTAGTGACTGGGAGATTACCCGAACGACCTATAAACTACCAGGTCAGTACGAAGATCGTGCACTATACCCAGAGGGGAATGGATTGGTCCATTTTCCGAGTGTGCAGGGGACGACCTACTTCTTCAGACGAGTTGTTGAGCTGTCGGAAGACTGGATGAATGGCGACGCGGGCTTGTTGTTTGAATCGGGTGGAGAGGGTTTGCTCCGTATAAATGGCTTATCACGTCAGGGACTTGATCGAAATCATACGTATGTGACGTTAAAGCCAATATTACAGCAGGCAGGAACCACCGTCAGAACGCTTGAATTGGAAATTGAATTATATGATCCGATTCCCGAGCCGGTAGATCCGCTTAACCAGCAGGCTGTTATTCAGCCGCCGATTCGCTCGGTACGTAGTCTGCTTGTGTTGCCTAATCGTTCAGTTCAAAGCCTGATGCATACGGTAACCGTGATCCGAGCTTCTGCTGTTCTTTTACCAGAGCAGGATTTCCGTCGTAATCGACTGATTCAAGCGCTGTATGAAACGATGGACACATTTGTTGCCATGGACAAGAAGGAAATACGTGAAGGTAATACAATCATCTCGCTAGAAGAGAAATTGAAGAAGCGTGTGAACGAGATTGGTGGAAATGCCGAAGGGATTCAGCATATGGTTGGGCAGTCGCATATTGATATTGCCTGGTTGTGGCCGGTTCGAGAGACGGTACGCAAGACCAGTCGTACATTCTCCACCATTGATGCGTTGATGAGCGAGTATCCTGATTTCAAGTATGCGCAGAGCCAGCCACTGCTCTTTTCTTTTCTCAAAGAGAACGACCCGGAACTTTATGAACGGGTCAAAGCAAGAATTGCAGAAGGGCGCTGGGAGCTAGTTGGTGGGATGTGGGTCGAGCCGGATCTGAATATACCAAGTGGTGAATCACTTATGCGACAGATGCTCTATGGACAGCGGTTTTATAAAGAAGAATTCGGGATGACTTCTGATATTGAATGGCTTCCGGATACGTTCGGATATTGTGCTTCGCTGCCACAAATCTTGAAGCATGGTGGTGTGAACTATTTCATGACCACCAAACTTGGCTGGAACGACACCAACGTATTTCCATATGATCTGTTCCACTGGGTTGGAATTGATGGTACACCAATGCTTTCATATCTCAATCATGGTGTGAATGAGAATACGATGCCTAAGGATATCCATGATCATTGGCAGTCCTATAGACAAAAAGATAACCATGATGAACAAATGTTATTGTACGGACACGGTGATGGTGGTGGTGGTGTAACCCGCGAAATGCTTGAATATATAGAGCGTGGTGAGCTGATGGTTGGCCAACCGGAGGTCCGATATAGCACAGCCGCAGATTTCTTCGGCGCAATAACAGAGCAGGATCCGAAGTTGCCACAGTGGCGTGGAGATCTGTACTTGGAGCTTCACCGCGGAACCTACACCACGCACGGACGGAACAAGAGAAGCAATCGCAAGGCTGAAATATTGTATCGTGAAGGGGAACTTTGGAGTGCTTTGGCGGCACCATTGCTGACACAGGCAGAAGAACGTGAAGTCCAGGGCATCCTTCACGAGGGATGGAAACTGATTTTACTAAATCAATTCCATGATATTATTCCAGGCTCTGCTATTACGGAAGCCTACGAAACATCTGAGAAAGAATATACGCAAATTTTCGAAAAAGGAAACAGTGGTCTTCAGTATGGACTAAATAAACTTGTTGCTGATATAACAACGCAAGGAGCAGGTACCCCATATCTTATCTTCAATAGCTTGGGTTGGGAGCGGGATACTGTTATTGAGAGCGAAATAACAAGTGGTAAAACGTGTGCTGCATTCTATAATCATGAAGGTAAACGTCTGGATACTGATATGATACGTGGAGAAAATGGAGACAACGATAAATTGTCCGTCCGTGTATCCGGTATTCCGGCATTTGGATATAAGATAGTATGGCTTAGAGATGAAGAAATGATTGTCTCAGCGGATGCTACGGATCGACCGAATATGCTTGGGGATCATTGGGAGACAGCATTCTACAGCGTGCGATTTAATGCTAATGGGGAAATGGTAAGCTTGTTCGACAAGAAGGCTCAGAGGGAAATCGTGAAGGCTGGTGAACTGGCCAATCGTTTTCATTTCTACCATGACCGTCCTACACTGTGGGATGCATGGGATATCGATGAACGATATGAAGAACAGCGAGCAGGCGAAGCGGTGCTGCTTGAGAAGAAGCTGATTATGGCCGGAAGTACACAAGATATTCTCAGGTTCCGCTGGCAGCTTCATCAATCTGAAATCACGCAAGATATCGTATTTTACCATCACGATTCTCGAATTGACTTCAAGACACATGTACGTTGGAATGAGTCACATAAGCTACTCAAAGTAGGATTCCCAGTTGATATCGTGACGGACAAAGCGACGTATGAGATTCCCTTTGGCGCGCTAGAACGACCAACGCATCGCAACACGAGCTGGGAGCAGGCGCAATATGAAGTTTGTGGTCACCGCTTCGCTGACGTGTCGGAAAGAGGATATGGTGTCAGTCTGTTGAATGATTGTAAGTATGGCTATGATGTCCAAGGCAGTACCCTGCGGTTGTCTCTGCTACGGGCACCTAAGTGGCCCGACATAACCGCTGATTTAGGGGAGCATGAGTTCACTTACTCGCTATATCCGCATGCCGGAGATTGGCGGACTGCCCATACGGTAAGGAAAGCGGCTGAGCTTAATCATGTTATGCCTGTTGTAGTAAGCGAACAACGGAAGGGAACGCTACCGTCTTGCTTGTCGTTCATTCCATTCAAGAGTCAAGAAGTGGTATTGGATACCATTAAACCAGCAGAAGATGGCAATGGTATCATTCTTCGTTTCTATGAATCTTCTGGTGGACGCGAGACTGTATCTCTAAGTTGGCCTAATGCACTTAAGAATGCTTATGTATCGAATGCTCTTGAGGAGCAATTTGAAGAACTTGAAATGACCAAGGGAACCATTGAACTTCAATTTTCCCCATATGAAATTAAAACGGTGAGACTAATCCCAAACATATCATAAAGGAGTGACCATGATGGAACAATTCAGACTTCCAACGATCACAATGCCGAAGTTTCCACTTCCGCAGGCTATTCAAGAGGTATTAAACGAGGCAGAGGAGAAATTGGCTCATCGCCCTAAATTGTTACAACTGTTCAAGAACTGTTTCCCGAATACGCTTGAGACGACGACTAAGCTTATGGATGACGGAACAACATTCGTGATTACTGGAGATATTCCAGCTTCATGGCTTCGTGACTCTGTGGAGCAGGTTATGCACTACATCCCATTTGCAAAGAATGATGCTGATCTTCAGCGTATTATTGGTGGGTTAATTAAGCGTCATATTCAATATATTCATATCGATCCGTATGCGAATGCATTTAATGAAACAGCGAATGATTGGCATTGGAGCACAGCCGATATCACGGAAATGTCCCCATGGGTATGGGAACGTAAATTCGAGATCGATTCTCTATGTTTCTCTATGCGTCTAGCGCATGCTTATTGGAAAGAAACAGGATTGACTGATATATTCGATGCCGGATTTAAGGCAGCTATGGTTAAGATCTTCAACTTGTTTAAAACAGAGCAACGCCATTTCGAATTGTCCCCTTACCGTTTCACACGTAATAACGGTATTCCAGAAGACTCACTACGTAACGACGGAATGGGTATGCCTGTCAACTATACTGGTATGGTATGGTCTGGGTTCCGCTCAAGTGATGATGCTTGTGACTTCCACTACAACATTCCAGGGAATATGTTCGCTGTTGTTGCATTGCGTCAGATGCAGGAAATTATGGAATGGGTATTCCGTGACATCGAGTTTCTGGACGAGCTTAAAGCGCTGGAAGCAGATATTGATCATGGGATCCAGTTATACGGTATTTACCGTCATCCGACATTCGGACCAATCTATGCTTACGAAACAGATGGTTTTGGCAACTTCTGTTTGATGGACGATGCGGGTACACCGGGTCTTATGTCTATCCCTTATTTGGGCTATGTTACGGCAGACGATGAAATCTATCAGAATACGAGACGTTTTGCTTTGAGTAAAGAGAATCCATTTTATTTTGAAGGTTCAGCAGCTAAAGGTATTGGCAGTCCGCATACTCCAAAAGGATACATCTGGCATATGGCGTTGTCTATGCAAGGATTGACGGCTTCAACGAAGGAAGAGAAGCTAGAAATGATTGCGATGCTAGAGGCGACAGATGCAGACACAGGATTTATGCACGAAGGTTTCCATGTTGATGACCCTAGTATTTTCACTAGAAAATGGTTTGCTTGGTCTAATAGTCTGTTCTCCCAGCTTGTCTACAAAGCGATGAAGGAGGACCTTCTATGAGCAAACCGATAGTCATATTTTACGATTCGGATTTTCCGATTTTTGGTTCAATATCTGAGCAGGCTATCGAATCGATGAGTCGTTTCGGCACGATTGTGAATGGGGATCAGCTTGCAGAAGCACTTCGGGGAACCGAAGGCGGTTGTTTCATCAACATGCATGCACCTTATTTTCCGAAATTGGCATGGTCGGACATCCTTGACTATTTGAAAAGAGGCGGCGGGCTGATCAGCATCGGTGGTGCCCCATTCAAACATCCAGTTCGCCGCGAAGGCGGACAATGGCATGTAGAAGCAGAACAGACTTCTTATCATCAGCAGCTGTATATTCATGAGGCTCTACGCGTTGATTGCTCAAGCATCCAATCGCTAGTGGCATCGGATGACATTCCTTTGCTTAAGGGTCAAGAGTCCCTGTTCACACCGAGTACGGATACATGGAACCTTGTACCACATACGACGAAGACGAGTGATCTACCGCATCAAATGGGTTCCTCAGGTCCGATGAGCACACGGATTTATCCGCTACTGAAAGGACTTGTGATGGACGGCAGGGAAATGGCTGCTCCAGTAGTACTCTGGGAGAACACACTCGGGTTGTTTGGAGGTTCGCGCTGGTTGTTCGTAAATACACCAGTGACTGCTTCTTTAGGGGAACAAGAGGGTCTATCCGCGATACAGACATGGGCTGATTTCTGCGCTAAGGGCGTTACAGAAATGTGGATTAAACCAACCTACGGATCCTATGAGTCAGGTGAACGAGCGATGCTCACACTTCAGATCCAACAGCTTGAACGGGCAATAGCATCTTCCCAGAAGGAAGAACCATGGAAGTTCACGATTACGGTACAACATGAAGAAGATGCCTCCCTACGTTGGTCTCACAACATGGAGATGCAGGCTAATGCTGAACTGAACATCGTTCGTATTCCTGTTCCTTTGGAAATCAGAAGCGGTCTGTACCAGATTGAATGCCAAGCAGAAGCAAGTGATGGTGAAGTTCGCGTGCTGCGTCAAGGCTTCTGGGGACATGCTCCTGAGATGCTAGCAGCAGGAGAACCTGTAACGGCTGGAAGAGATTATTTCATAAAGGATGGTCGCCCACTACCGGTAGTAGGGATGACCTATATGACAAGTGATGTGGCTCGGAAATTTCTGTTCCTTCCAAATGTTGCTGTATGGAATCGCGATATGGCTCAGATGCGTAAGGCAGGAATTAACTGGATTCGCACGGGTATTTGGACAGCCTATCGTAATGTGATGCAAGACGATGGTCACGTATCGGAAGATGTACTACGCGCGATTGATGCCTTTATCATGACGGCGAAGAAGAACGACCTTCAGGTAACCTTTACATTCTTCTCTTTCACACCCGAAACGTGGGGAGGCGTGAATCCTTATCTGGATCCACAGAGTGTGGAAGCCCAGAAGAGATTCATCCGTTCTATCGTATCTCGTCATAAAGAGACATCCAATGTGGATTGGGATCTGATCAATGAACCGTCGATGTTTGATCCGGTACGTATTTTCTCAGCGGGTCCGAGTTCATGTCATGACCGCTTTGAGAGCCAAGCTTTCGTAGAATGGCTTCAAGCGAGACATGGCGTGATCGAAGTGCTTCAGGAACGTTGGAATATGACGCCAGATGAACTTCCGAGCTTTGCTTCGGCACAACTTCCGGAATCATCAGAGATTAACTTCGACGTGCAAGATATGCACAATGCTAAGCGGGGAACACGCTGGCTTGATTACTGCTTATTCTCCATGGATATGCATAACCGTTGGGCGAAGCAGTTAAATGATACGATTAAGGAACAATGTCCAGGTCATATGGTAACGGTTGGCCAGGATGAAGGGCTAGGAGCGCAACGTCCTTCACCGTTCTTCTACGAAGAAGCGGTAGATTACACGACCGTGCATTCATGGTGGTTTAACGACTATCTGACGTGGGATGGCATCTTTGCCAAGACCCCGAATAAGCCAAATCTTATTCAGGAGACAGGCGTCATGTACGTCGAAACCCCAGATGGACTAGCTAAACGTTCGGAGCAAGAGCTACACAGCTTGCTGGAACGTAAGTACGCCTATGCCTTTGGGACTGCCGGAGCAGGAGCTGTACACTGGATCTGGAACACGAATTTCTATATGGATAATGCGAATGAGTCCCATATCGGGGCGCTGAGAGCGGATGGAACGGAGAAACCGGAGGCGAACGTTTCTTATGATTTCGGTCAGTTTATTGAAGGTATCCGTGATGTGTTTGGTGATCGGAAGTTAGAAGAGGTTGCGGCGGTATTCCCTTATTCCAACGACTTCTCTAACCGTAAGTTGGCCTTTGATGCTACAACGCAGCTAACGCGTATTCTTGCATATGACCTCAAGGTACCTTTCCGTGGTGCTTCTGAATACCACTTGGATGACTTGGAAAAGAATCCAGTGAAGCTTATTATGCTGCCGAGCGCGCATAACTTTGACGATGCGGCGATGGAACAGCTGATCCGTATTGTTGAGGAGACAGGGGCAGTGCTACTTGCCACTGGTCCACTGAGTATTGATGCTTACTGGCGCCCAACGGATCGCCTGAGCGATATCCTGGGCAAGCGGGAGTTACGCAATGTACGCCGTGAAGAAGTACTTGACCTTCAGGGGCAAGCATTACCTGTATCTTTCGGTCACCGACGCATTGCAGAGGTGACGAAAGAAGCGTCCGTTCACAGATCACTAGATAACGCCATCGGAGATTCTGTCGTGAACATTCCACTTGGAAAGGGACGACTCATCTGGAGTCCACTACCTGTTGAACTAAGTGGTCAGAAAGATACTACAGCTGCACTATATCGCTACGCGATGGACGTTGCAGGTGTGGAGCGTGAGCTTGAATGGGTTAGCGGTGGTAATTTGGCTGGTGTCTACGGGCGCAAGTTGAGCTTCGCTAATGGAGCACTCTTCACCTTCGTATCGGAGTACGCTTTGGATGCGAAGATCGAGGTGAAGGATCCTGTTACTGGTCGAACGTATGCGTTCGTGCTTGAGCAGGAACGTTCTGTTCTCTTTGCAACAGACACAACCGGATCCCTAATTGGCGTCTATCGTCCACATGAAGTTGAAATCAACGTAAATTAATAATCTCAGGTTCTACGTTAAGCGTCTGTTTAACGTAGAACGTATTTCATACTAGGGGGTTCTCACAATGGAAGCATCAAGTAAACGTCAGACTGCTCACATCATTTCACATACACACTGGGACCGTGAATGGTATCTACCTTATGAGAAGCACCACGTGCGTCTTGTACAATTGGTTGATGCATTACTGGATAAGTTAGATTCAGGGACCGAGTTCAAGAGTTTCTTTCTCGATGGACAAACGATTATTTTGGAAGATTACCTACAGGTTCGCCCTGAGAATTTAGAGCGTCTGCAGAAATATATTACAGAAGGACGCCTTCTGATTGGACCTTGGTACATCCTACAAGATGCGTTCCTGACAAGCGGTGAAGCGAACGTACGTAATATGCAGATCGGTCATCAGGATTCGAAGCGATATGGAGAGCCAGCTAAGATCGGTTATTTCCCTGACACCTTCGGACTTGTTGGTCAGACTCCACAGTTAATGCAACAATCTGGGATCACGAATGCCTTTTTCGGACGAGGTGTGAAACCAACGGGATTCAATAATACCGTATCCGATGGTGGTTATGAGTCTTCGTTCTCTGAGCTTGTGTGGGAAGGTCCAGACGGATCTAAAGTGCTTGGAATTCTGTTTGCCAACTGGTATTCGAACGGAAACGAAGTACCTGTAGATGAAGCTGAAGCAAAATTATTCTGGGAGCGTAAGCTTTCTGATGTGGAGAAGTTCGCATCTACTAGTGAGCTACTATTCATGAATGGTTGCGATCACCAACCTGTTCAACTGGATTTGCCGGAAGCGATCGAAACGGCTAAAAAGTTGTATCCGGATATCGACTTTGTTCATTCGAATTTCCCAGATTATCTTAAGGCAGTTGAGGGAGAAATGGATCTCGACAACCTTTCTTCTGTAAAAGGCGAGCTACGTAGCCAGCGCACAGACGGATGGGGAACGCTAGTAAACACGGCATCAGCTCGCGTCTATTTGAAACAGATGAATCAAGAAGGACAGGTTATGCTAGAGAAGTTAGCTGAGCCACTTGCTACGTTCGCTCAAGTGCTGGGCAAGGAATATCCTCATCATCTGTTCACCTATGCTTGGAAGACGTTGATGCAGAATCACCCGCATGACAGCATTTGTGGTTGTAGCGTAGATGAAGTACACCGTGAAATGGTTACTCGTTTTGATAAAAGCCGCCATGTAACGGAAACCATTGTTGACGATAGTAAGCTTGCTATTGCATCTGCTGTGAATACTTCTGGGTTCGCTAAATATGGTGAGGACGTTCTTCCGTTTGTTGTCATGAATATGACGGGTTGGAGCCGCACCGGTACGGTGAGCATCGTACTTGACGCAGCGCGTCTGTATTTGAGAGAAGGTTTCACTCTGGAAGAAACATCTCGTCGTATGAAAGAGCTCGACTTGAGTGGTCGTGTACTTGTAGACGAACAAGGAAATGTCTTGGCATACACAATGGAGGATTTGGGTCTTCAGTTTGGCTACGACTTGCCAGATGACATGTTCCGCCAGCCGTATATGTGTCGCCGAGTAAAACTTACATTCCAGTCAGAAGAAGTTCCGGCATTGGGTCTTCGCTCATACGCTTGGATCCGTCGTACTGACGCATTGCCATTAGCGGTTGATTCCCTGCTTCAAGGAGACCGGGTAATGGAGAATAAGTCACTTAAGGTAGAGATCAAAGATGATGGTTCATTCACATTGATTGACAAAAATAGTGGCAAGACTTACTTGGATCTTGGTGTGTACGAGAACACTGGTGATATCGGTAACGAGTACATGTACATGCAGCCAGTGAACGAACAGGCTTTGACGACAAAAGGTCTTAAAGCGAACATTTCCGTCTTGGAAGATACATCTTACCGAGCTTCTGTGGAAATTAAGCATGACTGGGAAATTCCTGCTTCGGCAGATGATTTGCTTGACGAGGAACAGCGGGCACTGGTGTACTATCCAGAGCGTAAAGCACAGCGCAGCAGTCGCACTGTCATTCTGAAGCTTCGCACTGTAATTAGCTTAGAGCGTGGCGGTAAGGGCGTGCACATCGAAACAACGATAGACAACCTTGCTAAGGATCATAGAGTTCGTGCGTTGTTCCCAACGGATATTAACAACACCGTGCATCATGTGGATTCCATGTTCGAGATTCCTGAGCGTGATATCGAGCCAGCTGCAGAGTGGTCTAATCCGAGTAACACGCAACATCAGCAGGCCTTTGTGGATATGAGTGATGATAACGCTGGTCTTACGGTCGCTAACTTTGGATTGAACGAATATGAAGTACTTCGAGATGGTCGTAACACGATTGCAATCACGTTGCTACGCAGTGTGGGAGAACTTGGAGACTGGGGCTTGTTCCCTACACCGGAAGCGCAATGTCTCGGGGAACACACCGTACGTATGGAGCTTATCCCACACAACGGTAATGGTATGACTTCAGGTGCTTATGCAGAGGCATATCAGTTCCAGATTCCTTGGACAGTGTGTCAGACGGATGTTCATGAAGGAGTAATTGCTCCAGTATATACACCATTTGAATGGGAGAACAAAGAACTTGCATTCTCCTCACTTAAAATGAACCAGGAGACTGGAGATATGCTTCTTCGTTGGTATAACATGAGTCAGAAGAAGACAGACCTGACGTTTAATTCTTCTATTCCGCAACAGCATTTCTATAAGACCACGATTTTGGAAGAGGCGAGTCAGCCAATTTCCAGCAAGGAAGCAGGAGCTTTGTCCTTAGAGATCGGTCCATGTGAAATTGTAACGGTTGGTATTCGACGCTAGAACGAGGTTAATAGGATTTAAAAGATAAGAAAAAGGGGCTATTCCAAGTCATTGTAGATGACGAGGAGTAGCCCCTTTTGTGTATGAATTAAGATTCTATTGTGCGGATAATAATGGCATGTACTGTACTTTATACTTCGTTCCAGATTCGGTTTACGTTATTAAAGGCAATTTGGGTACCTTTGCGGCATTCTTCCATGCCTTCGTATTCAATAGACATGTAATTGTCATAACCGGATTGTTTCACGATACGCAGAATTTCATATAAATTGAGATCTCCTTGACCGGCGATTGCTCCGCGTAGGAATTCGCCTCCAGCACTCTTGAACCAACCTTCGCCTGGGTTACGGTCAGCAGGACGGATGTAGAAGTCTTTAATATGCACCATTGATGCGTAATTAATATTATTCTTCACAGCGAATATTGGGTTTTCATCCACGCATACGAAGTTCCCGACATCAAGCGTCGTCTTGAAATTAGGACGGTCTACAGCATGAATGAGAGCCTGTACACGGTCGCTTGCTTGTACGTAATAACCATGGTTCTCTACACTTGTCGTAATGTCATATTGCTTAGCATGATCAGCAATACGCTGGCAAGCATGCGCGATGCGGGATAAATCTTCATTGAATCGAGCAATGGACGTATCTTGGCGTGAAGCTACATCATGGCGCATTAGTTTTGCTCCAAGGCGATGGACACGATCTACTTCGCTAATGACACGTTGAATTTCGGCCTCATAAGCTTCTTCTGTATCCGTGATGAAGTTCGCTCCGATGGCATAATTGGAAATAGCGATGCCTACTTCTGCTGCTTTTTCGCGAATTTGATCTTCCAATTCGGGATTACTATTGAAATCGAATCCAAACGGAACGATTTCGATATGTTGAGCGCCAATGTCGGCTACCCAAGAAATAACGTCCTGAATGCTCATGTTATCTGCTGCCATAGCTTGATACAAACTATAAGAACTAACGCCTAATTTCATGATGATTTGCTCCTTTGGCAATATATTGTTTGCTTTAACCCCGATATGCTTGGATGAAAGAGACCGCTTTACGGATATCTTCTTCTGGATTTGTTCCGACTTCTCGTTCAATTGTTAAATAGCCGTTGTAACCAATTTCCTGAAGTGCTGCGAAGTAGGCTTTGAAATCAACTTTACCTTCACCAAGTGGAACTTCCTCAAAAGCGGCACCGGATGCTGCCATTTCAGCGATTTTGGCATGATCCATTGCACCGTAACCAAGATAACCATACACGTCTCTAGGGTCAACAGTACGTAGGCGTTTGCCATCTTTGACATGGGTATGCACAAGGTAGTCCTTCAGAGTCTTGACGCCTTCAACTGGATCATCACCAGTGACCATGACCATATTTGCTGGATCGAAATTGACGGAGACTCCGTTGGTATGCAACGTATCTAGAAAGCTCTTTAAATGAGCAGCTGGTTCAGGACCCGTCTCAATCGCGTAATAGGCATTCATGCTCTTCGCATACACTCCGAGTTCATCGCATGCACGTTGCATGGCGTCATAAATACGACTGTTCTTGTCGTCCGGCACAATACCAATATGAGTTGTTACGATGTTACTACCGAGCTCTACAGCCAAATCAAGAATTCGTTTGGATTTCTCGACTTTTTCAGGGTTCACCTCAGCATCTTGGAAGCCATGACCAGCCAAATCACCGCAAAGCGCTGAAATTTCGAGCCCTAGACCGTCGATATAACTACGAAGTTCTCTGCGTTTAGCAGCATTTAACATAGCAGGGTCCATTTCGCCAGCTACGGCATAGATTTGTACGCCATCCGCACCTACTTCTTTTGCCTTTTTCAGACCTTCTAGAACACCTATACCAAAGCTGTCTACAATGACACCGATTTTGTTGTTTAATTTCATCTCAATCTTGCCTCCTTCAAATTAGAATTGAATTTCGCGACCTTCAGCAGCCGATTGATAAATAGCGTTTAGTATTTTGATCATTTCTACGCCATCTTCCACGGGACTGTTCGTTTCGATAATACCCAAGCAACTGTCTACAAAATGGTTGATCTCATTCTGGAAGCTTCCTTGGAAATCAAATGCAGGTTGGGTGATTTGTGGTTCGATATTGATCATAGTGTTGTGTTGTTCCGTCACGATCGACAATTTCGGTTCCACTTCCGCACCGCCCTTCGAACCATAAAGATTGACTTGGGCCGAATCTTGCTTCGCATGAAGGGAGAAGCTCACATCCACCAATAAGGATGCTCCATTCTCAAATCGGACCAATGCATTTGCCATGTCCTCAACATCGTTACGTGTTGCGTCATAATCTGCCGCCTGATAGAAGTCATAATTCTCTATATTAGAGCGGTTGCCAAGTTTAGAGTAGGTGTTACCGCTGACTGATTTGACTTTAGGTTTGCCCATCAAGTACCAGCACAGATCGATCACGTGTACACCAATGTCGATAAGTGGGCCTCCGCCTGAGCGATCTTTATCGGAGAACCAGCCCCCTGGGTTGCCGAGCCGGCGAATCATGCTAGCTTTGGCGAAGTAGATGTCACCAAGATCGCCAGCATCAATAAATTTCTTTAATACAGCGATATTAGAAGCGTGACGACGGACATAACCGACCTGAAGCATCTTACCTGTCTTCCGTACAGCCTCTTCTACTTTTAGAGCTTCGTCTACTGTTTTGCAAAGTGGCTTCTCGCACAATACATTCTTATCGGCTTCAAGAGCGGCAATACTGATCTCAGCATGTGAATTGTTCCAGGTACAGATACTTACCGCTTGTACTTCCGAGTTGGCAAGGAGTTCATGATAATCAGATTTCTCAGCTGTTCTACGGGCTCTCTCTTCGTTCAAATCGCAGACTGCCCACAGTTTTACTTTCGGGTTGGCTTGATAGGCGTGCAAGTGTGATTCGGAGATCGACCCATTACCAATAAGACCTATTTTTATTGGGTTCATTGTGTACGTTTACATCCTTTCATTATCCATGCATTTTTTTCATGATTAGCTCATTATTTTGCATAGACATGTTTTATTTGTTCATGTAAGATTAATTTAACATACTTGTTTAAAGGGGAGAATGGTTAGGATGACAAAATATATGGACTATATGATCAGTAATCATCCGATCCGAGTATATAACCCGATGGTAGATTCAAGCAAACTGAAAATCAAGTCGCTTACCATTGTAAATTCAGGACATTTACCGGCAAGGACACTCCAAAGAATAGATGCAAATTTCAAATCCTGGGCTTTCGTCATGATTACGGGTGGTGGTGGTTTTTATCAGGTGAATGGTGGTGAGAGACAGGCGGTTGAAGCAGGAAGTTGGTTCTGTCTATATCCTGGTGCTATTTTTAATTATGGTCCGCATAAGGATGGGTATTGGGATGAGTATTATTTTACAGTAGACGGCGTTAGAGTAGACGAGTGGCTTGAGAATTGGCTAACAGATCCCGGACTTCTTAAGCATGCGGACATTGATGAAGCTTTTATTCATAAGATGGAATTGATGTTCATGCTCATTGACAGTGGTGTCCCGAGTAATCTGGACCGCGCATCCATGATGTTGGAATCTTTCTTGTATGAACTTGTTGCTCAAAGTGATAAGAGTGAAGCAGGTAATCGAGGGAGCCAAGTATTGAAAGTCATCGATGATATCTCTCATTCACTTCACCTATCACAAGAGCCTGAGGATATGGCGGCAAGACATCATATTTCAGTGTCCACACTACGAAGAATCATTCATGAGTATACAGGATTCCCTTTGAATGAATTTCTTCACCGTCTCAAAGCCGCAGAAGCAAAGAATATCTTGCTCAATTCGGAGCTGACTGTAAAGGAAGTGGGTGAAGCGCTCGGTTATAAAGATACGTTCTATTTCTCCCGAGTATTCAAACGTATAACAGGTCTTTCTCCAAGGAACTACCGTGGGAGAGTTGGTCAGTAACACCTTTTCAGCAAAATATAAGAAAGTATAAGTTTCATTTGATATCATGCAATCAAACTATAGTCAGACAGATGGAGGTAGAGCAATGAGAGTATATTTTAAAGGATTGACGACGAGCATGGCCCAGGGTGTCGCTCAGTTGGCAGACATGTTGGGATTACAGATTGATCCAGGGGGCTTGGTTATTGAGGTCATTCAAGAGGATGGTCCTCTGAGTGTTTCATGCAGCGACGGCCAAGGAGTCATTCATTATCAGAACAAAATTCATTTCTATCGTGCACTTGGACTATTTATAGAACATACCAAAGCGGGTGATTCCTTTGAGGTGACTGAACAACTTAGATTCGATTTCAACGGGACGATGCTGGATGTATCTCGTAACGGGGTCATGCGAGTGAATACCATTAAGCAGTTTATTCGTTATATGGCAGTCATGGGTCTGAACGGATTGATGATGTACACAGAAGATACATATGAAATAGAGGAACTTCCGTATTTCGGATACATGCGTGGTCGTTATACGATGGAGGAACTGCGTGAGTTGGACGATTATGCGGATATGTTCGGGATCGAAATGATTGCTTGTATCCAGACGTTAGGTCACCTTCATCATGCGCTGAAATGGGACTATGCTGGACAGATAAAGGATCATCACGACATTCTCCTTCCTGGTGAGCCCAAAACATATGAATTTATAGAGCAAATGATCACGACAGCCGCAAAGACATTCCGCTCGAAACGGATTCATATCGGAATGGATGAAGCGTTTCAGGTTGGACTCGGACGGTATTTGAGGGAGCATGGCTTTCGCGATCGATTCGAAATTATGAACGACCATGTGGGTAAGGTGCTCGCTATGACAACCAAGCTTGGACTTCATCCGATGATCTGGAGCGATATGTATTTCAACTTACTTGCGAACGACTATCAAGGACATTTATATAACGTAAATGCCGATTTCTCTGATGATAATATGGACCAAATCCCGGATGGTGTGCAATTTGTTTATTGGGATTACGGTAAAGGTGACGAAGCAGGTTACGAGAAAATTTATGACATGCATCTTAAGTTCGGGTCACTCCCTATTTTGGCAGGCGGGATTCATATGTGGAATTCCATAGCACCGAATTACGGAAAAACATGGACAACCAGTCATCCGGCATTACATGCTGCTAAGAACAAAGGATTGAAGGAAGTGTTCTCAACTGCATGGGGTGATAATGGTAACGAAACCAATCATTATGTCATTCTTGCAGGCTTGCAGCTATTTGCTGAGCATGGATATGGGGACGAGGTCGATGACGAACGTCTTGGTCAACGTCTAAAAGCTTGCACAGGTCTCGATCTATTTGATCCGCTTGTTTCGCTCAAATATATGGATGAAATTCCGGGTGTCGATGAGGGAAATCACTGGATGGCCAATCCTTCGAAATTCTTGCTGTGGCAGGATTTAATGATGGGATTGTTCGACGGACACATCGATGAGGACAATGAGAAAGTGATCCCTAGATATTATGCCGATCTGGAGCAGAAATGGCGCTCTTACAAGGAAGCGATGCCAGCCCCGTTTAATTGTTTATTCGAAACTTATGAGAAACTGGCAGGTGTACTTGCTCTGAAATCCACATTGGGTATACGTATTAAACGGTTCTACGATGAAAGACAGATGGATCAACTCACGAACATTGTCAACGCGGAGCTTCCAGAGTTATATCGTCACGTTGAGGCATTGCGTGTGGCTCACCGCAGGATGTGGATGATCACTTACAAGGCCTTTGGGTGGGAAGTACTCGACATCCGGTATGGTGGCTTAATGGCTCGTATACAGTCTACAGGCGATCGGATTATGGATTATGTCGGAGGTCAGGTGGAGGAATTGGAGGAGTTGGAAGTACAACGTCTGATCTTTGATCAGAATGGTGTACCTACTGCACCCCTGAATGTGAACGCATCATATCAGGTGATCGTAACCGCGGGATCCCTAACGTAATTCTAGACACAAATAAATCGCTCAGTCCTCTAATGATGGACTAGGCGATTTATTTGTGTTTCTAAAGAATCCGAGAAAGCTTGCGGTATTCACTTGCGGAAATCCCCTCATGCCGACGGAACATACGACTGAAATAATGAATATCTGGATAACCGACTTGTGCTCCGATTTGTTCTATAGTCGTATCGGTTTCACGTAGCAGTCTCCGCGCTTCACGGTGGCGAATGGATTGAATATATTCACTGGGTGGTAATCCTACGGTTTGTTTAAAGAGCTTGGCAGTGTAATCGATGCTTAAACACAAGGCATCTGCAATCGATTGGTTCGACCAAGGTTCTGAAGGAGCAGATTCTATTTCTTCAACGATTTTTGCTAACTTTGTGCTATGCGCAGATGAAGTGATTAAGGATTGAGATGTGGAATTGCGCATTAAGTGAACCAAAATATTCATCATTAGTGACTTGCAGACAAGTTCGTAACCTAGCTTGCGCATCGTAAATTCTTCTACAAGCTGCTCCATGAGTTGAACGCAAACAAGGGAGGGCGTATAGATGACTTGCGACGACAAGGGAGGGAATATGTCTGAACAGGCTTCGAGTCCGAACTTATTTAGATGAATATCATCTTCGTCGACGATTAAATCGGCCTCTGTCATATTGTTAAGCTCATGGAAGAAATCGAAATGAATACCAATAAAACGCGCATCCGGCTGTGAAACAATCTCATTCTGATGGTATACGCCAGAAGGTAGGAAGATAAGTTGTCCGGCGTAAATGTTGAAGCGTTGTCCGTGCATAGTTGTGACAGCTTGACCTTGGACGACATAGAGAAGTTCGAAATCGTATAGTCTTCGTTTGGGAAAAATGCTGGTGGGTACGCGCTGGAATTGTGCGTAATGAATACTTGGCGACCATTCTTGGAAAGAAGCTGAACGCTGTAGTAGATAAGTATCCCTTAGTTTATCCATCATATACACTCCTTGAAATCGATTTAGAATTGATAACGGAATTGTACAAATATTCGCTAATACAGCTAAATAAATATCATGAATAATCGTTTATTATATAGCTATTATTACATGTTGTTCAGAGATACTCAATACAGCTGAAATAGCTAAAATGGAGGTTTTTTTGATGAAGAAGGGAATTAACATTTGGTCGTTTAAGGGAGACTCATCTATAGCCGATTGTATAACGTTAGCCAAACAAGCAGGATTTGATGGTATCGAGTTGTCTTTGAATGCAACGGGCGAGCTTAGTCTTAACTCTGGGGATAAGGAAGTTAGTGAGATCAAGGCGAGGATTGAAGATGCTTCACTAGAGATTGCTGGACTAGCTACGGGTCTGTATTGGGACTATCCGATGACAAGTGGGAATAAGGAGATTCAGGGCAAAGCAATCGACGTATGTAAGAAACAATTGGAGCTGGCAGCAGCACTAGAAGTCGATACGATATTAGTCATTCCCGGTGCTGTCGGGGTAGATTTCATTCCTAACGCTGAAGTTACCGATTATGAACGAGCATACGAACGGGCGCTGGAGTCGATTGCAGAGCTTGTGCCCTATGCGAAGAGTGCAGGCGTATCTATCGGACTTGAAAATGTCTGGAATAAATTTCTGCTAACACCACTCGAAATGCGTTCTTTTATTGATGAAATTGATTCAACCTACGTAGGCTCGTACTTTGATGTAGGTAACGCTTTGCAGAATGGATATCCGGAGCATTGGATACGTATTTTGGGTCATCGGATTAAAAAAGTACATTTCAAGGATTACCGTCGTCAAGCGGGAGGATTGCATGGATTTGTTGATCTTCTAGCAGGCGATGTGGACTATCCGGTGGTTATGGAGTCACTCAGAGCGATTGGGTATGACAACTACGTAACGGCAGAGATGATCCCGCCTTACAATCATTACTCTGAGCAAATCATATACAATACCTCGGGTGCGATGGATGCGATATTGGGACGTAAATAATTCAAATGATAAATGGAGGTTTTTAATATGAAAAAGATAGGACTCATTGGATTTGGATTTATGGGGCGTATGCACTTTGATAACTATGTTCGACTAATATCTGAGGGCTTACAGATTCAACTGGTAGCCATTTGTGATCTACGGATTGAAGAGCTGAAGCAAGGAACGGCATCGGGCAACATTGCAACGGAACAGGAAGTATACGATTTAACACCATACCGTTTATATGATGATATTGATACGATGTTGGAGAATGAAGAGTTTGATATCGTTGACGTAGCCCTTCCTACTTATTTACATGCGGAGATCACGTGCCGCTTGCTGGACAAAGGGTTACATGTATTTTGCGAGAAACCTGTTGCAGGTAATTCTACGGATGCGTGGCGCATGGTAGAGGCGGCGAAACGTAACGAGAAAACACTGATGATCGGGCAATGTTTGCGCTTCTGGCCTGCTTATGAATACGCGAAAGAATGCGTTGAGGATGGACGGTATGGTAAAGCTACCGCAGGACTTTTCTTCCGCGGATCAGGTGCCCCACAAGGTTGGTTCCTCGAAGGCGAGAAGAGTGGTGGCTGTATCATGGACATGCATATTCATGATGCAGATATGATTCATTGGTTGTTCGGCAAACCAGAAAAAGTGTCGTCGATTGCTCGTAACATTATTCCGGGCAGTGGCTATGATATGGTCTCTACCAACTATATTTATCCGGACAATAAGGTAGTAAATGCACAAGCAGATTGGACCCTTGAAGGGGATCATGGCCTAGTTATGTCTTATCGTGTGAATTTTGAAGGTGGAAACCTCGTGTTTGAGAATAATATAGTAACGGTTAATCCAAAGGATGCTCCAAGTTTTGTTGCTGAACTGTCGAGCGATATGGGTTATTATCGTGAAATTAAATACTTCCTTCAATCCATCATGGATGGTGAACCAGTAACAATATGTACACCGGAAAGCGCCGTAGCTACTTTAGAAATCATTGAAGCGGAAATGCGCTCTGCTGATCAATCAGGTGTATTGGAAGTATTATAAGAAAGTTATCATCCATATAAGAAGGAGCATCCCGTGATAGGGATGCTCCTTCTATTCGTTGTAAGGAATACGAATCGTAACGGTGGTGCCTGCTCCAAGGGAGCTTTCCACTTCAATACCATATTGATCGCCGAAATAAAAACGGATACGGTCATGAACATTTTTGATACCGATATGTGCTTCTCCTAACGTATCCGAGGTATCCATAAGGCGTTCGCGTAGCCCAGTAATCTGAGTCTCATCCATCCCAGCCCCATTATCCTTGATCTTAATCAGCAAGCAGTTATCTTGTACCGTTGTGGAAATTTCGAGTAGGCCGGTACTGACACGACGTTCCAAGCCATGCACAATGGCATTCTCGATAATGGGTTGTAAAGAGAAATGTAAAACATTCGCTGTATCGCTATTTGGAGCGAGATTTTCGGAGTATTGAATTTTATCTCCGAAGCGCATTTGTTGTACTTTAATATATAAGCGGGTATGAACAAGTTCATCGCTTAGCGAGACGATATCTTTGCCTGTTTGGATATGAATGCGAAATAACTTACCGAGTAGTCCCACCATTTCTGCAATGTCTCTTTGTCCGCTAAGCACGGCTTTCATCTGGACCGATTCTAGTGCATTTGCGAGAAAGTGAGGATTGATTTGGCTCTTGAGTGCCCCATATTGTGCAATCTTCTGTTGGGCGATCATATTGGATGATCTTTCAATATGACTTTGTAGGTCTTCAACCATCTTACGTATGCCTCTATAGAGAACGCCGAATTCATCTTGACGGTCACTGCGTAGATTGACATCGAACTTACCGAGTCCAACGGACCTTACTTGTCTGCTTAACAGAATAATAGGTTTCGTTACTCGTGCAGATAAGATATACATAAATAGGAGTGCTGTAACCAACGAGCAGAAGGCAAATCCCAATATGATCAAGCGGAACATATTGGCATCTTTCGCCATCTCCTGCTCATCAATATATTGAATGACCTTCCATCCAGAATAAGGTGAGGTAATAAAGTCAAGATAGGATTGCTTACCCGCAAATGGCGCATAGAAGCTTCCTGTATCATTGGCTAGCACGCGTTCTAGCGAAGCGTAGTCTGAATTGGATAGAACAAGCGGATTCTCTTGATTCTCCTCGGATGAATAGATAACGCTACCCTTATCGTCAACGATGAGAAATTTACGATTGCTATTCTCTGATAGGTTTAAGATTTCACGTAAGGAATCCAGTCTGATATCGACTAGAATGATGGCAAGATGTTGTTTACTACCTGTTTTATTAATGACTCGCGCAATGGACATAACAGGCTCTTTCGAGTTAAGGCGGTGGAAGGGCTTATGCGTACCAAATATAACAATTTTACCTCGGCTCGCTAGGGTCTGTTTATACCAATTTTCCTGAAGGAAATTACTATCATCATAATCTGCTTGATTAAAGTTAACAGAATAAAAGACGCGATCACCTGCGTAAATCTGTACACTATCGACATTCTTGATCGTCATCTCAATGGTGCTTACGAAATGCTCGATTACACTTCTGTATTGGATACCTATATCTTCAATATGATTTGCCCGATTGTCAGCCCAGTTTACAAGAGAGCTTTGAAGCTGACCATCCAGTTGTGCGGTGAGTGTCCCTTTTTCTATACTTTGAAGATACTGATCAATATTAAAGGATAGATTATTTAGGATAAGGTTTGCGCTATCCTGATATTCATTTTTGACCGTCTGAAGTGAGAAAAAATAAACAATACCTGACATGATTGTGAGAGGTATCGTAATTGTGCAGATCATAAGAATGAATATTTGACGGTTCACATGTCTCATTTGAAACCGTTGGGACAGTCGTCTGAATATATTCACTTCATCACCATCCCAATTGTTTTCGATAATCAGATGGTGTCATTTGAGTGATACTTCTAAACATTTTCACAAAATGTTTGTAGCTCTTGTAGCCACACATATTGCATACATCTGTGACTAGATACTTCGGATCTTTTAAGCACTGTTGTGCATAATGAATTCGAATCTCGGTAACAAACGTCATATAATTTTTATTTAGTTTTGTTTTGAACAGACGGCTTAAGTATGACGGATTATAGAAGAAACGGTCTGCGACCATTTGAAGCGTTAGTTCTTGATCAATATGATGCTCGATGAAATTCTTGATTTGTTCAAAAATAAGTACATCTTTTGGAACGGATAATTGATTCTGTTGTTGATAAACGGTGTTCAGATGAATAATCCACTCGAACAGCCAGTCAAAGAGATGATCAATCGTCTGGAAATCATCTACGAATGTAAGTGTTAGTAACTTGTTACTGTAGACGCCCTCCACAGCAATACCATGTTTATGGGCAAACCGTAGGGTCACATTAATAATCTCCTGTAAAAAGGCAAGCCATTCGTCGCTAGATACGTTAGGTAATTTCATTCGTGATTCGTCGGCCAGTTGCTTCATCAATTTTCTTGTGAGCGTACCATCCCCTTTTTCTAATCCCTCGAGTATTAGATGAGATTCTAGAAGGACCAAATGACTTGCAACTTCTTTATGTACGTCGGAGGATGGCTGTAAACCTTGTTCTAAGAAAAGATATCTCCCCGGTTGGGAAAACCGCTTGTATAATGCCTTATCGACAAGCTGAAGGGATCTACCAGCTGCAGACAATTGAGACAAGGGTTGTCCCATAGCCATATACATCGTTGTTGGAAGCTCTATAAGATTAAGCTGATTAAGTAATGTTTGTACTTGTTCTTCTATTTGAGTATCGAATCTCGTTCCATTGGGACATTCGAATATTGTAAGCGCGTACAACTTTGATTTATGATAATACATAAGAATTTGTCTGCGGATATCGTGACTTAATAGGGTTGTCGCTACATCCGATACGAGTCGCTCTGCAAGCTGTTTCCAACGCATATTTGTTCCTTGAATGGAATCTGGCCGCGGAATATTGGATACAACGATAGAATAGAACATGTAATTCTTACTTTCGAATCCGCAAAGGCGTTGGAGCATGTCTGGTTGCAACTCGACCTGATCTTCCAGCAGATGTTTCAAGAACTGACTATGTAAAAGCGTCATGGCTTCTTTGGCCTCTTGTTCTAATTCGGAGCGGGATTGCTGTTCTTGTCTCCTTATCTCTAATACCTTCAGACATTCTAGCAAGCTTGCTAGACTTTCATCATATTCAAGGGGTTTGAGTAAGTATGATTGTATACCCCCAATTCTAATGGCCTTTTGTGCATAAGCGAAATCGTTATATCCCGTTAATAACACAAATACCGTATCCGGTAGCGCTGGGCGAAGTTGTTCGATCATCTCTAAGCCGTCCACTTCAGGCATACGAATATCTGTAATGACCAGATCGGGTCGTTCCCGAAGAGCCATGATAATTCCTTCTTTTCCGTTCTCTGCCTCAACAATGGTATTCACTCCCAATTCACTCCAAGGGAAATATTGCTTCAAGCCAGCTCGTATGGTAGGTTCGTCCTCGACAATCATCAGTTTATACATAGCATCCCTCTTGAGTAGAATTTTGTTTGCAAGTACAATTAGCATTCATTATACAAGAAAATTATGGCAGGAGGAGTTTTAATTTTAATCACAATAATTAATAAAATTGATTAGTAAGAATAGAGCCATGAATGTAAAAGTAGAGGGATTTCTCAATATTAGTATTTGAATTATGCTAGATACAAGAACTGAAAGCGCTTCAATAGCTTTCTACTCTGAATTAATTACTGGGGGGAATAAGAATGGCAGCAAGGATGAAACGGTTGACAGCTGTAATTAGTATCATGCTCGTTATGATGATGCTTGCGGCGTGTGGTTCGAATAACAATACGGCAAATTCAAGTACGAACACCGTCAAAGAAGAGAAACCGAGCGGGGAAACAGAAAAAGCAAAACCCGTTACTATCACTTGGTGGAATTTCCCGAGCTTTCAGGCACTTGACGGAGAAGTCGGCAAATATGAGAAAGAAATCATCGCCGCTTTCAATGAGAAGAATCCAGATATCAAGGTCAACCTTGAAATGATTACGTTCGATGGCGGACCTGAGAAGCTTAACGTAGCTATTGCATCGAATTCCGCACCTGATCTCATATACGATGCTCCTGGACGCATCATCGACTGGGGCAAGAAGGGTCTGCTAGCTCCGTTAGATGACATGATTACAGATGAAGTGAGAAACGACATCTCGCCAGCTTTCTGGAAGCAGTCTACTGTAGGCGACAAAACAGTGATGTATCCCATTAATACCGCTCCTTTCATGATGGCAGTCAACAAAACCATATTTGAGAAAATAGGTGCATTGGATTTATTACCACTGGATCGTCCTGATAGAACTTGGACTTTTGATGAATATAAGAAAGCACTTCAAGCGGTTAAAGAAAAAGCACCAGATGTTATTCCTTCCGGATTCTTTGCGAAGAGCCAAGCTGGAGACCAAGGAACACGTGCATACCTTGCAAACCTTGGTATATCGAGATTCTTGAATGAGGATTACACCCAGGTCGCTATTAACACAGAAAATGCAGGGAAAGCACTTGATTGGATCGTACAAGCCGAGAAAGACAAGTTAGTTATTTCGGGATCTGCCGCTCTTGCTGCTGCAGATGTTAACGATCTGTTCCTTCAAGGGAAATTAGCATTCACTATTAACTATTCAGCTGTGCTTAAAGCACAAAACGCTACACTGAAAAAAGCAGAATTCGAAGAAGTGTTACTTCCGTTCCCAACATTAGATGGCTCGAAGCCTAAGCTTGAACCTTATCTTGGGGGAATGGCAATATTCAACAACGACGACGAAGCTAAAATTGCTGCTTCTAAGAAATTCATTGATTTCGTGGCAAATGATGAAGTATACGGTAAGAAAAACTTGATTCAAACGGGTGGATTGTCTGTACGTAACTCGATCACAGGACTGTATAATGATCCAGAATATGCGTACGCTGAGCTTGCTCGTGAATTTATTACTGATCCTCCAACGATCGCAGACGGTTGGGCGGATGTCCGTACCTTCTGGTTCCCTGAATTACAGCGCGTACTTTTAGGTGAAGCAACGGGTAAAGAAGCACTCGATTCATTCGCCGCTAATGCGAACAAAGCGATTACGGATGCAAAAGCAAAAGCTCAAACCCAAAAAAAATAAGCTAACAGAAGATTAGGAGCAGCGTACTAACGGTGCGCTGCTCCTTTCCATCCATAGGGTAAGGGGAGATCAGTTTATGTTCGCAACGATTCTAAAATCAAGACGTCATGTCTGGCGGGAATGGTTGATCAGTTATTTGTTTTTATTGCCTGCGTTATCGTTTTTCCTTCTATTTGTAGCGTATCCCATGCTAAAAGGGGTGTACATCAGTTTTTTTGATTATTCGTTGAATAACTTCGACTTCATTGGTTTAGACAACTACAAACATCTCTTTCAGGACAAAACGTTTATTCAGTCGATGAAGAATACGATTCTAATCGTTTTTATAGCTGTCCCACTTGTCATTGCATTCTCCATTTTTGTTGCAATGACCATTTACAAGAAGAATGAGTTCACGCGTTCGTTTTTCAGAGGTGTCTTTTATTTACCTGCTGTGACCTCTGTCGTCAGTATAACGGTGGTCTGGGCTTCGATCTATGAACTAAATTTTGGAATACTAAACTACATAACGAGCCTATTCGGTGCTGAACCGATTGCTTGGCTTGGTAATCCACATACAGCTTTGTTCGCGATTATAGCCGTATTAATTACGACATCTGTCGGCCAGCCGATTATTCTATATGTGGCATCGGTCGGCAATATCCCGACCTCTTATATTGAAGCCGCACAGATCGATCGTGCGACATCAGGGCAAATATTCAGAAAAATTATATGGCCGATGTTAATGCCTACGAATTTATACATTATCGTCATTACGACCATAAATACGTTTCAAACGTTTGCCATTGTTCAATTGCTGACGGCAGGCGGACCATTGTACAAGACTTCAACGGTGATGTACGGCGTGTATGAGAAGGCGTTTATGTTAGGGAACTTTGGGCTTGCCTCCGCAATGGGCATCATACTAGCTGTTGTCATCGGTATTATTTCATTCATTCAGTTCAGATATTTAGGCAGCGATGTGGAGTACTAGGAGGGGTCAGCATGAAATTGAACGATCAAATTAATGTGAACAATAATCTCGTCCAAGTTCAATCAAGAAAACCAAAATGGCTTCGAGAGATGACTGGTAGTGCAGTACTATCTAATATTTTATTGTTTGTGTTTGCTTTACTGTTTATATTCCCTTTTTATTGGATCGTATCTGGTGCGTTCAAAGTTCAGAACGTGGCGGTAGCAATTCCACCTCAATGGATTCCACACGAACCTACATGGGATAATTTCAGTACGCTATTTAAGAACCCGGTCTGGAAGTGGACGTTTAACAGTTTCTTCATCGCATTTGGGGAAATGGTTGGTGTTTGCTTGGTCGCTTCGATGGCAGGGTATGTCCTTGCCAAGAAATCATTCCCTGGTCGCAAAATTATCTTTACGATGTTTGTCGCTGCTATGGCATTACCCAAGCAAGTTATTCTGGTTCCTTTGTTTACGATGATCGCTGATTTTGGATGGATAGATACCTATAAAGCTCTTATATTACCGGCTATTGGTTGGCCGTTCGGTATCTTTCTGATCAAGCAATTTGCTCAGACGTTACCAAGTGAGTTAATAGAAGCTGCCAAAATAGATGGTTGTTCGGAACTGCGTTTATTTTACAGTATCGTTCTGCCTTTACTTAAACCCGCAATCGGAGCACTAGCTATCTTCACATTCATCAATGCATGGAATGATTATTTCAGTCAGCTTATTATGACGAGGTCGACACCGATGATGACTTTACCGCTTGGTGTTGCCACACTAAAAGGGGAATATACGACACCTTATGGTGTATTGATGGCCGGCGCTGCATTTGCTTCTATTCCGATGATTGCGATTTTCTTATTGTTCCAGAAGTCATTTACACAAGGGATTACGATGGGCGCAGTCAAAGGTTAAACGACATTATACATTAGGAGAGACTTATATCATGAAGCCAGATCAATTGGAACGATTCAAGGGGATTACAGTTGCGATGTATTCTTGTTACGACGAACAAGGAAAGGTCAGTGCAGGTGCAGCTCGGAAGTTGGCGCGTTATTATGCGACAGCAGGTGTAAGCGGGTTGTATGTCGGAGGTAGCTCCGGAGAAGGCATGCTACAATCGTTAGAAGAGCGTAAAGCCATTCTTGCGGCAGTGGTATCCGAAGTTGGGCGGGAGCTCACGGTCATTGCTCATATTGGAGCACCTTCTACGCGTGATAGCGTGGAATTGGCACAACATGCTGAGCTTGTAGGTGCTCATGCGGTATCGGCCGTGCCTGCCATCTATTATCGCTTATCTCCCGAGAGTGTGGAAGCCCATTGGCAGGCCATTATAGATAGTACTTCACTACCCTTCATTATATATCATATCCCGCAAACGACGGGGTTTCAGTTATCCAAATCGCTACTCACCAAGATGGCTACGCAGGACAAGGTAATTGGTGTGAAGATTTCAGTGGAAAGCACGTTCGAGTTGCAGCAATTTAAGGCAGCGGGAGGCGATGATTTCCTAGTGCTCAACGGTCCGGATGAACAATATTTAGCTGGTCGTAGCATCGGTGCGGATGGTGGTATTGGAGGGACCTATGGCGTGATGCCAGAGTTGTTTATGAAGATCGAACGTTGTTACCAGGCAGGGGATATGGTGGAGGCACGGAAATGGCAGTTTATTGTGAATGATGTGATCACAGAGTTGCTTTCATTTCCGTCACTGTATGGTGCTTGCAAAGCGATTCTTAAATTGCGTGGTATCGACAGTGGTAATCCGAGAATGCCACTGCTGCCTGTAGCTGAAACAGATTGGGAGCGGCTCCAATGCCTTAATGAGAGAATCAAGACTTATGTCGCTCAGGTAAACGAATTATGATAGTTTCCAATCGTATTTTTCCAGACAAAGGATTAATCGTTTCTTGCCAAGCACTTGCGTATGAACCACTTCATGGCGGTGATACCATAACCAAAATGGCTATCGCTGCAATTGAGTCGGGTGCCATTGGTATTCGCACCAATGGCGTATTTGACATTCATTCGATTAAACAAGCAGTGAAAGTACCCGTGATCGGACTTATTAAGCAGGATATACCTGGTTCAGAGATTTTCATAACCCCCACGATAAGAGAAGTAATGGCGATCGTGTCAGCAGGGGCGGATGTGGTGGCGTTGGATGTTACTAATCGAGAAGGACGCTTGGAAGCTGTAAAACCATTAATCGAATATGCTAAAAGGGCCGGAGTTGCCGTTATGGCTGACGTTTCTACGTATGAAGAAGGAATTGCCGCGGAGAAACTAGGTGTTGATTTCATTGGAACGACATTATCGGGATATACCTCATACAGCACGCAGGCGGAAGGACCAGATTTCGAGCTTGTGCAGCAATTGTGTGAAATGGTTATGGTTCCTGTGATCGCAGAAGGAAGAATATGGACACCTGAGGATGCCGTACGTGCTATCCAATGTGGTGCAGCAAATGTCGTTGTTGGGAGTGCAATTACCCGCCCGCAGCTGATCACCGCGCGATATGTAGCAGCCTTGAGTAAGTCTAGCAGTGTAGGGCAGTAAGAGATATATATGATTTTCTCTAGTAAATTTTAATTAAATATTTCCATATGATAGAATGAATGAAAGATTACCTTTTAGGTGACTTCAATATATCTTTCATAGGATGTGAGACTCAAGATGATTGATATTCATACACATATACTGCCAGGCGTGGATGACGGTGCACAGGACTGGCATGATACTTTGAATATGGCTAGGGCAGCTGTTGAAGAGGGGATTACAACGTTGATTGCAACTCCACATCATGCAAATGGGAAATATAATAACACAGCTATTGAAGTTATAGAGCACACCCGACACATCAACGAACAGTTGAAGAAAGAGGGTGTGCCTCTTTCCGTTCGGTCTGGACAAGAAATTCGGTTGCATGGTGACTGGTTAGAGGCATGGTATCGAATGGAGTTGCTTACGCTAGCCGACTCTCGTTATGTGCTGATAGAGCTGCCGTCCTCTCGTATACCGAAAGAAATATATGAACTAATCTACGAATTAAATATTATAGACCTTAAACCCATTATTGCTCATCCTGAACGTAATGCAGAGATTATGAAACACCCTAAGCGACTTGCTGATCTCATTGAGAGAGGTGCTTGGGCACAGGTTACGACGCATTCGTTACTAGGTGGCTTTGGTAGACAAGTCGAGAAATTGGCTTGGTCATTATGCAAAAGTGGCCTTATTCATATCGTATCATCGGATGCTCATCATATAGAGCATAGAGGATTTCGGTTGCGTGAGACCTATGATGTGATCGAGGATCGGATGGGGGAACCGTGGAAGAACTATTTTTTGAACAATGCGCAGTGTGTCATTGACGACAGATCTTTTGAGATTCAACCCATCGAGAAACCCTTGTCGGGTGGGATACTACATCGTTTAGGTTCCTATTTGCGAAAATAATATGTCAGCTTGCGATTAATATTATGTATCAGCTTGTCTTATTTGATTCATACTATGATCGATACTGATATATGGGGGAAAGCGATTGTGGGGATGCATTTGTTTATGGCTTGTTTATTTGTATTTCAACAATTATTCCCACTGGAACCTTTGGTTATCGAGGATCAAGGAGAAATTATAGCAGAAGTGAATCATTCAGCATACATATTACCCATTCCCGGAGTAACATTTGTTGATGAGGTTAAATTAAATGTGCTAATGAATGACCTCGATAAACAAGTATATTTGGCTCCCACAAATGCTGTTATGGATGGGGGAGGCAGAATAATCCCTGAGAAACCAGGTATGACGCTTAACCGGACAATATTTAAAGAGCAGTTCTATAGATATATTGTTGAGGGTGATTTGTCTAGATTGGAAGTACCTTTGCGGAGTGTTCATGCAAGGGTGGATAGCGAACTGTTACAATCCATTCTGGAAAAGAAGATTGGTAGCTATTTTACATACTACAATTCAAATAATAAAAACCGTTCTCACAATATCGGATTGGCTGCCAAAGCCATTAATAATACAGTTGTTTTTCCCAAAGAGACGTTTTCCTTCAATGAGGTTGTTGGGAAACGGACAAAGGAAAAGGGGTATTTACGTGCGCCCATTATTGTAAGAGGAGAAGCATCTGAAGACATTGGTGGGGGGATTTGTCAGATCTCATCGACACTCTTTAATGCGGTAGATCGTGCTGGTCTAGAGATCATCCAACGATATTCCCATAGTAAGAGCGTTCCTTATGTACCACCTGGACGTGATGCGACGGTAAGCTGGTACGGACCGGATTTTTCATTTAAGAATAAATATAATCAACCGATCCTTATCCGAGCTTTCGCACATGGAGGTCAGGTGAGCATCATCATTTGTTCTTCTGATATGGTCAAACATACACGTAGAGAAGTGCCTAGTGCATCTAAAAGAATGCCAGAGGAAATCGCGAAGGACTTGAATGCTAATCATATGTGATAAGATCAACTTAAGTTATTTTCAAAGAAACAATTTCTGAATGCTATTTATATGTTCTTTAGCCATGTCGTACCCATGCTGGTACGAATCTTTGAGAGTGTTGAGATTCTTTTCGAAACTGTTCAGAGATTGCATAGGACGAAGAATGATCGCTTGCCCGTCTTTCTCCAATTGTTCACAGAAAGCGACAGTTTCATTGTATTTAACATGTCTTGTTAGCAAGATTTCTTCTAGATTCGGATATTTACGCTTTAACAACTTACCAACCATCGCATTCTCCTTGCTAATCGGTTTAACATAACCTTTTGGCTGGGTAAGAACGATAAGATGTTTGTCATTACCGTCGGTAATAGCTTTACGAATAGGGATCGGATCGCTTAAGCCTCCGTCATAATATTTGGTTCCGTTCATTTCAATCGCTGGAAAGAATAGTGGAAGAGCACAGGTGGCACGGAGCATCGTCCAATGATCATCTATTTCTAGTCCATTCATATATTCTGGTTTTCCTGAATGAGCATTAGTAACACCTACGATAAGTTGCCCCGTATATTTGTGAAACGTTTCAGTATTAAAGGGAAGTAACATATTAGGAATTTCTCTAAATATAAAATCCAATCCAAACAAGCTACGACTGCGTAGAAAATTACGGACGCCAATATAACGTTTGTCATGGCGGTACTTTTCCAATATATCTAAATTCCTCCGGGTTTGTTTGGAGATATAAGAAAATCCATTGCTGATTCCAGCAGAAACACCGATACAATAGGGGAACATCACTTCCTGATCTAGTAGTGCATCCATGACACCTGCACTGAAGATAGGACGAAGGGTTCCGCCTTCCAGAATTAAGCTTGGCATATATAATCACCTCTCTGATTTGTGTTTACATGGTCATTACGGACTTGAATGTATATTATATGTTGATATTAACATATCACATTTCAAGGGTTATCGAAATATTAGCTAAAAATTGGAAGCGATTACTATACCATATGCGTAATGCGCTCACAGGTTATTTGAATGCTAACAATTTTAATGAATTCCAAAAAAACAGGCTGTAGATCAAGGTTTCCCCGATCTACAGCCTGTTACTGTTTGCTTATTTTGTATTTACAGATTTAAACCATTCGTTAACTTCTTTCGTAACTTGCTCACCGCCATTTGATTTCCAATTGGCAACAAATTCGTCAAAAGCATCTACTGGCAGTTTGCCATATATGATTTTGTTGAATGTTTCTAGCTCAGACTGCTTAAGAAGGTTCCACTTTGTAGCCATTGTTGGTGTCGGAGCACCTGTGAAATAGTTTTGCTTGCGAATGTCCATTTGAGACATAACGATTTTTGCAGCAGCCCAGTTCTCAGGTTTGCGGAATTCTGCGGTTTGCTTCTCGTAAGGTGTTTCCGGCTTGTTGCCATCCGCAAGTTTAACCAATGTCTTCATATAAAGGTTTGGAATCCGTGCCGGTCCAGTAATGAATGTGAAGTCATTGCTGTAGGTTGCAATTTTATCTTTGTTACTAGTCGGTACGCCGTCTACAACATCCCAGTCATATCCTTTGGCGAAGCCGTTTTCGTATTCGCTTCCGCTTGCAGGATTAGCCAAGTTGTCTAACATGTAGTTGTAATATAAGAAAATTGCTTCAGGGTGTTTAGCATCTTTATTAATCATGAAGCTGCTGTTTACACCAGAGTTCTGCCATTTAGTTCCAATTTTTCCGTCTGGTCCTGCTGGAACCGGATATGCTTTATAATCGGATCCCTTAACGTTCTTCAACAAATCTGGAGCTGGCCAATCTGGTACCCAGTTCGCGCCTGGTAGAACTCCTGCATTCCCTTTTGTCCAAAGCTCTTGTGCTTTATTCTCATCCCATAGAGCAGAATCGGGATGAATATAGCCTTTCTCCATCCATTCTTGTAACTTAGCGAGCGCTTGCTTAGCTCCTGGATTAACGGAACCATATTCAATATTGCCATCGGCATCTTTGTTCCATTGTTCTTCGATTGTTCCGTATGCTCCAAATAACCAATCAAGTCCGCCCAACCATGTATTCGTATTGCTCTTCAATGTAATTGCGAGTGGATAGACATCCTTAGGTGCAAGCCCGTCCGGGTTCTCGTTCTTGAATTTGTCCATCACATTTTCTAATTCTGCGATTGTCTTCGGTTCAGATAAATTCAGCTTCTTCATCCAATCTTCGCGGAACCATAACAACGTATCATCATTGTCGGTATATTCAAGAATAGGCAGGTTGTATTTCTTGCCATCTCTCGTGAAAGGATACCATAGTTCCGGATTTTCTTTGGTATGATTTTGCCAAGTTTTATTAGCATACTTATCAAATAACTCATCGATTGCAAGGAACTGGCCGGAATCGATCATCTGATTGGTAAGAATAGGGTCACCTGGAGCGTATACGAAATCAGGCAACTTCTCGCCTGAAGCGATAGCGAGTTGAAGTTGTTGCTTATATTGATCGCCGCCAGCTGGGTACCAGGTATCCTTATGCTTAAGTCCTAACTTCTCCAGCATCCAACGGTCGTGGACATTGTTTTCTCTAGTGTCGCCATTAGCATATTTCTTCGGCGCGGTGAACATAACGACGGTACTGATGTCGATAGGTGGATCGTATTTACCTTTGGCAAATGCAGCGTCAGATGCACTAACTTCCGATGAAGCGGTTTCATCTTTCTTTACGTCTTTATTAGACGTTCCACTACAGGCAGTAACTAAGACGAGTGAACTGATCATAAGCAACTGCCATGATTTTCTGATTTTTTTCATTTTTTATTCCCCCTACTGTGTTTGATCTCTACATGTGTTACTTTATCAATGATTGGGGAAGGGCATCTATATGAGATTATTAGTTTTGATAGGACTCTGTCATGCTATTTATTACTGTCTCTATATTCCTGCGGGGTTACCCCGAACTGGCGTTTAAATACTTTTATAAAGTAAGCAGGATCCATATATCCAATCTCCATACTGATTTCATATACCTTTTTATTGGTCGTTTTGAGCTTGTGGCAAGCACGATCCATTCGAAGATGTGCTACATAATCGCTTATTCCTTCACCGGTTTCAATCTTATAGATTTTGGATAAGTGCGTTGGGTGCAGGTTCACATGATCAGCTAATACGCGTAATGAAACATCGAGATGCAAATTTTTGTCTGTGAACTCTTGAATTTGCTTCACATATAGGGATCGGATGTCTTTGATTTCATTTGAAGTTCCCTCTTTCAACTTGCCAAGTACACTGAGAGACCACGTTCTAAGCTTACTGATGGAGGAGAAGGCATCTCCATTCTGCAACGGTTCAATATCGGTTCCAAGTAAACTAACGAGGGTATGACCATTTCGGTGTGCGAGATGAGTGAAAGAAGCAGAAATCAAAAAACCAGCTTCCATACAGTGCTCCCAGGATTCGAACCATTTCTCATCTAGTTCTGCACATACTGCGATCAGCTTCTCTTCCGCCGCTTCCCAACGCCCAGACTCGAGCAAGTTGATGAAAGTAGGAGGCAGGTATAGCGCTCCAAGAGGTCCTTGTGTAGCGTTTTGTTCCAAGTTACTGACCTTCATAACGAATTCACTTTCATCACCAACAATTTGTCGGAAATAAGATGAAGCTTGACGGAAATGGTCCGGTAGCTGCTCTGGGAACTGGAACCACTCCGTTATGACAATGGATAGAGATCCTTTCAGGAATTGTTTCACTTTATATTGAAGTTGCGACGAAAGCTTCTCCAAAAGGGTTTCTTTCCCTATGTCAGCACTATTTTCTTTTAACTGAAGTAAGAACACAAGATACCCATGATCTTCCTTAACGCCCCATACTTGCATGTATTCGCCTATAATCTCTTCAGCCATATTGATGATGGCGTATTCGATCAATGGCTGACCGTTGTTCTTGTATTGTCCAAACTCTGCTTCCATCCGGACTAGCAACAAGGCGGAGTCCCCGTAGTTAAACGGCAATCCGTAGTTGTCTAGTTTACGGGTCCATTCATCTGCTGGCATTCGGTGACCTTTCAATGCGTCAAGGAGTAGCTGACCACGCAGAAGGGGGAGGTTCTCCCGAAGGGTATGCTGGGTGCGTTCGAATGAGCTAACGGTTTCCCATTCCACATTCAATTGATCGATCGCGGCCTTGACTGCCCCAAGCAATTCGATATCCGTAGGTGGCTTAAGTAGGTAATCTACAGCTTTATGCTGTACAGCTTTTTTGGCAAATTCAAAATCTGAATGGCCGGATAATATGATACATTTTATTCTTTTATCACGTATACGTATTCGCTCTATTAACTCAATTCCCGTCATTTCGGGCATTAGAATATCTGATATGACAATATCGATAGGATGCGTATCAATAATTTGAAGCGCCTCATGTGCGGAATAGGCTTTGTGTACATGTTCAATTCCAAGTGTGTGCCAAGGTTTGTTCATAGATAGGTTGTCTACCCAGTGAGCTTCATCGTCTACGATTATCATCTGCATGTTAAGTGTCTCCTTGTGTGTATGGATAATTACGATGTTGATCTTCCGTTGGTATCTTCCAAATGATCTCCGTCCGGAATCCTCCCAAAGGTGAATTTGTGAAATACAGGTGAGAGTTATTTCCGAATTGGTGCATGATCCGTTGGTTTGTATTCCAGAGGCCACAACCCATTTCTTCTTTCAAAGGCTCTTGCATCTTAAGATTTAATGCTTCTTGCTGATCTGGATTTAACCCAGGTCCGTCGTCGTCAATGTATATCTTACAGTAGCCATCTTCCATCACACCAGTGATCCGAATTTCCCCAGAAGTATACGACTTCGCTACGCCATGAATGACAGAGTTCTCTACAATAGGCTGTAGCATCAACCGCGGAACAGATTGTGTCCTCATTTCTTGCGGAATATCAATATGATAATCAATTCTAGCATTACGAAGTTTTTGGATATCTAAATAATTGATGAGCAGCTGAATTTCTTCATGTAGGCTAGCCGTTTCTCGTTCCATACGAGTTGTATAACGGTAGTAAGCGCTTAAGTTGTATGCCATAGAGACGACAGCCTCCTCATCCTTCATCTGAGCCATATTAATAATATAGCCTAGGCAATTATAGAGGAAATGTGGATTTATTTGTGCTTGCAACTGCTTCAACGTTGCTTCACGTGCACGGATTTTTTCGTTAAATACGTTCTCAATTAAGTCTTGAATTTGACGTGACATATCATTAAATCGATGAAATAGAAATGAGAACTCATTATGATTTGTGGTATGGAGCCGCACTGAATAGTCTCCGCGTTGAACGCGCCGTAAACCGCGAACCAACTTTTTGATTGGACTTTGAACGTTTCGGTATAGCAAAATCGACGCAGCGATACCAACGACAAGAAGCAAGCACATAGAGAAATAGAACAAATTACGACTAAATGACATTGGTCCTAATATTTGATCGAGTGGAACAACGTCTATCAAATGCCAATCCAAATTGGAAGATTTAACAGAACTAACAAAATAATTTTTACCATCTAACTTCACGACATCCTGCGTGGTGTTCTCCGGTGATTTTCCATCCAGATAACGTATCAATTCGCTCGTAAGCTGCTTGTCCGCGCTACGGTTCAGGATCGGAGTATCGCCTTTGTGATAAAAGAAAGGATCACCCTGTCCGCCGGCTTTATATGTGTCTAGCATATTTTGAATGTTCTCATAACTGAAACTGGCTTCAATCACTAGACTGCTTCCCGTTAGTTTACCTTGCTGAGCTAACGAATCACTATAGAACAAATAAAAGGACTTAAGTTCGTCAGCGGATTGGATTCCGCCATCGCCGTACGTCCATTTTCCAGTCATATTTCGCTCTAAATATTCCTCATCGTAAACAGGCGATTTATTGTAATTAGATAGGACATCTTTGTTCTGTTGAGAATGAACCGCGTATCTGGCAGGCCATATATCCATCACCCCGGCCTGAAGCACCATTTTTTCTTGAATCACATATCGGGTCTGCATACGGTCATACCGATCTTCCCAGATATGTAGTCCATTGAATTTCTGAACATTGGGATCCTTGGAGAATATATGGCTGAAATCCTTCATTTGATTCATTCGTGAATCAATTTGGCTGGATAGGAAAGTGAGTTGTTTCGTGTTGGACATCTGTAACTCTTTACTTACAACATCATACGTGACGTCGTTTGAATACGTATACATGATTATGATAGGTATAAACAATAATATGATCAATGTGTTCATTTTGACAAATAGACTAAACTTCGCCTGTGTCTTTTCTTTTAGAAATGTAATGCCTCTCTGTAATTGCATCAATGTCCCCTCCAACGGATATCCCCTAACAAAACCCTATCAATCCTAACAATGTTATATAGTCAGCCCACAAGACAGCTTGATACTATATATATCAGAGATTCTTATGACATACAAAATATTTTTTGAAGGGGAGAGAGCTATGGAAGCGAAAACGATACAACCGGTGAAACTTGAAGCTACCCGAAGTATTAAAAGAAAAAAAAGTTATAAGCAACCATGGATGCTGCATTTTATGGTATTACCAGCGGCCATTTTAGTATTTATTTTTTCTTATATTCCTATGACAGGTATCATAATGGCATTTAAAGACTATAAACCAGCAGTAGGCATAGTCGATTCTCCTTGGGTCGGTCTGAAACATTTCAGATATATGTTCGAGAATGATTATTTCATGCAAATTGCTTGGAATACCTTATTTTTTGCTTGTTCCAAGATGGTCATGAATGTAATGGTTCCATTTCTTTTCGCATTATTACTGAATGAGGTAAGGAAAATGGCACTTAAGAGAACGATTCAAACGTTTGTCTATTTACCACATTTTCTTTCATGGGTAACTCTTTCAGGTATTTTGATTGAAATTCTCTCTCAGACGGGACTTGTTAATCAGTTCCTTTCAAACGTGTTAGGGATGAAACCGATTTTCTTCTTAGGAGATGGTGCATGGTTCCGATTTACGATCATCTTTAGTGATGTATGGAAGGAATTCGGGTTCAATACAATCATCTTTCTAGCAGCACTCTCTGGTATTAATCCAGCGTTATATGAAGCAGCTGAGGTCGATGGAGCGACCCGTTGGAAGCAAACGATGCATATCACAATCCCTTCCATTATACCCATCGCTATCGTTATCGCAACCTTAGCACTAGGAAATGTGTTGAACGCGAACTTTGATCAGGTATTCAACTTATATAGTCCGTTGGTTTATCAACAAGGCGATATTATTGATACATTCGTGTATAGACAAGGTCTACTCAGCGGACAGTTCAGCTTTGCAACTGCTGTCAGCTTAATTAAATCTGTCATTAGCTTAATGTTGATCATTGTATCCTATCGTCTCGCCTATAAATTTGCTGGGTATCGAATATTCTAGAAAGGATGACTACTTATGTATCATAAAACGCTCTCTTATAGAATATTCAGCATATGCAACAATGTATTTTTGACTATTCTCTCAATTCTATGTTTGCTACCCCTGTATCACTTATTTATGGTTTCCATGAGCTCATCTGCCCCTGCAAATGCGGGATTGGTGACATTTTGGCCGATCGGATTCACATTAGAAGCCTATGCACAAACGTTTAAGAACGCTAATTTCCTTTCATCCTTGTGGATATCCGTAGAACGTACTGTCCTTGGAACAGGGCTTGCGTTAGTCGTAAATACCCTTGCGGCTTATGCGCTCTCCAAAGAAACGCGTGTCTTCCGTGCACGAAATATCTATCTTTGGTATTTCGTCTTTACAATGCTATTCACAGGTGGGTTGATTCCCAACTATATCCTAATTCTTAAGCTTGGATTAATGAATAACTTGATGGCACTTATCCTTCCAGGGTTAGTTGCTGTATTTAATATTATTCTACTTCTGAATTTCTTTCGAGGTGTTCCTAAAGATCTTGAGGAAGCGGCTTTCATCGATGGAGCAGGTCAATTCCGCACCTTCTTTAGTATTTATCTACCGCTCTCCATGCCGGTTATTGCGACGGTGTCGTTATTCATTATGGTAGGACATTGGAACGCATACTTTGACGGTATTATCTATATGAAAGATTCTGCGAAGCTTCCACTTGCGAGTTTCATGCAAACGATTATCGTGATGTCGGATATGTCGAAGTTGGATCCAGAAGCGGTTGCTAGTCTATCTCAAAGAACGATTCGGGCATCTCAGATCTTTATCAGTGCCTTGCCAATACTGGTAGTATATCCGTTCCTACAGCGCTTTTTCGTAACAGGTATTGTTGTTGGCGCGGTAAAAGAATAGTACTCAAAGGAAATTGTTCAAACTCAGTAGCAAGTTCAGTTAAGCAGGGGGTGACATGAATTGGCTGTGATTCAATGTCAGTTCTATTCAGAAGCAATAAGCTTATCTATGGGCATTAATGTTATTATTCCTCAAAATGCTGCTATTCAGGCAAGTGGTTCTGGCAAACTTCCAGTCCTATATCTATTGCATGGGTTGAGTGCAGATCATACGGATTGGATCAGGCATTCTTTCATTGAACGATATGCTGAGAATAAAGGAATCGTTGTGGTCATGCCGAGTGTAGGACGCAGCTATTATACAGATATGAAGTATGGGTCACCATACTTTACATTTTTAAGTGATGAATTACCGAAGATTGTCAGTGCTTTATTTCCTGTTTCTGAGCGTAGGGAAGATACATTTGTAGCAGGGATGTCAATGGGAGGGTATGGCGCATTGAAGCTTGCGCTTTCCTTCCCGCAAAGGTATGCTGCTGCTGCAAGTCTGTCTGGCGGAGTAGATATTGTCAGTCGAATGAACGGGGCTAACAATTTTCAACCCAATGAATTGATCGCTATATTTGGTGATGTGTCTGAGTTAAAGGGAAGTTCAAATGATCTGTTCTATTTATTGGATACTTTGAAGACATATAACGGGGATATGCCTATGTTATATCAAAGCTGTGGAACAGAAGACTTCCTGTATGACAATAATCAGACTTTTAGAAAATATGCATTAGATTTGGGGATAGAAGTGACGTATGACGAAGGCCCTGGTGAACATGATTGGGATTACTGGGACCCGCAAATTCAGCGTGTATTAGATTGGCTACCGATAGGATAATTGAGAAATAGACTAACATATGTGGAGGATAACATGAATAATACACAATTGACCGGACTACTAGAACGGATGACGCTCGAAGAGAAAATAGCTCAGATGCTGCAATTGGTAGTGTCTTATTTCGTAGAGTCGGAAGAAGATGGTCAGATTACTGGACCGATGGAATCGCTTGGAATTACTGAAGATACGGTGAATCAAGTCGGTTCTGCACTCGGCATTGGTGGAGCAGCTAGAGTGATTCAAGTGCAACAAACCCATTTGAAGAATGATAGATTAGGCATTCCGATGTTATTCATGGCGGATATCGTCCACGGTTACAAGACTATTTTTCCAATACCTCTAGCGATAGGCTGTTCTTGGGATCAGGGCTTAGCAGAACAAAGTGCCGCTATTGCTGCAAAGGAGTCCGCAGTATCGGGTCTACATGTAACGTTTGCACCGATGGTTGATCTTGTACGAGATCCACGTTGGGGACGTGTGATGGAATCAACAGGGGAAGATCCGTACTTGAATAGTTTATTTGCACGTTCATTTGTACGCGGATTTCAAGGGGACGATTTAGCGACTGATGTTAACCGTGTGGCCGCATGTGTGAAGCATTTTGCAGCTTACGGTGCTGGAGAAGGTGGACGAGAATACAATACAGTCGATCTATCTGAGCGACAATTAAGAGAGTATTACTTACCTGCATACAAGGCAGCCTTGGAAGAGGGCTGTGAGCTAGTAATGACATCTTTTAATACGGTCCATGGTTCCCCAGCTACAGGAAACCGGGCTTTGATGCGTGATGTATTGCGTACGGAATTTGGATTCGACGGGGTACTTATCTCGGACTGGGGCGCAGTGATTGAGCTGATTGCTCATGGGGTTGCAGAAGATGAAGAACAAGCGGCTTACTTAGCCGTCCAAGCAGGCGTTGATATTGAAATGATGACCTCATGTTATGTGAAGCATCTACCGGAACTCGTTAGAAGCGGTAAAGTGGACGAGTCGCTCATTGATGAAGCAGTACTTCGTATACTTAAATTAAAGAACAAGTTAGGGTTGTTCGAGAATCCGCTACGTGGAGCTGATCCAGAAGCAGAACGAGAAATCGTATACTGTGATGAGCATAGAGCTGCCTCACGTGAACTTGCCTCCAAATCATGTGTTCTACTTAAAAATACAGGTGTTCTTCCACTTCAACCAGAGCAACAGATTGCTCTAATTGGTCCGTTCGCGCAGAGCAAAGATATTCTTGGTTCATGGTCATGGACGGGTGCCGAAGAGCGTTTTATGAACTTGAATGAAGCTATTCAGGGGAAAATGACATCCTCTAAAGTGCTAGTTGCAGAAGGTTCAGGGATCGATACAATAACTGAGCAGCAAATGCAAGAAGCAGTGGAGGTTGCCCGTCAATCAGATGTTATCGTTCTTGCACTGGGTGAGAGCTCACTTATGAGCGGAGAAGGTGGAAGTCGTACAGACATTCGTTTGCCAGAAGCACAGCTTCAACTGATTGCTAAATTACGTACATTGGATAAGCCTATGGTTGTTGTCTTGTTTAATGGACGTCCGCTAGATCTTCATGGTGTTGAAGATCAAGTAGATGCTGTTCTGGAAGCTTGGTTCCCAGGAAGTGAGGGAGCTAGCGCGATTATAGACATTCTATATGGTGATGTGAATCCATCAGGACGTCTAACAATGTCGTTCCCACAGTCGGTGGGACAGATACCTGTTTACTATAATCATTACAATACAGGGCGCCCGAAAAAGGAATCCGAACCAGATAATCGCTACGCATCACAATATTTAGATAGCCCGAATGAGCCTTTATATCCATTTGGTTATGGATTAAGTTATACGGAATTTAAATACGAAGAAATGGTACTATCAGCGGAAGAAATGACGTCAGACCTTCCACTTCAGATTACAACGAAGATCACGAACAAAGGCAATAGAGCTGGGGAAGAAGTCGTGCAACTCTATATTCGCGATATCACTGGCGAGGTTGTTAGACCGATGAAGGAGTTAAAAGCTTACTCCAAAGTGCTACTACAGCCGGGCGAAAGTAAAGAAGTCAGCTTTACAGTGACAGAGGAGCAGCTTAAGTATCATCATTATGATTTGAGCTACACAAGTGATGCGGGTGAGTTCGCCGTGTTTGTAGGTCCAAATAGTCGTGACGCAGGTGAGCGTAGATTTCGTCTTTTGAAGTAAACAAGAAAACAACATATTACCTAATGAACCTTACAGAGAGTAGGAGTGAGAGAACATGGTATGGAAGAATGCCGAATTGTTTACTTTGGAAGCAGGGAGTCTAACGTTTAAATTCTTGCCAAGCGGAGATTTGTTTCAGGCTATGCATGGAAGAACAATGCTTAATCAATGGTTATCGAATTCAATCGATGGATCGATGAATAATATATATTTGCGATTACATGATGAAGAGGGAATTAAAGCGTACCCGTTGCTTGGAGTTAGGTCACAGAGTCGTGTTCGTAAGTTTGATAATCGCGTTGTATTTGAAGGTATCGTTGAAGCTGTTCGTTATCAAGTGATGTTCACGCCTACAGAGCAAGGGATATGGTTCTGGGATGTCAAAGTCGAGGGACATCATAAGCAAATAGACGTGATATATGGACAAGATATGGGGAACGCAGATGCAGGTACGGTTCGAAGTAACGAGGCTTACTTATCTCAGTATATTGATCATACCGTATTTGAAGATGAGCGTAATGGATATGTTGTCTGCTCAAGGCAGAATCAGCCCCAAGGTGGCGCATTCCCGTACATTCAACAGGGATCTTTAACGAAGGTTGTTTCCTATTCAACAGATGGCTTTCAATTCTATGGATTATCATACAAAGAAACAAATGAGCCGGCTTGTTTAACGCAAGATACTTTGGCTAATGAAGTCTATCAATACGAATTTGCCTATACAGCCTTACAATCGGAACGTATTACGTTAGATGGAGAAGCTAGATTCGTATTTTACGGATTATGTAAGGAAGACCATCCCAATGCGATTTCTACATTAGAGTTCGGTGAGGAAGTATCACAGGCACGTGAAGCAGTTGAGAAGCTAAGTTTTGAGGGTGGAGAACTTCTGGAACGTGTCTCTCTATTGCCTTCTATAGGAACTCCGCTACATACGGAGGCTATGAGTAAGACGGAGATAAACCGTTTATTCCCTGATCGTCAGCAAGAGGAGATGGAAGGGAACGACTTACTCGCTTTTTTCACGGACCGTTATGAGCATGTGGTTCTGAAGGAGAAAGAGCTAAGAGTGGAGCGTCCTCACGGACATATTCTAATGAGTGGCGACAATGTAACTTTGAAGAAACCTGTTATTACAACGACTTCATATATGTACGGAATTTTTAATTCTCAGCTAGTTGTTGGAAATACCAATTTCAATAAAATGACGACAAATGCGAGAAACCCACTTAATGTGCCCAAAACATCGGGACAGCGGATCTATATCGAACTAGAGGGTACGTATCGACTATTGACGATGCCATCCCTATTCGAGATGGGCTTCAACTACGTACGTTGGTATTATAAAATGCAAGATGATCTATTGATCATCACTAACTTTACGACGGTAGATTCACCAGAAGTTCGATTGAATGTACGTTCAGAACGTGGCATATCCTATCGATTCCTAGTGAGTAACCAGATTACAATGAATGTCAATGAATATGAAGTTTCTTCTCATATGCAGGATCATGGTGATTATCTATCATTTCATGCAGACGAGACATCCTTAAGTGCGGATATTTATCCAGACTTGGAGTATCGTATTCATATAACTGGAACGAGCATGACGGTTTCAGATGAGCGTATGCTCGTAAGTACTGTTGAACCGGGTGAAGCTTCGTTGACTGTGCTTGCGTTAGAAGCTAGCAGTGAATGGACGATGACCTTCCAAGGACTACTGAACGGTGGGGAACTACCATTAGTAGAGCGGCAGGTTGATGAAGAAATAGCGCGTTACCGGGAATTCTTCCGTTCTGTAATGAATGGATTTCATTTGTCAGCAGGTAATGGGGATGAAGCAGATCTGTTTAAGGTGAACGGACTCGCTTGGTGGTATACGCACAATATGCTTGTGCACTATTCTGTGCCACATGGCCTAGAGCAATATGGTGGAGCTGCATGGGGAACACGTGATGTCTGCCAGGGGCCTGTCGAATATTTCATGGCGACTCATAAATATGATCAGGTACGTGCCACTTTGTTAACGATATTCTCTCACCAGTTCGAAGATGATGGCAACTGGCCGCAGTGGTTCATGTTCGATAAATATACGAAGATTCAACAAGAAGAGAGCCATGGAGACATCATCGTATGGCCGCTGAAAGTACTAGGCGATTATTTGAGTGTTACTCGTGATTACAGCATATTGGAACAACAAGTACCCTATACAAGTAAACATGGCTTTGATTTCACAACAGAGACAGCTACAGTATTAGAGCATGCTTATAAGGAAATTGATTATATTAAGAATCATTTTCTACATGGCACGCACTTGTCTTCCTACGGGGATGGCGATTGGGATGATACGTTGCAGCCTGCAAATGCACAATTGAAGCAGTATATGGTAAGTAGTTGGACTGTAGCGCTGACATATCAGACGTTGAAACAATTCTCGCGCGTGATGGAAGCTGTTGATCCAACTTCAGCTGCAAGTTTACGGGGTCTGGCGGATGGAATCCAAAGTGATTTCAATAAATACATGCTTCATACCGAAGTTATTCCAGGTTTCTTATATATGGATAACCCTGAACAGGTGAAATTGATGGTTCATCCAAGTGATACGGAGACAGGTATACAATATCGATTGTTACCGATGACACGAAGCATGATTAGTGAGCTGTTGACCCCTGAACAAGCGGCGTCGCATTATGAGATCATTCGTGAACAATTGTTTTGTCCAGACGGTGTTCGGTTAATGAATCGTCCTGCACAATATGATGGAGGCGTGAGCACCCACTTTAAACGTGCTGAACAAGCTTCGAACTTTGGACGTGAGATTGGACTGCAATATGTACATGCCCATATTCGCTATGTAGAAGCGATGGCTAAACTAGGTAAAGAAGATGAAGTATGGGGCGGGCTTGCTCGAATCAATCCTATTGGGTTGAAAGATGTTGTTCCGAACGCTGAAATACGTCAAAGTAATGCGTATTTCAGTAGCTCTGATGGTAAATTTAATACGCGTTATGAAGCACAAGACCGATTTGATGAATTACGTAGCGGAGAGGTACCTGTGAAAGGTGGCTGGAAGATTTATTCTAGTGGCCCCGGGATCTATATGAATCAATTGATCTCTAACGCTCTAGGTATCCGCCAAGAGGCAGGCAACCTGATCATTGATCCAGTGTTACCGCAATCGTTAGATGGTCTACGTTTCGACTTCGAGTATGCCGGAGCGCCAGTGCAATTTGTATATCATTTAAACAGCGGTGAGAATCGTGTCACTATAAATGGTCAGGATGTTGCTACAGAGACAACGGCGAATCGTTATCGTACCGGTGGATTGCGAATTGATCGGGAAGAGTTCGATCGTGTGCGTTCAACAGATTTGAATATAGTTGAAATCTACATGTAATTCAATTCATAGAGCTTTAAATACCATTTAAATACCTTACCTTTTCATTCATTGGATGTTTGAAATGTGAAATATTCAAAGAAGCCCCTTATATAAGTGGGCTTCTTTGAATTGTTGCTAGGTTACGAGCAATGGGATTCAAGTTTTAAAGTGAGTTTACATATATTTACCTTGATTCAAACATTACGAAAACAATCCTTTGTTATTATGGTTCGGTGTAGGTGTAATCATAATATATATAAGGGAGATACCTAATGAATAAGTTAGTTAGAAAGATAGTTTCCACCACTCTTGCCCTAATCATGGTATTAAGTCTTATCGCTACAGGAACACCAGCATTTGCGGCACAGAACGCAGACGAGGGCTCGCCTCAGTTGAAGTCGGTTCTACCCAGTGTTCCAATGCCTTTATTAGAAAAGAACTCTATATGGAAGTATCTAGATCATGGTACAGATCAAACGACAGTATGGCGTGCCGTATATGATGATACAAATTGGGAAACAGGTCCGGCTCCTTTGGGATATAAGGATGACGGAAAAGGAGTTAGTACTTCAGAATTTGGAGGGTTGAATACAACCGTACAATACGGATCTAATATTAAGACTAAATACCGTACTACATATTTCCGAACGAATCTGAATGTAGATTTGGCTCAGGTGGTCAGTTACGACCGAATTATGGCTACATTGGGTGTTGATGATGGAGCTGTGCTCTATTTGAATGGTAATGAAATTTACCGTGCCGGTATGCCTGAAGGAGAAATAAACTTCTTTACCAAAAGTACTAGTAATAAAAGTAGCCCGGTTATTTATTCAGCAGTTGATCTTACAACTTTATTAAAAGCCAATCTCAAGGATGGAGATAATGTACTTGCTGCTGAGGTTCACCAAAATAACGATAGTAGCTCGGATCTCTACTTTGATATGAATCTCATAGCCTATCCTTTAGCAGACAAACCAGATCCAGGGGTTCCGGTTATAGGGAAACCTGAATCCATTGCGTTGACCTTTAATGGGAATCCACAAACCAGTATGGCATTTTCTTGGTATGCACCGGAGTCTGTAAAAGGTACTAAGTTGGAAGTGGTTGATGCTTCTAGATTGATTAACGGTGAATTTCCAACTACAGGGATTCAATCGTATGATGGTACTTCAGATACGATCAGTGTGTTTAAGACAAAGGCAGATAAATCATCCAATAAACCGATTGTTGTGACCAGCCATAAGGTAATCGCTGATGGCTTACAGCCTGGGACCGCATATGCTTACCGTGCTGGGGATGGCCAAGCTGATAATTGGAGTCCTATGGGTACTTTTAAAACGGAAAGCTCTGGCAATAACGCATTCCAATTCCTATATACAACTGATTCGCAAGGAACCTCAGAAAGCGATTTTGAGATTTGGAATCATACACTTCAAGAAGGAATGAGCAAGTTCCCAGCCACTAAATTCATTCTGAATGCTGGAGATTTGGTGGATAATGGTGATATAGAAGAGCAATGGTCATGGTTTTTTAATAAAGCGAAGGATATATTGACGCAAACACCAATGGTTCCTGTAGTAGGTAACCATGAAAGTAAGAATTTCAGTAACTTCACTTCACACTTTAATTTGCCTAATGTTTCGAACACAGGTGCTAAACCAGATGGATCGGTATATTCTTTAGATTATGGTTCAGCACATTTCATGGTGCTTAATACAGAGTACTATGGTGAAAGTTCAACAGCAGAAATTGTAGAAATCTATAATAAACAAGTAGAGTGGCTTCGTAGCGAAGTTGCTAAGACAGATAAGAAGTGGAAGGTAGTCTTCCTACATAAATCCCCTTATTCTGTTGCTAATCATTCGGATGACAAGGATGTTCTCTTTTATAGAGCTGAATTAACGAAGGTGTTTGATGAACTTGGAATTGATATGGTTGTTGGTGGTCATGATCATACATTCGCAAGAAGTTACCAAATGTATAACAATGAGGTTCAGACAGACACGCCTGACGCTAACGGGATAGTAACAAATCCTAAAGGAACACTGTATCTGATTACCAATGCAGCAGGAAACAAGAGATATAATGTTAGCAAAGGGCCTTTCCCATTTGCTGCTAAATATGCTCAGCCGGATAAGGAAATGTTCACGGGCGTAACTGTGACTGACGATGAGTTATCCTTCGAGGCATACACAACGACGACATCGGGAACGACAGACCTCTATGATCAGTATACTATCGTCAAGTCAGATGAGGTATCCAATCCTGTCCAACAGGCACAAGTAAATAAAACGGCAGATGGTAAATTAACGTTAACGTGGGATGCACCGGTATCAAATTCTGCGGTATCCGGATATAGAATTTATGAGAAGAATGATTTGGTAGTAGCAAATTGGAATGTAAATGTTCCTAATCAAGCGGGAGTGAATTCTTACAGTTACACGTTGGATAATGTCGATCCAAGTAAAACCTATCAGTTCGTCATAAAAGCTGTTAGCGGCAGAACAAACTCAGAAGCTGTCATTGTCTCGACTGCATCGAATGCTTCGATTAGCAAAGTGACCGTGACGTTCAATGGTGATTCTGTTAGTTCTAAAGGATTCACATGGTACACACCACTGGCTTCTATGGGAAATGACTTGCAAGTAGTTAAGAAGGCAGATGGAACGCCAGATTATAGTAAGGTAACGAAATTTACTGGACGTTCTTCCATCTCTACGAATGCGAAGGATCAGTTGGTGCATAAGGCAGAAGCCACTGGGCTACAGCCAGATACCACTTACTTCTTCAGAGTAGGTGACGAAGCACTTGGTATTTGGAGTGCAACAGGTACTTTCCAGACAGCGTCTGCATCCGGTAAATTTACATTTATAGATTTAGCTGATACTCAGGCGAAATCAGAAGACGAGGCTATTCTATCTGGACAAACACTAGCTAAGGCTCTGACTACAGTACCTGATGCTAAATTCGTAGTTCACAATGGAGATATTGTAGATACAGGAACAAAAGAGGTTCAATGGGAATGGTTACTTGGTAACTCACAAGATAGTCTACTGAATACTACAATTGTTCCATCCGCGGGTAACCATGAGGATGAAGCGAATGCTTTCTATGAGCACTTCAATATCAAGGAGGCGCCAGGCTCTGCAACAGAAACCGGTGCTTATTATTCCTATAATTACAGCAACGCGCACTTCGTAGTATTGAACAGTAATGAAGATTCTGATGAATACGCTAATTTTAGTAAGGATCAAGTAGAATGGCTTAAATCAGATGTGAAAGCAGCTAAGGCAGCCGGTTATAAATGGATCATTGTCAATATTCATAAAGGTCCATACACCACATCCAACCATGCTACGGATTCAGACATTATGGGCACCAATGGTGTAAGAACAAAAATTGCTCCAATTATGACGGAGCTTGGAATAGACTTTGTTGTTCAAGGTCACGATCACATTTATGCACGTACTAAGCCGATTAAAGCTAATGGTACAGCAGCGACATCTGAGAAGATTACTGAAACTCTTAACGGTAAAAAGGTTGAATACACCGTAAATCCTGATGGTTCGATTTATCTCATTCCTGCTACAGCGGGTGCGAAGGTATATTACAAGAATCAAAAGCCGGATCTTGGAGACGCTTATTATAATCTCTTTGAGGTAGCTGATGAGAGTCATGCGGCTCCATATGGTCCGGATCCGAGTGATAACAAACGTCCTAAGCGTGGTCAAGTTCAGAACTTTGTGGGCATTACTGTCGATGGAGACAAACTGACAGCCGTTTCTTATGAGATTGATCAGAACAAGAATAATGCTGAGCCTTTCATTATTGAGCAATTCGGAATTATAAAGAAAACAAGTACTGATAATGGAAATGGCAACACAGGTGGTAACGGAAATACTGGCAACAATGGTAGTAACGGAAACACAGGGAATTCTGGTAATGCAGGTGGTAGTAACACCAGCGGAACGGTTGGAGGTAATACAAGTACGGGTGGAAACCAAAATGGGAATAGTGGAAACAATAGTGGAACACAAGGTACTGTGAAATTTAAGGATCTAGGAAGTCATTGGGCAGCTGCTGTCATTCAGAAAGCCGCTGAATCTAATTTCGTGGAAGGTTATCCTGATAACACATTCCGTCCTAATCAGAAAGTTAATCGTATAGAATTCACCACAATGCTGGCTCGTGCTTTACAATTGCCGAACAGCGGAACGCTCCCAAGCTTTAAAGATTCAACTAAAATTCCAGCGTGGGGCATTTCCTTCGTTCAACAAGCGGTATCATTAGGCATTATTAGCGGTTATGATGACGGTACTTTCCGTCCAATGCAGAAGCTGAGCCGTGCAGAATTAACGGTTATGGTTGTACGCTCTCTGGGGATCACAGTGGATACCAAAGCCACATTATCCTTTGCGGATGCTAAGGATGTTCCGGCATGGGCAGTACCGTATATTGCAGCAGCGGTAGAGAAAGGTATTGTGAAGGGTATTGGTCAGAATCACTTTGCACCGAATCAGACAGCGACAAGAGCTGAAGCGGTTGCCATAATTCTGACTATGTTAGACAAGAAGGGAAAGTAATTTAAGATATTAAATTAAAAATGGAACCAAAAAAGCTGGACCTGTGTTTTTGGGTCAGCTTTTTGGTGTTCTGTAATAAATATTACCAATCACTTCTATCCAAATCACTGAATTTAGAGAGAATATACTCTCAATAATGCCTCCGATTCCTAAATAGGTAGCCCTAGCGAGTTACATTACTTTGCATGGCAATTACATCTGCTCTTTAATAAACGCTACAAACTCACTCCGCAATGAAGACTGGGAAGAATCAGGTGGATAGGCCATGTATGAGGCTAAGGCAGAATTTTTTTGTTCGGGAATAGGTAGACACATGAGAGTGCCTTGAGCAATTTCGGCTTGAATACCTTTTCGTGGGAAAAAGGAAATATGATCATTCTGCGTTACCGCTAATTTCACAGCTTCGGGTGAATCCATTTGAATTCGTTCCCACAGATGAATGACGTTTACATTGGACCAAGCTGTGGTGAATTCCTGTATACAAGATCCTTCTGCATGTTGAACGAAGAATTGTTTGGCTATGATCTGCGGGCTCAGTTGTTGAAGTTTCGAGAAAGGATGTGATGGACCAAAGATGACAACAAGCTCATCTTCCCACAGATCTTCATGTTGAAACCCATCGAATAATCCCTGACGCGGTAGCCTGGATTGGCAAAAAGCGATATCGATGTCTTGATTCAGAAGCATTTGATGAATCATATGGGTAGGTTTAATTGTCATTTGAAGTCGTGTCCCAGGATATTTAGTTGAGAATATACTTATTAATTCTGGTAAAAGATAAGTACCAATGATGGAGTCAGCTCCGATATGTAAGGAGCCCTTATCCAATATGGCATAATCACGAACCACCTTTTTGGCTTCGGCAGCAAGTCCAGTTATTTTCAAAGCATAAGGATAGAGGGCCTTTCCTGCTTCTGTTAGTACCATTCGTCCTCGCTTGGATTCAAATAATACAGTCCCCATCTCTTCTTCAAGACTTTTCATATGAAAGGTTACGGAGGGCTGCTTCATATTCAGTTCCTTTGCAACGTCGGTGACCTTTTTATATTTCTCTATGTAAACAAGGATCATTAATTTTAAAATGTTGATCGTAACCACGCCTTTTTGTTTTATTATGATTAATTCATTATAGATAAATTCTATAACTTTATAAAGTTTATATGGTGATATTTATTTTTAATTTTACAAACTAACGATTTTGCAAAAATGTTCGCGAACTACAATAGATTTGTAGGTTAGCAATAGAAACTTACTACGACACGAATAATACAGAGATATTCAGGAGGAGAGAATAAACAATGAAATTGAAAAAACCAGCTCTATTAATGGGTACACTAGCACTAGTGCTTGCATTATCTGCTTGCGGAAACAACGGGGAAAATAAAGGTGCGAGTAATTCGACAGATACTAATAAAGCTTTAACTGGATCACTTCTTGCAGTTGGATCAACGGCATTACAGCCATTGGTGGAGCAAGTTGGACAGAAATTTATGGCTGATTCTAAATATGCAGGAGTTCAAGTACAAGTTCAAGGCGGCGGAAGTGGAACAGGTCTTACACAAGTGTCCGGAGGACAAGCGGATATCGGTAACTCTGACGTGTTTGCAGAAGAGAAATTGAAAGATGCAGATGCTGACAAAGCAAAAGAGCTTATTGATCATCAAGTAGCAGTCGTTGCGATGTCCATTGTGTCCAATAAAGATACAGGCGTAGATACATTAACGAAGCAACAGATGGTAGACATTTTCACTGGTAAAGTAACGAACTGGAATGAAGTTGGCGGTATTGATGAGAAGATTGTTATCGTAAACCGTCCAAGCAGCTCAGGAACACGTAGTACTTTTGAGAAATATGCATTAGGTACGAAGGTTGAAGATTTGTCAGGTGCTATTCTAGAAGAATCATCAGGTACGGTTAGAAAAATTGTTGGAGAAACACCAGGTGCTATTGGTTATCTTGCCTTCTCTTACCTAGATGATTCCATTAAATCAATCAAGTACGATGGTGTTGAAGCGAAAGTGGAAAATGTAGTGACTGGGGAATATCCAGTATGGGCTTATGAGCATATGTACACTAAAGGTGAGCCAAATGAAGTTGTAAAAGCATTCTTGGATTACATGGTTTCGGATGAAGTTCAAAATGGCGATGTCGTTGAACTAGGATATATTCCAGCATCCCAAATGCAAGTTACTCGTGACGTAGACGGAAATGTAACAAAGAAATAATTGAATCATAAAGAGTTATGACCACCAAATACTCAAAAAAGAGGCGGATTCATCTGCCTCTATTTTCACTTTAAGAAAGTAGGACAATTATGAAATCAAATAATGGATCGCCTGTCCTCATCAAGAAGCATCATTTGGAAGATTGGATTGGACGAATTTATACAACCTTTTGTGTATCTCTCTTAGTGATTGTTATCGTTTCTATGATGTATTTCGTAGCATCCAAGGGACTTACAACCTTTATTAAAGATGGCGTTAATGTGGGTGATTTCTTATTTGGTACGAAGTGGGATCCCAATGGGGATAATCCTGTATTTGGGGCACTTCCGTTTATTGCGGGTTCCTTTGCTACGTCACTATTAGCTGCGCTCATTGCAAGTCCATTAAGCATATGTGCTGCGCTTTTCATGAACGAAATCGTACCATCTTGGGGAAAGAGACTTTTGCAACCTGTTATTGAACTATTAGCAGGAATTCCTTCGGTCGTGTATGGTTTCGTGGGATTAAGCGTTATTGTACCGCTATTTCGTGATGTATTTCCTGGTCAAGGAATCGGGATTGCAGCAGGTTCGCTCGTACTTTCGGTTATGATTCTTCCGACGATCACGAGTATTGCAAGTGATGCACTTAGTTCACTTCCTAAAGGGTTGAAGGAGTCTTCTTATGCGTTAGGAGCTACAAGATGGCAGACGATCTATAGCGTGATTCTACCAACGGTTATGCCTTCCTTACTGACTGGGGTAGTCCTCGGAATGGCGCGTGCATTTGGTGAGGCGTTAGCCGTTCAAATGGTTATAGGTAATGCGCCACATATACCTCATTCCTTATTTGAATCAGCGTCCACACTAACGAGTGTCATTACGTTGAATATGGGGAATACGGTTATGGGATCTGTCCAAAATAATGCACTATGGAGCATGGCTCTTGCACTGATGGTCATGACATTTATATTCGTTATTGTTGTTAGGCTCTTGGAAAGGAGACATCGGTTATGAAACCAAGAACAGCTGATAAAATAGCTACAGGTGTCATTGTTACATTTTCCTCGATTATTGTTGCCGTATTATTGGGATTGTTAGGATTTATCCTATTCCGGGGACTGAGTCATATTAGCTGGTCCTTCCTAACTTCTGTTCCGCAGACGATCAGAGCGGGTGGTGGTATCGGACCACAATTATTTAACTCACTTTTCTTACTCGTTCTAACACTCATTATTACGATTCCGTTGGGTCTAGGTGCGGGTATTTATATGGCGGAATATGCGAAGCCAGGTAAGATTACAAGTAGTATTCGTCTCGTGGTTGAAGTACTTTCTTCGTTTCCATCGATTGTCGTTGGTTTGTTCGGGTTATTACTTATCGTTAATACATTTGGTTTCGGATTCTCACTATTCTCAGGTGCACTTGTGCTGACGATTTTCAATCTTCCACTTATGGTACGTGTAACCGAACAAGCTTTCCGAGGTGTTCCGAAGGAGCAGAAAGAGGCAGGTCTTGCCTTGGGTCTATCCAAATGGAAAATTATCGTTTCTATCCTCTTGCCAGTCGCTATACCTAATCTTGTGACAGGAACCGTCCTTGCTGCGGGTAGAGTATTCGGGGAAGCAGCAGCACTTCTATTCACAGCTGGAATGTCCACACCAAGACTAGACTTCACGAATTGGAATCCACTAAGTCCTACATCACCGATTAATCCATTCCGTCCAGCCGAAACATTGGCCGTTCATATTTGGAAAATTAATAGTGAAGGTCTTGCACCAGATGCCATGGCGATTGCAGCAGGGGCTTCAGCGGTGTTGGTTATCCTCGTACTAATATTTAATTTAACTGCTAGATGGCTAGGAAGAGTGTTATATCAAGCTTTTACTGCATCTAAAGTGATAAAATAGGGGGACTTAAATGATGCAAACAACCTTTCGAACCGAGAACCTAAGTGTTTTTTACGGAAAATATGAAGCGGTAAAGGGTATAGATATGAATTTTCCGGAACAAAGCGTAACGGCTTTGATTGGTCCTTCCGGTTGTGGGAAATCCACATTTCTACGTTCATTAAACCGCATGAATGATGATATTGCAGGATCCAGAATCACCGGGAAAATATGGATTGATGGAGAAGACATCAATGCACCAGGAACCGATGTGATTGAATTAAGACAAAAGATCGGGATGGTATGGCAACGTCCGAATCCTTTTTATAAATCAATTTATGATAATATCGCTTTTGGACCGAAATATCATGGCATCAAGGATAGACGGAAATTAGATGAGATCGTTGAAAGTAGCTTACGGAAAGCAGCATTGTGGGATGAAGTAAAGGATCGTTTGAAGCAATCCGCATTATCATTATCCGGAGGCCAACAGCAAAGGCTGTGTATCGCGCGTGCGTTGTCAGTCAATCCACGTATTCTGTTGCTGGATGAACCAGCTTCAGCACTTGATCCTGTATCCACAGCGAAAGTTGAAGAATTAATCATAGATTTGAAGAAAGAATTAAGTATCGTGATTGTTACACATAACATGCAGCAGGCTGCAAGAATATCTGATTATACAGCTTATTTCTATTTAGGAAGTGTTGTGGAACATGATAAGACAGATATCATTTTCACCAATCCTACGAATACAAATACACAAGAATATATATCAGGTCGGTTTGGATGATGCTGCTGCATATACAAAAGAGACGAAAACCTTCACGGAGGATTTCGTCTCTTTTGTTATGATTTGATAATAGGTTTGTTTAACTTCAGTTTACATAGGAGTATTATTATTGTCTTACGGCAGGAAAGGTCTTTTAGACTTTTGTACACACACAACCGTAAGAAAAGGGGAACATCCATGAATCGAAATAAATCTAACCGTCAAGGAAGTAAGGCAAGCAAGCCGTTCTTGACGCTATTGAAAGAAACAAAGCCTTCATATGGGTTGCTTGCTATAGCTATTGCTCTTAGCATCATATCTACACTGGTAGGATTGGTTATTCCATTGTTCACCAAGACGTTAGTAGATGGATTCTCGCTAGCTTCTGTTAGCAAAATGCAGGTTGCTGCGATAGCGGGTGCTTTTATTGCGCAGACGATCGCCGGAGGCGTCTCTATTTATATACTCAACTATGTTGGGCAAAAGATGGTTGCATCTCTGCGAGAACGACTATGGCGCAAGTTCTTAGTTCTACCTGTGTCCTACTACAACGATGCTCGTACTGGTGAGAGTGTAAGTCGTATGACGAACGACACTGGAGTGATCAAGACGCTGGTATCGGAGCACATTGCAAGCCTTTTTACCGGTGTGATCTCTATTGTGGGTTCGATCTCCGTCTTGCTCTATTTGAATTGGAAAATGACGTTGGTACTGTTCACCGTACTTCCACTTTCTGCACTCATTCTTGTGCCACTAGGGCGCCAGATGTACAAAATATCCAAGGGTATGCAAGACGAAACGGCTTCATTTACAGCTACATTAAGCGGAGTACTGTCGGAAATTCGACTGGTTAAATCCTCCGGGGCAGAAGAGAAAGAATATAAGGCCGGAAAAGCTGGTATTATGAATTTGTTATCTTTCGGAATCCGTGAAGGTAAGATTAATGCCATGATTAACCCACTTGTCTCATTCGTTCTTATGATGCTGCTTGTAGTCATTATCGGCTATGGGGGTATGCAGGTATCGTCGGGTGCTTTGACAGCTGGAGAATTGGTTGCTTTTATTTTATATTTAATTAATATTGTGATGCCTCTTACGCAACTGACGACATTCTTTACGCAAATTCAAAAAGCGAAGGGTGCTTCAGAACGTATGATTGAAACACTGGCAGCAGAAGAGGAAATGTACGAAGGGGAAGAGATTATAAATGGTTCAGAGACTGCTATTCGTGTGGAAGGCGTCTCATTTGGATATAAGACGGGTGAGAATATATTAAATAATGTGAGCTTTCAGATGTTGCCTGGTGAGGTTACTGCGATCGTTGGACCGAGCGGAGGCGGGAAGACGACTTTATTCTCCCTTCTAGAACGATTCTATGTCCCTTTTTCAGGTGTGATCAAATTTGGGGATAATCCAGTCTCAGACTTCTCTCTCTCATCTTGGCGTCGTCAAATCGGCTATGTATCCCAAGAAAGTCCGTTACTAGCGGGAACAATTGCTGAGAATTTAGGGTATGGGCTTGATCGGGAAATTAGCAAGGATGAAATGATTAACGCTGCAAGAATGGCATATGCCGACGGTTTTATTGAAGAATTACCAGACGGATATAATACCGATGTGGGCGAACGTGGCGTGAAGCTGTCTGGTGGACAGCGGCAGCGGATAGCGATTGCTAGAGCATTGTTGCGCAATCCCTCCATATTAATGCTGGATGAAGCTACCTCCAGTCTGGATAGTCAGTCGGAGGCCGTTGTACAAAGGGCACTCTCCAATCTGATGAAGGGACGAACAACAGTTGTTATTGCACATCGGCTGTCTACGGTTGTGAATGCCGACCAGATTATTTTTATGGAGAAAGGCAGGATTACCGGAACAGGAAGACATGAAGAGCTGCTTCAGAACCATGAGCTTTATCGACAATTTGCTACTCAGCAGTTACAAATGCTAGCACCAGAAGAGCGTACTAGTATTGATGAGGAGGAAAGACAGGAATATGCCAAAAATATTAGTGGTGGATGATGACCCACATATCCGCGAATTAGTGGAAGTGTTTCTGAGAGCTGAGGGGATGGATGAGGTATATGGCGCGTGCGATGGAATAGAGGCTATCCAACTTCTTGAAAGCACTTCTGTAGATATGATTATCCTTGATGTCATGATGCCGAATATGGACGGGTGGGAGTTGTGCCGTCAGCTACGGCAGACCTACGATTTTCCGATTCTTATGCTGACGGCCAAAGGGGAAACGTCTCAGATTGTGAAAGGTTTTGAGCTTGGTACGGATGATTATCTCGTGAAACCATTTGAGCCAATGGTGCTTATAGCGAGGGTTAAGGCGCTGTTGAAACGCTTTCAGATCTCTGCTGCACAAAGAGTAACCATTGGCCGTTTACAGATGAATCGCAAGACGTATGAGGTGTTCACTGGGCATGAAGATATCAGCCTACCTCTTAAGGAATTTGAACTTCTATTCAAGCTGGGTAGTTACCCAGGGCAGACATTGGCGAGGGATAGACTAATTGAAGATATCTGGGGCTATGATTATATGGGCAATGAACGTACGTTGGATGTACATATTAATCGATTACGTGAACGGTTTCCCCAAGATAAATATGGGTTTTCCATTCGTACAATCCGAGGGCTGGGTTATCGGTTGGAAGGAGATATAGGATGATAAGGAGATTTAAGCAGATAGCTCAAATTATTTTGAAATTATGCTTGCTCATTACCGTTATTATTGCTTCATGGACGGGGGCATATTTTGCATCTAAGCTTATATTCCGAATCCTGGGTACGCCTTCATCGGTTTTTGTAGCACAAATGATCAGTATGTTACTCCAATTTTTATTTATTTTCTGTATTATGGCAGTGATCGGATTTTTCATGCGCGGACAAGAGAGAGCCTTCTATAATCCGATCATTATGGCGATAAGGAAAATTTCTCAAGGAGATTTCAAGGTCGTATTAGAAAATGATAGTCGTTATAGGCAGTTTGGGGGAATCGTTGAAGGAATTAATGAAATGGCCAGTGAGCTTAATCAAATGGAGACGATGCGGCAGGACTTCATCTCCAATGTATCGCACGAGATTCAGTCTCCGCTGACTTCGATACGCGGGTTTGCACGCGCGTTACAAAGTGATACGCTGAGCCTAGATAGTAGAAGGCATTATCTTGATATTATTGAATCGGAAAGTACCCGTCTTTCTGGGCTTAGCGATAATCTGTTGAAGCTGTCTGCACTAGAATCGGGCAGCTTACCGTTCGAGGTTAAAGCTTATCGTTTGGATAAGCAGCTCAGGGAGATGGTTCTGGCCTCTGAACCGCAATGGCTAGGGAAGAATATTGAGGTTGAGGCTGAGCTCGAGGAGATTTCTATTCATGCAGTAGAGGATCTGATGAGTCAGGTGTGGACCAATTTATTGCATAACAGCATTAAGTTTACCCCGCAGGGCGGGTTTATTCATATCCGTCTCCAGATCATTGATGAGAGCATTGAGGTGGAGATCAAGGATAGTGGCATAGGGATGACGGAAGAGGAATTACCACTTGTCTTTGATCGTTTCTATAAGGCGGATAAATCCAGAAGTTCCAGTGGTGGTGGAAGTGGGTTAGGTCTATCATTAGTGAAAAAGATTGTCGAAATCCATGACGGAAGCATAACTGTAAATAGTCGTTCACGCGAAGGAACATCTTTCGTGGTGCGTCTGCCTTTGAAGAGGGGCGAACTTGGAGTAAAAGGTAAAGAGAATGGAAATGCCAAAGAGCAGGTTCAAGGTTAAATATCCCTTGGCCTGCTCTTTTTATACCTAATCATTAGTATTTTAATTTACAGTCGCAACGTTATTCGCGTCAGATTCCACAGTCTCGTGTTGAATAAGTCCATGCTTTTCCCAAGCTCTACTCTTCCAACGGAAGAACATTATGATGGCTCGTAGCCATTCATCGCAAGCAATGGCGATCCACACACCGGCAAGGCCTAGATGAAGTTGGAATACTAACACATAACCGAGCGGTAAGCTCATACATACCATCGATATCAGGCCCATATACACGGGAAACTTAGCATCGCCAGATGCACGTAATGAGTTGATGATGACCAGATTAGTCGTTCTCCCGGTCTCGAGGAATATACTGAGCAGAATCACTTGGGCGCCCATCATGATAATACTCTCGTTATTCGTAAAGAGACCAAATAGTGGTACTCGGAAGAAGATGATTATCCCATCGATAATGACAGTGACGAGAAGCGCCCATTTCACACTTGTAAATACACGCCTATAGGCTTCATCTGTACGCTTAGCACCAACGAGGTGCCCAACGATAATGGAGGTCCCCATAGACACGGCCAAACTGAATAAATAGATATAACTGGAGATATTAACTGCATACTGGCGGGTAGCCATCGCTTCAGCACCCAAATAGGTAACATAAAGTGTGAATACGAGCTGGCAGGACTGATAGGTAATTTGTTCAAAACCGGACGGGATGCCAATTTTGAGTATTTTTTGGACATGTTGTTTGGACAGATGAATGTAGTAGGACCACTTTACACGCACATCCATAATTTTATTAAGCAGTAGAAAGAATAAGATAAGGCAGATTAACCGACTAAGTACTGTTGAAATAGCCGCACCTTGGACGCCTAACGCAGGAAAGCCAAAGTGACCAAAGATTAAAGCATAATTTCCTACGACATGAATGAGGTTCATCAGCAATGAGACGATCATCGTCTGTTTAGTAAAGCCGTGTGTGCGGATAGTTGCTGCCAATGCATTTATTAATGCCTGTAAGAAAATAAAACCTCCGACGATGTTCAGATACGATTGTGCATAAAGGTAAATATCACCTTGCACATTTAGCGCAGACAATAAACTTCCACCAAAGAGTAGTAGAAAGGCACTTAGAATAAAACCAATTAACAGATTGAGTGTAATGGAATTCCCTGTTACTTGAGCAGCCTCAAGCAGCTTCCTTGATCCAAGAAATTGGGAGATCACAATCGCTGCACCATTTCCAATTACACTAAGTACCAGAATAGCAATGGCAATGATTTGATTCGCTGCACCGACTCCAGAGACAGCATTGTCAGATACAGAACTAATCATAAACGTATCTACGCTACCCATGAGCATAAATAAGAACAGTTCTAGAAATATCGGCCAAGTTAACTTAATAAGATTGAATTCTTGATGTTTTTTTTGGTTCATAGTACTCCTTCTTATGTATGTATAATTTTGTGCTTTGAAATTGCTAAACATTGAGTAATGGTAGCATAGCTTTTACGAAAATGCAGTATTATTTGCGGAATAACGGAAAATAAATGTGTTAATCAATTTGCTGAAGCCTACAACGACACATTAGTACCTTCCAGGTAACTACCCCACTTTAAAGTGCCTACTTCCTGATTTGATTGTAAGGTTCTACAATGAGTACAACACCAACAATAATTTATTGATGAGGAGATTTAACTATTATGAAATTGCAATTAGCATTGGATCTTGTTGATATTGCCGGAGCGATAGAGGTTGTATCGGAAGTTGCGGAATTTATAGATATCGTTGAAATTGGAACACCTATTGTTATTAATGAAGGACTACACGCGGTAAAAGCAATCAAAGATGCATTTCCATCATTGATAGTGTTAGCTGACCTTAAAATCATGGATGCGGGTGGATATGAAGTGATGAAGGCTGTTGAAGCTGGGGCAGATATCGTAACCGTACTTGGTGTATCTGACGATTCGACCATTAGAGGTGCAGTAGAGGAAGCTAAGAAACACAATAAAGAGATCTTGGTAGACTTGATCAACGTCAAGGATATCAAAGGTAGAGCGGCAGAAGTAGATGCGCTTGGTGTAGACTACATTTGTGTACATTCTGGGTATGATCATCAAGCGGATGGCAAGAATTCGTTCGATGATTTAAATGCAATTAAGAGCGTAGTGAAGAACGCGAAGACAGCTATTGCTGGAGGAATTAAACTAAGTACGTTACCAGAAGTTATCGCAGCGAATCCGGATCTTGTTATTGTGGGCGGGGGAATTACTGGCGAGGAAGACAGAAAAGCAGCGGCAGTAGAAATGAAACGTCTCGTAAGCCAAGTGTAATCTTACGATGAATACAATGGAATATGCACAGGAAATTGTGAATGAGATTCAGCACTCAGTGTCGCAGCTTGGAGAAGAAGTAGAACAGGTGGCTGATCTTCTCTTACGATCTGGCAAAGTGTTTGTAGCAGGAGCCGGAAGATCTGGACTGATGGGACGAGCATTTGCTATGCGGCTCATGCAGGTCGGTAAAGACGCCTATGTCGTTGGAGAAACCATAACCCCAGGGATTGATAAGTTAGATGTGCTTGTGATCGGGACGGGTTCTGGCGAAACGAAAGGCCTGATCTCTATGGTAGAAAAGGCCCGAGAGTTAGGTGCGGTGGTTGTAGCAGTTACCATCATGCCGGATTCGACGATCGGGCGCTTGGCGGATTATATTGTGAAGCTACCGGGTTCTACGAAGGATCAGAGTGGAAATTATACTACTATTCAGCCTATGGCTTCATTATTTGAACAGACGATGTTGGTAGTATATGATGCCATTATTCTGATGATGATGGAGAAGACAGGCCAGAATACAACACGAATGTTCGGTAAACATGCTAATTTGGAGTAACGCGAGCATCCATTGAATCGTATTAATATTATCGCAAAAACGAATGCTGACCTACGTGGGAAGTTATTCGTTTTTGCGTACATTTGGAACTCCCTAGGGTAAGCTGTAGTATGAAGAGAGTATGAGGGGGCTTGTAAATATGGCGACGGAGATAAAAGATCGCATTAATCTCAAGGAAATCAATTGTGAGAAGGAGCTTACACTTGCTGTAATCGGCGGTAAGTGGAAACTGATTATTCTATGGCATCTCGGTCTCGAAGGAACCAAGAGATTCAGTGAACTTAAGCGGCTTATTCCACATATAACACAAAAAATGTTGACTAATCAATTGCGAGAGTTGGAAGAAGATAAGCTAGTTTTCAGAGAAGTATTTGCGGAGGTTCCGCCAAGAGTTGAATATTCTTTGACAGAATACGGTCAAAGTCTGATGCCCGTTCTACGTATGATGTATGACTGGGGAAAAAACTATGGAGAGAATGTCATTTGGAAAGAGTAGATATCTTCCACCGACAAATGCATTTAAATAACTACATGTGGATACAAATCTAAAAAACCTCTGAATACCTATTCCACTAAGGGTATTCAGAGGTTTTTTATTTCGTTATTTAAAATATAAGAAAGTATAATTCCACTTGTTAAAGTGATTTTTCTTTCAACACCACGTCTGCGAATAGAATGGTTTTTGGAATACGGAAGAATTCTTCTGTTTTTTCTTGAAATGTCATAGATGGTAACGCTCCCTGATGTAACCATTTACGGAATGTACCAGGATGAACGCTAATCCATTCACTCACATCACTTACGGATAGGTCATGAACCATGCAAAGACCCGTTAGAATCTTGTTGCTCACAGGAGAACGAGTCAGTGTTCTGCGCATAAATCTGGAATGTTCAGGTTGGCAGATGATGGGACTCTTCTCAAGGAGAGCTTCATTAAAAAGAATATGTCGAGGATATCCCAAGTATTCACATACTTTTTCCATGTTTTTCTTACCGGGAATCCGTCCTTCGTATACCCAAGCACTTACACTTCTAGATGATACAGAGAGTTTTTCAGCCAAATAAGATAACTTAATGTCATTAGCCATTAAAATTGCAAGTAGAACACGATTGCGTATTTGACAACGTGTTGGTTTACGGAAACGTTTGACACGAACGCCTTTTCCTAAATACTTACGATTGATCAGGGACCACGCCTGGATTGAATGTTTTTCTGGTTGTGTAGGCATATTTCCTCCGATATTTTTTTTTATTATAAATTCTACTCTATTTATAGACGAAGTATCAATAGTAAAACTAACCTATCGTATAATTCCACGCAAAGTGCTCTATAAATCTATTAAATCAGTGACAAAAGGCGTCCCATTCTGACAATACTGTTCATATTATACAGCATGAAATGTTTTTAGGGGAGGCGTAGTGTTCATGAATACACTTGTAATACAGGGAGCAAGTGGTTTAGTAGGTGCTGTTATTGCATTCACTTTTGGTGGATGGAATCAACTGCTTAGTATTTTTCTAGTCGTTATTCTTATAGACTATATTACAGGTGTGTTAGCAGCAATAAAGGACAAGACTGGACTTAATAGTAAAATAGGGTTCTGGGGAATTACTAGAAAAGCGTTGATGTTCATCGTCATATTGCTAGCTCATCAAATGGATATTTTACTTGGTCAGGATTTGGGTGTAGTGAAAAGTGGAGCTATCTATTTCTATATGGCGAATGAGTTAATATCCATTACTGAGAACTATGGGCGTTTGGGTTTACCACTCCCTAATAAGGTGACACGAATTATTAAAATTTTGAAAAATAAAGATACATCAGATGATGACAAAAGTTAGTCATAGATGACAAGCTTCTTTCCCAATTTCATGTGGTATGTTATATTTTTCGTGAACCTTATACAATTAAGAAGACAGGGGTATTCGATGATAAAACATATTGTATTATTCAAATTAAAGGATAGTTCTCCCGAAAGTGTTCTTAGGTCGGCAAATGTGCTTCGAGATATGGAAGGCAGAATACCGCAGCTTATCTCTATGGAAGTTGGGATAGATGTCATTCGTTCAGAACGATCATATGACATTTCCCTCATTACAGAAGTACAGTCGCTAGAGGATCTTCAAGCCTATCAAGTTCATCCTGTACATCAAGAAGTCATCAAACATATGAATGAGTTCAAAGAAAGCTCTATCGCAGTGGACTACGAGTTATAAATAGAAGAGATCGTTAACACATTTTCATGGGGGTAAAGCTGTGTACTATGTTAATAGAGAACAGATCGAGAGACGTTTGCATACGATTCCTGATATTGTAACGGGTTTGCAAACCGTCATAGAAGAATGGGATGGAGGCCTCATCTTGGGGTTTGTACAAGAGAGAACTCTTCATTTAGCCATTGAGGTAGTAACGGATATTGGTAGCTATCTTATTGATGGATTTATCATGCGTGATGCCAGCAGTTATGAAGATATCCTTGATATTACGCATGAAGAAAAGGTGTTTAACAGCACTATTCATGCTTCCTTAGTTCAGTTAGTCCAACTTCGCAAACCATTGGTACAGACGTATTACGAATGGGATCGAACGTCTCTTCACCCTCTCACAAGCGTACTTCCAACCATTCTGAATGAATTTTCCTCTTCTGTAAGGGGTTACTTGGATCAGGAATTGGGTGTTGTACGATCATAAAGGAGCGCGTTAATGTATGACCTCTGAAGAAAACATGAACAACAATGATCAAGAAGAATTAAATGATAGCGAAGTATCTGGATTTGAGCCTATATATACAATCGAGTTCTTATATGACCAACTACCGAATATATCAAGTGAGAAACTTCTTGCCTCTTTGGAAAAATACACAGGGGCAGTGAAAGTAACAGATTCAACCAATCATGTTTCTTCAACTTTTGCAGAGGAAGCTGTTGAGTCAGGAGAAGAGCGTGTACAGCCCATGGTCTTTTCTCATCTGGATCATAAGGTGACCTACGATGATGGAGAGGTTGAGTATGCACAAAGCTGCATTTATGAACCGCATATACTTCAAGGGTACGATCGCTTCGATAGTGCACTTCAGCAATCTTTTCACTGGAAGGATGCACAAGCAACGATAACGAATTGTAAATACAGTGTTCGTGTTCATGATCTATTTGCGGGTGATTTACCGTATAAGGAACGTTTTGAACTCATTTCAGGAGTAGTACAAGCTGTATTAGAATCGGCATCTTGCAAGGCCATGTTCTGGCACACGAGTGATAAGCTAGTTGAACCCCATGCATATTTGGAAGCTGCTCTTCAAGGAGAGAAGTTATATGGTGCGGTAAATCTCCGTTTATATAGTACTGGGAAAGAAAAGGAAATGATTATGGATACACTTGGGTTATCCGCATTGGGCATTCCCGATGTACAATGTCACTTCTATGATTTAGATCCTAGTGCATTAGGACGGGATTTACTCGTGATTTCTAAATATTTATATGATCAGGGTGATATCGTTCATAATGGAGAGTCCATCGGAACTTCTGCGAATAAGGCTTATTTATGTGAGCACCAACATGCTTTAGTTGTACCACCACGTGTCGTTCTTGATCTCAATACAGGGTCTGCACATGATGCAAATCAAGGTAACAATCAAGCTTAGATGAAAGATTCATTTTTTGGGTTGTCCTGAGTGTCAAGCCAAGCTCCTTCTGACTATAATGCAATTAACAAATAGGCATTCGCCCGTTCTTATGCTAAGGACATACGATATGCTCCTTAAAGACAGCGAGTCTAAAGCTAAGGAAGAAGGAGAGATGAATGATGAAAGTTAATAACAAAGGCTTCTTATGGGGTGCTGTAGTTGGTGGTGTTATTGGGTCGGTGACGGCATTATTATTTGCACCGAAACAAGGAGCAGAATTACGTAAGGATATTGCAGACAAATCACGTCAGGTAGGCAGTAAGACACAAGAGCTGGTGAGTGCAGCTGGTGAGCAAAGTGCCAATATATATGGCATCGTGAAGACGAAAGCCAATGATATTGTTCAGGATATTCAGGCATGGCGGCATGGTAAGAATGAAACAGATGATGAGTTGGTTAAGATTTCATCCGTACAAGAAGAACCTGAATTGGATGCATTTGATCTCTTTGTGGATGAAGAGTTGATCTGATAATCGACAAGTCATGCAGACCTTATCCTTAAATCTAAGGGAAATAAGGTCTGTTTTTCTATGATGTAAGAACAGTAGATACTTTCCTTGAAGCTCGAAATGAATTGGGTTAAAATTTAAGGTACGTTATAATATTTACTGACATATGGTAGCAAAGTAGGAAACAGAAATCGATACAGAAAGAAGCGGTGTGTTTGTGCAACATGCAATTGCAATATTAGACTCGGGTGTGGGGGGACTAACAGTAGCCAAAGAAGTGATGAGACAGCTCCCACGTGAGAAAATTATTTATTTTGGAGATACTGCCCGCACACCATATGGACCAAGGTCATCGGATCAAGTTAGAGTATTCACAGAACAAATTGTAGACTTTCTTCTCCAATTTGAACCTAAGATGATTGTTATTGCTTGTAATACTGCAACGGCAGCGGCACTCACATATATTTCTGAAAAGGTAAATATACCTGTTATTGGCGTTATTCATCCAGGAGCCCGTGCAGCGATCAGTGCAACGAAGACAGGGGACGTTGGTGTTATAGGGACAGTGGGTACGATTGGGAGTGGGGCTTATACGGCTGCTCTTAAAGAACTATCTCCTTATGTAAATGTGATAAGTGAAGCTTGTCCACTGCTTGTACCACTTGTAGAGAAAGGATTATTTCGAGGAGCAGGGACAACAGATATTGTGGAGCGGTCGCTCGAGAACATTCGTGACACTTCTATTGATTGTCTTATTCTTGGATGTACACACTATCCTTTTCTTATGGATTCCATTCAAGAGGTCATGGGAAATAAGGTCAAGCTGATTAGTTCAGCTGATGAGACAGCAAGGGAAATCAGTACGATTTTATACGAGAAGGGTCAACTTGCGAAGAGTGATGAAAGCCCGGTACATCAATTTTTCTGTAGTGGAGATGGCGAAATATTCAAGAAGATTGCCAATGAATGGCTGGGCGAACAGATACGACGGACTCCCGTCGTCTGGCAAGTGTCTACTTTTGAAGAATAAAGTCATAAGTACAACTGAATCATGATTAGCCTAGCCCGAAGTTCAATTGAACTTCGGGCTTTTTGGATATCTTGTAGAACGAAATAATTATTTCGTGATTACGAATGAAGGACAAGGAGCTAGACATACAATCTAAGCACCAAATCTTTGTTGTTGTGGCTCACACCAAGTCATAAAGAAAGGATGGTATGTATGCTAGAATATATCGTTCGAGAAGGAGATACACTGCAACGTATCGCGACGATTAGAGGCCTTAAGCCAGAGAATATCTTGAACGCCAATCCTTGGGCCTCTGATCAACCTTATCTTATTCCTGGACAAATATTATTTATTCCATCTACACCTCGACGGAGATACGCTATACAATCGGGTGATACACTTGCGAGCGTCCTAGAACAATTCTCAATTTCGGAGCATGCCCTTGAAGGGTTTAATCCTGGAATCTCCCACGATTGGTTCCCAATTGGACGGATTCTAGTACTTCCTTCATCGGACAAAATGTCTATTGTTGAGCCTCATGGTGAATACGGATACAGGGATATGATGAAGCATATTACAGAGTTAATGGGTAAATATAAGTTTATTGAGGCAAGTTCAATAGGTGAAAGTGTGATGGGTAAATCGCTTGAGGTATTAAAAATAGGTAAGGGTAAAAGAATAATACATGTGAATGCCTCTATCCATGCTAATGAATGGATGACAACATTATGTGTGATGCGATTCGTAGAGGAATACGCCGAAGCTTATCAGAATCAGCATATGTGGAATGGGTATAATCCACAAGAATGGTTCGACAATTGTACGTTATGGGTATTACCTATGGCTAATCCAGACGGAGTGGAATTGGTTCAAGAAGGTGCTACCCCTGCACACCCCTTCTACGCTGAACTAATGGAATACAATAGCCACCGCCGAGATTTCAAGCATTGGAAAGCAAATATTCGAGGTGTAGACCTTGGTGATCAGTTTCCTGCGCATTGGGAAGAGGAAGTGATTCGTAGAGGAAAGAAATTCCCATCACCTCGAGATTATGCAGGTACAAGTCCATTAAGTGAACACGAATCTAAAGCACTTGTTGCTTTTACATTAGATATATCGCCGGATGCGGTCATTTCACTTCACAGCCAAGGACAAGAGATATATTGGAATTATCGTGACTATGAACCTGAGATAAGTGAGAAATGGAGTCATAGGCTAGCCCAAGTTAGTGGATATCGTGCTGTGAAATTACAAGGTAGTGACGCAGGCTATAAAGATTGGTTCATTCAACATTTCAAGCGTCCAGGCTTTACGGTAGAAATAGGTCAAGGCGTGAATCCTCTTCCACTCCATGATTATAGGAATATGAGTCTCGAGGTAGGGTTAATCGTGGGTGAATTGATGAGTTTTTGAAAACAGTATGAAACATTTTCAACATTAAGTCGTATGTTATACCAGAGGGGGCCGACCGCTTAAGCATGATTCTTTTCCTTCTAGCGGTTGCTTCCTCTTTTCCATAGATCTAAGAATGGAGGTAGGAAACATGAAACTAAGAAGATTATTTTCATTTAAGCATTGGTCTGTCATGTTTACTAATGTACGAAGGTATGTAATGTCATCTCAGGTTTCGCTAATAGACAAGTTGTTATTCTTGGTACCTATTATTGTATATTGGATTTTTCCTTTTGATTTATTACCAGGCCTACCTATAGATGATATCGGAATTACCATGTTATTGATGGGTTGGTTCACAACGCGGGTGGAACGTAAATATCCAACATTGTAGATGTATGGGTTCCACAACAATAAGTTGCCAATCCGCCATAAATAAGGACAAGTCATGTCTTGCGAATTAGGTTCTGTTTCTTTACAATATATAAAGGAATTAGCCATCACATCTAATTTAGGAGATGTAGCAGATGAAGTGTAAGATTACTCGTAATGCGGCAAAAGTATTATCTAAAGAACTTAGCAAAGAAGACAATAAAGAATTGAAAATTCGTGTACTCATCACACATGCTCACGGTAACCATGCCCACTATGGTTTGGACTTGGATATGGCAACGGAGAACGATGAAGTGGTATCAACGGATAAAGATATCGATGTGATTTTGAATACTAGTGAGCCATTACTTGATGGTGTAAAAATTGATTACCTGTACCTTCCCGAGGAGGGGTTTGTGATAACGAATCCATCAAAGGGAAATCACGGGGACCACTAAAGATAGAAAAAGTAAAGAAGGTTGGAATGAACATGGCAAATGATATACGCGTATGTGATAAGTGTAAGCATATACGGCTCAAAAGTATCGTACCTAAGATTCAAAAGATGGCGCCTGACGCTGAAATTCAGGTCGTGTGTAAATCTTACTGTGGTCCTTGCGGAAAAAGAGCATTCATCTATATTAATGGACGTTATATAAGTGCACCGACAGAAGATGAAGTGCTAGCTAAGGCAGCTCCGTTTATAAAATAGCCCATTGGTAAATGATGATGTTCCTCTTTGTGCATAGTTCCTTTCTGTTGGAACCAAGCTAGTGATGGTGTCTGATAAGGAATATGTACTTAAAGGAGGAGCATGTGAATGTCTAAACGTGATTTTTCTAGTATGCAAACGAACACACCTGAGTCTCAAGCGAATAACGCTGTGGATCGGCTCCATCAGTCGATCACTCAAGCTGTAAGCCATCCTACTGAGGAGTTGGTGGATCAAGCGCAGAATTCCTTGATTCATGCGGAGCATGCTGTTCAGGCCCTTCAAGGCAGCGAGAATGGACTAGCTGCTGAACAAACGGAGGCTTGGCTTGCGGAAGAGAAAAGTAGGCTAGCAGCAGTTAACGTTTCAGAGGCTAATGACTAATGTTGGCTAAGATATGTAAGAAACCTCCACAATGAGTATTCTCAATTGTGGAGGTTTTTTTCATGTGAAGAATTATTCATCATCCCATTTACGGAGTAAATCATATTGGATAACTTGATCAGAGCTACGGAGTTGCAACTTGGCTTGATCGAATCCGACACGGCAGTTGACTACAGTCGTCGTATCACGAGTGTTGAGATCATAGCAACGACCGTTCTCGAATATGCCGTCTGGGGAAGGTATATAGAATACGTTACTATCTGTGAAAGCCCCGGAGCGAAGAACTACAAATCGATCCTGATCGACAAATAAATTGTTACCTAACATATGATATGAATCCGCTGGAATACCAAGTAGGTGGAGAAGTGACGGCGTCATATCCAGTTGGCCAGAAGGATCTGAATATTCTCCGGCTTGACTACCATCGGGTAGATGAACCAGTAAAGGAACTTGATTCATGATTTGCTCCATATCGAGATCATTTAAGCTTTTACCTAGAAATTGTTCGTAATAGGGCTTGTCTTTAATTGAATTATCATGATCGCCATATATAACTAGGATGGTATTATCCCAAAGCCCCTCTTTTTTCATCTGCTCTGTAAATTTCCCCAGTGCATCATCAACATAATGAATGGATTGTAGATAATTTCCGAAGATGGTATCACTGAATTCACCCACATCTAAGCCTTGTTTATCCTTGGGTATCGTGTATGGGTGATGGCTGGAAAGCGTAATAAGAAAAGAGTAGAAAGGCTGTGTGATCGATGTCATCTTATCTAAGGATTGTTTGAAGAATGAGTTGTCACTAAGTGACCAGCCCATCGGCTCATCGATTGTGAAATCCTTTTTGCTGAAGAAGCGGTCATAACCCATATTGTTGTACATGATTGTCCGATTCCAAAAGCTACTATCGTAAGCATGGAATACGTTAGGTGAGTATCCGTATTCTTTCAAGATCGTTGGTAACATATCGTATTGATGATCAGGATAACGGACGAATACAGAACCTGAGGGCAGAGGATGTAGTGAACTATGAGAACTAAAGTCTGCATCAGACGTTCTTCCTTGTCCTGTCTGGTGATAATAATTGCTGAAGTACATACTTTCTTTCATGAGTTTGTTGAAGTTCGGAGTGATTTCTTTACCGTTGATGCTTTTACCAATCATGAAATTCATGAAGGCTTCAACTTGAACAACAACGACATTACTGTTCTTATACTTTCCGAATGTTTCGTTTTGTACGGAGCGTTGAGTACTCTTCTGATGAAATAATGCTTTGATAGCATCCATTTCTTCTTTAGGAAGTGTGGGCTCGGGGCCAAGATGATCTTGGGCATACCGATAAATATCATAGCCATGAAATCCTAGTATGCCTGTGACATTGTAAAGGGTGATGTTCCACCAATTACTTTCTAATACGCCTTTGGCCCAGGTTTCACTATAGTACTTAATGGGAGCGAAGGTAAGAACGGATCCAATAACTAATATTAGAACGCCTGTAATGAATCGGTGGAGAACACCTTCGCGTCTACGATGGGTTGAACGTGTCTCATGGACATGCGAACGGGTATTTCTTCTAAGTCGTTTGATAAACTTAAAGATGACATAGGCGATGATGATTACCCAATCGATAAAGAAATACAGATCATTCCATTGTAATAGAGACGTTATACTTTCACCTAACGAACTGAGTTGGCCAGTCTGAAGAAGAACGGGAATCGTAATAAAGTCCTCGAAATAGCGATAATAGACTAGATCTGAATACATGATTGAGGTTAGACAGAAATTCAATAGTACAAGCGATATGAGATAGCCTCGGCGGGGTAACCATAATGCCCAGAATGATACGATCATGATTGATCCTATGGCAATGATATAATCAAGAAAACTTAGATCAACATAAGGAATGTTAAGGCGATGATCGATCAGAGTTATTTTGCAAAGGATCACAATAATAAATAACGGATAGCTGATGAATCGGAATAGATGAGATTTGTTGTTAGGGCTCCAACCATTACCGAGGGTGCCCTCTCTTTGGAAATACACGAATAGTCTCCCCTTTTTTTGTTAACGGAATGTAAAAATAATAGGCCTTTCCTATCATATCACTCCAATGATCGTTTTCAACTGGGAGGTAAGACAAGAATGGGAGAGATTGAACAGCATATAAATAGACAACAGGAGCGAATTCAGTAATTTACTGAATTCGCTCCTGTTGATCAAGCCGTGAATGGATGGTTATTCAATGTGCAATTGTGATTCCACGCGTCCACGAGGTGGAAGGGGTCCAAGGTATTGATAGTATTGACATTCGATGGTTCCGTTGTATAATTTACGACGTTTGTCAGCTTTCTTGTTGAAGATCGTTTCGAAACGTTTAGTGGAACTAATCGCGAAGAATGACCAAGAAGGTATACTTACCGTTAGCTTCTTTAAATCACGAATAATTTGTTCTACTTCCGTTATCTCACTTAAACGCTCCCCGTAAGGTGGGTTGGTAATGATACAACCGAAATCTCCTTGAGGTCTTGCTTTGCTGATGGGTAGAACCTCTAACTTAATATCTTTGGCAAATCCAGCTGCATTTACCGCAGCTTGAGCAACTTCGATAGCGCTTGGATCGATATCACTACCGGAAATTTGCAAAGGAATATCATCGCGAACGGAATCAAATGCTTCTTCCCTTGCTTCATTCCATAGATTTTCAGGGATGATAGGCCATTCTTCAGAGTTAAAGGTACGACGTAGTCCCGGAGCAATGTTCCAGCCAATCATCGCTGCCTCAACTAAGAGTGTACCTGAACCGCAACATGGATCGTAGAAAGGTCTATTAGGATTCCAACGGCTTAATTGGATAAGTGCCGCAGCCATTGTCTCCTTCAATGGAGCTTCCGTCACGAGCTTACGATATCCACGCTTATGAAGACCTGATCCCGTCGTATCAAGGGTGATCAAGGCAGTATCATTCAACATAATAACTTCAACGACATAACGTGGTCCGTCTTCAGGGAACCATTCCGTATGGTAAGTCTGATTTAATTTGTCCACGATTGCTTTCTTAACGATACTTTGACAAGCAGGTACGCTGCTTAGTTGGGACTTCAGTGAACGTCCTTCGACGGGGAATTCACCATTCTGAGGAATCACATCCTGCCACGGTAATGCTTTGACACCTTCGAACAATTCGTCGAAAGTGAGGGCAGTGAATTCGCCCATCAGAATCAAAATACGGTCTGAGGTACGAAGCCATAAATTACAACGACATATATCGATTAAGTCACCACTAAAGATGACACGTCCATTCTCAACCGTCACATCATGGTAACCCAGTTCTTTCAATTCACGAGCTACGATTGACTCTAAGCCCATTGGTGCGGTAGCAATAAGTTGCAAGTTAGCCACGGTATACAATTCAACTCCATCCGGCCATCTGTACTGCAACATGGCAGCACTGAGAGACCTATAAATTTAAAGCAGTCTTGCCGATTGTCGACAAAACACATACAATAATGATCTAGTAACACTTAAACGTACAACCCAAACATTTATTATAAAACAAATAGGCTTATATGGAAAGTTAGTCTTAAGGAGGAAACGGCGTTGAATCTAACCCCTGATGAATATGTTAACCAATTGTATGAAGAAGATGAGCAATTACGGCAAGTGAAAAATAGTATTATTGAGCAGGGAATGCCGGAAGTATCCGTGGCACCCGCATATGGTAGGCTTTTAACGTTACTAGTACAGACTGCCCGTGCGCAGAATGCTCTTGAAATAGGCGCACTCGGTGGTTATAGCGGCATTTGTATTGCAAAGGGTCTTCCAGCGAATGGACAACTACTCTCCTTGGAGTTAAAGGAAGAGTATGCCAAGCTTGCGAAGGGGAATCTGGAATCTGCAGGCTTTGGTTCCAATGTAGATTATATGATCGGGCAGGCACTCGACAGCCTAGAAGAACTCAAGCAAGCAGGTAGAACGTTTGATTTCTTTTTTATTGATGCTGACAAAGAGAACTACCCAACGTACTTAGAATATGCTATTCAGTTGTCCAAGCCAGGATCATTAATTGTTGGAGATAACTGCTTCTTGCGCGGACGCACATTGAACTCAGAGAAGAATGGGCCGGCTGTTCTCGGAATGCGTCATTTCAATGAGAAAGTGGCTACCGATGATCGACTTGTGAGCACATTACTTCCAGACTACGATGGATTGTCTATCTCATGGGTGAAGTAAGAGATTAATTAATCAGAATAGTAATCGTTGCAATTATTAAGAGGCTGTCCCAAAGGTCAAAATCATGACTGGAGGGAATGGCCTCTTTTTTGAATTCATGAGAATACCTAGCTACCTAGCGGACGGAATCGTTCTTGCAGAAGCGGTGGATGTCGACATTGATTATTCGATTTCTACTGCTACTTTTTATATTTACCGAAATGTACGATGTTTATCAATACGAGCATAGAGCTTTAGTCTTACCCATACCATGTTCAGCAGTAGCAAGCAGCCCGAGATGATAAATAAGCCTTCGATTCCAATAATGCCAGATAATAACCCTCCAACAACGGCACCCATCATACTACCAAGGGCAAGCGTACTGCTGTTAAATCCGAATGAACGGCTCTCCATACCATCAGGCGTATAGGCACGAATGAGAGCATTCACGCTCGGTAATAAACCACCCATAAAGATTCCCATAAGGAATCGGATTATGATAAGTTGCCAGACGTTATGTACAAACGCCTGAGGGATCAGAGTAAGAGAGGTACCTATTAAAGCATAAGTAAGGATGCGATGGGCCCCTAATTTATCACTTAACTTACCAAGGATAGGTGAAGAGATCATATTAGAAACACCTGTTACAGCTATTACGACACCAGCCCAAAAAGCAATGTCTCCCGAAGAATTATGAAGCTTTTGTACATATAAGGGGAGCAATGACATGGGACTGACCATGGCGAATTGTAAGAGAAAAGTCACAGCAAATAGGGCTGGCAACTGAGGTATATGCGCGAGTTCTTTAAATCCTTGGATGACAGATACTTGAGGGATTTGCGATGCTTCTTCGCGATCAAATGTTTCTTTCACTAAGAATAACGCTAGGAAAGAAGCGACAAGAATGAGAGTCCCTGTAATATAGAAAATAGGGCGAAACCCGATGATATCAGCCAGAATACCACCAATCAGAGGGCCAAGAATGGTGCCAGCGACTACACCGGACTGCATCATTCCCATGGCAAAACCCATGCGAGATTTAGGTGTGGTTCCTGATACGAGTGAGATTGCAGCTGGATTGAAACCTGATATTGTACCATTCAATAGGCGTAGCAACAACAGCTCCCAAGGACTTCTTGCAAAACCCATGAGTACGATTACAATAGCCATGCCAAAACCAGATCGCAGTAACATGATTTTACGTCCATATCGATCTGCCAGTTTACCCCAAAGAGGCTGGAATAAGAATGATGTTAAGAAATTAGCAGCAAAAATGAGCCCAGCCCATATGCCAATCGCATGCTCGTCTGTTACTCCTAAATCTTGCGCGAGATATAAAGCTAAGAATGGTGTAATCATAGTCATTCCAGCATTAATGAGAAATTGTCCGATCCAAAGCACAATAAGGTTAATCTTCCAAGTTTTCAAATGCGATGCACTTCCCTTCTAAGCTGCCATTGCAACCCTCATAAAGAACAATATTTGAGTATAACATACGAGGAATGAACTCAAATGATAGGAATGTCATAGTATTGCCATGACATCATACGGTGTGATAGTTGTTACTTACTTTTAAAAGGGGCATAATATATTAAGGGAAAACTTACTATACTGGAGGCCTATGAATGACCTACAATGATACTTTTATACGCGCATGCTATAAGCAGGATGTTAAACATGTACCCGTCTGGTATATGAGACAAGCGGGTCGCTATGATCCTGAATACCGCAAAATCAAAGAAAAATATAGTCTACTTGAAATATGTCGTCAACCTGAGCTTGCAGCTCAAATCACGATGATGCCTGTACATAAGCTAGGTGTGGATGCAGCTATTCTTTACTCTGATATCATGAATCCTGTAGCTTCACTTGGTATTGATTTCGATATTGTCAAGAACATCGGACCTGTGATTGATAATCCGATTCGTTGTGCTGCAGATATTGAACGTCTTCGACCTATTGATGTAGATAAGGATCTAAGTCATATTCTGGAGACGATTCGGATTCTAGATAAAGAACTAGATGTTCCACTTATCACTTTTGCAGGTGCACCTTTTACGATTGCCAGTTACTTGATTGAAGGTCGACCGTCCAAGAACTATATTCTTACGAAGACCATGATGTATAGCGAGCCGCAACTTTGGTTCTCTTTAATGGACAAGCTTGGAGATATGGTCATTACCTATGTGCGATCTCATATTGCCAATGGAGGTAAAGCCTTTCAACTATTCGACAGTTGGGTAGGAGCACTTGCTCCGAAAGATTTTGAGAAATTTGTGCTTCCAACGGTTACTCGTATCTTTGCCGAACTTTCGGATTTGAATGTACCTAAAATTTATTTTCCAGGTGTAAGTTCTGGAGAACTCTTGCCTACTCTTAATAACTTGCAATCAGATGTCATTGGTTTGGATTGGAGATTGTCTATCTCTGAGGGACGTAGAAGAACAAGTGGTCGGTTTGCTATGCAAGGAAACTTGGATCCATTTATTCTGACTGCGCCTATGGATGTTATTAAACAATATGCCAAAGAGATTATTGATGATGGAATTTCCGATCCTGGTTTTATTTTCAATTTGGGACATGGGTTGTTCCCAGAAGCATCACTTGATAAACTGCGTGAATTAACAGAATTCGTTCATGAATATTCGGCTTCCCAAATCCAATCCTAAAGATTAATTTGTGTAAACCTATACTGAATTAGAGGTGGTTAGCTCGTGAAATCTAAAGTAGGCGTGTTGGTTATGTCATACGGAACTCCGGAAAGCTTAGAAGGAATTGAAGCTTATTATACGCATATTCGCAGGGGGAATGCTCCAACACCGGAACAACTCCAAGATTTAACTAGTCGTTATGAGGCTATCGTGGGTGGTGTATTCCCTCTTCGCGAGAATACGAATCAACAGGTAACTGAATTACAATCAGCGCTTAACCGAAGCCAAGAACAATCCGAGATTGAGTATGTTTGTTACCAAGGACTCAAACATGCATCGCCACTCATTGAAGACGGTGTGGAGCAAATGGCTAATGACGGTATCAAGCGTGCAGTTGGTATCGTGTTAGCACCCCATTATTCCATTATGAGTGTAGGTAGCTATATCAAACGTGCTCAGGAGAAAGCTAAGGAACTAGGTATAGAGATGTCCTTTGTTGAAAGTTATCATCTCCATCCTAAGCTGATTCAGGCACTTAGCGAGCGTGTAAGTGCGAAGCTTGATCAATTCGAGGAAGCGGGAGCAGTTCGCGAGGAAGTAAGAGTATTATTTAGCGCACACAGTTTACCTAGCCGAATCGTCGAGATGGGAGATCCCTATCCAGAGCAGCTTCTGGAGACTTCACGTGCTATTGCTGAGGCGACTGGAGTTACTTCGTGGCAGTTCTCTTGGCAAAGTGCAGGGCGGACGGCTGAGCCATGGCTAGGACCTGACATTCTGGATACACTTCAAGAACTGAGTGTAGAACAGATCGAGAATGTGCTTGTTGCACCTGTAGGTTTCGTATCTGACCATTTGGAAGTATTGTACGATCTGGATATCGAGGCTCAAGCCATCTCGAAAGAACTGGATATGCGTTTAATGCGTATTGATTCGCTGAACAGTGATCCTCTCTATATGGAAACCCTTCGTGATGAGGTTCTGGCTGCTTTAACAAATTCATAATTCGGTTGTAAATAGGAACTCCCGAAATTTTTCGGGGGTTCTATTTGTTTAGGTGAACCTGATATAATGGAAAGCGATATGGTTTGAACATTTCTAAGGTTTTAAGAAGGAGTGAATAATGTACCCACCACGTTCTGATAAAGGTAAAGCTACAAGAAGAGTTAAGAAGAGGCGCTTAAGAAAGTCATGGGTGCTACTTAATTTATTTCTGGTTACGATGATTGTGATGTTACTTTCTTATTACTGGTTAACCCAAGATACTCAATCGGCTCAACCATTGGACTCATCAACTAATACTTCCACAGAGCTTCCACCTACAGCAGATAGCCCTAATCTCGATACGGGTAGTTCACCTAAGGAAACAGAGAAGGTTCAACCTATAACGAAGGATGAAACCAAAGAAACAACGAAGGATGAAACAACGAAAGAAACGGAAACCGTTAAGCTTGAATCACCTAAAGATTCCGAAATAATTAAAGAACACAAATTATCAGAAGAACCCAAAGAAACTGGAAAACCTGTTGAATCGAATGATCCGAACAAGATCGTAGCGAATGCAGATACCATTCTTAATTTCCACTTTGCAGGGGATATGATATTCTCCGGTAAAGTAGAGGGTAAACTGAAACAAGAAGGGTATGATTATCCCTTTAAATACGTAGCGGACCTTTTTCAAAAAGATGACCTGACGATCGCAAACCTAGAAACACCTGTGACGACAGCGGGCGTAGGGGCGACTAACAAACAATATGTATTCAAGTCCTCTCCTAAGGCGCTAGATGCCCTGAAGAAGGCGGGAATGGATGCCGTAGGTCTTGCTAATAATCATATCTTGGATCAAGGTATTCCAGGACTGCTGGATACGTTGAAACACTTGGAAGAGAGTAAGCTTCAGTATGCGGGTGCTGGTAAAAATGCAGATGAAGCCTATGCGCCAGAGTATTTCACACGTCAAGGTGTAAAGATTGCGCTTGTAGCGGTCAGTCGTGTGGTACCTGATACCGATTGGTTTGCATTAAAAGGCAGACCGGGTGTAGCTTCAGCATATGATCCTACTGCTGCGCTACAATCTATCGCTACGGCCCGCAACAATGCAGATATCGTTATTGTTATGGCACATTGGGGAGCAGAACGAGCTTTGATTCCTAATGTGAATCAGACGCAGCTAGCACATAAATTCGTAGATGCTGGTGCGGACTTGGTCATAGGATCTCATCCTCATGTACTTCAAGGGCTTGAGCAGTACAAGGGCAAGTGGATTGCCTATAGTACGGGTAATTTCATTTTCACTAAATCGGCAACCCCATCGACTTGGAAGACGGCTGTCTTCGCAACCACATGTACGCCGAAGGGAGATTGCAAGATCAAACTTATTCCTTTCCACGCTGAAATAGGTCAACCGGTACCGATGTCAGATGAAGAAGGGCAACAACTGTTTAAAGAGATTCAGGCCTTATCTATTGGTGGTGTGACAATTAATAAAGATGGTACGGTCGTTAAGCCTAAATCATGATTTCGTCAAACCTTGAGGAGGTTGAAGAGTTGTGAATAATTTATGTGTAGCTCATAGAGGATTTTCATACATTGCTCCAGAGAATACCATGGCAGCGATAACAATGGCCATGGCACAATCTTTTGTACAATGGGTTGAGATTGATACACAACTATCGATGGATGGTATACCCGTTGTTATTCATGATTTCACGCTGAATCGGACGACGAATGGTAAGGGATTAGTGAAGGATCACACATGGGCACAACTTCAGCAACTGGATGCGGGGAGCTGGAAGGGCCCTGCTTTCAAAGGAGAACGGATTCCCACACTAGATGAAGTACTTAAGCTTAGTTGTGGGAGACTTCGTCTTAATATTGAACTTAAGACCAAGGGGGATATGTACCCGGGTCTAGAGCGAGCTGTTATGGAACGAATTGCTTATTATCATATGGAGCATGATGTCGTACTGACTTCATTTGACACAGATGCACTAAGAAGAGTGAATGAGTTAAATCCTAATTTCACAACAGGGCTTATCATCGATGCCAGACCGCTGGATTTACTGGAGAGACTTAAAGAATTGAAATGTTCATTCCTTTCAATAGGAGCAAGTCACTTGGATTCAACGCTGGCTTCGATGCTTGTCTCGCAAGGAATAACAGTCATGGCATGGACCGTGGATGATGCTACAGGAATGAAACGTCTGGCATCTATAAATCCAGAGATTATGATTTGTACCAACCGTCCAGATGTATGGGGAGACACGTTCTTAGAACATAAACCATCTTTTTGGCATTGGAAATCACAAAAAAAGGACTGATATATTCATGGATTCAATGATTCGTAATGTCTATTGTGTTGGCCGTAACTACAGATTACATGCAGCAGAACTTGGTAATGCTGTGCCCCAAGAACCGATGATATTCATGAAACCTTCTCATGCTGTTATTCCGCTTGATCAAAGTGTTATTACATTGCCTAAAGATCAAGGTGAAGTACATTATGAAGGAGAGATTGTTATCCTCATTCATAGGGATTATGAGCCGGGGGTTACTGTGAATGAGTTAGTAGAAGTCATGGCATTAGGAATTGATTTCACGTTGCGGGATGTTCAGCAGGTTATTAAGGAGAAGGGTCATCCGTGGACAGCGGCCAAAGGGTTTAAGTCATCTGCACCACTTACGCCATTCGTTGATTTTCCAGGCACAGAAGAACTGAATGTTCAAGATTTCACGGTTATGAAGAATAAAGTGGAAGTACAGCGAGGGAATGCAAGTGATATGATTTTCTCATTGCAAAATATTGTTGATTACATAGGTTTACATTATGGATTGGGTAAAGGTGATTTGATCTTTACAGGCACACCGGCAGGGGTCGGTCCGGTATCTCAAGGCGACCAATTTGACCTCTTATGGGGAGACAAACAGCTGGGAAGCTGTATTATTGGATAAATGATCATGTGGATTATTGGTGGCCTATGCGCTTTGTTAGTATCCACTGTAGCTTATTGGAAGAAGTCTCTTACGTTATCAGGTGCGCTTGCAGCGACGATTATGGGAACCGTCTATTTTGCAGCAGGAAGTCTATTCTGGTTCGGTATTTTACTTGTATTCTTTGTCTCTTCCTCTGTGCTATCCAAGTTCCGTCAAAGTCATAAGGAAGAGATGGAGAAATCGTATGCGAAGACGGGTCGGCGCGATGCTGGACAGGTATTAGCAAATGGTGGGTTGGGCATGTTGCTGTGTATACTGAATGCCATATGGCCTCATCCTGAATGGACATACCTGTTTATTGGAATTATGGCAACGGTGACTGCAGATACATGGGCTACAGAAATGGGAAGCTTAAGCACTAAACCTCCACGTTCCGTGTTGAATGGTAAGGTATTGACTGTTGGAACCTCGGGGGGAGTATCGCTCTTAGGAAGCATTGCTGCTGCAGTTGGTGGAGCGATGATTGGTGGTGGAGCTTGGGTTCTGACATTCCTATCAGACACATCCGCACCTATTCAAGGGCGTGCACTTCTGTTATGGATACTATTAGGGCTTGTCTCAGGATTCGCAGGAGCCTTTACAGATTCCTTATTAGGAGCATCGATTCAAGTGATGTACAAGTGTCATGTCTGTGGTAAAGAAGTTGAAGTAGTACATCATTGCAACAAACCTACCGTACAGCTTCGAGGATGGCTCAGATTGAATAACGATGCGGTCAATGTGTGGAGTTCCGTCGTCGGAGGAATGGTTGCTTGTATAATTGGATTATATATGGGATTATAAATGGTTGATAATAAATGGTACAATAGGTTGGAATGTTTGTTATTCAAATATGATAAGTTAGTAGGGAAAAATAGAGATGAATATATTGACAGTTGAACATATAAGTAAGAGTTATGGTGAAAAGGTATTATTTAAAGATGCATCCTTCGGTATGGAGGACCAGGATAAGATTGGAATCGTAGGTGTGAACGGAACAGGGAAATCAACATTCCTACGTATTATTGCTGGTTTAGAAAAGCCGGATGAAGGTCAAATTTCTAGTGGGAATGGCGTTAGAATTAGAACACTCGCGCAGAATCCTGATTATGACCCGGAAATGACCGTATTACAACAAGTATTCCAAGGTAATGATCCGCAAATGAAAGTCGTTCGTGACTATACAGAAACGATGGATTTGCTAGATCTTGATCCTTCAAATGAAGAAGTTCTAGAGAGATTGTTGGAGCTCAATCAGGATATGGATACACTACAGGCTTGGAATCTTGAAAGTGAAGCGAAGATCATTCTGAATAAACTCGGACTTACACAGTTTGAAAGTTTGATGGGAACGCTATCTGGTGGACAACGCAAGCGTGTAGCATTGGCTAATGCCCTAATTCAACCTTGCGAATTGTTGATCCTGGATGAGCCTACGAACCATATTGATACGGATTCCGTAGCATGGTTGGAGCAATATTTACAGAAGCGCCGTGGTGCGTTACTCATGATTACCCATGACCGATATTTCCTTGACCGTGTAGCAAACGTTATGTTGGAGCTTGACTATGGGCGGTTATTCCGATACCAAGCCAATTATTCAGCATTCTTGGAATTGAAAGCAGATCGCGAAGACAGAGAAGCATCTACGGAACATAAGAGACAGAATTTACTTCGTTCTGAGCTTGCTTGGATGCGTAAGGGACCCAAAGCGAGATCTACCAAACAAAAGGCGCGGATTGATCGGTATGAAGAGCTAAAAGATCAGCAAGTTGTACAACGCGCTGGATCGATGGATATGTCTGTAGCTTCAAGCCGTCTCGGTCGTAAAATTCTAGAGATTGATCATTTACACAAAACCAATGAAGGGATCACTCTTATTGAGGATCTTACTTATATTGCTGTGCCGGAAGATAGAGTGGGAATTGTTGGTCCTAACGGAAGCGGGAAATCGACGCTACTTAACCTTATTGCCGGTAGACTCCAGCCGGATGCTGGAGAGATTAGTCTAGGTTCCACAGTGAAGATTGGTTACTTCACACAAGAGCATCAAGAGATGAATGAGAAACAACGTGTTATTGAATACATCAAAGAAGTGGCAGAAATCATCACTACGTCAGATGGAAGTACGATTACTGCGGGAGCGATGTTAGAACGTTTTCTTTTCCCGCCAGTTCTTCAATGGACACCGATCGCGAAGTTATCCGGTGGAGAGAAGAGACGTCTATACTTACTAAGAGTACTCATGGGAGCGCCTAACGTTCTTCTTCTTGATGAACCGACGAATGATCTCGATATCCAGACATTAGCTGTCTTGGAACAATATTTAGACGAGTTCCCGGGTGTCGTATTTACAGTATCGCATGATCGGTACTTCCTAGACCGTACGGTAGATAAGATTGTTGCTTTTGAAGGAAATGGAGACCTTAGAGTTCATGTCGGTTCATATACGGAGTATGAGGAATGGATGGCTAAGAATGTTTCCAAAGGATCAGATCGTAAGCGTGTAGAACCTGCTGAACCTGTTTCCAAACCAACACCTGAACTTAAAGAAGTGGTTAAGTCTGCGGTATCAACTGAGAAAATCAAGTTCACTTTCAAAGAGCAAAAGGAATTTGATCAGATTGATAGCTTAATTCTGGCATGTGAACAGAAAATAGTGGATCTTAACACTAAGATGGAAGCTGCTTTTAGCGATTCAGCACTTCTACAAGAACTTATGACCAAGCAACAGGAAGCACAACAAGAGCTCGAACATCTCATGGAGCGTTGGACATATCTAAATGAAATAGCAGATAAAATGTAAAGAGTGTACATTTAAAAAATAGATATAACAAAAGGGACTGTTCCAAAAGTCGAAATACGACTTACTGGAATAGTCCCTATTTGTATTAAATGATTATGACTGCAAGTAAGCTGCAAGCAACTTTGTTGTATTTAAGACCGCTTGCTTATGTGTGCGCTCCATGGCATGAGAAGCATGCACTCCTGGACCGATCAAAGCGGCACGGATGTTGTTCCCAGCACTGAGTGCGGCAGAGGCATCAGATCCATAGTGCGGATATATGTCGACAGCATAGGGGATATTCTCTGATTCAGCTAATGCGATAAGACGGCTTGTCATCTCATAATCATAAGGGCCTGAAGAGTCTTTAGCGCATATAGATACATCTGTTTCCTTACAACTCAGATCATCACCAATACAACCCATATCGACTGCAATCATCTCCACAATATCGTCTGGAATGGATGCAGCTCCGTGCCCAACCTCTTCATAATTGGATATCAGAATTTTGACTGTTGTACGTGGTTTCCAGTTCTCACGTTTCATAGATTCTAGGATACCAAATAGAGCAGCTACACTGGCTTTGTCATCGAGATGGCGAGACTTAATATGTCCACTATCCGTGATGATGGACCTGGGATCGAATGAAATAAAGTCACCTACAGCGATTCCTAACTTCAATACATCATCTTTCGATTCTACTAGTTCATCAATACGAACTTCCATATGATCTTCTTGTCGTTTGAAATCACGAGCATCACTGTAGACGTGTACAGAAGGATGTGTACTTAATATAGTTCCGGTATACGTCTTTCCGCTACGTGTATGTATCGTACAGTATTCGTTCTCAATAGCCTGTAGCATGAAACCGCCAACCAACGTAAGTCGAAGGGTACCTTCGGATTTAATCGCACGAACCATTGCACCTAACGTATCCACATGGCCACTCAGACCTATCGTACGGCTGTTATCATGACCCTCTACGGTTAAGATAGCCCCGCCTTTATGATTCCATGTAAGAGGCACTCCAAGAGCTGTAGCTTCCTCCTCTATATATTTCATGACTTGAGTAGTGTATCCGCTCGGACTAGGTGTGTTTAGTAACTTCTGAAGTAAGGTTAGTATATATTTCTCATTTGGTTGAATTGACAATTGATGCATCCTCCTTAGGATCTACTGGGGTGTCTGATGTATTTACTGGGGAAGGCGAATAACCTGTTGCTTGGATGACATGATTAAGCTCGCTCGCCAAACGTTTAATTTCCCGTTGGAGCTTATATTGTCTGTAGATCCCATACGAACCTACGATGATTCCTCCGATAAGCGTACATCCTATGATAAGTAGAATGAGGGGAAGACTGATTACATTGAAAAAAAAGTTAACCTCAACGGGATTCACGTTAATGACAGCAAATAAAGCTGTTAATAGGGCAAACACAAGTCCAGCAATTAAGGACCATTGCATTTTCATATAAGCACCTCCTAAAAGTGTTTTTGTAGCGACCATCTTGTTAAGTCCATCGTAAAAAAACTTGTATCGAACAGCATAGGCTCCAATGATAGTATAAAATCCCTTGACCGATTGGACAAGGGATTTATTAACGATTGTTCATATGACTATTATTTGGTGAGTTGCTCCATTTGTGTAATTAATTCTTCGAATACGCTCATTGCTTCACGAATAGGTTGCGGTGAGGACATATCCACACCTGCTTTACTCAGGATATTAATGGAGTAATCACTACCTCCGCTTTTGAGGAATCCAAGGTAACGGTCAACAGCAGGTTGGCCTTCTTCTAAAATTTGTTTAGAGAAGCTAGTTGCTGCAGAGAAGCCAGTAGCATATTTGTATACATAGAAACTGTTATAGAAGTGAGGAATACGAGCCCATTCCATTGCGATCTCTTTATCGACTGCCATATCTGAACCATGATATTTAACATTTAGATCATAGTAGATATCGGAGAGTGCCTGAGGGGTAAGGGTCTCACCTGCCTCAGCGTGTTCATGAATAAGTTTCTCGAACTCTGCAAACATAGTTTGTCTGAATACCGTTGTGCGGAATTGGTCCGCATAGTAGGTAAGTAGATACATTTTTTCTTTAGGATCGGTTGATTTCTTCAATAAATAATCCATCAACAGTGCCTCATTTGTAGTGGAGGCCACTTCCGCTAAGAAAATCGTGTATTGTGCATCACGATAATTCAATGCCTTATCTGAATAGTAAGAGTGTAACGCATGGCCCATTTCGTGAGCTAAGGTAAACATACTGTTCAAATTTTCATTGTGGTTCAATAGGACATAAGGATGAGTACCATAAGCGCCCCAGCTGTAAGCGCCAGTTCGTTTGCCCTCATTCTCGTATACATCGATCCATCCGTTATCGTAGCCTTCTTGTAATGCACTTAGATAATCTTCTCCAAGTGGTTTTAAGCCTTCTTTAATGGTCTTCTTTGCTTCTTCATAGGTAATGTCCATTTTGTATTCATCTACAAGTGGAGCGAAGAGATCATACATGTGTAATTCATCGACGCCAAGAAGTTTCTTACGAAGTTTCATGTATCGATGTAACAAAGGCAAGCTCTCATGAATGGTGTCAATTAGATTCGTATAGACTTCCTTCTGAATATTGTCACCGTATAGAGACATTTCAAGCACAGAAGGATACTTACGAACGGTTGAATAAAAAATATTTTTAGTTACATTTGCACTTAATGTTGCGGCAATGGTGTTTTTTTGTTTGCCATAAGTTTCATAGACCGCTTTGAAAGCACGACTACGAACGTCACGGTTAGGACTTTCTAGATATTGAATATAGCTACCATGAGTTAGCTCAACTTCTTTGCCATTCTCATCTTTAATTTTAGGGAACTTCATATCAGCATTGTTAAGCATTCCGAAAATGTTTTGTGGTGCTTGAGATAAATTACCTACTTGTGCAAGAAGAGCCTCTTCTGTCTTCGATAGAACATGAGCTTTCTCACGCTTCATTTCTTGAAGTGTAAATTTATAGTCACTTAAGGTTGCATCAGCAATGAAAGCATCTAATTTATCATCTGGTAGTGCCAAAAGTTCAGGTGTAACGAAAGATAATGCTTCACCAGCGGCAACACTTAATTTTTTTCCTTTTTGGGTTAAAGCTTGGTATGTAGGGTTAGTTGTGTCCTCATCAAGGTGCATATGGGCATATACGTAAAGACGTTCAACGTCGAAGGAAATTGCATCATCTAGAATAAAACAATCCTTCACAGATTGAACCGTATCTAACTTACCTTGAAAGTCAGATGCTTTCGAAATTTTCTTCTGAACTTCTTTGTAAGATTGGTCCCAAGCAGATTGGTCTTTAAATAAATCTTGTAGGTTCCATTGATTGTCCTTGGATACTTCAGAGCGTTTCAATAATTGATCCATGGGAATCCTCCTTAAATGTTGTGTGAGTAAAGGTTGGGTTCCTGCTGAGGCTTTGATGGGTAGAGAATAAGGACTGGACATAATACTTATGGCGATGATGAGTGATACAGTCTTGGTTAGTTTCACCAGAGTTGTACCTCCTTTACATATGCAATCAGCCTGTAGTATGTCCAGTCCTACAATAAATTATTAATATTCTCTCATCAAACTTAGGAACCCATGTTTATAAAACTGAATACGATTAAGATAAAGGCAATGAGGATCATAATGATGGCGGTAAGAGCCATCCAACGCTTCAATGAAGGCGGGATAGAGTTCTTACCCATGATTAGGACACCACCTAAAGCAAAAGCTAAGATAATAAAAATGAGAGTGCTACTTGGGTCCATTGGTGATTATACTCCTTTAAATGCAGCCATTAACTCGCGCCACTCGTCTTCTTTATCAATAAATTCTTCTTTAGGGAACCTAATGTTTGCCCAATGCATGAGTGCAGGCCGACTTAGAAAAGTCTGAGTTTCTTCTCCCCATTGATCAGAGATTTCGCGAAGAACGAGGTATTTCCCTTGAACTTCGATGGTCATCATATTCCAGTTGTCTTTTTTGTATATTTCATGTTTTTTAATCATATGCACATATCTCCGTTTGCTCTTTTGATAAAATGATAACGCAGACACACTTATAAAAGCAAATAAAAACGGAGATATCCTAATAATTACTGTGTTGCATAGGTTGGAATTCATGAAGTTTTTTATTTACAATCGCCAAATATGGCGATATTTTTAGGAGGTTGTTCATTTGAAGGGAACAGTTAAATGGTTTAATGCGGAAAAGGGTTATGGTTTTATTCAGGTTGAAGGTGGCGAGGATGTATTTGTTCACTTTTCTGCCATTCAAGGAGAAGGTTTTAAGACATTAGATGAAGGTCAAGCGGTTGAATTCGAAGTTGTGGAAGGTAATCGTGGACCTCAAGCGGCTAACGTAATTAAATTATAAAGAAAAGATCAGTCATTTTAAGAATGAAAATATATATGATAAGCGCGATTCTCTTTACAGAGAATTGTGCTTTTTTTGTTATTATTCGTGTGAATAATGTCTGTAATGCCTTTGACCGATTCAACAACGAAATGATACACTAGAAGGGATGAAACATACAATTTTATAGGGAGCGCTACCGTTATGAAGTTTAAATTGTTTAAAGATCGCAAAGGGAAAGCAGATCAAGCCAAGAATAATAAATTCGTAAAGCTTGGCCGTGAAATTTATGTGCAAGCTCGTAAAGGTGGACCTAATCCGGATGCAAACTTTGGCTTGAAGACAGCTATTGCGAATGCTCGTCAGATTAATATGCCTGTAGATAACATTGAACGTGCTATAAAGAAAGCTGCCGGTAACGGTGATAATGTAGAATACGACGAAATCTATTATGAAGGTTACGGTCCCGGTGGCGTAGCTATCATGGTGAAATGTTTGACTGATAACCGTAATCGTACAGCTGCGGATGTGAGATCCATCTTTAATAAACGTGGTGGTAACATGGGTGAGTCTGGTTGCGTTTCTTACATGTTCGATCAGAAGGGCTTGCTTGTTATAGATCGTGAGAAGTTTGAAGATTTGGATGAAGATACACTTATGCTACAAGCAATTGAAGCTGGAGCTGATGATGTCATTACGAATGAAGAGAGTTTTGAAGTGATAACTCATCCTCATGAGTTTGAAGCAATCAAGAGTGTTTTGGAAGAAGCTGAACTTGTATTCAGTAGCTCTGAAGTGCGTTGGATTCCTCAGAATACGATCGAGGTTGAAGGCGAGAATGCAGAGAAATTGCTACGTATGATGGACCTTTTTGAAGACAATGATGATGTTCAAGATGTCTATACTAACTTTGAAATTAGTGAAGCAGAAATTGAACGAATTGGTTAACAATTTTACGTACCATCATAAAAAATGCACTGACCTTGGAACTTAACCAAGGGATAGTGTATTTTTTTGCGATAAGCTTCTAAGCCGATGGGTAAGTGATGTTTTTACTGAAAATCGACAAAATTTCTGAATTTTCTGAATATATAACAATAAAGATGTGAAAAAGTGACTTTGTTTATTTGTACAAAATGGTGGTACATATTATAATAATGATGATTTGAATTATGAAATAATTAGACAACCATGTGGAGGCACCGTCATTGAAAGATAATGAGCAACGCCTAAATCAAGTTCCTAGTAATCCATTAAGTCTAATGAGTCGAGTATATAAGCATATTTTGCCAGAAGTACGGAAGGAATTGAGCGCTTGGCGCAAGCTAGCAAGCGAAATACCAGATCCAGAGCTCCGTATGCAGGCACTTGCCAGCATTGACACGAAACAATTTCATTGTCAGGGTGGTGCTGTATATGCATCCATTGATCCCCCGTATAGAAATGTGTTAATTCGTCTCATTGTGTCGTATCAGACCATTAGTGATTACCTTGATAATTTATGTGACCGTAGTACATCTATGGAAGCTGAGGATTTCAGATTGTTACATCAGTCCATGTTAGATGCAGTGGATCCTGACGCATTGCAACATGATTATTATGCTTTGCATAAGGAATTCGATGATGGTGGATATCTAACTGATTTAGTTAAGACCTGCCAGAGTTGTATTGGAATGCTTCCAGGTTATTCTGCTACCCTACCTTATATAAGGGATCTAGTAAGTTTGTATACGGACTTACAAGTGTACAAGCATATTCATCCGGATGGTAGAGAAGAAGCGCTACTGAATTGGTGGTCCATGCACAAACACCGAACGCCTCATTTGGAATGGCAGGAGTTCGCTGCTGCTACAGGGTCTACACTAGCTGTTTTTATGCTGTTTCTTGCTGCAACTGATGCCGGATTGTCCGATGATGGAGCAGCGTCCATTCATACATCTTATTTCCCACATGTGTGCTGTCTGCATATTATGTTGGATTACTTAATTGATCAGGAAGAGGATCGGTCAGGTGGTGATCTTAATTTCTGTAATTATTATAAGAATACAGAAATGATGTTAGATCGGATCACCTTCCTTGTAGAGTCTGCAAGAAAGGATGTTACTACAATCCCTTCGACTCCTTTTCATCGAATGATTATTGAGGGGCTATTGGCTATCTATTTATCCGATCCCAAAGTAAGCGAGCAACAGGAAGTTGTTATGGCATCAAAGCAATTGATGAAAGGAAGTCCGCTTACCCGAATCTTCTTCTTCATGAATAGCCGTTGGATTCGTAAACGTTTGTATAAGTAATACACAAGGAGGAGAAAGAAATCATGACAATTAAAAAAATAGCAGTATTAACAAGTGGTGGCGATTCTCAAGGAATGAATGCAGCTGTACGCGCGGTTGTTCGTAGTGGATTGTTTTATGGCTTAGAGGTATATGGTATTCAAAGAGGATATCAAGGACTTCTAAATGATGATATATTCTCTATGGATCTAAGAAGCGTAGGTGATATCATCCAACGTGGGGGAACGGTACTTCAATCTGCACGATGTAAAGAATTTATGACTCCTGAAGGTCAGCAAAAGGGAGCGGATATTTTACGTAAACGTGGCATTGATGGCTTAGTCGTTATCGGTGGCGATGGTTCTTATCATGGCGCTAATAAGCTAAGTAAGTTGGGAATCAATACAATGGCTCTACCGGGTACCATTGATAACGATATTTCTTATACAGATTTCACAATAGGTTTTGATACATCTGTAAGTATTGTTGTGGACGCGATCAACAAGCTGAGAGATACGATGTCATCTCATGAACGTTCATCCATTGTAGAAGTTATGGGTAGACATTGTGGCGATATCGCATTATATGCAGGTCTTGCTTCAGGAGCGGAGACAATTATTGTACCTGAGGTACCATTCGATATGGATGAAATTGCAGAACGTATGAAGCAGAATTTCGCTCATGGTAAACGTCATAGTATCGTCGTCGTTGCTGAAGGCGCAGGTAATGGTGAGAATGTAGCGAAACAACTGGTTGAACGCTGCGAAACACTAGAGCCAAGAGTTACCGTTCTCGGTCATATTCAACGTGGAGGAACACCAACGCCAGCAGATAGAAACCTTGCAAGCCGTCTGGGTGATTTCGCTGTACGTATGCTTATTGCAGGGGAATCAGCTAAAGCTTGTGGAATTATTAGTAATGAATTGGTTCTTACAGATATCGATAAGGTCGTTAACAGTAAGAAAGAATTTAATATGGAATTGTATGAACTTGCTGCACGTCTTTCTCAATAATCGAACTGGGTGCATATAACCCATAAAGAGCCTTCCTTTGATTAGAATAATCTAATCAAAGGAGGGCTCCTTTTTTACATCCATAGATTCCATTATTCGACGTACAGATTCGAGATTGAAGATAAGGAGCTAGAGTTCATGTACGACTTTAAAGCATTTCTGGATATACACGAGACGTCTAAGAAGAAGAATAGCCCCTATGGCTAATCCAGCAATTAAACCGATCCAATAGCCATCAGCTCCAAGTGTAGTGAAATTAGCTAATACATAACCGACAGGAAGACCTATAACCCAGAATGATATGAAGGCAATGATAAAAGCCGGAGTGACATCCTTATACCCACGTAATACGCCTTGAGTTGGCGTTGCAATAGCATCGGATATCTGAAAGAAAATGGCATAGACTAGAAAATGCTGAATGAGCTCAATGATATGATTCTCATCCGAATATAGGAATGCTACTTGTCTACTAGCGAAGATAAGTACAACGGCTGTTAGAAGCGAAAGGGCAACAGCAGTACCAATGCCAAGGAAAGCATACTGTCGTGCATCTTTCGTACGTCCCGCGCCTTTTTCAAATCCGACTAAAATCGTCAGGGTCATGCAGATACTTAAAGGAATCATATATAAAGTGGTTGCAAAGTTCAAAGCTGCTTGATGTGCTGCAATGGTAGCCGTGTTAAATTGACTCATCAGTAGGGTGACCGCAGCGAAGACAGCTGTTTCAAAAAAGACAGAAAATCCGATAGGTAGGCCTATCTTTAATAGTTCTTTCCATGCTTTCAAGGAAATCTTATAGAATTTCTGAAATATACCCAAAACCGCAAATTGTTGTCGACGGTGCACAAACCATATCGCGATGAGGAAAATACACCAGTACGTTATGCCAGAGGCGATACCTGCTCCAGCACCACCAAGACGGGGGAAACCGAAATTACCGAAGATTAACAAATAATTGAGAGTGATGTTGATTGGCAAAGACATAAGTGTGATCGTCATGGAGGTTCGTGTCTCACCGAGTGCATCAATTAAGCTACGTAATACCATATATCCGAACAAAGGAATAATCCCGATGGAAATGCCCAATAGGAATTGGTGAGCTATCTGCCGTACATTAGATTCCAAACTCATGGCATTCAGAATGGGAGAAATAACAATTCCTCCGACGATCAGAACCATTATCGCGAGAATGAGTGAGAGCCAGAGAGCTTGAATGACCTGATAAGAAACGTTGTTCTTTTGGTTATTTCCAATTAATTGCGATACGATGGGAGTAAGGCCCATTAGAATTCCACTAAGACCGACTTGGATGGGAATCCAAAGACTAGATCCTATAGCTACTCCGGCGAGATCAACAGAGCTTGATTTCCCTGACATATTTGTGTCAAAAAATGTTATCGCTGATAATGCAATCTGTGTAATCAGAATCGGTAATAAAATGACTAGAAATTGCTTGAATTTTTCTCGAATTGTTGTTGTGGGTTTCATTCATATTCCTTTCTAAATTAACCAGTAAGATGGACTTAATATTCTAACATGCAAAAGGCCCGGTTATTGACCGGGTCTTTTGCATGTTGATGGTAATATATGATGGACTATTTATAGGTTACATCCTTACTGTATCGATTGTTAGCATTCCAGAGCAGATACTCATCCACTTTCATATCTTTCATAGCACGGATTTGTTCTTCTACTTCCTTCTTGCCATATTTCGTGTAGTGTCCACTACCTAACCAACTGGCAGTGAAATCTTGAATCCATGGACGAATGATCGGCTTTTGCTCTCCAAGTGGATCAAGTTTCTTATGAGTATCGACCATGGAACCTTTAATTACAGCGTAAGGTTCTTTATCAGGATTTGTCGCTCCAAACCAACCTGTGGAGTAATGACTTGGATATACCATAGGTGCAATAACATCCACATTTTCAGATATTTTGACCATATCTTGTCCAATTCCTTCAGCTGCTGGAACGGATGCCGCATATCCGAAGATATCGACTGATACGCGAAGTCCAAGTGGGGTTAACTCTTTGCGTGCATATTGTACGAATTCAGTAACAATATCTACACGAGATTTATCATTTTTAACATATGTCATTGAATCAGCACGCTTCTCAAATCCTTCAGGGAAACGAACATAATCGAATTGGATTTCTTTAAAACCTAGTTTTGCAGCTTCCTTCGCTAGTTCAATATTGTAATCCCATACTTCCTTACTATAGGGGTTTACAAATGCATCTCCATTCCCGTTCTTCCAAAGCGTACCGTCTTTTTTAACAAAAGATAGTTTGGGATTCTTGGTAGCAAGGATGGTGTCTTTAAATACGACTATTCGTGCGATGGGGTATACATTATGTTTTTGGAGTCGCTCCATTAGTAATCCGATATTTCCAATGTAAGATTGCGTTTTGCCTAGTTTTTGAAGAGTTGGATTATCGGACTTGTACGTTATGTATCCAGCATCATCCTTAAGATCAATAACCATTGCGTTAAGTTCTGTTGAATCAATAAGATTCAGTAACTCGGTCATGCGTGATCCTCCAGCACTATGAGCTGTGACATAAATCCCTTTAACAACAGGTGCATCCTTCTGAGGGTCTACTTTGTCCGACGGTTGTGATGGATCTGACGGGTTGCCTAATGTAGTGGTTGCCTCTTTGTCTTGGGTCATAACGGAATGGATAGATGATTGCAATTTGCTGATCGTTTCTGGTTGGTCTGTTGACTGACCTGACGTGCTTCCCAATACTAATAACATTAATGCCCAAATGATGTTCATAATCTCTCTCTCCCCTATAGCGTATGCGCTCTCATTGTATGATTATATAGAAGCATTAGCCTCTATAAACAACAGGTTTGTAACAATCATAATCTTATTATTTTTTTAACCTCAAATGAATGGAATTAAACAATCCTATACATATAAAATGCCGTCTATTCCGCCAAAAATGGGGAGGAGACGGCATGAAAATCTAGCTTACTTCTCTTAATGAAGATGAGCGAGGTTCTGATGTTCGCAAATACTGATTTGGATAATCTCCATGGCATCCTGGGGTTCAAGAATACTAAGTCCGTCACGTAACATGATGAGGGAGTTCAGTTCTTTTTGTTTTAAGAAAGGCATCATATCAGGATACCAGCGTTTAACAATCTGAGACAGTGTTACGGACTCCATTTCCACAAAAAGTCACCCTTTCTCCTTTAAATTCTTTACTGTCAAAAGTTCTTGAGTAGCGAATAGGAAAAATCTTTCGTGCCTGGGCATTAAGGGTGAATCTGTATCTTATGCGATGAAATGGAAATTACGCATCTATAATATAACATAAATTTGCAGACATAACACGTTGTTTACCAAAAATCATCTCCTGCGGAAGGAACCCATAATTCCAACTGTTTCCACAATATTTACAAAGGCGTTGGGGTCCGTTTTTTTGATGATTCGTTTAAGCTCTGCTAGCTCATATTGGGTCGTGACAGTCATCAGCATATCTCTAGGTTCATGAGAATAAGCGCCTTCTGTTTTGATCTTAGTAACACCACGTGGAATTTTAAGTAGTTGATCGAGTAGTTCCTCAGTCCGATTGGTCACAATATACACGGTTACTTTAATGTGACTGGTATGTATAAGATCTAAGACCCTACCCGTAATGTAAATTGAAGCCATAGAAGCTAAGGCAACATTCCAATTGTTACTTAAGTATCCTGCCGCAAGAATGACCATACCATTCATAACAACGATAATATTCCCTACTTGGAAATCACGGTAGCGTGTAATTAAGGAACCAATGATGTCAAATCCTCCAGAAGATCCACCTACACGAAAGGAAAGGCCACTGCCTATTCCAACGAGTACCCCTCCAAACACACTAGCCAGAAGGAAATCGGTGATGACAAGTTTAACTGGGATGGTCGCTAAGAACCATGTGGTTGCAACAACAGAAAGTATACTGAGACTGATGAATCGTTTCCCCAATTTAAACCAACCTGCAATAAGGATAGGGATGTTGATGATGAAGTACATGGCACTAAGACTAAAATCACTGAAATAACTGATTAGTAAGGATACACCAGAAACACCGCCACTCAGCAGTTGGTGTGGAATAAGAAATAAATTAAAACCGCATGCTATAATGGCGGCGCCGAGAATAATTGATAATGCATTCCAAACATCTTTTAACAAAATAAACCCACCTCATATGTCTTGTAATATGTCTTTTCTTAGTAAATATTTTTATTATTCAGATTAACTTAGTAGTAAATGCAATTTGTTTTGTGATATAATGTATTGGATGTTCTTGAGTAGGGTTGTACAATAGTATTATTTTTGCATTATTTCGGCTTAATAATAACCGAATAGTAATTTAAATGGTTTAAAAAAATCCGAATAGCGCTATGAACTTTTGTTCATGCAATATTTTACGGCATGTATGGCTACCCTATACACGTATGCCGCTACTTAAGAATACAGAGAAGAATGTGGAATGTCCACTTACAAGAAAGTGGAATGTCCACTATATAGAAGGAGCATGAATATATTTGAAAACATTTGCAGAATTTGGCTTGGAGCCTAAGATCCTCCAGGCAATTACGGAGCTAGGATTTGAAGAATCCACGCCAATTCAAGACCAAGCTATTCCTATCGCTATGTCAGGAAGAGATTTGATCGGTCAAGCACAAACAGGTACTGGTAAGACAGCAGCATTTGGTTTGCCGTTGATCTCCAAAATTGCTAAAGAAGAAGAAAGAATCATGGCTTTGATCATGACTCCGACTCGTGAACTTGCAATCCAAGTAGCTGAAGAAATTGGTAAGCTTTCTCGTTTTAAAGGAATTCGTTCATTAGCTATTTATGGCGGTCAAGATATTAGCCGTCAGATTCGTTCCCTTAAAAACAAACCTCAGGTTATCATTGGTACACCTGGACGTCTTTTGGATCATATTAACCGCAAAACAATCAAGTTGACTGATGTTCAAACCGTTGTATTGGATGAAGCAGATGAAATGCTTGATATGGGCTTCATGGAAGATATTCAATCCATTCTGAAGTTGGTACCAGCAGAACGTCAAACGATGTTGTTCTCTGCAACTATGCCTGCTAACATTCAGAAGCTTGCACAACAGTTCTTGAATAACCCTGAACATGTATCGGTTATTCCTAAACATGTAAGTGCACCACTTATTGACCAAGCTTATATCGAAGTTCCTGAGCGTCAAAAATTCGAAGCTCTTAGTCGTCTAATTGACATGGAATCCCCAGATCTTGCAATCGTATTTGGACGTACTAAACGTCGTGTAGACGAATTGTCTGAAGCTTTGCAGAAACGTGGATATTCAGCTGATGGATTACACGGTGACTTGTCACAGAACCAACGTGATGCTGTAATGCGTAAATTCCGCGATGGCAGTATTGACGTACTAGTTGCAACAGATGTAGCAGCTCGTGGACTTGACGTTTCTGGTGTAACGCATGTTATCAACTTCGATCTACCTCAAGATCCTGAGAGCTATGTACACCGTATTGGTCGTACTGGTCGTGCAGGTAAAGAAGGTACGGCTTGGTCATTCGTAACTCCACGTGAAATGGATCATTTCCACTTTATCGAGCGTGTTACTCGTCACCGTATTACACGTAAACCACTTCCAACAATGGCTGAGGCTATTGAAGGTAAACAACGTATTACAGCTGAAAGATTGCTTGAAACGTTGGAAAAAGGTGAGTTGAACGAGTACAAAGGAATTGCTATCCAGTTGTTGGAGCAATATGATTCCGTTCAATTGTTAACTGCAGCTATGAAGTTACTTACAGGTGAGAAGAAGGATAGTGATATCCATTTGACACCAGAAGATCCAATGCGCGCTAAACGTCGTAAACCAGACATTCGCAGTGGTCGTAAGCCTTCAGGTGGCGGTAGCTATAGTTCACGTAACGGTAGCACTTCTGGATCAAGCACAGGTGGTAGCAGTAACTATCGTCGTGATCGTGACAGTAGTGGTGGCGGAAGTCGTGGTGGATACGCTGGTAAGAGCAGTTACAACAAAGATGGCGGAGCTGGTCGTGATTCTTCAGCACGTACGAATAGACCGCGTCCAACTAGCAGCACTGGCAGCAGCGCTAGCCGTCCTGCTAAACGTCCTGACAGTTCTTTCGAATAATATTACAACTACAAGGCGAAGTGTATCTACACTTCGCCTTTTCTTTATGCAAAAAAATAAAATACATAAGTATAAAATTATGGACTGGCATTCTCTACCGTAAATACGGTATATTATTATGTACATGCATGTTTACAGAGGAGGAGAGATCTTGGAATTTAGAGGCGCAATGGGAGGCATTTACAAATTAACAGAATGGGTTTCGCGAATAGCATTCAGTAACATACTGTGGGTGATCTGTTCTTCTCCATTTTTATTTGTACTATTAGTTAAATTCTTGATGTATCAAACGCCAGCGACAGCAAATGATCAACTATTATTAAATTGGGCTATGGGTATTTTGGCACCGTTTACATTGTTTCCTGCGATCTCAGCTTTATTTGCTACGGTACGGAAGTGGATTATGGGGGATACAGATGTACCAGTGTTCCGCACTTTTTTTAAGGGGTACAAGGATAACTACAAACAGTCTATGATTGGCGGATTCTTCTATACACTGTTGTTTGTTATTATGTTTGTTGATTATAAGGTTTATATGACATTAGATAACTTACAACTCGTGGGTGGAGTGATGCTCCTACTGCTTGTTATGCTGTTTGTGTCTATGTTTAATTTCTTCTCTATGGTTGTCCATTATCACATGAGTATTTTCTTGATTATAAAAAATGCCATTCTCCTAACGCTCATTCGTCCTTTTAAAATGATTGCGACAGTAGCCGGCTGTGGATTATTGTTATATATCACATCACTATATCCCGTATTAATTGTATTTTTCATCATTACATTAATGGCGATGTGGTCATTCTTTAACTTCTATGGTTCTTTCCTCAAAATGCAAGAGAAGGCGGAACGAATGAGACTCTTAGAAGAAGAGAAGCAACAAGGATTGACTGAGTCTTCTTCTTTAGAAGAAGGTACATTATCTAAGAATTAACCCAGTTCAAGAATTGTAATAAAATGGAGTAGTAAAACGGCTTCATTTGAGTTTACATTTCTAATCGTTAGGATTATAATAATAACAAATCCTGCGATGTTCGCCACGGTTAATCGTTATTTTGAACCAATGATGATGTCTAGGGAGATCAATAAGGAGCGTAGCTGAAACGCCCTGTCTATATGACATGGGGACTTCAAAAACATTTCTGCGATCACCCACCTGCTACTGCAGGTTCAGAAGACAATTTGACCGAACGGCATAAGCGGGATTTTTTATTTAACTAATGAATTGTAATATCAAAGCGTTTCACTATCGATAATAATCGATAGCGAAACGCTTTTTTGTTGTGACTACGAGATTATATGGCCAACCTCTTTTGTTCTGGTGAGTTCAATGTTAAACTATTATGTATTGATGGTTATTTTAAAGGGGGAAAGGTCTTGTCGTTAAAGAGAGTTCTAGTGGGGATCATACGTAGTCAAGAAGGAACGGGAGACAGAGCGAAAGATCCTGCAATGAAAACGCGCTATTACAATTTATCAAAAGACAAGGCATGGGAGGAAATTTCGTCCACGCTTAAAAAAATTCCAGGTTACAAAGTGCTACATGAAGTTCCAGGAGTTGGGGAGATTATTCTTGAGAAGAGGACTTCTATGGGACGTACGGTAGATATTACAGTGTCTGTTCTTTCGACCGGTCCTGTTCGCAGTGCAGTGGATATATACTCGGCATCGAGAGGTTCATTGGGTGATCTAGGAGCTAATTATCGATATATTATTCATTTGTTCGCAGCACTAGATAAGAAGTTGGCTAAATATAAAACATCTGAGTAAGGAATCGAGATATTAATTTAAAAAGGCGAGAGGAAGATGATCTCTTTCTCCCGCTTTTTTAAGCATGAATTACAGTAATGATTTTACTGCATTTACAGCATTTTCATAGTTTGGATGTTCTGTCATCTCACTAAGGTATTCAACATAAGTGAGCTTATCATCTTTGTCGATTACAAAAATAGAGCGCATATCAAGACGGAATTCTTTAATTAATACGCCATATGCTTCACCGAAAGAAGAAGTCTTGTGGTCGGACAATGTAACGACACGCTCCACACCGGCTGCACCACACCAACGTGCTTGTGCGAATGGGAGATCCATACTAACAGTAAGGATGATGACATCATCGCCTAACGTGGCTGCCTCTTCATTGAAACGACGTGTTTGTGCATCACAGACGCCTGTATCTAAAGAAGGGACGACACTGATCAATTTAATTTTACCTGCGTAATCCTTTAGGGATACATCTTCGAGCAAGTTTTTGCTGACGGTGAAATCGGGAGCGGAATCACCTGCTTTAAGTTGTGGTCCAATCAATGTAATAGGGTTACTCTTGAAAGTTGCAATACCAGTACGTTCTTGTGCCAATGTGATTATCCTCCTTGATTTTTTAGATTTAGTAAAGACTGTCAAGGGTATTATAAGCTTTTTAGAATAACATTACCAATCATGATGTTCTTAGTATAGAGTAGAGGATGGTACCTATGATATTTATCCGAAGTGAGAATTGGAAAAGTTATTTGAGATTGTATCCTGTAACATCATTGTTGCTATTAGCTAACATTATTATGTTCTTGGTGTTAACTTTTAATGGTGGTTCTACCAATATCGAGACGCTCTATAGGTTTGGTGCAATGGTTAATGAGGGAGAAAGCTGGAGGTATGTGACAGCGATGTTCCTTCATAATGGATTTGATCATTTATTATTTAATTGTTTCGCATTACTCGTATTTGCTCCACCGCTAGAACGGCTTATGGGATCTTGGAAATACGCTTTGTTATACTTATTGAGTGGTATTGTGGGCAATGTGCTGTCATCTGCTTATAATATTCAAATGGATAGGAATGTTATATCGGTTGGGGCTTCAGGTGCGATCTATGGGGTGTACGGTGCGTATCTATATATCACGCTGTTCCAACGGAAATTATTAGATGAAGCCTCTCGTAAGACGTTATATGCTATGCTTATTTTTGGAGTTATATCTTCGGTCATTGTGGCAAGAGTGGATTGGATGGCTCATTTCGGTGGTTTAATTGGTGGATTCTTTACGTATGGACTCATCATTAGACTGTTAGGTAAGCGACGATAAATTAAGGTTAAGATCATACATTCTAGATTGGAGCGATCATTCGCGTGGAACTGAGACAGTTGCACTATTTTATGAAAGTTGCACAGAAAGAACATGTAACTCAAGCGGCAGAGGAACTTCATGTAGCTCAGTCTGCTGTAAGTAGGCAGATTCATCAGTTGGAACAAGAACTAGGCGTTGATTTGTTTATGCAAAAAGGGAGAAATCTACAATTGACACCTGTAGGCCATTTGTTCTGTAAGCGGGTTGAGAGTCTTATGAAGGAATTAGACAAAGCAGTAGCTGAAGTTCATGAATTCTTGGATCCTGAACGAGGGGAGATTCGCATAGGATTTCCCCATAGCCTCGGTATTCATTTAATTCCATCTGTTGTTGCTGAATTTAGAAAGCAATACCCTAATGTGAAATTTCGGTTTAAGCAGGGGATGTTTCCTTCGTTGATTCGGGATGTTGTTTCTGCTGAAGTTGATCTAGCTTTTATATCTCCTTTTCCAGAGGGGCATGATCAAGTTGAGGGAGATGTGGTATTGACTGAAGAAATGTATGCTATTCTACCTCCTAATCATGCGCTCGCTCAGGAAGAATCTATAACGCTCGATCAACTGAGCGAGGATAAATTTATTTTGTTTAGTAAAGGTTATTCCTTACGTCCTATTGTCTGGCAAGCATGTCTTGAAGCTGGGTTCACCCCTCAAATTGCCTTCGAGGGAGAGGAAACGGATACGATTCGAGGATTAGTCGCAGCGGGGATGGGTGTCAGTCTGTTGCCAGAGATGGCATTCTTTCAGAGTAATCCACTTCAACCTGCACGTGTTAGAATATCGGAACCCAAAGTAACGCGAACGATCGGATTGATTCATAGGTCGGATGACAAGTTACCGTTGGTTGCACAAGCATTTCGCAATTTTTTGCTTACATATTTCGAACTTATGAGTGAAACAAAGAAACCCCCATTCGGTTCATAACCGATCGGGGGTTTCTTTGTATTGTTGTAGGTGTGTATCAATTGTATACTAATCGCGACTGTTATTGAACATCATGACATATCGTATTAACTCGAGAATGGAGATTAGTGCAGCAGCAACGTATGTCAATGCAGCAGCATTCAATACTTTGGCGACGCCACGTTCTTCGTCATTTGTTATGAAACCCTGCTCGACCATAATGGTGCGTGCACGACTGCTAGCATTGAATTCGACTGGTAATGTTACGAGTTGAAAAGCTACCGCAGCGGAGAAAAAAATGATTCCTAAGCCAAGTAGATTAGTGAAAGAGAATAATATACCTGCAATAAGTAAGAATGGCGCTACTCCTGAAGCGAAGTTTACAACTGGGAACATACGGTGTCGCATAACGAGCATTGGATAGTGCTCTTTGTGTTGGATCGCATGACCGATTTCGTGACAGGCTACAGAAACAGCGGAAATGGTACTTTCATAATACACAGGTTCCGATAAACGAACGACTTTATGAATAGGATCGTAATGGTCGGTTAGTGATCCTCTTACTGGCTCGATTGGGATATGTTGCAGGCCGTTTGCGTCTAACATGCGTCGAGCAGCTTCATAGCCGGTTAGTCCATAATGATTTTCTACTTGAGCCCATTTTTTGAATGTACCCTTAACGCGAAATTGTGCCCATAGTGAGAATATGAAGGCAATAATGATGAGTATAAACATGGAATTAGAGTTCATTTCCTTACCTCCTGTAATAGTAATACCTCGAATTGTGCGAAAAGATTAACTTAATGGTCCATGATTGAGCAAGAGCTTTAATGCTTCTATAACAGCTGCTCCCTGAGGGAGTAATTGCGTCAGCATGCGTCTAGCCTGCCCAGGCTTCATTTGTTCAATGATAGGGCTGAGTTCCCTAACTTCTTTCTCTAACTGCAACATATGAAGTTCTAGATGGGTTAGTTTGTCTGAAACCTGTTCTTCCTCATTTCCCATATTCCATTTGTCTAGCTTTTCCTTAATTTCCTCCAAAGTATACTTCTCTTGTTTTAATAGATTAATACGCATCAGACGGGCAGAGGTTTCATAGCTATAAAGGCGGTAATTTTTCTCTGTTCTACTTTCGGGCACTAATAATCCCAATTTAGTGTAATAATCGATCGTCCTCTCGCTGACACCGGCAACCTTCGCTAATTCTCCAATTCTGTACAACGTCATATCCCCAATGCGAATCACCCCACTTATATAAATATGAATCCATAAGACAACTTATCCATTGATAGAAGATTTACTTAATATTAACTATTTAAAATATGATACTCGAAGGATAACCATACAGTCAAACGTATTACTTTTACAAAGATCTCCAATGTTATGTAATATAACAACACTGGTAAGTTATTGGATAATTTATGAAAAAAGCGTTGTCAAAAGTATCCCTTTCTGCTTATAATGACATTAAGAGTTTTAAATTGTGTTAGATAATATAACATATGGGAGCGATTACGATGATGAAGAGGATGTTGGGTATTGCTTTAGGAATGTTGGCACTGTTGGCTTTTCCATTAAGTGCTTTTGCGGATGATGGAGCTACAAATTTGGAACTACAAGCAGGTATTAACTCGGTTTTCGTCTTTCTAGCTGTCATGCTCGTATTTTTTATGCAAGCTGGTTTTGTTCTATTAGAAGCAGGAACGGTTCGTATGAAGAATGCGGGGCACGTTGCTGGTAAGACAGTATTGACTTTAGGAATTTCGGTCATTGTATTCTGGGCTGTCGGTTTTGGTCTAGGATTCGGAAATGGTAATGGGATTATCGGTCAAACAGGTTTCTTCTTAAGTGGAGAAGGCATGGCAAGTTCGTTCGATTCATTAGCATTCTCAGATGTGTCGTTAACGGTTAAGTTCTTATTCCAATTATCATTCGCAGCGATCTCGTTAGCTATTGCCTCAGGAGGTATGGCAGAACGTGCCAAACTGAGTGTTTACATTATATTCGGAACGTTGTTCATGATTGTTATTTATCCTGTCGTTGCTCACTGGGTATGGGGCGGTGGATGGCTTGCTCAACTAGGTATGCAAGATTATGCTGGTTCTACTGTAGTCCATTTGACAGGTGCAACAGCGGCGCTAGTAGCAACTTTCTTATTGAAGCCACGTCTTGGTAAGTACAATAAAGATGGTAAGCCGAACGTTATTCCAGGACATAACCAAGTTTATACTGTACTAGGTGTTGTTATTCTCTGGATAGGTTGGTTTGGATTTAACCCAGGTAGTGGTCTTTCGGGATTAGGTGATTTCTTCGGATATGTATCTCTTACAACGAATATTGCTGCTGCGGGAGGTGCGTTAGCCGCACTTGCTATCTCTTGGATGGTATTTGGAAAGGGAGATATCCCAAGTATGCTAAATGGTGTACTTGCTGCACTTGTAGCGATAACAGGTTCTTGTGCCTTTGTTGAACCTTGGGCGGCTGTTATCATCGGTGCTGTGGCTGGTATAGTCGCGTTCTTAGCTGGTCAATGGTTAGAACGTGCTGGATTAGATGATCCAATCTATGCAGTTTCTGTTCACGGTATAGCGGGTATTTGGGGGGCTCTATCCACAGGGTTATTCGCAACAGCGGAATTGGCTGAAAAGACTGGGGTAGGTCAAGCAGGATTATTCTATGGTGGCGGTGTACATCAATTAGGGATTCAGGCTCTAGGTGTGGTTGGTACCTTTGTATTTGTACTCGTGGTCTCGTTCATTATTCTTGGTATTATGAAAGTCATCATGGGACTTCGAGTGACAGAAGAAGAAGAGATGATGGGACTAGATATAAGTGAGCATGGAACTTATGGATACCCAGAACAAATGAAATTAATTACGGATGCTGAAGCTTTATCCCGTACTCATAAATCGACTCCCCCTGTAAATTAAAGGGGAATGAGATTCTGATATTTCGGTTAAAGTGTGTACCGGAATATCAGAAGAGAGGGGGATCGCATGAAATCGATAAATTCAACGGATTATGTTTTGGACTTCTCGGATATTCCTGTTGCAAGTTCGTGGAGTCAATTAAAGGAACGGCGTATAGAATATCAGACGCACTTGCAACAACAACGGATTGAGCTACCAATCTTAGAATGGATGATGCAAGTTAACCAAATGCATGACTTAATCACGACGAAAGCCTTGGAAATCTGCGAGAAGGAAATGATGGAAGCGGGCTATGGACCGCCTCCTGTTCCATATTCTTTTATCGTGTTCGGTAGCGCAGGACGTAAGGAATCCACATTGTGGAGTGATCAAGATAATGGGCTTATTATAAGCGATGAAACGAATGAATTTAAAGATCGATACTTCGAATTATTTACGAATATACTGTGTGAGCAATTGGCTTATTTGGGATATGAGAAGTGCCTAGGAAAGGTGATGTGCTCGGAACCCCTCTGGAGGAAGTCTTTGAAGGAATGGGAACTGACATTAGCTGAGTGGCAAAGCGACATGAGTTGGGAGCCGATTCGTTATCTAATTATTGCCGCAGATATGCGTCATATTACCGGTGATCAAAGGTTGACCGATGAATTAAAAGGAATATTTTATCGAGGGTTTAAAGAAGTTCCTGAACTGCAATATGCGATATTGCGTAATACAGTTAGGCATAAAGCAACCTTGAATATTTTAGGGCAAGTGGTGACTGAACGTTTTGGAGATCATGCTGGTGGTTTCGATATCAAATATGGAGTCTACATCCCTTTGGTTAATTTTGTAAGGTTTATGGCATTGCAGTTAGATGTGAGAGAAACAACAACGAAGAAAAGGTTGGAGAAGTTAATATCTTTGGATAGTGATAATGTACTGCTTGAAAGCTGTCAAAAGGCCTTTGACATGGCGATACAGCTAAGGATGAGTACGCCTTGTACACTTTCGGATGGATTGTTAATCAGCAGTAACTATATCTCTGAACAAGAACTTAAGAAAAAAACAATCATGCACGAACTCCGTGAAAGCCTAGGTGTCATCAGAGGAACCCATAGAGCATTACAGCGGTTGCTGCGTTTTGCGGAGAGGAGAAAGTTATGAAGGAGCCGGTACGGGGTGTCAATGGATTGTGGAGTACGTTTCGGCAGGGAGGTATGCCGTCTGCGATAGCTTCCGTAATGGGAGCCCCTACCGCTCAGCATATGGCTTTTATTCGCTCACTCATGAGAGAGCAACGAAGACCTGAGGTTCTTAGTGTTCCTTTAACTAAACTTGAGACCGTTGTATTCGATCTTGAAACGACAGGTTTTGCTCATCAACACGGCGATGAAATTTTATCATTTGGTGCTGTCAGGATGGTGGGTGAAGAGATCGTTTCAGAAGAAAAGTTCTATTCATTGGTGAACTGCCGTAAGCTTGTTCCAGATCATATCACCGCATTAACGGGTATTACGCAGGAGATGAATGATGAGGCTCCAACGCTCATGAATGGTTTACATGACTTTATGTCCTTTGTTGGGAGACGGGTGCTAATAGCTCATGGTAGCGCTCACGACAAAGCGTTCTTGAATGCGGCTTTATGGAAGACATCAAAGGTTAATTTAGGCCATCGTGTTATCGATACGATGATGATCGCGCGCTGGCTTGAACCACAACGTGGTGGATATGGGCTTGATGAATTACTACTAGATCGTGATATTCCTATTAAAGGAAGACATCATGCATTAGAGGATGCCTTGATGACAGCTAACCTGTGGAAATCTTTCCTTAATGATATTTCAAAGCGTAGGGTAGATACGTTAGGTGATCTTTATGCTCATTTAAGTCACTGTTAATTGCGTACGCAATAGTCGATACCTATCTGTGATTTCTGCCTTGGAATGGGATGTAGGATGGATAATGCGATAGGAATGGATGATGATGGAGTTGCCACTCTGATTAGGTGAACAGATCAAATAAGCATCCAGTAATTGTCCATACCCACTTAATTTGGTTAGGTCATCTTGAGATGGGATAGGTTGCGAATGTGGGTGGGAATGAACAATTCCTACGAGTCTCTCAGGTTGTAAACAGAACTTGACCCATTCCTCGGGATGAAACATGAAAGCATGCAGCGGGTCAGGCGCTACGTTACGGATGGGCTGGAATTGCTCGATCCGTATGCTACCCGCTGTGGTAGTACCTAGTAAGACGCCACAGGATTCATGTGGTAGATGGAGAAGGGTGTGCGCTACAAGTTCACGAGCTGCGGCAGCATGTAATAACATTTCCTCATCACTTACTAAAAGCTTGGTCATCGTGTCGTACCTCTCTCTCTCATTGGCTTCTGCTTTTATGCAGAAGTCCTTTTTATAAGTTTCACTTCATACTCTATATCTTATATTTCCGCTGAACCGATGTGCCGTCCTTCAAAAGGATGGTTCAACCGGTTCAGCTTGTTAGACTAAGATGATTCGATTGTAAGTTATTCAAGAAAGAGGGTAGAATAAAAGGTAATAACTTAATGAAAAGGAAACGATCACTACATGAAACGTAACGTATATATTGTGATTGCCACATTAATTCTGATTGCGATAGCTATTTCTCAAAATACAGGTTCGGGCGTTCAAGCTGTATTTCAAATGGACAAACCCCTGCCTACAGAGACGGGTCCCGAAGCTGGATTATTAGCGCCCCCATTCACAATGGTTGGATTAGATGGGAAGACGTATCGTGTCGGTGGTGAGCAGGAGAAGGCCATCATTGTGAATTTCTGGGCTTCGTGGTGTGATCCATGTCAGGAAGAAGCTCCTGAATTAATTAAAATAGCTGATAAGTATCATAATGATCTTAGTATTTATGGCATGAATGTAACCAAATATGATAATAAGAAAAATGCTCAGAAATTCATCGACAAATATCACATAAACTTCCCGGTAATGCTTGATTCAGAGGCGGCTGTATTTGATCAATATAAAGGGGCCGTATTCCCAACGAATGTGTTAATTGATAAACATGGGGTCATTCAGGAAATTATTCTAGGGACAGTTTCGGAGAAAGAATTAGAGAAAAAAGTGAAAAAGTTAATTCAATCTTAAACAAATAAACCTCGATAGCCAACTTTATGGCCATCGAGGTTTATTATTTGTGATTTAATGATTTATTAGGCCATGTTGTTCATTAATATTTAGTTCTTTCTCATTCTGAGTGCTTTGACCCAATAGAGCATAGCGAATACTATCGACTAATGCTTCCCAACTGGCTTCGATTACATTGCCGGATACTCCGACGGTCGTCCATGTGCGTTCGACATTTTTAGATTCAATAAGTACTCGTACTTTAGCAGCCGTGGCGTCTTTCTCATCTAAGACACGAACCTTATAGTCTGATAGATGCATTTCCTTAAGGATTGGAAAGGACTGAGAAAGGGCTTTTCGAAGCGCATTATCGAGCGCGTTAACAGGTCCATTTCCTTCTGCGGCGGTATATACACTTTGGCCGTCGATCTTCAATTTAACGAAGGCTTCAGAAATAACTGGGTTGCCTGCACTTTTCTCAACAAGCATTTTGAACGATTCGAAACTAAATAATTCAGAAATCTGTCCATTAGCTTCACGTAGTATCAGTTCTAATGAAGCGTCTGCCGCTTCAAATTGATATCCTTGATGTTCTAGATCCTTTATCTTATCAATGACATTGCGGGACTGTTCGTTGCTTGGATCGAATGCTAGGCCCATTTCCTGTGCTTTGGACAGAATATTACTCTGACCTGCTAACTCGGATACTAGGATTCGTTGTTTATTACCTACAAGTTCTGGTTCGATATGCTCATAGGTACGTGAATCCCTAAGGATGGCAGAGACATGGATACCGCCCTTATGAGCAAAGGCTGCATTACCAACATAAGGTTGATTCACAGGCATGTGCACGTTTGCAATTTCACTTACATAACGGGCGGTGTTGGTCAGTTGGGCTAATGATGCAGGTTCGATACAATCGTATCCCATCTTCAGTTGAAGGGTTGGGATGATTGAGCAAAGATTAGCATTTCCACATCGTTCTCCATAACCATTGATCGTTCCTTGAACTTGGCGCGCTCCTGCTTGGATAGCGCTTAATGTATTAGCTACAGCAAGTTCACAGTCGTTATGGGTATGAATACTTAAATTAGCTTGAGGTACATTGGAGCTTATAGTAGAGACAATGTCATAGATTTCGTGTGGCAGGGTTCCGCCATTCGTATCGCACATCGTCAACCAATCTGCGCCCGCGTCTTTTGCTTTTCTTAGAACGGCAACTGCATATTCTGGGTTATTCTTGTAACCATCGAAGAAATGTTCTGCGTCAAATACAACTTCAAGTCCACTTTGTTTGAGGAACGAGATCGAATCGTATATCATGGCGAGGTTCTCATCCAATGTTGTCTGCAATGCAGTATGCACATGAAAGTCCCATGACTTACCAACCAGAGTCGCAGCCTGTGCGCCTGAGTCAATCATTGATCTTAGATTAGCATCTTGTGCGGCTTCTGTATTTTTGCGACGTGTATTCCCAAATGCTGTGATCTTGGCATTAAGTCCTAGGGACTGAACTCTTTTGAAAAATTCAATGTCTTTACTGTTACTTCCTGGAATACCACCTTCAATATATTGGACACCCAGATCGTCTAGTTTTTTGGCGATTTTTAATTTGTCATCGGCTGATAAACTGACTCCTTCACCTTGGGTGCCGTCTCGTAAAGTTGTATCAAATATAGAAATAGATGTAGACATGGTTGCCCTCCTTTGGAAGTCTTTCTTAACGTGTTTTTTATAGTTCATAATTATATCACTTCTACACTGGAATGTAACAAAGAATTGAATATTTTGTAATGTGCTTCGATCTTGACCTATAGTTAGTCGGGGGTTATGCTGACTCTTGAGTTCATTTATATAGATGAAGAAGGGATTTTAGCGTGAGAACAATCGATGAATATTATCCAGCGAAAGGCAGGGTTATACTTCATGTCGATATGAATGCTTTCTACTGCTCTGTACATGAAGCAGAAGAACCCGATAAATATCGTGGCAAGCCCACAGCCGTAGCGGGAAGTGTTGAACTTCGCAAAGGGATAATCGTGACTTGCTCATATGCTGCTAGACGCTTAGGTGTTTCGACAGGAATGCTTGTGAATCAAGCATTAAAGAAATGCCCTAACTTGATCGTGATACCACCCGATTTCACTGCCTATCGTAAATATTCTAATGCATTTATGAAGATAGCTTACGAATACACTCCTTGTATGGAAGCGACATCAATCGATGAATGTTATTTAGACATCACGGGCTCCAAGCAGTTTGGTACCCCTCAGGAGATTGCCACGATCATTCAGAAGAGAATTTATATGGAACTGTCTCTTCCGTGCTCTGTTGGTATTGCCCCGAATAAATTATTGGCTAAGATGGCATCAGATATGAACAAGCCTAACGGGTTAACCGTACTTCGTATTCGAGATGTGCCTAAGATTTTGTGGGATAAGCCGTGTGATCAATTATTTGGTATTGGTGGCAGAACGGCTGATAAGTTAAGGAAAATAAATATTCATACGATAGGGCAGTTAGCTAACAGCGAAGAAATGCTGCTGACACAAACATTTGGTGTGTTAGGTGTATGGATGAAACAGGCGGCCAATGGACTGGATCAGTCTCCTGTGTTAGAGAATCGTGAACAGAGTAAGTCGATAGGACACACGACGACGCTCCCATCAGATATTTATTTGAAAGAAGATGTTCACAGGGTTCTATTAAATCTGAGCGATCAGGTGGCTCGTAGACTGCGACGTAAACAAATGGTTGCGGGTGCGATCCAGATTACCATTCGTACCCCTGATATGAAGACGATCACTCGAATGCATACACTCAGTGCACCAACGGAGAATACAGAGGATATTTATTCGAAAGCATGCCAATTATATAATGAACACTGGAGCTGGGATAAGTCTGTTCGCTTATTGGGTGTGACGTTGCAACAACTTATGCCAAAAGAAGACTCAGCGATTCAATTAGATTTATTTAATTATGAACAGCATCCTAAGAAAGAATCCTTAACCAAAGCCATGGATTTATTACGCAATAAGTACGGGGAGAATGCAGTCCTGACAGCTGGAATGCTAGGTGACGATCCCTCTGTTCTAATTAGAAACCATAAAATCAGAGGGACTTCGTTGCAGATGGATTTCAGGGATAAAGAAGATGAAAATTTGTCATAAATGTGAAAGTGATTTGAAATTATGTTTGAAATCAATTGAAAATTCATTTTTTTTGGTTTAATATTATGGCTAATGATCTTTTACTTATAGACAGTAATGAATGGGTATACAGGAGGAAGAGAGAACAATGGCTAAATATACATGGGTTGAGAAAGATACATGCATTGCATGTGGAGCATGTGGTGCAACAGCGCCAGACATTTATGATTATGATGATGAGGGAATTGCTGAAGTCATCTATAAGAGTGATTGTAATCGTGGTAATACAGAAATTCCAGAAAGTTTATATGATGATCTAGATGATGCAAGTGATGGTTGCCCTACAGACTCCATCAAGATTGCAGATGAACCTTTTAATAAAGAGGGTTAATAATAGTTCTGAATAAGTTTAGACATTCTCATTCGGTAAAGTTCCGAGCGTGAGTGTCTATTTTTTTTGTCTATTTCTGCCGATATAAGAAATAAAACAATATTTTGGAGGTCCAGATGAAGGATTTGTTATACCTCAAAAAATATGTAGAGTTACATTCTGATAATAAGATGGGATGGTACTTATTAGGCAAGGAATATGAAAAGAACGGTGAGGAAGGTAAAGCTAATTACTGTTTCAATCAATCAGGAGAAGTATATGAAGCTTTCGAACTGAGCAAAGTACCAGATGATCTTTGGATGGAGCACCAATATAAAGTATTGAAGGAAGGACGTGATAAAGAGAGACGTTTGAACAAAATCCGTAATTTATTACTTGGATTAGTGATGATACTTCTATTCTTTATACCTACGATTAATGTCCCAGGACAACTCGGTACTTCTAATGTGGACGAGCAGATAGTAACAAGTGATAGTGAACAGCAACCTGGGTTAGTGACTGATGTGAATGATAAGCAACGTGAGGCAACAAGTCCTGTATTTACTGCTCAAGCGGTAGGTTCGATTCAAGAGAGGTCGCGTACGTTATCTTTGATGCTGTCTCATCCAGGATCTTTGCCTGTGAATTTGATTGTACTGGGGATGGAAAGAAAAGATAAATGGCTGCTATGGAAGCACACTATGCCGATTGCTTTTACTCTAAAGAAAAGTAAAGATTCCGCAGTGACTTATCAATCTTATAATCTGGATGAATGTGATTGTAAACTGCCTGAGGAGCCAAAGCTTAAACAATCTGCAGAGGCGTGGATTAAGGAGCAGGAAAATTTGTTGGTTCTCTCGAGAGCGATCCGATCTTTCACACAACAAGAAGGTAGAGTACCCGTCAGTCTAAGTGAATTGGTTCAGCCTTTCCCTCGTAATGTGCTCTCTGGATCTACGGATATTATGAAACGTCATTTCGGAGAGATTAATGCAGCATACGCTGGCGGTGGAAATGGGAAAGATTCTTCAACTCTGGTGCAGAAGAAAGGTGATATACCACCAACAGCATCAGCAGCATTAGCTTCAGGGGATGACGTCTTTTTCAAAGATCCTATAGAAGTCATTGTTGATAAAAAGAATCATCGCTTAGCAGTTGTTAGTGGGAATATTATGTTACGTAATTATAAAGTAGGATTAGGTGGGGCGAAGACGCCAGAAGATGAATTTGTTATTTCGGACAAGGTTGTGAACCCAAACGGAAGTGCAACTGGGGAGTTTGGTAGCCGAGGGATGCAGTTATCAGATAGTAGGTATGCTATTCATGGAACGGATGAACCTAATAGTATTGGGCGCGATGAATCAAATGGTTGTGTCCGTATGTCTAAGGACGATGTAGAAGAATTATTTGATCTCATTCCAAGAGGTACGAAAGTACGGATTGTGACAGGGGAGCTGCCTGATGACATACTGGTTCCAACAGATCGTTATCAAACCCAGCATAAGCAGGATCAGACGAACCCCCATAAAACGTACCATTGGCTCTAACTGTTAACAATAAGTAAGACGATCATGACTACTATAACCAGAGATACACTGATACCAACCCATAATACCGCTTTCTTGTTTACTTCTTGTTTGTTCTGATGAAGTGTCGGTGGTTTGCGTTTGGCTGTCATATAGATCAACCCTCTCTCTATCATTTTCAATGGCTATCCCAATTGTAATAGGTTTGTTTGTAAATTGCTATAGCGCTATTTCGGAGATGATATGGAACTTTTGAGGGGTGAATTACTTTCTTTTTAGTCCGTAAAAGGCTAAAATGTAGTATAGAGAAAATTGTGGATGGAGTTGAAGATAAACCTGTGTTATATAGAAATATAGCTAAGCCGTTATTTTTTAAAATAGACCCGGAGAAAGCGCACCATCTTGTCGTTGGAGGATTACATACTGTGGGCTCCATACCGGGTGCAACTCATGCTTTGAATTCGTTATGGGGGGTAAAGGAAACATCGGATTTGGCAGTTGATTTGTTTGGATTACACTTTCACAGTCCGGTTGGCCTCGCGGCGGGATTAGATAAGAATGCAGCTTCGGTAGAGGGATTCTCTTCTATTGGGTTCGGATTTATGGAAGTGGGAACTGTTACACCAAAGGGACAACCTGGGAATGAGCAACCGCGTCTGTTTAGACTTCCATCAGATGAAGCGCTCATCAATCGAATGGGCTTCAATAATGAAGGTGCTGAAGCTATGGCTCGAAGACTTTCTACAAGTCGAAGTCGACGAATTCCCGTAGCTATTAATATTGGGAAGAATAAAGACACGCCAAACGAAGAAGCCTATATGGATTATCAGAAATGTATTCGTACGTTATATCCTTATGGTGATTTCTTTGTTGTAAACATTAGTTCACCGAATACTCCGGACTTGCGTAATCTGCAATATGGTAATGATCTATCTTCTCTTCTTGGCTTTATTATGGAAGAAATGAAGGCTCAGTCCATTAAGCATGGTGCTACGAAGCCTATATTGGTGAAAATTGCTCCAGATGTGAGTGATATAGAACTTGAGTCTATGATCGATGTTCTTGAATCAAGTGGCGTATCAGGAGTCATTGGGACGAATACAACCTTATCTCGTGAAGGGTTGAATCATCAAAGCGCCAAGGAAAGTGGAGGACTGAGTGGCAAACCGCTACGCAGCCGATCTACAGAAATTATATCTCGCATTTATAAACGGAGTCATGGCCGCCTACCGATTATCGGTTCAGGGGGAATTTTTACTGGTAAGGATGCCTATGAGAAAATTAAGGCAGGGGCGAGTCTGGTTGAAATCTACACAGCCCTTATTTACGAAGGGCCGGATGTGAATCGGAGAATACATGCAGAGTTAAGAAAATGCCTACAGCAGGATGGATTCAAGCATATATCGGAAGCGGTAGGTGTAGATCATAACTGAAGGTGAACAGATAGGAGGCTCGGTGGAATATGGGGATAGATAACAGGGATTGGAGCATGTTTTTGCTCCCATATGAACAGTCAGTAGAGGAACTTAAAGTTAAGTTTAAGACGATGCGTTCTGAATTAAAGAAGCGTGAAGAATATGCTCCCATTGAGTTCGTAACAGGTAGAGTCAAGAAAATATCTAGCATTCTCAATAAGGCCAAGCGCCTTAATGTTCCCATGGATCAACTTGAGAGTGGGATCGAGGATATAGCGGGTATTCGGATCATGTGCCAATTCGTTGAAGATATTCGGCGGGTAGCTGAATATATTCGTAATCGTAAAGATCTGAAAGTCTTGTATGAGAAAGATTATATTACGAATTATAAGGAAAGTGGTTACCGTAGCTTTCATATGATTATTGAATATCCAGTACAGACCGCTCTTGGACAGAAAATTGTGCTAGCCGAAATTCAAATTCGTACATTAGCGATGAACTTCTGGGCTACCATTGAACATTCCCTTAGTTATAAATACCGTGAGAGCTTACCTGATAATATTCGCAAACGATTGACAAAGGCTGGAGAAGCGGCATCTATTCTAGATAACGAGATGTCGAGTATCCGTGAAGATATATTGGAAGCGCAGATGCAATTTGAAGAAGATTCAAATGTTACAACACAGGTTCTTAATCTTATCCACCAATTGTATTTCTACCATTTGGTTAACGAGGCCATTGGGTTCCAAGACCGATTTAATGACATCTGGCAAAGACATGATATGGATGAGATGAAGCTGTTATTGGATGAAGTGAAGCAACTGATTGCTTTAACAAAAAAGGGTCAGAATCCTGATGAAATATGAGGATTTATATATTGCCTATCTTATCTATTTCAATCGAGACCAAGACTATTTCGAATGTCATGAGGTCCTAGAAGAGCTGTGGCTTCATAATAATCGTGATCCATTATATAAAGGCCTGCTTCAGGTAGCTGTAGGACTGTATCATTTCCGTAACAACAATATAATAGGTGGCAGGAAGATGCTGCACAGTGCTGCGGATCAATTGGAGAAATACCCAGTGGACACGCTTGGTATCGAGATGGGATCCTTAGTAAGCCATGTTCGCCTCTATGCTAAGAAATTAGAGCAATATGAGGAGTCTCCGTTTCCTTATTACGACCTTACCATTGTTGTTGTTGATCCAGAACTGCAACTTGCGGTAGATTGTGCGAAACGAACAATTATACCTAATATTCCGCAACGTCGGGGACCGGAGCCGCCGGATCGTCCGCGGAATAGACAGACACATGTTGATGAATAACCTTGGTTTGTGGACAATGTTACCTTTGGTATAATGTATGAAACAACCCGCTATGAGTTATCATAGCGGGTTGCTCCGTAAATAGAAGATATGTTTGAGTTAATCTGTCATGTCGTTTTGTGAAAAAGAAAAGTTAGACTAGCAGTTATAGTTATGAGGGAGGTGGCATCACAATGAGTGGAGGAAAACGAACGACGCAAAGAATTGATAAAATTCTGGCTCATATAGGCATTGGTTCGAGAAATGATATTAAAATCATGGTGAAGCAGGGATTTATTAAGGTGAATGGCGTCATCGTGAAAGATAGAGGTTTGCACGTGGATCCTTATAACGATTCTATTGAGGTTAATGGCGAGAGCATTGTATATAAAGAGTTTATCTATCTTATGTTGCATAAGCCTCCTGGGGTTGTGTCCGCTACGGAAGATAAGCGAGAAGCTACAGTAATAGATCTAATAGACTCTAAGGACTCCGTGTTTGAACTCTTTCCTGTGGGAAGACTAGATAAAGACACAGAGGGCCTGTTGTTGCTAACGAATGATGGAAAGCTTGCACACAGCTTGTTGTCTCCACGAAGACATGTACCTAAGACGTATGAGGCCCTTGTAGATGGGGATGTTGGGTTGGATGATGTTAAGCAGTTTGCTGCTGGAGTTACGCTCGATGACGGATACAAGACGTTGCCTGGCGAGTTAGTTGTGCATAGTCAAGAGCATGGGGATCGGGTGATTTCAAAGATTTCACTTACGATACATGAAGGGAAGTTTCACCAAGTCAAGCGGATGTTTGAAGCTGTTGGCAAAAAAGTGATCTATCTCAAACGTGTTCAGATGGGGCAACTCAATCTTGATCCTACACTAGAAATTGGAACATATCGAGAATTGACCCCAGAGGAGTTATCCTTGTTAGTTAAGGAATCATAATAAATAAATGTAGATAAATATAGAGATAGAAAAGGATGGATGGAGAAATGAAATACAAACTAATTGCATTAGATCTTGACGGCACACTTCTGAATGATGATCATGATATAAGTGAACAGACAATGGAGACGGTAATAGAAGTATCTAAGCAAGGAGCAGAAATTATTGTATGTACAGGCCGTGGCCCTCAGAACTCCATCCCCTTTATGGAAAAGATGGGGTTGATGGGATATGTTATCAGCCATAATGGCGCAGCTACTGCAAAAGTGGAGACAAGAGAAATTATTCATCAATTCTCAATGGACCATGGGGCTTTAACACCATATATTGAATATTGTCGCGAGAAGGACATTCATTTTGACGTAAATACAGCGTTTGAAATGTTCGTTGAAAGTGTGGAGAATTTGAAAGTAGAAGTTCGTAGTATGTATGAGAACTTTTTGACTTTACCTTTTAATTTACCAGCATGGACCGACTTGAAGGATCCTATCGTTAAATTTACGATGTTCGGTGAACCAGCGCAATTAGACGAGGCGTACAAGGAATTTAGCACGTGGACATCTGATCTAAATATGCTTCGTAGCGGAGAATACTTCATTGATCTGATGGATAAAGAGGCTTCTAAAGGAAATGCACTTAAACAGTTTGCTATAAAACGCGGTATTCAGCAGGAAGAAATTCTGGCTATAGGAAATTATCATAACGATATTACAATGCTTACTTATGCAGGTAAAGGTATCGCTATGGATAATTCTCCGATAGAAGTTAAAGCAGCCGCTGATGAAATAACGCTATCGAATAATGAAGACGGAGTGCATGTTGCGCTACTTAAACATTGCCTTTCATAATAAAACAAGATAAATAACACAATAATAAGACTACCTTTTCTCCGTAACAAGCGGGTTGAGGTAGTCTTATTTTGTTTAATAACAGATAGTAGATCCTTGATGTAATTATTGCTATTTCAATTTAAATGTTATACAATTAGATTGTGCACAACCAAAAAACAAATGGATAGGGGAGATTAATAATGACAAAAACATTATTTACAACAACAGTAACAGTTGCCGGGGGAAGAGAAGGAGTAGCCGTTTCTGAGGATGGAAACTTTACAGTTGAAATTGCGATGCCTGGAACCCCTAGGGCAATAGAGATACCTGAAGCAACGAATCCGGAACAACTATTTGCAGCTGGATATGCGGCTTGTTTTGATAGTGCTTTACAATCTGTTGGTAAAATTGAGAAAGTAAATTTTAATTCCAAAGTTACGGCTAGTGTCAGTCTATTGATGGGCGAGCTGCATCAATATAGCATAGCTGTAAAGTTAGCCGTAAAGGGAACGGGGATAGATCAAGAGACGTTTGAAACGTTGGTTCATAAAGCGCATGAAATGTGTCCTTATTCCAAAGCAACTCGTGGCAATATAGACGTAGCTTTTGAAATCACAGTAGATTAATATTGTTATGGCATCATACACATCAGATCAAACAAGAAAAACGCTTGAGATTTCTCAAGCGTTTTTCTTGTTGTACTAGAACTCTTCTAAAGTTTTTAATAACTGTAGAAGTGAGGCTTTTAAATCTTCAACTGTCTTTTTATCCTTACCCGACATGTCCGCAATACGTTCAGGAATGAAGCAGGCCTCTACCTGTAGGCTAAGTCCTTTTTCGGTTAGTTGAATCATTACCGATCGTTCATCTTGAGTAGATCGTTTACGTTCAATTAGACCGTTGTGCTCCATACGTTTTAACATCGGAGTAAGTGTTCCTGAGTCAAGAGAAAGTAGTTCACCTAGTTTTTTGACTGTGAGTATATCTTGTTCCCATAGTAGAAGAAGGACAAGATATTGAGGATAAGTTACATCCAGTTTATCAAGCAGTGGTTTGTACTTCTTTGTCATTTCCCTCGAACTTGCATAAAGCAGGAAGCATAATTGATCTTCGAGTACATGTTCTATCTTATTTTTCATCATATCACCAGCTAATAGTAGTCCATGTGATAGGTAAATCCATATCACACTTCTCTTTAATATAATCTTTATACCCTATAAAATAAAGCATTATCCATTTTTGAGATCAAGAGGAGAGTTGTTTGGCTTCTTTTGTGGATGAAGATGTATAAAAAGGACTGACTTTATTCTTACCGGTTGTCTTGGAGCGATACATGGCTTGATCTGCCTGTGACACCAATTCATCAGCGGTTATGTTCTTTCTTAGACTACTATATCCAATGCTTATCGTTACGATGGTCTCGTGTTCGACACGTTCCCGCACACTTTCCGCTATCTGATTTACTTTCGCACGTTTGTCTACGATTGCCGCTACGAGTTCTTCTCCTCCATATCGACCAGTCAAGCCAAAGCTCGATACTTCTTCCTCTAGAATAGCAGATACCTGTTGTAGCACTTGGTCAGCCTTTGCATGCCCCTGTGTGTCATTCAACTTCTTGAAATTATCGATATCACAAAAGATTACTGAGACCTTCAGGCCCTGATCCACATATCGATTTACATTTTTCATGAAGAATCGACGGTTATAAAGGTTAGTTAATCCATCCGTAATCGAGGAACGATAGATAGATTGCATCTGCTCTACAATTCGTTCAAACAATATAAAAAAGATAAAGGTGTAATAGATCAGAGGGAGAAACAATCTCACATTAATGAAAGTAGTACCACAATTGTCGGCATATCGATAAATAAGATTCATGATAACCCAAATTAGAATAATCAGAATGCCCAAATTATATTTAGCTCTTTGGCCAATTCGTGGAGATATCATAGAGAGACCTATGATAATAATAACGCCTTGATAAAGGCTGAGATAGAGCATCTGCCCTGAACTGATGTTGAATAGCGATAAACCTGAAGAAAAGAAGGGGGCAAGGAAAAGAAGGAACATAAATCCAAGAATGAGATAGGCTTTCTTACTCATTTTTCTATACAGGAGATAGACAGAGACATTTAACATGAGAAAGGAAAAGACCTGCATTCTTGCCGACCAAATGGATTGTTCTTGATTGTTGTGTGAAAGGTTGAAATGGATGTTCATCCCTTCATATGTCATAATAAAGAGGAAGGCAAGTACCATATAAATGTATGCCTTCTTGCGTTGTTTGCTATACATAATGAGGCACATTACCGTCATAATGAGTACAATGTATAGACCGATTGCTGAGGCGATCCCCGGTAGAATAGGGGAGGACCATGGTGAAGATGGCATCGTTATTCCTCGTTCCTGTAATTGTCGTGTTTGCATAACTACTCTTTTAAAGAGATTGAGCACGTATTCTATGTAATGAAATGTGAAACATATGTTCTAAATATACCATATATCCTCAAATTATGAATAGTTAAGGGCATAAGAGAAAGTAGGGATACGTAATGAGATTACTTCAAGCACTTTTTTTTCCACCGGAGCAACCAGGTGGTGTTTCTTCCATGATTCCTTATATGCAGGAGCGTTTCAGTTCTTCACGATGGGAGATGGAAATGTTCTGGCTTCCTAGAAGACTTCGGAATAAAGGACGGGAAGACATTGTATTTGATACGTTCGACTGGACTGTATATGCTGAGAGTGAAATTGTGCAGAAATATATTCAGACATACAGAGATTATATTTGGTGGACTCGCATGCGGATTCAACAACCATATGAGCTTATACATGCGCATCATCCGATTGCAGGACTAGCGTTCAAGCATGTTTTTCCAAATGTTCCACTCATCCAAACGATACACTCAAGTTATGAGCGAGAGTTAATTCTCAATGGACGTATTGAGGAGAATGGACTTGAACATCAATTTCTAGTGTCCTTGTATCGTGAGTTAGAAATGAAGAGTGAAAGATTAATTACGGTATCTCAGTCATTTGCGGGATATATTTCTTCTTACGTGGATCACCCTGATCTTATTAACGTCATCCCGAACGGATTTGATGAGAAGCGATTCAAACCTGTTCCTCACGAGAATGAGGTACCGCAACTCGTATGTGTCTGTCGTTTAGTTCCTGCAAAAGGATTAGATATTCTATTTAATGCATGTGCCGAACTGAAAAAACGAGGCTATGATTATGTGTTGCATATTATTGGGGATGGACCTTTCCGTAAAGAATTGGAAACACTAGCACAGGATTTAGGTATTTATAATGAAACGATATTTTATGGATACACCTTGCATCCAGAAGAATTTGTTCCTTTCTTTGATATATTCGTATTGCCATCTAGAGCAGAGGCATTCGGTTCTGTATTTGCTGAGGCGGCCCTAAGTTGCCTTGCGCTTGTGGGGACGGATGTGGGGGGGATTCCTGAGCAAATAGAAGACGGGGTTAATGGATTGTTAGTTCCTGTGGAAGATTATCTAGCGCTAAGTGATGCGTTGGAGAAACTCATTAGTGACCCATCCTATCGCTATGAGCTAGCCCGTTCAGCTTGGGAGAAAGCGAAAAGTCATTATTCATTGACTCATGTAGTTAACGAACTCAAGAAAATGTATTTACAATTTGACGGAAGAAAGAGTGAGGAATAATGATTCCCTTTCGGTTCATTCATACCGCTGATCTACATCTAGACAGCAAATTCACTGGAATGAAGGGGTTGTCGGATGCTTTACGCCAACATCTAAGGGATTCAACTTTTACTGCGTTACGTCATTTAATGACACTGGCTATAGAGGAACAAGTGGATTTCATGGTTATTAGTGGCGATATATATGATGCAGCAGATAGCTCGTTGAGAGCTCATCTCTCATTACAAGCGGCATTCGAAGAACTTGGTAGTCACAGGATTCATGTCTATCTTATTCATGGGAATCATGATCCTTTAGATGGTCCTCGCCTTCAAATTAAGAATGCAGAGCATGTACATGTGTTCGGCGATGAGATTGAGAGTTGTATAGCTCGACGTCGGAGTGATCAACAAGAGGTCGCAGTCATAAGTGGGATTTCTTATCCTACGTCCAAGGTTACGGAGAATACAGCTTTGAAATTTCATAGAGATCCAGAGTCTCATTTGTTTCATATTGCGATTCATCATGCCAATGTAGATGGAGATCCCGCACATGAGACCTATTCTCCTTGTACGCGAAAGGAGTTAGAAGCATCGGGTTATGATTATTGGGCGTTAGGTCATATTCATCAACGTCGTGTCATTCAGGAATATCCTCATATTGTATACGCAGGAAACATTCAAGGAAGAAGTGTGAAGGAGACGGGGCCTAAGGGTTGCTATGTTGTGGACGTGTTAGAAGATACTTCGCTTCAGATGGTCTTTCATGAACTAGACAGTGTTCGTTGGTTTCGCGAAGAAATATCGATTGAAGGTATTCACAATGAGGATGAATGGAGAATCCGAGTTGAGGATAGGGTCGATGCTATTCGACAACTTCGCCCTGTAGAGATGAGTATCGTTCGCTGGATAATGACAGGCCGTAGTGCGTTACATCGTGTACTAGAAAATGGACATGTAGCAGGGGAGCTAGAGCAGGAACTTCGACGTAGAGAAATAGCTAGAGCAGAGAGTGGGCATTTCGAAGGATTAGTCTGGAGCGAGAGTATTTCTCTCCAATCGGGGATTGAAATCGATCGGACTGACATGATGGGAGAAGATAGTTTCCTAGGTGAAATGATGCGTCTTGAGGTTCAGGCAGAGCAAGATGACGAGTTAGCTAAAGAATTAGTGGAGAAAGCATTGGCTCCATTAATGAGCAACAGAGAGATCAGACGGATTATAAGCGAAGCTAGTGAACAAGAGAGACAGGAGTGGCTGCACCGTGCCGGAGAGCTTGGTGCAGTGTTACTACTCGATAAGGCTGCTGATGGAGGCAGAAAGTGATGAGAATTGAAAGGCTTCAGATTCATGGTTTTGGACGAATGAAGGAACAGGATATTACGATAAAGTCCGGTATTACGGTATTCATGGGACCTAACGAAGCGGGTAAAAGTACGCTTATGCAATTTGTAAGAGCTATGCTATTTGGAATTCCTAGTCGTACATATCCTACGGAAAGATATGAGCCCCTCGCGGGTGGAGTACATGGTGGTGTGCTGACTGTAATAGATCAGGATGGGGCGAGATGGACTGTGTCACGGTTTGCAACATCTGGAGATGCAAGCACAGGATCAGGAAGCCGATTGGAGAAACTTACAATTTCCAAGACAGATGAACATGGACGAGTTCGTAACTTTACCCAACAGGATATGGAACGTGAGCTACTGGGAGGTATGTCCCGGGAAATATTTAACCAGCTATTTGCGATCTCATTAAGCGAACTACAGGAAATACGTACACTGCAATCTGACGAGATGAGTAGCTATTTATTCCATGCGGGGATAGGCGGCGGCGGAGAAATTATTCAGGCAGAGCGAAAGCTTGTTCAAGATATGGAGAAAATTTATAAACCGAAGGGCCGTGTGCAAGAAATAGCGAAAGTACTGCAATCTATGGAGCAACTTGAGAGAGACATAGCCGAAAGCCGCTCCTTTCTTCAACGCTATAATGTGAATGCAATAACGCTAAATGAAACGGTGCAATTACTTCATCAAGAAGAGCGTAATCGGTACGCGCAATCAGCACAGGTGCAATTGCTACGTAAAGCTAAGGAAATCAGACCGATGTGGTTGAAGTGGACCGAAGCGACGATGGAACATTCTTCTTATCCGATGGTCTCATCGTTTCCTGAAGAGGGATTGCGACGATGGGAGTCACTTCAAGGAGAAGAGAATGTAGCCTCACTAAGACATACTCAAGTGCTCCGAATTCAAGAAGAACTACATGCTCAATTGGATAACTTGCCGAATGATAAGCTACTAGAGGAACAAGGTACTGTTATAGAGCGGTTAAGCAATCGTCGAGAATCGTACGAAGTTAGAAAGAGAGATTGGGAAGAGACAAAAGCCGAAGCAAATGCATTGGATACGCGGTTAACTCATATTTTGCGTCAGATTAATCCAGCTTGGAGGAGGAATGAACTTCAGAAGTTCTCTACTTCAGTTGGTGAACGTGAATCGGTCCGACGATATGCTGTGGGTTTCGCCTCTTATGATCGCAGAATAGAAAGTCTGGCACAAGAAACACAACAGCTACGGCGGCAGCTAGATTTAGCAGAGGACGATTACCGTAAAGCTCAACAAGTCGCCAAGGAAGAGACAGATACTGGGCGGAGTCGATTTGCTATGATGGTTCCTCATAGTCCACAAGAAATGGCCACACTCTGGAATGAACTTCAAGGAGCTGTTGAGCGGTGGCGTGAGAATCGAATACTAAGGCTGTCAGCCAGTGGACAAGTAGATAGTGAAGTTGTTGTGCAACGACGGATGAAGAAGTTGTATCTTAATCTTTTGTGGGGAAGCGGGATCTTAACGATTCTCACGCCTATACTTTTGTTGTGGAGTATGGGCTCTGTGAAGGCAGCTGTTTCCTTCGGCTCTCTATTAATATTAGTGGATATCATTCTATTGTGGAATGTGGTTATGAAGTCTTCACGTCAACAAGTTAAGCGCACTGAAATAAGTCTTATCTCCGATGAATCAAGTGAGCTTGAACGGATAACTAAGCTCATGTCTTTGCTTATAACAGACCCCTTGAATGCTGCAGGAAGTGAGGGTTATAAGAGGAATTCTGTAGATGCAGGAGAGTTGGAAGCTAGTATACGTGAATTGCGTAAAATGATGGATGTTTGGCAATCATGGCAACAGAAGTTGGATAAATTATATGCAGAACAGAAGGTTTGTCAAGAACGTGTTCATGTGCTTTCTCGTGAACTTTCAAGGCTTGGAGAAAGCATGGCGAAGGAAGAGCACACCTTTGAAGAGCTTGAGACAAGTTGGGGTAATTGGTTACAAGAGCGAGAATTAAATGAACAACTCTCACCGGAAGCTGTGCTTGATATGTTTGGACTTGCGGAGCAAGGGTTAGAGAATATAGATAACCTGGACAAACTACGTCGAAAAGAGCACCAGTTGCAACAGGATTGTCTTGAATATGAACGTGATATTTCTAGTCTCTTACCTATAGGAGCAGACAATACGGACTTGTCTCCTGGGGCATTTATCGAGTTGAAGAAGAAGGAATGGATCGACTACCAGGAAGTTCTCCGTAAACGCAGTGGGTTATTATCTAGATTAGAGGCAGTCAAAGAAGATGCAAAGCTTGTAACGGATGATCTGCAGCGTATCTCCACTCTCATGCAAGAACTGATGACCGAGGGACAGGCAAATAGTGGAGAGGATTTCTTGCGATACGGGAGAATATACAGTCGCCGCCAAGAATTATCGGGTAACATTCGCCAATTAGAGATTGTAATGTTTAGCGGCATCGATGATCGACGTAGAGAAGAAATCCTGCATGTGTTGAATACGCAGGATGAGACGGAATTAGAATTGGCATGCAACAACCATGAACTGAAGATGAACGAGGTTGAAGTACATTGGAACGAATTACAACAGCAGCATGGAAGATTGTTACAAGAGAAAGATCAATTGGAGTTGTTATGCCTTCATGATACTGCACTTCAGCAATTAGAAGAGCAGAAAGCAGCATTGAAAGAAATGACTACGAATTATGCGGTGATGTCTATTTGTGCGGAACTCATCTCTAGAACTCGCCGTATTTATGAAGAGGAAAAGCAACCGCAAGTCTTGAAGATGGCTTCCATATATTTCGAACGATTAACGAATGGGGCCTATACCCGGATTGTGATGAAATTAGGTGCGAAGGAGCTACTTGCTGAACATCGTGATTTAGGTCTGATCGATAGTGGTAAATTAAGCCGTGGGACAGCTGAACAAATGTATTTAGCTATGAGATTCGCGTTAGCCAATACGATGAATACAACAACAGCAATCCCTCTACTTTTTGATGATATCTTCGTTAATTTCGATGAGGAACGAATGATTTCGGCATTATCCCTACTTCAGGAGATCTCCTTAACTCGTCAAATTATTATGATGACTTGTCATCCCTACGTAGTTAAGCATATTCGGAGCATTGATCCGACTGTACATGTTATTTCTTTACAACCATCAGTTTGACGACCCATAGTAAGCTAAGGAAACCGAATAATGGATATAAGATGGATAACAAATTACTGAAGCCGAATTGACTGAACAGAAAGCATAACATCATGACGGCAATCGCGATTAATTTGGGAGAATATTTAAAATGCTGTTGTAGCTGTAAGGTGACACCGTATACGTCTGCAACAAATGTTGTAAATATTTCTAAGAAAATGAGCAATACGTAGATCATTTGTACGACAACGCCCAATTGAAAAGCGATGCTTCCCATGGGGATTTCATATTGCATAATGCCAGGCATATTCGCTGACATCGCAAAATGCGCGGCCATTAACATAAAGCCTACACCTAGCCCCCCGAGTATGCCTCCCCATCTAATGGCTGAGATACTCTCTGTATGGCTACCAAGAGGTACGAGCACAGCTTGAGCCATTACGAGATTGAAAGCCGTGTATAGAATGGGTGATAACCATGCCATGGTTAGGTTACGGTCTGTAGATAAGGTTAGAAAGCTATCTGCATTGGGCATTTGCCATGTACTGGAGATAATGAGTAGTGAAAGAGTCAACATCATGGGAACAACGATACTGTTCATGTTCATAATGGAGTTCATGCCTCGATTGAGCAGGAAATACGATGCAACCACGGTTAGGATAAGACCCGTCTGGTAATGTAGATTGAGGTGTTGGACAAATACGGAACCGGCGCCTGCTAGCATGATGCTATTTACCCCGATGAGAACGAACAGCATGATAATACTGATGTATCCACCTGACTTATTTCCAAATAGATGTTTGTTGAGATCCTCATATGATTTGGCACGAATTTGTCGAGAGATGATCATCATTTTCGTACCTAACCAAATAAAGAGGACGGATGAAAGAATAATGGTCAATGTAGCCCATTTGCCATATTGGGTGAAGAACTGGAGAATTTCCTGTCCAGTGGCAAATCCTGCGCCAACAACGGTACCTATGTAAGTGAATGCAATTTGCATAATCCGGACAGCGTTTTTCATCCTTTTCCTCCTTGAACGAATACTGATATTAGTACAAGGTATGTTGGAAATGAGAAGGACATGACTGTAACATGTCCAAATAACTTGATGTATAGGCTTGAAATATGGTATTTTAACGTCAAAGGATTGGCTTGGGAGGGCAAATAACATGATGGAATTATTAAAACAACGTATTATTGAAGAAGGCGTGATCCTATCTGATCAGGTGTTGAAATTGGATGGATTATTGAATCATCAAGTGGATCCACAACTCACGATGGAGATGGGACGTGAGTTCGCAGCAAGATTTAAGGAATCGGGTATAACGCGAGTACTTACGGTTGAATCCTCTGGGATTGCGGTTGCTTTTGCTACTGCTTATGAACTCGGAGTACCTCTCGTATTTGCACGCCGTAAAAAAACACTGCTTGCTGATGAAGATGCATACTGTGAACGTGTTCCTTCTTTTACAAAGGGTATTGTGACAGACATTATGTTATCGCGTCAGTACTTAAATAGTGAAGACCGCGTGTTATTTATCGATGATATTATTGCTAACGGAGATGCGGCTAGAGGATTGATCAAGATCATTGAACGTTCTGGAGCGGAATTAATAGGTCTTGGGATCGTAATCGAGAAATGTTTCCAAGCAGGGGCACGGACGATAAGAGAACAAGGCATCACGTTAGAATCACTTGTAAAGATTGAATCGCTAACCAATGGGACGATAACCTTTGGTGAATAGTCGATAATGGACCAAGCCCAATTTCTTGCAATGACTTTGCAGCTTGTTATTTATCGCTTATAATATAAAGTATAAGAAGGAGAGAGGAGGCAACACAATGGGGAAAGAACCGGTATCAGAACAATTCTTTATTGATAAGTTGGCCGCATCCAAGGATCATTTCGAACGTGCACTGGATTGTAAGCACACAGAGTTTGATGATCTATATCCCTATATGCTTGAACATCCTCAATTTTTTTGGTATAAGCGTTATGTCGCCTGGTCAGAATTATTGACTGTTGTGAGCTTATGTGAGGAACTCACCTTTTCGTGGAAGGAATTGTTCACAACTCAACAAGTGGCGTACTTAGACAGTCGAGTGATGTCAGCTACAGTGTTAGATTTCTGGTTTGAGAAGAACGATAGCAAAGAACATGCACAACGGTAATCATGGATAATAATCTACTTTTTTCTTAACTATAGAGATCCAACGATATGGCCTAAATATAATTATTTAGGTCTTTTTTGTGAGACACGTGCCTAGGAGAGTGAAATAAATGATTAGTGATGAGGAATTGAATGCTTTTCGTGTTGGTGGAGAGAAGGTTCGCGTCGTACGTGATTCAGAAAAGAGCAATGATGTAAGAGGCATTGTCGTGGCTTGGGATGAGTATCAGGTATTAATTCGTCGACCTAATCGTAATGTGGTTAAGTTGGATCGAAAGTACTTCTATCAATTAGCAAGTGAGCCACGTCCAGATCTATTCGCATAATGGACAAGTCTATCAATGGAGATCAGATCTTATCATCGAAGTAAGAAGTACAGGAGCCGTCCGAATTTGGACGGTTTTTTCATTGTATACAATTAGACAAATAGAAAAGAAGCCTTATTAATTAAGGCTTCTTTTCTTTAAGATAGGATGCGGCCAAGAGGATTCGAACCTCCACGGTTGTTACACCACTAGAAAATTTACAATTGATACTTACTCTACACATCGGAATCGTTGGCTGAAATCGCAATCAAGACAAGTGATTTCCGTTGATGGACCGATTTGTTCGTGATACGTTCGACGAATTGCTATCGTACCAATGTTAGAATAAATATTAGAAGAAAGTAAATTGACTCCTACACTATATATTTAACAACCACTATCTGCTACAGGTTTGAGATTACCTATTATCAAGACCATTGTGGAAAATCACAATTTGGACTTGGGGTTTGAATTAATAAAATAAAAGGTTAGCGTTTTTTGTAACATTCGCGTAACACAACTGGTCTATTCTGATCAAGGAGGTGCGATACATGAGAAAAATAAGTACAATCGTGTTAATTGCTACAATGGCAACAAATATTCTTACAGGGTGTGTAAACGACAAAAAAATACCAAGCAAAGAGGTCCTTTCACAAACAGATAATTTAGACTTTAACTTTAGTGTAGATCCGGAGACACTAGCAATTGAGGTGAAGTCCAATGGAATTACTGAGATAGCCTCTGAACCTTTGGAGAAAAAGAAAGTCTCAAATTTAAAAGACAATGGAGATAACGTTAGCTGGAACTATCTGGAACAAGGAATTGGTGTTGATATTGAGAAAAAAGACAAATATGTTGATGTGACCATAAAATCTAGCAAAGATGATGAAAACATGTTTGAATTTCCAAAAGTGAAAGGTGAAGGATATATGCTCCCATTGAATGAAGGGAAGTATATTCCAAGCAATGATTCTATTTGGAAAGATTATTTGAGCGAAGAAAAAATGAAGGTAATTGAGGCTTTATCTATGCAGTTTTTTGCTGTTGATAAAAGTAAATATTCGTTAGTATATATTATTAAAAATCCCTTTAATAATAAAATTACGTTTAATACAGAAAATAATATTGAGTTTACTTTTAATCATGAGTTTCCATCTATCAATAAACAGAAGGAATATGGCTTTAGAATATATGTAACGGAAAAAAATCCAGTTCATATTGCAAAGACCTATAAAAATTATTTAATTGAACAAGGTGACTTCAAAACCTTAGTGGATAAGGCTGAAGAAAATAGTAATATTGAAAAACTTTACGGTGCACCTCATGCTTATTTTTGGGACAGAACTGTGATTTCAGAAGAAAATATAAAATGGGCAAAACTGAAAGACAGTTTTCCCGAAAAACTGAGATTATGGATTCAGGGGTTATTAACTACTAAGGTTGAGGATGGTTCAGAACTTTCATCGGCATTTGAAGATTTAAATAACTTAGATTATTTAGACAAATACACTAAGAATAGAATAGTAAAAGGCTTAAGTGCCGTAATGCAACTAAAAGAATTCTATAATCCGGAAATATTTAGTGAGTCAGATAAAGAAACTCAGAAGCTATTAAACGCGGGCTTAGAAAATTTAAATCCCGTTGAATTAATTAACCTAAATAAGAGATTATTAAAAAGCATACTTGGCGATGTAGTTGACCCAATAGAGAAGTGGGCAGATGCTAATACTGTAGATGTGATAAAGGATATGAAGAATTCAGGGTTAGAAAATATGTGGATTGGCTTAGATGACTGGCAGGAAGGATTCATTAAACTAGAGTTAGTCAAAGAGGCAGAAGACCAAGGCTATCTGATTGGCGCCTATGATTCGTATCATTCCATCCATGAACCAGGTAAAGAGCAGTGGGTAACTGCTAAGTTTAAGGATACTTCACTTTACGAGAATGCAACTGTAACCAATAAAGATGGAGATAAGATCGAAGGATTCCAGGGGCAAGGTAGAAAGCTAAATCCGACGCTTGCAATGCCTAGTGTAAAAGAAAGAATAACTTCGATTCTAAATACTGGTGTAGCATTTAACTCATGGTTTTTAGACACAGATGGCACTGGCGAGATTTATGATGACTATTCACCAGAGCATGTTACAACGGAAGAGGAAGATATTCAGGCTAGAATTCAGAGAATGGAGTATCTGCAAAAAGAATGGGGTATGGTAGTTGGAACGGAGGGCGGAAATGATTTTGCTAACAAAACAATTGCCTTCGCACATGGAATAGAAACACCGTCATTTTCTTGGATGGATGAGGACATGGGGAAAAATAAAGAAAGTGAGTATTATGTAGGAAGATACTATTCGAGTAATGGTGGGGTTCCGGAACTGTTTTCTAAACAAATACCTGTAAAGGATAAGTACAAGAAGTTATTTTTGGATTCATACTACACGATTCCTTTATATAAGTTGGTTTACAACGATTCAGTGATCACCACTCATTGGTGGGGATGGGGAACCTTAAAATTTGAAGATGAGATATCAAATAGGATGTTGTATGAGATACTATATAATGTACCTCCCTTATATCATATAGATAAACAGGAGTGGGAAAAACATAAAGAAACAATAGTAAAGCATTCTAAGGTATGGTCGAATTTCAGCAAAAAAGCAATAAAGCAAGAAATGACAGATTTCCAAATGATATCAGATGATAGACTCGTTCAAATGACTGAATATGGTGAAGCATTAAGTGTAGTAGCCAATTTCTCAGAAGATGAATTTAACTATCAAGGTCAGACAATACCGGGGAAATCAGCGTTAATTATTGATGGAGATAGTAATACTATCTATACACCAGAAAAGTAAGCGTGAAATTATCCGTATTTTAACTGGTTGTTTTCCTTAAGACAATTTCCAAGAGGCTAAATCTGAACGCTAAGAAAGTACGTGCCGAATAACGCCCACCTGTCTAACAGGTGGGCGTTTGTGTATGGTTTTATTCGGAAGGCAATCTATCGGAAGAGACTTCGACCATTCGACCATAGAAGTAGTTGTTCCAGCGCTTTTCGAATCAGTCCGATCGATTATAGATAATTGTTCCAATACATGAGTTAAGTATATCAATGGATTCAACTGATGTTCTTTCGCAGTTTCCACAATACTATAGACGATGGCTCTTGCTTTTGCACCTTTTATCGATTGGGCAAAGGGCCAGTCCCGATTACCAATAAAATTCTGAATTGCAAATATAAGCAACAAAAAAACCACTTAATTATCATGAATTTAGTGTCATGATAATTAAGTGGTTTAGTTTTACAAAATGGGGTCTAATATCGACCACTAGATTATTCACCTGTGGATAAGTCGATAAAAACCTTATAGGATGCGGCCAAGAGGACTCGAACCTCCACGGTTGTTACACCACTAGAACCTGAATCTAGCGCGTCTGCCAATTCCGCCATGACCGCAAATCTAGATAAGTAAATCTTTGTAAGGAATATTTTAACATATGCCCGGGAGTACAGTCAATCCAATGATGAACGATATAAATAGACAATTTCATACTGGAGCCAACAGTATTTTTTTTAGAAAATATAATACAAATGGTTTTTATTGGATTACACTATAATGGTGTTGGTTTTTATTGCTTTTTAATATAATCTATGCTGTAAAATTGCGGTGAAAATATTTTCATATAATGGAGGGAAGCTAATACAATGAGGGTCAAGCGTCGTTATATGGTTGCTCTAGTGATTCTGCTATTGATTGCTTCAGGATATACATACCAGGCGGCCGGAGTGAGAAAAGATATGAAAGAGATGCTTCCACCAGGTCAAATGATTGACATCAATGGTCATCGGATGCATATCTATGCAAACGGGAAGAAAGAGGGGGAATATACGATGGTCCTAACCTCGGGAAGCGGTACCACGTCACCATTTGCAGACTTTTATCCCTTGTACAGCAGGCTTAATGTTAACAGGCATGTCGTTCTATATGAGAGACCGGGTTACGGCTGGAGCGAACCCACCGAGGATAACCGAGATATTGATGTGATCACAGCAGAATTGCATGAGCTACTGAAAGAGTCGGGAGAGCAAGGACCGTATGTACTAATGGCACATTCCATGGGATCACTCGAAATGATCCGTTTTGCGCAGCTTTATCCTAACGAAGTGTTAGCGCTTGTCATGATTGATGGGATTAGCCCGCAGTATGCCAGAGATTTCCGTATGACACCTTTAATGAAGGTGGGCTGGGAAGCTATGCGTGCGGCCAAAAATTCGGGATTACTGAGAGGCCTAAGCGAGTTCGGTGTGACGGACGAACTGTTCATTGACATTGCGGAACTGCCACAAGAGCTCAGTGATACCAAAGTGGTGATGTCACTCAAGAATATAAATAACGACAATATGAAAGTTGAAATGAATGCAATGAGCGAGAATGGACAAAAGGTATTGGCGGGTGACTCACTTGGTGATTTGCCAATGCTGCAGTTCTACGCTACAAATAATGGTTACAAGAACTGGGAAGAGACGCAGGATCAACTAAAAGGATTGTCCACCGATGTCAAACAAGTTGTATTTCCCGACGCCAAGCATTACATCCATCATCAGAAAAGTAAGGAAATTGTAGAGGAATTGGATGAGTTCCTTGCTCAATTACATTGATGAAGCTATCCATTAAATGAATCCAATCCATAATAGAAATATATAAATTCTAATGATAACTTTAGACCTCGTTAGCGATTAATGCTACGGGGTATTTTGTAGTGGATTCGTGTCATGATTCAGACCTTCGTTGGAATTACCATTGATGCGATAAGTTGACCGCTGTATCGTACGAAATTGACCAGAGTATAGTCTGTCTAATCCGTATATCATTGATCACGTGGAATTAAGAAGCAGTCTAAAGACAGTGGAACTGGAACCAATCCAAGTGGTGGTAAACAACACCTACAGCTCCAGTTGTTCCAACAGCAACTAAAGTGAACTTCTCAGACATTTCGAAACAATAGGCAAGAGTGTGATTGCGCCGGCAGCAAGTCGTGGTTTCATAAATGGTTAACCAAGGCCATCCTTCAGGGGTGAGCCTTGGTTCTTTGTTTTATCATGATATTAGATTCCCAGAACTCTATAGATGGGTTAATATGGATGTGGAATGTTTTTACAAGTAAAGTTGTTGTGGGAGGAGAGAACGGCATGACTTTGATCTTATTGATGGGGATTCTTGTAATATTAGTTGTTAAATTCAATAAAAAACCAATCACAAAGATAGTTCGTAACGATAATAAAATGGTTCAAAGACTAAGAATTACGAAGTGGTATCAAAATCATTGGTTGGGAGGCGTTTTCCTGTTCGTTGTTAATTCGGTTCTATTTTCTTCTACACTATTTGGAATTTATTTAGCCATATATTTTTCAATGTCATTTCTGCTATTGCTCGTAATCCTCTTTGGAGTCATTGGAAGTATCTATTCATGGTTAATACTAAATAATGCATGGCAAGGGAGTAAAGGTAATCGTGTGAAGATGGGACTAGTAGGGAGTGGATTTTATGCTTTGTTGGCGCTAATATTAGTTTATTTGTGGCTAACATTAAAACCAACTTATCCAGGTGAGGATACCTTTATGGGCGGTATCGGGATACTATTCGGAATAATAGCTACAATGGTTGCATTTAGTACATGTTTTGTCGTTACAAGTTATTCAAAGAATGAAGAAACTACCTAGTTGCTAACAACATCTGATATGCAAGATTCCAGCGCTATCGAGTTCTGGGTTTCGGAAAATAATGTTGGGTTTAACGTGAGGGAATAAGGGGTGTAACTGTGTGAGTACCTACTCCAATTACGTTATAAAGTTCTCCGGTATGAAAATGAATAATACCTGAAATTTGGATCCTTAATGCGTTATGCATGAGGTTCACCCCTAATATGAAAGAACTGTTTTGTTGCAGAAAAAGAAGACTACAGGAAATCCGCAGTCTTGATGAGTTATGTGAATGATAAAATTAAAAAATAGGACCTATGCGGATCAGAACTAAGGAAGCGTTGACAATGGGTGTGCCGTCAAACCCGCTGAATAAAGCTGTGAAGGTGTTAAGCCACGTCGTTGTTGTATTGCAGTCGAACGATTTGTTCTGCTTGAATCGCTAATAGACAAGAGGCGGTTAGTGATATAGCACGTTCGGAAGCGCTTTGCGCGATTGATAAAAAAGTTACAAAATTAGATGCTGGAACGACAACACCATCAATGGTAATAATATAATTTTCTGCTCCGAAGTTTCCAGCAGAAATAAGCAAATTAGGTGTGACTGTAAAAGTTGCAGAATGGATGCCGTCCATGTGGACGATAACTTCATCAGTGTTTGTTGTGTTAGAGTGTGATGCTCCCAGTGCGATGCCGGTGGTGTCGAAAGTGACATTACCGCCCCCAAATACCGTTTGAGCTCCATTATTATATACTTGGATAAATGAACTGGATAAAGCGGGTCCAGTAGCACCAGAAGCACCAGAAGGACCTGTTGCACCTGTAACTCCTCTTGGTCCTGGTGGACACTTCTTACATTCTTTTTCGCATCTACTTTTATGAACTTTTCTACAATCTTTTTTATTTTCAATTATATAAGCTATTTTATATTTTTTAGAACTACCCATTTTAGCACCTTCTTTTAGATTAAATATAAAGGTTTATGGCAAATTGTGTAAATGGTCATTAGCGTATCGGGATGTGTGATAGATAAAATAATTAGATGAAGCATGAGGGATTGTAACTCTTTCTGTTATCGGATCAGTCATAGGTATATTAGTAGGCGTGTATGATCTGCCTATGATTCTAGGAAGTATTCTTTCAGATTACGGCATTGCTGAATTACCGTTAATACTGAAATATACTGAATCGGGAAGGGATCATTGCATTTACCTGCCGGACTATTAATTCAGCAGGGGCTGGCTCTTGGGCTTCTCCAAGAGTGGTGGCTACAACATCTCCACAGATACTTGTGATTGTGTAACAGGGACGAATCGAAGTACGGTACCCTACGAAAATATGATTTGGAATTTTTGCACATAGATTCAATGAAAGAGCACCCATTAGATTGATATGCTCCCCTTATAGTAGACAGAAAAAAGCAAGCCGATTAATCTGTCTATTATGGAGGGGATTTTTTTATGGGCGAAATTAGGAAGACTTACGATGTTACATTTAAGAAAAAGGCAGTCAATCTCTATCTCAAAAAGGGAATGAGCTACAAGAGTGTAGGTAAAGAATTGGATATCGACCATTCCTTAGT
>NZ_FTNK01000007.1 GCF_900156375.1 Paenibacillus macquariensis
CAAAGGTGTTCTACTGCATAGTGACCAAGGATTCCAGTATACATCCCGCCAATATAGTCAGCTGCTCAAACGATACAGCATCCAAGCCAGCATGTCCCGGAAAGGAAACTGTTGGGACAATGCATGTATGGAGAACTTCTTCAGTCATTTTAAAGCAGAGTGCTTCTACCTTCATGTTTTTCATTCTGTAAAGCAGGTCGAACACGCCGTTAAGCAGTACATCCATTTCTACAACCATGAACGCTTTCAAAAGAAACTAAACAACCTGAGCCCCTACGAATACAGGACTCAGGCTGCTTAAATATTGCTTTTTGTTAATTGTCTACTTGACAGGGGTCACTTCATATTATGGGAGGCCTGCTAAATTATCCAAATATATATTTAGTGCACATTCCAACTATCTAAATAAGCAACTTGTTCTGCACTCAAGGAATCTAGATCAATCCCTAGACTTTCAAGCTTGAATCGTGCCACTTGTTCATCGATCTCATAAGGTACATTAAGAACTTGTTTACCCAATTTCTCATAATTATCATTCACATATTTCAGAGACATGGCCTGTAATGCGAACGTCATATCCATAATTTCTGCCGGATGACCGTCACCCGCCCCTAAATTCACTAGACGTCCTTCAGCGATTAGGTACATTTTACGGCCATCTTTGAATTGATATTCTTCAATATTCTTACGAACAGTCCGAACAGAACTCGAACGGATAAGAAGCTCAGGTTTGTTCACTTCAACATCGAAATGCCCAGCATTTGAAAGAATAGCTCCATCCTTCATAACATCATAATGTTCACCTGTAATAACAGATTTATTTCCAGTCACAGTTATAAAGAAGTCTCCAAGCTTCGCTGCTTCGACCATAGGCATAACTTGGAATCCATCCATATGCGCCTCAACAGCACGAATAGGATTAACCTCAGTAACGATTACGTTCGCACCCAAACCTTTGGCACGCATCGCAACCCCTTTACCACACCATCCATATCCTACAACTACGACATTTTTACCTGCTACAACCAAGTTCGTTGTCCGATTGATTGCATCAAATACCGATTGACCCGTACCATAGCGATTATCAAATAGATGCTTACAGTACGCATCATTTACAGCAACCATAGGCAACTTCAACATTTGATCCTTCTCCATTGCCTTCAGACGGATAATCCCTGTCGTTGTCTCTTCTGCGCCTCCACGAATGTTGACAAGCAGGTCAGGACGTTCTGTATGTAGAATCGTTACAAGGTCCCCACCGTCATCAATGATAAGATCAGGCTTCGTCTCTAACAAGCGAATCAGCATTTCTTTATATTCCTCAGGCTCTGGATTATGCTTCGCTAATACAGTAACACCATCTTCCACCAATGCAGCGCACACATCATCTTGTGTAGAGAGTGGATTACTTCCAGCAATAGTAACTTCAGCTCCACCCGCTTTTACCACTTTTGCTAGATAAGCTGTTTTTGCTTCTAGATGAAGAGAAATCGCCACTTTTAATCCTTTAAAAGGTTGTTCCGCTTCAAATTGTGCACGAATCCGATTTAACACAGGCATATGAGCTTCTACCCAATCAATCTTCAAGTGACCTTCAGGAGCTAACTTCATATCTCTAACGATACTGTTCTCAATAGACTTAGAATTCATTATGATCCTCCTTATGTGTACCTACAATAAAATGACACGATGATCTTCTGAATAGTCACCTGTCTTCTCTAAGATATCTTCGATCAAAGACAGACCATATCGATTCATATAATGATATACATTGAAGACTCTCTCCTGCGGTTTACCCATTGGAAACAACAACGTACCTATGCGATCCCATTGACGAAGTGTTGCTTCGTGTTGTTGTTCAAGTGCATCCTTAGCTTTACCTTCTAAATAAGCGATCTGGTCGGTAATCTTGTTCTTGTTACTCTGACCCAATGTATACAATCCCGTCTGTAAGTTACCTAGTTGTTCAATTAATGGATCATACAATTGTTCGAAAGCTTCCCTTGTCGTGGTGAACAACTTATCAATCTGTAAGGAGTCTTGTGCGGACAGCCATTGTTCCCGACGCTCTTGTAAACGATATTGTACATCTTGAAATGAAAGTCCATATTTCTCCATATATTTCTGCTGTGTATCCTCAATAAGAGTGAAAGACATCCTAGGTAACAATATAGGCATCTTAGCATCCATGATTTCAAAAGCTTGTCGTGTAATGGCCCAGTAAGCTATTTCTCCTTGGCCTAACACGCATGCAAGAACCGGAAGCAAAGAATCCTGCATAATTGGACGAGTCAGTACATTATTACTGAAACGTTCTGGATGCATCTCCAACATTTCCAATAGTTGTTCTTTCGTGAATGAAACTAACCCTTTACGGTCCATAAATTTACCGTCTTGTTTCGCTAAGAGCAGTCTATTTCCTTCATGAATATAAAATAGGTTAGCACCGTCATCGGCAACATCTGCCTGCAACCCATAACCTAATGATGTAATCTGATCAGCCGAGGCGCGATATGCCTGGCCTAAATCATCGTTGCGCTCAATCATAGACGCAAAAACAGGCGATTCTAGCTTCCTCAATCTGGCATCGCTTGAGTCCAATAGCACCAATCCATACTTTCCAAATATATCGCCCATTAACTTAGCAAAGGCATCACTTAAATTGTCGGAAGTATCAGCTGATTGCTGAATCTTAGTGAGAATATCAGCTTTTACATCACTATCTGGTAACGTATCTGAGAGTGATTGTATAGCACGATCCCACTCATCGGAAGATATAGCGCTATAACTTACAGATGAACGCTGTGATGAATACTTATCCATCTTAATCTTAGACACCTGCTGTGGATCCCCTGAGAGGAAATAAGTATGATTGACCTCATCCCAGTCATGATCTTCACCCGCAATCCAGAATACAGGTACTACAGGTCTATTCAAGCGTTTCTCAGCTTCCTTCGCTGTTTGTATAATCGTGATTGCTTTATACACAACAAGCATAGAACCGGTAAACAATCCACTTTGCTGTCCACCCGTCACAACCAATGTTTCAGGCTTCTCTAACATATAAAGGGATGTATGTACTGCATCATGAGAATTGAACTTCCCATTATAATCTTTCAATATCTCTACCAAGGCATGGCGGTTTACCCGTCTGTCTTCTGTATCATCCAACCACTGCATTCGATCCATCCACGTCTGATCGTGGTGGTGATCTTCACCGTATAGGGGAGAAACTTTCTCATAATGATGAATATAATCATCTGCCAAAGATGAGCCGCTTTGTAGTGGCTCAGAAACAACTTTCATCGGGTATACCTCCTATTCTTGCACTATAAAATTCATCAAGTAGAAACGGCTTCTCTGTCCTAATAAGGACGGTATCCGTTTCAGCGAGAAATATATGATTAAGCATAAGATGAAACCTATACTTCTTATATTTCAATAATATCTAAAATTCTTTCTTGATTGTAACTAATATGATGGTTACAGTCAAAGAAACTTCTGAACACTTTGTCTCACTTACAGAAGTACAAAAAGACCGCCGGGTTCGCCGGCGGTATAAATATTCCCATTGAACTATCAATCAAGCATAAGGTGTTGCGACCCAATGTCCTTTAGATACTTCAACTAATTTGGATTCTGATAAATTGAATTTACTTCCTCCGTTTGATCCATTAGCAGAATGGATAGGTCCATCAAGCTCATCTGGCATGATAATCCGCTTCTTATTCGCCTCAATCTCTGGATCAGCAATTGGAATAGCTGATAGGAGAGACTTCGTATATGGATGAATAGGGTTATTGTACAATTCATCACTCTCAGCCAATTCAACCATTTTCCCAAGATACATAACAGCCACACGATCACTAATGTGCTTAACCATAGATAGATCATGAGCAATAAATAGATACGTCAAGCCCAAGCGATCCTGTAAATCTTTCAGTAGATTTACAACCTGTGCCTGAATAGATACGTCAAGCGCGGAAATAGGTTCATCACATATAATAAACTTCGGATTAACCGCAAGAGCTCGGGCAATCCCGATACGCTGACGCTGACCACCGGAGAATTCATGCGGATAACGAGTTGCATGATCGGAGTTCAGACCAACCATATCAAGTAACTCTTCGATCTTCTTCTTACGTTCTTTACGGCTATCCGTTAACTTGTGGATATCAAATGCTTCACCAATAATGTCAGAGACCGTGAACCGTGGGTTCAGAGAAGCATATGGATCTTGGAATATCATCTGCATATCGCGACGCATAGCTTTCATTTTGTTAGGTGGTAATTTATAAATATCTGTCCCACCAAAATTAACACTACCTGCTGTAGGTTCGTATAATCGAAGAATCGTACGGCCTGCAGTAGACTTACCACAACCAGACTCTCCTACCATACCTAATGTTTCGCCTTCACGAATAGAGAAACTAATGTCATCAACAGCCTTCAAGATTTTACCCTTACCTACATTGAAATACTTCTTCAAGCCATTGACTTGAATTAATGGTTGTTGACTCATGATGATTCACCCTCCCGAGCCATAGGATGTAGATTCCAACAGCGTGCCATGTGCGACTCAGTAAATACAGTCTCATCTGGACTAACACTTTCACAAATCTTCATTGCTTCATCACAACGGGCACAGAATGAACAGCCTAGTGGAGGTTTAATGAGATCTGGAGGCGTTCCGATAATCGGAATTAATGGCTCATCTTTTTTCTGATCCAGACGAGGCATGGAACGCAAAAGCCCCTTCGTATATGGATGTTGAGGGTTTTTGAATATTTCCATGACCGTGCCAGTCTCTACCACTTCACCAGCATACATTACGATTACCTTGTCACACATACCTGCTACTACCCCAAGATCATGTGTAATTAGAATGATCGATGTTCCCAAACGTTGCTGCATTTCCTTCATAACATCCAAGATCTGAGCCTGAATCGTTACATCCAAAGCCGTTGTAGGCTCATCCGCAATTAGAAGTGCAGGACGACAGGCTAGCGCAATCGCGATCATAACGCGCTGGCGCATACCACCAGAGAATTCATGTGGATATTGATCAAAGCGCGCTTCCGCATTTTTGATACCCACAAGTTTCAACATTTCGATCCCTTGTACTTTAGCTTCAGCCTTAGACATTTTTTGATGCTTAATCATGACTTCCGTAATCTGTTTCCCCACTTTAATGGTGGGATTCAAGGAAGACATTGGATCTTGAAATATCATACCTATATCTTTACCACGAATGGCTTCCATCTGCTTATTAGTTTTATTTAATAGGTTCTCACCCTTGAAGATGATTTCACCTTGTTTAATACGCGAAGGCGGCGAAGGAATCAGGCGCATGATCGTTTGAGCGGTAACACTTTTACCACTACCAGATTCTCCAACGATCGCTACTGTCTCACCCTCACCAATCTCAAAGTTCATTCCGCGAACAGCCTGAACTTCTCCGCCTTTTACGTGAAATGATACGTGTAAGTCTTTCACTTGTAAAATTGGCTCCATGGTGCCACCTCCTATTTTTTCAATTTGGGATCTAGTGCGTCACGAAGACCATCACCAAAAATATTAAAACAAAGCATGATCAAACTGATCAAAATTGCAGGGAACAACATGCGCCAAGGATAGTACATCCATCCGGTAAGAGCATCACTGATCATCGAACCTAAAGAAGCTACCGGTGCTTGTACACCAAGACCCAAGAAGCTTAAAAATGCTTCTGAGAAAATAGCACTCGGAACAGATAAGGTCAATGTGACGATGATCGGACCAACCGCATTAGGAAGTAAATGACGGAATATAAGACGAGCATTACCAGCACCCATAGAACGAGAAGCTAGTACGAACTCACGATTTTTAAGCTGAATCATCTCGCCTCGTACGATCCAAGACATATTAATCCATCCGGTAATCGTTAATGCAAGAATAATCGTTCCTAGACTTGGTTCAAGTACAACCAGCAAGAGAATCGTTACTAGCAAATACGGAATAGAATAAAGAATTTCAGAGAATTTATTCATAATTTCATCAACGCGACCACCGAAGAACCCCATTGTTCCCCCATAAATTACGCCAATGATAAGGTCAATTAGAGCAGCTGCTAGACCAACTATAAGTGAGATTCTAGCTCCCATCCATGTACGAACAAACATATCACGTCCCAATTCATCTGTACCAAACCAGTGAATAGAAGAAGGAGGCTGATTCGTATTCACCAGATCATTCGTGTAATGGTTGAAATCAGAAATCAGTGGTCCAAAAATAGATGCAATAATAATAAGGGCCAATATTATAAGAGCAGTCATGGCAATTTTGTTCTCACGAAGTCTTTGCCAAGCGTCTCTCCATGCTGACAAGCTTTCTCTTTGGATCACCTCTGAGTTTTTCTCATCGGTGCCAATCTTCCGAAAGTCTTCAGACGTCAATATAACATGATCTTGAGATGTCTTTGTCTGATTAATAGCCAACAGTTAGCCCTCCTTTCCACCGGATAGTTTAATACGTGGGTCAATCATAACGTAGGCGATATCGGTTAGGAATCTAGCCACCATCAGAATTACACCATAAAAAATAGTAACACCCATGATTAACGTATAATCACGGTTTGTGATCGATTCAACGAACACTTTTCCTATACCACCAATACCAAAGACTTGTTCAATTACAACAGAACCCGTAATAATGTTAGCAGTCATAGGACCCACGTATGTCACGACAGGCAGAATTCCGTTACGAATAACATGCCTAAACATAATAGTCAACCAGTTTAGCCCTTTTGCTTTCGCTGTCTTGATATAATCAGCATGTAACACTTCAAGCATACTTGATCTCGTTAGACGAGCGATAAATGCAATCGGTTGCGCAGATAATGCCATAACAGGTAGGACATAGTCTAACGGCTTATCAAAGCCCAGAACATTAAACCAACCGGCTTTTTCAGCTAAATAATATTGAAGTAAGGAAGCGAGCACAAAGCTGGGTACAGCCATACCAAGTACAGCTAATATCATGGCGACATTATCAATTAACTTTCGATGATAAAGGGCCGCAAGCATCCCGAGCAGAACCCCGACCACCACAGCTATGACAATGGCTACAAGACCAAGCTTCAACGATGTTTGGAACGTGTCCGATATAATTTTGGTAACATCCTGATTCAATTTCTTCATGGATATCCCAAAATCCCCTGTAGCAATGTCACCCAAATACTTGAAATACTGTACATACAACGGCTTGTCTAGCCCATATTGCTCCATGAGACGAGCTTTCATTTCAGCTGATACCTTTTTCTCGGCCTGAAAAGGATCACCCGGAATGGCTTTCATAAGAAAGAATGTTGCAGATATCAATATAAGTAACGAAATAAGCATATAGAAAAATTTATTGGCAACATAACGTACCATTCCATTCACACCTCCATATAAGAGTCCTACAACACGAAAATAATTTTAATATAAAACAAGGATTTTATCTAATCACTATATTTTCATAATAATGAAATCCTTGGATAGTTCATGGCAAGATAAAAAAATCGGGATATATATGGGCTATCCACATATACATCCCGAAGTGACCATTAGACTTCAAATATGACTCTACTCGAAGTATGCACGTGAAAAGTCAATTGCACCGTTATAATTAACGGAAATACCTTTAACATTTTCTTTAGTCAGCGACACATTGCTGTAATAGTAAATCGGCAAAAGAACCTGTTCATCTTGAATCAGAATTTTTTCTGCTGCTGCCATTTTTTCCATACGAACAGCGTTATCTTGGGATACTAGTGTATCTTTAACCAATTTGTCATACTCAGCGTTACTAAATCCGCTATCGTTATTACCACTACCTGTTTTCCAAAGATCCATGAAGTTCATTGGATCATTATAGTCAGCACTCCAGCCCGCGCGAGCAACTTGGTAATTCAAGTTTTGACGAGTCTCTAAGAAGACACCCCACTCAAGGTTTTCAGTCTTCACTTCTACGCCAAGATTGTTTTTCCACATGTCAGCAATTGCCAAAGCAATTTTCTTGTGACTTTCACTGGAGTTATAGATCAATGTGATTTCTGGCAACGTAGTGTAGCCTTCTTCAGCCATACCTTCAGCTAGCAGTTTCTTAGCTTCTTCCACGTTTTCAGTGAAGAAATTATCTTTGTATTCGGTACGGAATTCATCTTTAACACCTTTAATTCCTGGTGCTACGAAACCAAATGCAGGAATTTGTCCACCAAGTGTTACCTTATCAACGATATCTTGACGGCTCATAGCCATTGAGAATGCTTTACGGATCTTCACATTATCAAATGGTTTTGCCGTTACGTTAAATTCATAGTAATACGTACCTGCCGTACCTTTTTTAGAGAATTCTTTAGGTAATTGCTTCTCCATAGTAGGAATAGAATCAGAAGGAATTTCACCGTTAGGCGCACCCGCGAAATCTAGTTGTCCACTCTTATAACTGGAAAGTTCAGAAGCACCACTTGCTACCAAGGAAGCTTCAATCTTACTTAATTTAATATTTGATTTGTCCCAATATTTATCATTTTTAGTGAATTCGAGTTTTTGACCTGTCGTCCAATTTGATAAATTAAATGCACCATTTGTGATCATAGACTTATAGTCTGTCGCCCAAGCGGCATTATTCTGAACTGAACCGTGAACAGGATAAAACGTATAGAAGGATGTTAGACCCAAGAAGTAAGGCGTTGGGTTTTCTAATGTTACTTCTAATGTGTATTCATCAGTAGCTTTAATACCTACTTTAGAGAAGTCTGTAACTTTTTTAGCATTATAAGCCATTGCATTCTTGATGTAACCTAGTTGGTAAGCATAGGGAGCAGCTGGTACTGTTGTAGGGTCAAGAACACGTTGCCAAGCAAACACGAAGTCATTAGCTGTTACAGGATCTCCATTACTCCAGACTGCATCTTTACGAAGATTAAATTTATACTGCAATCCGTCTGGGGATATTTCCCATGATTCGGCAGCTGCCGGAACTTCTTTACCAGCATCATCTACACGTACTAAACCTTCATACATTAGTTTTAGTGCCGTGTTAGCTTGACTATCCTGAGCTTGTCCTGGGTCAAATGTTGGTGGTTCAGCACTCATGTTAATGTGAAGTACTTGTTCCTTTGCTTCTGCTGGTTTTCCAGCGCCGTTTGATGCTCCATCTTCTCTGTTGTTGTTACTGCCGCAAGCCGCGAGTACAGTACTAACAATCAAGATAAGTGCAAGCATACTTAGCAAACGTTTCTTGTTCATCTGATGTTTCCCCCTAGTTGTGTGTGGTATTAGGTTATTGTTATTGATTATACAACCAGTGGTCAAAAAAATCTACAAAACAATTGATGAATTGTTGTATTTTTCTGAAAAAACATCGGATTTTCCATAATTTTCATTGTTTTGTGTGACATTACATTACATCGACTTAAATATGTATCTAAATAATCCAATTATTGCAAATAAAATATAGCTACATGTCATAATTGCGAACGCCATTCTCCACACTGCTCGAAGCATTCTTGTTACATCTACCTTTCCTTTCATCCGATTCTGTGCTCCACCGATCATCCCTACTGCAATTAAAAGGAATAACAAAATAAGATAAAACCCAAATTTCAAATCAAATATATTATTGAATAGTGCTGATACAGACACAATTAGAAATACCGTAGTAACATCCATTGCCATCAACAAGGCATCACGTTTATTATCCTTCCACTTGAGGTAAATAAAAAACACTAATATAAATGGAAAAAATGGAAGAATACTAAACATGATAAAAGAATTACGTAGTAAGTCCAACATTCTATCCCTCCTTTGTACTCATTCCTTGTATTAACTCCACCATAGACTTGTGATACGTAGCAACTAGGCCTTTCTTATCAGCTAGAGTTACGATACTCCCATTAATCCATTTCACTTCCGTTGGATTATCTTCAAGTATATCCTGTAACATAGAAGAGGTGTTTGCAGAAGTGGATACACATATGCTCATAATCTGATCCCACAAATTATGATCCCAATATATTCCGCACGCATCATATACTGCAGTACCTTCTAAGAAGAGGTTTCTCATCATATCCACTCTTGCTTGCGTTGCCAGCAATTCTCCATTATGTATTCGCCACAGAGCAGTTAACGGATTTATACATGCGTTAATTAATAATTTACGATAAATCTGGTTAACGATTTTATTCGACAAATCACTTGCAAATCCTGCTTTTCTAAGCTCATATATCAAACTATTCTCACTTTCTCTTCGATTCTGATCCTCCTTCTGAAATTTCTCATCTGTTACTTGACCAAAGTTAGTTACACCCCGACCCGCATGGAACACCTTGTTGTAAGATACTCTTTTGGCTCCTTCCGTTGTGATTGCTGAATAGATATGCCATTGGGGTAATAATGAGTGTAATAGCTCAATATGACCCGTTCCATTCTGGAAACAAATCATTCCGTGGGTCGCCTTCAGAGTGCTCTTGTCCATCTTTGCGAGCAATTGTGAGCCTATGTATGCTACATCTTTTTGCTTCGTCATAAGAAATATCCACTCAGCAGGATCTCTCTTCCACCCTTCCGTGAAATGATCCAATACATCTGCCTCTATTTGTATAGGATCTACAGAAGATGCATCCAAATTCTCCACACTAGTCATATGTAGACCTTCCGTTCTTAAGGAAAGAACTTGATCCATACTTCGGCACCAAATACGAACTTGATTCCCTTCAGATGCTAACTTCCCACCATAGAGTAGACCTAATGAACCTCCACCAATAATATCAATTCTCATTGCCTATCCCCATTCCATGATCTGTTCGCTTCCCGCCTATTATAGCATTAGGAAGGAACTACAAAATACCCCGTACAGATTGTCATAGACGACTTCTGTACGGGGTATTTTGTTAGATAAGAATTGCTATATAGATTGAACTAAAGTTTCCGCTCACTAATTCAATCATTTCCTAAAGAAGATCATGAATATGAGGCTTCATCTTTAGTTCGATCTATATAGTTAATCGATACGTTCCAGATTCCCATTAGCGTCCATTTTGAATCTAGATTTACTTTCTTCCTCTTCTTCATTCAAGAAGGCCAAGCGTCTTGCGCGGTCCATGATCTGAATCAATGCCTTGTAGTCATCATTCACAACCCGATAATCCGTCTGAACCTCATTAACTTGTTTGGACAATCTCTCATTAATGAGGCGTAAGTGTTCTACTTCTTCATCCTTCTCACGAAGTTCTTTCTCAAGCATTTTTAACTGTCTGGTATTTTCCTGAACAGTTCCCTTCCACTGCCTTAAGAATCGAATGACCGCTTCCATAGATAGTGTTTCTTCGCTTATACCTTCAACCTTATAGTAATTACTGTCTTCTTCCACTTTCATTAAGCTTGCAACCTGTAATCCCACTACGGAAGGCTGCTTCTTGTAGTAACTACGCTTCTGACGCTGCGCTTTAGCAATACTAATCGCTTCGTCATACTTTTTACGGACACAACTGTTCCATCGAAATCCGCAGGCTGCTGAAGTTCTCCCGATTTTTTCACCAACTTCTTCAAATGCAGACAACTGCGTACCGCCATCACGAATATGGCGCAAAGTTACTTCTGCCAAAATAAGATCATCATCTACACTCCATGCGTCCTGTCTTACGGCTGTCATGCAACCAAACCCTCCTAACAACGTCCTAAAATAACCATCTTCTTAACCAGATTTATCCGGCAATGCATGAGGTATAAAAGCTGCTTAATTCATTTCTATGCCTCTCATAGAGTTCATAGAATCTATTTGATACTATTTTGTATTACCAATTTATTGAACAGCCATACACAGGCAACCAGAATCCATGTAGAATAATCAAATGTTATACAAATTCTTCTATAACAATAGTCACAAAATTTGAAAAAATTTACGTTTCATCATTTACACATATTTCCGAAACCGCTATAATGGAGCATATATAAGGTTGACCGTACATATGGAAGGGGATATGATTTGTGGGACGCATGTTTCGAGTTCTAGGTTTTTTCACATTAGCAATCGGACTTATGGCATTTGCCGGTGATTTGGTTGAAATGGCGTTATTGTTTTTTCTTCAGACCGCCTTTTTTGTAATCTTGGGCTATTTAAAATTCACGGAGAGAACCTATGTGCTTCTCTTTTGGGCCTACATGATTGTGACCTTTACAGGATTTAGCTATTGGACTGTATTTGTAATGGATATGCCAGTCTAAGTTTTATTAGTTACACAAGAGAACGATTCTTTGGTCCTTTTATGGACAAAAGGATCGTTTTTTGGTGAATTTTGAATTCATTAACACTAGAGTCTGTTAAAATACAAGTTATAATAACTAAAATGAATGACATATACATATAGTTACAAATACACAAGGGAGGGGAATACGCTTGAAAGGATCAAAAAGTCGATTCATTATTTTGTGTATGCTTTTAACCTTACTTCTATACTCTTCACTCCACCCTCATGGAATAATCTATGCAGACCCTGTTGTGCCACCGGATGAAGAGACTCGCCAAATGCTTGAGAAAAGTCTATCTATTGTGGAAATAGACAGTGAAATCGAGCGTATCAGTCAACGTCAAACAGAAATGGCGATGGAACAAGAAGAATTAAAAATAGAACTTCTTCAGAAGCGTAATCAAATCAAAGACAAACAAGATCGTGCAGGAGCCATTGTACGTTCTTATTACATGGGTGAACGAGATTTTCTATACTCAGGTTTTCTTTCTGTCAAAAATATAAGTGGACTTCTCATCATCTATGGCTATTATGAAATCATCATGAATAATGATAAAGATATTCTAAATACATATCAGTCAGAATATGCCAATTTAGAAATAATGCAAAAAAAAATAGCCCGAAATTCTGTTGAACTTGAGGAAATGAAGAACAATTTGATAAAGCAGCGAGAACGAGTGCTCGCTCTTCAGCAATCAGTAGATGGCAGTCTCCAAACCAGCAGTGATCCAGAGGCTATGCAAAAGATGATGAATGAATTCACGCTATATTGGGAAAACGTAGGGTTATACGAGGTCAAACGCCATTTCAGAGCACTTTCTTCGGCTATGAAAGATTTACCTGAATTTGTTCAGAATACAAAAGGCATTATTCAAGCGAAAGGTTCAACTTACACCATTAATATTACAGAAGATCAATTAAATACATTTCTTCGTTCCAAAGATGATCTATTTAATAACTTTTCTTTTCATTTCGACGATGATGTAATCTCTGCTTCTGGACAAAGTGGTGAGGTATCCATCAGGATAGAGGGGAGATATAGTATTGTTAACGATCCCGAGAATGGGATTATGTTCCATGTATCCAAGTTAATATTTAACAAATTAGAACTACCTGATACGACCTGTCGTGCACTTGAAGAAGAATTTGATCTAGGTTTTTATCCACACAAACTCATATCTTTTGTCAAAGCAACCGAAGTGAAAACTTCTAAAAACCTCTTAAACATCACATTGAAATTATCTATGTAGCTCAAGCAATGATCAGTCCTTATCTAATCTACTTTATCACCTTTGTTTCCTTACCTAACATTGCCTCTTTAAATTGACTAACTTTTATTACACCTGTAAGCAATTGATTAACATGAATGGCTAGTTCTTTCAATTCATTGTTGGTTAATTGCTTAGAATGATTTTCCTCGCTGTTTAGCTCATGTAATACATCTAACCGGAATGGTATATCAAAAGAATCCGTTATAGGGTTCTCGTAAATTGCACTCAAAGAAGGCAATCGATTTGTCTCGTTGAACCATTCCTCTTGATTGGAATAGGTTGTCATATAAGCAATCCATTCTGACGCCTGTTCTGTCAATGAAGACTGTGAAGATACCCCAAATGAACGACTCCGCAAAAATGATGGTGATTTACCATAGAAATGTTCAGGAAAATCAACTCCTAATCCATCATTCCATGTCACGGTTTCTGAGTACGGGGCAAGGTACATTAACATGTCACCATCCATGAAGGATTGCAACGCTTGCTGTTTATTGTTTGTATTCACAAGATACATATACGGGAGCGCCTGCTCAATCCACGTTAGTTGATGATCCTCTGGTTGTAAAATATCCCCGCTCATCCTACCAATCAAAGCAGCTAGCGCATACGGTTGGTCTGATTCAATACCAAGCAGAAGTTTCCCCTTTCTTTCCATTTGTATATTTAACAACTTAATCCATTGTTCATTCGTGCTTGGAGATACCCTTATCCCCTTATTATTTAACAACTCCGACTGCCATACTAACACATAAGGATTCATATCAAACGGTGTAGCCCATTGATAACCATTCCACTCGACTAAATCAAGTAATGAACGTAAGACATTACTTCCAGGAGTACTTTTACGGTAAGATTCAACAGGCAGCAAATAACCCTTGGCAGCAAAGGTCTTAACCCATTCACTTTCCATTAATAGAACATCCGGGCTTTCTCTTATCGCCAAAGATTTAGAAACCTCATCATACGCATTACCTTCAGGCATATTAGTAAGTTCAGCTTGAATCCCTGTTTCTTTAACAAAACGTTTATTCATAATTTCAAGCTTATTAAAGTCATCTATACTCAATTGTACCGAGATTGTAATAGGTTGATCACTAGATTCCTTATTTTGCAAATCCAAAGATTCGGGACTAGATGTATTATTCTTATTATTCTTTGAATTTCTCTGTGTGAAATCAAGACTTGGAGACAAACTTGTTAAAGATAGCAGTAGAATCGCAAATAGTAACCAGTAATTCTTCCGTTTCATTGTCTCCATCTCCTTCTCACAACCATATACCCTTATTTTAGCAAATATATAGTGACTTTGTCCTACCTTTATTTTATATTTTTACTAAAAAACGCAAATGGAACTAGTCCCTTAGGTCAATACAGACCCTTGAGGGATAGTTCCATTAAGAATATACACATGAAATATGGACTAGCTTATTTCTCGGGAAATATAACCTATAATAAATCTGCTGCGAGTTGTGCTAACTTAGAGCGTTCTCCCTTTTCCAACGTAATATGACCACTGATCTTCTCTTCTTTGAACCGTTCCACAAGATAGCTTAATCCGTTACTGGTGGCATCTAGATAAGGATGATCGATCTGTTCAGGGTCGCCCATCAATATAACCTTGCTTCCTTCCCCTGCACGAGAAACAATGGTCTTAACCTCGTGCCTAGATAGGTTCTGCGCTTCATCTATAATGATAAATTGGGCAGGTATGGATCGACCTCTAATATACGTGAGTGCCTCCACTTGAATACTACCTAGACCCATTAATATTTTGTCAATGTCACCTGATCGTTTCGTTTCAAATAAAAATTCTAAATTATCATAAATGGGCTGCATCCATGGTCTTAGCTTCTCATCCTTCTCCCCTGGAAGGTAACCAATATCTTTTCCCATTGGCACTACAGGGCGAGCAATGAGTAGTTTTTTATATTTATGTTCATCCTCCACCTTAGAAAGACCGGCAGCTAATGCAACTAACGTCTTACCTGTACCCGCCTTTCCCGTAATAGTGACTAATGGAATATCATCGTTGAGAAGTAATTCCAAAGCCATACGTTGCTGAGCATTACGGGCACTCAGTCCCCAGACCGGTTCATTACTCAAATAGAGTGGTTCAAGCCGAGTGCATTCAGCATTCACTTTAAGAAGAGCCGATTTACCACTACCCATTTCATCCTTTAGAATCACGAACTCGTGAGAATATAGTGGATAGGTTAACTGAAGCGTGTTGATGGGTAGGAAGCGATAGCTATAAAATTCATCAATGATCGATGGGTGGACTTTGATGTTTAAGTAACCCGTATAAAGATCGCTTACACTCGCTGTCCGATCCGTGAGATAATCCTCTGCAATTAATCCCAGTACATCCGCCTTAATCCGAACTAATACATCTTTACTAACAATCACTACGGAGGAAGGTTCTACTTTTTCCTCTTCTTCCAATTGGTAGTTCAGTGCAACGGCCAGTATTCGATTATCATTGTTTAATTCTCCGAACATCTCCTGCACTTTAAGAAAACTACGATGATTCAGTTCTACCTTCAGACTCCCACCATTTTGCAAATTTACACCACTATGCAAATGTCCATGCTCTCTAAGTCCATCAAGTAGCCTCGATACGGTACGTGCGTTGCGTCCGATTTCATCTGCATTACGCTTTTTGGAATCAATCTCTTCTAGAACAACAGCCGGTATGATCACTTGATGTTCATCGAAGGTAAAGATTGAATTGGGATCGTGTAGCAGTACATTAGTATCCAATACGTAAATTTTCTTCATCGTAACCCCTCCAAAGCGCATTTATAATGGATACATAAATTTGTCCGTCCAGGACATGATAAAGGTACGTATTAAAGATTCAGCAATGACTATTTCCGTGAAAGGACGGATGACATATGCGATTATGTCTATGCTTTCTGTTAACCATGTCTCTATTGACAAGTTGTGGTACTGCTAATAAGAATGCATCACCCTCTCCTCAGAATCAAAACACGAACACCCTGTCTATTAAATCTAATGCGAATACGGGTGTAAAAGACCAATCCGTGAAAAGTCATTTGGAGGCTTTAGCAGAAAGAGTACCAGGTGTTAAAAAAGCCCATTGCGTCGTTATAGGAAACACCGCTGTTGTTGGTATCGACGTAGAAGGTAGTTTGACCCGCTCACGCGTAGGTACAATTAAATATTCGGTTGCTGAAGCACTTTCACATGATCCTCGCGGATTGAAATCGTTAGTTACCGCTGACATGGATTTGTCTCATCGTATCGCCGAAATTGGTAACCACATTCGACAAGGACACCCCGTTTCTGGATTCACTTCAGAACTCGCAGATATTATGGGAAGAATTGTCCCTCAATTGCCTGAGGACGTCAAAACTCAACAAAATTCACCCGCCACTAAATCAACTAAATCCACACAAAAATCTCATCCATCTTCACATAACCAAAAATAATAAAAAAAGCCTAGTGATTGCTCACTAGGCTTTTTGCATGGCAGAAAATACTTGTCCGTCCAGCTTCTCTGAAGCACGCTGGTCATAGGTTTTAATATATTGAGGGGCAGAAGAGAGCTGTGCACCATAAAACAATGCATTTCGCACGGCTTCTATACTGATGTCGAAACAGCACAATTTAAAGGGAATGTTAGGTAACAGATCTAATGCTATTGCTGCTCTACCATTCATAGCATGTACCGTCCCTTCCCCAAACACAGTGATAGTCACCAAGGGATTACTCTTGATGTTCTCAACTAACCGAGAGCGATGATCAATCGCAATCCGTAATGTGGAGGCATTTAACGCATAAACCCATGATATAGCACTGGACGTAGGTCCTCCAGTCTCTGCATCGACGGTGCTCAGCAAAACAAATGTTTCAGACTTCAATTGCGCTAATAAAGTCTCTGTCATTTGTGTGACGGTTCCGGACATAGAACCATACCTCCTATACGCTTCAATTCATTATATTCTATTATATTATACCACAGGATAAAAATTGCATCCAAGTTTACGGATTTGTATCATTTGTGCTCTGATCCAATGTTTCTATAGACTTACCTGCAAGTTCATTCATTAATGCTTGTTTGGCGTTATCCAATTCGTCATCGTTAATATAAACGAATGGGCTCTTCCATTCTCCAGTCACTGGAACAAACTTCACATTAGATTTAGATATATTCCAATAGGTAGCAATGATGTTCTTGAGTTGAGTCTTCTCGAGATCCGTCTCCATGTTATCTTTGACGGCATCAAGTACACTACCAATCTTGGTCGCACCACTGAAGGTTTGCATCTGATCAATTAACGCGTGAAGCACTTCGCTTTGACGCTCATTTCGACTGAAATCGTCAGACTCCTTCGTTCTAGGCTTACACCCAGGTCCAGAATGACGATATCTGACATAACCTAGTGCATCTTCACCCTTCAGTTCAGCAGGACCCTTCTTAAGATCAATATCAGTCCCATCTGCTGTATCCTTATAACACATATCCATACTTATATTAACGTCAACACCACCCAGTGCATCAACAACGTCACTGAATCCTTGGAAATTAATAACTGTAACGTAATCAATCGGTAAACCCAAATACTTAGTAAACATCTGCTTCATTTCATCCTGAGCCGTAATACCAGACCTTTTCTCCGCTTCCAGAAAAGTAGGATAATAAGCGTTAGCTTTCCTCACCTTATATCCGTCCAAATCAATTCTTGTATCCCTTGGAATCGAAACGACCGTAGCCGATTTCGTATCCGGATTAAAAGTCGCCACCATCATAACATCTGTCAGATGAGTTCCTGTCTTCGGACGATAATCCGTTCCTAGAAGAAGCATCGTAATCGGTTTAACTTTGGCAGAGGCTTCAGGCGCTACTGGAGTGTCAACACCTGTATTAAGAATGGTATCATCCACCTTGAGTGCCAACCAGCCTACATAACCAGCAACAGCCAAAATAACCACAATAATGACAATTAATATAAATTTCAAAAAAGATTTAAAAGGACTTTTCTTCTTTTTCTTCTTCTGTGGCAATCTCGGTTGTTTGACTACTCCACCACGATTTCTGGGAGGAAGGTGAGAATTACTGGGACTCATGTTGAACACCTTTTTCATTATTATTAGTTAAAAAAAATTACCCCATTAAGGGGTAATATTCACACTTACTTCGCAGAGGGATCAGCATTCTTCTTCTGCCTACCCTCTACGAAATAGCGAATACGTACCAGGAGCATCAATCCAACGGCCACTAACAGACATTGAATGATCGGTAGCTTATCATGTTGAAAAATGAGAAGCATACCGGAACCCATTGCCATCAACATGTACAATATTATCTCCTTCAACAAAGGTAACTTCTGATGTACACGAAATACTTTGTTGTAAACATAAGTGATTAGTACAAAGATAACAATATAAGCAACAAGAGGATGTTCTGCAAACCATACCTGCATGTAAGTTTCACTCCCTTCATAATGGGGCACTTAACTTAAATATTAATATTAATTTGAATTTGCCATTTTACGGTTTTTATCAGCGCGTTCACGTTCACTCTTATTCAATATCTTCTTGCGCATACGAATTGATTTAGGAGTGATCTCACATAACTCATCCTCATTCAAGTATTCCAAAGCTTGTTCCATAGAGAAGATAATTGGTGTTTTCATTTTCACCGTATCTTCTTTATTCGCAGAACGAATGTTATTCACAGCTTTTTCTTTACATACGTTAACGACGATATCACTATCACGTGTGTGCTCACCAACGATCATACCTTCATAAATCTCAGTACCTGGTTCCACGAATAGCGTACCACGATCTTCAATACCAATCATAGCATATAATGTGGAGCTTCCGTTCTCACTAGAAACCAATACACCTTTACTACGTCCACCAACTTGACCAGATACAAGAGGACCATAGCTATCAAAAGCATGGTTCATGACACCATATCCACGAGTTAGTGTAAGGAATTGAGTACGGTATCCGATAAGTCCACGAGCTGGAATTAGGAATTCCAAACGCACGTTACCTGAACCTGTATTGATCATATTAGCCATTTCTGCTTTACGTTGGCCAAGACTCTCCATAACAGCTCCCATACTCTCTTCAGGAACATCAATCATTAGACGTTCAATCGGCTCGCTCTTCTTCCCGTCAATTTCTCTTACGATAACGGAAGGTTTAGAAACCTGTAATTCAAATCCTTCACGACGCATGTTCTCGATTAGAATCGTAAGGTGAAGTTCACCACGACCTGAAACGATAAATGCTTCCGGTGTTTCAGTATCATCTACTCTTAAACTAACATCTGTTTCTAATTCTTTATATAGACGTTCACGTAATTTACGGGAAGTAACCCATTTACCTTCACGACCAGCAAAAGGACTGTTGTTTACAACAAAAGTCATTTGTAGTGTAGGCTCATCAATTTTAAGAACAGGCAATGCTTCTGGATTATTTGGATCTGCAATTGTTTCTCCGATGTTAATATCTTTAATACCGGCAATTGCAACAATATCTCCTGCCCCTGCTTCTTCAATCTCAATACGTTTCAATCCTTGGAATCCAAACAATTTCTCAATGCGAGCAGTTTTACTTGTTCCATCACGCATAATAACTGTTACGGATTGTCCTTGTTTGATAATACCGCGATTGATACGACCGATCGCAATACGACCCATATATTCGTTATAATCCATCAACGTTACTAAGAATTGAAGAGGCTCATCCATTTTCTCAGTTGGTGCTGGAATATGTTCAAGAATCGTTTCATACAAAGCAAGCATCGTTTCGTCTTGTTTCTCTGGAACCATACTTGATGTACCGTTCAACGCAGATGCATACACAACTGGGAAATTCAACTGCTCATCAGTTGCGCCAAGTTCAATAAACAAGTCCAATACTTCGTCAATAACTTCTTCAGGACGAGCTGCTGGACGGTCAATTTTATTGACAACAACAATTGGAGTTACATTGGATTCGAGTGCTTTACGCAATACGAATTTAGTCTGTGGCATACAACCTTCGTACGCATCAACTACCAACAATACGCCATCAACCATTTTCATAATACGTTCTACTTCTCCACCAAAGTCGGCGTGACCAGGTGTATCCATAATGTTAATTGTGAAATCTTTATACGTAATTGCCGTATTTTTAGCTAGAATGGTAATTCCGCGTTCACGTTCCAAATCATTGGAATCCATTGCGCGCTCTTGCACTTGTTCGTTCTCACGGAAAATCCCCGATTGCTGTAGTAATTGGTCGACTAGTGTCGTTTTACCGTGGTCAACGTGGGCTATAATCGCAATATTGCGAATCTGATCTCTTGATTGCATGGTTTATATCCATATCCCTTCATTCTTAGGTCTCTAATTCATTATACAACGTGTCTCACAAAAGAAGCGCCAGGCGATAATGCCGACGCTTCAACATATCTTTTATATTATAATGATTTTTCTGAAATAATCAAGTTTTTTTCTTGAAAATGATTCAAGTTTATACAGTTAAATAATTACCATTTACTTTTCGTTGATGACTTTCTTCTCAAGATCAACCAGAGTCCGAAAGCCATAAGAACAATCGCTAAAATGTATAATACTCCTGTTTTCATCAGACTCAAAAGAATGAAGGCAAGTGAAAACAATCCAAGAATACTTGATACCCATAAAGCGATACTTGATCGTGGATTCTCATATACATAGTACTCATATAGTCCTACGGCTACACCAAGGATCAACGCAGGCCACAAATGAGACATTAAACCCCAGCCCCATATATTACATATCCCAAAGAGTAGTCCCCATACCGTTAAAGCTCCGCCCGGAATAAGAAGGATTGACTGACCACGACGATTGAAATATAGAGCTTGCAAAAGGAGCCCTGGAATTAATATGGCCAGTGGCCAGAGGGAACGACCAAGAAAACCAAATACGCCAAGTTTCCCTAACAAAATGACAATACCCGCGATGATAATTAACAGTCCTAACTTCACATCTCTTTTGAAAGACATCTCACACCCTCTTTTCTCCAAAATGCCATCAGGTCAGAAAACATCGAATCCTTTTTTCATCATTATTGTATCTGAATTATGAAAAAAAAACCATATTTACAGATAAAGAAATGGATATCATCTTTTATGAGATGATATCCATTTCTTTGTTATACGAGATATATTGTTTATTCTTCGCAAGAATCCTTTTAAGACTGTAGCCTATGGTTCGCCATTTTCTTAAATCCACCTGCAATGATAACAATCGTAGCCAATACGAGTGGTACTAAAGAATGGTATTCGGGTAATAGAGATGAAATGTGCTCACCGAAGCTAGAATCCTGGAGCATCATTTCTCCACCCGTATATCCTAATATTCCTGCACCCAAATAAATAAGGATGGGATAACGCTGTAACCAATTCATAATAATATTACTACCGTAGATCACAATGGGAATACTGAATGCAGTTCCAATAACAATTAAAGCTAGATCACCATTAGCTACTCCAGCAATCGCTAATACATTATCAAGACTCATAATGAAATCTGCTGCAAGGATCGTACGGACCGCTCTTGAAATCGTTGGTGTTTCACCTAACCTGATCTCTGTCTTTTCTTCCAATAACAATTGGAAGGCAATCCATAATAGCATCACACCCCCGATGGCTTGGAGATATGGGATTTTTAACAGCAGCACAGCAACAAAGGTCAGTATAATTCTAAGAACAACAGCACCTAGAGCTCCCCACCATACTGTTATCTTACGCTGTTCTGGAGGTAGATCTTTGCTCGCTAAAGCAATAACAACAGCATTATCGCCACTCAACACTAAATTAATAACAAGGATTTCTAATAGTAACCACACATTCTCCAAGGTACAACCCTCCCATTCTTACTTGTATGAATAAAAGAGAGGGGCTATGCTAGAGATAACATATTTTTTCTATATACATTCGATTTATTCTCGGATGCGTACATCATTTAAAGGAGTGACACATCAATGGACACAACAGTACTCGGATTTCTCGCTTCACTAATGAACATCATATTTCTCGATCTCATCCTTGCTGGGGATAACGCTATCGTTATAGGTTTAGCAGCTAGGAATTTGCAACCCGCTACTCAGAAAAAAGCTATTATTTATGGAACAGCCGGTGCGGTCGTACTCAGAATTTTCGCTACAATCGTCGTATTGTGGCTACTTAATATTCCATGGTTATTGTTAATTGGAGGTATTCTGCTTGTCTGGATTGCGTACAAGTTGATGACCGATGACGATGACCACACGGATGTCAAAGCAAGTCAGTCATTGTGGGCTGCCGTTAGAACCATCATCATTGCTGATGCTGCGATGGGCATAGATAATGTTATTGCTGTCGCTGGTGCGGCTAATCATAATCTTATTTTAGTGATCATCGGTTTGTTAATCAGTGTTCCGATCGTGGTCTGGGGAAGTACCCTATTTATCAAATTAATCTCACGTTTCCCATGGATTATTTATGTAGGATCTATCGTACTTGGATATACAGCATCCAATATGATGACTGAAGAGAAGAAGCTACAACCATTTTTCGAACAATATCCTGTACTCCGCATTGTATTCATCATTATTGTCACAGCGGGGATACTTACTGCAGGATTCATAAAAATCAGATCTAATAAACGTAATAAAATGACAGCATCCAATGTCTAAATCGCTGCATCTCATCAGTATTAGTACTTATGTGTATGATGCTAAACCCTAACAAAAAAACAGTAGATCAAGGATAATAACCTTGGTCTACTGTTTTTCTTTTCCACTGCAGAATGCTCTAGAACCAATCTTCCTCAACAGGGCTATCTACTTTTGTGTTTCCATTTCCATTAGGTGTAAGTATCATCGTCTCTGTACGATCCACCGCATCCAAAATCATGTCATTAAGATTAGTAATAGAACGCTCAATACTTTCCACGATGCGCAAGTTGGGCTTAGTCGCAGGTGAATCTGGAACAAAGAGTGTACAACAATCTTCATACGGTTGAATCGAAAGATCATACGTTCCGATATCCTTCGCAATCGAAATGATTTCATTCTTGTCCATCATAACCAGAGGTCTTAGCAGTGGTAACTCGGTTGCACGGCCAATGGCATTCATACTTGATAAGGTCTGACTTGCCACTTGACCAAGACTATCTCCCGTTACAATTGCCAATGCTCCTTCACGCTCAGCAAGCAATGTAGCAATGCGGAGCATGGACCTACGCATTAACGTAATGATTAATTTGTCCTGACCCTGACCTGTAAACGAAGTTTGTACTTCTGTAAAAGGAACTAAGTGAAGTTTGATTTCTCCTGCGTAACCAGATAACACTTTTGCAAGATCAATGACCTTCTCCTTTGCTAGTTGACTGGTGAAAGGATAACTGTAGAAATGAACACATTCCGTCGTAAGTCCTCTTCGCATAGATGACCATGCAGCAACCGGACTATCGATCCCTCCTGAGAGCAGCAACATCGCTTTACCATTACTTCCTCGCGGGAATCCTCCAACAGCTGGAATCACTTCATAAAAAATATAAGTTTCTGTCTCTCTAATCTCTACTCTTAGATCTAGTGCAGGTCGATTCATACTCACATCTAACATTTCAAAATTCTTTAATAAATGCGATCCTACATGATGGTTCATTTCATGCGAAGAGTGACCGAACTTCTTCCATACACGTCTGGCACTTACTTTAAACGTAGTGCTTTCTTGTATATTCATTTCTTCCAAATAACGATAACTTGTTTCTAAAATATCTTCCAATTCGGACTTACATACAATAACTGGACTTATGGAGGCAATACCAAACACCTTTTTTAATACTTGAATAGGTTCTGCCGCCGACTCTCCATTTAGATACACATAGATTCTGCCGAACTCATTTCTTAATTCTACTTTAGGATAAGGCTCAAGTACTGATTTCACGTGAAGAAATACCGAATTCTCAAATCTTCTACGATTTTTACCTTTTAATATGAATTCTCCAAAACGCAGTAGTAACATATCATAGATCATTATCTATCATTCCTTCCTTTTTCTAACAATGGATATAACTGCTCAACTGCCTTACGCAGTGCAAGTTCCAATTGGCTTATCTCTTCTTCCGTATGACTGTCCCCAAGACTGATGCGAATCCCACTTGATGCTTCTTCATGACTAAGTCCCATGGATATTAACACTCTACTTGGCTCTGTTTGTTTGGAAGAACAAGCTGATCTAGTTGAGACTAACATTCCTTGCAATTCTAACGTATGCATCAACACTTCCGATTTCATCCCTGGAAAAGAGAACTGCACAATATGGGGTGCACCGTTCTCATTACTATGAAGGTGTAAGCCTTTAATATCTCTAATAAACCCAAAAATCCTGTCTCGTTGAATGGAAACATTTTTGGTGAATATAGGTTGTTGTTCACTAGTCATTCTCATCGCCTTAGCCATAGCTACAAGATGTGGTGTATTTTCCGTCCCTGCACGGAATCCAGATTCCTGAGAACCCCCAGTAAGAAGAGGCATTAATTTCAATCCTTCTCGAACATAGAGTAGCCCTATCCCCTTAGGACCACGGAATTTATGTGCAGAGAGCGTATAAAGATCCACGCTCCATGTCTTTAAATCTACAGGTAACTTCCCAAAACCTTGGACCCCATCGACATGAAATAAAGTCAGTGCATTACAGCGCTTAATTTCCTGTCCGATAGCATCTATGGGTTGTATAGCTCCCATCTCATTGTTGACATGCATAATACTAACCAATATCGTATCTTTTCTTATGGCTGCGGTAATGGATTCCAAGCTAACACAACCTTGTGAATCAACAGGAAGAAACGTAACTTCGAACCCCCACTGTTGTAGTTGAAGAAAACTCTCATACACCGAAGCATGCTCAACCATCGACGTAATCAAATGCTTTCCACGACTCATATATTGGAGTGCTGCACCCTTAATAGCCAAATTATTAGCTTCTGTCGCTCCTGATGTGAATATGATTTCTGAAGGTTTAACATGCAGCGCATTCGCGCAAACTTCACGGGATCGCTTAATCAGCTTTACAGAATCCCCACCTAATTGGTGGATTGAAGATGGATTTCCATAATGCTTGTCCATAACCTCAGTCAATGTGCGTATGACATCTTCATACGGTGGCGTACTTGCAGCATGATCCCAGTAGATCATTTATGTCTTCCACCTTTCTTTTTCGACAACGCAAAAAGATCAAACGTCGGAGAGGGCGTAAGTGCTCTTACTGCTCTTTCACCCTGGTGCCTCCCCCGTGTGATCCCATGTATAACTATGTAGTTGTCTCTTTATACTTCATATTTGGAACGAGCGTTCTGCACCTTAGTTATATAGTTTCTTGTCTCCTCTGGGAGCGAGCTCAAGTGATTCATAAGTTCGGCATCTGATGATATACCAAGCCGCTGAACTCTTCCTGGTCCAGCATTATATGCGGCAAGAGCCATATTCTCTTGTCCATCAAAGCGCTTTAATTGATATGAAAGGTATCTTGTTCCTGCATCGATGTTCTCAGCTGGATCAAATGAGTCGCTAACTCCCAGCCCTTGAGCTGTTCCATCCATTAATTGCATTAATCCCTTCGCTCCAGCGGAAGATACCACTTGTGGATTAAAGGATGATTCTGTATCAATGACGGCTTTGATTAAGGATTCAGATATACCATATTTACGGCTAGCTTGTTCAATCAGATCATTATAAGTTGTAGGTAACGACTCTGCAGAATGATTCTTCGTTTCAGTAATGATTGTATTATCCGTATTTACAGCTCCAAGTTGCTGCCATAATAGACCCTCACTCCATGAAACACCGGGATTTAGAGGTACAGTACTATCGGTCGCTGGTACTTCAGACGTCGTCATCATCTGTTTCAATAATACGTCAAAATCAGATTCACCTGTATTGGTATTAAGTATGCTCTGTATAAGATCATTTTTATCCTGTATCGTAGCATTTTCTTGAAGACTTATAGGTTGTTTAGTCGTTACTGAGTCCATCTGCATGATTATTATCCCAACTTCCATCATAATGTACTTTTTACATTTTATCATGCGAATGGGACATACGCTACCTTCTCTTTAACATCAATAAAAAAAGTGAACATCTAAAACCTCATGAGAGGCTTTAGAAAGTCCACTTTTGATATCTGAATTCGGGCAACCGAGTCATTATTATCTTACAAAAGGCATCAGCACAAAATAACTGATCGTAGCTAATATTCCGAGAGCCATTGACCAGCCTCCGGTTGCTTTGTTACCTTGTGAAAAAGCATAATATCCCATGATCGCTGCAACTGGACCAAGAACGATAGACCACATGAATAAAGACACAACACCAAATGCAAGACCTACATACCCAATCAATTGCCCTGTTCTTGACTCCAAGATGTCCGCATCTACATCTTCACCTCGGGTATCATCTAATATACGAGAAGGACCTGGGGCGACTTCTGCTGCATACTCCTCTGCATACTCCTCTGCATACTCCTCTTTATGATCGTTCTCTAGACGTGGATAATCAACACGTTTGGCATGAAGTATTCTTTCTTTACGAATACTTTCATTCTCGGAATGACCATGATTACCATGTTTATTTTTACCCAATGACAACACCTCCCTTTTTCGATTCAACACAATTACATAAGATTTCTCATTTTGGTTTAAAAGTTAAACAACAAGTCGAGGATGACGTTCGAGCATTATCCTGATGATTATTAAAATGCTCTTCCCCAAATTCTTCATTCAAATTCCGACTTGCATGAGCATCAATTTCAATTACAATTTTCTCAGCTTGACACAGATTAGCTTCTCCCCAAAAGTGACAATTGCTTACGCTACACTTAACTAATGTTTTGGGCTCATTTATCATTAAGATCACCTCTTCTCCATTGTCTCCGACACCGTATGCTGATATGCGAATATGTAGCTGTAAGTTGATGGCATAATGCAAAAAATAACCCATTCAGTAACCTGATTCACTCTATTTCTAGACACATTAAAATGGCTGAGCCGCCCCTATATAGGACAACTCAGCCATTATGTAATGATCATTATTTAATAATTCAATGTATTTGAATGTATTTGGGTTTTAACTAAGCATGACTGCGTTGACTTTGCATCCGACGCTCTGTTAAATAGTCACTTTCATAATACGTAAGATCATCTCTTAACTCTTCATACACTTTATTAATATCTAGAATGATACTACGTGCTTCTTGAATTGGCTTGATACGGAAACGAATTGCATCTTGTCCTGTATAAGCATAACGGCCGTCCTCAGCATAACTCTCATTTTTAGGATAAAAGAAATTGTTGACGCAGTGATGATATACATTGTATAGAGCCTTCTCGGCAAATTCGATATCAAAGTTCGCACGACGCAAAACCACTCCTAATTTCTCATAAGAAACTTCAGAGAAGACAAGTAAGTGGCGCAATTCGGACAAAAATCCTTTGTAGAATAGCACCATGTCTTCATCCGGTTGATCTGATGTCAATTGTGGTAGTGCATGCTCATTCAGAAATATCTCTGTACTTTCAATACCTTTTTTTAATTTTTCTCTTGTGGATTCACACAATTTTTGAACATTGGCTGCTGACATAATCGTTAGCTCCCCCTTAAATGTACCTACGTCAATAGTTGAAGTTGATAATAACTTCTACCATCGATTTCACTTGTATTATCCTACCATATATTACTTTGAAGCGGTACACTTTTCTAGCTTAAATATATCACCTAAATTCAATCATTATAACCCAAACATTACGAATAAAAACACAGCAACTTCCTAACGATAAAGAAAAGCCCAGATACGTATTAGGAGGTATTGAAATGTCCCGCAAAACATGGTTAGTGTCAGGATTAACTGTAGCTATGGCAACGATAACAATCTTTGCGTTAATTCCAAATTCCGATTCCAATTCAAACTTAAATCAAGCTTCGAGAACTCCAGTCGCTAAGCCCAAACAAGAAGAAACCCTTAAACAAACAATAATGAATCATGATATTACGTCCACTGATCATTTGACGCGAGCGGATGCGAAAGAGCATCTTTCTAACATGGCAGACCGATTCAATTCATCAAGTAAACAGCAAATAAATCAATACGTCAGAGAACTACAAAAGACTCATCATCACATTCAATTGCTGACCTGGGTTGATTTCTCCAATCAGCATTCTACACCATACCAATCACCAACCTTAACATGGGACACGAATGATAACAACCAATTCAACACGTATCAAAAATTAGCCACAAATCAATTGCGAAATCATCGCTCCTATGAGTCTCCCTCGTTCAAGGTTAAGGATAATCAATACTTTATTATGGCTGAACCCTCACCTAAGGGAAACAAGGGCATTATCGCGTTAATAAGCCAAAAGGTTCTCAACGAAGTGTCCAATCACCAGAAGAGAAATTTAAGGCTAATTCCATATCCTAAAGAAGGTAATTATCGCGTCGAATCGGTTGAGACCAATACACTTCGAGACATTACCGTGAAGACTGGCCATGATAATGAAAAAGCGAGCCATTATTATGAGAATGAGATTGTCGTACACTTCCGTGAAAATGTGTCAGTTCGAACATTGATGACCATTTCCAGCGAAATCAAAAGCAAATGGATTCGTAAAATGGGTTATGCTTACGTATTTCATGCTGATAACATGAACTATCCACAACTCAAGACTTATTTTATGAATAAATATAGACCTATTTATGTTGAACCTCACTATTTATATTTAACCAATGATAATTTAACTAATGATAATTTAACTAATGGGAAAAACACGTCTATTACACCTAACATTCCGAATGACCTACTATTCTCTAAATACCAATGGAATTTACCGGCCATTCAGACAAATAAGGGATGGGATTTAGCTAAGGGAAACAAAGATGTGATCATCGCAGTCGTTGACACAGGTGCAGACTTGCAACATTCCGACTTAAAAGGAAACCTTATCCAGGGATATAACGTCATTGATCCTTCCAATCAACCTAAAGATGATGTAGGTCATGGTACTCATGTTGCTGGAATTATAGGTGCAGTCGTCAACAACAACGAAGGAGTAGCTGGTATAAGTTGGTATAATAAAGTCATGCCTGTAAAAGCACTCGACAGTTCTGGTGCAGGTACTACCTATTCCGTAGCAGAAGGGGTTATATGGGCTACTGATCATGGAGCGAAGGTCATAAACATGAGCCTGGGTAATTATGCTGACTCTGAATTCCTACATGATGCCATCAAATATGCCTATAACAGAGATGTAGTCATCGTAGCTGCTACAGGTAACGATAATACGGAGCGACCTGGATATCCTGCAGCTTATCCTGAAGTATTCTCCGTATCTGCCACTGATTCATCAATGAAACGTGCCTCTTTCTCGAACTATGGAGATTATGTTGATGTTGTAGCACCAGGGGAAAGCATAGCCAGCACCTATCTTAATAATGAATATGCCGCACTTTCTGGAACATCCATGGCCACTCCTCATGTTGCTGCTCTAGCGGGACTTATCAGATCCAGAAATCCAAATCTCACGAATGAAGAAGTCATGAATCTGATGCGTGAAAGTGTTGTGGATTTAGGCGATAAGGGTAGAGATAAGTATTTTGGTTATGGACAAGTCGATATTTACAAAGCACTTCAAGCTGCTGGAAACGGAGCTTCCCCACTTCAATTTTGGCCACAGCATGTACAGAATCAATTACAATCGGTCATCCAAAGAAACGCATCTAAATAATTCAATACGTATTTTGCAAAAAAACCAATCCGTGTACATTGCAACACGGTTGGTTTTTTTTGGTGAGGTATCGCATTTGTGTCACTTTGCTAGATATTTCGCATTATTTTTTTGATTTTGATTTTATTTTTGCTTTTGCTTTTGTTTTCGCTTTGGTTTTGGCTTTTGATACTGTCGCATTTCGTTTGTTTTCTTTGCGACCGGATACCCCTAATACGCCTACTCTCTCGACTCCTCTTTCTTCGATTCCTTCTTCAACTGTTTCGGAATGATAAATATGTTTCTCAACAGGAATACAATGATGTCTATTGACCACTTGAATCGTGTGGATTACAGGAACAACTTGTGTAAAATAATGGTCTCTTATAACGACAATGGGATCGCAAACGATCGGTTCAACCACGGGACATTCAAAACCACAATGATGGCTCATATTCGTTAGCTCCTTTCGTATTTTGATATAGTCTATTACATACGTCTAACTCCGGTTTGTACGAATGACCATCATAAGTACATACATCATTTAAATAGGCTTTATGCAACGAAAAAAATGGTGATGTTCTATAGGCTATTAACCGATAGAACATCACCATTTCAATTATCATTCATCATAAGTATTTCATTCATGAGTTGTTGTAGTTCTGAAAGTCTGCCGTAAGCCGGGTTCTGTGTCTATTGTGGTTCATACGGGAACAACCCTCCCACTCCAAACGACAATCATCTATCTAGGCCGAACATTGCTGAGCGGCTCCAGCGACCAACCTAAACGCGCCTCGGGCTAAGGCTGCTCTCCTTGCACAGAGAAGCTGCGTTCCATTAGGTCTTGCTCCAAGTGGGGTTTACCAGGAACGAAGTCACCAGCGTTCCTCGGGGTCTCTTACACCTCGGTTCCATCCTTGCCTGTGCTGCTTGCGCAGCCATCGGCGGTCCATTTCTGTGGCACTATCCTTCAACTCGCGCTGACTGGACGTTATCCAGCACCCTGCCCTATGGAGCCCGGACTTTCCTCTCGTGATGCCTTAAGCATCACCAGCGATTGTCTGTCAAACTTTCGGGACAACATTTAATACTATACAGTGAGTTGACCAAGAAAACAACCCCATGAAATTTTGACAGATTATTAATTCTAATTTAGGCAACGTTCTATGCTACATAAATTGGAATGGTTCAGTATTTACCTTGGACACATGTACCTGGGTCTCAACCTTTGCAGTTTGAAGTTTTTCTCTCATCCATTCTGCTACTTTTGATTTCATTATTTTCTCTGCGTTATGACCTGGATCAATGATTGCGATACCTGCCATCAAAGCATCCTGTGCCGTATGGTAGTCAATATCTCCAGTCACAATCACATCTGCACCACGGAATATTGAAGGGGATACATATCTACTTCCAGAACCCCCAAGTACAGCAGCTTTACGGATAGGACGTTTCAGGTCACCTACTACCCTGACATGATCAACATCTAGATTCTGTTTAACAACCTGGACGAACTCCTCAAGTAACATTGGTTTATTTAATTTACCTACGCGACCTAGGCCTAAGGTTCTCCCTTTAAGATTCATAGCATACAGATCATACGCTACTTCTTCATAGGGATGGGCTTTCAACATAGCCTGTACTACTTTTCGCTGGATTCCCTGAGGCACAATGGTCTCAATTCGCATTTCTTCTACCTTCTCAAGCTTTCCTTCTGAACCAATGAAAGGATTACTACCCTCATGAGGCATGAACGTACCATATCCCTCGATATTAAAGCTACAGTGACTATAATCACCAATATAGCCGGCACCAGCTCCTAGAATCGCATCTAGGACTTGTTGATGATGGCTCTTAGGCACAAAAACAACTAACTTTGATAATTGCTCTGTATGAAGATCTTCAATAGGCGAGCCATTCTCGATGCCGAGTGCTTCTGCCATCCAATCGTTCATACCACCCTCTGTAACATCGAGGTTGGTATGGCTAATGTAAACAGCAATGTCGTGTTTAATTAGCTTCTCGTATAGCTTACCCATAGGCGTGTCCGTCTGAAGTTGTTTCAATGGACGAAAAATAATCGCATGATGCGCAATAATGAGATCAACGTTTAATTGTATCGCTTCTTCTACAACTTCGTCATTGATATCTAACGCAATCAGCACATTGTGAATATCCTTCTGTAAGGTTCCGAGCTGTAGTCCTATACGATCGTCAGGCATGGCTACATGTTTAGGAGCTAGCTGTTCCATATATTGAATTACTGTCTGTCCTTTGGCGAACATGAAAGCACCTCCTTAATATGTTGAATTTCTTGTGCTATTTCTTCAGATTTAGTCTCTGCCGAGGACAAAGTAGACGTAGCAAGAGATTTCAGTATTCGTTCCAGCTTATCAATCTCAGACATCCATTTAGAAGTAAAGATCGAATTCCTCTCTTGCAACAACCAAGGGCCCATTCGTACAGACATTTCTTTCGTGATTTTCACTTGCCCATGGCTACTACTATCGAGATAATACTCTTTATAAACATCCTCATTTGATAACGTTACCGTACCACTATTCCCAGGCACAGCCGTTAATATTTCATATACTTTACGATCCTCTTCCATAATGTGCTCAGAGGTTAACACCCAGTGTCTATCTAATAACCAACGGCGCACAAGCTCTTCGCCAACATTCGGTTGTAATATAAGTTTCTTAACACCTTCGAGCTTATCTACACCCTGTTCCAATATCGTTGAAATTAATCCCCCACCCATACCAGCAATCGTGATAACATCGACCTCACCAGGAGAAATCACATTTAGGCCGTCACCAAGTCTTACCGAGATCTTGCCTCCTAGACCCGCTGTAGCCACCTGCTTTGCCGCAGCATCCCGAGGACCAGGATTAACTTCCCCAGCCACCGCACTTAGCGCTTTTCCCGATTTTATCGCCGCTACAGGTAACATAGCATGATCTGAGCCAATATCAGCAAATGTACTTCCGACTGGGATCTGTTCCATAATATATTGCAATCTTTTTGATAATTTCATGAGCCACCTACGCAATCCTTTTTTTTCGTGAATAGAATAACATTACAAGTATTCCCATAACAATTTCTCACTAAATAAGCTGTAGTGATGATTTGCAATAGCTAAGAAAAAGCGCTAAAATAAAAATCAATACAACAAATCAAGGAAATAATTCCAAAAGAAAGAAACCTATCCCTGACATTCCCATATTTCAAATAGACAGTTTATGAAAAAAAGACCTCTGAGCTAATAAGCTGCAGAAGGTCCAATTATACGCTTTATTCCAGAAAATCCTTAAGCCTTTTACTACGGCTTGGATGACGCAATTTACGAAGCGCCTTAGCTTCAATCTGGCGAATCCGTTCACGGGTTACTCCGAACACTTTACCAACCTCTTCAAGTGTTCTCGTACGTCCATCGTCAAGACCGAAACGTAGACGCAATACATTTTCTTCCCGTTCAGTTAGCGTATCCAGTACATCTTCCAACTGCTCTTTGAGTAGCTCATACGCTGCTGCATCAGCAGGCGCCAAAGCTTCCTGATCTTCTATAAAATCTCCAAGATGCGAGTCATCTTCTTCCCCGATCGGTGTCTCCAACGATACTGGTTCTTGAGCAATTTTCATAATCTCCCGAACTTTTTCAACACTTAATTCCATCTCTGCTGCAATTTCCTCTGGTGATGGTTCACGCCCTAATTCTTGAAGCAATTGACGAGATACCCTTATCAGTTTATTAATGGTCTCCACCATATGAACTGGAATACGGATTGTTCGTGCTTGGTCTGCAATGGCACGGGTGATAGCTTGACGTATCCACCATGTAGCATACGTACTAAACTTAAATCCTTTTCCATGATCAAATTTCTCTACAGCTTTGATAAGACCCATGTTACCTTCTTGAATTAGATCAAGAAACAACATTCCCCGTCCAACATACCGCTTAGCAATGCTGACTACGAGACGTAGATTTGCTTCAGCAAGACGTCTTTTAGCCTCTTCATCACCATTCTCAATACGTTTGGCTAGTTGAATTTCATCATCTGCTGATAATAATTGTACACGTCCAATTTCCTTAAGATACATACGGACAGGATCATTGATCTTAATCCCTGGTGGTAAGGATAAGTCGTCATTAAAGGAACTCATCTCGTCACCACTATTATTTTCCTCGGAGTCATCATTAGGCCGAAGTGTATTAACCTCTTCATCATTCTCGTTGACTACTTCAATCTCCAAGTCAGCCAAATGTTCGTAAAACTCTTCCATTTGTTCGGGATCTTGGTCGAACGGGGACAATTTCTCCATGATGTCTTTGATATTTAATGTCGATCTTTTCTTACCTTGCTCTACTAGTTGATCTTTGACCTGATCAAGGGTCAACTCTGTCTCTATTTCAGTACGTTGATCATTCGCCATATTTCGACTCCCTCCTCCCTAGATACACTCAAACCACGTTCATTTATTGTCTCTCTAGGGCTATAATCTCACTACCTATTTGTGCTGCACGTAAAAAATCACCAGAGCGTTCTGCATTCATCATCTCTTCTTTTTTACGTTCTACATGTACTTGCTGTGGAACCTTATGAATTTCCCTAATGTAATCATCAAGTACCTCAATATTCCAATCTCGTGGTGTGTCCATCATTGAGATTGAACTAAGTGTCTTCTCCAATCGGTCATCATGAAGTGATGACATGAAACGGCTTATATCTGGGTGTTTACCCTGAGCATAATATGCATATAGATAAGCAGCAATAGCTGCATGATCATCAATGTTAAAAGCATCTCCGAGGCGCTCGCCCACATATTGGGCGACTTCCGAATCTTGAAGCATCAGAGACAGTAGACGACGCTCTGCGGTGTGATAAGCAGGTAGTAAAGTGGGAGCTGGAATCCGCCCTTTTTTATGCCTACCATTATTCCACCCATCTTCAAAATTATCCCCATCCGGCATATTTTTTTGCATCGTCTGGCGAATCAGGTTGCAATCTTGCTTAAGACTTTCATACGAAAGCTGATGTTCAGAAGATAATTCCCTCAAATACACTTCTCTCTCCGTCGAGGATGATAGGGCTGCAATGATCGGAAGAACTTCCTTCAAATAAGAAATTTTCCCATCTTCTTCTAGGAGTATATGGTTTTTTTTCAGATATATAAGTTTAAATTTTGTCGTTGAAACGGCACCATCAATAATTTGACTCATAAATCGTTCCGAACCATATTTACGTACAAAATCATCAGGATCGAGTCCATCACTTAATATGGCGATCTTAATTCTAATTCCCGCACTTTCCAACAATGGTATATTCTTCATAGCTGATGATTGTCCTGCGCGATCCCCATCGAAACAAATTAATATTTCATCTGCCATGGTCTTCATCATCGAAACATGACTTTCAGTTAAAGAAGTCCCCATCGTTGCAACACCATTGTGTACGCCTGCTTCCCAAGCTGAAATCGTATCTCCATATCCTTCAAACAACACAATTTGTCGTAGCTTTCGGATGGAACTCTTCGCTTGATGCAAGTTGTACAACGTCCGGCTTTTGTTAAACAATTTACTTTCGGGTGAGTTCAAATACTTCGGTTGTCCATCCCCAAGTACTCTACCCCCAAAGGCAATAACCCTACCATTCCTATCGCTAATCGGAAACATAACTCTGTCACGAAACCGATCAATAAATCCCGTACCATCACTTCGAGTGGATAATAATCCTCCCTTTTCCATTTCCTCTAAATCGAAAGATCGTTTCGTCAAAAACTGCACCAATGTATTCCATGACTCCGGTGCATAGCCAATTTGAAACTGATCAATCATTTTGTCACTGAATCCCCTTGAACGTAAGTAATCCATAGCTGGTTTACCATGTTCCGTATTCTTCAGCAAATAATGAAAAAATTTGGATGTCCATTCATAAGCTTGTAGAAGTCTTTCTCTCTCTGGATTGGATGAAGCAACTGCTACACCCTGTATCTCAGGCATCTCGATATGACTTTCTTCCGCCATCATTTTCACAGCTTCGGGAAAAGATAAGGCTTCGATTTCCATCATAAACTTGATTGAGTTACCACCCTTACCGCATCCATAACAGTAGAAAATCTGTCTCTCTGGTGTCACAGTAAATGATGGCGTCTTCTCCGAATGAAACGGACATAGGCCTTTCATATACTTTCCTTGCTTGGTGAGATGAACGTACTTACTTACCGTATCGACGATATCATTGTGTTCTAACACGGAATCAATTACTTTTTCCGGAATATTACCTTGTCCGGCACTCATCTTTACCACCTTCATCTCTTTATGGCACGTAAATATTATTCGCTATTACTGACCGTTCTCCTGCAAATCCTGCAAAATTATTGTCAGATTGTGTTGAAAAAATATTTTATCATCGGCTGTGATCGGCTTGGGACCTTTGGAATGCTTACCCATTCTTCTCGCTTTAGCCTGATGATGCCTACGATCCAACATCAATTCAATATCATTATCCCCATAATGCATGCCTCTAAAAGAGATAACATAACAACCTTTTGCTAAAGCCAATGCTGCTAGCCCATAATCCTGTGTAACTACGATATCACCTCGTGTAATATGGTTAGCAATATAAAGATCAGCGCTTTGATCACTACGGTCCACTTGTACAGCCGTCACACCTTCTTCTTCACGAATCAGATGATCGTAAGATGAGACCATTAGGACGGGAACTGAAAATTGACGTGCAGTGACTGCTATTTCATGCTTTACGGGACAGGCATCCCCGTCGACAACAATATGGAATTTTGCAACTGTAGTCAGAGATATCACCTATTCCACCCAAAATAAAGTTCTTAAATAGTATATACGCTCTTGAATAGCTGAAATCCTTCTTAATCAGACTTAGCAACTTATGGGAAATGATGAAATACCTGTATACGGACCCCATCAAATACAGAATAATGTTGGTTTCCGTATACAATTACCCTATTACGTTATGATTACCACACAAGTTTCGTAAAATCTGCGAATTCCTTTAAATCTTTATCAATCGCAGCCAAAAGTGCCAATCGATTGTTTCTTACTTGTTCATCTTCTGCCATAACCATAACTGAATCGAAGAATTCTGTTACAGCGTTACGGATCTGTCCTAGCCATTGCAACGCTTTAAGTCCATCTCGTTGTTCCAATGCACTATGATATCCATCTTGGATAGATTGCCATGCTTTATAAAGTTCCTTCTCTCCATGTTCTTGGAGAAGAGCTTCGTTAATAACAAATTGTTCTTCTGCTTTACCACCTAGATTACTCACACGATTAAATGATTCAACCGTCGTTTTGAAATCTGTCTGGTTCATTACAGCATCCATTAGAGCTTTACCACGCGAAACAACGGAGGCAATATCATCAAAGTCTGCTGAAATCACCGCATCTACAACATCATAACGTAAGTTCTCCGAAAGAATTTTCTTCACTCGAAGTCCAAAGAACTCAACGATAGCTGTACGTACTTCATCAGCGGAAAGTTTCATTTTGCGAAGACTCTCATGAACATCAAGCGAAAGTGTGAGTATCTCTGATAATGAAATAGGTAAATTTTGCGCAAGCATGATTTGAACAATACCTTGTGCTTGGCGGCGAAGTGCATAAGGATCTTGAGATCCAGTTGGAATGATCCCTATGGAGAAACACCCAATAATGGTATCGATCTTATCAGCAATACTAACAAGTGACCCAACGATTGATTCAGGCGTATCATCTCCAGCAAAACGTGGTTGATAATGTTGGAACACAGCCTTAGCTACTTCCTCTTTCTCCCCAGCTCTACGTGCATAGTCTTCACCCATCACACCTTGTAATTCAGGGAATTCGTAAACCATTTGAGTGACAAGATCAAACTTACATATTTCAGCAGCACGGGAGACAGCATCTGCATCTTCCTGAGAAATCTGCAATATGGAAGCTAGACCATCTGCAATACGACGTGTTCTACGAACCTTGTCAGCAATCGATCCTAACTCTTCATGGAATACAATATTTTCAAGTTTCAACAAAGCGGTCTTAATGTGAAGTTTCTGATCTTCTTCGTAGAAAAATTTCGCATCTGACAAACGTGCACGTAGTACTTTCTCATTTCCTTTGGCAATGACATCCAAAGAAGTACTATTCCCATTACGTACAGTGACGAAGAACGGTAGTAATTGATCTTGGTCATTTAATACTGGGAAGTAACGTTGATGCTCCCTCATGGAAGTAATTAATACTTCTTGTGGGATTTCTAAAAAGGCAGGGTCAAAGCTTCCAAATAATGCCGTTGGTGTTTCAACAAGAAACAAAACTTCCTCAAGAAGATCGTCTTTAACTGCAATTTTCCACTGTTTCTCTTCTGCAAGCGCCTTGATCTGCTTCTCAATCAAGTCTTTACGTTCATTCACGCATGCAATAACAGACTGGCTTCGAAGCACATCCAAATATGCGGAAGGTTCCGAAACAACAGCTTCTTCCCCTAAGAAACGATGACCTCGTGTCACATTACCCGATTTCACACCTGTAATTTCAAGTTCTATGACATCAGTTCCAAACAGAGCTATAAGCCAACGAATCGGACGGACAAATTTAAATTCATGAGCGCCCCAACGCATATTCTTAGGAAACGTCATCGAAGTAAGAATGCCCAACAATGCTTCCGATAGAATGCTTGAAGTCTCTACTCCTAAACTGCTCTTAGTTGCATATATATATTCAACACCATTTAACTCTTGGAACGTAAACTGTTCAGGATCAACACCTTGGCTACGAGCAAACCCTAAAGCAGCTTTACTCCAAGCACCACTAGCATCCTGAGCAATTTTGCGAGATGGGCCTTTTACTTCTTCGTCAATATCTTCTTGCTTCTCCGCTACACCTTCCACGAGTACCGCCAAACGACGTGGTGTTGCATAAGCATGTACTTTTCCATATGAGATTCTTGACTGCTCTAACCACTTAACCATACGCTCTTCTAACTGTTCTACAGCAGTACGTATAAATCGAGCAGGAACTTCTTCCAACCCAATCTCAAACAATAAGTCTTTAGCCACGTTAAACGTCTCCTTTCTTACAAAGCGGGAAGCCCAATTTCTCGCGTTCTCCCAAATAAGAGGCAGCTATTTGTCGCGCCAAATTTCTTACGCGAATAATGTAACCCGTCCGTTCAGTTACGCTGATTGCTCCACGAGCATCAAGTAAGTTGAAGGTGTGAGAACACTTCAAAACGTAGTCATACGCAGGAAATACTAAGTTTTGCTCCATCGCTTTATTAGCTTCCTCTTCATACATATTAAATAATGTGAACAACATCTTCACATCAGACACTTCAAATGTGTATTTGGAATGTTCAACTTCCGCTTGATGAAACACATCTCCATATGTAATTCCATTGACCCACTCAAGATCAAATACATTCTCTTTATCCTGAATATAAGACGCGAGGCGTTCCATACCGTATGTTATTTCAACAGCGACAGGACTTGCATCAATGCCTCCCACTTGTTGGAAGTACGTGAATTGTGTTACTTCCATACCGTCAAGCCATACTTCCCAACCTAAGCCCCATGCACCCAATGTTGGTGCTTCCCAGTTGTCTTCAACGAATCTTATATCATGTTGTAGAGGATCAATACCCAGGCGTTTTAAACTCTCTAAATAAATTTCTTGAATATTATCAGGCGAAGGTTTAAGAATAACCTGGAATTGGTGATGCTGATAAAGCCGATTAGGATTCTCTCCATAACGTCCATCGCTTGGGCGACGGGATGGCTCTACATATGCCACATTCCACGGTTCTGGACCAATCGAATGCAAATACGTCATCGGATTCATGGTACCTGCACCTTTTTCCGTATCATACGGCTGGACAATAATACAGTTTTGATCTGCCCAGAACTGCTGTAGTGTAAGAATCATTTGTTGAAAATTCATTCTAGCATCGCTCCTTTGCTTTTTTTCAAGTTCATCACATTCACATATCCTGTCTGAACAGCAAAAAGCCCTCGTCTCTACGCCTGCTGAACAGACATAGGGACGAGAGCTTGTATCCCGCGGTTCCACCCTACTTGATCATGCTTGTGCTTAAAGCTAAAGCATAATCCACTTTTATCATTCATTCATGCTCCCGAGTTGCCTTTTCACGATTTCTCTCCGTTGGGCTTTCACCATTCCCAACTCGCTAATAGGATCTAAATCGCTACTATCTCGATCACTGCATGTTACAATTAAATAAATATAATCTTATAATATACTAATAGATATTGTCCCATTCGTCAAATTTCATATTTATCCATCTGATCCAGGAAATTTCTCGACTTAAGATTAACACCTAATTGCATATCTATAAAAGATCTCATGACCTTCTTCAATTCCAGCTTGGTTTCTTCCTTCACATCAATATTACCAAGTTTTCTTAGATCAAGCCTTTCAAATATACGCAGTAATTTTAATGTGCGAGGCGTAACTTTCAAAGCCTGGGGATCAACATGCCGACAATACGTACATAATACGCCGCCAAGGCGAGGACTTATGAGTAACTCATCTTCACTTTGTGATCGCCCACATGAGACACATGCATCTAACACCGGGGCATAACCCGCGGTCTGTAACATTTTCATTTCATATACGTTGAGTATGATTCCAGGGTCTTTCCCTTCTTCCAGTTCACCGAGACAAGCCTTCAACTGTTGAAACCAGAAGCTACCTGTCTCCTCATCTAAAAGAATACGATCAAGCAGCTCACAAGCATAGGATGCATAAGCTGCCATATACAGATCTCCACGCAAACGATGATGAGACACCGATATTTCACCTGCATTTAATGTGCCTAATCCCGTCCCGTTTCGAAAAAAAACATATTCCCCTAACGTAAACAGCTGCGTCAATGCAGCATGCCGGCTCTTTACTTTCTTTGCCCCTCGAACAAGTACACCTATTTTTCCCGTGTTTTCGGTGCAAAGCGTAATGATTTTGTTCCCTTCACCGTAGTCCATGCTGCGGATGACGATCCCTTCCACCCTGTAAAGCATGCCTCTTCCCCCAACCATTCACGGAGCAACCACTCATTCGTTCTCTTCATAATCAACCATCTCTTCTACCACTGGTTCTATTGAAAACAACACCTGATCTGGAGATCCGCCTGCTTCTTTGAATAACAAATAAGCATCGACATCTCCAGTCATCGCAAAATACTTCCACGAAAAATCTCGCATACGTATTCATCCTTTCCTTTGGAAATGCGTCTGCATCTTCAAAATTAGGATGTGCGTTGTACGAGGTAATATGTGTTGCAATTCCTACCAACCGGAGCAAAAGCTCTAGCTTCCGCGGTGGAAGCCTAGATCACGAAGAACTCGATCTTGATTGCGCCAATCTTTTTTAACTTTGACCCAAATTTCCAAGAAAATTTTGGAACCTAACAAGTTCTGAATATCATGACGTGCTAACTGTCCAATTTCTTTCAACATTGCACCTTGTTTACCAATGATAATGCCCTTCTGAGAACTTCTCTCCACAAATATTACAGCAGAAATATGCACCACACCATTGTCCTGAACTTTCATATCTTCAATCATAACTGCGATGGAATGTGGAATCTCTTCTCTCGTCAAATGAAGAATTTTCTCACGAACTAGCTCGGCACACACAAATTGCTCTGGGTGATCCGTTATCTGATCTGCAGGATAATACTGTGGTCCTTCAGGTAAATACTTCTCTAATTCCTTTAATAAGGTATTAACATTATTTCCGTTCTTCGCAGATACAGGAATAATCTCTGCAAAATCATACAGCTTACGATATCCCTCAATAAGTGGTAGTAATGCTTGCGGCTCAATACGGTCAATTTTATTCAACACTAGAATAATGGGTGTCCGAACATTCTTAAGTTGCTCCACAATGTAGCGATCACCACCACCCATACCTTCAGCTGCATCAACAAGGAACAATACAGCCTCGACTTCTCCTAATGTGTTAAGAGCCGTCTGATTCATGAAATCACCAAGTTTAGATTGGCGTTTATGAATACCAGGTGTATCTAGAAATACGATTTGGTTATGTTCTGTTGTGTATACACCATGAATTTTGTTACGGGTAGTCTGAGGTTTGTCAGACATGATTGCAATCTTCTGTCCAATCACCTGATTCATCAGTGTTGATTTACCCACATTCGGTCTTCCGACGATCCCTACGAAGCCTGATTTAAATTTTGCCATTTAATTATTTTCCTCCTAAAAATGTTCCTCTATATCTTGAATATCATTTCAGTAGCATTACTATTTCTTGATTAGATCCGATGGACCAAAGGAATCTGGTAATAACTCACGCACAGTCGTTTCGCGGATTTCACCTTTTAGATTGCCTAGAATAACTAGCATATCCAGATCACACAGTTCTACCATCACTTGACGACAAACACCACAAGGAGCAACGGGTCCTTCTGTGTCTGCGACAACTGCGATTGCTTTAAAACTACGTGCCTGATGACCATTAGCAATTGCACTGAACATCGCTGTCCGTTCAGCACAGTTTGTAGGCCCATAGGCTGCATTCTCAATATTACATCCATGATGTACCTGTCCTTCGCTATCTAACAGTGCTGCACCTACACCAAAGTGTGAGTACGGAATATAGGCCTTCTCTCGCGCTTTAATAGCTTCTTCCAACAATGACTTTGAGTTCATATGAGACCTCCTAAAAGTTTTTTTTAGCGATACTTCTTGATATACTCCGCAAAAAACTTGCAGCGGAAGCATGCCTTAAAAGTTATTGAGCGTTACTTCATCGATATGCTTCGAAAAAACTTACTTCGGAAGCATGTCCTTAGTTTTTGAGCATTACTATATTTTATCCCCCGAATAACTCCACAAGGGGTCTGTAGAAGACCACAATTCCTACAACCACTGCAAAAGCCGCAGTAAGAAGCACAGCTCCTGCGGCAGTATCCTTGGCCGCTTTAGCCAAAGGATGGATATCACTTGATACAAGGTCTACAGCAGCCTCTAAAGCCGTATTAAACATCTCTGCTGTTAATACTAAGGTGATAGCTAGAAGCAGAAACAGCCATCGCATGGTCGATATTTGTAATACAGCAGCAGCCAATATAACGAACAAGGCCGCCACCCCATGCACCTTCATATTTCTCTGAGTGGTCATGGCGTACCTGATTCCCTCCGCCGCATAACCAAAAGAAGAAAGGAAGGATTTCTTACTCATTATCGATTCAACCCCACTTGAACGAGAACTGCCTCTTGTTTGCCCATCATTTCATCTTCGGAAGCTTTGTCTTGATGATCATAGCCGAGCAAATGCAAGAATCCATGAACGAACAAGAACCCAATTTCGCGTTCCAACGAATGTCCAAATTCTTCACTTTGTAATTTCGCTCGGGAAACAGAGATGATAATATCACCTAACACATCAGGAATCTCTTCCATCTCTTCTCCTTCTCCTAATTCGTAGACAATTTCAAGTTCATCGTCTAATGAATCATTCATAGCAAAAGAAAGTACATCTGTCGGACGATCGATGCCACGGTAATCTCGATTCAATTCATGAATCTGTTCATCATTCACGAAGGTTAGTGCAACCTCCCCATCGATTACACTCTCAGCTTCTCCAGCCTTTTGCAAAGCAGCTTCAAGCAAAGAAATTAAAGACTCATTGATTTCATATTCCGACTGCTCGTTACTCCAAGCCAGTTGTAGACTCATATATTAAACGCCCTTTCTATTGTCATCCTCGACAATCTTTGTTGTCTTCTTTATTTCTTCTGGATATTCAATTCTAGAATGGAATATCCCCATCACACTTTCTTTCAATGTTTTACTAATAATATCCAGTTCCTTCATTGTGAGATCACACTCATTGAACTGATGATCATCCATACGACTTTTAATAATTTTCTCAATCATGGTCTCCACTTGTTCTACCGTAGGATTACGCAATGATCGAACTGCCGCCTCTACACTATCTGCAATCCCAACAACAGCGGCTTCTTTAGACTGCGCCTTTGGACCTGGGTAGCGGAAGTCAAGCTCAGTGAATTCAGGCGCCACGCCTTGTTCCTCAGCTTTTTTCAATGCCTTGTGATAAAAGAAATGTAAAAATGTTGTTCCATGATGTTGTTCAGCAATATCTCTAATGAGCTTCGGTAACTTATAGTCTTTCAACATCTCTACGCCATCTCTAGCATGAGCTATGATAATTGATTTACTAAGTTTAGGATCAAGTGAATCATGTGGATTCTCCATATGGTTCTGATTCTCGATGAAATAACTCGGTCGTTTCGTCTTACCTATATCATGATAGTATGAACCTACTCTACATAACAATCCGTTGGCGCCAATGGCCTCAGCAGCTGCTTCTGAAAGATTACCTACCATAACACTATGGTGATAAGTACCAGGTGTCTCTGTAAGTAACTTACGAAGTAACGGATGATTAGGACTAGACAATTCTACTAGCTTCAAGGCAGACAAAATTCCAAACGTGACTTCAAAAAATGGCATCAGTCCAATAACAAGAACTGCTGTCAATAGACCCCCTGCAAATGCAAAGGCAAGGGTATATAACGTTTGTATCTGGCTCCATTCTTTGCCGTCAATTAAGATCAATATAAATACAGCGATCGATCCGAACAGACTTACCATAATACCACCCTTGAGTAAGGTAGACCGCTGGCTGGCCTTATGAATAGCAGAAATAGCGACATATGAGACAATCATCGTAAAGAACCCGAAATGAAAATCAAAAATTTCTCCTTGATTAACATTTAATATCACACTAGACAATATACTGAATATCATAGCGCAAAAGAAAGCCAATGAAACATCCATAAGCAACGATACGAGTATTGCACCCAAAGCTACAGGAGCAATGTACCCTATATAAGGATGAACACTATTCTGCACTATACTTACCATGTTCATAGACAGCACCGTAATAACAAAAATAAAGACAAGCATCAATAACTGTGAATTATTGTATCTATATTTACCCGCACTAGATTGACGAATAAACATATGTAGTCCAAATGCCAACAAACAAGATAACATGACTAGACCTAGTTGAGGCCAATAGTTAACCTCATTCTTAAGAAGCTTATTATCATCTAAAAGAGCGTATAACTCCTCGGTGATAAACTGCCCCTTGCTTACGAGAATATCCCCTTGCTTAATAAAAACAGTATCTGTATCCTCGCGTGCCTGAACTTTGGCTTCCTTGGTTGCTTCCTCATCGTAAAATTTATTTGCTGTAAGCGCCAATCGTGCAATTTCTTGCACAACTTCTCGTAGTGTCCGCTGACTAAGAGAACTTGTACTCACCGCTTCTGCCACTTTAGCTCGAGCTGTTTGAGCATCCATGATCTGATCATTACTCAATTTCTCAACAATATTCCGAGCCACGGGTTTCATAGCCTGAATATCTTCACTTGTGAGCCTAGGTATCTTAATAAACGTTTCCTCAGGTATACGATATGTCTGTTGGCTAATCACTCGTAGCATTTCATCCATCAGATTATCGGAGTATGCGCCTGAACTTCGGCTACTATTTACGAAATTTTGCACAAATTCCTGAGCTCTCTGTGGAATTTCCTTACTATAAATTGTAACTTTATCCTGATTAGATACTTGATCATCTTGATTAAGTCGATCTATGCGATCAAGAATCTGAACAACTAACAAATCATTTCGAAGTGAAATAATACTATAGTCGGGCTTAACTTGTTCAGCTGCTTTCTCTTGTGCTTTTAACGTTGCCTTGCTATTGGGAATTTGTACCGGTGCCGTTATTTCTTTTTCACTGTAGGAACCTCGATGTATATCATAACGTTCGGGCAAAACCTTAGGTGCAAGAGAAACATAGAATAACACAACTATAAATAAAAACAGAGTATAGCGTGTTAACACGCTATACTTGTAGCTAACATTTTTATATGAAAATGACTTGCCTGATGACGTTTCTTTCGAGTCCATAGAGTTAATCCCCTCTAGCCTTGATTTTCCGTAGCTCGATCGTAGGCAACAATAATTTTTTGTACCAATGAATGACGGACAACATCTTGCTCCGAGAAATACACAAAACCAATCTCAGCAATCGAACTTAATATAGCATTCGCTTCTACCAAACCCGACTTTTTGCCTCTTGGAAGGTCAATTTGTGTAACATCACCTGTAATGACCATCTTGGCGCCGAATCCGAGCCGAGTCAAGAACATTTTCATTTGTTCAGGTGTTGTATTCTGAGCTTCATCTAGAATAATAAATGCATCCTCAAGTGTTCGGCCACGCATATATGCAAGCGGAGCAATTTCAATAAGTCCCCGTTCTAATGCTTTCGCAGTCTGATCTGGTCCCATCACGTCGAATAAGGCATCGTATAATGGACGCAGATACGGGTCTACTTTCTCCTGTAAATCACCGGGTAGGAATCCTAGATTCTCACCAGCCTCTACAGCAGGTCGGGTCAGAACAATTCGCTTAACAGACCCTTCTTTCAGTGCAGCAACCGCTAATACAACAGCTAAATATGTCTTTCCGGTCCCCGCAGGACCGATCGCAAACACAATATCTCGTTTCTTAATCGTTGTGACGTAATGCTTTTGACCAATCGTTTTGACACGTATAGGCTTACCACGAAAGGTAGTTGTTATTTCTCCCTTGAACAAATCTAATAACTGATCGGCTCTAAAGTCTTTTGCTAAATCTATTGCATACATCACATCGCGTTCCGTTAAGACGTATCCGTTGCGTACCAACTGTAATAGCACATCAAACAACTGTTGAAGCATTTGAACCTCACGGTCCCCACCCCGTACTGTAATCTCGGCTTCACGCGAATCAATCTTTGCGGGAATTTGTGCCTCGATCATCTTAAGAAAAATATCCTGTGGACCAAATATAGCTAGTCCTTCTCCTGCGCTCTGAAATGACACCTTTATACTGTGTGTATTCTCTGACAAATAGCCTCAGTCTCCTTGGTTATACGCTATTGGTAACTCTTCAGCGATTTTTTCTTCCACTTCAAAAAGAACTTTCATATAAACTTTACCATTCTCTTTCTTCTCTTGCAAAATTTTTCGGCTAATGATGGTTGAATCACTACCGTATTTCGCTATAATGTCACGAATTGCGCCTTCTATTCCTTGTTTTTTCGCTTCTTCTATCGTAATCACTTCGCTTCTCTCTTCCGTTTCCATCACATGTTCGGTCATCCAGCCCATTGGTAATTTGGTGGATCGCCAAGTGAGAGGATCTGTTTCCGTTACAACATCATATTTAGCATATGGAACTTTGCCGTAGCCCCATAATTGTACCCCACGATTACCTAGTACAAGATAACTTTTGTTCTTAATTTCTCCTGTATATACTTTACGTTTCTGCACAGTGGGCACTTCAATGTTGTACTCATGCCACACTAATCCCTTCACTTCACCTTTAGCAACGACAGACTGGGAATTTTCCTCATCCCCTAACAAACCAGAGATCAAGATTTGTCCCTTCTTAACCCTACTGTTCTTTGCAACCAAAGGAAGACCCTGTTCTGCATAAATACTTGTAACTACCGCATCTGTTCTGCTAATTAAATGCCTTGGACTAAGCAACGGTTTTGTCTCAGGTATCGATGATTCTACAACTTGAATTGTAATTGTAGTTCCTTTACGATCTACGCCAACCCAGGCTGTTCCAGGTAACTTCCTATTTATTTGCAGTGACAACTCGTCCAAATGATTCAATCGAAATATCCATTGAAGTGGGTAAATCCCCTCTTTCTTGGCTACCACAAGTACATCATCTGTTGAGATCTTAACGTTACCTACGACTTTCACATCCCATATAACAGAGGATAAAAGGAAAAGTATTGCAAAAAAAGCTACTATGCCAACAGCAAAAAATCGACGTTTCTTCAACTTCACCAATTGAAAGGGGAATCCTATCCGTGTATTAACATGTATGCGGCAGCCTGTCCGTTTCAAAAGAGGGCGGAGAGCATGGAAATCAGACAATAACACTTTCATCTCAAGCGACTGTAATGGAGACGGTTTAACATCCCACACCGGAATGCCCATCTGGCTTAAAGCATTAATAAATGATTCCAGATGTCCATCCCTAACTGTGATTCCGACATATCCGCGCCAATAGACTAATGTTGGGATTTTCAATGACTCTCCTCCGTTTCTATGTATTTTATATTCTTAACTGTTCCTTCTATCAACACTTCCTTGGGTAAAATAGACCGAATCATAAGTTCCGATCCCTCTATCTCAAGCGATCCTTGAGTAAGTGCAAGAATTAACTTATCTGGTGAAAAATGAATCACACCATTATGATTCTCGATAAAGAGTTCTTTGTTACCCACCATAGTTAACCGAGGGAGATTAAACACAATGTCCTGAGGCAAATCTAGTTTCTCATAAGTCCAATTACGAAGTTTGCGACTGATCCGGGTCATACGGAGGCCTTCCCCCTTCCTGTACTTTAAACCTTATGCGGGGAACAACCTTTTTATGAAAGCAATTGCTCAAGAAATACTTCAAAAAATAATATCAAGAATGAAAAAAAGCCCCTATATACATCAACCCATTACTAGAGGGGCGTGGAGGAGCTTTTACAAGATTTGAATAACGTCGACTCATATTTCTATCCATCGTTCTCCAAATGGCTCAAAGGCGTAATTAGGAGCCCTATGCTCCTGATCAGGATCCGTTGATAAATTAAAAATTAGAAACTGATCCGATAGTTCGTCCCATCAAAGTGGAGTACTCAAGGTCAATAAATACGAAACCCTAATTTCACAATAATAATAGTCGAAACAAAAAGAATGGCAGAACAAGGATTCCCTTGACCTGCCATTCTTTGTACAACTATCGTATCTAAACTATTCTAGGACTGCCGGTTATTATATGGTTGTTTGGCACGTGGAGGTCCCAATATCTCAGACCAAATAATGCCATTCACCGTTTGGTTCACCGCGCTTGATGAATTGGACTGCTTTAATTCCTCATCAGAATTATCATAAGCATTCCACTCTGTGGAAGAGGGTGTAGAAATTTTATCTAAAGCTGCCGTGACACGATCAATATCTTTTTGCATTTCAAGATTTCGACTTTGTATCGTATCTTCCCACATCTGAGAAACGCCTTCACCCGTCTTGTAATCCGGACCTGGAGAGAAATCCCTAACAGAGTCATCACTTTCTCTAGTGAATATAGGATCTGGTGATTGTTCTCCATTCCCTCCAAATGTCGGCATACTGCTAGGGTTATTCTTTGACTTTGTTTTCCCTTTGTTTGTTATCGCTGAGATAACACCTAAAGCAGCAATTATGAGCCAAATATAATCCATGGGATACATCATTCCCTACTTATTATTTTTTGGGAGTGTTAGAACTATCTCCACCGTCACCAGTTTTACCGATAGATCCTCTCATTTGAGTATCTGCTTCGATATTTTTGAGGTTCATATAATCCATTACACCAAGACGTCCAGAACGTAGTGCTTCTGCCATTGCTAAAGGTACTTCTGATTCAGCTTCTACAACCTTCGCTCTCATCTCAATGACACGTGCCTTCATTTCTTGCTCTTGAGCTACAGCCATTGCACGACGTTCTTCAGCCTTCGCTTGAGCAATTCTCTTGTCAGCTTCTGCTTGTTCAGTTTGTAGATATGCTCCAATATTCTTACCGATATCAACATCCGCGATATCAATGGATAAGATTTCAAAAGCCGTCCCTGCATCCAATCCCTTAGAAAGAACCGTACGAGAAATCATATCTGGATTCTCTAATACATTTTTATGAGAATCACTTGATCCGACAGTTGTAACAATACCTTCCCCTACACGAGCAATAATCGTTTCTTCACCGGCACCACCGACTAGACGATCGATATTCGCACGTACGGTAACACGCGCCTTAACTTTAACTTCAATTCCGTTTCTCGCAACTGCAGCAACCGTAGGCGTCTCAATGACACGTGGATTGACACTCATTTGAACCGCCTGTAGTACATCACGACCTGCCAGGTCAATGGCAGCAGCACGTTCAAATTCCAATGGAATATTAGCACGCTGAGCGGCAATCAATGAATTGACTACGCGGTCTACATTCCCACCTGCCAGATAATGGCTTTCCAACTGGTTTATATCAAGCCCTAAGCCAGCTTTTGTTGCCTTAATCATTGGGTTAACAATTCTACTTGGTGTAACACGACGCAATTTCATCGCAACTAATGTGATAATGCTAATACGTACACCTGATGACAGGGCAGCAATCCATAGCATAACTGGGAAAAAGTTGAAGAATACACTTAACACAATGATTACCACAACAGCAATCAACAAAATAGGAATTAATGTTGTATCCATAAATTGATTCATCCTCCATAATCTATATTTGATTAAACGCTAATCAACAATTGGTTTAACGACAATACGAGAACCCTCAACCTTCACAACATGAATAGTCATGTTAGTACCGATAAACTCTCCATCTGTGACGACGTCAAAACGCTCTCCATCAATTAATACGGTTCCCGCAGGACGAAGTGGTGTAACGCTAACCCCATTCTTGCCAAGTAAATTCTCTTGGCTTACCGACGGAATAAACCCTTTTTCTTTACTTAACGTGTCATTCAATATAAAACGATTCCATATGCCACGTTTCTTGAACACTATCGCTACTATGATGATTACGATCAGTGCAGAGACACTTGCAATTCCTAATGATAACGCGACATGAGAAGTACTATAAGCTGCCCGTACTACACCAACAATAAGACTTGCTGACCCAAGTAATCCTAGTATCCCGAAGCTTGGAATAAACAATTCAAGTGCCAACATGATGATCCCAATGATAAAGAGCACCCACGTCTCCGACCCAGCAAATCCCGCAACATAGTTACCAAAGAAATAGAGCACGAATCCAGTAACACCTAGAATCCCAGGAATTCCAAATCCAGGAACAATCAATTCAATGATCACTCCGGCAATTCCCATAAACAGGAGTAAAGTCATCACAATCCGATTCGTTAAGAACTCAGAAAATTTCTCAGCACCTGATTGTTCGACACGAAACATATCATCCGTCGAGTAACCCATCCAATTAACGACCTCATCCGTCGTATTCGCAATGGTATCTGAATACCCCACTTTCATTGCCTGTTCGCTAGTCAGTGAGATGATCTCGCCCTTCTCTTTCGTATCGTTAATTTCAGGCATATCAACAACCATGTTCACATCTGTCATACCTTGAGCAATCTTTGGATCACGCTTACTTACCTCAGCTGCACTAGACATAAGCGACTTCCAATAGGACACTAGCTTAGGATCCTCAATAGGATTACCTGTAATGCCATCGACTAGTACCGCCGCACCAATCATACTACCCGGCGCCATAGCGATCTTATCCGCATTTAAGGCGATATAACTTCCTGCTGAAGCAGCATCTCCTCGTATGTATGCGACCGTAGGAATTTCACTTTTACGAATGATGTCAACAATATTATGGGCTGTATCTATCCTTCCACCAGGCGTGTTTATTTCCAGCACGATGAGGGACGCATTCATTTCTTTAGCTTCTGTAAATCCCCGCTCCATGAACTTCTGAAGCCCTCTTTCAATATCTTGGTCAATCGGAATAATATACACAGTCCCCGATTTAGTCTCTGTCGGAGATACAGGCGCTGCAAAGGCTGTTCCCATTTGACCTAAAACAGGGAGAATCAGCACCATGACGAGTAGACTCATGACAAAAAGCGAACATTTCTTTTTGATATTCGTCAAATCCCTTCCTCCTTTCTGTCGTATTCATATCCAACTTAAGTCTATATTATGTACCCAACTTATCCTTATTACTACGTTCTATGCCTGTTGAAGTTTCAAAAAATAAAAAACACCCCTCAAAAATCGAGGGATGTTCCGTTATTGTTTATTGCAGAAATTGTTGAACTACTTGATTAACAAGCTTGCCGTCAGCGAGTCCCTTAACCTTAGGCATCAGGGCACTCATTAATTTCCCCATTTCGGCTTTCGAAGAAGCACCGGTTTCATGGATGGTCTGCTGTACAATGACTTTAATTTCTTCTTCAGTAAGCTGAGCGGGAAGATACTGGCCGACTATCTCGATTTCTGCTTTTGCATTAGCGGATAGATCATCGCGTCCTGCTTTTTCAAATTCTTGGAGGGCATCTTTGCGCTGTTTGATTTCACGACCTAGGATATCAAGCACCTCGGAATCATCCAAAGTTCTTTTCAAATCTATTTCAAGATTCATGATTGTCGAACGAATCATTCTAATAGTGGAGAGTTTGAATTTATCGCGACTCTTCATTGCTTGTTTCATGTCTTCGTTCAATCGCTCGCTAAGATTCATAGTTGTTAAATCCCCCTAAAACTTTCTCTTACGAGCAGCCTCAGACTTCAGCTTTTTCTTAACGCTTGGCTTTTCATAATGTTTACGTTTTTTCACCTCAGCCAAGACGCCATCTTTAGCGATGGAACGTTTAAAGCGACGAAGTGCAGCATCGATTGTCTCATTTTTACGAACTTTCGTTTCAGACACCAGTTTTCCCTCCCTCCGACCAGACCGTCCAAGAGTATTAACACGGTTCATCAACTTTTATTATAGGTGATAGTGAAATAAGGTGTCAACCTTACAGCTATTTTTTTCGTAATCTGATACAATACACTTTTTTCCATACCCTTATTGATGGGAGTTAGAGATGCCTGTTAGAGCCCCTAACTTGGCCCCTCCAAGCAGGTGAAAGTGTATATGGTGCACGGTTTGTTCACCGTCACGACCGCAGTTATTAATGAGTCGAAATCCCGATTCAGCAATACCTAAATCTACTGCAAGTTTCTGTGCTACCTGATGAATCTCTGCAATAATTGGCATATTTTCAGGAGAAACTTCATTCATGGAAGCAATATGTACTTTGGGAATAATTAATACATGTATAGGAGCCGCAGGCTGTATGTCGTGAAATGCCACAATATTCTCATTCTCAAACACCTTGTTACTAGGGATACTTCCCTCTATAATTTTACAAAATAAACAATCCACTATATTGCCCCCTCAACTAACTTTTATTTATTTTATCATACTGGATAAAGAATAGGCTCGTCCAATGTCCTTAGTCAAAACAAAACGTATGTTGAATAAAAAGAATACGGGGCAGGTCCTTAGGGCCATCGTTCCGACCTTAGGACCTCCCCCTTCAAACAGTAATTGTATTATTAATAAAATGGCAAGATAGAAATGGCAGTCAAAGCTGCTAACGGCAATAGCAAACGATTAAAGCGTCGTCTCCCGTATGGATTGTAGCCAAATCCAGGAGAATAGTATCCTGGGACAAAAGCACGTACATCTACACCTGGATATCCACTGGATCCAAAAGATGGATTGCCATAAACTTGCTGTGCTTGGTGTGTTCCATACGGTGTCGGTTGATGCGTATTACATCCACATCCTCCAACAGGAGCCATGTTCTCATGTGGCATACTAGCATTATCCATATGATCACAATACATTTCATGACCAACCGGTACCGCTAAATGTAGGTGGGTATCATCCACATTGTCTACAAAACCATCAAAACTTCTTCCATCCACAATGACCACTCGCACATAACGATGCATGTGATGGTGACACATTTGCTTAGCTTCAACCTTTTCCATTTCTTCTAGTCCTCCTAAATATTCCATGATTTACTACCATCATATTCAGGTCTAGGCGAATGGATACTGATTAATAGGTTGAATAACATCAAAAAAAGAATAAAAAAAAGAAGAAGCACCCAGTCAGCTTGCAAAAAAGCTGCTTGACGTACGGACTTATGACAGGGAAATCCATCTCCCTTCCATAAGTCCGCCGAGGTACTTCTCAAAGTGATGTCGGTTATTATCTGTATTATAACAGCAGCTTGTTACTGTTACTGTGACAGACATCACAACCATATTTATCTCTACATATTTTCCATAACTAATCGAGATCCCCCTCCAGCATGCTCTGCTGGCATCACTATTAATTTACGAGGTAATCGCGCGCGTAGTTCAGGTACATGGCTAATAATGCCCACCGATAGATGGTCGCTATGAAGGCGTTCCAATGAAGTAATGACCATCTCAAGCAATTCTGGATCTAGTGTTCCAAATCCCTCGTCCAAGAAGAAAAACTGTAAAGGATATTGACCACGAAGTTGAATTTGAGCCGATAAGGCAAGTGCTAAAGATAAGGATGTCAGGAATGTTTCACCCCCGGATAACGTGGATACAGGTCTACGTGTTCCTCCATTTGCATCGTCGCGAATCACGAATCCACCACCTGAATCCACCTCTAGTGCATAACGTTGTCTAGTGAGAAACAGAAGGCGTTGAGACGCAGCTTGACTGACCTGCATTAACTGCTCTTCCGCAATATATTCCACGAAGGCATTACCCCGTAAACAAGATTGGAGCTTAGAGAGTTGTCCCCCTTTAGACTGACGTTCTACACGTGTATCCTCCAACTCCGCCCATCTTGCGTGTCGCTGTGCTACGTCTTCTAGATCACGTTCTGCGCGAGCCTTCCATTGGATTGCCGCTTCATCACTCTTTCGGTATTCTTCCAATTGAGACTTGCACATACTCCACTCTTCTTCGGTGATAGAATTCCCAAAAAGTTTGTCTTCGACATGCGCAAGCTGTAGCGTAACTTCTCGCTCATTCTCACGATGCTTCCTTACTCGATCTGTGTAATTAAGCTCTTCTTCACGTTGTAGACAACAAGCTACAACTTCATCCGCAGTCGATAAGGATGAGGCTTCTAACTTCTGCTCCCAACGACTTTCTGCTGCTTTATAGTGAACTTCTGCCGATTCCACAGCCTGCTGTGCTATAACAGCAGCTTTGATGGCTTCATTCTTCAATTCCTCTGCTATACGTCGCTCATTCTTCGCTTGCGCGGCCTTCGCTCTTACCTGGTGGAGTTGCTGAATACATGCCTCAAGTAACACTTCCGCTGAACTCTCACCTACCCAAGCTAAGAGTCGTTCTACTTTCTCTTTCAGCAGTTCACTTTTTGCATGCCAAATTGTATTCCATTGGATAAGATCCTTATCTAACTCCCCAATTTGTTGTTCTAGGGACTTAACAGCTAACAATTTGGTCTCTAGGAAAGGAACACTGATCTCTAGCCGCTCCTTGATCGTTTCAACTTCCGTATCTTTCTTCTGCATAAGCTGAAACTTTTGGTCAAGTTCGTCCATAGGGAGATCTGGAAATTCCTGCGTCCACTCTTGCTGTAACTTCAATAATTCAGCTGTTACTCGCTCAAGCTTAACCTTCGTATCCATGTGAACACTACTTAACGCTTCTCCTTCTGCCGAATATTTCATATGCTGTTGCTGAAGTGTATCATGCTGCTGCTTCATTTCTGTCGCTTCTTGTCGCAGGTTCGCAGTCATTTCCGTAAGATTCAGAGATGCCTCTTCCAGCTGTTCGATTATTTCTGTCCAGTATAAATCTGAGAATTGAATCGAAGTTTCTTCGCCAATTTCGAACTGTTCCTTCGCCACGGCTACATGGGAATCATCTAGTTCAGGAAGCGTTATTCCAGATTGATCTATTAACGTTCGGCTCTCATTCATAAGTTGGCGAAACGTTAGTCGATGTTCTTGAAGTTGGGATTGTATTAGACGTATCTTATCCATTTGCGAAGTCTGGATCATAAGATCTTCGGAGCTTTCAGCAGCTCCTGTCGGGTTAGGATGCTCTTCCGATCCACACACAGGACATGGATGCCCTGCTTGTAATTGTGTTGCTAAAGTCAGCGATAGCACATGAATCTCCGAACTTTTGAGTTCTTTACGTAAGTGCTCCTCTTCGTAAGCGAGTCTAAGAACCGCTTGACCTACCGTAGCTTCCTGAACAATTAATCCAGACATATGGGAAGAACTCTGTAGCAAAAAGGACTCATGATTTCCCTCGTTAATCTTTAAATTTCGCTCAGAGCCAGTTAACTTGGCAGTTATTTCAGCGACTATTTTCTCCTGTTTCGAAAATTCTAGCGCTATGCTTTCCCGCTGCTCCTCCATTGACTGAACATGTTGTTTGCGCTGTAACGCTTTATGAATGAACTCCCGCTCTTGGGATTTAGTCTCTAATGGTTTTAAGCTTGCCTGTAATTCAGCCTGTCTTGTCTGCCCCTTACTAAGTAGCTCCTTCTCTTTCAGTAGCTTGCCATTTAGATCAGACTGCGTGATCACAACGTCCGCTATCTTCTTCTCAAGTTCATCACACTCGCTACGCAGATGATCTCGTTCCTGTTGAAGCTTACACGCTTGCTCCAACTGTTCTTGACGAACCAGTAGCTTCGGTTCTTCAGTGGATAATATGAGCTGTGTAGCATCATCCGTCTGACTGGCAAGAATGGATGATTGCTCAGCTTCTTTTGATGCAATATTCAATAATGCAGACTTCGCTTCACGGTCTACATGTTCTTGCTTACTCTCCTGCATTTGCGTAAGCAAAGGCATCAGATGCTGCGCAACACTCGATTTAAAAAGTTTGTCTTCCAACATAACAATTTCATTTTCTAAAGCTCCAAGTTGTACTAATTGTGCCTGGCTGCGATCACGTTCAATTTGCCATTCCCACACTTTAGCCAACTGCGCTGCTTGGGCTGTAATTTCATCCAATCTACTTCGAGAAGCCTCGGCTTCAGCAATAGCTTCAATCCGTTGCTTCTTAGCATCTTCTAAAGCCTCATTGCCTGCATTCCCCAGACCTTGCTGTTCTGCCACAATATTCTGAAGAGCAGCTTCATTCTCTTTCACACGACGGCTTAGCTTCAACGCCAGTTGATCACCATATTGCTCGAGATGAAATAGACGTTGCAACATTTGCCGTCTCTCGCTTCCCTTCAATGACAAGAATTCAGCGAACTTCCCTTGAGGTAGAACGACAGCTCGTGTGAAATCATCCATTTTGAGTCCGATTTTATCTTCTACACAGCGAGTGACGTCTGCCAATTTGTCTGCCATCACTTGATCCCCGTCTGGCGTAACCTCAATAAATCGACTAATGGTATTACTTATTGATAATTCATTTGTCCGCTTAAAACGACGTTCTACACGATATTGCTGTGGTCCTTCAGATGAATTCAATTCAAAAGTAAAGGATACAAACAACGAATCTTCCGAATGATTCATAATTCCTTGTGTTCCGTTGACGGCCCGCTCCACTTTGCCATACAACGCAAGCGTTATTGCATCAAGCAAGGTCGATTTCCCACTACCCGTAGGACCAAATATCCCGAATAACCCCATTTGCGTAAGATCGTCAAAATCAATCTGTTGCGGTTCACGATAACTTTGTAGTCCAGCAAGTTTTAGAGTGATTGGCTTCATTGTGCATCCCCTTCTTCCTGAACGGTCCCATTCTCTTCAACAAGTTCAAGGAACAATTGTACCAGTCCATCATCAGGCACTGCTCCCCCCGTCTGTCGCTGATAGAACTTACGGAAAATTTCATGTAAAGGCATCCGCGAACGCTCGATTTCCATCTCCACCACGTCCATGTCTGGATAAATCGGGCGAATATGGATTAATCCTTCGCGGCTCTTACGGAGTCTCTGGATTTCGGCAAGAGATAACGCTTCAGTCAAAGATACTTCCAAATCAATAAATGCACGTTCATCCAGTCCCTCGTCCAGCCAGCGATTGACTTCTTCAAGACCACCTTTAGCTCTCCAACGAACGAGTGGTCGGCCACAAGATAGATATAATTCTTCGAGAACAGGCTGTCCTCCGGGTGATATATCCAACATCGCAACCGACTTGGCTTGTCCGGCTTCTGAAAAGCTGTAGGCAAGAGGAGATCCACTATAACGAATCATCCCCTCCCCCTTTACAGCCTGAGGTCTGTGGAGATGTCCTAGGGCCGTATACTGCGCACCGATGGATAGAGCAGATGGATCGACGGTATAAGCACCCCCAACCTGAATAGGACGCTCAGAATCCGTCTCCACGCCACCTAATACATAAATATGGCTCATCGCCAAATTGATCGTCTTCGGTGTAAATTCACGAGACAACATACTCATTAATTTACCGACACGAGCACTGTAGGCTTGACGCAGGTCATCCTCATTCCCCTCTGATACTAGCAATTCATTAAGTCGAGCTTCCGATGGATAAGGGACCGCAGCAATTTTAGCAATTTCTCCTGTACGAGGTGTATGAATCGTCACAGCATTCGCCGCTGGAAGCCCAACAAGCGTAATACCCTGTCGAGTCACCAAGGGCGATACTGAAGCCACTCGCTCAGGCTGATCATGATTGCCCGCTATTACTACAAGTGGTCTCCCCCCCTCACTTAACCTTGCGCAAGCCTCATAGAATAGCTGCTCTGCCATAGCTGGAGGGTTGACAGAATCATACACATCCCCAGCCATTAATATGAGATCTGCCTGTTGATCATCTGCCATTCGCACCAGTTCATCAACAAAATCCTCCTGCTCTTTCAACCGACTTCGCCCTTCCAATGTTCGTCCAAAATGCCAATCGCCTGTATGCAATATTCGCATTTAATTTCTCCCCCTAATCTCTTACCTACCCGAATTATATCTGAACCAAATGTGATCCATCGAAGAAGTACAACCACTTCTCACTTACAGGCTCACCCATAATATCTTCTAATGCTTTGCCATAGAGCTCTAATTGGAAACGGTATTGTTCTACTAGAGCCTCAACTCCGCCACGTTGTTCCAGAACTCGATCCGTCTTGTAATCCAGGAGAACCAACTTCCCATCTTCTCTGAAAATACAATCTACAACCCCTTGGATTAACACGGTCTCATGATCCAATTCTCTTGCAGTCATTAATGATTCCTGTTCATCAGATTGCGATAGATTTTTCACAAAATTCAGACCTTGATGGGCTTCTGTTGCCGAGAGCGCATAACTAAAAGGTAATTCTCGCTCAACCCATGTTGCAGCAAGTAATCTTGTTCCCATCTCGCTATCATACATTGCTACAACTTCATCCAAACCGATCATGTCTCCTTGCTCCTTGGTCACGATCTGTAGCTCAACAAGTCGATCAATGGTTTCTTGAACTACTGAGGTATTCACGGGTTCTCCCTGAAGTGGAATATGTTGCATTAGCGTATGATACACCGTTCCCCGCTCTGTTGGACTCATGCTTTTCTCTTCCATAAATTTAGGACGTCGAAGCTGCAAGGTGGACTCTTCGCGATGTTGAGCTTTCTTCTCTTCTACCCAATCCAAAGACGGAAGATCCTGTAAGGAGAGCAACTTCTTCATCTCAGTTACGGATGTTTTGGCGGATAGTGTAGTAGCTATAGCATATGGATACTTCCATCCAAGCTTATTCTCAATATCAGTAGATTCGATTGAGGCTGTTCCATCGCTATTCTCGATTGCTGACAACGGTATGGCATCTCTATTCAACATGGCCTGTAACTTCAGTTCACGATTCTCAGAAACCCCTTGATCTCCATCCGTACCCGCAATTAAACCTTGTGAAAGTTCATCTGCTGAAAGAATCGACACCATCCACGATGAAGGATCACCATTCAATACTTGAGAAGTTGGTCCCGCTACGCCCCCAATTCCTCTCAGTATTTCTGCATCGGGATGGCGAATCAGTGCTGGCCCAATCCAATCCAAATAACTGCGTCCCCTCGACAACACATAATCAGGTAACATATAAGGTTGATGACTCTGAACTTGCGTCCATGATGATATTTTTTTAGTAAGATCCTTAAGCGTACCCACAAGTATTAATTTCTCTTTAGGACGTGTTAATCCTACATACAACACCCGCATCTCCTCAGCAAGCAGTTCTTGCTGCGATCTGCGGCGTATCGCAAGGTTAGGCAAAGTGGGATAACTTACCCGCATCTCTTGATCCACGAACTTCGGTCCAAATCCCAGATCCTTATGCATTAGAAAGGGTGAATTCAAATCCTGTTGATTGAATGTCTTTCCGATTCCCGCTAAGAAGACGACTGGAAATTCCAACCCTTTACTCTTATGAATCGTCATAATTCTGACTGCGTTATCTTGCTTATCTGATCTTCCGGCACTACCTAGATCAGAACCATGATCACGGAGCCGCGCGATAAACGTTAAGAAACGGAATAAACCACGCGATGCTGTTGTCTGTTCATACTGAACAGCTCTGTCGTAAAGAGCTGTCAGATTGCCCTGACGTTGCCCTCCTCCAGGCAATCCACCTACCCAATCCATATAGCCAGTCTCACCATATATGTGCCATATGAGGTCTCCTAGACTTCCTCGACGGGCCTCTTTTCGCCAACCTTCTAATTTTCTTAGAAACTCTTGCATTTTATATCGTAGCTCAGAAGAAATATCCTTTATATCTGTAGTCTTGTTATTGTCCGATTGAAGAGTTCGCGCTTCGTTCATAATAATAGGAACTTCTTCTAATGTCGCAGCCAATTCTTCATTCACACTATGAATCGGCGATTGAGTATCCTGCTTCACATGTCCTTCGTAATCCTTCTCTATGCCCGCAGCTGCTATCACAGCTTCATAGAAAGGACCACTAGCACACAATCGGATCTGCGCTAATTCTTCCTCCGTTAACCCAACAATAGGTGATCGTAGAACGCTCGCTAATGGAATATCTTGTTGAGGATTATCTATCACTTGCAGTAGAGATAACATGATCGCAACTTCTGTCGCCTCGAAATAACCTTGATTCTGTTCTCCATCAGCAGAAATACCTTGTTGTCGCAACTCTTCCATGATCAGGGGTCCCCAAATATAAGCAGACCGAAGAAGAATGACGATATCGCCATGAGCAACAGGACGCATCGCTTTTAATGATTTATCGTAAATGAGCATAGGTTCTCCGGTTTCCCCTGTCATTTCCTTTATCTTAGCTGCAATGGCTCGTGCCTCTAGTTGAGCGGTCTCCATCTCCACCCACTCGCCCTCTTTTAAAAGGGTATTCTCTTCTCCCTCTGAATCCTCGACTTCGCCTGATTTACCACCATTCCCACGATCAATCAGTAATAGTTCTGGGGTAAATGTGGAATCATTCTCACTTTCTTTCGTAACAGGAAATGATGCACCGTATACTAACTCAGCCCGCTCATTGTAGGTGATTTCTGCTACAGTCTCATCCATCATTTGTCGAAATAGTACATTTACTGCATCCAATACTTGATGTCTACTGCGAAAATTTCGAGCAAGATCGATAACGATACCTTCGTCGCCTTCCACACCATATCTGCCATACTTGTCCAGAAAAAGCCCAGGGTCTGCTAGACGAAATCGATAGATACTTTGTTTGACATCTCCTACCATAAACCGATTCCCTGGCTGATCGCGGGAGATCAAATTCACGATATCCTCCTGCACACTGTTGGTATCTTGATATTCATCCAGTAAAACCTCGTCAAAGTGCTTTTTATATTCAATCGCAGCATCAGATGGAAGAAGTTGATCAACAGACGAATCCGGATGTCGCAGAATCTGCAAGCAGTAATGCTCTAGATCACTGAAGTCCACGAGCCCTCTAGCTCGCTTCTGTTCTTGATAACGTTGACCAAACAGAATAACAACCTCAGATAACTCAGCCATCACAGGAGCAACCTCATGAAGTTCTGACATGAACGTCTCTGCGGATCGACCGAACAATGAGCTTTTAAGATCATTCAATATTTTCTTCACACTATCCCTTAGTTCTTTAACACGTTCTTGTAAATCAGGATCTGTCTCATCTTTACGACAACTTTTCAATTTACCAAATGAGATCGTTTGGAAAGCATCATAAAGAGCATTCCAAGGGAAATCCTCAAGACATTCCTTTAGGGATTCGACCATTTCCAAATCATCTCTTAAATTATCTACATACGGTGAAGGTCCGCCGGGTAACATCGCTATAGAAATAGCTTGATGTAACAACCCTGCCGCACCGGCCATAGATAACCTAGCATCCTTCACAATACTCTTCACCCAAGGACTGTCATCGAGCTCAGACGAATCAGAAATGGAGAAATTTGACGCCATTTGACGCAACCACTCGTCTGGCCAAGAGTGACTACGCGAGAAGTCGTATAGCTTCTGCACGAGGAGATACAACGCGTCGTCACTACGTTCACCACTGAACCAATCAGCAAGTCGTAGAAAGATCCCCCCGTCCTCTGCCTCGCCATACTTCTCTTCAAATAATTCCTCCAGAATTTCCTGACGTAACAATTCAGCTTCATTCTCATTGAGGATGCGGAACCCTGGATCCAAAGGAATCCATTGATAATAACGACGAATCACTTCCATACAAAATGAATGAAGTGTTGTAATCGATGCTTTCCCTAACAATGCAAGCTGTCGGCGTAAGTGAGCATTATCAGGCTCTTTCTCTAACTCCTTATCCAATGCCTCACGAATCCGCTGGCGCATTTCAGCCGCTGCTGCCTTCGTAAATGTGGCGACGAGTAATTTATCTACACTAAATCCTTGTTCCTCGTTCATAATTTTGCGTATGATTCGTTCAACCAACACGGCTGTTTTTCCAGAACCTGCTGCGGCTGCCACAAGAATATGATCACCACTAAGCGAAATCGCCTTCCACTGATCATCACTCCACATACTACCTTCCGGCTTAACCATTTCGATCACGGTGTATCTCCTCCTTGTGTCTTTGACAGCATGTCCCATACTTGCGATTTGTTCGGTTTGCCCATGATATGATAATGGTTACCTTCAACATTTTCATCGAAATGGCAGACCGGCTTATAGGAACAGAACGTACAGGCCGTCTCATGCTGAATCCGATAAGGTTCAATCTTGACGTCGCCTTCCGTAATCCGTGTTCCTATATTCACAATATTGCTCCGAACCGAAGATAATAGACTATCCCATTGTTCCGAAGTTGCCACTGCCGCACTGCTATAGAATGTACCATCGGACTTTACAGCGACAGGCAGTATGGCTGAATGCCCTTTATCTAGGGACGTGTCCATCTGTGCAACTACTTCACGATTGGATAGCAGAAGCCCCTTCATTTTGAAACGCTTGAGCAGTTCATCGGCTGCTTGCTCAGCATTCATGCCATTCGCAGATTGTAACAATGGATCATGTACATGAAAATATAGTGTGCCAGCTGGTATCGCCGCTGCGCCCAACCACTCCTCCGAATACGTTAATAACACATCCAAATAGGTTAATAGTTGAAGCGATAATCCATAATACACCTCATGTAGCTTAAGATCATTCTGACTGGATTTATAGTCAATAACCCTCAGCATCATCCCTTGTGCTCCCTGCGCCATATCTACACGGTCAATTCGACCTATAACTTCCATGACTGAACCATTCGGTAGTGGAAAAATTAAGGGAGGTAACGTCTTCCCAGGGCCAAAATCAAGTTCTAAACCAATAGGCTCAAAGTTCCCTCGTCTTGCATGTTCACCAAGAATGATCGAAGCTCTTCCGACGATATTCTTCAATTTCCTTGAAATATACGCATATCTTTTAGAGCTAAGCAGGATTTCTCCTTGTAAAAGTGGTGTTAAGCGATCCACTGCGATGCTTGCTTCCTGCCGACATTCGTCAGCCGTTAAACTTCCCCAGCTTACACTGCGATTCTGTAATTGTGTAGCCATATCACTTAATGCTGAGTGGAACAATTGACCAATATCAGGCGCCTTTAAGCGATACATCTGACGTTCCTTCAGCTTAAGGCCATGCGAAGCAAAGTGTGAGAATGGACAAGCTACGAATTTCTCCATCCGAGACACACTGGTTCTTACCTTAGATCCGTACAACCTCCGACTCGTACCCAAATCCAACGGTTGTGTATCGTTGACATAGAACAACGAACGAAGCAACATGGACAGAGGTTCACGCCAATCCGCTTGTTGAAGATACCAATTGTAGATTTCCCACCAGAAATCAGCAATCTCCATACCATTCTTCCACTTACGTAGCTGTACAATTAAATGACTCAACGTCACTTCCGGATTCGTTACAAAACCTTGTTGTTCTAAAAGTGATTGTTCACGTAATGGTTGTCCTGCTAGTGGAGCATCCTTTAACAAAGGATACATCTTCTTTATATGCCTGATCACTTCCGAAGGTAAGAGGACTTTGCCTTCTTCATCGGCTGATGCATAAGAAATCCATACATGTTTACTTGCTGAAGTTAACGCATTGTAGATTAGAAACCGCTCATCTAACAACTTGCGCGAAATACTCGGAGCAAGCTCCATACCTGTATCTGTTAATAACATACGTTCTTGTTCCGTCAGTACTCCATCTTCTTGAATCACTGCAGGAACGACGCCATCATTGAACCCTAGTAGAAACGTATATTTCACACCACTTGTACGCGTACGGTCCATATTTCCAATTAATATTTGATCAATGGACGGTGGCACCAAAGACAACTTCATTTCCGTTAGCCCTGTTTCTAGTATCCCTGTAAATAGATCCACACCAATATTCTCTTCACCCATTAACTCCACAATTTGATCAAGTAAATCTAGAATAGCACCCCATAATTGACGGTGTTCTCGTGCCTCTTCTGGTTGACCCAGCTCTAATGCTTCATGGCTCATGGCATCCAATTTCTGTGGAACACCCGCGTCCTCCAATAGAAGATATACTGCTGTACAAAGATCACGAGCCGTCTTTCCTGCCTTTAATCTCTTCTCAAAAGAAAACAACGGTCCACTTACCGCTGCACGACAGCGTTCCATCAACTCAAGTAACTGCTCACCGTTCTTCTGTCGATCCACTGCATCATTTTCAAGTGAAAGACTAGGAATCGCTCTCCACGGACGTCCATCTGTCCAGCGATACCCTTGAATGCTACATGCTAATACGTAATTCTCTAACCGATCCATATCCGTACGGTCTAACGAACCATCTAACGGGAGTAGTAAATCAGTCTTGATACAGCGAAATACATCTTCATATCTCCATCGGCGATTCACGATATCAAGGGAAGATCGAATGAACTCCACTAATGGATGATGCAATTCGCTCCGCTTCTGATCAAGAAAGAAGGGAACGCCATAATCCCGACAAAGCGGACCCAAGATAGGCTCATAATCTCCTAATTGGCGTACAAAAATAGCGATATCTCTAAATCTTGCCCCTTCCTCACGAACGAGTCGAAGCATTTCACGTAGTGCTCCCTCTACCTCTGCACGACGGTTTACCCCTACATGAATAGAGACGCCATGTTGATCCAGATTTTCATGATCTACTTCACTGCGCCAAGGAATTCGACGATCATACCCTTGTTCGAGATGAGCAAGTTCGGGACTATCTTTGAATCTTGGAAGATTATCCGGTCTCAGTAAAATATCTGTTGAGTCCACACCTAATTCTGTAACCATTCCTTTTAACTTCACATAGGTGGTCGCGGATGGATAGAATAAATCCAATTCATGAGGTAACATCCCTGGGGCAAATGCCTTATCCAGCGTAAGTGCTATCGTTACAGAAGCAGCACACGATATTAATTGCTGCAACACGATAAATTCTTGTGGAGTGAACCCATGAAAACCATCAATCCAGATGTCTGCATCTTTCACATAAGAAGAATTCGGAATCGCTTCAGCTAGTGTCATTAAATGATCTTCATTATCCATATATAAAGGCGATAATTCTTGCTCAAAATCACGATAGAGCGTTAGAATATCTCCTAGCTTATCTCGTAAAATTGGGGTGCCCGATCCGTTTACGTGCATCCGTGATATCTGTTCCTCTACATGTGTAGCATCAATACAATAGCGTTTCATTTCCGTGTAGAGTTTACTAAGACGACCCACGAATCCCATTTGATCACCCGATGGACCAAATAGCTTCAACTCATCTTTACGCCTTTGGATGATTTTGTAGAGTAGCATTCTTTTTCCTTCTTCACTAATACCTACACGTGCCGATCCACCTGTCTCTTGCATGACCCGATAAGCTAGACGTTGGAAGCTAAGCACCTGTGCCCGGGCAATCCCGTTGATAGAACCTGATGTAACCAATTCGTGTTCAGCTTGAAAAGAGCCCTGTTCAGGCACGAGAAGAATCATAGGTTTACCTTGAGGTTCTCTACTTAGTCGTGTAGAGATATCTTGCATGATATTCGTGGTCTTACCGCTTCCCGAACGTCCTAATAGAAAATGAACCGACATGGGATGCCTCCTTTATATTTAGATCTCAAATTTATATAAAAAAACAAAAATGCACCGATGCATTACATAGTAAAATGGAAGTATACCAACGACCAATAATACCAATATGCGAGGTACATTTCCATGAAATTACAATAAAATCGCTTCACTACCGCTAAGCTCAATTATAACACACTCGGCTTTGACCCTGAACTGATAGATTATATCCATCTTGATGTATAAAGATGACGAAAAATGGTAGTTCGACTAGGTCGTAAATTCAAACACAAATAATCCACCAAGTTCAATCCTTAGTGGATTAAGTAAGTAACGATATATTCAGCCCTTAAGCGTGATTCTTTTCCGTAATTCCTCCACACTCGCAAGCGCAGCAGCATCCTCTAGAATCGATTCCGGCTTGTTTCCGTCTCCAATAATATACCCATCCAATTTGGTGCCTGTAAAATCGAAAATATATTGGAATTGTTGGATAAGAGGTAGTCCTTTCACATGAGGTTCATCATCTCCAACAGCGATAACATAGGCTTTTTTGGCAGACATTTTCGCTAAGAAATGTCCCCTATTTTCACGTAATGCTTGAGACCAACGGTCTACAAAGGTTTTCATAACGCCTGATATGCCATACCAGTAGATCGGTGTCGTAAACACAATCGTATCCTGCTCCAATACTCTGTCCATTAGTTTATGGTAATCATCATCCGGGTATGCTCCAGGTTCAGTATGACGATAGTCTACTATGGGTTGAAGATTATAGTCCGACAAATAGATTCGATCCGCATCCAAGCCCTCGACTAATAAATCAGCTAGTGTGTCTGAATTTCCGTGTCTTCGAGAACTTCCGTAAAGAACAACAATTCCCATCGATTAGCCTCCTTAAGTATAAATCAATTCAATATTTCGTATTAATGCTATCCGCGGATTCTCTTGCTTCCCTATCGCCCTTAGAGCATTTTTCCACTTTTAAATATTAATTAATATTATTCCTACATGAATAATGAGTATTTACGTATTGTTTAGTCACATTTTTTCTTAAATTCTAATCAACTTCTACATTCATCTGACTTTCATCAAATACGTGAGGGATTAAAATCCGTCTTAAAATTATCATATATTTTCCATTCAAGTCAATTGAAGTTCGATCAACATCTTCTATTAGAGAATAGGATATCTCTATGTGTCAGAAATCATTTTCTTTTTGTTTATCCTATAACAAATTCGTACAATCCAGACTGTAGCATTCTATCAAGGTAGTCTTGATGGATTCTCATGTAATAATGCGACAGAAAAAAAGCATTCTTCTCTCAATTAAATTGAGAAAAGGATGCTTTTTTTGATTAGAGAATTATTCCAAAATCAATGCTCTGTGATTCACATTATTTACTACGCACTTCAAAGATTGCGAATTTAAGATAGTGACCTTCATCTACACCTAGAATCTGTGGATGATCTTTACCGGCTGCACGCCACTCAATTAGACGAAGAATCTTACCTGCATCTAATGCAGCATCTTGGATCGTCTCCAGAAAAATATCTGGACGCATGTGGTAGGAACAACTTGCTGTTACGAGGAATCCACCTTCATTTACGAGCTTCATTCCATGAAGATTAATATCTTTATAACCGCGAGATGCCCCAGGAACTGCACTCTTCGTTTTAGCGAATGCTGGAGGATCGAGAATAACAACATCCCATGTTCTACCCACACCTGGGGTCATTGGTTTAGAAGTATCTACCTTGTTCTTTCCTGTTCCCGGAGTAGATCGTTTCTCCCTCTCATCGACACCCTTAACCTGTGTGCGGAGATATTGGAAAGCATCATCTACAACGAACTCTACTCGGTCTGTAAACCCATTTAGATCAACATTCTCCTGAGCGCTCTCAATGGCATGTTGAGAAATATCTAGACAAGTTACCTTCTTAGCTCCATATTTACAAGCGTGTAGTGTAAAGCTACCTGTATGTGAGAAACACTCTAACACTGTAGCTCCATCCCAATAAGGGAATGTAACAACACTGCCACTCTTATTCACAGGTAGTTCCTTCGTGACTCCATCTTGTTCAACGTCCTGAACAGTGATGCCACTTCTTCCCCCCCAACCTGTCATTAAAGGCTCAATCGAAGCGCGGTTCTCACGTTGATCGAAGAAATAACCTGTCTTCTGCCCTTCAACAATATCGACTTTAATGGCAAGACCATTCTCGCGAACGGTCACATGGCGTGGACACTCTCCATACAATGGCCCCTTCACTTGTTCCAAGCCTTCCAATTCACGCACAGATACGTCGCTGCGTTCATAAATTCCCTGTGGTTTCATGACTTGTACTAACGCTTCCACAATATCATTACGACATACGTCCATGCCAAGCGTTAACAATTGGATGACAAGTATATCACCGAATCGATCTACAATTAGACCAGGTAAGAAATCCGCCTCACCATAGACCAATCGGTAAGCTGTCTCTCCCTTGGTGAACCGCTCACGATGCTGTAGCGTGTTCTGGAAACGATCAACAAAGAAGGCTTTATCCATTGCTTCCAGCGGTTTGTAAGAAACGACTCTGACCGTGATTTGTGAAGCATCATTATAATAACCTGTCCCGAGATACCGCTTCTGATGATTAAGAATGTTCACCAATTGTCCTGCTTCTGGTTCCCCTTCTACCGTTGCGATTTCACTTTTGTATACCCAAGGATGCCCTTGTTCTAATCTTTTCTTCTGACTGCGATGTAAAATAACTGATGCCACTATACTTCACTCCCTAATATTTACCTGTATGAACACTCGTTGTCACCACAGGTTCTGTCATGTTTGTCATGGCTGTACAGCCATGAACATATAAGTAAATCATAGGACAAGAATCACTAAAGGAGACTCATTCCATGTTCCAATCTATTATTTTCCCCATTATATACGGACTCGCCATTTTTCTATTTGGTATGAAGGTCATGGAAATCGCCTTAGCACGTTGGGCAGGTCCCTTCTTGACCTCTTTCCTAAGAAAAGCAACCGCATCCCCACTCAAAGGCATGTTGTTCAGCACAGTAATTACAGCCATTCTACAAAGTAGTACGGCAGTAACTGTCATCACCATGGGTCTTGTAAATGCCGGTCTACTCACCTACGCTAGAACAATTGGTATCATTCTAGGTAGCAACATCGGCACCTGTCTAACGACCGAATTAATCGGTTTACAGATCGGACAGATCGCAGCACCTCTACTACTTCTAGCCCTAACGATATGGGCCATCGCTGTGATCACTAACGATCGAAATTCATGGAAACTTCGCCGTTTCAAGCATCTCTACGAGCCCATACAGTACATTTCTCTCGCAGTAGCTGGATTTGCACTGGTCATGTTTGGCATTCGTGTCATGCAATCCATTGGACCCACATTGGATACCTATGGTGTCTTCGCATGGTTCATCGAGCGCGCCTCTCAGAATGTCCTCTGGGGAGTAGCCGCTGGAGCTTGCCTAACCGCTCTTATACACAGTAGTGCAGCGGTCATCGGCCTAGCGATGGGACTGGCTAGTTCCGGAGCCCTTCCAGTAGAGGTTGGTATCGCTATCGTCCTTGGTTCCAACATAGGTACTTGCCTTACAGCCGTTATTGCTTCAGCAGGGAGTACTCCCTCAGGCAAATTTGTCGCTTGGACTCATGTCGTATTGAACGTTGGCGGTGCAGCTTTATTCATGCCTTTTATTCAACAATTACATCATGTGTCGGCTTGGATTTCCAGTGATTTGGGTAGTCAAATAGCCCATTCTCAGACGATATTTAACATCCTATGTTCACTTATAGCACTTCCCATATGTTATCTCCCATTCTGGAGAAGAATAGATCATCGTTTACCAAAATAGATTTATCAGACATTTACTCCAAGTAGCAAAAGGGCTTTCCTTAGAATAGCATCATTATTACGATATCCACTCTTTTGCTGACGATTCCAAGCCATCTTAGAATCGTACCATGACACTTCATTGATCTCTTCAACCTGCGGTTTCAGTTGACCACCCTTGGCTTCCACTAGATAATAGTGTACTTCCTTATTAACTTCACCATAAACGGAATTCTGATACGTGTACGCGATGATATCTACAGGGGAGACAATTTCTCCAAGTATGCCTGTCTCCTCTTCAATTTCACGTAGAGCGGTCTCTTCGATCGTCTCTCCAAGCTCCATCTTACCCTTCGGTAAGGATATCTTGCCATAACGGTCCAGTATAAGCTGTATCCGAAGACCCTCTTGCTCTTTCATGTACACGACGCCACCTGCTGAGATCTCTTTGCGTGCCATAGATGATGACCCCCAATATTCCATATTATTAAAAATAATAACAACAAGGATTTCATTTCCGCTAACGTGGAAATGAAATCCCTGTCCATATTGTCGCTAAAACGTGTGATTGTCCGCAAGTATCTATGGATGGTGTATGGCGTACATTAGACTCCGCCCATTTCACCAAAGTCGTATAATATGCAGGAAAGGGCAACCATACCGGCAGTCTCACAGCGAAGAATCCGACGTCCTAATCCTACACTTATAGCGCCCGCTTCCTCAGCTTTACGACATTCTGCTTCGCTAAATCCGCCTTCTGGACCAACCATGAGAAGCACTTTAGGTGCGCTACCTGTTGTTATACTTTGGATAAAGGGAGTCAGAGCATCACGTAATTGTAACCCATGCTCTTTCTCGTAACAGAAATATACGGCATCATATCCTGCAAATGATTTCATAAGCTGAGACCATGTCATTGAAGGCTCAACGACCGGAACGATATTACGGTGACTTTGCTCAGCAGCTTCTTTACAAATCTTACGCCACCGGTCTAGACGTTTCTCTTCTTTCTTCGAATCATACTGAACAATGGTCCGTTCTGAAAGAAATGGTACAAAGGACACCGCGCCGATTTCTGTGCACTTCTGAATAACCGTCTCCATCTTATCCCCTTTGGGAAGACTCTGTGCTACAGTAACTTTCACTTGTGCTTCTTGTAACATATCGAGATGTTCAACGATATTAGCAGAAACTAGATCTTGCTCTAATACCGCTAACTCAACTAACGCTTCGCGAGATAGACCATCACTTACAATGATCTTATCTCCTACCTTACCACGCATCACTTTCGTGATATGTCTCGCATCATCCCCAGTAATCTCTACTGTATCGTCCTTGAATTGTTCCACAGATACAAAGTATCGTTGCATCGCTTATCCACATCCTATCCTTACATAAATTAAGCCCCAAACATCACCATAAACATATTTATAAAATTCACATACATCGTCCTAGCCGCGGTATACAGTGGAGAAATTGTATATGTCTGAAGTCCTGGAATAAACAAAATCATCAAAAATATTAACATCGACCACTGTTCGACCTTCTGTAACTTACCTCTAACTTCACGTGGTACGACGTCTTCGAGCACACGGTACCCATCCAATGGAGGTAATGGGATAAGATTAAATAGAAATAGGAAAAAATTCATAATGATAATAAAGTAAAACAAGGTCGCCGTCGCTTCAGCTAATTTCAGATTCGTAATGGAATCCAGAACACCGAATTGAACTAGACCTGCATAAATCAATGATCCCACTACACCGAGTACGAAATTGCTAAGCGGTCCTGCAATCGACACAATGACGCCCATAAGCCGCGGACGATCGAAATTGTCACGGTTCACAGGAACAGGTCTTGCCCAACCAAATCCAGCGATGACTAACAATATAATACCAAATAAATCAAAATGAACAGCCGGATTCAAGGTCACTCGTCCTAACAACTTAGCCGTTGGGTCACCGAATTTATTCGCAAAATAAGCATGCGAGAACTCATGTACCGTAAAAGCCAACATGATCGCTATTAAGAAAAATGGCATTTTGTCAATCGGATAAATCAATATTTTATTTAGAAACTCCATACTTACCTCTTTCTAGCCACAAAGGCAATCCATTCTTCTTCGCGATTCACATCGATAATTTCAAAATTGGCGAGCTTAAGTGCCTCTTGAACAACATGTTCTTTATTTTTGTAAATTCCAGATGTTATAAATATTCCATCAGGCTCCAACACTTGGTACACATCATCAATCAGTAATAAAATAATCTCAGCTAGAATATTTGCAACAACCATATTAACAGGCACGGTCACACCTAAATTCACACCTTCTGATTGGTGCTTAAATACGGAAAGAAGGTCACTTTCTTTAACCGTAATACGATCTTCCATGCCATTAAAAGCAGTATTCTCCTTAGCACTATGAACTGCAACAGGATCCAAATCAACAGCCAAAACATGCTTTGCACCAAGTAGTATGGCTCCGATAGCCAATATACCTGACCCCGTTCCGACGTCGATAATCTCTTCGCCGCCTTTAATCACATTCTCTAACGTGCGTAGACAAAGAGATGTGGTCGGGTGCGCACCCGTACCAAATGCCATTCCCGGATCTAAATGAATAAGCTTCTCATCTTCAGATTCAGGAGTATATTCTTCCCATGTTGGCTTTATCGTTAGGGTCTTGGATACACGCAAAGGCTTAAAATATTTCTTCCATGCATCAGCCCAATCTTCTTCATTGACTGTTTTGCTCTCATATCGAACATCACCAATATCAACATACTCACCCAGCTCTTCGATCCGCTGTTTCAATGTTAGCATAATCGAATCAAGCTCCAATTCCAAAGAGAAATAGCCTTTAATCTCAGCCTGACCTTCTGGAATGTTATTAAGTGGCACATCATATAGCTCGCCATATTTCGTATCCCGTACTTTATTTAACGTTCCTGATTCTTCAATGGACACGCCACCCGCTCCTGCCTCGTGCAGGAAATTAGAAATCATTTCAACTGATTCTTCCGTGGTATGTATCGTAAACTCATGCCATAACATTATGTAAATATCCCCCTCGTACTTTTGCATAAATATCATTGTACTATACAAAGAGTTCTGTGTACAAAATTTCAACTAGATAATTAAACGGCTATGTCGTCCTTCTATAGACGACATAGCCATATTCTAATCCATTACGTCCCTTATCCACTCATGATCCAAGTAAAGGATCTATTTTTCATCACGATTCATTCTTTTTAACTGACGTCCATCTGCTGCTTCACTTCTTCTTATCGCTTCAACATCTTCATGATCCGCTTCCAGAGCTGAGAACTCGACGTCTTCTTGTTTGGCAGACATCAGTTCAATAATCTTCTCTGTCTTTGTCATTTCCACATTCTTCTCGTGCGTATATTCACTCATTTCATTTAACCTTCCTTCCTCAAATTTAAGCTAAGACTACACCATGCCCCCAGCCTCTTCAATAATGCGCATGGCTTGATCGAAAGAATCATTCTCTGTCACTACGGTTAGTAGAATATCAAATCCTCTCGTCCCATCTTGACCTCTATCACTCATGCCGCCACTCACTGCAGAAGTAGCCGTCAGAATTCCTTCGGAAGGATTAAGATCACCTCCCATGTACGAACCAAATCGATTAATGGACATATCAACAACACGTAATGACGCAAGCTTTCGTGATACCTGATCTGCTTCTTCGGGACTTTTGAAATAAGCTAGAATATTTCTTTCCCCCATCTTTAATACTCACCTACGCTTTCATACCCCTAGGTTACCGCTCTATTCTTCTAATTATGCGTGTTAACAAATGCAAAAAAAGCTCAGCCATAAAGGCTGAGCTTTCAATTTCTATGCAATGCTTTTGATAAGTTAATAATGGATCAATCTCCGCGGAAAGCCTTCTTCACACGATCAAAGAATGATTGTTCATGTTCATGTGTCTTTTCTCCATCTAAAGAAGCAATTTGGCGAAGTAAATCTTTTTGCTCATCGCTTAGATTACTTGGCGTAACGATCACGACTTTAACATGCTGATCTCCTTGGCCGATACCACGAAGACGTGGCACTCCCTTACCTCTGAGACGGAAGAATGTACCTGTCTGAGTACCTGCTGGAATCTTAAGCTTCACTTTTTCTGTTAATGTCGGAATTTCAACATCATCACCTAAGGCAGCTTGAGCAAAAGTCAGCGGGATCTCGCAATAAACATCGTCCCCTTCACGTTCAAAGAACTCATGAGCTTTGACGCGAATAACAATATATAGGTCACCTGATGGACCCCCACGTACTCCGCCTTCACCTTCACCCGTCATCCGTAGTTGTGCTCCATCATCTACACCAGCAGGGATCTTAACATGAATTTTACGTTGTTTTTTAACTTTACCTTGTCCTTGGCAAGTTGTACAACGTTCCTTAATGATTTTACCGTTACCACTACAAGTCGAACAAGTACGGCGATTCACCATACGTCCGAATGGTGTATTCTGCACGACTTCTTCTTGTCCACTACCATGACACACATGACAAGTCTGAGGTTTCGTACCAGGCTTAGCACCCGAACCATGACATGTATCACAATTCTCCGTACGTGGAATAGTAATATCATTTTCTTTTCCAAATACAGCTTCTTTGAACTCGATTGTCATCGTGTACTGTAGATCGTTCCCACGTTGTGGTGCATTCGGATCACGCCGTCCGCCGCCACCAAAGAACATATCAAATATATCACCCATACCACCACCGAAGTCACCACCACCAGAGAATCCACCTTGGTTAGAATCAACATGTCCATATTGATCATATCCGGCTCTCTTCTGCCCATCACTTAGAACGTCATAGGCTTCTTTAACTTCTTTAAACTTCGTTTCAGCATCATCGGCCTTGTTCACATCTGGATGATATTGTCGTGCAAGTTTGCGATAGGCCTTCTTAATTTCTTCATCTGGTGCGCTTTTGCTAACGCCCAGCACTTCGTAATAATCGCGCTTTTCAGCCACTCTTCCACCCCATACCATCTTATTTATCTTATAAATAGTTGCTGTATTCATTGTAACAAAGGGAAAGCCAAAGCACGGGATGCCCCAGCTTTGACCTTCCCCTTTTCCTACCACAATTTATGAAGGAAACTTTCTATAGGTTACTCTTGTTTTTTATCTTCGTCAACAACTTCGTAATCTGCATCAACAACATTATCCTTTTTAGCTCCGCCAGTTGCTTCGCCTTCAGCACCTTGCTCAGCCTCAGCAGCTTGCTCATACAACTTCATGGACAATTGTTGAACGATTTCAGTCAACTCTTCAGTTGCCTTAGTAATATCTTCAATGTTATCTGTTTCTAGAGCTGATTTCACTTTTTCTTTCGCTGTTTCAGCTTTTTCGATTTCAGATGCATCGATCTTCTCGCCTAGATCCTTAATCACTTTGTCTGTTGAGTAAACAAGTTGGTCAGCATTGTTCTTCGCTTCGATCAACTCTTTACGTAGACGATCCTCTTCCGCATGCTCTTCAGCATCCTTCATCATACGTTCTACTTCATCATCACTCAAACCACTTGAAGATGTGATTGTAATCTTCTGAGTTTTATTTGTACCTTTATCTGTTGCAGATACGTTAACGATGCCGTTAGCGTCAATATCAAATGTAACTTCAATTTGTGGAATACCACGTTGTGCTGGAGGAATATCTCCTAGCATAAAGCGTCCAAGCGTTTTGTTGCCAGCGGCCATTTGACGCTCACCTTGTAGAACGTGAATCTCAACACTTGGTTGATTATCTGCATAAGTAGAGAATACTTGGGATTTACTTGTAGGGATCGTAGTATTACGTTCGATCATCTTCGTAAATACACCACCTGCAGTTTCAATACCAAGGGACAATGGTGTTACATCAAGAAGAACTACGTCCTTCACGTCACCTGTCAATACGCCTGCTTGAACAGCTGCACCTAGTGCTACAACTTCATCCGGGTTAACGCCTTTATGAGGATCTTTACCTGTCAATTTCTTGATCGCATCTTGAACAGCAGGGATACGTGTAGATCCACCAACAAGAACGATTTTATCAATATCGTTAGCAGTCATTCCAGCATCACTAAGCGCTTGACGAGTAGGTCCAAGCGTACGTTCAACCAAAGAAGCTGTCAATTCATCAAATTTAGCGCGAGTTAGGTTCATCTCTAAATGCTGTGGTACGCCGTCAACTACAGTGATGAACGGCAAGGAGATTGTTGTAGTTAATACACCAGACAATTCCTTTTTCGCTTTTTCTGCAGCATCTTTCAAACGTTGAACAGCCGCTTTATCTTTACCTAGATCGATACCTTGATCTTTCTTGAATTCACTTACTAGATGATCAATAACGAGTTGGTCAAAGTCATCCCCACCAAGACGGTTATCACCACTTGTTGCTTTTACTTCAAAGAAACCATCGCCTAGTTCAAGGATAGATACGTCAAATGTACCGCCACCAAGGTCATACACGAGAATCGTGTGATCTTCTGTCTTCTCCATACCATATGCAAGTGCTGCAGCTGTAGGCTCATTGACAATACGTAGAACTTCAAGACCGGCAATTTTACCAGCGTCTTTTGTTGCTTGACGTTGACTATCATTGAAATAAGCAGGAACTGTAATAACCGCTTGCGTAACAGTCTGTCCTAAGTATGCTTCTGCATCTGATTTAAGCTTCTGTAGAATAATCGCAGAAATCTCTTGTGCAGTATAATCTTTACCATCGATTTGTTCTTTATGATCTGTACCAATATGACGTTTGATCGACATAATTGTACGATCAGGGTTAGTGATCGATTGACGTTTTGCTGTTTCACCAACAATACGTTCTCCGTCTTTCTTAAAACCTACAACCGATGGTGTTGTGCGTGCGCCTTCTGGATTCGGAATAACTACGGCTTCGCCGCCTTCCATAACTGCAACACATGAGTTCGTTGTACCTAAGTCAATTCCAATTACTTTACTCATAATAAAATTCCTCCTTCAATGTGGTCATCATTGTAATTCTATTTATCATTTATTTAGAAATAATTCTAATCAACAACTATTGACTTACTTTTACCATTGCGGGACGAAGTACTTTATCCTTCAACATATAACCCTTTTGAATTTCTTCAACAACGGTACCTTCTGGGTATTCTTCACTCTCAACTTGCATAATAGCTTGATGGAATTCAGGGTTGAATGGTTGACCCACACTGTCCATAGGAACTAAACCTTCTGCCTGTAGTACACCTTCCAATTGACGATAAATCATATTCATCCCTTTTGAGAAAGACTCATTTAAGTTATCTTCAACAACTGTGCTAAACGCTCGATCAAAGTTATCCACAATTGGCAAAAGCTCAGTAATCAGCTTAGTAGATGCGTATTTAGCGAATTCTTCTTTCTCTTTCTGCGTACGCTTGCGATAGTTATCGAAATCCGCTTGAGTACGTAGAACACGTTGTTGATTCTCATCCGCTAATGCTTGTAGACGCTCCAGCTCAAGCGTAGATACGAGTTCTTGTTCAAGCGAAGACGTTGATTGTTCCTCATTTAGTTCTTCAACGATTTCAGTAATTGTATCTTCTGGAACCGTGTTAATGTCCTGTTGTTCTTCTTTCATGATGTCTTCACCTCCTTAGGAAACTTTAAAATGAATTCATTACAAATTTTGATTATGTTATATGAGTTCAATAAGAATAACGGTAATCCTAATCGTTCAACCGTCCATCTTCTTCCCTCATCTTAATCACATTATGAATACGAAGCACTGCTGTTGCGACTTCCCCAGCAGCTTTCAGTCCATGAGACTTGACGAGAGCAGGATCAATAATTCCAGCAAGCTCATAATTAATTACGAGTCCAGTATCACAATCGATTCCCATGCTGTCGCTATTCTCTGCAATCTGAGCTGCACGAGCTTCCTCTAATTTCTCAAGAGGATTATAACCGGCGTTCAGCAAAATCTGGGACATAGGCTTTCTTAAGGCTGCTGCAACTGCAGCAATACCGTATGCCTCCATACCTGTAACGATTTCCCGGTGACGTTCCAATTCATAGGAAACAGCCAACTCAGTTGTGCCTCCACCAGGCAGCACGCCTCCTGATACGGCAGCCTGTAAGGCAGATGCCGCATCTCCTGCGATCCGTGCTGATTCTCCCACGATTTCGGCTGTACTTGCTCCAACAACAACAGTCACGAATGGTTCCTGACTACTTTCTTGGGCTTGCATACGAACACGCTCAAGCTCTTCATCATAAGCGACTCGTGGTGAGCTTCCTAAAACACGTTGCAGTTGTTCTGGATCTTTATGTAACGCAGTACGTCTAACAGGAACGGCGCCCGTCATTTCACATACTCGGCTTAGATCAACACGGCTAATGCGCTGAATGACAAGTATACCATGATCCAGACAGAACTGTTCAGCATCAGGATGAATCCCACGTTCCAACAAGATGACACCCACACCCAGATGAGTCAAGTTCATTAACTCTCTGCCGAACTGTTCCCTTAACTCCATATAACGAGCAAATCCTGCTTCGGTTGTTAATACTTCTTCATCTAAGGTTTCTGGTTCTAACGCATCTTGAAGTACTAATACTCGAATATCTTTTAGAACTTTATTCCCAAGAAAATGCATTGGCTTTTGGCGCAATAACAAACCTTCGAATACTTCATTGTTAGCTTTCTCAATCGCAATCACACAATCCGCCAAATGAAACGTAGGATCCTTAAGCCTTTCCATGCCCACCTTTAAAGCGGCTTCCATGACAAGCTTCACGATATCTCTTCGCTCTCTTCCAGCAACATAAGCTGTTTTCTCTAACAAGGGATCCATGAGGCCTGTAATCTTTCTAGTTCGACGTTCCATTGACTCAATAGCGAATTCGATTCCCTGTTGCATTCCTGAGACGACTTTGGAGGCCGGAACTCCCTTCACAATCTGAGCAACCCCTTCTTGCACTAGCGCACCCGCTAATACCGTTGCTGAGGTTGTGCCGTCTCCTACTTTTCGTTGCTGAGATCGAGCTACCTGAATAAGTAAGCTTGCAGCAGGATGACTTACGTCTATTCTGTCCAAAATAGTGACGCCATCGTTGGTAATGATTACTTCTCCTCTGGCACCCACAAGCATAACATCTAGTCCCTTAGGACCGAGTGTACCTTCGACCGCAGAAGTAATGGCGCGGACTGCATTGCTGTTGTTAAGCAAGGTTGCGTATCGCTCCTCACCTTCACGAACGGGTTGCTGTCCCTGGCTCATTTATTCTCACTCCCTATTTGTACCAATGTGATAATAACGTTGTCAAATCCTTTGAAATAATCTCCATAATACTCATGACTCTGGCATATTCCATCCGAGTAGGTCCTAATATACCAATGGTACCTAGGGACTCTCCTTCTAGTGAGTAGGTAGCCGTAATTAAGCTACAGTTGGCGAAGGCTTGATGATCATTCTCTGTACCAATTCTTACTTGAATGCCACTTTCTCCAGCGGTTGGCGTCATCATTTTCATGAGTGTAGGTGTTTCTGCAAGTAAATCAAGAATATCTTTGACTTTATCAACATCTTTAAATTCGGGTTGCGTGAGCATATTCGTTGTTCCACTTAAATACACTTGGTGATCATGTTCACTATCCAGTACAGAATCCAGTACGATGAGCAACTCTTCGTAATGAGATGTATATCTCTCAAGCTCTTGGGCCACTTCGGAATACAAACGAGATTTCAACTTGAAAAGTGGCACATTAACTAACTTGCTATTAAGCAGATTCACCACTTTCTCCATTTCCGAAACAGATACCCCTGCGGGAATAGCTACTGTCTTATTCTCTACCTGCCCAGTGCTTGTTACGATAATAGCCACTGCTGTCGTCTCATTAAGAGGCAGCAACTGAAAGTGACGTAAAGACGTATGAAACACTTCTGGTCCAAGCAAAATGGATGTGTAGTTCGTCATATGAGAAAGAATCATAGCTGATTGTTGGATGACCTGCTCCATGACATTCAGTTTTTCTGCAAAAAAAGTTCGAATCGTGTTTAGTTCAGCTGGTGCGATAGAATTCCAAGGAGTCATGTGATCCACGTAATAACGGTAGCCTTTATGTGAAGGTATTCTACCAGCAGAAGTATGGGGTTGTTCAAGAAATCCCAATTCTTCTAAATCGGCCATTTCATTACGTATGGTAGCTGGGCTATACCCAACATCAGGTCTCTTGGAAATGCTGCGAGAACCGACAGGTTCGGCAGAACGGATATAATCGTCAACAATAACATTCAATATCATTCTTTGGCGTTCGGTTAACAACTCTTTCTCCTCCTCGCAGCTATCTGTATTCCATCGTCGTTAGCACTCACAAGCAATGAGTGCTAACTGCTAATACAAAAATACCAAACTGACCTAATTGTTGTCAAGTCAGTTCAGTATCTTAAGCACAGCTATCTCATCACAACAATGTTGTTTACTGCAGAAGACGCAGTCCGTCCACACCTTTTCCGGGAAAATTTCTTTCTCTACGACTTCAAATCCATTCTTTACAAAAAACGAAACTTCATATGTTAGAGCCATTACTTTAGGAATGTTCTGCTGTCTTGCTTCCTCAATTAAGGCATCTACCAGCTTAGAACCAATTCCTTGGCCTTTATAGTCATCTAATATACCTAGTGAACGGATCTCCACTAAATCAGTCCCAAGTCTGCATAATGAACCGCACCCGATCACTTCACCTAAGTTTTCTGCTACAACAAATTGATCCAGTTGTTGTTCCAATACCTTAATAGAACGCGGTAGCATAATTCCTTTTTTAGCATAGCCCTCAATCATAATAAAAAGATGTTCCACATCTGCTGGAACTGCTTTTCTGCATAACACTGACATACCTCTTCCCCCTTACACATGCTGCCAATCAATATGAATAAATATACAACAGCACGCATAAAAGTTCAAGACGTTAATTTGTCACGATTGATCCTACAAATTCAGCAAAGACATCATTTCCGAACAATATGCCTTTTTGACTCAAACGATAACCCTCAGGAGTCGCCTCCAGAAGCTCTGCACTCAACATTTTATCAAGCTGTTTGGCAAACACGACATCCATCTGATCTTCGAATTGCTCTTCAAAATGGGCTTTGGATACACCTTGCATAACACGTAGTCCCACCATTAAGAAATCTTCCATTGCTTCTTCTTTCGAAATAGGGAAGCTATCTAGACGTGGGAGACCTTGTTTCACAGCCTCCACATATGGATTAACTCCTTTGATATTCATATGGCGCAGACGTCCCACGTAACCATGTGCACCTGCACCAAGACCATAATAATCCTCATTTAACCAATACGTCATATTGTGACGACTTTCAAACCCAGGTTTAGAAAAATTACTAATTTCATATTGGTTATAACCTGCTTGTTTCATCCGATCCATCAACAGAAGATACATTTGAAGCTCATCATCTTCATGAGGCAAAGGCAATTGGTTCTTCTGATACATCGTATGGAACAGTGTATTCTCTTCCACCTTCAAACTATATATCGAGTAATGATTTAAATTAAGCTCTAGAGCCTTCGTCACGCTCTCTGATAACATCTCAAGCGTCTGATTCGGTAGACCGAACATTAAGTCAATCGACATATTATCAAATCCTGCTTTGCGGGCATTCTCTAAGCTTTTATACACATCATCTGTATTATGAATTCTTCCGATTCCTGAAAGTAGATCATTCTGAAATGCTTGTACACCGAAGCTCACACGGTTAACGCCGCCTTCTCTCATGACCGTCAGTTTCTCCAAATCCGTTGTTCCGGGGTTCGCTTCCATCGAGAATTCAATGTCATCTGACCAATCAGGGAAATGGGTACGGACCGACTTCAAGAAATACGCCATTTCATCGGGCTTCAGAACTGTTGGTGTACCTCCACCTACAAAGATACTCTTAATCTGTCCGGGAGGTGTCTGTTTAACCGTTAATTCCATTTCACGATCTAAGGCAGCCAAATAGTCCATGACCGGCTGATCTTTCAACACATATGAATTAAAGTCACAGTAAAAACACTTGTTGGTGCAAAAAGGAATGTGCAAATAAACCGCTTGAGGCTTACGGCTTCCCAGATGTCCATTTTGCTTGTGTTGCTTAAGTTCAGCCATAATAATCCCCTTCACTCATTAGATATCGTACTTTTATTGTTAGAAAAGGGGAGCCGCAGCGGCTCCCCTGTGATTACTTTACATCTACGCAACACTTGCTTACTTAATCGTCGATTTTCAGTACCGCCATAAATGCTTCCTGCGGAACTTCAACACTTCCGACTTGCTTCATGCGCTTCTTACCTTCTTTTTGCTTCTCAAGCAACTTACGCTTACGAGATATATCTCCACCGTAACATTTAGCCAATACGTTCTTACGCATTGCTTTTACAGTTTCACGTGCAACTACTTTCGTACCTACCGTAGCTTGAATAGGAACCTCGAACATTTGACGCGGAATAATCTCACGAAGCTTCTCACAAATGATACGCCCGCGATTGAACGAACGATCACGGTGAACGATGAATGAAAGAGCATCCACTTGTTCATTGTTAAGCAAGATGTCCATTTTGACAAGGTTAGATGTACGGTATCCAGATATTTCATAGTCAAACGATGCATAACCCTTCGTACCGGACTTCAACTTATCAAAGAAGTCATAAACAATCTCCGAAAGTGGAACTTCATAAATGATTGTTACACGTTTATCATCTAAATACTCCATGTTTACGAACTCTCCACGTTTGTTCTGACACAGTTCCATAACCATACCTACATAATCATTCGGTACGATAATCGCCGCTTTAACGTAAGGCTCTTCTACATGGTCAATCTTACCGATCTCTGGATAGTTAGATGGGTTATCAATTGTAATCATATCCCCATTCGTCATCGCGATTCGGTAAATAACACTTGGTGCCGTGGTGATGAGTGGAATATTGAATTCACGCTCAATCCGTTCCTGAATGATCTCCATATGGAGTAACCCTAAGAATCCACAACGGAATCCAAAACCAAGTGCACTAGAAGATTCCGGCTCAAAGGTTAGAGAAGCATCATTTAACTGCAGTTTCTCTAACGCTTCTCGTAGATCAACATATTCCGATGTCTCAATCGGATATAGTCCGCAATATACCATTGGATTAATTGAACGATATCCAGGTAATGCTTCTGGCGTCGGATTCTTCGCATTGGTTACCGTGTCCCCAACTCGTGTATCCCCAACGTGCTTGATACCAGCAACAATAAAGCCGACATCTCCCACTCTAAGTTCATCCACGATTGTCATGCTAGGCATGAAGGCACCGACCTCAATAACCTCAAACGTTTTGTCTGTCGCCATCATCTTGATCTTGGATCCCGCTTTAATGCTACCATCAATGACTCGAATATACACAATAACACCCTTGTAAGCGTCATAGTGAGAGTCAAAGATCAAAGCTTTAAGTGGTTTGTCCGGATTTCCTGTAGGGGATGGAACTTGTTTTACAACCTGTTCCAATATTTCCCTAATTCCTATTCCCGACTTCGCGGAAGCTAGAACTGCTTGGCTTGCATCCAAGCCGATAACATCCTCAATTTCCTGTCTTACTCGCTCTGGTTCCGCACTTGGTAGATCAATTTTGTTAATAACAGGCAAAATCTCCAAGTTGTTCTCCAGCGCTAAGTAGACGTTAGCGAGCGTCTGAGCTTCAATCCCCTGAGCAGCATCTACGATAAGTAATGCGCCTTCACAAGCCGCAAGACTTCGTGATACTTCATACGTGAAATCCACGTGTCCAGGTGTATCAATTAAATTCAGAATATACTCTTCCCCGTCGTCAGCAAGGTACTTCAAGTTAACAGCTTGCAACTTAATTGTAATACCACGTTCACGTTCGAGATCCATCTTGTCCAATACTTGCTCTTGCATTTCTCGAGAAGTCAGTGCACCCGTATGCTCAAGAATACGGTCAGCCAAAGTAGATTTACCATGGTCTATATGTGCAATGATACTAAAATTACGAATTTTCTTTTGTCTTTCGAATACGTCCGTCATGCCTTACCCCCACAAACAGCCTGATGTATCAATCACCTCATTATAACAGTTGTAGGTAACAGCGGCAATCCCACACACATTTCAATAAATTGGAGGTCATTTACAATACTCATTTCGTCGCAGAACTGAAGAGGGACACCACAAATTGAATACCCTCTTGAGAAGCTTTTTGTAATAAATTGGCCGTTTTATCTGCTAACACATCCACTGTAGGCTTTGAGGTCTCAGGTATTAAAATCTGCTGAGGTGTTTTATCTGAATAGTCAGGCGCGTCCACTTGTTGCTGTTCAGAAATAGTCTCTTTCTGCGTAGGAGCAGGATTCGCCTGTACTGTAATGGTATAAGATCCAGCTGTGCCTGAGTTTGGAATGCCCTGTGGTAAGGGCACTGTTATCTCCTGCGCCGACTTTGGCGTAGTTACCTTACTGATATCAGGTTGGATGGAAGAGGCACGGCTAGGATTTGCTAACTGCATCCCTATTAGAAGTCCTAACCCCGCCCAAATCGTAATCATCCACATTTTTTTAGCGAATCGTGACATCAACGTTCCCCTCCTTTACTTATCCATTTCATTCTTTAGTCGCCACTCTTTGATATCGTTTCAGATTTAACAGTACTAGCCTTCTTCGCCTTCTGATCCGCGAAATACACGTCAGATATCGTATCCGCCAAAACACTGGCTGTCCGCTTAAGTTCTTCTTCCGTACTATCAACCCCACCAATCTCAATCACAATACTATTAGGTGAGAGCGACTGATTATATTCACCGTTGCCCTGCTCTGCTGTTTTGCCCCATATACCTCTTGATATTCCCGGATAAGATTTTTCTAAACGTTTATTTATAGAATTCGCAAAAGCTTCATTTTCTCGCCAATTTTTGTTCTCATGCCCAATGATGAAATACAATTGTGCATAACTTACGCCATTAATCTCAGTCGTTGTCGTTTTATGACGCTGGGAGTCACGGTGAATGTCGAGCAAATACGTTAATTTAGTGTTTTGTGCAAGTGCCGCCTTAACTGCTTGACGGGAATATTTATACGAGAACTTGTAACTATAATCTTTTATATAAGAGGGATAGTCATCTTGTAGATGAATTGCAGAAACACCTTTTGCTTTCAGTTCATTCACGATAAAGCTTCCCACCTGCATGACATTTTGGGAGGGTGAGGCTGAGGTTGGGTTAGTGCTAACTGTTCCTACTAATGGATTAAATGCTTCACGAGCGTGAGAATGATAGATTAGCACCTCACTATTGCTGTCTACAGGTGTTTCCTTTGGAATGTCTTTGTCCAGCGGATCTTTATCAATACCCGGCTTAGTGACGGGGTCCGGCGTGATCGGGTCTGGAAGAACAGCTTCGTTTTCTTGTGATTTGGCATTGGCTACAACCTTAGCGGAATCAGGATGGTAATCCTCCGGCGCCTCCATATTCTCATTCCCAGAAGCACTTCGAAGCAGAACAGGATCATTTGCATCCATTCCTGGTAATTCCCGTGCTAACAGACTTCTAGGATCCCCTGGATTCACACTGGTTAGTAATTGAAATACAAATGTGGTCATTTTCTCGCCCGATAACGCTGAAGATGTTTGCCCTTTACTTAGATGAGGAATCTCCATACCCAGCATATCTTTAAACAATTCACTAGAAAGCGATGAAGCAAAACCCTTCATGGATGACACAGGAGAAGAATTGAATTTATTCTCCGCTATCCCACCAACGCCTAAGAGTAAGAAGAAGACCATCGAACTTAGCGTTAATAGTAAAAAAGTGCGTCCCATCGTTAGAATAGAAAACCATTTAGCTCTCCATTTACGTATATTCCAAATTTGATACCATTTACTTTCCATGTCTAATGTCCTCCTGAAATCTCTTATACTTCAAATCTATGAACTTTAGAGATTCACTAGAACCAAAACACAAAAAAAGAAGTTCCGATAGATTCGGAACTCCTTTTCGTATAACTTAAACCTTAATGTGTGTAATCACCTGCATTGGTTGAGTCGACCGCCTCATGCAAGGCCGCATTTAACCCTGTGGCAATGATGTTGGCCATGTCCTCAATAAACTTATCAATTTCTTTAGGTGTCACAATCAGGTCATGCCCAAGAGGTTCTAGCACTTCTTTAACTAAACCTAGACGCTCCTGTTCAGGCATATCATCCAACATCCCGATAATTTCCTTCGTTTGATTCGTTTCCTGATCTAAATGTTTCTTCATCAATTCGATCGCATTATTCACAATGGTAGACGCATAACAAACCGTAGGTACACCAATAGCGATACAAGGTACACCCAATACTTCTTTGGTTAATCCTCTTCGTTTATTACCTATCCCTGACCCAGGGTGAATACCTATATCAGCAATTTGGATCGTCGTATTTACCCGTTCAAGCGATCTGGATGCGAGTGCGTCCACAGCGATAATTAGATCCGGTTTTGTACGATCTATAATTCCTTGTACAATTTCACTGGATTCAATACCAGTTACCCCGAGTACGCCTGGGGCAATTGCACTTAATTGCCGATATCCGGGGGCAACCTGATCAGGTACCAACTCAAAATAATGACGTGTGACTAATATATTTTCTACAACAAGTGGTCCTAGAGAGTCAGGGGTAACATTCCAGTTCCCTAGACCAACAACCAAGACCGATTTAGTCTTACTAATTCCAATCAATGTTAGGAAGTCTTCGAATTCTCGAGCCAACGCCTCAGCCACTCTTCCTTGCAAACCCGTATCCCCATCACGAAGCCCCGGTACTTCCAACGTCACATAATGCCCCTTCACTCTACCAATCATCTTCGACCCTTCATCGTTTAGCACATTTAATCGCGTGATTTTGATTCCGTCTTGCTCAGAAACTTCTTCATCTACACCTGGAATAGGTGCGTTATATCTTTTTTCTGCCATTTCCTTAGCATCTACAGCAAGATCTGTACGAACGTTATAATTCTGCAAATCTAAAGTCATCCGTATTTAACCTCCTTCATCTTCTCATGATAGTGTGCGAGAGAAGGGAGATGTTTATTCAAACCCTTTTTTAGTATTGCTTTTTATAGTGCCTCATGCTAAACTATTTTAAGTTGTGAATCATTTCGATATCTATCGAATGTCTTTCAGGAGGTGAATGCAATGCCAAATATTAAATCCGCAATCAAACGCGTAAAAACGAACGACAAACGTCATGCGCTCAACGCTTCCCAAAAATCCGCGCTTCGTACAGCTGTTAAAGCTGCTGACAACGCGCTGGCAAATAATGAAGTTGAAGCTGCTAATACTACCATTCAATTGGCTTCCAAGAAATTGGATAAGGCTGTAACTAAAGGTTTGATCCACAAGAATGCAGCTGCTCGTAAGAAATCTCGCTTGGCGAAAAAACTTAACGCCCTTAATGCTCAAGCATAAGATGCGCTATTCATACGACAAAAGCAGAAGTCCTGAACAGCAAGTTAGCTGATCAGGACTTTTTAGCATGTATTATTAATTTTGTAATCGCAATAAAAACAACTCTAATCCAAGGACCTTTTCTATTCTCCCCGTTTTCATCTGGAAATCTAAATCCGCAAGCCTATTCAAGATTTGTCTAAGATCCCCTGATTTGAACTTTCTTGCTTGCTCACCCGCTATTTTAACTGCATAAGGATGAAGACTAAGCTGTGATGCAATTTGTTGCTGTGAATAGCTTTGACCAGCCAATTCCTTCACCTGTAAAATAATACGAAACTGTCTTGTGATGAGAGCCGCTATCTTAATTGGTTCTTCGCGTTGCTTAAGAAGCTCATAGAATATACCCAGTGCTTGTTCTAAGCGCAGATTAGCAATATTCTCAACCAGTGCAAAGACATTCTGTTCCGTACTACGAGCCACTAACTGCTCCACGGTATCAAGATCAATCGTTCCACCCTCTCCAGCATATAAACAAAGCTTATCCAGTTCGGCAGTTAATGTCTGAAGTTGTGTACCTGCGTTTCTAATCAAAGCCTCAGCAGTCCCTTGTGTTAACACACAGCCTCTCTGCTTCGTCTCCTTAGTCACCCAGCCTAGTAATTCCTCTCCCCCTAGTGGAGCGAATGCAAGGACAACCCCATCAGTTTTCAGCGCTTTAACTACTTTCTTCCGTTCATCTAACTTCTCATGGTATACGAGAAATATAAGGATACTGTATTCAGCAGGATTCTTCATATATTCCAAAAGTGCTTCCACACGATGTTCAATCTTACCACCTTCTTTACCTGCTGTGAAAACAGAGGCATCTCGGACAAAGATTAACTTTCGTGGCACCATAAAAGGTACTGTCTCCGCTTCCTCAATGACAACTTGAAGTGGCGTATCCGCCAGATCATAGTTCACAATAGCGAAATCACGGTCTTCCTTTTGAAGTAATTGCTCTTCCAACAAGGAAGTAAACTTTTTTATTTGATACTTCTCCAAACCATAAAGTAAATATACAGGAGAAACATCTCCATGTTTGATCGCTTTCGTTGCTGTTTTGATATCCATGGAAGATTCCCCCTCTTTTTCTTTCTACGTATGACCCCTTTAATGCTCTTTATTGATTCTACCAAAAAAGAGACCTTCAAACCATAACAAAGGAACCTCGAGCTTTCACTCAAGGTTCCTTTTGTCCCAGCACATCTATATAAACACCGACAACAGAAAGCTCTAGAAACTTCCCTGCCAGTGGCCATAACGATTAGGGCTTCCTTATTTATATTGATGGCTGAATATCCAAGTGCTACTGCGACTGTACCGTAATATAACATATTCTTACGTTTCATGAACGGTGCGTCCATTTGAAAAGAAATTTTACGGAGCTACAGCTGTATCATTAGGATAAGTGTAACTAGACACTTTACCATCTAGAGATGTTTGATACGTAAACACTTTACTATCCTCAGACCATTCCCCCGACACCCAATCACCGGTTAATTCAATACTTTGAATAATAGAATTTTTAATTTCCATTTCCAAGGGTAATTTATATATAACCAGTTTCTGATCTTCCAATGTCGCTTGCATTTTCCCATCTGGTGATTCCCATGACTGAGATGCATCCAAACCAAAAGATCTTATTTGCGTCATAAGGTTGTCTTGAGACGGAAGTAGTGGGTCAACGCTTAATGCCTTTGGCGCTTCACTGATACTCTTATCTTTAGGTACAACAACTTCCTTATTACTGCTGGAAGCTTGCCCTTGAACCGGTTCTACCGTCCTGGATTTATCTTGAGCACTAGATTTATCACTTGCGCCCTGTGTTGATTGCAGTGGAGCCACTTCAGTCTGCTTCGCTGTATCATCCGGTGCCTTAGCAGAACTTGGATCAGGACTCTTTGAATCAACAGCTGGTTCTGAAGGTTTATCCACTTTTACCGGTACTTCCCCTTCATTTTCTGCCACTTGATCCGAGGTACTTTGATCCATATCAGGACTTGCCACTGAATCCGAACTAATACCATCCTGCTGAGTCGTATCAGTAGAAACCACTGAACCACCTGCATTATTAGTAGCTGTATTATCAACAGTCTTCTGCTGGGCAGAGGCGACCTTATCGGAGACCTTAGCAACGGGTTCTTGCATCTGGGCATCATCGATTTCTTGTGGAGTATAAGCATAAATAGCTACGCCTAGGATTCCCATTGCTGCGACAGCTCCGATCACCGTTCTTGCTGCCGTACCTGCGAACAATCGTCTCTTAGGGACGATTACAGGGGTCACGGGTACCATTTCATCAGGCGTGCGTTCTTTCGAAGCACACTTCTCAAGCCGTGCACGATCTATCGCATCAAGCTGAGGCATAATAGCATCAACCAAGCTATATTTAGGATTGACAAGAGGAAGCTCTGCAAGTTCATGAGACAGCGACTTAAGCATACGGAAGGATTCAGCACATTGTGGACAATGAGCAATATGCTCCATCATCTCAGTCGTATTCTCTTCATTAAGATCATTATCTAAATAACGGTGCATCCATTCAATCACCTCTGGACATTTCATCCTGATACACCTCCTTTCTGGTACTCTTGAAGCATACTCTGTAATTGCTGTCTTGCCCTAAATAGATATGATTTAACCGTATTTAGCGGAAGATTCAAGCAATCAGCAATTTCGTTGTAGGAGAAATCCTGTATATACCTTAATACAATAACGGTTCTATGATGTTCTGGCAGTTGATTGATCGCTTCCTGAATATCCTCTGCCATGTAAGAAGACAATACTAATTGTTCAACATCCTGTTTATCCGGAAAAACAAACTCATGTTCATCCATAGAAACCGTTGGCTTATTACGTCGAAATTTATCAATACATATATTAGTCACGATCCGTTGCACCCATGTCTTAAACTTCGCTTTTTCCTCATAGGAGTCGATTCGGGTATAAATACGGATCAATGATTCCTGAGCTGCATCTAGCGCATCTTGTTCGTTGTTCAGGATATAATAGGCCGTCCGATATACATGTTGTTCAATATCTCGTAATAGGGTAATTAGAGCGTCGCGATCGCCCGATTGAGCCGCTCTAATGAGTCCGAGCTCTACCACAAAGGATCCCCCTCTCCCTGCAATCTTACTGACGTGTAAGACCAGCAAATTGTTGCAATTTGTAATCACTTTTTTATAATAATTTTCATAAGATTATGTACCTAACATGCATGTCGTCTAATCACAAAAAATTCAACCCCCCATAACAAGTAGAGATTGATGATAAAAGTTAACTATAAATAGTCATGTCATAAGACTCTCTATGGAAATCTTACAAGAGTATGAGATGAAGTTCAAGTCCCCACATGACCTATTTAAGTTTATTCCTGACCCATACCTTTTTATGTTGAAGTTTCATTTGAATCTCTCCTTGCTGATCCGTTCGAAATAGGCTTAAGCCCTGATTGATGATCCGATCAACCACATCAGAATTAGGATGACCATAGGAGTTATTAACACCTACAGAGATAACTGCTGCTGTAGCTCTCAATTGAGCAAGCCATTCTTTAGAAGAAGCCGTCTTACTGCCGTGGTGAGCAATTTTTATTATATCTATACCCTGAATTTGGAATATTGAATTGGTAGCTTCCTCTAAAATGTCATTCTCGCTTTCTTCATCCATATCTCCAGTTAACAATACGCGTACACCATTCATTTCGAGTACAAATACCAAGGACGAATGATTCTGTTCCTTTACGATAGGCAATTCCATTTGTTCGGCTTGTGTCATTTCAGGAGATAAGAATATCATACTCGTAAATGAATCAGGTTGCATCTCCATCGATTGATGAACAGCATAAATAGGAATTTTTTTCTTGAGAGCAGTTGATAATAATTTCTCAAGCGTCGACGTCCCCGTTAATGTTCCATTAAATAAAATAGCCTTCACAGGAATCTGATCTAATACCGCCTGTAATCCACCAATATGATCCTGATCCCCATGCGTAAGTACTACAGCATCTAGGTGATGAATACCTCGTTTTTTCAACAAGGGGACGAGCACTTTAGTTCCTACTTCAAAAGGTTCCTTTCGAGCCTTCCACGAGTCGGACTGCTTGCTGAAATTTAATGTTCCGCCGCCATCCACAAGGATATTTTTCCCTTCCGGTGTTGTGATTAGAATACTGTCACCTTGCCCAACATCTAGGAATTGTACTAGTCCCGCGCCCTTCAAAGACTGCGGTTGATATCCCACATACAGTAAGACAATAAATGAGAGTATCAGTGGAGCCACGATGTACTGTTTCCAAGTTAGCTTATTCGCTCGCTCTTGTTGTTGCTCCTGCATATGACTTACGCCTTCTAAAGGTATCGTATCTTCAACGGATATCGGAGGTGGTTGAGCATGCTGTACCCACAATTTCCCCAACCTCAGTAGTACATACAACAAAATATAGTAACAACAAATCCATATAATAGAGGGTGAGCGCCATATCGTGATAAATGCTGGATAAATATTCATCCATTCGACTAACGTAAAGCTTATATTATCGAGCCATTCCACAACCCACGCCACACTTCTGCCAGCAGGCATCCAGATCGACCCTAGTGCTAATGAAACCATTCCAAGTGGCATTACTATGACGGAAATGAGTGGGACGAGTAGTAGATTAGCTACAACAGATAGCAACGAGAATTGGTTGAAATAATATATCGTCAATGGAAAAGATGTAAGCTGCGCGATAACCGTCACACCTAATGCACCCGCTAATTTACGGGGTACTCTATTTAGTAAAGGCATTGCCAATGGTACATATATAATGAGACCTAACGTAACGATGAAAGATAGTTGAAAGCTTACATTTATTAATAAATAAGGATTCCATACCAACATCAAGAGTGCAGCCGCACTAATAATATGAAGTCCATCTTTCAGTAATCCTCGTCTTGCTGCATAAAGAGTAATCATACTCATTATACCAGACCGAACAACTGAAGGGCTAAACCCCGTTAGAAGTACATAGGCGGGCACTAGTAAGATAATGATTGTAAGTATCGTTTCACGTGAAAGTCTAAACAACGATAACAGGATCATTAAGCAGGCTACATATACAGCTACATGGGTACCCGATACAGCCAGTATATGTGTTAAACCTAGTTGAGAGAATTGATTATACGTTACGGGGTCTACATCATCTTGCATCCCGATGATCAGACCTTTCATAAACCCTGCATGAGGTTCTTGGAACAATGCATCTAGCTTCGATGCAAGCTTCGCTCTCAACGCATCATTCACACGAAAGAGGGAGGTTACACTCCATGAAGTCGGAGGTAACACCTCGGCGTTTTGTAATCCTTTCACCTTCATTATCCAGTGTATTTCTTTCGTACGCAAATACTTTTGATAGTCGAAACCATCAAAATTGCGCGCCGTTGCAGGAATTTCAAGGGTACCACTTAGCTTTACTTCATCACCTCGTTGCCATTCTATCGCCTGTTGTTGCTCCTCCTTCGTTAGAAGTTTCACTTGCACCAGTACAGTCTCCGATACTGCAGATGAATTTATCCCAGACAACACCACGTTCATATCCGCTCGATCCCCATCTACTTCCACCGAGGATACAATCACACCCTCTACATCGACTGGCATGCCAGTAAGCTTAGATATGTCCTGCTTCACAACTTGAGGTAACATAGACACGTTAGAATGATCGTGCCACTCCCAGTATCCACCCGATACCGTGAGTGCGAGCCATACCATAATTATCGTGCCCACTCTTACTTTTAATAGAATCATAGATATCACAAGTACAACCGAAGCAATAACCCATATCCAACCCAATGTAATGCCTGAATATAGACATGCTGCGCCACTTCCAACAATCCAACATAATGTAAATAACAACAGAGGCCTACCTTGCATCTATCATCACATCCCTTTTCTTAGACAAATAAAAGCACCTCTTCTGCGGCTATACTCGCAAAAGAGGTGCTTCCTCTAAACATTACTTACAATATATTATTTATATATCTAGTTCGATACGCTCGTTAATGTATCTTTAGGCGGTTCATACGATTGAAGCTTGCGAAAAACAATCCCCATACTATTCATCATCTGAGTTACCTTGTCCGTATCTTTAGGATAAGACCTGTGAAATACAATTTCAACAATACCACTGTTAGCCAACATATTCGCACATGTCCAACAAGGTTCATCCGTTACGTATACTGTACTTCCTTCTCGATCTACACGGTCTGTAAAAAGCAATAAGTTCTGTTCAGCATGGATGGTACGAATGCAACGTTGCTTCTTAATCATCTGCTGTTTCCCCTCAACATGAACCAAAGAGACTTCCTCTGAGATCATACAACCCGCTTCTGTACAATCCGGCATCCCCATTGGGGCTCCATTGTAAGCTGTGCCGAGTAACTTCTTACCTTGAACAAGAACAGCACCTACATGTCTTCTAGCACAACGAGAACGAGTAGAAACCATATATGCAATATCCATGAAATAGGTATCCCAGTCTTTACGTGTATCTGTCATTTCCTTCTCTTCCCCTCTGTATTTCTCTATTGTATATTATAATCTACAATTCGACATACGGGGCAATCTTCGCCATCATTTTCGTTCCGATCCCTTTCACATCATTAAGATCTGATATTTTACGAAAAGGTCCATTCTGATTACGATAGTCTATGATGGCCTGTGCCTTTTTCTCCCCAACACCCGGAAGCTCCATTAATTCTTTAATACCACCAGTGTTCACATTTATTTTGTGAATATCTGCAGCATTTGACGCGGTATCCGTTGGCGTTGGTATCGTCTGCTCATTCGTTTTCACTTGTTCCACCTTCTGCTCGACAATCGACGTCCCTGATTTATTATCCAAAGGGGTAGAATTAACACTATTCTCATTGACTCTGATTTCAGATGACTTCGAATCAGCCGCTGAGTCCAACACGTTGCTCGTCGATACTTCTTGAACCCCCTGCTTCTTGCTAGAAGGCGATTCACCTTCTCCTAATGCTTGCGCAACTTGTAAGTTCAACGGCTCCCAACCCTCAACATTTCCTCTTTCCCCAATACCAGATAATAGAACTCCTCCACTGCCTAATAAGGCAACCATAATACCTATCGCTTTACGTTTCATCTCACTACACCTCTATCACATTGGAATGGAAAGAAATTTCAATATTTCAAATGCATCATCTTAAGACAAATAAATAAAATTACTTGTTCTAATCTGTAAATTCGTCATGATGTAAAGGTTCTAATGCATATGTTAAGAAGAAGGGTTATGTCATTACCGATTACCGTAATTATGAAAGGAGGGAATGCCACATGAGGATAGGACTAATTGGAACCGGTAGTATGGGAAGCCTCTTAATAGATTCCTTCATATATTTTGGGGCAATAACGCCTCAGCAGCTATTTATAAGTAATCGATCACAAGAAAAGCTCCTGTTACTCTCCGAACGCCACGAAGGTTTAAATGTATCCCTTAACAATGTCGACACCGTAAGAAGCTGTGATATTCTATTCGTCTGTGTTAAGCCACTTCAATTTGCAACTTTGATCCAAGAAATTAAAGATCATGTTCGATCAGATCAACTACTCGTCTCTATTACTAGTCCTGTACAAATACATCATTTAGAAAATAATCTATCTTGTAAAATTGCTAAAGTGATTCCAAGCGTAACTCATAAGGTTGGAAGTGGCGCTTCATTAGTTATGTATGGTAGCCGAATCCAGAAGAATGATCAGCAAATTCTGCATGACCTGCTCTCTTTTATCAGCAAACCGATAGAAATAAAAGAAACGCAGGCGCGCATTAATTCTGATTTCACTAGCTGCGGGCCTGCGTTTATGAGTTTCTTCTTAATAAAATGGATCGATGCTGCTGTAGAGATGACAGGCATTTCCCGTGAGGAAATCACCTGTCTCGCAAGCGAGATGATGCTTGGTACCGGCAAATTATTAACCCAAGGTGGGCTAACACCTCTACAACTTCAAGACCTGGTAGCCGTTCCTGGAGGTATTACCGCACAAGCCTTATCTCAATTAAACCACAGTTTAGATGGCGTATTTCACAATCTAATTACTACGACCCATAACAAATATGTTGAAGATGTTGAGAAACTAAATGAATTATTAGGTGATATTAACTAACAACAATGTTAACCAATTTACCTGGCACTGCAATGATTTTACGGATGGTTTTGCCTGCAATGGCTTGTTCCACACTCGGAAGAGCAAGACTATGCGCTTGCATGTCCTCTTGATTCGTATCTTTTGAAATCAAGGTACGTTGTACAATTTTACCATTCACTTGTACGACAATCTCGATCTCAGAATCCACAGTCCAAGACTCGTCAAATGTTGGCCACTGTTCATACGTGATGCTGTCTTCATGTCCAAGGCGCTGCCACAATTCTTCGGAAATGTGCGGTGCCATTGGGGACAGAAGTTGCGCAAAGTCCTCTAGAGCACGACGTGGCAATTCATCCGTCTTGTAAGCTTCATTAACAAAAATCATCAATTGACTGATCGCTGTATTAAACCGTAAGTTATCCAAATCTTCGGTTACTTTCTTGATACTCTTATGCCATACTCGTTTAAATTCATCGCTACCTTCACCATCGACAATTTTACTATTTAGATTGCCTTCATCATTGATGAATAGACGCCATACACGAGAAAGGAAACGATGACTTCCTTCTACTCCGCTAATATTCCATGGTTTCGTAGCTTCTAATGGTCCCATAAACATTTCATAGATTCGAAGTGTATCCGCACCATGGCTTTCAACGATTTCATCTGGGTTAACGACATTCCCACGGGATTTACTCATCTTCTCGTTATTAGTACCTAGAATCATTCCTTGGTTCACAAGTTTATGGAATGGTTCTTTCGTATCAACAATCCCTAGATCGTACAGAACTTTATGCCAGAAACGCGCGTACAACAAGTGAAGTACGGCATGTTCCGCTCCACCGATATAAAGGTCTACTGGAAGCCACTGTTGTTGCTTATCTTTGGAACATAGCTCTTTATCGTTGTGTGGATCAATAAAGCGTAGGTAATACCAGCAACTTCCTGCCCACTGAGGCATCGTATTCGTCTCACGACGAGCCTTCATTCCAGTCTCAGGATCAATCGTTTCCACCCAATCAAGAACGTTCGCGAGTGGTGATTCACCCGTACCCGATGGCTTGATTTGATCAACATCCGGTAGGACAAGTGGTAATTGATCCACAGGAACAGTCTTCATCGTTCCATCTTCTAGGTGAAGGATCGGAATCGGCTCTCCCCAATATCTCTGACGGCTAAATAACCAGTCGCGCAGACGATATGTGATTTTGCCTTGACCCTTACCATTCTCTTCTAGCCAAGCTATCATTTTCGCGATAGCCTCAACATTCTGCAGACCATTAAGCCATTCGGAGTTCACATGTTCCCCATCTCCGCTATAAGCCTCTTCCTCAATATTACCGCCTTTAACTACTTCTATTATTTCTAGTCCGAACTGTTTAGCAAATTCCCAGTCACGTGTATCATGACCTGGTACAGCCATAATCGCTCCTGTTCCATATCCAGCAAGAACATAATCTGCAATCCAGATTGGCATCGTAGCTCCATTTACTGGATTGACCGCATAAGCCCCTGTGAAGACACCCGTTTTGTCTTTAGCCAAATCCGTACGTTCTAGATCACTTTTGTGTGATGCTTGAACCTTATAAGCCTCTACAGCTGCCTTTTGCTCTTCTGTCGTAATACGAGCGACTAACTCTTGTTCTGGAGCTAGGACACAGTAACTTGCACCGAATAATGTATCCGGTCTCGTTGTGAATACTACCAGTTGATCCTCGTGACCTTTAATTTCGAATTTCACTTCAGCGCCTTTGGATTTACCAATCCAGTTACGTTGCATATCTTTAATACCTTCAGACCAATCTAGTTCTTCTAGGTCATCCAACAAACGATCTGCATACTCGGTAATCTTCAGCATCCACTGTCTCATCGGCTTACGAACGACAGGATGATTACCGCGCTCACTCAACCCATTAATTACTTCTTCATTTGCAAGTACTGTACCCAATGCTTCACACCAATTGACTGGTACTTCAGCGACATAAGCAAGTCCCTTATTATACAACTGGATAAAGATCCATTGTGTCCATTTGTAATATTCAGGATCCGTCGTGCTAATCTCTCTGTCCCAATCATAAGAGAAGCCAAGGGATTTGATCTGGCGGCGGAAATTATTAATATTCTGCACTGTAAATCCCTTTGGATGTTCTCCTGTATCTATAGCATGCTGCTCCGCCGGTAGACCGAAGGCATCCCAACCCATAGGATGAAGCACATTGTAACCACGCATTCTTTTATAACGCGATACGATATCTGTCGCTGTATAACCTTCAGGATGCCCTACATGAAGACCTGCACCCGATGGGTATGGAAACATATCCAAAGCGTAGAACTTAGGCTTAGTCGGGTCTTCCCCTGTTGTAAATGTATTGTTCTCATCCCAATATTGTTGCCATTTCGGTTCGATGGCTTGTGCCTGATAACCCTGGCCCTGTGGCTGTTGTTCACTCATGACTTGCGTGTCCTCCTTCGCAACTGTGCGCGATATAATATGTAGCGTATTTACTCATCAAAAAAACCTCTTCATCCGTAGCGTATGATCGCTAGGGACGAGAGGTTAGATTCCCGTGGTACCACCCTAGTTAGCGGAATACATGCTTTGTCTTCCACTCACTTTGAACCCTTAACGCGGGCAAGACGATGATACTTTATATATAGAAATCTGACGACCTAAATTGCAGCGCCTTTGACTTTTCCATATTCATATCATGACTCCGAGGTAAGTTCGTTTCGGTCTATCAACCGGCTTACAGCAACCGCCGGCTCTCTGAGTGAAGTCTCGAAATTATTACTCCTCATCAACGTTTAAAATATGCATTTTGATGAACCATATTATACAGAAACAAGGAGGATAAGTCAACCAGAGACCCGATTCCATATGATGAATTCTCCAACTAATTACGACTAAGCATGACCATCATTTTGTATAAAATATTACATAGAAACAAACACTACTATCTGTCTTTCCAAACCAATCTAAGGGAGTGTTCATATGCGTGAAGGAATAATTCCTGCTGTTCTTGGAACTGTCGTATCCGCATCGGGTGCTGCACTGCTTGGTAGCAAGTATAAACTTGCCGCGTATGGCGTATTAGGCTTTGGTCTAGCACACATTATTCTTGGAAGTATCGACCTTGTAGAACATCGTTGAGAACTGGAAAGACAATAGGAGCATATGATTATATCTTATGTGCCTCCAGAACAAATAAGCCTTGGATCAAAGGATCCAAGGCTTATTTCCTGATTCATTATTGTGGATTCGTCGTCCATAATCCAGCTGTTTTCACAAACACACGCTGTGGAAGTCTCAATGTTGCTAGCGCTATCTCAGCAACGTCTTCAGGCTGCATCATACGATCTTCATCACCTATTTTCAATCCAGCATTCTTAGCCAAATCCGTATTAACCGTGCTTGGAGTTAAAGCCATAACTCGAATGTTGAATTTACGTACTTCCTGTAGCACAGATTCAGTCAATCCCAACACCGCAAACTTAGAAGCACAATACGCAGAGCCTGTTGCAAATCCTTTCTCGCCTGCCGTTGATGCAATATTAATAATGTTTCCACTGTTTTGCTCTATCATTGTTGGAAGTACTGCACGAGTTACGTAATAAGTGCCCATTAGATTAACCTGAATCATTTTTTCCCATACATCAGAATCCATATCCACTAATGTTCCGAACTCTGCAAACCCAGCATTATTGATCAGAATGTCAATAGAACCCAATTGTTCTTTCAATACCTCTACGGCGCTATCTACTTCACTCTTCACAGATACATCCGCTGTCGCAATACTAACTTTGACACCATACGTTTGCGTTAGTGTGTCACGAAGCACTTCCAAATCTGAAGTTGTTCTAGCGATCAGACCCAAATTCACACCTTCCTTAGCAAGTGAAGTTGCTATAGCTAGGCCAATCCCTTTTCCTGCACCTGTAATGATAGCTGTACTATTCTTGAATTCCATTTGATCCACTCCTATACGTTAATTTATTCGTCATTGTAAAAACTCACTACTCAAGTATACGCCAATTACGATGTAGTCATCAAAAAAATGAAGCCCTGAATATCACAGGGCTTCATACAAATACAACTATTTGATTGCCACATAAAAGAGCCGCTGCGCATACTCATCTGCTTCGGTCCATTCAAAATCAGCATAGATTTTGATATCACGGAATCCAGCCTTGACAAGTTCAGCCTTCATCCATTCAGGATCATACGCACGCTGAACATGAATCTCTTCGAAACGTCGATACTGATCTCCACCTTGTTCATCACGTACAAAAATTCGCAAATGATGCTCAATCTCGCATCGTTCCTCATCTAAATCACACGTCCAAATATAAGAAACGGAACGTTCATCCAGCACAAACGGCTGTTCTTCATCATAACGTTTCATCGTATTGGGATGGTGTACATCAAAGAGAAACGTTCCACCTGGCTTCAAGCCCTCGTATGTTCGCGCGAACATAGATATAACATCCGATTCTTCAACAAGATAATTAATACAGTCACAAAAAGATATCACAGAATCCACCGGTTCTGGTAATTCCCACGCTGTCATATCTTGTTGTACCCACCGTATACTTTCTTCACGTTGAAGACGATTACCCTGTGGCGTTCCATCCATCTTGGCGCGAGCAACCGACAACATATCCGCTGAAAGATCAATACCTGTCACTTCAAATCCAGAATTCACTAGTGGAATGGTAATGCTACCTGTCCCACAACCCAGCTCAGCTACAGTATGAGGCATCCCATGTTTCTCCCAAGCGGTTCGGGCGAAACGTATCCAGTCAGGGTATGGCATATCCTCCATTAATTCATCGTAGACATATGCAAATTTCCGGTAGGATGACATGATGACACCTCACTCTCTTTGGAATACTATGATTTCAGTATAGGATTAAGACTGTACCTCTTCATTTGAAGTAGACTCCGGATTCACGAGATACGTCCAATTTTCTTTTTGCGTAATCATGCCTTCTTTAAGCAGCTTACCAATAGCTCGTTTAAATGCTGATTTACTAATGCCAAATCGTTCTTTAATAATATCTGGCGGTGTTGCATCAGAATAAGGCATGCCTCCACCTGGACGTTCCTTGAGGAATGCCAACAAGTTCTCAGCATCCAAATCACGTCCAACCTCTTTCAGAGGGACCATGGAAAGATTGACTCTTCCATCTTCACGAATATGGCTAATACGTACCTTCACTTCTTCGCCAAGACGAAGCATGCGAGTGCGTTCCGTAGAATGAATTAGTCCGATAACCCCGAATCCAACCACGCCACCATCGACAAGCACGAACGTGCCCATCTGAAGTGATTTGTACACGGTTGCGGTCATCCATTGGTTCATCCAAGAAGAAGGTGCCGCAAAGGTTAACGTTTCGAGCTCATACTCTCCAGCTAGTTTAGCAAGCAATCTTCCCTGTTTATCGTGCTCCATAGTGACAAATACAGAGTCGCCAACACGTGGGTGCAACTCATTAAGTTCAGGTAATTCACGTATAGGAAGCAACAACTGACGACCGAGTCCCATTTCGAGGAAACAACCGAGGCGTGGATTAATATCTGCCACAACCAACTTCGCTAGTCCATCAAGTGTCAAATACGGTTTCTTCATCGTTGCAGCTAAGCGACCTTCTGTATCAAAAAATATGAATACTTCTAATATATCGCCAGGCTTTATTTCTTCTGTAATTTCCGTGTAATGAAGTAACACATCGAAATCATCTCCATATAGAAAAAAACCATATGGAGACACCTCACGGGCCACTTCTAATGAAACAACTGTACCCGCAACTAAGCTCATACTAATTCCATCACCTTAGCATCAGACCATAATTTCTCAAGATTATAGAATTCACGTTCATCGCGGTGGAATACATGAACAATAACGTCTCCCAAATCCATTAATACCCAACGAGCGGAATTCATTCCTTCGATTCCACGGATGTTAGTACCTGCTTCCATAGCCGACTTACGAATTTCGGTAGCAATGGCTTGTACTTGTACATCAGAGTTACCATGACAAATAACAAAATAATCGGCAACTAAAGATACCCCTCTTAAATCCAGTGCAACGATGTCCATTGCCTTTCTATCTTGCGCGCCAGTTACCGCTAAATCCAACAATTTCTCAGGTCCAATAAACTTTTGACTCATGAATTCGCCCCCATTTGCTTTATCAAATCATTACGTGCTAATACCGTTAACGGGTATATTATTTGCCTACGTGACACTAGTAAACTGATTGTAGAATCCAATCCAGCTACTAGGCCTCCCTCTAGACTATGGTTGGCTAGTTCCCGAATATTATTCACGCCAGGATAGTCTCTTCCCGGCTCGATATAATCAGCTAGACATACCACCTTGTCAAGTCTAGTCATACCAACCCTACCAGCTGTGTGATAGCGAATGGCATCCAAAATTTCAATGTCTTCAATTCCATATTCATGACTCGCTACAAAAGCACCTACTTCAGCATGCCAAAGTTGCTTATTGTATAACAACAGATCATCAGATAACTGATTGTCCGAGAGAACCGTTCTTAACGTCTCTATCGGCCAGTATTTAGCTACATCATGTAAAATCGCTGCTAAATCCGCCTTAACAGGATCTGCTCCATACTGTTCTGCCAGCTTAACTGCCGTATCCATAACACCTTGTGTGTGCTGCCAACGTTGTTCCGGCATCTGACTTGATACGACTTTAATAAGTTCATCACGGCTGAATTTCATATAACCCGCTCCTTATTATATATTCATACACTCGTTCAGGCACCATATAACGGATGGAATGCCCCATCTCTGCCTTTTCTCTTATCTCAGAAGAGGAGATATCCACAAGTGGCATGTCAGCCAGTAGCACTCTACGCTGTAAATAGGACGGAAGAGTAAGCAGATCCAAAGGTGAACCTGGACGACCTACACCGATAAACGTTAACATCTCCGATAAATCCTCAATTCGATCCCATTTAGGTAAATAGTTAACCATATCTGCTCCAATGATGAAATAGAAGTCAACTGATGGGTAGGTCTCTTGAAGCTCTTCGATCGTGTCTATGGTGTAGGATACGCCACCTCTTCTCACCTCTATATCCAGCGTTCTAAAAGAAGGATGGTCCTTTATCGCTTCGGTTACCATCATTAAGCGTTGTTCACCCGTCGCTCCAGCCTTCTCTTTGTGAGGAGGTATATGGCTTGGCATAAACCAGACTTCATCCAACTGATAAGAATCTCTAGCCGATTCCGCTGCAAGCAAGTGTCCGATATGAAGCGGATCAAAGGTCCCCCCCATGATACCTATCTTCATGTTGAATCCTCCCCAACTTAAGGCAGTTGAATTTGTTTATTATCTTTTGATTCTTTATACAATACAACCACTTTTCCGATAACTTGAACTAATTCCGCACCAGATTGTTTAGCCAATTCTGCTCCGATTTCATTCTTATCTTCAAGGCAAGTGTTAAGAACTGTGATCTTCATAAGTTCTCTCTTCTCAATAGCTTCTACGATATGACGAATCAAATGATCATTCGTTCCATTCTTACCTACTTGGAATACAGGATCCAAATGATGTGCTTGTGAACGTAAAAAACGTTTCTGTTTGCCGGTTAACATGTAATATTCAAGCTCCTTCAATTCAAATAATTAATCTTAAACTTATCATTCAGTTCTGAAGACTCTTCAAGACCGCAGTCCGCATCGTCTCAATTGGTGCAGGCATTCCTGTCCAAAATTCAAGGGCATATGCACCTTGATTGACAAACATGCCAAGACCACCATGTATCGTGCATCCTCTTTCATGGCTCTTCTTCAGAAATTCAGTTGTTAGTGGATTATAAATCAAATCACTAACGATAATTCCAGCTGGAATCAATTCTGGATCGATAGGCGTATGAGAAGTGTTAGGATGCATCCCTATAGACGTTGTATTAATCACAACATCCATGTCCGCCAGAATATCAGACACTTTGTCTATGGTGATCGCTGAGATGTTCACCACTGATTTCCATTCCTCTGCCATTTGGATAGCTTTGTCCTCAGTCCGATTTGCGATTATAAGGGTCTTCGGGTCTTCTTGAGCAAGAGCAGAAATGATGCCGCGAGCGGCTCCACCCGCTCCTAAGACCAGAATTGACTTCCCAAGCAAATCAACATGAGTCTCATCCTTCAACGAACGGACGTAACCAATCCCATCCGTGTTATATCCGGTGAGAATACCATTCTCATTCACAATCGTATTCACTGCGCCAATCCGAGCGGCGGAGTCGTCTATTTGATCTAGATATTTCATTACATCTACTTTATGCGGAATGGTCACATTAATCCCTCTGAATCCAAGCTCTTTGAACCTAGAGATCGCACTACCCAGATCCTCAGGACTAACGTGCAAGGGGAAATACTCCCCTTCGATACCAAGCGCTTCTAAAGCAGCGTTATGCATTACAGGGGATTTAGAATGAGCGATAGGATCTCCGATCACCGCGAGAAGCATCCTCTTGTTCTGTTCTGAAGATAATTCTCTCCATAACATATTCTTATTTCACCCGCTTTCTGCTGATTAGTCTATATCAAAGAAGGCCTAGATAGAACTTTCACACCACGTGGTACATGGACTGCTATTAAAGCGCCTTGATCACTATTGATTTTGATCCAACCTAAACCTGAGATAAACACATCTGAACGAGTTCCCTTTTTAAGACTAAATTCGTGTCTTGTCCACTCAGGGAGCTTCGCTAAATTAGCTTGGTTAGGGGGAGTCAGCATCACGCCTGCATGATCTGCATACAGTGAGTCCGCACGTTCTAACTTCGTACGATGTATCACAACCTGTGGGCTAAGGAAGCATGTAAACGATTGGCGATCACCTTGTAAGAAGTCAAATCGAGCCATAGCACCAAAGAATAAGGTCTGACCTTCATTCAGCTGGTAAACCATTGGTTTAAGCGGATTCTCAGGCATTGTTGCTCCGAGATCCTCACGGCTCACGAGCTCACTGAAACGCCAAGGGTATACGATACCCGGAGTATCAATAATAAAGCGGCCATCATCAAGTGGTATATTAACCATATCTAGCGTAGTACCTGGATAACGAGAAGTCGTTAGTTCTTGTTCAAGGTCACTGTAATCGCGGATGAGACGATTCACTAAGGTTGATTTACCTACATTGGTTGCACCAACAACATACACATCTCGATCTCCACGGTAAGTAGCTATCGTCTCAAGCAAGCGCTCAAATCCTTGATTCTTCTTGGCACTAACTAGCACGATTTCTTCCGTTTTAAGACCTTCTTCTTTGCTTTGTTGTTGAACCCAGTTCTTAATTTTGTTCCAGTTCGTCACTTTCGGAAGAAGGTCAATCTTGTTTACCACAAGGATAACAGGATTATTCCCCACGAATCGTTGTAATCCAGAGATCATACTACCCTGGAAATCGAACAGATCAACAATATGAATAACAAGTGCATTCTTATTGCCAATTTGGCTTAACAGTTTCAAGAATTCGTCTTGATCCACCGTAACGGACGATGATTCATTGTAATTCTTAATACGGAAACAGCGCTGACAAATAATCTGCTCTTGTTCTAACGCTTTGGGTGGTACGTAACCCGGTAGATCTGATTGCTCGGTTTGTAGTGTAATACCACACCCGCTGCAGTTCATGGCTTCTTGCTCGCCAATAGATTCTTTCATTCTTTATGTTCCTCCTCGAGCCATAATCCTTTTTTGCGAAGACTTTTAAGCGCAATGCGCTCCACTCTCCGATTGATTCTTGTTCCCCATCCTTCGTCCTGAACCGAGATGGGTAGTACTAATACTGTAAGTAACCCAAGCCGATTACCACCTAACACATCAGTCAGCATTTGGTCGCCTACCATAATCGTCTCTGTATTTGAAAGTCCCATCATCTTCATTGCCTTATTAAACGACTTAAGGGAAGGTTTACGGGCTTCATGTAGATATTGAATGTCCAATGGAGTAGCAAAATCCGATACTCGCTTTAGATGATTGTTGGATACAATGATCAATTGAAATCCAGTCTTTTTCACCAATTCAAACCAAGCGATCAATTCCGGATGGGCAAGCGGTGCTTTGGCACCTACAAGCGTATTGTCCAAATCCGTAATAATCCCTCGGTATCCCTGTGCATATAGATCTTCCAAATCGATATCAAATACTGTATTCACCCGTACTTTAGGCAGCAACATTTCAAACAAGTCAAGTCACCTCAGTTTCATACGACAAACTATACCATAATATCATGAGTTATTACAAAAGAAACCGCCCCTTTTGCATCAGCAAAAAGGACGGGGCTGTGACTACCTTTTATTTTTAGCTCTTAAAGAGACTTTCAGCTGTTCTTCAATCTTCTGTGCCACACGCCATTCATCACTCGCAATCGTTTCAGGACTATACCGTGCTTTTTCGAAAAGTTGTAGAAGAGAACTTAAGGATGGCTCTAGGTTCGGGGCACTCGTCTGCCACTTCATCACGACCTCACGTAACGTCTCATGCTTCTCACGTGTCATGCCCTGTTTGTGCAAATACCTCAGACAACGTTCAGTTTCAATAACCACTTTCTCAGCTGGAGTTAGTTTTTTTCTCATCCGTAGTCGACGTATTAAGAAATGTAAAGAATCACCGGAGCGCCACCCGATATAACCCAGCCACAAGAGTAACACCGTAATTACTGCGATAACCATCCCTTGGATCCAAGGTAATGTCTTTCCCCAATAAGTCGAGTTATGTCCTGCTTTATCAAGCCCCTCTTCACTAGTTAGCTGATCCTTTTCGTCCATATCCACACTATTTTCCCCTGAAAAGGTAGGCATAGTAAATCCCGGTGTTGCTTCAATTGGAATCCAACCATATGGACCGAAATAAACTTCTACCCATGAGTGCGCGTCAGCATTGGTCACCCTGTATGAATCTGGATCTATCTGTTCTGGTCTCATCATACTGAACTCATCCATTTGAGGCTGGCTACCCGGAGCATATCCCTTGACCCATCGAGCTGGAATGCCAAGTGATCTTGTCATCATGGCCATTGAAGTTGAGAAATAATTACAATACCCTGCACGAATCTCAAATAAAAAGCTATCTACGAAATCATCACTTTTTTTGAGAGATAGATTTGGCGTGTTCGTATATTCAAAGTTCGTTTGTAGATATGTTTGTAATAACGTTATCTTGTCATACGGAGTTACAGCTGATTCTGTCAAATCCTTAGCGAGTTCTTTAACTCGTGTGGGGAAACCATCAGGTATCTGCAAATATTCCTTTTCATTAGAATCCCCATAAAGATCTTCGAAAGATTTCTTTCTTAATTCTTCTATCGGAACAATAGGAACTTCCGACGTGATCGAATACGTTTTTGGATATAGTGATGCCTTACTCGCAGTATTCCAATGAAGTTCTGCTTGTGAATCCTTCCACTGAATCCCGCGCATGTCCTCATCACCTTCTATCGTCTGAACCGAGGAAATCGCATATGCACCAAATAACACTGGAAATTCGTTGCTATTTTGGAATATCATCGTTTGTTGAACTTTCTCCGTCTGTAACATGGATGTAGTAGCTTGTTTCAACTCTTGCCCAACCACGACATCGTCATACTTATTTGTCTCTTTGGATTCATTCTCCCAACCTGTTCCTGAATAGATCCTTCTAGTCTCTCCACGCCAATAATTTCGTTTGGCTGAACGAACCGTCATCACCGGAGAATAATCGAATTCAAATGCGCCGCCCAACTTATTATCGTCATTACTGTAACCTGACACGGTTGGTTGTACATCCAATGCTCCAATCTCAGGCTGTTTCTCTCTATCCCCTACAGACTCATTTCGCCCTGTCCATGCAGAGTAGGGGTCCTGCAATATTGGGGAAATTTTGGGCATGTTAACACCCAGTAGAAAGATCACCGAGAAAATCAGTACAATATGAACAATCATTTCGAGTGGGTAGTCAATCAGATTTCTCCAACCTTCAGGATATTTTTTTTTGAATTCCTGAAAATGATGACTTACCAACCAGCCCATCAGAGATAGCACCATCCATGCAACTTCATCCCAAAGAATCATGGACGAGAAAGAATCAATTATAGCCATTGCAACGATATTAAGTCCCATGAACACAAGGATTCGCCTTTGAGTCGTTAAAAACTTAGCAAGACACAGACATATTAATGCTGTACTAAATGCAAACCAAATATAGGGGTGATACCCGCTGATGTAATATTCAATTCCTTCACCGCTCGGCATGTAAACATCGTATTCAATAAGAGTATATCGAAGCACCAAGAGGATTATCCCACATTCGAGAAGAATCCGATAAATCCTCTTAAACGGCAGCAAGACTTCAATCATCACTATTATAATGAGGGTTCTACCTACTAATGAAGTGGTTTCTTTGAACCATACCGGTTCAGTATAGGTCAGCCACTGCTGTGCAACGATCCATATCCAAAGAAAGGAAAGCGAGGTTAACCAATCATATTTGAGGAAAAATTTACGGTTGGTCATGCGTATCCCCTTCCTACTGCGTTAGGTAGTTCCTCTAGTGCAGAAACAGCGCACCCATGGATACCTCTCTGTCTCAGTACAGAGACCCAGTCTTTCGAAGAATCACCCTTTGAATTAAGAATGTGCAGGTGTGTGGGACTCATCCCACGAATATCCGCCCAACGGATTAACTCCATCACAGATGGACCACTAATAGGGCTCACTAGAATGAAATAAGCACCTTGCGGAAAGAGGCGAGATGCCGATTCGAGCTTTGGAAGCAATTGGCCTACACCATCAGCATCCATATCAACAAGATGATGTAACATCTTCTGCCGCTCAAGTATACTTTCTGTTGGCGCTATAACAATCGTTTTGCTTCCAAGAGTACACAATCCAATTCCTATTCGTTCACGGTTCCTGTATTCCAATAAAGAAGATACTACAGAAATGGCAAGTTCAAATTGTGCTTCTGATCTGTAATGTGTTGCTATCGCATCCAGAATAATCATCGTTTTGGGAACAGATTCATGTTCGAATTCTTTGGATTTCCAGGTCCCCGTCCTCGCAGTCGCATTCCAATGAACTCGCGTTAGGCGATCTCCGTATACATAATCACGTACACCGTTAATCTGCGTCGTTTCCCTGCGAGAAGAAGAAAAAGATGTCTGTGGTCCAACAAGACGAGAATTACGATCGAACAACTGCCAATATGGTATCAAAACCGTACGTGGCATGACTCGAAATTGCCCTGGAGCATGAATTGATCCTTTATGTTCCAACAATCCAAAGATATCTTCACTTACACAATCGGTATTCATGAAATGGTATCTACCACGCTCCAATGGCGGCGTCTTAAATACAAGCTGTGCTTGCCCACGAAAACTTGGGATCACACTTTCTTCGAAAGACCACGATTGACCATTATGTTTCTTCAGTATTTCTCGAAGAATAATATAGGGGAATGGAAGATACCCAGGAATATTAACGTTAAGCTGAACATTCATCTGCTCACCCGCATGTAGCAGATCAAATTGTCCATTAACGAATGTAAGTTGCCGCTTGCCGACTGCTCTACTCATCCCACTATATCCACCTAACAGTAAGTAGCCCACAAATACGCTACACATCGCGAACAACATGGAAGAAGTCTTGCCACCTTGAAACAATAAATACAATAGAGTAATTCCCCATACAACAAGAACCCCCTGCACTCTAGGCCTGCGTAGTCCCCTTCCAATGGACTTCAAGGTAGAACTCATCCTTTATCGCCCATCATCATGGTCACAGGTACACTGACCCCTTGGATGATACTCCCTAGAACTGATTCCACATGAATGCTTTCAAGACGTGATTCTGAGCGCAGTAAAATACGGTGAGATAAGATATACGGGGCTAATTTCTTAACGTCATCTGGGAGTACGTAATCTCTTTCTTGTAGAAACGCATACGCTTTACACGCCATCATAAAAGCTAATGATGCTCTCGGACTAGCACCTAAAAGAACAGCCTGGTGATCACGCGTTCTTCGAATTAATTCAAGCATATAATCAACAACCACTTCATTTATATGTATATTTCGAATTTCTTGCTGAATGGTAGCAATGTGCTCCATATGGGTGACGGCTTCCAAGCGATCCACGGGTTGCCCTATCTGATGATTCAACAATAATTGTTTCTCTGTAGATGCGTCTGGATATCCGAGGTTAATCTTCATCATAAACCGATCAAGCTGAGCTTCTGGAAGCGTATATGTACCTTCGAAATCAATTGGATTCTGAGTTGCAATTAACATAAAGGGATGAGGGAGATCATGCGTTTCTCCATCCACCGTAACATTCCTCTCTTCCATCACTTCAAGCAGTGCTGATTGAGATTTAGTCGTTGCACGGTTAATTTCATCCACTAACAGTATATTGGTCATCACAGGACCCGGACGGAAATAAAATTGTTGGTCTCGTGGGTGAAATATGGACACGCCTGTAATATCACTTGGTAAAATATCAGGATTACATTGAATACGGCGATAATCACCGCTAATGGATTTCGCAAGGGCCTTTACCAGCTGAGTCTTACCTGTACCTGGAACATCTTCAATAAGAACATGACCACCAGCAAGAAGCGAAGTTAGCAGCAATTCTATTTCCACGGACTTCCCCAGTATGCATGATTCCAGATTAGAACGAAGCGCTGAAATGATTTGGATGGACTCTTTACGAATGGGCATAAGTTATGAACCCTCCTGTTATTTTACATTTATTACATTGTACATGATGTATAGTTCTAAGTATATTGGGCATAATCCCTAAATTGGACGTATTTTTTTATGCAAAATAAAAGCGATCATTGATAAGTGACAAGTTATTCGTGATTATTGATAATTCCAACGACCAACACAGAACTAAAGGAAATGAATAACTATAAATAGACAAATGAGCGTCTTTCGAAAGAAACTCGAAGACACTCATAAGACAACTCGTATGTTCGTTCTAAATTAAAAGAGATACAGCAATATGATGATCAACAAAATAAACAACACATAAATCACAATGCGTTTTCTCAACGTCAAATTCATGATATGTGCTCCTTTCTTTTGCCTAATACCGAGCATTCACCCATAGCCATGTTATTCCGTTCAGACGATAATGGTGCAGATCGTTTCTGTTATAGACAATCTATAAGACAAAGTTCATACTTAATACGATGAAAAATATCGTCATAACATAACTAAAAAGGAGTTTTCTTTCAATGAATCAAAAGACGATCGAGCTGTTCCGTACCCTTACAGAGTTTCCAGCTGCATCAGGATTTGAACGAGAATTGCGTGCATGGGTTAAGGATGCCATGTCATCATATACGGAAGAATTTGTGCAAGACCGACTTGGAAGTCTCTTTGGTGTTCTTCGCGGAGATGAGAGTGGTCCTAAAGTGATGGTTGCAGGACATTTTGACGAGGTAGGGTTTATAGTAACTGGTATTACACCTGCCGGTATGATTCGTTTCCAACCCCTTGGAGGTTGGTGGAGTCAGGCTGTACTTTCACAACGTCTTCAGATTATGACAGACAAGGGCCCTATTATCGGAGTCGTTGGGTCCACTCCACCGCATCTTCTAGATGAAGCATTACGTAGTAAACCTGTTGATATCAAATCGATGTATCTAGATATTGGTGCAGATGATCAAGCAGAGGCAGAATCCTTCGGTATTCATCCAGGACAACAAATCGTCCCTATCTGTGATTTCACACCACTTGCCAACCCTAAGAAGATCATGGCTAAAGCATGGGATAACCGCTATGGTGTAGGTCTTGCTATCGAATGTTTAGAAGCGCTTCACAAAGAGAAACTTCCGAATACGTTGTACATCGGTGCAACTGTGCAAGAAGAGTTGGGTTTACGTGGCGCTCGTACGTCTGCGAACCTAATCCAACCTGACATTTTCTTTGCTCTAGATGCCAGTGCAGCCAATGATATGACAGGTGACAAACAGTCCTTCGGGCATATCGGAAATGGTGCATTACTACGTATTTTTGATCCTTCTATGCTTACCCATCGCGGACTTGTGGAATATGTGCAAGATACGGCAGATACGCACAAAATTAAATATCAATACTTTGTGTCACCAGGTGGCACAGATGCTGGTCAAGTCCATCTTAGTGGCATCGGTGTTCCTTCGACAGTCATTGGAATCTGTTCCCGCTACATTCACACATCGTCTTCCATCATACATACAGACGATTATGAAGCTGCTAAAGAGCTACTGATCACCTTGGTGAAGGGTTTGGATCGTACGACGTTGAATACGATTATTGAACGGAGCTAAGGGCTGGATTAAGCAACCAAGTGCATATAGATAGTGTTAACCGCCGAGAGCTGAGAGCTTTCGGCGGTTTTTTGATAAAGATTTAAGCAGGATTATACATTACACCATTCAATTCAAATCACGTCATATCCATTAGCGTAATTTCTTTACCTTCTTTATCTGTGTCTATCTACTCATGCAAAAAACCGCTCGGCATTTCCACCGAAACGGCGTTACTCGTAAAGTTGTATTTAGCGCTTCACCTTATAAAACTCATGATATAGCTTCATCAATGCTCGCTTCTCAATTCGTGACACATAACTGCGACTAATCCCAAGTTCCTTCGCAATCTCCCGTTGTGTACGTTCCTCTCCCCCATGCTCCAGTCCGAATCGACCTTTAATGACTTCCTGCTCACGTGGGTCCAATATGTCCAGGTTACGATAGATTTTACTCTTCTCAATCTTCAGTTGAACGAGATCCGCTACGTCGTCTGCTTCACTACCTAGAATATCTATCAATGTAATTTCGTTGCCTTCTTTATCCGTACCAATTGGGTCATGGAGAGATACGTCTTTACGTGTTTTTTTGAGGGAACGCAAATGCATTAATATTTCGTTTTCTATACATCGAGCCGCAAAGGTTGCTAATTTCGTTCCTTTTCCCGTTTGAAAGCTTTCAATAGCTTTAATTAATCCAATGGTTCCAATGGAGATCAGATCTTCGAGATCTTCGCCTGTGTTGTCAAATTTCTTGAGGTGTTAGTTCCAAAACAAGGTTGTTTTCAGTGTCATTATAGAATCCATTTAAGTATCCGTAAAAAGAAACATTGAATTGTTTATTTTCTTCGTTATAAGAAATGATAATCTCATCAATCATTCGATCTAATATTTCTCTCTTCTTTTCATCATGGAGCATGTCATTTTCTAAGAGGTCTTTATACTGTCTTGCATATTCCAACATTAAATCTTCAGACATTGATTGGCGCTGTATTATTGAAACTTTATCTTCAATCTTTTCAATTTCAAAGTCAAATTTTGAAATGTCTTTCATTACTTCATTCATATCGTTATCCAATTCTTCTTCACTAATTATGCCCTTGCGATACATATGTTTAATTTTCTCTTTCTCTTTCTCCTTTTCTAAGCGTTGTTTTTTATATGTCATGAGAACCTTGTCCAAGTCTTCAGTTGATTTATCTTCATTTAAATTGTTTTTTAAATTCTCAGGATTCTTAATTGCCTGAACAATCATATTCCAAACAAATTCATCTAAAACATCTGTTCTAACTGTTGGGATATTACATCTTTCTATACCTTCGCCATACTTCCTAGGATATTTATTAGCACACCTATATATTTGATAGGTCGTAGTTCCTTTTTTTGTTTTCGAACTATATGTTGTGGATTCCCATTTTCGCCCACAATGAGCACACTTCATCATACCTTTTAATAGATAAAATTGTTTTACATTTCTACCTTTTCGAGTCAAATTTTTCTTCTTCTGTTGTTGAGCAATTTCAAACAAACCAAGATCAATAATTGGAGGAATATTTACAAGAATCCAATCTCCCTTATCTCTTATGGTGTAGGTTTTTTTCGTTTTACCAGATGCAGTCTTATTACTCTTACCGCCTTCTTCACGCTTCACTTTTTTTGTAGCCCTTTTATTATAATAATATTTACCAATGAACGCTTCATTTGATAGAATGCGTCCTATACTGGATGCGCTCCAATTTCTTGATTCTGCACGTTTAGGCATAGCTCCTAACAAATACAACTGTTCTCCTATCTCTTTAAGCGTCTTAAATTCATAAACATACCATTGATAAATCAATTTTACATACTCTGCTTCTGATTCATTTATAACCAGTTGTTGATTTATCATGTCATATCCGTAAGGCGCAACACGCATTGGCATTATCTTCCCATGATCTCTAACTGCCTTTTTTCTTCCTCCAACTGTTCTGCTTCTAATTTGTGATAATTCGTACTGAGCAATCGAACTCATTAAATTAAAAAATAGCTGACCTTCGGGAGTGTTTTTATACTCAACATCATGGAAAATCAAGTTAACTTCTCTATTTTCTAGCTCTCTACAAACACTCACCTTCACATATAAATCTCTAGATAATCTGTCTGGATGTGTAATGATCAGAGTGTTAATTTTATTATTCCTAATGTCTGTCCTTAGGCGGTCTAACTCTGGTCTATCAAGGTCTTCTCCTGTTACGCCTTCTTCTCTGTATATAGCGATATCTTGCTCGTTAATATTCATTTCCCTAGCTTTCTTCAAGCATGTTTCTTGTTGAGTATCTAAACTTGTTCCTTCTGTGGCTTGCGATTCTGTGCTTACCCTAACATATATGGCAGTTAGCAATTCCATTTATTAATTAACACCTCATTTGTTTTGTGTTCATCTGATTATATATTACGTTTATATTCAAAACAAGGTAAAAAGGACGAATGCACTAAGCATCGTCCGTTGGATTAAAAGAAGATAATTGCATTGAAGGAATTTTCATTTCCCCAAGAATAATTTCTATCACTTTTTTTAAGGGTTCATCATTGTTTATGTATTTCTCTGGAAGAGGATTAAATACAGGAACGAAAGTGAAACCAATTTTTTTGGTATTTTTTATTGTAATAGTCATACTCACCTCTTGTATTGTGTTTATATTAAAGAAATATGATTCTGAAAACTTGTCTTATTACAAAAAATTGTAGATGCATGTCCTTGACGCTCGTTTAACGCTTTATATGTATTTGTCTCATACTCTACTCTTCTTAATGAAACTACTTGCTTAGAAACGATTTTGTAACGTCTAAGCTGAAGCAGTTAATCCGTGAATATATTATTTCTTTGTTTCTAATGTTATCCTTCTACATTCAACCGCCACATTCGACGTTTAAGACTCGCTAAGTTGTATTGCTATATTGGTTAGGCATCCTACTCCAAGTCGCTTAGGATGCCTCCCACTTCGTTTTAACTCTATGTATTGTTGTATTGCTTCAATAATACTGAAACGTAGGGAAATGTAATCTGTTGCTTGATTATTCTAGTTTCGCCATTCGAGTCCTCAATTGTCCCGATAGGAATCCAAGCTGTATACTCTTCATCATCTTCGTAGTTATACTCCTCCATGGGTTCAAGCCCAAGGGTTACGGCTTCACTCTGTATAAGATAATGCTTGCCATCCACTTCAAATATCTTACCTGTGTCAACTTTATTATTGATTCCTATAAATTTTAACGCTTCTTTTTTATGTTGGAATCTCTCGAATTTCTTTTGCCCACTCAGGTCAAAATTGATTTGGAATACATAACATGGCTTACTCAGAGCCTTGCTGGCATTTGCGCTATGTGTGAGGGGGGAAATATTTTCTAAACGGTAACCCACTGATCGGTCTTCAGAAAGACGATCCACCGTGGGTCTAGCACTAAGCTTTTGTTTTGATTCTATAAATTTCCCAGTCATGACCACCCACTCTTTCCAAAACTCAGGTTTGTGGTTGATAATATCTCTACACATCGAATTAGAGTCGCTCCAATCAATGTGAACATCAAGGTAAGGTTTTTGTGCTTTATAGCGAATTGCATTAATCCGAGCCTCACATGAGCCATAGAGAAGATAAGCTGCAAATTCTGTTTCCTCTTTAATCAATCCACTTTTTATACTATTTTTTACAAATACCCACCCTCGAACTTTGTTGTTTTTATCCCCATATTTGGAGGTGAACTCTTTTAACTCACTTGGTTGTAGTTTATATCTAGGAATTGTACATCTTCCTTTCAAATTTTATTGTCATGAAATACAACTTTCATATTAATTGTATGCTGTATCTTGTATAATATTGGAATATGATAGGAGAAATTCTCCTTATTAAAATAATTAAAAGTGAAGAGGTATAACTATGAAAAAAATCGGTTATTTAGCTACTGGATTAGTCATTGGAATGGCATTAACTGTAGTAACTCCTGTTCTTGCAGATACAGCTAAGACAATTTCAGCAAAACTCAATAGTACTGTTAAAGTTGCTATTAATGGAAAGGATACTAAATTAAATACTCGACCAATTATCTATGATAATATTAACTACTTATCTGTAGGTGAGATAGGTCGTGCCTTAGGATTGAGTGTAATCTATAACAAGACTTCAGATACTATTATGATTGATGATGATAATTTACCAATTACACAAACAACAACAGCTACTACAGTGGCAACACCACCAGTTGAAAGCGGTAAAGAGGTACAAAAGGTTAAGATTGGTGAATCAATTACTAAGGATGGAATTACTGTTTCGATTGATAAGATTGAATATGTGACTAAGGAAGAGATAGATGGTATTTTCTTAGATAAAGGATTTAAAGTATATACAACTGTGACTAATAACTCAGACGTAGGTATATCTTTAGGTAGAATGTACAATTTCGGAACTGGTAATTTAATAACAGACAAGCAATTAAACTATCTTGGAAACACAATATTCCTTAAGGTTAATGGTAAACTCGATATGGGAGAACTATTGACCAAAGGTGAAACGGCTACTGGTTTTATTTTTTACAGTTTTAGCACAGATGTAAATATAAAAGAAATTAGTTACTTACCTAATAAAGAGTTTACTCAATCCCAAGTACCGATGGGCACTTGGACAATTGAATAAATATTTATTAGAACCCTACGAATGATTTCACATACAAACTAGCATTGATTCTTCCTAGTTGAGTTGATGTTAATTCAATAGTGTGCCATCCTGTTGTTGTTATCCATTGTGTAATATCAACCGTATTCTCTGAACTGCTGTACGTTCCACCTCTAATTACTCCATCAATTGAGATACGTACACCTGTAGCATATGAACTTTCATAAATTCCATAGTCAATGTCGTGTGAATGAGAAGGCATTGATATGGAATGTGCGTGTTCGGGCATAGAAATGTCATGAGAATGTGCCGGAACTGTAAAACTATGAGAATGAGAATTTAACGATATTGGATGCCGATGACCACCAGAAGGAACCCACGGTACATACCCACTTACAGTATTACCCGTACCCCAAATAGCCAGGCGAGTATTTTCAACAACACCATGGTTATGACCTCCCACGCCAGAAATGTAAGTGCCATCTGTTTCAGTATTTCCAGACACATTCTCTGGCAGTGTTGATTTTGATGCAAAGCTCCGTTCAAGTGTTGTTGTCAAATCAATTCTCTCTGAACGTGTAGTATTCAAATCAATAATTTTACTCAATGCGCCTTTACTATGTGCTCTAAATCTCTCCAACGTAATATTAAGCATAACTTTCCTAATACTAATCATGCCATCATCTACATAAAACTTAAGCTTCAAACCATGAGTGCTATCCACATTGTCTGCCAGTTGAATACTATCTACTTGAACAATACCATTTTCATCTAACACAACGTCACCCATGGGCGAGAGCAATTTTAAACCATATGTACCTTTGGTATACTCCCCTAGTTGAACCTTCGTTTTCTTATTTTGATCCTTGATCGTTAGCAAATTACCCTCAATTGTAAATGAACCAGTGTCATCTGCTATCTGTAGCTTATTTCCTAGTATGTAATGTCCCTCATTTTGTTTATAATCCTCAAAGTTTAATAAATCTTTGCTATCTTCAATCTTATATGTATTGTGTGAAATAATGCCTTTAACTTTGTCGAACTCGTACATATGAAAATTCCCACCTACGGCTTCGCATGACAGTTTATTGTATATTGCTTTAAACACTTCAACTGGTTTCAATTTATCTTTAACCCTATTGGCAATGCTTGTAGCCTCTTGTCCTAAAATACCTGCTGTAGCAAATACATATCCTTCATTTCTGGTAATAGGGTATTCTAATACTTCAAAATGGTTGGTGCTATTGAAATTATAAAGCATGTTTTGATACTTATTTCCCTTCTTCAGTGAGGCTATAACAGTGCAATCCATATAACCAACCCCAAATGAATCAACGTGTTCTGGATATGTATCTTCAAATAACTTACCCTTTTCTATCAAGATGCTTTGCAGTTTCTCAATGCTATGATCTGTCCCTAACTTAAACGCTTCTATTGCCTCTCTAGATAATGACGAATATCCAGATATAAAGATTATTTTATTGTCGATGCTAAAGATCTTCTCTGCCATATCGTTCATTCTATATATATTCCCATTAATCGTTGTGCTTTCTCTTGTATCTGCGGTGATAAATACCTTCTCTTTATTCATTAATATGCAACATAAACTCATTCTATTTATCGTCTCCTTTAATTTCAACATTCTCAAAGCTAACTACCATCTCTTTTAGTTCTGAAAGATCATAAGTTTTCCCGTCATTTTCCAATGTTCCACCGTTATCTTTCAATTCAATAATGGTTCGGAACAAATCTCCCCCATCAAATTTGTCCATTGGATATTTAATATTCGCATTCTCAAATTTAAAAGCAATATGTACTCTTTCTTGTGAAACTTCCTCGATTTTTAGCTCGTTTAATGATTCATTATTCATTCTAATTTTCTCCTTTTATTGGTATGTATTTTACTATTTGCTTACATTTGAAGCGGGATTCAGTCTCCCGCTCCCTCTACTAATGTTAATTACAAGCTTACATCTCGATCACCTCCTTAAAATTAGATGCAAGAAAGAAAGGTCAGTGAAAAGGATATTTAAAATCTCCTTCTGACCAAGACTTATTTTTCATTTTCAACCCCGCAACTAAAACTTGTATCAAACCACCTCATATCTATATCTCTTAATAAGTCTAATGATACATGGTGGTGCGATACGATGATTTAGTTGACAATTATTAATTAAGCTATCCATCTATAATCTAATTGAGCAAGCTAGTAAACACGATAAACATTATGTATATATGACGCTATTACAACCGTACTATTAACCATTATTCTTAATAACATTGGACACGTATTGCCTACTACAACCAACCATCTTAGCAATTTTATTATAGGACAAACTTGAATCCTGCTGTGTTAGTCTTATTATCTTACTAGCCATACCTTCAGCCTCAATTTGAATACTCTTCTCAACAACTTCTGGATGATAAATAAATCCCTTAACATTCCCAGGGATACCGAATTTGTTCCTTATTGATTTGTTCACTCTCGTTCTACTTAATTCCTCATGATGCGTGATTACTGGCATGTTCAAAACTAATTTCTTACTTATAAAATTACGGTACCATCTCAGCATGTTCACATCGTTATCATGAATTTCTAATAAATCTATTGCTTCAGATTTCTTATTCTTTATGTATTTAAATGTATTTCTAAATTCTTGTTTAATATCAAAGTCTGGAATGACAATGTTATCAATAATCTCGTTATCATATGTATAGCTCTTTCTATGAATCAACTCTGCAACAACACGCTCAATTTCTGATGTTATAGATTGATTTAAACTACTAATCTCCTCTTCTACCCTATCAGGATATATACGATTAGCTTCTTCACTTCCACGCAATCTCAACACTTGCTCTCTATTGAATCCTGATATAGTCAAACCTTTTTTATAAAAGAATTTAGCCATCTCTTCAGCTAATATAAGTCGATCTGTATCTAAGCTTACCACCTCATAATACCTGCTCATGTTCGTGTAATGAATCGTCTTTCCATTTCGTTCTATGCCCTTCTGCTGATACTCTCTAGCTCTCTTTTGTAACTCATCAGGCAACTCAGAAACACCAACACAATTTAATAAGAACATAAATATCAAGATGACTGCCTTCGTATTAGCCATATCTATGTTACGTAGACTAGATTCATTAATGCTCAAGACATCCTCTATGACCTTCCCCATTGGAGCGAATACAATTGGATTGTTCATCCCTTTCACCTTGGCAAGCTGTGGTAGCTTACGTCTAGCAACCTCATGAATCTGAATTAGTAATCCTAGTGTTCCTTTGGTGTCTAAAAACTTCGTTAGAAAGGGATAGAGTTCACGTAACTCTATGTCATATTTAAATCGTGAAAGGAATTCAGTGTTAAAATCTATTAGTCTCTCTTGGTCTTGCTGCCACTCCGTTTTAACTTCGGCTATATTATAAAGCTCTTTTAAGTAATCGAATGATTTATGTATTGGAAATCTCGTAAGTCGCTCCATAATTTGAATAATATCGTAATGGACGCCACAATTTGAGCTATGGCATTTATAAAAGTATTTGTCTCCATGCGGATATATAGTCCCGCTACTTGAATTACTACTGTTATGAAATAGACAAAAGAATCTGTCTGACTCCATACCAAGCAAGTGTTTTAAATTCTGCTTTTTTAAATATTGCCTGATATCATCTCGATCTATGTAACATAACTCCGGTTGTTTATCTAAACCTAGCCTTTTCTTTAATTCGGGTAACCCTTTAAATCCTTGGCTTATCAATGGAATATTGCCAATCATCATTAATGAATAATCTATACCTCTCCTAGAAGGTATCCCTCCAGCTTTTGACAGCTCCTTGGTGTTGTATAGAGGCTTCTTTCTATCATTCACACACAACAACGACTCCTTGTTATTCTGTGCGACAATCCCCCTTAAAATAGACAATACACTTTCTGCGTCATAGGAGATTTTAGGATTCCACTCATTCAATTGAATAGTAAATGGATCATTCCGATCTTTTAAATGCTGTGTTAGTGGTACTCTAAGGAGTCTTGCTGGATTTTTAACTGCTAAATCCCCATTAAGACAATAGATAAGTAATCCTTCTATTGCTTCAAACTGATGTTTCTGAGTCTCTTGCTTCAAAAAATAATAGACATGGAATCCATTCTTAGTCTCAACAATTCCACTTGGAATAAGAGCATTTGTTCTAAGATCATCAATTCGCCTCATAAAAATCTGTTTATATTGTACTTTTTCAGAATTATTGAGTGAATTAAACTTTTCCGTTACAAGATTTTTTAACTCAGCACCATTACCTTCAAAACCTTCATTAATAAATTCATACTCTATTTCATCTTTAATATCTAAATCAGCGAAAACAGACCTGAAATCTGTTATCTCAGCGTCTTTATACCCTCCACCATTAGGTAGAAAGTAAATACCGTATCCTTTTTCATTCCACATTTCAAATTCTTTAACAGCTTCTCTACTGTAATACTTCATCTTGCTTTTATGAGGAAAGTTACTCACTTTTCCGCTATTATCTTTTAGTAGTCCCTGTTCATATATGTACTCAAAGTTAACTTGCCCATTGTTACTAATTGTAGTAAAAAAATCCTTTGTTTTGATATCAATCAAAGACAAAATATCCCCCTTATATTGAGCAGGAGAACTATTTATTTCACAGACTCCTGCTCTGTAAAATAAATGCAATAATATAAATTCCAATCTTAGTAAACCCGTGGTAGAATATGTATGTGAATTTTAACAATTTTCAAGCTATTTTAGTTCAAACATCCACCTCTTAAAGTATACCTTCCGTTTTCTCCTCTCATCATATTTTTAATAATTTCCGAGCTATTTAAGTTTCAAAGATCAGTGTGCCGTTGCGTTGCTTTATGTATCTTGCTACTTTCCTTCTTCCTACTTCAATAATATACCATGGGTAATTTTAGAAGTCAACACCTCCGTCAATACTATTCCAAGTTTTTTGATATACTCATCTGATATACTGCGTACTTGTCATATCTACTTCTTATTTGAGAACCCTATATAGATGAAGAGAAAAATTCAGCGGAATGAATTCACCTTGAACACTACCTCATTGATAATTTGGGTAAAGAAAAAAGCCCACCGATTAAGGGCTTAAGAAAGAGTCGTTAGTTTTGTATTGTTGTCACAATTCCATCGTCTAAGTAAACGTAATTTCCGTTCCCGTAAACCCATTGTTCACTTGTGCCATATCGCGTAGTTGTTCTATTAATATCCTTTGGAGTCCCCCATTTAGAATTTATCAATTCATCCTGAGTCATACCAATAAAGGGATTCGGTTTACTGGATTCTATATTTCTCCTTATCTCTGCATCAATATTATCTCGTTTAATTTTAGCAAGAATGGTTTCCCTATTGGCATAATCTTCTATCCACTTGTCTTTACTCTGATGCGATAATTTGAATTCCATAATATGTTTTGCATATCTTCCATTGTAGTCGAGAGGGATATCTAGTAAATAATTCATCATTCCTTCATCGTCTCCGCCTTGACCACTCATATGATAATGCGCAAAATTATATATTGCATCAAAATCTGTGTCTGAACTCGTATATGGCGAGGCTAAAGATGCTACTATGCTGAATTCTCCGTTGTCCATTGCTTTATCAATTTTTCCCCAAAGTAACTCTTTTTGTATTTTTTCCTGTGCAGTTACCTTCTTATAATACTCTGATAGTTCTAATTTGAATGTATCTTTAAAACCCAAAAACTGTTTGTTAAAAACTCCATTATACTCTTCACGATTTAGTGTATCTAAATTCTTTGAAATGGTCTCATAGTTAACATGAGTTTCGCCTTGCTTTAATTTAATTACATCCTGCCTAATCTTAATATATTTTCTAATAAAATCCATATCATCTATCATAGAAACATCTGTATTATAGATTAAGATTTCTGCATCATCCCAGTTTTCATCAGATATAAATTGATATAGTTTTATCTGTTCTGGTGCGTCTGCTACTCTTGTCAGCTGTGTCTTAACTTCATTTGTATCCGTAGACTCGTTAGTATTGGAACCGCCTATGATATCTTTACTTTCTCCTCCACATCCAACTAAGCCAATAACGATCATAATTCCAGTAATGCCTATCACAACCCTCTTCTTTATCGTACACACCATCAAATACCCCCTGAACATTTTACCTAAATTCTACCATCAGCCATCTAATAGGTATATAGAATTAGAAAATTAGAAGGCTAGTGATCTAGAGGAACTATTCCACGCTGCATAATGTTTGTGTAAATTAAATCCTCCAGAACCATTTTGGTATTCAAAGGTTACAAAGTTGTAATATCTAAATTGGAGAATCGAATCGTAGTAATATTTCAGGTTGAGTGTCGGAGTGGATGTGCTACGGGGGTAATCGCAAATGAAAGGCAATATTAAGATGTAAATATCCCCCCCACCTGTCTGATTCCAAAATAAAAAGCCCTTTATACTGGGCTTGTGGTTGCTTGTGCTTCATGTTCTTTCACTCTACGATAGAATGTATTAGGCTTCATATCAACACGTCTCATAGCTTCTACTGCTGTTATATTACCTTGCTTCCATTCCTTGTACACTTCCTCAAACTCTACACTTATAGCTTGTTTAGGTCGTCCAAACACTACACCACTGTTTAATGCTGTAGCTATTCCTTCTGCTTGTCTTCCGTTTATCTTCTCTCTCTCACGTTCAGCCATATATGATAATAGTTCAAGTACAATACTACTTATAACTTGTTCTAAGCCATTTTGATACTTTCTAGTATCTAAGATATCCATATCCAGAATTACAATATGAGCGCCTATATCCTGTGTGATTGCTTTCCATTCATTCTTAATATCCATTGCATTACGTCCTAATCGATCAAGTTCTTTAATGAATAGGATATCACCTTTCCTAAGACTGTTCTTCATTAATTGATATCCAGTTCTATTCGTATCCTTTCCACTCATTTTATCTATGTACATGTCACGATCCAGTATTTCTAAGTCTTTCATTGCTTCAAGCTGTCTTGCTTCATTTTGATCTTTACTTGAAACACGGATATAACCAAAGTGTCTAATGTCGCTCATCTCTATCACTCTTTCCTTATATGTCCTAAGAATATTATACTATATGCATGTCAAAATATACAACAATTTATTGACATAGTTCATAACTTATTTTATATGTTTTGACAAATACCATAACATATACTTAAACACTTATGACATATGATTCAAATAGTATACTTTCTGACATAGTGAAAGACTGAACGAATCGTTCATGTATCCTTTTCATTAGAAACGTATGTAGTATGTGTTGTCTATTAGCTTTCAATCAGTACAGCCAGTGTTCACATAGAATAAACATCCATCGTCCATTGTATCGTCATCAATTCGTAATCCTCGGCTAATGATCATAAACCCAATGTTCAAGCTGATTACTCATGTCATGTGTCTATGAACAAAGTCCTATCGTAACTTGTATCGTAATTCCTCATAAAACCTAGTAAACATAAGGATATTTTTAACGTTACGCATTCAAAACACATACATCGTAATTGCTATCGTAATTAAAACAGTAAATCATCTAGAAAGGTAGTCATACCAAGGGTTTTAAGTATTTTTCAGCAAACTTTACATTTGTCTATTTTCCTTAAAAACGTTGATATTACTGGGTTTTGCATATATACTCATATCGTATCGTAATCGTAACAGAAATCGAGGAATGCAACACATATTTATTCATTTTAATGCATATTAATACATAACTCAAAGATATCTGATATGACTTTCTTGAATTAAAAATAGGGGGTGCTTACAATAGAAACTAAATTTATATATGTTTCATTGGGTATTACTGGGTTTGGATTTTTAATGCTATTTTCTAATGCTGTATTTGGTTTTATATTAATTCTCATCGGTCTGTTTGGATTCACTTGTAGCTGTGCTTATTCATTACTATCCTTCAAAGGTACAATGGGAAAAATGAAGGTGTCTACTGAAAGAGCTTTTTCCACAGTCCCAGATTTCACTCCTACTAAGAAATATGTTTCTTCTTTTAACGGAACTATCTTGGCAATTGACGAACATAGAAATAAAATAGTAGTCAGCGTAGCAAGCCATAACTACATATTTATTAATAAGAACATTAGAACTACTGAAGTTCTGATGTTTAACGGTCAGCTATCAAAGAGATCAAAGAGTGGTATGTTAGGTGGCGCAATTGTTGGAGAATTACTGGCTGGAAGTACAGGAGCCATTATAGGTGGACTTTCTGCCAACAGAACTATCGAAACGACCACAAGAGGCATATTTCTAAAAATACTTATTGATGATATTAGAATGCCTACCTTTGAAATACCCTTCTTCGTTAGTTCTAAGGAAGTATCTATTAAAGATTTCAAAGTTTCTAATGCAATCTCAGAAGCTAATAGATGGAACGATATTTTAATTAATTCATCCCAACAACCTACCGTTCCAACAGATTTAAAATTCGATGGTCTTAATGATGATACTGTTCAACGGAATCGGCACTATCTACAGGATGAGCTTAAAAAAATTGAGGAACTGTTAGAACTAAGAGAGATATCAAGTGATGAATATCAATCTATGAAGAATCGTCTAATTAGCAAATAATATCTATTCTTATAAAATGACTAAGACACATGAATTTTAAGCGTAGGAGTATTCACTTTTATTCAATCAAGTCATCTTCTCCTCCAATTGCTCTTTTTCACGTTAAATAAGTAAAAAGCAACCGACTATATGCCAGTTGCTTCTCTCTCAACATAATATTTATTCGTCATATACCACGCCTTGCCTTCAACTGTATCTACTATTCCAACCTTCCTATCCATAAACACCAAGCTGTTACATTCCTTGCACGATGACTTTGTTCTGTATTTAGATAAACCTTCTTCATATGATGCTCCACATTTACAATCTACCTGAATCAATAGTCTTTCTTCGCTCTGCTGCCTGTATGCCACAGCCAACTGATTACTTCCATCTTCAACTTTGCTGCTTTCTACTATTGGCTGCGTTGGAACTATGTACTCTCTTTGCTCTGAACTATTATTATGAACCTTAAAATCTGCTACTAAATCCGAATTAAGTCCAAACCATTCCATACCTATCGCTGTTACATATTTTTTATTATTACTATATGCTTCTATCCAATCCTTTATCTGCTCACCAGACAATGGGACAGTACCTTTCACACCACTATTTAATGTATACGTCATAATATGCAATACTTGATCCACTTGACCCATATAGCTTATCTACACCTCCGAACATCAATATACTACAGATAGATAGTTTTCACTATAGACGAAGGGATACGATGTCCAATCTATCATCTCAGGTGCTGAATACACTTGAGCTTATTCTTTACCTATGAGCCTGAACACTCCTGAGATGAGTGAATATAGAGCAGCCAATGATATGAGTATGACAGCCCATGAGTAGCCTTGTACAGTGTATATGAGTGGCAATAGGATAATGAATAGAGAGAGTCTTAAGACACCTTCACGCTTCGACACAATACGTTTAGATTGATTAGACATTAGGTACAACCTCCTTTAGTTTAACGTTGACTATAAGCTATGTAATAATGTATTGTGTAAGGGAAAGAAAGACGGTGTTAGTTTCCGTCCTATGTATCAATTAGGTTGATGAGCCTTGGATAGTGTTAGCGCTTTAGACTTTTACGAGAAGTCTTGGCGCTTTTCTTTTTGCGTTTCTTCTTCCTTGGTTTCTTGTTAGTATTCACATCAATTCTAATCCGAATTAAGAAGTTTGATTTGCCTTCTGTATATGATAATTCGCTAGAAATTTAAAACCTTCTTTAGATGTCTGAATTTGTTCATATTTAGCACCTGCTACTTTTACCTTTTCTAATAGTCCGTATGGTAGAAATTTAGGAGCAACCTCATAATACAGAGCTGTAAAACCTTCGCTATTGTTTGAACTGTTTGTTACTCCTACTGAGAAAAAATCAGCCCATTTAACAAAACATATTAGCAGACTCAATTCTTCTTCCGTTTCTGAAAGAGTTTCAGTCATTTGAATTTTTGTCTTACTCAATGTATTCTTCAATTCTTCATAATCCCAACCATTGATAAGATTATTCTGATTTTGTCGTTCCTTAAGTGTCTCATTTTCAGTCTTGAACTTCGCATTTTCTTTCAACAATTTTGCATTTTCCTTCAAAGTATCCTCTACATTACTAATTTGGTCTGCTTTTACCCATCCAACTAATTTATCATCTGATTCGAAATCTTTTAGTGACTCCATAACAACTATCTTTATATCCTTAAGATCCTCATAAGACCTAATTATATTCCCTAATACTTCTCTCTTAAAATCATTATACTTCTGATAATTTTCTCGTTCCATGTAATCAGGATTCACTTTTGCTTTCTCTATAAGCCTTGCTTCGTCAATCACTACAGCGAATCTACGCTTTCCTATTTCACCTGCATAATCATATTCCCAGTGAGTGTAACTCTTTCCTGTCGCTTCATCTATGCTTCCATATCTACCACCAAGAATAAGCATATACACATCTGATTCATCTATCCACCGCTTAATTGTTTCCTTTTGGCTTTGATCCCCAGACTTGAACAATTCCATCCCTGCTGGTATATGTCCAGAATTAAGAACGGCTGAAACAGCAGTCTGTCTTTCCTCGATCATATCCGTATATGTAGATGAAATGAAAACCTGTAGTTTCTTTTTCATATGTATTCCCCTTTTGTATAATATTATCTATTTATTATACAACTATTGACAGTATCCGACATACACAAAAATAATTCACGTTTTATCAACCGCACCAAATGAAGGGCTGGCTCTACATTTATACCATTCACCATCGTACAAACTAATCAGTAAAACTTATATCTTCCATTTACGCTATCTTATAGAGGTAGCGGGAAAATTCCTTTTGCCTAAATCTGACTAATCCTTTACCACTAACCCATCAACAAAAAAACGCCTTATCATAGGCGTAATTTGTCTATATCTATCCACACATACCCTGCTCTTTAGTCTTACGTCTCAATCTTCTGATAGCTGTAAGTTGTTTACGAATCTCTAAACGTCTATATGTAGTAGTATCCTTTAACCCTGCTTCAATAATTAACTGTCTCCAAGTGTCATCGATTTCTTCATTATCCAACAATGTCTCTCACCCTTCCTGTTCCACCTGTATAAGCATCCTTAAGCTAACCCAGTTGTCTCTCAACGTTTTAACAAATAGCTTACCGTTAATAAGTCTTCCTGTTTTGTACATATAACTCTCTCCTTTGCTATCACTATTCAAATAAATAATTACTATCAATAAGTACAATTTCACCATTTGCGTTTTTGATTTGAGCAGTAAATCCTTCTTTACCGTATTCAATCAGTATCAATTCAGATCCTATGTTCCAGAACAAATGATGCTCTACTGCTTCACTGAATACTTCTGGTGCTCCTTGATGACGATACATACCGTTGATCAGTTCCATTTCTCCATCATAATCTTCCTCGAAGACTTCCACCCATTCAAATCTACCTTGCGATGTATTTATGATTACTTCAGGATAGTGATGTCCTCCATCAGCTAAGTTATTGATATCAGTCCACGTTGCAGAACGGAATTCAAGTTGCGATTCAATAGCTTCTTTCTCAGAATGGAACAAATACTCTTCGTTTACTGTGCTACCACTGTCACATACTCTATCCGTGGGTACTGCTGCATAGTAAAGTGTTACTTCTGGTTTATGATTTATTATTGCTGTTGTCATATGTATCTCTCCTTTGATTTAAAATTTGGTATCATGAAATAGTAAACTGTGGAAATATGTATACATTCCTATTGAGTGGTGTTATACTCATCCAGTAATCATATACGTTTGTACGTATAATACCTTCAAATTCATATTAACCGTTTGTACGTATATTGTCAACGTCTATTTTTAATTCTCTTGGAGGTAATACTTATGAAAATAGTGATCAAATTAAAAGAAGCCATGAAGACACGTGGAGTCACTCAATTACAATTAGCTGAAATGGCAAGTGTGAGACAGGCTGCCATTTCAGAGTTATGTAGAAACGCAAGGGAAGAGGTTAATTTGAATATGTTAAATAGAATTGCAATAGCCTTAAACATCACAGACATCTCTGAACTAATGCAATTTGAAGAAACCGTCTAGTACCTTTTGTTTGATTAACCAATACAACACAAAAAAAGCCTTGAGACAATTACTCTCAGGGCTTTAAGTTTGTAGCACGCTATTATTCTCTTGTTTCAAATTGACTCAATTCGAAACTTCTAGCAAGAATATCATAAGGTATTTCCTTCCAAAAACTAGACTTGAGAGACTCGTGTATATCAAATAGACAATATAATTTTTCCTCGTCAATATTATACACAATCTCTTTCACACTTGGGTTCAATTCTCCGTTTTCAGTTTCCCACAACCACGTGCTACTTCCTTGCTTAAATTTCATTCCTATTGTTGGCACAAATGGCAACTCCATTTCCTTAACATATCCACCAATAATCCTCTCTTGCTTGTCTACTACTCTAACAACTAAATTTACTATCATATGCTCATCTCCAATAATTTTAATTTAACAAATAAGATCATGTATCATTATGTATCTAAATACCATATAGAGTTTATCTTCATAGTCCACATTCTGGGAAGGTACCTTAGTTTTTTTATAAATCTCACATTTCATTAATTCTAATAAGCCTAACAGTATGCTTTAAATACCATACTCCATCAACTTCAAGACCTCCATCCTTATCAATTCGTTCCCCTACAACGTACAATAATTTGTCATTGGTTTTCATTTTCAGTAGTGTTCCATCCATTAACTCAATAATTACTTTCATCGTATTCTATCTCCTTTTTATGACTGAATCGTTTTAATCAAAAAAAGCTTGATGAACTGCAATAAAATCTTCTTTATAATCACTAATATCTTCAGATTCCTTGCCGACTAATATAGGTTTGGTTATGATTGCATCTCCAACTTTTTTCTTAATTATTTTTATATCAACAATTTCTTCCACTCATTATCATCTCCTTGTGAAAGGCTAATTTGATTTAATGTCATTTCCTTCTTCATCAATTTGTTTGCTTCCTCCACCAAATTCCCATCCGTTAGCCTCTACAAACTCAATGAACTTATCAAGAAAATCATCATGATCAACGTCTCCATCAGCAGCAAAAATTGCTCCACTAATTTCGATACCCTTTTTCATACCATTCTCTCCCTCTCATAATAGACTCTTTCCATATTATGTTTCCAGAGGCGAATGCCTTTATCGGATTCATGCGGATAATTCTAAATAAGCGTCTTTCATTATTGGATTTCTTAATGATCCTGAAATACGCAACAATATACTTAATTTATGTTAGAATGTAAAATACAACATGGAAAAGTATACTAATTATAACAAAACAACTATCGGAGGCAATTTATTATGTTTAACAAAATTACTAAAAGTTTATTATCTGTTGTTATTACATTAGCTCTAATCATTAGTATTACTCCTCAATACGTAGCAGCTGATTCTACAAGTCAAGGTTCTTTCTTCTATCCTTCATTCACTGCTAGTCTAGGGTCTAAAATGGACAATAGTTGGGATGTAGAAGAGCAAGCAGCTAGATTCAATTATAAATCAGGAGCAACTTATACTGCTGTTTCAGATAACAGTAAGGTTGTAAAAGTTACTGGAGCTAAAGTAGGTAAAGATGAACTGTTCTCTAGAACTACTGGTAAAGTATTTATGACAGGTATGTCTACTGGTTCTGCTAATGTAACACTTAAAGAAACAATTAAAGATAAAACTAAATCTATAGGTACTTTAAAAGTTAAAGTTGTTAATGCTGATATTGGTGCATTCAGTAACTTAAAACATGAGTTTGGTATTGGAACTCAAAGTAGTGAACTTAAGTTTAATAATAGAAATACAGATGCAATTTACACTTTCACTTCTAATAAGACGGGCTTGGCTTTTAACGTAAAAGATAGTAAGGATAAAAATAGTCCTTCTATAATGATAACTGCTACAGAGTATGGCACTTATGTAGTTAGTGTATCTGAAACTTTTAATGGTAAAACTAAAAAGATAAAAGATATTACTTTCAATATCAAAGCTAGTGTAATTCCTGACTCCTTTACAGTAAAAGAAGCAGCTTTACATTCTAACGAACTTGTTAAGTATGCAGATGCTGATTACGAGTATGGTTTATATATTCCTGGTCAAGATGTTTTCAAAGTAGGATACCAGGTTACTAATCACAATCCAGATAGTAAGATTAGTAATACTGATTACACTATATTTGCTGCTACAAGTTTTGAGAAACAAAAGATTGGTTCTTTATTCGCTAATAAGTCTGGTACTGTAACTGCTGAACTTTATCGTGTTCTTAAAACAGCAGAAAATGATAGTGAAGCTGAATTTATTAAGAAAGTAACAGTAACATTTAAACTTAATTAATAATTAAATTAACAATATGGTATCTGCGACGTTAAATTATATACAAAGGTTGTTTTCGCAGATACCATATTATTCTTGTTACTAGACAGCAATCCTATTAGTTTGTCTTCCACTTACTAACCTTCTTTCGTGTACAGTTTGTGGCAATTGCTCTTTACTCTGTTTAAAATGGATCTTTCATCATTATGTAATCTTTCTCAATATGTCTTCTTGCTGGACTACTGATAGCTCATTATAAACTAAGGATAATAGCTCCCTTAAACTATCTATCTCTTTTTCACTAGCAATATTCATAAACATATTAGCATTAATTTCTCTCTGTTTTTCTTCATCGAATAATCCACCCAAGTTAAAATATTTTAACAAAGAATCTAGTACGGTTAACTGACTTCCCTTACCCATATTTCTAATACGAGCTAACTTTTCAAACTTAAGTTGTAACAAGTCTTCCAACGTTACAACTCCATTCGAAGAGTATGCAGTCCTACCAATAGCATTTATTGCACTTTTAGTTGTAGTCGTATGGTTTTCTACGAATATTTCATAAAATGGGATATCAGAATAATCACCTTCAATTTTCAATATTTCTTTAAAATTTTGTTCTGTAAGTGTTTCACTAAAAAACTCATAATTATAATAAACCATTGAGCATATCCTCCTTTTTTAAAGAAATTGACCTTTCATCTATATTTCTTCAACTTCAATATATAGTTCAGATTCATTTTCAAAGCCTCCTAATAGCTTATCTAACTGTGCTAAGGTTCCTTTGTGAGTTACTGGTTTGCTATCGTTTGGCACTATTGTTAATTCCACTTTCCCTCGTACAAATACCATATACCCACAACCATCTGTTAACTCAAATTTAACAGTCTTTTTCTGGATAAGATTCTGTTTTAATTCCCATCTTCCTTCTAAGTACTTTCTACTCATTATGTTAGCCCTCACTTATTAGTTTCTGATTGTTTATCTGAAGCAATATACATGAAATTCAGGTTTCACAAAAATTTATTGGCAATATCATCATAGTCATACTTACCTTTTGGCTTTTGACTATCTCCATTAATCTTATTCCATCCCAAAGTAAAGACTGTATTTTGATGACGCTCTACTGGATGCCCATAGTCAGTAGTATGCAAGGATAGCAGTGTCCATCCAAGATTTAGGTATTTGTTGACCATTTCGATATCAGTTTCTTGAAATACCTCAATTATATTTTTCAAGTTATTTTGATTAGCTTCCATCTTAGAAACCCTCCTCATATTTGAATCAAACAACTCATTTATCCGATCTTAATACATTTCACACCATAAACATCCCATCGAAAATTACCAATTACATCTCCATCTGGATATTCTTTCACTGTTCCGCTGTTACCATCATTCACAAGCACTTCAAATTGTTCTTCACAGTATTCAATGATGTCACCTTTTTGGAAATCGGCTCCGTAATTACTCAATAAATTCAACTCCCTTCGAAACTAGTATTTCATTATAGTATTTCACCCTTTATCTTCAATCAATCGAGCATTATACATAACTGCACCATTCCAGCTAACAATAATTTCGCCACATGTGCATACTTCACGATCTTTATCTCTCATAGTTAATTTGTGCTTAGTTACGTTCCATTTTAGACCGCATGAACAACTATGAATGTAGTTACTGTCACTCATCAATAATTCCTCCTCATAAAATCAATATTTTACCCAATTAATCGCCATTCATTTCAAAGATATTAATAATCCCTTACTGCTTCACCATCATCAACTGAAAATTTAGCTTCTCTTTTACAATCACCTTGTTCCATATAAACTAACCGAATTGAAGGGTTTGTATAGTCTACATAAGTTGACCACCCATCAGTATTTAATAGTTGCACAAGGTCATTTAAATCCATCGATTTATATCCACTAAAACCACTAAATCCAGCCCATTCTTTTAAAAGAACCTTCACTCTATGATCTAGTTTCTCCATAACTGCTTCTGCATGACTCTTTCTCATTCTTATCTTCCTCTCTCTACATAGAATTCATATATTACTCTACCCTTACTTCTTAAGCCTAGCTTTCAAAACTACAATTAAACCTCCGATGCAGATTCCAGTTATAGTCCAACCTACAATAAACAATACCGAACTCATGGTGCGTACCCCTCAGTTGTAAAATCAAACTTTGCGTAAAATCCGTGTTTGATTTGATCTATTCTTTCTTCAACCCTAATTCCTTTTCCTCACTAGATTCTATCCCTACTGTCATTCTAGCATTCGTTGCTGCCTCTGAACGTACCCCGCTTCCTTCCTTACCTTCATTAGCTCTAATTAGAATTCTCCCTTTGTTTGTTACTTCTGTTTCCGAATACATGTTTTCAAACTTTTCAGCTATCATTTTGCTTTCGTAAGCGATATACAGCACACCGTTATCTTCTTTGGATGCTATTTTTACTGAATCGGACGGTAAGAACTCATTGATTTCTTTTAATGCCCGTTCAATGGGTAAAAAATAATCACCAGAATATCCTGTCACTGATACCTCATTGACCATTTCATGATCAGTATTAATAGAAACATCAAAGACGTTATCACTTTCAAATGTATAGCTGTCTCTATAGTGTGAATCATACTTATCGTATTTACCTTCAAAATCTTCAAGTCTTCCTCCTAGCTTTGGAGGTATGACTTCTTTAGACTCATCTTGTGATGGAGTGGCTATAGAGTACTTTACTGGCTTTGATACTTCAGTTGTACTAGTTACACTATTGGAACATGCACTAGTTATCAGTGTAAGTAAAATCGTAGAGATTAAATAAGATGGCTTCATAATTGTAATTACCTTCCCCTATAATAAATATCAAAATGTATAGGATTATTTTACCACATTAACAGTATTTGAGTATGGTAGTGCGGCTTTTAGATTTGAAACAGCACAAAATAGCGATTATTCCAATGTAGGAAAAAAAGTCCATACTACAGCTATATAAAAAGCCTTGAGACAATTACTCTCAGGGCTTCAAGTTAAATCTAATATATTAAATATTTAAACGCTTCTAATGAAAGACTGGTTTTATCAGTAATAATCTGTAACAAAAATATTATTGTTAGTTGTTACTTCATAATCAGCTGGAAGAATATCTCCTTCAACACAAGAAATTGCAGTTCCTATAAATCTCCCGTTTTCACCTTTAGCCTCTCCGTAATAAGCCGCAGCAAGAATTTTTTTTACTAGTATTGGCTCGCCGGAGACAGTGTAATATACTTCATCGATAGCAACGTCCAAGTCAATAACAGCATAACAGGGGTTCTCCCTCTTATACATTTCCACGAATTTTGTTATCTGACTTTCAAACTTTTCAAGATTAGCCCTCTCATTCATAAAATCGGGAAGGTAGTATTCAATATCTGATAAGTAGTCGCACTCATCGATCCACTTAACTTGTTGGATTGATAAATTTAATTCAGGATTTTCTATGTGTTCGTATGCACCATTAACAATCTGATCTTTATAATTCTTAAGAGTATTTCCTACTAATATTCTGGATTTCATGGGCAAGTACTCTTCCCACATTTTAAAAAGTGATAAAGATCTTCTTTTGTAAATATTTGTTATTACTTTAACCTTTGAAATACCAAAAGGCATATCATCAAGAAAATCAAGAATTGTTGATTCAATTGTGTCAATATTTGATACTCCGCTTCTGAGTTCCATAGCGATTTTTTCTATCAATTCTTGTTCGGTGACAGCAATACTTTTATCCATGTCCTCTTCCACTAATTTTCGCATTCTTTTAATTATGTATATCTCTGGGGTTAAATATAACAAAAGACCGCCTCCGTTAATTATTAATAATACATAGTATAATGTATTTGTAATAATTCGGAAATGACAGTCTGCATTGAAATAAGCAGTTTATAAAGATTAGGTTTATTCTTTGAGTAACTACTACAAGCCGCCACAAATGGACGGCTCTGCAATCATAACGATTTTATCTGCATTTCGATTTCTTCTATATCTTACTCCATTAACATATAATTCTGTTGCAGGGAACTCTTCACCATCATAATACGCATCCTTGTTTTACCACATTGATAGTATGAGAGTAACAAGGTGTTGATTATCTTACTATTACGGTTTCTTTAACTTGACTGTTCGTCCATTGACGAAACTTGTCCTACACAAGAGTAACGTTTCGCTCCAACTCCAAAAGACTTCTTGGTTTGTTACACCCCTGTTTCATTACCTCAATTAAGAACTTAGATTCAAAATACATCATGGAATCCTCAATATTTCCACCTTGGTTAGCTTCCACAACCTCTTGACGATGTGCGCCACGAGTCGCAGGTTATGTTCAATAAGCATATTTCGCGCGTGGCCGTCTCCTTCGGCCATCAACTTTAAGTACTTGCTCTCATCTTTCTCGGATAGTGGCTGGGGAAATGCATTGTTCTTGACGTAAGATACTAGAAGCGTGAGTTCTTTGATAAATAAAGCAATCATACTGATCAGTCCAGACAAAGATGACACCTCCTACTGAATACAACAACCTACTGCGTTAACGGTCATTTTATTCTATGTGGGCATGTGCCTATCTGTGCATGTACGGGGTAAATATGTATCTTAGGAAAGTAAAAAGGGCCTATTTATTCTTGTTGAACTACGATTAGTCGACAACAAAGAAGTAATATTTAGTGCTATGGAGTAGGAAGGAGGATAGCTACCGTTCATCCCTACTCACCTTCCCTATTGTATTAGGTTATTTACAGTTGAGATAGATTTGAAAAAAAACGCAAGAAAACGAAGATAACAAAAAAAAGGTCAATCATGGTGATAACTGACCATAATCGACCTTTTTAATGTATCGTTATTGTGATCTTTAGGTTATAAAACTCAGATTTTACTGTGCGTACAATCGAACTGTGATGAATTCATTCGGCACTGGGTGGGAGTTAGACATCCTCCCAGCCTTTACCCCAACGCTGCAGCATTTCGTGGAGCGAGATTGCCCTGGTCTGTAGACCGTGATCGGTGTTGATTCGTACGGCATGTTTATATCCCTCTTTTTGTAAAAAGTTTAAACAGAACAGAGCCCATCATTGAGACATGGCAGTATCTGCTCGTGGGCCCTTTTCCTTATCTGCAGTTTATTGTCATCCCATCTAGAATGGCTTGGTCCGCCATAAGAGCAATCTCCATCGCGCGGTAAGCTTCGTCGATAAGGGGCCTGGATGAAAGATTGTTCTCGATCATGTCCAGGAAATAGTCCAACTGGGCGCCGGTCGGCTTCTCAGAGAAATCTATATTCATATGCCGAACGGTTCCCTTTCTGTAGTCCTCATATTCAACCATGTTCCCCAGATGCTGCACTTCCTGGGGTCGGTCGCATTTATAGATGATTCGGATCCGTCCCGCTGGACCAATAAACTCCTTCCGATTGTCGGAGGGCATACCACTGCCCCATCCCGTTTCGAAAGAGCCGACAGAACCGTCTGACAGTCGGAGAGTAATAAGCCCGTAATTGTACGTGTAAGGCGGAACATCCTCGTCCAGCCGCTGCCCAATGCCATTAACGCTTAGAACGTCCGCTCCGGTGGCCCAGCGCATCACATCGATATAATGAACCCCGCAGTCCACAATCGGTGATACATCTTTCAAGAGGGAAAGATGAGCCGCCCAATCCTTGGACTGCTTCAACTGGGTGAAACGCATGACCATCGGGGATCCGACAGCTCCGTCATGAATCATCTTCATGACCGCCTGGTAGGTGCTATTGTGTCGCAGGATGTGGCCAATCAGTACTTTCGGCTTGGACTCCCTAGCCATCTTCACGAACTCCAGCGTCTCCTTGGCGCTCTTGGCGATAGGCTTCTCGCATAAGACATGCTTGCCGGCGGCAATGCTTGCTTTGGCGATTTCCAGATGGGAGGACGGATATGTGGCGATTATAACGAAATCCACATCGCTTCGCTCAATGAGGATGCGATAATCGTTGCTCCAGCATTCAGCCCCGTATTTATGGGCAACTTGTGCAGCCTTCTCCTTATTCCAATCCACAACACCGACCAATCGGACCCGCTCATTGCGTACAATGGCGTCCAAATGGAGGGTTCCCATATAGCCGCAGCCGATCAATACCACTCCATACTTTTTCATAATGGATCATACCTTCCCTTGTTCACCCTCAAAGGGTTAACCTGATCTTATTCAAACGTAATCCAGGCGCCTTCCTGAGCTGCAGATTTGCTCTCTGCCTAACCACAGCAAGGGTCTCGATATTGACGCCTTCATAATCCTTATCATAGTCAATGACATCGCAACCAGGGATAAAGTCAACCCCTACAGCTCCCGGAATGACTAAAATCGCATCCGATCCGAGTGTAGCTGCCGTTTCCAGCTACTTCATTCAGATATCTATCGCTTTGTTACGTACCTCTTCAGAGTCGCTGGTCATCCAGTAGGCCCAGTACAGTCCGGTGGCCAGACCCAAGTCGGCTATATTCTGGCGCAGTGCCATAGTTTCCTGCTCTGTCGTTTCCAGCCCCAATTCTCCCGATTCGTTCAGGGAGAGTTCAATACCGTCGAAGCCCTCTTTTTTGGCCAGCTTCGCGCATTCCAGGATCGGCCTTCCTTCCGGGAACGACCAGATGTTAATGCCCTTCTTCATGTTCATGCCTCAACTTATTTGTGAAATTCTTGAATTTCAAGTATGACGACTCATCGTTGTGAAGAGTTGTTCTTACCTGTATTATAGTAAATACAATGATTGATTTATTTAGTTAATGAAGATACTTTTTGGATTATTCCGTTATTAATCATCCATTTACACAATCTCACCAGAAGAGTCACTATTATCGATTACAATTAAGTAATTAATAAGATCTAAATGAGAAAGTAAGTTCTGGATGGATGTCTTATGTCTCCTTATAATGTCTTCGGAAGCTATATGGTGCCCTCCATTTTGAACACGAACCGCTACCCGTTCGATGTTAAGACGATAATCACCAAGCCCAACATAAAACATAGTGACTTCAAAACCATTCTCCCTTGCATCTCTCATAAGGAGAATAACGTTGCCACCCGCTAAGGTTGTTTCAACGGAAAAATCACGTCTATTACGAATGCAATCCCTAGAGAGCATAATTGCTTCTTTTCCTGCTGATATCTTATGACGCTCAGGATGATCGGCATTAATTCCACGAGCTAACGCATCAGGTTTATGTTCACACTAACTACAAGTCGATCAGTGATTAAATTTCGAATGGTGCTTTTTCCACTACCGTTATTCCCAGCAAACACGTACATGACAGGAGACGCTTCATTCATGAGACAACTCTGATTCATCTATCGGAATAATTTCTCATTAGTATATTCTTTCACAATTCGGCCTGTAACGGTTTTATATACAATGTAGGTACCATATGCTTTAGCGTCCAGCTTTGCTCTATCACCTGTGAGTTTAATTAACTTGTGAACATCATGGATACGATTCCTGGTATCCCAACTTCCATCTTAATTTTTTTAATTATATCACATAATTATCCATTGATATGGGTACCATGTTTAACCCTTTTACACACTTGGACGAGTAATTTCTTATAGAAATCATCAAGTTCAATCGATTGGCCATTATTTAATCGGGATTGTTCCGCAGCAAACTCCATAAGTTGGCTGCGAACAATGCCGCTATCTCCGCCTCCCTACCCCGACGGCCCTTACCATCGATAACTCTTACGTTACCTCTCTATTGGCAAGTCTCTTTCTCTGCTCAAATGTTACTTCATTGCAGTAAAGACCAAGTGTAGTATCGACTTCGTTGATAGAATACAGAAATCGTTGATGATTAAAGTAGATATACATGTCGAGAAACTATAAAATATGTACATGAGGGAGGAATAGTAAAAATGCAATGTTCGAATCTCAGTAGAATCACACAGAATTTTAACAGTGACTAGAAGTTTATTCTTGAAGATGGATCAGGGGCTGAGCAGAAGCAAATTCCCTCCGATGGATGGGAAAGCGATTGTTTGTCGCATACGCCTAGAATCGAATCGCTTCAGATGAAGTGAATTATTGAAATAAGCGTTAATAATGATAATGTAGAATCGATTCTACTGAAAATGTCCGCAAAAAATAAGTCTAGTAGATAAATAATGTATGTAAACAAATATTTTTAAACGAAGAAATACATACATGATTTTACATAATAAATAAACGGAGGCTAATACTGTGTCTATATTTGCTGTGGAAGGTAATCAATTTGTTTTTGATGGCAAGCCAGTCAAACTTATTTCAGGTGCAATCCATTATTTTCGCGTCGTACCCGAATATTGGCGGGATCGTCTAATGAAACTGAAGGCTTGTGGCTTCAATACGGTAGAAACCTATGTACCGTGGAACTTGCACGAGCCAAACGAAGGACAGTTCAACTTTGAAGGCATCGCCGACATCGTCAAATTTATCGAGACAGCAGGCGAATTGGGACTGTATGTTATCGTTCGCCCAAGTCCGTATATTTGCGCAGAGTGGGAATTCGGCGGATTGCCGGCTTGGCTGTTGGCTGATCCCGGAATGCAGTTGCGCTGTTTCCACCAACCGTTCATCAATAAAATTGACGCCTATTACGACGTCTTGTTGCCGAAGTTTGTTCCGCTGCTCTGTACCAATGGCGGGCCGATCATTGCTATGCAAATCGAGAACGAGTACGGCAGTTATGGCAATGACACGCAATATCTAGAATATTTAAAAGAGGGTAAGATCAGGCGCGGCATCGACGTATTGTTGTTCACCTCCGATGGACCAGGAGACTTCATGCTGCAAGGGGGTATGGTACCAGGAGTGCTCGAGACTGTCAACTTTGGTTCTCGGCCGAAGGAAGCCTTCGCTGAGCTGCGCGTGTATCAACCGGAAGGCCCGATTATGTGCATGGAGTATTGGAATGGCTGGTTCGACCATTGGTCTGAGCAGCACCATACACGTGATGCTGCCGACGTGGCGAAAGTATTCGACGAAATGCTGGCGATGGACGCTTCAGTCAACTTCTACATGTTCCATGGAGGAACGAACTTTGGTTTCTGGAGCGGCGCAAACGACGACGGCACTAAGTATATGCCGACGATCACAAGCTACGACTACGATGTGGCGATCAACGAATCAGGCGATTTGACAGACAAGTTCTATGCCGTACGCGATGTTGTGGCCAAATACGTCGACCTGGGACCGCTGGAGCTACCTGAACCGATCAAGAAAAAAGCTTACGGCCAAGTGAACATGTCGCAGCATGCCTCGTTGTTCGAATCACTCGATAAGCTGTCGACGCCGGTGCAAAGAACTTGCCCGGACCCTATGGAGTTGCTCGGGCAAAATTACGGATTTATCCTGTATACCACGCGGATATCCGGACCGCGCCCAGAGACGAAGCTGAACCTGCAAGATGTGCACGATCGAGCACAGATCTTTGTCGACGGTGAGTTTAAAGGAGTTGTCGAGCGTTGGAACAAAGACGCGGAGCCAATTACTTTCAGTATCCCGCCAGAAGGCGCAACCTTGAGCGTGCTCGTCGAAAATATGGGGCGAACCAACTATGGCCCATACTTGCGAGATGTTAAAGGAATTACGGAGGGGATCCGCTTCGGGGCGCAATTCCTATACCATTGGACAATTCACACGCTACCCCTTGAAGATTTGACGATGTTGGAATATACATCTAGGGCAGTGGAATGCGATGGCAAGCCGACATTCTACAAAGGGACGTTCCAAGTGGATGAGGAGGCAGATACGTTCCTCGAGCTGAAAGGCTGGAACAAAGGCGTCGCGTACATTAACGGATTCAACCTTGGCCGATATTGGGAAACAGTAGGGCCGCAGAAAACGTTGTACATCCCGGGACCTCTTCTTCGTAAAGGAGAGAATGAACTCGTACTGTTCGAGCTGCATAGTCCCAAAGAGCCAGTCGTTACACTTCGCGACAGCGCTATTCTAGGGTAACATATAAAAGGATGGGGGGCTGGTGTGATCAGCTCTCCATCCTTTTCACTGATTTAACTTTGAACAACCAACTCCCGGTATAAAGGTATGACGATTCTAACCGTCGTCCCTACACCCAGCTCGCTCTCGATCGTGATGCCGAACGATTCTCCGAATTGCAGCTTGATCCGCTCATTCACATTTCGGATTCCATAACCAATACTCTGATCTTTAGATCCCAATATTTTACTGACCGTCTCCTCGCTCATTCCTACTCCGTTATCGATGACTTTCATGACGATGGTTCCTTCTTCCTGATAGGCGATGATCCGGATATGAAGGGGCTCTTCGGACATGGCATGCTCCAAGGCATTTTCAACGAACGGCTGCAAAATCAGCTTCACTGTATCGTATTCCAAGACAGAGAATTGAATGTCATAGCTGACATCCAGCCTGTCGACATGCTTTATCTTTTGAATGCCAATGTACGAACGGGCCTGTTGGATTTCCTCACGAATCGGGATGATCGATCTCCCTTGATTCAGGGTTAGACGATAGAACGTGGCCAGCTCTGTGACCATTTGGTGGAGCTTCTCCGTTTCGCCTAAACGCGCGAGCCTGCTAATCGAAGATAATGTATTGTACAAAAAATGTGGTTTAATTTGAGCCTGTAGCGCATCAAGCTCGGCTTCTTTCTTCTGCAAGTTGCTGATGTAGACCTCCTGAATGAGGTCTTCTATATTCTCCGCCATTTCATTGCATGCAATGGCAATTTGCGCAAACTCATCCGAGCCGGAATATTGGACTCGCTTCGCAAAATTCCCTTCCTGAAAGGCTCGGAGTGAGCGAACAATCCTGTGGATTTGCTTCGAAAACGTATTAGATACAATCGCGCCGATCGCCACGAGTACCAAAATACTTGCTAAACAGATAAGTAGTGTAACATTCTTTACTTTCTGCGCAGTATGTTCCAACTCCTGAAGCGGAACAAGCGCCATAATACGCCATGTTGTTCCGTCGATGGGCTCATGAATTTGCATATAAGCTCCCGTCTCCGCTTTCCAAGCCTGCGGGAGCGGATTGCTCTTGTTCTCGTAGACCGTTCCATTCTGTTCGTTGATCACAGCGAAATAACCGGGGATGCCGTCTCCGCTCTCACTGTAATTCAAGTTCCCGAATAAATCATCCATTTTGACGGTAATCCGCATGGTACCAATCGGCTTAATGGTCTGGAAATCCATCATCTTTCTAAGCCAAGTAACATTACCGAACTTCGAATCCGTACCAACCTGCATCCATAAAGAATCCACAGCCATGGTATCAAACCTTTTCATCCAATCCAGTTGCTTCATTCGATGATAATGAATCAGATTATACCGTTTCCCATCCAAAAGCGGGTCCTCGCCGGTCTCTGTATCATAAATTTCCGGTAAGGTTTCATTATGTAAAAACAAATCAATTACGACATTGTTCGAGGACAAGTTTAATGCCGATTCCAGCTTTGGAATGATCTTTTGCGTAACGGTCTGATAGCTTTCCAAAGGCACATAGCGTTTATTTAATACCCTCTGCAGCGATTGATCCAGATAAAGCTGATTATCGACCTGCTCTACCGTTTTCATTCTTCTCTCAATATTATCGTTAGCCTGCTTTAACGTGCTTTTCACATTTTGAACCGTCTGTTCTTTTACATATTGTACAGAAGTATTATAAGCGTAATAACCGATCGTAATAACTGGTACGATTACCAGCACCATATAAGAAGCCATTAATTTAAATCTGAAAGAGAACCGTTTCATGGTTGACCACGGCCTTGCTTACGATAATCGACCGGCGGAAGACCGAAACTCTGCTTAAAATGTCTGCTGAACATTGTCAGATTCTGATAACCTACCAGGTGGGCGGCTTCAAATATTTTTAACTTCGGGTCCTGAAGTAACTCCCGCGCTTTCTCCATCCGTTTCTTCGTGACAAAATCACTGAATTGTTCATCGGTTACCTCTTTGAACAAATAACCCAAATAGTTGGGTGAAAATCCGAACAGTTTGGCTACATTCCTGAGCTGCAGTGACACCACCAGATTCGCTTCAACGTATCTTTCAATTTCATCAATCAGCTTCCGGTTCGGATTTTTCTTCTTGTTATGCAGATGCTCAGAAACCTCATACAATTGCTTTCGAAGCCACGACTTGATGTCGTCAATCGTCTCAAAGTCGTACAGTATGTTCAAATTTTTCAGTTCGATGCTTAATAGGTCATATAGACTGACGTTCAGTGATTGCAGGAAAAAATCAGTTTTGGAAACCACATACAACGCAAAATTATAAACAGATAACTTGTCCTTAAGACTTTGCACCAATTCGAAAAGCTGTTCCAAGCTGTCATGAATGTGCACAAGGTCATAGTTCGCGGTAGCCGCAAACATCTTGTCCATGATTTGCTCCAGGTTAAGCGATGTTTGAACGATCTCGCCCGCCGTTTGCTCCTGCGTGATGACCCGACATTTACCGATGAACATTTTCGTTGCAAGCGCCTCTCGGGCTTGTAGGTAGGACTCAGGTGCGTCTTGAAGGGAGGCGACCTCTGAGCCCAGTCCAACCGTAATGGTCAAATTGGAATGATTACGGACATGTTCAACCAAAGACTGCATCGCTTCCGTAGCATTGAGTCTTGGTGAGTTGATGACGATGACAACCTTGTCATCACCTGTTTTGCAATAAATGCCCAGTTGCCGGTCTTGAAGAAAATCACTGATCAATCGAAATCCATGATCGATGGCGAATCTACGCTGATCATCTGAAAACGCCTTCAATTTCCATGAAATGTCATCCATTTCGATAATAGCAACGCAGCATGGTCCGCTATGCCAATAGATTCCGCTTCCCTCATAAAGTCTGTAGAGGGTGCTATAATCGATCGTCCGCCGAAGCCACTGATACATCATTTCATTCTGTAACAGCGGAATCGATGAGTCCAATTGCTCTTCCTTCTTCATTTGTTCTCGTTCGTACTTCAGTTGCTCTCTGACAAGCTGTAGCGTGTTCAGCAGCTCATGATCATCCACAGGTTTTAGAATGTAAGAACTGGCATTCATCGCAATCGCTCTTTTGGCATATTGGAAATCCTGATGACCGCTAATAAAAATGATTTTCAAATGGGGAAGCAAGCTTCTTGCCTGCTCTGCCAGCTCCAATCCAGACATAATCGGCATTTGGATATCAGTGATCAGAATATCCACTTGCTGTTCCCGCAACAGGTTCAAGGCGGCTCCTCCCCCGTGTACAGCACCAACGATCGCCATGTCAAGCTGATCCCAAGGGGTAAAACGCTGCAATACTTCCAAATCCAACTTTTCATCATCAACTAGCAATACGTTATATATGGCAATCAGTCCTTCTCTAGATGTATCGTATACAATAAAAGTATACCATTCGACAAACATGAATTTATATGTTCATTTTTCATTTTATTCGGATGATCCTGCCACTACTTCTGGACATGCAGCTTTAACTTCATTACTCCATTCACTATAACCAGCAAAGTGTTTGGCCCTTACCTTTACAGTATGGCTAGAGCACTTTGTGAGACCTGTTTGTGAGAAATCACTAGTAGCATTACTTATAACTCTGCCATCAAACAAAATGTCATATTGCAGTGCTCCTGGTGAATCATCCCATTTAATATTTAGAGTTGATTCATTAACACCCACAGCAGTCAAATTTTCTGGAATGGGAGGTATTTGAGGAAATTCTCCTGAACCAAACATAAACCAATTAAGTTTACACATATTTTGACTTGCACCATGAAACACAAGATATACCTTTTGCTTCCCAGTAACATTTTTTGTAAGGTCACTCTTAACATTTACATACGTATTTATATCATTTGTATTTGGAATATGAAGTGTACTTATTAAATCCCCATCAATGCGATCAAGTCTTACCTCAAGCGTACCTCCAGTTAATGAACTTGCTACTCGTGCATTAAACCATGCTACATCACCAGCACCAAAATCTACTTGATCATATTGCAACCAATCTCCGTCTTTTAGATTAGATATACTAAGATCATATTCACTGTTTGCATCATCACTAGTCCATTCTGTTTTTGAGTTTATTTGCAGTTCCTTATCTGAAACAAACTTTTGATCGTCATAGCGCTCAGCATCAATTTTTTTATTTATATCAAAAAGGTTTCCCTGATTTTCTGTCGTTGTTAGTTCAAAGGAATCTACATCCACATATCCACCAAGCTCTATTGTTGCATAGTTGAAAATACCAAACCTCATTCCTACATAGGTTCCATAATGCATATCGTATCTTCCGCCAAGTCTTGTAAAGTTGATGCCGTCTATACTATAGGAAAACTCCATACGATATTCATGTCTTGGGGTCTCAGCCCTTAACCATACGTCTTTAATATTTTCAGATAAATTCACGGATACATGTTCAGTCGTATCATCATGAATAACGATTGATTTATTACCATCATCATTTTTTATCCCAATGAAGGTAAAGTTTTTTTGCATTAAGCATAGACCTGCCATATCACCTTCGGCCATATGAGTAATATTCAACTTAACCGTCCCCGTACAATCTGGACCAACGACCCTCTGTGTAAGCGTATTTCTTGCATAGGTTAAGTTATCTGTTACACTAGAAGTTTTAAGTCTCATAGACCCTGGTCTTTCTTCAAGACTCCATTTCCTGTTATCGGGATTGTGATTCCATTGCCACTGTAAACCTAACTTATTCGTGCTAAAGTCATCCGAAGCTTGCGGCGCCTTTGGTTCAACATGCTCTACATGGGGTATATTAGGCTTTCTATGTGTAACAACAGCTTTTTCACCATCTACCTGCCCCATGTATGGCCAACCATTCTTCCATGTCACTGGCTGCAGTGTAGGCACTCTTCCAAGTTTAGAACGATCTTGGAATATGATTGCCCACCATTCTGAAGTACCATCTTCCTGAGGAACATCAACAATTCCCCCTTGATGAATGCCATTACCCCAGAAATTCATAAAGCTTGTCATAATATCTTCAACTTCATAAGGTCCATTTGCTAAATCCTTTGTTCGAATGGCAATCTCTTTTTTGGAACCATGCTTCCACATCGGCGTCGTTAGAATATAGTAGAAGTCATTTATTTTATATACATGTGCGCCCTCATTATATCCATTGTATCGATGACCGGGAAATGGATAAGCATAAATTTTCTTACCATTTCTTTTGGCACCAGGTTCTCTCATCGAAATGATAGATAATTGGCCTGTTTCTTCATCTACGATCTCTAACTCACTCAGATAGAGTTCTCCTTGTCCATGCACGACAACTATTTTCCCATCATCATCAAAGAATAATCCTGGATCATAAAGTTCGTCTTCCAGTTTATACATTGTCCAAGGACCCTTTGCACTATCTGCAATACTTACATATGCAGCATCATGATTGATATTAAAAATAAGGTAAAATTTACCTTTATGATATCTTAAACTTGTTGCCCATGGACCTTCATCATATACATCACCATTTATAAGGTCGTAGTTATCACCTTCCATTCTATCAACAGCATAACTTTCATATTCCCAATTCACTAAGTCCTTTGAACTCATAATTGGACACCCTGGGAATAAATGCATACTCGTTGAAGACATATAGTAGGTATCGCCAACTCTTATAATATCATTATCCGGATAGTCACCCCACATAATAGGATTTGTATAGGTACCATTTCCATTGTCAGCAATCCATCCATTTGTAGATGTACATGTAGGAGTTGTAATATCTATATCGTTTCTTATCATCGTTCTTAGTACCTCCAATTCTTTTCAAGGTTTTGTATTGTACGGAAAATATGTAATTGCTCTCTGGAAGTATCATCTTTGCCATCCATAGCAAACGCTCCTATATATTGATACTTTGCGGAGACGCCATCTTTCCCATCCGTCAAAATGTCTATTGCCGCGCGGCAAAGCCTCTTTCGAGCTGTTCATGGCATTTTCGTTTGCTATGGTTCGCAAAGCGCTCCCTCTTCTCTATCACTTCAGTTTTCAACTAATAATTTCACACTTGGACGAGTAGCTTCTTATAGAAATCATCAAGTTCAATCGATTGGCCATTATTTAATCGAGACTGTTCCGCTGCAAACGCCATAAGGTGGCTGCGGACCGAAGCCGATGCGGACGTTAGGCTCTCGCTTCCATTGTAGCCGCACACTTCCTTCAGGAAACTGCGAACAATGCCGGTGTCTCCGCCCCCATGACCCGACATCTGTTCTGGGATTTGAATCTCAGTGTCTTCGTGGGTCACGAAATCCATAACCTTAATTTTGCCTTCCTCCCCGCGAATTTCACCTTTTGTACCCATAATCTGAATGCGCCGTTCCTGATGTCGAGTGAATCCGCACATACTGAATGTTGCAGTTGCGCCGCCCGTGAATTCCATGTTGACGACTTGATGGTCCACTACATTGTTATCACTCTTGTAGACACAACGACCGTAATTCGTTTCCTTTAAGCCCTTCACAATGTTTTCCCGCGTAAGATCTTCGGTAAAATGCCGTGCCCAAGCTTTCCCTTCGCCTAAGTAGAAGCGTGGCGCCGAATATGGACAACTAGCTTCAATTGCACAGCCGATGCAAGTATCCGAAGATCCCTCAGGCGCGTTACTGGAATGGAAATGCTTCAGAGAGCCGTAGGAGCTGACGCGCAGACAAGATTGATCCATCAACCAAGATAAGACATCCATATCGTGACACGATTTAGCTAGAATCATAGGGCTCGAGTTGTCAGAGTTGTTCCAATTCCCCCTTACAAAGCTGTGCGCCATGTGCCAGTAACCGACATTTTCGTTAAGCTGAATGGAAACTACCTCACCGATACGTCCTTCTGTAATTAGACGCTTAATCGATGACCAGAACGGCGTATACCTAAGCACGTGACAAATGGTAAGCAGCCGCCCGTTCTCTTTGGCGGCCCATTCCATCTCAATACATTCCCCAGGATCTGGCGACATTGGCTTCTCAAGCATGACATGATATTTGTTCTTTAACGCTTTCAATGTTGGCTCATAATGCATCCGATCCTGTGTAGAGATGATTGCAATATCAGCGAGCTGCGGCTCTTCAAGAATCTGTTCCCATGACGTATATTGACGCTCCGCCGGGATGCCGTGCTGCTCAGCGAATTTGGACAATCGTTCCGAATTCGATTCTGCAACGGCAACAAATTTCAGTTCATGCGGATAATCGAGTGCATAATGCGCATAAGCCTCACCTCTGGCCCCTGCACCGATCAAGATAGCTGTAAGCTGTTTCATTAGACATTCTCCTCGCATAATTATATATTTTAATAACTCTTACAAACGCTTCCCTACTCCATCGGACCTATCAGCCCCAAATCGATGGCTATAAATGGAAATGCATCCTTATAAAAATTGAAAGAGTATCCTATAAAGGTATACTCTTTCATTCCCACAAACCTGAAGTTAATTGTCGTTCACTTTATTCAGATTATCCTGCCACTTCTTCTTTACAAATTCGAGTACTTTCGGGAAATCAAGCTTTTTCATTTCTTCATTCGTCTTCGTCAGTATCGACTCAACTTCTGTATCGTTCTTTGCATAAATCATAGCGGAGAACGCTTGATCAAACATATCAGTCACCGACTGTAGAATAATGCCTTCTTCAGAATCTCCTTGCGGGTCTGTATTTGCAAAAACTGTGGTGTCCATGGACGTCTTCCAAGCAACTTTCACCTGCTGCTGCGTTTGGAAATCCTGTTGCTCCTCAGGAAGAAGACTTTCTCTGGCTACTTTCGCCAGATCGACCCAGGTCGCATTTCCAGCCATCATGTTGTCGGAAATGTGTAGCTTGTCCAGTTCGGCTTTGTCCATCGTTTTGTACTTGTCATTAGGAATTGGAATCCCGTTCTCGTCCTTGGTATCCCATAGGAATCCCGGAGGTCCAAACCAGAGAACCGACTGCCCCTCGTTGCTTGTAGCCCAATCCAGATAAGCGAAAATACGTTCAGGATCTTTCGCTTTCTTCGTAATGACGATTTTGCCGCCGCCTTCTCTGCCGGTATAGTTAGGATAAATTTTGTTCTTATCTAAGCCCTCTTTGTGAATAGGCCAAATAAATTCGTATCCACCCTCAGGATCTTGTGCGCGGAGAGTTGAGTTCGGAACACGGGCTCTGCCTGATAAGTTCGCACTGATAGAAACAGCCACTTTCCCTTGGCCCAACTTCTCTATCATTTGATCGGCCTTTTGCGTAAACACATCCTGAGTCATTAGCTTGTCGCGATACAATCGACTTGCGAATTGCATAAACTCTTTGAATGCCGGGTCTTCTGTAATCGGCTTCAACGTGTTGCCTTCTGGATAAAACATTTTGCTCACAAAATACGGCGTGCTGTTTTCTCTAAACGCGGAATACATCATCTTAATATCGTATGGAGCGCCGACTTCAAGCGGGATTACATTCGGATATTTTTCTTTCACTACACGCAGATAGCTCTCTAAATCAGTTAACGTCTCCAGCTTCGGCGAGCCCAATTCTTTATAGATTTTCCGATTCACAGCCCAACCGCCGTTCCCGTTCATATGATCGCCACCAACATACCATTCCGGAAAGACATATAGCTTGCCGTCTTCCGAACGGTTAATATTGAGAATCTGGTCGCCAGCAGCCTTCTTCAGATTCGGATATTTATCAAGATACGGATCAAGATCTACCAATTGACCTTCACTGATCAACCGATCCAGCTCGGGGCCTGTTCCAAGGTCAATAACATCAGGCAACTCGCCGCTGGCATACATGGCGTTGAACCTTTGTTTGGCGTTGCCGTTCGTTGGAAGATAATCGATGGATACCTTCTTGTTTTCCTGAATCCACTTGGTAGTAACCGTCTCTCCCCAAGGAGCAGGCTGCCATCCATCATCAAAGTTGTACATTGTAAACGCTAGCGCCTGGTCTTTCGCAGATTCTCCAGTATTTCCATTCTCTGCTACCTTTTTGTTTTCGTCATCGCCGCTTCCGCAGCCAGCGAGCAGTGTACTGCAAGTTAGAACCGTGGCCAACATGGTTAGCCATTTTTTATTATTCATGAGTCGTTTACCCCTCTCGTACTCTCTTTTTATGTTATCACCTATCGGCGCATAACAACTCCCTATTCTTTCAACGAACCGACAAGTACCCCTTTTACAAAGTACTTCTGCACAAAAGGATATACCATAACAATTGGAATAGTTGCTATCATTGTAGTTGCCATCACGATAGATTTATGTGTGACACTCTGCGCATTCTGCAGAAATTCCTGTTTGGTCGCACTGATCTGTGTCGCGGATTCAAATGTCATAATCGATTGTATAGTCTGGTTGAGAAGAACTTGCAGCGGTAACAGTTTTTGATTCGAAATATAAATCGAAGCGTCAAACCATGCATTCCAGTGACCTACCGCGGTGAACAACGAAAGCGTAGCAACGACTGGCCCGGATACCGGCAGAACAATTCGAAAAAAAGTATTAATGTGATTGCATCCGTCGATTCTGGCCGATTCCTCCAGTCCGTCAGGGAGTCCCATGAAAAAGGTGCGGAAAATGATCATATTCCAGACGCTGATAAGACCAGGTATAACGAAAACCCAGAAGGTGTTCATCAAGTGCAAATCCTTGATTAACAGATAACTCGGGATGAGACCTCCGCTGAAATACATCGTAATGACGCACATGATCATATAGAACTTTTTGCCGATCAATCCGCGCCTGGACATCCCATATGCGAACATGGCGGTAAACATAATCGATAGGAAAGTACCCACAACTGTTCTAGCAACCGTGATCCAAAAAGCGTTAACTAACCGGACGTCTTTTAAAACATATTTGTAGTTTTCCATTGTAAATTCTCTTGGCCAAATGGTAATACCCCCAGCCGCCGTATCGTTTCCGGAATTAAAGGAAATAACCAATGAATTCCAGAAGGGATACAGGGTGACTACGGCAAGCAAAAACAAGAATGTGTATACCACGATATCGATAAAATGATCTTCGAGTGAGCGTTTCACAAGCTACCTCCTTTCTTGAAATCCGTTACCATAAGCTGGAGTTCCCCAGTTTTCTGGCTATCTTGTTAGCGATTACAAGCAGGCCAACACTGATCACGCTCTTGAACAAACCAGCCGCCGTCGCATAGGAGAAGCGGTAGTTCTCGATACCGACACGATAGACATACGTATCAATCGTTTCCGCCACCGGCCTTAACACGACGTTCTGCCCCTGATTCGTTAGTAGTAATATTTCTTCAAAGCCCGCATTCAATATTTGCCCAACCTGCAAAATGAGGAAAATTATGATTACTGGTGCTATTGACGGAATTGTAATAGATACCAACTGTCGAAAACGGCCAGCACCATCAATCGAAGCCGCCTCATACATGCTAGGATCTACTCCCGCAATGGCTGCCAAATACACGATAGCGCCGAAACCGATATCTTTCCAGATCCCTGTCGAGATCAGAATACTCCAGAAGTACTCGGGAATCGATAGCCAATGGACAGGCTCATCTATGAGATTAACCTTCTGCATCAGAATGTTTACACTGCCGTTATCAACCGACAGCAAGGAGATTACAAATCCCGACACGATGACCCACGAAATAAAATGGGGCAAATAACTGATCGTCTGAACTAACCGCTTGAATGCCGCGTTTTTCACCTCATTCAGCATCAATGCCAGAACGATCGGCGCAGGAAACGCGATGAACAGCTTCAGAAGGCTGATCACAATCGTATTTCTCATGATCTGCCAAAATTCCGGGGCGTTAAAGAACATCCTGAAATGTTTGAACCCTACCCACTCGCTTCCCAAAAAGCCTTTCGCAGGACTATAGTCCTGAAAAGCGGTAAGGACACCCCACATGGGGATATAAGAAAATATAAAGATCATGATGATCGCAGGGATGACCAAAATTTGCAGGTCCCACTGCTGTATAAATCGTCTAGTCAAGCGACACACCTCCTGCTTTCCTATAAGGTTACTTACTATGAAATTATAACTGTACACAAGACTTCAAAATGCTAATGCCATCAACGAAATATATACTCTAGCAACAAAATCGACTTTCCTAAACGATTGTGAACCTGGTAACAGCAGATTTTAAACCTTTGGCATGCGTAGTCACAATCACTTCACCAGGCACAGGACGCGATTGTAGCAATACCGTCGCGATGCCCGCCTCTGCCTGAATCGGATTCTCCCCAACGATGACAGCAGAACCTTCCACTTCGAAAGTCACTTCATGGTTGGCTGCAGTTACGATTGTTCCGTTGGTATCCAGAATCTCGGCATAAGCAAAGACAAAATCGGATCCGTCTGCGGCAAGCGCTTTACCGCCCATGTCTATCCGAATAAATAGCATTTCAGGCTCAAGTGGGGTACACACGACGAACGAGGATTTTTCTACTCCTCCTATTCGTCCGAACGCCTTCAGTTCTCCGGGCTCATAGACTATGTCTTCAAACGTAAACGGCGCCCTATCTAGATTGCGGCAATTCCCTCCATCATGCGGAATTACCTTTAGAATGCCGGTATCGTCTCTAGACTCCACGCTACCTTCTTTCCACTTATGCTGCTCCTCATCGGTTAGCCAATAATCGACATCATAACCTGTTATGCGCTCACCATATTCCGTGTCGGGTCCTTGGTCAGGCTTTCGTATGCCTACCGATTTTCCGTTCATTAACAGTTCGACCTCATCACAGTTGGAATATACGACAATCTTGGCCGGTGAGACACGTTCTGTCCACTCATTCGCAATGAACACCATCGGTCCGCTATCGATTTGCTCGTGAATAACATCAGGTCTCCTCTGACTCTGATAGAAATAATAAACGTATTTAGGCAAACGGAAGGTGTCTAACGCTCCACATTCCGCCACCCGCGGATAGCAGCCTCGATTATGATCAATACCAACCCAAGAAGCGTCGCCCAGTGACCAGCGGTTGCCGCGGTTCCGATTCAGCGACCATTGATAATTCCACGCTTGCAGCAGCAGCTTCTGCTCTCCAGCGCCGCGCGGCACACGACTAGTACTCTCATGGCCACCAAATTCATAATCCCCGTACTCTCTGTCAAATCCTCCCTTGTCAGGTAGAACATCCTCCAGTGGGCGGGATAAGTTGCTATCCTCCCACATCGTATACGGTACATCGTAATTGACGTATGCAGCGTTTTCTCTTCCGATCGTATCCCCCGATGTGTACATTTGATCTCCCGGATATTCTTCATGAGCAATCAGATGGCATTCGTGGAAAAATTCATCAGTCGCGCCTTGACGTTTATTGTACGTTTCATTCAAGCTGACCTCCCACATGATCATGCATGGATGATTCCGGTCGCGGCGGATCATATCTCGAATATTTTGCTTGACGATTTCCTGGAATTCTCCTGTCTGGCAATACTGCCAGCCGGGAACTGGCTCTACGGTCATCAATCCAAGCTCATCGCAGGCGTCCAGGAAAGCTGCTGCCTGAGGATAATGACCAAGCCGCACGAAGTTGAATCCGCCTTCTTTTAACTTCAGCGCATCCCGATATTGGGCGTTGTTCGATGCAGCGTTGCCGATATATGGATATTGCTGGTGACGATTCGTCCCGCGGATGACCAATTTTTCATCATTGATCGTGAAGCCCTTCGATTTACTGAATGAAATCGTACGAATTCCGATACGCGTGCGAAGTTCATCTGTCGTTCTCCCATCACCATCGATGACTTCTGTTAACAACGTGTATAAATATGGGGTGTCCGGATGCCAAAGCTGCGGATTTATAATCGCAATTATTTGTGCAAATGTATGATCCCCACCAGCAATTACGGTTTCAACCAAACTTTTTGTCGACCTGACAAGTCTGCCTTGTTTATCCAAGATCGATGTCACGACTTGAACATCTTTGTTGTCAGCATACTCATTCTGCACATGAGTCTGAACTTCGACGGTGGCAGATGCTTTCGAGACGTCGGAATACTTGACAAAGACCCCGCCTCCGGCAGGTATCCCCGCATACACTGTGTTAGTGATGTGAAGTTTGTCTATAATATGTAGATTCACATTGCGATAAAGTCCGCCGAAGTACGAAAAATCCAGACTTTCCAACGGCTTACCGGGTGGAATTGCTCCGTTGTTACGATTATCGAGCCGGACTGCAATCACATTCTCTACCCCAAATTCAACATCCTCGGTAATATCGACCATAAACGGCAAATAACCGCCTTTATGGATCAGCTTGAATTTTCCGTTGATCCATACGTGGGCTTCATGCATGGCCGCTTCGAATTCAATGAATAGTTCCTTTCCTTTGAACGCTTCGTCAACAATAAAAGCCTTTCGATACCAGCAAAATCCTTGAAAGTGCAGATCAACGTGAAGAGATTCTATTCTAGGCGTATGTGGCAAACAAACGCTTTCCCATCCATCGGAGGGGAATTGCTTCTGCTCAGCCACCGATTTATCTTCAATAATAAACTTCCAGTCTCTGTTGAAATTCCGCGTGATTCTACTGGAATTCGAACTTTGCATTGTCACTAGCCCCCTCTTATGTACCATATTTTATAGTTTCTCAACTTGTATAACTACTTTACTAATCAACGATTTCTGCATTCTATCAATGAAATCGATACTAGATCTGTTCTTTACTGCAATGCAGTAACATTTGAGCAGAGAAAGTCGTCAAATCGTCTACCTTGAGTAAAAATATTTAACGTCTTTTTACGATAAATAGTGTATCCGTGATATGTTTCCAATTACTCTCATTAGCCGCGTGATCAACTTCATATCAATGGCTCACGAGTTGATATGTCTACCAAAATGAAGTAATACTAGCTCAAAATTTATGCTGTCGGCTGTTTCTGGTCTGTTGAACAAAAAGAGGTGGTGTAGGAATGACTTCCTGCACCACCTCTTTTACAATTATGATGATTTGTTTACATCTCATCTACATTAAACGGCCATATTGTCGTAACCCACTTTAAAAGCAAATCCGACCATTAGCACACCTATGAGAATTGTAGTTATTCCGTCCAAATATTGCTGTTTGATTTGACATTGTTCGCTAGTAGCGGTTTATCCATTTCAACAGCAATTTCGACATCGATGTAACCACACAACTAATTTCAAACGCATTCATCGATCAGCTCATTTAGTCGGTTAAGCATCTTACCGAACCGATTGGTCATTTCTCCAATTTCATCTCTGGAATCACTCCGAACCTGTAAATCCAACTCACCACATTCGACCCGTTTCATTATCGCATTGAGTGAAAATATTCATTTGATAAACGTCTTAGAAAAGATCGGAATAATGATCAGCAAGCTAACAATGCAAGCAAGGATCACGATTAATACTAAGGATAACAAAAACAGCAAATGATCATATCCTATGGACATATTCCACTGCATGAACAAAGAGCCCACTCGTATGAGCAGGCACATCGTCAAACACCAGATCTTAAAGAAGAATACATTGTTCGATCACTTCATCAGCGGTAAACGTCTCAATTTTTGATTTACGCCATCATAAAACGGCCTTATTGACGGGTTCAATCGGCTTATGAAACAAATAGAGCAGTAAAGAAGTCTTTACTTCCTTCACGATGTGCGGTGAAAATCGGCGTCTATGAGAGGAAGACAATAGATCTCCCTCTCATAGACTTTCACCTAACCATTGCAAAGTAATTTTATTGCAGAATCGCTTTGGCTACAATTTCTAGGTCAACATGATCAACCTTACCGTCATGATTCACATCCGCGTTTTCATTCCAGTTCGCTTGACCTTGTTGTTGGCCGTGTGCCCCTGCAACAATAGCCAAGTCTCCAACAGAGCGTTTTCCGTCTCCATTGACATCTGCGGTGATTCTCTGCTTCTCAAACAGTTGAATAGCCGCTTTTAATACCGCTTTCGCACTATCTACCTGCTCCTGAGTAGCATTCGAATCGTTAGCTATATGATTGGATGCATCGATAGCCAACTGCAATTGCGCTTTGGAGTCAGCCGCATACAGTCCGTCCTCATTGCCTTCCACAGCTGCATCGTTCTTAGCCTTGGCGTTTTCGATGATGTTCTGTAACGTCAGACCTGCATCTACTGTCACACTCGCGGAAGACTTAAAGTTGCCGTCAGCCGTTGTGACCGTTACTGTCGCCGTTCCAGGACTATTCCCAGTCAGTAAAGCGCTGCCGCCTGTTGCGGTAACAGATACTACATCAGGATCGCTGCTTGTCCACGAAACTTGAGGATCGTTCGCATTATCCGGCGAGACCGTAGCCGTCAATGTTACGGTATCGCCTTCAGTCATATTGATGTTCTCTTGATCAAGCGTCACCCCGTTAACAGGGATCCGATCAACGACTTCGAATGTCTTGCGATCCACGATCTCATACTCGCCATTGAGCAAGAAAAGCGCATCATACTTACCTGGGGCCAGCGTATTGCTGAGACTAACCTTTCCGTCTCCAGCCTTTATATAATCCCATATCAACGATACACCGGAATTTGGAGGAACAGCTCCGGTTTGGTAGATGCCGACCCAGTCCTTCCCGTTATCACCAGCCCCTGTATACGACAGGGTGATGGCTTCCCCTTTGAGGTACTGGAGTTTGTCCAGTGTTAACGTCTGGCCGGCAGCTGCTTCAGCGACAGGAATGAAGGACGGTGCGGACAAGTTGAAAATCAACATCATGACTGACGCAAAATAACCGATTAGACGCAACGTTTTTCTGTTTCGTTTATTGTTCATTTGCCAATCCCCATTTCTACCATTTTTTCATCTGATTTCTTATACATCCACTTTTAGAGGGTAGCAATACCGATGAATTTTTAGTTCAAGCCTTCCAAAAGTGTTTTCACTTGAGGGTTAAGGTTCAATGCGTTCAGAATGATCGTAAGCGCCTCTGCGCGTGTGGATTTGCCCTTCGGATCAAATAAGCCATTGCCATTGCCATTGCCGCTGATGATACCCGCTTTTGCCGCATCCTTGATTTGATTTGTTGCATAAGAGCTTGCGCTTGCTATATCAGCAAAGTTACCTTTGGATCCATCTTTGTGCACTTTACTTAAGTCCACAATACGGGATAGAATAATAACCATTTCTTCACGACTAATCGTATTGTTCGGCTTGAACGTCCCGTTATCATATCCGGTAATCACTCCTACGCTAGCAAGTTTCTCTATGGCGTCTTTAGCCCAATGGCTGTTAATATCGTTCAGAACTACCGACTGATTGCCGCCTCCGTTGATATCGAATACACGAGAAATGATCGCTGCAAATTCGGCACGTGTAATGTTGCCGTTTGGATGGAACGTTCCATCCTCATATCCTTCGATAAAGTGTAGTTTCACGAACATATCGATGGTCTTTTCGCCCCAATGTCCTTTAATGTCAGCTATTTCAACCTTTACATCAGATTTATTAGCTTCCGCTACATGGGAAGAGATCGAATTAACAAGTTTAATCTCATTGACAATATCGCTATTAAATACATTATCCGAAGGTTCTGGTGTTGGACTTGGTGTTGGATCTGGTGTTGGATCTGGTGTTGGATCTGGTTTTGGATCTGGTTTTGGATCTGGTTTTGGATCTGGTTTTGGATCTGGTTTTACAGAGGTACTGATTTGCAGCTTGTGTGAGACTCCCTCTACCTGTAACTCCTTACCCTCTGCGTTGGCAATGATAACATTGCTTATAGAAACGGTCGTATCGTTTGCTTGGGTAGCAGATTTGGCCATAAAAGTGAATTTTAGCATATCTCCTTGGGCAGGCACACCTTGGTTTTCGCCTACACTGGCAGCTACAATCCGGATTTCTCCAGGCATCGTCTCTTTCTGATCGATGACCTTAAATCCGCCTTTCAGTGATGTAACCGAATCGAACTTCACATTCGCCGGGTCATAGTGAAGCGTCAAATCTTGCCCATACACTTGCTGGTATAAGCTTTGCGTAACGCCGGTCAGTCCCATCGTAAGATTGAAGGTTTGACCAGAGTTCACCTGCTGTAAACCTGTCAATGTAGTGGCAGGTGGTGCTAATGGATCGCTAATCATTACATTAATCTCTGCTGCCGATGCCCAACCGTTAAAACCCGCTGTTGCTTCGAGCTTGATATATGATGCATCTGCCGGATTAAAAGTTGCTACTTTCTCCGCCTTGTCCTTCGCCCAATCTCCACTTGCGACCTTGGTAAAGGTCAATCCATCCGTACTTACATAGATATTATAAGCGGTTATAATCCCATTATCAGCTGTCTGCCTCGGCAAATACGCTAACTTGTTAATGTTGTAGGTTCCTCCGAGGTTTAATGTGATCGATTGAGGGAGTTCACCCTTTTCATCCCACTTTGTATGCCAAAAGGTTTCTGAATTTCCGTCAATCGCATTGGATGCTGAATCATCTTCACCAGCTGTTTCCTCACTCGTCGCTGTTGCCGTCATTTGTGACTGAGGGATCTTATTAACAGATACTTTAATGCTTGTTGTCAAAGGAACGTTATTTGGGTTTGTCACCCCAGTTGGCAAAGTTACAGTTCCATTGACAGTGAAGGTCTGTACAGTCGTTTCAGCTGGATCATAGTTTGAAGCACCTACATCCCATGTCACATCGGCATCCACCGTGCCTGTATCGGTAACCAAGGATACTGTCTTTGGCAATCCAAGGCCGTCCGCTGTCTTCGCCGATCCGATTGCCACCCCTGTTATGTCAGTAGGCGCAGTGATGCTGTCTAAATTAGCAACTTGAGGCGTAATCTCAATATCCTGCGACGAACGGTTATACATGGAATCCGCAGCGAATACTCGGAGTATATATGGAGTAGTCTGCGACAAACCTGAAATCTTGTAGACCCTGTGTTCATCGAATGGCTTGTCTAACGGTAGCGATAGACTATTGAATGATTTGTCAACTTCCCCGGTAAGCTTGTTGATAAGCTGAACATTGTATTCCAACACACGTACATTGTCACTCGCTTGCTTAATTGTAAAAGTAAGTTCGTTGTTTTTGAAGGAATCGATCGTAATCGCCTCATCAAACTGCGGAGCGATGAGTTCTCTAATATCGCTCTTGCTATACGTAAAGGCATCTTTGCCTTCGCCAACGTAGACTACAGAAGGTATGCCTACAAATTCTTCTGTGCTTAAATTATAATGTTTGATGATGACTTTTGTACCATAAACCTCTATGAAATTCGAGATGCGCGGTGTGGTATTATATTTGATATATGCACCTTCAATATATCCGCCGTACGGACCGCCATCAATATAACTAGAATAATTCGTCGAACCAGCATCGAAATACGAAGCCGCACCTTGATAGAGAGAACGTTCGTCGGTCGGATCATAATGTGTATGACCTGACAGATATACCACCTGCGACAAATTATTGTCAGCAATATATTTACCTACATTATTACTTCCAGCGGTGCTCCATCCCGATCCCCAATTGGTACCGCTTATAGGGAAGTGAGAAGATACAAATATCGGTTTGGATGGATCGTAATCCGCTTCATTTTTAATTTGGTCAAGGAAACCTTTGGCTTTTCCAGACGTGTTGTTATTATCATAATTTCCGTCAAAAACCACAAGATTATATCCGTTTACCTTGACCCGATAAGCATCGTTAAAGAAATTGTTATCGAACGATTTCGTAGATTCGTTCCACGCGCCTGCCGAACCGACAGGAATGAATTTTTCGGCGCCACCCATATCATGGTTGCCTCTTACCAAATAAAGTGAGATATCTTTAAATAAGCCTTCTTTTTCAAGTTTATTGTAGACGTTTGTCAGCTCATTCATCCACAGATATTCGATGGCATTGTTACCGCCGGTAACGTCGCCAGGAATCAACATTACATCGGCTTGAGAGAATATTTTCAGGCTTTTTCTGAAATCATCTTCCACGCGCGCGATTGCAGCAGGATTAGCACTGATTTCCGTATCGCTGTTCACAATCATATTTAAATCGGCGGGCGTTTCTGTCTTATTACTATTTTGATAGATGAAGATGGCATTGGTTAGTTCACGTTCATAATAATTGATCGTTTCCTGTGTAAATAATTTTTCTTTTTGCGTTGTTGAAACCCTATTTGCGGTCGTAAACACTTTTTTCAAATAATCAAAATCAGTCTGGCTGAAGCCGTCACCAAGACCGCCTGCTATGATTGTATTTGCTTCTGATATTGTGTTGTTAAGTGCTTTCATATCTACTGTATTTACACCGTAACTATTATAATTTGCTTGAACTACATCACTGCTAAATGCGCCTTTCCAGATCATCAGATCATCGATATCGAATGAATTACCTCCGAGGTTTCCCAATCCGTCTACACCTATTTTTAATGGGTTCGATGTATCTAACGATCCGAGCTTCAGCGTAGTTTCAGCCATTTCGTAACCATCAATATAAAGCGACGCGAGCATTTTATCTCTGTCTACAACATATGTCACGTAACGCCAATCGGAAGCAACAAACGTATTGCGCCCCAAGGAAATGTTCTTTTCTTTAGCGGTTGGGAATCCTAAATTCATGTTGACCGAATTAGTTGATGTGTAAATCGCCCACCCTGCGTTAGAGCCGTTACTAAAATCCTTGTTTGATAATATGACCTGATTTTTGTTCGTGTCGCCCTTATACCAGAAGGATACGGTAAAACTGTCATTACCAACATTCAAGCTATGCGCCGTACTGACATAATTGCCGTTTCCGCTATCTAAGTGCAGAGCTTTGGTTTCTGGTAATACACCGTCTACATACCTATAGTTCCCATTTGCTATCAAATCTTCTTGGCTTGCATCGTCCTTCAAATTATTGTCGAATTTAATCGATGCAATAAGAGGAGGCATATTGTCGATTTCGACTACGTCAGTTTCTGATGCTTCGGTGACCGGAACCATACCGAATAACATCATTATTATGAGGGTAAAGGATGTAATTCTTTTCAATGCAGAAACCTCCATACTGTAAGTTTTTTAAGAGTCTGTTCAAATAGCTCGGAAAATTGAGTGAAAAACAAAAGCAACGTAACTAAAAATGGTATAGACCCATCCGGATGCGAGGATCGGTGCTCAGCGAAAAAAGGCTAACTATGCAATAAATAAAGGAGATTTCAATCCGTAAACACCACCTCCCAAAAATTCTCTCATCCCTCTGAAAAAAACTTGCATATCGAAAGTGAATGACTCGTTTTTCACTTGATAAAATCTCTTATTTCATGTCTGTACAATAAACTTGCGATCAATAGGTTAATTACATGTGCAATCCGCTATATCAATGAACCTTACTACTTAATTTCAAGCCGATAACACCTACAACGATGAGTACCGTCCATGCTAGTTGGTTAATATTGAATGATTCCTTGAAAAGCACAAATCCCACCAGTGTCATTAGAACAATACCGACACCTGACCAAATCGCGTAAGCAACTCCAACTTCAATGTAGGTTAGAGCAAAGTTAAGCAGGGTAAAGCTTGCGCCATATAAAACAAACATCAAAATAGACGGCCACAATCGGGTAAATCCTTCGGATAGCTTCATTGACGTCGTTCCCGATAATTCAAAAAGGATGGCAAGTATTAAAAGCAACCATCCCATACCGCTATCACCCTTCATCTGTGGATTCCTCCAAGTGAAGTTCAGCGTACGAAGAGACTAGTACATTCGCGTCTTTGAGCCAGCATTCGCTAGATTCTGAAGCATCATTAATCATTAACCCTATAGTGACTGCAGCTCCTGCGGAATTCCCCATCTGCATATCGCTGTTGGTGTCCCCAATCAAGGCCACTTGATTCGGTGCTAAGCCAAGCTCTAGGCAAGCCTTATTTAACATTTCTGGAAAAGGCTTTCCCTGTTTCACCAGATCGTTCCCAACAATAACTTTAAAAAACTGGCGAATGCCCAACCACTGCAAATGTTTTTCCGCTTCGGCTGTCTCATCAGCCGTTACAATGCCCATTGGTATCCCTTGATCATGGCATTGCTTCAGAAAGTCTATAACTCCCGGCAGCGGATAAGTCGGACGAACCTGTTCCATTTCTTCATCTGCCAGACGCTTACTGTCCCTTGCAAACCGCATGGATTCACTCCAAGGGATTCCTAGACGGTAGCCTTGCCATGCTAATATAGCGAGCAAATCACCAATCGATCCCATGGCCAATGGACCGTTTCTACTATAATCAGACATATGCCCGGCGGCGTCATGAACCGTTCCCCACAAATCCGAGATGGGATCAATGACCCCATCCGTTGCAACAGCCAATACTTTACTTGAATAATTCCGGTACAACGACTCGCTCCAATATCCCCAAAGACTTATAAAGTCAAGCAGTGTGCCATCCTTATCAAATAATATCCCCTTCACAGAATAGCTTCTCTTGTTAATCATCAATTTCGGCATTCCAATCGCTCCTGAGGTCTCATATAATGAAAACTAACTATCTTTCTTTACCAACAGCGCTTCCGTTTTACGGCGCATTTTACCAGACAGCAACATAACAGCAGTTCGCATAATCAGATTAGCCAGTATGATTAGCAATGACATCGCTGCCGCCTGAGCTATATCGCCTGAGTCCTCCATATTAACAATCGCTACGGCAGCCGGTTTCAAGTCTGGCGCATACAAAAAGATGACCGCTGACACCGTAACCATGCTATTGATAAAATAATACATAAAAATCTCCAAGATACATGGCAATGACATGGGTAACGTTACTCTGACAAGTGTCCTATACCAGGGTACATTCATCGTTTCTGATGCTGCCTCGAACTCGCTATCCAGCTTTTTAAGTGCCGAGGTCACCGTTAAAAACGAAACCGAATAATAATGCACAATATTACATATAATCATGATCCATATGGTCCCGTATAGCCCATGCAAGGGTTGGTTCGGATTATTAAAGTAGAATACATAGATGAGGCCTAGCACCAATCCCGGCAACGCAAGCGGTAGCATGGACAGCATATATGCCGCATTGCGCAATAATGCATAACCTCGAGATTTTTCAATGAGATAGGCAAACATAAATGTCACAACACTGCCAATTAACGCAACGCCAACCGAAATGAGCAAACTGTTCACAAACGGTCCCGCCCCGTCAAGAAAACCATCGTAGTGGGAAAAAGAGAGCTGTAAGTTATATGGCCATACTTTCACTATAGATCCATAGATAGCCACAAGAATAATGCTAAGAATGGCAGCAGATACCATCGAACAAAGAATGAATAACAGGACGTCACGCGTCTTGTTTGCTTCAATTCGATATGGCATTGATTTTGCGCTAAGCATCCCACTCTGTTTCCGCTGTGCAATTCGGTCTATGGCAAATGAAAGCACGGCCGGGATTAACAACAACACACCAACAGCGGCCCCCATTTGCATATTCTGTTGACCAATCACTTGCTTGAACAAATCGGTCGCAAGAACGTTGTATTGTCCACCTACAACCTTGGGCGCCCCAAAGTCAGTAAACGTCAGGACAAAACAAACGACAATCGTGCTAATGAGCGCAAATTTGGAGCCTGGTACAGTTACCGTCCAAAACGTACGCCATTTTGACGCACCAAGCGTCTCCGCCGCTTCATATAGCCGATAATCCGAACTTGCAAAAGCAACCGACAGGATAAGAAATGCTTGTGGGAACGTATATAAAATTTCGGATAGTATAATCCCGACCTGCCCATAAAGCTGAATTCGAAATTCAGGCAGCACACCGAAGAACCCTGTGGAAATAAGTCCTTGATTGCCGAATAAATAGATTAACGCAAGTCCGTGCAGCATTGAAGGAGCAAAAAGCGGAAGCAGTGCTACGGATCGGAAAAACCATTTCCCCCGAATCCCGCTTCTCTCAAGCGCATAGGCAAACCCGAATCCAAGCGTCACAGCGACTACGGTCGTAATCAATGAAACCTTAATGGAATGCCATAATGAAGTTACAAGCGTCGGTGTGGAGAAATATTTAGCAAAATTGGCGAGTCCAATAAAGTTCCCATCTTGATTGCTTACGGCTTTAATCAAGAGTTCACCAAGCGGTAGCACGATCGTAAACAATAAGGTGAGCATCATTATTAAAATGAATCCGTTCTGACTCCATCCGTTAGCATTCGGTCGCATTCGTTTTAACCATGTTTCCATGCCATGATCCTCCTCACCCTACCGCAATATTGGTATTAGATACCGTATCAAACCGGATAATATGTTCAGACAGCAATTTAAACGTTACCTTCTGATTGAGTTTGATATGCAAAGTCGCCATAGCTTGCGTTGGCAAATCAACGGTAAGGAATTGCAGACGCGGAGCACCCTGATGATCTAATAACTCTAGAACCAAACGGTAATGAGTCCCTCGATATTCGATTTCCCGTACGATTCCCTGTCTGCCTTTAACTGGGCCTTCCCGAACCAATTGAACATGTTCTGGACGAATAGCCAAGACAGGATTTCCTTGTTTTTCGTCATCCGTTTCTATAAAGCTGACTGCTCCTATAAAATCGGTAACAAAGGGACTATTCGGACGTTCATATACTTCATTTGGGGTGCCGACTTGAATGATTCTCGATTGGTTCATCACGACAATGCGATCAGCCATAGTTAAAGCTTCCTCTTGATCGTGCGTGACCATAATTGTCGTCATACCAAATTGTTTATGCAGACGGCAGATTTCACGACGCAACTTGACGCGTACCTTAGCGTCAAGAGCGGATAATGGCTCATCCAGCAACAAACAGTCCGGTGAAAATGCGAGCGCCCGCGCAAGTGCTACCCGCTGCTGTTGGCCTCCCGATAATTGAGCGGGTACTTTGTGGCGCTGATCATCCAATTCCACTAAGCTTAATAGCTCGTCCACACGATCTATGATTTGGGACTTGGTTAGGCGATTGCGAAGCCCGTACGCAATATTCTCGGAAACCGATAGATTAGGAAATAATGCATACGATTGAAACATCATGCCGAAATTTCGTTTACCGGCAGGTACAGAAGTGATATCTTTCCCGTCAATGGTCAAATGACCCCTATCCGCTTTTTCCAGACCCGCAAGGATGCGCAGCAACGTTGTTTTACCACATCCGCTCGGCCCCAACAAACAGATGAATTCATGTTGATAAATATCTAAATTTATTTCCTGCAGCGCAGTTTGCTTCCCAAAATGCTTGGAGAGGTTGCGCAGCGATAAATATCCCTGCTTCATAACAAATGCCCCTTTTTGCCTGATTTATCCAAATGTATCCCCGGAAATGGGAAGGATGCCCAACATCGGCACCCCTTAGTAATCCACTATCTATTTTTTAGGTTCTGACTTGGCAGCGTATTTATTGGACCATTCTTCCAGCACAGATTCACGGTCTCTAGCAGCTTGGTACAAATCTAGCTTAGTTAATTGAGATACCGGATCTTTACTATAGCCGTCAGGAATTTTATTGCCTTCTTGTTTAATACTCAATATCGCGTAGTTTTTATTGTATTCCTTCATCGGCTCAGCGCTTATCGCCCAATCCAGGAACAACTTCGCTTCCGACTTCACTTCTTTCTTGTTCACGAGTGCGTTGGCTTCCATATCCCAGCCCGATCCTTCTTTAGGGAAGATGACTTCAATTGGGGAACCTTTTTTCTTCTCTAGAATGCCGCTGTATCCATAAGAAATACCGATCGGAACTTCACCTGATGCTGCCATTTTCGCCGGTTTGGATCCAGAATGGGTATATACCATCATGTTGTCATGCAGCTTGTTCATGAAAGACCACGCTTTATCCTTGCCGTACAGTTGGATAAGTGCATTAACGGTCAAATATCCCGTGCCTGAGGATGCCGGATCCGGCATAGCGATTAATCCTTTGTATTCCGGCTTAACTAGATCCTCGTAAGATTGGGGAATGGCCAGGTGACGCTTTTCTAACTCAACCTTGTTCGCAATGATGGCTGTCTCCCAGATGTCAATTCCGACCCATTTTGGAACACTCGATTTATCTTTAAATTCCGGGAGCACCTGATCGACACCTTTAGGCGCATAAGGCTCCAACATTTTTTGATCATCCATAACGAGTAAACTTGTTGCTGCCAATCCCCAGATGACATCTGCTTGAGGATTATCTTTCTCTGCAATTAACTTGGCTGTCATGATCCCTGTTGAATCACGAACAACGTTCACCTTGATATTCGGATATTGAGACTTGAAAGAGGTCAGATAGGTTTTAACTTGTTCTTCTTCTATTGCTGAATATACGGTTATTTCTCCTGATTCGCTTGCTGCAGTAGTTGCTGCCGGACTCGGTTGGCTACCGTTTTGAGCTGTGCTTACTGGCTTCGCTGTGCCGCAACCTGCCAATATACCAGTAATGAGTAACATAGACGCAAGTGATTTCCATTTTCTCTTCATAGTTAATCCCCTTTTCACGATTTAGTAGATAATTGATGTTTCCAGAAATCAGGATAATTCCATAAACAATTCAAAAAATATTGAATTGTTATTAATTAAACCTCCAAATACTTAAAATTATCAATCCGTACAATTAATACTGTACATTATAACTTCCCACTTTGTGTCAAATGATTGTCAACCCAGTGTTAAAATTTCGCAAATGAAAAATTCAAATTCCATTTCTCACGAAACCGTTATTTTTGATATAATTAAAAAAAATCTATTGAATCTGTCATTTATGCAGAAATAAAGGAGTGAAAAGTCTATTGTCACAAGAAATGGAATACCACATTTCAGAACAAAGATTACATATCAGACAAATAGTAATTGACGCTATTGCTGAGACGATGGATTTGTACGGCGGCACTCCTTCATCCGGTCAATTGTACGGAATTATGTTCTTTGAAAATAAACCGATGACTCTTGATGAAATGAAAGTACGAATGAATATGAGTAAAAGCAACATGAGCTATGCGGTTAGATCTTTGGTAGAATCTCAAATGGTCAAAAAGTTAGAAGAAAAACAGGATCGAAAAGAACTGTACGTCGCGGAGGTTGATTTTTTTCATACATTTCAAAACTTCTTCACGCTTAAGCTCCAGCGTGAAATCAATGTAATGACAGAAGCCATTAGTAAAGCTCTTCTTGAATTAACAGAAATTATTATCGATGAACATATTACAGACCAGGAGCGTAATCTTGCTCTGCAAGATTTATATAAACTCCGGCATGGACAAACCTATTACGAATGGCTCCAGAAGTTTGTCGATGCCCTGAAACAAGAAGAATATTTCAAAGATTTTGCTTGAGTCTGTAAAATGAATTAGGTTGATCACGAGATAGCGAGTGGGGCAAATATTCGTGACAATTGGAGCAATACACAGAGCCACTTTACTCCTATCCAGGATGTTGTCATGATTTATTTTGGTTCCACGCCGATTTAGAAAATGATATTTCCGTTTCAACATGGGATTAGTTTGGTAATGAGAGCTTTGATGACCTAGAGCCAATTGCATTCTAGAGGGATTATTCTATGAAAGAACAACTAAAAGCAAAAACCAATGCATCTCTCAAATGAGTCGCATTGGTTTCATATTCAATATATTCTCCTGAAATTAATTATAATCAATGTCTTATTATATTTGGAAAAGTGGTCATCCAAACGCTTCCTGCACAAAATTCATGTCCGAATCCCTAGAGACCACACCGAGGTGATATTCGATAGCAGTTGCCAGAATTAGGGCGTTAGGAGTATTAAGTTCGCGATCTTTTCTTTTTGCTCCCTTCTGATGTCTCCTACATTACTAGCAATTTGAGAATTAACCTCGATGCATCTGCGTGAATTAAATAACTTTATACCGTGCAAACGGTATTCAGACTTTAATCCACTAAGCACTTCACACTCTATAATAACGGAAAAATACATAGGTCAACATTCCTATTGAGCCCCAATAGTTTGTCCCACCCTCCCATTACGAACCTCCCCTAAAATCAAACCGCACCTCTCACTGACATCAATTCGTGTTCAATAAGCATATTTCGCGTGGCCGTCTCCTTCGGCCATCAACTTTAAGTACTTGCCCTCATCTTTCTCAGATAGAGGCTGGGGAAATGCATTGTTCTTGACATAAGACACTAGAAGCGAGAGTTCCTTAATAAATAAAGCAATCATACTGATCAGTCCAGACAAAGATGACACCTCCTACTGAATACAACAACCTACTGCGTTAACGGTCATTTTATTCTATGTAGGCGTGTGCCTATCTGTGCATGTACGTTGTAGATATGTATCTTTGGAAAACAAAGATATCGTGACGTAACAGGCACCGATTTATGAAATCGCTTGCAAAATTAATTATTCGCGATATAATACTTGTATACAAGTATACTTAAATAATTAAGAGGTGAGTTTATGACAGAATCACGGGAATTCCTATATCCCTCCAAATGGCTTTCAAAAGCCTCTGCTGGTGACCGTGTAACATACGAGCTTAGAATGCGTATCATTTCCGGCCAGATTGAAAGCGGTACCATACTATCAGAAAATAAATTAGCTATAGATTTCGCTGTAAGTCGCTCACCCATACGTGAAGCGTTAAAAATACTGGCATCCGAAAATATCATCCGATTAGAAAGAATGGGTGCCGTTGTTATTGGTTTATCAGAAATAGAAATAGAAGAGATTTATGATGTCCGTTTACTCATAGAATCGTTTGTATTTGAACGGCTTGTAAGGATAGATACTAATGAATTAATAAAGGAACTTAGTAAAATACTAGAAATGATGAAAGTCGCAATCAAATATAGTGATGCTGATGAGTTTGCCTATCAAGATGTCTTGTTCCATGAAACGATTATTCGTGCAGCTAATCATTCTTACATCCTGATGATCTGGAATAATTTAAAACCCGTTATGGAAAGCTTCATTCTTTTGTCGATGCGTATGCGTTTCAAAGAAAAGGTTGAAGACTTTACTCGCATTATAAAAAATCATGAGCTTTACATTGAAGCAATCCGAACAAAAGATAGAGACCTCATGAGTAAGTCTTTACATGAAAATTTTGATGATGTTCAAGGTAAAGTAGAAGACCTATGGATATCACAACAAATACTCTCGAAAGGAGTAGTGCAGCAAAATGACTAACTATATGTTAGGTATAGATATCGGAACCACAAGTACAAAAGCAGTTTTATTTAGTGAAAAAGGCGAAGTCATCCAACAAGAAAATATGGGGTACCCGCTTTATACACCGGATATGTCGACAGCTGAACAAGACCCAGAAGAGATTTTTCAGGCAGTCCTACAAGCCATTTCGAATATAATGAAACATCATTCACAAAAAAGAATATCGTTTGTTTCATTTAGCAGTGCCATGCATAGTGTCATTGCAATGGATGAAAATGACCAGCCGCTGACGCCTTGTATCACATGGGCAGATAATCGAAGTGAAGCATGGTCACATAAAATAAAAGATGAGTTGAATGGCCATGAAGTCTATAAACGAACGGGAACACCGATTCATCCCATGTCACCATTAACTAAAATAGCTTGGATTGTGAATGACCTTCCTGAAATCGCTGTCAAAGTTAAAAAATATATCGGAATTAAAGAATATATTTTCAAAAAGTTCTTTGATCACTATGTTGTCGATTATTCCCTCGCATCAGCCATGGGCATGATGAATCTCAAAACACTAGATTGGGATGAAGAAGCATTACAAATTGCTGGTATAACACCTGCTCAATTATCTGATCTTGTACCAACAACCAAGATATTTACCAACTGTGATTCAGATTTAGCAAAACAGATGGGTATCGATCCTCAAACATCATTTGTCATTGGTGCAAGCGACGGAGTCCTTTCTAATCTAGGTGTAAATGCGATACGAAAAGGTGAAATTGCCGTCACAATTGGGACAAGCGGTGCCATTCGAACCATTATTGACAAGCCGCAAACTGACGACAAGGGTAGAATATTTTGTTATGCCTTAACAGAAAATCACTGGGTAATTGGCGGGCCGGTAAACAATGGCGGGATGGTCCTTCGCTGGATCCGTGATGAACTTGCCTCATCAGAAGTAGAAACAGCAAAAAGACTAGGAATTGATCCCTATGATGTATTAACTAAGATTGCTGAACGTGTAAGACCAGGATCCGATGGATTGTTATTCCATCCATACCTCTCTGGTGAACGTGCGCCATTATGGAATCCAGATGTACGTGGCTCATTCTTCGGTTTAACGATGTCACATAAGAAGGAACATATGATTCGCGCAGCCCTAGAAGGCGTCATTTACAATTTATACACCGTATTCTTAGCATTAACCGAATGTATGGACGGTCCTGTGACCCGTATTCAAGCTACCGGAGGCTTCGCAAGGTCAGATGTTTGGCGGCAAATGATGTCCGATATATTCGATTCTGAAGTAATCGTTCCAGAAAGCTACGAAAGTTCTTGTCTAGGTGCTTGTATTTTAGGCTTATATGCCACCGGAGTAATCGAATCATTTGAAGTCGTTTCTGAAATGGTTGGCAGTACCTACAAACACACACCAAACAAAGAAGCAACGAAAGAATATAGGCAATTACTGCCGATCTTCATTAACATATCTAGAGTATTAGAAGAAGATTATACACGGATTGCCAACTATCAAAGAAGCTTAATCAAACACTAACAAGATAAACATCAGGGGGGAAATTACAATGCCATTAGTTATTGTAGCCATTGGGATTTTAGCATTATTAATTTTAATAATGGGGTTTAAATTAAACACCTTTATCTCATTAATCATTGTATCGTTCGGTGTCGCTTTAGCACTTGGAATGCCATTGGATGAAATTGTGAAAACCATTGAAGCCGGATTAGGCGGAACACTTGGTCACTTAGCGTTAATCTTTGGACTTGGAGCAATGTTAGGTAAGTTGATCGCTGATTCTGGTGGCGCTCAAAGGATTGCTATGACCCTCGTTAACAAATTTGGTGAGAAAAATATTCAATGGGCGGTTGTAGCTGCTTCGTTCATTATCGGTGTGGCATTATTTTTCGAAGTAGGATTAGTATTATTAATTCCAATTGTATTCGCCATTTCAAGACAATTAAAGGTTTCTATTCTTTATCTCGGTATTCCGATGGCTGCAGCTTTATCCGTAACACACGGTTTCTTACCTCCTCACCCAGGACCTACAGTTATTGCTGGTGAGTATGGCGCAGACATTGGTGAAGTTTTACTTTATGGTTTCATTATTGCAATTCCAACAGTTATTTTGGCTGGACCAGTATTTACTAAGCTTGCCAAAAAACTCGTACCTGCATCATTTTCGAAGACAGGTAATATTGCCTCTCTAGGCGAACAAAAAGAATTTAAATTGGAAGACACACCTGGATTTGGTATCAGTGTATTTACCGCAATGCTTCCTGTTATTTTAATGTCTATTGCTACGATTATTACATTGCTTCAAAAAACGATGGGATTTGAAGATAATAGTCTACTCGCTGCTATTCGTTTTATTGGCGATGCATCAACTTCCATGTTGATTTCCTTACTGGTTGCTGTCTATACCATGGGATTAGCAAGAAAAATTCCAATCAAAACTGTCATGCAATCTTGTACAACTGCTATTACTCATATTGGGATGATGCTCTTAATCATTGGGGGCGGCGGAGCCTTCAAACAAGTATTGATTAATGGCGGCGTGGGTGACTATGTAGCCGAACTATTCCAAGGAACTTCATTATCACCCATCTTGCTTGCCTGGATCATCGCTGCAATCTTACGTATTTCCTTAGGTTCTGCTACTGTTGCAGCTTTAACAACTGCTGGTTTAGTTATTCCAATGTTAGGACAATCTGACGTTAATCTTGCTTTAGTTGTGCTTGCAACGGGAGCAGGTAGTTTAATAGCTTCACATGTTAACGATGCTGGTTTCTGGATGTTTAAAGAGTATTTTGGTCTAAGTATGAAAGAAACATTTGCGACATGGACATTGCTTGAGACAATCGTTTCTGTTGCTGGATTAGGATTTATTCTATTACTAAGTTTATTCGTATAACAACAATATTTGTAGGCAGTAAATCCCCCCACTTATTCTCTTAGAATCTTCTGAGTCAATAAGTGAGGTTTTTTTCTACCTATTAATTAGAAGGAGCAGAAAAAAATGTTCAATACAATTGGTGTCATTGGTTTAGGGGTCATGGGCAGTAATATCGCTTTAAACATGGCTAGTAAAGGTGAACAAGTGGCTGTCTATAATTATACGAGGGACTTAACCGATAATCTTATTGGCACAACGGAAGGTCAATTACTCCATCCCTACTACGAAATTCAAGATTTTGTTCACTCCCTAGAAATGCCAAGAAAAATCTTCCTTATGGTCACAGCGGGTAAACCGATTGATTCGGTGATCGGTACATTAGTACCTTTTCTTGAAGCAGGCGATGTGATCATGGACGGTGGTAACTCCCATTACGAAGATACTGAACGTAGATATGATGAGTTGAAGTCTAAAGGAATGGGTTATTTAGGAATCGGTATTTCCGGGGGCGAAGTTGGGGCTTTAAACGGACCTTCGATAATGCCTGGTGGAGATAAAGACACATATGATAAAGTAGCTCCTATTCTAACAAAAATAGCAGCCCAAGTGGACAAAGATCCTTGCTGTGTTTATATGGGTTCAAAAGGATCAGGTCACTTTGTGAAAATGGTCCATAACGGAATCGAGTATGCAGATATGCAATTAATTGCAGAAGCCTATACATTTTTAAGAAAAAGGTTAGATTTATCTGTTAACGAAATTGCTGACATCTTTGAATCATGGAATCAAGGTGAACTGAACAGTTATTTAATCCAAATCACCGCAGAGATTTTACGGAAAAAGGATGAAATAACAGGCTTACCGCTGATCGACGTGATTCTTGATAAAACAGGACAAAAAGGCACAGGTAAATGGACGAGCATTCAAGCAATAGAGACCGGGATCCCATCATCCATTATTACTGAGTCATTATTTGCCCGTTACATCTCTTCTTTAAAAGAGGAACGGGTTTATGCAGACAATATCCTATCCGGCCCAGAGATGGATCCTCAGGGTTTAGATAAGGATTTGTGGATTGAGTACATTCGACAAGCATTATATATGGGCAAAATTTGTGCCTACGCGCAAGGATTTACACAATATAAAATGACTTCTGAACTTTACGGATGGGATTTACCTTTAAAGGATATTGCCCTTATTTTCCGTGGTGGATGTATCATTCGTGCAGAATTTTTAAACGTCATAAGCGAAACCTATCAAGCACAGCCGAATCTCGCTAATCTATTAATCGCCCCTTATTTTGCTGAAAAGGTTAAAGAATATCAAATAGGATTGCGAAAAGTTGCCTGTGAGGGCATTAATTCTGGTATTTCGTTTCCATGTTTAAGTGCTTCACTTACGTATTACGATAGTTACCGGACAGGCATGTCAAATGCTAACCTTTTGCAAGCACAACGGGATTATTTTGGAGCTCATACTTATGAACGAAGTGATTTAGCAGGATTTTTCCACACAAACTGGCAGTGATCGATCGTGTTAGTAGAGGTTTCGTGATTTCGTGATTTGGCGTAATGCCCCGTAAATATCCAGAGCCCAAATGAAGTAGATCTTTCCCTTCATTTGGGCTTTCCTTTTGAATACATTTTCCCCACTCCTAAAAATACAGTACAAAAACCGCACCTATTTATGGTACGGTTCGGCGAATCTAATCTGTAAATAATGATGAACCCCAAAATGATTACGCACCATTGACTTAAGTCAATGAACGTCATAAACCTCCCTATTACAATGGAATCACGACTAATAATTAGGAGGAGTTATTGATGGTTACCTCAGGAAAAGTTCTATCGGATTTGCGAAAGTCTGCTCTGACTGCTGGCATATCACTTATTATCATGGCGCTTGCAGCATTTTTTTCGTATGGCTATGTCCATGAAAGCCTTCTGGTGCAAGGGGATGCCCGCGCTACACTTCAGAACATCATTTCACAAAATATGCTTTTCAAAGCTGAAATCTTTGGTTGGATCATTATCCTGATCTGTGACATTGTGGTCGCCTGGTCTTTCTATATATTCCTGAAGCCAATGAATAGAAATCTTTCATTGCTGGGTGCATGGCTCCGACTTACTTATGCGACTATATTGGGAATTGCGATAATGAATTTAATGTTTGTGTTGCTTCTCTCAAACAATACAGTCGATTTATCATTACTTACAACCGAACAACTTCAAGTACAAGTTATGTTGTATCTGAAAGCCTTTGATTCAATATGGTCCATTGGTTTAATTGTTTTTGGCGGGCATCTACTGATTGTAGGATGGGTGGCTCTCAAATCAGGCAGCGTACCTAAATTGATTAGCATCCTATTATTGATTGCTGCAACGGGTTATATTGTCATCCACCTGTGCAACACGATTCTTCCACAAGACCATTGGATCATTACGATACTTGAATTTGTATTTACTGTACCCATGATTGTAGGAGAATTAGGCTTTGGGTTATGGCTGCTGTTCAGAGGAGGGAAAGTCATTGCAAAGGCGTAACTTCTAGCTAATCTTTATCTTTATGAACTCTCTTCTTAATTCTGCTAAATGACTCTGGAGTCATACCGAGATAACTTGCCAATTGATGTTGGGGTACGCGATCGATTAAATAAGGGCGTTTCTTTAAAAATCCTTTGAAGCGGTCTTCTGGTGATGAAGCGATAAAAGCTGCGAATTCTTCTTGTACCTGACCAAAGTTCTCCTCGATTATCTTACGTGTCATAGACTCCAATTGAGCGTATTTGTTATACATGTCCTTTTCGATATCTAGTTTGCCAACGACCATCACAGAATCTTCAAGGCACGTAAAGGTGTATTCCGATGATTTATCTACTCTATGATGATTAAAAATTGAAATGGCTTGCTCTTCGGTGTAGAAATTCGATGTGACTTCTCTTCCCGCTTCATCTATCGAATACTGCCTTATGCATCCCTTCAAGACGAAATAACATTTCGTGGGAACATCTCCTTGTGTTAGAAGGGTGGTTCCCCTTTTATATTCTTCAATATGTAATTCATTAACGATTGCTTGTTGTTCTTCTTCGTTAAGGGATGTCAGTCCAGTCATATACTTAAATAATATGTCCTTCATTTTCGCTCTCCTTTCGTCTCATCTCACTCTCTATTGCGATTATAACTCTACATTAACAAATGGGTTCGAGAAAGAGGTATCCCCGCTTCACTCATTTTATCTATATCTCTATAAATTGTTCTCACGGATACCTCAAAGTGCTCAGCAAGCGCTTTACCCGTAAGCATGCCCTTACTTGAAAGAATAAGGAGAATAGAAAATAATCTGTCTGCCCTCATTGATCAACTGTCCTCTCAACTTCAATTTAACTACAATATTTTACACTCACTCATTCATAAATAAACCATTTAGAGCAAAACCCTGTTTTCCAATATATTTTTCAAACTGATATGAGACTTTGAAGGTCCGAATTTTATAATGGAATCTTGAAACTCTGCAAGTTCCTCAATAGATGCGGTTTGTACCTTAATGAGATAATTATATTCTCCACTAATGCGAAATAAATCAGTTACTTCCATAGCATGTTCACAAAAGTCAGTGAGCTCTTGGCAATGTTCTGTTTTTAATAGCATAAAAGTGGTCGTCCCACGATTTAGATCCCGTAAATTAAAAACGGTGTTATACCCAGAAATGATATTCTTTTCTTCCAACTTGATTATTCTTTCTTTAACGGATGGTTGCGACATCGAAACCTCTTTGCTAATTTGTGAAATGGACATTCGTGCATTGTACTGAAGTAATACCATGATCTTGCGATCAATGTCATCCAAAAGATGTTGCATATAAGCCCCCCTGACCCAATTTAATAAAATAAACCCATTCAACTAAAATACCTTAAATTCAATAACCATCTTAGTATAAAATACTTATCTTTTATATGTATCTCATATTTTAATGCAACTATAATAAATATATATTAAATATGGGAGCGATGATAGATGAGTGTAAAAGGCCTTTCACATGTAGCTATCCAAGCAAGAGATTATAAAGCAACGATTACATTTTATATTGAAGTTCTAGGATTCAAGTTAGGTCATCATTGGAGTCTACCATCTTTTCAAATTAAGGAAGCCTCCATGCTGATTTCACCTGACCAAAGAACCTGTATTGAGATCTTTGATAACGATGCAGTCATCCCCGCGCAAGGGAAGAAAGCATTATCTGAAGAAGATATAGCTCACGGAGCATTGTTGCATCTCGCATTCTATGTGGATAACGTAGATGAAATGTATCAAAAAGCCCTTACTCATGGAGCAAAGGCTTTTATAGAACCGGATTCCCTTTCTCTTGGCGAACCCGCTATCCTAGTAAGGAACGCTATCATTCACAGTCCTAATGGGGAAGTTATCGAATTTATAGAAGATGTTGATTTCGATATGTCTACCCACACGAAGTGATAATGGGTCACAATCAAAAAAAGGTGGTGTAGGAATGACTTCCTGCACCACTTCTTGTACATATTATGATATTTGTTTAAATCGCATCTACATTAAGTTGAAATGCTATTCGCTAACAATCCAACTTTGCTGATCATCATCCTCTATAATCCCGAACGTAACATCTACGATATCCGGATCTTGTAACACAAGATTTCGAATATCGAATTTAAAATCATCTGCCTCAGCAAGGGTAAGACCTTTTTCAAGCTCAATCAGGCCATCCACATGATAGTAACGGCCTTCTTGCATAATCCGCAAAGAATAAATATCTTTCACATGCGGTGCTTGAAGTATAATATTCGAAATTCTTGTTTCTATATCTTGTGGTGCTGCTACGCCAATCAGACCGACCATATTATCATAGCCCACTTTAAAAGCAACTCCGACCATTAGCACACCTATGAGAATTGTAGTTATTCCGTCCAAATAGGGCGAAGCTACAAACGAAGTGATAACGATGGTAATAAGTGCAAGAAGTGCTCCTGATACAGCTACAAGATCCTCATAGAATACCAGTCTCGTAGGGGGGGCTGAACGACTCACATTTTTAAATGCACCTGCTACTATCCCCATACCGTGTATCTCTACTCGAGCTTCATGGAGAATTTCTTTCATCGCTTTATACAGAATAGCCCCGTCAATCACAACGTTAATTACAAGTACAGCCACACTGAGCCAGAAGTATCCTCCGCTCTGCTGCGGATGCTGGATTAAATGTATCCCTTCGCGGATCGTTTCATATGCCATAACGGTAACAACGAGGACTGCAATCATACAAAAAATATTGATGACACGCCCGAAACCTGTTGGGAAACGTCGTGTAGCTTTTTTCTCCGAGAGTACACTTCCAACAAATACAAAACCTTGGTTAATCGCATCTGCAAGTGAATGCATAGCTGATGCAAACATTGTTCCACTACCGCTCAATGATGCAGCAACCGTCTTAATTCCAGCCAGTACTGCATTACCCGTCATAGCTATCGCAGACGATTTATTTCCTTTTTTTATTAACTGCCAAAGCGTTTCTTTGTCTGTGGATACAGGTCTCATTGTTCCTCCTAATGATTCGCAAGTGACGTTATTTAATTCTAGTCTTTCCTATTTTTTTGAAAATAGCAATGTTGACTCTTGATGTTCGTAACACAACCTATACCGCTGGCAATCGGCACTGAAAGCTCAAATGTATGTACGGAGTTTACCCTACTAAGTTTCACGATGCTTTCAAGAACGCTTGCTGTTTCCAATCCTGGACGACATGTGCGGCGTCCATGCGAATATAAGTTTATTTAAGTTACATCTCGCCTTCTATGCCCTCCTCTTCCCCCAAGTTCCAAATTAAGTCCACATACAAAAATACGGTAGGTACTGTTTAGCAGTACCTACCGTATGAGTGATAATTGTTTACTACTCTACATCTAGTGAATGACCAAGACTTGCATTCAACATCCGTAGAATCATAACTAATGACTCCGATCTCGTAGCATTCGCATTCGGTTTGAATGAACCATCCGCTGCACCCTTTACGATCCCCATGTCGGATAATGTAGCAATCTCAGCTTCTGCCCAGTTACCCGAAATATCATTGAACTTATCATTTTTCACTAATGTAGTGTTCATTACTTTTGCTAGCATAGCCACGATTTCCGCTCTTGTGATGGTCTGATTCGGCTTGAACGTTCCATCTACGTAGCCGTTGATAATACCACTAGCTTGTAACGTTGCAATTGTATCTGCCGCCCAATGACCCTTGGTGTCCTTAAAGCTAGAATCACCTTTAGACGTTAATCCAAGTGCTCTTACTAACATAGCCGCAAATTCTGCTCTACTTATCGTAGCATTACCCTGGAATGAGCCATTTGCATTTCCCTTAATGATCCCAAGCTTAGCTGCTAACTCGATGGCTTTAGCATTTGGAGCACTTGCAGGTACATCCTTAAATGTTACTGCTGGTGCGGTCTTTGCTTTTTCTACTAGCGCATTGATTACATCGATATTAACCTTATCGTTGTAGAATGGCTTCGGTGTTGTTGTTGTCGGTGGTGCTGTTGGTGGTGTTGATGGTGCTGTCGGTGGTGCTGTCGGTGGTGCTGTCGGTGGTGCTGTCGGTGGTGCTGTCGGTGGTGCTGTCGGTGGTGCTGTCGGTGGTGCTGTCGGTGTGGTTGGACCTTCTCCATTACGCGTCCACTTCGCATACAGCGTCTTATCCCCCGTGATCAGGAATGTCTCTGCAGCTGCAAAGCTTTTCCCTTGCCCGTTTGCTAACGTGTTCCAACCTGAGAAGGTGTAACCCTTCTTGATTAGATTGCCTGTATTACCTGAGACGCTAGCTGATTCACCCTTTGAATAAGCCATGCTGTCATCCGGCACGACTCCTTCGGTGTTGCCGTTGCCATCATAAGTTACATACATCTGTAGAGCCCTTAAATAAGGAAACCCATTATTCTTGAATGAATGAATTCCCCAAGTCGCTGTGAAGTTCCAATCAGCCTCGGGATAATTGCTTTGCAGCTTCATGTCTGCAGTGGAAAGACCGACACCTTTCCCTGTATCCGACTGCCCTGTTGTTTCGCTGTTATAGAAGCTGCTGGTGATGGTTCCATAATCATTGAATCTAGCTAAACCGCCTGTATCAGAGCTGCCATGCCCGCTTAATGTTGCGAAGCTTCTATCGTTGGTTCCATCGTCATTGAATCCGACTAAACCGCCTGTATTAGAATTTCCACTTACTTTTCCTGTTGCGTAGCTACTGGTGAGGGTTCCGTAGTTGTATCCTACCAAACCACCTATATAATAATCTCCACTTACACTTGCTGTTACATAGCTGTTGTTAATGGTTCCTTCATTGTATCCTACCAAACCGCCTATATAACCACTCTCTTCGTTATTTCCGCTTACCTTTCCTGTGACGTAGCTATTACTGATTGTTCCTTCATTAGTTCCTGCTAAACCGCCTACTTGATTCATACCACTAACATCAACATTCTCAAGTATGATGTTGGTCAATACTCCATCGGAATATATATCTCCGAATAATCCTGGTCCAGAATTGACCAACAAATTCTTGATTTTATATCCATTGCCGTCTAATGTTCCATTAAATTCACTGATAGGTGTCCACAATCCGTCGGAATAGGTACTCAAATCAATATTCGCTGCAAGTTTAAAATGTTTGTCATTCTCGTTATTATAATATCCAATCTTAGCAAACTGAGCAGCCGTTGCAATCTGATAAGGATCTTCTACCGTCCCTGAACCCACTTCAAAGACTTCAGAAGTTACAGGGAAAACCGCGGTAACGACTCCATCCCCAGCTAAATTCGTGGCTGCTGCACCCTCTACTTTAAAAAAGTTTGCTGGCAAATCTGTTAAGGTATAACCACTTTTCGGGGTGAGTGTAATCGTTGCTGTATACGCTACTCCTGCTTCGAATCCATCATTTGCAGGTGACCATACAACCGTACCTGTATATTCATCCGTTGAAGTAATCGAGTTTTCTGGATAATCGAATACAACGGGAGCAGTTACTCCTTCAATGGTCGATATGGAGACTGACCCTGTCTTGATATTGTTAGCATCCACACTCAAAATTTGAACAATAGACGCGGGTTGCGTAGCTGTTTTCTTCAATCGTACAGAGATCTGATCGCCTTGCGTAACGGCAATGTTATCTACGCTTGTACCCGTAATCGCAGCAAAGGGAGCTGAGTTGACTTTGTACTCCATTGCATCTGATACGTTAGTTAACTGAGTTGAGCCTATGACATCTGTTCCCACAACTAAAATGGCTGTCGGTGCAACTGCCGGCTTAAGGTTCGTGTCATTAACTCTTAATGTTATTGAGCTTGTTGAGTCTTCCGCTATTCGGACAGAGACCTCAGTCCCAAGACTCGCAGGAATATTATCCACATTAATATTATATACATCACCTGTAACCGAGAAATCACTTCCATTGTCAACCGTATATACCATACCCGGTGAAACATGATTCAATTTCGTAGTTCCGTTATCTGTTCCTGACGTCAAGGCTGTATGTCCCCATAACAAAGGATATTGTCCTGGGACGATATACCACTCCGAGTTGAAATCCCAATCACTAAATGTGGATTTATCCTTCATCTTTTCAGTTATTATTCCTTGACCTTTTCCTGTATCCGATTGATTTGTTGTTCCGATATCGTAGTAGCTATTATTGATTGTTCCACTGCTGTTTATTGCGACTAACCCCCCCACACTGGATTGCCCAGTTACTCTTCCTGTAGCATAACTATTGTTGATTGTTGGAGAGAAACCACTTCCGCCTTCAAGACCTACCAAACCACCCGCAACAGGTCCATTCACACTTCCTGTGGCGTAGCTGCTATTGATATCCCCTAGGTTATATCCCACTAAGCCGCCTGCCACGTTTGTAGTTGTATTTACACTTCCAGTCGAGAAACTATTGTTGATTGTGCCACTGCTAGACCCCACTAAGCCGCCCACAAAATTTTTTCCACTCATACTTCCTGAAGTTGAGCTATTGTGGATTCTCCCCTGATTAATACCGGTCAGGCCGCCCGTATAATGCCCACCAATAACATTTATATTTTCAAGACTAATATTACTTACCTCACCATTGGGATAAATGTATGCGAAGAGCCCTACCCCAGTATACTCAGATGCTGGTCGGTTAATCTTTAGATTCGTGATCTTATAACCATTGCCGTCCAAGCTTGCTGAAAAATCTGTTATAGGCATCCAGCCTTCACCACTTGCATAACTGCTTAAATCTATATCCGCAATCAGTTTATAATAAGTACTATATTTCTTATCTCTCACCTTATTCAGTTGATCAGCAGATGCAATCAGATAAGGATCACCTATAGATCCACTTCCACCTTCGAACTGTACAGAATCAGCGGCATACGCTTGTTTCCCTCCAACTAACACCCCATTGAATCCACCGAGCACCATCAACATCGCTAAGATGACGGTCATTGCTTTTTTTAACATGATACGCATTACATTTCCTCCTTAAAATCTATATATTACTCATATTCATGACTAGCATAACTCACTCCAATGACAGCAGAATGACAAACTACGACAATAGGCTTAAATAACATCAAAAAAAAGCCCTTCATGCAAAGGACTCTCCATCTTTTCCAACAGATATATATTGAATACTTGAATTATTTACTAGACCATCCACTCGCCAAATATATTATTTTTCGCTTTTGAAAATGATTTTAAATATAGGGTAGAATACGCAGAATGAAATCGTACCATTGATAGTCATTGTTTAAATATATCACTGTACTCATGTAACACTAACGTACATCTCAGTCCTACATAGAAAAGGAGGTAAGCATATGATTCAATTTCAAGGGATTAACAAGGTATATGAGAATGGTAATGTCGTGCTTAAGGATATTAATCTTACGATCAAAGAAGGCTAGATCACTGTATTAATCGGCCCCAGTGGCTGTGGCAAAACGACGACGATGAAAATGATAAATCGATTAATTAAACCCTCCAAAGGTCAATAACCCTCTATGGTGAGGATATTTCTACGATGGATCCCGTAACGCTTCGCAGGAAGATAGGTTATGTGATTCAAACTATTGGACTGTTTCCACATATGAATATTGCTAAAAACGTGGGTGTAGTTCCCCGCTTGCAGAAATGGGACAAGCAAAAAACAGATACAAAGGTAGACGAGCTTCTGAAGATGGTTAACTTAGATCCCGACTTATATCGAAATCGTTATCCCTCAGAATTAAGCGGAGGACAACAGCGGCGGATCGGTGTTATCCGTGCTCTACTGCGGATCCTAACGTTATCCTAATGGATGAGCCTTTCAGTGCGTTGGATCCCATTAGTCGCGAACAGTTACAGGAGGAGTTAATTCGTCTACAACAAGAGTTGCGAAAGACGATTGTCTTCGTCACCCATGATATGGATGAAGCTATCAAAATTGCCGACACCATCATATTAATGAAGGACGGTCAAGTTATCCAAACGGGACAACCTGAACATATATTGCGTCATCCGGCGAATGATTTTGTGAAGAACTTTTTTGGAACGAAAAGAATGCAAGTGCAACTTCCTCTAGCCCTACCGTTCTTAATGGCTGGACTTCGCATAGTGGCGGTTATTGCTATCGGTGTAGCCACACTCGCTCCACTCATTGGCGGTGAAGGATTAGGACGTGAAATTTATTCCGGCCTTAACCTTCATAATAATATCAAAATATATGTGGGTGCGATTCCCGCCTGTCTACTTGCTATTCTCGCTGATATTGTCCTCGGTATGCTTCAGAATAAGCTGAAGCGCCGTAATCAATAGCGAACCTGATTACATTAAGAAGAGGGAACGACTCCACATACGAGTCGTTCCCTCTTTGCGATGCTTATTATGAAGTTCTATCCCCAAAAGCCACTATAAACCCTATCCCTTAATACGCTTATAAGTCTCTTCATCCGATACAATATACAACCTGGCACCCTCAGGAATAAGTTGGTCAAGCTTACGATTAATGCTAAGATCGCTGCGGTCGGACAATAGCGTAGCTCCCTGACGGAGTAAGTCCTGAAACGCCTCTCCATACGTCTTCCAAGTACGATTAAGCGGTATTTCATATATATCGTCGCCATACTGACGACTCAACAATTGTGTAATAACCTCAGAGTTCCCCTCTTGCAAAGCTGATCGTACCGCTAATCTGGAGATCGCATCATGTGACAGCACGAATTCATTCACCTGAACATGCCGAAAGTTCTGAATGTTCTTCTCCTGCATAATTTCTACAGTCGTATGTACTTGTGGTGCAATCCGCTCAATACTAGAGGCAATCAGGAGCGATTTACCGTCGATCAATGACGCTTCATCAATACGTATGTCACCGAAGACGATCGCGGCCTTAGCCCCTGTAATATTAGCCTTGAGGAGAATCTCATCACTTGATGGATCACCGCTAATGAAGTGGACATGATCCATATGCTCCACCGGATGGTTGCCCGTCTCATCAATGATTACGATGTGGCATTTCGATGAATAACATAGAATTTCATCTACGGCTGCCTGTGCCTTCTTGCTCCAATTAATCAATATGACATGATCTCCGCCACGAAAGCTCAATGTACCAGCCCCTCTCCTTCTTTGCACCTCTGCGATAGAGTCAATCACCTTACCAATAACTAAGCTCAACAGCCCAATCCCAAAGATATATAGAAACATCGTAAAGACCTTACCGATGTCTGTTTTCGCAAAGTAATCACCATATCCGACTGTAGCCATCGTTGTCATCACCCAGTAAAATGCATTAAACCAGTTACCAAAGGTATCTGGCTCAAGTACAAACGCCATCGTTGCACTTATAACAATAAAGAGTAGGATAATCAACCCGATAGCCCTTTTTCTTAAGCGCATCATCTTTGTCGATATCCTGATAATAAAATGCACCTGTTCACCCCTTCTCGGTATCTAATAAGACAGCCTCTCAAGTGAATTCACTTGGGAGGCTATCCTTATCTTGTTTGAACATGCAATTTCTGAATTAATAATTAAATAATTAGACTACTCACGGCAAATGCCGTTCCGATAAACACCATACCTAACATCATACCTACCGCCACATTACCCTTCGCTAGATGCTCAGAAATCCTGAATCCAGGAGTTACTAATTCGAAGATCCAATAAGCGGCTATTAGACATACGTAACCTACAGCAAACCATAACATCATGAACCATATCGATGTATTCGTATAAGCAGCTACACCCAGAATAATTGCTGTCGACATGAACTTTCCACCCAAAGCCAGTGCTACAGCTACATTGCCCTTCTTCAACTCTTCCATGTCATTAAAAGGAGTCATCCAGATAAATATGGCCATACCTAACAATTGGAGAAAAATAATGACAAGAACACTTACTATCAAATTAACAACGATCATCAATTAGCCCACCCCCTAAATTTCGCATAGGCCGAATCATAATCGGCGAAATCGTGCACTTCCTCCAACACCACGGATACCGTCTTTTGTTTCTCCATGGCTGTAAACCGCTTATCGTCAATTGGCTGCTTAATTCGGTTACCAGAAGGTAGCTGAATTACAGCAAAGTTTCTCGTCTTATCTTTTAATTTGGTTTTGTATACACCTACAAGATCAACATCGGTTGTTATCGACACTTTGAGATTCGTCAGATCCGCTGCAGCCGTCTTCTGGTCTCCATAGGATTTGATAGCCTCCCACGAGGACAATCGGATGTCGTTACGCTTGTCGGCATCTGTTACCAACTCAGCATCCATGAACTGCAAGGTCCATATTTTATCACCTGTTGCATAGTTTCCATCATTGGGTAGAAGCTCGTTATCAGGCAAGACCGTCATATCACTGCCGATCAGATCCCCTACTGTGCCTTCTACAACCCTGTAATCCCATGGCACTCGCGATACGTTATCTGTGGTCTCTGCGGTAGAATCTGTATGGAATACACTATCCTGACTACCGGAGCATGCACTTAACAACAGCAGTGTTAAAAGTACACAACATACCGTTACGCTATTTCTAATGGTTCGCGCTACGCTATTGACTATCATTACTTGTTCCATCTTCATACGCAATTATCTCACTCCCAACGCAATAAATTGACTAGCATTGCCTGTAATCAATCCACCTGCCCGGCCGAGCAGACCACAAGGCTTCCCATTAATCATGAACATACCGGTCAACAGGTGAAATTCACCGTCTTTTGTAGTAATCTTCGCTAACTCCGCTCTTTTTTGATAGACAGAAGGAAATAACACACTGCTATCAAAGCCATCCTCATCCTGAAGTTCCAATGACCCGCCCTCATCAAAGATACGAACAGAACCACCTTCACGGCCAAATACTGATTTAGACACAAAGTTTCCGGAAAACACCGGTTTGTTATATGTAGGTAAGATGTAGCGTTCAATCGCTTTACGCTCTTCTTCATCAAAAAGTAGGCCAAGCTCATACATTCCCCACACTGCTGCCATAAGTCCCTTAGATTGCAATAGTATACTGTGTGGTGAATTAAATATCTCTAGTTTCCCTGTCTCAATTGCATAAGCCAACGCTTCGCCGCCTTCATCAATGGCCATCCATTCCTTAGGATACAGGGCAAACATCCGCTTAATAATACGCCCCTCACCATCTTTTACGATGCCATTATCAATCGATAAATCAAGGCAGTCCACACATTGAATTTCGAGGCCACTATGTCTTACAAGGGCTTCGATGGTACCCGAGTCCTCTTGATGAGATCCGTAAGAAACACAGGCCGCCGTATCCGGATGTTCTTCACCCCACGCTTGCGCAAGAAGATCCTTCATCACGATATTTGGGCTGTAAATCCCTTCCCCTGCTTGCTCACATATCCAAGGCGTCGCTATGGATGCTTCCACGTAACCCGTAGGTGTATCTGCATTCAATTCTAGCAACTTAATGGTACCGTCATCAGCCACGGCATAATCAAAGCGTGCGTAACGACTTATCAGCCCACGCTCTGGTAGAGGACATTGATCAATCATCTCCCACAAGATGGGAGGGATACCGATCAAATCATACAAATCATGCTTGAGATGAACGAAGCGAACGGCTTTGTCCAGTATATCCCAGATCTTACTTGAGGCCGCTTCTAGTTCCTTATAGGTCTCACTGTGCATAACTGCAATTGCATCTAGCCAGTATTCCTCACCCTCAAGGTCTGCCCATGTAAATCCAAGTTCATGTAACTGTTCTACCCGAGGTGCTCGCTCAAGAGCCGATTGATCCCGGAACTCGAATACACTCTGAGAATCGATCATCCGCCAAAACCACTCTTACCTGAGCTTGATTTCGAAGATGACACAGAACTAGAACTCGATTTAGAACTAGATGAGCTCAGACCACTGGATGTGCCCCCGATACCTCCGGCTTTGGAAGAAGTCGATCTTCTTGTAATAGAACCACTGGATGAAGTGGATGTTTTCGGTTTGACGACAGAGCCGGGAACATTCTTATTCTGGAACTTACCGCTGCTATAGGTGTTAGGCTTATAAGTATTCTTAGTCCCTGGATAATAGGTTGGACGGTCGTTGTACCATCCTCTTGAAGAGTAATTAGATCCACTGTTAAACAACATGTGATATAGTAACAAATCGTCCCAACCAAAGCCAGAATTATAACCGCTATAATTGTTCACTACAGTCGTCCCATTAGAGGTACTTACTCCCTGCTCCTGCTTCTCAACCTCTTTCGTATCCTCATCTGGATACGGGATATTCCAATCTACATTTTTGTCGAAATACGTCTTTACCTCTTCCGTAGACCAAGACACAAGTTGGGGATCATCTGCAGAAGTAGTACCACTCGCTCCTACAGCAGCCGGAACAAACAGCGCATTCGCCAAAAGGGCAATTCCAAGCGAGGTAGATAATACACGAATCGGCTTCCCTTCAGGGGTGAACAATTTCGAAATAGCTAGTTCTTTAGTATTCTCATCTTTAGTCACCACAACATCCTCCTTCCATGACATTATTTATTCGATACGCATCGGTACAAGCAGAAGCTCAAGCTTTCCTTCGTCCACATTCAAACGGCCTTCAACTGTCTCATATTCCTTCGTACCCACCACAAGATAATTGACATGCTCCAATGCTGCAATCATATTCATGCTCCACGTTCGCTCCTCAATGACACGTAGCTCACCTTCTGGCATTTTCTCAAACAAGATCACACTCATCCCATTATCCACAATTATCCACCCTTTCTCATAACTATTATATTTCTGATACGGCTTTCGAACGTATATGTTTCATTTCTTAACCCGTTGAAGAAATACAATAAGAATACTCCAACTCGATCTTAAATCTTAATGAATAACTTCTCTTACTACTAGATAATAGCTATTCTATTTAAAGTATCCGGAATAGATACTTTGGAAATAAAAGTATATACCACCATATTCATAATCTACCTTTATATTAGTTATTTAAATTTGTTTAAGATAGAGGTTTATTTTGTATGAATTTATCATTTATAGTCTTAATTTGTCGAATTATTGTTCACTTCGTCATATTACGTAATTTTCAATTAAAAAACCCAACATCTCTACCATTGAGAGAGTTGTTGGGTTCTTACACGAGCTATTCTACTAGGGTATACCTCGTATTCGTTAAATTAATCTTCCCTTTTAATCCAGAAGTCAAATAAATGCGATTATCCTCCGTGATAAACATCGCTTCCACATTCTGCTTCTGATTCATATACGCCATTCCTTCTTCTAAGTCCATAACGACTACGGCTGTCGAGAGGACATCCGCATCGGTTGCTGTCCCACCTACAATAGTTACACTTTTCAACCCATTTTGCGTAGGGAATCCCGTCTTCGGATCTAGAATATGATGATATCGTACACCATTCTCCATGAAGAAACGCTCATATACCCCCGATGAATCAATCGTCTCGTTATCGAGTTGAATAATTGCCAGTTGTTCCCCACGCTTACGATCTGGATCCTGAAGCCCAATTCGCCACTGCTCACCACTTGGCTTTCTACCGATGGCAATGATGCTACTGCCTCCAAGATCAATAATGGCGCTTTCGATCTGTTCTTTATGCAAATAGTCTGCTACCAAGTCAGCAGCGTATCCCTTTCCAATACCACCAAGATCAAGTGACATCCCTTCTTTGGCTAGCTTTATGGTCAGATTAGCTTCGTCCATTATGATATCCTGATAATTAACGAGCGACTTCGCTTGATCAATAAGCTTCGCGTCTGGGACATGCTCACCACCGTTTCCAATCTTCCAAAGACTAACGAGTGGTCCAATACTTGGATCAAATGCTCCTTGCGTATCTTTCGCATAATCAACGGATACTTTCATAAGATCAAATGTCTCTCGAGAAACTTTCACCGCTTGTTTTCCTGCTGCCTGATTAATGGCATGTATTTCACTATCTTTATTCGACATGTTTATCTGCTGATCAACATCATCTAGCATCTGCTCGATCTTCTTCAGATGTTTCGCACTCTCATCATCGCCGTATATTTTCAAATTGATTACCGTATCGAATTTGAAGAGTGTCTTTGTCGCCGGTTCATTTTCATTAGTAGGCGGATCACCCTTGCTTGAACTATTATGCCAATAGAATGCCCCAATCCCTGCAGCCATTAATAGAAGAATCACCAATCCCCAGATCTTAACTTTGCTACTTATCATCGTCTGTCCACCTGCCCATCAATAATCTTGATATCGTAATATTAAAATCAAGTATATTATCTCTGACCAGACCCACACCTGTATGTGATATCTATCACGCTTCTATTCAAATGATCATTGCGAAATCCGTTGCAACCGATAAACATACAACAAAGGTAGCCCCGAAGTCGTAACTTCCTGTTCGGGACTACCTTTGTTTATTTGGATATTAAAGTTTAGTTTATGACACTGAATTGGGAGCGAAGAAACGTGGTAAATATTCTTTGTTTGCTTCCAACATCTCATCCAACATTTTAATAGCGATTCCTACCGATGGTACTAGCGGATGATGAGCCATCGCTTGAATAGCTAAGCCTCGATCTCCTGTTACTGCAGCATCTATAGCAAGTTGCTCATAGGTCTTCACGGCATGAATAAGTCCTACAGCAGAAGGTGGGATCTTCGTTAACGGAAGCGGAAGCGGACCATTCTTCGTAACAACGCAGTTAACTTCGATGCTTGCGTTATCCGGCAGAAAGTCAAGAATACCATTGTTCGCCACATTGAGTGTTTGAATATCGTTCGTACCGTTATATAGCGATCTCATCAAGTTAACAGCTGCTTCAGAATAGAATGCTCCACCGCGTTGCTCCAATTGCTTAGGTTTATCCTGCAGATCAACATCACTGTAGAGCTCGAATAATTCTTCTTCAACTTTCTTCACAACTTCAGCACGATTGATACCCTTTTCATGTGATGCAAGCTGTTCTTTCAGCATTTCATCAGTCATGTAGAAATATTTCAGATAGTATGATGGCAAAGCTCTCAGGGACTGCAAGAATTCCGGATTCCACTCACATGCAGGAACATTCTTAGCGCTATATCCAGCCGTATCTGCCAGCATTTCGTCCAATTTGTCTTCCCCTTCAACATCAATACGGGTAATCCAGTGAAGATGGTTTAGACCTACAAATTCAGCATACACACGGTCAGGTGCAACCCCATACTTAGCTGAAGCTTGCTTAATCAAGCCGATTGGTGCGTTACATAATCCAATGCTTTTGACATTAGAATACTTAATAATAGCCTCAGTCACCATACCTGCTGGATTCGTGAAATTGAGTAACCATGCATTAGGAGCAAGCTCTTCGATATCTTTACACACGTCCAATAGAACTGGGATGGTACGTAGTGCCTTCATCATCCCACCAGGACCCGTTGTTTCTTGACCAATAACGCCATATTTTAATGGAATAGATTCATCCCGACCACGCGCAGCCAACATACCTACGCGCATCTGTGTACTAACAAAGTCAGCTCCAGCAATAGCCTCACGACGGTTTGTCGTCAAGTGAACCTCAATCGGAAGTCCTGATTTCTCGACCATACGTTTAGCTAAATTGCCTACAATGTTCAACTTACGTAATCCAGGTTCGATATCAACGAGCCACAACTCACGCACAGGAAGTTCATTATAATGAAGAATAAATCCCTCTACCAATTCTGGTGTATAAGAAGATCCCCCACCGATAACTGCTATTTTCAATCCTTGTTTTGTCTCCATTCTCGCCACATCCTATCGTCTAGTTTATTTTATAAGTTCAAAATCACTGTAAACCCGCATGTTCTCAAATATTTCTCGGCTAATTGTTAATCCATCTTCTTCCATGGCTAACCACAATGCACCCACAACTGGTTCAGTCGTTAATGTAACAACAGAAGCGTTAGGTGCAACCTTATGTAATGACTGTTCTATCGGGCCGCGAATCCATCCCTGATCGCCTCTAGTTAGCAAACTGCCTACAAGTACTACGTCAAATGTATCGTTAGCCATATTCAGTCTTTGCACGATAGCAGCTGCAGATTTACCTAAATCCACACCCTGACGATTTAATATTTCAATTGCTACTGCATCCTCTTCAGCTGCTGCTTTAAATAGCAATCTGGCAGCATCCACCGGTACATTTCTTCCGTTATCCTGAAAATCATTAAACATATCTTCAACAGTGTTGTAACCAAGAAGTACAAGTAGTAGCCCCGTCAGTAACGTTGGCTGCTCTCGGCCATCCCATGCACGAATGACAGAACGGAATACTTCAATATTCAAAGACCCTCCGCCGCCAAAATCGCCAAACATATAATTAAACCCACCACACTGATAATGTTCACCTTGTGGATTTCTCCCTGCAGAATTAGTTCCTGTACCGCAGATGAGAGAGATACCATAAGGTTGGTTCGTACCCGCCCGAAGTCCGATCATCGTGTCACAGTTAATGGTATAGTTCGTAAATCCAATGTTACGGATCAACGAATGTAGAATAGTGTAGTCCACTTCACGATCTGCTCCTGCAAGGCCCAAGTAAGCATGCCCGATATCTTCGAACTGAAGACCAGCCTCTGTGAGTGCATTTAGAGCTGCCTCTCGAATACTATTTTCTGCTATAGCAGCGTTAATCTGGTGGTTACCATTACCACTCTTGCCCTTACCGAGTACATTCCCACATTCGTCGGTCAGCAGGGCGTATGTCTTTGTTCCGCCCCCATCGATCCCCAAGTAGTAAGCCAATATTCGTCACTCCTATTATTGATGAAATATCAGAACCATTTTACTTTTTCAATCTATTCCTTTGAAGATGATTGACTCTTGATCGTGGATTCCCTAACAATCAGCTCCGGATCAATCTTTAGGCTTGAAGCCCGTTTCATCGTGCCGTCTATACGCTTGAGCAACATATCAGCCGCAGCGAGTCCAATCCGATCAGCCGGTTGGCGAACCGTTGTTAAGTGCGGACGAAGCTGTGATGCAATGTTTTGATCATCGAAACCAACGATCGCTACCTCATCCGGAATGCTGATTCTAGCCTCCATTAAGGCATTAATTACACCGAGCGCTATATTGTCATCCCCAGCGAACACGGCGGACGGGAGGTTACCATCTCTAATCCATTTCCAACAAGTCTCATAGCCGAATTCAATTTCGAAATCTCCGTGTACCGTCTCAAACGGCGTGAGACCTTTCTCTTGAAGGGCCCGTAGAAATCCATTTCGACGTTCACGCGTACTCCGAAACATTTCATTACCGCACAAATGGGCTATTGAGGTGTGACCTAGATCAAGCAGATGCTTGGTTGCTGCGTATCCGCCTTTGAAATTATCTATAGTCACCGAGAAGGCGTCGTTCTCAGGCTTCTGATTATCGATCAGAACATACGGAATATTCCGACGCTTTAATTCCATAATATAACTATCCTCTTCCAATGGCGAGAGCATAATAAGCCCATCGACCCGATCCTCCTGGATGAGATAGTGATTGCCATCCGAACCGCTACCTTCTGATATCGCGACCGCAAGGAAATAACCGTGGAGTGCGAGCACATCATTAAGTTCCTTGACGACTGCATCGAAGAATGCATCTTGCAAAGTTGTCACAATTAAGCCAATAATACCCGTTTTACCGCGGGCAAGGCTGCGAGCTGCCGCATTTGGTCGATAATCCAATTCTTTGATTGCATTGAGGACTTTTTGGCGGTTCTTTTCTCGTACCGATTCCGCACCATTTAACACACGAGAGACTGTCACAACAGACAATCCAGATCTTTTAGCTACATCAAAAATACTTACCTTCATTTTAAATTCTCCTTGCGACAGATTTTCCGTACATAGAAACATAATCTTAGTATACATGGACGGAAGACTGACCGCTAAACATTTGTACCGTCCCTTGCGGGACGGTATAGGAGCACTTTTAACGTTTGATAATTTCTGTTATTTTCTTTTGAATGATCGGCATAACTTCTTCAACCGTCTTGTGTCCAGTCTCGATTGGCTGCATTTCGTTAATGAACATGTCATTAATCTGCGAGTAATTCGTGACCAAGTGGTTATAGGATTCAAATCCGTATTTGACGCCACCTTCGTATACATTCTTAATATCTGCAGGATCGATACCATCAAAGTGCTTATAATATGTTTCTGCTGCCTTAGTACTTACTGGAGGTGTACCGCCACTCAGATCAATGGATTTCTCCTGTATGTCATTCTTTAACAGAAACTTAATCCATTCGAAAGCTTCCTTCGGATGTTTAGAACCTTTCAGGATCAATAGTGGATCAACGAACAGTGTACTACGCACTTTATTGTCACCATTCCAAGGCACGGCAGCTACACCGATTTTGAACGGAAAGTCATTAGCACCAGCAAGACTCCATGAACCTGTGACAGACATACCAATTTTACCTGCAACAAATGGATCTCCATTCTGTCCTGCTACACTCTTACTCCATTCTGTAGAAGGTGAAACCTTTTCAGTATTAATGAGTCCGAATAGTTTGTTGTACGCCGCTATCACTTCAGGTGAATCAAAGTGAGTAGCGGAAGGAACACCACCGTTCGTCCAAGTATCCTCGGAGTAAGGTTGAGCTCCAAAATACAGTGGTCGCATGTCACGCTCTGCCCATGTGAAGTCAACACCATACTGTGTCTTAGCCACATCATCAGATACAACGGTCATCTTCTTAGCAGCTTCAACCATCTTATCGAAAGTCCAACTCTTATCCTCGTAGTCACTAGGAGGGTAAGGAAGACCCGCTGCATCGAACATGTCTTTGTTATAAAGCATAAGTGTTACGTACATATTGACCGGTATGCCATAGGTATGATCTTTGACTGTGTAAATTTTCATTAAATCTTCAGATATACTATAATCCGCAGCCTTAAAGCCATCTTCTTTAATGATGTCTGTCAGATCAAGTAGCATGTCTTTGTTGTAGTACTCTGCGAATCCACCATATCCATAATGGCTTGTTACATCCGGTGATTTATCTCCTGCAATCAACGTTTGAAGTTTGCTGTCAAACTGCTCATAAGGTGCCTTTTCTATCTTTACCTTAATGTTTGGATGTTCTTTTTCAAAATCAGGGATAAGCTTTTCAATAAAAGTACGGTCTTCCGAATCGATGGTGTAGTGCGTGATCGTTACTTTCTCACCTTTGCCTGATCCACCATTACCTGTTTCGCCTGCTGATTTACCGCCGCTACATCCTGACAATGCAAGTACAATAAACATTACCGTAGCAAGCATAGGGACAAGTGTTTTTCTTTTCCTATTCTTATTCATGAGTCCATTCCTCCATTAGTTCAAGTGGTTTCTGCCGCCTGTTGCGGTAAGTAAGTTACTTGATGCCTGTGAGTACAATGCCCTCAACGAATCGCTTCTGTGCTATGGCGAATAATGTAACGATCGGAACCATAGCAAGCACCGATGCGACCATCAAGAGATGCCACGGCGGAATACGAAACCGCGATGATGTAAGAGAAGCCATACCGACTGGAAGCGTGAATTTCTCCGATGAACTTAAGTAAAGTACCGGAGTGAGTAGGTCATTCCAGCTGTAGATGAAAGCAAATATCGCTACAGTTGCAAGTGCTGGTCCGGAGAGTGGAAGGGCGATCTTAAGCCACATTCGGAACTCGCCACAACCATCAATGCGTCCCGCATCGAACAGTTCATCTGGCAGCGTAGTGAAAAACTGGCGGAGCAGAAAGATGTTATACGCTGAGCCGAAGAATGCAGGTACGATAAGCGGCAGGAACGTGTCGATCCAGTTCATTTTGGAAAAGAGAATGAACTGTGGAATCATGATAGCTGGATAAGGAAGCATCATCGTGCTGAGCAGAAGCATGAACCAGATATTCTTACCTTTCCCCCGGTATCTAGCAAATCCGTAGGCTGCAAGCGATGAAGAAATGAGTGTCCCTACTACGGTCAATCCCCCAATAAGTAAGCTATTACCGTATAAGGTGCCGAACTGTAACGTGTCGAAAATATCCTTATAGTTACTCCATTGCCACGTCTCTGGAAGAAACGTTGGGGGGAATTTGAGCATCTCTCGCTTTGATTTCAGCGAGGTTGAAACCATGAAGAACAGGGGTAACAACATAAGAAAGGTAATAATAACTAGTGAGATAAAACTCATGACTCTGACTGCATCGAATTTTCGTCTGCGTCTAACTTTGGAGGACGGAGAATGCGGCCCCGTAGACGGTATCGTACTCATTTGTTTCCGCCTCCTTCATAATGCACGTAACGGTTCGATAACTTCATAACTAGCGCTGTGAATAGCATGACGACGATCAGTAATACCCAGGCCAAGGCCGACGAGTAACCTGCACGATATTCTTTAAAGGCACTGGTATACAGGTTGTAGACATAAAACCAAGTAGAATAGTTCGGGCCACCTTGCGTCATAACAAAGGCTTGTGTGAACACTTGAAAAGAATCGATTGCCCCCATAATAAGTTGGAAGAGCAGTACGGGTGAAATCATAGGTAACGTTACGTTCAAGAAAGTTTTGAATCGTCCTGCCCCGTCCAATTCAGCAGCCTCAATTAAGCTTGCGGGAACTCCCTGAAGTCCTGCGAGAAAGAGGATCATTCCGGTACCAACCGTCCATAAGGACATAATGATCAGGGCATACAATGAAGTATCCGGATTCATGAGCCATGCAGGTCCTTTAATCCCGAACCAGGACAGCACGTAATTGAACAAACCAATCTGCGGATTGAATATCCAATACCACAGTAGCGACATCGCCACACCAGACACCATGCTCGGAAAATACATCGCCGTCCGGAAGAATCCGCGGAAGGGAATTTTCTGATGAAGCAGCAAAGCAAATCCAAGTCCAAGCACAAGCTGTATAGGTACACTGATAACGGTATACCTGAGTGTGACTATGACGGATTTCCAGAACAGTTCATTGTTGAACATCTCAGTGTAGTTCGCTAGTCCTACGAACACTGGCGGGTGGATAATGTCATAATCCGTGAAGCTTAGATACAATGATGATAAGATAGGATACAGAGCGAATACAAAGAAGCCGATGAGCCAAGGAGAGAGGAACAAGTACATGTAAAGCGTCTGTCGCCGGCCTTCACGGTGGGTCATTGAAACACCAACCTTTCTGCATTTGTAAAGTTAAAGCGCTTTAACTTTATTGAGTGATTGTCTCCATTAAATCTAGCGTACCAACCTTCTGTTTGTTTGAAAATTAAAGTGCTTTAATTTTCGATTCGTCCTGTTGACAATATCATAGAGTATGATTTACAAATAATCAATATTTTTTTATATCTTTTTTTAAAATAATGAATACGCTTACCCACAATAAATCATAAAGATGCACCAACTAGAATTTCTCTAGCTATTACCCACGGGTTGTCAAATATCCTCCTAGGCGGTGCACCTTATGATTGATTCACATTAGACTGGTTTATTAATCACACGGAAGGTTCCCGTTCCAAAAGCGCATAGATCCCCCTTCTCTGTCCGTGCAAAAGATTGTGTTGTAATCATTTTACGAGAACTGTGTATGAGTTCTGCTGTTACAATCACCCGTCCTGTTTCCGTTGGAGCCAAATAGTTTATCGATAGATTACTTGTAACTACATTGTCTTGAGGCCTCGCAATCATCGCTATTAAACCCATCGCTGAATCGATTAACGTCGCATGGACACCTCCATGAAGAATACCAATTAAATTAAGATGATGAGGCTTAATGTCAATGGAGACGACTACCTTCTTCTCGCTTAACGATTCAAGCTCACAGCCCAAGAATCCCCAGAACGTAGATTCAGCTATTTTCCCCCAATGTTCCATGTCAGGATGCGTACCATCTGAATCCGCTTTCATAATTTATCCCTCCTTACTTGTTGCACTTTCAATCTATCTATATAGATTGAACTAAAGTTTGCGCTCACAAGTTCAATCATTTCTAAAGTGAATCATGATTATGGGGGTTCGTCTTTAGCTCAATCTATCTATATGACCGTTACTTAGATATCTTGTCATTATCTTCATCAATCAGCTTTCGTCGAAGCACTTTACCAACCAACGTTTTTGGAAAAGTATCGCGGAACTCATATATTTTGGGAACTTTATATACAGCCAATTTCTCTTTACACCAACGATTGAAATCTTCCTCATTGGCTGTAGATCCCTCTTTTAGAATAATGTACGCTTTTACAGTCTCACCTCGATAAGAATCCACTACACCAGCTACAACCGCTTCTTCCACATCTGGATGCTCGAACAATACTTCTTCCACTTCTCGCGGATAAATATTATACCCTCCAGCGATAATCAAGTCTTTCCGGCGGTCCAGAATATAGAAAAAACCTTCGTCATCCATTCGTGCTAAGTCTCCCGTATATAGCCATCCATCACGGAGCGCCTTACCCGTTTCTTCAGGTTGTTGCCAATACCCCTTCATGACTTGCGGACCTCGGATTATCAATTCACCAATTTCACCTTGTGCCATGTCTTCTCCTGATTCTGGATGGACAATACGAGCGTCGGTATCTGGAAAAGGAATACCCACTGAACCAACTTTGCGTTTCTCCCAAAGATTGTTTGCATGGGTTACAGGTGAAGTCTCTGTCAAACCATAACCCTCGATCAATGTACCACCTGTGATACGCTCGAAACGTTCCTGCACCTCAACTGGTAAAGAAGCTGCACCACTAATGCATATTTTGACGGAGGACAGATCGAATTTGTGAACGTCAGGGTGATTGATCACTGCAATATACATGGTAGGTGCGCCAGGAAATACGGTTGGCTTCAACCTCCCCATCGTTTTCAGAATTTGATTAATATCAAATCGTGGCATTAATATCAACGTACCCGCCATATGAATGGATTGGTTAAGCAAGACCGTCATTCCAAAGACATGGAAAAAGGGCAGTGCTGCTAAATAACGTTCTTTCGCGATTTCAGCGCGGTAAAACCAGAGTTTTCCCTGAATCGTATTCGCGACCAGATTCATATGGGTAAGCATGACACCCTTAGCAAATCCCGTGGTCCCTCCCGTATATTGAATGAGTGCTAAATCTTCATCAGCTTCAACGGGAATTTGAATAGGCGTCCCTATCGACTGTTTTAGGAACGAACGGAACGATAAGACATTGTTATCATACGTGATGGGCGTCTCAGGTTTTTTAGTCTTCAAAGAATATAACCAATTCTTAGGGACCGGCAAGTAGTCCTTAATGCCAGTCACCAGAATATAATCTAACGGGTCTTTCTCTGTCGCTTTCTTCACCCGATCCACTAGGGCGTCAAGTGTTACAATCATTTGTACACTTGCATCCTTCAACTGGTACTCCAACTCACGTGGCATATACAGAGGGTTCGTCATCACTACGATACCGCCCATCAGTAACGTTCCATAATACGCAATCACGGCTTGTGGGCAATTCGGTAACATAACCGCCACTCGGTCTCCTTTACGAATACCCAGCTTAAGCAAAGCATTCGTGAAACGATAGACCGAGTCCATTAATGCTTTGTAAGACATTTTATACCCTAAGAAATCTAAGGCAATATGTTCTGGATATAACGCTGCCGACTCCACTAGAAACTGCGCCAAATTCTGCTTCGGATAAGTATATGTTATGGGTACTTCAACCGGATAATGTTCCAACCAAGGTTTATCTAACATGTTGGCCACCCCATTCTCAAGGATCCGTCATAGAGGTACTCTGAACTCTCAATTATAAAACATACTTTTCCGCTTCGATCACTTTGGCAGCAATTTTCCGTTTCAACCCTAACGTGTTCACCTGTGTTCTTCTGGTCATCTTTTTCAGTACTGAAAGCCCCGTACGAAGAGTGTCTCCCGATTCCATCGCTGCGAGTGTCTCTTTGGCCCAACATTCGATCCGATCGAATTCTTCGTGTATAAAGGCGACTGTCATATCAATCGCATTCGTGGCTTTCGCTTCTCCCACTTGATTGATCATCTTCAATGTACGGAGTAAAGCGCTCTCCATTGCGAACACGGTAATCATCATATCTGCTAGATGACTTAGTACTTCCTGTTCCTCTTCTAGCTTCAACTGGTACTTTTGCACAGCCTGCGCACCAACCATTAGGAATATTTTCTTTGTCATTGACAGCAAATGTGTCTCCTGCCCAAGCGTACCTTCGAATAACTGACCAGGAACTAGACTTAATAATTCGGATTGTAATGCTAATGCCTTTTGCATCAAAGGTAATTCACCCTTCATCGCTCGCTTGATCAACGTACCTGGGATGAGAAGGCGATTGATCTCATTCGTCCCTTCGAATATTCGATTTATGCGAGAATCCCGATAATTCCGTTCAACATGATATTCTTGAATGAATCCATATCCCCCATGAATCTGAACGCCTTCATCCACGATGAAATCGAGCGTTTCAGAACCGAACACTTTATTAATGGAACATTCTAACTGATACTCTGCAATAGCTTTGGCGGATTGATACCCGACATCGGGACTATCATAATCCACTTCAGCCAAACCGATATCAAATAGACCTGCCGTCCGGTACACCATACTTTCTAACACATATGTCCGCATGTTCATTTCCGCTAGTTTTTTACCAATGAGAGGAAATGAAGAGATTTTACGGCCAAATTGCGTACGTTCATTGGCATATTTCGCAGAATACTCTATAGAATCTTTCGAACCTCCAACACATCCAGCAGCTAATTTAAAGCGACCAATATTTAATATATTAAACGCAATCAAATGTCCTTTACCGACTTCCCACAATAGATTATCCACAGGAACTTTGACATCTTCCAGAATCAACGGGCGCGTTGAGGAACCTTTGATACCCATTTTCTTTTCCTCTGGACCGAAGCTAACTCCTTCCATTGTGCGTTCCACGATAAAGGTGCTGAAATCTTTTCCATTCACTTTGGCATATACGATGAAAATATCAGCAAAGCCTGCATTCGTAATGAATTGCTTACTTCCATTCAGAACGTAATGTTGACCATCGTCTGCCAATGTGGCCGTTGTTTTGGCACCGAGTGCATCCGATCCCGAAGAAGGTTCTGTCAGACAATAGGCGGCAATTTGTTCACCCGAAGCAAGCGCAGGCAAATACTTCTGCTTCTGCTCTTCTGTTCCGAAATAAACAATCGGCAGCGTACCAATCCCTACGTGTGCACCAAAGGATAACGCGAATGAGGAGGCTTTGGTCAGCTTCTCATTAATTAACGTTGAACTTACTTTATCCAGTCCTAGGCCTCCATAGTTCTCTGGAACTTCAGCACCTAGCAAGCCGATCTCACCGGCTTTTTGCAACAATTCTACTGTCAAACCATAGTTCAACTTCTCAATTTCTTCATCTCGAGGCGTAATCTCAGCGCTTACGAATTGTTCCGTTGTCTCCGCAATCATACGATGCTCTTCCGTAAAGTCCTCTGGCGTCACGATTTGCCAGAAATCGATATCCTCAATCATGAAACTTCCACCTAACACTTTGCTCATCGGTTCCCTCTCCTTTGCCCTTCTGAGTGAATTTATTGCGGATGAACTTCAAATACCCCAGCTGCGCCCATTCCACCTCCAATACACATGGAGACTACCCCATAACCACCACCACGTCTTCGCAGTTCCTGAATTAGTGTAGTGGTCAGTTTGGTACCCGTGCACCCTAGAGGATGCCCAAGTGCAATAGCCCCACCGTTCACGTTGACCTTATCCTCGTCGAGGCCAAGCTCGCGGATGACATGCACACATTGGGACGCAAAAGCTTCATTAATCTCAAATAGGCTCACATCATCAAGTGTAATTCCAGCCATCTGTAGCGCTTTGGGAATCGCCTTGACCGGCCCTACTCCCATCATTTCTGGTTCTACACCCGTTACTGCAAAAGACCGAAATGTCGCTAGCGGCGGCAAGCCGAGTTCGTCTGCCTTCTCTTTACTCATGATGACAATGGCAGCAGCACCATCACTCGTCTGGGATGTGTTACCTGCCGTAACCGTGCCTCCTAATTTAAATGCTGGTTTCAGCTTACTTAGTGTTTCAACGTTGGTATCTGCTCGAACGCCCTCATCCATATCGAAGATAAACGATTGTATCGATATTTGACCACTCTCATCTACACGTTTCAACTCCGCTTGTACCGGAGTAATCTCATCCCTAAATTTACCCTCAGCTATCGCCTGCGCTGCTTTCTCATGTGAGCGTGATGCGAATAGGTCCTGATCTTCACGAGAAATGTTGAATTTCTCTGCGACTCGCTCAGCCGTATGCCCCATTGCGATATATACTTCCGGCATTTCTTCAACAATCCTCAGATTAGGTGAAATCTTAAATCCCGTCATGGGTACCTGACTCATACTTTCTACTCCTCCAGCGATTAAGATATCCGCATGCCCTAACATGATCCGTTCGGCTGCGAAGGCGATGGACTGTAATCCTGAAGCACAGAAACGATTGATCGTCATCGCCGGTACGGTAACCGGAAACCCAGCATACAACGACATAATACGGGCAAAATTCAATCCCTGTGCACCTTCTGGCATGGCACATCCGATAATAATATCTTCTACGTCCCCTTTCGAAAGACCCGGTGTACGATCGATTACAGCTTCCAGAACGATTTTCCCTAACTCATCCGCACGTGTCTGCCCTAGACTCCCCTTCTTAGATTTGCCGATCGCGGTACGTGCCATGGATACGATTACAGCTTCTTTCATTGAATCCTCACACTCCCTTCCCCGGATAAGTTAATTGCGTAATGCCTTACCTTTCGTCAACATATGTTGCATCCGTTGTTGAGTCTTCAGCTCACCACACAAGCTAAGAAAGGCTTCTCGCTCCAAATCGAGCATGTACTGTTCACTCACAAGCGTCCCTGCTGGTATATTACCGCCAGCCAGTACATGAGCCAGTTTCTTCGCAATCAACAGATCGTGATCACTAATGTAACCACTTTCTCTCATCCCGATAGCCCCAAGTTGTAGTACTGCCTTCCCTTCTGAACCCGCTACCCTAATCTTCTCTTCAGGGATCGGTTCATAGCCTGCTTTGCTCATCCGAAGAACAGCCTGCTTGGCTTCATATATTAAATGATCCTGATTGGCAATAATACGATCTGTTGAACGTAGATAACCTAACTTTTGAGCATCATGACCACTGGTTGAGACTTTTGCCATCCCAACTGTTTCATAAATATGATTAATGTATGGCTGAATATCCGCTTCAGAATGCCCCACACGCTGACTTGCCCTCATAGCTAGTTCTTTACAGCCTCCACCCGCAGGAATGAGTCCTACGCCCACTTCAACTAAACCATAATATGTTTCAGCACCAGCAATAACTTGATCTGCAGGCATGCAAGCCTCTACGCCACCACCCAAGGTCATCCGATGAGGAGCGGCAACAACTGGCTTTTCAAACCTTTTCACTTTGTACATCGTGTTCTGGAATAAACGGATAATGCCATCAATTTCATCCCATTCTTCATCTTGTGCTTCCATCAACAACAACATAATATTGGCGCCTACGCAGAAATGCCGTCCCTGATTAGCGATGACCATTCCCTCAAAGTTATTTCGTACTTCCTCCATACTTTGCTGGATCATCATCAGAATATCAGCACCAATGGCATTGTTTGGTGAATGGAATTCAAGACATGCCACACCATCTCCAAGATCAATCAAGCTCGCACCGTCGTTTCCTTTCACAATCTTGTTCTGTTCCTTTAAGCTACTTAGTGTGATGATTTCTGGTGGCTGTTCTACCAGCTTGAAGTTCTGTTCAGATACATAATATAAGGTCCCTTCTTTCTTCTGGTAAAAGGATTGATTACCCGCTGCGATCCATTCCTTCACCCATGATGGAACATGCAACCCTTCCTTCTCCATACGCTCAACGGATCTGACCAGCCCCAACGCATCCCATGTCTCAAACGGACCCAACTCCCAGTTGAATCCCCATTTCATGGCTTCGTCGATTTCATGGATTGAATTCGCAATTTCACCGACTTTTTCAGCGGAATATAGGAGTACCTGCTTCAGAATGTTCCATGCCAATTCAGAATAGCGGTCCCCTGTAGCGATTAAAGCCTTTGTTTTCGCCCGAGCCCCTTTTGCCATTCTCGCCGCTTCAAGTGAACCCGAAGTTACCTTCTTCTGAGGATGATATTCCATGGATGATAGATCGAGCGACCATATTTCGCTACCGTTAGCCCCTTTTTTCTTCAAATAAAACCCCTGACCCGACTTCTCACCAAACCAACCTCTTGAGACCATGCTAGTCAGCGCGTCTGGAGCCGCAAACGCTGCTTTCTCCGTTTCAGATGTTATATTCGCGTACACATTGTCTGCCACATGGACGAATGTATCCAGTCCGACCATGTCTAGCGTCCGGAATGTAGCACTTTTGGGGCGTCCCATCGCAGGTCCAGTGACTGCATCTACTTCCTCTACAGAAAACCCACTGTTCAACATCTCTTGCAACGTTATAAGAAGTCCATACGTCCCGATTCGATTTGCGATGAAATTCGGAGTGTCCTTAGCTACAACGACTCCTTTGCCTAGTGTACTCTCGCAAAATGATTTCATTTGCTGGACAATCCCTGGATCCGTCTTTGTTCCCGGAATGATTTCTAACAACTTCATGTAGCGAGGTGGATTGAAGAAATGTGTTCCTAAGAAACTTTGTTGAAAGGGCTCACTACAATCAGCCACCATCTCTTGAATAGAGATCCCAGATGTATTCGAACTGACAATCGTTCCGGGCTTCCAATAACGTTCTACCTTGCTCAACAGCTCCTTCTTAACTTGAAGATTCTCGACAACTACCTCAATCACCCAGTCCACTTCCGATATTCGTTCAAGATGATCCGACAGATTCCCTGGGGTGATTCGTTTCGAGAATGTATTATCGTAAAGTGGCGATGGCGTGTTCTTGTGTAATTTCGCAATGGCTCCTGTAGCTAAGCGGTTTCTGACAGCAGGATGTTCGAGTGTATATCCTTTCTTGACCTCTTCTTCCGTTAAATCTTTCGGTACCATATCAAGCAATAAGCATGAGATTCCAACGTTAGCTAGATGAGCTGCAATGCCTGAACCCATAATTCCTGATCCGATAACAGCCGCTTTGCGAATGGATTTATTCATCTTCTAATTCCCTCCAATTCAGATCAGTTCTATTTAACGGATGGGATGATCCCCGAATACCGATTGTTCCAAGATCTCTGCGATGTCCTTTGCTTTGACAAGGTCCTCAACTTCCTTCATCTTCGTACCATCCTCCATCATTGTCAGACAGTAAGGGCAAGCACTACTAATGACCGTTGGATTCACTTCTAGCGCCTGCTCTGTTCGAGCTAGATTCACTCGCTTACCCGACGTCTCCTCTAACCACATCATGCCTCCACCAGCACCGCAACACATGCCATTCTCACGAGACCTCTTCATTTCAGCCATTTCCACCCCTGGTATCGCTTTCAGGATATTACGTGGTTCATCATAGACATTGTTGTAGCGACCAAGATAACAGGAATCGTGATACGTGATTCGTTCCTTCACTTCATGACGAGGATTTAATTTCCCTTCTTGAATGAGCTTATCGAGTAGTTGCGTGTGATGGGTTACTTCAACTCCCTGAAGTCCGAATTCAGGATACTCGTTCTTCAATGTGTTGAATGTATGTGGACAGGCGGTGACAATCTTCTGAACACCATATTTCTGAAAGATACCAATGTTATCCGTGCATAGTTGTTGAAACAGCATTTCATTTCCCATTCGTCGTGGTGTATCGCCTGAGTTCTTCTCCTCGTTCCCGAGAATGGCGAAGGAAATGCCAGATTCGTTCAATAAACGGGCAAAGGCTCTCGAAATCGATCGGCTTCGAAGATCATATGAGCCCATCGATCCTACAAAAAATAAGTACTCAAAATCTGGATTCTCCTTCACTGTAGGTACTTTAATCCCGCCGATATCTCCCGTCCAAGTGGCACGGTCATTGCGGTTTAATCCCCACGGATTACCTTGTCTCTCTATGTTCTGCATTGCACGTTGTCCCTCGTGAGGAACACTACCTTGCATCAACACCAAATGTCTGCGTAAATCTATAATTTTATCGACGTGTTCATTACTTACTGGACATTGATCTTCACAATTACGACAGGTCGTACAAGACCATATCTCGTCTTCCGTGATCACATCACCGATAAGCTCTAGGTCTACTAATTTCTTGTCCTGTTCGACCCATGTTGATTTATGCCAGTCGAGTGTTGGAACAATATTCGTAATTCCGCTTTCGTTCGCATTCCATGCCACATCAGACTTCTCTGTCACTAACGCATGAGTTCCACTAGAGGCAAACAGATAGTGGGGAACCCAAGGTGACTTTCCTGTTATCGCAGTTCCCTTCTCCACCATATGATCTCGTAGTTTCGTGATGAGGTGCATTGGCGATAACACCTTGCCGGTACTGCTCGCAGGACACACATCTGTACATCGTCCACATTCCACACAAGCATAGAAGTCGAGCATTTGTTTCTGTGAGAAATCCTCAATCTTGCCAACACCGAAGGTCTCCGCTTCTTCATCTTCCAAATCTAACTTTGTGAGACGACCTACTGGTGCGCTACGACGGAACCAAATGTTGATCGGGGCGGTTATGATATGAAAATGCTTCGACTGTGGAACATAGACCAGAAATGCCAAAAGAATCAGCAAATGCATCCACCAAAACACCATGAACCATCCATATGCCGTAGAACTTGAAATTCCGGTTAATGCTAATGCGATAAAGGAAGATATCGGAGAGTAGCCTGTAAACGATAGCTCCATCCATACCCGTTCGAAACTTAGAGTTAGCACGACAGAGACCATCAAGAAGAAGATGAACAAGATGACGAGGCTTGGCTTCCATCCCTTTTTCAAGCGGGTTAACTTCTCCCCATAACGACGATAAGCGGCGTATCCCATAGCAACTAAGATTAGAACGACCGTTACTTCCTGCATGAGCCCGAACACTTCATACCCTGGAATGGGCAAGTGTTTGCCACCTGTTAACCCTTTTACGATCAGATCTAACGCCCCGAACTGTAATATAATGAATCCGTAAAATATGATAATGTGCATCAATCCACTCTTAGGATCCTTCATTAACTTCTTCTGAGCGAAGACCTGTGATAGGAACTCCGCCCATCTTCCCTCGCCACGTTGTCTGAAATCTGCTGGACCTCCGAGCGTAAGATACAAATAACGATGATACACAGCTTTATAGAATAAATAGATGCCGTAGCCGGTTACCGCCAGGAACAACAAGAAGTTCGCAGTCTGCCAACCCATCTCAATCCATCCTTTCACTCCCCAATTTCACTTTATTACTTCTCTTTTTGCCTTTAGTTCAATCTATATAGATAGAATGAATTAAAGTTACTTTTGTCTTTAATTCAATCTATATAGATAATTCAGCGACTTCATGCATATGATCATAAAAAAATGAATGAGGATTCATTCATTTTCCAACCAAGAACACTGAGGTGCTCCATGATAAGTAAAAAACAAGAGAAATTTGAACTGATTTTGGAAGCCGCATTAAAAGTCATTGCTGAGAATGGATTTCATGGTTCTCAAGTATCCAAAATTGCGAAGGAGGCCGGTATAGCAGACGGTACAGTTTATCTTTATTTTAAAAACAAAGAAGATATTCTCATTTCCCTCTTGCAACAACGATTAGGTGATCTTGTCCTCATGTTTCACAGCAGTGTTCGTGAAACGACCTCGGCAGATGATGCCATACGTACAATTTGCCAGATCCATTTCACCGAATTAGAACAAAACGTAAACCTCGCCTATGTGACTCAGATTGAACTTCGCCAAAGTTCGCTTGAACTACGTAAAGCCATAGGTCATCTCTTAAAGCCCTATATCCAACTGATCGAAGTGGTTCTAGAACAAGGAATTCAGGAGAAATCATTCAGACCTGACCTAGATATAAAGTTAACGCGGTTGTTATTGTTTGGAGGAATGGACGAAGTCGTTACCTCATGGCTCATCTCGGAAAGAAAATATTCATTATCCGCCCAGGTAGACAAAACGGTTGAGTTTTTCCTAAGAGGCTTGAAATAATCGTTAAAAGGGAGATTATCACATGAATATCTATGTCATTCTCAAGCAAACGTTCGATACAGAGGAGAAAATTGTTATTCAGGATGGGGAGATTTCTGATGATGGTGTTAAATATGTCATTAATCCGTATGACGAATATGCCGTTGAGGAAGCGATACGCCAAAAGGAACAACATGGAGGTTCAATTACAGTCGTATCAATCGGGCCTATTCGCACAGCAGAAGCATTAAGAACCGCCCTTGCACTCGGAGCCGATGAAGCCGTACTCATCACAGATGATCGAATAGGCAGTGACGAATTCAGCATCTCCAAAGTACTTGCCGCGTATTTCGCCAACAATCAACCTTACGACCTCATTCTCGGGGGGAATTTCTCTATTGATAACGGAGGTGGTCAAGTGGCCATACGCCTCTCACAACTCCTCCAAATTCCTCATGTTTCTTCGATCATCAAGATTGATGTTTCTAGTGATCATGCCATCGTCCTTCGTGATTCCGAAGGGGATACCGAAACCGTAAAGGTTACTCTTCCTGCCCTTTTCACCGCCCAACAAGGGCTAAATGAGCCACGTTACCCCTCGTTACCCGGTATTATGAAAGCAAAGAAGAAACCCTTTCACCATTTGTCCCTCGACGATTTAGGTCTTACTTCATCTGAGATTATCGCCAAAACAGAACGTATCTCCCTTTTCCTACCGCCTTCACGCAATTCTGGCCAAATTTTACAAGGCAAACTGAACCAACAAGTATCCCAACTTGTTCATCTTCTTAAACAATCAGATGTGTTATCAATTTAATCCAAGTAAAGGGGATGACCTTATGAGTAAATCATACGTTGTCGTCGCAGAAGTACGCGATGGCAAGCTACGTCAGGTGACTTTGGAAGCACTCCAAGCTGTTTCTTTAGTTAAGGAAGATAGCGATTGCGTTACAGCCGTTATATTAGGCCATCAGATTACGGATATTGCCGAACAGTTATCCCAGTACCTGAACGGACAGGTCTATGTCTATGACCATATCGATTTGAAGACATACAACGCCGAGATTCACTTCACTATTATCAAGGATGTATTGAACACATTGAACCCTCACGCTATTTATCTAGGACATACCGCTGTGGGCCGCGAACTAGCCCCCATGATTGCTGCATATTTAGAGGCGGGTCAACTCTCTGACGTCATTTCTATCGAGAAGTCTGGTGCAGAGATTCTTTATACTCGCCCCCTTTATGCGGGTAAAGCTTTTGAGATCAAAAAATTCACAGACGCTCCCCAAGTTGTTACCATACGCCCCAACAATATCGCTGCCGCTGATACGGTCGAATTACATGCGCAAATCATTTCAATGGCATTCACGCAAGCTTCATCACTTCGCTCCGTTGTGCAAGATGTCATTCGCAAAACCTCAGGAAAAGTAGATTTAACCGAAGCCAAAATCGTCGTATCTGGTGGTAGAGGTGTTAAGAGCATCGATGGTTTCAAACCTCTTCAAGAACTAGCTGATGTATTAAATGGTGCGGTTGGTGCCTCACGGGGAGCTTGCGATGCTGGATATTGCGAATATGCCTTGCAGATCGGTCAGACCGGCAAAGTGGTTACTCCTGAAATTTATATCGCTTGTGGCATCAGCGGCGCAATCCAGCACTTAGCCGGTATGAGTCAATCCCGCATCATCATCGCCATTAATAAGGACCCAGAAGCACCTATATTTAAATTAGCCGATTATGGCATCGTCGGCGATTTATTCGTAGTCGTTCCACTCTTAACGGAAGAATTCAAGAAAGCATTAGCTTAACCATAGAACGACCCATGGCTACTCCATTGAGTGCTATGGGTCATTTTAAATATAGAGGTTGGAACGTTTTAGTAGATTGTAATTTCGAGTATGCCACGCTAGTATTAATAGAGTCACACACAATATAGCTATTCTTTTCTTACCTGATACGAATAATAAGGAGTTTTTACATATGGATTTTGTCGCCATTGACTTTGAAACAGCGAACGCGAACCGTTCAAGCGCCTGTTCTTTAGGACTTGTGGAAGTACGGGGAGGTATCATAACATCAGAACACGTCTGGTTAATTGATCCTGAGCAGCCTTTTGATTATCGAAATATACAGATTCACGGGATAACGCCAAGTATGGTTAGTGGGCAACCCACGTTTCATGAACTGTGGCCAACACTTGAACCACTCCTACAAGGACAACAAATTGTTGCCCATAATGCTTCATTTGATATGAGCGTTTTAAGATACTGTCTGGATAAGTCGTCAATAGATTACCCCTCATTTCAATATCACTGTACTTATTTGTTGAGCAAAGAGTTGTTGCAACACATGCCTGCTTTTAAATTAAATGTTATTGCTGACTATTATGGCATTCCACTCAACCATCATGAAGCATTGGATGATGCTCGTGCGTGTGCGAAGATCCTATTGAGATTACTAGAACAGGAACAGCAGTCTGATCCCATACAACTCTCCAAAGCGCACAGTTGCAAGATAGGGACCATGTTTGCTGGCGGGTATACTCCTTTCTCGGCTCCTTCGAAGAAAAATCCTAAGAAACCAGCTCCAAGAAGTTACCCGAGATTTAATACTAATGCTGGCATGTAAAAGGACAAGCGACTGAATTACCAGTTCGCTTGTCCTTCTTTTCTTTGCTTTTTATTAATAGACTTGTATCCACTAATTTAATCGAAAATATCCGATCACTACCCATATGATGATTCTCATTCAGAAGCTGCGCATCCCATATTCTTCTGGTACTTTCTCTCAAGCGTTCTACTCCAACCTGTAAGTATCACTGCTACAAAAACCATCAGGCCACCAATCCAAGGTGTGTGTATTAATCCGATGGAATCTGTGATGATACCACCTAGATACGCACCCAAAGCAATCCCAACATTGAACGCAGCAATATTGATCGCTGATGCCATTTCAATACCCCTTGGTACATAACGTTCGGCTAGAGTAACGACATAAAATTGTAGCCCTGGTACGTTCATGAAGGCAAATAGCCCCATCAACATAATCGTAATTAAACCAGCTATTTTAAATGGTGCCGTGAAGGTTAATATAATGAGTACAACAGACTGAATTAGAAACATATAAAATAATGCATTAATAGGGTTTCGATTCGCTAGCTTTCCACCTATTGTGTTCCCAATCGCAATTGAGATTCCATAGACGAGTAGAATAATTGCAACAGTCCCTGATTTAAACCCAGTGATCTGTTGAAGCAATGGAGATAAATACGTAAAGACTACAAATGTCCCACCATAACCTAGGGCTGTAATCACAAATACAAGTAATAGACGTCCGTTAGTAACTAGTTTAATTTGATCACGGAACAATGTACGCGTCCCTTTTCGTAAATCAGATGGAATAAGAATGCTATTAGCAATGAGGGCAACTACCCCAATAATCACGATAATAATAAAAGCAAATCTCCAACTCAATTGCTGACCTATAAAAGTACCAAAAGGGACACCCGTAACAGTCGCTACAGTGAGCCCTGTAAACATGATGGCTATAGCGCTAGCCTTACGGTCTGCAGGCACTAAATCAGCAGCTATCGTCGCACCAATGGCCATAAATACACCATGTGCTAATGCTGAAATGACACGAGCAACGAGTAATACCCCCATGCTTGTAGCACTAGCAGCAATACTATTTCCAATAATAAAAACAACCATAATCCATAAAAGTAACGATTTACGAGACATACTAGAAGTCATCGAAGTTAATACGGGCGCTCCGACTGTTACACCAATAGCATATAATGAGACGGTTAATCCTGCAGTCGTAATCGGTACATGTAGATCTTGAGATATGAGTGGTAATAACCCTACACTAATAAATTCTGTCGTTCCAATCGCAAATGCGCTCACTGCTAATGCCAATAGCGCCAATATACTTCGTTTGTTATCTATATTCATTAAAATACTCCTCATTTGTAATATCATTACCGGCCGGTGATTGCAATTATGAATCATATCATCCAAATAAAGAAGTACGCACTTTTAAGTTATATAGGCACCAAAAAGTACCCTTGATTACAGTCAAACGAAATCAAGTAATATAAGAGCCGATTCTTAAGAATTAGTAAAAAATGTATTGACATAGGAATAAACCCGTTCTATGATAATGATTGATTATACGATACTGATAATCATTATCATTTACAAAGAAAAAAAGGGGTGTTCTTTTTGAATTTACGTTATGTTGTACCCGCAAGTCTATTAATTTCCTCTATTCTATTTACAGGCTGTGCTAAGAATAATGCAGAGTCTGCCTTGAATACATCGAACACTTCCGAAGCTGTAGCAACGAATGCTACCAATACTGACCCATCCACATCCACCTCTTCGCCAGATTTACAAACGGCTATTGATCAATATCGTACATATGTCATTGAACAGTGTGATCTGTTCGTGAAAGAGACAGAGAAATTCACTACTGCTGTAAAAGCAGGCAATCTTGATGAAGCGAAAGCATTATACGCACCTACCCGGATGTACTACGAACGAATCGAACCGATTGCTGAAGCACTTGGGGATTTAGATCCTAATATCGATGCCCGAGATGGGGATGTCGATCCAAGCGAATGGCGTGGATTCCATCACATTGAGAAATCTCTTTGGGAAGTTGGAACAACAAAGGGTGAAGAAGCTGTCGCTGATCAATTGCTAAAAGACGCTCAACTCCTACGCGCTAAAGTAGAAACCGTAGATATCAATGCTAGCATGCTTGTTACTGGAGCCGTAGAGCTTCTAAATGAAGTATCCTCTTCCAAAGTAACGGGAGAAGAAGAGCGTTATTCTCATACGGATCTTTATGACTTCGCCGCCAATGTAGAGGGCGCCGCCAAAATATATGAATTATTAAAACCAGAATTAGAGAAGAAAGATGCTGACTTGGAGAAGGACATTGGTGAGCGATTCGCTTCCTTATTGAAGGAATTGGAACCTTTTAAAGTAAACGATGGTTACATTTCATATGAAAAACTTCAAGAAGATCAAATTCGCAAACTCAGCCAGACACTTGATGCTCTTGCAGAACCACTATCCAATATGGGAACCATTCTAGGAGTGTAAGCAACTATGAAAAAAGATAACAACGATAAAAATAATCTAATGCTGAATAAGAAATTAAGCCGCCGCGATATGCTGCGGCTTGCTGGTGTTGGAGGCGTCGGATTATTACTAGGCGGTGGTGCTATAGGTAGCCTTCTGGCCTCTGATAAAAAGACTACATCCAATGCATCAACGATCCTTAGTCAGGATCAAGATTCTATTCCCTTCTATGGAGCACATCAGGCTGGGATTATTACTCCTTCGCAAAATTTCATCTGTTTCGCGGCTTTTGATGTTATAACAGATAACGTAAGTGACATCCGTAAGATGTTCCAAAAATGGACCACTGCCTCAGCAACTATGGTATCTGGATCGCTCATTGGCAACGTGAATGATAATCCCAATCTTCCTCCCAGTGATACAGGTGAAGCTGCAGAGCTTTCCCCATCACGATGTACAATAACTTTTGGTGCCGGCCCCTCTCTATTCGATGCACGGTTTGGCTTACAGAATAAACGTCCACCCTCATTTCAAGAGCTTCCACCCTTCAAGGCTGATAGTCTAGAGCCAGAATGGTGCGGAGGTGATTTGTGTGTTCAGGTATGCGCAGACGACCTACAAGTCGCTTTTCATGCCATTCGTAACCTAGCTCGGATTGCTCGTGGAACAGCTGTGCTTCGTTGGACACAGGAAGGTTTCCAAAGAAGCACTCAGGCTGACCCCAAAGCTACAACACCTCGAAATCTACTTGGATTCAAAGACGGAACAGCTAATCCGAACGTAACAGACAGTAAACTTATGAATGAAGTCGTCTGGAGCCAGTCTGTTGATGGAACGGCTTGGATGACAGGCGGATCTTATATGGCTGTACGCCGAGTTCGCATGCGTATTGAAGTGTGGGATCGAAGCACCCTTAAGGATCAAGAGGATACTTTCGGACGTCATCGTCATTCTGGTGCTCCTCTTGGATCTAAGGATGAGTTCGATAGTATCAAGCTAGATGCACTTGATGCAACAACTGGCAAACCCGTTATTCCATCCAACTCCCATGTAGCCCTAGCTCATGGAGATGGCAGTATTCAGATGCTCCGTCGCTCCTACTCCTACTCAAGTGGACTGGACCTCAAAACAGGCCAACTCGACGCTGGACTGCTTTTTATCAGCTTCCAACGAGATTTACAAAAGCAATTTATCCCTATCCAACAGCGACTAGCCAATAATGATAAGTTAAACGAATACGCTGTTCATAAGGGTAGCGCCGTCTTTGCGTGCTTCCCTGGAACAACAGAAGGTGGATTTATTGGAGAAACCCTATTCGGTGGGATATAGAATAACATGTAACCCAATTACAATTGAATTATTAATGAGAGGATTGTAGACATGAGAAAAGATTTCATCATACGGATCATTACGATCATCATATTGTTCTTCACTTGTAACTGGGGTATTCCTGTGTCCTATGCCGCAGATGATTCCAAACAAGATCATTTAATGCCCGCTGTCGGTAGTATTCTCGTAGAAGCAGGACATGCGGATTGGAAGCAAGCCTCAAGTGATCTAGACGAACTTCAGTCCTTGTGGAATTCAGTAAAAGCAGAACTTCCTACATCAGGAAGTAACAGTGAACTGATAGCTAATGTGGATACGGCCTTAACTGAAGCCTCGCTTAAGTTAACCAACGGTGCTGGAGAACCTGCGAAGCAAGCATTAACAACCCTTGCCAAAGCCGTCGATGCCTATGTCTCATCCGTTCAGAATGATACTCAGACCATCGACCCTAATCAATTGACGGGTCCTAAAGCAGCTCAATTCCTGCTTCCAGCAGCTAAGAACTCATTAGATGCCATAATTCAAATGGACTGGCCTTTAGCGAAGCAGCACTATCGTCAATTCATTAACCATTGGCACGAAGTAGAGAACATCATACGTGCAGACAATAGTATATTATACAGCCAACTCGAAACTAAGATTACCCTTGCACGTGTATCCATTCAGGCTGAACCACCAAGAGAACAGCAGGCAAATGAAGAAATGCAGACTCTTATTCGTTTGCTGACAGATTATGCCCAAGGAAAGACCATGGACCAGGGTTCAAACAGCAGTAGTCGGACTTATTCACTCGATGAACTACTTAATATTCTTAAAGAAGCGCGTCAGCAAACCGAGAATGCGCAAAGCGCAGATGCTGTAATACAAATGGAGCAATTTATTACGATCTGGCCAACGGTAGAAGGTAAAGTGATGATCTCGTCCCCATCAACCTACGCTCGCATTGAGAATGAAACAGCGATGGTTACGGGTCAACTTTTATCCAATCCTCCACAGCTTAAAGAAGCCATACAGATCATGGACAATATGATTGCGGAACTTGAGCCATTTGCAGGAGAACAACATTATACCGCTTGGGATGCTTCTCTTATTCTATTACGCGAAGGGCTAGAAGCCATTCTAGTATTGGCAGCCTTGTTGTCTTATTTGAAACGAAGTGATAATCCGAAGGGGCGCAAATGGATCTGGTCTGGCGCTGCCATAGGATTAGTAGGTAGTGCAATAATTGCTATCGTGCTCATCTACACGATCTCTCAGGCCGCTTCAGGCAGTACTAGGGAGCTATTTGAAGGTATTACTGGTCTTGTGTCCGTTATAATGATGCTTACCATTGGCCATTGGCTTCATAGCAAATCAAATACCACTGCCTGGAATAACTACGTAGGTGCTCGTGTGGATAGCGCACTTGCAAGAGGCAGCTTATGGTCTCTCTTCTCTGTATCCGCCCTCGCCATTCTGCGAGAAGGTGCAGAAACGACCATATTTTATGTAGGAATGGCACCTTCCATTGATCCCTATCAACTTCTATTAGGTATTGGAATTGCCCTTGTTATCCTAACCATACTAGGCTATGCGATCATTGCATTAAGTGTACGATTACCGCTTCGCGCATTTTTCCTTACCGCAACACTGCTTATCTACTACCTTGTATTCCGCTTTCTTGGAGAGAGCATCCACTCCCTCCAGATTGCAGGAAAACTATCTGCGCATGCTGTGGAACAACTGCCCTCCATCGCTTGGCTTGGTATGTATCCCACATGGGAGACATTTGTACCACAGATAGCGGTATTGATATTTATCGTTTGGCAACTGCTAGGTACGAAGCGCAAATAAAGCCAGAAACTTTACCTAATTACAATAAATATTAAATAGCAAAAGAGCAGGAAACATATCGTTTCCTGCTCTTTTGCTATTAATGGCGACATCTATCTCAAGATATACTGCGAAAGAACGCTTTGTACCTCATAAATGTTTACCGTCTTATTGAATGTCTTTACGATAGGAACTGTACTACTGGATATATATATCTTGAGTTCCGCATCAAGATCGAAGTGCCCTGCTGTCTCTACCGAATAATGCGAAATACTCTTATAGGGAATCGAATGATACTCCATCTTCTTCCCTGTTATCCCCTGCTTATCGATCAGAATAAGTCGTTTATCTGTGAAGATAAACATGTCTCGTACCAATTTATATGCCCTCTCAATGCACTCATTTGGAGTCAAAATCAGAGCATATTCCTTCTGTACCGCAGGTAAATCCACTTGAGTAGCATTCCCCATAAGACCATCTAAGAAGCCCATATACGTCCCCCTCATTTTTTATTGCGTTGTCACAACACCCTCTTCATATTCCATCTTATTACAATTCTTCAACATCTAACATACCTGCTTCCAAATAATTAATAAATTGACGCAATTGGTTAGCTGCCGTGCGCGAAATTTCACCAGATTCGAACATATCTTGAACTTCATCTCTTTCAATCTGAATCGCTTTAAATTGGAGTTCAACCCTATGCTTCTTGAACTCTTCATCTTCCTTGAATTGTTTACATTCTCTACTACTTAATCTTTCAATCGTACGATGATATTGTGAAATAACAAGTAACGATGCGTCTCTATTGGTTTCATTCTTTCGATTATGAATGGCAGTGATTGCAGCTTTGGCCGTTAGAATACTCACTTCTTTTAACGACTCCGTAGGGTCTTGTGAATCCGTCACTTTTGCCTTCTCAGAATGCACCATATTCAGAATGAGTCGTCTAATTCTAAACATAGAGACTAATAGACGCATTTTTAATCGTTGAGATAATAGAACCTCCATCTGATCAATGATCTCTTGGAATCGGTCTGCGACCTCTTGCGCGACTTCTTTTTTGGATAACAATCTTTCCATCTCATCGCGTTCAGCTTGTATCCCAACCAGTCGAACATCGAAGAGCAATTGACGAGATTTGGAATCCGTATTCTGAAGAGCTTCCTGCCCCAACAGCTGTTCTATCTTTTTCTTATAGTCTGAAATAACAGATAACGCTGCCGCTTCATTCTCTTCGTTTATTTCTCCTCTAATGCCTTGTATAGCTGCCTTCAGAACTTTTATTTTGGAAGCCTGCTCTAGAGCATCTGGGTTTTCTTCCTCATCGCCCTTTTCGCTTTTTGATAGTAGTGGTAACGTGATACTTGCAATAATTAAGGTTAACAAAATCACGCCCGCGGCTATAAATATAATTAAATCTCGCTGTGGAAAAGGACTTCCATCCTGAAGTACAAGTGGCATAGAAAAAGCCCCTGCCAAGGTTACCGCACCACGCACTCCCGAAAGTGAAGTTAATACCGCCGCAAGAAGTGTAGGTTTCTCAAGCTCATCTTTTTTCCTAACCGCCCACGATCCTCTTGAGTACAAATAAACCCATACAAAACGCAGAAGAATTAAGGCCGCTGTTAAGAGGAGAATATAACCGATCACCAAAAAGTTGCTAATGGATCTATTCTCAAAAATAACACTTGTGACATCTGGAATTTGTAATCCCAGAATAACAAACACCAACCCATTCAAAATGTATAGAACGATAGACCATGTGCTCTCTGACACGATTCGCAGCTTCAGATTGGACGAGGATTCAGTACGATCTCTCTCAATGGCATGTACAACGCCCCCAGCCACTACGGCTAAGATTCCTGACAAACCAAACTCCTCTGCAATTAAATAAATTACGAATGGTGTTAACAGCTGGATTAGCATATGCATCGTGATGTCTTCCATGCCGTGACGACGCAGAAATACTCTTAACCAAATAATGAACAGTGACACAACAGCCCCAACAACGAGTCCGCCTACAGCAATGACGAAAAAACTAAATGTAGCATTTCCTAGGGAAAATACACCTGTCACCATAGCTGCCACTGCAAATTTAAAAGCAACCAAACCCGATGCATCGTTTATCAAAGCTTCGCCTTCGAGTAAATGCATTATTTTCTTAGGAAGATTGGCTCGGCCCGCCATAGCTCCAACTGCTACAGCATCTGTCGGTGAGAGAATGGCTGCTAGAGCAAACGCCGCTGGTAAGGGGATAGAGGGAATCATCCAGTGAATCAAATAACCAACTACGAGAACCGTAGCAAATACGAGCCCTAGAGCAAGCATCAAAATAGGTGCTCGTAAATTCCACAACTCATGCCTTGGTGTTCTTTTTCCATCATTAAATAATAGAGGTGCTATGAACAAAACAAGAAACAACTCGGAGTTTAAAGTCATGTGAATGCCTGGGGGTATTACGACTACTGCCATTCCCAAGGCGATTTGAAATAACGGAACAGGAATAAACGGAACGAAACGATTCAATATATTAGATATGCCAATAATGGCAAGTAACACTAAAATAACTAGAAAAATTTCCATGGTGTTCATCACTCCTCGATGTTTGTGTATTTATTACCTTTATATACTTCTATATTGACTAAGTAGGTGAAGGTCATCTACAATTAATAGGACAAAAATTTATTAGGCAAGGTGATTAGAAATGACTCAAGATCAACCACAGTACAATATACTATTGTTCTATAAATTTGTAAAAATTAATGATCCACAACAGTTTACAGAAGAACATTTACAATACTGCAAGGACCTCGGTGTCAAAGGACGTATTATCATCGCTGAGGAAGGTATTAACGGTACCGTTTCAGGGACATTGGAACAAACCGAGCAATACATGAAGGATTTCCATGCGAACCCATTGTTTGCTGACATGATCTTCAAGATTGATCCCTCTCATGAACATGCATTTAAGAAAATGTTCGTTCGACACAAGCAGGAGTTGGTCACTTTCCGATATGAGAAAGAACTAGATCCCAACATCATCACAGGGAAAAGATTGTCACCTGTCGAATTCCATGAACAACTTCAACAAGAGGATGTAGTCGTGATTGATGGTAGAAATGATTATGAATTTAAAATCGGTCATTTCCGCAATGCAATTCGTCCCGACGTAGAATCCTTTCGAGAATTCCCTGAATGGATCAGAGAGAACTTAAGCCAATATAAAGATAAAAAGGTACTAACTTATTGTACAGGAGGAATCCGTTGCGAGAAACTAACCGGATTCTTAATGAATGAAGGATTCAGTGACGTTGCTCAATTGGATGGTGGGATCGTTACCTATGGTAAAGACCCTGAAGTACAAGGAAAACTTTTTGATGGAAAATGTTATGTGTTCGATGAACGCATTTCGGTGCCTATTAACCATACCGATGAAGACATTATTGTTGCTACATGCCATCATTGTGGTAAGCCAGAAGACCGGTATATTAATTGTGCTTATACGCTATGTCATGCCAAACATGTTTGTTGTGAAGAATGTGAAGAGATCCACAATGGCTTCTGTTCAACAGATTGTGAAGAGAATTTTGCGAATATGCCAGCAAAACAACAATCTTAACCTTGGAGGGCTCGTATGAACAGACCAGTTGAACTCTCCACCCGGGAACACATTGTCCACATGCTAAAGACAAAAGCACCTCTTACAGCCAAGGACATTACGAACGAATTACAGATTACTGAAATGGCCGTACGTCGCCATCTAAGCACACTGGAGAGAGATGGATATATTGAATCCGAAATAATTCGCCAAACGATGGGCAGACCAACTGCCGTCTATCGGCTGAGTGAGTTAGCTTCAGGTTTCTTCCCTGCAACCTATCATACGTTAACCCTTGATTTACTTGGTGAACTTGAACAAGAATCTGGTGAAGAGATGATCAACCATCTCTTTGAACTACGTAAGAGTAAATTAGAGAAGAAATATGCGACCAACATGACTGGACTCCCTTTATCTGAAAAGGTCCTACTTCTTACGAAGATACAGAACGAGAACGGATATATGGCTGAATGTGAAGAAAGTGACGATGGGAATTTTGTCATTAAAGAACATAATTGCCCGATCTCTCACATAGCCAATCAATATAAACATGCTTGCCACTGTGAACTAGAATTATTCAAATCACTTCTGCAAGTTGACGTGAATCGTACAGAGTGCTTATCCACAGGTGGCACCAAATGTTCCTACGTTATTTCTCAATCTAAAGGTTGATCCACTAGAAGTGTTTCATCGGTCTAATATGACCGATGGAACACTTTTTTTATGATGAATTTCGTATCATTGACCGTTATATCACGTCGTGATATAGTCATGACGTGACATAGTTGATTCAATAGCAGAAAGGTGAGCTTCTAAGACATGATCGATAAAGTGTTAACAAAATATATTCCCATGACAGAAACGGCATTTTATATCCTCTTGTCCTTAACTGAACCGCGTCACGGGTATGGCATTGTTAAACATGTAGAGGAAATTACACTCTCACGAATACGTTTGGGATCGGGTACGGTTTACGGAACACTAACAAAGATGCAGAAGGATGGCATTATAACTGTATTTGCTGATGAGGAAAGAAGAACCGTTTATGAAATCACTGAGCTCGGAAAAAGATTAATCACTGTTGAGATCAATAGACTTAAAGAACTTCACCAGAATGCATTAAAATATGAGGGGGATTTCGATGATTACGAAAGTATTTAGGCCATTCTGGAGCTATGATGTGCACAAAACGGAAGATTGGCTCTCATCTATGGCCGAAAAAGGTTATTACTTAGTGAAACTGAATCGAGGAACACGTTACTTTTTCTTTATTAAAGGCGATCCTAAAACAATAACGTATCGTTTCGTATACGATAAAATACAACCTGACTCCTTGCCTAAAGCTTTATTAGATGAGGGTTGGACGAAGATTTCGCAGAGCCGTCACTGGTATGTAATCGTCAATGAGAAACCTCTTGAATTAATAAAGACTTCCCCCGTTCGTGAGGGAATCATCAAACATAATCGATTGATTATGTATATCTTCGGTAGTATTTCTATATATTTGACAACGATGACCATCCTTTTTGTCGGTATATTTAGCTTAGTTGCATTTTCCCAAGATACACCATCTAAAGTGATTGAAAGCCCTTATTGGATTTTAACATACATTTATTTTAGTGCTGTATTTACTCTATGGGTTCTTTCTATCTATTCTGTTATCAAAATTAATAAGACGAACAAGGAATTAATCCGCGAAAATATACCTCTTCATAACCTTCACGTTGTAGATCAAGCTGAAATAAGACGAAGTAAGAGTGAAGAAAAGCAATTGAAACGTTCAGGCCAAATGGTTGTTAAAAGAAAGTTTGGGTGGATGTATGCTCCGGATAAACTTGAACACTGGCTCGAATCCATGGAAGAACAAGGTTATCATCTTTATCGTATGAGTAAAGAAGGAACCACTTTTTATTTTATAATAGGTAGCCCGCGGAAGGTAAGTTATTGTGCTGATTTTCAGAATATTACCGATGAAAGTTACAATAACATACACAGAGAATCTGGCTGGAAGAGTGTCTTTATTTCCAATTCGCCTCTTCTAAAATGGACTCTATGGAGCCGTAGATATTCAGAGGGTGAAGAACGACCACAGATCTACAGTGAGAAGTCACATCATTTAAAATATGCAAAACGGATAGCGCTCACCTATTCATGTCTATTTCTTCCTTCGTTTCTCATTTATATTTTAAATATTAAGATAAATATGGCATCTACGTTTGATAACAACTTAGATACACTACAAATAATCAGCATGATTTCACTTACGTTCGCTGTCCTCACCTTTGGTTCAATCTTGGCCAGAACATGGCTGTCTTACATGCGACTTAAAAAGCGATATGCCAACCATACATAAGCATCACAAAATAGAGGGATGTCCCAGTAACCATTGTAATGGCTACTAGGACACCCCTCTTTACGTTTCCAACCACTAAAGAAAGAATATAATTACTTCTATAACAATTCTTTACGAAGTTGTTCAGCTGATTTTGGTGATAACAGACCAAATGGAATATCGAAAACTGTCTTAGCTCCCGATTGGCTTAGCTTAGCTAGCTTGTATGCTGCACGAGCATAAGCTACAAGCACACTTGCAGTGAATTCCGGATTGCTATCAAGCTTCAATCCAAATTCAATAATCTGTGTGCTGTTCTCTCCTGTACGTCCACTGCGAAGTACTGTACCACCGTGAGGCATAGTGGAATGCTTGTCCTTCAATTCTTCTTCAGAAATGAAATTCACAGTAGTGTCATAATCGGAGAAATAGTTAGGCATTTGTACGATCTCTTGCTCAATACGAGCTAGATCTGCGCCTTCCTCAGCTACAACGTAACAATCACGTAGATGTTTATCACGAGTCGTTAACTGTGGATTTTCCCCAGCACGCACTTTAGCTACAGCATCTTCTACAGGAATTGTATACTGAACGCCATTCTTTACTCCTTCAACACGGCGAATTGCATCTGAGTGTCCTTGACTTACACCACGGCCCCAGAATGTATATTCTTTGCCTTCAGGCAGAATAGCTTCAGCTAACATACGGTTTAGGGAGAACAAACCTGGATCCCACCCCGTTGAAATAACACTAACATGTCCATTTTCTGTCGCTACAGCATCTACACTCGCGAAATAATTTGGAATCAATGCATGCGTATCATAACTATCTACGGTATTGAACATTTTAGCGAAGAAAGGACCTTGTTCAGGTAAATCCGTTGCGGATCCCCCACACAAAATCATTACATCAATCGTATCCTTATACTTCTCAGCTTCTGAAATATGAAGAACTGGAACACTTGCAGTTACACCTTGTGGTTCACGACGGGTAAATACAGCAGCTAGTGTGAAATCCGGATTTTGTCGAATCGCTTTCTCTACACCTCTACCTAAATTACCATATCCTACAATACCAACTGTTATTTGTGACATATGTACCTCCTAATAGTAGTTGTTAATTAAATATAACATCCCTAGACTGTTACTAATTATATACAGGATTAAGATGCAAATCCATTCTATTTTCAAAATATTTATAAGCACTACCTTGATTTTAATAAGCTTTGACTATAGAATAGATCTATTCGATTGAAAGGGAGGTGAGGTAAGAGTGAAACGCAATTTTTCAAATGAGAAGATTAACCAATTGTCGACGGGAATGTTCGGCATTTTTTATAAAATGACAACTGAAGCTACCCGTCTGTCTATTTATAAGGTCTCTCATTCAAATCAAAATTGCGAAATGCCACTCCTACCTTGACTTCAACGGAAGAGAAGCGAATATTCAGTCTTTTGACAGTATCCGCTTTTACGAATAATATAAGGCTCTGTTCTTATATTTGAAATAAACGTTGTTTGATCTAGCCACAGGAACATTTCCCTGTGGCTTTTTGTTGTTCGGTGGCATCTATGGAGGAATATATCATGATGATTCAATGTAAAAATGTTCAGAAATACCACGGTGCTCAGCTTGTACTAAATAATATCACGATGGATATACGAGCAGGTGAGAAAGTCGGATTAATCGGCCGGAACGGTTGCGGAAAGACCACGCTGCTTCATTTACTAAGAGAACATGATCGTCCAGATCAAGGGCACATTTCCATACGTAAAGGAGCTAGAATTGGATTTCTAGATCAGATCCCTGTAGAAACAGTAGATAGTACCACATATGAACAATTATTACTCAGCTTTGCGGAACCTCTGAAGTGGCAAGCTCGAATGAACGAACTGGAGCAGTCGCTATCTGACCCACAACGTGCACATCATGAGAAGATATATGAAGAATGGCTTCAGGAGTATGGACGTCTACAGGAGCAATTTGAGCAGGCTGGCGGCTATGAGATGGAGGCTTCTATTGATCGTATTGCGAACGGACTAGGTATCACTCCCGATCAATATCATAGAACCTTCTCTTCCCTCTCTGGTGGTGAGAAGACGAAAGTGGGTCTTGCCTCTCTCCTCTTGAAACAGCCAGATATCTTACTTCTCGACGAGCCTACCAACCATTTGGATATGTCTGCTATTGAATGGCTCGAACAGTTCATTACAGACTACCCTGGTAGTGTCATTGCCATTTCCCATGACCGATATTTTCTTGATAGAATCGTAACCAAAGTCATAGAGATAGAAGATGGCGAAGCCTTTACCTACCATACTAATTACAGTGGCTATATGAAGGAAAAGGAAACCCGCCTCCTGTTACAATTCGCTGATTATCAAGAACAACAGAAACAGATCAAAAAGATGCAAGAATCAATCAAACAATTAATAGAATGGGGCAACCGCTCGAATCCACCTAATCCAGGGTTTCATCGTCGTGCTGCATCAATGCAGAAGGCATTAGATCGTATGCAAAAGTTAAAACGACCTATCTTGGAGCGTAAATCTATGGATCTCCAATTGTCTCAAGAGGATCGTTCTGGGAAACAAGTTCTTGTGATGAAAGAGCTAAGTAAATCATACGACAGCCGTACTCTTTTTGAACATGTCCATGAAGTATTGCATTATGGTGAGTCCGCAATGCTATTAGGTGATAACGGTAGTGGCAAGAGTACCCTACTGAAAATAATACTTGGAATGGAGACACCTTCAGGCGGTGAAGTCACGCTTGGATCACGCGTTAGCATTGGCTATTTAGCCCAAGAAGAGACACCTCAGAACTGGAAACAGAACATTCTACAGTATTTCCGTGAACAAGTCGGAATGGAAGAAGGCGAAGCACGTGGTGAACTAGCACGCTTTCTGTTCTATGGCCCTGACGTGTTCAAGGATGTTCGTAGCCTATCCGGTGGTGAATGGACACGATTAAGGTTCGCTATTCTTATGTACCAGAAACCTAACTTACTTATTCTCGATGAACCTACGAATCATTTGGATATTGATTCAAGAGAAGCACTTGAGGATGCCTTGGAGGAATTCCCAGGTACGCTACTCGCTGTGTCTCATGATCGTTATTTCATCAATCGGATGGGACGTAAAATATGGGTTCTAAAACAAGGCGCGCTTGATGTCATTCACGGGAACTTCGACGACTATAAAGCAATTCAAGCTAGGCAAGTTGTTAACAGTTCCGAACAACTGAGCAATCATGTCAACCCTGATATCCGTTCTTCAAAAGCTAAACAGACTCCCGATACATTTGTTACCAAAACATCCAGAACCAAACGAAACGCATCAATCAAATCTTCTCACGCTTCCCTTGAACTCCAAATTGCAGAACTTGAGAGACAGATTGAACTACTTGATATTCAAATGTTGAGCCCAGACATCTGTCGAGATGCCACTCAACTCTTTTCGCTACAGCAAGAACGTGAAGATATTCAGAAACAATTAGATTCACTGTTCGAACAGTGGATGGAAACAATGCAAATTAACAACTAGAACATTACTGAAACAAGACATCTTATCGTTGGTTGATAGCCCACATTAAATTAACTTCAACAGACATGTAGAACCCCAGCCATGATGGCCGGGGTTCTACGTATTTAGATTCACCAATCCTAGTACCTAGCTTATTCTTTTGTTGCTGCTGTAATACTCGGAGTAACTTCTTCCGTCGTTTCAGCGCCTTCTTCAATTACTGCGCGTGGAGCAGTTACCGCAACAAGCAAATGATCTTCTCCACTTGATGCCAACGTGACACCCCTAGGTAATTTCACTTCAGAAGCCATTAGCTTGTCCCCCATTTCAAGATGAGACACATCTACTTCAATCGTAGATGGAAGTGCGGAAGGAAGACCTTCAACTTCTAGATCGGTTAACAAGTGTTGTACAACACCACCTGATTTACTTCCAATTGCGATACCTTGGAAATCAATAGGTATACTTACACGAAGAGGTTGGGATTCTGATATTTGTAGGAAGTCCACATGACTCCATTGGCCATCTTTTTTCTGGAAATCCTTAATAATAACAGATAGATCATCCATACCTTCGACATGTAATTTAAACATCTCCGAACGACCTGTCCGAGCTAATTTCATCATTTCTTTATGATCAACATGTACCGATAGGCTGTTCGCATTTAAGCCATATATGACTGCTGGAATCCGCCCACTTGTTCTCAAGTCTTTTAGTGAAGATGAAGATTGTTTCTCTGTTCTCTTTTCAGCTGTAATTGAATGAGATGTCATAGTAAATTCCTCCTGTTTTAAATCAGTCTCTTACGCTAATGAATCACGCATATCTACTATTACCCAATTCAGAATGAATTCAAACATTTCATTTGAAATTGTACATAAATTTCCCTTTTTTTCAAGTCATTATTTCTCACAAATTAAACATGCTTTATGGTATGATGTCCAAGGCTGTTTGGAAGCATGTAATGATGCTCCATTCAGTCCCATAATTAATTTACTTGGAGGCTTCTATGTCATCACAAACTAATCAAAAAGTACAAATCGTGACTGCAGATCCGAGCGGGATTGGCTTATTTGGACTGGCCATCGTTACGCTGGTAGCATCCTCACAAAAGCTTGAGCTCACTTCAGGGTTCAGCTACATTATTCCTTGGGCTATTTTTCTAGGTGCTTTTGCCCAATTATTCGCTTCTGTTCAAGACGCCAAACACAATAACACATTCGGAATGACAGCTTTTGGGGCCTACGGTCTATTCTGGCTTGGTGTAGCCAGCAGTTGGCTGATGAAACTTGGCGTATTCGGTCCGGAACTCATGGGAGATATAGACGGTAAGCAATTGGGGTTTGCATTCATTGGTTACTTGGTGTTCACATTATTTATGACCATCGGTGCTATGGAGACCCATAAAGTACTGTTTACCATTTTTGTATTGATTGATTTACTATTCTTAGGCTTATCTTTCGATGCTTTTGGCATTGCGCCACATATCTTTCATACGCTTGCAGCTTACGCTGAAATGGGAATTGCTATCGTCTCACTATATGGCTGTGGAGCATCTGTCCTTAATGCTCATTTCGGTCGTGTTTTTCTACCTCTGGGTAAACCATTTGGTATTTTCAAAAAATAAGATAGATTTATCCCTCATATGACAATAAAGAAATAAATAAAAGACCAACCATTCCCACAGCTAGAAAGGCTAGCGTTAGGATGGTTGGTCTTTTACTTACATCGATTCAACTCGTTCTTCTCCACTGATTCACGTCACTCTTCACAATGATTTGCAAATCACCTTTACCTGTACCTAGATTAATATAACGATCCCGTTCCACATCTTTCTTCTCCCAATCATTTAAGCGGATAATATATCCGATTTGACTTGCACCTGGTAATGCTGAAATCACCGCTACAGCTCTACCATTCTTGATCCCCTCAAAATTCACCTGATGCTCTCGCATCCCTTTTCCCCAAACCCATAGATTCCATCCTTCATAGTCACCCTTAGGTCTTTCATAGTGAATTTGGATATTACGCGTTGGGTAGGGTTTAGCATTCTTTTCTTCGTACAGTATCATCATGGAGAGTCTTGGAATCGTAACCATATCACCATACACCATTTCTAGCGATTCTATCCCCGCAACATGATCGTTAACTGCAACGTTCCATCCTGTTAATGACAAGGGAACTTCCGCTTCAACTGCTTCTGTATTCCCATTATAGATAACGATGATATTACGCCAAGTGTCATCATTCGCATGATTCTTGAGCATATAGGACACCACGTTCCCACGACATTGTAATACCTCCACATGCGCTTCCACTTGCTCTCTAGTGTGCAATCGAAAGGCAGGGTGACTCTTACGAAGCGCAATTAATCCTTTGTAATAATCAAACAATGGCCGGAACCTATGCTTATTATCCCAGCGAATTGCGTTAATAAGATCACCACTGCGATAGCTATTATGATCACCAAATTTGGATCGTAACATCTCGTCACCCGCTTGAAACAAAGGAATACCTTGGGAAGTTAATACGATACCGTTTGCAAGAACGGTCCGACGTACCGTATCGCTCGCGAATATATTTCTTTTATTAACACTTTTATACGGATCTACTGTCTTCATTCCCTCATAATCCAGTTGGTTTCCGAGTGACCCTCCCCTACTATTAAGCAGTCCTGCTTCCTGAGCTAATCCTTCTGTCGTCAACACTTTATCCCATAAATTCAGGTTGTCATGCACAGTCACATAGTTAATCGTCTCTGATGGACAATAGGTGAAGTCATGAATAGATCCGCTTACCCCCATCATGATCTCTAATTCTTTACCACGCTCACCCGTAGCAAATCCTCGTCCCCAACCATCACTATCGCCTTTAATCGCATTACGAAAATGATCATTAAACAATGCGAATTGTTCACCCTTTTGTGTTCCTTTCAAGGTCTGCTGTGTAAGTGGTGTTGCCCCTCCTGTCCAAGGTTCACCATAAAATATTAATGTCTGATCTACTTCTTCAATCAGTTCTTTCGTGATTTCCTTGACTGTCTGTGTATCCGTAAGACCAATTAGGTCGAATCTGAACCCGTCGATGTGATATTCTTCTGCCCAATAACGAACAGAATCCTTAATATATTTACGAACCATTGGACGTTCAGACGCAATCTCATTGCCAACGCCAGATCCATTCGATATTCTTCCCGCTTCATCCGTCCGATAGAAATAATGGGGTACAACCGATTCGAAGGGGCCGTCCTCCACCGTAAACGTATGATTATACACGACATCCATAATGACACGAATCCCTTTTTGGTGAAAAGCTTGGATCATTTCCTTAAATTCAACAATTCGTATTATGGGATCATTAGCATTGCTTGCATAAGAACCCTCCGGAACATTAAAGTTCTGAGGATCATACCCCCAATTGTACAAAGATACAGATGTGTCATGACCATCTACTTGCAGCTCATTTACCGTCTTATAATCAAAAACGGGTAGTAAATGTACATGTGTAATTCCTAGTTCAACCAAATGATCAATCCCCAAAGCATTTCCATAGGCATCCTTTAGCCCTATTTCGGTGAAAGCCTTATATTTGCCTTTATAACACATCCCAGAATCATCATGAGCAGAGAAATCCCGTACATGCAGTTCATAGATGATACTATCTGTTGGATGGCATAGAGGAGGCTTAGCGTCTTCATACCAGCCTACTGGATTTGTTGATTTCAGATCAACAATCGCTGTTCTAGCACCGTTCGCGGTAACGGCCTTTGCATAAGGATCTACCGCATATCGAAGCGCCCCATCCATGAACTCTGTTTTGTACATATAGAATAACCCGTTCAAATCCCCGCTAAAGTAACTCGACCATACTCCGCTGTCGTCCTTCTCCATCACAATCTCATAACCGTTACTATGATCTGTAACGAGTCCTTGCGAATTATACTGACCTGCTTCCTTATATAGAACCAGCGACACTAGACTTGCTGTCGGCGCCCACACCTTAAATAAACTTCCTTGTGGGGCATAACTGCAACCCAAATCTCGACCTTCATAATAACTTGTTATATCGATCATCGAATATCACCACCATCATATCCCTAATATAGGTAACCTAACGACAGATCACATACCACGTTCACCATATTATATGTAATATGGTTTCCTTTAGTAAGGGCTATATCCTATAATATCGCTTTTGCATTAACCGAATTATAAGACCATACACGCCATTCGTTATTTACATAATCATACAATAAGTAATAATGAATGTTGGAAATCAACTTTATTTATCTAATTTACAGGATTATACGCTTCTCAACTCCATTTAAGAATAGCAAAGAATGGAGATAAAAATATTCTATTGTAGGGAGCCCTCTTATTCACAGAACTTATCATGTATAGGCATTTATAACACAACAAAAAGGAGCAGCCCCATGTGTGGGCCACTCCTATTTATTCATACATATATAAATGATTATTACTTACTCACAGTAGCCTTTACCAATTCCACAACTTCTTCTGCGGTACCTTGTTCAAGTGCCTTCTCTGCCAGTTGTAACATATCTGACGCAGATAACTTAGAGATAAGACTTCTTGCAGGAAGAATAGATGAGGCACTCATACTAAATTCATCAAGACCCAATCCAATCAAAAGCGGTATAGCCGTCTCATCACCAGCCATTTCTCCACACATACCAACCCATTTTCCTTGTTTGTGTGCAGCTTTAATGACCATATCAATTAAACGTAATATAGATGGGTTATATGGTTGATATAGATAAGATACGCGTTCATTCATTCGATCTGCAGCCATTGTATACTGAATAAGGTCATTGGTTCCAATGCTGAAGAAGTCCACTTCTTTAGCAAACTGATCTGCTAGCACAGCAGTACTTGGAATCTCCACCATAATCCCGAGTTGAATATTGTCAGACACTGCAACACCTTCAGAAGTCAATTTCTCCTTCTCTTCCAGTAGCACTGCCTTAGCCGCTCTGAATTCACCGAGTGTGGCAATCATCGGGAACATAATACGCAGGTTACCATACACGCTTGCACGTAGCAGAGCACGCAGTTGAACACGGAAGATATCCTGACGATCTAGACACAATCGAATAGCACGGAATCCTAAGAATGGATTCATTTCTTTGGGCATTTCCAAGTAAGGTAATTCCTTGTCCCCACCGATGTCCAACGTACGAACAACCACCGGCTTACCGTTCATTTTTTCCAAAACGGTCTTATACGCGTTATATTGAACGTTCTCAGATGGAAGCTTATCCCGACCCATGTATAGAAATTCCGTTCGGTATAACCCAACGGCCTCTCCACCATTATCAAGAACACCTTCCACATCCGCAGGTGTACCAATGTTAGCAGCTAATTCAACTTGTACATTATCTTTCGTTAGCGTTGGTAGGTCACGAAGCTTTTTCCACTCTGCAATTTGTTGATCGTACGCTTGCTGTTTGATACGGTACTCAGCAACGACTTCTTCTGAAGGGTTAATCAGCACCTCACCAGCTAATCCATCTACAATCACCAGATCACCACTTGTCACTTGAGACAACACATTTTGTGTTCCAACAACAGCAGGAATTTCAAGGGACCGCGCCATAATAGCCGAATGAGAAGTTCTACCCCCAATGTTCGTAGTAAAACCTTTAACATACTTACGATTTAATTGCGCTGTGTCTGACGGTGTTAAATCTTCAGCAATAACGATCGTCTCTTCGGCGATTTCAGCAGGACTTATTTGGCTAATGCCAAGTAAGTGTTTAAGAATCCGCTTCGACACATCTCGCATATCCGCTGCACGTTCTTGTAAGTATGCACTCTTCATATTTTCGAACATTGCAATAAATTGGTTCGCAATCTCATTAAGTGCATAGCTTGCATTAATAGATTCAGTAGTGATAAGACTCTTCACAGGATCAATGAATTCGGGATCATTCAAAATAAGTAGATGAGATGCAAAAATCTCCGCCTTCTTCTCACCTAATTCTTGAAGGGTACGTTCTTTAATTGCCTCAAGTTCAACACTTGATTGTTGTAGCGCGTCGTCCAACTTATCCAATTCTGCCTGGGTATCATTCACTTGCGTCTTCTGTACAGAATAATCCGGATGTTCCAAGATGAACGCTCGGGCAATGGCAATTCCCGCAGAAGCTGCGATGCCCGATATTTTATTCATGAAGTTCGCCTAACCCTTCTTTGATCATTACTTCTTGAAGTTGGTCTAAGGCTGCTACTTCTTCCTCACCTTCTGTAATAAGAACCAAAGTATCTCCCATTTCCAATCCTAATGAAAGCACACCTAAAATCGATTTCAACGTTACTTTCTTACCGTTAGATTCTGCATAAGCTTCTGTTGTTTTGAATTTTGTTGCAGCATTTACCAATGCTGTTGCTGGGCGTGCATGAATTCCGTCTTCGTCCACAATTTTGAATGTTTTTTGCATAATATTCATCCTACTCTCATTTTTAGTTTATTGTTCTATAGCTTATCCATTCTCTTAAGTTAACCACTTAATATCTTCAACCACAATTGCGGTAACCGCTTCTCATCAAAGATGGTCTAAGCGTTGTTGCCTACTTCTAGTACGCCTGCAGCGCCAAGTTGTTTCAGAAGATTCACTTATTAGATTCCTAAAAGTACATAAAAACAAAAAGGCACGAGTTTTTTACAGCACATTGCTTGTTCTTCTAACCTAAGGTTAGATTACCCAATAACGGGGAGAACAATCAGTATACTTTAAATTAACTCATGCCTGAAATAATCAGTTACACGTAAGTACAATATTAAGTTTGTAGAACTACGAATATATTTTAACATCTTTATTACTCTTTTTCAACTTTATTTCTCTACACAAAATTTTTATCACCTGTACCATTTTTTCTCTCAGAAAGCCGTTGTAAATGTACTGTTAAATAGCTTACTTCTGACGGATACACAGGTTTACGTAATTTTTCTTCCATAATTTTAGTCATCTTCCAAGCCAATGAATATAATTCAGGATATTCCTGGTAAAGTAATTTATCAAGTGATCCAATCTCTTGTTCAACCTTGCCACTACGTACGCGCTCTAAGGCAAACCGTAAATGCGTAATAAATCTTGAGTAATCCAATGAGTCACGTGGAATATGGTAATCCATGCTTTGTTCCACAACCTCAACCAAATAAGCAACAAGTTCGGATTGTTTCTTAACTTCACTAACGTGCTGATCCGTAAGCGCACTATGGATATGAAGTGCTACGAAACCAATTTCATCTTCTTCCAAATCCACTTTAAATCCCTTACGAATTAACTTAACTACATGTTCTGCCATTCGATATTCTTCAGGATACATTTCTTTCGTCTCGAATAGAAACGGATTATGCAGTACAATACCCTGATCATAACGTTTAATTGCAAAAGAAATGTGATCTGTTAATGCAATGTGTATATGCTCATTCAGAGGGACCTTACTGTGCTCTTTAATGTATAAAATACCTTCATTGACAATTTCTATCAGATGTTCAGCTACTTGCGGAATTAATTGTTTATACTGCTCTTGTTCTTGTTCATTGGTTAAAATAAACATTTTCTCAACGGACGATAGTGGTAGATCGTCACCAACTTTGCAGTTAAAACCTATTCCTTTACCAATAACTACAACTTCCTGAAATTGCGGATGGTTTGCAATAATGACGTTGTTATTTAGCACCTTAAATACTTGTATATTGCCCATATTTAGCACCTCATTAATATACCCTCAAGCATGAGATATTAACAAAGATCTACTCATTCGTCAACCTCAGAAAGAAGATAATGACTATCTATAAATCAAGCTCTAGTAACATTATCCATTACTAGAGCTTGGGCCTTCACTTATAAGTCAATTATTCTTGTGACGGTAGATCAGAAGGCACTGATGTTACTGTTTGTAACTCAGGCTTCTTTTGAGTAAAACCTTTAATTAGACTTTCAAGGTCGAGCCCCGAAACATTCTTTAGCATTGCCGGTGCAGTGGCCATTAATTCTGTTACGTAATTACTTACTCGAGCAGCACCTTCGCCTTTGCCAGTGTCGACTACAGTCAGATTATCAATAGAAGCCAGTGGCTGTGCAATTTTGCCAGCGAGTTCAGGCAGCATCTTCACGACAATATCGAGTATTGCAGCTTCTCCGTACTTTTGGAATGCTGCAGCCAACTTCTCCTTCGCTTCTGCTTCAGCGAGCCCTCGCAAACGAATGACGTCTGCATCTGCAGTACCTCTTGCCCGTTCCGAATCAGCCATCGCCTGACCATCTAATCGTTTCTGTGATGCCGAAGCTTTCGCTTGTGTCTCGATAGAATATTGCAGCGCATCTGCCTCAAGCATTCTACGTGCTTTATCTGCTTCTGCTCCAATCTCAACAGAATATCGATCCGCATCTGCCTTCTTCTTCACTTCAGCATCATATTGCAATTGGCGAACTAAGATCTCTTTTTCTTGTAAGTCTACTTCACGGTTTTTGCGAACAATTTCTACTTGCATCTGCTCTTCTACTACAATTTGTTTCGCACGGGCTTCTTGTATGTGATAGGCTTGGTCTGCCTCAGCCCTAGCAGTGTCCTGCTCTTTTTTAAACGAAGCGACTTTCAACTCTTTTTCCTTCGATGCTTCAGCAATATTCGTGTCTCTTAGCAGTTCGGCTTTCTGTCCCTGCTCTTCTGCATTGGCCTTCTGAATTCGTGCATCACGTACAGCATCTGCCTCGGCGATTTCTGCATCACGTTTAACCGTCGCAATACGAGGTTTCCCTAGCGCTTCTAAGTATCCATGCTTATCTCGTAAATCTTTGATTGTAAATGAAACAATTTGTAACCCCATTTTCTTCAGATCCCTTGCAGCCACACCCTGTACTTCTTGCGCGAACTTATCACGATTCTTGTAGACTTCTTCTACGGTCATCATTCCTAATATCGCACGAAGGTGCCCTTCCAACACTTCTTGTGCTTCACCTCTGAGTGAATCAACAGGTTTGCCTATAAATTGCTCAGAAGCTGTTACTACGTCTTCAATGGATCCTCCTACTTTAATAATCGCTACACCATCAGCCATAACGGGCACGCCTTGCTCGGTGTATACTTCCGGGGTTGAGACATCTAGCTTATGAGAAAGAAGTGAAATGAATTGCGACTGCTGGAAAATTGGAAGAATGAATGCTCCACCTCCACGAACAATCTTTATTCTACGACCATCTTCATCTGAAATATTACGATTACCCAAGAAAGAACCTGTAACAATCATCGCTTCATCTGGTCCTACTGTCTTATAACGTGCCCAGAATGCCAAACCAAGTACAATAATGACAGCAATTACGATAGCTGGAATAATCAAATAATCTGGTATTGATTCCATTAGACATCATCTCCTCTTTTATCATCAAATTCTGTAACAAATAACACACCATCTACTTCATCAACAATAACAACACGAGTTCCAGCGATCATGACACGTTGTTCTAGACTGGAAGCAATATGTAAGACATTTCCCGCCCCAATCTTAACCATTACTTCTCCATACCCTATGCCAGGAAGAGGAATCGTAATTTCTCCAATCTTACCGACCAGATCATGGATGGAGTAACCCGTAGAATTCTCACTGTTTTCCATCGGTTTGACATAGAGATAATACACAAGAAGAGAAATGAAAATGGCGATTAGGATGGAAAATAACAAATTCGGTATGATACTCAAGTTGGAATGTCGAGTTATCAAAACGCCCGCTCCCCCAAATACCGTAATTGCACTTGCTACCACCATTGGCTTCAGAATATCTACAGATAAGAAATCAAGAATCCCATCCAACGCGTTACTTAGTACGTCCCCGAATACCACACTTACTATGGCAAACAGTACGCCTCCTGCCAAACAACTTAAATAAAGCGCCTCCATTATTTCCGTCCTCCTGTCGCATTTTCTATGTCTATATTAACTTATACGCTTTAACTACCCTATTGTTTCAAATATTTCCTGTATTGTAAATAACCATGGAAATTATTTCGAAGTCCGTTATAAGATGACATCATAAAAGGGACTCCTCCCAAAGGTCATTATTAAGACCTTTGGGAGGAGTCCCTCATTGATATCGCAATTCACATCGTATTATTTTAAAGTGACATGTTGTAGATCTCAACCACGTCTTCTTTATTCAACTTATTAAAGTTACCGAAAGGACCAAAACGTAGCGCCTTATCCGCCATAACCTCAATCTGACTTGCATCAATATCATAATCGCTTAAGCGACTTGGCGCACCGATGGAATTCCAGAATGTACGTAATGCTTCAATTCCTTCAACTCCAACCTGCTCATCACTTTTCCCTGATGGATCAATACCAAATACCTGAATAGCTAATCGTTTGAAGCGTGCAATATCAACGTTCTGGTTATGTTTCATCCAATTCGGGAACAGAATAGCTAATCCGCCGCCATGTGGAATATCATATACAGCCGATACCGCATGCTCTATGTTATGAGTAGCCCAATCGCCCGTCATTCCCATATTCAGTACACCATTCAATGCCATTGTACCGCAATACATAATCGTCGAACGTAATTCAAAATTCTCTAGATCTTCAATAAGCTTAGGCGCTGTCTCGATAACTGTACGTAGAATCGTCTCACAGAATCCATCCTGTACAGGTGTATTACTCTCCGAATGAAAGTAATGTTCTAATACATGAGACATGATATCCACCATACCATACACCGTCTGATCCTTAGGCAAGGAGAATGTATGTGCTGGATCTAGAATAGAGAATGCCGGATAGGCATATGGACTACCCCAGCCCATTTTCTCTTGTGTCACTTCATTAGTGATAACAGATCCACCGTTCATTTCAGATCCCGTTGCAGCCATTGTTAATACGGTTCCTAAAGGAAGGGCAGCTTGAGGAGCAGCTTTACGTTCTAAGAAATCCCACATATCTCCATCATACTTCGCACCAACAGCAATAGCCTTAGCACAGTCAAGTACGCTTCCGCCACCTACAGCCAGAATAAGTTCAATTCCGTTCGATTTACATAGTTCTACGCCTTTGTGTACGGTAGATAGTCGTGGATTAGGTTCTACGCCACCTTGCTCAGTAACTTCAGCTCCAATCTCATTCAACAGGGTCATGACATTGTCATAAAGACCACTACGTTTAATGCTGCCGCCACCATATAGAAACAATACTTTATTTCCGTATTTAGGTACTTCACTTTTAAGTGCATCAAGTGTCCCTCTTCCGAAGATCAACTTGGTAGGATTATTAAATTCAAATGCTATCATTAATTATTTCGCCTCCGATGATAAAAATCATTTCATTCCTGACAAATTATCAATTCACTTCGAAAGATAATTCATCATTTCTATAGTATAAACCTTTCGTGATAGATGAACAAACCGCCCTCCCTCAATGAGGAAGAACGGCTTATTTACGGATTATATTTGATTAGGATTGCTCATATCCCAAATGTTGTAGGAATAATTTAAATGCCTGCTGTCCTGCCTCTGTCCTCTTATATACACCTGCATGCCCCAGAATATCTACGAACTTACACCCAACCTTATGTTGGATCAATTGTACAGCCTCATCTTTGTGATGTTGATTGCCATGTTCATTGACAAGTGACTTGATCCATTCCAAATGCTGAACCAACATAGGCACTTCTCCCGCCATAGCCGAAGTGTAGAGCTCTTCATCACCACTTAAAATATTCGCAACGAGATCGAGCTCTTCCTTCAGTCTTCCAGGCAATATGGCCAGACCCATGACTTCGATTAAGCCAATATTCTCTTTCTTGATGTGGTGCATCTCTGGATGCGGATGGAAGATTCCATCCGGATACTGTTCGTCGGTACGATTATTGCGCAATACGAGATCCATCTCGTAAGATCCATCAACGCTGCGGTGCACGATCGGTGTTACCGTGTTATGTGGAACATCTTCACCGGCGTCATTCTTAGTAAAGGCCAGAATATCCGCATTTGGATCACTATATTGCTTCCATGACTCGTAAATGTTATTAGCACATTCGAGTAGAACCTGACTATCCTGTGAACTAATACGTAATACAGACATCGGCCACTTCACGATACTTACAGATACTTCGGGATATTCATCATGCGTGAATAAGGCTTCTTTAGGAGCATTCTGAATCGGGAATGTATGACGCCCACCTTGGAAATGATCATGCGTCAGAATAGAACCACCGACGATAGGCAAATCTGCATTGGATCCAATAAAATAATGCGGAACAATATCTACGAAAGACAACAGTCTTTTCAATGTATCTTTGGTCAATTTCATTGGCACATGGTCGCGATGAAATATAATGCAGTGCTCATTATAGTACACGTAAGGTGAGTATTGGAACAACCAAGGTTCATCATTCATTACCAATGGGATCACACGTAGATTCTGACGTGATGGATGATTAATTCGTCCAGCATAACCTACATTTTCTCGACATAATTGACACTTAGGATAGATTGGGGGTGGAAGTAATTTCGCCATTGCAATCTCTTTGGAATTCTTCTCTGGTTTAGACAAGTTAATGGTCATTTCGATGTCGCCATAAGCCGTTGCCTGCTTCCAATAGACGTTCTTGGACACCCGGTCCATTCGAATGTAATTAGAATCAATGTTCATTTTGTAGAAATGTTCTGTGGCCGCTTCTATCCCTTGATTCTTAGATATATCTTCAAACTCTGCAATCACTTCCGATGGGCGTGCCATCAGGAGTCCCATAATCTTAGAATCCAATAGATCTCGATACGTATCCGTATTCTCAGGAATAAGTCCAATCTGGTATCCGTATTGAATCAATGTATCAATCATAATCTGCGGACTATCTTGCATAGTATGATCTACTTCGTAAGCGAACGGTTCACTGAAATGGAAGAGATCCATTAATAGGTTACGACTGTAATCAACATCCTCTTCTTTAATTAAATGGTGATCAAAGGCAAACTGAACCAAACGTTCAATCGCATGCAAAGCTTCATCTTGTTCTGGCGTTGTTGTACTTGCGATATCCATATTGATCCCCCTTATTCTCCATATCCCTGTGGATGAGACTGATGCCAACTCCAAGCACTTTGAATGATATTGTCTAGATTGTCGTGGGTTGGATTCCAACCAAGGACGCTACGCGCTTTGTCCGAAGAAGCAACCAATGTGGCAGGATCTCCTGCACGGCGTTCTTGCATCACAACGGGAATATCAAGACCTGTGACTTTCTTTGCAGTTTCAATCACTTCTTTGACAGAGAATCCTTGGCCATTCCCTAGATTAAATACGTTACTGTCATTGCCACTTCTCAAGTAAGTTACCGCACGATAATGTGCATCAGCGAGATCACTCACATGGATGTAATCACGAACACATGTTCCATCTGGTGTAGGATAATCTTCCCCGAATACAGCGATGTTCTCTCTTTGTTTCAATGCAGCTTGCAATACCAATGGAATGAGATGACTCTCTGGTCGATGATCTTCACCAATTCTGCCACTAGCATGTGCACCTGCTGCGTTGAAATAACGCAATGCCACATATTTAATGCCCAGTACTTTATCGAACCATGACATCATACGCTCCATCATTAACTTGGTCTCTCCATACACATTCGTAGGCTCTGTACGATCACCTTCGACAATAGGTACCTTCTCAGGTTCGCCATAAGTAGCTGCCGTGGAGGAGAATACAATTTTACGAACATTAGCTGCATCCATCGCTTCAAGTAAACACAACGTACCAAATACATTGTTATCGTAATACTTAACCGGATTCTGCATACTTTCTCCTACAAGAGAATTCGCTGCAAAATGAATAACCGCATCAATGTCATTCTCACTGAACAACTTTGCAAGTAACTCTTTATCTCGTAAATCTCCTTCATAAAGCTTACCTCCAAGAAGAGCTTCGGGATGTCCTGTCTGTAAATTATCAATTACAACAACTTCTTCCCCAAGATCAAGTAATGCTGCCACGGTATGTGAACCAATATACCCTGCTCCGCCAGTTACTAAGATAGCCATATTATATCTCCTCCTTGATTTCTTTTACGCCATCGCCTACACCACATACATAGAAGTTACCTTCGAATCCAGTTCTTGCTCTATAATGATCGCCAACCTGTTGAACGAATTGTTCTACGGATTCTTCATGGACTAAAGACACGGTACAACCACCAAATCCCGCTCCTGTCATCCTTGCACCAAGTGTGCCTGGAATGCGACGTGCCTCTTCGACCATGACATCTAATTCCACACAACTTACTTCATATAGATCACGCAATGAATCATGCGATGCATTCATTAATTGACCGAATTTCTCTAGATCATGATTCGTCAAAGCTTCCACAGAATCTAGTACACGTTGATTCTCCTCAACGACATGCTGCGCTCTGCGTCTAACCGTCTCATCTTGGATATGAACCTGTAGCGATTCTAATTGGTCTGGTTGTAATTGTGCTAAGTAATTCAGCGTTGGAATTTCTTTCTTCAAAAGCTCCAGTGCGATCTCACATTGTTGACGACGTTCATTATAAGCAGAATCTACGAGTCCTCGACGTTTATTTGTATTACCGATCACTAACTTGTATGAACCTGTACGGAATGGTACATGTTTATACTCCAACGTATCGCACATCAACAGAATAGCATGATCCTGCTTACCATTCGCTACCGCAAATTGATCCATGATTCCTGAATTCACTCCAACATACTGATTCTCAGCTCGTTGTGATAGGCAGGCTATCTCAACAGTATCGGTCTCCTTACCTTCCAACGTTAGTAATGCATACGCCGTCACGACTTCCATAGAAGCAGAGGATGATAATCCAGCGCCATTTGGAATCTCTCCATGGAAGAATAAATCGTAACCTTTCGTCAATTCACAGCCAATTTTTCGTAGTTCTACCATGACTCCGATCGGGTAATCAATCCACTCCCCCGTCTTTTCTTTCCCAATTTCTTGAACATCCATCGTCATCTCAAATGGAATATTAGTAGAAGCGAAGTGAATCTTGTTATCATCTCTTTCACGAATGACTAACGTTGTTCCAAATTCAAGCGCCGCAGGTAGAACGTACCCACCATTATAATCGATATGCTCTCCAATCAGATTAACTCGACCAGGTGCATTAAACACATATTGTTTATGTTTTGTCTCTCCGAATTTGCTTATAAAAGTTTTTTTCAACATTGCTGCTTGTGTACTCATATGCTTTCACCAGCCCTCTTTAGTATCATTCTTCCTTAGTTATAGTATAAATGAAACCGCTAACTATGATAATGCAACCATGTGTGTTTAATATGGATAAATGTGACCTTTCGAAGTATAATGAAATACAATACTACTCTCAAATAATATTATAATAAGATAGGAAGCGCACACTCATGACCTTTAATTCAACCTATTCTGTAGCTGCTAACCCCGTCCATCATGACGGTAATTCTCTGCACGTCCTTTTTGCTGGAGAGAGCCAGACAAGCCCTTTACATGCGTTAGGCCCCAAAATTTATGATTATTATTTGTTACATTTCATTGAAAAAGGAACCGGCACATTTCGTACTGAACATCATATCTATGAACTCGGTGAAGGCTCTTGTTTCCTTATTCATCCTGGACAATTAGTTAGTTATGTTTCTGATGCTGAACATCCTTGGTGCTACCGTTGGGTAGCTTTTATCGGCCATGATGCAAAGGATAAAGTTGCGGAAGCTGGATTTGTAGCCAACCATTCTGTCTTTACGTCCATAAAGGAACATCCACATATCCCTTCAGCCATTTCCCGAATGCAAGAAGTCTTTTATACCAAAAAGGAAAGTGCTTATATGGCTTCGCTAGGTTACCTTTATCTTATTCTAGCAGAAGCACAGGATGTCCTTTCGAGTGAGTCAAGACTTACAGGAACAGAATCACAGGTACAACGAACGGTTAAGCAAATGATCCTTTATATGTCCACACAGTTCGCCCATCCTGTATCCATCGAACAAATGTGTGACAGCTTAGGTTACAATAGGGCATACCTTTCCCGCATTTTCAAGAAAGAAACGGGGCTCTCTCCAATTACTTATTTATTAAAGCTTCGAATTGATAAATCGCGTCAGCTATTACGTGAACGTCCCGAACTGTCCATTGAACAAATCGCCTCTTCCGTAGGAATTACAGACGCCCTATACTTCTCACGACAATTCAGACGATTCTGTAACTTGTCTCCTAGTGCATATCGTAACCGAATAGGGAGAAAACCAGGGGGATCTAGTCAGCCATAATATGAATACGTAGGGATCACATTATCATCAGAAAAAGCCTGCCTTTTCTCAAATGGAGAGAATCAGCAGGCTTGCGTTATAAAATATAGTTCGTTCATACTGGCTACAACAACTTATTCACTTTGTCCATAACTTCCCCTATACGATCTGAAATAAGCAAATCAGCTTGATCATCGTAAGGTGTTGGCTCTGCATTTAGGAGTACAGTTCGGCTTCCTTGGAAATAGGATACTAATTGCGCTGCCGGTTGTACAGTTAGTGAGGTTCCACCAATAATTAATAAATCTGCGGACGAAATGGCATCCATCGAACCATATAAGATTTGAGAATCCAAAGATTCTTCATACAACACAACATCCGGCTTGATGACATTACCACAGGAAAGACAACGCGGGACAATATCTTCACTTGTAATAATGGCTTCCAATCCATAGTAAAGTGAACAACCCATACAATAGTTACGATGAATAGAACCATGTAATTCTAGAACGTTAGAACTTCCTGCTTTTTGATGAAGTCCATCAATATTCTGCGTAATAATGGCCTGTAATTTCCCCTGTTTCTCGAGATTTGCCAGTACATTATGGCAGGCATTAGGCTTGGCATGTTCATGAATCATCTTGCTACGGTAGAAATCATAAAACACTTCAGGATGCTCAACAAAGAAATGATGACTTAGCATCACCTCTGGTGGATAGGGTGAGTCCTGCTCGCTTTGATATAACCCTGCCGCCGAACGAAAATCAGGAATTCCACTCTCAGTTGACGTTCCAGCTCCTCCAAAAAAAACAATTCTACTACTCTCTTGAATCCAAGAGGCCAACGTTTCTATTCTTTCCATACTCGTAGCACCTCCAAATGATTCATATATTGGATTCAACTATTATGAATAGTTATTTACGCTTTCAGTTGTAAATCCCGATAATCTGTAATCATCACATCTGCATCAAGCAAACATTCCGTAGATTCACTTAAAGTAGATATTCCAATTGTTAGCTTCACACCTGCTTCTTTCCCCATTTGCATATCTACATTCGTATCGCCAATAACGACGATGTTCTGTGATTCAATACCAAGCGCATGGGATGCCTTTTCTACCATTTCTGGATGTGGCTTTCCTTGACTGACCTGATCCCGACCAATAATGACTTCGAAATAATGACTTATCCCTGCCCAATGTAATTGTTCAACAGTAGATGATGTTTCGTCTGATGTGACAACACCTAATCTAATAGATGCCGCTTCGCATTCCTGCAAGAAATGCAATAGTCCATTCATAAGAACGATTGGCTTGTTCTGTCGTAGATCGAGCATCGCATCTTTACAAATCTGAATGGCTTGAACAAGTGCCTCATTCCACGGAACCCCTGCCGCATATAGCTGCCAAGCTAAGATTCCATGCGTTTCTTCTATTGTAGCCATCGCAAGGGGGCCATGTAGATCATACCCACATACCTGACCCAACTGATCATGTCGCGTGCCAAGGACTCCGGCTATAGAGCCCGTGAAATCCTTTCCCAAGAACGTAAGCCTTTTCTCCATACCCGTAAGTACAGACTCAGCCCAATTACCCCAAAGCATCATAAATTGAAACAACGTGCCATCTTTATCGAATAGAATCGCTTCGCAGGGTACATTAAATTGACCTGCTTGCAGTGTAGCCAATGTAGCGCCTCCCATTAGAAACCTTCATATTTATTATATTCTTATTTTCGAACGTTGATAAAGAGTTGTCAATACTTGTAACTATTTTTAATTCAATACTTCGACGCAATTGTATGAAGTGATAGCGTTTTCTAACGTGATATTAATCACAAAGTTAACAGACCAGAAATAGTAATTTTAAACTATAGAGAAATAGAAGCACCATTAGATCGTCACAATCCCTTGGATAGAGAGATGGAGGAGACCCATGAAGACACAGTCACTGAAGCAAGGAGAGACTTATTTTCTTAATTTGCGATTCCTACTGATTGTTACAGTATTTGTTGCTAATGCCATTGAACCTCTTATTCAGGAAATGGGTGGCCTCCATCAGATATTCTTATGGATACTTACATTTCATATGCCGTTATTCGTTCTTGTCACAGGTTACTTTGCCAAATCAGGATTGATGGGTGATATCGGTCGAAGAACGTTAACACAAATCGGCTTACAATATATTATTTTTCAAAGTATCTATTCTGTTCTGGATTATACGGTATTTCAGGTGAACGGCATTCATCATTCTTTATTTGCTCCCTATTTATTACTTTGGTTTCTAGCCAGTCATATCTGTTGGCGCCTGTTAACGATCAGTATGCATAAGTTATCTCCATTCCAACAAATCGTTATCTCACTTTTACTGGGTGTGCTAGTAGGATACCTACAACTTGACGGCGTATGGCTCAGCATCAGTAGGACCTTTGTTTATCTTCCTTTTTTCATGATCGGTTATCATATTAATTTCTCAGCATTCCTAAATAACATCACACGCTGGAAAAGAACTGGTGCGGCTCTCGTTTCTACAGGTATCTTCGTCATCATTGGGTTATGGGGTATGAATTTGCCTGTTGGTTGGCTGTTTGGAAATATGACCTTTATGCAGCTTGGTCACCATGAATGGTATGCGGGGTTATTTCGTCTTGCTTTGTATGTTCTTCAGTTCATCTCTGCAGCAGCCTTCCTAGCTTTTGTTCCCATGGTCGAAAGTGTCATAACTGACTTAGGGCGTCGCACGCTCTACGTGTTCCTATTACATGGATTCATTATTAGACTAGCTAATACCACGGGGTTATACACTCACATTCAAGGTACTACCGATGCCATTCTACTCATTCTTGGTTCTATAGCCCTTACCATTCTTCTTGCGCAACCCTTTGTTCGCCGTGCAGCACATCCTTTAGTCGAACCTTCCGTCCACTGGGTCGTCTCATTGGAGAATAAAGCATTCCGTCGTTCTTTGTAATATTTCTACACTTCCGCCTTATTATTGATATTGTTTATCCCTAAAGACACCCCTTCGCTAAAATAGAAGGTGGTGTCTTGTTTTTCACTCCACGATTGGTAGAAAAAACTAACCATTTGTGATAGACTCATTAAAAACCAGCTACATGTTAACTCTGTTGAACAACCGTGTTAAAGCGTTGCTACTATAAATTATTTGGGGGGAACTAGACATCATGAAACCAAAGAAAATGCGTTCAGATATGATTAAGAAAGGCTTCGACCGTGCTCCTCACCGCAGTCTATTGCGGGCAGCAGGCGTAAAGGAAGAAGATTTCGGCAAACCATTTATAGCAGTATGTAACTCTTATCTTGACATCGTTCCAGGACACATCCACCTTCAAGAATTCGGCAAGATTGTTAAAGAAGCTATCCGTGAAGCCGGAGGGGTTCCGTTTGAATTCAACACCATTGGTGTTGATGATGGTATCGCTATGGGACATATCGGTATGCGCTACTCTCTACCGAGCCGTGATATTATCGCCGACTCCGTAGAAACGGTTGTTGCTGCACACTGGTTCGATGGTATGGTCTGTATCCCGAACTGTGACAAAATCACACCAGGTATGATGATGGGTGCGCTTCGCGTGAATATCCCAACCATTTTCGTTAGTGGTGGGCCTATGAAAGCTGGTAAAGACAGTACTGGTCGCTCGATTTCCCTTACCTCTGTTTTTGAAGGGGTTGGTGCTCATCAAGCTGGTACTTTATCTGATGAAGGTTTGCTAGAACTAGAACAATTTGGTTGTCCTACCTGTGGATCATGTTCCGGTATGTTCACAGCCAACTCCATGAACTGTCTTGCTGAAGGGCTTGGACTTGCTCTACCAGGTAATGGAACCATTCTTGCCGTTGCTGAAGAACGGAAGGATTTCGTTAGACAATCTGCTACACAATTGATGGAATTAATCAAACTTGATATTAAGCCTAGAGATATCGTAACTATGGACGCCCTTGATAATGCATTCGCACTAGATATGGCAATGGGTGGTTCTTCAAATACCGTACTACACACGCTAGCACTAGCACACGAAGCTGGTATTGATTACCCAATTGAACGTATTAATGAAGTAGCCAACCGCGTGCCTCACTTAGCTAAACTTGCTCCTGCTTCAGATTGGCACATCGAAGACCTTCATAATGCAGGTGGCGTAAGTGCTATTATTCATGAACTTCTGAAGAAGCCAGGTGCAATTAACGGAGACTGTATTACGGTATCTTCTAAAACACTACGTGAAAATGTTGAGGGCTGTGAAATCATTGATCAGAATGTTATCCATACTTTAGACAATCCACACTCCGAGCGCGGAGGACTTGCTGTCCTATTCGGAAATATAGCTCCAGGCGGATCTATCATTAAAGTAGGTGCCGTTGATCCTTCAGTAGGTGGCTATCACAAAGGACCAGCTATCTGCTTCGATTCCCAGGATGAAGCACTACACGGTATTACCAATGGTAAAGTAAAAGAAGGACATGTCGTTGTCATTCGCTATGAAGGACCTAAGGGTGGTCCAGGAATGCCAGAAATGCTTGCTCCAACTTCTCAGATTGTCGGTATGGGACTTGGTGCCAAAGTAGGTCTTATCACAGATGGTCGCTTCTCAGGAGCATCTCGTGGAATAAGCATTGGACATATCTCTCCTGAAGCTGCTGAAGGTGGACCTATTGCTTTCATTGAAGACGGAGATATCATTGAATTAGATCTTAACAATCGTACCATTCAACTAGAAATTGATGATGAAGAATTTGAACGCCGTCGTGCGAACTGGAAAGGCTTCGAACCTAAAGTGAAAACAGGACTTCTTGCTCGTTACTCTAAATTGGTAACCAATGCAAGTTCCGGTGCTGTACTTAAGATCTAATTCTCAACAATGCACTTTTACTTACATTTAACGGATGATACAACTTGCTCTACTAGATTTATCATCCGTCATTTTTCAACAAAAGGGTGTTCCCCATTGGAGAACACCCTTTAACTTATTAAACACTTCTCATATGGCAATTGATATTTCTCTCTAGCCATAATACATAGATTCTCGTGTTCTTATATTTTTAAATTCCTATTGTCCACGGATACGACCTGTTGAAATTTTGTCGGATTCGAACAGCGATGAGAACCACTCACTGCATGATGTTCATATAGATGTTCGAGCGGCATAATAATCATTTTCGGTACCAGTTTACTTGGAGATTCCTTTAGTCGATCCTGTCCTGCAGGGTGAATAATTCTCATTAGAATTTTCAAATATACTTGTGTCGATTTCGCAAACCAACCCTCCGGCAAATCCCGAATACTAAATCCGAATTTTTCCGGCCCTCGATTGATCATACTCACACCATAGAGTGCTTTAGCATCTCTTAATTCATCATTTTCCATTAACTGTTGAGCTAAGATGGGTAGTTCTTTCTCCATCGAGCGAATCATTTGAATAGCTAAGTGTACGGTCGAACGTGACTTCACACCTAATTTAAATAATTTCTGATTGTCAAAATGCAATTCGATAATCGCATCTCCCTTTTCTAGCCTTGATCCATTATCCAACGTGAGTGCTTCCCCTTTATAGGCACGAACCCGGTAATGAAGAAATGGATCTGCTGGGGTAACTGTCTTGAGCTGGAATATGAAATGAAATACCACTTCCCACATTAACCAAAGCTTAACTACAGCAAGCTTCCAACGCGATAGTTTAATTTCTGGAGCACTGGCTTGTATCATCTCGTCAATACGAATACTTTGTAAATTACGACGTTGTGCTTCCTCCAGCACTTGTTCGAGTGCAATTAGCATATGCTTAGGGGCATCAAGATTTGCACCAACGGTTGAACCACAATCATGCAGAAGCATGATTTCACCAGGTTTTAGCTTATTTAACATGCGTTTTGCTAATTTGTCGGATCCCATCTTCTCGCGCCAATCACCGAACATAGCTGACCATAATATAATTTTAAATTGATTGTGTTTGGAGAAGTCAAATAAGTTCACAATCCCCCACGGTGGACGATAGTAGGATGTTCTTTCCCCCGTTATCGCATAAATGATTTCATCTGTTTTCTGGATTTGGTTGCGTACCGTTGCTGGACGCATGATCCAATTAGACTTGTGTATGTAGTTATGAATCCCGATAAGATGTCCTTCATCGTACATACGTTGTATTAACTCTGGATGTTGTTCAGCATTTTTACCTACTACAAAGAAGGTCCCCTTGGCGTTATATCGTTTAAGTATATCAAGTAATTGGGGCGTATAATGTGGATCAGGCCCATCATCAAAGGTTAGTGCAAACGCGTGTTCACTCTTGCCCTTTCGAAACACTCGAAATCCAAAAATGCGGGTGATCATGCCTGGAATAAATGCATAAAAAGAAGAAATATAGAACAACCAAAGCAGCAAAGTCTGCATACCATCCCCCCCACTTTTCTCTGATTGACTTTGTTATGCTTTACATAGCGATAGATTTAATCAAAAATCACCATCTATTATTTTATCATATCCTTTGATTATATAGGCGATTTTTTTGATATCATGTACAATGAAATACAGTATGACCTAGATTATGGATGAAGGAGATGTTTTTAGACTATGCTTCCACTTTATAAAAAGTATTGGCGAACATTTTTTGATATTGGATTAATAGCATTAACTGTTTTTTTGACCATGTTTATATTCAGTAAACTTTATCAGTTAGCAACGCCCGTCTTCTTATCCTTTATCATCTTCTTATTGATCGAACCATTTGCTAAGTTTCTTCACAAAAGAGGATTAAATAAAGCAATCTCTTCTGCAATTTCTATTTTGTTATTTGTTCTTATCATTCTAGGAGGCATATTAGCAGGTGGCATCATCGTCATTTCTCAAATCTCACATATGCATGACCAATTACCCTACTATACTAGAGTATTTCAATGGCAATTCACGCAGTCTTTAAATTTCTTACATACGAAAGCAGACTTACTCCCCCCTAACCTCACTGAAAAAATGAATGAATATTTCACACTTATAACAAATTCCGCTTCAGATATATTAATTAATTTCCTGAAATATTTATTTTCTGCCTTCACTTCATTCTCATCTTTCCTCGGTAACTTTGCTATTGCGATCATTCTAGCTTTCTTCTTAAGCACAGAAATTGAAACATGGCGACGCATTGCTAGTGATAAATCGCCTCAGACGATTAAGAACGCCTATGCATTCCTTAAAAATAGTGTATTCAAGTCCATTGGTTCCTACATCAAGGCGCAGATGATATTGGTTCTTATTTGTTTCGTAATTTTATATATCGGACTCTTGATATTAGGTACAGGAAATGAGTTAACACTCGCTCTACTCGGCGCTCTACTCGATATTATTCCACTCGTCGGAGTCTCTTTCATAATGATTCCATGGATTATCTATCTAGTGATTGTAGGTAATATAGGTCTTGCCATCGGTCTAGGTGTCTTATTTATTGTTATCCTAATCACACGTCAATTGCTTGAACCCAAGATTGCAGGTAATTCTATCGGTGTGACATCCGCTTTCTTAATGCTCTCATTTATGATCATTTCATTATCTCTGTTTGGAGTTGCAGGGTTAATTCTTTCACCTATACTACTTATCTTAATCAAAGAGCTACTCATGCAAGGGTACCTTAAACGTTGGATTAGACTGCCACATGAAGAATTCGAGGTTTCTCCCTTTGATATGGATCAACGAGCCGAATCAGACATTGAACCTATCGTAGAAGTAGAAGATAACAAACCCATAATCTGACCAAACAATGCTGTTGCTTTGTTCTTTGAATCTGGAGATTCATGTTGAAACAGCACTGCAACAGCATATTTTGGATGATTCACGGGACCATAACCAATAAACCATTGGTTATTCTTGGGGTCTCCCTTTAAAAATGTTTGAGCTGTTCCAGATTTACCAGCTAACGGCCAATCAGAACTAGACAAGGATTGACCTGTTCCTTCAGTAACCACCTTTCTCATCCATAAGGTTAAGAGCTCAGCTGTCTTTGGTTGTATATTACTCAGTGTCCGCGGATAAGTATGAGGAATCAGCTTCTTCATCACTTGTCCATTATGATACGAGATACGTTCTAATATTCGAGGTGCTTGAACTTGACCTTTATGGAGAAGGGTAACCACTAAATTAGCCGCTTGTAATGGCGTCACCGTCACATTCCGTTGTCCTATGCCCGTCTGAGCTCTAACGCCACCATCATATGGAAATGAAGACGGAGCAAACACCACTCCGGCATCCTCATGATCCAAAGGTTTCATTAAAGACACCCCCAGAATATCGTGATCCTCCCAGCCTACTCTTCTTCCCAACCCTAACGCTTCAGCTGTTGTCTGAATCTGTCCTGATGTAAGCCTCTCTGCTAATGTGGCAAACACAACATTACAGGATTGGGCATATGCTTGTTCAAGCGTTATCGTACCATGCCCTCCTTCTTTCCAACAGGATAATCCATACTTCCCATAATGTCCGGTACAATGAAATTTCTCACGGGTTGATGTTACCCCCGCATCTAAAGCTGCCGCGGCAATAACTGTTTTAAAGATAGAACCCGGCGTCACTGCCTGTAATGCTTTGTTATTCCATTCACCTTGCTCTGGATGGATTTCTTGGGGATTGTAGAAAGGAGCAGACACCATAGCTACGACATCTGCATTGTCAGTATCAAGTACAACTACAGAGCCTTGTTTCATACCAGATTGTTTTGTTAGCTTTTCTATTTGCTGTTGAATAGGCCTATCAATTGTAGTTACGAACCGTAACGGGTAATAGGGATTATCTGGAGCCTTTACTCTTATCCCAGTGCCTGAAATAGGTTTGTTCTTTCCATCTACTGTATAATAAGCAATCGTTGGTCCTATCCCCTTTAGAAGCGGTTCTAAGGTCTTTTCTAGACCTCCACCTCCCTGTTTCATTTGCACTCCACTGTTTGTATGATTTAACTCTTCAGGCAGCTGTGTCAAATAACCTAACCATTGATTTCCTGCGAGATTGTCATTGTATCTTTTATTGTAAGGCAATACTTTTATTCCACTCACATCCAAGCTTGTAATGAGCTTAGCCTGAGTATCATTTAAAGATAAGGGATCTCCTCCTTTATGGATATGCCAGACCAAAGGCTCACGCAGATTACCCCATATTTTATAAAAATAGTCCGGGCTGACGCCTAAAACTTCTGCAATCTTGTCTATATTGGAATCCATCATCCCACTCTGAGGCGTCCTTCTATCCATTGGAAATAATACAACAGCTGGAATCGTCTCATCGGTTAACGACGCACCATATCGGTCATAGAATCTTCCTCTCCCTGAATCGAGCATGATTGCCCGTTCCCTTTGTAGCATCGACATCGCTTGGAGCGTATGCCTACTTTCAGGCAATAACGTAACTCTCATCAGAAATTGGATGTATGCTAATCGAATGAATAGGATAAACATGACTCCCGTTAAAAACATTAAACAATAAAAAATACGTTTTTTTTGCTTCAGTATCATATATTATTCCTCTTCTAACTTTTTTACCTAGTATGTCCTCTTTAGCACTTATACAGCCAAAAAAGAAGGATTCTCACAGCCATTTGCATGGCATTCGAGAATCCTTCATCAAATCATTTATCACACGGTGAATCGAGATAATGCAGCTTTCAATTCGGTAGATACATTCTCCAGTTTTCCAGATAATTGTACCAATTGATTACCAATGCTTTGTTGTTCATTACTGAGGGAAGCGACTTCTTCCGATGTTGCAGAAGACTCTTCAGCTACAGCACTAACGTTTGCCATCGCTTCTGACAAAGTCGATTGTGACTGATTCAACCCTTCAATTGACGATGTTACCGAATCTAAGCGCTGAATATATTCACCCATTTGTCCTTGAACTGAGACGAAAATATCGTTTGTTTCCTTCACAGCTGTCATTTGATGCTGGAACAGTGGATAGGCTTCAGTAAGAGCACTTACCGTCTCATTCATTTCACTCATGATTCGTTCAGTGATTTCGCCTACCATCTCTATGGACTGTCTAGATTGATCGGCCAATTGTCGGATTTCATCTGCTATCACCATAAATCCTTTACCAGCCGCACCTGCACGAGCTGCCTCAATGGTTGCATTCAATGATAAGATATTAGTCTGCTTCGTAATATTCTGCAACACTTCAAGTACTTTTCCAACAGACATCGTCGTTTCTTTCAGACCATCTACTTTGGTCATTAAGGCACGCGTCATATCCTCTGTCTGATGGGTTTTATCTAATAAATCACTCAATTTATGTGTGCCTAACTCACTGGAATTCTCAACTTCTCGAGCTGCTTTTCCCATCTCAACATTACTACTTATGACCACTTGCATTTGTAGTGCAATATGATCTGTAAGTTCATTACCTTTCTCTGCTTCTGTCGCAAGACTACTTGCTCCATTCGCGATTTCTTCCGTTGCAACAGCGATTTCGCGAGCTGATAAAGCCGTTTTATTCGATGCATCTGATAATTCACTAGCCGTATCAAGTACTTCTTGCGCTGTATTGTTGGTCTGGTTCACTAATAGTGTAATTTGCTCCATCATCGTATTAAAGCTTCCTGATAGTTGTCCGATTTCATCTCTGGAACGATGTTGAGATCGAACTTTAAGATTCCCCTTCGAGCCTTCAATCAAGAGATTTCTTAAATTGATAAGTGGACGAGCAATCATACGAACCATCAATATTCCAATCAGAATCGCGATGACTGCAACGGCGATTGCAGACCATATCGTAAAGCTCAGAATACCTTGAGCACTCCTCACCAATTCTGAGGTTGGGATAGTTCCTACCAGTTTCCAACCTGCTGTTTTAAGCGTGCTATACACCGCTAGAACATCTTTACCACTCTCATCTTTAGTTCTCAGATCACCTGAATCTTCTTTCTCATCGAATTTAAATGTTAATTTTGTCTTAGCGCCAGCCTTCTCATCCGCACTAGAAGCAACAATCTGACCTTCATTCGTATGGAGCTCTAACTTGCTACCGCTCCCCAAGTCAATGCCCTTCAGCTGATCTCTCAGTAATTCGGGTTTCAATTCAATGATGATCACAAATGGCTTGCTCGCACCAGACATGGTTTTGAGAGAACGTACCACTTTAAACGTTTCCTCGCTATTATTTCCAGACTCTATTGGAAGCCATGTGGATTTGTTCTTATCCTTTAATGATTCAAACCAAGGTTCAGAACGAACTGTATCTACATTTGTTGCTATCGTCCCTCTTGTCATTGGCTTCATATTTGAATCCGGCGGAATAATGACTATTCCTCTAATTGTTTCGTTAGCATTGATTTGAGCACTCAATTTTTCGGTAATTTTCTTATTTGTCATAAACAGATCATATTCTGTTAGTCCCTGTTGAGTTAATTGCGACATACTACTCTGCATATCCGTATCAAAGAATAATTGAAGCACAATGTCTTCATATTGTCCCAAAATAATGTCTAGTTTCTCGGATGTTTGAATGATCGTCTGCCGGTTGGCATTTGCTGCCGTGTCCTCAATCGTACTCTTGGCCTTTTTGTATGACATAACTCCAACTAGCAACACGAATGCCACAATGGCTATGAAAAAGATTAAAAATAACTTAACCCCTACAGAATGTGCTGGATTAAATTTTCTCCAAGTTAATTCTTTAGGGGAATTTGATTCTGTTGAACTTTTATCTTTCCCTTTAACAAAACTCCCAAATTGTTTAATCTTAGTTTTCGCTTGCTGTTCTTGGCCTTTTTTGTTATTGCGATCTGTTCCCATAAATATTCACCTGCCAGTATGTAGTGCATGACGTATCCTGAAAGCGATTACGTTATGTTACATGTTAATATTCGACAATTTAACTTAATAATCCTTTTAAATAATAAAAAAATTTACGTTAATTGTACAAAAAAATAGTAGAGTCTTTCGTCCATTTGGACAAAGAGGCTCTACTATCGATTTATTAAGTGAGTTACATACTTATTTTCTCTTACAACGCATCATATCAAAATAACGTACAGGTTGATCAACCTTAATAACAACGCGTTGCATCGCATGCCGAGCTGCATCCAACACGTTACCCTTCTCATCCCAAATCGTTTCTACACGTTGCTTGAAAAAAGTTCCTCCCGGTCCAAAGAACTCTATCTCTTGTCCAGGTTTAAAGTGATTACGCTGTTGAATGAGTGCTTTACCATCTTCTGCATTGTATTCTAATACTAATCCTGCAAAATCGTACGGCGTGGCTTTTTCTTCAGGTTCGTAGATGTGATCTTCATGATCAGGTGTATCATAGAAAAACCCAGTATTTACAGGTCGATTTGCTGCTTTATTTATCTCCTCAACCCATTCAGGCTTCAGTACATAATTGTCTGGATCTGCCATATAGGAATCGATCGCTTGACGATAAGCATTAACGACCGTAGCTACATAATGCAGTGATTTCATACGTCCTTCAATCTTGAAGCTGTCAATTCCCACTTCAATAAGTTCAGGAATACTTTCTAACATACATAAATCTTTCGATCCCATGGTGAATGCATTATCTTCTGGTTGAAACAATGCATGCGGTGTATTCTGCGCCTCTTCTTCGGAGACCCATACGTCATTGGAAGGTGCCTCTTCAAATAGATCATAACTCCATCGACAAGATTGGCAGCAGCCTCCGCGATTAGAATCTCGGTCTGTGAAATGATTAGAAAGTACACAACGACCGGAATACGAGGAACACATCGCACCATGAACAAATGCTTCGATCTCGATATCCACATGTTTCTTAATTTCAGCTATTTCTTGAAAGCTAACTTCGCGTCCTAATACCACACGTGGCAAACCCTCTTCTTTCCAAAATTTCACCGATTGCCAATTCATCGTGGATTGCTGCGTACTTAAATGTACTTCTATCTCAGGAACAGCCCGCTGTGCGATTTCAATAATCGCAGGATCTGCTGTAATAATAGCTGCAATACCAACTTCATGAAGATTACGCAAATAGGCTTCAATACCCTCTAAATCTTCATTATGTGCATAAATATTAGTTGCGACAAACACCTTAGCTCCATACTTCTGCGCAAACTCAACGCCTTCACGCATCTCTTCAAAGCTGAAATTGTCCGCGTTAGAACGAAGACCATACACCTGTCCACCAATATAGACTGCATCAGCACCATAATGTATCGCGAATTTCAATTTCTCTAAGTTACCTGCTGGAGCCAGAAGTTCGGGTTTGTCTAGACGATATCGCTTACCCGTATACTTAGGTTGAGACATGACTTCCATTTTTCGTTCCACCTCACCATATCTATAATTAATAAACCTGTTCTTTATAAAAGAATCCAAAAGTTAATTCTCGTTCCGGGTCTTGAATCTTCCGAATATTATCCATGAACTGCTCCTGATAGCTATAGTTCGCTGGATCAGCCATATAAGTATCAATTACCTGTCTGTATGTTCTTACAACGGTCTCATTGTAAGACAAGGGCTTTAACAACCCTTCCACCTTGAGACTATTCACACCTGCTTCTAAAAGAAAATGTAAATCCTCTAAGATACAAATATCATCTGAACTCATGATATGAGTACCATTGATATCTTCGTATATAGGATATTTCTCACCTGGTCGCTCACCCTCAAGTAGGAATAACCCCCGCTCTTTGCCAAGACTACCCCCATCTAAAGGTCTGCCTTGGTGTAACATGTAGCTTCCAACTAGACTTCGCTTAGAATGATAGATATTCGTCATACCATGAACTTGAACCTGCGATTCAATTTCAAGGTGACCTTTCATTCCTGTAATCTCATCCATATTAAGTTCTCTGGCAAATACGACACGCTTAGCACCTCGGCGACCCCAATAGTTCGCTGTTGCATAATTTGTAGTCGTCATCTCTGCGTTCCAATGCAGCTTCATCTGAGGAGCATACGTTTTGACAGCCATTAATACCGATGGATCATTAAATTCGACGCCATCCACGCCAGCATTCCCCAATGCCTTTACATAATCAGGAAGAGAATCTAATAGATCATTAGACATCAGGTTCTGAAGACTAACATATACATGTACTTGACGAGCATGTGCTTGTTGTACAGCTTCTTGAATTTCCTCAATCGAGAAACTTCCCGCTAATCTCATCCCAAATCGATCATTTCCAATCAACAGGGCATCTGCCCCAGCGTCTATTAAAGTTGAGATCTCATTCAAAGATCCAGCCGTTACCAGAAGCTCTGGTTTGTTCACCATGTAGCACCTCTTTCTACTTTGACATACTTTTACTTTTTTCAATATTGACCAAATGTTCCTTATACGTCTTCGCAAATAAATGGGTTTGAGTCCCATCTTTTTTAGTCACATAAAAGAAATAATCTGAAGGTTGTGGATCAAGTGCTGCCTTAATCGAAGCAAGACTTGGGTTACATATAGGACCCGGTGGAAGACCTTTTTTCAAATACGTATTATAAGGACTTTCAACCTCTAAATCTTTATAGAAAAGACGTTCCTTGGGTTTATCAAGCGAATATTGCACTGTCGCATCAATTTCAAGTTTTTGTCCTTTGTTCAATCGATTATAAATAATACCTGCGACTAGTCGTCGCTCCGTATCCACAACAACTTCACGCTCCACCAAAGATGAAATGGTCAACAATTCATGTAGCGTAAGCCCACGTTGCTTCATCTTTTCTTCCCAATTATCAATACTATTCAACTTTTGCTCTAGTTGAGAAGTCATCGTCTTAATAATTTCTGCTTCCGTAATTCCCTTTTTCAATTCATAGGTTTCCGGAAAGAGATAGCCCTCTAGAGCATGCTTAATTTCAGCATTCTTAGGTATGACCCCTAATAAAGTCTCATTCGCTTGTGACGATTGGTTAGCTAATTTCAGAAAAGTTGCCCCATCTACGAATCCCTCTTTATCCAGCTTGTCTGCTATTTGCACAACCGTATATCCTTCAGGAATCGTGAAGCGGATCATTTCCTCTTTTACGACATCACCATTATTTAGCATTGCAATTATTTCATCGTTTGACTTTCCAGGTGTAGTTGCATAGTTCCCAGCTTGAAAACGACTTCCTTGATCTTTCCATTTCAAATAACCAATGAATATCAGTTCGTTCTTTATCAATGCTTTCTCATGTAATAGCGAGGCAATTTGAGTCGTACCCATGCCTTGCTCAATTGTAAACTGTACAACCTCATCGGACTTCTTAACGGGTTGCAAGCCACTCCATATATACCACGCCACGCCACCTACAGCCAATACTATGAATAATAGTATAATACCAAATATTTTCATTACCGTTTTCATGGAGATTTCCGTCCCTTCACAGCCAAAAAGGGCGGAATAATCCACCCTTCCAGCATTTCCTATTGGAATGAGTTGTGCACTATGATAATAGTAGCGTAGAACGCACTAAATATCGTTGTCTTGTGGGAACGTTAATTCATCGTATAGTTCAGCGATGTTCTCCCATTCCTCATCGTCATCAATGGTGACAAGCTCTAAGTTTCCTTCCGGAGAAGTGATAATTTTGAGGATATCATATTCGTCGCTATCATCATCTACTCTTAGTAGAACAGCATAACTTTGATCTCCAACTACAAATTCAGCTGTTAGATCATAAACAGATGTTGTTCCATCTTCATCTTCCAATTCCACTGTGGGACCGAAAGCTTCCTTTAGACGATTACTCCATTCAACCTGACTACTTGAAATCTCAGTCATCTAATTCCCCTCCATCGAGTTCAGCTACAAGCGTATTGAAAGTTTCTTCAACGATTGCCCATTCCTCATCACTTTCGATCATGTATAGCTTGATATCGTCCCCAACTTCATCTTCCTCATAACGGAATGCATAGACTTCATCTGTCTCTTCATCCTCTGAATCCATGGGTACTACCATCATATATTTCGCATCAGAATCATCTACTTCGAACTTCATAATGACTTCAAACTCTTCTTCATTACCTTCATCATCGGGAATATATATAATTTCCGGTTCTTCTTCTCTACCCTTATTGTCATTAGCCATTTATATCACCCTCGCTTTATACTCTTAGAATCTAAATAGTTTTGCAAAATCAAACTGGCTGCCATCTTGTCTATGACCTGTTTACGTTTCTTTCGGCTGACGTTGCCCTCAATTAGTGTTCGTTCTGCAGATACTGTTGTTAACCTCTCATCCCATAAGTGGACGGGTACGTCCAGAATTTCCTTTAGCTTATCTGCGAATTCGATGCAAATATCTCCTCGGAAACCTACCGAACCATCCATATTCTTGGGTAAGCCAACCACGATCTCAGCAATGTCATACTCACGGACCAGAGCCGTAATTCGTTCGAACTCAATCCCTTCGCGACGACGTTCAATAACTTCAAGCCCTTGACCAGTCCAGCCAAACATATCGCTAACTGCCACTCCAATTCTGCGATCCCCATAATCCAACCCCATGATTCTCATCAAGTTCTCCTAACGGTGATTGGCTAAATAAAATCTTACCAACTCTTCAATCAATTCATCTCGTTCTTTCTTTCTCACGAGACTTCTAGCATTTTTATGGCGCGGTATATAAGCAGGATCTCCGGATAAAAGATAGCCGACAATCTGGTTGATCGGATGATATTCCTTCTCTGCCAAAGCATCGTATACCGTCAGAAGAATCTCCTTCGAAGAAACCTCTAACTCATCGCCATTAACATTAAATTTGACTGTCTTATCCATGGAATCCATTCACGACACCTCGCTTCTTTAAAACATATTAAACATGTTTTAGCGAATACAATCTGAAATATTTATTACCTGCCACTATCATAACATATTCATTGCGCTGTAAGGAAATCCCCATGTGAAAAATAACCGAAATTTCTCCTAATTTTAAACCTTTAGGCCTTGAGCCACGAGTTCATTTGCTAATTTCAATGCTTCATCTAGCTTACTTCCATCTTTACCTCCAGCTTGGGCCATATCAGGACGACCGCCACCGCCACCACCACATACAGTAGCAATCTCTTTTACCAGCTTCCCGGCATGGAGACCTGACTTCACTAAAGCTTGAGGTACAGCTACGACAAAGTTCACTTTATCTTCCATCGTTGCTCCTAGAACTAAGACCGCATTCGGAAGTTTCTCTTTAAGTTCGTCTGCAAGTGAACGAAGACCATCCATACTTCCGGCATTCACACGAACTGCTAGTAGTTCCACACCATTTACAGTTAGGACTTGGTCACTGAGTTTACCTGCTTCAATAATACTTAACTTACTTTGCAGTGACTCATTCTCGCGACTTACATCTTTAAGCTGTACATGTAATGCATCAATACGTTTAGGTACATCATGTAGATTGGATTTAAGCATTTCTGCAGATTGTTTCAGAATATCTAGTTGTCCATCCATGTACAGATATGCTAAACGTCCAGTTACAGCCTCAATACGTCTTACGCCTGATCCAATACCACTCTCACTAACTAATTTGAAAATACCAATCTGTGAAGTGTTACTCACATGACATCCACCACATAACTCCAAGCTGTACTCTCCGACTTGCACAACTCTTACGATATCACCATACTTCTCACCAAATAACGCCATAGCACCTGAAGATTTCGCTTCATCAATTGATTTAAGTTCGATATTGACATCAAGGCCATTCCAAATTTGTTCATTTACACGGCGCTCAATATCCGTAAGCTCTTCTTGCGTAATACTACCGAAATGTGAGAAGTCAAAACGTAATCGTTGCGTATCTACTAAAGACCCGGCTTGGTTAACGTGATCTCCTAACACTTCTTTAAGCGCTTTATGAAGTAAATGCGTTGCCGTATGGTTCTTCACAATATCAGAACGTTTCTCACGACTAACTTCAGCTTTAAGTGTTTCGCCGACTTTTAGAATTCCCTCTTCTACAACCACTCGATGTACAGGTTGACCTAATGGTGCTTTAAATAATCCTTCTACCTTAGCTGTTACTTGGCCTCCTCGTAACAGTCCCTGATCACTGACCTGCCCTCCACTTTCCGCATAGAACGGCGTAATGTCGAGAATAACCTGACATGTTTGTCCGGCTGATACACTATCTACTAAGGCATCATTTACAATGATCGCGATAACTTTCGACTCGGTTACGCAGTCATTATATCCAACAAATTCACTTTTAATCGTTAGATCAGAAAGAATCCCGCCTTGAACTTGCATACTGCCACCATCTTGTCTTGCGGCACGCGCACGTGTACGTTGTTCTTGCATCGCGTTATCGAAACCTTCTCTATCCACCGAAAGTCCATGTTCTGTTGCATAATCTTCCGTTAAGTCAAACGGGAAGCCATACGTATCATAAAGTTTGAAAGCATCACTGCCACTAATGGTAGTCTGCCCTTGTTCCTTAGCTTGATTACTGATTTCCTCTAGAATGGATAATCCATCAGACAAAGTCTCGTGGAATCGTTCTTCTTCTGTTTTGATCACTTTTTCAATAAATTCACGTTTGTCGACAACTTCTGGGTAATAAACACCCATAACATTTCCCACAGTTTCCGTTAACGTATATAGGAATGGACGATCCAGACCCAACACTTTTCCGTAACGAACTGCACGACGAAGCAAACGACGAATAACATATCCGCGACCTTCATTTGAAGGTAATACGCCATCAGCGATAGCAAATGCAACAGTACGAACATGGTCTGCGATCACTTTGAAAGCAACATCCTGCTCTACACTATCGTTGTACTTCACTTTCGTTAATGATGCCGTTTGTTGAATAATAGGTTGGAACAAATCTGTATCGAAGTTAGAATCTACATCCTGTAGAATCGATGCGAGGCGTTCTAGACCTGCACCCGTATCGATATTTTTATTAGGCAATGGCGTATAACTGCCATCTTTATTGTGATTGAATTGTGTGAAGACCAAATTCCACACTTCTAAGTAACGTTCATTCTCTCCACCTGGGAACATCTCAGGATCTGACATGTCACTTCCATAAACTTCTCCACGGTCATAGAATATTTCAGTACAAGGACCACAAGGACCTTCCCCAATATCCCAGAAGTTATCTTCGAGCTTCACGATGTGATTCTCAGCGAGTCCAATCTTCTTATGCCAGAAATTATAAGCTTCCTCATCTTCAGGATATACCGTCACAGATAAACGTTCTGGATCGAAACCAATCCATTTCTTATCCGTTAGAAATTCCCACGCCCACGTAATAACTTCTTCCTTGAAATAGTCACCAATAGAGAAGTTACCTAACATTTCAAAAAAAGTATGGTGACGGCGTGTCTTACCTACATTCTCGATATCATTAGTTCGAATACATTTCTGTGAATTCGCAATCCGTGGATTATCCGGCTTCTCCCGTCCATCAAAATAAGACTTCAGTGGTGCCATACCTGCATTGATCCATAATAGAGAAGGATCATTATGTGGAACTAGAGGAGCACTGGGCTCAATTTTATGTCCCTTTTCCGCGAAAAATTCTAACCATTTAGAACGAATTTCACTTGCTTTCATATCAAACGCCTCCATTATATAGGTCTAGTATATTCATGCTTCTAAACACAAAAAACGCCCCTGAATATTCAGGGACGATTATCATCGCGGTACCACCCTGGTTATCGCCTAGGTTCAAGTTATTCACTCGTCCATTATGGCGATCGCCTTTGTTACGGCTGTTAACGAGGTCCACCCGGTGAATTTAGCTCACACTCCGAAATTAGCTTTCTGACGGCTTCACTTTCAGACTCTCTCAGCCTTCATGACTATACACCATAAAGGAGTCTGTTCTCTGGTTAAGGAACACGGTCGTACTTCATTTCATCGTCGATTTGTCATTTATTGCTCATTATCAGTACAAGTATATAGAGGTCCCTTGCTTCTGTCAATCCAGCATTACACTGTCTTTCGCTTGATATAATAAGCAAAGAGATGCTGAATAACGACTTTAATAACAGCCAATAGTGGAACAGCAAGAATCAGTCCTACGATCCCTGCAATTTCTCCTCCGACTAATAACGCAAATATGATTAGTACAGGATGTAAATGTAACTTCCTTCCGACCACTTGAGGAGAAATAACATTACTCTCCATCACTTGACAGACGGTATTAACTACAACCACTAGCAATACCATTTTGATAGATACCGTAGAAGCCATAACGACCGCCGGTGCGGCACCCAGGAACGGTCCCAAATAAGGAACAACATTAAATACAGCGACGACACTGGCGAGCAATAGTGCATAGGGCATACCGATGATCATGTATCCGATATAAGCAAGCACACCTATGATTAGACAGACCATGAATTGACCACGGACATAACTTCCTAGCGCACTATCGATTTCTTTTAACACAACAACAATAGTCTTTCGCCCAGAACGGGGTAAGTATGATACAACCGTCCGTTCAAACACATCGAAATCCTTTAAAATATAAAAAATCAGAAAAGGTACAATGAATATGTTGAGTACCACATTAATCGTACTTCCAATATTATTCATAAAGGAAGATATTCCTTGTGCAAGTCGATCTTCCCACTGAAAGAACCAATCCATCACACCTGCTCTGACCCCCGTCGGAAGAAGATTAGAATCTAAATTCGTCACGAAACTTTGAGCATGCATGGTCATCTCTGGTAAATGCTCATTGAGTTCTTCCAACTGCTCGATAAACATAGGAATCATATTCATGATAATAACCACGAGGCATGATATGAACACCGCATAAATGAGAAGTACAGCCATAATTCGTGGTACTTTTCGATTCTGAAGCATACTTACAATTGGATTAAGGACATATGAAATGATCATAGCTACCATGAATGGAGCAAGAATAATTTTCAAAAAATGATAGATGTTCATGAATAACGGGCGTAATAACCATATGAAATACATACTAATCAGACCCAGTAGTACCCAAATCATAACCCGAAACCACTTGTTGTGTGACATGGATTCCAACCGATTAACCTCCTTCCGGACTAGCCTTCTACAAGTAGTATATGTACAGAACTTGCAGAATAATCTATGGAAGGACATCTAAACTGAAATTAACAAAAAACGTATTAAGCAAAAACACCTCCTTGCATAACCTAAAATACTGGCCATGATTCGGAGGTGTTTGAGGGTATGTAAGAAATACATAATCACAGATATATATAATGTACTAAAGTTCGCGCTCTGATTAGGGTCGTCTTTAGTTCAATCTATATAGCTAACCCTATACATTTAAGAAGAGACATGTATATGTGGAAAGTCCTGAGCCATTTCTTCACCAAAAAATAAATCATCTAGAGAGCTCAATGTTCCATCTTCCTCTACTTGGTAGACAGACATTTTCTCTCCGTTCACAGACAGTTCGATAAAACAACCCCAGCAATAGAACTGGTGAGATCCAATCTTCCCGATATCTTTCGAACTACAATTAGGACATTTCATTATTTATCACCTATCCGCTTCCAGAATGAGTGGCTTTACTAAACGTTCTTCGCTCATTGGAGGGACGACAACAGCATCTTCTCCAACAACCATATCGGACGTACAAGGTAACCACTTTCGTCCTTCAATTAAATCCATGACAAAACCATCACATATTTCCAGACTTACTATTGTATTGCCCATTTCCTGGTCAATATAAACATCCGATATCCTGCCAAGCATGAGACCGTCCTCCGTTAAGACAGGTAAATCCTTCAGTTTGTTCTTCCCAAGAGAATAGGTAAACTGTATGTTGTCGGCTTTCGTCATACGAATAGCCTGTTGATTACGAATCATTACGGCATCTTCACCGTAAGCAACAATTTCACTCCAATCAATGGTTTTAACCATACTGGAGAATAATGCTTTACGTTCAAGTACAAACCCTACAATTGTCCAATGAGAATCTAATATGAAATCGCAGACTTTGCCAATCTCCTTACCTTCTTCCACATCAAACACGGAAATCCCTATCATTTCTTGTAGCTTCAAGGAAAGATCCTCCTCACCATCATCAAATTGAAACCATAGCAGCCTAATCAAAGCAATAATCGCTATACATGAACTGACACATGATTTCTAGGATGAAATGGAAAACCATCATACCCCCTTATCCATCGTCGGAACTACCTATGATCTCTTTTACGTATACGCTGAAGAATGGTTCCAATTATTCGGGCAGTACATTCCATTTCTTCAGTAGTATTACCCAAACCATAGCTAAATCGAACCGCTGATTTCAAAATTTGCTCAGGGAGATTCATAGCTTTAAGAACATGCGATAATTCTAATGAACCAGAAGTACATGCCGAACCACTAGATGCAGCAATTCCTTCCATATCCATACTCATGAGAAGCGTCTCTGAATCGATTTCTGGAAAACTAATATTGAGAATGTGAGGCAGAAATTCCGTAGAATGACCGTTCACAATAAAGAAATCACGACCTACTTCCCGTGCTAATGCATCAAGCAATGTACTTCTAAGAAGTACATAATAGTCGGTTCTTTCTTTTAATTGGTCATACATAATCTCGATTGCTTTTGCAAATCCCACAACACCAGCAATATTCTCTGTTCCTGCACGACGTTTCTTCTCCTGAAGCCCTCCATATAACCGAGCATTCAATTGTAGACCACGACGAACATAAAGAGCACCTACGCCTTGAGGACCATTAACCTTATGTGCTGAGAAGCTCATAAGATCAACAGCCAACTCCTTACATGAAATCGGAACAGCTCCTAATGCCTGTACCGCATCTACATGAAACAGAATACCTCGACTACGTGCTAGTTCCCCTATCTCTTTAATAGGCTGTATTGTACCTACTTCATTGTTACCATACATAATACTGATTAGTATGGTTTCCTCCGTGATGGCATCCTCTAAATCACTTAAGCTAATCTGACCCGTTGCATCTACAGGAAGATACGTAATCTGGAAACCCTCGCGTTCCAGTTGATCACATGTATGCAAGATTGCATGATGCTCAATGGAAGAAGTAATAATATGTTTGCCTTTATGGCTTAATAATGAAGATACCCCAAACAAAGCTAAATTATCACTTTCTGTTCCTCCACCTGTAAATACAAGTTCGTCTGGATAACAATCAAGCAATGCACACACTTGATCTCGTGCTCCGTTCAACATACGTTTTGCACTTCGTCCAAACGTATGTACACTTGATGCATTACCATATTGTTCAGTCATAATCTTCATCATGACACTAGCTACCTCTGGATGAATAGGTGTAGAAGCCGCATGGTCCAAATAAATTGAATTCATTATATAGCCACCGCCTATTTGAAATTAAATATAGAACATGTAATTGTCAGCAGCACTTTTCTCTTCAAAAGAGATAAGATCTTGCAATGTTGTAGAATCTAGTGCACTAGCGATACCATCTCGAATTCTTAGCCATAAATCCCGCTTCGCTGGATCATCTTCTTCTGTAAAGTCGACTGGGGAAATAGGTCCTTCCAGAACGCGAATAACATCACCTGCTGTAATGGTTGACGGATCCCGAAATAAAATATAACCACCGTAAGCCCCACGAACACTTTTTACCAACCCTGCATTACGAAGTGGTGCAATCAATTGTTCAAGATAATGCTCTGATAATTGATTTTTCTCAGCAATACTTTTCAGTGAAGTTGGTCCCTCACCAAACTTAGAAGATAGTTCCATCATAATGGTTAAGCCGTAACGTCCTTTTGTTGATATTTTCATATCTAGCACCTCTTTCTATTCATATAAAAATCTTGTATGATTGTTTGCTGTTCATTTCATCTGTATGGTTAGCATAATCGGTACGTTTGGGTGATCATTCACACTATTCCAACCTATTCCGATCATTACCCTTTGCTTATGGTAACATATTCAGTTCCTATATGGAAAACAAACCGTTACAAATAGAAGAAATGTTCGTCCCGAGTGGACATAACTCAGTATGTGATCTCATGTTGATTATGTTAAAATACAATATGGGCACAATTTTAATATAAAGATGGTGATTCTGATGTCAATAGATAATAGCAACACACGTGTCGTTGTCGGCATGTCTGGAGGTGTCGATTCCTCTGTTACCGCGCTGCTTCTGAAACAGCAAGGTTATGATGTGATCGGGATCTTTATGAAGAATTGGGATGACACCGATCAATTCGGTAATTGTACGGCTGAAGATGATGCGGAAGATGTACGCCGTGTCTGTGAGCAGATCGATATTCCCTACTATACGGTCAATTTCGAGAAGGAATACTTTGATAAAGTATTCTCCTACTTCCTTGATGAATATAAGTCTGGTAGAACGCCCAATCCTGATGTGATGTGCAACCGTGAGATCAAATTCGGGGAATTCTTGAATAAAGCTCTCAATTTAGGTGCGGATTATGTTGCTACAGGGCATTATGCCAGAGTAGTGGAAGAGAATGGCGTTTATAAACTATTACGTGGTATTGATAGTAATAAAGATCAGACCTACTTCCTAAACGCCTTAAATCAGGAACAATTCTCGAAAGCCATGTTCCCGATCGGACATCTTCCTAAGCCGGAAGTACGACGCATTGCAGAAGAAGCAGGTCTATATACTGCGAAGAAGAAAGATAGCACAGGCGTCTGTTTCATCGGTGAACGTAACTTCAAAGAGTTCCTTAGCCAATACTTACCTGCTCAGTCTGGTAAAATGGTTGATGTTGCAACCGGTGAAGTTAAAGGCGATCACGATGGATTGATGTATTATACCCTCGGTCAGCGTCAAGGTCTTGGCATTGGTGGATCAGGTAATGGTGAGCCTTGGTTTGTAGCGGATAAGAATCTAGAGCATAACATTCTATATGTCGTGCAAGGTGATAGTCATCCTAGTCTCTATTCTAATGGGCTTATAGCAACGGGTGTGAATTGGATTGCAGGGGAAGGATCTTTGCCCAAAGGACCTTTTACTTGCACAGCCAAATTCCGTTACCGGCAGCCTGATCAAGCTGTGACGCTGAACTGGCTTGCCGATGGATCGGTTAACGTCGTTTTTGATAAACAACAAAAGGCCATTACGCCAGGACAAGCTGTCGTCTTCTTCCAAGGTGAAGAATGCCTCGGTGGCGGCACTATCGATAAAGTTGATAAAATACCTTACACTATCCCTCCAATACGAACAAAATAAACAAATGCCCTTCTCGTTATGAACGAGAAGGGCGTTTTGTATTTATACAATTTGTTGTGAGTAGCACGCTTCATCCAATCCCCTGCAAAAGTGAAAGCTACAATTCACGCCGACGTTCTTGATTCAACCTAATCTTAGACTCATTTCCTTGCTCCGTTGCTTGATAAAATACCCGACGTGAGATCTCCTTAGGTAAATAATCTTGCTTTACATAATGATTAGGAAAATTATGTGGATATTTATATCCTTCATGTCCAAGCTTCACAGCGCCTTTATAGTGAGTATCTCTTAAGTGTAGAGGTACCTCTGCTGATCTGATATCGTCCATAGCCGTCATTGCTTTGGAAATAGCAAGATATACGGCATTGGATTTAGGACTTTCAACCGCAAAAAGAATCGCTTGTGAGATATTCAGTTTCCCCTCAGCCCATCCATTATTCCGATATGCATCAAGTGCAGTTACCGCCTGCACTAGCGCCTGCGGATTAGCAAGACCTATATCTTCACTACTAGCTGCAATTAAGCGTCGGATGAACACCATGGGATCCATCCCAAGCTTCTCCACCCCATACAGAAACCAGAATAGAGCAGCATCGCTTGAACCTCGAATACTCTTATGAAATGCCGAAATGATATCATACTGAGTGGATTCATCCGCCTTGACGATGGGTCTACGGATAGATTCTTCCGCGACTTCAATCGAAACGTGAATCGTACCATCATTCTCTGGAGCTGTCGTCAACACCGCTAACTCTAATGCATTAAGCGCTCTACGAATATCCCCGTTTGCCATCGTTGCGATATGCTCTAATGCATCTTCATCCACATCGAGATTCATGTACCCAAGCCCTTTTTCCGAATCTATGAGTGCACGTTTCATGGCGATTAAGGAATGTTCCTTCGTGAGCGGGTTTAATTGAAATAACGTTGATCGACTCATTAAAGCGCCGTTGACGTAATGAAATGGGTTTTCCGTTGTCGCTCCAATAAACACAATGGTGCCTTTCTCAACAGCAGGTAACAATGCATCTTGCCGAGAACTGTTAAAGCGGTGTACCTCATCTAAGAAAAGAATCGTCTTAGTTCCGTATAAAGACTTGCTGGTGTGAGCCTGATCGATCACCTCTCGCACGTCTTTCACAGAAGCTTCTACCGCATTTAGTCGTACAAATGTAGCCTTGGTATGATGAGAAATAATATGCGCTAACGTCGTTTTACCAGATCCAGGTGGCCCATATAAAAGAATCGATGAGACTTGATCTGCTTCAATCGCACGTCGCAATAACTTTCCTTGTCCAACAATATGTTCTTGTCCAATATATTCATCCAGATTCACCGGGCGCATTCGATCCGCAAGTAGCCGCGAGACGGGATCCGATTCCTGCTGAAAAGAAAATAAATCCATTATAAATTCACGTCCTAACTATCCATCATGATTAGAAATGTCTTAGTCCATCATATCACAATCGTAGTGAACACAAGAAGAACCGTCTGGCTTCATTCGCCTGACGGTTCTCTAGAACACTCTATGCTAACTCTTCATTGAAGATTTGCAGATTGCTTAAGCTCCATTCGCATTTTGACAATCACTTTGCGGATACTGTCTTCAGACAAATGATAGGCTTGCTGCAAATACTCAACAGAGCGACCTTCTGAATATAAACCAAAAATCTCTTCATTCCTACGAGTGATCAACTTCCGTGTTCCACTAAGTTCTCCCCAGCCTACACGCTGTTTGTTCTTCTTCGGGATGTATATCAATTCACCATGAATATACTGTTGAAGCTCTTTCAACAAATTAGGTGGAAGCACATCCTTGCCATTTTTGTAATTCGCGATAACCAACGTCCTCCTTAAACCATTGTCCAACTACTGCTACGTTTAAGACTTTTTTATTCAATACCATTGATTCCGCCTCCTTTCGATTATGTATTTTTTTCCAACTGAATTTATTATACCTCATCCAATGCCCTCGTGGTTATAAAAAATAATAAGGGAGACCGCTTGCCGCGGTCCCCCTTATTCAACAGGTTTTCCGCTTACGCGGAAACCACCTCGTATGCTTTGATCAATTCAATCAGCCTCCTTTCACGGCATAATGGTCGGTTCCGACATCCTTATTAACTCATAACATCAGGTATGCGAACAAGTGAAAGAATAAGTATAACTATTTTTTACCACAACCACTTAATTTCATTATGATTCAGGCCAACCTTGCACGGCTATATCTTCGTCCTGATTTCCCAAATAATCTGGAACACCTTCACCATGCATAATCCATAACTCATGCAATGCACGGGTACATCCCACATACATCAGTTTGGCATCCCATGGTTTGGGACCGTAATGATCTAGATCGGCATCGGCTACAATGACAGCATCGAACTCCAACCCTTTAGAAAGATACACTGGAAGTATGGATAATCCACCTTGGTAAGCTTGTTTGCTTCCATCGATTAAATGTAAATCCGGTGTCACTTTTACTAATTGATGATGCAGTTCTCTAGCTTCACTTAGAGTTCGCGTCAGAATAGCTACCGTCCGATATTCTTTCGAAGATAATCGATTTAATGCCGTTTGTAAATCGTCTATTCTCGCTCCTTCATCCTTACCATAAGGGATTAACCGAACAGTATCTCCACTACGGAATACGGGAATAGCCATCAGATCACTTTGGACACCCTTTTCCAAAATCCCGTTCGCAAATTCGATAATCTCCATCGTTGAGCGATAACTCCGAGTTAATGCGAAGTAGGCTGTATGTTCTGGTTCGAATAACGAACTCATCTCTTCCCATTGATGAACTCCCCGGTAAGCATGAATTCCTTGTGAGAGATCGCCTAGAATGGTGAAGGAATGTCCTCGGACAAAGAAATCCAATATGGCTACCTGGAATGGTGAGAAATCCTGTGCCTCATCAATGACAATATGGTCAAATCGCTGTTCACTGGTTATATCATTTAATAAATAATGAATATACAAAAGTGGCGATAGATCTTCTTCCCGGATAATATCCTTCTTAAGATCCAATTGTGTTGATTTCAGCACGCTGGTCGGAATTCCTTGTAGGGCTTCATCTGACCAACCTATTGGTGCTTTTAAGACACGAAACATTTGTTTATATAATGTCAAAGGCTCATATTTAGGCCACTTGGTAGCGTAACTCTTCTCACGTTGTGTTGCCTTCTTCTTACGGTCTTTAAACACGGCTTCGGATGGGGATTTCTTGAGTTCCATTTCCACCCAGCGATGAATTCTCGTCATGACCCGTTCTTTTCTTTTGGCAAGAGGATACGGCTTGTATTCTTCATTATACCAATAGAGGATCTTGTCCCGAGACAGCACCTTGCCATCCCATGGGCTGAAATCACCTTCTGGTACAGAAGAAGTCTCCAATGATTCAATTACACTTGAGATCATTTTCATGAGTGTCAAAGAACCTTTAAATCTACCTGGAACCTCATCATTTATCTCTCGAGTTCCACCCGTATGTTCGAACCAATAATCAAGTGTCTCTGCCGCATCTGTAAGAGGCATATTCAGCTCAAGCACTTCCAACGCCCAATCCGCAAATGTACTCTGTTGAATATCTCCTACACCTAGTTCAGGGAGTACATCAGAAATATAATCTAAGAACATATGGTTGGGAGCAAAAATAATCATTTTTTCTGCCGTAACTTGCTCTTTATACTGATAAAGTAAGTAGGCCAGACGATGTAGCGCGACCGTTGTCTTTCCGCTCCCCGCTACGCCTTGAATAATAAGAGCTGTATTCTTGGCAGCACGAATAATTTGGTCCTGCTCAGCTTGAATCGTTGATACGATGTCACGTAGCTTATTATCTTTGTTCTCTCCAAGCCTATAGACTAGAAATTCATCTGATACCGCTGGTTGCTCATTTTCTTTGTTATAGGTATCTGAGACTCTTTCTAAGATTTGCTTGCGAATAACGACATTTCGTTTCAAGAATACGAGTCCCTCAATCAATCCTTCAGGCGCTTCATAGGATGTTGCCTCATCACCTCCGGTGAATGAGTAAAAAAGACTTGCTACAGGCGCACGCCAATCAATAACAAGTGGCTGATCTGTTACGACTTCCCGATCGACACCTAACTTACCAATATAAAGTGGCTTTCTATCTTTATCCTTTGTACCCTGGAAATCCAAGCGTCCAAAATAGGGCTCCTGTACGCTTTTGGCTAGTGTTATACGTTTCTCTTTGCGCGCCTCTTCGAGGACCTGCTCTGTGAAATCATGCCCAGTATAGACATCAACACTTTGTAACCATTGCAGTTGACGATCAATTTCTGTGATCGCATCATTCAGCCTTTTCTCTTCCTCTTGATAGGCACTTTGAAAGTTGTCCTCCATTTTCAGTTACCTCCTAAAAGTTTTTTGGAGCTTTCGCATCCTAGTGTTACTTCGTAAAAAAACTTGCTTCGTAAGCATTAACTTAGTTTTTGTGACGCGTTACTTCCTGTTATTACTCCAAAAAAACTCGCTTCGTAAGCATAAACTTAGTTTTGTGGAGCTTTCGCTTCCTATTGATACTTCGCTTCAAAATATTACCTTACAGCAAAGGAAATTAAGTATATCATAACGGTATTAGAGAAACCACGAGTCTTTTACAACAATGAATTAAGAACGAAGTTAGCAATAAATAAAGCGGCAATGCCGTAAAGTACGGGAGGAACTTCTTTCCCTCTATTCTGTGCTAGCTTCACAACCGGGTACGCAATGAAGCCAAAAGCCATGCCATCTACAATACTATAGGTGAACGGAATCATGACCATAACCAAGAAGGCCGGAAATGCTTCAGTCAGATCTGAGAAATCCATTTCTTGTACATTTTGAACCATTAGCCCACCAATAATGATCAACATAGGTGCAATTGCACTATCGGGAATCCAAGTTAATAGTGGGATAAATAAAAACGTAGCAGCAAACAAAACAGCGGAGACTAATGAAGTTAGCCCAGTACGTCCACCAGCTGCAATTCCAGCATTAGACTCAGCAGCTGCCACCACCGGACTTGAACCGAATATACCTGCGAATATATTCGTTATTGACAATGCACGGAGACTTCCTTTAAAGTTCTCCGGGCGACCGCTCATGGCCGTCTGAGAAGCCACTAATCCAATATTCTCAAAAACAACAATCAATAACAGAAGAAATACAGCAATCCAGAACACAATGTTACCCATATTGGACCATGATAACCCACCAAATACTTCACCATAGCTTTGAAAGGTAGGACCCGCCTCGGCTTTAGGAGCAGTCGGACCCGCACCCAGAAGATAAGCAAGTCCTGTTCCTGTCAACATCGTTATGAGCATTCCTCCTGGCACTCCCCGTACAAATAGAACCAATCCTAGGAGCAACGTCACACAAGAAACGATGACTGATGGATCTGAGAAATGGCCAATGGCGACAAATGTCGTTTGATGGGCAACCACGATACTACTTTTCTGCAAACCGATAAATGTCAGAAATAATCCGATCCCTACCGTAATGCCGTGTTGAAGATTTATTGGTATCGCTTCACTAATGATTCGATAAAGCGAAGTAAAGGCTACGATGGAGAACAAAATGCCCGTTACGGTTACAACCGCAAGAGCCTCCTGCCAGCTCAGCTTCATGGAATGAACAAGTGTATATGTAAAAAATGCGTTGATTCCCATACCCGGGACTACAATAATAGGTGACTTCCCACCAAATGCCATAAGCAGACATCCCGTAATGGATGTCAGTAGTGTACCCACCATAGCGGCTTTTAATGGCATACCTGCATCATGAAGAATCGTCGCGTTAACCATAACAATATAAACGACTGCAAAGTAGGATACCATTCCTGCAATCATTTCTTTCTTCCAATCATCTTGCGGCGTAAGACCCAGACTTCGGTGCCAAAATCCTGATTTCATTAACTTGTTCCCCATTCTGTGTTCTCTTTTTTATATCCATTATGTAGCATATCCCATAATGATAAAAAAAGGGCGCGGACACCGAAAATTCGGAAACCACGCACCCCTATTTTAAAATTCATGTAGTAATTCCTTTGTTAGCAAGTAACTCACGAACCGCAACACTAGCCATAATCAACCCTACCACTGGCGGTACAAAAGCATTGCTCGCAGGAGGTTGCTTAGCTTTACGTCTATCTGGTGCATTCTCAGGTACAATCTTTTGCGTGATGTCCTCACGGGGTTTCATCGGCGTCTCTGTCGAGAATACCACCTTCACACCCTTCTTAATACCTTCTTTGCGAAGCCTTGTACGAATGACCCTTGCAATAGGATCCATCGTTGTCTTCGATATATCCGCGACTTGAAACCGTGTTGGATCCATCTTGTTCGCAGCACCCATACTTGATATCATCGGAATCTTTCTTTTGAGACATTCTTTAATAATATGGATTTTGTAAATGATCGTGTCCGATGCATCCAGTACATAATCCAAGTCATATTTAAATAATTCCTCATACGTTTCATCCGTGTAAAACATATTGAGCGCGATAGCCTCGCAGTCAGGGTTAATTAGCTTCACTCGATCGACCATCAATTCCGTCTTTTCCTGACCAACTGTCGTAGTTAAAGCGTGAATTTGTCGATTAATGTTCGTGATATCCACGACATCCTTATCAATCAGAATGATTCGTCCAACACCTGTACGGGCGAGGGCCTCCACCGCAATGGAGCCCACTCCCCCGATACCCAAGACGGCTACCGTACTATTCTTCATGATCTCAAGGCCTTCTGATCCTATTGCGAGTTCTGTACGCGAAAATTGATGCAACATGTACAGATGCCTCCTTTAAGCTTTCTTTTCTTCACCTGGTTTTTTCGACAATTTAATATGAAGTTGTTCAAGCTGTACATTTTCTACTGGTGAAGGAGCATCCATCAACAGATCCGTTGCGCTAGCTGTTTTCGGGAATGCAATCGTCTCACGAAGGTTCGTACGACCAGCCAGTAACATAATCAGTCTGTCCAATCCAAAGGCAATACCGCCATGAGGTGGAGTCCCATATTCAAATGCATCAAGTAAGTATCCGAACTTATCATACGCATCTTCAGGTGACAAACCGAGCGCATTGAACATTTTTTCCTGAATCTCACGTTTAAAGATACGCATCGAACCGCCACCGACTTCATAGCCATTTAATACGATATCATAAGCTTCAGCACGCATCTTCAAAGGATCTGTATCGAATAATTCCAAATCCTCATCCTTCGGACGTGTGAACGGGTGGTGTTCTGCGATATAACGTTTTTGATCATCATCATAGCTAAGTAACGGGAAGTCCAATACCCAGACAAATTTGAATTCTTTATCGTTAATTAATCCTAATTGACGACCAATCTTAAGACGTAATGCACCTAGAACATCTGCAACAATCTTACTGGTGTCCGCGGAGAACAATAGAAGGTCGCCTTCTTCTGCTCCCGTGCGTTCTTTGATTGCTTCAATTTCTTCTTCAGACAGGAATTTAACGATTGGACCTTTAAATTCGCCATCTTTCACTTGGACCCAAGCTAGTCCTTTCGCGCCATAACGACTTGCATAAGTTCCAAGTTCATCGATGTCTTTACGACTCCATGTTCCGCAACCTTTAGCGTTAAGACACTTCACTTGACCGCCATTTCCAATAACGGATGCAAATACCTTAGCTCCACTATTAGCTACGATATCACTCAATTCTACGAGTTCTAATCCAAAACGTAGATCCGGTTTATCAGAACCATACTTGCTCATCGCGTCAGCATGACTAATACGTTGGAATGGTGTCGGCAATTCCGCACCCACGGTTTCCTTGAATAGACGAACCATCAATTGCTCCATCATATTTAAAAGGGTATCGCGATCTATGAAAGAAGTCTCAATATCGACTTGTGTAAATTCAGGTTGACGGTCTGAACGAAGATCTTCATCGCGGAAACAACGAGCGATTTGATAGTAACGTTCAATTCCACCTACCATTAATAATTGTTTGTAAATTTGTGGTGATTGCGGTAGTGCGAAGAACTCACCAGCATGCACACGACTTGGAACCAAGTAATCACGTGCACCTTCTGGAGAACTCTTAGTCAAGATTGGCGTCTCCACGTCGATGAAACCTTCATCATCTAAGAAATCACGGAAAATCTTAGTTGCTTTTGAGCGCAACATAAGTGTCTTCTGCATTTCAGGTCTACGCAAATCTAAGTAACGATATTTCAAACGAAGTGATTCATCGACTTCAACACCATCTTCAATAAAGAATGGAGGTGTCTTAGCTGCATTTAACACTTCAATCTCTGTAATACGTACTTCAATTTCTCCTGTAGGGAGATTAGCATTAACGGTCTCTTTATCGCGTAGTACAACCTCACCTGTTACAGTCAGTACATATTCACTACGAACCTTATCCGCAATAGCAAGTGCATCACCGGAGAAGCTTGGGTTAAATACGATCTGTACGATCCCGCTACGATCGCGGAAATCTATAAACATAACGCCTCCCAAATCGCGACGCGTCTGTACCCAACCGTTCAGAGTAACTGTCTCTCCGATATGTGCTGTCGTAAGTTTTCCACATTGATGTGTTCTACTCATACTATATCAATCCCCTTTTTCTATAGTTAGCCTAATCGGCATTTTAAACAATTTTCAGATGGATCTCATCCAACTTCACAGTAAGCTGTTCACCCGTTTCCATCGATTTCAGGGCTATTTCACCACGTTCGAGCTCATCATTACCAAGAATCGCAGTATAACGAGCCTTCAAGCGATCTGAGGACTTCATCTGAGCTTTCATCTTACGTCCCAAATAATCACGTTCTACTGAGAATCCAAGTTGACGAAGTTTAAATACTTGTTTGGTAATTTCCATGTCTGCTTGTTCGCCTAAAGCGACGAAGTATACATCCAGAGGTTTCTGTGCATTGAGTTCGATCTGTTGTTTCTCAAGAATAAGTACAATACGTTCCAAACCAATACCTACGCCAATACCCGGTTGGTCTGGTCCGCCAATACCACTCACAAGACCGTTATAACGCCCTCCACCACCAATGGTATCAATAGCGCCAATACCTTCTGCTTTGAATTCAAAAGCGGTATGCGTATAATAATCCAGTCCACGAACGAGTCTTGGATTGACAACATAGTCCACTTCCATAACATCCAAATGCTGCTTTACCTTCTCAAAAAGAGTGCTACATTCTTCATCTAAACTTTCCAAAATAGAAGGAGCATCATGGAATTTATCTTGATCCACTTTACAATCCAGTACACGCATAGGATTGCGATCCATTCGAGAATTACAATCTTTGCAAAGACTGTCCTTCATTGGTGTTAGATAAGCAAGTAATTTCTCTCGATATGCTGTACGAGTCTCAGGTGTACCTACAGAGTTAATTTCTACTTTCACACCCTGCATTCCTAACTCTTTACAAAATTGATAACCAAGTGATATTACTTCCGCATCAATTGCAGGATCTACCGCTCCAAAAGCTTCTACCCCGAACTGATGGAATTGACGATATCGTCCTGCTTGAGGGCGTTCATACCGAAACATAGGTCCGATATAATACAGCTTGCTAACATCAGGTTCGCCGTATAACTTATTCTCCACGTACGCTCTGACTACGCCTGCTGTTCCTTCCGGACGTAAGGTCATGCTGCGGTCACCTTTATCATTGAACGTATACATTTCCTTCTCAACGATATCGGTTGTATCCCCTACACCACGTACAAATAAATCCGTCTGTTCAAAAAGTGGCGTACGTATCTCACGATAATTAAAACGTCTGCACAGATCTCTTGCTTTTTGTTCAACATACTGCCATTTTTCTACCATACCCGGCAATAAATCTTGCGTTCCTGTCGGTTTTTGAAAGGCCATTACAACTACCTCCTTTTACATATATAACCATTTTTTTGAATCAAAAAAATCTCCCGCCCTGTTCAAAAAGAACCGGGACGAGAGATTATCATTAAAGTAATCACCCGTGGTACCACCCACATTTCGAATAACTCACTGTCCATTAAGACTGTGATAGCCATCCGCTTATACGATTAACGCCCGTTCAGCGCAGTACGGCTACTACAACATACGATTTCTCAAATGAGAGTCGATTGTTTCGCCAACTGTTCTCGAGGAAGTCATTCATCCGGTCATCAAGAGAATCCTTACAGCCAAGGGACTCTTCTCTGATCTTGTGGGGCCTAGATTACTTTATCCTGTCATTGAATCGATTTTCAACTATTTTTAGATTGTAATGAACTAGCGTACTAAAGTCAATAGCGGACATTCATTTTACGACAAAAAAAAGACCCACAATCGATATTGTAGGTCAAAAGTTATATTAAAAAAGGGGGTCATGGGTTTATTATAGTCAGACTATGTTAAGAGAACATTGATTCTATATTACATTTATATTACATTTTGGAAAGCGCTTTATTTATAACGTTTTTAGTCCAACTTTTCAACATAGGCATGATGTTCTCGAAGCATTTGAACAATTTCATTATAATGCTCAGCCTGAACTTTAGCTACAAGAACATAATTAAGATGATCGATATTATCAGAGGTAACTTCAGCAGCGTTCCCCAACTTGCCTTCATCATTTACATGTGATTCGACACGTTTATCGGTCTCAACATCATTGTTGTCCAGGGTAGGAACAATGTTGATCCCTGCGATGCCGCCCGCTCCCATAATTCCTACTGCTCCTGAAGTATTGATATTGCCAGATGTATTGATTCCGACTAAAGGAAATAAAAGATGATTATCGCGATCAATCGCTTCTGCTAACTTACTAACTTCTAAATGCTCCGTTTTATACGTAAGAAGGGTCGTTTTTGCACCTTCTGCTTGGTCCTCTGTCTGGAAATACGCTTGGATTTGCTTAGACATTGTAAATCCTCCTCTTTCTTTGTTCATTAGAATGTAATTGTTATTACCCTAACCAGCGTATTTTATAACATACTAAATCTAGTGAAATATGGAGGCTCACCTCTCTTTGAATGACCATCCAATATATATAAAAAGACAACCCTCAAAGGTTGTCCATGTTCACAATACTATTATCAAATTCATTGTTCTACAATCTAGGTATATCGTCTCGATGGTTACCCTTGGGGCATACCGCCCACATTGGATATGACACACACTTTGAAGCACGATCACTTTGGAGAATTTCATTAAAATGACCTACGGTTATCATCGGTAACACTTGCGATGAGCATTGTTTGGATGATTGACGCATAACACAGCGCTCCTTTGGTTAGACAAGAATATCTTGCGCTCTATTCTCATCATTCCCTCTAAGCCCACCTTCTATGCGTCTACACGACTATCGATAATCAAGGTTACCGGTCCCCAATTTGTAAACGAAACATCCATCATTTCACCGAATTGACCTGTTTCAACATGTATCCCTTTAGCTATCAATTCAGCGTTGAAGAATTCATAAAGGTCTTTTGCTATATCAGGTTTCGCTGCTGCCATGAAGTTCGGTCGTCTACCTTTACGGCAATCCCCATATAACGTGAATTGAGATACGGATAATATAGCTCCACCCATATCGACAACACTATGGTTCATTTTACCAAGATCATCTTCAAAGATACGCAAGCCCGCTACCTTCTCAACCAAGTATTTAACGTCCTTCTCTGTGTCTTCATGAGTGACCCCTACGAGCACCATTAAACCTTGATCTATCTTACCAACGATATCCCCATCAACGGTAACACAAGCCTCTTTACAGCGTTGTACAACCACTTTCATATGAACGTTCTCGCTCCTTTTATCACTTATCCCTGATTACTGGATAATTCGATGTACCGTGTACACATCTTTCACTCGCTTAATTCGCTCAACAACAGAATGAAGGTGATCCGTATTACGAATTAGAATGGTCATGTGCATCTGTGCCATTTTATTCTTATCAGAACGTCCCGTGACCGCAGATATATTCGTCTTCATCTCGGATACCGCCTGTAACACCTCATTTAAGAGTCCGTTACGATCATGACCGGTAATCTCAATGTCGACACTATAATTCGCTTCAAGCTGTCCTTCCCATTCCACTTCGATAACCCGTGCTGCTTCCTCCCCATCCCCTTCTGAAGGAATGTTCGGACAGTCCATACGATGAATAGACACGCCTCTTCCACGCGTAACATAACCGATAATTTCGTCACCAGGTACTGGATTACAGCACCGCGCAAATCGTATCAATAAATTATCTATCCCTTTAACGCGAACACCGTTCGTAGGGCGATTTTTCTTTTCTACGGTAGGTGCTTTGATTTCCTTGATTTCCGAGGTCAATTCAATCATGTTCGCTTCTTCTTGCTCTTTGCGCAGCTTCTCCGTCAGACGTGTAACAATTTGAGATGCGGTAATACCACTGAATCCTACAGCCGAGAGCATATCTTCAGGGTCATTGAAAGCAAACTTCTTAGCTACTTCCATTAACTTATCATCTGTCATCCATTCTGAAGGTTCCAATCCAAGGCGCTTGAGTTCTCGTTCAATGGAATCATGTCCTTTTTCAACATTCTCTTCCCGTCGTTCCTTCTTGAACCATTGTTTAATTTTACTTTTGGCGTGAGAAGATTGAGCGATCTTAAGCCAATCCTGACTGGGTCCGTAAGAATGTTTGGAGGTCATGATTTCGACAATATCTCCGGTCTTCAGCCTATGATCCAACGGTACGATACGACCATTGACTTTAGAACCAATTGTGCGATTCCCAACTTCCGTATGGATTCTGTATGCATAATCTAACGGTACTGAGCCTGATGGAAGTTCAACTACTTCTCCTTTTGGCGTAAATACAAAGACCAGATCAGAGAAAAAGTCCATCTTAAGTGATTCCACAAATTCAGAAGCATCTTTAGCTTCATGTTGAAGTTCAAGAATCTCTCTGAAAAATGTCATCTTATTCTCAAAGGTACCCACAGCGGATGTGCCTTCCTTATACGCCCAATGTGCGGCAATACCAAATTCTGCAGTACGGTGCATATCGAGCGTACGAATTTGAACTTCTGTAGGCTCCCCATTAGGACCAACCACGGTCGTATGAAGGGATTGATACATATTTGCTTTTGGCATAGCTATATAATCCTTAAAGCGTCCAGGCATCGGTTTCCACAAGGTATGGATAATCCCTAATGTGGCATAACAATCTTTGATATTGTCTACAATGATACGAATAGCAAGCAAATCATATATTTCATTGAATTGTTTGTTCTTAGTCGTCATTTTGTTGAACACACTATAAATATGTTTAGGACGCCCAGAAAGGTCACCTTCGATGCCCATTTCGTCCAATTTTTCTTTAATTCTCAAAATAACACTGTCGACAAATTCTTCACGTTCTGCACGTTTTTTGTGAATCAGATTCGCAATACGGTAATACTGTTGTGGATTTAAGTATCTTAGAGAAAGGTCTTCCATTTCTCCTTTGATAGCGGAAATACCTAACCGATCTGCAATAGGACAAAAAATCTCCAACGTTTCATATGCAATTCGACGCTGACTTTCTTCCGATTGAAACTTCAATGTGCGCATATTATGAAGGCGATCTGCTAATTTAATTACAATGACACGAATATCCTGTGCCATCGCAATAAACATTTTTCTATAGTTCTCATTTTGTTGTTCTTCTTTGGAGCGGAACTTAATGCGTTCAAGCTTAGTAAGTCCATCTACAAGCATCGCACAGGTATCTCCGAATTGGTTACGAATATCAACTAAAGAGACTGTCGTATCTTCAACGACATCATGTAAGAGAGCTGCTATAACAGACAAGGAGTCCATCTGCATGCCAACGACAATATCTGCAACCGCTAGCGGATGCAGAATATAAGGTTCGCCTGATTTCCGAACCTGTCCGTGATGAGCTTGTTCCGCGAAGTCGTATGCTTCTTGGATGCGGATAAGATCATTTTCTTTTATATAGGCTTCAGCCTTTTCAAGTAATCGCTCTATGCCCATCTAGTTTATGCCGTTTCCCTTCTATATAAAATGGAACCCGCTTTCCCATAAATCTGTGCAGGTTCCCTCCGTGTGATTTTTTATTAATTATGACGCTTGTGACGTAATACGTCAACACTTCCGCTAATCCAATACAAGGGTTGACAATGAAGTGCCCTTTTCAACATTAAAGTGACATATAAGTGATTATTTCGAAAATGTTATTGTAATATTCACCAAATCTAATTAATCTATATAAGATCATTTTTTAGAGTCGTAATAATATATCATTAGGAGTGAAAAGCGTTGCAACGAGAAATTCAAGTAAATGAGAGACTGCCCCTTGGTCCTGGCTTTATACTTAGCCTACAACACTTATTCGCCATGTTTGGCAGTACCGTGTTAGTACCAAATCTGTTCCATGTCGATCCTGGTATGATTCTATTAATGAATGGTATCGGTACGTTATTCTACATTCTAATTTGTAAAGGAAAGATCCCAGCATACTTAGGGTCAAGCTTTGCATTTATATCACCGGTTAGTTTACTAATACTTAAGGATCCTGATCAAGGTTATTCATTCGCGTTGGGCGCATTTATTGTTACAGGAGTTATCTTTTGTATCGTGGCCTTGATTGTCAAACTTGTAGGTACAGCATGGATTGATGTCGTATTCCCTCCAGCTGTGATGGGGGCTATTGTGGCGACGATTGGACTCGAACTTGTACCGGTAGCCGCACGGATGGCTGGTCTAATTGCGCCAGAGAATGTAGCAACTGCCAGTTGGACTCCCAACATGCCTACTATCATTATATCCATGACTACTCTGGGTGTTACCATTATTGGTGCCCTCGTATTTCGAGGATTCCCTAAGATCATACATATCTTAATTGGTATTGTAACAGGGTATGGATTAGCATACTTCATGGGTGAAGTTAATACTTCTGCGATAGCTGGCGCTAATTTCTTCGCCACCCCACACATTACAACACCAAGTTGGAATTTCTCTGTCATCCTGACGATCATTCCAGTGTCTCTAGTGGTCATTGTCGAACATATAGGTCACTTACTTGTGACAAGTAGTATTGTCGGTAAAGATCTCAATAAAGATCCTGGTCTTCACCGCTCACTACTCGGAAATGGGATCTCAACCATTGTCTCCGGCTTTGTTGGTTCAACGCCTAATACGACCTATGGCGAGAATATAGGCGTTATGGCTCTAACGAAAGTCTACTCTGTATTTGTCATCGGTGGAGCCGCTGTTATTGCCATTTTTCTATCTTTCTCAGGAACCTTCTCATCCGTTATCTCCAATATCCCCCATGCTGTCATGGGAGGCGTGTCACTTCTGTTGTTCGGTGTTATTGCAGCTTCTGGTCTTCGTATATTCGTAGAACAGAAAGTCGATTTCTCTAAAGCATCAAATATGATTCTAGCTACTCTTGTCTTGGTTATTGGTCTAAGTGGAGCCACTCTTCATATTGGCACCGTCGAACTTAAAGGAATGGCCCTAGCAACCATAGTCGGAATTGTACTTAGTTTATTCATCAAATTATTAGAAGTAATTGGATTATCTAACGAGAAAGAAGATGCTTCGAACGTTGATAAATAAATCCAACATTAGCATTGGAATCACAAAAACCCTCTTCCCTATAATAAAGGAAGAGGGTTTTTATTGTATTATACCGACGATAAAGCTAGAGCGTTAACTCTATTCTTCATAGGATAGAAGTGAGAACACTTCAACATCCGTTAATTTGTCGCGGCCTTTTAATTGATCTAACTCAATTAGGAAAGCAGCCCCTACAACAACGCCACCTAGTTGACGAACTAAGTTTACTGAAGTTGAGATCGTTCCACCCGTAGCAAGAAGATCATCAGCAATTAATACTTTTTGACCTTTCTCAATAGCATCCGTGTGCATCGCTAGACTGTCATTACCATATTCCAAGTTATATCCCAATTCGATCGTCTCATAAGGAAGTTTACCGCTTTTACGAATCGGAACAAAACCAACGCCCAATGCGTAAGCAAGAGGTGCTCCCACGACAAAACCACGAGCCTCTGGACCAGCAATAAGATCTATTTCGAGATGCTTAATAAGCTCTTTAAGTTCATCGATTGCTTTCTTGTACATAGCACCATCGTTAAGTAGCGTTGTTATATCTTTAAAGCTAATTCCCTGTTCTGGAAAATCAGGAATGACACGAATATAATCTTTTAAATTCAAGTTAATTTCCTCCTAAAATGTTTTGAGCGATACTTCTTGGGTTTACTTCGAAAAACATACTTCGAAAGCATAACCTAATGTTTTGAGCGATACTTCTTGGTATTATGAGATAGCCTTCAACAGGGTTATCATCCAATTTGTCAATTGTATTGTGTTACTATGGAACAAATTCTGCTCCATCTCTGCAAGATTTCCTAGCTCACGAAAGTGTATTGAATCATCCAGGTCCTTCTTGGGAGGTTTAAGCACAAGCGTAATAAAACCTTGACTTCGTTCAATAAAGGACAACTCTTCGAATACATCCATCATCATGGAGAGCATCCTCACAGATGTTGATGATTGACGACTGATTTGGGACAATACATCCCTTTCAGATACAGGAACAGATCCAATACGAGACAACAATATATACAACTTTTTAAACAGTTCCCGATCAGGAACTTGAAGTTTCTCTGGGACATCCATGGCATGTAGTAAGACGATATTACGTAATGACTTATATGTTGTCATCATATCATCTAACTGCCTAGGAGACTGTGGTGCATCCAAAACAAACAAAGTCGTTATATCATCCTTTCCTTGTTCTGCAACTGAATTAGAGCTTATCATTCCACCGTTCTTATCATATACCCAAAGGGATAGTTCGTTCAAATGATTTCTTACATCCGTTAGTCGCTTTTCTTCGAATAGTACACCAACTTGTGCAGATTGACCACGCAAGCGAGGACCCATCAATTGTAGATAACGATTTATCTCCACTTGAGGTTCTTTCACGCCACGTAAATCATACACTTGTGGTTCAGATATCGCTAAATCATGAAGCATAAGTTGTAGCTTGCGCGAACCATTCCACTCATTAATTGTCAATTCTCCGATAACATCCAAGGAAGTCCCTGAGGTCAGTAGGTCAGATAGATTTCCTTGACCGAAAGCAACAGCTTCTAGTCTACTATTTCCTTGTTGCATCGTAAGTCGAAGGTGATTATGATCGCGTCCCATGGTGCGACTTTCTTGCAACACGATATCCCTGATAATGAAGCGCGGAACAGGATTAGCCATCCCAAATGGTTGCAATAGCTCTAACTCTTCAATAACTGAGATCGGTAAATCTGATACCTTCCATTCCCCATCTGCATCAACTACAGGCATGAGATCCTCGGTTACTAGAATAGTCTTCGCATATTGATTCAGAGCACTTTCAAATTCACTTAATTGTTCTATGTGCAAGCTCATCCCTGCAGCTGCTGGATGACCACCATAATGATCCATTAAATGTTTGCAAGAAGTTAGAGCCGCATACATATCAAGTTCAGAAATTGAACGAGCAGACCCTTTACACGTTCCTGTCTCTTCATCTATGCCTAATATGAGGACTGGACGATAGTAACGTTCTAATATTTTGGATGCCACAATACCAACTACTCCGACATTCCAACCTTTCCCTGCCAACACAATGACAGACGGTAGACCACCATTCTGTATCTTCGTCTCCAGTTGTGCTAGTGCTTCTTGAAGGATATCCTCAACAACCTGTTGCCTTTGTTTATTCAAGTTATCTAACTCGTGGGCAAGACCTAGCGCAACAGATGAATCCTCAGTAGTCAATAAAGATACGGCTCTTCCTGCATGATCTAATCTTCCACTTGCATTAATTCTAGGAGCCATACCAAACGCAATGTTGGTGGACGTTACTGTCTCCTTAACAATGCCACTTACTTCAAGTAATGCTTGAATCCCTTGAAAAGACGATTTGCGCATGGATGTAATCCCGGTCTGAACTAAGATACGATTCTCACCTGTCAGTGGCATTAAATCAGCTACAGTTCCAATAGCTACAAGTTCCGTCCATTCGATAGGCGGATTACCTAATAAGGCCTGACATAGCTTGTAGGCCACCCCAACGCCAGCTAAGCCTTTATAAGGATAGGAACAATCCGATAGCTTAGGATTAATGAGGGCATAAGCATTAGGCAAAATCTCAGGAGGCTCATGGTGATCGGTAATAATAACATCTATTCCTAATGAATTAGCGTAAGCTACCTGCTCCACCGCACTTATTCCCGTGTCAACCGTTATCATTAGAGAGACGCCTTGTTGATGTGCCCAATCTATTGCATGATTATGAAGTCCATACCCCTCGTTAGAACGATGTGGTATGTAAATATCATATGATGCTCCCATATGGCGCATGAGATGAATCATCAACGATGTACTAGATACGCCATCTGCGTCATAATCCCCATATACTAAAATATGTTCCTCACTATCAACAGCTTGGAGAATTCTCGGAACTGCTTCTGTCATTCCGTGTAACAGGAACGGATCATGTAAATCATCCATATTTCCTTTTATAAACATGTTAGCCTCTTCAACGGTGCAAATTCCTCTTGAGATAAGAAGGGAAGCAAGCAACGGAGAAATAGACAATACCTCAGCAAATTGTTGACTTGCATTAGCGTCGTATGCCTGTGGCTGCCACTTATACTTCGAATGGAGCACGTGTATTCACCTTTCTTTCCCTACCTTATTCATATGTCATTCAACATTGTGACTATTGGAGTAATGTCGGCGTATCCCGACTTGTTAATTCATGATTAGACTTGTAAGGATAACCAGGATCGTAAGGAACCACTTGAATATTCACATCACTAACATGTAGAAAGCGGTTCATCAATAGCTTTTTCGCACGCTCAGCAATATCTTGCGCTTCCAAAACCGTAATTCGCGGATTAACACTCACTTTCACATAAATCACAATATAATGCCCATGTTCTTGTGATTTCAGATCATCTACTGTTATGATTCCGTGTACACGCTGGACCGTATCAATAAAATTAGCTGAATTTTCTTCTTCTATTTCCTGATGAGCAATCCTCCCATATACAGAATTCACGATAAGAAGATACCCTTTTCTAAGTACAAGAACCGATACAATTAACGCTGCAATAGAGTCCATGTATAGTAATCCCGGCCATCCATACATATCTCCTGCGAACGAAAGAATGACACCAATTAATACGATAAAAGATGAATATAATCCTAAACGATGATTCGCAGCATATACCGTGTGTTTACCTTCATTTCTTTTTTTCGATACACGGTATTGAAATTGAAAGATAGCTTCTCTTACAGCCAGTGAGACAAAGATAGCCATCACTGAGAATAGTCCCGGTGATTTCAGGTCATCTTTCGAAAGATTCATAATCGCACTCGTAGCAATTTGTAATCCTCCCATAAGAACTAAGATCGAAAAAAGAATGGCTATTATAGGTGATGTTTTTGCAGATTTACGATTACCTCTAAGAAATATCGGCCGTTTCCAAGGAATTTTATCTGCTAATAAAGTAGAAGCTTCCGTCGCTGAATACAATGCATCACTTAGCAAAGCTTTGCTATCTGAGAAATATCCAACAATCCCTTTAAATAAAGCAAGTCCAAATTCACAAATAATCCCTGTCCAAGTTACGGTTTCTGTTGGCACTAAACGTTGTATAGTCACATGAGCCCCCCTCTAGCAACTTCAATTCCGATAACTCTAATCTCTCTATATCCGTGGTCATCCCATGTCACACTAACTATGACTTCTACTGGTACTCCCTAACATGATCTAATCAATATGAAAGCCGCGTCATCATAGACCGCGGCTTTCTTTGTTTTATTCCAATTCCCTTAAGCTTATGATGTTTTTCCAACTTTTTTATTCTTTTCTTTACTCTTAAGGAAAAACCAGAATGGGCTTGCAATAAAGATCGAAGAATAGGCTCCGAATACAAGTCCAATAACCATAGCGAAGGAGAACATTTTAATCGATTGTCCTCCAAATAGGTATAGGAAGAGCGCTGCGATAAAGACCGTCAGTGCCGTATAAATCGACCGCTTAAGCATTTGATTCACACTCTTATTCACCAAGTGAACAAGATCCTCGTTCGTCTTGAGCTTAGCGAAACGTAAATTCTCACGTATCCGGTCGAATATAACGATCGTATCATTAATCGAATACCCAATGATTGTCAATACAGCGGTGATGAAGATCAAATCCACTTCCAAACGGAATATGGAGAACACTGTGATAACCAAGAAAGCATCATGAATGAGCGACAATATCGCTGCTAACGCAAAACGCCATTCAAAGCGGATACTCACATAAATAATAATACCGATGCAAGACAGAAGTACTGCATAAATAGCATTTCTTCCAAGTTCTTTAGCCATCTCTGTATCTACTGTATTGATCTCAAAAGATGCAGTACTGTCCAACTTTTGAATCTCAGCTTTAAGCTGATTATCGTGCTCTTCGTTTAACACTTCGGTGAAGCGAATATTCATTCTTTTATCACCTGGGGTAATACTTGTTCCCTCATCGATTCCAATCTTCTTGAGAATGGGTTGAACTTCGCTCTGTGTTAGCGATTTGGAGAGTGAGATATCCACATTGGAACCTGCACGAAAATCAACTCCAAAATTCAAACCAAAGATAGAAAGACAGATGATCCCTACGATCGTTAAAATGATGGAGATCGTATAGTAATACTTACTAATATGAACAAAATCAATTTCTTTCTTAAAGTTCACGAATTTCACTCTCCTTCACACCAAATTGCTTCGGTTCTTTAAGTAGGCCTGACTTAACCAAGAGGCTAAGCAACCAGTGGGAGAAGTAAACGTTCGTGGCAATACTCAATACAATTTCAACAATGAGTACTAATGCGAATCCTTTTACAGCACCTGTTCCGTATGCAAACATAACGCCTGCAACTATGATTGTCGTAACATTGGAATCGATTATCGTACGGAAAGAAGATTTATTTCCTAATTTAACGGAAGACATAACGCTTCTTCCATTACGCATTTCTTCTCTAATACGTTCATTGGTTATGATATTAGCATCAACAGCCATCCCTATCCCGAGTATAAATGCTGCTATACCAGGCAAAGTTAATGTGAAATCAGCTAGAACGAATACTAAAATAAGTAACCATGTGTGTAAAATCAGAGCAAAACTTGCTAATAATCCTGGTAAACGATATATCCCAATCATGAAAAGAAGAATAAAGGCCGATGCGATTAGACCCGCAACAATCGTCTGATCCAATGATTGTTTACCAAGTGTAGCTCCTACGCTTTGAGAATACTTTTCCGTCAAGCTAAGTGGCAACGCACCTAAGTTAATCGTATCCCGAAGATTCTTAGCTTCATCATTCGTGTAGTTACCACTAATGGAAGCTTTGCCATCGCTTAATTCCGCTCTTACAACAGGAGCAGACAGCATCGTTTCATCTAAGAAAATACCTAATTCTTTGTTGATAAGACGTTTTGTAATTTCTGTGAATTTAGCTTTATCCTTCACTTGGATGCTAATTTCAGGTTGGTTTAGAGAGTCATAACCCACTTCTGCACCATTCTCTTTAAAATCACTTCCTAAAAGCTCGATTTTAGTGAAATCAGCCGCTTCTTTGCCACCAGTTGGCGAACTACGAAACGTAAGATTCGCAGGTTCTTTCATTTTCTTTCTCACTTCAGCCTCATTGGTTACGCCAGCGATCTTCAGACGAATGCGGTTAGTTCCTTCTGTAGTCACCTCTGGCTCACTTGTTCCTAAGACGTTTGCCCGCTTCTCTAAACTCTGAGCAGTGCGGTTCAAAGATTCTTTAGTAACGGCTTGTCCTTCTTCTAATGGCTTAGCCTCATAGAGAATTTCAAATCCTCCCTTAAGGTCAAGGCCCAATCGGACCTTATCGAGTAATCCTGGAGTTGTTACTGCCATTACACCAGCTAACACGATCACTGTAACGAAAAAACTAATAATTCTTTTCATGCCGATCTTAGTTCCCCTTTCGTTCTCAATATTCCTATTATAGCCATGCGTTAAAATGCAGTCAATTTATCAAATTTGTAAAATTCGTGTCACCGCAAAATTTGACACTACCATTCCCTTTCCTTTCCAAGACAAAAAGGACCTCTTCTATTCAAAAGTAGATCCCCTATAGGCCGACATTGTCATAAAATTCATAAACCCCGTTACTTTTAGAGATAAAATATCGTTGACTAATTTATAGATTGGAGGAAAGCCTTCCTTTTCGTATTTTGAGCTAACGCAATTCCATACATCTTTACCAGTCACGTGCTCATATCCGATAAGTCTAAATTCTTCGGCTTTGCTCTTACACATCATCTGAATATCCTCATCGAGCTGCACGCTACTTAAATCTTCTACTCCCACGCGTACTCCTCCTCTCTATGATGTCTGTATCTCTTAACAAGTTATTCGACCCTTAAACCCGATTTTCCTTTTTCTATGAAATGAATTACAAAGCTTACGTATGAGAATGGACAGGTTAAGCATATCCATATAGTAATGGTCATGCTGGACAACCGGCTAAGCTTGACTCGGGAAGAGGGAGTGAGCAGTTGAAGAAGCCTAAGAGACAACTAAATAAGCAACAGAAACAAACATTTATACAAGGGACCTTAATATTAGTGGCAGCAGGTATCATTAATCGGATATTAGGGTTTATCCCTCGCATTATGTTACCACGTATTATTGGAGCAGAGGGTGTTGGAATTTACCAACTAGGGTATCCATTTTTCATTGTATTAATGACAATCATTACCGGTGGTATCCCCCTTGCCGTATCGAAGATTGTGTCAGAAGCTGAGGCAGCAAATAATCCAAAGGCTTCACAAACCGTCTTACGAATCAGTCTAGCCTTAACGCTCACATTAGGTATTATCTTTATGCTATTATCCATCTTGTTCGCCCCTTGGATCACCCAGACTATTCTGACAGACCCAAGGGTCTATCACACATTCGTTAGTATGAGTCCCATGCTCGTAATTGTTGCTGTATCCTCTGTCTATCGGGGCTATTTCCAAGGGAAACAGAATATGATTCCATCAGCCCTATCTTCCATTGTAGAGACATTAGCTAGAATTGTATGTGTACTTTGGTTCTCATTTCTTCTTCTACCCAAAGGAATTGAATTTGGAGCAGCTGGAGCCATGTTAGGTGTGATGGCCGGTGAATTCATTGGTTTCCTTATATTACTATGGCAATATCATGCAGAGAATAGAAAGGGAGACGATCCTGAGACAAATGACACCTTAGAAGCGGAAGCTCCTATCCTTCCCCCAAAAAGGGTACTTCGTCGATTACTGAAAATTACGATCCCTGTTACGGCAGGCAAGCTCGTCGGATCCTTCTCATATTTATTCGAATCCATTATTACGGCACAAAGCCTTGCATTAGCCGGTTTCGCCACCTCCGTTGTAACTGCTCAGTATGGAGCATTGCAAGGTATGATCATCCCATTATTGTTACTACCAGGGGCGCTAACCGCTGCATTATCAGTCTCACTCGTTCCCTCCTTATCAGAAGCAGCAACCCGCAATGATATGGTTATGATTCACAAAAGACTCAATCAAACATTAAGGTTAGCCCTTGTAACCGGAGCACCTTTCTCTGTTTTGATGTTTGTCCTTGCTGCTCCGTTATGTTTACTTTTATACAACGATCACAATATATCAGGTATGTTACAACTCATGGCGCCTTTTGCCTTATTTATATACGTTCAAGCTCCGCTGATGGTAGCTCTTCAAGCACTTGACCATCCTGGTAAAGCTCTTCGCAATACATTAATTGGATCCGCTATTAAGTTATTTCTAATCTGGTACTTAGCATCACAACCTCAATATGGAATACTAGGCGCTGTGATTGCCATTATTGCTAACAGTATCATCGTTACATTGTTACATGGTTTCAGTGTAGCTAGGATGTTATCTTTCAAATACAAGATTTTCGACTTTGTAAAAATGGGTGTTTCTATGATCGTAATGGCGGGAGGGACCCAATTTGCTTATAACCATCTCCCTTTTCAGCAACTCGCATGGTTACAATTCATTGCAGCAAGTATGGTTGGTATGATTATTTATTTCATCATTATATTTAGTATCAAGCTCGTATCCTTTCGGGATCTAGAGAAAATACCAATGATCGGTGATTGGTTTCGCTCCAAACAGAAATTCACTTAACCGGTTCGCCACTTACTTTTTCCTTTAGATCAATATAAATATGATTATTATGATCAATACTGCATAGAAAAACATCTTTGAAATCGCTCGCACCCTTTGCTAAAATCTGATTTTTCAACCAAAATCGCGTCTTTTTGATCAAGTGTAAATTTTCATCTTGGACTCTACCATCCATAATCAACGGCACAGGTAACCCTTGATGAGTTAGTTTACCAGCAGGCACCAAAATTTTTCTCCTGCTGTACACTCTACTTTTCCTTCTAGCTAGCGAAGATTCATATGAAGACTCCTCAGCAGACTTTGAATCTTTGGAAAGAACCGTAAGTTGACCTGTCGTCTCGAGAATCGCAAATTCTACATCGGCAATGTTATCTATATCCTTTTGACGGATTTGAAGCATTAGATCGTCAAGATTATAACGCTGCTTCTTCATGGCATCACGATGAATTTTACCATTAGAAATGAGAACGGTAGGCTTCCCATCAAATAACAGACGTAACCTCCGATTCTTCAAACTAATCTTTGCAATGATAATCTGCAAGATGACAAGTGTCACCATAGGAAGGATCCCATCCAACAGAGGTTCTTTCATATCCTCAACAACAAACACAGCAAGTTCAGCAATCATAATGGAGATGACAAAATCAAATAGTGAGAGTTTTCCAATTTCTCTTTTCCCCATAATACGAATGGTGAAATAAATGAAAAAATACATCAATAATGTTCTGAAAATGTGAGTTGTCATATCGCCTGTCACTTATATCTACTCCCTTAATCTTGTCACAATTGGACATGTTTGTATTGCTATTGTCACCTTTTTTGATAAAGCTCATGCAGGAGTCTCTATCTTTAATTAATGGCAATTTAATATGCAACAACCCTATGCTTTGTTGTTGTACTACTGGGGCAAGCCCCATCATACAATGACAGTAACATATGGACTATAAAGGAGGTTTCTTATATGCAATTTATTCGTCAATTCATCTCTTTAAGAATTACCAACCCCATCCTTGCAGGGCTTTGTTATGCATTTTTCTGGATGATGATGGGTTCATTTATTCTATCTTTGTTCTTATGGTTAAGTGGAATGCAGGAACATGATCTTGGTGTGTATATTTATGTAATACATATGTTCTCGGCAGCAGTAGGAGGTATCGTATCTGGTAAGCGTTCAGGACGAAAAGGATGGTATAACGGAGGTTTAACTGGCATATTCTACGGGCTATTTATTGTGATTATCGGTTTTCTTGCTTTAGATAATTCGATAACATTAGAACATATTCTTTGGGTAGGTGTAGCATTTGTTATTGGTGCAATTGGAGGAATGTTCGGCGTTAACTTAAGACAAAATATGTAATTTCCAACAATAGTCTCTTCCTTATTTATGTGGTACACTAGTTTAAGTCATTTTATAAAGAGGAGGCTATTTTTGTGCTTTACCAGTCAATGGGAACGATTACTTTAGCTTCAACAGCAATGGTTATTATACTGATTTGGTTAGGATCACTTCGTAATCCATTTAGCGTTATTAAAGAGTTCGCGAATACTCTTATATCTTCTCGAAGATTCACATTTCTATTTATTGGTGTAGCAGGCATTCTATTTATTAATAAATATGAACTCACAATTGAACAAAATATGAATTATCAAGCAGATTTCACGCCCTGGGTCTTCGGTATAGAAGGTCATTTCGTAAGAAATCTACAAGAATTCTTCTATAATCCAATAATCACAGAAATATGTGTGTTCTTCTATGTTATTGTTTTTCAATCTCTGTTGATTGCCTCTATCGGGGTATACCTTTTGAATAAGAATAAGTTGTTCGTGTATGCTACATGTTTCGCCATCGTAATTAATTATGCGGTAGCCATTCCGTTCTATCTCTTTTTTCCAGTGAATGAAGTCTGGTCCTATCCACTCTCTGGAGTCACTTTTCATATGTTAGATGTATTTCCTAGATTCGAGGAATCCTATAGACCCCTCTCCGGTCTAGATAATTGCTTCCCAAGTCTTCACACGTCTATCTCCGTGACGATTATGATATTAGCTGCTCGTTCGGGCAATCGTCGTTGGAGAATTATCACGGCCATAAGTGCCATTGTTGTAGTATTCAGTATATTCTATCTTGGAATTCATTGGGTAACGGATATGTTCGCTGGGTCATTATTAGGCCTTACAGCATCCACCTTAGGAATTTATTGGGCTAAATTAACCCTTAAGAAAGAGGAGAAACTTCAGCACAGGAATCGTTCTAAAGATGTGGAACTATCCTTATAGACACATAAAGAGGTTGTCCATTTTGTCAACTCGACAAAATGGACAACCTCTTTTACTTGTGGCAACATATTTAGATCACAATTTATTTACTTTCTGCATCCTTACGTACACCCTGACTAATCGCGCTACGGTCAAAAGTAAGCTTAGTTGCATCATTAACAAGAAGAACAATAATATCATCCGTGATTTCTACGATTGTGCCGTGAAGACCACCAATAGTTACTACCTTATCTCCCTTGCCTAGAGCTCTTAACATAGTAGCACGTGCTTTTTGTTTCTTTTGTTGCGGACGAATTAACAAAAAGTAAAAGATCGCAAACATCAAAACAAACGGCCAAAGTAATTGAATCATTTCAGTCATTTTATTTCCCCCTTAAATAAATTACATCATTCTAGAAACCTTTAAGATTCTCATAAAGCCCATACTGTTCAAAAAACTCATCACGGAAATCAAGCAGTCTGTCGTCCATAATACTCTGACGAACCTTGCGCATTAATTCTAGCAAGAAGTGCAGGTTATGGTATGTAGTCAGTCTCAGACCAAAGGTTTCATCTGCCTTAATCAAATGCCGCAAGTAAGCTCTCGAGTAGTTCTTACATGTATAACAATCACATGCTGGATCTAATGGACCGTAATCTCGAGCATACTTAGCGTTACGGATCACAACTCTTCCTTCGCTTGTCATTGTTGTCCCATTACGAGCGATACGTGTTGGTAGAACGCAGTCAAACATATCCACTCCACGAATAGAACCTTCGATCAGAGCATCCGGAGATCCGACACCCATCAAATAACGAGGCTTATTGCTTGGAAGTAGTGGAATTGTGTAATCCAATACATCATACATTAATTTCTTAGATTCACCTACGCTGAGTCCTCCAATAGCATACCCCGGGAAATCCATGGAAGTCAAATCACGCGCACTCTGCTTACGTAAATCTTCATACATCCCACCTTGAACAATTGCGAATAGCCCTTGATCATTCGGACGAGCATGACTCTCTAAACAACGTTCAGCCCAACGAGATGTCCGTTCAAGTGATTTCTTCAGATAATCATATTCTGCAGGATAAGGAGGACATTCATCGAATGCCATCATTATATCTGATCCCAGTGCATTCTGAATTTCCATAGCAACTTCTGGAGACAAGAATAATTTATCACCATTCAAGTGAGAGCGGAAATGAACGCCTTCTTCCGTAATTTTGCGCATTTCACTAAGACTGAACACCTGAAATCCACCGCTATCTGTCAAAATAGGTCGATCCCAATTCATGAATTTGTGAAGTCCACCCGCTTCGCGAATAATGTCGTGACCTGGGCGTAGAAATAAATGGTAGGTATTGCTGAGAATAATCTGTGCATCCATTTGCTTCAATTCTTCTGGACTCATCGTTTTAACCGTCGCCAATGTCCCAACGGGCATAAATGTAGGTGTCTCAATAATCCCATGAGGTGTATGAACACGACCTAGACGTGCTCCTGATTGTTTACATGTTTTAATATGTTCATAAGTAATTGCTGCTACCATAGTGTATTTGTATTCCTTCCTTATATAACATTCATCTAAAACTTAAGTTGAAACGTTAATCTTACCGTTTCCTATTTTTCAATAAATAAACATAGCATCACCGAAGCTGAAGAATCGATATTGTTCCTTCACAGCTTCTTTGTACGCTTCAAGAATATGTTCTCGCCCTGCTAAGGCACTAACTAGCATGACCAATGTTGATTTAGGAAGATGGAAGTTAGTAATTAAAGCATTGACTACCGTAAACTCATACCCCGGGAACATGAAAATACTTGTCCAACCGCTACTTTCCTTCAAAGGTCCTCCAGCACATTGCTGCCCAACCGTCTCTAGTGTTCGACATGTTGTCGTTCCCACAGCAATAATTCTACCACCAGCTCGACGAGTATCGTTCAGAAGATCTGCCGTTTCCTGAGAAAGGGAATAATATTCTTCATGCATCACGTGGTCTTCTACACGCTCCACCGACATCGGTCGAAATGTACCTAATCCAACATGCAATGTAATAAAGGCTACCGAAACACCTTTAGCACGAATATCATCGAGTAATTCCTCTGTAAAATGAAGCCCTGCTGTAGGTGCTGCTGCTGAACCCTCATGACGAGCGTATACCGTCTGATAACGCTCACGATCATCCAGCTTGTCCTTAATATATGGCGGAAGAGGCATTTGTCCAAGTCGATCAAGGATTTCTTGAAATACTCCGTTATACGTAAACTTGAGTACTCTTCCTCCCATATCACTTTCAGACTCAATTACCGCTTTAAGTTCATCACTAAATACAATAATATTTCCTTGTTTCAGCTTTTTCCCTGGCTTCACTAACGCTTCCCAGCGATCATCCCCCAGATTCTTAAGTAGAAGAACCTCTGCTTTAGCACCTGTATCCTCTTTCACACCAAACAGTCTTGCCGGGATAACCCGAGTATCATTCAATACAAGTGTGTCACCTGACTTAAGATATTCCGTAATATCTTTAAATGTATGATGCTCCGTCTTACCATCTTCTTTATTCAACGTTAGCAATCGAGATGAGCTTCGTTCTAGAAGTGGTGTCTGAGCAATCAATTCCTCTGGTAGATCAAAATTATATAACTCTACATCCATGTGTCGTCATTCCTTAGCGATAGTGACATTTTGATAATAGTGTTTCAAAATATCCTGATAACCATTCCCTGCATCGGCCATACCTTTGGCTCCCCATTGAGAAAGTCCTAGACCATGACCATTTCCTTGTCCGATAAACATAAACTTATCACTAGCATCTAATACCGCTGCCTTGGATTCACTATTCATGATGACCGTTCCTGTACCTTTAAGGCTAGCTGTACCAGAAGCCGAGATCACGGAAGTATTAGAAGATGTCAATGCCTGTACTTTTACACCATCCGAGCCTAATACAGTATAACTGCCAGTTGATGCAATATCAAACAATGTACTTGGCAATCCATTTAGTGCTGACCGGAACATATCTGGATACTTCACATCCAATATTTGTCCATTTACCTGCAGTTCTACAACCCGACCCGATGGTCCTCGTCTCGTAACATCCAGTGAGTTAATGGTAGTAGGTAATACTATTGTACCCTTCCCCTTCATTGCCTTAAGTAGTTCAGCTGAAGTATACGGACCTCTTACCCAAGAGTAAGTGTTAGATTCTGCGACTTTATCGAGAATAACCGCCGTATTACCCGGATTAAGTTTACTAACTGCTGGAACAGTGGATTGAACTAATGGAATTACACGAACATTCGTATCCGTGGATGTTACCGTTAACTGAGCAAGTCCCGCGGCAGTTGTAGTAGCCAATTCCTTCACGTTATCTTCACGAACATAACCTGTTAGTCCATTATTCAACAAAACATGATACCACATTTTAAGACTCTTTTGTGCAGCTAAATCACCTTCACTTGTGACAGTTGTAAAGGTATTATCGATACTATTCCATACCTCACTAGAATCTGCGGTTATCCCACCGCTATTGGATGAGAAGATGGCCTCAACTACTTTGCCATCCTTCATAAGGATTTCTCCCTTAGTATCATCTACAGCTTTGGTAACACTGGCTGCTTCAGAACTTGTACCATTATATACTTGGCTTAGCGTCGTATCGACTACATCCGCTACTTTAAATTTATTTCTCTGAAAAACAGCATAACTACGTGCAGCTACTGCTTGTGTCTTCAATGCCTCACTGGGCCATGATGAAGGTACCTCTGCTCCAACAACAGAGTACAAATATTGTTCTAGCGGAACTTCATTTACCAACGCAAGCTGCCCATTATATGAACTTATTTCCCAATTACCGCGGTAAATACGTTTGGATCTTTCAGTGACTTGTATGCCACTTGATCGATCCGGAATCCATAGTTTGGATGTGTCACCACTTATCTGATAATGATCTAACGTTTGGAGTGAAGTAAGATTAACTCCAACATCCTGACGCACGATAAGTGCTGGTATCGAAGGATCTACATTCGATAAAGTAACGGATGGCACAAGTTGACTCATCTCTTGTTGAATTCCCGCCAGCTCATTATCATTAGCAGCTTCACCTACCCATACTGCATATTGAGTTCCGCCTGAAGGCGCACTCTGGATAACAGTATTAGCATCATATCCTGCAGTTTGTATGAACTTTTGTTGAGTCTGCGCTTCAGCTTGCGTAGTATAAACACCTGCAGACCAATGTTTACTTCCCTTAAGAGATGGCACTTGACCGTTCAATTGAGCGGATGCAGTTTGTGCTACACGGTTTACAGCCTCTCTACCCGCTTGTTCAGTTGCATAAGGTCCTGAGTACAATTGATATACCATACTTCCCCCAAGTGTAGAACTGAATAGTAACGGTTTATCACTCGTTGTAGCCAGCTTCTGTGATGCAGCCGCCGCTGTTTTCCAATCATTCGTCTCTAACACTTTAACTCGGAATGAATCGATACTGAAACGAACTTGTGTAGATTGCGAGATATTAATTAAAGGATGATAACCGTCATTCCCATTAAATCCTGCGCTCCAAGGAGATACAGACTGAAGGGTTACAGCTTGAGTTGTTGATTTATAAGTATTTCCTAAATCCAGAAAAATCGCAACTCGTATGGAGTCCGGTGTGAGTCCTGCTGCCATAACCTTATTAGGGAAAGGTATACAAGCTATTCCAACAGCAGCGACTAACATTCCTTTACATAACCATTTCAACGCTTTGCTTTTCATATGAAGAAACATTGAATTTCTCCTCTCTGAGATAGATTATTTACTTCTGCTGAGGAGGCTGTGGCAATCCTAAGTGTTGATATGCAGCAGGTGAGACCATTCTCCCTCGTGGAGTACGTTGTAGAAATCCAATCTGCATTAAATAGGGTTCGTACACATCCTCAATCGTTTGACTCTCTTCTCCGATCGTTGCAGCAATCGTATCCAATCCAACTGGCCCCCCACGAAAGCTAGTAATCATGGTATGAAGAATTTTATAGTCAATTAAATCCAGACCTCTTGGGTCAACTTGTAGCATTTGGAGTGCCTGATCTGCAATATCTCTTGTGATCATCCCGTCTCCACGCACCTGTGCATAGTCCCGAACTCGTTTCAATAGACGATTGGCAATACGAGGGGTCCCCCTCGCCCTAAGAGCTATCTCATCGGCTGCATCGCCCACAATCTCAATTCCAAATATATCTGCACCTCTTGATACGATGTAACTAAGCTCATCCACACTATAAAACTCAAGGCGGCTGACTACACCAAATCGATCTCGGAGTGGTGCGGATAACAATCCTGCACGCGTTGTAGCTCCTATTAAAGTAAATGGAGGTAGATCTAATCTAACTGAGCGTGCACTTGGCCCCTTGCCAATCATGATATCGAGCGCGAAATCCTCCATCGCTGGATACATTACTTCCTCTACTGTTCGGTGTAGGCGATGAATTTCGTCAATGAACAATACATCTCCTTCTTGAAGATTGGTCAGTAATGCAGCCAAATCTCCTGGGCGTTCAATGGCTGGCCCGGACGTTGTCCGCAAGTTCACCCCTAATTCGTTAGCTATGATATTAGCAAGCGTTGTCTTGCCCAGTCCTGGCGGACCATATAAAAGTACATGATCCAGTGCCTCTTTGCGCATTTTAGCTGCTTCAATATAAATTTTTAAATTTTCCTTCACTTGATTCTGACCAATATACTCTGCCAAGTATCGAGGGCGAAGACTGAGCTCCACCGCCTGATCTTCCATCATCATGTTTGCTGATATGATACGGTCTTCCATTCACTATCGCTCCTCTTCCTTAGCCCGCATAGAGCAGTTTGAGCGCACGCTTCATTAAGACGTCTATCGTGTCTTCATATGAGACATCATCTTTAATTTTCAACCATACGCCATCAAGCTCTGTTTCTGTATAACCTAAAGCCTTCAGACCTTCTCTTGCTTCAGACCAAGAAGATCCATCTCCAACCTGAGGTTCCGGAACCGTGAACAAACCACCCAAGATTGCACCTGTCCCAAAGCCTTCCAACTTGTCCTTCAAGTCGAGAATCATCCTTTGAGCAGTCTTCTTACCGATACCTGGTAACTTGGTTAAGAATGTAATATTCTCTTGAAAAATTGCCGACACCACAAGATCAGGATTACCACCACTTAATATGCCAAGGGCAACTTTTGGTCCAATACCAGATACCTCAATTAATTTTCGGAATAACTTCTGCTCATCACGTGTTGGGAAACCAAATAATAATATGGCATCTTCACGAACATTTTGATGAATATAAATCGTAACTTCACCTTCAACTTTGGCAAAAGCATATGGATTAGGACAGAAAACACGGTAGCCCACTCCACGGACGTCTAAGACTACATAATCATTCTCCAAATGAACGACAGGGCCTGTTAAGAAATCAATCATTTCCGCAATACCTCATTTAACATTGAATTTAAAGTATATGAATGCGCATGGCATATGGCCACAGCTAAGGCATCCGCAACATCATCTGGTTTAGGTACTTCCTTCAAGCGCAAATAAATACGCACCATCTCTTGAACCTGCTTTTTTTCTGCCTTACCATATCCAACAACAGCTTGTTTCACCTGTAATGGCGTATACTCTCCAATTGGAAGTCCCTTTTGTACTGCCGCAAGAATCATCACACCACGTGCTTGACTTACGATCATTGCTGTTGTCACATTTCGATTAAAGAATAGCTTCTCGAATGCGACCGTATCAGGTTTATATTTATCTATCAACTGTACCATACCTTCGTACACATGTAACAAACGATCTTCTTCTGGCGTATGAGCTACCGTCTGAATACTTCCATATTGAACTGGTGTGATTTTGCTTCCCTCTTTGTCAACAACACCAAATCCGACAATAGCAATACCCGGGTCAATTCCTAAAATGCGCAAAATCAATCTCTCCCTCACATAAAGCGAACATATGTATTCGTCTCTTTATTATATGAAAAACTCTTAATTAAGTCTATGACTGCTAGAAATACCATTCCTGAGTAATAATATATTAATAATTCAGACTATTGATCACTATCTCTAATATAAAAAAAGACGATCATCCTTCATGCATAGGAGCATAGGATAATTGTCTCTTTGCCTCGAAAATCAGAACGAGGAGTTTTCTTATTAGGATAGATCCCCAGTTCGCAGTAGTGAATAACTCAACGAACATCCGCACGGTTATGGTCCCGGTATTCTTTGGGAGACATTCCTGTCTGCTTCTGGAACACCTTTGTAAAATAACGTCGTTCCTGATAACCTACACCGGAGCCGATGGTTGAAATGCTTTTGTCACTGTTAGCCAACATGAATTTGGCAGCTGTCATACGTTGTAGCGTAACATACTCCACAAAAGTCATGGAAAAGCGGTTCTTGAACAACAAACAAAAGTAACTACAACTGATTCCAAGCTTATCGGCCATCTCTTCGATACCAATGTCTGAATTCAGGCGTTCAGTAATATACTGAACCGCTGTATTCATAAGCTGCTCCGTTGTTTTCTTGGTACTTTCATTCTCATCCGTCGGAACCTCTTTAAAAAGAGGAATGGTATTATACAACTTATCTTTGAATTGCTTACTTCGGATCTGAACTCCGATATCTCTGATCTTATTTCCTAATTCCTCGTAATGTATGGGCTTACAAATATAATCCTTTACACCAAGCCGTATAGCCTCACGTGCGTAATCAAATTCCTGATAACCTGTGATTAACAGTACCTCGCTGTTCAGACCCATCTCACGTAACTTTCCGATGAATGTTAATCCATCCATCACAGGCATACGTATATCACACAGCACGAGATCAGGACGTTCTTCCTCCGCAATACGCAGAGCCTCCATGCCACTGCGCGCCATGCCAGTAACAGTCATCCCCATTTCCTGCCACGGAAGCACTCTGTTCAAGTTATTAAGAATAGGTGCCTCATCGTCAACCAATAATACTTTTAGCATTGTGATCTTCCCCCTGCTCGTATATAGGTATGACACATTGAATAATTGTACCGCAACCCTGACTGGAACAAATGAAAATCCCATGTCTGAAGCCATATTCAATACGGATACGATCAGCTACACTTCGGACTCCAAGGCCTCTGCGTTCCAGATGAACTCTGTTTCCGCGTTTCACTTCATCCTTATGACCCTGCTCTTCATTATTAGCGCTCTCGCTTATCATATACTGAAACATGGACAACTGAGAAGAATTCATGCCAATGCCGTTATCTTCAATCCTAATAATCAAATTACCACGTTCCTCAAAGCCTCTTATACTTAGCTTACCTTTATAGGGAATACCCTCAAAGCCATGCTGAATACTATTCTCCACCAATGGTTGAAGAGTAAGCTTCAAAATTCCACATCCGTATAATTCTGTTGGAATATCAATTTCGTAGTCGAATAAATCCTCAAAACGAAACTTTTGAATATCGAGATAATCACGAAGATGTTTGATCTCTTCTTCAAGTGTGATTTCGTCTCTATCCTGAATCGTGATACGCAAAATACTTGCGAGTCTGTATACCATCTCACTTACCTTACGACCTTCATTCTGCACTGCTAGCACATTGATTGATTCCAAAGTATTAAACAAAAAGTGCGGCTTTATCTGAGCCTGAAGAACACGCATTTCCGCTTGATTCTTTTGTCGTTGTTCCAATTGAATCCGATTAAATAGATTATTAACTTTATCCATGAGATCATTGTAGCCTTTAGCCAGCAGTGTTAGTTCGTCGTTACCCTTTTCTTCCATTCGGCTAATGAGATCTCCGCCCTCTACGCGACGCATAAAGCGTACAATGACTGCTATTTCACCGGTAATCCGATTCATAAAGAAGAGGTTGAAAATCAAAGCTGCCAAAAAACAGACAAAAATAACAACAACAAACCATCTAGCAAAAATCGTAACTTCACGTGATAATGAATCCCACGATGTCACAGATACTAGGCTCCATGGGTGATCTTTTAGATGGTACATCGAGACAATACTCTTCTCGCCTTCAAACTGTGTTTTGAAACTTTGGAAGCCTTTTTTAAAAGTCACTTCTTTATTCGTAAATGATTGGAAATTTTGGCCACTTAAATCTTTGTCTGGATCGAACAAAATCATACCATCATCATTTACAAGCATGAAAGAAACCTTTTGAGTGCTATCCCCAACTTTCAGGTTACGAAATATCGATTCGAACTCCCAGTTTTTGATCTGTACTACGAGAATACCGATGTTCTGAAAGAAGCTTAGCTCTTTCACAAGCCGGATTTGCGTAAATACAGGTTCAGTTCCTGTCAGTTCAGGATATTCGTGAGGAGCCACCCACTTTGGCACTCCGTTCATAGTCAAAACATCACGGTACATTTCACTCTCTTTGAACTTATCATATGGAAGGGTACTGAAATTATCTTTACTAAAAAGTGATACGATTTCCGAGCCGCCTTTTCCATTGAAATTGTACAAAAAAGCGTAACTGATTGAAGGGTGGTTAAAGAGAAGACTTCGAAAGTTACGTTGACTGGCATTCAGACTGAGCTGCTCGCTATCGGTCAGATCCTGATTTGTGGGATCATCCGCACTGAGCGCCATATGAAATACCGAGGTAGCAATCCCGTTGTCTGTCAAGTTATCCATCTCATTAAATACATTTGAAATACTGTAACTAATCGCTTTGAGAGAATACTCCGATTGTTCACTATACTTCTTCTCAATTGAATTATAAGTTACAAAGAACATAATCATCCCAAGAATAAACAATGGGATGATTATTAGGCCCAAAAATGCCGCAAACAATTTATAGCGTAAATTCATGGGCTAAAGCTCCTAACTTTCGAAGAAAGGTTTATCCTTTTACGCTTCCCGCTGTTAAACCTTCGATAATCTTTTCCTGAAGGAACGCATAAATAATTACAACTGGTAACACACTGTAGACGATACCCGCTGACATTTGTGCGTAGTTCATCTGGTATTGATCACGGAACTGTACCATTCCCACCGGAAGTGTACGTAGTTCATCATTGGAAAGGAAATAGTTGGCAAGCAAGAATTCATTCCAATTTCCCAGGAAATTAACAATGAATACTGTAACCATTGCTGGAACCGTCAAAGGTACAATAATTTTAGCAAAAATACCTGGAGCATTCAAGCCATCCATTACTGCTGCTTCTTCAATTTCTCTTGGAAGAATACGCATAAAGGCTGCTAAAATGATAACAGTAAATGGAATTGCGTTGGCAATATAAGGAATGATTAGCGCCCAGTGTGTATTCAGTATCCCTAGCTTACGCACAATAGTATAAATAGGTAGCATAAGTGCATTATTAGGAATTAACATTCCTACTAGAACCAAGGAAAAAAGTATACCGTTCCATTTGCCTTGACGCATACGAGTTACCGCAAATGCAAACATCGAACCCAGCAAAATGGTTACTACTGACGCAAAAATAGCTATATACATACTGTTGAAGAAATACGTACTAATCTTGGCATTTACCCAGGCTTCAATATAATTATCGAAAACAAATTCCTTAGGAATACCAAAAGGATTCAAGGCGATCTCAAGATTATTCTTCTTAACTGATGAGAATAACACAAACAGGAAAGGGAAGAGAATAACGAGCAGATATGCTAGCAAAATCACATGTGGGATACACTTTTTCAAGGTACGAAGCATCAGTATTCAATCCTTTCATTACGTCTGGCAATCAACAGCTGGTAAAGAGCCGTAACCAACAGCGTAAAAATAAAGATCAGAACGGCGATTGCATTGCCGTACCCATATTTAAAGTTGGTGATTGCATATTTAATCATGTAGGTTGCCATTACTTCAGTAGAACCAGCTGGTCCACCCTTCGTCATGACGATGACAATATCAGCAGCTTTCATAGCTCCTGCAATGGATAACATAATAACGACAGTTATAATTGGCATGATGAGTGGAAGTGTTATTCTTGTTGCACGCTGAACGCCAGTAGCTCCGTCAATCATCGCAGCTTCATTCAGTTCACCTGGAATCGACAGAATCGCTGCCAACACCATTACAATATAAAATCCAGTCCATTGCCAAGCATTCGTGATCAAAATAGAGATCATTGCGAATCTTTCATCAGACAACCAGTAGATTGGCTCTATACCAACCAGTCCGATTAGCTTATTAAGCAGACCAATATTTGGCTCATAGATGAAGCCCCAAAGAATACCGATAACTGCAGTCGACATAATTGAAGGCATAAATACAGCTGTCTTGTACAGCCCCTTCAGTTTTTTAACATTAGCAATTAAGAGTGAGAACAATACAATTAAAGGTACTTGTATAAAAACGGAGAAACAAATAAATAATCCGTTGTTTTTTGCTGATATCCAGAAACGCTCATCTCCAAGCGCTTTTTTGAAATTCGTAAGACCCGAAAACTTAACTGTATCAGAAACACCATTCCAGCTGGTAAAGCTATAATACAAGGAACTAAAGATGGGATAAATAAAAAACATCATAAACAGAAATAGTGCCGGTAAAACAAATAGGGTAAAGACTAAGGGATTTCTCAGTGCTTTGTTCATGACTACCTCCGATTGTTGGACATTAGCGGATGTGTTTGCTAGGAGATTTTAAAAACGTACCCTGGATCAATGAACCAGGGTACATTCAATTTACTGCTCCTTATTCCACTGCTGCGTTTGCTTCTTCTTGTACTTTCTGGATTGCTGCTCCCATTTTTTCAGGAGTTGTTTGACCACCGATCAAACTTTGAATTTGGATATTACTGATTTCTGTTGTAACATCTGCTTGAACAAGTGAATCAAATGCTGGGAATGACGATTGGGAAGCATTAAGAACTGCTACGATTTCACTCATCAGACCATCTGTAATGTTTTCGTTCAACACAGCTTGATCAATCTTCATGGAAGGAAGAACACCGTCTTCTACAAGTCCACGTAATTGCATTTTTTCATTGTAGAAGTTCTTGATGAATGATGTAACAGCAGCTAACTGACGAGGATCATTTGCAACAGAAGCAGAGAATCCGTAGCCATTGTTCACATCGCGCATAAGTGCAGTTTGATCGCCTACTCCGCCATCAACAGCAGGTAGATTGAAGAATCCAACTTTACCAATCAAACCTTCACCGGATTGACCAGCTTTGAATACGGAAGACTTCCAAGTTCCGTCATACATAAGAATGGCTTCACCACTTGTGAATTGAGTTGTATATTCAGCATATTCAAAGCCAAGTTCGCCTTTTTTGAAATAACCTTTGTCTACCCATTCTTTATACTTAGCAAAACCTTGAACTACGTTAGCGTCACTCCATTTAGCTTCGCCAGTAGCGAACTTGTTAGTAACGTCTGGACCTGCATAACGAGACCACAAGTGGTTAGCAAGCATTAGAGGTACCCATCCAGCTTTAGAAGCTCCAGTCATTGGTACTTTGCCATCTGCTTTGATATCAGCTAGTTGTTGATCTAATTCTGCAAATGTAGTTGGTGCTTTCCAGCCTTTGCTTTCATAGTAACCTTTATTATAGAAGAAACCTTCACCAGAACCACCGATTGGCAATCCGTATACTTTTCCTTCATAAGTGAAAGGATCAAGGTTAGAGAACTTGTCTTGAATGCCTAGTTCTGCAAGAATTGGTGTCAAATCAAGTAATTTGTTTTCTTTAGCATAAATTTTGGAGTCAGGACTTCCGAAAAGTTCAAAGATTTCAGGAGTGCTTCCTGCAGCCATTTCACCGCGAAGTTTTTCTTTACGGTTTACGTCTGAATCTACTCCGTCAAGTTTGAATGTCAGACCAGGAACATCTTGTTGAACCGTTTTCACAACATCTTCAAGAATAGCGAAACGTTTCTGTTTGTCCGCACCTATCTGTGTATGGCGGATCGTCATTTCAAACGGTTCTTCGCTTACTTTCTCTTCTGTCTTAACTTCTGGTGTATCTTTTTCCTTGTTTGTTGCGTTAGTAGCAACCTTATCGTTGCCTCCACAAGCTGTTAGTAACGCTGAAGTAACGAAAATCAAGGACAAAATCATTGTTATACTCTTTTTCATTTTTATGACCCTCCATATATATAATGATTTCTTTTACACTTCTTATTATAGAAAGCGCATTCTATTCTCGCAAGGTAAGGTTCATCTACAAAAGGGATAAAATACTCTAATGTAAGCGAAATCATTGGGTATTTAAGACATTCGATGTTAGATTTAATAACATTTAGTATACATTTGGCGATGTGGTATCATCATTTATGTCATAAAACTTATACATATCGTGTTGTTTCTATCAATTATAAAAAAATGAATTGAGGTAATTATTCGGTAAGAGTAACAAAAAAAACCATAGAGACATCAAAAACTCCATCCCGCTATTAAAAATTCAATAGTTATACCAACATCCTAGTTAATCTTGACACTTAATATACTTAGAAATTTCATACGTGTAATTCATGCCCATAATGGTAACTATTATATTAATGGAATAATTGGATTGACCAATTGTTTTTTTATTCTTTATAATGTAAGATAATATATTTCATTGAGACATAGGAGGATTATGAACATGGAAGAAATCAAAATTCAGCAAACAGACATCCGCAAAGATAAACCAGATCAAAGTAATCTACCTTTCGGTCATTATTTTACAGACCATATGTTTCTACTAGACTACAATTTAGAACAAGGGTGGCATGAGCCTCGTATTGTTCCTTATGCTCCATTAGTGTTAGATCCTGCAGCAATGGTATTTCACTACGGTCAAGCCGTTTTTGAGGGCATGAAAGCATTCATAGCGAAAGATGAGCAAATTCTTTTGTTCAGACCTAATAAAAATATGGAACGCTTCAACCAATCGAACAGACGTCTTGAAATTCCAGAAATCGATGGTGATTTCATCATCCATGCTATTCAAACACTAGTTAATGTAGACAAAGAATGGATTCCTTCTGGAAAAGGTACTTCACTATATATTCGACCTTTTATTATTGCAACTGAAGCATGCTTGGGCGTACGTGCCTCCCACACTTACCAACTTCTCGTTATTCTATCTCCTGTTGGCGCTTACTACAGCGAAGGATTAGAACCTGTTAAGATTAATGTAGAAAGCTCTTATACACGTGCGGTTCGTGGTGGACTAGGAACTGCTAAAGCAGCAGGTAATTACGCTGCTAGTATTAAAGCACAGACAGAGGCTAAGGATGCTGGGTACTCTCAAGTGCTTTGGCTAGATGCTATTGAGAAGAGATATATTGAGGAAGTTGGCAGCATGAATATATTCTTCAAGATTAATGGCAAAGTTATTACCCCTCAACTGAACGGTAGCATTTTAGCAGGTGTAACCCGAGATTCTATTATGGAGCTATTAAACAATTGGGAAGTTCCTGTTGAAGAACGTCAGATTTCCATAGAAGAAGTCTACGAAGCATCCCTTAATGGTGCTTTAGAAGAGGTTTTTGGAACCGGCACTGCTGCTGTTATTTCTCCTGTTGGGGAATTATTCTGGAATAATCATCAAATGATTGTTAATGAAGGGCATATCGGCCAACTTTCACAGAAGCTCTATGATACCATTACTGGTATTCAAACTGGATTGCTACCGGATACTCTTCAATGGACAGTCCAAGTGTAACCTTATATATTGTAAACAAAAACAAATCCCTCTAGTTCACTAGAAGGATTTGTTTTTGTTCTCTTCAGTTTATCTTTAATTCGTCCTCTTCATAACATTCGCGCTATGTTCCCGCGCATAATCACTAAAGGTCGATATAACACTATTATACTCATCAATATCCTGTATTCGAATCCCATCGTATAATTCTTTTAGCACGTCTTCAGGGAGTGTCGATTCCATGGAATTGATATCAAGCTGAAAAAATGTTTTTAATACCTTTTCTTTTTTCGGTGGCCCTTCATACAAGGTAAGATTCCCATCTGCATCCATACTCATATATGCCTTCTGTTTACAGACTGGAGATAGGTCTGAGATCGATTCTATCAGCCATACATCCCCGTTATGATCAAGATGTCCTATCCAAGTAGGGTTCTTATGAATCAGTTCACTAATGTTCTTAAAACCCATCTTTCCTAGAAGCTGTTCTTCTTGGCCACAAACATAACTTCTCCTAAACACAACCTTATGATCTTTATCCGAATCATTCAATCTTTGTAAAAAATACCGATCGTCTTTCGATTCTCCATCATCCGAAGAATTTTGTAGATATTGTAAAGTTTCGACAGCAATTTGTGGTTTTGAATTCAATAAAGATTGAACTTTTTCGGAGAGATGTAATCCCCACCATGCCATCCCAACTACGATCACACACAATGCGGTTGTTCCAGTACGTCGCTTCCACTGTTTCCAATTCTTTTTAATTTGCTTTTTTAGTTTAGAAGCATTCACATTGATCCCCTTCTATCTGCCTTCTTTTCTTTATTGTGACCGAAGAGTGATAGATTTATACAGCAAAAAGACCATCGAATAACTTCGATGGTCTTTAAGATTATCGGGACGACACGATTTGAACATGCGACCCCCTGGACCCAAACCAGGTGCTCTACCAAGCTGAGCTACGTCCCGTTGTATGCCGGTGAAGGGACTCGAACCCCCACGGTTTCCCTCACGATTTTGAGTCGTGCGCGTCTGCCAGTTCCGCCACACCGGCGAATATGTACTTACTAAATAAAAATGGTGCGCCCTAAGAGATTCGAACTCCTGGCCTTTTGATTCGTAGTCAAACGCTCTATCCAGCTGAGCTAAGGGCGCAAATACATGAAGAAAAAAATGGAGCGGACGACGGGAATCGAACCCGCGACCCTCGCCTTGGCAAGGCGATGCTCTACCGCTGAGCCACGTCCGCAAACATATGGTGCGCGTGGAGGGACTTGAACCCCCACGTCGTGAAACGCTAGATCCTAAGTCTAGTGCGTCTGCCAATTCCGCCACACGCGCACACTGATAAAGAAATGGTGAGTCATGAAGGATTCGAACCTTCGACACCCTGATTAAAAGTCAGGTGCTCTACCGAC
>NZ_FTNK01000022.1 GCF_900156375.1 Paenibacillus macquariensis
TGTTACTCACCCGTCCGCCGCTAAGTTGTTTTGAAAGCAAGCTTTCAAAACAACTCCGCTCGACTTGCATGTATTAGGCATGCCGCCAGCGTTCGTCCTGAGCCAGGATCAAACTCTCCAAATTGGTATTTAGAAAGAGCGAAATGCTCATTTTGAAACAAACTGGCGAGAATTTTCATTCTCTATCAAATGATTTCTCATTTGTTTTGACCTCACTTTCGCGAAATCTACTCACTCGTTGTTCAGTTTTCAAAGACCAATTATTTCGTTTTGTCGTTACCAGTGTGTCTCGGTGACAACTTTCATATCATATCATGTCCGGTTCGTTTATGCAAGCTTTTTTTTCGATTTAAGTTTCATTCGATATTGGCTTGCCGATTCAACCAATGTGTTATTTGTTGGCCGGACTAATAATATATCACGGCATACAAAAGAATGCAAGTCTTTTTATGAATTAATTAAAATTGAAGCATTTCTATATAATATAGAACTAAAGTTTGTGCTCATAAGTTCAAGTATTTCTTAAGAGAACACTAAATACGGGCAGCTCAATATATAGCTACACATGGAGAAAGGACCACTTCAAACCTTAAGAATGGGTATGCGACTCTACAGAACTAATATGTAGCGTACCAAGTGATACTTATACTTTCTTATATTTATAAAAAGAAAACCGGCCAACCTTCCCAATGGAAAGTTAAGCCGGTACTTCACATACTATTTGTCTGCCGAACTCTTAGCACACTCGATCTTAGTTATCTTTTTGAGTACGCATATGAGGGAAGAGAAGAACATCACGGATAGACGCTGCGTTGGTCAACAACATCACCAAACGGTCAATACCAATTCCAAGTCCACCTGTTGGAGGCATACCATACTCAAGTGCACGGATGAAGTCATCATCCATTTCATGAGCTTCGTCATTACCTTGCTCACGCTCCGTCATTTGAGCTTCAAACCGCTGACGTTGATCAATCGGATCATTTAACTCCGTAAATGCATTGGCATGCTCTCTTGCAACCACAAATAATTCAAAACGATCCGTGAAACGCGGATCTTCTTCATTACGTTTAGCAAGTGGTGATATTTCCACCGGATGACCTGTAATAAATGTTGGTTGAATCAATGTCTCTTCGACGAATTGTTCAAAGAAAGCATTTAGGATATGACCAAACTTATTATGCGCTTCTACAGGTACTTTGTGTTCTTTTGCCAGATTACGTGCTTCTTCATCTGTCATATGAACGCTAAAGTCTACACCCGTTACTTCTTTAACTGCATCCACCATAGACACTCGACGCCATGATGGCGTTAAATCGACTTCTACACCTTGATAATCAATAACTGTTGTACCCAATACTTCTTGAGCAATATGGGCAACCATTGTCTCTGTTAAATTCATGATATCTTTATAATCCGCGTACGCCTCGTACAACTCGATCATAGTGAATTCAGGGTTGTGACGAGTCGAAATACCTTCATTACGGTATACACGTCCGATTTCATATACTTTTTCAAATCCACCAACGATAAGGCGTTTCAAATGAAGTTCAATCGCGATACGCATATATAGATCCATATCAAGCGCGTTGTGATGTGTTGTAAATGGTTTTGCAGCTGCACCACCAGCAATCGTGTGTAACGTCGGTGTCTCCACTTCCAAATAACCAAGTGAATCTAAATAACGACGCATCGATTGAATAATTTTAGAGCGTAAAATGAATGTCTGTTGTACTTCTGGGTTAATCATCAAATCAACATAACGTTGACGATAACGAAGCTCCACATCTTTAAGACCATGGTATTTATCAGGCAATGGATATAGTGACTTCGAGAGGATCTCCACATCATCTACTTTGATTGAAGTTTCTCCAGTCTTTGTTTTGAACATTTGTCCAGTTACACCGATAATGTCCCCAAGATCAAATAAACGGAACGCACTGAATTTTACTTCAGGTATAGAATCTTGACGAACGTATATTTGGATTTTTCCACTAAGATCTTGAATCTGAGCGAAAATAGCTTTACCCATTCCACGTTTAGCCATGATCCGGCCCGCAATACTAACTTGAACTGCCTTTTCTTCTAATTCTTCATTGGTAAATGAATCATATTCAGCTACCAACTCACCTGCATTGTGTGTTCTGTTATATTTTTTACCAAATGGATCTAAACCCATTCCACGTAGCTCGTCCAATTTGTTATGACGAATCTGTAGCAATTCACTAAGTTCGTTCTCCTGATTCACGATCTCTTCCGACATCTAACTCCATCTCCTTCGTATCCCTTACGATTTAGCCATTGTTATGACTGTTCTAAATCCTTGTTTATCATCCATAGGTCCTGTTTCATCCAATTAGAAAAAACTTTGAATCCCATAATGGACGAGGTAACGACATTTTTTACTATTCATATATCTTAAAAAAGGCTTCCCATGGGAAGCCTTTTAAAACAATCCTCACTCATTATACCTTGCGGATGTCGATAATCTTATATTGAACAACACCAGCTGGAACATTGACATCAACAATGGCCCCTCTTTGTTTACCAAGAATAGCTTTACCAACTGGACTTTCGTTCGAGATTTTGTTGTTTAGTGGATCAGACTCGGCTGTACCTACAATGAGGTATTCCATCTTGTCACCAAACTCCACATCTTCAACAGTTACCGTAACACCAACACCTACAGAATCCGTATTAACATCATCGTTGTTAATGATACGAGCATTACGCAGTAATTTCTCAAGCGTAATTACGCGTCCTTCAATAAAGGCTTGTTCATTCTTCGCATCTTCATATTCCGAGTTCTCACTGATATCGCCATAACCAATCGCTACCTTGATCCGTTCAGCGATTTCACGGCGCTTCACAGATTTGAGTTGCTCTAGCTCATCCTCTAACTTCTTAAGACCTTCTTGTGTAAGAATGACTTCTTTATCGCTCATTAACCGATTCTCCTGTCATGTGAATATTTTAAATGATTACCTATACTTATGAAAACCACTATATGCAAATCTTGAGGAATCAGAACATTCCTCTGCTGCTGAGATTAACAATTGAGTCGAATTTATACTGCAAAAGTATATGGTAACCATTTCAAAATGTCAATGCAGTTCCCTCGTAACCTGTTTAAGATTATTGCATAGCTGCGAAGACCGCCGATAAATCGCCATTAGTCTCGCCTTCTTGATCCAATCCTCCGACGAAATCTTCTAGCATTTTCACCATTTCATCACGTTTAGTTTCTTCCATGATAAGGTCTTTGATCCGAGCCGAACCTTTCAGACCCTTCAAATACCAAGCTAAGTGTTTACGCATTTCACGAACCGCGATATGCTCACCTCTCATAGCTATTAAGCGGTCCATGTGAATAACAGCGATTTTGATTTTCTCTCCAGCTGCCGGTTCTGCCACAAGCTCACCTGTCTGCAAATACTGAATCGTGCGATATAACATCCAAGGGTTCCCTAGTGCTCCGCGACCAATCATAACGCCATCGCATCCAGTCTGATCTAGCATACGACGGGCGTCTTCAGGCGTAACAACATCACCATTACCTATCACTGGAATGCCTACAGATTGTTTCACATCTCTAATGATGTCCCAGTTGGCGTGTCCCGTATAGTGTTGTTCTCTTGTTCTGCCATGAATACTAACTCCCTTACCACCTGCGCGTTCGATTGCTTGAGCATTCTCTACAGCATAGATATGCTCGCTATCCCAACCTGTACGCATCTTCACCGTAACCGGTTTATCAACCGCATCCACAACAGCAGATACCATCTCATATATTTTTTTCGGATCCAAAAGCCAACGAGCTCCTGCGTCAATCTTAGTTACTTTTGGAGCAGGGCACCCCATATTAATGTCAATAATATCAGCGTTGGTTTCTTTATCTACGACTTTTGCTGCTTCTACCAGCGATTCACGGTCTCCCCCAAAAATCTGCAAACTTAGCGGCTTCTCCCGTTCGTCAACAAACAACATATCCTGGGTACGTTTATTACCATGGACAATGGCCTTGCCACTAACCATTTCCGCGCATACGAGTCCCGCGCCAAAATCTTTGGCGATCAAGCGGAATGCTGGATTACATACACCCGCCATGGGGGCAAGCACGACTTGGTTCTTCATTTCAATATCGCCAATCTTTAGCATGTAATGAACCCCCAAGTTTTTATTGTGTTACTTCTTAGATTCACTTCGATAATAACTGCATCGGAAGCGTAATCCTAAGTTTTTTTGTGTAACTTCTTGAACAAAATTCGATATAAACTCACATCGAAGGGATAATCCTAGGTTCTATTGACTTACTATGACGAAATATTCATCAGTTCATGAATCGAGATATCCAAAACCTCTGAAATTTTATTTAAAATTTGATCATCCACATAACGATTACCCCGTTCAATTTCTCCTAATATGGCAAGAGATATCCCCATCTTAGAAGCTAATTGTTGCTGCGTGTAACCTTTTAGTTTTCTGAAAGCACGGATTCGGGCTGCCAGTTGTAAGTTCTCCATAGTTGTATCCCTTCCTTTCCATCCAGTCTCTCAAGTGCTGCCTTAACTACGCTATGCAAACCAGAGGTTTCTTCAGAAGGTAAAATGTCATGTAATGGAACAAGAACAAAGGCCCGTTCTTCCATCCGAGGATGGGGCAAGATGAGGTCGGGTGTATCTTCAACCAGTCCCTCCATCCATAGTAGATCCAAGTCTACCGTACGTGGTCCCCAATGTGTGTGTCGAACACGACCAAGTTCTCGTTCAATCTCTTGCATGACTTTTAGAAGAGCATGAGGATTTAGATCGGTATTTACGGCAACCACCATATTGAGAAAATGAGGCTGATCTAAATATCCTACAGGCTCAGTCTCATAAAGATTTGAGCCCCGGAGGACGGTAATTTGTTGATGCGTATGAAGACGATTTACGGCTTCCATTAAGGTTCCTTCGCGATCCCCTAAATTAGCCCCTAAAGCAATATAAGCCTCTGATAACTCAGAGGTGGAATGTGACTTCATGATGGATTCTCACTTTCTTGTTCTGGACAGCTCCACCGTAACACCTTGAAAATGAATGTCAAACGGAGGATGCGGTTTGGTCACTTTGACCGTTAATGCATTGATTCTAGTATAAGTGTCTAATAACGAGGATGCAATGGCTTCTCCTAAAGCTTCGATTAATTGGAAAGATTTGTTCTCGACGATTTCCTTTACTTGAAAATGAATATCAGCATAATTAATGGTTTTCGTTAAATCATCCTGTTCTCCCGCTTCGCGAAGATCCATGTCTAGCTCCAAATCAATATAGTAACGTTGTCCAAGTCTTCTCTCTTCTTCGAAGACCCCATGATATCCGTAATACTCCATGCGGTGCATAACCATTTTATCCATTTTCACAGCCACTCCTCTATATGTTCTATCTATGACTAGATTATTCCCTTTTGGATCCATACAACATCGCATCGCACATTTGGACCGTTCGTTTTATAGAAGATACATCGTGTACCCTTACGATTTGACAACCTTGTGCAATGCCGAAGGCTACTGTTGCCGCTGTCCCTTCAATGACATCATCTACAGGTAGATCGAGCGCTGTTCGGATAAATTTCTTCCGAGATGTAGCGAGCAGTATTGGGTATCCTAGTTGCGCCAATTCATCAAGTTCAACCATAACACGCATGTTCTCGACATAATCTTTTGCAAAACCAATCCCAGGATCGAGAATGATGTTATCCCCATTCACACCCGCTTGAAGTGCTAGCGTGATGCTTTCTTTCAAATCATGAATCATATCTGGGATCAGGTTGTTATAATTTCGATCATGGCGGTTGTGCATCAGAATAATAGGAACGGAAAGTTCCGCTGCCGTAGTTAACATCTGAGGGTCGCCTATACCTCTCCAAATATCATTTATGATATGAGCACCTGCATGAACGGCTTGCCGGGCTACTTCTGCTTTATACGTATCTACAGAAATAGGGATATGTGGAGCTGCGCGATGTATAGCCTCAATAACAGGAATAACTCGTGCCAGCTCCTCTTCTAACCCAACCTCAACCGATCCAGGTCGAGTGGACTCCCCACCTATATCAATTAGGTCAGCCCCATCTTCCATCATCTGAAGTGCATGTTGAACAGCACGTTCCGTATTCGTATATTGTCCACCGTCAGAAAAAGAATCCGGTGTAACATTTAATATCCCCATAATAAGGGTGGATTGGCCCAATCTTAATTCCGTTTCCCCGCAAGCGTAAGTCCGTTCATAGATCATTGTCTTCATTTGGTAATGCCTGCTTTCTCTCGATATAATTGTAGAAGTCTAGTTGTTGTAGGCCCAGCAGTGCCATTACCTATCACGATATGGGAGCCGTCTTCCAACAGAAGTGTAGTCACAGGTACCAGCTCCTGAATAGAGCTAGTCATCCATATTTCTTCGGCATTCGCCAAATCGTCCCATGTATACCAACCCTCTTCACATCGTAGACCAATGTCCAAGGACAGCTCCATCACAAGTTCTCTAGTGATTCCCGGTAATATGCCAGTATCCAAATGGGGCGTGTACAGAGAACCTTGTCGAACAAAAAACAAGTTACTGACGATCCCCTCCGCCACGAAACCTTGTCCATTCAACATGATACCTTCCGATGAATATCGTGTTGTCGCAGAATAGGTCATCAGCTCCCGCTTCGCTAATATATTATTCATATAGTGCAACGATTTAAAGCGGATTGGCCCCTCTGGTGTATTCCGACGGGTATGCAGTCTTTGTAGACCTTTTCCATCGTGATAAAGTTCAGAAGGCATCTTAGGGAGCTCCTTAACGATAAGGAAGTGATTAGGGCTATGGTAATCCTCTGTAGGCAATCCCAGTACATCCTCACCCGCACTAACTGTATATCGGATATACGCCTCTTCCAAGTTATTGGCTTTCATAACCCTAGCAATCCATGCAGATGTAGCTTCTACATCAATTTCATAAGGAATACCTAGATAACGGCAATCTTCAGAGAGCCTCTTTAGGTGCTTATCTAACAGAAATGGTACTCCATTATAAGTACGAAACGTCTCGAATAGTCCCATCCCATAAAGAAATCCGTGATCCATCACAGACACCTTTGCGTCTAAAGCATCTACAATATCGTAATTAATTCCTATAAAGGTCATGCTTTCTTTACTTGAGACTGCTGAAGAAAGTTACGGAGCATGTGATGACCGTGGTCGGTAATGATGGATTCAGGATGGAATTGTACACCCTCAATTGGGTATTCCTTGTGGCGTAGACCCATAATCTCGCCTTCTTCCGTCTCAGCTGTGATCTCCAGACAATCAGGCAAGCTTTCCCGCTCTACCAACAACGAATGGTATCTTGTAGCTGTAAAAGGTGACGGTAGTCCTTCGAATACAGAGGTACCCTGGTGATGCATCGGTGAAGTCTTACCATGCATTAACCGCTCTGCACGAATAACCTTCCCTCCAAAAGCTTGGCCAATCGCTTGATGACCCAAACATACGCCGAAGATTGGAATGATTCCCTTGAATTCCTGAATCACTTCAAGACTAATACCTGCTTCGTTAGGTGTACAAGGCCCTGGCGAGATCAAGATATGATCTGGTGCAAGTTTCTTAATACCATCGATATCAATCTCATCATTGCGATATACTTTTACCTCCTGACCTAATTCACCCAAGTACTGAACCAAATTGTAAGTAAAAGAATCATAGTTATCGAGCACTAATATCATGTGTATATCCCCCTTGTTCGCCGCTATATAAATTGAGCTTACGAGTAAATGCTTAACACGCTATCCAAAAGTAACATGTAGACAATATACTAATCGCTCAATCTATCTACTTACGGCTGTTTCCTCTTCACTACATAACACTGCCTTAATCATTGCTTTAGCTTTATTATGGCACTCACGGTATTCACGATAAGGATCAGAGTCCACCACAATACCTGCTCCAGCTTGGATGTATCCTTTTCCGTCTTGTACGACTAATGTTCTAATAATAATATTTAATTCCATATTACCATTATAGTCAATCCACCCCATAGATCCGGTATATGGTCCACGACGAACTGGCTCAAGTTCCTCTATAATTTCCATCGTTCGAATCTTAGGTGCACCTGTTATTGTTCCCCCCGGGAAAAGAGCTGCGATGACCTCATAAACATCTTTCCCAGATGCCAAGCTACCCTCTATTTGAGAGACGAGGTGCATCACATGCGAATAGTATTCGATCGTCATGAGCTCAGGAACATGCACTGAACCGTAAGCCGCTATACGACCAATATCGTTTCGTTCTAGATCAACTAGCATGATATGCTCTGCGCGTTCTTTTTCATTCATATATAGCTCTTCTGCCATTACAGCGTCTTCTTCAGTTGTGATCCCTCTCCGTCTTGTACCCGCAATAGGACGAGCGCTCACCTTGTCCCCATGTACCTTCACTAACAATTCCGGCGAACCACTAACGAGGGAGAACCCTGGTGATCTAAGCAAACCCATATATGGCGAAGGATTCAATAAGCGAAGCCATTCATAAATTTGTTCTGGAGATGAGTGTAATTCTTTCTCCTGTCGAAGCGACAGATTAACTTGAAAGACGTCTCCTTGACGAATATATTCCTGAATACGCACCACAGCTTTCTCAAAAGACTCTTGGGAAAAGTGGGCTGTCATTCCTGGCCATGTCTCATTTGGGGAGTTACTCCCTTGCGGAATCCGTTCTTGTTCCTCCAACTTGTCCAATTGGTTCAAGCGATGATTCTTCTCTGCCTCCCCAACTGGAACGCCATCCGGTCCAACCTCGCTAAAAGAAGCCCATAACGTCATCATGCCAACAGCTCTATCTTGTGCTTCCTTAAACAATGCTTCCAACGTGAAGTCGATACCACCATTCAAAGGTAACGTCCCCTCCGCTAACGATGGATCTACGTTATTTAAAGGCATATGAACTGCACAGTAAACAACCTGATCCTTATTATCATAAATCCATATCTCTTCCATTCTCATCCACATATAATCAGGGAATGCCGGCTCATCTTCTGCCCATGAAGGAAGCCTCTCTAAAGAACGAACAACATCATACCCCATAAATCCAACGCATCCCCCTAGAAAAGGAGGATAGTCCTCTTTATCCATTTGAGGAGTGCGATAAGGAGCCATCCATTGCTCCAATACCTCTAGAGGAGCCCCCTTCACAATTTCCGTCTCACCCGTTCGAGGATTGCGTAAGCTCGCTTCATTTCCTTTTCCCGATATAACAGAAGTAGGATTAAGCCCCAGATACGTATAACGACCGCTCTTACCACTTTCCAATACTACGGCATAAGGCGATGATGCTTCCCACGCACGTGTCCATGCTAGCGGTAAACCCTTTCCCTCCATCCGCACAAGATAAGGCAGTACGCTCCACCCATTAGTCGCCCACTGTTCCCATTGCGCAAGTGAAGTTAACACATTTGTTGTCATGTTGTTACCTCCTGAAAGTTTTGAGCATTACTACATGATATGCTTCGTAAAAACTCACTTCGAAAGCATATACTTAGTCTTTTTATAGCATCACTTCATGATTATCTTCGTAAAAAGACTTGCTTCGGAAGGATATCTTCGTAAAAACTCACTTCAAAAGCTATATCATATGAATAAAGCATTACCTCATACTTCACTTCATAAAAGGATTCTTAAACTGCTTGTCAGTATACTTTAGTTATAGCTATTTTGAAAAGACCCGATGCATTACATTATATAAAGACCCCTATTGCCAATATCAATGGCAATAGGGGTCTGGCTCATAAATATATTAATAATAGATATTAGCCTTCGAAATTGTATAATGGCGTGCTAAGGTAACGTTCTCCGTTACTAGGGATAATAACGACTACACGTTTGCCTTTACCCAATTGTTTAGCTACTTTAAGCGCAGCAGATACTGCAGCACCTGAAGAAATACCCGATAGAATACCTTCTTCTGTTGCAACACGACGCGCAACTTCGAAAGCTTCCTCATTCTCTACGTGAATGATTTCATCGTATATATCTTGATTCAGAATTTCAGGAATAAAGTTAGCTCCTAATCCTTGGATCTTATGAGGACCTGGTTTACCACCTGCCAAGATTGGTGAAGCAGCAGGTTCTACAGCATAAATCTTAATGTTCGGATATTGTTTCTTCAATACTTCACCAGCACCAGAGATCGTTCCGCCTGTACCAATTCCAGCTACGAAGGCATCTAGCGTACCGCCAATAGAGTCGATCGCCTCTACAATTTCTGGACCTGTCGTTTCACGGTGAATCTTCACATTGGCTTGGTTCTTAAATTGTTCTGCCTTGAAGTAGTCAGGGTTTTCTTTTACAATAGATTCCATCTTTGTAACAGCTCCATTCATACCTTCCGATCCTGGAGTCAGAACAAGTTCAGCACCATAAGCACGCAATAAGTTACGACGCTCTAAACTCATCGTCTCAGGCATAACAATAATAGCTTTGTAACCTTTAGCAGCTGCTACCATCGCTAAGCCAATTCCTGTGTTACCACTCGTTGCTTCAACAATCGTTCCGCCCGGTTTAAGACTACCATCTTTCTCTGCTTCTTCTACAATGCTTATTGCGATACGGTCTTTAACACTTGAACCTGGATTCTGGTACTCCAATTTAAGGTAGATCTCTGCGCTATCTTCAGATGCTAAGCGGTTCAAACGGACAAGCGGCGTTCCTCCAATTAACTCAGTTACATTATTAACGACCTTTGCCATGATTAAAGCCCTCCCTAGGATAATGGTTATATAATATGAGCATTTCTAGAGTCATTTCATCTAGTTGTATGATAAGGAAACAAACTTTCGACAGTTTAAAAAGTGTCTATGCTCCCTGATATATCCGAGTATTTCAGTTGGTTTTTGTATCTTCATATTATCAAACCTCGACGCACCTTGTCAACAGAGCTCATACAAAAAAAGGATACTTTGATAACAGCAGCCATTTGCTGTTCATCAAAGCATCCCGATACATTGATAACAGCCCCCATTTGCTGTTCACAACTAACATCCACTGTTCATCAATGTATCCCGCTACATCTCACTAGACTTGCATCACCATATCTCATGTATATTCAACATGGGTGCCCAAAAGTATTTATTCAAAAGAATTATAGCCCATTAAAAGCGACTATTCTAACTTCGTATTTGTCCCTAAGAAGCTTCTCTAACTCAGTAAGTGGCATTGCTTCATTAAGCGCAAGGCGTTTACGAATAGATTCGCGAATATGTTGTGTATCTTCTTGTTCTTCTATGATGATATCCATTAATTGGATAACAACATAATCCTTATCCCACTGAAAAGGTCCAGAGATATCATTAATTTGGAGCAAAGCCACCGCGTCTAGCATTTCCTTGGGTAAGAATGGATCATCCGACTCGACCGGGGCAATCTTTCCCTCTTGGTCACGACTACTTACGTCTATTGAATGTTCCTTAACCATTTCCGTGAAGTTAGCACCCTTTTCGAGTTGATCTAGTACATCCTCAGCTTCCCCTTGACTAGCTACTTTAATGACCGAGAGTTGAAACTGTTTACGTGCCTCGAATTGATCTTCATTCTCCTCACGATAATTGTCAATGTCCTCATCCGAAATGTGAATATCTGCTGTCGCAATTTGTTCCAGAGTTAATCTGTAGCTCATCTCTTCCGCAACATCTTCAGGTGAAAGACCCAATTGTGTCTCCATCTCATCATAGTACGACTTTACCGAGTCATAACCCATCATATCCTTCTTTAATTGTCTATTGACTTCATCAGAAGTGATATGAATATCCCGTACATTAGCTTCCTCAAATACCGCTTTGCGGTTCAACATATGAAGTAATACTTCCTGACCATACTTACGCTTTAGCTCCTGCTCCCATTCACTATTGGAAATCGGTTCTTTTTTGAAGTAAGCTACCGACAACTCCCCATCTGGAAGCTTGGATTCCTCATCTACTGGTCCTAGACCACGAAACATAATCAAGCAACCCATGAAAAGGAACCCCATCGTTAAGATAATATTGACGACCCACAGCGTCCTTTTCTCTCTCTTGATCCTCGTCATATGGATGCCATTACTTGGCTTGTTCTAAAATATGCTGAAGTTCTGCTTTATCAAAAGAGTACTTTTCATTACAGAAATGGCATACTACCTCTGCCTTGCCGTCTTCTTCAATGATTTCTTCAAGATCGGTTTGTCCTAGACTAACAAGTGTATTCTCCACGCGTTCCTTAGAACATTGACACTTAAATTGAAGATCCATTTCATCTAGAACTACCGCATCCGGTAGTAACCTTTGAAGCATCTCTTCCAAATCCATGCCTTGATCCATTAAGGTCGTGATTGGTGGAAGCCCACTAACCGCATGCTCGATCGCATTAATTTCATCATCACTTAATCCTGGCAACAACTGAATAATGAAACCTCCCGCTTCGAGAACCTCATTCTCTGTTCCTACCAAGACACCTAACCCAACCGCAGACGGTGTCTGTTCTGACACTGCGAAGTAATAGGTCATATCTTCGGCGATCTCACCCGAAATGATCGGGGAGCTACCTGTATACACATCTTTTAACCCTTGATCTTTAGTCACATTGACGAAACCACTGCGTCCTACAGCTCCTGCTACATCAAGCTTGCCTAGACTGTTACTTGGTAGATGAACATGTGGATTGGCTACATACCCACTGATCTCTCCATTTGCATTCGCCTCTGCTACGACTTGACCTATCGGTCCATCGCCTTTTATCTGAATGTTTAATTTCTCTTTACCTTTAAGCATTGCACCCATCATCGCTGCCGCCGTCAAGGTACGCCCCATAGCTGCAGTAGCCGTTGGCCAAGTGTCATGTCTTTGACGAAGCTCTTCTACTAAAGATGTTGTACGCACCAGTAAAGCGCGAACATGGCCATTCATAGCTGTCCCTCGGATTAATCGATCTTTTTTGTGGTCCATGTTCTTATGGCCTCCTCTGCCTATTTGTTTATATCATCATGTGTATTCCATTATCATTTGTACATATTACATCGCTTTGCCTATTGGTTACGTTCATATATTAAACGAAGTCCCTCGAGCGTAAGCATTGAATTGACCTCTTGTATGCACTTCGTCTCACTTGCAATTAGTTCAGCCAATCCGCCTGTAGCGACTACTTTTAGATCCGGCGCTTCCATCTCAACCTTTATACGTTCGACGATACCATCGACTTGCCCGGCATATCCAAAAATAATACCCGCCTGCATAGCGTGAATCGTATTGCGACCAATAACTTTTTTTGGCTTCTCCAACTCAATTCGCGGAAGCTTCGACGCACGTTGATATAACGCTTCTGTGGCTATTCCTATCCCAGGTACAATGGCTCCGCCAAGATAGTTGCCCTTAGCATCGATACAATCAAATGTAGTCGCTGTACCGAAATCAACAACTACTAAAGGTCCTTTATACTGGTTGACCGCAGCAACAGCATTTACAATACGATCTGCACCCACTTCACGTGGGTTTTCGTAGCGCAAATTCAAGCCTGTTTTAATCCCTGGTCCAACCACCAATGGTATTTTATGAATGAATTTCTGACACATTTCTTCAAAAACATTGACTAGAGGTGGAACTACCGAAGATATGATCACACCTTCAATATCTTTAACTGAAATGTCGGACATCCGAAATAGATTAAAGATCATAACGCCGTACTCATCTACTGTAGATTGACGAGTCGTACTAAGTCGGAAATGATGGACCAACTCCCGATTCTTATAGATCCCTAATACGATATTTGTATTGCCTATGTCTACTACAAGAATCATGAAGTCTGGTCCTCCTTCTTCGCGTTAAGATCCAAACTAATATCCAAACTATTAAAAGAATATGTCAGCTGTCCAACCGAGATGATATCCACTCCACACTCAGCAATTCCCCGAATCGTCTGTAAAGATACGTTGCCAGACGCCTCTATTTTGACATGAGGCACCTGTGAACGAATAATTTCAACAGCCTGCCTCATAAGATTATGGCTCATATTATCTAACATAATAATATCAGCCCCAGCGGAAATGGCTTCATTTACTTGTTCCAGATTCTCAGCCTCAACTTCAATAGTCATCGTATGTGGAATATAAGCCCGAGCACGACTCACTGCTTGTGTAATACCACCCGCGCCCTTAATATGATTGTCCTTAATCATGACAGCATCATATAAGCCAAATCGATGGTTTGCCCCGCCGCCAACTCTCACAGCATACTTTTCAAGCATACGATGACCTGGTGTCGTCTTACGTGTGTCTACAAGTCGCGTAGGTAACCCTTCTATCACATCAACGAACTGACTTGTCTTTGTAGCAATACCAGACAAACGCTGTAACAAATTCAGAGCTAACCGTTCACCCGTCAGAATGCTATGTGTACTTCCTTCAACCTCTGCAATAATGGTTCCTTTTGTGACAGACTGACCCTCTTGCACATGGGACACAAAAGTGAGTGCTGGATCAACGACTTCAAACACCAACTCTGACACCGGAATTCCGGCGATAATACCATCCTCTTTGGCATGAATTATTCCTTTAGATTCATGATCTATAGATATCGTTGCTAGAGAAGTAATATCGCCTGATCCAACATCTTCTCTCAACCAATGACGTATCGATTCCACCAAATTTTCATTGTATCCATTAAACATCATCACTGAATTCCCCCACGATCTCATGCTCACGTTGCTGTAACAGATGCTTACGCCAATTCAAATCATCCCGTTCAGGATAATCAAACCGATAGTGTGCACCTCGACTTTCTTTACGCGCCAAAGCAGCCTGCGTAATAAGCAACGAACACGTTAACATATTAGCAAATTCGAATTCTTCTTTCTTAAACAACGCCGATTGAAAAATAGGTAGCTGACGACTTAGTTCCTCAAGTCCCTTCGATAATAACTCTTCATCACGACGAAGACCTACATAACGTACCATGACCTTTTGTAGCTTCAAACGTTTCTCGACCATCGCCTGCATTGGAACATCCACCCGATTACAGTCTACCACGAGTGAGCCTCCGGACCAATTCAGAGGCGGAAGTTCCCTAATTCGATTCACTATTCGGCTACCAAACACAATCGCTTCTGACAATGAATTACTTGCCAATCGATTAGCGCCATGAACTCCCGTCGATGATGCCTCTCCACATGCAAACAAACGTGAAATGTTACTTTCACCACTCAAATCTGTCTGCACGCCACCCATCATATAATGTGCAGCAGGTGCGACGGGAATCCAGTCTGTTGTCATATCTAAACCATATACCATACAAGTCTCAACAATCGTTGGAAAACGATGCTTGATCATATCCGCTGTTTCATGCGTTATATCTAAATAAATGAAGGTAGACTTCGTTTCCTCCATCTCACTTACGATCGCCCGAGCTACGATGTCCCTTGGTGCAAGTTCAAGCATTTCATGGTATTTGCTCATGAAACGCTCACCCTTAATATTACGCAGGATAGCCCCTTCACCACGCACAGCTTCCGATATAAGAAACCTCGGAGCTCCTGGGTAACAAAGTGACGTTGGATGAAATTGAAGGAACTCCATATCACGTATCTTAGCTCCAGCTCGGTAGGCCATCGCGACACCATCAGCTGTTGCAACTTCAGGATTCGTTGTATACCGGTACAACTGACCCGTCCCTCCGGAACATAGAATTGTCGCATCTCCCTGAACGAAGATACGTTTTCCATCAGGCCCTTGAACGAGTACGCCAATACATACGCCATCATCTGTAATAATATCCAAGACGAAATGGTTGTCCCACACTTCAATATTGTCCTTTTTGATGACTTGCTCAGATAAAGCCCTAACAATCTCAAACCCAGTCGCATCTCCGTTGGCATGTAATATACGTCGGTGACTATGTGCGCCTTCTTGCGTCAGCGCCAACTCTCCATTATCCTCATCAAATGTCGTGCCTAATGCAATGAGTTCTTTAACCCCTAACGGTCCCTCATTCACCAGGATATCAACCGCATCAGAAGAACAAAGACCAGCCCCCGCGAGCAGTGTATCCGCTCGGTGGAAGGCTGGTGAATCATCCTCTGATATAACAGCGGCTATTCCTCCTTGTGCATAACGAGTATTACTCTCAAGCAAAGCATTCTTAGTGATCATTAATACTTGACGATCCTTACCCGCCTTAATGGCTGTGAATAATCCAGCAATACCAGATCCAATCACAATAACGTCTGTCTTAACTTTTGGAAGAGACTCCAGATCGAAATCTACCAAATACCGTGGAATCATAACGTTGTTCACCTGTCTTAAGAGAAAGAGTAGCGCATGCTACTTGACCTGTAACATGCGCTCTAGGGAAATCCGTGCTTTATCAGCAATAGCCGGTGGTACATAGATCTGTGGCTTCATCGTCTCTAGACATTTCACCAATTTTTTAAGATTATTAACCTTCATATTAGGACATACTAGAAACTTAGTTGCGAAGTGGAATGTCTTGTCAGGACTATCTAGTCGAAGCTGGAATCCTGTTCCATCCTCAGTACCTACAATAAATTGTTTCACATCTGATTTCTTACAATATTCTAGAATAGCTGTAGTACTCCCTACGAAATCTCCCAATTCAACCACTTCAGGTCGGCACTCCGGATGAACGACAAAAGGAGCATCTGGATACTTAGCCTTCATTTCATAAACATCTTTGACGGTTAACATATCATGCGTATTGCAATAACCTTCCCATATAATCAGCTTCTTGTCTGTGTGCTGCTGCACATAGTGACCTAAGTTTTTATCGGGAACCCAAATAATTTCGTCCGAATCGACGGATTGAATAACTCTAACTGCATTGGCTGATGTACAGCAAATATCGGTCTCCGCCTTGATCTCTGCTGAAGAATTAATATATGTAACTACTTTGGCATTGGGATGTTGAGCTTTCAGCTTCCGAAGTCCATCTACATTAACCATATCAGCCATAGGACAACCTGCACGTTCATCAGGTATTAATACCGTCTTATTTGGCGCAAGAATTTTGGCACTTTCCCCCATGAAATGTACACCACAGAATACAATAACTTCTGCATCCGTCTGAGCAGCCTTTTGTGCAAGTAGAAATGAATCTCCCCGAAAATCTGCTACTTCTTGTATTTCATCACGTTGATAATAATGAGCTAAAATAATAGCATTCCGTTCTTTCTTTAATTCCATGAGTCGTTCGCGCAGTTCTCTATTCTGTTCCGCCTTACGCTCTAGTGCGAGAGCTTCCATACGTATTTCCCCCTCTATATGTACCCATCATTTATCAATCACATATGTCCTACTAAACTAATATATTCTCTTACTTACCAATCAAGTCCAACCAAGAATGTCCTTTGTTGTTTAACAACTAATTTACACAACGTTCACCACTCTGTCAATCAACTCCACTGACCCTACAAAAAAAAGAACCCCGTATAACACGAGCGTGTTAATACGGGGTTCTCATCTGATTAGGAAATACACTAATCTTTATTTAATTTCTGGTGGTGTTCCGCCTTCATTACCTGAGTCACTAGGATCGTTAGAGTCACGATCAACTGGATTCGGTATGGAAGTCATGTTTGGAATATCTCCTGTCGGAGTTACGTCTGTTTCATCACTCTTAGGAAGAATGCGAACTGTAACATCACCCACAGTTTCTACTGTTGGTGTACCCTCTTCGGTTGGTGTCGTCTCAGTAGACTTAGCAACCTTATCTGAAATAGATCCGGTTTCAATCAGTTGTTTAATCTGATCAATTTCCAATGTTTCTACTTCCAATAGGGTATTTGCAATAAGATGCATTTCTTTCGAGTGTTTGATTAACAAGTCCTTACAACGGTTGTAACAGTAGTTGGTGAAATACTGCATTTCCTGATCAATTTCGTATGCGATAGAATCACTATAATTCTGCTCGTGTCCAATATCTCTTCCAAGGAATACTTGACCTTGAGAGGAACCGAACTGCATTGGTCCGAGCTTATCGCTCATTCCGTATTCCATGATCATGCTACGTACAATGCCTGTGGCTTGTTGGAAGTCACTGTAAGCACCTGTACCAATTTCCCCTATGAAAATTTCTTCTGCCACACGTCCAGCAAGGAGCCCTGTAACTCTATCCAGCAATTCATTCTTCGTAACAAGCATACGATCTTCCTTCGGAAGCATGATGACATATCCACCTGCACGTCCGCGAGGGACGATAGTAACCTTGTGAACCGTGTCGGCATGTTCTAAGAAATAACCTGCAATCGTATGACCTGCTTCATGGTAGGCAACAATTCGTTTCTCGCGATCACTAATGACACGGCTACGTTTCTGCGTTCCTACAATGATACGATCAATTGCTTCGTCTACTTCATCCATGGAAATATCTTTACGATTACGACGTGCAGCAATCAAGGCAGATTCATTAAGTAAATTCTCCAAATCTGCACCGCTGAATCCAGTCGTACGCTTAGCAATGACATCCATTCTTACGTCTTCTGTCATTGGTTTATTACGTGCATGTACTTTCAATACTGCTTCGCGACCCTTAACATCTGGGCGATCTACCGTAATTTGACGGTCGAAACGTCCTGGACGTAACAATGCTGGATCTAATATGTCAGCACGGTTGGTTGCAGCAACGATAATAATACCCTCATTACCACCAAATCCGTCCATTTCTACAAGTAACTGATTAAGTGTCTGTTCACGTTCATCATGTCCGCCACCTAGACCAGCGCCACGTTGACGACCTACAGCATCAATTTCATCAATAAAAATGATACATGGCGCATTCTTCTTCGCATTCTCGAACAAATCGCGAACACGTGAAGCCCCTACCCCAACAAACATTTCTACAAAGTCAGAACCTGAAATACTGAAGAATGGTACGCCTGCTTCCCCTGCAACTGCACGGGCTAACAATGTTTTACCTGTTCCCGGAGGTCCTACAAGTAATACCCCTTTAGGAATACGAGCACCTACAGCAGCAAATTTGCGAGGATCCTTCAAGAAGTCAACAATTTCAACGAGTTCTTGTTTCTCTTCGTCAGCACCTGCAACGTCCTCAAATGAGACTTTCTTCTTCTCTTCGTTATATAACCGGGCTTTGCTCTTGCCAAAGTTCATCACTTTGCCGCCGCCGCCTTGCGATTGATTGAATATGAAGAAGAAGAGAACGAACATAAGAATCAATGGAACAAAGGAGGACAGTAATGTTAACCAGATACTCTGACCTTCCATCGGCTTCACTTCAAAATTGAAACCGTTATCCGCACTCGCTTGAGTGATTTCATCCATTGCAAAGTCAGTTCCAGGAATATAAGTCATGAAACTATCAGACTTCACACCATCCGGTGCCTTCTTATACTTACCAGTCACTAGATAGGCGTAATTATCAAATTGCGCCTCCATTTCAGCAATATTATTAGCTTTAATCTGCTGGCGTAACTGGTTATATTTAGGGGCATCAGCGGCTTCACTACTATTGCTGAGGAATTGTACAATACCCACCACGACTAAAAATAGAATCAAATAAAAACCAGAATTACGGATGAACCGATTCATCCCCTACCTCCTCTCAAGACACTAAGTTATTTTACCATAACCTGCCAGTCAGTCTCAATAGAGGCATCTGACAAGAAGTTATAAATAAACTGTATTAAGTTGTGTAAATTTCCGGCTTGAGTACCCCTACATAAGGTAGGTTCCGGTATTTCTCTGCAAAATCTAAACCGTAACCAACTACAAAAGCATCAGGTAGTATAAATCCTGTATAATCTGCTTGTAAATCTACCGTACGGCCAACTGGTTTGTCAAATAAAGTAACCACTCGTGTAGATTTTGCATTACGATTATTTAGCATCTCAATGAGGTAACTTAGTGTAAGTCCACTATCGATAATATCTTCAACGATCAATACGTCCCGTCCTTCAACAGGAACATCTAGATCTTTAATGATTTTGACAATGCCCGTTGATTTAGTGGCTGCCCCATAACTAGACACTGCCATAAAATCAAGTTCAATCGGCACCGTTATCGTCTTAACCAAATCTGCCATAAAAATAAATGCACCTTTTAGAACGCATATCACAAGAGGATTACGACCTGCATATTCGGCACTTAACTTGCGTCCGAGTTCTGCAACCTTCTCCCGGATGTCTTCTTCGCTGATGAGTACTTCTAGTATATCATTCTGCAACTGACTGAACCCCCTACGTTAAACTATGAAAGTATTACACCAACCATTACTATTAACCAATTTCTTGCGCTTATGCATCTTCAAGAGACATATGAAGAATAGAAGTCGTATGCTGATTGACAGGAGCATGGATAGATCGTCGTATTCCCGGTATCCAAACCATTTGGTTATTACCATCAACAATCATAGGAATTTGAGCACGTATTGATGGAGGTATTTTGTCATCCATAAGGATATCCTTCACCTTTTTACTACCGTTTAATCCCATCACTTTCATGGTATCCCCATCCTGTCTACATCGCAAGGTCAAGGGCAAAGATAATTGATCTGCATCAAACACCGCTTCGTGACCATGTAATTCAGCTCGTGACCATGACTTCTGCTCTCTCGAATAGACTACCATTCTCAAGATCTTCCCAATTTCGCTTACCTTAAGTTCGGGTACCACTGCATTAACTTGATATGTATACCTTACTCTCTGCACAAATGACTTAGGCTGAAATGTAACGACATCATATTCCTGTATACAGATGAATCCCCCACCTAGGTCTCGGCTCCACGTTGAAGGAGCTTTCTGTGTTATGGCATCGCGAAGGGTCTCGATCTTGTTATAATCAGCGAGCTCAGAGTCCGCTGACATGTAATTTAATATTAGTTTAATCAACCTCCGTTGTAAAGCGACATGTAAGCCCGAAAAGGAAGATACGCTAAAGGTGAACCTTTCGTCGGCTTTATGCACCAATTCGTGGTACATCTTCGCGGCTGCTTGCTCCACATAATCGTCCTCAGCAGTCATTACACTGGATAATTGATTTAAAGCCTGTGTAATCTGTCCATTATATTGCCCTAAAAAAGGGAGTATATCCAGACGGATCTCATTGCGTCGATACTTCGATTGCAAGTTACTCTCATCAATCGCATACACAAGGCTTTCGCTTTCGCATACATCAACCAAGGCTGTTTTGTATATACGTAAAAGCGGACGAATAAGTTCCACATTTTTTATCGTTCTATTAAACTTCATGCCAGTAAGACCAGATGGGCCACTTCCTCGTAACAGATGAAGAAGGACGGTTTCTGCTTGATCGTCCGCATGATGGGCCGTCGCGATAGAACGAGCATCATATTTCACAGCTGTTTTAATAAGAAACTCATATCTTTTATCTCTTGCAGCTTCCTGCGTACCTTTACCACTTTCTATCATATAAGCAGGAACATCAACAGCCTCCATCACAAATGGAATATCAAGCTTAGCTGCCATGCGCTCCACCATCAGAGCCTCTTCATCCGATTCCACTCTAAATCCATGATGGACATGAGCACATATGAGCTTCAACGGCACATGATGTTGTGATATTTCATGCATAATATGCAAAAGAGCCACAGAATCCGGACCACCGGAGACTGCGACTATAATGGTATCGTGAGGGAGCCATAGGCCCTGTTCTTCCGCCGTGCGTAGAACATGCTCTACCAAGAGGTGCATTCTCATGTTTCGTATGCTCCTTTTACCTTAAACTCATATACTCCCTTACAACCAAACCGCCAAGCATACGACACCGCATAACAGTAAGAATGAAAATGTGAAAGCATATCTTAACCAACGAGGTGTCTTATGTGAGGGCTTGTTTTGAGCGAATACAGGTTTATTTATTTGTTGCTTCCACAGCTTCCAAGCTTGATCTGACCCTTCAAACTCTCCACGAATTGCTTTGGTCAACCAATCCGCGTAAGGCTTAAGCTTGTGACTTCGTTGAACAAGGGTAAGCAGGTCCGACACGCTACGAGTCTGAGGGAGATGCTGTGTAGCCGCAGCCCGTAAACCTTCTCCATGAATGAGGTGAATACAGAGAATAGCAAAGGCGAACAGGTCATACCCTTCATCGCTTCCACGAGTACCGGCATTCCAATATCCCCTGTCATACCATTCTGTAAATTGCTTCACGCTACGACCTATTGAACTTACGCCACCATAGTCGATGAGCTCCACTTCTCCGTATTCAGATACCATCACATTCTCAGGTTTCAAGTCTCCGAACACGAATCCTAATTGATGTAAATCGCGAAGCTTCTCTAAGAGTCGTAATCCTACGATACCCATCCACTCTTGTCCACGTTTACGTATGAACCAGTGTAGAGGGCTTCCTTCCACGTATCTCATTACGTAAAAAGGAATCTCGCGTTGGCGTTCTGAATAATCGTCTACTTCAAGTAGATAGGGACGATGCGCTATACCTTCTTGCTTATCTTTTTGTTTCCGCTGTATCTGTAGTGAAGTCAGAACATTAACCTCTGACTGTAACTCCAAAGTATCATTTCCCATCTTCAGCGCATAACGCTCCCGGTAACCTGCCTTCTGAACCAAATAAACGGTTCCATTAGCGCCACTTCCGAGTACACTTTGAATCACAAAACGACTGTTACGCCATTTCCCTGTGATCACCGTACCCGCTGGGTAATTGGGATTAGACGACGTAATCACCGCGTTTTCCTTCTCCCTCATCGGAATTCCCCCGCCATGCTTGATGTTCATCTAGTGTACCATAACGGAAGAAATCAATCACCTTCATGATCGCTGGTCCCGTCGGAGTGGCTCCTTTCATGCTAATACGATTGAACAGCGACTTTAATTTCCCAAGATCAGAAGTCCAATTCACATTCATAATGGCATCTTCTCCACTGTGACGCCCTGGATAATGAAATACAGCTAATTCACTAAAGCCTTCCCGAGCCTGTAAGCTTAACATTAAATCGCGGATAGCTTCCTCGACAGCGAATAGTTTGGGCTTCATGCTCGCACTAGCATCAATGATCAACGCAACTTGAAGTGGTGTCGTCTCCGTTAATTCATCCACCACCTCAACGACCTGCGAACGGCGATTTGGAGGTAAATCCTCTAAGGTTGATCCTCCTAATATATGTTTCAACTCTTTATTAACGGCTTGTTGTATGGTCTGCACAACCGTCTTCCGAGTCATCATTTGCATCGTTTGTGCTAATTTCTGGGTACCAACAATTCGACTAATTCCCCCGCCTGCTTTGGCAATATCAGCAATTTCAATACTACCCAGTTCGCCAATAGTACCGTAATCTACGACACCTACCACATTCACGGTTATACCGTCTTCTAGCGCATGTGTTGCTGCTAGAACTGGACTGACTCCCATATTTGAACATCCATCTGTAATTAACAAAATTTGTTTCATGTCCGATCACCCTCCCAATGGCAAAAGTTTTATTCTCTCTATCATTTCCACAATTAAGAGAATTCAAACAAGGAGTTTCTATGTGATCCATATTTTTCAATATACCTATTTCCGATTCAAAAGTTAACTAACCGTGCGTGGTCGATCCATACGTGCTATTCCGGGCACGTGCAGTGTAGCCCATTTCGGCTGAAAACGTTCCACCTTTCCTACGACGACCGTCATATCATCATGAATCTGATTCTGCTGATAACGAATGACCTTTTCCAGTAGACAATCTGCAATATATTGTGGATCATCGCTCTGAATCTCTTGAATAATTCGTTTCATCCACAATTCTTTGTTCGTCGCATAACCTGGCGCATCATATAAACCATCTGTCATCATGATGAGGATATCGCTTGCTTGAAGTTGAATCGTGACCAAATCCACTTCAATTTCTTGGATGATCCCAATCGGAAGGTTACTTGCAGAGACAACGATGACCTCTTGTCCTCTTTTAATAAAACTTGGGGTCGATCCAATCTTCATAAATGTTGTCTCGGCCGTATATTGGTCGATTAATGCCATATCCACCGTTGCATATATTTCATCGGGTGAACGGAGTAAGAGAATTGAATTAACGGATTTAATAGCTAATTTCTCATCCATACCCGACTGCAGAAGTTGCTCCAATATATTAAGTGCAGTACTACTCTCTTGGCGTGCGCGTTCGCCATTACCCATACCATCACTCAAGGCAACTGCGAAGGTTCCATTACCTAACTCCACCGTACTGAAGCTATCCCCGGAGAATACATCTCCTCCCTTGGCAGCTCCAGCAACCCCTGTTGTGATTTCAAATGTTTTGGCTGATCCAAATACGACTGTTGCTAGACCGTCCCGTGCACCGGAGACTGTTTCCTGCATCACGGCAATGTGTTCATCTAGGATGTTCGAGAGAAGTGGAGCAATAATTTTACGACATTCATCATATCCTCGTGTATACGCATGAATAATCTCAATCTCTACTTGTCCAGAATCTAGATTGATAATATCAATGCCATGAACAGATAGTCCCATCTTCTCGAGCGCTTCTCGAATTTCCTCTTCTTGTTGGTACATCGCTTGTCCTTCTCTTTTGATCTCACGCGCTAGATCGTCCATCACTTGCGATACACCTGACAATTGTTCAGCCACTAAATGACGACTATCGTATATTTGACGTTTCCACTGCATATCATGTTGATAGAGATGGTACTGTTTCTTCATAACCGCAAGCACATCTCCGGTCTTGTGACAGACTCTATTCCATTCATGCGGTACTTTATCAGGTGAGAGATCTGGATTCTCTTCCACTGCACTCATCATTTCCGTCATATATTTATATGTTTGGTAGAACTTCGCATCCCAGCAGTGTTCATTCTTGAAGCATCCCGAACAAGTACCTTGTGTCACAGAATTCATGAAATGATCCATCTCTTCCGTACGCTTACTAACTTCGCCCGCACCCGAAACTTGACCAAAACTTTGGGATAATTGTCTAAATACTTGTGAGAACTGCGTCACCCGATCTGCAGTCAAATCACGTACCCGCTTCGCATATTCATGCTGAGATTTCGTATGGTCCTGCGTACCCGGTACATATTTTGATATCATGCCTATAACCGTCTTAGGTGTCAGCATAAAGAGAACAACGGCAGCACAAGTCTCCCAAGTAGAAGTCAATACATCACCCGGACCAATGAAATAGATTGAAAGAATAGATGAACCTATAAGCATACCCATCGCAACCGTCGCTCGATGCCCTTCACGCAACATACCAGCAAGCATCCCAGAAAATGCAAGAAGGCTCATTTGATAAATGGCTGTAATATCCGCCAGACTTAGAATCAATCCCGTTACTACACCAACCGAAGCGCCTAAAGATGCTCCACCTACGAAAGCGAACAACAGAATCAAGTAACGAGATAAAATGTGCTCAATCGATAATGAATAGATACTCCAACCTACAGCTCCCGTCATGACAGAAGCTAACAATATAATTAAACAAAGAACCTCTTCATTTTTAAGTTGATAGTTCTTTTTGCGATAGGTAAATACCGGAATCGCTTGGATAAATACCATTGTGAGCACAAAGCTTAGTACCGCATCCAATGTCATCATGAGTAGAGAATACCACGTTAGCGATGTACCTAAGAGAATATGGAATAGATTCACACAGAATGTGGAGACAAATACCATGATAGGAGCATAGGATAACTCTGCGTGTTCAAAGGCCTCTAAGCCCTTATGAATGAGAAAGAAGATTAACAATTCTGATGATATAATAATGGCAATTGGGAAAGGTGCGAGAAGACTACCTGCAATGATGGCGACTGTGACGATGGGAAGATAGTCTCGACGCATGAATAAAATAACAGCGAAAAATGCTAATGCAAAAGGGGATAACTGATCTAGTATCATCGCCTTTCCTAACAGGAACCCCATAAACGTCAGCACGATCATCCATTTCTTAGCTGCAACAAGATGTAGCATTCGCCGAACGACACTCCCCTGTGTCATACGTGCAATCCAGGATCCTGATGGATAAGCAGATTTCGCTCTTTCTGCCATATGTACCCCAGGGAAGTTAATTACATTTCTCTTTTCCATAATTTTAAGCACCGCCCTTAATAATGTTTGTTGGTACCCATTATAGAGTGGGGCGTGCGAGAAAGTTTGTCATAACAGCGGACAGGCTCTTAAGAAATTTCCGACAAAAAAGCCACCGTTGCGGAATGTCGGGAATGGGCTTCAATCGCTTCTCACACAACGTTTTAAAACTGCCATCATGATTTTCACTTTGCTAAAATTGGAAGTCTTATGTTCTTTTTCACCTAGCGATTGAACATGAGATATCTGGAAATCAGTTGGAAGTTGTCGGTAACTTAGGGTATGCGACAAAAAAACCGTAGAGGCATCTGCCTACTACGGTTATCTTAAAATATAAGAAAGTATATGTTGTACTTGATATTGTATTCCTTATATTTCCGCTAAAACGGCTGCCGTCTTTGAAAGAGGTCGGCATAGCCGTTTCGACTTATGATATTGACTATTACATGCGCTTAGCGCCACGGCCGCCACGTTTGGATTCCGTGTTTTTCTTGATGGACGATGCCCGTTCTTCGCTATCTTTTAGGAAGCGTGACACTTTATCCTCGAATGTAGCTTTGACAGCAGGCTTAAACGAACGCCCGCCTCGTTCACGATTGTAACTACCACCGCCGCCTCCGCCGCCACCTTCTCTACCGCCACTGAATCGTTCTCCGCCGCCTTCTCTACCGCCAGCACTGCCTCCAGTACTACCGCTACGTTCAGGTCTTGGACTTCTTGGTGGTCTTGCTGCTTCTGGTGGCTTGTCAACAGTTTGTTTGATGGATAGTCCGATCTTGCCGTCCTTGTCGACATTGATCACCTTAACCGTTACGACGTCATTGATCTTCAAATGATCATTGACATCCTTAACATAATTATCAGCGATTTCTGAGATGTGAACGAGACCCGTGACACCTCCTGACAGATCCACGAATGCTCCAAAATGGGTTATGCCTGTCACTTTGCCTTCTAACTTGGTGCCTACTTCGATTGCCATAGAATAAAATGATCCTCCCCTAAAAAATATACAGCAAGATTTATAAATCTTGGCTGTGGTGATTTGATTATACATAATGCGCAAAGTAAGGTCAACCAACGAATGACCTGCACCTGCGCCTATATTACGGGCTTGAGACGTCCGGACGAATTGGAATTTCTTCTGGTCTATATAGACCATAATCCTTACGTGCCAATTGCCCGATATATTCGGGATCCTGTAATCGGTTAACGTCATAATTCAGTTCTAATACAGATTTGTCCGTTGCTGCCTTAGCCGCTTGTTTCTCGATTAATTCAGCGTTCGTCGCTGCGATTTGAGAGTTCTGACTCAATAGAGTATATCCTGCCCAACTCATAAAGAGAACCATAAAGCACATCCATAAAGCCAATCGTCTGCGCCCGCCTGCATATTTAGTTGAACCTTGATTAACTGTTGTCTGCGAGGCATACTTGCCCATGAATGAAACCTCCTTAAACCCATCGATCCCACAACTTCATACAAATCTGTTTAACCCTCTTGATCCGCTCTGGTATTCTCAGCTTGGTTGTTAACGGATGAAGCATCCATTTGAACAGTCTCCAAAAAGGATGTAAGCATCGCAATACAATGCCAAAAATGAACGTAATCAATGTCCACATGATGCCTAATATACTCACTATTAACCGATATAGAGTTCTAATGGGCAACCAAATGACGACTATGAATAACCGCTTCAGCAAATATAATACATATTGTACTACCTTTATTAACATTACCACAAATCGCTGTGTTGTAACACTTAAGATTAAAAAATAGCCCCACACGCCTATAAACAACCCAACAAATGCATAAAACCGCAACTGCCCCTGATTGCTAATATAAAGCATTCTAAATATGAAGAAGGCCATTCCACACCAATACATCAAATCGAGCACATGGATTGTCCACTTGGGAAAGTGGAACTGATTGGACAGCACCCGGTAGCTGTCATAAGCCAGTCCCATGGCTGCCCCTGAGAATATCATCCAGAACAGCGTAATCCACTGAACGTAGGGACTCATTTGAATAGTTTGCCCAACATTCCTTTATTTTTACTATGGTGGGATCCGGGATCCAAATATACAAGCGAATGCACAAGCCCATCGATGGAGAGGAGACCATCCTCCAAGCTGAGATTTTTGATATGTAAGTTCTGACCTTTAATGGTCAAATGTCCGAGTTCTGTTTGCAACAGAAACTCCTCGCTGTCGAAGCTTTCCACATTGATAACGCCTGTCATATGAATTTGTCTACGGTTTTGCATATGAAGATCATGTACCTTCGTTTTTCCTTGCTCAATCATAGCATGTACCCCTCCTTCTACAGATAGCTTATGGTGGGTATTGGTCCATTAGAACCTCATGATCCTAAACAAATATATTCTCTTATCTCAAAATAGCGCAAAAGAAAGAGCGTCCTCTTCATTTAAGAAGAGGACGCTCCATGATAAATCTTTCCCCTATGACTAGTTAGATACCTGTCTCTCTAGCAATAGGTTCTTCCTTGACCAAGGTGTAAAGGCTTGTGGCCTCTTCCTTACGGGTGCTCTCAACAAGTCTCTCAACCCGAACTGTAACCAGCTTCTGGCCAAATTGAACGGTAATTTCATCGCCCACTTTCACCGCGCTGCTAGGTTTTGACTCTCGACCGTTGATAAGTACCCGACCTTGATCCGAAATATCCTTCGCTACGGTACGCCGCTTGATTAACCTTGATACTTTAAGGAATTTATCAATTCTCATAACTATTTTACAGCTTCTTTAAGTTTGTTACCCGCTTTGAAAGCTGGAACTGTAGATTCAGGGATTTCGATCGTATTTCCTGTTTGTGGGTTACGACCTGTACGTCCTGCACGTTTGCGAGTTTCAAATGTACCGAAACCGATCAATTGTACTTTATCTCCGCCTGCCAATGCATCTGTTACTTCACCTAGAAAACCATTCAAAACGGATTCAACGTCTTTCTTAGTCAATCCACTTTTTTCGGAAATATTGTTAATAAGGTCTGTCTTGTTCATCATTAGTTCCTCCTAATATATATATAAGTTGTTATTACCATCGGTATGGGACTTCGGCTAACAAAACCGACATCACACCGGAATTGCACTATATGGATATTCTTGATTTAGATACAAAATCCTGCTTTTCCGATGTAATTTTTAATTTTTTGTTCGAATTTTGCTATTTATTGACGATTTGTGTTTTGGCCAGGTTCCATATTTCATCCATTTCTTCTAACTTACTATCCGTAATGGATCGTCCTTGTAACCGTAAATGTTCCTCAATAAAGTGGAACCGCGATATGAATTTGTGATTCGTCTTCGATAGCGCTTCTTCAGGATCAGCATGAATAAAACGAGCTATATTAGAAACAGCAAACAATAAATCACCAAGCTCTAACACCTGATCCTCGTGACTCTGCTCTTGTTCAATAGCTTCACGCAACTCAAGCAATTCTTCTTCTATCTTGGAAAATACACCCTCGATATCATCCCAATCAAAACCGACCTTAGCGGCCTTTTTCTGCAATTTGTAGGCTTTCATCAATGCCGGGAATTCACGTGGTACGCCATCTAATACAGATGTCTTCTCAGCGCTTAGCCCTTTAAGACGTTTCTCCTCCATCTTCATCTTATCCCAGCTTTGTAGAGCCGCTTCCGAATCTTTAGCAGACGCATCTCCAAAAACATGGGGGTGACGGAAGATCAACTTATCATTCAGGCCTTGTATGACGTCATATATGTTGAAGGAACCATTCTCCTCCTCCATTTGAGAGTGAAGTAGGATTTGTAGCAATAGATCTCCTAATTCCTCCTGCATATGCTCTGGGTCGTCCTCATCGATGGTCTCTACCACTTCGTAGGTCTCTTCAATGAGATTCTTGCGTATGGAATCATGGGTTTGTTCTCGATCCCAAGGACATCCCTCTGGACTACGAAGGATACCTACAATTTCATGCAGTCGGGCAAATGTCCGTTGTCGCAAATGATCTTCATCACTTCTAGGCACATATACCAAGGATAGATTTCCAAACCCCTCTACACGATCCAACTCATATAAAGGTACGCTCACAATATCCTCTTGTCCTTGTACACCCAAAGCATGTCCCACGATCACCGTATAATCATCCGGATAAATTTCCATCAGACTTAACTTCACCTCTGAAGCGGTATACACATCATAGACTTGTCCGATTAAAGTATGTAACTGCGGCTGTATGAGTGTACTATTCAGTCCCGCTGCATCCAACAATTGAAAGCCTTCAATCGGATCAAAGCCAAGTCTTGTGAAAGCTTCATCTAGAAAGCTCTCTCCGCCAAGCACACGCAATGTAATACCTTGTTCTGGACACCGCTCTCGAAGTAGCTGGACCGTTGACTCTGCCACCATGGGATGACCTGGCACAGCATACACAATCTCTGTGCCCACCTCACCTGCACGAGCCTTATCTATTAATTGATTAGCAATCGTATTATATACCTCTGGGAAGGAATCATGCGTCTCATATATTCCGTCAAATGACTCAATAGACAAGTTCCATTCATCAATCGCGGACATGACCGGATGTTCTTTCGTTCTAACGTATATACTTGTAGCCTTTTGTAATGTCTTCACAATACCTACCGTGAGCTGGTCGGGATTTCCCGATCCAAGACCTACGACTGTTAATGTTGAGCTCATACGCCTACCTCCACTCTTTATTCGCCCATGATGACGAAGGGATCATGAATAGAATACTACTACACCATAGACTATTGTAGCGCACTAAGCCTAGCGTAGCACGCGTAGCTTTTGGAGTAGCCTCGCAAGTCCATTGCCAACCTTAGGTAACATACGTAGCTCTTCCTCACGGATCAGCTTCGTTAGTGCCACTAGGATGACGAATACGATGGCCCCTGCGGTTACACCGCTAAGGCTCTCTACTAAAGCAACCATTCGCCCTGCGCGTATCCCTAGCGCAGAGAGCACAGCCGCAGCCGCCCACTGAGCGCCGACTGCGGCACTAGCAAGGCCGGCGAGAATAATCGCCGGCTTAAGCAGCATGGCACCGGCGCCAAGGCGCAGACCGGTGCTGCGGACGAGCAGCGCAACGTTCAGCGCTGCGGCCAACAGTTGCGCGGCCACGAAAGCGATCGCCGCGCCAGTGATGCCCAACTTGGGCACTAGCCACAAGTTGAGCAGCGTCTTTGCTAACGCGCCGATCAGCAAGTTCATAGCCGGTGCCTTCACCATGCCGATGCCTTGTAGTAGCGCTGCTGAAATCAAGCTAATCGAGCTGAACGCAGCTGTAAAGGCAATCCAGCGAATCGTGTCTGTACCTGTTGTATCCTGATACAACATCACATTGATCGGTTCTGCCAATACACATAGCCCTACGGAGGCTGCAAGTCCCATCATCCAAAACCAACGAAGCGCTAAGCGACATTGATTCTGCATCAATAAGTTATCTCTCTTAAACCTTGCCTCAGCTAACGCCGGAATGAACAGTACGGATAGTGATGTGGCCAACATCGTTATCAGTTGGACAAGAGGTATGCCACGATTATAAATCCCGAACTGAATCATCGCACCCGAATCACCAATGCCACCTGCCTTGAGTAGCTTAGGAACCGTAAAGGTATCGACCAAATTCATTAATGGCAGAGCCAATGAAGCAAGACAAATAGGAATAGCGTACACCACTATATTTCTCAACAGCCTCCATGAACTTTCCGATCCTATAGGGTCACCATTCACTGCAGCTGCTACATCTACATGGATTACTGTAGCTGTCTCACGTCTTATCGTTACCTCCACGGGAATCATCTTCTTGTTTACCTTTGTACGATACCTGCGCCAATAGAACAGCATCACCAGTAACCCGGCAGCCCCACCGGCAGCAGAACCAAAAAGCGCACCTGCAGCAATATCCTCTGGTCCAGCTTGTCTAGAGGTTAAATAGAGTAACAGCACAATCATCACGGTTACGCGAACGCTCTGTTCCACAATCTGTGAGATAGCCGTAGGAATCATATTCTGATGACCTTGAAAGAATCCTCGAAGCAAAGACATCAAGGGAACAAACAAAAAAGCGATGGAGACGTACCGAATAGCCGACACCACATGAGCATTGTCAATCCATCTTGCGATTAATGGCGCACCCACATAGGTGCAGAGCCCAAGGAGGACACCCAATAATCCAATAAACCAAGAAGATAGACGTAATATCCGTCTATTCTCCTTGTCGTTACCAGTAACATCGTTCTCTGCCACGAACTTAGAGATCGCAATAGGGAATCCAGCAATAGCTAACGTGATTACCAATGAATAAAATGGATAAACGGTATTATAAATGCCGAACACGACATCCCCGCCCATATTTTGCAGAGGGATTTTTTGCAAAGTGCCAATCAACTTCGAGAGCACAGTGGCTAGCGTTAATATGAATGCACCATGTAGCATTCTTGAAGCTACGCTCACGTTATCCTTCATCATTTACTTCCCTACTTTTCGCGGTAATTGAGATGATTTACTCTATTATAACCGCGATCAGTGTCACAAAAAAACTCCCGCTTCTTTTGCTCCGTGTATAAGGAACGAAAGAATAACGGGAATGGTCTTGGATTTCTTATTGTTCCATTTGTTTGCCTAGGAATGAAGCGGCTGTCTCAGCCATCTTCACTTCCATCTGGCCCATTTTCACGGATTCATCTTTGTTCATAAGAATGACGGATCCAATCGGATCTCCACCCGAAATGATTGGTGCTACGACATAAGATGAAAGTGTCTCCTGATGGTCTTTACTGAGTTCGTAACTTCCGCTGTTCGTTTCCAACAACGATTTACGACTATCCATACAATTCTCAATAAGTATCCCCACCTGTTTATCTAGATACTCCTTTTTGGAGCCTCCAGCCACAGTAATAAAGGTATCTCTATCCGAGATGATTGTGATATGTCCTGTTCCCTCAAATAATGATTCAGCGTATTCCTTAGCGAAATCACCAAGCTCTCCGATTGGTGAGTATTTCTTCAATATCACTTCACCATCACGGTCTACGAAAATTTCAAGCGGGTCTCCTTCGCGGATTCGCAATGTTCGTCTAATTTCTTTCGGGATAACAACTCTGCCTAAGTCATCAATACGGCGTACAATTCCAGTAGCTTTCATTTCACATGTTGCCCCACTTTCTAAAGAAGATTTTTCAACTACTGTTTCAAAAGGGAAATGGAGAGCCCCCAGATCAGTTATAAGTGTGATATCTGACCATAGTATTTAACTCTATCCACTTCCTTATACATACAATACACATAATAGTTATGCTAATTCATCATAACCAATCGTTCATTTCCGTTATTCATTGACAATTCAACAAATCCTACTTGTCCCATACCCCTGCTTGTCCCACGAACAGTGCTAATCGTGATATTAAGGTGTTGTGACGTCAGTCTTTGTTTTATCATCTTTTGTAGCCTTATTATCTGTTCCCGTGGAGTCTTTTCCTGCTTCAGGAGTCGTTTTCTCATCCGTCTTCACTTCTGGAGATTTCGGCAAGTTCACCTTTTTGATAATATCTTTCAAGTCTTTACTCATAAATTCATCGATTTTGCTTGAACCTATCGAATTCTTAATCGCATCTTTTTGTACTTGTGTTAATTTATCAAAAGGTGTCTCTGTACGTGACTCCACCTTCAAAATGTGATATCCATAATCGGTCTCCACAGGATCACTAATGGTGTTCAGTGGAAGGGTCACTGCGCTTTGTTTGAAAGCTTCTACCCACTTACCTGCAGGTGTATCTTTGTACAAACCGCCATTTTCCGCAGAACCTGGATCCTCGGAATATTTCTTCGCAATGGTCGCGAAGTCTTCACCCTTATCCAACTTAGACTTCACTTCTTTGGCAATCTTCAAAGCCTCTTCCTTGGTACGCTCTTTCTGATTAGCATCAGTTAAAGAGATCAGAACATGTCTAAGCGAGACGACCGTGAAGTCCTGTTTCGTAGCTTCATATTGTTTCTTCACTTCTTCATCTGTTACCTTACGAGTCATATCCTCCATTGAGATCATGACTTGTTCCAAGTAGCCCAACAAATCGGATTCCTTCAGTTCTTGTTTTTCCAACATGGTTTTGAATTGCTCTGCAGTAACCTGCTGCTTCATTTGATTCAATTGATCAGCCGCTAATTTCTTACCTGCTTCTTTAGCTTCCTTAGTTGCTTTATCGCTCAAATACTCAAAAGCCACTTGTTGGTTTACAAGATATGTCTTGAAATCTTCCATTTCTGCTAGTTGCTCATACTGTGGTGATAAAAAGATAAGCACTTTTTTCTCGAGATTGTATTCTGCGAGCGTAAGTTCGCCGCCCTTATAGGTTGCAACAACGTCTTCATTACTTTTACCACATGCAGATAGCAAAGATAGCGTTAATACCGCCACTAGCGTAATAGATACTAATTTCCATGATTTCTTATTTAACAACATCCTGAAGTTCCCCTTTCGATTTGAACGGCTCTCGGATGGCTTCAAGAAATTGTTCCAGAAGATCCAACAGCTGCTTTTCCTCAAGTCCCTTGCCCTTCACGCGTATGGTCATGACAAGCTCTTGTTCAAATTGTACACGTCTTTGAAACGAATTTCCAATGGAGGCTAATTTAGCATGGTCAACTGCCTTCTCTTGACCTGCATAAAATTTAAGTGCCACGTCGTCTCCACGCTTCACAAATGACTCAATGCCGTACATTTTACCATATACTTTCATACGTGCTACAGCAAGCAAATTCACGACCGCCTCAGGTAGTTCACCGAAACGATCCATTAACTCGTCTTCGATCTCAGAAACCTCTTCAAATGAAGTGGTAGCTGCTACCTTTTTATAAATTTCGATCTTTTGAATACTATCGTAAATATAATCAGAAGGCAAATAGGCGTCTATAGCGATATCGATAAGTGTGTTCCAAACCTTCTGTGGAGGAAGCTCTTCGCCCAATACCGTGACCTTACGTTTCTGAATTTCTTCAGCCAGCATTTGTGAATATAGATCGAACCCAACGGATGCAATAAATCCATGTTGCTCGGCTCCAAGTAGGTTACCCGCACCACGAATAGAAAGGTCTCTCATGGCAATCTTGAATCCCGATCCAAGTTCGGTGAATTCCTTGATCGACTGAAGACGTTTCTCCGCCACTTCGGTTAACACCTTATCTTTCTGGTACGTAAAGTAGGCATAGGCAATCCGATTGGAGCGGCCCACACGACCACGCAGCTGATAAAGCTGAGACAACCCCATCTTATCAGCATCATGTACGATTAGCGTATTCACGTTAGGAATATCTACACCCGTCTCGATAATGCTGGTACTCACCAACACGTCGTATTCACCATCTAAGAAATCAAGAATAGTCTTCTCAAGTTCCGACTCATTCATTTGTCCGTGGCCTATACCAACTCTAGCTTCCGGTACAAGTGCAGAAATCTGACTCGCCATCTCTTGAATTCCTTGTACTCTATTGTATAGGTAATACACTTGCCCACCTCGGGCAAGCTCTCGTTCCACAGCTTCTCTTACAAGCGTCTGGCTGTGTTCGACGACATAAGTCTGCACAGGGAACCGATTCTCTGGTGGTGTCTCAATAACAGACAAGTCCCGAACACCCAACATAGACATATGGAGCGTACGTGGAATTGGTGTCGCTGTTAACGTAAGAACATCAACATTCGTCTTCAACTTCTTCAACTTCTCTTTATGTGTTACACCGAATCGTTGCTCTTCATCCACGATCAGAAGACCAAGATCTTTGAATATGAGATCCTGTGATAACAATCGATGCGTCCCAATAATAATGTCTACCGTTCCAGCACGAATTCCCTTAATGGATTCATTCTGCTCTTTACGAGAACGGAAGCGACTTAGAACCTTGATATTAATTGGATAACCTGAGAACCGCTCCCGGAATGTCTCATAGTGTTGCTGAGCTAAGATCGTTGTTGGTACCAAGACCGCCACCTGTTTACCCTCTATGGCAGACTTGAACGCGGCACGAATAGCGACTTCTGTTTTCCCATAACCCACATCTCCACAGAGTAGGCGATCCATTGGACGGCCCTGCTCCATATCCTTCTTGATCTCTTCAATCGCTCTGATCTGATCTCGAGTCTCATCATACGGGAACATCTCTTCGAATTCTTGCTGCTCTGCAGAGTCCTTCTCAAATCCATAGCCGGTCGTCGATTGCCGTTCAGCATACAACTTGATGAGATCATCGGCGATATCCTGGACCGTAGAGCGAACCTTATTCTTCACACGTACCCAATCATTACCACCAAGCTTATAAATCTTCGGCTCTTTATCCTCGGAACCCACATATTTCTGAATGAGGTCTATTTGCTCAATCGGAACGGATAACTTGTCGCCTCCGGCATAAAGAATATGTAAATAATCCTTATGAATACCGTTAATATCGAGTGTGCCAATCCCCACATATTTACCTATACCATGGTTTGCATGTACGACATAATCGCCAATTTTAAGTTCGGTATAACTTTTGATACGTTCAGCGTTATCAATATTCTTCGTAAGCTTACGAACTTTACGTTGCTTCTGGGAGAACATTTCACCCTCTGTAATGACAGCTAAATGAATGGAAGGTAACTCAAATCCAGTCTGTAAATTACCTTGGAGCATAATCGGCTCATCAATACCGTAATCCAGCAATACGCGTCTCATACGCTCCATACGTTCTTCATTGCTAGCAAGCATCATGACGCGAACGCTGGATTTCTGCCAACGTTCCATTTCAGATTTGAGAACATTCATCTGACCATGGAAATCTTGCATTCCTCGACTAGTAATATTAAGTATGTTTTGAGGCTGAGTATGAGGAACTTGACGTAAAAAGATGGAAAGAAATAACGTCTGGAAACGACGTTCATATAAGACCATTTCGTTATCAACTGACAAAGGCATTTGTGGTAACATTTTACCATTCTGCAATAGGTGTAAATTCCACTCAGACTCATCGCGTTCAAGTTGTTTCGCGGTTTCAACTAATCTTGTAGGTTCATCAAGAATCAGAATCGTGTCTGTTGGAAGATAATCAAATAAGTGACACTGTTCTGGATATAGTAAAGAAATATATTTGTAGATTTCTGGGAAATATACATGCTCGCGCAGCATTTCCATCTCTCGCTGTATTTCCTCTTGAAGTCGAAGTTTAGCCTGGCGATCGGTCATTTTATCAAGCTGGGCTTGCAATAGAACGCCTGCTGCATCAGCTGCTCTCTCTAATCTTGCGTGATCCGCAATAATTTCCTTACATGGTGTGATCACAACTTTGTTGACCTTATCAATGGAACGTTGATCGGCTGGATCAAATGTACGGATGGAGTCAATTTCATCATCAAACAACTCTACCCGATAGGCAAGTAAAGATGTCATTGGATAAAAGTCGATAATGCCACCACGTATACTCATCTCGCCTTTGCTTTCTACACGCTCAACGCGTTCGTACCCCATTTCAATCATGCGCATGAGGAAAGAATCCAGTTGTAATGTGCTGCCATACTGGATTGTTATCTGTGCATTAGCCATGACTTCTGGCGCAGGAAGAAGTCTCCGAACACCCGCTACAGGGGCTACAACAATCCCCTTAAATCCTTGTGCGCATTTCATTAATACATCAATACGTTGAGCAAGCGTTTCGGGACTAGAAACAGCCGATTCAGCAGCCACTAACTCATTTGCAGAATAGAGCAACACCTGATCTGGAGAAAGCGCTTCCTGTAAGTCTTCTGCCATTTTCTGAGCTGAGAACATATTATGGGTCACAATTAGTAACGGTCGCTTGACCTCTTCATGCAATGACGCCATCATGATCTGCCTTGCCGATCCAGATAATCCCGAAATGAGCTGTTCCTTCATACCAACAGATATTCCAGATGCAATCGATTTTAAATCAGGGTCCTTAGAAAAAGCTTCTATAAGTGCTTGTAGCAAAAGTGGCACCTCTCTTATACTTACTAGTAAACAATAGATTTGACTCCATGTTTTTATCCATACCTTACGTACACAACAACATAAATGATATATCGTCAAAAGAAGCCTCAGCAAACTGCCAAGGCCATGTAACGACGGTGAACCCATCGTAAAGACGATCAAAGATTAGTCTTAGGCTTCACTCTTATTACTGAAGTGGGTTAGATATCAAGCTCAATTCCGGATGATATGCTAACGCTTCATTACAATATTCACAAGTGACTCGAACTGTCACTTCCCCGCTCAAATCATAGGCTATTATATCTCGACGTTCTGCAGGGGTCAAGGAATGGAAGCCTAGTTGTGCCTCGGTTATCACACTTGAATCAATCGTGCCTAGTACCGTGTTACAGTGTCGGCAGATGTATTTTATAGCCATTTTATGCCTCCTGAGGGTCATTTATACCCTCATTATGCCCTGACCCCACAGAGTTTAGCCCTTTAAGTCTTTTTTAAAATATAAGAGAGCGTAAGTTTCTACTTAGGTATCTTAGCCATTATACTTCGCCATCGTTTGCTCAAACGAATGGTCCAGGCTATATTCAATAGCATCGCAACTATTATCTATCATCTGTTGTACATACTCTTTCTCCTTCTTAGCAAAAGGAGATAGTACATAATCCACAACCGCAAGTCCAGGGGCTGGACGCGATATTCCCAGACGAATTCGGTTGAATGTCTGTGTACCAGTATGTTGAATGATGGATTTGATACCATTATGTCCACCCGCACTGCCTTGATATCGAAGTCGAACTTTACCTACTTCCGTATCCAAGTCATCATAGACAACAATAAGATCTTCCAGATTGGCTTTATAATAACTCATAAATGCGTGTACAGATTCACCTGAAAGATTCATATAGGTCAACGGTTTAATGAGTGTAACTTTGGTCCCACCAATGTTGCCTTCTCCTATATGAGCTTTACATTTACTAGGTCCAAAGACAATCCCATGGCGTGCCGCAAAGGCATCTAGCGTCATAAATCCTACGTTATGGCGTGTCTTGTCATAAGCGGAACCTGGGTTCCCAAGCCCTACAATCCATTTCATTGATATATATATCCTCCATCAGATGTTATTTGATACTGTAAATTGAGCCATTGAATGACTCTAAGATATTATAGGATGCACGATAAGGGTTATATCTCCTCATGCCGAGGAGATATAACCCTTTATTTAAGTTCTACAATCCTACTCGATCTCGAAAAGTTTACTAATTGATAATTCTTCGTGAACACGAATAATAGCTTCACCCATCAACGGAGCTACTGAAAGTACCTTAATCTTGTTACTTGGATTAGGGTGTGTAATCGGAATTGTATCCGTTACGATAACTTCCTTCAGCGGGGAGTTCTCAAGTCGTTCCATCGCTGGTCCCGATAATACAGGGTGTGTACAGCATGCATAGACTTCCTTCGCTCCGCCCTCCATCAACGCATTTGCACCCAACACAATCGTACCTGCAGTATCAATGATATCATCAATCAATATGGCCGTTTTACCTTCAATATGACCGATAATGTTCATGACTTCACTGACATTTGGCTCAGGACGACGCTTATCGATAATAGCAAGCGGTGCATTGAGGAAATCAGCCAATTTTCTAGCACGGACTACGCCACCATGATCTGGAGAGACCACGACAGGATTCTCAATCTGCATAGAACGGAAGTATTGGGCTATTATTGGAACACCCAGCATATGATCTACAGGTATATCAAAGAATCCTTGAATCTGCATAGCGTGTAAATCCATCGTGATTAAACGATGAGCACCCGCCTTTTCGATCAGATTAGCTACGAGCTTCGCAGTAATTGGATCACGAGAACGTGCCTTACGATCTTGACGAGCATATCCGTAATAAGGAATCACGACATTGATACTTTTCGCAGAAGCGCGTTTCAATGCGTCAACCATCACCAATAACTCCATCAAATTATCGTTAACCGGACCACAAGTGGACTGTACGATATAGACATGACATCCCCGAACACTTTCGGACAATTTGACTTGAATTTCGCCATCACTAAAGCTCGTCGTATGAGAATCTCCCATAGGAATGCCGATATAATCAGCGATTTGATTGGCAAGCTTTGGATTTGAGTTACAAGTGAATAATTTTAATTTGGAATCACAATAAGTCATAAAATAAAAACCCTCCGTGCGGATTCATTGAATTCATGTCTGATAATACCTACTGATTCATTCACATAACTGACTGAATTTATCATCAAATAGGGTTGTTAGCCTTTATTCTTCTTTGCTTTAGCCTTATTACGAATTTTATCTGCATATCCAGGTTTGTTCACCTGTTGTTGTCTCGCGATGGCCATCTCATTCTCACCAACGGAGTGTGTAATCGTTGAACCTGCTACGATAAATGCACCTTTTCCTACTTTAACCGGCGCAATAAGATTGACATTACTACCAATAAAGGCGTCATCTTCAATCTCTGTCACAGATTTATTATACCCATCGTAGTTCACAGTTATCGCACCGCAACCTACATTAACGTTTTTCCCGACGGTAGCATCTCCAATATAGCTCAAATGTGACACTTTCGAGCCATTATCAATGACGGAATTCTTCACTTCTACGAAGTCGCCAATCTTGACGTCCTCTCCAAGCTTAGCTCCGGGACGTAAATATGCAAATGGTCCAACCGTTGTACGCAAACCTACTTCAGCATGGTCGAGAACTGAATGACTAATGATTGCGTTATTAGCAATAATCGATGAATCAATATCACTATTAGGACCTATGATACAGTCTTCACCTATAACAGTATATCCTTTAATGATCGTTCCTGGATACAGAATCGTATCGGAACCAATGGTAACATCTGCACCAATGACCGTTGAAGATGGATCAATCATCGTTACACCATTCAACATGTGACGTTTTGCAATTCTTTCTCTCATAAATTGTTCAGCTTCGGAAAGCGCTAGCCGATCATTTACACCTATAGATTCGGAACTATCATCTGTGATATACCCGAGAACCGTTTCACTCGCATTCACAAGGATACCAATCACATCTGTCAAATAGTATTCCGCTTGGGCATTATGGTTCGTCACCTTCTCAAGTGCTTCGAACAATTTGAGATTGTCAAAACAATACGTACCTGTATTAATCTCGCGTACAGCATCTTCTTGTGGTGTGCAATCCTTTTGTTCCACAATCCGAAGTACGCTACCATCTTCTCCGCGAATAACACGTCCGTAACCCTTAGGGTTATCCAGTTGGGCAGTTAAGACCGTTGCAGCAGCGTTATTGCTCTCATGCAGCTGCATGAGCCCTTCTAGCGTCTCTGGCGTAACTAGGGGAGTATCTCCACAGATAACAATCGTAGAGCCAGCCTCATTCCTAAGTAACGGTGCAGCCTGTGTAACAGCATGCCCAGTTCCTAGCTGTTGTGGTTGAAGCACATATTCTGCGGCATCCCCAAGATAAGATTGTACGGCTTCCGCACCATGTCCAACGATCACAATTACTCGTTCACTGTTGACTTGTTTAACGGTGTCAAGTACATGTCCTACCATGGGTTTCCCACATACAGGATGAAGTACTTTGTATAATTTGGATTTCATCCGCTTGCCCTGACCTGCGGCAAGAACTATAGCCATTCTTTTCAAGGGATTTAACCTCCTGCTCTTTAAAATATAAGAAAGTATAAGTTTCACTTGATAGAATGAACTAAAGTTTACGTCTTTAGTTCATTCTATATTGATACTCTACTCCTTATATTTCCGCTGAAACGGATGCTGTCTTTGAAAAAGGACGGCACAGCCGTTTCCACTTGCTCACTACTGAATATATCTCATTCTACGAAAAAAGAAAAGAGAGCCATGTGATGGCTCCCTTTTCTTCAAACCCTATTAGGCGAACTTAAGCGCCCTCTTCAATCACTTCTTCTTCTTCATTAGCTGCACTTTCGTACTCTGCTAATACAGCAGATTGAATCTTCTCCCGAGTACCGGAAGAGATTGGGTGAGCAATATCGCGAAATTCTCCATCAGGAGTTCGTTTGCTAGGCATAGCAACAAACATTCCGTTGTTTCCATCAATAACCCGAATGTCATGAACAACAAATTCGTTATCAATGGTAATGGATGCGATAGCTTTCATTCTTCCTTCAGAATTAACCCGACGAAGTCTGACATCCGTAATTTGCATGTGTGTGTTCACCACCTTTTCCCATCAGAGACTTGGTGTATAATTCCACACAACACGCTTAAATCCTTTTTTTTACTTCAATAAAATATCCTAAAAACAGGAATTTATTAAATAAAAATATTATTCGACAATCTTCTTGCTTATTCGTTGGTATCCTACCCATTTCACACATTTAAATCGACAAGGATTTCGAGACCCGAGAGCATCCTATGATTCGAAATAATTACCCGGACTCACAAGAATCTGTTTACTCTTGAAATCAACTTCTGTCAATTTTGCAAGCGATACATAATCATGAAGCAAACGTTCTTCCGTCTCCACAGCTCCTGATTCCACCAATACACCGACGCCAGCGACTTCAGCATTAAACTCGGCTAGTAAATCGACCATGCCTTGAATCGTGCCTCCTGCTTTCATGAAATCATCCACAATCAGTACTCTGGACTTTTCCTTCAAAGCTCGACGAGACAAAGACATGGTATGAATACTCTTATGGGAACCCGAGACGTAATTAATACTTACCGCAGATCCTTCTGTCACCTGGTGATCACGACGAACGAGGACAACGGGTAGATTAAGTTGTGCACCTGTTGCATAGGCTAAAGGGATACCTTTGGTTTCAACAGTCATCACACAATCGATTTCTTTTTCTGCGAATGCTGTAGCGAATATTTTACCCGCTTCGTTCATAAGGGATGGCTCTCCCAGTAAATCGGACATATATAAATATCCACCTGGTAAAATCCGATCTCTTTGTTCCAATTGTGCGCACAAATCCTCTGCAAAGATCAATGCTTGCTTCTTAGTCATCTTAGGAATGAATCTTACGCCGCCGGTTGCTCCTGCGAATGTTTGAAGATCTCCCATGCCTTCATCTTCAAACACTTCTTTAATAATGGCCAGATCTTCACTAATGGACGATTTTGCCGCACCATAGCGGTCAGCAAAAGTCGTAAGGGGTATCAATGTATGTGGTCTGTTCAGTAGATATTGCGTTAACTCTACTAAACGTGCGCTTCGTTTTAATTTTTTCACGAAATGCTCCTCGCTAAATCCGAATATTTTATATAAAATATATCATCATTATACGCCTTTTCACAAGTGTCTATAATCCTAAGTCAATAGACGTACAGCATAAACTTCACGACAGAATCCTCGAAGACCATTATAAATCCTAGGTACTTTGGATTCTTTGGATACCAAACCGAATACAGTTGGACCACTACCTGACATCAATGTTCCGTCAGCACCCAGCCTCATCATCGCTTCTTTTAAGTGTTGAACTTCTGGATGCAACTTCAGCGTGACATCTTCAAGTACATTACCCATTTGCCCGCAGACTTCGTGGAAGTTTCCTGCTTGGATCGCAGCAATCATACCCGATGCCGATGGATGGTTCGTAATCTGATTGCTCTTTAATCGCGTATACACTTCTGCTGTAGACACATTGATGGGCGGTTTAGCTAATACAACCCAACATTGAGGAGGATTCTCGATTGGCGTTAACATCTCTCCTCTACCTGTAGCAAGAGCCGTCCCTCCAGTCACACAGAAAGGCACGTCTGAGCCAAGCTCTGCCCCCAATTGCTGTAACTCTTGAGTTGGTATATGAAGCTCCCATAGACGATTCAGGCCTCTTAGTGTCGCAGCCGCATCACTACTACCACCTGCTAGCCCTGCAGCAACGGGGATTTTTTTATCCAAATGAATATGTACGCCCTTCTTGACGTCATACCGATCCTTAATTAATCTCGCAGCTTGGAAAGCCAGATTCTTCTCATCGAGCGGAATATAACCTGCTTGGCTTGAGATAATGATCGTATCTCTTGGTAGCTCCACCATTTCTAATCGGTCAGCTAAATCGACCATTGTCATTACCATTTCCACCTCATGGAAACCATCAGGCCGCTTATGTAATACATCCAGCATTAAGTTGATCTTGGCTGGTGCTTTTTCATAAATTTTCAAGGCGTTCACCCACCCTTAACTTTTCGCTCATAATAACTTCACACATTATACCAAACTGTCTCATTCAAGTCATTTAAGATTATGATGATCATACCCTTAATTATCCAATATGCAAATAAATAATCTAACAAGTGGTTACGGCTTTGCCGTCCTTTTCAGGAACAGTACCCGTTTTGACGGAATTATAAGGAATAGAGTATTAAGTTTACTTATATTTTTAAAAAAAAGCGAAAGACCACCTCTTGAGATGGCCTTCCGCTTTTAACTACTCATTAATCAGGGTTTCTAGCTGCTGCCTTCTCCGCAAGTTCAATCGCTCTTTTGACCATATTCCCTGCATCCTTAGCTCGAATGCCTCCCCATCCTTCATTCTGGACGGTGTCGTAAAATCCTAAATCTTTCGCAAGCTCATATTTAAGTTCTTCAGACATCACTTTTTTACGGCTCATGAACAGTCCCCCTTATCAATAAGTGAAAATGAATGTCGCTGTTAGTATGACGCAGTACACTTAATCTCATTCACTAATAAGTTCACCGATTTATAACCCACAAAAAGAATATACAAAAAGACAGCCCTCCAAAAAGGACTGTCTAGTCTTTATAGTTAAGATTTATGCTTTGATATACTCAAGCTGCATTTCACCATTATTCTCGCAAATCGTAACTTCCACCGAAGCAGTAAGAATATCTGCGTAGCTGTATGAAACACGTTTAAAAGTCTGTTGTTCTTCATCTAGTTTCACAATAAATACAGAAGGGTACGTTTCTTCCAAAACACCAGTTCGCTCAACAGTCTTTCGGCGACCGCCGTTGGCACGTAACATAATATTTTTACCTACATGAGCATCGAGACTGTGCTTGATTTCTAACAGTGCGTTTTTAGCCATGTCTAACGACCACCTCTTTCCTTGTCCATTATAACAAATTTTTGGGTGGTTGTCAAATCAAAACAATAATTATATCAGCACTAAAATTATCTTGTCAACGAATTTTTTCTGAGCCTACAAACCATTTCAATAAATCCCTAAATTCAACAAATAAACCCCAAATTCAAGAAGCAAATTCGGGGTTTATTTCTTTTTTTGACAACTACTGTATACCCCACATCCAAGGTCACACAGCATTTATTGCCATATAACTCCAACGTTTGGAAGTCGTCATTAAATTGCTGCTGGCGTCACTTTGAGTGTGGATAGATCATAAAGACGAGGAAGACCCATACGGTAGCTCCCACGTGACTCAATCCCACCTACACCTTCCGTACCACTGATCGTATTTCCTAATACGTCATTCATATTAATGACTTCTTTGATCGATGTGAATGAGGCTTTTGCAGCCACGTACACTGGATCTAACGCATGAATGAGAATCCGAGCAGGTGAACTCGCGAAATTAGCCCCTGCTTGAAGTAAGGCCTCAAAATGAGACTGACAGGCCCCTGCTATAATGGTCAGGGCATCCAAGTTGCGTTCATACTGACGAGCTATTTGAATCGCACTTACGAAATTCTGAGAATTTTTGTAGCTATTCAAGCTATAAAGATCGTGGTTCCTCCTGAACTTCAAGACACCATCGTGGCCTGTAATGACCAGGATATCTGGTTGGACCTTTGGCAAGAGTCTATAAAGAGCGTCTGCCATCCCAGATTCCCTTACGTAATGACCCTCCGCAGGCACACGAAGCTGTTCGTAGGCCTGAAGACTCTTCTTCAGATAATTCGGATCTCCGTCGAGATGTAGCACTTTACCAGGCACTTCGAAAAAAGTAGGCTCCTTGACAGCACCCCACTCTCCACCCGTTTGCATTTGATTCCGGGCAGATTGTTCTTCACGATGACGCTGAAGAGACGACAGAGACTCACTAGCTTTCACTTGTGCCTTCTGGGTCTTTTCACTCACAGGCGAATAGGGTACCTTCGTTAAATCCTTAAGGGGCGAATCGGCCAACAATCGAAAATCAGTTCCCTTAAGGATGGCAGAGTCCTGGTATATATCTTCAATACGAAACGCAATATCACCGCCATACGATTGGCGGACGACCAAATCACCCAAATTCATCAGAACATCACCCCTACCCCATGTTATGGGCAGTGACCCGGATTGGTTCATCTTTTAACATATTTATCGCATTCGATCTATACGATACCCGCTTCTAACAACACATTACTAAGGGTAGCAAATTCTTGTAGACTGAGTGTTTCTCCACGTCTCGAAGGCTCAATTCCTGCCTGTAGCAATAAAGCATCAATCAGCTCACGTCCTTCAGCAGGTGAATAACGGGTCTTCAGGTTATTCGAAATGGTCTTACGTCGTTGAGCGAATGAGGAATGTACCACGTCAAAGAAATGTGCCTCATCTTTTGCATCCACCGGTGGTTTATCACGAACCGTTAGACGGATAACAGCAGAATCCACATTAGGTTGTGGGATAAATACAGTGTTTGGCACAATACAGATTAACTTAGGCTCACTATAGTATTGAACTGCAATACTAAGACTACCGTAATCCTTACTTCCTGGTGAAGCAGCCATACGCTGAGCAACTTCCTTTTGGATCATTACCACAATATGCTCAAGAGGGAGTTTGCCCTCTAACAGTTTCATCAGAATAGGTGTCGTAACGTAATACGGCAGATTGGCCACAACGCTAACCTTAGATACATCTTTAAAGTGACTCTCAAAGAGCGCAGGCAAATCTACTTCAAGTACGTCAGCTTGTTCCACCTGGACATGTTCATAAGGTTCCAACACTTCTTCCAATATCGGAATAAGGCGTCTATCAATCTCAACTGCCGTCACCTTACCTGCTGTCTGTGCCAATCTCTCTGTTAGTGCACCAATACCGGGACCAATTTCTAAAGCCCCTTTTGTGGAATCCAATTCTGCTGCTTCAACAATTTTATTCAGAATATTCTGATCAATTAGAAAGTTCTGACCCAGGCTCTTCTTAAAAGAGAACCCATGTCGTCTAATGATATCCTTCGTTCGTCTTGGTGTAGCAATGCTATCTAAATCATTCATTATTTATTATCCTCCCTCTTCAATTTGGGCGAGGGCACTTACGAATTCATCCCGCGTAATTTGAAATATTGCGAGACGCTTCAGAAACTGCTTGCCATTACAATACCCAATACCAAGAATGTTACCCATAGCCATACGGCGAGCGGCTGCATCAGGGTGAACCATAAGCCCAGCGTCTACAAGGTCTTCCATTTCGATAAGGCTCTCTACACCTTCGTAGGAGGTGTGGACGCGATCTAATGCATGACGAATCGCTTCAGGCGAAGCATTCTCCACACCAATGTCACCTTTACGCGTCGCATCGGCTTCCGGAATGAAGGCATGCTTACACCCTGGAACACGTGAAGCGATAATTTTGCGAATGCGTTCTCCAGCATGATCTGGATCGGTAAATATAATGACGCCTCTTCGCTCTTGTGCTAATGCAATCCGCTGGATGATACGCGCATTAATTGCAGAGCCACCCGTTTCGATTGTATCCGCATCTACAGCCCTCTTGATAGCAGTCGTATCATCGCGGCCTTCCACGACAATAATTTCTTTGATCATGACTAGTTCTTCCCTTCAAATCCATTATAACAACAGCAAAAAGAAGAGGATAAATCCCCTTCTTTAGCATGACTTCCATATGACCCTAATAGTATAGCATTACATCACTGTTGTAAAACCGATTTAGTTCAATTGAGGCTTAGTCGGTCCTATGACATATACTGTTTTCCCGGACTTACGTCCAAAATTACGTGCATTCTGTAAGGACTCGTAATATACATCGATCTTATTCCCCTTAATGGCACCACCCGTATCTTCTGCACGGCGGAATCCAATGCCTTCAATGTACACCCACCAACCTATAGGGATAATATTGCGGTCAACAGCAATCGTACGACCCTCTGTTACGCGTGTACCTGAAGCTGTCCGTGTACCTATTCCTGCTTCTTCTGATGAATAAGCGGTCATAGACACGTTCTTAAGGACCTTCTTATATGTGAAGTCGACGCCAGCCTTACTCGCTCTGTTATTAGTTTGACTAACTAGCTTAACAGAGTTCTTCTTGCTCGTGTCTTTTTTGCTTGCGTCTGAGGATGCTAAAATGACCGGTTTCTTCGCTTCTACTTTCGTCCCAACCAGAACAACCTTATCCTGTCTGCTACTCTGCACTTCCGTGCCAACCATCTTCATCGATACAAACTTTCCATCTTGATATATTTTCTCGATATGATGAACGATTGTACCATGCTGTCCATTCTGTGCCACTTTAACATTACCTTTGAGTAGCGTTGGATCTGAAGTCTTAATGACCTGGAACGGAACTGTCTCACTACGATCTACAATCTGTTTTTTGATCCGTACAATCTTGATCTCTAATTGATCTGAGACCTTACTCGTTAATTCAGGAAACACTTTATCATGTTCATTAAGCGTTACACCTAATTCTTGAATAACGGCCTTTACAGACCCTTTCGTTGTAAGCTGCGATTTGGATTGTCCATCAACAACGACATTAACCTGAACTGCACGCTCTATAAGGACCTTATCTCCGTCTTTAATTGAGCTGTTCAGCGCCATGGAAACCTTATCTTCTGGTCTCAACACAATCGCTTGTTCATCCAACATATCCCGTAACATGGCATGATGAGTTTCAATGGCTTTTACTTGACCATCCACGACCACATACACTTGTTTACGACCTTGAATACTGATTAACAAAAGAACCAAAAGGGTAATCGCTATTAAGACAATAGCTGCAACAGAGATATTACGTAAATTTTCATACTTCCAACGCGTTGCGTAAGTCATGCTGGATGATGATGAATCATGGGTTTCTTCTTTCAAAATGCCCACTTTCCGATCCTCCTTCATAGCCTCGCCGTCTATGTAACCATATATGCAATCTGCGATTGACGTGACTATTATAAATTTTTTTTACAGGATACTTAGAAGCACGAGTATCCTGCATCATGTACCAGTCTGCTCGTCATGTTTGTCACCCCCTGTTAAACAAGAGTATGATGACAACATTGTCTTTATTCAAAAAACAAAAGAAGCCATAAGAAAGAGTTAGAGGAACTCTTTCGTGGCTTCCCGATATCTGAATAAACGGAAATGCATGCACGAGGTTGCCTCTCTTCATAACGCTTACGAGGTTAGCTGTCGGGTTCGGACGAAAGAGAGTCGCCCTATCTTAGGTCAGCCGCTCATGGCGGATGCCTTTAAATTCACCCCAAAGACCCAATAAAAGAAATCAAATACGACATATGCTGAAAACTTCATCAGTTCCATTTCGTATTGGTTCCCCCGTTCTCCAACATTCGAAGATTCAGCGAGACTGGTTCAAGAAAATAATAAGCTATCAAAATCCGATCAGCTCATATCACTGAAAAGATGATATCGCGTTTCTATGCATGTTGTAAAGCATGAATCAACCACATAATTCTGAATAAATGGTTAAATATTTGTAATATCCTCGCTTTTGGTCACCGTCAGACATGTATTGGTCGCTCATACTTGATTTTACACCACATTTACTCTTGTTTTTATAATATCCCAAATAAATCCAGTGCATTTCGGGTCGTTATTCGGGCTATTTCTTCGATATCAACACCTTTAATCTGGGCTGCAGCCTCTGCCACCAACCTAACATGAGCAGACTCATTTCGCTTTCCTCGATATGGATGTGGTGTTAGATAAGGCGAGTCTGTTTCGATCAATAATCGGTCCATTGGCACCTGAGCAAGTACCTCTTTAGGTTGCTTCGCATTTTTGAATGTAATCGGACCTCCAAATGATAAATGGAACCCCATATCAAGACACATTTTAGCAGTTTCCCAACTACCTGAGTAAGAGTGCATAATACCACCAACCTCATGTGCCTTTTCTTCTCGTAAAATTCTAACCACATCTTCATGTGCATCCCGATTATGAATTACGATTGGCATCTTAATCTCACGGGCAAGTCCGATTTGCTGGCGGAACACTTTGTGTTGAACATCTTTAGGAGATGTATCCCAATAATAATCCAACCCAATCTCACCAATAGCAACAACTTTCTCATGTTGGCATAGGGATGCGATCCATTCCAGATCTCCCTCTTTCATCGTAATCGCATCTTGTGGATGCCAACCAACTGCCGCATAGATGAAATCGTATTTCTCAGCCAAAGCCATGGTCGTTGGGATCGTCTCCCGATTAAAACCGACATTTACCATTTTACTTACGCCACCTTCGACGCAACGTGCAATAACCTCTTCACGGTCTTCGTCGAATTGTTGTGCATCGAGATGCGTATGTGTGTCGAACAACATCATGATATAACCCCCTTCTTGTCAGTAAAAACATTAAAACCTATGTCAATAATCCTTGAAAATATGGGTAATAGAAGGAGAAAACTTCGATAATGCTATATTAAGTTTCTCTTCCGGGAAATAAAGGTGAACTTTCCCTCGATGTAGACCACTAATAGAACGTACAATATCTGACACTTCAGATATTTCTTGTAGTCTTTCTTGTCGGTCTAACAATAAAATTTGTTTCTGACTAACCTCATCCCCTGGATGAAATATATCGTAAGGAAGATCGCTTGGGAAATCAACAACCAGATCATAATCTGGATCCAAACCTGCTTGAATAAATGCTTCGCGGATCTCATCAATCCTATCCATATCCTGCGGTTCTAATTCTACATATTTATACAGTCTCCGATGCATGAATCGCTCGCAAAGCTGACTAAGTATAGGGTCATTCTCTGTGGTCCACTGCATAAATGCAGTCTGAAGGAGAGCCTCATCCAATTTCAGATACTGCTCAACGTTTAATTGATCCTTGAATAAACTAATGATTGGCTTCACCATGAACTCGAATTGAAACCCATTATGATACAATTCCTTAGCCCGTTTAAAGATAAGTCGTAACACCATTTCTGAACTTCTTGTCACAGGATGAAAATACACTTGCCAGTACATTTGGTATCTTGACATAAGATAATCTTCAACAGCATGCATTCCCGATTCTTTCACCACAATTCGCCCATGATGGGGTCTTAGCATCCGAATGATACGATCGATGTCGATGGTACCGTAATTTACACCTGTATAGTATGCGTCTCGGAGCAAGTAATCCATCCTATCCGCGTCAAGTGGGCTAGATACGAGATTAACAACAATGGGTTTATCATAAGTTTTTGCAATGACAGAAGCAACCTTTGCTGGCAATTCAGGATCCACCTCACATAGAATGTTATGTATTTCGGTGTCTCCCAGAATAATTCGGCAAGTCCAGTCTTCATGATTCATGTCAAAAGCTTCTTCTATAGAATGAGAGAACGGTCCATGTCCTAGATCATGCAGCAATGCAGCACAAAGTGTCAGTAACTTCTCTTCCTTAGGCCAATCAGCATACTGATTTCTTTCAAACAACGAAATGATCTGCCTTGTAATCTCATAAACTCCTAATGAGTGTGAGAAACGACTATGTTCAGCACCATGAAAAGTGAAATAAGATGTCCCTAACTGACGAATACGACGTAGCCGTTGAAATTCAGCTGTATTGATCAATCGCCAAATCGTCGTATCCTGTACATGGATATAATTATGAACTGGATCTTTAAAAACCTTTTCTTCATTAAGGGGGCGCATCATATCATTTTACACTCCTTTATCATTTCGTTTACACAATACGATAGAACCGTGTCGAATAATGTCATATTGAGTCATATTTTTTCTTTATAAAACGACATTTCTTGCAATTGTTCCTATCACTAATTTTATATACAACGTCGTATATTACAACACTTTTCCATAATAATACCTATATTTTATATGATTTATAGGTTGACTAATTTGGGAAAGGTTGGTATTATAAATATCACTAAAGAAAGAATTATGTCGAATCGTGGCATTTTAATTGGATATTCGAGAGGAGCAACAATAAACATGATGAAATCAACAGGTATTGTAAGAAAAGTAGATGAACTAGGACGGGTTGTTATTCCAATCGAATTGCGTCGTACGCTAGGCATCGGAGAGAAAGATGCTCTAGAAATCTACGTTGATGGCGAACGCATTATACTTAAGAAATATGAACCAGCTTGTATCTTCTGTGGCAACGCAGAGAACGTTATCTATTTCAAGGGTAAAATTGTTTGTAACGAATGTATCTCAGAAATTCCAACACCAGTAACTATTTAATCAAGAAGAAATGTATCGAGTGAAACTTATACTTTCTTATATTGTGAAATAGGTTATAATAGAAATAATAAATTTATTAATTCAAACCTTTTTAATATCTCCTTGACGCCTTCTCAAGCTTGTTACAAAGCTGAGAAGGCATTTTTTTGCCTTTTTACATACACAACGCATTAAATCAAGGAATTATAAATATCTCGTTTGGAAACGCCACGATCGGTTGCTGTTCTTTTCATCGCATCTTTACGTGTTTCTCCCTCTTTCTCATAATGTGAAACATGCTCTTCTAAAGATAAGTCCTGCCACCATGCATCCTTCTGAGCCTGTTCTTCTTCCTTACTTGCCCCTTCTACAACAACGACATATTCTCCGATAGGTGCATGTTCAGCTAACCACGTCAAACATTCTTCAACGCTACCACGTACCATTTCTTCATATCTCTTCGTTATTTCACGTGCAAGTACAACTTGCCGATTGCCCAGAGTTTCTAACATGTAACTTAACGTTTTGATAATCCGATGTGGTGACTCATAGAACAATAAAGTCCCTTGTGAATACTGCAAAGAGGATAGGACGTTCTGAATATCTTTTCGGTCACGAGGTAGGAATCCTGCAAAGGTAAACCGTTCCGTCGATAAGCCTGACACGATTAACGCCGAAAGGGCCGCATTAGCACCAGGAATGGGTATCACCGCAATGCCTGCGGCTATGGCTAATTTCACAAGGTCTGATCCGGGGTCTGAAATGGCTGGTAAACCAGCATCACTAACAAGTGCTAAATTTTTTCCTTCTATTATATATCGAATTAATTCTGGCCCACTTGCGACCTTGTTGTGCTCGTGATAACTAAATAACAATTGAGGTGTTATTTCAAAATGAGTTAATAATTTTCGCGTCTGACGTGTATCTTCAGCGGCAATAATGTCACATTCCTTCAATGTTCTTACTGCACGGAAGGTGATATCCTCTAAATTACCTATGGGTGTACCCACAAGATACAATGAACCGCTTGTTGTTTCTCCTTGAAAGCTACTTTGCTTTTGAATACTCATACTGCACCCTCTTTTAATTTCTTTTTTCTTTGGAGCCATAATAAATATCTAATAATTCTTGGCAGTAGTCGTTCTGCTCATTATATACAATCAGTGGAGGTAGAATTCTTACCTCTGGCTTCCCATCACGTAACGCCTCGATCAATACCATATTAGCTTCCGAACCTGCACGCGAATGTACAAATCTAATTCGTTTGGGCTCTAGACGATTCTCTCGCATCAACGTCATCAATTCACCTAAGCGTTGAGGTTTATGCACCATATTCACTTTCCCACCCGTACGAACTAGACGTGAGCAGGCTTGTAGTACTTCTTCAAGCGTACAATGGATTTCATGACGAGCTATCGCTTGATGTTCGTTGAGCTTAATATCACTGCCATTCATCGGCATATAGGGAGGGTTGACCGTAATCGCATCATATACACCATGTCCCGTTTCCTTATAAAGCTCACGCAAATCTCCTTCTCGAATAACAACGGAGTCCTCTAGCCCATTAAGTGCTACACTACGGCGTGCCATATCAGCAAGCCTTGGTTGGATTTCGATACCTTCAATAGAAGCTTTCGTACGAGATGTTAATAACAACGGAATAACCCCATTGCCTGTACATAAATCCAATACACGCCCTTTGGTTGTGGTTGGGATACTTGCGAACCGTGCTAATAATACCGCATCCATCGAGAAACTAAATACCTCATCGCTCTGAATGATCCGAAGATCATGTGTTAATAAATCATCCACTCGTTCTGACTCTTTAAGCATTATATTATCTATATTCATATACCCAATCCTTACACGATTTATTATTCAATCTAATATAAGAAGTAGCTTATCTAATGCAACTTATACTTTCTTATATTTCAAAAAACCGTAGGCAATTTCTCCTACGGCTTGTTTTTGCTATTTATTCAGAAAAGACAGACAGAATAGACAGTCACCTTCGGTTCGTAAATGCCCATAATAGACATTACAAATATGGAAGCCTTCATGATATAACCTTGCAAGGTTATCATATCCCTCTCCAACAACATCTTCTAGAACTTCATGAGGATGATGTGGTATTGAAGATGCGACTCTTTCTTCCATGAGTTGAGCTTCTCTTTTTAATATAATACGAAGTCGCTCATTTTCTAAGATAAGTCGATTATTCTCTTCAAGGAGTTCCTTAACGAGTAACTTCAACTCACCTAAATCACTGTGCATATGTTCCATTTGTTCTTCCATTTCCTGCATGCGTAGAAATACATTTTTCTTTTCCATGTTTCCACCCCGAACAGTAACCTCATTGGTCTACTTGATGACAACGTCATCCATTGGAAGTTCCTTAACTTTGCCTAATTCGAACAATTGTACATGAACACTACGGCTACCAGCATTGATTCCTACGACTTTGCCATCTCCTAAAGCAGTTACAACCATTTTGCCAATGGCAGGCAGTTCTTCTCTTACACTTTCGTAGTTATCATGCTCAAACTTAAGGCAACACATGAGTCTTCCGCACAATCCGGAAATTTTGGTTGGATTCAACGATAATCGTTGATCCTTCGCCATCTTAATAGATACCGGTTCGAAATCACCTAGCCAAGACGAGCAACATAGAATTCGTCCACACGGACCAATCCCACCCAACATTTTGGCTTCATCGCGAACACCAATCTGTCTTAGCTCAATTCTTGTTCTAAAGATACTCGCAAGGTCTTTGACAAGTTCTCGGAAATCCACTCTTCCTTCAGCCGTAAAATAAAAAATGATTTTGTTTCGGTCAAACGTAAATTCTACGTCCACAAGCTTCATTTTGAGTTCGTGGTCCCGAATTTTATTTAAACAGGTAGCAAACGCATCTTTTGCTGCCAGTTGATTCTCTTCCACAATACTAGCGTCGGAATCACTCGCGATACGAATAACTTTCTTCAGTGGTAAGACCACATCCGATTCTTGCACCTCTTTTTTTCCAACGACGACTTTTCCGTATTCGATCCCACGCGCTGTTTCAACGATAACGCTATGATCCTTCATAATAGGGAAGTCCAATGGATCGAAATAATAGATCTTACCGGCCTTTTTAAACCGGACACCCACTACACTGTACAAAAGCTAACCCCCTACCATCACATCTTCGTGTTCCCTATAAATCTATGGGGTCAATCCATCCTCAATCTTCTAACCCCATCAAAAATTGTTCCAGACAGAGTTGTCCATTCACATTATAACGTAACTTCTTCTTCGCTTCTGCGGCCAGATCCATATAGGAGATCCACTGCGCATCACTTCTTGAAGAAGCCTGTGATGTCAAATACTCTAGCTGATCTATAAAAACGATACTTTCGTGCCTTTCGTATTGAACATGCAGCATATCTTTAAACCACAAATGAAACAGGTTAAAGAGGATATCTAGGTGTTCAGAGAGTCCCGCTTTGAATAGCTTCGTCCCCGCAGTAATAAGAGACGTGCTCCCTCTACCCATAGACTCCTTCCCTAATTGTAACACTACGTTTCTAATTTCTGCAAACCAATTCTGCTCAAGTAGTTCCCTACATCCTTCCAATCCAGAAGATAAATGGACCGCGCAACGAACTAATGGCGAAGGATACCCTTCATTAATGAGAAGTTGAAGCATCATCGTAGGACTTAACGGATGAAATGATACACGCTGCGATCTTGATTGAATCGTAGGGAGGAGTGCTTGTACATTCTCTGCAATCAGAATAGCTACTGCAGGAATTGGCGGTTCTTCAAGAAATCTTAGTAAACTATTAGACGCCTGATTGGTCATCGTATCCGCATGATCAATAATATATACTTTCGGATTGTTCGATTCCGATCGATAGGAAAAGACCCGCTGTAATCCACGGATCTGGTCAATTTTGATGGATGCCCCGTCAGGATTGATCAGAATTAGATCAGGATGATTACCGTGCTCGACTTTGCGGCACTCTAAACATTTGCCACAAGCGTCATCCTTCATTTCAGTACAGAATAGCGCTTGTGCAAAAGTGAGTGCCGTCTTCATCTGACCACTGCCCGAAGGGCCATCAAATAAATACGCATGGTTCACGCTATCTTTGCGTAGTCCACTCCGAAGAATTTTCTTGGCTTCATCCTGCCCTAGAATATCATTAAAAGACATAAATCCTCTTTTCCTGGGTAAATTACTCATAGGATGTCATCTATATAGATTGAACTAAAGACGAACCCCAATATTCATGATCCTCTTTAGAATGATTGAACTTGTGTTCGCAAACTTTAGCTCAATCTATCTATTTAAAAACTTAAGTTGATTAGCATACCTCGAATTTCACCCATTTGTTGCAGAAGGTCTATTTTACCCTCTTCACTTTCTAATAATTCATCAGCCATGGCTAATAACGCAGAATCCAGCTCATCAATCAATTTGTAACGTTTACCACGCCCACGTCGATCCCAGCCTCTTGTTTCCTTCATGCTTACACCACGACGAACCGTGTCTTCAAGGAATCGCTTAATCATCGTGCGATACGCTTTCAATTCACGAATCGTCATGGAGCGTGCAAGACGATCTCCCTGCATTTGGATTTCTTTAAGGCGTCGACCTAATTCTTCTTGTGAAGCGATCTGACTCTGTTGTTGAATCACATCAGAGAATGATTTCTGTAGAAGTGGTTTTGCGCCACTGTCCACGTTTGGCAATTCACTTTTGATGGGTCTATAACCCGGGTTTATTTTCAAAGGATATCTCCCCATTCATGATCGCCTTTGTTAGCTTCAGCTAAAATAGGATCTAACAAATGAATCTTTCTTGTTTAGAAATGTTCAAACCGCTCCACTGGCATTACAAACACCGTAGCTCCGCCGACTTGAACTTCTACCGGAAGAGGCAGATAAGAATCTGTTGTACCACTCATTGGTGTAATTGGCGTGACCAATTGCTCACGAACCTTACAACTTTTATTGATAACAGTCATGACAGCTTCAACCTGATCATCATCAATACCAATCATAAATGTCGTATTTCCTGCGCGTAAGAATCCTCCTGTACTCGCAAGTTTTGTTGCTCGGAAGTTCGCTTTTACAAGTTCTCCTGACAAACGGTTACTATCTTTGTCTTGCACGATCGCAATGATTAATTTCATCTTGCATTCCCCCTCATTTTAAATAGCTTCCTAATGTGGACTGATAATTTGTGAACCAACCAACTTGATTTCAAAAGGTCGATTGAATTACCCTATCTCATCCTTGAACCATTTGATGTGAATGCGAAACATAATTGATGTCATTACTTACTTACTCTTATTTGACAAGGAGGCGCCAAAATCCTTTAATATACCCTTTTCCAACTCACAAACAATATCATTCATCACCTGAGATGGACTCTGATCTGCATTAATGATAACGACACGCTCAGGGTTCTCCGCGGCAATCATGTGGTAACCTTCACGAACCTTATGATGGAAATCGATGTTCTCCATGTCTAATCGGTTCACTTCTCGATCCAAACTAGCAGCAATTCGAGATAATCCTACTTCAGGTTCAATATCTAAATAGAATGTTACATCTGGCATTAGAGAATCAATGGCGAATTGATTAATACTCCACACTTCGTCCATTCCTAATCCTCTAGCGTATCCTTGGTAAGCAAGACTACTATCAACAAAACGATCACAAAGAACTAGAGTTCCTGCATCGAGGGCGGGTCTCACCTTCTCTACCAAATGCTGACGACGAGCAGCTGCATACAATAATGCTTCTGTTCTAGCATCCATTTCAGTATGCTTTGTATCCAGAATCACTTCACGGATTTTCTCAGCTATGGTAATACCCCCGGGTTCCCGGGTAAGCATGTAGGGGATAGAATGCCGATCGAAGTAAGCACTTATTCGACTAAGAGTCGTTGTTTTGCCCGATCCTTCTCCGCCCTCGAATGTAATGAATTTACCTTTGGTAATCATAAGTTTTCCTGCTTTCTGTCCTTCTTAAAGACCTTAATGCTATGCAATTCGGGATCTGCAGCGGCATGACACTTCGCTCCCGCTTCTGATAGAGCAAGAAGACGTTCTTGCGTATCATTAGAGATACTCTCGCCCATATATAACAACGGTATACCTGGTGGATAAGGAATAATCATTTCCGCCGCTACCCTTCCTGCACACTCTACTAAGGGAATCGATTCGACATCTTCCGTCGCTACTGGACTCAAGTTAAAGGGAACGGGTGTCGAAACCGATGCCTCCATAATGTTCCACGTGGAAAATTCGACAGCATTCTTCGTAATTGGAATATTCGCTGAACTCAAATCGATATCTTCCCCTGCAATAGATATATGCGCAAGGGCATGTAAGAGGTGATTAGTGTCCTCCATCGTGGACCCTAAGCTAAAGAGTAAGACGACATACTGTACGTCGCTCATCTCTGGGATGCAGCCGTGCGCTTCAAGCTGGCGCTGTAGCTCGTATCCGCTCAGGGCCCCTGTGTCGTCATATATGACGGCTTTGAAGGGGTCTTGCGTCGTATAAGCAGCTATAGCCGTGCTTGGCTGCGCGGTGTCGCCCGCAGAAGTGAAGCCTGCGGACGTGCCCTCGGGCTGCGGCGGCGCCAGCAGCCCGAAGCGCGGGAGCTCCGCGAGCCCGAGCTTGAAGGCATCCACGGCGGAAAGACCCGCCGTGAAGGTAGCCGCACCGCCTGTGTGCAGCTGGCGGCGGGCTAGATCGAGCGAAGCCATCATCGGATACGATGGGCTTGAGCTCTGGACCATCGCTAGCCGCTGGCGCAGCAGCGCGCGGTCGAGCCGTGAACCCTGCACGTGTAGCATAGCGCCCATCGTGAGTGCAGACAACATCTTGTGCGTCGACTGTACGACGCCATCTGCCCCACAAGCTAGCGCGCTTGTTGGTAACTCAGGATGGTGACCATAATGCGCGCCATGTGCCTCATCTACTAATAGCGGCACACCATATCTATGACATGCTACTGCCAGAGGGGTAAGATCTGTACCCATGCCATAATAATTTGGCATCGTAACTAGCACACCCCTAGCATTAGGATACACTTCTAGCGCCGCATCAATCTGTGCTGCTGTAGGTGCAGTCGAGAGTCCACTAAATGAATGAATCTGCGGCTGTAAGAACACAGCCCGTGCACCTGCTAACATAAGACCATGCAATACCGATTTATGTACATTACGCTGAACAAGTAGTATATCCCCCGGGGTGGTACATACCGTTAGGATCAAAGCTAGATTCCCAACGGTGCTACCTCCGACAAGAAAGAAACTTTCTTCTGCTCCGAAACAATTAGCCGCAAGTTGCTGTGCCTCAAGGATCACTCCCTCAGGATGATGAAGATCATCGGTTCCTGAAATCTCAGTAACATCAATCTCCATCATCTCAGATAATATTCCCGCACCCCCTTGGGAAACGTAAGCTTGGCCATTCTTATGCCCTGGAACATGAAAAGAAATCCGATTCTGCTCTCTGTAGTCAAGTAACGCCTCATATAACGGAACTCGAGCTTTATTCATATCGCCTTGTTCTTGAGAATCCCTCTTAACCTCTTCCGTTACTGAGTCCTGCGATAAGGTTCTCATTGGTTGTTCACCTAAGGTTTGTCCACTATCTATTCGTTTCTTAGACATGTAACTTCTCACCTTCTAATTCTATATAACCTCTCATGATCGTGTATCGCATGCAAAGTTTTCTGTTTTCATTGTATAGGCTTGAATCAGATGATTCCTTCCCATGTATTATCTCTTATCTCTCTCTATTTTATCGTAATTTACGTGTAACGCCTAACTTTAGTAATCATATTTTAATGAAGTATAACTACAATATTACTATAATGTCATAATACCCATGTTCAAGACAAAAAAACCCAAAGTACACATAGGTACCCTAGGAATTTCAGCTTTAACTATAACTATCTATTTTGAGAATGTCAGACCACTTATTGATGTACCAAGTCTAACTCGCCTATCAAAAATATTGTTCAACCTTATAATATAACGTTTACGTTATACGGACGCTACTGTGAACCGTTCTTTTCGGTGCTTAGGCTGTTCAATCTCATCCAATACAGCTACAGCATAATCCTCCATACTGATGTAACTTCTACCTTCCTTGTTCACAAGTAAGTGATCTTTGCCAGCTTGATATAATCCCGTTCTTTCACCAGGTTCGATCTCTGCCGAAGGACTAATAAATGTCCAATCACAATGCTTCTCGGCCAAGTATAACTTGAGTGCTTCACCCTGATTTGTTGCTGTTGGCAAATAGATATCAGGAAACCCTGGTGTATCTAATACACGTGTACCTTGATCATCTACATATAAGCTCCCTGCACCTCCGACCACTAATAGTCGAGTATTTGGTGCTTGTAGTGCTAACTCAATCAATTTCTTATTTGCCTCTATATGCAGATGTTCTTCCCCTGGTTTCGTACCATAAGCACTTACAACAACATCAAAGACTTCTAACTCAGTCGTTAATTCAAAAACATCCTTTTCAATAACATCCAATTCACCTAAATCTTCAACCTTCTTGGAATCTCGTACAATAGCTGTTGTTTTATGACCCCGACGTAATGCTTCTCGTACGACACGACTTCCAATACGTCCACTTGCTCCAATGACTGCAATTTTCAACAGAAACATCTCCTTTAAAAAAAATATTAGATCCTGTAACTATTATAGTTACAGGTATGTTGTATGTCAATTCCTCTTGCCCCTTGGAATTTCTATTGGACCCCGCTATGCTATACTGTAATAGATCTTTAGCTTCTCTAAGATTCACACTACTTTTGTTTTGTGATTACCCATTTTGTTTGTGGAGGAATGAATAATGGCCATCAGCAGCCGCTTCTCTGTCGCTGTTCACATATTATCTTTATTAGAAATATCTAAAACCGAACGGTTAACCTCTGAATTCATCGCTAGTAGTGTAAATACAAATTCAGTCGTAGTCCGCCGTATTATGGGCATGCTGAATAAGGCCGGCATCATCAATACATCTCCTGGTGTAGCTCGAGCAATGATTTCCCGTCCTATTGCACAAATCAGCCTATTAGATGTCTATCTGGCTGTTGAAATTGATCACCAAGACCATTTATTCTCGATTCATGACAAAGCTAATCCCAATTGTCTCGTTGGCAAGAATATTCAACATACACTGGAGCAACGGTTCACCCAAGCACAACGTGCTATGGAGAATGAACTTGCGAGCGTGACATTAGAACAGATTGTTACTGATCTTCTAGTACAAGACTCTTCCATTCCTTCTACTATGACAACTATAAACAAAGGGTAGCTTATATTATAAGCTACCCTTTGTTTAAGAAAAAGAAATGTGAACTACACATTTACCTGCAGACTTATTCGCTTCATTTGATGAATAAAATAATGATACTTCGCTTCTTCCGCATCTGTTTGCACCATTTCTGATTCGCAACCCTCGCAGATAAATTGAGATAATATACTTATCCCTTCCTCTTTACCCTGCCCGCAAATAATACAGACGTGTTCCGTATGATCTTCCATCATCCATCCCACCTTGTCCTTTTTCCTATCAGTATGTTACAGTTTCTACTATTTTAAACCTTTTCATAGATCTTTCATATAGATTTTATTCCTTTTGATATATGTATTCAGTCACATCTTTCTTGGTGTCTGTACCTTAAATATCTTTATAAATACTCTAGTAGAACCGATATATGTTATAGAAGACCTCAAAGGAGGAAAGTTATATCATATGACAGATAAAATGGATAATAGCGCTACTTTTTATCAATACAAACTTATTAAAAAGGTGCCATTACACAAAAGAATGAATTCGTTCTATTTAATGCTCCCATGTCTCGCAGTTATATTAGAGATGATATTGATTTCTTGGACGAGCATCTTTTATTTCGTATTAGCTGCTCCCCTTGTACTATGGATACACTATGTTATTTCACGATCAACCCTCTTAATTGCAGGTTTTCATTACCGCAAACGCTGGGCATTCTCTATGACACTTCCTTGGTTAGGTTATATGCCTAATCAACATATTACCTATCGATTATTTCTCAAAATAAATTCATATACCATATGGATCGGGCTTTGTTTATTCCTTGTCCTTATGTTTTGGTCACCGTTATCCTTTACTATTGCTCTACTCATCTGGCATCTATGGCTGATGTTACCTCGGTTATATGCCATTTCAAGACTTTCTAGTATGCGAAAAGACGGCATGATCAAATTTAACAGTGATGATATCTCCTACTATAAACAATGAACTAATAAGATCATTCGAATAATATTCGATAAACAGTTAGAAACTGGTTTACCCTTTTTAAGATATCATTCGTTTGCATAATACTATCTTTTAATAGAAGAAGACCTACTTCCTATTGGAAAAAGGTCTTTTTTTATTTATTTTCTAAGCTTCTTATGACTGATTTATCTGTAGGTTTGGGTACCATAATCACAAAAAAATCATCTTCTACTGTGACCTGTACCACTTTTTTATCTTTTTTAAACACTCGAACTGCATCACGTTGTTCTTGCCCGTCTTCATCCTCTTCCCATCCCCATTCTAGAATGGTTTCCAAGTAAACTTCAGGAAAAGCATCCTTCTCCTTGAGTCCAGGTAGAAAATAACGAACAACATTAATTTCTGAATTGTTGGCAGGACGATCCTTCTTATTACCTTCCTTTGGTACCGGAAAACTCTTTTCATTCGCCGCACCTTCGAAGGAAGTCCATGAAGGATTCGCATTTCCACATCCGACTAGAACGATCATTATACTACACAACAGAACGAGAGCACGCAGCCATGTTATTCCACGCATGAATGTCCTCCTTACTTCATTTCGCTACTTACACGAATGTATCGTTTTTCTGCTCTATAGACACTATCACATATGATTCTCAGGTTGGGTAATTCTATTTACACTTTATTATTATACTTGCAAGACTATAACCTTCGGTAACAAAACTGTTACACTCTATTTATGCACCGCACAAATGAATAAAGAAATTCTAAGTTCTATCATTCTATCTGTTTAATAACTACGAGTCATCACTGTACCCATTCTGTGAGTCCTTGTACAAGCCTGAAGCCTTGTGTGCGCTATTCCTACACCCGTAAAAGCATCCACAACCGAATATGTAGTTTATGCCTTATGCCTATCCATTTTCTATCTCACAACAAAAACATAAAACAAAAAAAAGAACCACTGTTGATCGAACTCAACGGTAGTTCTTGTGTGTGCTTGGCGACGTCCTACTCTCCCAGGACCCTGCGGTCCAAGTACCATCGGCGCTGGAGGGCTTAACGGTCGTGTTCGGGATGGGTACGTGTGGAACCCCT
>NZ_FTNK01000001.1:0-555803 GCF_900156375.1 Paenibacillus macquariensis
CCAATACCGCCAATCCTTCTTCTGCCAACTTCCTAATGAACAGACGGAGCTCTTTAATTCCCTTTGGATCCAGACCATTCGTAGGTTCATCGAGTATTAGTAGCTTAGGACGGCCTAATAGTGCTTGAGCGATTCCGAGTCTTTGACGCATCCCGAGTGAGTATGTACGTACCTTATCATGAATTCGTTGATCTAACCGTACGATATCTACCACTTCTTGAATCCGCGCTTCATCCACTCCAGACTGCATACGAGCAAAATGTTCTAAGTTCTCCCAACCCGTGAGATACGTGTATACTTCAGGATTCTCAACAATTGAACCTACGTATTTCAACGCATTTTCCTGATCACGATTGACATCATAGCCATATACTTTTATCGTTCCACTACTCGGTTTAATCAGATCAACCAGCATCCGAATCGTCGTCGTCTTACCCGCTCCATTTGGACCTAAGAAACCGAATATTTCGCCTTCTCGCACATCAAAAGTTACATCTTTAATAATCATTTTTTTACCTATTTTTTTATGTACATGTTCAACAGATAGAACAATTTTATCCACTCTATTCACACTCAAAGTATGTCGCCCCTTTCTTACGAATGTCCATGTTACTCTATTCCTTGCACAATACGATTAGCAATTTGTTGGTATCCTTCAGCATTCGGATGAAAGTGATCTGTTGATAAATAACGCTTTAAATTATGTGTAAACAAATCAAATGTAGGGACTAGAGTCATATTCTCATATTTATTTATCGTTGTAAGTGCTACGTTGTTCCATTTCGTTACAGCTTCATTGCCCACGACCTTCAATTCCTTCAAATCTCCAAAAGGGTTATACAATCCTACATAAATAATATAGGAATCAGGGTTAATGGTTCTTATTTTCTCTAAAGCAACTTTTAATTGTGCTGATGCTTTTGGCAATGCACTTGTGATCTTCTCAGCTGTTACGTCTTGTACTGAATTCGTCGACGTTGTGCCTGTTGATTCACCTGACTTACCCTTAGCTGAAGATAATAGCTGCGCTCCCTGAAATAGATCATTACCCCCAATAGAAAGGATAATAATATCAGATTGTTTCAGAACGTACTGTACACCTTCCTCATCTAACTTCTTCACCAATCCATCCGTCGTTAGTCCGTTAATGCCTAGGTTGTTTAGTAACGTCGTTTTCTTACCGCTACTCTTCGCGAGACTTTCTACACTTCTTTTCACGAACCCGCTTCCGGTTTGATCCCCTGTGCCTTTGGCTAAAGAGTCTCCAATGGCTGCAATCTTATATTCCTTTTTATTATCCATACTATCCGCTACACCCTCGCCTATTGGTTGAGATGGACGTTCAATCTCAACTACAACCTGTGGAGCATTAACATCTTTAATAGCGTATATAAATCCAACTAACAGTACCAATGTCGTCGCAATTGAGGCCACACTTACAATGCGCCAGATCCACTTCGATGAATTCACATTCAATACCTCCTTCAATCTTCCTTTTAACATTAAAACTTCTATTTCAAATTTGCAAATTAAGCCATCTATATAGATTGAATTAAAGACGAACTCCCATACATAATTCCCTTTAGAAACTTAGAGGGAAAGCATATATTCACTCGAATATAACACAAAAAAACGGTTAAGCTATTCAAGATTGAATAGCCTAACCGTTCAATTCATTGCTTACTATTTATTATTTACTAATAAACTCTTGTACCCAATGACCGTTATAATATCCTACACCAATAATAGTATAGTTTGCATTCAAGATGTTAGCACGATGTCCTTCACTATTCATCCAAGCTGTCATGACATCGGCCGGCGTTTTTTGACCCTTCGCAATGTTCTCGCCTGCATAGCTATAAGTAATACCATATTGTTTCATCATATCAAATGGAGATCCATAAGTTGGTGAGTTATGAGCAAAATAATTGTTATTATTCATATCTTTTGCTTTATCCAGTGCCATATTGGCTAATTTAGCATCTGAAGTCAATGGTTTAAGACCTGCTTTGCTACGTTCTTGATTTACTAGAGCCACAACCTGCGCAGTAACCGATTGATCTGCATTTGTATCTGGTTTTACTTCTGGTTTCACTTCTGGTTTAACTTCAGGCTTAACTTCAGGCTTAACTTCTGGTTTTACCTCAGGTTTTACTTCTGGTTTCACTTCTGGCTTAACCTCAGGTTTTACTTCTGGTTTAGTAACTGGTGTAGAAGGTTTAATCGTAGTCTGTAACTTTTCTACAATGACTTTCCATTCCCCGTCATGATTCTTAATCCAATCTTGAAGAATAACCTTCACGTCAGTATATTTGTAAGTTTCAGCAGAAGCAGCCGATGCTGATCCTGGTAGTACCATTCCAACAGCTAATATAGAAGCAAATGTTCCAGCCATCACCGTTTTGATCATTGATTTTTTCATATATTACACATCTCCTTCATTCGAATCGTATTTTTGAATCTCTTAGTTACAAAAAGGTTACAAAATTGTCATCAGCAACAAAATCATTGTAACATGCTAGATTTCATTTTTAACCCCGCAAATACTGGTAAAACGTCTTTTGACAACGATAAACAAATGATAAACAACAGAAAAAACCTTATATACTCACACAATTTAATCGGTGTGAGTACATAAGGTAGGCTATTATGCACCTAGCAACCTCTAGTAACTTAATTCGATGATCGTCCTTTTCACCTATTTCTTCGTTGCGTATTTACGCATATCAAAAGCAACAGCAGCCACAATAATGATTCCTTTGATAATCAGTTGCCAATATGGACTAATACCGATAAACGTTAGTCCATAGTTAATGATTGTAAAGATCAGTACCCCGACTACTACACCAGGCACTGTTCCTATGCCACCCGTCGTAGATACACCACCAACGACGCAAGCGGCAATAGCATCAAGCTCGTACATATTACCGTAGTTATTCGTTGCTCCACCGGTTCTCGCCGCCTCTAGTACACCCGCAAGACCATAAAGAGATCCAGCAATAGCATAGATATAAATCAAGTATTTGGCTACATTAATACCAGATACTTTCGCAGCTTGAATGTTTCCACCAATTGCATACATATTTTTTCCAAGCTTTGTTTTATTAAAGATGACCCATACAATAAATGCCACAAAGATTGCGATAAGAACAATGTAAGGTAAGGAAAACTTCCCTTCACCGATGGCTCCCGTTCCAATATTCTTAAAGTCATCTCGAAGACCAGCAATAGGTTGAGAATTGTTCGGTTCCATATCGACATATAAAGAGTTAATCCCATACACGGCAACCATTGTCCCTAATGTGGCGATAAAGGGTGGTACATTGAGCTTAGCAACCACAAATCCATTGACAAGGCCGCAGAAGAGACCCGCCAATATAGCAATCGCAATAGGGATGATATAGGGCATTTGTGGAATGTCCGGAAAAAATTGAGCCGCATATTCAGCCTTCTGTAACATTGAAGCGGCAATTACCGCCGTTAACCCAACGATTCGCCCCGCAGATAAATCCGTTCCGGCTGTAATTAGAATAAAAGCCACACCTAGCGCAATAATCGTACGTGTGGATGATTGAATTAATACATCTCTTAATGAGTTAATAGATAAGAATGCTGGATTGGACGCTGTAATCCCAATTATGAGTACAACTAAGACAATATAAATGGCATATTGCGAAGCAAAACTTTGTAATCTTTTCGTATTCATAAATAATCTCCCTTCGATGCCTTAATGCTGAGCGGCAAGCGTCATAATTTGTTCTTGAGTAGCAACACTACCCTCAACGATTCCGGTTAGACGACCTTCAGACATCACCATAATCCGGTCAGACATCCCAAGCAGTTCAGGCATCTCAGAAGAAATCATAATGATGCTTTTCCCTTGTTTCGCCAAATCAGCAATAATGGTATATATCTCGTATTTAGCTCCAACATCAATACCTCGTGTTGGTTCATCTAACAAAAGAATTTCAGGCTCTGTTAACAACCATCTAGCCAATAATACCTTTTGCTGATTCCCACCCGAAAGATTCATCATTAGCGTACGCGTCGTTGGTGTCTTCGTACGTAACTTCTCTACCATATGATCGACTTCTTTTTTCTTACGTTTCGCATCAAGTAACAGATACGGCTTCTGATACCGATCCATATTAGCTATGGCCCCATTCTCATGTACAGATAAGACGGAGAAAATACCGGTAGCACGCCGTTCTTCCGTAAGTAGTGCCATCCCCATTCGTTTAGCATCTTCCGCCGATTTGATTTTGACTTCCTTACCATTCAAAGAAATGGTCCCTGAAGCGATTTCTCTAAGCCCGAATAATGCTTCAATAAGTTCCGTCCGTTGAGCTCCAACTAAGCCACCAATCCCGAGAATTTCACCTTTACGAAGATCGAACGATATATTTCTAAATGATTTAGAATGCGTAGAGGTTAAGTCTTGTACTTTCAAAATAACGTCACCTGGTACATTATCTCTTTCTGGGAAACGATTCGTGAGGTCACGCCCAACCATCTTAGATATGATGCTATCCGTCGTTAATTCCTTAGCTGGCCATGTACCAATTTTGTTCCCGTCTCGCATAATGGTTACATCGTCAGAGATTTGTAGAATCTCCTCCATTTTGTGCGATATATAAATAATGGCTACTCCTCGCTTCTGCAGGTCACGGATAATGCGGAATAAGTGCTCTACTTCAACGCTAGTCAGCGAAGACGTTGGTTCATCCATCACAATAACCCTAGAATGGAAGGAGACAGCTTTCGCGATTTCAATAGATTGGATTTTGGATACGGACAAGTTACCAACAATCGTGTCTGGCTTCAAGTCAATATCAAGCTCCTTAAATAAGTCTGCTGTGTCCTTATACATCTTCTTATGATCGATAAACTGGATTGGACCTATTCCCCTCGTCGGAAATCGACCTAACCAAATATTCTCCATCACATTGCGGAAAGGTACCGGGTGAAGTTCCTGATGAATCATCGAAACACCCAGATTTAGTGCATCCTTGGAGTTGTGTATTTCAACTAGTTGGCCATCCAACACAATCTGACCAGCATCTGGCTCATAAATACCATAAAGACATTTCATTAACGTTGATTTCCCGGCCCCATTCTCACCCATAAGAGCGTGTACCGTTCCAGGACGCACTTGCAAAGTAACACCATCCAGTGCCTTTACACCAGGAAACTCCTTAGTGATTTCTATCATTTCTAGCAAAAACTCATGTTCAGCCATGGTTTCCACCTCCTCCTACGTGACCTATATGTTGCCCTTAAAGGCACATCGCTCTATACTTAGAATCTAAAAGGGAGCTGGATTCTCGTGAAATATCCAGCTCCACCGTTAGAAATTCACTTATTTTGCTTCGTCGATATTGTCCTTCGTAATCTTCTTGTATTTAATCCATACATATTGATTGTCCGAGATTTCAAAACCTACATTGTCCTTCGTAGGTTTCTCTCCCTTAGCCAACAATGTAGCTAGAACTACAGAAGCTTTACCTTGGTTATTGGCATCGTTAAGTACAGTTCCTAGTAAGGTTCCATCTTGCAATGCTTCTATAGCGGGAGCTGTTGCATCTACACCTACAACGGGCATAAATTTATCACCTTTGAAATAACCAGCAGCTTTTAATGCTTCAATTGCACCAAGTGCCATATCATCGTTATTAGCTAGAACAGCTTCAATTTTATCTCCGTTAGCGCCAAGGAATGCAGCCATTTTTTCTTGACCTTTAACGCGATCCCACATCGCTGTGTCTTCTGCAACTTTTTCTACTTTGATCCCTGCAGCTTCGATCGCTTCAATAGAGAATTTTGTTCTTAATTCTGCATCTTGATGTCCTGGTTCACCTTTTAACATGACATATTGTAGAACCCCGTCCTTGTTCTTATCCGCTTCAGGATGTGCCTTCCAATAATCAGCAATCAGCTCACCTGACATTGTGCCAGATTCTTCTGCTTTAGCACCAACATAATATACTTTATCCCATTTCTTCATATCATCAGGAAGTGGTTCACGATTAAGGAATACGACAGGAATATCAGCAGTCTTTGCTTTATCAATAATAACGCCAGCAGCTGTACGGTCTACCGGATTAATTAATAGTGCATTTGTTTTCTTTGTAATGAACAAATCTACTTTGTCATTCTGCGTAGGTTGAGAATTCTGGCTATCTACAATCTCAACATTTGCTTTTCCTTCAGCATTCGTTTTAATAGAATTACGAACACCCGTCATGAAGGTATCATCAAATTTGTAAATCGCTACCCCAATTTGAGGTTCTTTACCTCCGTCAGCTGAGTTTGAGCAACCTGCTACAACAGAACCGAGTAGTGCACCTGCAAGAAGAACTGGTGTGATTTTCTTCATTCTTTTTTTCATTAAAATAAACCTCCCCATAAACTTTTCTTTGAAATACGATTTCCTATTGGTTACGTTTTCATTATCGCTGAAAAAAACATTAAACCAAATATAAAATACTCCTGTTTTATATAAAAATTCTCATGCCTTACGCTCACCTTACAAACGGAAATAGTTGCTTCTGGTTCTCTGGCCACAACATATTATCAAGATCTATCAATTTGGAACCTGTATCCACTCTCTCGGGAACATGCATCCCTTCAATTGCTTCTACAGCATGCTGCACGGCTAAATAGCCATTACTGTAGGGATTCTGAATAACCGTTGCCTGAACAATACCCTCTTGTAGCATTTCAATTACCTCAGGGGGACTATCGAATGTAATAATTTTCACTTTCCCTCCAAGTCCTAGTTTCAGTACTTCTTGGGAAACACCGATACCCGCTACTTCGTTTAAGGCAATTAGTCCACTTATATGGGGATATTGACCTAGCATTTCATTCGTTAAATCCGCCGCTAGCTGAACGTCAGATCCACAATACACGGTATCCACCACTTCTACGTTGGGAAAACGAGCAAAATAATCCAACATCCCAGATGCTCTCTCATCCGCATTCCGTGCTCCCTCTACAAAACTGACCAAGCCAATCTGGCCTTTCCCATCAATCAATGCTACCAGTCTCTCTGCTGCTTTCTGACCTGCTTCATAATTATTTGTACCTACAAAAGTCTTCACACGAGCCGAAGCTACCTCCGTATCAACGGAAATAACCGGAATTTTGTGATAGGCTGCCCGGTCTGTCACCTGTGCTAATTTCATATAATCACTCGCTGATAGAATAATAGCGTCTGCTTTGTTCGTTATCGAATCATCAACTAACTTGATTTGTCCCTCTATGTCATTCTCGCTATCCGGACCAAGAAAGGTTAACTCCACATTATATTCTTTCGCAGCCACCTCAGCGCCCATTTTAACCGTGTTCCAAAAAGAACCACTTTTCATCTTGACGATCATACTCACCTTTCGAACGGTATCTGTCATCCGTAAACTGGAAGGAGAATCTGAACAAGAAACCAACACTAGTGAAAGTAAGGAAATTAATACCATTACCCTTTTCATGGCTCTAGTCATAGTAATCCCTCTCCTTCCACATTTTCTGGTTCATTTTTCATCATAGGTAGGGTGATCGTGACCGTGGTTCCTACTTCCACTTCACTCATGAATGTCAATCCATAGGCCTTGCCGTAGTACAATTGGATACGTTCATGAACATTCTTCACACCTACGCCTGATCCTCCTGCGCTTTTCACACCACCTGTTAACAAGTGTCCCATGACTTGAGGCGTCATTCCGAGACCATTATCCGTAACTGAAATGATGACCTTCTCTCCTTCAACCTTAACTGAAATCTGAATACAGCCTTCATCTGGCATAAGCTCAATTCCATGATAGATGGCATTCTCTACAATCGGTTGAATGATAAGCTTCAGTGTTGTACAAGGTAAGGCCTCATCCTGTATATCCATTTTGTAATTAAATTTGCTCTTATATCGGATCTTTTGAATAATTAGATAATGACGGACATGCTCTAATTCTTCCGCTAGCGGGATCATATTCATCCCTTTACTCAAGCTGATTCGGAATAATTTAGATAGTGAAGTAATCGCTGTAATGACCTCTTCCGATTTCCCCCGCTCCACAAGCCGGATGACAGAATTCAATGTATTATATAAGAAATGAGGATTAATCTGTGCTTGAAGAACATCTAGTTCGCTTTTTCGCTTGGCTTCCTGTTCATGTATAATCTGACCCATTAGTTGGCGAATCCGATGTAGCATGAAATTAAATCTTTTGGATAATTGCTCTACTTCATATGCGCCCTTCACATCAATAGGTGTATTGAAGTCACCTTGTCCTACCAGTTTCACAGCTTTCTCTAACCTGCGAATCGGCTGCGATATTTTGGCAGATACAAAGATAGAGACCAATAGGACTACAATTATAACTACCGCAAGAAACCAGAATATAAACACCTGAAGATCCTTCTTCGTGGTTACGATCTCATCAGGATAGGCTACACCAACTATTTTCCAACCAATAGGTTTCACCGTTCGAATCGTAATATATCTTTGTTCTACTGTAGAGGTATCTATATAACTCCCAAAGGCATAATCAAATACAGGCTCAATATTCTCATATTTAAGTCCGGCATAGATTAATTGCTGTTGTGGATGGTAAATGATATTTCCTAGAGTATCCATAATATAGGCATAGCCTTTTTTGCCCAGAATGACTTTACTGCTAAGCTCATCAATTGTCCGAAAATTAACATCGACCAACAGAATACCCATTTTCATGACGCCGTCCGCCTTGTAAGATATCATTCTACTTAACGAAACAACCCATTTGTATTGACCTTTGTATAAGTTCTGAATATGCGGTTGGGAAAAAGATACAGCTTCTGGTTGTTTAAGTGCCGTCAGAAACCAACTTTGTTCCTTTAGCTGTGTATTGCGTCGCATCGTTGCATTTGGAACGTCGAGTACCATGTTACCCTCTGGTGTAAACAAGGCCACCGAGACCAAATCCTCACGGGTGTGAAGAAGTGTCGTTAGTTGTTCTTTCAATAATGAATCCGATATATTATCTGTCTGACCGATCTGCTCTTCCACCACTTCATAGATATCCTGCATCCCTTTAACATATAACTCCAAATGAGAATTAACCTGATCGATAATCTGTTGAATGTTTAGATAAGCGTTATCTTCTGCGGATTTGGCAAATTTATTGTAGAGTAATAAGCTTACTAACAACACTACTACAACTGTAATCATCGTAAATGAAATGGTAATAATCACTTGAATACTTCTTACATTAAAAGAAAGCGGGACTTTTGGTTTTTTGGTGAATTTAAATAACCTTGAATGTTTAGGTTCAATGTTCACTCATAGCTACCCCTCCCGAGTTGTTCCGATATTCTTTTGGAGAATATCCAAATCTCTTACGGAAACAGAAGCTGAAATAATTGGGATCGATAAACCCTACCTTCTCTGCTACTTCGAAGGATTTCATGTCGCTTGAACGTAGTAGATTCTTTGCTGATTCCATCCGTAGTTGCATCACATAATTGACAAAGGTCATCTTTACTTCTTTCTTGAAAATACCACTGAAGTAACTTGTACTAATGTGCAAATGTTTACATACTTTGTTAATAGAAATATCACTTTCGTGATAATGAGTCGTAATATACACTTTTGCATCTTCTACCAATTGATTGTAACTAGATTGACGCCCCTTCGAAATGTGATTCATGAGCTTGATACAAATACCAGTAATCCATAGCTTTACTTCATTCAAATTATTAAACTTCGTGATCTCAGCAAAGGGATACTCATTCGAACCGAATATTTCATCAAGTTCCAAACGGAACTCTTTTGCTACCTTCATAATGGACGTCAGAATTTCTAGGACATATACTTGGCAATCCTTTACCGTAAGTTGTGTCATCTCTATATCTGCAAATAGACCAGCTACTGTATTCCCCACTTCCTGAGCCGTTTCTACTTTAATAGACCGGATTAACATCTGTTGTTTTAATTCATCATAATGAAGGGGTTCGTAAATCAATGGATCATGACTTATCTCCACATCAGAGATCCATATCACCCGGTTATTCCCTAATATCAATCTATAATCAAGTGCCTGTAGCGCCTCATTATAGGAATGGTGTACACTTTCAATGGCGTTCGTCATCGTGCCAGCACCTATTGTCACCGTGAGCTTTAAGTATTTCTCTACGTTCTGGCGAACCTCCTCGAGTATTTCAAGCATTCGCCCACTCGTCTTCTCGGTATCCTTATCTGGATCCATAAATAACAGGACAACATCATCGTTGTGAAGGAACACTTCGAAGGCATTGTACTTCGCACATATTTCCGTTGTTATATTCAACACGGCGAATAATTGTAATTGCCGATCTTTGGTACCTTTCATAGACTCTGGCGAAAAAGGACTCACCGAATGGTCCACTTCCTGCAAATCTGAATATGTATAATCGACTCTTACAATAGAAGCCATATACGAAGTTGCTGTCAAATTCAACTCATAACTCAGACTTCTTTCATTAATTTCAGATAGGGGTATCCGTCTTGACACTAGAGAAGATAGGAACGTACCTCTCAGGACGGGAAGACTCTTACGATAATGTTGAACTAGACTCTGTAAGTTATCTTTATCCGCGGCCTCTTCATCTAATTGATGCTTCACTTTAAGTAGAATATCGACGAGTTCTTTCGATGAAAATGGCTTTAATACATATTCGTCTATATGTAATTTAATCGCCTTTTGGGCATATTCAAATTCATCATACCCTGTAAGGATGATAATTTTGGTATTGGGATAATGATTACGAGTCCACTCAGCGAGTTCTAATCCATTCATAAAAGGCATGTGAATATCCGTTACGATAACATCTGGAACACATCTTTCAATGAATTCGGTCGCTTCTCGACCATTCTCGGCCCTTTCTATGACTTGAAATCCATATTCTTCCCATGAAATTTCATCAAGCAGACCTTCCCTTACATCTTCTTCATCATCTACTAAAATAAGACTATACATATTCATCCCTCATCACTATATTGTAAACGCTTTCTAGAATAACACTAGGACCATCGTATGATATATTCAGGATTGTATATCAATCCTGAAATGATGTAAACATAAAAAAAACCCAACCCTAGAGGGGATGGGATAGAAATTTCATGACATCAGAAAGGTTCTATAATTTTTTACTAAAACGATAGCCTGTCTTTGTAAAGCCGATATGCTCATAAAATGCACGTGCAGGTGCACGCTCCACACGGTTTCCACTGGTTAGGAACAAAAGTGTACTTCCTTGTCCCTTGCTCCAATCTTCCGCTTGCTGAATCAATCTTTTACCTAACCCTTGACCTTGATATTCTTTTGCAACAATGATCGCAGTGATCTGGGTTGTCGGTTCACAACGTGAAAAAGAAACAATGTGGTGTAAACTGATCTTGCCTACTACAATACCATCTACTTCAGCTACTAAAGTACAGTATAAAGGACTAGATTCCATGTCCTCCATACGTTCTCTCATCACACTGAGGGTTGTAGGATAGTTAAGTTCTCGCATTAACGCAGTAATAGTCTCCAGGTCATCCCATTGAAATCTACGGATGCTCAATGTAGGAGCAGACAAACTACTGTTCATGATCATATACCTCCACTTTTAAAAGACTGGCAGCATGTTTTGCTGTCTTACGAGCAATCTCAACATTATCAGCACTACTTAGAGCAACAGCCATTCTTCTACCTGGTTTGCTCTCACCTTTACCAAATACTCTCACTTGAGTACGTGGCAGTGAAAGAGCCTCAGCCACGCCACTAATTGCAAAATTCGAACTATAATTTTGGGCTTTCAATGTCGCCGATGCGCCCGGAGCCAGAAGTTGTACGTGCTCAATAGGTAAGCCAAGTATGGCTCTCACATGCAAGGCAAACTCCGACAAGTCCTGTGTTACCATCGTGACCATACCGGTATCATGAGGACGGGGTGATACTTCACTGAACAGAATCCCATCAGGCGTTACGAACAATTCAACACCAAAAACGCCGTAACCACCTAATTCATCCGTAATCGCTTTCGCTACGGATTGTGATTCTTCAAGTTGTGCAATACTCATCTGATGCGGTTGCCAAGACTCCACATAATCGCCATCTTTTTGAATATGGCCGATCGGTGGGCAGAACAGCGTACCGGATACAGAACGTACCGTAAGAAGTGTAATTTCACTGTCAAACTGAACAAAGGATTCGATAATGACTCGCGTACTTTTAGCTCGTCCACCTTCTAAAGCGGCGGTCCAACAGGCTTCTGCATCATTTAAACTCTTACATACACTTTGCCCTTTACCAGAAGAACTCATAATTGGTTTAATCACGCACGGTGTTCCGAGCTCAACAACAGCAGCCTTCAATTCTTCTAGACTGTCAGCGAATCGATATTCAGCCGTTGGCAGCGATAATGTCTCCGCAGCCAAGCGTCGAATTCCTTCACGATCCATCGTTAGATGCGTTGCGCGTGCTTTGGGAACCACATGGTAACCTTCCTGTTCTAACTCCAATAACACATGTGTTGCAATAGCTTCAATCTCAGGAACAATGATATCAGGTTGTTCTTGTCGAATAATGCTTTTCAAAGCTTCAGCATCGAGCATATCGATTACATGGGACCTGTGCGCTACCTGCATAGCAGGAGCATCATTATAGCGGTCCACGGCAATGGTCTCTATACCCAAACGCTGGGCCTCAAGTACCACTTCTTTACCCAATTCTCCACTGCCCAGCAGCAACATTTTCCTGGAATATGCAGAAAAAGGAGCACCCCACACCACTTGCCATCCCCCCTATAGTTCTTTCATCTCTATTTTCAGGGTTTGGCAACAATAATGCAAGCGTACTCCGATAATTTTCATCAAATTTCACATTTTATTTGACATAAACAATCATAAAATAGATACATTCAGTCAAAATACCCGTAATAATTTGAATAATTTGGAACCATTGTGTAATTTTATATAAAGCTAAATAAATCGATATTGCGCTTCAATGAGACCGTTATAAATTCCTTTGCGGGAAATGAGTTCTGCATGACTTCCCTCTTCTTTTATTTCCCCATGATCTAACACAACAATTTTATCAGCATGGCGTATCGTTGATAATCGATGGGCGACAATAAAGGATGTACGTCCTTGGAGTAGAACCTTAAGTGCTTCTTGAATGCGAAGTTCTGTCTCCGTATCAATACTCGCTGTAGCTTCATCAAGGATCAATATACGAGGATCCGCAAGCAGCGCACGCGCAAAGGATAACAATTGACGTTGTCCCATGGACAACATATTCCCACGCTCTTCTACTTCCGTTTCATATCCACCTGGTAGCTTCGCAATAAATTCATGTGCATTCACAGCTGTGGCTACAGCTTCAATCTCTTCATCTGTCGCATCAAGTCTTCCGAACCTTATGTTATCTCGAATCGTACCTGAGAAGATGAAAGTATCTTGTAGGACAATACCAATTTGGCTACGCAGACTCTCTACTTTCACATCTCGGATATCATAGCCATCAATTTTAATCTGTCCATCCGTAATGTCATAGAAGCGACTAATCAGGTTAATAATGGTACTCTTCCCTGAACCCGTATGACCCACTAGCGCAATCGTCTGACCCGCATCAACGTCTAAGTCTATCCCCTTTAAGGCTTGACGACCCTTCTCATATTCAAAGACGATGTTCCTGAAAGTGATATTCCCTTTGATCTGTGGAAGTGTTGTTGCATTGGGTTTATCATCGATATTCGGCTTCTCATCCATGAACTCGAATATCCGTTCCGAGGAAGCCATCGCAACCAATAGTTGATTGTACATTTGGCCTAGACGGTTAATTGGATCCCAGAAGTTCCCTACATAACTTGAGAAGGCTACCAGTAAACCAATCGTTAATTCACCTTGTTGAATCAGATAGGCACCGAACCAGAACAGTATTAATGTACCGAAACCACCTGTAATTTCAATAAGTGGACCAAATCCTTGGTTCATGGTCGTCGCTTTATCCCATGATTTCTTTGCGTCCTTATTCATCGTATCGAAGAACTCCATGTTTTCCTTCTCTTGCGTATATGCTTGAGTAACACGAATCCCTTGAATAGACTCGTTCAAATGTGAATTGATACGAGATCCCTTCATCCGAACATCCTGCCAAGCTCTACGTATCTTCACACGCAATTTCGTAGAAATCAGGAACATAATCGGAACTGTGATGATAACTGCAAGCCCAAGTTTGAAATTGATGAGTAACAAAATAATTACAATCCCCACCAACTGTACACAGTCAATCATTAAGTTAACGACACCGTTCGTAAAAAGTTCCTGCAACGAGTTCACGTCATTCGTTACCCGTACGAGAACTGATCCCGCTGGTCTTTTATCAAAAAAGTTAAAGGATAATTTCTGAATATGTTTGAACAAGTCCGCACGCAGGTCATAGATAACTCTCTGACCAATAATATTCATATATTTTATCCGATAGGCAGTCGCTACCCATTGCACTACATAAAGTACAAATATACCCGCAGCTATCATATATAACATCTTCAAACTAGGGTTCGCAGGTGAGATCGCCTTATCAATAGCCATACTCGTTAGAAAAGGAACTGTTAATTTGGTGATCGTCCCCAAGATCATCATCAAGCCTATCAGAGGCAGTAATTGTTTCGCATATGGTTTCATATATGCAAATAATCGACGAAATTGCCCCCAGTCAAAAGCTTTATCAATCACATCATCATCTTTGTAAACAAATCGTTCCCCGCCTGTACTTACACCTATCGGTTTCTTAACAGTCTTGCTTGTTGGGTCATTATGCCTATCTACATTTACATGAGTGCTCATGATTTCACCTGCTCTTCTGCTTCACTGGATATCCGGGCAATATGATCAGCGTACTGAATTTGATAAACATCTCGATAAGGACCTGGTACAGTAATTAATTGCTCATGTTTACCTCTTTGCACAACCTTACCTTCATCCAATACAAGTATTTCATCGGCATGACGTAAGGAAGATATACGGTGAGCAATAATAAATGTTGTCCGCCCTTTCATCACTTCTTGGAATCCCGATTGAATTTCATGCTCTGTCTCCATATCGACGGCACTTGTTGCATCATCAAGAACAAGAATTTTAGGATTCTTCAGTAACGCACGTGCGATAGCGATCCGTTGCTTCTGTCCCCCAGAAAGCCCCATACCTCGTTCACCCACGACCGTATCATAACCATCCGGCATTTCCATAATAAATTCATGAGCCTTCGCAAGCTCCGCAGCACGAATAATTTCCTCCATCGAGACATCCTTCAAACCGTATGAGATGTTATTCTGAATGCTCGACGAGAACAGAAATGTCTCCTGAAATACAGAGGCCATCTGGCTACGCAGACTATGTACTGTGATATCTCGAACATCCACTCCATCTAACTTAATGGTACCTTCATTCACATTATACGCATGCATAAGTAACTGAATAATCGTTGATTTACCTGAACCGGTTCCACCCAAGAAACCAATAACGGAACCTGATGGTGCATCAAAACTAATATCTTTAACTGCAGCTAACTTATTTCCGTAAGCGAAAGTGACGTTCTCAAACGTAATATTCCCTTTCACTTCTTCTGCTACAAGTTCCTTCGCATCTTCACGATCTTTAACGTCGATAGGATGATTAAGGAGTTCTAACACGCGTTCTCCTGAAGCTTCCGATTGGGTATAGTTATTAATTAAGAACCCAATGTTCCACATCGGACCAATTATGTACCAAATCAAGCTAAAGAAAGCAACCAATTCTCCTAAGGAGAGTGACCCATTAATAACAAAGGTTCCACCTACCGCAAGTAACAAAACAACAGTAATTGATGCTAGGAACTCCATGAGTGGGAAAAAGCGACTCCATAATGTCGAGGTGAAGATTTGATTCGTCTTATAACGTTCATTACGAATGGAGAACTTCTCTACCTCATAAGGTTCACGTGCAAAAGATTTCACCGTTCTTACACCGGTGACATTCTCTTGAACAGCTGTTGTCAGTGTACTTAATGCAATTCGCATCTCTTGAAATGCTGGATGAATTACACCCTCAAATCTCAGAGCCACAATGATTAAGAACGGTACACTGATCATGGTCACTAACGTCAACTGCCAATGAATGGAGAACATCATAATCGAACCAAATGTAACCATGAGTATCGTATTCATCATTTGCGCTAGACCAAAACCGATAAAGTTACGGATCGCTTCCAGGTCACCTGTAAGGCGTGACATTAAATCCCCTGTCTTCGCGGTATCATAATACCGAAATGATAAAAACTGCAATTTCTCATAACATGCATTTCGCAAACGGTAGGCCAAATGGTTACCCAGTCTACCACCTAGGGTCCCGCTTAGAAATTGCATAATCGCTTTGGCGATGACGACAAGGATAACCGTCAGGGCGAGCATAGGTACTTTGTCGAACTGCCTAGGAGTAATGACATCATCAATCAGAATTCGAAGCAGGTTGGGCGTAACCAGCCCTAAAGCAGTAGAAATCGCTAAGCATAGGATCGAAAGATACAAAACCCTTCGTTTGTCCCAGAAGAAGCCTTTTAGTTGCCTAAGTACATTCATGTTTCTCCTCCTTTGGATACGTTAGATCCATTTCATTCATATTTGTGAACATTAATGAAGTTTAACACCGTCTTCAAAAGGCGGCAAAGCTCATAACTCATCATAAACAGGCGCGATACGCAACCATCGGTCAATTACTGGAAACAATCAGGAATTTTTTATGATATATTGCGAAATACTCCATATCCCTAGGGTACTCATCTCAAAAAAAAGGAAACGCTATCACAGCGCTCCCTTTACCTAATTTATTTAACATAAAATTTAGTTAGACATCTCTTCATATGACTTCAGACGATCCGCTAATTCTAGCCAAGTGACGGGTAGCTCCGTTAATTGTAATGTACTTTCCAACGCACTTTGATTCTCTAATAATTGTTCTTCTAACCATTTAGCTTGACGCACTAAAGCTTCACTAAATTCATGAATATAGAAACCATAAAGTAATGGCTCTTGTGCAGTTGCTGCATCCGTAATATTCTCCCTGAGTGTCGGTTCAACGGTTTCCTTCAATTTCTCGCGCCCCTTACCTTCAAAAAACAACTTAGGAGATTTGAAAGTAGACCACAACCCATGCCATTCCACTGTCTTGTTAAATTTACTTCCTTGTAGATCAGGAACATGCCAAGATTGCTCTTCTTTAACAGGTGTTAGCAACATTCCTTCATCTATGGCATTGACCTGATCTGTGAACTTCTGTGATGCTTCTTGAAGAATCCATTTCGCCTTTAACTCAAGTCGTAATGTGGTCGTCCATAATTCTTGATCAAGCTCTTTCAACAGAGATTGTTCTAGCTCACGTCCACAATCGCCAAAGATCTCTTTCAATGATCCCGTACCATCACGAAGTAATGAAGGATGAAAAGCTTCATTAAAAAATGCACCCAAATTATACTCGATCCGCTTGCGCACGTGGAACAGTAATTCTTTCGTTTCCTGTTCGATGACTTTATCTTGTCCTGATAGTAGCGTGAATTGGCTCAGCATCTCCTTTGCCTTAGCAAAAGTCTTCTGCAACTCAAGCTGACGTAAACCTCGCGTCGCTTCATCTTGCCTTGATATTCGATTCCACTCTTCTGCACGTTTACGTGCAGTCGTGATCTCTTGTTTCGCAGCTTGAATAGATAAGCCAGGAAGTTCTTTACCTGCGAAATCATTCAATGACTCTTCAAATGTTGTGAATCCAGAAGATAACAACAATGATTGTTGGTTTGTGGTCTTGCCTTCTAGTGCTTTCATACTAGATAAGGCATAAATATGAGGTGAAGCAATCCCGCTACTTCGCAAGTTTGTTTTCACATGACTAATCACTTGCTCTAGCTCATCATTCGATCCTGCTAGATCTGCCGCATTGATAATAAAGAACATTTTATCCAGTGCAAAGCTATCTTTCACTCTTCCTAATTGGGAGAGGAATTGTCGATCTCCTTTAGAAAAAGCATGATTATAATAGGTGACGAACACCAATGCATCTGCATGTTTCATATATTGAAAAGTTACACCTGTATGACGCGCGTGTAAGGAATCCGCTCCGGGTGTATCCACAAGAATAATGCCCTGTTCCGTTAGATCACAACTGTAGAACAAATCGATACGTTCAACAAAACAAGATTTCGTCTCATCCGCTACAAAAGAGCGATACTGTGTAAGGTCTACCGTTTGCATCGTACCTAGGATCCCTTCTGCTTCCACCCACCCCGCACTAGCAGCTTTCAAGAACCCATAATGAGGTAATCCCGCTGGATGTATCCCATCTGATGTTAAATCGTGTACAGCAGCACTCCAGTGGTTCAGATCCGGTTCACCTAAATGGAGAATCGAGAATGATATTCTCAGGTCTTCCATCAGCGTCTCACGGGACTTCATGACCACCTGTGCTGTTCCATGCTTAAAGTCATCATGAGGTGCAAGAATACGATTAATTGCCGCCGTGGTAGGATGCGGCGAGACCGGCAACACTTCTTCGCCAAGCAAGGCGTTCGCGAAGGAAGATTTACCGGCGCTGAAAGCTCCGAACAACGCCAGCGTAAACGTGCCGCCCTCGAGCGCAGCGGCGCGTTCACGGATTCCCCGCGCGGCAGATGCCATCGCGGGATACTGCTCTAGCAGCGCTGCTGCGCCGTGCAGCTGCGCTGCCGCACTTGATAGCCGCTGGCGGCGGCCTGTGGCCGCACCGCCGTGCGTTGCCCCGCTACCGCTGTGCGGCGGGGCAAGATCTTTCGCGGGCGCAGCGCGAAGCGCACCCGCTTCGGCCGCCTCCGCAGGAGCGGGCGGCCGTAAGGGCCTCACCGCCGGCAGGAGGCCGGGGGTGAGGCTTACGCGCGGCGGCAGCAGCTCAGCTAGCGCTTGCGCACGCGTAGTTTCCTCCTGCTTGAGCGCAGCGTAGCGGGATCCCTGTGCCGACTGTTGCTCCAAGTCGGCCATCGCAAGGCTTAAGCGCTGCAGCTCGCGCGCAGCCACATCCTCTAGCAGCACTAGAAGCTGCTCAGTAAACTCCGTTATGTTACGCCGATATTGGACTTTAATCTGTTCAGCAACACTACGACAATAATTCAAAACATACTCTCCCGATAGAATAGCATCGATCTGAAGTGTCTTATAAATAATATCCTCATCTATCACTGGAATGAACATGTCCATCTTTCTCTGCCATTCCTCACTCCACAGATGATGCTTATCAGCCCATGTAGCTACTAACTGTCGTACATGCCATTCAACTTGCGATGAGACTTGCTCCTGAAGTTTTTGCAAGAATATTGCTTGTCTTTGCTCTTGTTCAACACGTGTCTTATTCCCAGCTAACCATAATCCCTTCTTAAACCCAGGCTTACGACTTTCTACAAAATCATGAGCTAAATCTCGCATTTCTGCAGGCATAAGATTAGCATTGTCCAAGATCGCATTGATATCCTGACGTAACGTTGCCCTTTCTTGTTGTGTGAGTCCGCGTACTTGATCCTGTTCTCCTACCAAAGACAGTCTTTCATCTTCAATCTGAGCCAATTGTTCTATACCGCCCAGTTCTTCTAGAAGCTGTTCCTTTTCTTCGGCCAATGAAGCTCCATATTGAAGAACATGGTCATCCGCCACATGATTTGCCGAACAAGAAATGCTGTACTGTACTAACTCCTTCTTCTTACCTATCAAGCCCATGATTAATTCCTTAAGACTGTCATATTGATTATAAGGATGATCCGATTCTTTCAATGAACTGAATATGAGCCCTTCGTAATGTACCTGCCAGCGGTCGAACGCTGAGATCACTTCATCCCGATAAGACTGAAAAGATAATTCTTGTTCTCGATGTTTATCAATTTGATTCACAATGAGATACAATGGCTTGCCCCAATCCGATAGACTCTTCGCAAATACCAAGTTATTCTCAGACTGAACATGATTGTAATCCATCACATATAGAACCACATCTGCTAAGTGAAGCGCAGAGTGCGTAGCCTTCTTATGCCCATCATCTGTAGAATCAACGCCTGGCGTATCCATCAACACACCCGAGGAGCCGAGGAACGGGATCTCTTCCCATACATCTACCGAGGAATATGAACCTCCGTTCGTACAATATTCATTTAGTTCGTCTGTCGTTACCTCCATGGGTGCTTCTGCATTATCTTGTGAATAAATCACAGCCCGGGCTGATCCATTACGAATCGTGACCACATTCGCGCTTGTAGGAACTGGACCAGAAGGTAATACTTTCATCCCGCATAGTGAATTGATTAGACTCGATTTCCCCGCAGAGAAATGACCACACCACGCGATCGTTAATTCACCTGATTGTTCCTTATGTAATAAATCATCAATTGTATCTGTAGCTTTTGTATCTCCCCAAGATGACAGTTGGTTCTTAAGAGCTTCTAAATACACTTCTTCATTCTTTTTCTTGCTATCTGTCGCTACCATCATGGATCTACTCTCTCCCTTGTGATCTATCTCATTGAAATAACTTTATTTATTTTAACATCTCCATTAACTTAGTGAAATCCTTTTACCTTTGCAAAAAAATAAAACCGAAGAATATCCTTCGGTTTTATTACGACTTAAGTATTGTATACGCGGTTCAAAGAACCTACGCCAATACAGACTCAAGGTCAGGCATCAATATTTCAAACACAGAACCATGTTGAAGAATCGTAACACCACGTGATTTATCTTTCATAACCACAACTTCTGGTTTCTGTGACATACGCTCCAAATAAAACTCAGGTACTTCTCCAGAATGGCTGACAGTAATGCCATCCACTTCCTTCTCTTCATGCTCTTCAAATACTGTTTCCACAACACTCTCAAAAATATCGGAGAACGCTTCAAAATTATTCGTATATACTGATATGCACTTCATCTGACATCCCATCCCATCTCTAATGTTCACTATCCTATATTATCTTTATCTTTCCTGATTTGGGTCATCTTCATACGTTTTTTGCCTTCACGACATACATCAAGAAGCGGACAAATTTGGCACTGTGGATTTTGAGCCTTGCAATGATAGCGCCCAAAAAAAATAAGTCGATGATGAGTATCCGTCCATTCGTCCCTCGGAACTTGTTTCATCAGCTTTTTTTCCACTTCAAGTACGGAATCCTTCCATCCTGTCAACCCTAGACGTTTGGATACCCGTTCCACATGTGTGTCTACCGCAATAGCAGGCACTCCAAATGCATTAGACATGACCACATTGGCTGTCTTACGTCCCACGCCTGGTAGCAACACCAATTGTTCATGTGTTTTAGGAACATCACCATCGTATTGTTCTATCACCATTTTGCATAAGTTATGAATATGCTTGGCCTTATTGCGATAAAGTCCAATTCGTCGAATATCCTGCTCCAACTCTTCAAGCGGAACCTCGACATAATCTTTAGGTGATCTGTACTTTTGAAACAAATCTTTAGTGACCTTATTTACCATCTCATCTGTGCATTGAGCAGAGAGAAGTACCGCAATCGTCAATTCAAAAGCGTTACTATGGACCAGTTCACAATGCGCCTCAGGAAACATATCACGCATTGTATCCAGAATATGGCGTACCGTTTCAGACTTCATGATGAATTCCTCCTGCAAAAAAAACGTCTTGATACAGGAACTACCTCCCGTATCAAGACGGTGTATTTCATGACCATTCCCAAAGCAGATTACGGTTTGCGTACTTCCACAATCACATCATTGTTTAAATACAGTACAATATTATCATTTTCTTTAAGAGATTGCACGAGTAATGTCGTGTCACCTTGGTGAATATATGCATTTGGTGCCAATACATACCGATTATTCTCTGTTGTATATTGTCGTTTCACAAAAAATTCTCTTGTAGAACTATCATACTTCCAGAAATCACGGGTAACTAAATTTAGAACTTTAATGATCGTAGTTCCATCCACATCTTTACGAATTTCAACACGATCAGTAGCGACTAGGCTACTTAAATTAGTGTTGATGCTTCCCGCACGTAGAATTTTAAGAGCACCATTAATTTTAAAGACTTCAGTGCTACCATTATAATCTTTAACGGTGACACTCGAAGTTGCCGTATCTGCAGTGAGTACTTGACCTATCAGTAATTTGATGTTTTGGACATTTGCTGCTGTGTTACCACTTAGCGTAATATTCAAAATCTGACCCGCCTGCAGATCAGAAATTTTCAAAGACTGTCCGCTATCACCAATAATGACTGCTTTGTCTAAATAAAGTTGATTCGTGCTTCCATCCGACTTCACAATAATCCGATTAGCTGCTGTGTCAACAGATACAAGCTCAAATTGGATAACCGATTTCATTAGAATACTTTGTACAGTATCTTGATTATTCGACAATACAAGTGATACGGAACTTCCAATCTTCACATCTGACATACTTACATTACTTTTACCATACATTTCAATCGTAGGATTCGAATAAGGCACGGTAATACTTTGATCTCCAGATCCTTGAAGCGTTATCTTACGAGAAGCGGTATCTATTGCAGTGATCGTTCCATCATATTTATAAACAACTTCTAAAGATAAAGCTCGATTTCCGATATAACTAACATTAATTCTACGGTTACTTGTTAATAGTGATTCCATACCCGTTAATGTAGGTGTACTCGAATTATAGATTAACTTCGTCTTGTCATCTAAAGTAAATACAAACGGCTTCTTATTAGCATCAAGAACAGTCAATAGTTTTGACTTTGCATCATACGATACAACCGTTGAAGATGGTTTTTGTTCCATTTGTCTATTTAGTACTACAATCTTAGTTACCAATTCTTTCGCATCTAATGTCAACTCTACTTGATCACCAGCCGTTTTATCCCCAATAAGGTCAGATAATAGTGGTTTATCGATACCTTGGATGACAATTTCAGGCTTATCAGATAGTAGTTTCACTTCCAATGCCCCGCCATCTCTCTTATAGGTAAGAGTGGTACCATTTGTTCCGACTTCATAAATCGAACCACGAAGTGTCCGTTCAACAGCCTGAGTTACTTCAATAGACTGAATGATATTGTTCTGAATCGTATATTTAATGGCAGAGCCATTTTTCAATTCTGCAGGACTCAGAATTTCTTTCTGATAACTAACGATTAAACGGTCATCCCATTTGTAGCTTTCCGTCGTACCCAGTGCATTTTTAATAGTAACCGTCTTCGTATTCGACTCTACGGTTTCTAATGTTCCCGTACCACTCTTATTCACGACACCCGTCTTCACTTGAACCATCACTAGACTCTTATTGGCAGTAAAATTCTCACGTTTAATAACAATTTGGCTACCAGCAGTTAAATCTTTTGGTTCAATCTTATTGCCATTTACATCTTGGAAAAGCGTGTTGTTATCATAAGTGTATGAAGCAAATGCTGTATTATTAGAAACCCCTATTGAATTCCCTGGGAACAAACGCTCAAAGGTTGTCTCAATATTCTCTAGTTGTTCTTTGGGATCTGTTACCTCTACGTAAACGGCCTTACCACTATTCTCAATAACCATAACCTTAGAGTATAATTTCACATCGGTTAAAGGAATCTTCGTCTCGGAATCACTAGTATAATAAGAAGTTGTATTATTTAGTGAATAACTATGCACACTACCGTTAACAAATAAACTAATAGATTTGTCACTTACTGCTGTAACAATACCTTCATTAGCATTTGCATACTTCGTATCCATTAATGCTTCACCACGACTAAAGAAAGTCGCTAGTTGTCCACGTGTCACAGATCCCAGTGGATCGAATCGGTTACCTTCTACACCTTTTGTTAATCCCATCTCGATCGCAGCATTTACAAATCCGAGCTTAGAAGCAGAAATTTTACTGTTATCCGCGAATGTTGTAGCCTTATTCGCAGAAGAGGCGGCATCTGCTTCCTTGCCAATCGCACGCACTAACAATTCAGCAATCCATTCCCGGTTGGCTTTCTTCTCGCCCCAAGCTGTTTTCGATTTAGCATCATCTGTAACGAGTTTTGTATCCAACAATTTCTTCTGGAATGCTAAAGTCACATAGGGTTTGAAATAATTCCCCACCGTAAAATTAGTTGGCCAGGTTATCACGGGACCTGAGTTCATTTGGTCCTGAATATTCATAAACCGAATGGCCATTGTGATTGCTTCCTGTTGTGTTACACCATCATTAGGTCTAAACAAACCTTTATCTCCCAAGAGAATGCCTTGAGCAGCTAATTTATAAATGTGTTTTTCTGCAAAGAATCCACTCTTCACATCACTGAATACGCTACTACTTGTCGTCACCACTTGGTTAGTGACAGGAGACGTCGTCTCTGCAGCAAATGCTGCGGTACCTGAGCTTAAGGCCACCATACTTACAAGTAGGGCTGATACTACTTTTTTGGAATTAATAGAATGATGACTACGTTTGGAATGCATATGGTTACCCCTCTCTACTTAGCACAAATCATAAATCCTTGATATAAACAGTTTATTCGACATAAAAGCGCTATTTCCTGCTTTTCTTAATTCTTCGTCATCGGGTGCTCTAAATCAGCATGTCCCATGAGACTTTCAACTTGTTGGCCATCTACCAGAAGTTCAATAGACTTTACTTCATCGAATTGAAACAACGTCTTTTGAAGAGATTCAAGTGCGAACATTTCCCCACCTGAACCAAGACGAGCTTCGTCTGGAAGGTGAATATCCATCGTAATGGCACCATTCTTCATATCAAGTGATTTCAACTCTACTTTTCCCCATAAAGGAATGAGTTCATCATTGTTGCTACTTTGAAGAGCTTTGAAGGCTGCCTTATACTTTTGTAAATCATCTTCAAATGTAATTTCTAATTTAGATTGTTTCAATTCCATCTCTTGTGGATCCGTATAATAGACAGAGATTGTTTCTTTCTTGGATGATACTTGTTCCTCTTTAGCCTTATCTTTACCTTTGTCTTTATCAACGTCTTCAGTACTTTCGATACCTTTATCGCCTGAAGCATTTGTAGCAGGAACTTCCTTTTCAGGTACAGTAACGACCTCTTTTTGGCCTTCGTTTGTGCTGTTGCTAGGTCCTGCCTGGGGTTTATCCCCACAACCAGTTCCAATAACTACAACTAACGCAATTAGCCCAGTACACCACCATTTTTTATTCATATTGTTCCTCCTAAAAGTTTTGTAGCGTTACTATTATTATATACTTCGTCAAAACTTACTTCGAAAGCATACTCTAAAAGTTTTGAAGCGTTACTCTAGTATATCCCCCGTTAAACTTACTTCGAACGCATAAACAAAAGTTTTGTAGCATTACTTCTTGTTATTTCACGCCAAGATATTCCTTAATTCCGTCCACAATACCTTGAGCAACACGATTTTGCAAGCTTTCTGTGAATAGGCCGGCTTCATCTTGCTTATTACTTAGGTAACCAGATTCGAGTAGGACAGCAGCCATATTAGTCTCGCGAATAACATGGAAGTTTCCGTAACGAACTCCGCGATCCTTAAACCCTGTAGCTCTCACTAAATATTTATGCATCACATTTGCTAATGCTTTACTACGATCATTCTTATAATACGTTTCAGTCCCTGATGCTGCTGATGAGCCCGAGCTGTTAGCATGGATAGAAATAAACACATCCGCTTTTAAATCATTAGCTATTTTAACGCGTTCTTTAAGTTCTAGGAAAATATCATTACTACGTGTCAAAACGCCGTCTATTTTAGGTTCATTTTTTAACAATTTGTCCACTTTAAGAGCAACTGCCAAATTGAAATTCTTTTCCTTTTTACCCGTGATACCAATAGCTCCAGGATCTTGATTCCCATGACCAGCATCAATCACAGCAATTTTTTTGCCATTCCCTCCCACAGGAGTTCCTGGATTTGGAGAATCGGATGTCTTTAATGCTACAATAAGTAAGCTACCTTCAGCATAAATCGTATAATCCTTAGCGTAGTTCAAATCCATCACAATTCTCACGGTCGATGGCGAATTGTTATATAACGAGTACCGTACTTGTTCTATATCTGGGTAACCAACGACATGAAAGCTTCCTTGTAAATAGCTATCTAGTTGTTGGCTCGTCCCAAATGATTCAGAGAACTTCGCGTAGGGTATATCAATTACTATACGATTAGGCGAGGTCATTACTGACACCTTAGGCTCTATACTACCTGTTGTGGAAATCATGAGACGATTATCGCTGTAGCTTAAGCTATTAATTAGTGCTAATTCAGCAGGTGTTGTTGGTTCAGTACCTGGCTCTTTATCAGGGTTAGGATCTGGTTTTCCATTCCCCGTATTCGAGGAGATCAAATATACTCTCTTGGTTACATTATCCCAGTTGACCTGAAGCCCTAGTTGCTCACTAACGAATCGAATCGGCACCAATACGGTGTCTGTCTTTAAAGCCGGTCCGATTGGAAGTGTAACTTCATTTCCATTCACATATCCACTCTTGTTGTTAACAACAAGATGAATGACTGTCGAATCATTATTGATCGTGACCGACTGCTTGCTTTTATCCCATGCAACTTTGAATCCTAGATTTTCCACGACCACACGAACGGGAATCATAACATTATTCTGAATCGTTTCAATTTTGGCATTCGTTGCTAAGACAAGTTCCGTACCGTCCAAATATATATTTGAATGCCCTGAGGCAGCTTGTCCTTTACCTGGAAACACCATAACGAAGATGATAATCATCACCAAGAAGCTAAATTTCTTCATCATTCACCCTACCATCCTTATTAATTTTGTTATTTGTAATTGAGTTAGTCCTAGTTTCACTTCCTTTCGATGGACAACTATTAGACGCACCTTTTCGCTAAAGGTTGCGAAAATATTCCTTTTAATGAAAAAAAGCCCCCTACTTTATAACTATGTAGAACATGCGTATTTACGAAAAAAACCTTCACTCCCAATTATCGGAAATGAAGGTTTTGTACCAAATATCATATTTACATTTAGAAATTTTAAAACTTATCGTACCATCGGATGCTCTAAATCAGCATGTCCCATTAAACTCTCAACAGCTGCACCATCCACAAGCAGTTCAATACTTTTCACTTCTTCAAATTGAAATAACGTGTTCTTTAAAGCATCTAACGCGAACTGCTCGCCGCCAGCTCCTAATCTTGCTTCGTCAGGCATATGAATATCCATAGTTACTTTTCCACTATTAAATGATACGGTCTTAAGCGTAATCTTACTCCATAAGGAGATAAGTTCAGGATTACCATCAACTTGCAATGCTTTAAAGGCAGATTGATACTTATCGGTGGCATTCACGAAATGAATCTCTTGCTCCGATTTCTTAAGCACCGTGGCATCTGTATCCGTATAATACACCAGAATCTTTTCACTTTGCGTATTCTTCTTGTCCTGATTAGTAGTAGCATCCTCTTTGGGTGCGTCCTCCACTACTCCAGATGTAGCTACCTCTTTGGTGTCGGTTGTAAGTTTCTTTACTGGAGTATCTTTTTCTGTGGATGTACTATTATCCTTCGCTGGGGTTTCAGGAACATTCGCATTCGTAGTACTCGCCGTATTCCCCACGACTTGGGTACTACCTGCATCACTGAGAGGTTTCTGCCCACACCCCATGGCAATAAGCATTAGTAGAGATAATACTATTGAACAGCCTAGTTTTTTATTCACGACATCACATCCTCTTCAAGGAATTCTCTTTATTTAACACCCAAATATTCTTTAATTCCATTTACAATTGCTTGTGCCACTTTATTCTGATAGTCGTCTGAGTACATCATTAACTCATCCGAGCTATTACTTAGGAATCCAATTTCCAAAAGTACAGCGGGCATTTTTGTCTCTCTAATTACATGGAGACTATTACTTTTAACTCCACGGTCACTTAAACCCGTTGCTTTAATTAAATACTTATGGATGACGTTTGCTAGATCTTTACTACTACTCCTTTGGTAATAATAAGTTTCTGTTCCACTTGGCTTAGATGAAGGATTACTGTTACCGTGAATAGATACAAACACATCCGCATACAATCGATTAGCCAACTGAGCACGTTCAGATAAAGTAGGGTATGTATCACTATCACGAGTCATTACAACATCTATATTGGATTCCTTAAGTAGAAGGGATTGAACTTTCAAAGAAACCGCTAAAGTAAAATCCTTCTCATGTTTTTTACTGATACTTAATGCCCCTGGATCTGATCCGCCATGGCCAGGATCAATAACAACAATCTTATGACCAGAAGGGACGACTGGAACTGGAACAAGTGGCGGAATAGTATTACTATCTTCAGAAGCATTCAAATCGATAATTAGCATCTTAGAATCCGAATCTTGACTTAGCTGATATGCATTAGCAGCATTCAGAGCAATGACAACACGAACTTTGTATGGATCACGAGTAAACAACGAATATCTCACTTCCGACACATTCGGATACCCACTGAGATCCAATTTCCCTTTCAATCCACTATCCAAAGGATGTATGGTTCCAAAAGAATCAGCGAAATTCGTATTCGGTAAATCAATGACAATCCGATCAGGATTTGTTAATCGTGAAATCTCCGGTGTTATTGCACCATCTAAAGTTACAAGTAGCTGGTTATTAACAAAACTGAGTCCATTGAGACGATTCAATGGATTTGTCGTCTGACCACTTCCATCTATACCTGGAACTGATGTAGGAGGTGGTGTAGGAACATTAGGGGTTGGTGTTACTTCTCCTGTATCAACGCCTGCTTGTCCATTATTTATTGACTCTTTGTTACCACTCGTTAAATAAACTGTCTTATCTACGTTATCCCAGCTAACCAAAAGTCCCATTTGTTCACTCACGAACCGAATTGGAACTAACACCGTCTCGTTCTTAACTTGCGGGGCAGTATTCAATACGACTTGGTTACCATCAACCGTCGCTGATTGTTGATTGACCGTTAGCGTTATAATCTTTGTATCCTGTTGGATCATGACACCTTGTGTCTTCTGATTCCAATCGACCTTGAACTTGAGATTCTCAACAACGACACGAATGGGGATCATAACGTTCTCATTTATGACCTGAACCTGGACACCAGAAGGCATACCTATTTCCTTACCATCAAGAATGATCTTTGACTGAACCGCAGCAGCACTCCCTTCGCTCGGAAACACGATAAGAAAGAACGCACATAAAAGTAATAAAAGACTAAATTTCTTCATTATTCACCCCAGTTGTAATTATTTCTCGAAAAAACCATCTCTTCAACCCAATTTTCTCATTAATAACATTATTCTACCTTTAGGTAGGCGATTCCTGCTCAAACTACAATATATTTTGAGGAATATACTAATTTTGTGGTATTTCCTGCACCGCAGTCGTTTGTTGTCATCACATGAGTAAAAAAAGCCTCCATTCCCATGAGGGGAATGAAGGCTTAGTAAATTACTAATTGTAAACTACTTATCTACTTCCTAGACAAGAGCAAGACTAGCACGCTTTTGCTCATAAGTCGTAATGTCCGCTTCATGTTGTAGTGTAAGACCAATATCATCTAGACCTTGTAGAAGGAACTGGCGACGATGCTCGTCAATGTTGAAATCAATGTGTAGACCATACTCATCCGTTAGCGTCTGGTTCTCTAGATCAACATGCAATTGATAACCATCATGTGCAGCTGTACGTTGGAATAAATCTTCCACTTGCTCTTCGGACAACTTAATAGGCAAGATACTATTCTTGAAACAGTTATTGTAGAAAATATCTGCAAAAGAAGGTGCAATGACACATTTGAATCCATAGTCTAAAATCGCCCATGGCGCATGCTCACGTGATGATCCACACCCAAAGTTCGCTCTCGATACGAGTACGGATGCACCGTTATAACGAGGTTTATTCAACTCAAAACTATCAATGTCTTTTCCTTCTTGATCAAAACGCCATTCATAGAATAAGAATTGACCAAACCCCGTACGTTCGATTCTTTTCAAAAATTGTTTAGGAATGATAGCGTCTGTATCAACGTTAACGCGATCTACTGGGCCTACAATCCCAGTTAATTTAGTGAATGCTTCCATTTGATTATCTCCTCTCTTTCGATTTCTTTAGTTAACCGCTTCAGTCTTGAAGTTCCAGTCGCGCACGTCCACGAAACGACCTTTGATTGCAGCAGCAGCAGCCATAGCAGGAGATACTAGGTGCGTACGTCCTCCACGTCCTTGACGTCCTTCGAAGTTACGGTTCGAAGTAGAAGCACAACGTTGTCCTGGTTCAAGAACATCCGGATTCATCGCAAGACACATACTACATCCTGCATCACGCCATTCAAATCCCGCTTCTGTGAAAATTTTGTCTAATCCTTCTTCTTCGGCTTGAATTTTCACACGACCAGATCCCGGTACAACGATAGCTGTAACCTTATCTGATACTTTGTGCCCTTTCGCTACTTGCGAAGCTGCACGCAAATCTTCAATTCGACCATTCGTACAAGAACCGATAAACACATAATCAATCTCAATTTCAGTGATTGGTGTACCCGGTGTAAGACCCATATATTCTAGCGCTTTCTCAGCAGCTTTACGTTCATTTTCTGTTGGCAACTCCGCAGGTACAGGAACTTTAGACGTAATATCTGTTCCCATCCCAGGACTTGTTCCCCAGGTCACCTGTGGAATCAATGAATCCACATCGAATTCCAATATGAGGTCAAATGCAGCACCTTCGTCTGTAAGCAATAGCTTCCAGCCTTCAACAGCTTTATCGTAAGCTGCATCTTGAGGTACATGTTGACGTCCACGTAGATATTCAAATGTCGTCTCATCTGGAGCGATCAAACCTGCTCTAGCGCCACCTTCAATAGACATGTTGCAGACCGTCATACGTTCTTCCATCGTCAACGACTTGATGGATTCACCCGTGTATTCAATAACATATCCAGTAGCGAAATCTGTACCATACTTAGCGATAACACCTAGAATCATATCTTTTGCAGTAACGCCTGCTTTACGGTTACCTAAAAAACGGATTTCCATCGTCTTCGCTTTGGATTGTTGCAAACATTGCGTTGCAAGAACGTGTTCTACTTCACTTGTACCAATTCCGAAGGCCAAAGCCCCGAAAGCGCCGTGAGTAGAAGTATGGCTATCGCCACACACGATTGTTTTACCAGGATGCGTAAGTCCAAGTTCAGGACCCATAACGTGAACTACCCCTTGATCGATAGAATCAAGATCATATAATGTTACGCCGAAATCACGACAGTTCTGTGACAGCGTATCGATTTGTTGCTTGGAGATAGGATCTTTAATGTTAAAACGATCTTTCGTTGGTACATTATGATCCATCGTTGCAAATGTCAACTCAGGACGTCGTACTTGACGTCCACTTAGACGAAGACCTTCAAATGCTTGCGGAGATGTCACTTCATGAACAAGGTGCAAATCGATATAAAGAATACTCGGCTTGCCCTCTTCCTGATGAATGACGTGATTTTCCCAAATTTTCTCGAACATTGTCTTTTTACTCATCATATTCACCCCATCTTAAATTCGAACTTTGGAAGAAACACCCTAATTGAACGGCATTTCTTGAATAAAGCTATGATAACATCGATCTCTTCATTGTTCCAAGATATAATATCTATAAATGCTATAGGTTTCAACTATAAGATGTTAGAATAATATAGGAGAAACGGGTACAATAGATCCAATATATTCACATTGTAAGAAACGATAACAATTTGTCCCTACTAACTTTAAAGGATGATTATTTAATGGAACTAAGACAATTACAATATGCGTTACAAATCGCTGCTGAACGTAATTTCTCAAGAGCTGCAGAGAAGTTACACATTGCTCAACCTTCTCTCAGCCAGCAGTTATCCAAGCTTGAGAAAGAAATTGGCGTACTTCTTTTTCAAAGAAATACGAGCAGTGTTGAACTCACACATGCAGGTGCTGCATTCATGGAACAAGCACAGAAAATCATAGATGCCGTAGAATTGTTGCGACAAGAAATGTCCGACATATCACAACTTCGCGGAGGAAAAGTTGTCGTGGGAAGTATGCCTATTACCGGTTCTCATTTGCTTCCTTATGTACTTCCAACCTTCAAGCTAACTTTTCCAGATATAGAGATCTCTCTCGTAGAAGATTCCTCTATGAATCTGGAGAAGCTGACTGCGCTTGGAAAAACAGATTTAAGTCTACTCTCTCTTCCACTTGTGGAGCCTTCTCTTGCCTATGAGATCATCGGGAAAGAATTAATTGATCTTGCCGTCCCTCCAAATCACCCATTAGCTAAGAGAGCAATGGCAAGTAAAAGACCTGTAGCGGTTAAATTAGAAGAGTTAAAAGACGAACCTTTTATCGTGCTAAAGAGAGGTCAAGGATTTCGTAAAATGACCATTGAGCTCTGCCAACAAGCTGGATTTGAACCTCAAGTCGTATTCGAAAGTAGCAATATGGAGACGATCCAATCTCTTGTTGCCGCTGGTATGGGTGTGACATTCGTCCCAAGGTATATTGCTCGAGCTCCTAGATCTGAGTTCGTTCCTGTGTACTTACCATTAGCTGATCCTGTTCCTTACCGTACGCTTGTTGTTGCATATCGTAAAGGACGTTATCTCTCTAAGGCAGCTGAAGCTTTTATCGAGACATTCAAGAAATCGATGGCAGGGATATAATCTAGATAGGAGCGCTTACTACTTACTTATTATAAAGTTCAGGTCGGCGGTCTTGGAAAATAGGAATCCGGCTTCTCACTTCGTCTACAAGTGACAACGAGAGTTCAGCAGTCACGATTTCTTCACCTTCTCCACCTTCAGCAACAATCTCGCCCCATGGATCAATAATCATGGAATGACCGAAGAATGAAGCTTCACCGTTATCCCCAACTGTGTTACAAGCAACAACATACATCTGATTCTCAATGGCACGTGCCATAAGCAGTGTACGCCAATGATGCAAGCGGGGATGCGGCCATTCAGCTGGAACAAACAGTACCTTGGCCCCATTTAGTGCTAGACTACGTGCCATTTCTGGAAAACGAATATCATAACAAATAGATACCCCAGCTTTAAAATCATTATTCACGGGAAAAGTGACTAGTTCTTGGCCTGGAACTAAATATTTCTCTTCATTCATTAAGCAGAACAAGTGAATTTTCGAATATTTAGCAATTTCTTCCCCTTGTCGGTCGAACACATACATCGAATTCGTAATCTGATCGCCATTCGCTTCAGCAATCGAACCGCCTATAATGAAGACATCATTTTTTTTGGCAAAAGAACTTAGCCATTCCTTGCTATGCTCACCGCGATCATCCGCTATTTCTTGAATTTGTTCCAATGCATACCCTGTATTCCACATTTCAGGCAACATAAGAAGATCAGGTTTGGGTGTCTGTCCCACGGCTTTCTCCATTAAAGAGCGGATATGCAACACATTCGCTTCTGGGTCCCCTAATTGAATAGGTGTTTGAATCAATGCTATACGTAATTGGTCTTTGTTTGTTAGATTTGTCATGATCCTCGCCTCTATTCCAATTGATATACATCATCTTATCTTGTTGAACCATTCCCATGCAACAATTCCTTATGTTAATTCAATCTATACAGCCCGGTTAAATGATGATAAATTAAATTTACTATATTTTTAAGAGAGTAGTGTGATTAAGGATGACCAGTCACCCAAACAACCAGAATAACGTCTCAGCCTTTCAGATCGAACCGGCCGATGTTATTAAGGGACTACCTAGCCAGTTTTTTGCTAATCTAGTTCAGAAAGTCAATCGTGAGATTGCCGAAGGCCATGATGTCATTAATCTAGGACAAGGTAATCCCGATACACCAACACCAGAACATATCGTGAAAGAGTTACAAAGTGCGGCGGCTAACCCGCTTTATCATAAGTACCCTCCTTTTACGGGCTATTCTTTTCTAAAAGAAGCCATTGCTACACGATATCTCGAAGATTACGGTGTTGTTCTTGATCCTGAGACAGAAGTCGCTATTCTATTCGGGGGCAAAACAGGGCTTGTAGAGTTACCTCAAGTCGTTCTTAATCCAGGAGATCTCTGCCTTGTACCAGACCCAGGATATCCAGATTATTGGTCGGGTGTAGCGCTGGCACGTGCTGAAATGTCCTTCATGCCTCTTCTCAAAGAGAATAAATTCTTACCTGATTACAATCAGATTAGTGATGAAGATAAAGCTCGTGCAAAGCTCATGTTCCTGAATTATCCTAACAACCCAACATCTGCAACGGCTCCTCTTTCTTTCTATGAAGAAACCGTAGAATTCGCTGCAAAGAACGAAATTATTGTAGCCAGTGACTTCGCCTATGGCGCTATCGGATTCGACGGTAAGCAGCCTGTCAGCTTCCTTCAAGCACCTGGTGCCAAAGAAATAGGAATCGAGATGTACACCCTCTCCAAAACGTATAATATGGCTGGATGGCGTGTAGGATTTGCTCTTGGTAATGCCGAAGTGATCTCACACATTAATTCGCTTCAAGATCATATGTATGTCAGTCTATTCGGGGGTATCCAATCTGCTGCTGCCGTCGCACTCACTTCATCTCAGGATTGTGTTCATGAGTTAGTGGCTCGATATGAATCTAGACGGAATGCGTTACACACGGCATTAGATGAAATCGGTTGGCACACCGATCGACCGAGTGGCTCATTCTTTAGTTGGTTACCTGTCCCTGAGGGGCATACGTCCGTCTCTTTCTCAGATCTCCTACTTAAAGAAGCTAAAGTAGCTGTCGCACCAGGTGTAGGATTCGGTAGTTGTGGAGAAGGTTATGTACGTATAGGCTTACTTAGCTCCGAGGCTAGACTACAAGAAGCAGTCGCACGGATCGGTAAACTAGGCATCTTCTCATAATCTTTGCAAAGGGTTCCTATCCATGGTATCCTATTTGAAAATAAACGTATCTTTTAAAGTGTGAGTACAAAAAGTCATCTTTTCAGCACCGAGAATATTGGATGAAGCAAGGGAGTGAGGAGCGGAGCGTAGGCAGTACCTACGTGAGCACCGGAAGGACCGCCTGAATTCAATATTCGATGTCGAATAAGCCTCTTGGTAAACTTCGTGATCAAAAGATGAATTTTTGAACATCCTCTTATATATGAAAACGTGTTGACGGGACCATTAGTTAAGGCTGTGCACGCTGATAGAGAGTAAATTCCTTGGCTGAGAGAGTTTACCGTGAATCCTTATCGAACCTACCCCTGAGCGGCCTGCAATATCATGCAGGACAGTACCTTCTGTTACAAGGTCATTAAGTTGGATGATCTATTCATCAATAAAGGTGGTACCGCGGAAGCTATAACTTTCGTCCTTTGCTCGTCAAGGATGAAGGTTTTTTTGTTGTTTTGTTGTAAAATTGATCTTTAATGAGGAAGTGATTGTTGTGTCTTCTCGTATCGTTGTCAAAATCGGAAGTAGCTCCCTTGCCTCTGTCGAAGGAGCATTGAATCGTGAGGCTATCATATTTTTCGCAAGAGAAATGGCTTCTTTAAAAGCGGCAGGTCACGAAGTGTTGTTGGTCACATCAGGTGCGGTTGCAGCAGGATTTCGTGAGATTGGTTATGACGCTCGTCCTCGATTATTACATGAGAAACAAGCTGCAGCAGCCGTTGGTCAGGCACTATTAATGCAAGCCTATCAGCAAGCCTTCGCCGCTCATGGCATTGTTACCGCTCAGTTATTACTCACACGGACTGATTTCTGCAGTCGCAAGCGGATGAATAATGCCGGTATGACCGTTGAAGAATTGTTGAAACAAGGTGTCATCCCTATTGTTAATGAAAATGATACCGTGTCTGTCGATGAGCTTAAATTCGGTGATAATGACACATTATCTGCCCTTGTCGCCAATTTAGTGAAAGCACGTCACCTCTTGATCCTCACAGATATGGACGGTCTTTATAGTGGTGATCCACGCAAGTATCCAGATGCCGTTCGCTACAGTCATGTGACTGAAATAACGGAGGAAATTTATACTAATGCTGGTGGTGCTGGTTCCTCACTCGGTACAGGTGGCATGCGCTCCAAAATAGATGCTGCCAAGATAGCCACCCGAGGCGGTGTCCCTGTCTTCATCGGGCAGGTTACAGCTCATGGAGATCTTCAGAACGCTGTAGACGGCCAAGGCCGTGGAACTTATTTCGATACTAAACTCTCTTCCCTATCTATGAAAAAGCAATGGCTTGGCTTCATGTCGACACCACTTGGCTCCATCACTGTAGATGCAGGTGCGGAAACAGCCTTAATCCATGGTGGGCATAGTCTGCTTCCCGTAGGTGTCAAACACGTAGTAGGTCATTTTCATGCAGGCGATGTCGTAGAAGTACTTAATACGGATGCAGTAGTCCTCGGACGCGGCGTCATTAATTATGATGATGAACAATTACGCCAAGTATGCGGCATGTCCAGTTCAGATGTATATCAGAAGATTGATAGTATTCATCGGTTAGAGGTTGTTCATCGTGACGAGTGGATTACATTAAAGTAGAGGCTTAGGCGAAAGCCGCTACGGTGACGGATTGTTCTTCCGATCGCTGTTGTCATTGGATTCTTGATTATAAGCCGCTTATCGCGGTAGAAATCCTATGACAAAGGCGAACGCTACGCTTCTTCAGAACAATTCCTTCACCTTCGCAAGATTGCGGCAAGATCCACTTTAATGCGGGTATTAATAGAGAAAAAAACATTGAAGTAAACCTCATAAAACTAAGCTTATGCTTACGATGCGATCTTTCATGAAGTAAAACTGGAAGTATCGCTAAAAAATTAAAACCATGCTTCCGATGTGATTTTTTTCGAAGTAGTTCGACGATGATATGCTCAAAAAATTTCAGGAGGTTATCCCTATGAACCAAAGTGAAGTAAGACAAAAGGCCACGCTTGCGAAAGCTGCTGCTACTGTACTGAATCGCTTGGATACTCAACAGAAGAATGAAGCGTTGCAACTGATGGCTCAGGCGCTCAGACAGGAACAAGAGATTATTTTAACTGCAAATCTTGAAGATCTTGAACGTGGACGTCAGCAAGGTACAGCTCCTTCCCTACTCGACCGATTGGCATTAACTCCGGAACGCATTAACGCTATGGCTGAAGGTTTAGAACAGATTATTGATCTTCCAGATCCTATTGGTGACGTACTAGAAGCTTTAGATCGTCCAAATGGTCTTACAATCGATAAAGTACGTGTTCCACTTGGTGTAATTGGTATCATATATGAAGCTCGTCCGAATGTGACTGTCGATGCTGCTGGTCTTTGTCTTAAGACGGGTAATGCGGTTGTATTGCGTGGTGGATCTTCCGCTATCTCATCCAACCGTCAAATTATTGAAGTGTTGCATCGTGCTCTTGCTCTATCAGCTATCCCAGTCGATGCTCTACAAATTATCGAAGATCCTAATCGCGCATCTGTCGATGAAATGTTGAAGCTTAAAGGATTACTAGACGTTGTGATTCCACGTGGTGGCAGATCACTCATCCAGAATGTTGTTGAGAACGCTACTGTCCCTGTCATCGAGACCGGCGCTGGTGTATGTCATACGTATTTAGATGCATCCGCTGATCCTGATATGGCCTCTAATATTAGCTTAAATGCTAAAGTACAACGTCCATCTGTCTGTAATTCGATGGAGACCCTTATCGTTCATAGCGATTTCGCTACACGCCATCTTGCATCTCTGGCAGAACAATTCAAGGAATCCAATGTAGAAATACGTGGATGTGAGGCTACGCTCCCAATCATCCCTTGGGCTACCCTAGCTACCGACGAAGACTACTCGACGGAATATAATGATTACATCATGAATGTTAAAATAGTCAACAATGTGCAAGAAGCACTTGATCATATTGCGCAACATGGAACGCAACACTCTGAATGTATCATTACGGAAGACAAAGATCAGGCTGCATTCTTCATCCAAGAGGTTGATGCTGCTGCTGTTTATCATAATGCTTCTACTCGTTTCACAGACGGATTCGAATTCGGATTCGGTGCAGAAATTGGAATTAGCACTCAAAAGTTGCACGCTCGGGGCCCAATGGGACTCCCTTCACTTACTTCTACTAAATATAGAATCTACGGTAACGGACAAATTCGTCGATAATTTCCGACATGGAGGATTGAATCATGGGCCAAATGAGTCAACAACAGTACGCAATTCAGAATAATATTACTTTTCATGGTGCAGGATCGATGGCAGAAGCGATCGTACGCGGTCTTATAGCAAGATCCGTTGTTCTGCCTTCCAATATAATGATGCTTAATCGTAGTAATACTACCCGACTTGAAGAATTGCAAAAGTTATATCAAGTTAGGACCAGCAATGACGAATCAGCTAAGGTCGGTATCCTGCAGAGTTCTTCGGTTATTGTCCTAGCGATGAAGCCCAAAGATGCTGCTGCGGCTCTCCAACAATTAGGCCCCCTACTTACAGAAGATCAGTTGATTGTATCTGTTATCGCAGGTCTGTCGATCAACACCATGCAGCGCCTTTTAGGTCGCAATCAACCTATCGCTCGCACGATGCCGAATACTTCTAGTTCAATTGGTCTTGGCGCTACTGGAATTTCGTTCTCAACTGAAGTAACTGAAGATCAACAACGTATTGTTACGACTCTATTTGAAGCTGTTGGTACGATTACAATTATTGAAGAGCAAAATATGGACTTATTGACTGGAATTTCGGGAAGTGGCCCAGCTTATATCTACTATATGATGGAAGCGATGATCGCTGCAGGCGTTCGTGGTGGTCTTACTCCAGAACAATGTACAGAATTGACGGTTCAGACCGTACTTGGTGCTGCTCGAATGGTACAACAAACGGGAGAAGCACCTGGAGCTCTGAGAGCGAAAGTCACTTCTCCTAACGGATCTACCCAAGCCGCGATTAGCGTGCTTGACGAAGGTAACTTCTTCGAAGATGTTATTGCTGCTGTCAATCGTTGCAGTGAACGATCACGTGAAATGGGCGCGGCTCTTGAGGAGGAAATTTAAATGAGTTATTGCACAGCTACGTATAGATTACATGATCCGAAAGCGGATTTTCATAAAAAGGCAGAATCAATCGCTGTTGGATTAACGGTAGGAAGTTGGACTGAATTACCTCAAGCGAAACGTACCGCCATGCAAAAACATCTAGGTCAAGTCTTATATGTCGATGTACATGAAGATTTATCGGACGCTAATCGGTATGCTGACATCACTATCGCCTACCCTGATGTGAATTTCAGCCGTGACATTCCAGCACTTCTTGTCACTGTTTTCGGTAAAATCTCTATGGATGGTCGAATCAAACTAATCAAGCTTGGATTCTCAGAGTCATTTTTGTCCGCTTTTCCAGGTCCTAAATTTGGAATTCAAGGCATCCGCCAACAACTTGATGTATACAATCGCCCACTCCTCATGAGTATCTTCAAATCTGTCATCGGACTTAATCTTGATGAACTTCGTGAGCAATTCACCCTTCAAGCATTGGGTGGGGTAGATCTCATTAAAGATGATGAAATTTTGTTCGAGAATGAACTAACACCGATTGAGAAACGTGTCGAGATCTGTGCTAGAGCTGCGGAAGAAGCAAGTAAAGAAACAGGTAAAAAACTTCTTTACGCTACGAACTTAACTGGACGCACGTCCAATCTGAAACAACAAGCGCTAAGAGCTATCGAAGCTGGCGCAAATGCCTTACTATTCAACGTGCTTTCTTATGGCTATGATGTCCTACATGAGCTAAGTAGTGATCCGGAGATTACCGTTCCAATCGCAGCACATCCTGCATTAGCTGGGGCAATGTACCCTTCACCTCATTATGGCATTTCAGCGTCTGTACTTCTTGGGCAGTTGATGCGCCTAGCTGGTGCGGACCTGGTACTTTTCCCTTCTCCTTATGGATCTGTCACGATGCCGCGGGATGAGAATTTAGCGATTAGAGATGAACTTATTAGCTCAGATTTAGCTATAAAGACAAGTATGCCTGTCCCTTCTGCCGGGATTCATCCGGGACTCGTACCGGTCATACTTCAAGATTTCGGAATGGATGTCGTAGTCAATGCAGGTGGAGGTATTCATGGCCATCCAATGGGTACGGCTGCAGGCGGACGTGCTTTCTTACAAGCCATTGATGCTGCTACTCACAACATCCCTTTATCCGACTATGCACATTCATTTCCTGAACTACAAACAGCATTAAACATCTGGGGAGGAAAATAATGACATCACCTAAGAAAACCGTCATCTTTTGCGATTTCGACGGTACTATCACCATTACAGATAATATTGTTGCGATTATGAATCAATTCAAACCTGCTGGTTATGAAGCTATTGTCGAAGATACAATTAAACAACGGTTAACGCTAAAAGTAGGTGTCGGCGCTATGTTCGCACTTATGCCTTCTGGCCAAAAGGAAGAACTCACTTCTTTTGTACTCAATACCGCTGGGATACGCGAAGGTTTCCAAGACTTCCTCCACTATCTTGAAGCTGAGAATATTGAATTCAATGTCACTAGTGGTGGTATGGATTTCTTCATCCATCCTATGCTTGCGCCATTCGGCATTCCTGCGGACCATATTTATTGCAATGGTGCTGACTTTACAGGTGAACAAATTGAAATTACTTGGCCTAATCCATGTCTTCCTCCTTGCGAGAGTGGATGCGGCATGTGCAAAACAACGGTGATGCGTAAGTTTCCAGAGGAATCTTATTTCCGAATCCTTATTGGAGATAGCCTAACAGACTTCGAAGGTGCCAAAATTGCTGATCTTGTCTATTCCCGATCCCACCTCACTACGAAATGTGAAGAGCTTGGAGTAGACCATGTACCTTATGCGACATTTCATGATATCTTAAAAGATATGCAACTGAAACAAGAACAAGGAGTGCTTAAATCATGAGCTTTGAAAATATCACCTTAGAAGAAAAACAACAGGCGCTCGATGATCTACGACAAGTAAAAACCCTATTTGCAGAGCGTAATTGGTTCCCTGGAACAAGCGGCAATCTATCGATTCGTGTTGGGGAATTTCAAGAGGATGAATTTCATTTTGCGGTAACTGCAAGCGGCAAAGATAAATCCGTGAGTACGCCTCAAGATTTTTTATTCGTGGATCAGAACGGTCAAGCTTGTGAAGCCACGACACTTAAGCCAAGTGCAGAAACATTGATCCATTGTGAAATTTATCGATTGACTGGATGCGGTGCGGTGTTCCACGTACATACCGTGTATAACAACCTAATTAGCGAATGGCTTGGTCAGAGCGGGGTTGTTAAAGCTCAGGGTATTGAACTGATTAAAGCTTTCAACATCTGGGAAGAAAATGCTGAGATTTCCATTCCAGTTATCCCTAATTATGCACACATTCCAAGTATTGCAGCAGAAGTTCCTGGGGTGCTTAATCCTGCGGTACCTGGCATATTGTTACAGAATCATGGTATCTGTGCGTGGGGTAAGAATGCCTTTGAAGCTAAGAGACACTTAGAAGCATTTGAATTTATTTTTGAATATTTGTATCGCGGTTTACTGCTTAATAACGTACCTAAAAGATAGTGATCGTTAGGAACGTGCATGAGAAATAATGGTGTAGTAAGACCACTCCAGAGAGATGCATTGTTCTTATGACCCGATATCAAAACAATCCCATTCCTATAATTAGGATTGGGATTGTTTTGTCTAATTCAATATTTATTATGTTGTTCGTACCAACTGACGAATCAGAGCTGGAAACCACTCATTTAATGATGTAAAGGGGAACCCTGCTTCTACTGCCTTCGCATTGCTACTGAAGAACGATTCTTCCACACCATAAGGTGAGTGATTCGAATCCTCTGTATGTTGATCTATAATGGCTGTTTTGCCCACTTCTTGTTCCATCAATTCGATCATCTCTGCTAACGATATCTCACCTGTGGAGCAGGCATTTAGAGCTCCGGTAAGCGATTGATCCTTCAACCAGCTTAGTAATGAAGCCGCTTCATCCGAAGAAATGAAGTTTATCTTTGCATCAAGTGAAGGAATAAGAATAGGTGTCCCTTCCTTAATCCGATCGATGTGAAATTCAAGACGTCTCGTATAATCATCTTCACCTACGACAAAAGTAAATCGAACACTACACACAGGGAATGTGGCATGTTGGGCGAATACGGCTTCGGCTAGTCTTTTACCTATACCATAGTTGAAATCTGAGCGCGTTCCCATCTGTATAGGATAGGTAGTTGGATCCACTTCTGTTTCTATGTGTTCATTTGGATTGGATTCATATATGGAGATAGTGGATGTATTAATATATCTCTTCACCTTACCTGCAAATACTTCACAGGCATTCCATGCGTCTTGTGGAGAATAACAGATATTATCGTATATGACATCCCACGCTAAACCTTCAGTAGCTTGTAATAAGGAGTCATAATTTTCTCGATCTATGACAAGACGTTTTACTTTATCTCCAAACCCATCCGAAGTCTTCCCTCTAGTAGCGATCGTTACCTCTACCCCTTCTTCTAAAAGGAGCTCTACTAATCTCTTTCCAAAGAATCGTGTCCCACCTAACACCAATGCTGTTGTCATGAATACCTCCTACATTTATCTTGAATACATTAACGACGAGGTCGAACCTGTTCCGATTTCTTGTTCAACTTCTTATTCCCGAGCGCAAGCTTCAGTCCACCGCCGATAAAGAGTATCGACACGATGAATGTTTGGATATACGTACGGAATCGATAGTCAATACGGAATTCAGGGAACCTTGCATCCAATAAAGGAATAATGAATTGTGTCCCTAGATAATACATCCCAAGTAATAATAATGCTATACCTAGCAACCCACGGTGATTGTCAATTCCTTCAACAAGCGGTCGATCAATAAGCGGCTCTTTGCCATATCGAGATGCCTGCTGGAGTCCATCAAAGAAACTATAGAACCAAATCACAGGGATAAGAAACATGAATATTGAAAGTCTAAGAATATCTAGAATATAGATGGAACCCAAGAACAATACCATCAGTTGTAGCCCTCTCTTTTGCAAGCCTAGGTACATATGTCCCGCACCAGGAAAAGCAGACAATAATGTCACTAATGTTTTACTACGTTTACCATCTTCTCGTCCTTCTTCAAATTCCTCAAATAATGTTCGATCGACTAACGGCTCCCCTGCCTGCTTCCGATTCATTTGTTGTACCGTATCAAACATACAATATAACCAAATAACCGGGAGTACACCTAGGAACAACAGGAATATCGAGGAACTTGTAATCCCCGAAACAAACATCATGATCGTTAACAACCCGAAGAATGCGATTAGAAAAGATAATCCACGTTGCATCAAGCCTAATTGGAAATGTCCTAATCCGGGGATAAATGATAGTAGAATCGTGTAAAAACGCTCACTATGCTCACTTTTTGAAACGAATGGTTCACTTATTAAGTGTCCTTGTTCATACACTGCATGACCTAGTTCATTTCTCATTTGCAATGCAATCTGGGGTGAAGATGGCCTTCTTAGTAAGAAGATTATTAAATCTAGCATACTAACACACCAGAAGAAAAGTCCCCCTACGGCTCCAACACCTATAAATTCATCCTGATTACTAACAATAGCCAACAAAGAACTCACACCAATACTTCCAAAGAACATTAAAGGATATAGAAATCCTCTAGATTTTCTTCCCAAGAAAAAATGTCCTAACCCGGGGAACACATTTAATGCGAAAGCCAAAAGTCCATTTCGTTCATTATGCACATCCATCCATCCTCTCAAGTCTCATTTATCGTTTCAATTGATCAAGCCACGTCACTGTAATATCCATCATCTGTTCGCTATATGGCGTCGTCTGTTTCTGTTCTTTAGCTATAACAGTTAAATCCCCAGTTACTAATTTATCAAAAAGCCCTGTAGACAAGAATAACAAGGTCACACATGCAGCAACTGCATAATGGAATATAGGATGTTCGAACCACCGTCGTCGCTGTTGTTCAATACGACTCTCTTCCTTCTCGTAAAGATGAAACGGTATGCTATTCATGACGTCATCCGTAAATTGTATCGAATCCATCATATCCGGCATGCTTAGTTCCACGGAAGATAGAAGTTGGATATGTAAATCCATCGCTTCCGTATCTTCAAGTAGTAGCGTTTCCCAAGACTTCTCTTGTTCCATCGTACAGCCACCATTGATATATAGTTGTGCTAGTATTCGCTTATCTTCCACGCTTAAATGTTTCATTTCCAAGCTTCCTCCTTCCATTTCTTCCGAATCCACTCTCTTGCCCGATACAATTTAGATTCTACCGTTTTCGGTTTAACCTCAAGCTCTTGCGCAATTTGTTCGTAATTCTTCTCATCTAAATAAAAAGCCGTAAGCACAACCCTATGATTATCTGGAATCGTTTGTAACTTCCTTTTAAAGAGTTCATTTTTTTCTTTACGAATCGTACGGTTTAACAGATCTTCTTCATCTGAGGCAATCAATTCCATATCGAACACAGGATATTGCTTATCTTCGCCTCGCCGTGTTTTCTTTCGCTTCAGATCAATAGCCTTATTCATTGCAATACGCGTAATCCACGATTTAAACCCTTGGGATCGATATTGAGAAAGAGACTTATAGATCTGGATAAAGGTCTCTTGGGCAACATCTTCTGCATCCTTAACATCGCGCAATACGGAGTATGTCGTATGGAATATATGTTTACTATATTGATCTACAATGAACCGAAATGCTGTCTCGTCCCCTTGAAGAATATCTTCTATGATTTTATCCTCGTCAATAGTTCTCCTCTCCTTCCCCTAGTCTTAGACGTTAATTTTATCATGTCCCCTGCAATTCTCATGAAAATATTATTTCCAAGCTGCATTTGACCGAGTACGAGCTTGTGTTACAACATAAAAAGACTGAACAAGGGTTCCCTTGATCAGTCTCTCAGTAATGCAGATTTATAACTTACACATCTATGAATGAATTTTCGATTGGATAGCTAAGGCCATTACTGAGAAAGAACATCATCCTCGTCTATTGTAAGGCAGTAACTTTTCCCCTGATCGTTGCGTGACTGACATCCTCTTTAATATTTCTGGAGACATGATTCCTAGTACAATCAAGAACATCCCGCTCCATTGCAGAGGTGTAACCAATTCTCCCAAGAATATGACAGAGACCACCATGGCTGAAGGTAATTCTGCTGCACATAGGATCGTACCTAGACCTGCTCCTATTTTAGGCATACTAATGGCAAATAAAAAGAACGGAACTACGACACCCAACACCCCAAGTAGCAAACCATATCTCCATAGACTTGTCTCTGTTAGTTGAGTAACAAGGTGTACCGGATTTGTTGTTAGGGATATCGTTAAGAACGCTCCAGTACTAATAAAGAACAACCGTTTTGGAGCAGCTTCCTGCGTCGCAACTTTTGAAGAAAGTACCATGTAAAGTGCAAAGAATAAGGCAGCAAGTAGTCCAAACAACACGCCTTTCATACTCAATGAAGATAAAGATTGATTAAAAATAGCTCCCGCCATCAATGTACCGATTACTAACAATAAGATAGCTACTAATTTACTCTTACTTGGCCATGTTCTAGTCATAATACTTTCAATAACAACACCTATCCAAGTGAATTGGAACAGGAATACAACCGCTATTGAAGCAGGCAATTCAGATACAGAGACCGCGTAGGTTATACCTACTAAAGCAGTCATCAAACCCGTAAACAACAACTGTCCAGCGTTCTTCAATGAAATCTTATAATTAAATGAGAAAAGGTATATAGCAGCGATAATGACCCAACCAACGAGATATTGGCTACCGATTAATTCTCCTGAAGTATAACCATCCTTAAATCCAAGCTTAACCATCGTCGACAGTGTACCATACGATATCGCACCCAATATCGCAAAAATTGAATATTTCAATACATTCAAGCTTAACACTCCTTCTATTAAAAAATAAAAATCGCCACCTGTCCTAAGGACAGATGACGACCGAAAAAAAGGTTTCCCTTTTAAAAATTTCGTCTCTCAAAAAAAATGAGTTTGTGATATTTAAAAATAATTCTTGTAAAGCATAATAGAAATAAAGCTTACTGTCAATGGAATACGTATCCTTTATAGATCATGCAGAAAATCTGATAAGTTCTCTTCCGAAATTACTCTTAGACCATTTCTTATAAGTAAAGCGGTCGTTACGCCATTGCCAACGATTCTCTTGCCTTCAAATGTACCATTATAAATCATTGAGCTTCCACAAGATGGACTGTATTCCTTTAGAATGATGATTTCCGCATGAACCGCTTGCGCTTGTTTAAGCGTATCGTAAGCTCCTTTAATGTACTGGTCCGTGACATCTTGTCCTGATTTATCAACAACTCTTGCTTGTCCATTAAGGACATCCTCTCCATCTCCTCCGACGATCTCAGCAGGCTCTCTCGGTGTTGAGAAACCTCCAAGGAGTTCAGGACAAACCATCTTTGCTTTATTGTCTTCTATCAATTTCTGAATTCTGAGATCTATTCGATGTGTTCCGTTATATCTTACTGGTAACCCCGCTAAACATGAACTCACTAGGATCAAAATTACCACCTCAATCTATTCGTATTAACCGTTTGTGTGATGATTTCATCATACCTTGTTCAAGCTTGCTCTGCATCTACTTTGCGGAATTAATACGCACACACTTAACATAATCCCTAATAAAAACATAACAATAACTCCGGTAATAACGGCTATTTGGATTGAAAGGAATTCTGCGGCCACTCCGAGAAACACGGTTGTGATTATAATAAGTATGGCTGATATAAAATCATTCAGACTTCCTATTCTACCCATTATATATACCGGGACATTACTTTGATAGAATGTAGTGAATCCTGTATTTACAAATGCTAGCCAAAACGCGAGGGTGAAAAATCCAACAGCAGCGTATAGAAATGAATGTGAGAACGCATAAATCATATAGCCACAGCAGACACCTATTGAACCCATCCCAATCATCAACGTCATGGCCAGTTTTTTTACAATAACAGTGTTCACGATAGCCCCTACAATAATACCTGCACCCGCAATGCTAACAAGAACACCATACTCACTTTCAGACATTTCTATTACTAGCGTTGCAAAGGAAGCCTCCAATGAGTCCACTACCGATGCCATGACCCACATTGTACTTCCAAATAGAAAAATGATAGCCCTAACATAACCGTTGTGTCGATAAAACTGTATGACCATATCCCAGTCCTTTTTCAATAACGCCAAAGATATCCTTTGTTGTGTTTCTGATTTCCCGTGCGTTGTTTGACTCTCCAAGTTCGGCATGAGTAACGTAATAACTCCTGAAATAAATAAAGCTATCGCATTCAGATAGATTGCAAGCACGGCTGAACTTACAACGAATAGAGCTCCCGCGATAGCTGGGCCCAGTAGAAATGCGCCAGAGTTGATTAAGGTATTCAGTGAATTAAACCTCGGTCTTTGTTCCTCTGGGATCAGTTGTGTTATGTAAGTCATTGATGTTGGTCCAAATATCGAACCTGCCATACTAATGAGAATAACAAGGGTATACATGTACCAGATGGAAGAACTCAACGGTAACAAGGTTATGATGACTGCGCGAAAGATATCTAGGAATACCATTACATTCCTCTTGTTCAATCGATCAATTAGACTTCCGGACCAGAGATTCGTGAATATTGTCGCTAACGGCTTCATAATATAAAGCCCCGAGACAGCAAGTGGTGACTTCGTAATATCGAGCACAATTAAGTTAAGTGCAATAAAGTAAATCCACGAACCTAAATTTGAAACTCCTATTCCAAATAATAACATCGAAGAATACTTCCAATAATCTGAAATTGGTTTCACTTTCATTGTGTTACTCCTTTCCAACAGCTCTTATATGAAATATGATGATGTTCATCCATCACCTCTAGATTGCTACAAACCAAATTCGTCATCTATATACGTGTAGACGACAAAAAATCTCACCCCCAAGACGTTAGTCTTGAGGACGAGATATGAAATTCGTGGTACCACCCCAGATTTGCTATTATGTTGCCATAATAACCTCTTCAAGTACGACATGATTGAGAATCATGTGTATACTCTAGCTCTATAACAGGAGCTCCTGTCATGCTATCCTCATAAATCAGGTTCCAACATGATACTCATAGACTTGTTTCAATAAATCATTCATTACTCCTTTTCACCCTTCGGAGCTCTCTGCTAATGAATTGCATTTATTTACTCTTCTAATCATCGTATTTACAATATTTTAACTATAATATCACTTCATGGCGTGAGATGATATACTTTTGGAAGAGTAACTCTTCTTCACTTTATACGAATCTTGTATCGCTCACGGATATATGCAGGATAGTTGAATATTGTGAAAGTAAGTGGTTGTTTATATGTTTTATTATCCATATATTGAAGATTGTGTTGCTCTATCGGCCCAGAGTCACTAAATCTACTTGTAGTACTTTCCTTAAGATTCTCCCGTTGGTGCTTGTTACCATCCGCGTCAGTAAACTCCCCTTCAAACAAAGAGTAACCCATATAATCTGCTGGATCGAGGCCCTTGAGGGAAAAATCCAATTGCAGATATTTATCGATAATTTCTATCCCTTGAAGGTCCAGTTTCTCGTCTGGTGTCTTAAGTAACTGCCCTTTCTCTGTGTCAATGATTACGGACATTTGATCTTTGTTGAGTGCACGAAACCAGCTTCCTTCAATGGTCAAAGTCTTAGGTACTTTGAAATACGGACTCTCAAAATTAAGAATTTGTCTATCCTTTAGAGAACCCATACTCCCAGATATACTTTTCCAAGCCGTCCCTTGATCGTCAATCAACTGTATATCCCCAGGCCCAAATATCTGTTTTGAATTTTCCTTATCATAGTCCACATACAAAGAAATGCGTAAAGGAGAGACGACAGCTTTATCAAAGGTGATACTCTGGCCTTCAATCTGGATAGTTTCGCCAATGATATACTCTTTTTGAAGCCCTTCAAATTTTTCTCGATCAATCGGTATGGTGACGTTAAACTCCGTACCACGATCATTATCTTTTGTGATTAAATTCTCTCCATCGCCTGCGAACATGTCTCTTTTCACATTGTCCAAATTCGATAATGGTGATTTCTTAAAAACGACTTTAAGTAGCACTGCACTAGGTAGTGACTTCCCTTGTGTGATTTCAACAACTATTGTCCCACGCTGAATTCCAAATTCTCGAATGTCTTCCTGTTTCCGTTCATCTGAATTATTGTAACTGAGTGAGGCCAATATTTTCTTACCTGAGGTATCCGTTAGAGATACATCATCTAATTCGACAGAACTATCCTTGTCCGGCAATTGAATATCGTAGAACACAACCATTCGGGAGTCATCTGCGATGATGCCTTGAACCGTGAACTTCATGCCATTATGCTCGTCGGAGACGCCAACAGGCTGGATGAAGTCGTTATCTAAAGCGAGTTGAATACCTTTATCCGATGTATTGTTGTTGATCAAATCAACGAACTTATTCAGACCAGGAATTTCCCTGACCATCGCGGCGAACACCGGTGATACTTTAATCGTGAACATGCAAGTGAAGAGTAGTACTGTCGTAAGGATCACGCCTGTAAATCGTCTTCGTCGTTGTTTGCTGCGACGTGTTGTCTCCATTTGCCCTCTCCGAATGCCATCCGTAATGGCAGCCTCAATCCGATCATCTAATCCACATGCTATTTCATATTCAGTTGGGTTGGACATATTCGTATTCCCCCTCCTTCGACAAATACATTCGAAGTTCTTTTAACCCTTTGTTCAGCCAAGTCTTCACTGTACCTTCCGGTTTCTCTAACAGATTAGCAATCTCACTAAGTGTCATATCCTCATAGTATTTAAGGATGATGATATGACGAAGCTTAGGAGCGAGCAGATTGATTGCCATTTCCATACTCATTTTGAAATCTAATTCAAGATCCGCAGCAAGCGGTTCAGTCACATGAAATAATGGCATCATTTTACGTTTTCTTTTTTGTTCGTCAATGCAGCATCGGATCAGAATACGTATTAACCAAGTCTGAAAATATATAGGTTCCTTTAACTTTGCAAGCTTAGTGTAGGCCCTGCATGTCGTTTCTTGGATAGCCTCCAATGCATCATTCTCGTCCTTTAAGTAAGCAACGGCAATTGAGTAAAGTTTCTTCTTATTGATGCTAACTAATTGATGAAATGCCTCATGGTCACCGCATTGTGCGGCCATCACCAGTTCTTCCGTAGACAATCCCCCACCCCGTTCCTTTCCATGATTAGACTCCCGAAAAGGCAAAAGGGTTTTAGTAAAATAAAATATTTTTATTTATTCAACAAATTTTTAACCATCTTAAAATTTTCTAATGACACGCCCTTGCGTTCAACAACCTGCGATTCCGTTAATTGATACCCGTGATGTTCAAAAAATGGTCGTGCCGTGATACTTGCTTCTGTATCCATTGCAATAAGACCTCGTTGTCTCGCTTCGGATTCTAAATTATCCACCAAAGATGAAGCTATTCCTTGTCTCTGGAAATCTCTATGTATATACAATCTATCCAAATGGCCCTCTTGAGTCATATCAGCGAACCCTACAATATTACCGTTGATCTCAGCTATATAAGTGACATTGAGATTGAAAGAATCTTTCCAAGTTATCCGTTTAAGCACTTCTTCTTCTCTGGGTGCCCAGACATCAAGTTGCTTTTGTGTATAGTGTTGTTTATTGACCGAATGCACTGTTTCATAGAACAAAGAGACAATCTGCCTTACATCCAAATCATGAAACTTTCTTATTTTCATTATTTCGCATCCTCCTTATAAAATCTTCACTCTACAAGTGTAGCACTTTATTACCTAACTTTTATTTACATATTTATACAATGTATACTATGATATTCGTGATCTTATCTGATGGATTATGAAAGTAGGTTTGCTAATGGAAGGATTTAAACGGGGACAAATCGCGCAAATGGCAGATGTGAATATTGAAACTTTAAGATATTACGAAGAACAAGGGCTCATTCAACCTCCGAAACGTTCAGAATCCGGCTATCGTTTATATACAGATGAAGTCCTGATCCGGCTCACTTTTATAAAAAATGCTAAGCTCTGTGGATTTACACTTAGAGAAATAAAGAAAGCTCTAACGAAGTCGGAAGATCATTCGATCAGCATCTCTGACTTTATTGATGTTATTGATAGAAAAATCAACAGTATCAACAAAGAAATTAGCAAGAGAGAGAATACAAAATCAATGTTGTCAGACTTGAAATCTAGTCTACAAGCAACGAATAAGCATCTCGATGTGCAGGATGTACTCCAGACCCTCAATATGAAATCTTAACTTGACCTTGTACCTTACTACAGGTTCTATAATCACTTTATTAACCTTGTAGGAGGAATTCACGTGCAAAAAACGGATGTAGAACAGCTCACAATGATCAAAAGTTATTTACGGCAAAACAGTAACTACGAAGGTAAGACTGTTGAACAAATTTGGCAATATATGGCGAAAGCAGCAGCGGCACTCCCTTAGCTTCCTGATATTATGGTCGAAAAGGTTGCTGTCGGGCATTTAAAAGGTGAATGGGTCAGTACTGAGGATAATAAACCAGAGACAGCGAAAGAAGTGATTCTTTACTTTCACGGTGGAGGATTTATCGCAGGAAGCTGCGAAACATATCGTGATCTTGCTGCAAGGATTTCGAAGTCTAGTGGTGTGAAAGTGTTGACGTTAGAATACCGTTTAGCACCTGAGTATCCCTTTCCCGCTGCAAATGAGGATTGCCTGAGTGCGTATCATTGGTTATTAGCAAATGGATATGCGCCTCATAACATCATATTGGGAGGCGATTCTGTCGGAGGTAGTCTTGCACTGATGACACTGCTATCTTTACGTGAGGCTAATGAAGTACTTCCGGCAGGCGCCTTTCTCATAACGCCGCATACTGATCTCGTGCATTTAGACGGGGAATCGTATCATAGTCGAGCAGAACTTGATCCTACTGGCAGTAGGCAGATTAATCTAAGGATTTTGAACGATTATCTAGGTAATGTATCACAGGAAGCGCCCCTTTTGTTATCCCCCTTGAGGATGGATTTAAGAGGATTACCCCCACTACTCATCCAAGTAGGTGACCATGAGGTTTTGTTAAGCGACGCTACTCGGTTTGCTGACCTCGCAAAAGCCGCAGGTGTCGAAGTCTCGCTAGAAGTATGGGAAAAAATGTGGAGTGTGTTCCACTTTTTAGCATACATGCTGCCCGAAGCGCAACATGCCATCACGAATATTAGCCATTTTGTGATAACAAGATTAAAGAAAGCATAGTAAATGTATTCTAACGGTCTTATACTGTGAAAACCCATGGAAGAATATACTTTCCCGTCCAGCTTAGCATTCCTGTAGAGCGTTAAATTTCAACTTTGAAAAAAACAGGCTCAGTATGATGAGAGTACACATAAACCAACCACTCATCTTAAGGAGGAAGCCCTACTATGAAGTTTAAAATGCAAACAAAATCAACTCATTGAATGAGTAATAAGTAATCCGACGAAGAGGAAAGGTTGCTAATCGAGCAGCCTTTTTTATATTCGCAAATTAAAAACACAAGGTGGAAAAAAATCTACTCAACGATCATCATATCTACATCTCTAGCGTTAACAATCCCCCTCACGGCAAATTCCGCCTCTTCAGAGAGTTATACGGGAGATGCAGCTCTCGGTATTGAACTTAAACTGGGTAGTGTTACAGCGCCAGCTAATCAGCCTATCTCTTCTAGTGAATGGGTTGCTCTGCTAGATCAATCGGCTAAACTTGCGGGTAGTTCGATCACTTTTAGTATGACTGAGACGACAACAGTATCTCGTAAGAATGCAGCGTATCTACTATATAAATCACTTCATCTAACAGATGAGCCAGAAACATTTACCGATATAGGAGATGATACGAGTCTTTCTCCCATAGTAGGAGCAGTGGTTAACCAGCAGTTAATGAATGGCGTTAGTGATACTCGTTTTGAACCGAATCGGGTGTTAACACAGAGTGAGGCTTCAGCTGTAGCCTACCGGGTATATGAATTACTTAAGCCATTTATTCTGAATGAAACGACGATTTCGGATATTCAAGATGCAGTTAGCAAAGGGAAATTGACCTACGAAGAGTTAACTCAAATGTATTTAGATCGAATTGAAAAATATGATGATCAAGGGATCAAGCTTAACGCGATCATTACGGTCAATTCAGATGCGCTTAAGCTAGCAAAGGCTATGGATGTGGAGCGAGTAGAGCATGGCGTACGTGGTCCACTCCACGGTATTCCTATTATTGTTAAAGATAATTACGCGACTGCCGATATGCCTACGACGGCTGGCTGTCTGTGTTTGAAAGACTCTATCCCTTCAAAGGATGCTGAACTAGTAGCTAAGTTGAAGAGTGCTGGAGCGATCATTATTGCTAAAGCAAACCTTGATGAATTTGCTTTAAATACGCAAGGAACAAGTTCGCTAGGTGGGCAAACATTGAATCCATATGCCTTGGATCATTATCCTGGGGGTTCAAGTGCAGGAACGGGTGCTTCCGTCGCAGCTAACTTCGCGTTGGCAGGCTTCGGAACGGATACGGGTGGTTCGATCCGTATTCCATTGTCCTATAATAACCTTGTTGGAATCAGACCGACCATAGGGTTGTCTAGTCGTGACGGCATTATTCCATTAGCGTTAACGCAAGATGTGGGTGGTCCGATGGCTCGTACAGTTACTGATGCAGCCATTCTATTGGATGCAACTGCAGGCTACGATAAAGATGATGTAGCAACAGCTTATATCGGACACATTCCAGCAACATACACAGATTCCTTAGTTGTGGATGGTTTGAAGGGTTCTCGAATTGGAGTTGCAACAGAGCTATTTGGAACTAAAGATAAACAGCAACCGGTGAGTGAACTTGTAAATGCTGCTGTAGATGATTTAAAAAGGCTAGGAGCAACAACTGTACCTATTACGATTCCAAACCTTGCAGAAATCTTTACCTATCCAAGCTTAAGTAGATACGAATCTAAGACTCAGTTAAATGAGTACTTGGCTGAGTACGCACCAGATGCTAGCTATCATAACCTTAGTGAAATTATTGAATCTGGACAGTTCTACGCTCAACTTAAAGCAACCTTTATTGTAAGAAATACGCGTAATCTAGAATCACAAGAGTATAAGGATATTGTATTGAAACGTACAAAATTGTCACGTGATGCAATCATGAAGGTGATCGCAGATAATAACCTGGATGCTATTGTATATCCTTCTACAACACAAACAGCAGCTGAAATTGGAGGAAGTCAAGACGCAGGCAATAACAACCGCTTAAGTGCTTACACAGGTTACCCTGCAATTTCCGTTCCGGCGGGTTTCACTTCTGAAGGTCTGGCTGCAGGTATTGAATTCATGGGCCGCACCTTTGATGAAGCTACAATCATCAAGCTAGCGTATTCATATGAACAAGGGACTCATAATCGTATGGCACCCGTTCTAGTTCCCTAAATAAAATCGGCATAACTCTATCATTAGAGGACAATGAATAGGAGGAACCCCGAGCCAATATGGCTTGGGGTTCTTCTTTATCGGTTAAGTTGGCCATTGGGTCTGAAGGCTAGACGAGAATGTATGTTTTTATTTCAAATTGAACATTAAGAAAAAGCGAGAAATCCAAAATGATATATGGATCTCTCACTTTTTAATTGTTATTTGAAGTTAGGGTCTTTCTTTCTTATTTAAAGTTTGAACGGTTATTTCATCCAGGATGGACCGACATCCTGAGCCATAAGCGGCTTCTGGCCACCAGAAGAATCGGATGGGTCTTGTATCGAATTAAGGCCTCTTCCCTTCAAGCCATATGACTGAATTGCATCTTCCGCCAACTGGCTTGACGAGTTACTCACTGATTTACCAAGAAGGGGAAGTACGATGGTTCCTTTATCCGAGTTAGGCGAGTTAATCTCGATTCCCCCTCCGAAGACGACGTTTTTATGGAATGAGTTCGGTAGAAATTTGAATGTATCTAACGGTGAGGTACTCTCTTGCTTCGTTGTAAGTATCGCTGTACCGCCGTTGGGTTTATACACAATATTGCCGGAAATTAGATTGTTTTCGGGTAAAAGAACCATTTGATAGCCAGGCCAGTGATTTTTGTAAAATATACCCACTGAGATATCAATACCGTCGTTATTGACGAATACATTGTTTGTAATTTTACTGTCTTTCACCCAACCGTAATGACCTACATAACCATAAGGAGAACCATTACGTGCGAGTGGTTCAAAGCCTGGCGTCAAATAATCCAGCTGATGGTTCTCGTCAAATACGTATTCCCCAGTCGTTAGCGTTAACGCTACACCAGAGACTTCTTGAACGTAGTTCTGACTTACGGTGTTACGATGTCCACTGATCCGGATACCTGTGCTATCAGCATAGTGGTTGCCAATAATAATGTTATTCTCGATCGTATTCGTGTTGCCGCTGCGACCGACAATGCCTCCTCGTGATTCCACAATGGTATTATAACGAACAACATTGTGATTGGATTTTAGCGATATAACCTCATCGTCTCCGTCAGCATGTTCAAATAAGTTGTTTTCAATCGTAAAATAAGCTCCATCATCACCAAGTTCATCATTGCCGCCATAACCCCAAATACGGAAGGTCTCCATGCCATTGGCATTGGTATGGTGAATGTTTTTGAAATAACTATGATCGACCACATTATATTTTTCGTTACCATTGCCGTTGTTCCCGATCACAGGTTGCATATGGTCTTTCCCTTCAAAACGACTATTGTCCAAACGATTATATGCTCCTCTGAAGAATGCCCAGTAATATTTCGTTGATGTATCACCGGGATTGAAATTCACTATGGATGTGTTGGTTATTCGACCATAATCGCTATTAAAAGTGATGACAGAGTCTTTACCATCTGGGGCTCTACCGTCAGTAAACAACAAGCCGTCAACGATTAGATGAGGGCGGTTTAAGGATAGTCCCGATTGGCCGCTAATGATGACTTTGCCAGGAGTTTCAGCATGTAGGGTTACCGGGTGCTCCGCAGTTGCATATGCGGAAAAGTCAATGTAGATCTCATTCCATGTTCCATTTGCCATAAGGATAGTATCCCCTGGCAGTGCAGAATGGAAGGCTTCTGTTAATTCGTTCGGGGTTGTTACACGCATAACCTCACCTCCGATGGGAATTTCGCCATAGATTTCAAACTCATAAATGGATATTCCGCTGCTCGCGGTATCGACACCCAATTTGACATATCTGCCCGTGATTGGATGGTCCAGATCTATGTCTGTCACGGTATCCTTTGTACCGGACGCCTTCGTCCCGGTACTTCCAGTATTCCATGTCGTGCCGTCACTGGAATATTGAATGGAATAGGAGGTCATTCGGCTCTGATATTCCGAAATAACAATTTGATCGAACGCGAATTCACGACCCAGATCAACCTGTAACCAATAAGGTTCTTGACTCGTGTCGCTAGCCCACCGCGAAGACGCTTGCCCATCCACTGCCCGGCTGGCATCATAATTTGGCTTATTCTGAAATACATTACTGGCGGTTGCTGTTTTACCCAGCGCAAGATTCGTTCGTTCCGCATAAATCATACGACTGCCTAAGGCTGAAGAAAGAGTACCTAAAATCAACACCAAAGTAAGCACCATTACAATGGATCTTAACTGCACATTTCTCTGGAGTATCATCATATTTTCCCCTCTCTAATAGGAAATAAGATCGTACTTAGATAGATTGAACTGTTTGCCCTGATGTTCAGGAGGGGGACCGCTTATTGACCAGTCCGTCATCACACTAAAGAATGGATTACGTTGTTAATGGAATCACCATATTCCAAGTGTTTTTCGCATCGCTAAATCCTTGTTTACCGTCCGAGACAGCAGCGAATAGATGAGTAGGAACCCCATCCTGAAACAATAGGAAAGGTCGCTCCAGATTGCCCATCGTTCTTATGATTCCGTCCTCCCAGCGTAGGGTACGGGAGTAAGCACGTGGATTAGCGGATAGTTCCCAACTCAATCCATCTACAGACAATGCATGAATACCACCATGTTTCTCCCCGGTAAGATGACCATCCATATCTTTGGCGATCAGTTCATAACCGTCCTTTGTATGCCATAGGAACGGATCCTCAATATGAATTTTCCCCGGCGGAAACACAGGTTTGTCACTGATAACACGGTAAGGTCCACTCCAGTGCTCTGCATAGGCGGCACCAATCGTCATATTTCCGTGTACATTCCCCTCATACTGACGCGCTTTGTAGATGAGTAATACGGAACCATCGTCGTGCATGCAAGGCGCAGGATTCGATATCAGGAAACTGTCAAAATGTCCGGGACGGGTTGGCAATATAGGTGTAACCGCCCTTTTCCAAGGGCCAAATATACTGTTTGATGTCGCCAGTCCTACACGTTTATTCGCCCGTGCGACGATACATCTCGGATCATCCAATCCGAATCCCTCACCCGAGGCCGGTTCCGGCAAAGGATGAGTAGATCCCATGTAATATAGTAGATAAGTATCACCATGTTTAACAATGTGCGGGTTATGGGTGCTGCGTCCGTCCCAATACTCCGCCCCGCGTGTAGGTAGCACGATTTCTTGATATTCATAGGGGCCTTCCGGCGTATCAGATACTGCACGGACAATTTCGGATGCTACAAGCCAGCCCGGGTGCATTGGAAGCCACTTGGGCCAACGAGAAGCGAACATATGAAAGCGCCCATCTTCATCGCGGATGACTGAACCGCACCAGACCCAATAATTCTCCATCCGAAACCCGCCATCCATGGGTGCCGGTAATAGCTTTCCAAACATATTGAGCATCTCCTAACTTTCTAAAATAATGCTTGAGGACCGACATCAGCAGGCGTAAGTGGCTGATTCATCTTCGGTCCGTTAAACATATATTCATCTGCACCAACATCCGGCGCGTATCGCATTTGTCCATCTATGTCTTCTAGGGCAAAGTACGGACTAACGGCCGCGTCAATAGCAGGACTGTAAATTGACAATCGTATTAATCCATCTGTACTACGAACTAAACGAAGCTCCTGTTTAGGGATCGCCCCGTTAATAATTGGGTTGTTGGAAATGGGAGCTATTCCTTCGACCATATTACCTTTGTACACTGGCCGCTCATTGAGCGGAGCTTTCACGACAGCATCCGTTTCATTAAATACCGTGCCTGCATGGCTGAAGATCAGATTGTTATATATCTTCGTACCCACAGGCTGATAAGTTTTTCCGCCGAGGGTAAAAGTAGGGGTGTTGTTACCTACATTAACAATCGTATTATGGTAAATCTGGACGTTATACTGTCTCCAGTGCCCGCGCAGTAATTCTGTCCGCTCCTCTGCAGGGAGACTATTTAGCACAGCTGATTGTTCATTGTTACCTCCCCAGCGAACGGTTGGATTGGTTCCCCCTTCAGGACCGCCATCATGTGTACCACCATCGAGTCGGATCACCTTATCTGTAAGCCCTTCCATATAATTGTTAAATATTTTGTGATCATTACCGTAGATACGGAAACCACTGAGCCCAGCTTGTTTACCATCGCCGATAATATAATTGCCATAGAATTCGTTGCGATTCCCATGACGTGATACGATCCCGCCATACGAATTGCGAATCGTATTATAACGGATAATATTATCACTAGTTTTCACCGAAATAACTTCGTCTTCCCCTTGTAAGCCATCAAATAAATTATATTGAATGGTGACAAAGCCTGATGAGAGCGACAGACTGGATAATCCAAGGCGAATCGCTTCCAGGCCGTTACTGACACGTGGACCAATGGCATGAAAATAGTTGTATTCGATCACATCATATTGTGAAATGCCTTGCCCACTATGGCCTTCACCATCGTAGATAAGGACTGCGCCAAAGCCTTTTTTCGGTCCGATATCGTTATAAGCAATCCGGTTGTGGCTGCTCGTTCCTTCTACACGGATATAATGCCGATTCGTTCCATTGTCAGTCAGCAGTTTGTCGTCCTCATACGATGTTAAGCCATCGTATACTTCCCCATTCGGATCGTAGCTGCTTTCTCCGTATCGGCAGCTACCCTTTACGTCAATTAGACACCATACAGAACGATTCTCAGCCTTAAATCGATAAGGCTGGCCTGTCTCATCCAGCGCGAACGTGTTACCCAGAATCGAAATTCGACTAGAGCTTTGCAACTGAACACCTGGATGAACACCTGTACGGGTATGGTTCGATAATCCACGTTCGATCAAGGTCTGATTCCCTGCTTCATCGCCGATACTATTTTGAAATTTGAGACCTGTCACCTCAATGTAACTCGAATCTTCGATGTGCATATAGCTGTTACCAGTTATGATTGCCATGCCCGGATTAGCTGCCGTGATGCGGATTGGATAGGCCGCAGTGCCATGCTTTTCTTTTAGCACAAATGGACCATTCTGTTCATAAGTGCCATCCTTAAGTTCAATCCATGTACCGCTTACCGCCTGATCAAGCGCCTGCTGTAGCTGCGTTGCTGTATTAACTTTGATTTGCTTTAATACAGGAGGCAGCACATCGCCTTCCTTGATACTTCCCGCATCTGGAGGAGGAAGATTTGGTTCACCCGATCCTTCACCCGGTACGGTTCCGGTATAAAGCTCCACCTCCATAATGCTGTTCCAATTCCCTGAACTTCCACTTGCGTTATTTCCATATCCGACAATACGTAAATATCGGGCATCTGTCGGATGATCGAAGACATAGGTCTGCAGGATGCTGTCTTCTGGTTGAAGCTGACGGCTGGTTTGCTTCTGCAGAACGACTGTGCCGGGATTAAATTCAGCCGTATCAGAAGCTAGAATTTCAAAGCTCGAAAGACGTTCTCTTGCATTTAAAAAGGCAATTTTCACAAAAGTGACCGTTTGGCGCTGCCCCAGATCGAACTGTAACCATTGCCCTTGTCCAGAAGAGGACCATCGGCTTTGTTGACTTTCCGTATCCTCGCCCCATATTCCATCCAATACTTTGGCAGGTACATAATTCGTATCAGGCTGATATGAGCTGGCCGTTGCGGTACTCGTGACTTGTTTCATGCTGAAACCTCCTGTCTCGCTTGAAGCGCTAATCACTTGTGAAGGTAGTATCGTTAGTGATCCCAATAGAAGGGTTAGTGCCAGCCCGAGGATAGCTATAACTAGAAACTGTTGTCTTCTCGTTTTCTTCATTAACGTATTCAAAGTTGCTCCGCCTCTTTTCGTAGATTAATGTTCTGATGTGCTAAAAGATACGATGTTTCCAGCCACGAAGTTTAGCGAGCGCTTCCACATAAAAGTAATCACCATAGATTAAGGACACATCGACATTTGTATTCTCGGGCTTATGACCTGTTGCACCATGCAGGATTCCTTCGTGTTCAGGTTCGCTGAATGCTGAATATCCCTTGGATAAAGAAGCAATGATATGTTCAGCGGTCTTATGATATACAGCACCCATTTCTGGAGAGGATAGTTTAGCAAGTTCGAGCAGACCAGAAGCGGCAATAGCAGCAGCTGAAGTGTCACGCGGTTCAGTATCGCTATTGGGAACATGGAAGTCCCATGGCGGAACCATATCATCCGGCAGGGATGCGATAAAATGATTAGCCACCCGTTGAGAGGCTTGCAAGTATTTGGTATCACCTGTGTAACGATAGGTGTTAGCCATACCGTATAATGCCCAGGCATTTCCCCGCGACCAACATGATTCAGGTGAGTAGCCCTGCCCGCCTTTATATTCAAGTAGCTCACCGCTTGCTGGATCAAACACAGCAACATGACAAGTAGAGCCATCGGTGCGAATCATATGCTGTAAGGCCATGTCCGCATGAGCAGTCGCGATATGACTGAATCGTGGATCTTTACTCTCTTCTGCTGCCCAATATAGAAGGGATAGATTCATGAGGCAGTCAATGATAGCCCAACCTGGCAGATCTCGATTCCAAGCCCGCAGATACTGTCCAGCTAGATTAAAGCGACCTGCCAGAAAGTTTGCGGCAGCTAACCCGCGTCTTTTACCATCGGCATCGCCAGTTAACTTATATTTCAGGATGGAGGTCGGCAAATACTGAAATCCGACATCATGATGAAAGCGACTCTCCTCGAGCATTAACCGTTCCATACGGATATCCCAGTCCCAAGCGGCATCATGATACTTTATATCACCCGTCATATCGTAATAGATCCAGAGCATCCCCGGCCAAAAGCCTGAAATCCAATTGTCTAATGTAAGACCATCATATTCTCCATCCCGTGTAGCATGCGGTGCAAGCTCAAGTTCTCTCGTCATCAACCGATCTACCTTTTGCTGAGCTTGCTTCCACCAGACCTCTAAGTTTGGATTATTATCGATCGTTAATTTATTCAAGTTTCTTCCTCCCTAGTGTGATACAATATTTATCCTTTGATGGCGCCGATTAAAGCTCCCTTTACGAAGTATTTCTGAAGAAATGGATATACGAGTAGGATCGGAACCGTCGCCACGATAATGGTCGCGTGCTTTAATGTTTCACCAATAATGGCAACCTCTCCACCACTAGCACCGGTTGCCATCGAGCTGGCGTCGTTGAGTAATAACAGCTCACGTAGGACTAACTGAAGTGGATACAAGGATCGATCCTGTAGGAAGATCATCGCATTAAACCATGAGTTCCAGTGACTTACACCGTAGTACAGCAACATCACAGCCATCACCGGCATGCACAGCGGGATCATAATGCGGAACAGGATTACGAACTCATTGGCCCCATCGATTTTGGCTGATTCCTCTAGGCTATCGGGTACAGCATCAAACGCTGTTTTCATAATGATGAGATTAAAAGCGGATATCGCCTGTGGGATGATCAAGGATGCTAACGTATTTGTAAGCCCAAGTCCCTTTACTGTGAAATATAATGGAATGAGTCCACCATTAAAAAACATAGTAAATACGATGAACAGCATGAGCTGTTTGCGGTATCGCAGTCCTTTTCGTGATAAGGCATATGCTCCGAAACAAGTCAGGAAAATATTGAGCACGAGTCCGCTTACGACAATAATAAATGTATTTAAATAGCCTTTAGTAATCATTGGATTATCAAATACGAGTCGATACGCGTTTAGACTGAATTTTAGTGGTTTCCACAGAATTCCAGAATGTTGCATAAATAAGGTCGGATCGCTTAATGAAGCAAATAGAACATAAATTAATGGATACAATGCACATATAGTAAATACCGTTAACAATATATAGTTGAAGACATCAAACGCATTCTCGCCGAATGAATTGCTACTTAGTTTCCGTTTCATTTATTCATCCCCCTACCATAAGCTCGTGTTGTTCATCTTCCTGCTCAGCCAGTTTGCAGAGATTACCAGTGTGAAGTTGATGGCGGAGTTGAATAGTCCCACGGCCGAACTGAAGCTATAATTGAATTCCTGCAGTCCGAGACGATACACGTAGGAACTGATCACATCTGCGGTTTCATAGGTGGATGGATTGTAGAGGAGAATAATCTTCTCGCCCCCAACATTCATGAGCTTACCGATCTCCAGGATGAACAGAATAATAATCGTGGATATGATGCCGGGCAATGTTACATGAAGCATTTGCTTCCAGCGATTTGCGCCGTCGATTTTGGCTGCTTCATATTGCTCTTGATCAATACCCGCTAACGCTGCCAAATAGATAATCGTACCCCAGCCGATATTTTGCCATATCCCCGAGGATACGAATATAGTACGGAAGTATTCAGATTCGAGCAGTAAGGATACCCGTTCCCAGCCGAAGAAAGCTAGCAAGTCGTTAATTAAACCATCGCTCATTGTAAATTCCTTAATAATCCCACATACGACAACAAGCGAAATAAAGTGGGGCATGTACGTAAGGGTCTGTACAGTGCGCTTAAAGGCAGTTTTTCGCACTTCGTTTAACAGTAATGCCAGTATAATTGGTGCTGGAAAGCCGAAAAGAAGCTCATAGAAACTGATCATCAGTGTATTCTTAATTACACGCCAGAAATAAATGCCGTTGAAGAACGACTCAAAGTGTTCCCATCCGACCCACGGACTGCCCATGATCCCTAAGCGAGGAGAAAATTCCTTGAAAGCAATCAAAGCACCGTACATTGGATAGTAATGAAATATGGTGAAGTATAGAAGTACCGGGATTAACATGACATATAGCCAAGGGTTCTTTCTTATATCTTTCAGGAAACCCCACCTGGTGGAAGTATTTGTTCCAGAAGCGGTCAACAATGTTGATTTGCGCAATTGAGGTGGATGTTTCGCCATGCCGATCTCACTCCTCATTATCTATCTGTTAGCCCAAGGGAGGGATTTATCGAGTTCTACCCCCTGGGCTCTAATCTGTTATCTCTTGTTATATCGTTCTAAAGCACTCTGATAGATTTCGATTGCTCGATCAATACCCATCTTCTTAATCTGTGCTACATATTGATCGTAGCTCTCCATCGGCTCTTTACCGACGATGAACTTAACGAACATCTCCTCTTTATAGTTGCTCACTTCCATAACAATCTTGCCGAGCTCTTTGCTCTCTTCAGCGGTTGGAGTCAGAAAGGCTGGCAGTGTATGTTTCTTCGCATCCGTCTGTGACCACACCTTAACGGCCTCATCTTGCTGAGGGAGAGTATTCCAATTACGGCGTCCATCCGCTTCATAAGGACCATTCGGTTTAGAATATATCGATACCATCTGTTGCAGGCTGTATTTTTCATTGTTCTTAATCAGATCTGTATATACTGGGGCGCCGTTCTCCATCACATAGCTCTCACCTTCAATACCGAAGTTTAATAGCATCGCGCCTTCATCGCTGTATGCATAATCTAGCCAACGAGCGACCAATTCTGGATTTTTAGCGGAAGTCGTTATGGCTTTACTAGGTCCTGGATTGTATATGAAACTAAGTTGACCTGTAAACGGAACCTCACCGTTATTCAGCGTAGGATAAGGAGTGCCAACGAGATTAAACTTCGGATCCTGCTCCTTCATAGCATCCATCCACCTACCTATACCGCCGCTAAGCTGATGTACAGTTGCACCGGTCTGTCCAGTCAGAATCTTATTGTCTAATGCTTTGGTATCCGTGAGCGCGAAGTCCTTGTCAAATAATCCCTCCGCAAACCATTTACGGAACAAGGTCAGGAAATCCTTGTACTGCGGATCAATGGGGCCATATTTCACTTTTCCCTCATCATCAATATAGAAAGAGTTCGACGTATGATAGGCTCCGATAAAAGCATCGCGGATCTCGAAATTTCCTCCGGTGTAAGTTACACTAAGCGGTGCTTTTGCCCCTTTTTGATCTTTAAACGCTTTCAGAGTCGTTTCCCACTCAGCAATCGTGGTGGGTACAGGTAATTTCAAGTCGTCTAACCAGTCTTTACGTATCATTGGGCCGCGGAATACGAGTCCAGACGAATTGCGGATCATCGGGAAAACGTAATACTTGCCGCTATCCGTTTTAACCATCTTGTCGAGTTCTTTGTTAGCAGCCAGCTTCTTCTTGAGGTTCGGCGCATATTGATCAATGATATCGTTCAGCTCCAATATGACTCCATCACTAATCGCTTTCTCTGGTCCTCCAGGATAAGACCCTGCGCTGTGCCCCGTCCAGTCGTACTCGACAGTATCAAGAAGCTCATCAGAGGCAATCATGAGATTGAATTGTTCTTTCGACTGCTGTTCATTGGGATGGATGTACTTTACGTTAACCCCGGTTGCCTTAGCAAGAGCTTTGCCGAATGGCGTATCGGCGAGATCAGCATGGAATGTCACGGCGTTACTGTCTAAGACTTCCCAGGACGAGATCGTCTCGGTCGTATTGAGCGGATATGTAGAACCGATTTCCTCAGATGCACCTTTTCCATTGTCTCCTTGCTTCCCTTCCAACTTGTTACCGTTTCCTTGAGAACATCCTGACAGAATCAAGCTTGTTAACAAGACTGCAGATACTCCCACTTTCAAACGCCTCAGAAAGCATTCGTTTGCCAGCAAACGTCGTTCCATAATAATTCCCTCCCAAATTAAGGATAGTGTAATGAATCCCTTACAAAATGAAGTATACGAGGTCTATTGTTAAACAAATAAGTAAAAGTGAACATAGACAAAATCTAAAATCGCAGGCAAATCGTAAAGAAGATCGGTATTTTTTGTCTCGTGGCTTTCAATGTGCTGTTTTTTGATACATTCCTGGGGTCATTCCTTCAAATTTTTTGAAGGTCCGTACAAACGTACTGACATCCGCATATCCGACGCGGCTGGCAACTTCATTTACCGTCAGTTTGCGATGCATCAATAAGCCCTTTGCCTCAGCCAGACGTGAACGATTGATCGTATCCAGCAGTGCTTCTCCCGTGTAATCTTTATACAGGCGCGATATATAAGAAGGTGTCATCTGGAATGTATCTCCGATCATGGAAATATTCAAACTTGGATCATGGAGATATTTCTCTATGTAGTTCTGGACATCTTCAATTAAATAGCGATGATGGTCCCGCTTCTCGGCTTGAATCCATTCGCATACCTGCTTAAGTTTGTGCTTCATCTGAGCCTTCATCTGCAGAACATGTTCGCAAGCTAACAATTTTTCTACATCCATTAGATGCGACTCCAATGTATGTTTGTTGGTCAGATTCATTTCATCAAGCGTGTTTAGCATCGTGCTGGCTAGGTTGTACATTAAGCATTTCGCGAGCGGAACGGATACGGGATGAACCGAGAAATTTTCTTTAAAAATATCCTCGAGCAAAGCCTCAACTTTAGGATAATTTCCGCTCTTCACCGCATAGACGAGTTGCTGCTCGACACTTATCGGATAATAATAATGATGCGATGGAGCATTCTTCCCGGCATGAGTATCCTCATAGCGAATGAAATGCCCACTTCCTAGCACAACTCGATATTCTAATGCGTCTAATGCCTCGTGATAGGATTGTGTTATTCCATAAATGTCTGAATGAACCCCACCAACCGCTATTGTAAGCTCTACTTGTATCTGTTCCTGCATAAATCCACGAACCTCAGCGGTTATACGCTTCAAGACAAGCTGCTCTTGTTCTTCAGAGATAACTTCCTGAAAATTCACGACACAAGCAAGAACATCATTCATTTCTGTGGTATATACAGCAGCCTCGCTTGCAGCTGTATCTTCAATAACATTCGTTAATATGAAATGAAGCATTTGCTGCTTCTGGTCGGGTAGTTCATCTGATCCGTATTGTTGAAATTTACCGTAATAATCTACATATACAAGCATGACTACGAATCGGTTGGATGGAAACAGGATGTTATGTGCAGCAAGGGATTCGTGGAGGGGAACGTCTTTCTCTGTATATCCTTTAAGAAGTCGGCGCAGGAAATGCGCCCGAATAGTATTGCGATGCTTGTCAAAGCGGATAAGTATATCTTCCTTTTCAGCGAAATGATCATGAATCGCATCCTGCAAGAAGGAATATTCATTCAAGCCACCGTCGAATCGCAGTCCGAATTTATGTGACAGACTCTGTAGCATCACTTGAATAGGCATATAATTTCTACGCAGAAAAAGAATACTGATAATCCCGCCAACAAACAGACACAGTCCTATACTAATCCAAGTAAGCTTACGCATGTATTCCATCTTCTCGTTAAATAAAGATGCCGGTAGAACGGATACATACTTCCATCCTGTTACTTTTGAAGTAATATAAGATACTGCCGCTTGATTATCCTGAATATCCTTATAAACCACTCCTTGTTGTCCTTGTAGCTGATCGTAAGTTAATTGTTGAGGTAAACGGCTAGTATCTTTGGGGGCAGCAATATAACGACTTTCTGTATCCAGTACGAACATCGTTGCATCCGGATGTTGGGGTACACTTTCTATTAATTTAGAGTCTTTCATCAAAAATAAGACGATCGCAGGCGGCTGACCAGGTGTGTTAAAAACAAGGGAACGTGCAAATACAACGACTGGTGTGGATGTACCCTCATCCCAATAATGCATCGGTGTATAGCCGTTCACATATTTTTGATCAAACAGGGCACTCCATTGCTCATAAGTGGTATCTTGCTGCCGACGTAGCTTTTGAAATAAGCCCTGGCGATTCGTATGATCATAAGTTGATATAACGGTATCGCTGTTCGTGTACATCACATATATTTGCTCGATGTAATCGTTTGCATTTTTATAAGTCCGCAAGCTTTCCGATATCTGAAACAAATCGTAATAATGAGCGTCGCTCAGCGGAAGATCGACACTTGAGAAGACGGAAATACTTTTATTTAATGCAATTTCAAGACTCAATTGTTCCAGACCCTTAAGCTTACTGTCAATCGACATCTCCATCTGCTCCAGTAATAATTCATTCGCTCGGTTCGTTTCCACCTTAACTTGATTGAAAGAAATTGAATATAGTACAAAACTGATAAGAATGGGGACCATCAATACGGCAATATACGATATCAGCCAGGTCACGATAACACTTCGGTTGTACTTGCGCAGTTGTTTAAACATACTCACTTACCTCCTAGATGTTATTTCGGGATTCCGTACAATCGCCATGGTTTGCGTCCGCCAAAAGTATTGAACGTTACAGGATGAGTAGGGATCGGCGCAATTATTGGCTTGCTACCGGCAGTATACAAGATGGCTTCCTCACCTGGTTTGAGCATGATATCGATGGACCCATCCTCCTGCAAATGGTATCCAGATCCGGATGTCTTACCTCCAACCTCGACTGTAAATCCTTGATCTGTAGAAGTGAGGTCCGTTATAATTCGGCAAGGTTCTCCGGCCTGGCTATGAATGCGGATGAGCACCGTCCGACCCGCTTCACGGACAGCGCTTACAAGAAATCCACCCTCAGTGCGTAGATTATGAAAGACGCCCTCTTGCCACTCTTCTGGAACGGCTGGAAATACCCGGATTAGGTCTCCCCAGCTTTGCAGCAACATATCCTGTATTGCCTCTGCTCCTGCAAGCGGCGTTTCGATGACCGGCCCCGCCTCTTTATACATTGTATTAGGTTTAATAAGATGCATTAAGCTCCGTAAATAAGCCAGCGCTTCATCCCCTAGCCCTAGAGTTGCTGCAATGGAGGCAGCCCCCGTAAAACTGAAACCGCGCAGATCGCCTTCCATGCCGATCCAATGTCGAAGTGAGCGCGTGATAACTTCTCGATCCTCATCCGAGTTACCAACAATGTGCAGCGGAAATGCAGCCAGCAGATGACTGAAATGTCGATGACCGAACTCAAGGCTTAGCTCACTTCCAATTTGGTATCCTGTATGATCAACTGGAAGCGGAGTAAGCCTAGTGAGAATGTCATTCCAGCGATCCTGTAGCGGATCTTGGATGCCTAATCTCTCAGATGCATATAGTAATGTTTGGCATCCCCAGCGCAATAATGATAGATCATAATGAGTATCAGGAGTCGTTAATTGCTTGAAGGAGCCGTATTCAGGTGATACCATCGCAGGCAAGTGAAGCCTTCCGTCTTCTCCTTCCTCCAGAAGATGCATATATAAGCAGATGCTGCGTCGCAGAAGAGGATAAACGAGATCACGAAGCATATCCTCGTCCATCGAATATCGGTATTGGCGCCAGCAGTTATGCATGAGCCACGTCAGATTTCCGACTTCATCCTCAATCGGACTGTTCAGATCATAGCTGCTGCTTCGGCCTAGACCTGCTGAATCGCTACGGAAGGATTCAGGAACATTGTGAATCAATTGTTCTTGGTGTTGCTGGAGTGAAGAAATAAGAGATTGTCCCAGCTCTAGCCGATTGGCCGTATACACGGGAGAGTAGGTCATTTGGACGTTCATATTAAACCATAATCCCGGCCATGGGGTTGAGGTCATCCATGGACCTTGATTATCAATGGGCAGTAAGTTTTTCCGTGTTGCAGAAGCCAGCTTATACATCTGAATCCAATAAAAACTTTCGAGCTGCATGTCGGGTATGGATATGAAGCTTGCAGGATAGTAATCATGCCACCACTGACGATGATTGGATATCCATGAAGTCCACGCTGGCCCCGAAACGGAAATTCCTTCGAGTTCATTACGAACGGTTTCTTTATCTTCAACTGTGACACCGTTCATCACGGTCAGCAGGCACAGACGGCGATTCCACTTTTTATCTTCAGAATCACTCTTATGTTCATCTGTCTGGCCTAGGTCATGTACCTTCCATGCTGTTGTGCAGCCTTCACCATGGTCATAAGACTGTACACCGAACGTAATTCCTTGTTCTTCAGTGGTGCGCTGCACAGTGGTCACTGGAATATGTTGATTCAGATTGATCCCATCGGCATTTTTCAGAATAGGATCTACCTCAGGATAGGCGTGCCATTTCACCTGCGCTCTGCTTTCACCATCATCTGTGTCGAACTCAACGGCTAATACGGGTGATAAGGCATGGACGAAGGCTCGTATTCTTATCTCGCCCTTTGTTGTAGGGACAACAGCTCGCATTTCTGCGTTCCACAGATCGAGGCGAATCTCACAGGGCTGATAGATCCACCCCTCCATCTCCAAAGTCAATTCGCCAATGGGGACACGCACAGGAAAATCTTTAACGCCGCCTTTACGCGTTGCTGTCACATCTGTCCGCCCAAGCACGAATCGCAGTACATGACGTTTAGCTTTATGTTCCTCGCTGTATATCATAGCTCCAAGTAGTCCATTACCTATGAAAACTCCTTCATCCCAACTCATCGGTCTAGCCTTCCACAACATATCATGACGTGATAGAAACGAAGGCCAATTAATATTTGTCTGTATATAACTGCTCACTATATTTCCCCCTTGTATAGGAATATTATCTCTCTATCATTGTATCCGCTTTCACAATTAAGCGGCGGATCATAGCAGAGATCAATAAACTGGCTGCAGAACTGAATCTCACTTGTCATTGGTTTCTTCTTCCTGCGCTTCTATATCGTAGCATACCCCTGAATTGGGTAATAGAGAATGAGGTGGGAAATCTGTAAATGGAGGTGCATTATCCTTCACAAATAGAGGAGTCCTCATCAAACTATAATTTCAATAGACTTGTTATGGATGAGAAGGTAAAATCAAGGTTGTGTGTATTGGAAATGTGGAAGAGGTGAATGCCTTGTCTTTCGTGACTCGGTTACAGTGGTTTTTTAAATGGAGATGGGGCCAGTATACGCTTGCTATCACTTTAATGGCAGGTGTGAGTATCCTCAGCACGATACCTCCCAAGCTGATCGGAAATACGATCGATCATATTCAGAAAGGAACCTTGACAAGTTCAGGGCTAAGCCAGACGGTTCTATTGCTCGTAGGACTTGCGTTATTGTTGTACATTATGACTTACATATGGATTACCACTTTATTTGGTAACTCGGCCCTCGTTGAGAAGGTATTAAGAGGAAGATTGCTGGCACATTTGACGAAGATGACGCCCGCCTTTTTCCAGCGTAATAGTACGGGGCAACTGATGGCATTAGCAACAAATGATATTTTGGCGATTGGACAAACAGCCGGTTACGGGGTCATGACCCTTGTGAATACGCTAGTGGGTGCCTCGGTCGTTATTATTACTATGATTACGTTAGTTAGCTTTAAGCTTATGATTGCGGCGCTGATCCCGTTGCCTTTTCTGGTTGTCGTGATTAGTCTATTGGGCAAAAAAGTAAGAACACGTTTCTTAGATGCTCAGGCTTCTTTCGGAAAAATGAATGATCATGCGCTAGAGTCCATCTCAGGAATTCGAGTTATTCGCTCTTATGTGCAGGAAGATTACGATACAGAGGCTTTTGACACAGTCACCTCTGAGGTGATGGACAAGAACAAACGGGTCTCGATACTCAATGCACTCTTTCAACCCCTGATTTCACTGATCGTGGGTGTGAGTTATTCCATCGGTATTGGTTATGGCTCTTATCTTGTTTTGGAGAATCAAATTACACTGGGTCAACTGATTACCTTTAACATTTATCTCGGCATGTTAATCTGGCCTATGATTTCCTTCGGTGAATTTATCAATGTATTACAACGTGGAAGTGCCTCAGCGGATCGCTTAGATGTGGCATTGTCTCAAGAACCTGATCTACAGGATGGGGAAGCTTTAGTGGATATTAACAACCCTACTCGGATCGAGATGAGGCAGTTAACCTTTACATACCCATCGGCTAACCATCCTAGCCTAGATAACATTTCCTTTCGCTTGGAACGTGGGCAGACCTTGGGCATTATCGGGAGAACAGGCAGTGGGAAAAGTACATTACTTAAGCAGTTGCTACGGCAGTATCCCATTGAAGAGCAGAAGTTATTTATCGCAGACTACCCTGTGGAACAAATAGCCCTTGATCAAATGAAGCGATGGGTCGCTTATGTACCACAGGAGCATTTGTTATTATCTAAGTCTATTGCTGACAATATTGCGCTTGGCAAGCCGGGAGCATCCCTTGAAGAGATTGCAAAAGCAGTTGAAATGGCTTCCTTCACGCAAGATATTGCTCAAATGCCAGAAGGACTAAACACAGTTGTCGGTGAGAACGGGGTTATGCTATCGGGAGGGCAGAAGCAACGCTTAGCTATTGCTAGAGCTCTGCTAATCGATTCCGAGATCCTACTTCTTGATGATGCATTATCAGCGGTAGATGCACGGACAGAGAGTCGAATTCTTCATCATATTCGCCTTGAACGTGCAGGTAAGACAACATTAATTACTTCACATCGTCTATCTGCGGTTAGTCATGCGAACTGGATTCTAGTGCTGAATGATGGACGTATCATTGAGGAAGGTACGCATGAAGAGCTGATGCTGTTTGGTGGTTGGTATAAAGAGCAGTGGGATCGTCAGCAGATGGAAGCGAGCTTGGAAGATGAAGAAGTTATTCTGAAGGATTCAGACGCGTAGTGAGCGTAGTCACCACAATTTCTAGGAGGCGCTTATATGCCCAAGCAATCCACGGCGAGCAGGCTTTTCGCATATGCGCTCGTCTATAAATTTAGAATTATCGGCGCTCTCCTCATTCTTTGCTGTGCGGTAGGTGCTGAGCTGTGCGGACCCTTTATTACCAAAACAATCATTGATAAATATCTATCTACAGGTGGAGGTGACCTTTCATCTGTACTATGGTTAATTGCATTGTATATCGGGCTTATCTTTATCGCTAGCGTTTGTAACTTTACGCAGTCGTATATTCTACAGTCCACGGCGCTTAGGATTATTAAAAACATGCGTATGGATTTGATGAAGCATATTCAACGGATTCCGTTGAAATATTTCGACAATACGCCGATCGGGCAAGTGGTATCGAGAATCGCCAATGACACCGAGGCGGTGAGGGACTTGTTCATGAGCTTCATGGCGACTTTCGTCGTGAGCTTGGTTCAGCTTACAGGGATTTATATCGCTTTGTTCATCTTAGATGTGCGCCTGGCTTTATTTTGTCTCCCATTACCGCTCATATTCATTGTAATTATGAAGATTCATTTGAAATATTCGAAGAGATTTATCACGATTATGCGTGCTAGACTTAGCGACATGAACGCGACTATCAATGAATCGATTGCGGTGATGCCGATTATCCAAGCCTATCGTCGGGAGAAGGTCACGCTCGAAGAATTTGAAGTGTTGAATGAAGACCGATATGTGAATCAGGTCAAGCAGTTCAGAGTATTTTCCTTATCCTCTCGTAATATTGTGGGTGTGATAGGTAGCTTAGTGACAGCGCTTGTTGTCTGGTATTTCGGTCGTGAGTCGTTACAAACTGTGATTTCCTTCGGGGTATTCTACGCCTTTATTGACTACTTAAGCCGGATCTTTGTACCGATTATTGGTATTTTTGATCAATTGACGAATGCACAGAGAGCGTTTGTATCTTCTGAGAAAGTATTCGCGGTTATGGATTTGGAAGGCATGGAGGTTGAGAAGAGTCACGAGGTAAGTCGTCCTGAAGGTATCGTGAAATTCGATAATGTAACATTTGCGTATAAATCCGGTGAGAATGTGCTGAAGCACATTTCTTTTGAAGCTCGAAAAGGGGAGACGATAGCGCTTGTGGGCCACACAGGCTCAGGCAAAAGTTCCATTATGAATTTGCTGCTTGGTTTCTATGAGCCTGATCAAGGGACCATCTCGATTGATGGCACGGACATTACAACGCACTCGAAGCAAGCTCTTCGTAAGCATATGGGCATCGTACTGCAAGACCCTTATTTATTTGCTGGAGATATTAAATTTAATGTAAGTCTATATAATCAAGATATTTCCTTGGAACGAGTGCAGGCGGCATTAAAAGATGTGGGTGCAGCGTCATTTGTCGAACAGTTACCTAATGGCTATGATGAGCAAGTCGTGGAGCGTGGAAGCACCTTATCTTCGGGACAAAGACAACTGATTTCCTTTGCTAGAGCCTTAGCATTTGATCCATCCATTCTGATCTTAGATGAAGCGACGGCGAGCATCGATAGTGAGACAGAGGGGTTGATTCAACAGGCGCTCAAGGTTGTCAGTGAAGGACGTACAACTCTTGTTATCGCACATCGATTATCTACCATTCGTGAGGCTAATCAGATTCTCGTGTTACATCGGGGTGAGATTGTGGAACGGGGTAATCATGATCAGTTGATGGCAATAGAGGGTCGATACTATAAGATGTATCAGTTGCAAAGAGGAGAAAAGGCATCTTAATGATCACCATTGAGAGATGCGGAAGGCAGAATTAGTTGTAGACAAACCATAAGGGTATCAGTGTAAACAGAATGGATAGAGTCATCAGAAAAAATCTGATACTCCATCCATTTTTATTATTTTTACAGTTAAGACTGTTACACTATTGAACTATTATAGTGTCCTGCTAGTTCAACTACAGTTCCGTTTCTTATGGTACGGTTCTCGGCGCTATCTATAACGGCAGGTTTTAAAAACATTCTATCTGCTCATTGCTTAGCATCGCACTGGCAATCGTCAAAAAGTCCTCCCGACCGATCTCAAAATGACCGTAGGGGAAGGAATACCCCCAATTTCGGTTCTTATGTCAGTAGCGTTTTAACGCTTTTTTCAGTTCGTTTCTAACCCGATGTCGGAATGATTCCGGCTCCAGCGTTTTTCATCATCATTCTCATGTACATATTCTTCCACTGACAAGCCTCCTAGGAGTTCTATACTATATAGACGAGAAATATTAGAAAAACTCTCACTTAGGAGACAAATATTTCATAATTTATCGTTGGATATGGACGATCATCATTAGCGGATGAACAAAAAAGGTAGCTGCAGAAGCAGCCGCCTTTTCGTCAATCTGATTATTCAACTATTTTCTTAGCCACAAAAGATAAGTCAGCAATATCGATTGTGCCATTTGCATCAATATCCATATGCTTGATTTGTTGCCAGTCTGAACTTGTGGAATCTTTGCCGTAATTGGCTGCTACGAGAGCGAGATCGCCGATCGTTACTTTACCGTTATGATTCACATCTCCCGGAATGCCAGCGGCAAGAGCGGTTACCTGAATTCGGAAGGAAGATGTGTCGGCTTCAGACTCTACTCCCTGATTATCTCCCATTATAGCTTTGGAAACCGTGATCATACCATTCGTCGTCTGTAACACGGCCTTAGATTCAAAAGTCAACTTCAATAATTTCATATCGCCAGTGATTGCGTGAGCGGCCCCCTCACTAACGACAATCATCCGAACTTGACCGGGTGTATCCTTCGTCGACAGCAAGGAGATCCCATCCTGCATAGATACAGCGGACGCGAGACTCATTACACTCGAATCGTATTCCATCGTAATGTCTAGCGCATATACACTATCTGTTACGCTTTTCAATCCCAACTGAATCTCGAACTCCTGCCCTCCGACTACATTAACCGGACCCGATAAATCCGTTGTAGGCTTCTCTGGAGTGATCACACCTCCATCGCCATCTCCTTTAACGGGTATGATTTCATGGATCATCGGTTGTACACCGCTATCCCATTGAATCTTAACCCCCAACACATTCTCGAACTTAGAAGTATCAATCGTGTTGTAGGATTGTGATAAGGTACCCGTCTGATGCCATCCATTCTTATCTCTTATTGAAACATCTGCATTTGATATTCGAAGCGGGCTCTGCATAATAATCACTTCACGCAGTTTCGTTTCATTCGAGAATTTATAATTAAGCTGTCCCGATCTCGCCTCCCCCGATGGCGTATAAAAAGTTGCTAGTTTATGATCAATTGCAAATATTGCTTCACTTCCCAAACTACCCTGCGGCACTGCTTGAAGAGATGGATTATCTGTTCCTGGTCTTGCTATGCCTTCATTCACAATGATTTCATTAAGTGCAAGCCAGCTATTCATGTTCTCGGTTGAGATCAATCTCACGTATCTGGCTTGTATTCCATCCACCTGAACCCGCTTAAATCGATATGGAACTTCGTGTTCAGGGAAATTCAGACTACTATCATTTGGATTATTGAAGCTATGAATCGTTTCCCAGTTTTGGCCATCTAGTGACAGCTGAAGATTCCCTTTTCTGAAATAGTCCTTTTCACCATCACCGATGACAACAGCGACATTCTTCACATCAACGATGCCGCCCATATCGACCTGAACGTACTTCCCAGCATCTTGCATTCCGTTGAACCATACTTTACCATCTAATTTTCCGTTATAAACATTTGCAAGTTCGCCTTCATAAATCCCACCATAATTATGAGTAATAACAGGCTCGGAGAACTTATTCAACTTCATCATTAATCGATTTAAATCGAACGAGATGTCACCGTCCTGATTGTTCATTATTCTGATATATGCAGCATTACGATATGGCCCACCAAGAGTTACCTTCTCCCATTCAACACCGTTTTCTGATGACTCTAACGACAACTCTGTCTTTGTACTATCAAGTGAAATCTCTGCTATCTTCTCAATCGTTGGTAGTTTCATCCCTACATATTGTGAAGGCTTTAACGTAATATTGTTGATATCTGATAATTCAACGGATACTTCCGTAACATTCACAATCTTTTCCGCCATGTCTGCTACGTTTGTATATATCCCCGCTTTACCACTCTCGTTAACCGTAAACTCTCTAACTGCAGTCCATAAATCTGGCTTCCCTCCAGGGATCCCAGCATGTGTCAATCGATATCTGACATATCTTGCTTCTAGGTCAAGTCCTTTTGCAGTGATTTTAATACCCGATCTTTCTTCCCCAATAGCCGTCCATGTTTGCCCGTCTAAAGAGTATTCAAGAATTCCTCTTTGGAAAATATCATGGTCCCCGTCATTTCTACCCTGTGTGATAGATACATCTTGAACCTTCGTTGATTTACCTAGATCAACACCATACCAGTCGCCATTCTTTTGAAGTACCTGGAAATAGATGTTCGTGCTGATATCTCCATCAACCATTTTATCTAATCCAGAAGGTGATCCGTAAGAACTCATAGGTAGCATAGTTACAAACTCAGAGTCGATCGATGTGAGAATTTGCGCATCTAATTTGTTAATCAACTGCTCTACAAAAGGAACTAAGCGCTTCGCGCCTGCTTCTACTGTTACATCCGGATAGTTTAATTTCTTGATCTTAATTTTCTTCGATTCTGACAACGCATTTGTCGCTTTAGCAAGCGCCTCCCAAGCTGAAGATAGTTCACCGTTGTGAAGTGCCATAGCTGATATGGTTGCATATTTACTTGATTCTACGACATATTTCAAGCTGTCTAACCAAGGTGTGATTTCCTCAAGCATACTCGCGTTGTTACTCTTTTCTTTAAACGATTTAATGGCTTGCAGTATCTCATCAAAATCGGATATCAATGTATTTCCAGTCTCTGCAACAGGTTGTTTATTGGAAAATTGACTCATAAACCGTTCAAGTTCAGCCTTCACATTCTCTGATTCTCCAACCACAAGGCCATGCCCGCTTGGTGATGGATCACTCAGATGATATGCAATAGTGTTAAGTTCGGAAGCAACCTCAGGTGCAATGTAATCAAATGAGTTCTTCCAGCTCTCATCACTATTGAAATCATCCACGTTCCACGAGTAATCTGCAACGGCGAATAAAGCAATTTTGGATAACTCTGATTGACCCATCGGATTGGATACAACACCTGAAATATTGTGCGTACCCGGCTTTAATACTTCTCCCTTACCTAACATCAGTCTTGAATCCTTGTAATCATTAACCGGCCAGTTTAACCACACATAGGGATCTCTTCCCGTCTCTTTCTTTACCCATTGCATATCTGTCGTGTTTACTGTCCCAACAACACTACTGCCGGTCCACATAAATTCTACATTGTTCGGAACATTTCTTAATGCCTGTAGGTAAGGCTTCCCTGTCTCTCCAGTCCAAGATTGGTTGTAATAAGGAGGACAATACACTAACGATTTAACATCTCCTTTGGAAGTAACCCACTGGGCGACATCCGTAATTAGCTTCACGTGCTTCTCCTTATCGGTCAACGATTGATCTAAGCTAATATCATCCATGAATAAGCCGAATTGACGTACGCCTATGCTATACAGCTGTTCCAGCTTTGCTAACAAAGTTTGCAGTTCAGCGTCATAGTTATTCCAATTAATCATATTAAAGCCCGGATGAATCGCCCATACAAACTGTGTTTTGGATTCATGTCCCACATCGACAAGTTCTTTGATTTTCGCTAATTCATTTGCTGGGTATGGTGTACGCCAAGCAGAATTATGGTACTTATCATCCTTAGGTGCGAATATATAGGAATTCATTTTCATGGTTCCGCCAAATCGCATCAAGCTCATACGGTCCTCATGAGACCAAGGAAAACCATAGAAGCCTTCGATGAATCCTCTCCACTTCGCATCGGAATAATCTTCATACTTCACAGACTGAATGTTCTTCCCAGGAATCTGATCCATAATCATCTTTAATGTCGCTAGCGCGTAGTAAGCTGCATCCGTATCCGCCCCTAAAATAGCGATATTACCTGCTTGTGCTGACTTATTGTCTACATCCAACACGTAGGCATCTTGGTGGTTAAACGCATCGGCATCATAGTTGATGTTTCCATTAAAGTACGTGTCCACATAGCCTTTTGAATTTTTAATACCGACAAGTACATTCGTCTTACCTGGTACGACTGCATCGGATTTCGTAGCACGGATGGATTTGGATGACAGTATGCTATTAAGGAAATTTCGTGTGGACTCATCGATAGCTCCTTCTATAACAAGATTCACATCATCTGTAATGGAAAAATTAGTTCCGCGATAGATTTGACCTTGCGGTAGTGGATAAATTTCATAAGGACTAAGCGCTGCTGCAACTTTAGATTGAGTATCTAGACTTGATGCATCGACACTTACAGGATGGGTATACATACTTACTAAGATAAAAATGACCGTTAACAAGCTTATTAATCTTTTCCCCATTGGAACTTCGCTCCTCAGTTCATATTCGATTCAAAGGCGTTACTCTATCATGTTCCACTCAGCATTAATTTGAGGGAAGAGCAACCTAATCAGTCCTCTTCCCTCGTAAGTCATTCCAAAATTTTCTTAGCAACTAATGCGAGGTCTGTGATATCAATTTTACCGTCACCATTGACATCTGCATGCTTGACCTGAGCCCAATCCGGACTTTCCTTCGTCTTACCGTAATGGGCGGCCACGATGCTCAAGTCACCGATGCTCACTTTACCGTCTCCGTTGACATCAGGTGTGCCTGGCATAATGATCGCTGATATATCGATCATGATGGAAGCAAGAGAAGCATTCGTTTCATTGCCCTCCGCATCACTGATAATCGCCTGTTTCGTTTCAACTTTTCCTGAAGCCATCTGCTCCGTTGCCTTCGCACGCCATGTCATCTCGATGACCGCTCCATCTGTGCTGATTGCATGCTCTGCCCCCGTGCTCACTACGAGCAAATGTACCTGTCCAGATACTCCAGTTACTGTCTCTATGATTTCTACGTGTTCCAGCTTGGATTTAGCATGAATGAATTCGAATTTATCTGCATCATAACGTACGATGATGTCTTGCGCTTGTATCGGTGTTGTTACATGTTTCAGACCTACATCCACGGTGAATTGTTCCTCCGGTTGCACTCCAACCGGTCCATTTAATGACATACTCACTTGATTCGGCGTGCCTTCGTCTTCGAGACTATAATGAATGTTATACACGATCGTCTTCTTACCATCTTCCGATTTCGCAATCACTTTAGCCGTAGATGGGACCGTTACAACCGGTACGATGGTAATACTCGTGTTATCACCGCCCGTTGCCGTAATTTGGGGTATTGTATTAAGACTCTTTATCCGAACGCTAGCTTCATAACTTCCGTTTACTTGTGTAAATTGATTCAATATACTGCTGCCGTCTAACTGAATATCATTAACGGCAGGCTCGCTGTTCGTCACAGCTGATTTACTCAAAATGTTAATCTCCGTGATGGCTAAACTCAGACCTGTCCGTGCGGTCATATCTACACGTAAAGCGGAAGTCCTGACTCTATCAAAAGTATAGAGATTGGCTTTCCCTATTGTCGGTATCGTCGGATTACTTTGTAGATTCGTTACATCCATCCAGTTATCACCGGATTTATATTGAATCTTGAAAGATGCTGGGTACGAGGTTCCGCTATCTCCGAACCAATGGATTTCCATGTTGTCCACATCATATTCAACAGGTTCGAAATCACCAAAGGTGATCGATACCCAATCGCTCTTTCGTGGCGTTCTTTTCCAGTTGCTCCAGCGGTTTTGCGGTGCATCCCCATAAGAAATCACGCCATCATTAATCGCTTCTATTTTGTCTTTAGATGTAGCTTCGTTGTTCGTGAAGGATGCCTCGGCTTTTGGGTACTCGTAACCATTTTTGGCTATGCTTATATTTTTCTCCTTACCTGCTTCATCAGTCACTCTAATCGTTGCCTTTGCTTTCAATTCAACACCCTCAACTGTACCTATTAGGTCAAACATGCCGACAGTATCTAAACGTTCAGATGGGATGTTCGCCCAAGATACTACCTTCTGTTCTTCCGTACCGTCGTTGAAATAAACCGTCAACTTTTGCGGCAAGTCTGGCATTTGTTTACGTAATACAGCCCTAGTTATATTCTCCACTGCTAGTGCGCCCTTCACGATGATCTTTGCATTGGCCTTGATATCCGTTCCCGCTACGCTACCTAATACCGTAAATTTTCCGTATTTTCCATAAAGAGAAGGATCAATAGCTTCCCATGTCACCTTTACGGCCGCAGAGCTTGCATCGTTATAATGGGCAACTACCGTTTCAGGGAGCACAGGTGCTACGCCCTTATCAACCACAACGGTAATAGGCTCCAATCTCTCAATTGCCTTTGCTTCAGCTTCCATTTGTATATGAATGCTATATTCAGTGCTAACCAGCCCGCTCTCCGATGTCACAATAATTCTGGATGTACCCGGCAACGAAAGTGCTGGCAATATCGCAACCGTAGAATGATCGGCTCCTATTGCCTCGACCTTAGGAAGATCGCTTCCAATTGGGAGTGTAAGCTCATAACTCCGCTTCGCAACATCGAAATCCGCTAACGCTTTTCCATTGACAGTAATTCCACTGAGATTAGCTGTCGCACCCATGATGATCTGATCGGTATGAACTTCAACCTCCGTCAAGGCAACATACTTGCTCTTTTGTGATGGAGTCATGTGGAATTTCAGCTTCTCCGTTGTCACCGTGTCAAATCTGATTTCATTTTTCTGGACTACAAAAGGAGATGGTTGCGTTTGATTCTGTACATCTGCCCATACAGTGCCATTCCAATATTGCACCTTCACCGCACTTGGCACAACGGTACCTGAATCTGTAAACACGAACAAATCTAAGTTGTTAATCGAATACGTTTTGCCAAAGTCGACTGTAATGGAGTCACCCTCGTCACGTGGAGTTCTAGTCCAATTGGACCAGCGATTGACAGGGTTATCGTTGTAACTCTTTTTCCCATCGTTAATATGATTTAGATTATCTGCCGGATTCGTGAAACTGGCCTCAAGTTGCGGGAAAGAAGAACCCTCATTACGCAGCATAATATTAACCGACTGGCTTTCGTTCGTAACTCTAATGTTAGCTTGTGCTTTAATATCCGTCTCAGCTACGCTGCCATTGATGACAAAGCTTCCTGTTTCATTTACTTTACCTTCCGGGATGGCTTCCCATGTGACTTTAGCATCCTTCTCTGTATTATCACTGTATATCAAGCTTACCTGAGATGGCAGATTAGGAAGAACACCGACTTTTGTCACTACTGCAATCGGCTTCACCGCCACAACACCTTTAACTGTTACATTTGCTGAAACCTTCTTAGTAATGCCTTCCACTGTACCTTCCACGGCAAACTTACCGATGTGAGCATAAAGTGAAGAATTGACCGGTGACCATGTCACGCCCTTTGTTGCAACCGATGAATCTCTGTAATAGACTTTGACTAATTCAGGCAATATCGGCGCTTTATTCACCTGGGTAATAACATTAACCGGTTCAAATCCAACAACCGTTTGTGAATTACCTTCACCATTCGGAATAGTGAACACCTTAACCCCGTCGCCTGCAAGCCCACTGGAGGATGCATTGAGTGTCATCTCCCCAGCCTGTTTATCCGATTGGATAATAACTAGCGCTTTGCCGTTGAACGCCTTCCGCTTATTATCCTTGTATCTTTCAACACTTGCCCCATCACCATTATCAACACCCACCAACTCACCATTACCTGATAGTGTGAAATTAACAAGATTGTTAGCATTAGGTACGATGTTTCCTTCACTATCTACAACATCAACCGTTATGAAGGAAGTATCCTTGCCATCAGCAGTGATCACCTGTCTATCTGCGGTTAATCGCACAGAGGCCGGCGCTCCTGCGGTAACCACTTTATCTCTTGCAATAACTTTGCCTGCTTCATCCTTGGCAATGGCTTCTAACGTACCGGATTTGAAAGGCACAGCCCACTCTAAATAAGTCTTGCCTTCTGTTGTTTCTTTATATGGAGCGCCCCATGAAGTGGTTTTGTTCACATAACTTCGCTCTCCAAGCGACTTACCATTCAGCACTAATTCAACGGTGTGAGCATTCGTATATGCTAAGACTCTAACCGTTTCTCCATCTTTCCAATTCCAATGGGGCAGAAGATGAACCATCGGTTCTTTCTTCCATTGACTCTGATAGTAATAGAAGATATCTTTTGGAAAACCAGCCGTATCCACAGCACCGAAATAAGAACTCTTGGACGGAAATGCGTTGTAGTAAGGCGTAGGCTCTCCAATATAGTCGAAGCCGGTCCATATAAATTGTCCTGCTACATTCTTTAAGTCTCTGTCCCGTTTCCATGCGTCCTCCGCCGTTCTTCCCCAGCCTACATAATCGTTGTCGTAAGAGGATTGCTGCATATCCGCATATTTCGTACTTTCATTATAAGTGTAAGGATGTGTATATACGCCTCTTGAACGTGTTGCAGATGAGGTTTCTGCACCATAGATCTTCCAGTCAGGATTCTGTGTGTGGTATCCAGCATAATTATTCTCGCTGTAGTTGAGCCCTACAACATCAACCGCATTAAAGATTTCCTTCACATAACTATTAATCGGCGTAACATTGACCTTATCACCTCTTGTTTTATCCTCTCCGATTGTCGTTGGTCGGGTAGGATCTACTTCTTTAATCCAGCGAACAAGATTACGAGCAGTCGTCACTCCGCTGGCGCTCGTCGTATCATAAATTTCGTTACCTATTGACCACATAATAATAGATGGTTCATTCTTGCCTCTATCTACCATTTCCTTAATATCGTGCTCCGCCCATGTGGAGAAGAACCTGCTATAGTCATATGTTTTTTTCCCCTGATTCCAGGCATCAAAGGCTTCCTCAACAACCAGTAATCCCAAATTATTGGCAGCTTCCAATAGCTCAGGCGAGGCAGGATTATGAGTTACCCTGATGGCATTTACACCCATGTCCTTCATAATTTGCAATTGCCGTTCCACAGCCCTAGCATTTACTGCAGCTCCGAGCGAACCCAAATCATGATGCATAGATACTCCATGCAGTTTCATATATTGTCCGTTTAAAGAGAATCCATCGTTACTATCAAAATTGAAATATCTTACACCAAAGCGGGTCTCATACGTATCCACCGTTTGCCCACCAACAATAACTTCTGTGACAACCTTGTACCTGTAGGGGTTATCAGTGCTCCACAACATCGGGTTATTGATGACTGTGTTGTCTTCAAACGTGGTAACCGTGCCGGCAATTGCCGTTCTAGTCTCCGATTCTACTGTCGAAACGGCTGTCCCATCGGCATTATATATCGTGGATTTCACCTTTACTTCCGCTGGTTTCCCCGATTCATTATTAATCTTTGTCTTCAAATTCACATCCGCTCTACCCGCTGTATAAGCGCTCTCCAAATTAGGTGTCGTCACATATGTACCGTATCTAGCCACGTGAATAGGGTTAGTCACCGTTAAATATACATTCCTGTAGATTCCGCTGCCTGAATACCAGCGACTACTAGGCTGCGTATTATTCACTTTGACAGCAAGCATATTTTCTCTGCCGTCTGTGTACACTTTGTCAGAAATATCATAGGAAAAGGCATTATAGCCATAAGGATATGTCCCTAGCAATTGACCATTTAGATAGGTCGAGCTATTCATATACACGCCGTCAAAGTCAATCGAAATACTCTTTCCTGCCATGGTTGCAGGAACCGTAAAGGCTTTGCGGTACCAGCCAATTCCACCATCCAGATATCCTCCCTCATGGGTTGCTGGAGAATTAGCGTTGAAATCAAGTTCAATACTCCAGTCATGGGGCAGAGTCAATTGGCGCCATGCGTGATCATCAAAGCTTGGAGCTTGCGCTCCTGAAATGCTACCACTCGTTTCTCTTTGAAAACGCCAGTTATCATTGAAATTAATTCTTCTCTCTTCGTTGTAGGTAATGGCATTGTCAGTAGAGGATACAATCGTAGGCTCTGGGTTTACTACTTGTTTCGCAGACGCCGGAGATATAAAATTTGATAAAAGCAGTCCTGTTGCTAAACACATTCCTACACTCTTACGTAACCATTGTTTTTGTCTCATTTGGACCTCCATCTACAAATATTTTGTCTATTCGTAATGATTAGAGGGAAGAGGAACCCCAGATCAGCCCTCTTCCCTCTTAAGAATCTACTCCACAATCTTACTCGCAACTGCCGCAAGATCAGTAAGGTCGATGATGCCATCTTTGTTAACGTCGGCCTGCTTGATCTTCGCCCAGTCCGGACTTGTCGAATCTTTACCGTAATTCGCTGCTACAATAGCGAGATCTCCGATACTAACTTTACCGTCTTTGTTGATATCACCTGGGATGTCCACTGTACCCGGTGTCACTTCAATCGTTATCTCAGTAGCTGCTACGACTTCTTCTACACCATTGTTATCAGCGAGCGTAACATCAGAAGATGACAGCTTCCCACTAATCGGTACCGCAACTTCCTTGGCAACAAAGCTTAACTCAACGATTTGCGCATTACCTGTTACCGCGTGCCCCTCACCCGTACTTGCAATAATCATCCTTATTTTTCCTGGCGTGCTCGACTGCGTCTCTACTAGGCTAACGCCTTCGATTAACGATTTCGCAGAGATGAAATCCATAGCTGATGGATCGTAGTTAATCGTGATATCTTGAGCGTATACGTTCTGGGTCACGTTGTTTAGACCATATTGAACCTCTAATTTTTCGCCTGCAACAACTGATTTCGGACCGGTAAGCAATACCGTCGTTACTTTCTGTTGGATGCCAACCGTAACGGTTACAACAATCGGTTCTAATCCTTCATAAGTGATACGAATGGTAGTTGTACCATCACCTTTAGCTGTAACTAGTCCTTGTGTATTAACCGTGGCGATCTCTAAATTATCAGACGTGTAGGTAACATTCGCCGTCAAATCCTTTTTCAAGAGAGTTCCTAACTGCCAGTTGACCTCCAGTTGTTCCGTCCCCCCAGTTGTCAGTACAATAGCAGGCTTAATTACCTTTAGTGATTTTTTGGAAAGGTTGTGCTTCGTCTGAAGTATATTTAGCTCTGCTACACTAGTGTAGGCCTGACCGTTAATTTCGCTTAACGCAACTAAACGAATATATCTTCCGATTACACTTCCGTTAAATTTGACTTCCTTATCCGTATTGTCTGAAGCGAAGGTACCCGTTGCTACTGGATCACCCCAGTTCACTCCATCCATGCTGACATAGAATTTATAATCTTTAATAATTCCGTTCGCATAATTACTGCCATTCATTTGCTTCCGCGGTGAATAGACAAATCCGCTCATTTCATTGGTTTGACCGAGGTCAATCTGTAGATCATGCGGCATTGGGTCTGCTGGAGAATGCTTTGTATGCCAATACGTATTTGGATTACCGTCAAAAGCATTTGTGGCTTTACCATCTTCTCCTGCTGTCTGCTGGCTATCAGCGTAATGCAATTTCCATGAACTTTGCGCAAGGAAGCCTGGCTCTTCCGATTCCATTAACTCTACCTCGTTATATGGCACACTGCGATTAAAGAGTTGAACATCACCAATTAGTCCATTGAAATATTGTGCGTGTTCGATACCCGCCGTCCCTATATATACGCTTGCTGGTTGCAAATCTACCTTTAGTGGAGAATAATCTGATCCATCCAACACTCGATCCACATAAATTTTACCTAGTCCGTTATTTTCTCTTACGACGATAATATGATGCCATTCTCCATCATTAACTGCAGTATCAGATACGGCTAGGAAGCCTGCTTCTGTTCCCTTATCTTTCATCTGCCATTGTACATGCCCGTCAGCTTTCAACTTCAATTGATACTGACCTTCCGCTGCACTAGCACTTCCTTGTTGGATAATAACCTGTTCCGTCGTTGCTGATGTTTTCACTCTGACGGACAGTGCCATATCCCCTGTAGAACTTATAGAAGATGCTGCTCCTGCCTCAACAGAGGAAGATGTACCATTAAATTGCAGAGCGTTAAACAGCTCACCATCTACATGTGTAGCTTGATGAATGGTTGCTTCATTACCGTTTCCTGAGGAATCCGCCGCCGCAATGCCATCTTGTTCCGTGAACTCCCAATGTGCAACCAGACCACCATCTGCCCGGTAAAAAGACTGTGATGCATTCGATGCGATCGCATTATCAGCCATATCTAACATATTGTTCACGGTTAGCTTATATGGAGTACCTCGACTTAGCCCTGCCACTGTTAGTATCACTGACTTATAATCCTCACCAAGGACTGCACTTACTACACTAACACCGTTGTTCAAGCTATAATTTGCAATATTCTCGACCGTGCTTTTCTTCATTCTTTCACTGAACAGCACTTCGATTTGATTACTGCTTAATGCACTGACTTGTGCAATGGTCGGCTGTTCTTCATCGTCACTAGACTCGAATTGATATACAAACGCTTCATATGGCTGTAATGTAATTGTGAATGTTTCACCGTACTCGAATGGTCCCTCTTCCGAAGCGCCATATGGATATACCGTTGTCCGGTAGTACGATTTGGTCTTATCCTTCAGACCGAGTAGCGTATCCAGTGTTAATTGATAAGTCTTTGCCGTTGAAGAAGGATTCCGTAGACTCACGATCCCTTTATCTTTGGTCCAACCTGAATAGCCATACACATCGCCTGCAAGCGGGTTTCCGCCAATCATATCTGCATTAGATAAGGCATCGAAATTCTCTTCTGCCCATGTCAGAACTTCCGCATTCACCTTCCACTGTGCATCGTCGAAGAGACTTGGTGAATAATAGACTTCAACAAACCCTGTTCCGCGTACGAGACACATAAAGAGATATTTCCGGAATTCCTCAAGCGTCTGCGTATAGTCACGCCCTGCTGGGTTTTTCACATAAATGCCGTGAATCGGTTCATGATTGTAAATATAACGAAGCGGCATCTGACTCTGCTCTACTTTAAAACGCGTATAATATTTGTAATCCACATAGGTCAACATTTGATCTCGGTCGCTTCCTGTTCCTCTATATCCCGCATCAGTTCCGATATTGAGCCAGACCGAATTGACATACGGCAACAACCAAGGACTGTTATTGCTTCCTGTCGTAATATTGAGAAAAATATCCTTCTCATCTTCCCTTAGATCTTGGAAGATATCGATCCAAGTATCCCAGAAACGAGTGAAATAAGCCGGTTGGCTCGTAACCTCATTATCTACAAGGACAAAACCATCAAGCTTCCAGTAATTAATGTCGTATTCCTCTGTTAGATCCATCATTCTTTGTTTAAGCGCCTGCGTATATTTGGGACCAGTCACGTCCATATAACTACCAACGGTTTCGTAACCGTATTCCTTTTTAAGACGCGCCGAGAAGGTTCCTGGCGACTTGTATCCGCCTGCTGGCCCAAGCCATACGCCAAATTTAGATCCGTAATTTTTGAGCAACTTAGCTTGATCGCTGAAGCCATTAGGGAAGGTAGCTGTATTGAAATCCCAAAATCCTTTATTATAATCAGCCCAACCATCATCCGCGGCATAAACATCAAGCGGGCGCACACCGTAGGAACTCATACCCTTTTCAATTTCTTTGTAAGTCTTAATTAAATTTGCTGAATTCGCATCATGATAAAGCTCAAACCAACCGTTATATTGCAATTGGAATCGCGCTGGCAAAGCAATGGTATCCACATAAGCCAGGCATCTCGCCCTAACTTCCTCCTGCCTTGCAGAGACACCGGATACCGATGTTTTCGACGTCAGTGTAGTCGCACCAACTTGAGGATTTCCCATCGAATAGGCAGAAACCACCTTTTGACTGACCAACTTGTTGTCGGCTCCCGGAAATTCTACACCGAAGAAAAGATCATTCGCATAGACTGGCTGGCCGAAGCCCATTCTTCCCGAGACCGGTGTTGACCAAAATGGACCCGGAATATCAAGGGACTCCAGTTCAATTCTACTTACTGTGAAGTTCGGATTCTCACTCTGAATTTCCAAATGCTTTCGCATAAAATGATCATCCGGATTCATCGCCACAAAGAGGCTCACTGTGATCTGATTCTTTGGTGCAAACCTGAATACTAATGTTTTACTGCCACCCTCCCCGTCCAACACTTCCCACGTGCTCAGAGTTAGATCAGAAGCTTGAAGGCGAGTGCTATTATCCAGGTGAATAATAAATTCTTCTCCTGCTTTCACATTAGCTGTCTCACCGGAACTCTTGTTAACAATTTGTTTCGTTATTACCTTGTTACCTGTAATATTAAATACTCTATCCATATACCAGTTGCCAATGATAATGGAATCCCCATTCTGTGTAACGGTTAATCCACTATTGGCTACGCCAGTGTCAATAGTGACAGATACATTCACAGGTTCCGCATCACCATGCTTGATTTGGATCGTTGTTTTCCCCTTATTTCTTGCGGTGATGAGACCCTTGCTGCTCACCGTTGCCACATCAGAATCCAAAGACGTATATTTCACGACATTCGTCACTTCTTTAGTGACATCAGCCCCATACTTCCAAGTCACATTCAACTTTTGCGTCTGGCCAACCTCGAGTGTGACAGCTGATTGATCTACCTGAAGCACCTTGTGTTTCAACGTATTTTCAGTTGTCTGTAGTAGATTCAATTCAGCTACCGTTGTGAATTGCTGACCCTTCATCTCGCTAAGTGCGACGAAGCGAATATGGTTACCAATGACAGGATTTGCGAATAGCACTTCCTTCTCCGTTATACTGTTGGCAAATGTCCCTGAAGCTACCGGCGTAACTCCCCAATTCTCTCCGTCCATACTGACGTATAGCTCATAGTTTTTAACAGCGCCGTTAGCATTCGCAACTTGACGAGGCAAATATCGAAAGCCGCGCATCTCATGCGTTCCACCAAGGTTTATATCAATGGAATGAGGAAGAGGTGCAATAGCTCCATAATATTTGGAATGCCAGAACGTAGCCGGATTACCATCAAAAGTATTAATGGCTTTTCCGTTCTCTGATTGTAATTCTTCGCTATCTACACTCTTTAATAGCCATTTACTCTGATCCAGCAGGGAAGTATCTTGAATAACTTCGGCTGCTGTGACTATTTCTCCCTTTAAAAGCAAGCCGTTAGAGAACCCCATGATGATAAGTAGACAAAGCGTTACTATTAACCTTTTAGATGTTCGATTAATTCGCACTCGTATAAACCTCCCCCAATTAGGTGACAGATGAAACGGAAAGATCGTTGAGTCATCATCTCGTTAAACTCCTCCTGAAAGAGAATAGATGGCTATGAATGCCCTTATTTAAAGAGAAGAGCAGGTATGACACCTGCTCCTTTGGTGATTATCGCTATTCCTTCGCGTTAGACCCAGTTGTAGCGGGTTCCATTATTTTTTTGGCGACAAAGGACAAGTCAACAATATCAATGATGCCATTTGCATCAATATCCATATGCTTGATCTTCATCCAATCTGAACTTGTCGAATCTTTCCCATAATTCGCTGCTACAATAGCTAGATCTCCGATACTAACTTTACCGTCATTGTTGATGTCACCTGGAATGCCCACTGTACCCGGTGTTACTTCAACACTAAGGGACGACGGAGCTGCTTCTGTTTCTATTCCATTCTCATCGCCGAATTTGGCAATCGAAACTTTGATTGTTCCCGTAAGTGGTTCGGTTACTTCCTTCGCCTTAAAACTAAGCCCAAGTACATCCACATCTCCCGTTACAGCATGACCGCTTCCTTCGCTTGCAATAAGGAAACGAAGGGTGCCCGGCACTTTCGTCACCGTTTCAATCAGGTTGACTCCATCGATTAATGAATTAGCTGTGACAAAATCAGCGACAGCCTGATCGTAAGTGACAGTGATATCCTGTGCATATACACTCTGTGTCACATTACGTAATCCTAATTGGATATCAAATGCTTGCCCAGAAGCAACTTGGCTTGCTCCTTTTAAGCTTGTTGCAGCACCTTGCACTGCCGTCGTTCCCGATACTACTTTTGTATGAAGCTTGTTTGCTTCCGCTTGTGTTGTGAACTCGTTCCCAGAGACTCCATAAGCTTTAAGGTTTGCGCTAAATGCTACATCTAAAGGGTATGAGCCTGAAGCTATCTCCGGGAATACCGTCTCAAAGATGAACTCCGTACCAGAAGCATTTTGGCTAACCAATTGGAAGTCAACTTCTTTAGTGCCAATTGTACCTTTCAAACTTCTATCACCGGTTAACATCATGTAGCTGTCGAATACCGTTTTGATCCGTAACTTATCATTCACTTTATATCCATCCGGCTTTGAATCAGTCAACGCGATCGAGACTAGGTGTGGTACAGAACTGTCAGTTTGACGCTGCCATTTGAGATACTCAGTATTAAATTTAATGAAGCTCATCTCAGCACTTCCGGTGCCTTCATAGAATAGACCTACGTCTCCATTGGATAGATTAGATAGACTTGAGTATGCATAAGTACCTTCTTTGACCAATTGCGAGTATTTCCAATCAAATGTGTATTTCGTTCTACCATTCGAGTAAGTTCCATTTTCTTGGATCAGACCTACTTTAACCGTTCCGTTTATTCTGCTTGAAGAGTTTCCAGGGCTTGCGAATATGACTGCTTCTTTACCATCGATCTGTCCGTTGTACCGAATCGCCGTCATCTGACAGTATGCCGCAATCAATCCTTTCTCGGTTACTACTTCCGAATCCCACGTTTCCCCACCATCGAAGCTTGTAGCGATTTGGGCATAGCCCGAATAATTTCTCATGAATAGCTTGAGCTGACCATCCGGCATTTCCAATACCTGTGATTCCGTAAGCTCATTGCCTGTAGATGTTCTTTCATTCATGGTCACACCGTTCACAATACGTCCTTCATTTGGTGATTCGCCACGATGCCAGGTAGCGCCATGGTCATCACTATAGATGACAGCACTATTCTGTGAGCCATTCTCATTAGTGAAATATACAGGATACACAAGTCTTCCAGCATGAGACCCCTGAGTCATCTGTATCCCCGTACCCGGACCTGCACCTAGAAAGGCCATCCACTCTTCTTTGAGAAGTCCATTCAAATCTGTTGGCCCCTCCCAAGTTAACCCTTCATCATCGCTGTGCCACAGCTCAAGATAAGAAGTCATACGTGGCTTCAAAGGTGAATTACTAAGGAAAACATTACTGATCTGTACGTTGCTGTTAAACAGGTTTCTTAATTTATCCACCTTGTACGTTGTTTTTACGTTTAAATCGTCATACACTTCGCCATTCTCTCTGATCGTGTACTCTTTTTTATTTGCATCCAGAAGAACCATATATCTCTGCCCATTGACTGTTTTGAACCCGCTGCCTTTAACCGAAGTTGGGAACCCTCCTCCATCTGGAAACCCTAGTACTAAAGAGAAAATTCTATTTGTCTCCCGATCTTCCAATAATGATTGGTCAATATTCGATGCGTTACCTGGATAGTTATTAATGAGAACACCATTCGTCTCCCACGTCTTTCCCTGATCCAAGCTTCTTCTTACCATCATATCGATATTGGCTGGGGAATCTCCGCCATGATTAATACGCTTATCTATACCTGCTATTAACGTCCCTGCTTCTGTGTACAACAACGCAGGAATACGGTAAGCATTGGATCCATATAGACCAGGATAGAAGACCGAAGTAGGCTCAGTAATCTTGGCACCTTCCGGTAATGGATTTTGAATCGGCTGCTTTTGAGTAACTCCAGTAATGGAGATGAGATCCTGATCTGCTAGTGGACGACCATATACTTCAGCAAAGTCGATATCACCATTAAATAAGTATTCATTTCCGGACGATCTATCGGTACGTCCTAGCTCAGCAGTGTTAGGAGAATAAATACTACTTAGAAATTTTCTTGCAGATGTTGTATCTGTTTTAATCAATTTTCCATCAAGGAAATATTTATAGCCTTGAGATTGGTCTACAACCATCGCAAGAGTATGAACTTCATTCTCCTTTACCGTGATGTCGGTTTTAACATGTGTATTGACATTTGTCTCCCCAGCCTTCTCATAACGGTTCTCGCTGCCGATAGCTGATGGGCTAATGTAAAGGTGGAAATGTCCATTAGCCACAGTATTATTGCTAAGAGAGAATAAAGACATGATTGAAGTTCCGGTATACCGGAATCTAGCGATAATCGTCCCTTCATTTAATGCTTTTAACGCATCCAGTTTATCGTTAAGATTCGTATAGTTATTGTTGTGAATTTGTTGATTATCAACTCTAAACACCAAGCTCGGGTCAGATGCAGTCTGCACGTTCTGATTTGCATTCGTTGTCGTTGGAAACATGATAATGAACATAATAATAGCTAGAAATAATGACGTTATTTTCCTCAACGAAATCTCTCCTTTTTTATTCAATGATTTTCTTAGCCACACGGGATAAGTCTGCAATATCAATTGTGCCACTACCATCGAGATCCATATGCTTGATTTTATTCCAATCTGGACTTGTGGAATCTTTGCCATAGTTTGCTGCCACAATTGCAAGATCGCCAATGCTGATCTTACCGTCACCATTGATATCAACTTGAATTCCTTGGTCTTTAGCTGTCACTTCAATACTTATTGATGAAGGTGTTGCTTCTATTTCCACGCCATTCTCATCGGCAAGCACACCACTTGTAACTTCAATCTTTCCTGTAGCCGTATCTGTAAGCATCTTCGCCTTAAAGTTAAGCTTCAGAAGTTGTACATCACCAGTGACTGCGTGATCGGTACCCGTACTAGCCAGAATCAAACGAACCTTCCCTAGTGTTTGAGTTGTGGAGTCTATGATTTCCACTCCATTAACCAACGACCCTGCTGTAATAAAATCCATCACGTTGGCGTCATAGCTTAATGTTATATCTTGCGCATATGCATCCTTAGTCAGATGGCTTAATGCAAGACGAACATCGAATTCTTCTCCTGCCGACACCTTATCTGCTCCAATTAACTGCGTCGCATTATCCTCTTCCATATCCTCATCTAACGATTCTCCAAATAATTTGAAGTCCCAGATACTAGCTTTGGTTGCGTTAGGAAGTCCGGTTACAGTAATTCTTGCATAGCGGCCAACGCTATTGAGGCTATCCTTCAATACCGCTCCAGCTTCCGTATTATTCGTGCGATCTACGGCAGTCGTCCAGTTCTCGCTACCTGTATCTTTCACTTCAATTTTGTATTGGTACACCTTATTGCTATTCTCGAAAGAAACTGATGAAGATTTCATTAGATGTTTGTTCCCCAAATCAACAGTCCAAGTGTGACCAATGCCTGTATCTGAGGCAGACCATTTAGTAGAGATATTCCCGTCATTGCCATTCGAGGCAGGGAAGGCTGCATCCTCATTATCTGCTACTGCTGGCTTCCCCTGTGCAATCTCCTTCGCAATTGGTATTGCAGAGATTTCAATCTTGTCAAAATCAGGTGAGAAAGCGTTCACTCCACTATTGCTGAACTTCAACGTATTCATTCCCTTATTGAGGTCCACGTTAATCATACTTGTACGAACACTGCTCCATCCTCCCGAGGAGGATAAGCTTAAGTTAGTGAAATGGATGCCATTCACATCTAATTCTGTATTTCTAGCATCTCCGCTAATATAGTTAATAGATAACTGATAAGAGCCTGTTGATGGTGCTGAAATATTGTTGAATTGGAGTGCATTAGCGATTCCATTACCTACGTAACCAACGACAGAACCACCTGATGCTTCTGGCACAGAACGCAGTTTAGCCGTTCCGCTTAGTGTATTTGTGCTTGCTTCAGCTTCATATGCAACAGTCGGTATTTCTGCTGGTATTTCAGGATTGTAGGTTCCCTTTATTTTCAACATTACGCTTCCGTGTGCAGGTACGGTTGCGGAATAGCTATAAGCGTGTGTTCCCATATCCTCGTGTCTCCATAAATCACGCACCTTAATTGTGTTCAGCAACCCAATCTGTTCAGAAGTCACAGTCATTCGCGCTGGAGCATTCGAACGATTAAGTAGAACAACAGCACGTTCTCCACTTGTACTGCTTCCTAAAGGTTTGGAGTATACCTGTAGACCACTCGTCGATTCATCTACTTTCTTACCTTGGATGCCGGCAGGATCTTGGTCTACAGCTATGACCTCAGCATTCTTGACAATATCAGCGAACCCGCTGCTATATGAGTTCGGAGTATCTAGTTGTGTTACATCGAGCCCAAGCATTAAGGGAGCAGCTAACACAGCCCACATACTGAAATTGGCAACCGATTCGTCGTAATTCAAGCCTTTTATTCCATTTTTATCAGAGACTACGCCTACTTCTAAGCTATCTGGATCATTAAAATGTCCTGGTCCCGCTACATCAGCATGAGGAACGGTCTGATCAACTTCATAGAGTACACCCTTCCAGTAATCCCCCTGATTATCGATATCATAGCCAGTACGCCATGTATTACCGATCTCTGGAGCCCATTTCCATGGCTGTTGTTTTCCCCACTCACAAATGTTAAATAGAATATCCCTAGCAGGATTTGCATTCTTTAGTGCATCACTAAATTCCTTATATTGAGTCTTGAAATCTAGACCCATTGAATCAGCTCCGCATGCATCCACTTTGATGTAATCAAATCCCCATTCGGCAAATTGATTCACATCTTGCTGATAATAGCCATAGCTACCCACTCTTCCTCCACAACCTACTCTTCCGATATCTGTATAAATACCGATCTTCAACCCTTTGCTGTGCACATAATCAGCAAGAGCCTTCATCCCATTAGGGAATCTAGTTGAATCGGCGTACATCTTCCCCTTTGCATCTCGACCACCTTGCCAACCATCGTCGATATTGACATAGAGATATCCCAAGTCACGCAATCCGGTACTAACCATGCTATCCGCCACTTTACGAATTAACGCATCACTAACATTAAATCGAACGGCATTCCATGTACTGTAACCCATTGGTGGTGTTGCCCCCAAGGTATCATCTGCTTGATGCGATGCATAAGCCTTTTGCGAACCAATACCCGTAAAGCATAGGGTTATAAATAATACAGTAATTAAGAACATTGCAAATATCTTATTTTTCCACATAAAAGTCATATTCGATTACCTCCATCAATATTTTTTTCACTTAACTCACGCCATCACCTTATTCACTTATTCAATTACTTTTTTAGCCACAATAGACAAGTCCGCTATATCGATTGAACCACTACCATCGAGATCCATATGTTTGATTTTATTCCAATCTGGACTTGTGGAATCTTTGCCGTAATTAGCAGCAATCATAGCTAGGTCACCAATGCTGACTTTACCGTCACCATTGATATCGCTTGTTGCTACAGCCTTAATTGCTATAGTCAGGGAAGTTGGATCCGTGCTCACTTCTTCCCCCTGATCGTTACTTAGGACTGCTTCCGAAACTTGGAGGATCGTTGTATTAGCAAGACTACCGTTCTTTGCTTTAAAAGTAAGCTCCAAAATTTCCGCCTCACCGGTTATTGGATATTGGGCACCTGTACTAGCAATAATCACCCTCAGTTTTCCATTGGCATCTAATTTCGGCTCATTCAAGATGATGATGCCTTCTTTAATCGACTTAATCGAATTAGGCACATATTCCATCACACTGTGATCATAGTTAATCGTTATGTCTTGTGCATACACACTCTTTACACCAGCAACTCCGTATTTAACATTTAAGGACTGACCTGGCGAAACAGTATCCGGATTGCCTGTCAATGTTGTCATAGGAATATCCAGAACAGCCGTGCTAACAACCACATCATTCAAAGTTAGTAACTTGTTCTCGCCCTTCACCTTGACTTTCGTCTTAACCGTATACGTCGAATCCATTCCAAGCCCTTCGAACTGGATAGCTCCAACTGGATCGCGTGAATTCGAGATCATTTGCTCATGATCACCTAACGTTATGGAGGATTCAACATATTCCACCGCGGTCATCCCGCCTGCAGCGGCTACTATCGGTGCTAACTCTATTGATAGTGTTGTTTTATCAATTCCTATAACCGGTGACATATTTAATGTCCCGATTGTCGGCGGTACAACATATCTAAGATTTGCGATATAGCTATTGGAATCATAGATTCCGAGTGTCTCAAATATCGCAGCTACCATTTGAGTGGAGCCAATATAGTTGGGATGGATATTGTCACTCAACCAAATACTCTTAATATGACTTTGTTCTTTCTCAGCTTCCGTCCAATACTTATAGTGATCCACTAAAAGTAATTGCTTCTCCTGAGCAATTTTCCTAATCACACCCACATACTCAGGCAGGTTTGCTGCTCGCCCAGCATCTGCTGGTTTTATCGTATTGATTGTTTCTAGAATAGGGATCGCGCCAATACCTCTTACCCGATCTATTGCTGTCCTAAGATTCGATTCATATTCACTTAGCGGTACCATTTTGTTACTACTATCATTCATACCAAAAGCAAGGAACACGACATCTGGGTTATTCGCCGTAATCCATTTGTCAAAGTTGGCCATTAAGTCTCGAGTGGTCATACTTGAGACACCTGTATTTAGTACCAAATTCTTCGCTCTCGTAGGATTGGTTGCAGACATCTCGCCCCTCAACCGCTCTCCAAATAGTTCTGGAAATGACTTATATCCTTTTGTATGTAGCGCTCCATGCGTAATACTGTCCCCGTTAAATAGCCATGTTACAGGTTTATTACCAGCTATTAATGCTGCAAGTTCCGCTGGAATAGCAGGTTGCTCAGGCTGCTTCGAGTTGATATAATCCGGATCCACATTTACATATTTATCTTGATTGGATACCTTTGCTTTAACAGTTAATGTATATGGTTTGCTACTGATGACACTCCCCATATTCACCGTACCTGTTAGATTTGCGGTCTCTGTGGTGTATTCCCCGTCTTCGGACTTTAATGTAATAACTGCCTTTTCAATATTCGGCACACCGATTAATGTATTAGCCAAATGGACTGAAATAGCGTTACCTGTTCGCGTAAATCGATGTCTTGATTGATATGTTCTTGAGCAGACTCCTTTATATCTGTAAAGCCGTTAATATTCCATGTACTTCCGCTTCCACCTATACCAAAGTACGTCATCAGTTCTTTCGCAATCCTTAGGTGTCCAAGCTCATTGGGCAGTTTGCCATCATTACCGATTAATGACACTAAGTCAGAGTAAGCTTTCCATGTGTCAAAATGATTCACAAGGAGGAGACTCTCCTGATTAGTAACCGCTTTCAAAGCCTCGACATAAGGCGTTAATTCTGTCGCATAGGCTGTATCTGTCGGAAATACCGGTGTTTGGAATACAGGTATCGCTCCGTCCGCTCTAATCTGATCCGCAATTGCCTTTACATTCGCTTTGAAATCAATGATAGGAGTACCTTTCTTAGCATCCGCCGTACCCAGCATGACAAATACTGTCTTCGGATGTAGATCCTTCACAAGCCTATTGAAATCAACAAGAAGTTCCGACGAAGTCATCCCTTTCATTCCCGTATTAAATACAAAATTATTACGTTGTACGACTCCACTCGCCATTTCCCATCTGATTCTTTCTTCGAAATGCTGCATGAAATTTCTGTAGCCTTTCGCCTGTCCTGCTGCAAATGTAATATCATCACCGGTAAATATGAAATTTGATGATTCAGTTGTACTTAAAAGAGACTTCTTCACGTTATTCAAATCAGCATTCGCCTGCGGGACCGCTGTGCGTTCAATTAAGACTTTATCCGTTAATGGTGTGCGATACTCTTCAGCAAAGTCGATTACACCAGTAAATGGGTATTCGTTAGATCCGACCAGCCTATCCGTGCGTCCCAATTCAGCAGTGTTCGGGGCATAAATATTGTTTAGAAATTTCCTTGCGGACGTTGTATCCTCTTTAATCAAAGCCCCATCCAGAAAATATTTGTAGCCTTTTGCTTTATCCATAACCATAGCCACGGTATGAACATCATTCGGTGTTAAAACAATTGCGCCTGATTTAACATTTATATTTGAACTACTCTTTCCGGGCTCTTCATAACGATTCTCACTTCCAATGACCGATGGAGTAATATAAAGATGAAAATGTCCATTTGCCAAGGTGTTATTACTCAATGAAAAAAGGGACATGATTGAGGTACCTGTGTACCTGAATTTCACAATGATTGTGCCCTCATCCAATACTTTGAGCGCATCTATATTAGCATTAAGATTCGTGTAGTAATTCGTATTGATCGTTTGATTTTCAACCCTGAATACCAAGTTTGGATCGGATTCCTGTAATACTGTTTCATTTGCCAAAATTGTAGTGGGAAACATAACAAGAAGTAATACAAGAGCAATAAATCCACACCATATTCTTCTCAACCTGCTCATCTCCTTTATTATAGAGAGGACATACCTTCCTTCACAGAAGGTATGTCGATTCTCTCAACTGTTCCCTTATCTAACTTACTCGATGATTTTTTTAGCCACACGGGATAAGTCTGCAATATCGATTGTGCCGTTACCATCGAGATCCATACGTTTGATTTTCGCCCAATCTGAACTAGTCGAATCTTTGCCATAATTAACAGCAATCATAGCCAGGTCACCGATGCTGACTTTACCGTCACCATTGATATCACCTTGAATTCCTTGTTCTTCAGCTGTCACTTCAATGTTGATTGATAATGGTGTAGCTTCTGATTCCACGCCATTCTCATCGGCAATCGTCACAGTTGGAGCTTCAATCTTTCCTGTAGCTGGCGCAGAAAGTACCTTCGCCTTAAAACTAAGCTCTACAATTTGCGCGTCGCCTGTCACAGCTTTACCTGCACCTTCGCTTGCCAAGATCAACCGCAATTTGCCAGGTGATACTATTTTAGTATCAATCAGATTTACCCCATCGATCAACGATCGAGCAGACACAAAGTCCATAATAGTTGAATCAAAGTTAATGATGATGTCTTGAGCGAATACATTGTGTGACATATTGGTAATACCAAAACCTACAACGAAATCTTCTCCTGTCATCACACTACTCTTGGCTGTCAATTGAACCTGAGGTGAGGAGACTGCTTGCTTTACATGAAATACAGTAATCTCGGCTGCAGAAGCAAAATCACCTAAACCCACGGTCGCTTCTAGCTTGATATAGGCCGCATTAATCGGTGCAAAATTAGCTTCTTTCAGCAGTTTATTCTGGGCCCATGAACCGCTCGTCACCTTTGTAAAAGTCAAGCCATCGACGCTTGTGTACACGTTGTATTGGGCGATCGTTCCGTTGCCCGCATCTGGTCGTGGTAAATAACCAAGCTTACTAATTTCGTACGTCCCACCCAGATTGACAGTGATTGACTGCGGAAGTGGGTCGACGTTGAACCATTTCGTATGCCAATGCGTCTCTGGATCGCCGTCAAGTGCAAACCCTGGATCGTTACTTCCCGTTTGCGAGCTTGTTGCCGAAGCACTCATCTGGCTTTGCGGAATTTCCACGATATTTGTTTGTTCCGATACAGTTACTTCACTAATTGCCGTAAATTCACCAATTACTGTCGTCACCGTAATGGTTGCCGTTCCCTGTCCCTTCGGTGTAACCAAACCTTTGTTATCCACGGAAGCAACGGCAGGATTGCTACTCTTCCAAGTTAGAGATTTGTCCGTTGCATTCTCAGGCACCACCGTTGCAATCAGGGCAGTCGGCTGATCCAACACTTTGAGTGTAAGAGTCGGGTGATTCAATGTGACGCCAGTTGGCTTCACAACCTCATTTAAGGGAATACCGAATAATTTAACTTCACGTATGCTGGCTTTAGTATCCGTATTCGGAAGTCCAGTTACCGTAATTCTTGCGTATTTACCACGGCTACCGAAGTTATTCTTTAGAACAGCTCCGATTTCCGAATTGTTTGTGCGGTCTACAACTGTAATCCAATTCGAACTGCCCGCTTCCTGAACTTCGATTTTATATTTGTACAATTTATCAATGTGTTCAAATGAAATTTCGGAAGACTGAATCGAATACATGCTGCCTAAATCAACGGTCCAGACATGATTTGGATTCGCATCAGCTGCTGACCAACGTGTATCCAGATTTCCGTCATTCCCTGCAGTGGCCGGGTGCGCCGGTTCTTCACTATCTGAAGTAGCAGGTTTACCCTCTGTTATTAGCTGCATTTCTGGAAGTGCCTTTGGAGCATCATACACATCCAGCTCCGAAGCTGACGCGAAGCCGCCAAGTCCAACCACTGCTTCCAGCTTGACGTATTGGGCCGAAACGGCATCAAATACGATGTACTTCTTCATGTTGTTTCTAATCCACGTTCCACTGGATACGTTCGTATAGGTTTTACCGTCTGTACTTACATATAGGTTGTAAGAGGTAATTGTCCCATTGCCCGCATCCGTGCGCGGAGCATATCTGAATTGATTAATCTTATGAACACTTCCGAGATTAACGATTATCGATTGCGGCAATTTATCAGATCCATCCCATTTGGTATGCCACACGGAATTTAGATCTCCGTCAATCGCTTTAGAGGCCTCACTACCCTGCTGAGCACTAACAGCAGTTGCTTTCATCTCGCTTTTTGGAATTGGCATTGGTGCTGGTCTCGATAGATCACGATAGATGTTCACCTCTGCTGCAGAAGCAAATCCACCTTCACCTTCCGTCGCTTCCAATCTTATAAATGCTGCTTCAACGGTGTCGAATGAGGCCGTTTTCTCCGACTTATCTGCATTCCACTGCCCATTAGTCACTAAAGTGTACTTGATGCCGTCCAAGCTGACATAAACGTTATATCCGGTGATGTTCCCATTCGTGCCACCGTACTGTCGCGGTAAGTATTTAAGTTTATTCACATATTGTTTGATCCCCAGATTTAATGTAACTGATTGAGGAAGAGCAGCACTTCCATTTAATGAAGTACTCCAAATGGTTTCAAAGTTGCGATCCAGTACATTAGCTATTGGCGTTGTCGAATCCGCATTCGTAACTGTTGCAACCATATCTTCTTGCGGAATCCGGCTTGGATCCGTATCCTGCTCAGGTAATTCAATCTGTGTTGCATCAAGAAGAGGTGTCGTATCTGCGGTAAATCCAGATACTGTTAATTCAAACCCTTTATTAGCCGACAGATCTGGTGTCTTCACATATACAATGCCTCCCTTATCTGCCGCATCGTAGTACCATCCGCTAACTGCTTTGTCCCATGCTGCCTTCGTTGCAAGTTCTGGATAAGCAGACGCATCCACGGAAACGGATGAAGGCTTATTTGGCATGTGAATCATAAACTGATTCGTGCGCGATTCCAGCTTGCCTTTGTAATTACCTACGCTTGCGCCTACTTGAACAATCAGATCACCTGTTCCTTGTTCCGGTGCGATCGCCTTAATCAAGGTCTCGGCATACTTGCCATCTCGGTGTTCCTTCGTCACCCCATCATCTTCATACATCGTGAAGCTTGATGTCTTATAAGGATAAATATCATACGTTATCGGATTAGGTGGTACTTCTCCGTCATATAGCGATTCTGGATACATCGGTATGATCGCACCTGCTTTGACAAGCAGTGGAAGACGACCTAGCGGAGCATCATATTCATCTAGCATTTTTGAGCCGTAATGTTCTTTACCTGTCCAGTAATCGGTCCATTTTCCTTTAGGCAGATATATCCCGTTTCTTGTTGTGCTATCGATATATACAGGTGCTACTAGGAAAGATTCACCAGACATAAATTGATATTGTGTTAATGTCCCTTTGGAATTCGGATCATTCGGATATTCATAAATCATGCCTCTAACTAGAGGCGCCCCTGTTTTGTTGGTTTCATTCAAATATGTGTAGAAATATGGGGTCAATTGTTGTCTTAATTTCAAAATATCCCGATTATAGCTAGTATATGGATCCCCCCATACCCAAGGCTGTTTATCCTTTGCAGCCCAACCGGAGATACTCATCAGGATTGGGGTAAATGCCTTCCACTGTAGATCACGTACATATGTTTTGGCGCTTCCACCAAATATTCCGTCAATATCACCTGTCGAATAAGGCATTCCTGAAAGCCCCGCACCGATCATCGAAGGAATATGGAATCGTATATACTCCCAATTTCCCGACTGATCCCCTGACCATACGGCGGAATACCGCTGCGTACCTGCCCAACCTCCAACTGACCAGACATAACCTCTACTATCCGAGTTATTCTCAATACCTTGATAGGCTTGCTTGCTACCATTTAAAGCGAAATCATATCCTGGTCCTACCCAGGCTACATCTAGCTTGGCAAGCCTAGTACCATCAACGCCAACCTCTTGGGCAATATGTTCAACACCATTCTGAGTCCATAACCCCGTCTTAAACCCTAATTTCCCTAGACCATCAACTGTTTTACCTAAATTTGTATAGCCACATCCATAACCGTCATTCGGTAAAATCCATGATCCCGGCATATCATGATCACGATACGCTTTACCAATGAGATCGATCACGTCCGTTGTTGTACTAGGCGCTTTGTTATAGCAGTTCGCATCGCCAAGTCCCATACCCCATCTAGGGATTAATGTTGGTTTCCCTGTAAGATCCGTGTATCCGTTCAGAATGTCCTTCATCGTTTCACCATAGAAATAATACGCATCAAATCGATTCTCATTGTGAGTTAAATTGACAGTACTGTCGAAATCATAAGTTCCATTCTGAAATGTATTACGAAGTACCCCATAGCCAGCAGTACTTATATAGAAAGGAGAAGGATTCGATACCGTACCGCTACCCCAGTCGCCATAATTGGTGCCGATCGTAAGTTTGCGATCACGATGATTAAAGAAACCATTCTGCATCCCACCACCATAAAAATATTCATCCTCACCCCGTACAAGCTTCTGAGTTGCTGTTGTGCCATTGTAAGATAAGCTAGCTGCTTCTTCCCATACAACCGTCTTATTATCCTTCTTGTACATGGCAAACTTCATAGGGCTTTTGTAAGCACGCAATATAAATTTACCGGTCTCCATCTTGTAATAAGTACCTTCATCCGACCAGGATACATCTACGGGTCCGAAGTTATCACTCACCACAATCGGCTCAGCAGGTTGCGCCGAAGTCTTTCCTGCTAAGTTAGTAAATTGACCTCCGACACCTAGCCAAATACGGACCATATCATCCCTATTAAAAATGACTTTCACCTTATCGCTACCCGTGGTAATCGTAAAGGTGTGGTCATCGGATTTTTTAAAATCAGAGATTGTGCCAACGGCAGCAGCCTCGGCTGTCTCAGTATTGATAAAATAAATCGTGCATATCATCAGCATAAAAGCTAAAGTGCCACCTATAAACAATTTACAAGTCTTCAATTAAACTCCCCCAATTCGTTGTGTATTGAAAAACAAGATACATAATGAATTGCACAACGCATCATGTATCTTGTTCTATCAACTTTTAACGCCGGTTTAACTACTTCAGTATTTTTTGAGCAATGAATGCTAGATCTTTTACATCAATCTTGCCATCGCCGTTCACGTCTGCTCGCTTCGCTTGCTCCCAATCTGAATCAGCAGAGGTTTTACCATAGTTCGCTGCCACAATGGCAAGATCGCCAATACTTACCTTGCCATCTCCATTGATATCTGGGGACAATTCCACAGGTACAATTTCGAATCCTATCTGAACGGAAGATGACGTTGCTTTCGCTTCAATCCCATATCCATCGCCAATTAGGCCGTCTACACTAATTGTGCCGATAGCAGGTACTGTTAATGGCTTCGCCTTAAAGGTAAGTGCTGCGATCACAGCCTCTTTTGTAATCCCATACGCAGCACCTTTACTAGCCATTATTATACGGACCGAACCAGGACTTCCTTTTTCTTCTAAAATAGCTATACCATCAATCAACGAAGCAGCAGACACGAACTCCATAAGATTTGCATCATATTGAATCTTGAAATCCTGCGCATACACAGCATTAGTTACACTTTGAAGACCGACATCAACTGTAAAGTTCTTCCCATAATCAACCTTGCTTGGTGCAGATAATGTGGTCGTTGTGTCGCACTAGCGACATTAGCAGCCTGCACTGTGTCTGAACCAAGAAAACCGATCGTACCTAGCATCAGCGTACAAGCTAGCGTAACACCTGCTAAAAATTTGTTTATTCTCAATATAATCCCTCCAAATTTGTTGTTTATTGAAAGACAAAATACATAATGAATAACACAACACATCATGTATCTTGTCTTTTCAACCGTTTACGCCTTATTAACTACTCCAGTATTTTGTGAGCAATGAGTGCTAGATCAGTTATATCAATCTTGCCATCGCCGTTCACGTCTGCACGCTTCGCTTGCTTCCAATCCGAATCAGCAGAAGTTTTACCATAATTCGCAGCCACTATGGCAAGATCGCCAACGCTTACCTTTCCATCGCCGTTAATATCTGGTGACATTTCTACAGGTGCAGTTTCGAATGCAATCTGAACGGAGGAGGAAGCTACATCCGCTTCTTTTCCGTTTTCATCACCAATGGAGGCTTTTGAAACCGTGACTGTGCCGACCGCCGGTATTTCTGATTGCTTCGCCTTAAAGGTAAGTGCCGCGATGACTGCCTGATCTTTAATCCCGTATTCTCCACCTTGACTAGCCAAGATTAACCGGAGTGATCCTGGGCTCTCCTTTGTTTCGATAATACCAACACCATCAACCAACGACTCAGCTGATACGAACTCCATAAGGGTTGCATTATACTGAATGGTAATGTCCTGTGCATACACAGAACCAACTACACTCTGAAGACCATAGTTAATCGTAAATTCCTCCCCATAAGAAACGGTGCTTGGGGCAGTTAAAGTTGTGGATACCGATTTCGGTGTCGCTTGCACAACTGTTATTTTACTGACTGCAGTGAAACCTCCAACTTGGGTAGTGACCTTAATGTCGGCATTTCCTTCTTTAATAGCCGTAACAACTGCCTTACCCTTCACTAGCTCAACCTTAGCCACCGATTCATCGCTGCTTGCCCATGAAACTCCTTTGTTCGTTGCAGCTCCTGGCAATACGGTTGCAACCAACTCTGTCGTTTCTCCTTCTTGCAAACTGATGGTGCCCTTATCTACCTTCACGCCTGTTACTTTGATTTCATCAACATTATTGGCGTACAGGATATCATCAAAGACCGCCACTGATGCACCAAATACTCTAGCTCCCATTTTGCCTGCTTCAGTAGGTAAATTTGATAAAGCACCCTCAAAATAGGTCGTTCCATTCACAATGAGCGTAATTTTGCTGCCTTCAAACATGACTTTAACCGTCGAGGTTACATCTTTGTGCAGCGCCGCTGCCGCGTTATTCGTCAGCAAGCCGTAGGTATCTTGCGCATTCACCCAATACCAAGAGCCATTATCGAACCCAACAGAGGCCCATGAATTCTTATCTGCATATCGAAAAATAATACCTTCACGTATGCCCGTGCTTTGCGGTGTTAATTTAAATTCAATTGCACCATCTTTAATACTCGGGGAACTTTGATCTACAAATACGTTGCCTACGCCATTCGCTGTCAATTGCATCGCATGCTGGCTTGTATTCCCCGGTCCATCCACAATGGACATACTTCCAATAGTTCCGCCTGTAATTTGTTCCCATCCACTCAGCGAGTTATCTTCGAAGTTTCGCGAAAATCTTACGGGAGGCTCCACAGGGGTTACATCATTCGGATTAGCTGGATATACCTCGAATTCATATAAGGAATACCCGTAAGTTCCACTGCGTTTGACTCCCAACATACGCACGTATTGTGCATTTTCAACAGCCTTGAAGCTTATGACCTCTACGCCACCTATGCCTGAGCTCGTCGAGTACACATCACGCCAAGTTTGCGCATCGTCCGAGACTTGAATTTTATAACCCGTTGCAAAGGATGCTTCCCACTTCAGAATGACTTTTTTTATGTCATAGCTTTTTCCCAGATCAACATAGATCCACTCATTGTCCGTAGTACCTGAAGACCAACGAGATGTTTTAGATTCATCCTCATCAAAGGCTAAGTTAGCTGAGAATTGACTTACTTCCAAAGAGGAAGCTGTTGCAGCTTTATGAGCCGCAATATTGACCGTCCAAGTCGGAGAACCTGCGGCTATAGCAATCTCCTTACCTGTCAATATGCGATCATAGATCTTGAATTCATCCAACGTCCCTATGAAGGATTTCGTCTCACTTCCGATCATTGCAGAAGGAAGTAGCGTCGTTTCGGTTAACTTACTTTTCAGTTCCCCATCTACATATAAGGAGGTACCCGTTAGATCCCCTTGGAACGCAACATGTACCCAGCGTCCTGTCGGAATAGCCGCACTAAAGTTGAAATCAAAGCCTTCCCGCGAGAACCCTGCGTTGTTGCTACCTTTTTGCTTCAGCTTAAGCGCACCATACTGTGATTCCATAAGAACAGCTTCATCTGAATTCGAGCCTTCATCTAACTTCACCCAAGCAGCGGCTGTCCATGGGAAGCCCTTCGTGTTTAAGCCTGTCGTAATATGGTCTGCACTTCCGTCGAACACGACCGCTTTACCAGCTACTCCTGCTTCTGTCCATGACACGCCATTCAAGGTACCATCATAGGCATTGCCAGATCGATCTGCTGTCGTATTAGAGACCCCCTCTTCGAAAGGAAAGTCAGCAACAATCTCACCTACAGAGTCGACTTTATGGAAAAGGTTGACGCCAGGCCCTACACCAAGCAGACTACTAAGTTTATCGAATTCAGCAAATTTAGAGTCGCTTGATTGTCCTCTCCACATTTTTTCTGCTAGAACTGGCATCGCCTCCTTAACTCGGTCATGGATATCAGCAGCACTTACTTTTTTGCCAAGTTTATCGTTCCACACTGCAAACATTCCGCCTAGCAGGTTCGGTTCCCCTTCTTGCAAATTATTGTTTCCACCGAAATAAGCCGGTGTCCAGTTCTCATACAGAAATTTCTTATTCAAGTAATCGTAGTAATAGCCAGCTTTAGGCACGATGTAGAGGTAACCATCAACCGTATTAATGATTTTATAACCCTGTGCGATTGCATCCTTTGGATTCTGCCAGCCATTATTCCAAGCGTTGATGACAATATCCGTATCTACTGCCGTCGGTCCAGGGAAATTCGTTAAGCTGCCCCACATTTGAGCCTTTTTACCTTTACTCTTAAAAAACGCATTCATCTTATTCAGATATTGCCTATAAATATCGAAATTCGCTTTGTCATTTCGATCAAATTCGTCGGCACCGAAATGAATCGTTTCTGAATCGAACCAATTACCATCCAAATATTCGCTCCATACATCCTTCACAAAGTCGTTCGTTTCTTGGCGCGAAATATCGAGGTGATCTACAGGTAAATTAGCCTTCACCAGATCCGGTCTCACTTTCGTAAAAGGCAATGCATGTGCTGGAGATTCGAATTCTGGCGTAATGTTCAACCCTCGATCTCCTGCAATATCTTGAAGTTCACGAAACTCTTGTTTCGTATAGTGTCCGTCCTTTGCGGTCAATTCTGGATACTTTGTGCTTTCCAGACGAAACGCAGCGTATTTACTCCAATTGTCCCTGCTATTATCCGAGAAAATTTCATTGTCAGACAGATGTATCTGGAAATCGTTCATTTTATAGTAAGACATAAATTTTACGTATTCCTTGAGATCACTCATAGGAATAAACTTACGTGCTACATCCAGCATAAATCCGCGCTCCTGATATTTAGGGGAATCCTTTGCGATCCCTTTAACGATGTTTGACTTCAGAGGGTCCTGCTCTAAAATTTGAAGAGCGGTTCTTGTGCCATAAAACACACCAGTAGACGTGTTAGCGCGTATCTTCACATAATCCCCTACTTCGAAAAAGTAGCCTTCATCACCAATCGTGCCCTCAGTTGTTGGATTCTTCGTAAGTAGGAAATCTCCTTGGGCTGCAGAACTTCCATTTACGATCGGAATATCTCGTCCTGTCATCTCTTTCAGATCCGCTTGAAAAACGGATGCAGTCGATGCTAGCGTATTATCCGCAGCAATAACAATCCTAGAGCTAGAAGTCAACCCGAATGAACCATTGCTACCTGTCCACTCTTGCAGACTCGGAATAACCTTTGGTTTGGCATTTACAGTTGCTTCCGCCGCCCCTGCTGAATGCATTGGAATTGCGTACAGTAAAATAACGAAAATACTGATGAGTCTAATCAATTTTTTCATAATTCCATCCCCTCGATTTTTATGAACAGCGATTAAATGAAAAACTAGGCACCTCATGTGATTGAAGTACATGAGATGCCTAGTCTTGTTAGGGATTCTTATTCAACTATTTTCTTAGCCACAATGACTAGATCATCTAGACCAATCTCGCCATCGCCATTAACATCCGCTTTCTTAACTTGTTGCCAATCCGGACTTGATGCCGTTTTACCATAATGCGCTGCGATAATCGCAAGATCGCCGATACTTACTTTACCATCGTTGTTAATATCACCAGAGATGACCGGTGTAGTAGCGATCTCCATCTCAATGGTGGAAACAGCCGCTTTTGATTCTTCCCCTTGACCATTAGCAATGTCCGCTTTAGTTACCGATATCGTACCTACAACCGAACCCGTGACTTTCTTCGCCTTGAAGGTCAGAGCAAGGACATCCGCATTGCCTGTTACCGCGTTTGCTTCACCTTCACTGACTACGAGGAAACGAAGCTTACCTACTGGACTGCTCACCGTCTCGACGATTTTCACTCCTGGAATCAAAGAGTTAGCACCAATGAACTCCATAACATCCGAGCTATATTCGAGTTCAATATCTTGCGCATAGATTTTCTGCGTAATATTGTGTAATCCTAGCTTCACTTCGAATTCAGCTTCACTTGCCACACTGCTAGGAGCAAATAATTTCGTAGTTGGATGCAATTCACTATCTGCCTTTTCTACGGAAATTCTGCTAGTCGCAACGAAGCCACCATCCACTGTCGTTACAGTGATATCCGTTGTACCGGCCGTCAATCCCATCACGATAACACGCCCATTCTCCGTGACTACCGAAGCAATCGCTTCATTGCTGCTGGACCATGTTACATTTTTGTTGGTAGCATTCCCAGGTAGAATTGTCGCAGTAAGCTCCGTTGTTTCGCCTTCCTTAAGCGTAACGATCGCTTTATCTAGCTCAACGCCCGTTACTGCCGTTGTTTCTGCATCAACTACCTCTTCAAACACATTGATCTCCGCTGCTGACGCAAAATTACCTACACCCGCTGTCGCTTCCAATCTGATATACGAAGCTGTTGTTGCTGCAAATCGGGTCGTTTTGACCTTATCATCTTGAGCCCAGGAACCGCTCGTTACCAATGAGAAATTTACGCCATCTGTGCTCGCATACAAGTTGTACTTGGTAATTGTGCCATTCGTAGCGCCTGCTCTTGGCTTATAATCCAATTGATTTACCGAATAATTACCTCCAAGTTTCAGTGTAATGGACTCAGGTAAATGAGCAGGGCTCCATTTCGTATGCCATATCGTAGTTGGATCACCATCAATCGCATTTGAAGGATCATCACCCGGCTGATAGGTTGATGCTGTGACTGTCATTTGGGATTGTGGAATGAGTGTATTCTGTCCATAAACATTTATCGTAACTGTAGCGCTTAATTTACTTCCATCTTTCGTCGTAGCCGTAATGATAGCTGAACCCGTCTTGTGCACGGTTACTTTACCCGTCTGATCCACGGATACGATCTCAGGATGGTCAGAACGCCATTCTAATGAACGATCAAATGCATTCGCAGGTCCAACTAGAGCTTTGATCTGCGTGGATTGACCCATATTCAAATCTAGTGATTGCTGTGTGAATGTCACACTCTTTACGAGAACTCCTTCGGTAGGAACAATCGGACCTTCATCATCTACACGAATATCGTCGATTACTAGCGTACCAGTTAATTCTTTTGCATTATTGACTGAATTCTTAATAATCGCCAGATAGGCATCCTTCGCCCCTTCTGTTGAGAATGGTAGATCCAAGGTGTTTACTCCGTTGCTTAGTTTCTGAGAAGCCAATTCACGCACAACGCCGTTCTCATTAACACGTATAGCTGCAGTGTACATATCCTGTTCATCAGAATTGTACTTCATGGTCAGATGATAGAGGTTATCCTGCTTCAACCGAAGCGTTTGCGGCAATGTTCTTAACCATTCGCCAGTACCCTCCTCATTCGTTTTAAGGGACCACTTGCCATCTAATACATAGGTTTGAATCTGATTGCCGCCTTTTTCAACGAGGTGAGTTCGAACTGGGCCTGTTTTCGAATAAACAAACGGTCCCCATCCCTCATCTACATTCTCAAAGTCTTCATAGAATACAGAATCTCCAGCATCTGTCTTTGTCGGATTCTCCCATACTCTTACATCATCAAGCCTTACCGTTGAAGTACCTTCAGCTACTTTCAAATACAGGGTAGCTGTACTGCTAACAGCATCGAAAGATACTTTGACCCGCTGGTAGCTCGTATTGAAATATTTGTGTTGCTGTGATAAGTAAGGAAGCTTTGTATCTTCTAAGTAGTTAACAACCTCATCACTACCTTGCTTCACGCCAATCTCAACTTTACGTTCTCCTTCCACGTTCACCCATACGGAAGCAGAATATGTCTTACCAGGCTCAAGTCCAGTAACAACCTGTTGAATCGTTGCATCACTTGGTCCTTTAACTTGAAGCACATCATCCGCGTTGTTATTTTTCACAATTTCAATATGGTTGGTAGAATTCTCAGTCGACGATTTCTTCCACACATCAAAGCTTTTGCTATCAAAGCCGTTATCTTTAACTGGGCTACCATCGCCCCATACCATTGCCTCTGCATCTGGTGCTGTTGTTTTGTAGAGGGCATAACCGATGCCTTTTTCCGCTGTAATCGTTACTTGACCGTTAGATATTGGGACGCTACCTACATACACGCGCCCAAGATCCGTTAACTTATAAAGCTGCGCTGTTTGTACAGCGGACCAAGAATTTGGAAGTGACCAAGTTGTTGAACCACCGGTAGGATTCCAATGATAAATTTTATCTTCTGTCTCAGGAATCCATGGAATAAAGACAGTACTATTGCTGATTTCACTGCTGTCTGTCATGATCGCAATTTCTTTATTATCTTTGCTCAGATGAATTTTACCGTCTTTACCACGTTGTACGACCACGTTATTCTCGAAATCGACGCGATCATTTGTCATTTTAATAATAGGGAAATGCTGCATATATTTCGTTGGCAAGTTCTGATTAAAGAATGCCGCTGTCGTTTCTTTGTAACTTGAGAAAAGTGAACTACTTTGCCAATAGCCAACTCCGACTTGTTTATTTCCTTTCAACAGCGGTGTACTTAGGAATCCGTCAACCACATCGTTACGAAGGAATCGTATGATTTGACTACTGTTACCTTGGTTAGGATAGCCTGGATCTGTTCCCCAATGCACCCAAGCTGCTTGCTCATGTAATGGACCTGCAAATTCCGTACCTAACATCCACCCATTTCCATTAACATAATCTGCAAGTTTCTTCGCATTGTAGTCAGCACCACTGTAAACATCTACGTATACAAAAGATAAATTATCTCCCGTATCAGCCTTCAGCATATCAAGACGACGTTTGAGCTCTCCTGATTCTACATCTTTTGTCTGATTTACATAGAAGGCTTGATCGAGCCAACCCCATCCTTTGGACAACGGTTGATTCATGTTTTCCATTTTGGTTTCATAAGCGTCCAGCATATATTCCGTGGCATTAATATGAACACCACCGCGAATGTTATACTTTTTACCTTCACTTAGAACGTAGTTGAAATCTTCAATTCCTCCCTGACGAATCCCGATATGACCACCGTAATCCGGATGTGAATCATCATGACCTTCGGCTTGATACCCTTTGTACAATACAATCTGTCCGAAACCATCGGTTAGATTCGATATTTTCTTCGCATTATCAAACGCACGAAGGAAAGGTGATGATGTCGTTGATCCAATATTCATGCTGATATACGATATATTGTCGCGAATCATTTCGCTTCCATAAGGTGCCTCAGCGTTTTGGCGATACATGATTGCACCATCTTGCCAATCTACGACGCTGTCATTATTAGCATCTGGCGTTATAATAACTTCCGCCGACGGCAATGGTTCAGGATCTAGCACAGTGCTACCACGATACGTCCAACTTCCGCTTGAGAGCGTAGCCTTCTTCGCATTAATTGACGTATCTGTGGATACTTTCACACGTACCTTATCGCTCGCATTCACAACGTTAGTGATCATAGTCGCTGCTAATTTATCATTATTAAGAAATGCATACGTTCTACCACCACTAAGATCTGCTGTTGCAGCTGCTTTGATATCGGTATATTCCTCGCTAATGGTGTTCCAAGCACCCGTTACCATAGCGGCAGTCTCTTGGGCCTTAGGCTCATTGGCAAGAACCGATACTAGGTCATGATTCGGGAACTCAATCGTTTTCACTTTCTCTGTTCCATTTTCTTGAATACTTACGATGTTGAAATGAAGGATGTTTGCCTTTAATTGCAACTCTACACCTAGATTTACATTAATCTCTGGAAGCTGCAGTGTATAAGCCGCAGTTGCTCCTTTAGATGCGGTTGCTGCGGTTTTCACAAAAGTAGTTGCAGATGGGTAATATGATTTGCCATTGATTTTCAATTCATTAATGCCGTTTAACTGACCGTTTATTTCTGCACCCGTGCTGTTCCAGCTATATTTCTTCACGCGTGGGAATTCCTTGTCAATTTCAACGATCAATTGATCCGAAACCAGTGTATCCGTGATTGTAATTGGCTTAGGCGTAACTGTAGTCGTTTTTACTTCCGTTACTTTAAGATCATCGATCGTGAAATTTTTATTAGCGAACCAACTGCGAAGTCCTATCTTACCAGCATTAGTCGGCACGCTTGGTAAACTTGCTGTAAGGATACTGTTACCGTCAATCGACAGCTGTACGGTATCTTTCTCATAATGAAGCTTGAAAGTGTACTGTTGACCCGCTACAAATGTTGGACTGCCTGTCGAAGCAATATTACCGTATGTCTCAGCTCCATTCTTCAATGAGTCCCAGCCCCAGCTATTCAGGTCATATTGGATAACATTGTAATTATTGCTATCGACATAACGATATACGAGTCCAAACCGTGTTGGTGCTTCATTAAACTTCAACTTTACTTCATAGTCACCATTCGCAAATTGTGGAGATTCTTGATCGAAAAGAATAACAGCACCTGTAGTAACTGCCTTGACGGCGCCGTTATCCGCAGTGAAAGTAGCTGCTGTTCCTTTGCCTGTAGTCCAACCACTAACGATGCCATCATTGTAATCCTTGAAGTAAACACCACCTTGCTCAGCAGCGAATATATCTGCCGGTGGTATGCACAATTGCAATCCTAGTATCATCGTTAATAGAATGCTAAGCGACTTAAAGCTTTTCTTCATGCTTGTATGCACCTTACTTTCAATTAGAATATTAGTTCAACAATTGGATATATAATGGTTCTACTCTATAATTTTTTTAGCAACTGCAACCAGATCCATCAGATCTATGACCCCATTACCGTCAACATCCGATTTCTTAGCTTGTTGCCAATCCGGACTTGATAACGTCTTACCATAGTGCACTGCGATCATCGCTAAATCCCCGACACTAACTTTTCCATCACCATTAATATCACCGTTAGTTCCTGTCGGTGGTGTAACTTGAATACTTTCAGAAGAAGGCTTCAACTGCTGTTCAATTCCTTCGCTATCACCGAGACTTACACTGGATATCGCAATCGTACCCTCAGCCTCCTGCTTTAGGTCTTTCGCTGCAAAGGTGAGTTCAAGCACATCAGCATCACCGATGATCTCCATGTCTGAACCCTGGCTCGCCACGATAAACCGAAGCTTCCCTATCTCATCTAGAGAAGTCTCGATAATCTTTACACCTTCTCTAAGTGAATCAGCAGATTTGTATTCCAGCACTGCAGAGTCGTAGTTAAGCTGAATATCCTGCGCATAGATCCCCTTAGTCAAACCACTCAATTTGTATTGCACGGTGAATTCAGTACCTGCAAGAGCAGAATCCGGAACGCTTAGAGTCGCTGCAGGCGATTCTTCCACAGGAGGATCAATCGATGGATCATCCACATATTCAAAGGCATCAATTGCTCCGATTGTATCGATCGCCGCTGGATTCTTCGTGCCTTTAACGACCACTTTAATCGTGTGTGGTCCGCTGATGAGCCCCTCTTTGCTATACAACACCTGCTGCTTTATCGTGCTTGGAGCATAGCTGTCAATATCTGCTTGAACGAGTACCCCATCTAAGTAAACGTCGATAAAGCCCATGTTTTTTTGCTTCATGCTGATCAGCTTGATGGAGGTGCCTGTAAAACTAAATTCTGCAGCAGCGCCCGCTGAATTGCTGTACTTCTCTGTGCCCTTATAATCACCGGCATCGTTATAATTCGACCATGCACCGCTATAAATAACAGCTGGATCACGGTCATCTACCTTGATCGGAATCGCAGGGGCTTTCACCTTTTCCACACTAATTGTATAAGCTTTACCCGCTACGGTTGGAAAAGTAATTACATTACCATTCCGTGTAAATTTGACCAGATTTTGATTATCTGCATTTACGACTTTAATGGATTTCGTTTGACTAAATACATGGTTTTCGACCACTGCTAGATTACCCTTAAGAGATGTAATCTTCGCTTCTTTCAGATTCATTGATTGCCACTCCATATCGACTTCGAAAGCGCCTCTTGCCTTCAATCCTTCTACCTTGCCATCCTTCCATGCAGTAGGAAGTGCAGGAAGCATATTAATATTATCCATATGACTTTGTAGCAGCATCTCCGCCATTCCTGACGTTGCACCAAAGTTCCCATCGATTTGGAATGGAGGGTGCGTATCGAATAGATTGCTGAGTGTACTGCCTTTCAGTTGACCTGCCAAAATCGTATGAGCATGATCCCCATCTAACAAACGCGCCCATAGATTGATTTTGTTAGCCTTACTCCAGCCTGTTCCATCATCGCCGCGATGCTCTAAGGTAACTTTCGCCGCTTCGAATAAATCTTCTGTAGTCGTATTAATTTGTTTACCTGGGTACAGCCCTACTAATTGAGAAACATGGCGATGGGTATTGTTCGGATCGTCAATATCCTCTTTCCATTCCTGAAGTTGGCCCCAACTTCCTACTTTGGGAGGCGAGAGTTGGCTTCGCTTCTGTATTAGTTCATCTCTGAAAGCTTCATCGACACCCAGCACTTGAGAAGCGTCAATAACGTTAGTAAACAACTCATAGATCAGCTGTTGATCGAATGATGCCCCAATCGCAATCGTTCCTTGCTCTGGCGAATAGGATGGAGAAGATACTAGAGTTCCATCCTTATCTTTAATCAGGAACTTAGACCAGAACTCCGCTGCTTCCTTAATGACCGGGTAAATTTTATTTCGCAAATATTGTTTATCTCCATTGAACTCATAATGCTCCCATAGTTGTTGCGAAATGAAGGCATTCGCCGTCGGAGCCCAGCCCCAGTCGTAGTTCCAACCTGGTGCCGTAAATCCAAACGGATTATTCATCGTATTAACCGCCCAGCCAGCACCTGTAATTCCATTATGCTTTTGCGCCGTAATACGCCCAGGCTCTCGTAATGAATCTACATAATCAATAAGTGCAATATCGGTTTCAGCTAAGTTCGTGACCTCCGATGGCCAATAGTTCATCTGAATATTAATGTTAAAATGATAGTCTGAGCTCCAAGGAGGCGTATTAGAATTATTCCAAATCCCTTGCAAATTTGCTGGTAGAGAGCCTTCGCGTGATGAGGATATAAGCAGATATCGACCATATTGGAAAAACAAATTTTCTAGATTACGGTCTCTTGTTGCATCGTAATTTTCTAAAAGTTGATTCGTCGGAACGGTTGATTTCGTATCGTTCAGATCAAGTCTAACCCGATTAAACAGGGATTTATAGTCAGATAAATGGGCTGAATGAAGCGTTTCGTAGGATTTCACAGTGGCTGCAGCTATATTATTGCTTACTATTTGATGAGGATTGGCTCCTCTATACGTCGGATAACTATTCACATATTCGGTTGCCGCCGATAAGAGAAGAGTCACTTCCGAAGCACCAGCGATCGTAATTCGATCGCCATTTGGCTTAAGGCTACCACCTGTATTTCGTACTTTTAATTGTGATTCAAATCCCATTTGATTATCCGGTACTTTGCCAGTCAAGAGTAGTGAATCGCCAACCGCCTTCACTACAGAACCTGTCTGAGAGCCCACGATCCTGGCATCGAAGTTTAGGTTAGGCTCACTACTAGTTAAACGCATCACCATGACTTTATCAGGATAGCTTGCAAAATATTCACGTGTATACTTTACGCCTTCAGATGTATAAGAAACACGAGCCATTCCGTCCTCTAAATCCAACTCTCGACGATAATCAGAGACATTCATCTCCTGCGGAACTTGGAAATCTAAATATAGATCGCCGAAGTTTTGATAGTTTCCGAAGCCTGCTTCAAGACCAGTTAGCTTGGAGTCTGCCAATGAATGCGCTCCGCTCACATTACCTTCAGCTAACTTTTGTCTGATGTCCGCCAAGTAATCAGCCGCATCATTTCGATTCCCACCTTGATAGTTAGGCTTGCTTGGACCAGGTCCCCCACTCCAAAGCGTCTTCTCATTGAATTGAATATGCTCGCGCTCTACTCCCCCGAACACCATACCTCCCATGTAACCGTTACCAATAGGTAAAGCCTGTGTCTCCCAATCGGTCGCTGGTCTGTTGTACCATAACGATAATTTGTGATCTGGGGCCATCACTGTACCTGAATATGTAACTTGGACGGTCTTTGAAGTACGCTTAGTCAACTTCACATCATCTATGACTAGCGTCTGTGTATTATTCCAAGTACGGATACCGATCTTACCGGCATCCACAGGCAATGCACCAACCTCACCGGTATAGATTTGCGTGCCATCCACTGATACCTTAATCACTTTATCGATGTACTCTATTTTGATCGCATACATTTGTCCGTTTACAAGGACTGGGCTAGTCGCAATCGATGAATATTGTTCAGCCCCAAGTTTCTTGGCATACCATAGCCAATTACCAGAATCATAGATCACACCAGCATAATTATTTGAATCTACATATCTGAATAAGACGCCGAATCTTCCAGTACCACTTGCCACCTTGACCTTCATCTCCAACTCACCATGTGCATACGCCGGTGAATTAGCATCAACGATCTGTGAGGGCGGCTGCGCTACGAGCTTAAGCGCTTTATTATCGACACTAATACCGACAGTACCGGTATCCGCCCTCCATCCACCTACTTGATCATCTTCGAAGTTCTGCGTATAAGCTACTTCCACATTTTCTGCGGCAATTACTTGACCAGTACCATTTACCCCTAGGATCTGAATGAATACAAGAAGTGCTACTAACGACAATACCTTCTTCCTAATGATCATTATCACTACCTATCATCTCTCTTCCATGCTAATGTGAATATTAGGACCCTGATAGTAATCTCTTAATTACAATAGCCGATTCCGCTCTAGTCGCATGCTCCTTAGGAGCGAACACACTTTCTGATCTACCCTCCATCAAACCCGAAGAGATGGCGAAGCCTACAGAACCTTTTGCCCATTCACTAATCTTGCCTTCGTCATTAAATTTCTTCAACGAAACATTTGGAAGCGTTTCCACCTTTGTTCCTGAAGCGTATGATTTCGCTCGCATCAGCATAGTTGTCATTTCCTCCCGTGTAATACTCTTGTTCGGAGAGAATTCTTTACTGGAAATCCCAGTAATGATACCTGCAGCATAGGCACTCTTCACAGTCTTTTCATACCAAACACCGGACTTTACATCGGCGAAAGGTTGATTAGTGCCCTCCTTAAGTTTTAATGCTCGGGATATCAAAGCAGCAAATTCTGCACGAGTGATATTTTTATTTGGAGCAAAGTGATCGCTATCCACACCTTGCACGACGTCTTTAGACACCATCTCCATAATATTTGCTTTCGCCCAATGACCAACAATATCACTGAAAATTTTTGTGAATGTTGCAGATTTATCCAGAGTAAAACTCTGATCTTTCAAATTGTGATCTAATATTCTGAACGATGTCCATTTCACTGCAGAGGACCCCGCTTTTTTCGCTTTAAAAGTAATCTTTGTAATATCCATATTTCCCTTTTGTCCATCCACATTCCCAATCTTGGTGTGTGCAATGGTAACCACGTTACCCTTGATTACTGGAGATACAGAAAAACCTTTTATTGTTGTTTCTGCTTTAACTACCTCCAATACGTTGGGGTCAAAGTTAAATTTAGCTTCATATGCATATAAATCCTTAATATTTTTCCCATTTAATGTAATGGTGAATTGCCCATTCACTGATTCTATATCCGACGTATTCATAGCAAAATCCGATACCGTTTCCGCATTGGTTGTTGTTATCCATACCATGGTACAAAGCATACAAATCAATGTGCTCATCATCATTTTACGTTTCATTTATTATCCATCCCTTCTAATTTTACAACTGCGATTTGTAACAACGACTTAGGTAAAATTAAAGGTTCGCCCATAAAACCTAGCCTCCCTTAGTAACTCATTCCTTTATGATACAAACAATCGAAGAGGATACACATGATCTTTTTTGAAGTAACAATGATCATTTTTGATATAAATTTTAATAATTTTTCGCTACAAGCACATTTATCTTTCATACGCTTTTCGATAGGCTAACGGACTGACCCCCGTCACTTTTTTGAATATCCGGCTGAAATGCTCTGTGTTAACATACCCCACTTTCTCCGCCACGTCATAAATTTTCAAACCATTCTCCAGTCCTTCCTTTGCTTTATTAATCCTTAAATTCGTCAAAAATGGGATGAAATTCATTCCGATTTCTTTAGCAAATTGCTTACTTAGATAACTTTCGCTAACACCAACAATCTCACTTATATTCGATAAATGAATCTCCTCATAATAACATTGTTCCAGTATTGCCTTTGCTTTAGCAACAACAGGGCTAAGCGAGATGGTTGCGCTTTCAATTTCCTGATGTAATTCTTCATGCAACATGTTTAAAAACTGCTCTATCCACTGGATTGTCTCATCCAACGTCTCCAGCTGGCGCACATATTCAACAGGATAAGGAAATCTTTCGTGAAGCTTTTCAGATGACTTACCTTTCTGGTAAATCAACGATCCTGCCTTCCAGATTAGATCACTCAAAGCGGACCTGATCCGATCAGGTGAAGAAGGGAAACTCTCGACAAGTAGCTCGAAACCCTGCTGCATCCGTTGTTTCCAAAGTGTTTTGTTATCTTCTTTTAGTGCATGTAGCAGTTCCGACTTGAATAGAGTCCAATCTTCCTTCCAATCTTCTGTTTGCATAATAGTAGGTCGTTCTGCTTCAGGATAAAACAAATAGTCGTATCCATTATAGTAGCTGAGAGCAGACAGCCTTTCAGCTTGTAGGAACAGACGATTCCATTGCATGAAACCATTTGCGACATCACTAATTCCGATTGATAAATTCAAATTCAGGAACTGTCGGATCCTAATTTTAATATCTGTCAATATCGAATGGGTCAGACTTCGAATAGCCATCATACTGCGTTGCTCGGGAAACGTGAAAAACAAGATGTAATGGCGGTCATCGTGACGACAAACAAAGCAGTTCCTCACATGCTTGTCCTTATTCAACACTGTCAAAATAGTCTGTGAAATGATACGGTGGGTGTGCTCGAATTGAATAGTCTGCGAGAGTCTGATTAGAACTAATTCTTGATTCTTCTCCCCCACATGTTTCCGTACGATATTCAAACCTTGCTTCAAATTTTCATTTTTTTCATAATCTGTGAAATCCGAGCTATTTGACACTGCTAGCCGATGCAGCATAGAACAGACAGCTTCGTCTTCATTCTGCGGAGGGACGGAAGCTGAGTCTCTTTGTCGCCTATTCAATTCCTCTACCGTCTTTTGCAACACTGGCGCAATATAAGCTTCGTCTAATTTCGCTTTAAGCATATAATCGAATGCACCCAGAACAAATGAGTCTCTTACATAAGCGTAATCATTATATGCGCTAAGCATAATGATCAGTGGCTCTCGGGAAAACGATATTTTACGAATAGCTGTGAGAAGTTCCACCCCATTCATTCGCGGCATTTGAATATCTGCTAGTATGATATCAATATCCTGATGTTCTTGAAGAAAGGATATTGCATCTTCCCCATTACTAGCTTCACCCACAACTTCAATGTCTGTTGAAGTTAATAGAATATACTCCCGAAGTGCTAATCTGGCTAAGGGTTCATCATCAACGATGAGTGCTTGGAATTTCGTATTTACTCCCCCTTCAATATCAGCTAATTATATTTCATGCCATTTAATATCAGATTTGTTACGAATACTAGCACACCTTTTTTACTTATACAATATGTCTTCACACTCATTAATTAACTAAATTCGGGATATAGAATATCCGACAAAAAGGCGTTTTTTTCGAATACATACAACCGACCTTTTTCGATTTTTATGTACGGAAATTCGATTGCATTTCGACTCTGTGTAAATACTTGTCATTTTAGTGATTATAAACACAAATAGAGGATGTAAATCTTGTGCTCGAGGAGGATACATTTAAGAAGCCCTTTGGTCGTAATCCTCAGACAAATTCGTTAGAGGTCAAGAACCCAAAGGACTTCATATAATCAAGGTGAATAGTGGGATTCGGTCGTTATGTTTGTACTAGTTGTCAAAAAATGTTGGATTATGAACATCAATGGATTGTAGCGCTTTGCTCCAATCTTCATTCATTCTTTTCTGAATATCATCTACGGACGCACCAGCAAAAATTTCTTGTGCCATTTTTTTCTCATCGTAATGAGCAGCATTTTTTATGATCGCGAATTTCTGAGATATGCCATCATACATAAAAGATTCGAAGGGATGTTTCCTGTTAACTTTATTAAAGAACGCGGGACTAGAGGCTACATCCGTTAGAGTTGACGAATTCTGTGAATTAAGAATATACGTCTGATAAACAGAGGTGCTAAACACCCATTCGAGGAAAGCTGTCGCTTCTTCCGTGTTTTGGGAATTCTTATTAATGGCAATATACTGATCGGGTATTGTAATAGCTTGTAATCGTTCTTCTCTGGAAGTTCTCCATGGCAAGGGGAATGCATCTAAATCCTTATCATCACCTACTTTAGTCATATGATCCGAATAATACCATTGCCCCATTGCGATCATTGCCGCTTGGTTAGATTGGAACAATTGCGTCGCCTGATCAAAACCGATTCCAAGAGCATTAGATCCGGCAAGTTGATTATCCGCGATCCTTTTGAGCATATACGCGGCTTTTTCGAATGCTGAACCTTTACCGAATGGTTCCTTCATATTTGAGATGTTTGCTAAGTAATTCTCATCTCCCTTTAACATAGGGGGACCAAATTCAATGAAAGGATAAAATGTCCAGTCTTCTTTACCACCTATCGCGATAGGTATATATTTTCCATGCAATTTGATTTTTTCAAGCACACTCATAAACTCGGAAATGGTCTGAGGCACCTCAACGCCGACCTCCTGAAAAACACTGGGATGATAAAAGACGTATTCAGTGAAAGAAACAAGCGGCAACCCAAGTATCTCACCATCCAACTCTGCAGGGTACTTATTTCTGCTGGTCGCATTCAAATGATCAAGTGGCTGAAGAGAGTTTTTATAAATGGGCAAATCCGCTGCCTTCAAATAGAACACATCTGGCAAATCACTTACCGCCAAACGTACCTTCAGATATTGCCCGCTGTTATCTGGAATCGTTTCGACTTGAACTGTTACATTCGGTTTAATTACGGAATATTCTCTTACTTTCCTAGTCCAAAATTCTACATCTGTCTTCGTTTCCCACATCCCAAATTTAATTTTCACTGGTTGATTATGATTAGGTCCTTGTTCCGATTGCAGCATTTGAGTGCTTAATGAATAGTCTTTATTTATCATTTCTAATCTACTTAATACGATGTAAACGGCAAGAAAACCTATGAAAATCAAGGTAACGAGTAAGGCTGTTCCTGTCCCTATTCTCATTTTCATATAGATGTCTCCCTCGTCTTATCAGCCAGTTCCTCATCATCCGGTTCAATAATCAAAGGCAATCGTATCCTAACCGTTGTCCCTTGAGGATGATTGGGCTCGTACTCCAATCCGTAACGTTCGCCATAGTGCAGCTGTATCCGTCTATGCACGTTCCTATTTCCCATTCCACTAAATTTATATATAGGTGTTCTATCATCCATCTGAGTCATCGCATCTTCTGACATACCCGCTCCATTATCTGCAATAGTAATGATCAAATCTTCTTCAGCTTTAATGGTAATATCTATTCGCCCTGGATAATTCACTTCTTTCAATCCATGAATAATACTATTCTCCAGAATAGGTTGTATCAATAACTTCAACAAATAATGATTGGAAAGCGCTCTATCGATATCCCACTCCATCTGAATAGGTCTACCGAAACGTATCTCCATAATATAGAGGTAATGTTTTAAGTGTTCGGCTTCCTCATCTATTGTCGTTAGTAGTCCTCCCCTATTAAATGAAGAGGCCAATAAATTAGTTAGAGCATGCGTCATATTACGGATATTATCTGCTTTGCTGATTAACGCCATGTACTTAATGGTATTTAAAGTGTTGATCAAAAAATGAGGATTAATTTGAGACTGGAGCGCAGCAAACTCCGCCTTTCGTTTCTCCACCTCTTGTTTCTTGTGTTGATCTATTAGCTCCTGAACCTGATCAGTCATCAGATTAAAAGATTGGCCTAAGCTTACCACTTCCAAACTTCCTGAAATCGTATACCTATCCTTTAAGTCTCCCTCGGTAATACGAACCAATTCTCGGATCGGTTTAGTCACAAACGAAATAAAGTAAAAGGAAACGAGTACAAAAGACACAATGATCAAAATCGCAAGTATCCATACAATTGAATTAACATTTCTGTAATTTTCCATTAAATCTGAGTATGGAATAATTTGTACGATATACCAACTTGTATTTATCACTTTAGCATAGGTAATCAATTCCTTGTTACCGTCTGTATCGTCAATGAAAGAGCCTTTATCATCTCGTCCAATTTCTGCACGCAATTTATCCGGGATCAAACTGCCTCTATTCGTAATTGTATTTGATGCGATAATTTCACCTTTCTCACTTACAATCTGTAGCACAGATTCCGAATTATCACGAGATTGCAGGATCGGATCGAAAGCACCGCTTTCAAACGTAAACAGAATCATTTCTAATTTATACTTTTGATTGGTATCACTAGGAGAGAAGGCAGTCGCCATCATATATGGACTATAATTACCGTAAACCGCATTAGGTATCATCCCCAGAAATTTCGTGATATCAGGTGTTCTAAGGGTTTCACTGTACCATTCTTGTTGACGAATCATGGTCTGTTCATTCTCTAAATTTTTCAAATATGAGTATGTTACTCCGTTATCAAATAAGAAGTTGACTGAAAGAACTCGTCCGGAGACCGCCGCGGTGTACTTTTCTATCAAAACTTTCAACTTATTATTGGCTATTTGTCTCTCTATACCAATCTTATTATGTATATCAAATATCGTTAATTTCACATCCTGATCCACACCGATAGAAGCGAATACCCCTTCCATCCGATTGATTTCCTGACTGACAGAATAAGCAACCGCTTGTGAGGTCTGTAAGGAACGTCCCGTGTTTTGCTGGAGAATATCTCGTTCATATATATTTAATATGAACGTGCAGATCAAAATAACGGGTACGATGACAACTAAAATAATAAACGATCTTAATATCGTGGACATACGCAATTTTTTATGCATTATGGCTCCTTGATTTGAAGGAATGGGTCGATAGTCATCATGTCTCCTACTTGGATGCAGTACCTTTTCATCAGTCTTCTAAACTCATGCTGAATGAATTAATCTCGATACCATCTGGCAAATCTTCCTTAGACACACTAATAAGCGATCTTACGAAGACCTGCCCTTTCATTTTCTTATCTGAATTATTTTCATTACTCACTGGAATTACCTCGATTGTTAACGTTGGATTGTTCTCTGTATATACATCCGGTAATCTTAGTGATTTAATCTTAAATCCTTCTGTTACAGATCCCTTTTGTCCAATACTTACACATATGAAATAAGCTATTGGTGTTTCTTTAACTATAAATCCGCCAGGTACTGAATTCTTATACTCTTCATATTTATCTGTTATTTCTTTTGGTAGGTTTTCCGCGTTACTGGACTCCCAAGCAAACCTAGAAGAATTCTTCGAATATATCAGTTGTTTATAAGGAATACTCTTCTTACTTTGATTAGCCGCCTCAACCGTTTCTATTTGCGTAACCGTAGACTGGTTCCCATCCCCCTTTAGTCCTGTGCTACAACCGATCTGTAAGCCCAACAGAACGATGATTATATACAATCCTGCCATTTTTTTAAACAATTACAAACCTCCTTACTAGTCAACCTCATTTATGATAAAAGAAATACTTACTTCCGCTTCTTCCCTGCATCAATATCCTTCGAATCAAGTCCCTTCCAAATGTTTGGTAGATCGACTTGCTCAGGATGTTCAAAGACCAGAAATGCTGTAGGTAGATAGCGCTCACCGTATTGAGAAGACGGACTATTCACAATTTCATTATCCTTGACTAACACGGTAGAGGAACCTCCATCCAAATTAGCTCCAATCACAGCGCCGTGTTCAAGTAAGATTTGTTGCACATCATACAAGTTAGCTCCCACACTTCCCACCTGTCTTCCATCAATGACAACAAATAATATCGCCCCATCTGCGCGCTGGCCCATAGCTGTTCTTGGAGCAACTCCCCAACCTTCGCCTGCGTTCTTAATAAGTCCCTTCCCGTTGACTATCATACGTGGTTGGAACGTAACCGCCTCCTGAACACCAAGATCTGTCAGTTCTTTAAGCGTGTAATTACCAGCAATCATTTTCCCAAGTCTATCTAGACCTACGATCTGTGTGCTCTTCTTCCCCCCGCTGCCATTATAATATAGTTGTCCTTGCGAAATAACGACACCAATCGGCTTGAATCCGTTTCCTTTCCCGTTCGGATCCGCGAATCCACCCCCATTGACTCCCGCAATTGCACCTGTACGCTTAACCATATCAGAGACCTTTTCCCCGGTACCTACTTTACTCGGGATACCTAGGCGGACTTTCGTTGGATCATTGACAATCATGACGTATCCGGTATAACCGCTACCTGATATATTCTCAATTTCTACAAGTGGCTTTTCCTTCTCTTCGGCGACAGGCTGAATGTCATGCGTATCAATCTCATCTCCCATTTGCTCAAACCGGGTATTATATTCCGTTACCCGTGTCTTCAATTCATTTTCGCCGATAATATATTTAGCCAAGGAACGGTGCTGGGTAGTTATAAATGTATCTGCAATCAGATAGCGTAGATTTCGGGCTGAAGGCGCAAAATACACCCAACTACCGGCAGCCATGAGCAACACAAATACGCCAAGAAACACCATGGTCAATATATAAAAGAACGACCTTTTTTTCCTCTTCTTGATTTTCTTCTGTTGGCGTACTGTTGAACGCCGTGGTAATGATGTAGGTTCCACTTCTTTCTTTGCCTCCCTGTCTTGTCTTCCAACTATCATCTAGAAAATTATGTAATATCTTTTATAGTAGACGATAATATGAGATACAAAGTTTCAATATTTTAACTATTATGTGTATCTTCATAAATGCAAAAAAAAGGACAACATAACACGTTGTCCTGAACTGTGACCCGAATGCATACTTTTCTTTCTCATATCCGACATGCGCTCATTCAATATTTGTGAGGGTCTAAGCATTATCGCCCTTGCCCCTCCTATCTCCCTTTGATTATTCTTAACATAGCGTTTGCGTTTGCCTGAAACTCATAAGATGCGTTAATTTCTTCAACGGTACATCTCATATCTTCTAGATATTTCACTATTCTATCTAGATGTTCATAACGTTTGCCTTCCAGGTCCACTAAAGGAAAAATACGAATTTCTTCTTTAGACACCCTCAACAATTCATTCAACGTTGTTATATGAAATTCATAGTCTAAGCGTTCAGCATATGTAAATAGGAAATGGGCAGACAGAAGAATATCGAATTCTCCATCTTTGAACGGTAACATAGGTAACGTCACTGGAATGTACCGCTCACTAGATTCTCTCATATCATTAGCACAATCATTCAAAGCACTTTGACGATGTTCCCTGAGACTGTTTATATCCTTGAAATAATCCCAAATATACTTTTCTTTTACGTTCTCCATGTGTTCCATTGTATGTACTATGTCTTGTAGTCCTTTATTTACTAAGTCTTCCTGAGCGTGATAATAAGCAATATCACATGCTGTGATATCCAATCCTAATTTGTTACCTATTGCTGTAAAAGAACATGCTCCTGCTGGACAATCCAGTATTTTCTTCCCTTTCAACTCGTCCTCTGATAGCGAAAACATGTCTAGATATTCCTTATAACTTCTCCCTATAAAAACAATTCTTTCTATCTCTAACTTAGTCCTCTGCTCAGCTCTACTCATCTAAACACACCTCTTCATGTATAATTAAGTTCAACTTTATTCTATGTGTACATGTGGACAGCGAATCCTTAACTCCCTTATGAAGGTTTCTTGATCAAGGGGAGAGACTTGCACAACATCATATCTACCATACTTAATTTCAACTTTACGACTAGAGGTCGCCATAGCCATATTTGATATCCAAGATCGAACTGGCTTCACATGAGTAATGCTATCATAAGTTATAGAGTTGGTTAACGGTCCCATCCGAATGAACAATTCAGTATCCAATAACTTATAGACTACCCCCAACCATATCCAAGCTATGAAGCCCGCCATCCCCATACAGAATAGGAATAATATACTCCCACCAATGATATTAGTTCCCACCTTAAAAAGTGGAGATATGCTTGCCAAAGCTAAGCCAATGATACAGAACCACATCGTAATCGATAACCAAAGGTCTCTCCTCGGAATAAATTTCAAAGAATTCCTCCTCTTATGTGTATTACGTATTACGAACAATAGATCTAGTGTAATTAATTTCTAACAATATAGCACAATCTATTAATTGGCAATACCGAATATGATTCATCCCTCGATTAATCTTCCATCAACCGTGCCATTACTACTAGCTTACTTAATGTTTTCCAATTCCGAACTGTCACGGGTCCACCAAGCTTATGTAAATGATTCGCAAGCTTCGAATTCCGAACACTATTACGGAACAATAAATAGACGTCTCGCCCTACAACATAATATTCATCGTTAATGCTGCTATATGCGCTCAGCCGATCAATATCTTCTTGAACCGGTACTTCTACCAACATAGCGACATAGAGACTCTCGCCTACAGATGTTGCTTCTGCTTCAGCAAGAATATCTTCTGAGAACGGGCAATGATCGATAATCCGCTCCAATTCCGTAGATGTTCTCAGCATCACATTGACCGAGAATCCACAAACCGTTTCAATTTCATGTTCGATTAGTCTGATTAAGGGTTCCTCCAACGCATTGGATTGGAACAAAACATTTCCGCTTTGGATATAAGTCTGAACACGTTGTAACCCCATCATTTCGAACATTTGCTTTAACACTGCCTTCTTAATCATATTCTTTCCGCCTACGTTAATCCCTCGCAAGAACGCAATATATGTAGTCATTTGGCACCAACCTCTTCTTTTCTTCTATTTTTCAATTAGATCCTGTTTAATAAATTCATATAACTTTGAACTAGCGCTACTCAGCGGATATTCTGATGTTTTACATAGAATACCAAAAGTCATGTCTATATGACAGTCACTCATCGTCCGAACGATTGTTCCAGAAGGAACAGGGTTCAAAACAATTTCCGGCACAAAAGCGATACCTAATCCTCTTTCAACATAGTATTTCAAAGCCGTCATGCTCCCAATCTCCATCGTGTCCGAACCAATATTTCCTGATTCCTGCAATACCATCTCAAGTTTTCTTCGATATGGACAGGTTGCTGATGTAATAAGCAGACGTACTCTCCGAATATCATCCAACGTAATATCAGATTTCTCCGTAAGAGGATGATTCTCGGGCATTAACAGCACAAAGGCTTCCTTAAATAGAGGTTCAAAATAAAGCTCCGATCCGAGATCTGGTTCAGAACAAAGAGCAAAATCAATCTCCCCTTTGAGAAGTCGCTCGCTCAACACAGGTGTATTTGCAAACTCTACAGATACTCTGATTTTTGGGAATTGAGTTATAAACTTCTCCAAAATACTAGGTAACCGATAACTAGCAGTAGGCTCCGTCACACCAATTCGAATATTTCCTGCCTCACCTAACTGCAAATCCGTCATATTCGTTTGTAATAGCTCCATATTCTTTACAATTTGTATACTTTGTTCATGAAACATTCTTCCTGCTTCTGTTAATGTAATCTTTTTCCCACGCTCGATAAGCTTAATACCCAAATCGGATTCCAGCTTTTGAATTTGCATTGTAACGGTGGATTGAGCATAATTCATTTCCTCAGCGGCTCGGTTGAAACTTCCGTATTTCACTATTAGCTGAAACGTTTTTAATGTTTTAAGATCCATCTTTACTCCTCTTAAAGTTAGTTCAATTATTTTGAATAGAACGTTCAATTAATTCAATTATACAAAACTGAAATAGCAATATACAATTATTTAAGTTCCTATATATCATAAATTTCAGACGTTTAGATCAGTAAAGATTTCATAAAAGAACATTGGCTAAGGAGTGCATAAGAATGGATTTAAAATACAAGGTAGCGCTCGTCACCGGCGGTGGGACTGGGATTGGTAGAGCTACATCCTTAGAACTTGCGAAACGTGGGGCTAACGTGGCAGTTAATTACTCGCGTTCTAAAGCAGATGCTGATGAAACGGTGCAGTTAATTAATAGCCATGGTGGAAATGCCATAGCGATACAAGCAGATGTTTCTCACGATACGGAAATACGTGAGATGGTCGAACACATTGTACAACAATTCGGTACGATTGATTTGCTTGTGAATAATGCTAGCATAACATCTCATATCGCACTCGATGATCTTGAAGCCGTAACGGATGCTGTATGGGATAATCTCTTTGATGTGAATGTGAAAGGCATGTTTAACTGCGCTCGAGCCGTTGCCCCATACATGAAAACGAGTAACCAAGGCGCAATTGTCAATCTCGGAAGTATAGCGGGTATTACAGGGTTAGGATCTTCACTACCCTATGCCGTATCCAAAGCAGCCGTACATGCGCTGACTAAATCGTTAGCACGTGCCTTAGCTCCTGATATAAGAGTAAATTGTGTTGTACCAGGAGCCGTTGCTACAAGATGGTGGGCTGGAAGAGAAGAACAAATGAAGAGGTTAGCTCCTCATCTTCTGTTACAGCACATCTCCACACCTGAAGATATTGCTAAATTTATCTGTTCAGTCTTGGAACAAGAGGCCATGACTGGTCAGATCATTACGATAGATAGTGGACAAACATTATAATAACAATATTAGGATATCCATCCGTATCATATCAATTTGATCAATTAATTCACCATTGTAGTCAATAATCACAACTGTTATAATATTCAAAACATTCCATTTAAAACAACATAAGGGCTATGCTTTTCTGGCGATACCGGAGACAACCCACGTTACGAATAGGGTTGTTTTTGTGTTTTGTTTTATATTGATAATGGAGGGTTGAACAATGACAGTAACAAATGAGACTAGAGTCATCTTAACCAAAGCAGATTTAATCCAACAATTTATCACCTGTGGAGTAGCAGAAGGGCAAACGATATTTGTACATACATCATTAAAAAGTCTGGGATTTGTTGTTGGTGGCGCAGAAACGTTAATACGATCCCTTCTTGAAATCGTAGGAGAGGAAGGTACATTAATGATGCCCTCTCAGACATGGAAGAATCTCGACCCATCCACGGGCGTACATTGGGAAGAACCCGTAGAATGGTGGCCCATCATTCGTGAACACTGGCCCGCCTATGATAAAGAGATTACACCTGCCATTAGTATGGGTATTGTGGCTGAAATGTTTAGAAGCTGGCCTGGGGCATACAGATCTGACCACCCGGCAAGATCGATAGCAGCTGTAGGGAAACATGCGGAATATATAACATCAGAACATGATTTAAGTAATATTTTCGGGATCAACTCTCCTGTTGACAAATTGTATACCTTAGATGGATACGTCCTCTTGATAGGTGTCGGATACGATAAGAATACCTCGCTCCATTTAGCGGAGACAAGAGCACACTTTGCAACAAAACGATTTACAGATGAGAGTAGCGCGATCATGGTAGACGGCAAGCGACAGTGGGTGACTTATTCTACCCAAGCAGTCGATGATGAAGATTTCATTCGATTAGGTAGCGTTTATGATACAGAAAACAACATTGTGGTTCATAAAGTAGGAAATGCGGATGTACGCTTCATGAAACAAAGACCATTAATTGATTGGACGGTTCAGTGGATGGAAAGGAATAGAGTGTAATCAAATTTAAACACAAAAAAGATGAGTCCACAAAGCTGCCTAAGCCTTTGCGGTTCTCATCTTTTATATAAATCCGAATAATCTTTTTAACTTCTACCGTTACTACGGAACTTTTGCGTATAGGCTTTAGCATCATTAACATTCTTGACGCGATTGCGGCTCCATTCCAGTAATATACGGTCGATATAACGGAAATGGACCTTCCCAGCAAATACAGCTTCTTTCAAAGCCATGAGAATGAGTTCGTCAGGGTATTTGTCTTGATCTAGCCATCCCGATATCGTCTCACATTCCATCGGTGACAGTGGTCGTCCAAATTCCTTCTCGAAAATGGTAAACATATTACGCTCAGACTCAGGCTCACCTGCAGCTGATATAGTTTTTTCACGTTGAATAGAAGCTTGTTTAGCCTTATTCTTAGCATCATTCGCCATACATATGCTTAACTTATCATAAAGTCCTGAGACGTTATAACGTTCATATTGAATACCACTTTCTTCATCGAACTCTTCATCAATGCTGAGAAATCCATCCTTCATGAGCTTCTGTAGCGTCAGAGATATGGATGCTGTCGTTCCCCCTGCAAGTTCCTGCATATCTTCTAATGTAGGGAACTCTTTGTGCTCCACCTGCTTGAAAGACATGAGGTGCATTAACAATAACAGCTCATTGTCCTTCAGCTTCAATCTACGGTAATAACGGAACAGTGCATAAGGTATTATAGCTACCCCTGATCCCATGCCTGATGAAGCTCCCTCTGCCCATGTTCTCCATCCATTATTATCCATGGACATCACCTCTTAACTTAAGGATACAGACGATACAACGTACGTGGGAAGGCAATCGTCTCACGAACATGATCAAGTCCACAAATCCATGCTACAGTACGTTCTAGACCTAGACCGAATCCAGAGTGAGGTACTGATCCATATTTACGTAAATCCATATACCATTGGTATGTCTCTAATGACAAGTTATGCTCTTTGAAACGCTCTTCAAGCAACGCTTGGTCATCAATACGTTGCGATCCTCCAATAATCTCACCATATCCTTCAGGTGCAATCATATCAGCACATAACACGACTTCTGGACGTGTTGGATCAGGCTTCATATAGAATGATTTGATACCAACAGGGTAGTGTGTTATGAATACTGGTTTGTCATGACTCTCAGCGATCGCAGTCTCATGAGGAGCACCGAAATCATCACCCCAAGGAATGTCGAAACCTTTTCCATGTAGGAATTCAATAGCTTCATCATACGTAATACGAGGGAATGGCGCTTGAATCTGCTCCAACTTAGAAACATCACGACCCACTGCTTCTAATTCTGTACGACAATTCTTAAGCACAGATTGTACAACATAACTGATAAAGTTTTCTTGAACGCGCAAACTTTCTTCATGATCTGTAAATGCCATCTCAGGCTCAATCATCCAGAATTCGATCAAATGACGACGTGTTTTGGATTTCTCCGCACGGAAAGTAGGTCCGAAAGAATATACTTTTCCTAACGCCATCGCTGCAGCTTCCATGTATAACTGGCCACTTTGAGTTAGGTAAGCATCCTCATCGAAATATTTCGTATGGAACAAGTTAGTTGTTCCTTCCGCAGATGTCGGAGTAAGGATCGGTGGATCCACCAATGTAAATCCATTTGTGTCAAAGAACTCACGTACCGAACGAATGATTTCCGCACGAATTACAAGAATCGCACGTTGTTTGTTCGAACGCAACCATAAATGACGATGATCCATTAAGAAATCAACACCATGTTCTTTTGGAGTAATGGGATAGTTCTCCGTGATATGTATCACTTCAATCCCCGTGACAGACATTTCATACCCAGATGCGCTACGTGGTTCTTCACGAATGATTCCCGTTACATACAGCGAACTTTCTTGTGTCAGACTCTTAGCAGCATCCCAGACTTCTTCTGTTACTTCACTCTTTACGACTACCCCTTGGATATATCCGCTACCATCACGTAGTTGTAGAAATTGAATTTTCCCACTTGAACGTTTGTTATTGATCCAGCTTCCAATGGTCACTGTTTCGCCAACATGTTTAAACACATCACGAATCACACTTTTGTTGGACATGCCTTAATCTCTCCCTTATTGTCTGACCTTCGATATTATATATTCATGATGAAGAACAACTATTTCAATTCACTAACAATGCGGTACGTATCACGTGCAATAACCAATTCTTCATTCGTTGGAATAACAAGAACCTTCACTTTCGACTGACTTGTTGAGATCAATCGTGGTTCGCCAGAACGAATGGCATTCAGTGCATCGTCGATTTCTACCCCAAGATAAGTTAAATTCTCGCATACTTTCTCACGGACAACAACGGAATTCTCACCAACTCCTGCTGTAAATACAATCACATCAACACCATTCATAGCCGCAGCATATGAACCTATATATTTACGCAAACGATATTCGTACATTTCAAAAGCAAGTGTACAATTCGCATCGCCATTTGCCATACCATCTGTAATTTCACGCATATCACTGCTGATACCGGATATGGCTAGAAGACCACTATGTTTATTCAGCATAGAGTTCACTTCATTCACAGTTAATTCTTCTTTATTCATAACAAACGGTACAATCGCTGGATCAAGGTCTCCACTACGAGTTCCCATCATCAAGCCTTCTAATGGAGTCATACCCATTGAAGTATCTATAGAATGTCCTCCTTGAACGGCAGTCAGACTTCCTCCGTTCCCAATATGACAAGTAATAATCTTCAGATCCTCAATAGCTTGACCAAGAAACTCAGCTGCTATGTGGCTAACATATTCATGGGAGGTACCGTGGAAGCCGTAACGGCGAACTTTGTATTTGTTATACAAAACCTTTGGAATCCCATATAAATAAGCCTTTTCAGGCATTGCTTGATGAAAAGCGGTATCGAAAACAACAACTTGAGGAACACCGGGCATATTATTTTCTGTCGCTGTTATTCCCATCATCGCTGCTGGATTGTGTAGTGGTGCTAAATCGAACAAACGGCGAATTTCAGTCTTAGCAGGATCATCAACAAGTGCAGATGCCTTAAAGGATTCTCCCCCATGAACAACGCGATGACCAACAGCCTGAATTTCGTCTATCGATTTAATAACACCATGTTCTGGATCTGTTAGCATCGATAATACTTTTCGAATGGCAGTATTGTGCTCCAGAATCTCTTTGACTTCCGTAACTTCCTGACCTCCAGTAGGTTTATGATTCAGTATGGAAGAATCCATCCCAATTCTTTCTACAAGGCCTTTAGCTAGTACTGACTCGTCTCTCATATCGTACAATTGGTATTTCAAAGAAGAACTTCCTGAATTAATAACTAATACTTTCATACCCGGTCACCATCCTTGTCGTACTTGAAGAATCCTTCACCTGTTTTAACGCCTAGATGCCCAGCACGAACCATCTTCTTAAGTATGGTAGACGGACGATATTTCAATTCACCAAATTCACGGAACATTCTTTCAAGTGCTGCAAGTACAGAATCAAGCCCGAAACGATCAGCCATTTCTAGAGGACCATTCTGGAATTGATACCCTATACGCATCGCATCATCGATATCTTCAGCAGATGCTACGCCTTCTTGAAGAATATGAAGTGCCTCATTAATTAATAAACAAATTAACCGAGAAGACACAAATCCAGGAGATTCGTAGATCATAATTCCTTTTTTGTTTACAATTTCCTCTACGAAACGTTTCGTTTCTAAGAATGTAATATCCGATGTCTTCAATCCACGTATAATCTCAACTAAATCTACTTTACCTACTGGATAAATAAAGTGCATGCCAATGACACGTTCAGGATACATCGTAGTGCTAGCAAGTTCCGTCAAACTCAACGTCGATGTATTGCTCGCAAGAATAATATTGTTAGGACACACTTGGTCCAATTGTGAGAATATTAGTTTCTTTGCTTCTATATCTTCAGAAATCGTCTCAATAACCATATCACAAGAGCCAAGCTCAGCGAAATGAACTACTTTTTGGATTCTGCTCAAAATAAGTTTCTTCTCAGCTTGGGTAATTCCCCATTTCTCAAGCTGTTTGTCGAGACTCGTTTCAATCATTTGATAAGAATAATTTAATTTCTCTACGGATTTCTCAACTAACAATACTTCAATACCTTTTGCAGCAAGCATTTCCGCGATTCCTTGTCCCATCGTACCACCACCGATGACACCAATCTTTTTAAATAACATCCGGTATGCACTCCTCTTCTATGTCTAATATTCGCTATTGTACCCCGTCTGTCGGAAAATACGATTTTTCACTCCAACATATAATAATATCTTAGCATGGAACAAAAGTAAAAAAAAATAACCAGCATCATATTTTATGCTGGTAAAAGCGAAGTTTCACGAAATAGACATCGAAATTGTTCTCCTGATAAGTTTTCCTCGGTAAGAAGGATTTCCAATGAATGATCAAAGATATGACGATGCTGCTCTAATGTACTTCGAGTACGTGTCATTAATTGTTCTAAAATGACATTATTTACTTTCATTAACTCTTCTGTCGTCACCATATCTATATTAATAATACCCAAGGAGGTTAATCCTGACTTCATCATCGTTTGTACAATGTTTAGCGCCTGTTCAAAGTCATTACTAGATCCAGTGCTTCGACCACCATAATATATTTCTTCCGAAGCCGCTCCACCAAGCGCAATCATGATCTGTTCTTCTAGGAATGCCTTCGTATACAGATATTGTTCTTCTTGCGGGTTATGACGAACGTACCCTAGAGCCTGACCACGTGGCGTCAGTGCAACTTGACTCACACTTCCTGGGCGAACAATTTCTGCCATGATCGCATGTCCTAATTCGTGAATGGCCACTCTCTTCTTCTCTTCTTGGGTTGACTCCCGATCAGTCTTTTCACCCATCATGACTTTATCAATAGCCATCGACATATGCCGTTGTTCAATCTCAACCTTATTTTCTCTCATCATATAAATCGCTGCCTCGTTCATCACACTTTCAAGTTGTGCTCCAGAGAACCCATAAGACTCTTCCGCGATTTTATCCATGTTGGCGTCAGTATGAATAGGCTTATTCTTAGCATAAATTTCTAAGATATGTTTGCGACCTTTCTTTTCTGGAAGATCCACTTGAATATGTCGATCGAACCGTCCAGGACGAAGAAGAGCACTATCCAGCATCTCTTTACGATTTGTTGCGGCAATGAGAAGTATTCGTGGGCTATCCGAGTTATATATACCATCCATTTCCGTTAATAGTTGATTTAAGGTTTGGTCATACTCTCGTTGTTGTCCGCCTTCACGTTTACCTCCGATGACATCAATCTCATCGATGAAAATAATTGCGCTTTGCTTGTTCTCCTTTTGTGCACGCGTCCGCGCATCTCTGAATAGATCACGGACTCTCCCAGCGCCTACACCCACATACATCTCAACAAATTCACTGCCTGATGCAGCCACAAATACAGAATCAGTATAATGACTTGCTGCTCTTGCAAGCAATGTCTTTCCTGTTCCTGGAGGTCCTGTTAGTAATATGCCCTTTAATGGGCGAATACCATATTTCTGAATTTCTTCATGACGAATGAGAAAGTTAAGTGCTTCCATCAATTCCTCTTTAGGATGTTCTTGCCCGCCAATTTCATCAAAGGTCAGTTTGCTAGGACCTTTCTTCTTACGCTTACGATCAGTAGACGCACCAACCGCGATTCCCCCACGCATCTTTAGTACAATCAGAAAGACCGCCACTACGCCGGCCACCAGAAGAAATGGAATCATATTCACACCAATATAGGCAAGAAAGATGAGCACCACAGGGACGAGACCAATCAAGATTTCCTTCATCAATTTAGGCATTATTCCACACCCCCAACACGCCAGGAACACGTGGTAGAATGATAAATTTGCTTCCCTTTCCATCGGTTAGACTAATATACACATTCTGATCATCCATTTCAGTTAACACTTTTACAGTTGAACCTTGTTCCATTTCTTTCAATTTATCTACAATCTGTGTATAGCGTTTATTCTCCATTGCTTCTGCGACTGGAAACATTGCCTTATCCCAGAATTTGTTTATATTAGTTGTCGTGTGTTCCTTCACATCTAACTTCAATGTGCGTTTTCCAACGATCGATTTTCCTTCAGTCTTTAATTGTTGAACCAAACCTGGTAATCGAGTACCCGGTTCAATATCAAGTTTCACAACGACCTCATCACGTGTAATGTTCAGTTGTGCAGTATTAACTCCTTCGTATTCCGTCACTATATTTTGGAGTGGATTTTGAACCTTCACTTGCTTATAAACGAACCATCCGCCAAACAAAAGCGAACCTGAGATAACAACCGTAAGTGCGATAGGCATGATACGAAACTTCATATAACAGTCCCCTTCCGAAAGTTGATGGATATTTGTATATACAATAAGTACACGAATAAGTATATCATACTTTCTATACTATTATATCGATAATATCTGGATATTCAAATTTTTCATCTTAAAACACAAATAAACCTGACTGACTCATCCTAATAGGAATGAGTCAGTCGGGTTAAATTGAGGAAGGATAATCAAGCCAAAATCGCACTTAATTGTGACTTGAATCATCCATTATATTTATCGATTTGGCAAAGTATATTGTTCACCAAGTTGTGAACCATCGCTGAATTTATAGAAACGATAGTAATAATGATCTTGATCTCTATAAAACAATTGCCACACATTATTTCCGTTGAACAAACCAGGTTGCAAGCGAATCTCTTTTATGTTTGGCAGCTCATTTAGGATCTTAGCTTTTATCTGACTCTCCGATAATCCATTCTGTAATAATTCACTGTGAATGGCTCCAGATGTTTCATCAACTTTATATTCTTTTGTGAATGGTACCCAGACGAATAGACTTTGATCATTCTTATCTTTACCTTGGATGACCCAAACCACGTTATCCCAGACCGATTTTTCAGTTCTTGTCACTTTTATTAAATCACTATGTTGTTTCGCTGCAGCGATAGCCATTTCTTCTTCGCTCCATTGATCTTGCATAGTGTATATGTAATAGCGATAGAGTCCGAATAATATAACAATAGAGATTGCAATAGCCAATAAAATAATATTCTTCTTGTTCTTCAACCTGAACTTCCTTTCCTATGTTCTTACCGATTTAGTAAGCCCTCGAAAGCAGATTGAGCTTCACGGCGAATTCGTTCTTCGTCTATTGTGAGACAAGCTCCGTTCTTGACTACTTGCTTGCCATCGACCCATACATGCTCTACGTCTTTAGCACTAGCAGAATAGATTGAATGAGAGATGAAGTCCGTATGAGGTAAGAAATGTGCCTGATCGGTATTTAGTGCAATGAAGTCAGCCTTCATCCCCGGGGCCAATCTTCCTACATTGTCTAGGAACAATGATTTAGCGCCATATGTTGTACCCATCCGAAGTGCTTCAGCAGCAGGTATAGCTGTAGGATCACCCGAAATCCCTTTGTGAATCAGTGCTGCAAGTCTCATCTCTTCAAACATATCAAGATTGTTATTACTAGCTGCACTATCTGTTCCAAGCGATACCGTTACGCCAGCTTTCAGAAGATCTGTTACGCGCGCAATACCACTTGCGAGCTTCAAGTTACTTCCTGGATTGTGAGATACGCCGACATCATGAGTCGCTAATATTTCAATTTCTTCATCAGTTAAGTGCACACCATGTGCAATAATCGACGGACGAGTAAACATGCCAAGCTTCTCTAAATGTTGCGTAGGACGAAGGCCGTAGTCAGCCACATTCTGTGCAACTTCACTGAGCGTTTCCGACATATGTGTATGCATCGGAAGGTCTAGATCATGAGCTGCCTGTACAAACTTCTCAAAGAAGGCTGGATGACATGTATAAGGCGCGTGAGGCGACATCATCGTCGTAATTCGTCCCTCGGCCTGACCGTTCCAATCTTTAGCGAAGTTGATAGCCTCATTAAGTTTATGTTGTTGCATCTCTTCTGAACAAAAACCGATAACGCCTCTTGTTAAAACAGCACGCATACCCGATTCTTGAACGACTTTGGCCACTTGATCCATGTGATCATACATATCTAGAAAAGTTGTTGTTCCACCTTTTAACATTTCTAATACAGATAGTGACGATCCCCAATAAACATTTTCAGAAGTGAATTTCTCTTCCATAGGCCACATTTTCTCTTGCAACCATACTTGAAGTGCAAGATCATCGCCATAACCTCTTAGCAATGACATAGCTGCATGTCCATGTGTATTAACAAGACCTGGTAAGAACAATAAATGCGTCCCATCAAATACTGGAATATCATCGGAGCAATCAGGTTTTTCCTCGCCGATATACGTTATTAAATCATCTTCAACAAGCATGTATCCCTTCACAACGGAATGTTCATCATTCAAAACAACAAACGTTCCATTCTTAATGATCCACTTCTGTGCTTGATTGTTTAACATCGTCCAAATCTTCCTTTCCGTTATCCAAATAATAAGCCAAGCTAATCATATCTGTTGTGAAATCAGCCGCATGAACGCGAACATTCGCCGGTGTTTTCAATATGATCGGAGCAAAATTCAAGATAGCCCCAATACCCGCTTCTACTAGTTTATCAGCAACTTGCTGTGCTTCATGTTCAGGAACGGTAATAATACCGATCCGTATGTTGTGTTGTTTGATGGTTGCGGAGAGTTCCTCCATGGGCTGAACCTTTAATGTATTAATTAGCGTTCCAACTTTTGGTCCGTAGGCATCAAATACTGCGACTATCTTTAAATTTTCTTTCAAATACATATTATAATTTGATAATGCTTGGCCTAAATTACCCGCACCAATTAGAACCACATTAATTTGTTGATCAAGATTAAGGATATGACGAATTTTTTCTATAAGATATGCCACGTCATAGCCGATGCCTTTACGTCCGAAATCTCCAAAATAAGCAAGATCTTTGCGAATTTGTGCAGGATTCAAATCAAGCTTTTGGCCGAGTTCCTGAGACGAAACTGTAGCCACTTCTCGTCGCTGAAGCCCTGATAGATACCGCAAGTAAATGGGTAATCTTCGGACCACAGCTTCTGAAATTTTGTCAGACTTCATACTTGCTCCCCCTAATTATTAGCTATAACATCCGCTTTTAGGATTTATCGCCTTCATGTAACCACTCTGATATTCTTGAGACCATTTGATTGGTCGGCATATGTTCCATCTTTGGACCAGGTAATGAGTAAAGGAAATGTTTACCATAGTATGATTCTATCACACGCGTATCGTAAACAATAACAATTCCTCTATCACTTGCCGTTCGCACCAGCCGACCAAATCCTTGTTTAAATCGAATCACTGCCTGCGGTACTGACAATTTCATGAATGGGTTTTTCTTCTGCTGCTTGAGTAGCTCACTCTTAGCTTCCACCAGTGGATGGTTGGGCGGTTGGAATGGTAAGCGAACAATCGCTAAACAAGTCAATGCTTCCCCTGGGATATCTATCCCTTCCCAAAAACTGCTTGTTCCTAGTAGCACTGAAGCACTACTATCCTGAAAACGACGGATTAACTTACTGCGACTCCCCGTATCAACACCTTGACCTAGTATGGTGATATCACTTGAAGATAAGGCGCTACGTAGCGGTTCATACACTTGACGAAGCATCCGATACGATGTAAATAACACTAACATTCTACCTTGCGTAACGATAGCCGTATCAGCCAATGACTTCACAAGTGTCTCAACGAAGAGCGCATCACCAACACTCCCTTTCACACTTGGAAAGTCACGTGGGATAACAAGCAATGCCTGATCTCGGTAGCGGAAAGGAGATGGCAGTTGTACGGTCACTAATCGTCCATTATCCGATGCTTCTTGAAGCCCCAGATTCTCAATCATATACTGGAAAGATTTCTCGATAGACAATGTAGCCGAAGTGAGAATAATGCTCTTCTTTTTATCGAAAAATACTTCTTTCAGTTGCTTGCTTACATCTACTGGAACAGCATACATCTGCAACGATTTACTGCGGAAATGGCCATTTGCCTCCATCCAGTATACATTGCCTATATCGCTTAGCGCCATGAACATGTGAAGATCTTCACGTTCATTTGATAAATCTTTAATTAGACCGCTTATATCCGTTATTAGGCTGTCTGCGCTGAAATCATCTAGATTATCTTTAATGTCGTTTAGCATTTTCTCAGCTTTACGAGTCACCTCACCTAAGGTTACGTAAATCTGATTCTCTATCGCAGCTAATACATCCCAATCCTTAGGTTTCTTATTGGGCTGTAAGCGTAGAACGAACTGTCCTGTATCTCCAGGAGCCGCATCACTTCGCTCAGGTAGAAGAGCAAATAACATATCGTTTAATCTATCCCAATGTTCCTTCACTTCAACCAATTCACCACATAATCTGTCGATCACAACGGTCCAATCGGAAGCCTTCTCATCACTGGAAGAACGCAATTGTTGTATTAATGCTGGAAATTGACCATTCCGATTATCTTTGTAAAGACGTGTAAGTGTATGAACCACAGTGAAGTATCTCATATGAAGTCCCAAATGTTTACCCGCAACTTCTTCTAAATGATGTGCTTCATCAATCACTAAGTGTTCATAAGCAGGTAATAGCTGGTGTCCGGCTTTTACATCCGTAAATAACTTCGAGTGATTAGTGATCACTACATCCGCAATGCCGGCTTCATGCTTAGCACGATGATAATAACATTTACGAAACCATGGGCATGCACGTCCAAGGCAGGAATCGGAGTCACTTGAAACCGTTTCCCAGAAATCCCCACCACGACCACCCAGATTTAGTTCTTCATCATCGCCCGTCTCTGTTTGTGCCAACCATACAATCATTTGAGCAGCTAGGATCACGTCTTCTTTGGGATTAACGAAGTCCCTCTTATTTATTTTATGTTCAAATTTTCTCAAACACAAATAATGCTGTCTCCCCTTGAAAATTGCAGCTTTAAATAGGAAAGGAACGACTTGAGTTAACAAGGGTATATCTCGTTCACGTAACTGCTCTTGAAGGTTAATCGTATGTGTACTTACCATAACTTTCGACTCACGTTTCACACTCTGATAAATGGCAGGAATTAAGTATCCTAACGATTTCCCCGTACCCGTCCCTGCTTCAATAAGAAGATGTTTGTCGTTCTCAAGTGCATTCATGACCTCACCGAACATCATGCTCTGGGATTCGCGCGCCTCATACTGTGGCATAATTGCACGGAGCCGTTCTTCAATTTCTGCAAGAAATTGTGGGAAATCCATGGATTTAAGAGGATTATCATCTTCATCATTCCGTGGTGTGGAGATATCCGACCAATCTTCAACAGCCAGAGCCAATTGACGATAAAAGTTGTGACTCTCAAGGTCTTGCGCAGGCTCTTTTTCCTTCTCCCTGCATAAATCGTCGAAATACCAAGCCAAGTCACTATCCTCATCAGCAAATAACTCAGTAAGCCTTTGGAGCGTAATGAGTGGTAAACCAATCAATTCGTCTAGGCATTTCAATAATACGTGTGCTGTGGCCAAGGCATCGCTATCGGCTTGATGTGGTCGATCATGCACAATACCGAATTGTGTAGATACTAGACCTAATTGATATGTGGTTAACGATGGAAAACATATTTTCAGGAAATCTATCGTGTCCAGTATCCGTCCGCTGTATGGTAAATAACCGCACCGATCAAGTGCATTCTGCAAAAAATTAAAATCAAAAGAAACATTATGACCGACTAATACAACATCATCCAGCATCGGAACTAACTCCATCATCATTTCTTCTAAGGAAGGAGCGTTCTCAACGTCACTATTCGTGATCCCCGTTAAATTCGAAATAAAAGGTGGGATAGGTATCCCCGGATTAACATATGACCCGTACACTCGGGATATCGATTGATCTTCTTCAATAATGGCAAGTCCAACTTGAATAATTTCATCGGCGGACTGGTTGCCTGTCGTTTCAAAGTCCAGTACAGCAAATTTCATAATTAAGTATTCCCTTTCAATCCAGTCTCTTTAACAGCATAACAGAAGATCAGAATTTATTCATTAAGCAAGTAGAACCAGCTTTGTTGTCCTTTTATATTTCGAGAAAAAAAGGCGATACTCGTAGCTTTCGCAGGAACGGGCATCGCCTTCATTTGAGTCATCATGCTAAATTAATGAAATAAGCTGACTGCCATACTGGAGTTGACCGCGGTTTTGGTTGCAGACTTGCAGATTAATAAGTGGATCAGGAAGTGTAGGATCATTTTGTAATGACAATGTGAAATATTCTTGAGCTTTTCCCGTGTCCGCAAGTTTAGCCTGTATACAGCCTAATGCATTATAGATCATGGCTTTTAGCTTCTTATGCTCTGCTAATGGAAGAATCCATTGGAAATGTTCTAAAGCTTCCGACGTCTCCTCCAAATGGAGGTGAGCCATCGCAATATACATTCGGGCAAGTAAGCTGTCTGGATAATCATAAACGATTTGGGAGAATTGCTGAATGGATTGACGATACATCAGCAACTTAAAGTATCCCTGGCCTCTAACAAATGACTCCATTCCCATTTCAGGTGTATCACCTAAAGGAAACATAGGGGGTAGCACCGTATGTTCTCGGAAAGCACCCATCTTGTCTTCAAACGATAGCCATTCTTCAATAATTCCATCACTCATGGCCTTAAGCATGTTCCATCTCTGAATCAGCAGCTGCTTTTGGGTCTCTTGCGCATTTGGGTAATGCTTGACGATTTCCTCTAACATGTGGTTCATTTCAGCGAATACATGTTGAAACATGGCCTGCATCCCACCCTTAACAATAATGAAATCAGTGCGGTGTACCTGACTTCATTTTTTGTTGAAGTGATGCTTTTCATTCGCCATCCCATACATTACATATTATGATGATTTCCTATTTCCAATCGATTAGCGAATTGTCGCATGCACTTCTTTATCCATCAATTCAACAAGCTGATTCTTCTCATCTACAAATACGACTGTAGGTTTGTGGGAACTAAGCTCTTCCTGGGATATGACGGCGTAAGAAATGATAATGACAACATCTCCAGGTTGAACGAGTCTGGCTGCTGCTCCATTTAGACAAATAACACCACTGCCGCGAGGTCCAGGAATCACGTAAGTTTCTAGACGAGCCCCATTATTATTATTTACAATTTGAACCTTTTCGTTCTCAAGTAAATCGGCAGCCTCCATAAGACTCTCATCGATGGTAATACTGCCCACATAATTTAAATTCGCCTCCGTAACTGTTGCACGGTGAATTTTAGATTTCATGATATGTCTAAACAAGTGATACCGCCTCCTTTGGCGTAATTAACAAGTTATCTATAAGTCGTGTTTTGCCAAATTTAACAGCCACAGCTATTATTAATTTCCCAGTGATATGGTTAAGTAGGACATCATCGTTTATACGACTTAATGCTGGAAAAGTCAACACTTCAACATAATCAATGACAGCCAACGGAGAGAGATTAATCAAGCTTATCAGTTTCTCACGAATCTCAGAAGCCCTTAGAGACCCCTCTTGCTCCAAAGTACCCTTTACTTCAGATAGAGAACGAGACAGCACCAATGCCTGTTTACGTTCTTCTGAACTAAGATACACATTCCTAGAACTGAGTGCCAATCCATCTTCTTCTCGTACAATAGGACATGGCACAATCTCAACATTCATATTCAAATCGTGCACCATCTGTTGTAGCACCGCTACTTGCTGCGCATCTTTCAAACCAAAATAAGCTTGATCAGGTTGTACGATGTTAATCAATTTACTTACAACCGTAGTCACACCATCGAAGTGTCCCGGTCGAGACGCCCCACATAACAATTGAGTGACTTCACTAACCCTAATTTTGGTCAACGTTTGTGTGGGATACATTTCTTCCACTTGGGGAATAAATACAATATCCACTCCTTGACGCTCAGCCAAAGCTAGATCTTGCTCTTCATTCCGAGGATAGGTCTCATAATCTTCCCCTGGGCCGAATTGAATTGGATTCACAAATATACTAAGAACTACCAAGTCGCTTAGCTCATGGGCACGATTCATTAAGCTCGCATGACCTTCGTGAAGGTAGCCCATTGTAGGAACTAATCCTACTCTACAATCGCCGTTACTTGTTACTCTATATTGCTTCAGTTCTGCTCGGAGCTCAACAATATTACGAATGACCTTCATGATTTCTCCACCTTTGTTATGCCATTTCCATATAGTGAATCCAGTACATGATCCTCAGCTACAAACACATGATTCTCAGCCGGAAAGATACGTTCTTTCACTTCTTTAACATAATTCTCTAATCCTTCTCGGATTAATGTGCCGATATCACCATACGTTTTGACAAAACGTTTATTTATATATGGCGATGCATATTGAAAAATATCATGGAATACTAGCACTTGTCCGTCACAATAACGTCCAGCTCCAATACCTATCGTTGGAATAGACAGTTCCTTCGATATGGCTTCAGCCACTTGCTCCGTTACTAATTCCAATACGATTCCAAATGCGCCTGCTGCTTCTAACGCTTTTGCTTCTTCCATCAACCTTTGCGCATCTGCCGCATCTTTACCCTGAATTCGATAGCCGCCAATTTGGTTCACAGATTGTGGTGTTAGACCAATATGTCCAAGTACAGGAACACCCGATTTAACAATAGCTTCTACCGTAGCGCATATTTCCTTACCGCCCTCCATCTTAACAGCTTGAGCATGTCCTTCCTGCATAAGCCTTCTCACACCTCGTAAGGTCTCATCTATATTGCCGTGATACGTCATAAATGGCATGTCAGCCACGATAAAAGTATGCTCTGCCCCTCTTGCAACAGCACGGGTATGATAGATCATATCCTCCAACGTAACTGGAATCGTAGAGTTATATCCAAGTACTACGTTACCAAGGGAATCACCCACCAGTATGATATCTACACCAGCTTCATCAGATAGTTTTGCTGTAGGGTAATCGTATGCAGTCACCATACTTAACGGCGTTCCTTCCACCTTCAATTGTTTCATTTTCACAATGTTTAGTGCTGACTTCTTTGTCATGATAGTTGTGCCCCTTTCTCTTTTGAAAAACAATTCGGAATCAAGGATAGATTCTCCCTGTTGTTGTGTGTTAGATCTAGATTTTCATATTTAACACAACAAAAAAACCTTTTAGCAATTTCACTAAAAAGGTCCGATAGTCAAAAAAGAGTCACTTTCGATCGTCCCTTCTGTCTCGGTCCTTTCGGCTCAGAGCAGAATCCAACGTCACTCACTACAATAATTAATTAGTAAGTGTAGTCTTTTTAAATTCTTTAACTTTTGATCAAGTGCAGTTCGAGTCATGCTCGATCCCGCCTCACAAACAGTATACCAAATACGTTGGCATATTTCATTATTTAAGTTTGACATCTCCAGAGATCACAGGAACGATGTTCCCCATCCCTGTATCTACAAGCAATGCACCACTCGGATCTAATCCGACAGCTAGGCCCTCTCTGAGCCCTTGAGTTGTGTTAAATACAACCTCGTGATTAATCGTTACTGAGAGTGCTTCCCATAACGATGCAATAGGGAGGAAACCCTCCTGAGCATATAGCTGGTACAACGTTTCGAACTCCTCTAGAACAGCTGCGATTAATAGCGTACGATCCACTATACCTCCACTTTCTGCCTTTAAAGAAGTGGCAATGTCTCGCAAATCTTCAGGGTATTCTGCCGAATCTACATTTACGCTAATCCCTATTCCAGCAATACAATAACGAACAACCTTATCCTCAACGGTTGATTCAAGCAAAATACCACATACTTTGCGTTGATTCATCAGAATATCATTTGGCCATTTGATTCCAACATCTAGACCCGTCGTCTTTCTTATCGCTCTACATACAGCCACTCCGCTCAGAAGCGTGAGTTGTGATGTATATTCAAGCGATTGCTGCGGACGAAGAACTAGACTCATCCAGATACCTTTACCGTATGGTGAGAACCACTTCCGACCTAATCTTCCTTTACCACCTGTCTGTTCTTCAGCGATGATAACAGTTCCTTCAGGCGCTCCTAATTCTGCTCTCTGTCTCGCTTCCTCTTGCGTAGAGACTGTAGTCTTGATGATCTCAAGATCTGAACCCATCACAACAGTATTTAGTGCATTGGTCAGTGTTAACTTGTCCAAAGTATCCGGCTTCATGAGAATACGATACCCTTTGTTAGGCACTGCCTCAAATTCATATCCTAACGTTCTTAGCTTATTGATCTGCTTCCACACGGCTGTACGGCTGATCGATAGTCTCCGACTCATTTCTTCACCCGATACAAACCCAGTGGGATTCTCAAGCAGAATATTCAATAATGTTTCCTCAGCCATGACTTATGTTCACCCGCTTTATTTCCTCAATTAAACAATTTTTATCATTTGCGACGATACCCGCTGCTACAGATAACAACAATTGCTGTAACAACTCTCCTAGCCAAGAGCCCGCTGGAATAGGATTAACCTTCATGACTTCTTTACCAGTTATACTTAATTCCTTGAGATGATGTATATGCATCTGTTGCTCCCAAGTAGCCAAGAGGTCTAACCATGCCAACGGGAATACCTGCCTATGTTCTGGCAGAGTTCTTTGTAACTTAAGCCAATTCAGTGCAGTTGATCTCCCACGATCAAGAACCAATCTGATCCAAGATAACCGCCGTTCTTCATTCGAAATCTCACTGTCCTGAATTCGGATAACTTGCTTCACCTGTTCGTCTAATCGCAGAATATTGCAAATCTCATCCTTGTCCTGATTGCTAAATGTCCATTTCCGCAAGAGTTGCCCCGCTTCGCTGGACGTATAGCCACCCGCATAGAGAAGCAAGGCCCACTTGAGACTGGCGGGTTCAAGCATCACTTGATTTAGTCCCATGATAATATCTGAATCGAACTGCGTACTAAGTACGGGCACTTTAGCGAAATCCAAAAGCTGGCTACGACGGAGTAGATCAAGACCTCTGAGCGGATTATTTCCACTCATTACCTTTTCCAACTCAACCCGAATTCTCTCCAACGCGATGTATTGTAAGTTAGCACGCTGAGACAATAATCCTTTCCAGGTATCCTTAGCGATCGAGTACCCAAATACGGATGCGAACCGTACACAGCGAACCATGCGCAGCGCATCCTCATTAAATCGTTCAAGAGGATTCCCTACACATCGAATAATACCCTTTCCCGTGTCTTGTCGACCGCCAAAGGGATCTATATATGTACCATCCACGGCTCTAGCAATCGCATTCATCGTGAAATCTCGCCGCTTTAAATCCTCAGAGATTTCTTTAACAAATGTAACCTCATCGGGTCGCCTATGATTCTCATAAGTACTCTCTACACGGTATGTAGTAACTTCAAAGGCGTACCCTTGTAACATTACTGTTATCGTCCCATGCTGAATTCCCGTTGGAATCGTATGCTTGAACAAGCCTACAATTTCCTCAGGAAGAGCTGATGTCGTCATATCCATATCATGGACAGGGCGACCGATCAATTCATCTCGAACACAGCCACCGACCCAATAGCCTTCGAATCCTTGTCCCAGTAACGTTCTAAGGAGGTTTTCACTTTGCTCTGCCATGCCAACTTCTGCATTATTCCACTTCACCACTTGCAACGCCCCCACACTTTAGAACATACAGCCTACCTGCATAACTCATCTAAATGATCGGAACTCGGAACTTCTCTCCCAAGAACACGGTAATAGATCTCTTCATACTGTTTCATAATCAATTCATCACAGAAACTCTCACGTGCACGCTTTAGAGATGCCTCTATAAATTTCTCAGATAAAGCTGGGTCACTTAGTAGACGAATCGCATAGTCAGCCATCTGGTCTACATCTCCGATAGGAGCTAAGAACCCTGTTTCACCATGAATAACAAGTTCAGGAATCCCTCCCGCTTCAGAGCCTACCGTCGGTACCCCACAAGCCATCGCTTCTAATGCAACTAGACCGAAACTTTCCTTCTCAGAGGGAAGTAATAGCACGTCTGCTAGCGAAATGACATGTGCAATCTCATCTTGTTTACCGAGAAAATGAACCTTATCCCCGAGTCCTAATTCATTAATTTTACATTGAATTTTTGGTAATTCAGGGCCTTCTCCTACGAACAATAATTTGGATGGAATCACTTTATTCACTTTCGCAAAAATATCCACAACATCCGACACCCGTTTGACTGGGCGGAAATTAGAAATATGCATCAGTATTTTCTCATCTGGTTTCGCAAAATCTTCACGTAGCGTAGAAGTATCTCGAGGGTAATACACTCGTTTATCCACGAAATTATATGTCAAATCAATATCTCGGCTAATATCCAAGACATCTCTAGTTTCCTTAATTAGGTCATTTGATACCGCTGTGACCGCATCACTCTCATTGATAGCTAACCGAATAAGATCCTTAAGCGATTCATCCTGTGCTAAGACAGTAATATCCGTCCCATGAAGAGTTGTAACCACTTTGAGCTTCTCTCCTACCATCTGTTTGGCAAGAAATGCACATACCGCATGAGGAACAGCATAATGCACATGGAGAATATCAAGATTCTGCATTTTAGCTACCTGTGCCATCTTAGTGGCTAATGATAAATCATAAGGTGGGTAACGAAATACATAATAGTCGCTAACTTCCACTTCGTGATAAAAAATATTTTTTTGAAACTTCGTACCTAACCGAAATGGAATGCTTTGCGTAATGAAGTGTACTTGATGACCCTTTTCAGCCAAAATCTTACCAAGTTCTGTCGCCACAACACCTGAACCACCAAGAGATGGGTAACATGTAATTCCTATTTTTAATGATTGACCTTGGTCCATAACGACCGCCCCCCTTTCCTTTTCACACTCACTTACCTATATTATGCATGGTAGGAGACGAAATATATAACAATGAAATCCACGAATGGTCAAATTAATAATATCGATAGTTAAAAGTGTTCAACTAAGAAAGGACTCTTGATTGCAAATCCTTCCGCAAAAGGTACCAATCTGCGTTGACCCACCAATCTATCTCTCGATTTCACACGCTCAATATATCCTTGATTAAGAGGTGTAACTACCGTTTCTGACTCTGACTTTTCAAACTGGGATCGATAACATGACAGAGCCTTCTCCTTCATGTCATATTGCTTCGAAATATCCACAATAAGATCAGCTTTCCCTAGATCGTTAATGAAATAGAAATATAATTGTTCCACATTCACAAAAGGACTCTCCGGCATGTACCGCCGGAGTTTTGCATTAAACACAGCCTCTTCTACTAGCTTACTACAAGCGACATGATCTGGATGTCTATCCTCCCAGTATGGTGCAAATATGATCCGAGGCGCATGAGCACGAATTTCTTCCGTTACGGCCTTCACGTTGTCCGGAGTCATAAATAAACCACGGTCTGGAAGTCCCAGATTACTCCGTGAAGTCAACTTCAATACTTTACCCGCTTCTTCTGCCTCTTGCTTACGAGTCTCCACTGTCCCATTGGAGGACATTTCCGCAAAAGTCAAATCACAAATCCCTACACGATAACCCGCCTCAACATGTTTATAAATCGTACCTGCCATCCCAATCTCTACGTCATCTGCATGTGCACCGAACACGAGGATATCAAGTTGCTCTGTCATAGCTCTTCACTAATGGGCTTGTACTTATGTACGAGGTCACGCCACGCAAAATCACCACGATCTAATGCCTTCACCAGAATTTCTGCTGTTGCAATATTCGTTGCTAAAGGTATGCCCTGAACATCGCAAAGACGAAGAAGCGCATTAATATCCGGCTCATGTGGTTGTGCCATAAGTGGGTCTCTTAAGAATATAATAAGGTCCATCTCATTTTGGGCTACAAGTGCACCAATTTGTTGATCTCCACCCAGTGGGCCAGACATGAATCTATGGATTTTCAAATCCGTGTTTTCCATAATTCTTAGTCCTGTGGTACCTGTTGAATATAATTCATTTCCTTCAAAAACACGTTCATAAGCAATTACGAAATTAACCATTTCTTCCTTCTTGCGGTCATGTGCTATAAATGCAATTTTCATAGTTTCTATCACTCCTAGTTAGTCGATGAATTGATCAAATCCGTATACAAGTCCGGTGTACTCCATCACTTTTTGAATGCCTACTTTAACCCCTGGCATATATCCAGCGCGTTCATATGAATCATGACGAATTTTGAGTGTCTGGCCATATCCGCCGAATATCACTTCCTGTTGAGCAAAGACCCCTGGTAAACGTACGCTATGAATTCTAAATCCATTGTAGTAACCGCCACGTGCGCCTTCAAGGATCTCTTCTTCATTCGGGTTTCCTTGGCGAAGCTCCTGACGATTCTCAACAATCATTTCAGCTGTTTTGATTGCTGTTCCTGAAGGTGCATCTAACTTCTGATCACCATGAGTCTCAATAATCTCAACATGCGGGAAGTACTTACTAGCTTGCGCTGCAAATTTCATCATCAAGATAGCACCAATTGAGAAATTCGGAGCAATCAATCCACCGATCTCCTTCTCTATACACAGCTTGTCCAGTTCCTTGATTTGTTCCGGTGTAAACCCCGTTGTTCCAATCACCGGACGTACCCCATGTTTAATCGCCAGTAACGTATTACTATACGCAGTTTGTGGCGTAGTAAAGTCAACCATAACATCAGGCTTACACTCAACAAAAGCAAGTTCCATATCTGAAGTGACGATAATGCCACTTGCTGGTAGCCCTACAAGGCTACCAGCATCCACTTCACCATCAGAGCGGCCTACTGCTGCAACTAATTCAAGTTCTTTATCCTCTAGAACTAACTTAACAACTTCTCTTCCCATACGGCCTCCGGCACCTACGACCGCTACTCTAATTGGATTTGACATAAGTCCCATCTCCCTCGTGTTCTTACTCATTTAATGAATCGTTTATATACTTTCTAAATCTTTTTTTTAATTGTTCTAACAATTTATCGAGACCTTGCTCTGCTGGCATGAGATAGAGCCCTTCTTTTAACGTCGAGATCGCAGCCGCATGTTCATTCAGCTCACTATAAGTTAGAGCTAACCACACGTACGCTTCAGCATTTAACGGATCGAGTGCTATCGCTTCCTTTAACAGAAACACGACTTGATAAAGATTAACAACAGAAGTACCGCTCATCCTATCCATTTGTTTCTTGGACTCATGCACCAGTTGTATGGCTTTAAGATGCTGCAAATAATATTTATAAATGATTTTCCCCGGCGCAAGTTCAAGTGCTTTTTCAGCATGTTCAATTCCTTTATCGATCCTGTTATTGCGAGCATAGGTAATCGAGCATTTATAATGAATCTCAGCGTCAGCCGGGTTAATAGCGATGGCTTCTTCAAAAAGACGAATGGCTTCCAAAAAGTCATTTTGTAAAATACAATGATACGCCTGTTGAACATAGTCTTCCGATTTCATAGCTGTTCACACCTTCAAAATAGGTTTTACTACAGCATATGTCAAGATCATTAATCGGTGTTTTTCAAGGTCCAACGATTAGCATCACGCGTATTAAATTTATGCATGACAGAGTCATGTGCTTTACTTAGATCAATACCTAGTGAATTTGCAAAACACATCGTTATGAACATAATATCTCCAAGCTCTAGTTCAATCGAATTATCTTCTTCACTTGGTTTCTTTGGTTTTTCACCAAATTGATGATTCACCTCACGGGCTAATTCGCCTACTTCTTCCGACATTCGCGCTAACATCGATAATGGACTGAAATACCCTTCTTTAAATTGTGATATGTAGAGGTCCACTTCTCGTTGCATTTCCGCCAAAGATTTCTCCATATTTGAACCAATCCCCTTTAGTGAAATACTTGTGACTATATTGGATTTTCTCGTAATCATTTTACTCCAAATGTCATATTAAAGCTATTTTGAAACAAATATTTTTATTAAGTAGCCTGAACAGGTATACTATTGATGACAAAAAAATCTAGGTTTTTCCTAATTATGAAAAGTGAGGATCCTATGAAATTAACCACCATCGTTACACAGCTCAAAATGATCATACCTATTATTGTAGGTACCGCTATTTACGCCTTTGGTCTTCTCTACTTCATTATTCCTAACCAATTAATGGAGGGGGGAATCACTGGGGTTACAATCTTGCTTAATTATGCTTTCCAAATTCCACCTGCTTTATCTACGTTTATCCTAAATATCCCGCTGTTCATACTGGGATGGATGGTATTAGGAAAGAAGCAGATGGTCTATTCTGGCGTCGGAATCTTATCTTTGACTTTTTTTCTATGGTTTTTCGAGATATTGATTCATCGCGGTTTAATATCTCCCTTTGTGACGCAATATGATTACATTCTCGCCTCCCTGTATGCTGGAGTAACACTTGGCGCAGGCCTTGGAATTGTATTCCGCTTCGGGGGTACTACCGGGGGATCAGACATCGTCGCAAGAATATGCAATCGTAAATTAGGCTGGAGTATGGGGCAAGTCATTCTCGCACTGGATATCATCATCATCGGTGCATCCTTGTTCTTCATTCCAAAGGAGAAAATATTATATACTTTCGTTGCGGTCTATATTGCTTCGAAAGTCATTGATTTCATCCAAGAAGGAGCTTACGCTGCAAAAGCTTTCACTATCATTAGTGACCATGCACCAGAAATAGCAGATTTGATCACGAAAGAAATGGATCGAGGCGTAACCCTTATTCCAGCGATTGGTGCCTATTCAAAGCAAGCCAAATATATGGTCTACTGTGTTGTCTCTAGACAAGAAATTCGACGTTTGAGTCTCATTGTAAAGTCCTTAGACCCCAAGGCCTTTGTGATCATAAACGATGTCCATGATGTACATGGTGAAGGCTTTAGGGAGGAATAGCATATTAATTGAAAGTATTACTTTCTAATATTATAAACAAGGTCGCTTCAACAAGCATGGATAACGATGCCTGTTGAAGCGACCCTTCTTTAAATCTTAGGTGGTGGAAGAGCCTTCATACTGGTCTGTTCCCCTCGATACTTACGATAACCAACATAGGATAAGATTGAGACTATAAATAATGCTCCGATCCAGAGCCCCTTATTAAACATATTATATTGAATTTGAGGAGCAAACGCAGGTTCATCCTTCTTTTTTCCAAATAACGTATTAAAATGCTCTTCACCTTGTGAAATCATACTCCGTATCGCTTCGGGATTCGAAGTTGTCGTGTTAGTTACCCCCCCTGCGTACGAGATCCACGAATCGATCATATTAACCTCAAAAGGTTTCTTTTGTATAACAATAGCGGGACGAATCAATTCATAATGAGTTTGAAGGCTATCATAAGCTTGTTTCAAACCCTCTTTATTATTCAAATTAAATTGACTCTGCATCGTACTCAAGTCCTCACGCACCACTTTATAATATTGATGCCATAAGGGTTGTTGTCTATTACTTAGACTATCTGCTGCTAACCGTAATTTCGCTATCGCTTGTAACCACAGCTCCGGTTGAAGTGTCGCTTGAGCTGTTGCTATTTTCACTTCTACAATACACTCTGCAAGAGCATGAATCCCCTCAACTTCAGTTAGCCCTTGAAATGATGATGAAGTAAATAATTTCTCGATTTGTTCTGTTTCCAGGCGAACTTTCGTTATGTTACCATCTACAACATCACGATATAACGTCTCTACAGCCTCACTTAGCTGTCCAGCCTGCTTAGAAGGCAGTGATGATGATTCATCCGCCCAGATCATGTGATAATCAGGCATGAAGACGATGATGAAGACAACCAACATCGTTAATAATGGATGAGATATGAATTTACGTGACATGGGACATCCCTCCTACCGTATATGTATGGTAAGAGGGATGTATATAGAACAAACTGCCTCAAATTCGACTATTCACCTTTAGCAATTCCCCTAAGCTCTGCGAGTATCCCGTCTAGCTAATCTTAAAGTTATCCAAGATACAATAACACTAAAGATTGTAAGTCCAATTGTGAAGTTCTGGACGGCGGTTAAATTATCACTCAACACACTAGGAAGCCAAGGATAAATACCATACGAATAATCGATGAAGTCATTTAATAGTGTCCAAGCAGCAGCACCTATCAACACACTCGTATTGAACCCAAAGAAGCGCACATATAGAAGAGCCTCAATAACCATCGCTGTATGAGATACTACTAACATCCAGTCTTGCCATTGGAGTACATCCCCTTGATATTGACCCGCAAATATCATACTACTTGCCCATAAACCATACTTCACTGAAGTAACCACAGCTAACGATTCAAATAAATAGCGAATTTGATTACCCCACATCGAACGAGGCTTGTACAATAAGCATCCTATACCTATCGTAAAGAATAAGCTTGCGGTTGGGCTATCTGGAACAAATACAATTAACCATGAAGCATAATTCTCTAATGTATAAGCCATTTGATTGCCATACCATATGTATCCGTAGATCGTTCCAATCACATTACATATAAACAAGAGCCATAGGAATTTACGATTACATAGAAAAGATCGGCTCCACAAATAAGAAATCGACACCCTTTGTTCCTCCTTAAAAAGTAAGTTAAGCGCTTAATTGATCATATCCCGCATGAGGATGCAGCTACACCGTTCATTAATGGGCGGGTACCCATCTCTGTCGAAATATTAAGAAGTAGCCTATCGAGTGAAACGTTACTTTCTTATATTTCCAAAAAGAACCTGATCGTTTAACCCGATCAGGTTCTCATCTTATTATATCCTACTATTCTGCTTTTTGTTTCGCAAGCCATTCAGCTAGATGATCAACATCTTTATCTGTTAGACCAGCAGCAATAGCATTATCGTACATAGGAGGCATCTTACCATCGCCATAACCTTCTTTAATAATGGTTAAGATCGCATCTTTGTCATGTACTTCACCGATACCACGTAAAGACGGGCCAGCTGCACCCTTCATATCCGCTGCATGACAAGTAATACAACCTGCCTTTTTATAAGATTCCATAGCTACATCTTCCTTTTCTACAATGGCAACCTCTTTTGTTGCAATTGCATTTGTAGTCGGAAGACCCTTAGCACGTTTCTCTCTTGCTTCTTCCTCACGTTGGATATGCTCTGCTTTCTGACCGGTAGCTTCCATTTCGTTAGAGTAATGGGTCCAAGCACCGTTTGTCAGATATACAATCGCCATAATCGCAAGGATCATAAGTGAAGATGTGATAGGTCTGCGATAGAAACGTCTTTCCTTCCCTGTATCTAGGAAAGGAGCGAGTAACAATGCGCCGAAAGCTACCCCTGTGACACCAATAACTCCAAGAACCACATAATCGCCTGAGGCATAAGGTAGTTTCAAATATTCATAAAGAAACAAGAAATACCAGTCTGGCATCGGGATAATCGTTGCACTTGGATTTGCTGGAAAGCCTAGTGGAGCCGGTTCAGCAATCGTTAGGACTAAGAATCCCACTAGAAAGACAACTCCAACCATCCATTCTTTCAACAAAAAGTTAGGGATGAACGCTTCTGATTTACCAGGGTATGCCGTGTAATCAGGTGGCACAATAAAACCTTTGGATTTCTTAACTCGCGAATCACCAACAAAGACAATTTTTTCGTCCGATTTTTTTCCGTGCGCCATCAAAATACCTCCCTTCTATTATAGTGGACCGGAAATCCCTTGTCTGCGGATCATGATAAAATGTCCAACCAACAGAGTTAACAGTACAGCCGGGAGGAAAAATACATGAAGGGCAAAGAACCGAGTTAACGTCTGAGCGCCAACAATTGTACCGCCTTGCATTAATTCCTTCAAAACAGGTCCTAAATATGGAACAGAGTTTGCAATTTCCATCGTAACTTTCGTTGCAAAATATGCCTTGTTATCCCAAGGAAGTAAATAACCTGTTAATCCCAGACCAAGCATTACGAAGAATATAAGCATACCTACAACCCAGTTCATTTCACGAGGGGCTTTGTAGGAGCCAGTAAAGAATACACGCATGGTATGTAAGAACATCATTACAATTACTAAACTCGCACCCCAATGGTGCATACCGCGTACGATTTGACCAAATGCAACCTGTGTCTGTAAATACTCAACACTGTTGTATGCATTGATAATATCTGGTACGTAATACATTGTCAGGAACATACCTGACAAAATCTGAATGACGGTAATGAAAAATGTCAATCCACCGAAGCAGTAAACAAATGCAGAGAAATGATGCGCCGGATTTACGTGTTCCGGTACTTCATGATCCGCGACGTCTCTCCATATCGGCGTGACATCGAGACGTTCGTCAATCCAGTTATAGATATTCTTAAACATCCGAAATTTTCGCCTCCTATTTCACTTCCGTATTTGGCTCAGTACTACCTAGATAGACCCAACCATTCTCGATCTTAATCTTGTACGTGTCGAGTGGTTTAGGAGAAACTGCTAAGTTCTTACCGACGTTAGTATAACGAGCGCCGTGGCAAGGACAGTGGTATTCATCTGGGAAATTCTTATCGTTATTCCATCCCACTGTACATCCCAAATGCTTACAAATGGGAGACAAAGCATAAATGTTACCTGTTTCATCCTTACGAATCCATGCAATTAAGTTTGCTGTACTAGGATACCAGCCATCTTGTTGCTTGAGTTCAAAGGTAAACTCTTGTGGTTCATTGGTAATCTTGCTAATTTCTGCCACTTTTACATATGCACCATCAGTTTTCTTATGCAAAATAGGATCCACTGCAAAACGTACCATTGGCAAGATCGCACCTGCGGCCATATATGCCGTTGCTCCTCCCAAAGTATACGTTAGAAATTGTCGACGGGACATTTCTTTACGACTATTGGGTTGGTGCTCTTCTTCATGATGATCATTTCGGTTGTTTTCCATGTCTTCAACCCCCTTTTTCAACCCATTCATAGTTCATTTTCAATGATATTAATCACACAAATTACCAGGACATATTAATAATATATTAGCCTATTAAGACCGTCAAGAATTATACACATTTTCATGTCAACAAGAAAGATTTACATAAAAAAATTGTTGAAATTTTGTCACAATTGGGTCACCGCTTAGTCTTCCAGAGGCTTTCAACCTTGTCTTGAATAATAGAAGAAAGCACCGTCTGATCGTTCTCAAATAATGGCGCTAACTGTTGCTGTGACAGTATTAAATCACAATTTAACACTTTCGATTCTTCTAGTATTGTATCCGCTGTCATAATGATAGCATATTTGAACCCACTTTCTTTAACTCTATGACATAATTCATTCAACGATTTGGGAATTTCTTGATTTTGATAATGAAAAGCCGGGTAGGTTACGATCCTTCCTTTATACCGTGTTTCAACTAAATCCATGAAATCACGTAATCTTTCTAATGAAGCCGTAGCTTCAACGGGAGATTCTAAACCCGTCAGACCCGTGAATGGAATTACACAGGTATCTAAATAGGGTTGTAACTCTGACCAAGACGCTTGAGATATCTCGCTGAACTTCACACTAGTCATCCTCTCTATTTCTTCATACCCTTTAATTTAAACTAAAAAAGAAGAAATGCATAGATGCACTTCTTCATTCTAAAGATTTAAGTTCATCTGTCAGTTCAGTAAATGCCATCTTATCTCCATTAGCTAAAGCGCTGTCAATTCCCTTGTAGAGCTCTGCCCTACGATGTTTACGTATGCATTCGTCCCAGACCATCTCAGCAGCTAATCCCAACATGACTTCGTAAGTAACTTTCAACTTATCCAATTGGATGCACCTCCAAACGAATGGTTAAGAGAACCTATATTCCCTTCCTTTGGTTACATAATTAGTCATGGTCATCGCCATACGTTGCAAATCTTTCTCTGTTAGCTCGCGTACCACTTTAGCAGGCGTTCCCAAGGAAAGGGTATAGGGTGGAATGATTGTGTTCTCAGTCACGACTGAACCCGCACCTATTAAAGCATATTCACCAATATCTGCTCCGTTCAGGACTATTGCTCCCATTCCAATTAATGTGCCTTTACCTATATTGCAACCGTGGATAATAGCCGCATGTCCTACAGAAACGTCATCAGCTAGAATAAGGGGTTGTGATGTATTAACATGGCCTACAGTGCCATCTTGAATATTACAGCGGCTTCCAATGATAATAGGAGCCATATCACCACGAAGTACGGCATTAAACCATATACTTGAATCCTCACCAATCTCAACTTCACCAATAATCTTGGCACCCTCACCGACAAAGACGGAACTATGTAACTTAGGTAGCTTACTACCATATGCGATCAACATCTCACATCACTCCTTAACTTGGGAGTGATTGTATCAATTGGTTTACACCTTGTCAATCCTCAGATCTAATTCGTCATCTTTCGCATGAAGCGTACACTTTTCAACCATTCTGTTACCCCAAACGGTCATTTTCACAACTGTACCTTCTTCGGTATTCCCGATGCGGACAAGGCCAAGGTGCATCATCATTTGAAGTACGCGCTGTTCCATAATCGATTGCGAAGTGTCATAGTAATATGGTTTTATCAGCCATCCTAAGGCCTCTTGCAACGAAGAAATCGTTATCCATTCACATGCACACTGTCCAATCCAATAGACAATAGACGACAAATTCGGAATAGGTTGTTTATACAGTCTTAACCAATAGCGAAATATCTGTACCATACCTTCGCTTTTACCTTGCTCAAGCCTTTCCAGTCCCATGTTGGTTATCTTTAGTCTATGACCCATCTCTTCAATATAATTCATATGAAATGAATAATCATAGATCAAGGCTAACCTGCTAGGATAAGCCGTAAATGTTCTTCCATAACCAAAGCGCCATCCCCCTTTTGAAAGAAGTGCTTCTGTAATATGGAAACTTTCCATGATCTGTTGCTGTGTTCTTCGATACATCGTGCCTTCCTGATTCATTTCAATCTCTTGTTGTTGAACAAAACGGAGAAAGAAAACTAAATCTTCTGCCACGAGACCTTGTTCTTCCCTATAAACAGCTGGTTCTTCTGTGAAATGTATTGTACTTTTTACATAAGAACCTAGTTCTTTCCGAAACCTTTCCTTTAGATCTTCAGGAACCTGAAACAAGTACCTTGTATGCTGTGTCATACCGTTAAATAACCAACCACTACTTTTGAAGCGCGCAATGACCTCACGTGGGCTTGGAATCTTGGGTAGGTCCTTGGATCGTTCTCCCTCAACTATTTGAAAAGAGGTTTGCCTAATGATGGCAATTAACTCTTCCACGTTGAAGTAACTTCGACTGTCAAACAAGATCGCGTTCAGAAACCGCAAATCGTCTACCGAGAGACATCGAATTTGTTGTCCTATAAATTCCCTGCGATTCAAAGTCACTAAGATGCTCTGAATTAACTCGTGTTTTGAATTACGCTTGCACTCGCATTGATAGTGACTTGCAATAGTAGTCAACTGACCAATGTCAGCAAACGTGAGCATATCCGCTAGATTCATCCTTGATCGCCTCGCCGTTTTATTTCCATTATTGGTATGTTTTCATAATTTGATACTAGGTTGCACCATTCCAATATAGATTCAGCATTTTGACAGGATCACAAGTTAATCATTTGAATACATAGTTGACGTTTTTCACTAAATCTAAACCTAATCCATTACCATTCATAAATAAATCCAGTTAAAACTTTTTTCCACACAAAAAAAGCCCTATTATTTAGGACTCAAGCTGTTTTCCAAGTAAATGACGGGTGCAATTGTATAGTAATGGCGTCCAGTCCAAGTCCTTTTTCTCGAGGATGGTTAGCGACAAGTTCCCAATACGCTCCGTAAATCGATCGTCAAACAAGGCAGTATATAATACGGCTAAAAAGCCACCGTGGCTAATCACAAGTACGTTCTTATCCGGATATTTATTCCATATATCTCCCATAAATTCAAGACCTCGAGTTCGGATCGCATCCTTCTTCTCTTGACCAAGGTCCTGCTGGTCCCATTCCTTACCCCAGTTCTTTTCGCGTTCCTCAGCAGAAAGGCCTTCTACTTGCCCAAAGGAACGCTCTAATAGGCGCTTATCAGGTTCTAGAAGTGGGATGTTCAAGATGGAAGCAATAATAGATCCCGTCTCCTCAGCACGCGATAGACCACTGCTGATAATATAATCCCACTTGAAAGACTCTTCCCGCAGACGTTCACCTAATGCTCTGGCTTGCCCTCGTCCATCGTCATTCAAAGGAATATCACTTTGCCCCTGAATTTTACCAATCATATTCCAGTCAGTAACGCCATGACGAATTAGACCTAATTTCATCCTATTTGTCCTCCATTCCAGTAAGTAGCTATGTTCAGCGACGAATGCGACCTAACCTTCTTAATGAATATAGTGCCAAGGCTACACTCAGAGTAGATAAAACCATCCAATATATAGGATGAGTTGGTCCCATAGTGACCACCAACGGTTCAATAATGCCACTATTTAACGCAGGAATGATATAATTCCCATCTTGTGGAAAAACATTGGGAATCCCTGCAACGCCCGTAGGCAAAATGCCATTCGTAGGAGCAGTATCTATTGGTGGATCTGATCGATCCATCATGACAAGATAGAAAAAACTAATACAAAACAACATCAGACAGGCCGTAATCCATAGAGATAGTTTACGCCGCGTTGCTCCAGATACCGCAAACGGCTGACTTTTATCTTGAATCAGCCAAGGAGATTCGCTATATATTCGATCCATGACTTGACGGTTCACAGACTCTGATTGTAGCTCAGTCACATCGACACTTAAACCATGAATCAAACATTGACTCTCTTCCCAAAATTCGAACTCAGCTGAACATTCGGTACAGGTTGCTATATGTTGTTCTAACATACGCCTCTTCGGGTCTTCACTGGGGAGATCCCACATTAACCCGAATGACTCCTGAGCCTCACAGCATTTCATCTGCTTGTCATCCCTTCATACTCATCATTAATGTGGTCATAATAGTAAGGTTCAAGTTGTGTCTTCACACTAGAACGCGCACGAAATAAAAGTGATTTAACAGAACTTACGCTTTGTTCCAAAATATTAGCTATTTCCTGATAATCTAATTGGTCGTATTCTCTCAAAATTAATGCAGAACGTTGTTTCTCCGGCAAATTATTGATCGCAATCCTGACTAGATTAACCTTCTCATTGCGGAGAATTGTTTGTTCTGGTGCTACTTCAAGAGGTGCCACCGGAACAATTCCACATTCTTCTAGTGGTATATTTCCATTGCGATGTTTACGCAGTTCACTAAGAACCGTATTGCGAGCAATCGTGTACAGCCATGTGGAAAAGCTCGCATCCACTTCCCTGAATGTATTCAGGCTGCGGTAAGCTTTATAAAAAGTTTCAGAACAAAGATCTTCCGCCTGCAGCTCCATATTGGAACTTTTAAGCATATGATATACAAACGCTAATATTTTACGCTGATAACGACGCATTAATACAGAATAAAGTTCGACATTTCCCTCTTTTATCTCGCGAACCATCTGGGAGTCCGTCATATGAGTGCGACCTCCTCGCCAACCATTTGTTCTTCGCTCAAATTCAAACAAAAATCGAGCTGAACTGGCATAAAAAAATTGCGGTTTAACCGCTATATAATAATAAAATCCCCAAACAACATCCTCTATGTACTGAAAAATTCCACTACAATTCAACAAACTTGCTTAACCATTGTAACATAAATAAAAATGATAGTCAGGTAGATTGATAGAATCGACAACTTCCTTTATTAACCACAGGGTGACAACATTCATCAAATTACCCATCCAAAAGATCATTGCTCCTCTCTCATTTTTTTCGTATTTTCATCTCTTTCTTATATGCTGCATTTCCATCTAATATTCAGATATTAGCAGAAGAATTCCATTACTGCAGTTACCTCTTTGGTCCGAACACGACTCCAGTGACACCCTTCCCATATACTTTACTAAACGCACTATGAGATCATAAAGTTACAGTCCTGATGATCACAGAACAAAAAAAACCACTTTTGTGAGTGGTCATTCACTAACTCATGGATGTATAACCATTGTACTTATTAAGAATAAGTATCATTTACTCAAAGTCATAATTAAAGGTGATTGTGAACACTTCAGCACTCCCAGACTCAAAGTTAAGTTCACCAACAATCCCTGTCCATTCCCCAGTTCCAGAACCTTTGACAACCTTTCGTTGTGAGGTAAGTACACCTTCCTCAAATTTCCCCACGTGTTCTAACACGAAGCTACCTGACTTATCCCCAATACAGCCTATAATGCGTTCTAAGCCGTATACAGTAGCAGACCCATCCGGCAAATAACATTTCAACTCTTGCAGTATGCCTTCGCCTTGTAGCCCGCCACTATACTCCATAGTAAAAGTTCCCTGTGTGAGTCTGGTTCCTCCTTCAACTTCACTAAACGGAACTTCACTCGCTTGTGTTAATTTAAAAGTTGCTTTAGCTTGCATACTGTTCATCATATATAGAACCTCACAATCATTTTTTCGAAGTATATAACACATCATTAGTTATATCCCAAGACAAAAAAAAGACCACTTTTTTCAAAGTGGTCTCCGCTCAAGTCAGAGCGGAAGTATTGGATAGGAGTGGAGAGAAACCATACTGTAAGTTCATTGTAATGTATCCGTTTTCATTTGTCAATTATTGTTTTATAAGTTAATGTAAACACTTTTATAAATCACATAAATACGGTGTATTGTAGCTCTTGCAGTAAGATCCTTGCACGTTCCATATCCTCTTCCTGACGGAATGAAAGCCGCATGACACCTGGAACATCTTCTCTGCTCTCTATGATTTGAATATTACTAAGGTTGATCTGCTCTGAACCAAGTTCAGTGGCAATCTTACCAATGATACCGGGATGATCCGGGACATTCAAATACAGATCAAATAACGGCGCAATCATTCCCTTGCGTCCTTCTGGGAGTTCATTGCGAAAAGCATTGGCTTTCTGAAAAGCTTCTTCTATCCCTTCTCCATTGCTCGTCGTAAGCATTTCGATAAAAGAAGAGATACCCAAGTTCCAATCCCGAAGCAATCGAAGCATGACTTCATTATTATTCAGAAGAATGTCCCGCCATATGATAGGGTCGCTTGAAGCGATACGCGTGATGTCTCTAAATCCTCCTGCTGCCAACCTACGGTATAATGAATTAGATTCATTTAAGTCACAGACTTGGTTAACTAGAGCTACTGCAATAACATGCGGTAAATGGCTAATAGCACCTACGATCTCATCGTGAAGTCTTGGTTCCACCTTCACAATTTGAGCACGCGTAAAAGACAATAGGCGTTCTAGTGAACCTATTGCTTCATCTGGCACATTTGTTGAAGGACATAATACATAATACGCATTCTCAAATAGAAGGACTGAAGCCGCTTCTACGCCCGATCGTTCTGATCCAGCCATAGGATGTCCACCAATGAAATAAACGTCTTTCAGTACTAATGCTTCAGCTGCTGCGGATATGCTTGCTTTGGTACTTCCCACATCCGTAATGATACAGCCCTTCTTTAAAGGTAGCCCACTCAATTTCTCTAAATATTCTTCTAATTTCCCTACGGGTACACAAAGAAAAATAAAATCAGCATCACAGGCGGCTTCCTCTATCGAGAGTGTAGCCTTATCCACAACTTCTCTGCTAATATATTTATCCATTAAATCAGGGCGGTGGGCATGGCCCACCACCGTAATTCCTGGCTTATCTTTAAAGCAAAGTGCCAATGAACCCCCGATTAATCCTACTCCAAAGATAGCTATTTTTGTAGTGTTCATGATATCTCATTTCTATTCTTAAATTTATTATTTACACTTGGGCAGATACTTGATGTAGCACTTCTTCAAGCGATTGAATGAACACCGCGTTTTGTTCTGGCGTACCTACAGTCACTCGAATATAACTCGGGTACCGTTGATGCCCCGCACGAATAATGACACCTTTTCGTAATAAACCTTGGAATACTTCACCCGATGGCTTACGAACATCGACCATAACGAAGTTCCCATTTGCAGGCATGTAAGACAATCCTAGACGATCAAATTCAGCTTGTAAGTAAACAATGCTTTGAGCATTCAAAGTACGGCATTGATCTACAAACCCTTGATCTTCCAATGCAGCAATTGCGGCAACTTGAGCGATACGTGACGTATTAAATGGTTCCCGAACTTGATTAATTAATTTAATTACTTCAGCACTTCCTACACCATATCCAATACGTAGAGAAGCTAAACCATATATTTTGGAGAATGTACGTAGAACGACTATATTAGGGTATTTACTTAACAAGGTTATACCATCCGTATAAGATGAGTCTGTAACAAATTCACAATAAGCCTCATCAAGTACGACCAATACATGGGAAGGAACAGCATCTAAGAACGTAATTAACGCATTCTCCGTTACGATAGTCCCTGTCGGATTGTTCGGATTACATACCCATACGATCTTAGTACGCTCATTGATAGCAGCTAACATAGCATCAAGATCATGTGTACCATTCTTTAGTGGCACTTCGATGCTGAGTGCACCTTCAATGTCGGCATTACTCTTATACACTGAGAACGTCTGATCAGCCATGATCGTCTCGTCACCTGGTACAAAAAAGGCACGTGTAATCAATGCAATAATCTCATCCGATCCACATCCAAAAATGATCTGGTTACTATCCACACCCAAATGATTACTTAATGCTGTCGTCAAATTAGTAGCACTACCATCTGGATAAATACTGATATTCTCAATTTCAGAAAGAACCGCATCTTTAATGCGAGGAGATGCTCCATATGGATTCTCATTGGAAGCTAACTTAATGACCTCAGTTAATCCAAATTCTCGTTTCACTTCTTCTGTTGGTTTTCCTGGTTGATATACTGGCAGGTTAACAATATGGGATTTAGGTTGCATAATAATATCCCCTCACTTTCTATCTATTTATGCTTTTAATTGTGCCACAAACTTACGAATTTGTAATAGTCCCTCTTGTCTAGTATTAGCATCATTTAATAACGGAATTACGGACTCAATCTCTCGAACAATAGCGCTACCAACAACGACACCATCACATATTTGCGAGAAGTGCGCTACTTGTTCATGAGTAGAGATACCGAACCCAACGGCAACTGGAATATTCGTATACTTCTTAACGGTTTGAATAAATTCTTCAACCCCTTGGTGAAAAGTGGACCGTTCCCCTGTTACGCCTAAGGAAGATACACAATACACAAATCCGCTTGCATTACTTACAATCTTTTCAATTCGTTCATTTGAAGTGGGTGCCACCAATGGAATAAGACTTACTCCCGCTTCATCGGCACGTCGACGTATTTCTCCAGATTCTTCTACTGGAAGATCCGGAATAATAAGTCCACTTATTTCATGAGTCTGAACTTCTTTGAAGAAAAGGTCCAGACCCATCTGTAACACTGGATTGAAGTATGTGAATAGAATAAATGGCATTTGGACGCCTGACTCACGTGCCTTTACCGCCGTTTCCATACATGTACGAATATTAACCCCATGCTTCAGTGCTCGCTGAGATGCACGTTGAATAACAGGTCCATCCGCTAGTGGATCGGAATAAGGTACACCTAACTCAAGGATATCTGCACCAGCTGCCTCTAATTGTACAATGATTTCCACCGTCGTCTCAATATCTGGATCTCCTACTGTCAAAAAAGGAATGAGCGCGGTACGATTCTGACTCTTCAGCACTTCAAATGTCTGATCCATTAAATTCATGACTGAACACCTCCTGTGTAAGCCATGATGGATTCAACGTCTTTATCTCCACGTCCAGATAAACAAATAACTATGATGTCATCCTTCGTTAACTTAGGAGCTATCTTAATTACTTCAGCTACCGCATGTGCAGATTCAAGTGCCGGGATAATTCCTTCCGTCCTACAAAGTAATTGCAATGCATCAAGTGCTTCTTGATCCGTGATCGGAACATATTTAACACGTTCAATATCCTTAAGGTAAGAGTGTTCTGGCCCAACGCCTGGGTAATCAAGTCCAGCAGATATAGAATGAGCTTCAATTACCTGACCATGTTGATCTTGCAAGAGATAACTCATAGACCCTTGGAATACACCATGTGTTCCCTTAGTCATCGTAGCAGCATGGAAGTCGGTATCCACGCCTTTTCCTGCCGCTTCTACACCAACCATAGCTACTTCTTTATCTTCTATGAAAGGATAGAACATTCCAATCGCGTTACTTCCACCACCAACAGGGGCCACAAGTATATTCGGTAGACGACCTTCCAGTTCAAGAATTTGACGTCTCGTCTCATCTCCGATCACTCTCTGGAAGTTACGGACCATCATAGGGTATGGATGTGGTCCTACAGCAGAACCTAGAATATAAAACGTATCATCTACATTACTAACCCAGTATCGAAGTGCTTCATTACCTGCATCCTTCAGCGTGCGTGAACCTGAAGTGACTGGAATTACTTCTGCACCGAGTAACTTCATTCGGAAGACATTCAGAGCTTGGCGTTTCGTATCTTCTTCACCCATGAATACCTTACATTCCATGCCAAGAAGTGCAGCTACCGTAGCTGTTGCTACGCCGTGCTGGCCAGCTCCCGTCTCAGCGATGACCTTCTTCTTACCCATACGTTTAGCAAGAAGGCCTTGAGCGATCGCATTATTGATTTTGTGAGCACCTGTATGGTTTAAATCTTCACGTTTCAAATAAATCTTCGCTTCACCCAAATGTTGACTGAGTCGTTCCGCATAATATAGAGGTGTCTCACGACCAGAATATTGTTTCAACAAATAGTCAATTTCCGCTTGGAAACTAGGATCCTCTGCGTTGCGTTTATACGATTCCTCTAGTTCTATCAGTGCATTCATTAATGTTTCTGGTACGAAACGACCACCGAATGGACCGAAGCGACCATTCTGGTCTGGCATTTGCGTCATATCTGTTTCACCCTTTCGATAAAAGCTTTGATTTTCTCTATATCTTTCAAACCATTAGTTTCTACACCGCTAGAAACATCAACCCCATAAGGGTGATATTTCGTGATCAATTCCCCAACATTATTAGGTTCAAGGCCGCCTGCCACAAAAAGTGGGATACCGTGTTCAGAGCTCCATTCCTGATAGTGCGGAATTTGTTTCTCCCACGCAAAGGTCTGCCCCGAGCCACCCCCATAAATAGGGTCGAACGTATCCAGTAACAAGGCATCAATAACGCCAACATAATCTTTTGAAATGACATGCTGGTCTATCGAGTTCGAATGATTCTCAGTTCCCTTGCTATGCACTGAAACAGCTTTAAATACCTTCACACCGAACTTGCGCTTCACGGCTTCGCAGAACACGGCATCTTCTTGTCCATGTAATTGAATGACATCGAGGGGAGCTTGTTCCATTACTTTAGATAAGAAATCCATATCAGGATTCACGAATACGCCTACACCCTCAGGACGGGTCTCATGTTGCCAAGCTTGGAGCTGTTGTAAAAGTATATTTGCACCTTCAGCTGTCACTTGTCTACGGCTGTTAGCAAATACGAATCCGATATAATCTACTGGTAAGTTTAACATCGATTTTAGCACTTCAACGTCCTGAAGTCCACAGATTTTTACGACTGTATTGTTCATCTATAACCTTCCTTGGAATTCATGGGGAGCTCCCATCAGCTCATTTACAGCCACACCAACATCTTGTTGACGCATGAAGTATTCGCCAATGAGCACTCCATCTGCACCTGACTGCTTCAGGAAGGCCATATCATCTGTGCTTGAAATTCCACTTTCACTGATTATCGTAATCCCCTTTGGAATCATTTGAATCAGCTTGGCAGTCGTCTCTAGCGATGTCTCAAACGTTTGTAAATTACGATTGTTAATCCCTATTAACGATGCCTGATCTAAATGTAATACATCCTCTAGCTCCTGTGCGTTATGAACTTCAATTAATGCATCTAGTCCAATCGAGGATGCCGTCTTCATGAGTGAAGAGATTTGAGAAGGTGTTAATATACTTGCAATAAGAAGCACCGCATCCGCTCCTAACAAGCGAGCCTCATAGATTTGACGTTCATCAATAATGAAATCTTTGCGAAGAAGGGGTATATTCACTGCTGTCCGTACAGCTCTCAAGTATTCACCACTACCTTGAAAGTAATCTACATCTGTCAGCACAGATAGACAATCTGCTCCCGCCTGCTCATATGCAAGTGCAATCTCTACAGGATTGAAATCCGGACGAATTAAACCTTTGGATGGCGAGGCTTTCTTGACCTCCGCAATTAATCCCATATCTCTATGACGATCTGACGATACTGCTCTTAGAAACCCTCTAGTCGGAGGTAAGTTTGCAATGATTCGTTCTGTTGTTGATAAATCAAAGTTCTTCGCAAGTTCCTCTACCTCTTTTACTTTAGTTGCTACGATTTTATCAAGATACATAGGACTCTTCTCCTGTCATTTGAATCAATTGATTTAATTTAGCATACGCATTGCCGTTATCTATAGCTTCTGTAGCTAGCTTGACACCTTCTAAGATACTCTCAGAAAGGCCGGATACATAAATGCAAGCACCCGCATTTGCTAAGACAACATCTCGATAAGGACTCTTCTCTCCTTGCAGAACCCCTTGAATGATTCTGGCGTTCTCTGCTGCATCCCCCCCTAGAACTTTTTCTAGAGGATGCATCTCAAGTCCTAAGTCATGTGGATTGATTTCATAAGTCGTTACTTGACCTCCACGTAATTCAGATACCTGGGTTGGTGCAGAGATACTAATCTCGTCTAATCCATCTAAACTTGAAACGACCAAAGCACGCTTCAATCCAAGCTCCTTCAGTACATGTGCAATCGTCTCCGTCATCTTTCGATCATACACACCTAAGAGCTGACGGTCAGCTCCTGCCGGGTTCGTTAGTGGCCCTAGCATATTAAAAACTGTTCGCACACCAAGCTCTTTACGTGGTGCTGCTGCATGTCGCATAGATGGATGGTAAATTTGAGCGAATAAGAAACAAATCCCGATCTCATCCAAACAACGTTTCGCTTGTTCAGCTGTAATGTTAATGTTCACTCCAAGTGCTTCCAATACATCTGCACTTCCTGCACGTCCAGACGCTGAGCGATTACCATGCTTGGCTACACGTACAGAGACAGCTGATGAAATGATGGCAGAGGTCGTCGATATATTGAATTTGTGTATTCCTGATCCTCCTGTACCACATGTATCCAGCAAGTGGGCACTTTCCGTCAACATTCGAGTGCCCGATCCTCTCATCGCTTCAGCAAAACCAGTAATCTCTTCAACAGTCTCACCTTTGATCCGAAGTGCAGTTAATAGTCCACCAATCTGAGCCTGTGTTGCTGCCCCGTCCATAATACTCTGCATAACCTGACGTGCCTCTGCTCTTGAAAGATCATTTCCTGAAATCAAATTAGATAGGCTTGATTGAATCATATCTGCTTGATTCAATTCGTTACTCAACTTTTCTACACTATTCTCCACTATACTCATCTCCATTATATTCATTTGCATGGGTTCAGCTCTCTAAACCCCTATCCAATATTCGAACACTTTTAGAGGTTGTTCAAAAAGTCATATTTTGAACACGATCTTATGGTGTATATTCATATAAATAATCTTGATTTATCATATCGTGATCTCGTTTCGCTGGTGGAAACATGATCTCTGCCGTACGGATCGCTTTTAGTAGCGCTTTTGCTTTATTAACTGTTTCCTCATACTCTTTCTCTGGAACAGAATCCCACACTATTCCTGCACCCGCCTGTATATAGGCTTTGCCTTTACGGAATATCAATGTGCGAATCGTGATACAAGAGTCCATATTTCCGGAGAAACCTAAGTATCCGATAGCTCCAGCATATGCCCCACGCGCTTCTTTCTCTAACTCCGCAATAATTTGCATTGCTCGGAGCTTAGGTGCTCCTGATACGGTTCCCGCAGGTAGACAAGATAGAAATGCATCGAAGAAATCTTTATCTTCATCGAGCTGACCTGTTACATTAGAGACGATATGCATCACGTGTGAGTACTTCTCGATCTCCATAAATGAATCACATTTAACGGTTCCGAATTTAGATACTCTGCCCAGGTCATTGCGTCCTAGATCGACGAGCATTAGATGTTCTGCACGTTCTTTCTCATCTGCTAGCAATTCTTCAGCTAATGCACGGTCTTCGCTTTCACTTATTCCACGAGGCCTTGTGCCTGCAATAGGTCGAGTCTCCACTCGACCTTCATTCACTTTCACAAGTGCTTCAGGCGACGTTCCTACAATGATCTCGTCATCCATTTTCAAATAATACATATAGGGTGAAGGATTTAATGTTCTAAGTACACGGTACACATGAAGAGGTGATACTTCTGTTTCTATATGAAACCGCTGGGACAATACAACCTGAAAGATGTCACCCGCACGGATATATTCTTTCGCTTGTTCGACGTTCGAAATGTATTGTTCTTTGGTCATGTTGGACTTGATGACTCCAAGTTCCACATCCTGAGGGATACTGTTACGATTCACATTTTCACGTGGACCTTGTTCTTCTAACTGCTCTGCGATATCTTCTAACTTACGACTAACAGCTTCGTATTCTCGCGCAATATCAAGATCGGTATCTCCATCCTTAACATGCACATTACCTACTAATAGAATTTGTTGCTTTACGTGATCGAACACGATAATGGAATCGCAGAACATGAACCGAATGTCATCCATATGGAGATCATCCACTGCGTGTGCTGGTAAATTCTCATAATACTGTAGTAGATCATAACCAAAGAATCCAATGGCACCACCTGTAAATGGCGGCATCTCCTCTAGCTTGGGACTACGGTAAGAACGTAATAACGCCTTAAGTTCCTCTACCGGTTTTCCCTTCATAATCTCTTCTACGCCATTCTTTTCAAGAACAATTCGCCCTTGTTTACCTGATACCATGAGGAATGGATCTGTTCCGATAAAGGAGTATCTAGCCCATTGAACCCCACCCTCTACACTTTCTAGTAGAAATGCGCGATCGCGCTGAGCATACCTTTGAAAAACACGGATCGGTGTTTCCATATCAGACAATAGACGTTTTACTACGGGAATAAGATTAAATTGACTTGATAGTGTTATTACCTGTTCTAAACTGGGGGTCATCATGACCATCCCTCCCTCATTAAATTAAACAAAAAACCTCTACAAAAGTAGAGGTTTACTGGTAATGAAGTATATGAAAGAGTCCGGTCACAAATCTCATTCTTCATCTCAAGATCATAAACCTAATATAGCTAACGCTAAAGGAATAAGATCAAGAATCAGAAGTGATTCTGTACCGAATTTAAAATACATATGGACTCTGCTCAACTATACTCATCTCAACTAAACTGTGCTCTACTCAACTAACTCAACTATACATGATTACAGTAGCCTTTGACAACCCGAAGAATGAATATATTAGTTCGATGTTGTAGAAAGATCCGGTCTTAGCTTACGTGCATCATTTAAATATACATGTTTCATTTCACGTTGACTCTTCTCCGTATTCACCTGAATCATGAACCGAATACATTGAGGTAAGCTACCCTGAACAGGTATTTCTACCGAGCACATGAGTGGAACTAAGTCCCAACCTTCTAGTTGACGAATCGCTCTAGCAGGGAACGTTGCATCCAAATCAGCGGTCATCGTAATCCATACACTACAGATATCTTCTGGCTCAATCTCATTACGAATGACAATTTCTTTAAGAAGCGTCACTGTCTCTTGTAGTATTTCCTGCTCATCATTTTGTGTAACACTTGTAGCTCCACGAATTCCGCGGTTATACATGAGTTTCTCCTCCTTCTCTGAGTTGATCAATCGTTTCACGTACAAGTTGTTCGGGTATATCCTTCACAATGCTAACAGATCCAATGGAATCTGGAATAATAAAGAGCATATGACCTTCTCTAAATTTCTTGTCGTGTTTCATTGCATCCATGATGTCGTCCGTTGATAGATGTGATGACATCGTAACAGGCAACCGTAAGGATTGAAGCATACTCACCGTTTCATCATAAATAGTAGCATCACGACCAAGTCGAACGGCTAGGCGGGCTGATCCAGCCATACCGATCGCAATGGCTTCACCATGCATATATTCACCATAACCTGCAACAGCCTCAATCGCATGTCCGATGGTATGCCCCAAATTAAGAATGGCACGCAAGTCATTTTCTCGTTCATCCTGGGATACAACATCCGCTTTGATCGCGCATCCTCGTGAAAGGCCATATTCTAAAGCTTCAGGGTCAAGTGCTAACAATTCACTCGCATGTTCTCTGCACCATCTTGCGAATTCACCATCTCGAATCAGACCGTGTTTCACCATTTCAGATAGACCTGAGGCAACATCTCGTGGAGGTAACGTCTGCAAAGTGTCTAGATCATAGAGAACCATCTCAGGTTGATGAAAGGCCCCGATCATATTCTTCGCAAGAGGATGATTCACAGCTACTTTACCACCCACGCTACTATCATGCGCAAGAATGGTCGTCGGAATCTGAACGAACTTGATTCCTCGCATATATGTAGCTGCAGCAAATCCTGCTAGATCGCCTACGACACCGCCCCCCAGTGCAATCACTGTTGAGTTGCGATCGAGTTTCCCTTCGATCGCTGTCGTCATGACTTCTTCAAGTACGGATAACGACTTAGATGACTCCCCTGCCTTGACTACTTTGGAGACTGTTTCATACCCAGCCTCCAATAATAACTTTTGTAGTAATTTTAAGTAATGTGCGGCTACATGATCATCCGTAACAATCATTAATGGGCTATTTAAAGATATCCCATGATCCTTGAAATATTGACCAATATTATTTAGAAGACCAGATCCAATATAGATAGGATACGAACGTTCACCCAAATCCACATTCACCGTTCTCATATTTAATAGTTCTCCAATTGCTCAAGATAATTGTTATAATTCGCTTTTATCTCGTCCATCGAATCTCCACCGAATTTCTCTAAGAAAGCCTTAGCTATTTCCCATGCTACGACATGTTCCATCACAACACTTGCTGCTGGAACAGCACATGCATCTGAACGCTCAACTTGAGCAGTAAATGCTTCTTTCGTATCGATATCCACACTTTGTAGTGGCTTGTATAGTGTTGGAATAGGTTTCATTACGCCGCGAACGACAACAGGCATACCATTCGTGATACCACCTTCAAATCCACCTAAACGATTGCTAGCACGATAGTACCCTTGTTCTTCGCTATATAGAATCTCATCATGTACCTGTGAACCTCTCAGAATACCTGCTTCGAATCCAATACCGATTTCTACACCTTTGAATGCATTAATAGACATTACGCCTTGAGCAATACGTGCATCTAGCTTACGATCATATTGTACATAACTACCCAGACCAATAGGAACGCCTTCAACGATACACTCCACAATCCCACCGATGGAATCTCCATCTTCCTTAATTTGATCAATGTAAGCTTCCATCTTCTTCTCCGTTTCGGCATCGACTACCCGTACAGAAGAAGCTTCCGTCTGTTCAATCAATTCATCAATGGATAAATTATGTACTGGTGCTTCAATCTCACCAATTCGGATAACTTGTCCAGCAACCTTAATTCCGAATTCAGCAAGGAATTGGCGAGCTATCGCGCCACATGCCACACGAACAGTTGTCTCTCTTGCACTAGAACGTTCGAGAACATTACGTAAATCTTTCAAATTGTACTTAAGTCCACCGTTAAGATCCGCATGTCCAGGCCGAGGGCGATGCACACGACGTTTCTCTTCATCTGTTCCTTCGATAGGCTCAATATTCATAATATTGCGCCAATGTGTCCAATCCTTATTCTCAACAACCAAAGCGATAGGTGCTCCTGTCGTATATCCGTGTCGAACGCCACCCACGATCTGAGCGGTATCTTTTTCAATTTGCATACGTCGTCCACGTCCATACCCTTTTTGGCGACGATGTAATTGGAAGTTAAGTTCTTCGAAATCCAATGTTAAATTACTTGGTAGTCCTTCAATAATAGCTGTAAGTTGGGGACCGTGAGTCTCCCCTGCAGTTAAATAGCGTAAACTCATGTTGCTTTCCCCCTTTAGACTTTCATACTGTGAATGGCTAAAACCCGATAATATCTTTGCTTATTATAGTATAGCTCTTACACTTTGACAAGAAAGGTTATATCCTTTCAACAATACATAATAAAAAAGCGCCGATCCTCATAATCACGGGATTCGGCGCTTTTGATACGAGGATGACTCAGCTATTAATCGGTTGAATCTCAAGTTCAATACTCGAATGATCATCCAAAGAATCAAGAATCAAGCGATTAAGTTGTACCTGTTCCAACCCTAAAATCTGTCCACATTCTTGAATAGTAATAAAACCACGTTGATAGGCTCTGATCACCTTACGTTTATCCATTCTTATACTAACCCCCACTTATCCATAATGTTCTATGAATAGTAGTATCGCGATGAGGAAAGGATAATATACATTTTTGAGACGATTAACCTATAACTTTTTTCGATAGAAGAATGTTTCTGTTGATTCAAGCTCATATTGTGAAGGTGAAAAGATCTGTTCTGTACTGCCAACAAACAAATATCCCCCAGGACGAAGACTATTTGCAAATTTGCGATATAACTTATTCTTCGCCTCTTCCGTAAAGTAGATCATGACGTTACGACACACAATAAGATCATAGGAAGAATCAAAGGTATCCATTAGTAGATTCTGCCTCTTAAATTGAACAGCTTTCTTCAGGGAATCATTGATATTATATTGAATACCCTCCGAAATAAAGTGTCTTGCTGCTACGTCCTTAGGCACATCCTTTAATGATCGTTCAAGGTACTGACCCGTCTGGGCCTTCTCTAAAGCACCATTATCGATATCCGTAGCCATAAGTGTGGTATTCATTAGAATTCCTTTATCAGCAAGAATCATAGCTAATGTATAAGGCTCTTCACCTGTAGAGCACGCTGCACTCCATACCTTAAGACGACCTTTATTGCTACGAAGCAGCTCAGGTATGATAGAATCCCTCAACACTTCCCAACGATTGGGATTACGCCAGAATTCTGACACATTGATGGTCATTCGATCCAGAAATTCATTAAATAAGTTCTTATCTTGCATCATGCCCTTAAAAAACAAATCAAAAGAATGATAACCATTCTTCACACGTAGAGTCGTTAATCGACGCTTCATCTGGCCTTCTTTATATTGCGAGAGATCAATCCCAGTCTCTTTTTTTATCATTTCAATAAAGTGAGCATAATCTGGATCAGTCGATGTGGTCTCTTCGCTATGATTTACTGGGAACACGAGAGATTTCATATCCATGACGAAATGGTTTTATCGTACTTCACAAGTTCATGATCTTCGAAAAAATTAGCAATCTCTCGCTTACTGCTCTCCGGAGAATCTGAACCATGAATCAGGTTTTTAGGTGTATGTGCGGCGAAATCTCCCCGAATGCTTCCTGGTTGTGCTTCATTCACATTCGTCTTCCCATTAACGACACGAGATAACGCGATGATATCATCGCCTTCCCACACCATAGCTACAACCGGACCTGATGTGATAAAATTCACTAAATTAAGAAAGAAATCTTTCCCATCATGTTCTGCATAGTGAATTTTCGCTTGATTCTCAGTCACTTGAACTACCTTACAGGCTACTAAAGTAAACCCTTTGTCCTCAAACCTTGAAATAATACGACCGATTAATCCACGTTGCACACCATCAGGTTTTACCATCAAAAAAGTACGTTCCATGTGCTCACTCTCCATTTCTAATAAATCTATCATATGCAAGTATTTCCTTACCAATATCTGTAGTTTAACAGAAAAGTAGGCCTGTCGTTAATACTTAATATGACCGTCTCGTTACAAAGTGAGCAATGTCTTTCAAATTCCGTTTTGTTTTGTAATCTGGCAGTTCACTCAAAGCATCCAAAGCCTTGTTAATATAACGTGATGCCAGTTCCTCAGCCCGTTGAATTCCTGCACTTGCTTTAACAAGCGAAATGGCCGTTGAAACATCACAATCTCCATTCAATTCATGGATTCGTGTCAGTTCATGAAGAAGGGGACCACGGATTTCTTTGTCCTGAAGAGCATAAATAACAGGCAATGTAATATTCCCTTGACGGATGTCACTTCCAGGTGGCTTACCAATCTGCTTCTCTGTTCCACAGAGGTCAAGTAGATCATCCTGTATTTGAAAAGCCATTCCAACATTATAGCCATAACGATAAAGTTGGCGACTATAGTTAGGATTGGCATCTACAGCAACGGCACCCAGCTGACAACTCACAGCGATCAATAAAGCCGTCTTACGACGAATACGTAACATATACCGTCGTACACTTTGTCCTGTATTAAAGAAATCACGGATCTGTTCCATCTCTCCAATTGACATCTCTACCATCGCTTTAGAGAGAATCTGATGAATCTCAGGATTAGGAAGTTGCGTTACGATTTCCAAGGCTTTCGCATATATGAAATCACCTGTATACATGGCGATTTTGTTATCCCATTTCGATTTAACCGTTAATTGACCACGTCGTGTGTCTGCATCATCAATTACATCATCATGAACGAGTGAAGCCATGTGAATGAGTTCTAGCGGAACTGCTACACGCATCAGCTTCTCTAGATCATATTCTCCGAATTTGCCACCCATTAACACAAAGACAGGACGGAGTCTCTTTCCTCCCGCTTTGAGGAGGTGTAGCGATGTTTCATGGATTAGATCATCACCGCTAATACTGCGATAGAGTTCCTGTTCTATATAATCCATATCCTTTTTCAATAATCCGAACATGTCTAATCTCTTCATTCTTTCACCCGTATTCGCGTATTCTCTTCCCACATTTCCATTGCCACTTCGTGCTGGATAAGTCCAAGCTCATGAGCATAGCGTAAATAAAGTTCTAATCCTTGTCGTTGTTGTTCTCCAAAGTCATAACATAAATTCTCAAAGTATGTCGTCCAATAGTCCTGTGTACCACCAATGGTGATCATCGCTTCATCCACGATTGGATTCAAATCTGACAAGCTACGGTGTTTACTTGCCTGTAGAGCTTGTACAATATCCTGAATAATCTCAGGCTTGTTCTCCGCAGCATTACGATGAACAGCCCACACGGCGAAGGTCATACTATACCCTGTCCACTCTTTCCACCATGCACTGAGATCTGTCACATAGAATCCATGATCTTCCCACGAGGCCTTGATCGCGTTATCCCCAATTAGGAGTGCAGCGTCAGCCACTTCCATCATCGTCTTAAGATCTGGTTCTATGGAGAGGTAAGTCGGATTTCCGTTCAACGCTTTGTTCATTAGTATCTTTAGTAAATTAACTGAGGTTGCAGAGGTATTCGTCACTGCAATCGTACCATTTATGATCGACTCAATAGGTTGACGCGAAAAAAGTAAAATCGATTGTACTGGTCCATCAGCACTAACAGAAAGATTAGGTAACAATAGTAATTTGTCAGAAGATAGCCCGTATGCAAACGAAGATAACGCTCCAATGTCAATACTACCATCGTTCATGCCTTTATTTAATAACGAAGGTACTGCTGTGATCAATTCTGTAGGTTCACACAACGAATCAGGATTAAAGTAATAAAAAATAGGCCACGCATTTGTATATTTAATTTTACCAATGATAGTCTTATTGTAGCCATGTGCTCCCATCATCAACCCTCCCATCTCTTAAATAAATGATGGTCGATCCGAATCGAATCAAGTACCTTACCCACAACGAAGTTTATTAGATCGTCCATTGATTGTGGTTGGAAATAAAAAGCCGGCATAGCCGGTATCATCTTTACACCAAGTCTCGAAAGCTTCAACATGTTCTCCAAATGAATCGCATGTAGAGGAGTCTCACGAGGTACTAATACTAATGGACGCCCTTCTTTTAACATAACGTCCGCAGCACGTGTCATCAAATTACTTGAAGAACCATGCGCAACAGCTGATAAGGTTCCCATCGAACAAGGAGCAATAATCATCCCTTCTACCTGAAAAGAGCCACTAGCAATCGAGGCTCCAATATCCGCTACAGGGTGATAGATACATGCTCCTGGATAACTTCCAAACTTCTCTTTCACAATACCTTCACGGTCTGTACTATTCCAACCTAATTCCTCATGAAGCACTCGCCATCCTGCATTTGAAATAACCATATGTACATCTATATTAGCCGTCAATAGTGTTTCGATGAGTCTAATTCCGTATATAGAACCACTTGCTCCAGTTATTCCAACAACCCATCTTTGTTTCTTGTTCAGTTCACTCAAGTGGTCTGCACCACCAAATCAACCAACGTAAAGACAAAAACAATAATACTTAGAACACTGTTCATCGTAAAGAAGGATAGTTGTAGCTTACTCATATCGTTAGGTGAAAGAATAAAATGTTCGTAGAATAAAATACCAAGTGAAATTAACATGCCAACGAAGTACCACCAGCTTAGTGAAGAAGTAAAGAATAGTGTGATAAACCCAATGGCTGTGATCATGTGAAACACCCGAGCAATCATTAAAGATGAATCAATCCCAAACCGAGCTGGGATAGAATACAAACCTTCTTTTTTATCAAACTCCATGTCTTGAATGGCATAAATAATATCGAAACCTGCGGTCCAGAATGAAAGTGTAATATAAAATATGATTGCGCTTAAGTCCACACTATTCGTAACGGCTACCCAACCCCCTAGTGCGGCAAGTGAAGTTGTCATTCCAAGGATAACATGACATAGCCATGTAAACCGCTTGGTGTAGGAGTAAATCACAAGCATAAATACAGCGATAGGCAATAATTTGACTGCAAGAGGAGATAACTCTATTGCTGCCCAGAATAGAAGTATAAAAGATATGATTGTAAACACAACAACCTCTATCGTCTTCAATAACCCTGCTGGGATAGCACGATTCTCCGTACGTGGATTTTTCTTATCAATCACCTGATCAATCATACGATTCAATCCGAATGCTGCACTTCGAGCACCAAACAGTGCCATCACAATCCAGCCAATCTGCGCCCAAGAAGGAAGTACCCCATGTACAGTAACCGATCCAAGTAATGCGCCCATAAATGCAAATGGAAGTGTAAATAACGTGTGTTCAATCTTGATCATTTCAAGATAAATAGCCATTTTCTTAAACATCTTATTTCTCCTTAATCCCAATATGTAATGCTGCAATACCGCCGGTTAAGGAATAAGCATCGACTTGTTGCAGTCCAACTTGCTGAAAAATCCCTGCTAGTTCGTCTCTTCCTGGGAACATAGCAAGTGAATCAGGTAACCATTTGTATTGTTCATATCTTGAAGCAAATAATTTACCTAGGCTTGGCAATACTTTTTGGAAATAGAAATAGTAGATCCCTTTGAAAGGCTGCCAAGTCGGCTTGGATAACTCTAAACAGACGACCATTCCACCTGGCTTTACCACGCGTTTCATTTCATGAAGCACCTGTACAAGATCTGGAACATTACGTAATCCGAATCCAATCGTCACATAGTCAAACCTATGATCTTCGAAAGGAAGACTCATGGCGTTTCCTTCAACTAACGTAATAATATCCTCAAGTTGATGACTCTTAATCTTCTTTCGTCCTACTTCAAGCATGCCTGGACTGAAATCTAGTCCAATGATGTCTCCTGTTCCACTAGCCTCAGCGATACTAAGTGTCCAATCACACGTGCCGCAACACAAATCAAGGGCATTCTGTCCTTGTGTCACATTCATCTTAGCCATTGTAAATTTGCGCCATGCTTTATGCCTGCGGAAGCTTAGAATATCATTCATGAGATCATATTTCGTTGCAATACTCTCGAATACAGATTGTACGAATACTTCCTTTGGCTTATCTTTGCCAACTGTATTCGTCTGATCTGCTTGTTGTTGTTGTTGTTGTTGTATGGTATTTCGTTCCATTCATATCACCCTATCCCTCTCTTAGAACTGTGCCAGAAGAATTCACAAACAGTAGAAATGGTTCTAATACTTGTCCAATACCTAAGAATCGTACATCTCCTTTTAGACTTTTAAGGAGGTGTTGAATACGATCAACAGATTCACGAAGACAATTTGTCATATGTTCCATTGGTTTATATTGATATATCATTTTTTTCCATTCAATAGGGTTTATCTCTATTTCGTTCAACGTTAGCTTGTCTACTACGCTCGCCAACTCCATCATTTTCCAATAACTGTAACCATATCTTAGAGGCTGATCCTCTTGCGTATGATTAAGTTCTTGCATGACAATCTCGCATAGAGTGATCTCATGAAGTAAAGACTTCCAAAGATCCCTTAATGACTCTTCTAACATGGGCGTAAAAGAAATAAACAGCTGCATATTCAGCTGCACTTTTTGCACCAAATATTGTTCTGCTGAGCATTCCAAGCTCTTCATTGAGCCGTACAGGTTCATCTTCATCATATTCAAATCACATATAGCTCTACTCAATAACGTGATAACTTCAATTTGCCCTCGATCGGACAACAGCTGATAGAATATGCTACTGTAATAGTCACCAGCCAGCACTTTTAATTGGCGTGAACGCATAAGGTCTTCTGCTTGACTACCTTGCTGCGTGTCAATTGTCTCATGTGTGTCGATCCCGAACTGTACCAAAGAGGTCACGAGCGCATAGAGTTCAGCCTGATCTAACGTTATATGACTAGCACTATTTAAAAAGATATATAATAACTGGACACGTGCGTCCGGGAATACTGGCAATTCCGTGTATTGTTCAATCATGTCATACTCGATATAGCCACTTGCAAGTTGGGGTATGCAGTAAGATTTCATTGTTAGCCTCCGAGCTGATAACTTTAACACTTATATGTTGTCACAATCTCGACTATTATAGCACATGTTAAATGACCACGCACTGTGGTTCTACTATCTTTTTTTGAACAATCGTCACCTATTTGAACTGATTCAGCCATAGCTTCATTTCAGTCACACGGAAAGTTTGTTTCAAATGATCTGATAGAGGTGCCTCAGCATGATTTCGTAGTTCATTGGTGACCTCTTCACTCCACGCTTGCCGACTCACATCTGCAGCCAACAGCAAATGACTTGTATTTACCCATTTATCTTCCGCAATAATCCTCAACATCAGTCGATTCACATTGGGCGTATTCTCAAAACTGAACGAAATGGCTTCAGCCATATTTTTATAAATATCTGTAATCGTACTTTCTGATGTGACTACTTTCATATCCAACGACAACGTTGATGTCTTCCAATCCACATGACTGATAGGTAGCGTAAACGGCACTGTACTGAGGGTGTCTACCAGATTATCATTACTAAGTGTCGTACTTGCATGAGGATTAAACACGGATATAACTCCTTTCTTTTGCGCAATTAAGGTTTGGAATGAGAATAATTTCGGTAAGAATATCACGGCCCCTATACACAGTAACATTGTGCATCCCATAAGAATCCATCGATTCATCAAATGTTCCCCTCTCACCGTTTCTATTAAACTCCATACCTCATTGTACAATTAAAAAAAGCAGGCTATGCCTGCTTTTTAACTCTCGCTCTCAACTTTTCCATGTTTAGTTAGAACTTCTGCCTTACCACGAATCTTTACAGCTGAGGTATGACTTGTGAATTGGGCAATAAGCACTTCGCCTTTATCCAATTTCTCGGTATGGTGAAACTTAGTATCCTGCCCACGAGTAAGCCCTATCACCTGTACACCATTTTCTTTTGCTTTTACAACGATATAGTCATCATCTTTATTGTTCTCCACGAGTGGTATCCCTCCCATCTATGAGATTATAGAAAAGAAAAGGCCGTGAACAAACGTCACGGACCTCTTTTTTGAAAATGATACTTGTTCTATGGATTTTGTAGACATCTTATTTAATTCCGTCTTTAAGCGCTTTTCCTGGTTTGAACGCAGGAATTTTGCTAGCAGCGATTTCGATTTCTTCACCTGTTTGTGGATTGCGTCCTTTACGAGCAGAACGTTCACGAACTTCAAAGTTACCAAATCCTACCAATTGCACTTTATCACCACTTTGTAGTGCAGAAGCAATAGCTTCAAATACAGCATCAACTGCTTTTGTAGCGTCCTTCTTGGACAATTCCGATGTTTCAGCTACTTGGGAAATCAGTTCCGATTTATTCATATCATTTCACCTCCTCATTCAGAAATGAGATCGAATGTTATTCTTTGTTTCCGTTTTGTCGCAAAATATACTTTAAAATAGCTTTTTACAGACATAATCGCCCATTTCTACATAGAACAGTGAGCGCGGAACAAATTTATAGTAATACAGTGCACCCATAATATCAAGCGTTTTAGGTCTTGGAGCGGTTTAAAACGTAAAAAGTTATCGCTAATGCAAGTACAAGAACTACACCTTTTACAATATCATGTGTAAAATACTGCAAATTCATCATCGTTAACCCGTTGACTAGTACACCGATTAATATTGACCCAACGAACGTCCCTATGACATTAGGTTTACCCGCTCCCAGTACAGAGAATCCAACAAAAACAGCAGCTACAGCTTCCATTAATAGAGGTGACCCTGCATCAATCTGTCCAGAACCCACACGAGAAGCAAATAGAATACCCCCGATCGAAGCAAACAATCCTGAGACTACATAAGCTAATGTTCTAACTCTATTTACTCTAATACCGGATAGTCGCGCTGCTTCTGCATTTCCACCCGTGACATACATTTGTCTACCATACTTGGTTCGAGTTAAGAATATATGAACAAATACCACTGCAATTAGCAACAAAATAGCCGAAAATGGAATACCTAGTAATTTCCCTTGCCCCAACCATAGAAAAGTAGCATTCATTTCCCCAGGTGCCTTCGTCCCATCCGGAAATTCCATATGGTTATAAAGGGTGTACCCTTGTGTATACGTTTTATGTATACCACTAACGATGTACATCACAGCTAATGTAGCTAACAGATCTGGGATTCTTAGCTTAACAATGAGTAGCGCATTTAGCAAGCCTATGATCGCTCCTACCAATAATGATACTACAATTACCACGACTAACGGTTGCTCATACCAAATCATAAGAGAGGCCGAGACAACCGTTGTAATGGATACTGTCGAACCTACCGATAGATCAAATCCATCCACAATAAGGGATAGAGTTACACCTATCGCCACAAAGGTAACGATTGTAATCGAACCCAGAATGTCTGCTAAATTACTATAGGTAAAGAAATAGGGCAGTTTGAAGGAAAAGAATGCGATAACGCCTGTAATTACTACGACTGCACCATAACGAAACGCCAAATTCATTAATTTATCTTTCATATCCTACCTTCCCACCTCCGCTAGCATAATAAAGCAGCTTCTCAGGCGTAGCCTCCCCACGCTTGAATTCTTTGGTGATTTCACCATCACACATTACGGCAATCCGGTCACCAATCCCAATGCCTTCTGATAATTCACATGTGAAATACAGGATTCCTTTTCCTTGAGAGGCTAACGTTCCAATGATTTGAAAGATATCACTTTTCGCTCCGATATCCACGCCTTTGGTAGGTTCATCAAATACAAATATGCTTGCATCACTTTCAAGCCATTTGCCTATCGCAACTTTCTGCTGATTACCCCCACTTAAATGTTGAACTAATTGTTTACCCGAAGTAGTTTTAATCCCTAGCTGCTCAACTACCCGAGTCCCAAGACTTTTTTCTTTTTTATTGGATATAAGACCCATATTACTAAGCTTACTTAGACTTGGTAAGCTAAGATTGTGGTCAACGGAATCTTGTATAAATATACCTTCCTTACGACGTTCCTCAGGTACAGATACAATGCCATATTTGATTGCATCAGCAGGTTCTTTCATAGATATTGACTTTCCATGGATACGGATCTTGCCAGCTTCTATTTGATCTGCCCCTGTTATTAAACGGGATGTTTCTGTCTTTCCCGCTCCTACTAATCCAATGACAACAACAATTTCCCCGCTCCTGACTTTTAAATCAACCGAGCGTACCTTTGTGCCCTTTCGAAGATCTTTCACCTCTAATATAATATCTCCAATCGGAGCTTCTACTTTTGGAAATTCCTCTGTAAATGTTCTGCCGAGCATATGCTCAATAATCAGGTCTGTATCTGTATCTGATGTTGAGCATGTATATACATTACGCCCATCTCTCATCACAGTGACAACATCACAATGGGACAAAACCTCCGACAACCGATGCGTGATAAAAACACAGGCAACGCCACTCTCTTTGAGCGCATGCAGAATACGAAAGAAAACTTCCGTTTCACTATGACTTAACGGTGCTGTTGGTTCATCAAAAATGATCAACTTTGCATCCTGAGCCAAGATTCGTGCTAATAACACCATTTGTTTCTCTGCTAAGCTCAGATCTCCCACTCTCTGTTGTACATTGATCTCTACACCAAGCCGCGAAAGTATTTGTTCTGATATAGCCATCATTTCATTCGGCTTGATCCACACATTCGATTCTGGCGCAGCTAGACGATCTAACATGACGTTCTCTGCCACAGTAAGTTGCGGTACAAGTGCTGCGTCTACCTCTTGATAAACGCAATGAATACCACTAGCTTTGGCATCAGCTGGTGAACCCCACTGAAATAGTCTACCATTGCCCTTAATCGTACCATCATCAGGAAGATAAGCTCCAGATAGTATTTTCATTAGTGTACTTTTCCCTGCTCCATTCGCTCCCAGAAGCCCATGAATTTGTCCACCACTTACTGTGAAGTTAACCGATTCCAGAGCAGGTACGCCAGCAAAATGCTTATTGATTCCCTTCATTTCAAGGAGGAAAGGTGATACCGTCATGTTGTCACTCCTAACTCTATCGTATGTTATTTGCTATATTCATTCATCCAATCTTGAAACCCTTGTTTGCTATTTCCCCATTCCTTAACATACTTAGAAAGCTCCGTTGTTGAGATTTGCTCTGTTGGCAAGTGTTCTCTTGATACATAGACCGGACTCAAAACAACTTCATCCTCCGTCTTATCCCCATGTAATTTTTGATATGCATATCTAACTTGAATTCGTCCAATATCTTTCGGATCTACAGCAGCAGATGCAACCCAAGGATTATTAGGATCTTGTATCATCTGTAAATCTTCATCGCTCATATCTATCCCATATACTTTGATCTCTGTACGTCCTGCTTGTTGAATCGCACGTGATGCACCTTTTGCAAATTCATCCCATGCCGCCCATACTGCGGATATCTCGCCTTTTGGATATTGCTTCAAGATTGCTTCCATCTGAGTCTGTGTATCTAGAGCCGGGTTCTGTGCATTTCCGAAAGATGCAATTTCTTTAATATCCGGATTCTCACCAATGAACTTGGCATAAGAGATTTGACGACGCTCCATAGGTGCAAACCCAGCAACCCACACTTTAACGATATTTCCTTTGCCCCCAATATCCTTCTTCAATTGATCCAATGTGAGCTTTGCCATTTGTTGATCGTCCTGAGAAAGTACCGTTACGCCAGGCTCCTTAACAACGGCGTCAAATACAACAACAGAAATATTTTGTGCTAATGCCTTCTTAATTCCAGCTTGGAGAATATCTGCGTCTCCATGATCTGTTAAGATCGCGTCAAATTTTTGAGTGACAGCTGATTCTAGAAGAGAAGCCATTTTGGCTTTATCATTATTCGCTACAAATTTGGTCAACTGTCCGCCAAATCTCTCAACTTCTTCAGTAACTCCCTGTACATATTGTTGCGAAAAAGTCCCTGTATTAAATTCCATGATGAGTGCAATTCGTTTACCATTCAAAGGCTTGTCAGCGGAACCACCTTTTTTATCCCCTGAACCTGCTGCATTTGATCCACATGCACTAGCAATCATTGCGAATACGATAAGAAGCGTAACCAGTACTAATTGTTTTTTTCTCCATTTTAAAACCATCATTATTTCCCCTTTCGAAACTGTTTGTGATATTTAATATAGACTCTTTCTATAATATAAATCTTAATTCCGAGTATGTAAATCGGTTTTATATAAATAATCAAAATATTATACACAAATATGTATTTTTATAAAAATTTCAATACAAAAAAACCATAAACAGGGAGTTAATCCTGCTTACGGTTTTTTCCACAAAAGGATGAATACTTTAGTTATAGAATGATGGCAATTAATCCACCCGATCCTTCATTAATAATTCTTCCTAATGTTTCTTGTAGCTTATATCTAGCATTATCTGGCATCATCGCAATTTTGCCTTGAATACCCTCACGCACAATGGAATGGAGCGAGCGACCAAAGATATCTGAATCCCAAATCTTTATCGGATCATTCTCGAAGTCTTGGATGAGGTAGCGAACAAGTTCTTCACTTTGTTTCTCTGTCCCAATGATTGGAGAGAACTCAGACTCAACATCTACACGTATCATATGAATCGAAGGTGCAGTCGCTTTCAATCGAACACCAAACCTTGATCCTTGACGGATTAATTCTGGTTCATCGAGTGTCATTTCAGCGAGTGAAGGTGCAGCAATTCCGTATCCAGTCGTCTTAACCATTTCCAATGCTTCAGCAAATCGATCATATTCACGTTTGGCATGCGAGAAATCCTGCATTAATTGTAGTAAATGATCTTTACCGCGGATCTCCACACCTACAACTTCCATCAGAATCTGATCATACATCTCATCTGGCGCGAATAAGTCAATTTCAGCAACACCCTGACCCATATTCATCCCGCTGAGGGCAGCTCTGTCAATGAATTCATAATCCATAAACTGGGATACTACGCGATCCACATCACGTAATCGACGAATATCCTTCACTGTATCGCGAACGGAATTCTCATAATTTGTACGCAACCAATGCTTCTCATTCAACACCATAACCCAGCTTGGAAGATTGACATTCACTTCGTGTACTGGAAATTCATAAAGAACTTCTCGTAACACACCTGTAACATCATCTTCAGTCATCGTAGCAGCACTCAAAGACATGACTGGAATGTCATATTTCGCAGCTAATTCACTACGTAATTGAAGCACTTCTTCACTGCGAGGACGTGTCGAGTTAATGACGAGAACAAAGGGTTTGCCCACTTCTTTCAGTTCTGCTATGACTCTTTCCTCTGCCTCTACATAAGAACTTCTGCCAATTTCTGAAATGGATCCATCCGTTGTCACGACTACACCCAATGTTGAATGTTCCTGAATAACCTTTCTTGTTCCGATCTCAGCCGCTTCCTGGAAAGGAATCGGTTCTTCGAACCAAGGTGTGGAGATCATACGTGGACCATTTTCATCTTCGTAGCCTTTGGCGCCTTCCACAGCATAACCCACACAATCCACAAGACGAACATTCACTTCCAAGCCCTCAGCCACATTAATCTGCACCGCATTGTTTGGTACAAACTTGGGTTCAGTAGTCATGATTGTTTTTCCTGCAGCACTCTGTGGAAGTTCATCTACTGCCCGAATTCGATCTGCTTCATTGGAGATGTTCGGAAGTACAATTGTTTCCATAAATCTTTTGATAAATGTTGATTTTCCTGTGCGAACCGCACCGACGACACCCAGGTATATATCACCACCTGTTCGCTCGGCAATATCCTTAAAAATATCTACCTTTTCCAAGAGAGATCCCCTCCTCATAATACTCCGAAGGAAAAATGCTTTTAAGAGCATCCGCTTCGTGTTCCATCTGAGGCCTCAACCATAGCAACGGATGAGCAGCCTTTCCATGTCGTTAGTAGTCCGCCGCCGGTCGTTTAAGAATTTGCTTCAGAACGGCAAAGCGACGTTACTCGTTCGGGCATTTGGACTAGTATCATATTATGTACCTTAACAAAACAATATGACGGGTATTTTACAAACATGGACAACAATATTTCCACTCACTTCTCCATCCCAATCAGTTATATGCGACGGCGGCTCTTGTTATGACTGAAGTTCGTTGCACAAATAAAAAAAAAGACCCATCCAAAAGACGGGTCCACTTAAAAGTCCATAAATAACTCAATCTTTAGGATTGAACCGCAGCAGGCGCTCCATTTATCCATTTATAAGTTAGTGATTTGACTGGGACATAATAAGAACTATTCAGAAGAATTACTCTCAAATCCTCATCATCCTTCGGCTTATGATCCGATTTATCAATCACTTGCATAATATCATAGGCATAATCGACATAGACTTGTCCATTGTTATCCATGAGAAAGACCATATCCTCACCAGAATATACACTGCTAAGCTTTATCGAAGGAACACCGGCCTTCGCAAGGTCTATAGAATAGATATTAGGATATAATTCCTGTGCATTAGGAAGTTGATTAGCATGTTGTAGCTTATACTTATCCACAGCTTGTTGAACATCATTCACCTTTTGAACGGTTACCAGGTCCATGACCTTAATGGTTGGATCAGTCTCTTCATTTTGAATTAGAAAATAACCACTCCCGCCCTGTTCAAACGCAGTATTCGGTATTTCATCCATAAATCCCATCGCTTTCAATTTAACTAAGTCCACTCTGAATTTCTCATAACGTGGTGTATCTTGATTGGCATTTATGATAGGCAACACACCATTTTCTTTCTGAAAATCATCTACGGCCATCTGAATCCGATTTACACTTTCACGATATGAGACACTTTGTGAACTGTTCCCCTCAGGGTATAAACAACCTGTCGTTACCGACATGAGCAGCATGACCATCATTAATAATGATACTATTCTAGTTTTCTTCAACCAACATCACCCTTCGGAAAATTATATTGGATGCTACAGGTTACCATAGCTCATCTTCGAAATCTTTGTTTCTTGCAGCTTCAAGTTGTTTACGGACAGCAGCCTTCAGGCGATCTTCAGGAATGTTCACTTCGACATCACCTTGTATCAACGATTGACAAGATAGACGAATCCCTTCATTCACCAATGACCCTAACTTACGTTTCTCAACATCGGCAATCCGAGATAGAGCTACAGAATGTTGTCCGCTCACTTCTATTTTACACATCAAACAACCTGCCTTACCTCCACACCTTGTTGGAATATGTACTCCACAATTACGAGCGGCATTAAGTACGCTAGTACCGTGTCTGACTTTAATATGTTTTCCTGCTGGTTTAAACGTTATGGTATGATCCACAACAGTCACCTCCTATACTCAATTACGATCATAAGCATCATATTGGAGTATACTTGGAAGATCCAATAGTGCGGCGATCTGCCGAATATGGTTGGCTTCCAATCTATTATTGTCTAACAATTGTACTAATAACGGCACATGGTGCTCCGGTTGCTGCCGGATGACTGTAGCTATCGCTTCATATCTATCTTTGCGTTCTCTTAGCAAATTAAATAAAAGTTCGTGACTAAGAGGCATTAAACTCATTGGAACACCCTCAAGTTCGATCTCAGGAGCATGAGGATGAAGTCTAGCTTCTACTTCAACCCTATACTGGGAGCCTTTCGCAGTGATTGTAAAATCACCTACCAACTCTATCTGTGTATCGTTTAAATCATAATGACTAAGAACGGACGAATATAGTCCACTTTTATTTAACACTTGCTTATCTGTAGACCATTCTTCCATTGCGGTATGTAGCATATGTACCGAATTCAAATCAGCATACAAATCAATATCCCGTGGAGGACTGAGAACGTCCACTCCCTGCAGTAGCAAGCTGCAGCTCCCCCCGACCAACCAGACACGGTTGGTTGAATTCAAGCATCTAGCAGCCATTTGTAGTGCACACTGCATTTCGGTTATGAGATGATGCATCGTTTGTCACTTCCCTTGTTCGAATACTACCTCTTATTTTAGAAATATGTTTTATTACGAGCTGTAATCTGACCTGAACTTTTCACAATGGCTTGGCATCCTAGACGATACCCTTCTTCGATTTCTTCCGGATCAAGACGTGCATGCTCCGCCTTAGTCGGCTCCTCCAAGTGTTCAGCGCCTTCTTCGATGATACAACGACAACGAGCACACGTCCCACGCGTACACATATGCTGCCAATCCACATTATGTGCAATAGCATGCTGGAGTATAGATACACCCAATTTCGGTTCAACACTTTTTGTTACTGTTCTTCCCATAAGTTGTACAGATGATGCTATCACAAATTTCACCAACCTAATCCTGTATGATTATTATAATTTCAGATTTAAATCAGGGAGACCACTCCACCTAGAAAACCAACTAACATAAATCCAAAGGCAATAATAGACAACAGTCCTCTAAATATTCCCTTGGTTTTACTACGGGCATATGTAATTAAAAAAACAGAAAGTCCCATCAATAATATTCCGATGAGAGATACCCACATTTTTGTCATTGGATCCATATCATTTAATTCTCCATTCTCACTAAGGTCATATTTCGTTATTATAACATGAAACTTGTCCCAATTCGCAAAAATAGGGCAGAACATCTTGTAGCCTGAGGCTCCAATAATGTCATGTCCTATAGTAAAGTGTTCATATGATACAACTTATTAAATCTATTTCTTCATCATCATTTGCATTAAGGTTTCCATACTTTGGGAATTCATGCCACTTTTCTTAACAGCACTAACAATATCCTTTATCGTATTTTCACTAACAGGTACATTCGCCATGGCAGAGACTTGCTTGATCAATTGACGCAGTTGATCCTCATTCTGCATAGTCGTCGGTTTGACGGTACTTGCGAGCTTCTTAACTGCACTTTCAGTAATGTTTTTACCCGTTTTTTTGTTAATAGCATTCAGTGCATCCTTGGGTATATTTTTGCTCAAATGTTATCCCTCCTCTGGCAATATCCTCACAATATAATATGAGGATAGGCCGTAAAAGGTGAATGGAATAACTTAAGTGTGCCACTGCTCCCAAGTATCCAAGCGCATATTTTCCATTTCGGTCTTTGGATCGCGTCCCATAAGAGTCTCAACCGCAGTACGGGCATCTCGCTCTTTGAACAGCACTTGATAGATCTGATCTGTAATAGGCATCTGGACGCCATGCTTAATCGAAAGTTTATAAGCTGCTTGCGTGGTTCGAATCCCTTCTACAACCATACCCATAGACTCTAGAACCTCATCCAGCTTATTTCCTTTACCTATTAATGAACCTGCTCGCCAATTACGGCTATGCTGGCTTGTAGCCGTCACCACAAGGTCGCCTATACCCGCTAGACCAGAGAACGTAAGAGGGTTGGCCCCTAGTTCTACACCTATACGCGAGATTTCAGCAAGACCTCTCGTCAATAGAGCAGCCTTCGCATTATCACCAAATCCTAGCCCATCAGACATCCCTGCACCAAGCGCAATGATATTCTTTAGCGCGCCTGCTAACTCAACACCAATCATGTCCCTATTCGTATACACTCGAAAATAGGAATTCATGAATAATTCTTGAGCAGCTTCGGCCTTTTCTTTATTGAGCGAGGCTACTACAACCGTAGTAGGACAACGACGAATGACTTCTTCTGCATGGCTTGGGCCAGATAATACAACGATATCCCCTTCATCACAACCAAGTTCCTCTGAGATAACCGATGACATCCGATGTAACGTCTCTGTCTCAAATCCTTTGGTCGCATGAATACATAACATGTCTTCCTTCCAATACTGCTTAAGTTCACGAGAAACTTCCCTCATGGCAGAAGAAGGAGCAACAATGACAACTGCACACGAATTCTCTACAGCTTCTTTCATGCTATAGGTAGCCGTTATATTGGAGGATAATGTAATACCTGGTAGATAACGACTATTCGTATGAAATTCATTGATTTCATTCACCTGTTGTTCGTTACGGCTCCATAAAGAAACATCAAGGTTCTTTGCAGCGAGTACACTAGCCAATGCCGTACCCCAACTTCCTGCAACAAGCACGGAGACTTTGTTAGACAACACGTTTCCCTCCTTTGCTGGATCCCCCTGAGCCAATTTTGTTCTCTCGGTGTTGAACTATTTTCACAATATTCGTTCTGTGTCGAAAGACAACAAAAATAACAATGATAAGGCTACACCAAAAAGTAGGCCAAGGATAGCCACCCAACAGTAACATTACTACGGGGGTTAGTGCTACGAAAATCAAAGATCCTAACGAAACATATCTAGTAATTACAATGGACAATATTGCAATTATGCCAGCGATTAGAGCAGGGAAGAAACTTAAAGTAACCAAAACGCCTATCGTCGTTGCAACACCCTTACCTCCACGAAAATGAAAATAAAGAGGCCAGTTATGACCGATGATAGCAGCAATCCCACAAAGCGCTGGGATCCACGCTGCGTCTCCTCCAAGCCATTTACCAAGCCATACTGCAATGATTCCTTTAAGTACATCTAAACAAAGTACGACGATAGCCGGTCCTTTTCCCAATATACGTAATGTATTGGTTGCCCCTGCATTTCCACTACCATGTTGACGAATATCAATTCCCTTCAGCATCTTAGCCAAAAGTACACTAAAACTAATGGAACCTATTAAGTAACTCATGATGAGTGAAATTATTTGCATTAACAAACCGTCATCACCTAGCTTTCATCAGACTTACGCCGGGTGAATATTCTTATCGGCGTTCCTTCAAAATTAAATGCAGCACGGATTTTATTTTCCAAATACCTTTCATAAGAGAAATGCATCATATCTGGATCATTCGCAAAAATAACGAAGGTTGGTGGTTTCGTTGCTACTTGTGTAGCATAATTGATCCGTAGTCTACGTCCCTTATCCGTCGGAGGAGCATTAGAAGCAACTGCATCCGATACGACATCATTCAACACATGTGTTGGTACACGTAGGGCATGTTGTTGAGCTACATGTTGAACAACTGGAAGTAATTTTTGAAGGCGTTGTTTGGTTAAGGCCGAAAGAAAGACAATAGGAGCATAAGTCATAAACAAGAAATGATCTCTAATCTTCGTTTCGAAATTCTTCATGGTCTTATCGTCTTTTTCAACGACATCCCATTTATTTACGACGAAGACTGAAGCTTTTCCTGCTTCATATGCATAACCAGCGATATGCTTGTCCTGCTCGATTATACCTTCTTCGATATTTAGAACCATAAGTACCACGTCAGCTCTTTCAATGGCTTTCATAGCTCTCATTACGCTATATTTTTCGGTATTCTCGTATACTTTTCCACGTTTACGCATACCAGCAGTGTCGATAATAACATAACGTTGTCCGTCACGCTCAAACGGCGTATCGATCGCATCGCGAGTCGTTCCTGGAACGTCACTTACGATAACTCGTTCTTCACCTAAAATTGCGTTAACTAATGAAGATTTACCAACGTTCGGACGTCCAATCAAGGCTACCTTAATTACGTCGTCATCATATTCTTCTTCTACAAGTTCAGGTAGATTATTGACAACAGCGTCAAGTAAATCACCAATACCCGTTCCATGACTTCCTGAGATACCGATAGGATCCCCGAACCCAAGACTATAGAACTCATACGTATCTTCAATCTTCTTGATATTATCTACTTTGTTAATGGCTAGAACGATTGGTTTACCGGAACGGAACAACATTTGAGCAACTTCCTCATCCGCTAACGTAATACCAGACTTCGCATCGCACATAAACACGATAACATCTGCTTCTTCTATTGCAAGTTCAGCTTGCATACGGATCGATTTCATCATAAGATCATCACCGTCTAATTCGATACCTCCAGTGTCAATAACACTGAAACTTTTACCATTCCAATCTGATATACCATATATCCGATCACGCGTAATCCCTGGCTTGTCTTCTACAATAGCCAAACGATCGCCAATTAACCGGTTAAATATCGTTGATTTACCTACATTAGGTCTACCCACGATCGCAACTACGGGTCTTGCCATATAGCATTCCTCCTGTCAAATCTTACGAATATCATCATAGCAAAAAACAACTATTTTTGCTAACGTTTCACAATCTCTTATGTTTGTTGATTTATATGTCATAGGGTAGAGGATTGTGTCCTATTACCTATTATTATGTGCATTCATAAAAAAAATATCGGCGAACCCCACGGGAGGGTTCGCCGATTTCATGGAGCATCAAATCCCGATCATTTAAATTTATCGAGCTTATCGCCGAATAGATCGCCAAGTGTAAAGCTTAGACCCTCATTAGAAAGTGATACGTTAGGGTTGTTGAATTCCACTTTAGGCTCTCTAGAATTTCTAGGCGCTCTTGGTTTATCAGATCTTTGTTCTTGAGCCGGAGCTTCTTCTGTTTCTTTAATACTTAGGCTAACACGTTTTTCAACTGGGTTCATTTCAAGAATCTTAACTTGAACCTGTTGGCCTTCTTGTAATACTTCTTGTGGTGTAGCAATATGGTTGTGTGAAATTTGGGAAATATGAACCAAACCTTCCACGCCTGGAACAAGCTCAACGAATGCTCCAAATGCAACAAGACGTTTAACTTCACCAGTTACAACATCACCTGTATTGAACTGACTTGCTGCTGCTTCCCAAGGTCCTGGTTGTGCAGCTTTAATGCTAAGGCTGATTTTACCTTTTTCGGAATCAACTTTAAGCACTTTAACTTTAACTTGCTCGCCTTCAGAAACGACATCAGAAGGTTTCTCAACACGGCTCCATGCGATTTCAGATACGTGTACAAGACCATCTACACCACCGATATCAACAAATGCTCCAAATTGAGTAAGGCGTTGAACTGTACCTTCAATCACTTGGCCTTCTTTAAGGTTAGCCATGATTTCAAGTTTCTTCGCTTCAAACTCACCTTCAAGAACGTCTTTAGCAGACAAGATCACTTTATTGTTCTCACGATCAAGTTCTTTCACTTTCACGCGCAATGTACGACCTTTGTATTCGCTGAAATCTTCAACGAAGTGGCGTTCAACCATAGAAGCAGGAATAAATCCACGTACGCCTACGTCTGCTACTAGACCACCCTTAACGACATCAGAAACGATAACTTCAATGATTTCTTGGCTCTCAAAATTCTTCACCAAGATATCCCATGCTTTCTCGATTTCTTCAGCACCACTTTTCAATATGGCTTGTTCCAATTCCTCTTGGTTTAATTCTTCTACTACTACTTCTTCATTCTTAATTTCTTCCGACATAACAATACCCTCCTCAATTCAAAACCCCATTTATTTAAACCTGCTAAAGCAGTGTTCAAAACACATTATGCTGTAGTATCTTTCCATAAAGGAATCTCCTTCATGCATAGATACTAATTCAATGATGGCTTACCTGTCTTTTGCATTTCATAAATACGAGACATAATTCGTTCTGTGACCGCTTCAAGTTGGTCGCCTGTACCTTCTTCCATAAACTCAGTTAAATCTACAGGAGCGCCATATATCACTTTCATTTTACGAAAAAGCTTATATTCACCAATAATAGCAGCTGGAATAACTGTTGCTTTTGAGCGAAGTGCGAAACTTGCAGCTCCTTTTTTGGCAACACCTGTTGTAGAATTACGAGTTCCCTCTGGAAAGATCCCCATCAGTTGCCCATCACGTAAGATGTTTATAGACAAACGAATCGACTCTTTACTGACCCCACCACGTTTTACAGGAAAAGCACCTAGTTGTCGAAGTAGCCAGCCAAACACGGGAATATCAAACAATTCCGCCTTAGCCATATATTTCACTTGACGCTTTAACTTAATCCCTACGGTTATAGGGTCCATCACACTAATGTGATTTGCGCAGAGTAATACGCCACCTTCAGTAGGAATATGATTCTTACCTACCGTCTCCAAACGATAAAGAACTGCAAATATGAGACGTAATAGTCCTCTGCAAAAAACATAAATCATCGAATTTTCTCTCCATCCCTCTGACTTTTGCAAAATGAAACAATCGTGGTTACTACTTGTTGAATATTCATATTGGTAGTATCGAGAACAGTAGCATCCTCTGCACAACGAAGAGGAGAAATCTCCCTTTGTTCATCCAGAGCATCTCGCTTCGCAATATCCTTCTCAAGTTGTTCCAGTGACATATCATCAGCATCACTCAGTTCGCTAAATCGACGAAGAGCTCGCTCCTTAACGCTAGCGGTTAAGAATACCTTAACTTCTGCATCAGGAAGCACCGTAGTTCCGATATCTCGTCCATCCATCACGACGCCTTTACGCAAAGCCATTTGCCGCTGTAAATGTACTAAATGCGTACGCAGCCCCTCGATTTGCGCATATCGGGACACCATACTGTTCACTTGCGTAGAACGGATGTACGACGTAACATCTTCACCATCAACAAAGACCTTCTGACCTTCAGATCCTGGTCTTAATTCAAGCACCATGTTAAGTGTGTGTCGAAGCACCTCATCTTGACACTCAGGTTCTACGCCAAGTTTCGTCATAAACCATGTGACGGCTCGATACATAGCACCGGTGTCGACATAGATGTACGACAATTCATTTGCTACCAAGCGTGCAACTGTACTCTTTCCTGCCCCAGCAGGACCATCAATTGCAATGTTAATTCTGTCGTTAAATTCTGTCTCTTGCCTAACCAATGGGGTATTCCTCCCATAACATCAACTCAAGAAAAAAGCAGGCATTGCCTGCGACGTAAGAATTATACCACATATAAGATATTCATGCAAAAGGAACCGCCACTTTTCCCTTACCAATCATTTACATTGCGTTCAACCATAGGGATGCCATCTGTTCTATACACAAAAGACAAGTAAATTCGTAATTGCGGAATATGCATGCAGATCTGAAAACAAACCAACAAACATAACAACGTCCAGAATACACGCTTGACCACTTTTGTGCTCGCTCGAAACAACTCTTCAAACAGTGTAACGTAATAATCTATGTCTTCTTGATTCTCTTTCATTCTCTAATCTCCCGGAATTTTTCCGTTAGTGTACCTAGTTTAGAGAAGATACATTCATATTCACTCCAAAATTATCGATCGCGGAAATCAAATTGTTTCTCAAAGCAATACCGAATCAATTTCTGCCGCTCTATATCAGATATACTCATGAATTTAAGCATAACAATACTACGATGATGTTCCTGATCCTTAATACGCACAATTTCTGCATTCAGTGGAACATGTTCCACTGAACCATTCTTGTAATGGATCAGAACCCAACAAGACAACGAGTCGCCTTCTTTAAGATTATATTTAGATACGGAGTAAAATGACAATCCCCCCCCACTAACATCTACTGTCGTGGTAATGAACCGTGTGGTATCTTTCAATTTAACTGCAATCTCTACTTCTGCATTCACCCGTAAGAACGTTCGCCTCTGAATTCTCGAAATCGTCTCTGGTTCCGGCTTACGAATTCTAACCATACGAATAACGTCCTCTTTAAACCCTAAAACATATGTATTAAAATAATGCTTAACGCCGTTCTCATTTAAATAATAAACAGATAACTCGTCGCCTACATTCATTCTCTTTAATCGACGTACGGACTCTTGCATTGGAATCTCCATCAATATAGATTGTTCTTCAATATCTGAGATTCTAGACTTATATTCGATATTCGCTTCTATCTCGTTAGCTGAGTCAATATTGATAAATAGGAGTTCATTTACTTTTGGATACAAGCTGCTCACCGCCATCGTTCGTAATAGTATCATCTGCTTGTAATTATATCATGCCAATCGTTATATGAAACAAAAAAATGACACTCGAGTGTTTAATCATCTCGAATGCCATTTTAATGTGTTGTATAAACCGTCTTTATTTAGACTTAATAGGGGTCTTGATCTCTTCCACCGCTTTTTCTGATCCATCTTCAGCACTAATATAGATTCGATAGTTGGCTCCATTCACCTTACCACCAAACTCATAGCACAATACTTCGTTTGAAAGCTCATCTTCGATAAGCGACTTACGACTATAATCCTCTTTGAAGTCTATGTTTAACTTTTTCCTAGCTTCATCTAGACTAAGTTTCGCTTTAGGAATCGGTCTTTGAGCATGATGTTCATACACGAAATCACTTGCTTGAAACCCAGTAACCTCTCCATTATCAAGTCCTACACGGATGGTCATTTTCTCTGGGTAAATAAGAACATCATCTTGTTTACGAACATAAGTGAAGTTCCCCATATTCCCATACTCATCAGCCATGACCGGAGTCATATTACTATATCCTTTATGTTCAAGGAATTTATCGACTTTCCCTCGGGAAAGATCCATATCCACTTTTTTGTCCCCAATGGTCCGCTCGTCCGTATAGGAGATTAATATTCCTCCTTTTTGAGTGAAATCCATAGCAATAGCAGCTGAATCTTTGTTTTTCTTCACTTTAGCCGTAAAGGATGCCCATTCTGTCCCTTTCCCGTTCTCGGTAATTTGGACTTCTGGGTTTGATCCTAAATCAGCAAACTTAATCGCTTTACGATGAATATCTTCTTTAGTTACGGGTACGCCATCTAATTTCTTTACTGCACGTTTGTCCTTCATCGATGCTACAGAAGGACCCCAATCCATATCTGGATATTCTCCCACCGTTTTATCAACTGTCCTAAATCCATCAATAATACTATTCTCACCGGTGGATTGACTTGCCAATGCCGTTTCTACGTCCATCCAACGAAGGCGGCTATCTATAACTTTGTTCTGCACACCTTGCAAATCCTTAGCAATTTGACCTGAATCTTTATACAATACTTGCAACGTCTTAAATTCCTTATCGTTCAGTGGTTCTTTATCTAAATCGCGTATCGAAGTCTGGTATGCTAATTTAGATATTTTCGATAAAAATTCTTCCGTTTTGTTAAAAGGAAGCATCGTGAGGGGCAGTTGGTTGATTTCATTCTGTGCTTCACTGGTCATGCGCCACACGTTGACTAGCCCCTTGCGATGCATGGATCCAGAAGTAGAGTTTACAGCTAGCGTATTTCCGATTTCGCCATGTAGTTTATCCATATGAAAAGATAAATCATGAAACGCTCGTTGATATTGGTTCTCCGCTTTGATGAGGATTGCATTCTTCTCCTGATTCTCTTGATACCCCCACACTATAGCCCCAATCAACAATAACGTCATGACTGGAAATAATACACTACTTAACCTTTTATACATATGTCTCCAAGTCTCCTTTCTTGTAATCCTTGCCGTTAGTGTGACAAGAAGGAAGACGTCTTATGCATGCTAGTCACTCTTTCTTTTAGAATGTATTGTCAAACAAGTCCTACCGAGGCTCACAATCTGTCATATCAAAAAAAATGCTCTTCAATTTCAAAGTGCTGTTGGTTATCACAAAGACACTGTTTAAAGCCCGTTTCAATCTTCCCCTGTTCCTTTTTACCACTCAGTATAAAAAATTCGCCGCATTCTTGACATATAATTTTAACTTTCACGCGCAAAAAAAAGACACCCCCATCTTTGAATGACGTGTAGCTCGTAAACGTCATTTCATTAGATAAAGTGTGTCCAACAAGTTTAAGTATTAACCTCTTCTTCCCTCTTCAGGAAACGAAAAGGAGAACGGCTATTAGCACGTGTTACTTTCCCCATTCCTCCGTACCACAATATGACCATTAGAGGGATCATAAGCCATAGCCAATAATCAGTTACGGTTGCCAATATCAGATCATACGTCCCATGAAAAAGTAATGGAGTCAAAAGTGAATACACAAGGAATCGCTTGGTGCGAACCCCATTTGAAAAACGAGCACGGCCAAAATAATAGCCCATAATGACCCCAAATAAGGCATGACCCGAAACAGGAAGTAAAGCCCGTATAAACATGGTCCCAATTGAAGCGTGACTGTACCAAGCGTACATGACATTCTCAACGGTTGCAAAACCCAGAGAAACCGTGACAGCATATACAATTCCATCATACGGTTCATCAAATTCCACGTGGTTATAAATAATGTAATACAAGACAATCCACTTCAATAATTCCTCAACACCAGCAGAGATGAAAAATGACTGTACAAAGGGCCCCTGACCAAGCCACAACGTTAGCCCTCTCTGAATAATCATCACTGGGATGACAATTAGCAGTCCGAGTAGAAATATGCGTATCACCATATGAATGGGTTCTGCATCATATTTGTCCTTTAGATAAAAAAACGTCAATAAAGCAATTCCCGGCGCCACTGCAGACGCAATTATTGAAAATAGTAGCACCGTTTACTCCTCCGTCTCCAAATACAAATAATCTGCTGTTATTTCTGTCGAGCGAAATGATGACAAATAACTTGAACCGCATCTTCTGGGATAATGACTTTTCCATATTCTTCAAGCACCGCTTCAGTTGTTGAAATCGATTCTCCGAATTCAGCCAAAACAGCAATCAATGAGGGATGCTTCAATTCGTCTAAATCTTCTGGATCTAAATACAAAACCCATTTATCTTTATAGTTATACAGCTTTCCAGCCTCTGTAATATTTCCTCGAAGTACATGGGCCGCTTCTATTAGCACCTCAAAATCATTAAAGGCATATACAATAGAATCGCTTTGTTCAAGCGTGACTTCCATTTCATAAACTTCCTCTGGAATTTCATCTTCGCCCATATTGGCGTATTGATGTTGATCGTATTTCCCTCTAGTTACGATGACGACCATCCCTTGAGCAGGTAAGGCAAACACTTCGACAGCCAAAGGTCCTGTTGCATCGAAACCAACTTCATTATAGGCTTGATCCATCATGTCAGTAAACAGGTCATGCACCTTCGGTATTTCTTGCCACATGTCTTCCTTTTGGATGCCACGCTCGCTTAGATCATCAAACGTAAGGAAAATCCGTATCTTATCTGGACTTAAACGTTCTATTTTCATGACAGGATCCTCCTTTGCAAGCAATGAGATATTACAAGTTATGATGTCTCATTTTAAATGTGCTAAAAATGGTTCTTATGTAAGTATCGTATCATTTTCTATTCATAAATGCACGAATTAATAAAGTCAAAAAAAGAATCATTCAATCAGACAAACTCGCCTGATAAATGATTCTAAGGTAGGCATTTTAGTTTACAAACCCGGTATAACCGTATTTGTTTCTTTCAGAATCATATCCACTTCATATTTGACATCAGGATTTTGTTTAATAAAATCCTTCACCATCTTCATACTGGACTCCTTCGAATGGGTCTGTGTCTCAGCTCCGGATGTAGCAGGTGATTCATGTGTCGAATTGTGAGTGGAGCCACTCGTGGGACTTTCACTGAAATTATCCCCCACAAAGTTCATTCCGAGTGTTGCAAAATCCATCATTTTTCCTTTGGCTAGGTCTGCGATTGGATTCACAGAACCATTTTGGTTGTTTTTGGACATCATATTGGTAGCTGCTGCACCAATAACAATACCGGTTAAAAGTGACGAAATATTCACATGTGTAGCCTCCTTATGTGATAGAATCATCGCTAGTATTTGCATTAATTTAAGTACTCATACGGTTAATTACAGGAAAGTGAGATGGAATAATGACCAAACAAACAACAGTACTATTCCTGATTTGTGCTTTTTTGCTTAGTTCCTGCGGAAATTCGACAACAAGCAGCTCTAATTCAAATGTGACTACAAATCAATTTCAACAGTCTAAAGAAGAAGGTAAAGAACCTAATACCGAAGTAAGCAAACCAAACAACATACCCTCAACAGAACCAATTCCAGCAGAAAAAGACCCAGAAACACCAAAGACTGAGACGGATCAAGCAGCTCCAATCGAACTTAAATATCATATGAACAAAAATTATGACATCATTCCAAATGATGAAGAAACCCCTAAAAAGGTTGTTCTACTCACCTTCGATGATGGACCAAAAGAGGCATCGATGATCAATAGCATGATTGATACGCTGGACAATCATCATGCGAAAGCAATTTTCTTCGTGAATGGTTACAGAGTAAAAGAAAACCCGGATCTCCTTAAGCTCATACATGATCGCGAGCAAATCATTGGTAATCACAGTTGGGATCATATTGTATTGAAAAAGAAGACAGAAACAGAAGTGAAAAAACAAATTGAAGACGTTCAAAAAGCTGTTAAGGATATTACTGGAACAGCACCTGTATTCTTTCGTCCGCCTCATGGTGGAGGTGGAGATGTAGGGAAAAAAGTTGCCAAAGACAACGGCTTGTTATATATGACTTGGTCAAATGGATCATTGGACTGGGAAATGAAAGCGTCAGATGCCAACAAAACGACTGCCCTCATTAAGAATGTGACCGATCAACTCCATTCAGGAAGCAACATTCTTATGCATGAATTACCTTGGACAGTTGAAGCATTGGAAGCGTTGTTAGTCGAACTTGAAGGCAGAGGATATTCTTTCGTTGATCCTCGAAGCATTGAGTTGGAGATGAGGTAGGAATGGCTCCGCTCCTTAACCCGTATTCTTCAAAAATCGTGTCGATGCCGCTACGATGACGGATTATCCTTCCGCTCGCTGTTGCCGTCTGATTTCTTGATTATATACCGCTAAAGCGGTGGAAATCAGAGGGCAAGCATATGCTTTCGGAGTAGCTTTCCTACGGAAAACTTGTAGCGTACGCTTACGCTTCTCCAGGACAATTCCGTCATCTTCGCTACTTCGAACTTATCGATTATATTTTCTGCAGATACTAAATAAGGTGTAGAGCCATATTAGTTGATTGTATTATAAAGAAAGGAATTACCTTACCAAGGTCAGTTAATGAACCTTGGTAGGGTAATTCCTTTTTTTAGTGATGTATATCATCATCCTTCAACCTTGTTTGCACGTAACGTAATAAGATGCATTTCTGCAGGGCAACGTAATCTCAGCGGAAGATGACGATATCCAAACCCTCGACTAACTAACATTGTAGCCGTTTTCACAACAGCATTTGGTTGATTCCATTGGAACAACCCACATGCGATATGATGATATTCCTTGTCTAAAGAAATAAGTCCAATGAACGGAAGATTGATCTGACCTCCATGCGTATGCCCAGCTAAGGTAAGGTCTGCTGGTTTAACCGAGTATCGATTAGCCCATGCTGGATCATGAACCAATACAATCCGACATGTCTCCATTTCATGGACTGGTAACTTTGGTAACGCTGGATACGATCGTTTGCGAAACGGAGGGTAATCCATTCCCGTCAACCACACATGATCTCCATTTTTGTCCAATCGAACATTGCTGTTCATTAACAATTCAATATCACATTGTTCAAGCATGTTATCCAAAGAAGATATCTTAGCTTTGTAATCATGATTTCCGTGTACTGCATACACAGGAGCCACACGTCTAAGGAGCTTCATATTAGCCTCTACACGGCCCAAGGGAACATTCTTCTCCATAATATCCCCGGCAAGAAACACCCAATCCACCTGCCCGTGTAGAGCCATCAAAAGAGACTCAGGTAACTTCCTCCGATGAATGTCAGTTATTAAGAGAATACGACTTCCATCAAAAGAAGTTGGAAGTCTATCCATTTCAATTTCAATCGGACTCACTTTATTACGTAATGCCTCATTGATCATCTTGCATATTAGAGATAATCCCACTAAAGCAATACTAGCATACACCCAGATCAGCGCACTCATCACCAAATCTCCTTCAAGTCAGGAGCACCTGCTAGCCCCCACCATACTAATCCCACGGTCAGAATTACGAAAAGAAAAATTAATGTATTAAGAAATATTTTACTTAATTTAACAGTACGGCTTGAATAGGTATCCGTTCGGGAAGGCACAACCTCGCTCCCACTATCCACTTCATTGTCGGATTTACTTGATCTTCTTAAGGGTTCGTTCTTGTTAGAAAGCTCAATCGGTTCTGAAGTTGTTCTATCTCTTCTTAATCCACTACGTATTAAAGGCTTCTTCTCCTTGAGCCTACGCTTCTTACTCGATTCTACCCTACTTAATCCACTACTCATGTTTCCCTCCGCAATCGAATCACTAACCCAGAAATCAAATCTATAACGAAATGGCAAACAATTGGAGCCCACAACGATCCGGTTTGGATGTAGATAAAGCCAAGTCCATAACTACTTAGGAAAACCCACCCCGTAGGAATCCAATGTTTCAGATATCGAATATGAATTAGTGCAAATATAATACTGGTCCAATATGGACCTATAGCATACTGGATTGCCCCACGAAATAATAATTCTTCACAAATGGCTACCATAGCTGCAATACATACGATGTGCCATACAGGACGATCACTGAATAACATTTTGTTAATTCCACCGTCATCCATGGCATCTTCCGGCATAATTCTGGATACTAGAAAATCAATCATAAGCATCACGCATGCTAACCCAAGACCCCATGCCACAAAATTGACATCTTGCTGGAATGAAAATAATTCAAATGGATTTCTCTTCTGCAAAAAAATCCAACATATGCCGATAAGTAAAGTAAGACCTTGTGTAAAATATAGATTGATAAGAAGTAGCCGAGTTGTTAATTGATCTGCTGATACTTGTTTAATCCTTATTTTCGGGACTTTAAATTTTATTTTTTTCATTGTGTCCTGCCTGTTCTTAATTCGTATTATTTGAAATTTGAAGGAGATATTATTATGAAAAAAGGCACTTCTCGAATTGAATTGTATTTCAGCCTAACCCTAATATCCGTCCTCATCTTAAGCGCAGCAGCTTTCTTCATGGGTGTTAAGGTAGGTGCCGACAAAGTGGAAACCAAGTATAGCTACTTAAAAATCACACCTGCTGAACCTGAATTCAACGATTCATACCAACAACAAGATTTAGTTACTTTCTATCATACCGTATTTTTACCTTATCGAGAATTCAAATCAGAATGGGTTGCTAAAACAGAAACAATCAGTCAAACCGAAGATTCCTCTCAAGTTAAAAAGATACTCAAACAACTTCGAAATCTAGCGGATGAGAAATATAACGCAATCACGAAGACCACCCTGTATTCCGCCTCTCCAATGTTACAGGAATCTCAGACAGAACTCCTTAAGAGCATTAGTCTGTTTCGTGAATCCGCGGATAACATCTCTTCGTCCTCGATTTCTAATAGCGGAGAGAAATTAATGAAAGAATTCCAACACAATGATTTGTACACGAAAGGAATAATTTATGGCCTTTCAGCTCAGAAAAAATATTACAATTCGATGCTAAAATGGAATGCTAAAGTGGACCCATCTCTAACCCTACAATATGATTTCTCAAAAGATCTTTCTTTCACATCTTGGAAAAAATATTCTTTAATTGTTAAAAATGCCGCTGTGTCCACAATTTTGACAAAAAAATCAATCTATGGCGCGTACGATCCGCAAGATATGACTGCAAGAATTGACAACATGATCAACTCAGGTAAGATACAATCTATGAATCTGCATTCGGTAGAAGCTGTTATTAATCTATTAAACAATACCGATGCCGTAAAAGAGAATGATTTCAAAAAGTGGAAGAACAAATATTACACGAACGAACTTCTTCCTCAAATACCCTTTTTTTATGATATATCTTGAGGGCTCTCAGGTCCTCAACAGTATAAAGAATCATAGCGAATTATAAGAAGAAATTCAAGTTGACCTCACTTTCTGAACTTAATTTAGTTCATAATGCTATTGACATCTCTTACGCGACCATGATACATTATGAAAAAATTAAGTACGAATAAGTCGATGATGGAAAAAGGACAGATCAATAGTCTTCAGAGAGTCGGTGGTTGGTGCAAACCGATGGCGAGAATTTGTCTTAGCATTCCTGAGAAATTGCATTGAAGTTAAGTAGGTGCAATCGGATAATCTCCGTTATAAGATATGATCATCACGATGATCATTTGAGGCTGCTGATATGATGCAGTGAATTAGGGTGGTACCACGAACAACTTTCGTCCCTTACTACGCAAGTAGTATGAGGATTGAGAGTTTTTTTGTTACTCTTTCACCATCATACCTTAAAAGTGGCCACTTTGTTACATACATCGCCTTTGTTACGACAACGCGTTAATTGAGAGAATATCGGTTTTTCGGTCATGTATCTAACTATAGATTCGTGCCTAAATATAAAGTTATAGATTATTAAGGAGGAAAGAAACCATGTTTAAAGTGTTGGTATCGGATCCAATTAGTGATTTAGGAATTCAGAAATTAATGGACGCAGAAGATGTAGTGGTTGTGAAACAAACGGGGCTTAGTGAAGATGAATTAGTAGCGATCATCGGTGAGTACGATGCATTACTCGTTCGTAGCCAGACTCGTGTAACAGAACGTATTTTGACTGCAGGTACGAATTTGAAAGCCGTAGGACGTGCCGGCGTTGGTGTTGATAATATTGATTTGGAAGCTGCGACGAAACGCGGAGTCGTAGTCATAAATGCACCTGACGGAAACACCATCACAACATGTGAGCACACTTTCGCAATGCTGATGGCATTGGCTCGTCATATTCCACAGGCCTATGCTAAGACAATTGGCGGTACGTGGGATCGCAAGACTTTCCTTGGCGTAGAACTTAACAACAAAACATTGGGCGTACTTGGTATGGGTCGTATCGGTAGTGAAGTTGCTAAACGTGCGAAAGCTTTTGGAATGAATATTCTTGCTTACGATCCATACTTGACGCAAGAACGTGCAGAGAAAATGGAAGTGACATTAGCTTCAGTGGATGATATTATTCACAACGCAGATTTCATGACTGTACACACACCTTTAACTCCTGAAACTCGTCATATGATTTCACGCCCTCAATTCGAAGTAATGAAAAAAGGAATGCGTATTATCAACTGTGCTCGCGGTGGTGTTATTGATGAATTGGCATTAGTAGAAGCCATTAACCAAGGTATTGTTGCAGGAGCTGCCTTTGACGTATTTGAGCATGAACCACCAGAAAGTGATCATCCTTTCTTAAGTCATCCTCTAATTATAGTTACACCTCACTTGGGTGCTTCGACGATCGAAGCTCAAGAAAATGTTGCCATTGATGTATCTGAGGAAGTGTTGCACATTCTACGTAATGAGCCTTTCAAGAATGCTGTAAATATTCCACCAGTTGCACCAACGGTAATGAAGAAACTTCAGCCTTATTTCTCCCTTGGTGAGAAACTAGGAAGCTTCGCAGCACAAATCACGACAAAAGCAGTAAGCGAAATTCATATCGACTATGCAGGTGATCTGTCTGATGTGGATACATTACCTCTTACGCGTTATATCCTGAAAGGTGTGCTTTCCTATCATTTAGGTAACGAAGTGAATATTGTTAACTGCTCACACCTAGCGAAATCACGCGATATAAACATTGTTGTATCTAAAGCACCAAAAACAAAAGGTTTCACTAACCTTATATCGGTTACCCTCAAAACACAAAGCGATCAAGATCGCCTAGTAGCAGGTACACTACTTCAGGGTTATGGAGAACGCATCGTATTACTCGATAAATTCCCAGTTGATATTGCTCCTGAGGGACACCAAATCTTGATCTCACATAATGATAAACCAGGTATCATCGGACTAGTAGGTACTCTTCTTGGTAAGAATGATGTCAACATCGCTTCTATGCAGGTTGGACGTACACTTGTTGGTGGTTCTGCCCTTATGATATTAACAGTTGATAAAGCTGTACCTAAAGATGTATTAGTTCAACTTGTTGCACTTCAAGAGATTAATACAGCTCAAGAAATTATTCTTAATTAGTATCAACTTTAGCGAAATCACAAAAAACCGTCGATCCTTTGATCGACGGTTTTTAATGCATATCAAGATTTCTACCTCATGATTCGAAATGATGTTGTTCCCAACCCATTGTCCGCCTCACCGCATCCTGCCACACGCGATATAATTCCTCTTTTTTTTCTTCATCCATCAAGGGCTGAAACATTCTTTCTGCAGGATTAAATTGCTTGAGTTGTTCTTTACTCCATACTTCACTGACTAAACCTGCCAACAACGCAGCTCCAAGAGCTGTTGTCTCTCCAGTCTCTGTCCGTGTGACCACAGCCCCAAGAATATCCGCTTGGAATTGCATGAGGAGATCATTTGAGACAGCCCCACCGTCCACACGAAGCTCTTGGAGAGGCATCCCAGCATCTTTCTCCATCGCATTAATAACGTCCCTTGATTGATAAGCTAGTGACTCTAGCGTTGCCCGTACAATATGATTTGATGTCGTGCCACGCGTAAGCCCGAATATAGCTCCACGAGCATACATATCCCAATAAGGTGCTCCTAACCCCGTGAAAGCTGGAACAACGACAACACCATCACTTGTAGGTACTTGACTTGCCATCCTTTCTGACTGAGCAGGTTCATCAATCCATCCTAAACCTTCTTCGAGCCATTGTATGGCAGCTCCAGCTACAAAGACACTACCTTCCAAAGCGTAATACATTTCATCTCCCATACCCCATGCTACCGTAGTGAGTAATCCATGGGTGGAGGTAACCCGTTCACTCCCTGTATTCATCAGAATGAAACAACCTGTACCATAGGTATTCTTAGCACTTCCAGCCTCTAGACAGGTATGACCAAAAAGGGCAGCTTGCTGATCACCAAGTACAGAATGTATAGGAACGGCAACACCATTTAACCATTTAGGGTCAGTCATCCCATAGAAATGACCCGACATACATATCGTAGGAAGAATACACCGCGGAATTTGTAATTCACTTAATAGCTCTTCATCCCAATCTCGGGTATCTAGATTGAATAACATCGTTCTGGATGCATTGGTTACATCCGTTGCATGCACTTGCCCGCTTGTAAGCTTCCATATCAACCATGTATCCATTGTACCTGCGAGCAACTCGCCCCTATTCGCCTTCTCCCTCGCACCCTCAATGTGGTCTAGAATCCATGCTATTTTGGTTGCTGAGAAATAAGCATCTATCAATAGGCCTGTTTTGTCCGTAACTACCTTCGCAAGTCCCCGATCTTTCAACGCCTCACAAAGTGATGCCGTACGCCTGTCCTGCCATACGATTGCTGGGTGGATAGGCTCACCGCTTGTACGGTCCCAGACGAGAACGGTCTCTCTTTGATTAGTAATACCTATAGAACCTATTTGTTCAGGATTAATTTGGCCACTATGCAACGCTTCCTGGACTGCGGCAAGTTGTGATTCCCATATTTCTACACCATCATGTTCCACCCAACCAGGTTGTGGATAACTTTGTCTAATCGTCCTTTGAGCCTGCGCTACAGGTCTAGCCTGCTGATCAAATACAATCGCCCTTGAACTCGTAGTTCCTTGATCAAGTGCTAATATATATTGGTTGCTCATCAATTTCTAAGCCTCCTTAATTTCTTCTGGAACATCCTAAGGAGTATCCGAATGAATGATTTCTATCTCTATTTTGTTCCACGGTGAACAAGATTTATCTTTCTTCTTCTACAAAAAACACCTCCAAAAGAGGTGTTTTTTAACCTTATTTCATTATTTACGGTATTCGACAGGGAGTTTTACCGTGAAAATAGTACCTTGACCCAACTCACTTGCGACTTTTACACTTCCATGATGTGCTTCCACAATACTCGTAACGATAGCAAGTCCCAGTCCAGTACCTGCCGATTCCCCACGAACGCGAGCTTTATCTGCCTTGTAGAATCGTTCGAAAATAAAGGGTACGTCTTCTTTCGGAATGCCAACACCTTCATCCTTAACCTGTATTAGCACGAAGGAAGCTTGTTGCTCAAGCTGAATATGTTCCGCAATAATATAGACATTTTTTTCCGTTTGTGTGTACCGGAAGGCGTTATCAAGTAAATTAGTCATGACTTGCTCTAACTTATCCTCATCGCCGGTTTGAATGACCAAATGATCAGAACGCTGCTCATAATGAAGATGTAGACCGTAATCCTTAGAACGAACTGAGAACTTTCGATAGACTCTTTCAAGCAACTCATGAATATCTACTAAGCCCATATCCATATCAGGATGACCCGCTTCCATACGAGCTAGAACGAGTAAGTCTTTCACAAGTCTGCCCATACGAAGCGACTCATCATGGATCACTTGAATCAATTCTCGGCTTTCCTCAGGAGACGTAGCCATACCATCTAATAACGCTTCGCTATAACCTTGCATCATCGAAAGTGGTGTTCTAATTTCATGAGACACATTCGCTACGAAATCAGTACGCATTTTCTCCAAACGAACTTCCTCGGTCACATCACGCATCACAGCTACAGCTCCACGGATATCATTATCCGAATACAGAGGTGTCATAATAACGGACCATACATCTTGCTTCACATGCACTGAGGTGCTAGAATCTCCACTACCGTTGATTGTCATATTAAATAACTCATGTAAAGGTTCAGGTACTTCTAACGACTGATCTCCTTGATCATCATTCGTATATTCGTAATCCCAATCAATCGTTCGCCACATTTCAAGCACGCGATGACCCGGTGGATTCGTTAGGATAACTTTACCGGAATTATCAAAAGTAATTACAGCATCACTCATACTTCGTAGAACACTAGCTAGATGTTCCTTCTCTTGATTCAGATTACGAATGTTATCTTCAAGCTCTGCCGCCATGTGATTAAAGGTAGTCGCTAATGCGCCGATCTCATCACTAGTAACGACGGATAACCGCGTTCCATACTCTCCTTTACGAATAGCATCCGTAGCATGAATTAACTTCTGCATCGGTTGCGTAATTCTTGAGAGGAGAAACAGTCCAAAAAAAGTTGTCATCGAGAACCCGATAATGGATGTGTACGTAAATAAACGTTTGATATCCCCAGAGTTAGCAAAATTCGTATCAATATAGGGTAACAAGAACAACCCCAGTGTAATCAGAACAACGGCAACTAGACAAATGATCGTCAGCCATATTTTACCGACAAGTGTTTTCCAGAAATTCACGTTATTTCGAGACCTCTAACTTATAACCTACACCCCATACCGTCGTAATCATCGTCGCTGACTCTGGAGATACTTTGTTTAATTTCTCTCTTAAACGTTTAACATGCGTATCTACGGTACGTAAATCTCCAAAAAATTCGTAATTCCATACATCCTTCAAAAGCTCTTCTCTTGAGAACACTTTGTCTGGAGAAATGGCCAAATAATGCAACAACTCATATTCCTTAGGCGTAAGACTAACTTCTTCACCACTGGCCGTAACACGGTGTGCATCATGCTCAATAACCAAATGAGGAAACACAATATCATTACTGGAGTTCCCTTCCTTGGATAAATAGGAAGTCGTGGAAGAACGACGTAAAATCGCTTTAACGCGATAAATGACTTCTCGTGGACTAAATGGTTTCACCACATAATCATCTGCTCCCACTTCAAAACCTTGCACTCGATTAATTTCTTCTCCCTTTGCCGTAAGCATTAGGATCGGAGTCGATTTCACTTGTCTTAGACGCGTGCAGACTTCTACGCCATCCATGCCCGGAAGCATAAGATCCAAGATAACTAAGCCATAATCATTAGTTGTCGCTTTCTGAAGAGCAATCTCTCCATCTTCAGCTTCATCAATCACATAACCTTCTTTTTCCAAATACATTTTAAGTAAACGTCTAATTCGTTCTTCATCATCCACTATCAATATCCGATTCAATTCCTCTGACATCATCTACAACCCCTTAATTATCCTTCGTAGGACCCGTGAAAGCCCGATTCTCGGATAGATAGACTATGTAATACATTAAATAGTTCTTCTAAAATCCAATTATAACGAAAATCCGTTTCAACATTCAACATCAAATGTGAAACGGATTGTCGAATTAGACATAATTTGTAACTCCAACTTAATTCGTACCTGCATAAGAGTGTAGACCAGCTATTACTAAATTCACGCCTACGAGTGTAAACATCACAATCATAAAGCCAAGAACAGCAAGCCAAGCGGATTTCTTTCCTTGCCATCCACGTGATAATCTCAAATGTAAATATACACTATAGAATAACCAAGTGATAAGTGCCCATACTTCTTTCGGATCCCAGCCCCAGAAACGTCCCCATGCAATTTGAGCCCACATCATTGCAAATATAAGTGCTCCTAAGGTGAATATGGGGAAACCTATCGCGATCGTTCGATACGTAATTTCGTCAAGGTCGTCTGCATCCAGCCCTTTTAACAAAGGATGTATGGCTTTACCAAGCGGTTTACGAAGGATAAGACGAATAAGTGCATAAAGAATGAGTCCTGCTAATACCGACCAAATAATCGTATTTAATTTCCTACCTGCATTAATACCAACCATCCAAGATGGAGCCTCGAATAAAGGTTTATCTATACCTAAGAAGGATTGGAAGCTCTCTACCTCACTTTGGTAAGGCGCGACGATTGGTGGTAAATTATACTCGACCTTTGCAATAGTCTTGTCCCCTTGAGCATTTACAGCCTGTTCTTGGGTGAACACAGTTTCATATCCACCTACACGGAAAGCGTAGACAGAAGCAATGAATCCAATAACAATGACGATAGACAGAAGCGTGAACTCCACACCACGTTGTTGTCGTCGATCACTTTTGTTCTTGCTATTGAAATCTACTGTACGAAGCAAATACATAAATCCAGCAGCAAAACCAATCGCAAAGAATGATTCACCTAATGCAGCCATCGTGACATGAACTTGCAACCACCACGACTGTAGAGAAGGAATCAGTGGTTGAGCTTCTTGTGGGAAAACAGCGGCATAAGCCATTATAATAATAGCTATCGGAACGGAAAATAGTCCCAAAAGAGTCTTTCTGTAGATGATAAATATAACTGTGAATGCAATCATAATCATCATAGACAATGTACTCATAAATTCAAACATATTACTAACTGGAATATGCCCCGCGCCAGCCCACCGTGTGAAGAAATAGATCAAATGAGAGGCAAGACCTAATGAGGATACCGAGAAAGAGATTTTCCCCCACTTCTTCATATGTAGCTTGGGATCACGATTTCTCCACACACTTCCCATCACGGCTACTCCATACAGAATGAATGCCACACCGTAGACCAAGAATGCGATAGTAAAAAACAAGCTACTGAAATCTAATAAATTCATACTTGATTTCCTCCGTTATCTAGCGACTTTTCGTCCACTTCCATATTCACTTTTTGTAATATTACTGTTATTTCTTTACGTATGCCGAACCAATTCTTGTTGGTATGAGCTGCTAGCGTCAAATCCCCCTGATCGATGCGGATCCATATCCGACGATGTTGCCAGTAGAAACCAAAGACAAGACCAAGCATACCGATAGCTGAACCCAACCATACAAACGGCATAACTTTGTCCACCCGAATGTTTAAATAGGATGTAGACATCGAGAAGTCCACATTACTCATTCCTTGGACATCCAGTTCGAATAAATTATTAGTGCCCGCTAACTTTTCATTAATGATGTCTTGTTGAAATCGCTGTTTATCAATTTGTTTAGGGAAATAAAAGTATTGTACACCCTGCACGGGTAGATTTGGACCCTTAATCAAAAACAGAAATGATGGCGCATTTGGATTAGGTGATATGGATACAGGCTCCCCAAGATCGTTCATACCAAAATCCATATACTTCTCTACTAGATTAAGCGTATATTCTCCCACTTGATAAGAACGTTCAGGATTACGAATATCCAACTTGAATTGACCCAAATTCTTGCCTGTCTTTTTCTCAATTAAAGCTGGTGTAACCGATCTCAAAATCGGGTTTGTGTCAAAATCAAACTGATATGCCTTAAGCCCTTTATAATCTAAAGGATCATTAACCTCAATAGGATGACTATCCACTTCAACTAACTGCGGTTCCTTAGAAGGATCCTTGCAATCTGCCGTACATTCATAGAGCGTAGCTTGGGTTCGGAATAGCTTTGGAAGCATCTTCCCTTTCCCCTTAAACTCCTCAGGAAGGTCATCTTCCGTATAGTACTCTACTGTAAATTTCTCATTCTTCAAAAAGTAAGATGTATTGGGAATAGGCTTGATTTCCCCTTCAGGAAAAGCCAAATGCTGGTCCATATTTAAACCAGGAAGTCCCCGTGCAAGTACGGCCAATAAGAAAATGATCAATCCAATATGAAGGATATAAGGCCCCCAACGACTGAATCGGTACTTCTCGGCAAGTAGTGCACTTCCATCTGTATGTACTCGGTAGCCCTTTTTTTTGAGTGCTGGTACTATGTTGTTAATCCAAATTTCCTCATCGTCATTTACTCGTGTCTGATATACAACTTTCTGACGCGTCAGGAATTGCATATGTTTGCGAATCTTTCGTTTCGAGAGTGCCTTATAAAGGGGCAATACACGATCCAGACTACAAATCACAAGCGATGCTCCAATCATCACAAGAAGTGACACAAACCACCATGACTCATACGTGTTTGACAACCCTAACTTATAATAAATGCTACCCGCTGTCCCATATGTTTCAGGATAATATGTTGCAGCATCAATGTTCAAGAACGTACTCTCTTGTGGAAAGATCGTCCCTAACATAGAGCCAACCAACGTGAATATGATCATATATACAGCAATTTTTACTGAGCTAAAAAAGTTCCAAACTCGATCAATAATGTTAGGAGCACTACGTTGTGAGCGACGGGCCATACCGTCATATCTCATCTCTAATAATTTGTCAGACTCTTGATCTTCCTTACTTATGGGCTTACCACAAGCTTCACATAGCACCGTTCCCACAGGGTTCTGATGGCCACATTCACACTTTGTATTCTGAAAAGATAATATTTCTGGGATCATTTATTACTCACCAACTGTTCAATTTCATAATCTAAGGCATTTAAATCAAGTTCGCCCAAATGAATTTTCTTTATTTTCCCATTTGCTGCCACAAAAAACGTTGTCGGTAACGGTGAAATTCCATAACTTTGAATGGCTTCTTTATTCGGATCTAACAGGATTTGAAAGCTAATATTCGCCTGTTTCGCGAAATTATCAACTGACATGATATCTTCACCTGCATTAATACCTATAACAACCACATCCTTGTACTTCCACTTCTCCGATTGTGCTTGAAGTGCAGGCATCTCTTTGACACAAGGTTTACACCATGTCCCCCAGAAATTGATAACCATTGCCTTGCCTTTGTATTCATCAAGGTTATGAACGCTCCCGTCCAATCCTAAAAGATTAAAGGAGGGTGCCTTATCTCCAACCTCAGGTTTGCCACCCGATCCATAAACGTTAGAGATAATGGCATACCCTCCTAGAATGACAATCATAAGCAAAATAACGATCTGGACTTTTTTTCTGGATTTTCCCAATTTCAAAGCCTCCCTCTATGACAATAGTCATAATAAATTCACGCAGTGTGAACATCCTATGAACAATTATAACGACTTTTGTCATAAATATAGCAGAAGATTTTGAAATTTATGTGACTAGACATTATTTTTTCGGTAATTTAGGGGATTTAGCCAATTTAATTAGATCTTCAACTTCATTTTTCGTTAAATGGCGGAATAATCCTCGCTTAAGGTTCTGTAGCAAAAGTTCACCAAAAGAGATTCTCTTTAATTTAATTACGGGATGCGAAATAGCTTCAAACATTCTTCGTACTTGGCGGTTACGCCCTTCATGAATCGTAATGGAGATTGTTGCTTCATTCTTTGCAGTATCGATATCCTTGTACTCAACATCAGCTGGAGCTGTCATTCCATCATCGAGCATGATTCCTTGCTTCAACTTGTCCAGTTCGGTACCGTGAGGCACCCCTTTCACTGTTGCCATATATGTTTTTGGCACATGGTGTTTGGGATGCGTAAGAAGATTAGCGAACTCTCCATCATTGGTTAGAAGAAGTAAACCCTCTGTGTCATAGTCAAGTCTTCCCACGGGATATACTCTTTCTTTAATGTCTCTTAAATAATCAGAAACAATCTTACGGCCTTCAGGGTCAGATGCACTCGTAATAACCCCTTTAGGTTTGTTCATAACGAGATAAACCTTCTTCTCATTACGAATAGGTCTACCACTTACCGTAATGATATCTTGGTCGGGGTCCGCTTTTGTTCCTAGTGTAGTTACGACCTCCCCGTTAACTTCCACTTTACCTGCTACGATTAAATCCTCGCATTTACGTCGAGAAGCTATCCCAGCTTGTGCCAATATTTTCTGTAATCTTTCCATTTTGGATAATTCACCTCATGCTAATGATACCCATCAGCAGGATAAATCACAAGTTCATTCCACGGAAAATGTGAACCTGGACAAACTTGGGAATAGGGATGGAGATATAGAGGGGAGATTTCATAAAGCCTGGAGAGCTCCATAATCAGTTTACTGGCCGTAAAAAGTTGTTGTTTCGCTCTTGCTGACATCAGTTCATATTGTTGATTGAAATGACCTTCAAGACAGATATGAATATATTCATGATCGGATAGAACTGAGGAAACGATGATTGAAGAGTCGGAACTTATCCAGAAATCGTATTCTTTCTTGTATATCGAGGAACAGGCAGAGTGATGAATCATAAAACCTTCATATGGCATATATTCACCTCATTCTAGGGCCATTTGGCTTGTATAGAATATGAAGGATACATCCTAATGGTATAGGCAAAAACATGGGTAGCTATGTATTTTTATTATTCAAGTTATCCAAAGAAAATCAGACATACCGCTATCGCCGCAACAAAACCGACCGCATCAGAGAATAATCCAACCTTAAGTGCATACCGTCCATTACGAATACCTACAGCGCCCATATATACAGTAAGGACATATAACGTCGTGTCTGTACTTCCCTGTATTGTAGATGCCATTCTCCCGATCATAGAATCGGGTCCATATTCTCGAATTAAATCTGTTGCGAAGGCAAGAGACCCCGTCCCGGTTAATGGACGAAGAAGACCTAAGGGAAGAATTTCGCTAGGAACACCTAAAGAAGTGAGAAAGGAACCTGTCCAACCCACGAAGAAATCAAGTGCGCCCGATGCACGGAATATACTTATCGCTACCATCATCCCAACAAGATGAGGAATGATTTGAATCGCTGTCGAGAATCCGTCTTTGGCACCATCAATGAAGGATTCATAGACGGGTACTTTTTTGGTAAAAGCGAATAAGGGGATAAAGACGATAATGATCGGTATTGCCCAAATAGAGACCAGATTAATGAGTGCATACACAAATAATCATCCTTTCAGACTCGGCTTGGAAGAGATGCTTGTCGCAGGTGGTGTACGATCTCTATGAAGATTCCATCTTCTACACCAACGATCTGCCAAGATAGCAGCCATTGTCGCAATGGCTGTAGCTACCAAGGTAGTTCCGACAATCTCAGTTGGGCTAGCTGAATTGTAATTAATTCGAATCGCGATAAGTGTTGTTGGAATAAGGGTAACACTTGCAGTATTAAGAGCAAGTAATGTGCACATGGCAGGGCTTGCTACTTCTTTATCGGGATTAAGGGTCTGAAGTTCCTGCATCGCTTTAATGCCCATGGGTGTTGCTGCATTCCCTAATCCAAGCAGATTCGCACTCATGTTCGATAGAATATATCCGATCGCGGGATGATCTCGTGGGACATCAGGAAACAAGAAACGAACGATGGGACCTAAAAGCTTTGCAATTTTTTTCAGAAGTCCAGAGTCTTCCGCGATTCGCATCATCCCCATCCAGAATACGAGCACACTGATGAGACCGAAACAAACGGTAACACCTGTCTTCGCACCATCAAACGCTGCTGTCGTTACGGACTCAATATTTCCAGTTATAGCCGCAAATACAAAGCCAATGACAATTAAAGCAAACCAGATCACATTGATCATCCCTGTTACCTCCCAACTTTTTTCGATCGATATATATTCATTCTTTCATTTATACAACCAACATTTCTTTTAACACCCTTCCAAATACAGGAAACCACATACTGCTAGGTTTACCGCCATCATGTTCTTGTTGCTTTATGTCTTTGGTTGGATTTGATTGACCTGGACCTGGAAGAAGACTCCTAGGAGAATAGACGGGTACTGTACCTATCGTTATCCCATCATGTATAAGCTCAATTCTACCCTTAAGTCCAAAAGTAAGATCCACACCCGCTTCTACTGGTTTCAGTAACACAAGGCGTTTGGTAATGGCAGATTCTTCTCCTATCGCTACCGGATATGAGAATGACTGACTTGTCACAAGTTCATGACCTTCAACTTTCTGTCCTCGCTCTATCAAGTGTACTAGTGGAAAATAAGCGAAGCCGTAGTCAAGCATTTTCCCATGATCATTCCAGTCATCACCATCATTTATAGTGACACTTACAAGCTGTTGTCCATTTCTCGTTGCAGAACTAACCAGGCAACGAAAAGCTTTTTTCGTATAACCGGTTTTCACTCCATCTGCTCCATCATAAAATCGCAACATTTTATTCTTGTTATCCCACTTGTAATCCCAAGCTTCATTAGGGTTTGGGACTTTTTTTACAGGAGTCTTAACAATTTCCTTGAACATGGGGATATGCATAGCATATGCGGTCATAGTTGCTAAATCGTTTGCGGAAGAATAATGTCCTTCAGCATCTAATCCATGTGGATTCATGAAATGAGTATGCTTTAAACCTAATTCTTCAGCTTTGGCATTCATCAAATAGACGAATCCCTCTTCAGAACCACCAACATGTTCGGCAATCGCTGTAGCTGCATCATTTCCGGAGCGTAACATGAGTCCATACAACATATTCTCCAGACCCATTTGCTCACCCAATTTCAAGTATATAGAGGAGCCTTCTTTCGCATATGCATTTTTGCTAACCTTAACTGGCTTATTCATCTGTCCATATTCAATAGCCACAATAGCAGTCATGATTTTAGTTAAGCTAGCGATTCGAAGCTCATCATCGCCATGCTTAGTAAACAGCACACGACCTGAAGTAACATCCATTAATGATGCTGCTTGAGCATGCGTTGAAACACCATTCTGTACTTGACTTGCAGAAGTAGGTACAGCAACAACAATGGATAAACATAGACATATCATTAGAACGATCTTGAATTTATTGTTATTGTTCATGTTTTTCTTGTCCTCCAGCGAAAGTCTTCTTGGGTTCTAGTACAAGTATATGCTTAGCTATAAACAGGTATGTCCACCATTCACGCATAACATTTATGGAAACGAAAACCCCCTTCCATTTTTGTGGAAGGGGGTTCATCTTCTTCAAAAACAGGCTTAGCTGATTATTCCCCAGCAGGTGCAGTTGTAGAAGAACCATTTGATTTATTCGGTTTGCTGAAATTTTTCTGACACATCTCTTGAATTTTTTCCATCACATACGGTACTGTATCGATCATTTTTTCATAAATATGTGTCTGGCAATCAAGTGGCAAGATGTATACGCCATCTTTACCAACTACAAGAAAAGCGATAGGACGAATGGATACTCCACCACCCGTACCTCCTCCAAATGGGAGCGTCTTTTTATCTTGTTGGTCATTTGAACCAGCATTCTTCGCTGAGCCCTCAACACGAAAATCACTACCACCAGCCGCAAATCCGAATGTTACTTTGCTAATAGGCAGAATCACACTACCATCAGGTGTCTGAACAGGATCACCAACGATCGTGTTCACATCCACCATTCCCTTAATGTTCTCCATTGCCGTCTGCATTAGCCCTTGAATAGGATGATCAGACATGTTATTTCCTCCTTAGTGCGATAATAATAAGGACTTTCCTTCGCTTTTTGTATTATGCGCATTATGAAGATGGAGTATGTACGGAAACACCATAATACTATTGCAACTAACCCACCTCATATATGTATCTTCCCTATAATTTTTACTTCCCATCTGCTTTTAACGTTTAAATAAAAGCGCCTTCCATCTTTTTACTCCCCCTTTAATCTTCAACACACGAAAGATGAGAACTGATCCCGCATATAATGCGTACCCTAAAGTGATATGAGCAGTACAAGAGATGTCCGTGGAGAACTGAGGGTTATCTTCAAAAACAGGAACAACAACCAATTGAGGGTGATTCTTCATGCGAACTTGATATGATAACCACCCAATGATGAATGTCTTCACACTCCAAACGACTCCTGTAGCGATTGCAGTACTCGCAGCATCTCCAATACTAAACTGCGTAGACCAAGTAAGCTTCACGATAGACAGTCGAGATAACGTACGTTTCATCCATATTTTAAATGATTCCGTCGCTTCGAGAATTTCATGAACCTCTCTCATCCAGAGATCAATTTTCCGTCTATTCACTTGTGTTTCGCTATCCTCCTTACTTGTGGAGGCACCCATACCGACATTTTTTCGCTTATTGACTTTGACGGTTAGCCCTTTCTTCATATTCTCAAATTTCAACATCGGTAAGTCATAGTGATACCGGATCAATCCATATAACATCGTTATATTGAATACCACTTCATCGTTCTTCCCATACTTACTCAGCCTAATATCCATATTAATCTTAGAGAGGAGGACAGTAATAACGAGTAGTACAAGAACAAATACAATTATTATTAAAATCCACACATATAAACCCCCGTTGCCTGTTTGAAATTAAACGTCTGTTCTTAGTATGGCAACTATACTTGGAAAAAATTCGGCAAAGAAGATAAACATAACAAAAAACCGCCATTTCTATAAGAAATGATGGCTGTGGTATGAATGATAGCTTTTACGAATCTTTGACATCATCGAATGTCAGTTGACGTCCATCGAGGCGATCAAAGAGCATTTGAGTCTCTTCTTCGAGGTTGTCCTTGTTCTCGAAAAGAGAAGGTTCAGGTAAATCCTTAAGTGCAGCAAGTCCAAAATAATCTAAGAATGCTTTCGTTGTACCATAGAGGATAGGGCGGCCAATCGCTTCTGCACGGCCTTTCTCTTCTATCAGATCTTTATTAACTAAAGTATGAATGGCTCTTTCTGACTTGACTCCACGAATCTCCTCGATCTCGACACGAGTGATAGGTTGCCTATAAGCTACAATAGACAACGTCTCAAGAGCGGCTTGTGACAATGTAGCGCGAGATGGTGAATAAGCTAATCGTTCGAAATAGGTAGCATGCTCTTGGTGTGTAGCCAACTGGTAATTTCCTGCGATCTGGATGATTTGAAGTCCACGTTGTTGACTCACGAAATCTTCTCTCATCTCTTCCAGTGCATCACTGACTAACTCATTACGTTGCTCTACAATCTCGGCAATCTGCTTAACACTCAGTCCTTCATCTCCTGCTAGAAATAGCAGTCCTTCAATAATCGATTTCAACATCGGGTATTCCATGTAATTCTTCTTCTCCTCTCCATTCCATGACAATGTCATCGAACAGCCTTTCTTGATAACACACAATTTGCTTCATTTTCATTAACTCCAGAATAGCAAGAAATGTCACTACGATCTCATGGCGAACCATATCCTCATGTAGTAGCTTTGAGAACAATACTTTCCCGCCTTTTCCTCCACGTTTCAGAGCTTCCACAACATCTCTTATTCGATCTTTGACAGATATTTCATCTCTATGAATTCGAGCATAAGAATTTCGCTTGACTACTTTACGTAATGCTTTCTGAAAAGCCGCGACTAAGTCTACGGTGTGCAGTCCTTGAACAGGATTCTCTGAAGCGGTCGGCATCCAAGAAGCCAAATCTTCTGGTTCTTTCGAGAAAATAAGGCTTCTTTCCCATTCGCGTTCATGGAGATGTTGAGCGATCCCTTTGTATTTACGGTATTCTATGAGCTTTTGCACTAAATCCATCCGAGGATCATAATCATCCTCTTCATAGAAATCGAAATCATCCATCTCAATGATCGGTGGCTTAGGAAGCAACAACTTGCTCTTAATGGATAACAAAGTAGCAGCCATTACAAGAAATTCACTTGTAACTTCCAGTTCGAGTTCCTGCATATTCTGCAAATAAACCATATACTGTTCCGTAATCTCAGTGACGGGGATATCCTGGATGTTGATTTCCGCTTTATCTATTAAATGTAGTAGCAGATCCAGCGGACCTTCAAATGTTTCCAGTTTATATTGTACAGACACGATAAATCCTCCCGCCAGAAATAATAAAAATGTAGTACCCAATAAAAAGGATACTACATTAAATAAGCACTATTTAAACAGTTTCGTCAAGTTTGCCATTTCAATTGCCGAAATTGCCGAATCATATCCTTTATTTCCTGCCTTCGTTCCAGCACGTTCAATGGCCTGTTCAATGTTCTCCGTCGTGACGACTCCAAAGATAATTGGTATGCCACTCTTCAGATTAATGGCTGCAACCCCTTTAGCTACTTCATTACACACATAGTCGTAATGGGAAGTCGAACCACGGATAACTGTGCCTAATGTAATGATAGCGTCATACTTACCGCTTTCAGCCATTTTCTGGGCAATGAGAGGAATCTCAAAGGCTCCCGGCACCCAAGCTACAGCAATTTCACCCTCCTGAACACCATGGCGCTTCAGTGCATCAAGCGCTCCGTTAAGTAATTTACTTGTGATGAATTCATTGAAACGCCCTACAACAATGCCATACTTCAAGCCCTCGGATACTAAATTACCTTCGAAATATTGTGTCATATTCAATCATCTACCTCTCAAATTTTATTATTTGTTTGAATCTTCATTTTGTTCGATATCATCAAATTCCATCAAATGGCCAAGCTTTGCCTGCTTCGTATGCAAATAGCGACTATTATCTTCATTCTCTTGTATTTGAATAGGTACACGCTCTACGACTTCTAATCCGTATCCTTCTAACCCCTTAATCTTGCGTGGGTTGTTCGTAAGCAGCCTAATGTGACGAACACCGAGATCCTTTAGAATCTGAGCACCAATGCCGTAATCCCGCAGATCAGCTGCAAAACCCAATTTTAAATTCGCATCTACGGTGTCCAGACCCTCTTCTTGTAATTTATAAGCTTTCAGTTTATTAATTAGACCAATTCCGCGACCCTCTTGACGCATATAAAGTAGAACACCACTACCGGCTTCATCAATCTGACGAAGTGCTGCTGCAAATTGCGGGCCGCAATCACAACGATGTGAATGAAACACATCCCCTGTCAGACATTCAGAGTGTACACGCACAAGTAACGGTTTATCCGGGTCAATCTCTCCTTTAACCAAGGCAAGATGCTCTTTATCATCCACTTCGTTCGTATAGGCAATCACTTGAAACTCTCCGAAATCCGTTGGCATACGCACCGAGACTTCACGATTAACTAATCTTTCCTTTTCATTACGATAATGAATTAATTCTTTAATACTGATTAATTTCAATTCTTGTTTACGTGAAATTTCGAATAAATCAGGTAGGCGTGCCATTGTGCCATCTTCCTTGATGATCTCACAAATGACTGCTGCCGGATAAGAACCACACATCTTAGCCAAATCTACAGCTGCCTCGGTATGTCCTGCTCGACGAAGAATACCACCCTTCTTGGCAATAAGCGGGAACATATGACCCGGTCTACGAAAATCACTGCTGGTTGCATTTGGATCCATAATTGCCTCGATGGTCAAAGAACGTTCGTATGCGGAAATACCTGTTGTTGTATCTTTATGATCAATCGACACGGTAAAGGCCGTACCGTGATTATCCGTATTATGAGCAACCATAGGTCTCAGATCCAGCTCATCCGCTCTCTCTTGGGTGATCGGTAAACAAACCAATCCCCGACCTTGCGTTATCATGAAGTTAATGACTTCTGGGCTAGCTTTATCAGCAAGCGCTATGAAATCCCCTTCATTCTCTCGATCCTCATCATCGACGACGATAATCACCTTGCCACGCATCAGATCATATATGGCTTCTTCAATAGAATCAAAAATGATTTCGTTATCCATGATCGTTTCCTCCTAAAAGTTTTGAATCATCACTTCTGAGAATCACTTCGTCAAAACTTACTTCGGAAGCAAATGCTTAGTTTTGAAGCGTCACGCAAACCCGTTCTGGGCTAGATATTCCATATCTATTCCCGATGGCTTCACATCATCTTGCTGCCTTGATGAACCATAATTAAGCAGATGTTCTACATATTTCCCAAGCACATCGCATTCAATATTCACAGTGTCGCCTGCACGTTTATGATTAAGGACCGTCTGTGCTAGTGTATGCGGTATGATTGATACTTCGAATGTATTTTCTTTGACTTGAATCACTGTTAAGCTAATTCCATCCAGTGTTATCGAGCCCTTAGGGATAATATATTTGAATATATTCTGGCTTGCAGGTGTGATTTCGTACACAACTGCATTCTGATTCCTAGTGACATGTTGTATTCGACCTATCCCATCCACATGTCCTTGCACGATATGTCCACCAAAGCGTCCATTAGCGATCATTGCCCGCTCCAGATTCACTTTACTACCCATCTGAAGATCTTTCAGATTAGATTTACGAAAAGTTTCTGGCATGACGTCAGCGGCAAAGGAGTTGGCATCTAATGAGCTCGCCGTAAGGCATACGCCATTAACGGAGACACTATCTCCTATCTTCAAATCACTCATTATTGTTGAAACAGTAATGTGCAGTACCATCGCTTCTCCATTTCGAGTTATTCCTCGAAGTGTACCCATTTCCTCAACTAACCCTGTAAACATCATGATCACCGTCCTTCAAGTCAATTAGGACCACACAGGAATACCACTAATACATAGATTGTCTCCCAATTGTTCTACTTCCAATGATTCTAATCTAACGGCATCTTTCATCCATTCACTACCTTCAAAAGAAAAACTACTAGGTGCGTTTATCCCCCCCACAATTTTGGGTGCTAAATAAATCATAATTCGATCAATCAGTTTAGCTTCTAGCATCGCTCCATTCAATGCTCCGCCGCCCTCAAGAAGAATGGAACCTATTTGCATGGCACCCAACTTTTCAAGAGCTAGTGATAGATTCACTTGCGGACCAGCACCGCATGATATGACAGTCACACCCGCTTCATGTAGCTTCTCTGCATTTGAAACATCCATCTGCTCAGTAGTCAATACGATAGACTGAGCTACTCCATCACGTACGACATTAGAATCTAATGGGATGCGGAGTTTGGAGTCTACAATAATGCGAATTGGACTCAACCCTTCCACAGAAAGACGTGTAGTCAAATGTGGGTTATCCTTCACAACCGTCTCCACACCTACCATGATCCCTTGATGCCGATGTCGTAATGTATGAACTTGTTCACGTGCCATTTCATTAGATATCCATTTACTGTCTCCTGTTTTGGAAGCTATTCTGCCATCCAACGTGCTGGCCGTCTTTAATGTGACGTATGGAATTCCTGTCGTAATATACTTGATGAATTTCTCATTAAGTTTCAATGCTCGTTCTTGCAGCAATCCAACTTCTACCTCAATCCCTTTCTCTCGAAGCATGGCAATCCCCTTACCAGCTACTTGAGAATTAGGATCTAAGCATGCAACTACAACCCGCCTGACTCCTTCTTTTATCAGACGTTCACTACACGGTGGTGTCGTTCCGTAGTGACTGCAAGGTTCTAAGGTAACATAGACCGTACTTCCCACGGACTTCTCACCAGCCATATTTAAAGCATGAACTTCTGCATGTGCGGTACCACGTTCTAAATGCGTTCCCAGACCGACTAAGACCCCATCTTTTACGACAACACAACCTACAACAGGATTAATATGCGTCTGTCCCTGCGCTCGTTCAGCCATATCTAGTGCGAGCGTCATATAAAACTCATCGTTCATAATTTCCAATATCTTTTCACCTCAACCTTCACCTCAACCTTATGTTTCGTGAACCTTTATCAGAAAAACACGGCACATAGAAAAACCCCTTACCTGATGAAAGATACTCATCCGTTAAGGGGTTGGAATATTGAGAGTCAAATAGAATACACAAATATAAAGTCAATGGACAATTACCCAAATAGACCACAGCAAATGGAATAAAATTTGCTTGCGGAACAAATGTGAAAGTCGTCACATACTCTTGTGTTTTATCTTTGAACACTTACGCGATCACTTTATGATTTACGTAAGTTGCTCTCCTTCTCCCATCCAGACTTTACTGTCGGTCCCGGAATTGCACCAGGTCCACCGTACGCTACATACATCAGCGCCCGGGTCACGGACTAAGCCTCATCGTGTGCATAAGTATGCTATAAACGATCAGACATCACCGCCGGTAGGGAATTTCACCCAACCCCGAAGGATAAATCAATATGAAATTGTATTTATGTACGAATATTAACATCAAAAAATCAAAAAAACAAGAGTAGTAAATTATTGAGACCATCATAACTTGTCCTTATTATTCAACGCCAAAAAAGCTAATCCCCTAGGAGATTAGCTTTTTCTGATATTTTATAAACTTACGCTTCGTCCCAAACTTTAACTTCTTTCATTTTGTCATTTGCTTTGATACTGTCAACAAGTTCGATTCCACTTGTTACTTTACCAAATACAGTATGAACGCCATCTAAGTGTGGTTGTGGTGCATACACGATAAAGAATTGGCTACCACCAGTATCTCTACCTGCGTGAGCCATGGACAATACGCCTCTAGCATGTTTAGTTGTGTTGCTAGATGCTTCACATTTGATTGTATATCCAGGTCCGCCAGTACCGTTTCCAGTTGGGCATCCGCCTTGTGCCACAAAGTTAGGAATTACACGGTGGAAACTTAGACCGTTATAATATCCGCTATTTGCCAATTTCTCAAAGTTAGCCACCGTGTTCGGTGCTTCTTCTGGTAAAAACTCAATTTCTACTACGCCGCCGTTTTCTAATTCGATTGTACCTTTTTTCATAATTATCCATCTCCTTAAAATATGATGTGATTACATTTAAACGCAATACTTAAAAAAGCATTTCTTGCATTATTAACAGACATCCTATAGTTTACTATGAAACATTACCTTAAAGCAAAACAAACACAGTCATCATAAGCAAAGGGATCAATCCCTGCGTAAACCCGCAAGAATTAATCCCCTATCTAAAGCTATCTCAGGCGTATACAACAGCTAAACCTAAGGCTTATTTCAATACTGCTTGCTTTCGAATTCGTTCAGGAATAAGATCGTTCCCGATAATATTTTGGAAGCTTTCACGCTGTACAACAAGATCGCTTTCGCCATCTTTAACAAACACAATCCCTGGACGACGAATCCGGTTATAATTGTTTGCCATAGAATAGTTATACGCTCCTGTACAAGACACAGCTAATAAGTCTCCGCTTTCGACTTCAGGAAGTTTAACATCCCAGATTAACATGTCACCACTTTCGCAACATTTACCTGCAATGGATACGATCTCTTCCTCAGCGTCATTTGCCCGATTAGCAAGAACTGCTTCATATTGTGATTGGTACAACGCTGGGCGAGGATTATCCGTCATTCCGCCATCAACAGCAACATATTTGCGCACACCCGGAATATTCTTTTGGGTACCGACAGTATACAGGGTTGTCCCAGCATCTCCTACGATACTGCGTCCTGGTTCTACCCAAATCTCTGGCAACTGATTAGAGATACCTGCAAAGTGTTCTTTAACCGCATCTGTAATTGCTTTAACATATTGGGAGACATGTAGTGGTGTATCGCCATTAACATAACGGATACCGAATCCACCACCAAGATTGACCACTTTAAACTCAACATTAAGTTGTTGCTTAACACCACGAGCAAATTCAGCAACTTTTTGAACAGCCATTTGGAATCCTTCTACTTCAAAGATTTGAGATCCAATATGGGAATGAACACCAAGTAGTTCAATGTTAGATTGCTTAGAAGCAGTCTCCACCCCTACAAAGGCAGAACCATTTCCAATATCGAACCCGAATTTGGAATCCGTCTGTCCTGTAGAGATATATTCATGTGTATGAGCTTCAACACCTGGGGTAACACGAAGAAGAACTTTAACACGTGCATTCTTCTCAAGCGCAATCGCTTGTAGCAAATGTAACTCAATCAAATTATCGACTACAAAGCAGCCAATTCCTGCATCGATGGCCATTTCGATCTCATCTGGTGTTTTGTTATTTCCATGGAAATGAATACGCTCAGCTGGAAATTCTGCCTGTAAAGCCGTATATAATTCACCTTCTGATACGACATCCAAAGACATTCCTTCTTGCTCAACTACCGCACACATTGCCATTACACAAAACGCCTTGCTTGCATATGCTACCTGAAATTGAAGACCAGATGCTTTAAAAGCTTCAACATATTCTTTACAACGATCGCGAACTAATTGTTCATCAACGATATAGAGTGGTGTGCCAAATTCAGCTTTAAGATTAACAACATCACAACCACCAATTTCTAAGTGTCCATTTGCATTTATTTTACTTGTACCATGTAAGAACATTTCAGCAATCCTCCACATTTTATGGAAATAATAAATTATTCCATCTGAGTTTTCATCAGTATAGCAGACTCCTGAAATAAGAGTAAATGGATTAATTTGCAGATCATTTATATTAATTAACGTAGATCTACTCATTACCCTGTTGAGGTGGCATCCGTGTATTATCCCTCGGCTTATTGAAAGAAGGGCGTTTCTTATTCGTCAACACGGGCATACGGAACAATATTTCAGCCATCGCCTTTGCATTAAAAGGTATAAATGGCCATAAATATGAAGAGTTGTACGATCTATGCAGCGTCAATAAGAGAACAAGCAACGTCGATCCAATCACTAATCCAGGGACTTTAAAGATAGCCACAGCAACAAGCAAAACAAGCCGAACAATTCGATTAGCGAGACCGAGCTCATAACTTGGTGTTGCAAACATTCCAATCGCAGCAATGGCCATATATAAGACAACTTCATTGACAAATAGACCTGTTTTTACTGCGACGTCCCCTACTAGAATTGCTGCAATCAAACCCATGGCTGACGCAATGGAAGTTGGGGTATGAACCGCTGCAAGTCGGAGCAAATCCACACCAAATTCCACCATAAGGAACTGGGCAATTAGAGGGATTTTCCCAAGCTTATCCGGACCTATAAAGTCTAAACCAGCCGGTTTCAGTTCGGGGTGAAGAACAAGTAACATCCATAGAGGAAGTAGAAACATGGAAAAGAAAATCCCTAGAAACCTAATCCACCTTAGGTACGTTCCGATAAACGGCGTTTGTCGATTCTCTTCTGCATGCTGACATAAATCAAAAAATGTTGTAGGCATAATCATGACACTTGGTGAAGTATCTACGAATACAACAATTCTTCCTTCGAGCAGATGTGACGCTACAACATCTGGACGTTCTGAATATCTCACCAATGGGTAAGGATGCCATCCTTTATTAATGATAGCTTCCTCAAGTTGTTTATCACCAAGCGGGATACCGTCAATTTTAACGCCTTTAATCTTCTCTCGAATGGTATCTTTTTGCACTTTATCCACAATATCATCAATATAAGCAATACATACATCCGTACGCGTTCTTGTACCAACTTGAACAATTTCATATTTCAATCCAGGGTCTCTTATACGGCGTCGAACCAATGACACATTTGTGAGTAACGTCTCCGTAAAGCCATCTCTAGATCCCCTAACCACACGTTCGATGGACGATTCAGATGGAGTACGAGAGGGATAAGTACGCGTATCTACCAAAACTACAGTGCTATCACCTTCAAAAAAGAAAGCACTCATACCTGTAAGTACTTTATTAATAGCCTCACTTAATGCCGTCACTTTTTCCACTTGAATATGAGGTATGTATTTATCAAAGAATGACTTCATAGCTTCTGAGGAGACTTCTCCTTGATCAATAAAGGTCAATCTCATGAGAATCTCAGTCATGATATTGCTATCTGTAAAACCATTTATAAATAGTATCCCTGTTTCAATGCCACCAAAGTTCATTTCCCGGAGAACGACATCAAATGAAGTACCTAATCCCACGACCTCGTTTAACACCTTTATAAGCTGTTTTAGATCACCGGTGAATTCATCATTATCCTGCCAATATATAATCGACTCTTCAATCGAATCCGACATTTCGTTGTCTCTTTTATCCTGAAGTTGTTGTTGACTTGCATCGTCTTTCTTTACAGATTCGTCTTCCGTAGGTGCTTCTGTTGACATCTGGACTCACTCCTTATACGTTATCTATCTTCGGAACACATACCAATCAAATAGTGACCCTGCCACTTTCCCGACAATCATTGCCATTAATAAACCTAGCAAGTAGTTCCTCATATGAAGACGCTTAGCCAGGATCGGGAGCACATTCAATACTTCAGTTAACGCCGCTGCAAGAAGACCTACAAACACACCAAAGAATAAACCTATAATTAACCCCACAAGCGGATTAAATGAACCTTTCCAGTTCCAGAAGTCACTCACCGTACCAACTAAAGACCCTACGATTAAGGCCCCTTCATACCAATGTACTTTATGATACGAGTGGGTTAACTGCGCAAGTCTTGGTATGATATCGAGGACCAGAATAAAGGCAATAACACCACTCCCGACAGCAATTCCTCCTGCGACACCTAACAATATTTCAATAAGCCACGTCAATATCGTCATGATGGATGCTCATCTTGCTTCGCCTGCTTCGTCCCTACTCTCTTATACTCTTCAGCAACTACGAATTGATCAATATTCTCTTGATAAAGGAACATTTCAACTTCTAGCGGCGTAGGTTCTTCATTCCATTTCTTTTTAAAAAGATGATTAAAAAACACAACCATACCGAATCCAATCCCAATCGAATAGGATGTTTGAAAAAGATATGGATGTTCATCTCGCTTCCCTGTGATCATCTCCACAACCTTGATTTGAACTTCCATCATGTTCACATCCGCATGAAAATTCATAATCGTAAGTGCAGAACCAAAAAACAACAATAACCAAACAAGTAAAAACAGCGGAATGGAGGGTTTCTTGGGGATTCCAACAATTTCAACAATCACCTGTTGAAGTCCAATCGACTCGATAAAGACATTGGGTATGACTTTCTTCACTCGCGGTATAATTTGCATTAAATCCATAACAAGCATGTTTCCATCTTTTGGGAGAGGAAGAACTAACTCTAGGCTGAATAACCTCTCTTCCCACTCCGGTTCACTCAGAATATGAGCGATATCTCCAAGTTTTATCATCTTATCCCGAGGGATCTGGACACGCTTTTTGAGTTGAAGATAAACCGTGGGAGTGGATGGCTTTGCCATAACAATCACTCCTATTCTGCTAAATTATCGTTAGTATGGTAAATAACTGTGTTTTTTAGTCAGGACGATTTGGAAATATACATTTTTCTTCCATCATTCCTTGTTTTGAGTAGCTGAATCATAAAAACACAAAAAAGATAGCGTCATCAGAAGAAATCTGATGATGCTATCCTTTTCATTCTTAATTAGTGGACATTCAAAAAAAAGCGGAGCCCCTAGCTAAATCAATAGCTAATGGGCAACCTCCTGAAAATGTACTCTATTTATTAAGGTGATACGGTACGGTTGTAATCACAATATCCTTATGATTAACCAAAAAAGTACGAATAAGTAAGCTAGACTGATTGTGTAAAATATTTTGCCACCAATGCTTCGTAATGAACTGTGGAATAACGATAGTAATATGATCGGTTGATGCTGTTTTCCATTCAACGGTTTCTATAAACCGTATTAGTGGTTTGACCACACTTCTATAACGTGAACGAAGTACGATTAGACGCACACCTGGATTCCATTCCGCCCATTTCTGTTCCATCTTTTGAATCTCTTCTTCATCAAAACCAATATATACCGCTACCACATTATCCGATAATGAGCGAGCATAACTGATGGAATTAAGTACGACTCGAGTAATCCCAGAGACCGGCACTAAGAATGTGCTACCTTTGATTGTTGGCTTATCCACGTCAAGTTGAATACGTAATTGATCTGCTGTATTCACATAATGGCGATGAATTCTCATAAAGAGAAGCATAACTAACGGTAGGAATATAAATACCATCCAGATATGCGAGAATTTCGTGAAGATAAAAATAAGCGTGATGGATAACGTCGTGATCATACCAATCGTATTCACAACAAAACGTTGTATCCATGCTGATGGTTTTGTTTTATACCAGTGAATCATCATGCCAAGTTGAGACAGGGTGAAGGGAATAAATACGCCGACCGCATATAGCGGTATTAAGCTACCTGTATCTCCATGGAATGCCGCAACAAGGACTGATGCTAGAACTCCCAGAATGATTATCCCATTAGAGAAACCTAGACGATCCCCACGAACCATAAACATATGAGGCATGAACTTATCCTTAGCTAACATAAAAGAGAGCAAGGGAAAAGCGGAATACGCTGTATTAGCGGCTAAAAAGAGAATGAGTGCAGTAACGCCTTGTATTGCGTAATAAAGAAATCCACGACCAAATACTGATTGCGAAATCTGCGAGACAACGGTCACTTTGGGATCAGGTGTCACACCATACCAATAGGCCAACAGACTTATACCAATAAACATCGCTCCAAGAATAAGGCCCATCATCACTAATGTCTTAGCCGCATTTTTTTCAGCTGGCTGTTTAAAATTCGGAATCGCATTGGATACCGCTTCAACACCCGTCAGTGCAGAGCATCCTGAACTAAAGGCTTTCAAAAGCAAAAATAAACTTATATTAGATACTGCCGAACCAAGTTCCGGAATCGCCGCATGGACATCCCCTGTAGCATACTTAAACACGCCAGATATAATGAGTACAAATATGGAAACGACAAACAAATATACCGGAATAGCAATAAATGAAGCTGCCTCTGTAACGCCACGCAAGTTAATAATCGTCAGAATTAAAATGACCGTAATTGCAATCGCTACACTATAGTCGTGAAGAAAGGGAAACGCCGATGTAAGGGCATCCGTTCCAGCCGAGGCACTTACCGCCACGGTAAGAATGTAATCAACGAGTAAAGATCCACCTGCCATGAGTCCCACAGGAACACCTAAATTTTCCTTTGCAACAATGTATGCTCCCCCACCCTTAGGGTAAGCAAATATGGTTTGTCTATAAGAAAGAATAAGGATAGCCAACAGCCCAAGCACAGCTACAGAAATTGGAATTGAGTACCATACAGCTGAGAATCCAGCCACCATAAGTACGATTAATATCTGTTCCGTACCATAAGCGACTGATGACAAAGCATCGGAAGAAAGAACCGCGAGTGCTTTGAATTTACTTAATTTCTCATGATCGAGTTCGTCTGATTTCATGGGACGTCCGATCAAGAGACGTTTTACTTTGCTAACCATTTTAAAATATCCCCTTTTCATACAACTAGTAACAGCTATGCTGTGCGCCTATTCGGGGAAGGTTAGCTTGCGGTTCTTTCCACATAAAACCCGTACGGAGGATTCCCCACAGTTAACAATATGGTCAAAACCCACCAAAGCTTACGAGGTTAGCTGTCGGATTCGGACTGTGGAATAGCCCTACATAATCAAGTCACCTACCACTTGATTTACGATTCACCCCATTTGGCATGAAGCCAACGTTTGGTTCCCCCGCTTTTCCTTTATAGAAAATTCAGCGCATATACAACTTATCACGAGAGCTAATTATAATGCGCATGAACGAATCTGTATATATGAAATTACATGAAAACGAATGGAATTATTGTGGAATTATCTGAAAAATCATAATTGTGTATGAATAACACATCAAAAAAACCTGAGATTATATTCTCAGGTTTCTTTGATGTGTTATTGGGCAATCTGTTCACGTATAAGCTGAAGGATCTTCTTTTCCAATCGAGATACCTGTACCTGAGAAATTCCAAGTCTGCTTGCTACCTCAGATTGTGTCTGATCTCGATAATACCGAAGATAGACAATCAGTTTCTCTCGTTCAGACAATCCCTCTATCGCTTCATTTAGTGCCAATTTATCGAACCATTTATCTTGAGATTCATCCGCGATCTGATCCATCAACGTAATCGGATCTCCATCATTCTCGTAGACGGTCTCATGAATGGAAGTTGGAGGTTTGTTCGCTTCCTGAGCGAACACAACTTCTTCTGGCGTAACTCCAAGGTCGTCCGCTACCTCTTTAATCGTCGGCAGTCGATTTAACACCTTCGAGAGCTCATCCTTTTTCTTACGCACTTTATTGGCCATTTCCTTCAATGATCGGCTCACTTTAAGTGTTCCATCATCACGTAAGAAACGTTGGATTTCTCCAATTATCATAGGAACAGCGTAGGTAGAGAATTTCACATCATAACTCAGATCAAATTTATCAACGGATTTCAAGAGACCGATACAGCCGATTTGAAACAAGTCCTCTGGCTCATATCCTCGGTTCATGAAACGCTGCACAACCGACCATACGAGACGAATATTACAGTGTACTAGTGTATCCCGGGCTCCGTTATCACCCGATTGACTAAGTGCAATAAGGCGTTTGACTTCTGAATCTTCCAAGTAGGTTTGCGAAGCTTTCTTCACATCAGCATCCATACGTCCAACCCCTAATTATATAAAGCTTTCTTGGATTCAATCCTTTTCTTCATCCTAATCGACGTGCCCACTCCGGGTTCGCTTACGACTTCACATTCGTCCATGAAATTCTCCATGATCGTAAATCCCATCCCTGATCTTTCTAACTCAGGTTTAGATGTATATAACGGTTGTTTTGCGAGATCCAAGTCTTCTATCCCGTGTCCACGATCCTCCACGGTCATGGTGACTGTATCTCCTTCGATCTCTGCTGTAATGGTGACCGTTCCTGTGGAATCAGAATCATATCCATGAATAATGCAATTGGTTACCGCTTCCGACACGACCGTCTTCAGATCACTAAGCTCATCCATTGTAGGATCTAGCTGCGAGATAAATGCAGCCACCGTGACTCGAGCAAAAGATTCATTCTCCGATTTGGCTGCAAACGTAAGCGTCATGAAATTGTGAGCTAAGGCCTGTTCTTCACTCATGACACAACCTCCAGACTTGAGAGTGCATCGCTCTCGCTTTCATAAATAGGCATAATCTTGAACAACCCCGACATCTCCAATAGACGGAAGACAGGTTTAGTTGCGTCGCATACAGCCATTTTACCGCCCTTACTCTTAATAAGCTTATACCTTCCAAGAATCACACCTATACCTGAACTATCCATGAATTGCAGATCTTTCAGACTTAGAACAATATGATCGGTCTGCCGACTATGAATAGCATCATCTAGCTTAGTACGAACATGATCCGCAGTATGATGGTCAAGCTCCCCTATGAAACGGACGATGAGTACTTGACGGTGATGTTCCATTTCCATTTGAAGATTCATATTTTGCTCACTCTCCTCCTTGTCATAAACAAAGAGTTCTAGAAATGAAAATCATATTCCTGCATCACGACAAAACTAGAAGAAATCTGCTATCAATCAACAAAAAATAACTTAGCTGTCGTACGCTTGAACATCGTCCACCAACCAGCCTTTTCAACCTTGCTTGGAGACTTCAATTCAAACTTCTTAATGACTTGATCTCCTTGATATACGACTAGGTTCCCTAGAACCTGCCCTTGCTCAATTGGAGCCTTTAATTCTGGTTCTAATTGTAGTTCGTGCCTAACTTTTGAAGCATTCCCGATTTTCTTCATCAGAACACTATATTGTTGTCCTGCGACAAGTTCAATCTCTTTGCTCTTACCCTTTGTAATCTCAGCTTTCCCCATCACGTCACCCTCTTTAAAGATGGTTTGTTTCGTATATTGGGAGAACATGAAATCAAACATCTTAGATACTTCACTATTACGAGTCTTCGTATTGGGTTCTCCCAAAACGACAGATATGGCTCTTAAGTCACCACGTACAGCCGTAGCAGATAAACAAAACTTAGCCTCTGAAGTATACCCAGTCTTCAAGCCATCTGCACCTGTATAGAATCTCACCAGTTTATTCGTATTCACTAACCAGAAAGGACTCTTCGATTCTTTTCGTAAATAGTCCTGATACGCACCTGTATATTTAGTAACTTCTTTATGCTTCAGTAACTCACGACTAATGACTGCAATGTCATGGGCTGAAGAATAGTGATTCTCCGCAGGAAGTCCATTACAGTTGCTGAAATGCGTATCTTTAAGACCTAGCTCAGTCACGCGATTATTCATCATTTGTACAAAGGATTCTTCTGAGCCTGCAATGTGCTCCGCCATAGCTACAGATGCATCGTTTCCAGACGCCATAGCGATACCTTTGAGCATTTCATCCACAGACATCTCTTCGCCAGGCTCAAGAAATATTTGTGATCCACCCATAGAAGCGGCATACTCGCTCGTCCGAACTTTGTCTGTAAGTTTAAGTTTCCCTGAATCTATTGCCTCTAACGTTAACAGCATGGTCATGATTTTAGTAATACTAGCAGGCGGAAGCTTATCATGACTATTCTTTTCATAAATAATCGTGCCGGTGTCCGCATCCATCAGAACCGCAGATAAAGCGCTCGGAGCAAGCTCTGTTTGGGTCTGACTAGCAGCTTTCTTCTTTTCCTCAGCGGCGTACCCGTTCACTGGAAAACTAAGAGAAACAAGACATAACACCGTTACAATAATCAGTAACATTTTTTTCAAAATAAGTCCCCTCCTGACGTGAGATTAGTTATTACAAAGAACTCTGTCGTTGTAATAACGTACCTTCCCTTCAGTGTCGTCAGATTAGGCGTAAAATATTCCATTAACATCCTATTTTGATATGAATATTTTTAAAGACAACAAAAAATCCACAGAAAACATTTCCTGTGGATCTATCTATCCAAAAATATTTGTTAGAATCGTTGTATACCATCTCGCGTAACAATGAAGAACAGCTAATGTTTCACCCGCTTCTACACGTTCTCTCGGCTTCGCTAAGGCTGAACCATCTTCCAAATGTCCCTTTAGAATAACACGGGCTTCCTCTTCATTCTTAGCTTTACCACCAAGTACTAACATAGGAGATCCAAGAATTCAACAGAGAAGCCTGTAATCGATCCAAGCTTATCGATGGTCCCACCCGTATGGCCAAGACCACGTCCTGACATTTTGGCTACAGGTACTCCCGCAGCCGCTACCAAAGGAGCTCATACGATCGTCGTCTTGTCACCTACGCCACCCGTTGAGTGTTTATCAACCTTGATTTCCTTAATACTATCTGATCACCAGATTGAGCCATTTCAAGCGTTAAATCACCTGTCTCACGAGGTGTCATGCCTTTATAATATACAGCCATTGCCCATGCTGACATCTGATAGACATATCCCCTTATGAAATACATTTGTGGAAATATAAATGTCTCATTAATCAATATTCCCTACTTATAACGTTCCACTATGAATGGGATCATCCCATGATCTGCGGAAATTATGAATAGATCATCTCAACGAAGAACGCGGATGGTGGTCATCATATTGTTCCTTCATATTCTTTTTCGTGAGAGAACTATATACTTGTGTGGTTGAAATATCTGAATGCCCCAACATCTCCTGAACAGATCTTAGATCTGCACCATTATCAAGTAAGTGTGTTGCAAAAGAATGGCGTAACGTATACGGGGTGATATCCTTCTGTATACCTGTTTCTTTAGCATATTTCTTAAGGATTTTCCAGAATCCTTGGCGTGTCAATCGACTTCCTAGCGTATTTAGGAAAAGCGCAGGTTCTTCCATATTCCTCTTCAGAAGCTTCTCACGGCTTTCCTTCATATATATATCTAAATAATTAGCAGACATCTTATTCATCGGAAGAATTCTTTCTTTACCCGAAGTCCCCATGCAATGTAGATATCTTAATTCTGTATGAATATGTTGCGTATCTAATGATACGATCTCGGAGACCTTCATCCCTGTCGCATACAAAAGCTCTAACATCGCTTTATCTCTCATCCCTTGTATCCCTGAGGAATCCGGAGCTGATAACAAAAGCTCAACCTCTTCAATGCTAAGCACTTGAGGCGCTGTCTTCACGATCTTAGGTGTCTCCATTTGGAGAGATGGATCTTGTCCCACCAAAGATTCTCTTTGTAAGTATTGAAAAAAAGACCGTATGGAAACCGTCTTTCGTGTGAGCGTTGCCGCTGTCCGACCTTCTTGTTTGACAACGCCTAAGAAAAGAATGATGTGACTTCTATTAATCTGTTCGAGAGAGGTAATACCTCGTTCCTCGATAAAGACCAGAAATTGAGCCAGATCTCTTTCATAACTTTCCAACGTATTCTTAGATAATCCTTTTTCTTCATCCATATAACGAATATAGGGTGCTAGATGGTGCTTCATGGGGCATTGCACTCCTTTTTTTAGGTAGATGAAGCTGACAACCGTCTTTGCCTTCATAAATGATTATTTTGTATTCGACAAAATTCTTCAAACTCCTGCATCGCGCTATCCCTATCCCTTGCCACCTTTATTCACCATACCAGTAATAGAAGCGGAGCCGCTCCCCCATACTCGTATCCATGTTTCCTTGCCCATCTACAGCCTGAAATGCTTTGACAGCATACCCTTTGGGGATTCTATATTGATCTACAGGTGTAATCCACTCACCAAAAATACCTAAAAAATGATAGACCAAGTACGTCAATGCTATAAATACAATAACAGATCGAATAAAAGCAAGGCATTTACGTAAAGAAATAACCATCGAACCCCTCCTCTTTACCAAGAACATATGAAAGAGGATCTATCATTATGACAGGTATTAGATTCGGATTAACATGAAGTTGAAGTATAAGTATACAGCAAAAAGCTCCCCCCAAACAAATCTTGTGCTGGTGAGAGCTTGGTCTAGCTATTCATATATTTACGAATGCATACATTAAGATTCTTTGTTATTACCCAAGTTTTTGTCATTACACCGACTACAAATACCATGGAAGTCAAGTCTATGATCTGACACAGTGAAATTATATTCCCTGTCCAGACGTTCCTCCAAAGGACCAAGCCAATCTTCACGAATCTCATCCATACGTCCACATTGGACACAAATCAGATGATGATGATGATGCTTAGCAGTATCAGTGCGTAAGTCATATCGAGCTACACCGTCACCAAAGTTAATCTTCTCTACAACATGAAGTTCACTAAGTAGTTCAAGCGTACGATACACTGTCGCTAAACCAATCTCAGGGGCAATTCCCTTTACTAACATAAACACATCTTCCGCACTAAGGTGGTCTTCTTCGTTCTCTAAGAGAATTCTGACTGTAGCTTCCCGCTGGGGTGTCAGCTTATAGCCCTGGGATTGTAGCTGTTGTTTGATTTTATCGATCCGAGCCTGCATACTCTCCCCCCTAGGAAATACTGCCTTATTAATCACTTCTTTCATTATAGGGTGAGTCTATAAATAATGTCAAACGCATTTCTAATATAAAAATGAGAGTGTTGTTGATTTACTAGCATCGGTATTACCCATCGCATCATGCATTACCATTCAGCTATATTCGCCTTAAATCATAACTCTAACTATCCATATTTTAAAATATTTAGAAAATCCATAGATCTTTATGGCTATGTGCGAACTTTCACCATAGGCTATACACGCCAATATGTCAGGATCTAGCACTTCTTTGCAATCCGTTACAAGTCGGGGATGACTTCTTGCTGAAGATCTCCTAGCAAATAATATAATTTCACTAGAAACATTATCGAGAGTGTCCCTGTTTTTCCATTAAATTTGGTGAAAAAAATAGAGGCTTGTGCTACATGGGCTTTTGAAATAAGCAATTGGAGATTTTTTAATAATTCATTTCCTTTATATAAAGGTGTCGATTCTCGAAACGAACCTATTTGAACATCTATAATAAGTAATGCCGTATGGGTCCCGATCATAAATATTCACTCCTTAACCATTATTAACGGAAAATTTCAAAAAATTTTCTTTAGCATACCCATATTGATGGGAAAACAGCACAGATATCCTCGCCAGCTAGAATCCTTTCAAACGAGTTAGGGCAAGGTATGTTGTGGGACTGCGCTATAAGTAGCAGCGTTCATAAAAAGGAGGAGTGAGATTAGATGACTAAAAACAATACACGTAATCGAAACGTTGGTTCTGATCGAACCACGACCAATGATGATGGCGTTGACACTGGAAATGCTGTAGGAACCGTGGGTGGTGGTGCTGTTGGTGCTGTCATGGGTTCCGCTTTGGGTCCTGTTGGAACCATCGTAGGTGGCATCGTTGGCGCAACGTTGGGCAATAAAGTGGGTAAAGCTGTTCAAGATGACGACAACGATACACACCGAACAGAATAAACAGGCGCTGGTAAAGATTCAGGTTATATCCTTACCTAAACGTTAAAAAATGCTCTACCAGTTTATACCGGTAGAGCATTTTTTATATTATTAAAGGGGATCTCTAAATATTAGAGGATGAACCTTAAAGGGAGATTGTATTGAGGTTAGAAGTAGATAAAAGCTCAGTTAGCCATATTGTTTTGTTGTTCACCATTGGCGTTATGTTTTTGTTGTCTTCTTTTATTTGTTAATAATACATGGATATATTTACCTGGTTCTGATAGACTTATGAAAAATTATTAATCATGGAGGGCAATATGAATAAAATATCAAAGGTTTTATCTTTAGCTTTTATCGCATTAATTTTGTTAGCTGGTTGCTCCAATAAAAATACTGCAATTAAAGATGAGAGTCCGGCAACAACCAAAGTTGAAAGTCCAGCTCCGGTAGCTACAGAACCAGTAACTAGTACCGAGACAAAAGAGTCAGAAAATCCAGCTGCAGACATGTGGAAAGTTTATGATAACGTAAGTTGGACGGATGATTTCGACGGATTAAAAACAACTATTAAGAAAATTGCTGTTTCTGACAAGTCTCCTAAAGCTGATAATCCGACTGATATGACTGCTTCTGTAGTGGGAGTAAAGTTTAGTATTGAAAACACAACAGCAGATACATACACGACATACCCTGATCAAGCCGTTCTAGTTACATCAACAGGAGAACAAATTGATTCACCAGCCATGCTAGCAAGCTCTAATTTAGGTGGAGAAATTTACGAAGGTGTTATAAAAGAGGGCGATGTAATTTGGTACCTTGATCGAGGGCATGCTGAGGATATCAAGTGGGTTAAGTTGAAATGGTATGTTCTAAAAGGGGAAGGCATGGGAGGTGGAGAAAGAAAAGAATATGATGTTAAGATCGAATTAAAATAAGTAATTTAATGGAATATGTTAAAAAATATTAAAGACCATGAAGGTTAGTCTTCTGTGGTCTTTTTGTTGTTCAGGAAAAGTAGTTTCCTTACCTAAACAAAAAAATACCCACCGACAAATTAAGGTTAGTGGGGTATTTCACTGATGTTTTCGGATTGCATAACGATGCTTCCGTATATGTTACGACTCATATTATGCTTTTGGGACAATCTATTAATTACTACTATTTGCTGCGTATTACCTTAGATAAAGAACGCTTTAGAGATTATAACAAGCAAAATGAACAATACTAATATTGCACCTACTCCTCCTCCACCAAATCCACCTATACCGTAACCTCCATTAAACCCTCCAACAACTTCACTCATAGTAATTCCTCCTTTTAATTAGAGTACACCTTACTATATGGATAAATATAAAATTGAAATTGGGACTAATGGCAAGGAAAATTCAGCCTTGAATGGAAGACCTATTAATCAAAAGAAATTACTCGAAAGAATGAATCGTTTACTTAAACATACAAGTATTAAAAAAAGGCAACTCCACACACTTTCAGACATACTCATATTAGCATGCTTGCGGAAGCTAGAGTCGATCTTAAAACCATTATGGAACGAGTCGGTCACGATGATGCTAAAAGTACTTTGAAAGTCTAAACGCATGTTACTGATAAAATGAAAAAAAATGCCACCAAGAAAGTTAAAATCCACTTTGGTAACATCCTTAATCCCGAATAAATGCAGGGAATGTGATTTTCTGTGGTTAGCATCAGAAAAACCCTTGAACATCATTACAATGCTATTGGATCAGCATCGGTGTAACCCATCTCATCATCGCCGGAGTGACCCATGTTTCAAACGACGCTATCCCTAACATGAGCGCCCCCATGACCACTGTCAGCACAACATAATTAATAAAGGGACGTGTAAGACTACCGTGACCATGCGTCAATATCCTATTCTTAATTATATGTAGAGAAAAGGAAATGGCGGCCACGCTACAAAGTACTAAAACCGGAATAACAAATAGGTTGTGTGGCGCGACAGATACTAGCGCAAATAGAAGCCCTTTCCACGAAAATTGTCCCACTAAATAACCAACCGTGAACCCGATCAGTACGCCTTTTAGAAAATCCAGAATTAAAATACCGGGCAGACCAATGACGGATAACCCACAAATCCAAATTAACCCGACCCACTTCAAATGCAATAAAGCAATGTTCCAGTACGTAACCTGTTCCGTTCCAGTACTCCCTTGATCCAATACCACAAAATAATTACCTAAATATCGGGCCAAATCTTGTTGCTGTTCTAACGAAAGTGCATTAACCATCAAGGCTCCAAAAATGACCCCGACGAGGAATAACACACCTACAAAAATAAATAACATCGTCTGGTCTTTTAAGGAATGGCGTATGGATTGCATCTTACAAAAGTCTCCCTTCCTATCACATATGTATAGGTTATGAGAGACTCTTATAAACTATGACTTTGTCTATCAATTAGGTTCGTATAACTTTGCCGTATGTTCCTCCGCCGCCTGATACAAGGTTAAGTTCTCCATTCCTCGCCATAACGATATATCGGGCCATTTCTAAGCCCACTACTTCAGCAATCTCTTGTTCATTCGCTTGATGAAGGATGTTCATTTCCGTTCCGAAAGCTTGTAGTAACGACGTCATTTTAGCTTTACCAAGCCCAGGAATGAACTCTAATGGAATCTGGTAATGATAGGGTGGGCGATGATCCGGTATATAGGGTTCATTTCGATCTGCAATACTCTGTATCCGCTCCAGCACACCTTGCACTACTTTCGCACCTCCACAATTAGGACATATCTGTCCATTCTTCGTTGCTACATGATCATCCATGATGACATGACGGCCACTACAGTATGTTCGATGATATTTACCCAGTCGTGGATTCAATCCATAGTTGGCACTCACTCGGCGACCATCTTCTCTTGCCAGAGCTTTGCACAATTCTTCAAAAGAAGGCGTAGCTAAGCTAATCTTATTGTACTCACGCCCTATTTTGCCAAGGGAATGGGCATCGGAATTACTCAAGAAAGTAAAATCATCTAACTCGCTCAATGTACCCGCCATAGTAGAATCAGCGCTTAAACCTAACTCAATTCCACTGATCAGGTTAAGATCTAGGACATCTTCCATCGTGTCGGTTACATTGCCATACATGCCCTTATGGGGTGTGAACACATGCGCTGGAATCATAATCCCACCTCGCTGTACCACTTCCTCCTGCAATACCCTTGCAGGTACATATATCCGTTGCGTACTAAGATTGATGTTGGTCATATGATGAATCATCCAAGCGCTAAATTGTTGCATCACATCCAAGTTTGGGAAATACGTAAGTAAGTGTGCTGCACCTTTATCGGGTTCATTGAATTCAATTTCACATCCCAACAGAATGGTTGTTCCCCGATACTCAATCCCCCCGCCAACCACTTCATTCATTTCTCCAGAATATAAACAAGATAGGATGTCAGTCTGTACGGACGGGGAATGACAATCAATAATTCCTATAAGATCTATCCCTTTACGTTCGACTGCTTCCTTAGCGATATTGGCAAATGTAAGATTTCGACTTCCAGTTATCTTTACCGCTTGGCCATTCGTTGCTCTGCCAATATGAATATGTAAATCCGCATAATAATCTTGTAGCTTATCTTGGTGTTGTATTGAGCTCAAGGTCATCCTCCAAACGTCCCTGTTATTGTGTATAGATGCCAAGCATACACAGCCATAATTGTCTTCGCGTCACTAATCCGTGTTTCTTGGATGTAACGATACGCTTCTTCAAGTGTAATTTCTGACACTTCTAGAAATTCATCTTCATCTGGTGCCATTTCACCAATTACCAAATCCTCCGTCACATACAAATGAATCAACTCGTCAGCGAAACCAGGCGATGTATAAAAGGATTGCAATAACTTGATCTCACCGCAACGATATCCCGTTTCTTCCTCCAATTCTCGAACTGCAGCCGCATAAGGATCCTCACCAGGCTCGAGTTTCCCTGCTGGAATCTCAATTTCACATCGACCCATTGGTTGACGAAATTGATCCACGACTAACATCTTTCCATCACGTAAAGCAAGTACTGCAACGGCTCCGGGATGTCTCACCACTTCACGTGTCGCCGTCTTCCCATCGGGTAGACGCACGGTATCGACCTGTAATGAAATGATTCGCCCTTCGAATATAGGTTGCGTTGATAATGTAACTTCATCCAACGCAGATGTTGACATCGGTTTATTTTCTTTCAAGATAATTCCCCCTTAATCATGCATGAAAGGACATGCTCTTACATATGGTGTAATTATAACAAACTTCATTTGAAAGAAGGAAATTGCATGAAGAGCTATCGATCAACAGATTCGTTCCACATGGTAGGACAAGCTTGGCAGATTAAAATCATGCTTCAACAATGGCAAAAACAATGGGGCCCTAACATCACCGTAGAGGAACTTCTCAAAAAAATGAAATAAATATGTATTCTTACATATTTTGTTCAAGTTTCGACCTATTATGAATAATAATTATTCATCCTATAAACTAATGACTTCCTGTTGCGTTATACATATGGATGGAGGCGTTGCTATGAATAGAAAAGAACTAGAAGAACAACTACTTATCGACCCATTCCCCCCTAGGCTTCAATACAAAATGGGAATGTGGTACAAAACACGTGGCTTACATACTGAGGCATTAGAAAGTTTTAAAACATCTTTACATAATAGTAGTCAAGGACACACTTATGATCTTTCCGAAGAGGGATTCGATAAATCTATCGTATGGCTTGAATATGGAAAAATCAACAAATGGGAAGGCAATAAATCGGAAGCTATTTATGCATTCCAACAATGTCTCAAAAGCGGTAAATATAAGTTGGATGGCTTCGTTGAATGGGGCGATCTACTTCATTCGATGGGTAAGAATGACAGCGAAATCATGAATATATTGCATGAGAAATGCCTCGAAAATAAGCTAAGTTCTACGCTATTAGCCCATGCTTTGTTTATGTTAGGAATCTATAAAGAGTCTTCTACCCTATACTCTTCTATTGGCCATTTATCTAACAGCGATTATCTACTGTATATTCAATGTTCTCTTCATACAGGTGAGTTCTCCCAAGCTCTTCATTTGCTGGAGAACCGATTAGAAGAACTTATTCAAATAGAACTACGCATAGGATCATTCACAACTACCTTAGAAACCCTTCTGAACCTCTGTCTGTGGTTAACGAACGATCGTCGCTTGCCCTCGAATCTAACACGTATGCAACAATTAGATATGGCTAAGCTCGCCATCTGTCACGGACTACCGGATGAATCTTTGTCCATTGTTCCTGTTCCAAATGAAGCTGAGTTAAGTCAGTTAATATACATACTATATAACGAAGGCTATACTGAGAAATCCATAGATTTCCTTACCACTCTATTACCTCTTCCTTTACATACGAAAGAACAACATAGTCAGAATCTATGTTTTATTGCTGCTGAAATGATGTATGATGAAGGGCGATTACAATCCGCGGCAGAGCATTTTGAACAAATTTATATGAATGACATTACCCACACTCAGTCACAATTTGCAACAGCAGCATGTTATCTACAAATAACATTGGAATCTTTATTAAGTAGAAATGAACTCATTCCACAAGAAGATGATCCCACACACCTAGCGGATCAATACATACATAATATTACCCAATCCTTACACATCCTACATCATACCCAATGGCATACCGCTTGGGGAACCGCCCAGAGACGACGTATGTCTTCCAAACCCTTGGAAGGCACCTTACCTTTCAACTGAAGGTGAGTTCAGGAATTGTCTAGAACTAGAGAATCTAGTTCTAGACAATTCCTATTTTTTTGTTCACTTATCTTTCATGGGTGGTGCCATTCATAGGTAATTCAGGGTCTATGGTGGATTGTCCACTGTTGTTCGTCTAATTTTCTCCTTTACGAGAACTCAATCGTCATAGAGAACATATTTTACTTTAAGTGCTTATGAATCCTTAGATTTCAGCAAAGGAGTGTCGTTTACGTGAGAGCTACAAAGGCCCGAAGCATCTCCAAATCCGGTTCCTCTCAACAAAAGAAATTGAATCAGTTAGCTTTCTTCGCCTCATTTTTATTTCTGATTGCTGCTATCATTACCATCTTTATAGCTTGGAAAAATTTAAGTGGGACCAGTGCCACAGAAGTTATTGTATAAGAAAAAAATGACTCCGCTATATTTATAGCAGGGCCATTTTTTTTGAATTGAATAATTTATAGCTATTCTAAATATATTGCCCGTTAAATCCATGACAAATGACATTCAACATTCTGAAGTCGACTAAATTTATATTTAGAAGGAAATATTATAGAACTTCCTCTTTTGATGTCAATTTACCAGATTCCTGAATGATCGCTACGACCATTTCAGATGCTTTTAGCATATCGGCTGCTTTAATTCGTTCTTTGGTTGTATGAATGTTCTCATATCCAAGTGCTAGGTTTACGGTTGGAATACCGAATCCATTAAATATGTTAGCATCGCTTCCTCCGCCAGAATGGAACACACGACTCGTTAATCCGAGGTTCATAATTGCACGCTGAGCTAGCTTCACGACAGCATCATTCTCCGAGAAGTTAAAAGCGGGATATAGTATTTCACTACGGAATTCGCACTCGGCATTATATTCTCTAGCCGTTGTCTCTAGCGCTTCTCTCATCTGTGCAATCTGCTTATCTACTTTGTCTTGAACGATACTACGAGCTTCAGCATCAAGCTGTACCCGATCGCACACAATATTCGTTGGACCACCACCTGAGAATTTACCAATATTAGCAGTCGTCTCATGGTCAATACGGCCCAAATTCATGCGTGAAATGGCTTTGGAAGCGACTTGAATAGCACTAATGCCATCTTCTGGATTCACACCAGCATGTGCTGATTTACCGATAATCGTCATCGTAATTTTGGCCTGAGTTGGCGCAGCAACTGCAATAGCTCCGATCTCTCCATTAGAATCTATGGCGTATCCGAATTCAGCATCCAAGTGCTTGGGATCAAATGCTCGCGCTCCACGAAGTCCTGACTCCTCACCCGCGGTAATAATGAATTGTACTTGTCCATGAGGAATCTTCTGCTCCTGAATGACACGAATAGCTTCGAGAATAGCAGCTATCCCCGCCTTATCATCCGCTCCCAGAATGGTCGTCCCATCACTTGTGATCCATCCATCTTCACCAAGTGAAGGTTTAATACCTACACCAGGAGTTACCGTATCCATATGGCATGTGAAAAAGATATGCGGTGCGTCGATGAGTTGATCAGCTTCCCACGTAATAATCAAATTACCAGCACCATGACCCGTAACAGCTTTACTATCATCTTCAAATACAGTTAATCCAAGATCACTGAATTTTTTCTTGAGTACGATGGAAATTTCCTCTTCATGCAAAGTCTCACTATCTACTTGTACCAATTCTATGAATTCCTGCACAATACGCTCTTGCGATGTCATTGGACTTCCCTCTCTCTCTTGGATACGTTACAATAAGTGAATAGCAACATACCTAATCTAATCATTCTAACTAAACTTAAAATTAAAGGAGTTTCTTCATGCAACGAAAAAAACTATTTCGTATTTTTATTTACCTTATGCTTATAGCGATGCTTGGCTCTACATTCCTAATGGTCGTTGAACCTTTCATGGCCCGCTAAATTCAGCGGGCTTTTTTCATTTTATCGGATAAAGATATTTCATAATCAAATATTGAGGTAAATAATGGTGCTATCTCACTCGCAACTTGCATGATATCAAATTCTTGTCCAGTACAATCCTCAAGCGTTGTAACTCCGAATTCCTGAATTCCACAAGGTACAATGCCTTGAAATCCCTCATTCTGAATTCCTGCTGTAATATTAAAGGCGAACCCATGACTTGTCACAAACCCACGATGATGCCGACATTTATTAAACTTCACACCAATCGCACAAATCTTATGTTCCCCTACCCACACACCCGTATACTTCGGTTTGCGAGTTCCTTGAACGCCATAAAGAGCCAAGTAATCTATGATGACCTGTTCAAGACTTCGTAAATAGGCATGTAAATCAATGCCACTCTCTTCATTCAATAAGAGCAAGGGGTATCCTACCAGTTGTCCTGGCCCATGATAAGTAATATCTCCACCACGGTCAATTTCAAACAATGCAATACCACGTTCCTTTAACTGCTCTTTACTAAGAAGAAGATGTTCTGGATGTTTCTGAGATCCCATGGTATACGTGGGTGGATGCTGCAAGAGCAACAGGGTTTCCTGTTGCTCTCCAAGATCTATACGACGAACGAATTCCTTTTGCATATCCCAAGCCTCAGCATAATCAATGAAAGGTATATAAGAAATATCAAGTGTTCTACGCAAACGTCATATCCGCCCTTCTCTGTAAGACAAAAAAGATAACCAAATTGTCTTTAGATTACATTTCTTAGTACAGCTTCGTATCTAACGTGTAACCTTCTAGGTTTTCCTTCACGCGTTGAAGGAATCGTCCACAAATAACACCATCCAGAATCCGGTGGTCTAACGACAAACATATATTAGCCATAGAACGAACAGCGATCATGTCGTTAATTACAACCGGTCTCTTAACAATCGACTCAAATGTGAGAATCGCAGCTTGTGGATAATTAATAATTGGATACGATAATACTGAGCCAAAGGAACCCGTATTGTTCACGGTAAACGTACCACCCTGCATATCGTCCAGTTTTAATTTCCCTTGGCGTGTTTTGGTTGCAAGGTCTTCTACTTCCTTAGCGAGACCTGCAATATTCTTCTGATCTGCTTTCTGAATAACAGGGACCATTACGGTGTCGTCCGTCCCTACGGCAAGAGAGATATTAATGTCACGTTTGACAATAATCTTATCTGTAGCCCACACAGAATTCATAATAGGATAATCTTTAATGGCATTTACAACAGCTTTCAAAAGAAACGCTAGATAAGTTAAGTTAACTCCTTCATTGCGTTTGAACTCATCCTTGAGCTTGTTACGTATCAAGACTAAATTCGTTACATCTACCTCAATCATCGTCCAAGCGTGAGGGATTTCGGATACACTTTGTCTCATACGCGTAGCAATCGTATTGCGGACAGGTGTGATATCAATCAGTGTCTCAGCTCTTCCTTGTTGACCTTCAATAACGTTATTCGGAATTTGTGGGTTTTCATTTAAATGAAGTCCTGAATTCCGAGCAGCAGGTGATTTATTCTCCACATATTGAGAAGGAGTTACAGCAGGATTTGTATGTGATAATCCTTGGAATGGTGAATTTATTCCACCAGTCACGTCAGAAGATACTGTTGATGGCCTAGCTTGTTCTGAATGACCCCCTTCTACATATGCCAACACGTCTTTACGAGTGATTCTTCCAGCCATGCCCGTTCCAGGAATGTCTGCAAGATTCAACCCGTGTTCAGCCGCTAAACTTTGTACAGCAGGTGAGTAACGACTACGCATGGACTGATCCGATGATATGGTAGATGAAGCCTCAGCAGTTACTGTGTTTGCTGGTTTATTCACAGAAACGGATTCATTCGTAGAAATCACTGAAATTCGACAGATAACTTCACCTACACCAATCGTCTGACCCTCTTCAGCGATAAGTTCTCCCATAATGCCATCCACCGTTGATGGAATTTCAGCGTTCACCTTATCTGTAATAACTTCACAGATCGGTTCATATTGCTCAATTCTATCTCCAGGTTGTTTAAGCCATTTGCCTACTGTCGCAGAGACGAGTGATTCGGCAAGTTGGGGCATAAACACATCAATTAATTGTTTATTATCAGACATATCATTCACTCCTAAACTTCTAGTAGTTTGCCAAATGGATCATGGCTTCTTTTACTTTATCCTTCGTAAGCATGTAGAATTTCTCCATCGGCGGGCTAATTGGCATAGCTGGCACATCCGGACTACATAATCTCATGATAGGTGCATCTAAATCATACAAACATTCTTCCGAAATGATGGCAGATACTTCAGCACCGATACCACCTGTTTTATTATCCTCATGAACAATAAGTACCTTGCCCGTCTTACGAACGGATTCAAGGATAGCATTCCGATCAAGCGGTTGTAACGTACGTAAATCCAATACATGAGCTGTAATGCCCATTTCCTTCTCCAACTCTTCAGCAGCCTGCATACAGAAATGAAGCGGCATACTATACCCAATGACTGTAATATCATCACCCTCACGCAATACATTAGCTACGCCAAGAGGTACAATATAATCATCCAATGGTACATCTTCTTTAATGAGCTTGTAACATTTCTTATTTTCGAAAAAGAGCACCGGATCTGGGTCGCGAATAGCCGCTTTTAATAATCCTTTGGCATCATATGCCGAGTAAGGTGCAACAATTTTTAAGCCCGGTGTACCAAAGAATATCGATTCAGGACACTGAGAATGGTACAACCCGCCAAAGATCCCTCCACCAATAGGCGCCCGAACAACAATAGGGCAATTCCAATCATTATTTGAACGATAGCGGATTTTGGCCGCTTCACTTATAATTTGATTCGTTGCAGGTAACATGAAGTCCGAGTATTGCATTTCAGCAATCGGCTTCATTCCGTACATAGCAGCTCCGATCGCCACACCCGCGATGGCTGACTCAGCAAGCGGCGTATCCATCACGCGTTCTTCTCCGAACTGATCCATTAATCCTTTGGTCGTCGTAAATACGCCACCCTTAACCCCAACATCTTCTCCAAGAATAAATACATTCTCATCGCGTTCCATTTCTTCCTTCATCGCAAGACGAATCGCGTCGATATATTCCATTACTGCCATGACTTCTCCTCCTCAGCGCTAGCATAGACATGCAGAAGCGTATCTTCTGGTTTCGGGAACGGTGCACGATCAGCATATTCCGTAGCTTCCTTAATCTCCATATTTAACTGTACAACCAAGTCAGCATCCTTATCTTCATCCCATATCCCTAGACGGATTAGATAAGATTTCATTCGAGCAACGCCATCTTTCTTCCAATTCTCATCCACTTCTTCTTGCGTACGGTACGCTAAATCATTATCCGAAGTTGAATGGGGTGAAAGTCGATACATCATCGCTTCGATGAGTGTTGGGCCTTCCCCGCGAATCGCACGTTCCCTTGCTTCCTTAACTACACGATATACTTCTAGTGCATCGTTTCCGTCAACTCGAATACCTGGAAATCCGTATCCAAGCGCACGATCACTAATTTTTCCGCTAATTTGTTTATGCATAGGAACAGAGATCGCATATTGATTGTTCTCACACATTAAGATGACTGGCAACTTGTGTACACCAGCAAAGTTACATCCCTCATGGAAGTCCCCTTGATTACTTGATCCTTCTCCAAAAGTAACAAAAGAAACAAAATCCTGTTTCTTCATTTTGGCTGCTAGCGCAAATCCAACCGCATGAGGAACTTGCGTTGTAACCGGACTTGATCCAGTAACAATACGTAATCGCTTGCTACCAAAGTGTCCTGGCATTTGGCGACCACCACTATTTGGGTCTTCTGCCTTCGCAAAAGCTGAGAGCATCAATTCTCTTGGCGTCATTCCTACGGCTAAGACAAATCCATAGTCTCGATAATAAGGAAGGAAATAATCCTTCTCACGATCAAGTGCAAACGCCGCAGCAACTTGTGCAGTCTCTTGACCTACACCTGACACGTGAAAATTAATTTTACCTGCTCGCTGTAGTAATAAATTACGTTCATCAAATTTTCGTGCCAACAGCATATATCTGTACATGTCGATCACCTGACCATCACTCAGTCCAAGTTGCTCATGCTGATTTTCCACGTTAATAACATCATTATCATTCATCGAAGGTCCTCCTTGTTCATAGAGCCAAATCCTCTTATCTGATCTCTATCTGATCTGATCTGATCTTAAAACCAGGTACTAAGACTAGGCTAAACCTATTATAATCCTTTTTTCTAAAAAAAGAAAAGATGATTTATCACATCTTTACATTCCGATCGCATTTCCATCAACAGCAAGCATCGCTTCCCCTAGAACTTCAGACAAAGTTGGGTGCGGGTGAATGGTTTGGCTCACTTCCCAAGGTGTTGCATTCAATACTTGAGCTAATGCTGCCTCACTAATTAAATCAGTCACATGTAAACCAATCATTTGCACGCCTAGAATATCATTCGTCTTAACATCTGCAACAACTTTGACGAATCCATCCTTACTTCCATGTACTAAGGATTTCCCAATCGCTTGAAAAGGAAACTTCCCAACCTTTACATCTAATCCACTTTCCTTAGACTCTTTCTCTGTGTAACCGACACTTGCTACTTCCGGACGGGTATACACACAGCGTGGAATAAGTTGTGATTCATAAGGATGCACTGTTTCTCCATGAATATGGTTTACTGCCGCAATGCCTTCATGACTAGCCGCATGCGCCAATTGTACGCCTCCGATCACATCGCCTATAGCATAGATGTGTGCTTCACCTGTCTGCATGAACGCATTAACAGCAATAAATCCTTTTTCAGTACGCACATCCGTATTTTCAATACCAATGTTCTCAATATTCGCTTGACGTCCAATGGACACGAGCAACTTCTCAGCCGAGAGACTCGTTGTTTGGTCACCTTGCTGGATATTCAACGAAAAGTCGCCATCATTGGCTTGATATGTATCCACTAGCACTTTACTTCCTGTCAGTACTTTAATACCACGACGGACAAAAATTCGTGTTAGCTCTTTCGAAACATCTTCATCTTCTTGTGGAAGCAGTTGATTAGCCGCTTCTACAATCGTAACCTGAACGCCAAAATCATTCAGCATAGAAGCCCATTCCACACCAATAGCACCACCACCGATAATGATCATAGATTGTGGCAATTGTTCCATTAAGAGTGCTTCATCGCTGCTAAGAATATGAATACCATCTGGTTCAAGACCGGGTAATATCCGCGGGCGGGACCCTGTAGCTATGATTAAATGTGTTGGAACAACCGTTTCCATTTCACCGTCTGACAGCTCTACAGCTACAGCTCCACTCTTAGGTGAGAATATGGAAGGTCCCGTCACGCGACCTTTTCCGTGCAACACTTTTATTTTATTTTTACGCATTAAATATTTAACGCCTTGATGTAATTGTTCTACAATATCAGTCTTACGCTGCTGCACATTAGGGAATACAACCTTGGCCCCACTCGTCTCGATACCGTAGCTTTCGCTTTCTTTAATATCCGCATAAACTTCAGCACTTCGTAGTAAAGACTTACTTGGTATACAACCTCGATGGAGACAGGTTCCGCCAAGCTTGTCTTCTTCAATAATAACGACATCTTTGCCTAATTGAGCAGCACGGATTGCGGCGACATAACCGCCGGTTCCGCCTCCTAGTATTGCAATATCACATGTAATAGTCATATACATCCTCCATCTATTTCGTTTTCACCTAAATAGAATGCCACATCTCTAATAACGATATTGACATCCTAACACTCTCTTATATCTTACTCCTTTTCACTCGTATTACAAAGTTTAAAGGTTCATCACAAATAGACAACCCTTCGTGAACACGGTATTATACATGAAGATAAACATTCCAAGAAATAGGAAGGATTTAGCCATGAAATTACTTATTACCCGCTTCATTGCCATTCTAATTTTAGTTATTCCTGGCTTAATGGCTATGACTGGATTTCTAATGATGAAAGATTCTATATTCGATTTCATCTCGGTGCATGGTGACGATACCGTTTCAAATCCATCCTTTCAGTGGCTTCATTTTGGAGGAGGCCTTCTCCTATTTGTTGCAGGAATGACCTTCTTAGGTGGTTGGATTCTAACTAGAGATCGCAAACGAAATTACGTTGGTCCACGATTCAAAGAGAAACGTAAACCAAAGCCATTGTAATCTCCACGCAACCGAAAGTTTGTCCTATAAGACAGCGCGGGGATAACGTAAAATTACATTTTTCTTATTTCCATAAGAAAAGACACCGTGAGCAAATCTCTGACGGTGTCTTATTTAACGCTTATCTCAAAAATTTGATTTCATTATTAATCACATCGATATCGACCGAATCCTGAACATCCAAATTCTGTACATTAGTCGGTGGACCTAGTATAGGAAGGTTCGTTAATCTATTCGTGGTCAGTATCACCTGCAACACATTATCACGATTATAAATCACTGATTGTATATTAAAGAAGCCAGCCAAAAGGGCAGCTATTAAAGATATTTGTTGTGGAGATAAATTCGGGGCAGAGCCGTTTTCGCTTTGCTTCTTATTGGAAACCTTAACCCTCTTTTTCCGTCTTGATTTTTTAGCAGAAAGACTCACTATCACCCCACCCTTCACCATAAAATCTCCTTCTTATAACATATAGTAAGAATTCAAAATTGGTGTGATGGTTTAGTACATTTTTGCATACATAAAGTGTATAATCTTTTATTCGTACAAGGCATCCCTAAGCTTACTGGACATTCTTGACTCCTTAGAATTGGATTTCGACACTGACTTTCTTAAGGATAGGTTTAACTGCACACATTTCTCAAGATCCTCAAGCAGATGATTTAAGAGCATTTGTGTATTCAAGTCAAGCGATCCTTCTCTTTCTATAGCAGCAATTCGTTCTTTATATTGTTCTAGCGTAGCATTCATTAATATTTCCTCCGTTTAAAGGTACTATTTATGTGTTTCGACTTTTGTTAATATGGATAAATGACTGGGAAATGAAGATTCCCCACATAATACTTTAAGGCATATTGAAAGGAAGATGTACGGTTGGCACAGTTATTTTTTAAATATGGCGCTATGAATAGCGGTAAATCCATTGAGATTCTTAAAGTTGCTCATAATTATGAGGAACAGAATAAACATGTTTTGATCTTTACTTCAGCTATCGATAATCGAGACGAGGTTGGCTACGTGTCTTCAAGAATTGGCTTACGTAAAGAAGCAATCCCCATTTATGAGGATACTAATATTTATCAAATCGTACAAGAGCATCAACCTAAACCTTCGTGTGTACTAATCGATGAATGCCAATTCATGACCGAGAATGGAATTCTTCAGCTAGTCCGAATTGTGGACGAACTTCACGTTCCCGTCATGGCATTTGGTCTGAAAAATGATTTTCAAAACAATCTCTTCGAGGGCAGTAAATATATGCTGATTTATGCGGACAAAATTGAAGAATTAAAAACCATCTGCTGGTTCTGTGAACGTAAGGCAATCATGACCTTAAGAGTAGAGAACGGAAAACCTATCTATACAGGACAACAAATCCAGATCGGTGGAAATGAAACGTATTATCCGGTGTGTCGTAAATGCCATGCCAATCCGTCATTATAACAATAAAATGCAAAAAAAAGCTCTTCCATACCCCATTTTTAAGTGAAATGACGAATTGTACATCCAAGTACGACGGGACTTGGCAATCCATCATAAAAAAGGAGTCAGACTATGGAAGCAGCTATCATTGGAAGCTTTATTTCAGCAATGGCTACCGTACTTGGAGCCGTTCCTTTATTCTTCGTGAAAAGTCTTTCTGAAAAGTGGAAGGATATCTTAATTGCCTTTACGGCCGGAATCATGGTATCCGCCTCCACGTTTGGATTAATGCCTCAGGCAGTCAATGAATCAGGGATTATAGGACTAACCATTGGGTTGTTGCTAGGCATTGTTGTTCTCGACCTCATTGAGAAGAGCATTCCACACATTGATGTTGAGAATGATTCTGGGATTAGTACATTCGATTCTAAATCTCTGCTAGTTATTATTGCACTCTTCATCCATAACATCCCTGAAGGCCTCAGTACAGGCTTTAGCTTTGCCAGTGAGAACGACATCTTGGGACCCATGGTTGCCATCTCCATTGGTGCACAGAATATGCCAGAAGGGTTAATCCTAGCTATATTCTTAATGAATTCTAACGTAACGAAGCTCAATGCATTTCTACTCGTTGCAGTCACAGGCTTTATAGAAGTGATTGCTGCTATTGTAGGTTATTTTACCGCAAGTTACATTGATTCTTTAATCGGTTACGGGTTAGCTTTCGCCGCAGGAGCCATGATGTTTATCGTGTATAAAGAGCTTATTCCTGAAAGTCATGGACATGGATATGAAAGGCCCTCTACATACTCATTTATCATTGGTCTACTCGCGATGGTCTACATCAGTTACATGTTTACTTAGATGAGATGAACAGAGGCTATTCTTCGTCTTGGGAGAAGGTAGCCTCTCCCACCTGAAAGATGCCATTCTTATAGCTATATTCGACCTCAAGTTCACCGATAAATTCATCTGGCGATATTTGTACAGCAGCCGATGCCTTTAGTGTGTTGTTCTCGATATTGTAATTAATAATATTACCAATGTACGGCTCATCGAACCAGTAATCTCTCTCGGTGCTTAACGTATCATTAGTAAGTAGCGTCTGTTGACCATTTATAGTTATGTTAATTCCTTTACTAGTAACGGCTCCTGTGAATTGTTTCTTCATTGCTATTAAAGCATCTTCCGTCGGAATTTCAATCCCCGTATCTCCCTGTCTTACATGAAGCTCACTTATGTACACTCCCGTGCCATAACCTGTAGTCAGAATAACAGCAATTTCTTTCTTCCCATCACCATTCAAATCTACCGATATGATTTCTGGTATATACGTCGGGTTCGATACATTGTAACCATCCAAATCACGACTGAATTGATCTGTGACGAGTTGTAAATGTTCATAGCTCCCATCTTCACTTTCCTTGCCCGTGACTACTATATTACCCATTTGAGAGATCATCTTTTGTTTGGGATCGCTTATTTCAACTTCTTTTGAGTCCGCATTGTAAGATACTATTTTATTGAACGCTTCTGTAATGGTCGTCAAAGGCACCATAACTCGTCCATTTATAATTTCTGGGGGTGTCTCTGTATAACGTTCATAGCCATTAATAATTAATTTGATTGGGTTAGAAGCGAAAGCTATGACAGAAGTTCCAAGTAATACACAAGCAGCAGTGGATACAATAACCCACTTCCTAGATTTCAATGATAACCCACCTTTCATGGTGTACTAAATACTCATGTCTTTATCGTATGCTCATTTTAGCAAAATTTCCAGAAAAAAGATTGTAACTATTTCATTTAAGGATTATTTAATAGATAATGGATCTTACTTTTATCTACTACTCTTCTCTAAGGAGCTGATAAGTAGGTAACTTAGCCGACACCAGCTATTCATTTCACTCATAAAATGCTTTATGACATGAAAGGAGGCTGACTACAAGTGGAGGCATATTATAATTGCGTAAGTTGTATGAATCGTAGAGTTCGTATCCTTACCGTGGACGGAAACAGACATGAGGGTGTTATCACAGGTGTAGATAACCGGTATGTTTATTTACGAACTGATTCACCTAGAAACCAAGTACACACATCTGCCTTTTATCCAGGGAGGAATCAAATTTTAACCTTGAGTTTATTTACTTTATTAGCTATTGCATTGATATAGCGCTATACGCTGATGGCTTCTGAAATTTATCAGAAGTCATCTTTATTAATTACTCAATTAACAGTTATAATGACTATGCATGTCTATTATCACATCATTACTATGAAAGGGATCATCGATGAATCTCATAAAAGATTTACTGCTACAGCTTACACTTATCGTGCTTCCCATGTTTACATACCATACCTTCTTTGCAGAGAAATTCACAAAGGAAACGATGGAGAAGTTAGTCATGACAGCATTGTGGGGATTGTCTGTCATCTTTTGCATGTCCTTTCCTGCAACGTATGGCCCAGGTTACCGATTAGACTTAGAAATCATTCCTTTATTATTAGGGACATTATACAGTGGATATAGAAATGGTATATTCCTAGCGATCGTAGCCATTCTATATCGACTACTTTATTTTGGGATCGACATAGGATTGTATGTAACGATTCTCACTATGTTATGTACTGTACCTCTATTCTTATATTCCCGAAAACCATTTAACAAAGCACCAAAAGAAAAAAAACTTAAAATTGTCGTTTTACTTTCTCTTCACTTCTCTATTGTTGGCTTTTCCATGTATTATTTATTATTAGGATTTTCACCAACATATTTAAGAATACTAATTATCCACACCTCCTTTATTCTAGTGTTCATTTGGTTTTTTACTATTCTATATGAGTACATAAGAACGATTAGCCAAATGCGGGTAGAGGTTCAGGAATTAGGAAAGTTACAAATTATTAGGGATATCACTAGTGTGTTTGCACATGAAATTAGGAATCCTATGCAAGTGTCTCGTGGTTTCCTTCAACTTCTGGATGAGCCTGATTTATCTGATAAAAAGAAGAAATATATTGCACTATCTATCGAAGAGTTAGATCGTGCAGACGAAATAATAAATGATTTATTAATATTCGCCAAACCAACTAACGACAATATGCACAAAGTAGATGTCGGGCTAGAATTGAACCGTATCTTAAATATCACAAAAGCGTACTCCATATCCCTTGATGTTGAGATCAAGCATTATATTACTAATGACTGTTGGGCTTACGCTAACCCTCAAAAATTGCGTCAATGTCTAATCAATATATTGAAAAATGCTATCGAGTCTATGCCAGATGGCGGATATGTTTGGGTTACTTGTATCCGGACTGGCGATGGAAATATAGAGATTACAATTCAAGATGAAGGAATAGGCATGTCAAAAGAGCAAGTTGATCGACTTGGAACACCCTTCTATTCACTAAAAGAAAGTGGTACTGGTCTAGGCATGATGGTAAGTTATCAAATTATCAGATCTTTTAAAGGTCAAATAAAAGTGACAAGTGAAAAAGAAGAGGGCACAGCCTTTTGTATCCTTTTACCTGTTGTACCCTAATACTTATTCTTAGATAACAACCTACATTAGAAATAAATATACAAACACATAAGCCTGGTAGAAACTATTCAACAGTTTCTACCAGGCTTTATCCTTGCCGTTACACCTCTAACCTTTTATAGCCCCAACCATAATGCCTTTTTCAAAATACTTGGATACAATCGGATAAAAGACCAGTACCGGAACACTGGATACGACGACAACCGCGTATTTGATCGATTGCTTAAGTGCGTTGACTTCACCTTGGTTGCTGTTCATGATCGCTTGGTTCGCCGCATCACCCATTTGGTTCTGAACGAGGATTTCCCTCAAAATCAGTTGAAGTGGGAACAATTCACGCTCAGATAGGTAAATCATCGCATCAAAATAACCGTTCCATCTGCCAACGCCGTAGAACATCATCATTACAGCGATAATCGGCGTGGAAAGCGGGAGAACAACCTTGATCAGCAATTGCATGTCGGTCGCTCCGTCAATAAAAGCACTTTCCTCAAGCTCCTGTGGAATATTCTGTTGGAAGTAGGTACGCATAATAATCATGTTGTACACACTGACCGCACCCGGAAGTATCATAACCCACATGGTGTTAACAATCCCGAGTTGCTGGTTAACCAAATACGACGGAATCAGGCCCCCGGAGAAAAACATCGTGAAGGTAAACAACATCGTAATGACGTTACGCCCTCTAAAATCCCTACGGGATAACGGATACGCAGCAAGCGTAGTCATAATCACGTTGACGGCTGTCCCCAGCACAGTGTAAATAATGGCATTCTTGAAGCCCATCCATATATCTTGGTTTTCAAACACCCGCTTATAACCTTCTAATGTAAAGCCTCTAGGCCAAAGTAATAATATATTATCGAAGATTTGCCGGGGGTCACTGAGTGATGCAAACACAACAAATAATAATGGATACAAAATAATCAGCGTAAAGACCCCAACCAATACAATATTTAGCCAATTAAAGATTTTATCACTTCTAGATAATTGTAAATGCATATTTGTCCCTCCCTACCACAGGCTTGTCTCACTGAATTTCTGGGCGAATTTATTCACTACGTACAGTACAATAAAATTAATCAAATTATTAAATAGGCCAACAGCAGCGGAGAAGCTATATTCCGCATTCACAATACCGGATTTATACATATATGTTGATAAAACCTCGGATGTAGCAAGGTTTGCATCATTCTGCATCAACAATACCTTTTCGAATCCTACAGACATGACAGAACCCGTCGCTAGGATGGTACAAATCATAATGGTCGGCATGATCGCCGGAATGGTGATGTTACGAATGCACTGCATCCGGGATGCACCTTCAAGATAAGCCGCTTCATATTGGTCCTGTGGAATGCCGGACATCGCAGCCGTATAGATCAAGGTCCCCCATCCGACTGCTTGCCAGATACCAGACCAGACAAAGACGTGAGGGAACAACTTGGAATTTCCGATAAAATCAATCGGCGTACCTCCGAAATACTCGATTACAGAATTGATAACTCCATCAACCGGAGACGTAAAGAACGTCACCATACCAACAATGATAACTACCGAAATAAAATTAGGAATATAAGAAATGGTTTGTACAATAGACTTATACTTCTTATTGCGAAGTTCGTTATACATGAGTGCCAATATGATCGGAAGAGGTACTCCAACCAGAAGACTGTATATACTGATTCGCAGCGTGTTAATGATCACGTCCCAGAAATAAAAGGCGTTAAAGAAACGCTCAAAATGTGAGAATCCCGCCCAAGGACTACTCAATATCCCAAATGCTGGAGAGTAATCTTTAAAAGCAATAATAATCCCATACATCGGGATGTAATTCCATATAATCAAAGAGGTTAGCGGCAGTAGCATCATGATGTATAGCCACTTTTGCTTCAGAAAAGATTTACGTTTCGACTTGAGAAGATGCTTCTTGTGAACTGAAGATTCCATGGTTTTCCCCTCTCCTTAAAGTGTTAGGGAGAATTCCGAAGAATCTCCCCAACAAAGCCTTTAGCTTTCTTTATAACGTTTGTATTGCGCTTGTTTTATCTCCAAGTATTTATCCGAACCCATTTTTTTCAACTGAGCAATATAGTTATCCCATTCTTTGTCGATATCCTTACTGCCTTGAACAAACTCCACACGCATCTGGCCGATATAATTACCTACATCTGCAATAACAGAAGAAGATTCGTTCGCTTCCTTAATCGTTGCAGGGAGATCTGGCAACATCACACTCGGCAGCGTTGTTTCGGTCAAATCACTATATACTGGCGTATCCTGACGTCCAGCCGCCGCTCTAACTTCCGGTGAAAGCTCGATATATGGGAAATATCCACCATACACGTTATCGACATATTGAAATGCACCCAGACCGATTCCATCTTTGTATTTCAAGATATCATCGATGTAGACTTTCTTACCATCTTCCACATTGTAGGTGACGCCTTCTTTACCAAGATAGCCGAATTCACTGCCTTCTTCACTGTAGAAATAGTCCACCCATTTCAGAATCGCGGCAGGATTTTTCGCATCTTTCGTTATAACAAGACTTGATCCCCCTGCTACCTGGGAACTGGTCAACGAAGCCGTATCTCCATTAGGACCAGCAAGCACGTTAATCGCTACAAAGTCACCCTTCACGCTCTCGCCGATATAATCTGGAGCAGCCCAGTTCCATGCACCAACCGTATCTTTAGCAGCATCCGCTGTCCATTTGTCATAATCTACACCGCTGAAGGCCTGCTTGTTGATCGCACCACTCTTATACAACCGGTTCTCATACTTCAGAATTTCCTTATACTCATCAGATGTAATCGTAAGCTGAATCTCATCGTTGTCATCCACATAAATAAAATCACCTACAGCCTTCCGTCCACCGTTACCAATGCCGAAAGATCCCATCATCATCTGTTCGAAAGTCCAGCCAACTGAACCGCTCGGCATATACCACCCCTGCTCATCATTAATACCATTACCATTCGGGTCTTTGGTGACAAATGCTGTAAGTGCTTTTTCCAGTTCGTCCGTCGTTTTCGGAACCTCCATGCCAAGATTATCTAGCCACTTCTTGTTAATATACAAGCGAATCGTACGGTTTCCTTCCGGATATGGATCTATGTAAGGGCTTGCATAAATATGACCATCCGCACTCGTCAGCCCTTTTCGAACGTCCTCGTTCTCATCCAGATATTTTTGCAGATTTGGCGCATTCTCCTTAATCAAATCTTCCAAAGGAATAAACATTCCTTGCTGTCCGTATTTCAGTAGATCACCGTTACTCCAATCGACTTGATAGAAAGCATCAGGCAGCGTGCTTCTAGTCAGTATCACATTTTTCTTTTCTCCAATATCACTAAGCTCTTCCCAGTTCACTTTTATTCCTGACATCTTTTCGTATTCTTTCCACATCCACAAATCCTTTGACGCAGGTCTTAGGTTCGTCCAACTTGGTCTTAAGAGTGAAATTTCGTTCGTGTTCGCAGATTCATCAGCACCAGCCCCTTTGGACTTCCCTGATTCTCCTCCACATGCTGTCACAAGCAGAGCCGAAACCAGCAACAATGACATTACAGCTCTTTCTTTTTTAGAATGTAACACTCCATCAGCCCCTTAATATTTGATATATCAACTTTGACTATGAAATCCATTCTATGACATACCAACTATTTTGTCTAGCGCTTACATTAATTATTTTCAAGGTAATTTAGTAACCATTATATTTAAAACCTCCTAGGACCTTTACTCATAAGGAGTTAACAGATTTCACTAGTGACAGGCTATGAACACTAGACAGAACTTTCGATTCGGTCAATTTCCCCAATGTTTTGCTAGATATTTCTTTTCTATTGCTGAAACGTCTATCCTATCGTATATTCAACATAAGAACCTTAATTTCAAACAAGAGGCTACCATATAAATTTGACATAAGCAGTATAATGATGATATATCAAATTAAGCAGGGAGATATATAAATGGGACAAATTCCACTATACCAAAATATCGTAAACGATTTAAAAGCTAAAATTGAATCAGGGAAGTTGAAAAGTGGAGATCAACTTCCAACCGAAGCTGATCTTTCAAAGCAATATAACGTTAGCCGGATCACGTCGAAGCGGGCATTGACAGAATTGGAAAACTCAAATCTGATCTATCGGATACAGGGAAAAGGAAGCTTCGTAAATTCAAACTATGCCTCCACCCGCTCTTCGTCCAAAGAACACAAGGATATTTTGTTAATTTTGCCGTTCACCCACAATCCTGGGCTTGGGGATTACGAGAAAGGCATTAACGAATATCTTACGAATACCGACTATACGTTAAACATTCAGTCCAATACTATTGTAGAAGAACGAAAGCTATTGAAGGCAGCTCTTCATAGTACCAACTCTGGTGTAATCTTCTACCCGGTAAGCAGCATTTGCGATCTTGGTATTCTATATCAATATCATCTGTCCAATTTCCCATTAGTGACGATAGATAAATGTATTGAAGGAATCCCTTTCCAATCCGTTACCTCTGATAACATTGACGGTGGTTATCAAGCCTGCAAGCATCTGATTGAGAATAATCATAAGAAAATCGCCTTTTTCTCATCCTTGAAGGTAGAGAATTCTTCGTCCATTCGGGGACGATATTTCGGCTACCTAAAGGCGCTACATGACAACAACTTGATCGATTACAGCGTGAATGACTTAACTGACCAGTATTTGACCCATGACCACACTAACCGGAAAGAATACTATACCAAATTCATACAATCCGCTATGGAGGAAGGAATCACAGGGATTGTTACAGAGAATGACTTAACCGCCATCGAAATCATTCAGATTTCCAAGGAATTGGGTCTGTCCGTGCCAGATGACTTATCCATTGTGGGATTTGATAACATTAACCTTGCCAGCTTCATAGAACCTAAGCTGACAACGATGTCACAGGACTTTTGCCAGATGGGATATCTGGCTGCCCAAAACCTTATCCACTTAATCGAAAGTCCTCAGGACTCTTTGCAAGAAAACATTGTAGTCCCCGTTCAGCTCATAGAACGTCAGACTGTAAAGAAACTTTAGCACTTATTATTTCTGCATAATAAAGGAGACTGACTCTGCATGCTACATTACGTCGACACACGCCAAGGTACAAATAACAAACACTCTTATTCCAACGGGAATACACTCCCGTACACAGGGGTTCCCTTTGGTATGAATCACTTTGTCGTACAGACAAATGATGAGGGGAGCTGGTTCTTCAATCCGAATGACCGCATCTTTCAAGGAATTCGTCTGACGCACCAACCGAGTCCATGGATGGGAGATTTCGCCCACTTCCTCATGACACCTATCGCAGATGACAAAATCAGAGGATCCGTCTTTTCCTGCCAAAGTTCATACCGGCCCGAAGAAGCGATATTTAAACCTCATTACGTTAAAGTGAAGCAACAACGTTACAACATTACAACCGAACTCGTTCCAAGCTGTTACGGAGCATCTCTGCGCATCAAATACAATGGAGCCCAACAGGCAGGTTTCGTATTAAATGCAAAGAAGAAGAGCGAATTCCATCTGGATGCGGTAAATCGTACAATTACTGGATATGTCAGCAATTTCTCGGGTAGTCACGACGATGGATTCCGAATGTACGTGGCTATGACCTTCAACAAGGACATCGACCTTGCGCATTCCGGTCATTATAATGCTGAAGGGAATTTAACCAATGTAAGTACACTACGTGGTGAGGATCAGCATGCGGTCATTCGATTTGTGGACTGTGAGAAGGGGACGCTCGAAGTTAGACTGGCTACCTCATTTATCAGCATCGAGCAAGCGCAGCTCAATCTACAGCGGGATACGATTACAACCTTCGATGAGTTGAAAGAACAAGCCGCACATTCTTGGAATCATTATCTGAACAAAATCCAAGTCACACACTCGAACGAGGAATATTTACGGACATTCTATACATGCTTGTATCGCATGTTCCTATTCCCTCAGAAGTTCTACGAGCTAGATGTCAATATGAATCCGGTCCATTACGATACGACAGCTAGATCTGTAAAGGAAGGTATTCTTTATACCAATAACGGATTCTGGGATACATACAAAACCGTATATCCTCTGTACTCCATCATTGCACCTAAAGAGTATGAAGAGATGCTCGAGGGCTTTATGAATTCCTACCGAGAAACTGGATTCTTGCCAAAATGGTTATCCCCGGATGAGCGCGGACTCATGCCAGGTACGCTCATTGACGCTGTTATTGCCGATGCTGCAACGAAAGGAATCGGACAACACCTGATGCCTGAACTACTTGAAGCGATGTTGACAGCAGCCACGACGCAAAGTGAAAAGAACTGCTACGGCCGTCAGGGAACACTGGATTACATCAAATATGGTTATGTTCCAAGCAGCTATCACGAGAGCGTTAATCATACCCTAGACTACGCTTATAGTGATTACTGTATTAGCCGCGTGGCTGAAGTATTAGGAAACAAAGAGATAGAAGATAATTATAAACAAAGTGCCTTGAATTACCGGAACATTTTTGACCCCGAGACCGGATTCATGCGGGCGAAGGATCAAAATGGGCATTTCCGTCCAAACTTCAACGATACGAGCTGGGGACTTGATTATGCCGAAGGTAGCGCATGGCAGACTAGCTTTGCCGTATTTCAGGATTTCGAAGGTTTAATCGAAGCTTATGGATCCAAGGAACAATTCTTTAACAAAATAACCGATTTGTGCAACAAAGCACCGGATTTCGATGTATTAGGCTATGGATTTGAAATTCATGAGATGAGCGAAATGGCCGCTGTCGACTTCGGACAGGTTGCCATTTCAAACCAACCGAGCTTCCACATTCCGTATCTGTTCAATTATGTCGGACAGCCAGCATCATCCCAGGTTGTAATCAAACAAATACTAACCAACCTGTTCAACAGTGGTTTTGACGGATTCCCTGGCGACGAAGACAATGGCAGCATGTCGGGATGGTATGTATTTAGCTCCATGGGCTTCTACCCTGTATGCCCGGGCAGCAAAGAATATGTACTTGGCATCCCTCTGTTCGACAGTGTTTCAATTGAACTGCCAAATGGACAACATATGGAGATTCATACTGAGAACAATAACACGCAGTCCAATTTCGTTGCTAACGTCACATTGGAGAACGAGGAATATACCAAATTGTATATTACGCATGAGGATATTATGGAAGGAAAATCCTTGGATTTCCGTCTAGGACTAGCTCCAACATACCGTACTTACGGCCCGGAAGAGCTTCCTTTCTCGATATCGAAGAGTAATGGTTAATTCAGTATCAGCTTTATCAGGTAAGGGACATCCCAAGAGGCTAATGTGGCCTCTTGGGATGTCCCTTTTTGTAGTTCTTAATACATCGCATCATATCTGCCATCTCTAGCTCTATCTCTATATCTATATCTACAAATGTAAAACCAAATAAACCAAAAAGGTTTATCGGGTGAGATGAGAATAGTTTATAGGCTTTAAAACAAGTTTATATTAAGCATAAGTTTAAATATTGATCTTTAGGTTTATCCTTATCGCATAGCCCTACCCTCATATAAAGGAGAATGATTAACTTATGGATTCAACTAAAGACTTATTGATAAAAAAAGCATATGCCACCCCTAGTTTAAGACAAAATATTTTTAATAAGGGCACGATTTTCTTATACTGCGATTACGCTGGTTATGTTGTACAAAATGAATTTGGCGTAGCTTGCTGTATTGTCTATAATCGAACTATAAGCGTTACCGCCAAGAAACTTCTAATTGAACATGATAAAGGTTCAAATTACGGTGAATTACTAGCTATCGCTTACAGTCTTGAGTTACTGACAAAAGCACTTACGAAACATCAACCGAAAGTCGCTATCATATTTACTGACTGTAGTTCTATATTACGAATTTTATCAAAACAACACTTTCCACATCACTTTTATGAAAATGTAAGAAATGAAATATTAGCTTCATTAGATCATCTGAATAATATGTTCCCAGAGGTTAAAGTAAGTGTAAAATACATTAGCAAACACAAGAAGAACAACCATTTGCACAGAATGGCTCATAATGAGGCTAGACATGTCGCTACTAAGTAATTTCTTCCATCACTTTTCCTACAAATAAAAAAACTAATAAACCATAAGGTTTATTAGTTTATTAATTTCTAACTAAAAATTTTTTTAATTGGGTGAGGCTTCTTATATTGTAATTGTTTCTTTCATGTCCTAGTTAATAAAACGGAACTAAAATTTAAAAAGGTGCTAACTGGAAATAACTTTCCCAATTACCACCAGTTATATCATCCTGCTTGCTTTTTAGGTATTCGTCGGCATCACATATGCTGATTTTTTCTTCATCATAGCGTAGATGATGTTTACTAGTTTCCTCATAATATTTACAATAACCTGTTGCTTCGTTTTACCCTCAGCCATCTTCTGTACATAATAGGCATAAACATGAGGATTCCTTGGTTCCCTCTTGGTACGTGTGACCGCTATCTGTCGGATAGCAAGGCTCTTGATAATATCATGTAATTCTCGATTTCCTTGCTTACTTTTGTAGTTTCGTGACTTACCACCTGACCATATGAGTTATTACACTCATGTGGCTTGAAATCAGTTATTACTTCTTCAGGTAATCTTCAACTAGAATCATCATTCTTTCACAAAATTTGATATCAGTAATTCTTACATAATAATCTTCGATAAACATTAATAATCCGAGTACCTTCATTAATTTGTCTTTTTTATTTATAAGATAATCATTTACAGACACGTCTTTAAAACTGTGATAATCCAACCAATACTGAATACTTTATTCTCTTTTAAAAGGACTTGTCTTATTTATTGGAATTAATTTCAATTATTGAAACTAAACTCAATTTCACCTTAAAAAACCTCGATTTAGTTTCAAAATTCGAACCTACAGAAGTCCTTTTTATGTAGTAACCCGGTAAAAACGCCAACTAAACTCACAATTTGAAACCAATTACCCTCCTGCGAGCAATTTTCACCTGTTAGTTTCAATATATCACACTAAATACAACCGTAATTTGGCTATACAAGTTGAACAAGACATTTACGTGTTGATCGCTGCGCGCGGAGATCATTCATTTTATTCAACTTATATACATTCCCCAACAAAAAAACAGCCCAACCATTTTAGTGATAGTTGGGCTGTTACGATTTTACTATTAACTTATCAGATCAATCTATTATTTAGATTCACCGTGCAAGTATCTGAAGAAAGGCAGATCAACCCAGAATTTAACTGGCTTAATCGTTACATCAGGATCGATTGCTTTCAAACCAGCAATTACTTTTTCTGAATTTTCATTCAGTGAGTAAGGATTTACTGTGTAAGGGCTATCTGCATCTGTAATTTGGTTGTTAGTAATTTGCGCATAACCATTCAATTCTGTTGCAGAATAATAAAGCGGCTGCCACCATGAGCTAGCGATCAAACCAGTTTGACCATCTTCATTTTTCTTTGCATATTTTTCAATTACTGCATCGAAAGCAGCTTTATCAGCAACTGTAGCAAATTCAAATTTCAGATCGTATTCTTTTGCATAAGCGATATAATTTCCGTTTGCAATTTTCACTACGTTTGGACCTGGATCGCCCCACTCAGCCAAGTGAAGGAAAGCGGAAGTTTTAGGCTCAAATTGAACTTTAGCATTTAGACCTTCACTGCGAAGCAAACCAATAAGCTGTACAGCATGCTTATAGTTGGAATGACCATAGCTTAGTGCAAGTGATGGGATAAAGTTAGGTTCAAAACGTAAATCTTTGATGCTGTAGCCTGTAATAAGCTCTTGCTCCAATGCTGTATTAACAATCTTTTGCAATTTCGGAGCGTCAATGATATCGGAAGTTTTGTATGCGCTATTCAGCTTGTTATAAATATCAGCATCATTAACGTAACCGATATATTGCTTATAAAGACCTTTAGTAATAAGTACTTTACCAGCAAGCGTGTTGATCAATTGCTCGCTTGCGATACCTTTAGGCTTGAAGTTAGCATAAAACTCTGCTGGCAATAGGCCTGTATCAACAGCAAGCGCTAATTCTTGAGCCACTTTAGTTCCTAGTGTGCTTCCGTTAACATTAATTGCGCTTAGCACTTTGTTAACTTTCGTAGCAGGATATGTGTACGCAAGCTCTTTAAGGTCAGCCGCTCTTACTGCAATGGAGATTGCAACCACATTCGTAAGTGTTTCTTCTCCTTGAAATGCAGGACCTGTTAGAATACCTTCTTCATATAAAGCAGCAGCTGCCGGGAACAATGCATCAGTTTCTTTAACATCTGTAAATACAACTTCTTTACCAGAAGGCTTAACTTTTAGGACACTAGCTATTGCGTTGATGAATTGGCCTTTCGTAATTTCACCCTCAAGTTTTACATTGTACTTTTCTTGCAAGAACTGTTTATACTGCGGTACGCCGTCCTCTTGTGAAGCAGCAACTGCTACTGTTGCAACAGGTGCAACAGATGCTGCGAAAGCAGCTGGCTGCGCAAAAATGATAGATGCGGATAAGAGGAGTGCTGTAAAAAGCTTGGCGTATGAAACAACTGATTTTGTCATGAACAATACCTCCAATTAATCCCGATATATTTTATCGGATTTACGTAACGTCGATTATTATATCAACTCAAAAACTATTATGTCAACAAAAATATTTACAAAAATTTCATTTGATAGAATGCCCGAATAATTACTCCATAGCATGGTAGCTTTCATCGTCTGCAATGCTCTGTATGTCCTCTGAACTTATGTTAATATAACGATAACCGTCTACTTGTTGTTTCTTCAAAGCCTTTTCCTATAAAAAAATAGTCATAGGAATGACCGATCAATGAAGGATTTTTGCTCAATAAGGTCGATTTGATATCGATATTTCTGAAATCGACACGATTGCCTTCTTCATTCCTTACTAAATATTTCAAATTTGGAATTGCTTTAAATATTTTTTTCATGTCTGAGTTATTTTCAACAAATATGTTAAAGACAACGCCATTCACCACCGAATTCTTTGAATCAAATTGCCATTTTATAATTAAACTTAAATCTTACATCATTTATTATTTCCGCCTTCTTTATCACGTTCTCTTGAAAGATTTATGTAGTTTGATGCAGCTTCAATAATTGACACTGCAATGACAAGCCACTCAACTTTCGTAATTTCATTGAAATCTAACTTATTATAGTAAACCGTATAAATCGCAATAGCAGCATATAAGAATGATTTTATCCCGTATTCAAACTTTGAGGAATGATTACTAAATAAATACTTCAATGCACCAATACGCTGAAGAATTTCTAATATAACTATAACTACGATTAGCATGAATACCGATACAAATAAATTACTCAATTAAAACCTCACTCCCTCTTATTTGCCTTTTTTGTTCTTCTGATAAAGCAGTCATTTCATCCAAACAAAGATACATATTTTTCTCTGAATAAATCTATGTCACTTATACCTAAAGAAATTAGAGCAATTGAATATATAAAAGCTTGAACCAACCAACCTGTCTTAGGATATACGTTTAAAAACCAGTCGTCTATGCTTACTTCAATGATTTCAGTTTTATTTCCCACACGTTTTTTTATCTCTATACAATTTTTTTGACCAGAATATTTTATTGTATTGTGCGAATCAGCATTACGGATATTTCTGTTTAACACTTGTGTTATAGATTCATACTTGTTATTCGTCTCGGTATTAAAATATTGAATTCTATTATGAAGTGCCAGTTTTAAAATATTATCACTTTTTACTTGCTCGTTCTTTGCTATTCTAATCGAATTTGGTTTCCTACCATTGTCCAACATTTCTTGAAAAACAATGCACGCTTCACTATAAGTGTTTGCTAGATAAAGCATAATATCATATGCCTTTCTCGTTGGTATCCAGCCTAATTTATTTAATTCATTTTTAATAGACTTGATTTCACTATAATCGATAGTTTTAGAAACTAGATATGCAAAAACTGTATCCGTAGGTTTCTTCTTTAACAATTTCAATTGCTCGATTAGATATGTTGTCTCGCTCATTTTTTATTCACCAGTACTTTCAAATTAATGTTTTGATGTTAAAGTTTCAAGTGAAGTGTAGTGAAACATTTCTTTAGGAACTTCTTCAATTCTCATTACGGCAAAATTAAATTTAGAATTTGACAAGCAGTTTCAGATAATACTCGGGATCTACGCACTCATTTCCCCCATACAGATAGAAGAGTACGCTTAAATCTACTTCAAAGAGTGATCAGCTTTCCATAGCTGAAATAACAACAGGTTATCATCTGAAAACCATCCTCCGAAAAGCTCCAACAAAATAAAATCCACCTTATTTGGTAGCTAGCCCATGAATACACGATCTACTACTAAACTAAATTTTTGAAATGATAGCACCAATGATAGCACCAATAATTAGATTAACTATTGCATACAACCAATGATCTTTAACCGACTCAAATATTCCCTGTGGTGTCAATCCATAAACTTGGTAAAACCTAGAATTAGTCTTCAGGCTTCCTTGATCTACTTTCTCGAGTACCGTATGAAAAATGTCAACTTTTTTCAAAGTTGACTGATGGAGCTTAACATATTCCTTATTATCGAATGCCTTCGCTTCAACTTCTCCCGAAAGAAAGTCTCTTCTGGATATATTATTTCTGTCAGTTAGTCTCTCTAATCTAGGATGTCCAATGTAATTCAGCCCATAAATATCAACCAAAAAACGAGGTAAGTCTATTTTAATTTTAGAGTCAATTACTTCTGGCTTCCCACCTAAAACTGTAAACCTATTTTCAATCGCTTCAAATCCAAAGTTAAGGTCACGCATATTCCAATGTACCCAAGAAAAGTCCTTGTGCTTCTTTACAAATTGAAAGAAATCCTTCAGCATATCCTTCTCTAAAGCATCATAGTGAGTTTCAATCTCGTTAAATGCTATTCTTTTTGTTTCCGCTATTCTATGAATTGCAAATGATTTAGTTTGCGCTGTATTGAAATACCTTACAGCAATTGAAGTAATCCGAGGAGTTTTACCTTCATTTATATCATAAAGGCTCTCACACGAATAATGAATGATTAAAATATGAGAAGGATTTCTTGATATTTCGTCAATTGTTTCAATTGCTTTTTTTCTTTTGTTTAAGCGGTATTTTAACGACAATTCTTATTCCCTCCACCAGTCAAGTAACATTATTTTAATAATAGCTACCGATACCTACCTTCATAAGTGCACTACTATATTTGTAATTGAACTTTATGTAAGACATATCATGCTTTGAGCTACTTCGTGAACACACAATACCATATGTTGGTATATCTGTCTTTAACGTATCGCTCAGAAATCATTATCGAGTTTCTGGCTATATGTATACTGAGCCTTTCAGCAAATAACAATCGTATTTCATCTATTATCCATCCCCCGCCCCTCTCCAACAAAAAACCACCTCCACAGGTGGCTAATCCTTAACCTTATGAGTTTAACTTCCACACTCGATACACTTCGTAAACATACGTCTATAAAGCACAGAGCAACTCCCGACACAATGGAGTTAACTCTCAATAAAACTTCTCTTTTATTGAACTACCGTGTTCCGTAGGATCAATCATGAATATGTTTCAATTTAACTTGTTTCGCAAAGTCATTCAATTCAGGCATATAAACTTGAATACCATCAAAAGGGAACGGATCATCAGACTTAGCTGGTTGTATGTGTCTCCTGATTCCACTTCTCTGAAAATCCATGTTGGTGAACAAAGGGCGTCAGTGACACAGCTGGAATGCTCTATTATGTGGAGTTTCGGGCTACTTTGATACACATTCATTATTCCCAAGTTTTTTATCGGGTTTCCTCATTATCTCAATTAGTTAGCCTTAGATAGTGAAGTTTAATATCTTGTAATGCAATACTTAAATCAAAAGATGCATCAATAGCAATATATAATGCAATAATACTTGCTAATACAACTACAATTGCAACATCTTTAAGTGTTTTTCTGTTCTTCTTATAAAGGAAAAACGAAATTACTGCAACAATTATAAAGTATGATAACGATATGATTAGTTTTGAAAGTATCAATTTACTATCGCTTACAGCCATCATAAAATTTTGTAATTCATCTTGATTGTCGATACTTTCTTCGATAGTGGTTATATCTCCTTTGTAACCTACCTTCCAAGAGAATGAATTTTCCTCTTTGGTTACGGTGTACTCATAGCCCATAACTTTACCATCAACAATAATTCCTGAATATTCTTGTGTGTCTTCTTCACGTTGGGTACAAGCCGATAATATTAAAGTGAAACAAAGCAACACAATCGGAATATATTTTTTTATAATAATCCCCTCTTTAATTAGATTAATAAGCACTATGCACTGAATTTTGATAAGCGTAAACTGTCGTTTGTTTCCATCATTTCAAATACAAATGATGTTAATAGAAACTCTTTTATATTATGTTTTGTGGTTTCATTACTATGGCTATCTACGAACAAGAACCAAGCGAGGTAATTGTCAAGATATTTGGTAGCCACACCTTTAAAAGGGTAAGCCCATTGTTTCAAACGTGCATATAATTTCTCCTTTATATTTTCGGTGATTTCACCTAATTAGTTATTGAGATTATACTATAAGTTACCATTCCCTTAGCGTTGATTCTCACTACACAAAAAAAGACCTATCTCATTAGAAAGGTCTTTGCTAAAACTAAATTCTGAAACGAACACCACTTACCGTTCACAAGCAATCAAGTCTTTGTCTCGATCACTCTTCTTATTGGCGTCATACAGTGCCTGAGAAACAAAAGGCTTGTGCTTCGTTTTCCCACCCTTGTTTTTGACTGAGGAGGAACGAGCCACTCCACCTTTGTACACCTTGTTCAACTCCGTACAGAAGTCTTGAACCTGATAACGAAAGTTTAGAAGTTTAATTACCTCACGGAAACTAATTTCAGCGATAATTTCCATTAATCAGTACAACACTAATTTTGACTTGTAGGCATACTCGTTTATACTCTCCATTGCTTTCAAACAAAATCCACCTAGTTTTTCTTGATATTTATGAAATAGTATCATATCTTCTTCTGTACGTCCTTCAAGATCGATATCGAAATCTGGACGTAAATAGAAATCCTTTCTACCAGCTCTCCGTGTAAAAAAATTAAGTGTCATGAATGTACTAAGTTCATTCAATGAATTAATTAGTTGATCCAAGACTGTGTTAAGTTCATCATTAAAGTATTTTGTAGTCGGTTTCCGAGAAAAATCTATAAAATCCGTAAGTTTTTTACTTTCCTCTATATTATATGAACAAGATGTATGAACACTTTCTATTACTTGTAACAAAGACTCACTCTCTATTCTTTCAATTATACTTTCAAGTAAACGCTCATCCATTTCAAAACGCTTTCCATTCTGTGGATTTTTATCATTTCCATTAAAAATATTGGTCGTATTGTTATTTACGGTTACAGCTCCATCCGTTTGGATATTTTTAGAACCATTTTGATTTTTTATGTATTGTGGTATGGGTGGATTCTTTTTTTTAAAGAAGAACCTATATATACCCCCTACTATTACTAGACCAGCACCAGAAAATATCCAATCTAAATTTGAAATAATATAGTTCATATCTTCCTCCAATAAATTGCTATTTATCACCTTATGAGTCTATAAAAATATTAGATTATACAACATTCTAATCAAGTCATTTACTCATAACCTTCTTAACAAACTTCTCTGCTTTATAGTCCTTCTTAATTTCATGAAGTACTAAACTATTAGTTTCTCTCCATGATTCCAAGATCGTCCTCGGCTCAGCTTCAATCCTGTCCTTGACTGCTTGAATATCATCTCTCTTGAATGCTTCAATTATGCTTATCAAATCATCACGATCCAACAACTTTACATGATTTATTCCTGCCAACGTTTCACATGGTTCTGTAAACTTAGCAGAAGCTATCACAATGGCTTTCTTTGCCTTATAATACCTCATACAGGAAAATACTTCCTGAACTGCGCTTATGCCTACTGGAGCAGAGTATCGCTTCGCCTGTACCACATTTCTTATCCCATCTCGATCAGTAAAAACTACATCTGCACCAAAATCTCTAGCCCCAACTGTCTTATATACTCCCTTGTAACCTAATTCAAGAAACAATCTATATAGATACATCTCAAATCCAGTACCATCTTCCATCAAATCAATGTCTGAAATATCAATTGCTTTTAAAGCATAATTCTCTTCCGATGGTTGACTAGCACTCTTATAAGCCGTTTTGTTCCTGATTATATATCCAATCAAAGTCCCAACACATACGATGATAATGATTGCAAAGACTATGTATCCAAACAAAGAACAAACCCCCAACTCAATTTTATGCTTGCTTCTAAATAATCTGATTTAGCTTAACTCTGTGTTCTATGATCATATACGTTTCTAAATAAAAGGCTTGGCTTGATTTGTTCTATATGCTCGTACTGATAGCCCCCTTCAACTTCTTTACCTTGAATCCTTAAGAAGCGATAACTTACATCAGTATTCAAAAAATCAATTCTGAAACGAACCACTTACCGTTCACAAGCAAACCTTGCTAATCTAGCCGTTTACGTGTTTTAAAAATCCTTCTCTCTTTGCCCATTCATATGTAAAGTTCTCTATTTCTTCAACTCTTACTTTCGGTGGAACTGTACCATCCCTTTGTGTTATCCAACTATTTTTAAACAATAATACCATTGGGATAATATATAAGTCATCCATGTACTCAAGAATTAAAATTGATGCAAAACCCTCCATATGTATATCCCCCAATTGAATTATTATATTCATCTTATCTCTCACTGGATGAATATAGCAATAGAGTATATGTTGGATGCTTATATTAACCATTACTTTAAACAAACTAGAAAAAAAATAGACTTACCTTCAAATGAAGGAAGCCTACGTAAGTTTATATTCACTTCTGGATTAAGGAGGGTAACCCTCTAGCTAATTGTTGTTCCAAGAGTGCTTAATACCCATTTTATTATTCCTCTATGAAGGTCAGTGGACTATGTTTCTGATATTTCCTCCCAATTTCCTCGTCTGAAAAATCCAAGTATGCTTTCTGAGTTACTTCCACAGAAGAATGCCCCAATATTCTACAAAGGGAAAACCAATCTCCATTGTTTAAAATATAGTATTTAGCAAAATCATTTCTTAGTTGATGAGGATGAATGTGGATTCCAACCTTTTCTCCAGCATCACGCAATGCCCGTTCAAAATTCCTTACATTTAGTTGTGTTCCTTTAGTTGTGGGAAACATAAATGGACTTTCAGAATATCTGTCCTTATAACGTAGCCATTGCTTTAATTCATTAGCTGATTTAAAGGAGAAATATACAAAGCGTTCCTGTTTGTTCTTAGCATTCGTGATATGAATACTTTTATGTTGAAAATCTATATGCTCTGGAAGAATACTCAAGCATTCACCAATCCTCATGCCAGTATCCAACAGTATTCTTGTTATAACTCGATTTCTATATCCATGAAATGTACTTGTTTCAAATTGTCCAAACACTCTTTTCAATTCCTCTGGCTTTAATGTCTTCTTCATTTTCCGTTCAATTTTAGGATTTTCAATCTTTTCAACTGGATTCTTTGGAATTTCTCTTTCTACCGTATACAGATAATTAAAAAACACTTTGATGTTTCTAATGTAATTTGCAATTGTAGTCGTGGATAATTCCTTTTTGTAATCTTTCCTGTTCTCAGGATGATTACTCTGTTTGGATTCTTCTTTGTTAACGACGGTATATTTCCCTCGTTCCCTTAGATACTTAATATATTGACGAATATGACCTGACTGAACTTTCTTTACTTCTTCGATTTGGAACTCATTTTTCAAATAAGCTACAAATAATTTTAATGTTTGTTCGTAACTTCCTAGCGTCTTCCGTGATAAATTCTTGGATAAACAATAGAGCATAAAATTATCTAACTGAAATTCAATGTCTGTCATAACAGAAATACCGCCTTTTCGTTGGATTTTTCTCAAACCCAATAAATAGCGGTATTAGTTGATTTGTCCTATAGAAGTTTATCAGTTTGGAAACGCTAATTCCAGATATTCACTGCCATAATTGTTCTGGAAGTAAAAGTTTACCAATCATCGCAATCCCTTACCATACATCAATCCTTACGCTCTCAGCTAACCTTATGCTCAATTCTAAGCTTGTCAGCCACCATCGCAATGAAATTCCGAGTTCGTTGGCTTAGACTTGCTTATATTGATCGTGTAGCCGAACAGGTGACTGATGGAGTCGATGTTGCCGCGTGTCCAGGCGTAGCAAGGGATTCCGCATTCACTTCGAATTTATTTCCCGGGCAACTTTACGTAAATTCAACGGTCAGCATTCGGTCATAGCGATAAATTTACGTGTTCTTTGTCGGAACGTTTAGTAATACTTTATCGCTAGAGAGGACGCCAATAAATGTCACGTAATACTCCGAAATTCGGCTTCATTTCTAAGCGCAATCAGTCCGTTAATTTCGACTTAGAAACGCAAGTAGAACGATTTTTACAGAGGAAGCGTATTGAAAAACGATCACCTCGTACAGTCTCCGCGTATGAGCAAGTGCTTTCGCAATTTCGTAAATGGTACGATGTACAAAAGGATGCGGAATTAAATACGGATACGTTCCGTAGCTACATTCATTACCTTACGTTTGAGAAAACAAGATGGGATGATCACCCTACGAGCCCTAACGGTAAACTCGGATTATCCCCACGTACTGTAAACAACGCAATACGGAATATGAAGATATTTTTTAATCATCTCGTTAATGAGCGTATCATAACGCGCTCCCCAATGGAGCCTATCGGTTACCAAACGGAGGAAAAGGAAACCTTTGAAGTATTCAACGATGAGAATGTATTAAAATTATTAAACGCTCCAAATAGACGCGTATACACAGGAAGGCGCGATTATTGTATGATGCTCGTTCTCTGTGACGGGGGGCTCCGATTAAAAGAGATGACGAACCTGCGACTATCGGATATTGATTTTAGACTTCGCCAAATTACGATTCGTGCCGAGATAGCAAAGACAAACACTTTACGCATAGTTCCAATATCACAACGGACAGTCCGTGAACTTGAAAAGCTAATCGAATATATGGACGTAGGGGAAGACGATTACCTGTGGCTTACACAATTTGGCGAGAAGTACTTCGGTGACACTTTCGCGAAGATGCTTAAATTATATGCCAAGAGAGCTGGCGTTACTGGTGTGCGTGTTTCGCCTCACACATTCCGCCACTATTTTGCGGTTAAGTTTCTACGCGGAGGCGGTGACCCAATGGCGCTTGCTCGGATACTCGGACATACTTCGTTAAACATGACGCAAGTGTACGTGAAGTTTACGGAACAGATTTACGCGAACAGCACGATAAAGCTTCACCAGTAATGAACCTATTAGATGAAGGAAACGAGAAAAAACGTGGTAAGCATAAGTTTAATTAAGGTATTGTAAACGCAAAAATAGGCGCAGACTCAACGGATTTCACTCCGCTAAATCTGCGCCTATCTTCATTTATGTCATATTCGTCCGCGAAGTGCTCGAAGTGGTGGGGCGCTTCGCGGACTGTTGTCATTGTTACAAAGTAACAAACCTGCAACGCAGAAACTAAAGAACATTAGTGAGATATAAGAACCCCATATTGTTTAAAAAAGTTGATAATTGCAGAGCTGTCCATCCGCACATCGGGTAGGTCTTCTGGATAATAAATGCCTGGAGCCAGCGGTTCGTCCTCTGGTATACGCAATAGCTTTTCTGCTTGGACTGCAGCCCCCAAGGCGGTAAGATGAGTCTGGCCAAGTGGATCAGAAATCGCGATGTTCCGTTCAACCCAGCGCCCATTAGTATCCCGGCCCTTTAGATGTATGAGGACGTGATGTGCGCTGCCATCGCCCGGATTGTAGAGTAGACTTCGTCTAAGTGAACGGAATCGATCACCGCTGATCATCTTCCATATTCCACTCTTGACCAGCCCAACAAGCATGTAGATGGAGGCTTTGCTGTCGAAGGAGATGCGGAAGCTGGCTGAGTCGACATGGCTTGCCTTTAGCAGGGTCACATGATCCGGGGTGTCAAGCCGATAGCATTTTGTTGTATATCCGTTAGGAAATTGAACTTTGACCGGATCGGTCATTGGGAATACAAGACGGCTTCCCTCCGGTTCCGTAATATGGAATGGAACGGCCATTCGATCCATATACGCCGTGGAATCGGGTCCTGCTTTGTCCCGCAGTGAGTATAGCGCATGAATATTGACGGCGACGTTCTGAAGTGAGGCCGAATGCAGCATGGCAAACAGTGAAGCCGTTCCCGCCATCCATCCGGAGGACAGCACGACAGGAGCATAAAGCTCTGTGTTCTCCAATTTGGTGACCGATTGTTGGAATAGCTCTGTCCAGCGAGTAAGATCAATGAGTGGAATTTTTCTTCTAACTGCTGACAGAAGCAGCCGATCCTGCAAATCGTTGACGGAGTTAATGATTAGCGATATATTGTCGCCTGCATAAAGCAGTGGATCATCCGCATTATTATCAACTACGACTGTTTGGACCCGTACGGACTCGAAAGGTGCCGCTTTTTCCGGTGACCTTCCTCCTAATGCAATATCCAGATCGGGGTGCCGATCGTGTAATATTTGAGCAATCTGTCTGCCTACGGCACCGTATCCCCCTACTATAAGTACCATTTTTCTGTTCATATTATTGACCTCCGTTTAAATGTTTATACGTTTAATTTATTCAACGCATTACTGCTAAAAATAGGAATGTCATTGTGCTAGCCTGGTTAATGGCACTAGCACTCGCATTCCTCTTCCACGAAATGGACAAGTTGTTTCATAAGCGCTATCGCTTCGTTAATCTCAAGCCTGTAGTACATTTCTGTTCCCTTTTTCTGAACCTTAAGCAGCCCTGCTTGCCGTAATACTTTCAGGTGATGAGAGACGGTAGGCCGCGACATCGGAATATGCTCTGCGATTTGCGTCACATTCATACTATCTTTGTCGATCAGCAGCGCTATGATCTGCTGACGAATGGGGTCTCCCAAGCCTTGAAAATAGGGACTTAGATTCTCGAAAATATGAATTGCCTTCTGATTGCCGATAAATTCGCTCATGGCTCACTCCGTTATAATGCTTAATTGTTTAAACATATCATAATGTATTTCGCAAAATAATTCAATGCTTTGATGAGTTTTAAGTTGAAGGTTAACGCATCTTCCTTCCTTAGTGATTGTTAGCTATGTATTATCATAAAGCGGGACGGTTGATCCTAGCTTCCTTTGAGGCAGAAAGAGGCAACTAGAAGCAACTATTGCTGTTCTTCATCCGTCTATATGTAATAGTAGAATAGGAGATGACACCATGACACCACAGGTTACAAAAATAGCATGTTTGCTCATTCTTGTAGGTGCGTGTGCTTATTCCTTGGGAACCTAATGATATCAAAGGATATCAAAAATTAAAACAGCTTATACAAAGTAAGAAGCATAACAAGTATCCAGAATAGACAGGAGAAATTATAAATGATTATAACTGATACTGCTAAAACATATATCGAACAAATGATGAAGGAGCAAGCATTTTATAAATAGGTGTTGTAATAGAGAGTTAACCCCGAGGTAAAAAATGATATGTAGATATTCCGGTCACCAGGTTTGAATGTGTCCCACTCCAGATTACGGTAATTTTTTGCGCGCTCGTTACCGCGTTGATTTGCGAAGTTTTTGCGTTGAACACTGAACCTACCGACAATCACCGCTGAGATCAACGCAAAAAAGCGCCCACCTCCGAAGAGATGAGCGTTTTCAATTGACGGATTGTCAAGCCAAGTGCGACAGGGCATTCATGAATGATTCGTGAGCTGTCTTCCAACCTAAGCATTTCCTTGGCCGGTTATTAATGAGATTGAGTGCGGTTGCTAGTGCATCATCAGTCACCTCAGCGAAGTCTTTGCCTTTAGGAAAGAACTCTCGAAGGAGACCATTTCCATTCTCATTGGAACCACGTTGCCAGGAGGAATAGGGATCAGCAAAATAGACATCGATGTTGTGAGTGAACTCTAAAGAGGCATAACAGGCAAACTCTTTCCCGCGATCCGTGGTTGCGGTTTGGAAAGTGCCCTGAGGATACTGAGATGCAGCAACGCCAAAGGCGATCTCCATAGAAAGTGCTGTTCGGTCAGACATTTTAATGGCCGTATATAGTCGTGTCTTTCGCTCAATCAAGGTTGCAACACATGCCTTGCTCTTTCCTCGACTGGAGACAACGGTGTCGAGTTCCCAATGTCCAAATGTCTCGCGGGACCGGATTTCCTTTGGCCGCTGTTTAATCGACTTACCCACCAGAAAGCGTCCTCGTGTTTCTAACGGTTTACGTCGTTTTCCTTTGTGGCGAAGCATGCTTATCTTTGCACATGCTAAACGCCCATCGTATAGCCAACGGTAGATTTTTTTGAAAGAGATCTTGGGATTTCCAGTGGTCTTGTACCACTGTGAAATTTGTTCAGGAGACCACGTCTGTCGTAGTTTTTCCTCGACTTGCTTGGCTAGTTCCGTTGTCCATTTCCCCTCTTAACAGAAATACCTCTACCTCTCAAGATTATTATCCTTGCAACCTCCACTTACTCAACGGACTATGGTTTTGATATTTTTTAGCTATTTCTTCACGAGTTAAGTCCATATACGCTTGCTCAGTTACTGTCACGGAACTATGACCAAGAATGAGATAACGTATAGAAGTCTCCACCATTTAGTAGATAGTGTCTGGCAAAATTGTTTCTAATTTGATGTGGATGTACATCAATTCCAGCTTTTTTCCCGACATCCTTCAGCTGTTTCTCGAAAGATTGAATGGTCAAGTTCGTTCCTTTTGTGGTAGGAAAAAGTAATTGAGTATCTATATAACGATCCTTAAACTTTAAATACTGTTTTAGTTCTCTTTGCATCACATTTGAAAAATATACGTAGCGTTCTTTGTTACCCTTCGTTTTTGTAACAAGAATCATCTTATTTTTAAAATCAATTGCATCAACTTCCAGTTCCAAACATTCACCAATCCTCATTCCAGTGACTTGCAACAAGAGAACTACGACTTTGTTTCTGTACCCATGAAACTTCGTATAATCAAAATATTCAATCAAATTATTGAACTCTTCTTTACTTATTCCTTTTTTCTGTCGTCTAACCGTTTTAATCTGTGAAATATTATCCACAGGATTCTTTTGCAATTCTCCTTCTTGTCTCAACCAATTGAATAGAACTTTTATATTACGGATATAGTTATTAATCGTAATCGATGAAACCTGCTTTTTAAAGTCAGTTCTATTCTCAGGAAAGTTAATATTCTTAGTTGATTCTCTTGAAACCACCGTGTACTTCCCTCGATCTTGAACATAGTTAATATACTGTCTAATATGACCTGTACGAACCTCTTTCACCTTATCAATATCATGTTCTTTCTTTAAATAAACAATAAACAACTTTAGTGACTGTTCATAAGAACTGATGGTTTTTCGTGATAAGTTCTTATTTTGACAATAAGCTAAAAAATCCTCAAGATAGAACTCCAATTCCGACAACTTCATATGTATTATCCCCATCTCTTTTTCCACAAATACAAAACCCAATAAACCAAAAAGGTTTATCGGGTGAGATGGGAATACTTTATAGGCTTCAAAACAAGTTTGTTGGCTTATATATATTGTATGTATATAATTACCAATCCCTCGCTTCCCTTACCACACAACGCTCCGCAAGCCCTCAGCTGACCTTATGCTCAATTCTAAGCTTATCTGCTACCATCGCAATGAATTCCGAGTTCGTAGGCTTAGACTTGCTTATATTGATCGTGTAGCCGAACAGGTGGCTGATGGAGTCGATGTTGCCGAATCCTTATGTAGTAAGGGCTGGAAGCGTTAGAGCATGTCGCTAGAGAGTTACTTCTATAATAGTAGACAATCAACTAAAATCGGATATTTATCGGTTTCCAGTAAGTTTATTTATGGGCAAATTTGCCTAAGATCAAGGTAAGCTATTTTCTATAGAATGTCAATTGACTTTTCCGAAACCCGAACTATAAAACAGTTTTTTTAATATGCTTGTATCTGCATCATTTAGAGTTCATTTCTACTAAAAAAAGACCTCTCACTATTAGAAAGGTCTTTGCTATAATCAAATTTCAAATTATGTACAGAATACTTAACGTTCACATGCAATCAAGTCTTTGTCTCGGTCGCTTTTTCAGCCTTCTAAAGCTATCAAATAAAATGAGTAACCATTTCTTATACATTCAAAATAATGTGATATTTAATTCATCATAATGTCACTTACTGAGATTCTACTGTTACAATCTCTGATCGCCCTGCTGAAATAACCTATTTCTTTTTATCTTCATACCGATATCATAGTAATAAACTGTTTCTTTAAGGATTTCAATATTATGTTTAATTGCTGTCCTTATCAAATAAGCGTCATTCCAATTTTCATTCAATTTACTCATTCGCATCGTAGTTATTTTTAAATCAAACATTCCGAAAGATTCAAGAACTTCTTTGCACCATTCAAGAAATGTATAAGATGCAGAAACGATGAAAAACTCCTTCCCGTCCTTTCTTATCCATCCATCACCATCAATAATTCCTTTTATTATGTGAGGGAGATAAATACGTTCACTGGGTTTCAGCTTAGGTTTTTGTAAGTTGTGAGTTTTATTATTCACCACAGATAGCCTTTTAAGATCATTAGCCATTTTTCGAGATGTGAACAATATTCTATGCCTAGCTTGAGCGTTACTTCTTTCCTTACATAGAGTGATTGATTTCCCTGTTTTCTCAGAAAGAAATCTCATTGTTTCCTTATCAACCAAATCAAGACCAACAGTACCCTTTTTACTCTCCACATATCCATCAGTTAGTAATAGACCTAAAAAATATGCTTTCCAATCTTCATTTAATTCTTCGAAAATATCTTCATCATACTGGCAATGTACTCTAGAAGATTCCGAGACTTTTCTCATTCTCCCACCATACATCTTCACTTTATCAGTAATGGACTTTCTAGTTTTAAAACCATATTTTTCACAGAGTTCTGACAGAGTATATGAACCTGATTCATAATCCAGTATCAACGCGTCAATTTCAACTAATTCCAGTTGACTTTGTTTGGTGAAAGCTGTTACTGACTTCTTTATTCCACATCTGGATACAAGCGTTCTTAGAGCAGACTCCCCCATTTTAATTCCTATTACTTTTTCAATTAGCATCAAAGCATCATTAAATCTGTGAGTGTTACTGTATATTTCGCAAATCCTTATTTTCTGGTCATCGGTATAACTGTTTTTCATGATTCATCTCTCCATACTTTAGGATAAAGCAAAATGCCTTGTTACAGATCTCACTTGTAAAAGCACTCTAAATTCGAGCTGTATTGGTCTGTTGTAATTAGCAACATCACTATTTATGTCGCACAAAATAAGCACATAGTTTTTGAGAGTTGTTAAAATGAAATAAAGCAATGTTTGATCATAATATTCCATAGTGTATCCAGTTGATCTATTATCCAATCTCCTGCTCTCAAGACTAATATCCAACCACCTAACAGTCTAAAGGTATCGTTGTTCTAATTACACCGTATATTAGATTGTCAATTCTCTATTAGGTGTAAATCCTAACTTTTCCATATACCTAGTTCGATGTTAGGATAACTCAATTTTGATGCAAACTCAGAGCTGACCCATTCCATATAAAAAAGCCACCTGTTAGGTGGCTAGTCCTTAAATATACGATCAACTGCTTTCTGTTTATCTTCCTCACTCGGGCATACTATACCTCAAAATCATATGACCGCTAAGACTTTGTATCACACTAATATCCTCTCCTGATCGTACAAGCCCTGTAATGAAACTGTGACGAGTTTGAATCACCTTAAGAGTCTATGAAAATATTAGATCATACAACTTTCTAATCAAGTCATTTACTCACAAACTTCTTAACAAACTTCTCTGCTTTATAGTCCTTCTTAATTTCATGAAGTACTGGACTAGTAGTTTCTCTCCATGATTCCAAGATCGTCCTCGGCTCAGCTTCAATTCTGTCCTTGACTGCTTGAATATCCTCTCTCTTGAATGCTTCAATTATGCTTATCAAATCATCACGATCCAACAACTTTACATGATTTATTCCTGCCAACGTTTCACATGGTTCTGTAAACTTAGCAGAAGCAATGACTATGGCTTTCTTAGCCTTGTAGTATCTCATACATGAGAATACTTCCTGTACCGCACTTATGCCAACTGGATTGTCAATAGAGTACCTCTTCGCCTGAACTACGTTCCTTACGCCCTCTCGATCAGTGAATACTACATCCGCTCCAAAATCTCGACTGCCTATAGTTTTATATACACCAGTGTAACCAAGTTCAATGAAAAGCCTATATAGATACATTTCAAATCCAGAACCGTCTTCCATTTTATCAATATCTGTAATATCAATATCTTTCAAGTTATAATCATTTGATAGTGAATAGATATGACTCTTCGTTTTATTAATACCTCTATGTACAATTAAACCAACTATTATAGTAACCACAACAATAAGTGAAATAATAAGACCTAGCACAAATCCACCTCTACTTAAGTTCATTTAAGCTAACCAATGTTTCTTAATATGCCTGAATACCAAATTTGAGTAGCTTCTTAGGAAGTATATCGTCTAAATTCAGTATATCTTTGTCGTCAAGTTCAATTAACTTAAACCCATACTTTTTATATATCTCCAGCTTAAGTTGTTTCCTATCATTGTATTTAGCATCATTTTCTAACCCCCAAAACTCTATATACACTTTACCGACAGGCAGATAAAAATCACAATAAACATCTTCCTCTATAGGTAGCTTCCTCTCATAAGCATGAACAATCTCAGACATATACAACCAATTATCAATAAGCATTTCTGCTCTTGATCTCACGTAATGACCGTCTGCTGATCTATGGGTTGCTTCAAACTTCTCTCTGAAACCAACTGTTTCTGTTTTGTTATATTCCTTTACATCCTTTGCTTCTTCACCAAGAAATTCTTCCATCGTTTCATTCAATCGTTTGTTTGTTAAGATACTTGATTCCCAGCATACATAAGGAACACCATTTTGGTCATATTCAAACTGTTTTCCTCCTACACTCTCTCCGAGCTTAGTTACTAGCCATCCCTTAACTCCCTTCTGTAACAAACCAAGTTCAGATAGGATTGGATTAATTCGAAGCTTAGATATCCCAAAATGTTTGCTTAAACCTATTGCACTAATGAGTTTTTCTTCATTATCCTTTGTTAGATCAAGTACATCCTTGATTTTCTCATCCCAAGCAATAAAAGAACCATGTTGAGGATGATGCTTGATGATACCTCCATTTACTTTTCCTTGCTCTGTTAGAACCCAAGTATCATTCTCTCTACTTATCAACCCATTGTTCATCATTACTTCGAATAGTACCTTAGCAGATAAACCCATTTCTTTTGACAATGCTGTTGTCGATTGGTATTTTACCTTCTCTGTCATTTTTTATAGTCCCCTGTCATATAAGCTTCAATCTATCTTAATGAGGATTCTTCTAAGTATCATGTTCATTCACTTGAAACAAGCAAAATCCTATTGAGAAACCCGCCACGTTCATCACACTTGCCTTGACGAATGCCCTCCAGTTCCTCAACCCGAACGCCCTTACTAAACGCAAAGCTATATACCACTTCGAGCAGATCAGCAAGTTCACCCATCTGATGTTCCTCTGATGCTTCAAGGAACTCGTTCAATTCTTCCTGCATCTTAGTCTTCAAAGCTATCGCATACTCAGTTTCATCCATCACCCTTACAGTGTATTGCTTTCCACTTGCTTCGATGATCTGCGGAATCTTATCACGTACAAGCTTATTATATGTCTTCAAACCTCATCCTCCACTCTAATCTCTTAGCCCTGACATGCAATCCAAAACTTACGTACAAAGTTGCTTTCAATGGCTAGTTCGAGTTCAGAAACATGTTTATCAAGCTTTCCTTGTTCCTTCATTCGTTGAAGTAAGACCTTATTCCTTTCTTCAAGTCTCTGTATCATCTCCTCACTGGGTATCACATTTGACTTGCTACTATTGCACGACTGATGTGCAAATACTAGATTCCATAAGTCATCAGAATATAAGTAAGACCAAGGAATAACATGGTCTATAGCAGGTGTTTCGTTCTCAATCTTCAAGCTACACAGAAAACATTGGGTATGAGGATTTTCCATATATAAAAAAGACGCGAACTTTCCAAGTGGTTTACGTTTCATCGTATCTTCATCAATTATTCTTACTTTCTTCGATAACCTAGGCGAGTGATTGAAGTTTTCCAGCATCTGCGTCCAGCGATAATTGATGGCATCTAAGATAGCTAATCTATTCTCTTTTAATGCGAGTAGATCATCAGATCGAATAAACAAACTGTTTGCTCTTTGCTCGTACTGATAGACCCCTTCAACTTCTATACCTTGAATCCTTAAGAAGCGATAACTCACATCAGTCTTCAGAGCTTTTACAGTATCGCTAACAGCTTTCTCATACTCAGACTTACAAGCTGTTTCAATATTAGACTTGAACCACTTTATAGGCATTAATGATCCTGTCTTTACTTGATAAATATCAATCAGCTTTTTCACAATAGAAACTACTACGGGTATTTTTTGAGGGTTTGAACTTTGCTGAAGGTCGAAGAACAGTGTTTGCTCAAAATAGTAACGAATGACTTTCTTTGCTATGTCCTTTAGTTGAATCTCAACTGTTTCCACTTTCTCTAATGTAAAAGTACTCTCTACAGCAATTTCTGTTATAGCCTTAGCCCACGCTACATTATATGTATTGACGTAACTACAACTTCTAACAATGTGTAACCATCTCTCTAAGAATGTCATATACTTACTCCATTACAATATAATTATTTTTCCAGAGTTCAAGCACAACATCCATTTGGGAGTTATGTGATTTTTCTGTGCCATTCATTTCAGCTTTTCTGGAATTATGTAAAATATCAAGGCATTTAGCGCAATTACAGCTCTCTATCTAAAAAAAATATGATCATTATCTATCTAATGATCATATTTCAACCTCCAATTAAACCTTAATAGTTTAATATTAGGAATTACAAGCCAAAATATATAACCCATTATGATCAATACAAGAAGCACACCCATAAAAATATATGAATAAATTGAATTTATAACATCCTTCATCCAAGTAAGACCTAATGGAGAAATTCCAAATAAAATTAGCAAATTTACTGGAGTAATCAATACACCAGCTATCTGAGTTGTTGTTTTTGCGTTATCAGTTACTTTGTTATTGACATGTAATTTTATTCGCCGATAAGATGTCACTTTTTCTCTCAACTTCGATTCTAACTTATCTAATTCATCAATAATCGTTTGACTATAATCAATATTTCCTTCATCATCAAAAGAAACAAATTCAAGGCGACCATCTAATTTACAAATTATTAAATAAATATTATCTTTCTCGACAATATAAGCGTCTAAATCCTCTCTTAAATACAACTTCATTAACCATTGCCATTGTTCATTAATTACTTTACTTTTTGTAAAGCTCGCTTGTTTAAAATAGTCTGGAATACTATTAATATATATTTCGCTTAAAAAAGAAGCATCTAGATTTTCAAAAAATGTAAAGCTAAATCTTCTTTGAAAATTGAAACTACTAATTTGCTTATTTATAAATGCCAAAAACATATCAAACATCCTAGGATCATTCAAAATATCAAGCCAAAATACGTATGAATCAAAAGTTGGAACATATACAAAACTAATCGTGTTGTTATAATTCAATATTTCATCGCAAAAATTCACATTAAATTCAATGATTTCTGTATCTTTAGATTTCACTTTAATTACGTTTTCTTGTAAATTATATTCGAATCTATACTCATAGCCTTTTCTTTTGACTTCCTTTTCAACTAAACTAGTAAATTCAGTAATCCAACCTACTGTGTCTACTACTAATTGTGTTCTAGTACTATACTTCACAAAACCTTTAATAACTAACTTTTTCAAATAAAAAAGATTAGCATCATCAGGAAATTTCAGTTTATAATCATTCTCGCTAAACTGAAAAGTCCCAGTTACAGAATGCCATGTATAATTCATTGCTATTTTTGTTAGAGTATCATACTCACTGCCCAGAAGCATTTCGAATCAACTCCGTTACTGTACTGATGGAATCATCAATAGCTATAGTGAGTTTTGAAACATCATCTAAGTTTTCTTTATATAAATCAAGTAAGTGAGCTAATATTCCACCTATTTCATTTATCTTAACGTTTGTTATTTTTTGAAGATAATTAATCATTCTACCATCAAATTTTTCAAGTAAATCAATTGGCATAACTGACGATAATATCTTTTTGTCTTTCAAACAAAAAAAGAATGAATTACTTAAAAGCTTCACAAAAACACCCGTATAATCAAGAGTCTCTGATAAGATGTATTTTTCTATATCTTTATAAATAGTACTAACAATATTATCTTTCAGTTGATCCGACCCCACTATATGGTAATAAGCAAGTCTGCCTATTTCATTTCGGTAATTAACATTCAAATAATCATACGCAAGTAAAATATTTATCTTTTCAATAAACTCATCAATATCCTCAGGATCTAAATTCTGTGATCTTGAGTACATTTTCCCTTCATTACCATCCAAACTCATCAATTTATCAGCATCATCCCTTATTTTAACTCGGATTAATGATAATGGATATTTATCATAAAAGTACTTAATCTCTTCTTGTGAGATAAGGTCACGAACGTTTACATCGTGGCTAATATCTATATCTACCTTGAAACGTCCCTCAATTTGAAATTTTAATTTAGCAGGAAGATTTTGGTCTTCCATGACTATTAATTTTCTTAGTGAATGATCACTTAATTTAATTGGAGCAATGACAGTATTTCTAGATGAAGAAACTGACACTATTATACTTTTTATGAATTTATTTTTTTCAGTGTCAGTATGAGTATATTGAGAAAAGTTTGTCATTAACACAATATTAAATCCTAAGTATACTCGTAATTCTGTATGTAGATATTGCAAGTTATTATTTTCTTTAAAATATGAACTTTTCTCACTTGTAAATCTAACATCAACAATATCCTTTTCAGGATAATACCAATACTCCATTTCAAGACCATCAATTTCGAAATCATGTTTATTTAATTCTTCAAGATTCAATCGTGAGGATTCGATGTCTAACATTGTTCCTGAAACATGGTATATTAAAGCATTAAAGTCACATCGTGGTGTTATAATTTCACTAAAGGTATTGTTGATTTCCAGTTCAAAGATTCCTTGGTTTTCTTTAGATTCTTCTAGTGCCTCAAACGCTCTATAAAGAAATGATGAAAATTCATTATCTGCGGGATAAAAATCACCTATGTATTTTTTTTCAAACACAAAAAAATACAGCTTCTCTAGTAGAGGTAAGCTAAGTGCGTTTAACTTTTCCCATACAGTAAACTCTCCATTTCTAGTAAAAAAAAGTTTCTGCTCTTTTAAGCTCATTTGTCTGTAGTCTCCTCATCCGCTGTAACAACTTCACCTTCACCTTCATCTTCGCTTTCATCCTCTGAAGGAGGCGTTACAGTATTATAAATACCATCAATTATATTTACGAAATCCATTGCTTTTGTAATTGAGGTGTCATTTGATTTATGCTGTAAATTTGCAATCAAACTTTCTAATTCGTGAATAGTAACATTAAAGGAATCAGTTCTTCCTAGCAGTTTAGTAAGAGTATCATTCACCGACTTTCCACTTACTGTAATTTTCTTCTGTAGAGTTAAAATATCAAGCAATTCATAAGTAAACATTACTGTTATAAATCTTAGTGCATTTTGTAACGCTATACCTCCTTTATTACCAATCCTAATGTTACCAAATCCTTCATGCTCTGCCACATTTTTAATTAACTCTCTCATTCTTGATTCATACAGCAAATTGCCTTGCTCATATGCTATCCCGATGCTCTCGTCATGAGTTTTTTCTATTGTATTATCTTCAATTCTTTCTTCATCAGACATATTTCAGTTCCCCCATTCAATACATTCTAATTCATAGGATTATTTTACCAAAGTAAACTTCGATTTGATACGGTAAATATTAAATCCATCAAGAAATATCAACATATATCGACACCTTATTTCAAACTCTCTCAAACTATGTTCTAACATTAAGTTTTCAATAGCCTGCTCAATTCAATAATGTATTCACATAAAATTATCGCTCTATGTTGGAACTTTCATCTTTAACGTATCGCTCACAAATCACCATCGAGTTGCTGGCTGTATGTGTTATGACGCTTTCCGCAAATAACATCCATTTTTCAACTGTAAACCCATGCCCCCTCCTCTCTCTCCATACAAAAAAGACCTCTACAAGTAGAAGTCCTTTAACGAATCGCTTATTTCTTTATCGTTGTACCCTATATATTTCAATGTAATTGCTGGAGTGGAATGATTCAAAATAGTTTGTAACATGGCAATGTTCTTTGTTCGAGAATAATAGTGATAGCCAAACGTCTTACGCATTGTATGAGTGCCTACACTTTCAAGACCAACCATGTCAGCAGATTTGTTTAATTGTCTGTACGCTTGCGTGACTGTTATTGGCTCTTCTCCTTTTCGGCTTGGGAAAAGCCACTCACTATTAACTGTTTGAGCATAAGCTTTAACTTCATCATAGATGTTATTAAAATCAATGGTTCTGACCTTCGCTGTCTTTCCTTCCTTTATCTTTAACTCACGTTTGTTCATACGTAGAATATCTGCTGTTTTAAGTTTTAATATATCGCCACATCGTAACCCTGTGTTAATACCGATAAAGAACAATATGTAGTCACGTTCGGAACACCATCTTTTTAACGACCATTTCATATCATCGATTTCTTTTTTACTACGTATAGGTTGGACATCTTTAATTTGATTCATTATTATAGTCAATTCGTAGGACTCCTTATTCTATATCGTTTTGAATGTACGTTTTTATTTGTATAATTAGATCCTACTATTTAAATTAGAAATAGTCAATACAATCAACAAAACGAATGTATGTTTTTAGATAAAAACGTACATTCGTTTAAATATTATCTCTAACTCATGAAACATGTATATGAGACACTCCGAACGAACTACTGATAACACTGAATGTCCACTAGTCCGAAGTGAGTCTACTCATTTGTGATAGCTCTCTTGATTCTAGTTTGAACTACATCAGGTGAACCATATCGAGATGAAGCCTAACACATTCTATCGTCGTGTAAAAGAATATGAAGCAGAATAAACGTCCCTAGTGGGCGTTTTTTTCATGTATCACAAACGTAATTGATTTAAGCGAATCCTACAATTCATTATCGTGGTTCTTTCGATAATAGTTACGCTGTCTAACCAAATTCCATATATTCACAGTCGTTCAATGCTTTTTAAATCTCGATTCAAAAAACTAATCATCAACCGATAATACCTATTGAATACATAATAGATTGACACTCATATCTTCTCGTATCGGGAATTAATTAAGATGGGTGTCAGGATGGATATCTTTTAGAGTTACCAATTATACACATCGTAGCTACGCTATCCTATATAAATATTCGGATAATTTATCCTACGTAATATATAATAATATTGAGATCGCATTCCCATGTAACCATGGCTATTTTTTATCTAAAAGGAGAATATATGGACAAAACTTTATTCGATAATCTATTAAAGATATTTGTTGAAGAGGTGAAGCAGGAGTTCGATTCTACTTTTCAAAAAAAGATAAAGCGCATTTTCGAGGATTCTATGATTAGGGGCAATAATTCGTCTTTATCTCACGTAGTTGAGGACAAATTTGCTGAATTTTTAAATAACTTAAATATTAAATCAAATTACTTATTTTTAATTGACGTAAATCTATCGACAATGTTAAATGGGGTAAAGAAATCCATACGACCAGACATCGTTGTTATTCACAGAGACAGTAAAAAGATCATCGCTATCTTTGAATTAAAAATAGATGATGCAAGAGCGAGCGACACATGGGTCGAGGATTCTAACGGAAAACTCAAGCTTCTTAAGGACATCAATAATAATTCAAAGATGAACGCAAAAGAAAACTATATCTCTTATAGCACTATAAATGTCGATGCAATGGGTGATCCTATAAAAACTGGGACAGGAAAACTTAGTCCAAAAATAAGACATACTATCGGATGCTCACAAGAAGCAGAATTAGCTTGTATCTCTTTATGTAAAAATAACAGCAGGACCATCGGAGATTCAAAAGAAAAATATAGAACATCAGGTGATTATGCAATGTATCTTTCATTTAAACACTTTAATAACCAAAATCACACTTTGGCAGACCTATTAGATAAAACCAATTTAAATCATCAGGGACTTTACGAATTATTGATAAAGATGAATTTCATCGATTAACATTCATCTCGTAACTACCTTATATCTTGTGTACTTCATATCATCAATCAGATCAAACAGATTATCTGAATGTTCTTTATTTATTATCTGATTTACTGATTCAATATGTCTAACTGGCTACCTTATCTATGCACTCTCATTACAGTAAAGAGATTATTTGTGTGTTACGCTTTAATCGTACTTAAATCTATACAAACTAATATTCACCCATACCTTACTATATATTTATAGAGGTAGAGTGACTACTTGGTGGACTATATTTAATGTGATTTACAACCAATGACTTCTCAACAATTTTGCTGGGAGTTTCATATCGATTAGATAAAATCATCTTACCTGCGTTACTTCGCTTACATTAAGAAATCAAAAAAAGTTCACCCTACTCGTGTGATTTTGAGGGTCTCATGCATGTGTATATATAGGGGAGATAAACAAAAAGCACAATTTACAACCAATGACTTCTCCATAATTTTGCTGGGAGATTCATATCGATTAGATGCATTGCATCTTACCTGCGTTACATAACTTACTCAACTTACATTAGGAAATCAAAATACCCTAAATGGTGTACTCACTCTCCGAGAAATCGGGGAGTTTTTTTGTTTTACCTAATAGATCACAAATTCGTGAAGGGAGGTGATTATACATGAACGATGATGATTTACGCACGTTTGTAGGAGCTTCACCATATTTTATTTCCACAAAATCTGGTGTTTCCAGAGAACATTTGAGCAGATGGTATCACAATGAATCTTAAGCAATCTCTACTAAGTTAAAAACCAAAATCAAATCACAATTTAAAGGAGAAATGAAAATGACAACAGTTAACGTTGTAGATGCACCATGTGGACACAGAGAGGAACCTCTTCAAGAGTTTGATTATCTTACTGAGGAAGACTATGATCTTGGCATCGATGGAAAAGTACCTTTACTGATTACTTCTGCTTCCCTGGCTCAATACTATACAGTAAATTTTAACATACCTTGTATTTGTACTGGTTTAGACCATAAAACCATGCAACGATTTTGGTTATTCATAATAACAATTAAAAAATCCCAAGAGGTCTTAGATAAATACAATAAAGACTTTGAAGACATTCGAGATTTATTTGAGTAAGGAAGAAGTTATAGAGCCTTCAGATTTTTGAAGGCTCTCTTTGCTTTTGCCTCGCTACAAACAAATCTTACGTCATATCAGATAAGTTAATACTGAAATCACAATTTAAAGGAGAAATGAAAATGACAACAGTTAACGTTGTAGATGCACCATGTGGCTATGGAAAGACTTCGTGGGCAATTGAATACATGAATGAAATGAGTACTGAATCACATAGATTTATTTATGTCACCCCTTTTTTAGATGAGGTTGAAAGAGTTCAGCAAGCAGTTGTGAATCGAAAATTCTATGATCCTAAATCCATAAAAGGAGTAACAAAACTTGATGACTTACATCGTCTATTGGGACAAGGAAATGATATTTGCACAACACACGCTTTATTTCAAATGGCGAATGCTGAAACACGAGATTTAATAAGTAGTAATGATTACACACTTATTCTTGATGAAGTTATGAATGTAATTGAACAAGTCCCATTACGTAAAGATGATTTGAACTTTTTACTTAATGCAGGTGTCATTGAATATGTAAATAATGATAAAGGATTAACGTTCATCAAGTGGAAAGATGATAAGATCGGTTATGACACAAAATACAATGACATTAAGTACATGGCTTTATCAGGTAATCTTATGTATTGCAACAGCTCAGCCCTAATATGGAATCTTCCATGTGATCTTTTTCTAATGTTCAGAGATGTATTCATACTTACTTATCTCTTTAAAGGACAATTTCAGCGATACTATTACGACTTACATGAAGTGAAGTACCAATATCTGTCTGTTACTAAAGAACAACAAGGTTATATCTTAGTTCCATATGAGAATAGACAAATTCATGACAAGACAGTACTTAGTCAGAATATATCTATCTATGAAGGTCAGCTCAATGTAATTGGTGATAAGAGACATGCACTCTCAACTAGCTGGTTTGAAAAGCCTGATAATAAAGATTTATTAGTTACACTAAGAAATAATGCATATAACTTCTTAACAAATAAGTGTAATGCAAACAAGAATACTGCCCTATGGACAACTGTTATGGGAAAAAAAGAAGGAAAAAAAGAAAAAAACAAAGGAAAAATAATGAATAAAGTAAAACCAAAAGGTTTCGCTAAGTGTTTTATTTCCATGACTACTAGAGCAACCAATATTTACAAAGATAGATCCCATCTAGCTTACCTAATTAACAGGTTTATGAATCCTATTGAGAAAAAGTTCTTTGAACAATATGGAGTTAAAGTTGACCAAGATGCATGGGCATTATCAGAACTTATACAATGGGTATGGAGAAGTCGTATTCGAGATGATCAACCAATTCACATCTATATCCCAAGTAGTCGAATGCGTGGTTTATTGAAACAGTATCTAACTAGCGAAGCATTCGAAGAAGCTCCTCTGAATGCAATCACTGACGAAGCACCAAGTGATTGGCATTTATAATCTTAGGCAAATATATGCCTAAGCACACATGAAAATCCCAGTGTTTATAAGGGTTTCAAAATGATTTCCTTAAAGAAAAAAAGTATAAATAATACTCTCTCCCTTCTCTCTATCTTTGACAAAAACATTGTGGCAACAAAAAGGATACTTCTGGCAAACCGCAACTTCGTTTTGGTTTGACTTAGAAGTACCCTTTTTCTCACCACCCAATATAAATAGCATTATAATTTGTTCTCTAAATCTATTACTTTGCCCATCATATTTAACACGATGTTTGACAATATATACTTATGAAAGTAACAATACTTTATTCAGTAACAGGTAAAATGTTATTTGTATACTTTTATATAGTTTTATGTTATTATATTATCGTATCCTCAACCAACCAATCCTTCACCAGAAAGGGAAGATAACTAAATGCTAATACTTAAGAGACAAATACAGATACGAATCAAATACAATATCAAAACAGAGTGGCTAGCTTCTTAGTCACTCTGTTTTTTTTTTGGATTTTTTTATATCTCTATTTTATTCAGCATCCATTGAAGGGAGGTGATTATAGAGGAATAACAATCCCAGTTAGATTCATCTCAAAACCAAAGAAACTGGCAAGTGGATCGTTATCAATATATAGAAAAGGTGGCTGTGTTTATTATGGCTTTATTGAAAATGCCAGAGAAATTGTTAAAGGTAATTTGGAATGGTGACTTTGATACTATATGTGTCTATGAGGATGGAACATGGGGAATAGATGTGAAAAAAGAATTGATTTCTTTGAGTAAAAGTGAAATAACTGTATCGTCTAAAATAGAAGCCATGAATCATTTGATGATGCTCAGTACCAAATTACTTGAAGCTACAACGGAAGAGTATGCTGAGTTAGCTAAAAAAAAATATGAAGCTAGTCATGACTTGTGGAAGGAATCACAACTTATTTCTAAGGAGTTCGCCGAAGTAAAAGGTAAAGCATTTAGCGAAACTCCTTTTGAATACTCCCCTTTCCCTACCTCCGAAGAGCAATTTGAAGAGTATTACGGTCAATATTTTCTTGATTATTTAATTGACATACAACATCAGCTTACATTCGAACACAAAGCTAATTTTGATTTCAGCATATATGTTTTAGGTGATGCTTCCTATGGGTTTGGTTCAGCTGATAACTACAATATGGATGCTCCATATAACGCGAAGATTGCATTTTTTGTTGCAGATGATAAATGGCGTCCTGAATACTTTATAGGCGAGAATCATCCACTGTTTCTAAAGATTAAGAATGAAGTAAAAAGAGTTTCAAAATTAGCCATAAATGAAGCCATAGTTTCTGTAAGTAATGATTTACATGAATGGTTTAGAAAGCAATTTGGATATTCTATGATGTAACCAATTTAATATTCTTAGAGATAAGTTAAAAAAACCATAAATATCTCCACATTCAATTTTATTAAAGAGCTAACTCTATGACAGCAGATGAAATAATGACTGAGATCGAAATTATGGACAATGGTCAGCGTATTAAGCTACTTGGTCTGCTCTACGATAAACACTTTAATAATAGCGGAAGAACGTGGGAAGAAGTACAAGAGGAACGATATCTTAAAATCGAAGCAGAATCAGAACCAATTGATACAGATGGACAAGTTACTATACCAATCGAAATTAGAACCAAATTGAACTTAAATACAGGAGATACAGTTTTATTCCAATTTCAGTTTGGGAGATGTTATGTAGTTAAAACAGAGGACTCGCTAGATTAGGATCAAAATATAGAAGGGAACAATACAAATGAAGGTATTTAATGTGTACTACTCACTATCAGGTATAAAACAAATTGAAGTTGAAAAGGAAGATCCCCATGAAGCAAGACGTAAATTCTATAGAACGTCTGGAGGCTTAAATACAGATCCCGACAATCTAAAGCTCAGAGTAATTGAAATTACCGAATCCGTTTTTGATGATTTCATAAGATGCCCCGTTTGTAACTGGACATGCCGTTACTATGATTATGCAGACCAAGAAGTGCATTACTTGACCAAAATAGGCGCATTAAGTAACTGGTTTGCGTGTTCAGAAAAAGTCGATAAGAACGAGGATCAACAGGTTATCTGTCAGAACAGTACATGTAATTATCAAGTCCCATTCACCCCATTTCACCTAGGCGCTTTACACAGGGGTGAGGAAATTGGCTAAATCCAAATTCGAAAAGTTCAAAGAAATGCATAAAACTAAGATCAAATTTATTTGGCTTAAGCCCAATGAGCAAGATACCTTGATATCACAAGATACAATTAGCACTGAAATTATAGGTTGTGAACAGCATGATTATATTCCAAGTACAATATCCAATTATAGACTCATTCGATCTGAGCGAGAATATCTAGTAAACGATATTCCAGTAATGTCATGCAAAATATGTCACGCTATTCTTGCTGATGATAATTCTATTGCATATATTAATGATCAATTATTACAAGCAGAGACACGATTAAAAAATAAAGGAGAGTTAATTGAAGCAATATGTAAACTTCCACTGATAGAAGAAGATAATGATACAGTCCCTATCAGCATATCGAATGCATTTGATTTTTTTTTTGATGGATCTAACAACGAGTATAACGATGAGTACAGGGACTATATTACTACAACATTTAATGGTGAGAATTTGAAAGCACCATATCCAGAGGATCAAACTGAATCTACAATCAAACAGTGTGTCATGTGTGGTAGGAATGGTATCCGAACAGTTATCTTGGACATCCCTATTAAGTCTCCAATCGATTCGTTAAAGAGTGTAAAAATAGTCGGTGCAAAATGTACACTGTGCGGTGAGGCATCCGTTAATGGTAGAGAATTGAGGGCTATAGAATGCATTGAAAAGTCATTAAAAGAACTTTTTCCTGATCAGTAATATATTAGAGGAGGTAACGTTATGAAGCAAGATATAAAGCTAACTAAAGAGGCGTTTGATAGCTTATTGATAGTCAAGGAAGGTCTAGAGGCTTTTTATGTCAGGGTGCATATAATGATTTCTAATTTAAATGCCCTGACATCGAATCTTGAACAATCTATTGTTAATGAAAGTAATGATATAACAACCAGGGAAGAACAATTATCAGAGCATGATATGAAGCTATTGAAAGAGACACTTAAAGATTCAGAAATGATAAAGGAAGGTCTAGGGTATGTTAATCTCAGAATGAATAGAACGATATCCAGTTTAGATACCATGCACACTGTGAATCCTTCTGTAGTCGAAGAATTAGAGGAGACGCCAGATTCCACAGAATCAAAACAAGTAGAAAGAGAAACGCCAAAAATAATACCTTTAATGAAACAAGTAATTGCGCTTGAAGAGCAACTAGGCATCTATAATAATCATGAAGATCATTTTACACAACTATCAGAACCCTCTGACTCCAAGTCCTTACAAGGACAACTTTCCAAGTTAGAAGCTCGTTTGGACATCATCCAGCGTAAACAACACCAACAAGATTCATCGACGGAATTATTGTCCTTCCTTGTCATTGGTATTGAAGAAAGAATTTCATCAGCTAGAAAATCTGATATCAGTCCTTTTCATTTGCAGAGCGAAGAGTACAGAAAATCTACTGCGGAAGCAATGTATGACGATGAAGATTGAGTATACTCACAGTCAATAAGCACCATTAGAGAGTAGCTCGTTGAAACAGTGGTATAATCTAGTAATAAATGAATCTAGAAGTAGAAGCCACCCATCACTTAACTAGAGTGAACTGGGTGGAATCTACTTCTTTTTCTATGAAATTCTGAATTATAAGTGAGTAAGCAATCATTTGCTGTGGTTCGTTCTTCCTCAGTGTCAATAAAACAAGGATTCAATTTAAAGTCATTCAGTAGGAGATCAACAACTACAACTATGTTCACACAGAAGGAGTGATATTCATCGTAAACAAGGAAGATTTGAGATCGTGGTTTAATATAGACTCAAGTATAAATGTTCAAATTCCAAATGAGATTTTCGAGGATTTCCATCAAGCTGAATTTGAAAGCTTCAACCATAAATGTTTTGCGTATGCATACTATTACGTGGTCAGCTACTTATATAGAAATGCATTGTATGGGACACGAGACGTAAGTGTATATAGTCAATCAAATATAATCAGTCTTTCAACTACAAATAAATCATCAATATCCTACATCACCAAGAAAGGCGGACTGCTTGATAGTATAGGGTATACCAGAACGACTACAGACTACCCAATAGCTCCATACATGGATAATGGAATATTGGAGTTTGAAACTATCAAGTCGCTGAGAAAGAGAATGTCAGATGTTAGGTTAGATAATAATCCAAGATTCACAATAAAAGAGCCTGTCAAAGCAATAGTGAGGTTTGATGACGAAGATTGTACTGGAACATTCTACTCCTTTCAGAGTACGCATAGGATCGATATTATGAAGTTCATTACCATTATCGCTGACGATCAGTTGGGGCATGTAGGATTATATGTTTATGGATACCTGAACATGATGTTTGATAGATTTCCAATGGGGTATACGATATCGAACGCAGACTTAGCAAAAGTTGTTGGATGTAGTGAACGCACGATAAACAGTTACACTAATAGGCTTGAATCGCTTGGATTAATATCTAGCAGTAGGAAGACGATAGGATCATCTAAGAGGTTTGAAAAGAGTTATTGCGTAATATAGGAGCATTTAGATCCACTTGGTACTCAGACAGCCAATATAGCACCTTAGAGACGTTGTCTATCATTATAGGCACTTGGATTTTGGAGTATAAAGTATCCTTACAGACTAAGAATACAGAGTGAATATATTGAATAGAATCCCAGAAGTGAACCATTAGCTTCTGGGATTCTATATATTCAAACACACCTAAAGGGTCTTTGGACATTGTTATCCAATTAGCCTTTTCTTCTGTATTTCAAATTCTTCAACACTTAAAATCCCATCATCCCTTAATTGTGAAAATTTCCTGAGTTCATCTGCAACCGATATACTTTGCAGTGAACTTTCATTCTGCTTAGCATTCTCTTTTTGCTTGTCATCTTCATCAGCTTGTCTTATTAAAACTCCCATTAATTGATGACAATGGTATGCAGTTTTGTATGCATCCTTGTATTCTTGACTACTTTTTGTATATGAAGTAAACTCTGAATCTAAAAATGAAATTTTATGAATCGGATTAACTGTATCATTTACAATTACGTTCAGTTCAATTTTCTTGACTTTTTCCTCGCTTGATTGAGACCCAGAAAGTCCTCCAATAATTGCTCCTATTCCCCCAGCTAGTACACCACCTAACAAAGCACCACCAATTTGACTTCCTCTGTTTGTCGAAGTGACACTTATACCATCAGTCAATATCTCTGATTTTAGAATATCTCCATATTTATATATTTTTTGACTATTAGCATTAATATTTACAAAGGTTATCTTCTTTGTATTCTCATCAATAGACAAAGTAACATCCCCGTTTGGAGAAGTGTACCTTTGCGTCGATTTATAGTTGGGTATTTCCTCTAATTTCTTACTTGTTTCTTTTTGTTTTTTCATCAATTCTTCTTCATCTTTATCTTTTTGCATAGCATAACAGAACCAAGAACCAATACCGAATATGAATACGAGCATCCATCCAATAACTGAACCGACTCCTTCTCCAGCAATTGCAAAGAAAAACATAATAAAAGCAAGAATTGCAAATACACCACCAAAACCCATATACATTATGTATGCCCCCAATTTTATGATTTAGAAATAAAAATTATTATTTATTCGGTTTATATCCCGTACATAAGGAATACATATCTTTACTCATCTCTACATAATTCTTTCCGCCAAATGATGATACGCCTGAGAGTCCAATATGAAATCCTGCAACTTCCTTTTGATCATTATCACAACATCATCATACACCTTATCCTCAGTGCCATTTTTGTTTTCAATGTCAGTTGAATCTAATGAGATTAAACTCAGTTCTGTTGTAATTGAGGTGACCACCATAGAAAAAAATGCCGATTCAATCTCACGTGTAAGCTCAGCTTCTATTAAATATTGATCAAAAGTATGATCTTCGTCTTCCTCCATGAAATCAATCACATCGTTCAAGTACTTAATACTGAACTCATTATAGAAATCATTAAGGAATTTATGATAAGCAAATGATGAATTAAAATCCATAACAGCACATCCTATTCTGAATTATCAATCTTCCCAAATATCGTTCATAAGCTTCTTAATCTTCCGTTCTCGATGTTCTGTATCCGTTGCATCAGACATCCATACTCCATTAACTAGAACAACAAACACCTGTAGGTGCTGTTAGAGTTTCTGTTACTTTTTGTACTTCTTTTGATGGTAACACTACAACTTTTTTATTTTCAGTTGGCTTAATACCGTCACTGTTTGACGCTTCACTAATGGCTGTAGACTTAGCATTTCCAGCTTGTGTGACTACTGATTTTTCTTTCTGTGATGTATTCGTCTGAGCAACTGTACTGTCATCTACAGGTAATAGCGATCCTCCAATTATAAATAGGACAAAACACGCTATGAGAAGAAACGAGCTATTCTTCCTGCCTTTTATTTTCAGTAACTTTATACTACCCTTAACTGTTCCAATAAGAGATAAAAAAACTCCAAACATTGACAACAGAATCAAAATTGATGCAAACCCCTCCATGATGTACATCCCCCATTATGTATTAGTACAACAATCTTATATCTGACTGGATGAATTTAGCAATAGAGTATATGTTGTTACCTAAAACCACTATTAGCCGAAAAGGCTTACCTGCACATGCAGGAAGCCTAATACGAATATATAAAAGTTCATAATTTATTTTTATAATTCCTCTATGAAAGTCAGAGGGCTATGTTTCTGATATTTCTTAGCAATTTCTTCATCACTGAAATCCAAATAAGCCTTTTGCGTAACTTCCACAGAAGAATGTCCTAATATTCTGCAAAGGGAAAACCAGTCTCCATTGTTTAAAATGTAATATTTAGCGAAATTGTTCCTTAGTTGATGAGGATGTATGTGGATTCCAACCTTTTTTCCAGCATCTCGTAATGCACGTTCAAAATTCCTTACATCTAACTTTGTTCCTTTAGTTGTAGGAAACATAAACGGACTTTCGGAGTATCTGTCCTTATAACGCAACCATTGCTTTAATTCATTGGCTGATTTAAATGAGAAATATACAAAACGTTCCTGTTTGTTTTTAGCATTCGTGATATGAATGCTCTTATGTTGAAAATCTATATTCTCTGGAAGAATACTCAAGCATTCGCCAATCCTCATACCAGTATCCAAAAGTATTCTTGATATAACACGATTTCTATAACCATGAAATGTGCTTGTCTCAAATTGTCCAAACACCTTTTTCAACTCTTCAGGCGTTATTGTTTTCTTCATTTTCCTTTCAACTTTAGGATTCTCTAATTTTTCAACAGGATTCTTTGGAATTTCTCTTTCTACCGTATACAAATAATTAAAGAACACTTTAATGTTTCGTACATAATTTGCAATTGTAGTCATCGACAATTCCATCTTATAGTCTTTCCTGTTCTCAGGATGATTACACTGCTTGGATTCTTCATTGTTGACAACTGTATACTTGCCACGTTCCCTAAGATACTTAATGTAATGACGAATATGACCTGATTGAACCTTCTTGATATCTTCGATTTGGTATTCATTTTTCAAATAAGCTACAAATAACTTTAACGTCTGTTCGTAACTTGCCAACGTCTTACGTGATAAATTCTTGGATGAACAGTAAAGCATAAAATTGTCTAACTGAAATTCAATGTCTGTCATAACAAAAATACCGCCTTTTTCATTGGATTTGAGGAACCAATAAATAAGCGATATTAGTTGGATTGCTATTCAGAAGTTTATCGGTTTGGAAACACTGGTTTTAGTTATTTACCGCCAAAATTGTTCTGGCAGTAAACAACTTCCAAAACCCTACATCCCTTACCTCACAACGCTCCTACCGCTCTCAGCTAACCTTATGCTCAATTCTAAGCTTATCTGCTACCATCGCAATAAATTCCGAGTTGGTAGGCTTAGACTTGCTTATATTGATCGTGTAGCCGAACAGGTGGCTGATGGAGTCGATGTTGCCGCGTGTCCAGGCGTAGCAAGGGATTCCGCATTCACTTCGAATTTATTTCCCGGGCAACTTTACGTAGATTCAATCGATAGCATTCGGTTATAGCGATAAACTTCACGTGTTCTTTGTCGGAACGTTTAGTAATACTTTATCGCTAGAGAGGACGCTAATAAATGTCACGTAACAATCCGAAATTTGGTTTTATTTCAAAGCGTAATCAGTCCGTTAATTTCAACTTAGAAATACAGATTGAAAAGTTCTTACAAAGGAAGCGTATTGAAAAACGATCTCCTCGTACAGTCTCTGCATATGAGCAGGTACTCTCACAATTCCGAAAATGGTACGATGCAGAAGAGGACAAGGAGTTGAATTCGGATACTTTCCGTAGTTACATTCATTATCTTACATTTGAGAAAACAAGATGGGACGATCACCCTACGAGTCCTAATGGTAAAGTTGGATTATCCCCACGTACAGTAAACAATGCAATACGTAATATGAAGATATTTTTTAATTATCTCGTCAGAGAGCGCATCATAATACATTCACCAATGGACGAGATTTATTATCAGAAGGAAGAGAAAGAAACCTTTGAGGTATTCAATGACGAAAACGTATTGAAACTTCTGAATGCACCAAATAGACGTGTATATACTGGTAGACGTGATTACTGTATGATGCTCGTTCTCTGTGATGGAGGGCTTCGACTAAAGGAAATGACAAGCCTTCGGTTATCGGATATTGACTTTAAACTGCGCCAAATAACAATTCGTGCAGAAATAGCAAAAACAAACACTACTCGGATAGTTCCAATATCTCAACGAACTACTCGTGAACTTGAAAAGTTAATTGAATATATGGACGTAGGAGAAGATGATTACCTATGGCTTACGCAGTTTGGTGAAAGGTACTTTGGAGATACATTTGCAAAGATGCTTAAGATATATGCGAAAAGGGCTGGTGTTACTGGTGCACGTGTATCACCACATACATTCCGCCATTATTTCGCGGTTAAGTTCCTACGTGGAGGTGGTGATCCTATGGCACTCGCTCGGATACTCGGACATACTTCCTTAAATATGACACAGGTGTATGTTAAATTTACGGGAACGGATTTACGTGAGCAGCATGATAAGGCATCACCTATTATGAATCTATTAGATGAAGGTAACGAAAAGAAACGCGGTAAGCATAAGTTTAATTAAGATATTGTAAATGAAATATAGAGGTGTAGATTGCGGAGAAGATCCGTAGTCTATGCCCTAACTTGATTATTCATAATATTTTCTTGCTAATATGATCAGATTAAAACTAAGCCAACTCAGCTCAAATCTAACCTCTACCTGTGACCAGATGTGCTATAGGGGTATAGCATAAACCGTTAATCTTGCTAGCTTTTAACTACCCGCCCACCTTCCTTATTCTCAACCTTACATATACTCTCATTTTCCGTACCAAACAATGCATGAAATACAGATTTTATCGCCTCTATTACAATAGAAAAAGAAGGCACACCATTCACCCAAGCCAATACACCAAGGGAACAGGATACCTTCTAATTTTATTGTTTATGTAATAGATTTGACGCTTAGACTTGCTTTCTTGTTTTGTTTCTATACATTCCTAATACACTAATGGCAATAGCACCAACTAGAGCAAACATAGGTAATGTAGACATTTCCAGCACGAACATCATTGTGATAGATGAGAGTATAAGAAGCACGTATAGACCATTATTATACATTGTATAGCCCTCCTAGCGTTCATTAATGGTTATGGTATTAATTGTATTCTATCATACTTGTATGGGATTGTAAGCATGGCAGATCCGTTTGAAATATCGCTTTCTTGTTCTCAATTGAAATAGGGTTATGATCCTCTGTAAGAACGAGGAGAGATTCATCTAATAATATGGATAGTTCTGTATGGTAGGTTGATTTCTGGACTTCTATGTTTTGCATTCGAGATCGAGATTGGTCATTGTGTCTGTTGGCATTTATTTATTCATACTTTCGATATAGGAGAATGGGTAATAAAAAACCGCCTAGATTGTGGGTTTGAAAATTTCATACATAAGTGCTTCGTGATTGTTTCTTGTTACTTTTAATGTTATTACTTTTTCTTGAATACTTTTCACTCGAACATCATACTGCATTCCTAAATCTAATTTCATGGCATATATAGCAGCCCAATCTTTTGCAACAAAGCCAAGATGATTCCCATTAGAATTGACTACTTTTATAGCATTTCTATCATAAGGATTATCCTGATCTCTCTCAAAATATACCTGTTCGAGTTCTGTTAACAATTTCACATAAACTTTTCTATCTGGAATTGTGATACCGATTAAAGGAATATTATTAGAAGGATAACCTTTATCACGCGAATGCTCCCAATTTTCAATGGTGCCAGAATAAATTGTTTTGAGTGTTCCATACATATCTCCATCTATATAATACTTTTTTATGTTCGGATATTCTCTAGAAAAGCAACTTGCTACTTCTACACTATTAGAATCCCAAAATCCTTTGACTTCTATGACGCTTCCATCACTCAATGTGAAATCTGGTGTATACGAGTAACTATGTTGTTCAACGTTACTATGGTATGTTTTTAATTCAACTTTATACATCTCATATTCCCAACCTATATTTATATAATTCAATATTCTCGCAATATTCGCTTCCCACGAAGACATAAATACAGTTTGCAAATCGTCACGCCAACCATGATTTGCAGTTGATTCGTCATTATCAACTGCGTACCAGTGTCTCAATTCAATTTTCCCACGAGTATCAACATACAAACAAACAGATATTCTAGAAGTTCTAATAACTTTGAAAATATCAGACCATATACTTTTAATTCCGTTTTGTTCTTGAAGTATGAAGTAACACAAATCGTCAACATCATAGTCAAAATTTTTCACATCAACAATAATTATTTGAATATCTATCCCAAATTCATTAAGTAATAAACTTTTCACTTTATTAGCTGTCTTATAATCAAAAATAAAGTAATAAATTGTTCTATTACTTTCAAAATCAGTTTCTATGGAAAGATTTTTCCCTAAACAACTAAATAGAAACGATTCAAAACCATCTCGATCATTATTTAGTTTCATAGTTTCCCTCCAAACCCATATTTTCCATTATTCTATCATTATCGACAAAATAGTTCTATGGGAATAGATTATTATTTTATATCAGTCAAATAGTACTAGAGATAGTAAACCACCTATTTTTTTGCAAGGATTGAATTCCCCCAGAACCTTATTGGTAATCGAGTGTTATGAAAGCACAAAATTTCTACTTATTTCAGGGTGGTGTGGTAATGGATGTGCTAGGGGCGTATATCAGACACTAAGTGTCATTTTGGATTTAAAATCCCCCCCTGGGTATATGTATAGGTAATACTCAGGTTAACGTTGACATAATTGACTCATTTCAGCTTTGATATTACGTCAATCCGAAAACAAATTATTTAAAATATTGAGTTTAATCTGATAACAAAATAAAAAGCCCTAACTGGGCTTAAAGTCTATCCATCTTATCTATCATCTTTTGCTTACTTGGATTTGTGTACATCATGGTTGTATGAATGTTGCTATGTCCAGCTTGATTTGCTACTTCATGAACTGACATATTGTTTTCTAATGCATAGGTACAAAAGAAATGTCTAAGGTCATGCGGAGTTATATCCTTGCCTATAATTGAGGAGTATTTATTAAACAGCTTATTTATTACTGTCCTATCTAGTTTATTACCTCTAGAACTAGGAAAGAGATAGTCGGATTGAATACCTTTATCTGTCCTCTCTTTGATCCAGCTTAGCAGCGCTACTTTTACTTTGCTGTTCATGATTACCGTTCTAGTCTTTTTACCTTTACCTTCTGAAACAATTACCTCCCTAGAAGTCGTATTAAAATCATCCATCCTAATGTTAAGTGCTTCACTGATACGTAGCCCACCATAACCAAGGAGTGAGACAATAGCATAGTTTCGCTTAGACTTACTCTCTAGTACTAACTGTCTGAACTTCTCTACATCTGCAATCCCTACAGTAGCCAGTGAAGCGTATTGACGTTGTACCTTAATCATATCTCTCTTTGTTATGGCTTGCTCTGTCTGTAATCCAGTGCTGATAAGGAAATCATTATACTTAATGAGAGCGCTAATCTTGGCATTAATGGAGGATGGACTCAGCTTCTTAATAACCTTCAGGTAGCTTATGTAGTCCTTTATGTTCTCTCTATGTAGCTTCTTAAACTCCGTACCTTTACTTTCATCAAACCACTTCATAAAACCGCTAACGTTAAGCATATAACTCTTAATTGTATTGATACTCTTTTCTTCTTCGATTAAGTATGATTCAAAGGTTATCATTTACTCACCTCATTATAATTATGTTGCATTGTATTTGGTGTGATTTGTTATAAATTATGTTGCATTTCCTACTATTATTATACTGTTTCTGATCTAGTTTTGCAACATAATTAATATTATGTTGCATTATTATTTCACTATAATATTACTCTAGCAGGAATATGTACATATACTATATGTGGCTAATACCTTTATAAAGCTATTGCCAACTATCTTATTGTAGTTCCAATTAAGTCTTATCGTGCCTTGTATCGTAATTGCACACAAAACACGGTATACATATGGATATATCTAACATTAGGCATCCAAAATAGTCCTATCGTGATTGCTATCGTAAATATCTCAGTAAATCATCTAGAAACGTAGTCATATCAAGGGGTTTAGATACTTTTTAACATAATAAGGATATTGCCCAAAATAAAGAAAAGTAGCTGTATTAAAGGGTTTCTTGAATATCACCTATCGTATCGTAATAATACCAAAGGTAGCGGAATGTAAGTGTTCTTTTACTCATTTTCACGTTAAATAAGTAAAAAGCAACCGACTATATGCCAGTTGCTTCTCTCTCAACATAATATTTATTCGTCATATACCACGCCTTGCCTTTGACTGTATCTACTATTCCAACCTTCCTATCCATAAACACCAAGCTGTTACATTCCTTGCACGATGACTTTGTTCTGTATTTAGATAAGCCTTCTTCATATGATGCTCCACATTTACAATCTACCTGAATCAATAGTCTTTCTTCGCTCTGCTGCCTGTATGCTACTGCCAACTGATTACTTTCTTCTTCAACCTTGCCGCTTTCTACTATTGGCTGTGTTGGAGCTATGTACTCTCTTTGCTCTGAACTATTATTATGAACCTTAAAATCTGCTACTAAATCTGAATTGAGTCCAAACCATTCCATACCTATCACTGTTACATATTTTTTATTATTACTATAGGCTTCGATCCATTCCTTTATCTGCTCACCAGACAATGGGACAGTACCTTTCACACCACTGTTTAATGTATACGTCATAATATGCAATACTTGATCCACTTGACCCATATAGCTCATCTACACCTCCAAACATCAATATACTACAGATAGTTAGTTTTCACTATAGACAAGGGGATACGATGTCCTATCTATCATCTCAGGTGCTGAATACACTTGACATCAATTCTTACGAATAAGCTTATATACTCCTGTAACGAATGAGTATAGTGCAGTCAATGAGATGAGTATAATAGCCCATGTGTCTTGTACGGTATAGATAAGAGGTAATAAGATAATGAATAGAGATATACGTAATACACCTTCACGATTCGACACAGTGCGTTTAGATTGATTGGACAATAGGTACGACCTCCTTTGATTTAACGTTGACTATAAACAATGGAATGATATAAGATGTAGGGAAAAAGAAGGACGGTGTTAGTTTCCGTCCTATGTATTCATTAAGTTGATAAACCTTGGATAGTGTTAGCGCTTTAGACTTTTACGAGAAGTCTTGGCGCTTTTCTTTTTGCGTTTCTTCTTCCTTGGTTTACATATTACCGTTCACATCAATTCATAATTCGAGCATTCCTTATATTATATTTCGCTAAAAATTTAAAACCTTCTTTGGATGTCTGAATTCTCTCATATTGAACACCTGCTACTTTTACCTTTTCTAAAAGTCCGTATGGTAGAAATTTAGGAGCGACATGATAATACAGAGCTCTAGTAGTTTCACTTTTGTTTCTAGCACTATTTGTTACTCCTACTGAGAAACGATCAGCCATTCTAACGAAGCATTGTAGCAGAGTCATTTCTTCTTCTATTTCGGAAAGACTCATAGGCAATGTGATATCTCTTTTTATCAATGTATTCTTCAATTCCTCATAATCCCAGCCATTAATAAGATTATTCTGATTTTGCCGTTTCTTAAGTGTTTCAATTTCCGTCTTAAACTTGGCATTATCCTTCAACAATTTTGCATTTTCCTTCAACGTATCCTCTACATTACTAATTTGGTCTGCTTTTACCCATCCAACTAATTTATCATCTGCTTCATACTCTTTTAGCGATTCCATTACTGTTAACTTTATATCCTTAAGATCCTCATAAAACTTAGATATATTACCTAAGACATCTCTCTTAAAATCTTGATACTTAGGATAGTTTTCTCGTTCCATAAAGTCTGGATTCTTCATTGCTTTATCTCTAAGTGAATTATCTTCAATCACTACAGCGAATCTACGTTTTCCTATTTCACCTGCATAATCATATTCCCAGTGAGTGTAACTCTTTCCTGTCTCTTCATCTATGCTTCCATATCTGCCACCAAGAATAAGCATATACACATCTGATTCATCTATCCACCGCTTAATTGTTTCCTTTTGGCTTTTATCCCCAGACTTAAACAATTCCATTCCTGCGGGTATATGTCCAGAATTAAGAACGGCTGAAACAGCAGCTTGTCTCTCTTCGATCATATCTGTATATGTAGATGAAATGAAAACTTGTAGTTTCTTTTTCATATGAATTCCCCTTTTGTATAATGTCATCTATTATTATACAACGTTTGACAGATACCAACATACACATTAATCAGTTTATTAACTCATTCCCCAATTAGGTGTCCTTAGTTTTAAGGGGACATGGCTAGGTGGTAGTTCCATATGTGGAACTGGATTAATATATTAACGTATTTAATGTAGCTTTCTAAAGTCACGATTCGTTACATTAGAATTTGCAACAAGATATATACAGTCTTCGTCAAAGTGTCTATTCATGATTTATATCGTTTAGCTGTGGGACAATAAGATTCATATAAGATAGGTGGGTCTATGGACCCCGAGTTAAACTACGAGTTAAACTACGAGTCGACAATTTCGCCAAGTCCAATTGGAACTCCGCCAGATCAATGTAGCGTCAAATTTGACGCACCTTTGTTTGAATTAGGGGGACGAAATTTCGTCCTGAATGGAAATGGTGGTTCAACGTGGATTATAGTCTACCCCCCAAAAAATTTGAGGGGCAGGTTAATAAATCATTGAACGTCTAAACTCGCAACCATTTCTCAATGTGGACTTTTTTGTCCTTATTGAAATAATCTATATCAACTATTTTCTTTCCTTACATATAAAAAGAGACCAAAGTGTAATTACCCACCTTGATCTCATTCCATTTAACTACATATATATATACATCGTGATGCTATCGTGATAAATCAAATTTATTTCCCGCTCCTAAAGATACACTGATAAATAAGGTTATTTCGATCCTTTCCATATAAGTAAAAACACCAAATTTATTATCGTAATGTACATCGTAAATATTCAATGATTTCAACGTTTCTTGCCTTTTCCTTATTTTGCAGTAAAAACATTAAGTGAAATAACATTGAAATATAAGGGTTTTATACACTCTTGATTCGAGTTGTATTTCTGATTTTTGATATCGTATCGTAAAGTAACAAGAGTATCTCTCTCAATGTATTAAATCGATAAGTTGACTCAGATTTGGTTACTCAACAAAGAATGTGTTCCCCTCCAAAAAAGGATGAACACCACATCTAATCAAGCACTCACACCTTCACATTACTATATTTAATAATATCTGGATTAGCCTTAACGCATTACCCTATCAAAGCGCCCTCTTGCTTCTCTTGCTCAAATGTCATTATTCTTTTTAAAAACAGCAGTAAATGAAGTTGGTACATTCTTTATTGTCATTTTTATTGATCGCTCCATCTTTTCAAAAATCAACTTGTTAGTTCAAGATTCAATTACTGCATCAATTAATTATCATTTATCATTTCTTTCAAGATAATTAGTAGTTTTGATGTAATTGACGAATATTTTCACCATTACATCTTCGAAGTTACTGACCAACTTTTTATTTGTTTCTTCATCCTTTAATATATAAATCTTACTTCCCATATTGGGCATGTTTTTGGCTTTGATTTTTTCATTATTTACAACAATCTTTTTCTGCTCATTATCATTCCAATCTTGTACTTCTTCTCCCTTTTTAACATTTACATCTATCATAGTTCCTTCTTCTAATTCTTTAAATTTAAATAATTCACCTAATATTTTAATAAGTCTATCTTCTATAATAATTACCTCCTATTTTCTCGTCATAATTTCAATCTAGCAATAATGAAATAATGGATGTTCAAAATCTTACAAAAAAACCATAAACATCCTTTATTATTACATTTTATCATAAATAAAGCATAAATTCATAAAAAATATGCGTATATCATATTATAAAACGCAAAAACCACTACAATTTGGCGATTCCAATATCACCTTTATTGAGTGGATTATATTATTTCACTATTCTTCTATCTGAACCTAGTGTTCGTTAACTGCGACTGCGAAGTAACCGAATCATTTTTAATTTTTCTCTTATCCTTAACAGTTCCTTATGGGAAGTTAGCTTTCGATTAGATGCTCTATTAATTAATGCATTATAATTAGTAGCAGATATATCAATTTCTTTCATCGTTTTTCTGTCTAAATAGAAACATTTAAAAATCTTATTTACAAGATTGCAATGACATTTATAAAGTTGTTCTTCTTTCATCTAGTCCTCTCCTACAAGCAGTTTAATTTCAATCCAATTTCCGTTTACTGTTCTCAAGAACAGCTTTCCATATATCCTTTTTCCTGAACAAAAGTGCATTCTTACCCTCTCCAGTACTTTTTTATAGCGTAATCCTAATGAGTGTTCTTCCCCTACTAAAATACTCTTAATGAGCAAAAGAATTAATACAATCACTCATATCATCAATTATGCTTGGTAGCTCTTCATACGCTGCTGTATAGAGAGCTCTAACTTCCCATGATCCATTCCAAAATTTATCGAAGAACACCTTTGCCATTGCATCTGTAAAATACTCATCTATCCAACTAACAAGCCAAGGTGTACTATATACCAGTTCCAAGCTATTAATAAACTGGATAAAATATGCTTTGGATTCAGATGCTTTATCAAGTAGAAGCTGTAAAGGCTTCATGCTTCCATCTTTCAGTTCGAGCAATATATCGTGCATTCCATCTGCATAGCGAACGCTCATTTTGTTTTCGTTAATAATAGTACCTGTTGGAATAATAACGTTCATGATTGTCATATGTATCAATCCCCTTTAAATCTATTGTTTTTCGTTTAACTTTATTCGATAAACTTATTATATATCGTTATTAGTTAAATGTAAATACATAAATTAAATTAGTTTTGTTAATAACAATTATCTACTTTCAATAACTTATATATGATATATTAGATTAGTAACTAAAGGAGGAGTTGTATTTGTCTAAGATTGAGATCACTCTTGATAAAGTATTAACTAAATTAGATATTACAAAGAACAAATTGGCTGTTGAATCTAAACTTAGACCCAATTTAATTAGTGAAATGACCGAAGGAAAAACAAAAGCAATTAAATTAGAAACTTTGTTAAAAATATTGGATACACTAAATGAAATTTCTAGTAAACAAGGAAAAGGTTTTATAGATATTTCGGATTTATTAAAATATAGCATTGATGGGTTATTGACTGTTGATACTGGATCACGTAATTAACTAATACAAAAAGCCTTGAGATAATTAGTCTCAGGGCTTTAAGTTTATACTATTCTTTAATTATCAAATCTCGAAACGTAATGACATTTAAGCTCTACCTACAATTTTGATTGCTTCATAGTCAATATCTTTATTCCAATCACCCAATGTTGAGACTATACATTCATTATCCCTAACAAACTCACTTATTTCTGGCATCAAACCTTTAGGGACATACAAATACTGCGCTTCATTGCCTTTCTCTCCAACCCATTCCGATTTAACATCTGGGTAATTATAAAGAATATACTTTTCTATTTCTGCTTTAACCATTACAGCATCTCTCCAATGTAGAATTATTTTACTAATTTATATTGTATATAGTTTATTTATTCTTCCAGTTCCCCGATTCTCTTAGTGAATTATTACAAAACTTTAAAGTTTCGTTTTCTAAATTTTTTATCATACCTTTGTAATGAATCCTCCCAAAATAGTAAAGCATTTATACATTCTACTTTACGATCTTCTATTTCTTCTTCACTGACATTGTCAGAAGTATTAAAATCAATACAATTTAGTATTTCGTAGAAAAACTCCTGCTTATAGAACCAAATTTTTCTATCTAATTCATCTTCAAATTCATGAGGACAAAATTTATCAATTGGATCTGTAAGATTTGTAATGTTCTCATAGAAATGTGAAGGAAATGCGATATCTTCAATTAGATTAATTAAACTATTAATTGATACATCAGCTTTACCATAGTGTTCTGCGGTAATATCTAATAAACGAGACATGACCTGTACCCTATCAAGCATAAAATAACCTCCCTTTTATAAAAAATGTTAATCCTAATTACAGTCATTTAAAAAAATTCCTCAGTCTTATCTTCTCAATTTCACTTAGAAAGACTAAACCCTTAATATATCGTATGTTTATTATGTTGCGCCATCAACAAAATCATTTAGAGTCATATGATATTTCTATTACAATTTTTTCTGATCTTCATACTTATTTTCTATCATTTCAATTAGTCTATAATAATCAGATGAAATATCATCTTCATCATATCCTGTAGCTTCCTCATTAAAAGCCATAGCTGCAATTTTTTTGTCCATCTTTTTGACCTTATCCTTAACATCTAAATCCAATAAATGATATTTTTTAAATAAGAGAGGACGTATTTCTTTTGAATAACTAATAAAGTCAAAAGAAAGTCGATTGCCAGCATTAGTAACAATTATCACCTCTCCATCTTTCATTAAAATATTGTTGTACACTTCGTATTTAATATTTTTCATATCTTTTAATTCGGAAATATCTCTATCTTCTTTCTCCCAAGTTCTCTTTCTAAGTGCATCTTTCTCATCGGCACGTTTTTTATGGATGTTTGTAAGGAAAGCTCCAAACATACCTAGCAGAGTTCCTGCAAGTGTGCCTAAGACTGGATCAATCGACATATTTATTCCTCACTTTTACGTAGTTTAATATTAAAAATATGCCATCTATCAGCATAATCCCAATATTTACACAGCATTGATTGTTAATTTTTAACATTCAGGACTATTTTACCACATTAATTTAATGCCAACTTCTCTTTTTGGTATTTATCTAATAATTTTAAAAGTGCCATATCCATTTTCGCTCATACTTGTTCAATCACCGTTTTTTTCTCTATCTACTTTTTTTCTCACGTTAATTTTTCTACTGCGGTCTCATCTATCTCAGTATTAGAAATACCTCCCTTTTTCTTCTTTAACCATGTCTACGAGTTCTTTATTTCGATAATGGACAACACTATCTCCTAATTCATATTTTTTCGCCTTCCTTAATTCCTTTACAAAAGTTAGTTTAAGACCAATTTTAGTATCATTTGAATAGGTATGTAGAAGTGAGGCTAGATCATTGTTTGCAGACTTATATTCGACAACATTAGTGAGTGATTTTTTTCTGAAACCTACTCCTTTCGATTTCAAACTTTCTAAATCCTTAAGAGTGAACTTTTCATTAAAATATATATTTTTATGTGCATTTGTAAACTGTAACAAATTTAAAAACTCTATATCTTTTTCATCACTTACACTTATAACTTCCTCTTTTCTGCTCCCAATTCCATAAACATCTGAGTCATAAAACACCATATATAGATCTGGTAACATAGGAAAGAAGATTTGTAATCCTTTAGATGCAAATCCTGTATGTCCACCTATTTTATTTAGACGTTCATAAAATTGATTGTATTTTATAACTGGATGATCCGAAGTGATAAATGGTGTATCCGTTGTGTTTACAATAAATTTAAAACGCAGGTCTTGGAGGACTTGTAAGTTCTCTGCTGTTGCTTTCAGGGACATTAAAGTAGGATGTTCATAGCCAATTTTCACATAATTCAAGTGCTCTTTAAATGTTTCATCGTCTCTTAATATAATTTTCATCAGTTTATCTACTGTTTCGTTTATCATATCTCCTGTCTGTTCAGTTCTGGAGGATAGGGTTAAAACAAAAGCTAATAAAGTATAGTGCGCTTCAGAACCATAGCTTGGTGTCGTATGTGTGTGTAACATAAGATTGAACAATTTTGATGTTTCTGACTCTATTTCGCCTAAGGCATCCTCAATCACCAAATCTCTACCGTAAAAATAATCTTTGGATGCCTGCCCTTGCAATCCTCCTTTAAGAATATATTTTTCTTTAGGGATATTATATATGCTAAGAAATTTTCCATTTAATTCATGTGAAAAATACTTCAAATAAAACCTTGGTACAAAATGCTGATTTTTCTTTTCCGCCATAATATTCACCTCCAATACGAGATCGAATGTTCTCTTGAATGAATTCATTTATCCTATACGTCTTTATCAATTGAATGTTTCGCATTTAATATACTGGTTAGGTAGTACTCAAACATTCCCCTAAATCGACTATTACCTATCTCTACCCACCTGAAATTCAATTTATTTAACAATAGATCATGGGCTTGATCCTCATATGAGCACTCAGGATTCTCTTCAGAAGTACCTGCATTTGACCAGCCAAGTAAAGAATTCTTTAGGGGTGCTTTATAATAATAATCTCTTAAGTTACCAACCCTATCCTTTCTCTTGCTTCTAGTTAGATGCCCATTAAATATTCGTCCTTGGATATCTCCAGCTTTTCCAACATAGTAGCACTCAGTATCGTCTTCTGAAGAAAACATATAAACTCCAGCAGCAATAGGTAACAATTGTTTATTTCCATTTAGTTTTATAGCAGGCTTTTTTAGAAACTTTTTTACTTCAGCGTCTAATCTTTTTTGCCAAATTGAATCACGAATGATCAAATTGCATCATCTCCACATAAAAGTATTATTTGATCATTAATCATTTTTATCTACTACCCCAAGAAATACGATTGTGCTGCCTTCACTGCTAACCCTTTAATAATTTCAAATGGTAAGTCAAACAATTTACTACCCTTTTCCTTAGCGAGTGATTTGGCTTTCTCTAATACATTATCATTTCTTACCGAGTCTAAGAATTCATGTCCTTCCCATGTCAACCCCTTAACTAAATATTCAACCACCCTACTCCCCGATACTTTAACTGGCGTTGCGTGAATTAATCCATGTTCAAACATAAGACCTACGTTATATTGAACCAAGCCAAATTCTTGATTATCTAATTTTATAACCAATTTGGGATTATTCTCATTGTTCTCTTCAATGAATTTTAGCGTTTCGATAATCACTTCCATATCTCTTTTCATTAACATTCACTCCCTTTAAAATCGTCATTTCATGTAGTCATTTTTCCAATATAACTAACGACACTACGTCATTTCTGCCTCCACCACCACCCATAGGACTCTGAGAGACTATTTTCCAACCATCATTTAATAGATTGTTCAACTCTTCAAGATTATTTTTCTTTTCGGTGAACCAACTAACAACCAATGCTTTTTGCACTTAACTCACCTCCTACGAAATCATCGTTTTAAAAGAATGTAATTGATTCATCTTCCTCATCTTCTTCCAACAAAGTTGCATATTTTTCGGTTTCATGAAGTTTAGCTTCATCTATAAACCAGTTCAAAAAATGCTGAATTACTTCAATATTTGGCATCTCGTCAGGATAAAAACCTAAATTCTTTATTGACCTGCCTATTGAACTTACTAATTGAATATGAGCTATTTGAGAATATTCCATTCCGACAGTTTCATACGCAAACTTAAAATCAAGTGATTCAATTATTTCACGAGCTGCTTTCACACTTAAATCTACGCCGCCAAATATATCACTCTTCCCCTCGATGTTGATATTTATATCTTCAGAAAACATTTCTACTTTATTACGTTTCTCCATTTTGATTTCCTCCCTTTTATTACACCTAAAATACTTCACTCTTCTTTTAGATGAATCCTTATAAAATTCAGGTTTCATTTGCTATTTTATTGTACTTCTCTATATTGAATTGGTTCAAAATGTCGTAATAGGTTATCAGGGAGTCAGGTACAAGATCCCTACCATATTTATTAGCATTGAGTTCACCTTCAAGCATAAACTCATTGGTCGCATCGTCAACATGTATTTCTCTGTATAGCTTCCTATTCGGGTTTGCAATGTAATCAAGATGATGTCCTATTTCGTGATAAACTGCTATTTCAAAGAATTCCTCTAATGAAAGATGCACTAACTCAGGAATTTGGCTCTTATTTAGTTCGTACATTGGTAAATTATATGCTATAAGTTTTTCGTTCAAGTTATAACCCATAAACATTGTGGTTTTCTCATAGTAGTCAATATCAAGTTCTATTAGAGGCAGACCTGTATGACAATGAACTAACATTTTCATTTTTCCTAGGAACAGTCTATTCAATGATTCCATCTCATCCTTTCAGATAAAACAACTCTTTTATTTCCTAAATATGAGCTTTTTCTGTTATTTAATTAACGATCTTATTCTTTTGTCCAACTATTAAAGGTACCTATTTCATTAATTCGGAAATGCTGATTATCGTACTCTCCAAACCGTCTTGATACAATGTAAGGTCCAAAATCTCCTTCGTAGTGGTAATATCCACTACTGTTAACTTTAATGACATAATCTTTCAAAGTTTTTTTGCTTATGACATTATCATAATATTCCTGTATTTTGCTGTTCATATCTATAGTGTACTCGAAGTAATAAATACGGTAATTACTCAAGCTTGCTATTTTTGTTTCTAACATTTTGCTAAATGCATCATATTTTAAAATAACCTTCTCAAGTTCTTTTAAGTTACTTAACGTGTCACTACTGGTTGGATCGTACCTTGACCAATAGCTAGGGTCTTGAGAATACATAAATTCGTTAAGTGGATCTTGAGTTACTGGGTCAGAAGATGACACAATACTAAATAAATCTCCACTTTCAGGTATGAGGTGTATTGGGTTGTTAATATCCTTTTGTAATTCTTTAAATTTAACTGTTTCATTATTATGAAGATTGATCATAGCACTAACTAAAATTTGTCTAGTACTTTCTTCCCCCATATCTGTAGCTTCCTTTGCGGCTTGTAGAATACCAGTAGCTTTTTGCTTACTGTCTTTATTGGAACTTACATCCTGAGCTGCAGTGGACAATGTAAAAGCAATAAAAGTACTAATTAGACCTGTCCATAAGAGTAGTTGTGGATGGTCTCCCTTGACACTTCTCTTTTTAAATAAATAACCTAAACCATAATGGGTAATGAAAATAAAAATAATCATAAATAGAATCAAGACAATTGAACTATTCCTTAATGTTGAAAACCAAAAGTGACGAATCTCTGCTTCCAGTCGATGTGTACTTGGGTGAAGATATGCCTCTAATCTAAAAGACCATTTTAAGATACTCAGAAAAACTAGCATTATAATGAAACACGTTGTTGTAATAATTATGTTACGATTGACTTTAAATGAATGCTTCATGTATTCGACCCAACCTACCTTCTATGATCTAAAAAACCTTTTTAGATACTACTAAGCATTTAATGAAACTAGTATTTCATTAATTCAAAATTCCTATTATCTGTGCAACCACGTCGGACAGTCTCTCAACTTCAGTTTCAAATTCTCTAGCTCTATTTTCCCAGTATACATTCTTTATAGATGCTGACTCTTCGCCAAATAATAAATAGTCAGTTGTAACATTAAAAATAATTGATATCTTCTTTAATCTTTCGAAGTTGGGTTCTCTTGATCCAGATTCATAGCCAGATATGGTCATTTCACCTACATCTAACTGATTTCCTAAATCCTTTTGAGTCATTTTTGATTGCTTTCGCAGTGTTTTTAGTCTGTTACCAAACGTCATGTATTTATCAACTCCATATGCTGTTGAAATCAATATTTGATAGTCATCTATACCGAACCTATCCTTCAAAACGGACGCCGAGGGACAATCCAATTAAAATGAAAGAAACAATAAAAAGCAACACATATACCCATACCACTGTAAACCTAGACTTTCCATCGAGAAATGCTAACGAAGGATGTATTAGTCCAAAAGGAATTAGGATTATTGATGAAAGCATAAAAGTGACAGGAATGGCTGTTATCTTGCTGTATGGGGCTGCTATAAAAACAAGGAAACAAAAAAGAGCAGCAGTAATGACAATAGAATATTTATACTTATTAAGCGTTTTTACTCTTTGACGCCCATTGGAATTCGCTTCATAATAACTTGATATAAATTTATCTTGGATATAACTGTAGACCTTATCGTTGGTCTTTGACTCTTTATTTATCTGCGTCATTTCCTTGTTAAATCTCTTTTGGGTTGGAGTTGACAAACATTCACCTCTTTTCAACTTCTGAATAAAAACTCTTATTAACACTGCCTCTTACTTCTTAAACCTAGCTTTCAAAACCACAATTAAACCTCCGATGCAGATTCCAGTTATAGTCCAACCTACAATAAATAATACTGAACTCATGATGTTCACTCCTTTCTTGTTGTTAAATCAAACTTTGCGTAAAATCCGTGTTTGATTCAATCTACTCTTTTTTTAATCCTAATTCCTTTTCCTCACTAGATTCTATCCCTACTGTCATTCTAACATTCGTTGCTGCCTCTGAACGTACCCCGCTTCCTTCCTTACCTTCATTAGCTCTAATTAGAACTCTACCTTTGTTTATTGCTTCTGTTTCCGAATACATGTTTTCAAACTTTTCAGCTATCATTTTGCTTTCGTAAGCGATATACAGCACACCGTTATCTTCTTTGGATGCTATTTTTACTGAATCGGACGGTAAGAACTCATTGATTTCTTTTAATGCCCGTTCAATGGGTAAAAAATAATCGCCAGAATATCCTGTCACTGATACCTCATTGACCATTTCAAGATCAGTGTTAATAGAAACATCAAAGACGTTATCATTTTCAAATGTATAGCTGTCTCTATAGTGTGAGTCATACTTATCGTATTTACCTTCAAAATCTTCAAGTCTTCCTCCTAGCTTTGGAGGTATGACTTCTTTAGTCTCATCTTGTGATGGAGTGGCTATAGAGTACTTTACTGGTTTTGATACTTCAGTTGTACTAGTTACACTATTGGAACATGCACTAGTTATCAGTGTAAGTAAAATCGTAGAGATTAAATAAGATGGCTTCATAATTGTAATTACCTTCCCCTATAATAAATATCAAAATGTATAGGATTATTTTACCACGTTAACAGTATTTGAGTATGGTAGTGCGGCTTTTAGATTTGAAACAGCATAAAATAGCGATTATTCCAATGTAGGAAAAAAAGTCCATACTACAGCTATATAAAAAGCCTTGAGACAATTACTCTCAGGGCTTCAAGTTAAATCTAATATATTAAATATTTAAACGCTTCTAATGAAAGACTGGTTTTATTAAGACAAATATGTATTAGATTAGGCTTCTTTCTACTCTGGGACTATCAGAATTTCAACTGGATCTTCATCTTGAAATACTTGTCTTGTTTTTTTATCAACACTTATAGGAAATTCCATACTGTTCAAATAGAAAAAATAATGAGTATCAGTTTCTTTATCAAAGACAACACCCTTATATAAATGTTTTAGTGCATCCATCACTTTATTTAAATCTGAAACTTCAATTTCTTCCATTGGTTCTAGTGTCATAGATAAACCTTCAATCTCTTCAAACAGTTTAATCTTATCTTCTACATGTCTTGAATGCTTTATAAGCAGCTCGTTGGCAAGGTTTTTCATAAATTTAAATTCTTTGGATTCTTCTCCCACTAGCTAGAGACACTCCTTTCATCATTGATATCATCACTAAATATAGTAAGAAAATTATATCATTTTAACTGATATTTACAATCTAAAATGCTGATGTACTAAAATAAGCATTTTATAGAGTTTTTCTCAATAATGCACTAAACAACACCATATAAATTTCAATATGTATTTTTACTTTAAAGATAAAGTTATCAATTCAACTATTAAATTCAATCCCCAAGGAATCACTCTTTGATCATGTCGTAATACATTTATCAATAAAATCTTGTACTGTCTTAAAAGCTTGGCATCGCTAAGAGTAAGATATAAAACACTTTCATAATTAGCCTCATCTGTTTCTTTATTAACTTCATTTTTTTCCAAATTCAATAATTAATTTTCATCGTGATAAGCCTCAAAAAAGAGCGATATATTCTATGCTCATTTCTCATGCATCTCTAAGGTTCAATCAAATCATTCATAGAAAGCTGATCCACACAGTTCGGAAATTCTAATCAATAATATTTATCAGTATATTAACAGTTCCTCTAACACGACATTTTAGACACTTAGCGATATGCTGAATTGATTTATTATTCTGAATCTATTAAATCCACCTATCAAATAGGAATGGCTTAGGATGGATTTTAGAAGGGTTGAGAATGATCGCTAACTATTAAGATGTTGGTTACACTGCGATCTCGAAAATACAAGTAAAACAAAAAAAAGAGATTGAAATCATGATTTAAAGGTAATGAAAAAGATGAACTATTTGAATCTGTATTTGGGAGGAACACAATGTCCTTGGCAAAAATGGATTGAGTACTTAGACTAGTAAGGGAGAAGTTTTCCGCAAGCTGAAGAAAGCCTTGCCAGATATGCAATTTGTCTTAAAGTCAATTCCCAGACCTACGGTTATACTTGTCCATTTTAAGCCGTTTTTTAGTGTTATAAATAGCAGGGATACCACAGCTTACCATGTCTATGATTACATTTTTCTGGTTAAGGATTACAAAAAAGCGCCTATTGCTAGACGCTTCGAATTGTTGCTAATAACTCATATCTTTATTATTAATGTAATGAAAAGAATCCTATTACTGAACAAGTAACCTATTCTTATCAGAATACAAATATCGGTAAAATTTATTGTTGTATCAATAGCTTTCCCCTTTAAACGCTGCACCTTCCTGATATATTAATGACAAATAAAAAAGCAACTGAATAAACCGTTTACGCAAACAATTCACTAATATCAAGACCATCTTTTTTCTTCTTTGGTACATATGTATAAGATTTATCAGGCTTAACTTCTTCTATTGTTTCAATTCCATTCAATACTCGAAACTGTTTATAAATATCTACTAATAAATCATAATCTAATTCCCCATACTCCTTGATCTTCATAATAATAAACTCTTTTAATTCTACATTTTCTTCCTTGTCTAAGTCTCGTTTATTTATTGAATCAGTACCAATATCCTTAAACGTATACCATTCAGGATTATCTTCGAGAATACCGAAACTTCCATCATCATAAACAAAGAAATATCCATGTTCTTTAGCAATCTTATCCTTTTTATCTCTTATCAACGATCTTCGTTTCCGCTCAACCGTATCCATTGCTTTTTCAATTTCTGATTCAATTGTACATACAGCCTTTTCATTGGTGTTCTTATTAGTTATTCTGCTTATTTTAGACTCAGCAACCTTCATAAACTCAGGATTGTCCATCTGTTGTGCATAATAGATATAGTCACTTTCAATTAGATTGCTGCCCCCCTTCCAATTTCCATATTGAATGATTAGTTCATCAACTGAAACATCGGGAAGTAAAGTAATCTCTTCTGGAACATCTAGAACATCCTGTTCATCAATTCCACGAATAAAATATGTATTAGGTTCTCGTTCATATTTTCCACACTTGGTATAAACTGATTTACCTTGAACATATCGTATGAGTTTCTTTTCCTTCATTGAAGCAATGTCCTTTTCCGCTGTTTTAATATTGCAGTCCAGTATATCCTTCATATTATTCATAGAATGAGAAAAACCATCTTTGAATCGATGTAGTATACACATAAAATATAATTCATCTGGTACATCAGTTCTATTGTATAGACTAGATTTAATTTGTTCATGACGAGTAAAGTCTGTAAACGTAACGGTAATCAATTTATCATAGTTATCAATAAGAGGATCGTAATCAAAATTCAGAACACCTTTTTCCTTCAACGCTACAAGATGCTTTAATGTATTGTCTTTGTTTCTGCTTGGCTTATCATTATAATAAGTTTGAATATTACTAAGCATACTTACAGACGTTTCAGTTGCATCCAAGAATGGCGTCCATCTACAAGCAACCAGTGAATAAAAATACCATTGAATAGGAGAGAGTTTATATACTCCTTTTTCCATAAAAACATTATAAAATTTAATAAAACCTTTTTCATTTAACATTTCATAGTAACCTCCGAATAATAGAAAACAATAAATATAATTGTGCCTTTGATCTTATCTTCTGACCTTTACCAAGCATAAGCGAATAACTAACCTGCTATTCCCTTCTGTTAGTAAGTTTTCTGTTTATAAGTATTCTGTTAATATTACCCCAATTACCGTCCAATAAATGACATTGTTTGGGGTAATGGTTATGTCATTAAAGTTACATGAAACGGGGGTATGGTTATGTCACAAACAGGACATTTTTTGGGGGTATGGTGGAATCTAATGTCACTTTAATGACATCATTTGGGGGTATGGCATTCTTTCCATGAGTGATGCTATGTAGTCTGATTTATGATAAAGATATACATTTTTTCCGATATGTTTTTTGTCATCAACAACTTTATAATGAGTGATTCCATTCATCAGCAACCATCCAACCATTCTCTTTGAGTGAATAAAAATTGTGTTACTTTCCATTTTCACCTATCCTCCGTTTCTTGAAATTACCTTCCTTGTCTAGTTTATGCTAGAGGTTTTCACTTGTAAGGATAGACTGCTAAGTTATTTATCCCTCGAACAATCTCAGCAGTACTTTCCACCTTTACAATATAGTTGTCAATAGTCAAATCTAAAAAGGAAATGAGTTAATCTGAAAGCACAAATTCGTGCTATCCTCTTACCATTTTTCAACCTCCACAATTGGAGAGTGAAAACCTAATCCTAGAAAATCGGAACAAGCCATATAGACCTGTTCCAGTGTTGTTCAATTATGAGAAGTCATACCCATTTGGAGCTGATAAGCTTATCTTGTCATGAGCCACCACACTGACATTCTTTCCTTCTATGGTGATACTACCATTGTCATGCGCTTTGATCGTAATACCAATATCAGTTAATTCAACTTCTCGTATTGCTCCTGTATTGCTTCGGTGATAGCTTATGCCTAAACCGTCTGCTGGTTTCTGGATAAAAGCGCGCGCGCTAGTAGCAGTAACTCCGTCACCTCTGCCTAATTCCATCACAGGGAAGGAATCGACACCTTGACCTTGTAAATAGAGTTTAAATTTATCTACTGGATCATATGTAAGGTCATAAAATGGATATGATGTTGATTGAGTAGTAAGCATTGTTTTATTTCCATCTGTCCAATACAGTAGATTTCCATTACCATCTTGTGCTTGCTCACGGTTAGTAATAGTCCCCGTGACGAGTTTAATATACTTCTCTTTTGCATAAACATAGTCTACACTGTCACCAATAGCATCCGATTGATCAAGTGTTTTGAGTGCATTTACCGTAAGATTATTAATAAATCCATCTTCAGCCGTTAGCGTTCCTGCTTGGATAAATTGAGCATCAAGAGATCCAACACCTTCGATATCCCAATTATTCATATAGAATTTACGTATGGTAGAATCCATAAGCATCGTATTATTACCATCAGTAATTTTCACTTTTTTAAATATAGCTTGTCCACTCATATCAATATGGGAAACTGAGTGATGATCTTTCCAGTGTCTTAATGGCTTATTATCCTCAATGTCAAAGATCTCCTTTGAAATATCACCGCCTGATAGAGTATAAATAATCAACTCACCGCCAACCTTATTATCTGCAACATGCTGATAGGATTGTTTAATTGCATCTAATGGAGACATCTGACCCATACGATTACCAAAATATTCTAGAGCTTCATCACAATTAGCCCCACTCACTCCAACGTCATAATCTTCAATAACCGAATGATCAATCTTAAATCCATCTTGTGATGCCATTTGATACATATGATATTTATTGTTCGCTTGTTGCATGACATAAACGGCTAACTCTCGTTTGCTAGTTCCAAAGCAATCAATAGCAACTTCTTGTATATCTTCAATACTGCATTGATCGTCAATAAAATTGAATACCAGATTAGCAATGTTTAAGTCTCCACCACAAAATACAACCTTATTACCGAATTGCCTTAACTTTTCCATGCCATCTTTTAAATAATAGGAAATGCCATTTTTCTCAGTTGATATCCTTGTATCAGCAAATATCATTGCTTTATCATCATAGCCAAGGTAAAAGCACATACTCATATTTTCACCGTGATTGTTTTTACGTCATTTGCCTGAAAGGTGAATGGTTTATCAGTGCTATGATTTAATCTCACTTCATATCCTTTTGAAAGTGAATCAATAACTTGCTGTACTTGCTCAGATGTATAATCACACCATCCATTTGCTGTAGTTCCGTTTTTAAAATTAATTGTCAGTTTCATTGTTTATTATCCCCTTTGTATTAGGGGAGCGGGAATCAGAATAAGAATATCCCGCTCCCCAATATGTATAAAACTTGATATATCGTTTCCCGTATAATTGCTTATTTTACTACTAGATATTTTTATCCTTCGTCAAACTATGTTTTCTGCTAAAATTGTATATAGTCTCGTTTCAATTAGGAACAATTGGCTATCTTAGTTGAGTTTCCTTTCTTCATATTAATCCAAATGTATTCATGAGGGACTTCATATTGAGTCGTTTGAATTGGTACTTGAGTTCGAAGATAAGACAATTCTTCCTCTTTGCTCATTTTCTCAACCAAATCCAAATCTACCCAGTATCGCTCTATGCTAATAACATTCAAATATTTAGGTATACCTGTGGGTATTGGAGTCTTGCCTTCCTTCGATTGAAAGATAAATGACCAGTCATTACCTTGATTATCTTGTCCTGCTGTATGAATGACTCCAGTGTCCATCATTCTTCTTACATTGTGACCACAATCAAATCCAATAATTTCTTTTAGTTGAAGTAATGCGTTTCTAATCGACACATATTTATTTATGTGTTCAACTCTAGTATTTTTTATGACAATCAATACACATTCTTTGCTCGTAGCGTTCCTAAGATTGTCCTCTCTACTTAAGATTTCAATATTTCCCCTTTTGTAATCTCCTTGATCCCCTTTACGACTGATTACAGGTCTAAGCCCTGAATTAAAATCACTCGCAATGTAAACCGCTGTAATCTTTCTCCATTCAGTTATAAATACATCATCATTTGACAACTCATAAAACATATCTTTTCCGCTTTCCCATTCACATTTCACATTTTTATATGCTTTGTTTGGATAATTTTCCTTTCCACGACCATAAGCATTAAAACAACTCTCGTACAAACACTGTAGTGCAAAGTCTTCTTGAAATCGTTTCTCTCGCCATCTTTGTTGATAACCCCTTGCAATCTCTGACTCTACATCCAATTTATCTTTTATCAATATAATCCTCCTTTTTTTCGATTAAAGTTGAACTGAATACATTAAAAAAATTTTCTTCACTCACTTGCATCCAGTTCTCCTTCATGCTATTATTACTTTACAAATGTAAACCACACACCTTTACCCAAAAATTTTAATTAAGTTCAATAAATTTAGGGAAAGATTAATTATAATCACCTCTAATCTAATAGATTAAATAATGAGAGTTTTCTTTTTTCTATATTAAACTCGCACTTGAATAATAATACACTTGATATGCAATTTGTCAAGATTATTTTTATTTGTCTAAAAATTTTTGTTACCCTCCTGATTCTCCCCGTCTTCATTTTAATTCAAGGCTGCTGTTTTCGTAAATGTGATCATCTAATAATTTCCTTCCTTTTGTCTTAATTTCGTTAGTCCTTCTCTTGTTAGCATGCGCTGATAGCGTGACACCATGTAACGCTATTTTACCATCACTGAGCAACATGCCAATACGTAACACACACCATCTGCTAAAAACAGTCACCTGTCTTATCATTTTGCTTACGTTATTTGCCCCTGTAGTTTGTTTGTTTGTTGATAATCCAAGCATACAATCTGCCAAACAAAAAAGATAGACAAGTTTGAGCATCAATAATATAGATTGACAAACGATTTCGTTTATGCATTTTTGTCGATTTGTGAGTTATTATCTTCTTTTAGTGTCGAATAGTGTCTAATTAAGTTGAAAAAGATCATTAATTCCCAATATATGTGTCTAATTCGACACTCAATAACTGATTAGCAAGATAATTAGCCGAGTATGGATCGGGCTTAACTTCTACTCTCTGCTTGTCATATTGGATGTACAAGCCCCTACTATCCTCTTTAACGATTCGAAATATAAACCGTCCATTGATAAGTATCTTTGATTGAGAGCCTTTTGGATGGCGTGTAGCTTGTCTCATTTTGTGTTACCTCCTTTAGCATAACGGAATAGATCATCTAATATCTATTGCCCGATCGAAGACGTAACGATGATGAGTAATACATACGAAAAAAGAGCCCTTGAGATTATCCCTCATGGGCTTACAACTTTACTTGTGTATAAAAAAATTGCAATATCATCATAGTCAAGGTATCTTTACCTGTACATATTATTGTATTTATCAAATCCGCTAAATTAATTATCTGATTGAATTGATCTTATTTAGGATTTTTTGATACTAAATGTTATTTCTTCAGCTTCTGTAAGAGTACATCTGATTTTACATAGAAATCCTTTACTGCTTGTATTCCTCTAGCCAGTTCTTCTTTATCACCAGACACCTCTATTGATATTTTAAATCCTCTCTCATTCCTCTCTTTGGATAAAATTTTTGATCCATCTTCATTTTTTTTATAATCATAAATCTCTCCGTCAAACAAGATAGAGTCTCTTATCATTTCTATTGATCGCCACCTTCATTCTAAAAATCAATTAATTATTTGCCACCCAATTTATCACGCTCACTCTGGATATAATGCACGAAGGCTTTTACCATTATGTCTTCAAAATTACTGATTAGCTTCTTATTTGTCTCTTCATCGTTTATCATATAAATCTTACATCTTGTACGTGGTATGTTTTTAGCCCTACTTATACCGCTACCATCATTCTTATTTTGCTCACTCATGTCCTACCTCCTAATAAAGGTTGTAATCTCCGATCACTTAAAGCGAAGTAAATCTACGACTCTTGAAATAAATTCCACCAACGCTTGCAAACACCCAGTAATAAAGTCAGCAGCATATTCACTTGATACGGTAGGATTTTTTACAGCCAATATTAAAATAAATAAAGCAACAGTAGCTAGTAGTATTTTATAATTCCTCTTAATTTGATAGATGGCGATCACCTTCTCTGGTTATTCACTCTCATAAATCCAAGTATTTTAATTTCGTCTTCTGGTAAACACTCAATCGAACTAATCTTTGATTTTTCTAGATTATATAAAGCAGTTTCATCATTTAGATCACAGTCTGTCTGTATTGCTACTGACTTTTGATCTAAAACTATTCTACCTGTTCCAGCCAAACGATTTACACTGTAATTTACGATTATATTGGTCATGCATAGCCCTCCTTAAACAGAAAAATGTTTAGGTTCTTTTTCTCCTCTCACCTTTTAAGAATACTATGCTTATTAAATAGTCTGACAAAGAAACTATTGATTAAATCCTTTTGTTTGTTCGAATCAACAAATTCTTGACCGCCAAACCTATAAACTTCATATCCATTCAATCTCAGATCCCTATCGGCTTCCATCATGTCTGCATACTTTTTTGGTGAAGATTTAGTTTCATCTGAATAATGCTGTTTTCCATCAACTTCTATGACTATTCGGATATTATTGGGCAATAACAAAAGAAAATCCATCCTCTGTCTAAATAAATGGTTTGTCCCATTCATTTTCTTTACTGTATATGGATCATAGTGTAGGTATACTTGAGGTATTAACGCAGGAAATTCATCTCCTAATATATTTCTAAAGCATTCAAAGTAATAATAAAACAGCTTTTCCTCTGGCTCTGAATCTAATGATTTTAGTAACCGTTTGTAAAGAGTTTTCTCTAACGTATTTGTATCCGAGGTTATATTATTTCTTCCCCACCACTTAATTAGATCTTTCCAATTAAGACCCGATAATATTGGCTCATCATACACTAAACAATGCTCTTCATTTTCAACAATTTTAATATCATTATTTATCGAATCGCTAATAACTATCTTCGGTTTTAATCCATCGGCTGCAAAGATAAGATTTTTAAACGAACCCTTTACTCCTTCTGATGTCTTAATCACTGAGTAGATTGCATACCCAGACATTTTATCAACTATAACGATTTTGTATCCGTCATTAGCAAGATAAACATTCAGCACTTCAATTATTTCATTTATATTTTGTTTTCTAACTCTAGGATGTACTGTATTTTCAATGAATCTTATAAATTGATCATCTGAAATATTGTAAATTTCAAGAATATTTTCATATAGGAAAAGCTCATCCCAATCAGAGTTTGCCAGCACATGTTGTACAATATCTTCTCTAGCATTCGAATAGCGTGGATCAGTTGAAGCCATTTCGTCTAAATCCCAAGTTCTTTGCAAAAACTCAATGAAATCCATTTCACCTTCTATACCTTGAGTTAACAGATATTTCAATATATTGTTTCTTGTCAATTGAGTGATCATAAATACGCCACTAGGAGCAAGCATATTTAGAACTTTATATAAATTAGTATCGTTATAATCCTTCGCTACTCGCTTAGCTAAATCAATAAGAAATAACTGGTCTTTCCCCTTTAAACGTTTCTCTACATAAATCCTTCTACTATTTCCTATCTCGATAACATCTCCATGTTCAAGCCCATAGCGAGAGCAAACATCCGGAAGGTACATCGATTTTTCGGTAGTTAACACGGAAGTTATACCACTAATTAGATTCTTAAGAGTCATACTATACCCCAGTTACTAGTTTATTTTAAATTTTTTAAATACTTTAGAGACAAAACTCTCTCTTCATTTATATTATAGGTTAATATTACCATGCCCGATAGTACGAAAGTATGCGAGTTCTGGTTTTTTTAATATTAAAACCAATTAAAAAAGCCAATCCCAACCAATGATGATTGGTAATGAATTCATATTATAGAATGCAAAAAAGACGTCCATCCGCTATACAACGAAAGAACGCCCACTTGTCTTTACTATTCAATTACGTTACTATTACCCTCAACTAAACGTCCGACAAACTCACGCATTTATCAAAGTATAAAGTCCAAAACTTATCCGCATCGCGACGCTGTAGTTTATCGGAACGACAGCGCTGCAACTTACGTAAATTCACCGAATTAGCGACCGAATACAAGGCGAAAAGTCAATCGTAGCCCACTCTCAGCTAACTTTATGCTCAATTCTAAGCTTATCAGCTACCATCGCTATAAATTCCGAGTTCGTTGGTTTAGACTTGCTTATATTGATCGTGTAGCCGAACAGGTGGCTAATGGAGTCGATGTTGCCGCGTGTCCAGGCCACTTCAATAGCGTGACGGATGGCACGTTCCACACGGGAAGGCGTTGTTTTGAACTTCTCAGCGATTGCAGGATAAAGTGTCTTCGTAATCGCTCCTAATATTTCTATATTGTTATATACCATGGTGATACCTTCTCGCAGGTACTGATATCCTTTAATATGTGCAGGAACACCAATTTCATGAATGATGGATGTAATGTTAGCATCTAAATTTTTTCCTTTTCCTAAAGGAAGTACATTAGATCTGTGGTTAGACATGGACAAGCTTGATGAATTCACGTTCTGCTGACCCACCAATTGACGAACACGGTTCGCAAGAACCTCCATATCAAATGGTTTCAAAATGTAATAAGAGGCTCCGAGCTGCACTGCTCTTTGGGTGATGTTCTCTTGTCCAAATGCCGTCAGCATGACAACTTTAGGTTGTGGAGAGATGTTCATTTCACGTAGGCGTTCAAGTACACCAAGGCCATCCAGATGCGGCATGATGATATCCAAGATGAGTACGTCTGGCGCCTTTCTAGACTCATTGATCATATTGAGCACTTCCTCGCCATTATAGGCGATTCCGGTAACAACCATGTCCTCTTGCTCCGAAATATATTCGGCAAGTAAATTTGTAAACTCTCTGTTATCATCCGCTAACAACACTTCAATTTTTTGCACTGTTGGTTCCTCCTTGGTTTATGTTGATAATTGGCACACTGTGATAATTTTTCTTCTCTAGACATAACTTTCGACATCCCTTTCTCAATTCCTTCTGTCGAAAATTATTTTTGTTTATTTTTTTATTAACTTCATTTATAATTAATTATTTATTTACAAAGTATGACTGCATTCGTTTATTTATGACAAAAAAACCTTAAGGCTAACTCGCCTTAAGGTTTTCAGGTTGACCCGACTTCTGCATTACCCCGGAATCTTGTAACATCCATTCGATGAAACATCCATAACCGGATTTCGGATCATTTACAAACACATGAGTAACGGCACCAATCAGCTTACCATTCTGAACAATGGGACTTCCACTCATTCCTTGTACAATCCCGCCCGTCTTACTTATAAGTTTCGGGTCAGTAATCTTTATTACAAGGCCTTTCGTAGCTGGCTCATCTTGACGTGCAACATGCACAATTTCTACTTTAAATCGTTCAACCTGCTGTCCATCCACGACAGTTAATATTTCAGCAGGCCCTTCCTTTACTTCTTCAGCAAAAGCAACGGGAATAGGTTCCTTATATAAACTGTGCTCGGGGTTTTGAGTCATTTTCCCAAAAATTCCAAAGTGCGTATTACTTACAATATTACCAAGGATGTTACTTTCCTTGAGAAAATGAGCTCGTTTCTCACCTGGTTCACCGTCTTGGCTTTTGGAAATTGAAGTTACGTTTGACTGAACAATTTGACCACTACCTACAACGATAGGAGTCTGCGTGTTCATGTCCGTGATCACATGTCCAAGTGCACCGTATACGCCTTGATCTGGAGCATAGAAGGTCAACGTTCCAACCCCCGCAGCAGAATCACGGATATAAAGGCCAAGCCGCCATGCTTTGTCTTCTTCGTCATAGGCAGGAGTAAGTTTGGTTGATAAGGTTAAATCTCCTCTTTTAAAGGAAATATCAAGTTTTCTCTTCCCTACTCCAGCTTCTTCAACCATCGTAGCCACTTTACTTATGTCGGTTAGGGCGACGCCATCCATATGAGTCATTAAATCACCTAACTGAATACCTGCATTCTCACCTGGAGAGACACGACGATCTTCTCTTACGTTAACTAAATGATGTCCAACAACAAGAATTCCCGCTGATTTCACTTTTACTCCGATTGTTTGTCCGCCAGGGATCACTTTCAATCCAGGAACAACCTGAATCCGTACCGTTTTAATAGGAATGGTTCCGAATAATTTCAGGGTAAGACGCGCATTGCCACTTTGTTGTGAGCTAAGTCGCAAAGAATGATTAGGGGCCACTTGCAACGTAGGACGTGTCAGTCCGTTTAATTGAAGTACATCAGGCCTGTCCACAGATGCGTGGGTGTTCACCGGAACTGCTAATTGAAACATGGATGAATCGCCAGTAAATAATCTTACATCATTAGGTAATGCTGCATAACTGTGTACAGATTCACTTGTACATAGAAAACACAGAAAGAAGGCGGATAATAAACCTAGTAATTTCTTCCTGAGATTGGAGTTCAATGGCTATCACACTCCCCTGGTTTCTTTCGCTTGACGAAAGTGGTCGCCGTTGCGTACCTTTAAGATAACCCCGCCCTCAGGCTTTTATTACTGTCAATCATTACTCCGTTCCCTCATCTGACAGCTTTTCTCGCTTCCGCCAACTTCAACATCTCTTGGGCATGATGACGCGTTTTTTCAGTGATTTCGACGCCACCCAACATCCTCGCAAGTTCCTCAATCCGACCTTGATCAGACAGATTTTCTACTTGTGTCATCGTCCGTCCATCCTGAATGTTCTTCTCAATTAAATATTGATGATCTGCCATACAAGCGACTTGCGGCAAATGGGTAATGGAGAACACTTGACACGTCCCTGACAACTTAAAGAGCTTCTCAGCAATCGACTGGGCTGCTCTCCCGCTAACACCTGTATCCACTTCATCAAATATAAGTACAGGAATCTGATCATGACGTGCAAAGATGGTCTTCATCGCGAGCATAATTCTCGATAGCTCTCCACCTGAAGCAATTTTACCAAGAGGTCTTAGCGGCTCTCCGGGATTGGGGGATATCATAAATTCAACGTTATCCATTCCCTGCTTCGTTAATCTTACCTTATGACCTTCCACATCATATCCACGTGGATCCTCAAGCAGATCAAGCTTAACTTGCAAAGAAGTCCGCTCCATTTGAAGATCTTTCAGTTCGCTCTCAACCTGCGAAGCCAACTCTTCAGAACACTGTTGTCTAGCCTGACTTAATTTATAGGCCGATTGAAGTAGACCTTCAAGCATACCATCGCGCAATTCACGAAGGCTCTCCAAACGCTCATCTTTATTCTCCAACAAATCCGTTTCCTGCTTAATATTCTCATAATAAGCTAGAATTTGTTCAACGCTGTCGCCATATTTTCGACGAAGCGTGGTAATCATATCTAGACGTTGTTCAATCTCCTCTAAACGCTCAGGATTAAATTCAATATTCTCACGATAATCCCTTAACTGAAATGCCGCATCTTCAAATTGAAAATAAGCGGATTGAAGTTGATCAAGTAAAGGCTTAAGTCCCAACTCATCATAATGAATGATATCTTTTAAAAGGGTGATTGCAGTGCTAATAGAACCTACGCCTTTGTGCCCATAAAGAATCTCATGTGCTCCTGTAACAGAGTCCATCATTTTTTCGCTATGTGATAGCTTAACCCTTTCATTGGTTAACCATTCATCTTCACCCGGTTTTAATTGTGCTGCTGCAATCTCTTCTAATTGAAATCGATATAGATCCAACATTTGATATGCTTTCTGACTAGAATTCTGCAGTTCTCGAAGTTCTTTCTCCACTTTAATAAACGCTGAATATTTCTCCTGATAACCTTGCTTCAAAGGACCAATAACTTGTTCGCCATATGTATCTAGAAGATTCAAATGCCTTTCAGGGAGCAGTAAGTTCTGATGCTCATGTTGACCATGAATATTAACCAGTTGTTCTCCCACTTCACGAAGCATTGTAAGATTTACGAGTTGTCCATTGATTCGAGAAGTGCTCTTACCTTGGGACGTAATCTCACGTCGAATAACTAAATGCTCTTCATGATCACCTTCTATACCAATCTTAACAAGTGTATCCCATACTGGATGCCCTTCCTGAAGTTCAAACAATGCTTCAATCTCAGCTTTATTACAGCCATACCGGATGAGATCTGCAGAACCTCTGCCCCCCGCCAATAGACCAAGCGCATCAATGACAATGGACTTACCTGCACCTGTCTCTCCGGTAATCACATGGAAACCCGGATAAAAATGTACGTCAATTGCTTCAATGACAGCTAAATTTCGAATGGATAACGTTACCAGCATGAATAATCCCACCTTTGGCTCTTTACTGCCTTACTCATTAGCATGTTTTCTATGAAATAAAACCTAACGTTTGTTTGATGACATACTCGCTGTCTTCCTCAGACCGACAAATCATAAGAATGGTATCATCTCCACAGATGGTGCCCATAATCTGATTCCATTCCATATTATCCAGCAGGACCGCAACGGAGTTGGCTGTTCCTGGAAGACATTTCATTACAACGAGATTGCCAGTATGATCAATATGAACAAAATTATCTACGAGCGCTCTTTTTAATTTCTGAACAGGATTATAACGCTGGTCCGTAGGAAGTGAATATTTATACCTTCCATCTTCCGTCGGTACTTTAATGAGAACTAATTCTTTAATATCTCGTGATACTGTCGCTTGCGTCACCTGAAACCCCGACTCCCTTAACGCTTCTACCAGTTCATCCTGAGTTTCAATATCGCGATGCGTAATAATATCACGAATCCTAATATGTCGCTGTCCCTTCATAAATGCCTCCTATTTGTGCTAATAATTAACTATCATATCCATTCCATTCTTCCTCATCCCACTCGAAATAGATATGCCGTATTTCTCGTTCATTTAGATCCATATATATTACTCCGGCACAGTCTGGATAAAGTAAGAAGTAAGGTAAGAGACGATCTCTTAGTGAACTACCTGTCCATTCCAAAGGTAAACGCTTCTTCGCTGTCTTGACCAGATACACAGCTCCAGCTTCATCGGATACAACATAATCAATAAACAACCTACTAAAGTAATCCTCATGATTGACTTCGAAATAAAGGGGGATCTTGACACGTCCACCCATCACTTCATACCCTTTACTTTGCAAAAAATCCACGGCTGGATGCTCAGGAATATAATCATTAAAGGGAATATTTAAGCTGCGATCAATTACGGGCTTCTGAAACCACCTCGTCAGTAAAGAAACAATACCTATAACAAGCAGAATTCCTATGACAGCCATCATGAATAGATCAGCTCGTCCTCCCATGCGAATCACCTCGTAGATGTATTCGTGAGACCTTAAAAAAAACCTTTTTTTCAATTTGAAAATGGCTATGCCTTTTTCAAAGATGAGCAAAGAAACCCATCTATTTAGATGAGTTCCCCTTAAACGTATGTGTCGCCTCGTTAATAACGCGATCAATGTGTTCCTTCATGCTTACGTTATCCATTGGAATTCCATCACGATTAGATGTATCTAACCCCCAGTGGGCTAGAAATTCAATATTACCTTCCCCGCCCGTAATGGGTGAGAAAGTTAACCCTTGCAGGCGATAACCTAATTCTTCAGCAAATGATAGAACCGTCTTTAGAACGTCCTTATGAACCGCAGTATCGCGAATTACACCTGACTTACCCACTTTATCTCGACCAGCTTCGAATTGCGGCTTTATTAAAGCTACAACACTCGAGGGTTGGCTCAATAGTGCCATTAGAGGTGGCAAAATAATTCGAAGTGAAATAAATGACACGTCAATACTAGCAAAATTCGGAATAGGTCCTTTTAAATCTTCTGGAGTCATATATCGAAAGTTAGTCTTCTCCATAACATAAACCCGCTCATCGCTGCGAAGAGACCAATCTAATTGGTTGGTTCCCACATCAATCGCATATACGTTCTTTGCACCATGCTTTAACGCACAGTCGGTAAAACCACCGGTTGAAGAGCCAATATCGAGCATCACAGCATCTTGGAGCTCAATCCCAAAACTATCGATAGCCTTCTTCAGCTTCAATCCACCCCTGCTTACGTAAGGATGAACAGCACCCTTGACTCTGATCGCTGCGTCCCTTGGAATCTTCATTCCTGGTTTCTCAATCCGTTCTTCAGCAGCAAATACTAATCCCGCCATGATAGCTGCCTTAGCTTTCTCGCGACTATCATATAACCCCTGCTCGACAAGCAGTATATCTATACGTTCTTTTTCCATATATTCACCTGATTCTGTCTTCACGCCTTAAGACGGAAAGCTGCTTTTACCATATTCATAAGGATGAAGAGCTATAAGTTTACGAATCTCCTCACATACTGCACTAGCTGTTAGTTCTGTTTCTTCACGCTGTTCCTTGATGCTTCCGTGTTCAATAAATCGATCAGGAACACCCATCAGGGACACAGTCGTATCAAACATATGTTGACTTGCATAAAATTCAAGGACAGCACTACCAAGACTTCCCGCCTCACATGCTTCTTCCAATACGATCATATTCGTTCTTGATTTAGCAAGGGCACGTAACATATCTTCATCCACAGGCTTGAGGAAACGTGCATTCACAACCTGTAGTTGAATTCCTTCTCGCTTAAGTAGTTCGGCCGCTTCAAGTGCCACTTGAACCATAGGTCCTACAGCAAGTACGGCGTAACCTTCTCCTTCACGAACGCTCTCCCATGTTCCGATTGGAATAGACTTAAGTGTCTCATCCATAGGCACACCAAGTCCATTGATGCGTGGATAACGATAGGCTATAGGTCCATCATTATATTCTAGAGCCGTAAACATCATATGGCGAAGTTCATTCTCATCTTTAGGCATCATAAGAACCATATTCGGAATATGACGCATAAAAGCAATATCATAAACCCCTTGATGTGTCTCACCATCTGCTCCAACAAATCCCGCGCGATCAATTGCAAACGTTACGTTGGCATTATGTCGGCAAATATCATGAACAATCTGATCATACGAACGTTGCATAAAGGTAGAGTACACTGCGAATACAGGTTTCATTCCCTCCATCGCCATCGCCGCACACATCGTTGCCGCATGTTGCTCTGCAATTCCTACATCAATCATACGATCCGGAAATCTTTTGCTGAAAGGAAATAATCCTGAGCCACCAGGCATTGCTGGAGTTACTGCCACAACTCTTGAATCACGTTCCCCAAGTTCAATCAATGTTTGTGCAAACACATCTGTATACATCGGGTTTCCTACTGATTTCAGTACTTGACCAGATTCAATCTTATAAGGTGTAATACCATGCCATTTATAGGAGTCCGCTTCTGCAGGTGTGTAACCTTTACCCTTTGTTGTAAGAACATGAACGAACACAGGGCCGTCTACATTATCTGCTTGCTTAAACGTGTCAATTAATTTCTGAAGGTCATGTCCATCAACGGGACCAAGATACGTAAAACCTAATTCCTCAAAAAGAATACCTGGAACAACCATATATTTAAGGCTATCCTTTAATTTCTCAACGGTCTTGGCTAATTTACCACCAATGGCTGGGATTTTCTTAAGCATGCCTTCTACTTCATCTTTTGCTCTTAAATAGTGACGATCTGAGCGTAACTTACTCAAATAATTGTGCATAGCGCCTACATTAGGTGCAATAGACATCTCATTATCATTAAGAACGACCATTAGCTTCTTCTGTGCATGACCGATATGATTTAGCGCTTCAAATGCCATACCACCGGTTAATGCTCCATCACCGATAATCCCAACAACTTTGTTGTCCTCGCCTTTAAGATCTCTAGCAAGAGCCATACCCATGGCAGCGGAAAGAGATGTACTACTATGTCCAGCTTCCCAGACATCATGTTCACTTTCTGTTCTCTTCACGAACCCACATAAACCATTATATTTACGTAATGTATCGAATCGATCCATACGGCCAGTTAGTATCTTATGGACGTATGCTTGATGTCCTACATCAAATAAAAACTTATCTTTCGGGCTGTTATAACAATAATGAAGAGCAAGCGTGAGTTCCACCACTCCCAAATTCGATGCGAGATGCCCTCCTGTAACAGACAACTTCTCAATTAGAAACTGTCGGATTTCACTCGCCAGAGAAGTTAGCTCGTCAACCGAAAGTGATTTCAATTGTTCTGGCTGTTTCAATTGTGGAAGTTTCACTTAAATCTCCCCACTTTTCTTCTATAGGATTTGTTAATGTTGTACTTCACGAATCTTCCGCTCATTATATCACAAATAAACCTCACTTATAAAATCAGCAGACTTAATGATCTCTATTCACCAAATAATCGGCAATCTCCAGAAGACGTTCTGGATGAGGGAATCCAGCCTCAATAATCGTTTTCTTAGCTTCCTGGGTAAGTCTTTCGACTTCCATCTTCGATTCATCAAGACCAATAAAGTAAGGATAAGTTACTTTATCTTGTTTCACATCACTTTGAGTCTTTTTGCCAAGCTTAGCTTCGTCACCGATTAGATCTAGAATGTCATCTTGGATCTGGAATGCAAGTCCAAGACGGTGACCAAATGTACGAAGTGCTGTAACCTTAGCTTCATCAGCCCCTGCGATTCGTCCCCCTGCTATGAGTGAGAATATGATCAGATCACTTGTCTTATGTGTATGGATATACTCCAGTTGAGAAAGACCCGTTAGGCCTTGTTCCCCTTCCATGTCCGCGACCTGTCCTCCAACCATACCTCTAGGTCCAGCCATTTCAGCCAGATCTTCAATTATGGCAAGAACCCGATCGGAGGGAATACCATGTTTACGTGAAATCTGAGCTAAACTAAAAAAAGCATGGGTAAGAAGCCCATCTCCCGCAAGGATAGCCATTGCTTCACCATAGACTTTATGATTCGTAAGCTTACCACGACGATAATCATCGTTATCCATTGCTGGAAGATCATCATGAACGAGCGAATATGTATGAACCATTTCAACAGAACAAGCTGCTTCTATCGCTACTTCACGTCGTCCCCCAAGAGCTTCGCAAGCCGCTATGACCAATAATGGACGTAAACGTTTGCCACCTGCAAGAAGGGAATATGTCATTGAATCCTTTAAATTAGAAGGAACATCCCAGTTGGATGGGAAAATCTCCAACAAGGATGATGTGATCAAATCCGATATGTCATCAATATAATCTTTCAACGGAGGCTGATTATTCAATGGACTCACCACTTTCCGAATCTAGTGAAGCACCAAATGGCTTCTTCCGAAGCTCGCCATCTTCCTCCACAATCATTTCAATTTTGCGTTCAACTTGTTCCAACTTCTGACTGCATAACTGAGAAAGGCCCATCCCCTTTTGAAATAACTCGATCGCTTTTTCCAAAGGTACGTCTCCATGCTCAAGTTCGTCTACAATTTCTTCTAGCTGGCTCATTGCTTGTTCAAAATTAAGTTCAGTGACCTTCGCCATGACTTTGTTCATCCTCCTTGATTGCCCATACCTGACAATCGAATTGACCATCGTTAACTCTTATCTTCACCAAATCTCCAAGCTGTACATCGCTTATCGATTTAATTAATCGCTTCTCCTGCTCATCATACACAAGACTGTATCCCCTAGACATGACTTTCAAGGGACTTAGGGCATCCAGTTGGCGTACCGCTGAACCAAGTTGTGTTTGACTTCCTTTCAGAATAGATAACATAGCTAGCTGAAGCTGACGCTGGCTTCTCTCTCTATTCTTTTTAGCGGAGGACACTTGCTCTTGAGGATTGAATCGCAACAAGCTATGGTGTATTCGCGATTTTCTTTCCATATTCAGCTTTACATCGGAACGGATCGAACGCGTAAGCTGTTGCTGTAGCCTATCAAGCCGCTCCGTATGTTGCTGCAACGTTCTACGTGGATGTACCAACACAGGTGAACGTTGTAACGCTGCAAGCCGCTCACGACCATATTGTACTCGTTGTTTCAATGCCTGACGTAACTGCCGTTCTCTAAGCTGCAGCGTAGCCTTAATTTCCTCTATATTGGGTACGGCAAGCTCAGCTGCTGCTGTTGGTGTCGCAGCCCTGAGATCTGCAACGAAATCAGCAATTGTGAAATCCGTTTCATGCCCCACTGCAGAAATGATAGGAATGGCTGATCGAAAAATAGCTCGAGCAACCGTTTCCTCGTTAAAAGCCCACAATTCTTCTAACGACCCGCCACCTCTACCTGCAATAATCACATCGACTTCTGCCATACTATTCAAACCCTCAATTGCTTTCACAATAGCTGGTGCAGCGCCTTTACCTTGTACAAGAACAGGATAAAGGATGATATTGACTTGGGGATACCGCCGCTTCAGCGTAATCATAATATCTCTTACCGCTGCTCCTGTTGGAGACGTGATTACGCCAATTGTTTTTGGGTAGTCAGGTATTAGACGCTTACGCTCCGATGCAAATAACCCTTCTGACTCTAATTTCTTCTTTAGCTGTTCATACGCAAGGTATAAGCTTCCGATACCATCAGGCTGCATATGTGTAGCGTAGAATTGATACTGTCCATCTCGTTCATAGACAGTAACATTTCCTCTGGCGATCACACGTGAGCCTTCCTTCGGTATGAAAGGTAATTTCTGATTGTGAGATCCAAACATAATAGCTTTTATACGGCTACTTTCATCTTTCAATGTGAAATACATATGTCCGCTAGAATGGTGAGTGAAATTAGATATTTCCCCACGAATCCATACATCAGACAACAATGAATCCGAATCAAGCTTCATCCGGATGTATCGGTTCAGATCTTTAATGGATAATACATTCTGCTGGTCCATAACAAACCCCTTTAAACCAATTTATGATGACGCTTAGCCGCAATCAACGTATTCTGCATAAGCATTGTAATGGTCATTGGACCAACGCCTCCAGGAACGGGTGTAATAGGTCCTGATACTTCTTTAACACTTTCAAAATCAACATCACCAGCGAGTTTACCATTAGGTAGTCTATTCATCCCAACATCGATAACAACTGCTCCTGGTTTCACATAACTTGCATCGATAAAGTTAGCACGTCCAATAGCCACGACTAGAATATCACCTTGTCTCGCGATCTCAGCCATATTAGCTGTACGAGAATGGCACATCGTAACGGTAGCATTTTCCCTTTGAAGTAACAAAGATACGGGCTTACCTACAATATTACTTCTACCAATCACAATGGCATGTTTGCCTGACATTTCAATGCCCGCACGCTTAATCAGTTCAATAACACCTGATGGTGTACATGGAAGAAGACTATCATCACCAATAACCAAGTTACCTACATTGATGGGATGAAACCCATCCACGTCTTTTTCCACAGAAATGGCGTTAATGACGGCCTTCTCTTCAATATGCCCAGGAAGTGGCAACTGTACAAGTATTCCATTAATATTATCTTGACGGTTAAGCTTATCCACTAATGTTAACAATTCTTCTTGCGAAGTTGTCTCAGACAGACGGTGCACTTCCGAATAATAACCTAGATCATGGCAAGCTTTCTCTTTATTACGAACATAAACTTGAGAGGCAGCATCTTCCCCTACCAATACGACAGCAAGTCCTGGAACAACGCCTTTATTTGAAAGTTCCTTTACTTCATTTGCTAATGAACCACGGATTTCATCTGATACCTGTTTCCCACTAATAATCGTTGCTGTCATTACACTCTCTCCCCTTATGTTTAAGTATAATTTGGAATTCTAGGAACGTTTCTCTTTAAGTTCGTCTAAATCGCCAATCATTTTACCTAACACACCATTTACAAACTTACCTGAATCCTCTGTACCAAAGTGCTTAGCAAGATCAATCGCCTCATTGACAACAACTTTGGCTGGAGCGTCTTCGTGATCGTGATACACCATTTCATACGTTGCTAATCGTAATACTTGACGGTCCACTCGGGATAAACGACTCATTTGCCATCCAACTAAATAATGACCCAACAGTTCGTCAATCGCGACTTTATTACTCCACGTTCCGTTCACAAGCTCTAGAACATACTCCTTTAGCTTGATTTCATCTTTGATGACTCTTTCGGTCTCATTCTCTTCAGAAGCTTCTTCCAAAAGGATCGATACAGCCTCTTCACTCTCTACTAAGTTCATTTCCATTTGGTACAAGCTTTGTACCACGATTTCTCTTGCCACACGTCTTTTCATAATTATCTGTTCCTCCTGAATATCTTGTATTGCGTTCATTTTATTTCATAACAGAGCCTACCATGTTGTCATTTCAGGTTTCACATGTGCTTCTTCGTGAAATATTAACAAAGTATAACGTGAACTTATACTTTCTTAATATTCACAAAAAAAACCCTGGTAAACTTTCTCCAAAAAATGGGCCTGGCGAGGCTGTAGCTCTTTTCTTAGAGAAAGCATATCACAGGGTTCATTTAAAAGGACGCCACCGTTCCGATAACCATTGCATCGTTTCCTTCAAATGAAAGAAGGAACCTTGTTGCAAATCTTTTCTTTTACCGAAAGTGTATCCAATGAACACAACCAATGCAAAGAACAACATATCCCAAAAACCAGATATCAAATATATAATACCGAATAAAACCCCACCCATAATACCGACAATGCGTCCTCTGTGACTCCCCCACATCTCTTTCCAAAGCATCGGGAAATCCACCTCTATTCCACTCTACTCTTAAAGCTTGGTGATTGCGCAACGTTAGCTATAAATACTGACACATCCGACACCGGAATTCCAGTAGTTTCTTGCAAATAATCATGGACTTGTTTCTGTATGTCAGAGGATAAGACAGGAATGGAGAATTCACCATCTACAACAGCACGAATCTCAATCGTAATACCTGCTTGATTTACCTTAACACGAACTTTCAAATCTCTTACGCCTCGTACTTTAGATGCCGCCTTGAGACATAAATTCTCAATCGTTTCTACTGAAATTTGAATATCTCCAAATTCTGTTCGCTGATCAATGGACGGAACACTATTCCGATCTTTACGGATTGAGATATAGAAGAAACGAATACTCAGAAGAAACAGTACGACCATCACAACAATGGTTGAGATGAATACGCGGTAATCCGAGTCATCAATCCAGTTAGAAGGTAAAACACCACTGAGGTGGAGGATGGCAACTACAGAAAGAATAGCAATACTCAAGCTATATATAAACAGCAAAAGTCTATCAAGTATTTTAGCCACGAAGCAACCCAACCTCCTAAAATTATAGTAAACCCTCGACATGAAATGTCGGGGGTTTGAATGCCTATCGTAGTCTATTATTTAACTCGTTGGCTATAATCAATCTCTTCGTGCTTCTCCACTGCTTTAAAAATAACATCGTGGATATGAACGTTCACTTCGATTACGGTCAGTCCAGTCATATTCTCGATAGAGCGTTTCACGTTACTCTGAATCTGAGTAGCTACTTCAGGCAGACGATAACCGTATTCTACGATGACGGATACATCAATTGCAGCTTCACGTTGACCTACTTCAACTTTAACGCCTTTGGATTGATTCTTACGCCCTAGAAGTTCTGCAATTCCACCTGCAAATCCTCCACTCATTCCAGCTACGCCTTTAATCTCAACTGTAGCTAATCCAGCAATAACTTCAATGACTTCAGGAGCAATTTGGATCTCACCGATATCCGTTCGTTCAAATTCATTCGGTATTGTACTCATACTGACCATATCACACCCTTCAAGTAAATTCTTTAGCATCAATAGATAATCGCATAGCACTTACTAGGCATGCCAATTTTGTTATCCATACTATATCATTTAGGCATCATTTAGACAAACAAAGTTCAAGAAATTAAATCTCGTTCTCCTCAAGAAACTTGATATCGAAATCGCCGTCGATGAACGTAGGATGTTTCAGTAATTTTTGATGGAAAGGGATCGTTGTATGAATTCCCTCCACCATAAATTCAGATAACGCACGCTTCATTTTTGCAATGGCTTCTTGACGTGTTGGCGCCCAGACAATCAACTTAGCAATCATAGAATCGTAATAAGGTGGGATCGTATACCCTTGATAAGCAGCACTATCGATTCTCACTCCAGGACCGCCTGGAGGAAGATAGAATAAAATTTTCCCAGGTGCAGGCATAAAGTTCTTAGCAGGATCCTCTGCGTTGATCCGACATTCGATAGCCCAACCATTGATTACAATATCTTCTTGACTGAAGGAAAGAGCATGACCTTCTGCCACAGAGATCATTTCTTTAATAATATCCACACCAGTCACTAATTCTGTCACAGGGTGTTCGACTTGAATACGAGTGTTCATTTCCATGAAATAAAATTGTCCATCAGTCCCAAGTAAAAATTCAAGCGTTCCCGCTCCTGAGTACTGAACTGACTGTGCAGCTCGAATAGCTGCTTCACCCATTTCTGTACGAATTTCCGGAGAAAGTATAGGGCATGGAGCTTCTTCTATTAACTTCTGTCTACGACGTTGTATAGAACAATCTCGCTCTCCTAGATGCACCACATGACCATAATTGTCAGCGATAATCTGGATTTCAACATGTTTCATACCCGTCAGATATTTCTCTAAATACACCCCTGCATTGCCAAAAGCCTTCTGAGCTTCTTGCTGAGCTGCAGTTATTTGTTTAATTAGATCCGACTCATTCTCCGCAATACGTATCCCTTTACCGCCGCCACCAGCAGTCGCTTTGATAATGAGGGGATAGCCAATATCACGGCCAATAATAATTGCCTCATCTAGACTATCTACGATTCCATCAGAACCAGGAATTACAGGTACACCCGCTTCTTTCATAGTCAGTTTAGCAACAGATTTATCACCCATTCTTCTAATAGCAGATGCTGAAGGCCCGATAAAAGTAATGTTGCATGATTCACAAATCTCAGCGAAATCTGCGTTCTCAGCTAAAAATCCATATCCAGGATGAATCGCATCACACCCTGTAAGTGTGGCTACACTCATAATATTAGTAACATTTAGATAGCTATCTTTTGATAGGATAGGTCCAATACAATACGCTTCATCGGCTAGACGAACATGCAAAGAATCTTTGTCTGCCTCTGAATAGACCGCAACCGTTGATATGTCAAGTTCTCGACAAGCCCGGATAATACGAACCGCGATTTCTCCACGATTCGCAATGAGCACTTTATGAAATTTCATTGCAGGTACCATCCTCCTCAAAGTTTTCCGTAGGAAAACTCTCTTCGTAAGCGTTCACTTAAAGTTTTGCTACGGAAAACTTTCTTCGTAAGCATTAACTTAGTTTTCCGTAGGAAAACTTACATCATAAGTATTAACCAAAGTTTTCTTACGGATAACTTTCTTCGTAAGCATTAACTCAAGTTTTCCGTTCTACTCCGTTTTCACCAAGAATAAAGGCTGACCATATTCAACCAACTGGCCATTTTCAACCAATACCTCTACGATTTGGCCCTTTATTTCGGCTTCCAATTCATTCATTAATTTCATAGCTTCTATGATACAGACCGTTGATTTCAAGTCTACTTTATCTCCACTGCTAACGAAGGGAGCATCATCAGGCGAAGCAGATCTGTAGAATGTTCCCACCATAGGCGAAACAATTTTATGTAATGTGGACGATAAATCTGCTGATGTCGATTGATCAGTCACACTTAGACCAGTTCCCTGATCTGTGGAGTGCATCATTGGCTGAACATGCAATGGTGCTGTTGGATATGCTTGTGGGATGGATTGTTGATACGAAACGACTTCCGTTTTCCCAGGTTTACGAATAGATACACGCGTACCTTCCATTTCAATCTCCAACTCATGAACAGATGTTTGGTCTACTAACTTGATCAATTCCTTAATCTCACTCAACTTAAACATTGTCAATTCACTCCTTTAACTTTCAGAACCGCCTTACACTTAACTTGCATATCCATACCGATATGTATTATATCATAAACGCAAGAAATGGAAAGAGTCCAGACTGACCCGGACTCTTTCCTGAAATGTATGATTATGGCGAAATATAGGAATTCATTAAGGTGCTACATGCTGTACACTAACTTTATCTTGAGATACATTTAGCTCTTTCATGACTAATTGTACGATGTTTACAGCTTGCTTCACATCTAGTTTATCACTCAGAACAAGCACTTGATATTTATCATTTTCTTCTTTAACTACGACCTCTTCAAATTGCTGATGAAGTGCTTCTTCAATGCCCGTAATCTTAGATTCTTTCTCATCTAAACTTCTCAGTTCATCGTTTGCTTTCGCCACTTCTTCAGGTGTATTCGTCTCATTTAACAACGCGTACAAGTCGCTTTGTTTCTTCATACTATTATCTTTACGTTCCAGTTGATAAGAATCAAGAATACTTCTGCCTGAAGTAGCTTGGGATGCAACTTCTTTAAGTACCTCGTCATCATTTTTAGCCTCGGTTGATTTCGTTGTTTCTTTTTTTGCTGTCACCTTTGTTGTATCCTTTGATGTATCCTTAGTTACTGCTTTATCCGTTTCCTTAAGCGTATCTGTAGCTACTGTCGTATCATCCGATTTCTTGACCGTATCTGTCGTTTTTGGTGTTTCTGTATGATCGCTATTTTGTCCATCTACAACCACTTCTGTAACAAGCTCTTTGTTCTCATTTGATTTTTGATCTACAACCTGTTGACTATCTGCTACTGGAATTTTTGATGTGCCTGAATCACCTGTGAACAGGTAATATGCAGACAATACCACCATCAAACTCAACATCGATACTAACCAAATTGTTTGTCTTTTATTATTCATTCCCAATTTCCTCCTTTGTCTTCTCAAAAAATGATTGAAGCATTATTCCTGTTTGCGGGGGACAACTGATATTCTATAGCTCGGTACATTTAATCCTTTGCCTACTGCATCTATTACAAGGTTTCGAACCACTTGGTTCTCAGCCCCTTTAGCTACGATTAGCACACCCCGGATTTGCGGTTTGACTTTTTTGGTAATGACTGGCGTCTCACTACCTGATGAATCGTATGTCACACTTTCACCATCTCGCGTGTATTGGGTCGTGTTCCGTTTGCCACCGTTAGCGTCAGTTTCCTCAGATGTCTGTTGAGAATCTTTCACATTACGTTGAATGATAATTTCTTCCGTTGAATCAACAGTGACCAAAACATCGACCGTGCCTACGCCCACTATTTTTTCCAAAATCTCTTTAATGTTGTTCTCGAACACCTCTTCAATACTTCCAAATGAGTCCGCTTGTGAGTCTGTATTTTGGAATGTTGACTGTGCAGGCGTTGAACTCGGTGGCTCCCGTCCAATATTCTCATTATCAACCTTCTTGACATTAACGAAGGAACTAAATAACACAATCGCAACGCCCACTAAACCTAGAATAATGAGCCAACGAAAAACAGATATTTTTTTTGCTCCGCCATTTCCTCCACCTATCCACTGCTCTACCCTCTTAAACCAGTTCCCCAAGTTCACTCACCCCCTTATATCTTGCCGTTGTCTTCATTCTGTTTAATCTGGATTTGCTCAGACTGTAGATTCCACTTCATCTTGAGTAATTTCTCGATTTCTTCTGCCTTACTCTCATTTCGACTCAAAGCCTCTGCAGATTTCTTATCTGCTACACCACCATCGGATGGACTACTATCTGGCTTAACAGGCTCCACATTTACGTCCACCTTAACCGGAGCTATGGGTGCTATAGCAATTGGCTGTGATGCGTTGTGATCTTGATCTAATTGTTCCTCAAGATCTTGTGGTTCTTGCTGCAACACAACATCTACAGATGTAATGGAAGGTGAATCCTGTTCATTCGCCGCTTTAGCAGGAGCAAGAGCGAGAATAACCTTCACTTCTTGAACCATTGACCCTGTTGACTCTTGAATTTGTTGCTTCATTTGCCTTGCAACCTCTTCTCCAGCCCACTGAAGACTTTGCGTTTGTTGCTGATGTTTCATTTGTTCTGCCTGAGATAAAATTTGCTGTAATGTGGTCTCTTTACCATTCGTGAAATTAGCTGAATTCATAGCTTGTGCTTGAAATGCTTCCGTTAACTTTGATTCAGGTGAATCCGTAAACAGATTGATAATGGGCTGCAATAAGGTGAGAAGGATAAGTAGGCTAAGGACCAGCTTGACATAACGTTCCATAGAACGACTGGGTAGAATGAGATCTACGAAAGTTGCCAAAAGCACAACCATAATGACTTCTCTCATCCATTCGTTTAACCAGCTCATAGGTTACCTACCTCCTTCTTCACCTCATCATGACCGTTACATTACCAGCCATTAACAGAATGGTTATGGCTAGAAAGAACATCAATCCAACAACCGCCATTGCCGCAAATGCATAGATCATACTTTTACCAATCGTTTGTAAACACGTAACAATCGGTGTATCTCCAAGTGGCTGCATCACTGCTGCTGCTACTTGATAAATAAGTGCAAGTGTTAATATTTTGATAGCCGGAAAGGCACAGATGAAGAGAATGATAATGACGCCGGCCAATCCGATCGAATTTTTCACTAGTAATGATGCCGATATGACCGTGTCCGTCGCATCTGCGAACATTTTACCCACAACCGGAATGAAACTACCCGATATGAATTTGGCTGTACGTATCGTCACACCATCTGTCACAGAACTTGTAATTCCCTGAACAGAAATGACTCCAAGGAAAATAGTTAAGAGTATTCCTAGCAACCCAACGCTGATTCTTTGAAGCAGATTAGCCATTTGCGTTAACTTATATTTATCTGACAAGGAGCTTACAATGTGTAATACGGCTGAGAAGAAAAGGAGTGGAAATACAGTCGTTCGAACAACAGTCCCCACCGTATGAATCATGAATACGATCAAAGGATGTGTGACGGATACAGTAACGATATTTCCCATGGACGCCAGGAGTGAGAAGAGCAGCGGTACCATCGCCATCATGAAGTCCATCATGTTATCGATAGCCCCTTTGGCATACCCAATGGCTACAGAGAAGCTATTAATCGCAATAACCATAACGATCATGTAACATAATGAATACGCGATCTTACTAACGTTATTTCGTTCAAATGCGGTCTGTAATGTCTCAAGAATCAAACTCATAATACTTAACATCACAATGCTGACTAGCAGTTTCCCATTGTAGAGCACTTCATGCCAGAAAAAAGTGGTTAGGCCAGACATAACATTCTTTATTCCAAGCCCTTTTCCACCGGGGAGTAACATATCCATAAAGGAAGGTGTCTTCTGATCCGGAAAGAATCCACCGTAATCTTTCATCAATTTATCCCAATAACTTTCCACCTGATCAGTGGGTAAATTTTTGGCCTGTTGTTGTATAAGTTGATCTGCGGGTGAATCAGCATATACACTGCTCCCCCAAGTAAATAACAATAAAAATATGAATATAAATATATATTTCACGTCTGGAGAACGTTGTTTTCCTAACATGGTCATATCCCACTTTCTTAGGCAGGAAGTAGCTTCATGACAGTTTCAATAATGATTCCAATGATTGGGATAGCGAGCACCATAATCAATACCTTACCTGCTAATTCAATCTTGGATGCAATGCTTTCCTGTCCTGCATCCCTTACAATTTGGGACCCAAATTCAGCAATATAAGCAATACCGATGATTTTGAGAATCGTCTTTAAGTAGATCATCTGAACACCTGCTGATTCTGCCATTTTTTCTAATTCATCAATTACGCTACCAATCTTCCCAATTAGAAATAGAAAGATTAAAATGCTTGTTGATGCCGCGATTAGAAAGGCAAACATCGGTTTTTGTTCTTTAATAATTAGAATTATTATGGTAGATATTAGTCCCAATCCAACAACTTGAATAATTTCCATAACGGCTCTCCTACTGGAACAGAAAGATAGATTTGATCTCTTGCAGCAGGGTGTCAAGCATACGAACGACCATAAACAACACCACGACGAAACCGATCAGCGTCACCCAATGAGCCATATCCTCTTTTCCCATTTGTTTGAGCACCGTATGAATCATGGCAATGATGATCCCGATCCCCGCGATCTGAAAGATAGCGTTCACGTCAATGTTCATTTCCTGCACCTCGCTAAAAGATCAAAATGACGACCAATATCCCCACCAGAAGTCCTAGATTTTTACTTAGTCTTCCGTATTTGTCCAGTTCCTCCCTTGCCGCAACTTCCTCATGTTTTAACTGCTGTGCCGCCAATGCAATATGTTTAATCTGATCTTGACGATCACTTGTACCTAAAGTAAAGCTCAGTTGGTGAAGGACCTCTCTCTCTGCATCTTTCATTGAAGTTCGTTTCCAATGTGCAGATAATGCCTGCTGTATACTCTCTTGAGCGGTCAAACCTTTGGATGAATTCATGTCATTAGCAGCGCTTATAAAAAATGATTTCAAAGGTTCGCGAATCTGCGACCCCATCTTGTTCAGCGCCTCAGGTAGCGGTGTAAATCCGTAAGAAATTTCCGTCTCTAGTCGCTGCATGACTAAGATGAGTTCGCGAATCTGCTGTGGCCTTCTTTCAAATTGCCTGGCCTTGTTAAACCCTGCTAACGTTCCCGCTAGAACGATAATCAACATCCCGAGAAGTTTAACCATAGGCATCAACTCCCTTCTGATGAGGCAAGGACATCTGGATAGAACGTTGCTGTCGATCGAGTATACGATAGGTAGGCTTACCCGCCGACCGATTTAGAATGACATACCTCTCAAACAGCTGGTTTGTCATAAGTGCAGCCATCGCAGGACGTTGTGAGAGTTCGTCCACAGACGAGCCATGAGCGGTCGCGATAACGGAGATACCTGCATGTAGCGCCTCTATGATGGCCTCCACATCCTCAGGACGACCTACTTCATCCACAATCACCACTTCAGGAGACATGGACCGGATCATCATCATCATGCCTTCTGCTTTAGGACACCCATCCATGACATCGGTTCTTGGACCAACATCAAAGCTCGGTACGCCGCGCAAGCTTCCTGCAATTTCAGATCTTTCATCAATGATTCCAACTTTCATACCTGACCCTTTCACCGTTGAATCTCCATAACTGCCACTGCTAATCTGCCTGGCTATATCCCGAATCAACGTCGTTTTCCCGTGCTGAGGAGGTGAAAGAATGAGGGTATGCTTCATCCTCTTTTCTTTCTTATCTATCAAATGAGGCAGGATCGCATCAGCAGCTCCACAAATTTCGCGCGCGATCCGAACATTAAACCCACTAATATCACGCAAATGTTCTACTTTGCCTCCGCTTAGAACCGTTCTTCCTGCTAAGCCGATGCGGTGACCTCCTGGTATGGTAATAAACCCTTTGCGCAACTCTTCCTCCATGGTGTAAAGAGAGTGATTACTAATCCTGTCTAACAGCCGATGAGTCTCTACTCCGCCTGGCTTGTACGATTCCTCGACACGATGCGTCAATTTTCCACCCAACGTAAGAAAGTGATGCTCGCCCCCAGCATTAATCTCTAATGGTCTTCCTTCGCGGATTCTGATTTCTTCCAACCGATCCAACAAGGTGGAGGGTAGTTGTTCAAGGAGCGACCTGATCGGTTCAGGAAATAACTCCAACCAGTTCATTTTCATGAATGCCACCTCCTAAATTTTTTCGAATACTTCGTAAGCAAGTACCTAAATTTTTGTGAAACAAAAATCACTTCGTAAGCACTCCGTATTTTGTGAAGCTTCTCATTTTGTAATCAGCGGCCGCTAGAGTCTGCTCGTTGGTTTCTTACCTCATATGTATGCCTGTACTCCATTTTTATGACCACAGAGTCTATCATTTTTTCAGAATACCTATTAAGAGAAATGATACGCCTAGCAAAATCCAAGCCATTTTTGCCCAAGATAACTTATCAGCCATTCCTAATAATCCAATAGACGTGGTGAGAATCAACACCGTAGGTCCAACAAAAGCTAATGCGGTGTTAATCGTAAGTGCCTTATCTACCTGTCCAACTTTTAACATGAACAAAGCCGCAGCAATCTCAATACTTCCAGAGATGATCCTCAGGGTAGCCATACTGACCACGAACTTATCCAAGATGATACCCTCCTTTATTTTCACTACTAACACTCATGATATGCAGGAATCTCTCTTTTTAGATGTGAATTTTGGAAGAATCATTTATTTATAGACAACGAAAAAAAGACCCGAAAATATTCGGGTCTTCATCTATTAATTGAAATTATACGAATGTATATATCATGTCATGATTAACGACGGTCCTGAGGACCTCCAACAAATACTTGTTGCTCAGCATCCAAATTGTACGCCGTATGCAGTGCTTTAATTACCTCATCCAAGTTGTTACCATCAATTACACAAGAGGTTTTAATCTCAGATGTACTTACCATCTTAATACTAACACCTTGTTTGGATATAACATCGAACATTTGAGCAGCAACTCCTGGATGGCTTATCATGCCCGCACCAACAATAGACACCTTAACCAGATGATCTTCAGAAGTCACTTCACGGTAAGGAAGTTGGCCTTTGATACTCTCGATGACCGCTACAGCACGATCACACTCAGACACCGTAAATGAGAAGTCTGCTTCGCCATTCTTAACGCCACTTTGTACGATGATATCCACATTAATGCCTTCTTGCGCTAATGCACCAAATACTTGTGCAAGCACTCCAGGCGTATCCGATACACCTAGAATACTAATACGTGCGACATTTTTATCAAAGGCGATCCCACTTACGACAACACCTTGTTCCATACTTGCTTCCTCCTTCACAACCGTACCTTCATTATTATTAAAACTGGACCTTACAACTAGCCGAACTTTATTATGTTTCGCATACTCCACCGCGCGAGGGTGAAGTACAGCGGCTCCAAGACTAGCAAGCTCCAGCATCTCATCATAAGATATTTCCTTAAGTTTTGTAGCGCACTTTACAACTCTAGGGTCTGTAGAATAAATGCCATCTACATCGGTGTATATTTCACATACATCAGCATTGATTGCTGCAGCCAATGCAACAGCTGTAGTATCAGAACCACCACGACCGAATGTTGTGATTTCTCCATCAGGTGTCATACCTTGGAATCCCGCAACCACAATAATCTTCCCTTGACTTAGTGCTGCTTGAATACGATCCGGGATAATATCCATAATACGTGCTTTACCGTGTACGGGCTCTGTGCGGAATCCTGCTTGCCATCCTGTAAAGGAAACGGCCTCCCGACCAAGTTGGTGAATAGCCATCGATAACAAAGCCATCGACATTTGTTCTCCCGTAGTCATTAACATATCCATTTCCCGAGCTGGTGGCTCTGGGTTCAAAAGCATAGCTTGATCAATTAACTCATCCGTCGTATCTCCCATTGCAGAGACTACCACGACACATTGATGACCTTCATCTTGTTTCTCAACGATCCGTCTTGCTACACGCTGCATTCGCTCCGTATTACCAACGGAACTGCCTCCGAATTTCATGACGTACAGTGACAACTTCGATTCACTCCCCACTCATTTTAAACATCTATCTTTCTGTCGTACTTTAAATCAGTATAATACGAAAGTAAGCAGTTTCGTCAATGTTTTTTAGATAATTTCAACAAAAATCCTCCCCCGCAGTGCGCGGTGGAGGATAATGTGGAATTAATTCACACAAAAAGTTGGCTGATTAAGCGCGGGAAATATATTTACCGTCACGAGTATCAATCAACAACACATCTTCTTGGTTAATGAAAAGTGGAACCTGAACAATAAGACCTGTTTCAAGTGTAGCATTCTTAGTAGCACCTTGAGCTGTGTTACCTTTAACACCTGGCTCAGTTTCAGCTACTTTCAACTCAACACTGTGAGGCAAGTTAATACCTAGAATTTCACCTTTATAACTGATAATATTTACGTTCATGTTTTCTCTGATGAAGTTCAATTCCCATTTAAGTTGATCACTAGTCAACGTGAATTGGTCATAGGTTTCGTTATCCATGAAAGCATGCTCTTGCGCACTGGCATACAAATACTGTACCGGACGGTTCTCGATAATTGCTCGTCCAATCGTTTCACCTGCACGGAAAGTACGCTCAACAGTGTTACCATTACGCAAGTTTTTCAATTTAGAGCGAACAAATGCCGCACCCTTACCTGGTTTAACGTGTTGGAAATCAATAACCGTAAAAATATCACCCTCAACCTCAACTGTTAATCCTGTTTTAAAATCATTTACTGATATCATAAAATAATAACCTCCTGAAAGTTTTTTATAGCGTTACTTCTTGAATATGCTTCGATAAAAAAAACTCGCGTCGAAAGCATAAGCTTAAGTTTTTTATAAGCGTTAATTCTTAATTACCCCAACACGGTGTAATCTTTACTGCTTTTCGTCAAAATAACAATACCCGTCTCTGTGATCAGAATATCGTCCTCGATGCGAACGCCGCCGATGCCCGGTAAATAAATACCTGGTTCTACCGTAACGACCATCCCTGGTTGCAAAATATCATCACTCAACTTAGATAAGCGTGGAGATTCGTGTACTTCCATACCCAATCCATGTCCAGTACTATGACCGAATTGCTCTCCATATCCGTATTTCGTAATAATATCACGTGCAAGTGCATCCGCTTCACGCCCCGTCATACCTGACTTAATGTTCGCCAGTGTAAAGAGCTGTGCTTCCAGTACAATATCATAAATTTCTTTCAATACAGGTTGTGGATTTCCTAAAGCTATCGTCCGTGTCAAATCAGAGCAATACCCATCGAGTAATGCACCGAAATCGAAGGTAATAAATTCATTACCTTGAATCACACGTTCGCTCGCAACTCCATGAGGCATAGAAGAACGTTCTCCTGAAGCAACAATGGTATCAAATGAAGATGAGGTTGCACCATGATTACGCATATAGAATTCCATCGCAAGATCAACTTCACGTTCCGTCATCCCCGGCTTCACAACATTCAGAATATAATTGAATGTTTCATCAGCAAGGTCAGCAGCACGTTGCATGATCTTAACTTCTTCCTCATCCTTAAATATCCGCAATTGCTCTACTAGCCCCTTAACAGGGATAAGTTCAATCTCAGGTTCCAACTGTTCCTTGTACGTAGTATATGCGTTATAAGATACATCATCCTGTTCGAAACCAAGCTGTGTAATCTTACTGCTCACAAGTAACTCTTTCACATTATCCATCACTTTAGTACCATGTTCCACAACCGTAAAGCCCTTAGCTTGTTGCGGTGCTTGTGTCATGTAACGGAAATCTGTTAGCAAATATGCATTAGACAACGTCACTAGAACATATCCTGATGATCCAGTAAATCCTGTCAAATAACGACGATTAATTGGACTCGTGATAAATATAGCTTCCACATTCTTCTTTTGCATACCTTCACGTAACTTAAGTACTCTTAAATTTTCCATTATGTGATCTCCCTCTCTAAAGACAGACTCCAAGGAGAGCAATACAAGACTACTGTCCTTGATCTTCCAAATGACGTACCAGTGCAATTAGTCCAAGTTCATAGCTTAATGCACCGAATCCGGCAATTTGCCCGAGCGCAACAGGAGCAATCACGGACGTGTGTCGAAAAGACTCCCTAGAGTGAATATTGGATAAATGTACCTCTACTGTCGGAATGCGTACAGAACTAATCGCATCACGTAACGCATAGCTGTAATGGGTTAACGCACCTGGATTAATAATAATCCCGTTTGCTTTCTCCATTGCTTCATGAATCCAGTCGATCATAACTCCTTCATGATTAGATTGATAGAAGGAAATATCAACACCCAGATTAGTTGCTTGCTTCCGAATACTATCTTCAATAGATTGTAAGTTTTGTGACCCGTAAATACCAGGTTCCCTTACACCCAAGAGATTAAGGTTCGGTCCGTTGATCACCCATATGGTATTCAAATTGATAATCCCACCCTTATAATCAAATAACCATCTGCTATTTTACCATAGGGAATGTATTCTTGAGAAGCTATTTCGAGCTCAGCCTTCTACTTTCTTAGGTTCCCGTACCCTTTCGTCTGTAAATTCCATCGCAATCGTGTATCCAATGAACAACCCCCATAATAGAAACAAGCAGAATTCACTAATAATCGTTGTTGTAGAAAGACCTGATAAAGGCTTCATCATATCAAAGTACGGACCTACCACCACAAAGATAATGATCCACCAAATAATCCCATATATTATTCCAGGCCAAGGCCCCTTCAATTTTCGACAAACTGCAGCATAGATAAGTGCTACTAGAATCGAAAACGCTATAAAAAATAATAATCCCACGAGCTGACCCGCTCCACTCTTTAAAAACTGATTCTTAAAAAAGGGTTCAGCTAAATAAGCAGGAATGACTTTTGTAAATTTGAAAATATAAAAAATCCAATGCATGGTTCCCCAAAATACACCAGCAAAAAAACCAAGCTCTAAAGCGAATGTATATGCGTTGGTATATGTATGCGTTGATTGTTGATGCTGATTCATAGTCATCCCCCTAATATTGTGTTCATTTCTTAAAAATCTTCTATGCCTAGTATGTTCATTTCGTTCTTGAGTAAACCACAACTATCCTTAGGATCATTCCAATGAAAACAAACCTTATATTTTAGTTAACTAGATATTGAAGATGAAATTCGATACAATAGTATTAAAGAATCAAAAAAATAACCCATATAGGGAAGGTGAACTGGTTGCCTCAAGAGTCTAAGTCTATCAGCTATGGTGGCCAAGCCGTCATTGAAGGTGTCATGTTTGGCGGAAAGAATATCAACGTTACCGCTGTGAGACGTAAAAACAATGAAATCACATTTTTAGAAGTGCCCCGTGAAGATAAATCATGGATAAAGAAATTACGTAAGATTCCTCTTATTCGAGGTATTGTCAGCCTTATAGATTCCAGTGCAAAGGGATCAAAGCATTTGAATTACTCAGCGGATGCCTATGCGGATGATGAGACTTCACCAGAAGAACGTGTCCAGCAGAAGAACAAGGAAAAATCCAGCATGAGTCTTACGATGATGATTGGTGTTGCTGCGGTCGGAGTACTTTCTTTTATCGTAGGTAAGCTAATTTTCACACTCCTGCCTGTATTCCTTGAAGATTTCATCTTTGGCGAGTTGTTTAATAATTACATTCTGCATAACTTAGTAGAAGGTGTAATCAAACTTGCACTTCTCCTCGTATATCTTTGGATCATTACTTTAACACCCGTTGTTAAGCGCTTATTTCAATATCATGGCGCAGAACACAAAGTCATTACCACCTTCGAAGCTGGCGAAGAATTGACAGTAGCGAATGTACAGAAGCATAGCCGTCTTCATTATCGTTGCGGTAGCAGTTTTATGATGCTTACCATTTTACTGGGCGTTATCATTTATTCGGTCGTACCGTGGGACAATATGGTGGACCGTGTTTTACAACGTCTTGTTTTATTACCAGTCGTTATGGCGGTTTCTTTTGAATTTCTGAAGTTCACGAATGCGATGAGAGATATTCCAGTCTTACGATTCTTAGGGTATCCTGGACTCTGGTTGCAGTTACTTACAACGAAAGAACCGTTAGACGAACAAGTAGAAGTCTCCATTGCTTCCTTTAATCGAATGAGAGAATTAGACGTTGAGATTGAGAACTCAAAGGTTAATTCATCCCTCCGAAACGGAGTATTAGATGCTGTGAAAGGATGAGGATACGATGAAGAGTCAATCTTTTGTCTCGTGGACAGTAATCATACTAGCAGCATTAGGTTTACTGAACGATGTCGTATACGGGAATTTCCAGTTACTCAAACATCTTCTTCTCCCAGTCCTTGTGTTTGTAGTGATATTTTTATTATTCAAATTCAATCAACCTAAACGATTCAAGCAGCCCAAAGTCAAGCCATCGCGTAAGACCATGGATAAAGTATCTGGGATCAATAAGAGCTCCTCAAGCCCAGCTTCTGCAAAGAAAAAAAACTATCCTTTTCAAGTAATTGAAGGCAAAAAGGGTAAAAATGATGATCAAATGCCTAAATATCATTAAAGCCTATAAAAAGAAGGTAATCGTTACATCCCTATGGATAATAACGATTACCTTCTTTTTATTTTTTAAAAATATCATTTTAAGATTTCCACGTACCAAAGAACTTATTTCCTGCTTCAAACCCCGATTGGAATAATGCCTTGCTCACCTCTTTCGTCATATGGAAATTAGTAGTGCCCACACCCAACGTAGGAATTTTGATTGTACGAACACTCGTATCCCGTTCGATATACCTTTCATCATGTGCTGACAGCATCGTCTCAAACAACGCCTGTAGCATCGTAAAAGGTCCTCGAATGGTGTGCGGCCGTCCTTCTTTCTTACCAACCATCTGAAAACCTATGGTAGGAATGGGTAGCCCCGTCGCCCTCGATACCTCATCATCAAATAACCAAAGTGGGAAATTACTTAATAGCGCACCGTCTACGATATAAACGAACTGCTCTGCGAACGATTTATCCTTAGCTGCAATCCCCGTTTGTCTGAGTCTCACCGGATCGAAGAAATACGGAATACTTGTGCTCATTCTCACGGCTTTCGCTATTTCAAACTTGTCAGGGCTAAATCCAAATTCCTTCACTCCATCAGGTAGAATTAATATTTTTCCATTACTGATATCAGAAGCGACAATCTGTAATTTCCCGGGAGGAAGATCAGAGAAGGTTGATATTTGTTTCTCTAACAACACATTTCGTATCCATTGTTCAAGTGCCTCTCCTGAATATAAGCCCTTTTTCAATAATACTCGAAGTGGTGGACCAATAAATTTAGTATTAAATAAAGCTGACCTCTTTAGAAAGGACGTAAAAGGCGTCTGGTTGATGATCTCGTTCATTTCATCTGCAGTAAATCCTGCAGCCAATAATGACGCTACGATGGCACCTGAAGACGTCCCAGCAAGCCTGTGAAAGACCACATGCGCCCTCTCCGCAGATTTAACAGCACCGACTAGTGAAATCCCTTTCACCCCGCCTCCTTCAAAGACGGCATTAATTAGCATACACAAATCCCCCGTTTACTCATGATAATGTTATCTATGAGCACGGGGGACTTTTGATGACTAATTATGATAATTACTGCTGGCTGTAATATGAAGTCAGTTCGGGAACTAATCCAAGTGGATTCTTCAGTATATCTTTGGCACTAAAAAATATACTTCCACCCACATCAGGCTTACTTGCATTGAATTTCAGTTGGTTAATAATTTCTTGTGCACTCTGCCAACCAATTTCGGTGGTACCCAGTTTATAAGGTGCCTGACCGATATACAGGCTTACGTCTGTCCCCTTCACTTCATTTGCCCACCAACTCACCAACGTATCATATTTCACTTCGGGTCTAGATAAGCTCCAATATATTTGTGGAGCGACATAGTCAACCCAGCCATTCTTAATCCAGGTTCGAATATCTGCATAATAATTATCGTAGGCTGTAATGCTAGCTTTGGTATCAGAACCCGTAATATCCACACTCTTGTTACGCCATACTCCAAATGGACTTACTCCAAAGGCTATTTGAGGCTTAACCGCATGAATCGATTGATCTAATTGTGCAATGAATTGATTTAAATTGTCACGACGCCAGTTATCTTTCGACGCTATTTGATTTGGATTATATGTTCTAAAGGTACTGTCATCATCAAACGTAACGCCTGTTGGATAGAAATAATCATCGAGGTGAACACCATCAATGTTATATTTCGAAACAACTTCCATAATGACTTCATTCACATGTGCACGTGCTTCCGGAATGCCCGGGTTAATAATAAGCTGGCCTTTGGCATTCACAATCCATTCTGGATGTTCTATCGCAACATGATTGCTTGCCAATTTGGATGTCACTGTATCCGTATTCGCACGAAACGGATTAAACCACGCATGAAATTCCATACCTCTCGCATGTGTCTCATCTATCATATATTGAAGTGGATCATAGCCAGGATCCATCCCTTGCTTCCCTGTTAATACTTTAGACCATGGCACTAATGTCGATGGATATAATGCATCTCCTACTGGACGAACTTGAACGAATACTGCGTTGAAGCCGATGGCCTGTAGACGGTCAAGCATAGTAGTATACTCTTCTTTCTGCTTTTCCACTTTTCCATAGGAAGCTGCTGAAGGCCAATCCAAGTTATACACACTAGATACCCAAGCTCCTCGAAGAGAAGAGAGATCTGTTCCGGTATCACCACCGTTGTCAGGCCATGATGTAGCACTGCTTATTAATGTCACACTTTGTTCTAACTGATTCCAATTCACCTGTAGTCCAAGTGACTCTCCTACGAACCGCAAAGGCACCATTGTACGATTATTTCTGGATTGTACCGAGGTTTCCAAAGGTACCACAGAACCATTTACCAACGCTGTCTTCTTCCCATTAACGAGTTGAATAGAAGCTGTATCACTCTCAATCGTGACTGTCTTCGTACTTTGAGACCAAGCTACTGTAGCCCCTAACCCCTCACTAATCACGCGTAATGGAACTAATGTTACATTTAATTTGGGAAGCACATAGGGTGGAGTATCACTTGTAAGTTCAACCCCATCTAGTAGAATCTTAATACTTTTACTAGTCTGTGCTTGAGCTGTAAAACTTGTTAAAGGTAGCATGATGATTGCAATGAGTGCCATGATGATCCATCTATTAAACTTCAAAACTATCCCTTCCTTTCAATCCATAGATTATATATGTAATAAACAATAAAAAAAGCACCTGTCTCTGATGGGGGGACAGATGCTATGTTTACGAATCACTGACTAATTCCTTATGAACATCACGTAATTGTTGGATACGTTGTTCGTCCCGACGAAAATATTCTACAAGCATCTCAATCTGAGTAATTGAGTCCCAACTTAAATGGTGTTCAATTCCTTCAACATCATTATATATATTTTCATGTTGAACGCCGATCAACGTTAAGAATTGTTCTAACAATTGATGGCGGTCTACTAGGCGCTTACCAATTTTCTTCCCTTTTGTCGTTAAAATAAGACCACGATATTTCTCATAAATGAGATATTCATCTTTGTCTAATTTTTGAATCATCTTGGTAACGGATGAAGGATGAACCTCTAATCCTTCGGCTATATCCGAAACACGCGCATAACCTTTTTCATCGATTAGCTTATAGATGCGCTCTAAGTAATCCTCCATACTTGGCGTTGGCATCTTCTTCCCTCTTTTCTCTTGACGAAGATTATTAAGATACATTCGTACGTAACTCGATAATCCATCTCTAATAAACGTGATTCCAAATTCCGAATACCTGCTTATGTAATGATACATGTTTAACAAGACACTTTGCAAGTCCCGACGTTGATGGATAACTCTGAAGTCAAATTAAAATTTCAGCCAATCAGGTGTTATTTGTTGTAGCCAAATCGTAATTTTAAACATTTGATCTGTAAATAGCAAGACCCCCATCAACAGCATCAATGCTCCACCGATCTTCATCATCAGATTGGAATACTTCAGAATCCATTTCGTCGATCCAATAAAGAACGCAAGGATAAAGAACGGAATCGCAAATCCAACCGTATATGCTGTGATCAACGCTAACCATGTTCCAGGCTCACTAACCGCCATTGCAATAATGGCAGCAAGAATCGGCCCTATGCATGGAGACCAACCCGCTGAGAAGCCAATTCCAAATATAAATGACCCTATGTATCCTGCTGGCTTAAATTTCAAATCCATCTTACGTTCTCTCATTAAAAATTTCGGTTGAAATATACCCATTAAGAAGAGACCCATCAACATGATCAAAATAGCAGACAACTGTCTAATTAATCCTCTGTTATCTGAGAAAAAATGACCAAAGAATCCAGCACCCAATCCAAGGGAATAGAACACAACAGAGAATCCAAGAATAAAAGCCAAGGTATGAGTCATGGTCCGGAATCGGACTTCTTTTTTATTCTGCTCAGTCTTAATCTGTTGGACTGACATCCCTGTAATATAAGAGAGATACGAAGGATAGAGAGGCAAACAGCATGGTGAAATAAATGAAGCCAAACCTGCCATAAACGCAAGAGTTATATTAATTTCCACGCCTTCACCTCCTAATTAGGTAGACCTTTTTTTCCGATCATCGTTATAATCAGCATTGCTATCAATAGTAGAACAATTGTTGCACCTGGAGCTAGATTCCATATACCCGCCACCATCAAGCCGATCACAACCGCTGTCTCCGCAAATACGACAGACAATATGACCGAAGTTTTGAAACTTCGTGCAATCAGTAGACTAATCGCTACAGGAATCGTTAATAGAGCCGATACTAATAAAGCCCCTACTATTTTAATCGCTGTACTAACTACGAGAGCTGTAAGGATCGTAATTAACATATTAAGCAACTTCACGGGTAGTCCACTTACACTAGCAGCATCTTCTTCGAAACTTAATACAAAGAACTCTTTAAAGAACAGGGATATTACAAGCACTACAATAACTGTAACGCCTCCAACCACATACAAATCCATCGTATCTAACGTATAAATACTTCCGAATAAATAGCTCATGACATCCGTATTATACCCCATTCCTAATGTAAAAAAGAGAGAGGCCAACGCAACGCCACCGGACATAATAATCGCAATGGATAACTCAGCATAACTTTTATAAGCTTTACGCAATTTCTCAATAGCGAAGGATGCAAGTACCGCAAATACCAAACCTGCTCCAAGAGGATACACTTCAATTAGAAAACCTAGCGCAACACCAGCGATGGTCACATGAGCAATGGTATCTCCAATCATGGAAAGCCTCCGAAGCACTAGAAAGATACCAATGAGAGGGGCTGTTAATCCAATAAGTATTCCACCGACAAGCGCTCGTTGAAAAAAATCACTAAACAAAATTTCAAGTGGCAATAATAACGTCTCCTTATTCTGTTTCCATTTAACTAAAAGATAATGAATGTTCTAAATTACGCTCATCGCAATTTTGCAGATCATGAGAATGTCTAACAAAAAATTGAATATTGCCATTCTTTTGTTTCGGTGTTGTTCCTAAGTATCCTTCAATCATATCCAGATCATGAGATACCATTAAGAAGGTCATATGATGATGTGCATGCATGTGAGTTATAAGTTCAAAAAAACTCGCCTGCGTCTGCGCATCAATACCAACCGTAGGCTCATCCAACACAAGTAAATCCGGATGGTTAATGAGAGCTCGTGCTAGAAACGCACGTTGTTGTTGCCCACCAGAGAGCTCTCCTATCCGCTTACCCGCAATATCCTGTATACGCATGACTTCTAATGCATCATCGCACTGTTGTTGCATGGCACGACTAACACGTCGGAAGAGTGATTTGTTGTTGTACATTCCTGAGAGTACGACCTCACGCACAGTGGCTGGGAATAACGGATTGAAATTGTTTTTTTGCGGGACATAGCCAATTCTCTCCCAGTCTTTAAACTTTTCAATGGGTTGACCGAATAAGTTTATATTCCCTTTTTCCGTAGGTAGTAGCCCTACAATCATTTTCATCAAAGTAGACTTCCCTGCTCCATTAGATCCAATGATACCCACAAAGTCGCGCTCTTTCACAGCAAAATTCACATCTGACAATACCTTCTGATTTCTATATGAGAAAGATACGTTATCTATTTCAATGATGTTCTGATGACAATTTTGGGCCGTCAGTGACTTCACAAGTACTCCGCCCTTCTAATTAAATTCTACCTTTATTTTAAGGCTATAATTAAATTTTGCAAATTTCTATTCATTAAAGTAAAGTAATCCTCTTTATTCTTTTCCTGTTCTTGCGTCAAACCCTCTAGAGGGTTAAGTACCATAGTCTCTACATCAGCTTCACCAGCCAGCGTCTTCGCTAATCGATCTGATACCAATTCTTCAAAAAAGATATACTTAATCTTTTCTTCTTTCACGAGTTTGGCTAATTTGATTAAATCCTGTGCACGAGGTTCTGCATCGGGAGATAATCCCATAATCGAATGCTGTGTGAGACCGTAATCACGTGTCAAATACCCGAATGCTTGATGAGAGACTACAATTTCCTTATTTGGCATTTTCGCTAGTTCAGATTCAAATTTTTGATCCAACGCTAACAATTTATCATTCAAGACTTGGTACCTTTGTTCATATTGACTCTGATGACTTGGATCAACTTCTATGAAACTATTCTTAATGTTCTCAGCCATCACGAGCGCCGATTTGGGACTCACCCACGTATGTGGATCCACATGATGCTGATCTGCATTTATATTCTCAGTACTAGTCACTTCGCCGTGATCATGAGCGTCATCACTGTTCTCGGATTCAATCAGTTTCACACCTTTACTTACTTCCACAGCCTTAACTTTACTATCTTTATCAAGTGCTTTTAGAAAACCAGGAACCCAGCCTTCTAATCCTGCCCCATTATACATAAATAATTGAGCCTTCGACGTATTAACAATTTCTTGGCTTCTCGGTGTCCAATCGTGAGGTTCTACACCCACTGGAAGCAGATTAATGACATGGGCATTCTCTCCACCGATCAATTGAGCGAACTCATAGATAGGATAGAACGTCGTCACCACATTCACTTTGCCTTCTTCCATACCACCGTTTGAGGTGCTCCCACATCCGGTTAACATCATTATAAAGATTAATATTACAATGAAGGGCGTAATCCCATAGTTTCTTTTTTTCAACTTCAAATTCAACTCCTACCTTTAATCGTAATCATTACCGTTAACTAATTATAGAATAGGCTAGATTCAATTGTCAACAGGAACGCCCAAGAAGAAACGGTATCCTCAGATGAGGATACCGTTCTCTATTTACACTATTCTTATCCATTTAACCGTATTACTTTACAATAGCCCCGTTAGGCATATTATCTGGAACAGTCGCTAATGTTAGTTGATCACCATGCGAAGCAGCTAAGATCATACCTTGTGACAATTCTCCACGCAGCTTAACTGGCTTCAGATTAATAACGCAAATCACTTTACGACCTACTAATTCCTCAGGCGTATAAAATTTAGCAATCCCAGATACGACCTGACGTTGCTCAAATCCTAGATCCAATTGTAGCTTCAGTAGTTTATCAGCTTTCTTCACTGGTTCAGCCGAAATGACTTGAGCAATGCGAAGTTCTACTTTAGCGAAATCCTCTATCCCAATTTCTTCACTATGCTCAACAGGTTCTTGATCCTTAGCTTGCTCTAGCACTGCCGCTTCTGCCGCCTTTACTCCGCCGGACATAGCCTCTGCAATATAAGCAACTTCTTGCTCTACATCTAGACGAGGGAATATAGGATCACCCTTCACTAGCTTCGTTCCTGCTGGGAACAACCCGAACACTTTACCACTATCCCATGATGTAAGTTCGCCTTGCTCTAATCCAAGTTGCGCCCAAATCTTTAGAGGGGCCTGAGTTAGATAAGGTTGTAATAGAATCGATGCAATACGCAAGCTTTCGACAAGATGTGTCATGACTGAAGCAAGTTCATTCACTTTTGATTCATCTTTGGCAAGAACCCAAGGTTGAGTCTCATCAATATATTTGTTACTACGACTTACAAATTGTCCAATCACAGTTAATGCAACAGAGAACTCCATATTTTCCATGGACTCTTCCACTTTGTCATAGGTCGCTTTGGCTAATTCTTCAACCGCTTGATCGAATGGTGTTACACCCGCTTGATAGGCAGGCACAATTCCGTCGAAATATTTATCTACCATAGCTACAGTACGATTCAACAGGTTCCCTAAATCATTAGCAAGATCTGAGTTCACTCGTTCAACGAAGCTCTCAGGTGTGAATGTTCCATCTGAACCAAATGGTACTTCACGAAGTAAATAATAACGTAGAGAATCTAATCCATAACGACTAATCAACGTAACTGGATCTACGACATTCCCTTTCGATTTAGACATTTTACCGTCTTTCATGAGTAACCATCCATGAGCAAACACTTTCTTCGGTAACGGGATGTCTAATGCCATTAGAATAATCGGCCAATAAATGGTATGGAAACGTACAATTTCTTTACTCATCAAGTGAACATCAGCCGGCCAGTACTTATCAAATAACTCCGTATTGTCTGACCCATATCCCAAAGCCGTAATATAGTTAAGCAAAGCATCAATCCATACATATATGACATGTTTGGGATCACTTTTAACCTTGATACCCCAGTCATAAGTCGTACGTGATACTGCTAAATCTTCAAGCCCAGGCTTGATAAAGTTGTTAATCATTTCATTCTTACGAGACACCGGTTGAATGAAATCAGGATTATCCTCGTAATGTTTCAATAGACGATCGACATACTTGCTCATCTTGAAGAAATAACTTTCTTCCTTCACACGTTCTACAGGTCTACCGCAGTCAGGACAGTTCCCATTTACAAGTTGACGTTCAAGGAAAAAGGATTCATCAGGGGTACAATACCAACCTTCGTATTCTCCTTTATAGATATCGCCTTGTTGTAACAAACGTTCAAATACATCTTGAACAACCTTCTTATGGCGCTCTTCTGTCGTACGAATAAAATCGTCATTAGAGATATCTAACGTTCCCCATAGTTCCTTAATTCCTGCTACGATATCGTCTACAAATTGTTGAGGTGTTTTACCTGCTTCAGCCGCTTTGCGTTCAATCTTCTGCCCATGTTCATCTGTCCCAGTCAAATAACGAACATCATACCCACGCAGTTTCTTATAACGAACCATTGCATCTCCAGCTACAGTCGTATATGCATGACCAATATGTAGCTTGTCACTTGGATAATAAATCGGAGTTGTTAAATAAAATGTTTTCTTCTCAGTCATTTGTCATCATTCCTTTCAAAATATAGTTCGTTTGTCTGCTTGGTAAACCCTAAAAACACAAAAAAACTCCTATCCCCATATGGGACGAGAGTTATCTCACGTGTTACCACCCAAATTCCCTTCACCTTTGCAGGTGACAGGCTCCATCAGTCCCGATATGACTCGAAACTGTCCATTAACGCTGGCACACGTTGTCCCCTCACGAAGAATAACCCATAGGGATCCTTCAAGCTCGAAAACAATTCCTCCCGGACCATATTCTGAGAATCCACCTAGACCGGTTTACAGCTACCCCGGCTCTCTGTACTAAACAGTATTCTCGTACTCATCCGTTCCTCGGAAATCAACATATATAATTCAATATACTTAAGATTGTTGTTACTTGTCAAGTTACACACCAGGTTACTCTAAAGAGGCTAAAGCATCCCCTCAGCCCTTCCAAGGAGGTACTAGATCAACGCCTCCAGGGTGGAAAGGATGACACTTAGCTATTCTTCTCACAGCAAGCCAAGTGCCCTTAGCTGCGCCATGGACCTCAATGGCTTCAAGTGCATACGCAGAGCATGTTGGATAGAACCTACAAGTCGGTGGTTTTAAGGGGGATATGAATTTACGGTAAATAACAATCGGTCCCTTTATTACTTTACGAGATAAAGTCATCTTTAACGATCTCCATTCGCACCCACGAAACCTACCTTACCCTCTTCTTTCATAAGGGGCTGGCAATCTTCACAATATCCAAACACTTCGAATTTATGTTTAACCACTTGAAAGTGTTCCGGAATATCCGTTAAATTCATTGGACAGAATTCAATGGGGTGCGTCTTCTGGCACTGCAAGCAAATCATATGGTGATGATGTTGTTGGACTTCACTGCAATGCACTTTAAATTTGGCACCATCTTCAAAAATAATCTGCTCCAATACGCCCAGTTCCTCCATAACACGCAGGTTACGATACACTGTATCAAAGCTGAGACCACTATATTTTTTACCCATATAATCGTAAACTTCTTTTGCCGATAAAAAATCTGATTGTTCACCAAATAACTTGGCAAGCGTCTTACGTTGGTCCGTTATACGAAGTCCTTGAGCCGACATCACTTCAATGATATGTTCTGTGGACAACACTACGCTCACCCTCCTAAAGGTTTGTAAGTATACCTCTACGTAATCATTACTACTATTAATAATAATGCAACAAAACGACACTATCGTCAATTGTGCACTCAGTAACTCCCTATTCAATTCATTAACCAAATAAAAAAGGACCTCACATTTTAGTGAGATCCTCTATTTTATAATAATATATGAGTGCTTTACTTTTGTACTGGTAATGGTGAGAAGATGAAATTCACTGGTAAATTACTACCTGGTGCTGCTGTGAACCAAATCTCAACTTTTTGTTCAAAATTGCCTGTGCGATAGAGTACACTCGTATCATTTGGAGAAGCGAGCGATCCCTCTGCCCCATTACCTTCAGGTACAGATACAATTTCTCCATTGATGAGGACCATACCGGAATATTCTCCACCACGTGGATTAAACGTGATAAGTGTATTTGGCGCAACTCGATTCATACTAATCTTATACATAACCCCAAAATTACCAAGATTGGATTCTGTTAAACCTGTCATACCATCTACACCGCCAAGATTTGGATCTCCTTTGTTATCACCTAAAGAGATACGTTGAGCCGTTGAACCAATCAGCTCATTATATTCAATAAGACGAGTAGCATCTGGATAGGTTCCGCGATTGTGTACGCCATCTCTTGCGAGATCTTGTAAGTACGGCAGACTTGTAAGAACATCTTTGTTAGCATCAATCATAATGACCTTATATTCAACAGGAGACTCACTGTACATATCCGCCAATAATGAAATAACTTGCATTGGTCTCATCTTCAGTTCATTTAATTCGTTAAATATAATCTTACTCTCACCAGGAGCAAGTACGATATCCTGTTTTGCAGAACTATTTCGCATGGATTGGAAATAACGTTGTGCAGACAACTTACCTACTAATGTTGCATACATATTAGGACCTGCAAATCCAGAATCCTGAATATTTATAGTTGTTGGTTCCAAATTCTTATTCGTAGCTACCACATACATCTTCACATCTTTACCTACTGCATTAACATGATGAATCATAAACCGCGAAGCACCTGATGTCGTCTCACGATACACCACACCTTCGGAGTAGACTGTTTCAGGGCTATTACTACGAATTAATGTTACTTGCTCCGAGGTCACAGTATACGGCACTTGAGGCATCGTAGGTACGACAGATCCATCAAATTTGTATTGATTTCCTATTGGTGCGAATAACTTATTGAAATCCGTCTCATTGTACAACAATTCTTCAGTAATATTAATTGTTTTCTCAACAACGCCTACTGCACCATGTCCATCCGTTACTTTAAGTTGAATCGTCACTGGTCCTGGTTTGAAGAATGCTAACTTTTTATTAACCCATTCACGTTTTACAATATCATTCTCATCATCGGTACTTTGATCTGTTATGGTAATGATTTCACCCATTTTATAATCTGTTTTATCTGTCGTAAATATAGCTACAGGCGGTAAATTAGGTGCCTTCACTTGAATCGTCAATGAGTAGGGATCGCTCCAGTCTCCATTACTATCAAGTACGGAGTAGGTTACCGTGTGAGGACCAACCTCCTGAAAGATTTCTTGATTCCCTTCCCAGCGCTCTTCAACAATAGGTAGTCCTTTAGGGGAGTAAGCTTTCGATTGATAAGTGACCTTTGTCTCTCCTGCAATGACTTCTTTCTCCTGAATCGTGAACAAAGCCACTGGTTTAGTAGATAGACTCAGAATAACTCGCTTCTGTACTGCATCTACGGTATATGGAATATTAAGTGCTTGCGTAATGGACGTCAGCGGAACCATAAATACATTCTTCTGTTGGTAGGCCGCCCCTTTCATTTCTTTCGCTACACCGTTAACTGTATAGATCTTACTATTGAGCTTAAACCGTAATTCATTACTGCCACTTATAATAATTGTCTCTTTCGTCTTACCATCATATGTAAGCTTAAGACCAACACGATCCACCATAGAACGAACAGCCACATACGAGACGCCTTGTTTCACCATCATCGGTTGACTTGATGTATATAACGTACCATTCTGATACATTTTATCGCTATTCATCATAAGAATTAGGTCACTTGGGCTAGCTGAAATCGGCTGTACACCATCTATATCGAGTGGGGAAGTAATCTCCAAAGGATTGGTTCCACCTGCTCCACCACCATATACATCTTGTGTTACTACTCCATTTTGCTCTAATTCTACGGAGTTATTATCCGCGCTTGCAGTATTGAGAAGTGCCGTCTGAGACAACGAAAACACCGCTAATATTGCCAATATTGTAATTTTCTTGAAATTCATTATTTTGCTCCTCTATCCCATTATTTCTGTATAAAAATCTCATCATATTCTAATAGACGCATAAAAACACAAAAAGTTGCTACACAGCAGAAAATAGGAAGGCTCCCAAACCCAGAGTAGCCTTCCTATAATTGCATATTCGAGTTATGCTTTTTTCCAACCTACGGTATATAGATCATTTATCGTCACTGGTAAAGAACCTTCTGCCTCTTGTAAACCCATCAGAACAGAAGCCAATGATTGTATCATTATTGATGTATTATCATAACAACATAGGTATGCAGGGACGTTCTCAATTTCATTAATATCATACGGATTGCGTGTTGCCGTTACGACAAAACGAGTATGTTCTTGCTCTAACAAGCGGTTTACGATATCGCTTTGTCCGATTGGAAGCACACCTCCAGCGGTATACGTTGCCATAACGATCTGAGAATATCCCTTGGCAGTACTCACAGCGTTCTCAATCTCAGCCTCGGATGGTTCTGAACAAATCCTTAACTCCTTCAATTCAGACACCTGACCTTGAAGCGCCATCCCTAATGTTAGTAAGCGGTTCCAACGTTCATCCATTTGATTCTCTAATGATACCTCAGGCCAAATGACCAGCAATGATTCATCGGATTTCAATGGCAATTGACCTTCATCTTTAACAAGAGTAATACTCTTACAAGCAATTTCAGTCAATAAGCTCTTCGTTTGTTCATCTTCGCTACTGATTACACCTAATTGTTGCGCACGTCTGTGTTTCACTTCCAAAATTCTTTTTACGGAATCATCTATGATACTTTCTGAAATTCTACCGCTTTCAACAGCTTCTTTCACAGCAGAAATAGCTTCGATCTGTGAACTTAAGTTATGTGAGACCAAGATACAATCTGCACCAGCCAATACGGCTTGCACTGCCCCTTCTGCTATTCCAACATTTCTAGAAATGGCATGCATCTCTAAACAATCCGTCATTATAATTCCTTCGAATCCCATTTCTACACGAAGTAAATCATTTAGAACGGCAGATGACAACGTAGCAGGAATATCATTAGGTTCAATCGCTGAGAAAATAACATGAGCTGTCATAATAGCATCAATACCTGACTCTATTGCTTTTACGAAAGGTAACAATTCTACCTCTTTAAGTCTAGTAATATCATGTGCTACAACGGCGAGTCCGTGATGTGAATCCACGTCTGTATCTCCATGCCCTGGAAAGTGTTTACCCACTGCAGAGAGCCCCAGATCCTGATAAGCATTTACTACTGCTACACCATGTTCACTTACTTTCTCTGCTCGCTCACCAAATGAACGTACGCCAATAATCGGATTCTTAGCATTATTGTTTACATCCAGACTAGGTGCTAAGTTCATATTTATTCCTAAAGATAATAATTGCGAAGCATTCAATTGTGCAGCTTTATATGTATATTCGGTATTATCCGCAGCTCCTAAGGCCATATTCCCTGGAATAAGATCAATACCATCCACATCAATACGAGCTACCATGCCTCCCTCTTGATCCGTAGAAATCCATAATGGAGGAAGACCTTCATTAGCAGCAATTTCTTGAAGAGCGATAGACAAGTCAGCTACTTGCTTAACATCATTAATGTTTCTGCGGAAGTAAATAATACCGCCAACATGATAGTCTGTAATTAGCGTCTTCGCATGATCATTAAGCCCCTTCGTTGCAAAGCCACACATAAACATTTGACCTATTTTTTGTTCTAATGACATCTTGAGAATACTCATCGTTTATCAAATCCTTTCATAAATGACGCATCGTTGTAAAAAGGGGTTTTACTTTAGATATGTAACACATATGAGTAAGTCTAGTTGAACAAATCTAATTATGTACGTAACGTGGAAGTTTTTCAATTATAAATTTAAAAAGAAGGCACGATTTCAAATGAAAAAGTGCCCTCAATTTAATTTACTGTAACTACTAATTATTACGGCCCTTTTCAATAAGTTGATAGGCACGTTGTACTTCCTCATCAGAAGGAGATGGAACCCCTTCAAGCGGATAGTCTATTCCTAATGATTTCCACTTATAAATTCCCATCTGATGATAAGGTAAGATTTCGAACTTCTCTACACCATTTAATGTACCAATAAACTCACCTAAATGGACAAGGTCTTCTTCAAGATCATGAATGCCTGGTACATAAACATGTCGAATCCACATCTTGTGACCATGTTCTGATAACCATTCCGCTGTTTTGAGCGTTCGCTCATTACTTTTCGCGGTTAGTTTGATATGCTTCTCGTCATCAATATGCTTGATATCTAACAGCACCAAATCCGTAACATCCAATAATTCTTTAATTTTATCCGCATCATTGAAGCCGTTACTATCTAATGTCGTATGAAGATTCCAACGACGCTTGACTTCTCTAAATAATTCGGCAACAAATTTAGCTTGTAAACTAGGCTCTCCTCCTGAGACCGTAAGGCCGCCTCCAGAGGAACGGTAGTAATTAATATATGGCTCAATCTCTGACAGCACATCTTCAACTGTCATTTCTTTGCCCTCATTCAGCTCCCATGTATCGGGATTGTGACAGTATTGACACCGCATCAGGCAACCCTGCATGAATAGGACAAAGCGGATTCCTGGACCGTCAACCGTTCCAAAGGTCTCCAAAGAATGAACATGTCCTTTGATCATATGAAGTCACCCTTTCTGTATCCGCTGACTTAAAAGTATAGTAAATATTACCCGTTACCTCTTACATCGAACCGTGGAATGTACGATTGATAACATCCAATTGCTGTTCACGAGACAATTTAATGAAGTTAACCGCATATCCCGAGACACGAATAGTCAACTGCGGATATTCTTCAGGGTGATCCATGGCATCAATTAATTGTTCACGATTGAATACATTGACGTTCAAATGGTGAGCACCACTACCAAAGTAGCCATCCATCATAGATACGAGATTAGATTTACGCGTTTCTTCCTCTTTACCCAATGCTTTAGGAACGATTGAGAATGTATTAGAAATACCATCTAGGCTGTCTTCATATGGGAGTTTGGCAACAGAACTTAGTGAAGCCAGCGCACCCTTCTTATCTCGTCCATGCATAGGGTTAGCACCTGGTGCAAACGGTTCGCCTGCTTTACGTCCATCTGGTGTAGTACCTGTCTTTTTACCATATACAACGTTAGATGTAATCGTCAATATGGATTGCGTAGGTAAAGCATTACGATAAGTCTTGTTCTTTCGAAGCATACCCATGAACGTTTCTACAAGTTCTACGGCAATGCTATCAACGCGATCATCATTGTTTCCGTAGCAAGGATATTCCCCTTCAATAATGAAATCAATTGCGATTCCCTTCTCGTTACGGATCGGTTTAACAGTTGCATATTTGATAGCACTAAGTGAGTCAGCTGCGACAGACAATCCAGCAATTCCGCAAGCCATCGTGCGCAGAATATCACGGTCATGTAGCGCCATTTCAATTCTTTCGTACGCATACTTATCATGCATATAATGGATGACGTTAAGAGAGTTCATATACAGCTTAGACAACCATTGCATCATAGGTTTGAAACGTTTCATCACTTCGTCGTAGTCCAGAACATCTGCCGTAATAGCTGGATATTCAGGTCCTACTTGCGCTCCTGATTTCTCATCTATCCCACCATTGATTGCGTACAACATACATTTCGCAAGGTTAGCACGAGCACCAAAGAACTGCATTTGTTTACCAATACGCATAGCGGATACACAACAAGCAATACCATAGTCATCGCCGTAAATCGGACGCATAAGATCATCATTCTCATATTGAATCGCACTTGTTTCAATAGATACTTTAGAACAATATTTCTTAAATGCCTCTGGAAGTTGTTCTGACCACAATACTGTCAAGTTAGGTTCAGGAGCTGCACCTAAGTTATATAACGTATGAAGGAAACGGAAACTACTCTTCGTTACACGTGTCTGCCCATTAACGGACATTCCCCCAATGGATTCTGTAACCCAAGTAGGATCTCCACTGAACAATTCATTATAATCTGGTGTACGAAGGAATTTAACCATACGCAATTTCATAACAAAATGATCAACCATTTCTTGTGCTTGTTCTTCTGTCAACGTACCTTCAGCTACATCACGTTGTACATAGATATCAAGGAATGAAGAGACGCGTCCAAGGGACATAGCCGCACCATTTTGTTCTTTAATTGCAGCCAAGTATCCGAAATACAGCCATTGAAATGCTTCTTTAGCCGTCTTAGCCGGTTCTGAAATATCAAAACCATGCATTTCAGCCATTTTCTTCAGTTCAGCAAGAGCACGTATTTGTTCCGACAGTTCTTCGCGTAATCGAATAACATCTTCGTCAATAACATCAACTTCCAGGTCATTCAATTCATTCTTCTTATCCTTAACCAAGAAATTAATACCATATAGTGCAACACGTCGATAATCGCCAATGATCCGACCACGACCATATGCATCAGGAAGTCCTGTAATGATACCCGCTTTACGAGCTGCTCTCATATCTGATGTATATGCATCAAATACACCTTGGTTATGGGTCTTACGGATATTACTATATATTTCAATGACTTCTTCATTTAGTTTGAAACCATATTCTTCACACGCATCAATGACCATACGAATGCCGCCCAATGGTTGAATGGAACGTTTGAACGGTGCATCTGTTTGTACGCCAACGATTTGTTCTTTATCTTTATCAAGATATCCTGGATTATGGGAGACAATCGTAGCTGGTGTATTCACATCAACATCTAACACGCCACCGTTTTCTCTCTCTTGTTTCGTTAAATCCGATACAATTTTCCACAAGTCAGTTGTGTTCTGTGTTGGACCAACTAAGAAAGCTTCATCGCCTACATAAGGAGTAATGTTGTTGATAATAAAGTCATTTACATTAACCTTTCTTGCCCACTTACCTTTCTGAAACCCTCTCCAACCTGACTGTACATCTTTCATTTCTTTTTCTGTAACCGACATATTAATCCCTCCATCTATATATTTATATTGGTATTAGAGATCATGAGTTTGAAGGTATCTCAGGTCTCTTTGGATCATAGAACTGATAGAACATTGTAACTTTTTTCACATCTGATTCTGCGGTATCGTCACGATAGAAGTCATTACCCTCGGGCCTCTATCTACAATCAATCTTACGTTGAATCCTGTAAAATAACTGTGACAAATATCACTTTCAAGGTGATATTTGTCACTCCGTTCTCAAGTAAATTGAATGATTAAACTTTATTCAAATCTGCCGTAGAACGCATCTCTATATACATCTGCCAGTTCTGTAACTAAAGGAAGTTTAGGATTCGCTGTTGTACATTGATCTTCAAATGCACGATCTGCCAAGTAGTCAACGCCTGATTCGAATTCCTTAGGATCAAAGCCAAGTTGTTGGAACGTTTCCTCAATACCCAACGTTTTGTTCATCTTACGAATCGCGTTGATCAAGCTATTTACACCTTCTTCAGTCGTACGTGCAGGCAATCCAAGAATGCGAGCAATTTCAGCATAACGTTCATCAGCTACAAAGTGCGAATATTTAGGGAACGAAGCAAATTTCGTTGGTTTCTTCGCATTGTAACGAATAACGTGAGGCAATAGAATTGCATTCGTACGACCATGAGCTGTGTGGTATTTACCGCCCCATTTGTGAGCTAAGCTGTGGTTAATGCCCAAGAATGCGTTAGCAAACGCCATACCCGCAATGGTTGATGCATTATGCATTTTCTCACGAGCCAATTTATCGCCTTCCAATGCCGACTTCTCAAGATATTCGAACACCAATTGGATCGCTTTAATCGCAAGTCCGTCAGTGAAATCATTGGCCATAACAGATACATACGCTTCAATGGCATGTGTCAGTACGTCCATACCTGTGTCAGCTACAGCCACACGTGGTAGAGAGTACACGAATTCAGGGTCAACAATCGCAACGTCTGGTGTTAACTCATAATCTGCTAATGGATATTTGGTATTTCCTTGATTCTTATCCGTAATGACTGCAAAAGAAGTCACTTCCGAACCCGTACCCGATGTTGTAGGGATAGCTACAAATTTAGCCTTTTGACCTAGACGTGGATATTTGTAAATCCGTTTACGGATATCCATGAATTTCTGTTTCAATCCGTTGAAGTCTGTATCTGGATACTCATAGAACAACCACATCGCTTTGGCTGCATCCATTGGTGATCCACCACCAAGCGCGATAATACAGTCAGGTTTGAATCTATTCATCATTGCTGTACCACGGTCTACTGTATCTGTCGATGGATCAGGCTCTACTTCTGAGAACACTTCAATGGCAACCGGTGTCTGACGTTGACGAAGGTAATGCTCTACTTTATCAACGTATCCTAATTTCACCATCATAGGATCTGTAATAATAGCTACACGAGTGATGTCAGGCATTTTAGCAAGATATTGAGTTGCGCCTTTTTCAAAATAAATTTTGTTTGGAATTTTGAACCATTGCATATTCACGGTACGACGCGCCACCCTTTTCACATTGACTAAGTTGACTGCGCCCACGTTGGTAGAAACCGAGTTACGACCATAAGATCCACAACCAAGTGTCAATGATGGTAAATTTGTATTATAGATATCCCCAATAGCTCCGTGTGTCGAAGGAGAATTCACAATGATTCTTCCTGTTTGCAGGCGTTCAGAGAACTTCATGATAACTTCTTCATTATTCGAGTGAATGACCGATGAGTGACCCATACCACCAAATTCAACAATTTCAGCTGCACGAGCGATACCTTGTTCAGCGTTCTTCACTTTATAGCACGCTAGAACAGGACTCAATTTCTCAGCAGATAACGGATATTTCGGACCTACACCTTCAATTTCAGCGACTAGAATCTTCGTTCCCGCTGGAACGGTTATGCCTGACATTTCAGCAATCTTCAATGCGGATTGACCCACAATGGCTGGATTCACTGCACATTTCTCAACGTTCATAGCGCCTGCTGTCAATTTAGCAGCTTCTTCTTTGTTCACAAAGTAGCAACCATTCGCGATCATTTTCTTCTTCACTTGATCAAAAATAGGTTCTTCAATAATAACCGCTTGTTCAGAAGCACAAATCATACCATTATCAAACGATTTAGAAAGAATAAGATCGGTTACCGCTTGATCAATATCGGCACTTTTTTCAATAAAACAAGGAACGTTACCAGGTCCTACACCAAGTGCAGGCTTACCGCAGCTATATGCTGCTTTAACCATTGCGGATCCACCTGTTGCTAAAATAAGCGCGATACCAGGATGATTCATTAGAACGTTTGTTTTATCCATTGTAGGTTCTTCTATCCATTGAATACAGTTAGCTGGTGCACCGTGCTTCACAGCAGCTTCTACAAGAATTCTAGCCGCTTCGCTACTACACTTTTGTGCAGATGGATGAAAACCAAAAATGATTGGGTTACGCGTCTTAATGGAAATGAGTGCTTTAAACATCGTAGTTGAAGTAGGGTTAGTTACCGGTGTAATCCCCATAATTGTACCGACTGGCTCAGCTATTTTTTGGAAGTTTTCATATTCATTATCTTCGATCACGCCCACAGTTTTATCATACTTAATGCTGTGGTAAATATACTCCGTTGAGAACATATTCTTCGTGATCTTATCTTCATAAACACCTCTGCCTGTCTCCTCAACTGCTAACTTTGCAAGGTACATATGTTGATCTAAACCCGCAAGTGCCATAGCTTGAACAATATTGTCAATTTGTTCTTGATTCATTTCCATGAATGCTGCTTGAGCGATATTAGCTTTGTCAATCAAGGACTGAATGTATTCCTCTGCTCCTTGTTTCTTCTCCTGGACTACTTCGTTTTTAACTGCCATTTCTCTCAGCTCCCCTGTCAATATTTGTTTTCCTATTTCTTGGATTAATCATAACACATTCATTAAGTGATTAATAGTGAAAAGTTTCACAATCTTTATATTTTTTTTGTTTTATTTACAAAAGCGTTTTCATTTATATTTAATCTTTAAAGATATAGATTATTAATAAGGGCTCCCCTTTTCTTCGTTTCAACATAAAATCAACCTTAAAAAGTGAAATTTATCACAAAGTTTTTAAATTTGCCACTTATAGACGCTTTTAATCTCCCACAAATGTGATTTTTAACGGTATAATTAGTTTAAAATTTACCGAAAATTAAAGATAAGGGGATAACGATCATGAGTGAAAATCTAAATGTTATCGAGGCCCATGGAAATACAAGTTGCTTTTCCGAATCAAACTTTAACCATCTACTAGTAAGTATGAAGGACCGTATTGTTCCAGAAGGGTCACATCTCTTTTGGGAAGGCGATTTATCTGATAAGTTATACTATATTAAACGCGGACGCGTAAAACTAACCAAATCTACAGACGAAGGTAAGGAACTCATCCTATATATGTATCAAGCAGGTGATATGGTAGGCCAGGCAGATCCATTCTTTAGCACCAAACATAGCTTTAATGCTGAAGTTCTAGAAGAAAGCGAAATTGGTGTCATCGAACATAAAGATTTAGAAATATTGATCTGTCAGCATTGTGAATTTGCGATTGATTTCATGAAATGGATGGGTATTCACCATCGTCTAACACAAACTAAATTCCGTGATTTGATGTTGTATGGTAAACCAGGTGCTCTTTGCTCCACGTTAATCCGACTAGGTAACACTTATGGTGAGCCACAAGGAGATAACATTCTAATAAACAAAAAGATTACCCATACTGATTTATCCAACATGATTGGTGCTACTCGTGAAAGTGTCAATCGCATGCTTAGTGATCTTCGGAAAAAGGATGCTGTTGAATATGATAGCGGAATGATTGTAATTAAAAATATCTCCATGCTTCAAGAAATCTGCCACTGTGAGTTTTGCCCAAATGAAATTTGCCGGGTCTAGTCTTGTTCATACTAAAATAACATAAGGAGCCATATCGGATATTCGATATGGCTCCTTATTTACTCTAATAAATTAAATTAATTGTTAACAATCTCATGTAAGCACATTGCACTGATTATGTTTTATTTCTTATTTTTCGAACTGGAGAAATAACCCAGTATGCCATACCAACGAACAGACCTCCCCCAACAATATTACCTAAAGTAACCGGGATCATATTATGTAACCATCCAGCAACAGATATGGTTTCTGGGTGATTCGGTAGTAACGTAGCAATACTTAATAACGTCATATTAGCCACACTATGCTCATAACCACTCGCAATAAATGCAAATAGACACCACCAGATAAGGATTAATTTAGCGACTTCCTCCTTGGCCCGCATGGACATCCAAATAGCTAGACATACCAACCAGTTACAAAGAATACCTCGAAAAAACAGTTCCATTATAGGTAGGTGCATCTTTTTAGCTGCTGCCGCAAAGAGAAGATGCTCAGCAGGTATCCCCTTGAACAGACCCGCGCCTAGAATTAATAAGCTAAGTACAATAGCTCCAAGTACGTTACCTATAAAAACAATACTCCAGTTCTTAAGTGTATCTTTTACTGTCGTTCTCCCTGCTAATGTACTCATTGTAAAAAACATATTATTACCCGTAAATAGCTCTGAACCTGCAAATATAACTAACGTGAGTGCGATTCCAAAAGATCCTCCCATAATGAGAGATTGAAATGGTGACTTTATTGCGGCTAAAGGGGCACCTAATGTGAATATTAAGATAATCCCAATTCCCACATAGGCACCCGCTAAGGCAGCAGCAATCGTATAGCGAATTAGACTTTCGTTCATCTTTTCCTTTTTTTTAACTGCAGAATCTACTATTGTCTCTACACTTTGTGTATACAAGTGGCCACCTCCTGAAATGATCTGATTCGTTATTTCTTGTTATCATGGCTAGAATGTTATGCATACAAACCAACTTGAATTTCTTCGTTCTTCACAATAACAGGATATGTTGCGACTTGCCCTGTATCTGGTGCTTGCACTGCTCCACTCGTTAGATCAATCTTCCAGTCATATAGGGGATCATAGATATAATGTTCAGATACGATGGCTTCGGCCAATGGCCCTCCCTTAGGATGTGGAGACTTGTTCTCCAATGCGTATACGTTCCCATCCGTAGTGCGGAATATAGCGATCTCATGACCTTCAATAATAACCACTCGTCCTACCTGTACTAAACACTCATCAATCGAACCAATAGAATAATAATTTGTTGTCATTTCCATTTGAACTCTTCCCCTTTCCATTCAACACACTATTGAGTTATTCCACTAAAATGGCAGATTTACTATCTTCATACAAGGCTGTACGCGTTTTGCCATCATTTAGCATCTTTCTCCAAGGATCTTCAACCTGTTGCAGGGCAATTTCAATTCGATCAACGAGTTCTTTACGGTTATCCAGATTATCCAATATCGCAGATTGAATCTGTGTAAGACCTATCCGTTCTACCCATTCCGAAGTTCTCTCTAAATATTTGCCTGTTTCACGATAATACTGCATAATTGCTCCACAAATCTCTATCAACTCTTCATCCGTTTTAACTTTACAGAAGCTATCAGCAATACGAGGCTTAATCCCACCATTACCTCCGATAAAGATTTCCCAGCCTCCATCATTTCCAACGATACCAATATCCTTGGTACATGCTTCAGCACAGTTCCGTGGACAACCATTCACAGCATATTTAAATTTGGCAGGTAAATCGAGACGCTCAAATTTACGTTCTAAGAGTTCTCCCATTGCCATGGAATCTTGTGTACCAAATCGACAGAACTGAGAACCCACACATGTTTTGACCGTACGTAACGATTTAGCATACGCATAACCTGAAGGCATATTAAGTTCTTCCCATACTTTAGGAATATCTCCCTTTGCCACTCCAATCATAGCTAGCCTTTGTCCACCTGTCACCTTAACGACCTTAACATCATATTTCAAGGAAACTTCAGCTATCTTTTTAAGATCTTCTGGTGTTGTAATGCCACCATACATCCGGGGAACAACTGTATAGGTCCCGTCTTTTTGAATATTTGCATTCATTCGTTCGTTAACAAAACGCGATTCCTTCTCATCTTCATAACTCTCTGGATAAATCATACCCAAGTAGTAGTTGATTGCTGGACGGCATTTCGAGCAGCCTTCCGCATTACTCCAACCAAGTACATTCATTACTTCACGTGTCGTTGTCATACCTTTGGCCGTAATCTCTGCTACTACTTCATCCCTATCAAGCGATGTACACCCACAAATCCCTTGTTTCGATGCAACCTTGAAGCCATCGCCAAGAACGTACTGCAATATTTGCTCAACAACGGGTTTACATCCTCCACACGAACGGGTTGCACCAGTACATGCTTTTATTTCATCTACCGTCGTTAACCCCTGATCTGTAATGACATCTACAATTGTTTTCTTAGTTATCCCATTACATCCACACACGATCTCATCATCAGCCATCGTTTCTACAGAGGATTGTTTCTTAGCCCCACCACCACAGCATCCTGTTCCCATCACTGTATTATAAATATCATCTGTCATTTCGGATTGTTGCTTAATCAACTTCTGCAGATTGGAAGACTCTGTTACATCTCCGAATAATACAGCTCCTACAATGACATTGTCACGAAGAAGTACTTTCTTATAGGTTCTTTTCCACTCATCTTTGGCAGAAATTACGGTGTGTTCCGGTCCTTCGACAAACTCACCTGCTGAGAATACATCAACTCCAGAAATTTTGAGCTTGGTTGCCACAATAGAACCTTCATAAGGTAATGTGTCTACTCCACAAATATGTTTAGCCAACACATGTCCTTGTTCAAATAACGGAGCTACGAGTCCATAGCACACTCCCCGATGTTGTGTACACTCACCGACAGAATATACATCTTCAAATGAAGTACGCATATAATCATCTACAACAATACCTCTTTCTACTTCCATACCACTATCTTTCGCAAGCCCTATGTTTGGTTTAATACCAACAGCCATTACAACAAGCTCTGCATCTAATACGCTACCGTCGCTAAACCTTAGTCCACTTACTCGGTTTTCTCCAATTAGTTCAGAGGTTTGTCTTCCCATAGCGAATTTAATGCCTTGACGTTCCAATTCCGCTTGTAACATGGACGAAGCGCTGTGATCTAGTTGACGTTCCATAATGTCATCCATCAAATGGACCACTGTTACATCCATGCCCAAATTCACGAGTCCTTTAGCAGCTTCTAATCCTAACAATCCTCCACCGATGACCACAGCTTTATTATATTTCTGAGAAGCGTCTAACATTTGGTTACAGTCGCTAATATCTCTAAAACCAACTACTCCTTCCTTATCGCTACCAGGAATCGGCAGAATAAATGGATTAGATCCTGTCGCTATAATGATCTTATCGTAGCCTTCTGTCACACCATTATCCGTAGTGACTTGCTTGTTTACCGCATCAATACGCTTCACCGTTGTTGTCGTATGCAACGTGATTCGATTGTCTTTATACCAGCTCCAGTCGTTCAAGACAATGTCATCGACCGTCTTGCTACCTTCCAGAACATAGGAGAGCATGATGCGATTATAGTTAGGATGTGGTTCACTACCAAATACCGTAATATCAAATGAATCACTTAGTTTCAAAATTTGCTCAACGGTACTTATTCCTGCCATACCATTCCCAATAACTACAAGCTTTTCTCTTTTTGGTGTTTGCATTCTAGAAAACCTCCTTCTGTGCCTTGCTTTATAAAATCAGTATAGCATCCTCACATACCTATAATGTGATTTCATTCACATTATTTGTGAATGAAATCACAAATAAGTTCACAATTTTGTATAAAAAGTGAACACTCCATGCTGATATTCTTTCCATATGTTGCAGCGTGGTTAGAACTTCCCTGAAATTCAATACTGTTTTAGGGATTCCCAACATAACCTAAGGTTAAAATCTGACGAGGATGTGTTTTCATGAACGATACTCAACCTCTTTCTCGACATCTTGAAAAGCCTAACTTTCTAGTATTTCTCGTAGATGAAGAACGGTATCCTCCCCTTTATGAGAATGCTGAAATAAAAGAATGGCGCAAACAAAACCTTATTACACAAGAACTTTTAAAGTCACATAGCATTGAATTCCACAGTCATTATGTTGGGAGCACTGCATGTAGCCCTAGTCGAGCTACCCTATTCACCGGTCATTATCCGTCGCTTCATGGCGTTAGCCAGACAACCGGAATCGCCAAGGAACCCTTCGACTCTGATATGTTATGGTTAGATCGAAACACAGTTCCTACGATGGGCCATTATTTTCGCGCAGCTGGATACCAGACTTACTACAAAGGGAAATGGCATATATCCTTTGAAGATATTATCATTCCGGGGGCACATAAAAGCCTTTCTAGTTATAATCCATCGACAGGAGTACCAGATAAAAAAAGAGGACAATTATATAGTCATGCCGATCGCTTAGACAATTTTGGCTTTTCCGGTTGGATCGGTCCAGAGCCTCATGGCAAGGACCCCAGAAATTCTGGTTCCTCCGCTTCTAATCCCGTAAGTGGTAGAGACGAAGTATATGCTGCAGAAGTCGTTGAACTCATCGAATCACTTGATCGCCAGAATACTCTTGATACGAATTCCAAACCTTGGTGTATGGTTGCTTCATTTGTGAACCCTCACGATATTGTGTTATATGGCGCTCTGACGTCCCATCTGCCAACATTTCGGTTTGAAGTAGAACCCATGCCAGATGTCGCTCCTCCTCCAACCATACATGAACCCCTAATCACGAAACCACGCTGTCAAGCAAGCTATCGGGATATCTATCCAAGAGCTCTACAGCCCATTATCGATCAGTCATTTTACCGTAAGCTTTACTACCAATTGCAAAAAAATGCCGATCAGCAAATGTTTAAGGTATTCGAGGCGCTTACCCGGTCCTCTTTCTATGATAATACGATTGTTATTTTCACATCTGATCATGGGGATTTATTAGGTGCTCATGGTAACCTTCATCAGAAATTTTACTGTGCCTACGAAGAGGCTCTACACGTTCCTTTCGTCATTCATCAAAAGCATCTTTTCCCGCAGCATAATCATTCTCATTCACTTACAAGCCATGTGGACCTCCTGCCTACCATGCTCGGACTTGCAAATATTAATATAGCAGACATTCAGAAGCACTTAAAAAGTGACTTCAGCGAAGTCCATCCCTTCGTGGGACGCGACCTCTCTCCTCTTATCTTAAGACAGAATCCATCTGCAATAGCCGATGAAACGATCTACTTCATGACCGACGACGATGTTACCCGAGGTCAACATCAAGTAAACCCGCTGGGAGAAGCGTATCCATCTGTTATTCAGCCTAACCACGTCGAATCCATCATCACGAACCTCCATATGAACGGCAGAAAAGAATTGTGGAAGTTCTCACGCTATTTCGATAACGTTCAATTCTGGAGTCATCCTGGGATAGAAGATGAAACTGTCAGGCCTATCGATCCAACATCTCACGGTCGCGATACCCTTTGGGTCACGCAAGTCAAAACGCAACCGGTTCGTGATGAATATGAACTATATAATTTAACCGATGATCCTTTAGAAACACGCAACCTTTCACATCATGCATTTGCAACGCAGCATACCAGAAGCATTCAACAATGGATGATGCGACTACTGGAAGAACAGCGAAAACAAAAGCGCTTATATCCCGTCAAATCCGACGCATAATGGATACTTATTGCACTACTTCAGCCATTCAGGGAAGTACTAAAAAGGACACTTATACATAGTGTCCTCTCTTAGGTCTGTTTACAATTATTACTAATGTATATGATGCCATGAATCGACACATTTCAGAATCAGACTTGATAACGTGGGAACAAAATATTGTTCTCCAAATGGACATGCTCAAATGTCATACGTTCAAGCTCAGCAAGTCTTTCATACGTTATACGGTACGTAGTACAAGCATGTGTAGGCGGCGTGAAATCATTCGTTAATTCCCTGATTTCTTTTAGAATGTTACCTGCTTTGTCATGCTCGTCCTCTAATCCCACAATCGAATCATAAAGACCTTGTTGAGCAGATTGTTCAAATGATTGATCTCGATCAACCATCCGCGGGAAAATTTGGTCTTCTTCGTTCGTGGTATGCTCAAGTAACTCATCCTTCAGTTTTGTATACAGAACATACAATTGTGCCAAATGAAGATCATGATCACCATGAACTTGGTTAACCCTCGCAACATTCTTGTAGACTTCAGGAAGTTCCTTGCGTAAGTAATCGTGATGCTTACTCACAATATATTGGATCAAAGATGGAGAGTCCATTTCAACAAAGTGGTTCATTCCATCAATATCATCATCCAGACCTGAATGGTTAGCAGCTAGATAATGTAACTCCTCTAGTACTTGATCAATGTCCAGACCTCTCTCTTGAACAGCCTCCATGAGTGGACGCTTACCGCCGCAACAGAAATCAATCTTATGATCTCGGAAATAGTCACTGGCCTTTGGAAACTTTATAACAATATCACTTACGATATGATTAACACTAAAAACAAGGGGCTCAATTGACATTCTAAATTCCTCCTAGGTATCTTTTCTTGATCTACCTATTCAGGCTACACCTAGGAGAAAGAACGGCTTGTGATTCTAATCACGAAATATATATTTAATCTATGAATTATTCAATTCCATTGTGACTTCATCCTAAGGCTTAAGTTTCATATCCAATCCATTTGCATTAAGAAGCTTATTATTAACTTTTAGAATCCACTTTTCATTAGCTTTCGGATTATACCCTTGTACTGTACTGATCGTTTTACTATTATCACTTAATACGACAATTCCACTTTGTTTCAATAGATTCCTAATCACGACTTCTTGTGTATATGGACTTACATATGAATGCGTAAGTTCTGGTTGTAGCCTACTCCCGTTTACACTCTCAATGACGATTTCTACATCCTTCACATGACCTGAAAATAGGATAGATATCGAAATAACATCATTATTATTCACTTTTGTGTCCCAATCGCCAGCGTCTATACGATCTCCATTGATACTAATAGCCCAGCGTAGTGACGGATCCAATGTAACTCCGTGAATGGACTGGATATTCGTTCCTTGCATGCCTTGCTGTGTAAGTTCTATTATTTCGCTATTCACTAATGCTTCCCTATTGAGATACCTGTCGAATTATTTGTGGATTCAATTTATCAACGCTTCCATGAATGTTCTGTATCCATTACTATTTTTGATATACGGGCCAATTCTCTGAAAACTTGCTTGCTTAACATATACACCCGTCATCCATGTGCCTTTTAACGGAATGCCTTCAGATTGGATCAATAGAGAGGGTGCTGGAATGAGTTCTTGGTAGATCGGAAGCTTCGTTTTGTGTTTTTTGTAGGGTTTACCGAGTTCAATAAGAGGAGTAACACTAGTATAAGTAGGTACGAAGTACGAAGAGATTGTCTCTAGTTCTTCTTTATTATAAAAGGCTTCTTGCCCCAAAAAGGGGTGAAGTAGAATGATCTTTTCAAATTGAGACCATATCATGATTTGTAGAATCATACTTTGTAATTGGGCATTTGGTAGATATGCTTGTTCCACATTATGCTCCACGTCAGTTTGCCATTCATAACCGATACACTTCCAACCCTTTGGGCCTTGAATCCATTTTTGAAAAACACCTTGATCTGTTACCATTTGAGAACGAGTAGAATTGTGCGAATCTGGATCATTACATACCAACTGAGGTAAATAACGACGGAGCATAGCTAACGCTTTATCATAGACATCTTGAACTTTAATCGAAGCATTCTCAAGTTCAGCAATATCTTCTTTACCATATACGACTTCATGGGCGGGCACTAGTTCTCGCAATTCATTCCCTCCTTCAATACGGTTAAATCATTTTTTTCCAATTATACTACAACTTCCTCAATATGGTGCATGGCCTTAGACAGATAACAATAAAACCCCTCATTTCAATAAATGAAAAGGGGGTTAGCAACGGAGTGGACCGCCATAATCTATCGTAGGCTTAGTCTACCCACTTCTCGGCCCAGAGTTGTATCTGTTCCATGACAGAGCGCAGTCCTTTGCCTTTTTCAGTTAATTCATACTCAATTCGTACCGGGGTCTCGGGATAAACATGGCGAACAACGATTCCCTCTACTTCCAAATCCTTCATCCGTTCTGACAACATTTTATCGCTCATTGAAGGGATTAGACTAGAGATATCCTTAAATCGCTTCGGGCCACTCATCAAAGTCTGAATAATTAACCCATTCCAACGTTTGCCCAGAAAAGAAAAAGCTGATTCAAATCGTGGACACAAATTCATTTCATCAATTCCCATGAAACAATCACCTCTTTATTGGAAAACCTACTGATTTCAAGTCAAATGAATTACAGTATGGAAAAGCTTTCGATTAGTTAGTATATTTCATTTTACCACATTTCCCGCTACTTTAAAACATTCAACAAAAAAACTATAACACAACTAACCGCATTTAAATTTAACTTTTATCACACCAAACAGTAAACATATAACCTCTCATTTCAAAAAAATAGACAGTTACCTCTTAGGTAACTGTCCTTCCATCTTTACTGTTAGCTTAACTCCTTCTAGACCCACCACATATCGCCAAGTGGCTCTTCAATAAGAACTTGTTGAAGGTTCTGAACAGCCTTAGAGAAGCCTTCTTCAACAGACATCAAGCCATCTTCGTGTTCAATACTCACAACATAATCATAGCCTACTAAACGAAGTGCACTCATAATATCTGCCCATGTCTTGATGTCATGACCATAACCTACACTACGGAACTGCCATGCACGGTCTAACATTTTCTCATAGGATTGCATATCAGTAAGACCATGTTTATTTACATTAATTGGATCGATTACGGTATCCTTAGCATGGAAATGATGAATCGCTCCTTCACGCCCTAGAATGTGTATAGCCTGCACAGGATCAATACCCTGCCACCACATATGACTTGGATCTAGGTTAGCACCAATCGTCTCACCCGCTGCCTCACGTAGACGAAGTAGTGTAGCTGGTGTATGGACAGAGAAACCTCCATGAAGCTCAAGGCCGATCTTGATATGATGGTCTTTCGCAAACTTCGCTTGTTCGGTCCAGTAAGGAATAACTTTGTTCTCCCATTGCCATTTCAATATTTCTTGGAAATCATTCGGCCACGGAGCAACGGGCCAGTTCGGATATTTAGCATCCTCATGGTCCCCAGGGCATCCAGAGAATGTATTTACTACGGGTACTTCAAGTTTCTCAGCAAGTAGAACTGAGTTCACGAAATCATCATGATCCGCTTTAGCTAAATGCTTCTGTGGATGAAGTGGATTACCATGACAGCTAAGTGCACTGATCGTAAGTCCACGTGATTCTACTGCTTTTTTGAAATTCTTAAGTTCTTTCTCATTGTTCAGTAGATCCGTTGGTGTACAGTGCGCTTTACCTGGATTCCCTCCACTACCGATCTCAACAGCCTTCAGACCTTTAGAAGCTACATAATCTAACGCGTCCTCAAGCTTACGACCGCCAAACAATACCATGAATACGCCTAATTTCATCGTTAATCCTCCTTATTTACACTTACATTATATGAAACCGTCATCGATCTATTCGAAATAAACAGCTTTACCTGACTTAGCAGATTCATAGATAGCTTCTAGAATTTCAGTGACCACCAATGCCTGTTCTGGTTTAACAACAGGTTCAGTATCTTCAATCACGGCTTGCAACCACAATCTTGCTTCACGATCTGAATCGCTTTCCGTTTCTCCAGAATAGAATGCAACGCCACCAGCACCCAAGTCAATTTTAGTCTCATACAAACGGCTCATCTTCTCACCATTGATACGTAAACCATCTTTCATATCTGCTCCGCCTTCTGTACCTGCAAGTATCGTCTGCGCTTCAGCGAAATCAAGTACATTCAGAGCCCAACTAGCTTCAAGAACAATGGTAGCTCCATTCTGCATCGTAATGAAACCAAATGCTGAATCTTCCACCTTGAACTCTTCAGGATTCCAGGGACCAAAAGCATTCGCTGCATTCTCACGATGTCCAAGCTTGTGGAACGTTGAACCCATAACACTCTTCGGTTTATAGTTATCCATTAACCATAATGTTAAATCAAGTGCATGCGTACCGATATCAATAAGTGGCCCTCCACCTTGCTTCTCTTCATCCAAGAATACGCCCCAAGTTGGAACAGCACGACGGCGAGTTGCTAGCGCTTTACCATAATAAACGTCACCTAGGTCACCATTCTCGCACATTTCTTTCAAGTACTGGCTGTCATTACGGAACCTATTTTGATATCCGATCGTCAGTTTTTTACCTGTACGTTTCGCAGCTTCAAGCATTTCTCTTGCTTCTGCCGTTGTTTTAGCCATTGGTTTCTCACACATCACGTGTTTGCCTGCTTCTAGAGAAGCAACTGTAATCACGGAGTGAGAGTCATTAGGTGTACATACATGAATGACATCAATACTTCCATCTTGAAGTAATTCACGGAAATCAGTATAGACTTTAGCGCCTTCAACGCCATATTTCTCAGCTGCTTCTACTGCACGTTCTTCAACGATATCACAAAAAGCAACCATTTCTCCTGTAGATTGTTTCGCAAGGCTTGGCATATGTTTCCCTGTTGCAATACCTCCACAACCAATAATACCGATTCTTAACTTAGACATTTATAGTTCCTCCGTTTTTTGCGTAATTTTTTATCCATTCCATACTTGTAGCGATACTTTCAAGTGGTGGATTCTGACACATATCTTGTTCAACAACAATCCACTCTGCTCCTACTTCATTTGCAGCGTCAGCAATTGCTGCCAAATCTACTTCACCTTCACCAAATGAAACTGTCTGTGGTGATCCATCTTCTAATTTCTTCACATCTTTCCAGTGAACGATGGGTAAACGGCCTGCATATTTATGAATGTATTCAACTGGGTCATATCCAGCAAAGTATACCCAACACGTATCCATTTCAACTTCAAGTAATGTTGCTGGTACTTCATCATACATCGCATCGAATACCGTCTTATCTTCACCATAAGATTCAGTGAACTCGAAATCATGATTATGGTATAGAAGCACCATATCCTGTTCCTTACATTTCTCACCAAGTACCTTAAGGTTGGCAAACACGTCATCCCATTTGCGTTGTTCTTCTAACAAATAAGGAACGATGATGTATTTATTACCAATTTCTTTATTATAAGTAATAATCGAATCTAAGTCTTCTAACATGCTCGCGTATTGCGTATGTGTTCCAATTGCTACAAGACCATTCTCATCAAGCAATCTCTTTACTTCAGCACTACTATGTCCAAAGAAATCATGAAATTCTACGCCTTTGTACCCTAGTTCAGCAACCGCTTTCAAAGTACCTTTGAAATCCTGCTCCATTTGCTCGCGAACTGTATAAAGTTGTAATCCTAATTGTAACATTGACTTTTCCCCCTTTAATTTTACACACGATAAGTAATTCCTTTAGAATCAAGCCAGGTGAAGCAATATCAATCGATATAGAGTGAACTATACTTCGCTCTCCCCAAGTTCAATTATTTGTAAAAAAACCATGAATATGAGGTCTACTCTTTAGTTCAATCTATCTAGTTACATGGTATTCCAAATTCATTTATATTAAAATGAATAATATGATCCAAACATGAACAATCTGGTCATAATTTTTAAAAAGGAGCCTGAAAAATGATCAATGAAGACTCATGTCAAGTGTATGTAGCCGGCTTCTCCTTCCATAAAAAACCTTTTTACACTTCCACACTAGACGTAGATGGCATTAATACCTATCTCATGCGCTTCCAGACGGATGGCCGCTGTCGTGCTAGATACGATGGTCAGTTAGGTCTGATTGAAACAGGAGATTTACTGCTATATTCTCCCTCTGAGCCCTATGAATTAAAAATAGATAAAGAACTCAATTCACTCGGCGAATTAACAATTGAAAGTGGGGATTACCATATTTTCTTCGGGGGCCCATGGATAGACAAATGGTGGAAGTCCCAAGTTCGACCTACGCGTATGAAATTACCGCTTAATGAAGGTTTCTTGATTCTTTTTCGACAGATTGCACTTGAGCAACGCCGAATGGAGAATCCATATCCCGAAATTTCAGGATACTATATGAAGATTCTGTGCCTAGAATTAGATCGTCAACTCAAAGAACAACCAACAACGACGCACAAGAGTTATTTAGCCTATCAAATTAAACATTATATTGAAGAGAATGCCTCGCATATGTTCAAATTAGATGATGTAGCTAGCCACGTCGGTATCAGCGTCTCCCGTGCTGTACACCTATTCAAGGAAACATTCGATACTAGCATTATGCAGTACACGATTGACGTAAAGCTAGATATGGCACGAGAACGCATTATATTCAGCCCTATGTCTCTTGAGAATGTAGCGGAAACTTCAGGATTTGCCAATTACACTTACTTCTATCGTGTCTTCAGAGCACGTTTTGGCATGTCTCCGAAACAATTTCGAATTGCTAATCGTGAACAACTGAAGTAATGGATATCGGACGATGTGATGTGAGTTCAATAATGAGAAATATAATAACCTTATGCCCTGCGACTTATAGCTTCCGTAACAACACAAGCAAGATCATCATTTCCGAAAAGCGAGAGTACACCTAGTAAAGTCTCATCCGGAATATCTCCTGCTTCTTCTTTGGATACCGTGAGCCCCAGAACGTGTATTAATCGTTCATTGTTAATTTGTTGTGGATAGGCTTCTCTATACAACGTTTCAGGATCTAGGCTGTGGTTAATACACCACTGGGCAAAGACCAGAATCATCATATCCTCGTCTTGTCGGTAGCTTTGTATAACCTGTTCTTCGATGGATAGTTCCTTATATTTATCGTAATCTTCGTCCATTTGTCTCAACCTTTCTACAACAAAATAAATCATGATGCTTTTCTATATTATAGCAAACCATTGTATTTATGAAGCTCTTTAAAGTTGACTAGCATTTTACTCCACCAAATTTGGTATGATACACAGTGACACCTTTTCAAAGAAAGGACTCCTTATGAAGAAGCTACTGCTACCGCTTGTCTATGTGCTCCTATTAGGAGTAGCATTTATGTACAAAAACACTATTTGGGACTGGATGAACACCAATGACTCCCCGACCTTCTTGATTCTCATGGCGACTTTATTAGCCCTCTTTCCCATCATTCCATATAAAGTAGTCATCGCCGCTTTGGGATATGCCTATGGCACCTTGTGGGCAACCACCATCGCCTGGTTGGGAACCACACTTGCCGCAGTCCTTGTGTATGGCATCGTGAGATATGCATTTCGTGAACAAGGGCGGCGTTATCTGAGCAAAAGGCGTTCTATTCAATCCTTTACGAGTACAATGGAGTCTCACCCTTTCATGGCTATTATCGTCGCTCGTCTATTACCTATCGTGCCACAAATGGTTGTGAATGTCTTTGCAGGTGTCGCGTCTATTCCCTTCTGGACATTTACTCTGGCTACCATCCTTGGCAAAATTCCAGCCATACTCCTTTACGCTTATTTAGGTGGAAATCTAGTTGCAAGACCCTATGTTTCCGTAGCCCTTATATTGGGATACCTGCTTTTGGTTACTATTATTCTCCTTGTATATAGACAGAGGAACAAGTCGAAAATCAGTTGAACACACGACCCCTCTATCCACTTTCTTGGTTTTTGGAAACCAAATGATTTATAATAGAAGTGACTTATATCATTTACAGTCAAAGAAACGGAGTGATAACATGAGCAATTCTCAATCAACTATACATGAAAAAGCTACTTTTGCAGGTGGATGTTTCTGGTGCATGGTAAGCCCGTTTGAGGAACTTCCAGGCATTATAAAAGTCGTCTCTGGTTATACAGGTGGACACACAGAGAATCCTACCTATGAAGAAGTATGTACGCATACAACTGGACATTTAGAAGCCGTTGAAATAACTTACAATCCTAACGTGTTCTCATATGACAAGTTACTTGAACTGTTCTGGCAACAGATCGATCCTACCGATGCGGGTGGACAATTCCACGATAGAGGGACATCCTATGGAACAGCTATCTTCTATCATACTGAGGAACAACGCATAAAAGCCGAACAATCTAAAGAGGCATTAGGGCAGAGTCAACGTTTCGACAAACCCATTGTAACGCCAATCTTACCTGCTAGTCCTTTCTATGAAGCCGAGGGTTATCACCAAGGTTATCATAAGAAGAATCCAGGTCATTATAAGCGCTATCGCAAAGGTTCAGGACGTGAAGATTACCTCGAAAGCGTCTGGTCAACACCCGTGAACAAAGATGAACTCAAACAACGTTTAACCCCTATCCAATATCAGGTTACGCAACAAAATGGCACAGAACCTGCGTTCAGCAATGAGTTCTGGGACCATCATGGAGAAGGAATTTACGTAGATATCGTCTCTGGTGAAGCGTTATTCAGCTCACTTGATAAGTTCGATTCCGGTTGCGGTTGGCCAAGTTTCACTCGTCCTCTTCGGGAGTATACGGTTCGAGAATTAGTCGATTCCAGCCACTTTATGGTTCGTACAGAGGTGCGTAGTAAAGAGGGAGATTCTCACCTAGGCCATGTATTCAACGATGGACCGGGACCGAACGGCTTACGGTACTGTATTAACTCTGCAGCACTTCGCTTTATCCCCATCGAGGAGCTAGAAGAAGAAGGATATCCTGAGTATCGTTCGTTGTTTGAGTAATATTTCGTAAATACACAAAGAGGCAGCTTCCTTTTCAGAAAAGGGGCTGCCTCTTTGTTATATTCAAACAATGATATGCATTGCTGTTTATGCAACGTCCATCACATGAGTAATACGATAACCAATAATTCAAATAAAACGAGCGGCAGAATCACATTGTTATAATAAGGATTGTAGGCTCGTGACATCGATGGAGTTGCTGGAACGCTTAGGAATAACATGCCTCCTTCAACATTCATGAGTACTCCCTCATACGTACAACCATTGATCGTTTGGACACGAATCGTTCGATTTACACATCCCTTGATCTGATGATGAATATGTTCTCTAACTTGTCGGAATTGTTGCGTCATATTAGGATCGGCCTGAAAAAGAATATGCTGAGCCGGAGCATTCTCCATCTTTCTTACCTCCATTTATTGAGCATTCATATAGCACAACATATGCACATGCCCATCCATGCGTTCTTAGACAGCAAATAACCACTAAGTTCAACAACTTAGTGGTTATCATGGATTGGACACGACTGCCCTTGGACTACTTATATTTTGAAAAAGGGCGTTCCATCGTACCACATCATAAATGTGCACTTTGCATAACCTGTACAGTCTTCGACTTAACGGGTTGAGGTGAAATCCCTTTAGGTAACACGGGGTTCGTTGCAGTCTTTTTAGCACCAAACGTGACAGTCAACGTAATCATTTGCCCAGCAATACTAACAGCCAGAATCGTATACAACGTTTCTCTTAATGGCATATAGAATAGGCAAAGCAATAGAACAATACCATCAAATAGGAAGAACACTGTACCAAGCTTTATACCAGTCCACCGACTGACAAGAAGCGACAGTATGTCATCCCCACCACTTGCACCACCAACGCGTAGTACAATACCAGTAGCAAATCCCGTCAGTATTCCTGACAAGAGTGCAGCGATGAATAAATTATGCTGTAGATCGATAACGATAACAGAATAGCGCTCTAATAATGCATAAAAAATCGAAAAGGATGTTGTTGCGATCATCGTACTCACAAGGAATTTGCGACCCTTTAGAAACAGCGCAATCACCATTACCGGAATATCCAATGCCAGTATGCTTAATGCTGGCGGCAAACCTAATACGTACTTACCCAGTAGGGCAAGGCCGACAAATCCACCTTCTGTTAAATGGTTCTGAAAATTAATGTGATAATACGTAAAAGCTAATAAAAATGTTCCAAACAGTAGTACAGCGATATGTTGTAACGTAGAAATCAGTTGTTCTCTTTTCCTCATACAAGTTCCCTCTTTATCGTAGTTTGTTTGTCATAAATGAGACAACCCTCTACTTGGAGAAAACTTATATGACACGGTCCTTCGCATACTTAGTTCCCTTCTTTCGCAGAGGTTGTCATGAATTATCCGACGGTTCTCTACGAGAGACGCTAAGTGTATGAGTGATCATAACGTTTCCAGATCGTCCTTTGGGGAATGTTCCTTCGGGGACACATGGTATCCTGATCCTTTCTCTTTTGGGATGTGTTCTATTGCTATTATATCACCATCCAGAGCGTTTCTGAACCTCTAATTTCAAAACCAACCTTACCCTTCGGGTAACAGAACACTTTGTATCAAGTCTCCTCCCCTTGTGCAGGATAATGAAGTAGATCGTGAGTAATATCATTGCAATATTCATTTCGTTCACATTTTATCAACTTTTACTGTGACGAAGAACACACTTCCTCTTTCATGTCTCTTATATGCTTTATACGTAGCAAATATAATAATACATTGTAAGAAAGAGGTCATATATATGTTAAACCAACATACTATTGAGATTATTAAATCAACCGTTCCCGTATTACAAGTTTATGGGAAGACCATCACCACCGCTTTCTACGGAATGTTATTTGAGAACCACCCAGAACTTTTGAATATATTCAATCATGCTAACCAACGTCAAGGTAAACAGCAGACCGCCCTTGCAAACGCTGTACTTGCTGCGGCTGTCAATATTGATAAATTAGAGAACATCCTACCTGTAGTTAAACAGATTTCCGAGAAGCACCGTGCACTCGGTGTATTACCTGAACATTATCCAATTGTCGGTGAAACGCTATTAGCTGCTATTTCTCAAGTCCTTGGCGATGCAGCGACACCAGAAATCATAGATGCTTGGGCTCAGGCCTATGGCGTAATCGCTGATGCATTTATCGGTGTTGAAGCAGATATGTATCATAAAGTAGCGGATGCGCCAGGTGGCTGGAGTGGATTCAGAAACTTTATCGTAAGTAAAAAAATAAAAGAGAGTGAACTTATCACCTCCTTCTACCTTTCTCCTCAAGACGGAGGAGCTATATCCGCTTATTTGCCAGGACAATATATTACCTTACGTGTTCAGCCAGACGGTGAAGAATACACCCACATTCGTCACTACAGTCTGTCTGCCGCCCCAGGACAACCTTATTATCGTATCACCGTCAAACGAGAAGACGGTGCCGCCAATAAACCAGCAGGAATCGTATCTACTTACCTACATGAAGCCGTTGATGTTGGTACTGTAGTAGAAGTGAGCGCCCCAGCTGGAGACTTCACACTAGATCAAAGTATAGACATTCCAGTAGTTCTTATCGGTGGGGGCGTCGGACTAACGCCAATGGTAAGCATGTTAGAGACGTTGGCTAATGAACAACCTGGGCGTAAAGTAACGTATATTCATGCCGCTATCAACGGAAGACTTCATGCAATGAAAGGATTAATTGATGAACTAAATCAATCCCATCCTCTTCTGTCATCCTATGTGTGCTATGAATCTCCAACTGAAGGGGACACTTTCGACAAATCCGGGTACATTGATTTACCATGGCTGCAGAAGGTCGTAGACTCGAACTCTGATTTCTATTTCTGTGGTCCTACCCCTTTTATGAGTACTATATTTAAAGCATTACAAGCATGGTCAATACCACAGGACAGAATCCATTTTGAATTCTTCGGTCCAGCAGGTAGCTTAGAAGAATAATAAAGAGGTAACTACAATTTCAGCGTAGAATGTATTCATAAAAGGTCTATTCCTCAGGTATATACTTACCTGAGGAACAGACCTTTATTTGAGTAGTTCATTATTTTAAACGCATCAAGCGATTTATCGTTTCTCTACGCACACCAATCAATTGCCCGATCTCTTCTTGTGTCAGCAGTTCTGTGACATCTACCCCATGCGAGTAATCGTATAGCCATTCAGTTAGTAGTTCTAGACGTTCTGCAGGCGTTCCAGCGGTCAGATGATCTACTCGTTGTTGCATAAATCGTAATTTCTCCTGAAGTAAAAGTGCAATCTCCATAGGTTTTGTGGGATTTTCCACCAGTTGGCTATACCATTCTTTTGCAGGTATCACTTCTACCTCGCTTTGCATCAATGCAATAGCGGTACCATGTGTCTCCTTAGCCGTTATAAGCGAGTGGTGCGGAACGGTTTCCCCCGAATATAAGATGTTGAACAACACCATATTCCCGTTCTCGTGCAGGCGAGTCACCTTAAATAGCCCTCGCTTAATGTGATATAGATATTCACCACTATCTCCTTGTCGGAACAAAATCTCACCTTTATGTACAATCATCTATGCCCTCCGTTATGTATAGATTTTCAACAAGCCGCTGTTATGCTCTGATTCTATTATATCTAAACGTTGCCCCGCTCCCAAATAATCCTCAACAATACTAATCCTATAACAAAAACGGAGATATTCACATATAACATTCCACTACTGTTTTCTTTGCTTAATGGAACGATTCAAATGATGTTATTGGGAATGTAGTAAAAAAGACCGGTTTTCAGCTACATAGAACTAAGAAAGCATCTCCTCAGTATCTGGAGATGCTTTCTCAGTTCTAATGAAAATAACGGAAATGGTGGAGTTTATTTTCCTATAACCTGAGTCCATATTGATAGGACACTCCCATATGTTCACGTAAAGTAGTCCCTTCGTAATCTTTATGGAACAGGCCACGCTTTTGTAGAATCGGTATGACCTGATCTACGAAAGCGGAAACGCCGTCAAAGCTGGCATCTGGCTGGATTGCAAAACCATCACAGGCTCCTGAAACATACCATTCCTCCATAAAATCGGCTACCTGCTCAGGAGTTCCCGCAATTATTGGGTGATAATTAATAACCCCATGTGCCAAAACATCGCGAATGGTCATACCTCGCATCACCAATTCTAACGCCCGTGGAGACCGAGGGTCCTGTGGGTTTGCATTAGCATACTTCCGTAATTCTGGTGATAAAGGGCGATCTATATCGTCAAACGACAACGGAACTCCGAGCATTGCTCCCAAATAACTCACTTTACCAGTCAAATCGGTATATCCATCAAGATGTTTTCGACGTTCTAGTGCTTCATGTTCAGTTGACGCAATCGAAGGGATAAAACCTGGTAACACTTTTACTTCATCAGGGTTACGCCCAAAGTTTACTGCGCTCTGACGTACCACTTCTCGGTAAGCTTTAGCCGAGGGAATATCGTAAGGACTAGCATACACGCCGGAAGCGTAAAGACCTGCAAGCTCTAGTCCCTCCTGCCCACCACCTGCTTGGAAAATGACAGGCTGTCCCTGTTCAGATGGAGGAATCGGTAATGGACCATGAGAAGACAAGTATTTCCCACCTAAATTAATGGGTTTAATCTTATTCATATTAGCGTAAATACCGTTTTCCACGTCTAGAGTCATTGCGCCTTCTTCCCAACTGCCCCATAATGCTTGAACCAGCTGAATGAACTCGTGCGCCCTCTCATATCTTTCCGTACGGCTCGCAACTTGACTACCAAAGTTTGCCGCAGCTGCTTGATTTGAAGTAGTTACTGCGTTCCATCCTGCACGGCCATGACTTATGACATCTAATGCTTTAAACTGCCGGGCTACGTTATAAGGATCATTAAATGTAGTGGACAAGGTTGCCACGAGTCCAATTCGCTCTGTCTCTCTTGCAATCACTGTTAATGCCAACATAGGATCCATGGGGCTTTGGGGTGGTCGATTAGTTAAGTCAACACCTAGTGCCGGTGTATCTGCCATAAATAACATTTGGATCTTTCCACGTTCAGCAGTTTGTGCTAGTTTTACGTAGCTATCCATATTCGTGTAAGCCGTCGGATCGCCACCTGGCATTCTCCATGCACCCGAATCTATCCCATACCCTGCACCTAACTGCATGGCTATTTGCATGTTTGTTCTGTTTTCCATTAGCTATGTCTCCAATCTACTATTGTTTTAGAACCAACAATATATGTTGAACTATTAAATTGTGCACAATCAAATTATATGCTAAATATATCAAGTTCTCTAAGATTAATCAAAGCCGATTTATTCCAATTCATTTACGAATCGGTCTCGAGACGGAGTGATCTTTCATTCTGGCGAACCTTGTTGGTAGTTGTATTTTCCAGTGATATTCATAAGGAGTACTACAGTATTTCAATGAAAGGGGAAAAAGAAGGGGAGTGATACATGAGTGCCAATCAACCAGCATCGGCATCTTCACTACTAAGCAACCGGTTCGTCCAATCCATTTTGATGTCTACGTTATTTTTAGAAATTAGAATTTAGGTTCGGAATATCGCTATCTTATTTTACGTCGAAGAAATGGCAAATGATGACGCGTTCGCCGCCTGTGTGGTGTCATAATTGATGAGAATATCCGCAAAGCACAAAATATAAATTTATGCACTGTATACATTTTGATTCTATGCTAGTCTTTTTAAATTAAATACAGACAAAAAAGTGCTTAACTTTGACGTATCCAGTCAACGTTAAGCACTGATTATTAAATTGCTACAATCTTGAACAAGTAAGGAATCTATCTTTGCAAAGCAGAAAATGATAGGCAGATCATAAAACCATATGCTAACTTGAGCTTTTTGAACTCATTTAATTTGTATCGAGGTCTATCTTCAATTAATGCACTAATAGTTACATCATGAACATAAATTCCATCATTTATACATCTGAATCAGAAAAAAATACATCCTTTGTTTAATCATCATCACCGATTATATTTCAGATATTCTCAACTCCGTTTACTGCTATGTTCTCCATTGTTGCGATTATACTACTACATATATCGTTATGGTGGGTTCTTTAACTTAGGAACTCCTGATATTCTATCAATTGCTGTTAACAACAACTTACCTGTAAGGGGAGCCGTTGGCGGTTTTGGTAGTGGGTGGCTTAGCGGAAGCACTGCTAAGCTTTAACAGACTAGATAAAAAATCCGAGAACGACTATCAAGGATGTCTCATCCCAGTTCGTGTCATAAATAACCACGAATAGATCTGCTTCTGCTTTAGCTAATGCCACTGCATAAACCTTGACCTAGACCTGCATTTCCTCCAGAACAATCACTGTCTTTCATTTCAAGCTGAAAAAATCCAATGAAAATTCATTTAAACTCATCATTTGTTCCTCCTAATGTTTATTATTATTTATTTGAAGTTATGATCTCTTGGAATTTGGCTACATACTGTGCAGCTAGTTCAGTAATGAGGTCATAACGATCATCTTTTGCAGGAGCAGTTAAGTTCCCACCAATTCCAACAGCGATACAACCATTACGAATCCACTGTTCCATGTTATTCAGATCCACGCCACCTGTTGGCATGATGTTCACATGAGGCATAGGTCCTTTAACAGCCTTAATGTAATCGGGTCCGAAGGCGCTACCTGGGAATAATTTCAGTACATCAACTCCCAGCTTCAACGCTTCTTTCATTTCATTCAAAGTCAAACAACCTGGCATGTAAGGAATACCATACAGATTACACATCTTAGCTGTCTCTTCTTCAAAAGAGGGACTCACAATAAATTCAGCACCTGCCAAAATGGCAATTCTGGCTGTTAATGGATCAAGTACCGTACCCGCTCCAATAACAGCCTTATCTCCGTATTTCTTAGCGAGACTTTTAATAGCCTGATCTGCATCAGGTGTTGTAAAGGTCACCTCAATATTATTAAGGCCCCCTTCGATACAGGACTCAGACATTCGAACAGCTGCTTCGGCCGTATCTGCTCGAATAACAGCAACAACCCCAACCGATGAGATATTTTGTAATACTCTAATTTTCTGCATTTCGTGTAAGTCCCTCCCCTGTTAAAAAGATTAGCTAATCTCATCCATATCCTTGTACGTGTAGTTCTCTCCTGCCATTGCCCAAATGAACGTATAATTGTTCGTCGCGCTGTTCCACAATGAATAGACCACGGAGGAGAAATAACAGCCTCTTCATTCTTCATGACGATATGTCGAGTCTGAGTCGACTCACCCATCATATGGAACATTCTCGCTTGTTCATCCAATTCGAAATAGAAATATATTTCACTACGGCGATTATGGACATCTGTCGGCATAGTTCCACACACTACCTGTTTGCAGCGCTGTCATCCCCATACACAATTGACAACTTTGAATACCGGCTTTATGGATATATCTGCGAAGATCACGACTATTCGCCGTCCCCAGAGTACCTAAAGTTTCTGCAGGCACATCCTTGAACATTTGTTTTTGAGTCGGATATATTTTATGTGCTGTAGCGGATACAACATAAAACTTAGTTAGGTATTCACTTGAATCGCTTTCAAAGATAACCTCTTTATTTCCTAATCCGATGTATAAACAGTCTTTTCAGTTCTAATGAATACGACTCGCCATCCACCGCCTCCAACATTAAAGACGCCCAATTCACGACGTTCCATGAAATAATCCGCTTTTATCTCATCATATCCTTCTAACCGGACAGGTCCATTCGCTGGTAGAATCCCCCCAGTAATCATACGATCCTCAAGCGTATAACATAATTTCACTTCATCTGGAACGAATAAATCCTGAACCAGATAATGACTGCGTAATTCTTCCGATGTAAAAGACTTAGCTTGTTCAGGATGAGTAGCATATCGTTTTTCCATAGCAACAAATTCCTACTGTTTATCATAAAGTTTAGTAAACTTAATAAAATATTTTGTGGTCACACTTGAAATACTAATTATTATTATCATTTTAGTCAATATCATTTTTCAATCAGTTGTGTTTATTGTGTTATTTTAATATCAATAATACCTTATATATCAACTGATTTTAAATATTTAAGAATTAATTTATTTATTTCAGCACGTCAATAAGGTTAAAAGTTATTGTTAAAAACCGATTTATGTGATAATTTCTAAACAAGCATTTTTGAATACGATTACATATATAGTGTTACTAAACTTTATTTTCTGCGTTGGATAAACAGTGAATACTTGGTTGATCCAATACTATAAGGAGCCATTTATAATGAATACTCATTTGGATGTAGTTACTTTTGGAGAACCTATGGCGATGTTCTATGCCAATGAACCCGGACCACTACATGAAAGCAACTCTTTTTCCAAAGCACTTGCAGGTGCAGAAACGAATGTGGCGACAGGATTGTCCCGTTTAGGATTGAATGTTGGTCTTGTGACCAAACTAGGTGACGATAATTTTGGTAGATTCATCATAGACGCTCTAAACCAAGAAAAGATTGATACCCAAAGTGTGGCATTTACAGAAGACTATTCGACTGGGATGTTAGTGAAATCTAAAGTTCTAACAGGCGATCCTGTTGTAGAATATTTCCGTAAGAATTCTGCTGCATCTAAATTAGACGTATCTGATTTCAATGAAGATTATTTCTCTTCAGCCAGACATATGCATATGACGAGTATACCCGCGGCACTATCTAAAGAATGCCACGAATTCTCTATCCATGCTATGAAATTCATGAAAAAATTAGGAAAGAAGATCTCCTTCGATCCTAATCTACGTCCTAAATTATGGGCAGATACGGCGTCGATGGTGAATACCATTAACGATTTAGCTACCAAATGCGATTGGTTCCTTCCAGGAATAAGTGAGGGGAAAACATTGACTGGGTTTGAGAAACCCGAGGATATTGCTTCATATTATTTAGAGCGTGGTATTTCTCTTGTTGTCGTTAAATTAGGTGCGGAGGGAGCTTATTATAAAACAGCGGATCAAGAAGGATACGTTCATGGCTTCCATGTAGCCAATGTGGTCGATACCGTTGGAGCTGGTGATGGATTTGCCGTAGGTGTTGTCAGTGCGCTGCTTGATGGACTCTCTGTTGAGGAAGCTACACGACGTGGGAATGCGATCGGTGCTCTTGCTGTCATGTCACCTGGTGATAGTGATGGATTGCCTACTCGTGAGGAATTGGATGCATTTATGAAGCTCTAACCATAAGTAAAACAAATGAAAGAGTGTTTGAGCAGAAATACCTTCCGCCCAAACACTCTTTTTATCATAAGAAATATTCGCTGCTCATCACGTATCTATTTCGAATCTCTTCCTATTGTCTTAACAGACTTTCCTTTATTCAATTGGGGAACAAATCGATAAATAATAGGAACTGCCGTCCCCTTATCTTCAATGCATTGTAGTAATATTCTTGCGGCTTGCTTGCCCATGTCATATGTGGGTTGACCGATGGTTGTAATATTGGGGTTATAAATATGGGCAAAATCAGCATCGTCTATCCCCATCACGGATATATCATCAGGAATTCGAATATGATGTGAACTAGCATACTTCAACATCTCTGCGAGTACGATATCATTACCTGCAACGATTGCCGTAGGTGGGTCCTGCATACGAAGTAGCTTTTCCATCGTTGTCTGTATATCTTCCTTAGGAACACTTTTGATATACTCATCTCTGATCTTGAGATTACATTCTTCCATCGCTTTCTTGTACCCGCTCAATCTTTCCAGCCTTGGAGTTATACGATGTGTCTCATAAGGTAATGTGATAAGCGCTATCTTCTGATGGTGATGGTGTACTAACTCTTGAATGCCGATATTGACAGCCATTTCATTATCTAGAAGTAGACTATGTGTCGTGACTTGCTCAACAAGCCGATCCAGAAAGACCATTGGGAAATTCTCTGAAATAAGTCGAGTATACGCCACAGCATTGTTGCCCGTTGGGAAAATGATTAAGCCATCTACCTGTCGTGCTACTAGCATCTCAATATACTTACTTTCTTTCTTAGGATTCTCATCTGCGTTGCAAATAATGACCTGTATGCCATGGGTTTGTAGTTCGCTCTCAATCGCTCTAATACATTGAATCGATATCGTATAGTCAATATTCGCCACAATGACACCGATCATATGAGTCCGATTATTCTTTAGACTTCTTGCCAGAGCGTTAGGCTGATAATTGAGTTCTTCTATGACGTCTTCAATTCGCTTTTTCGTGGCTTCACTCATATAATTGTATCTTTTATTTAGAAATTGTGACACAGTGCTCTTAGAGACTCCTGCCTTCTGTGCCACATCTTCAATGGTTAACTTCTTCATATCTTATGCTCCTTTTTCATCCTAAAAGGAAAACCGTAAACAACATCATAAAAGTATATCTTTTATTTAGTAAATTTACCATAACAATAAGAACACCAACAGGTTACTATCATGCTACCCATATGCGACGTATTTAATATCTTTTTTTACAATAGTATGAGTTAGGACTAACGATTGATCAATATCAATACAATATTACTAGAAGTCTGTCTAACAACATGAATTCTTCCTAATAACTCTAAACTCTTGGAAACGATATAAATGATCAACGACACCTATTTGTATAATCCCTTTCTAACGACCTTGTTCAAGATACCTGGTAATCAGTCCTCTGAATAACAGCCTTCTTTCATTCTGCGGGTCTATTCCAAATTGGAGACTTCTTGATTATTTACTCATCTACATTAATGAAGAAACTTGCCGAATCGAGATAGACGGTAACATCTATGAATTTCTGGAAGGAGATTTCTGCCTCATTCAACCTGGTATGCTATGTGTTTTACGAGGGATTACCTTACGATTACCCCATTTGCTCATTTCGACCTTTTCTATAATCCGGAAAGAGAACAACGACTTGTAACTATGCCTGTACAGCTAGATCTCAGTGAATTCCAACATCTTTTTAATAAAGTATTGAAACCTTCCATCTGTACGACGGAAGGTTCTTTTGTGAATGTATGAAGTTTTTCTCCATCATGAGCTAATGTGTGCGGTACTTTTTACTTTCCACTAAAATTATGTTTGCAGTTTCAATAAGGATACAGATAATGAAAATCCCCTTATTTCCCTATCTTAATTGACAGAATATGATTGAAATTAATTAAAAATTATACTTGGGTAGTAACAATAATGAGTCTATTAATATCTTTGTTCATATTTATCGCACTCGCTTACTCTTGACGTACGTAGGACTTCATTCTGTATTTTTGTTGTTTAGGTACTATTCAAACATTTCAAATTCTAATTGTGAACAATATCGGAAATACATTGAACCTAAATGAACATTGTTGTATGATTCTGTTTAAGGAAACATTATCCAATAATAAGGAGCGATTTACTATGGAAATTCGTCACGCATCAAACCCGCAAGAAGTTAAAGGATACGACACAACTCGTTTACGTCAAGATTTCTTAATGGAATCATTATTTACTGAGAATGAGCTTATGCTCTATTACAGTCATGTTGACCGTTTTATTACTGGAGGTGCATATCCAACTACAGCAGTTATTAAGCTGGAAGCGGATCGTAAAGATATGGGTTCTGATTTCTTCTTGGAACGCCGTGAGATTGGCATTATAAATATCGGTGCACAAGGTAAAGTTACCGTCGATGGCACTACTTATGTATTGGAACCAAAAGACGGACTCTATATTGGTCTTGGTGCTCAAGACGTTGTGTTTGAGAGCGTTGATGCTGCTAATCCAGCTAAATTCTATATCAATTCCACTCCTGCACATAAAAACTATCCAACTGTGCAGATTTCAATCAGTGAAGCTACGCCAGCTCATTTGGGTAGTGCTGCAACATCTAACGAGAGAGTCATTAATAAATACATTCATCCACAGGGTGTTCAAAGCTGTCAGTTAGTAATGGGATTGACAATGTTGAAACCAAATAATATGTGGAATACGATGCCATGCCATACCCATAATCGTCGTTCTGAAGTGTACTTCTACTTTGATATGCCTGAAGACGGCGTTGTATTTCACTTTATGGGTGAGCCGCAAGAAACTAGACATCTTGTTGTTCGCAACGAACAAGCACTTATCTCACCAAGCTGGTCTATCCATAGCGGTGTAGGCTCAAGCAACTATACATTTATTTGGGGAATGGCTGGGGAGAACCAAATCTTCGATGATATGGACCATGTTGCAATGCAGGATATAATGTAGTAAGAGCTTAACTTTGACTCTTTTTCGGTCAATGAGGGCGATTACGTATATAAAGGAATGATTGGTTTGTCTAGTATGAAACGTCACCAGCAAATAATGGAGCTACTTATTCAGCAAGGAGAAGTAACGGTGCATGATCTCAGTGAACAGCTAGATGTCACGGGAAAAACCATTCGTAATGACTTAGAAGTTCTAGAACAGAGGAGTCTTCTGACGAGAGTCCATGGTGGAGCTGTCCTGAAACACGCTACGGACCTTGGACTGCTTCCATTACAAATACCGAATCAAAAGCATATAACTGAAAAGAACAACATTGCGCAAAAAGCACTTGAATTAATAGAAGAAAATGATATTATCGCCCTCGATGGTGGCAGTACAACGCTCGCCATTGCAAAGTTATTGGAAGACAAACCGCTTACAGTCATTACGAATGATCTGTTTATAATGAGTGAGCTTATTCGTAAAACCAAAATACGGCTTGTCATTCCTGGTGGCTATCGTAATCGTAATTTGCTAGTTGGAAATGAAGCGATAACGTTCATTCGCAAGCTGAATATTCAAAAAGCATTTATATCAACAACTGCAATCCATCCGGAACAAGGTCTATCGATTTACACGAGTGAGCTATATGATATGAAACGGGCTTTGCTAGAAACCGCCAAAAATGTATATTGTGTGGTAGACTCAAGCAAGTTTGGAAAGATGGCATTGTTAACCTTTGCCCAATTGAATGAGTTTAGTTCCATCATCACGGATCGAAATCTATCGGCTGTTGATATTCATGCTTATGAGGAGCATAAAGCAAAACTGTTGTTTGCTAATCACCTCATCAAGCCAATTATTGAATCATAAGTGGAGGAATATTTAATGAATCAATTATTTCAATTATCGGGTCGCACTGCAATTGTAACAGGCGGTGGTGGTGGACTAGGCTTAGGTATGGCCAACAGCTTAGCGAAGGCTGGAGCAAATATCATTCTAATGACACATAACGAACCTAAACCAGGAGTACTTGAGCAGCTTCGATCTTTCGGTGGCACGGTTCATTCGATAACTGCTGATTTGTCTGATCTAAGCAAAATTTCTGATATCGCTGCTGAAGCTATTAAGTTAGCTGGTGGTAAAATAGATATTCTAGTAAATAACGCGGGCATTATTCGTCGTACCCCTGCCGCTGACCATGCGCTTGAAGATTGGCATGCTGTATTGGATCTCAATATGAATAGTGTGTTCTATCTATGCCAAGCTATCGGTAGAAATATGATCGAACATGGCAGTGGTAAAATTATTAATATTGCTTCTATGCTTTCTTTCCAAGGCGGGATTAATGTTCCTGGATACACGGCATCTAAACATGCGGTCGCTGGTATTACGAAATCATTAGCTAACGAATGGGCTTCGAAAGGTATTAATGTTAACGGTATTGCACCAGGATATATGGCAACAGATAATACGACTGCTTTGCGTCAAGATGAGAAACGTAGCGCTGAAATACTAGGACGAATTCCAGCTGCTCGCTGGGGTACGCCAGAAGATCTAGCAGGTCCTGTATTGTTCCTAGCTTCCAGTGCTTCAGATTATGTCAATGGGCATATTTTATGCGTTGATGGTGGTTGGATGAATCGCTAATACTTTAGCTAAGGTGGTATATATTTATGAGCAGTACATTGTCTCTTTCCGTCATAGGTGATGACGGTTCTATTAAAGCTAGCAATTCAGAGAATGGGCAAGTTAGTTTGTTATACACCAATCCATATGAACCTGGAGATGCTATCGCTCTCAACAGTTCAGCACAAAACTTGTATTTGGTCATTCAACTAGAGGATTCGATGAGCTCAGAAATTGTATATCTGGCTGGAACAGAGTTTAAATTTGTCATTCCTTTTGCAGAGAAGCGCTCATCATATTCTCCAAAATCATTTAAGGGTAACTTCCATCTACTGACAGCTCGTCTAGCTTTAAGTGAAGAGATTCAAGCATATCGAAATCTCGCTAGAAATGTCTATGATCAGCATGGCAACGCCACATTATTCCCGCATGCATCTGCCAATGTAGAAACACGTGGTGAAGCTACCTTTGCAGCTAGAAATGCGATTAATGGAAACATTTTGAATTACTCACATGGTAACTGGCCATTTGAATCATGGGGAATTAATCAAAGGAATGACGCTGAGCTCACTGTTCATTTTGGAAGAATAGTAGAGATCGATAAGTTAAGCTTGGTTCTTAGAGCAGACTTTCCTCATGATAACTATTGGACGAATGCGAAGCTGACATGCTCGGACGGAAGCGAGCAAATCGTGCAATTATTCAAAACGCATGAGAGACAAACCATTGCATTAGAGCCTAAGCCGGTAGAATGGGTGAAGTTAAGTGAACTTATTCAATCTGATGACCCCTCCCCATTCCCAGCACTAACTCAAATTGAAGTGTATGGACGAGAATGTTCATAGTATAAGGATATAAACTTAAGAGTCATCTAGGGATTTTTCCTTGATGACTCTTTTTTGTGGAAATACGGGAAAGTTCTCAGTATTTGAAATCAATTGTTATGCTCTAATGAGAAATGAAGTGCAATTTCCGTCTTCACATCCTTGCTAACCCATTGCGCGAGACGATAGTTCCCATTTCGATTTGGCATCAGCCCAGGAAGAAGCTCTAGCTCCAGTTCGTCAGATTCACCATCAGGCTTAATAGAGTAGATAACGTTTGAATAATTAACGAAAAGCTTATTCCCTTCAATGCGGATGACCGACTCATCTGCTCCGTTAGACACGAGTACCGGAACCGTTACCCCAATTGCAGATAATTCCGAATCCTCTGCTGCGTCCACAGACCACGCCGTAGTCACACCACCTTTTGCAATCCGATAAGTTTCCACGATCGCCGCTACGCCTTCGATACCAGGTCTTGGTAACATATCAGCAATGCCTCGCAAATAGGCTGGTTGCAGATCATCATACGGTGTACGCAAATCCATATCATTTAAAAGTTGAAGTCCTGTAGATTCGTAACGTATTTTGAAGGCTAGCGCATCGCTAGTTTCAACCTCACTCTCAAGCAAGGCATTCCAATGTAGTTTCTCAGACTTGGTTGGTGTCCCATCTACATTCAAGGAAGCAAATGTTTCGTGCTTTCTTCTCCCAAAATCAGCTAGACTGTGCCATGAACCCTGCCCATCCCTCCAGGTCAGACCGATAGCTACTGGTGTATGCGGGCGTGGAATGACTTGTTTGGCCATAAAATAATTCAAGTGAATATTACCATTGAGCCCAGCTATGCCCATAGAGAGAGCCGTTTCCTCTAAATAATCCGCTTTATGGAGTCGCACCCATCCGGTTGCGTCATGACCCATTTGCGCAGCCGTATCCATCACGAGATGATAAGCGCCTTGCTGGGGTCCCGTAGTAGCATAGATTCGGTTGAAAGACTTAATAGGAACCACATATCCGCCTAAATCCGCGGGTGATGCCTTTTCTTGTATGTTCTCATAAGCGCTTTCATAGCACGAGGCTGCAATTTGAGCAGCATATAAGCTGTATGTCGAATAATAGGCATAGAACTCCCAACCATTTCGAAGCTCGCTGTCGAATCTGTTTTTCAACAGACGAAATTCAATAGGATCCTCTATCCAGCGTAGAATTGATTGTAACGATTTTCTTGCAGCTCGCTTGAAGACACCTGCCCATTCTAGATCTCCTTCTTTGGCATACAGTGAGGCTTCCCTTTCGCAAAGATTAGCAAAGGTCAGTTCATTCCAAATAATCTGGTTACTCCTGCCTCCACAGCTTATTCCACCGGTGGTAGACTGCATAAACAACATTGTTTGGGCACCTTTGCGAAGTTGCTTTTCTAGAAAGGCCTTCCACTCGCCGTTATAACCCGCATCGATCAACCCGCTGAGCTGTTGGCGCGCAGCCAAATCATAGGCGGCTGGGAGATTCGGATCGCGATATAGTCCTTCATATGTAAAACGCGTCATTTGCGGTTTCAAGTACTTATCGATGAATGCTATCGAGTCTGTAAACCCTTCGCTTAGCCTCATCATTTCTCCATGCATGGCATACGTAGCCCAGTTACGGACGGTACGAATATCAGGGAAATTTCGAACCGTTTGGCAATACGTTAATTCCGGCTCAATGTTGGATAAATGCGTTTTCCACGCATCGCTCCGCTCAGAATCTACCATCGGAATCAGAAGTTGATATGCCCGAACCAACATGTGCGTAGTGAAATCCGCGTGATCGTCAGGGACCTTATTCTCACCCAAACAAGTGCTGGCCCAGTCCATCGCGAGCAAAATCTGCTCTTGGAGATCCTTGCATCGATCGTTGGCTAGTAGAATAGCTCCGGCTTTAACAAACGAAGCGGTTGCATATTCATGTTCTTCACCATCGCCGGGATCCATTATCCCCCCGTATTCATTTAAAAATGGGACGAATTGACGAACTCGCGCTTCGGAAAAGTCCAAGTATTTGTCCCTCGTTAATCCGGTTTCTTCGAGTTCAACTGACTTCCCTTTTTGTTTAAACACGTTGATGTCTTGCTGAATAGGATTTAAACCCGATAAGCTTTCTAAATACTCTAGTTCGTTTGATGTAAACATTCTCTACCTCCAATATATATGTCCTATATTTTCTGACCGTATAGATAGTACCATATAGAAACAATTAGAGTCAGCAAGAAGTCTCTGACTCTAATTGTTTCTACTACATTTGATCTACCTCACTGCTATTCCAGAATCTTCTTCGCAATCGCCGCAAGGTCCATAATGTCAATTACTTTATTGCCGTCGATGTCAGCCGTCTTGATCTGATTCCAATCCGCACTCTTATCGTCCTTGCCGTAATTAGCAGCTGCGAACGCAAGATCGCCGATCGTGATCCTGTTGTCTCCGTTCGAATCGCCTGGCACTCCTGGAGGAGACGTCGTCACTTCAACGCTCAAGGAAGCTGGGTGCGCTTGGAACTCTCTTCCCTGCTCGTCACCAAGCAGTGCTCCGGTTACCGAAATCATGCCGGTGGTCGTTTGCGCAACGCTTTTCGCTTTGAAAGAAAGCTTTACAAGCTCAGCACTCCCGATTACCGCATGGTTCGCTCCTTGGCTTGCAAGAATCATCCTGATTTTGCCCGGATTCGCCTTCTCCGACAAGATATCCACACCTGTTTTCATCGCCGTAGACGATACATACTCGACAAGAGCTGTGTCATATTCAATCGTGATGTCCTGGCCATAGACGTTCGAAGTGATGTTGCTTAGACCGAAATTTACAGTGAAGGGCTGCCCTGCAAGTACTGTGCTTGGTCCGGTTAAAACAGCTGTCGGCTGTTCTTCTTTCATTTGGACCTGCAGCTTAACCGCAGCGGTAAGGCTGCCATATGTCGCTGTGATAACGCTTTCACCCTCTTTAAGCGCTGTGATCAAGCCGCCGGCTGTCACTGTTGCGATATCGGTTTGACTACTAGTAAACTGTGAGCTTCCCGTCACATCCATCGGCACATCGCTTTCCGGAAGGTAGGCGGATACTTGCACCTGCTTCGTTTCACCGATATTTAGATCGCTGAGTGTCCTCAGTTCGATACGTTCATATAATGTAGCATCCGTGATGCTAATATCATCAAAATAAACGTTGGATACTGCATCCCCTTGCCACCAATCACCCATGGCAACTTCGTTGAACGCGGTCACACCCGTCGGGGAGGCAATCAGCACATCGTCGATATACATGTCAACATGGGTTCCCGACGTGTAATCCCATTTGAACTCATGCCACCCGGTAGTACGCACAACATTTGTGGATGTTGTAGCGCCATCAATCCGCTTGACATAATTTGTCGTTGATGCTCGTAATGAAAGGCCAATCCCTCTCCAAGCACCGTCCACCCCAGTGACATTAGCCATTACTTGACTTCCTGAGACTAAATTATCATAAAACCAGAGAGTAAGGATTTTATTTTGGTCATCTTTAAATGGATGTTTGATAACATCTAAATCCTGGTTCACTTTAAAACTCTTCATACCACTGTGTGCCTTTTCCGTACTAGTGGTTGGACTACCTTTTACGGTCTCCCAATGGATTAGACCATCCTCGAATCCGTCGAACCCATCTATGAAATTAACATTCGATTCATAAATTGTAAGTGGTATCACATCGCTTACAATAACACCATCAACCAGCGCAGTCACAGAAATCTGTGTGTTGCCTGGAGCTACCGCACGAACGACACCGTTTGCTCCGACTTCGGCAATCTTAGGATGATCGCTCTTGAATGTCATATGACCGAATAGATTTATATACCGGCCGGTCGCCGAATTTCCCATTACCCACAAAGTTGTACTATTACCCACTATGAGTGCTCTAGTTGGCGAGTACATTGACACTTGTGTGAGCATATCATCCTGTTTCACTCCTTTGTTCAATCCAATCTTATCGAATGGTATAGATTCGAATCCAGGAATTTGAGTGAATACAGCGGCATCTTCACGAAGATTCCAATTTCCGTTTGCTGAATCGATAAATCCGATATCTTCAGTAGTCTTCCAATTGTCTTGGAAGTATCCTGAAGCAGTTGCACTACCAGCAATAGATTTGTCAGCTGATTTATAAATCACATTTTTTTGTACTGAATTATATTTAGGTGTGCAAGGAGAATCAGTCAATATATCTTTTAGATTCGGATAATAGGTAAGCCACGGATCTTCCTTATAAGGTACCTTAGCCAAATTTTCTAGCAAAGCTCCACCTGCCGTACAGTGATAAGCTGCCCACCCTAAACCACGAACATCAAGAGAGATAGAAACTCTGTTATTCGAAATAACATTATTCTCCACAATATTATTCCGTCCCCCGCCAACCATAATGCCATAGTCGACGTTCGAGAGAATATTGCCATAGATAGTGATTCCACTTAACATATCGTCCAGATAAATACCTACCTCATCAGACCCAGACTTATTGCCAATGTCATGAATATAATTGTATCGAATTATAGTCCCCTGTGCAGACCAGTCACGTCCACCGTATATGGCGCCCGCATCGCCTGTCTCATTAACAACGTTATAAATCTCGTTATATTCAATTATGTGGTTGTTACCCACAAACTGTATAGCTTCGTGCGGCGCATCATAAATCAAATTATTAGCAACTCGATTACCCACACCCATAATGTTCACAGCTGGAGTATATGTCCGTTGGATTCTACTAAAATCATGGAAGCTATTATTCACCACATAATTTTCACCGGGGGTTAACGTCGTACGATTACCGCCGTCTAACAAGATCCCGCCCTTACCTGTACCATAAATTTCACTGTTAGTTACCCCATTATGATGACCATCGAGAATAGTTACAGCCTTATCCCCGATTTTCAAGAATGTTGAGTCTGTAATGATATTGTTCGAGCCACCCTGCATCTCGATCGCTGTCCCACGCGTTAATCCAAATTTAATCCCTTGGAATGTGATGTTGGAAACCTCGTTCATCGAAACTAGAGGGTCACCTAGGAGTGAAATTTCAATCTCACTGCCATCGAGCGAGGTTGGAGGATATAAGTATAATATGCCACTATTGCGATCCAGATAATATTCACCTGGCGCGTCAAGCTCCTCCAAAATATTAAAATAATAATAACGCTGACCTGCTTTCACTGAATATACACTGGCCTTAGTTGTGCTTATTTGTTTGGTCGCTTTATTAATATCCTTAATTTGTAGCGTTCCATCAGCCCAGTCCCAGAACCAATACCCAAACATCCATATATCGCTGGTATCCGACCACTTACTTGGTCGATCATCCAGATATCGAAAAGTGGCTCCGTGATCATAGCTCGGAGGTAAGGGACGAACATTGTACTCCACGCCAGAGTTTCGGGGATCTGCACCGGGGTCGTCGAGTTGCCCAATTCGGAGAAATCCATCGCCTGTGCCAATGTTTGGATAGCGTGCTAACATTAATACATTCTCATTGAAAAATAGTTCCGGCGGCTCTGGAGCCGTAGGCAACCCAAACCCACCTTGTATGATTTCGCCGAAATTAGTAAATCCTTGTGCGCGTAGATCAAACTGATAGATTTTATCTACAGCTGTTGTTGAAAGCCGCTTTCGCACGGAAGCGTCTGTGACAGGTTTAAAACCATTTGTATCCATCGTTGCTCCACCAAAAATCGATACGTTTTCGCCTGGGTATGCTCGGTACACGATTGGTGCTTCATCGGTTCCGGAGTCCTCTTCATTCAATACGAACGACTGGTTCCGAGGATATACCCCTCCGCGCAAATATACGGTTACACCGCCATTAGGCAATTGTCCCTTCGATTTCAGCTCACGGATAGCCTCCCGTGCACCTTCTAACGTAGCGAATGGCGAGCCGATCGTTCCATCTCCAGTCTCGTCACTACCAGTTAACGATACGTAAAGTTCAGTGCCTGCTGCATTTGCTTTCACTGGTGCTGCGAATGTAGTAATAGTCATGCCTGTGAATAAAATCAAGATCATAAGCAAGTTAATGGAGCGAATTGCCCATCTGCTCCCCTTTGTTTTCCCTTTATGATTCATAATTAGCACCTCTTATCTTTTCGATTTTTTTCATCAACAGAGGGACGCAGGTACTCGCACTGCTTATTACTTTGACTATCAACCACCATTCCTTTACTACTTACCTCCCTCCATTCATCTAAACCTAGCATATATGCTATAGGAAACCCGCAATCAAGATCTCACGGACTAACCTGTGGCGCCGAGAAATTACAATTCAAAAAGAAACTCGGACACCATTTCTCGTTCCAGCTGCGTTCGATTTAACACGATTCGAAAAAACAGATTATCTGTTTTAGAGGGTGAGTCTAACAAAATGTGTTCTATCTCCAATTGCCACTGCTCCGGATCATAGATCAATGTCACAGAATTCATCTGTATTCGCCCGGATCTTATCTCCATAGGCTGGACAGAACTTATGAAAACCTCTTGAAAAGATTCAGGTACTTTATTAAAAAGGACATTATCCTTAATAACCAACTGCGGAGTCTTATGGACTGGACGATTCCATACAAATTCACGAGTGAGGAGTTCCAATGAAAGGCACGCATAGGCTTTCGTTAAATCCATGACAAGGTGAATATTATCAGTAGATATTTGGCTGGATAGAATCTCAGAATAATATGATTTTCCAAAACCTTGTCTGCAACCATCTACAATCGGAACCGAATGCCCATGAGATCCTGCATTGATCATTTCGTAGCGATAACCGGGTTGGAAATATTGCTTGGTATAGACCCCTTGCCCTAAATCTGCAAGTACGTTCTGTCCATCGACATGTATAATGAAATGCCCCAGATCATTATGATTGTGCGGCTCTTCATTATGTCCGCCTTTGGCAGCGAAAGCAGTGATTCCATCTCTCGCATCCCTCACTTTCGAGATTACCCATTGATTACCAGTGAAGATCTGCTCTTGAACCCGCTCTCCGCTCTCCGCGAATCCCATTGATTCCGTGTTAGATGACGACCAGAGCATCCGTCTTGTTGAATCCAACCAATTGCCCAGAACCGGCTTAAATTGGTACTCTTCAACAGGAAGCTGTAGAGATGGTACATACTGTTGTAACCGTTGAATAAGTCCTTCGTTGAAGGCTACTTCATCTGGTGAATCGGAGAAATTCACAACTTTTCCTCCCGATAACATGCAAAATTGTGGAAACTGTGCAATTCGTTCGACCTTCTTATCCGTAAGAAGTGAGATTTGTCCATGTGTACGTTCTTTCAATAACTCTGCAAAATAGACAAAATAAGAAAATCCAAATTGCCAGTAAGCTGGTCCTTCCGGTGTCGCACCTTGCTCGTCAAATCCTGAGAAGAAATTCCTCAAGACCCCAATCACACGCCATAGCATTCCAGCCAGCTTCTCACTATCTTCTATCATATAAATAGCCGTTGCCCCTATACTTGCTGAGCAAACTGCCGGCCAGTTGTTTGTTTTCAATTCCCAGTTTTGCGGAGTTGGGTCATCGAAATACACTTGAAAAATACGCTTATCGATCTCCTCTTTCACGCGATGAACCACCCATGGATGCAATCTTTCTTTGAGCAAATACACAGTTTCCGCTAATGTAAATGCGGTTATACCTGACAAGAGGTCTACCGTCTCACGTGGTGGGACTGGTTGATCCCAGATGCCGTTCGGATAATCGTTATGGTAGAGTCCAACATGCGCTGGTAAAACCCACGTATATTCGTTACATACGTTCCAAATGGCATTCTCAAGTCCTGACTTCCATTCTTCATTATTCTCTGTCATCGCAAGCATGCTGAACGTATGGATTCCCGCATACAAGTGATCCCGCTGTGTCTGAAATATGCCTCTGTTTCCCGTATCGCCAAATAAAGTGAACTCTGAAAAAAGCGGCGATCGGACAGGATTTTCATTCAAATATGCTGCTTGTTTCAACATAGAATTCCAGAAATCCGAGTAGTTCACATCTTGCCTGATTCGTCTCCAATTATCAGAAGAATTTGCTTCCTCATAAAGTTTACGTGGGTGATGTTGCGTCTCCTCCAACGCATTCTTAAGCTGCCGAAAAGTGATATCCTGTAGCATTTCATTCATCCCTCTCCAAAAAAAGTAATGGGGAACCACATTATGCTGGATCCCCATTCACCTTAGTCAAAACTTATTACTGTGACTTTCTCCATTCATCAACTTGCTTTTGAATCTCAGCCAGCACTTTATCATGACCAGCTGCTTTTCGTTTATCCATCATAGATTTCATGGTTTTGTCCACATCATCAAGTCCGTTTGTAAGAATATCCTTATATTCGGCTGTAATTGCATTTAATTGAGCAATTTCATTTTCAACATTTTTACGATCAAATGTAAATGAGATCGAAGGGTCAATCACAGCAGAATCATTCAGCTTCTTTGTTTGCTCCCAAACGTCATCCGGTTGTCCTGGTACGACAAAACTATTAAGTTCGTTGCCAAACAACCAGCCAGGTACGGTATACGCATCAGCTTTGGTCTCAATACGATTATCTGAAACCTTCGTGTGATCCTGCCCCTCAATACCGAATTTAAGTAAGTTGAACAACTCTTTATTCGTATCAATCAGATTAATTAACATCATCGCACGATCTGGGTTTTTCGATGTGGCGCTAACGGCATTTAACGTACTAGTAACAGCCGATTTACTAATGACGGCTGGACCAGTTGAACTATTATTAACATCAAATCCATATGATGTTTTGAGTTCGGCATCAATTCCTGGTTTTTGACGGCTATATCGACTGAATACTTTTCCTGCCTTAATTAAAGATAGCTCATCCTTAATCGTAGCTACATCCTGTGGGAAGAAGCCCTTCTCATACCATTCTCTCATAAGCTTAAATTGACTAGTCAACTGCTCAGGTTGGAAATATACTTTCCATGTTTTTGTATCCAATGCATATCCAAATCCGGCTGTTCCTTCAAGTATTGGCGCATACTCCATAAATGAAGTCGGAATACCTGCTCTAATTGCGGAAACACCCGGCTCTCCATCCTTAATCGTCTGGAAGATTGGAGTCAGATCATTCAGCGACTTCACTTTGGTAACATCGATATTATACTTATCGACAAGATCCTTCTTCATCCACAAACCTGGTTGATCACCCATAATTTGGTTGTTTGGAATGCCATACGTTTTCCCATCCACCTTAACCGCATCCCAAACTTCTTTCTTAAACATGTTTTGCAAATCTGGATATTTCGCCAACATCTCGTCTAAAGGAGCATAAGCACCTTTACTTACATTATCAAAATAGTTATTCGTCCAGCTTGCTGTGAAAGAAATATCATATTCTTCTCCTGAAGACATGACTAGCTGCATCTTTTGCTCATAATCTCCTGGATTGATAAATTTGAATTCTACCGTTGCATTGATTTTGTCCTTGATAATTTCATTCGCCTTCTCCATAATAGAAGGCATATTTTTCGGCTCTGCACTTCGCAGGTACCACACTAACTTCACTGGCTTTAGTTCTCCATCTTTTTGAGTCACTTCTGTTTGAGCCTTGGTTGTGCTAGTACTAGTATTACTTGGAGTATCCGACTTTGAGGAACAACCTGCTACTAGCATCCCCACTGTCATAATTAAAGGTAAAACCATGCCTATCTTGCGTTTTCTTCTTTCCATGTAGACCCCTCCATGATTTTATATTTAATTTAATACTAGAATAGAATTCTAGTCATAAATTCGTACTCAGGGCTAACCCTTTACTGCGCCCACTGTCAATCCTTTGGCAAAGTACTTTTGGAAAAATGGGAAGACAAACAGCATCGGAGCTATTGCTAATATACACATGGCCATTCTAGTTGATTCTGTCGGTAGATTAGCTAGCATTGTTGCATCTACCTGCCCGCCACTTGTCATATTTCTCAATATCTCTTGGATATTACTCATCATAACTTGCAGTAAGTATTGAAGTGGATACAAGGACTGTTTATCGATAAACAGAAGCGCATTGAACCATGAATTCCAGTAGATAAGCAGTTGCATCAGACCAACTGTTGCTAAGACTGGTGTAGATAGTGGAACGATCATTGTAATGTAAATTCTCAACTCACCTGCACCATCGATTTTGGCCGATTCCACTAGGGAGTCCGGCAATTGCTTGAAGAAAGTTCTCATCAGAAACATATACCAGATATTCCCTAATAAAGGGATGATCAATGCCGCATACGTATTTTGTAAGTGTAAAAATTTCGTCATTAGTATATAGAAAGGAACAATACCTCCGCTGAATAATGTGGTAAAAAACAAGTAGAAGGTAATGATCTTACTGTACTTAAAGTCTGACCTCGACAAAGCATACGCGCACATCGAGATCATAATTACGGACAAAAGCGTACCTATTACTGACGTAATCGCAGTAACTTTATATGCGTTAACAATGGTCATGGGATTGTCGAATATATAGTGGTAAGCTTGAAAATCAATCTTCTTCGGAATTAAGTGGTAACCAAAGTTCGAGATATCAAGTTCATTCGACAGTGAAATCGCAATAATGGACCATAGCGGAACAATAAACACTGCAGATACAGCGATGAAAAATAAATGAATCGGTAACCTAGATAGTCGGTATGACCTAATACGAACCATTCCTTCTCCTCCCACTTTTATCAAAATAACGAATTGTCGGAATTTATTTTGCGTACTACGGCATTCGTTCCAAGAACAAGCAGTAATCCTAGAATCGATTTCGTCAATCCGGCTGCGCTTGACATCCCAATATTGCCATTATCAATTAATGCTCTGAAGATGTAGGTGTCGATAACGTCCGTTGAGCTAAATATCGTCGGCGAATTCATAGGAAGTTGGTAGAACAAGCCAAAGTCAGCTGAAAAGATATGTCCTATCGCTAAGATCGTTAGAATCGTCATAAGTGGATAAAGAAAAGGCACTGAAATTTTCGTAATAATCTTCCACTTGCTCGCTCCATCGATTTTGGCCGCCTCATAATAGGTAGGATCAACGCCTAAGAGCCCTGCATAATAAATGATTGCGCTTACACCTATCTCTTTCCACATATTAGCCAGTGGCATGATGTAGATCCAAGGGCCCGACTTATTGTACCAATCTACTGCTCCTAATCCGAGATCTGATAACCATTGATTCAACATCCCAGATCTTGGATTTAAAAAAGCATAGGCCATGTAAGCGACCACTACCCATGATAAGAAATGAGGATAGAACATGATTGACTGATACACTTTGAGCAGCTTCTTACTTGTGATTTCGTACAATAGTAATGCAACAAAGACTGATCCCAGCAAATTAAGAATAATAAATACGGTATTGTATCCCAACGTGTTACGAACAATTCTCCAAAGATCTGGAGACTCGAATAGAAACTTAAAGTTACTTAAGCCCACCCAATCGCTACCTAAAATGCCTTTGTTAAACTGGTATCTTTTGAAAGCGACGATCGCACCAAACATGGGTACATAGCTGAAAATAAATACATAAATGACGAGTGGTAAAGTCAAAGCAAGTAAAACTTTGTTTTTTCTAAAATCCTTCCTCAATTCTCTGAGCTGCATAATTCGAATCAACCTCCTTCTGCCATTTATCGTAACTCATAAAGTTTCGATTAATATAGTTACAAAAACGATGAAACAGTTTAAATTTGGGGTTTAAATTATGTGAAAGAGTTCAATCTAGACTAGATCTATTCCAAATTCTATATACTTGCCCTATAATAAGTGATATTCAACCTGATTTTCTCTTGAAGGAGGACTCGCATGAAAAAGAGGTTTTTACATACTAGTCAGCTTTATTTCTATAGCATGTTTACTAAAATTACCTTTTTGCTTACGTTAACCATGCTTGTACTCATTTTGTTTCTATATTTTAACTTTACAAGCTATAGTATCGGGCTCATTAATTCAGCCAATCAGAAATTGATGAACCAGATTTATCAAAATGCGCTGCAAATTAATAACTCTGTACGAACCTACTCAACAGCCATTTTTAATAACCCCAATACAGCCAAGTTAATGCGTAGTGATGACATTTCTGTTCTTGATGAGCTTAACAGCATGAAAACGATTGATACCACTTTAGAAAGTGCCCCATTTATTCATTCCTCCTATGTGTATAACGGAAAAACGAACACCTACTATGCTATTGGACCGAATCCAGTCATTCGGAAAGGACAGTTTTTCGATAAGGAACTGGTTCAAATATTTAAAAATCCAACGAGTATGCTGTCACACACACCTATCCCTAGAAAAATTCCGGTTTCAGAATTAGAGCCAATCAAGTATGAGAATGTATTTTCTTACATACTGCCTGAATATTTTCCTGATAAAAAGTTGAAAAATGCCCTAGTCATTAATGTACGAATGGATTGGATCTTCAATTCGCTGGCTTCCTATCAAGAATCTGATTCCTTAAACGGTAATAATATCTTACTCATGGATCATGACGGGAACGTCATTACGAATTCCGATCAAGAAAAGGACTTATTCTTAAGCAACTTGTCGGGCGAACCTTTGGTTTCTCAGATATTAAGCTCATCCAACACATCAGGTGTGTTTACATCAAACTTTAGAGGCACGTCATCCATCATTACTTATATTTCTTACGAAAATTCACCATGGATTCTGGTCGACATTACTCCTTACAAATATATTGCTGGAACCGTCAGCAAAGTGAAAGCGATTACAATAACAATTGGACTAGTTATGCTTATTATCTGTCTCATCACGGGCTTTTTACTTTCGAAAAATCTCTATTATCCTGTGCGAAATCTTAGACAGACAATTGGTCGTTTACAAAAAAATCAATCACCTAATCAGGAGCACAACAATGAATTCGAATATATCACGGACTCCATTCAGACCACCCATTATCAGTTGACCTCGCTGGAGGATTTTCGAAAAGCTAATCTTTTCGAATTGAAACAGAACTATTTGAAGCATCTCCTCTTGAGTAAAAATGTGAAAGAGGTAGACTATGAAACGTTTTTCAGGCATCACAATGTTCATTTTGATCCAAAAAGCAGTATCGCACTTATTCTGTTCAAAATAGATCATTATGCAGTCTTCCATGCTAATTTCAGCTCGAATGACCAATCTTTATTGAAATATTCTCTTCTGAATATTGCGAACGAAATCGTACTTCCCTCCTATCAATGCGAATCTATCGATGCGGGGAGGGATCAAGTTGTTACCTTATTAAATGTGGAAGTAAACAGCGAAGACGCTCGTGACTCCATGGATCATTTGGAGCGTTTGAAGAGCTTGGTACAAGAGATTCAGACTGTGTATGCTAAGTATTGCTCCATAAGCGTGTCCGCCTTTATTAGCGAGCCTGTAGCCTCGATTATGAACGTTCGCACCTTATATGAAAGGACACTGGATCTTTCCCAATATCGCATTAAATACAACCATGCGTGTCTTCTAACACAACAATCTTTGGATAAAACTCAGTGGTCAGATTTCAATATTAATACCGCTTCTGTACATCATTTCCTTGACTGTATTCAGAAAGCAAGATTAGAAGAGGCTAAAACTACCTATTGGAATCTAATTCAGGAATTGACAGACTGCAGTTACAATATCATCATGTTCACGTTATCTTATTTGTCCTCAAGCATTTTTAATATGGTGAACCTCATGGAGAAAAATGGTACCATATCCTTTGGTCTTGATTTCGTTTCTTTTGACAATAAAATTAAATCCTTTGAAGTGTTCGACCAAATAAATACGGAGTTCATTGCCCTAATAGAGGGGATTGTAGGCAAAATTGAACAAAACCGAAACGAAAAATCGGACATTGTCGTTTCCAACGCTATGCGATTCATTGAAACGCACTATATGGACAATTCCTTATCATCCACTATGGTAGCTGATCAATTTAAGTTAACTTCTGCTTATTTAGGCAAACTGTTCCGTGAGTATTCTTCTCAATCTATCTCCAACTACATATCTGAAGTCCGTCTAGTTAAAGCATCGGAAATGCTCAAGCAATCACCGTTGTATATAGATGAAATTATCGAAAAAATTGGCTGGGAAAACAAAAAGCATTTCTTCACCTTGTTTAAAAAACGTTTTGGAACAACCCCTACAGAATATCGACTTAAATCCAAAGTAAGCGATATTCATGAGATTTCTTAATATGAAATAACTAGAAGCGGCCCTCTTAGTTGAGAGGGCCGCTTCTAGTTATTCACGCTTTCTAACAATCACATGACCCGCTCCATTTTACGCCACAACTGCTGCTCCTAAGGTGCTTCTTCCCATTGCTCGAAATGTGGGTACATCACCTCATGCCAGTTGTCCGGAGTATACTTAGTAGTCAATAATCCTTGACGTTTTATTGGGCTAACCCCAGATGGTAACTCATGATAGGAGAATAATAACGTACCTAAAGAACCGATCATATACGTTTGATTAAAGCTATCCGGGGATTCCTCTTGTTTCTGATAATGATAATAGATATAGCTCGATGCCATTTCCGGTCTCAATCTGGCAATTGAGCCTATACGCTCGGCGTTAGGAGCGCTTCTGCGCCCAAAATCGCTGTCGCTAGGCACCCCATCATGAAAAACATCGATCATTGGGAGCGCAAGCCTGTAAAACGTCCCTCTAGAACTACTAACTTGTTGAGGTTCGAGTGGCCACTTTTCTAAGTAACGATCGAAAGACATCGGCCAATCCCATCCTGATATTCTCGAACCTCCTACTACCTCAGCATACATACAAACATATGGCTCGCAAGTGAACACGGAGACATGCGATAACCCCCACGCTGCCCATTCTTTAAGCAGCTTGGTTTCTTCTTCCTTGATAATTTCCTGAAATTTCCTCTTTATTCCTTTGCGAAGTTGCGAGTAATAGAGAAGTCTTTGAATCATGCTTCGTTATCCCCAATACCAAAATAAAATGTCTTTGCATTGAAATTACGTAATCTTGTACGATCCTTATCGTCCCACTCCTCAGGAAGCAGTCGCTCGAATAATTGCACAACATCGTTGTAGGTGCCCGCCATTAAAGCTACTGGCCAATCACTCCCGAACATAATACGATTGGGGCCAAATCTATCCGCAGTCAGACGAATATAAGATTCAAGAAGTTTGAGATTCATACCACCTGCGGGTGTGATCATGCCAGACCATTTGCAATACACATTAGGAAAACTAGAAAGCTCATCCATGTATGTCGACCAAGTCTCTAATTCACCGTTACCACCATCTCGAATAGGTGGACCACCTAAATGATTAATAACGGCCTTTAAGTGAGGTACGCACCTCAGGCATTTAATTACGGTTGGCATATTCTCTGATCCGATCAGTAGATCAATTGTAAAACCATCTTTCTCTAACAGACGAAGATGCTCGATCAAACGATCTGGCACTTGTTCTTTGCACTGCTCGAAGACGGAACGGTCCAACCTAATCCCCACGAATTGTGGGTTGTTACGTAAATGTCTATATTCATCTGCGAATGAAGATGCGAACGGATCAAGCCAACCTACGACACCGAGGATTCGCTCATCATTACGTGCCAGTTCAAGCAAGAATTCCGTCTCAGCTACTGTCGGAGCCGCCTGTACAGCGATAAATCCACGTACTGCTTCAGCAATACCTAACAGATCTGAAGGCAAATAATTCTGGTAAAGAACTGGATTACTGGGCTTAAGCCAATGATAATCGCCACGCTCCAGCTTCCAAAAGTGGACATGGCTATCGAGATAGACAACTTTATCTTCAGTAGATGATTGATGATTGGAAGTCATAGATTCCATTCTCCTCTTAATTACTACCTATACTTGGTTGCGGCCTCGAATAATCTTCGCTGTCGCATCTTTCACTTCAGTACTCCAAGGCGTCTCATAGGTCGGTTGATTCACGTAGCGATTCATGTGCAGCTTTAATTGAATTCCTGCCCCTGGAGCAAGGGTTACTGGTAGCCATTTACCATCGAGCTCTCCCTTGCCAACTCTCTGACCTCTTTGGTTATACCTTTCCATATAAGTGAACTGATGCTCACCAAAGCTACCAGCTTGCACGATCAACTTGCGTTGCCTGAATGCAGATAGGTTCACAAGCGTTAAAGTTACAAACTCGTCGCCAAGCTCTTCAACCAAAGCACCTATATCCTCTGGAAGACCGCAACGTTTTCGTTCTGCATCGAAATAGCGTACTCTCGCATGCTGTAATCCTCCATGGGAAATATGCATGGGAGCGCCTAACATCATTTGCAGTAATCCTTCAAAGTAGAGTGGAGAATATTCCTGCCACTGATGAATGCTATATGGATGATCCCAATCCCAGTTGGTTGGGTCACCCTCAGGAGAGCGAAGCTTCTCCAATTGGACAGCAATCAGCTCCAAATTTTGCTTCAATATACGTTCAGGATAATCAGGGAATTGCCCACGCATATATAAGTACCATGGTACTGTATTTGCAATATAATGCTTTGTCTCTTTGCGTGTTACCGCATTTCTTCCAGAAATAGTAGGCATATCGATAGATCGGAAATGGTCTTCATAGGGAATCCGGTCAACACGTGCCGCATCTTCTTCAGCCATCGATATCGTCCATAAATAAATTGGGTAAGTTGGAACTTGGATTCGATAGTCCGTCCAGCCAGAATCAAAATGTTTATTGGGAACATGCCATTTCCCATTGATATCTTTACCAAGGTTCCAATTAAGGTCCAATTGCGAACGTGCCAAATCTAACTTACTCCGATCACCGGTCAGGAGCACAGCGTTCATGCCAGCATTGGTTAAAGGTTCAATGATGGACATGAATCCATGCGGCCAACGATAGCCATAGTATCCCCCCCACCATTTTCCATCGTTGTACTCACCAATCGTATCGCTTAATCCGACGTTGTCCGGTATTAAACCTCCATTACGGACTGTACGCTCTTCCCAAGCAGCCAAATAATCCAATACCCACTGCCGATAAGTTTCATCTTCCGTATACATATAAGCATTAGTCATCAGGCCGGTTGCGTTCAAATTCAGAGGGACATCTCCTCTAGCTTTCCGTTCATTCATTCTGCTTATGATTTCACCATAAATAGCATCGTCTGACCACTTACACTTGCCGCTTGAGAAATCAACACCAGGAATATCCTCAAACGGTGCCAAATAATCATCCAGCACACCTCGATGGGTTACCCAGTCCTCTTCCGTCATCTGGAATCTTGGACCCTTACTTCCAGTAATTGGCGAGCGCATGAGCTTTCGTTCTGAATCATAGTTGGGCACTTCCGGATTCTTACCTGTGTAAAGCTCAGCAAACTTAACAGCACGCTGACGATTCTTCAGCAGATGCGGATCAGACAAACCTAGGAAATAAAAATATAATGATCCTTCACCATGATGCATCCAGTCATAGTAAGCGTCGAACTCATTATGAATTTGGCCGTATTCCGTCCATTGCCAAGTAATGGAGTCAAACATGAGGCGAGATAAACGCAAAATTTCTTCATTGCCACCGAGTACATACAACATGGATAAATTCATAAACGCTTCATACGGATCATCTGACCCATCCATCCCCGGCCAATCGTCTCGCCAAACGATCGTCCCGTCCTCCCGCGTATAGCGACGTACATATTCAACTGCTGCATCGTTCAGCGTATCGATTAGCTTCCGCTCCATGAGTGCCCAAGTTGGCGCTGTCCATGAATCCTGAACATCGATAGCGTCGGTTGTGGAATTGGATCTGCTTGTTCTTGTCATTGGGTGCTCCCTCCTACCAGAATGTATCATGTACGCCACGTAGCTTGCAGACCGCTTCAGCGAAGAAATAGTCTCCATAGATCATTGGCACGTTAACATGCGTATTCTTTGGCCTATTGGCCGTTCCCATCTTAAGAATAGCTTCCTCGCTCGAATCATCCCAAGCCATATATTTTTCATTTAATTTAAAAATCAGCTTCTCGGCTGCACGGCGATACAACTCTGACTCACCCTTAGGCACCAACAAACTCAACTCCAGCATTCCGCTGGCTGCACAGGCTGAAGCGCTAGAGTCCATTGCCATTCCTTCCTCCCATGGAGCACGGAAATCCCAAGGCGGTAAACCGTCATCAGGAACATTCGCGAGAAAAAAATGTGCAGCACGTTTGGCTGCATCGAGATATCTATCATCTCCAGTATAGCGAGCGCTAAGTGCCATACCGTATAACGCCCATGCGGTACCGCGCGACCACGCTGAGTCCGGCGAGTAACCTTGCCCACTCAGCGCTTCTTTTCTCTCCCCGGTATCCGGATCGAAACATACAATATGGTGTGTAGATCCATCCGGACGAAGAAACTCACGTAAAGTCGTATCCGCATGAAGGGTAGCTACATGCCGAAACCGAGGATCGCCGGACTCTTGACTCGCCCAATATAACAGCGGAAGATTCATCATGCAGTCAATAATCGCCCAACCTACCCGCTCCGGTTGGTTCCAAGCACGAATGAAACACCCTTTCGCATTGTAACGCCCCACCAGATGACTCGCTGCCGTCATAGCCCGCCGCTTCGAGTCTTCACACCCAAGTAGCTTGTACTTTGCCACGGAGGATAAGCTCCACATAAACCCTACGTCATGATGCAACGGGTAAAACTCGGTAAGCACGCTATCCATCTTCGCTTCGATCTGAGTAGCTGTATCTTTGAGTTGTTCAACTTTGGACTCTCGATAAACCAGCCAGATCAGGCCAGGCCAGAACCCATTGGTCCACCAATCTGCTTCTTCTCTATTATATTTTCCATTATCCGAGATATATGGAAAATCAGCACCGATTGATTCATTCATTCGTTCCACTTTTCCGATAATTTTATGCCAAATTTCATCTACCCACTGTGCACTCCATGAATCTGCTCCAATGCTTGCGTCTACCTTAAACATTCTTCAGCATCCCTTCTACCATATTAATGGCTGACCTGGAAATAACGAAAGCAGCCGTTCCATATCATCTTGTGACAAGCCAACACCATCACAATAGCTGGCATTAAGAGCTAGCGAGCGTAACGAAGTCGTTCCCGTTAATGTCACCGAAATGTCTGGGCTAGAAAGGCTAAATCGCATTGCAGGCTCGATCAATCCTTTGGGCTCCGTCTTCCGAAGGAAGGATAAATCCTTAATTCGACGCTCTGCTTCTTTAACTAGAAGCGAATCTTTCTTTATAAATGGCGCTGGTGACTCTGCAAGAAGACCCATACCCAATACGCTTCCGTTAATGACGGATACGCCATGTTCGCGAGCAGTAGGCAGAAGCTCATCCATGGCAGAATAATCGATAAGCATATAACGACTGAACGTCTGTACCGAATCGATATGCCCTGACCGAATAAAGGGCAACAACAGAGCTGGATTAAATGAATTGACCCCAATGGCTCTGACCTTCCCCTGCTCCTTCAATTTAAGAAAAGCGGGGATCGTTTCGTTCATTCCTATTTCCATGTTCGACTCGTCAAGTTCGTGCATTTGAATGAGATCCAAATAATCGGTACCTATGCGCTTAAGACTGTCCTCTACAGAGCGAATCGTATTATTATACGTATATGGTTCACCGCGCATAACAGCTTTGCTCGCAAGGACTACTTTCTCCCTCTTGCCCTGCAGCGCCTTCCCAACTCGCCGTTCGCTTTCTCCTTTTCCATATAACGGCGCTGTATCAATAAAGTTGATCCCAAGTTCCAAAGCCCGATCAATTACCTCTATTACTTGCTCATCTGTGACCGGACCATAATCCCCGCCAAGCGGAGCGCCCCCAAGACCTAGTTTCGAAACCCGAATTTCCTTTTTGCCAAACGCGGTATATTCCACTGCATTCACATCCTCATTGTTTCTAGTAACGGATACTATGATTGTATTTCATTAGGCATCTTTTTAGTTTTGCTTTATGACACCGAAATGTTGTTATTTTGCACAAATCGGAATTGCGATTTGGCTTTCCTATTTCAAGGCATGGTCGATAGCGAAACTTTGCCCTGACCATGCCTTTTTAGCTGTCCAATCGGCCTCTCCCAACCAAAAAGCATGATCTGGCGTCAGGCCAAGAGGGAGGAAGACGGACGCACACAGATAGAGACTACCTGTAGAAATATACGACTCTCCGACCTCCGGCTGATTACAGCCGTTAAAGCACAGCGCACCTGAGCAGGAGAGACCTGATCGGTGAGATTATCTTGCAGAGCCATTTGCGCCAGCAGTTGGAAAGCACCAAAACGATAAGCCAGTGAGCGGCCAACGGCAGGAAAAGTTCCTTCTGGTGAAATTAGCCTCTCCTGTATTGCTGCGTGACGGGCTGCTCTACGTAAAGCCTGCTCTTGGTAATGCTCCCAGTCAGCTTCTAGTGGTCCAACTGTACGTAATATATCCACCAGCATCGGTTGGATCACAAAGCCGTTGTAATAATCCCAATGAAATACTGGACCGTCTCCATACATCCCATCGCCTAAGTACCATTCACTATGCTTTTTTAAAGCATAGTCGATCCGCATCCGATCCCAATTCGTATCTAATAAATAGAGTGCCGTTTCTATCATCGCCGCGAATAGTAACCAATTGTTGTAGGCAGGCTTACGGCTCCGAGTTGCTTGAAGACATGCAATTACATTACTCTTCACCCGATCATCGAGCTTCCCCAGCAGCTCCTGAGGGGCACGAACAAGTGCATGGGAGAGAAAAGCAGCATCGACAATCGGTTGTCCTCCCTCAGAGAAATTCATGAAGTCAGGGGATTCAGGATCTGTTGCAGCAGCAATAGCCTCCCTTGCCAGAACTGCAAAACGCCTACGCTGTATCTCCTCATCTCCAGTTAACCCTTGCTGCTCTAGCCAAGGCGCCATCCCGCAAAGCAGACGTCCCAGTGCTTCTAAATAAGTATAAGAATCGCGATCAACGTGAACAGCCTGCACAGGCATTAAACTTCGAAGTTGTCTTTCTTTAAGAGCCTCCAATACGGGCTCACCTATACGCAGCATCCAATCCAACCAAAGCTTACGATCCATGACTCCTTGATCCATACGATTCAATCCTCTACAGTTTATTTTAACATTACAAAAAATTAATATTATATTTAGAGCATTGGATTACAATCTGCTAGTGTACAAATAAATATAGAAATGGATTATATAATAATTTATGTGGGAGGGTTTCACTTGGATGTGATTATGGAAACAACCGGTTCTACCACTTGTGCCAATCATCTCGTTCTGAACGGGTACTCTACTTCAAAAAATCGGATTACTCGGTTTCAAGTGATAGCGGTAGGCTGAAGGTGCTACATTATTATGGACTTTAAAAAGCTTACTGAAATGATAAATGTCCGTGAACCCAAGCGTATCGGCGATCTCTGATACGGATAATGGGGTTTCTGTTAGCAACGTCACTGCTCGTTCCAGTCGCAAGCGGGTTATGCTTTCTTTTAAAGAATACCCGGTATTCAATTTGAAAATCTGGCTGATATAACGAGAGTTCAAAGCAAACGCCTCTGCTAGTTCGTTATAGTCAATTCGTTGGTCGATTCGGTCTCTCACCTAGTTCGTTACACCCTGAATAATTTTCTGTTGACGAAGCTTGGCTTCACTCCATTCCTCCTGAGAGGCATGTGCCTTATATAGGAGAAGAAGAACATGCTTCATTAAAGAATGGAACTCCTCCTCGATCCAAATATCCTTCCTATCAAGAATGTCCAATAGTTGATTCAAGTGCTGCTCGAATCCAAAGGAATCCTGAACACGTGTCAACCTCGAAGGCAGCTCCTCGGAACGAAAAGCTTGCTGTGTAAGAGAATGGGTTAAGCTAAAATGATGGTAGATAACGGTTAGCCGATCTTCGGGATTTTGTGTCGCATGTATACGATCCATCGGACGGGTTAGGAAACACGTACCTTTGTTTATAGAAAAGTATTCATCGTTAACGTTCATTGAGCCCGTGCCTGAAATGACGTACCAAAGATCCCAATCCTGTGGAAGGAGACGAGGATTCCAAGACCAACCCGGCTCACATTTAACTTTTCCCGAATTATAACTACACTTGATCATCGCGTGTTGGAGAAAATCTGTCGGCGGTTGAATATCCATTTTTCGCGCTCCATTTCAAATTTATCCTCTTCATCACAATAGGATTCAGGCTAACTCACTATGTATCTATATACAAATCCTATATAACTAGAGATATTTGGTTTTGAAATCCTAACTGGTATATTTGAAATGTAAAAAGTTCATATAAGGAGTCGATATAAGCTATGAAATGGCAGACAGAAGAAGAGATTTCTAAATTCATGTACAAGTATGATCAGACATACACACCTATTCAAAATGTTCATCAATTTTCGAATGACCAGGTAGTTGAGTACAAAGATACAGGTTTTTTTGCAATTGATCCTCTATTTAGCTCTAAGGAAGTTACGGAAGCTGCTGATGGACTTATGAACTTACTGTTGAAAGATGTGAAAGGAGCCAAATTACAATTTACTAAACCGCAAGATCAACTGCATACGGACTTGGATAAGGAGCTAGCTATTCGAAAGATTTATGATTTCGTAGAGGAAGAAACCTTGCATGCGATTGCTTATCACCCCACTTTATTAGGGGTCTTGGAGATAGTATTAGGTGAAAAACCAGTACTTGTTCAGCACATGGCATTAATGAAACCCCCACATGGAGGTGGTGAAAAGCCATGGCATCAGGACATGGCCTTTGGTCCTCTCGCTTTTAACAAGTCAGTAATAGGAGTATGGATTGCTTTAGATGAGGCAACGATAGATAACGGATGTATGCACATCATTCCAGGCTCTCAAAAGGAAGGATGCATTCCACATTATGCCGAGAGGGATTGGCAGATCTGTGATAGCAGTGTGCAGGTAGATAAAGATGTCGTGGTGCCCTTGTCCCCTGGAGGTACGTTGTTTTTCCATGGACTGATCCATCATGGCACGCCTTCCAATCAGTCTGCGAAGGGACGCCGTGCACTGCAATTTCACTTTGCTCCGGAATCAGCTTTGAAGATGTCGCCACAGGAATACAAACGTGCCTTCACCAATGAAATGACAGATGCGCAATGCTAAATTATTATAATTAAATGGTTCTGCTCAAGGGAGACCTACAGAATTATATGATCATCATGTCGCTTCTGTAGGTCTCTCCTTTGATAGTTTTATCTGCCATCGGAAAATCAACGAGAAGCATATGACAATCCTACAATAGTAGGAATGACACCTTTGTCTACTTTATAGCTCATATCGTTTTCCTCCAAATGACGATAATTAAACATATGAAAAGAGCATTTACTGACTCATATGTTATACAATGGTTCCATTACCATTATATTAAATCAATAGGTTTCAAAGTTACACTGCGTTGCATAGAATTGTTGTTTTCTTAGCATGATTCATTAGGGCATGTTACACTATTCTGAGTCGATCATCAGGAGGCCTACATATGATGAAATTCTTTGAAGATGTAGCATTACATGAAATTCCCTATCGCTTTAGCTATCGCAAGATAACGACTGACATTTACAAGGGGTTTTACCATTTCCATCAAGGAATGGAATTTTTATATGTGCATCAAGGCACCGGACAGATTATTATAAATCGTAAAGTATATGTTATTCAATCTGGCACCTTTCTTTACCTGCAGCCTTATCAACTACATCACATTCAAGTCGAAGTTCATCCAGATACCCCATTTGAACGAACGATCATCTCCTTTGAGCCCTCTATATTTGAAACCTATTTCAATTCATTCCCTCACTTGAATGCTTATTTTCAGTATTTGTGGAAAAATGAGCTAGAGGAACAAGTGCTCTATCAAATTGATAGTAATAGTGTTATCAGCCAATTATTCCAGCATCATTATGTTGGGCTTTCTAAGTATCAGCAGTTCGATGTTAAACAGCAAAATTTTGCTTTACTCCTGCTGCAGGTTTTTCAATTTCTCTTTGCAACAGATTTTGGAAATCCGATGAAAAATGGATTGAATCCTCAACGACAACTTCGTTATTCTGAAAAAATCATGAATTGGCTTGAAAGACATTATTCAGAAGAAATTTCACTCGATACGTTAGCGGATTTTCTGCATGTATCCAAATCTTATGTATCCCGTATCTTTAAACAAGAAACAGGCGCTACGTTGACTGATTATATTCTCGCTAGACGAATCAGACAAGCCTGTGTGATTTTAATAACTAGCAACAAAGGGATTGAGCAGATTAGCATTGAGGTGGGGATGAATAATTTCCCTTATTTCTGTCAGTCTTTCAAAAAACTAGTTGGCATGACGCCAATGAAATATAGAAAAAAGCTACTACAACAGGACTGATTGAGAGGCAAGGAAAAGCAACGTCTAGGTCACTATACCTTTTATTAAAATCGATAAATGTTACATAAGCTTACCAAGCATGTGAGAAACATAAGCCTGACGATCTGCGAAAATGGCTGATCGTCTTCAGTGTTAGAAGGCTCAACCTTGATCCAAATGTGTGTAAACCGACAATTATTCCTGACGGCAAAAACCTAGTTCGTTATTAATAACGAAAAAAGAAGGAGGATCTTTACAAACATCTCTCTCCTTCTAATTAGATAGTTTACAATGTCCCCCTGCTTAGTTTTCCTTAACAAGCTGATTTGTCAGTTTGTCCAACTTTTCGATCTCGATCGTGACTAAGGTCTTATCCTTCATGTTCTTCAAAGGATAAAAGTGTCCCGTTAGTTGAATGAATGATATGGGTCTCAGCAGTATCTGTCTTCAATAACTTTTAATCTTACTTATTCTTTATCTTTTATCTTCCACTAATTTATAAAAGGCGATCATTTTTCTTCTCTTTAATTTATAATTATCGCCGCTTTTACTCTTCCTCAAGAATTTGCTTTCCCCCTCCAGATGCTCTTTAATGAAGTGTCTATACAAGGGTACCGTAATAGTTATCTTTATCTTTATCTTACTTATATTTATAACGGTATTTTACCCTCCATCAATACATAGCATTGAGAGTTATAATAGAACTGCTGCGAGACTATGTAAACTCCTCAATCATGCTCGTTTATGAGTCTTTACAGAAATCGGATTAGATAAATCATGTACAGGTTGATATCGCCCTGCTGATCTAGCATGAACAGCATCGTGTAAATATCACCCAGTTGTGAGCCTTTAAAGTATAGATTAAACACCGTCGGATGCTCCGACATTTGTTCCAAAAATATGCTGTCTTCTTACATCATCGATTTACAAGCATTTTGCATAGCTCAATACTAAATTCCAAGAAAAAAAAGAGCCGATTGGATCGTTCTCATCCACTCAGCTCTTAGGGTTATTTTACAATGACTTGTATAACATCACTTACCGTTGTTCCACTTCCATTCATAAACTCGCCGCGATATTGATAAGTGCCAGGAGCTTTTCCTGAAATTTGTGTAATGGCCGATTGAGCACTTGGTGTTTGTGAAGATAAAGATTGCGTTTCAATAAGTTCGCCATTTTCATATAAACGATACTGTGCTGCGTTCGTGCCCCACCACATATTAGCAGTAATGTTATAGTTCCCATCTTGATCCCAGTTGTCACTGGACAACACGGGTTTGCCGGGATTCGCCTCAGCCACGGTGACGGTGTGTGGATCACATGAAGTCGTTCCATACAAATTCGATAACTCACATGTATACACATAGGTTCCATTTGGCTTACCTTGAATAGGAATAATGGAAGTCTGGGCAGCTGGCGAAACATCGGCCAGTGACTTCGTTTGGATCAATTGGCCATTCTCGTACAACTTATACAGTGAGCCATTGTTTCCCCACCACATATTCATCGTAACCTCATAATTGCCATCATTTAAGCCTGTCGCAACACCGCTATTATTCGAAAGTGTCGGTTTACCTGGCACCCCATTTGCAGGCAACGCCGGACTGACGGAATGCCGTTCGAACTTGACTGCATCAACCCTCGTATAGATCATATCGGCAGGTAGAGTTGGCGGATCTACCGTTGTCGGAGTAACCCTGGTTAAACGAACATACTCGCTACCGTCTCCAGTAAAGTCGAACGTTCCTAGATTAACCCAACCCGACGAGCCGACTGTTGCATCGATATACGTGACCTCGGTAACCGACTGATGCTTCACTTCCACTTTGACATAATTATCGTTTGCCGTCGTATGGACGAGCTTGTAGATGGAGACCGTATATTTCCCCTCTGGAAACTGGCCTTTCCACGTCGCTGATGATCCTTGAACTGTAGAGTAACGGGACTTAACACCAATTTTGTATCCGGCTAAATTGCTCTGGCTCCAAGACCCTTCTGTCGTGTATAACCCAGTCGTATTCGTGCTGTCGACAATAACCGTTAGGTCCCTGATCGTTATTGTCAAAGGCGGTGTTGTTAAGGTCACTCCGTCAATCGTTACAGTGGCCCATACCTCAATGTGATCCGTTTCCACATCGAGACTTAGAAGGGTCAACAAACCGCTACTGTCCACTTCAGCCAGATCGGTTCGATCAACGAAATACTGCACATTTGCCTGTGCTAGATCACCAATCAGACCGTTATCCAAATAGCCGGTTACGCTCAGTTGTGCGGTTTGAGTCATCTGAAGTTCGTCCCGATCCGACAGGATCACCGCAGACTCCAATTGCGGCATCTTGTTCGGGTCCACCCACATCATCGCATCGGCAACTACTCGTGACTTATTGGCCTTATTGGTTAATTCCACGTACCCACTATCGCCTGCTGCAAAAGGATAAGCACCCAGGTGCACCCAAGTCCCATTGGCCGTTGTCTCATCAACGGTAACCGTCTCGGAGCCCCCGCTATAATAAACGGTAAATGAGGCATTCGTTGCCCAATTTTCACTCGTAGCGGTTATTTGCGGAAGCTTGTAATACACACTGTAAGTAACACTCTCCGGCAGCTCAGGCCGCCATACAATTCTGCTTGTCGCTGTGCCGGCAGTCGATTTGGCATACACATAGTTATCATAGTAATAGTCGTTAGCCGTTGTATCCCGTATCCAGACGCCTTCTGTCTCCGCCTCTGTATTATCCACAATGATAGATGAACCATCCTGCCAATCCGGTTGAACTGGAGTTACCGTTACCTGATCAGGCAGATAGAGTGTCCGCTTGCGAGTCTGTTTCCCGTCCGATTCCACATAATAAGTGAAGGTTTGGGATAAATCGTTTACCCGTATCGACCATTCCATCGGATATATCGTATCTGGAATGGTCGTATACGTAGCCCCGCCATCCAAGGAATAATGGATCGTCGCTGGTTTCGTCGTTTTTGCCTGCACATAAGCATCGTAGGCCGTTTCGTCGGGCTTGACGATCAGCATGCCTTTAACCGCATCTATTGGACTGTGGATATCGAAGAAATAGCTTGCATCCGATGTATCAGCAGTTCTGACCTGGTGCAGCGGCACATCAATATCTAGCCCCTCCACAATGATAGCGGTTATTCCCTTGCTTGAAACCGTGGCTTGAATGATTCCGCCACTCATAACCGCTTGCTCTGGTGTGCCATTGTCGCGGATGATGGTTACGGTATAATCTTGTACCGGGTTGAACCCAATGATTTGCGCATTCAATTCGATCGGAGTCTGAACTTCAGCTGTCGATTCGTTGCTTAATCCGATATAGAATTTATTTCCACTCTCTCCCGTTATCCAATTCAATTGAGGATGATTGGTCTGGATAATCCCCTTGGGCATCCAGAGCCAAACGTCGGAATTGCCGTAAAAATGACCTGGTTTATTTCCATAGAGATGATATTTGAACCATAAAAAATTAGTTTCGAATACGGACGGGAATGAAATACTCCCATTCGATTTCAGCGATTGTTCGCTGATCAGATAATCCATCGTTTGCCCGAGCTGCGCCGGCATATGGTGATAATAGATGGATGTAGCCCCGCTTGGACCTTCCAGAGGAAAATTCGGCTCCAATTGACTAATGGCGAAGCCCTTATAGTAATAACCTGGATAGCTGGAATATCGTCCGATGACCGCATTATGAGCGATATCCTGCAGCAGTTTATCGCCTGTATAGAGCGACAATCTCAGCATGAAAGGAGCCTCCTGCGCATTCATCCGATAATAGCCAGTTGTACTTCCCGCCTCAAATGTCAACCCGTTGGGTGAAATAAGCCAACTTTCCGCTTGTACGCCCCCGGCTACGTCTTCAGGGAGCTTGCTCCTAGGATAATCGTATTTACCACTTTCCGGCCAATGGAACGACTCCGCGTAATTATACGTCTCCGGCTGCGGAATCGTAACCGTGCCTTCAGTAACCGGACGAGCAACGAACATGGTGGCGTACCGTTTGGCTTCCTTGTACGCGGCATTCAAGTATTTGGGATCCTTCGTTTCCTCGTAAAGCTCCAAGATCTCCATCCACAGCTTGCTATAATAATAAATAAACTCATTTTTACTCACATTCACGGATTCAGGAGTATCGATATGTTGAATGATATAGCTGTCGGCTGCAGCCTTGGCAGCCTGTAAATACCGTGCATCCCCCGTCATACGATACATCATAAGGGGCTGAATGATAGGCCCCCGATCTTTCTGGTCAGGATCACGCACAAGGTACTCTTCCTGCGCCAGCGCCCCAATTCCTGCCGAAGTACCCATCATCTGATTGACAGCGGATACGCTTGAAAAATCAAACGGCAAGGTTGCCATTTTCCATAACGACGGCACACCGTATACTGGCTTCTGCGTCGGCGACCAACCTATACCATTTCGCGATAAGCCATACTGGACGGACGGCAATGCTCTCGTATCGTAAAGCTGGTCATCCCCAGTCAAATAGTAAGCCCCCAAAAGAACCGCATTCGAGCTTGTTCGAACACTATCCTCGTTTTCGATGTCAATAAAGCCCTTGGCACGGCTCCACCACCCGCTGGGTGACGGGACATAATCAACAGAGTCATCCCCTTGCGGCTCTATCTTAAGTAAATCGATCATATTGAACATCGCGTCAGTAAGCGACTGATCTGATACATTATCCCGGTATGCGGAATAACCGTACTCATTGCGAAGAATATCCGCGTAGGACTCATACAAATTGCTTTTTTGAGCGATTAGTCCCATATGAAATTGATAAGTGCTTTCTGCGGTCATTTGCGAATAAGTCCCAAATTGAGGAGCATACAAGATTGGCTGCACGCTGCCTTCGTTGTTGACAAGGCTCATGCCAAGCCTTTGTTTCGTAACACCTCCCGTCGGTTCAAATTCAACCGGAAGCTCATCCGAAGGTACAAATACCCCATACGTCAATGGATTCCCCGAACCGTCATTCTTTTCAACCAGACTCATTGGAGCGCTTAGCTCCCTTAAGCTTGTTGATTCCACCGAACCTACCATTTTTGCATGTGACCTGAAACCATTTAACACTTCATTGACGCCAGAGATTTGCTCTGTTGTGAAAGACTGATAGCCGATCACATAATTACCATCCCGGCGAGGTGTAAAGGCGAAGGAAACATCAGGTTTTTCTCCTGCCATGGACCAGTTCACTTGAAAATCGTAATCGCTTCCATGTGAAGAATCGGTTAATATCGCAGTGTGGCTGTCGGGGAAATCGATCTCGTCGAATGTAATCCAGCGTTTGTTCATCGTATCGTAGTAATTGGTTCGACTCCCCGCATTCCCATCCAATAAGACCCATTGTTCTTCAAGTCTTTCCGCCACATTATTGATGACAGGCACCCAGTTCCCCGTATCCGTGTCCTTGTAGAACATATCACGAACGATGGATTTGCCTCCATCCCAAGCTGCTTCATAGAAGGTCGCCTTATAGCTAGCATTCTCGATGCTGCCTTTTTCCGTGTAACTGAGATTCGCCAATGTACGGCTGCGCAGCGGAGGCAACGGCGGAGCTTGCTGCCGGATATCCCCTTCAAACTTGACCGCATCGGCCCGCGTAATGATCGTTCCGGTCGTAGGTTGCGTTCGAGTCAGTCTGACAAATTCGCTATCATCACCACTGAAATAATATGACCCCAAATCAACCCATCCGACCGATGGGCCCGACGAGGGCCTCAGATCCATAAACATGACATCCGTAATCCCATTGTGAACAATTTCGATTTTAACATTACTATCTGCTTTATCCGCCCAATCAAGCTTGTTGAACGAAATTCTCGCCGTCCCTGCTTCCAATCGCGGATTCCATGTGATGCTTCTTCCTACAGCATCGGTAAATTTGGAACTGGAATTATTATATCCCTTCACTCCCGTACTTGTAGTCCAATAAGGAGCGGAGTACCCGTTATTCGCGTTATCTACATCAGTGGTGACGACATCATCAATCGTGATGCTTCCATCATCAATGATGATCGTCTTATAAGGCTCTTTTTGCTGAATATTCCCTTCGAACTTGACCGCATCAGCACGAGTAAGTATCGTGCTGGTTGTGCTGGTAGACCGAGTCAATTTAACGAATTCTTCACCAACCCCGGAAAAATAGTACTCTCCCAAATCAACCCATCCCGCAGGAGCGCCAAATGAAGGTCTCAAATCCATAAAGAGAACATCCGTCGTTCCATTGTGAACGATTTCAATTTTTACATTGCTATCCGCCTTATCCTCCCAGTTAAGCTTGTATAACGATATTCTCGCCGTTCCCGCTTCCAATCGTGGTTTCCATGATATCGTTCTGCCTTCTGTACTCGTATATTTGGAACTGGAGTTATCATACCCCTTCACCCCTGTACTTGTGGTCCAATTCGGAGCCGAATATCCGTTGTTCTCGTTACCCACATCAGGTGTCACAACATCATTGATCTTGATGCTCCCGTCATCGATGATAATCGTCTTATACGGTAAGGTCTCCGCATAAGCGGTCCTTATTCCGACTAGGCTGAAAGGAACTAATATCGTCACGATGAAAACGATTAAGAAAAACAGCTTCCTTTTTATCATACAACTCACAGCCTCCCTTAAGTTGATAGCGCTTTCAAAATATTAATGCCCTCCTTTGTTCGAAGATCGTAAAAAAGCAATTAGCCTTATCCTTCTGGCTAATTCCGCTCCGTCGTTTTTATCATAGCATGTCACATAACCATCAAATTTCTTTAATTTCAAGAATTTCTTATAAGATTTTAAGCAAGAAGAAACGACTTTGTCGTCCTTTAAAGACGACGACCGTTTCTCGTAGAAATATAAGGATAATTTATAGCATGTAACATATAAATTCTTATATTTAAAAAAAGAAACCTACATCATAACTGACCGCTCAACTGCAGTCAGATATGATGTAGGTCTTCCAATTGGACAAAGCCTAATGATCAATTATAATGGCGGCTGCACCAACAACAACTTCCCAAGCTGGATCACCGTTTGATCGTACCAATCCGTATGCTGCCGAACATGCTCTCTACTTCGTTCATTGCCGCATGCCTCAAACACGGCCGCTTTGTCTGTCTTCTCGGTATCGACTTCGAAGCGAACCGTATGTTTCCCATTCGGGAGCTCCGGCAAGAATACATACTGATTTCGATTATGATCGTTGTGTGGTGTGAATCGATCGACAAGAAAGGGTTCCCCACCATCCACCGACACCTTCAATCTGCCAGAATCAGGCCCCCCGATATCGAATAGCCCGATATGGATTCCCTCGAACTGCACCGTGATAGCCTCTCCAGGATCGACTGCTCGCCATAGGCCGGGGAATAACCAATTGTACTCGCGCACTAAAGCAAAATCATCGGGAGTCATGTAAGACCATCCTGCCGAAAAATTAGTAAGACTATCCAGTGACAGCATAGCGGCGTACTCCCAAGGATTGGCCGTTACCAAAGGGTCCTGAGGCAAGTTATGTTCGACCCTTCCCCCGCGACCTTGAAGTTCGCTAATTTTCTCAAACGACCGGGTGATTGTATCCGTGTATATCTGGTGTCCTTCGGGAATGGTCGGATGGATCGAATCATGCGTAAAAACAACTGCTCCGGGAATGGACACGTCTTCCTTTGAGGTAAAAACGAGTCTTCCCTCCGACACCAAGTGACTGACCGCTACGCCCAGATGAATCGAAGGAATACCGTAATAGTCGCCCACTTCATCTTGCATTAGAGCCCCCTTCTGGTATTCCCCAGACTGAAATCCGACCACATCCCGCTCCTTCAGCGTATAAACGAACAGGATATCGGTAAACCGGCTCCGCTTGCGGATCTGACGGACAATTCCTTCGATCCGCGCCTTGGATTCGGGATCTCCGCCATCGTTACCGACAAATTCAACAAATACTAGATCAGGCTGATGACGCAGTACATCTGTCTCCAAACGGGCACAGCCCAAATCCGATCCTGTCCCAGAAATGCCTGCATTCACAGAGCGGATATCCGCCTTGGGATATTGCTCACGAAGCCAATCCGCCGTCATGACCCTGTATCCTTCAGAACGGGTATTACTGCCGCCGAAATAGACGATTGTTACTGTTTCCCCATTTTCCAACTTCTGAATTATATTAGGGAGCCCTCTTCGAGGGAATAATTCCTTCATCGCGACTTCACCTGACCTCATTTATCGTTTTTAGGAGCAAACAATTTTATAGCAAACACTTCAAAATAAGGCGAACCATAAGTTGCACAGAAATCAAACCGGATTCGGGTTACACATTTCGCATCCACCTTATGTTTATTCAACGTAAGATAATTCCCACGGATTTTAATTTCCCTCTCGGTACCGTCTTCTAAGGTCAAGGTCACATCATAATCTTGGATAAGTGGCTCGATAGGATCGTCGAAATGCTCCAAATCCAGCTGCGAATTGAAAACAAGATGGATTTCGTCCAGATTTTTGGGGCTTGCAAAAAAGAATTCCAACCATTCCTGTTTTTCCGTACGTTCAGAAATCCAGCCGTTCGGTTGGCCATAAGGTCTGGAGTAGCCATTGACGACATTCTCAGGATTATACATATTCTGAGATGGCATCAGGTCCTCAAAGCAAATGCTCTTATTGAATTTCTTCAGCCTGGACGGCTCTTCCGGCCGATAATGGAAGCTGACCGCTCCTGTCATTTTCTCTTCATTGCCGTATACGGCAATGCTCGCCGTACCTTCCAATACGATGTAGATTTTGTCGTCAGCCGGCTTCTTGCAGCCCAAGTCTAGCGTAATCCAGTCGTCATGACCGGCTGCGATAACCAAGCGGTAGTCTTTCAACTCGCTGGTGGGAATGTAGTTTTCCTTCCGTTCCCCGCCAAACAGCTTCACATGCAGAGTTTCCAAATGCTCGGACATATTTTTAATTTTGATCCGTACGCTTTCAGCCACGGATGTCTGAATCGGCAAGACCAAACATAACCCTTTCTCCAAGGAAATCTCTTCGGTTGGATGAAGATTGTCATAGCTGCGCTGAGACGAGGCACGAATAGTTAATCCGTCAGCGAAGTAAGGATCCAATTCCTCTTGAAGCCCTACAATCGTTTGCCCGTCTCGAAGCAGCAGCGTCTGCAGCTCCCCCATATGAGCTTCGACTATGGCCGCGGGGTCCACCTCATATTTCAAGCATAACGAAGCAGCCGTTCCAACCGCCTGCCCCATACAACCGCAGGTTGCCATTACCCTTGTAGATCCGAAAGCCACATGGGTAGCACTTATATTGCGACCAGCGAACATGAGATTAGGAATATTTCGTGAATATAAACTGCGGAAAGGGATATTGTACAATCCAGGCACGAAATTCCATGCTGTAGCCGGTCCCTCATCGTAGATGCCCTTATTAGCATGTAAATCCATATACCATCCTCCGACGGATACAGCATCTTCGAAATGCGGCTTTGCTGTAAGATCGTTCTGAGACAACATGTGATCCCCAATAAATCGCCTCGACTCCCGCTTTCCCGGAATCGGGCATACATAATCCAAGATGAGATTGTCTACATCATCAAATTCGCCGCTATTTTTGATATAATCCCAAATCCCGTACACCAATTTCCGCAGCTCCAATGCGATGTCTTCATTATTCTTGATAATATCCATATGTCCGCCGTATTCCAGCCACCACAATCCGCCAAGCCCGTTGATTTTTCTTGGAAAAGCCCGATGGTTTAAGCCTTTTCTGATACTATCGAAAAAGGCCAACTTCGTAATATCATACGCAAAGCCAGGCCTTTTGTATGGAACGGAATATTCTACGTCACGGGCTTGAAACAGGATCGTATCGCCCATGGTGTAATGGTCCGCCACTTCAGGAGCCAATTCTTCCTTGTATTCATGCTTCGCTTCTCTCCCCCATCTGAAGAGAGCACCTGCCTGATATCCGACAACTCCATCTCCGGAGCAATCGATGTAGGTTCGACTTTCAAAACGAAATTTTCTTTCGGAAGCCAATTGAAGGCCCTCCACCCATTTAATTCTGCCGTTCTCCATGCCCGTTTCATGCACGCATGTATTCAGAAATAGAGAAATGTTAGGCTCATCATAGACCATATCCAACAAGACCGTATCCGAAAGCGAAAGCATAAGCTTCTTGTTGTATAACGGATTATAGTGAAAAATCTTCAACTTGAGTTCTTCCACCAACCCGCCCTCGCGTGCATAATAGGATGGACTCTTTCCGAGATATGCCGACCCGTTGATATGAACCCTGACCTCGCTGCTCGCATTTCCCCCAAGAACCGGTCGATCATTAATAAGTGAAACTTGCAGCCCTTGGCGTGCGGCAGCAATGGCAGCACATATCCCAGCAATACCTCCGCCTACGACGGTTACATCTGCTTTAATAAGCTCCATTTTGATAACCTCCATGATTAGATCCTTCTATCATGGTAATCCTTTTGTTCCCTTTTTTTTTACATGATTTCGCGAAAAATTCACACATTTTTTACAACCTTATTTGGATTCATACCGTGTCATTTTTATCCGATATTGCTTAGGAGTATCACCCGTATATTCTTTAAATAATTTGCAAAAATAACCTTCATTCACAATTCCTACTTCCTCGCACAATTCCAATAAAGAATAATCCTGAACATTTAACAGCTCGAGAGCTAATTGAATTTTTTTACGGTTGATGTAGCTGATAACGCCCTCGTTCATTGTTTTTTTGAATAAGCTACTAAAATACGATGGAGCTAAATTCACTTCCTCGGCAATCGCCTCGAGCGTTAATCGCTGTTTCAGGTTTTTCTCTATAAACCGCATAGCACTCATGATTTCTACACGATGTAAAAGTTGACCAGCGTGTACATATTCGAATGTGAAGTCGCCAATATAGGCAAGCTGCTCCCAAAAATCCATAAATTCTATAGGAAACTCTGCTACTTCCGTGGTCAACTTGTTCCCCGATTTAAACTTCACAGTAATGTCTCTGTACAAGTCTCGTAGCATAGGCGCCATGATGGACTTATGGATTTTATGGTCCGTAACAAATTGGTTCAGATCAGCAAATGCTTTCTCCAGCTCTTCCTTGGGAACCTTTCTTTTCACCCAAGCAAGAAAATCAGCCAGTTTCTGCTGGAAGTCCTCTTTTCTGTCATTATGGTAATGGAACCGATGCATGGGTGTTTTTACTACTTTCTCTGTATGATAATAGAAATCATCACTCACATTTTGAGCTTCCGTGTAAGCTTGTTTGATGGATTCCCAGCCTCGGTGCGGACCTCCAAAAGCGACGGATACCCTTTGATTCAAATATTGATGCAAATGGGAGACGATCTGCCCCCCCAATGTCTGGCAAGCATATTCCGTTTCCATATCACTGCGATTATTTTCCCAGGAAAGAAAGCCAATTAAACGATTATCGGATAGATCCGCAGCTACACCTCTGCCACCATTCATCACAGTTTCTTCGATTATATTCGTAATCGCATATTTCAAGATGTTTTGATCAGACGCTGAATATTCGTTTCGGAAACTTTCATACAGATTCATTTCAACAATGAAGCAGCAATAGTTGGCTTGAAAGAAATGGAACTGCATGCGATTGGCAAAATCAGATGCCCGATGAGAAGGAATTTCGCCTCTGATAAGCTCGTTAAAAAATTGCTTGTGGACTCTATATTTATTTTCAAGCACGGATACGTTTAACGATTGAAATTCCGCTTCTTTTTTCTTAACCTCATTTAAAATCCCGGCTGCCTTATCTAAAGCTCGATCCAAATCTGCTTCCCTGAGCGGAACCTTAACAATGTACTCCAATACGTTGGCTTGAATAGCTCTCTGGGCGTATTCAAAGGATGAATAGGCGGTCAAAAGAATGTATTGGGTATGGGGAAGCTTTGGCTTTAGCTGCTCAATCATGGAAATTCCATCCATACGCGGCATAACGATATCAGATATCACGATATCCGGCTTAAGCTTTACGATCTCCTCTATCCCCTTCAGCCCATTATTCGCTTTTCCCACTAAATGAAATCGCCTATCCCTATGGGAGAGCTCGTTAAAAAACAATTCCAATCTCTGAATGATTAGATCTTCATCGTCAACAATGACGCAGGTGTAGTCTCTCACCATCATCCATCTCCTTTAAACTAGCCTGCTGGGAATAAGGCGCGAACACGGGTTATTTCCTTAGGTATGCTTATGATTTGGAGCCCGAACTGTTCTCCGTAGTGAAGTCTTATTCGGCCATGAATATTATTTAACCCGATTCTTTTCCTTTTCACTTCCACATCACTCGGTTCTGAAATTAAAATATGCTTTATTTTATCAGTTGGAATTCCCTCGCCTTGATCAACTACTTCTATGATGACGATGCCACCCTCCCTGTACCCATGAATAGTAATAGGGCCTTCGATCCCCCCTCCGTTATAACCATGGAAGATACTATTCTCTACAAGGGGCTGCAGCAGCATTCGAAAAACCGGAAAATCCAATAACCCTTCTTCGATATTCTCAATCAAGTGGAAGTGCCTGTTATAACGGATGTTCTGGATCGCGATATAGTCCGATACATTTTGCAATTCCTGACGTAGTGAAACCTTCTCCGAAGCGTCGGCTATCCCGTATTCCAATATTGAAATGAGAGACTCGATCACCACATCTACTTTCTCTATTTGTCCGAGTCGTATGACATTACTGATAGAACCAAGCGTGTTATACAGAAAATGAGGGTTTATTTGAGACTGCAGCACTTGGATTTCCAGCTTCCGCTCAAGTTCATTATGAAGCTCCGCTCGCTGAATCAATTCCACAATTTGCTGCAGCATACGATCGAATGCTCGGGAAAGATCTCCAAACTCATCGTTTCGGTTAATCGATATTGTAGTTGTGAGGAAGCCTTGCTCCACCCGCTTCATTTTTGTTTTGAGCGCATAGAGTGGATTCCTTATATATTTGGCAATAAAAAAGGAAATGAGCAGACTTAAGAGAAGACCTGCAGCTAGAAGCTCGATATAATAGGTTTCCAATCTGGACAAAGCAGCTTTCAAGCGTGACTCATCGTTGATCGAGATGATGGTCCAGTTGAATTTCTCAGTCGGTTTTTTCAAAAGGGAGACCGGAATGCCATCCTTGGTATGCAGTTGAAGGCTTGTTTCTGTAGTATCCAGAATTTGTTCCGCTGACGTTTCACCGATTGAAAAAGTATGATCTTGAATATTCAGTGGTCCTTTATTTTCCGAAAATCCGGCGATGATTTTCCCCGATGCGGTGATTAGAGCCAAATTCATTTGTTCTTTTTTATTAATCTTGAACAAGGTTTCTTCAATGGCATTTAGATCCAAATCTACCGCAATGGCCATAGGAAATGGAGCGCCGTTCAGATATCGAACCATCGTAACTGTCCAGCCGGAATATTTAGATTTGTAAGGATCACTGACAAATGTAGTCCTTCTGTTCTTGTCAGCCGCCTCAAACAAAGGTTCTCTTTCAGATAAAGGTTCATCGAATATTCGGGTAGGTGTACTTCCGCCTAGAATGGATAAATCGCTTTTGATCAAATAAATATTACTGACGTAATTACTGTTGAGTTCATACAGCTCTCTTAATTGCTTTTTAATCACTTCCGTATTGTCAATGTTGGCTTTCACCGATGTTTCGACCGAGAACAGGATCGTCTGGAAGGAGGAAAAATTAACTGTGAAATACTGATCTACCTTGTCAAGTATTTGGTTGGTGTAATAAATGTCTGTGGTTCTTATTTCCTTTTGGACATAGCGATAAGACAATTGGCTTATTAAGATTATGCAGCTTAATACAAATGCAAACACGATAAAAAATAATTTTAAAGGCAAGCTGATTCTTCTTCGCATCGATCATCTTCCTTTTATATCCGTATTAAACTAATAATAGCATATGACAATAAAGAGAGGGGCTACTTATAGCCACTCTCTTCGTTTAATTCACTTGATTATGCCTGCTTCTTTAAATTGCTTGATTGCGTTGTCCTTATATTTCTGCATGTCAAACTTGGTATCCAACGTTTGGAGGAAATTCTCCCAGTTGGAAAGAGGGTCTTTGCCAGTCATAAATTTGACCAAGCTTTCATTAATGAAACGCTGGCGGTCAGCTGCCAATGTATCGCTCGGGTCTTCAGTCAATAAATTCCCGGGCAAAGTAGGCGCCACGTATTTCTGATTGTTCTTAAAAGCTTCTGCCGTCTTAGGATTCTGGAAGCTGAAGTACTCAGCATCATCACCACGACGCGGCATTCTATAATGATCGACCCATTGGTACTTTTCTTTCATTTCCTTCGATAATTCGGAGGTTTTATTTTTGATCTTGCCGTCCACCCAATCCCAATGAATCCCTTTAATTCCGTATGCAAAATTCGGATATGCTTCTTTGTCCGTAAAGAGATAATTCAGCATTGACAAGATCCGAATGATTTTGTCCTTATCCGCTTTCTTGGATATGGCCCATGAATTGCCTTGGAACGATTTTCTCTCTACAATTTGATCACCATAAGGACCTATCATTGGAGGAATGACGATCCATTCCGGCACCTCTCCACTGATTTCTTTCATTTTCTGCTGATAATCTGGTTCCAGCCTACGGGCATCTCTTATCATGAAGCCAACTTTACCCTTAAATAACTTTTGGTCCAACAAATCGGGCGAATTCATCGTCACCCAGTCTGGATCTACAACTTTGGCTTCCATCATTTTATTGATATAAGCGAGCGCTTCTTTCATTTTTGGGTCGGTAAACAGTAACACCGGTTTATTGTCTTTCACTTCAATGGCTGAGGGAGGATTGACGCCAAACATCCACATCAAACTATCGAAGCCGTAGGTTTGCAGATTGCCTTCTTTATTCATACCGCCTATGAATCCGTACGTATCGTTTTTGCCATTACCGTCCGGGTCTTTCTCTGTAAAGGCTTTCATAACTTCAAATAGCTCGTCAGGTGTCGTTGGCACTTCCATATTCAGCTTTTTCAGCCAATCATTGCGGATGAAGAAGCTTCGACTGATACCGTTTACATTATCATAACCTGGAACTCCAATGGTTTTTCCTTGATAGGACATCGCCTCCCAGGAGTCGTTGCTAAAACGTTTCTGCAATTCAGGAAATTGATCCAGATACGGTGTCAAATCCGCAAGAACACCTTGGTCATAATATTGCGCGAGATCAGCCCGGCTCTTCAAGAAGATCAAATCTGGAATATCTCCGCCAGCAATGAGCGTATTTAATTTAGTCGTTGCTTGCCCTGATTGAGGAATCATCATTTCCAAGTCGATATTCACTTCTTTTTCCAACATTTGGCGTTGGATATCTTCTTCACGGGGAGGAAGCGGAGCAGCCGCGTTGAAAGTGCCTTGGTTAAACATCGAGATTTTCATTTTGTTCGCAAACTGGTTAGGCTGGCCTTGCGAATTACTCGAAGCTGTCGATATAACTTCTCTTTGTTCCCCACATCCTGACAATACCGTTCCCACACCCACTATTGCTGTCAGAATAGCAAATGTAATCGCTTTACGTTGCATAATGACCTCTCCTTTGCTTATATATTATCACGGTTTCCCCGTAACAACTCAGGTTGGAATGCCTTTTAACCTTTAACCGATCCCAAGAGCACACCTTTGGTAAAATGCTTTTGCATAAATGGGTAAACGATCAAAATCGGAACCGTAGTCACGACAACTGCAGCCATTTGCACAGCGAACGTACTAACAGCTCCGGAATTGGCGAGCGAATCAGCGCTTTGTGTTGCGACGTTAAGCAGGATGTTGCGCAAGATAACTTGAAGCGGCATTAAGTTGGAATCATTGATATAAACAATAGCATCGAAATAACTGTTCCAATGCCCGACTGCGTAAAATAAGGAAACTGTGGAAAGGACGGGCAAGGACAGTGGTAAAATGATCCGCCATAACGACTGAAGCTCACTTGCACCGTCTACCCTCGCTGATTCCTCGATTTCAGCAGGCAATTGCTCGAAAAAGCCTTTAATGATCACCAGATTAAATGCACTAATGAGTTGTGGAATAATCAATACCCACGGACTGTCTAGCAATCCCAGAGAGCGGATTAGTAAATATGTCGGAATTAATCCTCCCCCAAACATCATGGTAAAGACAATGAATAGTAAAAATGAGCTTCGCCCCGGCAAATATTTTTTGGATAACGGATAAGCCGCTATTACCGTAAAAAACACATTAAGCACAGTCCCTACAATCGTTCGAAACAATGTAATTTTATACGCCTGCCCGATACCATGAGAAATGAATACTTCCTTATATGCTAGAAAGGTAACGGTTTCTGGTATAATAACAATTCCTCTTCTTAACACTTCCGATTCTGGCGTCACTGAAACAGCAACCACATATAGAAAGGGTAGTAAGCAAAGTAGGGATAGCAAAATAAGAATAAAATAAACGACTGCTTGCCAGACTTTTTCCCCGATTGTCAAATTGATCATTTTGAAACCACCTCACCAAATTTGCCCATCGAATTTTTTGGCGAGCTTATTTGCTGCCAAAACTAAAGCAAATCCGATGACAGCTTTAAACAATCCCACAGCAGTAGCCAAGCCAATCTTAAGACGCTCCAACCCTTCACGGTATACCCAAGTGTCGATAATGTCGATCTTCTCCTGATTAAAGCTGTTGGCAAACATGAATATTTGGTCAAAGCCAGCATCCAGAATATGGCTTAATTTAAGGATCAGCATCAGAATCATGACTCCTCTAATGCCGGGAAATGTTACATGCCATAGCTGTCTCCACTTGGAAGCGCCATCAATCCGAGCCGCTTCATATAAGCTTGGATCGATTCCTGCTAATGCTGCAAGGTACAATATCGCTCCCCATCCAATATCCTTCCATATTTCAGATAAGATGATCAGCAGTCTGCCCCAGGCAGGTTCCGTTAGAAATGAGATGGGTTCAACACCAATTTCCTTCAAAATCATGTTAAAAAGACCATCCCCTGGGGCTAATAATGCCACCATCATTCCATAAACAATGACCCATGATAGAAAATGGGGCAAATAAGTGATCGTTTGTACGATTTTCTTAAACCATTGGGTATAAACTTCATTGAGCAGCAAAGCAAGTACGATGGGAGCGGAGAAACCGAACAATAGCTTATACAGCGATATGATAATCGTATTTCTCATGATGTCCCAGAAATAAACGCCGTTCATAAAATCTGTAAAATTTTTAAATCCCACCCATGGGCTATCCCATAGTCCCAAAGCAAGGTTATAGTTTTTAAAAGCAATAATGATTCCCGCCATAGGAATGTATTTGAATACGGCAAAGTAAACTAATGCCGGGAACAAGAGAGCATACATCACTTTATACTTTTTTATCGTTCTTATCCATGAATTCCGCTTTTTGGGGAGGGGAATGGCGTCCGCTGCCAATTTCGCTTGCATATCATCACCTCGTCTTTATTTATACTTGTATAATAGCATCCCCCTATTGGATAAATTTCTGTAATTTCAAGAATTTCTTATAAGATATTAAGTAAGTACAGCGGGCTGTAGACCCGTTTCGTACTCCCATCGTACAGAGGCGCTCTTTTTTATTCAAATTCCAAATTATTTGTTTCATAGGAATTCTAACGGGGAACGTTAGTTCAATATATTTGCTGGTTTCTAGTACTTCAAAGCATATTTGTCACCCAAATGTCTTGAAGTAACAAATAAAGTTCTGAAGTATGGATTGCAGTGAATATGAAAATAATTTACGGACAAGTGAAAGCACCTAGAAACGGTTGCGCTCACTCTGTCCGATTTTTCATGCCTATTGTATTGGAATTATCCAAGTATGACGAACAAAGAATTCATGGCTTTGCATCAACATAATGTTCAGGTCAAAAAGCTGAAATGAATGAAGTCAATTATGAAGTTATGTGGGAAATTAGCTCGCATACTAGTAGGTCTGGCACGTAACAATCAAGCCTACAAGCCAGATAAAGTCTTTGTTTTATGAGCAAAACCGACCCCCACCCCTTAGATAGGTGTAACGAAGGGACCGCCAGAACATTTAATGTAGCCTACTTCCAAAAAATACACTTGCATAACGAACGTCTGTTCGGTGTATAATAAAACAAGAATGTACGTTCTCATTATGGTGGTGTGAAATATGAATAGTAATCTAAGTATGGAGACAGAAGAAGATATTCAAATCATTAAGGAATACACCCTGCTACCTATCTTGTTAGATATGTTAGCCAGGGATATAGACCATTTAATGATCTATAACAATAAAATCATATACCAATATGTTATTTGTCAGCTGAGAGATGTTGAACAATCCATATATCCTGTATTGCAAAAGCTCAAGCGTAGCATGAAGCAACGACATATTAGCATCTTGAATACTGAACTGAATACGCTCGGCGTTGAAGTTGAATATAAAGTTCGTGGCTATATTCATCATTTCAATATGTTGCGAGGTCTAATAAAGGCAGAAATATTCACTATGCTTATGAGCTTACGTGGAGGCGGTTAATATGAGTAAGCAACGTGAACGGGTTATTTTCCTGGCAGATTGCCAAAGCTTCTACGCTAGTGTGGAGAAAGTAGAGCATCCTCAATACAAGGATAGACCTGTTGCTGTAGCCGGTGATCCCGCACGTCGCTCAGGTATTATTCTAGCCGCCTGCCCTATAGCCAAGAGTTATGGAGTCACTACAGCAGAACGATTAGGTGAAGCCCTGAACAAATGCCCTGATCTCGTCATCATGCGTCCCAGAATGCAACATTATATTGATGTTTCGCTTATGATCACACAAATTTACAAGGAGTATACCGACCTCGTTGAGATATTTTCCATAGACGAGCAATTCCTTGACGTCTCCGGAAGTCTACGTATGTTCGGAGATCCTACAACGATGGCCCAATCCATACAACAGAAAGTTCTTAAACAGACAGGCGTGAATGTACGGGTAGGTATTAGCTCCAATAAGATGCTTTCCAAGATCGCAACTGACATTTGGGCAAAAAAGAACAAAAGTGGCATATTCACCTTACCTAAGTCAGACATCGAAGCCTTATTATGGCCACAACCTGTAAACAAAATGTTCGGCGTAGGCTCTCGTATGACGTCACACTTCTTACGTCTGGGAATGCACACCATTGGTGATATTGCGAGAACGCCCTTACCTCGTTTGAAAGAACAATTTCGAGCGCGTTTTGGGAAACAAAGTAACATTCAAGCGGAGGTCATGTGGAGAACAGCTAACGGATTGGATGACTCCCCTGTGACACCGGGTACTTTTAATACAGCACCTAAGTCCGTCGGTCATATGATCACATTACCTAAGGACTATATTGAAATGGATCACGTAAATACGATACTTCTAGAGCTCACAGAAGAGGTCTGCCGCGACTGTCGCCGTAAGGGCTATATGGGTTCCGTCATTTCAGTGAGTTGTATGTGTAGCCCTTACGAAGATCCTACAGGTTTCTCTCGACAAATGAAGATGCTTGATCCAACTAATAACACGAATATCGTCTTTGAAGCCGCCAAGACACTCTTTTACCGTTACTGGGATACCCTTCCCGTGCGTCGCATTGGACTTACCCTTAGCAACTTTGCATCTGATCAGGAATATCAATTAACTTTATTTGAAGATCAGATCAAGTTACGAGCGCTAGATAAAGTCACAGATACGATAAAAGATCGTTTCGGCAGTATGGCTATCATAAGAGCATCATCACTGACCACTTCAGGCCAGGCATTAGAAAGATCGCATAAAATCGGAGGTCATTATAAATGAGTAAAAAACTAGAAGGCAATGGATTGTGGGAATCGAGTCGTATGATGCTACCTCAGCACAAAGAACAATCGTTAGCCCTGTCTATTCACAATGACACCTCTCCTAAGCCTCAAGAGCCTCTAACAAGAAAGGAAATGGACATGATGCGGGAATACATCCTTCTTCCTGTCGCACTCCACATTGTTGAGAAAAAGATCCTCGAAGTAGAAATGTCTCCTCAGATGCTTAAGTTACTCTACTCCACAGCCGCCAAAGTGCTCGCTAACCATATACGAGAAGATATACAGAAATCTAAAAAGGTTCTTTTTGAAAGAAGTATTCGCGTATTTGAAGACAGCAAGAGTGATTCCGAACTCACCTATCGCTATATTTGTCGTGGAATGGAGGATCAATTTGTGATGACTAAAGACTATATGCGAGCTGAGGTCAGCGTCAGGATTGGACGATATGTGCGAAGTTTGGCTACGGTTATGAAAGAGACGGCCACCCAGAAATAGGCTTCAAATACTTCCATGTTCGGCTTTTCCAATGTTCGCATATGTAAGGAGTACGGTTGATGAACCAGCTTGGGAGTAGACAATTCCAAATTGAATATTCCCTCCTTGGCATTCCATCATATAGTATGAAACTCTCCGCACAAGCTGCGAGAAATTAATCCCGTAGCGATTAAACATAAACTTTTATTCAATATATCGAAATAATCTACTTCTGCCTTCAAGACTATATTCCAATGCTATTTTCAACTCTTTCAATAGATGTCCATTAGAGATCCTATTAATCCCACTCATTTCCAACATCAAACCACCATCTAACTACACGTATGATGAACTTCTTCTAATATTAACCTTCAGCTTGTAGACAACAATAAAAAGCTGATCGGCCTGTTTGAGATGGCCTCTCTCGACAACATTGAAGGGTTTAAAGCGACCATCACAGCCGATAAAATAACAACTGCGGATGGCACCCAAGTGGTTAAAGGACCATGGGAGATAGATTTCACCATTACTTCGGGCAAGCAAAAGATAAAGGATATCAACCTGGCTATTGAAAATGAAAAGCTGACTGTCACCAAAGTAAGTGTTTCTTCCATCGGTGTGGCTATTGAGGGCAAAACAGATGACACGAATAATGCCTTGCCTAAATATATTCCTGAAGTTAAGGTGATCGCTGCCGACGGTAAAGAGATCATTCTGAACTGCAGTTCCACTAGTACCACGAAAAATGGATTCCAGTGGCTGTACAATCTTGATACCAAATCCAACTATGCTTTCTTGGGTGATATGGACATCAAGAGCGTAAGCATTGACGGCACAACGTTTGACATGAAATAAAAAAAGATAGGTATATACATTTGAACTTAATTCAAGATTCGATAACAAGTTTCTCATCTAGCTAATGAAAATAATGGTAGACAATTCAAGAAAAATAGCCCCCGGGGTAATCCCCCGAGGGATTTACGCATTAAGTATGAACTACCGAAACATACCCCATAATTTAATCAGATGAAATGTATTATTAGGATCAATACGTTGACTTAAGACAAAACGAACAATTTGTTCTTCTTCCGTAGGTGTAAACTTTTCATGCAACTGACTTCCTATTGACTTCACTAATCGCTGTACCTTAGGACCATTTTGCAAATCCTGTTTAGTAATGCCATCAAGGAGCCCTTTAACACGCTCTTTCATAGCTGGATTTTTCATTTTAAGCTTAATCCGCTCTACTAACTGCGGGCTGATTCCATACTGCTGATAACCCAAAGATAGGCACCTCCCGTCAATTCAATCTCTCTCAGTATATGACGACAGGGTTGTCCAATGTGCCTAATCCATCAGATTTTCTTGGAAAACCTCTTCTTGTTGTAGGTAATTCCGAAGTGGCTCATACGAGGCGGATGTCCAAAAAGAAGCATCACCCACTAATACAGACACATCATCTCGAGCTTGTTCCAACACAGCGAAATCACTCACCATATCCGCGAGTCTGAATTCGGGTAACCCACTTTGTTTCGTGCCGAAGAAATCTCCAGGCCCACGTAAATCAAGATCCCGGCGAGACACTTCGAATCCGTCATCAGTCTCCGTCATAACCTGCATCCGTTCTTGTCCAATTTCAGACTTGGGATCAGCAATTAATATACAGAATGAAGCATGCTTCCCACGTCCTACACGACCTCGTAGCTGATGCAATTGAGAGAGCCCGAACCGATCAGCATCCATAATGATCATAAGCGTAGCATTAGGAACATCCACGCCAACTTCTACGACCGTAGTTGATACAAGCAGTTGCACTTCATTGTTATTAAAAGCCTGCATGATTTCTTCTTTCTCCGCTGGTGTCATTCGACCATGCAGTATGCCTACACGATAGGAGGGAAAAGCTTGTTGCATTTGAACATGAAGATCAATCACATTCTGCACGTCTATCTTCTCTGATTCCTCAATTAACGGACAGATCAGATACGTCTGCCGACCTTGATCTACTTCTTTAGAGATAAATCCAAGGACCCGGTCCATCAGACTATGCTTCACCCAGTACGTAGTGATCGGTATACGGCCCTTAGGACGCTCCGTAATCGTAGAGACATCCATATCACCAAATGCTGTAATCGCCAGCGTACGAGGGATCGGTGTCGCTGTCATCGTCAATACATCTGGGTTATAGCCTTTACGACGTAACACGCTACGCTGATTAACTCCGAAGCGATGTTGCTCGTCCGTGACGACCAATCCAAGATTTCGGAAGAATACCTCATCTTGAATCAAAGCATGCGTCCCTACGACGACATCGATCATTCCCATTTGTAATGATGCCAGTAGATCCTTACGTTTACGTCCCGTCACACTTCCTGTCAGTAGCCCAACTGAGATTCCAAAAGGTTCGAACAAACGGACAAGTGATCGCAAATGTTGCTCGGCTAATATCTCGGTAGGTACCATCAGCGCACCTTGGAATCCTGAACGCACCGATGCATACAGCGCAATAGCTGCGATAATGGTTTTACCTGATCCGACATCACCTTGAAGCAATCGATTCATACAATACGTTGCTCGCATATCACGCAAGATTTCCAGTTCCACTTTCTTCTGAGCATCGGTTAGTTCAAAAGGAAGACTTCTAACAAATTCGCGCACCACGGCATTCTCCACAGTATGTACTACGCCATCCATTCGCCCTCTAGTCACCGCTCGGTAAGCCTGCATCTTCAACTGGAACAGGAATAACTCCTCATACACCATCCGCTGTCTGCCTCGTTGTCCTTCCTTCGTATCCTCGGGAAGATGAATAATAGAAATAGCCTGCTTACGCGGCAACATTTTATACTTTTGCAAGATGTCCTGTGGAAGTATTTCTGGAATCAAGTCGCCATATTGCTGTAGCGCCTGTGCTATAATTTTACGGATCCACGTCTGCGTGATCTTAGCCCCTATAGAATAGACCGGTTGCAGCGTACCGCCTCGCTTCACGCCTTGATCCGGAAACTCCGAATCTGACACGGTCAGCTGCATCCGCTGTTGTTCCCACTTACCATTCAATATAATCTCACGACCTGCTGTCAATTGATCACGTAGAAATGGACGATTGAACCAAGTCGCTGTAAACATACGCTCTTCAGCCATCATCTTACAGCTTAAGCGTGATTTACTACCATACCGCTGCATGACAGGTATCCCTATCACCTTAGCCTGAATGGTGATCTTATCTCCGCTCTTCACTTCACTTAAAGAACGAAGCCGGTAGTCCTCATAACGATAAGGATAATACTCCAGTAAATCTTTGACCGTAAAAATACCAAAAGCGTGAAGCTCTCCTTCTTTAAGAGAACTCACGCCACGAACCTGTTTAACTGAAATTTCATTCAACTGAAAGCTCATATTCATCATCTACACCTCATTTAAGCCGGCCATATAAATATTCCGATTGTCCCTGTTCCCACATGACTGCCTACAACAGAACCGATATTCGTTAACACGACTTCTTCTAGCTTGTAATGAACTGAGAGTTCTTCCAAGAAAGGCTCAGCAGATTCAGGGTTAGCTGTATGGCCCACTGCCACATTTATTGTTTCAATGTTACCTAAGTCTTGTTGAAATAATTCGATCATTCGTGCAATCGCCTTTTTACGGCCCCTGACCTTCTCAACGGGATATATAACGCCATCTTGGTCAATAGAGAGAATCGGCTTAATGTTAAGTAGCGTACCAAACAAAGCAGCAGCTTTACCGATTCTTCCGCCTTTTTGCAAATATTCTAACGTGTCTACAAGGAAATAAAGCTTACGACCCTTACGCATTTGTTCTACGGCTACCACAATATCCTCTACCGCTATGCCTTGACGAGCAAGACGTGCAGCATGTACAACCAGTAGACCAAAACCATAAGAGGCCGATAGGGAATCCACAACAGTAAGATCCACATTCTCATTCATCATCGATTTAGCAATAAGAGCAGATTGATAGGTACCACTTAAAGCAGAAGAAATATGAATAGAAAGAATAGATGCACCTGGATGATCTTGTTGAATTTGCTCGTACACCCGTACATAATCCGCAGGAGAAGGCTGAGATGTTGTTGGCAACTGCTCAGCCTGACCTAACCGTTCATAAAATTCTTTGGCCGAAATTTCCACTCCATCCAGAAACGACTCGTCTCCGAACTGCAGACGAAGTGGGACAACGTGAATACCAAGACTCTTCGCTAACTCTTCTGGAATATCAGATGTACTATCCGTGACAATAACGGTATGCGTCAAAGAAATCCCTCCTCTTACATGTAACATAACGAATATTTAAGACTCTACTGAGAATAGATAGTAGTAAATAGGCTGTCCGCCCTCATGAATCTCTACTTCAGCTTTAGGATACTTCTCTTCTAGCCAAGCACCCAGTTGTGCAGTCATTTCAGGATCAGCCTCTTCACCTGTAAGCACAGTCACAATCTCATCATTATTCACCAGCATTTGGGAAAGCAAGCTTTGGCAGGTATCAAGTAACGCTGCATTAGCCGTTATAATTTTTGAATTCTGAATACCAATATATTGTCCTGCCTTAATCTCTAGCTCATCAATAACCGTATCTCTAATCGCATGAGTAACCTGACCTGATTTCACATGTGCAATAGCTGCTAACATATTCTCAGTATTGACATCATTACTTTCTTCTTCCAAAAAGGCAAAAGCAGCAGCCATTCCTTGAGGTATACTCTTACTTGGAATAACCGTTACACTGCGTTCTCCCTCCAACAACTCCCGAGCTTGCTGCGCAGCCAGTACAATGTTGGAATTATTCGGTAGAATGTAAATATGTTGCGCAGAGATAGCTGAAATCGCATTCACGAAATCCTCGGTACTTGAGTTCATGGTTTGTCCACCAGACAGAATAGCGTCTACACCCAAGCTTGTGAAAATATCTGAAATACCTTGTCCAGAAGACACCGCAATGAATCCATAAGGCGCTATTTCATCTGCGGGAGGTTCAGCTGATGCTGGCGTTGGAACTTCTGCATTCATAGGAATATCAGCAAATATTTCCGCCATCGGAGAAATATCTACACCTGATGACAGCAAATCACGATGCTGTTCACGCATATTCAGAATATGAATTTGCGTAATTTCACCATATTTCAAAGCCAGATTCAGAACTTCACCTGGAGTCTTAGAATGCACATGAACTTTAATGATTTCGTCGTCAGGAATCACGATGATAGAGTCTCCATTTATGGACAACAACTTCCGGAATTGCTCTTCATCAAATGGAACCCCTTGTGCCTCTCCAAGCTGACGGTTAATAAAGAATTCCATATCATATAGAAACTCAATGTCCTCCGTCTCTAGTCGAGATTGCGCACTCATAGGAATATCTAAGCTTCGCTTAGATACCTGAATTGATGCATGATTGACATCCGGAGCTTTTCTTAAAGACCCTTGCTCCGCTGATTTTAGACCAGTTCCAGACTTTAAATGTTGTAGAAATCCTTCATAAATATACACGAGACCCTGTCCACCCGAATCAACTACGCCTACCTGCTTAAGAATTGGCAATAGTTCTGGTGTCTGGGAGAGTGTTTCTTTCGCCTGCATAAGTACTTGTTCCATCAACTCTATGATATCGTTGGTTCGTCTGGCGAAGTGTACAGCATGCTTAGCAGACTCCTTGGCTACCGTAAGGATTGTACCCTCTACAGGCTTAACTACGGCCTTATATGCCGTCTCAACGCCAACCTGTAAGGCAGCAGCGAATTGTTGCGTGTTCAGTTCTTGATATGGTGCTGCATAACGTCCGAACCCACGGAATAACTGAGACAGAATAACCCCTGAATTTCCTCGCGCTCCCATTAGGAGACCTTTAGACAATATACCCGAGATATGTCCTATAGACTCAGAGTTATTCTTCTTTAATTCAGTCACACCCGCAGTCATCGTCAAATTCATATTTGTCCCCGTATCTCCATCTGGCACCGGAAATACATTAAGGGTATTGACATGCTCTGCATGTTGCTGTAATTGTTCCGCTCCGAGCAAGACCATCGCGGCAAAATCTATTCCATTCAAAGTACGTATACTCAAGTGAGATATCCCCTTCCTACCTTGATACATAAACAACTGGCATCTTTAATTTATATTTTATTTGTTAATACTACATTCACAATCGAATTTATGTTCTTTCATTCATCAATCAAAGATCAATAATTTTTTTTCGATGTGTGAAACCCCTAAGGTCTATGTTGTCAAATCAAGAGAAAACCCTATCACACCAGCTTAATTCACTCGTATTTATACGTTTAATATTGACTATATAATATTGTACTATAAGAACCAAAAGAAATAAATGTTTTTAGGATGGTTGACTAAGCATTTTTTGCTGTGATAGAATATATAAGTATTGTTTTATGCAGGTGTATTGGAACAAGGAGGTGTAATCTATGTCTCGCAAATGTTATATTACAGGTAAAAAACCAGGCACTGGTAACCATGTATCTCACGCCAACAACCGCAATCGTCGTACTTGGGGCGTTAACGTTCAAAAAGTTCGTATTTTGGTGGATGGTAAACTAAAACGCGTCTACGTTAGTACTCGTGCTTTGAAGTCAGGTAAAGTCACTCGCGCCTAATATCTACAACAGCATATAAGCAAAAAGCACCTTGTTTTCATCAGGTGCTTTTTTCATTCCTCAGACCGTGTGTATTTTGATTCTATCCTAAGCCGCGGTCCGAGGTTTTTTTTCATTGGACGGCATGCCAGCGAACGATAGCGGTCAATTCTTGTGAAATGTGTTAAGAATGGCTTTGACAAACCCTCCCAAAAACCTTGGTAACTTGAATGTGTAAAATTTCATGTCTCACCCTCCCCATCATTCTCATGCCTTCCGATATTGATCCACTGAGCCTTCACTGTGACTGACAACAAAAAAGGCTACATGAGAATTCTGCTCATGTAACCATATTTATGCGAGGACAGCGTGCCCTATGACTCATAGTCATAAGGGACAAAGGTGAAATTACTCTTACTTTCCTTCTATGCTATCTCTAATCTGGGAAATCGCAAGGGCTCTATTGCTTTGGCCAAACACTGCACTACCAGCAACCAGTACATCCGCACCTGCTTCTACAACCAACGGAGCCGTATCTACGGTAACTCCACCATCCACCTGTATGTGCACATCGAATAGCGAAGATTCATTCAACATTTGACGTACCTCACGTATTTTGTGAAGTGTACGAGGAATAAATGACTGTCCTCCAAACCCAGGATTCACGGTCATAATCAGGACCATATCAAGATCTGGCAATACTTCTTGTAAGACCGATACGTGAGTCCCAGGATTAATAGCAACCCCAACTTGCACGCCCATTTCCTTTATCATATGCACGACACGGTGCAAATGTGTACAAGCTTCCGCATGTACAGTAATGACCTTCGCACCAGCCTTCACGAAGTCGGCGATATAACGTTCAGGTTGTTCGATCATTAAATGCACATCAAGAGGAAGCGTTGTATGGTGCTGGATAGCACTAACAATAGGGGGACCTAACGTAATGTTAGGGACAAAATGTCCGTCCATTACGTCAACGTGGATCCAATCTGCCCCTCCTGCTTCAACTTCGGCAATCTCCATTCCTAACTTAGCAAAATCAGCAGACAATATGGATGGCGCAATTTTGATCATTTCTGTCAATACCTCCGCTTTTTATCTTTCATCTCTGCATAGAAATGAACATAATTATCATAGCGTATCTGTGCAATTTCACCTTTATCCTTAGCTTCAATCACCTTACAACCAGGTTCATGTAGATGACTACATCCCCTGAACTTACACACTGCAGCGTAAGATTCGAACTCCCTGAAACAAGCGGATAAGTCACCCACTTCCATCTCTAAAAAGTCCAGTTGACTAAACCCTGGGGTATCTGCAACAAATGCGCCATTATCCAATTCAATGAGCTCAACATGCCGGGTCGTATGTTTACCTCGACCTAGCTTCATACTAATCTCATTCGTCTCTAGGTTAAGACTCGGCATTAATGCGTTGAGAAGAGATGATTTACCTACGCCTGATTGTCCAGAGAATACACAAATGTGTCCAGCAAGACGTTCGCGTAATTGCTCTCTTCCTCTACCCGTACGGGTACTTGTTACAATAACCTCATAACCGATTCGTTCGTAGAGCTCTTGTACATACGTTATTGGATCATCCTTAGAAATCTCTTCACCCTCTAGCAAGTCCTGCTTCGTCAGGCATATCAACGTATCAAGTCCAGAGTGCTCGATATGTACTAAGAACTTATCCAGAAGGGGTAAATTCAAGTCCGGCTCACGTAAAGAAAATAACAACACTGCAAACTGGACGTTGGCAATGGGAGGACGTATCAACTCAGAATGGCGTGGCATGATTTCATTTACCGTACCTTCATTGTGGTCCGATAAGGAATACACGACATGATCTCCTACCAAAGGAGTTATCCCTCTATTCCTAAATACTCCACGACCTCTACATTGAATCGCTGGCTGCCCTTCTGTCGTTACCGCCTTGCCGTTTTCAATCGGCTTAACGTAATAATATCCGCTCAGTGCTTTTACGATTACACCATCTGGCATACATGAATGGCCTCACTTTCCAAAGAACTATGGATGGTTATACGAATTCTCAAGGTTTAGCAGAAGTCACTACCATCCCTTTACTATTACCGTTATTACCGTTATTACCCTTATTGGATTTATCCTGTTTATGTTTGTTAGCTTTATCTTTACCAGAAGTATTCAAGGCCGTTGTATCCACATCTTCTGGATTGTCCGGATTCTGATTGGGATCCGGAGGCGTCTCAGGTACATCCGTTGGTAACACTGGATCGGTCTGAGGAATGACTATCTCTGGAACAGAACCATTCTTAACATCTCGATAAGAGATATGATACGTATCAAATAATTCTCCATCACGATAGAGATACACAACAGCATCCTTATCAGGAGCTACTACTAAATCAATCGAGAGCACTTGAGTTGTATTAATGGTTCTTGTACCCCAATCCTTCTTTTCACTATCTTCATATCGCGCATCAGAATAATCAATACGGATTTTGCTCTTTTTGCCCTCTTCAGCGGGTGCGACTGGCACATTAAACGTATAATTCAAAGCATCTTTTGGATACCCAGTACTAACAGTAATAGTAACACTATCACCTACAGAAATAGGTTTGTTGGCGTCAACAGGCCACTGCATCATGACTTTCCCTTTTTCCATCTTGAAATCTGAGGATTCCTGGACAAGACCTAGCAATAAGCCAGCTTCCTTAAGCATACTTTCGGCTTGTTTCTGAGTCTTCCCAACCAAATTCGGCATTTTAATGGTTTCCTCACCCTGACTGACCGTTAGAACAATTTGAGCTGTATCCAGATCATCAATTTGAGTATTAGCTTCTGGATCTTGTCCTAAAACCGTTCCAGAGGGTTGATCGCTGAACTCAGGTTTTTCAGTAATGTTCGCTTCTTTAACCCCAAGTTCTATCAGTAATTTTGATGCATCGTCGAAGGTTTTGTCCTTAAGAGAAGGCATCACAGGTAAAGGTTTCGCTTTGCTTACATAAAGCCGAACGGAGGAACCTTCCTTAACTACAGTCCCTTCCTTCTTACTCTGATCATACACAACACCTTCGTCAAAACCTTCTTTATAAGTGCGTATTATAGGATCCTCAATGACAAGCCCAAGTGCTGTTAATTCAGCCACAGCCTTTTCTTCTTGAATATTAACAACATTCGGAATGGTTACATCTTGTACGACTATTATTGTTTTTACATACCAGATCACACCAACCATACTTATCAATATAAATAAAGTCAGTGAAATCCAAAGTGTCGGTCTTACCCACTTCTTCTTTTGTCCGCTATTTACAGGCTTCTCACCTTCATCATCCTCATCAAACAGAGACGACTTGTTTCGTTTGTTAGAAACAGCTCCCCTTGATACTGGCTTAATGGCAGGCATAGCGCGGGTCTGATCCACGTCCACTTCAGAGAACTGTATTCTAGGCTCATTGCGCCTCTCAGGAAGTAGACAAGTCTCCAAATCCTTTAACATCTCTTTGGCAGATTGATATCGTTCCTGCGGATTCTTACGCATCGATCTGAGAATAACATTCTCTACACTTTGTGGAATAAGTGGATTAGTATCCCGAGGATCATCGAAATCTTCTTGCAAATGTTTCAAGGCCACACTAATCGGACTTTCCCCTAAGAAGGGTAACGTTGCAGTCAACATTTGATATAATACAATCCCCAAAGAATACAGATCTGACTTTTCACCTGTATTCACCCCTTTTGCATGTTCAGGGGAGAAATAATGAACGGATCCGATGACAGAGCCTGTCTGAGTAATGGTCGTCGATGTTACAGCACGAGCGATTCCAAAATCAGTTACCTTCACACGCCCATTCCGACCAATAAGAATATTATGAGGCTTGATGTCCCTATGAATGATTTGATTCTGATGTGCATGATCGAGCGCATCACAAATTTGCGATGCAATCCTCACAGATTCTTCCACCTGCAAGGGTGCCCGTTCTTTTATAATCTCGTTCAAATTATATCCTTCTATATATTCCATGACGATATAATGAATTTCATCTTCTTGTCCTACATCGTAAATACTCACAACGTTTGGATGTGAAAGAGAAGCGGCAGACTGTGCCTCCCGACGGAAACGCCGAATAAACTCTTCATCATGCACGAACTGTTGGCGTAATACTTTAATGGCAACGTTTCTCCCTAACAAAATGTCATGGGCTTTGTATACGAGTGCCATCCCACCTCCGCCGATTCGCTCTATAATCTCATAACGACCACCCAATTCGTGTCCGATCATGAATCCCACTCCTTTATACTTGCCACTAGAACTTCATCATTAAGTTCAAACAGGGCGACAGTGATATTATCCTCGCCTCCTGCTAGAAGTGCTAGTTGCAATAGACGATCTGCTCGTTCCGCAAGCGTTATTTCTTGTATTCCAGCGATTTGCCCTAAGTGTTGACAACTCACTCTATTGCTAAGACCATCACTACATAGAAGCAATACTTCCCCCTGTGCAAGTGTAACCGGATCGAAATCGACAGTAACTTCTGGATCTGTCCCCAATGCTTTAGTAAGAACATTTCGTCTTGGATGAGTTTCTAATTCGGCCTGGGTGATCTGTCCACTTTTATATAGTTCATTAACAAGTGTATGATCTTCCGTCAGTTGAATAGCTTTACTTTCACTCACTTTGTAAGCACGACTATCTCCAACATGTCCAATCCATCCCGAACATCCATCCAATAACAAAGCAACAACCGTTGTTCCCATATTGTGATATTTTTCGTTGTTCGCAGCTTCTCGATGTATAATATCATTTGCATGTAAAATTGCATCGCTAAGTGCTGCACGTAAGCCTTCGGAGGACATACCTTTTTCCAGAGCAGATAAATCAGTAAATATTGTATCCACTGCAAGTTGGCTTGCCTTGTCCCCCGCTTGATGTCCACCCATGCCATCCGCAACAATTCCAAGCGTATACCCTGAATCCGTATAACATACCCTCACAGAATCCTCATTTACCGAACGCACGCGTCCGATATGGCTAACATGAATATGATTGATCAAAGTTATCTCACCTCAACTCCATATGCTTGGCCCGTAGCTGTCCACAGGCGGCCGCGATATCGTGGCCCTGTTCCCGCCGAATGGTTACATTCACTCCATTTTCTGCAAGAATACGTTGAAATTGAAAAATATCACTACGTGATGTTCGTACATATTTACGTTCTGGTACATGGTTGACTGGAATTAGATTTACATGACATAACATATCTTTGAGAACACCTGCAAGCTCCTCAGCATGCTCAGGCTGATCATTGACGCCTCCAATTAAGGCATACTCGAAGGAGATTCTACGACCTGTCTTAGCTTGATAATATCTTAAAGACTCCATCACGTCATCAAATGGAAAACGTCGATTAACTGGCATTAGCTTCGAGCGCAACTTATCATTTGGTGCATGGATAGAAATCGCAAGATTAATTTGTGTATTCTCATCAGCAAATTTATATATGTTCGGAACAATCCCGCTTGTTGAAACGGTAATGTGCCGTTGACCAATATTTAGGCCTTTCTCATGAATCATAATTCGCAAGAATTTCATTGTAGCATCGTAATTCTCAAATGGTTCACCAGTACCCATAATAACAATACTGCTGACACGCTCATTTTTAGCATCCAATATTTTTTGAGCTTGGACGACTTGAGCCACGATCTCACCAGCGGTCAAATCCCGCTTCAACCCACCTAAAGTAGAAGCACAGAAGGTACAACCAACTCGGCAACCCACTTGAGTCGTTACGCAAACACTGTTGCCGTAATTATGTTTCATAACAACGGTCTCAATCGCATGATCATCATGTAGTCCAAATAAGAATTTAACGGTTCCATCCTTGGACTCGAACTTTGTTATTTCAGAAAGGGTTACGAATTGGAATTGATCCTCCAACTTTTGGCGTAACTCTTTGGATAAGTTACTCATGTCTTGAAAATTACTAACTCTCTTTACATACACCCAGTCAAAAATTTGTCCTGCGCGGAATGCTGGTTCACCGTTCTCTTTAGCCCACTCTTGAAGATCGTCTAAGTTGTAATCATATATAAAGGGTTTCATTTTTATCCCACCTGCTTTTTTATTCAATATACATATTGATATACATATCGTTTCTCATTCTTCCTATTTTAACACAAATAAATGGAACAATAAAAGAGAAAACCCGCTAAACCTTGGGGCTAGCGGGTTTAAATAAAGCTAAAACCATCAAATACTAAGAATTTCGTTGCATCCGTGCAATGAAAAACCCGTCACTTCTAAAGTGTTGAGGTAATATTTGTATGCCTTGACCCTGAGATCCAGTCATTTTGTGTAGTTCAGACCATGATGATGGCTCGTCCACAGGAAGACCGAATTCTGGATGATTATCCAAGAATCGACTGATCATCTCTTCATTCTCCTGCGGTTCGATTGTACACGTGCTATACACCAGAATACCTCCCACTTTTAACAATGGTGAGATCTTCTCTAGCATTTCATATTGTAAGCTCGCGATCTCTTCAATATCTGCAGTTGTTTTGGTCCATTTCAGATCCGGCTTCCGACGTATCACGCCAAGTCCTGAGCAAGGAGCGTCCAATAAAATGCGGTCGAAGGATGCTTCAGCATATTTATCTCCCAAATTCAATGCATCCCCAACAGTCGTCTCGATAGAATCAAGCCCCAGACGCTCGGCCTGTTCCCGAATAAGCTTCTCTTTATGGGGATACTGATCGTTAGCAATGACTACACCATCATCTTTCATTAATTCGGCGATATGCACTGACTTACCACCAGGTGCGGCACAACAGTCCAAGACTCTCATACCAGGCTTCGAACCGACAGCTTCACCAACAAGCATGGAGCTTTCATCTTGAACGGATAAGAACCCGTCTCGATACCAATCTGTTAAAGCCATGTTCCCACCGCTCTTAACGAGAATACCAACTGACGTTAGAGGAGAAGGGATAACTTCCATTCCATGTTCTGACATTTCTTGAAGTAGCTTCTCACGACTGATCATCGTAGTATTAACACGTACACTGATTGACGGGGGTTCATTGTTCGCAGCGCAGATAGCCTCTGCTGTCTGCTCTCCATATTGCTTGATCCAGCGCTTCACCAACCACCTTGGATGCGACTGTTCTAACGATATTCTTTCAAGGGGAGTAAGTCCTTCTGGCAAGATTAAATCATCCTTACCGCGTATTACACTTCGCAACACACCATTCACCATACCCGAGATCCCTTGATGTCCTCTACTCTTAGCGATATTAACCGCTTCATTCACGACAGCATGAGGTGGAATGCGGTCCAAGTACATCAATTGGTATAAGCTCATACGTAATAAACTGCGTACCCAAGGCTGAAGCTTGTCCATCCCTTTACTAACAAAAGGTCTCAAGAAATAATCGAGCGTATTTAGACGCGCGATTGAACCATATACCAATTCCGTTGCTAATGCAGCATCTTCTCGGATAAGCGATGCTCTCTGTAGCCCCGCATTCAACTGCAAATTGCTATAAGCTCCTTCTTGTTCCACACGAGTCAGTACATCCATCGCCAACTCACGAGCTGTGAGTTTATGGCCTTTGGATGGCTTACGTTCGTTACTCATGTCAGCACCGTTCCTTCAACCATACTGGTTCCTCGAATGAAGGCATCGACTTCTAACACTTTCTTTCCACTTGGCTGCACTTTAGTAAGCCAGATAGATCCGTCACCTGTCTTCACTTCTATTCCACGTTCATTCAACTGAAGAACGGTACCAGGAACGACTGAATGATCAGATGACGATTCAGAAGACGGCGTAACTGCCCATATTTTGAATACTTCTTCTCCCCAGATGGTAAAAGCTCCTGAGAAAGGAACTAATCCTCGTACCTGATTATAAATATCTCGAGCGCTACGACTCCAATCGATTTGTTCATCTTCACGCTTAAGATTAGGTGAATAGGTCGCTTCGTCATCGTTCTGTGGAATGCTAGTCACTTCTCCTTCGAGAAGATTGCCTAGTTGTTCTTGAAGTAACGTGGCTCCTACTATACTAAGCTTCTCGAAAATCGTTCCCGAAGTATCTTCGTCCTCAATAACGACTTCAACCTGCGCAATCATATCCCCCGTATCTAGCCCTTCAGCCATGTACATAAGGGTAATACCCGTTACGGCCTCCCCATTCATGATCGAACGTTGAATAGGTGCTCCGCCTCTATACTTGGGCAACAGAGAACCATGGATATTAACACATCCACGGGAAGGAAGGTCCAATACTGCTTTGGGCAGGATCTGCCCATAAGCTGCAGTTACAATTAAATCAGGCTTATAAGCTGCGAGTTCAGCCACTGCTTCAGGACTACGCATACGCTGTGGCTGTAGTACAGGCAATCCGTATTCAAGAGCAACTTCCTTCACAGGCGTCGGAGTAAGTACCCGTTTACGTCCCTGTGGACGATCGGGCTGAGTCACAACTGCGACAACATTGTACCCATTTTCAAGTAACATTCGCAAGCTGGGAACTGCAAAGGCAGGTGTACCCATAAATACGATATTCATGAAGCCGTCATTCCTTTCCAAGTCGTTCTGGAATTTGTTCGTATACCTTCTCCGCAATGTCGGTAAAGATTACACCATTCAGGTGATCAATCTCATGTAAGAAGCAACGTGCTAGTAGCCCGCTTCCTGTGATCGTTATTTCCTTACCGTCTTGATCAAGTCCCTTAACTGTAACTGTCTCTGCACGTCGAACATCCCCATTGATTCCAGGTATACTCAGACATCCTTCAGGACCGAACTGCTCTCCTTCGGATGAGACCAACTCAGGATTGATCATCTTGATCAGGCCATTCTCGTCTCCTACGTCCACTACAATTAAGCGTTTTAGAATGCCAACTTGAGGTGCTGCAAGACCTACACCTTCTGCGTCATACATCGTATCAGCCATATCATTCAATAATTTCTGAACATTCGGTGTAATTTTAGTTACCTCTTTAGCGATTTGATGAAGCACTTCATCAGGTTCTAACACAATAATTCGGATTGCCATTGGTCGTAACACCTTCCTTAACAAAAGTCTCATGTTTAATCATACGATTCATACTTACTATATGTTCCTCACATTAGCATTTGTGGATCGATATCTATGCTAATCTGAAAATTCTTGTCGTGAAGCGAATCTTCTATCTGTGTAGCGGAATCTAAGACAAGCCCGATCGCATCGATGTTCCCCCGCCATTTTATCATACATTGGAATCTGTATCTATTTTTAATCCTAGGAATGGGTGAAGCAACAGGTCCCAGTACATCTAGTGCATCCGGTGTTAATCGATCGAGATTGCCGAACCATCCACGTTGTCTAGCCTTTCCTTGTAGGGTTGAAGCCATGTTCTCAGCCATCCTCAGGAGTAGCGGCAGTTGTTCATGAGACATCGTTACAAGAATTAATCGACAGTATGGTGGATAATGAAGTACACGACGATGATCGAACTCTTCTCTTACAAATGAGCTATAATCGTGACCACTCGCATGAATAATAGAATAATGCTCAGGCGTATAGGACTGGATTAGTACCTCTCCCGGTAAATGATGTCGTCCTGCACGACCCGCGACCTGCGTTAACAGCTGAAATGTTTTCTCCGCAGCACGGAAATCAGGTAAATTCAATGCAGAATCTGCGGTAATAACACCTACGAGTGTAACATCAGGGAAATCCAAGCCCTTAGCCACCATTTGAGTTCCTAGAAGTACATCCGCTTGTCTATCGCCGAACTGCTTCAGTAACTTTTCATGGGAACCCTTCTCTGTTGTCGTATCCACATCCATCCGAATGACACGAATACCAGGAAACAACTTCGCTAATTCTTCTTCCACACGCTGAGTACCTGTACCGAAATACCGAATATGCTCGCTACCACACTCTGGGCACACTTGAGGAACGGGTTCCGCATAACCACAGTAATGGCAACGTAAATTATTCGACTTCTGATGAAACGTAAGTGAAATATCACATTCCGAACAACCCGCTACATAACCACAACCACGGCACATTACAAAAGTGGAATATCCACGGCGATTTAGTAACAGTACCATTTGTTCTTTCTTCTCTAATCGTGAAACGATAGCAGCATGTAACGATCGACTAAACATCGACCGGTTACCTTCACGCAATTCCTCACGCATATCAACAATTTCAACATCAGGCAATTTATTTCCCAAGGCACGTGTTGGCATTTCAAGTAACCAAGGTGAGAAGTCAGGATTCGATTGAGATTTAGCAGCATGATAAGTCTCCAAGGAAGGTGTTGCAGACCCTAGGATGACCACCGCCCCAGAACCTTGCGCACGACGTACGGCAACATTTCTGGCGTGATATTTCGGACTCTCCTCTTGCTTGTAGGACGACTCATGTTCTTCATCCATGATGATTAACCCCAAGTTTGTAAAAGGGGCAAATACCGCAGACCTAGCTCCTACCACGACCGAAGCCTTACCTTCACGGATTTTACGCCATTCATCATACCGTTCTCCAGCAGATAATCGGCTGTGCATAACCGCAACCAAATCACCGAAGCGTCCTTTGAAACGTTCCACCATTTGAGGTGTCAATGAAATCTCAGGTACGAGAACAATAGCCTGTCGGTCTTGTTCCAAACAACGTTGTATGCTTTGCAGATAGACTTCAGTCTTACCACTACCGGTCACCCCATGAAGCAGAAACACACCATGCTTATAAGAATTCAAAGGATTCATGATTTGGTCATAAGCGCGTCGTTGTTCTTCGTTCAGAGTCAGTGGCGTTGTCGGTTTGAAATGCCGACCCTTATAAGGGTCTCGCAACACTTCGTAATCATCAACCGTCACATATCCCTTATCAACTAGACTTTTCACCGTTCCTGAAGATACCTGAAGAGCAGACATAATCGTTTTCATAGCAACTGGGAGAAAGTCCTTCGAGTCCACAATAAATTGAAGTACTTCCTTCTGGCGAATGGCTTTAGCTGGAAATTGATCAATCATTTCTTGAGCATCTTCGCTACTGATCGCTAAATTAACGCCCTTGAGCGTCTTTTTCTGCATCTTGTCCTTAATAGACTGATTCTCTAGCAGAACACCTCGCTTTAACAAGGATTTCAAAGCCACTGCGCATTCTGGAAAAGCCCTACTTAGTTGTTGTGTAGTCACGCTACCCTTTTGATCAATGAATGAAATAATGTCCTGTTCTTCTTTATTCACAGATGACACTTCCGCAAAGAGCGTATCACGATATTCATTATTCTCATGTTCAGGTACATCTGAATGATTGATAGAAATATGACGTTCTGCTTTTCCCTTCAGAGCAGTAGGAATCATCACTTGCAGTGCTGTAATGAATCGACATGCATACTGACGACTCATCCACTGTGCCAATTCTACAAGATCAGGGGAAAGAGGTGGAATGATATCTAGCACTTCTTGTATCGGCTTCATTTTGAACGTTTCCGTCTGTGACTGTGGATCGAGCGATATTACGAATCCCTGAACCGTTCGATGTCCAAAAGGTACGCCAACCCGGCTTCCAACTTCTACCCAATCTTTCATTGATTCCGGGATCAGATAGTCGAACGGACGATCGGTTCCCCGAGCAGGAACATCGACGATGACTTTAGCTATTTGCATCAAGAGTGAACACCACATAATCGTTGTGCCATAACCGAAAGTAAGCGGTGAGCAACTTCCTCTTTAGAGAGCATAGGCAATTGTTCTACAAGACCGTTCTTATCGTAAATTTGCACAATATTCGTATCTGAGCGAAATCCTGCCCCTACCGTTGTAACGTCATTGGCAACCATCAAATCACAGTTTTTGCGAATCAACTTCTCTCGTGTATAAGTCTCTACATCATTGGTTTCAGCTGCAAAACCTATCAGGAACTGAGACTTCTTCATTTGACCAAGTTGCTCCAAAATATCGACCGTTTTCACCATCTCAAGTGTCATCGTTTCACCGGACTTCTTCATCTTCTGATCTGCGGTATTCCGAGGACGGTAATCGGCTACGGCAGCAGCTTTAATGACGACATCCGTATTTTCCCACAATTCCAGAATAGCATCATACATATCTTGAGCAGACTGAACAGGAATCACATGAATACCTTTCGGAGGCGCTACATCAATATGTCCTACCACGAGAGATACTTCTGCTCCCATATCACGTGCTACCTTAGCAATCGCGATTCCCATTTTACCTGATGAATCATTCGTAATGTAACGAACAGGATCGATTCGCTCGATTGTCCCACCTGCGGTAACGATGATCTTCTTGCCTTCTAATAGCCTAGGCTTGTCTTGAATCTCTTCAGTAAAATACTGTTCAATCACTTGTACAATACTCTCTGGTTCTTCCATACGCCCTTTTCCAACATAGCCACAGGCCAACAAACCTTCCCCTGGCTCTATAAAAGATACACCACGTGACTCAAGTATCCTCATATTCTCTATGACAGCAGGATGCTGATACATATGCACATTCATAGCGGGTGCTACCATAATAGGTGCTGTCGTAGCTAACAACGTCGTTGACAGCATATCATCAGCAAGTCCATGAGCCATTTTGGCTATCATATTGGCGGTCGCAGGCGCGACAATTACCAAATCTGCTAGATCAGCCAAATTAATATGGGAAACGACCGAAGGTTCACGTTCGTCAAAAGTATCACTGTACACCGGATTTTTAGATAGTGACTGTAATGTGAGCTCCGTTATGAATTGTTGTGCTGAAGAAGTCATGATGACGTGGACATCTGCACCCTTTTGCACAAGTTTACTGCACAGCGTTGCCGCTTTGTAGGCAGCAATTCCACCGGTAACACCAAGCACTATTTTTTTCCCGTTCAACATGTATACCCCCACCTTTCATCTGGAATACATAAGAAGAAACGGTTGTGCCCTCCTTTTTTTAAGGAAGACATCCGTTTCTTCAAGCAACAAACGGCAATACCTCCTCTTTCAAGGACGGTATCCGTCTTCGCGGAAATATAAGAAATAGCGTATCAATATAGATTGAACTAAAGACGATACCCATATTCATGAATTTCCTTAGAAATGATTGAATATGGGAGCGCAAACTTTAGTTCAATCTATCAAGTGAAACTTATACTTTCTTACATTTCGAAAAAAAACAACAACCTTACGGTTGTTGGGTAACAAGACGCCATACGGATATTACATAAACGCTAGATAACCATGCTACATAAACAAACAATATTACTTGTTGTTCTCTTCGCCAGTTCCGGGTTCAATAACAATTAGATCGGCATAAATTTCTTCAAGAGCAATCCCAACGTTCTTATGAGATTTAGCTTCTTTAAGCGTTGTTTTACCGCCTTCACGCAATTGTCTTGCACGACGGGAAGAAGCTACAACCAACGAATACTTACTGTCAACTTTGTTCATCATTTCATCAATGGAAGGATATAACATGATAGGACACCTCTTCTTTTATTATGAAGTTCACTAGTAGTAGTCATACTGTGAACTACTACTAACCTCTAACCTTACAATGTTCGGCAATAACAATAGATTCTATTCGCTTACATGCCTCATCGATCTGATCGTTCACCACAGCATAATCATAATGCCCTACTAAACCAATCTCATCAACCGCAACCGAAAGTCTATGATCAATCGTTGCCTGAGTCTCCGTGCCCCGACCGCAAATACGATCCTTCAACTCATCCAATGATGGTGGAAGCAAGAAAATAAATATGCCTTCTGGAAACTTCTCTTTCACCTTAAGTGCACCCTGCACTTCAATTTCTAGAATAATGTCTTTTCCACTTTGCAGTGTTTCTTCTACGAAATCACGAGGTGTACCATAGTAGTTACCAACATATTCAGCATATTCAAGAAGTTGTTCATTTTCCATCATATATTTGAATTCATCATGGGACTTGAAGAAATAGTTCACACCATTCTCTTCACCAATGCGAGGAACACGTGTCGTTGCAGACACCGAATATACCAAATTATCCATCTTACCTCGAAGCGCATTACATACAGTTCCTTTACCAACCCCTGAAGGGCCAGACAACACAATTAATAATCCTTTAGACATATTACTCTCCATCTTATTCGTCATTATCATCATCTTTGCTGGATAGACGATGAGCAACCGTCTCCGGTTGTACCGCTGATAATATGACATGATCACTGTCAGTAATAATGACAGCTCTCGTCCGGCGTCCGTAGGTTGCATCGATCAGCATATGCCGGTCTCTCGCTTCCTGGATAATCCGTTTAATGGGCGCAGATTCCGGGCTAACGATTGAAATAATACGGTTAGCTGATACGATGTTCCCGAAGCCGATGTTAATGAGTTTGATTGCCATATCTCAGTTCTTCCCCCTATACATTTGACACAATGCTGTCCAGAAATGCATGATGCTTATTCAATATTCGCTGCTTGTTCTCGAATTTTCTCTAGTTCTGCTTTCATTTCAACAACACGGTTGACCAGTGGCAAATGATTAGCTTTCGATCCAATCGTGTTGACTTCCCTATTCATCTCCTGAATGAGGAAATCCAATTTACGCCCGATTGACTCACCCGAAAGAAATAATTCTTTACATTGTTTCAAATGACTTTGCATTCGAATTAATTCTTCATCAATATTGGACCGATCCGCATAAAGAGCAATCTCCATTGAGAACTTATAGTCATCCAGACTAAATGAATGGTCTTGTAATTCCGTAAGCCTTTGTCTCAGCCTTATGCGATGTTCATCCACCACATACGGCGCAAGAGCTATCATCTCATCATGTAGAACTTGCAAACGATGTAATCGTTGTTCAACATCCTGAGCTAAATGAAGCCCTTCCTTGAAACGCATAGCCTTCAGATTCTCAAGTGCCTTCCGAAGTCCTTCCTGAAGAACTTCGCCCCACGCCTCCATATCTGCTTCATCAACGCTAGGTAGACGATCAGGGGAGTGCATGACATCAGGAAGGGCGAGTATATCCTTTACGGTCAACTTGCCTTCCAGACCATATTGATCACGAAGGATATCAACAGCTTGCATATACGCCTTAACGGCGGAATGATTTAATGTGGCGAACGCCACATGTTCCAATTCCGCCTCTTTATTCATATAAATATCAACCCGTCCGCGCTTCACGTACTGCTGTACCGTTCTTCTCAGAACATCCTCGAAGCACGTCCATTCCCGAGGCATCCTGAGTACAACTTCACAGTAACGATGATTCACGGATTTGATCTCTATTTCAACCTTATACCCTCCATATTGCAGGGCAGATTGACCGTATCCGGTCATACTGAATGACATCGGCACCACATCCATTATTCTATTGTAATTGATAATTATGAACGAAACAAGGGGGTTACTTCGCGACCTGACCTCTTCCAGACATACTCCGTCAATTCAACACTCATCCCATAAAACATAAATGGCGTCATAATGTAGATTCCATTAAAGTGTTTCATCGCCTCATCAATCAATTCTTTTGCAATGGTAACGCCCATCGCTCTTCCTTCTTCCCCTTCAAGGCCAACCATACGTGCACGAACTTCGTCAGACAATTGAATACCTGGAACTTCATTGTGTAAATATTCAGCATTACGACCACTTGCGAGCGGCATAATACCAAGAAAGATTGGCGTATCCAAATGCGCTGTAGCTTCCTTAATAGCACCGATCAATTTAGGATCATACACAGGTTGCGTCATAATGTAGTCAGCCCCAGCAGCAATCTTCTTTTCTAAACGCTGTACAGCTTTATCAAGATGCTTCACATTTGGATTGAATGCCGCTCCTACTACAAAGTTCGCTTTCTGCTTCAATGGCTTTCCAGAGAAGGCTATGCCATCATTGAGCTGTTTGATCATTCGTATAATTTCAAAGGATGTTAAATCATATACCGAACTTGATCCTGGTAAATCCCCGAACTTGGCAGGATCCCCTGTCACCGCGAGGACATGATCAATCCCAAGCGCATCAAACCCCATTAAATGAGACTGGGTTCCAATTAAGTTACGATCCCTACATGCGATATGAATCAACGGTCGCATTCCAGTCTGATCTTGTATTAAATAGCCTAAGGCCATATTGCTCATTCGAGTCACTGCAAGCGAGTTATCAGCTAGTGTTAGTGCATCACAACCTGATTTCTTTAACGCCTCAGCCCCGAGCATAAATTTATTAATGTCTAAGTCACGTGGAGGATCTAGTTCAACAATAACGGTATGCCGTTGTTTAACTAAATCAACAATCGTTGGTTCACGATCATCCTCTACAGTGTCATTCGTATGTTCATGTACTATCCTTGCCACCGGTGTTGCTACCACGTGGTTTTTATCAATAGGACTAGGAACATAACCTGTTAATGCCTTTGATATCTCTTTAATATGCTCAGGTGTTGTTCCGCAGCATCCCCCAATAATTCGCACGCCCAAATCGGCAAATCGCAAAGCCATCGTCCCAAAATACTCTGGCGTTGCCGTATATCGAACTTCTCCATCCACATAGTCTGCTACCCCAGCATTCGGGAACACAGATACAGGTACGCTCAATTGATTCCCAAGACTTTCAACAGCTCGCATCATCCCATTGGGACCGGTACGGCAATTAAAACCAATCACATCAGCGCCTTCTTGCTGTAAAATATGTAAAGCTTCAGTCATCGTATATCCATCTAGTGTTCGCGCTACATCTTCTATGGCAAATTGGCATACGACAGGTAAATCACTGAGCTTACGTACTCGAGATAATGCAATACTCAACTCTTCAACATCGTAGAATGATTCCAGTAAGATGCCGTCTACCCCTTCTGCAAGAAGAGCCGTAATTTGTTGTTCAAAATATAGTTTAAGCTTCTTCGTAGATACATTCGTGCGCTTTCCTCCACGTATCGAGCCCACAGCACCTAGCACATATCCGTCAGGACCCGCTGCATCGCGAGCAATTCTCACACCAGCGCGATTAATCTCTTCTACCTTGGATTCCAACCCATACTTAGACAATTTATCAAAATTAGCAGAGAAGGTATTCGATTCCAATACCTGTGCCCCTACCTCCACATATCGACGATGAACATCCTTAATGACTTCAGGTGCAGTCAAGTTTAATTCTTCATAAGAAATTCCCACGGGGAAGCCCATTTGATATAAAAATGTACCCATCGCCCCGTCTCCGATTAACACATTGTTCTCCCATGCTTTCCGTAAATCCGGTTTCATGATTGCCGTCCTCCAACCCAGATAATAGTTTCGTATAAATGTAACATAGATCACTAGTAAAGATAAGACATTCTATATGAAAAATAATTCTAGGAATTAGGAGATTAACAAGGAAAAGCCTGTAGCCTATATCTTTCGATACTTAAGCTACAAGCTAAGGTTAATCGTATTAAGATTGAATCTAGTCGCTTACACTTCTATTGTTCCTGTATACACAACCGATGCCGGCCCTGTCATATACACATGGCTATCATCTTCATTCCATTCAATGAACAGGTCACCGCCCTTAAGACTTATCCAGGCTGAGCGATCTGTCTTTCCATTCAGCACAGAGGAGACAAGTGTCGCACATGCACCCGTTCCACAAGCTAATGTAGGACCCGCACCGCGTTCCCACACCCGCATATCCACATGATTCCGGTCTTGAACTGTTGCAAATTCTACATTCACTTTTTTAGGAAAGAACGGATGCACCTCAAGCAGAGGCCCCCATTTACCTAAGTCAAATGAGACAGCATCTTCCACATAAATGACACAGTGGGGGTTACCCATAGATACGGCAGTGAAATGATACAACTGCCCTTCCACCTCAAGGGGATGATTCACGACTGGATTGCTTTGAAGTGTCGTCGGTATTTGAACGCCATCTAGTATAGGCTCTCCCATATCAACGGTTACTTTCTCAACATTCCCATCCTTCACTTGAAGCTGTACATGTTGTGCACCCGCTCCTAAGGTTTCGATCGTAATCTTATCCTTCGTAACATAGCCATGATCATACACATACTTCGCCACACACCGAATGGCATTTCCACACTGTTCCGCTTCTGAACCATCTGAATTGATAATCCGCATCCGGAAATCTGCAACATCTGAAGGCAGTATATAGACAAGTCCGTCAGCACCAATACCAAAGAATCTATGACATAAACTAACAGCCAACTCCGAAGCATTATGCGGTAGTTCCTGTTCTCCGTATACTACAATAAAGTCATTACCTAATCCGTGCATTTTTGTGAATTCCATTTGCATCTCGCTCCTCTACAGCATCTACATCTACTGTAAAATAGCATACCGTACAGTCCTTGCTAGAATCTATTGATTTTATGCTGAAATCTTTGTACTTTTTGCCACGATTCGTTGATTTCCACCTGTTCTTTTCTTTCTTCCTCCCCAGACACTACCTGCCCCCATCAAGAACGTAGGAATACCAGCAGCTACAATGGTAAGTGCCCATTCACGTAATCCGAGTGGTACAGTCTTGAATATCGGTTGAAGCGGCTCAATATAGAACACGCCCAACATCAGAAGAATCGAAGAGAGAACAGCCAGAACTAAATATTTATTCTGAAATGGATTTCGATGGAACACAGAACGTGAACTACGGCAATCGAACACATGGAACAACTGCGCCATAACTAGTGTAGCAAACGCAACGGACTGTGCTTTCAAGAGCTGACCAGGTTGGTCAGGAGCGACACGTAATGTGAGCCAAAAGGCACCTAATGTACACATTCCGATTAGAAATCCGCGGCTAATAATTTTCCACCCAAGACGACGAGCAAATATGTTTTCTTTGGCACCACGTGGTTTGTGCTCCATGAGGTCTTTCTCTGGTTGGTCAACGCCTAAAGCCATCGCAGGTAACCCATCTGTGACCAGATTAACCCATAATATCTGAATCGGAAGTAGCGGTAATGGAAGTGCAAGCATCATGGCGAAGAACATCGTTAAGATCTCACCAACGTTCGAAGCGAGTAGATACCTAATAAATTTACGAATATTCTCGTAGATGTTACGCCCTTCCTCAATCGCAGCTACAATCGTAGAGAAATTATCGTCACTTAGAATTAAAGAGGATGCTTCCTTCGTTACATCTGTTCCTGTAATACCCATCGCTATACCTATATCCGCTGCCTTAATGGCAGGCGCATCATTCACACCATCGCCCGTCATGGCAACCACATGTCCTTTACGTTGTAACGATTTGACGATGCGCAGCTTATGTTCTGGAGATACGCGAGCATAAACATAGATTTGATCGACCTTAGCATCCAGTTCATCATCACTTAGTCGTGATAACTCTTGTCCTGATACCGCAATACCACCCCTAGGGAGAATGCCAAGCTGATGAGCAATGGCTTCCGCTGTCGTACCATGGTCTCCTGTAATCATGACGGTCTTAATACCTGCACGGCGACATGTCGCTATAGCGTCTCTCACTTCACGACGCGGCGGATCAATCATCCCAGCAAGTCCTACAAAGACCAATTGTGACTCCGCTTCCGACTCACTGGCCACCTTCTCTTGTGGACGTAATTCCCGGTAAGCTGTACCAAGAACTCGTAATGCGCTAGAAGCCATCTCTTCATTCGCAGTCAACACAAGCTTTCGCATCATGCCTGTAAATGGAATAACATTTCCACCCCACAGAATATGAGAACATTGATGAAGTAGCACATCTGGTGCGCCTTTGGTGTATAAAAGTCTCCCCCCTTGATGCGTCACAATAACGGACATGAGTTTACGTTCTGAGTCAAAAGGAAACTCTTGCTCACGTTGATATACACTTCCAAGTGAATGTGGTGACATACCCATTTTGGATGAAAGAGCTACAAGCGCACCCTCAGTCGGGTCCCCCTTCAAATCCCAAGAAGAAGTAGTTCCCGTCTCCTCTTTCAACTTTTTCTTGCCACGTATCTCATCCGTTACGTTCTCTACTATCTCAGAGTTATTACACAATGCACTGATCTGAAGCAAACGACGTAAGCTTTGATCATTCTTCAGGTCAACAGGACGTTTTCCTTCTAGTATTTGCCCTATCGGAGCATAACCATCCCCTGTAACCTCCAAAGATCTACCTCCAACCCATACAGAAGTAACCGTCATCTTATTCTGAGTTAACGTTCCCGTCTTATCTGAGCAGATTACGGATGCACATCCAAGCGTCTCCACAGACGGTAGCTTACGAACGATGGCTTTACGCTTAATCATACGCTGCACACCAAGTGCCAATGCTACAGTCACAATAGCGGGTAACCCCTCAGGAATGGCAGCAACAGCTAAACTAACCCCAGCTAGCAACATGCCCATGGGAGGCTGTCCGTGTAGAATACCTGCAGCAACGACCATAATAGTCAAGACCAATGAAAGAATAATTAGAATTTTCCCAAGCTGCTCTAATCGATGCTGCAGAGGTGTTTCCATTGATTCGGTATTTTGGATCAAATCAGCAATTTTGCCCATTTCCGTGTTCATACCAGTCCGTACAACGATACCTTTAGCAGTACCTCTAGTCATCATCGTACCCATGAAACCGATATTCTTCTGATCGCCGAGTGGCACGTCCTCTTCCTTGATAACATGACAATGCTTCGTAACCGGCAATGATTCACCCGTCAGTGCAGATTCCTCTATGCTACAGCTGCTCGTCTCAATCCATCGCACATCTGCTGGAACCCGGTCGCCGCTTTCCATTAGAATCACGTCACCAGGAACGAGTAAGCTCGTTGAGATAATGTCTAATTTACCTCCACGCAATACTTTAGCATTTGGCGCAGATAACTGTTTTAGCGCCCGAAGTGAACGTTCTGCTCGAAACTCCTGAATAAATCCCAATACGCCGTTTAAGAGAATGATGGCAATGATCGTAATCGCGTCTAAATATTCGCCTAATAAACCAGATAATAGAGTTGCCCCCATTAATACAACAACCATGAAATCTTTGAATTGGTTCAAGAAGAGAATGATGGGGGAGATTCGTTTCCCTTCGGTCAACTCATTGCGTCCGTTCTTTTTCCTGACTTGTTCCACTTCCTCTTCCGTGAGGCCTTGCTGCGGCTGAACACCCATGACATGCTGTAGCTCTTCCACATCCATCTGATGCCACTTTTTCAATTCCATGCTTCCCGTTCCCTCCCGGTCTATCTGCAGTTTCGGTGGCGTAACAGCTTTTCCACCTGATATAAGGTAATAATATTCGGACAGGGGTTAAAATATCACAGAGTCGCCTCTTAAGTTTTTGTCCAAACTATGGCATCATAGAGAAAGTAAGATTTAATGAACCCATATAAACAATAATGAAATGACGGAATCATGCTTGAACATGATAGATGGGAGATATAGATTATGGCATTAGACGGTATTGTAACAAGGGCGATTGTACAAGAACTACAAATATATAAAGGTGCCCGTATTAACAAAATATATCAACCAAACAACCGAGATATTCTTTTTACTCTACGTTCTAGAGAAGGGAATTCGAAATTACTACTCTCAGTTAATCCGACTTACCCACGCGTACAAATTACATCGAGCAGCTTTCTGAATCCACAAGAAGCACCTATGTTCTGTATGCTTATGCGTAAACACTGTGAGAGCGGTACGATAGAAGATATCCAGCAAGTAGGGATGGAACGCGTTATACATATCTCTATTCGCCAACGTGACGAACTTGGAGATGTGTCATTAAAGAAGATTATCATCGAGCTTATGGGACGACACAGCAACATTATTCTCATGGATGCTTCAACCGGAACCATTTTGGATGGTATTCATCATGTCACACCTGCAATCAGTAGCTTTCGTATTGTCATGCCTGGAGTCGCTTATACAGAGCCCCCAGAACAGAATAAACTGAATCCACTTGAAATCGATCATGATACGTTCACGGCGTCTTACAAAGACAAAGAGACAGACCAAGAGCCAATCTCATGGATTGTCGACTCATTCAGTGGTCTAAGCCCATTAATTGCACAAGAAATCGTATTTCGTGCTCGTCAAGCGGCAGATGGTATAGACCAAGAAGAAGGAATCGATGCAGCTATCCTTTGGCAAGCCTTTTCCCAAGTTATGGAGACTGTAAAGTTGCATCAGTATGAACCCGTTATTGGAGCTAATGCCAAAGGGAAACTCGTGTTCTCTGCGATACCTCTTAAGATGCTTGACAGTGAGGTAACCACGTACAATTCCATCAGTGAATGTATGGAGGAGTATTATGGAGATAAGGCAGAACGAGATACCGTCAAGCAGAAAGTAAGTGATTTACTTCGCTTTCTTAATAATGAACGGACCAAGAACATTAAGAAGCTCGATCATCTTAATGAAGATTTAATCGAAGCAGGAGACGCTGATCAATATCGTATCTGGGGTGAGCTTATCTTCGCCTCCCTTTACATGATCAATAAAGGGGACTCCACCGCACAGTTGGTTAATTTCTATGATGAAGAACAAGCGACAATTGAAATCCCGCTCGATCCGCTACTCAGCCCTACTGATAACGCACAACGCTATTTCAAGAAATATAATAAATACAAAAATAGTCTTGTCGTCATCGATGAACAGTTGCACAAGACACGCGAAGAGATTCGATATATGGAAGAGTTATTACAACAACTTGCGTATGCTTCCATGAATGATATTGAGGAAATTCGCGAAGAATTGATCCAACAACAATACTTGCGAGACCGAAATAAGAAGACTAATAAGAAGAAGGTCAAGAAGAAGACCGATCGTCCTACGCTACATGTGTTTACATCTTCTGAAGGCATCGATATCTATGTAGGTAAAAATAATCTACAAAATGAATATGTCACTAACCGCTTGGCTGGTCCAAATGACACTTGGTTGCACACCAAAGATATCCCTGGATCACACGTTGTTATTCGCAGCGAAGAATTCGGAGAAGCCACGCTAGAGGAAGCAGCTCAGCTTGCTGCTTACTTCAGCCAAGCCAAAGAATCCAGTAGCGTGCCTGTCGACACGACGTTAATCCGTCATGTACGTAAACCAAGTGGGTCGAAACCTGGTTTTGTCATTTATGACCATCAGAAGACTTTGTTCGTTACACCTGATGAGCGACGAATCAAAGCATTAGCAAGCATCATTAAGAATTAAAATAATTAAAACTCCGATCGCTCTTGTACCCATTTTCTGGACGGAGCTGTTCTATAAGTCATATAAGCAAACAGCCACTCCCTTGTTCTGGAGTGGCTGTTTGCTTATCAACATGCGCAAACCGTACATTAAGTAGCGGCAAGGCTCGATCATTCTTCGTTATTTCCTCTTCAATTGATCCAATACGTTTATTGGAACCGTTACACTTCCAATATCGCCATGAAATACCACACCTTGTCTTGCGCCATGGAAATCCGATCCACCCGTCACAATCAGATCATATTCCTCTGCCATAGCCAGATAGCGGGATTCTTCCTCTCGCCCATGATCTGAATGATAGACTTCAATCCCTGCAGGATTAGCCCTCTCAATAATATCTCGAACGAGTACATCATCTTTATACAATCCTGGATGCGCAATGACCGGGGCCCCTCCCGCTTCCCTAATCCAATGACAAGCATCTTCTGGCGAGATTCGTGTCTCAGATATGAAAGCTCGCGCTCCTTCCGCTAAATAACGATCGAACGCATCACGCATATCGGAGGCATATCCTTTCTCAACCAAAACATCCGCTATATGCGGACGCCCAATGCTCTCATCAGGTAGTAACGGCCGACCTAAACCTTTAATTACATCATCTAAGGTGATCTCGACACCTAACTCCTGAAGTTTAGCAATGATTTTTCCATTCCGTAACTGCCGAGTCTCACGAAGTTCTCCAAGCCTCAATTGGAACTTATCATCCTTATAGTCCACATAATAACCCAGTACATGAATATCTTTACCGCTAGCACGGGTACTGATCTCAACACCTGGTACGACAACGATGCCGTACTGTTCGCCCGCTACCATTGCCTCTTCCACTCCGGCTACCGTATCATGATCGGTGATACTTACAGCAGATAACCCTTTTTCTTTAGCCAACTGAACATTAACTTTTGGTGCTTGCATACCATCCGAAGCTTGGGTATGCGTATGAAGATCACATCGTTTGTGCTCCTGGTTCATCGTCTCACCTTCTCCTTCATAATCAACAGATCGGAATTCATTTATTATTGTTGTTGCCGCAAGAAAGATAGGAATGTAACAGCTGAAATGGGTAGGAGCGTTGATTTCAGATGTATCGCATAGAACTTTCTTTTAAACTCCACGTCTCTGATATCAATAATCTTAACTAGCCCTAAAGCTGTTTCATGTTTCACTGATGATGGGGACAACATCGTAATCCCAAGGCCTGCTTCAACAGCTGACTTCACGGCTCCTGTACTCCCAAGCTCCATCACCGCCTTAATATCACCAGGATTATATCCCTGCAGGACCAATTGGTCTTCCATGACTTGACGCGTTCCAGATCCCTGTTCACGTAACACAAACGGATAATGTAGCACGTCTTCTAAGTTCACTTCATCCTGCTCCGCCAATGGATGAGCAGCTGGAACAATAAGCTTTAACTCATCTTGCATGACAGGATCAATAACCATATCCGGGTGCTGAATCGGTGCTTCAATCAGTCCGAAATTAAGCTGGTGCTTACAAATTTCCTCTATAATTTGAGTCGTATTCATCACTTTCATCATGATATTAATTTGAGGATATTGCTGACCGAAAGGCCCAAGTAACCTCGGTAACGCATATTCACCAATCGTTAAACTTGCGCCAAGCTGTAGTCTTCCCTCTAACATATGAGCAAAGGAAGACATCGCTACATCTGCCTCTCTTGCTATATCAATGCTTTTTTGAGCATAAGGAAACAGGGCCTTCCCTGATTCAGACAATTCAATTTTTTTAGTGGATCGATTTAGTAATTTTGTCCCGAAATAATCCTCTAACGCTTGCACCTGCATCGTTACAGCAGGTTGCGTCATGTGAAGCACTTGTGCCGCTGAGGAAAAGCTCCCACGTTCAGCAACGGTATGGAATATATGAAGCTGGTGAAAATTCATAATTTGCCGCCCCCTTCTTCGTGATACTATTGTAACGTAAATATCCATAATCACACAAAAAAACATGCAGTTCATAGGCTGCATGTCGCATATTTGGTGAATCACAATCTATATATATCCCACTTCATTTCCGTTTACGGGTGTTCTTGACCAATGTCATTCTACGACTATGCCTCAACCAAGAGTAATAAGATTTCAAATCTCTTAATTCAATCGTCTCTGACATTTTCCCTAAGTACGTGACAATGATCATCTTATGTAGCGCATTTCCTATAAGGTCAACTTCACTTTCCAGCTTGCTAAATTCAGCTACAACAACAATATCCTCATCAATCAAATACACATCTTGTTCATTGCGATAATAAGGTGTTATCCTGTTCTGCTTTAAGCATTCCCACATCCATGCTGCAATCTTATTAATATCAGCCTCTCCATCTTGAACTCGACCCATATATCGAATTCTCGCATGGCTAGTGATGACGATGTCGGCTATCCGTTTATCACCAAGAACCACATAAAACGGTTCATACGTGCTGAAACGTTCCATTCCCTTGTCGCGCATGCGGTATCACTCTCCACCGTATAGGTCTTTATATCTATTTAGTTATGTATTTATACCTATCATATTACATTATATACCTATGAATCACAAGCAAGGCTACAACTCAAGAAGAAACGCTACCGTTCTTTAAGGACTGGTATCCGTTCAACGGAAATCTAAGAAGTAGCGTATCAAGTGAACCTTGTACTGACTTATATTCATACAAAAAAACGGCCCTCTACAGGGGCCGTATATCATTATAAATTTAATAAATATGGTGATAGACTCACTTCTTCACTTACTTTAAAGACCATAATAGCTCGTTTTATCCGGGATATCACTGCTATATTCAGTCTGGATTTCATTACGATATGAACGTTCAATCTTACGTACATAGGAAAGCCGACGAATGTTCTTAGAAACTTCTTCAGCACGGTCAGCATTTACATACATCGCTACATAATGCATTTTTTTGGATATATAATGAACCGTTCCGTATTTCTCCAGATTCCGGGCCGCTTTTAAATCATTCACCCATATTATATAACCTGTTCGTTCCGCAAACATCTTCTTTCCACCTCTCTTTCTACGACTTCTTACCTAACCGCAACCACATGAACCACCACTACTACAACCCTTAGGCTGCGGGTCATTACTAGGAACTTTGATGGTATCCGATACCGAGAATGCAATCGTCTCTGACATCTGATGTAGCATATCATCAAGTCTCTTCTCTGCTCTTTGGAAGTTCCGAACTTCCTCATACATTTCTAGCTCCAATTCCACCGCACTCACAGCATCTTTAGCTGCATGATAATCAGGATGGAAATGCCCAAAACGTTGTGTTTCATCAAATAATTCTTTCTTAGCAGCTAACTTTTTAACTAATGACTGAATGCCCTCATGAGCATCAACTTGCCGCTTCCAATATAGATAATCTGACACATCGACAGACTGATTAATCAAATCGCCTAATTCATATGCGTACATCAACACTTGTGCCATGTCGACTGTTTGTAATTCTGATACGCTCATGAACTTCACCCTCTACTCTATAAAAAGTTCTACTTATCTTTCGTAGACTATTCCATCATATCATATCAATCACATCTTATGAAGCGTTTTCCATATCGTGTCACTTGGTTTTATTAGGTGAAATTAGGCACAATCAACCTCAGTTCCTTCCAATCACTTGGAGACAGTTGAATTCGTTCATATTGCATCATCACTGGGTTATATACTTCTCCTGAAATCACATAAGGATTATGCATTATATGTAACGGAATAAAATCAACTTCTTGGGCCCCAAGAGATACCTTTACCTTTGTCCTCCACAATATTGCTTGTTCCATCATTTGAATACCCGTTGAGAAGTGATAGCTTCTAAATTCTCTGGTCCACATCATCGGAATTTGTTCAATCCCTGGAAAGAATGATTCGGGTAAAGGCATATCATCTTCAATGTGAATTGAATGAACACTACCATGCTCCTTAATAAAGTTATGTCTGTCATCATTCCATGTTTTTTTCACTTGTTGTTCTGAGAAAGAATCCATCCGTGTTTCTATTCCCGATGAAGACAAGATTACCTCAGAATGATTCGTATCCTTATCCCATTGTTTAAGTGTCAATGAAATATGTTCCGGCACGCCAGTCTCTGAATATTCGGCCATGAAATTCATAATTTCATCAATACCCACACCTCTTTTTACAGCTTGCGTTATACTATCCTTCGTAAGTCTGTATATGGACATGCGGTCACTCTTCCCTATCTCCGTGAACATCATTAATTTCCAACGTAATACATAGGGAACATCCGGTAATACAATAATGTCAAAATCGGGTTGTACATAGAATCTACTTGTGGTGGAACCATCTGATGTTGGCAAGTTCCCTCTATCATCATGAAATGCATTCAACACTTCATCAGCAGAAATACTCCAACGAAAGCAAATACGATTGCCTGATACTACCCCAACATCCATCCAACCGAAACCAGTAAGAGCCCGTAACCACGCCTTAGCACGTATCCTCATCTCATCACGCTGAGAGCTATTTATCATCTTTTCCCGAGTCATCCAATCTAACAGGTGTTCTATCTCAACCCACTGACCTGAGAGAAATACCGGTTGGCAGATTAAACTGCACCAATGCTGCATTTCAGGATGATATGCCCCATACCGTTCGGTTACTATTTTAACAAGTACACTTGTCATTTGTTCCGTATTCATGTTTAGCCACCTATACAACGGTGTCTCTTGTACTACAATATGCTTCGGTTCTCTCGTAACCAATTGTAAATTGTGAAGTAAATCTAAGATGATTGCGACATGTAAAGGAATATTCTCAGCGTCAGATATTTGTATTATAAGCTCATTCAAATCCTCTTCTTTAAGATTCAATCTTTCTGTTATCTTTTGAATACTTTTTTTATGTACAGTTCCTTTAGTTGTAAGTGGCAGATGATCCAGTGCAACAAATACTAGCGTATGAAATAGGTCAAGAACGATCCCCGGTTTAGCCTCTTTCATTATTTGCACTTCTTCTTTCACTTCTAGTAAATCATGTGTGTACAACATATGGTGAAGTAGCTGTAGCTGATCTAATGGGATGTAATACAACTGCTCCCCCCAAGAACATTTTTGAGCACGTATATAACCCTTTTTTCTAAGAACTAGAAACGAAAGAAGATGTTCCGCCCCACTATATCCCTGTAATCGTAACTTCATAAAGTTAGCATCATTAAATGACTGTCCTGCAAAACACGCATATACTCTTCTCAATATCGCTTGCTCGCAAGCACTTAATGATGATAAATCAGCGACCTTGTTCATATTGGGTTGATCTCTGTTCATTGGAGGATATGCCCTCCCTCTATATAGCTATCTTTCAAATCCATTGACATCAACATATCAGGATCCGGTTGAACCTGAATGGCATATTCATATCCTTGTTCAATAAGAAACATTTGGCGTTGAATCGCAAAATCTTCCTCTTTACTATCTTTAGTCACTAACGTATAGAAATAGGCTCGATTGTCTGCTGACTTTGGACGTAATATTCTCCCAAGCCTCTGAGCCTCCTCTTGACGCGATCCAAAGCTTCCTGACACTTCAATAGCCACAGATGCATCTGGCAGGTCTACGGCGAAGTTAGCGACTTTAGATACGACAAGAATTCGAACCTCACCTCTTCTAAAAGAATCATATAAACCATTTCGATCCTGCTGTGACATTTTCCCGCTAATCAACGGAGCCCCAATAGATGCTGCAATCCATTCAAGCTGATCTAAATATTGCCCGATCACGAGAACACACGACTGCGGATGTTGCTGTATAATGCGGCTAATAACCGTTAATTTAGCTGGGTTCTCCGCAGCAATCCTAAATTTATGTTTACCTTCAGCACAGTGATACTTATCTTTCAGGTCAATCGTCATGGGTACTCTAATCTCTACACAGTCAACCTTTGCGATCCAACCCTTTAATTCCAGTTGTCTCCAAGGCATATCATAACGTTTAGGTCCAACCAATGAGAAGACATCTTGTTCACAACCATCCTCACGAACCAATGTCGCTGTTAAGCCTAAGCGCCGTGTCGCCTGTATTTCTGCCGTCGCACGAAATACGGGCGCAGGTAAAAGATGAACCTCATCATAGATGATAAGACCCCATTGCCGTTCATTAAAGAGTTTCATATGTTCAAATTCACTCTCTTTCGTTCGGCGGTGTGTAAGAATCTGATATGTCGCTACCGTGACAGGCTTAACTTCTTTTTTCTGTCCCGAATATTCACCGATATCAGAAGAGACAAGCGTCGTCTTAGCTGCTAGTTCATCCATCCATTGTCTAACAGATGTGGTGTTGGACGTTAAGATCAATGTCTCACATTGTAATTGTTCCATAACAGCCATTCCGATTACGGTCTTTCCCCCACCACATGGAAGGACAACTACCCCACTGCCTCCACTTCCAGGTAAACCTTCAAATGCTTTGACCGCATCCTTCTGATAATCTCGCAATTGAAATGATTCTTTATCCCCCGCTTCTTTCCATGCAAAAGATAATCGTTGTCCATCATCGTAACCAGCCAGATCGATAACCGGATAACCTAGCCTTATTAACTCTTGTTTCATCCATCCACGACGTGCGCCATGAAAAGCCATCTCTGTCATAGAGATTCTTCGCATATCTAGCATAAGCATTCCGATCCTCTGAATGACTTCATCCATCAGTTGGGCATCAATACTTTTCAGTATGAGTTGATAGGGGACATGGGGATCTATTTCAAGCGTCAGCTTTCCATATCGACAGACCAAATCGCGAATATCCTGTATCAGTCCTAACGGAACATCCCAGCGCGACATCGAGTGAAGACTATCCACAACCCTTGTCGCAGACCATCCTAGTGATGCAGCATTCCATAAAGAAAGTGGCGTAATTCTGTACGTATGAAATGATGAAGGACTCTTCACTAACTCTGCATAACAGGAAAGCTGTTCGCGTGCCTCCTCAAATGCGTAATGTCCACATTCGAGCAACACCATCCGATCATGTTGTACAATACATGGCTTGCTGTTATCCATAACTACCTCCCTCTCTAGTCGCGAAGAAGCCCATCTCCATAACATGCTAGAGATGGACTTCTTGTTATAGCTTTTCCCAAAGCAGAGAGGATCATGCAATATAAAACAAACTGAGCCCCTATACTTAGGAGACTCAGTTTGTTTTGCATTCATTACTTATAACCTATGTGACTCAACCATAGCTACTAACATTTTGAGCCCGTCGCTCATTGCTGCTTCATCAAAGTCAAAGAGAGCATGATGATGGGGATAGTCCATTCCTCTTTCCTTGTTACCCGCTCCAATAAATATGAAGCATCCAGGAACTTGTTGTACATAATATGCGAAATCCTCTGCAGGCATTAGTTTAGGTAATGCCTGAACATGTTCAGGTGCATACATTTTCAATGCTTCATCAAAGAAACGTTGCACTTCGTTAGTATCATTCACAAGCGGAGGATATCCCATAACATAGTCTACCATTGCTTCTGCACCATAGGCTTGAGCCGTTAGAGATGCCATCGATTCAATTCTTTGTCGAATATGCCCCCTCGTATCTTCATCAAAGGTTCGAACGGTGCCTGAAATTTGACATTTCTCTGCAATCACATTCTGGGCAGTCCCCCCCTTAATCGTTCCTACGGTTACAACAGCTGGTAGAAGCGGATCAACAGAACGACTGACGATACTTTGCAATTGCATAACAAGGGCTGAACCCGCTACGATACTATCAATGGTCACATGAGGGATTCCCCCATGACCACCCTTTCCAATAATATCAATAAAGAATTCATCGGCAGCCGCCATAAACGGGCCAGCAGCACTCCCAATGGTTCCTACTGGAAGTGGCGTCCACAAATGAAGACCATAAATAACATCTACACCTTGCAACACACCACCCTTAATCATACCTTGTGCTCCGCCAGGACACACTTCCTCTGCAGGTTGAAAGATAAATATAAGTTCCCCTCGAAGTTCACTTCGATGATCGCTAAAGTAAGTCGCTACACCTAACAGTATGGCGGTGTGACCATCGTGACCACACGCATGCATGACGCCTTTTACTTCTGAAGTATACTCACATTGCTTCTCATCATGAATCGGAAGCGCATCCATATCTGCACGCAATGCAATCTTCCTACCAGGTAGTTCTCCTTTAAGAGAAGCAACTACACCGTAGCCCCCTCCGAAGCTCGTCTGCACCTCTATTCCAAGCTTACGTAATGTCGTAGCCACGAATTCAGCTGTATTCTTTTCATGATATGACAACTCTGGGTGACGGTGTAAATGCCTTCTCCACGCGATCATTTTAAGCTGTATTTCATTTAAAATCCGTTCTTCAATCATCATAATCCGCTCCATTTCGGGATGTAGAGTCCAAATTCCATCCTTATCTTGTTTCTATTGTATCAGAAATGGCTTATCGAGTGGGTATTCACCACGATACACTCTTGCTTGCAGAAGTTCTCGAAACATAATATCATGAATAAAGAACTTTAGAGGTTAACGAATAAGGAGATGAATAAGCGATGATTATTGAGAATTCAGGACTAGACGGCCTAAAGTGTGACCTAGCTTATATGGATGATTCAGCAGAGAAATCAGGATTTTTCCGGTGGCAATGGGAATATTATCGCGCTACATACGAATATAAAATTGAGGATGCGCATAACAAGGAAGAATATTTCGTACGTATTAATACGCGCGCGATTGAGGGCAAATTAGAGAAACCAGATACGATTCTAGCAGTAGAAGCTGTGTATATGGGTAAGGGAACTTTTCCTCATGGACTGGATTACGAAACACCGATTCCTGGACCAATCCAAGCAATTGCAAATAAAAAATTGAGCCAATTCAAAGCAATACTTGAAGCCTAATATGGTATTACAGTTATGAAGGAAAACAAGCCCCAGCCTAACAAGGGGACGCCCGATTTCCAATTACTCATTCTTACTTTACTGCTCGTGGGATTTGGCCTCGTCATGGTGTATAGTTCGAGCATAGCTATTGCCTATGCCAAATATAACAATGATGCTCTGTATTTCACGAAGCGTCAATTTGTTTCCATTAGTATCGGTATCATTCTTATGCTTATCATGATGAATATTCCATATCACAAATACAAAAAATTGTTTATACCGTTTTTTGTAGTCACGATTGTGATGCTCGCTCTAGTACCTTATCTTGGTCAATTGGTCAATGGAGCACGTAGCTGGTATCGTATCGGACCGCTCAGTATCCAACCCACTGAGTTCGCTAAACTTGCAACCATACTCTATCTTGCTGCTCTGATCACCAAGAAAGGTGAGCGACTACGTGATCTCAAAAAAGGATTTATTCCTGTTATGATGATTGCCGGTGGTGTTGCGGGACTCATCATGATGCAACCTGATTTTGGCTCTTGTATGATTCTGGTCGGTACCTGCGGCCTTATTATCTACGCAGGTGGAGCTAGTATGAAGCATATAATGGGCTCTATCGGATTATTTGTTCTAGGGGCTGCTATAGTACTGGGTATGAGTTCACTCATAGATTCTCTTTCTCACTCAGATACACCAACTACTACCAATCAGAACTATAAGAAAGATCGTATTTCTGTTTTCTTAAATCCATTTGAAGACGAGGAAGGCGCAGGATACAATCTTATTCAATCCCTAACGGCTATTGGACAAGGTGGGGTTACCGGGTCTGGATTTGGTAAAAGTATTCAGAAACTTCATTATCTCCCGAATTCCTATAATGACTTTATCTTCGCTGTCATTGGTGAGGAGTTTGGTTTTATTGGTACTGCATTCTTTCTCTTATTCTACTTATACTTCATTTGGCGCGGGGTATTGATTTCTCTTCGATGTCCCGACCCATTCGGAACGTTAGTAGGCATAGGAGTCATGGGACTCATATCCATTCAAGCATTTATCAATATCGGCGGGGTTACTCAGACCATACCACTAACGGGGGTTACCCTACCCTTCATAAGTTACGGTGGTTCATCTACGCTAGTTATGTTAATGAGTATGGGCGTTCTATTGAGTATTTCCCGTGAAAGCAACAAACCTATGAAACAGGAATATATTAAATCACAAAAAGACTATCGGGCAACCCGATAGTCTTTTTAGTATGATTTAATCCATCATTATTTATTTAGTTCGAATAACTAAATCTTCAATCTCATCATCTTTGAAGGCAACGCCTTCGACTTTGACATTTACTTCAACCACTTGCAGACCTGACATACTCTCTACAGCTTCACGCACATTTTGCTGCAACATACGACATACTTCATGTATAGGTGTCTCATAGAGTACGATGATACGTAAATCAATAGCAGCCTCTAGCTGACCTACTTCAACCGTAACTCCTTTTTGAACATTTTTCCCACTAAGACGTTTAGCCCATCCTTCGGATAGCCCTCCAGACATTGCAGCAATACCCGGGGTTTCCAGTGCTGCCATGCCGGCAATTTTCGAGACGACATCATTCGAAATTCGTATATTTCCTACTTCCACTCGAAGTTGTTCCGTCATGCCCATCCCTCCTTATAACTCATTATTCGTAATTGTAAATCCAAAAGGATCTAAATGCAAATAGTCATTTACAAAAATTGTTTACAGCATGTCATTAAATGGGTATATTTTATAAGAATTTGAAAATACATAACTATAGAGGTGTTTAATTATGAAAAAACGGATTATTCCGTCCCTGCTTGTCATCACATTTATTTTAAGTGCATTAGGACATTATGCAGGTTGGGATCCTACACTCCAATTCATTTTGTCAGCCATTTCCGTCATTTTTGTTGCGGGGTTCCTTGGCAAAGCTACCGAAAATGTTGCTCATTATGCAGGTCAGCGACTAGGAGGATTTCTAAATGCTACGTTCGGGAATGCTGCTGAGCTTATCATTGCGATTTTTCTAGTAAGAGAAGGACTTTTCGATATGGTAAAAGCCAGCTTAACCGGCTCTATCATTGGGAACCTTCTTTTAGTTCTTGGGCTTAGTCTCTTCGCTGGGGGAATGAAATTCAAAGTACAGAATTTCAACGTTACGCTTGCAGGACTTAATGGTTCTCTCATGATCGTAGCTGTTATTGCCCTGTTTATCCCCGCTGTTTTCTTAAACACTCACGCTATTACGGCGAGCGAAACAACGACCCTCAGCTTAGTGGTAGCAGGAATCCTAATCTTCGCCTACATCGCTTGGCTTCTATTCTCTATGATCACACACAAAAAGTATTTATCCGATGTTGCAGATGCATCTCAAGAAGAACTTGAGCATGAACATGCGGTACATTGGTCTAAGCGAAAATCCATCGTTTTCCTTATAATAGCAACGGTCATGGTCGCGTTTGTAAGTGAATGGATGGTGGATACGCTTGATTCAATAACCGCTCGTTTTGGCCTTAGTGAGATATTCGTAGGTGCCTTCTTAGTGGCGATTATCGGGAATGCAGCCGAACATAGTGCAGCGATTCTCCTCGCTATGAAGAACAAGATCGGTGCTTCTGTTGAAATAGCTGTCGGAAGTAGCTTACAGATTGCTCTATTCGTAGCACCTGTACTTATCTTCATCAGTTATTTCACAGGCAATACCATGGACATTGTGTTCACAACCATTGAATTGGTGGCGATTGGGGTCTCTGTATTCATTGCTAAATCCATTATTCAAGATGGATCAACCAACTGGTATGAAGGGCTTTTACTGATAGTCATCTACGTTATATTGGGTGTATCCTTTTATCTCGTCTAGATCAATATTTTGAAATCATAAAAATGCATGTCCGATTATCGGCATGCATTTTTTAAAAATTCTATGTATGCCTGTAGTTCACAGGCTACTCTTTGTTGTTCATTGCCTCATAAAGAATGGCTAGGTTACGCTCAAGTTGGCTAACCAACTGTCTTCCCGCAAATTCCTCTAATAGACCTATGCGTACCGCGAAATCAACTTCTTTAGAGAAGCCATACATTTGGGTATCCAGCACTTCCTCATAGAGAGGGCAGTAACGCGTTGCTAAATTCTCCATTTGTACTTCAATAAGCTTTTGAATTTTATCTGCATCTTCTTGTAGAAGATTGATCGCTTTGAGATTCAAATGTTCCTGTAAATCAGACGAAGTCATGTCTCTTCCCCCTATGTCCAAAAGTCACAGCTTTAATTCTAATCTTAATATTAGACGATAATACACATCAATACAAGAACCCAGAAAAAAAAGCACCCTTACTTGTAGAAGTAAGGGTGCTTTCACTCACATTAATCAGTGATAACGACGATTTGCAAACCATGTTTTGCAAATACTTCTGTCATTGATGCTTTTGCTTCTTCAGCATCCGTACCATGAATATGTAATTCATAGTCCTTATGGCTGACAAGCGTAGTAAATAAGCCCAAAATACTCTTAACATCGATGTACTTATTGTCTGCTTGAAGTACGATGGAAGAACTGAACTTACCTGCCGTTTGAGCAATTTCTACAACTGCTGCATTGTTACTGGACATAGAGGATCCCTCCGTAACTTAATTTATTATTATGGTTATTAACTCCATAATGATACCTTGAATCTGCTTTCTGATGCAAGTCATTTATATGTTATTTCAATTGATCAGGGTTAAGTCCCTGAAGCTCAGGAATAACAAACAATCCATCCTTGCGAATTAGGATATCATCGAAGTAAATCTCTCCACCACCGTAATCAGGACGTTGGATTAGCACCAAATCCCAATGGATCGAAGAGTTGTTCCCGTTATTGGTAACATCATAAGCTTGGCCAGGTGTAAAATGTAGACTTCCTGCAATTTTCTCATCAAATAGAATATCTTTCATAGGATGAAGGATGTATGGATTAAAACCAATTGCAAATTCCCCAATATAACGCGCGCCTTCATCTGAATCCAAGATGTCATTAAGACGTGCAGTTTCATTACTTGTTGCTTCAACAATTTTTCCATCTTTAAATGTAAACTTGATATTTTCGAAAGAAATACCATTATATACAGTCGGAGTATTGTAACTAATTGTTCCATTCACCGAGTTACGTACAGGCGCGCTATACACTTCACCATCAGGAATGTTCTTTTCACCCGAACATTTCTCTGCACCAATGTCTTTAATAGAGAATGTAAGGTCAGTACCTGGACTTGTGATACGTACTTTGTCCGTTCTTCTCATAAGTTCTGCAAGGGGATCTTGAGCAACATCCATCTTGGCATAATCAAGGTTACACACGTCAAAATAGAAGTCTTCAAAAGCTTCTGTACTTTTGTTCGCCAATTGAGCCATACTTGCGTTCGGGTAGCGAAGAACAACCCATTTCGTGTGATTAACTCGTTGTTGACTATGTACCTTATGACTATAAATGGAATTGTATAATTTCATTTTTTCTTCTGGTACATCAGACATATCATTTACATTTTCTCCTGCACGAATACCAATGTAACAGTCCATTTTTTTCATGCGTTCCAAATCAAGCTCAGCCCATGTCTCCATTTGCTCCGAGGATGCATGAGTAAACATTGTACGTTGTACTGATTTGTCTGTCAGTTCAACGAAAGAGTTACCACCTTTATTAGCTACCTCTTCAATAATAGCCTTTAGAAGATCTCTTTCATTACCAATCATTTCTATCAATACATTTTCACCAGGTTGCACATTCACAGAATATCCAACCAAATTCTTCGCTAATTTTTGAATTCTAGGATCTTTCATACTTATTTCTCCTCCTTCAAATCTATCCATATCTATTTGAACAACGGTTAATTCTTACACCATTGTACCATGATCGAAGTCCCAAGTCAGCAGGAAATAGCCTGACTACACAAGGTTTACAATTGAAAAGAAACATCGTTCACCACGGTTTCACTCTGTTCATTTCCTTCAAGATCCAGATAGGACATTTTACTTTCCGAAGTCAGCCTTAATGGGAGATCACTTCTAGTATCAATCGTCATATGGTACACAGTACCCACCTTGGCCTGTTTCAACATCGTCTGTAACTGCCTGTTTCCTTGCTGCCAAATGGACTCTAACTCAGAACGGACCTTCAAAGAATACGTCGTTTGTTGCTTGTCCAGTTCATCTCGTAAACCATCCATTTCACTACTTAGTTGCTTGTCTAACCATTTCAGTGCAGCTTCAGATTTCAGTTCAATCCGAAGAACTCTAGTCCCCCTTGAGGCACCCATTTCCTTTGTAATGATCTTATCCAATCCGCTAATCTCTTCTAATTGATCTAATGGATTAAATCTAACAAGAGCCTGATCCGCTTGTTCATTGGCACTTGACGTATGAATCCACCCCCCATTCATACGTCGGAAATCCGCGGAAATAGGAGTTGAATTATTTTTCTCTTTTCGAACCACAGATGCACTTGCTTTCGTTGCAGTTTGCACAGGTAATGTACTTTGCATAGCCAACTCATCATGATTTGTTAATTGTCCTTCATACGAGAATTGTTGTTCAAACTGACGCTGTTCATTCCTCCTTAACGCAGCTTCACCTACAAAGGAAAAGGTCTCACTACCAGCCAAGCCACTTACTGAGACTTGAAATTGCTCTTCAGGAGACGCACTAGTCGAGATCGAGTTACAACCAGATAATAAGCAACATAAACCTGCAATAGAGATCCAAGACCGCAATTTCAAAACACCATATGTCATCCTGATCTGCTCCTCATACGTATATTTATTCCAGTTAAATTTCTCTACATATTGACCACTTTACTTTGCTTTATCGTTCCCTATCTCATCTGGAATATAAAAAAGATTCTATTAAATCTCCAAAAAAAAAAGCACCTTTTACAATCCAGGTGCTTTCGTTATATTTTTATCTTCGGTTTGAATTTGATTACGTCCATTGTTCTTCGCTCGATAAAGTGCCATATCTGCCAAATAAAACAATGAATCAACACTCACTTGATCATCCATCCAGTTCCATTCAGAAATACCACAGGACACGGTTACAGAAGGAGACGTCTCTTCTTCCACACGTCTTCGAATCCGTTCTGCAACAACAATTGCCTGTTTCACCCCAAGTTGAGGTAAATATATAGCAAGTTCCTCTCCACCCCAACGAGCGGCTAGATCACTTTTTCGAATGGATGTTCTGACAATTTCACTGACCTGCTTAAGGATTTTATCTCCTTGCTGATGTCCGTGCATATCATTCACTTGTTTGAATTGATCAATATCCACTACGATCAACGATCCACAGAAATCATGCGTCTGCCTCTCATGGATCACTTCATCCAGATAACGTCGAACATAAAGATCCGTTAATACATCCCGATTAGCCATTCGTTTTACCTCAGCATGTAGCAACGCATTACTCACTGAAAGTGCAATATGAATAGATAATGTTTGAAGTAATCTGTAATTATCATAAGTGAAATAATGTGATTTACGGTGTGATAACAGAATGGCCCCCATTACTTCTCCTTTTACAGTTAGCGGAGCTGCAATAAGTGATTCCGATCCGGAGTATTCCATGAATTTAGAGGGAATCCTCATATTCACCGTGTAACCTGAAAGAATAACCGGTTCTCCTTTTCCATATACCAAACCACCAAAGCCATAATCTTTTTCAAAGACTTCTTTTGCCAGGGCAGGTACGTTACTAGACACGACCTCTAATCCATCCAGTTTCTTATTAAACTGAAGAATACAACAAAAGTCTGCTTTAAAAATATTTAAAAGTTCTTCGTTTGAAAATTGATAAATTTCAGATAAACGAAGACTTTGATTCACCCGCTGTGTTAGCTCATTAATCAATCGTAACTCTTGTATAAGTAAGTTAGACTGCTCATATAACTTAGATTTCTCAAAGGCGGTACCCGCAGTATCGACCAATGTCGTTACTAATTGTAAATCCACTTCATTCAAGAAATCTTTGTCTGCAAGCAAGTAAAACACGCCATATACTCCCTGTGTACCTCCAAGTGGAAATCCTATTTCCAGCTTGTCCTCACCATTCTCCTGTTTCGTTTCCTGAATCGTCAATTTACCATCCATAAAGGTACGCACTCTGACATCATCTTTCCACGTTTGTAGAATGAGTGGTTTGACACGTGGGTTATTACTCTGATGATCTTGTGACATGAACAATTGTAGTGAAGCTGTAGGGTACAGAAAAGCTATACTGTCCAGCACTTCCGTTAATATCATATCGACATCAATTTGATCGTGCATGCGTTCTACAATTTGATACAAGATAGCTGTACGAGCTGCTTCATCGTTAGCCTTTTTTTGTTCACTCATCATATCTTCTACAAATATGTATTCAAATCTTTTGTAGAAACAATTCTGAAAGAGAATTGACATAGAAGAAGCAATTTCCACGCCTCCACTTTCAACTTTCTGCCTTGGAAGAACACACACCATAATAGCGTAGAGTTCTTGATATCCCCTTGTGAACAAAGGAAACAAACAAATCGTATGCTCTTCATTATAAGGACTCAGTTCCGAATAAGGACTCAGTTCCGAATTCCAATCCGCGATGACTTTTATTTGACCTTTTAAGCATTCGTCCAAAAGCTGTGGAGCTTCATTCTTCAGATAATCCGATATTGTAACATCCCCAGTAACCCAAGAACCATCAAATCCTAGAATTGTCCACATTGAATATTCCATCATAGGTTGTGAAGACGATAACTGCTGCCAATCCAAGAAACTTTTTACCAAAAGATGATAGATATAAGGAAAATCATATGTCGTAATGTCCAGATTACTCATCCAGAAATTAACCGATTCTAAGGAGTCTTCCTCCGATTTACTATTTTTAAGAAACCTCTCATGCTTTGAAACGTTACTTTGATATTCTGACATAAAAATATTGCTCCTTTACACTGTTTTGAAAAGGTCATCTGTATGTCACTTTTATGATCCGCGAATAACAAGCAACCCAACAATAAAATACGTCTAAAGACATAAGTTAAAAGAACTAGTATCAATAACCATATTCTACTCTTTCCACGCTATATTTGCACCTAAATTTCATGTATTTATCTAATTTATTAGGACCAAAGCCCTATCGACAAAATAAGACCTTTTTCTAAATATATAAGACTTGACTTTTACCCACATTATCATATAGAATCAATTGTTGAACAAGCGATTTTTTGTTCGAGAGAATTTGGGCGTAACGTTGTGTCACCCTCACGTATTTTGTTACTGAATAGACAGCGGCTGAACTCTCTATCAGTTGTGTTTTGGGCCCATGAGCCGCAGCACATTAAACAAAATACGGCACAAATAGAACCCTACTGAAATTTCAACTATAAAGGAGTCTACTATACAATGGCACGTTACACTGGTCCTAAATTTAAACTAAGTCGCCGTCTAGGCATCTCACTAAGTGGTACAGGTAAAGATTTGAAACGCCCTTTCCCTCCGGGTCAACATGGCGCTAACCAACGCAGAAAAATCAGCAACTACGGTATGCAGTTGCTTGAGAAGCAAAAATTGCGTCACATGTACGGTTTGGGTGAGAAACAGTTTAAAACACTTTTCAACAAAGCTCAAAAAATGCAAGGTATTGCTGGTGAGAACTTCATGTTCCAATTAGAAAGCCGCTTGGACAACTTGGTTTACCGTCTAGGTTTCGCAAATTCCCGTGCAGGAGCTCGTCAATTGGTATCTCACGGTCATATCACTGTAAACGGTAAGAAAGTAAACATTGCTTCTTACATGTTGAACACTGGTGATGTTATCGGTCTTCGTGAAAAAAGTCGTGGTCTTTCTTCTATCAAGGAAGCTCTTGAGAACCGTAGCCACCTTCAAGCGTACTTGGAATTCAATGATACAGCTTTAGAAGGTAAATTCATTCGTTTCCCTGAACGTTCTGAATTGTCACAAGATATCGATGAGAAACAAATCGTCGAATTCTACAACCGTTAAGATCTAGTTCAGACAAGCCTGGAACTCATGTTCCAGGCTTTTTTTCTGCGATAAATAACTGGCATTTCACTTCTTGTTGCTAATACTCCGATATTTCTCACTATTTCATCAACACATCCAACATTTCGCATAATATCTTACAACAATCCCCTTTCACTTCATGATATAATATAGAGATGTGTACCTACACTCTCTCAAATCAGTCCTCTTTTAGGACTATTTTAGCGGTCGTAGGATAAAGAGATTCAAATGTCGCTTTTTATGCTATAATAGTTCCGTTAAAAGGAGGCACTACTACGAATGGTTGAAACAAATAAAAAGGTACCTAAAAAAGAGCTCCGTTCGAAAAAATCGATTGGACGTATACTAGGAAGTACGCTACTTTGGTTAACTGTCTTCATCATCATGGGGGCACTGTTTGTGGCAGGTGCTGGATTCGGCTATGTTTCTTCTATCGTTCATGATGAACCTGTACGAACAAGGGCTGAAATATTGCAGAAGATGAGTCAGAACTCCATTACTGGATTCGCCTATTTCAGCGATGGTCAGGCCATTGGCCAACTCCGTACAGATGAGGATCGACGGCCTGTGGAGTATGAAAAAATCCCTTCGATAGTGAAAGAAGCCGTTATCGCCATTGAAGATAACAATTTCTTTACGCACATGGGGGTGGATATGAGCGGTACACTGCGGGCGGTTAAGGAAAGAGTGCTCAATGAATCTGTCCAAACAGGTGGAAGTACACTCACGCAACAACTTGCCAGACGCGTATTTCTTAATCTAGATCGGACAGATAACCGTAAAATCAAAGAAATGCTTCTCTCTTTACGGCTCGAACGTATTATGACCAAAGATCAAATATTTGCAGCTTATCTGAATAAGGTACCTTTCGGTAACGGCGCAAATGGTTACAATGTCTATGGTATCAAAGCTGCTGCAAAGGGAATTTTCAATATTGGTGACTTAAACAAAATAAATATTGCTCAAGCTGCTTATTTAGCAGGTCTGCCGCAACTCCCATCTAAGTATTCCGCATTTAATGGGAAAGGCGAATTCAATCCAACTGCATTCCAACGTGCAATGGACCGACAAAAGTTAGTATTACGCCGTATGCTTGAAGAGAATAAAATTACGAACGGCCAATATAATGAAGCTGTTGCGTTCGACATCAAATCATCTCTAGCTTCTCAAACGGAAAAAGCTTATTCTACCTTCCCTTATCTCATGATGGAAACGGAACGAAAAGCATCAGAAATTCTGATGAAATTAAATACCACATCTTCTGAGGAAATTGATCCTACCACTAAAGGTAATGCCGATCTTTTAGAAGAAGCCAGACTCCAACTAACGACTGGCGGCTATCGCATTTATACTACCATTAATAAGAGCGTCTATAATTCGATGCATGCCATTGCTGAGAACGACGATAACTTCAGTCCTGATAGTAAAACTAAAGGTATGGAGCAAACAGCCGCTATGATGATAGATAACAAAACCGGAGCTATTCTAGGCATGATTGAAGGACGTGACTTCTACCAGGAGCAAATGAACTACGCTACACAAATGGTGCGCCAACCAGGATCGGCCATGAAACCAATTGCAGCTTATTTACCAGCGCTTGAATCAGGAGCTATTCAGCCCGCTAGCATTGTGGATGACGCACCTATTATTCTCAAAGATGGCCAAAAAGGATTCCATATCCCTAAAAACTCATCGGGAGGGTACGAAGGTCTCATCACAGCTCGTTATGCACTCAATAAGTCCAAGAATACGATTGCATTGAAATTATTTAATAATGTCATAACTATTGATAAAGCTTGGGAATTTGCGAAGAAACTTGGAATTACAACGCTTGAAAAAGAGGATTATGGTGCAACAACAGGCGTGCTCGGCGGCTTAGCACATGGAGTATCTGTTGAAGAACTGACGAATGCCTATAGTTCAATTGCTAACCACGGGACATTTCTAGATGCTTATATGATTGAGAAGATTACGGATTCAAATGGTGCGATCGTCTATCAGCATACACCAGAACCTGTCAAAGCTTTTTCTGAACAAACAGCTTATCTCATGACGGATATGTTACGTACTGTTATTACTGAAGGTACTGCAAGTAATGTTAAGAAAAATTATAAACATTGGAAAACGGTTCCCATCGTTGGTAAGACAGGATCGACGCAGAACTACGCTGACGTATGGTTTGTAGGTTATTCTCCAGATATCACTCTTGGAGTCTGGGGCGGCTACAAAGAGCCTATAAACGCGTTAGAAGGTAACCAGAGAAAGAATGCGCAAAACATTTGGACTCTCATCATGAATGAGACGATAGCGAAGAAACCAGAGCTATTTGTCACGAACGCATTCGAAAGACCTACAGGAATTACAACGAAAACAGTGTCAGCATACAGCGGTAAACTTCCAACATCACTTACTAATAAATTTGTGACGGACTTGTTTAATGCTAAATATGTTCCTAAAGAAAGTGATGATGGGATCGCTAAGGCGAAATATATTACGTATAATGGCGTGAATTATATCCCTCAGGATACTACGCCAGAAGATATGTTAAAAGAAAAGGTTGTTATTAAACGTGAACATCCTATTCAAGACTTAATTAAAGAGCTTCAAGCCGCATTCACCATTATGAAAAAGCATGAATCTTTAGAATATTATTTACCTAAAGACGCAACAAGTGATATGCCAACGCTAATCGATCCAAGAGTGGATGATGGTAACATCCCTACATCACCTAGAGATGTTATCTTCTCCCTTAATAATGGATCGGCCAAGATTAACTTTAGTCGTAGTGGATCGCAGGATGTCGTGGGATATCGTCTTTACCGGTCATTAAATGGTAGTCCCTTTGTATATCAAGGAACTCCTATATTTAGTGATGATCCTAGGGTATTCACAAGTACCATTTCCACAAGTGGCATTTATGACTTTTACGTTACAGCAGTTGATGTAGCTGGTAAAGAATCGTCACCGAGTGCGATTGTTGGGAGTGGTGGTTACCAACCACCTACTGAACCCAATGGCACCATCCCTGGAGAAGTGATTCCTCCTGATGAGACAGATCAAGGCACTCCAATTGATCCACCGGTTGATGAGACTGTCCAGACGATCCCTACATCCCCTGGGCAGCCCGCTATGTTGGCTACAGAGAGTGGTATTCAGTTGAACTGGGCTACTAACAGTAGTGATCTGGTAGACCACTACAATATCTATTTCAGTAAGGATCAGAATGGACATTATGAACAGTTAGGTTCAAGCCAATCAACGTCTTATTTATTCAATATCAATGTCCCTATCTCAGGATGGTTCCGTGTAACAGCTAACAATAGTATCGGAGAATCCATGCCTTCTTCATCGACCTATTTCGAGAGGAAATAGCCTGCTTATCACTCTAACAGACAGTACAATTGAACTGTCGCTAGACTAGAATAGTTTAATCTGTCGATGCACACCTATTCGTTATGTTACCAAAAATGATCAACTACAAATAGCAGGTTAAGGGGTTACCCTTTACCTGCTATTTTGATTTTCCGGTCGATTTCACAGCATCTATTTTTCTCCAATATAAAAAGGGTATCCCTAGCCATTTCATCAATGACTTTTGGGATACCCCTTATTATTATCTAATCCTCAATCGTAGATAGATCACCTGTTGGAAGATTAAGCTCCCATGCCTTCAGCACGCGACGCATAATTTTACCAGAACGGGTCTTAGGCAGCTTCTCCTTGAATTCAATTTCTCTAGGAGCAGCATGTGCCGATAATCCTTCTTTAACAAAACGATAAATATCTTCTTTCAATTCGGGTGATTCAACATATCCTTCCCGAAGTGAGATGAATGCCTTAATAATTTCTCCTCGTATCGCATCTGGTTTACCAATAACGCCAGCTTCAGCTACAGCAGGATGTTCCAATAGTTTACTTTCCACTTCAAATGGTCCTATCCGCTCCCCTGAAGAGTTAATCACGTCATCGATTCTTCCTTGGAACCAGAAATAACCTTCATCATCCATATAAGCGGAGTCGCCTGAGATGTACCAGCCCTGCACTCGGAAATATTCTTCATATTTATCAGGATTATTCCAAATGCGATTCATCATGGATGGCCATGGTGCCTTAATCGCTAAATTACCCATAGTATATGGAGGTACTGTATTTCCTTTGTCATCTTTAATCGTAGCTTCTATTCCAGGAAGAGGACGTCCCATTGAACCCGGTTTAATTCCCATCCCTGGATAGTTACATATCATTTGAGCTCCAGTTTCAGTCATCCACCATGTATCATGAATTCGTTGCCCATAAGTCTTATATCCCCAACGTACAACTTCAGGGTTTAAAGGTTCTCCCACAGAGAGAACATGTCGTAGACTGCTAAGATCATATTGCGATATAACTTCATCTCCTGCACCCATCAGCATCCTGAAGGCTGTTGGAGCACTATACCACACCGTTACTTTATATTTAGCGATAGTTGAATACCAATCCTGCGGACTGAATCTTCCACCACGAATGACATTCGTCACGCCATGAAGCCATGGAGCAAAGATACCATACGAAGTACCTGTTACCCAACCCGGATCTGCCGTACACCAGTAAACATCATCGTCACGTAAATCTAGTACTACTTTACCTGAGAAATAATGTTGAATCATAGCATTCTGAACATGATACACGCCTTTTGGTTTACCCGTAGACCCTGAAGTATAATGTATGATGAGTCCGTCATCACGATTCAACCATTCGAGCTCCAACTCTTCAGACGCTACTTCCATTTCAGCATGATAACTAATCACAGAATCATCCGGATTCTCTAATTCACCTACAACAATGATATGCTTTAAATCTGGTGTTTCTGATTTGGAAATTCTACCTAATAACTGTGGCGTTGTAATCAAAGCTACCGCACTACTATCTACTAAGCGATCTTTCACCGCTGTCTCCATGAAAGCTTCAAATAAAGGACCTACCACCGCACCTATCTTAAGAATCCCAAGCAAACAAATATATAACTCTGGACTACGGGCCATAAATATGAAAACACGGTCCCCTTTACCAATACCTTGTTTACGCAGGACATTCCCGAACTGATTCGATTTATCTCTTAATTGTCTAAAAGTATATGATTCTTCTCGTTTAGCATCACTATATATAAGCGCGATTTTATCTCCTCGTCCTGCCTCTACATGCTGATCAATAGCTTCATACGCCATATTACACTTGCCTGTTTCATACCATGTAAAATGACGTTCAACATCTTCCCAATTAAAATCTTTGTAAGTTTGCTCATAATCGTCCATATTGGTTAAACTGTTAACACTAGGTAGTAACTCATTATTATGATTGATTTCCATCCGCCTATATCCCTCCGATAGTTAGCTTCTTAGCTATACTTAAAAAAACGCTTACAATAATCGCTATTTATTGTCGTATAGGATCGCATATCTAGTAAACTTCTGTCATAATAACAATTATATTAGCAATATTATATGTGACTAAATTATGTCAAAATGATTATAGCATAGGTATTAAATCCCTGTCATCACTTTTCATTTAATTATTTATTTGTTATAAGTAGATATAAAAGGAAGGAGACACTGCTATGGATCACCTTAAACACTATCATATTCACTCTGTTCCCTTTCTTGAGCGTAGCCTCATCATTGAAGGTCCTGTTCCTGCCGAGACTCTATTACAATTCACGTTGCACCCTGATCTTGATGCCTTTCGTCGTCCCAAGGAACAACACGTGGCTTTAATTGAAATTGCCGGCCTACCAGAAGGACGGATTATCATCACCCGCGATGAAGATACTATTGTTGGATATGTCACATTCCATTATGCAGATGAGCAGGAACGTTGGTCTCAAGACCATATGACTGATTTAATAGAGCTTGGTGCCATCGAAGTAGCTGACGAATACCGTTCATTAGGTCTTGGCCAAAAAATGATTAAAACGGCCTTTGAAGATAATCAAATGGAACAATATATTGTATTTACAACAGAATATTATTGGCATTGGGACCTCAAGGGCAGCGGCCTTAGTGTATGGGATTATCGTAAAATGATGGAGCGACTGATGAAAATCGTTGACATGGAATGGTATGCTACAGACGATCCTGAGATATGCTCTCATCCAGCCAATTGTCTCATGGTCCGAATGGGAAGAGATGTTCCTCTCTCTTCAAAAGAACAATTCGATCATATCCGATTTCAACAACGTTTCATGTATTGACCTTTTGATATTTTCCAAAATAATAAAAAGCCCTCACTCTTCCTACTAGTTCAGCGTTTAAGGCGCTAAATCACGGTCAGAAGGGTAAGGGCTTTTATGAAAACACTTTTATATATGACTAATTATATATTCTAGAATAGCATGTGAGCGTTGCGATGCTTCAATGGTAAATTCAGCAAAATTGACATGGGCCGATCCATCCGCCTTATCAGACATCGAACGAATAATGACAAACGGAACACCGTTCATATAGCACACTTGTGCAACCGAAGCACCTTCCATCTCCACACAAGCGCCATCCAATTCTTCACGAAGTGAAGCAACCGTATCTCTACTTGCGATGAATTGATCTCCAGATAGCACTTTCCCCAACTTGTAATTTCCATTTGAGATTTCACGACAAGCCTGTTCAGCTAGATCTACTAATTGTTTATTCGCAGGAAATGCAGAGATCTCTTGATAAGGAATAACACCACGAGGGTAACCTAGTGCAGACACATCCATATCATGCTGAATACACTCGGTAGAGATTACGATATCACCAATGTTCAAATCAGTATGTACAGCTCCCGCTACACCTGTAAACAATACTTTAGAAACTCCGAAGTGATCAATCAAGATCTGTGTCGTAACCGCTGCATTTACTTTACCGACACCAGACTTACATACAACGACCGATTTACCTTGAAAGGTCCCTTTAACATAACGTATACCCGTTCTTGTTATTTCCTCACTTTGTTCCATTCCAGCCAACAACAACTCTATTTCTTCATCCATCGCACCAATCAAACCTATAGTTAATTCATTTGTGTTCAAGTCTATGAACCTCCTTTATCTGATTACCCTTATTACTCGTACTATGCTATATCATTCCACTCAAGAAGAAACGGCTACACCGTCCCTTAAGGGCGAGTATCCGTCTCTTCGAAAATATAAGAAGTAGCGTATCAAGTGAACCTTATACTTTTTTATATTTTTAAAAAAAGCCCCTTATCGGAGCTTTCAATAAAACCGATGTTATGATATTACAATCTTAGTCCTCATTAACATGACTAACCGAGAGTCGGAGAATTGTTTCATGCGGTAGAATAACCCGCGGATTATCAACATTCTCTTTCTTCATTAGTTTTGTCAGAAGGCGCATGGCCACAGCACCCAAATCATACATAGGTTGAGCTACTGTTGTCAGTTGCGGTCGTACCATCGATGCCATATGAATGTTATCTACACTAATAATAGAGAAATCATCTGGCACTTTAAGTCCTTCATCTTGGATACTATGTATCGCTCCAATGGCCATCTCATCTGTTGCAGCAAAGATTGCAGTCGGTTTCTTTCTTAGACCAAGGAAGTATTTCATAGCCTCTACACCAGATTCATAACGATAATTACCAATACGGACCCAGTCTTCCCGATAATCGATTCCTGCTTTTTCTAACGCTCGCTTGTAACCCTGGAAACGGGAAAATCCATTCGCTGGATCCTGTAGTGTTCCACTAATCATCCCAATTTCACGGTGTCCATGTCGAATCAACGTATTCACAGCATCAAACGCAGCAGCTTCATGGTCAATATCAACCGAAGGATAGTTACCGTTCACATCACTAGTTGCACAGAGTACAACCGGTACTGCAGATGTCTGGAAGGCTTGAATATGTTCTTCTGTTACAGTTCCGCCCATGAACAACAATCCATCGACCTGTTTCTCCAACAAAGTGTTAATAACACGTATTTCTTTTTCTTTCTTCTTGTCCGCATTACATAGAATGATATTGTAATGGTACATATTCGCAATATCCTCTATGCCCCGAGCAATTTCAGCAAAAATAGAATTCGAAATATCAGGAATTACAACGCCAACCGTTGTAGTCTTCTTACTCGCAAGGCCTCTCGCCACAGCGTTCGGACGATATCCTAAACGTTCAATCGCCTCATATACTTTCTTCCGGGTCTGTGGCTTAACGTTGGGGTTGTTATTGACAACCCTAGATACCGTAGCCATAGATACGCCTGCCTCACGTGCCACATCGTAAATGGTTACTGTCAATTTCTTTCGCTCCATTATAAATAAATTTTCATTCGTTCAACCTAATATTATTAATATTACGACAATTTAATGCTTTACGCAATGATAGCGCTTCATCAACTATAATAACTCATCTTTTAGAGCATGAGATGTAATATAAGAATGGGATGTATTCCATATCGGATTACCACCACTCACTAGAATAACTTGTGGTGATGCATGTTGGATACCGATCAGTTCAGCAGCCTCGAGAGAAACCGGACGATCTTCGACGACATAAATCATTCGATAATCTATGGACTCATTAGGTTCATCCTCCAAATAGGACGTTACCTGTTGATAAGCAGCTGCACTAATAGGACAACGAGTGCTATGTTTGAATAAAAATAGAGGTCTATCATGTGAAGCTCCCAATGCATCATTTAACTGTTCAATAGAAGTCAGTCTTGTCATTGTAGCCATTCGATATACATCCTCCTCTAGCATGGTATGCTTTTACTATCGTAACAAAAACAGACGGAAAAAGCTAATAATCTACATGAAATATACCTATTATTTATGGGAATGAACTTTATCTCGATCAAGTTCTACCAACAGACTCGAAAGTTGACTTAATCTTTGTCGAAGATCCTCTAACCAAATACTATCTTGTATACTCTCCGCATGTTGGAATAAATCAAGTAATAGATTAATCCGATCCTTTATAGCAGCTTTCATTGCATTCTCCATATCTGCAGAAGAGGACTCATACGTCTCTTGTAAGAACACATCGTAGATAATTTGTGATATCTCATTCACTTCTGTGAAGGATCTCTTTTTCTTACTTGACTCTTTTCCAAGATCTCTCACATAGTCCGTCAATACAGATTTAACAGGTGGAAAAAGATGATACGCAGAACACGCTTCACATGCTCGCATGGGTACATGAAGAATTTGTACTTTACCTGCGAGAATTGTACGCAACTCTAGTCTCATCCATTGACCGCAATGACATTGTGTATCCATTATTAACACCTCATATATTTCTATATATATCTTGAGAAAATAATAAATAAGTTGCTATCCATCTATTCGACCTTAGATAGATTAAATCCTGCATAAAATAGCAGAACACCCTTTATGCAAATAATTCCAAATAGACGAATGCTTCACTATGATTGAGGGTAACCTTTTTGTTAGAATAGATAAGGGTCCGCCTTAAGTTCATTCTATCTAAGTGTGGAATATTTGAAATACTCAAAAAATGGAGTGATTATATAATGAGACTTTCCGGTAAAAAAGTAATTGCTCTTGTTAGCGAGGACTTTGAGGATTTGGAATTATGGTATCCAATCTATCGATTACGCGAAGAAGGAGCCGAAGTTCATCTTGTAGCAGAAGAAAAAGATAAGACGTATATCGGTAAATATGGGGTCCCTGCGAAAAGTGACTACGCCTTTGAAGAAGTAAATAGCCAACATTATGATGGTATTCTTGTTCCAGGAGGCTGGTCTCCTGATAAATTACGTCGTTACACCAAAGTATTAGAACTTATTCGTGAAATGAACGCAGACCGTAAACCCATCGGACAAATCTGTCATGCAGGTTGGGTCCTCATCTCGGCGCGTATACTCGATGGCGTAACTGTAACATCAACGCCAGGCATACGAGACGATATGGAGAATGCTGGTGCGATTTGGAAAGATGAAGCTGTTGTCGTTGACGGACACATTATATCTGCTCGTAGACCTCCCGATCTTCCTCCCTACGGCAAAGCCTTTTGTGATGCTTTAGCAGGTGAATAAGAAACAAGATATAGAGGAAACAAAATAAGAACAGCCTCCTTTCAATCCACATGGGATCTCAAGGAGGCTGTTCTTTTATAAATATAATTATGGCTGTTCTACAGTCATGGAACGACTACTTCTATGAGAAGCTTGGTAATCATTCAACAACTGCTCAATCTCTGTATTCGTATGCATCTTTAGACATTCTTTAGCTACGAGCTTATCTTCTTCAGCAGATGTATTTAGAAGACGATGTTTGATCCTAAGCAATGATTGTGGGGACATGCTGAGTTCATGCACTCCGAGTTCGATCCATAAAGGAATAGATCTCTCGTCACCAGCCATTTCACCACACACACTAACTGGGATTCCTGCATCTCTTGCAGCCTCCACTGTCGATCGAAGCATACGCAGAATAGCTGGATGATAGGGATGGTACATATGAGCAATTTGTTCATTCATCCGATCAACCGCGAGTACATATTGTACGAGATCATTGGTACCTATACTAAAGAAGTCACTTTCTTCTGCCAACAAATCAGCGATCGCAACTGCTGCAGGTACCTCAATCATAATCCCTACCTGAATATCGCGGTTATAGGCGATTCCTCTTGCATCTAACTCAGTCATCGCTTCACGAAGAAGTTCATTCGCTCCTCGCACCTCTTCAACCGATGAAATCATAGGATACATAATTTTCACATGACCATAATGACTTGCACGTAAAATCGCACTCAACTGGGTTTTGAACAGTTCCTTACGGTCTAGACTAATTCGAATGGCGCGATACCCAAGGAATGGATTATCTTCTTCTGGAAGAGAGAAATAATCCAAATGCTTGTCCCCTCCGATATCCAACGTACGAATGACAACCGAACCGGTACCCATCTTCTCTGCTACATGGCGGTATACCTCGAACTGCTCATTCTCGCTTGGGAACGTAACACGATCCATATATAAGAACTCAGTCCGAAATAGTCCTACGCCTACAGCTCCATATTTCAAAGCAATATCCATTTCTTTGACAGAGCTAATGTTGGAAGAAAGATTAATTTGGACCCCATCTTTAGTCACAGCTTCTACAGAGGCTAGAAGTTGAAGTTGCTCTTTTTTGTGTTGTTGCTTGGTACGTATCTCACAGTATTGAGCTATCGTTGATTCATTGGGATGAACGTACACATGACCCTGGTCACCATCTACAATGAGCATATCACCTGTCTGAATCGGTGTTTTAAGATTATTCTCTAATCCACATACAAGGGGGATACCCATGGCTCGCGACATAATGGCGGAATGAGAAGTCTTCCCCCCAATGAGTGTGGCAATGCCAAGCACGTGTGAAGGATTCAAATGCACAAGCTGCGAAGGTGATAACTCCTTAGCAACCAAAATATAGGGTTGCGTATCCACCGGTAACGTAATCTCAGGAGCACCAAGTAGATGTTTTAACAATCGATTTCCTACATCCTTAATGTCCAAAGCTCGCTCTTTCATATATTCATCATCCAGCAGATCGAACATCGTCACAAAGTGGTCAATTGCTTCTTTTACAGCAACTTCAGCTGCTTTGTATTGACGTTCGATGATACCTTGAATTTCATTCATAAATACCGGATCTTCCAAGATAGCAAGATGGGCATCGAAAATACTCGATTCTTCTTCACCCACGACCTCTTTGAATTCATTTCTTATGAACTCAATTTCATGCTTTGAGGTACGTATTCCTTCATACAGTCTTTCAAATTCTTTAGCTAGATCTATAGCTTCCAATCGAGATTCAGGCAAATCCCATTCCCAACTTGGAAGAACAAATGCTTTACCTATTGCGACCCCTGCTGCCGCTCCGATGCCTTGTATCATGATTCGTGCCCTCCAACGTTCCTGTCGTGTAATACAACAGACATCACGGATGCCTGCCCTTTCTTAACGCCTTTAAAAGGAGCAAAGCTCCATGATTTCACTAGTTGCGGATTGGTAATGACCATCGGAGTGGCCAAAGATGCTGCGTGCTTGCGAATATACGCTAAATTAAATTTGATAAGTAACTGACCCGGAACTACCACATCCCCCTCTTTGACTACGGCTTGGAAATCCCCGCCAGTCAGTTGGGATGTATCAATTCCGATATGAAGAAGTACTTCAAGACCTTCAGGTGTCGATATCCCAATGGCATGCATCGTCGGATATATATGAAGAATCGTTCCAAAGACCGGCGAGACTAATTCGTCTTTTTCAAGTATAAAAGCTACCCCATCGCCTACTAACTTGGCCGCAAATATATGATCTGGCACCTCACCAATGGGTAACATTCGTCCCTGCACTGGCGCACAGAATAACACTTGAGGTAAGTCCCTCTGCATAAGCTTATTAACTTCCTCACGAATTAATTCTGAATACGTTCCAAACACCACTTGAACATTGCCACCGCCCAACTTCATCGATCCTGCGGAACCCAGCAGTTTAAGTGCGCTAGTATCAATAAGCCTATCATTCTTCACCGTAAGACGAAGACGAGTAACACAAGATTCTAACCGCACAATATTTTCCTTACCCCCAAGAGCTTCCAGTATAAGTGGAGCCTGATAAGGAATATTACCCGCCCAATCTTCTAATGTTGATCCTTCTTCACGTCCCGGTGTTGGGATCCCAAATCTGTGGATGGCCCATCTAAATAACACGTAATATACCACGCCATACGCTAATCCAATAGGGATCAGCATCCATGCATTATGTGATAAGTGAAAATTGAGGATGTAATCAATGACACCCGCTGAATAAGAAAATCCATGATGGATGTCTAACGCATACGTTATCCACATTGCTACTCCGGATAATATGACGTGAACGATAAACATATAAGGAGCAACAAACAAAAATGCAAACTCAATTTGCTCAGATACACCTGTAACGAAACAGACTAAGGCTGCAGTTAGAAATGTCTTTTTAATTTTAGGCTTAAGATCCTCACGAGCTTCATGTATGATAGCTAAAGCAATACCCGGCAAAGCAAACATCATGATTGGAAATAACCCTGCCATAAATGATCCTGCTGTAGGATCGCCTGCGAAATACCGCGGCAAATCCCCTTGCACTATACTTCCATCTGGCGTAGTAAACGTACCCATTTGGAACCAGAACACGTTATTCAACAAATGATGCAGACCAAATGCGGTAAGAATACGATATATCATCCCATATAAAAAGAGTCCAAACCCACCTAAATGAAGCATCAATTGCGTAAGTTCATCAAGACCACGTTGTAAAAAGGGCGCAACCCCTAACATAAACCATGAGAATACAGCGGACGATAATCCCATAATCAGCAAAACAAATCGCGATCCACCAAAGAACTGAACTACTTCCGGAAGCTTGATATGTTTAAATCGATTATATAATCCACCAGCCATCATACCAAAGATAATTCCGATTAACGTAGATGGCTGAATGCTTCCATCACTAAAATGCCTTGTGACCTGATCGTAAATAAACATGCCCGACAGCGCAGCAAGCCCCGCCGGTCCCGCTTGATTGGCAAGTCCCCAGGCTACTCCTACCGCAAAAAAGTAGGGTAAGAAGAAGAAAATCCCTTGACCTGCCCATGTACTAACATCACCAATGGATGGAAGTCCCCAAGCGTCCCAAGGCAAACTGCCCACACTAAGCAGAATAGCTGCTGCAGGCAACACCATTGTAGGGAGCATAACTGCTCTACCGAGCTGCTGTAAAGAACCCAACCAATTCAAGGTGACACTCCCCTTTCTCCACACGATCAACAGCAAATGATTCTTCATTTATCGTTGATCCTATGTACATTAAATCGTAAGCCTTGATAGACATTTTGTCAAAAACAAAAAGAAGACCTCGAAAGGTCGACTTTATTTCGCTTACGAATCCCTTAAGGAAATAGCATCCTCAACTTTAATACAACGGTCCATAATCGCAACCATATCATTCTCTTCAGCGATCACAGCGGATTCCTCGCTAATAATCCCCTGTTGAAGCCATAGCACTTTAGCACCAATTTCAGCTGCTTCACGTGCCACTTCAGCACAATATTCACTGCGACGAAATACATTTACAATATCTACTTTGTCTGGAATATCACGAAGTGACGCATAACACATTTCCCCAAGGATTTCCGTTCCACTTGCAGCGGGATTAACTGGAATAATACGATATCCTCTTTGTTGCATCGTATAGGCAACAATATACGAGATCCGATCCGACTTATCGGACAGACCAACGATTGCGATATTTCCAGCCTGTTTCAGTATTTGACCTATTTGCTCCTGTGTTGGGTTCATAAATGACATGCTTCATCCCCATTTCTTTAAGCCTATTGGTCTATAAAGATTCTACCCATTCCACCTGTGCACCAAGCGTCTTCATGTGATCAAAAAACTGTGGGTACGATTTAGCAACATGATGAGCATCCTTAATACGAATCGGTTGTTTAGATCTCAATCCAACGATACTCAAAGCCATAATCACGCGATGATCGTAATGTGCATTGATCTCCACACCACCTTCAACCCCTTCAGGACGTCCATGTACAATAATCTCAGCCTGACGTTCCTCTACATTAGCACCTGCTTTACGAAGCTCCGCCAAGTAGTCTGTGATACGGTCACATTCTTTATACCTTAAGTTCTCAACATTATAGAATCGTGATGTCCCTTCAGCAAATACTGCTGCCGCAACCATAGCAAGTACTGCATCCGTAGCTGCATCTCCGTCAAATTCTATAGCTTTTAATGTACCGTTACCTTGAACATGAACAATATCATTCTCATGGGTAAGTGGAACTTCCATCATCTTCAATACATCCACAATGGCACGTTCACCCTGCTTACTTGTTGCAGACAAACGTTCTACAATAACATCAGATTGCGTCACAGCCGCTGCTGCTAATATCGCTGCCGAACCCGGATAATCGCCTTGTACCGTGTATGTCTTTGCTTCATAGGACTGTCTACCAGGAACTTGGAACACCGTATAGTCCTCACGAGCATGAATAACAATCCCTGCCTGTTCAAGAACTTCAAGTGTCTGTCCAACAACTACCTTAGACTTCAAATCACCTAGAACTTCAATCTCACTGTCCTCTTCCAACAACGGCGTTAGAAATAGTAACGCACTTAGATATTGAGAGCTAACTTCACCAGACACCTTGATCTTACCACCAGTTGGATGACCTCCACGAATGGTAATCGGCAATCGTCCAGCATTATGTTCAACCTCAACTCCCAGTTGAGATAAGGCTACAATTAGATCATCATGAGGTCTTTTACCTAGAGAATCTGGATATGTATTCACAAATGTAACATCTGGGCAGAGCGTAGCAATCCCCATCAAGAACCGTAGAACAGCTCCTGCATTACCAACATTCAATTCTTTAACATCCTTTGGATGTTTGCCAAACCCTGTAATAATAGCTTTCTCATCATCTTCGATAAGCGTCGCACCAAGGTCCTGAATACAGCGTCGCATAGCATCACTATCTTCACTGTGCGCAGGGAAATACACCGTGCTTGTCCCTTCTGCTAAAGCAGCTACAAGTAAGTACCGAGTTGTATAGTTCTTAGAAGACAAAGCCCCAATGTTTCCTTGTAAGTGTGGGGTTGGATTAACGATAACATCCATGATTAAATTAACTCCTTTACTTTCATATATTCCGAATAGTCTAGCATCAGAAACAGGCTTAGACGCGGTAATGTGTTAAAATCATTTCGCTCACTTGTTCCGCAGAAAATAACGATGTGTTCACTGTGTAATTAGCGAAAAGGTAAGCATTCTTCCGTTCTTCAAGAATCGTACGTATTCTTTCTTCTGTATTACCAGCTAATAAAGGTCTCAGTCCATCACCTTGAACCCGTGAAGCGATATCTTCTGCTTCAGCAGTCAAAGCAACAACCCAACCTCCGCTCTTCATCAACTCGCAATTCTCTTGATTCAGAACAGCTCCCCCACCGGTCGCGATCACCTGGCCCGTACCCGAGAGAACTTGTTGCAATATAGCTGTCTCCGCTTTGCGAAAGTACGCCTCACCCTGATTGGTGAATATAGATGCGATACTGCTACCCTCATGTTCCTCCAAGGCTGCGTCAAGATCTACCAATTTATATTCTAGCTGTTGTGCAAGCCATTTACCTACGGTAGATTTGCCCGTCCCCATCATCCCAATCAGGATTATATTTTGTTGTGATTGGCTCAAAGTTTCACCCTCAGTTCTGCCTTATATCTTGCACTAAAAATACTTCCTATTACTCATTGTTCCAATCATACCACAGCCCCAAAAGTTTCGACAATGATACATATAGAGAAGATTCTATTTCTGCTAGAGTTCCATATACTAGAATGATCAGTTAAATAGATGAATAGAGGTGAGTTGAATCCATGCATGATTCCCAGAGTCATTCGAGCGCAAGCTTAAGACGTATTGAAGAGATCTGTGATGCCCGCCATATGTTATGTCGCGATGATATTATGTGGGTTCTTCATTATGTACAACAAAAAGTGGCTCAAGGTGATCCAGCACTGCTGGAACTCCCTAAGCCACGTTTACTTCGTAATTTCCAATACTTCGGAGAAGCCAGCATGTTACTTCTTAAACGACCTGGACTAAATTATCTTGAACAAGATAATATTCGTCATTGTCTTATGGAAGCCATGCATGGACTGATTCCCACAAAACCTATTCTTCCATCCAGTTGAAGTGAAAACTACCTTCTTTATCTAAACGTTTGAATGTGTGTGCGCCGAAATAATCGCGTTGTGCCTGAAGAAGATTGGCTGGCAATCTCTCTGTACGATAGCTGTCGTAGTAAGCAAGAGCACTTGCAAATCCAGGTACTGGAACCCCTTGATTCACTGCTGCTACTACCGTTTGACGCCATGCACCTTGATAATTCTCTACAATGTCTTTGAAGAATGGATCAAGCAACAAATTCTTCAGTTCCGCATTGTTCTCGTATGCATCTGTAATGTTCTGCAAGAATCGGGAACGAATGATACATCCACCACGCCAGATTTTTGCAAGGTTACCATATTTCAAGTCCCATCCGTACTCATCAGAAGCTGCACGTAGTTGTGCGAAACCTTGAGCGTAAGATACGATTTTACTTGTAAACAACGCTTTGCGAACATTCTCAATGAACTCAGCTTTATCCCCTTGGAAAGGTTCAGTTACAGGTCCGTTTAGAATTTTGCTAGCTTCTACACGCTCGTCTTTCATTGCTGATAAGAAACGTGAGAATACGGATTCAGTGATCATGGACAATGGTACGCCAAGATCAAGGGAGCTTTGACTTGTCCATTTCCCAGTACCCTTTTGTCCAGCAGAGTCAAGAATAACATCAACCATTGGTTTACCTGTTTCGGAATCATACTTCGAGAAAATATCAGCAGTGATTTCGATCAAATAACTGTCTAATTCCCCTTTGTTCCATTCCGTGAAAATTTCTTGCAATTCCTTAGCGTCAAGATGCAAGACATCCTTCAAGAGTTGGTAAGCTTCACAGATAAGTTGCATGTCACCATACTCAATACCGTTATGCACCATCTTGACATAGTGTCCAGCACCGTCTGGTCCAATATATGTACTACAAGATTCACCATCTACTTTAGCAGAAATCGCTGTTAGGATCGGTTCAACAAGAAGGTATGCACTCTCTTGTCCACCAGGCATAATTGAAGGACCTTTCAAAGCTCCCTCTTCGCCACCGGATACACCTGCTCCAATGAAACGGAAACCTTTATCTTCAAGGTCTTTACTACGACGAACTGTATCAGGGAAATAAGCATTCCCGCCATCAATGATGATGTCACCTTGATCAAGATATGGTAACAACTGCTCAATCGTTGCGTCAGTAGCTTTACCTGCTTGTACCATGATTAGAATTTTACGAGGCACTTCAAGTGATCCTACAAATTCCTCAACGGAGAAAGCACCCATTAAATTTTTACCTTCAGCTTCTTTAAGAAGGTCGTGTGTTTTGTCTGGAGAGCGATTATATACTGAGACTGAAAAGCCTCTACTCTCGATATTTAGAGCCAAATTTTTGCCCATTACAGCAAGGCCAATGACACCTATTTGTTGTTTCGCCATTTGGTTTCTCATCCTTTGCTCCATTTATTTTCAATCCGTATACTCATACCCAATCTATATATTAACGTGTTTACGCAAAGAAGTGAACCCCTGTTCCTAATTCTCAAGTAGAAACGGCTATGCCGTCCTTTTCAAAGACGTTACCCGTTTTAGCGGAAATATAAGGAATGGAGTATCAAGTAAAACTTATACTTTCTTATATCTCAACATGATAAAACACCTCGACACGACCGAGGTGTTTATCTCAGATGTTTTTCTTATTGTAAACCAAAGACGTATTTACCATTCAAGTCTCATAAGTTCACGACTTAATTCACGGAGTCGTTCTTTACAAAGTTCAATCTCTACGGTATCGTTGGCCTCCATGGCCTCATAAAGTTTATCTAATTCTTCATCCACTTCGATTCTTCGCAGTTGTATGCGTAAATCCCCTTCCAATGAATAGAACATCTTAGACATTTCCTGTTCGGTAAAATAAGTTCCCTTCTGAAATAAAACCCGTTGTTGAAAGCCCGATATTTCCACCAATCGGATCACTTCCCCAAATAATATATTTTCAATGAGAATCTGTCTGTCTTTAAATCGTTTTACAACCGCATGTCCTCTTGTATCTTCAATTAATTTCTCCATCCAATCAGCAAGCTTAGCGTCACGTATGATGTAATCCCCTACCATCTTATATCCGCTTCGCGTTCTAATAAACCTTAGCTTAACTAATTTCCGTCCGGTTCTAACTGAAATAATAAAGAGTGTTTCATTCTCACTCCAATATAAGGAATACCCTTCTTGAATCAACTCTTTGATCAAGTCTTGAATATGTCGCCGATTAAATCGAAGCTCCAAATTGCAGTACTCTACTTCATAGCTCTTGTTCAAGGCACTCCCTCCTAAACTGGATATTATAACAAATGGTATTAGAATGATGCCGCGAATACTAAGGGATCATTTGCTTGATATATTTTATACTTTATCTTATGTAACGGTAACTTGGTTTATTGACTATTTTTACCCTTAATAAATTCTAGATAAACCTGTCCACCACGAAAAAGAGGAAGATCATGTAACTTGATCCCCCAAAAGGTTGGTTGTGATATAATATTCTGAAACGATTGAACGAGCACCTAGGAGGTACCATTATGTCATTCACAGGATTTACTCAAAAAGATTTCGACGTCTTTCAAGTTCCAGGTCTCGAACACCGTATGGAAGCTTTGATCGAGAATGTTCGACCTAAGTTAACCATCCTCGGCGCAGAACTGGCTCCATTCCTTTCTGCACTCTGTGGGGAAGAGATATTCCCGCACGTAGCCAAACATGCTCGCCGCAAGGTCAATCCACCTAATGATACTTGGGTAGCATGGGCAGCCAATAAAAGAGGTTATAAAGCACTCCCACATTTTCAAGTAGGTATGTTTGAAACGCATCTCTTTATTATCTTTGCCGTGATCTATGAGAGCCCGAATAAATTACAGTTCGCTAAGCAACTGAACTCTGATCCTTCAACAATTCATAACTTAGTACCCGATCATTTCTACTGGTCCACGGATCATCTCGATCCCAAAGGAACACTTAATGCCGATACGAGCCAAGATGATCTTCAAGCTATGGGTACCAAATTATCAACCGTTAAGAAAGCAGAGATCATGTGTGGATTACGTATTAATCATGATGATCCCATTCTCCAGAACGGTGAGGAATTACTGACAGTTATCCATTCCACGTTCGAACAACTCTTACCCCTGTATAAAATGTCCTTTTAAGAAACGGCCTTCATCTTTGGCGGTGATTTACGGGTTAATAACAAATGTACGATAAACAGAATGACCATCACCACGCTACTTGCTATGAATGGGGCTTCGTGCCCCATAACATCCCATAACCTTCCTGATACAATCGGACCTACGACCATCCCAGATCCTTGTAGTGTTAAGAAAAACCCCCATACAGCTCCACGTTCTCCTTTAGGAACCAAATGAGATACATACGTATTCCACCCTGGCAAAATAAACGCATAACTAATCCCAATTAGAGCTACAAAAGTAAATACAAGAGGCACAGAATGTACCATTGAGAATATAGAAATTGACACCGCTGCAAGTAGAAAACCACAATGCAAGAATGGTGCTGTACCGAATCGGTCAATTAATTTCCCACAAGGAATAAGTGTGATCACTGTAATTCCCCCTCCAGCAATCAACAAGAGGCTATACATATTCGGTGAGAATCCTAACTCATTCTGAACATATAGGGTAATCACGGGGGTTAATATCCCAATGACAAACGACTGTAAGAATAGAGCCGGATAGACGAGCCAGCTAACTTTCAATGTATGTTTCACTTCATATAATGTTTTCTTCACACTTTTTATTAACAGTACGATCTTCGACTTGATCAACATGAGTATATTCTTATGGCGTACCTCTTCTACCGTCGTATGTAGGTTAATACTCTTGGTCTTACCTGGGAGAAGTAACGCCACGAGTACTAATACGATGCCACAGCCTATAAGTACTAGAAATGACGTATGATAATTAGATCCTGTCCGTTGCATTAGAAAATTCATCGCGATAGGACCCGCACCTATTCCCATTAATGAAGCCATCTCAAGCGCTCCGATCGCCGTACCGTTGCTGTTATTTGGACCTGATATTTCCGTTACCCCTGTCATCGCACAAGGCCAGAGTGGAGACGTACCAATCCCTAGAATTAAACAAGCAATCGCGAGCCATACCGGTGCAGACGTGAACGCAATAATTACGACGGCAATAACAGTCATTATTAACGCACCTGACATGGTCTTCTTATAACCTAATCGTTCTGCTAACCATCCGAAAGGACTTCTAAAGAGGTTATCCCCAACATATTGCAGTGAGAAAGCTACCCCCACACTCCACGCCGTTAGTCCAAGTGAGTTCTTCATGTAGATAGGTAGCAGTGCAACTAACAATGACCCTTTCAGAAATTCAACTAAAAAAATAATGAGCATGAGCTCAATAAAAAACGGCGATCTCAATTGACGGTTGGATACTTCTTTCGATCTTAGTGACAAGATTATCCCATCCTCTTCTAAGTGAAACGTTATCTGATATCCTTCATATCTAGCTATATTATAGATTACCCAATTACCTATGGATTTTACCACTTTATCAAAAGCTTGCAATCCCGTCCTGATTTGCTATACTCAACTTTGTATTTTAATACAGGAAGGTTGTGAATGATTCATGAACCATAGCAACACGCCCCTTTTCACAGCACTTAAGAATCATGCTGCTAGTAATCCCGTACAGTTCCACATTCCTGGACATAAGAAAGGTCGAGGAGCAGATGAAGAGTTTCGGCAATTCATAGGGGATAATGCCCTTTCCATAGACTTAATTAATATTGCCCCATTAGACGATCTACATCAGCCTACAGGCGTTATAGAAGAAGCGCAAGCACTTGCTGCTGATGCCTTTGGAGCTGATTATACCTATTTTAGTGTCCAAGGTACAAGTGGAGCTATTATGACTATGATCTTATCCATATGTTCTCCAGGGGACAAGATCATCGTTCCACGCAATGTACATAAATCTATCATGTCTGCCATCATTTTTTCAGGAGCTAAACCTGTCTTTGTCTCACCAGCACGCGACGAGAATCTCGGCATTGACCACGGCATCACAACAACCTCTGTTCGAAGAGCACTTGATCGTCACCCTGATGCCAAAGCTGTACTTGTCATTAATCCGACTTATTATGGCTTATGTGCTGATTTAAAGGAAATTGTTGAACTTGCTCATAGTCGCCATGTTCCTGTGCTTGTTGATGAAGCTCATGGTGTACTGATTCATTTCCATGAGGATCTTCCGATGTCCGCTATGGAAGCTGGTGCCGATATGGCTGCCACAAGTGTGCATAAATTAGGCGGCTCCATGACTCAAAGCTCGGTTCTTAATCTGAATATAAAGAATGGATTCGTAAATCCACAACGTGTTCAGACCATTATCAGCATGTTGACTACAACCTCAACATCCTATATTTTGCTGGCATCGTTAGATACCTCTAGACGTAATCTTGCACTGCATGGACATGATATAGCGCAGACAGCCATTGATTTAGCACAATATGCACGTGAAGAAATTAATAAGATGGATGGACTATACTGCGTCGGCAAAGAAATTCTTGGCGGGGAAGCAACACATAATATTGACCCTACCAAACTTACGATCCACGTTCGCCATCTCGGCATCACAGGATATGATACGGAGAACTGGTTGCGCGAACATTATAATCTAGAAGTTGAAATGAGCGATATGTATAATATTCTCTGTCTCGTTACACCAGGCGATAAAGAAGATACCATTGGAATTCTTTTAAAAGCATTACGTGAACTATCTGATACCTTCTTCTTAGTCAATCAAGCTCACGAGTTGATTGTTAAAATCCCTGAGATTCCTCAGCTATCACTTACGCCTCGAGAAGCATTCTATGGAGATACAGAAGTCGTTCCATTTAAAGAATCTGCTGGACGAATCATCGCTGAATTTATTTATGTCTATCCGCCAGGGATCCCAATTCTTCTTCCAGGAGAAGTGATATCTCAAGATAATATTGATTACATCATTGATCATGTCGAAGTAGGTCTCCCTGTAAAAGGTCCTGAAGATCGTTACATTCACAATATTAAAGTCATCGTCGAAACCGATGCTATTTTCTAAATTAATACTCCATAAAGATCATGAAAAAGCAGCTTTCCTACCCTATTGAGGTAAGAAAGCTGCTTTTTTCACAAAATATCGGATAGAATCTATTCCTGCGATGCTGCAAGCAGCACATTATATACTTCTTCCACAGCTTTCCACTCTTCTTCATCTTCGATATTATAAAGAACCATTTCCTCGTTCTCTTCTTCCATACGCAGAATGATACCGTCTGCTTCAGGATTTTCGCGTTCGAGTAATAGAGCATAGACCTTCTCGCCTACATCAAAAGTCTCTACAAGAACCATTTCAACGTCGTTGCCTTGCTCGTCAGTCAAAGTAAGGACAAACTCCTCTTCCTCACTACCATTTTCATGATCATGACCGCAGCCGCAATCTTCGCCGTGTACGTGTTTATCTTCGCTCATATAAATACCTCGTTTCCAGTTGAATTTAAATACCTTTGGTATCGTAACATGGAAGGCTTTTTAGGTCAATTTCACCTACCATATTCAATACACATTATATCGTTGCATTAATTTAAAGCTGTAATGACTTTTTGAGAAACCAATTCAAATTCCGAATTTTTAGACAGTTTAATATAGAATCCGATCATATATTTACCTGTTGTTTTGAAATCATATGTAAAATCATCCGTTCTGAACCAGAAATTATCCTTCGAATCATTTGCCAACTCCTGGGTCTGGATATCTTTCTGAACACCTGATGGATCAGTGATCGCCACTTTAACAGCTACCACGGAGTCAACTAAATTATCCACTTGACTGAATACATTGAATTTCAGCTTCCCCTTGTTCACGTTGCCAAATATGGTATCGCCCTTGAATAAAAATATATGTACATTCGGTTTAAGGAATTTAACTTGATTATTGGTTGGGCTCCAGTTCACAAGCCCTTCAAACGAACGAATCGGTACGTATGTCTTACCATCTATGATATAACCACCATCTTGGACTTCTTGCCCATTTACCCAAAGGCGGACTTTCTCATTAACTGAATCGGCAAACAATAAAGATCCCCCCATAAGGGACAAGACAAGTGTACTCATTACAATTTTTTTCCACCTCATAATTATACGCTCCCTCCATACTATTCCATTCATGCTGACTTAAATATATACTACAAATAAATCGGCAAGTTGCGGTCAACCTTCTCCATATACCAAATAAAACCTGCGGAACGCAATTCCGCAGGTTTTTCTTTCTTATTACGCGCTCGGTTTGGTTAGAATACAAGGGATTCCCTTTCCAACTGCGCCTGGAACTCTCATTCTTTCTCTGTAAAGTATACCGTCCGTACAAGGTGTTTTACATACTTCACATACTTGCGAAGTCACAAGTTTCATTTCTCTTCTTATCTTCTCGGTTTTAGGTTGAACGGGTTTTTTAGCTTTAACCACCATGTCACCTCATTTGCAGATCTGTAGCTTCACAATATTGTATGAGGATTCCATCCATTGGGAACTATGGTGTTATATAAATTTAGGAAGAGACTCCTGTTGGTCTGTCCATAGGAATGATATATTTAACATCAGAAATGTAAACTTACGTCAAGGAGGGTATTTATCTTGGGCCTACAGCTACAGATGCTAGGAACCGGAAGTGCTTTTGCCAAAAATTATTACAATAACAATGCCTTACTCGATGATGGAACATTTACGCTCTTAATTGATTGTGGCGTAACGGCTCCACTTGCACTTCACCGTCTGGGTATGTCTTTTAACGATATCGATGCCGTATTAATAACCCATATTCACGCAGATCATGTTGGTGGACTTGAAGAACTCGCGTTCAAGATCAAATTCACATTTAAGCGCAAGATGATTCTATATATCACAGAAGAACTCGCTCATTCGCTGTGGGAGCACAGTTTAAAGGGTGGATTATATCAGATAGGGGAAATTTCTTCATTAGAGGATATATTTGACGTATGCCTACTTCAACCATTGAAACCTCAGTACATATCGGAGTCTATGACGTTAGAGCTGATACCCACGCAACATATTCCAGGTAAAGCGAGCTACTCTTTGTACTTAAATGAAAGTATCTTTTATAGTTCAGACATGACGTTCGACCCCTCTTTACTACAACATCTCGTTCAAGAGCGTGGTTGTAGAACTATATTTCATGAATGCCAATTAAGTGGGTCTGGAGAAGTTCATACTACACTTCAAGAGCTCCTAACACTGCCTGAAGAGATCCAGAAGATGACCTATTTGATGCATTACGCGGATGATAGAGACGATTATATTAATCAGACTGGCGAAATGACCTTTCTAGAGCAAAACCTGATCTACGAACTATAAAAAAGCCAGCAGTTGATGCCCACGTGGGGTCAACTGCTGGCTTCTGAAGTATAGATTTATTCGAAAATTGGGAGTTGATCCAAGTTGTTGGATGGATCCCCATCCGCATCTCCGCGAATGTATGTTTCTCCATCTCTACCCTTAAATGCATTAACGCCGGCAATCGTTCCTGCCTGTACTTCCTGAAGTGCTTGTTCATATGCCAACACACGACCTGATGATGTCTGAAATGCCGTCAGATCACCATCTCCGTTCTTCTGTACTGCAACAAATTGTTCACGTTCTGAGGTTCCCATATCGATTCGCTCCTTTTGTTTCATATATTGACCTTCGGGGCATTCGAGTAGGTTACCCAGCACGTGCTATTTTAATGCAAGTTCAAAATTAAATTATAGTTCTTTTTTCATGCGAACATGTAGAATTCCAGCATCATCGAACGGTTCCTTCGAGATCACTTCATACCCTTGCTTCGCGTAAAAAGGTTCTGCCTGGCATTGCGCATCAAGAATGGAATAACGCAATCCAAGTTCCCTTGCCAGCTTCTCCATCGCAATGAGTAATACTCTACCGAAGCCCTTCGTACGGTATTCCTTTGTAACGGCAATACGTTGCATTTTGGCAGTCTCTTCATTGTAGTAAATGATTCTGCCTGTCGCGACATATTCCCCATTATCATAAATTAACACGTGATGCACATCGGGACTAATCTTATCATATTCGTCAATTTCAAGAGTTTCTGGCACCTGTTGTTCTTGCACAAATACCTTCTTCCGAATATTCAGTCCATACTGCAGCTGTTCCTCTGTGGTGACATGAATGATTTCTGCAGCCATTGTGTTACCTCACTTTCGTATCATCAATCTAGTCTAGCTTCTAACCGAATTATTATACAAAAAAAACTTTTTGATGTATAGTTTTGATAATTGCACTATTGTTCATATTCATCATAAAGGAGTCCAATATTTCATGGGAGTTACTATTGTTCTTGGTGTTATTATTACTGCGGTCCTCATTTACTCTTTCTTCTATGTCACCAAGAAAGGCTACTCCCGTAAATGGGATGAAGAGGAATAGTTCAAGTACATACGAGTTCAGCTTCATAGAAAAACATGACAAATCCCCTAAGACGAAGGCTGTTCGTCTTAGGGGATATTTCCAGTCTAGCTACATGGATAAGTCATTGATTGAATGTTTACGGTGGAGAAATCTCATTCGTTGAGTATACCTGCTCACTTACATCTTGAGAATATATATCCTGTATAACAGGCGTGGTAGATGAGTCCATCCTTTGAATTTGATATGTGGAATTATCTTGCTCTACCGAGCATCCCGCTAGAAGTGCAAGTAGACACACTCCTGCTACCAAGCCACTTATCTTGTTTCGCATTCGTGCCACTTCCTTTGTTGGTTAATACTATATTCTTATTGTAGACGTTTTTAGTTTTTTTAAACCTACGTGCATCTGAATGCTGGCTAGTTTCATACGGTGACGGTAGGTAGGAAGATTGATAAAAATATCAAATGATATATTTCTAGAATGGTTAGAAGAATATTAAAAGGTGGTACCATGTGCGGCACCACCTTTTAATATAGTTGAGTACCTGGCACCAATATGGCACTAGATTGATAATATTGATGGACTGCACCACTTGAAAAATAAGAAAAACCCTTGATATACAAGGGTTTTCAGTGATGATCTGTACTGGATTCGAACCAGTGACCCCTACCCTGTCAAGATAGTGCTCTCCCGCTGAGCTAACAGATCTAAATGGTATTCATTTCTTTTGAGACAATGATTATCATACCAGTAGCCGTAATTACTGTCAATATCATTTTATCGAAATAATCGTTGATCTATCTGGGTTCTTATGTACAATTTCACTGCTTTCCTTATTTTGAAATACTTCGATATGGTTCCTTCGGGCAAGTTCCTGAAAACAAGAGTATACTAATTATTGTATAAATCTCTGCCAACACGGGCAAGATGATCCCCTGTTTATGCTCTTGCGCTATATCTTCGTACTGCGAAGCTACTAACTACCCTTTACAAGTGATATTTTTCTTAATTTGAATGCAAACAAAAAAATGAAGTACACACGTTCGCATAACGGATTAATAATGGTATAATAGTGGAATAATAGTAATAAATCAAACCCCAAGGAGTCTTGCCTAATGAGTCAAAGAGTTCCCTATAATGAAGTTGCACCTGATGGTATGAAAATAATGATGGATATGGAGATGTACACCAAAAAGTCTACAATTCACCGAACTACAAGAGAACTTATCAAAATTAGAGTCTCTCAAATTAACGGTTGTGCCTTCTGCATAGATATGCATACATCCGATGCTCGTAAAATGGGTGAAACCGAACAACGAATTTATTGTTTAAATGTTTGGAATGAATGTACTTTTTATACACCTGAAGAGAAGGTTGCTCTCGAACTATCTGAGCATATTACTCTAATCCCTACCAAAAGAGTTCCTGAAGACCTATATAAGCGAGTACGTGAACAATATGACGAGAAACAATATGTTGACCTTGTTCTAATCATCAATCAAATCAACAGTTGGAATAGAATTTCTATTGCAATGGGTAATACAGCAACTGAAAAATAATTGCTCTCAATGAACATCTTAGGATGTTCGTTTCCCCTACAGTGGATCCTTCTGTGTTGGTTTAATATAAAAGCCGCTCATTTTTGAGCGACTTTTTCTTTTTAATTATTTCTGTTCCCCCCGATTGAATACCCATCAACTGAACTAATCTTGCCTCTCCACCATCCAACATCACGAACCACAGCGCCATCTAATATCTGTGCGTCTTTTAAATGGATCATTTCTGGAGTGATTTGTTCGTCTTCGGAACTTGAATCTCCATATACTTCTACTCCGAATTCTCGGTAATAACTAGCAATGGTGGTTTCTCCTACTTCATATAATTCAGAAACTACTCCATTAATATAACTCTTACCGGATATCAATATCCCGGTTACGACACTGCCACCAACCAATAAGGTTATCCCCAACCTAGAATTGATCTGATTGGAATTTTCTACAAGCCATATTAATATTTCATCTTTTAAAAATGGGTCAATTCCCTCCGAAACAATCTCAGTTTCATCACTCATTTTCTACACCTCCCGTCGTTGTTACATTTCGACATTAAAAAGGCATCCCCTCTTAGTACAAAAGATTTAGACACGAAAAAGCAGCGGTCTATATTTCACTGCTTTCTTTATCTAGTAATACCTCAATATGTGTTCCTTTGGGCAAGTTCCTAAAAACTGATACCTTCTATAACTCAATGTAATTCGTGCATCATCAATTTGGAACCTCTCATAACGATCCACTCAAATACTCGGCCTTTTTTAGCACAACTACTATCTGCTTTGCATTTAATAAAGGGTAGCTAAGATAGAAAAGAGGCGATCTGAGTGGCTGTTAAGCAAGATGATTTAGTGTTGATTACATGGACAAGAAACCCTTTGGTTCCTGGTTCTGCACGTAGAATTGCTTCTGTACGTATTATCGGAAGTGCTAAACCATGTAGGACTCAATTGGTACCCAATGGATTGCTTATTAATGCTTTAAATTGCTTATTGGATCATGATATTGGATTTAAGGTGGTTTATAGCAAAAAAACTTCAAATATCAGTGGATACTTATTGTTACAACGTATTCGGTAATGGTTATGCCAAGGTTCACATAGCGGGATAAGCTTTATCTTATAAAGTGATACAGTCAGGAGGAAGAATTGTTATTCTTTCTCCTTTTTATCATCCGCTTGTTGTGGGTCTGTAACTTATATCCTAACCGCACAGCTAACCCCTCCTGATCAATAATATTATTGGACCTCTTACTTTTGCTGCTACAGAAGTCTAAGCCAACCTAACTAAACAAATACCCCGACAACCTTAAAAAGATCGACGGGGTATTTGTTTATGCTTTTGAATCCTACCCCCATATTCCAATGAGCAAGATACCGCAGAATATGAATACGGAACAGGAAATTCGTCTCAATCCCTGCTGTTCCTTCAGGAACAGAACACCAAGGAAAGTAGCAAATACGGTTCCTATTTCCCGTAGAGAGCTGATTTGCGCCATTGGCGCCCGCTGCATCGCGAAAAGGAACAGCAGATAGGAGCCCGGGTTCAAGATAGCTCCCATCATCATTGTAGATTTGTTGATCCTCCATTCCTCCCAAATCTGTCGCGACGCTAGGACAGCTGGGGTCAGACCTACTACAAAGCCGATATTGGTTACTTCCAGTAATCCAAGTGGTGAAATATGTTGTAGGTTTAGCTTGTCGACAAATACATAGCAGGTTGTGCATAACCCTACACATAATGCCATTAAAACAGGCTTCATACCTTGCATCTTTGGGTGTGATGGTTTGCTGCGTGATCCCATTCTACTTAGAAGGATGAACCCGCCAAGCATACAGAGAATGCCGAACCATCCAAGCAGAGATAGAGATTCACTAAGGAAGAGAACACCGATGATCGGTATAAGTAGGGTACTTGTCCCCCTCATGATCGGATAAATTTGCGATAAATCACCAAGCTCATAGGTTTGTGACAAGAGCCACGAGTATATGGCCTGTAAGGTAAAAGACAGCAGCAATAGACCATAGGAGCCCGCATTCATCGGATGTTGCCACAACTCTGTGATCAACACTGGCAAGAGCAGGATGGTTGTAACCATCGTAATCGACCACAAGAATACGCTCTTATTGCGGCTCCTCTTAGTCAACATGCTCCAGATAGCATGAGCCATACCAGAAACAATAACTAGGATAATAGCAAAAAACAATGGATGTCAGCCCCTTAGAAGATTAACTTTCTTTCTCGGTATGAGGATCATGTGTCGGCTGTTTATGTACAACGGAACCATCTTCCAGTCGAAACCAAGTGTCAAAATCATGCTGTCCCAGCGTCATTTGAATAACACGACCTCCCCGCATAAAACCCTCTTTACCGTAAGTATTGTATCCGCTAGCGCGTCCATAGCAAAGTTTAATACCATGCAATGTGCCGTAATAATCATTGGTATGATCATGTCCGCAAAAGGTACCCATCACATCGCCCATTTCAACCATAGCTGTGAACAATCCTGAGTTGACAGCAGGACAGCACACCTGCTCGAATTTATGTCCATAGCAAACTTCTGTATCCCACATTTCTTGATACTCAGGTATCGGAATATGGAAGAAAGCAAGAGCGGGAAGCTTATTCTCGGTGCCTTGTGGGTTAAGCCGTGCGGATTCATCTGTCAGCCAGCTGATTTGATCCCGCTTAATCCAGTCATAACCTGCCACATGCTCATAAGGGGAATAACTGCCTGAATCTAAAAAATAAAGATTGGCCGCTGGAGTTCCTTTCGAATCTACAAGCTCAACTGTATAATTACCCGAACCTGAAATATTTACCGGTCCGGACTTCGCTACGGTATGCTCATGTGTCAAAGCCACTTGCATCAGCTCTTCACGAGTAATTCGGCTTTCTGTATCATGATTACCAAACACAAACGCCCACGGAAAACCACGTCCTTCAACCGTAGCAACAGCATCATGGAAAGCCTGTTGCGGGTCTTCACATTCGACATCTTCGGGTGAGACTGGACCGGTGTATATGATATCTCCCGTGAATACAACTAAATCCGGTTGTTCTGCATCCAGAATAAGTTCCATCAATTTACGGGAACGCTGATCCTCGTCCCTTCCGTCCATCCAATGAATATCTGTAAATTGCACCATTTTAAAAGTTCCGTCTTCCCGAAAAGATAAGTTGCGATTCATCAAAAGTTCCCCCTCAGTCATATAACTCATATCACCCTCTGTTGATTCATGAGCTTTTATGTGGTTTTGAGTTGATTTTATCGCCAGTTGTATAATCTGTCAATTCATTTTTCACATTAAGTTAATAAAGAACAAATACAATTGTTATGATATTAATTTCAAGGAAACATACGCAATCAGAAACGGAATCACAGAGTAGTAATTAACAAACAGAATACGGAAGTAACAGATATTGAGTCTGGCTTGACAAGTCTAATACAGGCTAATAAACTAAGTGAAAACAACAACAAAACACACAAACAACTGAAAAATGCTATAACAGGAGGAATCATTCATGTCCTTAACCTATGAAGAACGTCGACATACGATTCTCGCCCAGCTTGTTATGGACGGAAAGGTGCAGGTGCATGCTCTGGCCGAGTTATTTAATGTATCCACAGAGACCATACGCCGCGACCTGGACCGTCTGGAGAAAGAAGGAAGATTGCGAAAAGTGTACGGAGGAGCAGTACTGATGCGATCAGAGATGATCGAACCGACATTTGTTAAGCGGTCCCAGATGCATCAAAGCGAAAAGAAGGCGATTGGCAAGCTTGCGGCTTCACTTGTCCAGGATGGAGAAACAGTGATACTGGACAATGGTACAACAACGCTAGAAATAATGCGGCAGCTTAAAGACCGTGCTGATGTGACAGTTATTACAAACTCCGTACCTATCTTGACTTGTGCTCTGGAAGAATTCCAAGGTAAAGTTATTTTTGTCGGGGGCGAGGTGAATGCGAGCTATCAGGCTGCCACTGGAGCAATTACTCATCATCTGCTGGAGCAGTTGAAGGTAAATAAGGCTTTTATTTCCGCAGGTGGTGTCTCACTCTCTGATGGCATTACTGAATACAATTTAGACGAGGCTTTACTGTCGCGTAAAATGATGCAGCGAACAGAAGAGTCCATTCTTGTGGTAGATCATTCTAAGTTCGGTGTCACCACATTTGCTCAAATTGCCCCTATCGAACAAATATCCATGATATTATCGGATTCGGGCTGTTCCAAGGAATGGATTGATGCTCTTCAACAGCTTGATGTTGAGATACTTCTAGGCGAGAAGTGCTAGGCTGCATAGATGCTCTTCTATTCTGGTTGAGATGAATCTAATCTATCAATAGCAATTAACCGATAATATTAATGTACTTAATTCAATCGAGGAGGTAGACACCATGGACATCGCTGCACTTTCAATTGGGTTGGCTCAAAGCAACTTAAAACAAGCCGTTGGTATCTCAGTTCTCAATATGTCAAAGGATCAAGCTAGTGGAGATGCTCAAGCTTTAGTTAAAATGTTGGAGCAGAGCGTTCAACCAAATCTAGGCGGAAATATCGACATCAAAGCTTAGGAAGTCCTATTGGGAGTGGTAACCCTTTATCTAAGATCAAAAGAAACATGACGGATACGATACATACGCCATGTTTCTTTTGATGAACCATTATCTTATTTGGCTATCCAATGGTTCACGATGTGCCATGAAATCATGAATAGATTCTTCCATTTGATCTCTATAATGATCTTCCGGTATTGGTCGTAACCAATAGATCTCTCCCCCATCGTAATGACCATTGTAATCAATACCGTCTTTACTTGCAGTAAAATGCCAATGGCTGTTTATCGTGCCTTCTAATGATATTTTCACCCTAAAATCTTCGATCAAGAAATAACCTCCTATATAGATACTTTTCGATTAGGTAATATCTTCCCCACATTGATTGAAAATAATGTACTAGCGACAATAAGTATTAACTGAGCAATGAAGAAGCTGCGAAAAACTCCTTAGATGCAAACGTTTCTTCACACGCAAAAAGGCTCTGCTAGATATATCTAGCAGAGCCTTTTCTATATTATTAATAGGGGATGCCTTTATATTAGATGGTGAACCTTAAAGAGAGATTATATTAAGGTTAGAATATACTAAAAAATGGTGAACTATCTCTTGGTGGATCGTGTCATCTTGGATATCAAACCTTTTCATTTCTATAACGTTTGTATTGTTACAACCTAATAAGCCTTATATCATGGTAATACCTATAAAAAAAGCTAGAAGGGAACTCTCTAATGAAAAATTAGGATTAAATATTCTAATCCTCGGTTTATATGGTTTTCCATTTGTATATTTCTCTATGTATAAAGACTTTTCTAACGGTTCTATGATTGGATATCTATTGATGTTAATCGTTGTTTCAATGGTTGCCTTCTTCGCTACATTCATTATTAGCGTTACCTCTCTTATTATTGGGAATATTGTATCCACCGTACTATCTTATTATTTCATTCACAATATGACAGCCAATGTCCTTTGGGGTAGCTATTTCAGTCCACTGATGCCATCTCAATTATTCATATTGGTTAGTATTCTAATGTTAATCCCTCAGTTAATCGCAATCATATTAGCGCGTATTATTAAAAAGAAACGTCCGACAGTTTTTAGCCGTTGGGTTTACTTACTTATAGTGGTCACTAGCCTGTCTCTACTCCTTTGGCTAGTCAACGTACTTTTCGATAATATTAGGCACCAGCGCATCATGGATGCCGCTGCGCTCAATACTTCTGCTTCTTTTGCTGTACAGGAAGCGATTGAGGTAACTCGAATGTACAAGGAACCGTTTCAGCCTGTATACATAGAACCCGTAAGTAATGGTGTTCTCGTACTACACAGACGTTTCTTCAAAGAGGATGGTTTTGATGTTAACGTCGAGTTCTTACGATGGACATGGCAAGGATGGAAATGGACTTGGGGTGGTTGGTACGAAGGAGGAGTAGGAGTAGAGCCAAATGGTTTATTCGTCGCGTATCTTCAGAATCTCGACGACTATCTACAGACGACCACACCGTTCCCAATACTATTTGGAGCAGTCACCAATAAAGATATAAAGAATCTCCGTATTACAGACGGTGCAAGTTACAATAAAGAGGTCAGTCTGATCATTGATCCTAGAAACCCTAACGACCATCAACGAACTTGGTTCGCCAAAATTCCTAGAGGGGCGGACAAGGAACTTACGATAACTGGGTTCGGGGCAAATGGTGAGAGGATTACGGAAAGAACGCTGATACGCGATGAATTTTTGACCGATGAGGAACAATCTACAGCAGGTACGACATCAAGTATCCTCACAACCGAAAATCAAACCGAATAATTCTATTAGGTAATATGTAACGACATTATGTTCAACTATCTGCTCATCAAGCAGCCGTCTCAAGATGAGACGGCTTTTCTTCTAACCAAAAAACCGACAACGTGTGTTTAACGAGGTCAGCTTTTTCGTCTTAAAGATTATCAATTAATATTATGAATTCAACAATAATCCAACATGAATCTTAATAACGATCTTCTTTATTTTCGCCCCATTGCCCATACCAGGTCTATGAATATCGTGAGGATAAAAGACAGCGAACATTCCAGTCTTCATAGGTATCAATATTTCATCTGCTTGAGGAGCATATAATGCATAATCTGCCTCGCTATCAAAAGGTTTCATAGGTTCCAAAACCTCTCGCAGCGGCGACCAGCCAATGGTCTCTTCTCCATCAATAAGAAAATGAATATCAATATAAGACTCATGTTTCTCAGCAACCTGATCGTCTTGCGTTTTGGACTCGAATTCCATAACCGAAGCGTACATTTCATTGCCACGGATCTCAATTTTTCCTACATCAGGATTATCGTTCACTATTTTCTTCAGTTCCTCAATGGCCTGCACAATAATCGAATGCTCATATTTACAGTGTTCTTCCCACGATGATAATGACCCTACAATCATGTTCTAGTCCCCTATATATACTCACATCTATATTAGCTTACAGCAACTTCTCACTCACTGCCGTAGCTGTACTTTCCTTATTCACAATGGATTGCTCATTGGTTCTTTTGAAATATTCAACATATAACACATCCAGCAAGTAAAGTTGAGAAATCTTCGCAGATAGGGATCCACCTTGTAGCGGACCTTCATTTGCTCCGCAAAGCAAAGTGAGATCTGAGTAAGATGTTAACGGGGATTTCACAAATCTAGTGATCGATATGACAGTTGCCCCACGTTCCTTCGCCTTTCTAGCCACTTCAATGGAATCCTTCGTTGAACCAGAATATGAGATGATCACAGCAACATCACGTTTGGTCATAAGCGCCGCGGACATCATCTGAAGATGTGAATCCATAGAACATTCTGTCTTGTTCGTAATTCGCATAAATTTAATTTTGGCTTCCATCGCGGTTATTAAAGAAGAACCAACGCCAAAGAATTGTACACGTTCCGCTTCGATTAAATAGTCTATAGCTTTATCAATTGATTCTACGTCTAATAGATTATTCGTCTCGTTCAACGCACTTATATTGGTTGATAGCACCTTAGAAGCCACTTGTGCTATCGTATCATTCATTAGAATTTGGTCCGTCAATTGAGGTATTTCATTCTCCACTGCAATACTATGGGCAAGTGCAATCTTGAACTCCTGATATCCTTTATAACTCAATGATTTACAAAATCGAAATATACTTGATTCACCTACGCCACATTCATCCGCAAGGTCAGTAATCGACATGTACACTACGCTTTTAGTATTTTCCAAGACATAGTCCGCTACCTTTTTCTCCGTGTTCGTCAAGTTGTTATACTTAGAATGAATAGAAGAAAAAATACTGATCGTACGCACACTACCCCTCCTTTCATTATTTGGAAATTTATCGTAAATATAAAGATGCTGCTCCTAGTACACCTGCTTTATTCCCCAAAGAAGCCTTAAGAATCTGCACATTCGAAAAACTTGGCATGATTAATTCCTTAGTCCTTGCCTCTACGAGTTGAACTAAGTGATCTTGTTCCATCACGCCGCCTCCTACAATAATAGCAGCAGGATTAAAGATATGAATACACGAAGCTAAGCCAGCAGATACTTCATCAACCCATGAATGTAGCATACGTTCAAGTTCTTCGTCTCCATGGCTTAATTTCTCAAATATCACTTTCCCGTTTACACATGCTGGATCTATCTGAGTTGCCATCTTTACCAAGGCAGTCGTTGAAGCATATGTCTCATAAAAAGATTGTCTTCCCCCATCCATTGATTCCGATAACGAATGAGTAAAGATATGGCCAAACTCAGCCGCCACACCATTTGCCCCTTTATATAACTGACGATTGATGACGATTGCACCACCGATCCCCGTACCAAAAGTCAGACATAAGAAATCATTAAATGATTTGGCTGCACCAAAGTGTGTTTCCCCTAACGCAGCCGAGTTCACATCATTTTCTACCTTAACAGGTTTATTAAATTGATTAGCAACGATATCCCTGATCTTCATGCCAGTATACATAGGTATATTTTCATTAGCAAACACGATGTATCCTTCTTCTGAGTTCACTTGTCCCGCCGTACTGATGGCAATCGCATCAAAGTCATCGTACTCACCTATTGTATCAAGTAATCTTTGAATGACATGCGGGCCACCCTTATCACTCTCTGTCGCATACTCTTTAAATTGCTCGATATTCCCTAGCTCATCACATATGCAAATCTTGGTGTTTGTTCCTCCAATATCTGCCGCTACGATCTTCATATCCCCTTCGACCCTTCCTAATATATCAGAGATAAGAACTTATCCATATCATTATTGAATAGCCTTCATAAATCTTTGGGTAATCTCCATCGGTCTTGTGATCGCAGATCCTACAACGGATGAATACACGCCTAAATCGAACATTCTCTTCAATTCTTCAGGAGTTGAGACCCCACCTTCTGCAATGACAGGCATCGAGATCGTATTCACGAGCTTCTCTACCATTTCAAAGTCTGGTAGAATTTTACCACGCGTAGCTTCCGTAAAACCACTTAATGTTGTCCCAATGCAATCAAATCCAAGTTCAACTGCCTTGAGCGCTTCCTCATACGTTGAACAATCTGCCATGAATAGTTGATCTTTGTAGGCTTCTCTTAGACGTGGGAATAGTTCAGAAATCGTGGTACCATCCGGTCTTATTCGGTCCGTCGCATCCATCGCAATGATATCAACACCTTCACGATAAAGATCGTCTACTTCCTTCAAAGTTGGTGTGATAAACACATCCGAACCTTCATATACCCTCTTGATGATTCCTATGATTGGTAGATCAACCACAGTCTTAATTTCTTTGATATCTTCTACACTATTCGCTCGAATGCCCGAAGCTCCGCCCAGGTACGCAGCATAAGCCATCCTACCCATAATAAATGGACTGTGCAATGGTTCTTCAGGTAAGGCCTGACAAGAGACGACCAACTTACCTTTTATCTTGTTAAGGACATTATTATCTGTATTCATCAGTACCATCTCCACACTTTTATTGGTTTTACTCTTTAACTGCTCCAGCTATTACCTAATCCAGACCCATCACTTGTGTTTGCTGCTTTATTGCTGTGTCTCACTTCCTTTAATTAACAATATTCTTGATATGCTGAAACACAAGTTCTGCCATTTGCCGATGCCCTTCTGCATCCAGATGCATGTAGTCGATCTCATTCATACCTACATGTTCTCTCGAATCAACATAATGAATGTCTGTGCCTTTAAGTAACGTCCCAAGATGCTCTGATAATTCCATTGATTTCTCACTGCAATGGATTCCCATCGGTCTGCCGATTGAAGTATGGATATACTTCTCTCCAATCGGAGGTGGAGCAATGACAAGAACTTCTGGTTCTTTCCCATCTATTCCTGAAGCACTTCCACGAGCTTTGACCGCGAGTCTAACAATGCCTTGAGCAATATTGTAAGAAGTCATTCCAAAGCGATCTTTGGTGTCATTTGTTCCGAGCATGATAACGACCAAATTTAGCGGCGAATGTGACATTAGACAAGGGTAGATATAGGATAGACCCGATAAGCCTTCGAATAATGGATCCTCGCAGACGCTCGTTCTTCCACAAAGCCCTTCTTCAATCACTCGGTAAGAGTTACCCAGATTGGTATCTAATCGACCTGTCCAACGCCTAGATTCATCAAACCTAGCATCGGTCTCCGCGTTGTATCCCCACGTATTGGAGTCCCCAAAACATACAATTGTTTTTGTCATAGCCATTACCCGCAATAACGTTCGATAGCCTGATCAATCAACTTCATGATGTCTTCGATTGGGGCAATATCTTCGTTCGTTATTCCTTCAAGAGGTGCTCTTACACTACCAACATTTACGCCTCTTCTGTTCAAGACTTCCTTAATTGCTGCATACATGGAGCCTTGCAACGAACAAAGTGCAATGATGATATCATTAATATCACTTTGGATTAGTCTTGCTTCATTGAAATTTCCCGCCTTAACGAATTCATTTGCCTGCAAGAACAACTCTGGCATCACAGCATATGTGCCACCGATTCCTGCGTCTGCCCCCATGATTCTTCCTGATACAAACTGTTCATCTGGACCGTTAAAGACAATTACATCGTCTCCACCGACTTTTTTGAAACGCTCAATATCCATCGTTGGCATGGATGAATTCTTAACTCCAATCACTTTTTTATTAGCAAGAAGCTTCTCAAACATCGATGGAGTTAATGTGTAACCCGTCGTCTGTGGAATGTTATAAATAATGAAATCTAGAGGAGTTGCTTCCATAATATCCGTCCAATATTTATATACAGCGCTTTCAGGCAATTTGAAATAAATAGGTGGAATAGCCGATAAGGCATCATATCCTAATGTTGCTGCATGTTTAGCTAATTCAATACTATCTCTTGTTGAAGGTGCTCCTACATGGGCAATCAATGTCATTTTTCCTTTTAACTGATCAGCTACATAACTTAGTACAGCTTTACGTTCTTCTAAGTTTTGATAAATGCACTCACCAGAACTCCCTCCAACATAAACACCTTGAACCCCTTTATCGAACAAATAATTACACAAATCTTTCGTTCGAGCTTCCGAGATGTTCCCTTGGTCATCATAGCAGGCATAGAAGGCTGGCAGTATTCCGTGAAACTTTTCAAATGTCATGTTTATGTTCCCCCATTTGGTTTATTTACCCAACTCTTTTACCTCTACAAAATATCACGAAATAATATTTATGTAAATTATTTTCTTCATTTTTATTTAAATAAAAATTATTTCCACCAATTCCGATAATGAATGACGCAAAATTCCATAGTTAAGGTAGCAAGACAAAGAAATGACTACAAGGAGTTGATATTAAAAAAGACTCTGCCAATGGCAGAGCCTTTTCATACACCCAGTATTCTTAAATTACACCCAAAGTGCTTTAGTGATAATAACTAACAGTATAAACAATACTAGAATAGCACCTGTAGATCCACCAAGACCATATCCTCCGATAGGACCACATCCTGTTGCGATCGGCGCAATGTTATTTCCACAACCATATCCTCCTAATACTTCACCCATGATTAATTCCTCCTTTATTTGTGTACACCGTAGTCTATGTTGAAGACTGAAAATGGGATGGGCTTTCTGGTAAAGAAATTAAATCCATAATGCTTTAGTTATGATAACCAACAATATAAACAAGACTAAAATGGCACCTGTGTTATTGAACATTCCAACGCCATATCCTCCTAATACTTCACTCATTTGTAGCGCCTCCTTTTTTCATAAAGATACATTCCATATTATGTATAATAGAGAATAAGGTAAGGGCTTCTCGGCAACAAATAAAATTAGGGAGGACTACATTAAATGAAAAAAATGGTTGTCATCACAGGCTTATCGGCAGTTATGTTATTAGGTGCTTCAGTAGGCGCTTATGCTGCTTCCAACGTGCAAGAAATTAAGGCATATTTAAGTCGTACAACAAAAGTTAAATTGGATAATGGCGATGTACGAGTTAGCCTGAGTCAACCTATACAGACAATCATCTACAAAGGAAGTCTTTATATTCCACTAAGAACGGTAGAACAGTACACCGACGTATCCGCAACTTGGAGTTCAAAAGATCAGACATTATCGTTTGTTAGCAGTCCTTATAGAACCTTCACAGCAGAGGAAATGTTATCGATTAATACATATGGATATTCGTTGAAAGTGCCCAAGTCCTTGGATAATATCGAATATACCGTGCAATCTGATGATATAGTTCAGTCCTCCATCCAAAAGGGTATCAGGGACAAGCGAGTGAAGTCCGTTATTAACATTCGCTACTACGCTCAAGAAGAGGAAATCCATGTACGACATGATGATATTGCTTCGATTGAAATCTTCAAGATAAATGATTGGAATGATCTACAACACACTAATTATCCAGGTATACTTTTAGCACAAAATAAAAATTGGGCATTCATTGTGAAGACCCCTTCTGAATCCGTTCTTCCTAAAGGGACATTAGATCATTCTGATTACACCGCTTCCGCTCAAATCATCAAGAATCATAGTTATTATTTATATCCATCCACCAAGTAAAGCTATGTACAATAGACAAGGCATTCTACGTCATATCGAAGAAAAAACAGGCTGCCCTTATGAGGGTAGCCTGTTTTGCTAATTCACTTTAAAGGGAAATCTCCATTAATTAAAGAATAAATGTTTTAGAAATGATAACCAATAAGATAAACAATACTAAAATTGCAGCAGTTGATGTTCCAATTCCTCCAACAAAACCTCCCATTTGCAATTCCTCCTTTTTCTGATTATACAGTAGCTTATGTTTGGAATTGATTATGGCAAGGGCATTCTGGTAAACAAATGAATTCTTTAACTTGTTATGGGAATATGAATTCAACGCGACTTCCATCTGGATAATCCTCAAGCTGATTCCCAACCCAGCTTCCTGCTCCCCTGTTGTCTTTCGGACTTATGTATTCAATATCCGCGTTAACCCCACCTTCGGTACACATAGCCATTGGCCACTCATCCCGGTCGAATCCTTTCTTTGTCGGAATTCCCTTTAAGGATTCACTACGGTTATCCTCAGCTCCTGCTCGATCAATCGTACAAATAGCGGAGTGTCCACTTTTGATCGCATTTTGAATATGCTTAGCTGTTTCTGGATAACGCTCCGCAGGGAATACTAACGAATAATCAGCCTTTGTACTAGATTCCACAGGGTCTGTCTTGCTAGATAAATCGATGTCAAAATAATACGCTCCTAAAGCTACTATCACTACTAGAATAAGACTAAATATGGATCGTTTGAGCTTCTTCAACTTACATTCTCCTCCTATGTTAAAATCCATTTCTGTAGTGTTGAAATATATCATATTTCGCGAAATCTTGCTATTGAAAAAAGAGAAAATAACATAAAAAACCTCCAACACCACTTTAATGCGGAATTGAAAGTTATCGTTATGAATAGGCTCTAAAATGAATCACTAAGCTCTGTTTTGGTTAAAAAGAAATGATAGGCGTTAACGTTTGCGTTTATACATAGGTTGGAGGGATTACCATGAATCATAGTAAATATTTTCGAACGTGTTTAAGTATTATTGCTACCATGCTTATCATTTATTTAGCCTTCAAATTAAGCTTTATTCTACTTCCCGTGCTATATGTCTTAAATCTATTGCTCATTCCATTCGTACTCTCTGGATTCTTGTTCTATTTATTACGTCCCATCATTAACTTTTTACAAAAGAAAAATATCCATCGAGGCGTATCCGTTATTCTTATATACTTTGTATTTGCAGGGTTATTATTTGTGTTCTCCATCCTTGTGTGGCCTACGCTTCGAGATCAAGTATTAACATTCGTTGATAATGCGCCTCACTTAGTGACAGATCTACAGAAACAACTACAGCATTATCAGATGAGCAGCTTTATGTCCAAGGTCATCCCTTCTGAATCTGAACTCTATTCTCGATTAACAGACTACTTGAACCGTCTAGTTTCTTTGGTTACGAATTCCATATCTAACTTTGTCGGTGTAATCTCTAATGTAGTGATCATCCTTGCGACAATCCCCATTATCCTATACTACATGCTCAAAGAAGGAAGTAAAATCCCACACAAGTTTCTTCATTTCATTCCAAGACAATATCGTAGGGAAAGCAAAGAAATGTTGCATGAGATTGATACCGCTCTAAGTCAATTTATTGTGGGACGTGTGCTCATCAATCTGATATTGGGTGTCATGATGTACATCGGGTTCTTAATTATTGACCTTCCTTATGCTTTACTACTGTCTTTGATCTCTGCTGCACTGAATCTCATTCCATATGTGGGTGCTTTAATCGCAACCATTCCAGTCGTGATTGTTGCCCTGACAGTTTCTCCATCTATGGCCATATGGTCCGTAATTATCATTGTTATTGCCCAGCAAATTCAAGATAATATATTATCACCGATTATTTATGGCAAACAGCTTGATATCCATCCATTAACGACGGTCATTCTGTTGCTGATTGGTGCCGAGTTTTTCGGAATTATGGGTGTCATTCTCGCTATACCCGCATACATGATTATGAAGATCATCTTTGTTCACATCTACAGATTGTTTTTCTCTGATAAAATCGAGGATATTGTAGATTGAGGAATAGCCCAATCGATCGGCTCCCTACCCATTGATTCTAAATAAGCATTCGTTTGCGAGAATGGCTTGCTTCCAAGAAATCCACGATACGCCGCTAATGGGCTTGGATGACTGGATTGAATGACTTTGTGTTTATCCATATCTATAAGAGAGGTTTTCTTCTGTGCGTGACTTCCCCATAGTATAAATACAAGTCGATTATCCCGTTCATTTAATTTCTGTATAATGGTATCCGTGAATGCTTCCCATCCCATTCCCTCGTGTGAGGCAGGCTGAGCCTCCTGGACTGTAAGGACCGTATTAAGCATAAGCACACCTTCCCTAGCCCAGTGCTTTAGAGAGCCATGATTCGGGATATCTACCGATAGATCCGAGTTTAATTCTTTATAAATATTCCTAAGTGAAGGGGGTATTCGCACTCCCTGCGCAACGGAGAAACTGAGTCCATGAGCCTGTCCCGCACCATGGTAAGGGTCCTGTCCCAATATTACAGCTTTCGTTGCTGTAAATGATGTCAGCCTGAGCGCTTCGTAAATACATTCCTTAGGTGGAAATATGTTGTATTGATCGTATTCATTAGCAATTTTTTGCTGCAAGTCAATGAAATAAGGACTACTCATTTCAGCTTGTAATACATCATCCCAATCATTACCGAACATCTTATTCAACCCTCTCTAAAGATATATAATCATAAAAAATAAGCCTACTCCATAATGTGGAGTAGGCTTATTCTCTTCCATACTTCAATCATGCTACCGAGACGAAAAATCTACCCCGTACGGTAGTCACCCACCCATGAGTATAGTTGCTTTCGCTATTATATCAATAGCAGTAAATAAGTCAAGGAAAGAGAGATTCTAGAACCCCTGATAACCCTTAGGATTTTCATTAACATCTCAGGTGTGCAATTTATTGAACCGCCGTTTCGCTAAGTACGTGAACGATAAACTCCATCGCCTTTTGCTTTTTCTCATCTGCCGCCAAGACACCGACTATCATTTTTAGAGAATTAATAGGCAGACCCGAAGCGAATGATGTGTCCGTAATGTCTATGCCAACGACCACATCCTGTCCGCTCCCCTCGTCCTTCAAACTTTTCAGTCGTATATCATCGGAAGCAAGTTTCCCGTCCGAAACAATCTCCTCCAGACTCTGGAGTCCCTTCTGCTGCCCGATCCAAGCCAGAGTAACTTCATCCATAATGAGAATGTCCGGCGTATTAGCCGCCAGTTCCACTACGGCCCGTTGGATATAAGTCATATCCAATGTATCCACGCTATTTCCTGTCGATGGAAGGTTCACAATACTAGCTTCTACCCTTTTCCAAGCTGGGTACTGCTTAACAATCGCCTTATTTAGCTCATCATTATCGTTTTTCGGATCCTTTGATGCAAAATTACCTAGGAACATGATTTTCGCATCCACTGGAGGTAAAGAAGCTAAATATTTTTTTTCCTGCCCATTTTTGTAAAGAGCATTCCCACCAACAACGAGAACAATCAATACGATGATGGAAATCACGGTATGTATTTTATACAATCTAAAAAAGCTCTCTACTCTACGCGCAGCGTTGGCTTGTCTACCCCATTTCGCGAACCTTCGGTCCTCAGCCTCCATAATCTCTCGTTGATCTAATTCATCTAAGATGAATTTGAAAGCACGAAATTCCTCTTCATATGTTGTATCACGCTCGTCGGAATTAGAGCGCTGCCGTTTCAAGAGCAGGTTAAACCTCCTGTCCAGTTCTTCACGTCTAATATCTTCAGGCAAATCCAAATATTCATATGCTTGCGTCAGCTTCTCATTCAAATTTAAACATATCCTTCCTGATGCTCGTCGTTGTTTTAATTATAGATGAGAACTACAAAGGAATATATATAAATATCATTATATTAATATAATCTACCTCCCCCAACCGTGTAGCATCTTAAATTCTTCCGGTTTCAATCCAGTAACCCGTTTAAACACTGCGCAAAAATAACTTGCATTATCAAAGCCAACCAATTGTGCGATCTCATACATTTTTTTCTCCCGATCATCAAACATCAATTGCTTACTCCGATTAATCCGCTGCTTATTAATATAGGTTACAGGCCGATCATGAAGCGTTCTTTGAAAAAGACGGCATAAATACTGCGGAGATACGGAAGCTACCTCAGCCAACTCCTTTAATGGCAATGCACGGTGTAGGTTCCGTTCAATATGTTGCAGAACAGATTTAATGCGCTCCATTTCAAAATCTTCATTTAAGGGCGACACAAGGTTTAGTTTCATATCTAGAAGCAGCGCGTATAGCAATTTAGATAGCTCAAGATTGGCCCCTAGTTCATTGTGATTCATCATGGTAAGCATTTCCCTTAAAGGACTCAACAATTTACCTTCTCTTAATCTTGAGGGCCCTGATTTGCGGATTCCTGCGTACTGCAACATTTGACCGGCTTCTCTTCCATTGAATGAAATCCATGATAACTTCCACTCACGGCTGATCGGCGTGTACGAGTGGGGAATATCTGGATATAAAAAGAATACATCACCTGGGCCTACAATATAACGTTCCTCGTTAACTATCAGTTCGCCCTTGCCTTCGAGAACCTGATGGAGTTGATAATCCGGAAATCCGGCAGGACGCACCGTTTCGTTTTGATGCTCCCAGTATCCGATTGTTGTTGCGTAAAGTGGTAATACAACCGTTTCTTCCATCTGGCAAAAAATCATTTTGCTCTTCATGCTGGTTCACCTATTTCATATTTTTTATGATCGTAAGAGTTCAACATAACAAAGATCTAATATTGTTTCATATTTTGTTATACAGAAAGAAAATTATATTATATCACGTAATATCTTCATAAATTATAATATGAATATAGTAATACCATTTAACTTATGAAGGAGATCTACTTATGCGACCAAAGTTAGTCTATCAGCCGCCTGCAAACGGCTATCCGGAATGGAATAACAATCCCGAAATTTTCCAACTAAACCGGATGGATGCTCATGTCTCCATGATACCTTATACTACCGTATCGCAAGCACTTAATGGAGATAAGGAAGCATCCCCCTACTACCAGACCCTTAACGGCACCTGGAATTTTAATTTCTCCGAAACCCCGGCTCAACGTTGTACGGATTTCTATAAAGCGGATTACGATTACAGTAGTTGGGATGAAATTCCCGTTCCATCCCACTGGCAGTTCCATGGCTATGATTATCCGCAATATACAAATGTGCGTTACCCTTGGTCAGAATCTGAGCCTGATTTGAAACCGCCCTTTGCTCCAACTATCTATAATCCGGTAGGATCTTACATACGAACGTTCACTGTGCCGGAATCATGGAATGGCCAACCTGTATACCTTAGCTTTCAGGGCGTTGAATCTGCTTTCTATGTATGGCTGAATGGAGAACTGGTTGGTTATAGCGAAGACACTTTCACGCCCTCAGAGTTCGATATCACTGCATACTTACGCCAAGGAGAAAACAAGCTCGCTGTTGAGGTATATCGTTGGTGCGATGCTAGTTGGCTTGAGGATCAAGATTTTTGGCGCCTTAGCGGCATTTTTCGCGAGGTCTATCTGTATACAGCCCCTTGCGTTCATATAGCCGATTTTTGCGTCCGCACCGATCTGGATGAAAATTTCGTAAATGCTGAACTAAATGTAGATATACAAGTTGAAAATTACTTTGACCGAGAATTCAACCATGGTTCATTGCAAATGGAGCTCTACGATAACAATGATCAGGCCATTTGGGAGACCCCTATATCCGCGATCACTCGCTTTGAAGAAGCAGATGTTCAACGTTTCAATCTTTCGGTACATGTCGATCAACCTCATAAATGGAGCGCCGAGACACCTTATCTTTACACGTTGATCCTCTCCATAAAAGACGATCAAGATATTATCCAAGAAAGCGTCAGCTGTAAGGTTGGATTTCGTTCATTTGAAATTAAAAATGGGCTCATGAGAATCAATGGTAAAAGAGTCGTACTCAAAGGTGTAAATCGGCACGAATTCTCTTGTGACACAGGTCGCGCGCTAGCAAAAGCCGATATGCTACGAGACATTCAACTGATGAAAGCCCATAATATCAATGCCGTTCGGACGTCCCATTACCCAAATCAGTCCATTTGGTATGAGCTATGCGACGAATATGGAATATATGTCATAGATGAAACAAATCTAGAGACACATGGTACATGGCAGCAGTATGGGCAGAAAGGAGTACCTGAAGGGAACATACCCGGTAGTAAACCGGAATGGCGAGCAAATGTGATCGACCGCTGTAATTCCATGCTACAACGAGACAAGAATCATCCATCCGTAGTCATATGGTCACTGGGTAACGAATCATACGGCGGAGATAACTTTATCGCGATGCATGACTACCTTAGGCAGGCTGATTCAACTCGACCGGTTCATTATGAAGGAATCTTTCACTGTAGAGAGTCTGAAGCTGCGAGCGACATAGAGTCTACCATGTATGTGAAACCTGCCGATATTGAACATTATGCGCGAAACCATCCGCAAAAGCCTTATATCATCTGTGAATTCGGTCACGCCATGGGTAATTCCTGTGGTGGGCTACACTTGTACTGTGACTTATTCGACAAGTACGATGTTTTTCAAGGAGCATTCATTTGGGATTGGGTTGATCAGGCCATCCGGACTAAAACATCAGATGGTATTGAATATCTAGCTTATGGCGGTGACTTCGGTGAATCGCCACATGACGGGAACTTCAGCGGTAATGGACTACTTTTTGCTGACCGTACCGTTACTCCCAAGTTGTTTGAGGTCAAAAAATGTTATCAAAACATAAAAATAACCGCCATAAATATCCATAAGGGCCTTTTTCTAATTCGAAATAATTTCTTATTTACAAATATAGAAGAGTACAGTCTTAAATGGGAGATTTGTTTAGACGGTGAAAAGTCGCAAGAAGGAGTGTTGCGGGTCTCTGTTGAGCCAGGCGAAAGCCTTGAATGTGAAGTTCCATACGAATTGGATTCCTTGATAAGTGATAAAGAAGTCGTGCTGACTCTATCATTTATTCAGCATTCAGAAACTTCTTGGTCTGATGCAAACCACGAGATCGCTTGGGAACAGTTCATTCTATCCCCCCGCATGATCAAGCGTGAGCCGACTGTCTTAGCACCTCTCCACGTTACCGAACTTGAGAGCGCATTAACCATACAGAGTGGCAATTTCAGTACGACTTTTAATACAACAACTGGAGATCTAATTTCTTACTGCTCTTCCGGTAAAGAACGTCTACTGGAACCCGTAAGACCCAACTTCTGGAGAGCGGTTACGGACAATGATCTTGGTAATGGATTACAGAAACGTTGTGCGGTGTGGAAAGAAGTTTCTAATGAACGGAGTCTGCTCAACTTCTCATATAGAATCGAAAAAGATCTTTGTTTCGTATCCACTACCTACCTCCTTGCCACGAATCCAGATTCAACATTGCTGGTTGATTATGAGATTCGTTCCGACGGTTCCATAGAGATCATGCAAGAACTGAACCCTGGAGGTAGCGGCCTACCGGAAATCCCCGAGTTCGGGATGATGTTCGTACTTGATCGAAGTCTAGATAACATCTCATGGTACGGTCGTGGACCGCATGAGAATTATTGGGACAGACAAACGGGTGCGCCTCTCGGACGCTATACTGGCAATGTTAGTGAACAATTCATTCCTTATCTCAGACCTCAGGAGTGCGGAAATAAGACAGATGTAAGAACTGCTTCTATTACGGACGTACATGGCTCGGGACTCCGCTTTGAAAGTTCCACACCGATGGAGATTAATGCCCTTCCTTGGACGCCTGATGAACTGGAAGCGAGCGATCATGTATATAAATTGCCAGCTTCAGAAAAAAGTGTACTGAGAGTAAACTATAAGCAAATGGGCGTTGGTGGAGACGACAGCTGGGGAGCAAGAACTCACGAACAATATACGCTGATAGCTAACCGTCCATATTCATTCCGATTTACTCTCTCCTCACTCTAATTTCATATCATGACAGACAATGTTGTCATAATAATTTATACTCTCCAAAATAAAAGCGCCTCCACCGCGAACTGTGGGGCGCCTTGCGAATATCTTGTGTGTTAAAAATATGTGAAATTTAACACTGCAGAATTCCTTATTTTCACGCTCGAATTTCGACGATTACGGACATGTATTGCAAGAGCCCAACGTTTTATTAACGTTGGGCTCTTGCAGTTGTTTCTATGATGCCGAGGACGGGGGTCGAACCCGTACGGTAGTCACCTACCGCAGGATTTTAAGTCCTGTGCGTCTGCCTGTTCCGCCACCCCGGCATAATTATAAGGTGAGTATTTGATAAACTAAATTATGACAACAAAAAATAATATATCATAATTATTTAATGCTGACAATCTTTTTGGTGAAAAGGAGAGCGTGCAAACCCTGCTTGCAACGATGAAGAAGCACAGAAACAAGACGATCAAGAATGCATGGTCTAGGATTTGGATTACTTTCGCTCGCCCCTCATCTATTGAAGCAATCCACAATGAACCAGAAATCCAAAATAGCAGGTCAAGGATAACTCCCTTGACCTGCTATTATTAGTGAATCATTCTCTTTTCCAGAAAGTCAGGTGTCTCATCAGAAGATTAATCTACTTTGGGACTGCCCCTTACATATCTTATTAAGCCATTAATGTTCGTTCTACCAGCCACATTCCGCCAAGTAGCAGTGCAATTGCTGATCCAACAATGACTGTCATCTTCCCATATTTCCAACGATGCATCAGTCCTAATAGCGGCAGCAACAGCAATACCAGTGCTACCTGCACTACTTCAATTCCGAGATTGAAGCTGATCAGGTCCACACCTAACTGTTTTTTTGGAATATCCATCGCTACCAATATATCTGCAAATCCCATGCCATGGATCAAACCAAAAATAAACGTTAGAATCCAGCGGCGACTCACTTTTTTCCGAACCATATTATCGATGGCAACATAGCAAATGCTTAGAGCGATCGCAGGTTCAACAAAAGTAGCGGGGACATTGATCCATCCCAAAACACTTAATGTGAGGGTGATACTATGTGCCACTGTAAATGCAGTAATCATCAGAGCATGCTGTTTGAACGTTTGCCTTGCTAACAACAAAGAGAACAGAAACAACAAATGGTCGTAGCCCGTGAGGATATGATTCATTCCTAGTTTGAAAAATGAATACCATCCGGACATGTCTCCACTATTCACACTGTCATCTCCTACTGGTGAAGTAGCCTGTGAATCTGGCGCATTATTCTGAACGTTTACACCTATATCTTCCTGAAGACCTGCGTAATCCCCTTCAGACAGCTGCATTGTCCACATGCGATTTGTTCCTGATAAAGCAGATGTGCTTTTCTCGACTCCATAATTAATCGTCAGCAGATCCACATAGTTTGTTTTAGCATCATTTTTATATAACTGATCCTGAAATGAAACGGGTTCCGACGCACTTACAGGTGGGTACGCTGCTCTCATAATAACCTTCGTCGCATCACCTTCCCGGTCGATCTCCAAGCTCTTCAATTCATTCCATTCATGGGCTTGTCCACCTGTTTTGAAAGTAAGGTTTTCCTTTAATATTTGCTCCAGATTGCCTTTAATGGCATTGAACTCTTCCTGTTCCAGCATTCCATTACCACTAACATCACCACCTGTTAACTCAATTACAGAAAGCTCGTCTAGTGTAAATACCATATCTGTCTGTAATTTCGTCAAATTTAAAGTGGTATAGCTAGCACTATATGCATGGGCAGATGCTTTACCTAATAAAGGAGTAGAGAACATTAAGATGATACCCATTAAAACACTAATTGTTCTTATCGTTTTATTTAAGGACAGTAACCTACTTGCGCTCGCTCTTATTAACATGATGTGGTTGTTCCCTCCAAATTATAAGATACAGGATGCCTTCTCGAAGAAATGGCATCCTGATCTGTTTTACACAAGCATTACTATTTCATTAAATTATAAATCGCTTGAGCCGCTTCAGCCCGTGTGGTTAACCCTTTAGGCGCAAATGTATTTGCCGATCTGCCTTGGATTAATCCCTGTGAGACAGCTTTGTTAACATAATCAGTTGCCCAAGGAGCAACTTGATTCATATCACTGAATGAAGAAGTATTAGAAACTACGATCTTCTTATCATTCATCATTTCATAGGCTTTCACCATCATCGAAACCATTTCTTGACGTGTGATCAAGCCTTGTGGATCGAATTCAGATTCATTTTTCCCCTTAACAATTCCAACTTCGTATGCGATAGAAACAGGCTCTGCATACCACGCACTAACGGCTACATCGTTAAAACGATGATCGCTTGTTTTAGAGAGCTTCAACGCATTCACAAGGATTGAGGTAAACTCAGCCCGAGTAATATTGCGAATTGGTTCAAATGAAGTTTCGCTTGTACCCTGAATGATCTTCTTCTGAGCAAGTTCTTGAATGACAGTAAACGCCCAATGCGATGTTGGAACATCACTAAACAATTTGGTCACCTCAAGTACAGCATACTTGCTAAAATGGCTAATTTCGGCGATAAACTCTCCATTACTATATTTTCCGCCAATATACTCTAATTGGCCTTGGTCTGAAATGTAATAGATTGCTGCACGCTGTGGATTAATGCTAGCATCCACTTTCAAATGTAAGGTCATCGGCTTATCAAATGTTTTGAGTTCCTGAGTCTTACCATTTGTCGAGGATACCAACAATATAAATTCATACACATTTCCTGAAATTTTGATCGTTTGCTGATTTTGCCCTGAACCGATGATTTTTTGTGCATCCGAATCTGACAAAGGTCGAACAACTAAAGATATAACACTGTTCTTACGTTCTTCAGCCGTCAGCTTATTCATGAGCTGTACTAAAAGCTCTGAAGGAACTTGTAGAGTGTATGTTCCTGCCTTCACTTCCAGGTTGTTCTGACCTAATAATGCCACTACATTCGTTGGTAACTGTAGATTAGTCATTTGGTCTTGCATTTGAATTGTTGTTACTCCATCAGACTTACCTTTGATCAACTCATCAACCGATACCAATTGTGTACCCGGGCTAGGTTTCGTTCCAGTATTGCTGCCGCTTGAAGAGTTATCTTTTGACCCACTATCAGATGGACCAGGAGATACCGATCCCCCACCGTTTGAACCACCTGTTTCTGGTTCTCTTGTTACCGTTACGGATGCCATTGCAGTGAAGCCACCATCCGTAGTCGTAGCCGTAATCGTCGTGTTACCTACACCAACAGCCATAACTGTACCCGTAGTGTCAACGATTACTGCATCTACGTTACTAGATGTCCAACGAACCTCTTTAAGGCTAGCATCAGCAGGTGCAATGTTAGCCTTAAATTGATAACTGCTTCCTTTTTTCAGATCTAAAGATGTCGTATTCAGAGTGACTCCCGTAACTTGTACAGGGTCTACACCGCCTGGTTCATCAGCAGTAACATTAACGACTGCGGTTGTTGTAAATCCACCATCCACAGTCGTTACAGTAATCTGAGTTATTCCTTCTGTGAGAGCTGTAATCGTACCCGTATCACTCACTTGTGCGACAGTTTCATCACTAGTGGCCCAGGTAACGTCTTTATTTGCTGCATCAACTGGAGCAATTGTTGCTGTCAATCGTGCCGTTTCACCGACTTTGAGATCCACCTTTGTATGATCCAGCGTTATTCCTGTAACAAGGACTGGGTTGTCTCCACCCGTGTCTGCGGCTGTTACATTTACGTTTGCCGTTGCCTTAAATGCTCCATCCACTGTCGTTACAGTAATCTGAGCTGTTCCTTCTGC
>NZ_FTNK01000001.1:556313-617041 GCF_900156375.1 Paenibacillus macquariensis
ATTGCCGTAATCATTCCTGTATCGCTTACTTGTGCGACAGTTTCATCATTAGTAGCCCAAGTAACATCTTTATTCGCTGCATCAACTGGAGCAATGCTAGCCGTCAATTGCGCTGTTTCACCGATTTTCAGATCCACTTTCGTTTGATCCAGTGTGATTCCTGTAACTTGCACTGGAGGCTGCTGAACATCTGAAGGTATACCTGTGATGGAAATTTCGTCAATTCTATCTGTACCACCAGAGGCAATCGCTGCGTTATTTACAGACATTAACGATGCCTTTATCCAGCGAATGTACACAACAGATTGATTATCTGCCTTCGCTGGTAAACTTAAATTAACTAATTTACTAGAAGTCCAATTGCTTGCGACTACAATATTTGAGTTCGGTACTGGTGACCAAAGTTTCTCATCTAAACTATACTCTACTTTAAAATCTTTTGGCCCCGTGCCTGAGCCATACTGAAATGAAGACACCTGAATATTAGTAAAGCCAGTTGTCTCAACAGAAGCTTCCCAATATGCTGGATCCATAGTCCAATCAGATGATGCAATAGCTTTACCCGCTTTACCTGATGGACCTGAACCAGCTGCATATGACGTTGAAGCTGCACCTACTAATGTTACTTTTTTATCTAAATTTTCATTGATTCCGCTTGTAGCAATATTGGAATCTGCATCAAAATTCCATCCTGCTAATATAGTTGGAGGAACCATTTGATCAGCACTTAATGTAACATCTGCCCATCCTGTAATTTGATCTGCCTGATTTACAGAGACGATATATATATGTTGACCAGATGCTACAGCAATATCTTCATTCATTCGTAATTGATGCGTATACACTGTAGCCAAACTACCCACAATTGGAGCACTTTGGAAACCAGCTGCACCTATTACATATTTAAGCGCACCCTCTGGTACAGTAACTGCTTGAGTTCCCACCTTCGAGCCTTTAGCCCATGTAAAACCAGTTAATACAGGCACCAACGTACCAAAATGAATGGTTGTGATCTCTCCTGCTGGTGCATTATCACCTGCTTTCACACGAACCTGAATGGTATGATCACCATCAATAACCGGAGGATTAGCGGCAACGTATGCAATCCAAGTCTTATTATCCATGTTATATTCCATGGTCTCGTTGATACCGATGATCTTACGGTTGACGTTGTCCGCTGTGACGTTTGGAGCTGCTGGAACTGCCGCCATAACTTGGACATATGCCTCTGCCTTATAATTGCCATCCATTGCAGTTGCAGTAACCTTCGCTTTTCCCGGTTTAACCCCAACTACGATCCCATCGGCAACACTTGCAACCGACTCGTCGCTTGAACTCCATATAACAGCCTTATTCGTAGCATTGCTAGGACTGATCGTTGCATTCAATTCGTCCGAACTACCAACATTTAGAATTAGGCTAGAATTATCAAGCGTGATAGCTGTCACTGGAACCAGTGTGTCCGCATTGAACAATTCTCTGGAATCTCTCACCCTAATTCGATTTCCTTCAGCAAATTTACTTGCTAGACCTATAGCCGAAAGCTTATCTCCAACCTTCAATTTTGGAATTGGAACTCCGCTTTGGTTAATGATGTAACCATCCGTATAAACTAATATCTTACCGCTACCATCGTTAATCACATAAGAATTATCGTCTGGAACTTCTTCCACTGTTCCTACTACTTTGACGAGTAAACCTTGATTTTGCTCAGCGTTTGCTTCCTGTGTCTTCACTGCTTTAGGCAGGACTGGTAGACCCGAGGTAATCTTCACAATACTATTATCAAATTTATCAAACTCAAGTTCCGTATTATTCTCAAAAACCTTAATGCGTCCATAGGCACGAACAGTATCTCCCACTTTCAAGCTACCTTCTGGAACCTCACTAAAGCCCATAATTCCGCCTGTCTCATCTTGCATATAGAATGCATCATAGAAGACTCCAGCTGCCGTGGTTACTTGGCCTTGTACCACTACTTCTGTTTCCTCTGGAAGTTTACGTGCCTCTTCAAGCGAAACAACCTTAGGCTCACGATGTGACAGCCAGTTGATTACGTTCAGCGCGAACGGATCATTTCCTTTTGCATTAAAAGACTGATCCATTTGCTTGTCATTAAAAATGTTCATACCCGAGACGACCACGCGTCCCTTGCCCACCTCTTCAGAAGCTATTAATGGAATAGCTGATCCACCAGTAATATTCTCTAGGGCTGGACCTGTTTTCCCGTTGGATGTTTGCACATTATAGGATACCGAATCCGCTTTAATGGTTGAAGTATCCTGAAAAGTTGATTCGTTACCCTGTACCAGAATTGTGGTTCTACCACTATCGACCAAAGGAACCTTTTTACCAGAACCATCCGTTTTCGCTAGACTTGATCCACTATAATATTCGATCGTAGGTACGAAATCGGTTAATTGATTTTGGACTGGCTTTGGATGCAATCTTACCGAGAAGTTAGATGATATCGGTGTTGCCCAGAAGTTCCCATATGCTGTTTCATCAAAAACCCCATCATTATTTACCATGATACTTGAGCCTACATTTGATAAAATATCGTTCAAGTTTTGATTAGAACCACCAAAGTTACTCTTTTCTGTTGTTAATAAGGAGCCGCCACCTTGCACGAACTGCTTAATAACATCGATCTCACCTGAATTATAGGAAGTAGCAGGATGAGTAATCATGAGTACAGTAGCACTCGCTAATGACTGACTAGTAATTCCTGTTTTGTTTTCAACAACGGTATATCCCTGCTGCTTCATCATGATCGTAAACGTCTTAAGATTGTCCTTGTATGTTCCGTTATCAGTTGTTGTATTCTCATTACTATGCGTAGCATCGATCATGATCGTTTTGCCTAGAGGCGCTTTAATCGAGAAGACTTGCTCATATTTATTACTTCCTAGATCATGTCCATCTCCCGCTTCAAGCACGACAATAATCTTGTGATCTCCAACTACCGGATTATTCCAGATAACATTAGCAGCTGCAGATTGATTGGAATTCAGTGAATCAATCGTTGCATCTGCAATAAAATGCTGTTCATCCTGACTATCATAATAGAAATGAGCGGTCAGTTTATTTACACCTAATGTCCCTAAGTTGCTGATTGTAGCCTTCAGGTTAGCAGGAACACCGCCAACAATCGCGCCATCAACCGCATCCACATTACTTACGCTCACAGATAAAGGTTCAACGGGTGACCAAATTGGAGAAGAATACGTACGATCCCCATCTTTTTGAGTTACTCGAACTACAAACCATTGCTGACCGCCAGTAACCGTATATTTCGGCTGCCAATGGAAGGAAGTTGAATCTGCCTTGGTTACAAAGGTCTCAAGAACTTTTCCACCATTTGTAATCAGTTCTACTTTCTCCACGTTATCGTTGGATGGAGTCTTAATGAAACTGTATTCGGGATCAGAAGAACTTTCTGAAACAGCATCGCTACCAGAAATATCAAATTCAAGAGATTTCGTATCCGTAGTAGATCCCATATAGTATCCATTAGCCGAAAAGTCTAGTGTGGCATTTGGATCTTCACTGAAGTACACGCGCATTTTACGCATTGATTCCAGTAAGGACTCTTGACTAAGATCCTCGGACACAATCACAGTGCGTTTTTTGGTCTGTCCCCAAGTTGCATCATGATTATCTTCGCCATACGTTGGAGCAACATGCCAACCTAAATCAAGTGCTTTAAAAAACATGTTTTCTACATTGACATAAGAATATTTCCCAGAGCCATTTCCTACTTCAAGCATCGTAAATAGCTTATCAACATTTTTATCATACGGAATAAAGTTATCAAAGGCATTCTTCGACATCTCTGGATGATTGAACTGAGCAACGACATTGTCATAGGTCATAACCCAAGCGTAATAATTTTGTAGCTTCTGATAGGTTCCGCCTTCTTCAACACGATCGATAAAATTGTCGGTACCAAATACATTCGAATGTCCCCAAGTCGTAGAAGTCATCTCAAATGCAGGAAATACAACAAATTGATCATCTTTCGTATATTGTTTTGCCAAATCCTTGGTCAGTTGCCAATCGGCACCACCTGCACGCTCCTTCATTCCTTTTCTCTCAACAGAATCCGTTCCTACTAACTTAGAATCAATATCATGTGAGTGATCAGAAAATGCGAAAAAGTCATAATTATGCGCCAATGCCGCCTTTAACGCTTCTGCCGGTGAGCCTGCCCCATCATGGGAAATGTTTGTATGATTATGTGTGGTTCCGCGGTAATGGTTACCCCCTATAAAAAGTTTAACAACTTCGAAACTCCATGAACCTGTAGATGGATTGCCAAGCTTATCTTTGGACTTCACAACAACATGATGAATTCCTTCACTAAGATCATCCGCTGATGTTAAAGCTAGACTAACTTCCGTCTCAGTTACCGTGGCTTTACTAGTCACATCAACATCATCCAAACTCAGTTGGATCGACGAGGTATCAACACCACTAGGATCCTTCAACGATACTGAAATGACAGGATGCTTCGACTCAATGCTGTCGCCATCTGCAGGTGTGGCATCAAAGTACTGAGGACCATCTTGATCTTCCACGACATTGATCGTAATAGGCGCATCAGCTTTACCTTGCGATACTGTATCTCCGCCTCCAACAGCCTCTATGTAATAGGACAGCTTGTCCTTAACCTGCTGTTGTGGAATTTTCACATTATAATTTTGGTGATCTGCTGTTTCCATAAGTAATGATTGATATGGAGAGTTATCAGCACCGTTATAATACAATGTAACCGAATCAGCATTTTTGGCCATCGCTGTAAAAGAAACATCGATTCCTTTATAAGCTTTCTCTAGAGGCGTATGCTGAAGTTGCAAATCCCCTTTAACATCAGCTAGCTTTCTAGGAAGCACATAATACCCACTTGTAAAAGGTGATGTTAGCTTCGATTGTCCCACAATTCCTGTAAAGGTATATGAATCATTTAACGTCACATCCTCTTTACTTACATCAATTCCTGATGTCGCCAAAATTCTTACAATGATGGCATTACCTGCGTCATCAGCAACCGTCACATTATAATCGGGACCTGTTGCAGGAATATTAGTTACTTTACCTTTAAAAGTGACTAGTTTCCCTTCAAGTGGCTCCGCACTACCATAACTAGCTAGGGTGCTGAAATTGATTTTGTCAGCTGTGATCTCGTTTCCTTGTCCTAAGTCAGATACCGAAGTGGGCAAGAACTGAGTCGTACCTGCTGTAAAGACAACACGGCCGTCAACTCTGATCTTGTTACTACTCTGGATTTGCTCCGCAAGATCCTGATTTCCGATCACTTGAATACCGCCAGTTGCATCTTGCAACATGATGTTCGTCTTTTCCAGACCAAGAGATTTGTTATCTGCTGTAACGACACCCTCGATCGTTGTGTCATACCCAATATTAAGGGGTAGACCACTTCCATCGTTTGTACGAAGGTCACTGATCTTCTCTACTCCTTTTGCATATCCAATATCATTAATGCGAGTATATGTACTCTCTTTAGGAGAAGTCTGAGCAGTATCTGTATGAGTAACAAATACACTAGAGTTACTTCCAGTGTTCAGTCCATTCACGGAAAACGAACCATCCGCCGCCGCAGTAACCATCCCTAACTTCGAAACGACACCATTGTTCTCTGCATACACAGCCACGCTTGAAGAAGCAGGGACTGCACTTGGTGCACCTGTTACGCTTCCCGCACCTTTATTAAAAGTAATTTTAGTAGCATCGGGTGAAGTCATATAGGAAGAATTCTTTACCGATACCTCATCAGGCTTACTTGTATTGGCAGGTGCATTCATGACAAAATCCACCGAAGTATCTTTTGTAAACCAGCCATTACCGAGACCTACGTTAGCACGAGGATCTGAACCAACATTCGTTTTACGTAAGATTGTCCCACTACCAACGTTATCTGCGATAAACGGTTTTCCCCAGTACATCGGGTTCTTAAAGACCGTTGTAGTAGCATTGCTATATGCGAACAAATCAACAATATCAGCATTATCAGCATTACTTCCTACAGCGGCTGTTGTTTGCGCAAGAACAACTGCACCACCCGCTGAACCACTAGGGCTCAATCCCGATTCAAAATCGGTTTTGACAGGGAGATCCACTCCTCCTGTTGTACCTGTTGCCCCTGTAATTAGAAAATAACTATGGGCTTTGAGGGTCCCTTTTAATGCCTTACCTGCTGCAAAGGACATGGTCCCTGCTGCCGAATAAGCAATAGACCATCCACTAAGATCGATATCCCGATCCGTATTATTGTATAATTCAAAAAATTTCGTGTTATAGAACGCACCTTTGTTCCCGCCGTTAATGTACATTTGACTAAATACAACATCACCAGCTTTAAATCCCTTCAATCCAACTGTTGATGCTGCTGATACCGTCGGCACATTGGCCATTAAGCCTGTAGGTAGAAGTGTGGTAACAAATAAAATAATGGTTAGCGCAAGGCTATACCATTTCTTTTGCTTAACTGGATGACTGTACATTCAATCTCTTACCTCCCGTAATAAATAATTAAATATTTTTGCTCAATCCATACAAATGATAAATAGATTGTCCACTTGAAAATTATAAATTAACATCATTAACTAAAATGCAGAAGTTTGTAAAATGTTATGGAATGATGGGATATTAGGAGATTGATATTTTAACAATTGTGACACAGAGGGATGATACTCAAGACGTTAACTAGAAACCCTATATTACGAAGTTTTTGCTACTGAATAGCCTCGGAATTTATATTGTGCGTTTTGCACGTTGGAATAGTAGGTGTGTATTATTTCACTTATATAAGGCCAAGGTTGGAGGCTTAACGAAGAAAAAGAGTCTCGATGTGGTAGGCTACCACATCGAGACTCTTTAATTTGTTAGATTAGAACCACCTATATAAGTGGTAAAATCAAGTATGCCGAGGACGGGGGTCGAACCCGTACGGTAGTCACCTACCGCAGGATTTTAAGTCCTGTGCGTCTGCCTGTTCCGCCACCCCGGCATAATATCTTGCAGCGCCTTTTAAAGTCCTGCCTGATTGATTATACGCAGGTATCGGATCAGAGTCAAGATTTTTTTCGTGAATGCATAATGGTGAGGAATCCTACGTAGTGAAATAGTGACGCCAACACGTACGCAGAATCACATCCTACCAATAACCGATTGTAGAAGGTTGACTTGCTGTTTCATCCTAAATCTAATTACTTATCTTAATAGATAAGGCACTTTTAGACGCTAATCGGAAAGTTAACAGTTCTTCTCCTTGCAATTTCACAGCAACATTCTCAGCTTCTTCACCATCGTTAAACAAGACTACTGCGTATGAATGATCTGTATTCCTAAAGGCAACTGAACGAATGATCTCATTGCTTGATGAAGAGTCAATACGTAAGGCTTTGGGACGTATAAACTTGCTGAAATGCGCCAATGCATAGTAGTCCAGTGTATAATCAAGTTCCTGTGTCTCCTGGTTGACGGTCACAATTCCCCGACAAGTGCTATTGCCAAATCCCGGTACCGTTGGACCATTCTTTTCATCTAACGCCATATTCCATAACACAAGAGATTTACTATGATTTCTGAGAATATCAATCCCTGTTCTCATTACATTCGAGAAGGCTTGTTCAAAAGGAGGAATCCATTCTCCACCGGAGCCCTCAGTAAAATGCACTTCTTTACCGGCAAAAGCCTCCAGTACCTCCGATTGTGCTGAAGCATCCCCCCCATACCAATGCCATGCCACACCATCTACTTCATCTTTCGCGTGCTCTAGCACCGTTAGTGGGTAATCTGGACGATCCCAGTTGTGATCGTAGCAAAGAATTTTTGTATCCATATTATGCTTAACAAAACTAGGTTTTAGATAATCTTTTATAAATACCATCTGAGACTCTGGCAGCATCAACATACTTGGGTAGTGCTTTGGTTCATACAGAGGCTCATTTTGCGGAGTCACAGCATACGTAAGTAGCCCATGACTTTCAAAAGCTTGTATGTATCGAACAAAATAATCGGCATAAACCTGATAATATTCTCTTTTTAGTTCTCCGGCAATCATCGATCCGCTGGTCTTCATCCAACCTGGAGCGCTCCAAGGCGAAGCCATCAGCTTGATCTCAGGATTTATTTCCAGAGCTTTTTGTAATAAAGGTATAATATCCACCTCATCATGCGAGATCGTAAAGTGGGTTAATTTCGTATCGATTTCCTGTTCAGGCATATCGTCATAGCTATAAATATCTCTCGCATAATCAGATGCTCCCATTGGATTTCTTAATACAGATAGGCCTATTCCATCTTGCGGGTCAAATAGCTTGATCATTACTTCCGTTCTCTGTTCATTATCGAGTACTTGGTTAATCAAATAAGCAGATGAATCTGTAAATGAAGCCCCAAAACCATCCATTATCTGAAATGTTTGATTCTCATCAAGAGTTACCGTAGTTATTGCCACATCTGAAGCAATCGGAGTTAATTGTTGCAGAGATTGCTCTACGAACAATTCATTCTCCCCTGTGGACTGGAAAAATTGTAGCTCTAACATGTTGTCTCCCTCCATACTTCTATAATTAAACAATCTATCTTTCGGCATCTTGAACATTTATATTAGGAGGCCCCTAACAAAAGGGCCTCCTTTCATAGTTCTGCTTATTTAATACCTAATTTTTCTTTATTCTTCTTCATTTTTTCAGTGCGAATTTCTACGATTTTATCCCAACTGTTATCATTCAAAAATGCTTTATAAGCGGCTAAGTTACTATCAAATGTTGCAACATCCTTAGCGCGTATCATACTTACAAGCGTAGTATTCCAAGTCGAATCGATTGCAGTTAAACCCCGTGCTTCAGGAGTGCCTTGAGCAGGATTAATGTTCTCAAGAATGAAGTGTGGTTTCATCTTTCCTTTTCCCCACTCTTGCATTTGTTTAATAGATTCCGCGAATGCGTCATTACTCAAAGCTTTATCACGATCATGTCCAAAGAACATAAATTCGCCCATACGGTAATCCTTCTTAAATTTATCTGCATTTGTTAGTTGAAGGTCTTTGATAGCAGGCAAGAATTCAATTTTACCGCTTTCGTTTACTTTATAGGTTTCTCCTTCAATACCATAATTCATTAATTTTTGTCCTTCATCACTTAATAAATAAGTGAATAATTGAATGGCTTTCGCAGGGTCCTTAGCCTTTTTAGTAATGAAGCTGATCATCCAGCCTGTAATACCTGACTGATTCAATGTCGGTTGATTTCCGACGGTACTTTGAGGTCCATCAATAGCAACGTACTCTTTACCTGGATTTTCAGTCAGGAAGATTTGTAGATTACCACTTTGTTGAGGCGTTCCGTCGAGCAGCATGGTGGCATATTTACCTGATTTCACTTTTTCTTCAAATGCTGTTCCATTATCGGCAAAGCTGTCATCAATAATATCTCCATTTCTGTAGACTTCGTTTAACGTTTTCAACCAAGTTAGATAATCCTCATCCAAATTACGGTTATAGAAACCACCATCTTTTGTTTCCATCGGTACGCCGATAAAATCTTGTAGAACATCGCCTAGTGAACCTGTACCTGTGCCAATAGAGTTGAAACCAAACGGAATCATTTCTGGGAACTGCTTCTTGATTTGTTGCATAACGCTCTTGAATTCTTCCGGTGTTCCAACGCTTGGTTTGCCTAAAGCCTCATATACATCCTTACGGATGACAAATGCTGTTTTGGCTGGAATGTTACCGCTATCAAAATCATTTTGAGTATTAGAATAATTAGGATAGCCATACGTCTTTCCATCTGCTAACTGGAACCAATTCAAAGTGTCTTTAGCTGCAACTTCGTTGAAATAAGGATCATATTTATCTGCTAGATCATTTAACGGTAGCGACCAAGTAGCGGCTTTTTGCACCACAGGAGAGTTGGAATCAAGTATAGTTAATAAATCCGGCATATCTCCACCAGCAAATATCGTATTTAATTTCGTGTCATCCCCTGTAACGAATTTAATATTGATGTTTAAATCCTCTTTAATTTTTTTTGTAACGACATCCTTACCAAAATCCTTGTTCCACCAATCCGCATTTACATACCATGTGAGATCTGTAGTCTCTGCCTTTTTATCTAGCTTCCAAGACGGCGTTGCTGGATCAATAGTATAGCGACCATCCACAGAACTTAATTCCTTACTCGATTTATTTGTATCGCCGCTTGAGCCACAACCCGTAACAATCAACACGACAGCCATTAACGCAGTACAAAGTTTTAGACCTTTATTCCCAAATGATTTATTCCATTTATACATTTCTTTTCCCCCTAAAAGTTTTGTTGGCTATACAACTTGATATTTCTTCGTACAAAACTAACTTCGGAAGCAGATACTTAAGTTTTGTTGGCTATACATCTTGATATTTCTTCGTACAAAACTAACTTCGAAAGCGGACACTTAAGTTTTGTCACCCTAATTAAACCGCTTTCACAAGTGAAACCCCCTAGTTATCTTCTTCCTTTAATTTCACTTCATCCCTACTCTTTCACCGCCCCCAGCATCATGCCCGAGATGAAGTACCTCTGAAGTATTGGATAAATCACAACAATCGGCAAAGTCGTAATGACAATCGTTGCTAATTGAACCCCTTTAGTCGTTGTTTCTATAATTGCTGATCCCCCAATATTTTGCATGGATTGCGTTTGCGACTGTACGATAATTTCATACAATTTCATCTGTAGAGGGTAGAGGGCTTGGTCTGTGATATATAATTTAGTTGTCATGAAATCATTCCATTGCCCCACCCCGTTAAATAACGCGATTGTCGCCATAGCCGGCATGGAAAGAGGAATGAATATCTTTAGGAACACACGCCAATCACCTGCGCCATCTATTTTAGCTGACTCTTCAAGTGAATCTGGTACATTCCTGAAGAAATTCATTAGAATAACAACATCATAAAAGCTGTATAGTGCCGGAATAATATAAACCCAAAAGCTATCTAATAGACCCATTGATTTGATTAATAAATAGGTCGGAATCATTCCACCGGAGAAAAACATGGTGATAACTCCCATTGAGATATATAGCTTACGACCACGTATGTATTTCTTGCTCAAACCGTAACCAACCATTGCGCAGAAAAATACATGGGTAATCACTCCGATGAGGGTTTTGGAAATCGAGATAAAGAATGACTGCCAAATGGTTTCATCCCGAAACACCGCTCGATAGTTTTCAAGTGAAAACTCCTTAGGCCAAAATATAAATCCGCCTTCCGCTAGTGCCTTACCTGAGCTTAAAGAAGAAATGATTACATTCCAAACAGGGACAATAATAATTACCATAAAGATAAACAGCATAATAATATTCAAGATATCAAAGACTCGACTATCGATATCTTCTTTAGCCACCTTCCGATTCACGGCAAATGCCCCCTTCTATAGTACTGATTGATTATCATTTAATTTACTGGACACTTTATTAGCAGTAACCAGCAGAATGACAGAAACAATGGAAACACCTAAACCAACTGCGGTAGCATAAGAGAAGTCACCTTGCGTCATCCCCATACGATAGACATATGAATTTATAACCTCTGCTTTGACACGGTTTTGAGAATTCATTAAGACCAAGGTTTGATCCAAATTCGAGCCCAATAAACCGCTTACAGTAAGAATTAAATTTAGACTGATTATCGACTTCATGTTGGGAATTGTAATATTCCAAATTTGTCTAATCCGACTTGCGCCATCAATTTTAGCTGCTTCATAATAGGTAGGATCAATCTTCGACATAATGGCTAGATATAAAATAGTTCCCCAGCCGACTTCTTTCCAAATATCAGATAACGTTGCGATCCACCAATACTTTCCTGCATCTAACAAAATATTTTGTGGTTTCGAGATCAATCCTATATTGAGCAGAAGCTCATTAAACAATCCTGTAGTCGAGAACCAAGTAATCAACATGCCTCCTAGAACGATCCACGACAAGAAGTGAGGCAGATAAGAGACGGTTTGAACAAATTTCTTGAAGCGTCCTCCGTTTAATTCATAGATCATAATCGCTAAAATAATTGGAATAATAAATCCAATTCCTAATTTCAGAAAGCTAATCCCCAGCGTATTCACTACCGCATCCCAAAAATATTTGTCAGATAAAATAATCTTGAAATTATCCAATCCAACCCATGGAGCGGAGTCTAGCGTATCAATTACAGTATAATTTTTAAAGGCAATCGACAATCCATAAATGGGAATAAAACAAAAGATAATCATAAAAATAATTCCCGGAATGACCATGGACTGAATCTCCCATTGTCTCTTATAATCAACTATGAACTCTTTGATCCTTTGCCTCATCGGTTTTTTTTCATTGAATTTTACTACCGGGGCCTCGGGTACCACTGCTGCTAATTTATTATCCACGATCTTTTTCTCCCCTCTTGCTCATAAATTAAAAACGTTTTTATTTTTAATAAAAAATTGGCTACTGTATTCATAGTATTAAAAAAAACATAGGATCATCTTCATTTATATCTCATCAATCTGAATTGATCTTCACATGACTCGAACCTCGTACAACAAGTTCACACGCTAATTTTTGAACAACACCTTGTTCTTTCTTTTGAATCAAACGAACCAGCTGATTAATCGCTAGAATACCCTGTTTAGCAATTTGGTTTCTCACAGTAGTTAATGGCGGTGTATAATACTGGGCGATATCTATATCGTCAAACCCCATAACGCTAATGTCGAGTGGAACTCCATAGCCAAGTGTTTTCAAAGCTTGAATACATCCAATTGCGCTCAAATCATTTCCCGCTAAAAAAGCATCAGGTACTTTATCAGGATGTAAGTGTAGAAAGGATTTCACGGCATTATAGGTGCTCTCTTCCTCAAAATAACCTTGCATAATATAATCTTCAATTACTGGAATCTGATACTGACGCAGTGCAGCTAGGTATCCCTCTTTGCGCTCCACACTATCAAACATCGTATCCACACCGGATATATAAGCAATTTTTTTGTGTCCCAAACTGATTAAATATTTAGTTGCCTCGTAGCCAGCCACAAAGGAATCAAATATCACACTCCCCATGGTTTCATTGTGAAGGACCCTATCTAAAAAAACAGCCTTGATCTTTTCTTCCTCCATGGCACTAATGTCTTCTTCATCTATTCTCAGTTCTTCGTAAATAATTGCGCCATCAACACGTCGGCCTAAAATATTACTCATAATGACTTGTTTATCTTTTGTAATAAAAACATTTAATCCATAGCCTAAGCGATCACACTCACGAGACATGGATTCAACCAGTTTATAAAAATATGGACCCGATACACTGGTAGTAAAAAAACCTAACATTTTAGTTTTCCCGGACCTTAACTGCTTACCGTTCAAATTAGGGACATAATTTAATTGTTTCGCAACCTTAAGTACATGTGACTTTGTCACTGGGTTCAATACATCTACATCATTTAATGCGTTGGAGACCGTAGAAATAGAGACTCCCGCCTCTCTTGCTACATCTTTGATCGTTATTTTCGCCATATTAGTAGTCCTTTGCTATGAATGCGTTTTCATGAGTTAAAAATAACATAAAAACGTTTTTAATACAATACTTTTTCCATCATTTTTTTACATATACTTTTTTATTGATACATCGACCTTTATCATGAACCCTTCATAGGGTGCTGCTCAGTATGTTTTGGAAAGCACTGTTCTCATCAATTTAATTGTTTATTACATCACGTAATGACTTAGCTAATCATAAAGTGTGGGTAAATACCTATCCGAAGGAGAAGATTTCATGAACCAGCACACGTATGTCACTCTCCCAAATTATGTAAGTCGATCAGAGCACACCGTCAACAAAGAACTGATTATCGATCATGCAAGTGTAGATGTCACAGGGGATCGTATTCCGGATCAAGTATGGCTAACGGGGTATAAACAAGATAATAACAGTCCGTATATTACTGGCATATCCATCGCAATCAAAGATGGTGCCACCTCCAACTTTTTTCGAATTACGCCTAACGAGAACTCCGGATATAACCCTCGTCTGTTTCTAGGAGACTTTACGGGGGATGGAACTGCAGATATATTAGTAACGATCGACAGTGGCGGATCTGGAGCCACTACGTTTGATTATTTGTATAGCTTTGTTCAAGGAAAACCACAACTACTGTTCAGCTCAGACGTATACAACGACTATTGGAAGTATAACGTATCCTATTTAGATGGCTATCGATTACAATTAACCAACAGCAATACCGAACAAGTATATACACTGGACATCACTTCACGTGGCAAAGACTATTTGGACGGAATCTATAATCCTGATGGAACGTTGAAGTCCCCTATTGAGGGATGGGTAGACCCACTCAGCGGCCTATATCCGGTTGATTTCGAAGGCGATGGCGTTTATGAGTTAATGGCGTTCCAAGGCGTAAGCGGACTGTATCATGCGGACAGATTCGGATATGTACAAAATGTTCTGAAATGGCAGAATAACGGGTGGTCGCTACTGAATCAGTGGTTTGCCATCTATGGCGCTCCTATTCATACATCATAAGAAATCATCCATCATAAATTCACCCATCATTTAAAAATGAGGAACCCGCATTCCCAAGGTCCCTCATTTTTACTTTCTTTTAGTAGTCTAATTTTACGGGCAAGCCCATTTTATCTATAATAATCTGACTTTCCTTATTCAGACCCACGATTTCGACGTTCTTACCTAACTGCTCATACTTTGCAATTACTTTCAATATCGCTGCTACAGCTGATTGATCCCATATCTGCGAATGACTGAAATCAATCTTAATGTCGTTAGGATCACTAACATAGTTAAATAAACCGATAAAGTGCGTCGTCGTTCCGAAGAACATCTGACCTTTAACCTTATACTCTTTATGTCCGTCTTGTCCGATCCATTCTTCCGACCTGATCTTCCCCATATTCCAGGCGAAGAATACTGCACTCAACAACACACCTGCAATAACACCGCAAGAAAGATTATGTGTCCACACCACAATGATTACCGTTACGATCATGACCAAGGCGTCTGTACGAGGAATCCGATTTAATTCTCTTATTGAATCCCAATTAAACGTACCTATACAAACCATGAACATCACCCCAACAAGCGCGGCCATTGGAATCTTTGTAACAATTGGTCCCAGAACAATGATAAGGAATAATAGAAATACACCCGATACTAACGTAGATAGGCGTTTTCTTCCACCTGATCTAACGTTTATGACAGATTGTCCAATCATGGCACACCCCGCCATTCCTCCGAAGAATCCATTTACGACATTAGCAATACCCTGCCCTCTGACTTCTTTATTCTTATCGCTACCCGTATTGGTCATCTCATCTAAAACCGTTGCGGTTAATAGCGATTCAAGAATACCAACAATGGCTAATGAGAATGAGTAAGGCAAGATGATAAGTAAAGAATCGATTGAGAATAGTACTTGTGGAATGTGCAGAAACGGCAATGTACTCGTAATAGCCCCCATATCTCCTACTGTATTAATATTCAGCCCCATAGTAATCGAAATGATAGAAACTACAATAATAGCAACCAATGCTGAAGGAATAGCATTGGTGAATAGTGGGAGGATATAAATAATAGCAAGCGTCAGAGCTACCATTGCATACATCACCCAGGATTGACTTTGAATTGTGTCCATTGAGCTATAAACACAAGAATCGCTAACGCATTCACGAATCCATTCATTACAGAATGGGGTATGAAGCTAATTAATTGTCCTATTTTTAAGATCCCCATGACATATTGTATGATGCCCGTAAGTATCGTTGCAGCAAATAGATACTCAATACCATAGTCTTTGACCAAAGTCACCATAAGTAAAGCCATAGCGCCTGTGGCTGCCGAGATCATAGCAGGTCTTCCACCCACAATCGAAATAATAAGAGCCATACAGAACGAAGCATACAGACCTACCATCGGACTTACACCCGCAATAATTGAGAACGCAATTGATTCCGGAATCAGCGCCAAAGCAACCGTCATACCTGACAATATATCGCGTCGCGTATTGCCAAACCATGTAGATCTATTTAATTGTAAACTTTCCAAATTCGTGTCCTCCCAGATATATGGTAAAGGTATAGTATTTAACTTTTGTTCATATTTAGACAAATAAAAAAACCCTTGATGCACAAGGGTTTTTAAGAAGTGGGCCCTGAGGGACTCGAACCCCCGACCAATCGGTTATGAGCCGACCGCTCTAACCAACTGAGCTAAGGGCCCTAAATAATTATGTAAACCACATTTGAATAATGGCAGTTTAATTGGTTGCGGGGGCAGGATTTGAACCTGCGGCCTTCGGGTTATGAGCCCGACGAGCTACCGGGCTGCTCCACCCCGCGTCAGTAAAATATTTTTTTAACAGCGACAAGATATAATATACAACACTTACCGCCCTTGCGTCAAGCTTTTTTATTCAAGGAATAAATCGGACGCCATAACGACCTTTACGAGAACGGAAAATTTCTACTGAATGTGGGTCATGATATCCATAAATCCAACCATCTTGCTCCAGTCTTTTGGCAAGACAACCCGCTTGAAATTCACTTCTATAAAGTTTGCCAAAGTACACCCACTTCATTGCACTTCCCTCTCTTCCAGGAATCTATAGCTATAAATGATGACGATGGTATTATTACCTACTTCATCTGGAAGCATACACCTTCTAGCTGTAAATGGACCCTACGAACAAAAAGAACTTGCACTCCTCATATGAGGAGTGCAAGTTCTACTGTCATGATTGTAATGAATAATGATATTTATACTCCGAAAGCTGAAGGATCTTCTCTCCATGCCTTCAAAGACGCCATGTCGCTTGATTCAATCTTACCTTGTTCAAGAGCCACTTCCATTAATGCGCCATAATTGGACAAGCTCTGAAGCGGAATACCAGCCTCTGCAAATGCATTAACTGCCTTGTCCAACTGATAACTAAATATTGCAAGAACAGCTAAAGGTTGTCCTCCTGCTTCCTTAACAGCTAATGCAGCCTTCAGTGAACTTCCCCCAGTAGAGATCAAATCCTCAATGACAACAACTTTCTGACCAGGCTTAATCAGACCTTCGATCTGATTCTGCTTACCATGACCCTTAGCTTTGTCACGAATGTATGCCATAGGTAGATTTAGCTTCTGCGCTACCCAAGCAGCATGTGGAATACCAGCTGTTGCAGTACCAGCAATGACCTCAGCATCTGGATAAGACTCACGAATAACAGCTGCGAACGACTCAGCGATATATTCACGTACCTCAGGATACGACATCGTTAAGCGATTGTCACAGTAAATAGGTGACTTTATACCCGATGTCCATGTAAAAGGTTGTTTCGGACTTAAAGCTACCGCTTCAATTTGAAGCAAATAACTTGCAATTGCTCCTGGAATCTCTGTCAATTTACTCAACGTTCATCATCTCCTTGATAATTTGTTCTGCCGCTTCACGAGGATTACTAGCCGCTGTAATCGGACGTCCTACGACAATGTAATGACTCCCCTGTTGAATTGCTTCTCCTGGGGTCAACACTCTAGATTGATCTCCGATATGACTGCCAGCCGGACGAATACCAGGCGTAACTGTTATAAAGTCTTTGCCACATGCCTTACCTATGGATGGTACCTCTTGTGCAGAGGCCACAACACCATCAAGACCAGCTGAAGCGGTTAGCTTCGCATATCTGACTACCGCGTCTTCAATGCTACCTTGCACACCAATCTGCTCATTCAACACAGCCTGACTTGTACTAGTTAACTGTGTAACAGCAATGATAATAGGTTTCGTTAATGAAGTGTCGCTAGCTAATGCATTATTCATACCTTCATAGGCGGCCTGCATCATTTGTGTTCCACCTGCAGCATGAACATTAAACATATCCACACCCAGACGAGTGATACTCTCTGCGCCACCCTTAACGGTGTTCGGGATATCATGCATTTTCAAATCTAGGAATACCGAGTAACCCTTAGCCTTTAAATCCCGCACAAAGTCCGGGCCTGCAGCATAAAAGAGCTGCATCCCGACCTTCATATAACAAGGTATCCCTTGTAATTGTTCCACTAAGGCGGATGCCTGAGTAGCATCTGGATAATCCAGTGCTACGATCAGACGACCTGCCATGTTCTTATATTCTGTATTCATATTCCCTAGCCTCCTACTTACTCAATAAAAGCCGGCATAGCTTGGGATGAGAAGTTAATAGTGTCTAACATGATGAGTAACGCTCTTACAGTGTCGAGTGATGTCATACATACGATACCGTTCTCTACAGCTTCACGGCGAATTCTGAATCCATCACGTTGTGGCATTTTACCCTTGGTAAGCGTGTTAAATACAAACTGTGCTTCTCCGTTACGGATCAAATCAAGGATGTTCGGTGTTCCTTCACTTAGCTTCTGAACGGTTGTTACATCAAGACCCGCTTCATTTAGAGCTTCAGCTGTTCCACCCGTTGCATATATTTTATAACCTAATCTCTTAAATCCAGTTAGAAGCTCTACTGCTTCGGCTTTGTCTTTATCAGCAACCGTTGCAATAATCGCCCCCGTTGAAGGTATTTTCATACCCGCTCCAATCAATCCTTTGAATAGTGCCTTAGCATATTGAAGATCACGGCCCATAACTTCACCAGTTGATTTCATCTCAGGCCCAAGCGTTGTATCTACACTACGTAGTTTAGCAAAGGAGAACACCGGTACTTTAACGGATACATATTTACTTTCAGGCCATAGACCCTCTTGATAACCAAGATCTTTCAACTTCTTACCTAGAATCGCTTGCATCGCTAGGTTTGCCATTGGGATCGTCGTTACTTTACTCAAGAAAGGAACTGTGCGTGATGAACGTGGGTTAACTTCAATGACATAAACTTCGTCTTTGTAGATAACGAACTGAATATTCACAAGACCAATTGTCTTAAGTTCTTTAGCTACCTTAATGGTGATGTTAACAATTTTCTCTTTAAGATGATCTGCTAAATGTTGTGGTGGATACACTGCAATCGAATCCCCTGAGTGAACACCAGCACGTTCAATATGTTCCATGATACCCGGGATGATGACTGTTTCCCCATCACAGATAGCATCCACTTCTACTTCTTTACCTAGCATATAGCTATCAATCAATACTGGATGTTCCGGATTGATCTCCACAGCATATTTCATATAGTTAAGTAGCTCTTCATCTGAATATACAATTTCCATTGCACGTCCACCAAGGACATAAGAAGGACGTACCAATACTGGATAACCGATTTTTTGAGCCGTCTCAACCGCATCATCAACCGAAGTAACTGTTTTACCGTTTGGTTGTGGAATGTTCAGACGGGATAGTAGCGCTTCGAACTTCTTACGATCTTCCGCTTCATCAATACTTGCTAGACTCGTACCCAAGATATTAACACCTTGTGCACTTAGAGGACCTGCTAGGTTAATAGCCGTCTGGCCACCGAATTGTACGATAACACCAATTGGCTTCTCCTGTTCAATAACGTTCATAACATCTTCGAAGAATAGAGGTTCGAAGTACAAACGATCTGAAATACTAAAGTCAGTAGATACTGTTTCTGGGTTGTTATTAATGATAACAGCCTCATAGCCAGCCTTCTGTATAGCCCATACCGCATGGACAGTCGAATAATCGAACTCAATACCCTGTCCAATTCGTATTGGACCTGATCCTAAGACAAGAATCTTTTCCTTCGTAGTCTGAATAACTTCATTCTCTGTTTCATAAGTCGAGTAATAGTAAGGTGTCACAGCTTCAAATTCTGCTGCACAAGTATCAACCATCTTATATACTGGACGAAGATTATGATTTAATCTGAATTCACGCACTTCTGCTTCAGATGTATGGGTGTTTGTTAGAACGTTCTGACCACGAATTTCCGCAATGGATCTATCCGTAAATCCTAGTCTCTTCGCTTGATACAACATCTCATAAGAAAGTGTTTCTTCTTCTTGAATACGCGTCTCGAACTTAATGATACCTTCAAGTTTATCAAGGAACCACCAATCGACTTGAGTTAGATCTTGAATTTGTTGTAGTGTATACCCGCGACGGAAAGCCTCAGCAATCAAGAAGATACGCTCATCATCCGGTTTCACAAGACGCTCATTAAGAACCTCTTCCGTTAATAGTTCTGCCCCTTTAAGTTCGAAACGGTGAACACCGATTTCTAGTGAACGGATCGCTTTATGCATGGATTCTTCAAAAGTACGGCCGATAGCCATAACTTCTCCAGTTGCTTTCATTTGCGTTCCTAACTTACGGTTCGCATGAATGAATTTATCAAAAGGCCAGCGTGGAATTTTACTTACGATATAATCCAATGCTGGTTCGAAACAAGCATACGTTTGTCCTGTTACAGGATTCGTAATTTCATCTAGCGTGTAACCCATAGCGATCTTCGCTGCCATTTTAGCAATAGGATAACCAGTCGCTTTGGAAGCAAGTGCAGATGAACGACTTACACGAGGATTTACTTCAATGACATAATATTGATAACTTTGTGGGTCAAGTGCATATTGCACGTTACATCCACCTTCAATATTCAATGCACGGATTATTTTAAGAGAAGCAGATCTAAGCATTTGATATTCACGATCTGACAACGTCTGGCTAGGTGCAACGACGATACTGTCGCCTGTATGTACGCCTACAGGATCAAAGTTCTCCATGTTACACACAACGATACAGTTATCGTTCGCGTCACGCATTACTTCGTACTCAACTTCTTTAAGTCCAGCAATACTCTTCTCAATAAGACATTGACCAATCGGACTATAACGAATTCCAGATACAACAGTCTCACGAAGTTCCTCTTCCGTTGCACAGATTCCTCCACCCGTACCTCCAAGTGTATAAGCAGGACGTACAATCAGTGGATAACCAACTTCACTAGCAAACGCGAGTGCGCCTTCTAATGAAGTTACAATATCGCTATCTGGCACCGGTTGTTCAAGTTCACGCATTAATTCTCTGAATAGATCACGGTCTTCTGCCTTCTCGATGGAATCAAGTTGCGTTCCAAGCAACTTCACATTCTCCTGTTCAAGAATTCCTGCACGCGCAAGTTCTACAGCCATGTTCAGACCTGTCTGTCCACCGAGCGTAGGAAGTAGTCCATCTGGACGTTCCTGACGAATTATTTGTGTAACGAATTCCAAAGTGATCGGTTCAATATATACTTTATCTGCGATATTCGTATCTGTCATAATCGTTGCAGGGTTACTGTTAATAAGGATGACCTCAATGCCTTCCTCTTTCAAAGCCTGACATGCTTGTGTACCTGCATAGTCAAATTCAGCTGCTTGACCGATAACAATCGGACCGGATCCGATAACTAGTATTTTCTTTAATTCAGTATTTTTAGGCATTTTGTAGTGCTCCTTTCACAGCTGCGGCTAATTCGGCTTGACGCGGTTTAGCAGGGTGTTTGATTTTGTGATCCGCAATCATTTGTAGAAATTGATCGAATAAGTAGCTGCTATCCTGAGGTCCAGGTGCTGCTTCTGGATGGTACTGTACTGAGAATGCTGGGTAGTTCTTATGTTTCAAACCTTCAACGGTTTTATCATTGTTGTTGATATGCGTTATTTCTAACTCTGTGTTTCGGATAGAATCCTCATTCACTGTGTAGCCATGGTTCTGAGATGTAATATAGCAACGATTGGTTGCTAATTCTTTCACCGGATGGTTACCACCACGGTGTCCGAATTTCAGTCTCTCTGAATCCGCACCACATGCTAAAGCGAACAGTTGATGTCCAAGGCAAATACCGAACATTGGATACTCCCCAAGCAATTCTGAGATCATAGTTACTGCGTGAGGAACATCTTTCGGGTCCCCAGGGCCGTTAGACAACAGAATGCCATCTGGACGTAAGTGACGGATTTGTTCAGCCGTTGTATCTTGTGGCACAACAACAACATCACATCCACGATTAGAAAGTTCACGCAGAATGCCACTCTTCGCGCCGAAATCTACAAGTACGATACGTTCCTTCGAACCAGGACTATTATACGTGTATTTCGTAGAAGTACGAGCAACCTGATCTCTCAGAATTTCGCTACCCATTAATCTTTCTTGTAATTCTTCTACAGAAGCCGCTGAAGTCGTTAGAATTCCCTTCATCGTTCCATGGTGGCGAATAATGCGAGTTAACATACGTGTGTCGATCTCACTAATTCCAACGATACCATGTTCTTTCAACAACTGATCAAGACTGTACTCGGCACGCCAGTTACTTGGAGTTGGTTCATGACGACGAACAACAAACCCATGTATAAATGGTGCAACAGATTCGAAATCATCACGTGTAATTCCGTAGTTACCGATCAATGGTTGAGTCATCGTTACAATTTGTCCGCAGTAGGATGGATCAGACAATACCTCTTGATATCCTGTAATCCCTGTATTAAATACTACCTCACCTGTTGATTCCCCATCTGCACCAAATGCCAACCCTGTAAACAGGGTACCGTTCTCCAATAACAATCTTGCCTGCATTCTCTTCCACTCCCTCTGTCATGTACTCTTGATCTATATTTGTTTTATCTGTAATGAAGTAATCAATTATTACTCGGTATAGCGTACCTGCTCACTCTTACTCTGACCAAACAACGTTTCCGTCCACCCAAGTCTTAACCGGCCATCCTTTTAGCTTCCATCCTGTAAAAGGAGTATTACGTCCTTTTGTTAGGAACTCTTCTGGATTGACTGCTTTCTCAGTGTCCAAATCTATCATTGTAATATCAGCCGGACTTCCCACTTCAAGGTTCCCTGTATTTAGACCGAATACTTTAGCTGGATCAGCAGTCATACGCTGTACGAGCATAGATAAGTCCCACAAGCCTGTCTCTACGAATTTAGTATAGAGTAGTGGAAATGCTGTCTCGAATCCAACAATCCCAAACGGAGCAAGCTCCATTCCTTTGGATTTCTCTTCAACGCTATGTGGAGCATGATCAGTAACGATCATATCAAGCGTCCCATCCAATAAACCTTCGATACAAGCTTCCACATCACGTTTCGAACGAAGTGGCGGATTCATTTTCCAATTGGCATCAAGACCAGGAATATCTTGTTCTGAGAGCACTAGGTGATGTGGACATACTTCTGCAGTCACACGAATACCGATCTCCTTCGCTTGACGAATTAGCCGAACGGATTGTTCTGTACTCACATGGCATACATGATAATGAACACCTGTTGCTTCAGCTAGCAGGATGTCACGGCCGACGTGAATCGCTTCTGATTCATTAGGAATACCTTTCAAGCCATGTTTAGTTGCGAATTCACCTTCTGCAACACATGCTCCAACCACCAGTGAGTTATCTTCACAGTGCGCAATAACTGGCATCTGAAGTTCAGCTGCGATCTTCATAGCATCCTTCATCATTTGTGCGTTCTGCACACCCACGCCATCATCCGTGAAACCAATAGCTCCCGCTTCTTTCAATGCTGCGAAATCTGTTAGTTCACGTCCAAGCTCATTCTTCGTAATCGCAGCATAAGGTAGAACCTTAACGATCCCTGCCTCTTTTGCCTTCTCAAGAATTAGCTTAATTACGTCAGGATTATCGGTTATAGGTCTCGTATTAGGCATGCAAGCGATCGTTGTGAATCCACCCTTTGCAGCTGAACGACTTCCACTTTCGATCGTCTCTTTGTGCTCATAACCAGGTTCACGTAAATGTACATGCATATCTATAAAACCCGGCGTAACTAACTTACCAGCAGCATCGACAATTTCTGCGGCCTCTTGTTGAATATCTGCAATATCCACATGACCATCTACTAGTGATTTGATAGTACCGTTCTCAAGTAGAATATGCTTCTTCTCTAAGTTCCCCTGCTTATCAAGTACACTCGCATTTGCAATAATCGTTAACATGATAACCTCCGCTCGTTGATTGAGCACATTGGCTTCAATCTATTGTATAATATTAATTCATTTTTGTGTATATTTATTAATAAATATGCTTATGTCTATTTATATTATTCCTTACTTTCTTAATGCACGTTCCATGACTGCCATTCTAATAGGCACACCATTACTCATTTGTGGGAAGATAAATGATTGAGCACTTTCTACAACAGCATCATCAATCTCTACATTCCGATTAACCGGCGCCGGATGCATAATCATTGTATTTTTGGATAAATTGGACGCCCTTGCCTCTGTCAAACCATACTGTTCTCTGTACTCATTTCCTGATTTCAGTATCCCCGTTGCATGACGTTCCAACTGAACACGTAACATCATTACGACATCAGACTGTAGTGCCTCATCCATGGATACATAAGGAGCATATTGTTCAAGTTCTGGAGCTGCCATACTTTCAGGTGCACAGAAGCTGACCTGAGCTCCAAATTTCTGCAATGCCCACAAGTTCGAACGTGCAACACGACTATGGCGTATATCTCCGATAATGGATACCTTCAAACCTTTTAGTTCTCCAAAATTCTTCCGCATCGTATACAAATCAAGTAGTGCTTGTGTAGGATGCTCATTATTACCATCCCCTGCATTAATCAATGGAACCTTGATGGTCTCTGCTAAATTCTGTAGTATTCCATCTGGCTTCATTCGAATAACGCCTGCATCAATGCCCATGGATTCAAGAGTTCTCACCGTATCGTAGATGGACTCGCCCTTCTCCACACTAGAAGCCGCTGATGAGAAATTCAGTACCTCTGCACCAAGTCGTTTCTCTGCCATTTCAAAGGAAAATCTTGTTCTTGTACTATTCTCAAAAAACATATTAGCGACAAATTGCGAACTCAGAATTGGAACAACTTTCTCTGTCTGCGATTCCCAGTATGCTGCTCTATCTAGAATCGATTCAATTTCATTTCGACTTATGTCTTTTAAGCCAAGCAGGCTACGATCTTTCAAGTTGATTGCTGTCGTCATGAATTTCTCTCCTCTCTGTATTGCAAGATGGTGACTTCATCTTTACCATCTAACTCCATCAGTGCTACATCAATCTTTTCGTGATTTGAAGTAGGTACGTTCTTCCCAATATAGTCCGGTCGTATAGGCAACTCTCGATGCCCTCGATCTGCTAGCACCGCCAGCTGAATCATTCGAGGTCGTCCGCAATCCATTAAAGCGTCCATTGCTGCACGAATCGTACGACCCGTAAAAAGAACATCGTCGAACAATATAATTTTTTTATCATGTATACTTACATTTCCCAAGCTGTTTTTCAATTGATTCACAGCAAGATCTCCGTCTTCAAAAATAAGGGTTCGTTCTTCCAATCGATCATCACGATAGGCAGTCACATCCAGCTCACCACATGCGATAGGCGTGCCTTCAATTTCCTGAATTCTTTCCGCTATTCGCTGAGCCAGGTAAACACCTCGCCTGCGAATTCCTATTAGGATACAGTCTTCAATCCCTTTATTCTTCTCTAGAATCTCATGTGCGATTCTACTCAAAGCCCGACGTATAGCTGTCTCATCCATAATAACGTGCACTTCTTTAATCATTATTCATTGCTCCTCTTGTAGGAATTATTTCATAATCTCCCGCGACTTAACAAAAAAACTCCTTGCCCATAGGCAAGGAGTTTACTAGTCATTCATTCGACAATTCGATTGAATGAGAGGTACCACGTCACAACTCGTACAAAAACAGACGAGTGTCATGCAGTGAACCTCGGTTCACGTAACCTTGCCAGTCTCACGGGACTGAATTAAAGGTGCTATTCTTCTACAAGAATTATGACATAAAGCGATTCATGATGTCAACTCTGCACAAGATGGAAAAAGGTACCTGCCATAGGCAGATACCTTCTAATTAAAATTCAAATTTCACATCACTCAAGCGGCGTTTAATTTCACTAATAACAAGTTTCTCTTGTTCTTCACCCTGCGCAATGAACGTTACAGAGAAACGAACGAAATGACCTGCATCATCCCATGGTACCGTTGAAATCAACTTCTCACGAATGAGGAATTGAGAGAAGTCTTCACCCGATGCAAATCGTTGACCACCTTTAACTCCTTTAGGAGCCTCAACGTAAAGGAAGAAAGATCCTTTTGGCTTCTCTGCTGTGAAACCAAGTTCATTCAGTGCATCTACCAATAAGTTATGACGACGGGAATACTTAAGAGCAATTTCTTCTGTAATTGCCGGATGAGACAACGCGTATACTGCGGCTTTTTGGATCGCAATGAATTGACCCGAATCATTGTTGTCCTTCACATCACTGAATGCTTTGACAATCAATGGGTTACCAGCCACAAATCCAATACGCCATCCTGTCATATTATAAGATTTAGACAGCGAATGTAACTCTATACCTACATCCTTAGCACCTGGGATAGACAAGAAACTAAGTGGCTTTAATCCATCATAAGTTAAAGCAGCGTAAGGTGCATCATGGACAACAACGACATCAAATTTCTTAGCCCACGCTACTACTTCAGTAAAGAACTCTACAGTTGCGGTCGCACCTGTTGGGTTATTCGGATAATTCAGATACAGTAACTTCGCACGTCGCGCAATATCTTCAGGAATTTCATTTAGATTCGGTAGGAATTTGTTCTCTTGTCTCAATTCAACCGTGTATACTTCTCCACCTAAATACTTGGTATGTGTACCTAGCACAGGATAGCCAGGAACCGTCATTATCGTGATATCCCCTGGATTGATGAAGCAAGACGGTAACATGGCAAGTGCAGGCTTGGAACCGATGGAATGGACAACTTCATTGTCTGGATCGATGCCATCTACACGGAATACTTCTTTCAAATATTTCGCTGCAGCTTCTTTGAATAATGGAATTCCATTATCCGCATATCCTCTATTCTCAGACTTAGCAGCTTCTTCAGCTAGCTTGGCCACAATTCCAGCATCAGCCATTTCGTCCGGTTCTCCCACACCCATATCAATTAATTCGATCTCTGGGAAATCCTTCTGCGCAGCTGCCTTAGCCCGCTTGATCTTCTCAAATTTATATATAGCTGTATCTTTACCGTAGTTTGCGCCACCGATGCGCTCTGCAAAATTGGATTGAATATACGTCTCTTGATATTGTTTTATACTCATATTTAGTTCATCTCCTATATTAGGTAATCTCTCTCCTAAATATGAAGAAATCCATGGCTATATGCCATGGACTAATGAACTTATCATTTGTACTTTTAGCGACTACGTAGACCTGTAAGCAATTCTTCCAATTCTTCTGGAATGCCAGCACTGAACTCCATATACTCACCACTCGAAGGATGTATGAAGCCTAATACAGTAGCATGAAGCGCCTGTCCTTTTAATTTAAGTCCTTTATTACGACCGTAGATCGGATCACCAACCAATGGATGACCTATAAACTTCATATGCACACGGATCTGATGTGTTCGCCCTGTCTCAAGTTGTAGTTCTAGAAGCGTGTAATCCCCAAGACGTTCTTTCACTGTAAAATGGGTTACGGCATGCTTACTATTCTTCTCCTTAACCGTGTACATTTTACGATCAACCGTATCTCGTCCAATAGGTGCATCTACGGTACCTTGATCGTGACTCACACTACCATGAACCAATGCAATATAACGTCGAGTCACGGAATGCTCTTTCAGCTGTGCCGCAAGAGAAGCATGTGCCTTATCGTTCTTCGCAGCCATAATCAATCCAGAGGTGTCTTTATCGATACGATGGACAATACCAGGACGTAATTCACCGTTAATACCTGATAGATCTTTACAATGGTACATCAATGCATTCACAAGCGTACCTGATGAGTGACCTGGTGCCGGATGCACCACCATCCCTCTTGGTTTATTTATTACGATAAGATCGTGATCTTCATAAACAACCTCAAGTGGAATGTTATCAGCCACAATCTCAACCGATACTACTTCAGGAACAACAACCTCAACGCGATCTCCTAAGACTAATTTGTAATTAGCTTTCACCGTGTTACCATTCACCTTTACGTGTTCACCGGTAATCCACAGTTGCACCTGAGAACGAGAAACATCTTCTTCCCATACCTCAGTTATATATTTATCAATTCGCTCTTTAGCAAAGTTCTCATCAACGATCCACTCGCGTATTTCCAAATCTGTATTCAATAGTTCATCTTCGTGCGTCTCGATGTCTTTCACGTTTCTTCATTTCCTTCCGTTTTCGAATTAACTGGGTTTCTTTTCATATCAAGCAATGAATCCAAAATAATAAGTCCTACACCAATTACAATACAGGAATCCGCCACATTAAAAATGGGGAATTCATAACTCCCGAAATTAAATTGCAAGAAATCCACCACTTCACCGGTCAAGACACGATCAATAAAATTCCCGACTGCTCCACCAAGTACTAAGCTAAGTGCAAGAGGTAATAACTTATTATTCGTTCTCATCACTTTCTGTAAGTACCAAATGATCCCGACAACCACAATAATCGTAATCACAATAAAGAACCATCTTTGGTTCTCAAGGATCCCGAAGGCTGCACCGCGATTTCGATGTGATGTTATCAGAAAAAAATTGCCAATCACCGGTATTTGTTCAGTCAATTCCATCCGGCTAGCAATCAAATATTTAGTTCCTTGATCCACCAAAAAAGCAACGAACGCAATTATGTAGTATATCACAGCAACATGTCACTCCAATCTTATGATTTCCACCGTCTCACTTTATCATTAGCGAGGGAAAGTGAAAGGTCATAACTTCGTATTATAGACTCGTTCATTGTAGCACAGGCTGTCCAAAATCGTCCATAAAGGGCCAAAGCCGAGAACATTTCCCTTATGTAAAACCATGATAATACGCACACTCTATAGCAAGAGAGTAAATGTGATTCTCCCTAGGTAACAGAAAGGAGCCTCAAAATGACACAATCACTATCACCATCCCAAATCGATCATCTACGTCGTCAGTTGGAGCTTGAACGTGAAGACATTACACACCGTACCAAAGAGAACGATCATCACGGTCTTGAAGAGTCCATGCGCGATTCAACAGGTGAACTTTCCAATATAGACAACCATCCGGCTGATGTTGCAACCGAACTGTATTACCGTGAGATGGATATCTCTCTTCTGGAGCATGATGCCTTGCAATTGGAAAGAATTGAAACGTCACTTGCTCGGATAGAAAACGGTACTTATGGTCGCTGTAGCATTTGTGATCAAAATATTTCCTATGAACGTCTAGAAGCCATTCCTGCAACAGGTTTCTGTAAGGATCACTCGCCAAGACAGGTCGTCTCCAATGATCGCCCTGTAGAAGAAGAGCTCCTCATGCCTCCATTTGGTCGAACTAGCTTGGATGAACGTGACGATCAGAATGGATTCGATGGAGAAGACACCTGGCAAACACTAGAGCGATGGGGTACATCTAATTCCCCTGCAATGGCTGAAGGAAATAATATTGAAAGTTATAATGAAATGGCCATTGAGGCAGATGAAGAGATCGAAGGCTGTGTTGAACCCATAGAAAGCTTTCTAGCCTCAGATATTGAAGGGAATCCCACAGGGATTATACGAAATCGCCACTACCAGACATACATGGAAAAAGGAGAAGGCATTAATTCACTTGAAGATGACCCAAGCATGTAATTTAATAATTCAACTCCAATTGACGTTGCACAATACGTACAATATCTGCAATATAATCTCCAATGATAGGTAAGTTCAACGCCCCAAGTACTTGTAAAAAATAAATAATGGTAGCTGCAAAAAAAGTAAAACCTATGGCAATTCCTACGCCACGCGCAGTACCCGATAGTATATTAAGCCAGATTAAACGCCAAGGTCGATGTAACAATTGTGTGTATTCTTGAATTCGTGATTCCTCTAGTTGCTGTGCTATCTTGACCAACAGCGTATGATTATCTTCTGAGACGTCTTTCTGTATTGTAGAATCCTTGATATTCCCTTGCACCATATCTTTCCGCTCCTTCTCCGAACTCACTTCATGATAAGAAGAAACGAGCCCTAGCCTGTTCCGGGATTAATTCATCCCGATCTTCGGCTTAAGGCTCGTTTCTTTTTTAATTATTTCTATTATGTTCCAAAAAGCATGGTATTAATCTGCGATATGGATTCCTACTGGATTCCCCGCGATCTCTATTTGCTCCATCGTTCCTTTCGTTCCATACAACACTTCATTTACTAACACATTTTCACGTAGTACATGATCAAATGTTGTAATCGCAGCTTTCAACTCATCCGAAACATCCAGTGTTAAGATAACACGTTTCTCAATCGGAAGATCAAGCTTTTTACGATAATCTTGAACTGCACGGATAACTTCACGAACCCAGCCTTCCTGTTCCAACTCAGGTGTGATTTCGGTATTAAGTGCCACTGTGATTGCATAACCTGAAGCAGAAGCGAACCCAGATTTCGCGTGTTTATCGATCAACAGTTCATCTGGTGTAATCTGCAACTCTTCTCCCTCAGGTGACACGACATTAAGAATGCCACTTTCCACAGCTTTACGTGTTTCTTCGGAAGTCATTTCCTTAAAGAAGTTCTGCAAGAAACCTACATTCTTACCGTATTTCTTTCCGCCAACCTTCAAATTAAGTTTCAATGTGAAGTTAACCAATCCACTATCATCGTTCTGTGTATGGATATTCTTGACGTTGATTTCTTCTTTGATAATATCCTCGTACCCAGGTAGATCGAAATTACGATCAATCGATACAATCAATTCAGACAACGGCTGACGTGTCTTAATACCCTTCTCATTACGAACATTACGTGCGAGTTCTACAACACGACGCGCAGTCTCCATATCTTGTTCAAGCGCCTCATCAATAAGTGATTCATTTGCTTGTGGATAATCATCTAGATGAACACTTTCTCCACCACTTAGGTTTAGATAGATGTCTTCTGCCAACATCGGTGTAAATGGTGCAATAAGCTTAGCCGTTGTGATTAAGACTTCCGTCAATGTACGGTATGCATCAAGCTTATCTTCCGTAAGGCCACTTCCCCAGAAGCGATCACGTGAACGACGGATATACCAGTTACTAAGTTCATCGATGTAATCTTCAATCGCCTTAGCAGCATTCAAGAAATCATTAACAGCTAATGCTTTATCGACCGTCTTGATTACGCTATTCAAACGAGATACAATCCAACGATCAAGCTTGTGATTCGATGGTTGGAACGGATGTTCCGCCGGATTATACCCATCAATACTAGCATAAAGAGTTAAGAATGCATGTGTGTTCACTAACGTATCAACCATCTTAGACTTCGCTTCTCCTACAATCCCTTTGGAGAAACGTTTACTATTCCAAGGTGCACTATCAGACAATAGCGCCCAACGGAAAGCATCCGTACCATACTCTTCAATGATATCCCATGGGTCAATTACATTCCCCTTGGACTTAGACATCTTCTGTCCTTGTTCGTCAAGAACGTGTCCTGTCGCCATAACCGCTTTATACGGAGCTTTCCCAGTCAGCATAGTGGAGACAGCCAATAGACTGTAGAACCATCCACGCGTCTGATCAATCCCTTCACAGATCATATCAGCAGGATACTGGGCTTCGAATGTTTCCTGATTCTCGAAAGGATAATGTTGTTGTGCAAACGGCATGGAACCACTATCAAACCATACATCAATCACTTCAGGTGTACGAGTCATGATATATTTACCGCATGAACTCTGAACTTTAACGTCATCTACATATGGTTTATGCAGTTCCAAGTTCTCAGGTACATCCCCAATAGCACGAGCTCTAAGCTCCGCAATACTGTGAGGTGCGAACTGTTCTCCCGTTTCTTCACATACCCAGATATTCAATGGCGTACCCCAATAGCGATCACGGCTAATGTTCCAATCCACTAATTCCTCTAGGAACTTACCGAAACGACCTTCACGTACATGACCAGGGAACCACTCAACTTCATTATTGTTAGCAATCAATTGATCCTTGATAGCTGTTGTCTTAATAAACCAACTATCCATTGCATAATAAAGTAACGGGGTATCACAACGCCAGCAGAATGGATAACTATGTTCATATTTCAGTTTGCTGTATAACATACCGCTCTCTGAGAGCATTTTGATAATATCCACATCACAGTCTTTAACAAAACGTCCTGCTAAATCAGTGACCTCATCGACGTAACAACCTTCTAAATTAACGACATTCACAAAAGTGATGTCATTCTCTTTACATACTCTATAGTCATCTTCACCATGAGCTGCAGCCATATGAACAATACCCGTACCACTAGAGTCCGTTACATATTTCGCACCAACGACTACATTAGATTTCTCTACTTGAACATAATTAAACGGAGGATCATAAGTCTTACCAACCAAGTCCGAACCTTTCAGCGTACCAATAACCTCATGCTCACCATGGATTACATCTTCCACTAATTTCTTAGCAACGATATAAACGCCATCTTCTTGCTTCACTCGTGCATATTCGATTTCTGGATTCACAGCTAGCGCTACGTGTGCAGGTAACGTCCAAGGTGTTGTTGTCCAAGCTAAAACATATTCACCACTGTCATGCAACTTAAACTTAGCTGTAGCACTCAAATCTTTAACGTCCTTATAACCTTGTGCTACTTCATGAGAACTAAGTGTTGTTTGGCAATCTGGACAATATGGACTTACACGGTGTCCACGATAAAGAAGGTCCTTATCATGTACAGTTGCTAGAATGTTCCATACACTCTCAATGTATTTATTATCTAATGTGATATATGGATTATCAAGATCTGTCCAATAACCAATCGCTTCAGTAAGGTCACGCCACTGCTGTTCATAGACAAAGACACTTTCTTTACACTTCTTGATAAAAGCTTCCACGCCATACTCTTCGATCTCTTGCTTATGCGTGATTCCTAGCTGCTTCTGTACGCCTAGCTCTACAGGAAGACCATGTGTATCCCAACCCGCTTTACGTACGACATGATATCCTTTCATCGTCTGATAACGACCGATGAAATCCTTAATTACACGTCCAAGAACGTGACCGATATGTGGCTTACCATTCGCAGTCGGAGGGCCCTCATAAAATACAAAATTCGGTTTATCTTCACGATTCACCATGGACTTACTGAATGTATTCTCATCTTTCCATTTCTTCAGAATACGTTGGTCTCTAGCGCGAGCTTTTTCTTTGACATCTACTCTATTCATCAATGATCATTCCTTTCAATATATCAGGGAGTCCATCCCCCTAAGTCCCCCTTTGTAAGGGGGATTCCGAGGGCTAGCCCTCTGGACACCCAAAATTTCGTCGTAATAACTACATAGGCTGTATCTAGTTCATTTGGGAGCGTATCCCCGCTTTTCTCCTTATACTTTGCCTTCGCAAAGTATAAGGCACGCTTTCTTTCTTCTAGAGCTACTTCGTTCGTAGCATGCCCTCTTTCGTCTGTGGACCTGCACCAAGTCCAACTACCCCACCGTGGTGGAAGACCCCGAAGTCGTCCCCGCAGGGGAGTCGAGGCTGGGACTTCCAACCACCCCAAAGTAACTCAGGAGCGTCGCAGTCACTCACTCGTCTGTTGACCTGCGCCAATCCCAGCTACCCCGCCGTGGTGGAAGACCCCGAGGACGTCCCCATAGGGGAGTCGAGGCTGGGACTTCCACCACCCTCAAGTAACTCAAACACCGTCGCAGTCGCAGTCCCTCATTCAACAGTGCATAACGAGGAGTGAAGCCGGCTAGGCACCCTTCGCATGGAAGGTGACCGAGATATCCCGAAGGGAGGCGAGGAAGAACCGCTCCCACCTATAGCGTAACTGCTCTCCGCACACTAACTCCCTCCACCGAACTTTCAGGAGTCCAGAGGGCAGGCCCTCTGGGGCCCCCCTTCTTAAGGGGGATTTAGGGGGATCGGCACGCAAAAAAAGCCCCATCCCCAAAGGGACGAGACTTTAGCTCGCGTTACCACCCTAATTTCGCTCATAAATTAAATACTTCATAGGCGACATCTCAAGTCCATGCTGATATTAATAGCATGGAGCCGATATAACGTTCGGCAGACCGGCTTAGCTTACACGCGTCAAGGACGTTTCAGCTTCACTTCTCCGGGAGGATCTTCCGCTAAAGGTCTGTACATTGGCTTTCAGCATAATGCCAACTCTCTGAAGAACAGTTCCTTATGGTACTTATCCCATCATCAAATTCAATAAAATCAGATTGTGACTATAGTTATAGCTTCTTTCGCAGAAAAAGTCAACCCGGCTAAGGCCTAGTAGACTTCCTTCGCTTCTTCACGGCTCTCCAATGTTTCCCATCCATCCATGCTAAGTAACTCTAATTGAGCTTCAACGAGACTACGGAAACGGGTCCGATAAATAGATGCCTGCTTCTTCAATTCTTCGATTTCCATCGAAATTTTCCGTGATTTAGATAACGCTTCATTGATAATCCGATCCGCGTTCTTCTCGGATTCTTTAATGATTAATTGAGATTCTTTCTTAGCATTACTTTTCACATCATCTGCAGCTTCTTGGGCTACAATAATTGTCTTGGAAAGAGAATCCTCAATATTAATGAAATGATCTAATCTTTCTTGAAGAGTAAACATTTGGTTCTGTAATTCTTTGTTCTCCCGAATGACACCCTCATAATCCTTTATCACTTGATCCAAGAATTCATTCACTTCATCTTCATCATAACCGCGAATTCTGCGGGCAAATTCTTTGTTATGTATGTCCAATGGTGTTAATGGCATGGATGCGCACCTCCTGAAAATTTCGGTTCAAAAAACTGAATCCATTAATTGACCTTGGATAACTCAATTCGACAAGAAGTACTCACTTCCTGCAATGTATTCACATAAATTTTCCGATTTTAACACGGTACCGTCCTTTTTTCGTCATTTCTCCAGCCTCTATAACCTTGAAACGACCGAAGGTTTGAAGCGAAATGATATCTCCTTCTTTTAAAGCTGAGGAGGGATTCTCTTCCACTTTCCAATTGACCCGACATCGTCCAGCTTTAATCGGCACTAGAATTTTGCTACGACTAAGTCGGTACACATCTGCACAAATTCCATCAAGACGTAACGAAGCGACCGTAAGGTCCATGGTTTCAAGAGAGACTTTACTTGTCCGCAATGATTCTAGCGGTAAAACCTCACTCTGTACATGAACACGGTGCACTTGATTAAGTTGCATATGAAGGTATGATGCAATATCTTCCCCAACGACCGTATGACAACCATCTTCCAGAACATGGATATCGCCTATCTTACTCCGTTTAATACCCAGATTAAGGATGGATCCCATATAGTCACCATGATCGAGTTGAAGAAATTTCTGATCACCTGAGTAGATACTTAGTACAGCCATCCCCATATATTCGTTGTCTAGATCACGATAATCGGGGGCGATGATAGCACGACACCTTTCTGCTTCAGCATACCCACCGTATAATCGAATATGTACATCAGGGTGTCGATTAACTAATGTTTGCAGTATAAAAGATTGCCTAGGATCCAGAAAATCTGTCAGTTTCACTTCATGATATTCGCCAGCATTAACGACCCATTCCCAAGCTCTGTCCACAAACTCGCGTTCATCTGGGTGAAAATGATCAAGTATATCCAGTCGCATCATCAACCCTAGAAAAATATCGAGTGGATGACAAATTTCAATCCAGATTGGACAAATTGTAATACGAACAATGCAATAATTGGAGAAATATCAAGCATTCCCATAATCGGTGGAATAAATCGGCGGAACACAGATAAATACGGTTCAACCAACTTAGTCAAGAGCTCACCTATGAAATTCTCACGTAAGTTTGGAAGCCAAGACATTAACACATAAATAACAATCATATAAAAGTAAATATTGAAAAGCATATCGATAATACGATCAATCTGGTACAAAGTGGGCTCACCTCATTCTGTTATATTCTAGTTCTTCAGCTAAAATCTCCGAGATATTACCTTGGATCTCCACTGTATCTGGGGTGCATAGAAATATGTTACCACCAATTTTCGAAATACTTCCACTTAAAGCATACACCGTTCCACTGACAAAATCGATAATACGAAAGGCTTGATCATTACGGACACGTTGCAAATTCATAACAACTGTACGATGGGAACGCAAATGATCAGCAATTTCCTGTGCTTCATCATATGAACGCGGCTCAACTAATACTACTTTAACATTTTTCTGTGAGTGAATGCTAACGACATTACTTCTTTGATTCTTACGCGGTTCAGGACTTGTTGGTGCGTATTCCTCTTCATCTACCGCAAGAGGCTCACGCTCAGTTACCTCTTCTTCCTCCTGTAAACCCATGAAGTTCATAAAACGATTCATGACACCCATCTTTAGCCCTCCTCTTTCCCCACTAGAATAGATCCTAAACGTACCCAAGTAGATCCTTCTTCAATCGCGACTTCGAAATCGTTCGACATCCCCATTGATAATTCTGTGATAGGTTCGCTTGTAAGGGACTGCCGGTTAAGCTCATCTCTCAATTCCCTTAAGGCTCGGAATATCGGACGTGTATCTTCAGGATGCCCCTCAAATGGAGCCATAGTCATCAATCCAATGACTTTAATATGAGTGAATCCCTTAATCTCTTCGAGAAAAGATGCCACTTTCTCAGGTGATAGACCATATTTAGAATCTTCGCCTGAAATATTAACTTGAACAAACACCTGCACGACTAATCCCAAGGATTTCGCCTTACTCTCTAGTGTCTGGGCTAGAGAAAGACGATCCAGTGAGTGGATATAATGGAACTTATCGATGATATCCTTCACCTTGTTCGTCTGAAGATGCCCGATGAAATGCCAAACTCCTTGGTTACCTAATGCATTCCACTTCTCTTCAGCATTCTGCCATCGATTCTCACCCACATGAATGAGCCCTTGATTCAGAACTTCAGCTGTCATCTCCAAAGAAACATACTTGGTAACAGCAACTACATGTACATCTTCTCTAGATCTACCACTTCTTATGCAAGCATCATTTATGCGAGTCTCTACGTCGTTAATACGATCTTTAAAAGTCAAAAAAACCCACCTCACTTTAAGCCTAACCAACTTGCCATACGTCCAGTAGTTCCTCCATCTTTACGATAAGAGAAGAACAAATCATTGCGGCAGCTTGTACAATATGTTGTACATTCGATATGACTCGGCATTATTCCTGCTTTCATCATAATCTGTCGATTCATTTCTTTCAAGTTTAGCATACTTTTCCCGTTATTCTTTTTAAGATACCATGATGCGGAATAAGTACTATTACCCAAGACATCTTTCTCTAAATCGTATACCGATAACATCACCTTATCATCTACCTCATAACAGCATGACCCAATAGAAGGACCGATAGCAGCACGGATATCATGAATTTGGCTACCATACTCTTGCACCATCTTATCTACCATGGTTGAAGCTATTCTTGATACCGTCCCTTTCCAACCTGCATGGGCAAGGCCAATCACTTGTTTCATGGGATCATAGAAATATAAAGGCACACAATCCGCATAAAAGGAAGTTAAGAGTATACCAGGGACATTCGTGAGCAACCCATCCGTATTCTGAAATGCAGATGATCGATCGATGTTACCGCGCCCTTTATCTTCAAGGTGAACGATCTCCACATGATTACTATGGACCTGTTCACCACATGTCCATGCATCAAAAGGAAAACCTAATGTCTCAACTACTGTACGGCGATTATTTATAACATCTTGAGAATCATCACCAACATGAAAAGCGCAATTCAAACTCTCATATGGAGATTTACCAGTTCCTCCATGTCGTCCTGTAAATCCTACGGTTATTTTATCGAAAGAGGTCCATGGTTCCAGCATAAACAAAGCTGGGTCCTCATCTTTACGATTATTCACAACAAATGGTTCCATTCATTTCACCTCTATTCCAGTGTACCATATTTCTAGTTTACCTACGGAAACTAAAGAGCTGTTTAAGAAAGACAGGTTACTGCCGAGAATTTCAGGTATTAACGGTTAATACGATCGACGATCAATTCGATCCAATCGATCCATATCCTTATCTTGTTCCAGAGCCTTCACTTCCTCCATTTTCACCAAAACGACATCTGACCCTATCTTCACAATATTATTCCAAGGAATAATAAGATCACTACGACCACCAAATAAACCCATGAATCTACTATAGCTAGGCACGACGATCGCCTCAATTCTACCCTGCCGAAGGTCAAGCTCTAAATCGCTGATTTGGCCTAATCGTTTGCCGTCTACAATATTAATAACATCCTTGGTTTGAAAATCGGAGATTTTCATCATCATCCCCACCATTTTCTTTTCTGGAATCATAGCTTCACACCTTCATAAATATAGTTATATATTTAATATATGTGGGGTCTGGGCGAAATGTCTTTTTTATTGTGAGAAAGTCAAAAAAAAAGCAATCCCATTAGGATCGCTTTTTAGAGATACTTTTAAATATAGGAAAGTATATGTTTCACTTGACACTCCATTCCTTATATTTCCTTTGAAACAGGTCCCCTCTTTGAGAAGGGCCGTTATAGCCGTTACTGCTTATATCACAGACTTTTATGTTAAGATTTGACATGTTTCTGCATTTGCTGAATGGCTGACTTCTCTAACCTAGATACTTGAGCTTGCGAGATGCCAATTTCATCTGCAACCTCCATCTGAGTTTTACCTTCAAAAAATCGCATGGAGAGGATCATCTTTTCTCGTTGTCCTAATCTATGCATAGCTTCTCTTAATGCAATTTCTTCAATCCACGAAACATCTTTGTTCTTATCGTCACTAATCTGATCCATCACATAAATGGGATCACCACCATCATGGTAAATGGGTTCGAATAACGATACTGGATCCTGAATGGCATCCAAAGCGAACACCACATCTTCCTTAGGAACATTAAGTGCGGCAGAAATTTCAAAGATAGTAGGTTCTCTGCAATTTTGATTCGTTAAGGAGTCACGGACTTGAAGTGCTTTATATGCTATGTCACGTAAAGAGCGTGATACTCTTATAGGATTGTTATCCCGTAAATACCGTCGAATTTCCCCAATAATCATGGGTACCGCATACGTTGAGAATTTAACATTTTGTCCTAAATCAAAATTATCAATAGCCTTCATTAGTCCAATACAACCTACCTGAAATAAATCGTCGACAAATTCCCCCCGATTATTAAACCGTTGAATAACACTCAGTACCAACCTTAAGTTACCATTTACTAATTTTTCCCTAGCTGAACGTTCATTATTTTGCTGAAGGGCATGGAACAATTCCCGCATTTCCACATTCGTTAGTACGGGAAGTTTGGCAGTATCTACCCCACAGATTTCAACTTTGTTTCGGGTCATGATGATTTACCTCCCAAGAAGAAACATTAATGTACATTATCTCCCCAGAGGCTCAATTTATTCCTACTCGATGAATCTATATAGATTGAACTACCATATTCATGATTCTCTTTAGAAATGAAGGAACGTGTGAGCACAGACTTTAATTCAATCTATCTGTTACACCATCTTATTAAATTCCTTACGTAGACGTTTAATAATTCTCTTCTCCAATCGAGAAATATAGGACTGAGAAATCCCTAACATATCTGCTACATCCTTTTGAGTCTTCTCCTCACCATCCTGTAGTCCGAATCGAAGTTCCATGATTGTACGCTCTCGTTCTGTCAGCTTATCAAGTGCTTTATGCAATAATTTACGGTCTACTTGCTCCTCAATATTACGATAAATTGTATCATTCTCAGTACCTAATACATCGGAAAGTAATAGTTCATTCCCATCCCAATCAATATTTAAAGGTTCATCAAATGACACTTCACTACGAATTTTATTATTACGACGCAAATACATTAGTATTTCATTCTCAATACAACGTGAAGCATACGTAGCTAATTTTATTTTCTTCTCAGGATCAAACGTATTAACAGCCTTAATCAGACCGATAGCTCCAATGGATACCAAATCTTCAATATTGATACCTGTATTCTCAAATTTACGAGCGATATATACGACCAATCTCAAATTACGTTCAATCAACATTGCACGGATTGCTGAGTCGCCTGTGGAAAGCCTTTGTAGTAAGTACTCTTCTTCCTCACGTGTTAGAGGCGGAGGAAGAGCCTCACTCCCTCCTATGTAGTATATTTCTTCACTTTTAAGTCCAAATAAGAAGAGCGCACGATAATATTGAATTTGTACCACTAATTTCCATTTTACCAACATGATTTCTTTCCTCCTATGAGTTTCCTCAGGAAACTTATCTTCGTAAGCATCGTCTTTGAGTTTTCTGTAAGAAAACTAACATCGTAGGCATCATCAAAAGTTTCCTTAGGAAACTAACATCGTAAGCATAATTTTAAGTTTCATAAGAAACTATCTTTTACAATCATAATCTCGAGCTTTCCTACTATATTAGCTAATAGGTGGGATAGAAGTTGTTGCCAGAGTCGTAACGGCATCTGTAGCTGGGTTTCCGTCATGTATCAAGTCAGGGTGAATAATCGCCCTATATGCCTTTTCGGAAGAAAGCGTGCCTCCATCAAGTCCAACTAACACTCTAGTGCTTGTGGTTGTTTTACCGTCCATACAGATTTCAACAGAATCTGGTTTTAAAGCTAACATAAACGCTGACCCTCGATTCACTCCCCGATAAGGTACTAACCTCAAACGGTCCTGCCAAGCAAAAGATGATTCGTCTCCAAGCTCCATGACCAGTTTGTCCGCATCTCCTTCAGCTAGTTTATCCCTCCATGAGGCAGGTAAATGATCTCCCCATAAAGAAGCCTCCATCACCATAACCGGTATTCGTGTTAAAGGATCACACAACTGATTACCTGTATCTAATAGTCCCGTACATTTCACCTGTTCGCTACCTATATTCACTTTCACTTCCGCAAAATACACATGCCTATTATCCAATTTACGTTTGGAAGATTGCACAATTTTAAACCAAAAAACAACGATAATAAAAACGATAAGCATAAACCAAAATCCAATCTTCAGTTCGAATGACAGCCCCCCCGATGTTGTATACCAAATTCCGCTCCAGAGATCACTTGAATTTTGCAACAGATAATGAATGCCAATAATCCCACCAGCCGCGGCAAAATTAATAATATAAAATGCCCCCATGTTCCTCATATAGTGTTGAAGACTCCCAAAACCGAAGGCAATCCACAACATTATCAATGAAAGCCCGAACTTTATGAGAAAGGTATACATGAACGTAAGCCCGGGAACGAACATCATGATGACATAAAGGGCACCTAACAAGGCTGATAAAGAAATTCGCCACCAAGGCGTTTTTATTTTGCGCATCCAACCAGTCAACCACAATAGAGTTCCATCAATAAGTAGATTAGTAATAAAAATAAGATCGATATAGACAACCATTGCCCTCACCTGCCTGAGCTTTGAATCATAGAGGTAGAAAAGCCAGTGTTTTTAAACTCTATTCCTTTTGGTCTTTAGGAGATGTGTTTAGTATAGAAAAACTAACTTCCAAAGTCTGTCTAAACCTGGAAGCAATCGCGATTTTTTTTTGTCGATAGAGGTTAGTTCATGGAAGAAGGATTCTAAAATGGAGCGTGGAAGAATAGGAAGAAAACAAAAAAGCCCGATTTCTTTAAAAAGAAAACGGACTTTTCATATATCATGATAGATAATGTGCAAATTATTCGTTGTTATTGCGTGAACGATTCCGCAGAAATGTAGGAATATCCAGTTGATCATTACTTGGCTGATTACCAAATGGACGCAAATTATTATTGCGATTCTCAACAGGCTCATTGTCTGGTGTTCCAGGTTTGCGAATTTGAGCGTGTGGTGCTGCTTGTTTATGCTCAAATCCTGTAGCAATAACTGTGACTTTAATATCGTCTTTCAAATCTTCATCAATAATGGCACCAAATATCATATTCACATCTGGATCCGATGCTGATGTAACGATCTCTGCTGCTTCGTTCACTTCATACAGAGACAGATTTGAACCACCCGTAATATTCATGATGACACCACGAGCTCCCTCGATAGAAGTTTCTAGTAATGGACTCATAATAGCCTTACGAGCTGCCTCAGCGGCACGGTTCTCACCTGATGCTACACCAATACCCATTAGTGCAGACCCACGCTCTGTCATAATCGTCTTCACGTCTGCAAAGTCAAGGTTGATTAGACCAGGAACAGCAATAAGGTCTGATATCCCCTGTACCGCTTGGCGAAGAACATTATCAGCTTCTCTGAATGCTTCTAACATCGGTGTCTTTTTATCTACGATTTCCAATAGACGATCATTAGGAATAACAATCAATGTATCTACTTTTTCTTTCAGAGCTTCAATCCCTAGCTCAGCTTGGGAGAAACGTTTACGACCTTCAAATGTAAAAGGACGCGTAACAACGCCTACTGTCAGCGCTCCACACTCTCTTGCAATCTCAGCGATTACAGGAGCCGCACCCGTACCCGTTCCGCCACCCATTCCTGCTGTGACAAACACCATATCCGCGCCTTTTAGCGTGTTCGAGATCAAATCTCTAGATTCTTCAGCAGCCTTCTTGCCGACCTCAGGATTAGCACCCGCGCCAAGACCCCTTGTTAGCTTATCACCGATCTGTAGCTTGTGTTCTGATTTAGCCATATGCAGTGCTTGAGCATCCGTATTAACCGTGATAAACTCAACACCTTGCACACCATTCTCAATCATTCGGTTGACAGCGTTACTACCCCCACCACCAACACCAATTACTTTAATCTGAGCTAAGCTTTCCATTTCAAAGTCAAATTCCAACATATTATTCCATCTCCCCCTCGTTGTACATGGATGGCACGTTCACAGTTATATGAACACCTTATATAAATTCACTGAACATGTTTTTTAAGCGCTCTACCAACCCCGTTTTTTGTGTCTTTCCTTGGTTAGATGTAGGATTCACCTTGTTGTTATTCCGGATTGGTTGTTTTTTAGCATTGGTAATTGCATTGTTACGTCCACGAATATTACGTATAACATTGTGAAGGATACCAACACCACTCGTAAACCCTGGATCTCTGACCCCTATATAATCCGGTACTGCAATCCGTACAGAAGCAGCAAGCTCAGCCTGTGCAACCTGCAATACACCAGGCATCGAAACTGTGCCTCCTGTGAGTATATAACCTCCAGGAAGTTCACTGTAACCTAGACGTTTCACTTCTTGATGAAGGAGATGGAAAATTTCTTGAATCCGAGGCTCAACAATAGCAGCCAAATCTTGTTGACTGAATTCTTTTTCAACGTTACTCCCAATTCGAGTTACTTTGAAAATAACATCTGGAGCAGCATCGTCTACTAAAGCACACCCGTATTTTAACTTAACCTTCTCAGCTTGATCCGTTAACGTCCGTAATCCATAGGCAATATCATTGGTTACGTACTCCCCGCCAATAGGTAATGTTGAAGTCGCGACCATAGTTCCAGCTTCAAAAACAGCAATGCTTGTATTTCCAGCACCGATATCAACAAGTACAGAACCCATGGTTTTCTCGTCTTTTGATAAAGACATTTGACCTGCTCCCAAAGACATTAGAACTAGATCTTTGATCTTCAAGCCCGATTTCTCTACACACCGTAAAAGATTATGTATGGCCGGTTTTGCCCCCGTAATAATAATTGCTTCCACTTCTAAACGAACGCCAATCATACCTCGTGGATCCTGAATTCCTTCAAGACCATCCACAACGTATTGCTTAGCGACAACATCAATAATTTCCCGGTCAGGAGGTAAAGCAACAACTTCTGCAGCTTTGAGAACGCGTTCAATGTCCTCTTCTCCAATTTCCCGATCCTCGTTCGATACAGCCACAACACCGTGGCTTGTTTGAAGTCCAATATGATTCCCGGAAATGCCGACATATACTTCAGATATTTGAATACCAACCATACGTTCCGCATGATCTACTGCACTGCGGATCGATTGTACGGTCTGGTCAATATCTACAATTGCACCTTTGCGAATTCCTTCTGAGTCGGCAGATCCAACTCCAATAATATTAAAGGTTCCATTAGTTACTTCCCCAATAATAGCACGAACTTTGGATGTACCGATGTCCAAACTAACAATGATGTCATTGTTGCTCAACCGTGGCACCTCCTATTTTTTGAAATGAAAAGCGAATTGGAAAGACGTTCTTAATAATTATTCAACACGACTTTCTTTTTCCCTCTTTTTTCTACATTTTTTTTACATATCACATATTGTCAGCTATCAAATTATTAATATTATAAGAAAAGCAAACAAATAGACTTGTCCACAAAACTAATTGTAGCATTTTTTATTCGTTATTAGTAGTCCCATCCCCATTCTCAGGTACGCTGTCTCCGCTCAAGAAAGGAACGTATGAATCAGCCTCAAGCATTGTAATAAGCCCAGGTTCTTCTGTCTCTATCACTTGATTGAGATATTCTACTTTATCCTTAAGTAGAGATACAGCAGTAATCACTTCAAATTTGGAACGCGTATACAGTTTGATACGATCTGGAAAAGAAACTGTAGGAGATGGCATAATCTCTGATATATCCGAAGTCAATTGATTAGGAATCGCACCGAGAACTTGACTCAGTTCCAATTTATAAGGATCTGTTGGATTCCATTGCGTTAATATTGGCTTCTCTATAGCAATACCACTCGTTTTTACAGGCACCATAACCCCATTCGATAAAATAGCCATGAGTGATCCCTCTTGTCCTAACTCATAGGCAACCGTTGTATGCTCTTGAACCTGTATCTGTATAACGCCGGGGAACTGCTTGTCCACCGTTACGTTCTGAACCGATTTCACGTCCAATAATCTAGCCTCCAAAGTAGCTGCCGAAACCCCAAAGAATTGATCACCTACATTGAACTCTCCCGCTTGTAATAACTGCTCTTTCGTAGCGAATACATTTCCCTGAAATTGAATTTCGGAGATTTTGCTAATCGGAGATCTAAAAAAAAGTACGGCAAGAAGAACTAAACAGAATAACAAGAGAATAAACATAATTTTACGACTGGTTTTCATTTTTCTGAATTTATTAGGTTTAAGAACTGGTATAGATGTCTTTGACATATCAACTCTCCATAAAATGCCTCTTATCCCCTCTTCACGGAGGGGATAAGCAGGACCTTAGTTGGCCAAATCTAAACGATCGGACACCGGAGTCTGTCTGTGAATATCAGCTCCAAGCTTCTGGAATAATTGTTCAATATGATCATATCCCCGGTCAATATGGTGCACCTGCTCTACAATGGTCTTGCCTTGTGCCGCCAATCCAGCAATAACTAATGCAGCTCCTGCTCTCAAATCTGTAGCCTCAACCGTCGCTCCATATAATCTTTGAACCCCACGTATAAACGCGTAATTGAGATCTATAGAAATATCAGCACCCATGACAGTCAACTCGTCGACATGTTTGAATCTTCCTTCAAATACGGTCTCCTTCATCACACTAAAACCATCTGATAAAGTTAATAGTACCATGACTTGGGATTGCAGATCTGTTGGAAATGATGGGTATGGTGAAGTAATAATCCGTTCCACTGCTTTGGGACGCCCCATACAGCTTACGGTCATTATATCATTGCACACACCTATTTGAACACCAGCGCGCTTCAGGACATGAATCAATGAGGTGAGATGTGATGAATTGCAATGCGTTAACGTCACATTACCACGAGTTGCGGCAGCAGCAATCATGACCGTTCCCGCTACAATACGATCTGGAATGATTTCATACGTGCACGGACGCAGCTTCTTTACGCCTTGAATCGTGATGGTATCTGTTCCAGCTCCAATTATACTTGCTCCCATCTGGTTCAGGAAGTTCTGAAGGTCCTGAATTTCAGGTTCTCTAGCCGCATTTGTAATGACTGTAGTCCCTTCAGCCATTGCTGCTGCCATCATAATGTTCTCCGTAGCACCAACACTAGGGAAATCCAAATGAATATCTGCTCCTACTAGCTTGCGAGCTTTACAAAGAATCTGCTGATCTTGTTCTTCAATGACTGCACCTAATGCTCTTAACCCTTTTAGATGAAGATCAATCTTTCGCTCTCCGATCGCACATCCTCCAGGCTGGTAAATCGTCACTTCTCCAAACCTAGCAAGTAAAGGGCCCATTAAAAAAATAGATGATCGCATTTGTTTCATTAAGTCATCCGGTACATGAAACGAATTGGCGGTCGACGTATCCACAATGACCATTTCTTGCTCATGTTGTGTTTGGCACCCCAGCCGATTCAGGATGTTCATCATAACTTCAATATCCAATAACCGAGGGACATTATGCAAATGAACTATACCATCAGCCAGCATACATGCAGCTAGAATTGGCAGTGCGGCATTTTTGGACCCATGGATACGCACGGTTCCTGATAGGGTTTTGCCTCCCTCAATCACCAATTTGTCCAATGTATCACCTCCGAGTTTACCGCTCACCCACTATAAACACTTCTGGTACCAACGAGATACCATTCTCAGAATCAATCCGTTTCTGAATTTCGTGCATAATGGTGAGCACGTCCTCTGCTGTCGCTTGCCCGGTATTTACAATAAAATTGGCATGCTGCAATGAAATCTCTGCACCACCGACTCGGTAGCCCTTAAGCCCCACAGCCTCTATAAGCCTTGCAGCGTAATCTCCCGTTGGATTACGAAACACACTGCCCGCACAGGGCATCTGCAGTGGTTGTGTACGCCTACGGCGATCCTTGTACGATGCTAAAGCGGCTGCTATTTCTCTACGTTCTCCAAACTTAAGCCCGATTGTAGCTTCAACTACAATTCCCTTGCGCTCGTGCAGAACAGAGTGACGATAAGCAAAGTCCATTTCCTCAGCAGCATAAGACACCAATTCTCCTGTTTCCAGTACAATCTCAGCGGACTTGAATATGCGTGATACATCAGACCCATGGGCTCCAGCGTTCATATATACGGCTCCACCAACAGAACCGGGAATCCCACCTGCAAACTCTAAACCCGTTAATCCATGTCTGCCGCTCAGGAAGCTCAATTTCACAAATGAGCAACCACCACCTGCAGTTACGGTTTCCTCCTGGAATTTAGCATATTCCAATCCTGAACCCAGTTTGATAACGACTCCACGAATCCCCTTATCGGAAACAAGCATATTAGATCCGCGACCAATCTGAATCCATGGAATTCCATGATGATGGAGTAAAGTAATAAGTTCTTGCAGTTGTTCTCTCGTTTCAGGAACAATGAAGGCATCGACAGGACCCCCGATTCTCCATGTCGTGTGTTTTGTCATGGGTTCATTCAGGTGTACTTCCCCGATGTTTGTCTCCAACAATAGCGATGTCCATTGCTGCAACGAAATCCCTCCTTATCATCCAACCGAAATTTTACATTTCTCAATGAATTCAGGAGGCCATTTGGTATCTAGTGCGATGCTGCCGTGTCCTGGGCGATTATCACGATTATAAGGTATCTTATGTCATCCTACATAGGTGTGTGACAATCGCAACTCGCTTTTAACAAGTCCAATCATGTTCACCTTGCATAACGAGATATATTTAGCAGTATACCTAGTGCTGTGAGCATCAGTGTCAACGATGATCCCCCATAACTGATTAAGGGGAGCGTAATCCCTGTCACGGGCATCATTCCGATCACGACACCAATATTAACGATCACTTGTATCGCAACCATTCCAACAATGCCAACAGCAAGTAAACTTCCAAAGCTATCTGAGATCGTCATAGCAACACGCATGCCACGCCATACGAGAATCAGAAATAGTAGTAATACAATCATGCCACCAATAAACCCAAGCTCTTCGGCCAATATAGAAAAAATAAAATCTGTTTGTGGCTCCGGCACATAACTGTACTTTTGACGACTCATGCCGAGTCCTAAGCCACCGAGCCCACCAGGGCCTATCGCATACAGCGATTGTATAATTTGATACCCAGCCCCTAATGGATCTGACCATGGATCGAGGAATGCTGTGATCCGTTTCAGCCGATACGGTGCTGCCAAAATAAGTCCAGCAAATCCTGCGATACCCACAAGTCCAAGCATGCCAAGATGTTTCATTCGAGCACCCGCCGTAAATACGATCATAAGAGATGCCCCAAACATAACACTACCCGTTCCTAAATCCGGTTGCATCATAACCAGTCCAAATGCAGTCCCGATTAACCCAAGTGGAGGAAGGAGTCCTTTGGTGAATGAAGAGATATTGTAATTTTCCTGACTTAACCATTTCGCAAGAAATAATATCATTCCAAGCTTCATAAACTCTGATGGTTGAATGCCAAACGAACTAATACCAAGCCAACTACGCGCTCCCCCTCTTACATTACCAATCCCAGGAATAAGCACCATAATGAGAAGAATGAAACAGATTATTAGGCCCACTTTGGCATATTTCAGCCAGAATCGATAATCAAGGTTCGCTGTAACAAACATTGCCACAAGACCTAAGCCCGCGAATAAAGCCTGGCGCTTAACAAAATAATAAGAATCTCCATAATTATGGAAACCAAGGACAGAACCTGCGCTCTGCACCATAATAATTCCAATTGTGAGTAGACCAAGAATACATAGCAGGAGCCATAGATCTAGGCTTTGGCGAGTTTTATTCATGAAAAGCCACCTCGTGTTAGAGAAAGTAGGGGCTTATCCACATCCCCCCTACTTAAAGATTATGCACCGCCTCTTTAAAAATGCGTCCACGTTCCTCATATGAAGTAAACATATCCCAGCTTGCACATGCTGGAGATAATAGAACAATATCTCCAGGTTCTGCGAGTGTTGCTGCTTCATTCACGGCCGTGATCAATGTCGTGGCGGAGTCCTCTACAGTATCGACGATGGAAATGACCTTTAATCCAGCGAGTTCGGCTACTTTTGCAATTTTATGTTTCGTTTCTCCCAGTAATACAACCGCTTTGACTCTCTCACCAAATACAGTTAGCAATTCCATATAATCTGAACCACGATCTAGTCCACCCGCAATTAATACGATTGGGTTCTTAAAGGATGTAAGAGCCATCGTAGTCGCTTTGGAATTCGTTGCTTTAGAATTGTTGTAATAAGAGACACCCTTTGTCTCTTTGACATATTCAAGACGATGCTCTACACCTCGAAAGGAAGATAGTGGCGATGATAGTTGATCTATTGAAACCCCTGCTGCTATAGCTATAGCACATGCAGCAAGAGCATTCTCAACGTTAAAACGCCCTGGGAGACCGATATCTTCTACAGGGATGATCTCATGCGTTCTTCCTTCTTTATCACGATATAATACGGTACGCATCACTGAATCCTCGGTGTTAGCAATATAAGGTGGGCTGACATATACCCCCTCTACTAACTCTTCTCTCACAGAAAAAGGTAAAATTCTAGCTTTCATATGAGGAATTAGACTGCGACAGTATGAATCGTCCCAATTGAGGATCGCAAGATCATCTTTGTTTTGGTTCGCGAACATATTAGCCTTGGAAGAAATATAATCCTCCATGCCTCCATGATAATCCAAGTGTGTCTCAGCAACATTGAGCAGACAGCCAATACGTGGTCGGAACTGTTGTGTCCCTTTCAGTTGAAAGCTACTTAGCTCAACGACCATCCAATCATCCTCAGTGGCGCCTTCTACAGCAGCACAAAGAGGCGTGCCAATGTTGCCTGCTACGATTGGAGACATTCCCGCTGAACGGAGGATGTTACCAACCCATGTGGTGGTGGTCGTCTTACCATTAGAACCTGTTATTCCAATCATCGGTGCCTCAGATAAATAATAGGCCACTTCCACTTCCGTAACGATTTCAATTCCAAGTTCTATAGCCTTAACTAAAGGAGGAACAGAATACGGAATACCCGGATTCTTTACAACCAAATCAATACCATGATGGATGAGTTCACTCGGATGAGATCCGCAAATAACAGAAATTCCCAAAACCTCTAGTTCAGAAGCTTCGGGACACTGATCTATCTCTTTTTTATCATTAACGGTGACCAAAGCCCCCATTTTATGGAGAACTTTAGCGACTTCCACACCACTCTTCGCAAGTCCGAGTACAACGACTTGCTTATCTCTGTATGTGTCTGGATGATTCATAATTACAACCCCTTACCCCTTGTTAATATAAATTCCGAGACCTGCTAATACGAGGCCCACAGCCCAAAATGTGATAACAACTCGCCATTCCGACCAACCTGAAAGCTCAAAGTGATGGTGAATAGGGCTCATTTTGAAAATTCGTTTACCTCGTAGCTTAAATGATCCAATTTGTAGAACCACAGAAAGCATCTCTATAACGAATATCCCTCCAATAATGAGGAATAACAATTCACTTTTGGTCACAATCGCAATCGCACCGATGGCTCCCCCAATACCTAATGATCCTGTATCTCCCATAAACACTTTTGCAGGATGTGCATTGAAGACTAAGAAACCTAATACAGCACCGATCATTGCTGCCGCACAGAAGGCTGCTGGAAGAGAAGTCGCTTGCATAGCCACTAAAGCAAATGCACCGAAAGCAATGGCACTCACGCCAGATAACAATCCATCTAGCCCATCCGTAAAGTTCACAGCATTACTAATCGCAAGAAGCATAAAGATGATGAATGGGTAATAAAACCAACCACCCCAGTCAAACCCCCATGAGGTACCTGGTATGCTAATCGATGTGTCGTGCCCATTTTGAAAAAGTAGATAACATACAATACCCGAGAAGAGTAATTGCCCAACTAACTTCTGTCGAGATGTCAATCCGAGCGATCGTTTGAATACAATTTTAATATAATCATCAAGAAAACCAATCAACCCAAATCCAAGTGTTGCAACAAGTAATACATAGAAATCAGTATTCACAATAGAAAATTTCAAAAAAGATAAAGTAAATGCTAATAAGATAACAATTCCACCCATTGTGGGTGTTCCTGCTTTGGCTAAATGACTCTCAGGACCATCCTGCCTTATCTGCTGTCCAAACTTCATACGGCGCAACAAAGGAATGAGTATAGGTGCAGCAATCACCGCTAGAATAAAGGATACACCGATTGTTAGTAATAATAATTTAATGTCCATAGTTTCACCTCTTCAGTTTGTCAGATTTGCTAACACTTCTCAACAAGAGCATTTACTACTTCTTCTAGCTTCATCCCACGTGAGGCTTTTACCAGCACGATATCTTTAGGGTGAATGTGTTCTACAAGATGATTAATAAGTGCAGCTTTATCTGTAAAAGCATGTACATCAGCCTCAGGGAGATTCACCCTTGCAGCTTCGGCTATATAGGTAGACAATGCCCCGTATGTATATAGCACATTTATTTTGTCAGGCGTAACGTAAGTTCCGATTTCAGCATGATATTCTTTATCTTGCGATCCAAGCTCCAGCATGTCCCCGAGTACTGCAATTTTGCGACGGTACCCTTTCATACTTTCAAGTACATCGATAGCAGCTTTCATAGATGTTGGACTTGCATTATAGGCATCATTGAGTAAAGTTAACCCTCTTGCAGAGACAACATGCTCAATACGCATTCCTGTCAATTGCAACCGAGATAACCCATCTTTGATACACTCATCGCTTATATTAAAAAAACGTGCAACTGCAAGTGCTGCTAAACAGTTAACCACATTGTGGCGCCCAAATAGAGGTAAATCTATGCTGAGATCCTTATGAACATAGGATGTAAATATAATGCCTTTGCTATGGAACATCATCCCTGTTGGATAATCATCGCTCTTTGAATCCAAACCAAATGTGAAGGTGTGTAAGTCTGATAGTTTCACCGCTTGCAATTCATCCAATACCTCAGGAATGAGAGGCTCATCACCGTTATAAATAAGTAACCCACCTGATTTCAATCCACTAACAATTTCTAACTTCGCTCGTGCAATTTCTTTACGCGATCCCAATTGTAAAAGGTGGGATTCACCGATATTCGTAATAAGCGCAACGTCCGGTTGTGCTATAGAAGATAATGTCTCAATCTCTTCTCGTCCACTCATGCCCATCTCTAATACTACGATATCTACGTCCGGATCCATGCTCAGAATTGTAAGTGGAAGACCGATGTGATTATTAAAGTTCCCCTTGGTCTTGTGTACTTTGTATGTCGTATCCAGTAGTGCAGACACTATATCTTTTGTCGTTGTCTTCCCGTTGCTTCCTGTAATGCCAACAACTTTACAACCTACTTCTTTCAAGTACGCTTTAGCAAGCAACTGTAAAGCCACTAGCGTGTCTTCGACTTCAATGACACTTCCTTCTGGGCATTGACCTCGATCACGTTGCCATAACGTAGCACCTGCCCCGCTTTCCAATCCCACAAGTGCAAAATCATGGCCGTCATAACGTTCACCTACAATTGGCACAAATAAACATCCCGCCGCAATATGGCGAGAATCTGTGATCACTCCCTGTATAACCTTGTGACGAACCTGTTCATGACTGATCGTCCCACCACACATGATAGCCATTTCACCTAACGTTTTATTAATCACTATTGTATACCCCTTATCGCTTCTTTTGCGACGATACGATCATCGAAATCATGAGTCGTCTGTCCGATTAGTTGGTAGGTCTCATGACCTTTCCCCGCAATCAATACTACATCTTCAGGGCTTGCCATATCAATAGCTTTTTGAATAGCTACCCGTCGATCTTCGATCAATAGATAGTTCTCTTGAGGTACTTGGTCATCAATAAGCCCTTGTTCGATATCCTTCAAGATGGATTCAGGATCTTCTGTACGCGGATTATCCGAAGTTACGAATACAACATCACTATACTTCGCTGCGATTTTCCCCATAATTGGACGCTTGGTCTTGTCGCGGTCACCACCACAGCCGAACACAGTTAATACCCGACCTACAGCGAATTCATTCACTGTCTTTAATACATTCTCAAGTCCATCCGGTGTATGTGCATAATCAACAATAACGGCAAAAGGCTGTCCTGCCTCCACGGATTCAACACGGCCATCAACACCGCTTAAGGATTCCAAGCTACGTTTAATTTCATGAAGCGGAACACCTTCTAGTAGCGTTGCCGTTATAGCTCCTAGTGCATTGTAGACATTAAACTTACCGACCATCTTAAGCTTTATATCCGTACTCCCATTGAAGGAATCCACATGAAAATCAGTACCTTGCGCGCTTATGACAATCCCTGTTGCACGAACATCGACACCTTCCTCTAAACCATACGTTACAACTTCCGCCGATGTTATATTTCTGAAATACGTTGATGCAGGATCATCTGCATTCAGCACAGCATACTTTCGTTTGTCCTGAATATTTTGGAAGGCGTTCCCCATGCGGGAAAAGAACAATCCTTTGGCAGCACGATACTCATCCATGGTGTTGTGATAATCCAGATGATCCTGTGTAAGATTCGTAAAAATAGCCGTGCGGAAATCCGTTCCCTTTACCCGACCTTGTTCTAAGGCATGGGAGGATACTTCCATTACGCAGCAGCGAGTACCACTAGCTGCCATATCATGTAGCGAACGCTGTAATTCTAACGCCTCAGGTGTTGTACCTGACATGGGGAATGTGCGGCCACCATAACGCATCTGAATCGTACCGATCAGCCCTGTTTTCACGTTATGATCATTCATAATTTTCTCAATCAAATAAGCTGTAGTTGTTTTACCGTTCGTGCCTGTGATTCCAATAACTTTCATCTGTTTGCTAGGTGATCCGAAGAATGCATCTGCAAGTACAGCCATAGCGTAGCGGCAATCCTTAACGATAATTTGTGGTAGGTCGATATCCAATTGATGATCAACAACAAGTGCCGCAGCCCCTTTTTCCATAGCTTGCTGAGCATAGATGTGTCCGTCAACCGTGTGGCCTGGTAAACAAATGAATAAATCCCCTTCAGTTACCTTTCGGGAATCCGTCTGTATGCCAGAAACTCTAATATCTACACTACCTATGATGTGTTTGATTGTTAATGTTGAAGCCAATTCATTAAGTCTCATCTATAATCCCTCACTTATTTCAATTATCGTCATATTTGACGAATGTTAGGCACCCTAAGGTGCCTTATCTCCAACGCCTGTATCGGCCTCAGCGCTACCCATATAAATACGAATCGTTGATCCTTGGTCCACCCTACTACCTGGTTTAGGAGCCTGACTTACCACTACCGTACCACTTCCTGATTTAGAGAGCATGAAGTTCATATTCAAATCTTCGTACAAATCTTGAACAGATGCACCAACTAGATCAGGTACCGTGACGATCTTGGTCTCACCATATTTGTATTCTTTCGTTATCTGATCTTTACGTTGTGGCACTTTCATATAATGGAGCGAGTCCTCTAGTATATTTTGTACAATAGGAGCAGCAACTACACCACCAAATTGGATGCCTTTTGGATTATCTACTGCGGTATATACGACAATTTGAGGATCATCTGCTGGTGCAAAACCAATAAATGACACAATATGTTCTGTGGCCGAATAACGACCATTAACTACGATCTGTGCTGTCCCTGTCTTTCCTCCTACACGATAACCATCGATAAAAGCTGGACGTCCCGTCCCTTTGGCTACGACACTTTCTAATGCCTCTCTAACTTTACGAGATGTTTCTTCGGAGATCACCCGTCTGACTAGCTCTGGTTCCGTTTCCTCTACAATGGTATTCGTGTCCGAGTTAATCCAAGCCTTCGAAACATAAGGTTTGTATAAGTTCCCACCATTGATCGCCGCTGATACCGCTGCTACTTGTTGTATTGGAGTAACAGAGACCCCTTGCCCAAAGGATGTAGTCGCAAGTTCCACGGTTCCAACATTAGCCAATTTGAACAGTATTCCATTTTCTTCTCCATCTAAATCAATGCCTGTCTTAGAACCAAAGCCGAAATTGCGTATATATTTAAAAAGCGTTTCTTTGCCCAGTCTTTGGCCTAATTCTACAAAGCCAGGATTACAGGAATTCTCCACAACTTCTAGGAAAGTCTCACTGCCATGCCCACCCTTTTTCCAGCATCTTAGCTTAGCTCCGCCCACTTTAACATATCCTGGATCAAAGAATGTATCCTTCTCTAAATCCACTTTCTTCTCCTCTAAAGCGGCAGCTAGCGTAATGATTTTAAAAGTAGATCCCGGCTCATAAGTCATCCATATCGGTAAGTTTCGATTGTAGACTTCCGCGGGATATTCCTTATATTGTGCCGGCTCATATCCAGGTCGACTAGCCATACCGAGAATTTCTCCTGTTTTGGGATTCATCGCAATGGACCAAGCGCCTCTTGCTTGAAGCTTTACCATAGCTTGATCCAACTCACGTTCCATAATCGACTGAATCGACTTATCAATGGTTAGTTCAAGACTCAGGCCATCTTTGGGCTCTGCGTATTTCTCAGAGGAACCAGGCATAAGCCTTCCTCCAGCATCAGATAGATAGGATATGTTGCCATCGAATCCTTTTAATTTATCATCATATTTCTTTTCAACACCTGTTATTCCCTGATTATCAATTCCGGTGAATCCTAGAATATGAGCTGCCAAATCTCCATAAGGATAATACCTTTTATTGTCCTCTGCAACAATGATACCCGGTAGCTTCAAATCACGGATTTTCTGAGCGAGCTCCATCGTGATCTTACGTCCACCGGGTTGTAGTTTTACATTCATAGACTTCTTTTTCTTGAGTTTCTCAAGAATTTTCTCCTGGCTCATACCGATCAGAGGTGATAATGCCATTGCCGTCTTTTCAGGTTCCTTCACCTGAACAGGTATCGCCCACACCGTAGGTGAACTGATATTGTAGGCCAAGGCTGTTCCGTTTCGATCAAGGATCTCTCCTCTTTTGGCAGTGAAGGGAAGTTGTCTGCGCCATAAATCCTCTGCTTTCTCAGACAACTCCTTACCTTGTCCGAGTTGAACATAAGCCAATCTAACCATTAATGCTACAAACAGCACGCAAAAGAGCAGCAAGCTCCACAGTAGCCTCCGTCTCAGCGTCACATTTGAAACTTTCATCGCGAACCCTCCTAGTAATCCTGATCTCATGATACGTGTTATATCATCAATATTCAGGACAACTAGGGCTTAGAACAAGCTCTATACGCTACTCTGTTTCCTTATTATCATCTTCTTTGTCAATCTCATCAACCACTGTATTAGAAGGGCTCAGAGTTAATTGTACTTTACGCTTACCTTGATCCTCTATTACTTTTTGTTCGGTGACATAACCTTCGCCATCTACGTTAACTGTCAATTCCATTAACGTCAATACCTGCAATGCATCAAGTAGAGATTCACCCTTTAAATCAGGTATTTTCATCGTCTTACTCTCTTCAGTTAGCAGATATATCCGTTGCCCATCATTCATGATAGAGCCTTTGGCTGGGAATTGTCTAATCACCTTATTACCTGTTCCTAAAGTCTCGTAAGCAATACCTGTATTCAACAATTCTTTCCTTGCTGAATCAATCGTCTTCCCTACCAATTCCGGAGCTTTAGATTTAACTGTAACCGGATTACTACTCTTCTTAGAATTTTGAGCATCATTTGCTGAACTAGCTGAAAATACTTTTGGAACATTCATATATTGTAGCGATTGAGAAACAATTTTTTTGAATACAGGTGCAGCCGCAGATCCCCCACCTGCATTCGCATCAGCTGGCTCATCTATAATGACAATGACAGCAATCTTCGGATCATTCACAGGAGCATAACCAATAAAAGAAACGACTGACTTGTCATAATCATATTTACCTTTAATATTTTTAACCGCAGTACCTGTTTTACCTGCTACTCTATATCCATCAATGTAAGCATTTCGTCCAGTTCCTTTCTCTTGGTCGGCAACAACCTGCTCTAGATAACTACCTGTTTCTTTAGCAGCCGCTGGAGATATTACCTGGCGACCCTCCTCTTCAGGCATATATGGTTTTGTCACTCCATTGTTCGGATTATACCTCTCTTTAATAATATGTGGCTGCAGCAACTTCCCCCCATTGGCAATGGCAGCGATGGCCGTGATTTGCTGTATAGGTGTAACGTTGACCCCATGCCCATAGGATGCTGTTGCAACTTCTACATTACCTGGCAAATTAATCGCCCAGGAAGCTTCACCTGGCAAATCAATTTTTGTTTTCTTCCCGAAACCAAAATTATTAATGTAATTAAGCAATCGTTCCTTGCCTAACATTTCGAAACCCATCTTCACAAATGCAACGTTACTTGAACGTTTTACACCCTCTAAGTATGAAATTTCACCCCAACCTGCATGCTTCTTATCATGAAGCACTGTCTTGGTACCCTTTATTCTAATACCTCCAGATAAATAGTGGTCTGTCGGCTTGACCAACTTCTCTTCAATAGCCCCTGCCAACGTAACAATTTTAAATGTAGATCCCGGTTCATACAACGCACTTACGGCAAGGTTTCTATAACTATCTGGTGTTTCCCAGTAGGAGTTAGGATTAAAGGTAGGCATATTCGCCATCCCTAGAATTTCCATCGTATTAGGATCTGCTGCGATCACCGTCATACTGATTGGATTATATTTCGCATAAGCCTCTTTCATGGCATCTTCAATATAATACTGTATCGTATCGTCAATGGTCAGCTTGAAGTTTGTACCATTGACCGCAGGAACATAAACCTCATTTGCATTCGGTAACTTGTCTAACTGCCCATCACTTTGGTAATTAATAGATCCCTCTTTGCCTTCGAGTTCAGTGTTATAAAATGCCTCAAGACCTGAAATCGCCTTACCATCACGATCTACAAAACCTATAACATGCGCTGCTAGACTGTTATTGGGATAATAACGCTTCTGTTCTTTAATCAAACCAATCCCTGCATCCGCATTTTTTTTCTTATCTTTCTTCAGCTGATCCTTTATTTCTTTAATTAAGGCATCCACTTGTTCTTTCTTTTCTTGATTGATTTTCAAACCTTCTGTACGGACCTCACGACTTGTCAGGTAGCCTTCCTTATTATTGGGTGTGATCTTTTTTGGATCTGTCGTTGTCGCTGTAACCAATTTTCGCAGTTCAGCTTCATTTTTACCAAGAATACGCTGTAACCCTGCAACCACTTTATCTTCAATACCATTCTCATGAATAACCAAAGGATTCACCGTCACGGTATAGGCAGGCGCATCAATCGCAAGTGCTTCACCGTTTCGATCTGTAATTGTGCCACGTGTAGCCGCAATTTTATCTTGCTTGGACCACTTCGCGATAGCCCTCTCATGCCAAATGTCTCCGTTAACGACTTGAATTAAGAAGACTCTAGTTATTAAAATAGCAAAGAGGAGGGTTATAAATCCTCCTATAAGCAGTGTTCGTAACTTTATTCTTTTTATCATCAGACAACCCTCACATCCACTATTTTTTCGATGTCTCAGCAACGTCAGTAGAACCTGCAACACGAGGTACATGAATGATACTGTGCTCGGGCGGTAGGACATAACCTTCTTTAATCGCCGTTTCAACAATAGTTTCTTTAAGGGTCTGCTTCTTAAGCTCCAACTTAGATATTTCCAACTTGTTTTTTCTGATGTCACTATTCATTCTTTGGCTCTGTTTATTAAGATCATAGATATGTGCGTATCGCCAAATCACAAGGCTTGCAACAGCTACACATACTAATACAGTTAATAAATACAGCATTTTTTCCTTCATCGGAATGAATGTTCGGCGTGTTACAACTTTAGTCTGTTCACGATATCCAGGAGAAACCCGCTCGACTGGTTTTGGTTTTACTGCTAAATTCCCACGCGTATAAGCCATTAGTTACTTCCTTTCTTGAGCATCACTGCTTATCAATTTGAAATTACAGTTTCTCCGCGACCCGAAGCTTAGCTGATCTTGCACGTGAGTTCTCTTCAAGCTCTAATTCACTAGGAATCATCGGTTTACGATTAATAAGTTTTATTTGACCTTCACTTCCACATACACACATTGGAAAATCAGGTGGACAAGTACATTTCGGAACATAACTACTAAGTATTTGTTTGCAAATACGGTCTTCCAAGGAATGGAAGGTGATTACAGAGATTCTCCCACCTGGTGCCAAACAGCGTACAGCTTGATGTAATCCATCTTCGAAAGCCCCAAGTTCATCATTGACTGCAATCCTTAGCGCTTGAAAGCTACGTTTGGCAGGATGTCCGCCTGTTCTTCGTGCTGCGGCCGGAATACCGTCCTTGATAATCTCCACTAGTTCACCTGTGGTTTCAATATGTTTTTTCTCCCGACGCTCAATAATTAATTTAGCAATACGACGCGAGAACTTCTCTTCTCCATATTGGAATAACACCCTAGCGATCTCTTTTTCAGACCATGTATTGATGATCGTATCTGCGGTCAACTCTGCCGACTGATCCATCCTCATATCTAATGGAGCATCATGGTTATAACTAAATCCACGCTCTCCTTCGTCAAACTGTGGTGATGAGACACCCAGATCGAACAAAATACCATCAACTTGAGGAATTCCATCCTTCTGCGGGACAGCGAGTTCCTTCAAAGCTTCTTCTAAATAACGAAAGTTGGTTTTCACTAAAGATATTCGATCACTATAAGGGGCTAACTTTTCCTTTGCAGCTTCCAGTGCCCAATCATCCTGATCCAATCCAATTAATCTTCCATATTCTCCAAGTTTGGACGCAATCAGGGAGCTGTGTCCCGCGCCTCCTAAAGTACAATCGACATAAATGCCGTCTCTTTTTATACGAAGTCCTTCTGTGGCTTCTTCTTTAAGTACCGTGATGTGATGAAACAAGATGCAACCCTCCAGACTATTATAAATCAAAGTTAAAATCGACTAATTTCTCAGCTATATCGTTAAACGCTTCTTCGGATTGATCGTAATACGCATTCCAAATCGATTTACTCCAAATTTCCATACGGTTCGATACGCCGAGTACAACACACTCTTTATCCAATTTAGCATATTCTCTTAAGTTTCCCGGTAAGTTTACCCTACCCTGTTTATCCCATTCGCATTCGGTCGCACCCGAGAAAAAAAATCGTGTGAACGCACGTGCATCTGATTTCATCAGCGGAAGTGATTTGAGTTTCTGTTCTAAGAGTGCCCATTCTTCTATCGGATAAGCAAATAGGCAATGGTCTAAGCCGCGGGTAACAACAAATGAGGTTCCCAGAAGTTCACGGAATTTGACAGGAATAATCATTCGTCCCTTATCATCAATGCTATGCTGATATTCCCCCATAAACATTGGCCCATTCACTCCTTAACCTAATTTCCCCACTTTGCACCACTTTCCACCACTTAACAATACTAGATTCGCCATTAGAAATCAAAGTCCTTCTTTCATACGAACGTTTTTTTATTGTTATAGGAAAGGATACAAAAAATAAGCCCCCCAATATTGATATGCTCCCCTTATAGTAGACAGAAAAAAGCAAGCCGATTAATCTGTCTATTATGGAGGGGATTTTTTTATGGGCGAAATTAGGAAGACTTACGATGTTACATTTAAGAAAAAGGCAGTCAATCTCTATCTCAAAAAGGGAATGAGCTACAAGAGTGTAGGTAAAGAATTGGATATCGACCATTCCTTAGTCCGACGTTGGGTGAATCATTTTCAAGCGGAGGGAATGAAAGGACTGGAGGAGAAAAGAGGCAAAGCAATAGGCCCTGGAGTTGGTAGACCGAGAACTCGATCAGAAGATCCTGAGGTTAAGCTAAAGCGCCTTGAAGCGGAAA
>NZ_FTNK01000035.1 GCF_900156375.1 Paenibacillus macquariensis
GATTCCAGTATACATCCCGCCAATATAGTCAGCTGCTCAAACGATACAGCATCCAAGCCAGCATGTCCCGGAAAGGAAACTGTTGGGACAATGCATGTATGGAGAACTTCTTCAGTCATTTTAAAGCAGAGTGCTTCTACCTTCATGTTTTTCATTCTGTAAAGCAGGTCGAACACGCCGTTAAGCAGTACATCCATTTCTACAACCATGAACGCTTTCAAAAGAAACTAAACAACCTGAGCCCCTACGAATACAGGACTCAGGCTGCTTAAATATTGCTTTTTGTTAATTGTCTACTTGACAGGGGTCACTTCAATTAGCTAATCGTAGGTGCTTTCCCATTTATATTCATTTCGATTATCTTTTACAGACATGGCATTTGTAAATATATGCCAGTAAAATCAATTCACTTCTATCACCTCTTACGTTACTATTTCGACTTCACTGTATATTCGAGACAACACTAATGTATCCTGCTTTTACTTCAACAAAAACAGCAGCCGATGACGTGCCGGTTGCTGTCGTATTGGTTTTGAACTAATGTTCCCCGTTAGGTTAATGAAATTAATGGCACAAATTGATACTATTGCTTAAAACAACAGACCCCAGCTTTCCTGTCTTTGAGTTTGAGAGACGAACTTCTATTCTGCTATTCTCTAAATTCGCTGTAATGTCGTCAATCCTACCTGCCCAAGTGGGACCATCTTCTTCGGGTGTCGGATATAGTTTGAACCTCCAGCTAATCTCATTTTCTATAAATGAAAAACCCTCAAAACCGTCATATTCTCCATAATGAGAAGGTCTTGGAAGATGGATAGCGTGAATACTTATGCTAGTACGTGGAAAACTCGATGTTAGCTTCACTTTATATACCAGAGCTACTCCTTTTTCATTTATTTCACTATTAATTACTGGTTCCAAGACTAAACTACATGGCATGACAAGTTCTACATTACCTTTTGCGTCCGCAGGAGCTACAAAGATAATTACCAGAATAATTAAAAAAGGAATTATTTTCTTCATTTGTATCCTCCACAATTTCACTCTGATTATCCTCCCCTTTTCAGAGTGATTTTATTAAACTATCCTGCCCGTTAGTTCAATGAAAAAAGCAGGCACTGTAGCTCCTGCTCATCAATACATCGTCTGCCTGCGGTGTAAACGAAGATCCGAAGGTAGCTGAATAAGAAGCGACTTTTGCGTTATTCTGCAGAACATCTTCTACATTCTTTACTTCCTTGTCCACTTCTGACAGCGGCGTCCCTTTCGGAAGTTCAACTTTTATAGCCACCTGGCCGCTCGCCGTGCTTGGGAGCAGGCTAAATGGAAGTTGTGATGCAAACAATGCAGCGACAACAAATAGGATGAGCGAGATACTGATCACCGTTTTTTTGTGCGTCAGTGCTGACTGAAGAAGAGGTTTCATAATTGGCTCGAGCGTTACCGCTTTAGCATTAGGTTCTCTAAAGCCCATAAATGCAAACGCTGGAATCACTAACATCGCGACGAAGAATGATACCAAAAGTGCGATTACAACCGACCAGGCAAAGCCGGCATACGACGCGCCGATGATGCCGCCAACTAAAGCAATCGGAACATAAACAGCAACTGTGGTCGCGGTGGAAGCGAAAATGGCCGGCAGCATCTCTACAACTGAAGAAGCAAACACATTCAAGATAGGCTTGCCCTTGTTTTCCTGAACCCGTCGATACATGTTATCCAAGATGACGATCGCATCGTCAACAATACGTCCCATGGCCACGATTAATCCGGAAACAGTCAATATGTTTAGCGTTACGCCCATTGATTTTAGAATAGCTGTTGTAGCTAGCAGGGATATTGGAAGCGTTACAGCAATCAATAGAGTAGATCGTACATTTCTGAAAAAGAACAGAACGCAGAGCATGGAGAACACACAGCCCAGTAAACCTTCGCGAACAAGCCCCTTCAGGGAACCGTTCAGATCATGCGCACGATCAGTTAGAAGAGTCATCGATGCGTCACCGTTTTTACAGAAGCAATGCCAGAAACACGTTCCTTTACATGTTGAGCAACATCCGTAATGGTTGCTGTAGGTGTCTTGATGACGTTAATCATAACGCTTGCTTTTCCATTGGTTCTTGAGATAGTTTTCACATCGGTCAGTGATTGAGAAACCGATGCAACGGCCGATAAGGGTACGCTGTTACCATCTTTGTTCTTAATAATCAGGTTGTTCAATTGTTGCTCGGTGAGGTCCCAACCTTCGACTCTGATGGGAAACGAGGCTTTAACATTCGCAATGTTCCCCTGCAGGCTGGGCACATCTGCCGTGATGGATTTATTAAAATCGTCCAGCGTCAAGCTGTTAGCCACTAGATCTTTCATGCGAAGGGCAATGACGTACCCCCTGTTAGCTCCACCAACGGTTTGGACATCAGCCACACCGGGAACGGATTTCAACTGCTTAACGATGTCTGTTTGCAATGTAGATTGAAGAGTTAGATCATCCACCTGGTTATTTTTTGCTGTCAAACTGTAACTCAAGATGGGAAATGTGCTCGATGTTAATCTTGTTACGACAGGCTGATTAACCCCATCTGGTAATGTCGCATCGTTCAACGCTTGTTTAATTGTATTCTCGGCAATTCCCATATCATAATCCATGGGGTAGTAGAGATTCATCAGGACCCCGCCATCGTAGGAGGTCGTCTCCAGATTGGTTATCCCATTGGTATTACGGATTGCATCCTCCAGGGGCGTTGTAATGTCGCGTTTAATTTGGTCCGCTTGATAGGACGAAGCGCGCAGTGACACCATTAAAGTGGTGTTATTGATGCCAGGCAGGTAGTCCCTCTGCATTTGTAAGGCCGAGACTGCCCCCCATCCCAAAATAAGCACAACGCAAACTAAAATTATGGTCGATCTTTGCATCACTGATTCGATAATCCGTTTCATGATTGAAGTCTCCTCTCCTGTCTATATAGGGAAAGACTTCGTTTTGGGCTAAATTGTTCATCGACAAAAAAAATTCTTTAGTTGAGTTACCTGGCTACCGTATATAGATTTATTATCAAGGGAGTTCTGAATTACCGATGAAGCGTCTTCAAGAAGTTCTTCACCGCACAAAGATCGGCCAAGCTTCCATAATTCACTCAGGTACATAGAGAAACCCTCCCAATTATATAAACCTATTAGATCTAGGTTCCGGTTCTATTGAAATGGAAGGGTTCAATCACTGTATTGCACTAACTTTCCCCGTTAGCTGAATAACTATAACCGAGTAGCTGTCTCCCTTTTGTTACACTAACGTTCACCCTTTGTATAATTCCTTACTTTTAGATTTTTGTTTAACTCAACGGCTTCCATTAAATTGTCCGCTGGGTAACTAAGAACAGTAGTGCCGCTTGTATTAAAGATTTTTATTTGATCGTTGTTAAATTCAATTGACAGCTTCGTCATATCAGAATTTATATAGGCTGTACCAATAATTGTTCGAATAGCTTTATCATAGGTTACTATACTGAAACCATTTGCAATCATAGTGTTTTCAAATATAAACCCATCCATTTTAAGCGTCCCGATAAATGAATTTTTACGTTTATCCAATGTACCCACGAGTTGAAAAGGAATTGACTTGTTCAATTGATTTTCTATGTTATATGCAGTTGCATTTCCTGAAATTTTGATTGTCTTAGTTGATGGTGACGTGACAATTACATACACAATAAAAGTTGCAATTAGAATAGCTGACACTAAAATCCTTGTCTTTTTCATTATCCCGTCCTTTCTGCTTTCTCAAATAATGCTTCTGAGAAACATCAAACATATCGAGGTTCTGCTCATCCTTATCCCCGTCTGTATAATCAATCATCACTTCTCTCCATGAATTAAAACGTTCAGTTATAAATTGAATTAAGCGATTCGCACTCCTTTTTTTTGTGTGTAGCGGTAATTGTTTGACATGCGCAAAAAGAAACCGAAACGCTATTCTTCAACAAAGTAAAACGAGTTGATTTGCTTATTAAACAAAATAAATATACCCCATTATAGCGAGCTTTTGTAATTTCGTGGGCTGATGCCGAATTGGAGACGGAACAGCTCGGCAAAATGATTATAACTGTGGAAACCAACATCTAAAGCTACGTCCGATGCTGTACGATCTGTATGCTTGAGGAGAAGAGCAGCCTGACGCAGCCGCATGCGATGTAAAGCTTCGAGAATGGTTTCTCCCGTTTCATGCTTGAATAAGTGAGACAATCGAGAGGAAGAGAGGCAAACAGATTTAGCTAAGTCCTCTATGCGTATCGGATCTACCATTTTTTGCGAGAGAATATGCATAATTTGCTTGATGCGCGGGTCAAATTTATCGTTCAGTCCTTCAGCGACAAGTAGCAGAATCTCGCGAATCGCATTCTCGCATAACTCGTGCCATAAAACGGTGCCTTCCCTTGAATCCCGCAGTACCCTTTTGAATGAACGATAAATTCGTTTACGAATATGCTCATTGATTATTTTGGAAATGAATACTTCCTCATCCGGTAACAAGGCTACTTCTGATAGCCGTGGGAAATGTGCCCATAGAAAATTCCACTTGCTTCCGGGACATGTCCCATATTTATGAGGTACATCAGCTTTCAACAATGTGATGTCGCCCTCTCCACAGGTTTTCTCGCCAGAGGGAGTCTGAAAATAGCCTTCGCCATCTAGTGTATAAACGATTAACCAGTCACTCATGCCCTTAGGGCGTCGAGTTACGTAGGTATCATTTTCTTGGAAATGACCTGAGATGATTGTTCCAGTTGAAACATGAAATGAATACTTTCCCTCATTAGAGAACTTCATCGTAATACCTCCACTATTGAATCAAGCTATACAGCAGAAATGAGCAGAATCCCGATACTTTATGACTGAATACATACTGTGAATTAAGAACAAAAAATCATAAGATGAAGTTGTAAGCAGTGTCATTTTCATAATACATTAAAAGGGGTGGCTTAGCTTGGAACATAGACTCAAATCATTAACAAATGACCAAAAAGAACAGTTCGAGCGGGAAGGTTTTATCATTATTAAAGCTTTATTCTCACCGTTAGATTTAAGCATAATTGAGGAAACATTCGAGGAAATTAGTCATCAGCGAATACCAGGACATTTTGAACCTATGCTTGATCAGGATAGTTATGATCCGCTTAAACGATATCCACGAGTGATGCATCCGCACAAATTCAATGACATCGCTCGAAAATATATGCTTCACCAGCCTGTGCTTGATGTGCTAGCGGATCTCTATGGTGAAGAAGCACTAGCTGCGCAAAGTATGTTTTACTACAAACCGCCAGGCTCGCGCGGTCAGGCACTGCATCAGGACAACTTTTATTTGAAGGTTGAACCTGGTAACTGTATTGCGGCATGGACAGCGGTGGATGCAGCTAACGAAGAGAATGGCGGGCTGTTGGTTGTCCCGAAGACCAATCAGTATGAGATTGTATGTCCAGATATCGCAGATGAGAGGGAATCGTTTACGTCGCATTATGTAAAGCCGCCCAAAGATCAAAAAGCAGTACCCGTTATCATGGATAAAGGCGACGTTCTGTTTTTCAACGGTAATATGGTTCATGGATCTTATCGAAATAAAACAAAGGATCAATTCCGCAGAGCGTTTATTTGCCACTATGCCAATGTCTCAGCAACCCATATTAGCGAGTATTACAATCCACTGTACCGAGCTGACGGGACTACAATTGATCTTGAACGAAATCCAGATGGTGGACCATGCGGGATAGAATTTGAAGTGGTGTATCCACACTAATTTTAAATTCAGGGATATATGTTGTAATCTTCGTCTCCTATACATGCTGCACATTCAGATTCATAAATATCGTACGATTTAAATTCCACACAATCTTATCCGTTCCTTCATCATTCCTCGGATTAAAACACAAAAGACCCATAAGAGGGCATTTTTTCAAAGTGTCTATCTTGTGGGTCACAGTTCAAGTATAGTTAAACGCTGTTTTTTATACTAGAACAAAAATAAATATACGTTTCATTAATACTTCCTCCATTTCCAGTAGTTAGGGTATTCATGTAATTATTGAACTATCCTGCCCGTTAGCGTAATAACCAAATTAGTATCCATAATGTAAAAAAAACAAATAAGGGAAAGGAATAAGAAGTTATGAATAAGTTGAAAAGATGGACGGGTGAAAAAAAACTATTTACTGAAATTAATTACAGAAAAGAAGGCGATTTTCCTACTTAGGAAAATCGCCTTCTTCTTTCTATTTTGCATGGTAGAAAGCACCTTTGCGAGTTATAAAGTAGAGATGTCAATAACGAATCGATAACGCACATCACTACGAAGAACACGCTCATACGCTTCGTCCACTTGATCAGCACGGATTACTTCAATGATAGGGGCAATACCATGTTCAGCAGCGAAATCGAGCATCTCTTGTGTTTCTCGAATTCCACCAACGTGTGAACCAGCAATGCTGCGACGACCCATAATTAATGAAAATACATGATACTTATCTGGTTCAGCAGGCGCGCCAACATTTACAAGTGTCCCATCAATGCGAAGCAATGATAAATATGCATCAACATCCAGATTAGCAGACACGGTATTTAAGATCAGATCAAAACGACCTGCTAATTCGGTAAATGTAGTCGGATCACTTGTCGCAAAGTAATGATCTGCACCACATTCTAATGCTTCCTCTTGCTTATTATTAGAGCGGCTCAATACTGTTACTTCAGCACCCATAGCATGAGCAAATTGGATCGCTACGTGGCCAAGACCGCCCATTCCCACGATAGCAACCTTCTTACCTGGACCTGCTTTCCAGTGTTTCAAGGGTGAGAATGTGGTTATGCCTGCACATAAGAGTGGGCTTGCCACAGCTATATCCAGACTATCTGGGATACGGACAACGAACCCTTCTGTTACAACGATTTTCTGGCTATATCCACCGTATGTTGGATTACCATCATAGTCTAGACTGTTATATGTGTTGATAACACCTTTCGTACAATATTGCTCCTCACCACTGAGGCAGTATTCGCATTTTCCGCAGGAGTCAACAAAGCATCCAACGCCAACACGGTCACCAACGACATATTTGGTCACTTCAGTCCCTACTGCCTCTACGACTCCGGCAATTTCGTGACCAGGAACCATTGGGAAGATTCCACCGCCCCACTCACCTAATGCATTGTGAATATCAGAGTGACAAATGCCACTAAACTTAATATCGATCAAGATATCATGTGGCCGTAATTCTCTCCGCTTAATAGTGGTCTTTTCAAATGGTGCTTTTGCACTTGGGACACTTAGAACACTTGTCGTAGTAATATTTTTATGATTATTACACATAAGAGATAACACAATCCTTTCTTTTGTAAAAATAATAAATTCACTAAAGAAGTAACATCCATCAACTTATTTTTAATGTATTTAAAGTTACAAGAATAGCATAATCCTTAAAGTTGACTTTAAGGCAAGGTTTTTTTGAAAATTAATTTATCATTTTTATCATTTTTTTTCTAATCCTCCTTTCATTACACATTACGAGTTGCATTAAAGTGCACTTTAAGGTCTATAATAAATCGGAAGATATAGATATATATCCTTAACAGATTAAGTTGGGATGAATGAAGAACAAAATAGCAAAGAATTATGGAGGTTACGATGGAACTTTATATAAAAGAAGTAGCTGAAAAGGTAGGTTTGCCTGCACATACACTCCGATATTATGAACAAGAGGGTCTTCTACCTTTAATAAAAAGAGATGTGAATGGAAATCGTATTTATGACGAATCAGATTTATTATGGTTAGAGGTTATAGTATGTTTACGGAAAACTGATATACCTCTTTCAGAATTACGTGTGGTCGTGGAATTAACAAAAGAAGGAAACAATACAGCTGCGAAACGCAAACAGATATTCGAAAAACATAAAGAGAAATTAATGGAGAAACAAAGAGACTTGGATTCCGCTTTTCAAAAAATTGAAACGAAAATAGAGTTTTACGATGAATTAGAAAAGAAGTACCACAATGAAATAGAAAACATGTCATTAAAAGTTTAATTCAAAACTTATCTTAATAAGATTCGTTGTAGTAAAAAAAGCCGTTTCCCTAAAATATCTGGGAAACGGCTTTTTCCTAATCTTCTATACCTACATCTTAAAGATACTATGAAATTAAGCCAATGTAAGCTTTGTTACACGTCCATCAATAATCCATTCAGCAATATAAACAGAACCCTTGGAATCGACACAAACGCCATGAGGTGAGCTGAATTTATTATCACAGTAATAGGACTTAGGTAAATTCGGCCAGCCGGTTTGTTTGTAAGCCTGCTGGTCTTCACCTAAATGACAGATCAATCGATCATTTTTATCGAAGATCGTAACCCTACTGTTTAAGTCTGGGAAGAAGAGCTCCTCTCCATGATAATAAAAACTGCAGGGCTGATCCATATCATCAACGATGACTCTTTTGAAATTGCCCTGTAAGGTAAAGACTTGAATCCGATGATTGCCACGATCGGCTACATAAACCTCTTCTATACCACTACGTACATCAATGGAAATGCCATGTGGACAGTTCAATTGTCCCAATTCCGTACCTTTTCCACCCCAGGAACGGATATATTCCCCTGCTGCCGTATAGTGATGAATCCAGCTTTGTCCATAGCCATCGGATACAAAAATATCACCATTTGCCGACACTGCTACATCTGTAGGGATATATTTTAACTCTTCATTGTATAAATCAGGACGATCCGGTGTTCCCAATGTCAGTAAGTGATTTCCACTTAAGTCCATTTTCACAACATTTCCGCGAGCAGTGTCTGTAATAAAGAGATATTCACTATTGTGCTCCTTATGAAGATAGAATCCGTGTGCGCCCCCCTCGAACTCTTCGCCCCAAGCCGCTTGAAATTCCCCAGTCTGATCAAATTTGAAAATCGAGGGCTTACCTGTATGAAAAACATAGACGTTATCCTGTTGATCTACGACAATTCCATGTGTATAGCCAAACTCTAAGTGAGCAGGGAGCTTTGCCCAGCCTGGAACAAGATCATAGCTGCGTGCCGTATTTCCGAATTGCGGGAGCTTTCTTGTTGTCATATTTAATTCCTCTATTCCTTAGTTAAGTGATGAGTTATTGTTTATTGTTTGAATTGGATTATTGTCTTCCGCCCAAGGATATTATAGATTTTTGGAATACAGCAATGGGAAGAATTCATTATCGAACTTCTGTCCGAATTCCGGACGCGGGCCGAGCAATCGAACATTATCATGCCGAGCTCTGCCCTCTTTGTAGTATGTATCTCCAGGCATTAGATGAGCGACAACAGATAACCGAGGCTGATCTGTGAAATTCGTTGCTGAACCATGGAATGTAAGGCCATGGTGGAAGCTCGCTTGGCCAGCTTTTAGAATACAAGGCTCTTCTGCCCAATCTCGAGTTGCAAAACGCTGCTTCAGCTTCGTCATATCCTGTTCAAAGAAGGTATCACTTCCCTCAACAGCCCCCCACTTGTGTGAACCCAAGATCGTCATCATGCCGCCATTATTCAGATCCGTGTCCTGCAGTGCAATCCAAACGGTTACCATATTCGGTGTGCTGCTTGCGCGCCAATAGCCGTAATCCTGATGCCAACCAACATTCCCTGCTTTTGTTTCTTGACCTGAAGTGCCTGGCTTGTAGATTACTTGATCATGCCATAGGCGAATCTCGTCCTCGTTCAGCAGGTTCGATGCCATTTCACCTAAATTCGGATCAGTGACGACACTACGAACCTCATCGTTAATCCACCAGCCATTATCGAATTTACGAAGAGCAAATGGATCGTCAGAAAGATTCAAGCCATGAAGAGGCATACCCGCTCCATCATAGTCTTTATTCCAAATACGCTCATGCGCGCCGCGAAGACGCTCGATTGTCTGGTCATCCAGCAATTTCGGACTGATCCAATAACCGTCTTGATCAAACCTCTCTTTATCCGCTGTTGTAATATTATAAGGAATAACTCCCATTATGGACACCTCATCTTTTCTTGGTCAATTTGGCTTACTAGGTTTATTGTAGACCTCAAGATGAGCATTGACTTTCCAAAACCTATCAAATAGGATTGGAAACATAAGAGATCATTAGAAACGATAAGGACCGTGACTATGGCGAAAATAAAGACTGAAACAGCGCGTTGGGTGTATGAATATCTGGAGTCAACACAGCTATCCCATGTATCTGAATTAATTATGCTCGGCTATGACCGCTTTCAAGAGGCTTCACCTTTAATCGTTCATCAGCATGAACGTTCGTACGAGTTTGTATTCGTGGAAAGTGGAAAGGTTACTTGGGAGGTAGACGGTCACTTATTCCCTTCCCACACCGGACAGTTCTTCTACACCCGACCTGGAGAATGGCATCGTGCAAGTTTCAATTTCATCGAACCCTGTAGCATCTGGTGGATGATTATAGCAGATCCTTCCGAGCATCCCGGTTGGCTAAATTTAGAAGATGAAGACCGTATGGAGATTCATCACCAGCTGCAACAGCTCCCAAGAATCGTATTCGTGGATAGTCGTGTTCGTGAACCTTTTACCAAGTTAAGAGATATTATTGAGCATAACGAGTCACTGGCATCCTGCCGTGTACGTCATTACATACTCGATATTATTCTACAAATACTGAACCCATCCTCTAAACGTCAATTCCCATTTGATCTGCAAGAGGCCATGATTAAATTGACCGAAGACATCCAAGCAACGCCAGAAATGAGATGGAGTAATAAAGAGCTCGCTGATCAGGTTGGTGTAAGTGAATCCCATTTCTACCGATTGTTCCATGATATGCATGGGCAGTCACCTGCTAATTATATTGATCGGCTACGCATAGATATTGCCTGTCAGATGCTACGTCAACAAGAGGTCAGCGTCACAATCATTGCGATGGATCTGGGATATAAGACCAGCCAGCATTTTGCCACCGTATTTAAAAAGTATATCGGTCTGACACCCTCGCAGTGGCGTAACTCCTCTTAACTGGAAATAAACAGCCTCTAGTTCTCCTGCCATATAGTAGCTATTATTAAAACTTTATACATACAAAACAAGACCATAACTAGAGCAACGATAAAGAAGATCATTCTACTCAAAAAAATAATGCATTTCACCTGCTCTCTCTAGCTGTGCATGCCAGATAAAGACCTTTATATTTTTCAGACAAAGTGAGTTGATACCATGTATTTAATAGACGCTTCAAAAACATCCTATATCTTAAATAGCTTAGCGAGTGAACTTAATCAACATTCGGTCACCTTTGACGTCCATTACTGGGGAATCGATCCGCATCATTTACACAATCCACTGCACAAGCACTCTTTTTTTGAAATATGTTACGTACTGGAAGGTCAGGGAATTTACCTAGATGATGGAATAGAATTTGCTTTGGAAACAGGAACTTTATTCTGTTCAAGACCAGAGATATGGCATCAAATCCACAGTCAAAATGAAATGTATTTGGTTTATGTAGCTTTCGATGTTGTTCCTAGCCACTCCGGTTCTGAGATGTTAGAACGCTTCAATAAGTTATACCGCACCAACCAATTCCTCATCGCCAATAGCCAAGATTCATCAAGCGCCCTACTATGGTCAGCGCTGCTTAAGCATTTCGAAACGCCCGAATTTATTAATAAAGAAGTTATTGTTAGTATCGCCCAAGCCTTACTCCTGTCCTTCTATACCGCCTTCACAGAGCACACCGAAAAGACGTTCCAATTGCCTAAAGACAAGGCATCCCTCTATCTACTCAATCAAGCTAAGGCTTTTATCCGTGACAACTTAGAGCAACCCTTGCATTTGGATGACTTAGCGAATTATTTACATCTGTCGGGCCGTCACTTATCTAGACTATTTACAGCTGAAATAGGTCACAGCTATGTCGCATACGTAAAATCCGAACGTATTCGATCTGCAGCCAATTTGCTTAAGTATACGAATGAACCCATCAAGAACATTTCAGAAAAGGTTGGATTCAACTCCGTTCATTATTTTACAAAAGCATTTTCAAGCATAATGGGAATTCCCCCTGGTGCGTATAGAAATAATTACACCACCGAAAGTACTCCTACATAATCTTGTCTTAAAATTACAATGCATTGTCGTATTATTGCAAAGACAGTCCGCTTACCTATCTCCTATAATCGATTTATAGAAATCAAATTGAGCACCACGGAGGTAGGAATAAAGATGATTACACAAAATGATGTTGAATTTTACAAGGAAAATGGTTATTTATTAGTCAAAGAGGTGTTCAACCAACAAGAAGTCGAAGAAATGAGAACCGCAGTTGATCGGGTTATCGTTAAAGCCGCTGCGTCAAAATATGATTCCAATGCCGCTTGGGGTGGAGATTATCTACCACCCGAGGAAATGAAAAAGCTAGTACTTAAAGGCTTCCATGATGTGCATTACCATGACGCCTCCTTCACAAGAGCCGCGATTCACCCGAATATGGTTAATGTACTGTCCCAAATTATTGGGCCAAATGTACAGCTTCATCACTCTAAAATGCTAGTTAAGCCACCCGAGAAAGGTGCTGCTTTTCCGATGCATCAGGACACCCCCTATTTCCCTCATGAAAAACATACCATGTTAGCAGCGAGCGTACATTTTGACGATTCCGATATGGAGAATGGTTGTCTCTGTGTAATTCCTGGATCACATAAACAAGGTTTATTGCCTCACGTCGGTAGACATTACTTGAACCATAAAGAATATCCGCTCAGCATGGGGACACCTTGTCCGGCCAAAGCAGGCGATGTATTATTCTTCAATTATTTAACGATCCATGGCTCCGATAGCAATCGCAGTAGCCGCCCAAGAAGAAATGTTCTATTTCAATATCGCGATCCGATGGATTTCCCAACAGAAGAAACACATATCAACTGGGGTCAAGGCTTGATGATTTGTGGCGAGAACGAGATTTACAAAGAGTATAAAGGAATTTACTAGACTTATAACAACCCCCAGTCCTCATGGACTGGGGGTTCATGTTTCACTGCTGCTGTATTGATTAACTATCATTATCAATGAACTGCTTATTATAGGCAAATAAAGATGGGTAATCAAAGCTTTCTATTGTATCACTTTATCTTTAATATTATCTTTCCTTTTGCCCTGCCCGATTCGGAATACTCCATCGCCTTTTGAGCTTCTACAAAAGGAAATATTAGATCAATAACAGGCTTTATTTTTCCTGATTCAATAAGCTCGGAAATGATCCCCAATTGTCTGCCGCTTGGTTTCATGAACAGGAAGCTGTATTTGACATTACATTTCATCTCTAATTTTGTCAGCTTTCGGGTAATAAATCGAAAAAGATTCGTTTTTATGAACCCGGACCCATACTCTTCTCCGAAGCGTGCATTGGGCAACCCTGAGACCGATACAATTTGTCCTCCTTGTTTGACTGTTTTAAAAGCCTTTTCTAATGTCTCTCCGCCAATGGTATCGAAAACACCATCATAATTTTGCAAGACCTTATCAAATTGTTCTGTTCTATAATTGATAATTTGATCGGCTCCAAGTGACTTGACCAATTTAGCTCCAGCTTCGCTTGTAGTTGTTGCAACATAAATCCCCATCGCTTTGGCAAGTTGGATAGCAAAAGTACCAACGCCACCCGATCCAGCTTGAATCAATACCTTTTGTCCTGCCGATAGCTGTAATATATCATGCAATGCTTGATAGGATGTCAGCCCGACCAATGGGATTGATGCAGCTTCCTCAAAGGTAAGGTTTTGAGGCTTTAGGGCTATATCGTCTTCATGTATGGAAATTTATTCAGCGAAGGTTCCAATTCTACTCTTTCTTGGCCGACCGTAAATTTCATCACCTATCTTAAATTTATTAACCTTGTTTCCTACTTTGATGACAATACCTGAAAAATCATTTCCTAAAACAAGTGGCATATCGTATTTCAACAGCATACGAACTTTGCCATCCCGCACTTTGACATCGATAGGATTAATACTTGCCGCATGGATTTCTGCCAACACATCATAATCACCCACTGCGGGCGTTGGAATGTCGGCCAATAGAAGAGGATATTTCCCGTATTTTTCAATTATCATTGCTTTCATCATGAAACCTCCATTTCATAAGGTAATAGATAGAACTGTACGTGTTAGCTTACTCCGTCTATAAAAAGAGCAGGCTAAGAAGCACCTGCTCATCAATGTGTATTATTCAATATGTTTTAGAATAGTGTTGACAATATATGATTATCTTTATAGTTTCTTCTTACATTTTACAATTATAAAATTTATTGGAGGTTTATTTTTCATGTCCTTACTTGGCTCGTCAATTTCTGAAAACTCTACCAGTCCATATTGTTCAAAGTCTTGTTTTATGGAGTCAGAATCATAAAAAAACATTTTTACGCCTTCCATTATCTCGAAATAGTCTTCATCCAATTGTTTGCCCTTTCCAAACATTGGGGCTTTTTTTGAAACAGTTGTAAATATCATATATCCATTTGGCTTTAACTGATTATAGCAATCTTTAATAAACTTCTCTCTCTCAGTATTATTCAATAAGTGAATAAGTGCATAGCAAAATATACCGTCATAGCGTTTGTTATCAAAAGGCATGTCAGTTACTGAACCATGAAAAATACTCATATCAAGCCCGTTTTGCCTCGCCAAATCAATCGCTGTTTTTGATATCTCAATACCCGTTACATTAATTCCATTGTCAATAAAAACCTTTGCATTTCTGCCATATCCAATACCTGGTAGCAGTATGTCCTTAACATTCTTTTCAAGGAAAAAGTCCTTTGTCACGATTGCAGAGTCTGTAGGTTCAAATCCCCACATCGTTTGTTTTTCTATAAAACTTGTTTCCCAGAATTCCGTCATATTTCTATCTCCTTTATGTCTTAATTTAATGGGATGCTATCTTCTGGTCATGAATCCACCTTTTTTTTGCAATCATATCATACGTGTACATAAATTTCTCAGAACTAGACAGCCGTATTTTCCCGTCAACTTATACCTTTCCAACAGATTATTTACTCCGCTATCCTGCCCGTTAGTTCAACAAGCTATTATTCATGTTAGGTAATATTGTTGTTAGCTCAATTAAGTCATCTATGACCAAATCAGCCTGAGCAAGTTCGTCTTCCTGCGCAAAATCAAAATTACATCCAATTGCAATCAAACCATTATCTTTTGCTGCATTTATATCAGATAGACGGTCCCCTACAACTGCTGCATTCGTAATACCATATTTTTGTATAATACTCTGAACTAAATCTGATTTATTCAGAGATTCAATCTGTTGAATACTACATGTTTCTGTAATCCAATGATCCAAATGATAATAACTCACAATTGCTTTTAAATACTCCGTTAACCCATTACTCGCTATGTAAATTGAACAATGATTCTCTATTAAAAAACTGAAAACTTCCTTTACATTAGGATATAAAGCACCTTTCCCACTTCTTATGTTGTCAACTAATCTTTCGAGAAAATAAGCATCCGTTTGTTCCCTTACCTCCGAGGAATGATTAGGTAACAAAGCCTCCCATACTTTTGGTAAAGGTACACCCATAATTTCACGGTATTTATCAATCGGGGTTGCTGTATCCCATTTATTTAGTGATCGTAAATGGTTGAAAGTATCCTCCAGGGATAATTCTAAAATTGTATCTGTTTGAAATAACGTTCCATCCATATCAAAAATCAGTGATTGCAACATTGCATACTCTCCCTTTTTATCATTACTGCCCGTTTACCACAATCATCTGCAACACCTTCCGGGAGTCGCCCTTCAGTTGGACGTTACCGGCGAGTAGTTGTGAGGAACCGTCCCCGTCAAGAAATATGGCCTCATTCAAATTTCCTACAGCAACATTTCTCTTAATAGCATTACGAAATTGCTCCGCCGTACATTTGGTAGAAGTGACAATCAGATAGATTTGTCCGGAATTATCGTAGGCCATTGCACTTCGAAGTCGCTCGTCGTCGGGAAACGGTAGCCTTTCTTCTTGGACCGCTACGTTATACCACCTGCTGTCATCCTTTATACTCATGCTGACTCCGCCCTGTGCCCAGAACTTTGTCGCGTCTGTCATATGCAGATCGTCGACGCTTGCAGCTCGTTGCACGTCGAGCATCCTTGTGATCCGATCATATACGATGGTTCCTCGATCATATTTGACGTTATACCAACCTGAGCCGTACTCTTTAGGACTTCCGTTTGCGGGCATGCCATCCATAACCGCGATGCTCAACAACTGATTTTCCCAAAAGAATCCACCATTGATTCCGTTGGTTTCCGATTGCACGACGTTGTCGTTTATACTATTAAGAGAAATACTACTCGGGTTCGTCTGCACCATGTGTAGAACAACCCCATTGTCATCGGTTATTTGAGAGTAGTTAACGCCTTCTGGAATGCCATCTTTACTTAAGAGCCATCCAGTTATGACCCCCACAATTAGAATGAAAGCACATAAGTAAATCCAAAAAGAACGTCTTATAAAGGCGAACTTTTCATTTCCTTTTCCTTTCATATCCGTTCGTCCCCCTAATTGTTAAGCACTAATATAGTTGACGCTTTTGAGTCCATTATAGAACCGATACCATCCATGTAATCCAATAAGCAGCTGGCACCAGTAATACCTGTGCAAGAATAGTTCCAAATAAACGCGACATCATTAATAACCCAAACACCTTATTAAGTGTAGCGACATCTTTTTCTCCTCTAAGGACTTTATCAGTCATTAATCCAATCTGTGGATCAATGAGAATGGTAAGCAAAATAGTTGCCACCCCATTTATTAGACCAGAAGATTGTGATGCAGCCATCGAGTATTCTTGTGTTAATGTTGAAGCAAGTAGCGCTGCTAACACACCGATTGTGTAAATTGCGGTTACCAAACAATTAAGAACCACTAGCCTTTTGGGTATGCCTCCAATCCTCAATTGGGACAACATCGATAATTTTGGGGGGCGTAAATGATATCGTGCATTAATTATCTTTTGAAAAGAAACCGAAGAATGAATCATTTGAGGGACAGACCCTGCCACTTCTAAATGGGCTATGACCCTCGAAGAAAGGAACACAGCAGATGGAAACAGTAATAAAGCTGTAAATGTCCCTACTGTAGCTGCACCGATAATAATCCTGAACTGATCAATTAGATTAAAGTCTCCATTATGTTTTGCAAAGTCTATTAATTTGCCAGTAAGCGGGGCCTGAACCATGTTAGCTGTTCTTGAAATAAGCAGGATAATCCCTGATAAGGACATGGCCACCGCCAATTTCCCTAAACGTACACCTGCTAAACGAAGAGAATATGTAAGGGTCTCGGACAGATGAATAATAAAAGTAAATAAAGATACAAGGAATACTTGCTCTAACAATCGAACACCTCATTACATTCTATTTAGACTACCCTTTAATCCCTCTCACTTTTAACTTTAGTAATATGATATTAGTATTATGATAAAGGTAATAAACTTTTTTAAAAAGAGAAGTTATTCCATATTTATTTCCTGTTTTCGAATCTCATGTTAAATGTCGCATTCCTTTATAGAATAGATAAACGCCAAGCCACGAATCGCTAATGGCTTGGCGTTTATTTTCGTTAAAAGGTTGTCGTCCTTGTTGGTTGTTACACCTAAGATTGAACAAATCTCGATATAATTATCCTCTCATCTGTCACTATTCCCCGGTCGATTAATCGCTTTACAAATGTCATAATCGGCTAGATCGATATCTAATTCTATTCCTTGTGCTAACTTAGCCAACTGGACCCCGATATAAGGACCCATCGTCAATCCGGAGGCCCCTAGACCGTTTACTGCTAGAAGTCCTTCCCAATCTGGAATGGCGCCAATGACTGGAAGAAAATCGGCTGTAAAAGGTCGAAAGCCCACTCTTACTTCCTGGAAAGTGCTCTCTGCCAGATCAGGTGCGAACGGAAGACATTTGCTTAAAATTTCATGCATTCCGCCGGGCGTGATCCTCGTATCGTAGCCTTCAATATTATTTTCATGAGTTGCCCCTATCACGATTTTCTGTTGTTCAAAAGCCAGCAGATATTGATCCGAAGGCGGCATAATAACCGGCCAGTTGCCTGTATCTTGATTGGTGTCTGGAACCTGCAAGTGCATGATCTGCGCTTTCTGATAACTCACCTTAAAATCAATCCCTAAAGGTTGTAACAACGGACTCGCCCAAGCTCCTGCGCACACGATAACTTTGTCAGCCAGGTAGCGATTTGTCCCAACAGTTACGCCCGTTACACGGTTAGATTGAAATTCAATCTTAGCGTCCCCATATATAAGCTCGGCCCCGTTCCTTTGTGCAGATCGAAGCAAAGCATCACGCAGCGCCCGGCCATCGACACGGGCGGCCCCACTAATATGAATCGAAGAATAGCCTTCCTCGAGCAGCGGGAAGAGCTCACGAGTCCTATGTTCATCAAGACGGGTAATCTCACCGATTTCTGTCGCGTCTTCTATACGCTTGTAGGCTCGCTCTTCCATTTGGCCAATCTTCTCCAGATCCGTATGTATACTGAGGGCACCGACCCTGGCATAGCCGGTTTCGGTTTCTCCTTCGCTTTCAAGCTCTTCAATTAGCACAGGGTAATAACGCGCTCCATCTTTCGCAAGCCGGTACCAAGCCTTATTGCGCCGCTGCGACAGCCAGGGACAAATAATACCAGCAGCTGCATCCGTAGCCTGTCCTTCATCTTTCCGATCGATGATGAGGGTATCTACTCCCTGTTTAGCCAATTGGTATGCGGTTGAAGCTCCGGCAATCCCCGCTCCAATGACAATTACCTTCATGATGTTATCACTCCTTTATGTAGTTGCTCCTCATATTATAACTAGATCCTTATCAAATAGAAAAAAGGAGCTACTCTATAGGACGCTCCTCCGCTTTCGTTTCCCGTTAGTACAGTGATATAATCAATCATGAAAATAAATTTACTACAGTGAGGCGGTAATCATCATGGAAACAGGTGATAAAGTAACAATAACGGTAGAAACCATAGTTCATGCACCCGTTGAAAAAGTGTGGGGATATTGGACAGAACCACAGCATATAACGAAATGGTCTTTTGCTTCTGATGAATGGCATGCTCCTAATGCTGAAAATGATTTAAGAATTGGCGGGAGTTTTCTTACAAGAATGGAAGCTAAGGATGGTAGCTTTGGATTTGATTTTGGTGGTGTTTATGATGAAGTGAGAATAAACGAGTTTATTTCTTACACTATTGGAGATGGAAGAAAAGTTGCGATTACTTTTATCAGCCAAGAAAACGACACAAAGGTAATTGAAACTTTTGAAGCAGAATCCACCAATCCCATTGAAATGCAAAAAGCAGGCTTTCAAGCGATTCTAGACAATTTTAAACAATATAGTGAAATTTCTAAATAAGAATCGGACATGTAGGTTTAATCATAATAATTGAAAACACTAATTCAAACCTTCCTTCAGGGAGGTTTTTTTATGCGTTAAACTACTCCTTGTTTGATTCAACTATCGTGGCCCGTTAGCTTAATAAGAATGAGTAAATTATCCTGCTATTCATCATGTGAAGTCTCACGCAGTGATAGTGTACACCGTTTCATAGACGAGGGTAACGATCTTCTCGATGTCAGTACTGGTTATCTTTAATGCCCCTTACTTCGATATAAAAGGAGTAATAGAACATCTCTTCACTGCGACGGCCTTGATTTTAACGAGCAAAACTGGTGTAGCTAGCGCTTTGACAATGTGGAAGGCCCTTTACTTGATGTTTTTGTTGACCACTTTCATTATAATGCATACAAACATTAAGCTGCATTCCGTTTGTATGCGCGCATCGCAAATAGATATGCGATGATCATTATCCCTAAGCACCACGCTAAAGCGACCCAGATATCATTGCCTACCGGTTGATTTGACAATAGTGCACGGATGGTCTCTACGATAGACGTCACCGGTTGGTTTTCGGCAAAGGCGCGGACGACTGACGGCATCGTCTCGGTCGGCACAAAGGCAGAACTGATGAATGGCAGGAAGATTAACGGATAGGAAAAGGCGCTTGCACCTTCTATCGTTTTTGCGAACAGTCCGGAAATGGCCGCGATCCAAGTCAAAGCCAGCGTAAACAGCACGAGTATACCTGCTACGGCAAGCCAAGACAGTACCCCTGCCGACGAGCGAAAGCCCATAATGAGCGCTACGAGAATGATGACGACAATAGTAATGACGTTGGATACCACCGAGGTCAGCACGTGCCCCCACAGCACAGTGGAACGCGCAATCGGCATGGAGTGGAACCGCTCAATGATACCCCGTTGTTTATCCAAAAACAGGCGGTAAGCCACGTAGGCCACCCCGCTGGCAATAGCCATAAGCAATATGCCAGGCAACAGGTAGTTCACATAGTTATCCGTACCGGTTTCGATTGCGCCGCCAAACACATAGACGAACAGCAGCATCATTGCAATCGGAGTGATACAGACCGTGAAGATGGTGTCCATACTGCGGAAAATATGGCGCATGGAACGTCCAAGCATAACGCTCATGTCGCTGAAAAAATGTTTTTTTGCCTCCTCCATTTACATGACCTCCTTTTTACCGATGATTGCGAGGAATATTTCCTCCAATGTCGGCTGTTTTTCAACATACTCCACCTTTGCGGATGGAAACAGCTTTTTCAGTTCCGCGAGCGTGCCGCTGGCGATAATCCTACCCTCGTGCAGAATGGCAATTCGGTCGGCAAGCTGTTCGGCTTCCTCTAAATACTGCGTGGTCAGGAATACCGTTGTGCCGCCGTCGGCAAGCTCCTTTACAATCTTCCAAACCTCAATACGTGCCTCGGGGTCAAGTCCGGTGGTTGGCTCGTCGAGAAAAATGATCTGCGGTTTTCCCACAAGGCTCAAGGCGATGTCGAGCCTACGGCGCATACCACCCGAATAAGTAGATGGCTTACGGTCGGCCGCGTCAGTTAAGCCGAAACGTTTCAGCAAATCTTCCGCAACTTGACGCGGATGATCCAGATGCCGCAGCTTGGCAATCATGATCAGATTTTCCCGCCCGGTCAATATCTCGTCTACGGCGGCAAATTGCCCGGTCAGACTGATCGCATACCGCACATTCTCGGGTTTTGACGCAACGTCAAACCCGTTTACGGTAGCGGTGCCTCCGTCCTGTTTGAGCAGCGTGGTGAGGATTCTGACAATCGTCGTCTTGCCCGCGCCGTTGGAGCCGAGTAGGGCGAAAATCTCACCTCGCTTCACTTCAAAATCGACGCCCTTTAGGACTTCAGTGTTCTTGAAAGACTTTCGCAGACCTTTTGCTTCAATTGCTTTTTCCATCCCGATCCTCCCCTTTCTTTGATTTATCCGTAACCTTCTTCATGGCCTTGTTAACTTCTTGGTTAACAGATTCTTGATAGAGGTCAGCATAAGTTTTGGAATCTTTGATTAGATCGTCGCAGAAAGCCGCTACGTCACTGCCAGTCACTTCGAGCACGCCTTTCCCAAAAGCCGCGCCCTCTACAAAAAGATCGATAATGCCCGAAAGTAAACCCGTCCCTTCGGTTAGCTCAACAGGGCCTACCTTAAAGAGATATTTTTGAATCTCTTTATAAACCATCTGATAATCTTGCGGGAGCGCTTTGACACGCGCCACGTGCGTTCGCCACTCTTTTTTGCCTTGGATGATATCTTGTATTCTCATTTTAACCTCCTATTTACCTAATTTTTTAGCGATATTATTGTTTAGTTGCTCGCGCCACTTGTCGCGATAAGACTTTGCTCCTTCTTCGCCGGCCAGCGCTGAACAGAAGCCTTTGATATCGTCACCCAAAACCTCTTGGACACTCTGGCCGTCCGCCGCTGTTTCTTCGAGCAGGCCAAGTACGCCATCAAGAATCGGCATGAGGTTGCGACCGGTGAAATCTGAGTACTGCCAAATATTAGAATTAATTTTTTCCCATGCGGCTTGATAATCAGCCGGCAGCTTTTGGGCTCGCGATTCAAAAGTTTTCATTTCCTTAGTCATGTCGCTGCCGGTGATTTTTTCCCAAAAATTCATTCTTTTCTCTCCTTTAACTCGTTCATTTTTGACGATACGAACTCCCATTTCCCCCAGAACTTCCGCAGCTCCTCGCGCCCTGCGTCGTTGATCGCGAAAAACTTTCGCGGCGGTCCCATGTCGGAGGGCTTCTTGGTGATCTCCACCAACTTGTTTTTTTCAAGCCGGATCAGGATGGTGTACACCGTTCCCTCCACAACATCCGTGAAGCCGAGGGCGTTCAGCCGCCGCGTGATTTCGTAGCCGTAGGTTTCTTCGCGGCTTATAATTTCAAGGACACAACCCTCGAGCACGCCTTTGAGCATTTCCGTTAAGTTATCCAGCACAATCACTCCTTACTATTCTGTATGACTGGTATCCAGTGTTACTTACTACCGCTATAAAGTAACACGTAGTAGATGATTTGTCAATATCGTTATCTCTGACACGGATTTTACATTTTCAACTATCCTGCCCGTTAGCTTAACGAACTTACAACCCTCATTTATTATCTAATGTTAACTTATATATAGGTTGGTTATCATTATTCATCCTATTTTGACTTTTAAATCCTGTACTTTCGTATAAGCGAATAGCTTGTTCGTTTTCTTTTTCCACTGTTAAAGATATGATTTTGCATTTAGCATGTTTGATTTGTATAAAATCTATAATTTTATTTAGAGAACGTTTACCATAACCTTTCCCTTGGTATTCCTTATCAATTTGAAATCCCCCAATCCAATAATTATCCTCACTATTTGGTGTATAAGAAATATAAAACGATCCAATTATCTTGTTATTTTTATATAAAACATACGGGTCTAATGCCTCGTCCCAAGGTTTTATATAGGCAACTGCTAGTGATTCTGCAACAGTTGGAACAAATGATTTTTGATCTTCATTAACTGAAAGTTTAAATGCTTCCTCCCAGTTTTCTTTTGTGATCTCTTTAATGAATATTTCAAACATCATCATCAATCCTCTCTCATCGATTAGCAACAAATAGCTACTCTTATATTTACATAATTCTACCATTATTTATTGAACTAATCTGCCCGTTAGTTGAACAAAGGGCTACCTCTCGGTAGCCCTCTCATTATTGATCTATAGTTCTCCGTTACTTCAATAAGGATGTGCTTTAAAAGTAATCGGGGATATCAAGTGATATGGAGTCGATATCATTTTCATTTGAGTAATACATACAAACACTGTCTTTATATTTTTGACTATCATTAGGTAGTACAATAAAACCTAATCCTTTGTAAAATTCTATCCCAATATCACTATAAAGGAAAAAGTTGTTACACTTTTCTTCCTGTTCAAGTTTATTTATCGTTTCTTTGACCAATAAAGAAGCATATCCTTTTTTTCTTAAATATAAAGGGGTAGCGATTGAACCAATCCCTTTTACAATTTGGTATTCAGAAAGATTTAGTTCATATACGATGAGGGAGCTTAATAGTTGCTTTGTATCTGTTGCTTCAAGAACGTACCACTTTCCCTTTTTATACTTATTGGAGGCCTGGCACATAGTTATATATTCTTCATATGGCAGATTATCTCCCCAAACATCATAACCCATCTTATAAATTTCTATCATTTCCTCTTTTGTTGCTTCCCTAATTTTTTTCAAAGTACCTCTCCTTCTGTTTTATGCGGTTATACATTCTTTTCGACATTAAGCTTATCAAGACCTCTATTCACCTGAAGCTAAACTGCCCGTTAGCTTAAT
>NZ_FTNK01000062.1 GCF_900156375.1 Paenibacillus macquariensis
GAAATCATACGTTTTCTACAACTTAATTAAAGAATCCCCTTAGTAAATAAAATGGCTGTCAGTAAATTACTGGCAGCGGTTGTTCAACTAACGGGTAACGATAGTTCAATAATACACATTGATGAGCAGGAGCTACGGTAGCCTGCTTTTTTCATTGAACTAACGGGCAGTATACTTCCAACATGTGTTAATATCGAGTTATCTGTAAGGTTGAATTATGTTTCGGAAAGGTGACCGAAAATGTTATCCAAGCTGCTAGTTTGTATTAATGTTGGTTCCTATAAGGAAGCTTTAACTCGCGGTAAAATATACGAGGTGCTGGACGAGGAACTGAAAAAGAACAAGTGAAAATTAGAGGGGATAATAACCGAACTAGGTGGTTTCGTAAGTATTATTTCGATGATCCTAGCTGCAGTGTACCGGTAGTTGAGAGCTGGAAATTTGATGATACAATTCAGGATGACAGCGAGAACTCTTTGGAACAAATAGAGATCACGATTACGTTCAATTCCGGCGAAAAGCGATGGTGTTGGATATGCACTAAAGCAGGTCTTATTGATAATATTGAACGGAATATGGATGGTTGTGTTTTGTTTTTCGAAAACCTAATAGTTGTAAAAAATTTAACTCAAAGTGTTGTAAATGAAGCAATATATGAATTGGATCAACAGAATCAAACAATCAGGGCAACTAGACCGTTAAACTAACGGGTAACGATAGTTGAATAACACACAATGATGAGCAGAAGCTATGTAGCCTGCTCTTTTTTATTAAGCTAACGGGCAGAATAGCGTAATAAAGACAATGTGAATAATTGTTAAAAGATGGAACTTTTAGCATATGCTGACGTCAATATATATAGATAGAGGAAAAACAAAAAAATAAAGTGGCAAGTTAAGCTAGCGGGCAGGGTAATCGAATAGTTAATCACGGATTTTGCAATTCAGGAGGTAAATCATATGTAGCTAAGTAAAAAAATAAGTTAATAACTAAATAAAACTGGAAGGTAGTGTATTATGAAGAACAAAACTATTAGCATTTTTTTATGCCTTATATTGTTATTCCCAACTTTGGTAATGGCAGAAAGCCAATCTGCCAATGCAGTAGAAGTTGTATTGAATGGTGAAGTTGTATAATTTTCTCCAGGAGCTTTGTCGTTTAATGGGAATACAATGGTTCCATTCAGGGAACTTTTTGAAACTTATGGTGCTACTGTAGATTGGGATTCCAACACACAAACTGTAACAGCTGTGAAAGATACGACAAAGATAGTACTGATGTTAGAGAGTCAGGTTGCTTATTTAAATGATAAAGAATATAGGCTAATACAAGCCCCTTTTTTAGAAGATAATCATATGTTAGTTAATCTAAGATTTATAAGTGAATCTTTGGGTGCTAAAGTTTCATATAATAAAGAACCTAAACCTACGGTTTATATATCATGGAATCAATCATAAAATATACGCTACTTTTTAAAATTATAAAGTTTCATACTAAAAGAACCTTAGACCAGTGACGAATTACATTTTTTATCGAATAAAATCAATTCGTATGTTAGACCCGTCTCAGCTTCTGTTGTAACCAAGAATAATTCATTGGGTAACACCCATTGCGAACGTTCGTTTGACTATTATAAATGACGATTCATCAACTTTAAGTGAATAGGGTTACTTGCATTTTTACGTTCAAGTCTCAAATTTCGGTTATTTTGATATTCATAATAAAGCTATAACAAAACCATTGAAAGAAGGGTATATATTGAAAAGAAGAATGGCTCTATTGACCATTATGGCAGCCTTATTGACATTCAGTTTATTAAGTGGACCTGCACAGGCAGAACCACGGACAGAAGCCACAGACAGTACGGTTAAACCCCAACTTGATTCAACTGTATTGAAAAAGGTAAAAGCAGCTCTTGAGGATATTGCAAAAGCCAATGAGATGAAGTCAGATTTTACAGTGTCGATGAATAAATATGATGGTATTCAAATAGATGGAGAACTGTCCCAGCCTGCTGCAAAGTTCAGCGTTTATTACGACAAGAAAAAACAACGGGTTGATGGAGCAACCATCTTTTATCATATTCAAGATAAGGATCTTGTATTGGAGCCAGCTGTTCTTAAGAAGGTGAATGCATTCATCGCGAAATTCGATGATAAGAAGAACCCATTAACGTTCGATGCATTATGGAGAGTGAAATCGCCTTATCAAGATAATGAGCCGAGAAATTACTGGGTATTCTGGGGTAAAGATCAATCGCTAACAATTGACCTCGATAAAGAAAATAAAATTAGCGCTAGCCAAAGCTATTCCTCGACACAAATAGATAAAAAATTGTTAAATAAAGCCGCTAATGCAATTAACCAATTAAGTAGCGAAGGTAAAATAAATATTGCGCTCATGACACGGGTAAGAAATGAAATCGACGGAAGCTACTTCTGGTATTTTGCCGATCGTTACGAACATCATTACGTCAAGATAGATGGGATAACGAATCAGGTGTTGGAAGTCGATACGATAAATATCGATTGGACAAGCGACAATGATTTTGCTAAGTCCTTTGCTAAACCTAAATACACACAGAAACAAGCAATTTCGGCAGCAAGTAGCACGGTCAAATCAATATTCAATATCAATTTGGCCGGATACAAAGTCACCGTTAAAATGAATGAATATACATTCAAGAGAGACAAACAGCCTACAATCGTGGGCAAGATCAATAAAAAAGGGGGATTTTATTGCTTTTCCCTCATTCCTTAAGCCGGAGATCCACGAGAGCTGCCATTCTTGGTGGTTCCTCCGCTTGAGAATCTAAGCACATTTACCAGGCTTCATCATTGGCTTAAGTTAGACCTTGGGTTTCGTTATCAATGTGGGTTGCGCTTGGATCGTAAAGCTCCTTCTATTGCTACACAAAGCCGCGTTTTTGCTGATTTCTTGATTCGATTTGCCAGCAAGAAGGGATTATCGCCGGATCTCATGTTGCTATCGATAGCACAGGATTATTAAGCGTTTAGAATAAAAGGGATTTGCGGTGGATTTTACACTTACACCGTTGTTTTAACTAAACGGGATACGATAGTTCAATTCCTCGCTCACAAGTATTTACACTAGCGTTTGAAAAATAGGGATTGGCATTATCAAAACTCGGCTTAGATTAAAAAATATGATAAAATCTTTGTGAGGATTGCTCAAATCCTAATTAATTTTTTGAGGTGATAGGAAATGATGTTGGAACGTTCCATGGAAAATGTAAGGGAATCAGACAAAAGAAAGGACGTGATCTAAAAGAAGAGCTTCTACTTAATGCAGTCGCTCTTCCTAAAGAAAAATAAGGGGACGATTTAAATGAACAATTATAAAACTGTAATCAGTGATGGATTTAAATTAAACTATTGCGTAAAAGGAACCGGAAAAACAATATTGGTGATAGGCAGCAGCG
>NZ_FTNK01000023.1 GCF_900156375.1 Paenibacillus macquariensis
TGGGTAGCTACGTGCGGACGGGATAAGCGCTGAAAGCATCTAAGCGTGAAGCCCCCCTCAAGATGAGATTTCCCAATTAGTAAGACCCCTTGAAGACGACGAGGTAGATAGGTTGGAGGTGGAAGTGCAGCAATGCATGGAGCTGACCAATACTAATCGGTCGAGGGCTTATCCTAATATTCTAAAGTTTAGGCTTTAGGAGCAAATGCAAGTTTCGAACTGCAAATTCATTCGTATCTAGTTTTCAAGGATTAAACCTTGAATAACAGCATAATGCTGAATACCGTTTGGTGGCGATAGCGAAGGGGTTCCACACGTACCCATCCCGAACACGACCGTTAAGCCCTCCAGCGCCGATGGTACTTGGACCGCAGGGTCCTGGGAGAGTAGGACGTCGCCAAGCACAAGAATCACTGTTGATTTCGATCAACGGTGTTTTTTTTCTGCCTTTTTAAATAATTCGACGGGTTTTTAAAGAAATAGTGGATCAGATTAGAAATAAGCCTTGATGTAGTGACAGATGAGCAACAGGAAATACACCAGTTAATATGACTTGTACACGGTTTGGGGATAACTTGAGTAGAATTTTTCCATTTCTACATCTAATTAAGTTCTATAAATACATATTGATGAAGAGACAGCTGAATAAACTAGTGAAATACCGTTAAATATAGCAATAAAGAATAGTATCAATTACTTAATAGTAAAATTCTAATTTCATGTACTATGGAAGCCATGTAATAAATAATTGGTGGATAACATCGCATGAGGAGACGACCAGAGAAGGGTCTTGAGCTTGATATGTGTATGAGTTGTTAATAAAGTTTAAATATATTACCGTATTTGTAACCCATTTGGAATAATTGAGAAGTCTTGAGCGGAAAAAGCGGTTGTTGTCAACAAAGTACTCACAGCTGTGTACGAAAAGCCTAATCGTTGAAAGAAAAAAGAATAACCCACAGAAGAATATTATTCTATCCACAAGCCCACACTAAAAATAATCTCACCCCTTGGCAAAATACAAGAATATGATATAATATTAACAAAGTCAAAGAAAGTCAAAGTCAACAGGGATGTTATATGCATATGCTGTTAGCGAGGCTTCTTATTGGCTTAACGTTTTAATAGTGGAGGATGAGTGATGCGTAATATTTCTGATATTATTGAACAATATCTGAAGAATATTTTGCATGAAAGTCCCGAAGGAACCGTGGAAATTCAACGCAATGATTTGGCTGAGAGATTTGACTGTGTTCCTTCACAGATCAATTATGTCATAAGTACTCGCTTTACGTTGGAGAAGGGTTATCTTGTGGAGAGCAAGCGAGGTGGGGGAGGTTACATTCGGATACAACGAATTGATCTTCCAGAACACTCGGATCTTCATATCCATCTCCGACAGACCATTGGCGAAGGTATTGACCAGACGACGGCGGAAGGGCTGATCTATCAACTGGAGGGGTCTTGTTTCCTTAACAAACGCGAAGCGAATTTAATGCGTGCAGCGATATCCAGGGAATGCCTCATGATCAAACTTCCTTACCGGGATGAGATTCGTGCCAGAATGATGTTAGCGATGTTGATCTCTTTATTAGGTAAATGACCTACGAAGAAAGCGAGGTACATCGACGTGCATTGTCAAGAATGCGGAACAAGACAGGCAACTCTTCATTTCACAAAGATTGTGAACGGAGAGAAAACAGAATTTCATATTTGTGAATCATGTGCAAGGGAAAAGGGAGAGATTGTTCCTGGAACCTCAGGAGGATTCTCAATACATAGCTTGTTGTCAGGGCTTATTGATTTTGACACAGCTAGTAAAGTTCAATCCGGAGCATCGAAAGCTGCTCAACCCCTGCGCTGTGAAGAATGTGGAATGACATATACACAATTCAGTAAAGCTGGACGTTTTGGATGTAGTTCATGCTATGAATATTTCGATGAACGTTTAAATCCATTATTTAAAAAAGTACATGGAAGTACAACTCATGTTGGTAAGATCCCAAAGAGAGGCGGAAGCCAAATACAGGTTAAACGCCAACTAGATGATCTCAAAGCAGAGCTGCAGAAACGAATCCTTGAAGAAGAATTTGAAGCAGCAGCAACACTACGTGATCAGATAAGGGAGCTCGAAAAGGGATTATCTGAATAGTAAAGTTCTATCAAGAAGGAGGAATGCGTGATGCCAAATCTCCGGTTTACCGAAAAAGCACTCAGCGACTGGATGCTCGGTAACGCAAATGATTCCGATATTGCCATCAGTAGTCGTGTAAGAGTAGCACGAAATTTGCAGTGTCTTCCATTTCCATTGGTTGCGACAAATGAGCAGTCTATAGAAGTGCTTGAGCGTCTTACCGACATGGAGAAGTATGATGATTTACAATCATTCGGTACTTTTTATATGCTTAACTTAAATGATATTTCACCATTAGACAAAAAAGTTCTAGTTGAGAAGCATCTGATTAGTCCTAGTTTAGCTGACGAATCACATTATGGTGCTGTTATTCTTAGTGAAGATGAATCTATAAGTATTATGGTTAACGAAGAAGACCATCTTCGCATTCAATGTCTATATCCTGGATTCCAAGTTCGTGATGCTTGGGAGAAAGCAACAGCAATCGATGATATTTTTGAGGCTCATATCGATTATGCATTCGATGATACGAGGGGTTACCTAACGAGTTGTCCAACTAATGTGGGGACGGGGCTCAGAGCTTCAGTTATGATGCATTTACCTGCACTGGTAATGACACAACAAATCAATCGAATTTTGTCTGCAGTATCCCAAGTAGGATTGACGGTAAGAGGAATTTATGGTGAAGGTAGCGAAGCAGTGGGTAATATATTTCAAATTTCCAATCAAATCACGCTAGGGCAGACGGAGAACGAAATCATCGATAATCTGCACAGTGTCGTATTACAAATTATTGAGCATGAGAAGAATGCCCGTGAACGATTGCTTAATGAATCTAAGCTCCGTATGACTGATCGGGTAAAGCGTTCCTATGGTATTTTGTCATATGCAGAAATTATTGATTCGAAAGAAGCCGCGCAGCGTTTATCAGATGTTCGTCTGGGTGTGGATCTTGGCATTATTGAAGGTCCTTCAACGCCAGTGATGAATGAGTTGAATGTGATGACGCAGCCGGGGTTTCTTCAAAAGACATTCGGGGAAATTATGGGGAACGAAGATCGTGACGTCTACCGTGCCAAATTGATTCGGGAGAAGTTACGAACGCATAAGGATAATTCATAAATCAAAATATAAAAGGGTTTCAAAATTCATGGAGGTGTAGGAGAATATGATGTTCGGGAGATTTACGGAACGTGCGCAGAAGGTGCTTGCTTTGGCTCAAGAAGAAGCAGTTCGTCTAGGACACAATAATATAGGTACAGAGCATATATTGCTAGGTCTTATTCGTGAAGGAGATGGCATTGCTGCTAAGGCTCTAATTGGTCTGGGTCTAGGACTCGAGAAGATTCAAGATGAAGTTGAGACACTGATTGGTCGAGGACAAGAACAACCAACAAATATTGCCTATACACCTCGTGCTAAGAAAGTTATTGAACTTTCAATGGATGAAGCTCGTAAGCTTGGACATACCTACGTGGGGACAGAACATATTTTGTTAGGTCTTATTCGCGAAGGCGAAGGTGTAGCTGCACGTGTGCTGAATAATTTGGGGATTAGCTTGAATAAAGCACGTCAACAAGTACTACAACTGTTGGGTAGCAGTGAAGCTGTATCTAGCCACAATGGTGCACAAGCAAATGTGAATACACCAACATTGGATAGCTTAGCACGTGATTTAACTGCTTACGCTAAAGAAGGCAATCTTGACCCTGTGATTGGTCGTAGTAAGGAAATTGAGCGAGTTATTCAGGTTCTTAGTCGTCGTACGAAGAACAACCCGGTACTGATTGGGGAACCTGGGGTTGGTAAGACAGCGATTGCTGAAGGACTCGCACAGAAGATCATTAATAATGAAATTCCAGAGACCCTTCGTGATAAGCGTGTTATGACGCTGGATATGGGATCGGTTGTTGCGGGAACGAAATATCGTGGTGAATTTGAAGATCGACTGAAGAAGATTATGGATGAAGTTCGTCAAGCAGGTAACATCATTCTATTCATTGATGAGTTGCATACATTGATTGGCGCTGGCGGAGCTGAAGGTGCAATTGATGCATCTAATATTCTGAAGCCATCCCTTGCTCGTGGTGAGTTGCAGTGCATAGGGGCAACAACACTTGATGAGTATCGTAAGTATATTGAGAAAGATGCTGCATTAGAGCGTAGATTCCAGCCAATTACTGTTGATCAGCCGTCGCCAGAAGAAGCTGTTCAGATTCTATTTGGTTTACGTGATCGTTATGAAGCACATCACCGTGTGAAGATTACAGATGAAGCAATTGTAGAAGCTGTTAAATTGTCAGATCGCTATATTCCAGATCGTTTCTTACCAGATAAAGCGATTGATTTGATCGATGAGGCAGGTTCGAAGGTAAGGTTGCATTCATACACGATTCCACCTAATTTGAAAGAATTAGAAAGCCGTCTTGAAGATATCCGTAAGGAAAAGGATGCTTCTGTACAGAGCCAAGAGTTCGAAAAGGCTGCTGCGCTACGTGATACAGAACAAAAAGTTCGTGAAGAACTGGATATTACGAAGAATCAGTGGAAAGAGAAACAAGGTAGTACGGATTCTGAAGTTACCCCAGATGATATTGCTCAAATCGTTGCGAGCTGGACTGGAATTCCAGTAAGTAAGCTTAAGGAAGAAGAGACTCAGCGTCTTCTGAACATGGAGTCGATTCTGCATGAACGTCTAATTGGTCAAGAAGAAGCAGTGAAATCTGTAAGTAGAGCGGTTCGTCGTGCTCGTGCAGGTCTTAAAGATCCTAAACGACCTATAGGTTCATTTGTTTTCCTTGGACCAACGGGTGTGGGTAAGACAGAATTAGCTCGTGCTTTGGCGGATGCCTTATTCGGGGATGAGAATGCAATCGTACGGATTGATATGTCTGAATATATGGAGAAACACTCCACATCTCGTCTTGTTGGAGCACCTCCAGGTTATGTAGGGTATGAAGAAGGTGGTCAACTTACGGAGAAAGTTCGTCGCAAACCATACTCTGTTGTACTATTAGATGAGATTGAGAAGGCACACCCGGAAGTGTTTAATATCTTGTTACAAGTACTTGAAGATGGTCGATTGACCGATTCTAAGGGACGTGTCGTAGACTTCCGTAATACACTAATCATTATGACTTCTAACGTAGGTGCTGAAGCCCTCAAACGTAACTCAACGTTAGGCTTCACAGCAGTTCAAGACGGGGGAGCAGAGTATTCCAACATGAAGGAAAAAGTAATGGGTGAACTTAAAAAGACATTCCGCCCAGAATTCTTGAACCGGATTGATGAAATCATTGTATTCCATTCGTTAGAAGAGAAACATATAGCGCAGATCGTAACGCTGATGTCGGAGGAACTTCGTAAACGACTACGCGAATATGATGTGGAATTCATCTTAACAGATGAAGCTAAAGCATTCTTAGCTAAAGAGGGTTATGACCCAGCCTTTGGTGCTCGTCCACTTCGTAGAGCGATCCAAAAACATATTGAGGATCGTTTATCTGAAGAATTGTTAGCTGGTAAAATAAGTAAAGGTGATTCCTTAATCATCGATAAGGGAGAAGAAGGATTGTCTGTAGAGAAGCAAGATCCTTCTGTTACTTCAGAATAATAAATACGATTGGATAGGATTTAATCTTGAAGTAGTGCTCTTCAGTAAATGAAGGGCACTATTTTTTTGTGGGTAATGGCTTCTCTTTTGAGTTATTATAAGAAGAGATGTAAACTTTTTATGTAAACTATTCGATATATAGATATAGATGGCTTACTTGACTACTAAATATGGCTGCTTTATAAGTATGAAATATGATTTGATTAACTGAGGAAGTGAATTTTAAATATGAAAAAGAAAACAATATATAAGTGTACCAGTTGTGGTCATGAGCATATAAAATGGCAAGGTTCGTGTAATGATTGTCGAGAATGGAATACGCTTGAAGAAGAAGAGATTGGCGATGTGAGTGGTGGACAAAAGAGTATTAGTAAGAAGAAAAATGTTAAAGTAAACCGTCTGACAGATACCATATCTCAAAACAGTGATAGGATTGTCACGAAATACAATGAATTTAACCGTGTAATGGGCGGAGGAATTGTAAAAGATTCGATTACGATAATTACTGCTATTCCAGGGGCAGGGAAATCAACCCTCTTGTTACAAATATCCGATGATATGGCGAAGCAAGGATTAAAAGTGCTATATGCTTCTGGTGAGGAAAGCGATTCACAGATCAAAACAAGAGCCGAGCGCGTGCTACAAGATATGCATAAGGATGTATGGGTATATTCTGATAATAGCTTGAACAACGTATTAGGTTGTATTGACCAAATAGACCCCGATGTTATTATCATCGATAGTATCCAAACTTTTGTATTAGATGAGTACCCTCAAAGACCGGGCTCTCCTACGCAAACGATGGAATGCGCGAATACCCTTTTGAAAATTGCCAAAGATGCGCAAAGACCAAGAGCGATCATTATGGTTGGACAGATGACCAAAGATAACGAACTGGCCGGCTTGAGAGCATTAGAACATTTGGTCGATACTGTTCTTATTCTCGAGGGAGAAGAAGGCGAAGAGTTGAAAATGCTATTTTCTTCTAAGAATCGTTATGGAAGCTCAGGAGAAATTGGGTTTTTCTCAATGGGAGAGCAAGGAATGACAGCCGTCGATAATCCATCCGAATTCTTTATGACGCAAAGAGATGATAATGATGTGATTAGCGGTAGTGCATTAACTGTTGTTAAAGAAGGAACCCGGCCCATTATTCTTGAGATAGAGAGCTTGGTATCATCAACCTTTATGCCATATCCGAGTCGAATTGCAGAATGTTTAAAGAAAGACCATGTAAATACACTCATAAGCATTATGGAACAAAGAGCTAGTATTCCGTTACACGATAAGAATGTCGTAGTGAAAACAACGGGGGGTATTCGTTTGAAAGAACAATCCTCCAACTTAGCAGCGATTATGAGTATTGTATCGTCATACAAGAATAAAGGAATTCCTAATGATACAGTTTTTATTGCCGATATTGGATTAACGGGTGAGTTGAAGAAAGTGCCTACCTTAGAATTACGTATTAAGGAACTTGAACGAATGGGGTTCAAACGTGTGTATGTTGCGTTTAATGGATTGAAGAGTACAACGACGTTTTCTAAAATCAAGGTTATTCCATGTAAGACGTTAAGCCAAGTGATCCAATCTGTATTTGGAACTTCTACTTCCAAAGGTGGTAGTAACCGTGCTCCTTGGGATGAGGAAGAATGAAGATATCTGTATAACAGTTTCTGTTAAAGGTAAGAATTATCCGTTATACTTAGTTGTAAGTATTTAGCATTTGGACGTTGTCATAAGTTCGATAGGGTTTAGGGTATCTATGTTAATGTAAAACAGCATGAATTTTGATTAGGAAATATATAATATAAATGTTCCATCAGAATCAAGATGCCTATATCAACGAGTGCTGGTGGCGTGAATCTTGACGAACCTGCGGTAGATTTGGCAATAGCTGTGAGATGATGCTCGAGAAGAGTTTGAAGGGATGGCGACATCCTAAATAAATGGAGCTGATGGGTGTAACTACTTGTGAGACACAAGCACTTGCTGTTGCGTTAGATTAGGGGGCATTTAATGATGAAAGAGAGTAATCAAGTAGATATAATGAATGATTTACTGAGGTTAGTTGCACCTGGAACAGCTTTTAGAGATGGCCTGGAAAATGTATTGCGTGCGAAGACGGGAGCGCTAATCGTTGTTGGCTATAGTCCTGAAGTCATGGAAGTTGTAGATGGAGGTTTTTCAATCAATTGTGATTTCTCACCCAATTATTTATACGAATTGGCCAAGATGGATGGAGCCATAATATTGAGTGAGGATCTCAAACGGATTTTGTATGCAAATACGCAGTTAATCCCCGACTCCTCCATTGCATCATCCGAAACGGGCATCCGGCATAGAACAGCAGAACGTGTAGCTAAGCAGACAGGCAAGTTGGTTGTTTCCATCTCGCAGCGACGTAATATTATTACCTTGTATCAGGGTGCTTTACGTTATTCACTTAAAGAGATTGGTGTTATTCTTACCAAAGCCAATCAAGCCATACAGACGTTAGAGCGATACAGGGCTGTCTTGAACCAATCACTCACCAATTTATCGGCATCCGAGTTCGAAGAACTCGTAACGATTCCAGAAGTGGTTAATGTCATTCAACGTGTGGAGATGGTGCTTCGCATCAAGACAGAGATTAAACGTTACATTACAGAATTAGGTAATGAGGGTCGTCTGATCAGCTTGCAGATGGAAGAACTAGTAAGTAACATGGAAGTGGAAGCGTGGTTGTTATTTAGAGACTATGCTCGTGATGACAACGAAGATAAGATTCGTGAGATTATTGCAGGACTCAAACGTGCGTCGGATGATGAATTGCTGGATCTTCACTATATCACTCGATTATTAGGGTATCCGACATCGTTTGTGACATCAGAGGAGTCTGTAGTCCCACGCGGATATAGAGTCTTGAATAAAATACCTCGATTGCCAAATGTAATCATTCATAATCTTCTGGAGCGGTTCGAACAATTGCCACAAATTATGACTGCAACCATTGAACAGTTGGACGAAGTGGATGGAATTGGTGAGGTTAGAGCTCGAAATATCAAAGAGGGCCTTATCCGATTACAAGAGCAAGTATTCATTGACAGGCAAGTATAAATGCCATACAATCAATGGATGATATGGGGTATATTGAACAAATTGAGGTGAATAAATGATAACGAAGTCAATTCCGAATATGTTTACTTTAGGTAATCTAGCTCTCGGAATGATTGCGATGATGATGGCGCTGAATGAAAAATACAGTATGGCTGCAATCATGATTATTATTGCGATGCTACTCGATGGCCTAGATGGTCGCGTGGCAAGAGCACTTCATGTGCAAAGCGAGTTCGGGAAAGAATTAGATTCCCTTTCGGATGTTATTTCTTTTGGTGCAGCACCTGCACTTATTATGTATATGGTTACAATGCAAGGTATACCGGATCCAATTGCTTGGAGTGCTACAGCCATATTCCCTATGTGTGGTGCACTTCGTCTAGCGCGATTTAATGTTCGAAAAGGGATGCCAGGTCATTTTGTTGGATTGCCTATTCCTGCTGCTGGTGGAGTATTAGCAACATTATCTCTTTTTCATAATGAGATTTCTGATACTTATATGATTATTGCCATGCTTTTGCTATCTTATTTAATGGTTAGTACGGTAAGATATCCCAATTTCAAAAAAGTAGGATTACCGAAGAAAGTTGTTATAGGCGCACCCGTTGTTATTGTTGTCGCTGTAGCGATTGCAGTAGTGTTTCCAGATCAAATATCGAAGCTGATATTTATACCACTTGTTATTTATGCGGTATATGGTGTGAAGCAGAGTATTGAGCGATCTTTGAGACGTCGTAAACATAAGAAGAAAGAAGAAGATCCACTTCATTCTGATCATTGAGATCCTTCATTCCTCTAGATGTACAAATAAAAAGCATTTATTTCATGCCTTATGGCAGTGAAATAAATGCTTTTTTTTATGTTTTATTATTGAAGACTATTTCCTCTAAGACATATTGAATAGACCCAGAGTAGAGCATTTCTTCGATTCATCTCGAACGACTTCATCCATATTAATTTCAAGCAAGTTACAAAGAGCTGACAAGTAGAACATGTTACGCCCTAATTCGGTACTGATAATCTCTTTGCAGTTCTCGCATAAGTGTCCATGTACGTGACTTCCTACTACTTCTTTTGTGGATGCTAGATCTAATCCAGGCTCAAATGCTTGCTTCGTGGCATGAAGTTCGATACAACCACAATCCGTAATGGATTTGGCAACAGCTCTGTTCAATGATGCGCTACTCTGCCCATTCTTAGACATGACATCGAGTAGACTGCGGTGACGGAGCAGCAGGTCGGATATTTGATCTTGGAATTCCTGTAAACTGACTGTACTCATTTTTCCAATCACCTCGTAAATTATGAATTGAATTCATTATATGCCAGTGGAATGTTTTTTTTCAACCTAAAAAGATCCAGTAAATTAGAAACAAAGAGATAGTTTATCACTCATGAATAAAAATTGGGCAATTTAGGGTTACGCACCAACAAATTGGATCATACTGGATAAAGATATCTATAAACGCTATATATTTTGAAGGAGATGTGGAATCTGATGTTAAAAAAAGCTATTTTAGTATTCATTGGACTATGTGGTGCATGGTTTGGATATACGGTTTATCAAATGTTAGGAAAATCATTCCCTGAGTGGATAAGCCTATTTGGTGAAAATGATGCTGTTAGGGGAGGATTGGTCTTTGCGGCACTAGGGGCTATTTTATTTATGTTGATCGGCTCTATGATTTACCCAACCGTGTTTGACAAGTTGCAAGGTATTGTTGGGGCATTTTCAAAAATGCCAATGAATGAGTTGACTGCTGGAGCGGCTGGGTTGACAGGTGGCCTTCTGTTGGCTCTGCTGCTGTATCCTAGCCTTGTGTGGCTCGGGAAAGTAGGACAAATGATAGAAGTGGGTATAACCCTGATATGCGGCTACATGGGCCTTAGAGTTGGCATGGAGAAGAAAGAGGAACTGGCAACGTTATGGACCTCAGGAAGATGGGGGCGGGCGGAGTTATCCGACGAAAGAATGTTGGAAGAGCATAAAATACTTGATACGAGCGTTATTATTGATGGACGGATTGCTGATATATGCAAGACCGGTTTTATAGAGGGGACGATTGTTATTCCTGAGTTTGTACTCGAAGAGCTTCAACATATCGCAGATTCGTCAGATTTACTCAAACGAAATCGGGGGCGTAGAGGTCTAGATATTTTGAATAAAATTCAGAAAGAATTAGCTATAAAAGTACTCATCTACGAAGGTGATTTCGAAGAAATTTCAGAAGTGGATAGTAAGCTTGTTAAGTTGGCTAAAGTATTAAAGGGAAAAGTAGTCACCAACGACTACAACTTGAACAAAGTATGTGAGCTACAAGGCGTGTCTGTTCTGAATATTAACGATCTAGCCAATGCAGTCAAACCTGTTGTTCTTCCTGGGGAAGAAATTATGGTGCAGGTGATCAAAGACGGTAAAGAGCATGGACAAGGTGTCGCCTATCTAGATGATGGAACGATGATTGTTGTAGAGGGTGGACGTGAATATATTGGCTCCCTTATGGAAGTGTTGGTAACGAGTGTACTACAGACCTCTGCGGGCCGAATGATCTTTGCGAAACCGAAACTGTTGGAAAAAGCCCAGTAAAAACGGTATGATGGAGATAACTATTTCCTTAATACTTGGGAATGAAGACAGGGGTATAATTATGGACAACAGTTTGGGGATCGTTATTGTATCAGCAGGTAAAGGTTCCCGGATGGGTACCCTTGAAAGTAAACAGTACTTGTTGCTACAGGACAAGCCCATTTTGATTCATACATTAGAAGTATTCAACAGTATGCCTCAAGTGAAAGAGATTGTTCTGGTAACGGGTCAGGATGATGTGGGGCGTGTCCAAGAATGGGTACACGAGTATAAAATGGACAAGGTGATCCAAGTGATCCCTGGTGGAAGTGAGAGACAGTATTCCGTATATAAAGGCTTATTAGAGATTGGGACGGAATGGGTCATGATACATGATGGTGTACGCCCCTTTGTGGACCAAGCCGACATTGAGGACTGTTATCAGATGGCACTTCGCACAGGAGCCGCTGTATTAGCAGTACCTGTGAAGGATACAATTAAACAAGTTGATGGATCAGGTATCATTGTCGATACACCAGATCGTCAAAGTCTGTGGGCTATTCAGACCCCACAGACTTTTCGTGTTTCTGATCTTCTTAGGTCTCATGAAGAGGCACAGAGAAGCGGGTTTGTGGGAACAGATGACTCTATGCTCGTAGAACGAATGGGTATTCCGGTAGCTGTCGTAAAGGGGAGTTATACCAACATCAAGATTACGACACCTGATGATTTAGAATATGCTGCATTTATAAAGAAACGTAAGGGAGAGGGATAGTCATGATAAGAGTAGGACAAGGTTTTGATGTACATCAACTAGTTGAAGGCAGGCCGTGTATTATAGGTGGGGTTACGATTCCCTATGAGTTGGGGTTAGTTGGACACTCAGATGCAGATGTGCTTCTACATGCTGTCACAGATGCAATTCTTGGTGCACTTGGACTTGGTGATATTGGTAAGCATTTCCCGGATACCGATCCTGACTATAAAGACGCTGACAGTCTCAAATTACTAGTACAGGTATGGAATCTTGCCAAAGAGAGAGGATATCGACTTGGTAACATAGATTCAACAATTATTGCTCAGAAACCTAAAATGGCTCCTTACATTCCTGAAATGATGGAGGTTATTGCAAAGGCGCTTGACGCAGATGTCTCTCAAGTCAACGTGAAGGCAACAACGACGGAGCAGTTAGGGTTCACAGGTCGCGGTGAGGGGATTGCCGCCCAATCTATTGTATGCCTAACCCAAGATATGCTATCATCTTGAAATATAAGTGAAGGATTGATATATACGAAGCGGAGGAATTAGATATGACCAGTGGAGTGCGCGTGCGATATGCACCTAGTCCAACAGGACATTTACATATTGGAAATGCAAGAACAGCTCTTTTTAACTATTTATATGCTCGTCATTTGGGGGGCAAGTTTATTATTCGCATTGAAGATACAGATGTGAAACGTAACGTTGAAGGCGGAGAAGAAAGCCAACTGAAATATTTGAAGTGGCTAGGGATTGAATGGGACGAAAGTATAGATGTAGGTGGGGCATACGGGCCGTATCGTCAGACTGAGCGACTGGACATTTATCGTACCTATTGGCAGGAACTGCTGGATAAAGGCCTTGCTTATCGTTGTTACTGCACAGAAGAGGAATTAGAACAGGAGCGAGAAGATCAGACTGCTCGTGGGGAAACACCGCGTTATTCAGGTAAACATCGTGACTTATCAGAAGAACAACAACGTGCGTTTGAGGCGGAAGGTCGCATTGCGAGTATACGTTTTCGCGTACCGGAAGACAAAACATATACTTTCAATGATATCGTTAAGGGCACGATTTCCTTCACTACACAGGATACAGGGGATTTCGTTATTGTGAAGAAAGATGGTATTCCAACGTATAACTTTGCTGTAGTGCTTGATGATCACCTTATGGAGATTTCCCATGTACTACGTGGCGAAGATCATGTCTCCAATACGCCGCGTCAATTGATGATCTACGAAGCTCTTGGATGGGATGCTCCGCAATTCGGTCATATGACGTTGATTGTGAATGAGAATCATAAGAAGCTTAGTAAGCGGGATGAGTCTATTGTTCAGTTTATTGAACAGTATGATCAACTGGGCTATTTACCAGAAGCATTATTTAACTTTATTTCCTTGCTTGGATGGTCACCTGAGGGTGAGGAAGAAATGTTCGTAAAAGAAGAGCTGATCGCTATATTTAACGCAGAACGCTTGTCTAAGAGTCCTGCAGTATTCGATCAGAATAAATTGGCTTATATGAACAATCATTATATTAAACATGCGGATCCAGATCGAATTGCGAAGCTTGCTATTCCACATCTGCAACGTACCGGTTGTTTGCCTGAAGCGTTGAATGCTGACCAGGAAGCATGGGCGAAGTCTCTGGTTGCTCTTTATCAGGAACAATTGAATTCCGCTTCTAACATTGTGGAATTGTCTGAGATGTTCTTCCGCTCCAATATTGAACTAGATGAAGAAGCGAAAGCTATCCTTGCGGAAGAGCAAGTACCAACGGTTCTTGCTGCATTCCTGACTAAGGTAGAAGCTACGGATGAATTTACTCCAGCTAACATGGCTGTTCTTATTAAGGAAGTACAGAAAGAGACCGGATTTAAGGGTAAACAATTGTTCATGCCAATTCGTGTTGCGTTAACGGGTCAGACGCATGGCCGAGATCTGAACCAAACCATCTATCTTCTTGGGCTAGATCGCGTTCAGAATCGGTTGAAGTCACAAATCTAGGATCGATGCATAACTTATGAAAAGATAATTGTGGATGCTGACGTCTTGTCAGTTCCTTGTCTTTTCGTTATAATACATCCAATAACTTTATCATCAGGGTCTGATTGTATATCGTGAGTATTACGTATAGTAGTTAATAGCTAAGATCAGGAAAAGTAGTTTACTTTGGCATATTCCAGAGAGGATAACCTTGGGGATTTCATTTGTTTTCCCCTATGGCTGTGAGTTATCTATGTGTCAGTAATCGAAAATGCACCTGTGAGCTGCGCGACCGAGCGAAGGAGCGAACAAAAGTTACGCTATCGTTAGGTTGTGCCGGATTGTCCTCCGTTATAAGGCATTAAGAGGAGATGCGTCGTCATGTTAATGGGTACAATATTAACAAGCATCTCAAGCAGAGTGGAACCACGGTTAAACGTCTCTGCAGCGTATGCTGCAGGGGCGTTTTTTGAGTTCTAAGACGGATACACGATGATACCTATGATTCTCACAGAGCGAGGAGTCCTACAGTGCTAGTTGAATCTAATAGGTCATGACAGAGATAAGGTGTTATGGGAGCACAAGGAGAGCTGAAAAGCGTCGAAGAGGAGAATAATATGTTTAAGAACATGAAATCAGATATCCAAGCGGTATTTGAAAACGACCCTGCAGCTAGACGATTATTTGAAGTTATCTTCACCTATTCGGGACTCCACGCGATTTGGGCACAAAGAGTTGCCCATGCTTTGTACAAACGTCGCTGGTTTACATTGGCACGTACGATCTCACAGTGTAGCCGGTTTATGACGGGGATTGAAATTCATCCGGGGGCAACCATCGGAAAAAGATTGTTTATCGATCATGGAATGGGTGTCGTTATTGGCGAGACTTGTGAAATAGGAGACGACGTGGTGATCTATCAAGGGGTAACTCTTGGGGGGACGGGTAAGGAAAAAGGGAAACGTCATCCTACGATTGGGAATAATGTTGTCATTGCATCAGGGGCCAAAGTATTGGGTTCTTTTACAGTAGGCGACCAATGTAATATTGGAGCTAACTCCGTTGTTCTGAAGGAGGTTCCACCTAATAGTACCGTGGTGGGTATCCCAGGTAGGGTTGTTAAGAAGGATGGTAGACGTATTGATCGTCTTAGTCATCAATTACCGGATCCTGTCGTCGACGCTATGCGTTTACTCCAAATGGAGATTGAGGAACTTCGCATGGAACTGGACCTCGTAAAGCGCGAAAGGCATCAACTACATGAACAGGAACTATCTACTCATAGTGAGTAATGAGGAAGAATAAGAACGGGAGGATAATGTTTATATGGCACTTAAAATTTATAATACGCTGACCCGGAATAAAGATCTCTTTGTACCACAGGAACCTGGAAAGGTAAAAATGTATGTATGCGGACCAACCGTTTACGACTTTATCCATATCGGAAATGCACGTCCTATGATTGTGTTTGATGTGGTTCGAACATACCTAGAACAACTGGGTAATGAAGTGAACTATGTTGTAAACTTCACGGATATTGATGATAAGCTAATTCGTAAAGCGGAACAAACAGGTAGTACAGTTCCTGAGGTAGCCGATACTTTTATTGGTGCTTACTACGAAGATCTTGAGGGTCTTGGTCTCACGCGTGCGACTTTGAATCCACGTGTAACGGAAAATATGGATTCTATTCTTGAATTTATTCAGGAGCTTGAGCAGAAAAGCTTCGCTTATGAGAATGGCGGAGACGTATTCTACCGTACTCACAAATTCAAAGATTATGGTAAGTTGTCTCACCAGAATATCGAAGAACTACAGTTCGGCATTCGAATTGGGGTGGATGAACGTAAAGAACATCCAGAGGATTTCGTACTTTGGAAGGCAGCCAAGCCAGGAGAAATAGCTTGGTCTAGTCCATGGGGTGATGGAAGACCTGGTTGGCATATTGAATGTTCAGCTATGGCTCGTAGATACCTTGGGGATAGCATCGATATTCATGGGGGAGGACAGGATTTACAATTCCCTCATCATGAATGTGAAGTTGCACAGACAGAAGCACTAACAGGTAAGAAGTTCGCTAATTATTGGATGCACAATGGATACATTAATATTAATAATGAAAAAATGTCCAAATCCCTAGGCAATGGAATATTGGTTAAAGATTTGCGTAAACAGTATAAATGGGAGTCCATCCGCTACTTTATGTTATCTAGCCAATATCGTAACCCACTTAATTTCAACGATGAGACTATTGATCAAGCGGAGAAGAGTACAGAACGAATCCGAAATGCTGTAGACAATGTCAAACATCGCTTGACGGCAGTAGTGGAAGATAAGGCGGCTACCGTTAATGAGGCTTTACAGGACAGACTGACGGATATAATAGCTACTTATCATGCCAAAATGCAGGATGATTTCAATACACCTGATGCGATTACAGCTATGTTTGAATGGGTATATGAAGCTAATGCCTTATTGCAGGAGCCGGTAGTGAAAGCTGTTGATTTGCATGCTTTGCTTCAAGCTTTTAATGAGATGAATCAAGTGCTAAGACTTTATGCTGTCCATGAAGGCGAACTTATCGATGAAGAGATTGAAAAGTTGATCGTCGAAAGAGTTAATGCTCGCAAGGACAAAAATTGGGGTCGTGCTGATGAAATTCGAGATCTACTTGATTCCCGAGGTATTGTTCTAGAAGATACTGCGCAAGGAATGCGCTGGCGGCGTAAATGACAGGCGGGCGTGATCAAGAGCTAGTTGGGGGGAATAAGGATCTGTGGTTTCCTTTCCCTCCTTCTAAGCAGCCTAAGTTGATTCCACCGATTGTATTAGCCTATATTGGAGACGCACTTTATGAAGTAGCTGTACGTCAATATCTGATTTCCAAGCCTAATCTACGACCACATCATCTTCATCGCTCGGCCACCAAAATGGTATCAGCCAAAGCGCAAAGCAAAATCGTTACACATTTAGATGCGATCTTAACAGAAGATGAACGAGATATAGTAAGACAGGGACGTAATGCTAAATCCGGAAGCGTACCTAAGAATGCAGATGTGCTGGAATATCGTCATGCGACAGCGTTTGAAGCTTTGATAGGTTATCTGTACTATACGAAGCAGAATGAAAGAATGGATGAACTCATTGAAATGAGTATTCAATATATAGATCAACAGAGTTAATTTGAACTCAAGTGAAGGAGGAAGTAGCATGGAAAATAATGATATGATCGCGGGTAAACATTCCGTAACCGAAGCTCTTCGTTCAGGAAGAAGCATTAATAAAATATGGATCTCTGAGAATGCACAAAAGCATTTAACACTTCCGATTATCGCGGAAGCTAAGAAACGTGGAGTCGTTATTCAACAAGTAGACAAGCGTAAGCTGGACTCACTGGTTCCAGATGTACAGCATCAAGGGGTAGTTGCTCAAGTTGCACCATACGAGTATGCGGAAGTTGACGATATTATAGCTATCGCTGAACAAAAAGGTGAGAAGCCATTTTTGATTTTGCTTGATGAAATTGAAGATCCGCATAACTTGGGATCCATCTTGCGTACAGCCGATTGTACAGGGGCTCACGGTGTAATAATCCCTAAACGTAGATCAGCACAAGTAACAGCAACAGTATCCAAGACATCTGCGGGAGCTGTTGAATATGTTCCTGTTGCTCAAGTGACTAATTTAGGGCAAACGATAGATAAGTTGAAGGAAATGGGCGTCTGGGTTGTAGGTACAGATGTTGAAGCTGTCCAGGAAATCTATGAGACAGATGTGTTCGAAGGACCTGTGGCCGTGGTTATTGGAAACGAAGGTACGGGTATGGGGCGTCTGATTAAAGAAAAATGCGATGTATTGGTAAAGTTGCCAATGGCGGGTAGAATAAATTCGCTTAATGCCTCCGTGGCGGCTGGGGTAGTTATGTATGAAGTGCTGCGCAGACGTCATATCCAAGGGTAACCTTGTATGGTAGATTTGCGAGATGTGCTTCTAGTTGATGCATACAATATGATCGGTGGATGGCCTGAGCTTGCACAAGTAGCGCCAATCAATATGCAAGAAGCAAGGGATCGCCTTCTTGAACGAATGGCAGATTATCAGGCATTCTCAGGTACACACGTTATTGTAGTCTTTGATGCCTATCGTGTTCCAGGATTGGGAAAGTCCTTCTCGCAGAGTAAAGTCGAAGTGTATTTTACGAAAGAAAAAGAAACGGCAGATGAGACCATTGAACGCTTGGTTGGTGAAATGAGTCGTAAGAGACGCCAGATTTATGTGGCAACGAGTGATCTTATTGAGCAACATGTTATATTTGCTAAGGGAGCACTTCGACTGTCTGCACGTGAATTACTTATTGAGGTAGAGAATAGCGAACATGAAATTAAAAAACGAATTGAACAAGACAACAGTAGATCAAATCGAAATACACTAGATGGCAAATTGAGCCCAGATCAGCGTAAACTATTCGAACGTTGGCGTCGTGAGTAATGAAATGAATTTATATTTCCAATTCTACCCACTGGACAATGTTGTATAAATGACATTAATATGGTTGACGTTCATAGGTTACATAATATATACTGATCCTATATTTCACAGAGTAACGGTGTACCTTGCGTTGCAGCCGGGGGGATTCTGGTGAGTGTCGACCTGAAGGATTCAATGTTGTCAGAATATATGTGCCTCAGTGATGAGGACATTGTCGAAGCTTTCCGCTTAGGCGAAAGTGAAGCTCTGGAGTTCTTGATCAACAAGTATAGGAATTTTGTGCGCGCTAAAGCCAGGTCTTATTTTTTGATCGGTGCTGATCGTGAGGATATCGTCCAAGAAGGAATGATTGGTTTATACAAGTCGATAAGGGATTTCAAAGGGGATAAGCAGTCTTCGTTTAAAGCCTTCGCTGAATTATGTATTACAAGACAGATCATTACGGCGATTAAGACAGCAACGAGACAGAAGCACATTCCACTGAATTCATATATATCGTTGGACAAGCCCATTTATGATGAAGATTCCGACCGGACGTTGCTCGATGTCATTTGTGGATCGCAAATATGTGATCCGGAACAACTAATTATTAACAAAGAAGAGTTTGTTGGTCTTGAAGACAAAATGTCGGAAATTCTAAGTGATTTGGAACGTAAAGTTCTTATGTTGTACTTGGACGGTCGATCGTATCAGGAAATTTCGGTTGATCTTAAGAGGCATGTGAAATCGATTGATAACGCTCTCCAGCGTGTGAAACGTAAGTTGGAGAGATACTTAGAAGTAAGAGATAACTGAACAGACGCTTTATATAAAGGGAAGGCTCGATCTTGAGTCTTTTTTTTTCTCACAAGAAATACAATGTTTAGTCCCTGTAAGAATGACCATACTAGTGAATGATTGCAGGCAGTTAGTCATAGAGAAAATAGGGTTGAGACGGCCTATAATAAGGAACTGTGTATACTTCTATTACCTTCATTCTTTCGTTGACATGGTATGACCCATGTGATAAAGTGTTTTAGGTAGGCCTAAATTCGCGTGGTTTTAATGAATGAGAAAGCAGAAGTCATCATGTATTCTTTCTTATTCATCTCGCAGAAACGGCTTTTTCCTTTCAGCAATGAAGGGTTGGACGTTTCTAATTGGGATCAATATAGAGTCTTCTTAAAGGAGACATCTACGGGAGGTGTACATCATGCGGGTAATTATTACTTTGGCTTGTACAAATTGCAAGCAAAGAAACTACGCTACCACGAAGAACAAGCGGAACAACCCCGACCGCATGGAGATGAAGAAGTTTTGCAAGTATTGCAACGTGCAAACTCCTCATCGCGAAACCAGATAAGAATAGTCTTATTGGAGGTGTAGTCGGTCGTGAAACGCAGCTTCAAGTCTCTTTTTTCCTTTTTCTCAGAAAGCTGGGCGGAACTTAAAAAGGTTCGCTGGCCCAATCGTAAAGAACTGACGAACTATACGCTTATTGTTATTGGAACGGTTACGTTTGTCACAATTTATTTTTGGGTACTAGACATCGGTATTTCCGCTGTGATCGAAGCGATTATTTAAGAAGGGTCCCAGGTGGCTTGATATGGAGAAAAGATGGTATGTCGTTCATACCTATTCAGGGTATGAGAATAAGGTCAAGGCCAATTTGGAAAAACGCGTTGAGTCCATGGGTATGGAAGATAAGATATTCCGCGTTCTTGTTCCGATGGAAGAAGAAATTGTAAACAAAGACGGTAAGAAAAAAACCGTTATGCGTAAAGTTTACCCCGGATATGTCATTGTCGAAATGATCCAGACTGATGATTCTTGGTATGTTGTTCGCAATACACCAGGAGTTACAGGTTTTGTAGGTTCAACAGGGTCAGGTTCTAAACCTACAGCTCTGCTTCCAGAAGAAATGGAATCAATCCTTAAACACATGGGAATGACTGAACCGAAAGCCCTAGTCGAGTTCGAACTTAAGGAATCCGTTAAGATTAAAGTCGGTCCTTTTGCGAATTTCGTCGGCTCCGTGGAAGAAATCTTGGTAGACAAGAGCAAAGTTAAGGTACACGTCAACATGTTCGGACGGGAAACCCCAGTTGAGTTGGATTTCACTCAAGTGGAGAAGATTGAATAATCTTATCGTTTCTTGTGGGAGGACAGAGATGTCCGCTTAACCACTATTGATTCAAGGAGGTGTTTTACATGGCTAAAAAGGTAATCAAAATGGTAAAACTGCAGATTCCTGCAGGTAAAGCGAATCCGGCACCGCCGGTAGGTCCAGCATTGGGTCAAGCAGGTGTCAACATTATGGCATTCTGTAAAGAGTTCAATGCACGCACAGCAGATCAAGCTGGATTGATTATTCCGGTTGAAATCTCAGTGTTTGAAGATCGCTCCTTTACGTTTATCACCAAAACTCCACCTGCTGCAGTTCTACTTCGTGTAGCTGCTAAGATAGAGAAGGGTTCTGGCGAACCTAACAAGAAAAAAGTTGCAACGGTTAAACGTGCAGTAGTACGCGAAATCGCTGAACAAAAAATGCCTGACCTTAATGCTGCATCCGTTGAGGCTGCTATGCGTATGGTTGAAGGTACTGCCCGCAGTATGGGAATTACGATCGAAGATTAATTTTAGGTTTTTCTGCTTCACGCAGGTCTGAATAAGACCAGCATATGTGGGAGGAATTTCCGTTAAAACCACAAAGGAGGAACATTTCATGGCTAAACATGGTAAGAAGTACCAAGAAGCTGCAAAGCTTATTGATAACGAAACAGTATATGAGCCTGCTGAAGCCGTACAATTGGTGAAAAAGGCAGCGACTGCTAAATTTGACGAAACTGTCGAAGCGGCTGTTCGTTTGGGTGTAGACCCTCGTAAACAAGACCAAGCCGTTCGTGGTGTAGTTGTCTTGCCTCACGGTACAGGTAAAACACAACGCGTATTGGTTTTTGCAAAAGGTGATAAAGCGAAAGAAGCGGAAGCTGCTGGTGCAGATTTTGTTGGTGATTTAGATATGATCAACAAAATTCAACAAGGCTGGTTCGATTTCGATGTCTGCGTAGCAACACCTGATATGATGAGTGAGGTTGGTAAACTGGGTCGTCTACTTGGTGGTAAAGGTCTAATGCCTAACCCTAAAGCGGGCACAGTTACTTTCGATGTTACTAAAGCTGTTCAAGAAATTAAAGCTGGTAAAATCGAATACCGTCTCGATAAAGCAGGTCAAATTCACGCGCCAATCGGTAAAGTTTCATTCAGTGAAGAACAATTGAATGAGAACCTTAAATCTTTACTTGAAGCGTTAAACCGTGCAAAACCAGCATCTGCTAAAGGTGTATATCTGAAGGGGATTGCAATTTCCTCGACGATGGGTCCAAGTGCACGTGTAAATACAGCTTCTTACAAATAATACATGTTGACGTGTTCAACGATGTTTGTTATTCTGTAATAGTTGTGTGAATGACTTGAGATTGATCTTAAAGTTGAATATGCTTACCGTAGACAGTAGGTGCCAATAGGCTTAATTTCCTACCGAGGTGTTGTGATAGAACGTCAGCAGTGATTGGACGAAAGTCCTTGCAAATGATGATTCATCAGGCCTTCGTAGATTCTACGGAGGCTTTTTACTTGCCTAAGTAGAATGTCAGAGTCGCGATTTCGTGATTCTGTATAGTAAACTATCAGGAGGTGTACAAATTGGCAAATACAAAAGTAATTCAAGCTAAACAAGAAGCAGTAGACGCTGTAACAGCAAAACTACGCGGAAGCGTAACAACTGTTGTTGCTGACTATCGTGGATTGAATGTTGCTCAAATCACTGAATTGCGTAAGCAACTTCGTGAAGCAGGAATTGAGTTTTCAGTATTGAAAAACTCCTTGTTGCGTCGTGCGACTGCTGCTACAGATCTTACAGAATTGGATGCAATTCTTACGGGTCCGACAGTTGTAGCATTCGGTGGAGAAGATGTTGTAGCACCTGCTAAAATTCTTAACGATTTCGCTAAGAAGAATACAGCATTGAAATTGAAAGGTGCCGTAGTTGAAGGTAAAGTCATTAGCGTTGATCAAATCAAAGCTCTTGCTGAACTTCCTTCTCGCGATGGACTTCTTTCTATGCTTCTCAGCGTGCTTCAAGCGCCTGTGCGTAACTTCGCACTTGCTGTTAAAGCAGTTGCTGACAAAGAAGAACAAAGCGCGTAAGCACATTGTTCTTCAAAAGTTCCATCATAAAAAATTGATTTTAATATAAAATTGGAGGTTCACCCACATGAGTAACGAACAAATTTTGGAAGCCATTAAAGGTATGTCTGTATTGGAATTGAACGATCTTGTAAAAGCAATCGAAGAAGAATTCGGCGTAACTGCTGCTGCTCCAGTAGCTGCTGCAGGTGCTGCTGCTGTTGAAGCAGAAGAGCAATCCGAGTTTGACGTAGTCTTGATGAGCGCTGGCGCTTCCAAGATCAACGTAATCAAAGCAGTTCGCGAAATCACTGGTCTTGGTTTGAAAGAAGCTAAAGACTTGGTAGACAACGCTCCAAAAGCTTTGAAAGAAAAAGTTTCTAAAGAAGAAGCTGAAACTGTAAAAGCTAAATTGGAAGAAGCAGGCGCTAACGTAGAAGTTAAGTAATTTAACTTTCGTTTGCAATAAGCTTATACTTTCTTATATTGTTCAAAAAAAACAAACCCCTTGAACTAAATTCAAGGGGTTTGTTTTAATTAGTGGATTGATGTCTAAATTATAGACATTGGGAAAAAATAGAATGGAACGCAGATTCGGAGGATTAGGATGCCGCAGCACTATTATTCGAACCAACCGGATGCACAGCACGACCGCAGAACGATTGAAGAGCAATTAAAGGGATCGACGTATCGCTTTATAAGTGATGCTGGAGTGTTTTCCAAAAAAGGCGTGGATTATGGAAGTAAGGTATTGATTGAAGCCATGGAGTTTTCACCTGGAGCAGAAGTACTTGATGTTGGGTGTGGGTATGGCCCGATGGGTCTTACTGCAGCGCGGATGGTAAAGGATGGTCATGTGACGATGGTGGATGTCAATAGTCGAGCGGTCGAACTTGCCAAAGAAAATGCTTTGCTAAATGGAATCACGAATGTTTCTATTATGGAGAGTGATTTGTTTACAGCGGTTAAAGGTAAAAGCTTCGATGTTATTCTAACTAATCCTCCGATCCGTGCTGGAAAAGAAACGGTGCATGCTATTTTTGAACAAGCTTATGAGCATTTACGTGAAGGTGGAGCGCTTTGGGTAGTCATCCAGAAGAAACAAGGTGCGCCATCGGCAAAAGAAAAGCTTACGGATTTGTTCGGAGATGTGCAGGAGGTTACGAAGGATAAGGGTTATCGAATATTTAAGGCTTTAAAACCTTTGAAATAATCCGCAATAGGACTATTGACTTGATATTTCAAATATGATACTATTATGAAATGTCAGTATTAGGATAGGCTTCTTGTCTTTAGTTTGCTCAAATGTCAAGTGCTTTGTTAGAACTAAATAACATAGCCATGCATGTATTGAAATGCTATGCAGATGTTAAGCAGGTCTGTTGAACGTGAAGTCCAAGTGATGTAAGGATCCACGGTAAGATGCTCTTTGTTCGAAAGAATTCGGGTAAGGGCTTTTCTTTATTTGTGGAAGAACGCTCTGTATGGTTCCATTATAATTGTCCAAACAGAGGTTCGCAATGTATTTTTAAAGTGAGTAGACATGAGGGGTGAGTTAAAGTTGGCAGGACATCTTGTTCAGTATGGTCGACGCACTCGGCGAAGTTATGCACGAATTAACGAAGTACTCGAAATTCCGAACCTGATTGAAATCCAACAAAAATCTTATGATTGGTTTTTGGAGGAAGGATTACGGGAGATGTTTCACGATATTTCGCCGATCCAAGATTTCACAGGTAATTTGGTGCTGGAGTTTATTGACTACAGCCTAGGTGAACCGAAATACAACATTGACGATGCAAAAGAGCGTGACGTCACGTATGCGGCACCACTACGGGTTAAAGTGAGACTCATTAACAGAGAAACAGGAGAAGTCAAAGAACAGGAAGTGTTCATGGGAGACTTCCCACTAATGACGGAGACCGGTACATTTATTATTAATGGTGCAGAACGGGTAATTGTCAGCCAGTTGGTTCGCTCTCCTAGCGTCTATTTCAGCACCAAAATCGACAAAAATGGTAAACGGAATTACACAGCTACAGTAATCCCTAACCGTGGAGCATGGCTTGAACTGGAAACGGATGCGAAGGATATCATGTATGTCCGTATTGATCGCACACGTAAAATACCGGTAACTGTATTACTTCGAGCACTAGGTTTTGGTAGTGATGCTGAAATTCTTGATTTGCTTGGAAATGATGAATATATCCAGAACACATTAGATAAAGACAGCACGGATTCTACGGAAAAAGCGCTTATTGAAATTTATGAACGTCTTCGTCCGGGTGAACCTCCAACTTTGGATAATGCCAAGAGTCTATTGGTAGCTCGATTCTTTGATCCAAAACGTTATGATCTAGCTAATGTAGGTCGTTACAAAATCAATAAAAAATTACACATTAAGAATCGCTTATTCAATCAAAAGTTGGCTCAGAATCTAGTTGATCCGGAAACGGGAGAAATCCTGGCTGAATCCGGTCAAATGGTAGACCGTCGTTTGTTGGATGAATTGCTTCCTCATTTTGAGAATGGTGTTGGTCTCAAAACGTACCATGTAGCTAATGGAGCGTTGGACGCAGGTGAAGTTCCACTGCAAAGCATCGATGTCTTCTCTCCAATTGAAGAAGGAAAAATCATCAAAGTGATTGCTAATGCTAATATCGATAAATCAGTTAAAAACATTACGCCAGCTGATATTATCTCATCCATCAGTTATTTCATTGATTTGCTGCATGGTGTAGGTAATACGGATGATATTGACCATCTAGGTAACCGTCGTCTGCGTTCTGTTGGTGAGTTGTTGCAAAACCAATTCCGTATTGGTCTATCGAGAATGGAACGTGTCGTTCGTGAGAGAATGTCCATTCAGGATGCGAATGTTATCACGCCACAAGCGTTGATTAACATTAGACCAGTAATTGCATCAATTAAAGAATTCTTTGGTAGTTCTCAGTTGTCACAGTTTATGGACCAGACCAATCCACTTGGCGAATTGACGCACAAACGTCGTCTATCAGCTTTGGGACCCGGCGGTTTGACTCGTGAACGTGCTGGATTTGAAGTTCGTGATGTTCATCCAAGTCATTATGGCCGGATGTGTCCGATTGAAACACCAGAAGGCCCGAACATCGGATTGATTAACTCGTTGTCAACTTTTGCACGTGTTAATGAATATGGCTTTATTGAAGCTCCGTATCGTTGGGTAGATCCGAAGACGGGTATCGTTACGGAACAGATCGATTATCTAACTGCTGATGAAGAAGATAACTATATTGTCGCGCAAGCGAACGCTAAGTTGACAGAAGAAAGCAAGTTTGCAGACGAAATTGTTATCGTTCGTTATAACAAACAGGCTGATAATATTCTTTCAATGCCAAGTGATCGCGTCGATTATATGGACGTATCTCCGAAACAAGTAGTGTCGGTCGCTACGGCGCTTATTCCTTTCCTTGAGAACGATGACTCCAACCGTGCACTAATGGGATCAAACATGCAGCGCCAAGCGGTGCCATTGCTAATTCCTAAGGCTCCATTGGTTGGTACAGGAATGGAACACAAAGCAGCGAAAGACTCTGGCGTATGTATTGTGTCCAAACATGACGGTATTATCGAAAGATCTTCAGCTAATGATATCTGGATACGCCGTGTTGAACTTGTAGATGGTAAAGAAGTGAAGGGCGATCTCGTTAAACATAAATTACACAAATTTATGCGCTCGAATCAGGGTACTTGTATTAACCAACGTCCTATCGTTAAGAGAGGCGACGTCGTGAAAGTGGGAGATATCCTAGCGGATGGACCTTCTACTGAAATGGGCGAAATTGCCTTGGGTCGTAACGTAGTCGTTGCCTTCATGACTTGGGAAGGTTACAACTATGAGGATGCGATCCTTCTAAGTGAGAAGATGGTTAAGGAAGATGTATACACTTCGATCCATATTGAAGAATATGAATCTGAAGCACGTGATACGAAACTTGGACCTGAAGAGATTACTCGTGATATCCCTAACGTTGGGGAAGACGCACTTCGCAATCTAGATGAACGAGGCATTATCCGCATTGGTGCGGAGATTAGTGCTGGCGACATCTTAGTGGGTAAAGTAACACCTAAGGGTGTAACTGAACTGACTGCGGAGGAACGCTTGCTCCATGCTATCTTTGGTGAGAAAGCTCGTGAAGTTCGTGATACTTCTCTACGCGTTCCACATGGTAGTGATGGTATTATCGTCGATGTGAAGGTATTTACTCGTGAGAACGGTGATGAATTACCTCCAGGTGTTAACCAAATGGTTCGTGTATATATTGCACAGAAACGTAAGATCTCTGAAGGTGACAAAATGGCAGGACGCCACGGTAATAAGGGTGTCGTTGCTCGTATTTTACCAGAAGAAGATATGCCGTTCCTTCCTGATGGAACTCCAGTACAGGTCGTTCTAAACCCTCTAGGGGTACCTTCACGTATGAACGTCGGTCAATTGCTCGAAGTACACTTAGGTATGGCAGCAATGCGCCTTGGTATTCACGTAGCAACACCAGTATTTGATGGTGCTAACGAGAATGATGTATTTGATACGATGGAAGAGTCAGGCATGAATCGTAATGGTAAGACAAAATTGTATGATGGTCGTACAGGTGATATGTTCGAACGTGAAGTTACCGTCGGCGTCATGCATATGATCAAACTTGCGCACATGGTTGATGATAAAATCCATGCTCGTTCCACAGGTCCTTACTCACTTGTTACACAACAACCGCTGGGTGGTAAAGCTCAATTCGGTGGTCAACGTTTCGGTGAGATGGAAGTTTGGGCACTTGAAGCTTATGGTGCCGCTTATACACTACAAGAAATCTTGACAGTTAAATCCGATGATGTTGTAGGTCGGGTGAAGACTTACGAATCCATTGTTAAGGGTGAGAATGTTCCGGAACCTGGTGTTCCTGAATCATTCAAGGTTCTAATTAAAGAACTTCAATCACTAGGAATGGATGTTAAGATCCTTAGTGGTGACGAACAAGAAATCGAGATGAGAGAACTCGATGACGAGGATGAGCAGGCAGGAGATAAGCTGAGTCTCAACTTGGAAGGCGCGGAAGTCGGAGTGGAATAAGGTATCGTGATCGGCAGTAAGGGTTACCTTGCTGCCCGACTCACGTCATTAAATAATATAGTACTAGATTAAGGAGGGTTGCTCCTTGTTGGATGTTAACAATTTTGAATACATGAAAATCGGGCTCGCTTCTCCCGAGAAGATTCGGTCATGGTCCCGCGGAGAAGTTAAAAAACCGGAAACGATTAACTATCGTACGTTAAAACCGGAAAAAGAAGGCCTGTTCTGTGAAAAGATCTTTGGACCAACGAAAGACTGGGAATGTCATTGTGGTAAGTACAAACGTGTCCGTTATAAAGGCGTAGTATGCGATCGTTGTGGCGTTGAAGTCACTCGTGCGAAAGTGCGTCGCGAACGTATGGGACACATTGAACTTGCTGCTCCTGTATCTCATATCTGGTATTTCAAAGGTATCCCTAGCCGTATGGGTCTGGCTTTGGATATGTCTCCAAGATCACTTGAAGAGATCATTTACTTCGCATCTTATGTTGTAACAGATCCTGGTGAAACTCCACTAGAGAGAAAACAACTCTTGTCTGAAAAAGAATATCGTAGTTATCGTGAGAAATATGGCTACGGATTCCATGCTGGCATGGGTGCAGAAGCTGTGAAGAAACTTTTGCAGGATATCGATGTTGATAAAGAACTCGTATTCCTAAAAGAAGAACTTCGCACTGCCCAAGGTCAACGTCGTAATCGTGCGATAAAACGCCTTGAAGTCATTGAAGCATTCCGTAATTCCGGGAACAAGCCGGAATGGATGATCATGGATGTACTACCGGTTATTCCTCCAGAGCTTCGTCCGATGGTACAGTTGGATGGTGGACGTTTCGCAACGTCTGACTTGAATGACTTGTATCGCCGTGTAATTAACCGTAACAATCGTTTGAAACGTCTATTGGATCTTGGAGCGCCTGACATTATCGTTCAGAACGAGAAACGTATGCTTCAAGAAGCAGTAGATGCTCTTATTGATAATGGACGTCGTGGTCGTCCTGTTACGGGTCCAGGTAATCGTCCGTTGAAATCCCTCAGCCACATGCTGAAAGGTAAACAAGGACGTTTCCGTCAGAATCTACTCGGTAAACGTGTCGACTATTCTGGTCGTTCTGTTATCGTTGTTGGACCATACCTTAAGATGTATCAATGTGGTCTACCTAAGAAAATGGCACTGGAATTGTTTAAACCTTTCGTAATGAAAGAATTGGTTAATAAAGGCCTTGCCCATAACATTAAGAGTGCGAAACGCAAAGTTGAACGCGTAAGCCCTGAAGTTTGGGATGTATTAGAAGAAGTCATTAAAGAGCATCCAGTTCTACTTAACCGCGCTCCTACGCTTCACCGTCTCGGTATCCAAGCGTTTGAACCGATCCTAGTAGAAGGTCATGCTATTCGACTTCACCCACTTGTATGTACGGCTTACAATGCCGACTTTGATGGTGACCAAATGGCTGTTCACGTTCCATTGTCTGCAGAAGCTCAGGCTGAAGCGCGTATTCTTATGTTAGCATCAGGTAACATACTGAATCCGAAAGACGGTAAACCAGTCGTAACACCATCTCAAGATATGGTTCTTGGTACGTTCTACCTCACGATGGATAATAAAGAAGAAAAAGGAACAGGAATGATCCTTCGTACAGTGAATGATGCTGTATCTGCTTATCAACGTGGAACGGCGGGTCTTCATGCGCGTGTGGCTATCCCAGTTAAAGCATTGGGTAAAACCAACTTTACAGAGAAGCAACAAAATGCGTTGTTGATTACAACTGTAGGTAAAATTATCTTTAACGAAATCTATCCAAGCAGCTTCCCATACATTAATGAGGCGACACGTGATAACTTGTTCAACGGTACACCTGAACGTTACTTCGTGTATGAGAAAGGTGCAGATGTTCGTGCACTGATTGATAGCCTTCCAATTGCTGGGGCAGTCGGTAAGGAATATCTCGGACAGATTATTGCTCGCTGTTTCGAAACATACCATACGACTAAAACATCGGTTATTCTTGATAAAATCAAACAACTCGGATTTACGTATTCAACACGTTCGGGGATTACAGTAGCTGTATCAGACGTTATTGTACCTAAAGAGAAAGATGAGATTCTTCATGCATCTGATGCTAAGGTTAGCGTTGTTACGAATCAGTATCGCCGTGGTTTGATTACGAATGAAGAGCGTTATGACCGAGTTATCGGAATTTGGTCTAAGACAAAAGATGAGATTACAGAAGTGCTTATGAAATCCATGGATCGATATAACAATATTATGCTCATGGTTGATTCTAAAGCGCGTGGTAATAAATCGCAGATCACACAGTTGGGTGGTATGCGCGGTCTGATGGCCAATCCATCAGGACGTATCATCGAGTTGCCGATCAAATCTAACTTCCGTGAAGGTCTAACGGTACTTGAGTACTTCCTATCTACTCACGGAGCGCGTAAAGGTCTTGCCGATACAGCACTACGTACAGCCGATTCAGGTTATTTAACACGTCGTCTCGTTGATGTGGCACAAGATGTTATTGTCCGCGAAGAGGATTGTGGTACCGATAAAGGCTTTAGTGTAGCGAAGATTCAAGATGGTAAAGAAGTCATTGAGGATCTGTATGACCGTATTGAAGGTCGTTATTGCTTCGAGACGGTTCGTCATCCACAGACCGGAGAGGTTATTGTTAATCGCAATGATCTAATCGACTCTGACAAAGCAACTGCTATTGTAGAAGCAGGAGTTGAAAAACTTCAAATTCGTTCTGTACTAAGTTGCCGTGCTCGACATGGTGTATGTAAGACTTGTTACGGTCGGAACTTGGCAACTGGTAAACATGTTGAGATTGGTGAAGCGGTTGGTATTATCGCAGCACAATCCATCGGTGAACCGGGAACGCAGCTTACAATGCGTACCTTCCATACCGGGGGTGTTGCAGGAGACGATATCACACAAGGTTTGCCGCGTATTCAAGAGCTATTTGAGGCTCGTATACCAAAAGGGCAAGCAACAATCAGTGAAATTGATGGTGTCGTTAAAGAAATTCGTGAAACGAAAGATCGTCGTGAGATTGAAGTTCAGGGTGAAGCAGAAACCAAAACATATTTGGTTACTTATGGATCTCGTCTTCGTGTTAGTGAAGGCCAAGAAATTGAGGCTGGTGACGAGCTTACAGACGGTTCAATCGATCCGAAAGAAATTCTACGTATTAAGGGTATTCGCGGGGTACAGAACTACATCTTGCAGGAAGTTCAACGTGTATACCGTAACCAAGGCGTAGAAATCAACGATAAGCATATTGAAGTTATGATTAAACAGATGCTTCGTAAGATTCGAATTGTCGATGCAGGAGAGACTACTCTTCTTCCAGGGGCATTCTCGGATATTCATGAATATGAAGCAGCTAATAAAGTGGCTATTATTTCTGGTAAAGAACCAGCAGTTGCCAAACCAGTTCTTCTTGGTATTACGAAAGCTTCTCTTGAGACTGATTCATTCTTGTCTGCGGCTTCTTTCCAAGAAACGACTCGTGTATTAACAGATGCTGCAATTAAGGGCAAAGTTGATAAACTTCTCGGCTTGAAAGAAAATGTAATCATCGGTAAGTTAATACCGGCGGGTACAGGTTTGAATCGTTATCGTAGTGTGACTTACGCTGATCCAGAATTGTTGAATAAGGCGCCTAAAGTGCTGGAACCTGTTACTGTAGAATAATTTAGATGGTTGCTGTGAAGTCATACGTCAAGTTCGTTCGACTTCACAGTACCACCTTCATTAATCGATAATACAACAAATGCCTTGACATCGATGATATGAGATGCTAATATATCATAGGTGCGTGAGTAACTGCATTATTCCTGTTCTTTTGGAGGATTCGTAAAAGATGTCTAATGATAAAGGATTACAGGATGCTCATGTTAGAATCGGCACCAAACAAACCATGCGTACCGTTGAGTGTGGTCAAGCTACTGAAGTATATGTAGCCTTAGATGCGGACAACCGGCTTATTTCAAAGATTGTAGCACTGTGCGAAAAGCATAGCGTCAACATAACGTATGTGGACACCATGATTGAATTGGGCGAAGCATGCAGCATTGAGGTGGGTGCAGCAATGGCTGCTGTCATTAAACAGTAGTTGTAAGAAGTTTTTGTGAGAAAGATACAAATTCTTTTCCGCAAAGACTTTTCATTTGTCCTTTTATGAACCACCTGGGTCTGTGGGCTTGGGATGCGGTTATAGATGGACAGTAATATAGGAAGGGGGTGGCAACAACATGCCAACAATTAATCAGTTAGTTCGTAAAGGACGCCAATCTAAGATTTACAAGTCTAAATCCCCAGCATTACAAAAAGGGTATAACGCTTTGAAGCGTGAAGAGACTGGATTGAGCGCTCCACAAAAACGTGGTGTATGTACTCGTGTAGGTACTATGACTCCACGTAAACCAAACTCCGCACTTCGTAAATATGCCCGTGTTCGTTTGACGAACCGCATTGAGGTGACTGCTTATATCCCAGGAATCGGACACAACTTGCAAGAGCACAGTGTCGTATTGGTTCGTGGAGGAAAAGTAAAAGACCTTGCAGGAGTTCGTTATCACATCGTTCGCGGTGCTCTTGATACTGCAGGCGTTAACAACCGGATGCAAGCTCGTTCCAAGTATGGTACGAAACGTCCGAAAGTCAAAAAATAATAGTGAATTCAATAGAATTCAATGATTTGAGAAAGGGGGATATCCATGCCACGCAAGGGTCCAGTTACTAAAAGAGACGTTTTACCAGATCCGTTGTACAATAGCAAGCTAGTTACTCGTCTAATCAACCGCATTATGTTGGATGGTAAGAGAGGTACTGCAGCGACAATTCTATATAACGCGTTCAAGCTTATTCAAGAACGTACGGAGAAAGATCCGATGGAAGTATTTGAAGCAGCTATTAAGAACATCATGCCAGTTCTAGAAGTTAAAGCACGTCGTGTAGGGGGTTCTACCTACCAGGTACCACTAGAAGTGAAACCTGAAAGACGTACTGCTCTAGGTTTACGTTGGCTCGTGAACTACTCCCGCAACCGCGGAGAGAAGACTATGGAAGAACGTTTGGCTGCAGAAATTATTGACGCTTCTAACAACACAGGCGCTTCTGTTAAGAAACGCGAAGATACACACAAAATGGCTGAAGCAAACAAAGCGTTTGCTCACTATCGTTGGTAGAATCTATTTTAATATAACTTTGTTATTGAAGGGAGACTGTTTTTATGGCAAGAGAGTTCTCCTTGAGTAATACACGTAATATTGGGATCATGGCTCATATTGACGCAGGTAAGACTACTACCACTGAACGGATCTTGTTCTACACAGGTATAACGCACAAAATTGGTGAGGTTCACCAAGGGGCTGCGACTATGGACTGGATGGAGCAAGAACAGGAGCGCGGAATTACAATTACTTCCGCTGCTACTACCGCTTCTTGGAAGGGTCACCGCGTTAATATCATTGATACCCCGGGACACGTTGACTTCACTGTTGAAGTTGAACGGTCCCTTCGTGTATTGGATGGGGCAGTAGGTGTGTTCAGTGCAAAAGAGGGCGTAGAACCTCAGTCCGAAACCGTATGGAGACAGGCTGACCGTTATGGCGTACCACGTATTGCATATGTGAACAAGATGGATATTATCGGTGCTGATTATCTTAATGTTATTGAATCTATGCGTGATCGTCTTGCTGCGAATGCAGTAGCTATTCAACTTCCGATTGGTGCAGAAAATGAATTCATCGGGATTATCGACCTTATTGAGCAAAAAGCTCATATGTACAAGGATGATCTAGGTCAAAACATTGAGGTAGTTGAAATTCCTGAAGAATTCAAGGCTCAAGTTGAAGAACTTCGTGCAATTCTGTTTGAGAAAGTTGCAGAATTAGATGAAGAACTAACAATGAAGTACCTTGAAGGTGAAGAAATTACGATTCCAGAATTGAAAAAAGCTCTTCGTAAAGGTGTTGTTGAAACGAAGATTTTCCCAGTTATCTGTGGATCTTCTTATCGCAACAAGGGAGTTCAATTGATGATGGATGCTGTAGTTGATTATCTTCCAGCTCCAACTGACGTTCCAGCTATCGTTGGTCACCTTGATGATGGTACTGAAACAATTCGTCAGGCTGATGATAAAGCTCCTTTCGCAGCGCTTGCATTTAAGATTATGACTGACCCTTACGTTGGTAAACTTACGTTCTTCCGTGTATATTCCGGTGTATTGCAATCCGGTTCTTATGTACTGAATGCAACAAAAGGTAAACGCGAACGTATCGGACGTATCCTTCAAATGCATGCTAACAGCCGTCAGGAAATCGCCGAAGTTTACTGCGGTGATATCGCTTCAGCTGTTGGATTGAAAGATACAAGTACTGGTGATACACTCTGTGATGAGAAGCACCCAGTTATTCTTGAATCAATGAACTTCCCTGAACCAGTTATCTCTATCGCAGTTGAACCTAAAACGAAGGCTGACCAAGATAAACTTGGTGTTGCACTCGGTAAGTTGACTGAGGAAGACCCTACACTTCGTGCTCATACAGATGAAGAGACAGGTCAGACGATTCTAGCAGGTATGGGTGAACTTCATCTTGATATCATCATCGATCGTATGCGTCGTGAGTTTAACGTAGAAACCAATGTGGGTAAACCACAGGTTGCTTATCGTGAAACTTTCCGTGCAGCAGCACGTGTTGAAGGTAAGTTCGTACGTCAATCTGGGGGCCGTGGACAATACGGTCACGTATGGGTTGAATTCGAACCACTTGAAGCAGGTACTGGTAATACTTTCGAAAGCAAGGTTGTCGGTGGATCTGTTCCTAGAGAATATGTTGCTCCAGCACTTGCAGGGATTGAAGAAGGAATGAAGAGCGGTGTTATCGCAGGCTTCCCGCTTGTTGATGTCAAAGCTACCATCGTTGATGGTTCATACCATGATGTCGATTCCAATGAAATGGCATTTAAAGTTGCAGGTTCTCTAGCGCTTAAAGCTGCTAAAGACAAGTGTAAGCCTGTCCTTCTTGAGCCTATCATGAAAGTTGAAGTTGTTGTGCCAGAAGAGTATATGGGTGATGTTATGGGCATGCTGAACTCCCGTCGTGGACGGATTGAAGGTATGGATTCCCGTGCAGGCGGCCAGATCATTCGTGCTAAGGTGCCATTGTCTGAAATGTTTGGATATTCCACAACACTTCGTTCAGGTACTCAAGGTCGCGGTGTATTCTCAATGGAGCTTTCTCATTATGAAGAAGTTCCGAAGAGTATCTCTGAAGAAATTATCTCCAAGACTAAGGGTGGAGAATAATCACCACTTTTTTTCACAGAACGAAGCGAAAGAAGTGATTCTTTTACTTCGGGCTGTATAAACATAAACAATTTATTTATTGAAGGAGGAAGTGTTTAAAATGGCAAAGGCTAAATTTGAACGCAATAAAACACACGTAAATATCGGTACTATTGGTCACGTCGATCATGGTAAAACGACTCTTACTGCAGCAATTACAACTGTATTGTCCAAAACTTACGGGGGTGCTGCTGTAGCATTCGATCAAATCGATAAAGCTCCAGAAGAGCGCGAACGTGGTATTACAATCTCTACAGCTCACGTTGAATATGAAACTCCTACGCGTCACTATGCACACGTAGACTGCCCAGGTCACGCCGATTATGTTAAAAACATGATCACTGGTGCTGCTCAAATGGACGGAGCTATCCTAGTTGTTTCTGCAGCTGATGGTCCTATGCCACAGACTCGCGAGCATATCCTATTGTCTCGTCAAGTTGGTGTTCCATACATCGTTGTATTCTTGAACAAATGTGATGTTGTAGAAGACGAAGAGCTTCTTGAATTGGTAGAAATGGAAGTTCGTGACCTGTTGAATGAATATGATTTCCCAGGCGACGACACTCCAATCTTCCAAGGTTCAGCTCGTGAAGCTTTGGCTAATCCAGACGGAGAATGGGCTGCTAAGATCGTTGAAATGTTCAACGTTATCGATGAGTATGTTCCAGATCCAGTTCGTGATACTGACAAACCTTTCTTGATGCCTATCGAGGATGTATTCTCTATCACTGGTCGCGGTACCGTTGCTACAGGTCGTGTAGAACGTGGAACTGTTAAGATCGGCGAAGAAGTCGAAATCGTTGGTATTACTGAAGAATCCAAGAAATCCATCGTTACTGGTGTGGAAATGTTCCGCAAATTGCTTGATTCCGCTCAAGCTGGTGACAACATCGGAGCATTGCTTCGTGGAGTAGACCGCACAATGATCGAGCGTGGTCAAGTTCTTGCTAAACCAGGTTCTGTTAAGCCTCACACAGAATTTTCTGCACAAATCTACGTGTTGACTAAAGAAGAAGGCGGACGTCATAAACCTTTCTTCACTGGTTACCGTCCACAGTTCTACTTCCGTACAACTGACGTAACTGGCGTTATCACTTTGCCAGAAGGAACTGAAATGGTTATGCCTGGTGACAACATCACTGTAACTGTTACATTGATCAACCCAATCGCGATTGAAGAAGGTACTAAATTCTCCATTCGTGAAGGCGGACGTACTGTTGGTGCAGGTGCTGTAGCAACAATCACTAAATAATAAAGACTTTGGTCTTTGAATCATAAGCAACAGTGTACTGTAACGAGCAACAGTGTGATGTGAACGCAAGTCAACAGAGGATTCTATCCTTTAAACGATAGAATCCTCTGTTTTTAATTTCAAAAGCTGATTTGGGTAAAATTACTGGCGAACTGATTCATCAAATGAACAGTTTAAGGTTGCCTACTTAGCGAATAAAGTGTATTATATAAACTTAGCCACGAGGTAATAACTTAACTTTCTATTTAATACTTGCTTTATACCCAAGTATTCTATATAATTATGAATGTTGTTCTGAGACGTTGCGATGATGTGAGAGGTTACTGACACACCTGGCCCCTTTGCCATGGAGCGGTTGTCTAGAAAATTTTCACGGAGTATGTCCGATACCAAATTGGGCGATAGAAGGAGGGACTAAAATGGCAAAGCAAAAAATTCGTATTCGTTTGAAAGCTTACGATCACAGAATTCTTGATCAATCCGCTGAGAAAATTGTTGAAACTGCAAAACGTTCGGGTGCTAGTGTTTCCGGACCGATTCCACTTCCAACTGAAAAACAAATCATTACCATTCTCCGTGCGGTACACAAGTATAAGGATTCGCGGGAACAGTTTGAACAACGCACTCATAAGCGTTTGATCGACATCGTTAACCCGACTCCACAAACTGTGGATGCCCTAATGCGCTTGGACCTGCCGTCCGGTGTAGATATTGAAATTAAATTGTAATTTGTTTTACTAGTATGAATTTATAAAGGAAACGAGGTGTCAACATGAAAGGTATCTTAGGAAAAAAACTCGGGATGACTCAAGTATTTACCCCTGAAGGTAATGTAATTCCTGTAACAGTAATTGAAGCAGGACCTTGTGTTGTTTTGCAAAAGAAAGACCTAGAGAACGATGGTTATGAAGCAGTTCAACTAGGCTTTTCCGATAAAAAGGAAAGAAACGCGATCAAGCCAGAAATAGGCCATGCGAAAAAGGCAAATACTGCGCCTAAGCGCTACGTTCGCGAAATTCGCGGGATTGACTCCACAAGTGTTGAAGTGGGTCAAGAGTTGAAGGCTGATGTCTTCACAGAAGGTGAATTTGTTGACGTAACAGGTACTTCAAAAGGTAAAGGATTCCAAGGTGTAATTAAACGTTGGAACCAAAGCCGCGGACCAATGGCTCACGGATCGCGTTATCACCGTAGACCAGGTTCCATGGGTTCCATCCAAGCGAACCGTGTACCTAAGGGCAAACGCCTTCCAGGACATATGGGACATACGACAATTACAGTACAAAGACTTGAAGTTATCAAAGTAGATGTAGAACGTAATGTTTTACTTGTTAAAGGTGCTGTACCAGGACCTAGAAACAGCTACGTGAAAATCAAAGAAACGGTGAAGAAATAATCACCATAGAAAGGAGGAACAACAATGCCCAAAGTAGTGCTTTTTAATGTAGGTGGAGCTGAAGTAGGAGAAGTGGAATTGAGTGACACTGTATTCGGTATTGAACCGCATGTACATGTTATGAACCAAGCTGTCTTATTACAAAGAGCTTCTTTACGTCGTGGTACTCACAAAGTTAAAGGACGTTCTGAAGTTCGCGGTGGCGGACGTAAACCTTGGAAACAAAAAGGTACAGGTCGCGCTCGTCAAGGTTCAATTCGTTCGCCACAATGGAAAGGCGGCGGCGTAGTATTCGGACCAACACCACGCAGTTATACATTCAAACTGCCTAAGAAGGTTCGTCGTTTGGCAATTAAATCCGCATTGTCATCTAAAGTATTGGATAATAACATTATCGTTCTAGATGCATTGACGTTGAATTCGCCAAAAACGAAAGAATTTGCAGCGATATTAAGTAACTTAAAAGTCGATCGTAAAGCTCTAATTGTTACACCTAGTTATGATGATACAGTAGCTATGTCTGCTCGTAACATTCCTGGTGTGAAATTTGTAGCAGCAGACGGCATTAATGTCCTTGACGTACTATTGTACGACAAGTTGATCATTACGAAGGAAGCAGTTCAGAAGGTAGAGGAGGTGTTCGCGTAATGAAGGATCCTCGCGATGTGATCAAACGTCCGGTTATTACGGAACGTACGTCCGAATTTATGAGCGATATGAAATATGCTTTTGAAGTGGACATCCGTGCCAATAAAACCGAAATTAAACAAGCTATTGAAGCTATATTCAAAGTTAAAGTAACAAATGTTAATACAATGCGTGTACCGCAAAAACCTAAACGTTACGGTAAATATTCCGGTTATACATCGGAATGGAAGAAAGCTATCGTATCGCTTAGCAAAGATAGCAAGCCGCTTGAATTTTTTGAAGCAGTAGAGTAGTAAAATCGCTAAAGTAAGGAGGAAAACTCTGTGCCAATTAAAAAGTATAAACCTACTTCCCCGGCTAGAAGACACATGTCTGTGTCCACGTTTGAAGAAATCACTACAAACGAACCGGAAAAATCCTTGTTGTCTCCCCTTTTCAAACATGCGGGACGTAATAACCAAGGTAAAATTACAGTTCGTCACCATGGCGGCGGACACAAACGTAAATACCGTATTATTGACTTCAAACGGACTAAAGACGGCATACCAGGTCGCGTTGCTACGATTGAATACGATCCGAACCGTACTTCCAATATTGCTTTGATCCACTATGCAGACGGAGAGAAACGTTATATTATCGCTCCTCAAGGTCTAAAAGTTGGAGATCAAATCGAATCAGGACCAGCATCCGATATCAAAGTTGGTAACACGCTTCCTATGGAAAACATTCCAGTAGGTACAGTTATCCACAATATCGAATTGCAACCAGGTAAAGGTGGACAATTAGTACGCGCAGCTGGTACTGAAGCTCAACTTCTTGGTAAAGAAGAAAAATACGTATCCGTACGTTTGTCTTCTGGTGAAGTTCGTAAATTGTTGAAAGTTTGTCGCGCTACAATCGGTGCTGTCGGCAATGCTGATCACGAGTTAATCAAGATCGGTAAAGCAGGACGTAGCCGTTGGATGGGACGTCGCCCAGAAGTACGCGGAGTAGTAATGAACCCGAACGATCACCCACACGGTGGTGGTGAAGGACGCGCTCCAATCGGACGTAAATCTCCATTGTCTCCATGGGGTAAACCAACCCTTGGTTACAAAACGCGTAAAAAAGGTAAAGCTTCTGACAAATATATCGTTCGCCGCCGCACAAAATAATGCACACTGTGCATAACTTTGTGAAGTGCCGAAAGTAACGAGAAGATTTGATGAAGGGAGGATTCATATATGAGTCGCAGTTTAAAAAAGGGACCTTTCATTGATGGTTACCTGTTGAAAAAAGTTGATGATATGAACGCATCTGAGAAAAAGGCTGTTATTAAGACTTGGTCTCGTCGTTCCACTATTTTCCCACAGTTCATCGGACTTACATTTGGCGTGTATGATGGACGTAAGCACGTTCCAGTATACGTAACGGAAGATATGGTAGGACACAAATTGGGCGAGTTTTCTCCAACACGTACTTACAGAAGTCATTCGGATGATGATAAGAAAACAAGAAGATAATATTTTAAGCTCTTTGTCTGAGAGGAGGTAACACAATGGAAGCAAAAGCACATGCTAAATCTATTCGGATTTCTTCCCGTAAAGTTCAACTAGTAATTGACTTGATTCGTGGTAAAGAAGTTGGCGCTGCAATCGCAATTCTTCGTCACACTCCGAAAGCCGCTTCCCCGGTTGTGGAAAAGTTGTTGAACTCAGCGATCGCAAATGCTGAACACAACTATTCACTAGATGTTAACAAATTGTTTGTTAGTGAAGTTTATGTCAACCAAGGACCGACGATGAAACGTTTCCGTCCTCGTGCGATGGGACGCGCTAGCAAGATTAACAAGCGTACTAGCCACATTTCTTTGGTGGTATCTGAGAAATAAGGAGGGATAACGAGTGGGCCAAAAAGTAAATCCAATAGGACTACGTGTAGGCATTATTCGTGATTGGGAATCTAAATGGTTTGCCGGTAAAGAGTTCGGTACTCTTTTAATCGAAGACATTAAAATTCGCGAATACGTTAAAAATAAATTAAAAGATTCAGCTGTTTCTCATATTGAAATTGAGCGCGCAGCTGGTCGTGTGAATGTTACTATTCATACAGCTAAACCAGGAATGGTAATCGGTAAGGGTGGTGCTGAAGTAGAAGTACTTCGTACTCAAATTGCTAAGATTTCTCTTGGTAAGAAAGTTCACATTAACATTTCTGAAATTAAACACCCTGAACTAGATGCTATTCTTGTAGCTGAAAGCATTGCACAACAATTGGAACGTCGTGTTTCCTTCCGTCGTGCTTTGAAACAAGCAATGCAAAGAACTATGCGCTCTGGTGCAAAAGGGATTAAAACACAAGTAGGCGGACGTCTTGGCGGTGCTGAGATTGCTCGTTCAGAAGGCTACAGTGAAGGAACTGTTCCACTTCATACACTTCGTGCTGATATTGACTACGGTACAGCTGAAGCAGCTACTACTTTCGGTCTAATCGGAGTGAAAGTATGGATCTATCGTGGAGAGGTTCTTCCTACGGCTAAGAAACAGGCTGCGCAGGAAGGAGGCAACTAATCATGTTGGTACCAAAACGTGTAAAACACCGCAAACAACAACGCGGACACATGAGAGGTCAAGCTAAAGGCGGAACTGAATTGAACTTCGGAGAATTCGGTCTTGTAGCACTAGAACCATCATGGATTACTAACCGCCAGATTGAAGCTGCGCGTATCGCTATGACGCGTTACATCAAACGTGGTGGTAAAGTATGGATTAAAATTTTCCCGGATAAGCCAATCACACAGAAGCCTCTAGAAGTACGTATGGGTAGTGGTAAAGGTAACGTGGAAAAATGGGTTGCTGTTGTAAAACCTGGTAAGATTATGTTTGAACTTGGTGGAGTGCCTGAAGAAATCGCTCGTGAAGCGATGCGTCTTGCTTCTCATAAATTGCCAATCAAAACTAAGTTTATCAAACGTGAAGAAGTGGGTGGTGAAGCAAATGAAAGCTAGTGAACTTCGTAACCTAACCTCTGCTGAGATAGAACAGAAAGTATCCGGATTTAAAGAAGAACTCTTTAACCTCCGTTTTCAACTGGCTACTGGTCAGCTTGACAACCCGACTCGGATTCGTGATGTTCGTAAAGAAATAGCTCGTGCTAAAACTATTATCCATGAAAGACTACTTGGAATTAGTTAATTGAATCGGACTAACGTCGTCTATATTCAGGAAGGAGGCTTACAATGAGCGAGGAACGTAATGCACGTAAAGTACAAGTGGGTAAAGTAGTCAGCGATAAAATGGATAAAACTATTGTTATTGCTGTTGAATCTCATAAAAAGCATAACTTGTATCACAAGAGCATTAAACACACTAAGAAGTTTAAGGCGCATGATGAAAACAACGATGCTAAAATCGGGGATGTAGTTAAAGTTATGGAGACCCGTCCACTATCTAAGGATAAACGCTGGAGATTAGTCGAAATCGTGGAAAAAGCGATTATCATCTAAATCCTTTATACGTTTTGTTCGAAAGGAGGAAATATAAATGATTCAACCATTTACTCGTTTGCATGTAGCTGACAACTCCGGAGCGAAGGAACTTATGTGTATCCGCGTTTTAGGAGGAACAGGTCGTCGTACAGCAGCAATTGGTGATATGATCGTATGTGCTGTTAAAGCAGCAACACCAGGCGGCGTTGTCAAAAAGGGTGATGTAGTAAGAGCTGTAGTAGTTCGTACTAAACGTACTGTTCGTCGTAAAGACGGTTCGTATATCGCTTTTGATGAAAATGCAGCAGTTGTCGTTAAAGATGATAAGAGCCCACGTGGAACTCGTATTTTCGGACCTGTTGCTCGCGAACTTCGCGACAGAGACTTCATGAAAATCGTTTCCTTGGCACCGGAAGTTATCTAAATCTAAGTAACCTTAAACTTGCAAGGAATAGCAAGCCGCAGGAGGTGTAACAAATGCCAAAAGTGAAAAAAGTTCTGGAATCCCACAGCCATAAATTGCATGTCAAAAAAGACGATGTAGTCATGGTAATCAGCGGGAAAGACAAAGGTAAAAAAGGTCGTATCATTGCTTCTTATCCTCGTCAAAACCGGGTCTTGGTTGAAGGTGTAAACATGATGAAGAAACATCAAAAACCTAACCAATCTAACCCGCAAGGCGGTATCATTGAGCAAGAAGCTGCAATTCACGTTTCTAACGTGATGCATATCGATCCAAAGAGCGGAAGCGTAACTCGTATCGGATACAAAGTATTGGATAACGGACAAAAGGTTCGCGTAGCGAAAAAATCCGGAGAAGTTATCGACTAATCGAATATTGATGAAAGGAGGTTTGTGATTCATGGCAGTAAGAATAAAAGATCGTTACTTGAACGAAATTACACCTGCTTTGATGCAGAAGTTTAATTATACAACAGTTATGCAAGTACCTAAGATTGAGAAGGTTGTTATCAACATGGGTGTTGGTGAAGCAGTTTCTAACTCTAAAGTACTTGATGCGGCTGTAAATGATATGCAATTGATCACTGGTCAAAAGCCAATTATCACTCGTGCTAAGAAATCCATCGCTGGATTCAAATTACGTGAAAACATGCCAATCGGTGTGAAAGTAACGTTACGTGGAGAACGCATGTATTATTTCTTGGACAAATTGTTTAACATTACTCTTGCTCGTGTTCGTGATTTCCATGGTGTATCCAATAAAGCCTTTGACGGCCGTGGTAACTACACGCTTGGACTCAAGGAACAGTTGATTTTCCCTGAGATTGAATATGACAAGGTAGATAAAGTACGTGGTATGGATATCGTTATTGTAACGACAGCCAATACTGATGAAGAGTCGCGCGAGCTTCTCACTCAAATGGGAATGCCTTTTGCAAAGTAATTCCGCAAATCCATTTCTCCGAAAATTATTAGGAGGTGTCAGTCTAAGTGGCAAAAACTTCGATGATAGTAAAACAACAACGTACGCCTAAGTTTAAAGTACGTGGTTATACTCGTTGCGAACGTTGTGGTCGTCCACATTCAGTACTGCAGAAGTTTAAAATTTGCAGAATTTGTTTCCGTGAATTAGCTCATGCGGGCCAGATTCCTGGCGTGAAAAAAGCAAGCTGGTAAGAAGTCCATAAACGGGAAGGAGGTTTACACACATGACTATGTCTGATCCAATTGCAGATATGCTTACTCGTATTCGTAACGCTAATACAGTACGTCACGAAACGGTTGAAATGCCTGCATCTACGATGAAAAAACAAATCGCTGATATTTTGAAGCGTGAAGGATTCATCCGTGACGCAGAAGTTGTCGCTGATAACAAACAAGGGATTATCCGTATTTTCTTGAAATATGGACAAAACAACGAACGTGTTATCACAGGTTTGAAGAGAATTAGTAAACCAGGCCTTCGCGTGTATACGAAGAGCAACGAAGTTCCTCGTGTACTCGGCGGTCTAGGTATCGCGATTGTCTCCACTTCAAAGGGAGTTATGACCGATAAAGAAGCTCGTCAATCTAAATCTGGCGGAGAAGTTGTCTGCTACGTTTGGTAATATAATGTCACAAGACAAGGAGGTGCAACATATATGTCTCGTATTGGTCGCAAACCAATCGCAGTACCAAGTGATGTAGAAATCACTTTGAATAACGCTGTTATTACTGTTAAAGGACCTAAAGGAACTTTGACTCGTGAACTTCATAAAGACATGAAGGTAACAGTTGATAATAATGAAATTCTTGTTGAACGTCCTTCTGACAATAAACTGCATCGTTCTCTTCACGGAACAACCCGCAGCGTTGTCAGCAATATGGTTAGTGGTGTAACTGTAGGTTTCTCTAAGAACCTAGAATTGGTTGGGGTCGGATATCGCGCAAGCAAATCCGGAGATAAAATCGTTCTAAACGTAGGTTACTCACATCCAGTTGAAATTGCTCCAGAACCAGGTATTGAGTTTGAAGTACCTGTAAATACAAAGATCACTGTTAAAGGGATCGATAAAGAACGCGTAGGAGCTTATGCTGCTAAAATCCGTTCGGTACGTGAGCCTGAACCTTATAAAGGTAAAGGAATTAAGTATGAAGGTGAACGCATTATCCGTAAGGAAGGTAAAGCAGGTAAGAAAAAATAAGTTATTTTTTCTTATTCCTGAGTTACCATGTGCGTCTTAACGTGATGCTTTGAAGGTAAACTGAAAGGAGTGAAATGGAAGTCATGATTAATAAAGAAGATAAGAACAAGGCACGTGTAAGAAGACATCTTCGTGTTCGTAAGAAAATTACTGGAACCGTTGAACGTCCACGTCTTAACGTTTTCCGTTCTTCCAAACATATCTATGCTCAATTGATTGATGACGTTGCTGGTGTTACATTGGTAGCAGCATCAACTGTTGATAAAGAATTGAGTGAAGGAATTACTAATGGCGCTAACGTAGAGTCAGCTCGTAAAGTTGGCGAATTGGTTGCTAAACGTGCAAAAGATAAGGGCTATGCTTCGGTTGTATTTGACCGCGGAGGCTACTTATATCACGGACGAATTCAAGCACTTGCAGATGCAGCTCGCGAAGCAGGCTTAGAATTCTAAGATATTTTTAAAAAGGAGGTTAACGACTTGCGTGTAGATCCGAATACTTTAGAACTGACTGAAAGAGTTGTAAATATTAACCGCGTAGCAAAAGTTGTAAAAGGCGGACGCCGTTTTAGCTTTAGCGCGTTGGTAGTTGTCGGCGATGGCAAAGGTTATGTTGGCGCCGGTATCGGTAAAGCAGGCGAAGTACCTGATGCGATTCGCAAAGGTATTGAAGATGCTAAGAAAAATCTAATTCATGTTCCACTTGTTGGAACATCAATTCCTCACACTGTAACAGGTAAATTCGGAGCTGGTCGCGTCTTTATGAAACCAGCATCAGAAGGTACTGGAGTTATCGCTGGCGGTCCTGTACGTGCAGTACTTGAACTTGCTGGTGTGGGTGATATCTTGACAAAATCTCTGGGTTCTTCGAACTCCATGAATATGGTCAACGCAACTTTAGAGGGCTTGTCCCGTCTAAAACGCGCTGAGGATGTTGCGAAATTACGCGGCAAATCCGTCGAAGAATTGCTCGGTTAAGGAGTGAATGTCATGACAAAACAACTTGAAATTACCCTAGTTCGTAGTTTGATTGGTCGTCCTGGTGATCAGCGTGCGACTGTCAACACACTTGGTTTGAAAAAAATCAACAAAACTGTTGTTCATAACGACAATCCTGCGATTCGCGGAATGATCAATAAAGTGTCCCATTTAGTATCAGTAACAGAAATCGAAGGTTAATCTAAAAAGATTAACCTACAAATCTTAAGGAGGTGCAACGAACGATGAAATTACATGAGCTTTCCTCTGCCCCTGGTTCCCGTAAAGAACGCAAACGTGTTGGACGCGGTACTAGTAGTGGTACAGGTAAAACATCAGGTCGTGGCCATAAAGGTCAAAACTCTCGTTCCGGCGGTGGAGTTCGCCCTGGTTTCGAAGGTGGACAAAACCCGTTGTATCGTCGCTTACCTAAACGCGGGTTTACTAACCCTACGCGTAAAGAATATGCGATCGTGAACATCGAAGATCTTAACAACTTCGCAGCAGATACAGAAGTAACACCAGAATTTTTGTTCGAAAACGGAATCGTGAAAAATGCTAAAAGCGGAATCAAGATTCTTGGCAACGGCGAAGTAACAGTTAAGCTGTCTGTCAAAGCGAATAAGTTTTCTCAATCTGCGGTGGAGAAAATAGAGGCTGCCGGCGGTAAAACCGAGGTGATCTAATGTTTAAGACGATCAAAAATATTTGGCACATTGAGGATCTACGCAAAAGAATCGTGTTCACTCTATTCATACTATTCATTTATCGTATCGGTAGCTTTGTTCCAGTACCTGGTGTTGATAAATCGGTACTATCGAATACTAACAATGCAGGTGCAGATTTGTTTGGTCTTCTCAATACGTTCTCGGGTGGCGCATTAATGCATTTCTCAATATTCGCCCTCGGGATTACGCCTTATATTACGGCATCCATTATAGTGCAATTACTTTCGATGGATGTTATACCAAAGCTTTCCGAGTGGGCCAAACAAGGCGAACACGGAAAGAAGAAATCAGCACAGTTGACGCGATATGGTACAATCGTATTAGGTATAATTCAAGCATTTGCTATGTCTGTCGGGTTTAACCGTATGTATGGCACTGTTATGATTCCTAATGCAACCTTTGCTAAATATGTTCTGATTGCTATTGTCTTGACGGCGGGTACTGCCTTCCTGATGTGGTTAGGTGAGCAAATTACGGAAAGAGGTATTGGAAATGGGATATCGATGCTGATCTTTGCTGGTATCGTAGCGAACATTCCAACCTATATTCGTACAACGGCTCAGTCTTCCTTCATCCAAGATAATCAAGCGTTTATGAATACGTTGAAGACGATCCTTCTATTTGTAGTCGTTGTACTGATTGTTATCGGTGTTATATACATCCAACAAGCGATTCGTAAGATTCCAGTACAATATGCAAAACGTGTCGTTGGAAACAAAATGTATGGAGGACAAAATACGCATATACCGCTTAAGATCAATGCTGCGGGCGTAATTCCAGTCATTTTCGCCATATCATTGCTTCAATTCCCAGTGATCATTGCTAACTTTTTCAACACACACACATGGGCTAAATGGGTTGTAAAAAACCTGAGTCATGATCAGCCACTTGGTATGGTTTTGTATGTTATCATGATTATTGGATTTACATTCTTCTATACTTTTGTACAGATGAATCCTCAGCAAATGGCTGAAAATATGAAGAAAAACGGTGGATACATTCCTGGGATTCGTCCTGGTAAAGCAACTGAGAAATATATGACTCGTGTTATGTCTCGTTTGACAATGACTGGTGCCATATTCCTAGCTGCTATATCGTTATTACCGATCTTCTTAGGTACATTGGCTGGTTTGCCTAAATCCGTGCAAATCGGAGGTACAGCACTTCTCATCGTTATCGGTGTAGCGCTGGACACTATGAAGCAAATCGAAGGTCAATTGATCAAACGTCATTACAAAGGTTTCATTAATAAATAAAAGGTCCGGTGAAGTTGTCAAAACTTCCTGGCACCTGCATTTCTTGCAATAGGAATTCTTGGGGGAGTGATAATCGTGAACATTCTTTTCATGGGACCTCCTGGGGCAGGTAAAGGAACACAAGCGGCGGCCATTGTTAACGAATTTGGTATTCCTCATATATCTACTGGCGATGCATTTCGTCTGGCGATTAAACAGGAAACACCGATTGGAGTTAAGGCCAAAGAATATATGGATCAGGGCTTACTTGTACCGGATGATGTAACCATTGGTATTGTGGGTGAACGTCTACAGCAGTCCGATTGCGAAAATGGTTTTTTATTGGATGGTTTTCCAAGAACCCTTTCGCAAGCGGAAGCGCTGGAAGAAATATTATCCAATTTGAATACTCAATTGAACTACGTTATTAATCTGAAGGTTGATCGCGACAAATTAATGGCGCGTTTGACTGGACGTCGTATTTGTAAAGACTGTGGATCTTCGTATCATGTGATCTTTAACCCGTCTAAACAGGAAGGTGTTTGTGATATAGATGGAGGGGAACTTTACCAGCGCTCTGATGATAACGAAGAGAGTGTAGGTAAACGACTTGACGAATATATCAACAAAACAGCACCTCTCCTAGATTTTTATCAGGAAAAAGGTTTATTGCGTCAGATCGATGGTGAAATGGAAATTGATACGGTTACAACTGAAATCGTATCAATATTGCGAGGTTAGGTGTAATGATCATAGTTAAGTCCAAAACGGAACGTGGGCTTATGAGCGAAGCAGAGCATGTTGTGACTACACGTCAACTTGCTGAACCGTACATTCGTAGTCAAGCTTTAGTGCCGTCTGATAAGGACTACAATGGTTTCCTTACTAGCATTTGCACTTCGGTCTTAGTCCCTGGATCCTCCGGTATACGCAAGTTAAACGAAGACCACATTGTTATGTTAGACATCAGAGCGGAGTACAGTGGACTCACAAAACTAAAGTGGTAGGTGATTGTTTATGAATAAGCAATCCATACCGACTATTGGTCAAATTGTGAAGATACTGAGAGGCAAGGATGCCGGACAGTTAGCTGTAGTCCTCACCCATGCCGATAACAAGTTCGTCTATATTGCGGATGGGGATAAACGTAAGTTTGATCAAGCGAAGAAGAAAAACCTTCTTCATTTGGAAACCCAGTCGTATATTAGCAGTGAGGTTGTAAACAGTTTAATGGAAAACGGTCGGGTCACAAACGGAAAGCTGCGTCATGCAGTGATGATGTCTAGACAATCAACCGAATCACATGCGCAAGAGAAAGGAGACTAATTGTGGCTAAAGAAGACGTAATTGAAGTAGAAGGTACGGTCCTTGAATTGCTCCCAAATGCAACGTTTAAGGTTGAACTTGAGAACGGTCATCAAATACTTGGTCATGTTTCAGGGAAGCTACGGATGCACTTTATCCGTATTCTGACAGGAGACAAAGTGGTCGTACAGTTATCACCGTATGATTTAACTAAAGGTCGTATAACTTACCGCAAATAATATAATCTACAGATGTTGGCTGTAACCTGTTTTGCCCGGCAAAATAGAGCTGATTCTTACGATGAAAGTTTCTTGATTAGAGCTTTCTAAATGCTTTCGATGTCAGTTTTGCAATGCAAAACTTGGTATATGCTTTCGAAGTCAGTTTTGCTTCGCAAAACTTTGAGGAGGTAATTAACATGAAGGTAAGACCTTCTGTAAAACCCATGTGCGAAAAATGCAAAGTCATTCGTCGTAAAGGGACAGTAATGGTGATTTGTGAAAATCCGAAACATAAACAAAAACAAGGTTAAGAAGGGGGTGTAGCGTAAAATGGCTCGTATAGCTGGAGTGGATTTACCACGTGATAAGCGCGTTGAGATCGCCTTGACTTACATTTTCGGAATCGGTAGAACGACTTCCCAGAAAATTTTACAAGAAACAGGCATCAGTTCAGAAACTCGCGTTAGAGATCTAACTGAAGATGAAGTCAGCAAATTGCGTGAAACGATCGACAAAACGGTTAAAGTTGAAGGTGACCTACGTCGTGAAATTTCCTTGAATATTAAACGTCTAGTTGAAATTGGTTGCTATCGTGGTGTGCGTCATCGCCGTGGGTTGCCGGTTCGTGGACAACGTACTAAGACGAATGCACGTACACGCAAAGGCCCTCGTCGTACGGTAGCGAACAAGAAGAAATAATAAGGGGGGATAAAAGACAATGGCAAAACCAAAAAAAGTCGTGCGTACTAAACGCCGCGATCGTAAAAATATTGAATCTGGCGTGGCACATATTCGTTCCACGTTCAACAATACGATTGTAACGATCACTGATCCACACGGTAATGCAATCTCTTGGGCTAGTTCAGGCGGACTAGGATTCAGAGGTTCACGTAAGTCCACTCCATTTGCTGCACAAATGGCCGCTGAAACAGCAGCTAAAGCAGCTATGGAACATGGAATGAAATCAGTTGAAGTTATGGTTAAAGGTCCTGGAGCTGGTCGTGAAGCTGCGATTCGTTCTTTGCAAGCTGCTGGTCTGGAAGTCAACCTAATTAAGGATGTAACTCCAGTTCCGCATAACGGGTGCCGCCCACCAAAACGTCGTCGTGTCTAATTAAGTCAACCAGAACAATGTGGTATAAAACCCGCGCGTTTTGCTAACAATGGTTGTTTAGGTATACCACAGGATACTCTAGACAAGATGACTGTTATATAGGAGCGACGTTTGAAGGAGGGTACATGCGTGATTGAAATCGAAAAGCCGAAAATTGAGACCATTGACGTCAATGAAAATGGGACTTATGGTAAATTCGTAGTAGAACCACTGGAACGTGGATATGGTCAGACTTTGGGGAATTCACTTCGCCGAATCTTACTATCTTCACTGCCTGGTGCAGCCGTAACATCTGTTCAGATTGACGGCGTTTTGCATGAATTCACAACAGTACCGGGAGTAATGGAAGACGTAACGGAGATTATCCTGAACTTGAAAGCTCTATCCCTCAAAATTCATTCTGACGAAGAGAAAGTGTTCGAGATTGATGCTGAAGGCGAAGGGGTTATCACGGCAGCTGATATCCGTGCGGACAGTGATGTTGAAATTCTAAATCCTGACCTCCACATTGCGACATTGGGTCCTGGTTCCAGACTACACATGCGTATTTTTGCAAGTCGTGGACGTGGTTATGTTCAAGCAGATAAGAATAAACGTGATGACCAACCAATCGGCGTCATTCCGGTTGATTCCATCTACACTCCTATCTCACGCGTCAATTATGGCGTTGAGAACACACGTGTTGGTCAAGTGACTAACTACGACAAGCTTACAATGGAAATCTGGACTGACGGAAGCGTTAGACCAGAAGAAGCTGTTAGTCTTGGAGCTAAAATTTTGACCGAGCATGTTAATCTATTCGTTGGTCTGACTGACGAAGCTAAAGATGCTGAAATTATGGTCGAAAAAGAAGAAGACAAAAAAGAAAAAGTGCTTGAGATGACGATCGAAGAGCTCGATCTATCAGTCCGTTCTTACAACTGCCTCAAGCGTGCTGGTATCAATACAGTACAAGAACTTACAACTAAGACCGAAGAAGATATGATGAAGGTTCGTAACTTGGGCCGCAAATCTTTGGAGGAAGTACAAGAAAAGCTCGAGGAACTCGGTTTGGGACTTCGGACTGAAGAATAGCTTCTAAGATTGTTAGTGAAGGAGGGAAAAACATGGCATACCAAAAGTTGGGCCGCGATGCTAGCGCACGTAAAGCATTATTTCGTGACTTGGTAACGGACCTATTCTTATATGAACGCATCCAAACAACGGAAGCGAAAGCTAAAGAAGTTCGTTCGATCGCTGAAAAGTTGATCACGAAAGCGAAAAAGGGAGACCTTCACGCACGTCGTCAAGTAGCAGCATTCGTACGTCGTGAAACATTGGATGGCGAGCAAGATGCTATTCAAAAATTGTTTACCGATTTGGCACCTCGTTACTCTGAGCGTCCAGGTGGATACACTCGTATCCTAAAACTAGGACCTCGTCGTGGCGATGCTGCGCCAATGGTTTACTTAGAATTAGTAGACCGCGCGTAAATATCGAAATGTTGAAAGGGTAAGCAGTAATCGTTGATTCTGTATTAACCCTTTTTTCACTTCATTTCGGAATAGAGGAAGCTCCGAAAGGAGCTTCTTTTTTAAATGATAAGAAAGTGTAAGTTCCAGAACCTTTGCTTATCAATCAAGTAGCAATAGGGTACCGTTTAAGTTACGGTGATCGGATCTATTTGATGATTAAGCTTTGCTAAATGAGGTGATGTTACTTTGCGCAACTTATGTATGAAGGTCAGTTACGAGGGAACGAATTATAACGGCTTTCAGACACAAACGGATGGCAGAACGGTTCAGGATCACCTTGAGAAGGCAATTAAGATGCTTACAGGTGATGAGGTGAAGATTATAGCTTCAGGGCGGACAGATGCAGGTGTTCACGCCTACGGTCAGGTATTCAATTTCCAATCTCTATCTGCTATTCCCGTAGAACGGTGGGCAATGGCCCTGAACACAAGGCTACCAGAGGATATCGTAGTTAGAGAGGCAATAGAAGTACCGGAACTCTTTCACGCTCGACGATCAGCCAAACGTAAAACATACCGTTACACAGTAAATGCAAATCAATTTATTGATGTGTTTGCGCGAAATACCCAATTTCATCATCATGGGAGATTGGATATCGGTGCAATGCAGAGCGCTATAAAGCACTTCATAGGAACACATGACTTCACATCATTTGCTTCTCGTAATTCTACGAAGACATGTCATGTTCGCACATTGTTTGACGCTTATATTGAAGTGGATGATTCGATGTGTAGGTCAGCTTCCAGAGATCAAGGTGTTATTCATACGTATGTAACAGGGAGTGGCTTTTTACAGCACATGGTTCGTATTATGATGGGAACATTACTGGAAGTTGGAGAAGGGAAGAAGTCTCCTGATGACATACCAGTCATTATGGCGGCTTTAGATCGGACACAAGCTGGTCCAACGGCGGAAGGAAAGGGCCTTACGCTTTGGGATGTGGATTACAGTGATCATATGAAAAAAACTTTATAAATCTCTTGCGATTTACTTGTGGATACTGTAGAATAAAAATTGTGTTTTCTTAATGGCTTTCCCACAGCCCCAAATAAGATGATCACAATTATGCTTTAAATTAATTGATAACATTTACTAACTACTATGAACGAAGATAAATGAAATATGTTTGATTTTCGGACGATAACAAGGAGGAACTATTTTATGCGTACCACCTATATGGCTAAGCCAAATGAAGTAGAGCGCAACTGGCACATCATCGATGCTGATGGTAAAACGCTAGGTCGTTTGGCAACTGAGGTTGCTGCTCTTATTCGCGGCAAACACAAGCCACAATTCACTACACACGTTGACTCTGGCGACTTTGTAGTTGTAATCAACGCTGAGAAGATCCATTTGACAGGAAGAAAGTTGAGTGACAAGAAATACTATCGTCACTCACAGCACACTGGTGGTTTGAAAGTAACTACAGCTCAAGAAATGCTGAATACTTTCCCTGAACGTGTTATTGAAGCAGCTGTTAAAGGCATGATTCCTAAAACTCGTATGGGTGATAAGATGAAGCTTAGACTTAAAGTTTACGCAGGTACAGAACATCCACACGCAGCACAAAATCCAGAAGTTTACGAACTTCGCGGCTAATTTAAAAGGAGGACAGTTTCATGGCACAAGTACAATACTATGGGACAGGTCGTCGTAAACATTCGGTAGCACGTGTTCGTCTTATACCGGGTGAAGGACGCATTGTCATTAATAAACGCGACATTAATGAATATTTCGGTCTAGAAACACTTAAGTTGATTGTTAAGCAACCTCTTAACTTAACAGAAACACTTGGCAAATACGATGTTCTCGTAATTGCTCATGGTGGTGGAACATCAGGTCAAGCTGGAGCAATTCGTCACGGTATTTCTCGTGCATTGCTTAAAGTAGATCCTGAAATGCGCGGTTCTCTTAAGAAAGCAGGATTCTTAACTCGTGATCCACGTATGAAAGAACGTAAGAAATACGGACTTAAAGCAGCACGTCGTGCTCCTCAGTTCTCCAAACGTTAATATTGCTGAAAGACCCATTCTTACGAATGGGTCTTTTTTTGTCTATTTATTACTACAATAAAGTAGATTGGGCGAATACATATTGACACATTCAACTGGTAATATTTATAATAAGTTTAATTCATATTGAATTAGTTGGAATTCATCTTTATTATTTTTAATGTATTGGGGGAGACAAATTTATGAATTTGTTAGAGAAAGAGCAACTCATCAGAGAAAAGTCAGAAGAGTTTGAGGATGCCTTACCTGAGGACGTCATTAGATGGGCGATCGATACCTTTCCGAACATTACATTTGCCTGCAGTTTTGGGGCAGAAGACGTTGTACTTGTTGATATGATTCAAAAAATAAGTCCATCAACCGATATTTTTTATTTGGATACGGATTTTCATTTTAAAGAAACGTATGAGACAAGAGATCAAATGGCTAAGAAATATGGATTGGAATTTGTTCGTGTATCCCCTAAATTAACACCTGAAGAGCAAGCATTGGAACATGGTGAAGCTTTATGGACTGTCGACGCTAATCAGTGTTGTAACATACGGAAGGTTGAACCACTAACTCGTATCCTGTCTCAGTATGATGCATGGATAACGGGTATTCGGCGTGATCAGGCACCAACACGTGCCAATACAAAGAAAGTAGAATACGACGCTAAATTCGGGCTTGTTAAATTTAATCCTATAGCATCATGGACGACGGATGATGTGTGGAACTACATCCGCAGTAATGATGTACTTTATAATCCACTTCATGATCAAAATTACCCTAGTATTGGTTGCGAATATTGTACTCGCCCAGTTATGCCTGGTGAAGACCCTCGTGCAGGTCGGTGGGCTGGTAATGAGAAGACAGAATGCGGACTTCATAAGTAATTTTTAGATAAATTATATATAAGGAGCGAAATGAATGACTTCGATATTACCACATGGTGGCAAATTAATTCAGAGACTTGTACAGGGTGAGGAAAGAGAAGCATTATTACAAGCTGCTCATGGATTTCAACAAATCATCATTAACACATGGACCATTTCAGATTTAGATCTCATCGCTGTGGGGGCCTTTTCGCCACTCACTGGCTTTATGAATGAAGATGATTATCGATCCGTTATTTCTAGTATGAGACTTGCGAATGGGACTGTATGGTCTATTCCAATTACACTGGCTGTAGATGCTCCTATAGCGGCAAATCTATCTCTTGGTGAACAAGTTGCTCTTGTGGGTGATTCGGATGGAATCGTGTACGGTACGCTCACTGTGGGGAGTATCTATAATGTAGATCAAGCAGAAGAAGCCCTTAATGTATTTAAAACCAATGATCCTGAACATCCAGGGGTCAAAAAGTTGATGGAACGTTCTAACACCTACGTGGGTGGTTCAATTCAAGTCTTGAATAGACCTGAACCTGCTAAATTCAAAGAATTCTATTACGACCCTGCTGAGACACGCCGTTTGTTTGCAGAGAAAGCTTGGAAGACAGTCGTTGGATTCCAGACTAGAAATCCTGTTCATCGCGCGCATGAATATATTCAGAAGAGTGCAATGGAGATCGTGGATGCCTTATTCTTAAACCCCTTAGTAGGTGAGACGAAATCAGATGATGTTCCTGCTGATGTACGGATGAAGAGTTATTTAACGCTTTTGAAAAATTATTATCCTGAGGATCGTGCCTTTCTTGGCGTATTCCCAGCAGCGATGAGATATGCTGGACCACGTGAAGCTATCTTTCATGCGATTGTTAGGAAGAACTATGGTTGTACTCACTTCATCGTGGGACGAGATCATGCAGGAATAGGAGATTATTACGGTACGTATGAAGCACAGGAAATATTCAAGAATTTCACGGCAGAAGAATTAGATATTACGCCTTTATTTTTTGAACATAGTTTCTTCTGTACGAAATGTGGAAATATGGCTTCTAGTAAAACATGTCCACATGGAAGTGAGGATCATATGACTCTATCGGGTACGAAAGTTCGTGGATTGCTACGTGAGGGACTTTGTCCTCCACCGGAATTCACGCGGCCTGAAGTTGCCAAGGTTCTTATTGAAGGAATGGCAGAGCAAGTTACGTTATAAGGTACTATTTGTCCACCTCCACCCATATAGATGTTTAAGAGTCTATAAGGACAGGAGGTGGCCTTTTTTATGTCCAAGCCTAAGTCTGGCGCAATAACGATATGGATCCGGCTTAGAACAATCAAAAAGCTACTAGTTGGAGTTTGTTTACTGATTGTTTTTGTAGGTATAGTTACATACGAGGTTCCTACTGAAAGAGCGACGAAATACTGGAGTTTGCCCTTGGCAGGGAAAGTGATTGTCCTAGATGCTGGTCATGGGGGCGTGGATGGGGGAGCAGTAAGTCGGCAAGGTGTCATTGAGAAGGATATCAACCTTGCTATTACACTGTATCTTCGTGATTACCTGCAAGAGGCTGGAGCTGTGGTTAAGATGACGCGTGAAGGAGATTATGATCTGGCGTCGCCAGATACTAAGGGATATTCGAAGCGTAAATCAGAGGATTTGAAGCAACGTGTGAAGAAGATAGAAGAACAACAGCCATATTTATTTCTTAGTGTTCACATGAATAGTATACCTTCAAATCTCTGGCGAGGAGCTCAAGTATTCTATTATCCGAATCATCCCGACAATGCTAACTTGGCTACTTTAATGCAAGATGAAATGAAACGTAATTTGGAGAATACGGATCGTATTGCCAAAACAGTTAACACTGTGTATTTGCTTCGTACGCTCAAAATTCCTGCTGCATTGGTGGAAGTAGGTTTTCTATCGAATGCTGAGGAAGCGATGTTATTAAGAGATGTGGAATACCAGCGGAAAGTTGCTGCATCCATTTACAAGGGCATTTTGCGATACTCTTCGGGAGAGAAGTCCAAGGTGTCGTCAGAATGAGATGGGTAAGATATAATAGCTATATATGACATTATACGAAGTAGGGGTGCTACCATCATGATATCAAGAGAGCAAGTACAGGATATTCTACAGTCGATGGATGAACCAACAAGCGGTAAGAGCTTGATCGATCTGCAGCTTATTCGAGATATTGTAATAAGAGATAATCGGATTTCGCTTTCTGCCATATTTCTTGACACCAGTGAAGCGTATCATAATGACCTCGAACAAGAGATTCGTCATCGGTTAGAAACGTTGGGACCAGACGAGATTCATATTCGGCTGCGTGAAGCTACGGATTATGATCGTAAGTTAGCTTTTGGAGAACAACTGTCAGAAGAAGATGAAGCCGTCTTGAAAAAGGGCCATGCGGCTGGATTAGAGGACCACGCCCTAATTCAAGAGGATTCGGGTGTGCACTTCATTGCTATAGCTAGTGGTAAGGGAGGCGTTGGTAAATCAACGGTAACCGTTAACTTAGCTGTTGCATTAGCCCGTCAAGGCAAACGTGTGGGCCTGATTGATGCTGATATATACGGTTTTAGTATTCCAGATATGATGGGACTAGAAGAAGGACCTATTGTTGAAGATGAGTTGATCTTACCGGTAGAACGCTTTGGGGTAAAAGTTATGTCTATGGGTTTCTTTATTCGTGAGAATAACCCAGTGATTTGGCGTGGGCCTATGTTAGGGAAGATGTTACGGCAATTTCTTGGTGATGTAGGCTGGGGAGAACTGGATTACTTACTCCTTGACTTACCTCCTGGGACGGGTGACGTTGCCCTTGATGTCCACCAAATGTTGCCTCAGTGCAAAGAGATTATTGTGACTACCCCGCATGCGACAGCAGCGTTTGTGGCCGCTAGAGCAGGTGCTATGGCTATTCAAACGAATCATGAGATATTGGGTGTCGTTGAGAATATGTCATATTATGAGTGCTCCAGTTGTGGGGATCGCGATTATGTGTTTGGTAGAGGTGGAGGAGGACGATTGGCTGAAACGCTTCATACGGAGCTAATCGCTCAATTACCTCTAGGTGTTCCGAATAATCACATATCAGAACCAGATTTCTCACCTTCCATCTATAAGTTCGATACAACAAGTGGAAAAATCTATGATGAGATTGCAACGACTGTAATTGCTAAATGCGAAAAGGACTGACCCAGGGGTCAATCCAATTATTTTTTAGAAGGCTCCTTAACTAAGGAGCTTTTTTTTATTTGGTTATTCACCGCCACCTTCTGATTCCTTCCCTCCTCCTTCGCTACCGCCACCACTATCTTTCTTTTCCTTTTCATCTTTTGGTTTTAGTTCACTTTGGACCACGGATTTGAGCAATCCCAGGACTTCCATTTTGAAAAGTGGGTTTTGCATGGCTTCGGTCATAATCGTCATCGTCTGTTTACGGAAATCAGATGATTTAGTAAGATCTAGAAACATTTTGGTGACCTCAGGGGACTTCATGATGTCAGTGACAGACTTTTGATAAGTTGGATCTTTGATCAATTGTTGATGTAGCTCTTTACTTTGTGAGCTAATGGCTTTGGCGAAATCACCAGCGAACTTGGGGTCAGTCATGATCTTTTCGAGCTTCTTGTCATATTCGGGAGCTGTAATGGTATCTTTGACAGCGGTTCGGATCTCTTCCGAAGAGGCTGATGACAACATCTTCATCCCCATTGCCCCAGATTCTCCTCCGTTTATAGCCTCTTCGACAGCTTTTTTACCTTCATCGCTTTTTAGGATATCCACCACCATTGATTTCATTTCTTTATATCCCATTTGGGAAGATGAGCTGCTTTGTTCAGATCCGCAAGCTGTAAGAGCAGTAACAAGAACACAAACAAGTCCTATGATACGTATATCCGCTATTTTCACCCTAGTTCGTCCTCCTTAACATAGATGCTGTTTGTAGTATGTGAAGGTAATTTCATAAATATGTTGGAGGGTAATGGTTTTTTATTGAGAACGTTGGTAAAATAAGTTGTTATGGGGGTGAATTTTTTGACTTTAAGAAAATGGTTTAAGTTATTTTGGGAAACATTATTAGTGGGTGCAGTGGCCTCCATAATTACAGGAATCGGATTGCAGATCGTAAGTGGAGGTATTTCCTTCAATGGATTCTCTGATTATGTCGCGTTCTTCGTGATTTTGTTTGGATATGGAATGCTGGCCAGTGTGTATTCACAATTGGGTTTCTTTGCTTATCTGATTCTGAATTATATGGGGAATGGCGTATTCTCTAAAAGAGGTTGGCAGTACATACAGATGGTTTTAACTGTCTTAGCTTTGCTTGAGTTATTGTTCTTCCGTACGTTTGTTGGTGGGGAGAGTGGGAAGTGGTCTGATTTTGTACTAGGAGGAGTTATTTTAATCGTGGCGGTTATAGTGGCGTATTTCAAAGCAAGAATGACGAATGTTTCAGCTTGGATACCAACATTGTTTTTCCTGATTGCGGTTACCATTATAGAAATTGTAGGTGGACTCAAAATCAATGTAGACAATGCGACTGCACTTATTGTGATTCCCTTATTAGCATGTAATGCATTTCAAATTTTAATTCTTCACCGTATTGTAGTAAACAAAAAGAGCTAAGTAATTTAGCTCTTTTTGTTTAAAATGACGGACTAAAAACCTTTATGTAAAATGGGTTATCAATCCTACTTAATTATCTTCTTTAAAGTCCGCTCAGGTCTTCGTCCTCGATAGTCCCTTGAATGAGTGCTTGATCACGGACATCAGTTCCTTTGGTATCTGTTTGGTTGATCAAGTCAGACACCGTTACGAATTCATATCCTTGATTTCTAAGTTGATCAATAATCAGGGGAAGTGCTTCATGGGTTTGTTTAGATGAATCACTTGCATGCAACAATACGATGTCACCAGGGTGTGCTTTACTAACCACACGTTCAACGATATTTTGTACCCCAATATTCTTCCAGTCTAATGAATCAGTGTCCCACTGGATCACTTTATAATTCATACTTTCTGCAATTCGCAATACTCTTTTGTCAAAATCACCGTTCGGTAATCGGAGCAAGTTAGGTGCTTTACCTGTCATGTCACTTAATACAGAATTAGCTGTGGAAATTTGTTTGCGAATTTCTTCATCACTTAGTGTTGTGTAATTCACATGTTTATGACCATGACTACCAATCTCAAATCCACTATCCTTGATATCCTTTACAATGTCTGGATGGCTTTTACTCCATGGCGAGGAGAGAAAGAATGTAGACTTCTGAACCTTTTTATCATTCAGAATTTTAATGATTGGTCCAGGACGGGTATCACCCCAACTTATATCGAAAGTCAAGGCAATCACTTTCTTGTTTGTAGGTACGCTGTAAATGGCTGAAGGTGCTCCTTCAGAGAATACTGTAATTTGATCGCGTTCAATGTACACGACTCCAAATGCAAATACCACCGCAGCTGTAACTAGTAAATATCGTTTAATTTTCTTCCAGCTCAACACATAAAAAAATGAATTCATTGGATAAAACGCTCCTCTCATGCACGAATGCTTGTTTACTTCAAATTGTATGCTCGTACTTTGCGGTTATTACTGAATGAGTATGCGTGTGATGAAGTTTTGTCCCAAAACTTAGGATTACGCTTACGATGTTAGTTTTGTCCCAAAACTTTTAGGAGGTTAGTCATGTTTAAATTCTCGACTTTTATAAAAGACATTTCTTTGATCAAAAAGACGATGATGGTATCGACATTGATATTTATCATAGGAATAGCAGTAGGATGGCTTAGCACAGAGACGATAGCGCAGTTTGTAAACCAACAGATTGAGGGTATTCGTCAGATTAGTCAGAATTTAAGTGAGTCGGAACGCCCACAGTGGAGCTTTTTTGTATTTATATTTTTGAATAATAGTATAAAAGCGGTATTAATCATTTTCTTCGGCATTTTTCTAGGCATACTCCCGGTTATCTTTTTGATGATCAATGGTATGGTTCTTGGGTATTTGGTTCATCATCTGTCTGCGCAAGGTGAGAATATGTTCGATGTGATTGTGAAGGGTTTGCTACCGCATGGGATTATTGAGATTCCAGCTATTATTATCGCTTGTGCTTTTGGACTTCGATTGGGAACCTTAGTGTGGATTAGCATAGGACAATGGAATCGTGAGAAGCGGGCTAATCTTGGAGAAGTGTGGAGTGATTTCTTTAAAAGAGTGGGACCTATCTCACTTTGGATCGTGATATTACTATTCATTGCGGCCATTATTGAAAGTACATTAACGTTTTGGCTGATGCAGTGAGAATAATTTTTACTGTTATGCTCATATTTTTTCCCAAATGTGAGCATAACAGTAAAACAGCTATACGGATTGTCATGGAGTAACCCAGCCATTTATCCGTTAGTTACATAATCGAGGAGGCAATAATATATGCTGGGTATGCTATTCAATGATAGAGAGTGCAAGGAACTGGATTATGTACTTCGTAAAGAACTTGATGAAATGTTAATGGATCTAGGGGATAAACGACTAGATCAAGAAATAAAACAATCTATTGCTAAAAGATATAAAGTCGTATTTCGTATGTATGCTCGTTTTGCCCCCCCGAAGGAACTCTCTAAATATGCTCGTAACAACCGATTTCCCCAATTCAAACATTAAAATTATAAAAAAGTGTTGACGAACTTGATTCAAATATGATAAATTAATTCTCGCTTCCTTTGTGACTTAGAAGTTGCGAGATCAACCGATGCAAATTGAATTGAAAATCGCTTAAAAAAACTTCTTGCATAATTGATGAACAGTATGATATGATATAGAAGTTGTAGCCGAGAACATCTGGTGCCGACGAAAAGGAAAAATTGGTCTTTGAAAACTGAACAACGAGTGAGTAGATTTCACGAAAGTGAAATCAAAACAAATGAGAAATCATTTGATAGAGAATGAAAATTCTCGCCAGTTTGTTTCAAAATGAGCATTCGCTCTTTCTAAATACCAATTTGGAGAGTTTGATCCTGGCTCAGGACGAACGCTGGCGGCATGCCTAATACATGCAAGTCGAGCGGAGTTGTTTTGAAAGCTTGCTTTCAAAACAACTTAGCGGCGGACGGGTGAGTAACACGTAGGTAACCTGCCTGTAAGACTGGGATAACTACCGGAAACGGTAGCTAATACCGGATAATTTGTTTCTTCTCATGAAG
>NZ_FTNK01000028.1 GCF_900156375.1 Paenibacillus macquariensis
ATTTGATACGGTGAAAAAGGCACGAAAACAACAGAATACCAAAGGTGTTCTACTGCATAGTGACCAAGGATTCCAGTATACATCCCGCCAATATAGTCAGCTGCTCAAACGATACAGCATCCAAGCCAGCATGTCCCGGAAAGGAAACTGTTGGGACAATGCATGTATGGAGAACTTCTTCAGTCATTTTAAAGCAGAGTGCTTCTACCTTCATGTTTTTCATTCTGTAAAGCAGGTCGAACACGCCGTTAAGCAGTACATCCATTTCTACAACCATGAACGCTTTCAAAAGAAACTAAACAACCTGAGCCCCTACGAATACAGGACTCAGGCTGCTTAAATGTTGCTTTTTGTTAATTGTCTACTTGACAGGGGTCACTTCACGTGAGCGGGTTCTTTCTTAATTCATTAACGCTTTTTTACAACTTCTGACCACAATTCGGACAGAAATTAGCCCCTTCGGTTTTTGAACCGCAATTTGGGCAGAAGTTGGGCTTTTTATGCTCTTCTGCAGAAGAGGGAGCAGCAGGCGCAGGCTGCTGCTTGTCAGCTGGAGGCTTCTGGTTTTGATTTATGTTCTTCATCATTTCATTGGCCATGTTCATGCCCATCATCATACCCGCCATGTCCGAAGCAGCACCGCCACCTTGCACTTTTCCTGAAGAAATACCGTCCGTCATGCTAACCTGTTGATACTTCTGCAGATTACCAATCATTTCGTGGGAAGCTGTTTTGGTAATCATATCTTGAATTTCTTTAGGATAATTAAAGCTCATCACTTGGAACCCTGTAATCGTCATCCCATTGTCCATGATCTGCATATCCAAATCTTCGCGAATACCTTTGGCAATATCCGAAGCGTTCGCCTGCAGATTAAACATGTCTTTTCCTTCTCTGCTGATCCATTTCATTAGTAACTGATCTAACACAGAAGTAATCCTTATTTTAATATCCTCAACAAGATAACTATTACGCATACCAGCAATCTTATCGATGAGTGTAACGTAATCGTTCACTTTGAAATTGAATGTACCGTTCGCACGAATAGGCATGCCACCCGGAAGCTGTGGAGTGGGGATTAAAATCGGATTTTGCGTTCCCCATTTGACAGTGAATTCCTTCGTATTAACGAATAAGACTTCCACCCTCATCCCACTGTTAAAGCCAAATTTAAATCCTTTTAACGTAGAAAGAAACGGGATGATGTCCGAATCAATACTGAATTCCCCTTCATCCTCAAATATCCCTTCGATCTTACCGTTATTCACGAAAATCGCGTCTTGGCCAGAGCGGATAATTAACTTACTTCCTTTTTTAACCTCGTGATTGCTCCACTTCCAAAAAATCATATCATCCCTAAATTCTTCCCATTCCACAACATTTGCAAATTGATTTTTGAAAAATCCCATTATTAAATCCCTTCCCTTCTGCTAAAATGATCCCCTACTACCACTATGCGAATGGCCACCACCGGTGGTTCCACCGCCTCCGCCGCCTGATCCGCCGCCATTATTCTTCTCGATCTTCCGTTTCGTTGTCGTTGTTCGCACGTACTGGTCCTGACGCTCTAGAATTCCCGAAGTACTGGAATCTTCGTAGGTCTGTCGATTTACCGTCACACGACCACCCGAACGATAAGCCATCATACCAACGATAACCCCTCCAATGCCCACCGAAACAGCCAATTGAAACCACCCATTAAATAATATATTGTCCGGATTCACTCCTGGGCGAAACCCCATATATCTATGCGCCGTTTGAATATATTTCTGAAATGCAAGTCTGTAATCTCCGTTCGCCAAATCAGGGCTAATCTTGTCGTTTATCTTATCCAGCCTACCCTGATCTAGGTACTCCTCACCTTTATAAAATCCTGCCAAATAGAAATCCCTATTTCTCATGTCCATCGTCAATATAACCGCATTGCCATGGGACTTATCATATCCAGGTCCCTTATCATCGTAGAAATCTTCCGTCATTTTCATGACATCTACATTATCATCGTTGTTAGAAGTATAAATAATAATGTCCGTTTCTCTCTTCGCTCCGTATTCATTAGCCATCAGGTTCAGCTCGTCATACTCTTCTTGATTCAGCAGACCCGCTTCATCATATATTAATGTCTTCAATTCTGGTGAAGCCAAGCTCATCTCCATAGGAACTGCTAGATATACTGCGATGAAGAACAGGATGGCCAAGATCGTTCTTTGCTTCATCACCATAATCCTCCTCCCATCATCAAAGCTATTAACTTCAGTGAAATGAAGGCAGCGCCAGCGATGCTAGCGAACCATGCACTTACTTTCGCTTTGCTGATCGGAGGTTTGCCAACCACCTTACCCGTCTGGCCATTCATGGCAAACGTATGCTCCGACTTATTATAGTCATAGTGTACCGCCCATACGGGAAGCAGAACATAATCCGCATGTTGTAATCTTGTATCAATTTGCTTGTTGGTGTAGCTCATGGTGGTATATCCATCCATCGCAGACTGAATATAAGAATTAATGTATGCACTCACTTTTTCTTTCGCCCGTGGGAAAAGTTCCTCGTCATTATAACTGTATTTTTCCGCAATATAGCCGGCGAGATATGGCGTTTTAAAACTTTTTAGCTGATCGTATGGAAAAGGCTCTAATTTATCCATCAGTTCATCATTCATTTTCTCAGCCGCATCGATCGGTACCTCCACATAATTCAGATCGATCTTCCGGTATACATCAAAAAACTGTGTTTCCGTATATTGATAATCGCCTCTCCTGTAGGTTCTCACCTTCGTTCCAAGACCATGAACCTCAATTTTATTATGTAATTCAAATAACCAGAAGGGCACATACAACCCCGTTATACCTTTGACTCGATCCGCTGTCATGAACCCGTTTGGCGTCAGTCGTCCATTCTTGCACCATTTCCGAAAGGCATTCATAGCTTCTTCCTTACTAATGGAAAAGGGTATGATTTTCGCCGGAGCAAGTGTCCCTTTCAGTCGATCGCCAAGTACAACCGCTGCACCACAAAAGCTACAGACCGTTGCACTCGTCTCGGCTTCCGCCATAATGATTGCTCCACAGCTATTGCAATGATACTCCACAACCTCATCTTCTGAAAAAACATTATCCCTTAGAGGATCAGGAAGTTGTTCAATATTGTCTTCCCTTCCACAGCTGTGACAAGATAACATACCTGTCTCACCATCAAAGACCATGCCACTCCCGCAATTTGGACATTTGTAATCAATAACCGACATCTACTCACCTCTATCACCAAGAAAATGTTATTCCTTATTCTTTATTTGATCTTTCATTGCATCTAACTCATCTTCTGGATTCGCATTCATACTCTTCTCTAATTGTGCGATCAGATCATCTAGATCATCCTTTGGTTCTGCTCTAAGCTCAGCTAAAGCCACAGCTTCATTATAAGCCTGATTCACTTTCTCTTCCATGGCATCGAGAACAGAACCACTTGCGCCTAAAGAGCCGCCTCTAGAATTCAATTGTTGCTGTGCTTTAGTAGCAGCTATTTTCTCCTTCAGATGGACTCTCCGTGCTTCCAACTGACCCATATCTAACACGATTTTTTCCTGCATTCGCTTCATACTCAAGGCGTTAGCGGAAGCAGCATCATAGGCGACTTGTAATTGGTTTTGTTTCTCTACCTGGATGGCCTTTCTCTCGAGGAACTTTAGAGCTTTCTCCTCATCACCTGATTCCACGGCCTTCTCAGCATAATTAAGCAGCTTTCTAATCTCAGCTCGGCATTCATCAAGTACTCTCTTCGCTCTTTGCTCATCCGCGAGCACCGAAGCTGTCTCAGCTTTGACCTTGCTCATGTCGCTGTTCAACTGCCGCATGTAATCATCAATCATTTTCTCTGGATCTTCTGCCTTATCCAACAAGGCGTTAATATTGCTTGCCATAATATCCTTAAATCTTGATAAAATCCCCATGATGGAACCTCCTCGAAAAGAGTTACATTACATATATAATACATCAGTTTACGACAAAAGTTTCATATGCTGAAAGATTACGGTAGCAATCAAAATAGTATTCCCCAGTTCACTCTTAATTAGGTTCTTATGACACTGTGACTTGTAAGTGGCTTAGATATTGGCTTCATTATACATCCGCTATGATGCTACTGCTCATGCTTATGCATAATTCGATATTGGTATACTTCGAGGTGATATCTATTAATGAACCTTAAGATGACCCATCCATGGACTAAGATTTTTTTCATATCTGTTGATTTCATTTTAGTCTGCCCTACATGCTCTTTCAACTAATTTAGTTAAACCCTAGATCCCAATAAAAAAATAGCCAACAGTATGTGACACATACTGTTGGCCTGATCGAATGAAAATGAATCGTTTTAAGGCATCATTAACGATTAGATTTTCACCGCAAAAGCTTCATAAGGATTTAAATCAAGTTGATTAAAATTAACCGATGATCTTTCATAGTTACTGATAATCACGTCGTCACTTTGTCCAAGACTCGGTAGCTCTAGAGATACCATCTCTTCCCCAAAGTTTGCTACAACCACCCATGTTTGGCCTTCGTAACGTCTTAAATACATAAAGACTTGCTCAGGAACGTCCGTTACTAACTCAAAGTCGCCCCATACGACAATTGGATTCTCTTTTCTTAACCGAATTAATTGTTGATAGCAGAAAAAGATAGAATTCGGATTATTCAAGTTGGCTGCCACATTAATGTCACTTGAATTCGGATTGACATGTAGCCAAGGGGTTCCCGTTGTAAATCCGGCATTTTCTGTATCGTCCCATTGCATTGGCGTTCGAGCGTTATCGCGCCCTTTTACGTTAATAGAAGCGAGAATGTCTTCTTTCTTATAACCATTCGCCAAGCGTTCATGGTACATATTCACACTTTCAATGTCGTTAATCTCACTAATGTCGCTAACAGGGTAATTGGTCATCCCGATTTCTTCACCTTGATAGATGTAAGGCGTGCCCTTCATTAAGTGAAGTAGGATAGCGAACATTTTTGCACTTTCGGTATGATAAGTGGAATCATTTCCCCAGCGAGATACAATTCTAGGAAGATCATGATTGTTCCAGAACAGACTATTCCATCCCTCATCGCCCAATGCCGTTTGCCACTTACTTAGGATGTTTTTCAATTCGCTAACGGGTAAAGGTTTAAGGTCCCATTTCTCTCTACCTTCTTGCTGATCTAGAGAAACGTGTTCAAATTGGAAGACCATAGACAACTCATTACGTTTAGGATCAGAATACAATTTAGCAATTTCGGGCGTTGCTCCCCAAGTCTCTCCCACTGTCAATACATCATGTTTCCCGAAGGTCTCCCGGTGCATATCTTGCAAATATTCATGCAATTTCGGACCATTCCCGGTGATTTCCTGATCTGGAATTTTACCCACCAAATCAATAACGTCCATACGGAAACCACCAACACCTTTATCCAGCCAAAAATTCATCATGTTCCACACTTCTTGTCTAACCTTTTCATTCTCCCAGTTAAGGTCCGGCTGTCTTTTGCTGAACAGATGCAAGAAATATTGACCGCTTGCTTCGTCATATTGCCAAGCAGAACCACTGAAAATGGACCCAAGTGAGTTAGGAACTCCACCATTTACCGGATCTCGCCAGATATAATAGTCTCGATATGGGTTGTCCTTACTTTTACTGGACTCGATAAACCACTTATGTTCATCTGAAGTATGATTTACAACTAGATCCATAATAATCTTGATGTTTCGCACTTTAGCCTGCTTAATCAGTTCATCCATATCATCCATCGTGCCAAACTCTGTCATAATCGCTTGATAATCACTAATATCATAGCCATTGTCATCGTTAGGTGATTGATAGACCGGACTGAGCCAAATCGCCGTAATCCCCAATCGTTCCAAGTAACCCAATCGCTCAATAATACCTTTCAAATCACCAACACCATCACCGTCACTATCTTGGAAACTTCGCGGATAGACCTGATAGATCACCGCTGTTTGCCACCATTTCGTCTTCATTAAATCCACTCCTCTATATTTTATTTATTTAGGTTACGTAAACGTTTACGTAAATATCCGAAGCAATCTATCACTTGGGCCGAACTGTCTGTCTCTCTACAATGTGATGACTCACAATGGTGCTAGAAACATCTTGTGATTTCTCAATTAAAGCAATCAATTTATCCGAAGCAAGACGTCCCATTTGAGCAAGAGGTTGATGAACCGTCGTTAATGGAGGAAAGGTTATTTGGGCTATGGTCAAATCATCATACCCAATAATGGATAGATCATCGGGAATTTTCATCCCCTTTGCAAAGACTGCTCCCATAGCCCCAATAGCCATTTCGTCACTCGCTGCAAACAAGGCTGTGAAAGGTGGAGCATCTGCTAGTAACAACTCCATCGCTTTTCGACCACTTTCCCAACGAAAATCACCATAAGCCACTCTAGATTCTAAGAACTGAATGTCATGATCCTCCAGAGCCTGACGGTAACCTTCTACACGAGTTCCAGCAACTCTATCCCCCAAAGTTCCACTGATCATTGCAATTTCTCGATGTCCATTCTGAATAAGATAATTTGTTGCTTGATAAGCCGCTTGCCAATCATCAACTTTAACGTAAGGAATCATATGTTTGTGGGACTGCGTGTTAACAAGTACCACCGGCACCCCCATTTCTTTCAGAGCCTGATAATACTCATCCTTCAGAACCTCACTAGTAAACACGACTCCATCCACTTGTTTTTCGCGAAGGACCTGCAAATATTTCATTGTCCTTTTGCCCTCTTCGGCCGTATTGCACACAATGACACTGAACCCTTTCTCATGAGCAACTTCCTCAATGCCGTGCAGTATGTCCGACGAGAAGCCACTAGAAACATCCGGAAATAGAACACCGATGGTCTGCGTTCGTTTATTAACGAGTCCCCGTGCAATTGCATTCGGATGATATCCAAGCTCTTCAACGGCTTAAAGTACCTTAAGTTTGGTTTTATTCGAGTACCCTGAAAGATTATGTAGTACCCGGGATACTGTGGCCACAGATACATTAGCTGCCTTTGCTACATCTTTAATTGTCGGAACATTCATAAATTTATCCTCGTTATTCTTTACGTTAATGAATGGAGTAAACGTTTAACCAAAATTATAAATATCACGTCCTATTTTGTCAACGGGTCCATAAATGATACTAGCGCTACCCTATCAGCGAAGTTTAAAGCCTACTTTTATCATTAATCCACTTGTAAACCTCACACTAAATCACCCATATTATTGAGCAAAAATTCTGGTATATCAAATAACATCAATCCCTTTAAACAGGGCCTAGATTAAAGAGACTATAGAGTAGCTTGAGCTACTTTATAGTCTTTGTTCGTCTTATTTATTTCAATTCATCAAGACATGTTGTTCTTCTTAAAGGTTGAACAATCTTGCATCTATGCATAATGCCTGCCATTACAGCCATCTTGATGCCCATCCCCACTTCTTCTGCTACAGATTATAGGAGAAATGCAACTACCTTACAATTATACTTTCGCCTTCATGAAGCTCTCCATCCGCTCCAGCGCCAGTGATAATTTCTGCGTGGATACAGAGTAGGAGCAGCGGATATGCCCCTCTCCCCCTGCACCAAACACATGCCCGGGCACGACGGCAACACCTGATTCCTTCAATAACTGCAAAGCAAACGTCTCGGAGTCGAGCCCCGTGTGAGCGATACTCGGAAACGCATAGAATGCCCCTTCCGGTACATGGCAAGGCATCCCTATCGAACGGAAACCGTTCACCACTAGCTCCCGGCGCTGCCGATACACTTCTCTCATCTCATTCATAGCCTCAAGACCATGGCGCAGGGATTCTATCGCAGCAATCTGTCCCAGCACCGGAGCACACATGGCAGTATATTGATGGATCTTCAGCATTGCCGCCAGCAGATCGCGGTGACCGCAGGCATATCCGATTCTCCAGCCGGTCATTGCGAACGCTTTGGAAAAGCCGCTGAGTACAATGGTTCTCTCCTGCATCCCCGGTAGCGAGGCAATGCTGACATGCTTCCGGTCATAGGTCAGCTCGGCATAGACTTCATCAGAGATGACCAGCAGATTGTTCTCCTTAACGATGTCGGCAATCGGTTGCCAGTCCTCGGCAGTCATGATCGCTCCCGTCGGATTGTTCGGATAATTCAGCATCAGCAGCTTTGAACGCGGGGTAATCGCCCGTTGCAAGGCCTCAGCGGTCAGCTTGAACCCACCCTCCGCTCTCGCTTCCACCTCCACTACTGTACCGCCGTTTAGATAGCCGATCGGCGAATAAGCGATATAACTGGGAGATGGCAGAAGAAGTTCATCGCCCGGAGCGGTGAATGCCCGGAGCGCCAGATCCAGCGCTTCGCTACTGCCTACAGTGACGAGCACTTCGCTAGCAGGATCGTAGCGCAGATTGAAATTTTTATGCAAATAATCAGCAATTCCCTCTCTAAGTTCAGGTAAACCCGCATTCGGCGTATAGCTCGTTGCTCCTTGCCTCAGTGCCTGCACGCATGCTTCCCTGATGTGTTCTGGGGTGACAAAATCCGGCTCACCTACGCCTAGCGAGATAATATCCTCACTGCCTGCACTGAGGTCGAAGAAAGCACGTATCCCGGAAGGCGGAATATCCCGAACGCGCGGAGCAATCCAATCATTCAACATGAACCGGCACCCCCTTGTTCTTGCTGCGTTCCGTCAGGGAGCAGCTGATAATTCGATCCAGTAATGCGCTGAACGATAGTCCTGCTGCGGCACTACTTTTGGGAAGAAGACTCGTTGAAGTCATCCCAGGCAGCGTATTGACCTCCAGTACATACGGATCACCATCCAACAACAGAATATCGACCCGGGCATACACACTGCACTTCAATGCTTTGTAACAGGTCATTGCTGCCCTCCGTACCGACTGCTCTAGCTCCGGTGGCAGGGTCAATACCACCTCATCCGCTCCACCTTCCTCATACTTGGCACTGTAATCGAACCATTCCGAAGACGCCGAAGTGATCCCTACTACAGGCAGGAGTTCCCCATCCAGAATAGAGCAGGTGATCTCTTGGCCCACGATATACCGTTCAATCAGGATCGACTGATCAGTGTCACTCATAAAAGCCTTCAACACCGCGCTGTGCAACCCCTGTTCATCGTTCACCTTTTCCATCCCGATACTGGAACCACCTGAATTCGGCTTCACCATCACCGGATACCCCAACCGTTCAACGGCTTCCGGCGAATAGTCATCCAAGCTGTCCCAGCATAGCCAGTCGGGCGTGTAGACCCCTTCATAACGGAGGATTTTTTTGGACAGATCCTTATTCATGCACAGGCTGCTCGCCAGTACGCCGCTTCCTGTATACGGTATGCCCAGTGTCTCCAACATCCCCTGTATCGTTCCGTCCTCACCATAAGCCCCATGAAGAGCCAACAGAGCAAAGTCAAGCCCCTTTACCTTCTCCACAAGTTCCTCCGGCTTATTGAATACAACTGGAATCACCTCATATTGATTACGGTCCAGATGATTCATCATTTCTTTGCCCGTGTTCAGCGACACCTCAATTTCAGACGAAATGCCCCCCATAATTACGCCAACCTTCATCATCAGCACTCCTTCATCCCATTAGTTTGTGCGCTGTTTGGCCAATAACCTCGATCCCCTTGCGGATATCCTCATCCGCCACTCTGGAGAATCCCAGCCGCATCGTATGCTGCCCGCCGCCATCGGTATAGAACATCTCTCCTGCCGTAAAAATAACCCCTTGATCACGACACGCCGCAAGTAATTCTCTCGTGTTAAATCCCTCGGCAAATGCCACGAATAAATGAAGTCCCCCATCGCCCGTCAATGTTTGGTAAGGAACATGCTGCTTGCAGCATTCCAAGGTCAGCTCATACTTCCGTTTATATTCCGCTCTCGCCTTTTTCAAATATTTCTCCAGATTGCCGTTGTACAAATATTGATAGAGAATCGATTGATCCAAAGTTGAAGTATGAATTGTCTGTGCCCGCTTGATACTCTCTAGGTAATAGATCAGTTCCTGATCAGCTAAGACCCAGCCTACCCGAAGGCCGGGGAACAAGACTTTGGAGAAGCTTCCGAGATAAATCACACTGTTGCCTGCACCGGCCGTTGCAATCAGCGGAGATACATGCGACCCCGAATAACGCAGCTCTTCATTAAAGCCATCCTCGATGACCGGAATATCGTATCCCGCCATCAGCTTCATCAGGCCCTGTCTTTTCTCAGGAGACATGACAATCCCGGTCGGATTATGGTACGAAGGCACGAAGTAGGCACAATCGTACTCTCCCTCATTCAACGCCTTCTCCAACTCTCCCAGGTGAATGCCATCCCGCTCCATGGGAATACCCTTGATCCCGAAGCCGTGCAGCTTGAGATTCTTGATCGCCGTATGATGCGTGGGATTCTCGGTCAGAACATGACCACTCTTCCGGTTCAGGGCGGACAGCACGATATTAAAACCCTCCGTAAAGCCATTGGTGATCAGAATATCTTTACCCTTCATATCCACGCCCTTGTGCTCCATATATTGGTGCAAATAATCAATCAACGGCTTGTAGCCCTTGGCATAGCCGTAGTTCAGCAGGACATTTCCTTCTACTGCCATACGATCCATAAAGGCCCGCTTTACATTGTCGAGGTCGAACAACCCCTCATCAGGCGCAATACTGGTAAAAGAAATCGTCCCCTTCTCCGCACGGATACCGTGCTTCATAATATCCAGCTCTTCGGCAAGCAAGGCGTGCCCATTCAAATGCGCTTTCCAATCCATAATTCGAGACGAGACCTTAAGCGTGCCAGGTGCAGAAGGGGACACGTAGTTCCCTTGACCTTTAACGGCGTAGACAAACCCGTCGTCCTCCAGCCCCTCATAAGCGGCGATTACCGAGTTGCGACTAACCTGCAGCAGCACACCCATTTCACGTGTGGACGGGAGCTTCTGCTTACCTTGCAGCGCGCCTTTTATAATTAAATGCTTCATATAGTCTTTGACTTGTATATATACCGGTCGTCCTGCAATGAGCTTGAAATCCTTAAACATTCATCATCGCCCCCATAGCTATCATGGCACAGTCAGCAGGGTAAAAAAAGAACCACGACCCCGGATTTTTCATCCAGTCGTGGTTCTTAGGGGCTTATCCTCTTATATTATTGGTGTTATCTGGAGCAGTTAAAAATGTCGCCCTCTGTGTGATGGGCAGCTCCTGGGGACTACGTCCGGGAGCGCGGGCGGTAACGAAATAGTACATAAGAGTTAGAATAATACTTTTTAGGTTTGCATATACGCCCTAATCATTTAATCCCTTTCCATTGAGAAATTTGAGACATCCTCTTGCTACATTTTTTTTCTGGTAGTATATAAATCAGAGGCTTCATCAAAGTAGAAGCGACGTTTTTCTTTGCCAAACATGACTAACATAACATGGATGAACAACACCATCGACAAAATCATAAAGATTATTCCAGCACCTAGCGTTAGGAATATAGATGCCTTATAAAATGGAGAGTCCATTGATAGTTCCACGTTATTCAATGTATTTGCTATTACTGTTGTGAAGTACATAGCGTAAATAGCACCAAAACGTTTAAATAATCGCTTGTTTGTTTCAGCTCTACTTACTTTACTGTCATAGCGATAGCGCATAATTTTAGTACCTATTGTATATCCGTTCCAAATCCATGGAATAATAAAAAATGCTACAAATAGTGCAATTGTATTCGCAATAAATTCACTAACCTCATTAACATTTGTCATTTTCAACACAACTTTAACTACCTTGTCACTGATGAATAAATCAATAATAACAGCCAGCAACACAGACATCCCTCTTACTTGGTCAAGAGCTAATAATCTTTCTGCCTTCTCATTAATTTTCTTTTTTGATGGGAATAACGCTAACACAGCTGGAGCGATAAAGAAGCCCACTACCCCACCAGTAGTATTCAACATTAAATCATCCACATCAAAAATGCGATAAGCGCAATTATAAATTCCGTAAATACCAGTTACCTGTGTTACCTCATAGAATAATGTTAATAAGAACGTGATTCCCAGAGCTTTCTTCCAATATTTTTTACTTTGAAAAAAGTATCTCAAATAAACGCCAAAAGGTAATAATAGCAAGAAATTGAAAAAAGCTTGATAGAATGAGGGTTGATTAAATAACAGTCTATACGTTCCAGGCTGTGATAAAACGATACTACTACTATCAAAGGTGTTTACCACAAATCGAAATGGCAAAAGTGAATAATGCTGTGTATCAGGTTTTTGTAGCGAACAAGTATCGCGTATTTCAGGCAACGGCAACAATACTAAAAATAACGCTGATAAAAAGTAGAAGATAAATGAAAATGAGATTAGCGTGGTAGAAAGTGGAAGATAATTGTATTTTCTATATGTATAAATGAGCCAAGGGATAAATAAGACAAATACTAAAACAACAAAAAAGATAGCTGCCACATTGATTGGTTCAGTATATGCTGACATTTTTTCTCCCTCCTTCATAGCATGTTCATATCACTTCATAGCGCACTTCTCTTTAAATATACTTGGTTGTACAATACATTTTTTGAACTTTAATATTACTCCCTTATTATTTACACCAAAATTATATTTATCCTACGGTAACACTTTCACATACTCGATTGTGGAATCCTAGGGATCATTCATATACGCCATTACCCGGAAAAACCACCAATTTATTTTTTGGTGGTTTTTCTAAGACTGCCAGTGATTTATTATTCCGCAAATAGTTTCGCCAACGGATTTTCAACCTTTTGTTCACTGTTGATCTTGCCTGTGTTATTCATCACATAATATTGATAGAAATGGCTTGAAAAACTCAATGATTCCGATGCTTTAGCCATAAATGAATCTGTAGTTCGATCACTCAATTGGTCCCCTGTCCAAAAATAATGCAGCATGAGACGATTCTGGTTATACGGATGTTTGATAATGTAGGCTCCGGATTGATTAGACTTATTCATGATATCCCGCCATTTAAAACCGATGGTATCAGCACGTTTGATGATGCTGGACTTCAAGGCTTGTACGAATCCATTCGCATCCGGTTCGCCGATGACAATCACATTGCTGTCCCCCAGCTCTTTCTTAAGTTCGTTTTTCAATACTTGACGTTCCGTTATAACGGTTGGCTTTATCCCGGATATCTGTAAGAAGCCTTGAATCTGGCTGAGCAGCTGATCTTGCTGTTTTGTTGCTTTGTCCGATGTCAAACGGTCGCTCAAGATAATCGTTAGCGGCTCGCCCTGCAACGTTTTATCGAAAATTCGGCTCATCGTTTCAAACGGTACCGCTGGAAACTGGGCAAACACCGAATGGTATATTGATTTAAATTGCTCGTGCATATAAGCAGCTTCCTCGTCCGCCGTTAGACGATATTCAGGCTTCAAAGAATAATTCGGGTTGCGCAGATCCACTTCCCAATCATCCCTGACCTTTTTGCCCGCTTTGTTCTCAATGATTTGCAGTAGTCCGTCGATTGTTGCATTTTTGTATACATACTGGTTAAAATATGTCTGCATCAACTCATCAAACTTCTCTTCGCCAAGCGTACGATACAACTCATAGATGGCTTGACGGCCTTTTTTATAAAAAATGGCGTCGGGAGAATCTCCAACCTTATCATTGGTCGCATCAAGCGGACTATCTAACGATACTTCATCGAATTGAATCACTTTGAATCCATTTAACGGATTTCCTTGTTTCTCATAGAAATAAACCATAGAGAAATCTGCAAATCCTTCATCCAGAAATGATTCCGTCTCGGAATTATTTCCAATTAATGCATGGAACCATTGATGCGCAATTTCATGGACAAATGCTGAATGGTTTGAAATATCTGGCTGACCCTGGATCAAGCCCATCTGAATCATTCGCGAAAATTCAACAGCGAGCCCTTCAACGTACGATTCAACAATTCTGAACTCCGGATAAGGATATTTACCATATTTTTCGCTGAAGAAGTTACTGACTTTAAACGCTTGATCAATATATTGATCGATAATCTGTTTTTTGTCTTTCTGGTTGTCAAAGTAATAGTATTGTATGGTCAGACCATCACGTGTAACACTTTCTACTTTAAAATCCGGACTCGCGAAGAAGACAAATTCTCTCGTATTATTCGCAGTGGCCGTTACCATCTTACGTCCTGCTTCGGCATCCTGTACGGTCAGTGTTCCAGGCATGGAAACTTGGTAATCTGCGGGTACATTCATGGTTACCTGGTAATCCGCAGCATCATAATAATCGGATTCAAATGTAGTACTGTAAGGAGTTTTGTCCCACGTATGATCTGCAGGGTCATAGACCGAAAGCACAGGGAACCAATGAGCGCCGTTGATGATATTTTTGTAGTGGGACAACCGCTGCGAGCCATAAGGAATGTTCACGTCAAATTCAAGCTCCAGTGTGATGGATTGCCCGGGCTGCAATGCTTGTCCCAATACAACCGTAAGTGCCTGATTCGTATTATCGAACTTCAAGGGTTGACCTAACGACTTCACATTGTTAATATCAATGCCGCCCAGGAAATCCTCAGGTTTCTTATCCGGATTCTCCTTCTTCATTCGTTCATTTGAATTTTCGAACAAACTCGACTGTGTTTCCTTTGAACGGTTTGCATCTGCAAAGGTGTGAAATACAATATTGTCCAGTGTATCCTTCGTGTTGTTCCGATAGGTCACGGTTTCTGTACCGTGAATCGTCATCTTCTTCTCATCAAGCCTGGCGTCTACTTGATAGCGCGCAAGCTGATGAACAGCCGCATCTGCTTCTACTAATGAATCGTTCTGAAGCGTTGGCTTCGCCGCCATCACTACTCCTGTCCCGAAAACAGGGCCAGCGCTCAACGCGATAACAAGACTGCCTGCAATTATGCACTTCGGTAGTGTAGTATTCCAATGTTTAAGTTTATTCATGTTGCTCCTCCTAATTATACGTTCCTAATCATGATCGTAGATCTTCGAATGTGTACAAAGATTAGTATAAAGCTCTTACCTTACACCAGTTTTATTGAAACCTTACATTAACCTTAAAAAGGAATCGCTTATAGTTTCAGATTGAAGTGCTTCCCTTGATCAGTTTTATTTGTTGCACCAAAACCCGTTTTTTTTTTTTGTTATGCACCTCAAAATCTCACAATCTAAGTGGTTCGAATCTACTCAGTAACTTTCCCCTTTAACAAGATCGGATATCCGCCATGGAATCTGGGTAAACGTCAAATAGCCCCCCATCTTTCAAAAATTGGGGGGCTATTTGACGTTTACGGAAGAGCACAGTATTTGAATCTACCGTTAACACTGCAAGTATGATTCCCCTAGAGATGCCATAAAGACACACAATCATGCCATTTCAAAAAATGGAATTTGGCTTAGTGGTGACACTCAGATCTATCAGTAATAGCTGTGTGACTTGTCGATCAGATCGCTTCCCCTTTAGGTGTTATGATCTGGCAACAACGAGCTGACAATCAAAGACAACGTTTGCCTGTATACCGCATGGGCCGATTGTATATCTCCCAAATGTCCACCAAAGTAAAGATGAATAACGCCGTGGAGCGAGGCCCAGAATATACGTATAACGGATTCCGTGTCATACTGGTCGGGAATCAGTCCTTTTTCTTGCGCATTGCTAATCACAGTCAATAATTGCCGCATGGCTGTTACGGTGCCATGCATACTCTCCTCGTCCGGCTTGAAATCTGAGAAAGCTCCTCCGAACATCAGCTTATAATAACTGGAGTAACGCTGCCCAAATTGCCAAAAGGTCTCTCCTAAGTTCAGCATTTGCTGTGCCGGATCAGCAGCTTGTGGCGTTCCCTCGAATTCATTAGCGAGAAGCTTACAACCGTCCAGATACAACTGCTGAGCCAAGCCCTCTTTATTGACAAACAAGCTATAAATGATTTTTGTCGAGCAACCCATTTTCTGCGATACTTTACGCACAGTAACGGCTTCCGGCCCCTCTTCTTGCAAGAGAGTTGCCGCAGCTTCAACAACGAACTTGCGGAGATTTTCAATATTTTGCAAGCGAGCTTCTTGGTAAGTGTTCAACTTTCGTGTGTTCGCATTGGAGGAGATATCTTGCTCGCTCATAATCATCACCTTCGGTTATCATATTTTCGTCAGGAAACAAAGTTTCTTGCTCTCTTATCAGGAATTTTATACAGATGTTAGGCAGTTGTCAAAGAGACGTTGGATGTTCAAAAATCATATTGACATGCTAAAAAAGATTGGTTACAATGAATCCCAATGGAAACACTGTTACCGAATACAATGATTCTTAACTTTCTTAGAAGTTGAGAATTGGGGATTACTTCTAAGTATTAGGTAACATTGTTTCTGAACGATAACATCGTATCTAAAAGGAGAGTAGCGCTATGACAATGCAAGGGAAATGGGCGCTCGTCACGGGTGCTTCTTCCGGTATTGGAGAGCAATTCGCGAGACAACTGGCCAAACAAGGCAGCCATTTGGTACTCGTGGCCCGATCGGAGAGCAAGCTTGAGAGCCTGGCATCAGAGCTCAGAAAGATGTATGGCATCAAAGCCGAGGTAATCTCTATGGATCTTTCGAAAGAGGGCACGCCCAGCGAGTTATATCAGAAATGTCGACTTTTGAAAGTGGATATCGAAATGCTGATCAACAACGCAGGCTTTGCTACACATGGTTTATTTGAACAAGTGTCAGGTGAGCGTCAACATGAAGAAGTTATGCTCAATGTCGCCTCTGTTGTAGATATGACCCACTTGTTCTTGCCGGACATGTTGCACAGAAGCTCAGGTGCAGTTATCAATGTTGCTTCAACCGCTGGATTTCAACCACTTCCCTATATGGCGGTATATGGGGCAACGAAAGCTTTCGTCCTGTCATTTACTCAAGCGTTATGGTTTGAAAATCGCGACCGCGGCATCAAATTCTTCGCACTTTGTCCCGGTTCAACGGACACTAGTTTCTTTAATGTCGTAGGAGCGGAAGAAGCCTCCGTCGGAAAGAAAGACACACCAGAAAGAGTTGTAGAGGTTGCACTTCGCGCGTTGAAGGAAGGGAAAGTGTATGTTGTTCCGGGTGTGCAGAATTATCTCGGGGCGCAGTTATCGCGATTCATTACACGAAAGCAAAGTCTTCGGCTTGTTGGAAGCATGATTCGTCCGCGTGAAGGATACAGCAGCAATAATAAGAATCCGGGTAATCAATCTGATCTTGCAAGGAGGACAATTAAATGAAAACTATACAACTGAAAAACGGCTTCGGCTTTGAGGAATTAACCTTGACGGAACTTGGCTGAAGGAAAGCAGTATTTTGGTAAAATCGTAGTCCAAATCTAAATCTCACTAAAATGACAAAGGAGACACACTAATGCCTAATACACAAGTTAGCTCTGTTAAATCTACTGAAGGCGTGAATCGTCCGAAACGCTCACTACGTGCTAGGATATGCAGATGGGGGCTATCGCTGCTCGCGGTGCTCGTTCTAGGACTACTCGTTTTCTTGCTTTTGCCTTCACCGATCAAACCGGCAAAATGGTCCGCACCGACGGCTCCCTCTTTTGAGGAAGCGGGTCCGTGGAAACAGAACAATAAACTCAGCTCTGCTCAGCTTGTTACTGATGCTCCTCAATTCCCGGAATTCATTACATTCGATAAAGAAGGCCAGCTATACACTGGAGATTCCAATGGTAAAATTTATAAGGTTCCTTTCGATGCAGAGGGAAACCCGCAAAAGGCGCAAGTGTTTGCAGACACCAAAGGAACGCCTAATGGGCTCATATTCGATGCCAATGGAAATTTGATCGTTACTGATGTCAAGAAGGGACTGCTATCTATAAATCCATCCGGGAGCATAGAGGTATTGGCCGATCAAGTGGACGGAAAGCCGATCTATTTAGCTAACGAGCTTGATATTGCCAAGGACGGCGCAATTTATTTCTCCGATACCTCGAACTATGGCAGCGTGACCTTCAAAGAAATTGCCGAGAACAAGCCGCATGGACGTTTGCTGAAGTACGATCCAATGACTAAGCAGACGACTGTCCTGTTAGAAAACCTCTATTTTGCAAACGGGGTTTCCTTGTCTGCGGATGAAGATTTTGTGCTTGTGGCGGAATCGTATCATTATCAATTGACCAGATACTGGCTCAAGGGTCCAAAGAAAGGGACATCTGATATTTTTGCGGACAATCTCGCAGGCTTTCCAGACAACATTACGCGTGATGAGCAAGGTCATTTCTGGGTCGGTATCTTCACAACTCGCATTTCTTTTGTAGATCAGATGCATAGCAACCCTTGGTTAGCCAGTACCATGGCCAAACTGCCGGAGTCGTTGCTTAGCGGTGCAAGTGCACCGGTGAAGCATGGGCTTGCTGTGGAGCTGAGCCCGCAGGGAACGCTTATCGGAAGCTGGCATGATCCGGAAGGCAAACTGTATGGCGTAACGACGGCTGCAAGCCATAATGGATATTTATATATAGGAACGGCACCTGGAGGCAGTCTTGGTGTTCACCGCGTGCTTTTAACAAAATAAGGTCGGAATCCGGGAGGGTGTGAAATGAATCTGAATGATTTACAGCTATCTTGGAATGAGAAAGAGAGTATGACCGGCAAAGTGGCCTTGGTGACAGGCGCTAGCAGCGGCATCGGGGCATCGATCGCCAGGAAACCGGCAAAACGCGGCGCCGTATCTAAGAAGTATTTGAAAGACATGTCATATTTTGATCGTTCTACGATATCCACATCGGACACATCGAAAATGGATTTCAACATTAAATATTAGAAATCATTCTGAACACCGCCTGAAATTGATAGCTTAATTATAAAAAAAAGAGGCATCTTTCGCACGAATATATAGTGCAAAGTATGCCTCAAATCCATAATCCATACTTGCAGATAATAAGTTCTAATGTACGAAGTAGCGCAGGTGACGAAATTGTCCTGAAGAAGCGTAAGCGTTCGCCTTTGCCCTCTGATTTCAACCGCCATGCGGTATATAATCAAGAAATCGGAGGGCAACAGCGATCGGAAGGACAATCCGTTATCGTAGCGGCCTCCTACACAAATGCGTGTGGACTTTTTCAGTGGTCTCCTTCATTACGCCTCGAATAGAGTTACACTATACATAATGATAAGATTTCATTTCCCGAAAGATTAGCAAGTTCAGATTCATCGCCACGTGAGCATACAGGACATACCGGATATGATAGTCATTAAATATATCATCCGACCTCAAGGTTAACCTATCATATATCCAAACTGTGGGGGTAAGGATCCACCTTATTGTATAGTCTTTGGAACCAGTGTTATGTATCAGTAATCATTGTCTATCGCAAAACTTTCGTAGTGGGTCCATCGGCCGTCCACCAGATCCAAATAAATCAACTCTTCATAAAGAAATGGTCCGTTCTTTTTACCTGCGGTTTCATTGCTCCATTCTACAAAGGCATGGACGATTGCTTGCTTGTCCCCGGCAAAAACCACCCGTTCATTTAAAAGCATCTCGAAGTCCGAAGACACTTCAAGAATCCCTTTGAGAAAATCCGTATAGGTACCGACAATGCTCGTTCCCTGTTCCTTTATAAACCGAGGTGAAATATATCCAATTACAGTTTCGTAATCCTTTTCATTCATGGCCCGATAATATGTCCTTGTGTCCTCTAAAATTTTCATAACATCATGCGGACGCCTTGCAGCTAGATTAAACACCGTCTCGTCGATATCGGCAGGAAGTTCCATATTATAGTGAAGCCAGCTCGCCTTAACGATTTTCCAATCCCCATTTACGTTGCGCAACGCAAAAGTGACTTCCTTGATTTCGTGAATTACCTCGCTTCCACTTCTGCATTCTGCCGTTACTTCGGCTTCATTTGCCGCTGTATAATTAATTTCACCTGCAGTAACAGAGAAATTTCTGTAAGGAACCTCGCTCAAATTGAGCTCTGGGGTGTATTCCAAATCGGGATTATCCCAAGAAAGTAGCTGAGGATCCATGTTTTTAAAATATTGTTCCACTACTTGGTTGATCGCTTTGTCCTGTCCTAGCCCGTATTCCATCATCGAAACTGTATGTCTATTCTTATCGAACTGCACATCATAACCGGCCACAGTACCGATTAATCGCAATGGAGCGTAGACAGCTCCTTCTATAGTGAACACCGGCTGCTCAAGAAAATACCTCGTCCTCCCATATACCAACTCATTCTCCCCGCTCCAGAATTGCAGTTCCTCACCTCGCAGTATTGCAGAAATCTGCCCAGATTCCGTATTGTATGGTAGAGAAATATCCATGGTGGCAAGCAACATACGCAGCGGCACCCATGCCGTGTTGTCGATAATAATCGCTTTCACCGCCAGTGGCTTGTTATTCATCGTGATTCCGAACTCGTTGTTATCCTTTGCCTTCCCGGCATATGCAGTTAGTGCCCCCGCTCCCCAGGCTATACATGCAATAATAATGGCCATGACGATGGCGATGTGTTTTCCCATTGCGTCTCCTTAAAAATCTATTATTTCATTCATCTCTCTTCTAAATTCCTCTTCCGCCTCTCTCTCTTCATTATAAACATTAATATATTCATCCATTTCTTTCTCAATTTTTTCAATACTATCCTTTTGCTTGCTATTACCAAATTTCTTTATTAGTTTAATTCCATTTTCAATGAATGGTAGAGGTCTCCCCATTGATTGGTGATTAGAAACACTTATTTCTTGAATATTACGAAGTTCATCTATTACATAATTATAAAATATATTTTTTGCGTAAATAAATTCACCTGTGAATGGTGTTTTCTCAGATAGCTTATAGTCCATTAGTTCCATTTCAGAAGAGGGCTTATTTTGAGAAAATATTGTTTTCACTAAAGAATCGGGCATGTAGTTGATAGAACCAACAAAATTTGATACTAATTGTTCATAATTTTTCAGATTAGCTTTATGAGCAAAGATCAATTCCAAAAAGTCTTCAAGTGCTGACCTATCACCAAACCAATCGAATGTGTAACTTTTAATAATATCTATATTTTCGAAATCATTCCAAATTAATAGCAAAAGTTTTGCATCGGAGTCGTAGATTTCTTTCATAAAGTTAATATTAAATTTAATTTTGTATAGTGATTGTATCTGCAATTTGAGCTTATTCAGTTGTTCTTGATCATCAACTTCCCTTTTTAAATAATTGAATACATTTACTAATAGAACTAAATGGCAATCATCTTCCAATAAATTTGTTGAATTTAAAGCACCATTCATAGAATATGATAATCTCTTGACTAGAAAAACAAGACTATCACTTTCAACCTTTTATCTCTTTTCCCATATAACTCGCTGAATAGCTTTATCGCAATATTAACAAGGTTTACTTGGACTAAGGAACTACTATCATTAAAGCTTACTCTCTAATTTAATATTCACATCATTTATTGAATGTAACTTAATTACTTTTATGTAATCTTGATATAAATCATCAAAAGATGTATTAATATCGCTTAACTTCATAATAAATAGCTCTAAATTTTCGTGTGATACTTCTCCCTTTGGTAAGCTATACATAAAATATTGATTAAAATATGTCTCAGAACAAATTCTCTTCTCATTGAACCAGCTTTGTTTCAGTTGAGTAGAAATTTTAGCAATCTTCCTATCACATAATTTTTCGGAATACGGAAACAGGTCACTCAATAAATTCGCATACCTGTTAAAACCCCCTAATTTCATATTATTAAATTGCTCACGGACATTCCCTAAATCCTTTTCTTCAACATCATTTATCAGCACCAGCCCATTCTCGCTTATAAATTTATATAATTTAGGTGAGCTAATTTGTATTAATAATAAATATAGCAGGTCCCTCGTATTAACTTCTTCCTTCAAAAGTGGTATGAAAAATTTAGCCAGATTAATAAATCTAAATACGTTCCTAGGTGTAAATACTAAGTGACGAATATGTTGAGGTAACAATTCTTTCTCAATGTTTATAATTCCATGTTCTATTAAGAATGGTTCTATTCCTTGCCAACATAGTTCACTAACCTTTTGTTGATCAGGTATAGGTAAATAAAGTGGTATTTGAATGAATTTATCAAGGTACCGTCGTCCCTGCTCTCTTCTTATCTCAGAACTTCCCTCATCATATATCTCAGATAACGAATCTGAAACAACCTCTTCATCTAAAGCTAACAAATACGTTATGTTAGGGAAATCAGCAATCAGACGTACTAGTTTAAATACCATCTTTATCTCATCACGGTCCAAACGATCAACATCATCAATAAAGACAATAATTCTCTTGTCGGACTTCTGTAACATATCTTCTATTTTCTGTTTAACATCGGATAATTTAACTGAATCCTTACTTGGTGAATATTTGTCAAGTAGATCTTTGAAAGAAATCATTGATCCGGTTGGTCTTAAACTTATTGTTGATAGGTACTCTAAATATTTTTTTAATTCCTTGTCTAGTTTCGGATCGAAACCCTCATCCTTCTTAATTACATCACTAAGCTGAAAAAGGAAAGTCCTAATTATTTCATGATTTTCTTGTCCGAAATACCATGGTTTGAAATCGAAAACTATGCAATGATTTTGCATTATATTTTCTACTTCTGTCTTAATCATCGAGTATACCGAACTCTTTCTAGAGCCCCACTCACCAAATATTCCAATTGTTAAGCTCTCATTCCCTTGATTTGCTATACATTCAGCAATTCGATCCGTGAATTTATTCCTTTCAAGTTTATCATCTTCTCTCCCTTTTATTGGGTTGTCAGAATTAAATAAATCTGATAATAAATCCCCCGTCCAATAAGTTATCGGTTGGACAACGAAAATGTAATTAATTATTAAGGAGAATGGGATCACAAAAAATAAATAATCACTTTTCGCGTTGAATATTTCATTTTTTTTATCTTGATTATACATACCCTGAAGAAAATATATTCCTATAAGAAGGATACTCATTACTGAGCCAAGGCCATATAGCCAATACTTAAAAACATTACTACTAATATAGTTTATGTTGTACGCGAAGACCCGTGCTCGAACTTCTTCTATCGTACTGAGCAAGTTCAATGATTGCTCACTGTATATTAACCTGGATATATAGTCCATTCGTCGAAATGCAAAGTCAAAAACTTAATTTCCTGCTCATAATGCGATAAATGACCCTCTTCAATCATTTTCACAAAAGCTTCCTCCCCATTAGCTGCGCCTTGCGAAAGGGTTGCACACAAAGCTTGAAGGCGCTCAATAACCCACTGCTTTAGGTTATCCGGGGCTTCCATACCATAATTTTCGAAAAACAGTGCAATCCGACGACGCCGATTTCCAGCATGTAGATCGGGACTATAAGGCACCGTTGCCGCATCGGCTGCAGCCGGCTCGAAACTGGCAAGCGGAACGCTTGTGTACAGTGTATACGCGATATCCCAAATACGAGGGCCGGGACTTGCCATGTCAAAATCGATGAGCGCCATTGGGTGCTGGTCTCTAAAGACGATATTATACGGCGCCGCGTCGTTATGACAAACGACTTCATTTATTATTGGATCTGGATAAGCGTTTTTTGGCATTGCTTCGGAAACAAACCCTCGTGTTGCATCGTGAAATTCCCTCTGTAATTTCGCTATTTCTATAAGCGAAGCATCCGACCACATGTAAGGTGCTATATCCGGATAGTCATTTCCAGGAACCTCACCTGGGATAAAAGTAAACATTTCGCGCCCCTGTTCATCCATGCCGAGAAAACATGGGGCATTGTAGAACCCGCTTTTTTCCAAATGAAGCAAAAGATCATTTACATACGGATTGTTGTTAGCACTTCGGCGTATGGTATCGCCTACTCGTACAACCTTGTTGACATTCCCGCCTGGCAGCACTTCTTCTATTTCACTCATGATACGTCCCTCCATTTCATAAAGGTCTTCCTCACGATCTACCGCCACGATCTTACTTCCCTTCAAATAACGTCCGTTCAAGTAAACACCCGATGCCCGTTAGAAAATAAATGTACCATAAATTCACTATTGTTTGTTGAAGTTAACTGCCCGTTAGTTGAACGAGCTTTAGATGTCCAATGCCAAAAGTTCTTTCTCTACTCGGAAGCTACAACCTGCAGCCGCCAGTAGTAACATTCCATTAGGTTTCAGAACAAGTTTTTGAATCAAAGCGAATGGAAGTATTGCGTTATTGGTGAAAATAAGATTATGTTCACTATGAGAATAATGAGTTCGATCAAAATTTACAGTAAAAGAGGAACTGCTATGAAAGAAAAAATATTATTAGTGGAAGATGAAGAAATAACCCGTGAAGGTATTGCGGAGTTTCTGAAAGTAAAAGGTTACCACGTCGTGCCCGTTGGTGATGGAGAAGAAGCAATTAAAGTATTTGAAAGTACAACAGATTTTGATTTAGTCATTCTAGATATTATGCTTCCAAAAGCAGATGGTTTCACGGTTCTGCATACAATTAGGAAGTATAGTCAAACATCCGTTTTAATGTTGACTGCAATGGATGATGAATATACGCAAATTATGAGTTTTGATGAGCAAGTAGATGACTATATGAGTAAACCTTTTTCCCTTGTCATTCTAGAAAAACGTATTGAGGCTTTATTGCGAAGAGGCAAGCACCATTATAATAGAGAAGTATGGGTCTGCCAGGATGTCAAAGTAGACTTCTCTGCTTATAGTGCAACATATAAAGATATAAAAGTAGATGTCAAACCTATACTAAATCTATTGATAGAGCATTCTGGGCAGGTTCTTTCACGTGATCAGATCCTTGATAGATAATGATCTAAGTCAATATTAAACTGTCCATTCAACTCCAAATCTTCCTCAGTATACTGGCTAAAATCATAAAGGTAGTATTGATAAAAGATGTTTTTAATTTTTAACTCATTAGGTAGTTCCACAAATTTATTGAAGTTCCTAGTTCCTTTCAATGTAAGATCTAAACGATAATCTCCATATTATTAATTACCATTCCAATGATAGATTAGTTGCACAACGCCAGAAGAGAAAGTTCTTGTATTAACCATTTTTAAATTTAACCTCTGTTTTATATCAATAAACACCGGTTTTCCTTCTCCCAAAATAACAGGGTGAATAGATAATCTAAATTCATCAACAAGCCCTAAATTTATAAAAGTTGTAATGAGACTTGCTCCTCCATATAGCCAGATGTCTTTACCAGGCTTATTCTTCAATTTATTTACTTCTTCAAGAATATTTTCATTTATGAATATTGCTCGATTATCAGTCCCTATTTGTGTTCTGGAAAACACATATTTCTCTTTACTATGAACCAATTCCCAAATTTCTTTTTCGCTATCAGAGTCTTCAGTTTTTGGAATATATTGTCCCCATAAATCATAACTTTTTCTACCATATAAAATAGTATCAATTTGATTCAAGAAATTAGTGAACCCCATATCAGGGTCCATAATGCACCAATCAACTTCTCCATTTTTCCCTTCAATAAACCCATCTAAAGTAACTGCTAAATCTAAAATTATTCTTCTCTGTTTTACGTTATTTGACATAACTCTTCCTCCTATTATCATTCAGATATTGTTTCTTCTGCCCTGTTGAATAAGGATTAGACAACGAATTTAGATAACCGTAGGCTATATAAGTATCTGTCATTTCAAATACAAATGACGTTAGTAGAAATTCTTAAATACGCTGTTTACTGCTTTCATTACTACGACTATCAACGAATAAGAACCAAGCAAGGTAATTATCAAGATATTTGGTAGCTACACCTTTAAAGCAGTCTATCCATTGTTTCAAACGAGAATGGATAGCATTCACATTTTGAATGTGATAAATACTTTTAACAACGTTTTTCCCATCCTCTGATTTAATCTGATAATGCTCTTAACCTTGTTCTTTTGCGTAGGTTTTATAAGATCTCCAAGCAATGGTTACAAGAACGTTTTCGTTAGACAACAAACAGAATGTATGTTCCTATTTATTGTAACAATAATTTTTATACTCTTCAACTAAACACACAGTGGCAGTCCAAGACGTATAAATAAAAGGTCCTAGACTGCCTCTTCATAATTAAACTATCGTTCCCCGTTAGCTTCCTTACTTTTAATATGAATTTTTCTCCTTTTTCTACACTAAACAATCGTATTACTGATGATTTTGAAGAAACCATTTTCAAGTAATTGGTTAATGGACTTTCTTTCCTTATCGCTAAATAAATACCATTGGTTTTCAGTAGCGTCATAAATTAAAACTTCTGGGTAGCACTTTAAGGTTTCATCTGGAAAAGCTTTAATTAATGTATACATATCAAAACGCTTTAGGCTATCACCTTCTTGGTCCAAAAAATTATATTGACCTTCTTTATAATAAGATCCAACAGTGTCCGAAGTATACATCCACGAATAATTTGCAGGAGCTTCGACTTTACTGCCTAAGTTATCTACAAAAACATTATAAAATGTTTCGTTATACGCGGCTTTTGCTGCATATATAGGAGTATAAACGTTTTCCGTACTTTTTCTAGAAAAGGAACTGGATATTTATGATAATATGGAGAAGAGATTGTGAAGAATGTACTTAAAGTAACGGGCAGTTTAGTTGAAGAAAAAGCCGTTCCGTTTATGCTAGAATCTAAATGGAATACTAATCATAAGATACTTTAAAAAGTGAGGATATACGATGATTGCAAAAACAGAAGAAGATTTTAATGGTTTGAAGGAAATTGGCAAAATTGTTGCCTCCATTAGAGATGAATTGGTACAAAGAACAATTCCTGGCATAACGACCAAAGAACTTGATGATATAGCTGGAGAGTTTTTAGAGAGAGCAGGTGCAGTTTCAGCCCCAAAAAGTGAGTATGATTTTCCTGGCTATACTTGCATTAGTGTTAATGAAGAAGTGGCACATGGTATTCCGGGTCATCGGGTTATTCATGAAGGGGATTTAGTAAATATAGATGTTTCTGGTTCCAAAAACGGGTATTTCGCAGATACAGGAATCTCGTTTGTAGTAGGCGAAGGAGAAGAAGTATTAACGAAAATATGCGAAGTTGCTAAAAAGGCATTTGAAGCAGGGCTTAAGAAAGCAAAACCTGGTTCAAAAAAAAGTGGAATCGGAAAAGTAGTATTCCAAACAGCGAGAGAGAATGGATTAACTGTTATCAAAAACCTTACAGGACATGGTATTGGACGTACAATACACGAAGCACCTGACCACATTTATAATTATTATGATACATGGGATGATGAATTATTAAAGGAGGGGATGGTTATCGCATTCGAACCATTTATCTCGACCATTGAAGAAGAAGTATTCCAAAAAGAAGACGGCTGGACCTTTGTTACAGAAAAAAGCTTTGTAGCTCAATACGAACATACGATTATTCTTACGAAGGATGGACCGATTATTACTACATTGTAAGAGCACTAATAATTATGAAAGCACCTTAATTAAAAGGTGTTTTCATAACGTTTATAACAACTTGTACAAATAGAATTCATTAACAGTCATTCCGACAATAATCAAGGAATGTACTTTTTTACCTTTCAAAATAAATCCCGAATTATCTCTTTATTTCATAGATAAGTCGGGATTTTTATGTATAGAAATACTGCTATTCCACAACCGAATACTTCGTACGATTTACTCTATGTTAATCATAAATGAGCTGTATAAAGAATCAAAAAGGTAGCTCTGCTTTCTTATTTTCAAAATAAGGATGACCATTATTGTTGTGAAAGGATTATTTTAACAGAGAAAGACCGCTTGCTAGTTTAGATCTATCTAGAGGTGTACTTTTTAACTTATTATGGAATCTTGCCCGTTAGTTCAATGAAAAAAGCAGGCTAACGTAGCTCCTGCTCATCAATGTGTATTATTCAACTAAATTTCTCCGTTAGCGTAACTAATTGCTGTCGCATGGCAACCCTTTAGTTTCCCGTTATTCAACTAACTCTTTCTAAGTTTGTAATAATTATATTGCCTATTTTCAATCTCAATATTGTTTTGAAATTCAAAACCACATTTTTGTATCACTTTATTCGATGGGACGTTACGTATCTGAGCTATAGCGATGAGTTCCTCGACGTTGGTGCTCTCAAACAAATACTTAATTAACCCTTTTGCGGCTTGGGTCGTGTAACCCTTGCTTGTATGGTCTTTTGAGATCCCATAAAAAATCTCTCTATTGGGTGATGGCACTTTATCCAATATTCCTGTACCACATACGCCGATAAACTCACCAGTCTCTTTGGATATTATACCCAATCGCAAACGGAGTTCTCTTATATCTCCATCTTTTGATACAGCATTTAGAAACCGTTTGTTATCTGGTATTTCATAATTCATTATCCATTCTTCCCGTTGTTCCCTGGATACGTTCCAATCAATCAAAAATTCATAAAAATGAGGTTGCCAGGTAATGTCTTGCAGGTCGTCCAAATCCTCAATTTTGTATTCTCTTAAAATAATATCCTTACAGTCAATCTTAAACACATTTTCTTCACAAGTGGAATGAGTATTTGAGCTCATCAATTTATCTCCCTAATACATATTTAGTAGATTGCACTTCCACGTATAATAATAACAAGCTGGATGAGGTCATGGCTGGTAAAGATTAATTATAGCTAAACTATCTCTGCCCGTTAGCTTAATAAAAAAGAGCAGGCTACGTAGCTCCTGCTCATCATTGTGTGTTATTCAACTATCGTGTCCCGTTAGTTCAATCCTTTGTACGCTATTCCGTCAATCATCATAAGACAATCTGAATCGATGAACTCTGTTGTGGATGTCATTCTTGCAGGGAATTTGTCATTCTCAAAATACTCGCAAAAAACTTGTTCCATTTCGGGTAAATCCTTAATATTTTTGAGGTAAACATTAACTTTCACAACGTTTTCAAGTGGTACATCGAGTTGATTGAGTGTGTCTTTTAAGTGTGAAAAAGTATTGTGAATCTGCTCGGTAAAGGTTACTCCAAAACCTCTATGTAATCCTAGAAATACATAATCTCCAGCCTCAACAGCAGACGAATAGCTAAACGGCGTTGAAATTCGATTTATCATTTCCATGAGCCCCCTATGTAATAAGTTCACTCTTTCACAATAGAACAATTGTTCTTATTTGTAAATATTTTCTTTTAATAGAACTCTACGCTTTCCTGCCCGTTAGCTGATAAGGCTGCCAATGTTATCGGAAGTCTGTTGTCATTTCGATATAATGTTTCGAGTTCAATAATCACCTAAATAACAATTCTGTCAGCTATACACTCTTTTGATATTTTTATTAAACCAATGGACATAACCACAACGGTGACAAGTTAATATATTCGCTGACCGATTGGCAAAATCGAGATTTAAAAAACTTAAGAAAGCTGTATTTAACTGTGCATATCCGTGTTCGAATTTATCATATTGACAATGAACACAGGAGATATTTATTCCATTTGCTTGATATTGACCTGCTCCCATCGATTCTTTAATTTTCTTCGCAAATATCTTAAAGAGCCTTTTCGCTCCACTTGACATAGCTCTAGTCCTCCCCGATCTAGTTGATATAAACCTAAAAGAACGTTGATGGTTGAAACCTTCAACGTTCTAGCCATTTTATCGCTTAAAGCTTTCAAGTATATATATGCCAATAATCAAAATATTCTGACCAAAATAACAATAAGGGCTAGGATTCCAACTAAAATAAGCAAATTTGTAATTTGACGAAAAAGACCAGAAACACCTTGAGAATGGAGTTTCTTTTCGTTCACATCAAAGTTAGCTTTAGACCCATAAGAATCCGCTGAATGAGAGAACGGTTTGTTTTCATCTATCATTATAACAACCCCTTCATCGATATAATTATAACAGATTATTACATAAGTGATTTTATATTTCCCTATCGTGTCTCGTTAGCGTAACAGATTTGAGATATCTTACCAACCATAAACAACTTCTTTGTATATCCCCCCATACTCCTTTCGATCTCCCTTGAAATCGGGCAAAGAAATGAGCATTTTCCAGTAAAAAAAGCCTCTCTGACATTTGACTGTCATTGAGGCTTTAAGGCTTTTCTTAAGTACGTATTTATTTCACATTAAATGCCGCTCTCGTACGTCAACGTGTACGCTACACCATCCTCTTTCACGATCACAGCCCGAATGTTTCCTGTTACAGACCTGCTCATCATTGTGTGATTCACTTTTGTAAACATTTGTAGATTTTTTCGCAGCTTTTGCGATCCATCACATACTGTGATATTTCATAATTAGTGAAGCTCAGAACCCGCATAAATACATTATTCTTGTTCCATAAATAAATAGAATTTGTTTATCCTTGAAGAAAAAATGATAATTCATTATTTCATAGTTCGCTGAATTTTCGTTCCCCATTATCCATAAGTTCATATTTTGCTTCAATACCAAATAAACTTACTTCTTCGGAAATTCTTTAATGGGCCTTTTGAATTCACAAAAAGTCTTCACGTAAAAAGTGGTTGCTTCGGTAAAATGGATCTCCACATGGGCTCATGGCGGTCTACCCTCCCATGTCTCACAAAGTCTACGTCCCATTTTCCTACATTCAACCTGTCCATGAGGTGGAGGTCAGATATGCTGCCCGACAGAACAATCAAGATTCTAAATCTTATCCACTTCGCGATTTCACTCGGTGGCTTTATTATGGACTACCGCTGTTCTATTAAACTATCGTGTCCCATGAGTTCAATTATCACCTAAAATTACAGTCACTCTTTTAATAATTTTTGACCAAGTCGCGTATTTCTTTTTCATCATCAGCTACAAGTACGCGAATATTCCCTATATTCTCATCGACTCCATAAGTTAAGTATTTATATCTCACATGCATTGACTATTTTACATGAAATACAGCTTCTTCGGCGAATCTTTGATTAGCATTTTAATATGCCTGAAGCCGAATCGATCAATTCCGCTTTCACTAGTTTCGTGATCGTATCGTCTATGAATATAAGTTCTTGTCCTTTCCCCTGGGATAAGAACCTACATCATTAAATTCCGCGACTTCATAAGCGTATATGTTCTTGTCCTGCGACAACTACGATTCGCTTAAGAAAACCGACACCCGCCCTCAAATAATGAGCGCGATGTCAGCTTTAAACTTAACGGCCAAACTCTTTGTTGAGTAATTTAATGTGAGCCGCAGTAGCGTCCGGTCCTACCGAGTTGATGGCCGTTACCAAAATATGCTTCCCACCTAGAGGTCCGAAGGCTCTCGTCTCGAATCCGAAAGTACCGCCGGCATGCCCCCAATAGGATTGCCCGTCCGGTGTTTTCCCTTCAAAAATCCCTAGTCCGACTTTACCCATAGGTGAATCTACTGTTGTGAGCATCTGGTCCATCATCTCTTGATTTAGTAGCTTTCCGCCTAGCAGCGCACTGAAGAAGGTGGTCAAATCTTTGACGTTTGATACTATATCTCCGGCTGCATTTGCCCAGGATTGATTCATTTCAGTCAAATCATACAAATGACCCGATCTATCCATATTATATCCCGTGGCATGCTTACCCGGAATATGGGAGCTATTCTCCATGACGAACGTCTCCGTCAGCCCGAGCGGTTCGATGAACCGTTTCCTGATCTGTTCCGCATACGTATCCCCGGTTACCTTCTGAATAATTTTGCCGGCAAGTACCGTATTGACGTTGGAATAGTTCCATCCCTTCCCCGGTGCATATACAGGCGGTTTTGCAAGTGCCAAGCCGTTAAGATCGTCGACGGAATAGTAACGGAAAGGATTTTGAGGTAAGATTATATCCCGCAAATTATCATCCGTATAGCTCGCAAGCCCGCTTGTATGGTTCAATAACTGACGAATCTTGATATTGTTACCGTCATACCCATTCCCCTTTACGACGCCTGGTAGCCATTTTTCGACTGAATCATCCAGACTCAATTGTTTCTCCTCAGCCAACTGCAATACAACGGAAGCGGTGAACGTCTTCGTGACGCTTCCGATACGGAATGAAAAATCTGGTTCTACCCGGCTTGGTACTTCGTAACTGGCTGTACCTGTAGCGTAGGACCAGCGTTTCCCATCCTGCAGCCCGCCCGCCACGACACTTGGGACGCGTTTGCTTGTAATCACTTCATCCATGACGCGTTTGACATCTTCCCGATGCTTGCTTTTCTTTTCCTTTTCCGTGAGTTCTTTTTTTGGTTCGCTTGCGAACTCCGATGCTATAATATTGTCAATGTGTTTAACCGCATCACCCAGTACATTGATATTGATCGAGATGACATGTTCACCGTCTTCCGTTCCACCCGCAAAGTTAGTAAATCCGGGAATACCGCCGCCATGTCCCCATACGTAGGTACCGTTAGGCAGCTTTGTTTGATAGATGCCAAGTCCATACTGCCCAAATGGGGAATCGGCTGTGCTGGTCATCATCTCCTTCTTCATCTCCGGTGTCAACAGCTTGTCACCAAGTAAGGCACGGAAAAACGTCGTCATGTCTTCCCCTGTCGAGATGATGTCCCCGCCAGCATTTGCAATCGATGGGTTGAGCAGCGTTATATCTACTAATTTATTTCCCGTGTCCAAGTAGCCGCGGGCATTTTTTTTCGGAATATCCATCGAGTTGCCTGGGAGGAATGTTTCTTTCAATTGAAGCGGTTCAATAATTCGCTTCTTAATCTGCTCTGCATAGGTTTCCCCGGTAGCTTTCTGGATAATGAGTCCCAGAATCGCGTAATTTGTGTTCGAGTATGCCCACCCCGTTACCGGTTTTTGCTTCAATCCGATGGCTACTAACTGTTCGGCTGTATAATTTCCGTCTGGATTCGTGAGTAATATCGTTTTTAGCTCTGGCGTCAAGTAGTCTGGAAGTCCGCTTGTTTGATTCAACAATTGACGAATCTTAATCTTATTGCCGTCGTGCCCATTGCCCTGTACCAGCCCCGGAAGCCATTTCTCTACCGTATCGTCAAGGGACAGCTTCTTCTCACCGGCAAGCAGCAAGACAACCGTAGCGACAAACGTCTTTGTTGTACTTCCGATTCGGAATGCGGAGTCGGCGTCTACTTTATGGTTTCTTTCGATATTCCCTTCACCGGAAGCATAAGACCAGCTCGCATCTCCTTTCTTCACGGTAACGACAACGCCTGGAATATTGTCGCTATTGGCAGCTTTATCGATCGCTTGATAGGTTGCCGTGTGACCCGCGGCGTGCAGCGTTCCATAAGCAGGGAATACCGGTGCAACCGCCAATATCGCTGTTAACGTAAGTGCAACTCTTTTGTGCTTGATGAATGATTTCATAATGCATCGCTCCTATTTTTTGGAATGTTGTATTGATTCACTCCTTCACCTTACCCCCGAAATTGTAAAAACGGCTATTGATGAAACCGCCAAACTTTTGATGACATCGCCCTTATATCTTGTCACATAGCTATATGACAAATGTTCAATGACTCATGTGACGTGCTTGCTGCAGCCAAGCTCCCAACCGTTCTCCCCTTTTCGCTTGACGACTCAAGATGTAATGATGCATGATAGGGTCTGAATCCATCAGAAATCGATGATCAAATAAATACAAGCAGGTGTGCATAATTCGTGTTCTCTATCATGAAAAAATGGTTCTGGTATGATTGGATACTTGTAGCCATACGAACAATTTGGCTGGTCATTATCGCAAGCGCTGGTTTTGTTGATCCGTCCTTGATCACTGGGTCGCTTGGGTTTGTACTTTCTTTTGCTCTCGTCATTTACCTCGTTCCATTCATCGTCCGCTATAGAAAAGAAGCTTGGTATCTTCCTATTGAAGTCATGGCAACGGGCTTTTTTTATCTTTATTTAGCCTACGCAGCTCCAGGACTGCTATGGTCATTTGTCTTGCTCGTGATAACGATCGGATTGGCGAGCAGTCGAACAACTTATGTGTGGACAGGGATCCTCTGCGGAATCGTATTCCCGTTATTGAACGGTTGGATCGCTGATCTTCTCCCGGTTGAGTTCATCGTTAGCTGCAGCCTAGGTTTTGCCATCGGCTTTGCGTTCAATATCTTAGTTCAGTCCCATCAGCAAGCCCGAATCATTCAAGAGCAGAATCAGTTACTGGAGCAGCATATTAAGCGGATTGAGGAGCTTACGCTGCTCGAGGAGCGCAGCCGACTGTCACATGAGCTGCATGACACGATTGGCCATTCGCTTACCTCGCTTATCATCGGTGTCGAATCGCTGCGATCGACCGTACCGAATTCGCAGATCGAGAGGATTGATTCGCTTGTCGGTATCGCTCAGCACAGTCTGGTTGATATCCGAAAACATCTGCACCAGCTCTCTCATGCTCCGCTCAGCCATTCGTTAAGTGAGTCGTTACAGCAGTTAATCGAAGAGTTCATGAAGTCGACAGGTACAACGGTCAAATTCCGTGTGATCGGCAGTGAGATCCTCGTGATGCAAAAAATAAACTTTTGTCTACATCGCTGCCTTCAAGAATCTCTAACCAACGCAGTTCGGCACGGTCAAGCGAACGTGATATCTGTTCAGATGCATTTCGATAGTCAGCAACTCCGGTTACAGATTGAAGATAACGGCATCGGCATGGAAGAAATCCAATTCGGATTTGGGCTGAGTGGGATGAAGGAACGGCTTGAACAATTTAACGGCATACTGTCGATACAATCCGGGTCGGGTCAAGGGACATTTATCATCTGTCATATTCCGTTGCAGACAGAACCTGTACATGACGCGATCCGCCTGCTGATCGTTGATGATCAGGTGATCATAGCCGACAGCTTGAAGCAGATTTTGGATCAGCATGCTGATTTTATCGTCGTTGGTACGGCAGGTGACGGGCGAGAAGCATTAGAACATTGTGAGCGATCCCATCCGGATATTGTGCTAATGGAAATTCGTATGCAAGGAATGGGCGGGCTTGAAACTTTACTCGAGGTAAAACAACGATGGCCTCTAATGAAGGTTGTGTTCATGACAACCTTCGAGGATTCCTTGCAGGCAGCAACTGCATTAGAGTGCGGGGCGGAAGGATACATGCTGAAGTCGATTCATCCACGGGAGATGAAGGAAGTCTTAAAACTTATTTATAACGGAGGAACCTGGATCGACCAATCGGTTGCGACGCGAGTTTTCGAAGAGATGAAGCGTCAACGTGAGCAGTTGAAAAAGATCGGCTCAAGTCTGGAAAACTATCCGTACGGGCTTACGAAACGCGAGATGGAAATTCTGGGTCATCTGTCGGACGGACTTCGCTACAAATCGATCGCTGTCAAGTTATTTTTATCGGAGGGAACGATCCGCAATTACTGCTCGATTCTCTACTCGAAGCTCGGCGTCAACAACCGCGAAGAAGCAATAAAGATGGCGCGAACGGAGAATATCCTGTAGATGGTACTCGACTCGACTACCTGATGTTACGGGCCTTAAGGAATGAAATCTATGAAACAGGCATTATTCAATTCCCCTTCACCCCTTAATAAAATATAAATAATATGGTGGTTTTGAGGGGGATTCAAGATAAAGTTTTGTTTTAACTTAATAAAATGAGCAGGCTGCAGTAGCCTGCTCAACAATAAGTGATATTCAACTCTCGTGTCCCGTTAGCTTAGGACTTCTGTGTAGTGATCAGCTTGAATTTTTGACGACTACCGCCTTCTGGACCATTTGGAATTGACTCTATTTGAGACACAAATCCAAACTTCTGATATAAGTTTCTCGCAGGTCGTCCATCTGGGATATCATTACCAAATGTAGTAACTGATACTTCTGCTGGTACTTCAACAAGTTTCAATATATGTCGCAGTAGTTCCGTTGCTATACCTTTGTTTCTCGCTCGAGATGAAACCGCTAACCATCCAATCTTGTAGCTTGGGGCACCTGCTGACGAAAATAAAACTCCACCCAGTAAGCGTGATCCAGGTAATCCATCGTTCTCCCTCACACAGAATGCGTTACATTGATTAATATTTTTCTCAAGTGCCTGAATAAATTTTGGATCACTTACCATTGGACCAAAGAGGTATTCAACTTCAGAAGCTAATTCCAACCATTCGTTCAGATCATCCTTTGTAGCATTCACAGCTTTCATTATAAAAGCTCCTTTAAATTGGAGTGAGATGATTCAGATTTTCAATACGATTTTAGCACCCTTTATAATACCACATTTTGTAACTATCCTGCCCGTTAGCTTAATAAAAAAGAGCAGGCTACGTAGCTCCTGCTCATCATTGTCTGTTATTCAACTATCGTGTCCCGTTACTTCAATAAGGATGTGCTTTAAAAGTAATCGGGGATATCAAGTGATATGGAGTCGATATCATTTTCATTTGAGTAATACATACAAACACTGTCTTTATATTTTTGACTATCATTAGGTAGTACAATAAAACCTAATCCTTTGTAAAATTCTATCCCAATATCACTATAAAGGAAAAAGTTGTTACACTTTTCTTCCTGTTCAAGTTTATTTATCGTTTCTTTGACCAATAAAGAAGCATATCCTTTTTTTCTTAAATATAAAGGGGTAGCGATTGAACCAATCCCTTTTACAATTTGGTATTCAGAAAGATTTAGTTCATATACGATGAGGGAGCTTAATAGTTGCTTTGTATCTGTTGCTTCAAGAACGTACCACTTTCCCTTTTTATACTTATTGGAGGCCTGGCACATAGTTATATATTCTTCATATGGCAGATTATCTCCCCAAACATCATAACCCATCTTATAAATTTCTATCATTTCCTCTTTTGTTGCTTCCCTAATTTTTTTCAAAGTACCTCTCCTTCTGTTTTATGCGGTTATACATTCTTTTCGACATTAAGCTTATCAAGACCTCTATTCACCTGAAGCTAAACTGCCCGTTAGCTTAAT
>NZ_FTNK01000031.1 GCF_900156375.1 Paenibacillus macquariensis
TCATGCTTTCAAAAAGCTGCATTCGAGTATGTGCTTGAAGGGGACATATACAACTGAAGTATAGTAAAGCGATTCTTCTCTTATTTATTAAAGATTGTTTAACATGCCTAAAATCAATGTGACTATAGTTTTAGGCTATTTAGAAACCGATCTCATGAACTGATTCGGACTCACTCCAGTTGCCTTCTTAAAAACCCGGCTAAAGTGCTCCGTACTAGCATATCCTGTACGCTCTGCAATTTCATATATCTTTAGATAAGGCTCCTTCTTCATGCTTTCCATGGCCTTTTTCATGCGTACTTTTGTAACAAATTCTTTAAAAGTCTCACCTACCGCATTTGAGAACAATGTGCTGAAATAACCTTCACTTAAATGCACGATTCCACTTACTTTTCCAAGTGTAATATCTTCATTATAATGCTCCATAATAAACTCTTGTGCAATTGCCACAACCCGATTCATCTGACCCGCCTGCTTATCTATCTCTTGAAGAAGCTGTAGAACCAAGTTTGAAATCCTGGTTTGCAAACGTTCGGCGGAGTCAATCTGCCAAGCCATTTGGTATACGTCCTCTATCCTTTTAATTTCTTGGCTATTTACAAAACCGTTATCATACATGAACTTCACTAATATCATTAAGAGTTCCATATATCGGGCACGCAGTACCTCATTTCCCATAGAGGCAGAACGCTTTATCAGTGTAAACATTTTGTCTAGTTCTTGCAGCACCGATTGCTCTTTCCCCTCCTTCAATGCATCCAGCAAGGTTTGCTCTTTCCCGATCAAGGTCTCTCCCGACTGCTTCAAGAAATGTCTAGCATCCTCAGGGTAAATGATCCTATGCTTATTAATAACAAAGCGCAAATCAGCATTTTTTCGAGCTTGAAGATAAAACTCCGGGATATGCTTTAACTCTTCACACAGTTCACTTACTCCTATCGTGACTTGAAGATTGGTGTATTCCCTCAGTACAAAAATGATTTGATCTAGAATCTGCGAAATACTCTGTCGCACATAAATTAAACTACTCGTTCGAAACGATAAGAGCACCACGTACTCATACGGATTACAGCTGATTACTGCACCTGTTCCTACTTCGGTTAGCACCTGATCAATTCGTTTTAGAACATTATGTACACCTATGCCACTAAAATTGCCACGCTGGTATTTCCCACCTTTAAGAAAAAAGCTTTTAAACTAAAAGAAGATATTCGGGTATATGGTTCAGAAGATATGATGGAAGAATTGTTGGTCATAACTGCTCAATCGCAGACTTGGCATTGCCACAAGTGTGTTACTTAGTGCTATCGAAGGTTGACAGGAAAGACATATATAAAAAACGCTCAATACATGAATTTATTACGTCGAAGCGTTTTTTATATATTAAGAGAAGTCTAGCGCTACGGTTATGCTTGAGCGGTTCTTCTTAGTTATCCTACTTCAACACCTGTTGAGAAATCATGCTAATACTATCGATTTCACCTGTTGTCAAAGTAAATGTCATTGCTTTAACATTCTCTTCAGCATGATGCACTTTCGATGCACCTGGAATGGCAAATACCGTCTTACCATTAGCATGAATCATCCAATTAAGTGCAATTTGCGTGGGGGAAGCGTCGTATTGCAACGCAAGTTGTTCAAGCGCATCGATGAGCGGCTTTGACTTTTTCATACCGGATACTCGGAATGCCGCTCCCCACTTTCGTGGTCCTGAAATAGACTTTATAAGAGAAGGATTTCTATGAAATTTCCCGCTTAAGATTCCCTGTTCAAGCGGTGAATACGCTATGATTGCGACACCTAGTTCCTTGGCTGTGTCCAGTATTCCGTTCTGCTCAATCCTGCGATCTAGTAAGCTGTATTTCACTTGATTGGATGCCAAGCGCAGTCCATGCTCACGTAACACCCTATCCGCTTCCCGCATTTTCTCAGCAGAAAAATTACTAACACCCACATTCTTGATTTTCCCTTGCTTAACGAGTTGAGCCATCGCAGTCATCTCACTAACGACCGAAGAGAATGAATAGGGCTGATGTACTTGATAGAGATGAATTGTCCGATGATTAAGCAATCGAATTCGTTCATTAATCGTAGAGGAAATGCTGCTAGCAGTACGAAATATTGGCCACCATTTTGTCGCGATGTATGCTTTCTCTGCTTCTGAGCTTCCGACTTCTTCTAATGCATTAGCTAGTATTTGTTCAGATTGTCCTCCACCGTATACTTCAGCAGTATCGAACCAGTTTATTCCGCCTTGTAAACTAGTCTGAACTATTTTGTGCACATCTTCCCTCTGAAGTACTGGCCAGAATTTCCCGACAATCCCTTTCCCATTGCTGAACTGCCAACAACCAAGCCCGAGCGGAGATAACATTAAATCCGAGTTCCCCAGCTTTCGCAATTCAATAGCTGATTCCAATTTCATATTCATCCACCTTTTCCGTCCAATTTATCTCTTAACAAAAAAATCTTTCTTGTTTGTATGGAATTGACGAATAACTCATTCAAACACAGAAAGGTGCACAACTCAATGGTATATCAACATTGTTGATATGAATAGGATTTCATTGGTTATTTTCTATTCTGTTGATGTTTATTTGTTTGAATTCAGCACTGATCCCTTTTTTTTGGAAGCGATTGAAAAATAACCATTACAGGATACGTTACATGGAATCACATTGATCTGTGTATGGAACGATAGCAACTTGGAGTCATACCCGATAATCGTTTAAACGTATGGCAAAAGTGAGAAACATCTTGAAAACCAACTCGCCCTGCAACTGCCGTAATAGCTAGATCCGTTGCTTGTAATAGCTCTTTAGCCTTAGTCATTCGAATCGAGACCAAGAATTCATTCATCGTGACTCCAGTATTCGCCTTAAAAATCCGAAATAAGAAGGATCGTGATACATGAAATTGTACACATAATTTCTCTACGCTGAGAGGTTCATGGTGATGCTCCATCATATAACTGAGAATACCCTTGACCATTTGTTTCTGGGTATCATTCCCACCCATACTTATTGTCGACGACTTAGCTTGATATCGGCCTAACTGTGCAAATAGTTGCAACAGTAGACTTTTAACAAGTAATGGATAACAAGGCTGTTTCCTCTGAATTTCCCCTTCTAATTGAACTAGAATTTCCTGCAAATGCATTAACTGTTGGGCATTTAATTGCGTATGTATCGAATCACTCTCTGGATCCGGAAGCCATTGTCTAATGCCCATCAAACATTCTCTATCCTCTACACACAATTGTTCAACATAGGATCTTTCAATTGCTAAGATATAGCGATGGAATGGAGTATTCAGATGTGGTCTAGATAAATGCGATGCCATGGGTCCCACTACCGTAAACGTACCCACTCCCAACGTATGCATCCGATCACCAACTATATAGTGACCTTTTCCTTGTATACATAAATAAAGCTCATATCCACTATGGGAGTGAAAAGTTGGCTGTTCTAACATTGTTGTTCGATACGAGCATTGAACTGGGAAATCCATAAGTCTCGTATTCGTTACTTCATCCACGACAGATTCGTGCTGAGCAGACCGATCTTCCCCTATTCTCACCTTCTCAATCTCCATAGTTAGATCCCCTTTCCACACTCCCAAATATAAAGACAATATCCCAAACCATAAGGACGATAGACCAAGACTCATTTCATGCCACATTGTATATTAGATGTATACTTACTCACTGTCATGGAGGAATGAATCGCATGCCAATACCGATTTCTCACGATTCTTTACAACATACTACAGAACAGGTTTATCGCTATATGCTATTGGATCACACAGATAATTGGGGAATGGATATTCAGCACTGGGACTGGGTTCCCGGAGTTGGTGTCATCGCAATACTGTCTTATTATGAAAATACACACGATCAGGAAGTTCTCGATTATTTAACCAAGTGGGCATACACAAATATACCAACATCGGAACAGGCGAGTGTTATCAATGCAATGGCACCCTTTGCTATCTTTCCAGCACTCTATGAATACACACAAGATTCTTTCTTTCTAGAGGAATCGCTGCGCGTTGGTCAATGGATGCTTACAGAAGCACCACGTACTCGTGAAGGAGCCTTCGAGCATACGGTCACAGAAAATGTTAGCTTTCCAGAGCAGGTATGGGCCGACACGATCTTTATGGCTGTCCTCTTCTTAGCTCGTCTAGCACGTGTCACAGGTGATAACTCCTACGCTATTGAAGCTGTTAAGCAGTTGGAGATTCACTTAGAATTACTTGAAGACCCAGATACAGGTGTCATGTTTCATGGATGGAATTGCATGGCTCTTAACCACATGTCCGGGGCTCGGTGGACTCGAGCGAATGCTTGGATCGCCGTAGGAACACCAATGATTATGCAAGAGTTAACAGGTATCGCAACCCTATCTCAACAAGCAATAGAACGTTACTCTGCCATGATGCATGGATTGATTCGCTATCAACAAGCTAACGGTCTATGGGCCACTGTTATGGATCGACCCGACTTCTATCCAGAAACTTCGGGTAGTGCTGGAATTGCCTGCGGCATTCTACAGGCTATTCGCCTAGGCTTAATAGATAGCTCTTACGAGACTTCTGCCTTTCGTTCTCTGAAAGCCATTCTTCATGAAGTACTTCCAAACGGAGAGGTAACAGGCGTTTCTGGAGGTACGCCTGTTATGTCTTCCATTGAAGCCTATAATGAGATCCCATGTCATCCTACGCTTTATGGGCAAGGACTTGTTCTAATGTTATTGTCTGAAATCCTATGAGTCATAATTAAACAATTGATTTAGAGAGCCCCCATGTTAACACCATGGAGGCTCTTTTTTTATACCTAGATTTATGATTAGACTGGATGGATAGCATTTGGCTTTAATGCTATGGATACCTCGTGCGATAAACGATCCAGATGACTTGTTACAACGCTTGCTGTTACATGACCGGCTTCTTCTGTGACCGATATATCCGGCAATTTCTCTACCACTTCTCCAATCGCTAATGAGAATAGAAAGGCTGCTCGATTTAACTCGTTGAAATCTATTATTTTTCGCTCACCAGTATAGATAACTAAGTCTAATCCAACATAGTGTTCCTGCACTGTCACTTCCCAATCCCAGCCTCGATGCTCTTTGCCATCTACATCTGACATCACGTCGAAAGCAGCATATACATTATCCATTCGCAGTGGTATTCCATCTATCTCCACTTCCGCTTTGGATTCTTTCGTTGTAACGTTCACACCATCTAGACAACCTCCGAATTCCAACCGAATCCGTAAATCTGAAGCCTCAATACTTCCATCAATACGATCCAAACCAGGATGTGTATCCCCACCATTCGTAAGGAATCGTACCCCAAGCAGAAGATGACCCTCATCTTCCGAAGCGCTAAGTACCCCCGAGCAATAATCATATCCATCATGTAAGCATCTCATCTGTAAATAAGTAGCTGAACCGTTATTCTCGAAATAAGCGACCATACCCCTAGTTTGGTTCCACATGATTTCATTTTTGAATATTCCGATCGTATATTGGGGAGTTATGATCGTCTTCGCCCATTTCACCAATCCAGTATCCTCATTACGATAGTACGGCTGTTCAAGTACACGAGTATCCTCGCTCATGAACAGATCCAAGTATTTCTCTGGGCATTGGAAGCCACTACCATACCACTCCGTATCATATTCAAGATCAGCACCGGAGAAGAAATACAATCGGTTATCCGTAGCAATCTGTAAGAAAGATTTAATTTTATTGGTAAGAAGCGTACTATAGCTGCGACTATGCGGACCCGCCCATTGCTGAGAGATCGGATGATAATGATCGGCTACCATGCGCCAACCAATGTCTAGCAGATCAATAGCGATTTCCTTAGCCCTAGAGTTACTGGAGTAGGTAACCAATTTGGACAACTCTATGATGGCGATGACCGAATAGTGTGGACTGTTAAATTCTTGGAAAGTCCTCAAACCTTCCGTATACTGTTTTAACTTTTCTAATCTCTGTAATGCATAATCCACATAGTCCTGCCTACCATACAGTTCTCCAGCAATCAATGTCACAAATGCCCCCATGATCGAAATATTCGTATAGTGAGGTCCCATATCCCGTTTTATAATCGCATCACATGCACAACTAATCCCCTGTTGAATCTGTTCTCTTAAGTCTTCTGTGAATAGAGGACCGTGAAGTAAGGCTGCTAGAACAAGTTCTTTCCCACAAAAATCAGCCCAGTTCCAGTCTGGAGGATCCATCTGTATAAGTGACTCTTCATAAAACCATGGCCAAATGCCATAGGTATCTCGTTCTGGATCGCGATCTTGTAGAGCAAGAACAGATTGAATGATATCACTAGCCCTCTGTACATTTTCCGGATCCTCCGAATTCAACAGGCCAACGGCATATAACAACGATGGATGTGTTGGATGAACTAGAGGATACACATCGGATGTTAATGTCGTATGATATCCTGGCGTGTGTAATGGTCGTATTAGCATATTCACACGTGGATCGTAATCCTTTTCCTGTGACATGATCTTGTTCAATAACAACTCTTTGTGATCGAAAGATTGTTTATATAGGCTCATCCTAGACTCCTCACCTTCTATTTTCAATCCGAATTTGGGATGGTTGCTTACTCTAATTGAATGGGTTTGAACAACGAGGACTGCTTACTTGAACCAACACCACTACCCCATTCAACATAACCTTTACGCCCATTTCCATCGTTCTCATTGACGACAATCGACAGACTAAGGATTCCATCGCTCGGAACAATCGGCGCCAATTCACCCCATGGGAGGGCCAACTGGTATATCGTATCCTTTGCCACCTCGTCTCTTGTTACTTGCAGGATAGGACTCACGATAGATCCCGTCTCAATTCCCTGTGGGGCCATCCACCGATAGAGTTCAGGTCCTTGTGATGTCAAGGCCATTCCATACTCATACCACTGTAAATTCTCTCCCGGCATCCCTGCAGATACGGCGAACTGGATGCTATCCCCTTCCCATATTTCCCCACCTTGTTTCGGCTGTGAGTACACATCGTCATGGACATGGATATCTCAATAAAATAAATGCACAGGATGATTTCTTTCTTTTCGTAATCATACGGTATATAGGTGAAATCGGATTGTGTTAGATGCACATGATTTCAAAATGCACAGATGAAGGATACTCAGTGTAATAAATTGCACAACATCCGAGTGTTCTTTCTCTAATATTATGGGTATTCTAATGTAATGTAAAGGGTTGTTAAATTTTCAAAATTGAGAGAATATTTATGTTGCCCACACAATAAGAAGTTCTAAATTAATTGAGGCAGCTACCATCCAACAAACGCAGAAAAACAAGCCTCACAGAGTTACCTGTGAAGCTTGATTACTGAACTATTGTGTCCCGTTAGATTAATAGGTGACCAAGTAATTTAAATTCAATAACGATTATTATTGCTATTAAAATTAAACACATTTCAGTTAAAGTCAAAATAGACTGCTTCGGATATTGTGTATATTTCCATTCGAAAAATGCTCTTACCATATAATTCAATATCATAAAAGCAATTACTGTAATTAAAATTAGGTAAATTAAATCTTCATAATAAAACAACATCACAAAAGATAGAATCACCAGAGTAATCGCAGAAAAAGTTCTCAAACCTCTATCGATTTTTCTATGTAACTCGTTTATGTGATTAAAAGAAAAAAACTCTTTTTTTACTTTCTCAATTTTGAGTAGGTTCCTCAGAAGAAGCTTAACTATTGAAATAAGGACAAAAACAATTGTTGCAATCAAACAAAATTTTATCCAGAACACACAACTCCTCCTATTCCATTAACATGCCCGTTAGTCATACATGCAGTGGTAAGCGCCACAACACAGATTACGAAAGTAATTGCGTTCTTCCGCAGTACCTGCTCATCAATTTGTATCGTTCAACTAACGTTCCCAGTTAGTTGAACAAGACTATACTATATATTATTCATATCCAATATGTAACCTCCTTTATATTATCTACCCTTTTTGAGTTTAGGTCTTGATAAAAGATGGCGTAGCTTGCGAATAATAGGGTTTCAGTTCAAAAACGTTCCCCGTATTTATACTTCGTTTCACGATCTTGTGTTCATGATGCCGCATCGATTTTGTTCAAATTCCCGTCGCTACCCATGCATATAATTTTAATATTCCAATCAATCATGCAATGTATTAGAATAGAAAATAGGTTCGTTTGCTTGGTGATTTTAACCAACGACGGAGATTCGTTCAAAATTAAAAGCTCAATGGCACATTTAATATGGGTTTCAAAAAAATATCTAGGTAGGTGATGATTGTGCCTAAAATGAACCGTCGTATGACAGAGTTGCTTAAAAAAGGCTATGTTAAAGCTCCTGAGACTATGTTTAATCCAGAGACCGGTAATGTTGTCATTACAATAGGAGATCAAGTAATTATTACTTCTGATCTAAAAACTCCTGTAGGAAGGAATAGAGGCAGCGCTCCGCGAGGTGCTTTTGTAGCCAAAAAGTCAGCTTATAAAAACGCTGATAGGGAATGGAGACCTACTTATAGAGCTAGGGATGGAATACTTTCTAGGGCTACTAAAGGTGGTACTTTAGGCATATTTCCACAACAAGCTGTTCTTAAAATTAAAGAAGAGCCCTCCACTGAAATGGATAAGTTGGGAAGATCTCTTGAATCCATAAGGAAATATTCTAATAAACAACTTAACCGTATGAACTTGAAAGGTTATGATGCAGTTGGATTAAGACGTGTTAAAGCTCTGATTGCAGTTAACATTGGTCATATGATTTTAAATATTGATAATAAATCTATCCCAGCCAAAGTATTAGACGAAATCTTAAAACCTTATGGTACAACGTTCAAAGAGATTGAACGTTGTATAGATAGTGATCATCATTTCTAGGGAGGTGTCTAACTTGTCGAAAGCTATAGTTCTCTTTGGTCCACCATCTATCGGTAAAAGTTACTTCTTTAGGTCAGAAAGGACTCAATATTCCGATGATCAGATAATAAGTATCGATAAAGACGTACTTAACTCCACTTTCTTTTATCCTTCCTTAGTTAAGGATTTCACCCAATGGTGTCCGACTACCCTACTTTGGAAAACCACTTCTCATTTGGTAAAGGAAGCTTCTACTCCTGATTGGGTCCAAGTTCTTAGTAATAATGGCGGAAGAAATGTGGTGTTCTTCCTTCAAGGAGTTACTATGGGCGGGGTGCAGGAAGACATACAAGTCCTTCTCAGTCTGGGCTTTGATGTAGAGTTCGTTCTCCTGGCAGCAGAAATTGTAGAGATTCTAGACTGGCGGATAAGGAAACGAGCCACAGCCTCAGATTATATAGGTGCTCCTCCTATGCCTAAAGCAAGTTTGGATCTTATATCCAGGCAATGTTATTCTTCTTTTGCTAAAGCTATAACTTCTCCTATTGGAATTAATTCTTTTGCCTCCAAGAGCCCAAAGGATGGTAAAGGGACCATTACTTACAGAGCTGCTGTTGTAAGTTTGGATGACATTGATATGAGCGAGATTAATTGGGATGATTTGAATAATGATGTGAATCTATACCTTTATGTTAATGAATATACTCAAGATGAAATTACTTTTATGGGTGATACATTACTATTAGGTGATAGTAAGTCACCTCAACAAGAACTTAAAACAGGATAATTGCCGGGATGACTACAACCGCAGGAATCATTTTTCATCTATCGTCTAGATAGGGGTTCGAATCCCTAGGACTATGCTTACTTGTTGGAAATAAGAACATAGTAACCTGGAAAGGGAATAGAGCATGTTTGCATTAAAGTTTCGGAACAAGAATGGTATAGACGGCAACTAACTCTCCTAATGGAGTTTTTTTGCTTTTTTAACAGAAACTTTTCAACTAGCTTGCCCGTTAGCTTAGCAACCTCAGCCTAATACTTTTATTTCTAGAACATTTAGAATGTTTAATAAGGTTCCACACCTCTTGAATCCATGCTTAAAAAAGAAGACACGCCTGATCGTCCTATAATAACAAATATAAATACTTATCAACATTTTGTAATATCAAATACCCTATTAAAACTATCGCATTGAAGTTACTTCACCTTTTTTATGTAATTGAATACTAACAAGGTAGTTACCCGAACCTCCATCAATCACTCCTGACTTTTAATTACTTGAATAAGTGGGTAGTGTTTAAGCATTCACCACTTTATTGAAATTATCTTATTACCTATATTCGAGATATCACTTTCTACTAGAACTTATCTTTTCTTCTTTAATTTAATAAACTCTATTATTTCTTCTAACTCAGAAGGAGGAATGTTATATAACAAAGATACTACTTACTGCTGAAGATAGTTTCCCTCGATTGTATCATTTAATAGCCAGTTCAAATCAACATTGAACCTGTTCCTCATCTCTTTTAGTGTATCGGCAGATGGCTTAGTTTTATCTTGCTCAATCTCACTTAATCTTCCTTGTGAAATACCTATTACTTCTGAAAAAGCTATCTGGTTTAAGTTAAGTTGTGTTTTAATTGCTTTTACCTTCGACCCTATGGAATTCATAATCATTTATCCTCTCTAAATAAATTAAGGCCGCCCTATTATTAAATTAGGACGGCCCATGATGTGTTTTATTCTTTTAGCTGTTCCATACTTTCTTTACTGGTTCCACACTTTTTTTGTCACCAGACAACTAATGTTCAGAGACATTAAAGTTGGTAACCAATAATACACCCTTATTTCTCAATCACATTAAAGGTAACGCCTCTTTGTTAATCAATTAGCATCTCATCATCCGATTTAATTTTAGAAGCGGATTCTTTATTTTTTCTAGCGTCTATACAAAAATATTCAATAAGCACACCATACTTATTTGATATTTCGGTTGCTTTTTCACGAAAGTAGTCATTTTTATTATATGAGTTATCTTCAATACAAACTATCGCATAAACTCCATAATCCACCTCGGTCACATGCTGATAAAGCGGCAATTGATACTCTATTCCTTTATTCAAATTACTGTTAGTATCCATTTTAAATTCAATCACTGCTTTATATTTTTTTCCACAGCTAATTTTAAAATCAAGACTCCCTCTTCCAGTATCTACTTCTGGAGAAATATCGAGATCAAAACCCTTCAAGTAAATTTCCAGATAAAATCCACATAAAATTTGAAATTCTTTTTCACTAAGACTCTTTTCACTTCCATTTATCAATTTATATAGTTTTTTATGTTTAACGTAAAAGGAAAATTTGTTCATAGTCCCCCGAATGACTTCAATGAATTCCTCTTTTGAATCGAAGTTAGCATATTCAAGATTTGAGCTGATTTTATCTACCGATTTATCTTCAACCTTGTTTTTTATTTCAGAATACTTCTCTCTAATGTCATTGGGCATCAGCTCTACATAAAAATCTAAATTAACATGAAAAAACTTCTCAAAATTAACTGGATTATTAACATAGTGTTGAAATAGTAAACCCACATCTAAAAAATCAACATCATCAAAAATAAAACCAATAATATCATTAATATTGTCTAATCCATTTATTAAGTCATTTTGTTCTTCCGACAAGTATTTTTTGTTTTTTGCTAAAAAAGCATCTTTTTCGTGTGTGAAAATATCAATTTCTTCTTCTAGATCAGTCGCTTCATCCATGAATACTAAAACATGATAAATTATATATTCATCTAATGGGAGAATATTATGAAAAAAATCATCTAATATATATCCATTCAATTGCTCTAATCTCTCCAAACAAAATTCCGGGTCTCTTCTTAAATGTTGTGGAAATGCCTCAGCATATATATCCTCAAATTCAAGATTATTAGCAAACTCAATAAACATTTCAAAAAATTGTTTTAAGACATTATTTACATATTGGTTAATATTTAATTGATCTTCGTACACATTGATCATTTTGTCTCTCCATCCTCACATTTATCAAATACAATCTTTAGAATAATGATCTTTCGAAAATCAACTTCTATTATGAAACGTGCATTTCATTATTGCTTTCTTTAATAATTCTTAGTTCACTTTTCTCAAACGAATTAAACTTTAAACGTTTTTTGATATCGTGGCACATTACGAGCATTATATTTATATAGAACGACATCTGGCCACATTCTTGAATTAATACTCCTAACAACTTTTACTGCCAAGCCTGCAGGTCCGATATAAAACAAATGGATCTCACGAAAACGCATCTTTTGTAATTGGGACTCCACTGATTTCCTTAAGAACAATTTTTGATTCTGACTTATATCCTTATCTTTCATTAATGAGATGTGAGTTCACTATCTCATTTCCGGAAGCCAGCTACTCAATTGCTTGAAGTATCGTAATTGAAGATAGCATGATCCGCTTTCTTCTCCACGCAGTTTTCAATCATCATACATATATTATTTCAAATAATCCTTCCAGCTTAGATTGAATAGTCTCATCTATAAATGGAACATTTATAAAAACACGTTCTCTCGCCCTACTCAAAGCGACGTAGCTAATTCTGTGTTCTTCATTATTTTTTAAATTAGGCTTAATAAAAAAATCCAATTCATCTGATGATTCTAAAACAAGTAGTACATTATCAAATTCATCTCCCTTTGATTTGTGAATAGTCTTATGCTTGCTTTTATCATCTGTAATACTCACACAAAGAGCTAATTGCTCGTACGTATAGTTTTCATAAAATGTTCTAGCTGCGCCTTTTCCAAAATTAGATATTTCTGTTCTTATAACATTTTTTACAAACGAATAGAATTCATATAGAGACTTATCCATAAAAGTATCGTATTCGTTCAAAAGGAAGAAGAGCGATTTTAACGCAAACTTCCTTTTTTCTTCCTTATTGTTTATATCTTTTTCAATACTTTCAAGTTCTCTTATTGCTTTCTTCATATCTCCTTCGCGAGCATATTCTACGGATTTCAAGCAAGTAACAACTACTCGGCTTCTATACTTGTTGCTGCTAGTTGATTTATCTACTTCTAAGAGCTCTTCAATCAACTTGTCATTAATTACATCCCCCAATGAATATTTCCTCATAGCATTTGATGTTGGATTGTCACGTGATAAGGAGTACAGATCTTCTTCATCATTGCAAAGTTCAGTTGCCCTTATTAATGCATCTATTCTTTTACCCAGCAGAAGTTTGGGTTTATCCCCGGCGATATTTCTATATTTATTCTGCTGTATATCTTTTCGAGTTAAGTTCAATAAATCAACAATGGAGTTTGTACTTCTTCTATTATCCTTCATAACGTATTCCGAAAGATTAGGTAAAGAAAAAGATGCAAACTGATCAGGCAGAGCACCTTGAAACCCGTAAATTGATTGTGCAGCATCACCAATGATACCAACAACTGTTTCCTTGGTACCTATAAGTTTCAAAATCTCTACTTGTATCGGACTTGTATCTTGGAATTCATCAATATATAAATAGGGAAATTTCGCTCGTAAAACTTCTAAAATAAATGGGTGTTTCCTAAGAAGCTGATAGCTGAAAAAAAGCACATCAGAATGATCAACAATCCCTTTAGACCAATAAAGCTTTTTGTATGTTAGAAAATCTGTTTCTAGAATACCTAGACAGAGTTTATTAAGATACTTCCGTTCTTCCTTTTCGCCATTTTTTTGTATTCTATATGCTTTTTTACGATTCCCAACAATTGTAAGACCACCTTTTTCATCAAATTGATATGTCAAATGATGTAACCATCGAGTGATAGGTACTGTGTTTTCTTTGAGCATGATTAATTGTTTCATTGAATAGGGAGGTTTTAACTGATCTACATTGGAATGATTTTCAATCCAGTGTTGTACTTTTTTAAAATGTACTACTGTATCTTCATGTCCATCCATCTCTTTTACATTCAAATTATAATCGCCTTCCAGATATGAGGCGTAAGGTTTCACAATGTGTTTATATAAAAAACTATGTAACGTGGAAACCTCTACCTGATTAACATTAGTGCCTAACCGGTTTAAAATGGTTTCTACTGCAATATTGGTATAGGTTATACAAGCAATTTTTCGAGTCTTTCTCAATCTCTGAGAATGATGTAAAACATTTTTTATATGTTGTACAAGCCAGTAGGTTTTACCCGCACCCGGCCCAGCTGCTACACGAAAATGATTTTCCAAAGGTATCAGGAACTCGGAGTTTATTTCTATCATTGTACTATCCATGTGATGGCTTCCTTTATATAGTTTGGGACCGTAAAATTTTGAAAATCAGTTGTATCTATTTTATAAAGATTATCTGTAAGTGCAGAAGCTAATTCCAAAGCGTTTTCACCTTTTCCAACAGAATTAAGGTACCTGGTAGCAATAAAAGCCTTGGATTTTTGATTGCTCTCCCAGGAGGTATTTAAGTGCATACTTTCAATTACTCTATCATTCTCTTCACTCTTTCTTAATATCCGTTCATATTCCAAGAGTTCTCCACCCCGTTTATACACTTCCATTAACTTTTTTATTTCATCTTGATTTTTCATTGAATTTGTAAGTAGCAAATCTAGTGAAGGATTATGTAAAATCAAATCATACTCAAAGGTTTTCCCTTCAGTCTCATCCTGAGAAAAGATAGCTATGTTAGAATGTCCACCACGAGGATACAAAGTAAAAGAAGGATTTTCTTTATACTCATACTTAGCACCTTCGATACCATATTCATAAGGATAGCATTTACCGTAACTTGCCCCCTTAGCCTTTTTCTTTCTCTCAGGGTCTCTATCAGTTATACATGCTATCTTTTTATGTATTGCATAAGGATTGTTAGTATTAAATAAATAGAGAAAATGTTCAAAATACCTTCCACCGACATTAACTACAGCAATATGTTTCTCTTCCAATGAGATACCTAGATATCTTGCTAGGATTGGTAACAGTAGTTGTTCAGCTATTCCTTCTACTAAAATAACGTTCTGTGCAAAAAGCATATCTGATTTAGTTGCATCTAAAAATCGCTGAACATATTTCTTGCTTTTTTCATTATCTTTAAATACTTTCGCCGGATAACCTACGCTTGTTTCCCCAATTTCATTATGTAAGCAAATCATCTCATCTAAAGAGACAGAAGATGTAATATGAGTTGAGTGGGTAGTCACAAATATTTGTCTTACCTTTTTGTCTTCCTTATTTTTTAGCAAAAATTTCAAAAATTGATATTGCATAGCTGGATGTAAGTGAGCCTCAGGTTCCTCAATTGCCAAAACAGGAAAAACTTTTGCATTACTTCCTAAATAGCTTCCGTCTGAATTCACCTGCATTTTAGACAGCAACAAGGACATAAAGATCAAGTTATTGTAGCCTAAACCATTATGAGTTGCTGGAATTTTAATTCCAGTTTCATATTCAACAATTAACTTTAACGCTGAAAACAACTCAACATCAGATATACTTCCTTCAAAATTTGGCTTGGCTTTATTAAATGATGCCCCTGTATCCTTGGCATAAGACAATATCTGTTCTTTACCGAGTAGCATTCTCTTTGAGAGATGTGATAGCAGCATATCAGCAGTATCAGAAAAAGATTGTTTTTTTAGCTTTATTTCTTCTAATTTCTCTATCTCTGTTCGTTTAGAATCAGACTTAATATCGTAATCCATAAAGAAATCTAACACATCTCTAAGCAAAGTATTCCTACCTGAGAGCATATCTCTTTCGACATCTCGGATTGCATCCAAAAATTGAAAGTCAAACTTCTGTAATGATTCGCTATCTGCAGTGGTTTGATTAACAACATTGCCTCCCCATATCTTGAAAATATAAAGTCTCAAGAATTCCTGTTGGATTATTCTCCAAGCTTTATCTTTATCAGTCGATTGAGAAATGGTTGCTATATACTTTTCGGTTTCCTTCTCTGGAAGATGAAATTCATAAGTTAATACTGCTTCATAAGGCTCATCAAGCTTAGTTAACCAATTTGCCACGGTCACCAGGTCGTCAGAATTAAGATCTTCATTATCACTTTGTTTTATAGTCACGCTTATGCGTATTTTAGGAGGAGCACATCTTAACTCATCAAGCGAAATACTCTTATTAAAATCATGTATGTCTAATCTCTTTTTTCCATTCGAATCTAAAACTAGAGCTAAAGCTTTAATGAGGTTTGTCTTCCCCGCATTGTTATGACCAATAATGACATTAATACCATCGTTGAAACTCACGGCCTTGTTTTTGAAATTTCTATAGTTTTCTAATTTAATTCCAGATATATACATATATATCCCCTTCCAAAGAGAATGATTCTATTTAGCTCAAGAGTAAAATGACCACGGCCTATTTATTAGCTTAGATCTTCCCTAAATTTATTACGGAAATAAACGCGGCTTGTAATAAGCCATTCCATCTTTATACCGTGGGCAAAGCAATACTTATGATTATTCGACAGCTAAACAGATTCCCCTGCCATTAGTCCTATTATTAGCAAGAATAGACAAAACAAAAAAACACGAGACCTTAACGGTCATCGTGTTGTTGTTTCAAGTATTATATTAAACTATTTTGAACATAAAATCTTCCACCATTCCCTTGCCCTCTCGTATGCTGTGCTTATAAGGTTAACTCTTACCTAAGCTCACACTGTCATCGATTATTCAAAACAAAAAAATTTAACCTCCTGTCGCTCACATGACTCACAAAGTACAAATAAAACAATATTTCCTACATCATTGGCAAAAGGACTGCCAATGATGCTGGCAGCCTGTTCTCATTGCACTATCGTGTCCCGTTAGCGTATTGTTCGATAATGGAGTTTGAATGACTTTGCCTCAGTTTACAAAATAATTACAAAATATATAACGAACGGGTTCATCGTCAATGGTTTCAACTAGATAAATATTATCAGTGTACACACCGTTGGGTTTAATATCGATCAAATTATTGTCAGACATATTTATCATTCCTCTTGTACCTATAAATGACAATTTTGATTCGCTTGCGAAATAGAGAACATTACTATTTAATCTCCCTTTTTTTATTGTCTGAGAAGAGTAATTCATTACTTTTACGTCGATTTGTTTATTATTTATGGAGTTTTTCTGATCTTTAAAGAATGTCACACTCTTAGGTACAATCATATTGTTAAAGGATACATTTAAATTTTGCATTTCATCAATATGTGCAAGCCGCTCTGAGCTTAAAATTCGTGGATCAGTTAGCTGAACAACATTTAATGATTTGTTGTATCCAACTTTAATTCCAAACGTTTCAGAAATAAATCGTGCTGGTACCATTATTGTAGAGTTCTTAGATACCACCATCGTATCCAGCTGTTTCTGTTCTCCGTTAACTATCGCTGTTTTCTGTCCAAGTACTAATGATATAGTGTTTTTTCCCATCGATACTATTGCTTTTTTCTCCTTACCAATCCAAGAAATATTTGCACCCATTACATCACCAATTAGCCTTAGTGGAATGAGTGTTCTTCCATTTGCATCTGCATAAGGAAGCTGTTGATTGGAATATAAAACAAAAGAATTATTCAACTTCAATTTTAAATCGGTGTCATTTACGATGCCAGCACTAACTGAATTTAGCTCTATACCAGAAAACACACAAATCGAAACGCATAATATAGAAATATAACGTAATAATTTCATTTTCCAATCCTCTTTTCTAATAAGATTTGATTTGCTGTCTTTAATACAACACTTTATGTTTAATTCCTCTTGTAAATAAGACGCTAATACTATCAAAAGGTTTGTGAGAATAAGTAATTCCCCAGATCAATCCATAATCTAGGACGGTAAACATATAAAAAATGTTTCGCTATTCTGCCCGTTAGCTTAACGAAAACAAGGAGCAGCTGCCGTGGCAAACTGCTCCTTATTTGATTAAACTATCGTGTCCCGTTAGTTCAACGAATCAGTCCTTCATTCAGGTGCAAACGGGTTACCAAATTGAACTAAAATATGCCACATGTATTTTAATTCCTGAAGCACCTCTTCATAGACTCCTCTATCGCTCCATAGTGCTGGATTACGTTTTAAATCGTTGACAGCTGCCCCAACCACACTAGCGTCGATATAATCATTTCGTGCTATCCGCTTAGCTAAGGAAGGCATAGTTGATCCCCTAAAATCCGAGGGTATTTCTTCTACATGCATAGCAAATCCCATATGCCAATATAGTTCAATGGAATACTTTAAGCATATTTGTTCTAATACATCTCCTATGTAAGTGCCCTTGAACGAAGGATCGGCAACAAGCACTTCTACGTCATCATTTAATATGATATCATCGTGAACCTGGGCCTCAATATAGTGGTTAAGATTTCGATTGGGCTCACGCTTTGAGGGATCCTTGAATGGTTGTTCAAGACTATACAACAGATGCTCAATCAACTTCCGCGGTGTCAGATTTTTCTCGCCGATCGCATCATTTCGAATAAATGTATCTTTAAAAATCGCTGCTAAAATGTCATCAAACTCAGCATAAGTGCCTTTTTCCTTGGGATCTTGATGTGAATCCAAATAAGTGTACGTGCAACGATAGGAGACATTCGGTGAGAGAAGGAAGTAACATGACCCAAACCTCGGAGCCGGTCCATCCGGGTGCAGCATTAAATCTAGCGCCCCGTACTTCGGGCGCTGGCTATTCGTCACGCCATCTAACTGATATGCGCCTCCAAACATCTTTTTCTCCCAAAGATCCCGTGATCCGCCTGGATAAGCAGATACGCTGCCATTGGAAATGTGAGTTTCGAACTGATTCTTATAGATCCCCTGCTCAAGCAATGCCTGAGCCACACTTTTCATGTCCGCAATTGGTCGATCAGGATGAAAATGCAGCGCGACCCTCGCGTTCGATAATAGCTTAAAGACGGTATCCTCAAATGTATTCCAAGGGATATTTGACAGCTGAAGAACTTCCTTAATTGTCTTTTGAGCTTCGCATTTTCGGGTTCTAGCGTACTGTGTAATATGTTCAATTGCCAACTGCTGTGAAATTGATAAATCTCTCTTACCTAACATTTTCATCACCTTCCTTGATATAGCCTGGCATCAAGCTAATCAAATATCGCATATTCAATAACTTAACATCATGATATTCAACTTATCAATCATTCAATCCTGCCCGTTTATCGGAACAGGCTGCCAATTATGCTGGCAGCCTGTTGTCATGGTGCTATAGTGTCCCGTTAGCTTAATTCCGAAATCTTGTGGGCAGACCGAGGGCAATAGCCCCAATGCTTGAATATGTTGTTATCTGATGGATTTGCCTACTATGAAAAACTAATCTCTCTTTTACTTAATTTCTTAAATGCAGAGTAACCCTGATCGGACTTAATAAAACTTAATATTTTATCGGCACATTCGGTTGGGCTCAACTTTTCCGTATTTACTTCAAGATCATATTCATTATAGGAATATACTCTGTCGAACTGGGAATGTGCTAGTCCAATTAATCGATCTCCCCTACTCTGCTCTCTTCTTGTGAGTTCTTCTTTCGAGCATCGTACGCCTACAAACAATATAGGATGATCAACAAGTAAATCATAAAAATCATTAAAATACTTGTCATTTGCGATTATGGTATCTACTATTACATTAAAACCTAGTTCTGATAACAATTTAATTGTCGAATGGTACACTGATAATATGGAATCATCAACTATTTGTGAGACAACTTGATGATCTATTCCTCTTGGAGGTTCATCTGGAAATTTATTATTAACAAAATCATTGTAATTATTAAAAAAATCATCAATTAATAAATGATAAAAAGGAGTCTCTTTCTGATTTATCAGTTCAGTCGATATGGAGGTCTTTCCAGAACTTGACGTTCCGTTCAAAAACACAATGAGTCCTTGCTTCACATGAATCACCCTTATCTATAAGATTTGCGTTTCAATCAGACAACCTTATTTCAACAAATTTCATTAGATTATCCAACTGATAATATATTCGAGGAACGTTTCAACTATCCTCCCTCTATGAAGAAAGTATTAGCTCTGATTTCCTCCTGTTTTCTTAAGTTTTCATAACATCATTGGTATTTGAGCATTTGAATACTGGAATAGGGATGAATTAAAGGATAATTTTGGATACACGAAGAAAAACGATCCTTATTTACTTAACCACTCATATCCAAAAAAGTGGCAATAGATGTAGTTATGATCGCACTGATGGATGTCCACATATTTCATGGAGGTCTACCCTCCCAAATCTCACAGAGTCTTCGCTCTAAAATTCCTTCGTCCAACCTTACCATGATGTGGATGTCAGTTATGCTGCCCGACAGGATCTTTGTCCGTATTATAGTTGTTTTACTGACTAATCCGTGCTTCAAATGTGGTTACCTGCTACTTTACTTCAAGAATTCAAAAGAAACCTAAGCTACTCTCGTTAGTTCTGCCATGTGGGGAATATCCCTTAACATATGCTCTTCACTGAATTCACACTGCTTCTTGCCAATCGTAAACAGAATCCGTATAAGCTTATTACATATTGCGATCAGGGATTGCATTTTCTTCAAAGGATTATTTGACCGTGTTGTAAAATATTGATGTAAAGCCTTGAATGCACTATTCTTAGCGACTAAAGGCATGGCTACTCGAAAGAGAAGCGCCCTGAGTGCTTTTCTCCCTCTCTTTGTAATCTTTGTTTGTCCCTTATGCTTTCCAGACGTATTCTCCCTCAGACTCAGCCCAGCTAATTTTATAATCTGCTTAGGATGAGAGTAATAACTGAGGTCTCCTACCTCTGAAAAGAAGCTTGCAACCGTATCTCTACCAATACCCGTAATCGCTAACATTTGTTCAACACCTGGAATCTGTTCAAGTAAACCATCTATATTTGAATCCAGTTCTTCGAATCTATTATTTATGAGTTCATACTTATCTATTAACGTGCGTAGCTCTAATTTAGCCATTGTCGAACCCTCAAGAATGCCAATCGAATGACTTGCTGCTTGTTTGAGTTCAGATATTCTACTGAGTCCAACCGCACGGCTAACAGCTTTTCTAAGATGCGTTAAGATCTCATGATCGGAAATCTTGCTTAATTCATGTGGTAATACATTTAGCTTTAAAAGCTGTAATGCCGACTTTCCTTCCCAGTCTTTAAATACGGTAAGAAACTCAGGGAAGAAGCGATCTAGCCAGTTGTGGATTTGTCCTTGAACCGCTTGTAGGTCAACAGATAGAAGATCCCGTATCTTTTTCGCCACTCGAAGTTCTGCGTACACTCCCTGTGGAATATTGGGTACAGCATATCTCCCATCTTTGACTAACTGTGCAATTACCCTAGCATCTTTCACATCATTTTTTGTAGGTGAATTGTCGTCTAGCTCCTTGCTCTTCTTTACATGCATCGGGTTTACTACGACAAATTGAATACGTTGATCTTTAAGAAAGTGAGCTAGATTGAGCCAGTAGTGACCTGTTGGTTCCATTCCTACAATCACTTTTTCCATCCCTTGATCTTTCATTAGTTGTTGAATCCAACCTAGAAAGTGATTGAAATCTGAGTTCGTATTTTCAAAATGGAAAGCCTTCTTGAACTCCTGCCCTCTAAAATCCTGTGCGCGTGCAACGTGCTTGTACTTAGCGATATCTACACCAACTATTAGCGTTTGAGAAGTAATTTGAGCTATCTTCTCATTTTGGTTATAATTCATATTATCTGCCTCCTGATATTCGAATTCGTCCCTTTTGCTGGCCAGCTTAGGACAATTCTTATGATATCAAGAGGTCTTTTATTGTTCAAACGTCATTCTTATTCATTACAGGAATGCTGCCCGTTACTTCAATGAAAACAGCAGGCTACCGTAGCGCCTGCTCATTAATGTGTATCATTCAACTAAAGTGTCCCGTTAGTTCAACACAATTATGATGCGGTTCTCCGCTTTGGTTGAAGCTGCAAGTCTTAGAGACTCTCTTACATCAACCGAGCCCATATTTCTGGCACGTTACAATTTTCCCACCAATTAGCTTTCATGAACGCCCGATTCATGAGCCCGCGTGCAGCGTTTGAGATAATTACCCCAGATTACTGATCGATCAATCTACTGTGAATTGTTGCGTTGAGTTCACACCCTCCACAACTTGGCCGCTAGACAGATAGTAATCTCTTTGCACTGAACCGTCTGTTTTGGTGCTATTGATCACAAAGACCTGGCCTGTTTCTATCAGCATCGGGTAGTTATCGTAAGGAAGATAATTATCCACCAGTGGCAGATTTTTGACATCATCGTAAGTGTCCTCCAACCGCCAAAATTCTAGATAAGCGTAATCCTTGAACCCGGTCAAATCTTGCTTTCCAAAATATGATGCCTTATACTCCTTGCCATGTAAGGTGATGTAATCTACTCTGGATGGCTCAATATCTTTACTCATCCAGCTTAGATCCTCAGAATAAATATTGCCGCCATAATGATCCTGTAATTGATTGGCCATGCATGGGATGGATTGGGCACCATGATCCATTTCATCAAGCCCGGTATGTGCTGAACCGTAAATGCCCATAACGCTCTCATTGCCCAACTTCTCAAATTCGCGAATAAAGTTTTCCGTCATCGTATCTTCCCGATATACGCCGTCTTCTTTGCTGTAAAAAACACGGCCTTGCCGGATCGCTTCCATTGTTAAAGTATACTTCTCCGATTCTCCCAGATCGTTTGCCACAAGATAAGATAAAAAGCGGCTCCCGGTAGTTTCATATTGATGCCCGATGTCTGTGCCGTGTAAAATCGTCTCAGGACACTCGCTCTTTATTTTTTTGTAGAACTCTTTGACATCAGGGTTGTGACCAAGTGTCCATTCCCAATCATCATAAATCTCCTCTAAAATATCGTCATTGTCCGACTGCATCCATAGATTCAAGTATTCGGCGGTAAAATAGGGCAGCTCGACGAATAAGTGCCTCATGCCCTCGTTGTGGTAGTATTGGAACCACAATTTATATTCCTTGTCCAATATCTTGGCCACGCCGTGTGCTTCACCGTACAGATAAATGCTGCCCGATGCTTGCGCTACCACAGGTGTCACTATAGTCGGCTGCGCAGACTTAATTGCTGTCTTGCCTGCGTTGGAATTGTCGCAGGCAGTTAGGCTACTAACCACAAGTATAACGATCAGGGCAAGCAGTAAAGGTTGTACAAGCAGTATTTTCGCTCCGGCTAAACAGGTAAGCTTGTGGCTATTCATAAGCAGGAATCACCTTTCACGTTCATTAAGTCTTGGACTTATTATTCTGGGCATTTGTTTATGACTCGTCCTATTTCTTTCTCCTTAAAGAAAAAAAACATATATTCATCGTACGCTTCAAAAATTCCCCTTCTACAACCAGCCCTTCGCACCTCGAATACGCAATTGCATATGGTGCATCTGTAATGACATAAAAGCATATTCATTCCCCATACAATTATACCTTACATAACCATATTTATGAGTATTATCCATCACATATCAAGTATAAGTTGTCATTCCATCTATTACTCACACCACTTATTTGAATATACATTATGATTTATAGCTTGAAAGGGTTGCCTTTAGGCTACTTGTGGTACGGTTCAGCGTGATTGATTTTCAACTAAACCTCCAGTTAGCTGAATAGGCAGCCGATGGCTCGGCTGCCTATTGTCATGGTGCTATCGTTTCCCGTTAGAGTTGAACAAGCGCGTTTTCTTTTATCACACACTATCTTCGTATTGTGCATCATCTAACGGGCAAGATAACGAGGAAAAATATTTCACATACCCAAATTCCATGTTATGGTAATATAAAGTTCGATTTTTGAACCGCTCTCTTTTTAGCGTGTATAGTATGTTTTATTGTTAAGAATGGATGAATGTAAATAATACATATGGAGGTAATTAAGTTTGAGTATTCACTACTATTTCAGTTGGTTTAATAATTTTTTTCCAGAGAAGCTGGTCCATTGTTTGCATGAGGATATACAAGACAGAAAATCGCTTGTTATGATTAGCGCTGATCCGTCTGGTTATACAGGTGAGCAAATTAACTTTGATGATGTTTCTGAATGGACATGGTTGAATCAGGCTAATATTATTTTTGATGAGTATCATTTCATTGATTACCGCTTGCAGAAGGAAGATGCCCGGCGATTCATTCAAAACGCTTCTGTCATTTTTTTATGCGGTGGAGATCCTATTTTGCAGAACGATTTTTTGACGGATTATGAATTATCGGATGTTATTAAGAACAGCAATGCCGTTATAATGGGTGCCAGCGCCGGTGCGTTAAACATGGCTGCAAAATGGTTAAGCTTAAATAACACTGATGAAGTTGAAACAAGTACTATTTATGATGGGATTGGCTTTAATCATTTTGCCTATGAATCTCATTCTCAACACGACTACGCCACGTTTGTTCAAGGCTACCTGTTCCCCTTGTCTGAAGAGATTGATGTTTATGCGGCAGAACAGGAGAGCGCTATACGCATAAAGGACGGCAAAATAGAAATAATGGGTCCTGTATATTTAATTTCCCACTCAAAGATTCAGAAATTGATTGAGACGCTCTAATTAGGGTGAGTGGCTGTGACCTTGAAATTCACTAGTGAGCAGTATGCGTCAAATGCGACATAAAACCTCCACTTATCTTGTTCTAACTAAACTGCCCGTTAGCGGGGAAAAGGCAGCTGATAATATTGGCTGCCTTTTCCTATTAGTAATTGAACTATCGTGTCCCGTTAGCACAATAGCGTTAATACATCCACATTCTGCTTTTCTTAATCATAACCACCTTCCGCCTCAGGCAATGCTTTATATGCGTCTTTGCCATTAACGATCTGTTGGATATATGTTCTTAAGTCTAATAATAATTTTTCATCGTTACTCACACTACAATGCTGGTCCGTCCACGAGAATGTTTTTGTTTCACTATTTATAGTTATTTTCCAGCTATCTGTATTGCTGGGAGTCTTGGCACAGTTCCCTTGCTGCGAAAATTCATTTATTCTCATAATGTTTATTTCTTTCATTTTTTTATAAATACTTTGCATTTCATCTTGGCTAAATGAGAAGTCTGCCTTTGCTGTACCTTTCATAATCAAATCTTTTGTAACAGAATTGTTATAGGTATTTATTTCATTTTTATTCACTTCACCATACCCGAAGCTGATCGAGAAGTTGAAATCCTCAGGCATTTCTTCAGGCATTCTATGATCACAACCAGAAATGCTCAACAATGAAATGACTATTCCCAAAAGAAACCTTTTCATACTAATCCCCCCAGTTATATTGTTAACGTGTATTAGGTGGGATTTGTTGCATTAAACTGCCCGTTAGTTCAATGAAAAACGCAGGCTATCGTAGCTCCTGCTCATCAATGTGTATTATTCAACTAGCGTTCCCATTTAGATTAATACGTTCAATTAAAGCTCATTCCATAAATAGCTACCAAAACATATACAATAGCAATCAGTAGTAGCCAATATAAGATATTAAACGGATTATCACTAAGGTTAAGTCGGACTTTTATCCACTTCAGAGGGGTTCTCATTAATTAAACCTCCTACTTTCTATGCTTCAAGTATAATGAGCTCTTCCAATGATTATGGAGATATTGCTCTAAGTCTATGTTTATCAAATATTCTTTTATCATATAATATTGTGTATTCGTTATTCTCTTTAACTAGTTTTGAAATATCTATTGGGATTTTTATTGTTCTTACTCGATTGCTTAAATTAATTACGGTCGTTTCATGTTCCCCAACCTTCTGAACGGTAATTACTTCAAAAGTCGAGGATCGAAAAGAGTTCCACAACATGAATAAAACCACAGCAGCTAATAAAAATATGATTATTCTTTTGTTTCCTCTAATCACTAGAAGCTCCTTTCAGTTATTCAAATATATCGTTTTTATGTTATTTCCTGAAATTCCTTATAACGTTGCGCATTCCAGACGTCCGAACGCCTTAAGGATTAGAGCTGTTTTGTACTTTTCAAAGCATTCTATATTCTTAACGCTTCGTTGATGATAAAGTTACATTTTATTCTGAGCTATCATGCGCGTTAGTTGCACTGTGGTATTAAACTATTCTGCCAGTTAGGTTAGCGGTTCCCGATGAACTTAATAAATCTTCCAACGAGAAAAATGTTCTTTCGTTCATTTATTTTGCCCTAGACTTCTTGGGGCTTACTCACCTACCATACCGTCCTTATCAGCATCGTGCATATATGGGTATAACCAGTGATCACTCGTTATTGGCATACTATAACCGGCTGCTTTAGCTTCTTTAATCGTCACCTTTCCATTACCGTTTGTATCAACACTGGATATATCACCGTTTGTATTGGAACTAGTTGAATCAGAAGGTTCACTGCCTGTTAAACCAAGTGATGCGTTTACTTCATCAGGATTCACATTGTCGAATTTATCGATGATCACGTTACCCTTTAAAGTATAGGTATACTGATAACTTGAGGGGATTTGGGTTCTTGTATTCGGATATGTGATAATCGCTTCAAAATTAGTTGCTCCACCTGCTTTGCGTATCGCATCTTCCATATAAGCTTGATCACCATGTCGATTGAGTGTACTGTCCTGCGGGGTAATATTATACGCATTCGATACACCTCCGAGAGAATCAGCAATGACATGTCCTTCATCTAGAACGTCACTTTCGACACCAGGAACCTTTGCCTCGTCTGGGTAGTATCTGCCAGACGATAATACAGTTTCGTTACGGTCGTCTTGCAGAATAATTTCGGTAGCAACGACACGCACTAGCTGCCCGTATTCATTCGTAAATTTCCAATATTCACGATTCCCATAACCAACATCAACAACAATGTTAGGTTCGCGATGCCCAGACAAATCACCACCATCAACCTCGATAAGCTTGTATCCTTGAAACTGTTCGTTATTTGGTGGGGATTGTATTTCCTCCACAACAGGAACACTCGGCGTTTCCACTACTACTGGTTCTTCAACAACCGTAGTGACAGTTTCTTCTTTTTCATAATTTTTATTTGTTTCAACTGTGGCTACTACTTCTTGTGAATCTGTTTCTACATCTGTATTGGATGTATCTTCTACATTGGTACAACCAACCATAAAGATGATCGTTAAAAATAAGATGATTAAAAAGTTCATTTTCTTTTTCATTTTAGGACTCTCCTATAATAGTTGCATACTGTTCATTCTAAAAATGACGACTTTAACTTATCTTATCTATTCTATAATCTTACCATAAAAGACTAATAACCTATTGAATTATCCTGCCCTTTAGCTTAATAAAGAAAGGGAGTAGCTGCCGTAGCAAACTACTCCTTGTTGTTCTACTATCGTGTCCCTTTAGCGTAATGATTTGAATTCGGGTGTTTGCATTAACCATTCGAAAAATGTATTTTTACCTACACGATAATCATCCATTTCTTTCCCTTCGAAGTCCTTCTTTAATTCATCGTATTTTACCCTATAACTATCGTTCATCAATAACACATCTCGGAATTTCCAAAACAAATCAAACTCAGAGTTAATGACAGTCAATTGAATTCCCAAAAGGGGGTCAGTTGTATCATCCTTTAGCGCCCTAAAAGAATCCGTTCTTATACTACCGTCGTTAAGAGAATACAATTTCGAAAGTGCATGAACAGCAGACAGAAACTCCTCTGGCTTTACCCGAACTTGAATGTCTAAGTCACCTTTAGTTAGACTATTTGGAATGGCTGTACTCCCCACATGCTGAACATCTGCTTTTGGTATCACTACTTCTATCAATGCTTTTTGTTCTAGGAATAATTTCTCTGCTTTTTCATGAAAAATAATATGTTCAGAAAAATTAACAATTTCCATATCCAATCCCCCATAATAGAATAAACATTGTTTTCTTCGTAATACTTCCAGTTACTTCAATGAAAACACCAGGCTACCGTAGCGCCTACTTATTAATGTGTATCATTCAACTAAAGTTCCCAGTTAGTTCAGCAACCAACTCAGGTTACTGTTCTTATTATTGAGTTAGCAAACCACTCAAAATAATCATGAAAATAATATAGCCAAACATTACAGCACCCCAGCCTGTATTATTAGCTGTGTCTTCATCCCCATTTTTTATTTTCTTAGCAATAGCAACACAATTAACAAAAAAGATAATGGAAACAATCGGTGTTAAAAATAGCATTAGATATACCATTATAACTGCCCTCCCTGATAAATCTTTATATTTAATAAGAACGCTAAGTAGCATGTACAAGTTTCGTTTTTCACTTTTATGAAGACTTTCCGCTATTAAGCAATCCTGCCAGTTAGCACAACGAGACTACCGATCCATGCCGGCAGCCTCGTTCTGGTTGTTTATTGAGCTATAGTGTCCCGTTAGCAGAGCAAAAAACTCCCCTTCGACGATTCAAAATTGTGTGATTCGGGGCATTTATGGGAACAACTAACCTAAAAAATATGTGAGGAATCTAATTTTGATAAAAACTACTCTTGCTACATATATACTGTTCTTTAGCCTTACAATGGCTGTTTTTCAGCGCCCCAGAATGAAGGTGTTGTTCCTATTGTTGAAGCGGACACTGACTTTTGCCATAATTCAGTTGTCAGATGAGTAGCTCTGCGTAGCAAAAAATCCGGATAAATTGTTAATTTAACCCTTATAGTCACTAAAATCGATTATAATTAAATTTATGTTCAAGTCGATTACCTATCCTAAGTTAATAGGATAATCATACGCAAAAAGGCATAGTGATGAATCGCCTATGCTATAAGGGTTATAGAGATTTCGAATACACACTTATGTATAAGAGGAGGTGAATGATATAACGATAATGCCTGTTATAGTAATGATCTTTGTATTTGTACCTACCATTGTACTCATGGTAAGCATGCCTTATTTAACAAGAGAGACGATTAGTTTTGGGGTCACCGTCAGCGCTGTACAATTCCACAGTGAGCCTCTGCGCCAGATGCGGAAGTCATGTGCTAGGATTAGTGCCATCTTGCATACCATGCTATTCATTGTTTGTATCATCTGCCTAATATACGGTGATGAACATTCCAAGCAACAAAGTTGGATCATTGTCACTTATTCTCTGGCCATAGTCGTAATCTCCCTAGTCATAAACATTAGCTATCATTTCAAAATGAAAAGTTTACTACCTATGCTGCCGATTGCTCAGGAACCATCAATAATGGCAGAGGACACTGGTTTTTGGAAAAGAAACAGTGGCTTGTCTAATAATTGGTTCCTCATTCATGTTTTAATTATTGTTGTTAGTATTGTAACTGTGCTACTCAACTACGATCAGATTCCTGATCAGATTCCGATCCATTTCAACAGTAGTTGGAACGTAGACCGCTATGCAGCTAAATCTTATAGTCTTGTGCTTATTCCTACGATAATACAAGTGTTCATAACACTTTTGTTCATATTTGAGAATTGGAGTATTCGCAGAGTGAAGCAGCAGGTTCAACCCACTGATCCGAACCGTTCCATTAGACAAGACGTAACTTTCCGCCGTACTTGGTCATGTTTTATGATTACAGCAAGCTTCTTATTAGTTATCCTGTTTTCCGTCGTGCAACTAAACATGATATCTCTGCTTAACATCAATTTCGCTATCCCCATTATCCTAATCATAATAGCCTTTATCATGCTATACGGCTTCGCCTTATCGTTCTGGGCTGGTCAGGGCGGAAGCCGCTTGGAGCGATCTGCCGATTACTCCAATGTCAGACCTGTTCATGATGATGATAAATGGCTGTTAGGTATGATTTATTTCAATCGTAAGGATCCAAACCTAATCGTCGAGAAAAGGTTCGGAGTCGGCTGGGGATTAAATTTCGGTCACCCAGTAAGCTGGCTGATTTTGCTCGGAATTATTGTACTGTTAGTTGTGGTAACAAGGCTTAGAGGTTAGTACTCACCGGAGTATTCTTCTAGTGTTGCGAGAAAATAAAGTGTTAGACTGACATCCTTAAATATTGCTGTAATTACTTTCGATAAAGTTGTCAGCTATCGGGAATTAAGTATTAGACTGAACTTAAAAATCGAAACAGCGACAGCCAAGGACGAGAAAATAAAGTCCTAGACTGTCGCTGTGTTATTGAACTAACGTTCCCCGTTAGCGGAACACTAAACATACTTTTTTATTACTTTCCTCCAACATGAAACACACCAATTACGGTTTCACCATCAACGTCATACAGCGGAATATCACGACCACCTGGTGATCTACTGTTCTGTATCGTAATGGCTTCCTCGGGTGATTTTGGTAGCTCACCGTCTAAGGCTTTTTTCAGCACATATCCTGCAGTGCCATCCACACCTATAGCACTGATTAATTCAGGTTCCGTTTCTGGAGAAGTAGCATCTGCGCTAGAACCATATGTCTTTCCGTTTTTATTTTTAGGATAGTTCATATTCTTAGCGCCAATATGAAAAGAACCAATTATGGTTTTCCCATAAACATTATACAGTGGGACATCGCCAGGTTCACCGAGATAATCTTTTTTCAGCAAATACCCTTTAATGCCATTCACACTTCCTGCATGGATTAAATCAGGTAGCATTTCAACGGAGGTGGCTTCTTCAGCAGAACCGTATGTCTGTCCATGTTCATTTTCAGGATAGTTAGAAGAATGATAGTTAGAAGAATTTGTGTGGCTTTGATTAGTCGTACTTTTAGCATACGTGCTTTGGAATACCATTACACCGCCCACTACACAAACGATAAAAACCACACCAATC
>NZ_FTNK01000025.1 GCF_900156375.1 Paenibacillus macquariensis
GTATTAGCTACCGTTTCCGGTAGTTATCCCAGTCTTACAGGCAGGTTACCTACGTGTTACTCACCCGTCCGCCGCTAAGTTGTTTTGAAAGCAAGCTTTCAAAACAACTCCGCTCGACTTGCATGTATTAGGCATGCCGCCAGCGTTCGTCCTGAGCCAGGATCAAACTCTCCAAATTGGTATTTAGAAAGAGCGAAATGCTCATTTTGAAACAAACTGGCGAGAATTTTCATTCTCTATCAAATGATTTCTCATTTGTTTTGATTTCACTTTCGTGAAATCTACTCACTCGTTGTTCAGTTTTCAAAGACCAATTTTTCTTTTTCGTCGACACCAGATGTTCTCGGCGACAACTTCTATATCTTATCATGCTACCCAGCATTTCGTCAAGCTCTTTTTTTGAGAAAGTTTATTTTCTCATTTTCGCCTTTCGGCAAGCTGTAATGCCTTTTCAAGGGGCGAGAAATAATATAACACGGTTTAATATCCCACGTCAACTCCCTATTAAATATATTTTCAATCCATACAGGAGTACGACTCCAGGAAGGCCTAATACCGTGACAGTTCCTATTGTTATAGGATTCAATGGAATATATACCGAAGCCATAAGTCCTGAATAATTAACTACGTATATCCCTAACGTCGCTAACACCAAATGCGTTCCAAACACAGTTAGCCACCCAAAGCCTAATTTCTTCTTAAGCACAATAAACAACAGAGTAAATAAAGATACAATAAGCACACCCGTTACAACCCATTTCATCAATGTTCACTCTCCTTTCATATGAGTACTTTTAAAACTGCCTAATACTGTTTCATTCACGAAGCTACCCTTTTGATTATTCGCTCCTAGATAATGATTCGCAACGACCCCTAGTTTCTTTGCTTGTTTCAGAAGCATTTGATATTTACGCTCGGCGGCTTCCAGCATGTAAATAGCATAGTCCACTTGATCCTCACCTAAAGCTTCTTCAAAATACATATACGCTTCTTCCCAATGCGCCTTTGACTGAAGAATTTCTTCAAAGAGCCCCCCGTGTAATTCTTGCTCTCTTCCCTTAAGCCTTTTGAGTGTAGTATCCGATGGTTTGTTTAATCTCCTCATAAGTAGCTCCTCCTTTATCTCGTATCTCCCACTTCCATACATATCGAGAAAAGGACAAACTTAGAACAAAAAAAAGAAGCCCTTCGCAGGACTTCTCTTTTTCATATAAAGATTATACAACCCTAGGATCAGCGAAGCTCTCTACGGCCTTCCAACGCTTTGGACAATGTAACCTCATCCGCATATTCCAAATCACCACCAACAGGTAGGCCATGGGCAATACGGGTCACTTTAATGTCAAAGTGGCGGATCAATCTAGAAACGTACATCGCTGTCGCTTCTCCCTCAATATTAGCATTGGTAGCCAGTATAAGTTCTTTCACACGTTCATCCGTAAGTCTATTCAATAATTCCTTTAGGCGAATATCATCAGGACCAATCCCCTCCATAGGTGAAATCGCACCTTGAAGAACGTGAAAGTACCCATTAAACTCCTTAGTACGTTCAATGGCCACGACATCCTTATGATCTTGAACGACACAGATCACAGATGAATCGCGGGTCTTATCCTGACAAATACGACAAGGGTCGGTATCCGTAATATTGCAGCAGACAGAGCAGTAGTGGAGATTTCTCTTCACACTAACGAGCGCCTTAGCAAAATCTATGACATCGTCCTCTTTCATCGTAATGACATGAAACGCCAATCGACTTGCTGTCTTAGGACCAATACCCGGTAATCGAGTAAATGATTCAATCAATTTTGCAATAGGTTCGGGATAATACAAAACTAAAAATCTCCTTCTGCTGAAAAATTAGAACAGGCCAGGGATTTTCATTCCGCCTGTGAATTTACCCATATCATCGTTGGCAAGCTCATCCGCTTTAGTCAGGGCATCATTCACCGCTGTCATCACCAGATCCTGCAGCATTTCTACATCTTCTGGATCTACCGCTTCTGGCTTAATCGTAATCGAGAGCAATTTCTTGTGTCCGTTAACTTCAACAGTAACTACACCGCCACCAGAACTTCCTTCTACTGACTTCGTAGCAAGACCTTCCTGTGCCTTTAACATTTGTTCCTGCATTTTCTTCACTTGTTTCATCATTTGGTTCATATTATTCATGAGTACCGCTCCTTTTTGGATGCACTTCTAAGTGCTATTCTTTTATGACTACAAGGTCTTCTCCAAACAATTGAAGCGCCTCGTCAATCCACGGCTCTGACTTCTCTTCACTATCTTCATGTTCGTGCTCTAACTTTAGTTCTTCTTTCGCCTTTTGTGTAGACCCTTCAATAGCCGACATCCAGTCTCGTTGCATAATGGTAACCAAATAATAAGCTTTCCCAAGCTTCGATTGCATCACATGCTCGATGACTTGTTTGTTAGCCGGTTTCTCCGTGGTCTCTCGGTGAATATTATTCTTAAAGGCCACAAGTACAGAATCCTCTAATACTGATACCGGCTCTCCATCCATAAACCAAGCATGGACGGTCACCTTCTCTTCTTTGACTCCTTGAAGCACTGGACCCCATTGCTTTTGAATAGCCGTAAACGTCTCACTATCCTTATGCGACAAGTATTGATCCAAATGTGGAGGAAGCTTGGTAGTCGAAGACACACGTGGTGCCGGCATCCCATTTCCTGAAGGTCTTGAGTTTGCATTGCCATCTCGACCATTCCCCGGAGCTGCACCTGATTGCATGAATTTTTCTATCTTCTTCTCAAGAGCCAATACCTGTTGCTTAAGTAAAGTTATCTCCCCTGAATCCGCAGGCGCTGCAGCGTTAGACCTTTCATTTGAAAGTCCTATCTTCGCAACCTCTTGCGACCCACCTGGTAAGTTACATAACTTAAGCAATGCCACTTCAAATAGCGTCTGTGGTTGTGAAGCATATTTCATCTCACTTTGGTAGTGATTCAAAATATCAATCATTTGGAACAACTGTTCACGAGAGAATGTGTCTGCCATCTCTTTGTATTCTTCCGGATTTAACACCCTGTCCGTCAGCTTGTCCGCGTGTGGAACCATTTTGATCATAAGTAGATCTCGGAAATAATACAACAGGTTCTCCATACATTTATCTGCACTTTTCCCCTCTTGCATGAAATCCTCAACCATTTGTAATACCAATCCTATATTTCCATCAAGCAAGCCTTGGGCTAATCTCCCGAACTGTTCAGAGGCAATACCCCCGGTCATGTTTAAAACCTGTTGGTAAGAAACAATATCCTCTGTAAAAGATGCGATTTGATCTAAAATGCTAAGTGCATCCCTCATACCGCCATCTGACAATCGTGCAATATATTGAAGTGCTTCGTCCTCAGCCTTAATGCCTTCTTCGTCGCAAATACGACGCAAACGTTCTGTCTGTTCATCTAGTGACACTCTACGGAAATCAAAACGCTGACACCTCGAAATAATCGTGGCTGGTAGCTTATGAGGCTCCGTTGTCGCAAGAATAAACATTACATGAGGAGGTGGCTCCTCTAACGTCTTCAATAAGGCATTAAACGCTTCTGTCGTCAGCATATGCACTTCATCAATGATGTAAACCTTCTGTCTGACTTCCGTTGGCGCGTATTTAACTTTCTCACGTAAATCTCGAATTTCATCTACACCACGGTTAGATGCAGCATCAATTTCTTGAACATCCATCACTGCTCCAGCCGTTATACGTCGGCAAGATTCACACTCATTACAAGGTTCCGGTTCAGGTCCCCGCTCACAGTTAACGGCTTTCGCCAGTATTTTTGCAGCGCTTGTCTTCCCGGTTCCCCGTGGGCCACTGAACAGGTAGGCATGAGAAACCCGCTGTTCGCGTATTGCGTTTTGCAACGTTTGAATAATATGCTGTTGTCCCACCATGTCCTGAAAAGACTGTGGCCGCCAAGCACGGTACAGCGCTATATGTTCCACTTTGCGTTACCCTCTTTCAACTTCCACTTCATGACGATTAGTCGCATCATCATTATACTATATTCACGTGTTCTGCAAAACTTGAATTCATAATTACACCAAATATTATTTTAAAAAGCAAAAACATCTTCGCCGAGTGGCAAAGATGCAGAATAGAAATACTCATATAAATAACAAGACCGTGCACCTGTTATTGATAATTGCGATCCAAGCGGCAATCCTGCGCAGCTACTCAGGCTAGGCTTCCCTTCGGCACAAGAGTAACTTGCTTATGGCTGCTTCCTTCCGGACCTGACCAGGTTCACAAGCACTCATTGCGAAGGACCCAACCGTCAACATAGCACACAGGGACCAAGACCTTACATCGACAATACCTCTAACAGGAATTCAACCTCGCTACAGCGGATTGCGAGTTACAGGGCACCGCTACCTCCCCGTCTAGCACGATGAGATAAAGTATATATCATGGATGTACATAAATCAACTACCTAATATTCCTTCGTCTTCAATTTGCTAATTCTCTTCATCATAATATCGATTCTGCACTCCTAATATAGAACAAATAGTATTCCAGTTTCTTTTATCTATGGGTATTTATCCCTTTATTTATTAGAAGCAAAACATCACTAAACGTCATAATGAGGTCTCACTCGGCATGTACTACGGTAATAAAAAAACCCCTAACTCTTTACAGAGTAGGGGTTTTCGTATGTTCGGTGCCTCATGCGGTCAAGCCGCACAGGTCCAATTAAACGCCGTATTTTTTCTTAAATTTATCAACGCGACCACCAGCATCCAGGAATTTTTGTTTCCCAGTGTAAAACGGATGACAGTTGGAGCAAATTTCTACGCGAAGGTTTTCTTTAACAGAACCTGTCTCGAATACATTACCACAAGCACAAGTAGCTGTAGTGATGTGAAATTTCGGTTGGATTGATTCTTGCATGACTTTCACCTCTTTCCGCCCTGAGCCTCATGTGGACACAGAGTTTTGTGGACATATAATAGCATTGTATCAGGTTACCTTAGCATGTGCAATATTTTATTTAATCATACTGACTTTCTAAAGTGCTACACGTTACAACGTAATTATTTTTTTAGGACGAGCCATTCCCTCTGGGGGAACATGTGTGAAGGAACCAATAACGACTTCCGGTAACTCCGCCTTAAATATATCAATCATCTGCTTCATACCTAATATTTCACCCTGAGCTTTCGGAATTAAACCTAGATAACTCTCTGGATCGATATTAAGATTTCGCATTTGAATCAATTTCAACCCGGTACGTCGGCAGAATTCAACCATCGCTTCAATCTCTTCTTCGCGATCCGTTACACCAGGGAATATCAAGTAGTTAATCGAGGTGTAGACACCTTGATCTGTTGCATAACGCAGTGACTTCTCTACATTAGCCAAATTATATCCTCTAGGCTTATAGTACGCATTATAATGATCATCGAGTGCACTTATCGTACTAACACGCATAAGATCTAGACCTGCATCTACAATTCCACGCATGTGATCGTTCAGTCCAGCATTTGTATTAATATTAATGTAACCCATATCTGTAACCGATCTAACCTCACGGATAGCATCGATAATGATCTTCGCCTGTGTCGAAGGCTCACCCTCGCATCCTTGTCCGAAGCTAATAATGGATTCCGGTGTCTTAAGATGCTCCAGCATCACTTCCACTAATTCATCTACTCTCGGACGGAAGTTCATACGAGTCTGCGGCGAAACAAATCCACTATCATCCGGTTGCTCAGAAATACAACCGAAACAGCCCGCATTACAAGAATGAGATACCGGAACGCCACCTTCCCATCGATTAAGGAACGTATTCGAAGATGTTAGACACTCATACCCCAAAGCACAATTGGATAAATGGGAATACAGTCTATTATCTGGGTATTTCTCCGTTAGACGCTTCACGCCTTCATTCAGATCATCCGTATCGCAATTCATCGGATTCCACTTCTCAGGATCATCCGTTAGTTGTGCAGCCACATAAAATTGACCATCTTTCCACACAACTGCGGAATACCCAAATAAAGGAAGCTTGTATTCTTTATCGGTCTTCACATAACCCGGAAGATATAATCTTGTAAATCCTTGTGGAAGAAGCGCTCCAACGGCTTGCGCGTTGTTAGGGAGTGGCTTCATCTCGCCACTGTCCGGATCCATTCCTACTGCACGAGTACTTGGTAGGCCTACTAGTGTAGCACCTTCAGGTAGTGGAATGAGCTCATCTTCCATCATTTCAACAATCATCTCTCCACTACGGGCAAGCCCGTAGAGCGAAGGGTGATCAAATACATTTCCTTGTTCATCTGCATATACCAGATACATGATGTTCCCCTCTTTGTAAATAAGCTTTATTTTGCCACGTGGGACTTTATATTTATACATTTTGTGTACATTAAGAAATCCTTTGTACATTAAGAATTATGACGACGAGACAGAAGATGTTGAAGGACGGGATGTTCTACGTGCTGGACTTGGCTTACTGCTACCACTACTATTGCTGCTACTGCTATTCGTGACCGGTTTTGTAGAAGCAACATCAAACGAAGCAATAAATTCATCATTCGTCTTACAGTCACGTAGTTTCTTGAGGAATCCATCCACAAATTCAAATGAATCATTCATGTTCTTACGAACAGCCCAGATCGTATCCAACTCTTCTTTACTCAGGAGAACTTCCTCACGACGCGTGCCGGAACGGCGTATATCAATCGCTGGAAATATACGACGCTCTGCCAACTTACGATCAAGATGCAGTTCCATATTTCCAGTACCTTTGAATTCTTCATAGATAATGTCATCCATCCGAGAACCTGTATCCACTAAGGCTGTTGCAAGGATCGTCAAGCTACCGCCCTCTTCCACATTACGTGCCGCACCAAAGAATCGTTTCGGGCGATGAAATGCTGCTGGATCTATCCCTCCACTAAGCGTACGACCGGAAGGCGGAATAACTAAGTTATAAGCACGCGCTAACCGAGTAATACTGTCCATCAAGATGACAACGTCCTTCTTGTGTTCAACTAATCGTAATGCACGCTCCAACACAAGCTCAGCCACTTTAATATGATTCTCTGGTAATTCATCAAATGTAGACGCAATGACTTCCCCTTTTACAGAACGTTGCATATCTGTGACTTCTTCTGGGCGTTCATCAATAAGCAATACAAAAAGTGAAATTTCAGGATTATTAGTGGAAATGCTGTTGGCAATTTCTTTTAAGAGGAGCGTCTTTCCGGCTTTTGGAGGTGCTACTATGAGTCCCCGTTGTCCCAATCCTACGGGTGCAAGTAAATCCATAATTCGTGTAGATAAATGCGTTGGGGATGTTTCAAGCACAAGTTTCTTTTGTGGGTATAGAGGAGTTAGTGCTGGAAAATGTAATCGTTCTGATGCTGTCTGAGGATTTTCTCCATTTACGGCGTTAACCTGAAGTAATCCAAAGTAACGTTCATTCTCTTTCGGTGTTCTACATTTACCTGATACCAAATCCCCAGTTCTCAAATCAAATTTACGAATTTGTGAAGCCGAGATATAAATATCTTGTGTACTCGGTAAATAATTTATAGGTCTAAGAAATCCATAACCTTCAGATAGAATCTCTAATACACCTTCCATGAACATCAATCCGCTCTGCTCCGCTTGCGCACGCAAAATAGCAAAAATCAATTCTCTCTTCTTTAGCTGCCCATAATACGCAATCTGGTATTGTTTCGCCAGTTTGTATAAATCGGTTAGCTTCATTTCTTCCAGATCAGAAATTTGAAGATCCATTTAATAACCACCTATTCAATTTTATAAGTCCATATATCTTATTCAACAATCTATAAAACTATGAAAGCTCTTCATTTAAGATAGCATTACCCAATTAACAAAGAGATATGCAAAATTTACCGAATTATTCCTCGGAAAAATTGCATCTCCTTGTGATTGGATTACAGAAATCACTCTGTTTCACGCCATATCTCTGCTCCCAAATGACGGAAATTCTCAACAATGTTATCATAACCACGGTCAATGAACTCTACACCACTTACTTCCGTAATTCCTTCTTCTACCGTAAGTCCCGCAATAACAAGTGCTGCCCCAGCACGTAAATCAGTTGCCTTGACCTTAGCAGCGTTCAATCTGCTTCCTTCAATAATGGCAGATCGTCCTTCTACACGAATCTTAGCTCCCATTCGAACCAGTTCAGGAACATGTTTGAAGCGACTACTATAAACAAAATCGCTAAGTACGCTAACACCCTCAGCTTGTGTAAGAAGACTCGTCATAGGCGATTGTAAATCTGTTGGAAATCCAGGATACACAAGTGCTTTTACATCGACAGCTTCATAGTTCGCCCGCCCAACAACTCGGATGCTTTCATCAAGCTCTTCAATGTGTACACCCATTTCCAGTAGCTTAGCAGTCATAGCTTCCATGTGTTTAGGGATAACATTGTCTATCAAAACATCTCCGCGTGTAGCAGCGGCAGCTATCATATACGTACCTGCTTGGATTCGATCGGGAATAATGGAGTGGCGACAGCCGTGAAGTTCAGATACGCCTTCGATACGAATAGTCTCTGTACCTGCGCCTTTAATTACGGCTCCCATGGAATTGAGGAGTGTTGCAACATCTATGATCTCAGGCTCTTTAGCCGCGTTTTCAATGGTAGTGGAACCTTTTGCACGAGCAGCAGCTAACATAATATTAATAGTAGCTCCAACGCTAGAAACATCCAGGTAAATCTTAGCTCCCCGTAGTTCCTTGGCATGCAAATAAATAGATCCGTGCTCATTCGTTACTGTTGCGCCTAGCGCTTCAAAACCTTTAATGTGTTGGTCAATAGGTCGGGGTTCAAAATTACAGCCTCCCGGTAGGCCAATCGATGCTTCATTGAATCTGCCTAACATAGCACCCATCATGTAATAAGAAGCTCTTAGCTTCTTAACAGGGCCATTTGGCATAGGAATAGATTTAATAGAGGAAGGGTCTATCTTCATTTGGCTGCCTTCCCTAGAAACGCTCGCACCAAGTTCCTCGAGTATTTCAGCATATACAGCTACATCACTTAAAATCGGCAGATTATCCAAAATAACTTCCGATTCTGCCAAGATGGCAGCAGGTATCAAGGCAATAGCGCTATTCTTGGCGCCACTAATGGATACTGTACCATGTAGCGGACGTCCGCCAGTGATCATCAATTTTTCCATAAGCTTAAGGGTCCCCCTACGTGTTTTGCAGCCGGCAAACGATACGCGCTGTTGGCTTTATATGATAAAAGTGGAAAGACACCGACTAAGCGGTGCTCTCCATATCAAACTATTCAACTGGACACCCCAAAGGACTTGTCCTGATTCATATATATTGTAGAAAGGTATTAAGCTTGGTTACTGGAACCGAACTCACGCATTTTACCGATAACAGTTTGTTTGATTGCTTCGCGACCTGGTACGATGAATGTACGTGGGTCATATGCTTCTGGTTTCGCAGCAAGCACTTCACGAACTGTTTTAGCAAATACGATTTGGTTCTCTGTATTTACGTTGATCTTGGAAGTACCCAAGGAAATTGATTTCTTGATGTCAGCTTCAGGAATACCTGTACCACCATGAAGAACCATAGGAATATTCGTAGCGTCACGAATTTCTTCCATTTCTTTGAACCCAAGGTTAGGCTCGCCAAGGTAAGGTCCATGAACGGAACCAAGTGCAGGAGCTAGTGTATCGATGCCTGTTTCTTTAACGATACGGATACACTCATCCAACTTAGCATACATAATTCCACCGATAACGTCGTCTTCTTGTCCGCCAACAGTTCCAACTTCAGCTTCTACAGAAACACCTTTTGCATGTGCATATTCAACGACTTTTTTAGTCATTTCGATGTTCTCATCGATCGGGTGGTGGGAACCATCGATCATAACAGATGAAAATCCAGCGTCAATCGCTTCTTTACATTTGTCAAAGCTAGAACCATGATCAAGATGGATTGCAACAGGTACAGTGATTTTCATATCGTACAATAGGCCTTCAACCATTTTAACAACAGTCGTGAAACCGCCCATATGACGTGCTGCTCCCTCAGAAACTCCAAGAATTACTGGTGATTTCTCTTGTTCAGCTGCACCAAGAATCGCTTGAGTCCACTCCAAGTTATTAATGTTGTATTGACCAACTGCATATTTCCCTTTAAGTGCTTTGTTCAACATGTCTGTCATAGATACTAATGGCATGGTCCAATCCTCCTAAAAAATGTTGTTTTTGTCTATATTATTATGCCGACACCTCATACAAACTATAGTATACCACATCAGATCAAAAATACTAACCAAGCATTTCAAAGTATATGTGGTACGTCTATGGTCAGAAGCCGCTAATATAGTATAAGTCAATATTACTAATCCCGCTATGCAAGATGACACAATCCCTATACGCAAGGATGAACGCATCCGTCCATTATGGACAAATGCGTTCATCTAGATGATTCAGAGAATAAAGTATGCAAATATACACTTTCTAATCATAAAAAAATTCTGCATTAAGCAGAATTTCATTCCTTAGGTACGCTTTTCAAGTACGTTCTTCTTCAGCTGTGTGTTAACGGCTACTCTCATTTCATCAATATCAAATGGTTTCGTAAAATGCATAAGTGCTCCGAGGTCAGTCGCCTCTTTTATCATATCAAGCTCACCGTATGCGGTCATCATAATGACTTTGATATCCGTATTGAGTTCTTTGATCCTTTTCAGAATCTCAAGTCCATCCATACCCGGGATTTTCATATCAAGTAACACTAAATCCGGTGACTCATTCACAACCAGCTCTAAGGCCAGTTTGCCGTTCGCTGCCTGAAATGTATCATACCCCTCACTACCAAATACTTCCGTCAAAAGAATTCGAATACCGTTTTGGTCATCCACGATTAATAATTTCTTCTTATCCACCCGTTAACAACCCCCAGACAATCAACTTAAAGTTCATTAAAGCGAGACAATCCCTCATTTCTGAAGGTAATCCATATTATGTTATTCTTCCTCTACAAACCAAATTCCTTCTATATGTTTAATTTAACATAAAAAAGGCCTCTCTAGGGAGAGCTACAAGAAGTCCTCTTTCTCAACTTCATGTCTATAGCTCTATTCTAAAGAGACCTTAACTAAAAGGGTTTACCCTTGATATTTCACAGTTGCTTTAACGAATTCACGGAACAATGGTTGTGGACGATTCGGACGAGATGTGAACTCCGGATGGAATTGCACAGATAAGAACCATGGATGTCCTGGAAGCTCAATAATTTCTGCAAGACGTCCATCAGGAGAAGTTCCTGATATAATCATTCCAGCTTTTTCAAGCGCTTCACGGTACTGATTGTTAAACTCATAACGATGACGATGTCTTTCATACACTAATTCATCATCATAGCAACTCATAGCTAATGAACCTGGTTGCAACTTACATGGATATAGCCCTAGACGCATTGTACCACCTAGATCTTCAATATCCTTTTGTTCTGGCAATAGATCAATAACAGGATACTCTGTCGAAGGATTAATCTCCGAGCTATTCGCACCTTCAAGACCTAGAATCGAACGAGCATACTCAATAACGGATACTTGCATACCTAGGCAAATACCGAAGAAAGGAATGTTGTTCTCACGTACGTATTTGATAGCCGAAATCTTACCTTCAATACCGCGATCACCAAATCCACCAGGAACTAGAATACCGCTAATGCCATGTAACATATCTGCTACGTTCTCAGGTGTAATCTCTTCTGCATTAACCCAACGGATCTTCACATCAACATCAGCTTCAAATCCAGCATGTGAAAGGGATTCTACAACACTTAAGTAAGCATCATGTAATGCCACATATTTACCTACAATGGCAATTTCCACTGTTTTGTCTAGCTTTTCAATACGGTGTACAAGACTTTCCCACTCTGTCATATCTGGTAATGGCGTAGTCAATTTCAAATGATTAACTACGATCTCATCAAGACCTTCATCACGCAAATTAAGCGGCACTCTATATAGCGTAGCAGCATCACGACATTCAACGACTGCATTTTCATCAATATCACAGAATAATGCAATTTTAGCTTTCATATCTGCGGATAGCTCATACTCCGTACGACATACAATCACATTTGGTTGAATACCAATGCTACGTAATTCCTTCACACTATGTTGTGTCGGCTTCGTCTTCACTTCACCGGCTGCCTTAATATATGGAATCAATGTCACGTGAATGTACATCACATTATCGCGACCGATCTCACTCTTGATTTGACGAATAGCTTCAAGGAATGGAAGACTCTCGATGTCCCCTACAGTTCCGCCAATCTCCGTAATAACAACATCGGAACCAGCTTCACGACCTGCACGGTATACACGTTCTTTAATTTCATTTGTAATATGAGGAATAACCTGAACCGTTCCCCCTAGATACTCACCGCGACGTTCTTTGCTGATAACTGAAGAATAAATCTTCCCTGTTGTAACGTTACTGTTCTTAGACAAATTGATATCAATAAATCTTTCGTAATGGCCAAGGTCCAAATCGGTCTCAGCGCCATCGTCTGTCACAAATACTTCACCGTGCTGATAAGGACTCATTGTTCCGGGATCCACATTCAAATACGGATCGAACTTCTGGATCGTTACTTTTAGTCCTCTATTTTTGAGCAGCCTGCCAAGTGAAGCAGCGGTAATCCCTTTACCTAAAGAAGACACAACTCCGCCCGTCACAAAAATATACTTTGTCACTGTAAAAAAACCTCCTATTATAAAGTCCAGAAATGCAGGCGACATATGATGTTATCGTAACCTATAAACGTTTCCTTACTCTTGATGGCCAATAACAATATGCGATTTATGTCCAAATGGCACAGTTTTTAACCCTATTCAAGTAGAAACCGCTATGCCGTCCTTTTTTCAAAGACGGCACCGTTTCAGCGGAAATATAAGGAATAGAGTATCAATTGAAAATAATACTTTCTTATATTTTAAAAAACAAAAAAGTGACACCCGTAGTACGGGGGCACTTTTTATCAATTCAAAATTATTCAAGTTCAATCATAAGCCCATGCAATAGTTTACTCTGTGCCATGTTCTGTGTCAAGTCGCGAATACATTATTCTCAACTTCAACATATTAAACTCTGATTCGTTCTCTGCAATAAATTAGTTATTACTTTTCGTCGGTATCTTCGGAGTCATCTGCGTCATCATCATCTGTTGAATCATCATCTGCGTCATCCAAATCTTCGTCTTCTAGCACAACTTCTTCTTCAGCTTCTTCCTCAGAATCGTCATCGCTATAAACATCGTCATGATCTTCATCAATTCTGTCGAATTCTTCTGCTTCATCGCCAACATATGTTTCTTCTTCATCAGCGAAGTCATCATCTTCCAAATCGTCATCGTCATCATTAATGATACGTGGGCGCTTGGCATTAGAAATTGGATCTTCAGCACGATCTACAGGATACCACCGTTTCAATCCCCACAGATTAGTTCCAACACAAGCAAACCGTCCGTCGATATTAATCTCGGTATATAGCTGTGCAATCAAATCATTCATTTCTTTTTCATTTAGACCACGCTGTTTAGCTACCTCTGACATTAGATCAAGATAATAGTACGGCGTATTCACGGTCTTTAAAATAGCAAAAGCAAGATCAACCATAGGCATTTCCTTGATTCTTTCAGGATCAAGTTTTAAATGGAGTGGGGCACTCACTTATGAACACTTCCTCTCACGCAATGTGCATATTTACACGTAATATCAATCAACATATCCATTAACACAAATAAGTAAAACCTATTTGGGATTAAATTGCAAGTTTTTATGTTCGCGGATTGTTAACTCAGGTACAAGGAGATTTAATAATTACTCTTCACGATTATCACGATAAAAAAGGCAGGGGGTTCCCTGCCTTTATGACTGTATCCATTCCCCGAGGAAGAAACTCCTAAATGGGAGTGTCGTAAGAGCCATCTCGGTCTCTTCTGTCTATATTATGTACGCCGCTTCACTTTGACAACAAATCAGTGCCCATTTACAAAAATAAGGGCAAGTTCCCACTCCCACAGGACTCCATGTTCATAGAATACCTCAGCATGGTTCTCAAGAGGGGGAAGGCTCAACATGGACTACACTCGATTTATCCAGATGTTGCTCGAAGAAACCGATCGTCGCAACCCAGTCGAAGAGAAACGTATTATGACCTTTCTCAATCCCCGACACTATTTTGCCTACCATCGGGAATTAAATAGGCTAAAAGCAAGCGGCATTAAATTACCCCATGTGCATTCTTCCCATTTAATTAAGTCCATTATCGCCCCCGTCTCAGCTCGAAGTAAGTTCGCCCTTAGATATAAAGATCTTCTGTTACTAGAAGACAATAGGTCAATAAAAGTTCACGCTGTTCAGAGTAAAATCGATACCAATCCAGGAATCCCTTATGGTGTGAAGCAGATTCATGCTCCCCGAGCTTGGTCCACATCAACCGGACATCGTATTAAAATCGGAGTCATTGATACCGGGGTAGATTTCCAACATCCTGATCTCCGACATTCGCTCTCCGGAGGTATTAATTTGTTGAACCGTAACATGTTACCCCTTGACGACAACGGTCATGGTACACATATTGCCGGAACCATTGCAGCAGCAAATAGCACAGAAGGAATGATAGGTGTTGCTCCACGGTCTATCATCTATCCTGTTAAGGCATTTGACCACAATGGATCGGCCTATGTATCTGATATCATATTAGGCATTGATTGGTGTGTTCGTAATCATGTCCATCTGATTAATATGAGCTTTGGAATGAAGACACGTAGCCGCGCCTTACAGGAAATTGTCAATAAAGCCTACCTCTCTGGCATTTCAATTGTCGCTTCTTCAGGAAACGACGGCAAACGACGAACCATTGACTATCCTGCTCGCTATTCACAGACCATATCCGTAGGCGCAACGGATCAGAACAGACGGATAGCACCATTCAGTAATCGAGGACAGTATATTGATATCTATGCTCCTGGAGATAAAATTATATCCTCATGGACACATGGTAAATATCATGAAATGAGTGGCACCTCTATGGCTACCTCTCATGTAAGTGGGGCCATCGCGCTTCTACTTGCACAAAACAGCAGTCTCCAACCGGCAGAAATCAAAACACTTCTTCAGCGCACTTCTACGCCTTTACGCTTACGTAAAGACCAACGCCTGGAACGAGACTCAGGAGAAGTTAACGCACTCCAATTACTAAGAGAAGGAATGAAATTGACTACCACGGGTGCAGAACCTGTAACTGCTAGCCTTAAAGCAAAGAAAAACCGCCCTTCCAAAATATAGAAGGGCAGTTTTTGTCGTTATTCAAGGGTTTAAGTTGTGATTACATTTTTTCTGGAGCCGTTACACCAATCATCTTCAGAACGTTAACAATAACCACACGAACTGCACCTAGCAAGGCAAGACGAGCTTGTGTTTGCATAACATCCTCAGTGATAACACGCTCTGCTTTGTAGTAGCTATGCAACATAGAAGAAAGTTCATAGACATAACGAACCATTCTGTGAGGTGCATAGTTTTCCGCTGCAGTTGCAATCTCTTCAGGCAATTCCCCTATTTTACGAAGAAGATCATACTCACGATCATTATTAAGCTTAGTCAAATCAATGTCTGACAGTGCCAACAACGTAATGTTCTGTTCTTCTGCTTGACGGAAAATGCTGCAAATACGCGCATGCGCATATTGAACATAGAATACAGGATTCTCATTAGACGTTGAAATCGCTAGATCCATGTCGAAATCTAGATGTGAATCCATGCTACGCATCGTAAAGAAATAACGAATAGCATCCACACCAACTTCGTCCATCAGATCTATCATCGTTACTGCTTTACCTGTTCGCTTGGACATTTTCACTTTTTCGCCGTCTTGGAATAAGCTCACCATTTGAGCAATCAATACGGTCAATTTCCTAGAATCATAACCTAATGAATCCATAGCAGCCTTCACACGTGGAATATATCCATGATGATCCGCTCCCCAAATGTTGATCATTTGGTCATATCCTCTACTATATTTATTGCGATGGTAGGCGATATCTGGTGTCAGGTAAGTATAGGTTCCGTCATTTTTCACCAATACGCGGTCTTTGTCGTCTCCGTAATCCGTTGTACGTAGCCATGTCGCTTCATCCAACTCATAGACTTCTCCTCTTGCTTTCAATTCGGAGAGTGCTACCTCTACTTGGCCGTTCTCATATAGTGACGTTTCACTAAACCATTCATCAAAGTGCACTCTAAACCTTGAAAGGTCACGTTTGATTTTAGCCAATTCTTTCTCCAAACCATACGTACGCAAGAAAGCAGTGCGCTCCTCTGGGCTCATAGACAGTAAGGATTCGCCCTTCTCTGCTACCAGTTCTTTCGCAAAGCCCTTTATATCTGCACCGTGATAGCCATCCTCAGGCATTTCCACGTCTTGACCTAATTCTTGAAGATATCGAGCCTCAATTGATTTACACAAATTAACGATTTGATTACCAGCATCATTAATATAATATTCCCGAGTCACTTGATATCCTGCAAAATCCAGTACATTACACAATGAATCACCTACTGCTGCTCCACGAGCATGTCCTAAATGTAGCGTTCCTGTTGGATTAGCACTAACGAACTCGATTTGCACTCTTTTACCTTGGCCTACGTTACTCCGACCATAGTCACTGCCATGTTCCTGAACCTGATGCAATACAGGATATAAGTAAGTCTTAACTAAGGTGAAGTTAATAAATCCTGGTCCAGCAATCTCTGCCTTCTCAATGTTCGCTTTCTTCAAATCTAAGTGAGCTATAATGCTCTCCGCAATTTGACGTGGGTTCCTTTTCGCAATCTTTGTGAGTTGCATTGCGATGTTCGTAGCTAGATCTCCATGAGTCTTATCCTTTGGCACTTCAAGTGTAATCGCTGGAAGTTCTTCAAGGGTGACTAATCCAGCAGCAATCACAGCAGCAGCAATCGACTCCGATACCAACTGATTAATCTGCTCTAATGGGTTTTGTGTCATAATTTAATTTCCTCCTGTATATGTAAATCTATTGCAAATTGTCCTGATAGATCATCGAATACATATAAATCATATGCAAATCTCACATGCCCGTACATTCCCTCAATCTTTATATCCATATCCGTGGTATAGGTTGAGAGGTTAAATGTCGTATATGGCGAGCGGTAAAAGCCAGGCAATCTCTTCTCTTGCTCAAAAGAGTGTTCTGACTGAACTTCGCCGTGGCGAATTATTTTGACTTCATTAGGTGTGATCTTGATTGTGGTTCTAGTGGCTCCGCCCTGTGGACTTGCCTCTGGCTCCTCATATCTCACATACAGTACCGTGCCCTTCTGAATCAATTCAGCAGGCAGTTCCTGAACCACTTCTTCCCCATCTACGCGGCTGACTAGCCGTATCTGGGCTTGTGTTTTGTCTGACATATATCTAACAATCTCCAATCTGTACATTCCTATTGTACTACTATAGCCAGTTCGCCGATTCAATTCAAATAAAAATAATGACTACGTATGACCGCTACGGTAACGGATTGTCCTTCCTATCGCTGTCACCCTCTGATTTCCTGATTGTACTGCACAACCCGTTATGTTCTGCAAACACTGAGAACTTAAACTTATAGCTTCTTAAATTAGTTCAATAAAACGGCTACCCGCTCCGTGTATAGGGGTAGCCATCTTATAGTCATTACTATTTCTTCAATGAGAACTTCACATTCCAGCTAACGCCGCCATCTTTAGTCATATAGACTGCTGATTTGTCAGAACTGTTTACGACAGCTAGCCAGCCTTTTTTACTATCCGCAAAAGAAATTCTTGCATCATATCCTTCAATGGATGGTGTAATATTGGTCCATGACTGTGCCCCATTAAATGAACGCCCTACAGATACTACTTCTCCAGCAGGTGAACCACCCGCTAAGAATGCAGTTCTGTCTCCGATAAGTTGCATGTTGCCTGGATGTCCACCAGGGGAAGCTGGACCTTTTTGTGTTATGGCCTTACCGCTGCCTGGGGCAGGGCCCCCTCCCGCCGTATCCTGTGCGATAACACGATTCCAATGCGATCCCCCATCTGTACTACCATAGAGGGAATAGGATACTTGTGACATCCCTGCCTCTCCGTATAGTAAAGCCCAGACTTGATTACCATTGCTGTATATCTCTCCGCCATTATTACTGTCCGCAGCCACCTTCAACTTAAGCGACCAGTGTTCACCTCCATCTACCGTCTTCATGACCTTATAGCCTCCGCTTGGAATAACTATGATAGACCAGCCCGTTTTCATATTACTAAATGAAGCGTATCGGTTATTCACAGGCGTTGGAATTGGGGCGAAACTTTTACCTCCATCAACGGTTTTGTAGGCCGAAGTGGCTGTATAGCCGAGCCCTTCTTTGTCATTCAGTATATCTATCCGATCAAATGTAATGGCTGTGTCGACGTTCTTCCAGTGGGCTCCCCCATCGGATGTCTGAATTAAATGTTTCTTTTGTTCAGAAGGCAACGTCGCTAGCGCCCACCCATTTTTATTATCGGAGAAGTCTATTTGGGCAATTTGCCATTGCCCTGTATATATTTCCTGCCAGTGACATCCCGCATCGGAAGTGCCTATGATAAAGCCATTACCAGAAACTCTACCTATCCGATCATTCAGAAACTGAATATCCGTAAAAGAGAGTACACTCTGATGACCCTCCCCCTGATGTTGCTTCTGTAACTGTTGCAGCAGTCCATGGTCCCCTTTTCCACAGCTTGTGTCAGATGTAGCGGTTGCTAGAGAACCTGACCCGATACCCCCTAAAGGAAGAAGTAATACCATTATTACAAGGATCCGTAGTGAACGATTAATACTCTTTTTCTTCAAATTCATAGATCACACCCCCTGATCTTAGTTATATACCCTTAACTCATGATTCATCCCCATTTGCAATTCCCTATTTGCTATAGAGAAAAGAAACCTTTAGAAGCTCTACAGAGGCATATGCTCTTGAAGCGATTCTAAAGGTATCTATGTGTTGAGCTTTATATTATTTTACAAATCCTAGCAGCATTTCACGAATAAGTTTAGCGGCTACAATCTGTGTTTGTTCGGACTGATCATAAATAGGTGCAACTTCTACTAGATCGCAACCCACAACGTTGACTTCGGAATTTGCAATAAGATGTACAGCTTCCAGCAATTCCTTGGAAGTGATTCCTCCCGCTTCTGCTGTTCCTGTACCTGGTGCTGCAGAAGGATCCAATACGTCAATGTCGATCGTAACATAAACAGGGCGGTTACCCATCTTAGGCAAGGCTTCCTTGAGGGGAGCCGCTACTTCAAATGGATAGAAATTAATGTTCTTATGCCCGAATTGGAATTCTTCACGTGATCCAGAACGGATACCGAATTGATAGATATTACTTCCGCCCATAAGCGCTGCTGCCTTACGTACAGGTGTAGAGTGGGACAATGGTTCTCCCTCATAATTCTCTCTAAGGTCAGCATGTGCATCGATATGAATGAGTATAAGATCAGGATATTTAGCAAATACCTGTTGAATAACTGGCCATGTCACTAAATGTTCCCCACCAAGACCAATTGGAAATTTATCATCTGCTAGCAACTTACCTACATATTCGCTGATGACTTCAAGACTACGTCCTGCGTTTCCGAAAGGTAGCATGAGATCGCCTGCATCAAAGTAAGTCATGTCATCAATACTTTTGTCTAGATAAGGACTGTACTCTTCCAAACCAACGGAAGCTTGACGTATATGGGAAGGGCCGAAGCGAGAACCCGGACGGTAACTAACGGTGTAATCCATTGGCATCCCGTAGATAACGGCTTTAGAACCTTCGTAATCTTCAGAGCTACAAATAAATACATTTCCTGAGTAAGATTGATCTAGTTTCATCGTCTATTTATGTCCCCTTTATTTCGTAAGATCTTCAACGAATTTCGGCAATACAAATGCAGCCTTATGCAGACGGGATGAATAATACTTTGTATCCATTTCTGGAATAGCTGTTTCATCTACTGCTAGCGGATCGTGAACTTTACTTCCCATTGTAAATGTCCAAAGACCACTTGGGTACGTAGGAATGTTCGCAGCATATACGCGCACAATTGGGAAAATTTCTTTCACATCACGGTTAACTTGTTGGATAAGATCTGCCTTAAACCAAGGGTTGTCCGTCTGAGCGACAAAAATTCCGTCATCTTTCAAAGCTTCAAAGATACCTTGGTAGAATCCACGTTCAAACAATGGCGCAGCAGGACCTACAGGTTCTGTGGAATCAACCATGATTACATCATATTCATTCTTGTGTTCTAGAATATGCATGTATCCATCGTTCACCAAAACTTCCACACGAGGATCTTCTAATTTACCTGCGATAGACGGCAAATACTTCTTAGAGTATTCAATAACTTTACCATCGATCTCAACCAATACAGCCTTCTCTACGCCTGGGTGCTTGAGCACTTCACGAATTACGCCACCATCTCCACCACCTACAACCAATACATGCTTAGGATTAGGATGCGTATTTAATGCCGGATGGGCAACCATTTCATGATATACGAACTCATCCTTCACGGTAGTCATAACCATACCGTCAAGTACGAGCATCGTTCCGAATTCTTCAGTCTCAATCATCGCTAGATCTTGAAACTCAGTTTTTTCTGTTACATATGTTTCTTTTATCTTTGCTGTAATTCCAAATACAGGGGTTTGTTTCTCTGTGTACCATAATTCCATGGAGTGATCCCTTCTTTCGCTAGTTTATATGTAAATCTTATCATTTCGAAAGCGTTACACGAAACAATTGCCTCGTTTGTTTAATTGTAACAGACAAATCACATTATAATAAATCAACATGAAAATGCAACTACTTTCATAATACATTACCCTTTTTTCAATATTTGTACCCTATCCCCGTGAATATCTAATCCCTTCTATTCCCATAATGGAAAGAAAAGAAACGTAAAAGAAAGGGAGCTCCTCTGTCATGTCACATGCATCCCACAAATCACCTAAGCGAAAAAGACGCTTCATCACTATCGTCAAGCTGCTATCTGGCATGGCAGTACTCGTCCTTCTGGCCTGTGCTACTCTGCTCATATACTTATACAATACAAACCTACCTGTAGCCGACACGGACCATAATTCACGTATTTTGGACAACCAGGAAGGAATCATGTCTACTTTTTCAGTTAGTGGACGTAGTTACGATCCTGTAACGTTAGACGAAATCTCACCCTACCTGATTCAAGCTACGCTATCGGTGGAGGATCGGAAGTTCTACGACCATTTGGGATTCGATATCAAAGGCATGGGGCGAGCCATACTCGTCAATATTGAGAAAATGAATCGTTCACAAGGTGCCAGCACTCTCACACAACAACTCGCTCGGAACTTGTATCTTTCTCATGCCAAGACCTGGACACGTAAATTACAAGAAGCCTTTTACACGACACAATTAGAAATGAAATACACCAAACAGGAAATTCTTCAAATGTATCTGAACGAAATTTACTATGGACATGGAGCCTATGGCATCGAAGCGGCATCTCGTATGTATTTCGGCAAATCTGCCAAAGATCTGGACCTAGCAGAAAGTGCATTGCTTGCAGGGATTCCTAAAGGACCGACCTATTATTCACCCTATAACCATTTAGACAGCGCATTACAAAGGCAAAAAATTGTTCTTTCAACCATGATCGAGACTAACAATATTACGAAGCAAGAAGCGAATACCGCCGCGCGAGAGAAGCTTGTATTTCAGCCTCAAGGTGAACAAAAAACAGTCGCTGTTGCACCCTATTTCCGAGATTATGTTCGCCAAATTGTAACGAGTCAACTTGGCATTACCGAAGAGCAATTGGATCATGGTGGATTGAACATCTATACCACATTAGATCCCCATGCCCAACAAGCAGCCGAAGATGCAGTAGCAACAGGAATGGACCCAAACAGTGATCTTGAGACAGCGCTCATCTCTGTCGATCCACGAACAGGATATATTAAAGCCATGGTCGGTGGCAAAAATTATCAAGCCAATCAATATAACCATACACTAGCAACAACTCGCCAACCTGGTTCAGCATTTAAGCCTATTATGTATCTGAGTGCTCTTTCTTCTTTAAAGATGACCGCGCTTAGTACGTTCAAAAGCGAACCAACGCTGTTTCACTATGATGATAACCGCAAAACGTATCAGCCAAGTAACTTTGGTGATAAATATTTAGGTGAAATTGATATGCGCAAAGCAATTGCAGCCAGTGATAACATTTATGCGGTCAATACCATTATGAAGGTAGGCCCTGAACAAGTCCTGGAAACGGCACGAAAGATGGGCATCCTAAGTCCACTCCAAGCGGTTCCTTCTCTCGCTCTAGGTACATCTCCCATTAGTCCAATAGAAATGGCCTCTGCCTTTGGTGTGATAAGTAATGCCGGTATGCGCATGGCTCCTGTAGCCGTGTTGAAAATAACCGATGCATCAGGAGAGTTAATATATGAAGCAACGCCAAGTCCAGGCGAACAAGTCGTGGACCCCGCTGCTGCTTATGTTCTAACACATCTTATGGAAAGTGTCTTTGAGACAGGCGGTACGGGTAATCGGGTATCCTCTATGATCAAACGGCCCGTCGCTGGTAAGACAGGCACAACCAACACGGATGCATGGCTCGTAGGATTCACGCCCGAGTTAGCAACCGCAGTCTGGGTCGGCTACGACAAAGGGCGTAATATTGAGAGCGCCGATGGACGTCGAGCTGCACCTATTTTTGCCCAATATACAGAAAAAGCACTGGAGAATGTTCCACCCAAAATTTTCCCCATTCCAGATGGTGTCGTCAGCGCCTACATTAATCCAGAATCAGGATTACTGGCAACGAAGGACTGCCCGAATAAAACCTTAGAGGTGTTCATTAAGGGTACAGAACCCACCGTATACTGCACACTACATGGCGGTGGACCTGAAGAGCCTTCTAAAGAAATTCAGACCAAGGATCAATCCTGGTGGTCCAATCTTCGACAATGGTGGATGGATTAATTGATTGAGTGTACATGATTACATTAAAGAGATGCATCAAAAAGAGCTGATCATCAGCTCTTTTTTCTATGAGATCATGTTGCCCATTACAGCCTTCATTTTTTTATTAAAAAACAATCAAACATTTGTTTGATTATTATAGTGTGCGGGTGTATATTTGAGTAACAATCAAACACTTGTTTGAATATGAATGTTTATACCCTCATCAAACGGTGTAAGAGAGAGGAGCGTACAAATGAAGAAATTAATAGATAAACCTACATCTAGCGACGATATATGCGAAGTTACCTGCGTCAACCCAGACACCATCACTCACCTTCAAACTGTCATACAAGAGGATGAAATCCTTGGAATGGTTGATATTTTCAAAGCGCTCGCCGATCCAACACGCATGAAAATCGCCTTCATGTTAGATCGAGCTCATGAACTATGTGTATGTGATGTAGCCGCTGTCCTTGGCAGTAGTATGGCAACAACCTCACATCATTTACGCACGTTGAAAACCATGAATATTGCAGCATCACGTAAAGAAGGTAAAAATGTGATCTATTCTTTAAAGGACGATCATATCAGAACTCTTATTCAGATGACTTTAGAACATCAGAGGGAGAAGATAGAAGATGAGCACAAATAACAATACCCCTAAAGTTCCCGCTCCATCTTACGTTGAATACCCTGTCAAAGGCTTGTCTTGTGCCAACTGCACGAGAGAAATGCAAGAAGAGATTCAGAAATTGGCGCATGGTTCCGATGCGAAGCTGAACTATGTGAGTAGTAAATTGACCCTAAACCCCGATGTCGATATGGTACGTGTTGAACGTATTCTGAAGAATGATGGAGCAAGTCTCGTACAGAAGAAGGCCGACCATCACGGGCATGATCACGAAAATGGTGTTGGCCATCAGCACGACCATAGTCATGAAGGCAATCGTCTAATCAAGTGGCTACTTGGAATAGCAGCTGTAGTCTATTTATTTACTTTCGTCTTGAATGGCATCATACCTCAACCGATACTGATTACCTTATATGTCATTGCTATCGCACTTAGTGGTTACTCTACCTTTTGGCGTGGACTGAACAATCTTATCAATTTGAAGTTCAACATGGATACACTGATGACCGTAGCACTCACAGGTGCCGTCGTTATTGGTGAATGGAAGGAAGCCACACTTGTTGCCATTCTGTTTGGTGTCAATGAGTTGCTTGAAGGGTATGGTATGGGACGTGCGCGCAAATCGATGGAGGCGTTGCTAGCTAATGCACCTAAAGAAGCTTCATTAGTACGTAATGGAGAGGTTACAAGCGTTCCTATTGCCAGTCTTCGTGTAGGAGACCTCGTACGTGTTAGATCAGGAGAGAAAATCCCTTCGGATGGCATTATATATGAAGGTAGTAGTGCAGTGAACGAGGCCGCCATTACAGGCGAATCCTTACCGGTTACCAAAGGCAAAGGTGATTCTGTCTACGGCGGCAGTGTAAATGCAGAAGGATTACTGGATATTAGAATAGAGAAAGCTTACGAGGATTCTTCATTATCTAAAATCATGCATTTGGTACAGGAAGCCCAAGAAAGTAAAACACCTACAGAGTTATTTATAGATAAATTCGCTAAATACTATACTCCTGCCATTATGATTATTGCTCTCCTAGTCATCGTTGTGCCTCCATTACTATTTGGGGAGACGTGGATGAAATGGGTATACCAAGGCCTCGCCATTCTTATCGTTGGATGCCCCTGCTCACTCGTACTCTCCTCGCCAATTGCTTTGGTAAGCGGAATGACACGGAGTGCTCGTAACGGCATTCTAATCAAAGGTGGCGTACATCTGGAGCAGTTAGGCAAGATAGATGCAATCGCCTTTGACAAGACCGGTACCTTAACCCAAGGTGTACCTTCTGTTAAGGAGGAAGTCATCTATGATGAGAAGCGATTCTATGATGTTGCAGGCTCTTTAGAGCAATCCTCTCTTCATCCCTTGGCTAAAGCAGTCGTAAGTCATATCACGAATCAACGGAAATCGAATATCTTTCCAGATTCACTTCATTTAACAACCTTACCGGGTTCAGGAATACAAGGCGAAGTAGAAGGTACGACCTTCTGGATGGGTAACGAGGAGATATTAACGCGTGTCGTAGCATCCCATTCAGAACATATGGACAACGTGAAACGTGACGTTCTCCGTATGAAGGAGCAAGGCCTCACATTGATCATTACTGTAGATGAGAACCACGTACTTGGTCTGCTTGGACTTGCGGATAAGATTCGACCAGAGACGAAGGAAGTCATCCACCAGCTTCATCAAGCAGGCATTAAGCAGACAGTCATGCTGACAGGCGATCATGAGCAATCAGCGAAATTAATTGCCACCGAAGCAGGCGTCTCAAGTTATAATGCTGGTCTCCTACCAGAACAGAAAGTAGACCAGATTAAGCGTCTCGCTTCGCAATGGAATGTCGCGATGGTTGGTGATGGGATCAACGATGCCCCTGCGCTTGCTACTGCACAATTAGGAATAGCCATGGGTAAAGGAACTGACAGCGCGATGGAGACAGCTGACATCGTTCTTATGCAAGATCATCTTGGCAAGCTACCAAGTGCCATTCATATGGCGCGTCGTGTAAATCGTGTCATTGGTTGGAATATCGGCATATCGCTTACGCTAAAAGCCATTGCACTTCTACTCACGATTCCCGGCTGGCTGACCCTTTGGATCGCCATATTATCCGACATGGGTGCCACCATTATTGTGACGCTACTCGGGATGTCCATTCTACTAGGCAAAGATAAATCATAATAGAAATTTATCAGTATATGAAAAAGGCATTCTAAGACCTCTTATTGAGATCTTAGAATGCCTTTTTTCAATTTTACAAGAAGGATGCATTTCGAATTACCCTAAACCTCTAACGCCTTCTTCAATTCCTCAGGTGTAGCTGCCCACCATTCCTCATTACGAGTCATCAGTAGATTCTTAAGAGCTGTCTTATCTTCCGCGTTCATTCCATCTAATATAATCTTGCGCTTCAATGCACCATCCAGCTTATTTACATGATCAGCTAGAATCTTATACCCTCTGCGAGCTTCCGTATCAATCCACATCTCGGATGCTGTAGCTCCTCCGTAGAATTGCCCTTCCGCTGTGCGATCCACGGCTACCCATACTACCCATACTTGACGCCCATTCGGCACATCTTCGCGATTGGCAGAGAACTTAATACCTTTCTCCACTTTACTCTTCGCATGCATTGCACCGACATCGACCTTGGCTTCCCCTTGGTCAACGATAATAGGCGATACATTATTCAGATCAATCGAACCCGATCCAAACCCCGTATGTTTACTTTTGCTACTTACAATATTAAGGGCAATTTGTTTCTTGCCGCCTTGTTCTTTGTTATCCATTTCTTCATTGTCCTCCCACTACAAAACAGAAATAAAAACCCATATTTCTGACTCCAGTTATAAATAACTGTTATTCATTTTATTTTAACTAATAATTGGCGAATTGCAAACATATACATGCTGTAGATGCTTGTCAACGGGAGGTATTCATGTATGGCCCCAACTCGATCCAAAATGATTGTAATAACGATTGTCGCCCTATTTCTCCTTAGTGGAACCTGGTGGACACTACTTCGGGTTTCACCAGAATCAGAATCCGTGTATGCGCCTAATAAGGCCAAGCCTTCAGACAGCATCGCTCAGCTCCCTCAGAAAGAAAGCGTGCAGAACCCCACGGCAGAAGTACTGAGTAAACGCGTTGTAGAGTATCACCTGGATGTTTCATTAGACCCTAATGAAAAGGTGCTTAAAGGTTCTGAGACCCTAACTTGGACTCATCCTGGAAAAAACACCGTCACCGAACTTTATTTCCACCTTTATCCGAACGCATTCTCTTCCACGGACACCACCTTTATGAAGGAGTCTGGTGGTAAACTACGGAACGACGTTATGCCTACGGATGGTTTCGGCTCCATGACCCTCACAGGACTTGAAACAACAGATGGACTCTCATTGATGCACCGTATCCAATATGTACAACCTGATGATGGCAATAGCAAGGATACAAGCCTAGTCAAAGTAAGACTCCCACGACCTGTCAAAGGTGGCGAGAGCATCACCCTTAATATGAAGTTCGAAGTGAAGCTCCCTCAAATATTTGCCCGAATGGGAACCGCTGGTAACTTCGTGATGGCTGGACAATGGTTTCCCAAGATCAGTGTCTATGAACCCGCTGGCTTAAGAGGTAGAACGACGGAAGGTTGGAATCTTCATCAATACCATGGTAATTCTGAGTTCTACGCTGATTTCGGCATCTACAATGTTCGTATTCATGTGCCAGAGAACTATATTGTCGCTGCGACAGGATTTCCAATTAAGTCTGCTCAGATTGTCAAAGGTCAGAAAATCTATCAGTTCTACGCGGATGATGTACACGACTTCGCTTGGTCAGCATCTCCTGATTTCATTGTAGCTGAGAAGCCATTCTCATCGCAGGAGGTACCCGGTGTACGAATCAAGCTATATCTAGATCCTGTCCATAAGGATATGAAGGAACGGTATTTCTATGCCGCTGAAGTCGCGCTCAAAAACTTCAGTAAATGGTATGGTCCCTATCCTTACTCCACTCTTTCTATTGTTGTTCCTCCGGAAGCAGGAAATGGGGCGGGGGGAATGGAGTATCCGAACCTGATTACAGCGTTTGGAGCTAAGAACGATTCACCGGGGTATGAACTAGAGCGGACCGTCATACATGAAATTGGTCACCAATACTTCTATGGCATGATCGCGAGCAATGAATTTGAAGAGGCTTGGCTTGATGAAGGGTTTACTTCTTACGCCGAAGATAAGTTAATGGAGCAGGAATTTGGAATCATTCCTAACCTACCGGTACAAGCAGCGATCATATCACCCGCTACACTCACACAAGAAGCATGGAAATACGGTTCTCAGGATCAGTATGCGCAGAATGTGTATTACCGTGGCAAACTCGTGTTGAAAGGCATTGAGCGGCAGGTAGGCAACCAGATGATGAATAAAATCATGGCAGCCTATACCAAGAAATATCGGTTCGGACATCCTACAACACACGATTTCCAAAAAGTTGTGGAGCAGGTCACACACACCTCATGGAAAACCTATTTCAATCAATATGTATATGGCAAGCAGATGACGGACTTCTCCATTGATAATATTACTGTACAGGAAAAAATCAGTAGTTCGGGGACCGTATTTGAATCCAACGTAACCGTAAGTCGAAAAGACGGTAATTACCCCAATATCCCGCTGTTATTTACATTTGCGGACGGTCATACCCTCCAAAAAGTATGGAATGGCGCCGGAGATAGCACACAATTTAGACTCCAATATAAATCTCCATTATCATGGGCCATGATTGATCCACAATACAGCCTTGTGCTCGAGAACAAATATATCAACAACTATTTAAAGGCGGATCTCGACGTCAAGAAGGTATCCCGCTGGAATATAAGTGTCACCAAGCTGATGGAAACACTGCTTGGAAGTCTATCCTGGTGAGGTGAGAGACGGTGAGGAGCAATATCGCCCAAGGTTGGAAAAGTCTAAAGAATCAATTTTATGTCGTCATCATTCTATTTCTGTACCACCTGTTGTTTGGTTACTTTCTATATCGTTTGGTGAACTCAGCGGTAGTGCCGTTACTTCAGCGCTATCCTGATCCACCTCCCACTGAATTAAGTCAGATCCTATTCTATATTGAAGGGCAATTGGATCTAGCCCATAGTAGTACCGTTCACAACTATCTATGGATTCTGCTCGGTATGCTACTTTTGCGTATGCTTATTACCCCATTTATTCATTCAGGCATATTCTACGGCCTTCACCAAGAACGTAAAGGAGAGATGGGGGCTTTCTTCTTCCAAGGCATGAGACGTTGCTGGAAACCAGTTATGTTATGCTACTGGATCGAAACACTCTTTGTTCTTGCTCCCGCTTATTGGTTACTACCTAAGCTATATACGATTGCCATGAACGGATTTATGTCTCCTTCTACATTAATACAAGCCATTCCCTGGATAGTCGGATGGTTTCTATACCGTTATGTTATCCACCAGATCATTCTTTACATGCAGTTTGGCATAACCGATGATGAATCCCTCTTCTCTTCTACTTGGATATGTTTACGTCATGTTCTATCTGTTATAGGAATTTCTCTCATCTTAGGTGCGTTAAGCCTACTGCTATTCTGTCTATTCACTGGCCTATCACTCTTCTGGACTGGAATACTTGCACTCATCTTGCAACAGGCGTACCCACTGATTACTTGTCTATTCAAAATGTGGAACATCACATCACAATTTAATGTGTGGGCTACCAAGCTATCAAAAAATAAAAAATAGTGGTCATTTATCTCTTTAACCCCTTGATACAAGAAGAACCCTACCCCTTTCGAACGAAAAGGGCGGGGTTCTTCTTGTTCTACTATGCTTTTGTGGTTTGCCAAAGTGTAAAACCTCTGTTAAAATAAATTAGTAACAACTTTGTAATATCTATGATCTAGTCTTTTCATAAAGCATTGTCGATTGTCACTTTCAGGTGTACGAAACGGCCTAATTCCTAAACACCAGGAAGCGGGGGATCCATTACATGGGTGAATTGATCTCGCAACAAAGAGATCATAGGGGACCTTCAACCGAATCCTTAAGCTAACCTCGCAGGCATTGGAAGGGGAAAACGTATTTGAAGAAGAAACTAACTGCTACAGCCTTGAGCATGGCTCTTGCGCTGACCATAGGAACAGGTAGCGTATTTGCCGACTCAAAGATGAATTCCGTGATTGACCGTACCATTGGCGTCACTTATAAAACCGGTGGAACAACCACTAATGGATTCGATTGCTCTGGATTCACTAGATATGTATTCTTGAAATTGGGCGTAAACTTACCACGTCAATCTGGATCTCAGTACAATATGGGTACTGCCGTATCCAAAAGTCAGCTACGACCTGGCGACCTCGTGTTCTTTAACACATTAGGTAAAGGCGTATCTCATGTTGGAATATCCGTCGGTAATGGAAAATTCGCACACGCTTCTACTTCGCGTGGTGTCATCGTTAGTTCGCTTTCAGAAAGCTACTATGCTAAACGCTACGTTGGTGCTAAACGAGTAATGAGTACTTCAAAATACCAAGCAGCAGCTTACAACTAAAATTAAATATGGTAATGAATTTTAACCCGAAGTTGAGCCCCAATCTCACTGCGGGTTTCTTATATATATAGACGTACGAAATTAGAAAAAAGTTGACTGTTTGGAAAAATAAATTCGGTTATTCTATGATTCTAGCTATCTCCCAAAAAAATATACGTATTTCTCATTAAAAATGATAGAAATAATTGCCAAATGGCTATTCCTTTTGCTATAATAATCCCAGTGAGTTCTTAGTAACAACTTTGTCATAAGTATAACTATTCGTTAATCATATCTGCCGAATTCCCGAAAGGGAAGTGGGGGAACCAGTCATGGGTGAATTGATCTTGCAACAGAGGGATCATAGGGAACCTTCAACCGAATCCTTAAGCTAACCTCGCAGGCAACGGAAGGAGTTAACTTTTTTGAAGAAGAAATTAACGACCACAGTATTAGGATTAGCATTATTATTTAGCATTGGCACTGGAAGCGCTTTCGCAGACTCTGCACTGGACAAGGCAATCGCTCCAGCGATTGGTTCGCCTTATGTGGCATCTGGAAACGATACGAGTGGATTTGATTGTTCTGGATTTACAACGTACGTGTTCAACAAACTAAGTATTGATTTACCTCGCCAATCAGGTTCACAGTACAGTATGGGAACAGCCGTTAGCCGTAATGATTTAAGAGAAGGCGATTTGGTATTTTTCAATACTACGGGTAAGGGTGTTTCACACGTTGGGATATTTGTAGGTAATGGTAAGTTTGCACATGCCTCTTCATCTAATGGTGTCATCATCAACTCTCTTAGTGAATCTTATTATGTTAGCCGCTACGTTGGTGCTAAAAGAATTATGAGTAACGATACATATGAATCTGTCGCAATCGATAAATAGATTATTCATTACCGACCTGCATCTGAGATTGTATAAATCTCAAATGCAGGTTTTTTCATCTGTGCGATCGTCCATACTGATTATTACCCTCCCTACTGAAAATTAATCAATGCTTTAGACATATACCCAACAGAAAGGATCCTCTATATGATAACTCCACGCTTTATCGTTACACCTATGACAGTTGAACATGCGCGTACTATATCTGAATGGGATTACCCCGCTCCTTATAACATATACGGATGGATGCCATGGAAGCAGATGGAGGATCTTCGAGTTGAATTTGGCGATCCCACCCTTCGTGCGGAGCAGTATGCTTCTATTACCAATGAACATGGAGAATTATGCGGTTTCACACAATTTTTCCCCTTAGTCGGTGTAACTCGCCTCGGCATTGGTATGCGCCCTGATTTATGCGGACAAGGAATGGGTAAATCTTTTGTGCAATCTATCGTTTGCGAAGCAGTAAGACGAAAGCCACAGGATGAAATCGATCTAGAGGTCCTCACATGGAACAAGCGTGCTATCCAGGTATATCAAAAATCTGGATTTGAGATTACAGATCATTATGAGCGAATGACTCCAGATGGTAACCAACCCTTTTATTGTATGGTTTTTAGAAAAATCTCTGATTTCCATGATAAATAGCATAAAATTATCTATTTTTCGGAACAAATATTGGAATATATATCTCTTTTTTGACACAAATACTATGCTGTGCGTTCAGCATCCGTTATAATATAATCATCAGCTTACATAGAAAGGAAGAAAAAGATGCAAAAATATATCATGAGTGGGTTATTTTTTACTGCGTGTATTGTAGCTATTGTCCTAATGTTTACATTACCTGGTAAAGACCAAGTAGCAGAGGAAGCAAAACCTAGCATGCCAGAAGTTGTATTAGATGCTGCTTCAGCTGAGACAGTGGTTACAGCAAATTGTATTACTTGTCATGGTGATCAGCTACAAGGTGGCGTAGGTCCAAATCTACAAAAGGTAGGTAGCGAGATGACTCCTGAAGAGATCTATTCTCTCGTTAGTAAGGGTAAAGCCATCATGCCTTCATTTAAAGGAAAATTAAAAGAAGAAGAGATTGCCAACGTAGCACAATGGTTAGCAGCAAAAAAATAAATCCATAACCAAGGGTAACTGTTGTTACCGAACATCAAGGATGAATGCATTTACCTATCAATGAAAGTAAAAAGGGTACCCTCCATATGGAAGGTACCCTTTTCTATGAGGAATATATCATCGCCCATTCCTCTGTTGGTTCTTTAAGACCGCTGCCTTACATTCTTTCTCTCACTTGAACACATTTTTTCAAATGCTTCGTTATACTGTTGTGCTTCTTTCATATCAATTGCAGTAAGGTACCCCGCATCCCAAGAGGTTAGACGAAGAGTAACCGTCTTATAGTTAATGGTAATCAGAGGATGATGGTTAAATGCTTCGGAAATCGTTGCAACTTCGTCGACGAAAGAAATACCCTTCATAAAACTATAAAAGACATATTTACGTTCTATAAAGCGCTCCTCAACCAATGTCCATCCCTTTAGCAGATTCAAATGTGCGTCCACTTGCTCTTTTGTATATGACACTCTTGATTGCTGCCCCCTTTCCACAACTACAATGTTTGCCTCTGGATTTACAGATATGACTCATTGTATTCTTACACTAATATAATCATGCGCACCGTTTAACTTTTAGACTAACGCTACAAATGCAAGTTCTGTATCCCCAATAAGAATATTGATACGGTGAGTTTCAGGATCATGCATGACAATCCCACTTCCTACCGTTATAACAGGATTTGTACCCAGTCCGTAGAACACATCCTCCGCTAAGGCTTCCATAACCTCGTTCTTATCCTCTTGCGGTAACTGAATCCATTCCTCTTCTTCCATCTCAAAAAAAACATAACTATCTGAAATTTGACCTACAGCCACCGTTAATTCTTTATGAATTTCACTATACTCACGACCATGTTTAACGCCCATCTTGTACCCCTCCATTTCTTATGTTAAGTGAACTTTTACGATTCATTTCATTATACAGGAAAATAGCCCTTAAATAAAAAGCCCAATCTGACGATAAATACTATAATGCTTCTCTTGTGCGACAGTCCATCTTTAATTTTCATCTGGTAGCATGAAAGGATTCAATTCTATTTCTCATGGATGAGGTGTACAATGGAAATTTCAACGATTATTGGATTAATTCTAGGTATTGTCTCTGTACTGGTAGGTATGATTCTCAAGGGATCACCATTGAGTAGCCTTATGGTACCCGCTGCTTATGTCATTATTTTGGGGGGTACTGCAGCAACGCTCTTCATTGGATTTCCCATGTCGGAGCTCAAAAAAATACCTAAACTGATTAAAATGATTTTTATTAAGCAGAAACTCATGAATAGAACAGAAATGATTACTCTCTTTATGGAATGGGCCTCCATTACAAGACGTGAGGGACTACTTGCACTAGAATCCAAGGTTGAGGAAATCAATGATGATTTCTTGCGCAATGGTATGCGGATGATTATCGACGGTAATGATCAAGATTTCGTTCGTGATGTCTTAATGGAAGATATCAATGCGACGGAAGATCGCCATAAAGTGGGAGCTCTTATTTTCTCCCAAGCCGGTATGTATGCTCCTTCACTTGGGGTGTTAGGTGCTGTTATTGGTCTTATTGCTGCATTGTCCCACATGGAAGACATGGCGGAACTTGCTAAAGCGATCGGGGCAGCCTTTATCGCTACTATGCTTGGTATCTTTTCTGGTTATGTATTATTTCACCCCATTTCTAACAAGCTCAAACGTCTGTCTAAGACCGAAGTAGAACTTAGACTTATGATGCTTGAAGGACTATTGTCCATTCAATCTGGTGTATCTACCATTGCTATTAACCAGAAGTTGTCCGTCTTCTTAACCCCTGCTGAACGTGCACAGATGAAACCGAAGGAGGATGGTTCAGGTGAGCAAAAAGAGTAGACGACATGAGCACGAAGAACATGCGGACGAGTCATGGCTACTCCCTTATGCAGACCTTCTCACTCTCCTTCTAGCTCTTTTTATTGTTCTATATTCAATGAGCGCATCCGATGCCAAGAAGTTTGATGAGATGAGTGAAGCCTTCAATGCTGCTTTCACTTCTGGAACAGGTGTCCTAGACTACCAATCACCCGTTTCAACTAATCAGGTTACTTCTAAAGATGAAACCGTGAAGAATAAAGACGATGTTACTTCCAAGAAGGACAAACGCAATGAACAACAAGCGCTCCTTAGCAAGCAGGAACAGATCGATTTAGAAAAGCTAAAAAAACAAATTGATCAATATATCCAAAAGAGTGGGCTAACAAATCAACTCGAAACCAAGCTCAATCAGTCTCAGTTAATGATCACCATTAGTGATACTGCATTGTTCGCATCTGGTAAAGCTACTGTAAAGCCTGAATCCAAACAATTGGCTGCTGCCATATCAGACATGTTACAGAAGTTCCCTGACTATGATATTGTCGTCTCCGGACACACAGACAATATTCCGATCTATAACATGGATTATGAATCGAACTGGGATCTAAGCTCTGCTCGGGCACTAGAATTTTTAAAAATATTACTGCTGAACACCAATCTTGATCCTAAGAAATTCACGCCTGTTGGTTATGGTGAATATCATCCGATTGTAGATAATAGTACAGCCGTAAATCGAGCTAAGAATCGCCGTGTAGAAGTTTCCCTTATTCGTAAATACCAAGATAGTACCCAACTCCTGAATGTAACTGATGTTAAGGAGTAATAACAATAAAACGCCCATTCACATGGGCGTTTTTGTTCTTCTATGAGGACTAACAGAATCTGTTCACTTGGATGATCGCTTATTCCAACTTATAATCCAGCAAAGTTCCTAGACCCTGCTTCTCTTCAGCTGTTAAGTCCCACCAAGTTCCGACTGGATGATCTCCTAGTTCAATATTCATAATTCGTACACGTTGCAGATCCGTAACTTCAAATCCAAACGCTTGACACATCCGACGAATCTGACGATTCTTGCCTTCGGTTAGAATGATACGAAATCTCCGTTCTGATAATTGCGTTACTTCGCAAGGTTGCGTCATCTCACCTAGTATTCTTACACCAGATGACATCCCTCTTAGGAACGACTCCGTAACTGGCCGATCTACACTCACCAAATACTCTTTCTCATGTTTGCCTTCTGCGCGCAATATTTTGTTTACGATGTCTCCATCATTCGTTAAAAGAATTAAACCCTCCGAGTCCTTATCCAATCTTCCTATCGGGAAAATCCGTTCTGAATGGTTTACAAAATCAACAATATTACCTCTAATATGCAGCTCTGTCGTACAAGTAATACCAATAGGCTTATTTAGGGCAATATATATATGACTCTTCTTAGAAGCTAAAGGCTCGCCGTTAATACGAACGTCATCACCTTCTTCGGCTTGACTACCGAGTACTGCTAACTCTCCATTAATGGTAACTTCGCCATTCTCTACTCTTTTGTCCGCTTCTCTACGAGAGCAGAACCCAGTCTCACTGATGTATTTATTAATCCGCACAGTTCCATTCACCTCTATGTTTAGTTATACTAATCGATGACTTTTGCTTAATCCTTGATAAACGTATTATACATATATGGGTTTATGATATAATTTCGTTTGCGGTCATCATCATATCCCCACTTATTCATGTTAACCGGATATGAGGAAGAATAATCAAATGGCTAGTCCAGAAAATGATCAAGCATATGATCTCATTCATATATCATACCGCTAACCTATGATTTTGAAAAGCGTATAGAATTCTTGCGAAGTTATGCACATATTAACAAACGCTTATCATTTATGTGTATAACTTTGTTGATACTTTATAACTTATGCACAATGTTATGCACATCATGTTAACAACCGAATATTTGTTCGATGAATAAACCATTATTTATGTAAGGAGGTCATTCCGAAAATGAGTTATCCACACAATAATCCCCCATTTGATTTATCTATAGATCAAAGCGTACATGAACAATGGATGCGCGAGGCCATCCTCTTAGCAAAAGAAGCTGAAAAGATAGGTGAGGTTCCGATCGGAGCTATCATTGTCCGAGGTGATGAGATCATCGGGCGCGGTTATAACTTAAGAGAACAGACAATGGATCCTACTGCACACGCAGAAATGATTGCGATACGTGATGCTAGCAAACAGCTTGATGCTTGGCGACTTCTAGAGTGCAGATTGTATGTTACGCTTGAACCTTGCCCTATGTGTGCAGGAGCAATCGTACAATCCCGCGTCCCCCAGGTTATCTATGGTACAACAGATCCCAAAGCCGGATGCGCTGGTACACTAATGAATCTTCTTCAAGAACCACGCTTTAACCATAGAACAGAAGTCATTTCTGATGTATTGCAGGAAGAGTGCTCTCAACTGCTAACGAATTTCTTCCGCCGGCTTCGTAATAAATAATATATTTAATCATCCCTATTACTACAATAGGAGGACTTTCCTGTGACCCTTACCTTTTATGATACGATTGCTGGGATTTATATACGTCCATTACAAATGGGCGATAGTGATTCCTTATTAGACCTACGAATACGTACACGAAGTGTATATGCCGATTTTGAGCCCAGACAGTATGGAAGCTTCTATACGCTCCGCGAACAATAGCAGCTTATTCTACGCCGTATATACGAAGCTGAGCAGGACCGTGCCTATACGTTTGGAATTTATAATCTGAACGATAAACTCATCGGACAAATAACACTTTCTAATATCGTTCGTGGTGTAGGTCAGTTCGCCGATATGGGTTATTTCATAGATCTTGGAGAACAGAATAAAGGATATATGACCGCTGCGTTAAGATTGATCCTCAAATATAGCTTCCAGTCTCTTGGGCTTCATCGCATCCAGGAGCCATTCTACTAAACAATCCATCATCGCGTCGTGTGCTAGAGAAAACGGGATTTCAGCCCGAAGGCATTGCACGTCAATTGATTAAAATAAACGACCAATGGCAGGATCATCAGACATTTGCTATTCTTGTCCATGACTATGCCACTTAGTGAACGAATACCCCAAGTAAGAAAACACCGCCACAATATAAAAATAGCCCCGCACATTAATTACATGTGCGGGGCTATTCGTTTACAAATACATATGATTAGTTTCCAATCGCTTGTTGAAATTGTTCCATCGTAAGAACGTCTTCCTTAGCAGGAATACCAATTTTGAACGTTTGTTTTTCATTAATCTTACTGTACTGAGATGAACCCTTCAGTGCAAGTTTAACGTCTTGTTTCGTTTCAGGATCGTTAAGTTCAATATTCATCACTAAATCCTGATATGTGGCAAAACCTTTTTTATTAATCGCTGTGTTTACGTTAAAGGTATTCACCTTCAAGTAACTCTTCAATTCTTCAAGGCCTTTATTGAATTCATCTTTATTAGATGTATTCAATTCGTCCTTAACTTTCTTGATATCTTCAGCAGTCAATCCAAGCATTTCACGATATTCTTCTTTATCAACAATAGTAAGGATATTAGGCAATACTTTCTCCACTAGAATCGTGATTGCTTCTTTTACATTATCATTCGTAACATTAAATTGTGCGACTTGTTTAGCTTCTACACCTTCAGGAAGATTCGCATCCTTAACTGCAATATCTTTGAAATACTTAGCCCCATCATATTCTGTAAAGAGCGCACTCGTAATTTCATTAGTTAACTTCTGTGTTTTCTTAGGGTCAATAGCATCTAAATTGAAACTTGCACCCTCCTCTGCAGCAAGTTTTTTCAGATCCAATTCTATATATTTACCTACTACAGTCTCTGGGATAGGTAGCATAGGAATACTAGGAACTTTAACATATAGCTTTTCCTTAGTCATGACCATTGGAACGGTAAAAGTCATAGCCATATCACCTTTAAGATTCAAAGCCAATGTTAACTCTGTTTGCATCGGATCCAATTGATAAATACCATCAACCGTTAATTCAGCATTCTTGAGCATGCTCATAACCGTCCCAGAGAGACTTCCCTCTGCATCAGGCGTATTAACTTTCAAATCCTCAATAACTAGCTTACTTTTCATTTCATACGAAGTCATCGTCATCGCATTTCCCGCAGCGCTTTGTAACGCCTCTTTCGGGCCCTGCTTACTGCCACAACCAGATAGTACGACTGTCATCGCTAAGAGCAATGTCAGTACGATGGCTGTAAATTTCTTATTCATTTTGTTCTCTCCCCTCGGTCTGTAACCATAGTCACTTTCATAATCATAAACTAAATCTTCTTCACGCGAAACACATTATGGAAAATAATTGATGGAATAATGTCATTTCTCACGAAATTTTCAGATTATAGTGAATTTAATATTCATATTCCATTTTAACGTAAATAACACCTTAGCAGTAGCACTAAGGTGTTATCAAATAAACCCATCTTACATAACAGACACATATCTAGCCCTGTTTATTCAAGTGACCCACATGGTTGCGGTTCTTTACTTTCTTAGACCCTGAGAGCGGCTCTTGCATCGCATTAGAATCGTTATCATTCCGCTGGTGTTTCTCTTGTGCCTCTGGAACAGGAATCGCTTTTGGCTTACTCATCTTGTTCACCTCATTTAAAGGATGCCCTCATTCTTATGAAGGGTCTGTTACATCATGTAGTGATTGGGCACATTCATGGATGTGTCGTGTATAATCGCCAGCTAAATTCTGAATAACTTCTGTGTGCTCGTCTACCGAGCGACCATCGCGCTCCACATCAACGAGTTGCACACCAACCTCACGTGAATCCTTATACGTACACTGAAAGTCAAAAGAGTATGCTTGCCTGCCTGCTGTATCAATGTTGATTCTAATGCTGTTAGCGTCGGCCTCATCGGCAACGACCAAAGCTCGGTCCGACGGGTGAAGAACACTTGGCAATTTAGACTGCCACGCATCTACAAGCTGATTTTGATTCAATTGAAAATCTTGGCTCATGATGAACACCTCCCCTTCACTATAAGTTGTGGAGAGAGGCATTATTTTATACAAAAAAACCACTCTCAGTTACTGAGAATGGTTAGTAAGTTTAATTATAATGGCGGAGAGGGTGGGATTCGAACCCACGTGGAGTTGCCCCCTAACGGTTTTCAAGACCGCCCCGTTATGACCGCTTCGGTACCTCTCCAAAAGTTATTCAGTTGTTTGCGATAAGTAATTAATCTCTAACAACAAAAATTATCTTATCACAACTGAACACTAAAAGGCAAGCTTTTTTTAAAAATTATTTTTTTGCAGTAATAACTTTGACGTTTCCCATGTAGGGTTGAAGTACTTCTGGGATGACAACACTGCCATCTGCCTGCTGATAATTCTCAAGAATAGCAGCAAATGTACGACCAACTGCTAATGCAGATCCATTCAATGTGTGCACGAATTCTGGCTTAGACTTCGCTTCTGGACGGAATCGAATGTTTGCACGACGAGCTTGGAAGTCCTCAGTATTGGAACATGAGGAGATCTCACGGTACATGTCGCTCTCTGGAAGCCATACTTCAATATCATAGGTCTTCGCAGCTGAGAAGCCCATATCTCCCGTACTAAGAGCTAGGACACGATACGGCAACTTCAGAAGCTCTAGAACACGTTCTGCGTTCGCAGTCATCTTCTCCAATTCTTCATAAGAGGAATCTGGATGTACAATTTTGACAAGCTCAATTTTGTTGAATTGATGTTGACGAATAAGCCCGCGCGTATCTCTACCTGCAGATCCAGCTTCTGAACGGAAACATGAACTATACGCCACGAAATTCTTCGGTAAATCATCCAAAGTCAGAATCTCATCGCGGTAATAGTTAGTCACTGGCACTTCAGCTGTTGGAATAAGATAATATTCCGAATCTTGAATCTTGAATAGATCCTCTTCAAATTTCGGAAGTTGCCCTGTGCCACGTAGACTATCCCCATTTACGATATAAGGAGGGAGGATTTCTTCATAACCGTGTTCACTGCTGTGCAGATCCATCATGAAGTTAATAAGCGCACGCTCTAAACGTGCTCCCATGCCTTTATAGAAGGTAAAGCGTGAACCTGTTACTTTAGCTGCTGCTTCAAAATCAAGTATCCCTAGGTCCTGCGCAATGTCCCAATGTGCCTTCGGTGCGAAATCAAATGCAGTAGGTTCCGACCAACGACGTACTTCTACGTTATCAGCTTCTGATTTGCCCAAAGGTACGGATTCATGCGGAATATTAGGTAGAGCCATCGTTAAGTCAGCAATACTAGCTTCAAGTTCTCGAACTTCCTCATCAAATGCTTTAATCTGGTCAGATACTTCACGCATCTCGATAATTAGCGCCTCTGCATCTTCACCATTCTTTTTAAGCTTTGCTACTTCACCCGATACCGTGTTTCTACGGCTCTTTAGGGTTTCGCTTTCTTGCAATAGTTCTCTACGGCGTCCATCTAGTCTAGGGAAATCTGCAATCAGTTCCGGAGATTTGTTCCGCTTCTTCAGTGCTTCTTCTACCCTAGCGAAGTCGCCACGCAATATTTTTACATCTAACACAGGTATACCCTCCTCAAGAAAAACAACCTCGACCCCTTTGTTAGATAAATATTCCCCAAGCATCCACTTGTAAAAGGATCCTCATACCCGGAAAAGATTTATCTGAAGTTCATCAGTCATATTCATCAAAGAACAATAACTGATATCCAATAAAGGTCAAGGTGTTCTTATTTACACTCTTTAAATTTAACTTATTGAACCTTGGTATGCTCTAACCATATCCGCAAAATATTGATGAAGACGATAGTCATCCGTCAACTCTGGGTGATACGAAGATACTAACAAGTGTCCTTGCCTTGCTGTAACGATCTCATCTTGATATGTGGATAGAACTTCGACTTGATTACCCACGCTTGTTATTAATGGTGCCCTAATAAACACCGCTCTAACAGGTTCATCAATACCTTTGATGTTCAGGTCTGTCTCAAAGCTCTCACGTTGACGACCAAATGCATTACGAGCAACTGTGATATCCATCAACGCTAAGTGTGCCTCATCTTGACCTTCAATTTTCTTTGCAAGAACAATAAGGCCTGCACATGTCCCAAATATAGGCTTACCCGCCTGGGAGAACTCACGAATCGCTTCAATAAAACCATACTTATGCATAAGCTTACCGATCGTCGTACTTTCACCACCAGGAATAATAAGGCCTTGAACATCCGCTAGTTCTTCAATCTTTTTCACGGCCACTGCTTCAACACCCGCAAGTTCAATACTACGAATATGCTCAGTGACTGCTCCTTGTAATGCTAATACTCCGACTTTCATATCCCTTTAAACCTTCTCTCTTACCAGCCGCGATCTTGCATACGCTCGGAAGGTTTTAAAGATGAAATCTCGATACCCTTCATTGGGGCACCTAAATTCTTAGATACTTCAGCAATTAATTTATAATCACGGAAATGTGTTGTAGCTTCAACAATCGCACGTGCAAATTTCTCTGGATATTCAGATTTGAAAATGCCAGATCCTACAAACACGCCATCTGCACCTAAATGCATCATTAACGCTGCGTCAGCTGGCGTAGCAACACCACCTGCTGCAAAGTTAACGACAGGTAATTTACCTAACTTTTGAACTTCAAGCAATAAGTCATGGGCAACACCCAAGTTCTTAGCTTCAGCATACAACTCGTCCTTAGACATGTTCTGTACTTTACGAATTTGACCGTTAATGTGACGCATATGGCGTACAGCTTCAACGATATTTCCCGTTCCAGGCTCACCTTTGGTACGAATCATGGAAGCACCTTCGCCGATACGACGTAAAGCTTCTCCAAGATCTTTCGCTCCACATACAAAAGGAACCGTGAAATCCCATTTATCAATATGGAATACTTCATCTGCTGGTGTTAGTACTTCACTTTCGTCAAGATAATCTACACCAAGTGACTCTAATACTTTTGCTTCTACAAAATGTCCAATACGTGATTTCGCCATAACTGGAATAGATACAACTTTCATAACTTCTTCCACTATAGTAGGATCTGCCATACGAGCAACACCACCAGCTGCACGAATATCAGAGGGAACTCGTTCCAAAGCCATGACAGCTGTTGCGCCTGCCGCTTCTGCAATCTTAGCTTGTTCTGCATTCATGACGTCCATAATGACGCCGCCTTTTTGCATTTCTGCCATACCTCTTTTAACTCGAGATGTTCCCGTTTCCATGTTTAATCCCCCTGAAATATATATGGTCAGTCCATTCGCCTCATATACTAACGTAGCCTAATGATTGGAATAGACGGTAACTCCTACACCCATGGACCCTTATCTATATTGATATTAAAAAAGATTCTTGATTCCGTCAAACAAATCAACGAATAAATCTTTAATAGCTCGGAACATTAAGCGGAACCATCCGCCTTTTTCCACTTCATCAGCAGTTACCAAGTTAACCGTCTTCTCCTGCGCATTCATACCCTCTGCTTTATAGGTATAAGTGATAGTGCCTACTTTCGTACCTTTAGCCAAAGGAGCTACAAGCTCGTCCTCATTCAAAAGAGTAACCTTAGATGTGATTGCAGGATTTTGTGTTCCTTTTGGAACCATGAACTTAACATCTAAGTCCGATACTACGCCTACAGTTGTTTCCACAGCCTTCTTCACAGGTACTGTTTCAGTTCCCACTACGACTGACTTTGGTGCAACCACTTGTTTGCTCTCGAAGTTATTAAATCCGAAATCAAGTACTTTCTTCGTCTCTACGAAACGTGCGGCATTCGTATCAGCTCCCATAACAACACTGATCAATCGCATGCCATCTCTTTCTGCTGTACCCGTGAAACAATTTCCCGCGGCAATCGTATGACCTGTTTTTAATCCATCTAACCCTGGATATGCAAAAGCCTTAAAGTTCGTAATATCTTTATTGGCTTCCAACATCCAGTTATAGTTAATGATTGGCTTAGTATCACGATCGCGGAATTTAAAAGATTGTAACGCCGTAAATCTTGAAAAGTCAGGATGATCTTGCACGATGAACTTCGCAAGGAGAGCCGTGTCCATAGCAGACATTACGGTCTCCCTATCTTCACTCGGTCTGAACTCCTCTGGCATGTCTGCCCGACTTAGTCCCGTGGCGTTAATGAAGTGTGCTGTCTTCATACCCATACGTTTAGCCGTGTCATTCATTATTTGAACAAATGCTTCTTCAGAAGTAGCTACGCGTTCAGCTAAGGCCACAGAAGCATCATTGGCAGAACCAACAGCCATAGCTATGTATAATTCCTCAACCGTATGTTGATCTCCTTCTGCCAAGAAAATACGTGATCCAACTTGTTTGGCTGCATTTGCCCCCACTGTAACGATGTCATCCCATTTGAGCTTCCCTTGCTTCACTTGGTCTGCCACAATGTACTCCGTCATCATCTTAGACATGCTAGCAGGTGGCAATGCCACGTCACTGTTTACAGACAACAGAATTTCACCCGTTGTAGGTTCGATGAGTACCGCTGATTTCACTTGTAATCCTAGACTCTTCACATCAGGAATCTTTACAGCCTTAGATGGGGTAACCGCCTTCGTAGCCTCGGTTGTTGTTCCCTCTGTCTTCGTTGTCGCTTCCCCTTCTGCTAACACCACGAGCGGTAATGAGGACATACATAACATATTTATAAGCATAACCGAAGCTATACTTTTCTTAAGCCATTTGCGTCTACTTATTCTAACTACTTTGTATTTCAAAGAATATTAACTCCTCTCTATCCATAACAATCCACTGCTTATTCTATTCTAACACAGCATATTCAGCAAAAAAAGACAGACAGGACGAAATTCGCCCTGTCTCTTGTAAGAAAATTGTATTTAATATCCGAATTTGTACATTAAACCGAGTAATTCGGTGCTTCTTTAGTGATTTGAACATCATGTGGATGACTTTCACGTAATCCAGCACCTGTAATACGAATGAATTGTGTATCATTACGTAGTTCATCTAATGTTTGAACACCGCAATATCCCATACCGGAGCGAAGGCCACCGATAAGCTGTAGAATTGTATCAGAAAGTGGTCCTTTATAAGCAACACGGCCTTCAATACCTTCAGGTACCAGCTTTTTATCGTCATCTTGGAAATAACGATCTTTACTTCCTTGTTTCATTGCGCTGATTGATCCCATTCCACGGTACACTTTATATTTACGCCCTTGATAAATTTCTGATTCACCTGGACTCTCCTTAGTACCTGCAAACAAGCTACCCAACATCACAGCGTGTCCACCAGCAGCAATTGCTTTTGTAATTTCGCCGGAGTATTTAATACCACCATCAGCAATAATCGGAACACCATATTCCTTAGCTACCAATGCACAATCATAAATTGCCGTAATTTGTGGAACACCAATTCCAGCAATCACTCGTGTAGTACAGATAGATCCTGGACCAATTCCCACCTTAACAACTGATGCTCCAGCTTCAATTAGATCGCGTGTTGCATCTCCTGTTGCTACATTACCAGCAATAATTGTGAGTTCTGGGTGATTGCCACGCAATTCGCGTACAGCATCAATAATGTTAATGTGATGTCCATGCGCAGAATCTATCGTAATCACGTCTACACCAGCTTTAACCAAAGCCTCTGTACGTTCTAACGTGTCTTTGGAGATACCAATCGCTGCACCAACCAAAAGGCGACCTTGAGCATCCTTAGCTGCGTTAGGGAACTGGATAGCTTTCTCAATATCCTTAATTGTGATAAGACCTTTAAGAATATTGTTAGCATCCACTAATGGAAGTTTCTCAATCTTATGTTTCTGCAATAGAACCTCTGCTTCTTGAAGCGTCGTTCCTACTGGTGCAGTAACCAAATCTTCCTTAGTCATCACATCACTAATCTTAATGCTGTAATCATGTATAAATCTCAAGTCGCGATTCGTCAAAATACCGACTAATTTATTATCTTCATTCACGATAGGTACACCCGAAATACGGAACTTCGCCATCACGGCCTCCGCATCAGCTACCAAATTATCAGGTCTTAGTGAAAATGGATTTGTAATAACGCCACTCTCAGAACGCTTAACACGGTCTACTTCCTCAGCCTGTTGTTCGATGGACATATTCTTATGGATGATGCCGATTCCGCCTTCTCTAGCGATCGCTATAGCTAGAGCAGCCTCCGTCACCGTATCCATACCCGCACTAATAAGTGGAATATTCAACTTAACATGCTTACTTAATCTTGTGGACACGTCCACTTCCTTAGGTAGTACCTCAGACTTACGTGGTACTAGTAGTACATCATCAAAAGTTAATCCTTCTTTACCAAACTTATCTTCACGCACCTTGTGTGGCCTCCCCTAATTTTCATAAATAAACCAAATAAACCCTTATAAATAATGCTAAAAATGCATTTCCTGAAAATATATTATTGCCATCTTAGCAAAGGGGGTTGGGGCTGTCAAGAATTACAGTAAGGTTTCCCTTATATATCATTCCCAAGTCTTTGTGTAACTAACACTGTCCACTGGTAGAGGACAAACCTTATAAATGAAAGGGTTTACATCTACTTATTTAAGTATAATAGTATAAAATGACCCATCCTCATTGCGTATCCAAGGGAACCTTTGGTCAAATTAGTGATCCTAATATTTACTTTTCCATAAAAACATTTACTTTAAAACATTTACTTTCTCAACCGATTACCTTCTATCTCATAAATGAAAAAATTATAAAAACCAAAAAAGAACCACCATTGATATAAATCAACGGTAGTTCTTGTGTGTGCTTGGCGACGTCCTACTCTCCCAGGACCCTGCGGTCCAAGTACCATCGGCGCTGGAGGGCTTAACGGTCGTGTTCGGGATGGGTACGTGTGGAACCCCTCCGCTATCGCCACCAAACGGTATTCAGCTCTATGCTGTTATTCAAGGTTTAATCCTTGAAAACTAGATACGAATGAATTTGCAGTTCGAAACTTGCATTTGCTTCTAAAGCCTAAACTTTAGAATATTAGGATAAGCCCTCGACCGATTAGTATTGGTCAGCTCCATGCATTGCTGCACTTCCACCTCCAACCTATCTACCTCGTCGTCTT
>NZ_FTNK01000040.1 GCF_900156375.1 Paenibacillus macquariensis
GGATCCGCAGAGCAACTCCTCATTATGGCCAACTCTTTTCTATTGGCCGGTTACTGGCTGCTACTGAAGACGAATCACATCATCCTAAAACTCCCACTCATCCCGGTCCTCCGGATCCGCAGAGCAACTTCTCATTATGGCCAGCTCTTTTCTATTGAATAGTTCCTGGCTGCAGAGCTGAAGAAAAATCACATCAGCTGTTGCTCCCATCCAGGTCGTCCGGATCCGCAGAGCATTTGCTCATTTATGCCAGCCATTTTCTATTGAACGGTTCCTGGGTGCTGCGACGAATTACATGGGCTGCAGCTCCCACCGATCCCATTTGTTTTCAGCGTCAGTGCATTTATTGATTTTGCCCACTCATTTTTTCGATATCAACACTCAAAAAAAGAGAGGCATTTAGCCTCTCAAGTAAATTATATAGTTTGAATAAATTTGTATATAAATGAAACTCCTTCAGCACGATTGACTGAAATCTTTGGTCTAAATGTTTCATCAGGATAACCTGCTACTATCTCTTTTGAAGATAATACTTCCACAGCACCTTTAGCCCATGTTGATATTTTTTTCTGATCTTTAAAAACTTTTCCACTCTTATCTACTGGTTGTATCATATTTGATAACATTTTAGATGCTTGTTCTCTAGTTAAAGTGTCATTAGGTCTAAACTCTGTTTCACTAAATCCTTTTACTAATTTGTTAGCATAGGCGATTTTAAGTTCTTTATAATACCAAGCATCATTTGAAATATCTTTAAATCTCATTTCATTTGATTCCTTAGGCTGCAGATCTAGCGCTCTGACTATCATTGACATAAATTCCGCTCGTGTAATATTACGTTTAGGTTGAAACTCTCCTTCTCCTTTTACTACACCTTGTTCCCAAAGAGCAAGAACTTGATTTTTATTGTATAAACCGTCAATATCATTAAATATTTTTTTCGTGTTAGTATCTAGCTCATCAGATATATCACCTTTTGATTTATCTTCTTCTAAACCCGGTTTTCCCTGATCACCAGAATTATAGTTATTCTCCGTTTCGGATCCTGGTCTAGACACAACTGGTGCATCCAACGTTTTATCTTTTATGATTTGTTTTGCCGACTGGTCCCCCACACTATTTTCTGTCCACACATCAACAATTACTTCTTTTCCGGATTCAATTCCTCCTAATGTAAATTCCTTATCTTGTCCTCTATATATTTCCTTCCCATCTTTTGAAATTACGATGATTTCATTAGGAGAAGTTAATTCAAACTTGTATGTGATCTCATGTTCCTTTATTTCTGTTTTCACTTTCAATTCCCCACCAGGTAACGTTACAAATGATCCCACCAATAATTCTTTTCCATCGCCTGTCGTATTCATAGGGAATAATTTTAAAGAATCGTATTCTTTCGCGCTTTCTAAACCACTTATTATTACTTTTAGATCCGTAGTAATCTTATCCTTTTGTCCTGGAACAACAATTCGATACTGATCAGCCCCATCTATGGCATCCCATGATAGTGTGACCGTCGAAACAGTCACTTCTTCAATCCTAATCTCTCCCACAGTTTCCGATGGAATAGTTCTCCAAACATAATTGGATTCCATACCTTCACCGGTATCATTAACTGCTTTCAACATAAAGGTATATGTCTCACCCGGTACCAGAGAATCGATTGTTACACCAGGTTTATCCGTTACTATAACTCGATTATTGAAAGTAACATGATACTTAAGAGCTGATATAACTCCATCCCATACTAACTGCAAAGTTGTTGCTGTATGGTTCTTTACTCTAATGTTATTAACCTCTGAAGGAAGTGTGAGGAACCCCTCTGTAGCAGATTCACTAAAGCCAGATACATTACCTCCCATTACTTCAAAAGTATAATGTTGCCCACCGATTAAGTTAGTGATACTAATCTTATTGTCAGAAACATCGTAGGATTTTCCATTGATGGTGACTCTGTACATATCTGCCCCGGCTACTTTCTTCCAGTGAAGAACTGCAGAGTTTTCCGTAATTGAATCAACAGATAAATCTTTCGGTTGATCTGGTAAAGTAGAGATCATTACTTCATTTATTGATCCCGACCCACTTTTGTTACTTGCATAAATTCCCACTCTGTATTGCCTTCCTGGTACAAGACCTTTTTGAACATAAAGTCCTTTACCATTGCGTACCTCTGCCTCTATTTCACCATCTATCGTAATATAATATTTATCTGCCCCTGTGACATCTTTCCAGCGAATAGTAAATTGATCCGTGCCGTAAGTATCAGCGGTCACCGTCTTCACTTGACTAGGCAACGTCAAAATATCATCTAGATATGATATTGCCCCAAAGCCTGTACTATTTGTAGCAGACACTTGATAGTTATAAGATGTTCCGGATTCCAGGTCTTTATCTGTATATTTTGTTTTATCTCCTACATATGCAGATTGCTTATTCCTAAGTAGCTCATACATACTAGCTGTATTTGCTCCATTCCATTCAACATCAATTTGATTTTCTAGAATTTGTACTGCTTTAAATTCCCCAGGTTCTCCTGGTAAAGATAAAAATCCTATTGACGATGTTTCACCTAGTCCGCTGCTATTCTCAGCAACTATCTGTAAAACATACTGAATTCCTGGAGATAAGCCAGTTACGATAATATTCTTATTATCCGTAACAGTATTAGAAAAGATCACTTTATGTGACTGGCTCTCTTCTATTTTAATATGATACCTCTCAGCAGACTGAACGACATCGAAAGAAACGATAGCTTCACTACTCACCCGTTCTACTGGAAGTATCTTCAAACTAGATATTCCGCTAGGTAGGGTAAGAACTTGCAAATCGCTACTAAATGGCGTTTCTCCTACATGGTTTTTAACCTTAATTCGATAAGAATATTTAGTCCCTGCTTGCAAACTATCTTCCCTTATCATATGTTCTGGGTATTCTACCGTCCACTTCTTACCAGTTGTAACGTTCTCTACGTTATATTGGTATCCATCTGTAAAGGAAGTGCTCGGTAAATCCCATTGAATTTCTACAAAGTGATCCCCAATTGTACTTGCTCGGAAATCACTTGGAAGAACGGGATTGCGCTGCATTTCAAATACTTCACTTTTTGCAGTCGCCTTGTTACCAGCGTTATCTTGTGTTTTGGCATGTACAAACCATCTACCTTCTTGAGATAGGTTGAGATGGAAGTCATCTTTATTTGCCGTATCCCACAGGGTTGGAATATCTTCTGTTGCGGTGACCTTATACTTCCTCTCATTTACGTTGATCCCTGATAGAATATCACTAAAGTTAATTCGAATGTCTACATCTTCAGAGGACCAGGTTTTTGTATCCGGACTAATGGAAATCTCCGGATTGGTCAAATCAATTTGTACATTGTCGGATACCTCATCAGTTATATTTCCTGCATGATCAGTACTCCTTGCCGACACTTTAAATGTACCTTCAGTATTCATTTTCACTGGAGACGAGTACTCAACCCAAGGTCCTTGATCGACCCTGTATTCAGTATTTTTCACCCCTGAGAGTGTATCAGTTCCTGGAGTTACTTCTACAGTAGCTTCCTTCGACCATCCTATTGGATTCACCTTAATACTGGCTAAACTAGGTGCAGTCTTATCGTACATGATTGTACTTCTGTACATTACTGTTTCAATGCCGCCTTTTCCGTCATTGGCCGTCACATTAAAATTAGAGTGGATACCCTCTGGCAACTCATTTGCTAACCAAGTAAGCGTCCAGTCCTTAACTACCCCAGTCTCAGAAACGGATACAGTCTTTGTGACCCCCGCAATCGTAGCTGAAACTGTTACTGTATCATTATCAGCATCCTTTAGAGTCCCTTTAATTTTGATCTCCTTAGAAGATGAATTTACTACCTTATCTTCGCTTACTACAGTTAATAATGGGAACAAGTTATTATTTGATTTTTTAACATACCAATACCCGTCCACATGTATCCCGTTGTCTGGATAGGTCTTATCTAGATCTAATATATTGGATTGGATAAGTGTTCCTTTTGTCTTTTGAGTTTTGGCTATTGTCGTTAATACAGTGTAATCAACCGTCCTATCAGGATACAATGAAAGCAATCGCACAGAATTACCATCAGAGGCTATAGTATATCTACTTACATCCGTGTTAGGTAAAGCAGTACCATTACTAGGCGTGCCCACGCCTGTAAATTTACCCGTAAAAGAATCTAATGAATAACTGCTGAACCCGTAGATACTACTCATGTTGGAACTAGATCCATCCGAAGTGTACTTGACCTCATACGTGGTTAATTCCTTTACACTATACTTGTCCCAATAAAACAACGCTGTCTTATCTACAGTCAAAGAACCCGTATACGTTGCAGTTGCTACCCCACCACGTCCATCGTCTACTGTGATGACAGGATTACTGAAGGAACCTCCAGTAGTAAATTCACTTGTACGCCATGTTAGTGACCATGCTTTGGCTGTTGCCGTATTGGATACAGCCACTTGCTTTGCTACACCACCTAGTGTTGCTGTAACCGAAATTGTTTCGTTATCAGCATCTGTAGTAGTACCAGATATCGTGAAAGTGTCAGATCCTGATTTGAGGTTGATTGACTTTGATCCTGATTGGGTTACTGCTAATGCTGGCAAGTTGTTAGGAACTGTACCAGATTTAACGTACCAATAACCATCTGAATGTATTCCATTATCTGGATAAGTGTTCTGTGCTGCTTTAATATTAGCTTGAACAAGCGTCCCTTGCTTCTTAATGTTGGGATCTGCAGCAATTAACTGATAAATAACATAGTCATCACGAGTACGACCATAAACGTTAGTTACAGTACTATGCTTTACCATGAAAACCTTTCCACCTTCTAGGTAAAATTTAGTGTCATTATCTGTAGGAACTCCATTATATGAAGAATGAATAGACAGAGTTGGATAGGTCTCCCTCACCACATAATCATAGCTCCAATTAAATGCACCATTGGCACTATTCCAACCACTGGCATTTTCAGATCCTGATTCTGGATCGGGACCACCAAAATATCCCCCATAATAAACTTTACCTGTTACAATTTTTACAGCCCCTGATATACCAGGTCCAGTAAAATTCCCATAGGTATCAGGGACAGCCGTAAATTTACTCCAGTAATAATAAATCTGTGCCTGTATTGTTAATTTCCCTACATAGCTAGCTGATGCAATTTCTGAACCATCACTAGCTGTCACTACCGGATTTGTGTAAACCCCAACAGGTATCTCAGACCCTGACCATGTCAGTGTCCAACTTTTCGCGGTTGTAGTGCCTGTCACTGTAGTTGATTTCAACACACCGCCTATGGTTGCGGAAACACTAACTGAATCGTTGTCGGCATCTTGGACTGTACCTGTCATGGTGAAGGTTCCACCATCGTTGTATAGTGTTTTATCACCAGATGAGGTTAGTGATAGAACTGGGGCGGTGTTTATTCCTTTAGATACATACCAGTAAGACCCATATATTCCATTCGTGGGGTACAAACCGCTCGTAGTACTCGTTACATACCCTAGACTCGATCCTTTCCCGTCTCCAGTACCAAGCGCAACTTGATATTTGAAAGCCTCATATTGGAAAGTTGTACTCCCACCCCCGTTCCAGACCTCAGTCACCGTTACTCGCTGATAAGTTGTTGGACTTGTGATTTCAAAAAAACTATAATCGTTTGACCCCCCTACAGGATATTTAAACACTCCATCCCCTGTAAGGACGCCTGTTTTAGGATCGACTAATACATTGGCATACCATGAATTGTTTGAGTTTATACTATCTAAAGTACTAGTTCCAATGTGACTAGATTTGTAAGTTGGTACCTGAACTACGGAAAACTTCTCCCACACATACTGCGGAGCTGCCTCCGCTTTCCCACTTGAAAATGCAGGAAGCATGAATATTATCAACATTACAACAAACATCCGCACCATTAGCATATTTTTCCTATTAATTCTATCAGACATAAAAGTCATCCTCTCAATTTTCAATATTACGACTAAAATCATGGATCTTATGGTAAAAAAAGAGACAGGAGAAGTTCCCTGCCTCCACTTATAAACTTTTATTTATCGAAATATAAATAACTATTAAACGTGTTTCTAAATATTAAAAGATATATTTTCCTCACAATCGTTAATGTACATATATTCCTTAAATTCGAACACGTTAGGATAAGGGTAGACATGATTGTGAATATTCCATTCCAACTCCATTTACTCAACTTCTCTTCCACTAAGTAACCCTGAGAATCATTAATCTTACACAAACTTATAGTTTCTCCTCTTACTTCCGTATATCCTTTCATTTGAAGTATCGAAATAGCGTTATTACGGCATTCAGTGAGAGTTTTAGAATCTGCCCAATATCCAAATAAGATACGTGGTGTAAAATGTAGATAAATCTTCCCTTCAGCCCTTAGTGTGTACTCATAGAAACGATTTAGGCGTTTAGAACTTCTTCTGGTCCTAATAAAATACGCTCCGTTTATAATTGTTAGAGTAACAAGGATGATAAAAATAATCTGAATATCAATAGTTGAAATTAATAGTAACCACACTGAGATATCCAACAACTTAAATATTCTCTTCATACCAAATCCCCATTTAGATTACATATACTAATATCGTAGCTAAGAACATAAATGGTACGAATGGAAACGCCTCCCTTCTCCGACTTATAAGAGAGAAAATAACAGCTAAAATACAAGACACTACATCGATCCAAAGCGTGGGCATTAGACCGATTGTAAGGCCCAGCCAAGCGTTCAACTGAACATCGCCGCCTCCAATATCCCCATTTCTTATCATACTTATAATAAAGAATATCCCTCCCGTACAAAGTGCTGCCACAAGATACTGCCATATTGGATCTGGAGAATAGAATATTCTTAATACAATGCTTGAACCTATCGCGGTGATAACCCATTTTCCAGGAACTACTCTAAAACGGAAATCCTGTATTGAAAAACAAGTCAACCAAAAAAACAATAGAACTATTTCTGCTAATTGCCCCATAAATCTCCTTTACTAGTTTGTTATTTAATTCGTATGTTTTGACTGTCTTCGTACATACTTCCATATATTCTCACTTTTTGTGAGCTACACCCTTCGATATTCCCTTGTGAACCAGAATCAGTGACGACTATTTGTACGGTCACATCACCGTCACTCCAGTCTTTATTAGTGTAATATTTCCTTTCAAGTGCTTCTTGACCATCTTGGAAACGATGCAACTTCTTTGGTAATTCCCATACTGCAGTTCCTGTATCTCCTCCACTAGTTCTTTCTAATGTTAAAGTCTCAACGAAATTCCCTTTCGAGTTATAAATTTTTGCTACAACCTCTCCAGGGGAAGGTCCAACATACTTACCACCAAAAGGTTTAGCTGTACCTTCTAATCCAACAGGTACTTTTTTCTCCCAATTCGTCTCATACTTTGTTGTCACCTTTATTTCAAATCCATATCCTGCACGTGTCACCTTGTTAGGATCTAATCCATTCTTAGCAGACCAAGGTATGATTGCCCAACTTCCTCTACTTTCGCGATCACTAGTTTTGGGACGCTTATTATCTGTCACAATACCCTGTTTAGTGTTAACCGCTGCAATTATATCGAGCGATTCACTATAACCAACATTACGACTCTCCCATATTGGATCGCTGTAGTCCGTATACGTATAAGTGGATGAGTGAGATTTCCCAGCACTATCAGTCCAAGTAGTCGTTCCTGTTTTGGTGTGATATCCTGTGATTAGTCTATAAGTAACTGTCCAGTTATTATCGACATTCGTTTTAGAACAATTCTTACCTGATGACCCACCACTACTCCCCGAAACACTGCAGCCTGTTACTGCGATATTGTTTGTCCTGTCTTTATCAGGGACCTCTCGCTCTGGATCCACATGAACTGAAATACTATGCACACCAATTTGGGATCCCGTCCATGAAAATCCTCCTACTGAGATCACTTCATTTGCAGGCATATTCTTTCTTACTTCATATATTTGTTTTTGATTATCATAGAAACGTATTAGAACATTATTCTGATTAGTTGATCCAATATTTTTTACTTTCGCAGATATTGTTCCTTTTTCACCTTCAGTCATCGATGAAGGAGATACTGTAACTGACTGTGCTATTAAGTCATTTTGTGGACCTGCAATGTCAATTACCCATTCACCATTTACTTCATTATTTAAATATGATTTAGCAGGAGTTTCCAAAGCCCTATCAGGATGATTAGGATTATTAACCAACGCAGTAACCTTGATATAATATTTACCTGGTTTATCTCCGACTTCGATTTTCCCTAATAGTGATGAAAATTCTTGACCATTTTTAATGGTTGCCGGCAGCTCATTAAACATACCCGGCATTGTGAATTCTGCTGTAACCGCACCGCCAATTTTAACGTCTGCAGTATTTGGAATGCCACGAGCATTTGCAAATTCTGATCTATTAAAATCGTCACCATCGTATCGGAATTTAAGCCATAATTGGCCACCTTCAGTCAATGTGAGTTTTGTTGGTACAAAATCCATTTTCTCTGGTTCTTCTGGAAGAGTCACACTTTTGATAGCCGTTCTTCCATATCCATCATCCAGAATAATATCTACTTCTTTTCCTAGCATTTTTACAATATCGTTGTAGCCCACTTTCAAAGATCCGTCATATGCATCTACTGAAGTATTTATTAGTTTATTATCGTTTAGGTTCATCACTAAACTTAGATCTGGGAAACTTCCCTTTGGAGTGGCAATTATCCGTATATTACGTTCTGTATAACCATAAGCAGTAAAATTAATATTGAGTTTACCATCTGTAGATACCTTCAGTTCAGGCCATTTCGAACCATTAAAGTGTGCTCTATGATCACTTTCACTCACCTTTTCAGTTCTATCAAAAATAACTCCCATCCTAGGTAGAATACCAGATATCCGTAAGAACTTAGCTCCATCTACGGTATAGAAGAAGGGATGTCCTGCCTTGAAAATTGGATCCTCTGCATTACTTACGAAGCTTTCTCTAAAGTATGATAGTTGCTTTGCATTCACTTTTTGCCCTGTCATAACGGCATCAAATAAGTCTCCTAAACCCAACTTGCTTTTATGCACCAAACCTAATCCGTTTTCCTTATCAAAATTAGGATCATCAATTTTTTTCTTAACATTGAAAACGTCATAATTGTTAATTGTATTTGCTGTTCCATCAGATTGATGAAAAATAGCCTTCCATTGAAATAACTCCCATGGTCTAACTACCGTCTCATCAAGAGCCGGTATATGTCCGTTCAAAAAGTCACCTGTTTTCCCGTAGCTCCAACCTACTCTACTCTTAAGCATTGGATCAGTTGTAGCAGCTTGTACTACCACCGCGCTAAGAACAAAGGTAAGTAGGAGAAGGAATAATATACGCTTTTTCATTATTCACCTTCGCTTCCCCACAATCGTGACATGAACATTATTTAAGTTTTTTTATAGATTCAATAACTTTAGATAACGTTGATGCTGAACTAACCATCTTTCCATTAATAATCACAGTAGTTTCAACCGCTGCATCATTACTTATGTTTGCAAATTTACCATCTAAGTTCTCACTATTGGTGTCTAAATACACCGCGTAGCCTTCCACTGTTTCCTTTCCCGGATAGACCATAGTAATCATTAAGTACCCTTGGCTTTTGCCTAAACTATACGTATAATCCTCCCCGGACTTCAGAACCTCTCCATTACCATTACCTGGCTTGTATAGAACTGCCTTCGAATTTATTGGAAGAGAAAATCTTAATTTTCCGTTTTGTACTGTCATATTATTTATAAATAATGATTTCCCTAGATTAGTCTCGGTTCCCCACTGAAATGGTGTTTCTGTTGGTAATTGTGGACCTTTTTTTGTTGTGATCGTAACGATTTGTTCTTTTGCATTCCAATCCACGTTAGAATTCAGTGCTTCAGATACAAAACGTAAAGGTACGAATACTCGCTCCTTCTTCATTCGTACAGGTACATCTAACATGATCTTTTTACCGGATACAAGAACGGTCATACTATCTACTTTCATACTAATGTTCTTTCCATCTTTTTCGATTAAAACTGTTTTATTCTTATAATCTACCTTTGCTCCTAGTGCCTCAGAAACGAACCTCACCGGGATCATAACTCTACTACCCTCCACATAAGGTTTTGCATCTGGAAAAACGACTGTCTTTTGATTTACTTTAACCGTGATCTCTGAAGCAGCTACTGCTATTCCTGCAGTCGTTAAAAGCATAATCAAGCAAAGAAATGATATGATTCCTTTTTTCACAAGTACACTCTCCTATTCTGTATTACTATTTTTCAACTCCTGATGGAGATAAATAAATTTTGCCTTCCTCTTGATATCGGACTAACTTTTTTCTTACGTCTTTGTTTGATGTTTCGATAATCGCAACGGCTGGGACTAAACTTCTTCCATCTTCCCCAGGCGTTGTACCTTCTGAATTCTGTCGTGCCAATACAAGTAACCCAGCCAAATCAGGATCTTCTTCAGGTCCGATAACTATCGTACCTTCTTCTGATTTAACATATACAATTGCATCCACTAACACGCCTGGCTTAATATAGTCACCGGCACTTTGCGCTTGATCAACTTTAATTCCTATCAGACGCTCTCCCTCTTTTAATTCTAGTGTTTCCCCATATTTTGAATTTTCACTTGTTGTTATCCCCGACTTCATAATGGGACTAGCTTTGTAAAATCCAACATCGTTAGCGAACCATTCACCTTCTAATTCTTTTACATCTTTTATCGCATCCTCGGGTACCTCACTTCTAACAACATCACGATACATTACCATGTCTTTAAGCGATTGATACGGTGAAACATTTTCTTTAGCAACTACTACCTGAACTAAGTCTGTATTTTTTTTTACAAAGCTATTTGCAAGAAATACCATACTAAAAGTAATAATAGCTGCACCCAAAACGATCAGAATGCGACGGGTTACTTTATTCCAAGTTTTTTTCAAGTTTCTCTATTCTCCCTTCTAATAATAAGTGCTACTTATAGTCCGAAAGATACGGTGTCCGTTTTGTAATCTCTAAAGGGTACGTGTCCAGTCCTACCATTCCTCCCGCGATCATCTTGATAGCAGCTCTGAAGGTAGCTTCAACTCTCGGTACCCCGTCATGATAAGTGATATTAACAATAAGTTCCCCATTTTGATAAGCCTCACTACTCAATGTTGGTTCTAATTTCAAATTTTTCTGAATTAGATCTCGTACACCCTGACGAACTTTATCCTCATTAAGATAGATAAGACCTTTAGAGTAATCATCCTCGTTGGTACCATAGATAATACCTCCATCAATCGCTCTATCTAAGCTCCTTTTAATATTATCTTCAGCCCTACTTATAGATATCAAATCTACTGAAGCTAACAGGCCAAATACTAGAAAATAAATCAATAACATTAGTTTCACAGGGCTATTCATTCTGATCTCCTAACCTTCTCGGAAATAAGTTCGCGCCAACCCATCTACACTTACATTAACATCCCACTTCAGTTCACCTAATCCCAATGGTTTTAATGCTTTCAAGACGTAAACTGTAGATGTCTTTAGTTCAATAGAATTTCCCCGTTGGACCAACTTTGGTGTTCCATCCACTGTTATCGTAGAGAGATCCAAACCTCGTTTTCGGGCATAATCCATAAAGAACTCTCTTGTGTCATAATCGAATCCACCATCTGATTTCATGATCTCAAGAGTTTCTTGCGCTGCCTGAGTTAGCTTATTTTTTGTGCTCATAAAACCGTAAACATCAATACCAACGAAGATAAAGATCACAATAATTAAAATAATAAAGAGAGTACCAATTGCATTCATATCTCCGCGCTGATTTAATATTCTTTTGATCCTTTGGATCATAATAAACCATTAATCTTGCCTTTGATTTTTTCCATTAACTCTGGAAGCCAACCTTGAACAAGTCCAAGAACTACAACAAATAAAAGCACTCCACCTAAAATCCAAAGCATTGTACCCACGTTACTTTGACCTTTCTGATTAGCAACTGTATACACCTTTCTAATCATAAGTTCCTTAACTTTACCCACGTTTTTCTTCAACATTTTATATTCCCCCTAAATTTTTTTTATATTGTTTTCCCTAGTTCTGAAAATAGACTTACAAAACAAATAACAACACTGATCACTGAACACATTATTAATGCTAATTGAAGCAGTTTTAGTCTTTCAGGACGACTACTAGTAATTTCAGTAAGTGCCGTTCTTCGCAACTGGACTATCTCATCACGTAGATCTTCAAAATAATCCTTTGCCTCTTCGTAACCTGAATTAATACCAATCTTCACAGCAGAAGAAAATTGCAACATTACTGGAATCGTAGTTTCTTTTGCAAACATCTCAATAGCTGAGGCATGATCCATATCCTGAAGATTACTATTCAATCTTTTTAATAGCCTCTTCATTCTCGGACCACTGGTTCTTTCAAGTTCTCGAAAAACCACAATGAACGATTTCCCTGTCTCTAAAGCCATCATCATTTTCTCAATAAGTTTTGGAAGGTCTTTTGTAATCTCTCTCTGCATTTTCGAAAACGATCCTTTTACATCTCGTATTCCCTTTACAAAAAATACAATAAAAAAAACTGGAATTAAGAAATGTAATGCATTGAATGCAAATGCAGTAAAGGCAATAGGTACAGTACACATTGCAGCAAAAACTAGCTTTGATGCTACCATTTCTTCCAATGAATCGTATTTCCCAAGAGTTTCGACCATTTGCCTCATATTTGATCCGACAATCCGATCTAGATTAAACAACGAGAACTTATTCAGTCTTGGTATGATTTTTTCTGCTACATATATTGTTGTCTTTCCCTTTCCGGCTATTTTCATTTCTCTTTCTGATCTTGCTAGCTTAATAGCTCTACGAGAAACCTCTCTTTCATATTTAAAATCCGGAACAAACCAATTTATCATAGGAATTAAGAAAAGGAAGATAATCACTCCTCCTAACGCAAGTAATACCCCCATCTAACCACCACCTCCCTTCATATTTCATCGAGATTCAAGGATACAAAATCTTCTGCTTTGATAATTGAGTAGAGCGTAACTAGAACGAAAAACACTATATAAATCTGTCCGTATTGTGTATCCAAAAATACATTAGAGTTGTTTGTATTTACGCTGGATAATACTGTTGGCATAGCCCAAGATAATATAGTCACTATATAAAGATTCCTCATATCCTTTTTAGCCTTTATCTGCATTTCTTTCAGTACCAGATTGTCAGCTGTCATATCTCGGCCAGTTTCCTTAAGACTGTGAATTGACCGATCATGAAATCCTTGTTCATCTGCCATTAACAATTTTTCAGCAAAATCATCAAATCTCTTTATACAGGTTTTTCTTTTCATCTCAATTAATGCTGATTCTACTGAAAACCCTGTTTTTAAATCTGCTAGCATTTCTTCGAAAAACGTCTTGGTCTCCCCATGCATATCATTTACAGATTGTTCAAGGGCTGATTGTACAGACGGGAAATCTATTAGCTTGCTTGTTAATAATTTTAAATTACCTGGTAATTCAAACAGGATTTTTTGCCGACGATTTCTTTTTAATTTTGAAACGAAGTACCTCGGCAGCATATAACTTAATGTCATCCCCACGGCAAGAAAGAAATAATTCTTAAGTACAATAGTAATTATTATCCCTATAGCAATTGACCCAAGGGTAATCAATATGAACTCTTTCTTATTTAGTTGAACTCCAGCATCAGCAGCATCTTTATGTATCTTCTGATAACCAAGAAATCCAGATAACTTTTCACTTTTCTTCTTATAAATATTTGTATTTTCTATTTTCGGAAGAGCTACATTTAAAGCTATAATCCAAATAACAGGTAATATAGCATACAAATAGACGCTCATTATTCATACACCTCAATCACATTGCACCAACGTTCATAAATTCGGACCGGTGCTCCCTTTTTTTTCATTTTTTCTGCTAGTTTTATCAAAGATCCAACACGTTTATGGGTTTTTGAATTGAAATCATATTTAAAAATTGTATTTAATACGGGGTGATTACCTTCAAAAGATAATAGTTCCGAAATCTCAGTAACAATTCTCCTACTACTCACATTTTCTAGGAAAATAATCATATCCATTGTTGAGCCAACCTGACTTGCAGCTATCTCATTGTTACCTGAAAGCTGCATAAAGCGAACTGCTGTCATTTCAGCATCGTTAGCATGAATACTAAGAGCAATACTATTTCCTGTATTAGCAGCTTCTAGAGCTTCTGATGCTGCTTCTCCGTCGCGTACTTCACCAATTAATATCCAATCAGGATTCTGTCGTAACGTTACTTTTACAATCTTTGCAATGTTATATCGTCTACGCGGATTCTCATGCTCTTTTACAATAAAGGCTGCTATATTCGGGTATGACTGATACGCCTCCTTTTGTTTCAACATCATCTCCTCAGAATCTTCAATGGTTAAGATCCTCGTGAGTTCGGGGAGATATAAGGGTATGCGGATAAGATGAGAGGTCTTACCGGTATTAACAGAACCACCAATTATTACGTTGACCCCAAGAGGATAAACATCTTGAAAAAATTCAACAATTTCCTCACTCATATTTCCGTATGCAATACAATCATCATCACTATATATATCAGGTGGGAATTTACGGATTGAAATAATCGGGTGATTCGAACTTATTCCTCCTCTGTTTCGATCCAAAGTAACGTTTAGTCGAAATCCTCTATAATTTGAATCAATTACAGGATCATTTGCAGATAATGTCCGGCCCATTGGAGTAAGCATTTTTGAGATAACAGAATAAATATGTTCATTGTCCTGAAATCTAATCGATTCATCATGCGTTGGAACTCCACTAGTTTCACAAATCACTTCGTCTGGACCGTTTATTTCTATACTAGAAACCTTAGGATCATCAAGTGCTGGTTGCAGTACTCCCATTTCAGTTATTTCGCGCTGAACCATCTCGATTACAATATCTATATCAATTTGGAATTTATATTGAGTCTGTTCTCTAATAAAATCAGAAATATAGTATTTAATTTTTGACCGTTCACGTTCATCAAAAATTGCAGCTACAAACTCATCACTATAATGCTGTCGTAGATATCTACGCGTATGATCTACAAGGCTTTTAAATACTTCAGCATCCTTCTGAGTTAATTCAGCCTGATTAAACTGATCGGTATTCTGATATGAGACATGCTCTACTGGATTAATAATTCCAATATGAGACGAGAAGTTCTTGTTGGTGGTTAAGTCACTCTTATGATCTTTACGCTTCTCGATCGAGAAGATAAATTGAAGTAGTTGTTCTTTTCTATATATTTTTTCCGGAATTTCAATCTTCTTAGGTGTATAGAGGGCTACTTGAGATTCTGTAATTCCGTAATTTAGCAATTTTTTATAACTCATGTAGCTAATTGGGACAGTAAATAGATCTGGGATACTCAATATAATTCCATCAGCTTGTCTCAAACTAACAAAAGTCATAGGGTGGAATATTTGCCCCTGAAGAGAGAATAAAATAAGGTCATAATGAGCTGAAAGACCTTTTTTTAAATGGATCGGTGCAGCAATCGGAGTACTGGCATCAATTAGCTTCACAAGTACTGGAATATCTAGGTTTGTCTTCGGGTTCACAATAATAAAATCAGCGTCTTCTCCATGAAACATGTAATCATCGAATGACTTAAGATCCTTACGTTCCAAGTCCAATAAAAACTGTTCAATACTCTGGTCCTTTAATAAACCTTCTGAATTTCCAATTCTTCCGGACATCCGTGGTAGTCCGAGACATGGAAACTCTACGATTACTGCTTTCTTACCAGTATTTTTTCTCCATTCTTGAGCTAAATACATAGCAGTTTCGGAAGTGTCTCCTGAGTTTGGATCAAATAGTGCTATACATATGGATTCCTCTGTGCGTCTGTCTAATTTCTTAATCCCCTTTTTCATTAAAGAAAAACCCATTATGTCACCCCCCAAATATTTGTCTATATAACTCGCTATCCCAATCCTTAAACAAGTCAGGCCTTAAAGTAGATTTGTGTAATTGAATCCCAAAATGATCCTGCTGTTTGATATTCAATGATTCTTGTATGTCCTCAAATACCTTTTCGTTAGAAAAATTCATAAGAATATGGGTACCATTGAGATAATTATTTAAATGTAAAAGCTCAATAGTCTTTATCAGATCCTGATAATCCCATATTGAAGACGAACTGATCAGTATTTTCTGAGATGCCCTTACGAATTCTTGAGATATTGGCATTAAACCCGTTTGATTTTTAATACTTCCAATATCTAGAACTACAAAATCATATTTTTTGCTATACACTAAATTCACGTAATTACTACAACAAGGATGGAAATCTACATTGTTAATATTGAATGGATTTTCTTTTCCAGGATTAAATGTCCAAAATGTTGCTTCTTCAATATTTCCCAATTCACAACAAGCAACATTACCAAACTTAGAGAGATATAAGGCAATTTGAATGGCATGGTGGGTTACACCTATTCCCCTTCTAACACCTCCCACTGCGATTGTAAGTGTACCTACCCTCGATTGAATTACATTAAGATCCAGTGGCTCATCAGTTGTGGAATCACCTGAATTGTTAGTTTTTCCTTTTATCTTAAAAATTGATTTCAGCTTATTGCCAAGTATTTGGCTTTTAGATCCTGGCCAACCCGATCCGGGTAATTCACCATCCTCTGGATCTTCAGCTCGTGTATCTCCTGGCCAA
>NZ_FTNK01000041.1:0-6845 GCF_900156375.1 Paenibacillus macquariensis
CTGAGCTCGAATACCGTACCACCAGCAGATGTCAGGTATGCTTTATAGCCGGGATCGCTAAGTACTTTTGTACCCGAATTCGCGAGACTGACCCCTACCCTCATGTATACCTTTCCATTTAGTTTAATCATTTGTAGACTTTCCGCCTTGGTCGTTACAGGAAGATCATTCATCATGATATTCTTGCTCTGGCCTTTAGCAGCTACCATAGAATAATTGGCCGGAACCGTGAAAACACCCAGCCTTTTCTGATAATCAGCGCTATTGAAATCCCACCCGAATATTGAAACTTTGGCTCCGTTTACTTTTGTAGCCTTGCCAATGTTCACATAATAAGTTACAGATAGACTGCTCATGGCGGGCACCGATTTTTTGGTCGCATCACTTGTGATAGGGCTTCCTTGTACGACCGTACCACCTGTTGTGGTAACCTTGGAGAAATAATCAACAAGACTTACATTGCTACCACTACCGTTGCTATAACGAAGCGTGTATGTAAGTATATTTCCGCTCGGCTGCGCAAGAATGCTGATATCCATCAGCTTCACGCTAACATTGCTCTGCAAAGCTATAGACCCCAGTTTGTCCAGAGTAAATACTTCTGTCGTTGTTGATTTAGAGGCTGCTGAAATTGGCGATGCTGCGTAAGCTCGGTATGCAATAGACTGGCTTAAAATCACTAGTAGCAGTACTGCAACATACGTCTCTCTTCGTTTATGCATGAATTTCCCTCCCTGAATAAAAGTCCTTACAATGAAGACTCTCTGGTCATACCCCCAGCATTTTTTAATCTGTAGTTCACCTTATATCATTCGAACTTTACTGCGTCCGGACCTTGTTGCCATCCTGCAGCGGCTGGCTGCTGTCGACTACGATTTGATCTTGTTCGAATATACCTCCGGTTACAGCTGATTCTTGATCATTAGAATCAACGACGGTAATTGATACTTTACGAATGTAAAATGTGTTGCCAAGCGGACTGTTTCTTTCTTCAATTCTATAGACATACTTTCCGCTACCATCTTCGTGAATGGCTTTGTTGGATAATAATATCGTATCCTCGGCCGATGGTTTAGTCAGCTCCACCTTAACAATGTCCCCTCTTTTGAAACTACCATCTTGTATTGTGATCAGAAGCCGTTTCATTTGAGATTTCAAAGGTGTAGTCTCTCCTTCACCTTTGGTTCCTTCCTCGACAGAATTTGCATCTTGGATTTCTGCAATTTGGCCCTCGGCTTGTTTGATGTGAGTTCCATCCACTTGAACATCGATCTTTTCTCCTATCTTCAACATTCCAGCTATATTAGCAGGGGCTAATAACTCAAACATAAACCCAAGACTTCCGTTGGACATATGTACATCTTGCCCGCCATTTGATGAGATAAGGCCCTCCGTCGCATTTACTTTCGTAACTATTCCATCAAACGGAGCAACAATTGCGCTATTATTTATCAAATATTCCTGCAACTTTTGTATTTTCCGTTGTTGAACCCCCTGATCGATTTTGCTAATCTCTATCTCGCGTTTGGTGTTACCTATGCTATTCTCATCTGCACTCCACGAAGCTTCCTTAAAACTGCCCTGCAGCTCTTCCATTGTGAGCTTAAGTTTTTTAAGACTCGCTTGTTCGTCCAGAATCTGTTGCTCCGCCTCTTTTCTGTCGTAAGTCACCAGTGTCTGCCCTTTCTTCACATGATCCCCTTCTTTTACATCTACTTTTGTAACTTTCCACCCCGTACTATTCGTTAATGCAACTTCTGCCTTCCACATTAATACACCACTACTCTGAAACATATGAACAAGCTGTCCCCGTTTCGGTTCTACTACCGCTACCTTTGGTAAAGTTAGAGACATCAACGTGTTGCTAAGCATCGTAAATACAATTAGGAGGCCGATAAACAAGCCGGAGAAGATTCGAATCGTTCGTTTACGTCCTGAATTCGCTTGTTCGGTATGTTGTAGTCCCATCATGATCACCCCTATAATTTTCCAGAATATAGCTTGTATCCTAAATGTTGACTATCCTTTGATTCCTGATAGCTGAATTCCTTCGATAAAGTAGGACTCTGCATATAAAAACAACAGCACCATTGGGGCCATATACAGCACAGATGCAGCAAAGGCGACACCCCGGGCTCCTTCATTGATACGCGATAAATAAAGCGATAATGGCTGTTTGAATGAATCCTCTATAAAAATAAGCGGCTGCTCGATCATATTCCAATTGTCAACAAATAGTAATACAATCAGCGCAGCGATTCCAGGTTGAATAAGAGGAACGATAATCTTATAAAAAATCCTCAAATGTCCAGCTCCGTCCATTTTGGCAGCTTCGATATATGAATTCGGAATATGCAGCATGAACTGTCTTAGCATAAATACACCGAAAGCACTGAATATTCCCGGTAAAATAATCGCGGATGATGTGTTCATTAGTCCAAGTTTCTCCACAATAATGTAGTTGGGAACCAATGTGACTTGAAACGGCATAATCATGGTCATTAAATAAATGACAAACAACTTATCCCGCCCCCAAAATCGGAGCTTGGCAAAGGCATAGGCCGCCAGAGATGCGACTAACACTTGCCCTGCGATGATAGGTGTGACCATCAATACTGAATTCCAAAACATCTGAAGGAACACAGGTTTATGAACCAACACCTCCGCATATTGATGAAATGTCAGCCAATCGGGAAATAGCTTCAAGTTAACAAATCCATCTTTCTCTCCTGCTGCAGTATTAATCATCTGGCCAATGAGATTATAGTTATGGTCAATCTCACCTTCCGTCATCAACGAGTTTGTGAATGTGACAACAATAGGAAATAGCATCATCGCGGCGATAATTCCAATCACCAACGTTAACGCAAACTTGCGAAATAAAGCCAACAATATCACCGTCCTTACACTTAATCCATGAATTTCCGAAAACGGCGTTCTATTGAAAGCATGACTGTTACACTGATTAGAATGCAGCCTACCATCAAGGTGGCAGCAGCCGTCAGTTTCTGAATATCGAGTGAAAGAAACATGTTGTTCATATAATGTTGCAGGATATAAATACGGTCATGTGGATAATCTCCTGCGATCAGATACGTTTCACGGAAAACTTTGAAGGAATTAATAATGGACATTAACACGACAAAGAACATTGTCGGAGTCAAGTAGACTAACGTAATATGAATCAATTTATGAAATCTACCGGCACCTTCGATATCCGCAGTTTCATAGTAATCCTTAGGAATACTTTGTAGTCCGGCCAAGAATAAAATGATGTTGTACCCGATATTTTTCCATGTGTACACGATAACCAGCACACCCATGGACCAATCTGATTTCATCCAATCGATTCGTTCTATATGCATACTTTGCATCCATACATTTACTGTACCATTCCAGTCGAACAATATTTGCCACATCATTACGATAGAGGCGACGGGTACCACAAGTGGCAATACAAAAGCCGTCTGCAGCCAATTCCGAATAAATAATTTTTGATTTAGCAAGATTGCAAATAATAAGGATAAAACAACGATGAGCGGTACGCTTATACCGGTAAATAGGAATGTGTTTGTTGCTGCTTTACGGAAGGATCCGCTAGCATACAGTTCATTATAATTATCAAAACCGACAAAAGAGCCATCCACCGTGCTATCTTGGAAAGAATAGAAAAATCCCATAACAAACGGAATAAGATAAAAAATGGCGAAGCCTATTAAGCTCGGTGCCAAGAAGAGAACAGCCACTGTCCAATCTTGCCGTAGCAACTTTAATATTTTGCCCCGATAACGCTTGTCCCCCATGTTTAACACCTCCTACAACAACTTCGCTTTAACCCTCTCTATCCACGAAATACTTTTTAATTCCTCTTACAATGGCTTGGGCGGTTCGATTCTGATGCACTTCACTGAGCATATTCGTTTCATCGCTGGGGTTCGTGAGAAACCCCAACTCCAGTAAAATCGCGAGATTGTTGCTGAGCTTCAGCACCCCCAAGCTTTCCTTTTTCACGCCGCGGTCCTTGAATCCAGTAGCCTCTGCCAGTTGTTCGTGCACCTCGCTTGCGAACAAAAAACTTTCGTCCGCATAATAATACGTTTCTGTGCCAGATACATCCAGACCACTGTATGTGTTCCCATGAATGGAGACAAATGCGTCCGCATCGAGATCATTTGCGATTTGGGCGCGATCCTTCAGCTTGACAAAGGTGTCATCCGTACGTGTTCTGTACGCCTCGAAAATCGGCTCCTGCTGGAGCAAGTCATACACCTTCGTAGACAGCGCTAGGGTGTACGCTCGCTCTCGGTTCCCGCTTGCACCTTCCGCGCCGGGGTCCTTGCCTCCATGCCCCGCATCGATCACAATTTTGTAGCGCTTTGATACTTCTTGCGGCGTTGCCATATTCTTGTTCAGGGAAACTGTCGACTCCCCCGAAGTTGTGATTCGATTCCCCGAAATCGGGGATGATAACGCATATATCAACCAGACCATTCCCATAAAAACAACGATGCTTATCATAAGTATCGCTTGGCGGCGTTGAAGCAGTTTTCTCCTCACCCGTTTCATGCTGTCTCCTTACTCATGCCCGCTCTCTATGCCTCATTAAACCCCGATTGGAGCATAGTCGACCGCCACGGCTTGTACTTATATTGCTTTACAGCTTCCTTGTCCCTCGGATATCGAATAATAAAACCGTATAGATGAGCATTTTCGCTAACCCATCGGCCCTCCTCCTTCTCACCGAACTTCTCGATTCATTGACGATTCAGGCTTTCTCCATCATCACTCGGGTTGCGCCACTGCCTTCGGTGGTATTCTACCAGTGTAGTACGCGAATATATGATAAGTGAGATAGACTTGTAATGAAGTTGTAAAAAGCTGAATTCAACAAGCAACACAGCACCAAAAGACCAACTGCGGTTGCAGCTGGCCTTGGTTCTGTCGGCTCCTGAATTGCCGTTCAAGGTTCATTACGAAAAATTGCAATCTTGAATTCTTTGCACACCTGTCTCGTTTCCTTTAATACCCGAAGATGTACATGTAGTGACTCTCGCCACAACAAGCGAAAGTAGCAATACTGTTGTTCACTTTTTCATTCATTATCTTCCTTTATCTCTTAGAAGTTATTTATTCTTACTCATTCAAGTACGTCGTCACACGATTCGCGACAAGTTCCGCAACTGCTTGTGCCGATTTTTGACCGCTATAGTAAGCTTTCACTTCCTCTGTAATAATCGTTCGGATCTTCGAATCATGCTTCTCCGGTGTGCTTGCATTTTGCATCATCTGCTTGATCATATCAATATCCGCCTTCATAACCGGTACCGTGGAGCCCATAGCATCAATCGAGCCTTTGTTCTGGAGGTCTTGTAATGTCTTCTCGTTCACCTTTTTATGGATAGAGAAACTCTGATGATCTGGCATCGTCTGGATCTCCTCGGACATTAAGAACTTCATGAAATCCCAAGCTTCCGCCTGAACGGTCGAATTCGCATTCAACCCCAATGTCATCTGCATCGTGAACGAATCCCCCGCTTGTTGACCGGCAGCGAGCGGCTTGTTATAGATTTTCCCTTTCCCTTTCTCAAAGATTAGCGATGGCATTACAAAATAATCTGCAGGAGAGAAAATCCAGACAGTCGAAAAGAAATAATCCCCTGCATCGACCTCGGCATCCGTCACTACCTTTTCCTCAAACAACGTTTTCACTTGCTCCATGAGTAAGGCGAATTCTTTTGTATCGAAACTAGCAGGGCGCTTCTCTTCATTCACAATTCGCTTATAGTTATCAGTAAATAAATCGTACAGCATCTGTTCTCGAGACGTATTTCCTATCGAATAGTTATGGCCGCCGGATGCCGCTAGACTTTTGCCCACAGTTATGAATTCGCTCCATGTCCATTTGCTGTCATCGAATTTCACTCCGGATTCCTCAATCGCCTTCGCATCCCCCATAAAACCGTTAAGGGTGAACCGCAGCGGCAACGTATAGAGACCTCCATTCATCTTGGCCCCATCCAAAATGTTCATCTCATATTGACTGGAATCAAATGTAGCATCCTCCTTCATCAAGCTACTCAAGTTCACCAGCAATTTTTTGTCCACATATTTCCTAACGGGCAAATCCTTCACATTCAGGGAAATCAAATCGGCACCTTTACCGGTTAGGAGCTCTGTGTTGGTGGTGTTCACATATTTCTCGATATCACCTTCTTGATTCGAGCCTTCCCCCTTGACATATTCTTTAATTAGAATATCCACATTCGGATGTTTATCTTCATACTGCTTCTCTGCCAGAGAATACACAGGATCAGCTTGGAGTACGGATAAGACGACGGTCTTCTTCCCATCTTGTCCCTGTTGCCCCTCTTTCTTCTTAAGACTGGCTCCGCCAGAGCATGCTGCCAAAGTCATGGTTAATGCAACGACCAAACTGAATACATATCCTTTTTTCATCGTAAAACGCTCCTCTCCATTTTCCGTGCTATCTACGAGAACAAGCACGCCAGACTCTCAGACGATTACCTTCTGTTATCGGCTCGCTGCTCTCCACTTTTAGTTCCTGGACACCAATCGTTAATCGCGAGGCTCTAACTCCCGCTTCGTACGGCGAACCTGCATCTCGTCATTATTGTATACGGCTTCAATATTGGTATCTTGCAAGTCAGCTAACGATAGCCTCTGCAGTGCAGGCCCCCATTTACGTCCTGGATTTCATGCTCGGCAGAAGGATTCTCATAGGCTTCCTTCCTTTTTCTAACCCTCTCTATCCACGAAATACTTTTTAATTCCTCTTACAATGGCTTGGGCGGTTCGATTCTGATGCACTTCACTGAGCATATTCG
>NZ_FTNK01000041.1:7015-14052 GCF_900156375.1 Paenibacillus macquariensis
CACTGTATGTGTTCCCATGAATGGAGACAAATGCGTCCGCATTGAGATCATTCGCGATTTGGGCGCGATCCTTCAGCTTGACAAAGGTGTCATCCGTACGTGTTCTGTGCGCCTCAAACATCGGATCCTGCTGGAGCAAGTCATACACCTTCGTAGACAGCGCTAGGGTGTATGCTCGCTCTCGGTTCCCGCTTGCACCTTCCGCGCCGGGATCCTTTCCTCCATGCCCCGCATCGATCACAATTTTGTAGCGCTTTGATACTTCTTGCGGCGTTGCCATATGTTTGTTCAGCGAAACTGTCGACTCCCCCGAAGTTGTGATTCGATTCCCTGAAATCGGAAATGATAACGCATATAGCGACCAGACCATTCCCATAAAAACAACGATGCTTATCATAAATATCGCTTGGCGACGTTGAAGCTGTTTTCTCCTTACCCTTTTCATGCTGTCTCCTTACTCATGGCCACTCTCTATGCCTCATTAAACCCAGATTGGAACATCGTCGACTGCCACGGCTTGTACTTATATTGCTTTACAGCTTCCTTGTCCCTCGGATATCGAATAATACAACCGTAAAGATGAGCAGCATCTTCGCTAACCCATCGGCCCTCCTCCTTCTCACCGAACTTCTCGATTCATTGACGATTCACGCATTCTCCATCATCAGTCGGGTTGCGCCACTGCCTGCGGTGGTATTCTACCAGTGTAGTACGCGAATATATGATAAGTGAGATAGACTTGTATTGAAGTTGTAAAAGGTTGAATTCAACAAGCAACAGCGCACAAAAAGGCCAACTGCGGTTGCAGCTGGCCTTGGTTCTGTCGGCTCAAGGTGGTCGGTTTTCGATGTTTCTCAGCCGATAATTACAGATATTTATCTTGATAGAAATTAAGACTGAAATGGTCAGCGTCATTATATACACCAAACTCATATCCTTTTTCCCTATAAAATGCAATTATTTCTGGAAGCGCTTGTAATGTTTGTGATTTTTCATGCATGAGAACGACTTCTACTTCATGTTTAGTTCCCTTTTTAACATTTTCTACAATTTGGTTTGGATTATCTTTTAACACCCAGTCGTTAGAATCAATTGTCCAATCCCATATTTTAATTCCAGCCCCTACAATCTGATTACGAATCTGTTCACTTTCCAATCCTGGTGCTGAACCATAAGGTGGACGAACCAACTTAGGATTCGTACCTGTAATATCCTGAATAAGAGATAATGTTTCGTTCATCTCTGGTACAAACTGCCCATTATCGTATAGATTTTTGTAAATATGTGTCATACTATGCGCACCAACATAATGGCCTTCTTTTGTCGCTCTTTTTACATTTTTTTGTAAATTTGTTTTTTGTAGATTACTTCCCTGCATAAAAAATATTGCTTTAACATCTTGCTCTTTTAATACATCTAAGAATTGATTCGTTAATATACTAGGGCCATCATCAAATGTTAGGTAAACAACTTTTCCCATTGGCTTTCCATCCGGTCTTTTTTGTTTTTCTGGTTGTATGGTATCTTGTATGATACTTTGTTCTGCTACACTTGTGGCAACTTGATGAATACTTTCTTCAGGATCAGAAGTCAATTCCCCTATTAAAAAGATCATAAGATACACAGTTGCTACAATAAGTCCTAATCTCCTTCTTTTCTTTTTCATCCTTAATTTCACATTGTTATTTCGTGATGATTTCATTATTCATCTAAACCTTTCTCTGAATAGCTGGTTATTCATTCAAGAAAGTCGTCACTCTATTTTGAATCAATTTCGCCACGACTTCGGCTGATTTCTGTCCACTGAAATAGGCTTTGGATTCCTCTGAAATAATCTCCTCGACCTTAGAAGGCTTGAATGCAACGGGATGGATTGCTCCAGAGAGGAATTGATCTAATCCTTGAATATCCTTTGCTGTTACCTCGAATATCTTGCCTTTCATAACTTCCATTTCTTGAATAGACTTAACTTTCCCTTCTTTTAATAGTTGCTGCTTTTGCTTCTCATATAAGCTCTTATTTAAAGGAAAACCCGTTCCTGGAGCTTGTATCTCATCAGACAACATAAATTTAAGGAAATCCCATGCTTCCTCTTTGACAGAAGACTTCTCATTGATGCCAATGGTTCTGTACGTTCTAAAATAACCTCCAGTTTGCTGGTCATTTGCACTTGGTTTAGCGTACAGTTTGGATTTAAATTCATAGCCCTTCATATTAAATTCACTCTCTTTTAAGGTATTAATATAATCAGTTGGTGAATTAATAGAAACCGTTCTGAATAGAGGGTGTACTTGTTCTTGCGTAATAATGCGTTCGTCGGACAAGGACTTTACTTGCTTGAGTAATTTAGTAAAGGTACCCGAATCGAAATTCACCTTTTCATTGACCTCATCTACAAACGTCGGGTATTGATCTTTGACCATTTCATTTAATAGAGCATCTGGTGAACTAAACACGCCATATTTGCCAGTTTTCTCTCCAAACTTCATTAGTTGTCTACTTACATCGGTATATTGACTCCAATTCCAAGTCTTGTCGTCAAACTTCACCTTGCTGTTCTCAATCAATGTCTCGTCGCCCATCAGACCATACATCAAGAATTTCAAGGGCATCCCATAAATTCCGCCGTCAATCTTAACATTGTCCAAAATATTGTTGAAATATTGCTCTTTCTTAAAAGTTGGATCCTTCTTTATGATTTCACTCATATTGGCTAACAAATGTTTTTTTACATAATTCTCGACTGGCAATTGATCCATTTCAACCAGATCAGGTCCTTTACCTGATAACATGGCAGTGTTCGTCGTTTTGATGAATTTCTCATAAGCCGCTTTCCCCTGTGCGCCATCACCACTCTCTATATATGTAAGATCAATCGTGATATTAGGATGCTTGGCTTCATATTTCTTCTTAGCTTCCTTAAAGAATTCATCAGGAAAAAATGTAGAGAATACAACCGTTTTTTTGCCACCACTAGGTTTCGTTCCTTCTGTCTTTTCCCCGTTTGGCTTTTCTGTTGCCTTATCCTCGTTTTGTGTTTGCGTTACATCTCCATTACCCGCACGGCTACTACAAGCAGAGACAGAGATCATGAGTATAATCGTTAGTAACATTAACAACATTTTTTTCATTTTTATTCTTCCTCCCCTTTTCTAACCTTCTCTATCCACGAAATATTTTTTAATTCCTTTTACAATGGCGCTGCTACCTACGGGGTATTCTACCAGTGTAGTACGCGAATATATGATAAGTGAGATGGACTTGTATTGAAGTTGTAAAAAGTTGAATTCACCAGGCAGCACAGCGCAAAAAGGCCAGCTGCGGCTGCAGCTGGCCTTAGTTATGTCGGTCGGCTTACGACTCTGAAAAATAACTGAGCATCGCCATCACATCTTTGTTGAACCCAACCACTTGCTTCGTTCTCACATTAACCATGACACTGTAGTTCAGCGATTGTTTATCCTTACTCCTATAATACAATTCCGCAACGATGCCCCTGCCCCAACGGGTGCCTTTCTTGTCCAAGGTCAGATCGGACAAGACATAACTTCCCTTTTCCTGAATAAACCGATTGGCGATCTCGATTACCTCATCCATAATCACTTTCCCTTCCATAACCACTTCCGGGTCCTTATCCCCATAAGCATACTTTGGATTCTGGTTCACTTTAGAAATTTTAATTACATCGCCGTCTCTAGCGTTCACTACAATATCATAGACTTCATTGGGATCGGCTGATTGGGTCAGGGTCATATAAAACAGACCGCTAGGAATTTTATTCAGCTCTGTTTCGGAATTCACTTTGAACCCCTGATTTTGCTTCGATCGCGAAATGACGCCGTATTCCAGCTTGTCCAGCAGTTCTTTAAGCTTCTTCTGATCTACCGCCATCAATTCGAATTGGACTTCGCCCATAGTCAGTTTCTCATTATAGTACTTGTTGACCGCATTCAGGCTGAGTGTCTTCACAGTATCCTGCGAAAGAACGCCTTCGTATTTCACTTCGTTGGTTTTGTGCTCTATGGTTATTTTTTTTACCATGACGGTGTCTTTTTCGATGGCATTAAATAATCCCCCGCACCCCGTCGTCAGGATCATGAACGCTGCACATACGATAACCATCACAATGAGCTTGTTCATGGATTCAACCCTCCTTTCGGACCTATCTGATCGAAAATGACTCCAATCGTCGTTCCCTGATTTTCTTTGCTGGTCACTTCGATGACAGCATGGTGTATGCTCGCCACACTTTGACATATGGAGAGACCTAGGCCCGCCCCATTATTGATTTTCGTTCTAGCTTTATCCGCCATGTAGAACGGTTCAAAAATTTTGTCCCGATGCTCTTTCGCAATACCGATGCCTTGGTCGATCACTTCAAGAGTGTAACGGCTGTCGCGCCAGTAAGTACAGATGGTAATACTCTGTTGTTCAGCAGAAGCTTTAAGCGCATTGTCTACGAGATTGAAGATCAGAACTTTGATCAAATCCTTCTCCAGCAGCAGCCTGCCCTCTTCACAATCGGTGACGATCACAATCCGCTTCTCCTTGGCTTTCATCTTGAGCGCAGGCTCAATCTCGGCAATGATGGCTCCCAAATCATGCTCCTCCATCTGAAAATGATTCTCCTGAAGCAAAATCAAATCCATTAGCTTAAGCGAAAGCGACTCTACGCGCTTACCTTCCGAGTAAATGATATTTAGTCCATCTACGAACAGCTCTTCGTTGTATTTGGTCGTCCTCAGAAAATTTGCATATCCGATAATCGACGTTAACGGCGTTTTTAATTCATGGGTAAAATTATTGATGAACCTTTGCTTCTCTTGATTGTTCCGCTCCAGGTCATTGATTGTATCCTCGACAACCGTGGCCATATCATTAAAATTTCGTGCCAGAACGCCTATTTCATCCTTCGATTTCAGACGAACTCGTTCCGAAAATCCGCCCTGCGCAATGACTTGAGCCGTACGGTTGAGTCGATCGATCGGCTTCGTCAGTCCTCTACTCACAAAAAACATGATAAGCATATAGAGTAAACATGCGGCCATATCCACTTTGACGAAAAAATGGTACTGATCCACGCGCTCCTGATACAACGAAGTCACGTCCTTCATGTAGGTGAATACATATTTTTTATGATTAATATCCGTAATGTTCGATGTGAATAGTATCGTACGCTGGTCGATATCTCGCAAAATATATTTGATTTCCTCCACGGCCAGCTTGTCCAATTCTCCGCGATGCGTCGGCATCTCGAAATCGGTATTGCTGAAGATCGTCCGGTTCGTATCGTTCATGATATCCAAATAAATACGATCGTCGCTATTCTTCTCAACAAATTCTTTGGCGATGTTCGTTAATATCGTTTTCTCGTAATCGATAGAATCATAGATACGAAGTATCGGAACAATCGCATTGACGCTGGAATGAATGCTCATATTTTGGCTTAAAGCACTGTTGATTTCCTGCCCTAGCATTGTATTATGGCTCCGCTCAATGACCATAATGGAAGCTGCATTAAAGATGAGGACGAAGGCCAGAATAGAGAACAAATAAATTTTTTGCCAAAATTTCATCGATCAATCCTCCAGTCGGTAACCAATTTTGTAAATGGTCTTGATATGATCCTGCAGCTGAAGTTTCTTACGCAGCGTTTTGATATGCATATCGACCGTTCTCGTTTCGCCGTAATAGTCCCCGCCCCATACTTTATCGATGAACTGCTCTCTAGACAGCGCGATATTCTTATTTTTCAGCAGCACGACAATCAAATCGTATTCCTTCGGCGTCAGTTCGACGGGCTCCCCCTGTATAGTCACTTCTCGTTTGTCCAAGTCTACTTGAATGTTTTGAAACTCCATCACGTGTTCTTCTTTGCCGTATCTTCGCAATACGGTTTCGATCCGGGCCAACAGCTCGATCGCTTCGAAAGGCTTGACCATGTAGTCGTCTGCCCCCAGCTTTAGTCCGTTGACTTTGTCGTAAACCGAGTTTTTGGCCGTCAGGAAAATGACCGGAATGCCGTAGGGCTGAATTTTTTCCATCAGTGTAAACCCGTCCATCCGTGGAATCATGACATCCAGCAGGATGAGATCGAACTTCTCCTGCTTCATCGCCTCCAGCGCCGCCAAGCCGTCGTACACCTCAGTCGTCTCGTAGTTCACAATGTTGAGATTCATTTTAATGATTTGGGATATATGGATATCGTCTTCCACGATCAAAATCCTTTTTTGCATACTTGAAAATCTCCTGACGTGTAATGTCGTGTGTTACTTCATTGATTCTATACGATGACAAAGCGTTATTAAAGATGCAATATCTGTTCCCGTTACCGTGAAACGATATTATCCGTGGTTCAACCCTATGTAAAATGCCCAGTACCATGATCGGTACTGGGTTTGTTGTTTAATGGAAGAAAAGTAAAAATGAGATAACCCTGTTGTTGCACACCGACTGCGGTACTATGGAGATAGCCTCACATTAGTACCGGTTGTACTTTAACTTCCTGCACCGCCAGTGCCATGGGGTGACGTTGTTGGTGCTGATTCATAAGTAAGTGGATAGTATTGGCTGCCTAGCAAAACTCTTTGGTTCTGGAACTCATCGTACAGGTTCATGCGGATGGTGCCTCCGCCTAATCTTGTGTCGAAGTTGCTATTAAACGTAGTTGAGTACGATTTATATTTACCCATTGGCAAATCAGTCCCGAGTGTCAACATCTTTTCCATCGTTTGCCCATACGGATCAATGATTTCCAAGACAAGCTTGTGCTCGTAGGCACCTGCTTCGTAATCTCCATTTTTGGATAAGTTGTATGTTATGACTGTATTCAATGCATCCTTACCTTCGCTTATCTTACCCACTGCATTTACAACCGAAAGGCTGTAAGGGAACATATCCACATTGTTCAGATTGGACGACGGCGTTACGGCTACCGTGTTAAGTGATAATCCAACCGTATTGATATATCCCGTGGATGTACCACCTAGAGCTGTCAGTTTACCGTCAGCTACACCTTGGCCAATATAAAGAACAAG
>NZ_FTNK01000027.1:0-32375 GCF_900156375.1 Paenibacillus macquariensis
GTTCCACCGGTTGCACCAGTTCCACCGGTTGCGCCAGGAAAACCTTGAGACCCTTGATACCCTTGTGGTCCGCGAGGACCAACAACCGTCGGAGTAGTAACATTCACTTCAGGTGGGGGACATGATACGCATACTACTTTTTTAATAACTTTAATACAGCGTTTCTTTCTTATTCCTTTCGGAGGACAAGCAAATAGGATTCTCTTTTTACAACGTTTTTTTTTACGTGAACAACTCAATATCGGACACCTCCCTATAGAGATGGTTCATTGTACGCGAGTAGTATATTTTAGGGCTAGACTAATAGCCTGATTTAGCTAGAATAAAGACTATTTTTAGAATAATAGGTATTTTATTGGCAAAATCACCCTTTGTTCAACTAATGGGCAGTTTAGCGGAATGATGATTTATTATTTTACAAATTAGTGAGATAATTATCTGAGGGAGTGAGAATTAATTAGTTCGTCTACTAAGGAGTGACTTCAAATGGATTGTTGTGCACCATCTAATAGTACAGAAGTTGTAAAAACGGAGTGCCCTACATGTGGTGAAAAAGGTAAAAATGTGCAACTCATAACGCTTAAGTCCCTGCTAAAAGCGTCGGCATTAGAAATCATTGAGCCAGATAACACTTACGTTTTTTGTTCTAATCCTTCTTGCTCTATCGTCTACTTCAACGGGAACCATTCGCAATCGTTTGTGGAGAATGACCTAAAGGTACCAGTGTATCAAAAAAATCAGAGGGCAGATGTGCCTGTGTGTTACTGCTTTGATTGGACGAGAGAGCGACTTCTTCAAGTCATTGACACTGACCTAAAACCTGCAGATCACATCAAAGCTCATGTTCAAGCTGGTCGTTGTGGGTGTGAGGTAAACAACCCTCAAGGTGCTTGTTGCTTAGGCAATGTGAACGCTTTTGTACGAGGACTCAAATAGTTGTAAGCAGAAAACCTATATGGTAAACACAGTGCGGTGTGATTGAACTAACGGGACACTATAGTTCAAACATCGAGATTAGGGTGATTCAGTTGAGATTTCAAAATCAATTGAGTACTTCCGTTGTTAGCATAAATAAAATCAGAAAAAGCACCGCCATTTTTCGGGGTGCCTTACTCTTTGAGTTCAAATAAATTTAGTCGTTTGCAATAAAGTTCTGTAAAACTCCGAGAAAACAGTCGCGGGAATGGAAGTCATATACATGCTATGGAAAGAACGTGTCGAATGAAACCATTCGTCAGTCCTTATTATTGAGAGACGTTCTCCACATTAGTTATTGCTTTTTTCTTTTGGATCATTTTAAGAGCGCCATACGCGATCACAAGACCAACAATTGCAAATAACACAAACCACATTGTGTGAGACTGGGTTTTCACATTTTTCCAATTTTCTCCCATCTTCATGCCAATACTGATAAATATAATAGACCACGGTATACTGGCTGCCAAAGTGTATAAACTAAATTTCCATATATTCATCTTCGTTATTCCGGCAGGTATAGATATTGCATGGCGCACAACAGGGATAAAGCGTGCAAAGAATACAACAGGTGTACCATATCGTTCAAACCAACGATCTGCCAGTTCAATATGTTTTTGTTTGATTAAAATAAATTTTCCATACCTTAATAAGAAAGGTCTGCCGCCATAGTATCCTAGTGCATAAATGATACACTGTGCCATAACTCCTCCAATCGAACCTGCAACAACAGCCCCCCAAAAACCAAGATGTCCATTAAGTACCATGAATCCCGCATAAGCAAGAACAATCTCACTTGGGATAACTTCTATGGCTAGACTCAATATGATTCCGAAATAACCCAATGTTATAATGCTATCCAATAAGTGTTGAAGCATATTACACATCCTTTTTTATCTATGAATTAATCCACTTAAAGTCTAAAATCAACGCTTAATTCGCATATTCTTCATGAACGCTACCATGTCTAGATAAAAAAAATGAAAGAGAAGAAAAAGTGTTAAGAGCAACGATAACGATAGACGTCTAAACAAAAACCATTTTTACACATCGAAGCAAAACAAAACCGCCACCTATAAAGGTGTGACGTTTATTTTATTATTCAAAGTACACGGGGTTCCGAAGCATAATGGTTACTCCACCATCCGTGATTCATATCCTCGTAGGTAACGCCAGCACTACCGTTACCTACGAGGTGAATCGGGGAATAAAAGAATATCAAGTCGCCGGGCTGCAGTTGATTCCGCGGCACGAAGTCCATTGGCTACGTATTCTGAATTATCTTTCCGCACAGTTAGTACAAAATCAGCTTTTTCAGCATCGAGTGAATTTAGCTAAGTGCGGTTAGGAGGGATTCCAGCGCCGTTTTACACGCTTCAGCGTCTTGATGTGCAGCGCGTAGTTGTCTCAATACCTTATCTATGGAATTGTCAATTTCTGTCCACTTCGTCTTGTTTATTGGTTTGAGTCGAGCCTGAGCGGTATCCCAAGCGGTCTCCAAATCACTAACGTGTGACTTTGCGGCGGACAAATTCCCTGCTTGCACTAAACTTAGTGTATCTTCCGTAATTTTTCGGAAATTAGATATATCACCCTGCGGGAAGGCTTGCGTGACGGATCCAGACGAATCCCCCTGTGGTAAGGCATCTTGTAGCGTAGCATGACGCCAAAAATAGCCAGTTCCGGCCGCAAGCACCAGTACACATATAACCACCGCAGTTTGCCAGAAAACGGAATTTTGTTTTGTATCAGTTACTGCCTTTCTTGATGTGGCGATCAAATCCCGCTTGGTGACAGAAAGGAAAATTACTATCAACATAATCGCTAAAATGAATATTGCGCTTGTTACAGTTGCACCTAATCCCAACCCGCCGTTATCTTGCGGTTGTGAAAGGAGGTCCCCCAACGAAGCACCCAAAGGACGCGTCATGATATAGGCAATCCAAAATGCTAATACAGAATCAAGCCCCAATCGCCAAGCGACTGTCACGGAGGCAATTACCGCACAAACTATGACACCTGTAGCTAGGTAACCGAGACCAAGGCTCTCTGCCATTAGGTCGCCAGACGCCGTACCAAGTGCAAATGTGAAAAGGATTGTTAGCCAATAAAAGGCTTCCCTACGTTTAGTGAATATTGAATGGATAGAGAGCGTTTTCTCCTTGGCGTACCATAAGGCAAAGGTCAACACCAAGAACACACTGAAAACTATAGCGCTCACTTCAAGAGGGATACCCATGTTGTCTGTCAGATTGTCTGTAACAAGTGTTCCAAAGATACTTATCAAGAATACTGTCAACCAATAAAAGCTCGGTATATATTTCTTCGCCTTAAATTGAAGGAACATCGCAACTAGCAACAAGGCTCCAATTACAATGGAGGTACCAGTCAGACCAAAACCGAGATTGACGTTCAGAAAATCAGCTGCAGTCTCACCGACTGTGGTACATAAGATTTTTATAATCCAGAAATAAAGGGTTACCTCGGGAACTTTACTTAACATGCTTGTAGTTTCATTTGTTTTGATCGTTTCCATTTTGCTATCTCCTTTTAAAGATTTTTTTATACGCTTCACAATTTCCAATAACGTTCCGTTTCATAACTACTCGAATCAGCCACCGAGTTTGCTCGGAGAACTGTTTCACATGCTCTGTTGCGACAGTAAGAGTAGGTAGGGTGGCCGGGACTACATCAGAAGAATATTGATTTTTTATCCATTTGTCTTCCCCATACTTGTTATTGTATAAGCTTCACATGAGAAAATAATGAGAATTAGATTTTTTTGAAGATCTCTGAAAGAGAGACTATCTGAAAAGTATGGAATCTCAAAATCGTCAGATCTAGTAAAAAAGTATTAGACTGGCCTCAACTATAAAAACAGTGGAAGCCGTGGACGAGAAAATAAAGTCCTAGATTGTCGCTGTTTTATTGAGCTAACGTACCCTATAATTCAATAATGAAAGGGCTGCCGAGAGGTAGCCCTTTGTTCAACTAACGGGCAGAAAAGTATTATAACCACCCTTATTGATTTCAAACTTGATATTATTGAAATATCTTCGAAGGGGCGATATCATGAAATATGGAGATTAGCGTATAAATTTCGTCAAGACATTTTTGAAGTCGCCGCCGGAAGTGATATGTACGGAATTATATTCACTTATGTATGGGGATTCGATTTGCAGAGTGATAGGGACCATGTCGATAAAGTTTGTAAAATATTTGAAGACAAAGATGGAGTAGTTTATTTTGTTGAGCTTGAAGCCGACCTTGAGGAGAGAATTGAGCGTAACAAAACTCCTCATAGACTTGAACATAAACCAACAAAGAGTGATATCGCTAGCTCTGAACAGGATCTAAAATTGACAATGGAGCAACATCGATTGAACTCGTACGAGGGAGAAATTAAAAGAGAGAATTACATCAGAATCAACAACACGAAATTAACTGCTTGTGAAGTTGCCGAAATCATTAAGAACAGATTCAATTTATACCAGAAAGTAGATGTGCAGCAGCACTGGCTCAATCTGAATTAGTTTGATTACATGATTTTCGACTTCAGAAGATATTGCTTTTTTATGGTGTTTGATTCTGACTGTTCCTTAAAATACACTGCACGACACAATTCATTCGATGGTCGCTCGTAACTAATTATGGCCCCAGTGGGATTACCGTTATCATAAAGACAAACCTGGAACGGCCTTTTTAATGTTCATTTTATTTAGGATAGGTGATAACTATGAAGAAATTAAAGAGGCTTAAGGATTCAACTCAACTGTGGAGGGAGAGGGATACCTTTGGGGTCATTGGGACGGGACGAAGAGTATAGGCGTAAATTGCAGAAGGTAAATCCTTTTACCGGATGATGATGTATTGATATCTCAACTGACTGTGCTTGGTAGGGGAAATCTTTATTTTATGAATATAAGTTCTTGTCCAATACTTGATGCAAGAACTTATATTCATAACCGTCTTAGATTTCTCATGGACCAAACGGCGCTGCGCGTCTGGCGGAAAGGCGCCCATCTTATGATGGACGCCTTTCCTAAATTCAACGCTGCCTGACCTTACATTATTTTGTTTGGACTTTCTGATACCGCAGCAGAAGCGGATAGAATAGGATGCCGCTGACAATCAGCGCGAGTCCAAGCAGGAACGTCTTGAGATCCGCGGTGCCCACCACGATGACCCATAGCGAGTAGATGGCGGCCAAAGCCGCAATGATCCCCTCGGTCATCCGCTCCTTCTGCAGCGAGTAGGTTTCGCCGGTCCAGGTCAGCTTGAGGTGGTAGAGTGATGCTATCAGATAAGGCACCAGATAGGCGAGCGTAGCGATATAGATAATAAAATCAAACGCCGCCGAGATGGAACCCGAGATCGTGGACAGCAGCAAAATCTGGCCGAGTGCGACGGAGATCCAGAGTGATACCGTCGGCATGCCCTTACTATTCTCCTTGGAAAAGAACGGCAGGAACACACCCTGCTTGGCCGCCTGGAACGGCACCTCGGCACTAAGCAGCACCCAGCCGATCGTGGAGCCGAGCAGACTGATCAGTCCGAGGCCTGCGAGCAGCTTGCCGCCGATGGGTCCTAGCACAGTGGAAATGCCGTCCACCAAGGGGTTCTGGGAAGCCATCAGTTGGTCCTGTGTCAGCAGACCCATAGTCAGGATGCTGATGCCGACATACAGCACGAAGGATATCAGCAGCCCTGCGATGGTCGCGCGGCGGATATCCTGCTTGCGGTGGGCGCGTGCGGCGAAGACCATTGCGGATTCCACGCCGATGAAAGCCCACAACGTTGCAATCGCGGCCGCGTTAACCTGGGAGAGCAGGCCAAGCGTCTGCCCGCTGTCATTGGTGCGCGGAGCCAGGAATGGCCCGATATTGCTCTGTTGGAACGCAAAGAGGGCAATCACGATGAAGAGCGCAAAGCCGATGACCTTGGTCACCGTAGCGAAAAAATTCAATCGCCCCGCGCTATTCATGCCTTTTAGGCAGATGGCATGCGTTCCCCATAGCAGTACCGAGCAGACGAGGAACGTCAGGGCATTGCCCGCTTTTAATGTGAAGCTCCCGAAGGTCAGCCATACCTTGTTACTAGTAAGCACCGGGAAGAAGGTAGACAGGTAGCTCGCGAACGTAGTGATAACCGCCACAAAACCGGCGATATTGCCGAGCCAGTATCCCCAGGTAGACATAAAGCCGGCCATGAGAGAGCCGTGCGAACCTTCACGAAACAGCTCCTTCGCATAGATTTGCGGGCCGCCGCTGAGCTCAGGCTTGCGGACAGCCAGACTGCCGAAGACAAGCGCCAGCATAAGTACACCTAGTCCTGTAGAGGACCAGGCCAGAATAACCCCGGCAGGACTCGCCGCTTCCGACAGAGATCGAGGCAGCATGAAGATTCCGGAACCAACCATGTTACCGACCACGAGGGCGGTCAGGATCCAGAAGCCTAATTTATGTCTGGTCATGATGATAAACCCCTTTTGTAAAGTTTTGAAAATTCTCTGGCTGATATAAAAAAATGAACTGACAGGTACCTATAATACACTTTCTTCTGCTAAAGCGCCAGAGTGAATTTCAGGAGAGTTCTTATTTTGTGCAGCGGGTAAGTTTAAATCTCGAGGGACAAGAACATGTAATCATAACCGATTAGATATTTGTCTAATGAAAGATGAAGTGACAGCTTTAGAAAAGTTGGGCTTGTTTCGGTATCATTTAAACTAACAGACAGGATAGTTAAATATTTACAACATCATCGCAATAGCATTCTTGTACAATTGTTCACTCGAGCGAAGTACAGTTTTAGAATCCAACTGATTATGAAAAAGTGATCTTATGGGGAAAGTACTATTTTGGCTTATCAAATGATCAATAGTGCTGGTCCCCTATGGGCAAAAACGAACTACTTTGTTATGGTTTGGGAGCTTAAAGCTATCCTATCCACCAACACTTGCTCCATTCATCACTGGAGTTCAAATACTCTGAATCGCATATTGATGTGGTCGTTACGGTAATCCCGTATGTCGGTCCGCATCTCCCCCTAATTGGGCGGACATAGTGAAGAAATGGCATTAAGCTAACGGGACACATTAGTTGAATAAGGATTCCAGAGACAGTCAACAGATCAATTGGTGATTCTTTTCTGTCGCATCTGGACGATTATACGCAACACCAACAGCACCTTGAAGGGTGTTTTTATTTTGCCCTTGGAGCAGATCCAGGGGCTATTTTTATAACTGAGATTGGGGGAGATGTAGCATGGAAAGGTTGGATATAACGTTAAAGTGGGGAATCGCTCTATTAGGGTCAGCAGGAACCTACCTATTAGGCGGTTGGTCTGAATTGATTTCATTTTTTCTATTGCTATTGTAATTGATTATTTAACGGGGATAGCTGCATCATTGAAAGAGGGTAACGGACTCAGTAGTAAAGTTGGCTTTTGGGGGTTAGCTAAAAAGGGGCTCATGGTCCTTGTTTTGATATTGGCACACCGTTTAGATGTGCTATCCGCGACGGATGTCATTATGGATGGTTCAATTTATTTTTATTTAACGAATGAACTTATATCAGTTACTGAGAATTACGGGCGGCTTGGACTACCATTGCCAAATAAGATAAAAGAGATTATAGCAGTTTTAAAACAGAAGGATGGTAATCAATAATGCAAAATCGGAGTAAGGGAAACGCGCAGGGGATTGATGTATCACATTGGCAAGGTGTTATTGATTGGAAAAAGGTTGTTACTTCAGGAATATCATTCGTGTTTATTAAAGCTACTCAGAATAGTGTTGATAAAAAGTTCTTGGATAACGTCAAAGGTGCAAAGGCAGCTGGATTACTAGTAGGAGCATACCACTATATTGATGACTCAATAACGTCAGTAGATAAGGCAAGGATGGCGGCACAGGCATTTTTCAGGTCAATCCAAGCAGCAGGGGGAGTGAGCATTTTTGATCTTCCACCTGTCATGGATTATGAGAGTAATAAAAACAATTTGAGCAAAGCGTTGATTTCAGCCATTGCAAAGGCATTCCTTGAAGATTCGTTTATAGGTAATTTCACAGGTCTAAATAACTACCCACTGTGGATTGCACGTTACAACGCTTCGACTGCATCCGATAACGGTTCTGGTTGGTCGTGTTGGGAGTTTTGGCAGTACAGCGATGGCGTAGCAGGCGGGGTATTGCCAATTGGTACACGTAAGGTAAATGGTATTGCGGGACAAGTTGATCTCAATGAATTTAATGGGACAATTGTTGATCTGAAGGCAAAGTATGGCAAGCAAATTAAACCTGAAAAGGATGAGGTGAAAGTGGACCCTGAAGACGTAAATGCAATCATTGATAAGTATCTCAAGCCAGCATGGGGCGGCAGCTAAGACAGCAGCAGATAAACAGGAGATTGGTAGATTGGCTGATGAATTGCGGATAGCTTCAGGACAACCGAAACAGAATGGATAAGTAAATTCGCAAGCGCTTGGGAATATGCCCTGCTGACTTTGGTCAGTGGGGATTTTATTTACTTCTAACCTCAATATAATCTCCCTTTAAGGTTCATTCCCTAAAATATAGACAACCCTTTTTAATACAAAAGGCTCTATCGGTATATTCATGGTAGAGCCTTTTTTTTCGCTTTTAGTTTTTTAACAAAAATGCTGATTAATCCGTAAATACTTAATGCGATCATCACGGTTAAAGCATAGTTGGAAATGCTCTTTATAATATTTTCGAGCGCGTAAAAATCAATTCCAGTATTGTACTGGAAGAAGTCAAGTCTTCGGTAAGTCAAATTACTAATAACATTACCTATGAGCACTGCGACAATGGATATCCATATTTTCCTCATGATGCCCTCCTTTGATTATAAAAATCTATGTTAGAAATATTTTCGAACGAACCGAAACGGGTCATTTAACGTGCTATCATAAACTTTTATATTGTGGAAAGTTAACACATAGAATTAAACAAATACCCACTCAACCGGACGCGGAGACGCTTAGCTGAATGGGTATTATGAGGGGGAGATGCCCCTCAATTGCATAGTAGCACATATTAAATATTTTAACATGAAACATTTCCCAATAGTGAAAGTCATATCTACTAGCCTAATTGCTCGGTGGGGTATTTTTATTTGGGTAAGGAAACTTTTCCTTAGCAACAAATCACCATAGGGCATGATCCAAGGCTGAATCTTCCTTGCCAATAAATCCAATCTCCATTTAATATTTATCCATATAGTAAGGTGTATTCTAAGTGAAAGGAGGAACTACTATGAGTGAAGTTGTTGGAGGAATCGGCGAAGGCTACGGTCTTGTTGGTGGAATTGGCGAAGGTTACGGTCGTATTGGTGGATTTGGCAGTATGGGGGCGATATTAGTATTGTTCATTTTGCTTGTTATAATCTCGAAAGCGTTCTGTATCTAAATTAATACGCAGCAAATAGTAGTAATTAACAGATTGTCCCAAATGCATTATATTAGTCGTAACATATACGGAAGCATCGTTATGCAATCCGAAAGCATCGGTAAGATGCCCCGCTGACCTTAATTGGCCGGCGGGGTATTTTATGTTTGTGATTAAGCTAACGGGCAGGTTAAAATAACAAATGATTCAATTTATGGTAATATAGCAATGATGAAATGGAGGGAATTTCAATAATAATTAAACCAGCTAAAAAACGTAATCTTATCTTTCTGACTTTGGAAATCATCACAGCACTGTTTGTTATTTTCTATCTATATTTTTCATTTAAAGGTGATTTTGAGATTAATTTTGTTGTTTTCTTTCTTTTAATGTCCTTATTCTCATTAATAAGAACGTTTGAAACAAGAGCCAAAAGCAATTTGATAGTCTTTTCGATATATGTAGTAGCGGCGATTATCATTTTCTTAATTGGGACAGCTTCTTGAATTATCTCTCCAATGTAAGCATTTATTGATGATAGGTTGTTAAGCTAACGGGACACGATAGTTGAATAACATACAATGAAGAGCAGGTGCTACGTAGCTGCTCTTTTTTATTAAGCTCCCATGAAAATTAAATCTGCAGTTACTGTAAAAAGGCAAAAGTAAATAAGACGCAGTTCATTCATTTTTTGTGAAGGTCACAGCATCCAAAAAAGGAATATTGTTTCCTGAGGGAGGAGCTTCTGCCGTCCAGTTGAAGCTTACGGACTGGCGGTAGGTGGGTACCACCCATCTGCCCGAAGGATACATAGCAACTTTACTTGTTTCGAACATCTGGGATTGTCGCATGCCTGCCTGCTGTACGGCGGAAGGAGATGGAGCGGCATTATTGGTAACAAACAGGTTATACATTCGTTTTAAGCCCTTCACTACTTTTGGGTCGCTAAAATTCGCTTTTCCGTCCTTAAATCAAGCACCGCCTTCGTTGCCTGCAAAAACACTCCATGTTCCCCACCACGCTTCGAGACCGATTCCATATTGAGTCGTTTTTCCATCCTTCACAACGGTTAATTTTTTCGCAATCTCCATAAATTCGTCCATGGTCCAACTGCTTGTTGGAACCGGAATGTTAACTGCCTTAAACATATGCCAGGCTCAACTCTAACCGAAGGTGTAGAGACTATGTTAAATAGTCTTTATCCGAACGAAAACTTAACAATGGATAAGGCCGAAAAGCGATTCATGAAAGAGAACCGTCCTACTTCTATAATAGAACGATTCATGCGCCCAGAAGAAATTGCACATTTTGTGACGTTCTTAAGTAGTCCACTTTCCTCAGCTATTAATGGCTCTGCATTGAGAATAGATGGTGGATTAGTACGTAGTCTGTTCTAAAATAAAAAAGTCTACAAGTAATGTAGACTTATTCGTTATTTATCCATCATGGAGGCGTTATATCAGTAAAGCGGAAACGGTTTAGGCTATAAAGATGACTTAGAGCGCTACAAAAAAAGAGTAAGCGCCCAGATCTGATGAGCTAATTGAATTAAACGGAAATTATATATGTGGAAAGAAGAAATTGTCAATTTACACCGTTGCCGCTGGATAAATGCAACAGTAGAGGGACGCCACAATCATATTAAAGCTTATAAGCATTCGATTGTCTGACGAGAAAGGCATAGAAAAACAGCATGCGACATATCTTTAATATGAATTTTGTCGTTTGTGAGAATCAGGGCTTTGACCAGCTTGAATAGTTCATTTAAGCTTCACAAAGTTGGGGAAGGAGTTGTGTAAGATGTTTCTTCAGGAGGAAGGTGCGCTTGCGGTCGGTTCCGGCCGAATCTTGCTCTCACTTGCTGAATCGTGGTATGAATCCGGTTTGTCCAAACTCACGGTTTATGTAACAAACAAGGAACCAACAGACACGGGAAAACTCACGGAACTTTGCGAACAAACTCTAGGCAGTGAGACCGAGACCACGTTAAAAATTATTGCTGCAGCAGGTGATGAGGAGTTGGATTGGAGGGCGATCGTTAGGCCTTTTCAATTTATTTTGTATGTTTCGGAGCATGGAGAATTAGAGGAGCTTCGGAGTGTTCAGCATGCTTGTATAGCAGAAAGGAAACAGATGCTCCCTGCCATCGCGATAAGAGGAATGGGAATGGCAGGCCCGCTACTGCATTCTGACGGGGACGGACTCTGGGAGTCAGCATGGATGAGAATTCATTCGTCCGTCTTTCCCGAGGAACAAACGCCGGAGGTCTTCTCCACTGCGGCCGCTGGCATCTTATCGAATCTTATTGTTCATGAATGGCATAAAGCGATTACGGGTGAACATGAATTGGACTATAGAAATCAATGCTTTTTACTTGACCCTGTCACGTTAACTGGAAGCTGGCATTCTATTCTATCTCATCCTTTAGTATCCGGGTATGACGCGGCCCGTCCGGTAAAAAATATTGAGCTTAGCCTAAGAACAAATCATGAGCAGGTAAGCCCGGAGGTATGGTTTACTGCGTTCAACCAACTGACTTCGAGGGTATCAGGCATTTTTCATGCATGGGAAGAGGCGGACTTAATCCAGCTTCCGCTGGCACAGTGTCTTGTTCAGCCTGCTGACCCCTTGTCACAAGAACCTGTACATCTTTTGCCAACCATTGTCAGAAGTGGACTAACGCATGTAGAGGCTCGGCGAGAGTCGGGATTGGCAGGGCTAGAAGCCTGTGTGGCCCGCATAATCCCGCTGCTGTTTGCTGGCTTACCTCCATATCAGCAGGAAGGAATCAGCATTGGAGTAGGGTGCGATATAACTGAAGCCGTTGGGCGAGGGGTGAGGGCTTGTTTAACTAAAGAGTTAGGCAAGCGGATTTTGTCTGATGAGCCGACTGTTGTTCAGCGTATAGCATGCCCGCAAATCGAAGACGTCCGTTGCCTGTATTATTTACAAGCGTTAACCATCCTAGAGGGGAAATCTCTTATAGCAGTAGGTGAGCCGTTGCTCGGTTTTCCAACAGTGTGGGTATATTCGGATTCCTCGTGGTATGGCAGCGTAGATCTTAGTCTCACACTTGCACTTCGCCAATCCCTGCAGAAGGCGTTGAGTAAGACCGAGCCTACTTCGGTTTCTCCTGTCCTTTGGAAGGATCATGAAGTGCAAGACATTACAATTTCCGATGGCGATCCTCTCAGCTATAGCTCTTTGCTGTTATCAGCCATTGAGACTCTGAAGCAGTGCCATAAGCGTCTTGAGGTGTTTGAACTGCCCAGCGAATCTTTGTGGGGCAAAGGGCCGTTTATAGCACATGGAGTAGTTATCGGAGAGGAGGAATCCCTTTGAATACTGTCGCTATTATTGGGGAGGGTTTGCTTGCCGACACTGTGTGTAAGCGTCTGTCTGGGCTCGTGATTGTCCGAAGAAAGGACTTCAGTGAAGATATACCCGCTGTAGACTTGGTATTGGTGCTGCAGGAAGAGGATGCCTCCTCCTATTATTTTGAAGCTGAACAGATGCTGCGACCGCGTGGCATTCCTTGGTTGCGTGCATATGTATCCTTGGGAGAAGGAATCTTAGGGCCGCTGATTATTCCGGGAACGACTGGATGCTTCCAATGTGCAGAAACACGGTTATCTTTGGCAGGGAGCAATACTAAAGAAGTCAAGGATATGCTTATGAAGCTCGTGTCTGATGATTATGTTCCCTCTTATACTGCTGCAATATCTCAAGCGGGAGCTAGTTACATGGCGCATATTATTTCAGCCGAAACGGATAAGGTGCTGCGGGGTGACAGAGCGAATACGGAAGAACATCTCTATTTGATCAACTTGAGTAATTTGAGCAGTACAATCCATCATGTTCTACCAATTGGGACTTGCTCGGTTTGCGGGGAATTGCGTGATGATTCTGCGGAAATAGCGGAGATATCACTACAGAAGTGCCTAAAACTGAGCAACAGCTACCGTAGCCGTTCGATGAATGATTTGAAGAAGGTTCTGCTCAGAGATTATTGGGACAGTCGTACCGGAATCTTTAATGATAAGAAGTGGGGGCTTTCCTCAGTCTTTGCCAGTGCCGCTATAAATCTTCCTTTAGGCCTTTACGATGAGATCACGGGGGGGCATTCACACTCATATGTGGATAGCGAGCTCGCGGGGATATTAGAAGGGCTGGAGCGTTATTGTGGCGTAACTCCACGTGGCAAAAGAACGATCGTACAGGGCAGCTATTCTCAGCTTAAGGCTACTGCGCTGGATCCGTCTACGGTAGGGTTTCATGCGGAAGAGCAACTCGAACAACCTGATTTTCCCTTCATCCCATATGATCCTGATTCTCCAATGGAATGGGTCTGGGGATATTCGTTTTTAGAGGCACGTCCGATTCTAGTTCCCAATCTGCTGGCTTATTACAGTATGGTCGATGTAGGGGGCTTTGTATATGAAATCTCCAACGGGTGCGCGGTAGGAGGAAGCTTAGAGGAGGCCATCTTGTACGGGATTTTCGAGGTGGTTGAGAGAGATTCCTTTCTATTGACCTGGTATGCAAGACTACAGGTTCCGCGGCTTGACATTAGTTCATCGGGAGATTCGGAGCTGATCCTGATGATCCAACGTTTAAGAGCGGTTACTGGTTATGAAGTGAGCTTATACAATACCACGATGGAAAACGGAATTCCGAGCATATGGGCACTGGCAAAAGGAGGGGCCGAACACAGTGTGAACCTCATATGTGCTGCTGGAGCTCATCTCGATCCGATTCGGGCGGCCAAGAGCGCCATCCATGAGCTGGCCGGCATGATCCCGACGGTTGAAAGGAGATCGAAGGAACGAAGGCTAGAAGCCGAAGCTATGCTTGATGACTCGTTCCTTGTGCAGGAAATGGAAGATCACTCCTTGCTCTATAGCTTGCCACAGGCAGAGGAACGGCTTAACTTCTTATTAGACGAACGGAACCCAGTCCGTACTTTTGCTGAAGAGTTTCATTCACTGCCGTGGCAAGAAGATTTAACAGAGGATTTAAAACACATTCTTCGAGTTTTCCACAGTCTTCAGATGGATGTCATTGTAGTTGACCAGTCATCAAGTGAGACACTCCGCAACGGACTGCGTTGTGTGAAGGTGCTCATCCCGGGAATGTTACCCATGACATTCGGACATCATCTTACCCGGCTCACAGGCCTGAATAGGGTACTGGATGTACCGATGAAGCTAGGTTACGCAAATCACAGGCTGACTCGGCAGGAGCTTAATCCTTATCCGCATCCATTTCCGTAGACAAGGACAATATTCTTAAGGTATTCGCCGATTTTTTTTATAAAAGAGTCGAATCCACAAGTCGTTTTCATTCATACAATTTAGAATGAACGGCGAAGGGAGGAATATCGCGATGGGAGAACTGGGTGGAATAGGAAGCTGTAGTTGTGCTGGCATGTTTAATAATACAGGTGCAATCCTCGTATTATTTTTTCTGTTGGTTATTATATCTCGTGCATTTATTCTTTAATTTGCAACATACAGACTATCGAGCCCTGTGTTGATGCATGAAAAGACAACATCAGCAATCATTGTGACGTCCTTGATAGTCGTTCTTGGATTTTTTATCTAGTCAGTTAAAGCTTAAGTAGAGATACCCGCTTGAGCTTTTTCATTTCTTCAAATATGAACAAGCCTCCTGTTTTTATTGTTTTTTATTATTTGTTTCGTTCATAACCATTGGCCGCCTCATCTAGCTTGAGCTATTCAAGCCGTCTGGGCAACCCTATGTTGTGAACGGACTGCTTAATTTGCGGGACTGGTATGGGGGGCTGGCAAGACAATTACACTTGACGTCTTATGGGAGTTTTATCCAGGTTATTTTTTGATGTCCAATGGATCTGATCAAGCCCCTTCGGAATTCTCTCCCCAAGGTGGTATAAAACTCCTCAGCAGATGGAAGATTTCTTGTCCTTATCGGCTTAATATTGTCTTTCTTTTTATGTCCAGTCTATTGACAGAAGTCCAGTTTAAGATACATAACTATTAAAAAGCTACCTTTAACAGGTGGCTTTTTTTCATTCTTACTGCTAAAACTAACGCTTACGATGCACACAAGATGTCTAACGACACAAAAGTGGCCCCATTAATGGCTTAAAACCATCAATGAATCCAAATATAGGCTATGAGGTTGCAGTATTTCCATAGATTGACAACCATCGGAACAGCATATATCATTAATCATACACGATATATTATTCGAAGGGAGCATCTATTAAAATGTGATTATCGGGAAAAATTGCACTAATTACGGGTTCAGCATCTGGAATGGTAAAAGTTCTGCGAAGCTTTTTGCCAGAGAGTGTGCTGTGGTAGTTGTAAACGATCTCCATTGGTGGTTGATATTTTGCTTCATAATTTGCCTAATACAATAACGAATGACGAAATGGACGATATTTTCGGCCACAATGCAAGCCGTTTTTACAATTTGAAAACATCCCTTCATACATGATATATTCACGATAAGGAGTGAGTGGTGATGATCATATGAGAAGTAAAATTAACCGCATGAATATTACGGAAGAAATTTATCAAATTGTTAAAAGGGATATTTTATCGCATGAATTGCCATCAGGGGAAAAAATCAATATTGATCAGTTAGCACGAACTTTAGAAGTAAGCAATATTCCCATTCGTGAAGCGCTTTCCAGATTACAATCCGAAGGATATTTGCATATGGTTCCCTTTAAAGGGATGTTTGTCAACCAGATGAGCCTTCGAGAGTTGAACGAATTATTTGAAATCAGGTTACATCTTGAACCCCTTGTTGTAGAGAAAGCGGCATTGAAAATACCGGATGAGAAACTAGCAAGTTTAAGTGAATATCTGAATTCCCTTCGTTCGGATAAACCATTAGGTGCTGGAAATGGACTGGAAACGATAGTAGAAATGAATGATTCCATTCATGGCACCATTCTTGAGTATTGCGATAATATCATCTTGCAAAGCTTAGTTAGAGGTTACATTGAACAGATCCAAAGATATTTAACGTATATTAATCTGAACCTTGATTTAGATAACAGAGAAGTGGAATGGTTAGAACATCATTCCATTTTACAGCAATTAATGCAAAGGGATGCTAAAGGTGCCTCTGAAGCCATGTCTATGCATATTAGAAATTCCCAAAAAAGGACCAATATCCATTTCATGAAAACGGGAGGATAGGGAATGCAATTAGAAGAAAAAGGCGCGAATGTCATCATTGTGGACTGGAACGAAACGGAAGCCAACCGCGCGGCTAACGAAATTAATGGGTTGCTGTCGACGAGTGGCCGCGCTTACGCGGTGAAAACAGACGTCTCATCAGAGCAGCAAGTCAAACATCTCGAGCAGCAGACCCTCCCGAGTTATGGTTCCGTAGATATTAATTTGAAAAGTGTCTATTTGATGATTAAGTACTGTATACCTGAAATTAGAAAAAATCGCGGTAATATCGTGAATATGGCTTCCTTAAACGGCTTGGTAGGTCAGCGGAAAAATCCGATCTATTAGGCAACGAAGGGCGCGATTCGATTATCACGATGACGAAAGCGTTGGCGTTAGATTAGGCGAAGGATGGCGTGCGAGTGAATTGCATCTGTCAAGCGGGTGTCATGACTCCGTTATTAGAAGATTGGATTGGGCAGCAACCTGACCCGGCCGGAACAATTCAAGCGCTGATAGACATGCATCCATTGGGAAGATGTGCTACAACGGAAGAGGTTGCAAGTGCAGTCCTATACTTGGCGAGTGATTCATCCGTTTTTATTACCGGAGTCGCGCTACAGGTCGATGGTGGGGCATCGCTAGGCTACTGAACCAGCTCATTTTTTTGTAGTTGACAGTAACGAACATGAAAGTTATTTAACATACATAATCATACACGATATACAATACATTAAAGGGGCGAAAGAATATGAAAATAACAAAAGTAGAAAGTTTTATCCTGCACGTTCCCTTAAACCCGCCGATTACGGATGCCATCAATTCACCTACGCATTGGGGATTGCCGGGTGTGAGGATTTTTACGGATGAAGGTTTTGTCGGCTATGGATATACAGGTACATGTGCATATGGAGATAAAATGATCACAGATACGATCGATGGTTATTATGGGCCAGTCCTTCTAGGGAAAGATCCTTTTATGGTGAAGGAAATATGGGATGAGCTCCGTTTTGGCAAAATGCATTGGATCGGGCGCGCGGGGATTACGCAAATGGCGCTTGCAGCTGTGGACATCGCGTTGTGGGATATTATGTCCAAAGCATCGAATAAGCCGCTTTGGCAGTATCTTGGCGGGCACAAATCCAAAGGAATTAAAGCTTACAATACAAATGGCGGTTGGTTGAACTGGTCACAAGAGAGATTGCTTAAAGACATTAGCTCTTATGTTGAAGAAGGCTTTACAGGCGTGAAAATGAAAGTCGGCAAGCCGAACACAAGAGAAGACTATGATCGTGTGAAAGCGGTAAGAGAAGTCATAGGTAAAGATATTAACCTGATGATTGACGTCAACCAACAGTGGAATATTAACACCGCCATGACTTGGGGAAAAAAGCTGGAAGAGTTCGATCTGTTCTGGTTGGAGGAGCCACTGAACCCAGACGATATTATGGGACATAAAAAATTAGCGGATGAATTAAACGTACCGATTGCTCTAGGGGAGCATGTATACCATAAGTATTCATTCCGCGATTATATTCACGCTGGAGCAGTAGAGTATGTGCAAGTAGACTGCACGCGTGTTGGAGGAATTACCGAATGGCTTCAAGTAGCAGGTCTAGCGGCAGCTTATGATTTGCCAGTCGTTCCACATGTCGGAGATATGGGGCAAATTCACCAACATCTTGTTGGTGCGACACAAAATGCGATTATGTTAGAATACATTCCTTGGATTCGCGATATATTCGTTGAACCCGCAACGGTGAAAAATGGATTCTATGTCCTCCCAGAAATGCCGGGTGCTTCAACAGAGGTGATTCCGCAGTTTTTTGATAAGTATCGTGTCCGATAATTGATAGGATTGTCAGAGAGGGAAGACAATGAAAAGATATGGCTAACATAACATGGCTGCTGACCCGAACAGGCAAGAGTGGTGGAAACTAACAGATCCGTGGCAGGAACCAGTTGATTCCCGTTTCGGAAGGAGAATGGTGGGCGACTATGGAGGAAGTATTTCATATGAAACCGGCATAATGATTCGAACGGAACTCGCGCCCGGCAACCCGGTGGCAGTCGTATTTCTCTCCACGAATGTGACCTTAACAGCATCTGAGTGAGAAAACACTTCGGACCGCTCAAATCTTCATGGGAGCATTACCGATCATGATATTCTATCCATCTATCTGTTTGTTCAGAAATATTTTATCAAAGGCATGATGGTCGGAAGCGTAAAAGAGTGAAATCGTGAAAGAGTCAGATGGGGGAGGGCTATCCTTGAAAAAAATTACAGTTGCATTAATTGGAGCAGGATTACGGGGAGTCAACTATTTGCGGTATGCACTGCAGCATCCGCATGAGATAAAAGTCGTCGCTGTGGCGGAACCGAATGGCGAACGTAGAGAGAATTTTAAGGAAAGGCACGGATTATCGGATGAGATGTGCTTTTACGACTGGGATGATCTGTTTGCCCAGCCTCAACTCGCTGATGCTGTTCTCATATGTACGCAGGATAAACAGCATTTTGAACCAGTTATGAAGGCATTAAAGGCAGGATATCATGTGCTGCTGGAAAAGCCGATGTCAACTGATCCTAAGGAATGCGTGGAAATGGGAGAATTGGCGGCTCAGTACAACCGGATTTTTTCAGTTTGTCACGTGCTGCGATATACAGATTTCTTTTCCACGATCAAACGACTTCTCGATAGCAATGTAATTGGCAAACTAATGTCTATTCAGCATAACGAAAATGTAGGACATTGGCATCAAGCTCATAGTTATGTCAGAGGAAATTGGCGCAGAAAAGATGAATCAAGCCCTATGATTCTGTCCAAATCATCTCATGATATGGATATCCTTTATTGGCTGACTGGATCTTCATGCACACGTGTCTCTTCTTTCGGATCGTTGTCCCATTTCACTTCGGCACAAGCACCGGATGGAGCGCCGCTCCGTTGTCTGGATGGGTGTCCGGCTGCTGATGAATGCTTGTATTACGCACCAAAGCAATATTTGACAGAAAATACAGACTGGCCTACATCAGCGATAAGCAATGATAGCAGTTATGAGTCCCGTCTTAAGGCGCTCCAAGAAGGGCCTTATGGAAGATGCGTATATCATTGTGATAACGATGTTGTCGATCACCAGGTCGTGAATTTGGAGTTTGAAAATGGTGTAATGGCAGGCTTTGCGATGAATGCATTTACGAAAGATATTAGCCGAACGATCAAATTAATGGGAACGACTGGAGAAATTCGCGGTGCGATGGAGAAGAATGAGATTGAAATCCTCCATTTCGGCAGCAGCAAGGTAGAGAGGATCACATTTGAGGAAGTTGATGGGCTTGCCGGTCATGGAGGAGGAGACATGGGCCTCATGAAGGATTTCGTAAAGCTGGTTAGAGAGGGTAGTTCAGGCCAAGGACTTACGACAGCTTCGACTTCGGTTCAAAGTCACTTGATGGCATTTGCTGTAGAGAAATCGCGAGAGGAACATAGAGTGATTGAGTTAAAAGAATTTGAGGAAAGTCTTAGACAAACGTAATCAATTCACTCCGATATGACGTGGAGAACCGAAGGAGGAAACCCGATGAACGATATGGAAATCAAGGAACTTCAGCAAGCAGAAGCGCCGGAATTGAAGGAAGGCGTCCACGGTTATAGCAGCGAGACGAATTGGGTGAAACCTGAAAATCCAATTACGCTGGAAAGATTGGAATGGTTCAAGGATCAGAAATTGGCCCTAATGATGCATTGGGGACCTTATTCGCAGATCGAGGTCGAGTCCTGGATTCTCAGCGACGAAGATGGTGATTGGGCGCGTAAAGATGTCGACTGGACGAGCGACTACGAAGAGATGAAGCGCGAATATTTCGGGCTGAACCGCACGTTCAATCCATTCCGCTTCCAGCCGGAGCTATGGGCGGATATCGCCGCCGAAGGCGGGTTCAAATATTTGATTTTTACGACAAAGCATCACGACGGATTTTGCATGTGGGACACGCATACGACGAATTACCGGATTACCGGCTCCGAAACACCGTTTCATGCACACCGCTATGCCGACGTTTGCAAGCATGTGTTTGACGCTTTCCGCAGCAAGGGGCTTGCGATCGCCACTTATTTTTCGAAGGCGGATTGGCATATGCCGTATTACTGGGCGCCAGGAATGGAGCGGGGCCGCGATACATGGAGAGGGCCTTCGTATTCCCCCGAGGAATATCCGTGGCTGTGGGAGAAATTCGTCGATTTCACCCATGAGCAGATCATGGAGCTGATGACTCGTTACGGCCGGATCGATATTTTGTGGCTGGATGCGGGCTGGGTAAAAGATAGTGACCAGGTTAAGCAGGACATTCGGTTGGGCGAGGTCGTCGAGCGCGCCCGTCAAACGCAGCCGTGGCTGCTGTCTGCGGACCGTACAGTCGGAGGACCTTACGAAAATTATGTGACGCCGGAGCAAACGATTCCGCAGCGTCCGCTGAACGTGCCGTGGGAAAGCTGCATTACGGTAGGCACACAGTGGGCCTTCAAATACGATGACCAGTATAAATCGGGGAGGGAGCTCGTTCGCATTCTGATGGAAGTCGTATCAAAAGGCGGCAATTTGGCGCTGAACGTAGGTCCTCAGCCCGACGGACGATTGCCGGCCGGAGCGGTCAAGAGCATCAAGGAATTGGGCGCATGGATGAAGGTTTACGGTGAAGCGGTATATGGCACACGCGTGTGCGGGCCGTATTTTGCCGGTTCCTGCGCGTTCACCTCAAAAGGAAATACCGTGTATTGTACGTACTTGTATGAAAGCGCAGATAAAGCCGTCTCCAAGGTCGTTCATATTCCTTATCAGGAGCCCGTTTCCGGCATCGAGCTTGTAGGAAGCGACGCCTTGCTACAGGTTGAGCGTACACCTGAAGGAATCTCGATTACGCTTCCAGATTGCGAATTGAACGGGCAGGCTCCGATCGCCCATGTTTTCCGCATGCAGAAGGGCGAGGAGGCAAAGTGATCGATATGATTCCTTTGCTTTAAGCTGACAAAAAGACGAATATATGAAACCCTTGCTCCATTCGGATCAGGGATTTCATGTATTCGTCTCAAGCGCAACCTAGGAATAGAAGTATTTAGTTTCAAAGGCTTTCTCTTGCAAAAGCGTTAAGCTCTTATCCCTTTAGCGAACCGGACGTGATGCCGTTAATGATATATTTTTGCATGAAAATGTAGAACAGAATGAGTGGCGCAACCGCTAGGAGCATCATCGGGAAGAAACTCGTCCAGTCGGTCGAGAATTGCCCAATATTGCGGAACACTTCTAAGAGTAATACACCCTTTGAACGGGATTGCAAGAACAATAACGGCGTCATGAAATCATTCCACACACCAAGCGTATTCAAAATCGCTACAGTGGCAATCACCGGCATAAGCAGCGGGAACACAATCTGAAAGAATATTCTCCAAACCCCACAGCCGTCTACTCTTGCCGCTTCTTCCAGTTCAAATGGAACGGTAGAGCCGATAAAGCTTTTAATTAAAAAGATAGAGAACGGGAGGTTGTAACAAATTTCTATAAGAATAACACCCGTGTGGGAATTCATAAGCCCAAGCTGGGCTACCTGTTTATAAAGTGCCAAGATCCCCATTTGGTACGGAACCATCATCCCAACCATGAATAATAGGAACACGATCCGATTGAAATGGCTCGTGCGTCGTACCAAGCTGTAAGCAGCCATCGCAGAAAACATAACAATACCCGCAACGGAGGAAATCGTAATGATAAGGTTGTTGCCCAACACATGAATGTAGTTCATTGCCTTAAAGGCGCGAACGTAGTTGACGAACGTGATGTTAACTGGAAGGCCCATCGGATGAGAGACCGCATCAGCTGGGGTCTTAAAAGTCGTGATGATCAAATAGTAAATAGGGATCAAAAAAATCGCAGCTAAGACGAGCAAGAGAATTTCCGTGACGGCAGTTCCTTTTGTATATCGATTCATGATTATCGCCGCTCCCACATCTTGATTAGTGAAATGTGAATAAAGGTGATGATCCCGACGAGGATAACGAATACGATACCGAATGCGGCTCCGTAGCTATAGAAACCTTCACTGAGCCCTTTCTTGATCATGAGTGATACGATCGTTTCCGTAGAATACCCCGGGCCACCGCCAGTCAAGGCATAAACAATATCAAATACCTTCATGCCGTTTATCATCCCCATAACCGTATTGAAAGTGATCGCTGGAAGCAGTAGAGGAAGCGTGATATAGCGGAACATTTGCCACCCGCTCGCTCTGTCGATCCTCGCCGCTTCATAATAATCTGTTGAGATGCTCTGCAAGTTGGCCAAATAAATAACCATTGTGTAACCAACCCACTGCCATACGGAGGCGATGATGACCGAATAGAGCGCAAGATGCGGATCTCCGAGAAAATTGATGCGTTCAAAGCCAAGAGCAACTACAAGTTGATTAATCAAGCCGAAGTCGGAGGGTGAGTACATAAAATTCCAGAGAAAACCGATAACCAATACGCTGAACACCGCAGGAAGGAAGAAAGCAGCCCGCAGCAGATTTTTTGTTTTTAATCTTTTATTGAGAAACACCGCTAATGGAATGGCTAGCAAATTCTGTCCGAGCATCGCGAGTACTGCATAGATTAAAGTATTTTTAATACCTGTCATATAGAGTGAATCTTTAAATAGAGCGATATAATTGTCTATACCAACAAATTTGACATCAACTGGATGCACGTCCGACCAGTTCGTAAAGCTGTATAAAGCGGTCTTTATCGTCGGAAATATGAAAAAGGTACAATAAATAAGTAAGGCAGGAAGCAGAAGCAGAACATAATTGATTTCTCGTTTGAAAATGTTTGGTTTGTTCATACGCAACAACCTTTAGCTTATAGGATGTACAAGGGGCAAATCGCTTTGCCCCTTGTAATTTATACGACCTATTTAGATTTCTCCAGCAATTCAACTGCTTTCTTGTCTACCGCTTCTAGCACTTGACGAGGCGTTTTAGTACCTGCTATGATTTCTTGAATACCTTTTCCTAGATCTAAAAAAGCAGGACCAGCAACGCCCCAATTATTAACAGGGTACATGACATTGCCCGCCTTGAAAGCTTCTTGAGCACCGTTGTACTCTGCTGGCATTTCAAAAGTAACCCCTTTCAAGAAAGATGAACCTCCTTTATTATCGACCCAGTAAGCATTCTGACCTTCTGGTGTGGACAACAGGTCAAGCACCTTGTACGCTGCATCCTTGACTTTGGACTTCGCATTCAAACCAAACGATACCCCTGGACCACCGACCATCCAACCCGGGCCGCCTTTTGTACCCAGGTTCGGGAACATATCAATCTTCATGTTAGGCGCCTTTTGCTTAAAGGTTTCCATATACCAAGGTCCTGCTTGGAACATAGCTGCCTTGCCGCTTGTAAATTCGTCAATCGCTTGTTCTTCTTCAAGCCCAAGCATATCCTTGGTGAAGACACCGTGTTTCAAGTATTCGGTCCATGTCGTCAAAGCAGGCTCCAGCGCATCGACCATTTTTGAGTTTCCTTTGCCAAAATCATCGTTCCATTGTTTTCCTTCTGTTGTGCCGATAAAATCATTGAGTGCCAAACCAAGGAAGGACTGGCCTGCTACGTTAGGATTCTTTAGACCGATCGCTTGGGGTTTAATTCCATTTTTCTTCAGCACATCCGCTACTTGGAAGTACTCATCAAGCGTTGTTGGTATTTTCAGGTCATATTTGGCAAATAGATCAACATTATAGTAAACCCCGTTAAACCAACTAGCTTGCGGCAACCCGTACAGTTTATTATCAAATGTTGCGGTGGACGTGCCAGTTTCATAATACTTGCTAGCATAACGTTCTGTTAAATCTTCGAAATACCCTGTCTTGACGGTATTTGCGTCGATTACTCCACCGATAATGTCAGGACCTTCGCCTGCTGCAAGCTGTGTCTTGATGACATCTACGTAAGTCTTGTTATCGATGAACTGATACTCCACATCTATATCGGGAAGTTTATCTTTGAATAATTGAAGAAGTGTCTTTATACTGTCTTCTTTGTTCCAATACGATAATCTGACCTTCACTTTCTTTACCGGTTCTGGATTCTTTGATTCTTTCGTTGTCTTCGTATCATTCGGTGTTGCACTTTCCTTTGCGGTGCTGTTGTTCGAACTGCAGCCTGTAAATAGGATTGACAAGGTGAGTAAAGCGGTAGTGGGAATTAACCACGTTCTCTTCATACAAAGACCTCCCAAATTTAGAAAAATTGTTTTACGGTATAGTTATCATTGTAATGTAAATGTCATTTCCATCGAAATAACAGATTTTTGCGAAATCTAACAGAATCCATCTGACAATAGGAACCAAATCATGTGCTAAATGTAACATGGTATGAATAGGAATGCCTAGTGTGCTATGCTTTGGTTTGTAGTGAGTATCCTCTGGAAGCGAGTAAATACCGTCGTATGAACGGATAGGAGGAAAATATGTATCATATTCTAGTAGTCGATGATCAACAAGCAGAAATCGATGCTATTGAATGGCTTATTCATAAGCATGCTCTACCCTTTTCTGTTGCTCAGGCCAACGATGGGGAAGTAGCGCTGGAATATATAAGGGGCCATCATGTAGATCTGTTATTCACGGATATTCGCATGCCATTCATGGACGGTCTAGAGTTAATCAAGCAGGCAAAGATAGTCATTCCGGACCTTAAGGTGCTTATTTACAGTGCTTATGGGGAATTTGAATATGCACAAAAAGCGATTCAACTTGGAACGGTTAGTTATATGTTGAAGCCGATCGATGTGAAGGAATTCCTCAAAGTGTTCGATTCCATAATCGCTATATTAGAGGACGAACGACTTCAGAGGGAGAAAGATGAGTTGCTGATCAAAGGCTTTCATAAAGGAGTGGCGTATGAGAAAGAAAAGCTCCTGTTTGATCTCCTTCAGGGTCGTGAGAGAGACGTCCATTACGAGGAGCGGGCAGCTTTTACTGGCCTAAGTCATCTGGCAAATAAGCGGATGTATATGATTATGATTGGATTGCTAAATCATTTTTTTGATCTGCATCATATAGAAGTGTTCGAATTCCTACAATCGACTTGTAAACATGAGATGCTTTTTTTAAATATGAATGAGTATCAAAGCATCATGCTAGTCGCGATTGACCCAGCTTCAACGATCAGCGATAACCAGCAAGAGCTTATGGCTTATGGGGATGGGGTTAAAGAATGGCTGGAGACTCGATTCGATCGGAGAAGTTTCATTATTATTGGTAGTCCGATCGATAAACTAGAGGCACTTCATGACGAGTTCACCCAAATGGAAGAGTTAATGAATTTTCGGTTTTTTATGGATAGCAGTGTCGTTTGTTCTAAAGATGATGGAAGCATTCATGCCCATGTAGATGACGAATCGTTAGAGCTTATGCTAAGGGATGTTTATACTTCCATTGAACGAAAAGAATATCTTACACTAGAGCTTCGAATAGAGTTTCTCATTGCGAGTATGCGCAGTAGTAAGCGATTTAGTTCTATGTATGCCAAACACTTATTTACAGAAATAATGAAAAAAATAGTAGAGTTTCAGGGCAAAAAAAACAGCAATTTACTAAAGGATGGTTTGGAGCGAATCGCACATTGCAATTCGATTGCTGAGCTCAGGGAAGTCATTTTATCCGTTTTTCAGGAGCAGTTGCTGCGAATCGAAACGGCGACAGATGATCAATGCCGCAAAGTGATTGAAGATGTACAGACGCTCATCCAGATGGAATATGGGGGGGATATCGGGGTCGAATATTTAGCCAAGCGCGTTTTTTTATCGTCAAGTTATTTAAGTTTTCTGTTTAAAAAAAGTACAGGCCAAAGCCTAGTCAAATATATTACAGCCGTTCGTATGGAGCGAGCGAAGGAACTACTGCGAGATTCAACGATTAAAGTTGTTGATATTGCCAGTAGAGTTGGATTCGCGAATACTTCCTATTTTAATTTAATGTTTAAGCAATATAACGGCCTGACTCCTATTCAATATCGGGAGGGTGGCGGAAGGAGATGACTCTGCTCAAATTTATTCGTAATATCCGCCTGCGTCAGAAATTATTGCTTTCTTATGTGATTGTCATCTTCCTGCCAACGATTGTACTGGGCTTGTATGCCTACCAAAGTTCCAAATCTTCATTGAATAGCCAGTTTCAGCAAAGCGCGGATAACGAGGCGAAGAAACTTGCGCTAGAGATCAGTTACCGTCTTCAGAGGCAGGATGTGTCAATGAAATCGATTGTTTTCCATCCTGCGCTTATTGATTTGATGAGTAACCCGAATCAGGATTTGTACACACAATTTAAGACATTGAATGATAAGATTGAACCTATTTTTTTTAACTTGATGTATATGGTTGGGGATATGACTGAGATTATGTTGTATTCCGAGAATCGGCAATCTGAATTAGGAAACTTCATTACTCCCTCTTCAGCAGTTAAGGATAAGGATTGGTATCTAGCGACAAAGGGCAGCGAGTCAACCAAGTGGTGGTTCGAAGATGGAGAATTGTTTGCCACACGAGTGATTCACAATATCGATCTTCAAATCGTGAGCGCTGAACTTTACGTTAGGTTTGATTACAATAAAATCTTCGGTGATTTCATTGGCAAGATGAATGAAGGGAAGGGCATCATTATTACCGATCAACAGAATCGGCCTGTGTTAACAGAGCAGGTTGAGCAGATGGATGATGTTCAACTTCAATCACTTTCAAGGAGTGGTACTTCAAAAGCAAAATTAGGTGGCGAATCCTACTTAGTTATAAACAAAGATATTCCTCAAACCGATTGGATACTGCATTATTTGGTTTCCGATAATCAATACAATACAGGCATTCGCAATATTTTAAGCGCAACGGGCATCATTGTACTCATCTGTATGGTTTTCCTCAGTATCATTATCTACTTGTTCTCAGAGACGCTGTTAAGAGGAATCGAGAAATTAAACACCAAAATGAAGATGGTGGAAGATGGTGATCTTACGGTTGTTGTATCCACGAATTCCAAAGATGAAATCGGGCAACTTACCGATCGATTTGGTTCTATGCTTAAACAAATTAATCAACTCATTACGGAAGTGTATCAGACAAAAGTCACGCAAAAGTCGGCCGAACTCAAAGCGCTGCAAGCTCAGATCAATCCTCACTTTCTATACAATTCTTTATCTTTAATTAATTCCAAAGCGCTGCGTATCGATGCCCAAGAAATTAGTGACTTGGTGAATCACCTTTCTAGTTATTACAGAACGACTTTAAATAAAGGAAAGCAGATTATAGCGATTCAAGATGAATGGACTAACGTCCAAGCATACATACATATTCAATTAGCTATGCACAATACAAGATTTGACGTAGAATTCGATGCGGACGACAAGGTATTTCAATTTGAAATGATCCATTTGATCTTGCAGCCGATTGTTGAAAATGCGATTATGCATGGCATCGATCTGTTGCGGGAGGGGCGAGGTAAACTCATCCTGCGGGCAAGTCTCGACGGTGAGGATATTGTATTTGTCGTGGAGGATAATGGCGTCGGTATGGAACCGTATATGATTGCGCGTATTCTTGAACATGAAAGTTCCGGCTATGGCATTAAAAATGTGCAAGAAAGATTACAGCTCTTATTTGGATCTGAGTACGGGATCATTATTCATAGTCAACTTGGGATTGGCACTTCCGTTATCGTACGCATACCGCAGTATCGTCACATAAGAGAAGAAGATTCATGATCGCATAAACGCCTTTGGCGTCCTTATAAGGACGCCAAAGGCGTTTATGCTTGTTTACAATCGAAATCTGTTAGATTTCAAAAAATACTCTTATTTAGCAGGGTTTCAATTGAGAATATAATGCATAATGAGAGCGCTTTAATTGTGTTCTGGTATTAAATAAAGAATGAGAGGATGGTTGATCTATGTTCAAACGAGCAATGTATACAATGATCTGTTTCATGATTCTAGCAAGCTCCTATTTTCAGGGCAATGCTCCTAGTGTCCATGCTGACAGCAGCAACATGGACGTGTGGGTGGTCAATGCATTAAACGCCGTATATAAGACCAGCACGATCCCCGCAAATGCTGCAAGCTCCATCGATCTGGTATCAGCCAAAAACGAATACGAAAATGAGCAAATTGCCCTAAGAAGCGATAGCGCGTTCGAGATTACGGGGGTTACATTTTCCGATCTCGCATCTTCCGGAAATACGATATCGAAGAGCAACTTAAGCTATCATTTCGAAGAATATGTGCTGGAGGACACCGTACAGCCCAATATATACCGACCGGATTTGGTAGGCACGCTAATCTACCCTGCATCCGAAATCCCCGACCCGCTGTCCAATGAGCCTTCTATACAAGTGGCGGCAAACACCACTCAGCCGATCTTAATTACGAATTACGTTCCTGACAATGCCGTTCCTGGCTTCTATCAAGGCATGGTTACGGTGCAAACGACCTTAGGCAATTATCAAGTCCCTATTAGCGTTGACGTCGCTAACGCTGAAATTCCGAAAACGTCAAAGGCCAACTTCGTTAATTATCAGTGGGCGATGACGAATGGCTTTATGATGGGAGGTTCTCCGGAACCTATTGCGGATGATCCTTTAACGGCGTCGAGTTATGACGTAGGCGAGGGCTATTACGATGTGGAGACGTATAGCGACGAATGGTTTGAGCTGATGGATAACTTCGCCAAAACGATGACGGACTATCGCCAGAACATGATCTGGGTTCGTACGGACCTGTTATTAAACGCAGCGGGGAACAAGATGGTGTCTTTTAAAGAGGGCATCCCGGACGACATCGATTGGTCTTTGTTCGACCGGTACGTTCAAACCTTTATGGATAGAGGGATTACTCACTTTGCGAACATTCACTTGATCCATGCCTTGATGCAAATGCCGCAAAGCGAAAGACCCAACAATAATGATCCCGATGACTTGTGGAAAACGACCATCCCCGAACCTGATTCACTACCTGAGACAGACGCTTTTCTGACGAACTACTTGACGGCATTACACGATCATCTAGCCGACAAAGGTTGGCTTAACGATAACGGGTACACTTGGTATCAGCATACGGTGGACGAACCCAACGGCGCTAGCATTGTTAACTATATGACGTATATCGCAAGAGAAATCAAAGAAGTCGTTCCGGATTTCAAAACATTGGACGCGGATGCAGCCGGCTCGCTAATGAACGAAACCATTAAACCTTATGTGGATGTATGGGTGCCGCTAACGCCGGTATTTCAGGCCAAGAAGAATTTGTACAAAGCGGAGCAGGCGGCAGGCAAAGACTTGTGGGTATATACTTGCGATGCGAATCCGGCTCCGTGGTTGAACAGATTCTGGACACAGCCCATATTGACTGGCAGGTTGTTATTCTGGAATCTGAGTCAAGACGGCGTGCAAGGACACTTACATTGGGGCTGGAATGTATGGTATGTCCCTCATTACGGTGATTCCACGATCGTATATCCGGATAAGGAACATATGACGGTGAAGAGCTCGCTACGCTACGAGGCCCAGAGAGACGGACTTGAGGATTACGAGCTGATGTACCAACTGAAGCAGACCAATCCCGAGCTTGCCAAACGTATTGCGGATAGCGCCGTTAGCCCATCTGATCCGAGAAAATATACCGTGGACTCTGAGTATATCAGAGCTCTTCATAACTATCTGGTGAAAGCGGCTGCCGGAGAATCTGTGGGTGCCATACCGGTACCAACTAGCCCCTATGATGGGCAGGATGTAGCCAACACCTATATGACCGATAACGCGACCGGTGAGATCACCTTCAACGGTGAATGGTTTGCAAAAAGCCGGAAATACGCTTATATGGGCGGTGTTCAAGGCACATTGAAAGCGGAAGATAATTTGACCTATACCTTTACAGGATCCGGTATCGATCTTATTGCGGAGAAAAATGAAGGTTCCGGTAAAATTGCTGTATCCATCGACGATTCCGCTCCGATGATTATAGACCTATTTGAGAAAGTTCAACTCGATTCGATATCGGTATACAGCAATCATAATCTGTCAGCAGGCAAGCATACGATCAAGGTAGTGAACCTGGAGAACAAAAACTTATTCGTTGACGGCTTCAGAGTAAGTATGTATGAAGGACAGGAGATCTATGACGGAACGCTGCAAAGTTTGGAACTGACTAACGTGCCTTCGGTAGTTTTTAATAAAAACAATATCAATTACCAGGCCATTATTCCGAGCGATGTAGATGTGATCACGATTACGCCAACACTTACGGATGCAAATGGCACCCTGGATATCAACGGGCAACATTATCGCAGCGGTGAGAGGCTTACATTCAACGTCCCTACAGGCAAAAGTAAGATCCTTATTCGCTCTACCGCAAGTGATGGGGAAACCACGAGACTCTATACGTTAAACTTTCTCAAAGGCAATGTAAATCAACCGACCACTAATATTGCGAGAAGTTATTCAGCTATTACAGCAACCGCTGCCAGGGCAGATAGTAGCGGCTATGGTGTTTCAAATATGGTTGACGGCAGTTACGGTTCCATGTTTGCTAGTATCAGCGGGTACACGAGCACCGTGCCGTTCCCACATGAGATCAATCTTACTTGGACTCAACAGAAGACCTTTAATACGATTGTCATGGCCACGCCATCAGGGTTATTACAGGGGATAACGGATATTGATGTTGAGGCTACATCAGATGGAACGAATTGGACCACCTTTGCAAAGAGGGTACCGATTCAATGGTTTAGCAGCACAGACGACAACAAGATGGAATACACATATGCGAATATCCCTACAGTTAATGACGCACTGAAGCTTAGAATACGGGTCAATGACGCTAACAATACGTATTGGGGCATATACGCTTTATATGAACTTGAGCTTTATAACCTTCCAGACAACGGAGAGATTCACCCTACAGCAGACGGAACGCTTAGTAATTTAACAATCCCTAATGTTCCTACTTTTACATTTGACAATAGCACGACGACCTACCCAGTAATGATTCCTAATGATGTAAACACCATCACGATTACGCCAACGCTTTCGGACAAAGCGGGTACCTTGCAGATCAACGGAAAGACTGTCGCCAATAACACAGCGCAGACTTTTGACATTCCAGTTGGGATAAGTGTGGTTCATATCAGATCCACCGCAAGCGACGGGACGACTACAAAGCTCTACACGTTGAACTTACTCAAAGGAAATGAGAATGAGCTAGGCACAAATATTGCCAGAAGCTATTCTGATATTACAGCAACGGCAGAACGCGAAGGCGAAGACTATAGTGCCAAGAAAATGGTTGACGGTATTATTTATACCATGTTCGCGAGTTCTCGAGGCTTCAATACCGAACATCCGTTTCCGCATGAAATTAATCTTACTTGGGACCAAAAGCAAACTTTTAACACCATCGTCATGTCTACGACATCTGGATTAATCCAGGGTATTTCCAATATCGATGTTCAGGCTTCTACAGACGGAATAAACTTTGAAACCATAGCGCAGGGGGTACCGATCCAATGGAAAAGCAGCAAAGATGACGGCATTATGGAGCACACCTTTGCTAATATTCCTGAAGTTCGAGATGCACTAAAGCTGAGAATACAGATCAATGATGCGAACTATACGACATGGGGCATGTACGCTATGTATGAGCTTGAGCTCTATAATCTCGCGGAGAACGGAGAAATTGGCGAGAACAGTAATACGATCACGGCGAGCGCGGGGGAAAACGGAACGATCAGTCCGAACGGCGCCGTTGT
>NZ_FTNK01000027.1:32795-39498 GCF_900156375.1 Paenibacillus macquariensis
GGTGTTGTTAGACGGTACCGCCGTGTCGGTGACCGGAAGCGTGTATACGGTTGCTAACATAACTGCCGATCATATGATCAATGTTACGTTTAAGCGAAAAGACACGGGTGGCGGGAACAGTAACCCTCCGACGAGTGGTGGGAACAGTAGCATCCCATCTTCCGGTAGTACAGTCAATGGAAATACCGATGCTCATATACTTGTAGTGAAAACGGAAGATCTTACTTCTCCAGCCTCCAACGGAGTCGTGACGATCGCAGCCAAGGATAAAGAGAAAATTGTACTTCCTGCCAATGCAGCCGAACTGCTCGGAAATCATCAATTAGTCATTCAAACGGGTCCATTCACGTTGGAAGTACCCGCTGAATTACTTAAACAGTTGACGGATAAATTGTCCGCAGAAGATAAACGAAACAGTACGATAGAGTTAATCATGACTCTCTTATCCGAATCCGATGCTAACAATCTTTTAGCGATAAGGCAGTCTTCCACGCATGCAAAAATTAAAATTTCCGGCAATGTGATCCATTTCAGCTTATCGATTGTCGGAAAAGATGGTAAAGTGACAAGCTTGAACAGCTTCGATAAACCGATGACGATTCGATTCAAAGCGGATCCTTCCTTAAATCCGAAACTGACTGGCATTTACTATTTGGCAGACAACGGTACGCTGGAATATGTGCGAGGCACGTTTATTAACGGAGAATGGGTGGCCGATATTCACCATTTCAGTAAATATGCGGTGCTCGAATTCAAGAAATTATTTACCGATGTTAAGTCCACTCACTGGGCGGCCGATGCGATCGAACAGCTAGCGGCGAAGCAATTTATTGAAGGCACTAGTGCGGCAATGTTCGAGCCAGAGCGTTCTATAACACGGGCCGAATTTACGGCGATGCTTGTCAAAGCGTTGAACCTGGCATCAGTGGGCGAATCGAAATTTACGGATGTGTCGAAGGGTGCCTGGTACGAGGGAGCTGTTTCCATGGCGGTCAAAGCAGGCATTATTAAAGGAATTAGCACAACGTCTTTCAATCCCGATGCTAGAATCAAACGCGAAGAAATGGTCACTATGATGATGCGGGCGTATGTTATCTTGAAAGACGTCAAGTTGAACGGAAAAACGGCTTCTTCCTTTACCGACGAATCCGCTGTGGCAGCCTGGGCGCTTGAGTCAATAAGAGCGGCGGCGGCACTTCAATTAATTAACGGTCGAGAAGCAAACAAATTCGTTCCGAACGGGATAACTTCCCGTGCAGAAGCAGCAGCTTTGCTCAATAGAGTCTTACAGTAAGCGTGAAAACCCCCAATTCCTATATTGGGGGTTTTCATTTTGCCCAAATACCGGGAATCCGTTTCAATGCGCTTATTCACTGCATATTCAACTAGTGTGTCGGAATACGGAAGGCGGCACGCCGTAGTAAGCCGTGAATTGTTTCGTGAAGTGATGAATAGAGGAATATCCCAAGTCATCAGCCAGTTCCGTGATGGAACGATTGCTTTCTCTCAGAGCAGCGGCCGCTTGCTTCATGATCGCCCTTGTCCAGAAAGCTTTGGGAGAGAGTCCTGTCGCTTTCTTGAATAAATCATGGAATTGCGTTTTTCTAAGTCCGCTTAACGCCAACCATGTCTCTTAATCTCTTACCGCATTTGCCTCTTGGTTGATAAGAACGATATTCGGTTTGATACGATAATCGGCAAGCAACGGAGCTTGCGAGAGTTGAATGAACTCCAATATAAATGCCTTAAGCAAGCTATTCGCGATTTCGGAGGAAAGCGGATGAAATCGCTGATTATGATGGACGATGTGTTCAAACGAGGTAATCATTGGTTCATGGTGCTGAAGCGGGAAGTGGAAGGGAAGTCGATTGATTGCCGGATCGGCATTTTTTTGCGTTAGATAAGAAGGATCGAAATCCGAAACGTCCCATACTAGATGGCGATGGGTATTCGAGGGGATCGACGACCATAATTCGCAATATACATTATAGCTGGATAGCGGCTGCTCAGTACTTCAAAATAATAGTTAAGAATAAAGGCTGATAGTTAATTGTTAAAGATCAGCCTTTATTGTACTCTGATAAAGAGAAGAGGAGTCTTGATGGGTTATCGGAATATATTCTTGTCAACCGACAATTACCGAATTTTTGTAAGAGGATAAGAACATATACCTATTGGAACCCGCGCTAGGCGGGCTTTTTTAATTTTATGGGTACAAGTTCTTGTCCTTTGCTCGAGACAAGTACTTGTACCTATTGCCGATAATGGACAAGAACTTGTACCGTTAGCCGCGGAGTCAAGTCCGGGACGTTTACAAATTTCGGGTGACAACAATAATATCTCATTAAATACCGCTTAGTAGCGTTCCAAGTAGGTTCGAATCAATTGTACTCGACAACACGGCATCTGTCGGAAGACAAGATTGTGTACCGCTAACCGACGATGATTAAGCTAACGGGTAGGTTTGCTCAACAAGATTTTTATTTTAAAATGGTCACCAATTAATGCATGTTGGTTTTTTTTGCAATTTATGGACGCGTAAGGCGACGAGTCGGGAATGGGATAAAGTTATTGTCAACCAGTAAATATGGTGCGATTGGTGCGAGTTGTTACGTGCTGAAGGGTGGAGTGGTGCGAAGTTGTTGCGGCAATGGTACACTTTTTGGAGGAGAAATTCGGTCCCCGCCCCTCCAACAGGCCCTAACTAATCTCCAATCCTCTAAAACTCCTGTATATGATAAAATGGGGCGGTGCTGTAAAATGGACCGGATAGGAGTGTGCCAGCCATGGACACGAGTAGACTTAAATCCTTGCGCGTGAAACAAATCATTTTCATCAATGCATGTATGTGCACCTCATCCCATTATCCGGCGGTCTCTTACTTGTTCTAGAGCCGTCGCCTTCGGACGCTTATCTTGTAGGCGTTTTTTTGTATGGGGCCTTATTGCTTTTTGAATTTTGGAGCCTCTATTTTCCGAAGCATCTGCTCTTCATGCACGGCCCCCGGTTTATGCATGAAATTGCGGAATATGAACGGGAAAAGTTAGGCAAGAAGCAAGATCGAAATGGACGAATTGTGGGACTATTTTCCTTTACGTTCTTACTAGGGAATCAATTAGTGGCATTTACTCGCATAAGGGATGACGATCCCATGCAAATTCGGGATGTGTCTGGATTTTGGACGATTATGGCTATTCTAGTTTTAATCTTTACCTTAATGGGTAACGCGGCCATCCTGTACCGCATTCACAAAATCGATAAAACAGAGCCGGGAAATTCCGCTGGTTTACGCTTAAATCGTTGGCACTGGGAATTATCTTAGGTATGGTCTCCGTGCTCCTCTTGAGTGTGGGGTTCGGAATCGTGTTGAATTAGCAGGAAGTTATTACTCTAACTGGAAAATTAGTGGAATATGTAATCAAAAATAGAAGGTAGAAGGTGATAAACAAGTGAACATTGAAGGTGATTGGCTCGAACAGGTGGCGTTAAAGGTGAAACGTTGGCCTAAAGTTACCATAGCGGCGGGTCGTCGTCATACCGTTGGGCTTAAATCTGACGGAACGGTGACGGCTGTGGGTGATAATAAATATGGCCAATGTGATGTAAGCGGCTGGCGCGATATTGTGGCGGTCGTGGCGAGTAATGTTCATATGGCGACTAACACGGGTAATGCTCATACAATCGGTCTTAAATCTGACAGTACTGTGGCGGCTGTGGGTTGGAATACGCATGATCAATGCAATGTAAACGACTGGCGCGATATTGTAGCGGTCGCGGCGGGTTGGCGTCGTACTATTGGGCTTAAATCGGATGGCACGGTGGTAGCAGTGGGCCGAAATAATGAAGGTGAATGCAATGTAAGCGGCTGGCATGATATTGTGGCGGTCGCGGCGGGTGACTGGCATACAATCGGTCTTAGACTGGACGGCACGGTGACGGCTGTGGGTAATAATCGGTATGGCCAATGCAATGTAAGCGGCTGGTGCGATATTGTGGCGGTCGCGGCGGGTTATCTTCATACAATCGGTCTTAAATCGGACGGTACGGTGACGGCTGTGGGTTTGAATAAACATGACCAATGCGATGTAAGCGGCTGGCGCGGTATTGTGGCGATAGCGTTGGGTAGTAATCATACCGTCGGCCTTAAATCGGACGGTACGGTGGCGGCTGTGGGTTGGAATGAGTATGGCCAACGTAATGTAAGTGATTGGCGCGATATTGTGGCGATTGCGGCGGGTTGTGCCCATACCGTCGGGCTTAAATCGGACGGCACGGTGGTTGCTGTGGGTGATAATGAATATGGCCAATGCGATGTAAGCGGCTGGCGCGGCATCCAACTACCCGACAATTAGTTTTCAATATTAATAATACATATAATAATGAAAGCCATGCGTCGATGCGTCGGGGAAACAGAATTAAAATGGTTATTTGAAGAATTATGATAGCATACCTTTTAAGCGACACCATAGGGAATAGTATCATTTTCCGTTAAGCTAACGGGACACGATAGTTCAATAAGGACAGCGGCAGTCTAAGACTTTATTTTTCAAGTCTTGGTCCGCCGCTGTTTCATTTTTATGGTCAGTCTAATACTTATTTTTTGAAGTCTGGCGATCATTATTCTCATAAACCGCGTTAAATCAGGCACCTCAGTCTAAAACTTTATTTTCACTGGACAGCAGAAAGGCCCCGATTCTCCATTCTACCTTTCCTTCGAAGTGAACTTCTTCCAAGAAAGAAGAAAATGGATTCTAGGGCCTTTTTTGCGTGCTTGGGGATGTATCATAGACAGACATGCACACAAAAGCTAGTGTTTTGTTCAGATGTCCTTTATTGAGCAACCACTAACTGCTCATGCTGCTTGATTACTCGTACTACTGTTTTCTTTTTTTGCTTTTGATAGATAGCGATATATCTATCCAATTTGTGGCTAATTGCAACAACACTTTCATGTGTAAGACTGTCTTGTACCAATGCTTCCTTAACCATTTGAAGACGCACTGTTTCGATTTTTTCTATGAGGAATAGTTCCACTCTACTTATCTCCGTTCCTGTTCCTATAAGACGACAAAAGATATTATATATCAGGAAGCTGTAAAAGGCTGTAACTATTTGTCGTTGAAATTGTGACTAAATTGTGTCTCGATTTAGTGTTTGTTCTTGATTGCAATTCGTTGCATAAAAAGCCAGTTTTTCCTTACTCTACAAGGGATTCTGCGTCTTACACTTTCTTACAATCCACCAAATTATCTGGAATTGAAAATCAAAATTCAATTTTGATCTTTCCCCAAACCAGAACAAAATTCACGGTGTTTTGGATTTTGATTTTACTTCACTTGATATTAGCTTTATGGAATTTACCATTTCCCTTAATCACATCATACAATTGACAAACGGATCATGGGATATGACGGAGGCATTTATAAGAGGCTACTCTCAATTTCGAAGATGTATATATCAAGAAATGAATCAACTGCAGTTTTTGACTCAAATTTACCATATTACTGTACTTCATATTTACATCGGTCAGCATTATTCTGGAAAGAATATCGAGCAGAACTTTAATTACATCCTAAGTCAATTTCAAACAAGGAATGACTGGCTGAACAAACATCTCTCTTCAATCAATCAACTGATTGAAGAGTACTTACTTTGATCCATTTGTTCAACTAACGGGACACGATAGTTGAATAACACACAATGATGAGCAGGAGCTCCGGTATCCTGCTCTTTTTATTGCAACATTTATCCAAAAGAAGCGTTTAATTGATTATGAAATTATTTCTAGTAATTAAGCAAGAGTATATTCATACTCACAATTCTAAGGGGGCATATTCGATATAATTTAGCTTCATTGGACCTTGACGGTACACTGTTAATTTACTCCAATGTTGTAGACGAAGTGAGATTACAATTTAATTATTATATTTTCGAAAAAAGGAGTTGTTAAGAAATGAAACGAATATTTTCAGGTTTTTTTCTTGTTTTTCTACTATTAATTACTTCTTTACCTACTTATGCAGCTACAACTAACATTCAAATCAAGGTTGACGGTGTTGTTATTCCATCCGATGTGAAACCCGAAATTAGGAACAATCGTACAATGGTGCCATTGCGTGTTATCAGTGAAAATTTGGGAGCCAAAGTCGATTGGTCGGATTCTGAAGTTACCCTCACTAAAAAAAATATGCAGGTAATATTAAACCTGCATAGCAATACCGTAATGAAAAACGGTAAAACGTCTCTGCTCGACGTAAAACCATATATAAAGAATAAACGCACCATGGTTCCACTTCGCTTCCTTTCAGAAACATTTGGATGTAAGGTCAATTACAGATATTCCACAGTTTCTGTTGATTGCGAGGCATTGATGATAGATGGTGTAAAAGTAAAAGCATTGCAAGAGGAATACCATATGACTATGGGCGGCGTAGTACAGCAAATTAATGGGAACGCATATAACGAAACAATTTATAATATTTTTGTGGAAAACAAAGGAAATAAAGTCGAAGCTCCTGCAAATTATTCGTGGATGTATACCATGGACACTCTTGGATCTTATTATAAAAATAGTCAATATGATTTTTTGAACCTAGAAGGTAAAAGCCTAAAGCGTTTTGATATTTATTCTTTAATTAAAACTTTTTCAGATGAAGCTTTAGAGGGATACCCAGAAGTTTTAATTCATGACGCTACTGAAAAC
>NZ_FTNK01000029.1:0-23515 GCF_900156375.1 Paenibacillus macquariensis
AAGTAAAAGAAAACCGTAAAACGTCTTGTTTCTAATTGCTTGCTCCACCTTACTAAAAAGAAAATAATAATTATTGCGATAATCGTAATGTGTAACGGGGGTAGCATAATAGCATAGTCCCCAAATTTGAATTCCATTCTGCATTGCCCTCCTTTTTTTACTGCATCACCACTTATGGTTCCCATGAAGACATATCTTCCTCCGTAAATATCATTTTATTCCTACTTAACTAATCTGCCCGTTAGCTTAATAAAAAGAGCAGAATACCGAAGCACCTGCTTATCAATGTGTATTATTCAACTATCGTTCCCCGTTAGCGCAACGACTTACTCTGTTGAATTTCGTGTTCCTCAACATAAAGCGGCATCAGAGAAGGCGAATCGTACCTTATCGCGGCCTTTAAACGACAAAATGGTGCCGATAGCCATAGCCCCATAGCTGCAACGAAATAATGAGCCTAATCCGACAGTGCTCGCATGATGTTGGATTTCGCCTCTGCCGCAATCGCTTCATTCCCGTCATCGACCGCTTGCATCAAGATCAGTACGGGGATGTATACCGCGATCAGCCGCGCCAGCAGCTTCGTTTCCTCGTCCGCTCCTCCGTAAGTTTCGAAAAACACGCCGCGAGCGTAAGGTGGTAAAAAGCTGTAAGCAACGCTCAAATCGCAAGCCGGATGGCCTACGCTCAGATCGCCCCAATCAATGATGCCGGAAACGATCCCGATCTCATTCACAAGCATATTTTTGAAATGAAGATCGCCATGTAGCAGTGCATTCACCGCCTCGACACGGTCCTTTTGCAGCCTGCTAATATACGCTTCGATCACACCGGACTCCTCCGGCGACAAGTGTTCAACCACCTTCGATAGAAAGCCCTCCAATTTCACTTTGCGCGATGCTATGTCCGTCAAGTTTCGATGATCTTGCTGAACTCCGCACTTCAGCGCCGCCTGCACCGGAAACTCATGCAATCTCCGCAAAAATTTCGCCAGCGTCTCTGCCGATAAAGCCCGGCGTTCTTCCGTCAAACCGATTGGGAAATCTCCTGGCACGTAGGCATAGCCAAGAAATGGTGCCGGGTATTCGTCACTTGCTTCGCCATAAAACAACGGTTTCGGATAGGGGATGGTCATATATGCCTCCAGCTTCGGCAGCAGCTTCCCTTCCATACGAATCGAGCCAACTGCAATCGTTCTTCTTGGAAATCGGAACACGTACTCGTCACCGATGAGAAAAACCGTATTGTCCCAGCCCCAGCCCATTCGCTTCACTTGCTTCGATGACAGCTGAGGGAATTGTCTGCCGATCAGCGTCCGCGCCTGCTCTTCGTTAACCTCCCACTCCGCATCCCATACATTCGTTCCTCCCATGAATTGTCTGCCTCCTCGTTCCTTACGTTATTTAGATGGTTACATTCCCTGGAAGTTACGCATAACTGCCCGTTAGCTTAATGAAAACAAGGCGCAGCTGCCATGGCAAACTGCTCCTTGCTTGATTGAACTATCGTGTCCCGTTAGTTTAATAATAAATTCTGAATAGATACAAAAAAAACAAATAGAGCAATAATAATACTCATAAACCGATTCCTTTTCTGTCTTTTTGAATTTCTTCTAATCCTATCAACAACATAAATACTCCTAAGCACAACATCATGTATGGCATCAATTCAAATGTTTTAGTAATCAAACAATAAATTGATGTAGTAATAACTATTATAGCTAAAATAACTTTCCTTAAAAATTATTTTTTATTCTTTTTTGTAACATCGATCTAACACATTCACTTATTACACTATACCATTAATTGGTTTTTTTACTTTCATTTCATCTGTTTATCAAGCTATTCTTTCCGTTAGTTTAATAATAGTTGCTGAACAGTTTCATCCTGATGCGACAGAAAAAGACCAACTATTAATATGTTGGCCAACCCCAGTAATTCCTTATTCAACTATCCTTCTCCGCTAGTGGAATATCAAAATCTACCCGACATATTGAAGAATTAACTGATATAATGCTATGGAAAGTCCTAAAATACTCGCTTTCATTTTAGATGGATGATTTCTGCGAAACAAGTACAAGAAAACCACTATAAATCCCAAGGGAATCCATAGCTGAAAGACACCATCTGTTGTACTGCGAGAAAAAATTGGAGTAATAAAAGTGCTAATCAAAAAGTAAAAGAAAACCGTAAAACGTCTTGTTTCTAATTGCTTGCTCCACCTTACTAAAAAGAAAATAATAATTATTGCGATAATCGTAATGTGTAAAGGGGGTAGAACAATAGTATAGTCCCCAAATTTGAATTCCATTCTGCATTGCCTCCTTTTTTATAGTGTATCACCACTTATGGAAAAATTTTGTTTTTTTTCATATGAAGTCATATCTTCCTCTGTAACTATCATTTCACCTTGTTCCTACTTAACTAACCCGCCCGTTAGTTCAATAATAATTGCTGAACAGTTTCATACAGATGCGAAGAAAAAAAGCCAACAATTAATATGTTGACTGTCTCTGGAATCCTTATTCAAGTGTGAAATATAATCCCTGTAAATATGCTGATGCAACGAATACTCATCACTCCCTAGAAGAATTAATAATTAATAACTTTCCCTAATCCTTTAAATGCCTCGAATATTTTAGTGTTATCTCTAGGATCCTGAATTTTTTCAGAGCGTATTTTGTACATATCGTTATCACTTCCTTTAAGCCAATTAGAAGAGATCCTCGGAATATCCCTATCAGGATTAAATAAAGAAGATAAATGGGACCAAAAAATCCCTAGGTATATTCTTTCATTACCCACAACTACAACAAAAGGTTGACCGCTTGATGGTACTTTTCCTTCTAACTTCCCCTCTAAACTAATGCCTTCCTTCATTGTGAATTCATGTTCTGTCCAATTGTATGTTTTAATTTCCTTGTCAATAAGTACAGGTATTGCTTCTAATGGAAGATCATTAAGCTTTTTACTCATGGCTTCAGTTGTAGATAAGTTTTGAACCAAATAGATTGAGAATTCATTAACAACGCTCTCCTTATTACCATTATTACAGCCAACAATTAGGAATAGAATAACATTCAGAATTACAAATAATTTTATTGTAGATGTTCTCATAGGAACCCCTCTCTTTAGACACTCATGACAGTATAGACGTTAGATATTTATAAAGGTTTAATTTTCTATGATACTTCATCCAATATTAACGTTTCCATTGTTCAACTATCCTGCCCGTTAGTTCAATAAGATAGATGAACAGTGTCGTCCGAATGCGATAGAAAAAGCCAACATCTATGTTGACTCATTCTTTAGTTAGCACCCAGATTATCGAAGAATCAAGTGGTTTTCAGGGCTAGGATTAAGTTCATTCTATATTAACTTCTTTCCTATTATCAGATTAACATCCTTTAATGTGGAATTACTAAAGAGTAACTCCCCTCTTCCATGTACTTAAGTTCTTGTTTAAAACCCATCCTTCTCCAAAATCTGCCGGCATCCTCGCACCCAAAAATTAAAACCACTTTATTATAAGAAGTATTGCTCATTTGTTGAATAAAATGTTTCATAAGTTTGGATCCTAAACCTTGGCTGCGAGGTTTTACACTAATAGAATCTATCACTATTATTTTTTCTTTTTCTTCCACATCCCATGAGATACGCTTTTTTATTAGTGTGATGTGTAGGTCAAAATCGAGTGCTGAATATAAAATGCTAATGCGAGCGCAATCAGGGTTTTCGAAGGCTACAAAATTAATAGGATAATAACCGTGATTAACTTTTACCTCACGATTGATTATTTCCGATAATTGTTCGGCAAGATCATAAAAAAGCTGATGTTCCTCTTCCTGACTTAACTTTTTACTTGTGAGCGGTTGTGGAAAGTGCCACGTGATTTCTCCCATACCAGTCCTCCTTTATTACAAATACTCTATTCTTTCTATTCGTAATTAATGTTGGGGGCATAAAAAAATTATTTCACAACATCTCAAATATTCAACTCCCTATTTGCCTTCCTCACATGTCCATTCTCATTTCACCTATACAATGACATGGCTATCTTGTTGAACTAACATGCCCCGCTTTATAACAAATATGATGAACAGTTTCGTCCAGATGCGACAGAAAAAGACCAACTATTAATATGTTGGCCGACTCCAGTAATTCCTTACTCAACTATCGTTACCCGTTAGTTTAATCAATCTCAAATGGATATGCGCACAATATTACAATGAAACAAATTAGAATTAATGCCTAGACAATTTCTCCGATACTATTTAATCTTTGCGAATAAATATGTATTCCTCAATTCACTTTCATCAACCGACAGGTCTGAGTTTTTCATAATACCCTCAAGCTCAAATCCTAATCTTTCTGGGATTAGTTTGCTCTTGCTGTTCTTTGTATCACAAAGTATTTCTAATCGTCTAGCATCTAACTGATTAAATGCAAAATCACAGATACCTTTAACCGCTTCTGTCATATATCCTTTACCGCTATAACGAGTGTCAATCCAATATCCAATCTCAAATTTTCGTACATCCCAGTCTATGTTGTGTAAGCTCGAAGAACCTATGAACTGTCCAGTATCCTTTAAAAAGATAAGAAACCTAAGTTTTTCACGCCGCAAAAACATTATGTGAGTGTCTCTAATAACCAATTCGGAATCATACTCAGAGTGTTCATTCTGTGCCCATTTCATCCATGGCTTCAACTCTTCAATTGAGGCATTTACAGCTTCACATAAGGACTTTCCATCCCCTGGCTGTGGCATTCTAATTAAAAGTTGCTTTGTATAGAACATCGTTGGGAAATCTATCATTATTGGATCCATAGCTAACCTCAATCTAAATATTTATTTTCAATAATAACAAATAAATCTAACGATTTGAAGGAGGGTGAGTAACTTTTATCAGTAAAAATGATGCATTTGCCGTGACACGCTACTCCACTCTCCTGCCCGTTAGTTGAACAACAATAATCAATGAATTTTAGCAATTATTATTTTCCTATACATTCCATTCATCATAACTGGTGAATCTTCTTCTACTTTCAAACTTTTATTATTTTTTGGAATTATTTCTTCAAAACTTCGACCAATATCAGTTCCTAATACGCTAATAATTGGTCTTAAAAGCACTTTTGGTAACGAAAGCTTTTTATTTTTAGGAGCAAATTTATCAAAAATAATTATTTTTCCTTCGTGCTTTAAAACTCTCGAAATTTCTTGAAAACATTTATTGGCATCTGGTACAACTGAAAGTATTAGACTTGCTACTACATAGTCGAATAACTCGTCTTCAAAAACCATATTTTGAGCATCCATTTCTAAAAATTTAATCGTAGAATCCTTGAACTTGGTTTTTGCCTTTCCAAGCATATCAGGTGAATAATCAATTGCAGTTATATCTAAGTCAGAGTAATTGATTAACTCTAAATCAGCACCCGTTCCTACTCCGACAAATAAGATTTTTTGTTCTCCACTAAACGGTATTGATTGGAGTATTTGTTTCCGGGCATTTAAGAAGATACCCGAATTAAAAAACTTATCATAAATTGGAGAACCGATTTTATATATAACTTTATTCCAAGAATTATTCAAACCCCTACACCCCCAATTCAATAGTAATTATATTAATCAATCACATACCCCAATTTTTATCTCCCTTAAATATTTTACCATAAATCTCTTGTGTTCTTATTGAACTATACTGCCCGTTAGCTTAATGAAAACAAGGAGCAGCTGCCATGGCAAACTGCTCCTTGCTTGATTGAACTATCATGTCCCGTTAGGTTAATGATAATCCAACTCCTTAAATTAGACAGATCAAAATCAAACGCAGGATAGATGTTCAATTTAGAGGCTTTGGTATATTGTTCTCATCATAAAGAAAATCAGAATCATTGAGAATAAAGTATTCGATTTGATCAGGATTGGTTTCATTTGCAATAAAGGTTAATGAGTATTTCTCATTCTGCCCATACTTGGGATCGAGGGACTTGAACATACCCATTGCTTGTAACCGATCACCTACAACTTCAAAGTTGTAGTCAAGGCTTAGTGGGTTTCTGAATGTCGGTTCTCCATAGATACGAAGCACTTCTTTTCGGCTTACCGGCATCCGAAGCCCTTTATTGGTTTGCGCTTCAGGTGAAGGATCAACAAGAATCGCAGCTACGATATCTCCGCGATAGTATACGGATACCGTTCCGTATGAATCCATGACAACCATAGAATAGGAAAGATGTCCATCAGGCTTACCGTTCGCTGCTTCTACTGTTTCACGACGCATGCCCAGTGAAATCGGCTTATCTTCTCCGTTACTAATGCCAATGATCTCTTCCTCAGGAAAAGTTGCTTTGGTTGGATCAGGTTTCGTATATCGGTCTTCCATCGCTTGAGTAAAGGTAGCTTGCTCGACAAATATCCCTTTGACATTACCTGACATGCTACTGGTGAATGTTAACGTATAGACGTCCATCCTACCCTTCCCTGCTTGAATATCCTTACCATAAATCTGTTTGAGTTTTCCGTTCGTGAGTTGAAACACATAATGATATCTATACTCTTCCACTTGGGAAGGTTGGCCGAGCTTCGCCAAAACTTTCTTCCATGGGGTTCCATACTTAAATTGGCCATTTAATGATGATTCGTAGCCTGTAGTAAAAATAGAGGCTACTTTTCCGTTAAGATAGCCGACCTGTACCGCGGGAGTGCTGCTATAGGCATAGCCCTTGAAGCTGGAGCTTTCAATTTCAATGGGCTTACCCAGCAGTTGATCTACCTGTTGTTTGGTCATTCCTGGTCGAATAACTATCGGCTTTTTTTGCATTAGGACCTGGATTGTTAAGTACGGATACTGAATGATGCTTCCGTTGACCACACTCACGCTCGATGCAGCAGCGTTCACTTTTAGTGAATCAGAAACTGTGACCGTCCATAAGATCACGACCAAGATCATGATTGAAACAAGGTGCGTAACCCACCGACCAACATGCCTCGTCTTTCTTTCTACCTTTGTGTTAATCTCCATTATCTTGTTCCCCTTCTATTACATTTCGGAAATTTGCTATCTCCTCTCCAACTATTCAAGACAGCCATCGAACTATCCTGCCCGTAGTTTAATCACGAACATAAAAAAAACCGCTGACCAATTAAGGTAAGTGGGGTATTCCGTCGATCAGCCTTACACTTCTGCTGCTATGATGTCCTCGAACCTGATCCACTCCCAGTCATCATCAAAACTTAATTTAACCTTCTTACGAAACGTATTAACTGAAATTACCATACCAGTAACTTCCTGATTTTCGAACGCGCCAAATACATGAATAGTAACGGGCATGTGCTCTCTAATCGATTCAGAAAGTGCTTGTGCTACCATCTCCCATTGTTGCTCATCGAGATTTGGCTTTACTCTCCTGTTTATCTCCTGCATTTGTCTAACGGCGGCTTCTCTATGCTGCGGGATTATAAAACGAGAAGACACATAGATCCCATTACCTTGTAGCCTCTTTCCCATATGATTGCCCCCTATGCTATCTTCGATGGTTGCCATGCCAGTACATTGTCAACGAGAAATGTTCTGGGCGATCCTGTCTTCAGATCGTTTGCTTTTATCAGACCATTACGAATGGCTTTGATCTCGATACGACGCTGCGTAATTTTACCTGACTGGTCCACATAGACGATTTCAACTGTTTGACCAATGTATTTAGCTGGCATGACTCTCACTCCTCATAATCAATAAGAATGTTTGTTTGTATTATATGCGAACATGCGTTCTTTATTCAAGCCAACAACAAAAAAATATTATAACCGCATGGTACTATTTACCTAATTCTGATAGACTTGTCCTGAAATGCATAAATGGGAGGACTGCTTTAATATGAAGAAGAATGTTATCTTTTCAATTTTTATGGTGATTTTATTAGTCACGTTGCCCGCCGAAACCACTGCACATCCAGGGAGAACTGATGCTAACGGAGGGCATTACTGCCGGACCAACTGTGCCAAATGGGGACTTGAGGATGGTGAGTATCACTACCCGAACGGTGGCGGATCATCGAGCTCGTCAGCGAAAGTGGTAGAAAAGGAAAAAGAAGAAACGAAAAGCGAGCCAAAGTCCAATACAACTCCAGCTGCAGCATCCCTACTATTACCCAAAAAGCAGTCATTGGGTACATTGCAAGTTAATAAGGAGATTCAACGCTGATCCGCACACCTAAAAACCAATACATACTCATAGATGGCGGAAATAACAACCAAGGAAAAAACGTTGTTAAGTACCTTGACTCTCTAGGGGTTAAAACTCTTGATGTTATGGTCGCAACTCATCCAGATGCCGATCACATAGGTGGACTTGATGATGTCTTGAAGGCTGTTGACGTTAAAGCCGTGTATGCACCTAAAGTTTCTCATACTACTGATACTTACAAAGACTTCCTAACAGCAGTCAAAGCTGAAGGCCGGACAATTAAGAGTGCAGCAAAAGGTGTGACCATTCCTTTAACCGGAGTAGAAGCCAAATTCTTAGCTCCTGTTAAGTCATACGGTGACGATTTAAACAATTGGAGTGCTGTTCTTAAAGTTGTTTACAAGAATAATTCCTTCTTATTTACTGGAGACGCAGAACTCAAATCTGAAAACGACATGCTTATAGATAAAGTGAGCTTAAAATCAGACGTTCTGAAGGTCGGACACCACGGATCCAGTAGCTCAACAAGTAAATCATTTATTGATGCTGTAAAGCCAAAATACGCGATCATTAGCTTGGGTAAGAATAGTTATGGCCATCCAAACTCCGGAATACTGGCTCGGCTTAAAAGTGCAAATGCCACAACCTACCGAACTGATCAAAAAGGAACTATCACAATAATCAGTGACGGTAATAAAATAACGTTCACGTCAACCAAGGAGGTAAAATAATGAGAAAAGGGATCATTGATCGTTTCGAGGGCGATTTCGCAGTTGTGGAAATTGAAGGACAAACAGAGGATATCTTGAAATCTCATTTGCCGGCAGATGCTAAAATAGGTGATACACTTGTATTCAATGAAAACAAAATCACATTAGATAAGAGTGATACGGAAATTCGCAAAAAGGAAATTATTAATCTCATGGATGAGTTGTTCGAGGACTAACAGACTTTCGTCTGAATTATGTAGAACCAAAAAAGACCACTTTGGCGTGATGCCTCGGTGTCTTATTTAAATGTTGTATAAGCATTCCTTGGGCTGGATGAATGTCACTTTTTTGTGTTGTTTCTTTCAAAAAAATAAAATATTAAAAATACTCCTCCTAAAGATAGGGGGATCCCAATTAATAGATAGTAAATGTTTTTAGGCACACCTAGAACATTGCTTAAATAAGTAAAAAGAAACATCCATATAGTTAATGCTGAATATTTCCCCCAACGCTTCACTAAAAATCAATCCTCCCATTGTAAGTTGAGACATCATTGTTTATATCACCATAACTTATAGTTAACATTATGTATATGTCGGCTAGACTTCTGCTAAGGAAAAGTTTCCTTAGCTAAATAAAAAAAATACCCCACCGACCAATTAAGGTTGGAGGGTATTTTTACCGATGTTTTCGGATTGCATAACGATGCTTCCGTATATGTTAAAGCTAATATAATATATATGGGACAATCTGTAAATAGGTACTATCTGTTGCTAAGGAAAAGTTTCCTTACCAATAAAAAGGGCCTACCAACAGAACGCTTTAGTGATTATTACAAGCAAAATGAACAATACTAAAATTGCTCCCATACTGCCAACTCCACCAACACCGCAACATCCACCAACTCCACCAACTCCACCAACTCCACCAACTCCACCAACTCCACCAACTCCATAAGCCATAGTAATTCCTCCTTTTAATTAGAATACACCTTACTATATGGGTAAATATAAAATGAAGATTGGGTTTAATGGCAATGAAAATTAGCCTTAACCCCGCGTTTTTTTTGGGCTCGGGTGCGAATAAGGAATTGGACCAAATCAGGCATACTTAGAAGTCCAGTATTTACGGAGTTTATCGTTTAGACAAAAATACCCCACCGACCATATAGGTTAGTAGGATATAATTTGCACTAATGGGAAATGTTTCATGTCAAGAAATTTAATACTGTGCTACCTTGCAATTGAGGGGCATTTCCCCCTCGTAATACCCATTCAGCTAAACGCTACCGCGTCCGGTTGAGTGGGTATTTGTTATTTAGGCAATAGGGTTATCAATATGTTTCATTAACACACTAAGGCCCCGCCAGTGATTGTCTGCGGGGCCTTACCATATACATCATAAAATAAGAGGTACCTTTATATTAGGGGATGAACATTAAAGGGAGATTATATTGAGGTTAGAAGTAAATAAAATCCCCACCGACCAAATTCAGAAAGCCATATTCCCAAGCGCTTACGAATTTGATTATCCGTTTTGCTTAGCTTGTCCAGAAGCTTCACGCAATGTATCCGCCAACCTACCAATCTCCTGTTTTTCTGCGGGTGTCTTGGCTACTCCCCATGCTGGCTTAAGATACTTATCAATGATTGCATTTGCGTCTTTCACGTCCACCTTCCCCACTTCCTTTACAGGTTTGATTTGCTTGCCATACTTTGCCATTAACTCATTGGCTGTTCCATTATATTCATTAAGATAAACTGGACCATACGTCTGACCCATTCTAACAACTCCTTATCTTGAAGATAAGGAATATACATGTGCATCCGTTCCCAATAAGTTATCTCGAAAGATTCAGCAAAAACAAGGGTATTGATAGCACTAGTTTAGAACAGGATTTTCAATACCCTATATATTGCATAAAGTTCCCCTTTAGACCGAACTACCAACTATCATCCTAACCTAGCTTTAACTATAGTTTGTGAACAGCGATACCCCTCTAAGGATTAAAGATCCCTAGAGAGGTGCGTGCTGCGGTGCTTAACTCAATAATTACTAGATACGTTGCAACTTAGTGATACCAAGTACAGGGATTTGAGTGAATGCCTTATGTACATCTAGATCAGGGGCTTGAAAATAACCAAACGCTGAAGATTCTTCTTGTCCATAGCCTCCGTCTACCCATTTCTGAACAGCCCCCTTATGAAGCGTGGTCTTGACCATTTTCAGCTCACGATCCATATCTTGATATGTGACCATATATTTACCCCGACTGAGTACATGATACAGACGAGCCTCGTACAGATAGCACGAATAAAAAGGATATACTTACAACGTATAACGCTCTGACAACTTTTGCTTACTTAGCTTATAACCACTGACTGTCGGAATAAGTTGCACCGCCTGAAACGTTCCAGTCGATACTTCCTCGTCAGTAGTGATACACTGCTTCTTAAAATTCCCTAGATGGTTCTTACTATCAAGAACGCATTGACCAGCCTGTTCTAATAAAGCCAATAGCTCCATATTCTTCGTTAGCATCTGACATTCCAAACCGTTGCGAGTCTGTACCTGTGCCACGACAACGCATGTATCTAAAAAATAAGATTTGATGAGTGCATTGCGAAATTTTGCAGAAGATGAAACAACTGCAGGAACGTTTACCCCTTTTGAGGCTAGACGCTTGGCTTGCTCCTTAACAATTAATTTATCTAGTGGATATCCCTCCATTGAAAGATCCCCTATATCTACCATCCCTACAACACTATACGGCATGAAGGTCGGCAGACTAAAGGCAGGAGTCTTTCTCAAACCTAAAGTGTATAACATGCGGTGGTAAGGTGTGATGAGACTTAAGCTCTCAACTGCAACCCCCTCATTACTACGCTCCATAGTTACACTACCCCTTTAAGATAATTATTAAACTCCATATACGCTCGAGTGGTTTCTCCTGCCTCAAGCAGAGCTGCCATATACCCAAAATCAGCGAATAAGCGATTATTCGCATCCGAAAGAACGAACTCAGCTTCGGATACCCCACAATCATTATTCATAAATGCTACGTCCTCAATTGATTTGCCTTGCAAGAACCATCTACAATTGCGTCGCTCCTGCTCTCTCGTAAACAAGCATTTCATCCAATGCCCTTCATAGATAACCCCGAGCATATCGAGAGCAAGCTTATAGCGCTCATACAATCGAGCACCTATCGGCCACGTCTCTTGAATAGCGTCCTCTGCAATCGTCTGAAGCTGACCAATAACGAATAAGTTTTTATTCACGTACACAGTGCCCACACCTTTCATTTTCAGTACTCCTGACCACGAGCAAAGTCACGATACTAGCCAGAAAAACCTGACTTTATACTCAACTAGGCAAAGCTTAGTGCAAAGACTGTGAGTAAAGTCCAAGTTTTAAAGCGGTTTCGCATTTACACCTTGCACAGCCTGAAGTCTAATCCTTAGCGAACATAAACAATATATTTCCATGTCGGGCTGGCGCTTAAAATGTCGGATTTATTTGGAAAATGTGATCCTTACGTAAGAAATGACGAGCACAGTGCTTGTCAGAAAAAACACACCGCCCAATATCGATGGATTACGGATATAGTCAAGGATAATCAACGTGGCAATAATACTATGTCCAGCGGATTGCGATACCAGCAACTAGGGGTGATGCAGAAAAATGATGAGGTCGAAAGTCGGTACTTTTAATGCGTAGTCGAAGGAAATGAATGGGACTAAAAATTGAGTTCGATAAATCCAATACCGCTGAAATCCCCCCATATGTCTAACCAATTAACAATCCACACTTACCGCCTAGCCTGAGTTTTAGCTTACATATTTATTTATTATTGCTAACGCCCAAGGAAAAAGCGCCTAAAATAAAGGGAAAACAAGATCATGTAAATCCAAGAGATTTTCCCCTGAGTCCTGAGCCTGACCAAATTGGCTTATTAGCGTGTGACTTGAAAAACAGAGCATTTTCTAAAGTCAGAGAGAAAACCATGAACTGCTACATTAAGTACGGATGAAAGAGAAGTGACGAGTTGCCTATTTCGGTGTACCCCAGAGCGAAGAGTCCAGGGACTACAGGAAAACTGCCCTTAACGAGGATAAGGACTCTTGCCTACCAGCGCCAGTGAGAATGAATTTAACTGCGTGCCGATACCAGTGAGGAATGACGATATTTTTTAGCGTTTCCGACTTGAACCTGTTGAATGAACAGGATACTCCAATTAACATATGTGAAACGCTTGGCTGGGCTTGTTTCGCACCAATTGGCTTGTAATGAACTAAGACATTTTTGATAAGTCGGGATGAGCTACGAGGAATTTGGGAAGGGCTGAAGTCGGAGAAGGATTCGAGAAGTCCTACAGAAAGTGCGGATCGCGGGAAATACCCCTAGGAGTTATCAGGTTGGAGTGAGGGACAGGTGCGGATATGGGTATAAAAAGAGCAGGAGGTCTGTGAAGAAACCTACTGCTCTATATTACTCGTCAGGTTGAATTTTTAATCATTTACTATAGCTAGTACCTATCGAAAGCTTGCTCTCAGCCCCACATGATTAATTGCAAAAATAATACAGCATGATTGTGGAATAATATTTGTACTTCTAAGTTAGTTGCGAAGGCCAAAATAATTGCCCTAATACGCTAGTGAATAACATATTTGTAAGACTAAGCGTTCCATACAATCTTACCAATGCTTTACTACTCATCCCCAAAAAAGCTAATAATGTCGGTGACAGAAGAGTACACTACACAATTTGAAGATACCGTTACTATCATATTATTACTATCCATATAGTGTTGACTTGCATTTGAAAAATAATTTAAAGGTAGTGGTTTTTTTGCATATGGATTGTGAAAAATCGAAACTCCTTCTGACCATGTTTCGGAGTTTTCTTCGGTAACTAAATAACTGAATTTAAGTCCCTTTGCTGCATTGGGATCAGGATTTTGTTCCGTACCCTTCCTTATCATTATTGTATTCCCCTCATCAAACCCACACTGTTTTCCTATTCTATTGAATTTGGTTACAGTTCCAGATGCCGAGTGTAGAACAGCACTAATGTTTTCAGCATCTTTTTGATTAAAAAAACCTGAAGGAATTTTTTTGCTACCATTAATATGCTCTTCAATACGAATGGGCTTAATAATCATTTCCCCTTTTTTATTATAAGTGTGGCTATATTTAAACCCATACAAATAAGTTAATAAAGAGTTCATACTCCATACCATTCCAAGCGGTTCATGAAAATCTGCAATAGCAATTACAAATGGCTTACCGGTTGTGTGAGGGTATTCCCAATAACGCTGTCTTTGTTTGTTTTCATGCGTTAGTTTACTATACAGAGAGCTGCCCCATCTGATTGGCATTATGTTCTCCAACTGCTCATCTATTTGAGATTTTGTAGGAATGTGAGTACTCGTCCGAAAATTATCTTTATTAGAGACAACAGTCGCCTCTATTGCAACATCTAATAAACCATTATCTACGAGAAAATCAGGAGCATTAAATTGTTTGTTAATAGTAAAGCCCTCTTCGTTAAAATAACAGAAAAGATATAATTCCCATAATCGTGCATCAAAACCTTGAGTTTTTAATTGTTCAATAAAATTTCCATCCACATCGAAAAAATAAGGCATAATTTCATTTATAAGATTTTTAGCAGACGAGTGGGTCGGGGAACTTGCTATAGTATTAAAATATTCATCTACTGTTTCTTCATTGTCAGTGACATCAAATATATTATTCACGCTATTTCCAGTTCTTAAGTTGAGACTTGAGTTTTCTAGATCAGTGACGGTTACGAATAACCATTCTCTTGCTGCGGCGACATTTTCAAAAGAAACTTTATTAACACAACTACGGATATGTTTATTATTATCCCTTTTTGAAATAACGACATAATAATCAATATCATTTCTATCTAACCCTATAACCCCCCACAACGTTTCAAATTCATTTACATACCATTCTACTTCTTCGTACCATAATTCGTGTTCTTTATCCCTAGTAAAAAAAACATACGCACCATACCGATTTTCTGTAATCCTTCTCACATTTTACCCCCATAAAACGTTATTATTTTGATTCATTTTTATGATACAGTAGTCAAAAAAATAATACGATTGTGTTGTTACAAAGTACCTCCTTGTGACTTGCTAAACTACGAGTGATGAAATGCGATGCTGAACAGCCCAGAAGATTTAGCAACCCTCCTCCCACAAAGAAATGTTATGTATGGTTATAACATGAAAATAGAGCAGGAGGTTGGATTAGGAACCTACTGCTCTATCTAAATTCGTCAGGTTAAAGCTTGACGATTATTTTTAGTGTTTAATGTTGGGTTAAATTAATGCTAACTAACTTCATTAGAATGGTTGCGTACTACTGTATTCTTTGTAGGCTGGCAAGTGCAAAAAGTATTTTAATGTCGCACGCTAAAATCAATTTACTAGATTTAATAAATCACCAACAAAATAGTAATGGTATTGATGGTTTTAACGGCGACAGATGGCGACAAACACCTATCCAATGGTAACAAAACCACCGCTAATGGTTTTGTCGCCATTACTGTAATTTAAAAACCATCATGTCCAAGCCGCATAATCATACTCACATACTAAATCGCGAACTGACGAAGGTATCTCAAAATTAAGCCATACAAATTCATCTTTACGCCGCCCGCTACTAGCTGAACCAACCAGCTGTGCGTGTTGTAATAAATATTTTCACTTCAAGGCCAGCTTCTTTCTTCGTTCATGATAAGCAAAATCAATAAGATCCTTAATCTCCGACATGTTTTCGACCAGATCCATGTTAATGTGGACCTCCTTTAGTGCCGTTCGATTATATTTTTGGTTGCCTGTAAATCGAGAGTCCACGAGACCCTGCCATTCTAGCGTAGATTGACTATCGAGCAAATGAGCGATGTAGGTCCCTTTTTTGTATTTTGACGACGAAAAGAACTTCGGAGTTTTCTTTTCGCTGGTCAACCTCAATTTATACCCAAAACAATCCCGAATGTGTTCCTCAAAATAAACTTCCGGCAGTGACTTCAAGTAGTTGTCGACTTCCTCTATCACCCTTTGCACATTAGGGCGATTAATGAAGTAAGCTAAGATATAGCTTTCTTCCTTCTGATACGTAAAGCCCATATGCTCGCAATAAGACAGATACTGACCTAGAAGAAACGCAGTCACGTCGTTCCAATTATAGATGGAACTGTCTTGAATCTCCTTCAGGAAAGAATGAACTTCTTGCCAGATGAAAAACTTAGGTGCGTGGATAATCTCGCCTTCTGCAAAGCGAGCTTCGTGATTTTTAATCTGTCGAAGATCTACTTTCCCACCATCCAGTTTTGATTCTATAAGGAGGCTTACATTATTGAATTGAATTAGTGCGTCAGGTATCGAATCATCCTTTCCCAGATCTGTATAAACTCGTGTTTCAACGGACTCTTGTCTGGCATCCCTGATGGACACTACATAACCATGTCCTCGGGGCTTAATGAGCCGTTGCCCAATCTGCAGGTCATATTGTCGGTCATCCATGTTGGGATTGAGTTCAGAAATTTTCAATAAGGAAGAAATAAACAGTTTGGTCAAACGAGTTTCCGAGTGACGTAGCAAATCAATCAAGGCTTTGGTCGCATTGTTCTCTCTTTCAGAGTAATGATCGAATATAGTTAGATTCTTCACACTAATGACACTCTTTTCTTTCGTAGTTTTTTTGAAGACTCCCCAAGAGAGTCTCCCCGTACACAATAAGCGATAAAAATTAGTCCTGCCAGAGAGCATAATGCCGCAGTCAGTTCTACAACTCTATTTTCACTGTCCAATACTTTATTTTTTCAATGACACTTTATCTTTCTATGATTAAACGCACTAGCCTTCACTTACGACTCACCTCTATGATATTTCAAATGCCAAGAAAAATACTTCTCCGTAAGCGGTCCCCAGTAGGGCTTTGGAACTTCTTTTCCGATCAATGACTGAATTATGGAATTGACATAGTCGGTAACCGTGACCGCTTTATTCCTGATAATGCTGCCATTGTGAACAGCAATTAGCCCTTCTTCAAACAGCGCATCGCAACCGAAGTGACACATTGGGACAACGATTGAAGTATCCTTTCTTTCATCGTCCGAGGCCAACGCGCGTTTCTTAATGTGTGCAGCGACAAGAAATGCTGGTGAAATCAAATTGCCACAGATTGCACATTGTTTTGGTCCGTTATTCAGCCCAAGTATTCTCCTAAACTTCGGATGCTCAACACGTCTTTTTGTAACCGTAAGTTTATCAGTCGGACCGTTTATTGTGAGAGTATACCCACCACCTGGATGTTGATCTAGTTCGCTTGATTCTAAGTTAGAAGTTGGAGAATCAGACCCCCTATTTACTTGTCCATTCCTAGATTCTCCTTTGTGTTGGAATTCTGCTTGAGGACCTTGATGCGAATAGAACAAACTTCGAAGCCACGGGTCTCTATCATCTTCAAAAGTCTCTCCTGTAAACTTCATTAAGAGCTCCTTCAATTGTCCATGTTCGGACCAAGAATCCGTAGGTCCCTGGCCATAATCAACGGTATCTACGATCATTTTGTCTGATTTTTCGGTTTTGGTATGCCTGAAAACGATTTGAACGGAGCCTTCTGGTCCTTTTATATCAAAAATTTTGGCTTTTTTTTTATCGCCAATAAACCTTGTTTCCAAATCTCCAGCTCCCTTTTTTAGGTATAAATCAGATGCTCAACCTTGGCTATACTACTGTTTTTGTATTGGCATCACCATATTCTTCATATAGCCCCCAAATTAGGGCTCCGATCGAGGAGTTCATTAAGATATCCTGCCCGTTAGCGGAAAAGACTTGCGATGCATCGCTGTCTTTTTCTGATATTTATTGAGCATAGTGTCCCGAAATTCAATTGATGTAACTTCAGGATCAAGATTGATAAAGTAATAAGTTACAAATTATTTCTGCAGCTTATTTATTTTGTATTATCTTATAACCTGTTGAGGAGTTTCTTATTATTATCCGTAATGTCCATATAATTGGATCGAACAGAATGATACCATATTCCAAAATTATTAGTTTTATTCGGAATCCTATTTTTTAACGTTTTATAATAAACTTCTATTGTTAGGTTCATCGTCCAGGTCATTATACTTTTAATATCATGTGGTGAACGCAGCCTCTTGATTCCTCCCCCTGGCATATGCGCGTTCATTGATGCTTTTCCATGGCTGGTCAACGACCATGATGCATATAAAATATCAAATAGCGCGTGATGTTCAAGTTTTTCGCACAGTCCTTTTAGGTTTCGAGGCCCGTCGAATAAATGGAACCATTCAATCTTTGTTCCCGATGATTTCTTTAACTGCTCTATACGTAACCATTCTTCGTTAATTTGTTGTTTGATAATTTGTTCGATGGCATCAATGACAGGTTTTCTATCCTTTATTTCGATCTTCTCAATGATGTTTCTAGCGTTAATGTCTTTCTTCAAAATATCTAAAAAGCTTGCATATTGGTCAGAACCTTTGTCTAACTTCTTATTTTGCTTTTGAATATATTTAAAATGAGCCAATTGATAAGCAAGGCCACGCTCTTCTGTTTTTTCTTGAAGAATGTACAATATACTCATCGCTATTTCAAAGGCAGAACGTAACAAAATAATCGCCGTATCCCCAGATCCAACTTTAAGTAGAAGAGAGATTGAATCAACAACATCTAAGTAATTACGGAAAAGTAAGTTGATAGTGGGATCTGCTTCATCAACTTCCAATTCCATTAACCATGAGAACATGTGTGTTCCAAAGTTAACCAGCTCTTCCACACTCTCAGATGCGTATTTCCCAAGCTTTCTGATTTCACCTGATACATTTCGTTTAAGTATCTCATGATTTGCGTCCACCTATCTCACCTTTCTAACTAGCAAAATCCATAATTAGATACTTAAACCTTATAATTAAGAAGTTGTTGTATCTCTATAGTATATTACCATATATAGGTGAAATGAGCCGTTAAATCAATGCCTTCTTAACTAATCGTTTATTACTTTTTCCTGCCCGCTAGCGTAACGAAGGGCTGCCGTTTGGCAGCCCTCATGAAATTGAACTATCGTGTCACGTTATCTTAATAACAACAATCATCTACGTTTTCAATAAAACGATTGCTAAAACGACAACTGCAAGTCGTCCTAATAAAAATGTATCGAATCAGAACTTTATTGCCGGCGAATGTCCTCTAAACAAATATTACATAGGCTAAAAAAATCATCTTCTTTGGCAAAGCAAAGACGGCTGCATCGCATGCACTCTTTAATATCACCAGGATCCCAACTTTCACTGCATTGGAAACAAATATATACTTCATCTGTCCTAACCAAAGTTTCGCTATAGCAATTTGGGCAACTGTATATTGGCCATTCACCACCTTGGGTTACTATCGCATACTTACTTTCACGCAAAACCTCAGACACATATTCGTTAGCTACATCCTCTGGATCGTCATTCTTGTATCCGCAAAACAAGCAATGAAGTCCATCTGACAGATCCGCAGCATCTTGCAGGCATCGCGGGCATGTTACAACAAGAAATGCTTTTGCTAACGGGTCACCGATAGCTTTCCAACGTTGATGAACGAATGCATCAAATTTTAATACCTCTTCCCTTATGACCACCATATCATCATTATCAAGCTCATCTTCAAGTTCATTGTTTATGAAATCAATTAGGAAGTTTAGTGCATCTGCAGCTGTAGCTTTCAAGGCTTCAGAGGTATCAACAATACCAAAGTGCTCAAATCTGTTCCTTTTATCTCTTAGGCTGTTTAAATGATTCTTATTTTGTTGAGAAATGTCTACTTCACAAATATGAATCAACCGAGTAATACATTCATTAAAGGTGGCACTTGTAAACTTGCCATTATTATAATCCTGATAGCTGGCTTTATCTAATTTGTTAAACAAAAGAGTCCAATGTTCCCGCCTCAATCGTTCTTTTAAAATTAGTTCTATCCCGGAGCTTAAATGTAAGATTGCATATTTCAAATCAGACGGTTGGATAGGTTCATTTAAATATCCCAGAGCAGAAACCACAAAGTTCAACCCATTTTCAAACAGTTCAAATTTGACATCGTTATGTAAGTTTTTAGTCTGCAAGTCAATTCCTCCTTTTCATGTCCAGTTAAATTCTACCATCAAAAAGTCCTATGTATCAAATGAGAACGAAATGAGCATTTTTATTGAGCTATCCTGCCCATTAGCTTAATAAAAAGAGCAGGATACCGAAGCACCTGCTCATCAATGTGTATTATTCAACTATCGTGTCCCGTTAGCGGAACAGGCCACCGATTAAGTCGGTAGCCTGTTGTCGGTTTTGTGCTATCGTACCCGTTAAAGAACGGAGGAGTCCGGATTTAATTGGTAAAGCGCTTTTTCTTCGACTAGATCCTTATGCTTGTCTAACCGAGCAAAATAATAGGATAAGCTGTTCGATGATTGGAGCATCTGGGTATTGCACAGCGTTCACGGCGTTACTTATCGCTTCATATTGCTCGCCATGATCTGGTCCTTTGAAGCATTAAAGGACATCCAACAAAGCGGAGTCCTGGACGCAACGTCCGCGACTGCTGCTTTCCTCATTTCCTCATTTCCTCGTTAAGTGGCCGTTCAGTCGACGTCCGAGATCTTCCACGCGCCATTTTCCTGCATGAACACAATTCCCGGAGTGCCAGACTTATTGCCGTACGGATCGAACAAGTAGCTGAACGTTACATACACCAGCAGTGCGCCGCCGGGACGGTCTTCGAACGTCACGGAGCGGACGCTCGTAATGAGCAGCTGGCCGATGATCTCGAACGACTGCGCCGGCGTGCCGTTCTTCACGAACAGCTGGCCGAGCGCAGCGGCGTCGCGACCGTTCATGGCGTTTACATAGCTGTTCAACAGCTTCGTGGCGGCCAACTTCTTCGCTTCTCCCGCGTACGCGCCTTCATCAAGCAACTGCGGCTTGAAGACGAGCAGCGCGCTGCGCACGCTTGGCGTCCACGTCAGCTGGAAGCCGAACGCTTCCGCCGTCGCGCGCATCGGCAAATACACGCGTCCATTCACGATCACCGGCTTGGCGTTCGCGCCGGTTAGCTGCTTGCTGTTCACCCATAGTGACAACGCTGCGCCTCTTCCTGGGTTGAATCCCTGCGTATCAGGCTGCGTTGAAACGAAGGCGGCTTTATCCGCGCCGTCCCATCTCACGTACCAGCCGAACGATTCCGCGAGCGCGCGCATCGGTAGCAGCATGACACCGTTCAAGACGATCGGCGCAAGCGCCGGATCGTTCACCGCGACACCGTTGATGGCCAGCGTAGGAGCGGCTGGAGGAGCGACCGTAACGCTGCGTGAGGATCTTCTCCAGCCGGTGTCAATGTAGAGGTCATAAGTGCCAGGTGTGATCGGCTTGAAGGTGCCGTCAATCGCTTCACCGTAGGCCGGCATCGTGAATTGAAAATCGTACCGTGCTTCGGAGTAATGCGCGGTATAGACGAGCAGTGCTCTTTTGGACGGATAATCTACGCCCTTCGCTGTCCTATAGCCGCCGGATGAGCCGGAGGTCTCGACGAAGATCCGAACCGTTCCTTCATAGTTACCCGCGTCACTGCCCGAAATACGAACAGTCTGTCCGATGGCCGGCTTGTGAGTGCTGACATCTGTCTGCGGAGATACCGCCGCCAGCAAGGCGTAAAACTCTTTGATTGCCGTGGCATCCTGGGCGATATATTTATCTTCGCCGACCTGGATGAGGACATACTGCGAATCTTTGAATTGGAAGTTGATATCGGTGCCATCGGTTAGCATGACATCGACACTGGTGGCGAAAAAGGCGTCCTCGCCGACCAATTGCTCCGTCGACGGCTTTGCGTTCTTTAGCAGCCGGTTCACGACGGCCGTCGTCTTCTCAATAGAGCCTTGGTCCGCTACGCGCGAGCCGAACAGCGGCACCCACAGCTGATCGGCCTGCCCCATTTGGACCCGTTGGACCGCAGCTGCTTGAATGGCCGCCGGCTGCGCTGATGACACCGGCAAAGCCGCAGTATCGTTTTTAGCGGCAGCCGCCCGCGCGGTTCCGGCCGTCCCGGCGGGAACTCCGACGGCGAGTAGCGCCGCCAGGCCGAACATATAGAACCGTTTCATTTTCATCTCATCGTCCCCTCCGTCAGGAAAGATCTATAGGCCGTGAAGCCTGTCATTTTTCTAAACGGCATCGGCTGCTTTCTTGTTACTATTAAACTATCGTTACCCGTTAGCTTAACTTTTTATTACTAGATGAAGTAAGGGGAAAGGTCGTCCTGAACTGTCCAATTCCGATCGTCCTATCTGTACAAACCCAAACCGTTTATAGAATGTGTACGCTCCATCGTTTTGCTCATTAACATCAACTTGGAGATTGCTACCTTTTAATTTTTCGGCATGTTTTATCAATCGACTACCTATACCCCTTCCGTGATATTTGGGATCTACGAATAGCATCTCTATCTTTGTTCCGTCAAGCCCAATAAACCCTGTTGGTTCTTTATTTTCGTTCAATTCCAACCAAATCTCTACTTCCTTTAGTGCTCCGTTTTGAAGCATCTGATGATAAAATTCAATATCCTCATCAGTCAAAAATGTGTGTGTATGACACACAGCCTTGTACCAAATATCTATTAACTTATCATGATAGTTTTCTTCATATGGGACAATTTTGTTTAGCATTACTCAGCCTCCGTATTTCTAATTTATTAAAAGATTAATCCCCTTGATAAATCTTCTGTACTATCATACAGAGTCAAACGTGGAAAAGGGAAGCTTTTGTAAAGATAATTAATCGCAACCATACTATCCTGCCCGTTAGTTGAGAAAAGGCTACCATATGGCAGCCTTAATGGAATTGAACTATCGTTCCCCGTTAGTTCAATTAAGTTGCGTTTGAAAATGTTTGTATAGGTCCATGTGGGTCTTTCTGTACTAGTTAATCCGCATCCATGCACATCCATTTGCAGACTTATGACTTCTATGAATCCGCTATGAACTCCTTTACTTTTGATGCAAAAATATCCCAGCTTGTATCATATCCTACATTAAACGTCCACCCGTTAGAACGCAGCTTCTCGCCTAAATAGATGTAATCGGCACGTTGCTTATCGTTTAGGCTAACATCTAAATTTCCGTCACCAACCTTGAACTCATTCATGTAATCGTGCAATTTCCAAAGGATATCTTCCTTATCATCATCTCTTTCCATTCCAATGTGTAAGATAATTGAATCGATGGCATCATCTAGTTTCTGGATAACAAGAGTTTCATTTTTCCAATTATTATCTAGTTGATACTGTATAGTTGCTTCAAGTTGAGCTAGATCTCGGTAAATGTAAGCATTCAATAATTCATATTTCAATTCTTGATTTCTGATAACATGTTTATGATTCATAAATAATTCAACATTCCCGAATAGCGATACTACTAGAATTACTATAATCCAGTCTTTTTTCTTCATACTTTCTCCAATCGCTCCTGAAATATCGACCACTTCCAATAAAGTGCAGTCACACATCTATGGCTGCTTAGGG
>NZ_FTNK01000029.1:23525-34153 GCF_900156375.1 Paenibacillus macquariensis
CCCGTTAGTTCAATTAAGTTGCGTTTGAAAATGTTTGTATAGGTCCATGTGGGTCTTTCTGTACTAGTTAATCCGCATCCATGCACATCCATTTGCAGACTTATGACTTCTATGAATCCGCTATGAACTCCTTTACTTTTGATGCAAAAATATCCCAGCTTGTATCATATCCTACATTAAACGTCCACCCGTTAGAACGCAGCTTCTCGCCTAAATAGATGTAATCGGCACGTTGCTTATCGTTTAGGCTAACATCTAAATTTCCGTCACCAACCTTGAACTCATTCATGTAATCGTGCAATTTCCAAAGGATATCTTCCTTATCATCATCTCTTTCCATTCCAATGTGTAAGATAATTGAATCGATGGCATCATCTAGTTTCTGGATAACAAGAGTTTCATTTTTCCAATTATTATCTAGTTGATACTGTATAGTTGCTTCAAGTTGAGCTAGATCTCGGTAAATGTAAGCATTCAATAATTCATATTTCAATTCTTGATTTCTGATAACATGTTTATGATTCATAAATAATTCAACATTCCCGAATAGCGATACTACTAGAATTACTTTAATCCAGTCTATTTTCCTCATACTTTCTCCAATCGCTCCTTCAACTCTCACCTACCCATATTTTCAAACACTCTTTTGACTTGTAATTCGGCAATCAGTTCATATTAACCTACCCGTTAGCTTAATAAAAAGAGCAGGATACCGAAGCACCTGCTTATCAATGTGTATTATTCAACTATCGTGTCCCGTTAGCTGAACAAGGATATTTTTTTATTATAATGCAGTTTCCATACAAAAGTAGGTAATCTACACACAAAAAACGCAGAGTTGTTGGTTTTAACTCTGCGTTTTTTGGGTTATGCGGTCATTTTTTTTTCAAATTTTCGAGCTAGTTTTAATGCACCTTGATCGATATATTTCATATAATAATGCGACAAAATAAATAAGGGCACCATGGAAACCATAAACGTAATTGCATAGGCAAGATTATAACTAAAATGATGAATCACTTTACTAAACAGGAACGCGGAGAATGTATTTAGGAAAGTGAAATGAATGAGGTAAAGGGAAAATGAAATCTGTCCTAAATAAGCAAACGGTTTCCATCCAAACACATGCTGCAGCACTTTTAAACGAAGCAGAGCAAACAAAATCATAGCAGAACCTAGGGTTCGTGCAAGAAGTCGTGGATCGATGTTAAATTGAATCCATTCATTGATATTTTTTGTCAACACTTCTATGGGTTCGTACATAGTCCCCATTAATGGAGTATAAGGCGCCGAACCTAAGTAAATCCCCATTAAAAGCACAAGTACTGTCGTTATTTTACCTTGGACCCATTTGTGCTTGAGCAAATCGGCAAGCAGCATTCCCCACAAAAAAGCGATAAAGTAGGTTTGAATAAAAGCAATGGATAAGACCACATACACAATCCATCTTTTTTTCACACGTCCAAATAAAGCAAGAAAACCAAAAATTAAAAAAGAACCTAATAACTCATAGCTCATTGTCCAAAGGACTGGATTGTAAGGATGTGCTTTAAAACGGAAAAACGGATCAAAAATAGCAGCCTTGATAACGGTATATACATTTGTATCTAAAGCGTAGTAGTTCTTTTTCATATCCGTCCATGTTGTTCCCCATATTTCTTCGAGATGAAAGGCATTCGTAATAATTGCTAGATACACAAGCAATACGGATACCGCTGCCGGCACGGCAAGCCGAATGTACCTTCGTATGGCGCTGGAATGCAACAATTTTTGAAAGGTCTCACTATCGAGCTCTTTTTCAAACATTTTGACACTGAGCACATAACCACTTAGCACAAAAAACAAACAAACGGCAAATTGTCCATTATAAAATAAATTAATCGGAGAATGTCCGTACCAGATATCCCATTCAAAATGAGCTTGTTGCGGTCTTCCATTTAACGCAGCTGGATAAAATACTTGTATGTAGTGCGAAATAACCACGGCAAATGCCGCGAGGCCCCTAATGCCATCCAAATAGAATAGCTTTTTTTCGGATGTCTCTTTATTCATTTTTCCCTCTTCTTTCATGAATAAAACTATTAAAACATGCGACGCTGCGCGATTAAATGCACAACGTGAACCATTTTTTTAATTCCAAATGTTCTGAAGATAAAATTTAAAAAAGGCCTTCAGATGCTGAAGGCCTTTTTACGACACCGTGTCTAATTTTTTCTTGTGTGCTCTTCGCATGTTTCTACGGTTGTATTTTGTGGAACAATATATAAAACACTTCCCAATGGAAAAAGTTACATTTTTTTTAAAAAAATAATATAAAACTTAAAAATTAACTAATTTCCTGTCAAAATTTAATTTTGAATGGATAGAATCATGTCAATTTTGACAAGAAAGTATACATAGAAACCAAAGAACAGAAAAGAAAAAAACTACCATAAACCCTATTCGGGTGAGATATGTCTCTCAGTAATTCTAAAAAAAGAGAGGCTAGCAAATATGATTTAGCCTTTTAAAGAGCATAATTGTTGATCTAAACTGCCCGTTAGTTGAACAAAGGGCTACCTCTCGGTAGCCCTCTTATTATTGAACTATAGTTACCCGTTAGCTTAATCGTATATCTGAGAATAAACCATTATTAAACATCTATTTGTATAGCCAAACAAATAAACTGACACAAATTTCAATATAGGCTCTACCTGAAATTTTCTACACACTCATGCAGAAAGGCGCCTAGCGTGCGTGGCTCCCTGCCGAGCAAGCGCTTCACAGTGTCATTTGGACTTTCTGGCACCACCGTAGACATGGTTTGAATTTCCACAACGTGGTTCGCGAGCCAAGGAGGCATATGCCCGTTCTCCATAAGATTGCGGAGTAGTGCTTGGGGTTCCATGTTGATGTAGCTTATCGGCCGATCAAGCAGGGCGGATAGTTGACTCGCGATCTGGGGATAACTGAAAATCTCCGAACCAGTAAGCGTATATATTTGGCCTGATACCTCGCGGTTGGTCAGAACTTCTGCGGCAACATCTGCGATATCGCGACTGTCAATGAAGTTACACGGTGAATCGCCCATGGAGCCGAAGAAAACATTTTGGGTTGTGATCGTTGGTGCAAGGCGCATTAAGTTTTGCATGAACGCATAAGGGCGCAGCACGGTGTGGGTGAGACCTGATTCCCTCAGCCTTTTCTCGATTTCTTGATGCCAGCCACTGCTACTGGAGAACTCTGCTCAAAGGCAGGGCTGGATATTTTTACGATGTGTTTGATTCCAGATTCGGCGGCAATCTGAATGATTGAAGTTTCCAATTCGATTTGTCTTGGACTGTTGGACATGGCAAGGAAGAGCTGGCTAGCACCTATAAACGCGCGGCGTAGCGATTCGGGGTCGGAAGCATCCGCCGATGCGACCTCGATAGTCGATCGGCCTTTTTCTCCGATCTGATCACGCAACTTCTCTGGCTCTCTGCTCAGCGCCCTTACGGGTACGCCAAGATCAACCAAACGTTCCAAAAGCGCACTGCCTATCGTACCTGTTGCTCCCATAATAACTATCATATTTATCTTCTCCTTTTGGATGAAAAATTAGTTGTGACGGCAAGACGCCACCGCCATGTCACTATCGTGCTTGCTATGAATCCAGACAACGGGAAATCGATCCAGACACGACTAACCCAGGCCAAGTGATTGCTCGGAATTATAAATTCTAGTAAACCAGATGTCACCCATGCGGCGTATAGGCCAAACGATGAACCGGCCAATGCGAACACCCCTACCACAACCAAGTGAGGCGCACAGATGATCCATCGTATAAGGCCCACTCGGCTGCGCAACAATATGCCAATCATCAAGGCCATCAAGGCCGATGCACCGCCGATTGTGGTCAATGCTCCTATTAGAAGCCCCCTATCAGCAGTAACCAATCCCCCGATACCTGCCATGATGGCAGGAGCAGCATATGCCATTACAACTTCACGCCACAGTACAAAAGTCTTTTTCTTGGAACCAGCAGCCTTGATGCCGTAAACATCATCTGTCTGATTCGAGTATTTCATCTGGTTCATTTAGTTGCTCCTTCCTTCTTTGAAGTAGTTCAACGATTGCTTTCAGTGAGATATAATTAGGCACCTAACTATATAAGAGTAAAAATAGGCTAGCTTCACTAGCCCATTCTACTCATTACTGATGTTTCCCTTTGGTTTCGAGCCTAGTTCGCCCGTAAGTGCTGAGATGCCTTGTGTAACTCGGTCTAGCAAGTCGAGAAATACGCTTCGCTCATCGATATTGAGTAAGCCCACCATCGCTTCCAGCCGAGCGAAATGCTCAGGAGCCATTTCACGGAGCTTCTTCGCTCCTTTTTCCGTCAAAATGACCGTTCTCTGACGACCATCGTCTGAGCTTGTTCGCCGAGATACTAGGCCATCTCGTTCAAGAATGTCGATAAGACCAGTCACTGTAGCACGTGTAACGCCTAGATGCTCCGCTAATTGCGAAGGCAACTCTTCTCCTTCGTTATCTTCAAGATCTGCCAATAAACGATATCGCCCTGTTGATAAACCGAATCTAGAGAAATGAATCTCCGAGGCATGTCCAAGCTTGGCTCCCGCTGCCATTAGCCTAGACGCGACGAGTATAGCCTGTGCGTCTATGTCTAGGTTATAGCGATCAATCTGCCGCTTGGATTGTACAAGCGAGGGAATAGCGTCAATATCATTTATTATTTTATTATTGTTATCCATAAATATAGTATGGCTCCTAACTACTTTTGTGTCAACACATTTTTATACCACATCAAACGAAGATTATACCAAATATAATGGAGTTATATAGTTGTATTTGGTTATGTTATCCTGCCCGTTAGTTCAATGCTCTTTCAAAAACCTCAATATAGGTCTCACTTTATCAGGACAGGTTATTTTGAGTTGTTCCCAAAATAACTGTTCATCAAAATTACTTGTATATATCAAGTTGAAGATTATGAAATGAATCGGAAAGTTCATTTATCTTGGTCATTTTGTTCTTTAATTTTAATGGATTGACGAATATAGCTCTTCTTGTTACATTTCCAACGGCTTTACGTATTAACAAGGGAAATATTTTACTGTGTTTATTCATTAAGCTGTAGTAAACGTTCGTTATACAATTTTAGGAGGTTTGATATGACTGATTTGTTGTTGTTGCTATTCTTGTTTAACTTGTCCTTATTTCTCCTGCACGAAATGGATGCAATTCGACGTTCGGAATGGAAACTATTTTTTGTTCTACAAGATATGGATGATGCAAAAGCCTATAAAGTGTTCACCTTTATCCATCTCCCCCTGTACACCATCATACTCGCTTTACTTTTTAGCCAATATCAGACGATTACGTTTTGGGTGCTAGATATCTTTCTCATGATCCATGCGATCCTGCACTTATTTTTCGAAAAGCACTCCCGCAACGAATTTAAAAATACATTCTCTCGTTTCATCATCTATCCGATGGGAATTCTTGCTGCTATCCATTTATTATTGATTGCGAATCCGTGATTTTCTCGCTTAACTTCCATCCAAATCGATTCTTGGCGATTGTACAAGGATGGTATCTCCGGTATCGGTCATCTCATACATATAGCTTGCATCTGGCTTCAGGCATACGGAATGGGGGAACAGCCATGACTTTTTTTGAAAATGGATAACTTAGAATAAATTGACCCAGTAGCAATTATTAAGTACAATCGCTCATTGCCCAGTATCCAAGCAGCTTTGTCATTGCTCTAACCTGCCCGTTAGCTTAATCATCATCGGCCACCGGAACATATTCTTAGCCTATTTCGGTTAACGGTACACAGTCTTGTCATCCAACTAATGCCGTGTTGTCGGGTACATATGTTTCGAACCTACTTGGTCCCTTAAAAAACAAAAAAACGCTAATAAGCGGTATTTAATGAAATGTTATTGTTGTCACTTGTAATTTGTAAACGTCTCGGGCTTGACTCCCTGGCTAACGGTACAAGTTCTTGTCCATTTTCGGCAATAGGTACAAGTTCTTGTCTCGAGCAAAGGACAAGAACTTGTACCCATAAAATTAAAAAAGCCCGCCTAGCGCGGGTTCTAATAGGTATATGTTCTTGTCCTCTTACATTTTCTGTCCAATGACATTAAAGTGCCCACATTAATGTCATTAATCTGCCTACAATGTGTCTCTTCTCACTTTATCACAGTACAATAAAAAGTTGATCTTCAAGAAATAAATAGATCAACTTTTTTATGCAGATTGTAAGTGAATATCTCCAATAATCAATATAAGTTCCCATCGGATGGTATTCTTATTTATCGCATGAACTAATAGTTCCAGACTCTCTACAACCTGTTTTCGTTTGTTCTCCAGAATATCATTCATTACACCCCCGAAATACGAATGAAGTACGGAATTTATATACTCATGGATTATCAAATGATTAATTAATGATAATCCACAAAAAATAGACTATTTCCTGATGGAAATAGTCTCAGTAGTCATTTGCATAATGCTCAGATTAATTACATTAGTTCAAAAATTTTAGTTCCTGTTCCTTCTTTAACCCTTGAACTTCACCTGTCACGTCAACACATAATCCATCTGATATAACTTTCTTATATAAAGGACAATAACATTCCTTCATGGTTTCACCTATCTTCTTTCAAATTGCTTTTGAACTACCGTTCTCTGTTAGTTGAACGGTCAACTGTTATATGGCATTAAAATCATGTTCTTCGCGAAGCACGCAGGGCATGAAATAATTCTTTCAATCTTGTTTGCATACATAATGGGAACATCCTGAACCATAAGAAAATGATTACCACACTCTGGACAAGGCACTTTATCGGTTGAATTTGATGCGAGTATCTTTCCAGTTTCAATCCACTTCGGGGTATCTTTCGTCTTCCAAAATGGGATATACATCGGCTGTATTCTTTCGATTTTTTTCAGCTGTTGATTTAAATCCCAAACCTCAGGTTTTGATTGTTCATAAAACCACGTCGCTCCAGCGCTCACCCATTTGTTTCTGTAACTCTCAAAAGTGTGACCATCGTGGATATCATCAAATCCAAATTCAAAACCGCAACAGTGACAAATTTCATACGATTCATTACCATCTGCATCATACGGTGCTTGTTGTAACTCATCATATCCGCAAACAGGGCATATATGTTTCATAATTTCCCCCACCTGTAAATCAAATTACCTCCATTTTACCACGGATAACTGCCCGATAGCTTAATAAAAAAGAGCAGGCTACGTAGCTCCTGCTCATCATTGTGTGTTATTCAACTATCGTGTCCCGTTAGTTCAACGAGAGACCGTTTTTTAAACTGAAAGTTTCATTAAAAGGTCATTCGCCATATTTCCGAACTGTCTTAAATCGCTTAAATAATCATATCCAGTTGGATTACTTAATTGGTTATACATCCTTACTATAACGGCATCATATTTGGGAATAACCAGGCAAGCACATCCCGTGATACCTAGAATTTGATAAGAGCAACTTGGTAATCGTCCTCCGATTTCGTTGAGAGGTGAATCACTTTGCAACCACCAAATAAAACCATTCCGTGGACAATTTGATTGAACAGAATTTGGAGTTTGAAGTGTAATAACACGCTCAAAAACACTCTGCGGTAATAATTGTTCACCATTTAGACATCCCTTCTTGAGATGCATGTATCCCCACTTAGCTAAATCACGTGCACTTATAAATAAATTACTTTGGTCTCCTGCATCACTATTGTTTTGTCCAACCCATGTATCTTTATCTTTATAATAATTATATATCAGGTCTTCCTGATACTCTGTCCTCCATTCAGTTTCTTTAAGTCGATAAATATCAAATACATATCTTTGCATAAATGTACTTAAGTTTTGTCCCGACAACTGACTAACTAATCGAATTAACATGGTAATGCCAGGGCTTCTGTAAGCCCATCCTTCACCAACTTGGAACTCTCTCAGGAATTGCCCATTTTCCTCATATAAACCGTGAGTGTGGGTAAGGAGATGTCGCATAGTCACTCCCTTTGCTATATGTGCATATTCATTTAGATAAGTTCCAATTTCTTCATCAATACTTCTGATTTTCCCTTGCTCAATTAATAAACTTATTGCAAGCCCAAGATATGTTTTACGGACTGAACCAACATTAAACTGGGTTTTTTCATCAACCAGACGTGACTCTGGAATAGAATCATGTCTTCCTGAATACCACTCATTGACAACTAAATTATTTTTTATGATGTAAGTTGCTGCGGCTGTGGCGCCTATTGCTGTTTGAATGTGGTTCACATAATCATTAAGGCTTTGAAAATGGTCGTTTACAGCGTTTATCATACTATCTGCTCCTTCTTAAAAACTGAAATCCTAAAGTATTAAAAGTTCGGTATGTAACCACCATTTCCTACCTATTGACTTCATGAAAATTCGTTGTGCTAAACTGCCCGTTAGCTTAACACTCTAGATGTGGAAACCGTAAGCGAGGGTATTTAAAGGTTTTTTTCAATTCTAGAGATTGATCTTCCAAGTTCTTGTTTTATGATCTCAGTGTTTTCCCGGCGTTGGATTTCTCGAGCATCATATAATGTCTCCTCAAGAATAAAGGAACGCAACATAATAGCGTATTTATATCTGATTATATCCTCGCTAAGAAAACTAGAAGTCATATTCTTTACTTCCGTGTAATAATGATTGTTTGGGTTGTAAAAACTTAAATAACCAATAACATCTATAGACTCTGAAATGATTCGTTTTTGCAATGTTTCTAATTGTTTAAAAACAATCGGGAGTACAACGTCACTTTGCATTCGTATCAAAGTTCTAGAACATATATCTCTTGGAAGTGGATAGCTTTTTTTCTCAAATACCTTATTCGGAATTTTAAAATGCTGATTATTCCCAATTTGGCCCATGTTATCAATAAGAAACGGAACTGCTTCTTTTAATAGACTTAAAGTGTCACACAATGCAATTTTTGAATAGAGAGCTGACTCTGTTTTTAGACATTCAATAAGTAAAGATATACTTACCTTCGCCCCCTTCTCTCTCGCAAGTAAATAACCAGCTGTCCGTTCCACAGGACTATTTGAAGTAATTAACTGCTCAATATTTCTATTTATATAAGCGTGAAGTGTTGAGTGATCTAAATAACCACGATTCTTTAATTGTTCTAAGCTACTCTTCAAAATGATCACCTCTTTTTTCAACCAGTAAGAACCCTGGCTGTTATGTATTCGAACAGTATCGACAATATCCTGATGGAATGCAACTCAGTATTAAGCTAACCTGCCCGTTAGTTGAACAAAGGGCTACCTCTCGGCAGCCCTCTCATTATTGAACTATCGTTCCCCGTAAGCTCAACCATTTTTTATGAAGAACCCTCAATTAGAACGTTATCTGCTACGATGGTCCGTAACATTCACTGTTGGTACTGTAATTTCACTGACATTACCTTCCTAATTCGGGGACACTTAGCGAAGTGAATGCAAACAGCGTTATTAATAATATGATTATCGTAATCAAAGCTAAGGCTCTACCTAATTTTGCGCCCAAGTCATTTTTGAATTTATAACCTAAAATCAATGCTAGTATATAGAAAATAAGTGAATAAAGTACTGTATAATGCAAGCCTGTGTCACCGTTTGACCAAGGATTCAACCCTAAAAATCTTAATATACTATCTCCAAAGGACACTCGATTACCGAATGAAATGGAAAATAATAATCCGAATTTATGGTCACGGTAAAACTCAATTATGTCATCCAACTGATCAATATCTTCACTCGTTAAACCTCTTACAGAATTGAAATACGGATCGGGAATACCCTTAACAATAAAAGCCTTGGCATTGCCAAAGCTCTCTATATAAACCTTCTCAGGGTTACCCTCCAAATTTTTCAAGGCATCTAAACGAGAAAAGACTGTATTTGTTTCAGCTAACTCAACACCTACTGCGAATGACGATTCAACTACTCGACTCATAATCCACCCCCAGATATTTACAACTCCTTATATTCTGCATTATTTTACAATTCCCTTCTAATCCTACTCCAATGCTGTAACTATCCTGCCCGTTAGTTTAGTCATGATAGCCATACAAATTGGCTACCTAGACCTGAAGACATTAATAGAACCGTCGATATAGCTCGTGTCTTCGCTCTCCACGGAGCTGAGCATATATCTGAGTGGTCGATGCTTTTTCATGCCCTAGCATCCCTTGAATGAATTCTAAGGGTGCTCCATTATCCAATAGCTGACATGCATAGGTATGACGAAAACGGTGCGGGTACACATTAGCTTCAATCTCTCCCCGTTTTGCTATCCGCTTTAACGCCCATCTGATCGTCGGTATTGACATTCGGCGGGTAGGATATGTTTCCGTTACAAACAGTGCTTTACAGGAATCTTCGCGGCACTTTAAGTATTTTTTTAACCACACCTTGCATTCGGTGGTAAAGTAAACTTCTCTTTGTTTGGATCCCTTGCCATTTACAATCGCTGAACAATTTTCCCAGTTAAGATCTTCAATGTTTATTTTCTGTACCTCTCCAACGCGGCAGCCAGAACTATATAGAAATTCCAACAAAGCTCGTTCTCGATGTAATAGACAGGAAATCTTAAGATGA
>NZ_FTNK01000032.1 GCF_900156375.1 Paenibacillus macquariensis
CACCCATTCGCACGCACATATGAACGAACCGACGTTCGGGATCTTTTTGGATGTCATATTCCAATAAAGCAATATTCTTATTAAATTGTTCTTTTCTTTCTGGGCTTGCCGTTTCATGAAAGAAAGTAGAACTTTGATGCTGTCTTTCCGAGCTGTTCGTGGGCGCTGAATTAAGTAAAACAACTTTAGCAACATGATCGGGATATTTCTTGGCGTATTCCAATGCCATAAACGCATGCCCCGAATGCCCCAAGATGATGAAATCTGTCAGGTCTAACGCCTCTCTTGCCTTCTCAATGTCGGATAGTACCTTATCCAAGGTATAATCCTCTGGCTCCAGCGACCGGGACGGTCTCACAAATCCTCTATGATCAAGGAAAAAAAATTGGAATCTGCGCATTAAATTATCCGAGAAAAGACGAGGATAATATACGCTGCTGCCTATCACCAATATTGTTTTTCCGGTTCCTTTTACGCAATAGTTTAATTCAAATCCATCACTGATTACAGTTTTATAATTGTTCATTAAAATCGTCCCCTTATTTTTTGATAGGAAGAGCGACTGCATTAAGTAGAAGCTCTTCTTTTAGATCACGTCCTTTCTTTCGTCTGATTCCCTTACATTTTCCATGGAACGTTCCAACATCATTTCCTATCACCTCAAAAAAAAATTAGGATTTGAGCAATCCTCACCATGATTTTATCATATTTATTAATCTAAGTGGGACAATGTTCTTGTCCCTCGACACTAATAGTTAAAAACATTCCTGCTCTTGTGATGTCTCTACTTTCACATTTTGTTCCTCAAACACACGCTTTGCTACAGAAATAGCGTTGAGTACGCGTGGGAAACCTGTATAGGATAGCTATGTGAGTGCCTTCACTGAAGGACTCTCTCATGAGTTGAACAGTCAAGGTGCACTTATGCAGTTGAGTGACCTTGTGGAAATGACGGCTTTAATCCTGATCATTACTCACCTTACGTCTGGCTGTTCACGAACCCTCACTAGCTTCCTTACTCGCCTCCGTCGCTTCATCTTCATGATGACCATGAGTTTAGTGATGAACAATCCAGAGTTTGTCGTCAAAAATATGAAAAAAATCAGATCCATTATGAAGTTGTGTGCTAAGCTTTCTCGAATCTTGATCGGTATGGCACATAAGGGACAAGCTTATCGTTGCACGTAGATTGGCTTATTCGTGGGATTTCAATGAAAGCACGAAGAACCGAATGTACTAAATCCGTACCGTTAGCAAGACCGGCCTCCACCCCTTGGACAGGCGTAACGAAGGGAGGAATGTGAGGGCAAATGACCCGTTGATTGGTTTAAGGCGAGGGAAACGGCAATTCTAAATCAACTATTTATACCATTTGCGTCTTGTTTTTTATTCAACGCAAACGAATAAGATGCAATTACTAACGCAAGTAATACGATTAATCCACCAATCCAACCCAAATTCTGTATGGATGTATACTCAATCACGACACCACCTAAAGCTGCACCTAATGTCATACCGATATTCATTAACGCAGTATTGAAACTTAAGACAATTTCTGATGATTGTGGTTTTATGGAGATCAAATAAAATTGATTTGCAGGCGTTGTTGTCCATGCAGCAGTCCCCCAAATCATAAATGTAAGGAGAACACCTATCGTCGAAGTTGCTGTTACCGTTAATAGGAATAAAGCTGCCGCGTGAACGATTAAACTAATGTAAATGGTTCGAACAGGCCCCCATTTATCTACTGCATACCCACCAAACCGTGAGCCTATGAAAGCAAACACACCTAATACGAAAAGGGCTGTACTTATCTTTTCAATAGAAAACCCAGCTACATTACTTAAAAGCGGAGCTATATAAGCAAAGACCATTGTGTATGCGAGGAAAAAAAATACGGTAGTTAATAAACCACTAATTAATTGCTTATCTTTAATTAATAGCAATTGGTGCTTCAAAGAGATCGGTTTAGTTCCCTCTAATTTTGGGATGTATTTATTGATTAGTATTAGATTGATAAGTGTCACGGCAGCAATGATAAGATAGATATAACGCCAATCCATAAATGCAGCAATTAAGGTTCCAATCGGTACACCCAGTACTAAAGAGACTGTAAATCCAGTTATTACTGTTGCGATTGCACCACCACGTTTTGTAGGTTCAGCAAGTCTAGCAGCGTAATTGGTTGCGATAACGAAATACAGACCACCACTCATTGCCTGAACAATACGGGAAAGCATGAGCATACTAAAATTAACACTAAAGAAAGACATGATGGTTCCCGCAATAAAAAAGATCATGGAATATAATAATACTTTTTTCTTTCAAACTTTGCAGTTAGCATAACTAGTACAAGTGCCCCAAATGCATAAAATAAGGCATATATGGTGACTAATTGCCCAGCCAATGAAATAGATACGTCAAAATCCCCAGAAATAATTTCTAATATACCTGAAACGATAAATTCTGCTGTTCCTAATACAAAGGCACCTAAAGCTAATAAATAAATGGCAATACGATTCATATCTCTTCTCCTATTTATCTTTTGTCTTCATAACTTAATATGAGAAAAATGTATTTTTATATGGGATAGTACCAGCATAGCTATCACTACTCGCAAACGAATGGGTCATTGATTTGCTGGTACTCCCTATTATATATTGCTAGAAATGAACTGTTTCAATCCTTCTTTAGACAGTACCCCGATCTCTTTATCAATCGCCTTGCCATTTTTAAATAAAATGGTTGTGGGAATGGTCATAATTCCAAACTGGGAACCAGTCTCTGCACATTCATCCACATTCGCTTTGAGGATCCTCACGTCATCTTGCTTTTCCGAGTCATACTCTTCGAGAATGGGTCCAAACATACGACAAGGCCCACACCAAGGTGCCCAAAAATTCACTATTGTAAACCCTTCGCTTTGCAAATCCGTTTTGAATGTGGTATCCGTTGTATGGCAAATCATTCGTATCTTCCTTTCAATTCGATAATTTGATATTTATTTTCTACATGAATAGGTTAATCAGTTTATCACGACATCTAAGACCTTATATTTCCTTAAGCATGCGATCGTACATATATCGATCTCTACCATCACTTTCACCTCCCTCTTCTTGTTCACTTTACTGTAGTCACATAAAAGGGATTTAATAGACACTTTATATCTTTAATAAATATAAAAATATTCTCGTTTTCTTTATACCATTTAAACACCCCATTTCAGTTTGCATTTATTAACAAACGCATGATTGATGGATCCAACTAACAAAATTCCTCTTCTACCAAGTCCGTATTAACAGCAATTGCGGCTTTGCTGCCGGAAGCAGCTGCATAAATAACTTGGGAAGGTCTCACATATGCCGCATCCCCGGCCGCATACAGCCCTGTAACCGAGCTTCTGCCCCCTGTATCGGTTACAATCCCACCATAATCTGTGATATCATATCCCAACTGTTCAACAAAATCAGCTTTTGGGAACCATTTAGGAGTAATGAATCCTCCGCTTCGCTCAATATTAGTATCATCTGTAAAGTGTACCTGTTCCAATAAACCGTTCTGGCCATAAAACGCTGCAATGGGGGTCTCAATGATTCGAATCCCCTTAGATCCAAGTAGATTTTTTTCTTCAACTGTTAAGAGGGCATTACCGTTAGTACACACAATTAAATCCTTACTCCAGTTGTAAAGCAGTTTTGTCATATGAAAAATCCCGGGGTCTTCAGATATAACCGCTAGTGGTTGATCCCTCATTTCCCATGCATCACAATAGGGACAATTGAATAAGCTTTTCCCATAAAACTTGTGAAAACCTTCTATTCCAGGGAAGACTTCCTTCAATCCGGTAGCCAGAATCACTTTTCGAGCTTGCGTATAGGCGCCCGATTGTGTCAAAATTTCAAATCCTTTTTCCTTCTTGCGAATATCTGTTACTTCAACTTGCCAATGTTGGACTGACGGATATCCTAGCACTTCTTCATAAGCTATGCGCCTAAAATCATCTGGTTTGATACCATCTCTGGTTATAAAACCGTGGGATGCATGCGTTATTCCATTCCGAGGCTGATTATTGTCAAACAACGCAACACTTCGCCTTGCTCTGCCAAGCACCAACGCTGCGTTAAGTGCTGCTGGGCCACCACCGACAATTGCACAATCATACATCATAATCATCATCTCCTATTCGAGGATATTAAAGACTATTTATATCTATAATAAAGTTAAAAAAAACTTATTATACGGAGTGAACCGTACTCTTCCAATCTAGATAAGTAGTTCAAGTTAAAATTGAGGTTACTTTTGGATCATGTCCACCAATTTCGTATTTTTGAGATGAGACTCCATTTTCGCTTCCGCTTCCTGCATTAGAGCTTGAATCAAACATTCGTCGCCGTGGACAAAATCACATTCAAATATAGAGGCGGTTCCCTCAATGGCGTGAATGATATCTAAAAACGTAATGTCGTCTTTTTTTCGTGATAACCGATAGCCTCCGTAGGCTCCGGAAACTGATTCAATCATCCCTGATTTCACGAGCCTTGTTAAAATTTTGGAAAGATAGGTTGGTGAAACACCTTGAGATTCGGCTAAATGTTGAACGCCTACCGGCTTAATCGGAGAAGCTTCAACAAGCATGAGCATGGTGTGCAGAGCATAATTCGTCGCTTTTGTAAATTTCATGGTCTCACCTCAATCAAAGACTTATTGTATCTATAATACCTTTTAAGTCGCAGATGTGTCAAGTTGAGCCTCTTCTGTACCACAGGCAAGCTCTAGAACTTCTCCTGGGTTCGCTTTAGCAAGTTCAAGATAAAAATTATATTTTTTAATCTCACCACCAAATTCTAGATCATAATTTACAGGGTCTCGATATTCTTCAAGATTATTGTGCTCGCTTAGCATAGTATCACCCACCATTAACAAATATCCGGATTCTGCTCACGATAGCTTCTATAACGGATTCTTCAAAGTGTATTCAAAATGGTGCTATAGATTCCTCCTGATCTATAACAAGATTATCAACCACTGGTGATACACGTTTAACAAAAAATGTAGCCAGGAATCCCAGCAGTAAGCAGCATGCCAAAATTGAGAAAGTGAGGATATAATTATCCGTTCGGAGCAGCTGAATGGCTAGGATTGGTCCAATGGTAGCACCTAAATTCACTACAACCGTATAAATAGAAATCGCCGCACCTCTTGAGGCTCCCCCTAGTTCACCGACTAGTGAAACCAATGAAGGTATGGCGATTGCAATGCCGGATACAAATACGACGCTCATGACAATAATAAACACCATATTTGCACCAAATCCTAAGAGGATCAATCCGAAAGCAGATAGGATTATTGCGCTTCTGAGTATTGGTATCACGCTATATCGCTTAATCAGACCACCCGAAAAAAGAGACATTAGCATCCCTAAGATCCCTACTGAACGCACATATAAAATCTGTTGATTCGTGAACCCGAAAAGAGAACTGCTTAAAAATTCCCCCAATGCAGTGTACATGCCCACAAAAGAAAGCAGCATGACTAATGCGATTACATAAGCAAACCATAGTGACCTTTGTGCAAGTGTCTTTCTCATTTGATTAAATGCATTCGCAACACTAGTACCGTTCGCTGGGAGGTTTGGTATAAAGAATGACATTAGTAGTGTTAATAAAAAATAAATAGCTGCCAAAATGATGAACACATACTGCCAACCTAGATTAGAAGTGACGAAGCTACTGTACACTTGCCCAATAATTCCAGCCATCAGAAAACTTGCACTCATGCAACTAACTGCAAATACCCTTTTATTTTGCGGGAACAATTCCATCACATAGGGAAGCACTACGGGAGAGAAAGTAGCTGCAGTCAAGCCTTGTATTCCTCTGAAAAGAATAACTGAGTACAAACTGCTTTGAAACCCTAGAAGGATAGTAACAATCGTTAACGCAGCTAATCCCCAAAGCATGATTATTTTTCGGCCAAAACGATCTGATAATGGTCCAAACAGTAAGCATCCAACAGCAAAACAAAGCGTAAACATGCTGCTTATCCATACGGTTTCCCCTTCTGAAACCGAAAATTCCTGTGAAAGCACGGGGATTAAAGGGATTGTAACATAGAAGCTTGACATAATTACCAATCCCGCAAAAAACAATATCAATATAATGAAAGAATAAGGTTGTGTTGTTTTTTTAAACTTCTTCATTTATTTTATCTCCTCTTAAAATTTAACTACTCAACTTAACGAAAGCCGTCGATAGGGCTGGCGGCTTTCGTTGGGAGCTTTACATTGTTTAATTATTTTTATCTGATATGAACTGTTTTAATTTATCAATATGAACAGATCCAACAATTTTATCGATCGGCTCACCATTTTTAAAAAGAATCGTAGTTGGAAGGCTCATAATTCCATAATGAGCGACAGTATTTGGTTGTTCGTCTGCATTGATTTTTAGCACCCTCACTACTTTTCTATACTCCTGATCGAACCTCTCGAGTATAGGTGCAAAAGAGCGGCAAGGTCCGCACCAAGGCGCCCAAAAATTAACTAATGTAAAACCTTCATTTTTCAAATCAGCTTTAAAGGTTGTATCCGTAGAGTGACAAATAGTCATGTGTATCTTCCTCCATTTCATAATTTTTCACACGTTTAAACAACAGCTTACTGTTCTGAATCCGAATTCGGAGAGCCGTATTATTTTCAAACTACCAATGATGAATCGACTGGATATCATCACCTCCTTTAACAACACGTCTGAAATCGAAAGTCTTTGGAACGTACATCCCAATTCAATTTTTTCGGAGATATCAAAGATATCTTATATCTATAATTATCCCGCAGGAGAACTCCCACGAACTGTAAAATCTTCCTCCGTCAAATCCATATTTACGCTCATAGCGGTTCGGCTGCCGTCCGCTGCAGCAAAAACCTCTTGGGAAGGAGCCAAGTACGAAGCATCTCCGGCGATATATAAACCAGGTATTGCGGAACTCCCCTTTCCTTCCGTTTTAATCCCGCCCGACGCCGTCATTTCACAGCCTAATCGTTCTGCGAACGGAACGCTTTACACAAATTTAGGAGTCACGAAGCCGCCATCCTCGGAATTTGAGCTCCGTCTGCAAAGCGAACATGTTCAAGCAGACCATTTTGGCCAATGAAAGCTGAAATAGGTTGCTCCATTACCACAATATCCTTTGATTGAAGCTGCTTTTTGTGCCCATCTGACAGAGACGCCTTGCCGTTCGTACAAACAACCAAATTCTTGCTCCAATTGAGAAGTAGTTTGGCCGTATGAAATAGGTTTGGATATTCGGAAACAACAACAAGCGGTTGATCTTGAAGCTCCCAACCGTCGCAATAAGGACAATTGAACAAGCTTTTCCCATAAAGCGAATAAAAACCTTCAATATCTGGATATATCTCCTTTACGCCTGTTGCCAAAATTAGTTTTCGCGCTTTAAGGTGAAGGCCAGCAGAATCAACTAACTCAAATCTGAATTGGGTAGTGTCAACGGAAATAACTTCGTTTTGAAGATGATCGACTAACGGATAACTTTTAACCTCCTCAAGAGCAATTCTGCGGAACTCGGTTGGCGTTACGCCGTCTCTCGTAATAAAGCCGTGAGACGCATGTGTAACGCCATTTCTGGGTCGATTGTTGTCAACGATAGCCACACTTCTCCTTGCCCTTCCAAGGATGAGGGCTGCATTAAACCCGGCCGGTCCTCCACCAATAATGGCGCATTCGTAAATCATGACGCTCAACTCCTTAATATTGACTTTAAAGACTTATTATGTCTATGATAGGACGAAAAATTTTTAATGTGTTGCAAATGGATCAACCTTAAACCTGCGTTTGTTTTTGGACCATATCTGTCAACTTCGTGTTTTTAAGATGGCTTTCCATTTTCTCTTCCGCTTCCTTCATTACAGCTTGAATCAAGCATTCTTCGCCGTGGACAAAATCACATTCAAACAAGGAGGCAGTACCCTCAATAGCCTGGATAATATCCAAAAATGTAATATCATCTTTTTTTCGAGATAAGCGATATCCCCCATTGACTCCGGAAACAGATTCGATCATCCCTGCTTTTACGAGCCTCGTTAAAATTTTAGAAAGATAGGTTGGTGAAACACCTTGTATTTCTGCTAACTGCTGAACACCTATCGGCTTTACCGGAGAATCGTCAATGAGCGCGAGCATGGTGTGCAAAGCATAATTTGTTGCTTTTGTAAATTTCACGGTATCACCTCATTCAAAGACTTATTGTGTCTATAATATCCTTGAAGTCGATAATGTGTCAAGTTATGCGAATACAGACGTATCTCACAGCATTTGTTGTGAATGTGAAACGAATGGTAAAGCTAGTCGAGCAAAAGCAGTCCGCCCTCGGATGAGGAGCGAGCTGCTTTTTTGTATTCTCGATTACATTTCCAAATTGAATCTCTCTTTTACTCAAAAGCAAGGCTTTTGCAGGGCTCTCAGAGAGGGCACTTTTTTTAAAAGTGTCCATCTCTCGGGTCATAGTTCAGTTTTCCGGCTACAGGCTTTACTAGTTTGGTGTTTGAAAATTAATAATGTCCCGGTTGCAGTATAACGAGCTTTCGAGCTTCTTGGTGCATTTTCTTTCAATTGTTCTAGAGTTAAAGCTGCGCAAGCAGTCTTCGGCATATTTAAATAAATCAACAAAGCTTATGACTGAGACAAAATTCCTTTTACAAACAATGAGACACTGTGCTTGTAGAACTCTTCCTCGGTGACGAGTTGGGACTGATATTGCCGGTGAATCAGCTCGCTCATCTGAAATCCGTAGCACATCGAGAGAAAAGACATGGCGGCAAGACGCTCATCCTGTCTGGCTATAACTTTTTTCTTCTGCAAGCGTTCAAAATATTCAACCAGCAAGGAGTGCAGCTTCACCGGCGGATCGGCCAGCACTCTGTCCAATTCGGGAAGCATTCCTTTGTCGCGGATGCCAATCAAAATGATGTCCGCATTTTTATGGAAAAACAAACGGTACTGCTGGCTTACATTCAGCAGATCGACTTCCGGATTATCGGTCGCGTCCTCTTTTAACAGCTTCTCAAATTGCGGGATATCCGAATGTCTTTCAATGATGGCTTCCAATATGCCTTGCTTGCTTCCAAATTGCCGGAAAATCGTAGATTCATTGACTTTAGCTTCCGTTGCAATGGCTTTGGTGCTTCCCCCCCGATAGCCCTTCTTTTTGATGAGCCGTGTCGCGGCTTCAATGATTCTTTCTGAAGTTTGCATTGTATTTCTCCTTTTGCATATGTTAAACCTATTCTACTACAAGTTTTGCATATGCACAGCAGGGTCGGGGTTCATCATTTTCATAAACGTTTATTTAAGGCAAATCGCTTCTTTTTTCCGTCTTAAAGTCATATGTTATATATTTCCCGATGCCTTGCCCCCCCTTAAGGAAGGCTTTTATATTATTTTTATCATTCACATCTAAATATCTTATTTCTGTGTTAAAAAGCTCAATGTATGAGTAAAGAAATTTCAAAGCACGAAGTGCTAATTCTCTTTTGCTAAATGCCTCACTACCTAATTCTTCATTAAGATATTTATATACCTCAAAATAGACCTTTCCATTTGTGCCTATAACCATCATATATGTAAAATCGTTATGTTCTTTGGTGATACCAGCTACCATAACTTCATATGTTTGATTCTCTCTAATTCTCTTATACTTAATTCCAAAGTACCCCTTAGATTCTATTATCGTATCCATAAATCTCCTCCAAACATCTCCCCCAAACATATACTCTTATTGTAAATCTTGTATGGACACTTTGCAATTGAGCATAATTTTTACAATCACAAAAAAACACCTCAAATAATTAGAAGTGTTCTGATAAATTTAGTCTATTAATCTATTATTTTGGACAGGTTAATAAGGTAGTATAACTCTAGAAGAGGAAAACTCTTATCCAAAAACAAATATGGAATATAAGTAAGTAATCCTGATATCTTGATGCTGGAAGCACCAGCGGATTTCACCTCCAGTTTGTAAGAACAAATTTTATGAAGTGGTAAAATCGGTTTGAGAAATATATCTACATTACGTAACTACAGAACCTGATATTATATTAGTTAAGAGTATAGAAAAATAAGTATCAATTTCTTTTTTGACTATTACATAATTATAGGAACGGATGTGATACAAGTGGATCGTATTAATACGAATGCAGGAGCGCTGCCTTCGAACGCTGGTGATGACTTTCACCTCCTCTGGGCAGCACAAAAGTTGTTAGATATGCTTAGACCAAATTCTAATCTTGCTTCAATAACCGTAGAGGGACCGGCTTGGCAAGACTCTATTGTTGCCGATCTAGATGAGAGCAAACTATTTTCTATCGATTTAGCTGAGTATTATGGAGGTGAGACTCTACAAAGCGCAAATCACGTTATCTTCTCACAATTAAAATATAGTACCTATATGGGTAACACCTCATGGACTACATCGACTTTATGCCACTCAGATAACAAAAAAAAGAATAATTCTATTATCCGTCGACTCGCCGATACATATGAAGAATACATCGAAAAGTATGCTTTTTCGAAAGATAAAATAACTTTAAAACTGGTCAGCAATCGACCAATTTCCGCAAGTTTTAAAAAAGGAATCGATGAAGCTAAAGAATTATTAATTGTCAAAGAATTAAAAAATACAAATAGCCTACTAAACAATCTCTCTGAAGCATCCAAAGTAGAAATTAAAAAAATTTATGAAGAATCAAAACTCAAATCATTAGTATTTATGGGTTTTATTAAAGCTATTGATTTTGAGGATTGCGGAGCAGACATAAGAAGTATTCAGAAAGCTAAGATCATTCAGCAATTAGGTAATTGGGGCATCGATAGCCCGCACAATAAATATAACGAAATAATAATGACCATACGCGAACGAATGATGCCTGGGCGAAATGCACTGGTACCTATGACAAAAGATTTTGTATGCTCTCTTTTTGGTGGAAATTACGCACGATTTTTCCCTGCTCCTACAAGCATCCCTGAAAAGAAATATGTTGAAAGAGAATGCACTCACGAGCTAATAAAAACTATAATGCAGCAAGATAAAAAATCAATATTTGTTCATGCTACTGCTGGTATCGGTAAAACTACTCTTGTCAATAATCTTCAAAATCATCTTCCTGACGGTTCTGCTGTAGTATTTTATGATTGCTATGGTGGGGGAACTTACTTGCAGCCTGCTGATTCAAGATATGAATATGACACAGCGATTCTTCAAATTTGCAATAGTTTAGCCATTGAATGTAAAACAGATTTCTTGCTAGAACGTAGATTAAAGGAATCTGAATTTTGGCATGAATTTTCTATACGAATGACACAAGCCGCTAAATATGTAAAATCATATGCAGAGGATGCCATTATTTTGTTAATCATTGATGCTGCAGATAATAGTGTATTCGCAGCCAAAAAAAATAATAAGTTCTCCTTTGTTCACAAGTTGTTACAGCAGTCACTACCAGAAGGGATGAAAATACTACTAACTTACCGAACCGAACATTCACATTATTTTAACTTTCCTTATAATTCAGCGTTCTTTGAAGTTCCGACATTTAACTTAGAAGAGAGTACAGAACATGTTAAATCCTATTCACTCGAATTAGCCGAAGAGGTCTATTCAGAATTTCATCGCTTAAGTAAGGGTATTCCACGGGTTCAATCCTATGTATTAGCGGCAAAGCAAGAAACACCACATCAATTAGTCGACATGCTACTTCCCAATGGTAAAACTACTGAGGACTTACTTAGGGACATTCTTGAAGAACTTCGTCTGAGGTATGGGGAAGAAAATGATGTGATCTCTTTCAACTTTGGCGTTCTGATCAATATGCCGCGGCCAATACCACTACAAGCCTTGACTGCGCCACCCACCTTACCAATTCCCGCTCCACCTTACTCCCACAAGGCATAGCAGCCTCACCACACCCTCTAAATAAATCCGATTTTTTAATAAGTTTGACTGAAAACGAGAGGGAATCATCGGGAAAAGAATCGGCCAAAATCATGAATCGAACCGTAAAAGTTTGACGGAAGGCAGGAGGAAGAGCAGGAGTGGCAAGGATTTTCGGGGATATTGATTGGGGGAAAATCGAGAATGAAAAGAAAAAGCCGAGTGAAATCAGGAGTTTGAATACCTGAAATCAGATCGGCTTGTCGTAAAAATTTATAAGCTTTGTGCAGAGTTTTGTTGTGGGCATTAAAGTTTATTGGATGTTAACATCAGTACACAACTTTAATACCAAATAGAACACAACATTACTAATCAGTACACAACTTTAATACCATTAGAACACAACATTCTTATTAGTACGCAACTTTAATACCTACTAGGACACATCTTTAATACAAAACTCCAAATGAATTCTATCCCCACACCCTCCTACTCCACAGTAACACTCTTCGCTAAATTCCGTGGTTTATCCACGTCATTACCACGTGCTAATGATGCATAGTACGCAAGCAACTGTAATGGCACTACGGATAGAGCTGGCGTTAATAGTGGCAGTGTCTTCGGAATAGCAAAGACTTGATCTACGGACTTCAGCAGGGTTGTTACATGTTCTTCATACGTAATAGCCATGATATCCGCTCCACGCGCATTTACTTCTTTAATATTACTCACTGTTTTTTCAAAAACAGCTTCTTGGGTTACCAAGGCAATCACAGGAATGCCTTCTTCAATCAAGGCTAACGTTCCATGTTTCAGTTCACCAGCAGGATAGGCCTCTGAGTGAATATAAGAGATTTCTTTAAGTTTCAAAGAACCCTCTTGAGCTACTGCAAAATCGACTCCACGGCCTATAAAGAATAAATGCTCATGTTTAGAAATTTGCTCAGCATAGGCTTTGATCGCTTCCGCCTGCTCTAACATCCCCTCCAACTGTTCTGGAAGTTCCTGCATAGCTTGGATGATCTCACTAACTGCTTCAGGTGTCTGTGTACCACGAATTTCAGCCAAATATAATCCAAATAGAAAGAATGCAATTAATTGAGAAGTATAGGCTTTCGTGGAAGCAACCGCAATTTCCGGTCCAGCAAGCGTCGCGATAACATCATCTGCATCACGAGCAATGGAGCTACCTACGACATTAGTAATGGCTATGACATGTGCTCCATTGGCTTTTGCTTCCCGTAGTGCTGCAAGCGTATCTGCTGTTTCACCTGATTGGCTAACGACAATTACTAGCGTTTCTGGCGTAACGATTGGTGAACGATAGCGATATTCAGAAGCGACATCCGTCTCCACAGGAATACGCACCAATTGTTCAATGACATTACGTCCAACAAGACCTGCATGATAAGCTGTTCCGCAGGCAACAATCTGTATGTTACGTATATTTAGAATTTGTTCATGAGTGAGCTTTAATTCTGGAAGAATAACTCGCTCTCCTTTAGCATCTATCCGTCCACGCATCGTGTCACGGTATGCTTTAGGTTGCTCATGAATTTCCTTCAACATGAAGTGTTCAAAGCCGCCTTTTTCTGCTGTCACAGCATCCCAATCGACACGAATCATTTCCCGAGAAATAAAATTCCCTTCAATAGTCATTAATTCGACGGAATCTTGAGTCAATACTGCCATTTCACCATCATTAAGAATATACACATTACGCGTATATTGAAGAATAGCAGGGATATCTGAACCAATAAAGTTCTCCCCTTCTCCAATCCCAATAATCAGTGGGCTAGCTTGACGAACAGCAACTAACTTCTCAGGTTCATTCTCAGCCAATACCCCAAGTGCAAATGCACCGCGCATATGAGTGATTGCTTTCTGTACTGCTATAACAATATCCCCCTCGTATTCACGAGAAATAAGATGGGCGATAATTTCGGTATCTGTCTCAGATGTGAAAGTATGACCTTGACTAATCAATTCCTCTTTCAAATCCAAATAATTCTCGACTATTCCATTATGAACAACAGAGAATTTCTGACTTCCATCCGTATGTGGATGGGAGTTAGCATCGGAAGGTTTACCATGCGTTGCCCAACGCGTATGCCCAATTCCCGAAGTTCCGATTAATGGACCGTGTTCAAGTTTGGTTTCTAAATTTACGATCCGCCCCTGTGCTTTGACAACTTCAAGACCTTTATGAGTATACACAGCGATTCCTGCTGAATCATACCCCCGATATTCTAACTTCTTTAATCCCTCGATTAATACAGACTGTGTATCCTTATTTCCAATATACCCGACAATACCACACATATATAAATCCTCCCGTTCATTTTTCAATTTAGTTGAAAAAGTGTACGAGATTCCTGTGCGGCAATACGAGAATGCACTAAATTATTGTATTAAATTATACAAGGATCATTCACAAATGTGCATTCCCGTTCATGCCGCTGCATAAATTCTCGCACACTTATGATATTTAATAATTAGCACCCATCACTACGTTGTAAGAGCAGTCGCCCGCTTATTTTCCGTATATGATTCACGGCTCTGGTGCATCACCGGGAGGTCCCCGCCGAACATTTCGAACACCCCCACCTCGTCAACTTGATCTGCCGTTGTAATCAGGTCCCGAAACGGATCGTAATCATCCATCTCCCCGTCCCATCTTACATCCCTCGCTAGTCAAGTTCTGGCGCTATTAATATACAACCATGCTACCCTCGCTTTCTATCTTTGAATGACATTTGTTTATTATATGCATGTTGAGATCATTTTGCAATATGACCCTATCCCCCTATCATATTAAGAGTCTCCTAATAGGTATAAAAAAATCCCCGCGAAGGGGATTCATTAAGAAAATCTACCGAAAATTCTTGGTCAATTTTTATTTAATCACCCATCGTTATTCTTACTTTTGATACACGCAAGTACATATATAACAGTGCGAAGCTGATAGCCCCTACTGCAGCCATTCCCCCGCCCAACATGTACATGGACTGCGGACCTGAATGATCGAACATCCACCCGCCGATGAATCCCGCTGCGATCCCCGATAAGCCCCCCCACGTAAGCGCGTAGACGGCTTGCCCCGAAGCTCGGAATTCCATAGGTACAATCATCGCCGTTAGCTGTGTACCAATATAGTAAAAGGCACCGAACGTCAAACAATGGATCGTTTGAATACAAATGATTTGCATTGCAGTATCTACACTAGACATAAGCAGCCAACGAAGCGAGTACAGAATGCTTACAACCGTAAGGCATAACACCATCGTTCGAACATCTTTTTTCAAATAACGATCGAGCAATAGAAATACCGGAATTTCAAATATCGACGCGAAAAATGCCGCCCAACCAATCATTCTCGAATTGCCGCCCAGATCAGCTATGTACAACCCCACGAACGTCGAATTCATTGCATTCGGAATAGATATCACTAGACCAATGATCAGAAACAACAGAAATGTCCGATTGCTGAACATCGTACGATAGTTGACTCTGCCAGACCCTGTACTCGAGGAAGTACCGCGAGGAAGCGTGAAGGTAAGCCCGATGGCAATCAGCATCATGATGTCATATACGACCCATAACTTATCAATACCGATCTGACCAATAACAGGACCCGCTCCCACTGCAAGCACTGCCCAACCAAGTGACCCCCACAGTCGAAAGGCACCGAATTTATGACTCGTCCCTTCGATACTATTCAGGATCAAGCTGTTGGACTGTGAGAATAAGGGCATCTGAAAGAAAAAGAACATAATCATAAACGTATAGATGAGGGTATACGAATCCGCAAGAAATACAAGCTGCATCACCAATAAATTACCGGTTAACATGATAATAAGAATCCGTCTAATATTGCCAAGCCGATCACTTAAATAGCCCCACAGTGGATTCGCAATAATAGATACGATAGGTCCGCCAGCCATCAGTGCTCCGATTTCAAGTGTAGACGTACCTATCGATTGAAGATAGATGGCAAAATAGGTGCTATATATCGCAATAGCTCCATATGAGAAGAAATTAAACGCTTTAATATATGAGAACATCCTACTGTCCATCTGATTAGCCTCCAGTACTTACAATGGAACCGCAGTCGTATGCGAAAGTGCAATCACCTCTGCTGCTGTCACTTCACGTCCCAACTTGTCAGACAAATACATCCCTTCGCTGATGAGCATCGTGTTAAGCGCGATTTGCGAGGTTGGAAGAAGTGGTACTCTTCCTTGCAATGCAGCAATCCAATGATCCTGAGAAGAGTCATATGCGTCCTCGTTCTCCCTAATCCGGTGCCAGCGCGTATCCATCATTTCAAGATCAATCGTACTATCCATATCCATATCACATACGGTGTTGTGAAAACTGAATGACTGTGCCTGCGCACCTTCCTGACCATTTGGCATACGAATGCCGCCCTTTGATCCTGCAATACTGCTTCCTTCGAACCCGCCAAGATGGACAGCCCATGACTCGATAATATCTAGTGTCAGACCATCATTGAACCGAATAAGTCCTGATGCCAGTTCCTCTACGTCAAATCTGCTCTGCTCTCTTCTATCTTCCAACATATCTAATTCCTGATATAGCTTACCTGATATACGTTCCACATTAGGGTTACCTAATAGATAGAGCAACTGCGCAATATGATAGACGCCCATATCGAGCAAAGCGCCTCCTCCAGCCGTTTCCTTACGTGTAAAATAAGGCGTACCATACCCATCTACAAATGGACGGCCTCTTCTCCGAAATCCGGTCGATCTAGCATGGTAAAGCTTGCCGAGCATTCCGCCATCGATAAGCGTCTTAGCTGCCTTCGTTTCCTTCGTGAATAGGGTGCCTAATTGAATATGTAGCAGCTTCCCTGTCTCCTTCGCAGCAGCAACCATTTCTTGCCCGTCAAAGTATGTACCTGCAATTGGCTTCTCACAATAGACGTTTTTGCCTGCATGTAGCGCCGCAACGGTTACTGGTGCATGAAAGTTATTATGCAGACAGACATCTACAGCGACTATATCTTCTCTTTCTAACAAGCTTCTATAGTCGGTATACACATGAGGAATGTTAAATTTCTCAGCAACGCGCTTAGCCTCTACCTCATTCACATCACAGACCGCTATAATTTCTGCTCCAGGGATGCTCTGATACTGCTCAATATGCATCTTCCCGATTTGTCCTACCCCAATAATACCGATTTTAACTGTTTCCATTAGTCTTCGTTCCTCCGCTCATTAGTTGCATCTAGTAGTAGTTTTTTCACCATGCCGATTAATCTTTCTGTTTCGATATATTGATTACTTTGTGCATTATGCTCAATTCCCCAATAGCCATTGTATCCAGCCTCGTTGTAAAGGCGAATCGTATCGATTGCATGTTCTGATACCGCCGTCTCCGCGTCAAAATGAGTATGATAGGCCCACGGTGCAACCAATCTATCTCCCTCTTCTTCATCCGCTCTCCAGCGGTTAAGATGAACAAGGAATCCGAATGCTGGATGATCTACCGCTTCCGCAAGACGTTTCATCTCACGAGGCAACAGTGAGGCTCCCATATGATTCTCGGGGCCTATACGAAACCCATGATCTGAAGCGTATGTTGAGAATTCACGATATCGATTCACAGTATATTCAAATTGTTCATCGCTCATCGTTTCCCATTCCTTGTAGGAGCCACCCGTATCTATACGTACAGTTTCCGCACCCAATATAACGGATGCCTTCAAATGAACGAGTGCATTTTCATATAAATGCTTCCGCATATCTGGATCAGGGTCCCATAGATGCGCACCATCAATGGCGAAATTAACGACCCTCATTTCCTTTTCATCCAATGCTTCTCTAATTTTATAGATATAACTCTCTTCAACTAACTCTACAACTGGCTTGCTTGAACGATCAATAAAGAAGCCGTTCCACAGGTCAACGACGTCCATTCTATAACGATATTTAACCGCTTCCAAATATCCGAACACGTCCATTTTTCCATCCAAATACGTATTGTTAAACGAATAGCCTCCAATTGAAATGTTCACGATGAAATCACCTCTCCCAATAATCAATGTGTCTATTATCCATTTTCATTATATACTGAATTCCAATCATTAGGTTAAATTTTAATGATTATTACGGAGCCTCTATTCATCAAATCTGTTCAACTAAGATCACAGCAGAGTAACATACAAAAGAACACCTTTTTCAGGTGTCCTCTTGTTCAATATGATACAGGAATCCAAAGCAAGAAATTAATACATTAACCTATAACCCCAATGTTGCTAATCTCCTGTTGTATCCCGTCTTTGAGCCGATCTACAAGTGAGAAATCCATAGACTGGATATAGATTTTCTCCAATTCATCTTGAAGTGATTTCATTTCTGCTAGGTACTGATTAGATTGTTTCATTTGTGCAGTGTATCGTTCCTTGATAAGGGTAATCGCATCCGCATGCTCTTCATCTGTTCCAGCTTTGATACAACGCGTGTACATATCCACTATCTCATCCGTTGCGCGCTCAGGGAAGTACTCATGGGGTGCAGTGCTATCAAATATAGCGAATTCCAAATCACGTACGATGATCATATCGAGGCTGTTTGGATCGAATCCACAATGGTAGATCTCAACGTCGAAACCTCGTTCAATGGCTGCTGTAGCTAATTTTTTGAGCATGGTAGATTTGCCAGAACCAGGTCTTCCTTTGATCAAATACCTTTTCAAGCCTGCTGTCAAATTTGGGACGCAGTCTACTGCCCCTCTTGGCGTAGCGGCACCCAAAAATCGATGATCAACACGACTCTCTTTATCAAGTTTTCGTTCACCATAGAGCGTATCAATGTACTCTTTCGTCAGTTCATCCGCTGCCTGAAAATCCATGTTGGCGATATATAACGTTTCCCATTCGTCATGAATACGAAGTGCTTCTGCATATCCCGCATACGCATGTTGATAAGCTTGAGAGATTTGCTCATTCAAATTGTCGATCTCGATCTGTTGAATGCTCAGCTGATTCGCATCACATCCCTCGCCCAAGTCGATGTATTTCAAGTCAGCTTCAGGCAAACGTATCGACTCGATCACATATGGCGCTGTGCCAACGATCATTCCAACTTTGAGACGAGGCACGATCATTCCATCCAATGATCCATTGTCCGAAGCAGAGTGAATGAACCAAATGTCGTGACCCGTCGACGCCATATGGTCTCCGATTGTGCGAATTAATTCTGACTTCCCTGTACCCGGTGCCCCTTGTAAAATAAACAAACGATCCAAACCTTGTAAAGACGAATCCATCAGACTTGTAAAGCCATGTGCAGTATTACCACCTGCGTAGAAATTTCTAATTATTCCAGTCATCCTTGCCACACCCTTCTCGGCTAATATCTTGGGGCCTATACCCCATCGTATTATCCACCTGCCCAGAAGGTGCCAACAAAAAAACACCCACTTCCTCAAATTACTGAAGAAGGGGCGTAACTTCGTTTGGTACTAACCATATATATACTTAAATGAACTACTTATATGATACATCTCATCGGTTTAAGAATTAGACTAATTCCCGCTTCACGACTGCGACAATTTCAGACACATAGCGATCAAGACTCTCTTTTTCAGGACCTTCAGCCATGACGCGGATCAACGACTCCGTACCAGAAGCTCGTACTAGTACCCGACCGTTGTCTGCCAACTGTTCCTCTACGGAGGTAATAATTTCTTGAATCGCTGTATTGCCTTCGAAATTTGTCTTGTCCTCTACACGAACATTCACCAATACCTGTGGGTATTTACGCATCATGGTTTTAACTTCACTAAGCTTTTTACCCGATTGTTGTAATGTATCCACCAGTTGAATACCGGATAGAAGACCATCACCTGTCGTATTATAATCTAAGAAAATAACATGACCAGACTGTTCTCCGCCTAAATTATAGCCACCCTTACGCATTTCTTCCATTACGTAACGATCGCCTACAGCTGTCATGGATGTTTTTAACTGTAGCTTCTCTGTAGCTTTGTAGAAACCAATATTACTCATGACTGTCGAAACAATGGTATTATCTTTTAATTTTCCTTTTCGATTCATAGATTCTCCGCAAATGCACAGAATAAAGTCACCGTCTACTTCTTCTCCAGTATCATCAATCGCAATAAGTCGATCAGCATCACCATCAAACGCTAAGCCAAGATCTGCCTTATGCTTCAAGACTTCCTCTTTCAACTTCTCTGGATGTGTTGAACCACAGTGATCATTGATATTCAGACCATTCGGCTCTGTTCCTATCGTAATAACTTCCGCACCTAAATCACGGAATAGCAATGGAGCAAGCTCATACGCCGCACCATTTGCGTTATCCAACACAATTTTAAGTCCTTTAAAGGAATGCGTAATGGTTGTCTTTAGGAACTCTACATACTTGTATTTAGAGTCATTATCTATAATGACGTTACCTAAATCTGCTCCAACTGGACGTGGTAAACGATCTACCTCTGCATCCATTAATCTTTCGATTTCTAGCTCTGTTTCATCCGAAAGTTTAAATCCATCTCCGCCAAAGAACTTAATTCCATTATCCGCAACCGGATTATGTGAAGCAGAGATCATAACTCCTGCGTCTGCCTTTAATAATCTTGTAATATAAGCTACCGCTGGCGTAGTCACTACACCTATACGAATAACATGAGCTCCTATAGATAATAATCCAGCAACTAATGCAGATTCCAACATATGTCCCGATACTCGCGTATCCATTCCAATCACTACGGTTGGTTTATCTACATTTCCAGTAAGAACATATCCACCACAACGCCCGATACTATATGCCATTTCAGCTGTTAGTTCAATATTTGCAACGCCGCGCACGCCATCTGTTCCGAAATATTTACCCATAATTTTCTCCTTTTTGTCAACTCTTCTAATCCAAGTTGTCTCCTCTAATTTATAACTTTTCTTATGTTAGGGTGTCTTATTATTCGAATCTCCATTGGGTTCTCCAGTAGGCGGATTCACTGGATCCGTACCTGAATTTATATTGGAATCAGGTGGTACCTCAGAATCAGGGGTCCCTGTCACTGGGTCCGATGGAGGATTCTTATCATTAGGGTCCAGAACAGGCTTATCCGGTTCTGGTGTATCTGCTGGAGTCTTTGTATCCTTCACCTCTATCGTAGCCATCAGTGTCTCTTCGCTAACAAGTGTCGTAAAGCGCGGAAGGGTAACCTGAAGAGTTACCTCATGGGTACCCGCTTTTAAATTCTCGACTCTAGCAACGACTTTAATATCACTAGCTTCTAGATGACTAAGCAATGACGAGGCACCCGTAAGCGTCAGGCTAACCACCTTATCAGATGGTTGTATTACCGTTGCCTGGGTACCATCACTCATACCTTCAATTTCAATTGGAATGTTATCTATCGTAATCTGCTCAACGGATACAACCTCAACTGTGACTTCCACGACATTAGGTTCAATTTTCTCTATACCGGGAGGTAGCTCAAGGTTCACATTTAGTGTATATTTGCCAGCCTTATCTATTTGTTTCAGATCTACCGATGCTACATTATACGTCTCGATAGTTGCCAGTGTATCTTTAGGACCAAATAACTTCACTTCTTTTACATTGGGATCTGCACTGGAAAGTACGAGTCCTTCCGGAAGCTTACCTTTATACTGAACATCTAGTGCCACCGTCTTAAAGGGCGCAGATATTGGAATCTGAACAGATACTACGGAAGGTTCTATAATCGCATTCTTTACTTCCTGCCCTGTAATGTCCAAAGCAACCAATTTTACCTTCTTCTCATTGATCGATTCTTTAGCTCCATCAAGATCAATGGTCCCTTGTACTTTAACTACTGTTAGCAACTCGCTGTTTGGCAATGTCACCTTTACAGTCCCTGGTTCGATCGTTGGTTTCCCTACAGCATAACCTTCAGACTGAATTCCTGTAGTGACAATAGAGACAGGAAACGTTGCATTTGTTCGCTTTTCAATCGTAATCGTAACCTTAGATGGTTCCATTGACACAAGTTCCACACCAGATGGGAGTTGATGAGAAAGAGGCACAGTATATGTACCTTCCTTTACATTACTTAGATCCAATATGACTTTGTAGTCATCATTAAATATAGACGTAATAGCTGATCGTTTACCCTTCACTTCCATCCTAACGCGATCTGTATCCACTGCACTTAATACATATGCAGATTCATCTAATCCAGTGGGCTGGATTTTGACATTCTCAATAATAGAAGTATCCATTGAGGATTTAGGCGGAGTCGGCGAAACATCCTCTATATGTACCATACCCCACAATAGGATACTGACAGCTACCGCAAGAATCTTAACAACCGTGTTATTCTTAATCCATTTATCCACGAGTCCCGCCCCCTTTCCGTTTCCAGAACGCAGGGCGCTTCTCTTTTGTAGTTTTATTCGGACGTAATTCTTCATATAACTTCGAGATCAGCGACTCTTCCTTAATATCTCTGACCACTTGACCATTCATCGCAAGGGATATCTGTCCCGTCTCTTCCGATACAATCACAGATATCGCATCTCCTACCTCACTTATTCCAATCGCAGCGCGATGGCGAGTCCCTAATTCTTTACTAATAAAAGGATTTTCTGAAAGAGGTAAATAACAAGCTGATGCAGCAATTCTGTTCGATTGTATAATCATGGCACCGTCATGTAGTGGTGTGTTTGGTATAAATACGTTAATGATCAACTCAGAACTAATCTCAGAATTCATAGGTATACCCGATTCAGTGTATTCATTAAGCCCTGTCTCACGTTCAAAAACAATTAATGCCCCTATCTTTCTACGTGATAAATAATTAACAGCCTTCATTAGTTCACTAATGAGCTTTGTGAATTCTTCATCATCGGCAAGCGTTCGTCCGAGAAACTTACCTCGACCTAACTGCTCTAACGCACGACGAAGCTCAGGTTGGAATATGATAAAGATGGCCAAGACTCCAAAAGTAAACATTTGATTCATAAGCCACCTGAGTGTATACAGGTTTAGCCACGTACTTAGCGCCCAGATGATCACTAAGACAAGAATCCCTTTTAACAGTTGGATGGCTCTTGTACCTCTTATTAATAAAATAGCATGGTAAATAATATATGATACGATAGCGATATCAATAATATCCTTAATGGTATCGCTCCAAGTGATGTCGGTGAAATAACTCATCAATAAGGCCCCCGTTTATTCCCTTCAAAATATATTATGCTCTCTATATATAATGTCCCTAATCTATAGGTTATAACGATCAACCTCATGATGCAAGTAAAGGTTATATAAAAATGGACAAACTGGGTAATTTGTACAAAAAAAGATGCCTTCTTATTTTAAAAGAGGCACCATTAATGTCACTGTTACCTTTAATTACTCTGAAGCCTTAGCGATAGACAACTTCCGAAAAAACATTAGAGATCTTATACCAGATCCAATCCAACGCCCGATCAACACTTTTTACTTCCCCTGAAATATGTGCAGTAGATGCTTTATACACCGAACCATCAATGACAGTCAAGTTCCCTTCTACATCTCCAAATACTTCTGCCTTGCCATTCTCAACCGTCAGATCACCTGCAACGGTTGTTCCTTCAGGAATAATGACCGTATTTCCATTTATTACAACTTCGTCCAAGTCATTACCATGAATTACCAATTGATTATTCTGGTTAAAAATATTAATGGCACTGAATAGCATGATCACTAAGAACACCGCAGCCGCTGTTGCTGCAGGATGAATCTTCATCCATTTAACCCATACCTTCTGTTTCTTACGTTGTGGAATTTGATTCATAATACGATCCGTTAGCTCATACGAAGCAGAAGGAATATTGTGAGGAAGTGAATACAACATCATATCGGTTTGTTCAAGTTCTTTGAAATCCATCCGACAATTAGGACAGGATAGCAAGTGAGCTTTCAGCATCAAACTTTGCTCCTTGGACAAGTCGTCATCTAGATAATCATGCATTAAAGAGACGGCTGTTTTGCATTCCATATGAGCCATTCCTTTCAATAAATCTGTTAATTTCCCATCAGCTTATACTTAAGACAAGACTTGATAATTTACATACGTATCACAACAACAGATGTTTCATAAAATAATGGGAAGTTTACAATTTAGGCTCTAGTTTTTTTCTTAAAAAATCTCGCCCACGATGAACACGGGTTTTTATCGTTGTTACGGGCATCCCGAGTACATCACTAATTTCCTGTAAAGATAAATCCTGGAGATATCTTAGAATCATCACCGATTTATACTTTGCCGGTAGACTTTCAATAGCATCATAAATAATTTGTTTGGTCTCTGAAATCATTAACTCACTTTCCGGTGTACGATCATCGCTTGGGATTAAGGAATAACCATCCAGTCCCTCTTGATCATTCATATCTGCGTCCAGTGAATATGTGGCTTTTCTTTTCCTCAACCGATCAATACATAGATTTGTCGCAATCCGATAAATCCACGTAGAGAATTTCTGATTCGGATCAAACCGATCCAAACTTTTAAACACACGCAAAAAAGTCTCCTGAACGACATCTTCCGCCTCATGGCGATTGCTCAGCATCCTATAGCCTAAATGATATATTTTATCTTTATACAACTCAACAATTTCCGCGAATGCTTGTTGATCACCATTCAGTGCAAGCTTCGTTAATCTATTCTCTATTTGGTCCAACACAATTCCCCCAGACTTGCTGATGGGTATTACTAGGTTCATAGCACAATATTAGAATCGTAAATCATGTCTGTTCAAAAAGCAATACCGTAACTAAAACTTTAGCAAAAAAACGAAATAAAAATCGAGGTTCCCTAAGGAACACTCGACTTTTTCACACACTTATAATTCCATATTTCACTCGGCAAATCAACCCGTATTACGAAGTCCTGCTGCAATGCCATTGATGGTTAGTAACACTTCACGTAATAGTTCATTATTATCTTCGCCTTGCTCACGCAATTCACGAAGCTCACTGATCAGTTGAACCTGAAGATAACTAAGTGGATCAACATACGGATTACGAAGTCGGATAGACTCCTGAATAACTGGAACATTATCAAGTATTTCTTTTTGTCCTGTTATTAGAAGAATAAGGTCCGTCGTTAATTTGAACTCATCTTCAATCTGATTAAAGATACGGTTACGGTACGATTCTTCCTTCGTCATATTAGAGTACTCTTTAGCAATCAAGAGATCCGCTTTGGCGATAGCCATTTGTAACGTATCAATAAGTGATGTAAAGAAAGAGAAATTGGAATACATATCTTGAAGAACCTTAAGATTCTCTTCGTTGTTCTGGTAAAAGCTTTGTAAGCCCGTTCCTGCAGCGTACCAAGCTGGAAGTAAGTAACGGCTCTGTGTCCATGCAAACACCCAAGGAATCGCTCTTAGGTCTTCAAAGCGATCACTATTCTTACGTTTTGCTGGACGTGAACCTATATTAAGCTCTCCAACCTCTGGAAGTGGTGTAGATTCTTTAAAGAAGCTTAGGAAGTCCGGATCACGGAATATTAAATCCTGATACTTCTTAAGAGAGACCTCAGAAATCCCTCTCACGATCTCATCCCACTGATCCTCTTGCTGTTCATACAGATCATTATGAGGCGAACGAGCATTAATTGCGGCTGTTACAAGGGCAGCAGTTGCCTGATCTAAGCTACGATATGCTATTCCTTGTAAGGAATAACGTGAAGAGATAACCTCTCCTTGCTCCGTAATCTTAATTCCTCCACCTACAGTAGAAGCAGGTTGAGCCAGGATACTGCGATTTAGTGGCATTCCGCCACGACCTAAAGCTCCTCCGCGTCCATGGAAGAATTTCAATTTAACGTTGAATTCATCTGCCGCTGCAGTGATTCCTTTCAAGGCAACACGAAGTTCCCAATTCGCTGTAACTGCTCCGCCATCTTTGTTACTATCCGAATAACCTAACATGATTTCTTGCAAGTCATTCATCGCAGCAACGCCTTGACGATAGATAGGTAGATTAAGTACTTGTCTCATGATATCAGGTGCCGCTAGCAAATCTTCAATTGTCTCAAATAAAGGTACAGCTTGAAGGGTACAAGTAACGCTCTGATCTGCATTACGAGAGAATAGACCCACTTCTTTAGCAAACACCATGACTTCTAGAATATCACTAGCACCTTGAGCCATACTTATGAGATATTTCGAAATACAACCCGTACCAAACTCTTCTTGTGCCTTATACACCGTACGATATACCTCTAGACATTCTTTGGTACTCTCTGTATACACATGATAAGGTGAAGTAATCGGTCTAGGATCATTCAACAAATTATTAAGTAAACTAATTTTCTCATCTTCGGTAAGTGCAGCATAGTTTTCTGAAATATTCATTTTTGCCAATACTTCAGTCATCGTGTTCTCATGTTCTTGGCTATGTTGGCGAATATCTAAGGCAGCTGTATGGAATCCAAATAATTCGACTTGTCGAATTAATTTTTTAATGTAAGTATCTGCAACATAATCTGCATAGTGATGACGTAAGCTCCGGTCAATGATGTTAAGATCTTCGATGAATTCTGCAGGTGATGCATAACGTTCCGACGTACCTTTTTTACTCTCATCCAAGACATTATTAATCTTTGTCATCATATGAACAAGCTTAATGCGATAAGGTTCATTTTCATTATGCCATATCACATTTTTACTTAAAGGTACTTCCGATTGATCATTAAGGATGGATTCTTCTAACTCACTTGACACCGTAACTATGGACGTACTGAAACTTAAGTATTGCATATACTCCGACATGATTCGGTGATATTCACGAACTGCCAGTTTACGTTGCATACACAAGGTCTTCCAAGTAATATCTGAAGTAACTGATGGGTTACCGTCACGATCTCCGCCAATCCAAGAACCGAACTGGAGATATGTCGGAACATGCCAATGTTGTCCAGGATAATACTTACTTAGACATCGTTCCATTTCTTGATACACATCCGGAAGGACATGGAATAGCGTTTCATGGAAATAGTACATACCATGTCTAACTTCATCCAAGACCGTTGGTTTGCGATCTCTTAATTCATCCGTTTGCCATAATGTAATAACCTCATTCAACAGCTTCTCACGTAATTGTTCCCGTTCACGGAAAGTAAGTGTCGGATTATCTAATAGCATAACATCTTCTGAAATACGCTTATGAATATCTAGTATTGCTCTGCGCATAGCTTCTGTTGGGTGAGCTGTCATGACAAGTTCAAGTGAAAGACCTTCAACAATATCTTGAACTTCTTCATACGTGAAATTCCGTTCTTTCAATTCTTGAATTGCACCTTCAATGGAACCTGGTTGAACCGTTTCTCCTGCAGAACGTTCGTAATCACGTTTTCTCCGGATGCGATGGTTCTGTTCAGCGATATTGACTAGCTGAAAATAGATTGCAAAAGCACGAATCACCTGATGGCGTGTATCCGGCTTTAATGTGTCAATCGTTTCTTTAAATTCAGCGTAAACTTCAGGCAAGAACACAGATCTCAAAGATTTGCTTGTTTCACGAATCTTCTCCACGATCTCTAGTAGCTCGTTGCCTCCCTGATGGACTAATACTTCTCCAAGAATGTTACCAAGAAATCGCACGTCTCTACGTAGCAGATTATTGGAGTTACTTTTGCTTGCGGTAACCGTAAGTTCAGTCATGTTACTCCTCCCGTCTTCTCTGTTTTAATTGCTATCTATTTATGACACCTTCTTAAGACTTCATAACATCATACAATAAAACAAGATTAAAATCCTTATTTTTCTTTAAATTAAACAAGTTTTTCATGTATTAATATTTATAATAAATGAATTTAAATTCACTCATTAAAATCGCATCGACATCAATATATGAGTTAGGAAACAACTTTCGAGGATTATTATAATACATGAAAATTTCATTATCCACATATTTATACATAACCTATATAATAATTACCATATCTGGAATATAGGGGCTTAGTATTCTAATACTCCATTGTATAGTTCCTATCAGCAACCTTAAATATTCATAGTACATATACTGCATTACCCAATATATTAAATTTGTATGTATACAAAAAAATCCTTGAATCTCAAGGATTATAAATTTAGAAATATGGAGCGGGTGATGGGAATCGAACCCACGCTATCAGCTTGGAAGGCTGAAGTTCTACCATTGAACTACACCCGCACAAAAAATAATATCGGGACGACACGATTTGAACATGCGACCCCCTGGACCCAAACCAGGTGCTCTACCAAGCTGAGCTACGTCCCGATAATATATTAATGGTGCGCCCTAAGAGATTCGAACTCCTGGCCTTTTGATTCGTAGTCAAACGCTCTATCCAGCTGAGCTAAGGGCGCAAATACATAAAGAAAAATGGAGCGGACGACGGGAATCGAACCCGCGACCCTCGCCTTGGCAAGGCGATGCTCTACCGCTGAGCCACGTCCGCAAACATATGGTGCGC
>NZ_FTNK01000033.1 GCF_900156375.1 Paenibacillus macquariensis
CAAGCTAATATTATATTTCATGATGGATATCCGCACCCTATCGACTTTGGAAGATGTGGGTTTGGGTACTTCCTTTATGATATAGCACATACTATTTTGGGGCTTTATCCCTCGCAAAGGGAGTTGGTAATAAAAGGTTACGAGAGTAATAGAAAACTAGTAGGTGACTGGCTTCCAGCATTGGAAAGTTTTACTGTAATGGTAATGATCGAAAACTATTGTCACCATGCTCTTGATCCAAGGGAAACCGAAGGGCTAAAAGAAGAGCAGCCTTATGCACAAGCTATAATAAAACATTATCTAATGGGTACGCCATTTCTTTTTAATTCAATAGAGGTTTAAGAAATAATTATTAATTATCTTTAATATCCAATATAATCCCTAATGGTTGTTCAACTAACGGGCAGGATAACGTAACAAAATGCTTTTATATACGTTTAATGTTATAAGAGGTGAACACAATGATAGGTATTTCAGATACTCTTGGCAGCATCGAAGATATCCATTGCATCTAGAGTCCACAGATCTGATGACAACGGAAGTCGAAGATGATGAATAGCTTCGTCTATCACTCTACGAAGGGAGATTAAGCGAACTCGCTTATCTAGCTTAATGAGAGGGAAATGCGAGTGCGTGGATTAGGAGTTAGATGAAATTGCCTAATAGCTGATAAAAACCAAGACCAGGAGGACATATATGTGGATATCATATGAAGAAAAAAGAAACCATCCTCCTGATTTCCGTGTGAGATATAGATTTTTGACTATAGATGAGGGTGGTAGGAACGAGCTCCCATATCAAGGATATAGAAGTGATTTTGCAATAGAAGCAGATTTCAATAGATCATTTATTGATTTAAGAATTATTCACCCAGAGTTTGAAGAAGAGAATGGAAAGCTAATTCTAGAAGAAACAATTAAAATTCATAATTCAGGAACAGCAAGGATGTGGATTTTATTTCCTAAATCAAGAGTACGACATAGAAATGAATTAGTAATCGGGATGAAAGGTTATTTCATGGAAGGCAATAAGAAGGTAGCAGAAGCTGAGATTATTGAAATCATAGGTTTACATACAAACCCAAGCATTGAGTAAGGACTTGATGGTATCGCAAAGAAGAGGCAACATCATCTAACAATACATTCCTACATCGTCGCATACGCTCCTCGGTCGCCAAGATGATTTTCAGAGAAGTGAACTCAGGCGACACATCCAACCGGCTAAGTCTGACGACCCGTTCCCTTCGGTCACTTAAGCCGCTTGAACGTCAGGAATGCGGAAACGTTATATGAAATCTGTTAAAGAAGAATTAAAGGAGTGAAGACATGAAGGACCAACAAAAAAAGGGTCGGGTAGTGTTCTTTATAACAGTTGTCTGTTTTTTTGTATTTTTTTATAGTACTACAGGTATAGAAAATTATAAGGAAAATAAAAAAATAACGCTCCTAGTAAACGGATCCGAACAATTAACTAGAGAGGAGATTCGAAAAACTAAAGTTAATAGTGTTACTTATGGGTTCTGGGATGGAGAATATCGTGATGAGAAGGGAGACTTAAAAACTTATATATTAATTAAGCAGAGGTCACAAGAAGTGTTATTAAGATCAAATAGTATAGAAGACATTGTTGAATACATGAATGAATATTGAAATCTTATAAGTAATTCAAAGGAGCCACAGACTTCATATAACAAAGCATTTCTACTTCGTCGCTTACGCTCCTTGGTCGCCAAGAGGGATATCTAAGAAGCTTATTCAGGCGACACATTCAACTGGCTAAGTCTGACGACCCGGTGCTACGCACCTTAAGCCATTTGAACGTCAGAAATGCGCGAACGTTATGTGAAATTACCGAAAAGAGGAATTATTAAGCATATACAGGAGGTCACTTTGAAAAGACTACTATTGGTCATTGCTTTATTACTAATTTGTTTATGTACCTATCTCGGATATTTATATTTAAGAGAAGATGATTCTAGCAAATCCATTGTAGAGGCTATTGAAAAGGCTAGAGGAGATAATTACGTCAATTACATTATTCATCAGCAGCCAGTTAATAATGGTATGATGGTTTTCTTTTTAAGAAATTTTAATGATGGACAAATACAAGTTTTATCAGGGTTTGTAAAGAAAACTCGGCAAGGTTGGAAGTGGAGCTATGGAGGATCTTTTGGCGCAACCAATGTTAGATTAGATTTATCACCGGAAGAAGCAAAGGGAGAGTCATTTTATAGTTCTTATTTTCCAAGTACTACAGGGACTGAATATGACTCGCCATTTCCAATGATTTATGGAGTTATCCTAAACCCTGATATATCGAGAATTGTTGTAAGAGACTATATAACCGGACTTGAGAGACAGACAGATGTTGTAGAAATCAATAAGCATTTCAAATTGTTTTATGTATTGATCGATGATGCACAGGGTAAAAAGTTCGATATCATTGCATACGATCATGATGGCGGAATATTACGCACGGAGACAATTGATCAAGGATTACAAGCGCAATCTGGTACAAGCACAGTTAAATGAGGGTATTTCATAGAAGTCGGTAACATCACATAACAATGTTTTTCAGCATCGTCGCTGACGCTCCTTGGTCGCCAAGAGGGATTTTCTGAGAAGTGGATTCAGGCGACACATCCAACCGACTAAGTGGCAGAGCCACCCGGTCAAGAATGATCGCTTCGCTTGTTTATTCAGACAACTTAAGCCGTTTGGACGTCAGAAATACGCAACGTTATCAGAAATCGTGTGAAAGAAAAATTGATTAAGGTCGAAGGAGATAGAATAATATGAAAGTAGCTTATCTAGGACCAGAGGGAACATTCTCAGAAGAAGCGGCTATACAATATTTCAATGAAGATGAAGTAGAATACTTTATGTACGATACAATACCAGATGTAATTGAAGCAGTTGGAGAATATAGAGTGGATAAAGCAATTGTTCCATTAGAGAACACAATTGAAGGTACAATTAATATGACAATTGATTCGTTAATCTCCTTTGATAAGTTGCTTATTGAAGGAGAATACACATTGCCCGTTTCTTTACATCTGCTTGCGAACAAGGATACGTATCTCTCTGAAATTAAAGAAGTATGGTCAATTTCTCCAATACTAACTCAATGTAGAAAATACATAAAAAAACGTAGTGTTAAGAGCTTACAGTACGATAGTTCCGCATCAGCGGCTACAACATTAAAAAATAGTGAAAGAACTGATGTAGCAGCAATTGGTTCGAGATCATTGGCAAATATATTGAGCCTAAATATAATTGATTGGAATATCCAAGACAATTTGGACAACGAAACCCGATTTATTATTATCAGTAACAATATAATTACTGAAATAGATTCAATGAAAACTATGTTTGTAATTACACCAGGCAAAGATCAATCAGGGGTATTGTCTTCAATATTGAATGTATTTACCGCTCTTGCAATAAATTTATCATGGATTGAATCACGTCCAACTGCAAGGAAATTAGGAGTCTATAGATTTTTTCTAGAAGCAAATAGTAACTGTAGCACAATGACGATTGAAAGGGCAGTTACTATATTAGAGACATTAGGGCATGAAGTTCGAATAATAGGGAGATATAATGCATTTGAAAGTAAGTCAATGAAGTCACACGACATCTGATAACAAAGCATCTGCGCTGCGGGGCATTCGCCCCTTGGTTGTCAGGTGTGTAATCATGGAAGTAATCTCAGACAACACACGACCCTGCCTAAGATAAGAGCTATCTAAGGCAGGGTCGCGTCGCAGATGCGGAAACGTTATAGGAAATCAGCAAAAAAAGAAAAAGTGAAAGGAACAGATCAAATGAATCATCAATATAATTTACAATTTGAAAAATTGTGTGACACATTAAAACTTGGTGAAATAATAAAAACACCAGAAATTATATCGGGAGGGCAGGTATCATGGAAAATGGAACCGTAGTTAAAAATGAAGAAGGAGTTCCCCAAGGAGGAAGTCTATCTCCGCTGTTAGCCAATATCTATCTGCACTACACCCTAGATCTATGGTTTACTAAAGCAGTGAAGAAACACTGTCAAGGTGAAGCCTACATCGTTCGGTATGCGGACGACTTTGTCGCATGTTTTCAATATAAACACGACGCTGAAATGTTCTACGAAGCCTTAGGCATCAGACTAGCAAAATTCAGTCTACAAGTGGCAGAAGAGAAAACAAAGATCCTGACATTCGGGCGATATGCAGAGCGAGATGTAAAGAAGGAAGCAGGTAGAAAGCCACAAACATTCGATTTTCTAGGATTCACACACTACTGCGGAAGAAGTAGAAAAGGACGATTTAAACTCAAGTGGAAGACATCAAGAAAGAAGTATCACACAAGAATCCAAGAGTTTAAAGAATGGATCCAAGAAAATCGGAAGCTATCACTAAGCGAGATCTGGAAAGCAGTGAACTTGAAACTCCGAGGACATTACCAATACTACGGGTCAGCGATAATTGGAACCAACTGTTAGCGTACAGAAAACATATCTTAAAACTTCTACATAAATGGCTTAATCGGCGAAGCCAACGTAGTAAACTTACGTGGGTAAAATTCAGTCAAATACTAAGATATTATCCTTTGGCAGAACCGAAATCGTTAATAAACCTAAACTCAGCGTTTGTGTAAAGAGGCTCATATGGGGAGCCGGATGCCTTAATTGGGCACGTCCGGTTCTGAGAGGGGCTGATTCTGTAAGGACTCAGTCTACTCACCCTTCGGGCCATTCGGCCCTCGGTCCGGCAGGAGTTAGATGAGGGTTCGGAGAAGTAATTGGCAGTAGCAGGGAAGCAGATTCAGCCGGACACATCCGCACCACCTAACCGCGTCGCGGCCGGCTCCTGGCGGAGCCTTAAGGTGGTGGGACGTCGTGAACACATTAACGTTAGCAGAAATTGACGGAGAGCAGGTGTAAACATTAAAGGATTTATACTACTCTTAATTCTGACGACAATTCTTACTCTGGTATTATTGAGTGCTTGCCATCAAGTAGACCAGAAGACTCCAAAACCAATGGTATTTGTTTAACCATACAGCAAGTCAATCTATTTATCAGTTAATTACCTCCTCGAAGAACGGTTTTCTGACGACTATCAGTAATACAGTTCCATAAGGTAAACAAATTTTTTTCTCATTGAGCTCCCATGAAAATAAAATTAGCTCAAAACCTGAAAAAGAGCAAAATAAAGTAGACCCAGAATAACACTTAAAAAAAAAGCTGAGCCTCGTGAGTAATCCATATAGAACTTGTAAGATCTTTAAAAAAAAGCAAAAACATCTTTGACAACAAACATAAAGGCAGGGCTGGTGCAACAACCAAAAAAGGATTAATCTCCCATGAGTGCTACCCATATAGGGCGCGACATTCTGTGATGCACCGTGGTGGTCGGAGTCAGACTAACGGTGGGGCTCTATGGCACCATAGCTTATCGACCTTCTTCGCCAGCCGTACAAACAGTATAGACAGAGGCATCCATTTTCATCCTCTGTGGTGCAGCGCTGCTCTTGCGCTGCATGTATGACTAACGGGACACGATTGCTGAATAAATACACGAAGGCAGCAGGTCAGTGTGATCGGCTGCCTTCGTTGACCTAACGGGCAGGATAATTCAATCGTTTCTCGAATATTTTATGAGTTGGATAATTTTATGAAATTTGTGAATATAACGTTATCTGAAAGATACGCAAATCTTATATGTGAGGGTGATTAGTTTGAAGCAAGGAATGATTGTGTTGTTGAACGGAACTTCAAGTTCAGGAAAGACCAGTATTTCTATTGAACTGGTAAATCAGAAAGAGATTCTTTTTCATCATTTATCAATAGATGATTTTTTTCATAGTTTCAATGAATTTATTGATAAAAAATTTCCGGATATTGAACCTACAAGAGAAGTAGATGATCATGTTGTCGCACAAATAATTTTTGATCCCATAGTCTCAATGTTCTATTCGACAGTTAAATTGTTTTCAGAAATGGGTTTGAATGTAATAGTAGATACCGTAATCGAGAATGACAAGTGGTTTGATGAGTGTCTTGATGTATTTTCTGATCAGCCTACATTATTTATAGGTGTAATATGCTCGAAAGAAGAACTCATAAGAAGAGAGCAAACAAGAGGCGATAGAAAGATTGGACTAGCAGCTTCACAGTTCAGCAAAGTATATTGCTTTAATGAATATGACCTTGAAGTAAATACTGAAGATTTGAATCCAATAGAATGTGCCGAAAAGATATTAAGTTTTATCAAGTCCGATAAGGATTACTCGGTATTTAAGAAATTAAGTAAAAGAAATGTTAGTGTTTCCTAGATGGCGTATCCATTAGATAACACCATAATCAAGCATCGGGGCTATCGCCCCTCGGTCTGCCTGAGGGATTTCGGAATTACGCTAACGGGACACGATAGTGGAATAGCGGTTGCTTTGGAAGCTTTTTTTTATTTGCTTAACTAACGGGCAGGTTTCTGAAATAAACTTCTATCTTATAAGGGGAGATTTAATGGGTGGTAAAATTGGACTAATATGTATACTCCTCGCCTTTTCTCATTTGATTTTAAGAATATGGCTTGTTGAAACTGAAAGAAAAGAACTTCCAGATGAGGGTAAGGAAGTTAGTATATGGGGAAAGATTATAATTGCACTCATTGGAATTATTACTTGCATTGTTATTATTATTGTAGATGGCTCAGAGGGTAAAGCAATGAAGTGGTTTTGGATGTTATTTATAATAACCGCAATGGGATTTCAGTCATTTATAGATTGGAAGTATCTAAAGGGTTCGAAAGAATATATTGCTTCACTTATTGTACTAATCATTGGTGTAACTTTAGTTTATTTTCTTTTCTAATGTTTAGTAGAAGTTCAAAATCGATGGTCGAGAAATCCCTCATCCATTAAGCTAACGGGACACGTTAGTTCAAAAAAGAGCGACAGTCTAGGACTTTATTTTCTTGTCCTTGGCTGTCGCTTGTTCAATTTCTAGGCTCAGTCTAAAACTTATTTTATGGAATCCGACGATATGACAATTCGAAAAGCTGCATGAAATATAGACATCCAGTCTAATACTTATTATTCGGTTCCTGACGGTTTTGCAATTCAGAAATCCGCATTGTATCAACAACTTCAGTCTAAAACTTTATTTTCTTTGTGCAGGAGAAAGGGAATGCAAAAGTAGAAAAAATAAAGTTATTTATTTAATAACCCCTTCAGAAAATGTTCACAAAATTGATAAAAATATATTGAAATTTGTTTTCTTGAATTAAATTCCTTATATATACAAATGTTGAATATAATAGTGTCCATCATTCTTAGTAAGAAAAACTCAATGTTTTCCTGGGTTTAAGGGCTTGGACATATATCAAGGTAGCATAAGTGGCGGAATGCTAGAGTATGATACATCTATTGAATTTCAGCATGTGAAACTGTTTGACTGTGGTTAAGAATGGGTCATTTGGCAGGTTTGAGCGTTTTTATGTCGAAGACTTAAATAACATGTTGATTAATGGTACGAACAAGTGAGGTTTTTACTAATGGAAATGACAATGACCATTGATGAAGTGTAACTTATGAATCCAAGCTATTCTTCTTAGATGAGAGAGAACGGTATGAACAATAAGCGAGAGTATCAAGAGATTATAGAAATAACCCTTATCAATACCCGGAGAGATTTGAATGGGAATATGATATCCGAAGTGGGTATCAATGTTGGAAATGTAAGCAAACTATGAACATATTTTGATATTTATTCCGGCGTTCGAGAGTGAAATGAGAGAATAATATCCCTTTTAGGCAAAGTAGAGTTCCGTGGATCATAAGATGGTTTCAATGCTGTGACGTATTTTTTTGCTAATTCAAAATAAGTTTAGAAAAGAGATGGAACTATGAAAGCCCCGTATATTTCAAGAGTTAAAATATCCAATTATCGTAATTATAATTTTGTAGATGTTCAACTTAATGATAAACAGGTGATAATTGGCGAAAATAATGTTGGTAAAACAAACTTTCTTAGAGCAATCCAATTAATTCTCGATCCTAACCTAAGTGACCAAGATAGATATTTAGAAGAGACGGATTTCTATAACGGTTTGGAATCACCTATGAAAAACGGGGAGATTATTGAAATTATTATTGAACTTAAACGCTTTAGTCACAACAAAAATCTTCTTTGTCAGTTAAGTGATGCTACTATTACAACGAGTCCTGATACGATGAGACTTACATATCGCTATTTTCCTAGAGTTCGAGAAGATGGAACTATAGAAAATTATAATTATAAGATATTTAAGGGTAACAATGAAGATATTGAATTCACTCATTTAGACCGAAAATATCTCAATATTAAAGTAATTAAAGCATTACGTGATGTCGAAGCTGAAATAAAGAATTCAAGAAAGTCACCTTTAAGTGTTTTACTTAAAGCATATGATATTGAAAAATCTAAATTAGAAGTAATTGCTAGTAATATAAAAGCACAAAATGACCAAGTATTAGCTTTAGGTGAATTAAAAGACCTAAATAAAAGAATGAATAATCGTTTTAAAGAATTCATCGTTTATGACTCGGATTCTATTGAGTTAGGTACAAATGAAGTTAATACAAATAGGATTTTAAATACACTAAAAGTACTTCTCGGTGGGAGGTCCGTTAGTGATACAAGTCTAGGGCTAACTAATATTCTTTACATTACGTTGATGCTGCTGGCCATTGAAGATAGAACCATTCCCACTTTTGTGAATTCCACTTTGTTCCAAGAGCTAAGAAGAAAAGATAAAACTGGTATCTTGGAAAAAGTATATGATTCAGATGAAGAAGATAACAATATACTAAAGTTTGGATTAAGTCCGGTGCTCGAAAGGGAACTTTATGAGTTTATGGATATTTACAATCCAATAGACGAAGGGGCAACTATCCTAGCCATAGAAGAACCTGAAGCGCATTTGCATCCTGCAATTCAACGAACAATTTACAAGGATGTTTTCAGTCGATCAACCAATTCCGTTTTAATGACGACTCATTCGACTCACATAGCTTCGATAACACCTCTACAATCAATTATGCATCTTTATAGAGGGAATAAGGGAGCGACAAAAGCACTTTCAAGCGCGGCCCTTTCCTTGGATGATGAAGATTATAACGATTTAGCGAGATATATTGATGCGAATCGAGGAGAAATTTATTTTGGAAAGGGTGTTCTACTTGTTGAAGGGATTACAGAAGAATATCTGGTCCCGGTATTTGCTGATATGATGGGAAAATCATTAGATTATAACGGTATCATTGTATGTAACATTAACTCAACTAATTTTTCACCATATATTAAACTCCTAGTACAGTTAGGAATCCCTTATGCTGTTATTACCGACGGAGACTACTATGAGATTATAGAAGAAGAAAGAGTATATCATCTTCTTAACAAAAATTCTGGAAATCCTATTGGTTATTTAGGGCTAGAGATTATAGAAAAAGTAATCCTTGAGAATAACATACTGACGTCTAAAGAAATCCCGGAAGAATCTGATGAAATAGATTGTGTATTTCGCAATAAAGGTTTCTTTACTGGATACTATACTGCTGAAGTAGATCTTATGGAAACATGCTACAAAAAAAAGGCGAGTAGAGATGTTATAATTCAAGTTTTTAATGAGCTAACATCAGGCGGAGCGCAGCAGAAACGAAATTTTGCGAAAAATCTTAAAGAAGGTGAGTTTGGGACTTGCTTACGTCAAATTGAATCATCCCATAGTAGAATCGGCAAAGGGAGATTTGCTCAGCGTCTGACGCAATATTGTACCCTAGATCATATTCCAGAACACATTAAAAATGCAATTGAGTTTATCTGCAAGAAAGTAGAGGAAGATGACTCAGATGAAGATGTACGAGAAGAAGCTCCGGCAAATTAAGGAAGACGAACAACAATATGATGCGTTTGGTTCACTTGATAATACAGTAGTACTTGCGGGGCCAGGAAGTGGAAAAACAACAGTTTTGACTTTGAAAATAATGATGCTTCTCTCGGAGGTTATTAAACCTCCGAGAGGATTGGCGTGTTTAACTTATAGTAATGAAGCAGCAAGGGAATTCAAAAAGCGTTTAAAGATCCTTGGTCATAAAGAAAGAGGGAATGTTTTCTTAGGTACAGTACATTCATTTTGTATAGCTGAAGTCATTACAAAGTTTGCGAATTTATTTCCAAAATACAATATCCCATTGCCTCTTAAGATAATACCTAATAGAAAGAAAAATCAATTGTTTCAACTAGTTAGAGAGGAACTGAACATTCCTGAAAGAGACTTGAGTATAACAGAGATGGATAGTGAACGTAGCATCAACATAAAGGGAAAATCAGAAGTGAATATACCATCGTTTGATCTCGCATTAAAGGCAGCAAACTTATATGAACAGAAACTTAGAATTGCAAATTATGTGGACTATACAGCAATCATACAGTACGCCACTCAGTTGATACAAAACGAAGAGTATGTCAGAAAAAGTTTAGAGGCTAAGTTTCCTTGGATTTTAATAGATGAATATCAGGACTTAGGTCGGCCTCTTCACGAAATGATTCTTTCAATGATTGATGGTACAAAGAGCCTCTTTTTTGCTGTGGGTGATCCTGATCAGTCTATCTATGGATTTAATGGTGCAGTTCCGGATTATTTATTGGAATTATCTCAGCTGCCAAGCATAAGAGAAATAAAACTCCAGACTAACTACCGAAGTAATCAAGATATTATAAATGCCTCTGAGATTGCATTAAGTCCAAGTGAGAGTCGTGATTACCGGGCCGGAACAAGGGGAGATGAAAGGGCCCAATTCAGCTTTAAAGTGTGTGAAAGGGATATGAATGATCAATATAATTATGTTGTTAATGAAGTAATCCCACAGAATATGGAACAGGGTGTACCCTTTGAAGAAATTGCAATTCTTGTGGCAAATAAATATCAGATAAAAGACCTTGGCGAAATATTTGATAGAGCTGGGATTCCTTATTATGCTGTCAAACATGAATTCGAACGTACTCACATTGTAACTTGGTTGGAGGATTGCGCTAATTGGTTAATTAATTCAGAACACATTGCTTTTGACTCGATATTCATATTTTGGAATAGTTTACTAACCCGCCACGGAATAGATGTTTCTGGTTCTAAAGTTATATTGGAAAAGAGAAAGCTATACGAATTATTGATGAGAAGTGTAGCTAACAGTGAGCAACTTGTCGATTGGATTCACTGGATGCTTAAAAATACAGGGTTGAGTAGGCTACTTGTAGGTACAGATATATACCCGGATGAACTTGAAAACCTAGATAATCTTATTAAGGTTACTAAAGAGGGGGTGTTTTCAGAATATTCCCTTCGCCAGTTTAGTCAATTAGGAAAACCAGTGAACCAAGTAACTATTAGCTCTCGGCATTCTTCAAAGGGATTGGAATTTGAAACAATTGTATTATTAGGAATGGAGGAAGGGAATTTTCCTAGTTATAGAAGTACAACTGAAAGAAAAATCAAAGAAGAACACCGCATTTTTTTTGTGTGCGTAAGTAGAGCTAAAAGTAGGTGTTATTTTGTTAGATCAAAAATGCAAAGTGGTTATTCTAAGAAGGCATCACGCTTTTGGACGGCCCTTTACGATTGGAACGTTCAACGTTTGAAGCATTATGAATCATAATAAATTATAAGCGAACAGAAAAATTGGAGAAGGTTATCGCCGCGCCCTGAATGCATAAACTGGAACGTGGAAGTCTCACGCTGTAAAATATCTATATTTATATTGGAGGTACACATGCATCTCATACAAGTAGACAAGATTTATAAAAGGAATTTATTTGAAAATCGAGAGAGTGATTACAATGACTATGATAGTTTTTTTCAGGACATCGTCACTAGTAGTTCTCTCGATGAACTTCTATATGAGCCCAATGATAGGAACGATAATTTCTGAATCAACTTAGTGGTAACGACCCCGATCTAATTGAAAAAGTATGTATCATTATATATTTAATTTTTGGTCAGCCATATAGTGTTGAGTGCTTTTCTGAGTAATTTAAAGCTTTATCTGTAATGGATTAGGGGAAGATTACGTATCAGGCTGGTGATGTTTTCACAATTCATAGCTTTATTGTATTGCTATTCCGACAATTATCTGTTCCATATGATATTAATATCCGTGAGACTAGGCGATGGGCGTATAAAGCAAAAGAAACGCAAATGTTTACTGATATGTTTGTACTAGATGATTGTAGGTGTATTTATGATATGATGCCAACTATAGATATGATAGATCATAGAATTAAAGATATGGATGCACAGGTATGTTACCGAATTGTTCTAGATGTATTAAATAAAAATCCCTATATATTCCATAATTATTTTATGGACATGCAGTTATGGGAATAAATCATCTGGATTTTGAGGAATACACATTTTGCAAGAGTAGATATTTTTTATGTAGAACTCATCTGATAAGAAGATATTTTTTTGAGGGGGAGAGTATTTAAGTGGAATTAAAATTCAAATATGAACCCGTTGGACAAGGTTTATTCTACAATGGAGTGATCAATAAGTCTGTTGTAGTTTATGATTGCGGGTCAACAAATCCAGAAAGTTTAAATGAATGTATTGATAATTTCAAAAAAGGAATAGATAAAGAGAAAATGAAAATTGATTTACTCATAATCTCACACTTTCACGAAGATCATATTAATGGATTACATAAATTATTAGATAAGGTTTCAGTTGATACAGTTGTTCTCCCATATATAGATGATATAGAAAAAGTTTATTTAATAGCTAAGGGTGAGTACGGAAAAACTACGGAGACGTTTAGGTTATTAATTGATCCAGTACAATACTTTCTTCCGAAAGGAGGAAAAGGGAAGGCAAAGAGACTGATTTTCATAAGCCCTGGTGACGCTAATGATTTTGAAGGGGATCTTCAAAACCAATCAGATAGTCTTAACGTAGAGGGTTTTAATATTAGTAATATGGAGAGAGACGAAGAATTGTATGGAAAATTAATTAACGAAAAATATTATAGCAAAGAACTCAATAATGGTAGTTTAAAAATATTAAAGCACAATCGTTCTGCTATTTTAGACGGGAGATGGGAGTTTAAGTTTTTCAACCTTAGGGTTGAGAATAGCGAACTTGAAAAATTCAGAAAAAGGGTTAGAAAAGTAGTGGATCTTAAAGATAAAGAGAAGTTGAAGGAACAGTTAAGAAGTAAAGATGTTATCGAGTTTATTAAGATCTGTTATACTAATTGCTTAAATAAACGTGCAAGTAAATTTAATGATACATCTCTTGTAGTTTTTCATGCTCCTTTAAGGGGGACATATTCTATGGAAACGGAAGTTATAGGCTATAACTCGTGGTATGAGTATACGCCATATACATTCGGGCTGAATAATTTTAATGGGCAAATGCTTCTTGGAGATATTTCTTTAAGTAGTACTCATAACTATAATGAGTGGAAGAAGCATTACTTTTCAGATTTGAAAAAAATCAGTGTGATGCTTCTTCCACATCATGGATCAAAGCATAATTGGAATTCTCAAATAATTTATGATTGCCCTTATTGTTCTTTTATTTCTTCTTCAGGATTTTCAAATAAATACGGACATCCAAGTCTTGAAGTAGTGAGTGAGTTAATAAGAAATTTTAGAGCTTTCTATAATAATAACGAGTTGTTGGGCTGGGAATGTTACTTGACTGAGAATTATTAAATAGGGTTTTACCTATGAACTGCAACGGATTTTCACCATATTCTATGCTATGGAAAATGTAATATTATTGTGGTTAGGATGAAGTTTATAATTATATTTTATTTAGAATCAAGACTAATCATGATTAGGTAAATAATCAACGATTTAGTATACTAATTAATATATGTTTTTTTATTAATGAAGTAATGCAGAACACAATTTTTTCTGTTTTTTTATGACGATTTTAAATAATTTCAATAAAATCAACATTTTCAGAACACAACTTTAATACCAAATATCATCATTTGTTCAGAGACATTAATGTTGGTAACTGAACATTAATGTTAGTAACTAAGACATAAAGTTGGTAACTATGGTTTAATGTTGGTAACTGATGACTCATTACAATTAAGTACTGTTCTTTTCTAAATGTTTCAATAAATTGTTGTTATTATAGGATGCTCCCTCGTGGCACCACATTATTTAAAAAAGCCTCAATGAATAATATTCATTGGGGCTTTTTTAATGCACACGGATGATCGATGAAATTAGCTGAGTTCAATAAGTTATTGTTTAAATGAAACAAAGTTGCATACTAATTTGCATTCCATTAAAACTTTCCCCCTAGCCGAACGATGTTCAGGTCCAATGCCTGAACATCGCTCGGCTTTTCTTTTTCCCAGGCTCTCATTCCACGAAGTGTAAAAGTACAAATAAGTTGGTCCTAATGTATTTGACCGAGAACGGCATTAAGCTAACGGGCAGGTTAACTTAATAATCCTCTTATTTAGAAATATGATACAATACCCCATAAAGGATGTTTATATCACATACTTATCAAAAGGAGAGTGTTACTTGTGAGCGAAACCTGTGTTCCGACAGGCGTAATACTAAAAGACTCTGGCTTTGGGTATACGTTGTCCTTAATTGGTGGTAAATATAAGATGATCATTATGTATTGGCTGTCTGAAAATAAGGTTGTGCGGTTTAATGAGTTGAAGCGATGTATAGGTACCATATCCTTTAAAACGTTAAGTATCATGTTAAAAGAGCTGGAAGCAGATGACCTTATCATACGTAAGGAATTTCCACAAGTACCTCCAAAAGTTGAATATTCGTTATCTGAACGTGGTCTTTCTCTCATTCCATTGTTAAATATGATGTGCGATTGGGGAGAGAAAAACAGTTCGAATCTGGAGGGTGTACAGCGGTAGACATAGCTTTTTTTATTTCAAAAGAAGTATCTCCTAAACAAGGAAATACTTCTATTTTTATAACAGCTTTAATAAAGCTAACTTTAAAGGTTGTCAACAAAATTCAAATAATTTAGGGAGCTTTTTACCATTTGGCTTGCAGAAGGTTCCTTTTCTGTACCAGGCACATTTTCACCAGGCTCATTTTCCGTACCATAATACGCAAAGAACGAACGATAATTTGCATTGCAGTATAGGAAAGTAGATTCAAAAGGAGATAATAAATGTTCAAGTGTATAGCCGTATCTTCCCTCTTCACTATAATCTTCTATTTTAATACCAGCAGATACTGCTAAAGCAACTTTGCGATTCTTTAAATTATCGCCTCCATTTGAACCATATGCCCACCCATAAGTTAAAACATCATCAAGCCATTTTTTAAGGAGAGGGGGACAATTAAACCAATATATAGGGAACTGCAAAACAAGATTGTCATGCGATTCAACCAATTTTTGCTCATTTTTCACGTCAATGTTTCCATCAGGGTATACCTCATGTAATTCGTGAACAGTATACTTTTCTGGATATTTTTTGAGTTCTTCTACCCATTGTTTATTTATGACGGATGTTTCTATGCTTGGGTGTGCTACGATAACAAGAGTTCTCAAAGATTTGTCCTCCTTAATTCTTATTTATTTCTCTTTTTGAGTATAAAGATTGCACTGTAAATATGTAAGTACGCACTTTTAGTACAGGTACTGTCATAAAGGTGAGTGTCAACCGAGCTTAAATACTAAATGTTATTAATATCGTACTATGATTATTAGACACCCATGAAAGAACGGAATTGCTTCGAAGACTAGAGGGTTTATTTCATTAAAATCATTAAACTAACGGGAAATGATAGCTCAATACAGACAGATATTACTAATATTTAGTTTTAACTAAAAAGAACAATAATTAAAATGTCGGCCAACTCCAGTAATTCCATAACCAACTATAGTTGCCCGTTAGCGTACGCTTCTATGGCTAACCCACAAAAAGATCAAATTGGATGACCCCGAAAAATGAAGTGAATCGAAGAAAAACCGTGTTTGGCTTGTTGGCCAAAACACGGTTTTTTTCATTGTTCCACGGAACGCTAATCGGCTGTCACGGTCCAATTCGGCTGAATTTGGAGATCCGGAAGCCAGACATGTTCACAAAATTAAGGTTTTTGTACATATGTCGCCGCAGAACATCTCTTTGAGCACGCTGCTGGCTTTTTAACATTGATTACTTCGGGCCCTCTTTTTGGCAAAGATACTCCTCCCTGAAATTACAAAAATTGTCGAAAAAATATTTTTTTTGTAAAATCCATAACTTTATACTTGGACAAGGCGTTCTATATTATAATCAGATACATTTAATTGATAAAATGTATCTGATTTAAATGTATTTAGGATTAAATGTATCTAAATAAACTTAAGAGAAAGGAAAGTGAAAAAATGAAGTTGAAGTTCAAGTCTAGCTTTACCGCTCATCAATAGTTAATCTGTCTTGCGGTTACCGCAAACATCATATCTTCCAGATGTTCCTTTAATAGATGCATATTAGTGAGATATTCGACATGTAAAACCGCGATATTTCCAATATTTTCAAATTTTTAGTGAATCCCTTAATTTGTTAATTTATAATTTATTTGAGATTAAATACATTCTTCAGGAGGTTTTTTTTGTGATTAAAAAAATGTTATCATCTTTAATTGTTGTTACACTCATTGTTACAGGAAGCTCTGCTGCTTATGCTTCGCCAGATGAAAGTGCCAAAGTTCCCACTACACAAACTACTTCTATCAGCAAAGATTTGTATACTGTTGATGGAGATTTCCTTGGTAGTTTGAACAAAACCACAACTATAGAACAAGTAACTGATGAAAACGGTAAACCTTCGTATACCTCTACTGTGACTAAGGATTACGAACTAGCAGAAGAATATGCAGCTATTCCTGCATATACAGAAAAATTCGCAGATTCAACCAAAATTACAACCTTTTCTGTTACTGAAGAAAATGAAGTATTAGTAAATGGTGAAGTGATCTCAGAAGAAGTAAATGATTTCCCTATATCCACACTAAGCCAAGCCGGTGGTCCTCCTACAATTTCACATTATTATAGCAACAGTGATGATACTAGATTTACCTTTGCTACATATAGTGGTGTATCTTTTAAATTTGATCATGGGGTATATCTTGGTCCTACTGGAAGCCATGCTTCCAGAGACAACATAACAAGGAGCAATTCTAGATTCTATGATGCTAAAGCAGCTATGGATTCTGCTGAAACTAATGTTCGTGACACTTATCTAAGGGCGTCAGCGTTTTCGGTCGCGGCTGTTCTTGCATTTTTCTCTATGGGTACTGTACTTGGATTTTTACCTGCTGGAGGTGCACTTGGATTTGCTGCAGTAGAGCTTTACAATTCCTTTAACGATCTTCAAGATGATGTTGGAGATGCCTATTATGCTGTCTCGCGTATGTAACTAATATACGTAATTAATTCAGATCTTTAGATTTTTCCATGCATTTGATAAAAATTAAAGACAATAAAGGAACCTACTACTCCATTTTATTTTGGTAAAGAGGTTCCTTTATTTTGTTTATGGAGTTATTGTTATGAATAGCACAAATAATACAAGGGGCGTGATTTTATTAACTGGACAGTATTTGTAGGCTTGGGTTTATATATTTACATTGTTATATTAGTGAGTTTCCGGTTGATAAAAAAAGAGACAACAAAACACCATATATCGAACATAGTACTCATAATGGTCTCTATTATTTGCATATTCACGATAGATTCAGTAAATATATTTAGACCGATAATTATGCTGGTTACGTTTGTGATTTTAGTTATATATGTATCTATTTTAATTTTTAAAAAAAACTACGACTGACGTTCGGGAATATATCGATAAACACTATGAATAGCAGTAGCCGGCCTTGAGGACCGACTGCTTCTCGTTACGTTAACTAGCAGGTTACTTCAATCATTTCTCGAATTCCTTTTTGAGAAGGTATATGTACGAATTTCGTGTATATCACGTTATATGGAATTACTGCGATATAATAATAATAAACAACTGTGGGAGCGGTATAAATATGTTTGAAAATTTGAATTCAGACCAGGAGTACCTCCTGAGTTGTTACGATGACAACAAACGCAATAGGAATAGTTTAAGCAATACTGAAGTTTGTTGAACATGACTGTAAGGAGTGTTTTTATGGATCAGTGCCAGCGCTAGAGTATGCTCTGATATAATGTGCTTACTGAATGAACGATTGATTAGAACTGTATTGATCATATATAATTATTAACAATTCTTTTTTTGAGAATAATTTGTGCCAATTCTTAATACAGAAAATAACGATTTGTGCGAAGAATAGTTACAAACTGAGCTGTTGCACAATGGCATTAGAGAGAAGTATTCTGAGAAAAAACAAGATTGAAGATAAATCGGTAGATAAAATCAGCTCAAATCTTGAATATGCTAACTTTGATTCGAAAGAGGAATTCATTGAAGTCACTCAGGGGACTATGAACAAATTCTCCTTTTACGTTAAACATAAAAAACTATATAAATTGATAAATGGAAGTGATAAGAGTCTTAGCGAAATAAATTTCAAATATTATTTGGATTTTATCTAGAAATTTACTTAAAGGGTTTTGATCTCGATATTTCTCCAGAAGTAGATACTGGAAGAGGGAGTCTTGATTTTAAATTAGCTGCGAAAAAAATATAAAGCAGTGATTGAATTTAAAATGGATACTAACTGTAATTTGAATAAAGGAATAGAGTATCAATTGCCGCTTTATCAGCATGTGACCGAGGTGGATTATGGAGTTTATTCGATAGTTTGTAATGAAGATAACTCATATAATAAAAATGACTATTTTCGTGAAAAAGCAACCGAGAACCAAATGTATGGTGTGCTAATTGAATGTTTTTGTATAAATGCTAGAAAAAATAAAGAATCCGCTTCTAAAATTAAATCGTATGATGAGATGCTAATTGATTAACAGAGAGGCGCTACCTTTAATGTAAATGAGAAATAAGGGTGAATTATTGGTTACCAACATTAATGTAATTGAAAATATCGACAAATCACCTAAAATTACTTGAAAGTACGAGATTTCTCAGTTACCAACTTTAATGTCACTGAACACAAGAACATCTAAAATCGAAAAATGGATTAAAGAAGGTCGTGGCTCTGGAGTCGGTTCAGACTATAAACCGTGGTTAAATATTCAAGATGTTTCCTCTTTGGGAAGGTCTACTCGTCTAAAAGGGATTAAAACAAATAGGCAGCATGAATTTTTATCTGATTTGGAACGAAACTACTTTTATTTAACTGAATATTCAGATTTTGTTGTTGGTATTCCATGTAAAAGGCTTTGGATTGCTTGATTTTATTAAAGATGGTGTTAAGTAAAGTAATGTCGTTATGTATGGTGTAGGAGGCTGGAAAATTTTCGAGCTAACTGAATTGTAGTTTAATACATAGTAAATGAAGTTGCTACTCTTGTAGCAGCAACTACTTTACCGAATATAGATGACTGGGACAGGGCGTGCAGAAATCTCTCATTCAGGCAAGAGCAGAATACAGGAAATATCAGTTCATAGACTCTGCCGAAATTGTCTCACACCCGTTGAATATCGCAAACTTTTGGAAACAACTGTTCAAAGCTGTTCGCAATTGTGTTGTTTGCTTCACACCGTTCTCGTACCAGATGTTTTTAACAACGAGTGTTCCAGTTTTTCTCTCCGCGATAAACTCGGCTCGTCCAATGAAGCTCTCTCCATATAATAGAGGCAGCACATAATAGCCGAATTTTCGTTTGATTGCAGGCGTGTAAATCTCCCAGGTGTAATCAAAGTCAAACAATTCGTTGATAAGTTTTCTGTCCCATATGAAATTATCTAGCGGGGCAATAAGCTCGCAACGCAATTTCGGCTCCTGATTTTGCAGAACCGCTTCAATAAGCGGTAAATCATCCGCGAGGCAGTACAGCATATCCTTCATTTGCTCCACGGCAACAGCAACAATGCGAGCTTCGTGTAATAGCTGGCGGAAAACCTCTTTGCGCTGTGCAGCTTTCAGCCCCCATATATTCAACCATGCATCTGACGCACGATTCCATAAGAGACCAACCGAGCCGATTCGCCGTAGTACCCGCCACTTATGATGCTCAAGCTCATCTTCCAGCGGCTCTGATGCACTCAGCAGATTTGGCTGTATGTACTTCTTGGCTATATCGTAATATTTACGTGTTCCTTTTTTATGATGGATAATCAACTCACCCGTCGAATACATCTGTTCCAGCACTGATCGAGATGAATTGTTTCCACTGCTCCAGTGGATTACCGATTGCCAAGAGAAATCCCCATCCAACTTTAAATCATCCGAACTTAGTGCACCGTGATTTTGGATATGAGCCCGTACTTGCGCTGTCAACGCTTCCATTTCGGGATAGCGTTCGGCATGTTGTCGGGCGGCCTGCCTGTATCGCTCAAAATACGGCCAGTCCTCGACAGGAATAATGGCCAGGTTCTTGTCGGGATAATCGACAAGGCTTCTATCCTCATACAGCAAATCGGCGAGCATTCCCTTAGTAAATCCTTTGATTCGCGACTGTAACACCAATTCGGCGTTTTTTCCGCAAACATCGATGGGGTCGTATTGAATACAGCCAACCTGCCGAGCAAAGTCCAATACGCCCTGCTTCCCGCTAAATTTATATTCGTCCAAAAGTCCGTGTTTCAACAACAGAAATTGCCGTGCCTGGCGGTTTGTTAATTGGATCATGTGCGCACCTACCTCTAGTTTAGTTTTCTTATTATATTACAGAGGGGGATGGAGGGGAAAAGAAAAGCGAAGGCGTGAAGGGAAATTTGTTCACGTCCTCGCTGGGGTGTTTCGTGGACTTTTTATTGGCCGGCTCGAGTCCAGTGCAATACCGAACTCAAAACAATCAATCAGCCGCATAATAAAAACTCTAACTTTAAGTAATACTACCCAGGAGGGCATCTTTTCGTTATTGCATTTCTTTTGTTGGGCCCATCACAGGTGGTACTGGTAAGCCTGCTTGACGTAATAGCACCATCATTTGGCCGCGGTGATGTGTTTGGTGGTCAATTAAGAAACGTAATAATGCACCTTTTGTTGCAACACTCGCAATGCCTGTTTCTGTTAGCAAGTCCACATCTGATAACTTAGCTACCTCTTCCTTGACCGCCTCTGCTGCTTTTTCGTAAGCTGCTATAATTTCTCTTGCTGTCGCTGGAACTGGTTCATCTTGACCAATCATTGGTACAGTTAAACCTGCTAAATGACTAAAATAACCTGTTGTTTCTACTAAATGCCAGCTTAACCAACCAAGTGTACTATGCCCTTCCAAAATACTTTGTCCTAATTTGTCATCTGTTACGGCTTGTAATACTTGCAATGTCCCTTCCACAGCCACTGCCCATTCCTTTAAAAAATCATCCACTTGTCGATACATCCAAACTCCTCCTCTATCATTCACTTCTATTTTATTATACAAAATAGAAAGGAAAAATACAAACGTATGTTCTTGTTAAAAGTGTGTGCAAAAAACATCTGTAACCGCTAAACTTGAGAATACAAACAAATAGGTTAGTGAGATGAGCGATTTGAGTAACGAAAAAATACCAAAAAACAAGCGATGTAAGCATTAAAAATCGTAGAGGAGTTGCTTGGAAGTTCGATAGTCGGGGTATATCTATTTGGTTCTGCAGTAAATGGTGGCTTACACATTAATAGTGATGTAGATGTCCTAGTGATCGCGAATCATAGTTTACCTGAAGTAACTCGAAAAAAACTAACAGATAGACTAATGCTTATATCTGGAAAGATAGGAAAAGCAGATTCTGTGAGACCACTTGAAGTCACGATTATAAACCATAGCGATATTGTACCTTGGCGATAACTACCAAGAAATAAATTTACCTATGGTGAGTGGCTCAGGAGTGATTTTGAGAAAGGACAAATCTAGGAACCAACCTATGACCCTGATTTAGCTATTGTTTTAGCACAAGCGAGAAAGAATAGCATTTCTCTATTTGGTCCTGATGCTTCAGATATTTTTGACCCCAGAGTGATTAAGGAGTCTTTACCTGGGTTGATTGAGGGTATCAAAGGTGATGAGCGTAATGTGATTTTAACCTTGGCTCGAATGTGGCAAACAGTGTCTATCGATGAAATTTCTCTAAAAGATGTGGCTGCAGAATGGGCTTTATCTCGTCTGTCCAAAGAATATTCGACATTACTCAACTTAGCCAGAAAAGCATATCGATAAGTGGGAAGGACTGGATACCGAAGTCACTCGTTAATCATATGAAAAACTCTATAGAATCTTATCTTATCACTTAACTGAAATTTTATTCCTTTTAAGAGCGCGTTTGTTGAAGATCAACAGTAGAAAATAATCAAACTTTTTTATAAAAATTATACAATACTTTACAAAGAAAGGATCCATTTTGATCAATCATTTTTTCAAAACGGATTCTTTTTATTTATCATAAAATATGGGCTTGGGAGATGCTTTTACTCAAACTTTATTCAAAACCTACACATGTAGACAACAATTTAAGTCTGCCACTATCTCACAAAGTTCACCACTCATCACTTGAAGTTTGCCGCTGAGCCGACCGATTTTCAGGTTTTCCCCTGATTATCGCTCGGCTTTTTTCTCGCCCTTTTTCTCAGGTTCCCCTCAATCAAACTCCCCAAATCCCTTGCTATATCAGGCTTTCACTCGATTGTTCACTCTTCTTTCCCTTCAAACCCCAGCCCTTTTCCTTGTCTTTTCTCTTATTTTCAGCTCAAACTTATTTTTCTTTTTTTCTCTGATTTTCCTCAGATTATTTGATTTTCTCGGTGTTTTTATCAGGTTTCACATCAAAGTAAAATTGCTTTTTAGAATAGGAGAAAAGATAGGAGGAAGGCTGGGAAGCCTTGTGGGAGTGAGGAGGAGCGGGATTGAGCGTGAGTTGGGGTGAGTGGCAAACTCATTTGCATGGGGACACGTTTGCTTCCTTTCTACCAAGGCTCTCAACACCATTTTATAAATAAACAAAAAAAACCTTTTTGTAACATTGCTGTGACAATAGGTTGTTACTATGGTAGTGAAAGAAGGATACGATGGTTTATTCAAGTCATTTGTTTATTTATTTGTTTCTACCAATCAACATAATACTGTATTACTCGGTGAAAAATAGAAAGTTTAAAAACATCATTTTGTTAATAAATTCAATATGTTTTTATGCTTGGGGTGAGCCGGTGTGGATTGTCATATTACTATGCAGATTGGATGAAGCGAAAGACCAAATCAAACGGCGAGCTATACTCAGAAAATACTGTGGGCGCTTATGTCTCTTCTTTATCTACAGCACCAGCAAGACTTACAAGTATTGAGCTGCCAACAGTCAATATATTTGAGATTACTATATGGAGTATTGATGAGAAGTCCAGCCGCAACTCAAGCCAGCTACCCATTCCACACGTGCCGAAGCAGCTATGTTGATTACAGAATTGTTATCAAACAATAAAGAAGGAGTAGGGGCTGCTCAAAATCCATGAAATAGCCGATGAAACAGCGCTTCTCTTTAATTTTGCAAACGATCTCCTCGAAATGGATTGTCAATTTTTAGCGCCTGATGTTCCTCTGATTTGGATATTTTATTTATATATTGTCTTATTTATTAGGATAGTGTTACCTTACCGTAACACTGTCCTATGTTTCTTAAGTTATATTAAGACTCTATTCGACATCATCCTTTATAAACCATCGGAGGTAACACAATGAAAATAAAGAAAACATTATCCGTTGCACTATGTGTAGCAGCTGTCGCAACTTTCTCATCTCAAGCAATGGCCAGTCCGGTCGCAACACCAACCAGTTCAACAGTAGCAGCATCCACTAATCAAGTGGGACAAAAGTTTACACTAGCGGGTGTCCAAACGAACGCGAATACAGTATTGATGGCAACAAGAACGGTTGATCTCGATTTGGATGGAGTGAAAGACACTCTATATCTCATCGGCGACAAAAATGAATCTCCTGATTTCAGCAATATTAATATCATCGTTGTAAACGGCAAGACAAACAAAGTGTTAAATGCAGCTATTAAAGATTTCGGTGGTTTCAACGCTAAAATCAGCTATGTGAGTGATTTCAATAATGACCATGCACTTGATGTGATGATTACCGCTTACTCAGGTGGTAATAACGGGTCCACTAATGCTAGAATCGTAACCTTTAAGAACGCAGCGCCTTCCATTATTCTGGGCGGGGACTTGAAGGTTAAAGGTGAGCGGGCATTATTCCAAACACTAGAAGCGGTTGACGTGGATAATGATGGTGTGAATGAGCTGCTTGGAATTAGAACCATCCATGGCGAAGCTACTTCCGTGGTAAAAGGCTATGAAAAAGTATGGTTCGCATTCAAAGATGGCGAATTCAAATCTATCAAAACAGAAACTACCAAAGAAGATCCATATAAACAACCTGCACTTGGTGAACTGACTGTTGGTCAACCATTCGCATTGCAAGGTGTTAAGACAACAGATAAAACCGTTCTTATCAGAAAACAAGTTAACGATGTTAATAAAGACGGTGCCCAAGATAAAATATATCTCATCGGTGACAAAGCAGATGAGCTTGGCTATGTAAGTAACATTAACCTGGTCGTTGTCGATGGTAAAACAAACACAGTGAAAAATGCAAACATCAGTGGTTTCGATGGCTACAAACCGGAAATTCAATGGATCGGTGATTTCAACGGCGACAAAGCGAATGATGTAATGTTTACAGCATACTCTGGCGGTAACAACGGTACGACAGATGCGTACATAGTATCTTTCGCAGGCGATAAGGCACAATCACTTCTGAGTGTAAAACCAGTTGTTGGTGGTAAGCCAGCATTTTTCAATACTTTAGAGCAAGTGGATCTTAATAAAGATGGTGTATACGATCTGGTAGGTACAAAAAGACTTCATGGCGATGCTACTGCTACAATTCTAGGTGAGGAAAAAACAACATTCACCTTCAAAGACGGTGCTTTTAAGGTTGTAAACACAATAACAACTAAAACCGATGGCAAGACACCGACTGCAGCTACAACAGGCGCATTCACCGTTGGCAAAAGGTTTGAACTTAAGCAGATCCCAACAACAGCAAAAACTATCTTGCTAGCGAAACAACAGATGGATGTATCTGGTAATGGCGTTGCTGATGACGTCTTCCTGATTGGTAACAAGGATGCCGCAAATGGTGGTTTGGTTACGGATATCAACATCGTCGTTGTAGAAGGTAAAACTAAAAAAGTGATTAACGGTAATATCAAAGGCTTCATGGGGTACCAGCCCAAAATCAGCTTCATTGGAGATTTCAACGGAGATAAATCCAAAGATGTCATGATCAGCGTCTACTCTGGCGGTAACAGCGGCAGCACCAATGCTTACGTAGTATCCTTCAAAGACAGTGGTGTTAAAATTCTTCTTAACGAGTACGTTAAAGTGAATGGCAAACGCTCGCTCTACAATACAATGCTAGCCTCTGATGTAGATAAGAACGGAGTCTATGAGATTGTTGCAAAAAAAACTATTCATGGGGAAGCTACTTCCGTAGTTAAAGGCGAAGAAACCGCAGTTCTTGCTTACAAAAACGGAGCATTTCAGGTTCGTTCGACGACTGTAAAAAAATCTAAATAACCTTATAGTAAATACCGGTTTTGGTGCAACTATTTAAACTAATCAAAGATGCCTTATTGTGGTTTGACTATGCTGTCAAACCAAACAATTTATTGATTAATTCAACTTCGGAGAGGGCAGACGAATGATTGCATTCGACCTGCCCTTTCCTTATCATATGCATGACTTCGATTCCCGCCCAAACTCATGAACCCATCGCATGATCGTTGTATGAGCAATATGTAAACCTCGATCTTTCATCATCTCTACTAAATCGCGATAACGTAGACTATATTTCAAATACCATCTTGCCGTTAGCAAGATAACCTCTGATTCATACGTCTTCCACCTAAACAAATCTAATTGTTTCCAAAGTAAATGCCCTACTCGTGGATAGAGAAGCTTAGCGCGCGGCTGTTTGAACGGCTCACTCATTTCAGGGATACAATACAGCGACTTTTATAATTATTGCACCAGATCTGCATGATATCTATTAATCTATTTATTTAAACCAATGATCACAGATGCTTCAGTACACCATGGA
>NZ_FTNK01000053.1 GCF_900156375.1 Paenibacillus macquariensis
ATCGAGCACCGGGCTTAAGCTCTTATACCATAGATCTCACGTTACTGCTCCGGTTATAGCTACTCGCTCCGGACTGGATCCCCGCATCGATTTGATCCAGTGCTGAAATTAAAAAAACACCAGGTACTCGCTTCAGGCTACTGAAGGTTGTTCCTGGCAACTTAACGAAGGTATAAATATGTTCCATCTGTAAATTCAGTTATGTAAAATTTAAAATAGCCTGTATTGTTCAACCTTTTTGTCCCATTCTTTATAATATGAGGAACCCTCTGGATATGAATTAGTAATCAATTTAGCTATCTCTCTGGCTTTTCCGTATTCATTTATATTTTCCGCGGCAATAAAACCTATTTCTAAACAATTACGCCAAGGATCTCTGTCTTCTGGATAAGTGTCCACCAGGTCCAGTACCAACTCCAAGGCCACTGCATATTCACCAACTTTCATCGCACTATCTAGTGCGTCTTCCATATGATTCTGCCAACCACTTCTTCCTCTAACATAATCTAAAGCTTTCTTTAAATGTTCTCGATACATACATTCTATCTCCTTAACCATGAATTGTTATATATCTAATCTCCAACTAATTGCAGCTCTATCAAGATATATCGGTTGCGAGAGTTTTCCGTCATCTATTTATTTTTTTAAATTTGTACGACCAACGATTTGCACGGTTTCATAATTTAATGGATATGCACCTCTGCGAACGAGAGCATTGTAAAAACCTTCAACCATACCCACTACTATGGTAGTGTAACGATGCTTTTCGGCTATTTGGTACGTGATATCCATTAATTTTAATACAATTCCATTATGTCTTACTTCAAAAGGCAAAAAGAGTGTATCCAAAGCAATCTGTCCTGGTCCTTCCTCATCTTTATCAAATATTGAGAAGAAAAACATCTTAAAATTATCCGTTTTTACTGTTTGCCCACGTATCTCTATTCGATTATGCTCAAAATCAAGAGAGTACTTTAACCCGTATTGATTTTCTAATGTATCCAAATAAGTTATTAATTGATGTTCGATTTCTTTTAGAATAATTTGCATAGTAGACATTCATATTCACCCTCATACATATATTTATTAATACACTTTCGAATCTTAGTCCATGCAATCACGTATTCATTTAGTATCCTTGTGACTATAAATGCCACGTACATATCCCTTGTTTTCCTTCCACCAGTTTTTTGATGGGCGTAAAAAATAAGGTGAATTTTTATATGTCTTTTTAAATTCAATGTCCTCCAAAATCCAAATCATTACTGCACGTAAAACCGCTAATATAAGGAAAATAGGAACTGTTGGATTTGAAAAAATCAATGAAAACACCGTTAATGTATCCATAACTATGTACCCTCCTTCCAATGATAAAATTTATTCATTAAGTACTTCCATCCATAATTGTTCCACACCAAATGATTGTATTAAACTTCAAAACGTTCAGTTGCTTTTTGAAGTTCTTCAAGGTCCTTTACAACCTCATTTGGTGCAATGACCAAAGAAAACGAGCAAGCACTTTTTGGGATCCTTCACCCAAATTTCTAAGTCTATGTATATCACTCGGAGATTTTTTAAGTAAATCATCTATTATTTCAAATTGAAATCTACGGAGCACGTTAAGCACACGTCGATTTAACTCAGCCTTAATTTCTGAGGATCTAAGTACTGCTTCAAAATTCTGTTTTTTTATTTCTTCCGGAACTTCAATTAATTCTGATATTGGAATAAAAACATTCAGTGGATCAAAGAACCAATCAATTTCTGGATTTAAATTACTGGTCAATCGGTTTAATTCCTTCTCAAGTTTTTCCTTTACAGAAATAATTTCAGGTATGTCAAGCTTCTTCTCTATGCATTTCAACAATACATGAATCTCATTTAGAGACAGTTTTACCATGGGTATACCCTCCTTAAACTATATTTGTTTTGTTACTGGTTTGCGTCTACTATTGATTACATACAAGTATCATAGTCTCGTCGAACTGCGACATCAAGCTGCTATTCGCAATCTAAAATGAGTCTTTCTATTTTCAACTTTCCACTCCAACCAATCACTATTCCACTCACTTTTTAACGTTTGCATCAAAGAAGATTTAGGATTACTATAATAGGTTTGAATGTTCTCTAATATTTGATCTACAGTAACCCAATCTTTTCTTTTCAAAAATAGTTTAATTGCATCTATCATTTCGCTATACTCCGTAATACCCTCACCAGATTTCACGCCGCCTACAGTACGAGAATGGAACTCATGGTTTATCTGTTTTTGAATATCATAAGTTTTTCTCCTAACACGCTTACCCCAAAATTGAATAGTCGAGCCATTCGTTCTGCTGTCATACTCTTTTCGTTCATCAGTTGTATATATTAGTCCAATACCTTCTTGTTTTAATAAATTAAGTGCAATTTTTGAATGATACTGTTTAGGTTTAGGAACAGCTATAAATATGTAGTCGGCACAATGTTTCGCTGTGATAGCTTGTTCTATTACTTTGAAATTAAGTTGTTTCTTCATTTCAACGATAAGTGAAATGTTATTTTTAACAGCTACAACATCAAAATTACTGACTTCCGCATAAACATTATCACATTTAACAATTTCTAAAAGAACGTGTGATACATGAGTATACATATCTGATTCTTTCATGGCTCACCCTCCTATTGCTACACATTATGTGTCTTTAACGAGACTTCATTTTCGAACTGCACAGTATCCTCAACGCAATCAAATTTGTTATAAAAGCTTTAACCATAACAATTCTGGGTAATAATATCTCTGAGGTGATTTTTGGTGTTAACCAATATAATTTTTGGATTCATATTGCCATGGATATTTGGTTGCTATTTATTTAAGAGAAATCTATCGTTTGTGCTGCATGTTAGTACAATCGCTGCATTAATTGCCTTCCTTTTCAATGATATTGGCCACTTTATGGACTGGTGGTACGTTTTACCGAAGAATTACGGTACTTTATCATTTATCCCTTACAACTTAGGAGTATTTGCAGTAATTCCCGTCTTTGCCCTATACCAAATTAATAATGGAGGAAGAACCTGGCTTATAATTCCTCTAGCTTCGTTCCTTTTAACGATTTTTGAAGGCCTTCTCGTTATTACTGGAAAAGTTGTGTATTCTAGCGGCTGGAACTTGGGTTGGACTTATATTTCCTACCTCATTGCCTTAATCGCCCTATATGTGATTTACTCATTAACGAAGTCCAACACATGAGGTATACTGCACAGTTTGTGTCTACTATTCATTACACACTGTTATATTCATTTTGATTCCTAATCTTCTAACTAGAGAACGATAAACTTCAACGAAGCGTATAACACTTCTTACAGCGCGTCCGCCAGTATCGTTCACTGACAGCAACCAAATGACCTTTTCCACATATCGTACACGGAATCCGGACACGTACTAACGACCATTCAAGCTGAGTTCGATTAAATTGGTATTTGCTGTCCTTGTCCGATGGATCCGGCTTGTCCTGCTTCGTAACGTCTACGAGACACTCTTCACACAGCTGCCGGTCTCCATACTCTTGGAGTCGCACACGACTGGATATTCCCCAATCCCCTCGACCTTGCTGCAACTCGCACAGATCTTCCCCGCACGAATCAGTTCTACGCGTTCTTTCTCACGCTGGCAGCCAGCTTCATCTACAGACGTATAATATCCGACCGCCTCCATACAATAACCACAGTCATAACAACTCAGGTCTCGGATCGGCTCAGTAGGAGCATCAAGCTCGTAATAACCACCACCATGCTTCAAATCATCAACCCAACAAGAAGACCTCATAACGCTGACTCGATTCGAAAATCCACAACTCGGACAAACATGCGTATCAATAAGCTCCCGACAATCAGAACAATTACAAGGACGACCCCAATCGCAATTAGGCATGAGAAAAACCTCCGTTCATTTAAACTCTACCGTAAATTACACGCAAATATCGATAATAGGTTTGACCTGAAATTGAATAGTCCCATCTATCATTTATCAATGACGTTAATAGATCGATTTGACCGCGTACAAAATGAGAACGTTGCTGGTATTCCAAACCACTAGCAGATTTTTCAATTCATATGAATTCATTTATAAGATCCGTAAGTGCTATGTGCATGGCTTCCGGTGCAATAGTGAGAGTAGGTAATTGTATGTCAATACACTCCTTAAGAACGGATATATTCAATATATAACATGAGAGGATCTAGCCCCTCTTTTCATTCTTCTACAATTAATTTTATTTCAATCAGTCTCAATCTATCGTTTCAACCATAAATTCATTTCCGATAAGATTTACTTCGCATCCAAACTTCACTTGATCAGAAATCAAATCTCTGCTCTTCATAGCTGCTGTGTACCGATCCTTTTTCTTTTGCAGATTTAGTAGCTGCTCGTTTTAATTGTGACTCTAGTTTTCGCTTTTGATCGGCTTCCTTTTGATTAAGACGAATCATTTTACTCATAAACCAAGGGGGAAGTCCCTCAGGGAAAACATTGCGCTCCAGTTTTAATCGATCTTCGGAGGAAAATGTTTCATATGCCGACCAAATTGTTTCTTCATTCCGAATGAACTTAGCTGGAATAGGAAGGCTGCGAACATTGTCAGGTGGGCAATCAAGTATTACATCGACGTCATAATCGGATAAACCAAACAAATCCATCTTTCCTTCAACGGCAAACCCATGTAAGTGCATATGCATTTCAACATCTTCTATTTTTTTCAGAGAAGCCAATCTGGTTCTATCTGCATAATAGCCCTGAATAATTTTTTCATCTATCTTGGGTTCCTCATTAACCTCTGTGGGCAGTTCTTCTTCCAACATCTGTGCTACTTCGTGCTTACTTTTTAAGGACTTTTCCTTCTCTAAATCTTGCCGAAGGTCGTTTTGTTTTTCTTCCTGCTGCTGAATTTTGTATTGCTCTTTAGCCAACTGCTCAGCTTGCCAGGTTTCTCGTATAAGAGAAATGGGATCTAAAGCTTGGTCTACCTCATTTCCATCCAATTTTCCTTCATGAAAATCAATATTAATATTTGAATTATCTGATAATTCAAGGTCCTGATCAAAAGTGGTATGTTTGGGATCACTTAAATAATTTCCCAGTGTGGCCCCTTTCTCATATTCGGGATCCAACCGTTCAGCAACCATACGCAGTGGTGTGAACAGAAGAGCACGTGCAATATCTTTGTCCGCAATGCGAGTGATCTTAAATAGTTCATCCTGGGACGTCCAGAGAAGCCCTCGTTGCTGCGCAAAGTATCTATTCACTTCATTGTCCGGATCCCGTCGAATCAAAAACACTTGGCCGGCGTGATTAACCGCCAATATATACCCATATTCATCCATCAAGAATGTGAAAGCTCTGCTGTCTTTACCCGTTACAGCGAAAGCGTCTTCTTCGCCTGGTTGAAGTGGCTGCCATGAATATTTTCTACTATCCAGATCAAATACATATTGATTAGTGCCGGTGTAACCCGTAAAGAGATCATCCAACACAATAACCCATGCTGTCGGTACTTGATCACTATAATATGCATTAATCTTTTTCGAAACGGCTGAAGGTTTTGCGTCAGATGCCTGAATTTCAACAACTAACTTTAAATGCATCGATGGAACAGTTCCCCCATAAGCAGCTACATCTGCCCGGACCTGCTTTCCATCAATAGTATGACGTACTTCCTCACGCACTGTATAACCGGCCTGCCGCAGCTTTTCAAAAACAAATTTTTTGGTAAGAGCATGTGTAAGAGATTCGCTAAAGTGACAGTCTACACGATTAAAATGATAGAAGTACGGACTCTTATTGGCTTCCCTTATACCTCCAGAAACCTTCTGAAATCCTTTGTTGTAATACATTCTTCCATCGCAGATTGGGCAGGTTAGGTTTATCTTTCTTTTTCGAATTGCATTTCGCTCATTGTCAGTTATTTTCCCAGTATCTAACTGGACCCATTCAAATTTTTCTAAAACTTGTAAGCTGCCCGTTGGAAAGTCTTCCTCCCAACCTGTGTAAGGGGTAAAGTAGGTAAATTGAGACATTCAGAACCATCCTCTTCCTATTCAACATACTTGTTTAAGTCACTAAACAGATGCACTTCTTTCACATATTCCAATTGATCATGTTAACTAATTATTTTAAACTAATCTGCCACACTGTCTTATCCTTATTTTTAATTTTCATCATTCCTAGAACATCAAATCTCTGACCAACCCAATCTGGTAGGGTTACATCGTGTGCGCCTGTAGTAACTATCATTTTTTGGTTTTTATCATATGTAAAGTCTAAGTAGTCTTTTTCTCCCTTATATCCATCCGGAGCAAAATGATCCGAAAGAACAACAGCCTTCGGAACCTCTTCTCCAGCAAAAAAATAGGTTGGCTGTGCTATAAGTAAACATAATGCTTTATACTGTTCTTCCTCGGATCTACCTCTTGGGTAAATTACTCCTGCAGCTTTCAAAACCTTTGCTTCTTCAACAAGAGGTTCGATTTCAGATTTATGTAGACCTTCGCACTCCCCACTCATCCAGGTAATAATATAAACATCCTCTTCATTTTCATCTATACCTTCATATTCAAAAGACCAGATTTGGCCCTGTACTACTGCATCATATGTCTTACCAATTTCAAACTTCATAATGAGTCATCCTCTCTATATTTACGTCCAACTGATCGAATCCACCCCCCCCC
>NZ_FTNK01000052.1 GCF_900156375.1 Paenibacillus macquariensis
CCCAACGCATCAATGAAGCATAACAAGGATTACCATTCTCCTGATCAATTCTTACGGTTTTGGATCCATTTAGGTCTACTATCCCCTTGGGGACGGTAACTCCGATCTTTTCATTTAAATCATCCAACCAAACGATTTCGGAATCTATTTCTTCTCTAGCCATTCCTGCATGAATACGAAGTAAAAAAGTCCCATCCTTACTTGTTTCTATTACGAATGTACATGTATCCGATAATTGGTTGAAACGAATTTGTTCCCAATCCAAGTCATAGTTTTGGAGTGCTATCAAAGCTACCTTCTTCATCAGCCTAATTATCTGTTTTATCTCTTCCTCAGAGTCTATCTTAAATAACTCAGTCATGACCAACCTCCTAGTCCCTTCTATTCCCATGGTAAGGGATGGGATGTTTCAGAATATCATAACACACCAAAACAAAGTGGGGATTGAGTGACTTTAATTATAATTAAATTTTCTTTATCCTGCCCGTTAGTTGAACAAAGGGCTACCTCACGGCAACCCTTTCATTATTGAACTATAGTGTCCCGTTAGCGTAACAACATTGTTTCACTAAAAGATAACTTGCTAAAATCTTAACTTTATAATCCTTGGCTAAGTTCTAATATCTGATCATTTACTTTTACATTACTTAATCCCCCGTGATAACAAACCACGGACGCAATGTCAAGGTCTACATATTTTTTCAAAAAGAGACGAGTTGCATTCATATCCAGTGGTCGGGACATGAATTCCCTCGAGAATCCCGTCTACACTTTACATCGAATCCCCGGCAATGAGAGTCTTACTTTGCCTTAAATAAAGGCTGATATGACCGGGGGTATGGATGACTCGAATCCCGCCGCAAAACGGCAGTTCCTGACCGTCTATCAAGGTTTCATCCACTTTTCCCTTCGGGGATTCTCAAGGTGATCGTCTTTATAAGTGGTATCTCCCCCTGAATATACGGCTTATCCCGCTCGTGTGCATATACTTCAACATCATTGCCACAATCCTTCAAAATCTCAGGAAGACTGCCTATATGGTCCACATCCTGATGCGTCAAAATCACAACTTTTAGTTTGTCGGACGACACTCCTACCTTTTCCATGGCGACGTGTAAATCTTCAATTTGCCCTGGGAATCCTGTATCTATTAAAACGGACATTTCTTGATTCCACAAAAGAGTTGGGTGAATAATAGTCCCATGAAAATCTAGTTGAAACATTTCTACTCCCTTTGATACTTCCATAATTCCAGACCTCCATAAAATGAATTTTATACGTAACATACTATTATTACGAAGATTTAGATGAATCCAATACCTTCATTTTTGGAGATAATTTCAATATACAAGAGGTTATAGGTTTTATCTACGCTTAATCTCCCAAATCTGCTTTACCACTATTTATGATACGGTTCAACCTATAGCATCCAAGCACAAGGTGAAGTCTGACCATAAGGTTTACATCTGTATATAACAAAAAAAGCACAACCGCTTGATTGTGCCTAAATAAAAGCTCTCTTTTATTCAACTCAAAATAGCCATAGGAAGCAAAATATGTTACATGGGTTGCGAAAAACCCATCGTTTCGCCTCAATCACTGGAGCAGACGAAGTAGCTTCCTTTCATATTCCGCCAATCTAAGTATCCCTGCTTTCGATCTATAACTTATTTCATCTTAAGGTATGATTTAAGGCAAGTGCAACCTCTTCCCAAAGTAAGGTTCTTAGCATCTTTTAAGTTATCATTCTTGAAAAATTACCTTTACAATTGTTTTCTCATTAGGTTTTGAAGAAAAAGATAACTCTGCATGATGCTTCTTAGCAATCTGCTCACATAATGCGAGTCCCAATCCATTTCCCCCTTCTTTTCTACTTCTTGCCTTATCTACTCTATAAAATGCTTCTGTCACCTGAAGGAGCTGCTTCTCTGTCATTCCCTTTCCGTTATCTTCTACTTCAATAATTTTTTTCTCATTTTCAAAATAAGCCCTCATCGTAATTTTACCTTTTGTGCTACATGCCTTTATTGCATTATCTACTAAGTTCACAACCATACTTTCTATTAAATCTTTATTTCCTTTTATTTCTTTCAACTCATTGTAATATACTAATTCTATTCCTTTTTCTTTGAGCTTAATATTTTCGGTTTGATGAACTTTTTTAAACAACTGTTCTATATCCATTGATACCATTTCTATTTCTTTTTCTTCTCGTATTATTACCAGTTCCAATAAACTTTCCGAAATATTTTTCAACCTTGTACTCTCTGATAAAATATAATTGGTTGCAGCATACTTATCTTCCTCACTTAAATGCGTCTTCTGCATATATTCAGCATATCCATAGATTGCAGTTAATGGCGTTCTTAATTCATGTGCCAAATCATCTATCAATCTCTGCCTCTCTCTCGCATGGCTCTCAAGCTCTTCCATCTGATATTGAATTTTATCCGCCATCGTATTAAAACTTTGTACAACCTCTGCGATTTCTTCGCCACCCCTAATCTCTAACTTTTCTTTGTATTCCCCATTGGCAATCTTATTTGAAATACTTGAAATTCTTTCTAGTGGTTCAAAAAGATACTCTAATAAAATAAACAAGCATATACTTAAAACTCCTGAAAATATTATACTTACAATAAATAAAGAGTTATTCCTCTTATCCCACTCATTTACTATATCTGTTATGTCTGCATAATAGACTAATGCATATTGATTATACTGCTCTGGTAAGTTCCCAGATATTTGTATGTATTTCCTTTCATTTAGTGTCACAACATGTATCTCCGTTATATCTTTTTCTTCATTCATTTCTTTATCACTTAATGTTGCTTCTATGGGTAAACTGGAATATATACTCACTTTATCTTTATAAATCTGTAAATAAATTTTTTGAACTTCATAATGCATTTTATACGAATCATAAGAATGAGCAATAGCATCATCTATTTCATAACCTCTATTTTTCATAGCCATTATGTCTTTAGTCATACTATTTACTAAAAAATAATGCTCTCTTAGATAGCTCTCCTTAATGCCTGAAAGGTTATGTTTTGTATTACTAATACAAAATAACATAATCCCAACATTAATAAACAATAGAAATAATACCAAAGTCCATATGTAGGTTTTATTTTTCATACTACACCTCTAACCGATAACCTAGTTTATACACGGTTACAATTCGTTTCTCCAACCCCAACTTTTTTCTAAGCTTCTGAATATGAACATCTACCGTTCTTGTTTCTCCTATGTATTCATATCCCCATACTAACTCTAAAAGCTTCTCTCTTGATAAAGCAATGTTTCTATTTCTTATGAGTACCTCTAATAGCTCAAATTCCTTAGGTGTATATTCAACTACCTTCTCTTCCAAAAAAAGCCTTCTACTATGAAATTCAACCCTAGCATTATCTATTACAAATGTATCTTCATCCTTCTTGGTTCGTCTTAATATAGCTTCTACTCTTGCAAAAAGTTCTAACATTTCAAAGGGTTTTGTCAGATAATCATCTGCTCCCATGACAAGCCCCTTTACCCGATCCTCTACGCTTCGTTTAGCCGTTAAAAGAATAGTAGGCGTACCTTTTACTTGTTCCAATACCTCAAACCCATCCATTTCAGGTAACATAATGTCTAATACAATTAAATCAAAACTTTTATTTTTTATCATTTCTACGGCTGCCTCACCATCCATAGCCAAATAGCAGGTATGCCCTACCAAACTTAAGTTTCTCCTTATTAATTCATTAATTGCCTCTTCATCTTCTACTACTAGAATATCTGCCATGCTTTTCACCCCATCTTATTAAATAACTAATATCCTTTTATACTTGAAATCTGTATTTAGATATACTATTCTATTTCAAAATGCATAAAAATTTTACCTTATTATCTCACATTAAAATCTAAATATTAATATTATTCATTTATTTTACAACTCTATAACAACTTTATAATAGTACCCATATATTTTCTTGTTATTTTTATATTGTCAGTAAATAAAAAATTACAAGGAGGACAATAAAATGTCTCAAAAATCATTACTTCCAAGAAGTGTTGCAAAAAACGGTTTCAAAGGTGTTAAAATCATTACTTTTATAGGTGTCGCTTCCCTGATGCTCACACAAGTCATAGTAGCTAGCGAACTAAAAACGATTACCAAAGTTCCTACTACTTACAATGTCTCTGAACTTTCCTACTTAGTGAATAGACAAATTCCTGCTGGCTATGTAAAAGCTAATTATGAGGCTATCTATTCCCCTAATACTCAAAGTAAAACACCTAGTTCTAAAGATTTATCTTTACAAGAAGCTGCTGAAATAGCTGCCCAAGAAATATTTAAATATTCTGACGAAAAACTTGATAATCAAACGCTTCAAATGTCCTATTTCCATTACCCTCAAGCTAGTAGACCTTATTCTACGTGGCAGGCTAGTGTAGGCATTACACCCTCCTATCTTCTTTCAGTTGAGATAGATGGAAGTACAGGTGAACTAATTCGCATCAAATCCACTGGTGGTCCTAATATAGACAACGAGTTTGATATTGATGCACCTTCAACCACTAAACTGATAAATGAACTACTCGATCCTGGTAATAAACAATTTACCCTCGATCTTGATGACTCATATGCAAAAGTCCAAAATCTTATCACCAAAACAGGCTATATAGCTGAACCTATTAAATCCATAACATATCAGTATATATCTGCTGATGCATTCGCAGTAGTTGCACATACCTTTGATGTCACAACTGCTTCTAATAAACTCCATCGTTTTTCACTCTCTCAAGATCTTACTCAACTGAGAGACTATCAAGTTTTAGGAACGGTAAATGAATAATTTTGCAACTATGAATTTATGAATTCTTGATATGGAGCCCCTGTAGATATGGATGTTACGCCAGAAAAGCAGTATACCTTTTAGGTATACTGCTTTTCTATTTTCTAGCACTTATTTATGATACGGTTCACCGCGTATGATCTTAAACTATCCTGCCCGTTAGCCATGCATGCAGCGCAAGCGCCGCACCACAGATGATGGAAGTAATTTCGTTCTTCCATGGGAGTATAATAAAAAGAGCAGGATACCGAAGCACCTGCTCATCAATGTGTGTCATTCAACTATCGTGTCCCGTTAGCACAATGATTCGTGGTAACGAACCCACCGCTATCCGTAACGGCAATTTTTAAAGATTTTCCACTACGTTAACCTAGTTAAGCCGTAAAATGCCTTCAGTTGCAGGAACAGTAGACCCCATCCATTCACCGAAGATTAACAGATTCCTATAATGATTGATATGTTGGCAGTTCTTATTCATCTTTTGATTTCTGTAGACTTTCTAATAAAGAAAATCCTATATTTTCATCGTCATTCATACCTAATCTATAATTAGCCAAAACTACGGAGGCGACTTTTTTTTCTTTATCAATCCCTAAAAATGAACTAAAGCATCCTGTTCCACCGCCATGCCAAATAACATTATTGTTTTTCTTTAAAAGCAACCATCCAAGACCCATATCATACTTCTTTGTTCCATTTCCATGTTTTTTATGACAAAGAGACAAATATGGTTTATCTTCACAAATATTTATTTTTGCATATTTAAGTAAATCATCAGCGGTTGAACTTATTGCACCCGCAGGTGATATAAGATTGTCATTGTTCCATTTCCAGTTTCCGCAATCATTATTTTTTTTATCATAACCATGTAAATTATTATTTGATGTTCCTAAATAGGTATCTCTTAATCCCAATTCATTTTGCAGAAAGTTATTCATCGTATCCCAATATCCCCTACCTGATACAATTCCCACCCCATACCCAATAAGTGACATACCAAAATTTGAATATTTCAATGAATAATCCACATCTTTTAATTTATTTTTATCCATTAGCATTTTCATTTTGTTTAAATCCATATTTAACGGATTATTCTTATTCATATCACCACCGCCATTTATCAAACCTAAAATCAGGTTAAAATATTCCCTTTTATTTAATGGCAAACTTGCTGAATATCCAGAAGAGTGAGTAGCAAGACGGAGCAATGTAGGATAATATTCGTCTTCTCTAAGTTCTACAATATATTTTTGTATTGAATCGTTTATTGACAACTTGTTTTCAAATGCATATTTTGATAGCAAAGATGAGGTGAAGGTCTTTGTAATAGAACCAATTTCATAATTATATTTTATTGATGAATCAAGCTCGCCATTTTCATTATAAATTTTTATTATAGAATTATTGCCTGTTAAATAGCCAACAGTTAACTTCAAATGTTTTTTTCCTTTACAGGTTTTTTTAATTAATCGTAATGTTTCACCACTGATTTCAAACATAATTATTACTCCCCCTTAGAGTTTGATAGTACCACTCATGACCAGCTTGCGGACAAGGAATGGTCGGTCATCAGGTTGAAAGAACCAAAGGAACAAAAGACTACATTAGATATTATCAATGTGGAAACTTCCGTCAGAAAGGCAGTGCGGTATGCAACTCCAACATGATTCATGCTGATTATGCAGAAGCTTGCCATGGTACGCTTCACAACTCGATTGATGTTAAGCAATTCTGCCCGCTAGCTTAATAAAAAAGAGCAGGTACCTTAGCGCCTGCTCATCAATGTGTATTAATCATTTTATTAACGTTTCCCCGTGTTCTACACTATGCAACCGTATTACTGATAATTTTGAAGAAACCGTTCTTAGAGGCGGTATCAAGTAACTGATAAATGGATTGTATTGCCGTATCACTAAATAAATACCATTGGTTTTCAGTAGCGTCATGAATTAAAACTTCTGGGTATCCCTCTAAAGCTTCATCTGAAAAAGTTTTAATTAAAGAATAAATATCAAAACGCTTTAGGCTTTTACCTTCTAGGTTCAAAAAATCATATTGACTATTTTTATAATAAGATCCAAGAGTGTCCATGGTATACATCCACGAATAATTTGCAGGAGCTTCGACTTTATTGCCTTTGTTTTCCACAAAAATATTATAAATTGTTTCGTTA
>NZ_FTNK01000038.1 GCF_900156375.1 Paenibacillus macquariensis
GAGATTGCATCAATGTTTGAAGGACTCACACCAGAAATAATTGATAAGATTAAGGGCTTTTCGAATGTTCAGCCTTCAGGACTAATCAGTGCTTCCACGAATTTCAGTGAAGGGCGAATGGAGGAGAAAGGAGAGCTTGATCATTACATCGGGGCGGCCACAACGAATGAAGCACGAGATGGCTTCGCCCAGCTGGAGGTGTCAGCCTCTACATGGGCTGTATTCACGACCGTTGGCCCTTTTCCGAGTGCGCTTCAAGAGATCTGGGGACGCATTTATTCCGAATGGTTTCCGTCTTCGGAATATGAGCTAAGCGAAGGGCCTGAAATGCTCTGGAATGAGCAGAAAGATGTAGCATCGCAGCAATTTAAAAGCGAAATATGGATACCCATTAAAAAGAAATAAGCAGCGTTTATTGAAGAAACGGGACACGATAGTTCAATGACACACATTGATGAGCAGGTGCTACGTATCCTGCTCATTTTTATTAAGCTAACGGGCAGGATAGTTCAATCATTTCGCGAATACACTTCTAGTAAACGCACAAAGGGAGACTGACATGCCATACTTTGAAAGAGTGAAAAAACTATCAGTTTGGCTCATTTTGATAAGCATTTTGTTTTTTCTATTGACGATTATTTTCTATAACACAAGCAACTTCAAAGAACTCATTTACTACGATATCTACGACAAACCGCTAGAAAAACTTTTAACACTCGTTTCATTTCTGATTACTATATTCAGTTTAGTATTAGGCATTGCGTTGAGAATAGTAGCAATTGATGCTCAGGAAGACTTAAGTGTTTTAGAAAAACGAAAGTGAAAATTAATTACGTATCTGACCATTAAGCTAACGTGACACGATAGTAGAATCAAACAAGGAGCAGTTTGCCTCGGCAGCTGCTCCTTGTTTTCGTTAAGCTAATGGGCAGTTATCCGCAACATTGATGATATTCATAACGTCCATATACTTACAGTTAAGAACATAAGAAGTAAGAGGGAATGGGTACATGTTCTTGTCCTCAGACAATTACTGTAAGATGACAAGAATATAGTCCGATTGCCGTTTGGCAGATAATAATTATTTCTTATATCTTGGAATCCGAGAGAATAAAGTTACATTCCATTATTTTGAAATGTGATTTCCTCTTAATAGAATGATACTGAAGACGATTTAGACTTACTTTAATTGTACTCTTCTAAACGGGACATCTTTGTTAACTTAATCATTTCAGACAATTCATTCAAATCAGTGGGAAAAGCTGATTATGTATTTAAGCACGTGGCTGGAGAGGTGCTTTTGTTTGATCGAATTACTGTGTTGTTTGGCAATAACGGTAGCGAAAAATCCACTTTACTCAATGTAATTCCCATCAAGTTAGGAATCTCGGGGGCTGAAAGAATGACAAGCTATGGGCATGGTATTTATGCTCAGCGATTCCTTGATTTGAGTAGCTATCAGCTTGGGCATGATGAGCAAGAGAATGAAATCAGGCAACTTCCAGAAGGAAGCCAGTATATGAAATCAGAGGGTATTTTATATGAGATCAAGAAGATACAGCAATCTTCCGTGCTCGTGAGGGAATAATGTATGAGCAGATTAACAAAGGGATGAGCAAGGCTCAGGCAGCAATAGGAATCTTTTATGCGCCTGAATCATAAGCTCAAATATGTCGTCTATGAGAGGTTGTTGTTCATGTTTCCTTATCAATCGAGGAATTATCAAATACCAAATCCTTATTACCGATTCGTGCCCCAGGGGCAGTATTACAACCCTTATTCTGACACAGGATCGTTTTGGTGGAATTATCCCATAGAATCGAAAGGAAGCTACCGTTTTTCTCCGCCTCAGCAGCTTACCTTCGTACTTGTGCATGGCTCATGGGCGGATGCTCACTTTTGGGATGGCGTAGCCGCTGAATTGCGTAGTCAAGGGCACACAGTCTATACTCCAGAATATGCAGGACACGGAATAGATCCAAATAAAAATGTCACACATGCAATGATTACGAAATCAGTCGTTGATTATATAAAACAGTTGAACTTGCACGACATTGTTCTAGTTGGGCACAGCTTCGGTGGAACAGTCATCCAAAAAGTTGCGGAACAGGTACCCGATCGTATCAAGCGGATGGTCTTCTGGGATGCGTTCGTATTGAAAGACGGAGAATCGGTGGTTGACGAGTTTCCGCCCCAAACGAGACAAGGTTTTGAACAGCTCAGAACCATGTCGAAAGACGATACGATTATGCTTCCGTTTGAGCTGTTTAGGGCTTTGTTCGTAAATACTGCCTCCACTGAGGATGCCAAACTTTTCTATAAAAGTGTCTCTCCGGAACCGGCTAAACCACTTTTCGAGAAACTGGATCTTAAAGCATTCTACGCGCTACCAACCCCCAAAAGCTATGTATATTTCTACCAAGATAATGTATTGCCTCAAGGAGAGGGCTACGGTTGGAATCCCCACATGTCAACACGACTCGGTCTGTTCCGCCTGATCGTTGGAGATGGGGACCACTTTACGGATTCGCGCACAAGACCGGCTTATTTGGCGCTAAAGATTTACGAAGCAAGTCGGGATTAATCTGCTCAAGCGTATTGGGCCTTTTTTTTTTACCTGAGGAAACTTGTTCTTTGTAAGTTAATTATTATCGAATACCTGAAAAATAAAGCGTGAACTACTGTCGGGAGACAAGAACATTGTCCGAATCAAGTCCGCGTAAAATCGCGGGCTTTTTAGTTATCGGATCAAGTTCTTTTCATTTTCCGATGACGAGAACTTGATCCGATTGCCGACGGATGGCTCACCTTGTTCTCATCCTCTCTAATTGAATGGTTGCCGTTGAAGTAACGGGAATATAGTTAAATGATCTTGTATGGATTGTAACAAATAACCAACGAATAAAAGGTATCGATGATCGATGATCATCGAAGGGAGGATGTAGTTAGAAATATTGTAAGCATCAACGTGGTACATGTTCTTGTCTTTTAAGGGTGCATGTTCTTGTCCTCCGAAAAAAAGGCTGATTTCTTCTTGTTAAAGATCAGCCTTTTGTAATCTGAATAAAGAGAAGAGAGACACCAATAACGGCAATCGGTATAGATTCTTGTCATTTATCGGAACACATTCTCGTCATCATCTGTCCAATGACACTAAAGTGCCTACATTAGTAGTATCAGTAAAAGCCTGAAAAATCAGGCTTTTTTATTTTTATGTGGGCAAATTAATGTCACGCTAAAAACACTAATCTGCCTACATTATAGAATTTTGACATAAAGTTACCTACATTGTGGCGGTACTTTCGCTAAATGATTCTAACATCTTCGGTTCATTGATTTTTCAAACAGAGAAACAATAAAACCAATAAACCTAAGTCAAAACAAGACAGGGTCAGTGGATTGTTCAGTACGCGTATCAAAACAAAATCATTTTGGCAGATCACATAAGAAAAAAATAGATAATTCCAATTAAAATCCCTCTTTTAAGCCATATGATGAGCAGGCTAGTTCAGCTAACTGATTTATTTTGCATGGCCAAGACCGTGGCTGATGCAACCTTGAGTTAGTATGTAAAGGCCCGTCAAGGTGATTGCATGCCTTGACGGGCTTCAGATAATACCAGAACATAGCGATGTGAGGGAAATTATATCCCGTGTTCCTCGGTAGCCTATGATTCTGTTAATTTCACGAACGACACCCAAACTTACATTTCATACATGTTGTTACCTCTGTCGTAGGTCATTTCAAACTCGGGACAATTGGCGGCTTCGTAATTGCAGGACGGAAACCACTCCCTCCAAATGCGCTTCACAGTTCATATAAACCGCTTTGTCCAATGGGCTATGGGTCTGCAAAGTACAAGGACACCAATCATAATAGGAGAACTAGAGAGAAGTAAGTGATTGAAAATTGAATGGAGAAAGTAATAAAAATTAATAGCACAAGAGGTGAAAATTATTTTATTTAACGTTCGGTCTCACGATCTATCCCCATTTGCCATTCTCCTTGCCGGTCAGCATGTTATCGCTAAATAGAAAATTCCCGTCTTCTTTATCCTGAGCACTAGGATTCATGATCCAATCACCTTTCAACGTGTACAATGGACTGGATGTATAATCGTTATAATCTAAATTCAATCTCTTATCCGTATATAACCAACTAGGACTGTAACTTACCCCGACCTTCTTCAACTGACTATCGAGATCACTCCCACCTGCCGCAAAAGATGCAACAGGGAGAGATGTGAGTAACATTGCCGAAGCGGCAACAGTAGCTACTAATTTTTTTAGTTTCAAAATGATGTCACTCATAACGGGCAGGATAGCGAAACAAATATACGAATATCGTGTATTAATCTCTTAGATATAAAGATGAACATCAATTGAACGAAATGGAGACTAATTTGTGTTGATTAATTCAATATTTAAAGGAGAGTTTAGACAATGATGAGTGTAAACGAAGTAGATATGCGAAAAGCACGGAGATTAAAGAGAAGGGCTACTACAAAGGAACGAAATATTAGTTTCTGTTACGAAGAGAACGAAAATGCTCTCAGGAATATATTGGGGGAAGCATTATTTTACTTTCTAAATGACCATCGATATGAGCCACGTTTTAAACTGTGTTCTATAAGTAGAGATCAAGGTAAAACTTGGACGAATGAGAATATAAACGTAGCTGTTACCGACCCCAATATGTAGGTGGTGGCATTAACATTCTTAAGCCGAGCTAGTATTCCAGAGTTTGGATGTCCATAACTATTTTTATCAGAATGAATGCTTTCATATTCAATTTCCTTGAATGCAGTTTTTATAAATGAAAATTAGTATTCATAATAATATAAGATTTTCAATATCCTCTGAAATTCCATAACTAAAAGTAAATCTCGTCAACAATGTATAAGATAGAACAATCACTATATTAATATATCTAATTTACATCTTATACATTAGAATGAATATGTCCCCGAAAGGATAGGGAATGTGCGGTGTATATCCTATCGAGGTTAACCCGTATAAAGTTAGCGTGTACGGTAATCCAGTATAACAAAGGAGAGTCATAATGAAGGCTAAGAAAAAATTACTTTTAACTGTTGTTGCTTTACTTTTTGTTGGGAGCGCTCTCATGTCCGTCCCAGTTTCGGTAGAAGCGGCTGAATCGGCAAATGAAGACACGCAGATTTCCATTTTAGGTACGTCGGATATTCATGGACGCTTCATGCCGTGGGATTATGCGTTGGACGGTCCCAATCCAAGTGGGAGTTTAACGCAATTATTTACAATCATCAAGAAAGTTCGTGGAGAAAACCCAAATACGATTTTACTCGATGCAGGGGATATGATTCAGGATAATTCGGCGGAATTATTTAATGACCAACCCAAGTCTCCAATGATGGTAGCTATGAATGAAATGAATTATGATGCATGGGTGATGGGCAATCATGAGTTCAATTTTGGAATGGATGTGTTTAAGAAAATTACCTCTCAGTATAAAGGTCAAATGCTGGCAGGGAACATCTATAAGGACAATGGTGAAAGATTTATGCCTGCGTATACCATTATTGAAAAAGCAGGGATAAAGATTGGGGTTATTGGAATGGATACTCCCATGACGGCTGAATTTGAGAAAGGCTCTAATCATTTAGACGGGCTTGTATTCAAGAATCCTGTAGATGAAACGAAAAAAGCTATTAAGGAATTAGAAGGTAAAGTAGATGTAATGATTGGGCTTATGCATATGGGGCTGGAGAATGAGAATGGTGTCCCAGGTACTGGTGTAAAAGATATCGCCAATGCGAACCCTGAGTTGGCTGCTATTTTTGCAGGTCATATGCATAAGCTTGTTAAGGGGGATACGGTGAACGGGGTTTTAATTGTTGAACCGGATAAATACGGAACTCATATTTCTCGTATAGACCTTACATTCACGAAGCAAGGCGATAAAGTAGTCCTTAAGGATAAGCAAGCGGCTGCATTACCTGTTAAAGCCGAGGATGGAACAACTGCATTATCGGATCCGACATTGGAATCTACATTGCAGCCCTATCATGAGTTCGCAAGAGAAAATGCCAATATCGAAGTGGCACAACTTAAAGGGATGAACCTTGTACCTAAGAATGAGATTGAGGGCATCCCTACTGTACAAATTCAGGAAACTCCGTTATCAGACTTTTTTAACGATGTTATGCTGCATTACAGCAAAGCGGATGTAGTCTCCCATCAGATTGATAACGATAAGGCGCGGTTGGATGTAGGTCCCATCAAGAAAAAGGATATTGCCTATAACTATCAGTTCGCTCTCGGTGAAATTACAGTTTACCAAGTAACGGGTAAAGATCTGAAAGATTACATGGAATGGGCAGTAGGCTACTTTAACTCGACTCGACCAGGCGATGTAACAGTTAGTTTTGATAAGACACGCCGCGCTTCCAAGTACAGTACGAATGATTTTTTTGGTGGCGTTAAATATGAAATTGACTTAACGAAGCCTTATGGTAGCCGAATTACGAATTTACGAAAAATGGACGGAACCTCCATCAAGTTGGATGATGTTATCAAATTGGGTATGAATGCATACCGGATGGACGCTCTTAAAGCAAAAGGTGGAGCACTCGAAGGACGGAAATTCCAACAGCTCTGGTCTTCAAAGGATGTAAAAGCATTTGGTGAAATAGAAGGAACCATTCGTAATCGTGCAATTGCTTACCTGAAGGAAGAAAAAAATGGTGTATACGAGCCTAAAATTCAAGAAAATTGGAAAATCACAGGCGTTGATACTACTTCACCTGAACGTGCAGATGTGATTGAGCTTATTAACACAGGCGTATTGGAGATTCCTAAAACGGATGACGGTAAATACACCAATGTAGCATCAATTAACATTTTGGATACGATTACTCGAAAAGAGATTGATGAATTGTCTCAAAAAGCAAAGGTGAGTACAGACCTATCTGCAGCTACTATGACAAAAGGCGAGTTCTATCATAAGCTTAATGTGTCCATAAAGGCGGCAGCAAGTGTTCCACAAGAAGAAGTGAAACCAGAAGTGAAACCAGTAAAACCAACGGTGGTAACGGATGTTACGAATCAAGCAAAGGTAACAGCATACTTTTTGAATGTTCGTGCTGAAGCTTCTTCCAAGGCGAAGATCTATATGGCGGTGCCAAAGGGGACTGTTCTTGAAGTGCTAGGAACGAAGTATGGCTGGTTGAAGGTTTCTTATAAAGGGTCTATTGGATATGTGTATGATGAATATGTAGATATGTTAAAATAATTAGTACAAAAGGAGCCCAGTCTTGTGACTTGGCTCCTTTTGTACTAATGTCATAGGCAGAAGTTTATAATCTCAAAATAGACAAATATATAACCAATTATAAAGCATGTGGTATTCATTTAAAGGTAGCAGAATCAATAAACAACTTTGTTGAACAAAAACGAAAGCTAGTAGAATAACGCTCTGTGTCATTACAACATGCAGGATATCTAGGTATCATTGTATCATTGATTTTAATAGAGTTGATGATGGAGACCCCCAAGCAACCAACTATCAAGCATTCACTGGGCGGTTCAATTTGGACAAGAAGAAGTGGATATTATGCTACCTATGCATTTTGAAGAAGGTGATTTCTGTACTGTACAGGAGACATCTTCTTTAAATTCCATTGAGAAATAAAGAGACATTTGCAAATAAGCTAATGGGAAACGATGTTGAATAATACACATTGATGAGCAGGTGCTTCGGTATCCTGCTCTTTTTATTAAGCTAACGGGCAGGATAGTACCATAAAGAAGGAAAATAGGCTTGTTAACAATGGCGACTTCATTCTGATGGATGCTTCAATGACAGTAAAGTGATGACACAACCGAGCAGATCACATTCATATGTTGACAGGATATTCTTGATCATGTCTGGATGAAAAAGGAAAGCAATAAACTGATAAGGCTGCTGATTACTTCGGTGGCCTTTTGTGCATATTTATGAAGGTCGGATAGAGCTTTGTTTAATTAAATGAGCAAGGAATGTAGGCAATCCTATATCGTGGACGAGCTGACAAGTGATTACCTTCATTTTGTTTGTTTTCGATAATCTTGTGGAACTAAACCCAGTTGTTTTCGGAAAATAGATGTGAAGTAACTACCGCTTTGGAAACCACAAGCCAGTGCAATTTCGCTTATGGATCGTTTTGTTTCCTTCAGCATTTCACAACTTTTCTGAATTCGATATCTAGTTAGATACGTGTTAGGGGTTTGACCTACATACTTATTAAACAATGTGCAGCAGCGACTCCTGCAAACAGTTCCCACCGATGCTATATCTTCAAGCGTTATTTTTTGCTCATAGTGTTGATGGATGAAATTGGTCATCTTCTGAACATTTGTCCAAAATTGTATATCTTCAGATTGCCCTACCTTCGGTTGTAGGTAATCTCCGATTAAGGCACATAAAGATAAAGCTTGTGAAGCGAGGCGAAGCGGATTTGGGGAATTGCTATCGTGCATTTCATCATAGATTGCTTGAAGAGACAGCAATATGCTCTGTTGCCATGCAACTTGGTTTGTGAGCGACACAAAGTCGTCCGTTATTTGACTGAATTTTTCGTCCCAATAGGTTTGAAGTGGGGATACACCTTCGCCAAGAAGGGCGGGGTGAATGACAACAACAATGAATAAACAATCGATATGATCTTGTGAGGAACCAAAATGTAATCGGCGGCTATTCACGAAAATTCCATTCCCTTGTTCTATGCGAGTAATATGTCCGTTTACAGAAAAATCCATTGATCCTTTGAGAACATAAATGAACTCTACATCTGAATGCCAATGAGCTGCAGCAGCATAATTATTAAATTGATGCAAACTTCCTTTACGAACATAAAGAGGTAAATCAGGAAGATTATAATCCAAGCGTTCCGATAAATCCGAAAACACTTCTAAATTTTTAATCAAATGGAACACTCCTTTGATCTATATACGATTCTTATAATAATATAGTCAATTTTAATGGATTGGACAATAATTTTGTTCTATATTGATATCATTGAATTTAACAGGAAGGAGAGAGGGGAGAATAAGGTGAAAAATCGTATGCAACTAACAACTCCCATGAACCGTGATTTTAATCGGGAGCTTATGACTCTCGTTATTCCCATTGCATTGCAAAATCTGATCTCAGCTATGGTCATTTCAATAGATGTGGTCATGGTGGGCATGATTAGCCAAACTGCAATGTCGGCTGTATCGCTCGCAGGACAAATTACTTTTGCTTTGACCTTGTTTTACATGGGAATGGCAACAGGAGCGGGTGTTCTTACTGCGCAGTATTGGGGCAAGAAAGATCTAGAAACGATACAGCGCGTTCTCAGTATTGCCTGCACGTTCTCGCTATGTATCTCTGTATTATTTTTTTCTGTTACGTTTTTAGTTCCGGAGATGCTAATGCGATTTTTTACAAAAGATAACGAATTGATAGAGTATGGTTCAAGGTTTTTACAAATGGTTTCGTTCTCGTATATTGCAATGGGCCTTTCGCAGATGTATCTCACCGTAATCAGAAGCATGGAAAATGCACGACTGAGTGCTTCAATTAGCTCTATATGCTTAATTTTGAACATATTGTTCAATGCAATCTGCATCTTTTTTCTCTTTCCGACGATGCCTAAGCTCGCGGTTGCGTCTGTTGCCCTTTCAACGGTGTTAGCTCGTTTCATTGAACTTGCCTGCTGTATTGTACATTCCGTTACCAGAGGGTCGATTCGCTTCCGACTTCCTACAACTAAAGGTAGTCAGCGTAATCTGCTAAAGGATTTCTGGAAATACACCTTGCCTATCCAAGGCAATTATATTGTTTGGGGCATTGCTTTAACTGCGACAGCCGCAATTATCGGTCATGTAAGCTCTGACATGGTTGCAGCGAATTCCGTGGCATCCATGGTCAAGAACCTGGCTGTTGTACTATGTGGAGGCGTTGCCAGCGGCGGATCTGTATTAATTGGAAAATATCTGGGGCAGGGAGAGATTGAGAAAGCGAAACATGCGGGCAACAGGATGAGCCTTTACGCTTTGATTTTTGGATTTATTGCAGGATGCACGATTTTGGCGCTAAAACCACTGGTTTTCTCTATCGTGAGCTTGAACACTACTGCACAAAATTACTTGGATGGCATGCTGTATATCAGTGCTTTTTATTGTATTGCCAAGTCGATGAATGCCACGATAATTGCGGGTATATTTACTGCTGGCGGCGATTCTAAATTTGGGTTTTGGTGCGATACGGTTGTGATGTGGGGCATAATATTACCACTTGGCTACTTATGTGCTTTTGTTTACCAAGTACCTCCGATCGTGTTGTATCTCGTAATTAGCTTGGACGAGGTCGTTAAGCTTCCTGTTAGTTATATCAGATATCGTCAATACAAATGGTTGAACAATATTACAAGAAATTTTGAACAAGTTAGTTAAAGAAAATGGCTTGCACCAATTTCATATATATGAAAAATATAAGTCTTATCCAGAGGAGACTAATCCATGAATATTCAAGAGCGAATGAAGAACGGTCAATTGTTTACCGACCATGATTCTAATTACCCAGAGGAAGCTGCTGCTCTAGCTCGCGCACGCCAGCGAGGCAAGGCGCTGTGTTACGAAATCAATCGATTGCATCCCGATGATTTGGATGGACGGAAGTTTTTGATGAAACAGCTTTTTGAGAGCATGGGTGATCATGTATGGATGGAGCCTCCAATCCATATGTCTTACGGTTCGAATACTACGGTAGGCAATAATGTATACATCAACTTTAATTTAACGGTTGTCGATGACTATAAGGTTACAATCGGAAATGACGTGATGTTTGGCCCGAATGTAACGATCGCTGTGACCAACCATCCGGTGCACCCGGAGATGCGCAAAGAAGGCGGTATGTTTGCCTTGCCGGTCGTTATAGAAGATGGAGTTTGGATCGGTAGGTAGTGGCGCAACCATTTTACCGGGTGTTACAATCGGAAAGGGAAGCGTCATTGGGGGCGGCAGTGTGGTAACTAAAGATATTCCAGCCAATGTAATAGCAGTCGGGAATCCCTGCAAGGTCCTCCGAGAGATTACGGATCAAGACAAAACCTTTTACTACAAAAACATGCGTTTTGATCAGGTAGAATGGTGAGAATTGGAGATGAACATATGACGGAAGAAGAACGAATTTTTAAGGGGATTTTATTTAGTCCTGGCAATCCCGAGTTAAAGGCTATAAAGCTCCGTGCACATAACCTTAGCAGTCAATATAGTCGCACTTTTGAGGATCAGACAGAGGAACGCGAGGAGATACTTGAACAGCTGCTTGGCAAGTTGGGGGAACGTAGCTTCATTCAGGGGCCTATTTTTTTTCATTACGGGGTTCACACAGAAATCGGAAATCACTTCTTTGGCAACTACAATCTTACCGTTCAGGACGATGCAAAGGTTACCATTGGGAATAATGTCAGTTTTGGACCTAATGTAACGATTGTTACACCCATTCATCCGTTCATCGCCTCTGAACGTAGGCAATTGCTTGATCAAAATGGTGATCCTAAGTCGCTATGTTACGCCAAGCCTGTGACGATTGGAAACGATGTGTGGCTCTCAGCTAATGTAACGGTATGCGGCGGTGTTACCATTGGAGACGGATGCGTTATAGGAGCAGGTAGTGTGGTGACTCAAGATATCCCAGAAGGCTCCTTTGCTGCAGGTGTTCCATGCAGAGTAATTCGCAAGATCAGACAAGCGGACAGTATGCGATTTAAACCGGAAGTGTTGGCAGATTGCCGTGTGATTTCAGATTTAGAGTCATCCGTTAACGCAGAACAATAGTTCAATATCAAATGGACTGCCGCGAGGCAGCCCTTTGCTTGACTACCATTCTTTGGTAAAGTGTGAAACTATTATTTGGAATGTAAAATGTGAACAAGATAGAGAACTTATTATTGGGATCATGTCCTTGTCAACAGAGAAAGTTTATAGTGAACAAGTCAAAGTTGGAACAGGTACTAGAGAGGGTTGTGACGTAACAGCCTTTTGTTCAACAAACGGGGAGGATAACTCTCAGTAGCTCTAGACATATCCAATTTCTATTCAAGCAAGTTGTAGCATGAAAGTTTTTTTAAAGTGAAAGTCAAATTGCTTGAGGTACTAGTTTGTCTTATGTTAGGTTTTTTTACGGGAGTATGGCTGAGCGGTAATGGTATATGCCAAAAAAATGGATAACAAAAAAAGCTGATCATCAACAAGATCAGCTTTTTTTGTTATCCTAAGAGGGAATGGGCACATGTTCTTGTCATCCGACAAAGTGTAAGATGACAAGAAATAGTCCGATTAATGTCCGCGTAGATCGCGGTTTTTTTGTTTTATCGGAACAGATTCTTGTCATTAAGCATTGTCAAGAATCTGTTCCGATTGCCGTTTGGCTGATAATAATTATTTCTTTTATCTTGGAATCCGAGAGAATAAAGTTACATTTCATTATTTTGAAATGTGAATTCCTCCTAATAGAATGATACTGAAGACGATTTAGACTTACTTTAATTGTACTTATCTAACTTCTTCTAAACGGGACATCTTTGTTAACTTAATAATTTCAGACAATTCATTCAAATCAGTGGGAAAAGATGATTATGTATTTAAGCACGTGGCTGGAGAGGTGCTGGGATGTTGTTCAACTAACGGGAAACTATAGCTTAATAATATAACTCTAAAACGAGGCTGCCGCCATGGATCGGCAGCCTCGTTGCGCTAACGGGAGCATTACTATAATAAGGAATGAAATGACCGAAATTTGACTACTTAATCTAAGATTGAAGCCCAACAAACCCGAGATGTGGATTGCCAAGCTTTCTTCTTGGTTCAGGCTTAAATCGTTGTGAAAAGAATAGGCTGCTCATATTTGGGAAATATAATAAAAACAAAAAGGAGAGATTCCCTTGAAAAGAACTATAGCGGATTCCATTGTGGAATCCCTTCTGAACGCCGGTGTGAAGCGAATTTACGGCATTATCGGCGATTCGCTCAATGCCTTGCTCGATGCGATCCGTCGTTCCGGAAAAATAGAATGGATCCATGTCCGCCACGAAGAGGTTGCAGCGTTCGCGGCGGGCGCGGATGCCACCCTCAGCGGAGGAATCGCCGTATGTGCGGGTAGCAGCGGACCAGGTAATTTGCATCTCATTAACGGATTGTACGATTGCCATCGAAACCGGGTGCCAGTACTTGCGATTGCCGCTCATATTCCGAGCAGTGAAATCGGCAGCGGCTTTTTTCAAGAGACCCGTCCGGACATGTTGTTTCAGGAATGCAGCTTCTTTTGTGAAGTCGTAACCGGACCGAAGCAAATGCCTCGAGCGGTTACGATGGCGATGCAAACCGCGACGGCAAGGTCGGGAGTGTCTGTCTTAGTTATTCCGGGTGATGTAGCCGCTTTCGAATGCGACGAAAGCCCGGTTCCGGAACGCGTCATCCATTCCACCCGGCCGATTGTCTGCCCTTCTACAGACGAATTGAAGACGCTTGCCGACTACTTAAACAAAGGAAAGAGGATCACCTTGCTGTGCGGTGCCGGCTGCGCGGGAGCTCATGCTTCGCTCATGAAGCTGTGCGAGAAGCTGCAATCCCCGATGGTCATAGCGCTGCGAGGAAAAGAATATTTGGAATACGACAACCCGTATTCCGTCGGATTAACCGGCCTGATTGGATATTCTTCCGGCTACCACGCCATGATGGAATGCGATGTCCTACTCATGCTGGGTACCGATTTTCCATACCGGCAATTTTATCCGCAAGAAGCGACCATCCTTCAGGTTGATTTGGATTCCTCCCGACTAGGCCGGCGAACGACGCTCGCATACGGGGTGTGCGGAGACGTGAAGACGACGGTCGAAATGCTGTTACCCCTGTTAAAGGAACCGCACTCCCCTGACCATCTGCAGCACTTTGCCGCACATTATGCCAAAGTCCGCGAGGAAATGGACAATCTTGCATATCCCGGTCGAGCGCCTATTCATCCGCAATTTCTCATGAAGGTAATCAGCGATCTCGCAGATGAGGATGCCGTTTTGACTTGCGATGTTGGGACGCCGACAGTGTGGGCTGCCCGATACTTGAGCATGAATGGAAAAAGAAGGCTTATGGGCTCGTTTAACCACGGGACAATGGCGAACGCCATGCCTCAGGCGATTGGGGCGCAGGTTGCACAGCCGGGACGCCAGGTCGTATCGCTGTCGGGGGACGGGGGACTCACCATGTTGCTCGGAGATCTATTGACCCTTCGTCAGCATAAGCTCCCGATCAAGATCGTTGTCTTTAATAATGGTGCGCTTGGATTCGTGGAATTGGAAATGAAAGCAGCCGGCTTTTTAGAATTCGGAACGGAACTCGACAATCCAAACTTTGCGGTACTGGCTCAAGCCATGGGAATCGAAGGAATCCGGGTCGAGGATCCGAATGACTTGGAAAGCGCCGTTCGCCGAGCGTTCGAACACAGCGGTCCGGTAGTGCTGGACGTCGTCGTCAATCGTCAGGAGCTGGCTATGCCGCCGAAGATCAACTTCGAGCAGGCACGCGGATTTACGATGTGGATGCTGAAAGCCGTTTTGAACGGGCAAGGCAACGAAATCATCGAACTGGCGAAAACCAATCTCCTTCGGTAATAAATAGGAGAACTTTGAACTGGTGTCAGAAGTCAGAAATATTGCCCCATTTCCGAGGGAGAAGGAGGAAATATCAGCTTTTCTAAAGATTCCTACAACTGACTGCACACACTGCCTTGGTCGTAAGCTTAAAATATGACTAAGTAATCATCATTGTTGATTACTATCAAAATGAAGATCGCCTTTGCAACTATTTAAAACCCACTACTAACTATTGTCGGGTGACAAGAACATATATGCTTAAAAGTCGCGTAGTTGCGGCTTTTTTATTTTAACGATATATGTTCTTGTCAAAATCCAATGACAAGAACATATATCGTTTGCCGATTGAGGAAAAGAACATGTATTGTTTTACGTAAAAGAAGACGGTTTTCAATTAGAGTTAATTTCGCATTTTCACTTGAGTCAAAACTGAACTCATGGTAATAACTTCAGGGGGCAGGGAAACTATACCTTGAAAAAATGATGCAGACTAAGTAGTGTATGGAAAGGTGAAGTGAATATATGGATTACTTAAATAAAATTCCTGTGAAGGCATTTGCAATCTATTATTTATCAATTGTCCTTTGGGGTATTATGGGGGTTATTTCTTTTTCTAATAAAGCAGATTTTATAATTCTTATTAGTTTTGGTTTAATAACTTTCGTCCGGACACTAAAGTTTGGTGAAAATTTAGATCGAAGTACATCCATTTTAATTTGCTGTGCCTTGGGCTTATATGTTTCTACAATAACTCTCTAACTATTAGGATTGTGTCTCATGAATGAGTTTTTGGTATGGAAGCACCGCTGAAGGCAGCAGTGAAGTTACTCCAGTTAAATTTGCTGCACATTTAATTGTTAATACGGATCGAGAGTAATCAACTAGTATAGATAGTAATTGTTTTGAAGGATAAAGAGGAGATATCACGGATAACCGGACTATATTCTTGTCATCAGATGTGTAGTGACACACAATGCTCCCCTTAATGAAACCCTTATAATTTCGGGGTTTATCCACTCTTGCTAGGAGAATGACACAAAACTCCGCTCATGATTGACGGGATATAAGAGTGATAACTATTCAACATTCTTCGACAGCATTCATAACCATATATTTAACTAATGACACAAATTCACTCTCGTTACGATAAAGATAAGAGCGACCAGAAGCAAATGAGGGGGGATATGTGTCCATGAGGGAAGTATTGTGTCACCGACAAATGTCCAAGGACACTAATGTGCCTACATAAGCAGTATCTGTAAAAGCCTGATAAATCAGGCTTTTTTATTTTTATGTAGGCAAATTAATGTCACGCTAAAATGCACTAAACTGCCTACATTATAGAATTTTGACATAAATTTACCCACATTGTAGCGGTACCTCAGAAGTAGTTAGCCAAAACATAACTGCAATAAGTGGCTGGACTACAAAAGATTACATTAAAAATCCCGTATCAATTTTACTAAGTAATATTGATACGGGATTTTAGTTTTTATTTACACAGTAGCTTCTTCTATGTCTGCCTTCAATTCTTTAAACCATTTTAAGTTTACTAGGTGGTGAGAACGAGAATTTTCGTTCATGTGACGAAAATAATCAATTTTACCAGGTAACTCTTTTGTGTTAGCTAGGTATTCATCGAGAAGAGCAATTCTAGCTTCAGTTTGATCAATTTGTGATTGGATTAATTCTAATAATTTATTTTTATCAAATTCCTCTGCAAAGAGTAATGCCCCATAGAATTGTAAGTTTACATACTCGGATTTAGTCCCATATTTGGCCATTAATTTTTCGAATTCTTCCATTCCTAAAGACGTGATTTTAAAGGTGTGAATTTCACGACTATTGTTTGGACGTATTTGATGTGTTTGTTCAATCAAACCTTTTTCTTCAAGTTGTTGCAAATTGTAATAAAATGATCCTTTAGTGAAGTTAACGATATATTTATAATGTCGTTTTTCCATTAAACTTAATAGTTCGTATCCATGAGCGCCAGGGTTTTGAATAAGTAAGCCAAGGATAAGTAAGGGAATCAAAGTTGCATCACCTTCGCCATTTGTGCTTCAAATTCAGCGTATGTGATTTTACCTAGAGCCAAATTCATACTGTGAATATAAATTTGTTCAGTTTTCGAATAGTTATTGTTTATTTTTAGTGATTGATCTTCATCCGAAAGAGGCTCTAAGATATGACACTTTTTCGAAAATGCTTCGAAGTAGCGATAACCGAATTTTCGTTGGGAAACGGCGTTAAAATGAATACCATCCGGATTGGCAGTTAGACCTTCTGCCGATACAAAATAACAATTTTGCTGCTCATGAGCAAATCGACGTAATTGTTCGTTGATTTCTTGAAACTCTGAAGAGTACTTTCCGAAACCTGTTTTTCCTAGAAAATCACCAAGCTCACCAATGATTAATGGGACATTTTGAAGGTTTAATTCTTTTCGTAAAGTCTCAATGATTAGAGATAACTTTTCATAATACGTTTCATGTAGAGAATTATTGCTATCACTTTCACCTTGATGCCAAAGTATGCCACAAATTTCACTAGTTTCAAGGGCAAATCGAGCTTCAGACAAAGCATGTTGAAAAAGAGTACCTTGCGGATGCCAATCGTTCAAGGAACTGCCACCTTCTGCACAAGGAATCAAACCAATTTCTTCATCCGGGTTGGCTTTCGACCATGCTTCTGCAAAAGATGCTGTTAGACTTACACCAGCAACAGGGCGGTCATAATTAATCGGCTCTGTCATCATTTGCCACTGACCGTTGCGAAGCATTTTTATTTTTTCATTATAGATAGGGTCTACTTCATGCAAGAATCCACGACCTGCCATATTTGATTGCCCTAACATTAAAAAAGATTTTATCATTTAATTTCAACTCCTTTACTCAATGGTCTAATTAGACTTCAATATTATAGAGTCTAATTAGACTATCGTCAACTCGCTATATCTAGTAAATTTTTAATAACGAACTAATATAGAACTGTCATCGTTCTAATAACTATTGAAAGAAAATATTGAGTAGCACTAACAAGGTCAAATTTTTCTTATAGTTGAAGAAGGATTAATTTCCAAACAAGAAGGAAAGATTATTATTGAATATATATAGGGATGAGTGATTACTGCATCTCTATATCAGGAGGTTGTTAGGTATGTCGAGAGAATTATGGTTGAACCTGCCAGTGCGAGAACCAGAACGGGCAAAGGCGTTTTATACCCAGCTCGGTTTTCGGTTGAATGAGCAGTATGCGAGTCAAGACGGCTCGTTCAGCTTGATCGTCGGCGACAATCAGGTTGTTTTGATGCTCTTCCCGGAATCCGCGTTCCGCGGTTTTGCTGGTAATGCGGTTGCGGATCCGTGGCAGGGCACTGAAGTGTTATTCTCTCTGGGGGCGAACTCCAGGGATGAAGTTGATGAGTTCGCCTTGGGGAAAGAAAATGTTTATTACTTTGACCCATTTCAAGTAACCGATATGAGAGAGGTTACGGGGGGATTTTACGAATTAGATGTTTTAGCGAGTGTACATGAAGTTATTAATAACGAGGTAGATAAGAAAACAGAAAATTATCAAATCACATTCCGTCACAATTACGATTCAGGATTCGTTGTCACACATGTAAGTGAAAATAATATAAACCCCTAGATAGTTGAATAAGGAATTACTGGAGTCGGCCAACATATTAATAGTTGGTCTTTTTCTGTCGCATCCTGACGAAACTGTTCAGGCAATTATTATTCAACTAACTGGCAGGATAGCGTAACTTATTAGTTTCCATTGTGTTTTATATTATGTGAACTTTATTAATACTCAAGGGATAGTAGAGCAACATGTTTTTTAACGCTTTTTCATTTGAGAATTCATAAGGAGTGGTTATATGAAAGCAAGATTTTATCAAATTATTGGAATAATATTTGTGATTTTCTCTGGTTTATTGCATACTTTGGAACGATGTGCAAACTTTGTTGCTAGTGGACTATCCTCACAAGGATTGGCGGTTTTTAGTGGTAATGGAGGTCTGAGTAGTCCATGGATAGACCCCAAAGATAATGTTTTCGTTATCCCCTTTCTCGTAATTGGAATTGTTGCGTTCTTGTATGGACTCGTTAGAAATTTTATTAACCGAGGTCATTGAGCTAACGGGACACGATAGTTGAATAATACACATTGAAGAGCAGGTGCTTCGGTATCCTGTTCTTTTTATTAAGCTACCGGGCAGTTATCCGCAACATTGAGATATTCATAACGTCCATATACTTGCAGTTAAGAACATAAGAAGTAAGAGGGAATGGGAATGATGACTAAATCAGGGGGAATCGGCTAAGGGACCAAGTTCTTGTCCTCCGATGTAAGAGGACAAGAACATATACCTATTGGAACCCGCGCTAAGCGGGCTTTTTTAATTTTATGGGTACAAGTTCTTGTCCTTTGCTCGAGACAAGAACTTGTACCGTTAGCCAGGGAGTCAAGCCCGAGACGTTTACAAATTACAGGTGACAACAATAACATTTCATTAAATACCGCTTATTAGCGTTTTTT
>NZ_FTNK01000067.1 GCF_900156375.1 Paenibacillus macquariensis
TCTTTTCCATCGTTTGCCCATACGGATCAATGATTTCCAAGACAAGCTTGTGCTCGTAGGCACCTGCTTCGTAATCTCCATTTTTGGATAAGTTGTATGTTATGACTGTATTCAATGCATCCTTACCTTCGCTTATCTTACCCACTGCATTTACAACCGAAAGGCTGTAAGGGAACATATCCACATTGTTCAGATTGGACGACGGCGTTACGGCTACCGTGTTAAGTGATAATCCAACCGTATTGATATATCCCGTGGATGTACCACCTAGAGCTGTCAGTTTACCGTCAGCTACACCTTGGCCAATATAAAGAACAAGCTGTGAAGTATTCACACTCTGCGGAAGCTTACTCCAGACTGTAACCAAATTTTTACCATTTGGGCTTGTTGCGTCGGACGATTGACTAACTTTGGCCTCATAATATTGATTATCAGGTGTTTTGTAGTAAGCAACAAGCTGAGCCTGTTTCGATTGACGTGGTTCTTCGTTTTTCATTTCCAGCTCTGTATACATCACATTTGAGCTGCTCCCACTATAGATAGTTGTCCGACGTTCGCGGATTTCTGCTTTTTTGCCTGTCATATCAATATGGAAAGAGCCACCTGACACAACGGTATTCATCGCATTATTTAGCATCGTTGTATTCAAAGAGAGGAAGTTCGTAACGTCATCACCTGAGGTTTCCTGCAACACAACCCTTAATTGACTGATGCTATAGGAATAAGGAACTTTGGCTATCACATACATCTCTGCCGTTTCATTAGGAGCAAGGGACGTTTGAGCATTTTTTGCCACGATCTGGGTCGTACTACTGAGATCGTTCAGTCCCGCTTTGACCAAAGCTTTGAGCGCAGGCAGTTTTACTGTAGTCAATTTTGTGTTGCGGATGCTGATTTTAGCTACGATTTGATCTTCATCTGCCCATGGTAGCCGCTGAATGGAGTCGAGCTTTACCCCGAACGTTCCATAACTGTTCTCCATTATGGATTCTAATCCAATAAAGCTATTCTTTTCTTGAGAATAAGGGATTTGATAATACGCAGTCGGAACAATAATCTTGTCGGCAACAGCGGGTTCAGTTAACTGTAGCTGCAACGTGCTTTGATTTAGATTTAATCGCACATCCGCGCTGAGATCAATGATCTTCTCTTCAAACGGCTTTAAGGTTAGCTTGGTGAGCGCCTTTGTATCCACCGGAATGATGAATCCTTCCGTGGCTTTAATTGCAAGCTCGTAAGCGGGTAAAGTTACAGATTTATTACCGACATTTTTTATACGGAATTGAATACTCCATTTGGCGGATTCGTTCTCCGAATATACGGAAGCGCTCTTTATCTGCGTTTCTACGGTATTGTTATCAATGGAAATTTTCTTGACATCGTAATTAGCCACGGCTAATTTAGCCGTTGTTGCTGCAGGAAGGATGAAGGACTGAACTGGAAGATCAATCTTTAAAGTCGAGTCTTCCTGCGCGAATTGCAGCGTCATATTAACGGTTTTTATATAGGAAGGGATTTCTCCCATATAGTATATCGTTTTCTTCTCCTGAGGCTGCACCTTGTAACTACTGCTGGCATCATCCAACCTGAGCTCGAATACCGTACCACCAGCAGATGTCAGGTATGCTTTATAGCCGGGATCGCTAAGTACTTTTGTACCCGAATTCGCGAGACTGACCCCTACCCTCATGTATACCTTTCCATTTAGTTTAATCATTTGTAGACTTTCCGCCTTGGTCGTTACAGGAAGATCATTCATCATGATATTCTTGCTCTGGCCTTTAGCAGCTACCATAGAATAATTGGCCGGAACCGTGAAAACACCCAGC
>NZ_FTNK01000039.1 GCF_900156375.1 Paenibacillus macquariensis
CAAAGGTGTTCTACTGCATAGTGACCAAGGATTCCAGTATACATCCCGCCAATATAGTCAGCTGCTCAAACGATACAGCATCCAAGCCAGCATGTCCCGGAAAGGAAACTGTTGGGACAATGCATGTATGGAGAACTTCTTCAGTCATTTTAAAGCAGAGTGCTTCTACCTTCATGTTTTTCATTCTGTAAAGCAGGTCGAACACGCCGTTAAGCAGTACATCCATTTCTACAACCATGAACGCTTTCAAAAGAAACTAAACAACCTGAGCCCCTACGAATACAGGACTCAGGCTGCTTAAATATTGCTTTTTGTTAATTGTCTACTTGACAGGGGTCACTTCATTGCTAGGATGGCCTCTTTTTCAAGTTCTATTTCTTTAGGATCTATTTATTTGATCTCTCTATTTCTTATCCGCTCTTGTTCCCCCGAACTTGCATAACACCTTACTCTTGCTACGTCTCACTAATCTTGAGCATACCTATTTTTTTGCTATATCATACTTCCTGCTGTCTTTTGTTTCTAGCTATTCTATGCGCCTTACTTCTTGCTGTATATTACTTCTTCTATTGCTTCTTCTATTGCTTCTTCTATTGCTTCTTCCATTTCTTACTTCTTCTTATCATGCTCGTGCTGTATCTTACTTCTTGCTATTCTCTAACTAAACAAGTGCCTTCGCGGCGATATCACTTCGAAGATGTTTGCCTTCGAAGTCAATATGAGCTGCTTCGCTATATGCTTTAGCACGAGCTTCAGCGATGTCCGCTCCTAGTCCTACAACGCCCAGAATTCGTCCACCATTTGTGATCCATTCGCCATTCTCATTCTTAGCCGTTCCTGCATGGAATACGAGCGCATCCTTCACTTCGTCCAGACCATCGATAACGATGCCTTTCGGGTATGATGCAGGATAACCACCAGAAGCTAGTACGACACATACAGCAGCCTCATCACTCCATTCAATCTCGATGTCAGCCAATGTTCCGTTCACGGCTGCCATCATGATTGCAAGCAAGTCACTTTTCAATCTTGGAAGTACAACTTGCGTCTCCGGATCTCCAAAACGAGCATTGAATTCAATCGTTTTCGGTGTTCCATCCGGTGAAATCATCAATCCAGCGAACAATATTCCAGTGAAGTGACGTCCTTCCGCAACCATGGCCTTAGCTGTCGGCTTGATAATCTTCTCAATGGCTTCTTCGATAATGGCTGAATCAATATGTGGAAGTGGAGAATAAGTTCCCATCCCTCCGGTATTAGGTCCTTGATCATTGTCGAATACTTGCTTGTGATCCTGAGCGGCAACCATTGGTCGAACCGTCTCACCATCGACAAAAGCAAGAATAGACATTTCTTGCCCAGCAAGGAATTCCTCAATTACGACATGACTTCCAGCATCACCGAACACTTTGTTCACCATAATATCATGTAATGCAGATTCTGCTTGCTCCATTGAAAAGGCAACCGTAACCCCTTTTCCTGCTGCTAGTCCATCTGCTTTGATAACGATAGGAACTTCCTGATTCAGTAGATATGCCTTTGCATCTTCGTAATTATCGAATTTCTCATATGCTGCCGTTGGAATATCATATTTGTGTAGTAAATCTTTCATGAAAGTCTTGCTACCTTCTATTTCTGCTGCATTCTTACGTGGTCCAAACACCGGAATGTCTTTAGCTTCAAATGCATCTACGATTCCATCCACTAATGGATCATCGGGTCCGATCACAACAAAATCTATATTGTTCTCTAACGCAAAATCCGTCAGTCGATCAAACTCACTTACAGCAATCGGTACGCATTCTGCAATAGTTCCAATTCCAGCATTACCCGGCGCACAGTATATGCGTCCAGCTTGTGGGCTCTTCGCTAGTGCCCATATGATGGCGTGTTCACGACCCCCACCGCCTACGACCAATATGTCCATGTTCGCCTCTCCTTCTTCGCACCTTATTCATTGCCTATTAGACTCTTTATATAACTTCACGAAATCTTACGCTAGATAGGCTCGAATTCTCCTAAATATGACGCGATCTCATTGAACGGCCACTCATTCTTATCCCACATCAGAACAAGTGGCTACCAGCTATCCACTATTCTTTAGTGTTTAAAGTGACGAACGCCTGTGAATACCATCGCTATGCCATGTTCATTTGCTGCTTTAATGGACTCTTCGTCTTTGATTGAACCGCCCGGTTGAATGATCGCAGTAATTCCAGCTTTAGCTGCAAATTCAACTGTATCTCCCATTGGGAAGAATGCATCAGAAGCAAGTACTGATCCTTTAGCCTTATCTCCCGCTTGCTCAATCGCAATCTTCGCTGATCCAACACGATTCATCTGTCCTGCACCAACACCGACTGTCATGTTATCTGCTGCAAGTACAATCGCATTAGATTTAACATGCTTAACTACTTTCCAACCAAACAACAATTGCTTTAATTCATCTTCAGTTGGTTTACGATCCGTAACAACATTCAACTCTGCAACATTCACAGAATGAACATCACTCTCTTGAACTACCATTCCACCATCGATAGAGGTGAATAGGAATTGACTACTACGATCTTCAGATGAACCGAATTCACCCATTTTCAACAAACGTAGGTTTTTCTTCTTCGTTAGAATCTCAAGCGCTTCAGGCGTGAAGTCTGGTGCAAGAATGATTTCTAAGAAAATATCTTTCAACAATTCTGCTGTGTCTGCATCAATCGTACGATTGGCTGCTACAATTCCACCAAAGATGGAAGTTGGATCCGCATTATAAGCTTTTTGATAAGCCTCACATACATTACTTCCAATACCAACACCGCATGGATTCATATGCTTAACGGCTACAACCGCAGGTTCATTAAATTCTTTCACGATTTGTAGAGCTGCATTCGCATCATTAATATTGTTATAAGATAATTCCTTACCATGAAGCTGTTCAGCCGTTGTCAGCGTCCCTGCAGGAGCTAACGGTTTACGATAAAATGCTGCTTTCTGATGCGGATTCTCACCGTAACGCAAGTCTTGAATTTTCTCATAAGTAACGGTTAAACGCTCTGGTAAAGGATCACCCGTTACATTCGACATATAATCAGAGATTAGGGCATCATAAGCCGCTGTGTGGCGGAACACTTTTGCCGCGAGCCGTTTGCGAGTCTCTAGTGTCGTGTCTCCATCCTTACGGATTTCTTCAAGCACAGCACTATAATCGCTAGAATCTACAACCACACTAACAAATGTATGGTTCTTGGCACCTGAACGGAGCATGGTAGGTCCGCCGATGTCAATGTTCTCAATAGCCTCTTCATACGATACGTCTGGTTTAGCAATGGTCTCTTGGAAAGGATACAGGTTCACGACAACAAGGTCTATATAACCAAGCTCCAATTCTTTCATCTGTTGTTGATGTTCCACGTTATCACGTACAGCTAGTAGACCGCTATGTACGGCTGGATGTAGTGTTTTAACACGTCCATCCATAATTTCCGGGAACCCTGTAACTTCTGAAATTCCGATGACTGGCACGCCTTCTTTAGCAAGTAGACTGCTTGTTCCCCCAGTCGAAATGATCTCCACGCCCAATGCAGACAGTTCGCGGCAAAAATCCACGATGCCCTGTTTATCCGACACGCTGACTAACGCTCTTTTTATACTCACGAATTGGATCCTCCTTATATGTGTGACAGATTGCCAGGCTCATTCACGCTTTGCTCGACAATCCGCCATGTTAAACGATCGCTTTCCATGCATGAACAATATTTCCCGAGAAATATCGAAAAAACTTGCACACACTTTAACTACTGACGAATCTTCGTTATTTATAACGGCAATATCGTTACTTGTCTGTCGTTTATAACCACACATCCTTGTGCAAACCATGACACAACCCGCGGATATAACTCCTGCTCAATGGCATGTATTCCCTTAGCGAGTGACTCCACTGTAGCATTAGGCTCAATTACGATACTTTGTTGAGCGATAATAGCCCCCGTATCCATTCCTCCATCTACAAAATGCACCGTAGCTCCCGTCAATTTGACACCATAGTTAAGGGCTTGGGCAATAGCATTCGTACCTGGAAATGATGGCAGTAGCGATGGATGAATGTTGATTAGTCGTCCAACGTATTTGTCCACCATCACAGAGGTTAACAGTCGCATATAGCCAGCTAATACGACTAGCTCTATATTAAGTGTTTCTAATTGCTCTACGATCTCTAATTCATAATCCTCACGAGAAGAATACGATTTAGGTGTAAATAAATGAACAGGTATGCCAGCATCCCGTGCACGCTTGACTACAGGTGCCTCTGGCTTATCGCACACTAGCAATTCGACCTTCGCACCACCGAGCAATCCTGCTTGAGCAGCATCTACCAGCGCCTGGAAATTGCTACCCTCACCGGAAGCAAATATAGCAATACGGTAATGACTCATTACACGTCAGCCCCTGTAAAGGTAACGATAGATTCACCTTCGTTAACACGGCCAATAATATAAGCTTCTTCCCCATTACTCTGCAGAACGCTAAGTGTCTCAGCTGCATCCTCTTCACGAACAACGAGCACCATACCAATCCCCATGTTGAAGGTTGTGAACATGTCACGATTTGTGATATTACCTTTATTCTGCATTAATTCAAAGATTGGTAGAATCGGCCATGTCCCATACTCAATATCTACATTGACGTGATCAGGAAGCATCCGTGGAATATTCTCAATAAATCCACCACCTGTAATATGAGCCATCCCTTTGACTTTCACCTTATCAATTAGAGCCAATAAGGACTTCACATAGATCTTCGTTGGGATCAACAATGTATCTCCCAATTTGCCACCTAATTCAGTGATTTCATCTTGCAGATCATATCCTGATTGTTCAAGAAGAAGTTTACGAACTAAGGAGAATCCGTTACTGTGTACACCACTGGAAGCAAGCCCAATCACAGTGTCCCCAGGAGCGATAGTTGAACCATTAATGATGTTCTTCTTATCGACAATGCCTACCGTAAATCCAGCAATGTCATATTCGCCTTCGGAATACATACCAGGCATTTCAGCAGTCTCTCCACCGGTTAACGCACAACCCGCTTGATGACATCCTTCTGCAATTCCAGCTACGATCGCTTCAATCTTCTCTGGACGTACTTTATCGCACGCAAGATAATCAAGGAAGAATAACGGCTCTGCTCCTTGAACGATGATATCATTTACACACATCGCTACAGCATCGATCCCAATGGTATCGTGACGATCCATTGCGAATGCAATTTTAAGCTTCGTACCTACACCATCCGTACCAGATACTAGTACGGGCTCATCGTATTTATCTTTGTTCAGTGAGAACAAAGCACCGAATCCCCCTAGATCTGTCATTACTTCTGGACGTAACGTTCTCTTCACATGCTTTTTCATCCGTTCTACAGCTTCGTTTCCTGCAGAGATATCTACCCCAGCACTTTTATAGGCTTCTGACACTTGTAAGAACACTCCTTCCATAATTGGCGAGCCTTAAATATAACAGCATTTACATGAATGATCTTGAAGCAGTTAACTTGAGTAGAGCGTTATTAACAACCACATCCTGCTTTTTCTTCACCACCGAAATCAAGCGTTGTCGGATAATCATTATTGAAACAAGCGAGGCATAATCCACCGCTTGGATCATTTGCATTGTCTCCACCTACCGCGCTAATGAGTCCCTCAGGACTTAAAAAGGCCAGTGAATCCGCATTAATCTCACGACAAATTTCTTCTACTGTCTTATTAGAAGCAATTAGCTCTTTGCGATCAGGTGTATCAATCCCGTAGTAACATGGATTCTTGAACGGCGGAGAAGTAATCCGTACATGCACTTCAGTCGCTCCCGCTTCACGCAACAAGTTAACGATACGTAGGCAAGTTGTACCTCGAACGATTGAATCGTCGATCATAACAACCCGTTGACCTTCTACTACTCCACGAACTGCACTAAGTTTCATCTTGACGCCTTTTTCACGTAATTCTTGACTCGGTTGAATGAACGTACGACCAGTATATTTGTTCTTGATGAGACCAAGCTCATAAGGAATGCCGGTCTGTTCTGCATAGCCAATAGCTGCAGAGATACTGGAATCCGGAACTCCAGTTACGATATCCGCATCAACGAACGACTCTAACGCCATCCGACTACCCATGCGTTTACGCGAAGCATGCAAATTCGAACCATTCAGATCGCTATCTGGACGAGCGAAGTAAATGTACTCCATTGCGCATAACGCTTTACGCTGTGGTTCAGTGTACCGATCTTCCTTAAGTCCATCTTTATCTAGTATCAATAGTTCACCCGGTTGAATATCGCGTAATAGTTCAGCTCCAACCGTCTCAAGTGCACATGATTCTGAAGAAAATATATACGAATCACCTAATTTCCCCATCGTAATAGGACGAAGTCCATGAGGGTCAGAAGCTACAAGTAACTTATCATTCGTCATAATCAGGAAAGCGTACCCTCCAACGATACGTGCTAATGCATCTTTTGCTGCTTCCACAACATTCTTGGAAGAACGAGCAATCAAATGGGCAACAACTTCTGTATCACTAGTCGTCTGGAATATAGAACCACTTTGTTCTAATTCATGTCGTATTTGCGGTGCATTGACAATGTTACCATTGGTCGCAATCGCTAAATCACCATCACGATACTTAAAAATAAGTGGCTGTGCATTCGCTAGTCGGCTATCTCCACTGGTAGAATAACGTACATGTCCAATGGACATGTTACCTACCAATGATGCCATTTTGTCCTTATCAAATACTTCCTTCACAAGTCCCATACCGCGGTGATAGTTAAATTCCTTACCATCAGCTACACACATCCCGCAACTTTCTTCTCCGCGATGTTGTAAAGAATGTAGTCCATAATAAGAGAGTGATGCAGCATCGGAGTGACCATACACTCCGAAGACCCCACATTCCTCTTTTAACGTATCAAATATATCGTCTTTACCCGTACCTTCATTATAAAAGTCTCCGCTCCAAAGCGGATGAGACAAGGATTTATCGGACGCAAACTTTGCAGATGTTATTTCATGAGACACGGAATCGCATCCTTCCAAACCTGCTTCAAGGCTTCTACAGACTCATTCAGAGCATTCTTTCCATTGATATCAAGGGTAAGGTTGCTTCCTCCGACAGTACCGATTCTTACTACAGGAACACCATGTCCTTCGATGTAATTCTTCAACTGCTCTGCCTTTTCAGGAGTTGCAGATAACAAGATACGTGATTGACTCTCACTGAACAATGCGAAATCCGAACGAAGATCCGTTTCGATTTGAACTTGAGCACCTACACCACCACTTATACATGACTCAGCAACAGCAACAGAAAGTCCACCTTCAGATAAATCATGTGCTGATTGAACAAGTCCACTTTGGATCGCACCAAGTACGGATGCCAGTAGTTTTTTCTCCACTTGGAGATCAAGTGCTGGCGGACGACCTTCTGCTACACCATGTAGAATCGTCTGGAATTCACTACCACCGAGTTCTGCCTTGGTATCACCAAGCAATAGGATCGTATCTCCTTCATTCTTGAAAGCTTGCGTCGTAATATGATCGATATCATGGACTAGACCTACCATACCAACAACTGGTGTTGGATAAATCGATCCGCCTGCATTTTCGTTATACAGACTGACATTCCCACCAATGACCGGTGTATTCAATTCACGACAAGCCTCTGCCATACCATCAACAGCCTGCTCCATTTGCCAGAAAATTTCTGGTTTCTCCGGGTTACCAAAGTTCAGGTTATCCGTAATAGCGAGTGGCTCTGCTCCAGTACATACAATGTTTCTTGCCGCTTCACTGACTGCGATCTTACCTCCCACTTCGGGATCAAGATAAACATATCGACCGTTACAGTCTGTTGTCATCGCTAGACCCTTACGTGTGCCGCTTACCGTTACGACTGCAGCATCTGAACCTGGACGAACAGCCGTACTTGTACGAACCATATAATCGTATTGATCATATACCCATGCTTTGCTCGCCACAGTTGGAGAACCTAGAATCTGTTTCAATGCTCCGCCAAGATCCGTTACTTCGTCATACCGAAGGGAATCGATCTTATCACTATTTATATAATAAGCAGGAACCGTAGATGGTTTATCATATACCGGGCATTCGTCAACTAGCGCAGTTACCGGCATATCTCCTACAATTTCTCCGTGATGTAACAGCTTCAAGCGTCCATCGTCAGTCACCTTACCTACTTTGGCGCAGATAACTCCCCAACGATCGAATATTTCTTGAGCCTGTGCTTCATCTTTCGGTTCAACAACGAATAGCATACGTTCTTGTGATTCAGATAACATCATTTCGTAAGGCGTCATACCTTCCTCACGTTGTGGCACTTGATCCAAGTATAGTTCTAGTCCGTTACCCGCTTTACTTGCCATCTCAGCACTTGAACATGTCAATCCTGCAGCACCCATATCCTGAATACCCAACACGATACCGCTATCGATTAGTTCTAGACATGATTCCATAACTAACTTCTCCATGAATGGGTCACCGACTTGAACAGCCGTACGATTCGCTTCTGATTCTTCACTTAGTTCGATGGAAGCAAACGTAGCCCCGTGGATACCATCGCGACCGGTTGGCGGTCCAACATAAAATACTGGATTACCTACACCCTTCGCTACACCACGTTGAATTTTGTCATGATCGATCAATCCAACACACATCGCATTGACAAGTGGATTACCTTCGTAGCTCTCATCAAATACGACTTCACCACCCACAGTTGGAATACCAATACAGTTACCATAACCAGCAATACCGGATACCACATGTTCGAACAAATATTTCACACGATCACTTTCGAGCTTTCCGAATCGAAGGGAGTTCAATGTAGCGATCGGTCTTGCACCCATCGAGAAGATATCGCGGATAATTCCGCCTACACCTGTAGCTGCTCCTTGAAAAGGTTCCACAGCTGAAGGGTGATTGTGACTTTCGATTTTGAATACAACGGCTTGGTTATCACCAATATCTACGATACCAGCGCCTTCACCAGGACCCATAAGAACACGTGGACCGGTCGTTGGGAACCGACGTAACAAAGGTTTTGAATTCTTATATGCACAGTGCTCAGACCACATTACGCTGAACACACCGATTTCCGTATAGTTAGGTTTACGACCCATAAATTCACAGATCAACTCATATTCGCTCTCCGACACGCCCATCTGCTGATATATATGTTGCTCTGCAATTTGCTCCGCAGTCGGTTCTTTAGCTGATACTTGCTGTGTCATGTGAATCCCTCCAAGACTTTAATATAGATGTAAACATGCGTTTACCATCTTCGGAACCAAATAGTGTATTTACTGCACGCTCTGGATGGGGCATCATTCCAATTACATTTCCACGTTCATTACAAATGCCTGCAATATCAGCGATTGAACCGTTAGGGTTATCGCCATATGTGAAGACAATCTGATTATTGCGTTTCAACGTTTCAAGAGTCTCTTCATCACAGTAATAATTCCCCTCACCATGGGCGATTGGAATGATGACTTCCTCATTCTTACCATATTCACGTGTGAACGGAGTATCATTATTAACGACCTTAAGAACCGTATCATGACAACGGAATTTCATCGACTCGTTACGACGAAGTGCACCAGGCAACAAGCCTGCTTCCGTTAGAATCTGAAAACCATTACATATACCTAAAATGAATTTCCCTTGTTCAGCAGCCTTAGCAACCTCAGCCATTACGGGTGCAAACCGTGAAATCGCACCGCAACGTAAGTAGTCGCCATAAGAGAAACCACCTGGAACTAGAATACAATCATAAGCAGAAAGATCCGTAGCTGTGTGCCATACATAATCCACAGATTCACCAATCTCTTCTACCGCTTTATAACAGTCAATATCACAATTGGAACCTGGAAATACTAAGACAGCAAATTTCATGGCATTAGCCCTCCAATTCGTAACGGTAATCCTCGACTACCGTATTGGCTAGTAGCTTCTCGCACATTGCCTTCAGACGTTCTTCCGCCTCAGCGCGGTCATTCGTATCTAACGTTAGTTCCATATATTTACCGATTCTTAGGCTTTCAACTTCTTGGAAGCCAATCGAATGAAGTGCTCCCTGAACAGCGACCCCTTGCGGATCCAATACGCCTTTTTTGACAGTTACATAAACCGTTGCTTTAATCATGATTCAAAGTTCCTCCTCAGAATGGCTAATAAGTTTATTAATTACACTTCCGTTAATCGACGATAAATGTCCAAATACCTTCTTGTTGTCTCCTCAACTACTTCTTGTGGAAGTGGATCAGGTTTACTATTCTTATCCCATGACGAGGAAGCCAAGTAAGAGCGAACCGGCTCTTTGTCCATACTATCAATCTCAATATCTAGCTCATACTTTTCTTTCGCCCAGAAACGGGAAGAGTCCGGTGTAAATATTTCATCAATGAGAATCACTTGGCCATCCAAAATACCGAATTCGAACTTACAATCTGCTAGAATGATGCCTCTTTTAGCACAGTATTCACGAGCAAAGCTATATAATTTCAAGCTCCGTTCTTGTAATTCAAGTGCGATTTCCTCACCTACCATTTGTTTCATCGTCTCAAATGAAATATCTTCATCATGACCGACATCATTCTTCGCTGCGGGGGTAAAGATAGGCGTATCAAACGCTTCGTTCTTACGCATGCCTTCGGAGAGCTTAATGCCATTCACTTCACCAGATTCCTGATATTGACGCCAACCGCCGCCCGTAATATATCCACGTACGACACATTCAATATCAATTCGCTCCGCCTTATGAACGACCATGATTCGATTTCTCAACTGTTCTTTATCCTTGATCAGTTCCCCCAGTTGGTCAACATCCGTATGAACCACATGATTCATCATGAGTTCAGCTGTCTGTTCGAACCAGAATGCGCTTAACTTGTTAAGCACATTCCCTTTGTCAGGTACAGGAGGATCCAATACATAATCGAAGGCAGAAATACGATCTGTCACCACAATGAGGACATGTTCCCCCAAATCATAAAGCTCTCGCACTTTCCCCTTATACAACAGGGGTGCGTTAACAAGTTCTACAGCAGTAGAAACAGCTGTTGATGTCATGTCCTTGTCCTCCCTCACGGTATGATACTCTATCTATATTGTTAGACTAGACCTAATTTAGTGAAAATCGTATCTACATGCTTCAAATGCCAGCTCGGGTTAAAGGCATCATCGATCTCATCAGCGCTTAGCACTTCTGTAATCTCAGGCGTTGACTCGATAATGTCGCGGAACTGACGTTTCTCTTCCCAAGCCTGCATCGCGCGAGGTTGAACAGTATCATACGCCTGTTCACGGCTCAAGCCTTTATCAATCAACTTCGTCAAGACACGGCCAGAGAATGGCACGCCAAAGGTACAAGCCATGTTACGCTTCATATTCTCAGGGAATACAGTCAAGTTCTTTATGATATTTCCAAGGCGGTTCAACATATAGTTAAGTAACATTGTCGCATCCGGTAGAATAATGCGTTCTACTGAGGAATGGGAAATATCACGCTCATGCCAAAGTGTTACGTCTTCATATGCAGTCACCATGTGACCACGGATGACACGCGATAGTCCTGAAATATTCTCACAACCAATTGGATTACGTTTATGAGGCATTGCAGAGGAACCCTTTTGACCTTTCGCGAAAGCCTCTTCTACCTCACGTACCTCACTCTTTTGTAATGCACGAATTTCCGTAGCGAATTTATCCAATGACGTAGCAACCAAAGCCAATGTAGCCATATACTCAGCATGACGATCACGTTGCAATGTTTGCGTCGAGATTGGTGCTGCAGTCGTACCTAACTTATTACATACAAACTCTTCAACAAAAGGATCAATGTTAGCGTAAGTTCCGACAGCTCCTGACATTTTACCGAACTGAACGCCATTTGCAGCATGACGGAAACGCTCTAAGTTACGTTTCATTTCTTCATACCACAATGCCATTTTGAGTCCAAAAGTTGTAGGCTCTGCATGTACACCATGCGTACGGCCCATCATCGCTGTATCTTTGTAAGCAATAGCTTTATCTTTCAGAATCTCTATGAAATTAAGAATATCCTTCTCTAGAATCTCATTGGCTTGAAGCAGTACATATCCAAGTGCTGTATCAACTACATCCGTAGAAGTTAGCCCGTAGTGCACCCACTTACGTTCTTCTCCAAGGCTTTCAGACACGGAACGTGTAAATGCGATAACATCATGGCGCGTTTCTAGTTCAATTTCACTAATTCGAGCGATATCAAATTTTGCATTCTGACGAATTAATACGGTATCTTCTTTCGGAATAACGCCGAGTTCTGCCCATGCTTCACAAGCACAAAGTTCTACTTCCAACCATGAATTAAATTTGTTCTCTTCTGTCCAAATGGCACGCATTTCTGGTCTACTATAACGTTCAATCATCTTTTTATTGCCTCCAAATATTCGTATGTTCTACCCAATCCAGCCCATCTTGCACATTTTTGCAAAGTAAGTTGATATGACCCATTTTGCGATTATGCTTACTATCAGTCTTACCATATAAATGAAGTTTAGGTATAATTCCTAACTCCATTGCTGCCTCATCTTGTTCCCCGGTTCTCTGTATAACAGAATCCAGATGTTGACCGAGTACATTAACCATAACTACCGGACTCATTAATGTTGTATCTCCCAGTGGTAGGTTACAGATCGCGCGTACGTGCTGCTCGAACTGTGAAGTTGTACAAGCTTCCATCGTATAGTGTCCTGAATTATGTGGTCTTGGAGCTAATTCATTCACATACAACTGACCATCCTCTGTAACGAACATTTCAACAGCCAGTAGTCCCACAACATCCATCTTCGCTGCAAGTGTTTCTGCAAGCCTTCTCGCTTCTCTCTGGATATGGGCTTCTATCCGCGCAGGTACAATAGATAGATGTAGTATATTGTTCTGGTGAATATTTTCCGATATCGGGAAGCTCTTCACTTCGCCATTCGGATTGCGTGCAGCTATAACTGATATTTCACACGCGAACGGAATGAATTGCTCAAGCACAAGTTCTCTTCCAGATGCCTCAAGTTCAGTGTAAGCATTAGCTAATTGATCCTCACTCCGAATGACAACTTGACCTTTCCCATCATATCCACCTGTAGCCGTCTTCAATACAGATGGATAACCCAGCTCTGTCAGGGCTTGTTCTAGACTAGCTAATCCTTTGATCACACGGTAGGGTGCAACAGGAACCCCTGCTGCCTCAATGGCTGCCTTCTCACGCAAACGATGTTGCGTCGTATATAGTAGCTTGCTTCCTTGAGGAACATAGGATTCATTGACAAGGATAGCAGCTACCCCAGCATCAACATTCTCGAACTCGTAAGTGATGACATCAGAGATCGTTGCCATTTCACGAGCTGCATTAACATCGTCATACTCTGCTACAATTTGTCGAGCCACAGGGCTGCTAGGTGATTGTATTGTTGGATCTAGCGTTACGAATTGATATCCCATTGCTGTACCAGCAAGTGAGATCATTCTTCCTAATTGCCCTCCACCTAGAATACCAATCGTACTTCCCGGTAGCAACGTCTTTGCTACTTGATCAGTCTCACCTTCAGGTGACTTATGACTCATAGATCATCACTACTTTCTAACACTTCATCACGAATGGCATCCCTACGGTTCTGAACACGTTGTTGAACTTCCGGATCAAAGGCTCCAATCATTTGGGCTGCGAGCAATCCCGCATTGGTTGCTCCTGCCTTGCCAATAGCTACTGTCGCCACAGGTATACCCCCAGGCATTTGCACAATGGAGAGTAAGGAATCTAGACCATTTAATGCCTTCGATTGAACAGGAACACCAATAACTGGAAGGATTGTCTTCGCTGCTACCATACCTGGTAGATGCGCTGCTCCTCCTGCTCCAGCAATAATAACCCGAATCCCTCGCCCTGCAGCTTCTTCTGCAAAAGTGAACATTAGATCAGGTGTACGATGAGCCGAGACTACCTTCTTCTCGTATGGAATTTGTAGATCATCTAACATCTGACAAGTATACTGCATTGTCTCCCAATCTGACTTGCTACCCATAATTACAGCGACCACTGGCAACATACTTCAACCCACTTTCTTCGCGAATCAATTCTTTATTGATATATATAAATATATAAATTAATAACAGCACCAAAGAATATATGAAGACCAAAAAGTCCGGAACCCCAAGAAAATACTGCTATTTTCGGGACACCGGACATAGGAAGGAACACTCCACCCCGTTGTCATTTACTTCTCCTTAAGGAAGCATTTCCCGACAATGGTAATCGAAACCTCAGAATATCTCATAGCGTTTCGATAGTATTCCCTCGTAGTCCGAACATTTACGGTGTTCAGGTAGAGACTTCCGGGCCCTATTCCCAGATTTATACGAGATCATTAAATGAGTTATATATTATTGTTAATATTTCTTATTTCACTTGCTTAGTTTAACAATCTCTATCACCCTATGTCAACTCAAACACGAACATTTATAAACAACGTAAATTTATTGTTCGCTTTTTGCTATAAAATCAACCAAATAAAACCAGTACATCCTAATACTACAGATGCACTGGCTTTGAGTAATATCGTCTTATTTCACAACGAGTACTGGAATACGAGCATGTTGAACGACATTATGGCTAACACTGCCAAGTACGAATTCACGAATGCCTCCAAGACCACGACTACCAATAATAATGACATCAGAATTGTTCTTTTTCGAATAATCGAGAATAACTTCTGCAGGTGCGCCCTGAATCAATTCCACAGTTCCTGTGACACCAGCATCCTTAAGGCGTTGCTTAGCTGTCTCTACCGTTTGTTCGGCCAGATCATAATATTCTTTGGTGACTGAAGTCGATATCGGTGCATACGATTCTCCAAAATAAACTCGTGGAAAACCGAATACATGAATAACCGAAATCTTCGCATCTGGTGTTACTTGTAACATTGAAATAGCGTGATCTAATGCTTTATTGGAAGCTTTGGAACCATCGAATGCTACTACAATATTAGAATATAACATGTGCCACACCTCTTTCTGAATGATCTATCTGATAAAATACCCGTACAACACGGCGTTCAAAAAGAGTAGCATAGGAATCCCTATCCGGAAGCTTACGTGTCTTGTCTTATGTCGCTTGCGGTACATCGCAATGATAACACCTAATGCACCACCGATCGCAGCTAATAGAAACAATGTTTTTTCCGGCACTCGATCACGCCTCTTCTGAGCTCGCTTCTTGTCTTCAGACATGACCAGATAACCCACCATGTTAATTATAATAAACCAAATCCATAGTGCAGTAATCATCTGTTACATGTCCTCCTTTTATTCGAGAATGATAGTCTTACTCTTCTATTATAGAACTACCACGTACAGGAAACAATCCGTTCCACGGATCTCATCGCTATTCATATCAACCTTTGTTCTTTTTCTCCAGTGCAGCTTTAAGCAAATCTCCTAGATTCGAACCCGCTGTTTCTTGTTGTGTATACTTCTCTACCAATTTTCGTTCTTCACGTTTATTGATATGCTTCTTGTCTTGATTAAGCGTCTCCGTAATTCCACATGTCAGGCACTGCACGTAGAGTCCAGCCTTACCTTCCTTCATATCCATCTTCTTATGACATTGCGGACAACGACGGTTTGAGACTCTTTTATCATCCGAACGACGATAACCACAATCTTCTTTTGGACAAGTTAACAATGTACCTCGTTTATTCTTCTTCTCTAGTAGCCGAGTATTACATTCTGGGCAATGACTATTAGACACATTGTGAGGTTTGTATTCAACCGAACTTCCTTTGACACCTGCCACTAATTCTTTAGACATACTACGGATTCCTTGTAAAAATAAATCTGGACTCCCTTGTCCCTTAGCAATCTTCTCAAGCTCCGATTCCCATTTGGAGGTTAACTCTGGCGTACGTAGCTGTGGGGACACAAGTTCGATCAACTGTTTCCCTTTGCCTGTGGGATGCAAGATATTACCCTTACGTTCAATCGTATCTGATGACACAAGCTTCTCAATAATATCTGCACGGGTAGCTGGGGTTCCAAGTCCATGTTTCTCCATTTGTGAGAGTAATAATGCTTCTGTGTATCGCTTCGGTGGTAACGTACGACCAGGGCGAACTGTGCAACGTTCTACTTTAACCGATTCCCCAACATGCAATTCAGGCAATGCAGACCTTGTATCTCGTTGATCTGATTGATCATCCTCATCTGCATCATCGGCCACATCGCCACCGTACACTTCTCTCCAACCGATATCCTTCACCGTCGTCCCTTTCGTATGAAGGCTCTCATTCTCTACTTTTACAGTGACAGCAACATCATCATAACGAGCGGGCGGATAGAAGAGACTTATGAATCGACGAACAATAAGATCATAAAGCTTTCTTTCCTCTGTATTAAGTAGGTTCAGTAGAACTGTCTCTTCAGTAGGGATAATAGCGTGGTGATCACTTACTTTACTATCATCTACGATTCGTTTAGTGATGTTAAGATTTTTGCGTAACAAAGGACGGGCTAAGGTTGCATAAGGACCCACTGCTACGCTTTCTAAGCGCTCTTTGAAAGTCTCTGTCATATCCGATGTTAAATAACGGCTATCCGTTCGTGGATAAGTGACTAATTTATATTGTTCATAGAGACGTTGCAACACATTTGATGTTTGTTTAGCTGAGAATCCATAACGCTTGTTAGCATCCCGCTGAAGTTCAGTCAGATCATATGCAAGTGGATGAGGTTCTACTTTTTCTGATTTATTAACCTTTTCAATAATGCCGGCCTTCCCTTGCAACTTCTTCTGTAACACTACAGCTTGATTACGATCAAACATCCTTGCGTCTCCGTTATTAGCTCTCCAAGTGGCTGTGAAGTTACCTATCTCAGCAGTAAGTGTGTCATATTCCTCTGAGCGGAAATGAATAATTTCTTTCTCGCGATCCATAATCATACCCAGTGACGGTGTCTGTACTCGCCCTGCTGATAACTGCGCTCCGAATTTACAAGTGAGAGCTCTTGTAATATTCAATCCAATCATCCAGTCAGCTTCAGCTCGACAGCGGGCAGATTCGTACAATCGATCGAACTGACTCCCTGGCTTCAATGTAGCGAAACCTTCCTTAATCGCTTTGTCCGTCTGTGAAGAAATCCATAATCTCTGAAATGGCTTATTCCACTTGATCATGTTCAAAATCCATCGTGCTAACAATTCCCCTTCACGCGCTGCATCCGTTGCAACAATTAACTTGCTAACATCCTGCCGTCTTGCCTGCTGCTGAACCACTTTGAATTGTTGACTTGTCTCTCTCAGCACTTTCAAATTCATCGATTCCGGCAGAATAGGAAGGTCCTCCAAGTTCCAAGCCACATATTTACGGTCATAATCCTCTGGCTCCGCTAGTCCAACAAGATGTCCTAGCGCCCAAGTCACAATATATTGAGGTCCTTCGAAATAACCCTTATGTTTTTCTCTACTTCCCATTACTCGTGCAATTTCACGGGCAACCGAAGGCTTTTCTGCTAATATTAAAGATTTCATAATTCGCCTCTTTCTTATCCTATCTGTCTTGTTGTCATTCCCTCTTATACTGGGCTAGACAATCTTTCATTATTATAACATTGATGACACCCCTCGCTAAAAAAGTCAAAAGGCCTAATACAAATTCGTATTAGACCTTCTCATGATTGTTCCCTTACTAACTCCAATGACTGCGTTAACTATAGTTTCAAGTTTACGACTCCGACTTTGGAATTCCATTTAGACTTGCTGGATAATCCTTTGCTTTCTCTTGACTAAGACTGGTTGATTTCTCTTTAATACTTGCTTTATTGCGTTGGAGATTCGATTTCAACGGTTTTTGATCTGGCATAATATCACCTCTCCAATATCATTTACACGAAATGGTGTAGTTATTCTCTATTCCTTCATCCGTAGACACGCATCGTAATAACGTGATCCTTCTTCTGACTGTCCTCTGAAATAGATAACTCCATCCCTAACGTCGGAACGTAGGATATGAATAACTTCTCCCATCTGGGCTTCATGATGATACGTAATATGGAACCCATGAATAGATGTTTTCTCTAACTCCTCGACTGTCAACGCATCCATGCACAAATCCGCATAACGAGCATTATTTAAGTGACCATTACTATCAATCCCACTGTAACGTACCGTCATGGTGTAAGAATTATATAGGTCCACTTCATCTGAAATATTCATTTTATCAGGAACAGGTCCAACTGAGTCTTCAGAATAAGGATTTATTTCAAATGGATAAGCTGAAGGTCTCAGAACTTTACGTTTATCCGTATTCACAAGCGCCCACAATGTGCATGCTTTAGCAATCTCCTGATGATTCTCATCAAATATCCTAAAGTCTCTTAACCACAACGGACCCTTCGTACCTTTGTTCCATGTCGCTATGGTTATCATTTCATTAAATCGAGGCATCCGTTCGCACACTAAATCAATCGTTGTCAGCATCCAACCCATGTTGTGGGCAACCATTTGATCACGTGTCCCACCCAAATGCTCTACATCGCCGTCTGCAGCACGTTGCATCAGACTTAACAGATTAGATAATCGACAAGTTGCATTATGATCAATTTCATTAGAGTAAATTAGATGCTCCACTGTCCAAGTATTTCCCATGTGTCTTCTTCTCCCCTATTTCTATATCATCAATATTGATTAATATGTTATTTGTTTATTGTTCCCTAATTGTTATCAATCTTTATATTATACTTTAGCATTCCACGACTTTTCTCAAATCACTTCTACATAGGTCCCTTAATTATAAACTTCCACTACTATAATACTAACCTACTACTGTCAGATAATTCTACTCGATCATTTTTAATTTGCATCACAGAAATTTAAAATTGATAACAAAAAAAGAACTATCGTTGATCGAAATCAACGATAGTTCTTTGTTGCTTGGCGACGTCCTACTCTCCCAGGACCCTGCGGTCCAAGTACCATCGGCGCTGGAGGGCTTAACGGTCGTGTTCGGGATGGGTACGTGTGGA
>NZ_FTNK01000044.1 GCF_900156375.1 Paenibacillus macquariensis
GTGATTCGATTTTAAGAAAAAAGGGGCTGATCGTGTGCTTCAGATTCGGATAAATCCGTTAGGAAGTATTGTAATGAACGCTTCAAATAGGAGGGATATAGAGCAGAATATATCAATTTGTAATATTTAACAAATCAGGATTCAGTGGATAATTATTTTAAAATCGCACCTAATTTTTTACTATAATAAAAATTATTTTACATTGTGTATAACTTTTCCCTTTTAATTTGAAAACATATATGCTAAAATGTGGATAACTTAATTCGGCTCGTTGAAAAAAAAATAGCCATTGCAGCGGCTAGAAAAAGAGTTGGTAGCTCTTATACTAGTTAGCTGAATCATCCGACCTCCATCGGAATTATCAGTGCTGAAACAATGACTTGATTTATTTAACTTAAATTTATCACATAGTCATTTATTTTTCAAGTATTATAAAGCCTTGATTTGTCTTCGATGGAGACGGATTTAGGCTTTTTTTGATGTCTAAATTAAGTACATAATAGTTAATTTCATTTAAGTTATCTTTTTAATTTTTTTTTAAATACGTATTTATATAAATCGGTTTAAGCCTTTAAGTTAATTCCAAAAAAATGGAATAATCTCAAAGGCCTAGTTTCTTATTGTCTTTTTTAGCTAATATCTGAAGGGAGGGTGAGCTATGGAACTTCAAAAAGTTGTTGATAATTATTTTTTTGACTCGCTCTATGATAACGATCTAAAAGGTGTTCGCTTTGTTCGGGTGAGTCCTCAAGGAGAAGAAAATTACGAAAAAGATGTAGCTTGTAGTGATAAAAAGAAATTATTAGACCTCATTTGTGATTCTCGATGGTTCACTCCTAATGTGTTTAACCTTTCAAAGTGTGGACGAATCAAGAAAAACGTACAGTTTATTACTACATTTGCTCTTGAATTTGATTGCTATCTACCTAGCCCTATTGATGTATTAGATAAGATTAGTGAGGGAGGATTAATGCCTCCACACTTTCTTGTTAGATCTAAAACACCTGGTCATTGGCATGTGTACTGGCTAATTGATCCAATAGCAGCATATAGCAATAATGTTACTCACCACATCAAAATATCACGACTAATGGCACAATTAACGGGTGCTGATATTAAAGGTGTTGGTGTAGAGAGATGGTTTGCAGTACCTAAAGGTGATATCTATCAATATGCTCACTCTGACGTGAATTATACATATCAAGAATTTAAGGATTGGTATGAAACTAATAATGATATAGTCCAGTACGCCAATACTAGTAGCCAGAGGGCCAAAATTTTAAAGCTTGATGTATTTGGTCATCCAGCTATTCAAAAGCTTCTAAAAGGCTCTCAAGTCGGACAGAGAGACAATTCTTGTTTTACCCTGGCACTGCTATATTACTCTCAGAGTTGGGAAATAGCTGATGCACTATCAGAATTGATGCGTTGGAACGAGAGAAACGAATTACCTATGAAGATAAAAGAAATTAAAAAGTGCTTGAAGAGTGCTTATTCCGGAAAATATAGGGGGCCTAGTGCTAGTTATATTGAGATTCTAACTGGAATTCCTTTCAAAATGCGTATTATGCGAGAATATAAGGGAGAAAAAACTTATCAAAAACTGTACGATATTGAGTATAGGATACTACAGCTTATCCGCAAGTCTATAACTCTTTCAATGAGTCAATCAAATATTGCAAAAAAAATTGAAGCACCATTGAGATCTGTTAAAAAGGCGATAAAACAACTTATTGACCAAAAACGAATAATTGCAACTGGGGGCGGGGCAGGAAAAGGGAATGTAGCTACATACTCTTTAGAAAATCAGAAGTGGAAAAAAGTTATTGAAAATAATAAGAATCACAAAAATATAGGCCCTAAAAATCACAATCCTAGGGGTCCTGAAATCTCCGAATCTATGAAAGGTGCAAATTCCTTTACATCTTTTAGTAGCTATGCTCCTGATGGGGGTTGCGGATAATACATATTAAGGAGTGGTGCTTGTTATGCGTATTGGTGTTTTTGGTTTCTTTCCTCCGGTTGCATTCTCGGATGTTTCTCTTGTTTCTTTAGTCCCTGGAGATTCTCTTGTTGGTCCTTTCCAGGGTTTCGTTTTTTGTTCTTATTCTGTTCCTCCTTCTACGGTTCTCTCTGATTCTTGGCTGACTCTTGCTCTTTCGCTTTCAGCGTTTGGTTTCCCTATTCTCTGGAGTGTTGCTGAACATCCTCGATGGCTCGTTAAGGCTGAAGCTTTGTTATCGACTTCTGGAGTGCTTGTGGTAGACAGTACTTTACCGGAGGTCCCCCTGCTCGAACATATCGTTTTATTTGTACATAGTCTCTCTTATACACCTGCGTCGTCTGCGGTTTATGCTTTACGTTTTGATAGTATGGTTTCTTTGGTTGAAGCTGAAGTCTTGGATTATCTTGTGTCCTTATCTGATCCTGAACTATTTCTTAAGGATCTAATTATCGAGAAGTTAGAGTCTATTCTTACTAAGGAGGTTTAACTGATGGTGAAGTTAATTGGTTTAGGACGTGATAAAGCGTTATTTACTCAATATGTGCGGATTATACCTCATGCGACTACCAATGCTTCAATAGAGCCAGTTATACGGATGATGGATCATTTACACTCTTTTCGTAGGCCCTTCCGTGAGGAATTGCAAAAAGGTCGCGTACATTTTAGGTATTTAATTCATAGATCAAAGACAGGAAAATTGACGTTCTATTTAGGGTTTCCTAGTGATCGTTCAACCGGTATCCTACGTATGATGAAAATGTTATATCCTGATGTTGAGTTAGAGGATATTACACATGATGCTATTCCATTAACTCCTGATCCACAGCTGCCGGTAGGTTTAGTTGGGGGGGTGATGAATTCGTTTAATGATAATCGTTCTGGCTTTTCCTTTAAACGATATGATGGTTGTACTGATTTTGAAGATGTTTTATTTTCACTTGGAGATGAGAAGGATTCAGAAGCCTGGTTAGATATTACTGTTATTCCTGAGAAAGATAAGAATATAAAATCTAAGATAAAGGCAAGTATGGATTCCTTTAAAAATATATCCTCATCTTCATTTTTATCAGATGCTGGCTTATCGCGTAACGATTTTGCAGCTGCCTTACGCGGTCAGCAGAAACACACAAACAAAAATAAACCGGTGAATATTAGTAGAGATATGTCTCAAGAACAAAAGCAGCAGCTGAAGGCTCTTGAGCAGAGATATACAGGTAGAGAATCTGTTTTTGCTGTTAACATTGGTATTCTGTGTCATGGCAAATATCCAGATGCACAGTTACAAACCATTGCTAGTACTATAAATCATATGTTCAAATTAGATAATAATTTGTTTCTTCAGAAAATTAGAAAATATGAAGGTTTTGTTTTTAGTACAGAACCTAAGGTGAAGTCTGATAATTGTGTTATCATGACCGGTCCAGAGCTAGGTAATGTTGTGCGATTACCTCAAAGTAAACATAGAATTTATGAACGTATTCCGCACATTAAAATAGGACAAACATTACTTTCTAAGGATGAGTTAACCAAGGGAATTCATGTTGGCCATATGGATCATCCCGTAGGTGGAAACGATAGATCAGTAAAAATACCAGTTAAAGAGATACTGAAGCATTTTGTTTTAACTGGACAAACAGGATCAGGAAAGTCTTCAATGCTTATGGAGATTTTTGATGCTCTTATATCTGAATTTATTGAACAACCTAAAAACGGCGTTGGATTTACCTTGTTTGATCCAGCACAGGAAACGGTTGCAAGTATTCTGAATCGATTACGGCATTATGAGAAAATTGGAAAAAAAGTTGATTGGTCTAAAATTCATTACTTTAACTTTAGTAGAGAAGATTATGTCCTTCCTATGAATTTGCTATATAGGAGAAGAGAAGAACCAATCTATAACGTGTCAAATGAAGTTCTTGAACTAATTACTTCTGCTTATGGACCAGCAGTTAGAATGGAACGAATTGTTAGAAATTGTTTAGGAACGCTTATGAATGATCCTATAACAAGTCATAGTATTTTAGGAATGCTTCCACTACTTATGGATACTCATTTTCGAAATCAAATTGTTCCTAAATATGTAAATGATGATTATATGCTTTCACAGTTCTGGAAAAATGAATTTCCTGCTCTCTCTGAAACCAGGGGATTTGTGGAACCTCTCCTAAATAGACTTTCACCATTTCAGACTAATGCTGATATGAGAAGGATGTTTGGCCACCATGAGATGAAGTTACAAATTCGAAAATGGATGGATGAAGGTCACATAGTTTTGTTTGATATAAAGGGTCTGTCAAATCAAGCAATTAAGCTTGTGGGTGGATATGTAGCAAATCAATATCATAAAGAGGCTCAGACAAGATCTACAGGATCAAGGGCGCACCTTCTAATCTATGATGAAGCTCATGAAACTCAATTTCCTGTGTTAACTACAATTCAGGCAAAGGATAGAAAACATGGTCTAAGTTTGGGTCTCTGTACACAGTTTTTAGAACAATTTACACCTGAATTAGTAAAGAGTATTACTGAAAATGTAGGGAATATTTTTTCTGCTCGGCAAGGTCCAGAGTCAGGAAAAATAATTTCAAGAATGACAAGAGGTACGTTTGATCAGGATACATTGCAATCTTTACCAGATAATAGAATAGCGATATACACCTGGTCCGTAGTTAATGGGGAAAAAAGAAGAGCTACTGCAACAGTACGCTGTGCTCCACCTTATGTATACCGTCCAGATGGATCCGGAGAATGGGCAGATTACGAAAATGAACGTGAGATGGAAACTGCTTTTAAATGGGGATTACAACGTGGCATGGCGCTATTTAAAAGAGATGGAATATCAGCAAATGAGGTCGATAGGAGTATAAGTCATTATCTTAAAACTGGAAGACCTTTAGATAACCAGGAGGCTGCTGGAGAAGATCAGCTAAAACCTAAATTAAGGAAGTGGTAGATATGCTTTTTAAGTGGGTAGATCATGATAGATTAACACGGGTTGAACAGCTGCAGAACATTATTTTTGATATGGGAATTGCAACAGCAGAACAGCTAATGGCCATAACGGGAATGCAGTATGACAACCTAAGATACCACATACATAAGATTCAGAAAAGTGGCCGGGATATGCTAAGGGTTTACTATTTGCCAGCAAAGTTTGGTGTTCGTAAACGAGGGGCATATACACTTGGTCCAGATTCAATTAGGCTGGTATGTCAGATGCGAAACGCTCCAGAAACAGCAAAAGTTATCACATCTGCAATGATGATGCATCACATTGGTACAAATGACATTCTACTGAGGGCAAAGAAGCATAGTGAGCTTAATAGACTGAATATTGATTGGACTGGTGAAAAACTATCTACTGAATTGTTATACCTCGATCTGTTGGAAATAGATCCTGAAGAAGCAAATAGACCAGGGTTTAAAAGACAGCTTCGACCGGATGCAAAATTAACGGTAGGATCCGCAGAGTTCTTTATAGAATTTGATAATGATACTGAAAATCCAAGAAGAATTGAAGAAAAATATCGACGATATATTGAGCTACATGAAAAATTAAATTTCACCTCTCCGATCCTCTGGGTTGCGCCAAATGAGAAACGATACAACGTTCTAAAAACAAATTGGCAGTCATTGTTAAATGGGTCATTTCAACATCAAAATAATAAGCCAACATCAATATTTGCAATAGCTGGGGATGAGACAAAATTCTATCCAATTCGAAAGAAATCAGTGACCAATAGTAACTAGTTTTCACATATTAATAAGAATAACATTCAGATAACAACCAACTATAGATGGGCTAACAATTAACTAACGGATAATAGAGCTAAAAGCAACTAGAAAGACCACTACAGAGACAACTTGGTTCGCTAAGAACCATTATTTTTAAACTAACTAACTAGCGTTACATACACTACAAAGCCGACTGTACTATATCCTCTGAATTCTATCTATTAATCAGTTACTATTCACACATAAAAACAGAACTAAGAACCTCACTAAAAAGAACTAACAAAGAGTAAGGAACCTACGGTTCCTTACTCTTTGTTAGTTCTTTTTAGTGTATCTATAGGGGATTATAGATTGGCCTGTAGGGTTGCAGATCAATTTGAAAAACAGAGTAGGATAAGGTCGCTACCCTACTCTGTTTTTCAAATGTCTGCCCCTAGCTCCTTGGATAATCGATCTGCATAATGATCTTTAACGTACTGGATAATAAACTTTTCCCTTTTAAGATGGTCTTCTTCTTTACGAAATAAACCTATTTTAATAGAACGATCTGATAAAGGTAATTTTATCCACTCGTCTAGTGCTTCAAGTTTCAGTGATGAATTTATACGATGATCGGTAATTCTATCGGTAATATTCTGCTGTCTTTCTTCTAGACGTATTCTAAGATTATTTTCTTCAAGCATCAACTTTTGTTTTATATTGTTGTTTTCTCGCTCAAGATCTCTCTGATCAAGGATGTCTATCAGTTCTGATTGGAATAGTCTCTTCATGCTATCCAATAATTCTACTGACAATTCATTCTGTTTGCCCGTAAAGCCCTCAGGGAAAGGTCTGAGATCGAATTCATCTGGTAATTTGTCATATATACCATTTAAAGACCAACCGGCCGTACGCTTTTCTTTAATGTACCTACCAACTGAAAGATCTAATTCATCATAGACTCTAGTTTCATCTGCAGCTCTGGATACAAAATGAATGTTTTTCTTTTCCAAGGTATTGAACCATTGATTAACAGTTGTGTAGTGACCATCTAGTAATCTTGCAAACTCTGTTAACTGCCAAAACTTTTTTTCTTCAACCATATTAACTCTACCACTTCCTTTCCGTTCGTTTATCCATACTAAAAAGATAGTCTAGATGAAGTGTAAAGGCTAGTACTAATCATTTAAGATAAATTAAACATAATCTATATCTAATGTAAAGGCTAGTACTATTCAAAGTAGACTAGTCTACTAGTAGCGAATATCCAACCAGTAGTTGATAATCAGTTGCTATGTATTGAATGAAATTATTAATATATAGGCTATCGCTAGTTACTAGTTAATGACTAGTTGATAATATATTGATTAATATTGTAGAACTATTGAAATTTATACCAAAATAGTGGTATAATCTATTTGAGGTTGTTTAGTGACAAAAAGAGGCGTTTTGTGTCGTAATGTCACGAAATAAAAGTGGAGGAGGTTTTGTTTTTGGACAATTATATTTCAATTGAAGAAATCTGCAAACAAATAATGAAAGGTACCATCTTAGATATCTTTTTCGTGATTCAGGAAGAGCAAAATATATTCAAGTCTGAAATTGTTAGAAAGTTTATTGAAAATGATCCAGATCCTGAAGCGAAATTCACTAAATACAGGAGTCTGGTAGACATAGGTATAGCAAAGTTAGAAGGAGCACTATTTATTGATTGCTGGAAAGAGGGAAACAAAGAGAAATATTATTTAACGGATTATGGAACTGAAGCAGCCTATTGCATAGGTGGATTAATAGAGAAAACTCCAAATATATTATTCGGTAGTAAAATTGCTTCTAAAACAGTTAGTTATGAGGAGGAAATTTAATGCAACAGAATATTGATCAGGTATGGCCGTTAGAAGGATTCGTTCAACAAAAAAATGCGGATTCTGGTTTGAAAATGGGGTTTGTGGGTTTAGGACAAGGTGGTTCGAAGATTACGGATGCATTTGCAGGAATTAAACGAATAAATGGTGAGCAAGTTTATCCATGTATTATTGTTAACTCTAACAAAGGGGACATGAATGATCTTAAGAATATACCTGCTCGTTTTCGCTTACCTCTTATTGGATATGAAACTGGTGTAGGAAAAGATCCTGACATTGGTAGAAAGGCTTTTGAAGAAAATGGATCAACGATTTTTGAAGTAATTGGTGAAGAAATGAAAGATTGTAATATTATATTTGTCGTAAATTCAATGGGTGGCGGTACAGGAACGGGTGCAGTAAATATTTTGGTAGATGCAATTGCTGATTTTTTGCATGTGCCTGTAGCTGTTATAACTACTCTACCAAGACCGAATCAAGTTGAAAGCCTTAATGCATACAATGCGATGGTAGAACTTGCCCCTAAACTGAATGAGATCCGAACTAATGAGGAAGATGATAATGGTTATCGTGTCTTACAGTCTCTTGTTATTCTAGACAATGAGAAGATAGTAAAAGAGCATAGTGAAGCACCAGAAGTAAAAAATTTGACTTGGGATTTATATAGCAACTATAAGGTTGCAAGTATTCTTCACGAATGGAGCGTACTTACTAGTTTAGAAAGTGCATTCACTTTGGATGCAGCGGATCTACTTAATCATATAATATTAGCAGGAGGAGTTATTACTTTTGCGAAAAAGAAAATAAATCTTGAAGAAGTTACTAATAATGAAGATTTAATTAATGAGATCATTAGTACGTATAAAGGTAGAAATGTACTAGCTAATGGATTTGACTATGAAAAGGATATGCGTAGCCTAGCACTAGTTGTTGTGCTTCCTAGGGATCGGAAGGATCGTATAAATCAAGATACACTGGAAGTGATTCGCACTAGAATGAAAGTAGAACTGCCTAATGTAGATGTGTATCTCGGTTCTGTGACCTATGGAAGTAAAACAAATGCTATAGTTTACACTATGGCTAATATGGGTGGATTACCTGAAAGAGCTAGAAATTTACGTACAGAGGCTGAAACACTTAAAAAGCTTAGTGAGGAAAGAGAAAAAGCTGCTTCAGGTTTTGACATGGGAGGTAAGATTGAAAAGAAACAAATATTAAATACTCGCGCGCGATTGACTTCAGGAAATCCTTTTGACCAAGTAGCTGCTACTTCAGAAAATGACTCTCAGTTGTCATCTAATCGCAATCGAGTTATAAAAAATAACCCATTCCCCAAAAGATAAAGTGAATCAGTTATGTATTTAATAGAGACCACTAAGGATGATGATGCCTAGTGGTCTATTAATTGTGATAATTATTGTGAAATAGATTTCTAAGAAGGATCAAAAGAGGTTAATTAACAGTTCTGAGCTTTTTTAATACGATATATTATAATGACCTCATTTCGTCACTATTAGTGACAAAATGAGGTCATTATTTTCTTGGATAGAGTAAAAGGGGATATATAACTATACGAACCTTGTTGTTCATTAGTGTTTATTTGTCTCTAAAGATAGAGAGGTTTGAGATTTTGGTGATTGGATGGCCAGGATTGGTGGGAGTAGCATGATGTGATTCTCCTTGACAGCAGCCAGGAACCGGCCAATAGAAAGGGTTGCCATAATGGTTAAATGGTCTGCGAATCCGGAGGGACGGGATCGGTGGGAGCAGCAGCATGATGTGATTTGTCTTCAGCAGCAGCCAGGAACTGGCCAATAGAAAAGAGCTGGCCATAATGAGCAAATGCTCTGCGGATCCGGAGGGACGGGATCGGTGGGAGCAGCAGTATGATGTGATTCACCTTCAGCAGCAGCCAGGGACT
>NZ_FTNK01000003.1 GCF_900156375.1 Paenibacillus macquariensis
TGGCTCGGTAGCTCAGTCGGTAGAGCAAAGGACTGAAAATCCTTGTGTCGGCGGTTCGATTCCGTTCCGAGCCACCATTGATTTTACAGTAAGTTTTGAAGGTGCGCCGTTGTAGCTCAACTGGTAGAGCAACTGACTTGTAATCAGTAGGTTGGGGGTTCAAGTCCTCTCGACGGCACCATTGTTTTGGAGGATTAGTGAAGTGGCTAAACACGGCAGACTGTAAATCTGCTCTCTACGAGTTCGGTGGTTCGAATCCATCATCCTCCACCATTTCTTTTTTAGGGGCATAGTTTAAGGGTAGAACAACGGTCTCCAAAACCGTTAGTGTGGGTTCAATTCCTGCTGCCCCTGCCAAAAAGATTTTTTTTACTCATTAGTATGGCGGTCGTGGCGAAGTGGTTAACGCACCGGATTGTGGTTCCGGCATTCGTGGGTTCGAGACCCATCGGTCGCCCCATTTTTATTGAGTAAATGTTTGAAATTAGAATTATTATGGCGGTTGTGGCGAAGGGGTTAACGCACCGGATTGTGGTTCCGGCATTCGTGGGTTCAAGTCCCATCAGTCGCCCCATATTTTTAATTAAGTTTTTGGGAATTAGCCAAGCGGTAAGGCAACGGACTTTGACTCCGTCATGCATAGGTTCAAATCCTATATTCCCAGCCATTTTTATGCGGACGTGGCTCAGCGGTAGAGCATCGCCTTGCCAAGGCGAGGGTCGCGGGTTCGATTCCCGTCGTCCGCTCCATTATTATCACGGCGCCATAGCCAAGTGGTAAGGCACAGCTCTGCAAAAGCTTTATCCCCAGTTCAAATCTGGGTGGCGCCTCCATCAAGTATGCGGGAGTGGCGGAATCGGCAGACGCACAGGACTTAAAATCCTGCGGTAGGTGACTATCGTACCAGTTCAAGTCTGGTCTTCCGCACCAAGTTTTTTTAGAAATGTTTGCGCCCTTAGCTCAGCTGGATAGAGCGTTTGACTACGAATCAAAAGGCCAGGAGTTCGAATCTCTTAGGGCGCACCATTAAGATTTGCCGATGTGGTGGAATTGGCAGACACGCCGCACTCAAAATGCGGTGCCGCGAGGCTTGCCGGTTCGAGTCCGGCCATCGGTATACAGTATAAAAGGTTTATAAGATTGCTTATCTAAGCGAACTTATAAACCTTTTTCTGTTTTCAGGATGTATTTTAGCAAGTGAATAAGCGAGCAAACGACGACAGATGAAGGATTAACTCCGGATCTGTCTTTTTGTTGTAGGGTAATTAAGTCGAATTAAACAGTAATAGGTTCAATAGTAAGTTAGGGAGACTGAACATAACCTAAGGGTATACTAACCAGTGTGAATAACCGAGGTTAGTTCTCATTACCCTACCTAAGACTAAGTAGCCCCCCGCCTAAGGTCTAGGAACAAAAACCGTCGGAGGTCTGTTTTGAAATATCTGCGGTTAACCTACAATAAGTACATAAGGTGATGAGATGAAAGGCGGTGAGAATACATGAATTTAAAACGAGGTAATGGTCTAGCAGTTGTGTTGATTGTTATTGGAGCACTAATGCTAATGGGTATATTGGGACCATTGATTGGTGGTTTACTTGGATTAGTATTTCCAATCATTTTAATCGCGTTAGGTTATTATGGAGTTCGTCGTGGGAAAGTATTTATTGGATGGGTTATCTTAGTGATTGGGATAATGGCATTGTTTGCTAAATTATCATGGATAATCGGACCTCTTCTAGGAATTGCGATACTTATCTTTGGAATATCACTTTTTAGAAGAAAGAGAAATACTTACTAAAATAAATTAGGTGTGAAGACAGATTGCTTAAGGAGGGAGTAAATAAGTATGAGCGTTTTTCGGCGGATGAGAGATATAACCGTTGCAACATTGAACGAACGTTTGGAGCAAAGTCAGGACCCAGTGAAGTTAATTGATCAATTCCTGAGGGCTACACGAGACGATATTACAGAGGTTGAGAAATTATTTCAACAGTATGCATCACATACGAAACAATTGAAGCAGCAGGTAGATCAAGCGTCTTCAATGAAGGATAAACGAGAAGAGCAGGCAATATTGGCCCTCAAAGCAGGAGAGGATCATTTAGCTAAGTTAGCGCTTCAAGAGAAGATTATATATGAAGAAAAGCTAGAACAATATGGAGAGTTGCTTGAAGATAGTAGGTTATCTCTTCGTGAACTCGAGAATCAGATGAATGAATTAAAACTGGAATATCAGACTGTATATAGTAAACGTCAATATTATTCAGCTCGTATGGAGAACATACGGTTACAACAGCGAATGAACCAACGCATGGGTGAATTTGGTGGGAAAGATATTCCGAAGATGTTCGACCGGCTAGAAGATCGACTTACGGACTGGGAATTAGAAGCACGAAGTCTACGTGAATTACGGCGCGCGGGTCAAGATTATCTTGATCAAGCTAGTTCCTCAGTATCCAGTATTCTGGAGAAGGAAATGGCTAGACTGAAACAAAAGCTGAACAACAGCGGAAAGGAGTAACTTCATGAGTAAATTGTACCGTTCATCACGTAATAAAATGGTCACTGGTCTATGTGGTGGACTGTCAGAAGTATTTGGCATTGATGCAACAATACTGAGGATTCTTGTGTTTATCAGTATTCCTTTTAGTGGCGGTACTACACTGTTCATATATCTTATAGCAGCACTTGTGATTCCGAAGGAAGGTGTTCCCCCATTTAATTCATATGGGAATGGACATTCGAATCATGGCCCAGGTGGTCATTATACTAACGGGGATTCATACAGAAATAACAATGTAGGGTATGGTTCCGAATTTAACAACTCCAATGCTAATTCAGGTGGTTACAACAATGTTCGTAGCTCTGATCTGGATGACATGATGAAGGATATTGAGAAAAAAGCTTTGAAAAAAGAAGTGGAAGAATTAAAAATTAAACTATCTAGATACGAGAAGGGAGAAGTGTAAGATATGGGAGTATTCAAAAGATTGAAAGATATGACAAAAGCATCAGTTAATGAGGTACTAGATAAGGTAGAAGATCCAATTGTGATGTTGAACCAGTATTTACGTGATATGGAGGCGGAAATACACGAAGCAGAGGTTACAGTCGCTAAACAAATGGCGAATGAACGTCGTATGAAACAACGCGTAGATGAATCTGTGAAGATGGGTGAACAACGTGAAGCACAAGCTGAATTGGCATTAAAGAACGGACAGGAAGAAGTTGCTCGCAAGCTTTTGGAGGAAAAAATTTATTTCGATCAGAAGCACACGGAATATCAAGGACTACACCTTCAAGCGGAGGCTCAAGCTAAGGATTTGGTACAACAGTTGCACGAAATGAAAGATGAATTCTACAAGATGCGCAATAAGCGTAATGAATTGGTATCACGTGCTCAAATGGCCAAAGCGAAGAAACAGATGTCTCAAGTGAACAGCATTCATAGTATTGAAAGTGGAAGTGCTTCACTTGGTTTCCACCGTATGGAAGAAAAGATCATGCAATTAGAAGCGGAAGCTGATGTTATGCAAGTTCCCTACCGTTCAGCTCATGCAGGATTTGTAAGTTCAGTTGATGCTGAGAAATCGCTTAAGGTAGAAGAACAATTAAAGGCTTTGAAAAGTAAGATGAATGGTCCAGCAGTTACAAAGAGCGAAACTAAATAATATGTATTCGTAACAACGGTTGGTATGATATATTATGAAAGGCGAAGCCATACAGTATGGAATTCCATACTGCTATGGCTTTTCCAACTCCACAACGTATGAAATCTACTAATCAAAGGAGGGCAACGCCTTGGGAAAAAGAAATCGAATCATAGCTATTGGAATGATATGCATTGGTATGCTTATGCTTTCAGGCAAGTGGCTCAGCTTTCTAAGCCTTGTTGCTCTCCTCTTACTGCTATTTGGAATTTATAAAATTCGCAATGGTGATATTAAAAAAGGTTACACATTTCTAGCGATTGGAGCTGTTCTGATTCTTTTGGACAACTTGATCCTAGTCGTAGCCATTAGCCTTATCTCATTAGGATTGTTTTATGGTAAATCAAAGAAAAGTCATTCGAATGAAGGATTCATACAAAAGATGAGTTTTATGTCTAACTTTGACTGGGATCAATCACCCTGGGTGATGAAAAGTATGAGTGTATGGCATGTGCTCGGTGAGAGCGACTTAGATTTATCCCTTGGGATGCCAGAAGAACGAGAGACTATCATCGTCTTTCAGGGCGTTATGGGTGATATGGATTTGGATATTCCTGATTATTATGGGGTTGAGATTGAAGCGTTCGTTCTCTTTGGCTCTATTGACTTCGATGGGAAGAAAGACAGTGGGATGATGAATCGATTGACATGGAGATCTGCGAATTATGTGGATACAGACTATAAAGTGAAAGTAATAGTGTCATATATCGTTGGAGATATTGATATACGTTTAATATAAATTGGAGGGGTTCCCTAGTGAAGACAAAGAAGTCTGTCAACATGCTATCAAGAAGCATGGGCGAAGGAGCCCTTCTTTCTTTCGTCTTGCTTCTTGTCATTCTTTATTTGTTGTATACCTACGATTACTTGGCACCGTTTGATTCATGGAGAGTAGGATTGAAGACTGTGGCCACACTTGTGCTAATTCCTCTTGGCATAGGTGCAGTGAGTGGTTTTTACCAAGGCTACCGCATGAAACGTAAACTGGTACTCTTGCGTGAAACATTGCTTTCATGGGAAAAGGGTATTGTGGCCCGTTCTATGCCCGCTCTTGGAGAAGATGAACTTGGACGTCTTGGTGTACAGCTTGGACGGATTAGCAAGAAGTGGGAGGACCAGGTTACGTCGCTACAACGTTTATCTACACATAATGCACAATTAGCAGAACAAGCAAGAGTAACTGCGATCATAGAAGAGCGACAGCGACTAGCGCGCGAACTACATGACGCTGTGTCGCAACAGTTATTCGCAATATCAATGACAGCCACGGCTGTTGGTAGGACATTAGATAAGGATTTTGACAAAGCACAGAGGCAAGTAGCTTTAATTGAGGAAATGGCAGCTGTAGCTCAATCTGAAATGCGTGCGCTTTTACTTCATCTAAGACCTGTTTATTTGGAAGGGAAACCGTTAGAACAAGGTCTAATGGAGTTAGTGAATGAATTGAAGTTGAAGGTTCCCATGGAAATTGTATTTGAAATGGATAAGGGTATCCATTTGATGAAGGGAATCGAGAATCATTTGTTCCGAATTGTGCAGGAGGCTATGTCTAATGCGCTACGTCATTCAAAGGCAAATAAGCTGGAGATTCGTATTCACCTCAGACAAGAGACCGTAAGGGTAATGATTTATGATGATGGTGTAGGATTTGAATTAGATGACAAAAAGCAGACATCCTATGGTCTATCAAATATGAAGGAACGAGTGAGCGAGATCGGTGGTTCACTACAGTTTATTACGGCATTAAATAAAGGTACACGTATTGAAATCACAATTCCAATTGTGCACGAAGATATGGGGGAAGAGATTCATGGAGAACGAGAACGAATCACAAATTAAAGTATTACTAGTGGACGATCATGAAATGGTACGCATAGGTCTGGCAGCAGTATTAGGCACGGAAGATGGTATAGAAGTGGTTGGTGAAGCTGGCAGCGGTGAAGAAGGAATTAGACTGGCTATAGAGTATAACCCCGATGTAGTCTTGATGGACCTTGTCATGGAGGGGATGGACGGTATAGAAGCGACACGTGAACTACTGAAGCTCTATCCTGATTGTAAAGTAATTGTACTTACAAGTTACTTAGATGACGAGAAGATGTATCCGGTTATAGAGGCGGGAGCATTCAGTTATTTACTTAAGACATCACGAGCAAGTGAGATTGCAGAAGCGATCCGTGCCGCAGCCCGTGGTCAATCCGTCCTAGAATCGCAAGTTGCATCTAAGATGATGAATCGCTTACGCCATCCTCAGATTGTAGAAGCGGCTCATAAAGAGTTAACGGACAGAGAGATGGAAGTCCTACGTCTGATGGCGCAGGGTAAGGCTAATCAGGAAATCGCTGATGACCTCATCATCGGGATCAAGACAGTGAAATTCCATGTTACTAACATATTATCTAAGCTAAATGTAGATGATAGGACACAGGCCGCTATTTATGCCTATAAGAATGGATTAACAGAGTAAGGTAGACGTGTTGGACTCTATTAAATTAGAATCCGTGAAGCCCATTTATGATGGTGCATCACGGGTTTCTTTGTTGTTACAAATACATGAGGTATAAAAGAATAGTAAAAGGGTCATCCTATTTAGTAGATTCATAGATTTAGAATCGAAAGGTAGGAATTCATAATGAGTAATCAAAGAAGGATCACAAGACTCGGACTTATACTAATATCAATCATTGTTGTATTCATAGGATTTGGATGGAATGCATTTGCAGATCAAGAAGCAAATAAAGAGGACAAGAGACTAGAGAATTTAATTCAATGGGGTCAAGAGCTGGTAGATATGCCTCTTCAAGTTGTGGTTAAATGGCAAGGTGAATGGACGAATGGAGGGGAGTTAAGTTCTTTAGAAGCAGCGCAACAACTTGCGAATCTTATGGAACTACCGGCACCTCAAGCAGTATCTAATGTAGATCATGAAACCTATCGGTCCATCACTTCGATTGAAGGTATTAGAGTTACTTTTAGCTGGCAAGTTATTTCTCAAGAGAAGAGTTATTTAATTGTGAAGATGGAATCGATGGACACAATGAATCGTTCTACGCTTCTACGTTTACAGGATATGTATCGAACTCAAATCAATCTTTTGGATATTGATGCTGCATGGAATGCCACCGTTCAGGGGAATGTTAAAGAAAGACAGACTGTAACAACAACCATAAAGGAAGTAGAAACGAAGCTTCATTCGCACCTGAAATTTAGTCAGGTAGAGAGTTATACGGATGAAATGACCATTAGTCGTTCCTATGAGGCTCCTTCACTTGGTTTTGACTTGGCTAGTGGGGACCATCATATGGATATGCAGATTGCAGTTCATCTAGATGAAATCACGGGTATGAGTAGAGTTTCGCTAGGGTTCCCCATCATCACCATTGAATATTAAATGCATGGGGGTTCATTAGTTCGAGATATCTGAGTATTTTTGTCAGGAATAAGATGGCATGATGAAGTACAATATGCTAAAATAACATCACATCATTTATGCTTCTTTCAAGAAGTTATAAGTGCTATCATGCATAAAAATACACTATATTACATAGAAAGAATGAGGAGCCATGGCTGAAAACTTAAATCTTGAACAATTACAGACCCCAAGTTCGGTATTTTTTTTATTCGGTGCAACCGGAGATTTGGCAAGAAGAAAGCTTTTTCCTGCTATTTATAGTTTATACCGTGAAGGTAAATTGGCAGATGATTTCGCAGTGATTGGCGTTGCGCGTCGTCCACGTACACAAGAAGAATTCAGAGAAGATGTGTTCCAATCCATTCAAGAGTTTTGTCGTTATAAGGCAGAAGCAAACGAAGAATGGTATGCATTTGCTCAGCATTTTGAATATAAAGCTCTAGATATTAACGATGTTAATGGGTTCTGTGAATTAAAGGAACAGACGGAGAAGATTGAAGACCGTTATCATATTCCTGGTAACCGTATGTTTTATTTGGCTCTAGCACCGGAGTTATTCGGGAGTGTATCATTCAATTTAGAAAAGGGTGGCATGCTAGAGGGCAAAGGATGGAAGCGTCTTGTTATTGAGAAGCCTTTCGGATATGACTTGAAGTCAGCAGAAACTCTTAATGAACAAATTCGTCAAGTTTTTAAAGAAGAAGATATTTATCGTATTGATCATTATTTGGGTAAAGAAATGGTACAAAATATCGAGGTTATCCGTTTTGCGAATGCTTTCTTTGAGCCTTTGTGGAATAACATGCATATTGCTAACATCCAGATCACTTTAAGTGAAACGGTTGGGGTTGAAGAGCGCGGGGGCTATTATGACCATGCAGGAGCTTTGAAGGACATGGGTCAGAACCATATGCTTCAGATGCTGACGATGATTGCTATGGAGCCACCAAGTCGTTTGTTACCAGAAGATATTCGCGACGAGAAGGTTAAAGTTCTTCGTTCATTGCGTCCATATCTTAATGCCGAAGAAGTTGAGAAGAACGTGATTCGTGGACAATATATCGCGGGAAGTGCGAATGGGCAAGAATTGCCAGCGTATCGTGATGAGGATAAAGTTGATCCTAATTCGAATACGGAAACGTACTTTGCAACCAAATTGTTCGTGGATAACTTCCGTTGGGCAGGGGTTCCATTCTATATTCGTACAGGTAAAAGACTGCCAGTTAAAACAACTGAAATCGTAGTCGAATTCCGTAGCATGCCAACGAATGTATACCTAGGTCAAAAGCATAAGCTTGAGCCTAACCTATTGGTGATAAGAGTGAATCCAATGGAAGGGATTTATGTCAAGATTAACGCGAAGAAACCAGGTTCTGAGAGCGACATTCAACCGGTAGCGATGGATTTCTGTCAAAGCTGTATGGTTGGAATTAACTCTCCTGAAGCTTATGAACGTTTACTACATGATGCAGTTCGCGGGGAGTCTACATATTTCACGCGTTGGGATGAAGTGGCATCTGCTTGGTCCTTTGTTGACCGAATTGCGGAGGCTTGGGCAGAAGATCCAGGCAAGCTTACAACATATCCAGCTGGATCATGGGGTCCGACAGAAGCGGATGAGCTTTTGGAAAAAGACGGATTCCATTGGTGGCCTGTGAACGGTCAGGATGAAGATAACGTTGTGTGGAATAAACAAAATTAAAAAATTCATAATAAATCGTCCTCATGCCTCAGTGTATGAGGATGATTTGCGTATAGAATGTGGTACAATAATAGACATGACTTTAGTGATGAAGGGAAATGTGAAATGAGCGAAGTATTAGATCCAACGTTGCAGAAGGAAGTGGATAAGCGCAGAACCTTTGCGATTATTTCTCACCCGGATGCTGGTAAAACAACATTAACGGAGAAATTACTCCTATTCGGTGGTGCCATTCGTCTAGCGGGTACAGTTAAAGCCCGGAAGGCTAGTAAACATGCTACGAGTGACTGGATGGAGATTGAGAAGCAACGTGGAATCTCAGTTACTTCTTCGGTTATGCAATTTGATTATATTGGACATCGCATTAATATTCTAGATACGCCAGGTCACCAAGACTTTAGTGAGGATACCTATCGGACGCTGACAGCAGCAGACAGCGCAGTGATGTTGATTGACGTAGCTAAAGGGGTGGAGAAACAGACAGTTAAGCTGTTTCAAGTATGCGCCCAAAGAGGCATTCCAATCTTTACATTCGTGAATAAGCTGGATCGTGAAGGCCGTACCCCGTTTGAACTCATGGAAGAACTTGAAGAAGTACTAGGGATTCGTTCAGTTCCAATGAACTGGCCTATTGGTACAGGACGCGATCTGTGTGGTGTATACGACCGGATGAATAATCAAGTGGAACTATTCCAAGGGAATGATCACTCTGTCATTAAAGTTCAGAAGGTGACGGGCTACCGTGATCCAATTATTCGTGAGATGGCAGGCGAATACTTGCATGATCAACTGTGTCAGGATTTGGAGTTACTTGATGTTGCGGGAGATCCATTTGATCTGGAGAAGGTTAACAACGGAGAACTAACGCCTGTATTCTTCGGGAGTGCGATTAACAATTTCGGCGTTCAAACGTTCCTAGAGAACTTCTTACAACTAGCACCTAAGCCAGAACCACGACGTAGTATTGGCGGTCTTGTGAATCCAACCAATGAGAAATTCTCTGGATATGTATTCAAAATTCAGGCCAACATGAATCCTGCCCACCGCGATAGAATTGCTTTCCTTCGTATCGTATCAGGTAAATTCCACCGTGGAATGAGCGTTAAGCATATCCGTGTAGGAAAGGACATTAAATTGTCGCAGCCACAGCAATTCCTTGCACAGGACCGTGATATTGTGGAAGAGGCATTCCCAGGCGATATTATTGGTTTGTTTGATCCAGGTATTTTCCGAATTGGTGATTCCTTAAGTCAAGAAAGTGATATGGTGTTCGAAGAGCTTCCGACATTCTCACCTGAGATTTTTGCCAAGGTAACTGCCAAGAATGCTCTTAAACACAAACAGTACCAGAAGGGGATTGACCAGTTAACGGAGGAAGGTACCATTCAAGTGTTCAAAACGGTGAGCTTTGATGATACGATTCTTGGCGTTGTGGGCCAACTTCAATTCGAAGTGTTCGAATACCGTATGAAGGGTGAGTATGGCGTAGACGTACAGCTTCAGAGGATGCAATATCAATTCGCAAGATGGCTTGTGGACGATAACATTGATGCAAGTAAATTCCGCATTAACTCGACGCTTGTAAAAGATAAAAAAGGTAATTATGTAGTGTTGTTTGAGAATGAATACGCAATGAGGACTGCCATGGAAAAAAATCCAACCGCTAAGTTCCTTGAAATTGCACCTTAATAGATAATAGAGAAATCCCTCCACCCTATATGGGGTAGAGGGATTTTCTTGACTTAGGATAGTGGCGTGGGGGTAACGGATTGAAGGTGTTTTTGAGCTACTTGAATCAGTTCATCCTGTTGCTTGGACTCAATATTTTTCCATATCATTTCGAATATGGCACCAAGTCCGGGTAGAGCTGCTTCTGGACCATCAACTGAACCTTCAATCATGTCACGTAGATCTGCATCGGTCTTATTGTGAACCTTGTGTACAATCGCTTGACGTAAGTCGAGTACGATTGGCATGTTATCCCCTCCTACTGTAGTGAGTCATCGTTTAATATTCCCTTCTTATCTGGCTGCAATTCAAGTTTGGGTACCAGTATGATATAATCATTGAAGATATTTGAACAAACGGAGGTTGAACAATGGCAAAAAGACAGTACGCCATCATTGGAATGGGCAGGTTTGGATCTAGTGTAGCAACTGCACTGACGGACATGGGTTTTGATGTCTTGGCAATTGACTCCAATGAACAACGAATTCAGGAAATATCCAACATTGTAACTCATGCGGTATCTGCTAATTCAACAGATGAAGAAGCCATGCGTGCCCTCGGTATTCGTAATTTCGAAGTCGTCGTTGTGGCCATTGGGCAAGATATACAGTCGAGTATCTTAACGACATTGATTTTAAAGGACTTGGGTATTCCTACACTTATCGTAAAAGCGCAGAATGAATTGCATGGGAAAGTGTTAAACAAAATAGGTGCAGATAAAGTCATATTCCCAGAACGGGATATGGGACTCCGGGTTGCTCACCATTTGACGTCACCGAACATTCTTGATTATATTGAGCTGTCTGATGATTATAGTATTGTCGAAATGAAAGCATCAGATAAAATGATTGGTAAGAATCTCAAGGATCTTGATGTAAGAGCCCGATATGGATGTAATGTCATGGCTATTAAGACGGGGACGAAGATGAATATCTCGCCAAATGCAAATCAACCGTTAGACAAAGATGATGTTCTCATTATTTTAGGACAAAAAGATGATTTAGTTAAATTAGAACTAGAATTATCCAAATAAATAGGGGTACCAAGATAAGGATGGGTTTAAGATGGATATTACATCCCTACACAATGCACGAGTGAAAGAATGGACGCAATTGTTAGAGAAGAAACATCGGGATAAAAGTCATAAATTTGTTGTAGAAGGCGTTCACTTAGTACAAGAAGCTTTTCAATCTGAAGCAGATATTGAATGTGTTGCTTATGATATGGACAAGGGAATTCCTGCGGAATTGAAGCATTTTCACTCAAATGATGCTGAATGGATTGGTGTATCGGAAGCAATCATAGGAAAATGTACGGATACGGTTACGCCTCAACCCGTATTCGCAGTTGTTCGTAAGCGCTCTGTTGATCTTGCTCAGTTACTTTCTATAGAGAATAGCTTGGTGATGGTACTAGATGGCGTTCAAGATCCAGGGAATGTAGGCACGATTATACGTAGTGCGGATGCGGCAGGAGCGGATGGCGTGATATTAGGTCAAGGATGTGTAGATTTATACAACCCTAAGACCATTCGTTCTACGATGGGATCTTTTTTCCATCTACCTGTAGTGGAGGGAGATTTACTCGATATTTTGCCACAAGCTAAGCAGGGGGGAGCTCGATTGGTGAGTACAAGTCTCCAAGCAGATTATACATGTTATGAGTATCCATTCGCTGGTTCTACGTGGTTACTTGTTGGTAACGAGGCTAAGGGTGTGTCAGTGCGTGTACAGCAGTTAGTGGACGATACTTTGATTATCCCTATGCGTGGACAGGCAGAGTCACTGAACGTGGGTATGGCTTCTTCTGTGTTAATGTTCGAGGCTATGCGGCAACGACATTATTCTACAAACAATAAATAATCTTGACCACACCACGAAGTAATTGTCTTCAAACTCACCAAAGACTGAAGAATGATCGGGTTCTTACTCGATTATTCTTCAGTCTTTTTTTCTCTCCATCTCCATTTCTACGGACCTCTTGCTTTAATCACATGACCAATAAAGAGGATGGTTAAAATACGCCTTAGTTTTCGTTAATATTCGCCTATCCGAGTGGATGAATGGACCTATATAATTTAAAATGAAAGCGTTTTCTAAATCGAAATGATTAAAGGGGGAAACGGAGATGACGACTAGAGGGACAAAGCGATTTATATGGGGATTTTTTATACTGTGGGTTGTGTTGATGGCGATATTTACTTTTAATGATTTGAATGTATCAAAGGCAGTATTCAATGAGGAGAATTCTCAGTTTGGAAGATTTTTTGATGTGTATGGGGAGCATCCGGCCTTCTTATTGTTATTTGCAGCGGGCAGTATTCTTTTTAGCACGGTTAGAGGCGAACGATTGATTAAAAAGATTGTGGTTCGCCTGATATCCGGTGTATTCATCCTACTGAGTGGGTTTAGTATCGTATTTATTGTCTTGATACGTGGATACGAGCTAGATGGAGGTAACGTTATGCTGATCTGTTTAGCTATAGCGTTGCTGATCGCAATACTGTCACAATGGCTGTTGCATCGTGTTCCTGTTGAGAAGCTAAGCCAATATAACCGGGCTGCTTGGGCAGCAATCGCTATTGTATTTGCGGAGATTATGGTTATTAATGTACTCAAGATTTTTTGGGGCAGAATGCGTTTTCGTAATATGGATGGTGATTATTCACAGTTTACTAGCTGGTTCCTTCCGCAAGGTATTCAGGCGAGTGGCGTCACAGCTGAAGCACATAAATCATTTCCTTCCGGTCACTCTGCTAATGGTTGGACTATGATGGTGTGGATGTTGTTTATGCCTTTTGTGATTAAATGGCGTAATTTCATGCTTGTCATTGCGGTAGCATGGGGAGTATGTACGTCAACTAGCCGCGTCATTATGGGGGCCCATTTTGCAACGGATGTTCTGTTTGGTGCCTTTATCACGATCACATGTATGTTGCTGCTATGCAAGGTGTTCAAAGTTGACCTATATCCTGATATGAAGAAGAACTCATCCGTTCAACTAAAAGATAAAAACGCCCCCAATTTAAGTTGAAATACGGACAGTTTGATAGCTAGCATAACGTTACAATCTCATTGTGAATGCACTACCAAAAAACGTGAGGAGATGATAGTTTGAATCAAAATCAAATGCCATGGAGAGAGCGTATCAGTTACGGTCTGGGTGATACTGCATCTAATCTGATTTTTCAAATGACAACACTATATCTCATGTACTTCTATACGGATGTATTTGGTCTAAATCCTGCTGCGGTAGCTGTATTATTTCTTGTTGCACGAGTTGTTGATGCGATTGCCGAGCCATTCATCGGGGTAATGATTGACCGCACGCAAACAAAGTGGGGCAAATGCAGACCTTATTTCCTCTGGCTTGCCGTGCCTTTTAGCATTACGGCTGTACTTATGTTTTTGACACCGGATTTTGGTGATACAGGCAAACTTGTATACGCATATATTTCGTATACCTTACTCGGTATTATGTACTCTGGTATTAACTTACCATTGTCGGCGATCTTGCCAAGTCTGACAAGTAATTCAAATGAACGTACAGTGATCAACACGGTTCGTATGGTGTTCGCCATTGTTGGGGTTGTTATCGTAAGCGCTGGAACGATGCCGCTTGTGAATGCTTTTGGTGGAGGCAATGAAGCAAAGGGCTTTTTTGTCACCATATTATTGTTCTCGGTCATTGCTCTACTGCTCTTTCTAAATATGTTCGCTAACACGAAAGAACGCGTAAAAGCGATTGATGAGAAGCCGCTCCCTTTCCGTGTTGGGGTTCAAGCACTTAAAGGCAATACACCGTGGTTGATCATGTTGCTATTGGGCCTGTTCATGTGGATTACAACTGCGATTCAAGGACAGACGAGTATCTATTATATGACCTATTATATGAAAAAGCCTGAGCTCATTTCTATTGTGAATTCAATGCAATTACTCATGATCGTTTCAATGGTATTCGCCCCATTTGCTGTGAAAAAAATTGGCAAAAGAAACACAATTCTAATTGGGTCTATTGTATCTATAGGTGGCTACATCGTCGCTATTGTTGGGGGAAATGCACATTCTGTTCCCGGGCTTTTGTCAGGGTTACTTATAAGCGGGCTTGGCATGGGAGTGGGTGCTGGTCTTATCTTTGCAATGATGGCAGATACGGTTGATTATGGCGAGTGGAGATCCGGCGTGCGGGCGCAAGGCCTTCTTTATTCCGCTTCAAGCTTTGGGGTCAAAGTCGGAATGGGAATTGGCGGAGCACTTGGAGGCTTGATATTGTCAATGGGTGGTTATGTGGCTAAAAGCGATGTGCAGTCAAGCTCCGCATTAGCAGCGATTTCGTTTAACTACTTGTGGGCACCGATTATTGGTCAAGTCATCATGATTATTCTGTTGTTATTCTATCGTCTTGATAAGATTCAACCGGCTATGTTACGTGAGCTCGAAGAACGCCGCAACGGACAGGTGCATATACGTTAGTGAGTATGTTGTCTCCGCATGAAGTGCAGCTAGCAGAACTGATTGGGTAAGTCTAAAGAGAGGTAAGCGGATTGTCGCTTGCCTCTCTTTTTCACTCTTAAATAAATGATCTAAGTGATCACAAAGACCAAATGAGAAAAGGTATTCTGGAACTAATAGTGTTAGGATATTCAAAGGAAGGTGATCATGATGTCAAAGCTACAAGTCCTTATCGTGGATGATGAATGGAAAATGAGAAATTTGCTTCGCATTTATTTGACAAGGGAAGGATTCGACGTTAAGGAGGCATCTAATGGACGAGAGGCATTGTCCATGGTTAAAGAACATTCTTTTGATATTATTATTTTGGATGTCATGATGCCGGATATGGATGGTTGGCAGGTATGCGAAGAGGTTCGAGAGACGGACAATGTGGCGATACTCATGCTAACAGCACGTTCAGAGACGAAAGATAAAGTATTAGGCCTTGGTATAGGGGCTGATGATTATTTAACTAAGCCATTTGAACCAGAAGAATTACTTGCGCGTGTCTACTCGCTCATTCGACGATCGACGATGACACAAGTCTCTGTTCAACAAGAGTCTATATTGGAATTTCAAGACGTGAAGATTCATCCTGAAGGTCGTGAAATCTATATTCATGACCTTCTAGTAGATTTTACACAAAAGGAATTTGATTTATTTGTTTCATTGGCAAGGAATCAGCAACGTGCATATGGCAGAGGAGAATTGTTAGATTTATTGTGGGGCTATGACTACGATGGAGATGATCGAGTTGTGGATACTCATGTGAAGAATATTCGAGATAAGACACGAAGGTCAGGGCTTCTTTATAACCCGATTCAAACCGTATGGGGAGTAGGATACAAGTTTAATGCGACGGGCGAACTGAAATGAATGTGGAAATGTGAACTGCGATTTTCTTCTTAATTGGTCAACCTCATCATATGCTTGTATAGAGTCGTCGTTAGAGGGGGGTCTCCATGATAAGAAGAGCAAGGTGGCATAGCCAACGAAGCAGTAGACCTAGAAGCAGACGAAGGTTGTGGCTCGTAGGCTTTCTTGTTTTTTTAATCATTATATTTCAGGGATTCGCTTACGTAGATCGTAATTTAAAACCACCTATCATGAATTTGGCCAAAATTAGAATTAAACAGGTTGCTACTGAAGCTATTAATGAGGCTATTACAGCACAGGTTGCACAGCAACAAGACTTTGATAAGCTAGTAAATTGGAAGATGGATACTTCAGGGAAAGTGTCTGGTTTTATGATGAATTATGCTGAGCAGATGAAGATTACATCCAATACGTTCAAGGTCGTGCAAGCTACGTTAAATGATGTGAATCAATTATCAGAACATATCCCTGTGGGGATGGCGTTAGGAAGTCCTGTATTAGCTTCATTTGGCCCAAAGATTCCAGTGAGAATCGAACCGCAAGGGGCAGCCAAGGTGGAGTTATCAACAAGGCAACGGGATGCTGGGATTAATATGATCTTGGTGGAAGTATATATTGATGTAAATGTAGACGTAGCTGTAGTTATTCCATTTGATATGGAAAATGAACATGTTGAGACGGAAATTCCTTTATCCTATCTGCTTGTTGTAGGGGATGTTCCTATGTATTATTACAATGCAAAAGGTGAACCTGTTGGTGGGAATGGGGCAGAGGCTCCCAACATTTCGATACCCTTTGACTCCAAAGGTACATCTACTAATGATACCAATACGCAGACTCAGCAGTCGGGCACAAATAGTAAGCAAGATCAGAATTCGGAGATACATCCTTAAAGTAAATAACTTTAATTATTCACTTATATACAAAAGAGTACGCTCATGATCATGAGGTACTCTTATTGCAATTTTGTTAGACTACTTCTTATATTTCCGAAGAGACGGATACCCGTTCATAAGGGATGGTTAGCCGTTCTTTCTTGCATGTTTAAGTGCTTTTCGTTCTGCTTGTTCCCATTGGTGAAGTAGTGGATAAGGATCAAATGACCATTCAACAAGACCACTGTCTCGGTAAATACCATAATGAAGATGTGGAGGGAATTTACCCTGAGTACCTGGTTTACCATATCCGGAACTCCCTACATAACCAATGACTTGTCCAGCCGTTACAAGATCTCCAACCTCGATTCTTTTTTCAAAGCCCTGAAGATGTGCGTAATAATGGTAATGGTTATTGATATCACGAATACCAATCCGCCATCCTCCGAACGCATTCCAACCCTTCATCTCAACGACCCCATAACGTGTACTACGTACAGGAACGCCGTAATCTGCGAAGAGATCCGTTCCTTCATGGATACGAAACCCACCCCAATTACGTCCAGTACCCCAGGTGCTTCGGTAAGAATACACGCTGCTTAGAGGAAGCGGGAAGGCATGACCGTTTAATTCTGATGGAGTAAACTTCTCATACAATTTGGAGAATTGTTGAATGCGTTGTACAGCGCGACTGTTATTGTAATATTCCCAAAGAGCTATGTTGAAATCATTCTTCGATTGTCCATAATGAAGTAAGTGATTAGCGATACTGTAGAGTACATCTATATCGTTATTGGCATCCGCTATTTGGTCACCTGTACCATCTCTACCTAATCCAGAGAAAATGGAAATGGACAAAGGATTTGTATCTGATTGATCGGGGTTGAGTGCACCAGACCAAGTGGGTGGAGGCATAAAAACAGCAGTCAGACGAGGGAGGTGTGCCCGGTCTGTAGGATGTGCTTTCGTTAGGGTACGTTCATATTGATCAATGGCGGCTAAACGGTACCAAGGAATTTGCGTGACTGTGCTAATCTTCTCATACAGTAATTTTCTTGAAGTATAAATATCCTCAGGTTGAGACGTTTGGCTGCCTTTCGATGCTTTAACTTTAGGAACTTCTGATGCATTTAAAGGCGAGCAATAAGATAGTGTTAAGGCAACTGCAACTGAGGCACAAATCCATCTGCAACGTTGTAGGTTCTTGTTAGTGCGAAGGGGAATCATCAATGTACCTCCTAATTTATGAAAACAACTCCGTTGAATTGTAATCATCAAGCGTGTATGTGCTTATGTACTTAGGTTGAATCAATATGGATGATTTTATCCAAACTGTTTATTCTAAGCCTGAAAGTAAGGTAATCCCCTTGTGTTCGTGATATAATATGGAATATCTGATGTCAAAACATGTATGAAAGGTGGTATATGTCCTTGTCGAGAACTACCACGAAGCAAGCTAAGCCAGACTGGATTAAGATTAAATTAACGACTGGTGATAATTATCAGGAAATTAAGAGTATGATGCGTTCTAAGACTCTTCATACCGTGTGCGAAGAGGCACGCTGTCCGAATATATATGAATGCTGGGCTAATCGAACGGCAACATTTATGATCTTGGGTGATATTTGTACACGTGCTTGTCGTTTTTGTGCGGTGAATACAGGTATGCCAACAGAACTGGATTTAGATGAGCCAGAACGCGTAGCAGAAGCAGCTGAAAGTATGAATCTGCAACACTGTGTTATTACTAGCGTAGCACGTGATGATTTGAAAGATGGAGGCGCGTCTATTTTTGCTGCAAGTATTCATGCTGTGCGTAAGCGCCTTCCCCTTTGTAGTGTTGAAGTACTGATTCCGGATTTCTTGGGAAATCCAGATGCGCTGAAGATTGTAATGGATGCTAAACCTGATATTCTGAATCACAACATTGAGACGGTAGAGCGTCTATCTGATCGTGTTCGTGCTAAGGCTAAATATAGTCGTTCTATGGAATTATTGCAGAATGCGAAGGTGTTACAACCTACGATTCCAACGAAATCAAGCATTATGCTTGGAGTTGGGGAAGAATGGGATGAAATTCTACAATCCATGGATGATTTACGTGCGGTTGATTGTAATATTCTGACGCTGGGTCAGTATTTACAACCATCACCGAAACATTTGGATGTAGAGAAGTATTACCCACCCGCTGATTTTGCAATATTGAAAGAAGAAGGATTGAAAAGAGGGTTTAGTCACGTTGAATCGGCACCGCTTGTTCGGAGTTCTTATAACGCACATGCACAGGTGAAGTCAGCTGCTGAACGTATATAATATAATATGGGGTTACTCATGAGGAAAGGCAGGGGAATGGTGCTTGATTATAGCAGGTGGAAAAAACTATGAAATATTGAAAGATCACAAAGATGGTTGGAATCCAGAGGCTTTCCGTGATCGTTACAGCGATGTGCTGGAAAGATACGATTACATAATCGGTGACTGGGGATATAGTCAATTGCGTTTGAAGGGCTTTTATCGAGACAACCACCCTAAGGCAACTAAAGAATCGGCTATATCGAGTATGGTAGACTATATAAATGAATACTGTAATTTCGGTTGTGCGTATTTTGTTCTTCAGAAGACCAGGGAGTCACAGCAACCCAAAGAAATGGAAAAAAGCAGTTCCTGATTAACAGGGGCTGCTTTTTTTAATATCCATATTGAATCTTTATTCTTCTAGGAAAGCGGATCTGACACGATTCCAGAAAGGGTACGGGCGATATCTTGCAAAACTAATTTTTTGCTTAGAGACTTGACAGCTAACGGATATCAAATCGTCTATCGTGAAGTTTTTGTGATCAACGGTCAGTAAAAGACGCTGATCTTTGCGGGAATAAATATCGGAATGATGGTGCTTAGGAAGTAGAAGTGGGGAGCCCATCGTACGGTAAATACGATTGTTTATAGAAGCAATTTCTGCAATCTGTAGGGCCTCAATGGTAGGATGAACCATCGCGCCTCCAAGGCTCTTATTATAAGCAGTGCTTCCTGAAGGTGTTGAGATACAAATACCATCGCCTCTGAACATTTCAAAAAGCTGGTCGTTGATATCAATTTGTGCGACAAGTGTTCCATCTACTCCCTTAAGCGTGAATTCATTCAGTGCAATGTGAGAGGTAGTTCCTGATTTCTTATGAATAGTAAGCTCTAGGAGAGGGTATTTCACGATACGTGGTGGTATATCCTCTGATAGTAGACTGTTACTCATAAGTTCAACCAATTCGGGTAGCTCGTCTGCTTTCCAGTCGGAATAGAATCCTAAATGGCCCGTGTGTACTCCAACAAACGCAATATCAGAGATTCGGTCAATAAACGTATGAAAAGCGTGCAGCATAGTGCCGTCTCCGCCAATGGAAATGACAATATTAGGTGACTCTGCATCCATTACGAAATGGTGCTGTGCTGCCAGTGTGTGGAATTGTTCTGCTAAGTCAACCGATAATTGATCCCCACGGTCCAGAACATAATATCTCAAGGGTGGTCTCAAGGGTAATAAGGCTCCTTTGTGATGAGTTTATATCGATCATAATCAATATCTCACCAGAACACAACGTTTCATTTACCCAAAGCGTGTCGAAGTCTTATCCATAAGGAAATCATCATATTGAAAATGATGGATAATAAAGTTATAGCAAAGAGCAGAATGACAAAGATGAAAATATTGTTTATAAAACCTAGAGATGAATGAAAGTTGGTTTGGATGGGCATATCAAAGGGTATCATAGTGCTCTGTGAATCTAGTCCTCCTGCCAACTGTTTCCACAGTACAAGCACCAGAGATGCAGCTAGAATGCCATGGATGAAACGTGCCATCATAAAGGGCCAGTATCGAAGGTTTGTGGAATGAAGGATACTTGCAATTTGTGCATGAACGGATAGTCCTCCCCATGAAAGAATAAAGGCTGCTGAAGCAACTTTGAAAGACAGGGGAATAGAGGTTATGGGCTCACCTGCGTAACGTGCACCTAAGGTGACTTCAAATATGCCTCCGACTAATGACTTTGATAATGCAGGGGGCATACCCATAAAGGATAGCACATGCTCAATAATAAAATATAATCCCATCATGATATTTGCTTGCGTGAGTAGCTCCAGAAACACAGAAAAAAAGACAACAAGTCCTCCAACGACAATGATTAATTTCAAAGAGGATTGTATGGCATCTTGAATGAGCTCCCCTAGGTTTCTTCCATCTGCAATACGGGCTTTATGCATCGCTCGTATCGCATCTCGTAGACGGTTACTACGAGGTTTCGAAGGGGATTTGGATACCGAGTGGGTTTCTTGTGAAGTTCTAGCCCCGTGATAACGCATTAGGAGTCCGACAAGAAATCCGCCCCCGTAGTGTGCGATGGCTAATATAGGAACAATGCCTGGATTATGAAAGAAACCTATAGAAACAGCACCTATGAGGAAGATAGGGTCAGAGGACGTAGTGAACGCGACTAAACGCTCCCCTTCATCACGGGTTACCATTTGTTGTTCCCACAATTTCGCCGTTAATTTGGCACCTATAGGATAGCCTGATACATATCCCATAGCCGCGACGAAGCCACCACTCCCCGGGATCCGAAAGATAGGTTTCATAAACGGATCAAGTAATGTTCCAATTAAATGAACGATGCCAAATCCTAGTAGAACTTCAGATATGATGAAAAAGGGGAAGAGCGAAGGGAATAATACATCCCACCAAATAGCCAATCCACGTAAGGCGGCAGCAAGGTATGCAACGGGATAGACAAACATGAGTACGCATAATCCCATGAGTACAGTTATGAAAGTTGGAATTGCGAACGATTTTAATGTCACGAACAGCCACCTCTCTAACCTGCTATAACTGAGGAACAATCCTTCTGTCATAGTTGTATGATCTTGGGAGGACAAACAGTACAAAAAAATATAGAAAGCGTTTACATTCCGGGGTGTTTTTTAATGGATATTGTGGTAAAGTAAATATTATGAAGGCTTATCTTTTCTGAGTATATGTGATATGAATGGAGTGAATAGATCATGAGTGTTGTCGCCGGTATTCTCGTCTGCGCTTTCGTGTATGTCATTCGCGCCTCATTAATTCGTTCAGGTGAAGAGGATTGGAAAAGTTACTAATATGATGTCAAGGTGCTAAACGGTACATCCGTTTAGCGCCTTTTTTTGTTATAATATAATGGATCTCCTATTTATCGAGATGAAAGTTGGCAACCCTATGAATCCTAATCAGAGCATCTATGATAATCTTGGAGAAGAACAAATTTTTTGTGAATAGCCTTAGATGACAATCGTATTTAGAATACAGGACACAAATGAAGGGAAGTCAGAATATTGAGTACTTTGGAACCGCTTTACTCCATCAAAGTAACTTGCTTAAACTGCGAACACGAATTTATGACTTCGCGCGTTAGACCTAGCTTCAAGAAGGCTGTGCGTACGGATGCTGACTTTTGTGCCTATTATAAGAATGAGAATCCTGATTTCTATGTGGTGAGGGTATGTCCGAAATGTGGGTTTTCTTCTACAGAAAATTCGGCTGTGAAGTTAACAGACAAACAAAGAGCTATTTTTAAGGATAAAATAAATGTACGTTGGATTGAACGGGATTTCGGAGGACAACGGGAGTGGGACACGGCTCTTGAGACGTATAAGTTGGCGCTACTTTGCGCACAGACGATTGGGGATACAGAACGGATTATTGCAAGTTTTCTTCAGCATATTGCGTGGTTGTATCGTTACAAGGGAGATCATGAGCAGGAACAGAGGTTCTTGAAGTTCTCTCTGGAGTCTTACATACAGGTGTATGAAAAGGAAGGCGTAGGTGCCAATAACGCCAAATTATTATATTTAATAGGGGAACTTAACCGAAGAGTAGGTAATTATAACGAAGCTGTTCAATGGTTCTCACGTGTTATTAATGATAAAAAAATTATGGATGCGGCTATGATTCGCGCTTCAAGAGAACAATGGAGTGTATTAAGAGAACAAATGAATGCGAAACAAATGGAATTGCCTGAAGAAATGAAAGATCACAGGTAATTCTATACGCGTAGAGATTAACGGGAGAGGACATAGCCGATCCGTTCATCTCTAAACGTGGTTACTTTCAAACATTAGGTGTTATGTTAACGAACCTGTTGATCACACAATAAATAATCTGAGTCAGTATCAATGATGGTTATCTTGTTGTGACAACAAGGAAAGACAAGTAGTTTCTTCTTTCCCTCACGAATGATGACGAGTTCTTGTGGTTTCATAGGGATGAGGACATTCGTTTGAGAGCAATAGGGACACCGATGAACATAAATGTCACCCATTATAATGTCATAGGGCCAAGTGTTTTGGAATGGAATCACGATGGGTCCTTCTCAATAGTGGACTCAGAGGATGTTTCCTCTTTGCTGAGTTCAGCAATTTTTTGTAATAAAATATGTTGTGGCATATGCATAAGGTGTTCAATAGGAACGCCTAGCTTTTTGGATAGTGTAATGGCCGTTTCGGCTGAAATTTGTAATGGTTTCATAGTCTAGTTTCCTCCAATATAGGTAAGGTGTAATACAATCGTATAGTATAGTTATATCGTTTCTCGAACGCCAATTCAAATTAAAATACAAAATAAAGGCGAAATATGAAAGGAGATTTACGAATTGAAATCTAATTTATCGTTAAAATGGAATTTAGAGTCGATCTTTCCGGGAGGTTCCTCTTCTAAAGAATTCGCTACATTTTTGCAAACCTTAGAAAAAGATATTAAGCATGTTCAACAACAAATCAAAAAAGCGATCGCTCCTACGGATATTGAAGGGACTACAGCATTTGATGCATTTATTACGGAATTAGCAAGTTGCTATGAGAGAATATCGGAGGCTAGTTCGTTTGTCTCCTGCTTAGGCGCACAGGATCAACAAGATAAGAAGGCAGTTCAGTTATCAGGTAAAGTGACGGACTTACAAGCTCAGATTATGAGTGTTGACGCTGAATTTGAACATGTACTTCGTAGTACAGATGATGAGACATGGAAGGTATGGATGGCGCGTGAAGACATACGTGAACTATCCTTTGTCTTAAGTGAGAGTCGTGATCGTGCTCGGGAGAAATTAAGTCCTGAACTTGAAAGCCTTGCGCTTGATTTGGCTGTTGACGGGTATCATGGCTGGGGAGATTTCTATGATACGATTGTCAGTCATGTTCAAATTCCATTTGATGAAGAGGGTACGACGGTGATGTTATCGGCAGGCCAAGCTTCGAATAAACTTCATGATCCAAATCGCGAGACGAGAGAGGCCATGTTGACTAAATGGGAAGATACGTGGACGGATGCAGAGGATTATTGTGCCGATACATTGAATCACTTGGCTGGGTTCCGACTTAAATTATATGAGCGTCGCGGTTGGAATGGCATTCTTAAAGAACCCCTAGAGATTAACCGGATGTCGGAGCAGACGTTAGATGCCATGTGGAATGTCATTATAGCTAATAAGGCTACTTTTGTAGAGTATTTGGATCGTAAAGCTGCCATTCTTGGTGTAGACAAATTAAGCTGGGCTGATGTAGAAGCTCCAATAGGTAACATCTCAAGTAAAATCACTTATCAGGAAGCAGCAGAAAATATTGTGAAGCAGTTCCGCACGTTCAGTCCGAAGTTGGCTGAATTTACAGAGATGGCTTTTGATAAAGAGTGGATTGAAGCAGAAGACCGTTCTGGTAAGCGTCCAGGTGGATTCTGCACTTCGCTTTCTGTGAGTAAAGAGACGCGTATCTTCATGACATTTGGTGGGACAGCTTCTAATGTCTCGACACTAGCTCATGAGCTTGGGCACGGGTATCATCAACACCTGATGAAGGATCTGCATATGTTTAATCAGAATTACGCAATGAACGTAGCTGAAACAGCTTCTACATTTGCAGAAATGATCGTAGCGGATGCTTTGGTTAAGGCCTCCACAGATCCACAGGAGAAACTTGCTTTACTTGAAGAGAAAATACAGAACAGTATCGCATTCTTTATGAATATCCATTCAAGGTTCTTATTTGAAACTCGTTTTTATGATAAGCGGAAGAATGGACTTGTTAGTGCACAGGAATTAAGTGAACTTATGGAAGAAGCACAACAAGAGGCCTTCTGTGGAGCACTTTCGTCGTATCATCCACACTTCTGGGCGTCTAAGCTTCATTTCTATATCACAGGAGTTCCGTTCTATAACTTCCCGTACACGTTCGGTTATATGTTTAGTACAGGGCTTTATGTGCGTGCTCAGCAGGAAGGAGCAACGTTTGCGGATAAATATGATCGATTATTACAAGATACAGGCGTGATGACCGTAGAAGATTTAGCAGCTAAACATCTCGATGTAGATTTGACAGGTACTGACTTCTGGCAGAGTGCTATGGATTTGTGTGTTGCTGATGTGAAAGAGTTTATGGAATTGACGAAACATTTGGTGTAATTTAAGAGAAAAGCGAATATTAAGTAGAAAAAAGATGAAGATTCCCGAAATGGGGATCTTTTTTGTTGAGAAGCAAAAGGTAAATTTTGTCGTATTTAGATTTATTTTGACTAATGTTGGCAAATAAAATTTGGGAATCGCGCAATTAATAGGGATAAATACCCAATTATGTTTGATATTGTTGATGACTACCTGATGACGATTTATAATGAGTCATAAGCCCTATGTCATGGGTGGAATTAGGGGGAGAATGTCAAATGATAAAAATTGATCAATTATCGTTGGCGAGGCAGATGGATATGGTATTTAAAGAGGTGGAACAAGAATTGGCGGGATTAACTGCGGGCACTTTATTTGTACAAATACGCAACAATGCAGTTGGCAAATTTGGAATTCGTCATAACCCTATTGCAGGGCGCAATGGGCAATTTACTTTCTCTGAAGAAGGTCTATCTGCTGTACATCAACTATCCTTTCGAAACATGGCTATAGAAAGTCTGAAATACAAGCATCATTGGACACATGGCGAGATTACTTATGATTTCATGGTACGTCAGGGTATTATCGTGGTAGATGCTGTTCTTGAATCCAATTATAACATGGCAAATTTGATGATCCGTTATCCTCGTCAAACCTATAATGAAGCTTCATCGGACTTATAATACTATTATTCATTTATTAAACAACAAAGAAAGGCGACCTTGAGAGAAAGGCCGCCTTTTTAATCATTAGTTTGAATATCATGTGAAGAGCAAGATTATGAGTTGGAACGACCTGATAATTGTTGCTCAGCCAATTGTACTAGACGTTTAGTGATATACCCACCTAAAGAACCAGTTTCACGGGATGTGTAGTTTCCATAGTAACCATCTTGAGGAATTTGAACGCCTAGCTCTTGAGCTGCTTCCATTTTCAATTGATGTAGAGCAGCTGTCGCTTGAGGGACTACCAAGTTGTTGGAACGACTACCTCGACCTTGTTGACCTGCGTGACCCATGTGTTTCACCTCCTTTGTACTTAATGAGGTTATTATGGATCGAAACAATTAAAATCATACAAGAAAACAAGTAGTCTAGAAGTGGTAATTATTACTTTAAGATGAGCATCCCTTTATGAATCTGGTTATCTGAAACTAAGGGCGATGTATTGACTCCAGATAAAGCTGTGTTTCAAAGGTTTGTTGTGGTTCTAGACGGATTAATCCCGTGAATTCGGGTCCTTGTTCAAGATTAGGAGCATTAGGTAACCAAGTGTATGGTTCTATGCACAAGAATTCATCTGCTTCTCCCTTAGTATAGAGAACCCAATGTTTGAAGTAACGATCATCTGCAACATATCTAAGTCCGTAACCATCTTTATGAGACAATACGGCTTCCACAGGTTGTCCTTCGCCGATTCGGAGTATCGTATCAAGATTAGTACCTGCTAAATTAAGACCCACATTGAGATCTTCTAGAGAACCTAAGGGAGCTAGTCCTCCGGATGGAATTAATGCTTCATCGAGTTCGTATATAGATTCAACAGGTACTTTCAATGTCCAATTTTGAGGTTGTCCATTCAATAAGAACCATGAGTGAAATCCAAGTCCAACTGGAAAAGCATGTTCACCTAGATTTGTTACTTTTAATTGCTGAGTAAAACGTGATCCTTGTAATTTGAAAATAACTTGGAACTTAAGAGGAATCGGTGATTGAGCCATCCATTGACTATCATCACTTGATAAGAATTCAGTTGTGATTGAACAACCATCCTCATCCTCTTCAATGTCACTTACACACCAACTCTGAGTCTTATGCAATCCGTGGATGTGGTTATCACCTGCTGTGTTGCGATTGAATTGATAATCCACGCCGTCATAACTGAATTGACCATTACGAAGTCTACCTGGAGGGAACAATAGAGGAATGCCGAAATGGTAAGGTTTCAATAAATAGAAATCAAGATCTTGCTCATCAGGTTCTCTGAGTATATGTCGCTCTTCATGCTTGTCCCAGATGGCAATAACATTATTACCAAGTCTCGGAAGTAAGGTGATTTGAAGATCGTTGCTATGAAGGATATACGTGTCATAACCGTTCCACGTTCCTTTGGTTAATTGTGTCATTGGTTAAGCTCCTTTGCAGTTATAATCTAAAAGAATCTATTTTCATCATAACAGATTAATTATGATTTGGTAAAAATGAGTTTGACAATTATGGGCCATAGGTCTTATCATTGCATTTAAGTATATGATAAAGATCATGAACACGATGATAGGGACAAGTAAGCTAGACGGATGACCTTCAGAAAGCCGGTGGTTGATGCGAACCGGTGGAGCCGATATGCCGAATGGACCCTTGAGTGCCGAGTTGAACGGGAATGATACATTCCTTAATAGACAGGCCGTCTTTTCCACGTTACGGAAATTGAAGGTCGTACGTGTGTTGTTTCTATTGGAACAATCAACTATTTACGATAAATAAGGGTGGCACCACGGTCTCACGTCCCTTGCGGATGTGGGCCTTTTTCTGTTGTTTTATTTATTATTTAGGAGGGGTTAAATTGAAAAAAACAGTATTATCAGGCATAACACCTAGTGGAAGACTAACGCTGGGCAATTATATCGGCGCTATGCAGAATTACGTTAAGCTACAGGATCCTTATCAATGTTATTACATGGTGGCAGATCTACATGCCATCACAGTACCCCAAGAACCAGAAGATCTTCGCGAGCGATCTGTTGCAAATGCGGCGTTATATATTGCGGCAGGAATTGATCCTTCGAAGTCTAATGTTTACTTACAATCAGCGGTACCTCAACATGCAGAGCTTGGATGGTTGTTGACTACGTTGACGTCTATGGGTGAATTAGAGCGAATGACTCAGTTTAAAGATAAGTCGAATGGGAAGGAGTCAGTAGGAGCCGGTTTATTTGTGTATCCGTCACTTATGGCTGCTGATATTCTGGTATATAACACAGATCTAGTTCCAGTAGGTGAAGATCAGAAACAGCATTTGGAGCTAACACGTGATCTAGCGGGACGTTTCAATAGCCGTTTTGGAAAATTATTTACGATTCCGGAACCTTACATTCCAGAAGTAGGAGCACGAATCATGTCTCTGGATGACGTTAGTAAAAAAATGAGTAAAAGTAGCGCAGTTCCTGCTAGTTATATTGCTCTATTGGATGCACCAGATGTAATTCGCAAAAAAATTAGCAGAGCTACAACAGATTCAGGTGCAGAAGTAAGATTTGACGTGGAGACCAAACCTGAGGTTAGCAACTTGATGACGATATACTCTCAATGTTCGGACCTTTCTCTTGAAGACATTCGAGTGAAGTATGAGGGAAAAATGTACGGTGGTTTCAAAAAGGATCTTGCAGAAGTAATCGTTGCAACCTTAGAGCCTTTGCAGCATCGTTATAATGAAATCCGTCAAACTGGCGAAATTCAAGACATCCTAGCTCAAGGAGCTGAGAATGCAAGTATAGCGGCTACGAAGACTCTGGATGAAGTTAAACAACGGATGGGTTTCCTAACTTCTAGAAAACACTAGCTAAGACTTTTAAGGGATGCTCTTCTTTGTTTAGCTTTGATTACGAATCCCCAGCCGATATTACAAATGCCTACGACAGTTAAAAGTAAGGCGATCCATCCTGAATAACTGATGGCGATAGCCGCTACGGCTAGGATAATGATTGAGGACGCTGCGAACCATAATGAGAGACCTTTATTCATGTCAAAAACCTCCAGTGTTTAATTAGGGAATTAAAGAATAATGTCTTACGATATAGCCATACTAAGCTTGCAAGCTTGCACTTCATTACAGAAACAGAAGTGAAAGGAGATTATTATTATGGCACAAGGACAATCAGGTTCCAACAATCTCGTGGTTCCTCAGGCAAGAGCAGCACTAAATCAACTTAAAATGGAGGCTGCTCAAGAACTCGGTGTTACGATTCCGCAGGATGGCTATTATGGTAACTATACTTCACGAGAAGTAGGTTCTCTCGGAGGGTATATTACGAAACGCTTAGTCCAATTAGCAGAACAATCTCTATCGGGTAAATAAATGTACACCGTACGTAACGTATCGCTTGATATATGAATTCCATTGTGAAAGCCTAGAGCGATTGCTCTAGGTTTTTTAGCTTATGTTTATTGAATTCATCGTATAAAAAGTTACCGCCTATTTATAGGCGGTAACATCCTTCTACTTGTATATTAGACTCGGGTGCATTCCTCTTGTCAAGAAGAATAATCAATGGACAAGCGTTCATTCATCTTTTCTTCGCTAAGCCATCCAATATATGAACTGATCGGTGTGAAGTGTTTGTCCATAACGACTACAGCTACAAAAGGATACTGCGTTCGGTGAAGATAACGTACATCTACCCATCGAACGACATAACCATTCATGATTATTTCTACATCCGCTACAGCAAAGGAAGTGAAATAAAGGAAAGCTTTTACGTTAGCGTGCTCTTTAGAAGACACAACTGCCGGATGGTTTGAAGAGACTACAGATTGTTGACTCCATTGTAGATCGCTACGGTTCACTCTCCCAATGTCATAACTTCCGTCAGAACGTAACTTGACCAGATGCCATTGCCGCAGATAAACCGTAGGGAGTACATAATATTTATCACCCTCAAGATAACTGGGGTCCAGTCGTACCATTTGCGCTGTTTTTAGGAAATGAACGATGGTTCTCCAAGCATAATAACAGATAGTCACACTATACAGAATTGTGAATAGAGGTGCAGGTTGTACGATCCCAAGAACCCATAGCAAGATTGCGGATAAGTGAGTTCCGAATATAAATGGATCAAAGATGTGAATAATGTTCCATGAAATCCATCGTTCTGTAAACGGCCTAAATGCCTGTGTACCATACGTATTAAACATATCGCTGAAGACATGAACGCATACAGCAATACCAGTCCACAAGCTTAAGTGGAGTACGGATACATCTCGAAATACCAATGTTATTGCCGCGGTGATGAGCACGGTCCATAGAAGTAAAAAAGGAAGGGAATGTGTAATCCCTCTGTGATTACGGATATATACAGCATTATTTTTCAAGCGAAGGACGCCATCGATATCGGGAGCTTGTGATGCAATGACAGTTCCGAAAGCTACAGCGATTGCAAGCGAAGGACTTGCTGCGACAACAGGATCGATATGCGCTAAGCCTGCGAGGGTGAATCCCATAACCAGATGTGTGCCTGTATCCATATGCAATCTCTCCTTTGTGATAACCTTACTATATAGTAAATACCCAATTCTTAGCCATTCTATCGGAAAGCGTAATGACAAATGTCATCAAATTGTCAAATTGAAAGTTAAATAGCGCTGATTGTCGAATACTTTTTACTTCGTATATGATAAACTTTATAGCAGAGGATTTTTATGTTCTCTTTAACACAGAAAAGAGGAGGAGCTTTAGGCGTGGAAAATCATATGAGTTATCAAGTTTCTTCGGACTCCGCAGCGGTTTCTGAAAATAAGAAACCATCTAACGAATCAGGAACCTGGAGAGATTTCATTAATATAACGAAACCGGGCATTGTCCGTTCAAGCTTTATGTCGGCTTTTGCTGGCTATTGGGTTGCATCGCAATGGGATTTTCAGATTGGGAAAATGATTCTAACTCTGTTGGGAACTGTGCTTATTCTGGCATCTTCATGTGTGTTCAATAATTATTTTGACCGTGAACTGGATTTGAAGATGACGCGGACGAGAGAACGTGCACTTCCTACAGGTAGGTTGAAACCAGGGGTCGTGTTATGGTATGCGATCATATTAGGGGTTGTAGGTCTTACGATATTATTCTCTTTCTCGGGGATACTTGCGGGTCTGTTCGGTATCGTTGGGATGCTGGTCTACGTCGTAATATATACACTTTGGTTGAAACGTTCATCTACGTGGAGTACATCCGTTGGTGCAATCTCAGGGGCTGTCCCACCACTCGTGGGTTATGTCGCTGTCACAGGTGAAGTGGATATGGGAGCTGTATTGTTATTTGCATTATTATTTTTATGGCAGCCTCCGCACTTCTGGGCACTAGGGATACGTCGTGTGGAAGAATATCGAGCAGCAGGATATCCATTACTGCCTGTAGTTAAGGGGATCAAACGCACTAAGATCCAGATGATTCCTTATCTTATTGCTTTGATTCCAGTACCCATCCTAATGTATGTGTACGGATATGCCGGTATTTATTACATGATTATTTCATTGGTGTTATCCATTGTGTGGCTTTATCTTTCTTTACAAGGCTTCAAAGCGAAAAACGATGAGGTTTGGGCTAAGAAAGTATTCTTATTTTCGATTAACTACTTAACATTGAGTCTTATTGTTTTAATCATTAACACAACACATTAGATTGTGGAATGATATTCCTAGTGAAATATGGTTTGGGCGAAAGAGGGGTTTTGTGTTTCTCATGCAAACGTTAAAACGTTATAAATGGACATGGATTTCTATTATTATCATATTGATCTTCGCAGCATATTTATTGGTATCATCATTAGGGCTAGGTAAAGAAAAATGGCCTGTTATTGGAACGGTTCAGGATTTCTCATTGGAAAATGTAGATAAGACAACCGTCACTCTTGATGATACGACGGGTAAGGTACGGTTGTTCTACTTCTTCTTTACCAGTTGTCCAGATGTGTGCCCGGTTACGACCTTTATGCTTAGCCAAGCACAGAAGCAGTTGGTGGAAGACGGAACATTTGGCAAAGATGTTGAGTTTGTCTCCATTTCATTTGACCCTGAAGTGGATACGGTAGATAAGATTAAAGCGTTCGGGGATAAGTTCAAAGTAGATTATAATGGCTGGTACTTCCTGCGGGGAGACAAGCAAAAGATATGGGATTTAGCAGAGAAATCATTCAAAACGATGATTATAGGCGATAAAGAAGGTAACTATTCGCATGCTAATCTTATTGCTTTGGTGGATCGGAATAATCAGGTTCGTAACTTATATAACGCGAATGACACGGAAGATGTGTCGGTAGATACACTAGTTAAGGATATAAAGGATCTCGCAAAAGAGTAACTAAGCATACCTTTACATAGGAAACCTCATACTTACCCCTGGGTAGGTATGAGGTTTTCTTGTATATGAATGTCACTTCTCATAAGCTATCGGGCATACTTGAATAGATGATGAATTCATGAAGTGATGCTTTTTCCAATTGCGAAATGAGATACTCATCAGGTGTACCCTCAACACCTGCATAACCACGGCGTGTATACATATGAGCAGCGTCAGGAAAAGAATCGCGCAACACACCACGTATTTTCTTTCCAGAACTGTCATTGTCCATAAATAGATATACTTCATTATCCTCTACCTTGTTAAGTAAGGACTCCAACTTAATGGAGCTCAATGTACCAAATGTACATAGGATGGTTACATCAGGCATAAGTAGGCGTCTCAGCTTACTACGATCATTCTTTCCTTCGACAATAATATATATAGACATAGATGGTTCACCTCATAACGAGAGGAGAGATTCCTCAGAATTCCCCGGGAAATGTTAGAATAAATCGTACGGGTAATTCTAGTGTATCTTTTTTTACGAGTTACATGCAAAACAGTGGATATAGGTCCCCCATGGTTATGGCGGACCCTGTTTTATATTACTTCTATGGATTGATTAACAAAAGATTGGGAATGCGCGTAAAATGATGACTAATAAAATGAAGAGAACGAGTATCATTCCTGTCGTACCCCCGCCAACACAAGGAGCGACAGCAACGGGTAGAGGTTGTGGTACGGGAGGACAACAGTGATTGAATTGGCTCATCATAATTTCACCTCGCTTTCCTTCGTAGTTGATTACCACACAGTATCCTATGTGTAGAAGGGCTAAGGGATTGTGCAAAGGCCTATACAAGTTTGTTTGTATTCATGCCTATAGAACATCAGGGTTGCTGTGTGGATAACGTGTTGCAATGGTCTGACGAGGAATAGGTAACATCATTAATCCAACCATTAACAGTAGGAATGCGATGAAATAGGGTGAAAGCTGACCACGTAGCTGTCCTGCTGTAACGGGTCCAATGAACGAGCCTAGGGACATGGCTATGGATTGGAATGAGAATACTCTGCCTAATCGACCGCCACCACTAAGTCTAATGAATAATAAGGCCATGGCGGGGAAAATAAGCCCTTTCGATGCACCTAACACAAAAAGGATGTAGACTAAAGGGATGTTTGGCAATGCTGCTAAACCGAAGAAACAACAAGCCATGAGCATAATCCCACTAACGACTCGTTTTACAGGAGAGTAACGATTCAGAAAGAATAGACCTAGCGTAAAGAGTGCACCCACACTAAGTATTGAAAATAGAATACCTGTGGACATGATTCCCGATATCCCTGTATTTCGGAGGGGAAGCTCAAAGAAAAGAATACCTTGTGCAAATGCTACAACGAATGGAAGAGTGAAGTAACGCCAAGAGATTGGAGCGGGTTGTGTCTGTGTGAGTGGATCGGATAGAAGCGTATGATCCCTTGCTCCGTCTTTGGAAGCCGATTTCAATATGGATGCCGACGAAGGTACCATGAAGATAGCCATCACGCCAGTGGCAATTAGCAACCAACCAAGACTTTGAAATGTTCCAGAATATCCTGCATTAGCGACAATAAATGCACCTGCGGCAGGTGAGATGACAGAGGCAAGGGTATGGACTACACCATGTCCTGACATATATTTGCCCTGGGTGACTGAATCTTGAGATAGTGAGGCTAGTAGCGTTAGACAAGCAGGTGACAGAAAAGCTAATACAAAACCGCTAAGGGATCGTAATACCAGCAATTGCCACGGAAACGTAACATAGGATTGAAGGAGAAGAATAACGCCAGCGGTTAGAAGACTGAAAATGATGTAACGACGGCTCCCATGGCGATCAATGACTTTCCCTGCAATGATATTACCAGGAAGATGCGTAAGTGCATAAATACCCATCATCCATCCAATAAAGACAGGAGCTGCTCCAATGGAAATGGCAAATGGGGTAAGAATAGGATACTGGGCATGTAGATCGAAAAAGGCCAAAAATAGAAATAGATAAAGCCAAAAAGCCGTTTTCACATCATCACTCCTTTTAAGCGTATTGTTAAATGGCACTGATAATCAACCGTTTATCCCTATCTACTACTTGTACGTTGAAACAGACGTGCATATACCTTTTTTTATATAAGTAGGGTTAAGCTTACAGGTTATCTGGGAATCATGTATAATTAGGGAATGGCCTTCTAATAAATAGATGGTTGTAAGTTAGTTTAGTCGATGGGAGTGTATTAAATTAATGAACGTACAGGTATGGACTGATTTTTTGCAGCAAAACTGGCTAGTGATTGTCATCGCGCTTGTTGTGCTCTTTGTCGTTCTCAATCTAGTCAAGACCATGGTGAAATGGGTACTTGCAATTGTGATTGTGGCAGGACTGCTTATTTATAGCGGTATCTCTCTTGATAAAATCGGAGAAGTTGTTACAACAATAAAAGATGAGACCGTAGATACGGTTAAAAGCGAAGCTATGAATATGATGTTAAAAGAAGCTAAGGATGCAAAGTATACAAAGAACGCTGACGGAAGCTACGCCGTAACGACACCTAATGTGAGTCTGAAAGGTGAGACTGGAACTGAAACGGTGGAGGTTACTTTCAAAGGGGTTCCTTTGGGAGAATGGAAAGTAAATGATACGATCATTACGTTCATTGAGAGTGCACAGAGTAACGGATCAACCACATCTAAGTAAATAGTCCATCCCTGTATATAAATAAAGGGGAGATCAATGACGTGTTCGACACATGGTTTCAAAGTTTACAGGATTTCAATGTAGTCACAATAATCCTATTGTTTATTCTAGGGATATCGTTGTTCCAAGGCTGGCGTAGGGGAGCATCCAATACTGCAGGTAGATTGTTTACGCTGCTGTGTGGCGTTATTCTTACACTCCTTGGATTAGCGATATCCGTTCCTTTTACGCTATGGTTATCATCTCGAGTGCAGTTGTGGTTAGTAGATTATACTACGAAATTGCCGAATAGGGACTTGAATGGTTGGGAGCAGGGCTATTATACATTTATGACGTCCATGGCAGATTTTCCGTTAATGCGTTTTGCGGTGTTGTTTATTATTATTTATTCATTGATTCGATTATTGTTCAATGTCCTCATCTCTTTGATATTTGGTAGAAGAATGTCGTTGTTCTCTAGTCGTAACAAAAGTCCAGCCAACCTACTGAGTCGTCTAGCGGGTCTCGCGATTGGCGGAATAATGGGTGCGTCTCGTTGTATACTCGTTGTCGCTTTTCTGTTTATATTCGTTACGCTATATCCCAACCAGACTTTTAGTCATTATGTTGAGGATTCACCAATCTACCAAGATGGCGCGCGGATGATTATTGAACCACTATCAGGAAATCTGGTTAAAGAAAAACTTCCAGTGTTTACAAAGGCAGTGGAGAAAGAGTTAGGTGGCATTCTTCAGCGTAAGTATGACATCATTGATCGGTCTGTTCCGGCTGATATTGAGTTAGCGGCTGAGAAAATTGCTGGACAAGCTAAGGGTGAAGAACAGAAGGCACGCCTCTTATATGAATGGGTAGGCTCGCGTATTTCTTATGATAATCGTAAAGTGGATGATTATGAGCAAAAGGGAATATGGCATGAACAGACACCACAGAATACCTTTGATACGAAACTTGGCGTATGTATAGATTATGCAAGATTATATGCTGTCATGGCGCGATCACAAGGCCTTAAAGTCAAAGTCGTCACAGGACTTGGATATAATGGACAAGGTGGCTATGGACCTCATGCATGGAATGAAGTTTTTTTAACGAATGAGAACAAATGGATTCCTCTTGACCCGACCTGGGCTAAAAGTGGGAATTGGTTTAATCCTCCTCAATTTGCACAGACGCATGTTAAGGAACAGACATTATAGTAATGAGATAGAAATATATGGAATATTAAAGAGAATTTCCTTAAATAAGGGAATTCTCTTTTTTTGTTGCTTGAAGGTTATTAGGATTTTTTTTGGATGTTGCTGAAGCCACAAATCCATAGGTAGCAGCATGTTTCTTAGTTATTAGGAGAGGAATGGATATCGATTGATGCTTAGGATGTTAAATAGTTTGAATAAAGATATCGTTATATAAATATGTTAAATAACACCTTGAGAAAGCGTATACAAAAATAGGTGTCATAGTGTGACCGGCAGTAAACAAAACAAAGGAGGGAAATTCATGGCGAACGGTAAAAGAAAGTTGTTGCTCATCACAACTACTTTATTGTGTGCATCTTTGTTATTTGGTTGTACAAATAGCAAGGACAAAACAACAGATACTGGTGATGCAGGAACAGGGAAAAACAGTACTCAGACAACCAAGAAAACCATCACGATTACTTATAGAGATGACGGAATTGGTGAGGAGGGCGTGTTCTATAAATGGATTAAGGAAGTATCAGCCAGTTATCCGAACAAGGATGTAGAAATTAAGCCAACGCCAATTCAAGCATCCGAAGGAGATTATTTCGCCAAGATCGCCTTAGCACTGAAATCCAAGGACACGGCGCCAGATATTGTAACGGAAGACACCTTTATTTTGAATTCGGACGCAAGCGCAGGATTTCTTGAACCCATGGATGAACGACTAAAGGGTTGGGAGGATTGGACGAATGGCTCCTTTATTGAAGCTATGAAAAAAGGGGTCACAGCAAGTGACGGCAAAGTATACGGTGTTCCCTATAATACCGATTCCAGAGGGCTCTGGTATAACAAAGAAATCTTTAAACAAGCAGGTCTTCCGGAAGATTGGCAACCTAAGTCATGGGATGATGTCTTAAAGACAGCAAGAACAATCAAGGAAAAGGCAGGTCAGGATATCGTTCCGATCTGGATGAACATGGGCAAGGCTACAGGGGAAGCTACATCGATGCAGACCTACGAAATGCTGCTCTATGGAACAGGGGATAGACTCTATGATGATGCGAGTGGTAAGTGGATCATTAAGAGTCAAGGGATTTTGGATGCTCTGAGCTTTATTGAGAGTGTTAACAAAGAAAAGCTGGGTCCACCGTTATCTAAAGTATTAAACGGGCAAGCAGGAAATACTTCTTCTCGTGAATATTTACCTAAAGGCAAGCTTGCTATCTCACTAGATGGTTCGTGGATTACAGGTAACTATTTTGAGAATGGTGCGGCACCTTGGCCAGAATATAAAGACGTGTTAGGTTTTGCGCCAATGCCAACAAGCAAAGGTCAAGAACCGGGATCGATCACATTAGCCGGAGGGTGGGCATTATCCATTCCAAGCAATGCGCAGCACAAAGACGAGGCTTTTGATTTCATCAAATATGCACTTAATAAAGAGAATACGCAGAAGCTTGTTATTGCATCTGGAAATATAACGGTCCGGGCAGATGTTGCGAAAGATCCAGGTTATACCAAGATGCCGTTTAATGAAATTGCCACGGATTATCTAAAGAATGCTGAATTTAGACCGGCACAGGATAAATACCCTGAAGTGTCTACACAAATACAAACCATGGTTGAATCTGTGGCTACGGGTACGTCTCCAGCGGATGCGATGAAAAAATACGCTCAGGACGTAACAAGAATTGCTGGCAACGATCATGTGATGGAAAAGTAATAGCGGGAATCTTGCTCAAGCAGCCCTAGTGAGTAGGAGTGCTTGGGCAAGCCGTTTTTTTAGATCTTCAGCGTGCGGGAGGAGGACGATGCATGAGTAGCGTGACAGTTGATGTTTCCTATAAAAAAAGAAAAACATATACGTGGCTATATTTTTTACTGCCTTCGATAGCCATTATGCTCGTGTTTTTTATATATCCTATTTTGTTAACATTTTATTATTCCTTCACGAATCTTGCGTTAACTGGAGAAGCTGCAAAGGAACTGAAATTTATCGGATTTGATAACTACATTCGTATGTTTGAAGACCCGACGGTCAGAATTAGCATATGGAATACACTGATTTTCTTGATTGGATCTGCTGTTATTGGTCAGCAAGTATTGGGATTTCTTGTGGCTCTCTTGATGAAGCATAAGAACAAGATGTTTCGACGTGTCATCGGGACGATTGTGTTAGCAGGTTGGGTAACCCCTGAAATTGTGTGTGCGTTATGTCTGTATAGCTTTTTCGGAGATGACGGCACACTGAATGCCATCATTACATTCTTCGGTATTCCGGAAGTTACTTGGTTGTATACCGTTCCCATGATTACCATCATACTTGCGAACATCTGGCACGGTACGGCATTCTCTATGCTTGTGTTTCAAGCTGCACTAGATGATGTGCCGAGCGAGATTGAAGAAGCGGCAGTTGTAGATGGGGCTTCTAAATGGCAAATTCTCACGAAAATCATCATTCCATATATTAAAGATACGATTACCACAAATATGATGCTAGTTACCCTTCAGACGCTAGGGGTATTCGGACTGATCTATGCAATGACCGGTGGAGGGCCTGGAACTTCAACGACAACATTGCCTATCTTTATGTATAATCAAGCCTTTGTCAATTATCAACTAGGCTATGGGACTGCGATATCTTTATTGCTACTCCTTATTGGTATTATTCTGAGTTTGTTCTATATTCGCTCAATGAAAGAGTGAAAATGAAGTAACGCTCACAAAACTAAAGCTTATGCTTCCGGGGTGAGTTTTGTTAGAAGAATAACCGCAGTAGTAACGCTCACAAAACTTTGAGGAGAATTCATATGAATACGAAACAACGTTTAATCATTTATCGAATTATGCCGTATTTGATTCTGGCCGTGATCGGAATTTGTTTCTTACTACCTCTTCTATGGGTTTTTGTCGCATCCATCGATTCCAATGCGATGCAATCTCTTAAAGTACCCAGTCGTATTACCGGGGCGAACTATGTTGATGTGATCACGAATAGTGTGAATCAACGTGCATTTATCATTGGTCTCATTATGTCCGTTGGCCAAGCTGTTATCGTTGTTATATTAGCATTACTTGCCGCGTATCCGTTGTCACGCTATCAATTGAAATATAAGAAGTCATTCATGTTGACTATTTTATTTATGACTTCTTTGCCGATTACAGCCGTTATGGTACCTGTCTATCAATTGTTCTTAAGCATAAAATTATATGACAATATCATTGGTGTCATTTTATTCTTTGTCGCATCATCTATGCCATATGGCATTTGGATGCTGAAAAACTTCATGGATGCAGTTCCAAGTGACTTGGAAGAAGCAGCATGGATCGATGGGGCATCTGTCTTAGTTGGCATTCGAACGGTGGTCGCACCTTTGATGGTTCCGGGTATTTGTACGGTAGCTATCTTTACATTCTCCGGAAGTTGGGGCAACTTTTTTGTCCCCTATATTCTATTACAAACACCTGAGAACTTCCCGGCTTCTTTGAAGTTGTACCAATTCTTCGGCCAATATGGTATGGCAGATTACGGTAAATTAGCGGCGTTTTCTGTGTTATATGCAATTCCTTCAGTGGTCATGTATATTCTCTCTCAGCAGTATATGTCCAAAGGGTTCGGTCTACAGGGTGGCATGAAAGGGTAATCAGATTTGTGATGGATCGCTAGGAGAGAAGTTTGTCGAGGCAGTGAATCTTTGTATTATAGTGTCACATAAAATAATATTAAATTATATAATCATGACGATAATTGTGGGAATCAAAATATATCTTATGTATTTCCATATTTCATTAATCCACAAAATGTATGCGCTAATATTTTATCTCAGTTTGGACGAATGATGTATCAGTTAGTTCGTAAAAAAGGTATCTCAATAATGTTGACTGTACTTGGGTTTAACCTTATGGGGGACGGTCTAAGAGATGCGATGGATCCCAAAATGAAAAATTAGTAGCGTTATGATGACTTAATCTTTAGGAAAAGAAGAACTTTACCCTTTTGGAATGGGGTGAAGTTCTTCTTTTTTTTGGACAATCTATAATTCGAATTTGTAAGGAGTTGTAACTTTTATAAATCTCGTACGTTGATAGGGGTAAGGGGAGATAATATGGAGCCCAGCACATTAGATGAAGTGTATAGGAAATATATGATGGATGTTTACCGTTACTTACGGTTGCTTTGCAGTGACGATGCGACAGCAGAAGATTTGGTTCAGGAGACTTTTTATCGCGCCTATATCCATTTGGAAAATTATAAAGATGAAAACGTAAAACCCTGGTTATTCAGAGTCGCTTATAATGCTTTTATTGATATGTTGCGTAAAGAGAAGCGAAGTGTGGTGCGGGAAAAAGCATTTTTTCACGGATTGGCAGATCCATCCGCTTCAAGGCCAGAGGCACAGCTTCTACGTAAAGAGACTATGGAAGAGGTTAAAGAATGGATTTCAGCCTTACCAGATCTACAGCAACAGGCAATCCTATTATTTGATATGAACCAATTCAGTTATCAGGAAGCCGCAAATATTATGGGTGTTACCTTATCTCACTTTAAAATACTGCTGTTTCGGGCTAGACAAGGGTTGAGGAGAAATCGTGAGAGGAGTGATGACGTTGAGTGAGGAATTCAAGCAAAAGATGAAAAGGTATATGGAGGGTACGCTACCAGAAGAGGAGCGTATGGAGATGGAGAAGGAACTAGAGAAGATGGAGCTCTACCAGTCTTATATGGAAGAAATGATGAGAGACGGGGAAAAGACTGAAATTAAACATCCGCAATGGCATTCGGATTCATCCCGTTTGAATGAAGCGAGGATTCTACGAAAAGGTAAATGGAAAGCACGATTGAGTACTGCTTTTACTATGATCAGTATATTCCTGATCTTTACGTTGATTACATCCATCGGGACAATGGTATTCTATCAATGGGGTGAACCTGATCGTGGCGACCAATATAGAGATGTCGTTAGTTCAGTAGTGAAGATTACTCAGCCCAATATTGAAGTGAACTTAAGCAGTAATGCAGGACCTTATGTGGGAATGCAACTTAAGGGAGAGATTAAGAAGCAGGTGGGTGCAGCTCGGCTTGCCATCGGAGAATTTACAGGTTCATTCTTTTTTAATTTTTTACGCACATATGATTTTGCATGGAATAAGCAGGGACAAAATAATAACGCGATATTTCAGCTACCTGAATCTGAAGGCTTCAATAGTGATGCTGACTGGAAACGTCTAAAGATGCTACCCGAGGGAACGGTGGCTGAAGCCTATGTATCCTATCATAAATATTTCACAACAGATGAGTTGTTAGCTCAGTTCAAGGACAAGAATCTGGAAGCTGTCTGGTATGCTGTAGATATTGGGAACGATAACAAATTCGATCATGGCGACGGAGTCATTATCCAACCCATTGGTTTTCCGAGCAATCCTATTTGGCATCCAGATGATATGACGGTTACGAATATCTCAGAGAGTAAGAAAGGGTGGGGCATGAAGGTGACGATGCGCTCAGCAACTGCTCCGTCTGTCGACACGAATGGGGACGGTGATCTTCGTAACGCTAATTTCATCAAAACATTAAAGTTAATTCAACAATACCCATCCATTACGAAGCGATTGGCACCATTTCACGATATCGACCGTGCTGTATCTTATATTGAAGAGCATGGCGTGAGATTATATGGTGCTGTCGTCACTGGGCCAACGAAAGAATTGTTGAAGTTAAAGGATGATCCATTTGTATCTAGCATACGTATAGGTGAAGTTACATTATGGGACTGGAACGATAAATAAGTGTAGAAATGAGGAGGGGTATTAGATGAAGAATAAAAGGTTCTGGATTCTTATGACGGTAATGTTACTCCTTATCATGTCCTTAACGGGCTGTGTTCCTGGGGATGGGAAGAATACCGTCGACGATCCAGCGGGATTCTTCTGGGGAGTATGGCATGGTTGGATTGCACCGATCTCATTAATTGTTGGATTGTTTAAAGAAGATATTCGCATCTACGAAATCTATAATAATGGTTGGTGGTATGACTTAGGGTTTTATATTGCTATTATTAGCGGATTTGGTGGTATTTCATTATCACGAAGTAAAAAAAAGTATAAGCGACATTAGTGTATTTACTATAGAAATGATATGCCTTCCCTACAATGTGAGCACAAGGGTGGGCTTTTTTTTGTGCACATTGTACAAAAACGCTTATAATAGAGCATTATATATATAACCAATACGAAATGGATGACGGAGTAAGGAGAGACTGACTATGACACTCAAAGAGAAAAGAGAACATCGGCAATATCCCGAACAAACAAAGGTAGATGCTTCACGTGCTACCTATGAACGAGATTATTCAAGACTCATACACTCTCCGACGTTTCGAAGACTTCAAGGGAAATCACAAGTGTTTGGCGCGGGGACAGGTGATTATTATCGAACGAGGTTGACGCATTCGCTTGAAGTTGCACAAATTGCCCGCGAGGCCTCAAGGAGTCTGCTACGCTCCTACCCGGAGGTTACGCTTGAGATGGCGGATAATCCAGGCCTTGTTATCGATCCTGAAGTGGTTGAATGTGCATCTATTGCACATGACTTTGGACATCCGCCGTTTGGACATAAAGGAGAAGAGGTGCTGGATGGTATCCTCGAGCGGTTTATCGAAGAGAAAGTAAAGGTTGCAACCGAGGGAAAAAACGTCTCGCCAGAACATCTTATGAAAGTCCGTAGTGGACTTAAGAACCAATATGAACACTTCGAGGGGAATGCACATAATTTCCGATTAATTATGTTCCTTGAGAAAAGAGAGAATGTGGACGGTCTGAATCTATCGGATGCAGTCTTGCTGGGCATAAACAAATATCCATTTCCAGGTACGGAACTTAAAAAGGGATTATATCAGCATGAATGGCAATATATTTCGCAGATTCGCAATAATTGGGGAATTCCGTATGGTAAGAAGACGTTAGAAGCTCAATTAATGGATTTATGCGATGATATTGCGTATTCATCTCATGACTTAGAGGATGGGATTAAAGCGGGGAAGATAGAAGTGCACGAGCATTTCTTATTTGATCCCTATATAATACGTTTGATCGTGGAGAAGATTACGACGCTTGAGGATTCTTTCTGGGATGGTATGGAGAAAGAACAGATACAGCCGAAGGTGGAAGAAGTATTGTCTTCATTTCTACAAGTATGGAAAGAAAAGATGCCGTTATGTGAGAATGACTATTCACGTACAAGACGTGAAGTGAAAGCGTATTGGGTAAGTTATTTCGTAAGTAATCTAGGTGTTATAGCGGATGGGAATTGGAAGAAGGTCACATTCGTGAAAGACAATGCAGAGAACGAGGACATGCTTCGAACGGTAAGTGTGTTAAAGAGTTTTGCATGGGTTACGATGATTAAGGACTTGCGGGTACAACGTCTGCAAAAAAGAAGCGAATGGATCATTAAGCGACTCTGGGATGCATTCTTAGATCCAGAAGTATCGAAGTCGATTATTCCTTCAGACTGGTTGCAACGATATGAGAGAGATCAGCTGAAGGATCAACCGATGTGGACTTGGGAGCATATGGTGATTGATTACATTGCTGGGATGACAGATGCTTTTGCAGAGAAGATATACAATGAATTATATGGGTTGAAGGTAGGTTCGATCTACGACTTGGATTAAGGATAGGATGATAGTAGACATTATTTAGTTAATAAATGATGTTGGAGTAGAACGTGCGAAGAGGGATATTGTCCGTTATGGATGGTATCCTTTTTTATTTTGAAAAAAAGTTATGGATATTTCAGGTAAATCACATTACAATAACATCCATAGGGATGGTTAATGGATGTTATTCGGATGATAAATGGATGGAGGAGCGTATTGTGTCGGAATTAGAAAAAGTTACGATCAACTTAGGAGCAGTGGATTTAGGTCAGATTGATTTATTGGTGGAGGAAGGATTTTATTCGAACCGGACAGATTTTATTCGCCAGTCGATACGGCAACAACTTATCGTTCATTCTGGAGAGATAAAGCAAACGACAACGTATAAGTATAGTGCGTTAGGTGTGTTTAAATATTCCTTAGATGAACTAGAAGAGTTACAACGAGATAATAAGAAATTGGAGCTTAAAGTGATTGGTACGCTAATTATTGATCAGAATGTCCCTCTTACCTTAGTGCAAGAAACATTCAAGAGTGTTAAAGTATTCGGAATTATTAAAGCAAGAACAGACATCAAGAATTATTTACAGACTTTGCGTGATCTTTCCTAAAGAAAAGAGGAATTCGTAATGAGTCAAGGTAAGACGATGAACAGGCTATTCTTTTATATGAAAAGACAACGGCTACTCTATGCTGGTTTGACGTTCACGATGTTATTAGGTGTCGCCTTAGAGTTGTGGATAGCTTGGTTCTTATCGAATGTGACTAATGCTGCGTCAGTAGGAGAAATAGAGCGCTGGCCATTTTTCATAGGGTTAGGGGCAGTCGTACTGGTCTTGATTGGATTAAATGCTTACTTAGATCATTATTGGAAAACGAAAGTATCTGTGAACATCCGAAAAGATATGCGCAACGATACCATGGAACAATTACTTAAGGTGAGTGTTCCATATCGGGATGATAACCATTCCGGGGAATTATTGTCTCGTATAACAACTGATAATCAAGCGGTTGGGAACGGGTGTGGGCATACGCTCATGTCGTTAATTAAGAATCCTATTCTTATTATGGCTTCATTCGTATATCTACTTCTCATTCATTGGCAGTTAGCATTAATCTGTCTAGGCATTGGTCCTTTGACGGTATTGATCGGCGGCGTATTTGGTAAATTAATGAGATCGAATACGGGGAATTTACAGGAAACGTTGGGACGTATGTCAGCTTTTCTACAGGATGTACTTGGTGGTGTAGCAGTTGTAAAAACATTTGGGTTAGAGCGTAAATTGCTGCGTAAATTCAGTCGACACAATGCTACGCTGGTTCAATTGGAAACAAACGGAGGTAAGATTGAAGGTGCAGCGACTTCAGTTTCAGAAGTATTTGGAAATCTAACTTTTTTGATCGCCATATTAGTTGCCGCATTTTGGGTTGCTAAAGGTTCCTTAGAGGTTGGGGCAATGTTAGCATTCATTCAACTGATGAATTATTTAGTAGGACCGTTCATGCAATTGCCGGGACAGTGGGCTTCATTTCAAGGCTCACTCGGGAGTGCGGATCGTATATTTTCTTTACTGGACGCACCAACGGAAGTTGAAAAGCTACCTGAAGAAGGACACGCCAACAAGGTGTTTAGAAGTTTGACGATGAGTGATGTTACCTTTCAATATTCAAGTTCCAGTACTCCAGTCCTCGATTCTGTATGTTTTCATGCCACCGGCGGTGAGGTTGTTGCGGTTGTAGGAGCAAGCGGAGGGGGCAAGTCGACATTATTCAAATTGTTACTTGGATTCTATCCCATAACAGCAGGCAAGATATCTATTGATGGTAACAATACCGCGGAAATGTCTTTACATGAATTGAGAGGTTACTTCTCATATGTTCCTCAAGAGAACCATCTCTTCACGGGTACCATACGAGATAATATTGCCGATGGAAAGGTCGATGCTTCAGAGGAGGAAATTATGAATGCTGCTCGTAGTGCTAATGCTTATGACTTCATTATGGAAATGGAGGAAGGGTTAGATACGCAAGTTGGAGAACGGGGAACTCGTCTGTCAGGTGGGCAGAAACAACGGATTTCTATTGCTCGCGCCATTTTGAGAAACGCACCTGTATTATTGCTTGATGAGGCTACGGCCGCACTTGATAATGAAAGTGAACGTCTTGTCCAGGATGCTCTATTGAAGCTGATGGTAGGACGCACAACGTTGGTCATTGCACACAGGTTGTCTACCATCACACATGCAGATCGAATTCTTGTGATGGAGAACGGCAGGATTGTGGAAAATGGTCATCATACAGATCTCATGCGACAGGGAGAAAGATACTTTCGGCTCTATACAACTCAATTGCAAAAAGAAGTGACTCATGAAGAGACGCTTAAACAAGGTTAGCTGAATCTAGAGTTTCTTCGCGAAATCATATAAATATAAGAAGAGCCGAGGGGAGGCATCTCCATTCGGCTCTTCTTATATTTCACTCTTAGTATTTCAAATTATAATTGACTAGATTTCGTGGAGGAACTTGTCCTTCTATATAAGCCTTTAAATTATTTATAAAAATATCAATGACACGTTTATCGTAATGTTCGGTGCTCCCCGCAATATGTGATGTCATAATGACTTGCTTCATACTCCACAGAGGATGATCTGTTGGTAAAGGTTCCTCTTCAAATACATCCAGACCTGCGTAACGGATAATGCCATTCTCCAATGCTTCCAATAGAGCATCTGTACTCACTGTAGGACCACGACCTACATTAATGAAGCAAGCACCTGGTTTGATGCTATTAAAGGCCGTTGTATCGAATATGTGATAAGTCTCCTCGGTAAGAGGCAGAATATTAACAATGTAATCACTTTGGGCTAATGCGTGGTGTAAATGTTCCATGGTATACATGGTATCAACGTTCGAATCAGACTTGCCAGAACGCCTTACGCCGACAATATTCATACCAAATGCCTTGGCAATTCTTGCCGTCTCACTACCAATTTCGCCTACACCGACAATGACGATGGTCTTACCTCGTAATTCAGTCAATGTGGCTGATCCGTCAGGTCCCACATTGGAATCCCATCGATTCGCTTGTTGGTTCTGAATCGATTGTTGGATACCTCTGGAGAAGGCTAGAATCATGGCGAAGATGGATTCAGCAATAGGGACGGCATGTACACCGCTGGAAGTCGTCAATAAGATACCTTGTTCAGAGAACTGATTCAAAGGCATCTTATCTACACCTGCAGACCAAGATTGAATCCATTTCAATGGGCTGTCAACTTGGAGAACATGTTGTTCGATGACTTTAGACCATCCCAACAATATTTCGGCTTTCTTTAGAAGTTCTGGATCCAATTCTTTGCTTTTACCTACCGTAATCGTGTACCCCGGAGCAATCTCTTGGATTGTGTTAAGTTGCTGAGGTGATAATTGATGTAGACTAATAATTTGATGCATGATTTCAACCTCCTAAGATAGATCGTGTACATCGTATAAAAAGCATAACAGATTGAACCTTATATATCATATAATCTGGGATATTCCATGATAAATATAGGATTTAATGGGAAAAAATCATCATAAAAAGCTAGAAAAATAATAAATAAAAAAAATATGATCTGACCAATTTATTCTAAAAGGTGACATTTAAATGGGTATTTATTAAAAAATACGAACACTCTGAAGCCTTGGTTCTACTGGATTTGATTGAAAAATGTAATATTTTGGAGGGGTGATCATGGTGTGATTGAGAGGGGGTTTTTACTGTCTGCCCGTAGATATACGGGTTGAGCATTAGAACTGAAACAGTTATAATTACAAATGTTAGTTATCTTATGTCAGTCATAGGAGCCTAAAATATGAGAACACACCCAACAAATACTGGCTCGCAAAGGTTGTTTGTAGCTGTAAGAGTATCAGATGAACTTCGATGGATGTTAGAGGAACAGTGTAGCGATTGGAAGGAGCATCTTCCTTTCCGTAAATGGACATTTCCTGAAGACTATCATATTACTTTACAATTTCTCGGTGATGTAGAGTCAGAGAAGATTCCAGACCTATGTGAATCTTTACGGCATAGTGCATCGCAAGCTTCACCCTTTACGTTAGGCGTTGGATATTGGTCCACCTTCGGCTTGGCGGAATCACCAAGAGTGTTGTGGGCAAGTGTCACAGGTAGCCTAGAGCGACTTGGACGTCTCCAACAAGCAGTAACTGAATCTACAGAATTACTAGGATTTCATAAAGAAACACGTGAGTACCGGCCCCATATCACTTTGGCACGTAAATACGAAGGAGAATCTACTTTTCAGGGACAAGCATTATTATCGTCAATACCGTCCTTGGAGTCATTACCTTGGTATATCAGTGAATTTGTACTATTCTCCACGAAAATGGGTTCTCAACCTATGTATGAAGTCGTGGACAAATTTTCCTTATAAATATAATGTTTCGAAAATGGCTAGAATGGTTATTTAAAACCTATATTTTCGGTTACATTTTAGGAAAGTGCCGGAATTTTGGGAGGTAAATATGAATTTAATTAGACAAAACCGCTGGGTTGCACTCTTGATCGGTGTTATTTTAGTGTGTTTCTCTGCGATATGTCTGCTGTTGCAGATAGAAGAAAAGCAAGATATAGGGAAATTGTACAAGCCTGTTGTTATTAAAGGAACAGATATTCATAGATTTAATCCTTTGTTAATGTCCTCTATAGAGAATCAGGAATCGTTTCACGTATTGAACGATAATCAACAGTTCTTTGTGAAGCAAAAAGAAGTGACGACCACTTCAGGGAAATCAACCGACAGTAAGAAACTGACAACGGAAAAAGTTGAGCAAGTGAACAAATCGACCGAGGTTAACTCTCGGCTCAACCCCCCCAAAGCATTATTCTTTACTCGGACGCAGATGTTAAGTCAGAATGAGAAAGATCTTTCGACTTGGCAATACACTGTAACGGATAAAGAACTGCTTCTGCTCCGTAAAATCGTGATGGCAGAAGCGGAAGGTGAACCGTACCAAGGCAAAGTGGCAGTTGCCAATGTTGTCTTAAACCGGCTGCGGTCAGCCAACTTCCCAAAAACTATTTATAAAGTAATTTATCAGAAATATCAATTCAGCCCTGTGGCTAATGGGCGATTTGATCGTGTTAATCCTAATGAGGATTCAATTTATGCGGTTAATGAGGCATTAAATGGACATAAAGAAGTTAGTGATGATACGTATTATTTTCTATCGCTAAAGCTAGCTGATGATTTAACAGTGCACAACACGCGTACATTTAGTAAACGAATCGGCAATCATTCATTCTATAAGTAGTCATGTTCAATCTTTAGATCATGTTGTTGGATCTATAAAGATGTATTTTGTTATGTTCTAGTATGCCGCATTCGTAGAGATATCATCACCAAAAACAACTCCCCTGTTGTTATAGTGGGGAGTTGTTTAACGTATCCTAAGGGTTGACTACTGTCGTCCAAGCGGTTGGGGTATGGGATTGCTCTATAACCATATTTAAGACGGTCTGAGCGCAGTATGCGGGCTGTAGGTACGGTTCGATTCGTTTGGGTTGTTGTCTGCGGGCTTCGAACTGTTCATAGTGGTCCGTTATTAAATGAAACCACTTTTCAATAACATCTGGCGAATGAATCGTTTCTGCAAACCCTTGATTTACAAAAAAGCGACTATTTTGCTCTTCTTGTCCTGGGATAGCTTCATGGAATAACATCGGAATTCCTTTAGCGAGACCTTCTGTACAAGTCATACCACCCGGTTTCGTAATCAATAGATCAGATACATCCATGAGCTTATTAATCTGATCCGTATATCCAAGAATCGTGATATGTGGGTGGTCGTACATCGAATTCTCTGCCATTTTTTCTTGAAGTTTCATGTTGCTACCCGTACAAAAAATGAGCTGGATTCGGTCTGCCCATGAAGTTAACTGACGCAGTAATTCAGGTTTAAGTGTTAGACCCCATCCTCCACTCATGATGAGTACGGTTGGCATACTTTTTAGCTTCAATTCTTTACGAAGTTGGTTTTTATCACCTATCTTCCAAAAATCAGGATGGACAGGAATACCTGTTGTCTGGATTTTGTCGGGTTGTACACCACGTTCAATCAGCAGGTTCTTGACCTTCGGTGAGGACGCTAAATAGTGACTAACTTCTGGACTAATCCATGCTCCGTGAACATCATAATCTGTGATAAGTGTAATAAGTGGAACATCAATCCCCTGTTTTTTCAATCTCGCAATGACATTGTTTGGGATAGGGTGAGTACATATGATCACGTCAGGTTTAAGCTGTGAAATGACTTGAGCTGCATGTGTATAGAAAATACGATGAAGAGCAAGTTGAGTGAGCCTATTCAACGATTTGTCATATTTATTTCGGTAGAACATGCCTATGATGGCTGGCGATGTATTAATCGTTTTGCGGTACGCAGATAGTATCCAAGGCCCAATGGTTGGATTTAAGAAATTACCAAGCTCGATAACTCTGCATTGTAAATGTGGATGAAGCATCTTCATTCCGTTGGCCAAGGCATGAGCAGCTTGCGTATGTCCTGTTCCGAATCCTTCCGATAACAGTAATACTCTCTTTTTTCTCATGAGATCACCTATTTCTTTATCGTTCTATAACTTACACTTACAATAAATGGGGCATTGTTATGTAATTATGTATTTATTATAAGGCAGATGCAACCTTTTCTAAATAGACCAGAGGAGGTTTTTATTCCTAGACTTTGGACGGGGAAGATTTATTGAATATATATGGACAAGAGAATGGGATTATTTATAAATAATTAATTATGAACTTGATGTTGATATTTAAATATGAGCATGTTAAAATGATTTATGACCAAGTGACCGTTAATGAAAATTAGTCACTTTCCAAGGATGAACAAACAACATCATAAAAGAAGGAGGCGATATAATGGCTGTGACGGATCGGCGTAAGCAAGTGTTAGCTTCTGCGGCCCAGTCCTTTGCAACATTTGGATACAAAGCAACAACCATGGATCAAGTAGCAAAGATAGCAAATGTAGGTAAGGGAACGATCTACACGTTCTTTGCGAATAAGGAAGAACTCTTTGATGAAATTCTCTATGGAGCCATCTTAGATATGAAGAAGATTGCAGATCGAGAAATCAGTCGAGACAAGGAATTTTTTGATAACCTATATAGAGTTCTTGATCGTTTACTTGAATATCGTAGAGAACATGAGTTATTCATCAAGTTATCGCATGAGGTGAGGGACTTTGGAACGCCACAAGCTCTTGAAGCGCTCGATAAAGTAGAGAATGTCATATTGGAGTATATGGAGCGGGAATTAAAGCTCGCGTTGGATAACAAGGAAATCAAACCATGTGATCCCAAAATTGTAGCGAATGTCATATTAAGATTGTACATTACATTAACTACAGAATCTAGAAAGTCTTCTGAGCCATTGAATAAGGAAGAGATTAAGCATTACTTTCGTTTGTTTCTCTCTGAAGGGTTGGCAGAAGTGCGAGATGTAACTGTATAATTAGAAACGAACTTCCTGTGGAAGCGATGCGTAGGAACTGAGAATGGCATCGAATTCGTAGAGAAGTTTTTCTACGCTCTAAGTTGACCGAATGAGAAAAGTGGTCATTATGTATTCGTGAAAATTAAGGAGAGAAAATGAGATTATGAAGTCAATATCTGTATTCTTGAAAGATGCGGGATCAGCCATCAAAAACCGTAAGTTATTGGTTAGTATGATTGCTATTCTGTTTATCCCTGTAATGTATAGCGGCATGTTCTTAGGTGCCTTCTGGGATCCCTATGGTAAGATGACCGATCTGCCAGTAGCTGTAGTTAACACGGATTTAGGTGCTAATTATGAAGGTGTGTCACTTCATGCCGGTGATGATCTAATGAAGGAACTGGAAACGACGGATGGGTTCAAGTGGGAATTCGTGACGATGAAAGAAGCAGAAGCTGGAATGAGTGATAATAAATATTATATGACTATTCTCATTCCAGAGGATTTCTCTTCTAAAGCGACAACGTTATTGAATGAGAAACCAGAACCTGCTGAAATCATCTTTAAGCCTAATGAAGGTTATAACTTCTTGGCAGGACAGATTGGTGGTACTGCAGTAGAACGGATCAGAGCACAAGTATCTGCGAAAGTGACTCAAGTATATACGGAGACATTATTTGATCAGATCAAAACTGTATCTACGGGATTTAAAGAAGCCGGTGATGGTGCTAGCGAGATTAATGAAGGTGCAAGTAAATTGGACGATGGAGCCATTTTGCTAAAAGATAATTTAGTTAAGTTGGTTGACGGATCCATAAAGTTACAAGATGGTATTAAGCCTCTTACCCAAGGGGTAAATGATCTTGGTGTAGGCGCGACACAATTGAAGGAAGGTTCTTCAAATCTTGCAGGTGGACTTACGCAACTACAAGCAGCTCAGAAACAGTTAGAGACTGGTGCTGTGCAAGCCCAACAAGGGACCACTCAATTGCAAGCTGGTCTAGCATCTTCCGAACAGGGAAGTGCTAAAATTGTAGCAGGTCTACAATCATCTGTAGATGGATCTAAACAATTGGTAACTGGACTTCAATCTACTGTAGATGGATCAGCGAAATTGGAAAGTGGGCTTGAGTCTTCCGTTGAGGGAAGTGCTAAGCTAGAACAAGGTATAAAGGATGCTGCTACAGGTAGTAAGCAAGTAGCGACTGGTGCAGCGGGAGTAGCACAAGGATTGAAGCAATTAGCAGCATCGAACCCGGATCTAGCCGCTAACGCAGATGTTCAGAAATTGTTAGCAGCGAGCCAAGCGGTTGCTCAAGGTAGTGAAAAGGTAAGTCAAGGCCAGGAACAATTATTGCAGGGTGCTACGCAATTGAACCAAGGGCAAACACAATTGGCCCAAGGTGCTACGCAGCTTCATCAAGGGGCACAGAAACTTCATGGTGGTGCAAGTGCTTTGAGTGAAGGTGCACAACAATTGTTACAAGGAAGCACAGAATTACATCAAGGGCAGCAGAAGCTTGTTCAAGGTGCTACACAATTAGAATCAGGGCAAACAAAATTGGCTGATGGTCTTCAATTGTTTGGTAGCAAGATGGGTGATGCTGTAAGCGGCAGTCAACAATTGGCAGGCGGAGCTGAGAAGATCGCTTCTGGATCAGCACAGTTATCTGGTGGTATGAGTCAATTAGGCGGCGGTGTGGGGACCATTACTGATGGTTCTAAGAAATTAAGCGATGGAGCTGGGGAATTAGAAAATGGTCTTGTGAAGTTGAAAGACGGGTCTAATGAACTTGCTTCTAAATTAAATGAAGCAGCAGTTACAACAGGAGAAGTAAAAGGAACGGAAGCGACGTATAATATGTTTGCTGAGCCAGTAACCGTTCAAGAAGAAAAAGTAAGCAAGGTACCTAACTACGGTACAGGATTCGCGCCATACTTCTTATCCTTAGGATTGTTTGTAGGTGCGCTGATCTCAACCATTGTATTACCAAGCAGAGATTCTAGCGTACCAAACGCTTCAGGATTCAATAAATTTGTAAGTCGGACATTTGCATTCAGCAGCATAGGAATTATTCAATCGATTCTTGCAGCAGTAGTGATGTTATATGGATTAGATCTGGAAGTTCAAAGTGTACCACTGTTCTTCTTATTCACATTACTTACAAGCTTTACATTCATGTTCTTAGTGCAGGCGTTTGTAACATGGTTCGATCAACCAGGGCGATTCATGGTTATTGTTATTCTTATCCTACAACTTACAACAAGTGCAGGAACATTCCCTAAAGAATTGATTCCAGGTTGGTTACAAGTGTTCAACCCATGGTTCCCTATGACGTATAGCGTAGAAGGATACAAAGCAGTTATTTCTACGGGTAATTTCGGTGCCATGTGGTCTGACGTAGGTGTTCTGGCTATATTTGCAGGTGTCTTCCTGTTAGCCACATTCATGTACTTCATACGTCAACCCAAGAACCTTATTGAAGAACATTCCCTAAGCGCATAATTTAGGGCATATTATACAAGGAATGATCCCAAAAGTCAGAAATTTGACCTTTGGGACCATTTCTTTTTTTGTATCTGTAATTTTTCGAAAGAAAAATTCTATCACCAATTTACTTGACATTCTATTGAATATTGAATCTCTTTTATGCATAATTATTTAAAAATTAGCTTTCGTACATTAAAGCTTTCGTGTAAAACAATTCTTATCACTATTATAAAAAAGTTTAAATGGTATAGAGGCTTGGCTTGATGATAGAATAACATAACCAATTTAGTACGTTCAGAAGTCTGATGTATATTTCATGTTTAAAGAAGAACGATTTCGTTTATTTGTAAATTCATATTATATATAGAAAGGTTGCGAATCATGAGACATACAGCGCTCCCGCCGAAACAGGGACTCTACGATCCACAACATGAAAAAGATGCATGCGGAATGGGATTTGTAGCTAATATTAAGGGGAAAGTCTCTCACGAAATTGTAAGTCAAGCTTTGACTATGCTAGTTAACATGGAACATCGTGGTGGACAGGGAAGTGAACCGAATTCAGGTGATGGTGCCGGTATCATGGTACAAATTCCACATCGTTTTTTCGCGGCAGAAGCAACAAAATTAGGATTTAATCTTCCGGAACAGGGACATTATGGCGTAGGGATGATCTTTCTCTCCCAAGATCCGTTGATCCGTGAAGCTCATGAGAATAAACTAAAAGATATTATTGCTGAGGAAGGTCAGACTTGTTTAGGATTTCGTGACGTCCCCACAGTAGACGATACACTTGGCAAATCGGCTAAGGAAGCGAAACCCTTTGTTCGTCAGGTGTTTATTGAACGCAATAGCGCATTACAAGATGAAATGGCGTTTGAACGGAAGTTGTATGTGATTGGTAGACGAGTTGAATTAGCTACCCGTTATAGTGGTAATGAAGAAGACGAAAGCTTCTATCTAACCAGTATTTCTTGCCGTAAAATCGTATATAAGGGTATGTTAACAACGATTCAAGTAGGTCAATTCTACGTGGATCTACAAGATGAGTTGTTTGAATCTGCTATCGGACTGATCCATTCTCGATTCAGTACGAATACGTTCCCGAGTTGGGAACGCGCCCATCCCTATCGTTATATGATTCATAACGGGGAGATTAATACACTTCGTGGTAATGTGAATTGGATGCATGCACGTCAGTCCCTTTTTGCAAGCGAAGTGTTCGGTGATGATCTGGAGAAAGTGAAGCCTGTTATCAATCCTGATGGTTCAGATACAGCAATGTTTGATAATACGTTTGAATTCTTATATTTGAGCGGACGCTCGTTACCGCATGTAGCTATGATGATGGTTCCTGAACCTTGGAATAACCACGAGACGATGGATGATACAAGAAAAGCATTCTATGAATATCATAGTACGCTTATGGAGCCTTGGGATGGACCGGCAGCAATGGGCTTCTCCGATGGTGTTCAGATTGGTGCTATGCTCGATCGGAATGGACTACGCCCAGCTCGTTATTATGTAACGAAGAATGATCTAATCGTATTATCATCTGAGGCAGGCGTGTTGGATATTCCAGCTGAAGATATTCTCTACAAAGATCGGTTACGTCCAGGACGTATGTTGTTGGTAGATACGAAGCAAGGAAGAATCATTTCTGATGAGGAAGTGAAAGCTGAAATTGCTGCAGAGAAGCCTTATCGTGCGTGGTTGGATGAGCATTTGATTAATCTGGATGAATTACCGGATGCACCAGAGCTTCCGAATCCTAAGCATGATAATGTTCAGCAATTACAGCAGTCATTTGGCTATACTTTTGAAGAACTACGTAAAGTGCTAGAACCTATGGCTTCCACAGGAGCTGAGGCGATTGCATCGATGGGTTACGATGCTCCATTGGCTGTATTCTCGGAACGCCCTCAGCGTCTGTATAATTATTTCAAGCAAATGTTTGCGCAAGTTACGAACCCTCCTATTGACGCGATTCGTGAGGAGATTATTACGGCTACGGGAACAACGATTGGTCCGGAACGTAACATGTTACATCCTGAACCAGAGAGTTGTCGTCAGATTCGCCTTGATACACCAGTATTATCTAATGAAGATTTCGGTAAAATCCGTCATGTGCACCGTCCAGGATTTAAATCCATGACCATTCCGATTCTCTTTCCTGCTGAGGATGGAGCGGAGGGAATGCGTGAAGCATTAGATGTTCTGTGTAAAGCTGCAGATCGTGTAATTGATAAAGGTCATAATATTCTTATTCTTTCCGACCGTGGTGTCGACAAAAATAATGCTGCACTTCCAGCTCTCCTTGCGGTATCTTGTTTGCATCATCATCTGATTCGCCAAGGTACTCGGACTATGGTTAGTATTCTGTTGGAATCAGGAGAACCTCGTGAAGTGCATCATTACGCACTCCTATTAGGATATGGTGTCAGCGCAGTAAATCCGTATCTCGCTTTCGAGAGCTTGGATGATATGATCGGGCAAGGGATGTTACGTGGGATTTCACATGAGAAAGCTGTGAAGAATTATATTAAAGCTGCAACGAAGAGCGTGGTTAAAGTATTATCCAAAATGGGTATCTCAACCATTCAGTCCTATCGTGGTGCGCAGATTTTTGAAGCTGTCGGATTGAATTTAGATTTTGTAGATAAGTACTTTACACGGACGCCTTCACGGATCGCAGGTATCGGTCTAGAAGAAGTAGCTAAAGAGACGCTCATTCATCATAATCGTGCGTTTACAGATAAAGATGGAAATGATAAAGAACTGGATTCTGGTGGGGAGTATCAATGGCGTAAAGATGGGGAAGAGCATCTCTTTAACCCACAAACCATACATTTACTACAACAATCCGTTCGTACGAATGATTACAGTCTTTATAAGAAATACGCGAGCCTCGTTCAAGGTGAGAATGAACAACGTATGACGATTCGTTCATTGCTCGAGTTGAAACCAGTAGGTGAGCCAATAGCTATCGATGAAGTTGAATCCGTAGAGTCCATCATGAAACGGTTCAAGACGGGGGCCATGTCATTCGGTTCAATTAGTAAAGAGGCGCATGAAAGTTTAGCCATTGGGATGAATCGTATTGGTGGAAAGAGCAACACGGGAGAAGGCGGAGAGGATCCGGCTCGTTATATTCCAGATGCCAATGGAGATTCTCGCCGTAGTGCAATCAAGCAGGTTGCTTCAGGACGATTCGGCGTAACGTCGAATTATCTAGTTAACGCAGATGAGATTCAGATTAAGATGGCTCAAGGAGCCAAGCCGGGAGAAGGCGGACAGCTTCCAGGTCGTAAGGTGTACCCTTGGGTAGCGGAAGTTCGTGGATCGACGCCAGGCGTAGGCCTGATTTCTCCACCGCCGCATCATGATATTTATTCGATCGAAGATTTAGCAGAATTGATCTATGATCTTAAGAATGCTAATCCACGTGCGAGTATTAACGTGAAATTGGTATCTGAAGTTGGAGTTGGAACGATTGCCGCAGGTGTAGCTAAAGGTCGTGCGGACATTATCCTTGTCAGTGGATATGATGGCGGAACGGGTGCATCACCACAAGGTTCAATCCGTCATGCTGGACTCCCATGGGAGCTTGGACTTGCAGAAACACATCAGACACTCATTCTAAATAATTTACGTGATCGTGTTGTTCTTGAAACGGACGGTAAAATGCTGAATGGACGCGATTTAGCAGTTGCTGTGTTATTAGGAGCGGAGGAATATGGATTCGCTACTGCACCACTAGTTGCTCTTGGATGTATTATGATGCGTGTATGTCAAATGGATACGTGTCCGGTTGGGGTCGCTACTCAGAACCCAGAATTACGTAAGAATTTCACAGGAGACCCAGCACATGTAGTTAACTTTATGACATTTGTAGCTCAAGATTTACGTGAGATCATGGCTGGTCTTGGTTTCCGTACCATTCAAGAAATGGTAGGCCGTACAGACTGTCTGGACGAGGTTAAGGCAGTGGGTCATTGGAAGAAGGAAGGGATAGACTTGTCTGTTCTACTTCATTCACCTACCCTTCCTGAAGGTAGTACTCGATTCAACAGTAAACAGCAGAATCATTGCTTAGATGAAACATTAGATATTCAACAGTTGTTAGATCTTGCAGCACCAGCCTTGGAGAATGGAACTTCCGTACAGGGTGTTCTTCCGATTACCAATGTTAACCGTGCTGTTGGAACGATACTGGGAAGTGAAATTACACGTAAATATGGAGCAGTTGGCCTACCAGATGATACGATTGAGTTTACTTTCTTAGGAACAGCAGGTCAAAGCTTTGGTGCATTTGTACCGAAGGGAGTAACCTTAACCGTAGAAGGTGATTCAAATGATTACGTTGGTAAAGGTCTCTCTGGAGGTAAATTGATTGTGAAGCCTTCACCGAAGTCTACTTTTAAAGCGGAAGAGAATATTATTATCGGTAACACAGCATTTTATGGTGGAACTAGCGGTGAAGCCTATATCCGTGGGATCGCGGGTGAGCGATTCGCTGTACGTAACTCTGGAGTCAATGTGGTCGTAGAGGGTGTGGGCGATCATGGCTGCGAGTATATGACGGGTGGACGTGTCGTTGTACTTGGTGAAACAGGACGCAACTTTGCAGCAGGGATGTCAGGTGGTATTGCTTATGTGTACGACCATGATGGAACCTTTATTGATCGATGTAATCTAGAAATGGTATTACTTGAACGGGTAGAGATTGCAACAGAGGTGGAAGAGTTACGCGGGATGATTCTCAATCATGTGTCCCATACGCAAAGTACCAAAGGACAATGGGTGTTAGATCATTGGACAGAGAGTCTGGGTAGGTTCGTACGCGTTATTCCGAAAGATTATAAAAAGATGACACAGCAAATTGAGAAGGTTCATGCGAGTGGATTGACGGGAGAAGTTGCGCTTCTAGCAGCATTCGAAGCGAATATGCGTGAACTTGCACGTTCTGGTAACTAAATTCAACAATCAAAAGTAAAATGATCACCACAAGAACATGCATAACGGATATAGAATAAAACTTACTTACTGGGCATTGTTGGAGAGCCTTGTAAGTAAGTTTTTTTTCGACAAAATAAGAACTCTATTATTTTTTAAAAATAACACAAGACGACAACATAAAGAAAAAGGTTAATATATAATACTAATTAAGTAGTGAATTGGCTGTGCGGGCTAGATACTAACAATGAAAAATAGAGTGAGGTTATCTTTAATGAAGGAAACAAAAGAGGTAGGAACCGAAGTAGGAGGGTCCAACCGTGAGCTACCAAAGAAGGTAAGTGTAGACATCCTTAACATTATGAAGCAATGTGGTGTTCCTCCTGAAAAATGGAAAAACTACATAGGCGCACAGCATAAGTGACGGGTTTATTCAAAAAAGATAAAATCAAAAAAACCTTAGTAACCAAAGAAATCACTTTGGTTACTAAGGCTTTTTTGATTAGACATTTAATTCATATTCCGTTCCATACGAATAAAAGCAATAAAGCGTTTAGCTTCTTCCTCCGAAATACTACGCCCATCAATCGTAAGATTAAACTTTTCCAAAAGCTTATCATCAGATAGTTCCAAATCATCCACGAAATGCCGTACATCGTCATCCATAACGACTTCAGAATGGGTAGTTCGGCCAATGAGGTAATCAATGGACACTCCGAATACATCAGCGAGTTTGGTTAATATCTCGAAATCAGGCTTACGTCGATTTTTCTCGTAATGGGAAAGGGAAGCTCTCGTAATACCAATGGATTGGGAGAGCTCTTCTTGGGTCCATTGTCTTCCTTCACGTAATTCCGCAATGCGATTCTGGTGATTCATGAATTTCCCCCTGTTGGCGATTTTATCTAGATCTTTCAATTATGTTAATAAAATTTGAAAACCTAATAATAACAGTAAATTTAAGCTTGACATGATACAATATGTATCGTAAATTAGAAGTAAGGGATACAATATGTATCATTTAGTATATTACCCAATTAATTATCTTTTGAAACAGCATAAACTTTGATAAAGGAATGAAGCTATGAAACCCAATATTCATGATTGGGCCAATCTTTCTCTAAATGCACACATCTATATCAGAGAAGTAAGAGGAAGTAAGGTCAATAGCAGCAAACGTCGTCCTATATTCTTAATGGAGTTAGGTGATAACTCAATATGTTTCTTAAGCGATTTAGATTTACCGATGATACCCAATGTCGTGTTTGGCTTTGATATCGAGGACTCTAGTTCAAAGGTTAGACTTTCAGGGAAAATAGAAGCTAAAGGGTTATATGAACGTATGTTTCAATATCGAGTCAAATTACCTGACATAAAAGAATATAAGTTATACAATACGAGTCTTTTAAAAAAAATGTTAATCAACTTAAACTATTTCTTAATCACAAAAAACAAAGTTGGCATTCATAAGCGTATCAATCTATCTATTTGAAAAGAAAGAATTATACCTAAATACAGTTAATTTCATTCTACTATATATTGCTACGAAGTGCATTAGGACAATAAACCCAAAAAATACATATATTTTTATAAAGTAAGGGTTGTTGTGGAGTTTCAAAAAGGTAGAGCATCATTGGATTATAGTACGATTCAAACGAATATTATGGTCATTAATTCGTACATGGAAATTATTAAGTCATCGTCAATTATAGATAAGGTAATACATGAATACCCTGATCTGTGCATAATGGCAAATGATTTAGCTAGTAACATTAAGGCTAGTACAACGAATGAATCACTAGTAATGACATTAAATTACCAAGATCCCTCCTATGAAGTTGCATCCAAAATTGTCAATGCGATAGCAATGGTTTTTGAGAAACAAATCCTGAATATTATGAAGGTAGATAATGTTACAATTCTGAGTTCTGCTCAAATCACCGATGAAGCAATTCCACTAAATATCAATCCAGTAATGGTCATTATAATCGGGTTCATAATGGGACTTATGCTTGCCATAGGTCTGGTACTTCTGTTGGATTAACGAGCGTTCTGACCAATCGAGATGAACTTCAAGATGTTGTAATAGAAACATTAATAGATCATTTCGATGTCATCACATCAGCTCCTATCCCCCAAAAATTCCTCTGAAATGTTAAGTTCTAAAAATGAAAACAGTTCTGGATGAGGTGAAGGATCTGTATGATGTCATATTATTCGATACCTATTACTGTGGTGAGTAATAAATAGCAGCGTTGTAGTGTAACTATAGGTAATGCCTACTATGCCTTTATCAATGTAGGTACTCGGTCATACTGTGGGTCCCCGGACCTTAGACGTGAATCGTCAAGGGTGTGAAGTGAGGATGGGTTGAATGCCTACTTTGACATATTGAAGGTATGATTTGTGAGGGTTTACTTCCATATAAACCAATACAACTCATGCTTTCAAATAATTTAAATGGATAGAGGAGATTATAAATGATTCCATCATCTCAAAGGAATGAAGGTGAACTACTCCTTGAAAAAAAGGTGGTTTATCCACATGCAGTGCCTAATCATTCTCGTTCGACTAAATCGTATTTATTGGTAAAGAGAATGATGGATGTGATGGGAGCCGTATGTGGTCTACTCCTATTGTCTCCGTTGTTTGCTATTGTAGCATTGCTTATTAAATTTGAGGATCCAAGGGGTCCTGTATTCTTTCATCAAATTCGAGTAGGTAAGAATGAAAAGAGATTTCATATGTTCAAATTCAGGTCGATGGTCTCAAATGCTGAAGAATTGCTTGAAGAGTTACTGGATCAGAATGAAGTGAGTGGTGCGATGTTTAAGATGAAGAATGATCCCCGTATCACAAGAATAGGGAAGTTTATCCGAAAAACAAGTGTGGATGAATTACCTCAGCTATGGAACGTAATACGTGGAGATATGAGCCTAGTTGGACCTAGACCCCCACTTGTGAGGGAAGTTGCAGACTATTCCTCATATGATAAACAAAGACTTCGCGTAACACCTGGATGTACAGGCCTTTGGCAGGTGAGTGGAAGAAATAATGTTGGGTTTGAGAGGATGGTAGAACTGGATATTCGATATATAGATCGGAGAAGTATTACATATGATATCCGTATTATCTTCAAAACCATACGAATGCTATTTGGAGATAAAAACGCATTCTAAAGATCGTTCAAATGAGAATTGGAGTAGATGCTCACATATTGGCAGGTAAGTTTCAAGGGAGCAGAACGTATCTGTTGAATTTATTTCATGAAGTGCTGAATCGAGAGAACCCTAATAACTACTGTTTCTTTGGTCATTGGTCTTCTGGATATCCCTATGGAGATGATCATCAATATGTGAAATTTAAGAAGGTTTCGGTATTCCTCCAATTGAAGCGATGGCTTGTGGTGTTCCGGTTGTATCTTCCAACACAACAGCAATTCCAGAAATTATTGGGGATGCAGGAATTCTTATCGACCCAAATAACCCCTTAGAGATTGCGGAAAGCATTGGAGAACTTCTGGGTGATCCCGACCTTCAAAGAGAGCTTATTTCGTTGGGATATGCTCAAGCAGCCAAATGGACTTGGCAATCTGCGGCGCAATTATATCTGGACGCTGTCGATGAATTTACATTTTTATAAAAGTTGAGTTGAACGGAGAGGGAATATGAAAGCTACAGTTGCTTTTTGCGGTACGAGGGGAATACCTGCTGCTTATGGCGGATTTGAGACAGCTGTCGATGAGATTAGCTTAAGATTAGTTCAAGAGGGTTTCGATTGTCATGTGTTTGGAAGATCTGAGAATGAGGGCGAAAGTGATCCAATTAATGATAGAAAAATTGTTAATGTAAAAGGAAGTGCATCAAGAAAGCTGGATACGTTTGTCTCATCCATAAATACGGGCAAATACTTGTTTAAACACCGAAAGGAATATGACTTCGTGTTTTGGTTTAATAATGCGAATTTACCAGGAATTCTTATTACTCGATTGGCTGGAATTCCGATGGCTGTAAATACGGACGGATTAGAATGGAGAAGAATGAAATGGTCATGGCCGTTCAAACTATATTATTTTTTTTCTTCGTTACTCATATGTTTATTCTGCAAAAAGCTAATTTCAGATTCTGTTGCCATTCAAAACTATTACAAATCTATCTTTTTCAGAAAAACACAATTCATTCCATATGGTGCACCCATCATTTCGCCAATGAAGGACGAGAAGATAATAGATGTTTTGAAGAAATATGACCTAAGTGGACAGAAATACTTCATTCAAATTACTAGATTTGAACTCGACAATCTCCCTCTGAAGATCATAGAAGGATTCATTAAATCTAAGCTGTACGAAGAAGGATATCAGTTCATATTAGTAGGGTATAGAGATTCAACGCCGTATTCTGAATTGTTGAAATCTCACGATGGAAAGAATGGTGTTCGTATTCTGCCTGCTAATTACAATCAAGATGTGCTTGCGGTATTAAGATCGAATGCTGAGTGTTATCTTCATGGGAATTCTGTTGGGGGTACAAACCCTGCCTTATTAGAAGCCATGGGGTCTTGTAAGAGAGTGATGGCTATTGATGGTCCATTCAGTAAAGAGGTCTTAGGTGAATATGGACAACTGTTTACCTTAGAACGACTAGCTGAACAATTTAGACAAGTTATCACCATGGAAGATCAAGGACTAGGAATGAAAGAGCGGTTGTATAGTAACTATCAATGGGACGCAGTTGCAAGATCTTACAGTGAGTTAATGACTTCTAATTCGGCAAGTTATCTCAATCAAGTAGAGAGAAATACGGAAATAGAATTTTCGTCTAACTCAATTGGATAGAAGAAACAAAAGAATGTAATCAATCGTTGTTAACTTGCCCGAACACTGAACAACATAGATTTATACTCATAAATGACTATTCTCCAGAGAAGGAAATAAGTATTACGAGAATCTTAAGAAGGATATCCATTGGTTAAAAAGGGAATTATTTACCTTTATTCGAAAAGATGAACTTAAACGGATGAAAGGGGTATTCAAACCATTTACCATTACATGTATTGGTACAGTATACAAAATTAAGGGTCAAGAAGATTTAGTCGAATTGGCTAATAAATTGAAACAAGACACAAACAGGAATTATTAGATACTCATTATTGGTCAAACAAAGAAGAAATATTACGATCAACTACTTCAGAAAGTAGTGGAATATGGTGTTCAGGATATGGTGGAATTCATTGATTTCACAAATGATTTAGTGACCCTGAGAGAGGATTCTGATGTTGAAGTCGTTTGCTCCAGGAAGGAAGCCTTCGGAAGAGTGGCTATTGAAGCTATGGATTGTGGGAATCCTTTGATTGTTACTGTGGCTGGGGGACTCATGTACGTGTGAAAATCCGGGGTTCACCAAATTCAAATAATTAGAGGAGTGAAGATTCATGAAAGGAATCATCTTAGCAGGCGGTACAGGCTCAAGGCTCTACCCATTAACAAAGGTGACGAACAAGCACTTACTTCCCGTAGGGAAATATCCGATGATTTACCATTCCATTCATAAACTCAGAGAAGCCGAAATTAACGACATCCTCATTGTCACGGGACGTGACCATATGGGAGATGTCGTTAATTTGTTAGGGAGTGGATACGAATTCGGTGTCAACTTTACGTACAAAGTTCAGGATCAGGCTGGAGGAATTGCACAGGCCTTAGGATTAGCAGAAGATTTCGCACAAGGGCAGCCGATGACGGTTATTTTAGGTGATAACATATTCTCTGATTCGTTATCCTCTTATGTAAATAATTTCAGAAGACAGAATAAAGGAGCAAAAATTCTTCTGCAAGAGGTAGCCGATCCAGAACGTTACGGAGTGGCTGAATTGGAAGGTAGGAATATCAAATCCATTGAAGAAAAACCTAAGGTGCCGAAGAGTTCATACGCTGTGACAGGTATATATATGTACGATTCTGAAGTATTCAGCATTATCAGAAACTTGAAGCCGTCAGGAAGAGGGGAATTGGAGATAACGGATGTTAATAATGCCTATATCGCTCAAGGGCTGTTGACGTATGATATTTTATCCGGATGGTGGACAGATGCCGGTACTCACGAGTCATTAGCGTATTCGAATGAACTGGTTCGTAATCAGGAGTTTGATATGAACTTTGGTAAAAGGGTTGCTTTCGTACACTAGACAACACACAATCTAAGTTACCATTTTCATCTGAAACGTAGAGAATTGTGGACCATCATCTCAGATGAGGGAGAATTTGTACTCAATGAACAACGTTGGATAATTAAACAGGGAGACGTTCTTGAAATTCCAGAGGGCAGTTGTCACAGTGTAAGAGCAATCCGTGATTTAGAAATTATCGGAGTACAAATGGGAAGTGAATTGGTAGATGAGGACATTATTCGATTGAAGCTAGAATGGTCAGATATTTTGGTTAATTCGATTTGAATATATGAAATAAAGGGGTACAACGAATGAAACGCTGGGTAAAGGTAACAGTATTAGCCGTATCCTTAAGTATCTTCATTATAGTGGGCTATGGAATATATTTGTATACATCTGTGAAATCGACTGCTAAAGCAATCTATGAACCAAGAGAACCAATTAAAGTTGTAGCGACAACGCAAGATCCGTTGGAACCGACTAAACCAGAAGTATCTAGTACAGAACTCAATAGTGGTGGACCTGTTCAAATGGATGAACGAGACCCATTTACTGTGCTTGTTATGGGGGTAGATCAACGAGAGAACGATGTTGGTCGATCAGACTCCATGATTATGTTGAGCGTGAACCCATCCAAAGAATCGATTCTCATGTTCAATATTCCAAGGGATACTCGAACGGAGATTATAGGGCACGGCACGATAGATAAAATTAATCACGCCTATGCTTTTGGTGGAGTAAATATGTCCATTCAAACCGTAGAGAATCTCTTGAAAGTTCCCATTAACTATTACATCAAAGTAAACATGGAGGGGTTTAGTCAAATTATAGATTTACTAGGCGGAGTGGAGCTTGAGAATCCATTTTCTTTTCAATTTGAAGGTTATGATTTCAAAGAAGGACATTTAAAGCTTGACGGCACTGCAGCGCTTGCCTATTCACGTATGCGCTATGATGACCCTCGAGGAGACTTTGGACGTAACGCAAGACAACGTGAGGTACTGAAACAGACGTTGAAGAATGCTCTACAGGTCTCTAATATCGTTCATGTTCAATCCATGCTTACTGAAGTGGGAAACAATGTGAAAACGGATATTACCTTTAAAGAAATGAAGAAGTTTATAACGGATTATCGCACGGATCTGAATACGATTGAAACCTTGGAGTTCAATGGGCAAGGTAAGAGAATAAACGGAGTTTATTATTACATTATAGATAATGCAGAGAAAGAACGCGTCCATAATTTGATTGAAGAGCAACTGCAAAAGGCAAAAAAATAAATGAGGAAAGAGCATCTCGGAAGCAATAAAGGAAGAGCTAATGGAGGTGGAAGGACCTATGATACAATTGTTGAGAAACTCTGATAACGTACTTGAAGCTTACGAAGATGGAAAGAAGCACAAGGATGTCAAATTGATTCGTTCATTTCCATTGACCATGCCGGAACAATTTATCTCAGTTCGCTCAGATACCAACGAGGAGATTATAATGATTACAGATCTTTCTTTGTTAGAAGGTGAAAGTAGAAGGGTAGCAGAGCAGGAACTTCAGCGGTATTATATGAGTCCCACCATTGAGAGTATTATCTCTTTGAATGAGATTGGATGTGAGTGGGTAGGAGTAGTAGATACCAGTTCTGGTAGAATGAATTTTCGAATGAACGAAAAGTATGAAAGTGTACATCCTTTGAGCCAAGTGAGTTGGAGTCTAAGTGATATTGAAGGACGTAGGTTTATTATTTTAAATATTCATGAACTGGATGAGAATAGTTTGAAGCAATGGGAAAAATTGAATAACCAATATTTCATTGCTAAGATATGAACAATTACGAGAAAAACATATCTATTCACATTAAGGAAATTCTTGACATTGCAATAAATGTCGAGTACATTACAGTTATTGATACATAGTGTATCTTTTAGTGAAGTTGATTGATATATTTAGTCGAATAACATGATAATTCCTGTGAGGGGTAGGTTTTTCGAATGATTGAGCAATTTCAATTTTATTGTGTATACTGTGAGAAGATTGTAGATGGGAACCAGGAAAGTGCCATTTTCAAAACTTGTTTTTACCGGTATAACACATCTATGGGGTATTGTAAGGAATGTGTATTAACTCAAAATGAATTATATGTAGATTCTCATATTGTGGAGAGGATGCTCTAAACATTGGTTAATGTATACTTAGAATTGAAATAGGCTAGGGTCATATTTGTTAAGGAGAAGGGGTGTATTAATTGCAAGAGGAACCAGTTGTTCGCTTAGAAAATGTCTCGAAGATAATCTCTTCTAAAGCAATAATAGATAATCTGAGTCTAGAGATCTCACAAGGGCAAGTGTTTGGATTTCTGGGTCCGAATGGGGCAGGGAAGACCACGACGATCCGTATGATGGTTGGATTAATATCTATAAGTAAAGGAGACATCCTGATCTGTGGGAAGAGCATTAAGAATCAATTCGAAGAAGCGATAGCAAATGTAGGGGCTATTGTAGAAAACCCAGAAATGTATAAATACCTTACTGGATATCAGAACTTACAGCATTTCGCTCGTATGATGCCTGGAATTACGAAGCAAAGAATACAAGAGGTTATTGCTCTTGTTGGGTTGGATAACCGAATTCATGACAAAGTAAAAACCTACTCACTAGGTATGAGACAAAGACTAGGCGTAGCTCAGGCTATTCTACACAACCCGAAGCTTCTTATTTTGGACGAGCCTACGAATGGACTTGATCCTCAGGGAATTCGGGAATTACGGGACTATTTACGACATCTTTGTAGGGTCGAAGGAACTACAGTCTTCGTATCGAGTCATCTACTCTCTGAGATGGAACTGATGTGCGACAGAGTGGCCATTATCCAGAATGGTCGACTCATTGATGTACGACAGTTAAAGAACGAGGATGGGGTAGCCGTTTCCGCTGCTGAGATAGCATTTGATGTGGATCATCCACAACAGGCTGCGGCTATACTTGGCGTGGATCGTGTGGAGAATAATTTACTTATTATGCGGGTATCGCGTGAAGAAGTAGCTGATATTAATGCACGACTCGTTCAGGCGGGGATAAGAGTATACGGTATTCGTGAAGTTACGCGTTCGCTTGAGGATCAATTCTTAGAAATGACAGGAAGTGAACAAATTGGCTAACTTTTATAAATTAGTATTAAATGAGAATATGAAAATATACCGTCGTGCCCGTACTTGGATTATGTTAAGTATTCTAGCTATTGTAAGTATTCTTATGCCATTTGTATTTTTCATGGCTGGCTCACAAGAGAATCCTAGTGTCTGGGAAGTTGTCTTATTAACGATGACCTTTACATTTTTTATGAATATTATATTTGCAAGTGTCATTGCAGCTGATTCTGTGGCTAGTGAATTTTCTTGGGGAACGATTAAGTTACTTCTGATTCGACCATGGAGTCGCTCAAAAATTCTATTGTCCAAGTATATATCGGTGATACTATTTGGGATATTAAGTACACTTATGATGTTTGGAGTGACCTTTCTATTCGCAAATATTTGGTTCACCTATGATGTGGGTAGTACAGGACTAATCTCAAGTTCTTGGAGTGCGATGTCGTATACCCTCATGATTCTAGGTTGTAAATATGTTGAACTTATATTGATTACGACGATAGCCTTTATGATTTCTACCCTATTTCGTTCCAGCACCTTTGCTATTGTCTTATCATTGGTCGTCTTATTCTCTAAAGATATCTTCCTGCTTCTACTTAATCCGGATAAATATGTGTGGATGAAATATGTTATATTCACGCAAATGGATTTAAAAGGTTACATTGATTCTCCCGTGGGTCCTGGAGGTTCAACATTGGCCTTCTCGTTGATTGTGCTGGCAATCTATTATATTTGTTTCTTAGTGCTCACATGGGTTATTTTTAACAAACGGGATGTTGCAACATAATAAGATAGTCTGATGTTTGAACAATAAAGCCCTGAAGAATAGGATTTCATTCTATTCTTCAGGGTTTTATTGAATTGTGATCCGTACAGAATGACAGGGTTACATGTAGAATGAGATAAGATTGCAATTTATCAGAAGATGTTTAGCTTACTTCGGGTTGTAAATAGTGAGAATGGATATCTTTTGACTTCTCAGATACAGGCTCCGGTTGGCTCATTGTACTCGTGCCACTTAATGCGCCACCTTCCATAATAATGAGAGAAGAGGCGGATACATCCCCGAACATCTGTCCGGTTGCAGTGATGGTGAGTTTACCTGTTGTAGCAACGTCCCCGTACACCTTACCTGCAATCACTACTTCCCTTGCTTGAATGTTAGAACGAGCTACCGCATTTTCTCCAACCGTGATATCCCCTTGACTCTCAATCTCACCGTTAAAAGAACCCTCAATCCGCAAGTTAGCTTCGCATTGTATCTTCCCAGTAACCTCACAACCTTGTCCAATAAGGGTATCCGTTCCTGAGTTTCTTCGATTTGAATTTCGTGCTCGTCGAGCCATGTTTGTAACCTCCTAAAAGTTTTTGAAGAGCAATACTTCCTTGAATAAACGTCGTTTCAAAAACTAGCATCGAAAGCATAAGCTTAAAGTTTTGTGAAGCGATGCCTCACGGAATGTACTTCGGAACAAAACTAGCATCGAAAGCATTAGCTAAAAGTCTTTGGAGAGCAAAACTCCCCTGACTATTGAATATATGGAAGTGGATTTACGACTTCATTCATTTTCTCAACTTGGAAATGAAGATGAGCACCCGTACTTCGGCCCGTACTTCCCATTTTACCGATGAGATCACCCTTAGAGATTGAATCCCCCACAGCTACCTTAATGTTGCTTAAATGCATGTATGTCGTCTGCAAGCCTTCTGGATGTTCAATCTTTATAAAGAGACCACGTGCCCCTCCTTGTTCAGCCTCAACGACTTTGCCTGCTCCAGCGGCGTAGACAGGATCTCCTGTATTACCCGAAATATCAAGGCCTGCGTGATAGGCAGCTACACCAGTAAAGGGATCTTTTCGATACCCGAAGCTAGATGAAATAACGTGGGATTCAGTGGGCCACATATTAGGAATACCAGCTAACATGTCTTGTGTCTCTTGGGCCTTTTCAAGCATTCGTGGAATATTATCCTCCATAGAATCAAGTAATTTCCGAAGCTCTACAAAGTCATCCTTTGTCTCACGTGTAAGGTCGAGAATTTCACTCGTGTCTACAGCAATAAATTCGCCCCCGACATGCTTTGGATCATCATTGCTTAAGGTTGGGGTGATTGTTTTCTTTTCAGAACTCATGCTGGTGTTATTTTTATTAATAAATTTCTGTAATTCTTTTTCAAGATCATTGACACGTTGCATCTTGCCCTTCATATCTTGTGCGTCAGAGGAAAGGTTAATAATTTCGTTTTGTAATCTAGAGATAGCTTCTTCACGGTTACTTACCGTGATCTCCATCTTATTGTTTGTCATCGTCTGATGCTGCAATTGCTGTTCCATTTTAGAGATGACTTGGGAAGAATGAACTTGCATGGAGATAATTAGGCCGGAAAGGGACAGAATAGCAATAGTAGGTACGGCGATAAGTAACGGTTTAGAGAGTTGAATTTGCTTAACGGAATGCTGTGCATCACGTAGAACAAGTAGGGTTATGGGTTGTTTGGACTTCGTACTTTTCATGGCAACTCCTTTCTAGGCATTGGATGTAGATAGCTTGGTTATATTCTATTTATTCGTAGAAATCTCTAAACATGTCAAATATATTTTGAGTTTAGTGGTTAAATTTCCCTATCTAGTGGGTATGTACTGAATAACCCCCTATTAGGCTGGTCGATGATGATCTTTACATAGTACATAGATGGATTAAATTATTTAGGGATAATAATTTTTATTGTGAAAGAGGTCAGCCGTATGATGTGGGTCCTTATTGCATTGTTTGTATTTATTTTTCAAATGGCAACGATACTAATCCTTGAATTTCGAAATCCAGCAAAAGCGCTAGCGTGGATGTTTATATTATTTTGCTTTCCACTGGTTGGCTTTATTGTGTATTACTTTGTAGCCCAGGAATACAGTAAACGTAAGAAGGTTCGTTCAAAAGGATCACGATTATTTCGGGAAATCCGCGATCGATTATGGGAAGAAGCTGTCATTGTAGATCATGTGGAAGAGATGAAGAATCATAAGTTCCACACTCAAAAGCGCTTGTTTAATTTGCTATCGAATATATCAGAGAGTCCGATAACGGGTTGCAATGAAAGTCGGGTTCTAACGGATGGGAAAGAAGCCTATCAAGCCATGCTTGAGGCAATGAAGTCCGCAGAGGATCATATTCATGTTGAATTTTATATTTTTAGGGATGATATGATCGGCACTGAATTTCAGGACGTTATGATTCGCAAGGCACAGACAGGAGTTAAGGTTCGTATTGTTTGTGATGGGGTTGGAAGTCATCACTTAAAGAGAACGTTTATTAACCGATTTAAAGAAGCGGGTGTTGAATTTTACTTTTTCCTTCCGCCCGTTATTGCTACCCTTGATCGTCGTATTAATTACAGAAATCATCGTAAGATTATTATTGTAGATGGTAAAAAGGGATTCGTAGGAGGTCTTAATGTAGGTGATGATTATTTAGGCTTATATCCTGAAGTGGGATATTGGAGGGATACTCACTTGGAAGTGGAAGGTGATGCGGTTTATTTTCTGCAAAATATATTCCTTAACGATTGGAAATTAGCTTCAAGTCAGCGAATTATTGATCCTAACCTTTTTCCAGCGCATGAATGTCGTGGAGATCAGCAAATTCAAATTTTGAGCAGTGGTCCTGATCAAGTGTGGGATGCTATTCAGGAGATGTGTTTTGGAGCCATAGCAATTGCGAACGAAAGGATATGGATTACATCTCCATACTTTATCCCTGATCCAGCTATATATGAGGCACTCAAGTCTGCTGCGGTGAGTGGTGTGGATGTACGAATTATTATTCCTTGGAAGCCGGATTCGCAGTTTGTTCATTATGCATCCTTGTCTTATGTAGAAGAATTGCTAGAAGCTGGCGTCCGTTTCTTTCAATACCGGAAAGGCTTTGTACATGCCAAAATTCTAATTGTGGATGATCTGCTGGCATCTGTGGGTACAGCGAATATGGATATGCGGAGCTTTTTCTGTAACTTCGAGCTGACCGCAGTATTATTTGAAGAGGGTATGATACAACGTATTGTGAAAGACTTCGAAGATGATCTTCAAGATTGTACAGAGATACAACCTAGTGAATTTATAACAAGGTCTCGTCTACAGAAGGGAAGGGAGTTATTAAGTCGTATGTTATCCCCATTATTATAAAGAAAATTTGTGCCAACTCATTTATTATTCATAATAGACTCTGTGGTATAATATAAAACATAGACGAAATAAGGATAATATGAATAGGGGGAGTTTTGTGAGTAAAAGTACAAACATTATTGAAGATGATATTGTAAAGCAACCAAATTTTCCACCCAAAGCACCTGTTTTGAAGACAGTTCAGTTACTCCGAGTGGTTATGATGATTATTGGAGCGCTATTTGTCTCTGTGGCACTCGAAATTTTTCTAGTACCCAATAATATCATTGATGGAGGAATAACAGGGATATCGATTATGGGGTCGCACTTTGCGGAATTACCTCTGGGAATATTTCTAACCCTCTTTAACCTTCCATTTCTATTTCTTGGTTACAAACAAATTGGTAAAACATTTGCTTTATCGACATTATTCTCTATTATTGTAATGTCTTCAGGGACTTATTTCTTACATCCGGTTGCCCCACTTACGACTGACCCCCTTCTTGGTGCCGTATTTGGTGGTGTTATTCTTGGAGTTGGTGTAGGGCTTGTTATTCGTGCAGGTGGATCAACAGATGGAACGGAAATTGTAGCTATTCTTTTGAGTAAGAAGTCTCCCTTCTCTGTTGGGGAAGTTGTTATGTTTATAAATCTATTCATACTTAGTAGTGCGGGGTTCGTCTTTGGATGGGACCATGCTATGTATTCCTTAATAGCTTATTATATTGCTTTCAAATTGATTGACGTTACCAATGAAGGTATGGATCAATCGAAATCAGTCTGGATCATCAGTGAACAATATAGAGATATCGGTGACGCCTTAACACAACGTCTTGGACGTGGTGTAACGTATCTCGAAGGTGAAGGATCCTATTCTGGTGAGAATAAGAAGGTTATCTTCGTTGTTATTACTCGACTAGAGGAAGCCAAATTGAAAACGATTGTTGCGGAATGGGATAAAGACGCATTTATCGCAATCGGTAATATTCATGACGTCAAAGGCGGACGCTTTAAGAAGAAAGCAATCCATTAAATCTAAAATTAATGACATAAATATATGTGATAAGCCCGGAGAGTACTACTATCCGGGCTTATCTGTGCTTTAAATGATGCAGTATATGTTGAAGAGGTTGTGGAGGGATAAGACGAAGTAGATCGCCATGTTCCATTAGCCTCGCTTCAATATTCAATAGATGAAAGTCTAACGGAGAGACATTGTTATGAACTTCCTCCCATGTTAGAGGTGTAGAGACTGTAGCTCGTGCTCTAGCACGGGGAGTGTAAGGTGCTGCCAACGTTTTACCTGCATAATGCTGTAAATAATCAAAGTATATTTTATCCCCTCTGTGTTTCTTCAGCCTTTCTAGCGTAAATAGCTCAGGATGGCGCTCCTCAACATAACGTCCCACGAAATGCCCAATCTTCCGTAAATCGTCGAAAGTGATTCCTTCTTCCACAGGGATGATAATCTGAACACCGGTTGCTCCTGATGTTTTGGGAGTAGACTGTATTCCTAACGAGGAGAGAACCTCGCCTACGAGTGCTGTCGCTTCCATGATCCGTGGCTCGATTTCAAGTGATGGATCTAGATCGATCATCCACTCACAAGGTAGCTCGCTATGAGCATAATGAAGAGATGGATGGAATTCCAATGCGGCTAAATTTCCAAGCCAGAGTAGATCAGGTAATCCATGAAGCACAATATACGAAATATCATCATGTGTAATTGTGGATACATAAGGTGGAAGTGGGGAAGGCGCATTCTTTTGATAGAAGAAATCCCCATTCACACCATTGGGATAACGGATCGTAGTCAACAGACGGTTCCTACAGTAAGGAAGTAAGTAAGGAGCAAGTAATGCAAGCTTTTGTAAATAAATCGCCTTGGTAATTCCCATTTCGGGCCATAGTAATTTGTCGGGGTTGGATACAGCAATTTGCTGACCTTCCACGATAATACTTCCTTTAAGGCGAGCAGGTGACATTATTCAATAGCCCTCTTTTCTACGTCTAAGATACTGTCTTTTTGTTCTTAGAAGGGGTTGTGCTTCCACTTCGTTTTCGCTTAGGTTTACCAGCATCGGTAACAATGGGTTTCACCGCTTCGATACTTGCTTGAAGTGCTGCCATGAGGTCAATGACATTGGTCTCTTGTCGAGCTGGGGCAATTTTAACTTCTTCGCCAGCGACTTTATTCTGAATCAGTTGTAGCAACGCTACGCGATAATCATCTGTGTATTTCACCGGATCAAATGGGGTTGAGAGCTGTTCGATAAGCATCTTAGCCATATCCATTTCTTTATCATTCACGACAGTCTGTTCCGGGAGATTGGGTACTTGAGAGACTGGCCGAATCTCATCGGGATAAAAGATAGTCTCAATAGCTAAACATTTATCCAGTACACGAATGGCGGCTAAGCTACTCTTAGACCGGATCGAGATTTTGGCAATGCCTATTTTACCAGATTGACGCATCGCTTCCATAAGAAGCATATAGGCGTTCGAACCGGCTTGATCCGGAGATAAATAATACGTTTTTTGAAAATAAATAGGATCAATTTCATTCAAATCCACGAAATCTAAAATGGTAATGTTTTTATTATTTTGATCGGATAATTGCTCAAGCTCTTCTTTTTCAAATAATACGAATTTTCCCTTCTCATATTCATATCCTTTGGATATTTCCTCCCATTCCACTTCTTTCTCACAAACAGGACATTTTCTAACGTATGAAAGTGGGCTTCCACATACTTTATGAACATACCTCATTGAAATATCTTTATCTTCTGTCGCAGAGAACATTTTGACTGGGACGTGAACTAATCCAAAACTAATGGCACCTTTCCATACGGTATGCATGAATGATCACTCCTATTTTTTTTGGAAAAGGATAAGAAATAAGTTCAAGTACTTCGCTTAAATATCTTGCTGAGTTAACAGGTAGTATATCCAATAAGCAATCGTTTTAGTGGATCAACTTGTGCATGACAGGATTAGATGTGGGGCATTTTAATAAGGCAAATTTGAAACCATTATGAACTACTCAGAAGAGGAAGTGATAAGTCATGGGCGATCAAGAAAAAGTAGAAGTAAAAACGATGAATGGGAACAACCTTACATCTCCTGAGTCGGACAATGATGAAGAAGCTTATCTATTGGATGTGGATCGAATGGTGAATGAAGGTCTGGGTGGTGGACAAGTAACGATATCTAATGGGTACATTGGGGATATTCCACCAGATAAGTTGTTCCTGGAGTCAGAAGACGAGTTCTGAATACGACAGTGAAGAGGAGCGATAATAATGGACGTTAGAAGAGCCCTTGATATTTTTAATGACAAGTATAATTATGCCGTTAAATTAGACGGGAAGCCTGTATGGATTGAACAAGTGGATGAATTCAATGGTATGGCAACCGTTCAGCTTGGATCACGACCGGATAATACGCATACGGTAAGTGTGGATCGTCTTATTGAAGATGAGCATCAGTAATAACTGAGCAACTATAGAACACGAACATGACATTGAGCAGATATCATCATAACTTCAGAAAGGTTCAATCCGTTGAAAGTAGCGGGTTGGGCCTTTTTTATAATTTTATATAAAGGCAGATTTATGCATATTATGGAACGAACCATTTCGATTGACGTCTTGTTAAGGTATTGCGAAGTTCTTTTTGAGACGTATCTTGTGCTTCGCATTATGAAATAGATGTTGTCGCTTCTTGCGGGTCCTAGCGTGGACCGATATAATAAAGGTCAAGTTATGATGGAAATGGCCGTAAAGGTGGGTTTATATTGGAAATGAGTCATGATAAAGAGCAATACATATATACTTCTAATCATTTACAGGACACGGAGGCGCTAGCGGCTTGGCTTGCTGATGTTGCAATTCCAGGGACTGTGATCGGGCTTGATGGTGACTTAGGTGCGGGGAAGACGGCTTTTTCACAACTATTCGCTAAGCATTTAGGTGTGAAAGGTATCGTGAACAGTCCGACATTTACGATTATTAAAGAATATGAAGGTAGATTACCTTTTTATCATATGGATGTGTATCGCCTTTCTATGGATGAAGCGGATGAGCTTGGGCTGGACGAATATTTCTATGGCGAAGGTGTATGTTTGGTAGAATGGTCCCAGATCATAAGTGAACTTCTGCCAGAACCTCATTTGCATTTATTTATGGAGACCACGGGAATTGATGAACGTAAGATTACGATCCGAGGGTTTGGAAGTCCATATGAGGATTGGTGTTGTAACCTGAATAAGAATGGAGTCTTTAAATCATGAATAAACCACAGAATTCAGAATCCTTACAACGGATTTTGGCATTGGATACATCCACAACGTCATTATCTGTAGCTATTATGGACAATGGCAAGGTACTACACGAGATCAATGAATTTGGCGAACGAAATCACTCCATTCGTATTCTCTCGATCGTAGAAGAGGTACTGAAAGCCTCTGCTACATTAAATACAGATGTACAAGGTATTACGGTAGGCGTCGGTCCAGGTTCTTATACGGGTACTCGTATTGCAGTTACCGCAGCGAAGACGTTGGCTTGGGCTTGGAATGTCCCGGTAGTAGGCATATCAACGCTTCATTCATTAGCATATGGCGGCTTTATTCATGCAATAGATGGACAAGAGGATAAGCGGGAATCTGGTCAGATCAATTGGATTATTCCTCTTATTGATGCTAGGCGTGGTCAAGTATATACAGCACTGTTTAGTGCCTCTGAATCAAGTGCTCCCAATCGTATTGAGCAGGATGCTATACGCTTAATGGAGAAATGGACAGAGGAGTTACTGCAACGAATCGAGGCTACCTCAGAGGAAGAGAAGCCACAGTCTATCTGGTTCGTAGGGGATGTTAATCTGCATAAAGAGACGGCTGAACGACTTAGCATACGTCTAGGTGATGCTATCCCACTTCATATCGTTTCATACGATTTGGAGGGTCGATACGTTGGGATGTTAGGAACGGAGAAATTTCTAGCTGGCGAACAAGATGATATGCATTCACTGGTACCAAATTATACCCAACTTGCTGAGGCGGAAGCCAATCTCCTTCGCAAACCATGAAGGGAGTTAGGTGATATTAATGGAACAGAGTAACAATGAGGAACATGAAGGTTTCTCGTTTCGTCTAATGACAATAGAGGATATCCCTAATGTGATGGTCATTGAACATGAGGCATTTACACTACCTTGGTCAGATACAGCTTTTCGTAACGAATTAATGAACAATCTCTTTGCACGTTATTTGGTTATGGAGAACGATGGAAAACCTATTGGATATGCCGGTATGTGGACGATTGTTGATGAAGCACATGTGACGAATATTGCTATATTGAAGGCATATCGTGGACGCAAATTAGGTGAGCGTCTTTTGGATGAATTGATAGAGACGGCTGCTAATATGGGCATGATTCGGATGACATTGGAAGTACGTGTGTCAAATACCATTGCTCAAAGATTGTATGAGAAAAAGGGATTTGTATCGGTAGGACTTCGCAAAGGTTATTATTCAGACAATCATGAGGATGCTATGATCATGTGGGCAGATTTGCCGCAATACGAGGAGTACGGAAGTAGGGAAGGAAGCGTAGAGATTGATGAGTGAACACAAGATCGAAGAACAACCCTGTTATATATTAGCGATCGAGACAAGCTGTGATGAAACGGCTGTAGCTATCGTGAAAGACGGTCATGTTGTTATGTCCAATCTGATTGCAAGCCAGATTGAGACACATAAAGCTTTTGGCGGAGTGGTACCAGAGGTTGCTTCACGTAAGCATGTTGAGAATATAACTCTTATGCTTGATGAAGCCGTAACAGCTTCAGGAATCAAGATGACAGATTTATCCGCAATTGCAGTAACGCAGGGTCCCGGGCTTGTAGGTGCCCTATTGGTCGGAGTTGTAGCTGCTAAAAGTCTCTCTGTGGCTTTAGCTAAACCTTTGATTGGTACACATCATATCGCAGGACATATTTATGCTAACCGATTAGTTGGAGAAATTCATTATCCATGTATGGTATTAGTGGTATCTGGCGGTCATACAGAGCTTGTATATATGAAGCAAGAAGGTCAGTTCGAAGTGATCGGACGTACGAGGGATGATGCTGTAGGGGAAGCATATGATAAAGTGGCACGATCACTTGGTTTTCCTTACCCTGGAGGACCGCATGTCGATAAGATGGCTCTGGAGTCTGAGGAGTCTATTGTTCTTCCCCGTGCATGGTTAGAACCAGGATCTTATGATTTCAGCTTCAGTGGCTTGAAGTCAGCGGTATTGAACGTTATTAATCAGCGTAAAATGCGTGGAGATGACATGAATCCCGCTGCTATTGCCCGCGGATTCCAAGAATCAGTCGTGGAAGTCCTAGTGACCAAAGCGATACGTGCTGTGAAGGCCTATGATGTGAAGCAACTTCTGTTGTGCGGTGGTGTTGCTGCTAACCGTGGACTACGAGCAGAACTTAGTCGACAATGTGATAAAGAAGGGATAGATCTCTCTATTCCTCCATTCGAATATTGTACTGACAATGCTGCAATGATCGGTGCTGCAGCCTATCTTAAGTGGCGTGAACAATATTTCACATCCCTTGATATGAAGGCAGATCCACAACTTTCGTTGGAAGCTTGGGGTAGTAATAGCATAGATTAAATGAGGTATACATTCATTGGGATAAGAGTCATGTGGACATTCGCTTATTGACAATTGTATTTAGGGTAGATATAATCAGTTTAAATTTCAGATTGTGATAAACGTGATGAACAAGAGTAGTAAGGTTATCCTGGATATTAGAGAGCTGCGGGTTGGTGCAACGCAGTCGAAGGAACCTGAACTCGCTTGGGAGCGGAGCGGTGGAATGCTGTGAGGAATGAGTCGTCACAGGCCCAGTAAGTGCACGCTGGGGAGTATACCGTTACGTTAGCCTCCGTAAGAGGGTAAGCCAGTTAGTCCATTTCTTAACGTTAGTTATGGCTGAAGGCGTTTGAGGGGTTCTTCCCATAATCCTATGTTTACATGGGTAGGAAGGACAACAAGAGTGGTACCGCGAATGGGTGAACAGCCTGTCGTCTCTTGATTTAAGAGATGACGGGCTTTTTTGTATACAAAAATAGAAATATCAACACAAACTATGATCGGGAGTAGTAAAAGGACAATGTCTTTCAGAGAGCTGTGGAATTGGTGTGACACAGCGGCAGACCCCTTTGAATCTCGCCCGGAAGTTAAGTTCGTGGAAACTTCGTAAAGAAGTGTACACGAGTTCGGTTGTCCACCGTTAAAGGGATCTCTTTATGTACGGTCGCGCAACCGTATGTAAAGAACAAAGTGGGGTGCTTAGCGAGATAGCGCCAACAAGAGTGGTACCGCGGAAGGTGAAAACCTGTCGTCTCTTATAAATAAGAGATGGCAGGTTTTTTTCGTTTTCTTGGATTAAGAAAACGATGATTACACAGGGGAGCCTATCTCTCCAATAAGAGTTTTGTTAGTAGTAAATTCAAGGAGCATAGCTCCACAAATATTTCGGGAGGTTTTTAAAATGACAAACATAACAAACATATCAACTGGATCAAAGATTATTATATTTGATACAACGCTACGTGACGGAGAACAAGCACCGGGTGCAAGTCTGCAACCAGACCAGAAAGTACAGCTTGCAGCGAAGCTTGTAGAGCTTGGTATTGATGTGATAGAGCCGGGGTTCCCTATATCTAGTCCAGGGGAGTTTGCTGCGGTAGAGGCCATTTCACGGCAGTTCCAGCAAGTAGAGATATGTGGGTTCGCAAGAGCTGTAAAGGGAGACATTGATGCTGCCGTTCGGGCCACTAGAGATGCTGAGCGTCGTCGGATTCATCTCTTTCTATCATCATCTGATATTCACTTGAAGTACCAATTGCGTATGAGCCGCAAAGAAGCCGTGGCTAAGGCCCGAGAGATGACAGCTTATGCTAAGCAATTCAGTAATCAGGTTGAATTCACAGCGATGGATGCAGCACGGACAGGGATAGACGATCTCATTGAGATGATAGAAGCTGTGATCGAAGAAGGAGCGACCATGATCAATCTCCCAGATACCGTTGGGTATGCACTTCCGCAAGAGTACGGGGATATGTTCCGCAAGGTCCGTGAAGGCGCAAGAGGAGGATCGAGCGTGCTATATAGCGCGCACTGCCACAATGACTTGGGGCTTGCCGTAGCGAATAGCCTTGCTGCCATTCAGAATGGTGCATCTCAGATCGAAGTAACCGTGAACGGGGTGGGGGAACGAACCGGAAATTGTGCGTTAGAGGAACTGGTTATGGCTTTGGAAGTGAGAAAAGATGTACTGAACTACTCAACGGGCATTGCGATGGAGAAGTTATATGGAGCATCCAAGGCAGTTAGTAGTGCCATGCATTTCCCAATGGCATTCAACAAGCCTATCGTTGGTCGCAATGCCTTCCAGCATGAGTCTGGTATCCATCAAGATGGACTTCTTAAGGATCGAAGTACGTATGAGATTATGAATCCTGAATCACTAGGTATCCCACGTGACATGATCATCTTAGGTAAACATTCGGGTCGACATGCTCTGAAAGATCGTATCGCAAGATACGGGATGCAGATGACGGAAGAAGAGCTAGAAGTCCTGTACGGTGTTTTTAAAGAAACAGCAGATCGGCTAAAAGTCGTTAGTGATGACCTGTTGTTGAAGATGGTGAGTCAGACGACAGGTAAAAGGATGCAGAATTTTGAACTCGGAGAAGTTCAGGTGCAATCAGGTAGCGCAGAAGAACGTGTTGCATTCGTTACGCTACGCCATCTCCATGAAGACCGTGAATCTACACATACGGCTACAGGAAAAGGACCTTTGGAAGCCTTGATTACAGCGATAAGTCAAGGGATAGAGGCAGACATCATCTTTGGTGATTTGGAATTGCATTCTCTTAGCACTGGAGAAGAAGCACATGCTGAAGCTTGTGTCATGGTGGAATGGGAAGGCAAGACCTATCGGGGTACAGCCATTCATCAAGATATCGTCATGGCTGGAGGATTGGCGTATGTTGCCGCATGTAACAGTGCACTTTCAGAAATTAATAATCGTGGAACAGCAAGTCTCTAAGATGTCGTCTTTATAGAAGGATAAACTTGCTTGTCAAGATGTGGACAACGTTATCCACATATCCATGTCGAATTGTGTACAAATCCCTTCAATTAGGAATATATATAGCTTTGAATGAATTTTGAAACCGTGGATACTTTTTTCATGAAAATTGTGGATAATGTGCATAACTCCGTGGATAAAAGTGGAATTTTCTAAAAAAACGCAATAAACCCCAAAAAAATAGCCCTCAGGGCTATTTTTAGGTTGGAGTTATGCACGTTTTACGGGGATAACATTGTGCATAACTCCAAATATTAGAATAAAACTTTATTTTGTATTTCTTTTATCATTGCATTTACGAGCATTTCTTACTTATTCCGCAGCAAGGATTTCCCATTCACTATAAACGGCTTCGAGCGTTGTTTTCTTCAAATCGGCCATCTGCTGGTGTTCTTGTAGAGCCATATAATCTTGAAAAATCTCTGGAAGGGCCATCTTGGCTTCAATAGACTGAATCTCTTCTTCTAGAACGTGAATTTCTTCTTCTAAAGTAACCAATCTACGCTGACGATTACGTTCTTCACGTTTGGCTAGTTTATCCGCTTCAAATGAGGATGCCCCAGGCTTGTCTACAAGATCTGAACTGGAATCCGATTTCGATGTGGCTTTTGCTGCAAGGATTGCTTCTTGTTGTATTTCGGCTAACTCTTGTTTCTTCTCTGTGTAATCATCATAGTTTCCAAGAAACTGTTCTGTCCCTGTTGGAGATAGTTCTACAATTCGTTCTGCCATCTTGTTCAGGAAATAACGGTCATGTGAAATGAAAAGAAGAGTCCCTTCATAATCGATTAAGGCAGATTCGAGCACTTCTCTACTATATAAGTCCAAATGGTTAGTGGGCTCATCCAAGATTAACATGTTAGCTTCGAGCAACATGAGCTTGGCTAGCGCAACCCGAGCCTTCTCTCCACCACTAAGTGACGAGATTTTCTTAAGGACATCTTCGCCACTGAATAGGAAGTTCCCAAGTACCGTCCGAATACGGGATTCTTCCATATGGGAATATTCGCTCCATAACTCTTCAAGAACCGTATTTGCTGAATTTAAGTTGGTCTGCTCTTGATCATAATACCCAATTTTCACTTTCGTGCCCCAATGGATATTACCTGCAGCAGGCACGAGTGTGTCGAGCATACATTTGAACAATGTCGATTTCCCAATCCCGTTGGGGCCAATTAAGGCAACTGTTTCACCACGACGCATATCAAAAGACACATGTTGGAATAAGGGTTCTAACGGATTAAATGCGACGGATAATTCACGTACTTGTAGCACTTCTTTACCTGATGAATATTCCACTTCGAAAGAAAAATGTGCCTTTTTCAGATCCCCAAGGGGCTTGTCTAGTCTATCCATTTTCTCAAGGGATTTGCGGCGACTCTGCGCTCTCTTTGTGGAAGAGGCACGTACAATATTGCGTTGAACAAAGTCCTCCATACGTGCAATTTCACCTTGTTGTTTATCATATTGTTTCAATTGCGATTCATATTCAGCAGCCTTCAAGTCGATATATCGACTGTAATTGCCTGTGTAACGTTTGGACTGATGTCGCTCAATCTCAACGATTGTCGTTACTAACCGATCTAAGAAATAACGGTCATGGGATACGACTAATAGAGAGCCAGAATAAGAACGTAAGTAATCCTCTAACCACGTCAACGTAGCGATGTCCAAGTGGTTCGTAGGTTCATCTAGCATAAGTAAATCGGGTGCAAGCAGAAGGATTCGCGCTAACGCAAGTCGAGTCTTCTGTCCACCACTAAGCGTCGTAATGGGTGTATCAGGTGCGAAATCACCGAAACCCATACCATGAAGTACGCTACGTATTTTGGTCTCCATTTCATAACCACCATGATCTTTGAACCAATCGGAACGTAGCGCATATCGATCTAATAGATCTTGATATTTCTTAGGGTTCTCCATCGATATAGGATCAGCAATCTGCTTCTCCATTAATCTCAGTTCTTGTTCAGCATTAATCAATGGTGTAAATACGGTTAGCATTTCCTCCCAAAGTGTCCGATCCGAATGTAGACCACTATTTTGGGCTAGATATCCTATGGTTGTTTCTTTGGCTTTGAAGATCTGACCTCCCTCATGGGATATTTCCCCGGCTAGAATCTGTAGGAAGGTAGACTTTCCTGCACCATTTACGCCAACGAGTCCGACGCGCTCTTTTTCAAGGATTTGTATATTAATACCATCGAGAACCGGATGAACTCCGTATAATTTTCTAATTCCAGTAGCTTGAAGTAACATGCGGTAGAAACCTCCATCTTTGTGCTTATTTAAAATATTAGAAAGTAAAAGTTTCGCTTGACCCTCTACCCCTCTATTTCTTATATTTCCGCTAAAACGGGTTCTGTTAATGAAAAAAGGACAGTACGGCCGTTTCTACTTGATAGTTATTTTACATGAAAAGCTTACAATAGGCGACTTCCGTAGCAGGACTTCAGACCAATCTTGGCGAAAAGAAACCAACAGTGTTACACTATAGGCAAATCCCAAGTAAAAGTAAGTATAGAGAAGGCGGTAGCATGGGAATGAACGGGAATAACGACCCATTATCCGATATCAAAAAAAATCTGCGGTATAATATGAATAATGCGCGTAATGCATTAACAAATGTTCAACGTGAACAGTGGTCTATTGAGGCTATTCGTCATATGACTCAAAAGCTAGAATCCATGAGAATTAATAATTTTCTAGTCTATATTTCGTTTCGATCTGAACTCAATACAAGATCCTTAATTGAATGGGGATGGAATAAGGGCATACAAGTTCTAGTTCCAAGATGCGATTCAAATGATTATTCTATGGATATCTATCCTCTTCAAGATTGGGATGAATTGGTCTCAGGATCATATGGTATAGAGGAACCTAACCCTTTGCGGACAAGCGCTCTTGGACATGATTATGTGCCAGAGGTGATCATTGTACCGGGTCTTGCTTATGATAGCCTTGGAGGAAGATTAGGCTATGGTAGAGGTTATTATGATAGGTTGTATGAACGTTTACAGCCATATGTTGATCATAAGGGAGCACCGATCTTGATGGGACTTGGTTATGAAATGCAGGTCGTGAATAAAGTGCCTATGGATAGGCATGATGCAATGCTGGATATTCTGGTTACAGAAAACGGAATTATGAATTGTGAGAAGGAGGGTAAGCATGGAATTGACTCATTTCAATGAACAGGGTAGAGCGCGTATGGTGGATGTGTCCGACAAAGACGTGAGCGCACGTACGGCAGTTGCCCACACAACGGTTATAATGGAAGCGGAGACGCTAACGAGGATCAAGACGGGAAGAATTAGCAAGGGTGATGTACTGGCCGTAGCTCAAGTAGCAGGTATTATGGCTGCGAAGAAAACATCCGATTGGATTCCAATGTGCCACCCCTTGCCACTTACGGGCATAAATATTCAATTTACAGACAATGATCATAATGAACTATACATAGAAGCAACCGTTAAGACGACTGGAAAGACAGGCGTTGAAATGGAAGCACTTACGGCTGTATCTGCCGCTGCCCTTACGGTATATGACATGTGTAAAGCACTGCAAAAGGATATGGTCATTGGACCGACGTTACTCCACTCTAAGACAGGTGGGAAGAATGGGGATTATCAGCTTAAAGCGTAGAGATAGAATCAAGAAGAGAAGGAGGAGGGTGATCACATGGTATGGAAAACAGCGATCTTAACGGCTAGCGATAAAGGAGCAAGAGGTGAGCGTGAGGATACGAGTGCCCAGGTCATCCGGGAGTTAATAGAAGAGGAATTGGGCGGAGAGATCGTAGAATACCGCATCGTGCCTGATGAACAGGATGAAATCATGGCATCACTTATTGAACTAACGGATTATTTCAGGGCGGATCTCGTTCTAACCACAGGAGGCACGGAACTTGCCATCCGAGATGTAACACCTGAAGCCACAAGGAAGGTCATTGAACGTGAGGTCCCAGGGATGTCAGAAGCGATGAGAGAAGCGGTAATGCAACGTAATCGATCTGCCATGCTATTTCGTGGTATATGTGGCATAAGAGGCAGAACGCTTATTGTGAATCTACCAGGTACCCCTAAAGGCGTACACGAATGTCTAGCAGCGATTATGGATCAGCTACCTGAAGCACTTCTGATGGTGACGGGTCAATATCGGCAATAGAGCCTATCATTGATGGCGAATTTGCAACCGAAATTGCTGTTTTTATGTGATTTAAGTTATGGTATAATTCGTATATTGAATATTTGTTTATAGTTGAAGGAAAGATCATCTGAGAATCTTACATAAGGAAATATAAAGAATGAACAAGAGTCTATACTCGTTCCTAGCTCATTCCTTATCGTTATATGATTTACTAATGAGGAGGTATATAACAATGTTTAGTGGTATTGGAACACCGGGTATTATTCTACTTGTAATATTAGCGTTACTGCTATTTGGACCTAACAAGTTACCTGAACTAGGACGTGCTGTTGGACGGACATTCCGCGAATTTAAGAATGGAGCACGCGAGATCATGGATGATCCAGCGCCGCAGAAGACCGAAGTCCAAAAAGTTGAAAATTCTCAGAATGAATCGGACAATAAACGCCTTCCTGAATAGTACGTCAGCATCATATTGACAGTCTCATCCCTTCCTCTGGGGAGGGATTTTGTTCTGCCCAAAATAGACGTAGAAATCGGAGGTGGCATACATGTCAGTAGCGCAGGATGAGATGTCTATTTTTGAACATTTGGGTGAACTGCGTAAAAGAATTATTTATATTTTGATCGTATTTCTTGCGGGGCTTATCATCGGGCTGTTTCTGGCCAAGCCTATTTATGATTATTTACTGAAAGCAGATGCTGCCAAGGATTATGTACTACATGCCTTCTCTTTCTGGGATGGTATTGGAATATACATGAAAATTTCTATGGTTGTATCTCTCGTGATATCCATTCCATGGATCGCGTATCAATTGTGGGCTTTTGTAAGTCCAGGATTACGGGAGCGGGAACGTAAAGCAGCGTTACGATATGTGCCGTTTGTGTTGATTCTCTTTTTAGCTGGAATTTCCTTTGCTTATTATGTTGTGTTCCCGATGGCACTATCTTTTACAACTGCCGTAACTACAAGCATGGGCTTAGAAGAAACGTATGGCATCATTCAATACTTTAGCTTTATGTTTAGTCTAGTGATTCCTTTAGCTCTTCTCTTTGAACTACCACTTGTTGTGATGTTTTTAACCAAAATTAGAATTTTGAATCCACTACGGTTGCGTAAGATGCGGAAGATGGCTTATTTTGTGCTTGTATTTATAGCTGTAGTGATTACACCGCCCGATTTCATCTCTGACTTTTTAGTGACAATTCCACTCCTATTATTATATGAGTTCAGCGTGTTTGTATCGTCAATTATCTATCGTAAACAGTTAGCCGCTGATGCGGCGCTGGAAGCGAAATATCGTCAACCTACGGATACAACCGAATAATGAAGTGCAAACGGCTTTATTGTCCTTTAAGGGATGATAAAGCCGTTTGTCGCGACATGAGCAAGGTATATCTTTTCTATCCTAAAAAAAAGATATGCCAATCAACTGAATAAGTTATACTTTTTTAAAAGTAATCATTTGGAAATGTTCTAACGATATCGGAGGCATATTTAACCTGTGGGTGGATAGAATGGATGAGAGCTTACACATTTTATTTTGAAAAATGCCATCAAAGGACTTGAAAAATGTGCCCAAGTTGAGTATCATAAAAATTGGTTGTTAGCACTGAGGCATGTCGAGTGCTAATACATATTTCGACAGATGTTACTGTATCACAACATACTATATTAATAAGGAGGCTATTTTTCATGATCAAACCTTTAGGTGACCGCGTATTGGTAGAACCAATCGAGCAAGAGGAAACAACAGCATTTGGAATCGTCCTTCCAGACTCCGCTAAAGAAAAGCCGCAAGAAGGTAAAGTTATTGCAGTAGGAAGCGGTGCGGTAAAAGATGGAGCACGTGTTGCTCTTGAAGTAAAAGAAGGCGACAAGGTTCTTTTCTCTAAATATGCCGGAACAGAAATCAAATATGAAGGTAAAGAATATTTGATTATGAAAGAAAGCGACATCCATGCGATTGTAGGCTAATTATCATAAATGAACGTATGTAATATATAATCCATAAGGAGGAATACATCACCATGGCAAAAGATATTAGATTTAGTGAAGACGCTCGCCGCTCTATGCTGCGCGGTGTTGATGCTTTGGCAAATGCAGTAAAAGTAACATTGGGACCTAAGGGCCGCAACGTCGTTCTTGAGAAGAAATTCGGTAGCCCGCTTATTACCAATGATGGTGTAACCATTGCTAAGGAAATCGAACTTGAAGACCCGTTTGAAAACATGGGCGCACAGCTCGTTAAAGAAGTGGCTACAAAGACGAATGACGTAGCCGGTGACGGTACAACTACAGCAACAGTTCTAGCTCAAGCGATGATTCGTGAAGGTCTTAAGAACGTTACTGCAGGTGCTAACCCAATGGTTATCCGTAAAGGGATCGAGAAGGCTGTTAAAGCAGCTGTAATCGAACTTAAGAACATCGCTAAACCAATCGAAGGCAAACACTCCATTGCACAAGTTGCATCGATCTCTGCTGCTGACGAAGAAGTAGGCGAATTGATCGCTGAAGCTATGGAAAAAGTGGGTAATGACGGTGTTATCACTGTTGAAGAATCCCGTGGATTCGCTACTGAATTGGAAGTCGTGGAAGGTATGCAATTCGACCGCGGTTACATTTCTCCATACATGATTACAGATACGGACAAAATGGAAGCTATTCTTGAGAATCCATATATCCTAATCACAGATAAAAAAATCAGCAGCACACAAGAAATCTTGCCATTACTTGAGAAAATCGTTCAACAAGCTAAACCGCTTGTTATCATTGCTGAAGATATCGAAGGCGAAGCACAAGCTATGCTGATCGTTAACAAATTGCGTGGAACATTTAACGCAGTTGCTGTTAAAGCTCCAGGATTCGGTGACCGTCGTAAAGCAATGTTGCAAGATATCGCTGCATTGACTGGTGGACAAGTGATTACTGAAGAACTTGGTCTTGACCTGAAATCTACAACAATTGAACAATTGGGTACTGCACGTCAAGTGCGTGTAACTAAAGAAAACACAATCATCGTTGACGGTGCTGGTAACAAATCCGATATCGATGCTCGTGTAAGCCAAATTAGATCTCAGTTGGAAGATACAACTTCCGAGTTCGACAAAGAGAAATTGCAAGAGCGCTTGGCTAAATTGTCCGGTGGCGTAGCAGTGATCAAAGTCGGTGCTGCAACTGAAACAGAACTTAAAGAACGCAAACTACGCATCGAAGATGCCTTGAACGCAACTCGCGCTGCGGTTGAAGAAGGTATCGTATCCGGTGGTGGTACTGCACTCGTGAACGTATATAATGCAGTAAATGCTGTAGACGTGACTGGCGACGAAAGAACTGGCGTAAACATCGTATTACGCGCTCTTGAAGAACCAATCCGTACTATCGCAGCTAATGCTGGTCAAGAGGGTTCCGTTATTGTGGAACGCTTGAAGAAAGAAGCTATCGGTATCGGATACAATGCTGCTACTGACGAATGGGTAAACATGTTCGAAGCTGGTATCGTTGACCCTGCTAAAGTAACTCGTTCTGCATTGCAAAATGCTGCATCTGTAGCTGCAATGTTCTTGACTACTGAAGCAGTAATTGCTGACAAGCCAGAGCCAGAAAAAGCTGGTATGCCTGATATGGGCGGCATGGGTGGAATGGGCGGAATGATGTAATAAGGGGTTAATCCCTTATACATCAAGGGTTTCTCGTAAGGGGGACCTCTAAATGGTAACACAAAAGAAGCTTCTCATGAGTTCATTGAACTTGTGGGGGGCTTCTTTTTTTATGCAATTGTGGGGGCGTTATTCATGTTGTGCGAAAAATAGGATTGCTCAATATAGTCCAATGAGTATTATGAGTAAGGATATGTAAAATTTAAAATGGAGATAGATAGGATGGAGAGTACCATGAAAACATCACGTCTTGTGAGTGCATCCGCCCAGCTTTATTTGATTGATTTGGCTAAGCAGTCTTCACCCAAAGCGAAGGATCTCGCTACATCGTTGAATCCAGTAGCCTCTAACTTAGGAATCGCAGGTGGATCCGCAATTGGTGGAGTGGTTGTCCAACATGGAGGATTAACCTCTCTACCTGTAGCTGCTGCCATCCTAGCGATATTAAAGACTACTTCCTAACAATAGGAGGTAGTCTTTTTATATTTACTTCTCCTTTTGAAGGAGAAGTAAATTCGGATTCTGGAATACTAGGTAAATGAAAGTTCCATACGATCATCAAAAACAACGTAGGCTTTCCTCATGAGAGGGAAGCCTACGTTGTATAAAAAGGTCAGTATCCATTTAAGTGTCTATTCTATAAGGTACATTTTCAAAGACTTGTTTTAACAGTAAGTCTTTTAAATCATGCACAGGTGGGTATGCTCAATCTAATTCTTGATCTAAAACAGGTTTTACTAAACGACGTACTTCATCTGTTGACGTGGTGTCCATTAATTGGTTTCTTAGTTCTCCTGCGCCTCTAAATCCACGAACATAGATTTTGAAAAATCGAAGAAGTGGTTTAAATGGACGTGGTTCGGTTTCTTTTGAATATTTATCGTGAAGATCCAACTGTAAAAGAAGTAAATTGAGAAAATCCTTCGCGCTATGTTCTTTAGGTTCTTTTTCAAAAGCATATGGATTGGTGAAAATGCCGCGGCCAATCATGACACCATCAACGCCGTATTGTTCTACTAATTTTAAACCTGTTGCGCGGTCAGGAATATCTCCATTAATAGTTAACAACGTATTTGGAGCAATTTCATCGCGTAATTTTTTTATTTCAGGGATTAGTTCCCAGTGTGCATCTACTTTACTCATCTCTTTTTTTGTACGAAGGTGAATGGAAAGATTCGCAATATCTTGTTTCAATATATGTCCTAACCAATCGCGCCACTCGTCAATGTCAGAGTAACCCAATCTTGTTTTAACACTAACCGGCAATCCACCTGCTTTTGTTGCTTGAATAATTTCTGCTGCAACTTCAGGATGTTGTATTAATCCAGCACCTTTCCCATTGGCTGCGACATTTTGTACTGGGCATCCCATGTTTAAATCGATACCACGAAAACCAAGTTTTTTCAGATCAATACTCATTTGTTCAAAAAATGCAGGTTTATTGCCCCAAATATGAGCGACAATCGGTTGCTCATCTTCTGTGAACGTTAATCGACCACGTACACTGTCTTTTCCTACAGGGTGACAATAACTTTCTGTATTTGTGAATTCCGTGAAAAATACGTCGGGTTTTGCAGCTTCACTAATGACGTGACGAAATACAACATCTGTGACATCTTCCATTGGTGCTAATATAAAAAACGGCTTTGGTAAATCAAGCCAAAAATTTTGTTCGTTACTCATATTATCTCCTTCTGATGCAACATATAAAAACGATATTATCTATAGCAAAGTCCTTTGCCCATCATACATAGTATCATTTTTTTTCGTTTGATGCACAGAATTGATTGTGTGAGCGGTTGAGGCGTGGATGTTAAATATCCATGTTGGGGCTTAAGTATACACATTCGATGCATGTGGAAACTATCGTACTGCTGAGACGTATAACACCAGTATTGATAAGAAATAATTAAACTGTAACGAACCCTGCCTGTGGCAACGTCAGAAATTATTAATGCATCAGGATCTGTGCTTATTAGGAAAGTGGGGCAATAAGAGAATGAAGTTTTTAGGAGCAGGTACTTTTATTCTATATAGCATCATTACAGGAGGGATTGTTGGGCTTCTCGTATGGAGCTTTTTAGCTATTCTTACTGTAACGACTCGCTTTTTATGGGTTGATTTGCCGAATGTAATTGATATTGGAGCTTGGCCACTAATCGTGTGTGTAGTTGGCGGTATTTTGATAGGTTTATCTCAAAAGTACCTTGGTAATTACCCGCGTTTAACAGATGAAGTAGTAGCAGAATTCAAGCAAACAAAAAGAATTGATTACAGTTCAGTGTTTAAGGGCGCCATAACTGCAATTTGTGTACTTTCTTTTGGTGCCAGTCTTGGTCCCGAGGCGGCTTTAGTCGGGATAGTAGGAGGCCTTTCTACGTGGGCAGGAGATGTTTTGAAATCATTAGTTAAGAAAAAATCTATATTAAATGAACATGGAGATATCATCATCGAATATAGTATTGAGGCAACAATAGGTATGGTTTTTAGGGCGCCGCTATTTGGAGTTAGTACATTGTTAGAAGATACAAAAGAATCAAGGCATATTAAGCTAATAAAGACAGTTGTGTATTCATTAACTACTGCCGCAGGTTTTTCTGTATTTATCCTATTATCCAAAATAGATAACAAACAATTTTCCATAGCGGATTTTGGTACACCAGCATTAGGCGGATATGAAATATTAGCTATAATTCCGCTGATCCTTTTAGGAGTATTGCTTGCAAAATTATATGAATTATTTAGTCATAGTGCCCAAAAGGTACTCAAACCACTTGAAAATTATAAAGTCATTAGAGCTGTTATTGGCGGGATAGTACTAGGATTAGTCGGTACGATTCTCCCTATTACTTTATTTTCGGGGGAGCATGAGTTAACCGAAATAGCTGCTAAGTGGACCGGTATGTCAGCTTATTTATTATTGGCAATAGGTATTGTAAAGCTATTTTTAACTGAATTTTGTTTAGCCTCTGGTTGGCGTGGAGGACATATATTTCCTATTATTTTCGCAGGGGTAAGCATAGGCTATGGAATTGCGTTGTTATTCTCGATAGATCCGGTAACATCCATTGCCGTAGTCACCACATCTCTCGCCAGTGCAGTACTCCGGAAGCCGCTGGCAGTTTTTTTGCTTTTAATCATGATCTTCCAAGTGAAGCTGGTTATACCTATGTTAATTGCAGCATATTTACCAGTGTATTTATTAAAGCTGAAACGGGGATAACTTAAGGCTACCCTTGGGGAATTTAAAATATGGAAGTTAATATTGGCTTCTACAGCCACATCTTAGTTTATTCTACTGTCAGCACTCGATACATGTTGAGTGTGTGGCTTGGTTGGAGCTGGAAATGTAGATCTACCGCCTCCATGTGAAAAGGGCGTAAATCAAGGCACATCCTAGGTTAATATGTTCCCGCATACGAAACATATGATTGGATAATTCCATGACTACATTTTGACCAAGTACACTGCAAACACATCATATTGACTTGGAAATATAGGACTGATTTTTAAGGGGATTCGGATAGAAAACCTATGATAGGACCTAAAATACACATAAAACTCACCTGATATCATGGGCGGCATGATGTAATAAGCCGCTGCAACCCTTGATATATAAGGGTTTGTATGTAAGGTGAAAGTGAAATGCTAACATTTTGCTAACATAGAGGATTATAATCGAGGCTTCTCATTAGTTGTGCAAACTTTTGGGAAGCTTCTTTTTTCATTTCTTTTGTTGCATGGAGATAGACATTCTTGGTGATTTGATCATCTGAATGACCAAGAATGTCCATAAATTGTTGTGTATGTCTCAATGAATGAGGTGTTAAGTCAGAGTTTAATTTTGCGATTGCAAGAAGTCTTGCCATCCTGAGTTGTTCCATTTTGATAACTGTAGGATATCCACGTCAAGTAGTCTGGCGCCAATCCTTGATTTTTAGCGGTTTTTAAGAACATTGCAAGTTCTTCCTTTTCCAAATACTTAGGGACTTCTTCTTCCTCCAGCTGTTCAATGGTTTTTTTATCTTTTTTAAGATAGGCAAACTCGTTAGTGTCCTTTTTAATAAGCTCCAATTCTAATGCTTTTCGAGAAATCATTCTCCCAGATCGATGTATTCCTTCCCTTGTACTATCAGAATATCCTCTGTCTTATAAATCGTTGAGAGCATTTTGATAGAGCTTTCTTGTGATATCCTTCAATTTTAGTTGAGCAAAATAAGTAATCAACTTCGAAATTTCATGAAGTCTGACTTCGTATGGTTCCCGGCTTTACATCTTTTGCTTCACTGTAGATCGTGAGCCACTCTTTTGCAAATGCATTAAACGTTTGGTTTGTTTCTTCCAAATAGGTTCCTTCTCTTCACTCATATTCCGATAATTCTTCGTAATGTTCTTCTGCCAGATACGAACCAAAAATGCGTTTCGGCTAGTCTAATCCTCCATCAATACCTACTGCCCCACATGTACATAACTGAAAGTCATGTGTAGTTTTCGATTCGATTGTATCTCCACAGTGTTTGCAACGGATTCGGTTTTAGTTTCTTCTTCATCGATAATGCCCAAATGTTAGATTACTGTATTTATACTTAATTAAAGTCATAGCCATATAAAAATATATTAAGTTTTTCTTGGATTGAATCCAAATAAATTTCCTTTTCATTTAAGCGTTTAAAGTTTTGGCTATCATAAAACCCATAGTTACATCTAGTATCTGTATATAGATACATAGACTCCACCTCCATACTTTGCATATAATTAGATAAATAATTAATCAAAGTTTTACCAACACCAAGCCCTCTAGATTCTTTGGAGATAATAAATAAGTGTACACAACCTTGAAGAGAATCCTGTTTTCCTTGGATAATTTCTTTATAAATATCTTGAATTTTTAAAAATTCTTTAAATAACTTTTTATTCTCTTTGCTAGATATCATTAACTTGAAAAATGCAGAGGCAGTGACTAAAATACTATGAGACTTAGATAGGCGATTCTTATCCTTTTTTGCACTACCTAAAATAACACCGATAACCTTGTTATCTTTTTCAGCAACTTTACTAAAGGAACTATCTAAGATACAACTATGAAGATATATATTTAATATTGAATCTAAAAATTTCTTATCCTCAATAAATTCACCAAACCGAAATGCATCACAAATCAATTCTTTAACACGTTCATAATCTTTTTTAGTTAACTTTCTATACGTTACGTTATCCATGTTTATACGCTACCCTTTCATATAATTAAATTTTAATATAGTATGTCATTGTAACTAGCCTATAGATATTATAAAATGTCCCCTAAGGGTAGAGTACACAAATAAATATAAGGAAATATAAGGAAGTGATTTAGATTAATAAATTTTTTTCTATTGGAGAAGTTGCTAAAATCAAAGGAATTACAATAAAAGCTTTACGATATTATCATAAGGTAGGTATTCTTATTCCTAGATATATCGATGATACAACTGGTTATAGATATTATTCCATAGATCAATTTATTTCTATAGATGTTATAAAAGGGTGCAGAGTTATAGGGGTTAGTATAGCGGAACTTCAAGAAGTTTTTAAGAAATGTAATACTGATGAGCTATTAGAGTTTCTAAAAATAAAAAAATATGAAGCACAAGAAGATATAAACAAGATGAACGAAGTAATTAAAAATATTGATGATATTATTACTTTTGTAGAGCATTCTAAGGATATTTTACATAATAATGAAATAAATATCGAAGTTTTAGAACAGCGTTATATAATTTTTGCTCCATGTAAAGAAGTGGGTAGTTTAAAGGAGTTACTTTATTATTCTGATTTAGATAAAGTCATAACAGATAATAATCTAGAAAGGTCTATGGAGAGAGGAATAATATATAATTTTAATAGTAATGGAGATGCAGAACCGATATATGTATTTAATGGACTAAAGCAAAATTATAATATAGAAGTTGATGATAGTATAATGATATTACCTAAGGGTAAGTATTTAACCTTAGCTTATAGTAAGGATGACGAGAAGGAGTATATAAACAAAATACTTTATTATATAAAAGTAAATAATTTAAATGTTAAAAACTGTATTGAAGTAGAGTTATTCAATGACTTCTTTAATACAGAATACTATAGTTGTCAGATTCAAATGCTTATAGAAGAGAATTAGTTGATTATACATGTATTAAAAGAATAATGAGTGTGCAGAAAAATATAGTTGTTTAAATATCACAGAAAAACTCTAATTATTTTATCAAGATGATTTTTCACCCACCTAAAAAATGAAAAACACCTTACGTTGAAAAACTGGTATTGAATACCAATAATTCAACGTGGAGGTGTTTTTTCTATATGGTACAAGAGTGAGTTATCTAGCAGAGGTAAAAATGAAGGCCATTGAAATGCGAATAGCAGGGATTCCAGTGAAGCGAGTGCTAGAGGAACAACTTCAAAAACGAATAACCGACGTTATTTACTTGCTTTTCTATTGAATAACCTGCTATTGCGTATACAAGATTTTTTACATGGTTGGTTTGAAGGCTTTTTTGTTCGATCACCAGCTGCAACAGGTATAAAATCTTGCAGAATGATTACTTTACAGTATTTAATTATTTTTCTATAACATTTGACAATGAAAGTTATTTGTTTTAGCATAAACTTAAAATATTTTAATTAAAATATTTTAAGTTTATTGCAGAAAGGAGAAAAAAATGTGTTGAATGAACTCTTTGAAGATTTGTATATGAAACTTGCTATGAATTTTTATAAAAAGGCAGCTCACGGCCAAACAGTAGAGATTGAAAATATAAGTGCTGTAGAAATGGCATGCCTTGAAGTTGTATATTTCTTGAAAAAACCTACCTATAGCGAGCTTTCAGAGTTTTTTAATATATCACAGCCGAACGTAACGTATAGAATCAACAAATTGATTAAAAAAGGCTATCTTACAAAATTCAATGACGAAAAAGATAAACGTGTATATTACCTTCAAGTAACAGATAAATTTATGGAGTATTACTGTATTAATAATAACTATATTAATAATATAATAATAAATTTGGAAAAAAGATGTACCGCAGAGGAAATAGAACAATTTGGAAAAACTCTAAAAATACTAACAAAAGAAGCTATGGAGTAATTACAGATGGAATTAAAATTTGCTAAAGATTTCGATCGTGATGAATGGGCAACGCCAAATATGATTGTTAAGAAATTGGAAGATCTATGATGAAAAAAGTAACCATTGGAGAGATGACATGGAATGGATTTATGAATTATTTCAACAGTATGGATACTATGTTGTATTAGTTGGATTGTTGTTAGAATATATTGCTCTTCCATTTCCAGGGGAGCCAACATTAGTTTATGCAGGGTATTTAGCACATATGGGAGACTTAAACTTACTGATATTAATTTTACTATCGTTTATTGGGACAAGTGTTGGGATGACGATTCAGTACTTTCTAGGTAATAAACTTGGAATGCCGTTTGTACAAAAGTATGGAAAGTATGTGTTTTTAACACAGAGAAAAATCGATTTAACGAAAATGTGGTTTGATAAATATGGATACCTCCTGCTTTTTATTGGATTCTTCATTCCAGGTGTACGTCATTTTACTGGATACTTTGTAGGAATAATCAATTTATCATTTCGCCGTTTTGCAATAATAATTTATTCAGGTGCTTTGTTTTGGGTATCTTTCTTCTTAATTGGTGGTCACTTGTTAGGTGAAAAATTGCATTATGTCTTTAATATGATGGAACAACACATCGGGAAGATTGTTTTTGGAGTTATTGTAATTGCAGCTATTACGTTAGGTATTCGTTTCCGTGAAAAATTGAAACGTTTATTTGTACAAAACACACATCAATGATTCTTATAGAAAGAGATGTTGATATATGAAGAGTTAAGAGTTGTACCTAATATTACCGTTTACTTAAATACCTTTCACAATATAATTAGCAGTTTGTTGAGAAGTCGAGAAATGAAACGTGACCACTTCTCTATTTTTCAAGGTGGTGCTGTAAGACTGTTTTTTATCCATTGTGTTGATTTGAATTAATTGGAGGTTTATTATACTGTGAAGCTTATACCCTGTATGATTACAATCGGAAACTTTATTTGCGGACTTCTTGCAATTCGCTCTTTGTTATTTCATGATATCTATGCAGCAGCGTTCTTCATTTTTGTTGGTATGTTTCTCGACTTTTTCGATGGCATGGCCGCACGTAAGCTAAATGCCGTTTCGGATATTGGGAAGGAACTTGATTCTTTTGCTGATTTAATCACATTTGGTGTGGCTCCTTCTATGCTCGCTTACAATGTAGCATTGCATAGTATTTCGTTTATTGGGATTTTGTGTACGCTGGCATTTGGCATTTGTGGAGTGATTCGCCTTTCCAGATTTAATATTCATCAAAGCGATTTTCCGACATTCATTGGAATGCCGATTCCATTCGCAGGAATATGTCTTGTTATATTAAGTTTCATGAATAACAATAACTCAATCGCATTAGCATTAGGCACATGTGGGCTTTCTTATTTGATGGTGAGCAAAATTAAGTTTCCACATTTTAAAAGACTTACAGTTGAAAATTCAGAGGCAAGAAGATGGGAATAATTCAGGAATTAATTGCATCTTATGGGTATCTAGCAATTTTTTTAATGTTGATTCTTGGAATCGTTGGAATACCGATACCCGATGAAGTCCTATTGACAATTGTCGGTTATTTTACCAATATTCATGTGCTGAATTATGAACTTGCTATTTTCATTAGTTTTGCAGGAGCGCTTATAGGGATGATGATCAGTTATCTAATCGGAAGAAAAGCTGGTCGTCCTTTAATAGAAAAATATGGAAAATGGATCGGGCTGAAAGAAAAGAGAGTAATGAAAGTAGAAAGGTGGATGAAGAAATACGGAGCGTATGCACTTGTTTTCGGGTACTTCATTCCAGGTTTCAGACATGTAACCTGTTACTTTGCGGGAATCGGCAAAATGGAATTAAAAACATATATTACTTTTGCTGCGATTGGTGCTTTTTTATGGTGTTTCACTTTCATTACAATTGGAAAGGTCATTGGGATTATACATGATTAATACAAGCCCATTTCCTATTTTGGGGTATCGCCCCACATCCATCAACTTAAGAATTTTATAACGCTCAAAGTAAAAAAAATGTACTGTTTTAACAGACTCCTCCCGAGGGGAGAAAAGTTATCTGAGATACTGTCCGATGCGATCCGGAAAGAATACGGAAAGCTGAAGGAGCATTTTCCCCCAATTCTGCACGGCCTGTCCATTTACGGGTAACATCCATCGTGGCTAAGTAGAGTATTTTCAGTAAGGAATGGTCCGTAGGGAAGATGCTTTTACCTTTGGTAACCTTACGTAATTGACGGTGGTAACTCTCAATGATGTTGGTCGTATAAATAATTTTTCGGATCCCCCTGTGTTAGGCTAGTTGTCATAGATGTAAGGAAACAGGTAGCCTTTCAGATGTGAAGGAAGCTTTAAGTGTCGGCAAATTAGTTATTTCATCTATGGGTAAAGGTCATTTCACAGATGGTGGTCACTATATCCTCTTAGTCGGGATCAACAATGGAATGATTGATGTATACGATCCAAACAACGACAAGGTATTCGAAATGCAGTTGCTAAGACACCAGCAGAAAAGAAGGGAATCGGAAGGTTAGCTGATACACTACGTGAAGCTTCTGGACAAAAGAAACAGAATGGATGATAAAAGCCCTGGGTATTTTATTTACCGTACAGCCCTTACTAATCCCTAATTACTACATAAGATATGATGTACCTTAAACCAAAGGAGGAATTGCTATGGGTGAAGTTGTTGGAGGAATTGGCGGATATTGCGGTGTTGGTGGAAGTACAGCGGCAATATTAGTATTGTTCATTTTGCTGGTTATTATCACTAAAACGTTCTGTATCTAAATTAATTCGCAGTAATTAACTGATTGTCCCAAATTATTATATTAGTCCTAGCATCAAACACGGAAGCATCGTTATGCAATCCGAAAACATCGGTAAAAACACCCCATCACCTTAAATGGTTGGTAGGGTGTTTTTTTGTATTTTAATCAATCCGAAGCTTTACTACTACCTAATGTTTTATGTGGAGTTGATGGTGTATCCACACGTGATCTGTGCATGAATATATTATCAGGCAAAAGATGTATCTAAAGAATGGAAGGAAGGCTCAGTTGACGTTAAAATAACTGAACTACGATTTAAACAGGAAGAATAAGCGTTCTAAATAATATAGAAGAAGGCCACTAGTATGTAAAACTAAAGGGGTCTTTTTTTGTGCCGATATTTATAAGTCCCAAAATTGATCGATTTTGATGGAAGGGTCCACTTCTCGAAGAACAGTGACTATTTTCTTCATTGTGGTCCCACTCGGAGTATATGCTTTATCACCGCAAGCAGAAGTGATGGGATTTTTACAATAATAATACTATTCTCCATCCTATACTCTTTATCAATATTTCCATGTACACTATATGAATCATCAACTACTAGAATCCAATTGATAAGTTCTCCCTTGTTCGCTTGAACAGACAATTAGAGCTAAAATAAAAAGTGGACACCTCTTTCCTTGATAAGTGAAGTCGGATAATTCACTTAACAAGGAAAGAGGTGTCCTTTTATGGGTGAACAACTCCGGGTTTTATCGTCTAGGTACGAAACGGAACTATAAATCAAGCAATTTGAGGAATCTGGAATAAAATGAGATGGTGAATGACATGATTTGAAACGATAATAAATGTAGGATTCTATATATTATAAATGTAGGACATTATAAATTTCGGAGGTGCAAGTTTATGTCAAAAGTAAATAATGCTCCATATCAAAATCCTGAACTAACCATCGATAAACGAGTTGAGGACTTGATGTCTAGAATGACACTCGAACAGAAAATTACCCAGCTCGGCTGTGTGATATCCATGGGTGGAATATTGGATCATTTGGATGTTCAACTAACCAATGGTATCGGTGAAGTGGCTGTGATGATGGGCGGAAAGACGGCTGCAGATAATGCTAGTTTGGTAGAGAAAATCCAAAAGTATCTTGTAGAAGAAACGGATCTTGGTATTCCAGCTATCATACATGTGGAAGCGTTATCAGGTGGTGTATTTGCAGAAGCAACCAACTATCCTATTGCCATTGGACTGGGTGCAACCTGGGATCCGGAAAAAGTGCAGCTTATGGGTGATGTGATCCGCAAACAGATGAAATCAATCGGTTTTAGGCAAGCGCTTTCACCCGTTATGGACGTTGCACGCGATCTGCGTTGGGGTCGAATTGGTGAAACCTACGGAGAAGACCCAACATTAATATCCAGCTTTAGCGTCGCTTTTGTTAAAGGCATACAAGGGAATGACTTAAAAGAAGGTGTTGCCGCAACTGCCAAGCATTTTCTTGGCTATAGCATGTCTGAAGGCGCATTGAATATGAGCAGTCAGCATATGACTCGCAGAGAAGTTCGTGAAGTATATGCAAAGCCGTTTGAAGCTGCAATTCGGATGGCTGATCTTGCTTCGGTTATGAACTCATACGGTTCACTTGATGGTGAACCCGTTGTCTCTTCCAAAGAGATTCTTACAGATTTGTTAAGAGGAGAAATGGGCTTTAATGGTATCATGGTTTCGGACTATATGGCGATCGAAAGACTGACAGAATCTTTTCATACCGCTGAAGATATAACAGATGCAGGCATACAATCGTTGCAAGCAGGTATGGATATCGAACTACCCATGGTAAAGTGCTATGGAGCTGCTTTGCGCGAAGCTGTCAAACAGAATCGCTTGTCAATTTCACTTGTTGACCAATCGGTACGTAGAATACTGGAGACAAAGTTTCGCCTAGGGTTATTTGAGAATCCTTATCCGGATTATAAGGCTATTGAAGAAAGTTACCACCAGCCTGAAGATGATGAGTTATCTTATAAGCTAGCTAAAGAATCCATTGTCCTATTAAAAAATGATAATAACATGTTACCACTATCCAAAGAAATTAAAAAAGTAGCAGTAATCGGGCCGAATGGTGATTTGTTCCGGAGCAATTATGGGGCGTATACCTTCCCTGCAATGGTGGAAATGGGTATGAGAATGATGGCAAATAATGATACAAGCGGCATGGCTGGTGTAGATATCACCGAGATGAATATACAGGGTGATTTAATAGAAATGCCAATGCTTGAACCGATGTTGCAAGGCATGTACCCAAAGTCTTCAACAGTGAAGAAAGCTATTGAGACAAAGATTCCCGGTGCTCATGTCACTTATACCAAAGGTTGCGATATCATGGCTGAAGATCGTTCAGGCTTTGAGGAAGCGATTAATCATGCTTCGGAAGCTGAGCTCGTTATTATGGTGATGGGTGCTAAAAGTGGATGGGGAAAAGGCTGTTCCATTGGTGAAGGAATTGATAGTTCAGATATTGGCCTTCCTGGTGTACAAGAGGAACTAATTAAAGCTATTCATGCGACCAATAAGCCTATGATTGTCGTGCACATGAGTCCACGTCCACTGTGCAGTGCATGGGTAACGGAGAACATATCGGCAATTATTGAAGCCTGGCATCCAGGACAGTGCGGTTCACAGGCAATAGCCGACGTTCTGTTTGGCGATTATAACCCAGGAGGGAAACTTCCGTTCACTAGTATTCGTAGCGCGGGTCAAGGACCATCCTACTACAGTTATCAAAAAGGAAGTGGTTACGCGACCAGGGGTTTTGAAATGATGAACAACAAAGATGGATATGTGAATGAAACAGCCAAGCCTTTGTTCAGTTTCGGACATGGCTTGTCCTATACAGATTTTAGTTATTCCGAATTTGAAATTTCTTCCGAACAGGTACCAGCCAACGGAATGGTTGAAATCACTTGCAAGGTTACAAACGTAGGGAAATATGAAGGTGACGAGGTTGTACAGGTATATATAACCGATAAACTTGCTTCCATGGTACGTCCAAACAAGGAGCTTGTGGGTTTTAAGAGAATTTCGCTACAGCCTGGGGAAAGTAAGAATATTACCTTCACATTACAAATGAGCCAGTTAGCTTTTCTGGATAAGCAGATGAATTGGATCGTTGAGGCAGGGGAGATTGGTGTAATGATTGGTTCATCTTCTGATGATATACGTTTAAATGGTCAATTTACCATTGTGGACGGGATCACCTTAGAGAATAGTAATCGGGCTTTCTTCGCTGATGCAGTCTTGGTGTGACATAATTTGAAAGAGTAGATGAAGGGAGGGTGGTTTTACCATGGAAGGAAAATATAAATTTGAAATGATTGAGCATATCAAAGAAGCGCCAATGCAGTGTTTTATTGCTGGAATCGAACATTCCAGTCCACATTGGCATAATGAGTTTGAAGTATTATTTCTATTAAAAGGTTCTCTAGAGGTAACTTCGGAGAGTAAAAAGCACACAATGAAAACCGGAGATATTATTCTTTTCAATAGTAATACGATTCATTCAATAAATTGCTTGGATAAGGATAATTTCGCACTGGTTCTACAAATTAATCCAGATATCTATCAGTCCGACTATGGGAAAACCGCTCACTTCCACTTCCATTTAAATACATCTGAAACTGAGCAACCCCAGACAACGGATTATAAACAATTACAATCTATACTTGCACAAATTGGAATGGAGCTATTTTTGAAAAATGATGGCTTCCAATATTATATGAAATCGTTGTTATACCAACTTGTTGGATACTTGTTTCGTTATACCCACTACGATCCCGCCCATAAAGCAGAATCTGAGAGAAGCAACCTAGATCTTGAACAATTGACCACGATTATAGAATATATCAATAAAAACCATCAGTTGAAAGTGACTCTGAACAATGCTGCTTATAGTCTAAATATGAGCATTTCGTCGCTATGTCGTTTTTTTCGAGATAAAATGGGGATTTCTTTCGCGGAGTATTTGCACAGCGTACGAATCAGTCATGCAAAGGAACTACTGACTGGGACAAAGCATACGGTTCTGCATATATCTGAAGCATGCGGATTTATGAGTATGGCATCGTTCTATCGAGCCTTCCGCAAGGCAACAGGGACTACACCGACAGAATACAGGGAAATCGGTGAAGCAGGACAAAAGCGAAGTAATCTTCAGATACAAGGCTATTCAATTGTAAATCCCATTGTTGGCTATGAGCTTCTATCCAACTATATTGCAAAAAGCAATTCAAAGGAGGATTAACGTGGAAGCGCATAAAATTAGTTTCAGGGAAAGTTCGGATATGGTCTCGGTGATTTGGTAAGTAATCTTGGTTTTGCGGATATGACTTTGTAGAGCAACTTTATATAGATGAGGGCCTTATTAGGTAAGTTGGACAAATCCGTGAGGATCGATAGGGCTGTCCTATAAGGACGACGAAGCCGGTTCACCTCGACGACCCGCACGTCCGGATCTGTGAGAGGCCCATGCAATTGCGCATGGACCTTGTTTTAGTGTTGTACTGATTTTAATCAACATGCTACACACTATGTTTATTCTCAAACATTTATTGTATTTTCCTATAATCGCTTGGGGTTATGCCCGTACTATTCTTAAATAAACGATAAAAATACGAACTACTCGTAAACCCTGTTTTTTCAGCGATATCAACAATGGTGTATTCAGAAGTCTTCAGTAGCTCTTTGGCTTTATTCAACCGCATTTCGCTAATTTTATCAGATAGTGCTTTTGTGGTTAATTGTTTATATAACCGGCTGAAATAAATTGGAGACATCGATAACTCGTCTGCAATTGAATTTAAGCACAGGCTGGAATTGCAATAATCTCGCTCAATAATTTGATGTACTTTTCTAATGAGATCTTCTTGTTTTGTACTTCGTTTCTCTTCAAGTTTTTGATTTATTTCTTCAAATATCTTGAAATACGGAGTGTTGATTTCTTCCATGGTTTCAACATGGTTTGGAAGTAAGAACGTTGTATCGAATTCGGGTATCGTTAAAATCGCATTGTTCTTTTTTAGTGCCCTCAAGACGTTATTAACGGTGAGTGCTAAATGCGATATGACAAGTTGAACAACGATGAAAGAATATTCTGATATTTCTCCTACGATATCGATATAAAAGCTGCGGGCCTTATCCACATTTCCTGACATTAAGGATTCAATGAACTGTTTTTCTTTGTGAACGGGAAACATATATTCTTTGGATTTTAAGTTCATAATGTCAACCGAAAAGAGGATGCTGCCGTGTCCTTTGAATAATCGATGGTAAGAAGCCTCAAGTACTTGCTTGTAGACTAAAATGCATTGCTCGATGGATTCCTTCACAGGACTAATGGTAATCGAGATGGATAACTTCAAATGCTTGGTAATTGACAACTGCATAAGCTCCGCCATTTCTATCAGCGAATCCCGTTCCATATTATTAAGCGGATCATGGAAGTTGAGTATAAGTAAAAGACTATCATCGCCCATATCAATGGCTTCGATTTGAAAGATCGGTGAGGCAATTTCCGTGCAAACGTTCATTATGCCGTATTTGAGCAATGTAATATCATCTTTGTATTTCTCGAGAACTGATGGGAACTGATCAATCCGTACCAAAACAATCAAGGATTTACTATTAACCATAAGTCCTGAATTGAAGTATTGCAATTTTTGTTGCAAGACCTCAGCTTTATTGTTTTCTCTACCTAAAATCGTATTTCTAAGGAAATCCTGCTTGAGAATATGTTGATGATTACGTTTTTCTGTTTCCAGCGTTTTGAATTTGCGTATGACTTTGTCAATCGGGCGATATACACCATGGGATAAAGTTAACGAAATCAACAATCCTAAGAGAAGAATACCAATACAGATAAAGAATATTCGATACCTCATTTCACTTATTTCTTGAGTGATAGTGCTATAAGGGGTAATGCGAACATATTTCCAGCCTAATGAATCGGGTGAAGTATACGTTATTAAAGATTTAACTCCATCTACTGTGTCTACAAAATATGTAGATTCTGAAGTATCCTGAATAATTTTCTGTATATAGGTTTTATCAGACAGATCAGTTAGCATCGCTTGCTTGTCATTACTGGAATATAATATTCCATCCTTATTAATGATAAACGTGTTATGCTCCGATATCTCTTTCTCCGATTGTTCCATTCGCATGCCTAACCATGATGCCGAGATATTAACAACGACAGCTGTATTTAAATTGTTATTATCATCAATGACGCTATAACACAAGTAAGTGTAGCTTGATACTGGAGTGGTCTCAACCGAACCGATGTTATAAGTTCTGGGAATCGGTTGAAAGGGGCGATGTTCTTTGAATTTCTTAAAAAGATCTAGAATTCCATCATCATCAAGTTCGGACTTCGGTTGAATTCCGCTTCGTGCATTATTGGAACTAATATAGAACTGATTGGATTTCGCATTATATACATAAATGGATTCAATGAATGGTAAGGATGCGCGATAGTTATCAAGTTGTTGCTGTGCAAATATGACGTCATAGATATTCAAGTTCGCATAATACAACAATTTAGATACCGCAGAATCATAGTAAATCTGGGAGGACAGTGAGGTAACAGTCTCTGTCATAATAGATAATTCTGTTTTAATTTGATTCAGACTATTCGAATCGGAACGATAAACTTGTTTGAGTGCGATGCTTGTGAAGTTCATATAAAGAATAGTTGAAGTTATCAAAAGGGTAATAACAACACATCCAATAGAGCCAAGGAGTATTCGGCTATAAACTTTTTTATGCTCTCTAGACCATTGTTTCATCATTTTATGAAACCCCTTTCATCACTAGTCTGAGTATAATTCATCAGTTTGGTGCTTTCAATCAAATTTGTAATTTAACTGCCAATATTAGGTTAAATGTAGTGAATATTCACAAAAGTACAGAAAGTTCATACTTCAGAAGTACCGAGATTACAGCAATGTGCGGCATTGTACAGTATATTATCGAATTATCCTCCTTTATGATTTGGAAGTAATGATTCACGAGTAATTCTATTCAGGAGGAGGTCAGTCATGTTTAAGAAGAAAGGTTTTTTATATGAATTAAATAAGAATAAAATCATGTTTTTGATGATAGCACCGACACTGCTTTTTTTCTTAATTAATTCTTATTTTCCAATGGTCGGCATCTATTATGCATTCACAAGTTATGATTTTGCAGGTGGTTTATTTGGAAGTCCGTTTGTAGGATTAGACAATTTTAAATTTTTATCTCAATCTGGAATTCTGTTAAAGTTAACAATCAATACGCTTGGATACAACGTGGTGTTTATCATATTAGGTAACGTGATATCTATAGGGGCTGCAATCCTATTAAGTGAAGTCCGAGGTAAGTTATTTAAAAAATTATCACAATCCATTATGTTTCTACCCTACTTCGTTTCGTTTGTTCTGATTAGTGTGTTAGCGTTTAACATGTTTAATGCTGATTCCGGTTTTGTTAATCAGGTACTAACATCGTTCGGATTCGATCCTGTAGACATATACAATACACCATGGCTCTGGCCAATTCTGATTACAGCATTTTATATATGGAAAAATCTAGGTTACTCCATGGTTATTTATCTTGCATCCATTATGGGAATCAGCGATGAGTATTACGAAGCTGCCAAAATGGATGGTGCAAATATTTTTCATCGAATCTGGTATATTACCATACCTATGCTGAAGGCAACATTTATCGTTCTGCTCTTATTTGCACTCGGAAGCATTATGAAAGGTCAATTCGATCTGTTCTATCAGCTTGTCGGGAACAACGGAGTGCTCTTCAACGTTACGGATATTGTCGATACTTACGTTTATCGATCTTTGAAAGTTAATTTTGATATTGGTATGGCAACTGCTGCTGGCTTGTATCAGTCTATCTTCGGATTTGTAATGATTATGACAGTGAATTATATCATCAAGAAAATTAATGATGATTATGCATTGTTCTAAAATAGGGAGGAGGGATTACATTGGATGACAACATTCTAAGTTCTAGAATTTTCCGCATGATGGCTTACCTGATCATTACGATTTTTTCCTTGCTCTGTCTCTTTCCTTTCATTCTGATCATTTCAGGCTCATTAACAGCCAATGAATCCATTATTCGTGACGGTTTTCACTTCATTCCTAAAGTGTTCTCGCTGGAAGGTTATGAAATGGTGTTTACTTTTCCGGCTCAGCTACTCAAGGCTTATAGTGTTACGATTTTTGTAACTGTGGTTGGAACACTGCTGGGATTGTTTCTTATTACGATGGCAGGTTATGTTCTGCAGAGGAAAGATTTCAAGTATCGCAATCACTTGTCCTTCTTCATTTATTTCACAACGCTGTTTGGAGGGGGGCTTGTGCCCTGGTACATCATGCTGACCACATACTTTGGGCTGACAGACACCTATGCCGTACTTATATTACCTGGTCTTATGACACCTTTTCTCATTATTTTAATGAAAAACTTTATCAAATCTGCGATTCCGGAAGAATTATTCGAATCAGCCAAAATCGATGGCGCGAACGACTTTAGGATCTACTACAGTGTCGTGCTGAAGCTTGCTATGCCTGGTATAGCGACTGTCGGTCTGTTCCTTGCTCTGACGTACTGGAACGACTGGTTCATGTCTTCCTTGTTCATTAATGACGCTAGCATGTATCAGCTTCAATACTACTTGTATAACACGGTCAATACCATGATGTTCGTTTCTCAAATGGCCACTGGAACTGGGGTGTCCCTTGGGCGCGAAATTCCGACGGAATCGACCAAGATGGCGATGGCGATCGTCGTTACAGGACCAATTATTTTCTTGTATCCGTTTGTGCAGCGATATTTCGTGAAGGGATTAACGATTGGTGCGGTGAAGGGTTAGTACCGAAAGCAAACGAAAGAAACTCGTATGCGATCGGCTGACATATATATTTTTCAATTTAAGGGGAGGGTTAGTATGAGAAAAGGGAAAAAGAAATTGTTAACGATCAGTACGTCTTTATTCTTAACTGCAAGTTTGTTTGCTGGCTGCAGTAGTACTGCGAAAACTGGGGAGACTACGTCAAATACCAGCACGGAGACTCCAGCTGTAAAAGAAGCGACTGTAAAAGAAGCAACTGGAATCGACACATCCAAAAAAGTGGAGCTTCAGTTCTATATGCTAGGCGATGCCCCAAAGGATTTAAAGCTCATTCAGGATGAAGTTAACAAACTGGCTTTAGAAGATTTGAATGCAACCGTCAAATTCAACTTCACAACCTGGACAGACTGGGATCAGAAGTATAAGCTTCTGTTGTCCTCAGGGCAGCCGATTGACCTGATCTTTACGGCAGAATGGACAAATTACCAGTCATATGCGAAGAAAGGAGCTTTCCTTCCGATAGATGATCTCTTACCGAAGGCTGCACCTAAGCTACAAGCATATGTACCGCAGGATTTCTGGGAAGCAGTCAAGGTTGACAAGAAAATTTACACAGTTCCAGCGATCTGGAAGGAGTATGTAAACGATGGTATTGCCTATCGGGAAGATTTGCGTAAAAAGTATAATTTGCCAAAGCCGGAATCACTCGAAACTCTAGAGCAGTATTTGGATGGCATACGCAAGAATGAACCGGATATGCTGCCTCTGGCGGATACTGAGGTTAGTCATGTAGATTCCGTCCGTCAAATGACAACTAAAGTAGTGAATACCAACGATAAAGTTCCATATGGACTTAACATCATGTATGACACCCCAAGAGACGTAACCAGCTATTGGGGCTCTCCGCAGCATTTGGAAGATTTAAAAATGTTCAGGAGTTGGCAGGAAAAAGGGTTCTTTATGAAGAATATGCTGAACATTAAAGATAGTGGTAGTGATATATTTGCCGCCGGTAAAGCCGCAGCAATTTTAGGATCTGAGAATCCAAACCGCTTTGGTGATGCTGTTGTCAAAGTGAAATCACTGCACCCGGATTGGGAGCTAGGCTATACCCCATATCCAAATATAAAAGGGTTTGCTTCACCCGTTCACCCGATTCATAATGGCTTTGCCATCCCACGCAGTAGCAAAAACCCAGAGAGAGCGCTTGCTTTCTATGAGAAATTGGTCACGGATAAACGCTACAATTGGCTGACGCAATACGGTATCGAAGGCAAAAATTTTGAAATTGAGGATGGGAAATATTACAAAATGCTTGGTGATGCCCAATCAAACGGTTTCACAAGAGAAGGTATGAATGGATGGGCATGGAGAAATCCGGAGTTCATGTTGTTTGATAAGAGCTATCAAGCTGTGCTAGACATGTTCGATGAAATGGATAAGATAGCGAAGCCGAATATTTTCCAAGGCTTCGGAGAGGATTGGACGTCTTATCAAGCAGAGAAGGCTGCCCTTCTACAAGTTGAAAAGCAATACTTATATCCTTTGAATGATGGTATGGTTAAGGATGTTGAAGGCGGCCTGAAGTTATTTATGGAAAAGGCCAAAAAAGCTGGTCTCGATAAAATTCAAGCGGAATACACGAAGCAATGGGTACAGTATTTGGATGATTCAAACATTAAGTAAGCTAGTCTAGAGTTACTTAGAGAGAACAACAGGACTAAGGTCCTGTTGTTCTCTTCTATTCGATAAGGGGGATAATATTTATGAAAGTTCATTTTCATGGAACAGCTGCATTCGAAGGAATTCCTTCTTTATTCTGTCATTGCGAGACTTGCAAGCAAGCCAAAGTACTTGGTGGGAAAAATATTCGTACACGCACTTCGGTCTTGATTGATGAAGTACTTAAGATTGATTTTCCGGCGGACACCTTACATCATTCCATTCGTGATTCTGTAGATATGGATAAGGTTCGTGATTTATTGTTTACACATTCACATTCAGATCATTTGTATCCTGAAGATTTACTGATTCGTGCGTTTGGTTATGCCCAATTTAATGAAGAGGAAGAACTCCATCTGTATGGGCATGACTTGCCTATTAAGCACTGCAGTCAATTGCTTGCCACGGAAAGGCATCGATTCCAATTCCACAATTTGAAACCCTTTGAAACCGTACACACGCAAACAGCTACGATTACCCCATTGCTTGCCAACCATGATCCTAAAGAAACTTGTTTATTGTACTTAATAGAGAAGGACGGCAAAACCATCTTCTATGGTCACGACAGCGGCTGGTTTCCCAAACCGACTTGGGACTGGTTGAAAGGGAAGAAACTGGATCTTGCCATACTGGAATGTACGACGGGGAATGCCGAACAATGCGACGGTCATATGAATGTCAAGGATACACTAAAAACACGGGATTGGTTAGTAGAGAATCATGTTATGCAAGCAGAAGGACGAATCGTAGTCACTCATTTCTCTCATAATGCGCATCTATTGCATGAAGATTTGGTTCAAATTTTTGAGCAGAGTGGTATCACGGTAGCCTATGATGGGATGCAACTGGAAATATGAGTTAGCGCATATGTGAAATGAGGATATTTCTATGATTTCAATGGCATTCTTATTAGTTCTATTTTCAGGTTTCACACATGCGGTATGGAACCTATTTACAAAGAGAAGTCTGAATAAATACGTATTTCTCTGGTCCATTCATATTGTAGGTACAGTAATTCTACTTCCTTATTTTATAATTGAACTGCTCCAAGTTGAGCTGCAAGTAGAGACAGTTGGCTATATGGTGATATCTGCTTTTTTCCAAGGGATGTACTTTATATTCCTCTCCAAATCGTATTCCTACGGTGATTTATCACAGACCTATCCAATCATGCGAGGCACTGGCGTCATGTTAGTGACCTTGTTAAGTGTTGTGTTATTCGGGGATTCATTATCTATGGCAGGCTGGATAGGCTTTTGTTGTATCTTAGCAGGGCTCTTTATTATTAGTGGAATCGTTAATCGTCATGCAAATCAAGGGGAATCAGCACATTCCATATCCATTCTGTATGCAATTGTAGTAGGGATCTGTGTTGCGGGCTATACATTAATGGATAAACTGATTGTCCAGCAATTATCGCCACTATCCACGCTTGAATTATCCAATATTAATTATGTAATTGTTCCTTTCTCCACTAGCCTCAATTGCGCCCATACATGAAATTGGAACTGTGATAGGTACGATTCTTGGTATACTTGTACTAAAAGAGAAGCAAGGACTTCGACGAATTATCATGTCGGCTGTGATTACCTGTGGGATCATCTCCATTGCTTTATGGGGATAAGTTGGGTCTATACCCAATGCAGAAATGTATAAGATGAGGAATTGGAAGCTTTGAACTATCTAGTCGCTTGACCACATGGTGACAACGAACACTGCGAACGGATCATATTTACTTGGAAATATAGGACTGATTCTTAGGGGAATTCGGATAGAAAAGCTATGATAAGACCTGAAATACACAAAAAACTCACCTAATATCATGGGCGGCATGATGTAATTATTACATCACGAACTCTGATCTACTAGTGTGTGTAAGGCTCCCGAGAGGGAGCCTTATTTCAATAGATCACATTCTCTGATAGAATTAAAGTGGGTTTTAATCTATCGTAGGCATTCTTTTTCATTTTGTCGGTTAGATCATACTGTTGTGTTTATGACGGAACGGGTATCCATTATCATGGACAAATATAAAGTTTTTATCATGGTAATCTGTGAATATGGTTTTATTCATTGGTTTGGAAGATATAACAGAAGCATTCACAATAACTAAATAAATACTTTAGTGTCTCCTATATAGGTAACAGGGTTATTTCATTATTGGTCGGTGGTTGACAAAAATAACAGCAAGATTTATATTTTAGGTAAGCGTTTACCTACAAAGTTGCTTTATTGATTAAATTTTTATAGATGGTAAGTAATTGAGATGCTAAGTCGCTTATATTTATTGTTCATGACAGGTAAAAGAGGAATCGATATATATGAATCCAAACGCTTCAAATAATCCAACGATAAAAGATGTAGCAAGGAAGGCCAATGTCTCTATAGCCACTGTGTCTCGGGTGCTTAATAATTTGTCCGGGTATTCGGACAAAACGGAGCAAAAGGTAAATCAGGTTATTAAAGAAATAGGCTATCAACCCAATGCAATTGCTCGTGGTCTCATCAATAAACGTACGCAGACGATCGGGGTTATGTTCCCGAATGTATCGAGTTATTTCTCTGCGGACATCCTTCATGGTATTGAAGAGTTCGCCAACGACCATAACTACAGTGTATTTGTCTGCAATACGGATGAGGATGGCAAGCGTACGATGAAATACCTGCATGTGTTGCGGGAGAAACAGGTGGACGGTATTATATTCTCCAGCGAAATGCTGAAGGAAGAGTATTATGAAGTACTACAAGCGATGAAAGTTCCTGTTGTGCTGGTATCCTCCAAAGCGGATTATGCTTCCGTACCCTACATCAAAGTGGATGATAAGCAGGCCGCGTATGATGCGGTACAATATTTAATCTTACATGGTCACCGTGAAATTGCTATGGTTAGCGGAACCGAGACGGATACAATGGCTGGAACTACCAGAGTTGAAGGCTACCTGAAAGCGTTACAGGATTATGGGATTCCTTTTAAAGAGAATTATCTAGTCTATGGAAATTTCACGTTTGATGAGGGATGTATAGCTATGGAGAAGCTGATTCAGAATGCGCCGGAGGCTACTGCTATCTTTGCGGCAAGTGATGAAATGGCGGTTGCAGTTCTGGCCGTTGCTGCTAAGCATGGTCTCAAGATTCCTGATGACATTTCTGTGATTGGCTACGATAATCTGAAGCTTGCTGAAATGGCAGTGCCGCCTTTAACAACGGTGGATCAGCGGCTGTATGACATGGGGAAATTAGCTACTGGGAAACTAATTGATATGATTGAGAATCACTGCGTGGCCGATAGTAGTATTATGCCTCATAGGATTGTTGAAAGGCAGACAGTAAGGCGACTTACTTGATTCCTTTTTTCGATATAACGTAAACGTTTACTGCATGAATCTTAAACGTAGTATTTGAGAGAGGGGACTTGAAATAAGAGGAAAGATTAACACATGAACATAACGTAAACGTTTACTCCTGTGAATTGATTAATTAAATAGTAGAAATAACTAAGAGCTGGAATAATAACTATAACCATAAATTTTTTAAAGGGGATTACATGATGAAAAAAGTAATTAAACCTATTTTGGCAGGCGTACTAGCGATCTCTTTACTTAGTGCATGTGGTAATAATGGTAATTCTGAAGGAGCAGGCGGCAAGGTCGAAGTTGAATTCTTCCAAGGTAAAGCTGAAGCTAAAGCCACTTTCGACAAGTTGATTACCAAGTTCAACGAGGCTAACCCAGATATTAAGGTAACCCAAGTGAATCCACCGGATGCAGAAACAGTTCTGAAGACACGCGTAGCGAAGAAGGATATTCCTGATGTAGTGGGAATGGGGGCAACGGATACGTTCTCGACACTCTCCAAAAGTGGACTGTTTGAAGATTTTACAAATGATCCATTGATTAAGGATATCCAACCCGCATATCTAGAAATGCTGACAAATATGACAGGGTTGACGGAGATGAATGGTGTTCCTTTCTCAACCAATGCGAACGGTGTTATTTATAACAAAGCGATCTTCAAAGAGCTGAACCTTACGATTCCGAAAACATGGGATGAGTTCATGGCAGTTGCTCAAAAGGTTAAGGATTCCGGCCAAAATGCTTTTTATCTCACACTAAAGGATGCTTGGACAACACTTTCCATTTTCAATCCTCTAGAAAGTAATATCGTTGGTCTTGATTTCTTCGCACAGCGTGCAGCAGGCACAGTAACGTTCAAGGATACGTATCGTGAGGTTGCTGAGAAGCAGCTTAAGGTACTGGATTTTGCTCAGAAGGATGTATTTGGTAAGAATTATAATGACGGTAACACTGCTTTTGCTAAAGGCGAGTCTGCCATGTACCTACAAGGCGTATGGGCTATTCCAGAAATTCAAAAGGCAAACCCTGCTATTGAATTAGGTGTATTCCCATTCCCAAGCACAAATGATGCAACGAAGAATAAGCTTGTTTCCGGTGTGGATACATTGCTAACGGTTGCTAAGAGCTCGAAGCATAAAGAAGAGGCCAAGAAATTTGTAGCCTTCTTGCTTCAACCAGATAACATTAAACAATATATCTCCGAACAAAAAGCATTCTCAGCTGTGACAGGTGTGACACAAGACGATGCTAGTGTGGCTGATCTGAAGGAATCATTCGAAAGTGGTAATTTGATCGATTTCGCGGATCACTATATCCCTGCTGGTATGAAAGTAGAGACAATTTTTCAAGAATTCTTGCAAAAGAAAGATATTGACGCGTATCTGACTAAATTCGATACCGAGTGGGATAAAATTAGTAACCGTAAATAATACAGAAATGCGCGGAGATAAGTATGAAGTGCTCTTGTCTCCGCTGTTTCTTTAGAAGGGAGAACCAACATATGGCTAAACGCCGCATTGCCTTTTACCTGATGACTATACCTGCTTTGTTGCTGTTCTTTACTTTTCATACCTTCCCTGCGTTGCAAGGGATCTTTTATGCATTTACGAACTGGGATGGTTTTGGCGAAAGTTACGATTTTGTAGGATTCAAGAACTTTGTGAACCTCTTTAAAGATGAGAATGTGATTAATTCATATATATTTACTTTTAAATATGCGATTGTCGTGACCATCTTAATTAATGTGATAAGCTTGCTTATTGCTTTGGGATTGAACGCAAAGATCAAATTCAAGAACTTTTTTCGTGGTGTATATTTCTTGCCTAACATTCTCAGCGTACTTATTGTTGGTTTCATCTTCAACTACTTATTCTCCAATGTTCTCACGACCTGGGGAGCGAAAATGGGTAGTGAATTTCTCTCGCAAAATATTCTCGGTAACGCCGATTGGGCGTGGATCGGGATTGTTATAGTTGCTGTATGGCAGGGGATCGCGTTTAATACGATTTTGTATTTGGCTGGACTCCAGACGATTCCAAAGGATTTGTATGAAGCATCGAATCTGGATGGAGCAGGCAAGTTTAGAGAATTCATTAGTATTACTTTTCCTTTACTGGCTTCCTTCTTCACTATAAATATGGTGCTTGCTATGAAGAGCGGACTGATGGTGTTCGATCAGATCGTTGCTCTGACGGGAGGCGGTCCGGGACGTTCGACACAATCCATTGCACTGCTTATTTATACAGGAGGATTCCAAGGTGGAGAATTTGCCTACCAATCGGCGAACGCTGTCATTTACTTTATTGTTATCATCGTAATCTCGGTGCTTCAGCTTAAATTTTTACAGAAACGGGAGATGGATATGTGATGAGAAAAACAACGAATTGGACCAGTACTATACTTATTGCGTTGGGCTCACTGCTCATCTTGTTCCCGCTCTATATGACAATCAGCATCGCATTGAAAAACCCAGAGGAAATGGCTCTTTCTATCTTCTCGCTACCGACGGGACTTCACTTTGAGAATTTTCGCAATGCAATCGAAGCGACCAATTTTTTCAATGCTCTAAAGAACAGCGTTGTTATTACCGTCATTTCGGTAGTATTCATTCTTCTAACCAACTCGATGGTGGCTTATGCCATTGCGCGAAATATGAAGGACAAGTTCTTCAAAGTATTGTACTTCTATTTCATTAGCGCGATGTTCATTCCTTTCCAGATCATTATGCTGCCTGTGGTTAAGGTAACGACGGACCTTCATATGAATAACATTGTTGGGTTAATTATTCTCTATGTCGTGTATGGGCTTGCCTTTAATATTTTTGTGTATGTTGGTTATATCCGTTCGATTCCGTATGAGCTTGAAGAAGCGGCGACGATGGATGGGGCTTCGACATGGGGGACGTATTGGAAAATCATTTTCCCACTCCTTGCACCGATCAGCGCAACGATTGGGATATTATCCTGCTTGTCCACTTGGAATGACTTTATGTTGCCACTTATTTTGCTGGGAGATCAGAATTCCTACACGCTTCCGCTTGTGCAATATGTGTTCCAAGGACAGTTCGGTACCGACTTCAATCTGGCGTTCGCTTCTTACCTGCTTGCTTTAACGCCGATGGTCATTGTGTATCTGTTCGCGCAAAAATGGATTATTGGCGGGATTACTCAGGGTGCGATTAAATCATGAACCCTACGTATAAATAGGAAAGAGTATTATTTGCATCTGTTAAGTAAAATACTGCCGTTCCCTTATCTAGGGAGCGATTGTCTTTGAAGCCATGAATTCACAACTAAAAGTTGGGGTTCATGGCTTCTTCGTCTTTTAATCGGCATATGCATTCGACCCATTTCAATGACGTTGTTTCTCTTCTCTGGAACGCTATTAGTTGGGGTAGGTATAGCTATTGGAAATGTTCTGTTGCCAGTCGTTGTAAAAGATAAATTTCCACAAAAATTCGGTCTGATGACAAGTATATATTCAACTTCAATGGGATTGTTTGCATCGTTGGCATCCGGGATTAGTATTCCTTTAGCAAATGATCTAAACCTTGGGTGGCAGGGAGCCTTAATTGTATAGGGGTTGCCTGAAATCATACACAATTATGGCATAAGGAAATAAGCCCATATTTAGGTGAGGTTTTACCTGAAGTGATCTAGTTATTGTTTTACACTTGAACTCGAAGTGAGTTGTTGTTTAGCTAATCTCTTGGTATCATTCATATGATGGTTTAACACAACTTACATAGAATTACATAGGAGGTACCCCTGATGAGAGTCATCATAGCCGATGATGAGCGGTTAATTAGATTGGCGCTTCGCAGTATGATAGAGGAGATGTCTTTAAATATTCAGATTGTAGCTGAAGCGAAGAATGGTAGCGAATTAGTGAAATTGGTAGACGAATATCATCCTGAGCTCGTCTTCGTGGATATTCGAATGCCTGAAATGAATGGATTAGAAGCGATGGATCAGGGAAGTCAATTATCGCCCCATACGCAGTGGATTGTCCTGACAGGATTCTCGGAATTTGAATATGTTCGGGAAGCGATGCGGCTTCGAGCGGTTGACTATTTATTGAAACCTATCGGACCAGAAGAGCTTGAGGTTAGTGTATCGAAGGTAGCTGCGGAGCTTGAGGCAAAAGCCAAGCAACTAGACAACCTTTTTGAAACCGCTGTCAATTCCTTACTACATGGTACAAGATCTATGGAAGAGATTAATTCGAGGTATCCATTGCAGGATTTTCGGTTATCGATAACTTTGTTTGGAATAGACAGTCATATGCCTGAACTAGACAAGACAAGGCTTCGTTATCAATGGATTCATGGACTGAAAGAGACGTATGCAAGACAAGTACCTTTCTCTATATTAGAACATGCAATCTCCTTCGTAACGTTTCCCAATGGGGATATTGCCCAAATTATCGGATGGCATAAAGATGCGGAAGAGCGAACTCAAGGCTATGTCTCAGAGATGAATGACATGTTGAATCAGCAAATGAAAGATTACGAGAGAAGTACTTGTATAGTATCTGGATTTCAGTCTGAGTACGCTATGGAATTAGTTAATTTAGAAAAGAAGCTACTACAGCTTCAGGAGTTACTACCATTACGCCGAATATTGCCTTCCAGGAGATTATGGATGGAGCAGGATGTGCGCTTGATGATGGATAAGCCTCATTATAGAGATATTATTGAGCGAATGGATAATCTATGTAGGCTTGCTTATATGCAGGATTTCTTTCAATATACGAATGAATTGAAACAACTGGAGCCGATGATGAATACTTTGGCTCATCAGGACCCCAATGCATTGGAGTATCTCCGAGAATCTCTGAACGTTTCTTTAGGATGTAGACTAGAAGGTAATCAGTCTATGGATCAATGGATGAAATCGCTCGAAAGTGTTCAAGAGAGTCGGTTGGCTGAACAATCGCTGGCTGAATTGTCGCAGGGTGATCTTATTCAAAGGGTACAAAATTATGTGAATATGAATTATATGAACGATATAGGAATTGGACAAATTGCTAGTGATATGGATGTGACCCCGAATTATTTGAGCTCATTATTTCATAAGAAGATGGGCAAGACCTTTACGAAGTTTCTTACTCACATTCGGATGGTCAAAGCGAAGGAGTTATTATTGACTAACCCTGCTCTTAAAGTGCAGGAAGTAGCCGAACGAGTCGGCTACTATAGCACACGTCATTTTACAAAGTTGTTTCTGGATCATTTCGATTGTTATCCGTCGGAACTTCATCAGAAGTCGGCAACAAAGCAATTGTAATGGTAGATACTGTACCTTTGCTAACTGTGCTCTGGATATCAAACGATGCATTGTCTTTGCCATAGGCAAGGAGCAAGCGTTCACGGATATTCTGTAGACCTACACTGTTGGAACTAGAAGCTGTGTGCGTAGCGGTATTAAATCCAATCCCATTATCCGCGATGATGATCTGAACGGAGATGATTCCGTTGTCATAGATTGTTGTGGCACCAATTGTGACGTTACATGCATGATTCGCTGGCTCACACCCATGAATAATGGCGTTCTCTAACAATGGCTGAAGCAATAGCTTCGGAAGACGAAATGTTCCCAAATCAGGTTCATAAGACTGATAAATTAATCTCGCTTATGTGCACTAATGAATGCTATATTACCATCTGCAGCAACAGCTTGTTTATACCAGGATTGTTGTTGATAAGAAAAATCACGAATGGGTCCCGTTATCTCGTTCGTATCTGTGACATATACCGTCCCATCACTTGAGATGAGAAGTGTGCCTAATATATCTTTTCTAGTATTTTGTAGCATTAGAGGAAGGGTTTCATTCAATGCACGATCCGTAAGTAGCTTCGTATAATCATTTGCCTTATCGTATTGGTTTGTCGCTTTGAACTTTAATGCATTCATAACATCTTCATTCCAGAATGGCATAATCGTAATACGTTCCAAGTCATCCAAGTAGGTTTCGATGTTACGAGCCATGGCTTTTAGGGTTCCTTCGGTTAGGACCTGCTTCTCCTCTGTTATCATCGTCTGATAGTAATACGGAATGACGAAGCCGATTAGTAGAACGGGAATCATCATGGTCATGATAAAGAGAAGCGTTAATTTGAACCGCATTGTATAGAGATGTCGTTGCAAGTCGAAAGCACCCTCTTTTTACTGTGTAGTGGAATTAATATATTGCTATGACAGCATAACGTAGTTTATCTATTTCGAATAGGGTGTGTAGATTTGGTCGGATAGATCGTTGTTTTAGGGCATGTGTAAGCGCGTTCACCGATGATATATTAAATATATAAATAATTCAATTTTTTTATAGGGGGAACAAAAAATGAGGAAAAAATGGCTATCTATATCATGTCTTACGCTAGCTGTAGTTACAGCACTTACGGCATGTGGATCTAATGGAGAAGGAGATAAATCTTCTAATACGGCAGATGGTAAAGCAGATAAGAACGTTACTCTAACGGTTTCTACAAATGTCGTGGGTGAGCAAGCGACAGTGCTTCAAGATATTGCGAACAAATTTATGACAGACAATCCTACGATTAAAGTGGAGTTCAGCGCACCGGGGAAAGATTATGAGAATACGATGAAGGTCAAGATGGCCTCTAAGGATATGCCTGATGTCTTCGCAACACATGGTTGGTCGAAGAATCGTTATGGTGAATATCTAGCTGATCTATCAGGAGAAGCTTGGGCGGCGGATTTAGATCCTTCTATTAAGTCAAGTGTAACGGATGAATCAGGTAAGCTCTATGTGCTTCCTATGGATCAGGATAAATCAGGTCCGGTGTATAACATTGATCTATTGAAAGAATACGGATTAGAAGTACCTAAGACGTATGATGAGTTCTTAGCTGCAGCTGAAGTAATTAAGACGAAGAGTGATGGAAAAGTAGTTGCCATTCATATCGGTGGAGCTGATGCATGGCCTATCGGACAGTGGTTTGATTTCATGGCAACACCGATGTTGATTAGTGCGGAACAGAATTCGGCACAAGCGTTACTAGACGGCACATTTGATTGGACGAAGTTCGATGAACTACCGCAAATGTTCAAAGACTTTTATGATAAAGGTTATTTCAATAAAGACATTTTAACTTCGAAATACAGCGACTCTGCTAAAGCTTTTGCAGAAGGAAAAGCAGTATTCGGATTCTACGGACCTTATTTCATTGAAGAAGCAAAGAACATTAATCCGAACTTGAATGCAGGGCTTATGCCAATTCCTTCGATCCAAGCTAACGATACGCCAACTTTTGCTGGAGGAGAGAAAACAACTTGGGGTGTATGGAAAGATTCTAAGAACATCGAAGCTGCAAAGAAATTCGTTGCTTACTATGCGCAAGCTGAGAATACTTCGGCTGTGGCGAAATCGAACCAATTACCACCAGGACTTAGCAGTGTGAAAATCGACGCAGGTGAATTAACAACTTACTATGAGAAATACAAAGATACGCCAGTACTTCCTTTCTTTGACCGTGTGTATTTGCCAAACGGCATGTGGGATGTGTTGTGTAAGAATGGACAAGACATTCTTGCAGGTGGTATTGATGCAAGACAATACTCCGAGAACATGAAGAAAGAATTCGAACGTCTTAGTGCAAACAAATAATGTGAAGTAATAACTTCAAAGTAGGCACCTAGGAGAGCTGAAATAAGGTTCCTGGGTGCCTTTTGAAGTTCGAGGAGAAAGGGTTGGTGTAAGTGAAGAAGAAAATGTGGGGTTCCTCGACGATTTTGAACGTCATGTACGTCCCAGCGTTACTTTTTTTTGCCGTATTTATTTTTTATCCTTTTATTGAGGGGATTCGCATTTCCTTTACGAATTGGGATGGATATTCACAGCAGTTCAGCTATGTAGGATTTGAGAAATACATCAATATGTTAACGGATAAGAATACATGGACAACGATGAGCAATACCGTGATTTATGGATTTGGCAGTACGTTACTTCAGAATGTGTTGGGTCTTGCTTATGCGTTATTCCTGGATCAGCAATTACGTGCTAAAGGTCTCGTAAGAACGATCGTATATTTACCGGTTATTATCAGTTCATTAATTATGGGGTACATTTGGTACTTCTTCTTCCAATTTGATGGTGGAGCTATCAATGATATCATGGCATTATTCGGCGCACAGCCGGTAGACTGGCTAGCTAATGGTCCACGGGCAGTAGGGATCATTACATTTGTTAACACGTTCCAATTCATGGGTGTAGCGATGACTATCTATGTTGCGGGGTTACAGTCTATTCCAAAGGACTACTATGAGGCTGCTTCTATTGACGGGGCGAACTGGTGGTCACAATTCAAAAACATCACACTTCCACTCTTAATGCCTGCGATCACGATTAACGTCGTGTTGAACATCATTGGCGGTCTGAAGTTGTTCGATGTAATCGTTGCGATGACAAACGGCGGACCAGGGTATGCTTCTTCTTCCTTGTCCACGATGATGTATAATTTATACTTTGCAAGACAAGATGCAGGTTATGCGGCAGCGTTAGGTAATTTCATGTTCTTATTTATTGCGATTGTCAGCATTACCTCACTGATTCTCTTGAAGCGGAAAGAGGTGAAGATTTAATATGAGAACGTTAAAATATAGCATTTTAACTTTAATAGGAATCGTTCACTTAATTCCATTCTACATCTTACTAGGTATGGCGTTGAAGCCAACAGAGGATACGAGCTCGAAGTGGATATTCCCAACGAATATGACAATGGATAACTTTGTGAACGCTTGGAATCAAGCTCATTTGAGTCAGGCACTGATCAATAATGTCATTATTACGGGGTCTTCGGTTGTATTGATCGTATTGATCGGTGCATTAGCATCCTATCCATTATCGCGTTTTCAGACGAAGTGGAATCAGTTTATTTATTTGTTATGTATCTCTTGTATGATTGTTCCTGCATTGACTATTCTCGTACCCCTATATTCGATGATTGTGGATATGGGTGGGATTAATACGTACTGGGCAGCTATTCTAACCCAAGTGACGTTCCAGCTTCCATTGACGATTTTCTTATTCACCGGATTTATTAGTTCGGTTCCAAGAGAATTGGATGAGGCGGGATCGATCGATGGTTGCAACAAGTTCATGATTTTCTTCCGAATCATTCTACCGCTGTTGAAGCCAATAACGGCAACGGTTATTATTCTTACGGGACTCAATGTATGGAATGACTATCAATTCTCGATTTTCCTTTTACAAAAAGTATCTGTACAGACGATTCCAGTAGCTCTATCTCAGTTTATCTCACAGTTCCAGAACCAAATTAGCTGGGTGGCTGCGGGATGTGTTATCGGGATGTTACCGGTTACGATTCTCTATTTATTCTTACAAAAATACTTCATTCGCGGTCTAGCGGATGGTGCTGTGAAAGGTTAGGTAAATCATATGGGAATTGTATATGACGATAATAAACGTATTTTTCATTTGAAATCTAGAACGACCAGTTATATATTTCAGGCCGATCATCGTGGTTACTTGATTCACTTGTATTGGGGACGGCCTATATCGGATGGAGATCTAACACAGTTTCTACCGATTATAGAACGACCTTTCTCTCCAATGACGGATGCGAATGAGCCGTATTTCTCGCTTGATGTAGTTGCACAAGAATATCCAGGATACGGAACATCGGATTATCGTCAGCCAGCCTACCAGATGTCCTTCAAGGATGGATCGACTGCAGCGGAACTACTGTATCAATCTCATCGTACGTTTGCGGGTAAATCCAGGTTAGAGGGGCTTCCAGCGACTTACGTAGAGTCTGATGATGAAGCAACTACACTGGAGATTACGCTTCTTGATCCGATTTCTCAGATGGAAGTATGCTTAAGTTATACCGTTTATGAAAGTCTCGGAGCCATCATAAGATCCGTTCGTTATGTGAATCGAGGGGAGCAGAAGGTTCAATTGCTCCGTACATTGAGTGCGAGTGTGGATTTCCATCATCAATCGTTAGAATGGATTCAGTTATCGGGAGCATGGGCGAAGGAACGCTGGCTACATCGTAACTCTCTTGCTCCTGGTATCCAATCCGTTGAAAGTCGTCGAGGCTCAAGTAGTCATCAGCATAATCCATTTATAGCCTTGGTTGAGTCAAGCACGACAGAAGATCGTGGGGACGCATATGGATTTAGCTTCGTCTACAGTGGAAACTTTCTTGCTTCTGTTGAAGTAGATCAGCATCAGACGACGCGAGTAAGTATGGGAATCAATCCATTTGATTTCAAGTGGCTCCTTGAGCCGGGAGAGTCATTTCAGACGCCAGAAGTCGTGATGGTCTATTCGAATGAGGGATTAGGCGGGATGTCTCGACAGTATCACAAGCTATATCGTACACGTCTGGCTCGTGGACAATATCGTGATCAAGTCCGTCCAATTCTTGTGAACAACTGGGAAGCGACCTATTTTGACTTCAATGAAGAGAAGATTGTGAGTCTTGCGGATGAAGCCAAGGATATGGGGATTGAATTGTTCGTGTTGGATGATGGTTGGTTTGGAAAGCGAGATAATGATCGTACATCCCTAGGGGACTGGTTCGAGAATCGCAGTAAATTACCGAACGGACTTGCTGGATTAGCGAAGGAGCTTAATGATCGAGATTTGAAATTCGGGCTCTGGCTGGAGCCGGAAATGGTCTCTGTGGAGAGCGAATTGTATCAAGCTCATCCGGATTGGTGCCTGCATATTCCGAATCGTCGTCGAACTGAAGGAAGATTCCAACTTATTTTGGATCTATCCCGTCAAGAAGTATGTGATGCCTTAATTGAAAAATTAAGCGGTGTGTTATCTTCTGCACCAATCAGCTATGTGAAGTGGGATATGAATCGCAATATGACAGAGATTGGATCGGCAGGTCTACCACCAGAACGCCAGCGGGAGACAGCACATCGATATATGCTAGGGTTGTATCACGTCTTGGAGACGATCACAGAACGGTTTCCACATATTCTATTCGAGAGCTGCTCAGGCGGTGGGGGACGATTTGATCCAGGTATGTTGCATTACATGCCGCAGACGTGGACGAGTGATAACTCGGATGCGATTGAGCGTCTGAAGATCCAATATGGTACTAGCTTAGTCTATCCTGTGAGCTCAATGGGCGCACATGTCACTGCTGTACCGAATCATCAGGTACATCGGCATACGCCACTCAGTACGCGTGGAGATGTAGCATTGTCAGGTAATTTCGGTTATGAGCTAGATTTGACGAAGATGACAGAAGCAGAGAAGATGCTTGTTCAACAGCAGATTAAGCAATGCAAAGATGTACGACACTTGACGTTTAACGGGGATTTCTATCGCTTAAGCAGCCCGTTTGAAGGTAATGAGACAGCATGGATGTTCGTGTCAGAAGATCAAGACGAAGCGTTAGTCTTCTGGATTAAGGTATTAGCAGAGCCAGCGGAGCCGTTGCGTCGTCTGAAGCTTAGAGGCTTAGACCTGGCAACCGTATACGTGGAACAAGCAACAGGTATGACATTACATGGAGATACATTGATGCATGCGGGTGTACAGATTCCGGTTACGCTAGGTGATTTCCAAAGTGTGAGCTGGCACTTCAAGCGTGTAACGAAGGCATAGAATGACATAGATTAGGGCTATCTTCTTACATGGCGATGCGATGTGATCTGAAGATAGCCCTATTTTGCAGAAATTACCGATTGTTACCTATATGTATGGATCTGAGAATATTATTGATATAAGTCAAAAGGTGTTGATAAATGGACTGGACTTCAAACATTAGGCTTTCAGCCAAAGGGATTTATCGCATTTGGCAACGATGCGAATGACGTTTAATGAATGAGTTGGAGAGCTGAAATATCTATTCATTCTAGATCATACTCCTTTGAATTTGAAGAAATTGCAAGATGGGTTTGTGCCTTACATCACTGACAATAGGGGTACGGGGTAATAGTATTCTATTGTTAGTGAAAAGGGAGGTCAGTACATGAAAACGAAATTTGTAGCTGTGATCGGAGCCGTTATTTTATCTGTGGGTATTGGAACTGTAGCCTATGCTGAGGTTGGAACAGGAACCTTAAGAGAGATGCTTCCGTTCATGCAAGAAATGCATCCAAACCTCAATGATTCTGAGTTAGAGCAAATGTACAATAGTTGTCATGGGCAGGAAAGTGATAATATCCAATCTTCAAGAATGACGCACAATAATTCTAGGATGTATGACAATTCCATGATGTATCGTTAGTCTGAATTTGTTCTACTACAACATGCGAAAAAGCTAGAGGCGCCGTATAAGTTTATTTAACCTATACGACGCCTCTTTTTGTAACTTTTAAGAAAGTTCACTCTATTCAATGTGATGAGTGCTACGCGTTCGACTTAAGCTAGATTCTCTAACGATCAGTCTTGGCTCGAACTGAACCCTCTCAAAAAGACCTTTCTTCTGCTCTTCTATACGTTGGAGCAGAAGCTCCGTAGCCACCTTGGCTACTTCCGCGCCCATAATGGATACTGAGCTGATCTTTGGAGTTGTGATTGTACACAATAAATTGTTATCGACTCCGACGATAGCGATATCTTCTGGTACGCGAATACCTAATTCTTTGAATCGATTTAGTAAGCCTACAGCAACCATATCATTTCCGGCATAGATGGCATCGGGCATATGCGTTAGATTCACAAAGTAATCTGCTGCTTTAGCTCCTGTCTGCAGTGAGAAATCATCTCCGAAATAGACTAATGATCGATCAATCTGATCTAGCGCATCCTCATAAGCAAAGAATCGCTCTTCAATGATTTCTTTTGGCGCACCAGCATAACCAATTCTCGTTCTTCCAATGCTAATCAGATGTTCCATGACTAGCTTCCCCTCTGGTGTGGAGAGACTTACAATATCCGCCTTAACATCGGTATCTAACGTTTTCCCGTAATTGATGATGGAGATCGGAAGGCTGGCTTTATTAATGAGGTCCTTGAGAGTTTTGGGATAAGCAAGCGGTAGAATAATAAGACCATCCACATGAAGTTTCTTCATATCACGCAGTAGTTCTAGCTCTGATCTTATATTCCCTAACGTATTAATCTGAACGACACGATAGCCATAATGCTTCGCTACTTGTTCGACTGAATAGGCAATTTCCGGAATGAAGGCATTACGAATATCAGGAACAGCCAATGCAATCTGCTTGGTCTGACGAAACTTCAAGTTCTGAGCAAATGAATTCGGAATAAATCCAAGCTCCTCGACAGCAGCCAGCACTTTTTCCTTTGTCTTCGGACTAATGCCGTCCGTATTATTAATAGCTCTAGAGACGGTGGCGATCCCAACCCCTGCTAATGCAGCTACATCTTCTATTGTAACTTTATAAGTTCCCAATCTTGGCACTTCCCAACTGATATGAAATTGTTTCCACAATAGTATACATAAATTACATATTAATTATAACATAATCGGCTTATTGGAAGAACATTGGCATTATTATAGGACATTAACATTGACTATGTGTCGATATAGTGACATAATAGTCGTGGAAACGTTTCCGAATTAATTATTTTATTTCCGTAATTATTAGCGTCTTATTCGTAATTCTACATGACTAGGGAGATGACACATATGAAAGCATTAAGATGGCATGGCTTGAAAGATTTGCGTTTAGAGAACATTGAAGAACCAATCGCTCTACCAGGTAAAGTGAAAATTAAGGTCGAATGGTGCGGTATTTGCGGCAGCGACTTGCACGAATATACAGCAGGTCCAATCTTCATTCCAGAGGGTGCCCCACATCCAATCACTGGAGAAAAAGCACCTATCGTTATGGGGCATGAATTCTCCGGAAAAGTTGTAGAGGTGGGCGTTGGTGTAACCAAAGTGAATGTTGGCGATCGTGTCGTTGTAGAACCTATCTATTCATGCGGTAAATGTGATGCTTGTAAGGGAGGGTATTATAACCTTTGCTCGACAATGGGCTTCCTAGGTCTTGCAGGAGGTGGCGGTGGTTTCTCCGAATACGTGGCTGCTGAAGAATATATGGTCCACAAGATTCCAGAGAGCGTCTCTTATGAGCAAGGTGCACTTGTAGAACCTTCTGCCGTTGCACTCCATGCCGTTCGTCAAAGTAAACTCAAAGTTGGTGATAAAGCTGTCGTATTCGGTGCAGGTCCTATCGGCTTACTCGTTATTGAAGCGTTGAAAGCTTCAGGCGCATCAGAGATTTATGCTGTTGAGCTGTCCGAAGAACGCAAGAAAAAGGCGACTGAACTGGGCGCAATCGTCATTGATCCTAAAGAATATGATGTGGTGGAAGAAATCCACAAACGCACGAATGGCGGTGCAGACGTCGCTTATGAAGTTACTGGTGTCCCTCCTGTTCTTACTCAGGCTCTTAACTCGACAAAAGTTGGCGGCGAGTTGATGATTGTCAGCATTTTCGAGAAAGAAGCATCTATTAAACCAAATAACATCGTGATGATGGAACGCACCATCAAAGGAATTATCGGTTATCGCAACGTATTCCCTGCTGTTATTAGCTTGATGGATCAAGGCTACTTCTCCGCTGAGAAACTTGTAACGAAACGAATTAAGCTTGATGATGTTATTGAAGAAGGATTTGAAGCGCTTCTGAAAGAGAAGAATCATGTGAAAATCCTTGTGAAAGCTTAAGTAACAGCTTCTAAAACTGTTTAAAGCAACCAATAGGAAAAGGCGAAGCCAGACAACTGGTTTCGCTTTTTTTAATTCTTTATTGTAGGCATTTTGTCCTATTCATTAACAGGCCTTACTGGTATACTCGACTAATATATATCTGCAATTCACAGAATAAATAATAACTTTAGGAGGATATGTATGTCGACAGCCACAATACTAGATCGTACAGCTAAAATAATTGAAATTGTATGGGATCCGAGAGCGAAGCCAGAAGATTTCGATAGAGTCACGAAAGAAGTGCAGACGTTCTCTCAAGAGCTTGGGGGGAGTTTTGACGTCATCGTTGATATGAGAACAGTAAAAGCATTTATGCCTGAATCTCAAGGGAAACTTGTGGAGCATCAAAAAGCATTGATGGATTACGGAATGAAGCGGGCTGCGGTTATTGTAGCTGGGGCTATAGCAAAAATGCAGCTGAAACGTACGGCAAAAGAAGCATTACATAGTACCGAATCACATTGGGAGAGTTATGAAGAAGCATTACTATTTTTGAAGAATAATCATTAGTAGATAGAGGATCAACTTATAAAAGGCATAATAGATAACGATATTCTATGAAGGCATCTCATGGTTCTCTAAACCGTGGGGATGCCTTTTCCCTATAGAATACGTCATTTTATATATCTATTGAATCAACTCTCTCTGAACCTACGCTTTAATATCAACTGCCTCAATGCGCCTGCGTTCACAAGGACCGTTCCAGTAATGATCGTAATTACACCAAGAAGCGTGATCCAAGAGACGGTCTCATGATAAAAGAGTACACCTACCCCAACCGCAATCGGAGGAGAAATATATAGCCAGGTGGAAGGGAAGACAGGATTCGTCTTGGCTACGAGCCAATAGAACAGGGTATGTCCGACCATAGAACCGATCACGATCAGGTAGAGTAGGGAACCTGCGGTCTGGAATGATAGAAGAAATGCAGGATGCACATCTTCAGTGAACAAAGATAGAATGAACATCATCGCTCCGCCATACATCATTTGGGCTGCATTCATTGCGATCGGCGAGACTTCGGACATGCTATTGATTACTTTTTTAGAATAGAGTGCACCTGTTGCATAAGCGAATTCCCCGATCAGTATGGCGACACAACCGATAAGCCACAATGTAGAGACGTCCATCGAAAGATTGGGCAAGACGAGTAGCAACACACCGATGAAGCCAATAATGCAACCGTATAGCGAGTGTACGGGAGCTTTTTGACGAAGAAAAGTCGTTTGTAGTATTAATATCATCATCGGTCCTGTAGCGGATAGCACGGCAGCGAGTCCGGAAGATACATATTGCTCGGCCCAGTATAGCGCAGTAAAGGTACCAAACGTCAATGTTGCTCCGGTAAATAGCATCTCTTTACGCAACAGCAGGGAGAAGCTTGCCTTGCGTTTCCATACCATCCATAGGAACAGAATAGTACCAGCTAGGAAAAATCTCAGTCCTGCTGAGAAGAATGGAGGTGCGCCGGCATCTACTCCGATTTTGATTGCGAGAAAGGTCGTCCCAAATATTAGACATACAAGTGCATAAGCTACAAGAATCATGTTCATTTCCCCTTTGATGTCATTCATTGAATGTATTTCGTTAATCATATAGGGGATGTGACAGAACAGATTGTATATGACAGAACAGATTGTGATGGTTTGCGTGTACAATAATGTAAATAGGTTATTTCAAAATGAGGTGTTGTAGACAAATGAAAAAGGTGAAGGGTGTTCCGCAAAGTAGCCCGTTGTTCCGACAAGTGTATGACAACATCTTGAATCGTATGGAGCGGGGCGAATGGAAGACGGATGACAAATTACCGTCGATAAGGCTGCTTGCTGAAGAACTCAAAGTCCACAGATTGACAGTATTTAAAGCATATAGACTGCTGACTGAGGAAGGTAAAGTATATGTTAAGGATAAATCGGGTTATTACGTGTCGGCGGACGGCACGCTTTCCGGTGAGGTGGAAGAGGGTGCATTCGTTTCTTCCTATACAATATCCAATTCGTTATCCGATATTCATCGAATCCAAGCGAAGTACCAGTTCTCACAGGCATTGATTGATCCCAATCTGTTACCAAATATATATTTATCGGATTATGTTAAGAAAGTGTTCGATCTATACCCTAAGGTTATGGGAACGTATGCCAGTATACAGGGCGATGATGAGCTAAGGGAGTCGCTCAGCCAACATTTCAGGGAGCATCATCGCTTGCAATTATCATCAGAGGAATTGTTGATTACTTCGGGTGCTCAGCAGGCCATTAATCTGATCGCTCAGATGATGCTCGGGCCTATGGATACGGTGTTAATTGAACGTCCGACATACAGCATAGCGATGGATATATTTCGTAGGCAAGGAGCGCGGCTTATTCCAATTCTGATCACGCCTGAAGGATATGACCTCGAGGAAGTGGAAGCGCTAATGCGTGAACATAAGCCACGTATGTTCTATATGAATCCGACCCATCACAATCCTACGGGATATACGGTTCCGGCGTGGCAGCGTAAATTACTGGTGGAATTAGCGGAGCGCTATCACTGTCTGCTAGTGGAGGATGATCCATTCCGGGATATGTATTTCGAAGAGGAGCCACCACTACCACTATTCGCTTATGACACAGAGGGCTGGGTAGTCTACATTAGTAGCTTCAGTAAGTACATTGCTCCGGGCTTGCGAATTTGTGCTGTAGCCTGCCGGTATCCATTCATGGAGCAGTTAATCAAGGCCAAGTCGTTGGCGGATAACGGGACTCCGCAACTCAATCAGAAGATATTTCTCCATTATTACACTTCGCCACGACTACAACGGCATCTAGACAAGTTGCGTATTGCACTTCAGGTACATAAAGAGATTATGGAGGAAGAGCTCGCTTTAGCAGGATGGGAATGGACGGCTCCGAAGGGCGGGCTCAATCTGTGGGTTAAGTTGCCGGAAGATATGTCGGCAGAGATACTTTTTAGAAAAAGCATAGAGCAGTCAATCAGCTTTGTCCCGGGAGAGATCTGTGATCCGTTGGGAGAGTTGAAATCATGGATTCGTCTCAGCTTTTCCTTTGCAAATGAGATCGACTTACGTGAAGGGATGCAGCGATTGACGGCGTTGTCGCGGACTTTGTAATCGATGTAACTATTCATTGCAAAATCCAAGATTTGTAATATAATTCTTGGAAAAGTATAACGAGGGAGGGTTAGTGTTAATGCAGAGCAATTTCTTAGAAAGTTATGAAGGTTTTCAAATTCACTTTCTGGAGTGGAAACCAAAGAAACGGTGTGATGAGCTTCCTGTAATCTGTATACATGGCAACCTATCTAATGCAAGAATGTATAAATGGATCGGTGACGAACTATCTTCTGAGCGAAATGAGAATCCGAGGCACGTTGTTGCAATAGACATTAGAGGCTGTGGCGAAAGTGGTATGCCCGAAAAAGGATTTTCATTGCAACATATGGCTATGGATATTGAGGCTGTAATGATGCATTTAGGAATCAGCAAAGCTCATTTTATCGCATATTCAAGAGGTGTAGCCTATGCTCTACAATACGCTTTACGAAATCCTGATCATGTTCAAGGGATGATAATTGGTGATTATCCAGCATATTACACGATGTTAAATGAAGACTGGGCAGCAAGAATGGTGAATTCCTATGAATTGTATGATTCTTGGGATAGCCTATATAAGGCAATGATATTAACCGAGAATTTAAGTAGAGAAGATTTCGATGCCAGAATAGAAGACTTTTATGTTGAAAAAGCAGGAATAGTACAAAATAGATATTTGAAGGAATTTCCTCTTAGGCTTCAACTTGAATCTAATGATTATGACCTTTCATCCGCATTGAACAATATAAAAGGCAAAATATTGATTCTAAAAGGAAATGAAGAAGGTTCCCTTTTGAGCGATGAACAAATAAAAGTATACCAACAATATAACCATGAAGTAGTACGAGTACAACAAGCTGGTCATGACGTTTTTGAACCGAGACAACAAGTCAAAGAAGCACTTATGAATTATTTCAAGCACATTATTTAATAGAAAGAAAATAGGATTCAACAAGAAAGGATGGCAATTCTGCCATCCTTTCTTGCATTGTATAATGTCGATATATTTATACCCAGCCAAAGATTCTAGCAAGCTGCGCAACAGTATAGGTTACGCCGAGGGCGATAGCAAGTGGAATCACGGCTGACAATACAGCCCATTTCATGCTTTTCGTTTCTTTATAGATATTTACAAGCGTCGTACCGCAAGGATAATGTAGTAGTGAGAACAACATCATATTAAGCGCGGTCAGCCAGGTCCAACCGTGATTCAGGAATACATCTTTGATACTGCCAAGGCTGTCAATATCGACCATGGCTCCAGAGGACATATAGCCCATGAGTAGAATCGGTAGTACGATTTCATTCGCTGGTAATCCCAGGATAAAGGCCATAATAATATAACCATCCATGCCGAGCATATGAGCGAATGGATCGAAGAAAGCAGCCATGTGATTCAGGACACTTTCGCCCCCAATGAATGTATTGCCTAACACCCATGTGATAATCCCTGCCGGAGCAGCTACGACGATAGCCCGAGTAAGAACATTTAGGGATTTATCCTTAGAGGAAATAAGGATCGTTCTCCAAATCTGCGGACGGCGATAGGGTGGAAGCTCCAGTGTGTAATGTGTAGGAACGCCACGTAGTGCAGTTTTAGACATCACCCATGAAACACTGAGTGTAACGACAATGCCAATCAGTACCATGCCCATCAGCACGGAGGCTGTCGTAAGTGTCTTGAACGCTCCCGTAGAAGCTGCTCCTGTCATGAATAAGGAGGACAACAGAATCAAAGTAGGCCAGCGCCCGTTACAAGGTACGAAATTATTAGTTAGAATTGCCAACATCCGTTCACGAGGTGATTCAATAATGCGTGTGGAGAGGATAGCTGCGGCATTACAGCCGAAGCCCATCGACATGGTCAAAGCCTGTTTGCCATGACCCCCAGATTTCTTGAATAATCGGTCCATATTAAAGGCAACGCGAGGAAGATAGCCGAAATTCTCCAGCAGTGCGAATACAGGGAAGAATATCATCATCGGTGGAAGCATGACACTAATGACCCATGAAGTCCCCCGATATAGCCCTAGTACTAGTACGCCATGCAACCAATCCGGTGCGTGGACTGCTTGAAATCCGGCTGTTAGATAGCCTTCAAGTACTCCGAAGAGGGAAGCAAGCCAGCTCGAAGGATAATTAGCTCCGGCAATTGTAATCCAGAATACGATGCCGAGGATCAAGAGCATAATAGGGAATCCCCATATTTTAGAAGTAACGATATTATCCAACTTGTAGGTACTGTTAAGTTTCTTCTTATCACGGTAAGTTACAGCATCACTGCAGATACTTGCAGATACACCGTAAATGCCGCTGACAATTTCATCTCTTATTGCGCCGCCATCCGCAAGCTTCTTCGCTACTGACAGCAGGGAGTCTAGAGAATCGGATCCTTTACTAACATGTGACTCCATAGCCGATAACCTCCTTTGCTTCAGGTACTTCTTTACTCTTGATGTTCTCTTTGAGAGAGGCAAGTAGACTATCGTCACCGTCCAACAGGCGTAGTGCAATCCATCGCGCCGGATACTTAGAACCGATCATTTGCTCAACCATTGGGGTGAGCTCTGCAATACCTCGTTCGATCTCATCGTTGTAAATGATTCGCATCGGATCTGTTATGAAAGCACCAGTAGCCACACGTTCTACTTGATCTAATAACGCTTCAATTCCTATTTTATTACGGGCAGAAATCGCTACAACAGGGACCCCTAACCGTTTCGAAATGGCCTTCAGGTTGATATCAATACCGAGTCTACGAGCTTCATCAATCAAGTTGATGCAGACAACCGCTCTCCCAGTAATCTCTAGAACCTGTAGTGCGAGGTTGAGATTGCGTTCTAGGGAAGTCGCATCAAGAACGACAAGTGTCACATCCGGTTGTTCAAATATAATGTAATCTCTAGCAGCCTCTTCATCGGCGGAGTTGGAATATAACGAGTATGTACCTGGGAGATCAACTGCACGGTACATATGGTTGTTGTGAGTGAACTCGCCTTCGGCGGTAATGACTGTCTTGCCTGCCCAGTTGCCTGTATGCTGACGCATCCCGGTTAATAGGTTAAACAGTGTGCTTTTTCCCGTATTAGGATTGCCTGCAAAGGCGACAGTATAATGACTCATGCTTCTACACCTCCGATTAATTCTCCATAAATCATTGAGCTTTCTTCTCTCCGTAGGGCAATGGTCGTGTTACTTACTCGAAATGCAGTAGGGTCTCCCAGTGGACTACGCCGTAATACTTCTACGATATTTCCGACGACAAATCCAAGGTCAAGTAATCTTCTTCTTAGAACACCCTGTACTTCGATGGCGCTGATGCACAGTATGCTGCCGTTCTTGGCTTCAGATAATGGAATAATCGTTTCAGTCATAAGTTCTCCTTCTTTCATCTATGGTTGATGCGTTATATCTTGCGTGAGGGATAATATTTTGTTCTACACCACAATATTAGTATATGCGAATGAATTTGTCCCTGCAACAATAATGTTGCACAAAGGCAAAATTTATTATATTAAAAGTTATCCAACCGCTTAGGCGATTACATCGATATCTTATTAATTGTTCTCCAGAAGTGTTCAGAAAACATACATGCAGAAGAGTATGAATTGATTTGATGGTGAACCTCGATTGGAAAGGGGAATTATTTCTTCTGGTGGGAGAAGTCGATCGGGTGTGACGATATCCTAATAAATGAAAAAGCTGACATCGATGGAATATCGATGCCAGCTTCTTTTTATTTTAGGGATTTATATCGAATAGATGTCTAAGGGATCCACACTGCAAGAGGAGGTTTATTTGCGCCCAACCATCCGGAATCCGGGGCGGAAAGGATCAGCTTGGTAAGTGAATCAGGAGCATCCCAATAATTTACAATTAATTGATGAGGCTGGCCATCATTAGGAATTACGATAGATCCATCATTAGCATAAGATCCATTTTTAACAAAAGCATACCACTGGCCATTATAATCATTATCTGTCGTATTCGTTACGGTAAAATACCGTTTGCTACCGTCTATCTTATCGAATTGAATAGTTATCTTCTTCTCAACCTCACACACGGCAGGTTTAGATTGAAGTGACTTATAGTCTTTATCGGCTATGGTTAAGCTAGTAGGGATGTTCTGACCGGAATACGTTCCCCATTCCGTGATATCGAACACAAGGGTGGTTTCGCCACCAGCAGCAATGTTAGGTAACCACTGATCCTTTACTACATTCCCTTTAGCATTTTTGGCAATCCAGTATCCACCATTGGGCCAACTGCTGTTATAGTCGGAGGAAGTGGGGTTTTTGATTTTCCAGATTTGTTGGGTAGCTGTCGATGAACAATCATACTTGATGACTAGATCGGATTCAGTGGCTGTACTTGCTGCGAAAGTGGCCAAAGGTAGAGCAAGTAAAAAAATGAATGTAAGTAAGCTGATGCTAAGCCATTTGATGTTTTTTTTGTTCATAAGCAGTCCCTTCTCTTTGTGAATTTTTGATTTATGCTAGGTATTGCTAGGAATAGTGCTGATGATTGAATAGTCTTTATATTTTTACAAGGCTCGCGTTGGCGATTCTGAACAAGTATTTTAAAACCCTCTCCAAGTTCACACTTGAGAGAGGGTTGTCTTCGTAAAGTTAAGGAAATAAATCTAGTTTTTAGCAGAGTTTAGTTGCCAGTGCTTCCATTGGCTTTAGCCTAAGGAGCGGTTACTTGTGGCCCTTCAGAAGAGACAACTCCAGTCTTCTGGTTGGAGGGAGATACGACTTGCGGCCCTTCAGAAGAGACAACTCCAGTCTTCTGGTTGGAGGGAGATACGACTTGCGGCCCTTCAGAAGAGACAACTCCAGTCTTCTGGTTGGAGGGAGATACGACTTGCGGCCCTTCAGAAGAGATAACTCCAGTCTTCTGGTTGGAGGGAGATACGACTTGCGGCCCTTCAGAAGAGACAACTCCAGTCTTCTGGTTGGAGGGGGATACGACTTGCGGCCCTTCAGAAGAGACAACTCCAGTCTTCTGGTTGGAGGGGGATACGACTTGCGCCCCGTCAGAAGAGGCACTCGGTTTCTCTTTGGCGACTGTTGGTTGCGGATCAACAGAAGAGTCTACGTTTGATTTTTCATTAGAGACTGTTGGTTGTTGCACATCAAGAGAGGCTACGGTGAAATTCTCTTCGGAGGTTACCGTACTCGGTAATTGTATAGGTGTCTGACTGACTTTGGGATTCGTTAACGCGCATCCACTTATGAAGATTAAGGTTACCAATCCAAGGAACGACATACGATACGAATTTGCTTTATATTGTTTTATCATTTTAATTCTCCTTTGTAGTTGTGTTTTGCTTCCTGTGAGATTTACGTTTCCTGCAACTCGAACAGGCTGTGAGAAATTTTCCAACAATTTAATAAGTGTATATCCATAGTGCTGGCTTCTGTCAGGAGTAAGGTAACTTAGTGCGAGAGCATCACTTGCGATTTCCTGGTCTTCCCGCATGCGATGATAACCATACCAAAGAACTGGATTAAACCAATGAATAATGAGTAAGACATGCATGAACCAATTGAAGGCAATGTCATTTCGCTTGTTGTGAGCCAGTTCATGTAGAAACACGTGCTGCAATTCATCGTCATTCAAGCTGTTTAAAATAGTATGAGGCATGATCAGTTGGGGTTTCATAAAACCGAATAGGGTCGGCGTTGCCAAATTGCTAGATTTAATAAGAGCGATGGGTTTATTTATTGACATCAATTTTTTGCATTGATAGAAAAGCTCCAATACTCTTACATCAGTTATCGTAACCGACTCTTGTCTCATCTTTTTGGCAAAATTTCTATTGATCCAGATGGTGTATATCCCCAATAAACACATGCCAATCATCCATATAACCATTAAAATTCGATATATAGAATGGGTAGCAGCTTCCGCCGGTATAACAGTCTTCGCAAGTATTTCTTCCTGAGTAACTTGTACAACCGAGTGAACTGAATCCGTATAACCGATCCAATTATAAATACTGAACTCGCTCTCTGGGCCCCATGGCACAATTAATCTTACAATAACCAACAGCCACATCAAGTAATGCCATCTTGGTTTCAATCGATGTTTTAGCACATGCTGCATCATCATAATCAACAAGACCAAAATACTTGCCATGATCGAGACAGACCATACGCAATCAAAGAGATTAATAAGGTGTTCTGTTATTCGATTCATATTCACCCTTTCCTTTCTTTAATCGAGTTAATCTATTTTGTCTTCTCATCAAGGATGTTTTTCAATTCTTTAATATCTTCCGCAGAGAACTGTTCTTCTTTCAAAAAGTTAACAAGCAACGGCTTAAATGCGCCGCCGTAAATTCTTTTCAGGAAGGAATCAGTTTCGGACTTCACACATTCGTGTTCAGATACTAGTGGATAATAAGCATAAACCCTATTTTCTTGTGAATACGAAATAGCTTTTTTTTGAGTTAATCTATTTAAAAGTGTTCTTACTGTTTTCGGTTTCCAATCTGTCTGATCTTCTAAAACCTCAATTACTTCGTTTGCCGTACATGGTGCCTTGGTCCAGAGAACTTTCATTACCTCCCATTCGGCATCAGATATATTGGGAACATTTTTCATTAGGATGACCTCCAGACTTTTTTGGATTACATATGTAATACGGTTGTTATATTACATGTGTAATCTTCGATTGTCAAATATATGAAAAGTCGGACGGGAGTAAGAGAAATATGAATAGGAGGAATCTATGCGAGATCTTGCATGAATTTGAGGCTTTAGGCTAATAATTTGTGTGGCGAGAATTCAAAATACTGAGTTCAGTTAATTAATTTGGAAAGGAGACTATAATATGTCAAATGTAAACACAGCCATCATCTACTATAGCTCTGGGGGAACCAATCATCAATTGGCTGAGTGGGCAGCAGAAGGTGCTAAAGAAGCAGGAGCTGAAGTGAACGTGTTACGCGTTACAGAAACGGCTCCACAAGCTGTCATTGACTCGAGCCCTGGTTGGAAGGCACATTTAGAAGAAACGCAATATGTACCCGAAGTAACATTAGCTGACCTTGAATGGGGAGATGCTATTATTTTTAGTGTTCCTACACGATTTGGTATCATGCTAGCTCAAATGAAGCAGTTCTTTGACACGACAGGTGGTCTATGGTTTCAAGGTAAACTTGCGAATAAGGCTGTTAGTGCGATGTCTTCTGCCCAGAATCCATACGGAGGCCAAGAAGCTACTATTTTATCCTTATATACAACGATGTATTGGTGAGCCATTGTCGTTGCACCTGGGTTTACGGATCCTGTAGCCTTTGGGGCCGGTGGAATCCATATGGGACAAGTGTTACTGTAGGTCAAGATGGGAAAATGATAGAGGATGTTCAGGTAGCAGTGAAGCATCAAGCTAAACGCACGACAACGATTGCGGGATTGCTCAAAGAGGGGAGTTAATAATAATAAAAACTAATCGAAAGATAAATAAAAGATCCCCTGCCATCGTGCATAGGGGATCTTTTTATGTGTAATTAGAATAGAGGTGGGAGGACGAGTGGGAATTCGGGATTTTATTTAGAGTGATAGGCTAACAAGGGGCATGTTCACAGGCGTATATAAAGGGATAATGAGTCGTTGTTTATTTTTGAAATATACGATTTCTTCATAGCCGATGTCTTTAGCAAGTTTGCGGGCATCATCGAGCATATTTCCTAATTCATCTGGAAAATGAGCGTTGGAAGAAAGTGTGATTGGTACATCATAATCCTTCAAAATAGATAGAAATGACGTGCTCGGGCATATTTCATTTGTTGAATAACGATAAGCTAACCCCGTATTTATTTCTGTAGCGACATCAGCAATGCTAAGGGCAGCAGCTACATTGTTATAATGAACTTCTAATTCATCTTGTGGAGGAAGAGGGCAGAACACCTTAATATGATCCAAATGAGCCATGAATTGAAAAAGACCACTGTGTACGGCTTCAATCACAGTCTGATAATATTGATCGTAGAGCAAAGAGAGATCATGATCTTCAAAATGACGCTGGGTATCCGGATTATCGAACTTCCATCCCTCGTGGAAATGAACAGAACCGATGACATAATCGACTTGATAAGGTTCAAGAAGAGCTTTAAGTTTATCCTGAGAACCAGGGAAATAATCGGCTTCAACACCTATCGATAGATCTTCATAGAACCTTGCTGCATTACGCATACCCGATAAATAATCCTCTATGGAGTAAGTGCATACAAGATCTAACCACTCACGTTGCATCTTACCAATGGGGCTGTCATCTAACAGCATGAATTCTTCATAATAGCTCTTAAACTCGTGGAAACGATATAAATGATCCACAACTCCGAACTTTGTGATACCTTTCTTGCGACCTTGTTCTAGATATCTTGTAATCCAGTCTTCGGAGTAACAGCCTTCTTTCATTCTACGCGCTAGACTTCTGGTGATATGTTCAATCCAAGCACGGGATTCATATTCCGTATGACTGGTATGATTACGCGAGGTTTGCTCCAGTGCTAATGCTGTACGTTTAAGCCATGCTAAGGAATAAGTTCCCTCTTCTAGGTGAAAGTGAAAGTCGATTTTCAATACATAGCCTCCTTTGTTTCATGTGTACTTTAATGTATTGTATCGATCAACCGTTAGCTGTAGCGCATACATGTGTAAACAATATGTTAAATACGTGGAGTGATTCTTATAACATTGTATATGGTGTTCTATTTGATATTTCCACGTAGAACTAGAGAGACTTCTTGAATCCCTTCGTGATGTGGCTTCTCTAATACTACCCAGTTAAGTGCGAGAGATTCCTTTAATTGTGAAACTTGGTGTTTAGTAAGTTTAATGTCATCCATTCTATCCTCACCAAAGCTGAAGTCTACATGGGCTTGAAGATTGAATTTTTCCTCAGTCCAAATTTTCAGACCATTTCGTGTATTAAAGGTCATTCGATATCCTTCAAGCGCCTGTTCGAGCTTCTCGTTATGCTCCTCAGCATACGTAAAGAAATCTTCATATTGATAATGCTCTTCTTCTGCATTTTTAAGAAGTGTAGCATCTTTTAAGCGAACAGCTTCTCTAATCAGTGCCTCATCGTTCAACGATTTTCTGGCATGTTCTAGCAAAATCGCAGTATGTTGTGAAATAGTGATTTCAAGACTCATGTGATAACTCCGCCTTTCGGTATTCTCATATTTTTTAGTTCTCATCTATATGGCATGAAATAAAGTTGACTAGTGTCTTTAGTTCATTCCAATAGATGGAATGAAATAAAGCTGACTAAGCGTCTTTAATTCATTCCATGTAAATGGATTGAACTAACGTTAAATAGTGTCGTTAATTCATTCCATGTACATGTAATGAACTAAAGTTGACTAAACGTCTTTAGTTCATTCCATGTAAATGGCATGCTGTATAATGACCTGGTGATATTTCAAGCCATTGAGGTTCTTCTTGGCGACACCGCTCCGTAGCGAAGGGGCATCTTGAGGCGAAATTACAGCCTTGGAAATTCTGCATCAGGCTTGGTAATTCACCTGTAATCGAAGGTGAAGATAGTTGTTGAGCTATCTTCGGATCGGGTTGCGGAATGGCTTCAAGCAGAGCTTGAGTATAAGGATGAGCTGGGTGATCATATAATTCATCGCTTGGAGCAAGCTCGACAAGCTTACCAAGATACATCACTCCGATACGATCTGAGATATGGCGTACCATAGATAGATCATGTGCAATGAACAGATAAGTTAGACCGAATTCTGCTTGGAGATCTTCAAGCATATTAACGACTTGAGCTTGAACAGACACGTCGAGCGCTGAGATAGGTTCGTCACACAATATAAATTCAGGCCGAACGGATAGGGCTCTTGCAATACTGATCCGTTGGCGTTGACCTCCGCTGAATTCATGTGGATAACGCTGGGCATGTTCAGCTTTCAGACCAACCTTCTCAAGTAATTCTAATACAGTATCACGGCGATCTTGTTTGCTTCCGATACCATGAATCTCCATGGGTTCGCTAATGAGCTGCGCGACATTCATACCTGGATTCAATGAGGAATAGGGATCTTGGAATATCGTTTGCATCCTTTTACGGAATGGTTTTAATTGCCGTTCATTCTTATTGGCAATATTATGTCCATCGAAATGAATCTCGCCATCTGTCACATCGTATAAGCGGACAATACTTCGGCCTGTCGTGGATTTACCACAACCTGATTCCCCCACTAAGCCGAAAGTCTCTCCTCGGTTGATGTGAAAGGTGAGGTCATCTACAGCTTTTAACATATTGCGGCCACTACTTCCAGCTCCACGAGCAGGGAAATATTTCTTCAATCCTTTGACGTCTAGTAGAATTTCTGGATTTGGATTCATGGTGTATCTCCCTCTCTCCACTTCGCATCATTGCCTTCAGCAGATTCATATAGCCAGCAAAGAGCGCGGTGCTCTTCATTGAATTCGGTATAGCGAGGCATCGTCTTGCAGATGTCCCCTGCATGTGGACATCTTTCCATGAAAGGACAACCCGAAGGAGGGTCAAGAAGGTCTGGTGGTGTACCTTCTATAGTGGCTAATCGTTGCCGTCCACCAGAGGTAACCCTAGGGATCGATCTCAACAAACCTTGGGTATAAGGATGACGTGGATGTTCGAAGATTTCTTCCACGGTTCCTTCTTCCATGATCAGACCCCCATACATGACGATGACCCGCGTACATACCTGGGCGACAACGCCGAGATCATGTGTAATTAATAAAATAGCTGTATTCGTACGTTCCTTGAGTTGCTTCATGAGTCCTAGAATTTGGGCTTGTATAGTGACATCCAGCGCTGTGGTTGGTTCATCTGCAATGAGTAGTTGAGGGTTACATGAGAGAGCCATAGCTATCATCACGCGTTGCCGCATACCACCGCTAAACTCATGAGGATACTGATCAATCCGTTGCTCAGGTGAAGGGATCCCAACTTCACGAAGTAATTCAATAGCCCGCTGTCTTGCTTCATGTTTGTCTAATTTGCGGTGACGTCTGATGACCTCAATTAATTGCTTACCAACACGAATAACGGGATTAAGGGAAGTCATAGGATCCTGAAAGATCATTGAAATTTCGTTGCCACGGATTTTACGTAATTCCTTATCCGACATAGATACTAGATTCTTATCGTTAAACATGACTTGTCCGTCTAAAATTTTACCTGGAGGTTGAATTAATCCAATAATTGATTTCGCAGTGACGCTCTTGCCACTTCCTGATTCTCCAACAATGCCAATAACATCTCCAGCTTGTACATTGAAGCTAACCCCTCTGACAGACTGAACTTCACCGGCACGAGTCATAAACGAAGTCTTTAAATTTCGCACAGATAGTAAGTCGCTCATAATACCTCACTCCAATATATCTAAATGAATGATTAGGTTCATTAACGTTTATTTGCTTTCGGTTCAAAGGCTACTCGAAATATATCACCAAGGAAATTGAACGATAGCACAGTCAGTAATATAAATACCCCAGGAATAATAGCTAGATAAGGGGCTTCACTAATGAAGCTCTGTGCATCATTTAGCATACTTCCCCATGAGGAATTAGGCTGCTTCACACCGAGTCCCAAGAAGCTAAGTGAAGATTCCATAAGAATGGCTGAAGCGATATTGATCGTGGCTGATACAATAATGGTAGGCATAATATTCGGAATAATATGTTTAATAATTATACGAATTTTGCTCTGACCCGACACTCGGGCATACAGTACATATTCTCGTTCTTTAACGGAGAGTGTCTCAGCTCTTACAATTCTGGCAATGCCCATCCAACTGAGCGCACCTATTATGACAATGATTGTTCCAATCCCTGGTTTCATATATGCGTTTAATATAAGCATGAGAAAGAAAGAAGGGATGGCCATCAGTACGTCAACCGAACGCATAAGCAGATTATCTACCCAACCCCCGAAATATCCACTGATCGTTCCTACAGTCATTCCTAGTGTGACAGAAATAACCATAGAGAGAAAACCGACGCTAAGAGATATTCGGCCCCCATATAAAGCTCTGGCAAGATAATCTCGTCCGTAATCATCTGTTCCGAACCAATGGTTAGAATCAGGTGGCTTTAATCGATCAAGCACAACGATTTGGTTGGGGTCATATTTAGATAGAAAAGCCAATGCGGCGGCAATCACAAATAACACCAGAACGGCTATCGCTGCTATCCCTATCTTTTGTTCACGTAATTGTGTAGTTATGTTACGCCATCTAATTGAATTCATCTTGCTACTCACCCCATCGTCTTGATACGTGGATCAACCACGCCGTATAAGATGTCCGCCACCAGATTGCCCACAACAAGCATGATGGAGGAGAGCATCGTAATACCCATAATAATTGGATAATCGAGCCCATATACTGCTGTTATGCCTAGAGAACCCATGCCAGGCCATGAAAACACAGATTCCGTAATGAAAGCTCCAGCAATGAGCTCTGGAAGAGACATCCCTAGAATTGTAATGACGGGTAGGAGTACATTCTTGAATACATGCTTCCATAATACGGTTCCCGTAGTCGACCCATAGGCATATTGGATTTGTACATAATCCTCTTCCAATTGGCTGATGGTATTAGAACGGATATATCTCATATAGACAGAAACGTTCATATAGAGTAGTACGGTCACAGGTAGAATACCATGTTTAATAATATCTAGTATGGAGTCGGAGCCTACAGTGCGCATGCCCATACTAGGAAGCCAATGTAGTTTAACTGCAAATAAATAGATGAGCATAATACCGAACCAGAAACTCGGAATTGATATCCCGATATAAGAGAATAAGCTAAGAATGCGGTCAATCGGGCGATTCTTACGTGATCCAGCATACATACTTAATGGAATAGAGATAAGTAGAGAAAGAAGTAACCCTGCACCCATAAGTCCTACTGTAGCGGGAAGACGACCTAATATTTGTTCCATCACGGGACGATGATTAACTATTGAGTAGCCAAGATCACCTGAAAGTACATTTTTGAGCCACAATAAATACTGAACATACACAGGTTTATCAAGGCCTAAGTTTTGGCGAATACGTTCGACGTCCTCAGCTCCCATATTGGGTGTAACAAAAGATAGAACTGGATCACCCGGTGCAAGCTTGATAAGCGCGAACGATATTATTGAAATAAATAAAAGAAGGGGGACAGCTTGTCCAACCCTTCGCAAGATATATCTTCTCAAGAATACCCCTCCGGACCAACGCCGGACGTTACCGACCGGCGTTTGTAGTAAGAATTGCTACATTTATTTTTTGTATACTTGGGAAAAGTCTTCTAGCATCACGACTGGTTTTGGAGTAGCTTTCTCTATACCGCTATAAGTATTGTCCACCGCAACGATAGCCTTGGTGTAAGCAATCGGGTAAACGGTCATTTCATTAGCTACAGTTTGTTGAATTTGTTTATACAATTCTGCACGTTTCGTAGTATCAACTTCTACAGCTGCAGTATCCCATAGCTTGTCGAACTCTGCATTCTTATAATGTGAATAGTTATATGCAGCTTCACTCTGGAAGAGTGTCTTATAAGCGTCCGGTTCGTATCCCATAATGTAGCCGCCAAAGGATAGTTCGAAATCTTTGTTGTTCAAATCTAACGTTCTATTCCCGTATGCTGTACCATCCATTGGTAACAATTCCAACTCAATGCCTACATCTTTGAGCTTTTGTTGGATGTATAGGGCCTGACTTTCTTGCGGTTTGTTAGTATTTGTATAGGCTAAGCGAATCTTCAAGTTGCTAACGCCTGCATCGGCAAGCAGTTGTTTAGCCTTCTCTAGGTTATAGTCATACTTTTCAAGATCGCTCGTTTGGTACAATGTATCAGGTGTTAGAATGGAGGACGCAGGCTCAGCAAATTCATTGGAAGTATAGGAAGCTGTAATGATCTCATTCTTATCTAGTGCATAAGCAATCGCTTGACGAACTTCTTTCTTCTGCATGACATCGGTATTTAGGTTGAAGACCATATACTGAAGACGACCTTCAGAATACGTTAGCAGATTGAATTTTCCTGTATCATTGAGTTTTTTATAATCTTGAGTGTCGACCATACGCATTTGGATTTCGCCATTTTGAAGCGCTAGATTTGCTGCATTCGTATCTTTAGCGACACGGTAAGTTACCGTATCTAAATGAGCCTTACCAGCAAAATAATCATCAAATCTTTCTAACGTTACATATTCACCTGCGCGATATTCTTTGAATTTGAAGGGACCTGAACCTATAGGAGCATTGTTCTTGTCACTCTTCTCAATATCTGCAACACCTGCAAATATATGTTCTGGAATCGGGAAGAATTGTACAAGAGCCCCGTCAAAAGCGGCGGTTACTTCCGGAAGTATAAATTCTACAGTTAAGTCATCCACTTTGTTAACTTTGATTGGCTTATTATTCAACACGAATTGACTACGTAGAAAGCTATGTTGGTTCTCATCTAGAATGCTATTCGCTGTAAATACGATATCATCTGCATTAAGAGCTTCACCATCATGCCATTTCAATCCGTCACGTAGCTTAATCGTATAAGTAAGGTTGTCGTCTGATACTTTTACATCTTCAGCAAGTACATAAGTTTTCTTACCGTCATTAATGTTAAACAACGGAGCGTACAAGGATTGGTCAATTGTAAGTGTTACTCGATCTCCTGCATAGATTGGATTCATAACCTTAGGGTCATCTTGAACTGCGACGATGATCGAACCGCCATCTTTCGGTTGGCCGCTATCGGTTGAAGCTGCATCTTGTGGAACCTTAGTATCTGTTTGAGCTGTGTTGTTACCGCCGCATGCACTCAGTACCAATACAAGCGCAAGGACAGCGGTTAACCATAGTTTTCTGTGTTTCATGTAAAATCCCCCTAAGATGTTTTTGTGATTTATACTCTATTATAACTGTCTTTATCGACAAAACAAGACATTAAACCAAGTTTTCTTATAAGAATTAAATAATGTGATATTTTTGAGGTGTTTTCGCACGTAGAAACAGAACATGTTAAGGATTAAGTTAGATTAAATGTACTAAAGACGAACGCTCGTATTCATGATAGATAGATGTATAATAGTGACAAGGTTTTATGAAAAGGGGGAGTAAATTGAGGAAGAGATTAGCATGCTTACATGCGCATTATTCGAACATTCAATATATAGAAAAGGCATTATCTGAATATGACATTGAATTAGTACACTTTGTGGATCCTGCCTTAATGTACCGAGTAACATTTGATGAAAGTTTCAAACGTTCAGATGCTGCCAATAAAGTGAAGGAGCAAATAGAATGGATTGCCCAGAACAAGGTGGATGCTATTCTCATTACGTGTACAAATTATATTGCTTTGTTAAAGGAAGAGGAACTAACCCAATCTACGCCAATAATAAAAATTGATGAACCTTTCTTTGAATATATTTGCAATATCCAGCAACCACAGATTATTGTATTTACGAATCCTGCCACGGTGGAAGGTACGATGTGTCGTCTTTACGATTATGCTACAACTCAAGGGAAATCCCCTGAGGTAGAGGTTATGATCATTCAAAATACGTTTGAGTTAATCATGCAAGGAAGACAAGAAGAATACAATTTGGCAGTATCTAAGTTCTTGAGTACATTAATTGTTAATGAGAACAAAGTCATTTCTGTTGCCCAATTATCTATGGTGGAAGCAGCTGAACAAGTGAAATATAAAGATACTCGAACAATTAGGAATCCATTAGATCCATTAGTTGAGGCCATGTTTAAGACATTAGAACCTGTCAGGTATAATAAATAATTGAAGTTTTCAAATTCATTCCTATTAGCCCGCTCCATAATCCGCATCCTGAATAAGCTATGATGTATTCTAGTCAAAAGGAGGAATGAATCATGAGTGGAGTTGGAGGTTACGGAGGAATTGGTTTAGGTGGATCTACAGGTGCAATTTTAGTTCTTTTCATCTTGTTAGTTATTATTTCTAAAGCATTTATTCTATAATTAGACGATTGAAATAGTTATGCAGGCAAAAAAAGAAAAGCCGGGTAGATACTACCGGCCTTACGTTTTTGCCTGTCTCTATGATTAATAATATATACAACGGAGGATATGAATGAATTCAATCATCAGTAATGGCTATGTGAATGAGCGAGTTACAGCAACTCAAGCTAACGTGAGGGATACAGATGAAATTATGGATATACTAATTGGGACTGCAAGATGGCTACAAAGTAAAGGTTCAACGCAATGGAGTGGTTTGTTGCGGGGAGAAGATAGTCATGATATGGTCGGCTCTATTTCGCGTGGTGAAGTTTTTGCTTTTAAAGAAAATGGCGTTTGCGTGGGAACTGTTATTCTGAAGCAAATGGTGAGCGAATGGGATAAAGATTTGTGGGGCGAGAACGAAGGCGAATTGAACACATCTGTGTTTGTACATAGGCTTGCTATTCATCGTGATCATGCTGGGAAAGGTCTTGGAGCAGATATTTTACGTTGGATTGAAAGTGGTGTTTGTTATAACGATAAAGATCGAATTCGACTGGATTGTATCGGCGACAATATAACGCTAAATCGTTTCTATAGCCAGTGTGGCTACGAATATATGGGTGGAGTTAATGGATTTAGTAAATATGAGAAGTTACTGTAAGGATACAGAAGATTAATCCAGTCTCATAATCATGACAAAATCCAACAAAATATGATATTCTGTATTTTAGGAATGTTACAAGTAATCCGTCTACGATGATATGTGTAGGCGGTATTTTCAAGTTGCATGATGGGTTCACATCTTATAGAGAAGGAGGGCATGGACTTGGACAAGTTCAGACAGTTTTTAAAGGCATCACGAGCTTCAATTGTTATGGTTATGCTTATTCCAGTTGCTCTAGGAGCACTAGGCGCATGGGTATGGGATGGCGTATTTAATGTGTGGCTATTCTTGCTAACACTACTTGGAACAGGGCTTGCCCATCTATTTTCCAATATGATTAATGATTTATGGGATTATAAGAATGGTGCGGATACGGGTGCGAGTGAAGAGGTGGATGCAATAACCAGTCACTCTGGGTATCTGACAAACGGGACATGGAGTGTTAAAGGCTATACGATCGTAACGTGGTCTTTATTTGGAATAGCTATTCTATCTGGTGTTATTCTAAGTATCTTTAGTGGTTGGTGGGCATTTGTTCTGGGGCTTCTTGGAGGAATGATCGCTTATTTCTACGTAGCACCGCCATTGAGATTAGGTTACCGAGGAAAAGGTTTCAGTGAAATTGCTATTTTACTTTCCTTTGGTGTATTGCCTGTAATGGGTGCTTATTATGTTCAGACATCTCATATGGATGTTCGAGCTTTTGTGTTATCTTTACCTATTGGACTACTTACGACTCTTATTCTGTTTAATCATCATTTCTTACATTGGAAGCTAGATCTTCAAGCGGGTAAGAAAACCTTGATTGTAGTATGGGGTGAGGCAAAAGCACTTCGATTCTCAAAAGTGTTACTTCTCCTTGCAGTAATAGCGCTGTTAGTAGCTGTTCTCGTGGGATCGCTACCGTATTATGCGTTGATTGCATGGTTAGTGCTGATTCCGCTGTACCGAGTGTATGGTAAATTGAAGGATCATAACCCTTCACGAGCGTATTTACCATTAATGGGAGGTTCCGTAAAAGGAACATATCGGTTTGGGTTCATACTTATCATAATCATGATTATTCAAGGGTTAATTTAACGATAATAGAAACAATCATAATAGAAGAGACGAGGGATTGTAGATGGAACATACACGTGTGATTGGTGATTTTCATACTATTTTAGATGAAGGACAAGTATGGAAAATGGGAGGATTCCCACTTCCAGACGGATCATTCTGGGAATATCGCGAACCTGATGCGGTAGTCATTGTTCGTAATGGAATTCTGTATGCTCGGGCAACTTTAAGTCGGCAGAATGACCATATTCAAATTCTAGACAATGCGAAACATATGTATTACTCTGTAGAGCCTGTCATTGTACCAGAAGAGGGTGAAATAAGCTTCGAACTTGATATCCGTGCACGTACACAGAATACAGCTCCAAATGACCTGTACGACGGATATGTATCTTTGAATTTACTCGACTTCACAACGGGTGCAGCGCTTGATTTCTTTGCTGGAAATGATAAGTATGCGAGCGTATTCGGCATTCTCCCTTTTCCAGGAGTTGTAGTGCCACCATCGGATAAGACACGCTTCTTCTGCATATTTAAAGAAGACACGAACTTCAAAGCAAGAGAATTTAACAATTATAAAATCACGTATAACCGTGTTACGGACGAAGCTGTTTTCTATTTGAATGGTGTTGAGATCAGACGAGATAAGAATATCCCAATCAAGTTGAATCAGTTCACGATTGCACTAGGAATGATGACAGAGAAGGACTTATCGCCTGAAGGAAGTGTATCTGTTCATGGACAGACCGTGATTGCAGAATGGTCGCCTATCACCGTTATGACAACGGACGGAGCGAAATCTTCGAAGAATGTGGATTTGGGTGAATAGATAGACAATCATTTTGATGAATAAAAGAGAGCTGTCTGCCAAGAAGTCTTTAAAGACTTCTTGCGGACAGCTCTTGTTTTATTTACGAAAACATACCATGAGTGAAAAGTACAACACCAGATCCTAGAATTCCAGATCCTATAATACTAATCATCATAAACTGCGTCACCAAACGGACGGAGATTTTCTTCATGTTCCCACACCTCCTTACATATTTCAGAATAAACAGATTGCTGTTCTTGGGTTGAATGATGACGATGCATTTCAAATAACGCCATACTATTGACCATACCATCTTTGCTATTTATATTGAATGAAAGTCTAAAGCTTTTTAAAACATTCTCTAGACCTTCTCTTAGAAGGTTTTTTCTGAAACAATATAAAGCATATTTCCGGAAAAACAAGTGAAAACGATAGGTGTAATAAGGTTCCTTATAGTAATATGTAACGGTTTGATTACTCCAACCTTCTTTGTGATTAATTCGATATTGTGCAATTTGATCAGCAAAAATATCGAGATATTCGTCAATAAAAACGTTGTTCCGATTGGAAGTATCTAATAACGTAGTTAATCCATCTACAAGTTCATCAGGATATTGTTTGAGAAAAACTAAATATTCTGCAACCCGTGTTAGATCTCCTTCTTTTATTTCAATAGACAATAAGTTAGCATTAGCAAACATGTTGAATTGTTGTACTTCCTTGAGTCCAGTTTCATCGAGCCCTTCAAGCCAACTCATATCTGCATATTTTGCAATCCATTTCTTTGACTCTGCAAACATCCCACGATGCTCATAAGAACCTGCTTTAAACAAATACCCTTGTCCATAATAATACACTAGAGGACGAGCAGGATTGAATTCAGGATCTTCCCACTGCTGCTGTTTTAGATAGATTGTTTCAGCTAATTGACTCAGTTCATCAGAATAATTCTCGACTTCATCCCACTTTTGTTTAACTGCAAATAGCTGAGTCAGCATTAATAGTCCATCAAGAGCATATGCATCGGGCAATCGATGGCGATAGGGGATGAACTGCATAGCGATCATGAAGCTCTTATGCCCATCTGTTCTATAAATCTGAAAGAGTCTATAATAACTAATTGCTAAGCGTTCTGAATGACTTGATTCTTCAGTCTCTATAACGCTTTCGTACATAATTGCTGCAGCTTCCTTCCAACCTTGTTCTAATAGGAATTCTGCTGTTTCAAATATTGAGACTGACTGATTTGTTGGTTCAACTAGATATGTTATTACTGTACGAATGCACTCATGACGATTTAGTTCCGCACATCGAAATAGAAAGGGTCGTATTCTCTCCCAGTCCGGAGTAGTAGTTCCTAAGCACTCCACTATATATAATTCGAATAACTTTCCTTCTGAGAGTTCCATACCAGCAGTAATAAGATCTAGTTGTTCTATAGACATATCTAGGGGATTACTATGTAACAACGTACTTAACATCGGTGGGTCCATGCCGATTGAGTTGGAGAATGAGTGTAGGTCCATTCCTGATTGTCTTATGTATTCTTCTATTTGTGATCGGATCGTAGTGTTTTGTTTCATCAACTAAAACACCTCCATGACTGCAATATTAAGTATATAATAAACGCATTTTAGGCACATATTGAGTATATATGAATTATATATACTAATAGTATACCGGTCAATGAAATATATCCAATCTTTAGGTAGAAAGTAGTTGGAGGTCAAGGAGTTCAGACGTGGTAGATCATTCGTTTGAAATAATGGATTTTACTAGCATTTATTTTCCATTTAGTGGGATGATAATGTGTTGGAAGTAAGATACAATCATAGATATAACAAGTGATAGGTAGTAGGGGGAGAAACAATGTCAGGAACAATATTACTCGTAGAAGACGAACCTTCCATTGGTGAAATGGTAGTGAACTACTTAGAAAGAGAGGGGTTTTCGGTCGTTCATGCGCATGATGGAGAAGAGGCTTTACGGAAGTTTACCGAAGGTGCATTCGATTTGATTCTTCTAGATTTAATGATTCCAAAATTAAGTGGGATGGATTTCTTGAGAATAATTAGAGAGAAAAGTCTGATTCCGATTCTGATAGTATCTGCTAAAGATGGTGAGGTAGATAAGGCATTAGGACTGGGTTTTGGAGCAGATGATTATATTCCTAAGCCATTCTCAATGATAGAACTTTCGGCTAGAGTCAAAGCGGCGCTAAGGCGAGCGAATTATCATATGAATGTCCCTGTTGTTCCTAGAACGAACATCGTCGAGATTCATGAGATCGTGTTGGATATGGACAATCTAACCGTTAGCAAGAATGGACAAGAACTTAAGTTAACTTCTAAGGAATTACAAATTCTAAAGTTATTAATGACCAATCCTAAAAAGGTATTCACTAAGGAACATATCTATCAATCGGTGTGGGATGAACCCTATTATGGAGATGAGAATATCATTAATGTACATATGAGAAGATTAAGAGAGAAGATTGAAGACATCCCTTCGGAGCCTCAGTATATTAAGACCCTATGGGGAATTGGTTATAGACTAGGAGAGTTCTAGTATGACAATTCTATTCATTAGTATCATTCTAATATTAAGTATCATCATAATGATTCAATACATATCTTCAAAGAGAAGAACAGATGATTTGAAATATTGTTACAACAAATTAATTTCTATTGTAGAGAATAAGTCTTCAGAGAAACTCCTGAGAGTGACCGATGATGTAAACCTCCAATCCCTATTAACGGCGATGAATTTGTTACTAGACGCTAACCAAGAGTTAACAGCACAATTTACGCGAACAGAAATGGTTATGAGACGGATGCTTGCTAATATGTCCCACGATTTAAAGACGCCCTTAACCGTTGTTCTCGGAACAATCGAAATGATCCTTCATGAACCTAATTTAGATAAGGAAGAACAAGAACGCTTATTAAAGATGCTTCATCAAAAGGCGCAAGAGATCGTGAAGATGATTCATAACTTTTTTGATTTGGCTAAGTTAGAGTCAGATGATCAGGATTTTGTTATCACACGTGTGAACATGAATGGTGTGTGCAAGAATAGTATTCTTTCGTTCTATGATGTGATTCAAAGTCATCATCTTCAACCTACGATTGAAATTTCAGAAACTCCGATATATGCCTACGCGAACGAAGAAGCCTTGGAACGAATATTAAATAACCTCATGGATAACGCGATTCGATACGGAGCTGATGGTAAAGTCATAGGTATAAAGTTAAGAAGTGACGAAGCCTATGTATATATTGATGTGTGGGATCAAGGGAAAGGCATTCACGAGCAACACCATGATCTTGTATTTGAAAGAATGTACACACTCGAAGACTCAAGAAATAGATCATTCCAAGGAAGCGGACTGGGGCTCACGATAACGAAAAGGTTGGTTGAACAATTGGGTGGGCAAATCCATCTTCGCAGTATACCTTTTAAAAAGACGACCTTTACCGTACAACTTCAACGAGCTACATATTAGCATAATCTGTATTCGTAAGAATTTCTTAAGAATTATGAAATAAAAAAGAAAAGGTTCTGCTCTATTCTAAAGATAAGAACATTTGAAGGAGCCAAAAAAAATGAGCATTATCCTAAGCACGAATCATTTAACCAAATCATTTCATGGTAAAGATGTCGTAACAGATGTGAGTATGAGCGTTAGCCAAGGACAGATATATGGATTCTTAGGTCCTAATGGAGCGGGTAAGACGACTGTGATGAAGATGTTACTGAATCTGGTCAAGCCGACCAGTGGAGACATTGAAATATTCGGAGAACCTCTAACACAGACGTCCATTGAATATCTTAAGCGTATAGGTAGCATTATTGAGTATCCTGTTTTTTATGACAAATTGACAGCACTTGAGAATCTAGAATTACACTGCGCCTATATGGGTTTTTATAATAAGAAGGCGATCAAAGAAGCGCTGGAATTAGTACATTTAACGAACGTCGATCGCAAAGCTGTCCGAGATTTCTCTCTTGGTATGAAACAACGGCTTGGTATCGCTAGATCTATCATCACGAAGCCAGAGCTATTAATTCTAGATGAACCTATCAATGGGCTAGATCCTGTTGGTATGAAAGATATGAGAAATGTATTCAGTATGCTGAGTAAAGAATATGGGATGACATTATTAATCTCAAGTCACCTATTGGGAGAAGTTGAGATGATAGCGGATACGATCGGCATCATTAAGAGTGGAAGGCTGATTCAAGAAATACCCATGGATACGATCAAAGGACAGAATACCGACTATGTGGAGCTCAAGACACCTGATTACAAGAAGGCAACATTTATTCTGGAGAATAAGCTTCATATCACGAATTTCAAGGTCATGGATAACTCGGTTATTCGTATTTACGAGACTGGCATAGCTCAATCGGACATTTCCAAAATATTGATCATGAATGACGTTGCTATCGAATCGATTAATAAAAAGACAGCGTCGTTAGAAGAATACTTCTTAACACAAATAGAGGAGGTTGAGAACTATGCTTAACTTGATGAAGCTTGAGATTAAGAAGAATAAAATGGGAAGGTACTTCAAAGGGGTTGTGATAGCTAATCTATGTATTCTTCTATTCATGTGCTTTATGCCTTATGCAGATAGTATAGAGGAAGGTCCGATGTTCTCAGGCGTAACTGAAGCACTATCAATCGTAGGAACTTTCGTTAGAGTGACGTTTGTTATTTTCGCATCCGTACTCTTTGCCAAATTAATCATAGAGGAATATAAGAATAATACGATATCAGTTCTGTTTACTTACCCGATCCAACGCAAAAAAATTATCCTTGCTAAAATCCTACTGATTACAGGGATGACATTCATCGTGATCGTGGTTTCAAATGTGTTTGTATCAGGGGCATTTATCATGATCAATCATTATCTTAACCTTGTTCCGAATGATCTATCTAACAATTGGTTATCACAAGCGTTAGTGAATATGGTCGTTCAGTCTATAGCGGCAACGGGGATGAGTCTCATCTGCTTATATTTTGGAATGCGGAAGAAATCAGTCCCTACTACGATTCTATCAACCCTTTTGATTATTAGTTTAGTTAACTCTAACAGTGGTAATTTCTCAGTAAGTAATATTATCGCGATTCCACTTACACTTGCAGTGATAGGTGTGGGTATAGCCTATTTCACTTTTAGAAATATTGATAGAGTGGATATTGTGTAATCTACGAAATAAAGTCTAAACAAAAAAAGTTCTGCATAATAGCAGAACTTTTTTTGTTTGAATATGGGACTGTCTATATGTGATAATGCAGAGGTTAGAATGATATGCGAATGGGTGGAGAGTCGTCCGGATTGATAAGAGAAAAAAAGGCATCCCAGCCATTTTTCTATGACTTTGGGATGCCTCTTGTTGTGATTAGGATGCGCAACCTGCACATTCAACGTAATTGTCACCAACAGCTTTAGAAATGCTCAAGAGTTGCCCCATTTCAATATCTTCCTTAGAAGTAAACTCATAATCATAAGCCGTTTCTAAAGCAAGCTCGAAAGCTTTCTCTTTGCTATCGGCAAATACGCTAATTTGTTCCTCATTACCTGTAGATATGACCTTATATGCAAATGTATAACGAAGTATTTCGTTGTCCACGTCATTCACCTCCCCTACTATTGTACACTTTTCTTTAATTTCGATATAGTCCCACATCATCCAATATGATTTTAATAGGACCATGATTGAAATTTAAAGTAATTCTATGGATATGAGCTGATTTGAAGTTAGTATTAGCTCGCTCAAAAGCTTCAAAAGGTAATTCAATCGTTTGTAGTATCGCTTTCTCTGGCAGATTATAGTTCCCATCATCGAAATGCTTCTCAAGCCACTTACTTTTTGTGAACTGAGGGATAATCATGGGCTGTAGAGTCATGAATTGAGACAGTGGGAGGGTAACGGACACTCCATCACTCGTGTCTAAGGTAATCGTCATTTCGGAAAGTGGGAGAATGTTGTCCTGTTCAAGCCCTACTTCCGTACTTTGGTCTGCGATCGATAATGACAATCCATCGGCTTCTGTAAATTGATTTAATGTTTTATCATCATCCCAACTCAGGGAGTAGGATAATGGTTGCGATTTACTTTCTCTTTTTTCCAAAAGAACACTCTTATTCTGTGGCGTGCTAGATCGTTCAGTCCAACGCAGTCCATTACTTGCTTTAGCTGTACCTTTATTTAAGAGGGTTGTTCTGTCTGTGTCTTCATCGTATCTTGCAAGTGCCAAGAAATTTCCATCCTCAAATCTATTGTAATAGATGGAATCTGGTAGCCAATCACGTCCTGTTCGGTAATCACGAAATAATGGATTATAGCCGTGAGACTCGTGTAGCGTAGTTTCTAGAAAGGCAGAAATATACACCTTAGCGATTTGTCTTTGATCAGATGCCGGCATCATTTCGCTTCGGTTGAGAAAGAGCCCTTTCGGCATACTTATATCGAGCCCTCCCCAGGTGGTATTGAACTGGGAGTGGTTGGCATTAGGAATATGGAGATAGGTTTTAAATCCTTCATCATCCGGGGTGAAGCTAGCACGATCATATTGACGTTCACCGAAATACTCATTCAAATCTCCATCTCGTGACCCTTGAAGCACCATATAGCTGACATTACGGAGTTTCGCTTGTATCCCATCGACCTTTGTATCCGTTGGTGCCAGAGCGATCACTGCTTTAATAGAAAAGTTATTGAGGTCTTTTTTTAGATCTGGGTCGGATCGGAACCAACGCTCTGCGTCTGCCGCCATAGCAACTGCTTGCCCACCTCGAGAATGACCAATGAGAGCAATTTGCTCGAAGTTGACATTATGATAGAACGGAGTCTCAGACTGGTCCGAGAATGTTTCGATTTGTTGTAAATGCTTGAGAAGAAGCCAAGTACGTGCTTTGATGTCGTTCTCTGGTATATTCGACCATACGGAATAGTTCAGGAAGTTCTCGTCAACCGAAATGGCAATAAACCCTCTACTAGCTAGTAATTCACCGAGATAACCATATCCTTCATCGGAATAATCCTCCATTAAATGATTGCCATGAACCATCATTACAAGCGGAAATGGCCCTTCACCCGCAGGCATCCAGACTCTACCGTTTAAAGGAAGTGACTTTTGATTAAATCCCCAAAAAAGGGAACGTAGCCTAGGCCATTTGTTAATATAGGAAGAGGTATCAACGGTCGATGATTTGAGCTCGGCCTTAAGTCCGTATTCCTCTCGGTGCAGATCATAACCGCTTCCGTAAGTGAAATACGTCGTGTCGAATAAGCCTGGGTCCGCTGGACTTGGAAGTGGAATGGTAGAGACTTCACTATTGGAGATCCTGAACTCCTGATTGATATCTGACTTTTCACTAGAGAGGAGACTTATGACGATGGATGACAGGATACAAAGCGTAATAGAGAATACCCATTTGGTCCGTGTCTTGATATGCTGACTAGCTATAAGCGCCATCCAACAACCCAGGAGCACGCCTAGTAAGGTGATGGTCACGGATGAAGCGATGGATACGGCAATGCCGCTTCCTGGAATCCAAAACAACAAATAAATAGCGATCAAATTAAATAAAACTCCACCAGTAAACAAACGTGGAATAGGAAGTCCAATCAAGGCGAGTAGTAATGCAAGTAGGGTCGCTGAAATTGCGAGGCCAAGAGTCCCAACTGTGATAGATAAGAATATATCAAGGCTAGTCCCTAATCCAGTTGGCATGCTTAGCGAGGTTAACGCAAATATAAAACAGAATGCAGCCCAAACACCACTTTGAGCGATCCTCCAAAAACGTGTATCTAAAGCAAATGTTGATTTGAGCCGAAATCTTATTCGTGAGCGGAATGAAGGTTTCAATGGTGCGTATATCGTAGTTTCGAGTTCCATGAGGTCTCCCTAGTCATATTAAGTAGAAAGTATATACAACTATTGTAACACGCTGATGGTTGAGTTGTGTTGTTACTTCTTGATTAGTATGTCACATAATAGGATGTGATAGAGTGGGGAATATGTAGTCTACATTGTTCAATGCATTCAAATATTGTATATTATCTATACAACAAAAGAATATTTCATAGTTTATGAATGCGCTTACAAATATAGCGGAGGTGGATTTCCAGATGGCCCAAACAAGTATTATTGTAAGGTTGGAATTAGATCATGCCAAAGTTAGCTTTGGAGATGTAGCCGCTGCAGTGAGTAAAGCAGGTGGGGATATTACGTCAATTGACGTCATCCGTCCGGGTAAGGAATCATCGATCCGTGACATAACGGTAGATGGAGGGGATCATAGTGAATCTTTAATTGTTGAGTCGTTAAAAAATCTGAGTGGTATTAAAGTGATTAACGTATCCGACCGTACCTTTCTCGTTCATCTGGGTGGAAAAATCGTTATTCAACCAACACTTCCGATCAGGAACCGTGAGGATCTGTCGCAGGTATACACACCAGGTGTAGCTAAAGTGTGTAAGGCTATTCATGAGAATCCGAGTAAAGCTTATTCGTTAACCATCAAACGTAATACAGTCGCCGTGATTTCAGATGGAACAGCTGTACTTGGACTTGGCGATATAGGCCCCTATGCAGCAGCACCTGTCATGGAAGGAAAGGCCATGTTATTTAAACAACTAGCGGGTGTAGATGCATTTCCACTGTGTCTAGATACGAGAGATACTGAAGAAATTATCCGTACTATTAAAGCGGTCAGTCCTATATTTGGTGGCATTAACCTTGAGGATATTAGTTCGCCTCGTTGTTTTGAAATCGAGCAAAGGTTGACCGAAGAGCTCGATATACCGATCTTCCACGATGATCAACATGGGACCGCAGTAGTTGTGATCGCGGGACTCCTAAATGCGCTGAAGATTGTAAATAAACGGATTAACCATGTTCGCATCGTTGTTAACGGTATTGGAGCGGCAGGGGTATCTATATGCAAAATGCTACTGGATGCAGGTGTTACACGTCTTGTGCCTGTGGACAAGGAAGGTGCCATTATCCATGGTGGAAAGTATGAACATCCCATGTGGCAGTGGCTTGCAGAGCAACCACAAGTTGAGAAGGAGTCTGGGTCATTAAAAGAACTCATTCGCGGAGCAGATGTATTTATCGGCGTGTCACGTGGAGGTTTATTGAACGGAGATGATATTCAGTCAATGAACGAGCAATCCATTGTATTTGCCTTGGCTAATCCAGAGCCTGAAATAAATCCTGAAGAAGCGCTTGCGCATGTAGCTGTATTGGCAACTGGACGAAGTGATTATCCGAATCAAATTAACAATGTGCTCGTATTTCCTGGCTTATTCCGAGGGGCGCTTGATTGCCGTGCCACACGAATCAATGAGCCAATGAAATTAGCAGCAGCGCGCGCAATTGCCTCCGTTGTATCGAATAATGAACTTAACGAACAATATATCATCCCAAGTATATTCAATGACAAGGTCGTTCCGGCGGTGCGTAAAGCCATTATTGAAGCAGCTATACTAACGGGCGTGGCACGGCGTATTCCGCCTGATTTTAGATAATAGCGTGTTAGCTTCGGTTATTCGCAAGATCGAGAGAATGTGCATAACGTAAGTTGGTATAATGAATTGGTTTCGCAATAATCCGGTAGCTAGTAAGGTTCTATCAGCATTGCAGCGTTAAGAATCCACCCATCTTACGTAAACATCTTCAAAGCTTGTCATGCTAGTCTGCATATTGTGACCAAGTCCCTCATAGACATGTACTAATCAATTCAATACATGTGGATAAAGGGGATGATGTCATGCGCCGGATATCATGGGTGCTTGCTATGGTGTTATGCGTTACCGTCGTGTTGGCAGGTTGCGGTGGTAAGAAGGATGCTGCTTCCGTAGTTAAAGACCTGAACAACGTGGTCGACAAGTTACAAAGCAAGGACGGTTCTTACAAAGGCAAAGGTAACATGACGTTGTACACAGGTGAGAAGCCACAGCAGTATGATGTGGAAGTATGGTATCAGAATCCTTCATTTTATCGGATTAGCTTGAAGAATGCCCAGAAAGATATTACGCAAATCGTTCTACGCAATGATGATGGGGTATTTGTTCTTACACCAAGTCTGAACAAAAGCTTTAGATTCCAAAGTGATTGGCCGGAGAATCAAGGGCAAGTGTATTTATTTCAGACACTGGCTAGAGGTATCCTCACGGACAACACTCGCCAATTCGTAGATGACAAGGAAAGTTATGTCTTTGATGTTGCAGCGAATTATCACAGTCAATCCCTTGTTCGGCAAAAGATTTGGCTGAATAAAGATAGTTATGCACCGAAGCAGGTGCAGGTATCAGATTCCGAAGCTAATGTTGTTGTTGAAGTGAAATTTAATGAATTTGAATTCAATGCCAAGTTCGATAAAGATTCATTCGATATGCAACGGAACATGACAGCGATGGGTGATTCGCTCGGAACGATTACAGAAGTAGATGAGTCTGGTAATGCAATCGAACCAGTCTTGTCCGAGGGAACGCAACCTGAGCCGGTTAAGAAGGAATTAGGTAGCTTCGGTGTTATCGAACCAGACTATATTCCTGAGGGTGTTGTGAAGAACGATATAACTCAAATAGCTAATAGTAAAGATCATGCAGTCGTATTACGTTATGACGGAACGTATCAATACACAGTAATGGAAGCACGGCCCCTTGATCGTGCGGTATCCCTTGCACCAGGTGAAGTGATTGATCTAGGGTTTACGGTGGGACTATTGACTGGTGATGAGCAGAAGACTTTAACGTGGATGGATGATGGAATTGAATTCCGAATTACGAGTGCTAATCTTCCAGACATTGAAATGAGGAAAGTTGCAGAGTCTTTATCCGAACAAACGGGTAAATAATAGTTGTAGACGGATGTCCGTATTGTTGGGGTACTCTCCCTCTACAATAAAGGACATCCGTCTTTTCTTTATAGGTTGTGGCGAATGTGTATAAATGGCTGTACCAGATAGTCTAAGGGCAATTGACAGACGCCTTCCAGAACATTACCATTAGTTTAATACAAACATCTAATGATGATTGCTCAAACTTCAGAGAAGGTGACTGGAATTGCTAGTAAACTATCGACCAACAATAGCGGAGATTAATTTGGACCATCTCATTGCAAATTATCATGTTTTCCGCTCGGCATTACCACAAGATATGATGATATTAGCTTGTGTAAAGGCCAATGCTTATGGACATGGCGCGGTGAAGGTGGCTCAAGAAATGGAGAAAGTGGGTGCTAATTATCTTAGTGTTGCTTTCTTGGATGAAGCGTTAGAGCTTCGTCGAGCAGGTATACAGCTCCCAATTTTGATTCTGGGGTATACGCCTCCTGAAGCTATCCAAGTTGCTTGGGAAAATGATATTACGGTAACATTGTTTACGCAGGAAGTGCTTGATGCCATGAGCCAATTACCGGTTCAAAGCACGGATAAACCTTTAAAAGTACACATCAAGATCGACAGTGGAATGGGGCGACTTGGACTTTTCCCTGGTGATGAAGCTCAATCTTTTATAGAAAAGGCTTTCTCGATCCCAGGTATTGAAGTTGAAGGGTTGTATACACATTACGCCAAGGCAGATGAAGAAGATAAAAGTTATACACTGGAGCAGTACCGACGGTTTCTATGCGTTGCTGATGCATTAGAAGAGAAGGGGTATCATATCCCCATTATACATACGGGAAACAGTGCGACTGCAATCGACATGCCACTTATATCGCATAATATGGTACGTATAGGCATCAGCTTGTACGGACTCTATCCATCAGATGAAGTGAATGCTCAGAAGATTGCATTGACCCCGGTATTGACGCTGAAGACGCAAACAGTATATGTTAAGACGCTTCCTCCTCATGCGGGAATTAGCTACGGTAGCAAATATGTGACGGAAGATAATGAAGTTATTGCAACACTTCCGATCGGTTATGCTGATGGATATTCCCGTATGCTGAGTGGCAAGGCAGAAGTACTAATACGCGGACGCCGCATTCCTGTCGTCGGAACAATCTGCATGGACCAGTGTATGGTATCATTGCAAACTTTTGCTGAAGAGGCAAAAGAAATTCAAGTGGGTGAAGAGGTTGTTCTCATCGGCCAACAGTCTGGCGATTGTATTACTGCAGATGAGTTGGCATCCAAGCTAGGTACCATCCATTACGAAGTGATCTGTATGTTAGCTGCAAGGATTCCGCGCCACTATATTCAAGGTGGAATCCTTCAACACGTAGTCAACCCTTTAATGCTTTAGATATGATCACCAAGTGGCTTTTTAATGAGGATAAAGGATTGTAAGAAAAGATCTCAATTGTTGTCTTTTGGAAGTGAGAGTTTGTCTTACGTAAATGCTGATTGTAGTTTATAATGGAATGTAGCATACATGATATACGATTAGCATATATATTCCTTTGTATAAATTTCCTTGAATTAAGCTATACTGGTGCTCAGGTGATAAGGTGTTGTGGGGGTGGAAGAGAAGGTGGCTAATTTGCAGAACACGAAGAGAATAATGATCAGTTTACCAGATCATCTTTTGCAGGAAGTGGACGGGATCGTCGCGCTGGAGAATTCCAATCGTAGTGAACTCATAAGGCAAGCCATGAAGCTGTATTTGACGGAACGGAAGAAGAGATACATCCGTGAGTCCATGCAACGTGGCTACATGGAAATGGCAAAGATTAACTTGACCATGGCGTCTGAGGCTTTCCACGCAGAGGAAGATGCGGACAGCACTTTAGGCCGCTCAGTAAGCGGGGTGTGAACATTGATTGTAAAACGCGGTGATGTATTTTTCGCGGACCTTTCACCTGTTGTAGGTTCTGAACAGGGAGGGGTAAGGCCTGTTTTGATCATTCAGAATGACATTGGTAATCGTTTCAGTCCTACGGTAATCGTAGCGGCGATTACCGCGCAAATTCAAAAGGCGAAGCTTCCTACCCATGTAGAGATTGATGCAATCTCTCATGGATTTGACAGGGATTCCGTCATTTTGTTGGAGCAAGTTCGGACGATTGACAAACAAAGACTAACAGATAAGATTACACATCTTGATGAGGAAACCATGAAGAAGGTAGATGAAGCTCTGCTAATCTCTTTAAGTTTAATTGATTTTTAAAGGATTATCTTCGGTTTATATTATAGCGGGAATTAAGGCGGACCTAAGGGTGCGCCTTTCCTGATGTTTGTCCAGCGATGAATTATACTAGACATAAGAAGAGGATGACATCTGCTTCAGTTCAAGGCGATTAAGTGGGTAGAGTGGAAATCTACTCGAAAGTTTGTGATAATAAGGTTCTATAGCCAAGGTGGAAAGAGGGATATCATTGTCAGAACAAGATGTAGTTGTAGAGATAGATGAAGTCGAGATGAAAGCGGAAGAACAAGAACGTATTGTTAAACAGACCGCTAAAGAATTGAACATCTCTTTGAAGCAAGTTCGTACAACAGTAGGGTTATTGGATGAAGGGAATACCATTCCATTCATTGCTCGTTATCGTAAAGAAATGACGGGAGAACTCGATGAGAATCAACTAAGAGATATCGAAGAACGCGTAGGCTACTTGCGGAATTTAGAAGAACGTAAGCGGGAAGTCATTCGAATAATAAATGAGCAAGGAAAACTTACAGTAGAACTAAAGGCATCTATTGTACAAGCAGTCAAATTGCAAGAAGTGGAAGATCTGTATCGTCCATATCGGCAAAAGCGCAAAACTCGCGCGAGTATGGCGAAGGAAAAAGGTTTGGAGCCTTTGGCGAGTTGGATATGGGATCAGCCTAAGCAAGGAGATTTAACCATTGAGGCAGCGTCATATGTGGATGCTGAACAAGGTGTAGATTCACCTGAGGATGCGATCCAAGGCGCAATGGATATCCTTGCAGAGAACATTGCAGATGAAGCAGTGATCCGTGCTTGGGTACGCCGATATACGATGGATCATGGATTGTTGGATTCCGAAGCTAAGGATAAGGAACAAGAGTCAGTATACGAGAACTACTATAGTTACAAAGAACTGGCTAAGAAAATGCCTCCTCACCGTATTCTTGCTATTAATCGTGGTGAAAGAGAGAACATTCTTAAAGTGGGCCTTGACGTACCAGCGGAATCTATTCATTCCTATATGGGTACTCAAGTAATCAAGGGTGATTCTATTGTCAAAAATGTACTGCAATCCGTTGTTGAAGATGCTTACAAACGTCTAATAGCGCCGTCTATTGAGCGGGAGATTCGTGCAGAATTGACGGAGAAGGGTGAGAATCAAGCAATTTCTATCTTCTCAGGTAACCTGCGTAGCTTGCTCTTACAACCGCCAGTGAAAGGTCGTTGTGTATTGGGTGTAGACCCTGCCTTCCGTACAGGTTGTAAGCTTGCGGTAGTGGATGATACAGGTAAACTACTGGAAGTAGCAGTTACCTATCCTACGCCACCACATAATAAAAAGCGGGAAGCAACCGAGAAATTCCAAGAATTGATCTCCAAGTATAAGATTCAATTGATTGTTATTGGGAACGGAACGGCTTCTAGAGAGACAGAACAATTCGTTGCTGAAATTATTAGCGATCTTAACGACAAAGAACTTGCATATCTTATCGTCAATGAAGCAGGTGCAAGTGTGTATTCTGCTTCTAAGTTAGCGGCAGCAGAATTCCCTGATCTGGATGTTGCTGAGCGCAGTGCTGTTTCCATTGCTCGTCGTATTCAGGATCCATTGGCTGAGTTAGTAAAGATTGATCCTAAAGCCATTGGTGTTGGTCAGTATCAGCATGATGTGAGTCCGAAACATTTGGAAGAGAGCCTCAAGGCAGTCGTTGAATCAGCCGTTAACCATGTTGGCGTTGATGTAAATACGGCTTCGCCATCGCTATTGTCTTATGTAGCAGGAGTGAATGCGACAACTGCTAAGAATATCGTGAAGTATCGCGAAGAGAATGGTAAGTTCCTTACCCGTAAACAATTGCAAAAGGTTCCACGCTTAGGGGCAAAAACGTACGAGCAATGTATTGGATTCATGAGAATTTCAGAAGGGAAAGATCTGCTTGATAGCACACCAATCCATCCAGAGTCCTATTCTGTTGTAGATCGTATATTCCGTGAAATAAATGTGGGGTTAGAGAAATTGGGAAGCCAAGAACTCAGTCACATCCTAGAACAACAAGATGTTGAGATTCTAGCAACCAAACTAGAGGTTGGTGTACCAACGTTACGTGATATATTGGAAAGCTTACAGCGTCCTGGACGCGATCCTCGTGAGGAGCTTCCTCTGCCGATCTTCCGTACTGATGTGTTGAAGATGGAAGATTTAGCACCGGGTATGGAGATGCAAGGTACTGTTCGTAATGTTATTGACTTCGGAGCTTTCGTGGATATCGGAATCAAAAATGATGGATTAGTACACATCTCACAATTAAGTAACGGTTATGTTAAGCACCCTATGGATATCGTTTCTGTTGGAGATAATGTGACGGTATGGGTACTCAATATCGATGAGAAAAAGGGCCGTGTTGGACTTACGATGAGGAATCCTCGGAAGGATCAGGTTTAATCATCTGATTAATAGGCACAAGAAAAAGCTTCGCTTCCCTATAAGGATGGCGAAGCTTTTTTCATGTACTTATAAGTATGATGCCACTTATGAAGACCTACTACTGTTATCTTCAGGAGTATTGTGGTAGAAAAACCAGCACTCATTAAGCAGTTTAATTTGGCGACGATCTCTCTTAATGAAAGCACGCATTAATTGATTACTTAGCCATTGCGGCAAGGGTATCTCCTCCTCTTGCATTCCATCTGTATGTTTAACATATGGAGGAGAAGCCCAATTTGTGCAGGTCTACATGTTATCTATTCGAATTCTTCTTCGTACCATTGCTCTAGCTGAGCTTGAAGAGCACGGATTTCCGTGAGCAGTGATATGATTGGATAACTTTTCTCATCAATGGATGAAAAGGATTGTTCTAATTCATTGATGTAATGTAGTCCATTTTGTATCGAATATTGCTCTTGCAAAAGATCTAAAGTATCGCATTCAGCGATAGCTAGTGGCAAGGTGGGGATTTCAAGGGCTGTCAGTTTGCTGATCTCTTTATTGAGGCGTAAATTAAGGGCACTTAGCTGGTAAGCGTAGTCTGCAGGCATTTCTACAAACTGAAGTTCCTGTTGTTGCTGTAGAATAACGTATCTCATCTTTTCCATATCTTGTAGGAAACCTCCTTATTAAATGAATAAATGCTATACTATCTTTTCTCTCAATCGCTATACTTGACAGTGTAGCGTATGATGAAGTTAAAATTCAAGTATATGGATTGAACTACAGGAATACTAGCCCTCAAATTGTTGTTTCTATATGACCTTTTCGAAAGGAAACGTACCGAATCTATGAAAGAAAATATGACGAATGAGGAACTGCAGGCATGGGTAGAGAAGATTTCTATGGATAGTTTCGGAGTCCCCTTTCAACATCGTGCCATGTTTAATGGTCGATTGTCTTCTACAGGAGGGCGATATTTCTTGAAAGGGCACAACATCGAGATTAATCCGCATCAACTGGATAACTTCGGCAATGATGAAGTGGAAAAGATTATTAAACATGAATTATGTCACTATCACCTCCATCTGAGAGGTAGAGGATACCGACATCGTGATCCAGAATTCAAACAGCTCTTGAAGCAAGTGGGTGGTAGTAGATTCTGTCAATCGTTGCCTGGAACTAAAGCTAGAAAACCTCAGCCGTACCGATATAAGCTGACTTGTAGTCAATGTGGAATGGAGTATCTTCGTAAGCGGAAGGTGGACCCAAAGCGCTACCGTTGTGGAAAATGTAGCGGCAAACTGCGAATATATGAACTTGACTCGAATTCATCAGGATGATATATTAATGATTGTATTCATGTTTATTGTTCCCTGATAGCTCAGTTGGTAGAGCACTCGACTGTTAATCGAGTTGTCACAGGTTCGAGCCCTGTTCGGGGAGCCATTATTATTTGGAGAGATACCCAAGTGGCTATAAGGGGACCCTCTGCTAAGGGGTTAGACTGCGTAAGCGGTGCGTGGGTTCGAATCCCACTCTCTCCGCCATTTTTATTAGATGATTTGATTAGTGATTAACCAATGAACCTAATAGGTTCTTTTTTTTGTGAAAAAAATGCTTGTCATGGCATTATATTTTTGCTATAATCGTTTTTGTCGTCACAAGAAGTCAATCATTATGGCCCGTTGGTCAAGCGGTTAAGACACCTCCCTTTCACGGAGGTAACAGGGGTTCGATTCCCCTACGGGTCACCATTGTAATCTTAATTTTTTCCTCACTTATGGCACACATCATTGTGAAGTCACCGAGAGCCATTAGCTCAGTTGGTAGAGCACCTGACTTTTAATCAGGGTGTCGAAGGTTCGAATCCTTCATGGCTCACCATTATTACGCGGACGTGGTGGAACGGCAGACACGCTACCTTGAGGGGGTAGTGGGGGCAACCCCGTGGAGGTTCAAATCCTCTCGCCCGCATTATAGTTTCATCCAAGTAATCCTTACCTTAGTAAGGGTTATTTTTTGTTGTCCGCACACATTATTGCTTCAATATGCAGATTTAAACTATACTGTTATCCAACAGAATAATTGAAGTGGAGGGATCATGAAATGCCGGATTTACAAGGCAAGATTGCGGTGGTGGCTGGAGCTACTCGAGGAGCAGGCAGAGGAATTGCAGCAATGCTTGGAGAGGCGGGAGCGACCGTCTATGTAACAGGACGGAGTGTTCGCGGTCAACTATCGGATATGGGGCGGACAGAAACCATTGATGAGACAGCAGAGATTGTTACTGCTATGGGTGGCTTAGGTATTCCTGTGCGCGTAGATCACACGATTGAGAGTGAAGTGAAATTGTTATTCGAACGGGTCGCCGAAGAGCAGAATGGACGATTAGATTTACTAGTTAATGACGTATGGGGAGGGGATTCTCTTACGGAATGGGGAACCCCTTTTTGGGAAAGTTCATTAGCGAATGGACTGTTAATGCAGCAACGAGCCGTTTTTTCGCATATGATTACGAGTTACTATGGGGCACCACTGATGAAGAAGAGAAAAAGCGGACTGATTATAGAGATAACAGACGGTGTTAACTACGATTACCGGGGCAATCTTTATTACAGCCTTGCGAAAACCTCAGTGATTCATCTGGCTACTGCAATGGCTGCAGACTTGTCTGATTCGAATGTCAGTGCACTTGCTCTTTCACCTGGATTTCTACGTTCGGAAGCTATGCTTGAATACTTTGGTGTGACGGAGGAGAACTGGCAAGAGGGTGCACGTAAAGATCCTCATTTTATAGCTTCAGAAACGCCATGGTACATTGGTCGAGCGGTAGCATCACTGGCTGCTGATCCTGAAATCATGCGGAAATCTGGAAAGGCATTCAGTACTTGGGGACTTGTAGAAGAGTATGGATATCAGGATAAGGATGAAACGCAGCTGCACTGGGGTGATTACTATGCTGAAGTGCTGTCGAAAGAAGGATAGTGTTAGCTGGAAGTGGAAAACGCCCTTGAAACCGTATATTGATGGTTTCAAGGGCGTTAGTTCTGAAATTAACCTAACATATGTTTTCGTGCGGCATTAGTCTTGGATTGGTTCATCATATAGATAGCATAGATTACAATGAATAATACAAGGAATATAGATGAATAGCGGTACATCATAGCATAATTGGAGTGGGAAGCGATTTGACCTAGAAGGAGAGCGCCAATGGCCACTCCGAGATCAAGTGAATTGAAATACATACTATTTGCCATACCTTGTTGTGGTGGTGAGACAGATTGAATCATCCAAGATTGAAGTGTAGGTTGTGCGGTTCCAAAGCCCACACCATAACATAATGCTGCAACTGCCAAGAAGCCGGTAGTTGTTGAATAAGAAAGTAAAATTAATCCTGCAATTAGAAATAGAGCTGCTGGTATGAGAAGAACGACATGGCCTTTACGATCATAAAGTTTACCTGATATCGGCCGGATGATAATGACGGAAATAACATTAAATAAGAAGAACAACGATACATTCGCGAGATGAGCTTCTTTTCCAAAAAGGATCAAAAAGCTTAATAAACCGCCATATGTGATGGACATCAACATGTTAAGTAGGCTTGGCAAAAGTAGACTTTTATTGAAACCTGGTTGTTTCGTTGTTTCTGATAGATCTTGAGGTGCTATGGTTGGCGCCTTTACTTTTTTGCTAAGGGGATAGATTAATGGCAGTATCAACAAGGATAAACCTAAGGTTGCATATACTAATGTGGTAAAACCATGTTGATCTAACAGAAAGGTTCCGATGACAGGACCGAGGGATAAAGCAATACTAGTGGATAACCCGAAATAGCCCAAACCTTCTCCTAATCGTCTAGTTGGTATCACACCGGATGCCATCGTGGGTAAGGTTGTACTTCCCATCCCGAAGCCGATCCCAAATAAAACACGCATGGTCAGTAATAACGCTAATGTTCCACTCCATAAATATCCGAAGGTAGCGAGTACGATGAGAATGAGTCCTGTGAAAAGGATTGTGTTTCTTTTTCCTTTTTCTAATGCTTTGGCGGAGAACAGTCGCGATGCGATGGCAGAAAGTGCGAATACGGTTGTGAAAAGACTAACGGTTAGGTCATTTGCATGGAAGTGATCCTTAACATAAGCAGACATTGGAGATAATAACATTTGTAAATTTAAAAATAATAATAGGTTACAGAGGGTGAGCATGATGAAATCTCGAGTCCAGAGTTTCTCTAGGTTGTTTTTCATTCTTTCGATGACTCCTTATTTTGATCGATTTTATCGATGTTATGCTTAATTTGTTGCATGATGTGCTCAAATAACTCGAGCTGCTCATCTGTGACTCCAGATACTAAGAGGTCATTCAATGCTAACTCCAGGGGAATCGTATCTAGAATAAGTTTCTTAGCAGAATCTGTTGCACAGATCAAAAATGCCCTGCGATCGGCAGGGTCTGTGTGTCTAATAATGAGTTGTTTCTTATCAAGAACATCTAAGATTCGCGTTACCGTAGGTTGATCTTTATCGGTACGTAATGCGATCTCTTTCTGGTTAATGCCTTCTTCAAGGTATAACTGATAGAGTACGGATCGTTGCTCAGGCGTAATGTCATACGGTCTAAGTTGATATGCAAATAAGGCGCTTATTTTGCGAAATACAGGGGTATATTTATATCCGATAGCCTGCTCGGGGGAAGAAAATCTAAACAGAATAACCACTTCCTTTGCCATTTAGTTGTCATAACAAGTATATGTATGACAACTAAAATTGTCAATCAGGATACAAAGTCGTTCCAACATAACGTTTACTTAGTCTTGTATTATGATTCGGATGGGCGATCCAATACAGAAGAATATTTAGGGTATAGACTACGTATACAATCTGGGCAAATATCATGAGTGAACTCAGCATAAGTATGTTTCTCCAAAAAGTTTTCAATGGCATTCCATAGCTCTTCATCCTTGATCCGTTTGCAGACAGCACAGATGGGTATCAGTCCTCGAAGGGTTCGAATCTGTGAAAGAGATTCCTGTAAATCATGTTCTAATTGTTTTCTTGAGCTAATGTTCGTGAGGGATAGGATAGCTCCTTTAATAGAATTCATGCCATAAGCTAAAAGTGGAGATACATCTAACATGAACCATTTCAGCTTATTATCTATCATTAAACTAAAGTCCTGAGAAAATGAATGTAAATGTCCATGCAGAATGGATTGGAAGGAGTTCATTAATAAGGTGTTCATCTCGATGTTTTCCGTGCGAAAAGGCGATTCACAAATTTGAAAAAAGTTAATACCGATCCATTGAAAATTTGAAGGGACGTTATTTGACGTAGACATTACACCCCAAGCTGGATTTACAGCAATGACATAACCATCACAATCTAGGACTGCAATACTTTGCTGCAATGAATGAATGACTTCGTTATGAAGTGTGGCGGTCAAATTAGGCATGAGTTACTCTCTCCCCGCAAAATGAATGGAATATTACAAATTGGTGGAAATTATGTGATATAATTCAACCATAAACTACCGATTATTATATACGTTTGTTACGTCAGAGTTCAAGAGGTTTTACTTATATACGTCATTTTTAATTTTATTTTCGCAACAGCGGAAGGCGGTCATAAGATGAAGACTATTTACGAGAGAATTGAATACCTGATTAAGAACAAAAGGATGACTAAGAAGTTGTTTTGCGAAGAGTTAGGAATCAGTACAGGGAATTTGGGTGATTGGAAGAGAGGGAAGTCCACACCAAGTACGAATAAATTAGTTGAGATTGGTGCTTATTTCAATATTAGCTTGGATTGGCTCATCGTGGGTAGAGAACCGAATAATGAATTGTTAAAGGAAGAGCGCGAACAATATATACTTGGTATGATACAACCTGGAACATCTAAATTAAGCAAACAAGAAATTGATTTTATAAAAGAATACATCGAATTTACAGATTATAGACGAAATCGTTAATCGGAATAATTTATGTATGTACATGAAGAGTACCTATTTTTAACTCTATAGTGTATTTCTTTACTTTTCATGGTCATCCATGTAGAATATATTATTGTATTGCTAAAAGGTAATCCTTTTTATTGTAAGCGGTCGTGGTGGAACGGCAGACACGCTACCTTGAGGGGGTAGTGCCCATTGGGTGTGCGGGTTCAAATCCCGCCGACCGCATCGAGTAAGTAGTATACGTGTAGGATCACTGAGACCCACTTCAATTTGAAGTGGGTCTTTTTGTTGTGAGAAATATCGGAGGGAGAGTTACTGTTTCCTTTTTATTTCAAAAGATCTTCAATGATATGTTCGATTTTATCAGGTGTAGTCGCCGGAGCAAAACGTTTGATGACTTTCCCGTCACTGTCGACCAGAAATTTAGTGAAGTTCCACTTCACGGCTGTAGACCCAAGAACACCTGGAGCTTGTTTAGATAAGTATTGGAATAAAGGATGGGCGGTATTGCCCTTCACATCTATTTTTTCGAATAAGGGAAAGGTTACACCATGATTTAGTTGACAAAATTGTTCAATATCATCGTTAGAACCTGGCTCTTGTTCTTTAAATTGATTGCTTGGGAAACCTAAAATTTCGAAATTATGGTCTTTATACTTCTCGTAGAGTTCTTGTAGTCCTGTGTATTGAGGTGTGAACCCACATTTGCTTGCCGTATTGACAATAAGAAGTACTTTTCCTTGATAATTCGATAAAGAGACCTGTTCCCCACGAATGGTATTCACTTGATAATCGTATATACTCATGATATTCATCTCCTAACACTATTTAAGTATTAATTCTTAATACCTTATTTCTGTAAATGTACGGGAAATCAAATATAAGCGAAATGGATCCCATTTATTTTATCATAAAGAAATATTTATATATAATTATATTGTGTTATTGCAATGTGTTTACTACTTCACTACTCATCCGGATCATAGTAGTGGTATAATAAATTGACATCAAGTTGAAAATTCATTAAAATGTCTAAGTACTTGTTGGATGAGCATTCTTTAGATTTTGTTAGCAAATTTAATATAAAATGGGTGATACTGATGTCTTACAGACCAATAATTTCGAACGTGGAAGAAGCCAGTAACAATGAGAAAGATGGATTGTATGAATTCATCATCTATTTGGCAGACGGAACACAGTGCCGCACGTTTTATAACCGTTATCCAGAATGGAAAATGACCAACATCAGCAGACTGCTAAAAACACCTTGTCCTATATGTCGCAAAGACTTCATTTGCAAATGTATGGAGAACTTTGGTGGCGTTCTACAGCAGCAGATCATTGATAATGAATGGCTTGAAAAGGCTATTGCTAAGTAAAGTGTTTGCTAGTAAGAAAGCGTGGGAATTTATCCTGCGCTTTTTTTCTTTGTTATAAGAAAGCTGGGTTGATGTCGTGGTATGATAATAATGTCTAGTGAGAAATGATGAGAGGCAGGGATGGGTATGGAAGAAAGCAATCATGATGCACTTAAGAATGGTTCTTCAAAAATGAGCCCTTCTTCCATTGTACTCATTGATGGTATTTGTAATTTGTGCCAAGGTGCCACGAAATTTATTGTCCGACATGATCATGGAGGGAGATTTCACTTTGCCTCCTTGCAGTCGCATACGGGACAGAAGTTATTAGCTAGAGGTGGATTTCCTACAGATGTTATAAATACCATAGTCTTAATTCAAAATGGAAATTACTACACGAAATCAACAGCAGCTTTACGTATTTCTAGACACTTGAAATTTCCATGGCCGCTTGTATATGGTCTCATTATCGTTCCGAGGGGTATAAGGGATGCGATTTATGAGTACGTAGCTAGACACCGCTATCGATGGTTCGGAAAATCGGATCAATGCATGTTACCGTCGCCGGAACTTAAGGAAAGATTTCTAGAATAACGTGGGGAGAGTCTGTTCAGTGGAATATATCGGGTTAGTTATCGTGGCGCTCATGGTTATCGTTGGACTTATTGTGTTGGTAAGGACTTTAAGGAGTCGGAGATCTAGTCATAATATCATTAAGTTTGAGAAGGAGAAGAATAATAGACAAACGATGCAGAAATGTACCTATTGTAAAAAAATCAATAAAATCACTTTCTATGCAAGTGACAATGGGACTGTGGTGGGTGTATGTAAAGCATGTAAATCCAAAGTGATTTCCGAAGATATGTTACCCATATAACGTGATGAAATGTTGTGAAGAGGTGTGTCTATTCATGGAGCACCGATGATAGAATGGATTATGGGTGAAGTATTTAAGATATTAAATTGTTCTTGCTGACTGGAATAAACTGTGATATTCTATCAGTAAATTAATAGATCGTAAACGGAAGCACCGTTTAACAACCGCGTCATTGCGGCTGTTGAACGGTGCTTTTTTTGTTTTATTTGGAAGGAGGGGGATTTGTGATTCCTGTGAGAGTAGTCCTTGCTGTAGAGGAAAGTGAATATATAGAGCCTTTACTTCAATACGTCCATGGTAGTAAGTATGGTGAGAAAATGAGAGTCATCGCGTTTACTGAGGTAGACAAATTTCTACAATATATGAACGGAAATGAAAGACCGGAAGTCGTGGTAGCGGAAAGTGTATTTCTAGCGCCTTGGTTGAATCAAGGAGATCAGACAATAACATGGATTGTCCTAGACGACATGGGACAGAGTTCTTTGAAAGGTCCTGTTCTTACGAAATATCAACCTCTCTCTCAATTGCTTGATGCTATTCTGGATTTGTCTGTAAGTCAGGTGAAGCGAGCTTCCGTACGAACCTTAGGTGAGACAGTGATGATTGGATTGTTATCTGCCGTTGGAGGAAGTGGAAAGACGACAACGGCATTAAATATGGCTAAGCAATTAGGGGCTAGTGGATTGTCGGTATTCTATCTTAACTTGGAGACGATGAATAGCAGTGCTGTCTTTCCAAGGCAGATTAGAAATAGAGAAAGTGGTCAAGGGCTTTCTCGTCTGCTATACGAGTTGAAATCTGCACAAGAATTGAAGGATTATTCATCTATTTCCATTTCATCTTATGTGATTTCACATGAAGGAATGAAGGCGGATATATTCGAACCATTGACTAACCTTAAGGAATGGCTTCAGATGAGTAAGAATGATGTAAGTCAACTCATGCAGTTAATAGCAAAGAGTGGACAATATGATGTCCTGATCGCGGATACAGATACAGGCGCGGGAGAACGGTGCGAAGCGGTTATGGAAGTGTGTGAGAGTCTAGTATGGTTGCTGCTTGATGATGTGATCAGTATGTACAAGAGCGGACAATGGCTTTCTTTTATAGAGAGAAGTAATCCTTCCTTATTCAGTGACATGATGCGAAAGAGTCGGTTTATCTTAAATCGTTATGTTGGGAGTCTTGCGAATACACTGCCGGTCCAGATCGAGCGTATTGATGGTGTCTTGCCGTATATTCCTTCATGGAAGCAGGTATGTCATGAGGAGATACTATTGAGTTCACCGATCTTTCAAAGAGATATTCTGAATCTGTGTGGAGACTTAGTGGGAGATCTCTTACCTGCTGGTGTTGGAGGAGCCTCTCATGGATGAGGAAATGTTCAAGATTATTCGAAGCAGTATTCGATCGGGTCTAGATGTGACATCTGCAGTGGATGATGCTGAGTTAATGAAATATATCGAAAGAACTGTACTTGAGCGAGGGGAATTACAGGATTTAACTGCAATGGAGAAACGTACACTGATTCGTCGTATTTATGACTCTTTCCGTGGATTGGATGTTCTACAGCCCTTAGTGGACAATCCGTCCATCACGGAAATTATGATCAACAGCCATCAAGATATATTCATAGAACAAGAAGGAGAGGTAAAACGTATTACGCAACAGTTCGAGTCACAGAACCGCTTAGAGGATATTATTCAGAGCATTGTGGCAGGCGTAAACCGGGTAGTTAATGAGTCATCTCCAATTGTAGATGCGAGGTTAAAAGACGGATCACGTGTCAATATTGTTCTGCCTCCTATAGCGTTGAAAGGGCCTACCATGACGATTCGTAAATTCCCAGAGTCACCTATGACGATGAGTGATTTAGTGAGGCGTGGTGCATTAAGCGAGGAGGCGGCGCACTTTCTTCAAAAATTGGTAGTAGGGAAATATAACATATTCATCAGTGGAGGTACAGGATCAGGAAAGACAACGTTTCTTAACGCCTTATCTCAGTTCATACCGGTAGATGAACGTGTGATTACGATAGAGGACTCAGCAGAACTCCAGATTGTAACCGTCCCTAATCTAGTCTCTTTGGAGACACGAAATGCTAATACAGAGGGAAGGGGAGAAGTTACGATTCGTGACCTGATTCGATCGTCTTTACGTATGCGTCCGAATCGAATTGTGGTCGGTGAGGTCCGTGGGAGTGAGGCTTTAGATATGCTACAGGCCATGAATACGGGACATGATGGCTCCCTCTCAACTGGGCATGCCAACAGCACAAAGGATATGATTAGTCGCCTCGAAACGATGGTACTTAGCGGGGCTAATCTTCCCATACTTGTCGTTCGTCAGCAGATTAGTTCTGCTATTGATATTCTAGTTCATCTATCTAGGTTGCGTGATCGCTCAAGGCGAGTTACAGAAATTAGTGAGGTACTGGGTATGGAGAGCGGAGAGGTACAAGTAAGTCCACTCTTTCGATTTCGGGAGAGTGGAGAGAAGGATGGACGAATCATTGGAGAATTGGAGCCCTGTGGCCATTCCATGCAACACGTTGAGAAGCTACAGATGGCAGGTCTTGATGATGTACTTGTGATGGGGGGTGAGGAGGTGAAGCGTGAGTGACAGTGATGACGAAAGTAAAGTCAAAGGCAAGGTCTAAAGAGAAGACGGCCAGAACCAACAAGAAATCTGGTGAAAGAGTAGATGGAATAGAGCCATTGCGCTCCTCTCTTCCTGACTATAGCATTTATGAGCTAAGTACGGTTGAGAGAGTCATGTGCATCATTATTGGAGGGTTCCTTTTGTATGGAATAGGATATTTGTTCTATCACCAATGGATTGCTTCTCTTCTGATAGCCTGTAGTGCTTGGTTTGTTCCCGGATACTGGAGAAAGTATAGGTTGAATCGCCGTCGCGCTGCGATGAATCTTCATTTCAAACAGGCGCTCTTCTCGTTATCATCCTCACTTTCAGCAGGTCGTTCAGTAGAGAATGGGTTTAGGGAGGCTGTTCAGGATTTACGTATGTTAGACCCAGAGGCAGAGAATGATCTCATTATGGAATTGAACATTATCTGCGCCCGTCTAGAGTATGGTGAGCCTATTGAGGAAGCGTTACAGGATTTCAGCCGACGAGCGATAATGGAAGATATCACGAATTTCGCCGATGTATTCACGACATGCAAAAGAACAGGCGGAGATCTAGTAGAAGTCGTACGCCGAACATCTACTATCATTGGTGAGAAGCTCGATATTCAACAGGAAATTTCGGTTATGATTGCTCAGAAAAGGTTCGAATCTAAGGCTATTCTTGCAGCGCCGGTCTTGATGATATTGTTCATGAACTTATCATCGCCTGATTACATGCTACCGATGTACAGCGGTATTGGATTCATTATTTCCACGCTATCTCTGGGTGTATTAGGAGCTTGTGCTATCTGGATTAGCAAGATTATGAACATCAAATTGTAGAAGAGGGATGGCAATGATTATCCTATACGTCGTGTTGCTACTTCTGTTAGTGGGATGTTGGGTGGTACTGAACTGGCATAGAGATGAGAAGTATCGAAGGCTTAGCAGGCTACCTATGGAAGGGCTACGTCTTAGTAAGGTGGTAGTGCCCATGTTGGTTATTTTGGACAAGTCAAAGATAACGACAAGGTTTCCGTTTTTCTTCTATAAAGTTCAGCGTTCGATTCAGAAAATTCACGGCATGAGATACAGTAGCGAGATGACATTGCTCTATTTAGGAGAAATGATGTGTTACAGCTGGATGCTACTATGCGCTGGATGTGTTCTTTCCATAGGGTTGGGCGAGAAGACAGGATTCATATTAGGTGGTGCTTTAGCAGTCCTCTTACCTGTAGCGATGGTGAAGGATTTGTATAGCAAGGTTCAAGTTCGTGATCAAGATATATTGATGGAGCTTCCCGAATTGCTGAACAAAATTGTGTTACTCGTAGGTGCAGGTGAAACGGTACAAAAGGCGATAGCGCATTGTGTTGAACGTAAGAAAGAACAATACGATCATCCCTTGTATAAAGAGTTGAATCGTATGATTCAGGATTGGGATAGTGGCTACTCTTTCCAACAGGCTTTTGAAAGCTTTAGTAAGCGAAGCGCATTACAAGAAGTATCCATTTTTACAACTACGGTTCTGTTGAATTTCAGACGTGGAGGCAATGATTTTGTATTGGCACTACGTGATTTATCACGAACATTATGGGAGAGTCGCAAAATGATCACGCGTACTCGAGGTGAGCAGGCATCTTCCAAGCTGGTATTTCCGATGGTCGTTATTTTTATGGTAGTAGTTGTGCTGGTAGGTACACCCGCAATGATGATGATGAATATGTAGGAGGAATGTTGATATGTTAACGATTGCTTGGGGAAAAGTGAAGGGATTCTGGAAGGAAGAAGAAGGGTTAGGAATGTTGGAGATGATCTTGATTATTGCAGCAATTGTTGTTATAGCTATTATCTTTAGAAAACAACTAAGTCTCATTGTTGCAAATCTATTGGAAAAGGTAGGTAAAAAAAGCGAGGATTTCATTAGTGAGTAATAAACTCAAAGGTAACGAGGGAAGCTTCACGCTTGAGGCTTCTCTCGCTATGCCTATCGTGCTGATGGTGACGATAATCCTCATGTTCTTCTGCATGTACATTTACCAACAGTCTATATTACAACAAGTTGCTTCTGCGGCGGCGGAGAGATCGGCTTATAGCTGGGATAACAGTCATAAAGAAGTGTATAAGGGAGCCTTTCCTAAAGGGCAGTATGATTCATTGTATTGGCGGATTAAGGATGATCAGATGGTAGGTGCCATGTTTGGATGGGCGGGGGCTGAGAATAAACAATCGATTTCTCTACCTGGAGGCGAGAACTCAGGATCACTTCCTACTACGAAATTGTCCAAAGTAAGCACGCTTGTAACTGGGAATATGCAAGGTGAGATAACGTATCAGAATAATCTGCTACTACGTAAAGTGAGTACTGAATTAGATCAACTTATTAATTTACCTCCTTTAGACCAGATCCTTTCGGGAGGATCTAAGATAGATGCGAATGCTCAATCTGTCGTTGTTGAGCCTGTTGAATTTATTAGAACGGTTGATTTGATGAGATATTATGCCGCTAAATTCAAAGGATCAGGGGGTAGTTCGACTAATCAAGGTAATGCAGGAGAAGTGTTGAAGAAGTATGGTTCAAAAAGTAAATAAACTCTAGCGAGACAAGGATAGCGCAAATGTCGAATGCTGGAGGGAAGGGGGGAGAACATGTTCAGTAAATGGCATACAGACCAGAGGGGCTCAGTGTCAATTTTTCTTATCCTGATCCTAGCTATTGTGTTTACTTTCGTAGCTTTATTCATAGACTACGCACGAATTGCTGCAATGAAGGTTCAGAGTGAGCGCTTAGTACACTCCGCAGTTCGTTCTGTGATGTCTGCCTATGAACCAGAATTACAGCAGGAATATGGATTGTTCGCTTATGGTGAGAGTAGCGGAGATCAGATCATGTCTGGGGTGCTAAATGACAGCATGGATCATGGAGATCGAGGAGACGCCTTTTCAATACTACCTCTTGAACTAGATACATCCTCGTTACAAATGGAGCGGATGCTCGGGGAATATGAAATATTCAATCGCCAAATCGGTGAAGAAATGAAATATAAAGCACCCATAGACTTCACGTTAGAAATTGTTAATAAATTCAAGCCGATTTCTGAGTCTATGAAGGAAGCTTCTAACACAGTGGATGTACTAAAGAAGCTTCAAAAGTTATATGACAAACGCGAAGATGCATTAGACGAGATGCTTACGAAACAGAAAAAGGCAGCGCAGAGCGTAGACAATATAGCTAACCTGATCATGGATCAGGCTAGTACTCACATTTCCAATGAGTCATTGGGTGGAGGCATCCATTCTGGTAAGGATATAGCCGCTCAATATGATGATTTTGTGCTTAAGTCAAATGAGTTGGAGCGTCTAATTGCCCAGAGACAGGAGAGGAGTTCAGCAGACAAGAGTGAAGATGATAATGAGGATGCTGAGATAGCCTTAATGGATTCATATAGAAGTTTGATTAGTGGTTATCAGCAAGGTTCTTCCAGCGTATTATCATCTATTTCTAATAATCAGAACGCATCACGTGCGGATCACTTAAAGATGTTACCCGAAGCGTTAGAGCAATGGGAAGAAGCATATAAGATGAATGAACAAATGAAACAAGTGATTACGGAGTCAGAGAACCGCTCCCAAAGTGAAGGGTACGATAAGGTAACTCGTGAGGACAGTCCGGGAAGCACCGAAGAATTAAGTAAGGAAGACTCAGAAGCCATTCGTAAGATTAGAGGGCAGACGGAGAAATTACTGCTACCTGAAGCGTTATTACAAGATTTAAAGAAAGAGATTGAGGTTCAGATCAATCACTCTCAAGCGTTAGATACCCAAGTATCATCTTTTAGTTCTACGATGAGTGGAGCCTTTGGTACGATGTCCAGTAGTAGTCAGATGAAATCTGCCGTTATTGAGACAAGAGTCCAGGTGGACGATTATTTGCGTAAATATTTTATTTCTGGTTCAGAAAACATTCTTGAAGCAGAACTAAGGAAATTAGAGGAGAATCGTTCTTCGGATAAGGAGCGGAAGGAAACGGAGAAGAAGGCTAAAGCCAAGCTAAAGGATGCTGCCAATATCCTAAATAAGATAAATGAATTGAGCGATAAGGCCGGAGGCTACATGGAGGAGTATCGTACGCTTCAACAATATTATGATGATAGCGTTACCTTTAATAAACAATCCGTGGGTGATTCCTCCTATCAAGGAGCTCAACTGGATAATAATCCTTATGACGCTAGTACTTCAGCTATGGATAATATGGATGGTTTATTTGGGTCGATGGGTGGTATGTTGACTGGCTTACAGGATGAATTTTACCAAAATGAGTATGCATCTCTCTATTTCCATCATTTTGATATTACACAGTTGGGGAGTATCGTTAGTAACCCTGATAGCTCCATAGGGAACGATTTAGTGGAACAACTAAGTATCAATAAGCAGGAACTAGAGTATATTTTATACGGATTTCATAATCCAGTAGGTAACGTATCAGCGGCTTATGCGGAGATTTTTGGAGTGCGACTAGCGATTCGGACGATGGAAGGATTGGTAAAGAATAGTAAACTGGGCAATCCTTTATTAATTCTAGCTGCTTCATTGTTATATGGTATTGAAATGGCGATGTTAGATATGATTCAACTGTGTCAAAAAGGATCGATAGAATTGTCTACGTACTTAAAAGTGGAAATGACTTACCGTGATTATTTGAGGGTATTTCTTTTTATTCATAGTAATAATGATAGAAAAATGTCGCGTATGCTCTCACTGATTCGTTTCAATACGGGTATTAACCCCGCTGAGCGGGCGACTTATTCCTCTGGGGAAGTTCGGATCGGTATGAAGTTATGGTTTCTCCCTGGCATCATGAAAATGTTCGGCTCAGCAACGAGTGGCGAAGATGAAGTGGAAGGAAACCGTTATTATGCTATCAAACAAGCCGATTATTCCTATTAGAAGAACGAAGAAAGAACACGGTAGTATGGTTCTTGAAGCTGCATTGGTGTTTCCGTTTTTTATTTTTTTCATTGTGTTTCTAATCTATATGATTCAAATGACACTGATCTCAACCTCACTTCAAAGCACCGTATCCGATACAGTTAAGATGGTTTCTTCTCATATGTATCCTATTGCATTAGTAGTGGAGCCAGAAATACCGTCAGAGGAGAATAAGGACAATAAGTTAACAGGGAATTGGATCATCCCTAAGGTATCTGTGACAGATTGGGCATCCCAGTATAGCAGTTCTCTTCCAGCCCCATTTAGTCAATGGATGATGGATGCTGCAGCTAAGGGAGATGAACCGTTACAGAAAATAAAAAACGCAACGGCTGAAGCTGTACTCGATCCTGTAGTTAAGCCTTTATTGAAGCCCTTCATTCAGAGTGAATTCTTAAATGTGAATCGGATCCATGTATCCAATATTTATCTTCCTGATATGAAGACTAGAAGTAATCCGTATTTCGGTATTGAACTCAGTTATGAACTGCCGATAAAAGTACCCTTTATTAATAAAAAAATTGTGATACAAGCGAAAGCTCAAGAACGTCTATGGATCGGTGATACATCAGAATCCACAGAAGGGGGTACGGGTGAAGAAGAGCCCTCAACATCTATTCAGGTCTTAGAGAAGCCTGATCCTGCGGTTGTTGGAAAGAAAACAATAGTGAGGGTAAAGGTAGCGCCTAACTCTACAGCACAACTTGCTGTATTTTATAAAAGTGGTGCGAGTACTGCAAAGTATCTTGGATGGAGTCAGGCGGATTCCGAAGGTTATATCGAGTGGGAGTGGTTTGTTGGGACGAATACAACGCCGGGGACATGGCCATTTGTGATTACAACAGAGGACGGACAACGAGTTGAAGTCATGTTTACAGTAGTTGATCTAAGATGAGTATTCACAAAGATAGGAGGAAGAAGCATGGAAATTGCTTTTGCAGGATGTGCCATTCTCGTTGTTACGGCCTTCGTTACAGATATTAAATCAATGAAGATTCCGAACATGCTTACCATTCCAGCGATGATATGCGGAATCTTGTATCATTTAATGGACTCTGGCTGGAGTGGAGTGTTGTTCACTGGAAAAGGATTGTTAGTTGGATTTGGCATACTTCTAGTTATGTATTGGATGGGAGCTGTCGGAGCAGGTGATGTTAAACTGTTCGGTGGCATAGGGGCTTGGACAGGAACGTTATTCACAATTCAGTCGTTATTGTATTCGGTATTATTTGCAGGAATTATTGGAATTGTCATACTGTTATGGCGTAGGGAGACTCTCATTCGTCTTCGGAAGGTGATTCACGGCATTGTAGGATTATTTGTTCTAAAAGATACTGTAGCACTGAGGATGGTGAGTAAGGAGCAGGTTCGGTTTCCATTTATGATTGCAGTCGTCCCGGGTATGATCTGTGCTTATTTATATGCGGTACCCTATTAGAGAGAGGTGAATATATTGTTTGGATTAACGCGAGATTTCATTCATAATGGCGGAAATTATATGGTTTTGAGTAGTCCTGCGGGAATTCCTTCCTCTGATTTAAGCAGAGTCCAGACTAGCATGATCTCAGCAGCGAAAGTTCCTCATCTATTGCCTCTTCATTTGAAAGAATTAGATTTCAAAGTGAGCATCCTATATGATATTTCTAATAAGAAAATGCTTACTCACTTGATCAAAAGTGATAAATTAAGCCTAGATGAATACTACGGTCTATTGTTGCAAATTGTAGGTACGCTCTACGATAGTAAATTATATATGTTAGATCCAGATCAATACATACTTCAGGAAGACTATATGTTTATCGATGGGCCTCTCCATATGGGTACACTATATCTGACCTATATACCTATTCAATCTATGAAGAATTCGACAACCATCCAATCTTCACTCCACCATTTGATAACAAGGCTGATGGCTTCTGTGTCTGAATTGCAAGGCAATGGTATACAAACGTTACTTCATTATGTGAGTGTTGAGGAATTCACATTGTCAGGCTTGAAAAGTCTGCTTCAGAATCTACTCGCCGGAGCGGGACAAAGCTTATCATCTCAGCAAGTTCACAATAATGTACTTCAATCAGACTTACAACGATCTAATATACATCGACATCATACAGAACAACCTCAGACCCTTCAATCTCATTCCGTTCCTAGTTCCATCTCCAATACCATCCCACGCGCAACAGAACTTGAACGAAAAGTGAGATTCCCTGTAGATTCGGCAGAAATGTCAGATCCTCTCCCAACTGTTTCAAGAAAGCCAGAACTAATAGGAAAGACTCTAATGAATACTTTAACGGAGAATAAACATTCATGGAAGGAAGATTATAATGAGGTTGATATGACGGATGGAGATGATGAACATAAGTCATCTTCAATGACGACCTATATAGCTTTAGGTTGCTTAGTTACTTGTGCTGTTGCATGGAGATTCCTCTATATGGCCCATCCAAGCATACTGATGTTAATTGTTTGTAGCCTTGTTACAGCTGTCCTTGGAGTTATCGCATGGTTAGGATGGAAGGAGATGCTACGTATACCCGTGAAGCGTGTAGAATCTTTAACGGAATCAATACCCTTATTTGATTCAGGTAAATTGGAAGATTCAAATCGCAAACGAGGATCGTCATTTCAAGTAGAGAAATTAACAGGATTCTTCGGAAGTTCATCAAAGGAGAAAGAACTTGAGCCATCAGATAAGCGATGGGTGTTTCCAGATAACCCTACATCAGAACGTACTCAAGCGGACAGGGGTATCACGAATAGAGAATCAGCTGTAACTTCAATGTATGAGGAAGAGGATCAAGGTGATTATTATGCTCAATTGGGTCACAAAACGGAGATGTTATCCTCTCCTAGAGTTAATGCAACAGTTCTATTGAAACCGGAGAATAACTCATCCCAAGATGTATATTCCACATCGTATAAGTCATATCCCTATCTTGAACGAAGAGAAGTAGGACAAGGAGTTCAAGAAGGGCTGAGAGGGGACTCTCCCCAGGGTGAGCAAGCGTTGACTCCAATTGTACTGAATGTTCCTCACTTCATTATTGGAAGATCGGCTGATGTTGCCCAGTTCGTTGAAGAAACACCTGGAACTTCAAGAGCCCATGTAGAGCTTTCTAAAGGCAGTGAAGGGTATGTCATTAAAGATTTGGGTTCAAAGAATGGTACCTTATTGAACAAGGAACCTATGGTCTCTTACAAAGAGTATCCACTTCATGATGGGGATACATTTACAATCATTAAGGGAGAGTACAAGTATCACTTAAGATCTTGAAGAGCTCCTTTTATTTCCGGATAAGTGAATACGAATCCGTGCTCAAGAGCTTTACTTGGGATGACACGTTGCCCCTTTAGTAAGATAAGTGATAGCTCGCCTACGATCCCTTTTAAGAGAAAGCTCGGAAGGGGAAACCAATAGGGTTTATTATGTATAGCCGCGACAGCTTTACCAAATTGGTCGTTCGTGACGGGCTGTGATGCAGAAGCATTGACAGGCCCTTCGATATTAGGGTTAAGGATGCAGAAATCAATTAACCTCACCATATCCGAAATATGAATCCATGACATCCACTGCTGACCACTGCCAATTCTTCCACCTACGCCAAGCCTAAAGGGAAGTCGCATCATCGGATACGCCCCACCGTCATTTCCAAGTACTACACTGATTCGTAATTTAACTAATCGAACATCTGGAATGCTATCCGCTGCATCTTCCCATTGTTGGACAACGCCTGACGGGAAATCCATAACACGTGTTTGCGAATGCTCATCGAATGTTTCGTCTAAAGAGGTGCCGTAAATGGCTATGGCTGAAGCCTGAATGACAACAGCAGGTTTTTTCTTTAATTGGGAGATTAGTTTCCTGACAGATGAGACGGTTGTGAGTCGTGACTCCATGATCCGCTTCTTGGCTTGTTTCGTCCACCGCTGACTTAGTGATGCTCCCGCAAGATTCACAAGTGCGTCCAAATTCTCTAATGACTCAGGATGATGATTTATTTGGTCCCATGTGAGGTACTCCAAATGTTCGTGGAAAGTTGGATTCGAGGGGATCTTTCGAGTAATGATGACGATGTGATGTCCTTGTGTAGTCCAATGCTTAATTAAGGATTGTCCGATAAAACCTGTTCCTCCACATATGGCGATTTTCATAATCACAAGCTCCTTTTCCTTATTAACTAATATGTTTGATCCGCTCATGCGGGGCACGTTCTTTCTGTACAAAAAGACCACACAGTCGAAATGATTCATTTCAATGGTGTGGTCTTATATGTATAGGATAGGCAGTCTTATTCAATCGTATTATATTATCTGTTTAGTAAATGTTCATACGGTTTGTAATCAATCTCATTCTTTTTCAGAAACTTCATCAAGAACTTATTGTCTCGCTTAGGAGTAGCGACAATGTATCCTTGAATACAGTGGTCCCTTGTAACTTCAGTTGCCTTATTCTCAATAGCTATCTTACCAATTTCAGCTGCAATGGAATGTTTGGCTATATCTCGAAATGCCGTGGGAACGGGACTAACTAACAAATCCAAAAGTGCTTTCGATTCGTCGTTCCACATCGGACGACTTCGTTCTACCCAATAATTCTGCCAATCTAACTTGGATTTCCCATCTGCTTTGGGTAGCACCTTCAGAAACTTACGGAACATGAAGAAGCCCCCGATACACATGGCTCCCATCATAACGATTGTCCAAAAGGCAATGGAGTTCATGAACCATCTACTAGGCGTGGTGCTTAATAACAAATTGGCCACTATTGTGGAATACATATATATTCACCTCAATGATATTTATCTTGACTTCATTTATTCCTGTTCATATGGAAATACTAAGAAAGATTATGTCTGACTCCATATAAAATCTTTATATTTATTATAGAAATAGCTATCTGAAAGTATTGTGAAGTAGCGTTAATATCAGAAGAGAAAACTGGTTTAATCAGGAAGGAACTGCTGTTTCTTTTTGATTATAACGCATTTCTAGATTTTTTTCGATATTCAAGTTAATATAAAGGATATTCGTGATAAAGGGGGATGCAACATGTTGAAAATTGGTTCCCATGTGTCTTTTTCGGACAAGGGTTTATTGAGTGCAGCTAAAGAAGCAAATACCTATGGATCTAATTCGTTTATGATATATACCGGTGCACCACAGAATACGCGCCGTAAGCCGATCGATTCCATGTATCTTGTAGAAGGCAATGAACTGATGCAGAAAAATGGCGTCGAGGAGATTGTTGTTCATGCACCGTACATTGTTAATTTAGGGTCGTACAAGTCCAATACGTATGAACTTGCTATTAGCTTCTTACAGGAAGAGATTCGTCGTACACATGCTATTGGTGTTAAGAATATTGTATTACATCCTGGTGCGTATACAGATATGGATGCTGATTACGGAATCCAGCGTATTGCTGATGGGTTAAATGATGTGTTAGAAGGTACAAATGAGACAGATGTTAACATCGCCTTAGAAACAATGGCTGGTAAAGGAACGGAAATTGGACGTAGTTTCGAGGAGCTTGCTCGAATTATTGATAAAGTAAAACATAATGAACGTCTAACCATATGTGTAGATACCTGTCATATTCATGATGCAGGATACGATATCGTCGGTGACTTAGATGGCGTTCTTGAAGAATTTGATCGCATTATTGGACTTTCGCGTATTGGTGTTATCCATTTAAATGATAGCAAGAATCCGCGTGGTGCTGGTAAGGATCGTCATACGCCTATCGGTAGTGGATTTATTGGATTTGATACGATTAATCGCGTTGTCCACCATGAGAAGCTACAAGGCTTACCGTTTATTCTGGAAACACCTTGGATCGGTAAAGATGTCAAGACGCAACGGCCTATGTATGAAGTAGAGATTGCTTTGCTTCGTGGAAATGTGGCTGAACGATTCGGAATTGAATTCCTGAGTCAAGTAGAACAACTTCATTCGTATTTCGCAACCCAAGAGATAGACCCAAGAGCTTTTGTATTGGATATTTGGAATTTGCTGAAGAATGATGCTAAGGCCAAAAAAGCCGATCCACGGGAACCATTAGAACGTTTGTATGACATGGTTGTAGAGGCTAATCTGTTCTCTGATCTAAGTGAAGAAGGAATTAACCAACGGATCATCGCATGTTTAGCAGGTAGGGATAACATTACAAGTTTATAAAGCCAACAAACACAAGTGTTGAGAGTGAGGTATATTATTAAAATGGAAGTACACACAAAGAGTGTTCCCTTAACGGAAAACCCATACAAAGAACGTGCGCGAATGCTTATTTCTTGTCCAGATGGACCAGGGATTGTAGCTGCTGTATCTCATTTCTTACATCAACATGGAGCTAATATTGTTCAATCAGATCAGTACACTATGGATCCTGCTGGAGGCATGTTCTTCATGCGTGTCGAATTCGATCTTGTTGAACTGGAGCAGAAGTTGCCTGGACTGGAAGAGCAGTTCAAAGAGGTAGCATCTATGTTTAAGATGAATTGGAGAATTCACAATGTAAATCGCAAGAAGAAGATGGCTATCTTTGTTTCCAAGGAAGATCATTGTCTAGTTGAACTAATTTGGCAGTGGCAAGCTGGAGATCTCGATGGGGAAATTGCGATGGTCGTTAGTAATCATCCTGACATGAAGGAATATGTTGAATCCTTCGGTATTCCGTACCACCTCATTCCAGTAACCCCAGATACAAAGAAAGAAGCGGAAATGCGGCAGTTAGAAGTGATTGGCGATGATATAGATGTCATTATCCTTGCGCGCTATATGCAGATCATCTCACCTACGTTTATTGAACACTATCGTAATCGAATTATTAATATACACCACTCTTTCCTTCCTGCATTTGTGGGAGGCAAACCTTATAATCAAGCGTATCACCGTGGTGTCAAAATCATTGGAGCAACTGCGCATTATGTCACAGAAGAGCTTGATGGTGGACCGATCATTGAGCAGGACGTACAACGTGTGAGTCATCGTGATGATGTGAGAGAGCTGAAGAGAATTGGACGGACCATTGAACGCGTAGTGCTAGCTAGAGCTGTGAAATGGCATATTGAAGATCGAATCTTGGTACATGAGAATAAAACGGTTGTTTTTAATTAAACTAGGAACTAAACATAAAGAATCTCGCTCAAGCGGAGCGGGGTTCTTCATGTTTCTCAGCATTTGATTCCAAGATCAGGTAAAATAGAAGTTTAGATGTAACGAAGGGAGCAATTCACATGTCAACGATTCAAGTAGAAGGAAAAGGCTCATTTCAAGCCGAAGAAGGAAGAAAACTTGTACTAGTTCTTGAAGACAATGGGGTAGATATATTACACCGTTGTGGTGGGAACGCTAGATGTACAACTTGCCGAGTTGAGATTCTAGAGGGAGACGCTGGAGCGATCCAGCAGGTAGAAGCAGAACTTCTTGCGAAAAAAGAGATTACGGATCCTAATATCCGCCTTTCTTGTCAGATTCGCGTACACTCAGATCTAACTGTTAAGCCGTTGATGACAGCTTCCGAATCAGGTTTGGAACCGGGCGGACGTCCGCAAGAATAAGGAACATAAGAATCCCACTATTGCGAAATTACTTACTTTAAACTGAAATGCATCCTACAGAATAGACATTGGATTAACCACTGGGTTTAACTGATGAAATTCTTCTAGAGGATGCATTTTTATTTTTATTTGAAAGGATGAGAACCCAATTGACAATTAAATCGGTATTATTCGATTTTGATGGTACATTAGCAGATACATTACCACTATCATTCAAGGCTTTTAGAGAGGTATTTTTAAAGTATGAGAATAAGTTGTTGACCGATGAAGAGATTATAGAAACGTTTGGACCTACAGAAGAAGAAATTATTGAAAATAATATATTCAACAAAGATTTAGTGAACGAAGCGATTGAATATTATTATGTCATTTTTGAAAAGCACTTTCATGAAATGGTAACGATGCCGCAAGAGATCCTAGATCTTTTAAAAGAGTTAACTTTACTACATATTAAGATGTCGATTATTACTAACAAAAGTAGAAAGTGCTTAGACATATGTTTGAAAAATCTTGGAATTACAGATTTTTTTATAACTACAATAGCTGGAGATGAAGTTACACTGCCTAAACCAGATCCGGAAGGGATCTACAGATCAATACATATGATGAATCTCCGGTCAGATGAAGTGGTCTTTGTTGGTGATAGTAATGCAGATATCACGGCGGGGAAGTCTGCAAATATCTTAACGATAGGTGCTCATTGGTTTGGAACAGTACAGAATACGGAGTTCTCAATAGAACCAGACCATATCTTTACGCGAACGGAAGAACTGAAATCATTCATTAAGGAACTCTAAGGATTTAATAGACACTGACTATGACTTTTAATTTTCCTTGTCCTCTATACAAAAGGGAATTGCCCAAGCCCATTTAATGGTCTTAAGGGCAACTCCCTTTTATTTCTATACACATCGAACAGTCCTGTTACTTTTTATTCAATCCACCTGGATTGTTCTTGCTAACTCTTCCTGAAGCTGCTGCTTCGGCAGGTTTGATTCCGGCTTTGATGACACGCATGACATTCACCTCCTACGCTAGAGTATGGTCTTGATATATCGTTTCGAGGACTTTTTTGATTTCCTTTTTCTCAAAAGAGCAAGGTCGCTCGTCATTTCTCATTCGATAGAGTTTGCAATGGTTTCCATTGCAAGAAGGGCGGAAGAAGCATGCATCGCAAGCTTTATCTCGTTCAGGACCAGGGGTGACCCAGTAAGCATATTTGTCATAATCCAAGTCAAATGTCCCATCTGGAAGTACCTTCCCTAATTGATTAATAGGCTCATCAAAAGCTACCGAGCATTTATATAAACTCCCATCAGACCCGACAACGAAGGCGTTAGGCTTCACACAATAACAGGTTGATCCTAGAGGCATGAGTGCATTCTCAACGATTGAACTCATTGCTACGCCTCGATCAAGAGCAGTCTGAGTCAATTCCCAGATCATCTTATCTTTTGTAGCATCATCACAAATCGGTAAATGAGCATCATTCTTTCCACCCATACGTCCTACAGGACGAAAATACGTTTGAAATCTACGATCATGAGCGAAATGTTCTGCAAAAATATCGATAAGCTCATCCATATACGGTAAATTATCGTTATCAAAATTTACACGAAGTGCGACTTCAAAGTCTTTATCTGTCTTTTTCATCTGAATTAGATTGTTTAAGATGACTTGGAAGCTTCCACCCTCGCCAATGAGGTTTCTTCTCGCATTATGTATCTCTTCAGGACCATCGAGTGTGATCATATAACGTTTAATCTGCCATTGATCTAACTTCGCAAACAACTTCGGCTTTAAAAAATAACCATTCGTCAAAATTTCAGCACTGTATTCAATTCCCCACTGGGCACAAACTTCGATAAAGGCTTCTGATAACTCACCAATCACATCGGAGGCAGCTAAAGGCTCTCCACCAAACCAACTAATCGATAAGTGACGTAAAGTTCTCGCTTGATTCTGAACAAAGGTTTTCAAACCCTCGATAATGTCTTGCGGCATTTTCCCCTTAACGAAATCTCCATAACAGTACACGCAACGGAAATTACAAGCTTCTGTCGTTAGAATCGAAAGGTGTAACACATCCGTACGGTTAACAGCTTGAAATAGAAACTGTGCTCGTCTTTCTTCGTCCACATCGGATGGAATGATGAACCCCATCTCTAACATCTGTTGTTGAAGTTCTGTCAGTTCTGTGTTGATTATGCCATGACCTTTGAGAGATGCCATGACTTCCTCACGTTCCTCATCAGGAAATGCGGAAATAGCTCCTGTATAGCTGTTGTATAGAAGGAGCTCACCTTCCTTTGTGGAAGAGATGGCATTAAACCGGGATCGAACCCAGTTATGTTGTTTCATTTATTAATCCCCCTGAACATTAACGTTAATTAAAATGCGCATTATCACACATCGTTAATATCATCTAATAGTTCCACCTTTTTTACAGTTGCAAATGTCATAGTTGGCATTGCAAGGAAAAGTTGCCCAGATAGGGTACAACAAGATTACGAGGGATTTCAACCCAAATTAAAGAAGCTGGCACCAGTTGTGATTACCGGAGCAGCTTATTACCTCATAATATTTATATGATTTGCAAAATATAGGGGGTTGATCTCTTTATCAAAGCGTATGCCTATTTTGAAACGTTACGCAGTTCTTGTCCGTTTGAAAGCTATTCGAGTTGGTTTGATATAGTGGCGGAGTTTTCCTTTGTAGATTAGTTGTAGGTCTGGGGCATTGACTAAGTCACCAGGTGTAGCAAGCAATGAGGATTTATTAATTAAATGAATGCCATTGTTTTCAAATACAGAAGCTACAAATTGAGAGCAGAAATAAGCATAGTCCCTTTTGATTTCGACATTAAGAAGAAGGGCAAGCATACCAATTAGATTATATTTATATAGTTCATGGTTGCGTTGCATTTCGAGAATTTGATTGCGAATATTGTTATAGACCTGCGTGCTAACTTTACAGCAGTATACCTCACACGTAGCATGCTTAAATAATTCCCAGTTCATATCTTCCTTAACAAAACCAGCGAAGAATGGATTATTTGGTGTCTTTCGACCGAAGCTATAGACGTCTGTTAATTTTCTGTCAAAGGCGATAGATGCATGATTTAGAGGATCCTTCGTAAACCACTTAATGGTTCTATTAAGAACTGTTCCCGTATCCGTAAGCAGGACATAAATCTCGTGGTCCTTCATCATTGTTATCATCCTCTACTCCATTATATAACTATAGAAAGTTTAATATTATGAGTCAGAGCTACGATTGGCTCTTCTTTGATGATAGTAGTAGTCTACCACAGTTATATCACTTATTTACTTATAATTCCTAATGATGCAGTAACCGTTTTTCTGATTATAGGATTCCCAGAGGTACTTACAACCGATGGGTTTGATTTGAATAGTTCATTATGACATGCACAGATCTGATTTTATTATATTATATAAGGGATAAGTCAGTTCGCGAAGGTAAAAACTGAACAAGGATATGGAAAAGAAGTGAGCCAAGTGTTACAATAAGTCATATTGAAACATTCAAAGCGTATTTATTTCATAATAGCGCAGTGGAATACGTTATGAAGAGCTTTGTGACGTAAGATTTAACAGAAGTATGAGGAGGATATACATGACTATCAACAATCAAGTGATTAACAAAGAAGAGAACAACACGATCGATAATTTATCCATTACAACGATACGTACTTTGGCTATTGATGCCATTGAAAAGGCGAATTCTGGACACCCAGGTATGCCAATGGGTTCCGCTCCAATGGGATATCAACTATTCGCGAAGACGATGAACCATAATCCTGATCAACCAACATGGATCAATCGGGATCGTTTCGTATTGTCTGCAGGACATGGTTCGATGTTATTGTACAGCTTGCTACACCTAAGTGGATATGATCTTCCAATGGAAGAATTGAAGAATTTCCGTCAATGGGGAAGCTTGACACCTGGACATCCAGAATACGGCCACACAGCTGGCGTAGATGCGACGACAGGTCCTCTTGGACAAGGTATTGGTATGGCTGTGGGTATGGCTATGGCTGAAGCTCAACTTGCTGCAACTTATAATAAAGATAACTACAACGTAGTTGACCACTTCACGTATGCTATCTGTGGTGATGGCGACTTGATGGAAGGTATCTCCAGTGAATCAGCTTCACTTGCAGCGCATCTTAAACTAGGTAAATTGATTACTCTTTATGATTCCAATGATATTTCTTTGGATGGTAAATTGAACTTGTCATTCTCTGAGAATGTTCAAAAACGTTTTGAAGCTTATGGTTGGCAAGTATTGCGCGTAGAAGACGGTAATGATCTTCCTGCAATTGAGAAAGCAATCAAAGAAGCACAAGCGGACACGAACCGTCCAACGTTGATCGAAGTGAAAACCGTTATTGGTTACGGTAGCCCGAATAAACAAGGTAAAGGTGGACATGGTGGTACGCACGGCTCTCCACTAGGTTCTGAAGAAGCTAAGTTAACTAAAGAAGCTTACAAATGGGTATATGAAGAAGACTTCTATGTACCACAAGAAGTTCGTGAACATTTCGCTAAAGTAAAAGAACATGGTATTGCTACTTACCAAGCATGGGAAGAGCAATTTGCAAAATATAAGAATGCTTACCCTGAGCTTGCAGCTCAATTCGAGAATGCTATTTCAGAAAAACTTCCTGAAGGTTGGGACAAAGACCTTCCTAAATATACTACTGAAGACAAAGCAGTCTCCACTCGTGTAGCTTCTGGTAGTGCATTGAATGGTCTAGTTGGTAATGTACCGCAGCTTCTAGGTGGATCTGCTGATTTGGAAAGTTCAACGATGACTCACTTAAATGGTCTAGCATCATTCACTTCGGAAAGTTATGATGGCCGCAATGTCTATTATGGCGTACGTGAGTTTGCTATGGCTGCTGCGATGAATGGGATTGCACTACACAAAGGACTTAAAATTTTCGGCGGAACGTTCTTCGTATTTACCGATTACTTGCGTCCAGCTGTTCGTTTAGCAGCTATTATGGGTCTTCCAGTAACATACGTGTTGACGCATGATAGTATCGCTGTAGGTGAAGATGGTCCAACACATGAGCCTATCGAGCAATTAGCTTCCCTACGTATTATCCCAGGTCTTACGGTTATCCGTCCGGCTGATGCTAATGAGACTTCTGCTGCATGGGCATATACGGTTGAGAATACTTCTAATCCGGTAGCTCTTGTATTGACTCGTCAAAATCTTCCAATTCTTACTGCATCCGTAGAAGGTGCTCGTGAAGGAATCAAACGTGGTGCTTATGTTGTAGCTGATGCGAAGAACGGCAAACCAGTTGCTCAAATTCTTGCTACGGGTTCTGAAGTACAACTTGCCGTTAGAGCTCAAGAAGAACTAGCTAAAGAAGGCATTGAAGTACGTGTCATCAGTATGCCAAGCTGGGATCTATTCGAGAAACAAGATAAAGCTTATAAAGAGTCTGTTATCTTGCCAGAAGTGAAAGCTCGTCTTGCAGTTGAAATGGCTTATCCACTAGGCTGGGAGAAATACGTTGGAGACCAAGGTGACATTCTAGGTATCTCTACATTCGGAGCATCTGCCCCAGGAGACCGTGTCATGAAGGAATACGGATTTACGGTTGAGAATGTCGTTAGCCGCGTTAAAGCACTTCTTTAATCGCCTAACCGATATTATATCTTATTGAAATTGGGAGTGGGGATCAACATGTCTGAGTTCAGTAACGCTACAATTGTTAAGGCTGCCAATGTGTATTATGACGGTAAGGTGACTAGTCGTACTGTCATATTAGATGGCGGTTCTAAGGTGACGCTGGGGATTATGCTACCTGGTACTTATGAATTTGGCACGGATGTTCCAGAGATCATGGAGATCCTTTCTGGGGATCTGGATGTTTTGTTGCCAGGATCGACTGAATGGCAAACGATTCAAGGACCAAGTACATTTCATGTGCCTGGTGAGTCTAAATTCAAGCTTGAAGTCCGTAGTGTGACGGATTACTGCTGCTCTTATGTTTAGTTAAACGGATATTTCAAAGAAAACCATAATAAAAAGGGTAAGCCTGGGAAGATCCCCGGCATACCCTTTTTATTACAATGATGAACACGCATAAAGTATCCATGATAACTTCAAGCTAACAAACAACTACTGAAGTGGCTTGCCAGCAATGGTGTGACCGATCCATGCTTCATAACATTTCACAACAGCAGAGAGATCTTCTTCACCGAATCCTTCGCTTTGTCCTGTTTGGAATAAGCTTTTTGCTAGGTTCAACATGGGTGTTGGAACACCGATGGAATCGGTAAGTGAAGAAGCAAGTTTAAGATCTTTCAACATGAGTTGCAATGAGAATTGGTTAGTGAAATCATGATCTATAATCTTGCGACCTTTGAGATCAGCTGCCTTACTTCCGGCAGAACCAAGCTGAACGAGTTCTAGGAATGTGTCAGCAGGAATACCTGACTTCGAGGCTATGGAGAAACCTTCTACTAAGGCGAGATTGTTGATTCCTACCATCGTGTTATGAGCTAACTTAGCGACGGCACCACTACCATTAGGTCCCATATGAAGGACGCGTTTGCCTAGTGTATCGAATATGTCCGATTGGTTGGTAATGATATCTGCATTGCCTCCGACCATAAAGACAAGCGTTCCATCAATAGCAGCTGGACTGCTACCTGTAACAGGAGCATCAACAAAATGTGCCCCTCGTTTATTAACTTCAGCAGCCAATTGCTTAACAAGTTCTGGAGAAATCGTGCTGCAATCAATAACGGTCATTCCGCTGGAAACAGCGTCTAGAATGCCGTCTTCACCATAATAAATGCTACGAATTGAATCGTCATTACTCACCATCGTGATCACAACATCTGTATAATGGGTAGCTTCTCGTGGTGTCGACGCTATAGTAGCTCCCTGATTAATCAGAGGTTGGCATTTGGAAGTAGTACGATTGTATACTGTTACTTCGAATCCTTTGTTAATGAGATTTGTTGCCATGGGTAAACCCATCGTTCCAAGTCCTATAAAACCGATTTTTTTCATAAGATTCACCTTCTCTATTTAGGTTATAAACTTCATTTATATTAACACGAGTGTCTGGTTCATGCCATTGGGGGCTCAAATGAGTTCAAATGATCCTGCCAAACCTTGTCAGTGCTATGATTTTGAAGTATTCTAGTTTAAAGAAGGTTTACGGATTAATGAGATTGATATATAAAAATTCAGGAGGTTACCATTACTTATGTCTAAAAAAATTAATTTTGATTACAGCAAAGCGTTATCTTTCATTAACCAACATGAAATTGACTATTTAGCTGAACCGATCAAACTTGCTCATGAGCAGTTGCACAATGGAACAGGAGTTGGATCAGACGCACTTGGGTGGATTGACCTACCAACACAATATGATAAAGAAGAATTTGCTCGTATTCAGAAAGCTGCTAAGAAAATTCAAAGCGACTCTGAGGTACTGATCGTTATCGGGATTGGCGGTTCATATCTAGGCGCTAGAGCAGCTATCGAAGCACTTTCTCACTCTTTCTACAACATGCTACCTAAAGACAAACGTAAAACTCCTGAGATTTATTTCGCAGGTAACAATATTAGTTCAACGTACATCACTCATCTATTGGATCTTGTTGAGGGTAAGGATTATTCCGTTAATGTGATCTCCAAATCGGGTACAACAACGGAACCAGCAGTAGCATTCCGTGTATTCCGTGCTGATCTAGAGAAGAAATACGGTAAAGAGGAAGCTCGCAAACGGATTTATGCTACAACAGATAAAGAAAAAGGCGCTCTGAAGAAACTGGCTAACGAAGAAGGATATGAATCGTTCATTATTCCAGATGATGTGGGTGGACGTTTTTCTGTTCTAACACCTGTAGGTCTTTTACCAATTGCTACAGCTGGCATTAACATTGAAGAAATGATGCAAGGTGCTGCTGATGCTTCCGTGGAATTCAGCAACCCGAATGTGGCTGAGAACATGAGTTACCAATATGCAGCAGTTCGTAACGCTTTATACCGTAAAGGTAAAGCCATTGAAATCCTTGTGAACTACGAGCCAGCTCTACACTATGTATCCGAATGGTGGAAGCAATTGTTCGGTGAAAGTGAAGGTAAGGATTATAAAGGAATCTTCCCTGCAGCTGTTGATTTCTCAACGGACTTGCATTCGATGGGACAATTTATCCAAGAAGGTAGCCGTAATATTTTTGAGACCATTATTCAGGTAGAAGAAGTAGCTGAACATATTACGATCGAGAGCGATCCTGACGATTTGGATGGATTGAACTTCTTGGCAGGTAAAACGATGGATTTCGTGAACAAAAAGGCATTCCAAGGTACGATGCTTGCTCATACGGACGGACAAGTTCCTAACCTGATCGTAACTGTTCCGAATATGACACCTTATTCCTTCGGATATCTCGTATATTTCTTTGAAAAGGCAGTCGGAATCAGTGGATATCTACAAGGTGTTAACCCATTTGACCAACCAGGTGTTGAAGCGTACAAGAGAAATATGTTCGCACTACTTGGCAAACCTGGTTACGAGAAAGAAAAAGCTGAACTGGAAGCTAGACTTACAGAATAGGCTTTTCTTGTTAGATTGGAATATAGAATAATACTTACACAGATAAAAAGGCAGTTCACCGGTCGCACCATATTCGGAGAACTGCTTTTCTTAAAATAAAGTCAAGTATGGCGTGTTTATAGGGAAGGGTTATATATGATTGAAAGTTATAAGACTGTAAGAGGATCGGGATCTAACGAAATAGTCATCAAGAAGTCAAAATTCATCGGGCATATTATGCCTGTAGAGACTGAAGCTGAGGCTGTTGCATTCATCGAAGACATCAAGAAACAACACTGGAATGCAACTCATAACTGTTCAGCGTACATGCTGGGTGAAAGGAATGAGATTCAGAAACAATCAGACGATGGTGAACCCAGCGGTACAGCAGGTAAACCTATTCTAGAAGTGATCCGTAATCAAGGCTTACATAATGTTGCGATTGTAGTCACTCGTTATTTCGGTGGGATTATGTTAGGTGCGGGAGGTTTGATTCGGGCATATACGGACGGAGCTGTTGTTGCGATTGAATCAGGAGAGGTCATTACTCGTAATCTACATCAACAAATTTTTGTGGAAGTAGATTATACTTGGTTGGGTAAGGTAGAGAATGAACTGCGAAACAAAGAGGTTAGAATGGGAGAAACTTTCTTTACTGATAAGGTGATGCTAACATGTCTTCCAAGAAATAGTGAGGCGGAAGTATTTAAGGCATGGATGATTGACTTAACGCAAGGTCAATCCCTGATCTCGGAGGGAGTACAGCTTTATTATATTGAAGGGGAATAACGTCTATGGCAAGAAGAGCGGTGGAACAGGAATTATCGAGGGAACGGATTTTGGAAGCAGCTAGAAATCTATTTATTACAAAAGGATATCGCGCCATTTCAATGCGTAGTATAGGTCAGCACCTTGGTTATAGTCACGGCTCTTTATATTATCATTTTAAAGAGAAAGCAGAGTTATTCTATGCAATTGTAGTAGAGGACTTCGCCCATCTCGCGCATCGATTGGTTCAAGCATCCGATGTGGAAGAAACAGAAGGGTTGTCTAAGCTAGAGTACTTTATGATGGAATTTGTATCATATGGTATGAACAACCCACATCAATATGAGATTATGTTCATGATTCGTGATGAGGAACTACTTGCCTACTGTCGTTTTGAACAAGGCCGTTGCTTTGAATTGTTCACTTCCATTGTTTTCGGCTATTTACAAGATGGTGGACATGTTGGAGGGGATCCCGATCAGTTATCGCGGACATTGTTTTTGTCGCTACATGGATTCATATCATATTATATTCAAGACCGTATTCCCTTTGAAGAGATTAAGCCATTAGCCCTTACGCATGTATCATTGATTTGTCGCAATTTAGGGTAGTTATCTTATGTCTATTGACCTTCATGCTTTAAATTGATACCGCGTTGCAAGATCATAGTATTATTATGATCAATGTAGATAGTGAAATAACGTTAGAATAGTAAGGCGAAGAAGAGCAGGCAAGGACCTGCCCATTTTTCGCCTGTTTTGCATGTCTAAATTTGTTTATTCCTGTATGACTAAAGACGTGAAACATTAACTGGAGAGATATTCAATAAAACTATTGACGTTATGAGTTAAATTTTGGTAAAGTACTGATATGTACAAAACCAAGTGGATTAATGGGTATTATTAAAATATTCTTAATGGATGAGCCGTCCAAATTGAACTTTGGAGGCAGGGGGCATGAGTTATGAACACGATATTACGGCATAAGGGATGGATCTGGGGATTTCGAAGTACTGTTTTATTGTATTTTATTATGCTCATCGTATTACCTTTACTAGGCGTATATTTCAATTCATTTTCCCTAGGATGGTCCATGTTCGTAGAGAGTGTGAGTGATCCTATCGCATGGAAATCGGTTCTTTTAACACTGAAATTAGCTGTTATTGCAACCCTAATCAATGTGGTTATAGGGACGATGATTGCATGGGTACTAAACCGTTATTCTTTCTTTGGAAGATCGATTCTGAATAGCTTGGTGGATTTGCCGTTTGCGCTACCAACTGCGGTTGGAGGTCTTATGATTCTATTGTTGTTAGGTCCGGGAAGTTTTATTGGATCTATAGCGGAATCATTAGGGTTTGAAATTGTATTTCATCAGCCCGCGATTGTAATCGCCATGGTATTTGTTACTTTTCCCTTTGTGATTCGAGCGGTACAACCGTTACTAGAAGAAATAGATCCATCAGAAGAAGAAGCTGCATATACGATGGGTGCATCAGGATCGCGTGTGTTTCGTAAAGTATTTCTACCCTCGATGGCACCAGGTATGATCAGCGGAGGGATGCTTGCCTTCTCTAGAGCATTAGCGGAATTCGGGGCTGTTGTTCTTGTAGCTGGAAATATTCCAGGTCGGACATTAATTGCTTCTGTTTTTATATATGGTGAAGTTGAAAGCGATAATGCTGCAGGAGCAGCGGCGGTGTCTATCATTCTTCTAACGTTATCTTTCTCTATCCTTTGGTGCATTAACTTGGTGCAGATGAGAGGGAGAAGATCATGAAGAAGTACTGGATTACACTGACGTATATTGTTTTTATCGTATTGATTATTATTCCTTTATTAAAAATAGGATCAGGTGCTTTCAGTGAGGGGTTTAGCGGTTGGAAGGATTCCTTAATCAGACCTGAAGCGATTCATGCCCTGTTAGTAACTGGGCTCGTTGTAGTTGTCGTTACATGTATAAATACGCTCTTTGGAGTCATGATGGCGATCTATTTGGTTAGAAGTCATTGGCTCAGTCGTAAGATAAAGAGCTTTTTGAATAGTCTCGTGGATCTTCCGTATGCGGTATCGCCAGTTATCGGTGGATTAATGATCGTATTGTTGTTAGGACCAGAAAGTATTATGGGTGGTTTTTTTGAAAACATTGGATTTCGGGTAGTGTACGCATTTCCTGGTATGGTCATTGCCACATTATTCGTTACGTTTCCTTTGATGGTGCGTGAGGTTATGCCTGTACTTCAAGAGATAGGAGCGCAACAAGAGGAAGCAGCATCAACGCTGGGTGCCTATGGATGGACAACATTCTGGAAGGTTACATGGCCTTCGATCCAATGGGCAGTTCTATATGGCGTCGTATTAACGGTAGCTCGGTCACTGGGAGAATTCGGAGCAGTTCTTGTCGTATCAGGTAACATTATGAACAAGACTCAGACGGCGACTACACTCGTGTATCAGGATGTAGAGAATTTCAATGTGATAGCCGCCAACAGTGTAGCGCTAGTCCTTGCAGCTATTTCTATTGGATTGTTACTGATGATGGAATGGACGAAAAGAAGAAAGGGTGTGTCCTGATATGCATATAGAAGTCCGCAATCTGAACAAACATTTTGGAGATTTTCATGCCGTAAAAGACGTTAGTTTTGATATCGAAAAAGGTCATCTGATCGGATTGTTGGGACCAAGTGGTGGTGGTAAAACATCTATATTGCGGATGTTAGCAGGACTAGAAGGACTCGATTCAGGTGAGATTCGTTTTCATGGGAAACTGGTCAATGCGTTACCACCGCAGGAACGAGGCATTGGGTTCGTATTTCAGAATTATGCGTTATTTAAGCATATGACGGTATTTGATAATATCGCTTTTGGTTTGAAAGTGAAGAAGATACCTAGTGCTAAGGTGAAGTCTCGTGTTATGGAACTGGTAGAATTGACTGGGCTCAAAGGATTTGAGAAACGTTATCCGCACCAGTTATCAGGTGGGCAACGACAACGTGTTGCTTTTGCACGCGCGCTAGCCCCTGAACCGCAACTGTTACTCTTAGATGAGCCATTTGCTGCGATTGATGCCAAGATTCGTCAGGAGCTTCGAACATGGCTTAAAGACTTGATTGAACGTGTAGGGATCACCTCCATTTTTGTAACTCATGATCAAGATGAGGCCATTGAAGTAGCAGATGAAATTATGATTATTAACCAAGGGCGTGTCGAGCAGAAGGGAACACCTTGGGATATCTATAAAGAACCGAAGACACCATTTGTGGCGACATTTATTGGTGAGTCTACGTTGATTGATCATGTATCTGATTTGAAGGGGTTTGAAGAGATAAAGAAAGATTCGGGGACTCGAGCTTTGATACGACCAGAATATATCGAAGTGGGCCATGAACATGAGTTCATTCTTGCTTCAGCAACGGAAGCGGGCATTATACGACATTTACATTTTCGGGGAAGCGAATGGCTAGTTGAAGTTGAGGTCGCAGGTCATAAGCTGATCACGTATCGTTCATTAGAGAAAGAGACATTGAGCATAGGTCAGGAAGTTCGTGTATTGGTTCATCGTGCTTATTTGTTCAATGAGGAACGAAGCTGGATTATGGAAAACAGACTGAAAGATGTCCCAGTCTCAATGATGATTTAATAGAGCTTTTGCATAGATGGGAATGGGAGGGGGAGAAGATGATGAGAAGAAGAATCTCTAGTCGTTACGTATGCTTCAGCATCATGATAATAGTAGTGAGTCTATGGGTCATAGGCTGTAGCAATGACGATCTACCCGCTTATAGTAAGGAACCTGTACAAGATACACAGCAGACCCTTGTGATCGGTGCATATAGTGTAGCTAAGGATGCTTTAGCCGATATTTTACCCTTGTTTCAGCAGGAATGGAAATTGAAGACAGGACAGACCGTCAAATTCCAAGAATCTTATGAAGCTTCAGGTACTCAAGCACGTGCCATTGTTGGAGGTTTCGAAGCAGATGTGACCCTTCTTGCGATGGAAGGGGATATCGATAAACTGATTAAGGCTAAGCTAGTGGACACCGATTGGAAGAACAAGCCTGAGAAGGGAATGGTAACTCGGTCGATTGTTGTGTTGGGTACTCGTGAGGGGAATCCTCTCGGAATACAAGACTTCAAGGATCTAACGAAGCCGGGTGTGAAGGTATTGTATCCGAACCCTAAAACATCAGGTGGAGCGCAGTGGGATATCAACGCGATTTATGGAGCTGGACTGAAAATGTCTGAGGAACAGGGATCGAGAGATCCTGAGGTTGCCAAACAGTTTCTTGAACAGGTACATGAGAACGTGGAGTCACTAGATAAAAGTGGTAGATCATCCATGGCAGCATTCGAATACGGTGTTGGTGATGTCATTGTAACCTATGAGAACGAACTATTTGCTCGTATTCAAAAGGGGAAGAAATACGATATTGTCGTACCACGCAACACGATACTGATTGAGAATCCAGCTGCGGTCGTTAGTGCATATGCGGATAAACATGGTACTCGTGAATTAGCGGAAGCTTTTGTACAATATTTGTGGAGTGAAGAAGCGCAAAGGATATTCGCGAAGCATGGATTTCGTTCGGTGAATGATGAGGTATATAATGAGAATCGCAGCAAATATCCGACTCCAATGGGATTGTTTGATATTGAGTACCTCGGAGGATGGGGACAAGTACGAGATACTATATACGCTAAGCGTGGTGTATGGTATCAGGTATTAGCAGGGCTTTAAAGTTTACTGAAAGATAATAATGGAGGATGCCCCTTATTGTAGGGTGTGTCCTCCTATTCCGTTAGGATGTTTATGGATTATAATGGAGGTATACATAGGAATATAAGGGGAAATTAATTAACATGGATAGAATATTGTTTCTGGGAACAGGTGACGCTATGGGTGTTCCACGGGTTTATTGTGATTGTAGCGTATGTATGGAAGCAAGGCAGATCGGTGTAAATCGTAGATTGAGATCATCCGTTATGATTGAAGGAGCCAGTGGCTCTTTCCTTATTGATTGCGGCCCTGATTGGCGTAGCCAGATGGAGACACTTGCTATACGAATGACGGACAAGGTTTTGGTTACGCATGCTCATTTTGATCATATTGGTGGATTGCCAGAGTGGGCCGATGCTTGTCGTTGGACGGGAAGAAAGGGTCAGCTTTACGCACCCATCGAAGTCATAACTAATATCGTAGCCCAGTTCCCTTGGTTGAAGAACAATCTTGAATTGATAGCGATAGATTATGGAATAGAGTTAGCTGGGTGGCGTATTTCAGGATGGAAGGTGTGCCACGGAAAAAATGGCTATTCTTACGCATATCGACTTGAAAAGGATGACTATAGCTGGGTATATTGCTCAGATGCGATTAACCTTAATCATACGGAGAAACAACCCATGTTTGGATTGAACCTGTTGGTATTGGGTACAAGTTTCTATCACGAAACTGCTGAATTCTCAACACGATCTGTCTACGATATGAAGGAGGCGGAATTGTTACTGAAAGAGATTACACCGAACAAGGTGATCTATACCCATATGTCTCATGATGTTGATCTAAATCAACAATACCCACTACCAATGGAGGTGACTTTAGCGCGTACAGGTCTTCGTGTTGATCTAATTTGAAAGATGATCATGAATAAATGGATGCAAAATACAAAAACAGGTATCTTTCGCACCAATAATTGCGTACAAGATACCTGTTTGATGTCGATTGCTGCTGAGAAATTTCTGTTGAATCTGTATGTTATCTAATCAGTGTATTCGTGATATTGGACTTTTCTTTAAGCTCAGCCAACCAAGTTGAAGATAAAGTTGCAATCTGTTGACTTATTAATGCTTCTTTAATTGCTGCTGATGTCTCTTCTAGTGTAGCTTTATGTGCAGCTTTGTGATCGGTAACTTTAATGATGTGGAATCCGAAACTTGATTCAACAATGCCACTTAATTTACCCTTATCTAGAGCGAATGCAGCTGTTTCGAATGTATCCACCATAGTACCACGAGCGAAGAAATCCAAGTCGCCACCTTTGATTTTAGAACCAGGATCCAAGGACTTCGTTGTAGCAAGGGTAGCGAAGTCAGCTCCACCTTGGAGTTCCTTCAGAATACTTTTCGCTTCTTCTTTCGTTGCCACGAGAATATGCGAAGCACGTACTTCTTCTTCTGTGTCATATTCACCCGGATGTTCAACGAAATATTTCTTGATGTCAGCAGTGGTTACCTTTACTTTTGGTTCTACTAATTTACTGATTTTCACCTGCATGTTCATTTCATTTTTTAGGTTCTGCAATGTCATACCTGATTGGGTAAGAGCTGCATTAAATTCAGCCTCAGTTGAGAAGTTCTTCTTGAGCTTATTGATTTCCTTAGTTAGATCCCCATCTGTAACAGTGATATTTCCCTTTGTAGCCGCTTGATCAACAAGTACTTCTGTAATGAGTTTATCTAAAGTTTGTGCACCACCAACGGTAACCAATTCGTTGTACAGCTTGTCCTTTGTGATAACGACACCATTTACGGTAGCTACAGCTGTGTTCTCAGTGGCAACTTCTTTATCCGTGAACGTAATTTGTGTATTGGCTGAATCCCATTGGACGGTCTTGCCAAGTGCTTCTCCAGCCATACGTAGGGGGACGTATGTAGTTCCGTCAATAGTAAAAGCTTCAGCATTGGTGTTAGCGGTAATTGTTGTACCGTTGTACACTATTTTGATGTTGTTATAGATGGCCTTCAATGTCTTCGTAGCTTGTTGGGCATAAGTACTGTTGACCATCACTGTTGTAGATAGAATTAGAGCGGAAGCTAGAATGACCATACTTCTTTTTTTATTGAATTTCATTGTTTACAAGACTCCTCATTAGTATAATTGTTTCACGCAGGATTACGTTTAATTAAAGTTGTCTATTTGTATGTATAGATAGCTATAGCAATAGACAGTAATCTAGCGGAGCAACATAATACTACCATAATTTAGTAATAAGTGTATATTTGTAGATAGCACAAACTTGAAGCAACTTCGTGATTTAGCTTTGTTTACTCATCTTAGTGCATATGATATTATCTGGATATTACTATAATAGGATCATATTATTATCCGAGAGAATCGTGGGGGAGGATATATTGCAGAATAAGGAAAAGAAAAAGGATTCTCGGTTGATGTATATAGGAAGTACAATTGTGCTTTTATTGTTAAAAGGTAAGTCTCTACTTGCTCTCCTGAAATTCGGTAAGCTTGGTGGAGTGATATTCTCTATGGCGATTTCGATAGGTGCATATGCTCTGATCTATCCATGGCAATTCGCATTGGGCATTGTCTTGTTATTATTAATTCATGAGATGGGACATGTGTTCGCAGCGAAACAGAAGGGACTTCCGGTCTCGGCACCATTGTTCATTCCTTTTCTTGGTGCAATGATTACCATGAAAAAGACTCCACTAGATGCCAAGACGGAAGCCTACATAGCATTCGGTGGTCCCGTGTTAGGCTCCATAGGTGCAGCGGGAGTGTTCCTTGCTGCTTATTGGCTGGATAGCCCCGTACTCTACTCACTGGCGTATGTAGGATTTTTCCTAAACTTGATCAATCTATTGCCGATTCATCCACTAGATGGGGGCCGGATTGCTACCGCGGTTTCACGTTGGTTGTGGCTCGTAGGATTGGTAGGAGGATTAGGAGTCATTATTTACTTGCGTTCGTGGTTATTTTTTATCATATGGGCATTGTTTGCTTACGATTTGTATAAGAAGTTTATCAGAGATCGTAATAGGAATGTAGTGGAGTCTGTAATGGCAAGCTTTATAGTACCCGTGGAGCATCTATATGCACAAGGCGCTATCCTTCCTGGACCTGAGCATAAGCGAGAACTTCCTTTCAGTACTTATTGTAAGCTCGAGGAACAGCGACAATATGTTAAGGTACAGTGGGTGAGTATGGATTTCAACGGAATCATTTCCATGCCACAGCAAGGAATCATTAAGAGAGTACTTGTGAATGGACTAGAACATCAGCGAACACCTGAGGATTATCATATTAAGATTAACTGCCAAGTGGAGTATACGCGTTACGAGAACGATAAGTATTATGATGTACCTTTGTCATCTCGTTGGAAATTCGGAATAAGTTATGGACTACTTGCAGCAGTGCTAATCGGTATGATGTACTTGGTTCATAGCGTAGGTAATATTAATGTGTAATGACTAAGCTTGTCCCTAAGTGTGTTTTGAAATATTAAAAAAGAGGCTATCCCTGGTCATTTGTATGACTGTGGATAGCCTCTTTCTATCATTACTTCATTTACTCCGGGTTCAAAACAAACTTCTCAATGACTTGCTTGATGCCATCTTCGTTGTTGCTTAGTGTTACATAGTCGGCGATTTCCTTAAGGGCGTCAATAGCGTTCCCCATAGCAACGCCTAGACCGGCAACTTCTAACATTTCGTGATCATTCCAAGAGTCGCCAATAGCGATTGTTTCGGAGAGTTCAACGTTGAAGTGATCAGCCAAGAAAGTAAGAGCATGTCCTTTCGTACCTTCATGGTGCATGATTTCTAAGAATTGTGGTTTAGATTTGGTGATATGAACTTGATCTCCCAGCAATCCGCGAAGGATCGGTGCTATTTCATCCAAATAAGCTGGATCATCCACTATCAGTATTTTGGGTGTAGGTTGGTCTACTATTTTGATGAAATCTGGCTCGATAAAGTAGGGCGTTCCGTTCAATTCACAATAATCGATCAGCTTTTGGTTCTCTTCTCTTGCATATAGCTTATCATCAATATAGAACTGCACATGCAGATTATGCTCGATACAGAAATCAAATAGTTTATGTGCAGCATCTTTGGGTACGAAACGTTCGTAGAGAACTTGTTCATCCAATAGATTCTTAATTAAAGCACCTTGATACGTAATGATAGGCACGTTTAGTCCTGTCTGGCGTGCAAGGTGTTGCGCAGATGCGTAAGCACGACCCGTAGCAAGGGTAACAACTACATCTTTAGCTACAGCTTGTTCGAGTGCTTTTTGTGTGGAAGGCAATACTTCCTTATTGTCATTAATCAATGTGTCATCGATATCGATAGCAATCAGTTTGTACATGGATTTCTCTCCTTAATTAATCTATTTATATGTGAATCAATTTCATATATTTGATCCTTTATGAAATTGATTCATGTCTGTCCTTATTGTAATCTATTTCGGGACTAATGTGCTCGGTGTAGATTTCAATTCAGCAATAATCATACCGGAGAGAATACAAATACATCCGATTCCAGCAAGTGTTCCAAGCACTTCTCCACCGAATAAGACTCCCGTTATTGCTGCAAAGACTGGCTCTGTGGCAAAGATAATAGCTACACGAGAGGGAGAAGTGAATTTCTGGCATACTGTCTGAATCCAAAAGGCTAATGCACTCGTAGGTCCAATGGATATGAGTAATGCAAGAAGCACCTCTGGTTGCACTAATTGATCTACGACCTGATGGATCGGACCAAGATCCTCAAACAATAGGGAAGAGAACGTGCTAAGTAACCCCACAATGAACATTTGAAGTGTGCAAAGTAGTAATGCTGGGTATCTTGGTGAGAACATGGCTGTGTAGGCTATATGTAAGGCAAAGGCAATAGCACATAAGAAGATAAGTAGGTCGCCTTTATTCAAACTGAAGGATGAGCCTGTGAATGTGAGTAAATATAGTCCAATTGCAGCTAACAGAGCACTCAACCAGGTGTAGCGAGAGATCGGGTGTTTCAACAGAATCAAAGACAGGAAAGGAACAATAATAACAGAAAGTCCGGTGATAAAGCCTGTATTTGAGGTTGTTGTATAAAGGAGTCCTACGGTCTGGAATCCATAGCCCATGAATAGAAAAATTCCTAATAGACTTGCATGCTTAAGCATTTTCCAAGATAATTCCTTCCACTCTTTTCGATAAAATATCGAAATAATAAGAGCTAATAGTGCGGCTGCACCAAGAAATCGTAATCCGTTAAAAGCGAGGGGTGGAAGCACGCGAACGGCTTTTTGAACGATGAGAAAGGTAGACCCCCACATGATGGCAACAACAAGTAGACTGAAATTAGCGAGGTGAGAACGGTTCACTTGAGACAAGACATCCTTTCATAAGCAAGTGAACAAATTGTATCTTAAAAATAAAGGTTGGACAAGGAAATAGCAAGAAAAAAAAGAGCTTCCATCCCTTGTAGGGACAGAGGCTCAAGTTCACTTTAACCATATATCCACCATATCAGAAAGGGGTTTGTATACAGCTATGACCCAATCCAATGGATTAGGAATCTTCAATTTTAGCGCTTGAGCAAGACCTAATACAGTCCCGAACAATAAGAGAATGGAGAATGCCCAAAGCTCCTTTTTTAATTTCTTTCTCCAAAGAGGGGGGACGTCAATGGCAATGATTACAGTGACAATGACGAGGATCCCCATGATAGATAACATGTCAATGGCCCCTTTCTCTTCAAGTATCAGGTGAGCTCTTAAACCTATTTTTAATGAAATGGATCACTAACAAAAACACAGGAAATAGTAAGTAGCAAGTCACGTCATAATATGGCAAGTACTCAGCAAGCAGGTTATTGTAATAAGTGATATTAGGGGAAATGATAGGCGACAGTACAATAATGAGAAACCCTGTAGGTAAGGTTAACATCCGATATCCTTTTAATTTCAATAATTGTGCTAACCCTAAGTTAAAAACATAGAAATAAAAAGTACTTTTCATAAAGATCGTTAACATCCATAGAAGAGCAACCATGGCTTCCACTCTCTCAAAAAATAGACCGATACTTATCCTTCTGGCCAAGGAATAACTCGGATAAATGGTTCTCGCAGTCTCGTCGGCACCTAGCACTAGAATTGAGATTACGACAAGGATGATGAGTACGAGGCCACCTAATAGTGCACCTTGTAAGAAACCTTTCCTTATAAGTCTAACTTGATTGATATAAGGAAAGATCATTAGAAAAACAACGAGTTCCAAAAAGGGGTAAGCTATGAAAGAGAAAGAACCGTGTATTACGGGTTTTATTCCGTTTTCTAGAATAGGTAGTAATTTCTCGAATTCAGCTTGTGGAATAAGAAAAATGACCAGCAGGAGAAACAGAAGGATAATGCAGGGTAAGAATATCTCCCCTGTACGTGCAAAAACCTCAAGTCCTAAACGGACTGCGAAGATAACAATACATGTAAATAAGATTTGAATCGCTAGAGTTGGGGTTTCAGCCATCATCTCTGTGGTGATGAAATCACCCATCTCCCTTGTAAATGTCACAATGGTAATCAAAGGAAACAGTAGAAATAAAGCGGCTACGAGTGTTCCGAACCATTTTCCTAGAATCTTTTGAATCGCTTGAATCAAGGTTAATTTGGGGTAGAGATTTCCGAGTGCGCTGAATATATAAACGGCTATCAAACCTACTAATAATCCGATGATTCCTGATATCCATGTATCTTGTTTGGCAAACGAACTAGATATACTAGGTAATATCAGAATTGAATCCCCAATGGTGACGAGCATCACGAGGATGGTGAATTGACGAATACTTATTTTACCGTTCTCAGGCATGACTTCATCTCACTCCGTTTTTTGTTCTTTCATTTCTTCTAGAAAAGAATTGGATACCTTCCCTAATTGTTGAATTTTATAATGGACCTTCACATTCACTGGGATATTTGCAAAAGTATGATCCCAATTTTTCTTCAACGTTTTCCAGGCTTTTGGATTAGAACGTCGAATGGCTTCACCAAATCCAAAAATATCGACTTTGTAATCTTGTTGTACTCTAGCGACTGTGGTATCAATCAGGTCTATCAATTTTCGTTCCGCCAATTTCTCTAATTCTTTAATCGTTTCTGGTTTTGTCAGGTCTAGCGAGCACTGAACCTCGGCCACATGTGCTTCGGTAGTTACTTCGATATCGATTCGTGGACGCTCATCCCTGATGCTACCTTTAACCTTCGAATCTGATCGAATGACTCTAAATGTGACCTTTCCTCCTTTGGGGCAATTAACAGATCTAGCAGTACTTGTAATATTATTGTTAATAAAGTTGTATGCTTTTCCCTCTTCGTCGCTCAACCAACCAATCAGCTTATCTTTTCTAAATACAGCTAATCCTGAGTACTGTAAATCAGCGGGAGAAAGGATAGTTTCTACATTTTTTTTGGTTTCTCCTATTTTAGGATCCCCGATGACTTTAAGTCCTGTTAATACAGGATGTCTTCCTTCACTCACCAAATCAGCTATTAATTTATCCAATTTAACAGCCATTGTAGGTGCCCACTGTTTCTCGGACGTGTCCAAAGAAGAAAATAATCGAACAGCAGGCACTCTTTCTAGATTGGTTAATATTTTTAGTGTATCGATAGCTTTAGCATCTTTGGCAATTACAACGTAAAAGTCATTGCGTGCTTCAGGATCTCTCGACATGAAGTCTAGAGCGTCCCCTATTCCTTCTCTGGCCAGTGCTTCGCTGATGACGACAATTCTTAGATGTGCTATATAAATTTTTCGTGGACTTATGGTTGTCATTTTACGAAGAGCTTCTAATAGGGAATTTGCAGTGGCTTGATACATGGTTACGGGTGCCACCCCGCTACTTTTATTTCCGGCTACTTCACTTGGCTCGACTACTTGAACAGAAACTTTGTATTTATCTCCGACTTTATCGATCCCGAGTCCAACAGCAATAGCTAAATCATTCAATTCTCGACGGCTCCAACAACCGGTGACAGATACAGCCAAAAGAATACAAATACAAAGTAAGAGTCCCATCCTCTTCATAGGTCAACCTCCTGTATTGTTTCGTGGTTTTTCTGGAGGCGTACTTTGTTCTCTAATGATATTCTTCTGATTGCTCAAACGAGGACGGGTAAACATGGCCCAACGGGGCATTCGGAATATCGTATCCTTCATATCGTCACGGAGATACGGAGCAAACGGACTCATATAGGGAATCCCGAAAGAACGCAAGCTACACAAGTGAAGGACAATCGCAATAATCCCTATGATAATTCCAAATAAACCGAAGGAAGCAGCAAGCCCCATCATGAGAAATCGTAACATTCGGATGGTCATTGCCATGTCATAAGCAGGCAGAACAAAGCTAGAAATGGCTGTGATCGCAACGACGATGACCATGGCAGCAGATATGATTCCTGCGGCTACTGCGGCTGATCCAATGACTAATGTTCCTACGATGGATATCGATTGTGCAATCGCCTTAGGTAACCTTAAACTGGCTTCTCTCAGAATCTCAAACGATAATTCCATCATGAGTGCCTCAATAAACGCAGGAAAGGGAACTCCTTCTCGTTGAGAAGCTAAACTGATCAACAATTGAGTTGGCAACATCTCCTGATGAAAAGTGGTGATGGCTATGTATAGAGAGGGGCCTAACAGAGAAATGAAAATACAGACGTATCGGAGCACACGAATGAGAGTACTAATATCCGCACGTTGATAATAGTCTTCCGCAGCCTGTACGAAAGAGGCCAACATGGTAGGGACGACTAGAACAATCGGAGTTCCATCTACTAATATGGCAACTTTCCCTTCTAATAGATCGGCGGCAATCACATCAGGTCGTTCGGAATGATAGATTGTCGGAAAAGGAGTGTATGTTTCATCTTCGATCAATTCTTCAATATAACCACTTTCCAGAATCCCATCGATATCGATCCTGTCTAAGCGTTTATGCACCTCTTCCAAAATGTCGTCGCTCACAATCCCTTTGATATACATAATCGCTACATCAGTTTTGGTCACTCTTCCGATTTCCTTAGTTTCTAACCAAAGATTCGGGTCCTTGATCTTCCGGCGTATTAATGCAGTATTCGTACGTAAGTTCTCTGTGAACCCTTCTTTAGGTCCCCGAATAACGGTTTCAGTAGTCGTCTCCGATACAGCACGGTCTTTCCATCCTCGCATACCGATGCTGAAACCCTTTGCGTATCCCTCCAATAAGAGGATGGCATCTCCTGACAACAGGGAAGTTAATATAGGCCCCCATTCCGAAACATCTTTAACACTTCCAGCGGTAAGAAAATGATCTTTTAATACCTGAAAGATGTCTTCTTGAGACGTTACCAATTTATCGGGATCCGTATTTGCAACATTTAACATAAGCGATTCCATAATGAAGTTCTGAATGGATTTGGAATCCGCCAATCCGTCGGTAAAGATAATGGCTGCTTTGATCTGTCGTTGTGATCCAATCTGAATTTCTCTGATAACGATATCGGAACTATTACCAAGCGAATTGTTTATATGTTGTATATTTTCTTGAAGGTTTGTTGTTAAAAGGGCTTTTGCTTCTTCGGGTTCTTTACTTGAGTCGGTGTTCCCAACGGAAGGATTACTAAATATTTTAGTTATTACTCTGTTTATAAAGTCCATGGTTGTTTTATCCCTCTCTGTGGCTGCTATTAACGTTATTACCATAATAACGAGCACATATACCGTGCTAAGAAGGTTCATTACTCGCTATCAAGTAAAGACATAGAACGTCTCATCAAAAACTGATATAATGTGATTCTGAAATGGAGATGATTTTATGGCTAAGAAAAACCGATCTATTCCGGCTCCCAAAAAGGCTGATTCTGAATATAAGCCAGCTACACTGAAAGATTTATTAAGCAGCGATATTCTAGAAAAGTTAAAGTCTCAGGCAGATGAGATGAAGGCGGAGGAAAAGAAGAAGAAGGAAGAACAAGAATTGATGAAGGCAGAAGCTCGTAAGCAAGAGCAAAAGAAATTGGATAACAATTTTGAACATCTGCTTGAGAATAGTAATATGGATTGGAAAAAATATAAATAAGCTTAAGTGAGAACACCGGGATTAGGCAGCGAGTCTAGCCATACCGGTGTTTTTTTATATGCTGATGCTGTTGAGAAATGAAATGAAATGTAGTGTGATGTAATTTATGAAAAATTGTAACTTTATTACATATAAATCGTCTTAAGTAAAGTGAAAGAAGAATAACAAGGAGGAATATGATCATGCATTTATTGAAAAAAACAAGATTACAAGTTGGTTTGGCGACGCTGCTTATGGTCTCTGTGTTGGGAGCGTATGTTGCACCTGTAGCGCAAGCGGAAGATAATACGACAACGATTAGAGCTGAATGGACAGACACAAATTCAGGTAGTACATATTACAACTGGAGTTCCGTAGAAAATGATCAATATTTAAGTAAAGTGATCGTGTCAACGAATGATGGCAAATGGGCTCAGTTAGACGATAAATTCACGAGTATTAATGGTTACTCGAAAGAGACTACTAATCCAACACTCAGTAATCGACTTGCAAATATTTCGGAGGGAGATTTATTTTACTTTTTACCTCTATATTTGGATACAACACAAAAGGTAGCGGTGAAAGGCAATCTCTATGATATTTCACCCGATGGTAAATGGGGAAAATACGAGACTACTGATTTCGGTGCTGGGAAGTCATCAGATGGGAAAACGGCTCAATACAATCAATTACACAGCTATTTCCTCAAAAACATGACAACAGGTGAACTTCAAGAATGGATTTCAAGCTCGCAATATGTGGGTCTAAATTGGCTTGCTGACAGTACATTGCTTGTAAATCAATATAGTCCAGTTGCGAAACAAAAGGCGATTTCAACATATGATCCGGCAACGGGGAAGAAGAAAGAACTTGTACTAGGTAAATTATATCGTTATTCAGAGAAAGATCAGAACTTTGTATTTGTTAAAAATGAGCCTAAAAGACTTCCGTGGAAATATGATTTGCTGACAGGGAAATCAAGACTACTCACTAAGATAGAGGAAGAAAAGATATATGAATGGGACGATACTCGCCCGACAACAAAAGCACCGAACAATTTAGATATCAAGACATTGCCTGTTATTGATCTTCCGATCCGTAACTTGTATGAACATGAAGTAATGACTACACAAGGTTCAGAGTTAGTTCCTTACGCTTTTGAAAAAGAAGGGAAGACATTTATCCCACTCTTCTCTATTCTATCTAAATTCAAATTAAGTGTAGGTCAACGAGAAGGAGATATGTACGACTATAGATATAAATTAACAGGTCCAACAGGCCAGGTTATAACACTAGACCATAACAACAGTCGTGTGTTTCAATTCCGCTTATTTGTGACACCTGAAGTGCTAGAGAAAGTGGGATTACAAGAGGTTACAGTTAAACCACTTATTCCACCAGTGATCAAGTAGGGATGGGTGAGTCGATTTATTTGGATGGAGGAGGATTATGTCATTTCAACTGGTGGAGTTACCAAATAACATCGTCTTCATTGTGGGTGGGGTATTAGGCTGGCTAATTGTTCTTATTCTCGTATCACGACAGTACTTGAAGCAGCAGGAGAAACCTGCATATTGGAGAGTCATTCTCGTTGTCTTGGTCGGAATGTTCTCATTCACAATAAATCTGAACCTAATGGATGTTCCTACGAAATTATCCATACTTCCTCTTGGTGTGTGGATATTAGTAGGGGTTTTGTCTAAAAAGTCATGGCAAACGTATCGAACATTTGCTTGGATAGGGTTTTGGGCTAACTTTATTTTCTTAGGTACAGCGTTAATGTCTGGGTTCATGGATAACTGGGTTTATCCCAAGGAGGATGCATCGACGTATATTGCAGACCTTGAGAATGCCTATATTGTAGCTATTCATCCGTCTGCGCTTCAAGTGGCTCTCAATAAGGAGCGATTCCAAGACCAGCTAAGGAATGTTCAATCTGCTGATGTTATGGGGATGGAGTGGTCCCGGGAGTCCATTATGGAATCTGAGTCGTATTATCAGAAGGAGCATTTCCCATATGCTTTATTAGGGACACTCCCAAGATGGGGAAGCGGTCTAGATTCTACTATTTATATTCAAGATGATGGTAGAGGGTTGTTAATTACAACATCTACTCAGAGCTATTACTATCGTTCTAAGGAACCGCTTATAAATATGGGGGTCCGTAATGATGAATAAGAAACTGGTGATGGTCCCAATTCTGCTCGTTATAATAGCTTTCCTTATTTATTTGTTCTTTTACGGGAAGCCACAACCTTTCCCAGACAACACTCAGGCGATTAAAGCTATGAATAGGTTATACGCAGAGGCGAATGTCAGAATAATCACAGATGTTATTCCTCTAGATAGCAGACATGTATTTGTTCCTTTTATTTCTGAAGATAATCATTATGGGATGAGCTTCTGGGTATGGGATCGATTTCAATGGAAGCCGGGAAGGATCGATACAAGGGGAGAGTCATATATCTGGAAAATAAACGAGCGGGATGCTTCTACGCATTACATCGTATGGAATATGGACCCACAAGATGAAGTAAGTGAAATTAAGTATTATCTTATTGGAGAGAGAGATTTTCATAGTAGTGAAGATGTCGAGACGTATAGCTCGCGCATTCAAATGGATTTGACGATAACCACACAGGATAAGAAATATGGCGTACTTCCTTTCCCTAAGGATTGGGTAGAGCTCATTAATAGCAATCTTCGCTTAAGTGAAGCTAATCAACCAGCGTCGCTCTTTCAAATGAATCGGCCATCTTCATCGTTGTATATTGGCTGGATACCTTATGATCATCAAGGAAAGGTAAGCTTCCCCGATAACACCGTAAATGGAAGTAGCTTCGACAGTGGTGGTATCAACTTAGATTTTGTGCGAATTCTAAATGAGTCCGAACTGGAACTCCCTAAATGATAAATAAATAAATGGATAGCATCCTCAGATATTCTCTGAGGGTGCTATCCATTGTTGTCATAGTGATAAATATCTTAATCTTCTAGAAATACTAGTCCCACAAATTCATCCAAAGTAAGATTACCGAAGTAGTGTTTCATATCGAGATTAGACAAGGCCTCACGCACTTCAGCTTCTTCATAACGCTTATCATGTAGTGCATTTTCGATATCTATAACATCACCAACGCCGAAGAAATCACCATAAATCTTTATGTCATGGATTCTACCTTCGTTAATGTTCATACGAAGATCAATAATGCCGACTGGGAACTTCTTGGAATGTTTAACATTAGATTCAGGAGAAATCCCATAATTCCAATCCCAGTTCTGATAGTGTTCCTTGGATATCTGATTGATTTGTTCCCAGTCCGCTTCTGTTAAGCGGTATTGTGGAACATCTTGCACATCCATTCCAAATATAGAACGAAGGAGCTCAGCACGGAACTCTTCAATTGTCATCGAGCCTTCCATAAGTTCGCTGATGTTAGCGACGCGACTCCGAACGGACTTGGTGCTCTTTGACTTGAACTTCTCTGGATTGACGTTAAGAGACGATTGGACATTATCTAAGTTGAGGTTGAACATGAGTGTACCATGGCTAAACATCCGTCCACGAGTTGAGAATTGGGCATTACCAGAAATTTTCTTCTCTCCAACTTGTAAGTCATTGCGACCACTGAGTTCAGCGTTTACGCCCATTTTTTGAAGAGCATCTATGACAGGTTGGGTAAATTTCAAGAAATTATGGAATGATTGTCCATCATCTTTGGTAATAAAGCTGAAATTAAGGTTACCTAGATCATGATAGACGGCACCTCCACCAGACAAACGGCGTACGATTTGTACATCATTTTCTTTACAATACTCTTGGTTGATCTCTTCAATGGTATTCTGATGTTTACCAATGATAATGGATGGATGATTAATATAGAAAAGCAAATAACTATCGTCCATAGGAAGGTGCTTTAGCGCAAATTCCTCTATTGCGAGGTTTATAGCAGGATCATGGATCCCTTGGTTATCAATGAAAAGCATGGTATACTCCTCCGTTACTATAATACTTATGGTGACATGACATCTACACGTAATTGTAAACTAATTATTGCTTAGAAACAAAAAGACTTTTGAATTGACCCAAAGGAAGAACCCACGTAATAATGAAAGTATTGTAATGGAGAACTTTAAGACAGAGGGGTCATTAGAATGTTAGAACGTTACGGACACGGAGGAGATTTGGAAAGTGCGGCCAAGGCATATGGAAGAGAAGAGAGATCATTCCTTGATTTCAGTGCCAACATCAATCCACTGGGTCCACCTGAACATGTGCTAAAGCAATTAGAGGGTGCCCTATCGTCTATTATCCGTTATCCTGATCCAGGCCATCGACAATTTAAATATATCCTTGGACAAAAGTTGGGTATCGACGAAGACAACATTTGTGTAGGAAATGGTGCAGCAGAGTGTATGTCGCTTATTTTACTTGGACTTGATCTACAGAAGGTGGGTATTATTGAACCTTGTTTCTCTGAATATCGGCAGTTGTCGGAACAATTCAATGTGGAAGTACGCTCGATACGTGGTAGAGAGGATAGGGATTGGAAAGCAGCAGTTGAGGAAATAGGAGAATTGCTACAACAGGTGGATCTGTTATTTATTGGACAGCCTAACAATCCGAATGGGGTTCAGTACTCGCTTCGAGAGCTAGATATACTAGCTGAGATGGCTGAGCAATGGCAAACGTATCTGGTTGTAGATGAAGCTTTTATTGACTTCATTCCGCAACAACAGCAAGCTTCTTTGTTGTCAGAACTTGATAAATATCCTCGTACTATACTGGTGAGGTCTATGACCAAGTTCTATGCGATACCAGGTCTGCGATTAGGGTACACATTGGCACATCCAGATGTCATTAGATCGATGACAGGTAAGCAAGTGACGTGGAGTGTGAATGGACTGGCTTTGTTGGCGGGCGAGGCAGCACTTCATAGTGGTGAAGAATTCGAGCGCAGTACATTAGAGTTGATATCTAATGAGCGAGTAGTGCTCGTTCAAGTGCTTACCAACTTAGGATGTAAAGTAAGTCCTGGAGAAGCTAATTTCTTGCTCGTAGAGTTACCGGCTTCATGGCGATCGATTGATATGCAGCGAGAACTTGGACTGCGGGGGATATTAATTCGTAGTTGTGCAATGTACCCTGGTTTGGGGGAGGGCCATATTCGAATTGCGGTCAAAGGAACGGACGCGAATCAGGTGTTTCTGAAAGAGATACAGCAAGTATTAGAGAAGAGACTTTAGTATAAGAATGAGTTTTTGAACCTCTATAAGAATAGGAGATCAATGATGACAACACCATTTTTGAATGGGGATAATAACCCATATAACTCTTTAGTGTGGCCGGGTCTGACACTAACCCGACAAGAACGCCATTTACTACTTCAATCCCCTTCACCAATAGATAGCCTCAGCAGTTCTATACATGGTGGAGGTATGAGCAAGATAGATCGAATTGCGAATATTTATGTGGATCGGTTCTATGAATGCAGTCATCCGGAAAAGGATGTGGAAAAGTTATTCCAGGAGTGGGGTTATCCTCTGGAATCGACTGCTGGATTGTTGACGGCGGTTCGGTTGGCGTATACTTCCGTGTCTGAAGAGGACGGGGAGGATGCTTCTGTGTTCTGTTGTACAACGGCAGGGGTCTCGAATGGTGCACGTGCTGGATCTGAGCGAACCACGTTCCCAGTCTATCAACCCGGCACGATTAATATCATGCTCATGATTGACGCTAGAATGACGCAAGCGGCTATGGTGAATGCTGTTATTACTGCGGTGGAAGCAAAGACGGCTGCGTTAGCTGATCTGGGCATTCGTGATGCAGAGAATGGGTTGGTGGCTACAGGAACTACGACGGATGCTATTGTGTTAGGTGTCAGTCAATCCGCAACGTATCCTATTCAACATCGATATTGTGGTACGGCGACGGATCTTGGAGCTGCTATCGGACGCGTAGTATATGGAACGGTGATAGAGAGCTTGGGGGCGGCAGGAGTGAGTAAGTTATGATGGGATGGGCAATATTCATCCTATGGGCTGCCTACTTATTAGATCTTATCATTGGCGATCCACGTTGGCTTCCCCACCCTGTGATAGGCATGGGTAATGGTATTAAGCGGTTAGAGAAGATAATTCGTAAGTATGTCTCTCGTCCTGCAAAATTGAAACAAGCCGGAATTCTATTCCCAGTTCTTATCGTTGGAGGGGCGTACCTTATAACATGGGCAGTGTTGCGAGGGTTGTATCTGATTCATCCGTGGCTTGCAACGGGAGTGGAGATCTTCCTGATTGCTACGACCATTGCTACGAAAGGGCTTAAGGATGCAGGCATGGAAGTGTATAGTCATCTTAACCGTGGCGATTTACCTGCTGCCAGACTATCTCTTGGTATGATTGTTGGTAGAGATACAGCACACTTAGACGAGCCTGAAATTGTTCGTGGAACGGTTGAGACCGTCGCAGAAAATATTGTAGATGCCATTGTATCTCCCTTGTTCTTTGCACTTATTGGAGGAGCTCCACTCGCTATGGCTTACCGTGCTGTAAATACGCTAGATTCCATGGTTGGTTATAAGAATGACAAGTACATAAACCTAGGATGGGCTTCCGCTCGACTTGATGACATAGCTAACTTTATTCCAGCTCGAATAACAGCCCTTTTACTGGTCGTTAGTAGTTGGATTATGCGTCTGGATTACAAGAAATCTTATCGTACCATAAGACATGATGCTCGGCTTCATCCGAGTCCAAATAGCGGATTTCCTGAGTCGGCAGTAGCTGGCGCTTTAGGCATTCGCCTCGGGGGGGAGAATGTGTACCATGGTGTGGTATCCTTTCGTGCTTATATGGGAGAGTTCTCTCGTCCAATGACAAAGGGAGATATTCAGTCAACCGTAAGATTAATGCTAATGGCATCGTTATTATTCTTAATGGTGTGTACGCTTGCCCTTTGGATGATGGGCGGAACTTTATGGAGTTAGAACTCGTGTGTATTCGTCATGGCAGAACACAGTGGAATAAGGATAAACGTTATCTAGGACATACAGACATGGGTATCCTTCCAGAGTCCTTAACAGAGCTCATGCCCGTGAAAGAAGAACTTGAAGGAAGAAAGTTTCATCAGGTGTTCTGTAGTGATTTGAAAAGATGTAAGGAGACGTTAGCGTACATCTATCCTATTTCGCCAGATAGGGTGGTCTTTGACCGGCGTTTGCGAGAAATGGATTTCGGTGACTGGGAGGGGCAGACTTACGATCAGCTAAAGGATATTAGCATTTATCGAGATTGGTTGGACAACCCCGAATCCGTGGTGCCACCAAGAGGAGAGTCATGGGGGGATTTTCAGCAGAGACTTAATTACTTTATGGACAGTCTAGTTCGTGTCAATGAGGAAGATAATCATGATAATGTTGTGTCTTCCGTGCTGCTTGTTACGCATGGTGGGGTCATTAGACAACTTGCATCGATGATGATTCGAAGCTCGAAGTTCTGGGATTACGCTGTTGATCCAGGAAGTATATTAACTTTGAAGCTTACATTTCATGACGGGAAATGGAAAGGATGTTTGTGAACGACCATATGCGGAATGCTATTAATTGGATTGTAAGCTGACTCCTTTTAACCTATAATTTTGAATAGAGAAGCAAAACTTGTCCTTAAATGAATATCATAAACTTGTGAGGTCTAGAAATTAGAAGTGCAAATCGTTACTTCTATGCCTAGTTAAAAGGGAATCCGGTGTAATTCCGGTACGGTCCCGCCACTGTGAAACAGGGATATTCTCAATGTACCACTGTTCTGCGTCAAGCAGGATGGGAAGGTGAGAATGTTAGCTAACCTGTCAGTCAGGAGACCTGCCTTATGAGAAGTACGACGGTCCTTCGAGGAAAGGATTACGTTTGGCTTGTGGAAGTGCCTGTGATTCAATTCATTGTGGTACATAGCCTGCAGACACTTCTGGGTAATTACCATGAATTCTGCATTGACGTAATCCCTGATTCTTGTCTGAACAAGAGGATCAGGCTTTTTTTGTTGTGTAAGCATAGACTTCGTATAGACAATTCAATGGATGAACAAGGGAAGCATCTCGCATGTAATGAAGAAATTAGAAGATAGAGGAGAGAGAAATGACAATGAAACAAATATGGAAGAATTGGACTACGGGTGCATTAGCGATCATGTTAGTACTTTCGCTCGCAGCTTGTGGCGTTAATAATGAACCGAAGCAAGGAGCAGAGCCAGCACCAACGGAACAGGTGACGCCACCTGTTGAAGAGGCAAGTGTAGCAACGGTGTATCCTCTAACTGTGAAGGATGCGACAGGTGAATCAATTACTTTTAAAGAAGCACCGAAGAAGATCGTATCTATCTCTCCAGCAGAGACAGAAAGCTTGTTTGCATTAGGATTGGATGAACAGGTTGTTGGCGTATCTGATTACGATGATTATCCAGTAGCAGCGACAACCAAACCGAAAATGGGTGGTTTGTATAACCCTAACGAGGAAGCCATTATTGCGGCACAACCTGATCTCGTACTAACAGGTATCTCAATGAGTGTAGAGGCTGCGAAACATCTGCGTGATCTAGGAATTACGATCTACAAGACAGATCCGAAATCGGTGGATGAGGTCATTTCAAATATTGAAGTATTCGGTCAGATTACAGATCATCAAGCCGAAGCGAAGACGGTTGTGGACAAAATGAAACAAGAACGAGATGAAGTGACAGAAGCCGTTAAATCACTTACACCTGAACAGAAAAAGAAAGTATATATTGAATTTTCTCTGGGCTGGACGGTAGGTAGTGGTGAGTTTATGGATGAGTTAATTAATCTCGCTGGTGGCGTTAACGTAGCGGCAGGTACGGCAGGGTGGTATGAAATCAGCGAAGAAAAAATCATAAATGATAATCCTGATGTGATTCTGTTCTCAAAGAATGTAATTGATGACAAGTCAAAGAAGAAGTTAGACGAGCTTATTAAAGCACGTAGTGGATGGGATCAAATAAATGCTGTTAAGAATAATGCTATTTATGGATTAGAGGATAACCTAGTTAGTCGCCCGGGACCACGTGTGACAGAAGGTCTTAAAGAAATTGCAAGTGCGATCTATCCTGAACTTGTGAAGCCATGAGTAAGAAGCTAGCTGGGTATGGAGGACTTGGGATAATCTTGCTTATCGCAAGCTTCCTACTCTGTCTGGGAATAGGTGCCGTGGAGCTCCCGGTGATGGATATCGTAAGGATTCTATTGCATCAGATACCATGGGCTGGGGATGCTATTACGCCAACATGGAATCCTGCATTTGAACAAATATTGATGAAAGTAAGGTTGCCTCGAATTGTACTAGGTATGCTGGTCGGAGCAGCTCTTGCGGTTGCTGGTTCTGGATTTCAAGGGGTGCTTCGTAATCCTTTAGCTGATCCATATACTTTAGGCGTATCTTCAGGTGCATCCGTTGGAGCTGCGGTTCTTATATTCTTTGGAATTCAGTATTCATTGGTGGGTGCGTGGACACTTCCGTTGGTTGCTTTTTTTACAGGGATATTGACGCTCTGGGGCGTATTGTCTTTGGCACGTGACGGAGGGAAGATCCCAACCAACAGTCTGATCTTGTCGGGTGTGGTTATGCAATCATTCCTAGGTGCAATTGTATCCTTCTTAACGGCGATGTCGAAGCAGACCATTAATGAGATTTTGTTCTGGACGATGGGAGGACTCAGCTTCCGCGGTTGGTCATATACGTTAATGTTATTGCCTTATGTCCTGATTGGGTTCATGGTGATATGGAGTTGCGCACGTTCCTTGAATTTATTAGCTCTCGGAGAACGTCAGGCAGCACATATGGGGCTTAATGTGGAGAGACTTAAGCTAATCACATTAATCGTGTCTACCTTGCTAACCGCAGCAGCCGTATCTGTCTCGGGTGTAATTGGATTTGTAGGCCTCGTTACGCCACATATTGTTCGATTGATTGCTGGACCTGACTATCGACTCATCGTTCCATTATCGGCAATTGGAGGAGCAATCTTTACCTTGTGGTGTGACACGATTGCCCGTTCCCTCCTAGCTCCTATTGAGATTCCTCTTGGCGTGGTTACAGCATTTCTAGGTGCACCTTTCTTTGCGTATTTGTTGTATCGTAATAAGAAACAAAGGATTGGTGGTAAGGTATGATCGAGGTGAACAAGGTATCTAAAAGGTACGGAGAACTTTCCGCACTTCGTGATGTGTCCTGTTCCATCCAAGAAGGTGAATGGTGGGGCATTATTGGTCCTAATGGCAGTGGTAAATCAACGCTTCTCCAATTAATCTCTGGTGTGGACAAGATAACAACAGGTGAACTTCAGATTCGAGGCCATCATGTCTCGAAGTACAGCCGTCGAGAACTATCTCAGATGTTAGCTGTCCTTCAGCAGGATGGCCTTCCTGCGATTAATTATCCCGTGAGAGATATTATAGAAATGGGGAGATTCCCATTTCAAGACTGGATCGGAAGAGACCGTGGTGAGAATGCGGATACCATTATTGAGGACATCATGGATAAGTTACAGTTACAGGAACTGGGAGACCGTCCTTTAGATGAACTTAGTGGTGGACAACGGCAACGCGTTGCATTGGGCAAAGTGATGGCACAAGAACCTCAAATTTTATTGTTGGATGAACCAACGACGTTTCTAGATATCTATTATCAACTTCAGTTCATGGAATTGGTTGCTAGCTGGCGCAAAGAGACTGGAATCACGGTTATTGCGGTCCTTCATGATTTGAATTTGGCAGCTCAATTCTGTGATAAACTCTTAGTACTGCAAGAAGGGGAAGTTGTTGGAATAGGGACACCAGATGAGATCTTAACGGAGGACAATATCCGACGAGTATACAAAGTCGATCCTGCCGTTGTACAACATCCAGTTAGCGGGGTTCCACAAGTACTTTTATCCCGAAATTAAAATGTATATAGAAAAGAACGTTATAAAAGGAGCAATGATATATGAATCATGAAATTATGGAACGTATTGGGGAGATTCGTGGTCTTGATCAAGCTGCGATTCAGGCAGCGAAATTACATATAAGTAATCTTACTGTTCCTCCGGGCAGTCTCGGTAAATTGGAGGCTATGGCGATACAGCTTGCTGGTATTACAGGAGTCGTAAAGCCTTCTTTTGACCGCAGAGAAGTCATTATTATGGCAGGAGATCATGGTGTGTGTGAAGAGGGCATTAGTGCATTTCCACAAGAAGTTACGCCTCAAATGATTCATAATTTCCTTGCTGGCGGTGCAGCGGTTAACGTTCTTTCCCGACAGGCAGGTGCGGAAGTTGTATGTGTGGATATCGGCGTGAATAGTGAGTTGTCCCATCCTGATCTTATATCGCGGAAAATCCGGTATGGTACGGCGAATATGGCGCAAGGACCTGCCATGACTTATGAGGAAGCAATGGAGTCCATTCTTGTTGGTGTCAAGGTAGTCGAAGATGCTGTACAACGTGGCGTACAATTATTTATAACGGGCGAAATGGGTATCGGGAATACAACGGCAAGTTCTGCTGTGATTTGTGCACTTTCATCGATAAGTGTTCGGGATGCAGTTGGAAGAGGGACCGGAATAGATGATTCACGCTTACTGCATAAGATCAGTGTTGTTGAACAGGCATTAAAAGTTAATGCTCCTGATCCGCTTAATCCAATGGATGTGCTAGCTAAGGTAGGTGGTCTTGAGATTGGTGGGTTAGTTGGTGTCATTCTTGGATCCGCAATAAACGGTTGCCCCGTTATTATAGATGGATTTATTTCAAGTGCAGCCGCATTAATTGCCAAAGCGATCTGTCCAACAGCCGCTGATTACATGATTGTGTCACATGCTTCGCATGAACAAGGACATCGACTGTTGTTACAAGAGTTGGGTCTTCGTCCTGTATTGGAATTAGACCTGCGTATAGGTGAAGGTACAGGCGGCGTATTGTGTTTACATCTTGTGGATGCAGCTTGCCGTATTGTCAACGAAATGGCAACCTTCGAGAGTGCAGGCGTGTCAGGTGAAACAAAGGAACAGACGAAATGATCACACTTGTCACAGGTGGAGCACGAAGCGGGAAGAGTAGCTTTGCTGAGAAGCTATGTATGTCGAAGTCACAAGAAGCTGTATATGTTGCTACGGCTCAAGCTTTCGATGATGAGATGAGGGAGCGTATTGCTCTTCATCAGCTTCAAAGAATTCAAGCCAACTATCCATGGCGTAATGTGGAAGAACCTTTCCAACTCGTGAAACTTCTGAACGAGTGGCGTGAGACCAGTGTAATCGAGGGAGATAATGCTCCTACGATTCTGGTGGACTGCCTTACGTTATGGTTATCAAATATCCTTCTATCGTATGAGGGACAGAATGATATGCAGGAGAAAGTCAAGGCTGAGATTCTTCGTTTTGTAGAACAGGTGCAACAGTACCCAGGGCATTTGATCATGGTAACGAATGAAGTTGGAGATGGCATTGTACCAGAATATGCGCTAGGAAGAATATTTCGCGACTTAGCAGGGTTCATGAATCAGGCTATAGCGAGAAGTAGTGCTGAAGTTTTCCTAGTAACGGTGGGCATTCCTATTGAATTGAAGAGTAGGGAGTATAGATTATGATGAAGTGGGGACAAGCGGCTGCGGCCGCTTTTCAATTTCTATCACGTTTTCCTGTGAATGTAAGTCTTGATTATTCACCTACGCTTTTTCGGCAAAGTGTGAAATTCTATCCGCTCGTTGGTGCAGCTATTGGCCTCGTGGTGTGGGCAGGAGCTGCTGGATTTGCTTATTTACTACCAGCTCTACCTGCAGCGGTGCTAACCCTTATTCTCTGGGTTGGGCTCACAGGTGGACTTCATTTAGATGGCTGGATGGACACAGCGGATGGCGTCTTAAGTTATCGTTCTCGTGAGCAGATGCTAGACATTATGAAAGATAGCCGTGTTGGAGCTATGGGTGTGCTTGCGTGTGTGTTGCTCCTCATACTGAAGCTCTCTTTAATCTATTCGTTGTTAATAGACGGTTTTAACTACTCAGGACTTCTACTCCTTCCATTGATTTGGAGTCGTTGGTTCATGGTTCATGCGATGTCTTCATGGCCTATGGCACGTGGAAAAGATGGGTTGGCTGGTGGGAACTTTCATGGGTTAAGTAGAGGACAAGTATGGGGAACTTTTCTATTAGCGACCTTGTTATCAGGAGTTGCAGTAGCCATATTACCTTTATTGCGCACGGACAGCGTGGTATGGACTACCGCACTTCTTGGCTTCATTACGCTTCCTCTGGCATCATGGGCTGCTGGAACCTGGATGGCACGGAAGCTAAACACTACATTAGGTGGGTTAACAGGGGATACCTATGGCGCTCTCAACGAATTTGTTGAAGTTGTAGCATTACTTACGCTAGTTCTGCTACTCAATCATATGTAAAAGGGGATCACATCATATGGAGAAATCCAAATCACACGTTAGTAAGAAAGATTTCATTGGAGCCGTATTAATGTTGCAAGGGACTGCCTCAGATGTAGGCAAGAGTATCGTGACCACGGCATTATGCCGTATTTTTACGCAAGATGGATATGGTACAGCTCCTTATAAATCGCAAAATATGGCTCTAAATTCATATGTAACAGAGGATGGAAAAGAGATTGGCCGTGCACAAGGCGTACAGGCCGAAGCTTGCGGAATCAAGGCTACGACAGATATGAATCCAATACTCATTAAGCCAGTGAAAGACATGTTCTCCCAGATCGTTGTTCACGGTGAACCTTATCAACAGATGAGTGCGTCCGATTATCGTGAACACTTCTTACCAAGAGCGAAAGATACCGTGATGGATGCTTTGAATCGATTACGAGATCAGTACGATATCGTCGTAATGGAAGGTGCAGGGAGCCCAGCAGAGATTAATCTAAAGAACAACGACATCGTCAATATGAATTTAGCAGGTTGGGCGGATGCGCCAGTATTGTTAATCGCCGATATTGATCGGGGCGGTGTATTTGCCTTTATCGTCGGAACGTTAGAACTATTAGAATCTCATGAGCGGCAAAGAGTGAAGGGATTCATCATTAACAAATTCCGTGGGGATATTAAGCTACTTGAGCCAGGGCTTACCTGGCTTACCGAACGTACAGGAATTCCAGTACTCGGTGTGTTGCCTTTTATTGAAGAACTCAAGATTGAAGCTGAGGATTCCGTTGTGTTAGATACATTACGTCACAAGGTTGCGAATCATCGTGACATTGATATCGCGGTCATTCAATATCCGAGAATATCTAACTTTACGGATTTTGATCCCTTACGTGAGGAGAAGGACGTATCCGTCAGATACGTGAAATCTGCTTCAGAGTTGGGATCGCCTGATGTGATTATTCTGCCGGGAACAAAGGATACGATCGGGGATTTAGAATATCTTCGTATGCAGGGATTAGATGATGGCATAGCAGGAGCTATAGAGTCGGAGACACAGCAGCTCGTTGGCATATGTGGAGGGTACCAAATGTTAGGCGAGATGTTGATTGATCCTTTTTCTGTGGAGGCTAGTGAATCTCGTAGTGCTGAAGGACTTGCTTATCTTCCAGTGACTACGACCTTTTTGAAAGAAAAAACAACGGTGCGTGTGCATGGAACTCTTGCGTTAGGGCATTCGCTTAGGCTTGAAGCGAAACAGGAAGTTACCTCGATTGAAGGTTATGAGATTCATATGGGGGAAACCGATTGCTCGAATAAGAACAATGTGACACCACTATTTCAAATAGAGCGAATAACAGGGGAACATGTACACGAAGGTTGGGGAACGTTAGATGGGGCCACGTGGGGGACGTATCTTCATGGTGTATTTCATAATGATACCTTGCGCAGGTCTTGGCTTGATGGCATTCGTGTAAAAAAAGGATTAAAACCATTTCGTCAGACATATAGTTCTAACATGCTAAAGGAACAGGAATTTGATCGGATTGCTGAAGTGGTTCGAAATCATGTTGATATGGAACAGATTTACGCTATTATGGGCATCAAATAAGTGATTCTAAAATTAAACCTACCCAAATACTAGGGTATGTGCTATGATATGAAACGTCGACAATATAATCATATTATTTAGCAATATATATCACTTTTTTTGGGGGGCTACATAATGGAAACTTTATGGATTATCATTAACATCGTGGTTATGCTAGGACTGATTGGATTACTGGTTTGGATGCAAAAGAAAAATATTTCTTTCACGAAGCGTGTATTTACAGGATTAGGATTGGGGATCGTATTTGGAGTGATTCTACAATTCATCTTCAAACCTGATTCCGAAGTTATCGGTAAGTCCGTTGAATGGTTTAACTTGGTAGGTTATGGTTACGTAGGACTTCTTCAAATGATCGTAATTCCTCTAATCATGGTGTCGATTATTTCTGCCATCATGAATTTGAACGGTGTTAAGAATCTTGGGAAGATGAGTTTTTCAATTATTGCAGTTCTCCTTCTTACCACTGCAATTGCGGCATCTGTTAGTATTGTCACTACGCTAAGCTTTGATTTAAAGGCTATTGATATTCAGAGCGGTGACAGAGAACAGGCACAAGGCGTGAAATTAGAAGAGAGACTTGGCACGGTGGAAGATAAATCGATTCCGCAGCAAATGCTTGAGTTTATTCCAAAAAATCCATTTGAAGATATGACAGGTGCACGTAGTTCCTCCACACTTGCTGTCGTTATCTTCGCAGCCTTTATTGGTGTAGCTGTTCTTGGGATAGATCGTAAGAAACCCAAACAAGCTCAAGTCTTTCGTGATTTGATCGATGCAGTGTATGCCGTTGTGATGCGCATGGTTACATTGGTATTGAGGCTGACGCCGTACGGTATATTGGCGTTGATCACCAAGACAATTGCTACGACCCACGTAGATGAAATATTAAAGTTGATTAACTTCGTAATTGCTTCTTATGTAGCTTTGATTGTTATGTTTATTATTCATCTAATATTGATAACATTGTTCGGGTTCAACCCACTCGTATATTTGAAAAAGGTACTGCCTACGTTAACATTTGCATTCACATCACGCTCAAGCGCAGCTACCATTCCACTTAACGTAGAGACTCAGACGAGAAAACTTGGCGTATCGCAAGGGATTGCGAATCTGTCAGCTACGTTTGGAGCTACCATTGGTCAGAACGGTTGTGCCGGAATTTATCCGGCTATGCTCGCAGTAATGATTGCTCCAACAGTAGGTATTGACCCAACAAGCTGGAGTTTTATTCTGAAATTGATTCTAGTTGTTGTCATTAGTTCCTTTGGTGTAGCAGGCGTCGGCGGTGGAGCTACCTTTGCATCTTTGATCGTACTTTCTACGATGGGTCTACCTGTTGCATTAGCAGGTCTACTAATCTCTGTTGAACCTCTAATCGATATGGGACGTACAGCATTAAATGTAAATGATTCCATGACTTCAGGTCTTATTTCTAGCAAGATATTAAAAGAGAACGATCCAAAAGTATATAATAACGACAAAATAGATTTAGATGCAGCACAAGCTTAAGCACGTAGAATTTCAAAATATCCAATAAATGAAAAACCAAAGCAGAATGTTGCTTTGGTTTTTCTGTTGAGTCTAGGCAATAATCATCTTTTGTGTTACAGTTGAACATGTTTTGAACGTCATAGACGTTTAGAACCGCGGTTCGTAACCATCCCGCGTATCAAAACTAGGAGGATTAATCATGTTTAATTTTGGATGGGGCATTGTGTATGTGCTCGTGAATTTTTCGCTGTTTCTTCTATGCTATCGTCTCTTTGGTAAAAAGGGTCTCTACGCATGGATTGGGGTGGCGACGGTAATTGCTAATATTCAGGTTACCAAAACGATTGATATGTTTGGCATCGTTATGACTTTAGGCAACACGATGTATGTGAGTCTATATATGACTAGCGACCTGCTTAATGAGAGGTATGGTAAGGAAGAAGCTCGTAAAGCGGTATGGTTTGGCTTCTTTACCTTGTTGATGACAACAGTCATTATGCAGATGGCACTTTTCTTTACGCCCGCAGAGGGTGATTTTGCTCAAGAACCACTGGAGACGATCTTTGGACTTATGCCAAGGTTAGCTTTAGGTAGTCTTACTGCATACTTTGTAAGTCAGTTCCTCGATGTGAGGTTATACAGCTGGATTCGTAAATTCTATCCGAAACCGGAGCATTTCTGGATTCGTAATAACGGAAGTACGATGATTAGCTCTTTTGTAGATACCTTAATCTTTTGTTTAATTGCCTTTTCGATACCTGTTTATGGATGGGATGTCTGGTTGGAAATATTACTTACTACTTATTTAATTAAGTTTGTATTAACAGCTGTAGGGACACCATTTCTATATAAGGCTAGAACTTTTAAATTTACGGATGAAGATTAATGAAGTGAATCAGTTAGATGTAACAAAAAAAGGATGTCCTATATGCCAAGAATATGGCAGAGGGACATCCTTTTTTCTATTGCTTCAGTTATTATTCGTTTATCCCAGAATAGTCAGCTCTTTAGGGAAAGAGGTTAATACTTCAACACCATCGTGAGTTACGACAATATCATCCTCTATTCGAACGCCACCTAATCCAGGAACGTAGATTCCTGGCTCCACTGTAAATACCATACCGGCTTGAACAAGGTCTGTGTTATTACCATGTATCGATGGATACTCATGAACATCCATACCCAATCCGTGTCCTAGACGATGCATGAATTGAGGACCATAACCTGCACGTTCAATAACGCTACGAGCAGCTTGATCAACAGAAGCCAATGTTACGCCTGGTCTGATGGATTGGATACCTTGCAGATTAGCCTCAAGAACCGTATTGTAAAGGGTAGAGAGTTCCCTGTTTAGTTCTCCTACAGCAAAGGTACGTGTAATGTCAGAGGCGTAGCCATTTGCAAATACACCCATATCGAACATCAATAAATCACCGTTTTGAATTTTCCGTTGTCCGGCAACACCATGAGGGAGGGCAGTATTAGGCCCAGAGAGCACCATCGTTTCAAAAGAAGGACCGTCCGCACCGAGTTTCTTCATAAGATACTCCAGTTCTGCCACCAACTCTACTTCAGTCACGCCCACTTTAACTTGGATTAACCCCTGACGAAGTACCTCTTCAATTAAGTGAACAGCATTTTTCATTCGAACCACTTCTTCTGGTGTTTTCTGTACTCTTAAGCTTTGGAGAATAGGACCAATATCTTGATATGTGTGGGCCCCTAGTGATTCTTGAAGGAGCTCAAAGCGTGAGACTGTGAGTTGACCTTTCTCAATACCAAGAGAGCTGATCGTTCCCTTTAATTGCTCTTTTAACAAGTTGTAAGGGTGATCTGTATCGGAGTGGGTTATGATGTTCTGGACAGAGGATGCGGTATGGGCAGCTTCGGCATCAAGTGCAGGTACGATGAGTACAGGTTCCTCACCTCGTCTAAGCGCTAATCCTAAGAAACGTTCATGTGGGTCGCTTGCGAAACCGGTTAAATAGTACACATGCTTAGGGTCCGTGATAATAAGGGCATCCATGCCCATTTCCTGCATAGAGGTATCTAATCGGTTTAATCGTTCATTCATGGATATATTCAATCCTTTCCAGATGCTAAGTTGGTATTATCATGTTGAGTTGTGAACTAAGATATATTATAGACTTCTAGTTGCGAATGAGAAAGTGAAGTCACAGATCTACATATAAGGGGGGGAAGAAAGTATGCAAGATAAGATAGTTATGGTAACGGGTGCTAATTCTGGGATGGGTCTTGCGACAACGATAGAACTCGCACGAAGAGGTGCTTACGTTATTATGGTCTGTAGAAGTGCAGAACGTGGTGAAGTAGCTCGTATAACAGCTATGAAAGAGAGCGGAACACAGAATATTGAACTTATGATCGCAGATCTAGGAGATCTAGACAGTATACGCCGATTTGCCGTTGAATATAAGTCCAGATATCAAGTGCTAGATGTACTTATTAATAATGCAGGTGTCGTCTCTTTGAAGCGACAATTAACGTCGGATGGTTTTGAAATGAATATAGGGATTAACCATCTTGGGCATTTCCTACTTACGAATCTGCTATTAGATAGACTGATGGTAGCAGATCAAGGGAGAATAGTGAATGTATCCTCAGGTGCATATAAGGTTGGCAAAATACACGTTGACGATCCTTCATTAAAGAAGGGATATAATGTGGCTAAAGGGTATGCGCAATCGAAGCTTGCAAATATCCTATTCACCAAACAGCTGGCCGTTAAGTTGAAGGGATCCCGCGTAACCGTGAACTGCTTACATCCCGGAGCAGTACTAACGAACTTGGGTGTTGATCGTAAGACAGGATTCGGCAAACGTGTATATTTGCTACTTCGTCCATTCTTTCTATCTGCTGAGCAAGGATCTCAATCAGCCATATATCTGGCAACAGCACCTGAAATTTCTGAAGTGAGCGGGGAGTATTTCTATCGTCAACAAATTCAGAAACTTTCACCACGTGCAAATAATATGAACGATGCACAGTGGCTATGGCAATGGAGTGAAGAACAAGTTGGACTTTAGATGACTATAACGATTAGATTGTGGAGGAATAGTGATGAGATTACAACAGTATAATATTGAACCAGCCCAAATAGGTGATTTGCCAGCTATTATATCAATTTATAATTCAACCGTTGCAGGAAGAGTAGTTACAGCAGATCTAGAACCTGTAAGCGTAGATAGTAGACTAGCATGGTTCCATGAACACAACGATAATCATCGACCATTGTGGGTTATGAGATCTGGAGGAAGCGTTGTGGCTTGGATGAGTTTCCAATCTTTTTATGGCAGGGCAGCTTATGATGGTACCGCGGAGATTAGTATTTATGTATCAGAAGATTACCGTGGCGCCGGAGTGGGAAGTATTCTCGTGGAGAAAGGCATTGCAGAATGTCCAAGGCTTGGGATACGTAACTTGGTTGGTTTTGTATTTGGACATAATGATGGGAGTTTACATTTGCTATCAAAATATGGGTTTAAACAATGGGGTTACCTCCCAGGTGTTGCTATATTAGATAATGTAGAACGTGACTTAGTTATTGTGGGGCTAAAAGTGTAGTTCGATCTCATATATTTATCTTTACAGATCCACGCCTCACTGGCATACTAATGAAATAAATTCCAATTTAAATATCGAAAAGGGGAGTAAATAATGAAAAGAATGAAAGTTTTGTTGGCAGTATGTTTAGTATCTATGCTTGTGATATTATCTGGTTGTCAATCTGTTGGAGGGTTGGATATTAGCAAGTCTCTCACAGATAACCTTACGGTCAAATCCTCAGAATCCAAACAAACGCTGTCACTTGAAATTGTTCCTTCAGGGATAGAGATGAGTACAGAAGAAAAAGAAATGATTGATCTTATAAACTCATTTTCATTAAGTATTGATCACGCTATGATTCAAGATGCGTCAACAGGTTCCGTGGAGGGAGCGTTAAGTTTATTTGGTAAAAAACTACCGTTCCATCTATCGATAGATAAGAATAATCTTATACTGTGGGTAGAAGGAGCCAAACTACCGATCTCTGTATCTCTCGACTCATTGAACGCGGGTTCTGGTGTAGATATTGCTGATCTGCAAACATCAGAACAATCACTTGAATTAATGTCCAATGTAGGTAAGTTCTTATTTAAGAACGCATCTAATCCAGAATCTGTATCTGTGTCTTCCGTAACAGAGAGTGTATATGGTGAGGCTATGAGTCTTCAGAAGCTTCATATAGATGTTCGTGGAGATGAATTGGTGGGTCTTGCTAAATCCTTCCTAACGAGTGTGTCCAAGGATAAGGAAGGGGTCAAAGAATTAATAGGTACGTTATATGATGTATACTATCCTATATTCAAATCGGAATTAGGCATATCAAATAGTGAGGAATATTTAGATGAGGTGGAACTTCCTTTAGGCTTAGGTTCATTGAATAGCGTTATCGATGATAAAGAAGCTACGGTAATTTACTTGACTAATCAATTACAAAAGTCATTGAATGAGTTGCTTGTAGATTATGATAAGAATGTTAAAGAGATGTTCACTGAAACACCAGAATTGAATGAATTATTCGGCAAAGATACGGTGTTAGCGATGGATTTCATGTTCGATAAGAATTTACATGTACGTAAGCAAAATATTAATCTTACCGTTCAGATTCCAACAACACTAGAATTGCCAATTAAGCAGATCAAGGTTCATTCTACTAGTGAAATCTGGAACGTTAACAAAGCAGTTAGTGCTAATAAAATTGATATTTCTAAAGGTTCTCTTCCAGTAGATGTTCTCAATGCGAATCAAGTTACACCAGGAAAAATCTTGCGTAATTTCGATAATCAATCCGATGCATATCAGTTTATTAAAGAGGATATGAATATTAGTCAGAAATACTTCTACATGAATACCTTGGTAGATGAGGAATACGATTGGTACTACGATTACGCTCTTCCTATCGATGTGAACAAAACGAAGATGGTACCCATTCGGTATTTTGCTCAAGAGCTTGATGCAGATATTAAGTGGGACAGTGCATTGAAACAAATTACAATTATTGATGATATAACAGGTTCGACAATCGTTCTTAAGAATGGCTCTAATCAAGCAATTGTGGATGGGAAAAAGGTGAAACTTGCCCAGCCGCTGATGAACATTGAAGGAACTTATTATGTGCCACTTCATTTTATAGCTGGGGCTTTAGGTTCTACTGTAGATTGGGATAACGATAGTAAAGCTATCCTTATAGAGCGTCCTTAGTTCAGTGTAAGATGAGGTATATGTAATAGTCATTAGCATGGTTAGGAACAAAATGGTTGAGTAGGGTATTCTCCTACTCAACCATTTTTTCATTCATCATTTTTTTATCGCGCTAATTTTACTTGCCTATAGATAAGATTTTGCTTTTGAATTGTTTTTTAGAGAATGTTGCTTCCACGAACTAGGTAATACGAAGAATAACAAGTGCAGTAGGGTGAAGAAGAGAAGTGCAATACCTTGTTCGGACAATAAATAATAGGGATGTGGACCTAACCAATCAAGAATGGATGGCGTAAGTGGTTTATGCATCAAGAACATGTAGTTAGAACCTATGATGTAATTGATGAATCCGACGATAATGGCAAGAACATTTAAGAAAATTAAGGCGACTCCGATCGATTTCCAAGTTGGTCTGTAATCTTCAATCCATGTCATATATAACGCTGAAAGAATGATACCGAAATGAGCGATAAAGAATTGTAGAAATCGGAAATGTGGATATGTATAGTCTAAGCTTGGTGTGAGTACAGCTTGAAGCGCACCTGTTATTCCTGCGAAAAAAACAATCGAATACAATAAACGGCTTCTAGTTAGAAGCATAATAATGGCTAGTAACAAAGTTACACTACATAATTCAAGGGGCAATGATGTTTGGGCACGCCATATTCCTTGTGAGACATACCAAATATTGAGCGTGACTTCTGACAATATCAACATGGCAACAATCAGATAACGAATCGTTCTTTTCACTGAAGCCTTTCTTTTAATAGCGAACCTCAGTGTGAACATTAATAAGGATAGGATCATTAGAATGGAAATTTGAATGAGATGAGCTGTGGAGTAGGCGTGGAAAACATCCGGACTTTGATAGTCAAAAAAAGAAGATGGCATTGAAATTCTCCTTTCATGGATCGTATTGGACATAGGCAATTAAGGGTATTACTAATATATTACCAAAATTATGGATGATTCAGTGAGGGTTTCAATAAAACGCATCTTTTCTGTATGAAATCTTAGATAAGATATGCGATTGATCTGTTTATTAGATCATAACTATATGAAATGGTTATTTCAGCTATTGTCTACAAAGGACTATAATAGAAGAGATCAAAGAATGAGATTTTAGAAAGTTATTCCAAAAGTAACTATTATAGCTCAAGACGGAGGTATATCCGACAATGATAACGAATAAGCAACAGACTAGCGATCCGTGGCAAACTTATTACGGCCCCAATCTTGGTTATGTACATGAACAATATGATCGGTATCTGAACAATCCAACTTCTGTGGATGAAACATTCCAACATTTATTTGGTTTGTGGGGAGCACCAACTTCAATAACTGATGAAGATTCGGCTCCGAAAGCACCAAGTGATCGTATTTCATGGGACAGAAATTTGTTGAAAAAAGGTGTAGACGCTGGGAAGCTTGTATGGAATATTCGTGCCTATGGTCATTTACAGGCAGATATAGATCCACTAGGACTTCGTCCTGCATCTGACACAAGGCTGCTCCAACCAGAACGATATCATTTGTCGCAAGAAGATTTAAAAGCGTTTCCATCTTCCTTAATTTGGCATAACGCGCCTGAGGATGTCACTACAGGATGGGACGCTATTGTGCGACTTCATGAATTATATACAGGTACTATAGCTTATGAATTTAGTCATGTGCACGAGGAGGAAGAACGGAACTGGTTAAACAGTCAAGCCGAATCTCCTTCGCCGGGGCTAACTTTAGAGGAACGTAGAACACTACTAGAACGATTACATCAAGTAGAGCAATTTGAAGAGTTTCTCCATCGGACATTCGTTGGACAGAAACGTTTCTCTATTGAGGGAAATGATGTTCTTGTTCCAATGCTTGATGAAATGTTACGCCAAATGATAGGTAGTGGTGCGAAGCATATCTTGATGGGGATGGCGCATCGGGGAAGATTGAACGTATTGGCGCATGTACTTGGTAAGCCATATCAGAATATTTTCTCAGAGTTCCATAATTCACCTAACAAAAAGTTGATTCCTTCAGAGGGATCAACGGGTATCAACTATGGTTGGACTGGTGATGTTAAATACCACTTAGGAGCGAACCGTCTATTAAAAGATGGCAACGAGCTTGAAGCTAGAATTACCTTAGCGAACAATCCAAGTCACCTTGAGTTCGTTAATCCGGTTGTAGAAGGGTATGCGCGTGCAGCTCAGGAAGATCGGGGACAACCTGGATATCCTAAACAAGATGTGAACAAGGCAGCAACGGTTCTCATTCACGGTGATGCTGCTTTTCCAGGAGAAGGAATTGTTGCAGAAACATTGAACTTCACCAAATTACCAGGTTACCAGAACGGTGGAACCATTCATATTATTGTGAACAACAATCTAGGATTTACGACAGAGAGTAAAGACTCTCGTTCCACTCATTATGCTAGTGATTTAGCAAAAGGATATGAAATTCCGATCGTTCACGTGAATGCAGATGATCCTGAAGCTTGTATTGCGGCTATGCGTATGGCTAGTGAATATCGTAATCGCTTTAAGAAAGACTTCTTGATTGACCTTGTGGGGTATCGTCGCTATGGACATAATGAAACGGATGATCCAGATACGACGCAACCATTGATATATCAAAAAGTTAGAAATCACGAACGCGTAAGTAATATATATGCTGCTAAGTTATCCAATGAAGGACGGATTTCGGAAGAACAGTCTGAGCAACTCAAGCAAGGTGTCATTAATCGCATGAAGGATGCTTATGATCTAATGAAACGAAATGATGTACAGAATGCGGCTCAGCAGAGTATTGCTGTCCTGGTACCTGAAGTGCCACAACCTGTATCCACCAAAGTACCATTGGATAAACTTCAACAGATTAATAAAGATCTTCTGAAACGCCCTCAAGGCTTTACAGTCTATCCGAAGTTGCAGCGTATTCTTGAACGCCGTAACAGTTCCTTGAATGAAGGAGAAAAGGTAGATTGGGGACTTGCAGAGACATTGGCTTTCGCAACGATTCTTTCGGACGGCAAACCTATTCGTATCAGTGGGCAAGACGCGGAACGCGCGACTTTTGCACATCGTAATTTAGTGTTACATGATCCTGAGTCTGGTGGTACGTATTGTCCGTTGCATGAATTGCCGCAAGCGAAGGCATCCTTCGCTATCCATAACAGTCCACTATCTGAAGCATCTGTACTAGGATTTGAATATGGATACAACGTATTCTCACCAGAGACGATGGTCATCTGGGAAGCGCAATATGGCGATTTCTCTAACTGTGCTCAAGTGATTATGGATCAGTTCATTTCAGCGGGACGTTCCAAATGGACGCAGAATTCAAGTCTGATTATGCTATTACCTCATGGATATGAGGGACAGGGACCTGAACACTCCAGTGCGCGGCTTGAACGTTTTCTCCAATTATCAGGAGACGATAACATGACCGTTGCGAACCTAACTAGCGCTGCACAGTATTTCCATTTGTTACGTCGTCAGGCAGCACTTACCGAGACGGAAGAGGCAAGACCACTTATCATCATGTCTCCGAAGAGCTTGATCCGTAATCCAAGAGTAGGTTCTTCTAGTTCTGAGTTCAGTGAAGGATCGTTCAAACGGGTATTGGAACAGCTTGGTTTAGGAGGGAAACCTGAAAGTGTAGAACGTTTACTTCTATGCTCTGGTAAAATTGCCGTTGAAATAGAAGAGGCCTTAGACAATGAAGAGGTTAAACGTCCTGACTGGTTGCATATTGCACGTGTAGAACAACTTTATCCGTTCCCTGAGAGTGAATTGAAGGAAATACTGGGTCGTTTAACGAATCTTAAAGAGATCGTGTGGGTACAAGAAGAACCTCAAAATATGGGGGCGTGGCGTTATATTGAACCACGTATTCGTGCGATATCGCCTGCTGGAGTATCCGTTTCTTACAATGGTCGTCCTGAGCGCTCAAGTACGGCTAGTGGTTATCAGAAGGTTCATATTTTTGAACAACAACAGATTATTTCATTGGCACTTCGCTTGCAACAGGAAACGATTAAGACGAAATAAAACTAATATGTCCATGAGGAGGTAGAAGACTTGAATAATATAACTGTGCCCGCAATGGGAGAATCCATTACAGAAGGAACAATATACAAATGGCATGTGAAAGAAGGAGATTCCGTTAACCTTGGGGATATACTTCTTGAACTTGAGACAGATAAAGTCAACTTAGAGATTAGTGCCGAGCAAGATGGGGTGCTAGAGAAGATTCTTAGACAAGAAGGCGATACGGTCCAGATTGGTGAAGTCATTGGTCGAATCCAATCAGGTGGGGAAGCAGCGAGTGTTGGAGAATCTTCTACTAAAGAGCCTGCTCACATTGAAGATAAGAAACAGCCAGCTGCTCAGCAGAAGGCTACTGCGGTTGCTACGATGACACGATCTGAACAACCTTCAGCATCTGCTGATAGTGCATCTTTCTTAGCAGCGTCACCTTCTGCACGGAAATTAGCACGTGAGCGCGGAATTGATCTAGAACAAGTACAAGATCGCGATACGAAGGGTCGTATCTATCAAGAAAATGTACGTAATCACTCCGAATCTTCTAGTGACCAGCTGAGCTCTTCTTCAAATGGACAAGATAAGGCTAAGTTAAGCCCGCCAGCAGTGGTTGCAGCGAAGCCAGAGTTCGCTGAGAACTCCAAACCAACAGTACGCGAGCGGATGTCCCGACGTCGTGCAACGATTGCGAAGCGTCTAGTAGAAGCACAAAGAACGGCAGCTATGCTTACGACATTTAATGAAGTAGATATGACTGCAATCCTTGATATTCGTAAGAGACGTAAGCAAGCTTTCCAAGAGAAACATGATGTAGGTCTTGGGTTCATGTCGTTCTTTACTAAGGCTGTTGTAGGTGCGTTGAAAAAGTTCCCGCTTCTTAATGCCGAAATTGATGGAGAAGATATTGTTATTAAGAAATACTACGATATTGGAATTGCTGTTTCAGCCAAAGAGGGATTGGTAGTACCTGTTGTACGTGATGCTGAACGTCTCGGGTTTGCGGAAATAGAGCGAACAATCGGTGAGTTAGCAGGAAAAGCGCGTACGAACACACTGAACATCTCGGAACTTCAAGGTGGTACCTTTACCATTACTAACGGAGGGGTATTCGGATCCTTGTTATCTACACCGATTCTTAACACACCTCAGGTAGGTATTCTAGGTATGCATAAGATTCAACTACGTCCGATTGCAATTGATCAGGAGAGAATGGAAAATCGTCCGATGATGTATATCGCACTTTCCTATGATCATCGTATTGTGGATGGTAGTGAAGCTGTACGTTTCTTAGTTGCAGTGAAGGAAATGCTTGAGGATCCTGAATCATTACTACTTGAAGGATAACAGCAATTATATTGATGATAACAAGCAGGCCATACGTGGTCTGCTTGTTTTATTAAGAGAACTACTTATGTTACCATGAGAAAGAGAAAGTAGCCTATATGAATGAAGGATTAAAGGGAGTGGCATAAATGAGTAATACACCGGTAAATGAATTAGATGTTGAAGAAGTTCAGGAAATGATAGCTAAAGGTGAGAAGATTGATATTATTGATGTTCGTGAAGACGATGAGTGGGAATCAGGACACATCTCCCAAGCGAAGCATATTCCACTTGGGACGTTAACAGAACGTCATCAAGAGCTTGATCCTAATCAGGTAACGATCATGGTATGTCGTAGTGGTGGTCGTAGTGCCAGAGCTTGCGAGTACCTTACCGAACAAGGTTACAAAGTGATAAATATGTCGGGTGGTATGTTAGCATGGGAAGGTCCAGTCGTATTCGGTAAGTAAGTATGCTTAGATAGAACATTAGAAGGGGCTACCGAATCATTCGGTAGCCCCTTCTAATGTGAAATTTTTAGGTGACATATTTAAAAGTGCGATAAGTATCTATAGATGTTTTATGGGATTAGACTCATTATAATAGGGTTTAGAGGATGAATTGGAATCGTTCATTCTTTTAAGTTTACGGATAATTTCTTTCTGCCATTTAAGATCTTCTACTTTTTTAGCCAAATTTAGTAGGTCTAAATAGTCATCAATGTGCAAAGCGGCTTGTTGTGCCGTTACTGTCTTCATCTGTTCGACTCCTTTTCGTCAAAGTGGATTCGAACATTATTGTACCATATCTGCCCTCTAATTGATAATGTTTCTCAAATGAGATTGAGATAATGGCTATCCATCTACGTAGTTTGCGTATGTATTTTGTTGATGTTAGATATTTATTGAACGAATCTTTTGATGAATATTAACTCGATGAAGTTTCCTATCCCATATTGTTTCAGTCAAAGTATTTTGCTATTGATCTATATAAATAAAGAACCCGGCCTATACTTATCCAAGTAGGATGAATATAGATCGGGTTTCTTTATTTAGTAGGGGCATCTTTGAAAGGATTTAGGAATGTCTTTGGAATTTCTGTTTTGAAGGTCATGACTTCACCTGTTGTTGGGTGTTCAAAAGCTAATATTTGCGCGTGAAGGCCAAGTCTTCCTAAGCTTCTAGTCTTTGCACCATACTTCTTATCACTTGCGATAGGATGACCAAGATCCTCCATGTGAACTCGAATTTGGTTCTTACGTCCAGTTTCGAGATTAACTGCTAGCAGTGAGAAATAGCTATTGGTTTGTAGGGTTTTATAATGTGTTATCGCTAATTGGGCATTAGTGGGATGCGGGCTGGAATACATCTTTAATGTGCTACTTTCCTTGAGCCACGATTTAATCGTTCCCTCGGATCTCTTTACTTTACCTTCAACCAATGCGATATAAGTACGCTCTTTGACCATCTCTTGCCAAGACTCTTGAAGCTTCTGCTTTACTTCTTCTTTCTTCGCGAACATCATCACACCTGACGTATCGCGGTCAAGACGATGTACTACAAATATGCGACTGCTTTGATTTTTCTCCCGTACATGTGCTGTTAGTTGACGATAAGCTGTAAGTTCGTCTTCCTGCGAAGCAGCGACAGACAGTAGACCAGCTTCTTTATATACAACGATAATATCATCATCTTCATGCAGAATGCGGAGTCCTACAAGTGGGACTTCTTCTATAATCTTATCTTTAGAGACGGTTACTGTATTTCCGGGCTCAAGTGGGAAATTGTATGCAGTAACAGCTTTGCCATTCACATAAATTTGTCCGCGAGCTAACATGGATTTAACCGAGTTACGTCCGATATTTGATAGCGTGCTCAATAAGAATGCCAATAGTTCTGCATTTTCTTTCACCGTATATTGTTTGTTACTTGATGTATTATTACGATGTGTTGGGTTAGATTTATTTTTGCTTTTATTAAAAGATTGTTGTTGGCCTTGGCCAGAACGCTGTTTATTCTTCATATCATGAATTCTCCATCCTCATGTGGTTTCCTGTCCAATAATACCATGAGTGATGGTGCAATGCTACGATATAGAAACTTGAGTGATTCTACTTGGGTTGCTCATTCGATCAAAGCCCAGTAAACTTATATTATAAGAATATTTGTTATTGGTGTATTAAGGAGTATAAATGATGATAATGGAATCTATGACCTTGGATCGAGCACAGACATATCTGCAGAAATATTATGGCTATCCGGATTTCCGTGAAGGTCAAAGAAATATTGTATCAAGCTTACTAGATAGCAGAGATACCTTAGGAATTATGCCTACGGGTGGAGGGAAGTCCATCTGTTATCAAATTCCTGCATTGATGCTGCCTGGACTTACACTCGTCGTGTCTCCATTGATTTCTTTAATGAAGGACCAAGTAGATGCGCTTACTACAGCGGGAATCTCTGCAGCTTTCATTAACAGCACGCTTAGTGGGAAGGAAGTCAATGACCGAATCCGAGCTGCAGCACAAGGCGATCTGAAATTACTGTATGTGGCACCTGAACGGCTGGAATTGGATTGGTTCCGCGAACAAATGTCTTATCTCCCGATTTCTTGTATTGCCGTAGATGAAGCACACTGCGTATCTCAATGGGGACATGATTTCCGGACAAGTTACCTAGCTGTTGCTCCTTTTGTAGAAGGTCTTTCTCAACGGCCTATTGTAGCTGCATTCACCGCAACGGCTACACCAGAAGTGATGGACGATATTGTGAAGCTGTTGCGTCTTCAAGAGCCACAGGTATTCGTTACAGGTCTAGGACGTGATAATCTGGCGATGTCCGTACTGCGGGGGGAGAACAAGCGAGAGTTTGTTATGACCTATACAGCTGAGCATGCTCATGAGACAGGAATCATCTATGCTGCGACACGTAAAGACGTGGATCTACTATATGAGCGTCTTCAGAGTGCTGGCATTTCTGTAGGTCGTTATCATGCGGGGATGAGTGATATTGAACGAGCAGCGAGTCAGGAAGGATTCCTATATGATGATATCCGGGTGATCGTAGCTACCAATGCATTTGGAATGGGTATTGATAAATCTAACGTGCGTTATGTTATCCACTACAGTATGCCGAAGAATATGGAAGCCTACGTACAGGAGGCCGGTCGCGCTGGTCGTGATGGCGAACCGAGTCAATGTATCCTACTGTTCAGTGGGCAGGATATCATGACTCAAAAGTTTCTAATTGAGCAGAATCAACTCGATGATGAACGAAAACATAACGATTACCGAAAGCTACAGCAGATGTTAGACTATTGTTATACCAATCGCTGCTTACGTAATGCTATGTTAGATTATTTTGGGGAAGTTCATGAAGGTAAGCGATGTGGAACATGTAGTTCTTGTACAGATGAAAGGGAACTTATCGATATGACCATTGATGCTCAGAAGATATTCTCCTGCATTCATCGTATGCGTGAACGGTACGGTGTATCGATGGTTGCTTCGGTGCTCAAAGGATCTCGGAACAAGAAAGTATTACAGTACGGTTTCGGAAGTCTATCGACTTATGGGGCGATGTCCAATCGGACGGAAAAGGAAATCTCCGAAGTGATTAACGTGATGGCGTCAGATGGGTATTTATCTCTCTCGGAAGGACAATATCCGGTGTTAAAACTTCAACCCTTAGCTGCTGATGTGCTTAAAGGGCAACGACAGGTCATGCAACGAGTTGCTCGTCCAACACGGACAAGTGGAGCAGTTGCAGGAGGTTATAGTAAGACTAGAGGTCGAGATATTTCGCCATCCGCAGTGAATGAGACGATATTTGAACAATTACGCCTCGTTCGACGTGAGCTTGCAGGTAAGGAACATGTGCCGTCCTACATTATTTTTAACGATGCGACATTGCGTGAAATGAGTGTCGTATGTCCACAGACAGAGTCACAAATTCTGAAGATCAAAGGCGTTGGAGAAGTAAAATTCCGTAAATACGGGAAGCCATTTTTGGACTTTTTCCAAAACCAGAATCATGACGGATACACAGATGATTATGAATAAAAGAAAGTTGTGTGAATGATGAAAGTCGTTTTATCTACATTAAATGCTAAATATATTCATACGTCGCTAGCGATCCGGTTATTAAAAGCCTATAGCGAGAAAGAGTTCGACATTGAACTTGCTGAATATACGATCAAAGACCCCGTGATGAATATTGTATCTGATCTATATCAAAGGAAGCCGGATGTCATTGGGTTCTCTTGTTACATTTGGAATATTGAAGAGACAATCAAGGTTGTTGATATTGTTAAACAAGTGATGCCTGAGGTAACGATTGTACTAGGTGGACCTGAAGTGTCTTATGATACACAACATTGGATGGAGCGAATTAAGAATGTCGATCACATCGTGATGGGTGACGGAGAAGAGACATTACATCATTTGTTAAAGACAATTGAGGGTGACCGAAAGTTCCATTTCGTATATGGTGCAACCTACCGTAAAGGCGACGAGATTGTGATCAATCCGGGACGTCCCAAAATTGATTTAAATACGCTACCGTCACCTTACCGTTTCCCAGAGGATATCCCAGATTTGGGCAAACGTATTGTTTATTTTGAGACGAGTAGGGGTTGCCCATTCAACTGTCAATTCTGCCTATCCAGTATTGAAGTGGGTGTACGGTATTACGATATTGAACGTGTGAAGTCGGATATTACGTATTTGATCGATCACGGGGCAAAGATTATCAAATTTCTTGATCGAACATTTAATATTAATCGTAACTATGCGATGGAAATGTTTGAATTTATTATTGAAAATAACCGCGGGTGCGTGTTTCAATTCGAGATTACTGCCGATATCATGCGTCCTGAGGTGCTAGAATATTTAGCTGCGAATGCCCCTCCGGGGATATTCCGCTTCGAGATTGGTGTGCAATCTACGAACGACGTAACGAACGAACTTGTTAAACGTCGCCAGAATTTCACGAAGTTATCTCGTACCGTTAACACAATCAAAGCCTCTGGAAACATCGATCAACATCTTGATCTAATTGCTGGATTACCAGATGAAGACTATGACACATTCCGGACGACGTTCAATGATGTATTTGCAATGGAACCCGAAGAATTACAATTAGGTTTCCTCAAGATGTTGCGAGGTACGGGACTTCGAATTGATGCGGACAAGTATGAATATAAGTATATGGAATACGCACCGTATGAAATATTAAGTAGTAACAAGCTTTCGTTCGCAGATATTATCCACTTGAAGCGCCTTGAAGACGTACTTGAGAAGTACTGGAATGCGCATCGTATGGACCACACATTGAAGTATCTTATGAAGAATGAATTTGACTCTCCATTTGATTTCTTCCAGGACTTCGGGGATTACTGGGAAGGACAAGGCTGGCAGAAGATAGGACATCAATTGGAGGATCTATTCCTCCGTCTTCATAGTTTCCTTGAATTCCGTGGTGTACAACGGATGGACGTTATCTTAGGTCTGATGAAGCTGGATTATTTCATGAATCACAAATATAAACCCCGTACCATTTGGTGGGATGAACGATTAACCAAAGATAAATGGTCGGTATATATGAAATCTCTTGCAGCACATCCAGAGCAAGTATCTGCAGAGTTTGCAGCGCTTCAATTGGATGAGCGTGGATTACAGAAACATGCTGTGATGGATATACTCCCATTCGATTTGGATGCCTTATTGAACGAAGAAGGCAAGGTGTCAAATCGAACAGATCAGCAGACGTTGTTGATTGTTCTGTATCAGCAAGATGAGACACAGCGTCCTCGTTGGTTTACGTGGAAGCTAGAATTAGCGGCATTGCTGTAATCTTCTTTATAAGAATAATCAAAAGGCTATCTAGTCCGCAATGGACTAGATAGCCTTTTAGTTTGTTATCAATTATTGTGTCGTGCTAACCAGTCGAGTAGATCAGCAGTTACTTCATCACGATTGGTCTCGTTCAGCATCTCATGTCTTCCACCAGGATACAGTCGACACTCTACATCGCGTATTCCTAACTTAAGGTATATTTGATGAAGGTGAGTCACGCCTTTTCCGTAAGATCCAACGGGATCGTCATCACCGGCAAATATATAGATGGGTTTATTCTTATTGATTGTACGATAACTACTTGGTTTTTGAATGTCCCGTAATAATCCGAAAAAATCACGGAAGAATCCAGCTGTACAAACCTCACCGCAATAGGGATCTTGTATATATTTGTCGACTTCATCTTCATCTCTAGATAACCAGTCGAATGTGGTACGTGTAGGTGATATTCTATGATTATATCGTCCAAATACCAACGCATTCAGCATAAGACTGTGATGGGGGGCGCCTTGGAGTTTTATTTGCATCAGAGCTATGCTCCTGGCTAAGCCAAGGTTAGACCGGGGACCATTTGTCCCAGATAGGATAAACCCTGAATATGGTTCACCATGATGCTCCATGATTCGTTGCGTTAGAAATGACCCCATACTATGACCGAATAAGTAATGAGGTAATCCTCCATACTTACTTTTTAGCAAATCACCTAGTTCTAGAATGTCATTGACCATGCCGTTAAAACAATCATCACCGCAATCTCCAAGTGATTCAATACTCTTGGCGGTCTTTCCATGCCCACGCTGATCATGAGCATAAACAACATAACCCAATTCGCAAAGAGGTGAGGCTACCCTTGAATATCGGTCTGCCGTCTCAGCCATGCCATGAACAATTTGAACGATACCCTTTAGCGGGACTGCGTCCTCAGGAAGCCACTCGTAAACGTGAAGAGACATCCCTTGTTGATTAATTAATGAAAATGAACGCTTTTCCAAAAAAACGCCCCCCTTACAATGACAATCAAATCAATACTGATTAATTCACTATGATATTAAGGAAGATAAGTACGTAGAACAGTAGCATTACCTTCAAGTTCATAATGCAGTAAATTTGCTGGTAATAGAATACATTGTCCTGCTGCAATATCTAATGATCCGTCGGTCCATTTCAATACGCCTTGTCCTTCACAAATGACAAGAATCGCAAAGCTATCAGGTGTAGTTGTTAGTGCCCAGTTTCCAGAAACAATACCTTTCTCAACGATAAAGTACGGAGAGCTCGCTAGGGTCAGCCACTCTCCCGGTACTACCGCATCTGTCTTCATGGTTGTGGCACCAGAGCCCTTATAAGCAATAACGTTCAATGAATCTTCAATATGTAAATCTCTCGGTTGACCATCTAGTCCTGGGCGGTTGTAGTCGTACAGACGGTAAGTCGTGTCCGAGTTCTGTTGAATCTCTGCAACAACAACGCCTGCACAAAGTGCATGAACCGTACCTGAAGGGATATAGAACGTATCACCTGCTTCTACAGGTACTTCTCTCAAACTGTCAGTAACTGTTCCATTCTCTAAGGCTAGTTGTAGACTTTCTCTAGTAACACCATCGTTTAATCCGTAGATAATTTTGGAACCTGGTTTCGCATCGAGCACGTACCACATTTCAGTTTTACCCAATTCGCCTTTTGGTAATCCAACATAATCATCTTTAGGGTGAACTTGTATAGATAAGTCATCATTACAGTCGAGTAGCTTAATGAGAAGAGGGAAACGCCCATTGACTTCTGAGAATCCCTTGCTTCCGAACCATTCCTTACCTAATTGCTCACGAATTTGATCTAATCCAAGTCCTGCAAGTTCACCATTCATGACGTTAGTTGTACCATTCGGGTGATCGGCTATCATCCAACCTTCTCCAATATGGCCTTCAGGCAAATTGAGTCCGAATTGTTCTAGAGCTCTACCTCCCCATACACGTTCTTTGAATTCAGGTTGAAATTGCAATGGATAAGGCTTAATCATAATTAGTCATCCTCTCGAGTTGTGTTAATTAACAGCTTATTTCTTTTCTATACCTATAGTAAAAGGCGCATCAAAGCGCTGTAGCTGACGATAAATGATGGATTGTGCAACCGATTGCGGAATGTTAGCAGCCCATTCTTGTACAACTGCTGATTCTGTGTCTCCTCCTGGATGTCCAGGATATAACACAATGGTTATAACGCCTCCTGGTCGAAGGAGCTCAAGGCTAGCCTGAAGTGCGGTTAAGGTGCTGTCGGTCATCGTTATTATATCTTTATTAGATGCGCTTGATGGCAAGTATCCAAGGTTGAACATGATGGCAGTTAGCTTGCCGTGATGAACTTGTGGAATGCTCTTCAACATATCGACGTGGCTCTGAAGTAGTAGAGTTACAGGTGATATGGAAGACAGCACATGTTGATCAAGTCTTTGCTGGGTGAGGATAAGAGCTTCCTCTTGAATATCGAACCCATAGACCTGTCCTTTAGGTCCTACGGATTTTGCTAAAAATAGGGTATCTGTACCCGTACCTATGGTTGCATCAATGGCTATATCTCCAAGTTTAAGTCGCTCGGATACTAATTTGTGTGCAAAGCTGAGAACGGAGAGAAAGCCCATATTAATGTTCCCTCCAATACTTACCTTGCCAAGTATCACGCGCTTTAAGTTCAGCGTCGAAACCATTGAGAACTTCCCATTTATTAAGGCTCCACATTGGTCCGATTAGCAGATCTCTTGGGGCGTCACCTGTTAGCCGATGAACGATCATTTCGGGCGGTAACATCTCAAGCGTGTCAACGATGAGTTTGATATATTCGTCTTTTTCTAAGAATCGTAATAAACCTGCTTCATATTGCTTCACCATGGGTGTTTTACGCATGAGATGAAGTAAATGAATTTTGATGCCTTGGACATCCATATTGGCAACTGCTCTGCCTGTCTCTAACATCATCTCGTGACTTTCTTGAGGAAGACCGTAAATGATGTGAGTGCACACACGGATATTGTGCTTACGTAATTTAGCGACAGCTTCTTCATAACAGGCTGTATCATGAGCACGGTTAATAAGTTCAGAAGTGGAGTCATGGATCGTCTGTAGTCCCATTTCGACCCAGAGATACGTACGTTCATTCAGTTCTGCCAAATATTCAATCACGTCATCGGGTAGACAATCTGGACGAGTAGCAATAGATAGGCCAACTACACCAGGTTGCTTTAAAATAACTTCAAAGTATTCTCTTAGCTCCTCAACAGGTGCGTAAGTGTTTGTATAAGCTTGGAAATAGCCAATGTATTGTGCATTAGGCCACTTCAGATGTTGTTTGTCCCGAATCGTATTGAATTGAGTGACAAGATCTTCACGTCTACTTCCTGCAAAGTCTCCAGATCCCCGTGCACTGCAGAAGGTACATCCTCCTTTAGCTATAGAACCATCACGGTTTGGGCAAGTAAATCCAGCATCAAGCATAACTTTGAATACTTTATCGTTAAACTGTTGATGCATCTCGTAATTCCATGTATGAAATCTTTTATCTCCCCACAGTAATGGGTTAGCAATAGGTGAATGATTCATTCATGAGGTGCTCCTTTTGTGAAATCCTTTGTATAAGACATGCAGCAACCATTATAACAAAAAGAAGGGGAAAAGTAATGTGATTCAATTGAAAACAGGCGAATAATAGAGAGGAATATCATTGAAAAACCTTACATAATATGTTAATATTATATATAGCGTCAGACACTAATAATCAGGATTTGAATACTAGAATTCATAGTTTATGACGTTATGAAACATAATAATCCGTGAGGTGATTTGTATGAATTCAATAGCTCAGCTTGATGGAAACAATACGATTGCAGTAGATTTGACTCCGGATGAAGCTCTTTCATTAACAGGTGTAGAATTTAACGGAAATCATGAAGTGAAAGCAGCGGCTCAAAGAAAGATTCGTAATGCATTTGAGAAGACATTCAATATTCAAAAAGACGATCCAACAGTTTAAGATTTGTGATTTTGTTGGACCAAATTTCAAATATAATGGATAAGGAATTCTGTACCTCCCCTATTTTTCTGAGGGAACAGAATTCTTTTTTCTTTGGCTCTTTACATTTGCTTAGAACTTCGGCACAATATTGCAATAGTGATGACTTTCGGGAATGATCTCTTGATTTGAATCCATATAGAAATGAAAGCGGAGGGAAAACATGCGTTTACGTGGTAGAAAAGGCATAAGAGAAAGTCTAGAGGAACAGAAGGAACTCGTTATTCTAGACCCTAAAGAGTATAAAGGAAAATGGGCATCCTTGTTTGGGAACGATAATCCTATCCATGTTGAGTTTGGAATGGGCAAAGGACAATTCATTAGCCAAATGAGCTTTAACAATCCGAACATAAATTTCATTGGTATCGATATGTATGATGAGTTGATTCGGCGCGCTGCCGAGAAAGCCATGAATGTATGGTCTGAAAGTGAGTTCACGCTTCCACCAAATGTACGATTGGCATTTGCTAACGTAGAGTATGCAGATGAGATATTTGAAGTAGATGAATTAGAGCGTGTATATCTTAATTTCAGTGATCCATGGCCGAAAGCTAAGCATGGTAGACGTCGTCTGACACATCCACGTTTCTTAGAGAAGTATGTGTCGCTTCTGAATTCAAATGGAGAAATTCACCTTAAGACCGATTCGCAGACCTTGTTTGAATTCTCATTGAACTCATTTGCTGATTATGGATTACACATGAATAACATTTCTTTAGATCTACACCGTGAAGGTCTTCCTGAATGGAACGTCATGACGGAGTATGAATCTAAGTTCGTAGGTAAAGGAATGTATATTAACCGCTGTGAAGTCATCGTTGGTGAACAGGCATTACAGCGATATATGGATGAGCGGTTGAAGAAGTATCGACTTCAAGAGAATAAGCCGTCAGAAGTGTGAGTTATTAAACCTAAATTAGACTAAACAAGGTGCCCTCTTATGAGGGCACCTTGTTTAGTTCAAACATATCAATAATACTCTTGGCACTTTGCATTGGATGATATTTTGCGATGTTATCGAGATGTTTCTGTCTACGATTGCTAATTTTTATATATTCATAGATCAACTTGTTCATCCATTTCTCAATAACAGCGATCGAAGTAATGGGCTCGCCTAAGCCTTGAGCTGTGAAGTATTGGCAATTCTCTTCCTCTTGACCCGGAAGAGGGTGATGGAATAGCATCGGAATTCCTTTGGATAACCCTTCAGAACAAGTCATTCCTCCAGGTTTTGTGATGAGTACATCAGAAACCTCCATGAATTGGTCGATTTCTTTGACGAAACCGAATAAATGAATGTTAGGATGATTATATTTAGGATCACTTTCCATTTTGAGACGCGATTTGTCATTATTCCCAAGACAAAATATGATCTGAATACGATCGCTCCAATTTGAAAGATAGTCATTCACAATGTCATCGCTAGTAATACCCCAACCACCTGCCATGACTAATACCGTTGGCATATCCTTGAAATGGAATTTTTCACGAATGGTTTCCTTACTAGGGTGCTCCCAAAAGTTGGGGTGCACAGGTATTCCTGTAACAAGAATGTGAGATAATGGAACACCACGTCGCATAAGCTTGTATTTGACCTCAGGCGTAGAGACTAGAAATCGATCCACTTCGGAGCTGATCCACGTACCGTGGGCATCGTAATCCGTAATAACAGTACACAAAGGAACATTTACGCCTAAACGTTTTAGCCGAGAAATGACGGCATTTGGAATAGGGTGGGTACATACAATAACATCTGGGCGAAGCTGATTTACGACATTTCGAGTATGCGTATAAAAGATACGATGTAGTGCTAAAGTCGTAAGACGATTGAGGGGTTTCTTATATTGATGTTTATACATCAAACCAACCAAACGAGGTTGGGAAGTGATCGTTTTTTTGTAAGCTGTAATGATCAATGGAGCAACTCTAGGATTCAAGAAGCTACCGAGCTCAAGCACCTTTGTCTGAATATCTGGTGACAGTTTACGAATACTGCTGGCGAGTGCATAAGCTGCTTGAGTATGCCCTGCACCAAAGCCTTCGGATAACAATAACACTCTTTTTTTAATCACTTTACAATCACCTATTCCTGCAAGGTTTTCCATATTATAACCATATCCACTTTAGGTCCATATTGCAACTGTCATTGTGGCTACGGATGTACCAATAACAACGCCTGCCAGAACATCTGACGGATAATGAAGTCCAAGATAAATTCTAGAAAAACCAACGATGATACTGAGACTAAGAAATAGTGGTAACAATTCAGGAATTGCAGCTATAAAAGGAACCGAAGTGGCGAATGCTGCAGTCGTATGGCCCGATGGAAATGAATGATCGCTTAATGGATTACGGAATGTATTCGTATCTGGCAAAGCTAGATAAGGTCTAATTCGTGGGTATAGCTTCTTAGCTATAGCAACAGGAATATGGCTTATAGCAAGCGCAACAGCTGCTTGTGCCCCAGCGGTACTCCATGAAGGTGAACCGAATGCCCATGCTAATAAACTTGCACTTATGGTGAATGTAGCCCCTCCCAAATGGGTTAGATAATATAGGAAGAAATTTAGGAGATGATTATGTAGCCGACCGTTAATCCATTGGAATAAACGCTGATCCAATTTCTGAAGTCTAAAGATGAGTTGTCTCATGTTATTCCTCTCCTATGGCCTTAGGCCTTGGCGTTCGGCAGTGAGCCTTTAGTATCATTTCCATATCTTAATCTATTCATTTCATCATATTTTTAATTGCTTAAATTTTCAAGCAAAACGTATAAATAGGATCAGTGCTTTTTGACTTTCACCCTATTTAGAACGTACAATGATTCAGGATGCAAACAAATTGGTTAAACAAATTAAATCAGTAGGTCAACTTTTTCGGTGCTTATTACGTCTGTTTATATAGGAACAATCATTTCATATAGGAAATGGAATATAAAAAAAGGAGGGAAGAGAAATAAATTATTAGCAAATGGATGAAAATAAGAACTAATCATCAGTATGATGAGACTTGAATACTACAGCACCGTTAAATAACGGCTCTTATCTTATTTTTGGATCAGGAAGGGTCTAAGGCCTTTTGACAAAGTATTCAAAAACATACATTATTATTAGGGTAATAAAAACGACATGTTCAAAAAGGGTCATAAAAGAGACAGAGAAAAAGAGAACAAGAGAAAAAGAGAAGTATTGAAGGGTAAAAAAGGGGGGTTAAGAGAATTATGATAGACGCTATTTTCGTCGCGCTCCAGCTTGTTTTGGCCGTGATAGGTGTGTACCAATTTACATTCTCTTTATTTGGTCTGTATAGGAAAAAGAAGAAAGAACATTTTCCAACAACCAAATCATTCGCCGTGTTAGTTGCGGCACATAATGAAGAGCAGGTCGTTGGTGCTCTTATGGAGAATTTGAAAAAGCTTGATTATCCGCAAGAACTGTATGATGTGTTTGTTATTTGTGACAACTGTACTGACAGTACAGCAGATATCGTTCGTGCACATGGCATGAATGCTTGTGAACGCACGAATCCTAACCTTCGGGGTAAAGGGTACGCGATTGAGTGGATGTTGAAGGAACTATGGAATATGCCACGTGAATATGACGCCATTGTTATGTTTGACGCAGATAATTTGGCAGCACCGAATTTCCTCAGCGAAATGAATGATGATCTATCTGGGGGCGCACGTGTTATCCAGGGATACATTGATACCAAGAATCCAGAAGATTCATGGATTACAGCCGCTTATGGAATTTCATATTGGTACATCAATCGCTTGTGGCAGTTATCTCGTCACAATTTGAATATGGCTAACTTCTTAGGTGGTACCGGAATGTGTTTCGAGACGAAATTGCTGAAAGAAATGGGTTGGGGAGCTACAAGTTTGGTTGAGGATCTTGAATTTACGATGCGTAGTGTTCAAAATAACGTATATCCTAAATTCAATTATGATGCCAAAGTATTTGATGAGAAACCACTCACTTTCAAAGCTTCATCAAGACAACGTCTTCGTTGGATGCAAGGACACTTTACAGTAGCGCGTAGATACTTTTTCCCACTACTATGGCAAAGTATTAAGGAACGCAGCTTAGTTAAATTTGATTTAGCTTTGTATGGAGTGAACGTATATATCGTCCTCCTGACGTTTCTTATGACGGCGACAATGTGGGTAGATATGGCTTTCTTTGGTGGACCTAACATTGTTAATATATATGGGTACTTACCATTTTGGTTAAGTTTTGTAGCGATTTTTGCTAATATTTCAACTTTCTTCGTTGCTATGGCCTTGGAGAAAGTAACGTATAAAAAGGTTTATCAGTATCTGATTCTGTTTCCGATCTACCTGCTTTCGTGGTACCCGATAACAGTCTATGCATTCTTTACACAGAACAATAAAACGTGGAGCCATACAGAGCATACTCGTGTGGTTAGAATGGAAGAAGTTGTACAGAGTAAACAAGTATAACGGTTATAGTTGACATCGCTATGGCTGATATGATATATTATTCAAGCATGTTAAATGAATATTTGGATTTAAGCAGAAGCACCGGCTTCTCACCTGACCAATGAAAGATTAGTTGGCTGGTATTTGATCCAGTGATTTATGAATGGAATATTTCATGAAGAATTGATCAATAGGGATGCTGGTAGATTGAACCAGCATCCCTTTATTTGTTTTACGGATTGAGCAATGAATCAATTTGGAGGTGGACGGTTATCAGTAAGGAACATATGATCAATGACGAAATTCGGGCCAAAGAGGTCCGGTTGGTGGGTGCAGAAGGAGAGCAAATCGGTATTACTCCGATTCGTGAAGCGCTGCAGATGGCAACGGATCTTAATCTCGATTTGGTAAATGTAGCGCCTCAGGCTAAACCGCCGGTGTGCCGCATCATGGATTACGGCAAGTTCCGCTATGAGCAGCAGAAGAAAGACAAAGAAGCTCGCAAGAACCAGAAAATCGTTGATACCAAAGAAGTATGGTTCAGAGCAAACATTGACGAACATGATTACCAGACTAAACTTCGTAACGTCGTTAAATTCTTAAAAGAAGGCGACAAGGTTAAATGCTCTGTACGTTTCCGTGGACGTGAAATTGCACATGCAAGCATTGGACAGAAGATTCTGGAACGTGTGAAAGAAGAAGTAGCTGAACACTCCAGTGTTGAGCGTTTCCCGAAGCTTGAAGGTCGCAGTATGATTATGATATTGGCTCCTAAAGCTCAATAATCCGAGGAGGAACTACAATGCCTAAAATGAAAACACATAGCAGTCTTAAAGGCCGCTTTAAAATTACCGGAACAGGTAAAGTAATGCGCTATAAAGCGTTCAAAAACCATCTTTTGTCACATAAATCCAAACGTCAAAAACGTGTACTTGGCACGAACCCGACGATGGCACCAGGAGACGTTAAACGTCTAAAACAAGGCTTATCTAACTTGAGATAGTTAACAACAATTATTGGGAGGTTTACTAATATGGCAAGAGTAAAAGGCGGATTTGTCGTTCGTCGTAGACATAAGAAAGTATTGAAACTCGCTAAAGGTTATTTTGGTTCCAAACACCGTATTTTTAAAACAGCAAAAGAACAAGTAATGAAATCATTGGTTTATGCATACCGTGACCGTCGTCAGACTAAACGTAATTTCCGTAGACTATGGATCGTACGTATTAATGCTGCAGCACGTATGAATGGATTGTCTTACAACAAATTAATGCACGGCTTGAAATTAGCTGGTGTTGATATTAACCGTAAGATGCTTGCTGATTTGGCTGTTCATGATATCAACGCATTTAATTCGATCGCAGCTGTTGCTAAAGAAAAAATTAATGCTTAAGATCTTGTAATAATAAAAACCGCTAGCTTATGGCGGTTTTTTTCTTGGGGAAATGGAAATAGTATGAGTAAAATGGGATCAAACGTCGATTTTTTAATGGAATTAAAGCTAACGAAACAAGTGATTTCATGTTACATAATATAACACCTCTTCGGTAACGCTTGTATGTTTTAAACCGATAAAGCGCTTTCTTATCTTCATTTATTTAAATAAGTTGACATAGAGTGAGTAATTTACTGGATTTTATCACATTTTGATTGTATAATTTGTTCATTGAAGGTCCCTTCAATTGTTAGGGATACATTCTTAAGGGGGAAAAGGAAAAATGAAGAAAATACTTAACGCATCACTTGTATTGGCATTGTCTTTATCTGTAGTTTTAGCTGGTTGTGGTAAAAATGAGGAAAAGCCAGCAGGTGAGGCAGCTACTGGTGGCGCTAAATCGGATATGAAAATCGGTATGGTTACTGACGTCGGTGGAGTTAATGATAAGTCCTTTAACCAATCTGCGTGGGAAGCACTTAAGACTATCGAAAAGGATACAGGTGCAAAAGCAACATACCTACAAAGTAAGAGTAAAGCAGATTACACACCTAACCTTAACAAGTATGTTAAAGGTGGATACGCTCTAACGTGGGGAATTGGATTTGATCTTGGTGCAGATATGAAAACTGTAGCTGATCAGAACCCAGATGCTAAGCTTGCTATTATTGATGCTGTAGTAGATTCACCGAATGTGCAATCGGTTACTTTCTCTGAGCACGAAGGTGCATTTTTGGTTGGTGTTGTTGCAGCTAAAATGACAAAAACAGGTAAAGTTGGCTTCGTAGGTGGAGCACCAATTCCAGTTATTACACGCTTCCAAGCTGGATTTAATGCTGGCGTAGCTGCTGTGGATCCTAAAATTAAAGTGGATAATGTTTATGCTGGTGCATTTGATAAGCCGGACCAAGGTAAAGTCATCGCATCCAACATGTATAATTCTGGCGTAGATATCGTTTTCCACGCGGCTGGTGCAACGGGAACAGGCGTATTTAACGAAGCAACTGCACGTGTTAAGAACGGTGAGAAGGTCTGGGTTATCGGTGTAGATAAAGACCAATCATTGGAATTTGGGGATGAAGTTACTTTGACATCGATGGTTAAGGGTGTTGATGCAGCTGTTCAAAGAGTATCCAAAGAAGTTATTGATGGTACATTCAAAGGTGGAACAATTGAACTTGGTCTAAAAGATGATGGCGTAGGTATTGCTAAAACATCTGATAAGAATGTTCCTGCTGATGTATTAGCGTTAGTAGAAGATTATAAAGCTAAGATTATTAGCGGTGAAATTAAAGTTCCGCAAGAAGTTGCAAAGAAATAGTCGCAATCTTTAACGACTACAAACAAAAAATGAAGGCTACAAATGACAAGGCTAGTTATTATGACTGGCCTTGTTCTTACGTGTAAGCCTTTCGTTTGGACGAGACTATAAATAAAGTATAAGGGTGATAACATGGATGCAGCAAACCCAGTCGTGGAGCTAAAGCAAATTACAAAGCGATTTTCCGGCATTGTTGCCAACGATTCTATTAGTCTGAAGTTGCATAAGGGAGAAATCCTTGCGCTGTTGGGGGAGAATGGTGCGGGGAAATCCACACTAATGAATATTTTATTCGGATTATACCAACCTGATGAAGGAAGCATTGAAATAAAAGGTAAACCTGTCAGTATCGATAATCCGAATAAGGCAATTGAACTGGGCATTGGCATGGTGCATCAGCATTTTAAGCTTGTACAACCCTTTACAGTAACAGAGAACATTATTTTAGGTATGGAGCCCAAGAAATTAGGATTCCATCTTGATTACAAGACAGCAACAGCGAAGATCAAAAGTCTATCTGATCAATATGGTTTGAAAGTAGATCCTAATTCTAAAGTTTCTGAAATTTCGGTAGGTATGCAACAAAGAGTTGAAATACTAAAAACCCTTTATCGTGGTGCAGATATTCTTATATTTGATGAACCAACTGCGGTGTTAACACCACAGGAAATCACTGACCTTATGTCTATTATGAGACGTCTGGTAGACGAAGGTAAATCTATTATTCTGATCACGCATAAGCTTAAAGAGATTATGCACATTTCTGATGCAGTAACGATTATACGGCGTGGTAAAGTTGTAGATACATTGAAGACATCAGAAACAGATCCCAATACGTTAGCAGAAAAAATGGTCGGTCGAAATGTTTCTTTCAAAATTGATAAAAAAGCTGCTACCCCAGGAGAATCAATTCTAGAAGTTCGGGATCTCATGTTGAAGAATAAAGAGGGTGTCTCTGTTCTCGATGGATTGTCCCTGGATGTAAGAGCAGGTGAAATACTTGGTGTTGCGGGCGTTGATGGGAACGGACAAAGTGAACTTATTGAGGCTTTAACGGGTTTACGCAAAGTGGACAGTGGCTCAGTGACAATGAAGGGGATGGAACTTGCGAATCGTACCCCGCGATTTGTGTCAGAACAAGGCGTATCTCATATCCCAGAAGATCGTCATAAGCATGGGCTAGTGCTTGATTTCTCGATGAGTGAGAATATGGTTCTAGAAACATATTACAAGGCTCCATTTAATAAAGGCGGTTTCTTGAATCAGCAAGAAATTGATAAACAAGCAAAGAAATTAATCGAAGCATTCGATGTGCGAACACCGAGTATAGAGACGAAAGCAAGATCGCTATCTGGTGGTAATCAACAAAAGGCGATTATAGCCCGGGAAATAGATAAAAAGCCTGAACTTCTAATTGCAGCCCAACCTACCCGTGGATTAGATGTAGGTGCGATTGAGTTCGTACAACAACAACTTATCTCTCAACGAGATCAAGGGAAAGCTGTCATGCTTATATCTTTTGAATTAGATGAAATTATGAATGTAGCAGACAGAATTGTCGTGATCTATGAAGGTCGAATTGTCGGAGAAGTACTGCCTGAACAGACAAATGATCAAGAGTTGGGTTTAATGATGTCTGGTAGTACATCGGGAGGTAAGCAACATGAATAAATTGCTGAAAATATTTACGCTTGATAGTCTCATTATTCCTGTGGTTGCAGTGATATTTGGACTTATTGTGGGTGCGGTGATTATGCTTGCAGGTGGATATGATCCGATACTTGCATACAGTTCACTCTTTACATCTGTATTTGGGGATGCGTATGGTTTTGGTGAGACGATTCGTGAGATCACACCTCTTATCATGACAGGTTTGGCTGTTGCTTTTGCCTTTCGTGCAGGTCTATTCAATATTGGTGCTGAAGGACAGTTTCTCATTGGAATGACGGCTGCATCCATTATTGGTATTAAGATTACAGGTTTACCAGCCTTGATTCATGCTCCGCTAGCGATCATTGCTGGAGGGTTGTGTGGTGGTCTGTGGGCAGGTATTGTTGGTTATCTAAAAGCGAAACGTGGCGTAAATGAAGTTATCGTCTCGATAATGCTGAATTGGACGGCTTTGTATTTCAGTAATTATATTGTGAGAACCTTTTTGCTTCAGGAAGGTCAACAGAAATCAGTAGACATTCAACCGACAGCATCCATATCCCTACAAGGATTGTCCATGTTGATGGATAATGCACGTATGCATATGGGTACCTTGTTAGCAGTATTAGCTGCTGTGTTCTTCTATGTATATATGTGGAAGAGTAAACAGGGTTATGAGCTTAGAGCCGTAGGACATAATCCAAATGCAGCGGAGTACGCAGGTATGAATGTGAAACGCAATATTGTGAAGGCGATGTTCATCAGTGGTGTTTTTGCTGGCCTTGGTGGTGCTTTTCAGGTACTCGGTGTCTTCCATTATCAAGACATATTCACAGGGTCACCTGGTATTGGGTTTGATGGAATTGCGGTAGCTTTGATTGGTATGAATCATCCGTTCGGAACGATTCTTGGTGCTGCGCTCTTTGGAACATTGACATCCGGTTCATCGGGTATGAGTTTCGGTGCGGGAGTTCCTCCGGAAATCATTCGAATTGTGATTGGTTCCATTATATTCTTTATTGCTGCACAAGGAATTGTACGCTGGGTACTTAAGCCTTTATACCTCAAACGTAAGAAAGAGAAGGTGTTGTAAATGGACTGGATAACAACGATTGGCCAACTTATCAACACAACGCTGGTGTTTTCTACAGCACTTATCTTTGCTTCTATGGGAGGTATTTTCTCGGAACGTTCCGGCGTAGTTAATATTGGTCTTGAAGGGCTTATGGTCTTTGGAGCTTTTGCTGCTGCCGTAGGAACTTATTATGCTGAGGGTGCAGGCATGGGTGCTGCATCACCATATATTGGATTATTGGCAGCGGTTGTAATGGGTGTGATTGCTTCTCTAATTCATGCCGTAGCCTCGATAACTTTTAAAGCAGATCAAACGATCAGTGGTATCGTTATTAACTTTTTAGCTGCAGGAAGTACATTGTATTTAGTTAGACTTCTCTTTAACGGTGAGGGAGAAACACCGCTGTTACAAGAAGTGTTCCGGAAAACTAATATTTCCGGATTGTCTGATATTCCTTTTATTGGGGAAGTGTTTTTTCATCATTACCCAACGACATATTTAGCTGTTATTTTGGTATTTGTATCGTATTACGTTCTTTTCAAGACAACGTTTGGCATGCGTTTACGTGCAGTAGGGGAGCATCCTAGTGCTGCGGATACGATGGGTATTAAAGTGAGTCGTATGCGTTATATTGGAGTTATGATGAGTGGTGCTTTGGCAGCTCTTGGTGGTGCAACCATTGCACTAACGACGACGAGTATGTTTGCTCATAATACAATTTCAGGACAAGGATTTATCGCTATCGCTGCGATGATTTTTGGGAAATGGAATCCAATTGGGGCGCTTGGAGCTGCTGTGTTATTCGGTCTATTCCAAGCTATGGGTAGTTATTTTCAGTTATTTGATTGGGCAAGTAATATCCCTCAAGATTTCATTTACATGCTCCCATATGTATTAACGATTCTTGTACTAGTAGCTGCAGTTGGAAGGTCATCTGCACCTTCGGCGTTAGGTGAACCTTACGATCCAGGTAAACGTTAAAAGCTAGAAGAAGTTGAAATGCAAAACACCACACTCCTTTTTTGAAGGGATGTGGTGTTTTTTTAATTATACAGAAGAGGAAGACATATAGATCTGTACTTTTTGTAGCGTATTTCTTGCATCCCTGTACCTATCATCTGTTACTTGGGCATTGAATAGGGCTAATGAACAAGCGATAGGTCAATCCCTAGAATACAATGTATTTGAAACGATAAGGAGGAGGGAGAACATGAAGCACTCGGTTACGAAGGCACAAGCACGTAGATGGATCGGGAAAAATATTGTTGCAACTAAAAAGGACGGTACGCTTGTATCCGGTAAATTGTTGAGAATTTCTGGGAATCGTCTCATCATGCAACGAAACTCAAGGAATAAAGTACAGACTAAAGCCATTATCCCATTGGTGTTATTTGATTTGTTGGCTATTGGAACAGCACCCTATGTGACAGGTGGTTTCGGATATGGTGGTTTTGGCGGACCGAAAGTTGTCCCTAATGTCGTCCCTAATACCGTTCACAATCCTTACGGAAACTATGGTAACCCGTATGGCGGAGGATATCCACCTTATGGTGGGTTCTTCTAAATTCGGATTAGCTCTGTAGTTGCTTTTCCAGTTCATAAATTTTACTGGATGGATGTATACGGGTAGGAGTATATCCTAATTTTTTATAAAAGGTAAGTCCGATTGTATTGATGGTATCTACCATGACTTTGGATCGTTTGCATCCGCGAGACAGCGCAAATCGCTCTGCTTGAACCATTAACAAGTTTCCCCAGCGCTTGCGCTGTGCAGCGGGTGCAACGGCCAACATATCGATATATAATAAGTCACCGTGCAACATGAAATGGACAAATCCTACGGCATCCCCCTCATAGTAAGGTGAAGCCACAAGAGTAACGCCAGTTGTTAAGCGTTTCGGTAGGTCTTTTTTTATATCTAAGATTTGTTTTTCATCCATACTTGATAATGGTACAAGTTCAGTTTCAATTAATTGCATAATAGTGGAATCATCCTGTTTGGGTCTTCTGTAACGGATCATGCAGGTAATTCCTCCCCTCACTAGTCAGTAAATTTATTGCATCATATGTGTTATGGGGGAGACTGTGTGCTACAATTTGGAAACAAAATACTATGAAGAAAAATCCATTCATAAATAAATTTAAAATATGGGTATTGACTATAGTGGTGGATGGATCATATAATACATGTAACATTTTAACGACTAAATTATGTCATCGGCAATGAAGAGGACGAAGTTTTAAGGGCTCTTAGTACAGAGAGTGAGAGGATTTGCTGCAACCTCCACCAAAATCCCTTTTATACGAGCTCACCTCTGAGCTGTTTTCCTGAAAAGCATGAATGCCTATTAGGGAAAATCGATTGGTCCACGTTATAGACCACAGGTATAAGAAATTATACTTGATAAGGCTTTTTGTTGCGAAACTTAAAGCAAACTTGGGTGGTACCACGGAAGTTATAAACTTTCGTCCCTCACACAGAGATAAGTCTGTTGTGAAGGACGAAGGTTTTTTTTGTACCAAAATATTAAACTAGGTGTAATCTTGAGAGGGGGATGACTGATGAACGAGCAAATTCCAAAGCAGACGTCAACAGAGCAATTACGAGAGAAATGGATGAAACCGGAAGTCATTACTGGCTCGGAAGTATTGCTACGCAGCCTTTTATTGGAGGGTGTAGATTGTGTGTTTGGTTATCCTGGTGGAGCTGTACTGTATATTTATGATGCGATGTATGGCTTCGATGATTTCAAGCACCTATTAACGCGTCATGAACAGGGAGCAATACATGCAGCAGATGGATATGCAAGAGCTAGCGGTAAAGTGGGTGTCTGTATTGCAACTTCTGGACCTGGAGCAACAAACCTAGTTACAGGAATTGCTACAGCATATATGGATTCTGTGCCAATGGTTGTCATCACAGGAAATGTGGCTACAACTTTGATTGGAACGGATGCGTTCCAAGAAGCGGATATTACTGGAATTACAATGCCAATTACGAAGCATAGCTACTTGGTAAGAGATGTTGAAGACTTACCTAGAGTGATTCATGAAGCATTCCACATTGCTAATACAGGACGTAAAGGTCCGGTACTAATTGATATTCCGAAGGATGTTTCTGCGGCAATGACGCTGTTTAAACCCGTTGAAGATGTTAATGTTAGAGGCTACAATCCACGTACGGTACCTAATAAATTGCAATTAGATAAGTTAGCACAAGCCATTAGTGAAGCGAAACGTCCTTTTATTCTTGCAGGCGGAGGCGTGATCTACTCTGGGGCACATGAAGAGCTATTCGAATTTGCAACACGTACGGGCATTCCAATTACAACAACACTCCTTGGACTTGGTGCATTCCCAAGCGGACATGAGTTATGGACGGGAATGCCGGGAATGCATGGTACCTATACATCGAACAACGCGATTCAACAATGTGATCTTCTGATTAATATTGGAGCTCGATTTGATGACCGTGTAACGGGGAAATTAAATGGATTTGCACCTCATGCCAAAATTGTACACATTGATATTGATCCAGCAGAGATCGGTAAGAATGTAGCGGTAGATATTCCTATTGTGGGTGACGTGAAGACAGTTCTTGAGATGATTAACCCGTTAGTGAGTCATACCGACAAAGCGGATGCTTGGAGAACGCAACTTCAACAGTGGAAGCAAGAATATCCTTTCAGATATACAGACTCAGATGACGTATTGAAACCTCAGTGGGTTATCGAAATGTTAAATGAAACGACAAAAGGTGAAGCCATTGTTACAACGGATGTAGGACAACATCAAATGTGGGCAGCACAATACTATAAGTTCAATCATCCAAGATCTTGGATTACGTCAGGTGGACTTGGAACGATGGGATTTGGTTTACCATCGGCGATTGGTGCACAGATGGCTCAACCAGAACGTTTGGTTATCTCCATCAATGGAGATGGAGGCATTCAGATGTGTTCACAGGAATTAGCAATTTGTGCTATTAATAATATTCCTGTTAAGATCGTTATAATCAATAATCAAGTATTAGGAATGGTACGCCAGTGGCAAGAGCTTATCTATGAGAATCGGTATAGTCATATTGATCTTGCAGGTAGTCCTGATTTTGTTAAATTAGCGGAAGCTTATGGTGTTAAGGGACTTCGGGCAACGACGAAAGAGGAAGCACGTCTTGCATGGCAAGAAGCGCTTGATACACCAGGTCCAGTACTATTGGATTTCGTTGTTAACAAGCACGAAAATGTATATCCGATGGTTACTCAGGGTTCGACCATTGATCAAATGTTGATGGGGGATGAGTAATATGAGTATGAGACATACGATTTCGATACTTGTGAATGATCAACCAGGTGTACTTCAACGGGTTTCAGGACTTTTTGGTAGACGTGGGTTCAATATTGAAAGTATCACGGTTGGACAGTCTGAAGAAGTAGGATTATCTCGGATGGTTGTAGTAACGATTGGAGACGAAAAAACATTAGAACAGATCGAAAAGCAGTTGTATAAACTGATTGATGTTATAAAAGTTATTGATTTGGGTTCCAAACCTATGGTAGATCGTGAATTAGCTCTTATTAAGGTGAATTCCGAAACAAGTGAACGTCCAGAAATTATGGGTATCGTGGAGACGTTTCGTGCATCGGTTGTCGATATTGGTACGCATAGCCTGATGGTTCAAGTTGTCGGAGATACAATCAAAATTGATGCTATGATTGAATTACTTAAACCTTACGGTATCCGTGAGATATCTCGGACGGGTGTTACGGCAATGACTCGTGGAAATGACACAAAGTAATGTAACAAAGTAATGTAACAAAGTAATGTATGTAACAATGTGATGTAATGATATGAGATAAATGCCCTCTCTTAAAGAGCGGGCGTTTGAAAGATTCGCATGACTACAATATCTTTAGTGGATCTTTGAAACACCCGTTCTTTAAAGATGAATTCAAAATTGATTAATGACAATTTCGAAATCAACTGAAGATGAATTCTAAATTGCATTCTAACAATTTCGATCATCATGGAGGGTTCTTTTAAAATTAAAGGAGGACTTATAAAATGGCAGTTACAACTTATTATGAAAAAGACGCAGATTTGAACGTATTGAAAGGAAAAACGGTGGCAGTTATTGGTTATGGTAGCCAAGGACATGCACAAGCGCAGAACTTGCGTGATAGTGGTGTGAACGTAGTTATCGGACTTCGTGAAGGTAAATCATTCAACAAAGCAAAAAATGATGGTTTTGAGGTTCTTTCTGTAGCGGAAGCAACTCGTCGTTCAGATGTTATTCAAATCCTTATGCCTGATGAAACTCAAGCTTCTGTATACAACAACGAAATCGCACCAAATCTTAAATCAGATGCAACGTTGATGTTCTCCCATGGTTTCAACGTTCATTTTGGACAAATTGTTGCTCCAGCTGGAAATGATGTACTTCTAGTAGCACCTAAATCACCTGGTCATATGGTACGTCGTACGTATGAAGAAGGATTTGGCGTTCCTGGTTTGATCGCAATCGAGCAAGATGCAACAGGTAAAGCGAAAGAAATCGGATTAGCTTATGCTAAAGGTATTGGTTGTACACGTGCAGGAGTAATCGAAACTTCTTTCCGTGAAGAAACAGAAACTGATTTGTTCGGTGAGCAAGCGGTTCTATGTGGCGGAGTTACTGCATTAATTAAAGCAGGATTTGAAACATTGACTGAAGCTGGTTATGCTCCTGAAATGGCTTACTTCGAATGTCTACACGAAATGAAATTGATCGTGGACATGATTTATGAAGGTGGAATGGCAAGTATGCGTGATTCTATCTCGAACACAGCTGAATATGGTGACTATGTTACAGGTCCACGCGTTATTACTGACGAAACGAAGAAAGCTATGAAAGCTGTATTGACAGATATTCAACAAGGTAAATTTGCTCGTGACTTTATCCTTGAAAACCAATCTAACAATGCTTTCATGAACGCTACTCGCCGTAACGAAGCAAATCATCCAATTGAAGTGGTTGGAGCACAACTACGTGAAATGATGCATTGGAGCAAGAAATAATTCAATCATAATTTCAATCATACCAATGTTGGTAAATAGTTACTCTATCTCCTCTGACACATCTGTACTTTAAGACGTTGGAGGGATAAAGTATATCGTTTAAAGGGTATTCCAATGCGGCCGTGCACATTTACATGCGTGAGCTGCATTGGATATTTTAATAGGAAATCATATATGTTATGGAGGTGTCTGTCATGCGGAAAATTTACATTTTTGACACTACGTTAAGAGATGGGGAACAATCTCCAGGTGTGAACCTGAATACGCGTGAGAAAGTAGAGATTGCACACCAATTAGAAAAGTTGGGTGTTGATCGTATGGAGGCTGGATTTCCAGCAGCTTCTCCAGGAGATCTTGCAGCTGTAAATGCTGTTGCAAGAGCGGTTAAGGACGTGACAGTCATCGGTCTTTCACGATCTCGTGAGCAAGATATTGATGCTGTTCGTGAAGCTCTAATAGGAGCTCAAGATCCATGTATTCACATTTTTCTAGCAACTTCACCGATTCACCGTAAGCACAAACTACGGATGGACAAGGAACAAGTGTTAGAAACAGCGCAATCTGCGCTCCGTTATGCTCGTAAGTACTTCTCGAAGATTGAGTTCTCTTTGGAGGATGCTGGGCGTACGGAATATGATTTCATAGCTCAAATGGTTGGCATGGCCATCAAAGAGGGTGCATCTGTAGTAAACATTCCAGATACCGTGGGCTATTTGAATCCATCTGAATATGGAGCAATCTTCAAATTTGTTAAAGAAAATGTACCTGATGTTGAAAAAATTCAATTGAGCGCACATTGTCACAACGATCTGGGTATGGCAACAGCCAATACATTAGCGGCTATTCAGAATGGTGCGGACCAAATTGAAGGTACAATAAATGGGATTGGTGAACGTGCTGGAAATACAGCGATTGAGGAAGTAGCGATGGCTTTGGCGACACGCCAATCATTCTTTAATGCTACAACTTCACTTCAATTGTCAGAGATTGCTCGTACCAGTCGCCTAGTTAGTAAGTTAACTGGGATGGTTGTTCCTGGTAACAAGGCTATTGTTGGTGCTAATGCCTTCGCACATGAGTCAGGCATTCATCAAGATGGTATGTTGAAAGAGAAAACAACGTATGAGATTATGACACCTGAATCGATTGGTCTGAAAGAAAGTAAGCTTGTTCTAGGCAAACATTCTGGACGACATGCATTCCGTGAAAAGCTCATTGATTTAGGTTATGAGCTGGATGATCTTCAGGTGAATGAAGCTTTCGCTAAATTCAAAGACCTTGCCGATAAGAAGAAAGAAGTATCCGATGATGATCTTCTTGCACTGATTGAAGAGAAACTTATAGATACTGTTGAAGTATTTAAGCTCGAAACGATTTATGTTACTTATGGAAATACTTCGGTACCAACGGCTAAAGTTCGTATTGTTAAAGAAGCGAATGAAGTGTTGGTCGAGGAAGCAGAAGGTAACGGATCGGTAGATGCGATCTATAATGCGATTGACAAAGCTACGTTAGAAGAAGTCGCACTTGATGATTATTCTATTAAATCAGTTTCCCATGGGAAAGATGCACTTGGGGAAGTACATGTCGTGCTTACTCAGAATGGTGTATCTGCACAGGGACGTGGACTGAGTACGGACATACTAGAAGCTAGCGCACGTGCTTATGTTGATGCATTGAATCGACTGATAGAAAAGCGTGTTACTTTCAGTAATCGTGAGAATGTTAATCTGTAATCATCATACGGTCACTACATACAGAAATGCAGGCCTACCATGGATTCTCATGAGTTGGACCTGCATTTTTGTATTCAGAATTTATTAGCACGTTTAGTATTGCTTATAGGTGAAAACTATCAATCTCATAGATTCTATATCTTTGTCAAATCAATAGAAAGTATGATACAACAGTATATAGGTGAAATAAAACAGTGTATTTTATATAAAGAGGAGCGATTATGATGTCAGAAGTTAAGAAAATAGCGGTCATTTCCGGAGATGGAATTGGACCAGAAGTTGTTGCAGAAGCATTGAAAGTATTGAAACGTACGGAAGAGCTTTTTGGATATAGCTTCGAAACAGAGCATGCATTATTTGGTGGAATCGCAATTGATCAGAAGGGTACGCCTCTTCCACAAGAGACATTAGATATTTGTAAGAATGCGGATGCAGTCCTTCTTGGAGCGGTTGGAGGACCTCAATGGGATAACAATCCAAAAGAGCTTCGCCCAGAGACTGGATTACTTGCTATTCGTAAAGAATTAGGACTTTTCTCAAATCTACGTCCTGCCGTTGTCTTTGATTGCTTGAAAGATGCATCAACGTTGAAGCCGGAAGTACTAGAAGGTACAGACTTAATGGTTGTTCGTGAGTTAACGGGTGGTATTTATTTCGGAGAGAAATTCAGACGTCAAGGTGATCAAGGTGAAGAAGCGGTTGATACATGTGTTTATAATGTAACCGAAATAGAGCGTATTATCCGCCAAGGTTTCGAGATCGCACAGAAAAGACGTAAGAAGTTAGCTTCTGTTGATAAAGCGAATGTGCTTGAAACGTCCCGCTTATGGCGTGAAGTTGCAAACCGTCTTGCACCGGAATATCCAGATGTTGAACTAGAGCATATCCTTGTTGATAACTGTGCGATGCAACTTCTACGTCGTCCTTCTAGCTTCGATGTTATCGTAACAGAGAATATGTTCGGAGATATTCTAAGCGATGAAGCGGCAATGTTAACTGGATCAATCGGAATGTTATCCTCCGCATCTATGGGTGAAGGAAGTTACGGATTGTATGAGCCGGTACACGGTTCTGCACCAGATATCGCTGGACAAGAATTGGCAAATCCAATTGCAACGATCCTCTCACTCGCATTGATGTTCCGCATAACATTCGGATATGAAGATGCTGCTAACTCTATAGAAGAAGCTGTAGCTGAAGTATTGAATGCAGGTCATCGTACTAGCGATATTGCAGTAGATAAGAGTAAAGCAATTGGAACAAGCCAAATGGGTGATTTAATCCTTGCAGCAATGAAAAAATAAGTTATTTATAATAATTATAAATAAATAATAGCTTTAATCTTGACTTTGATTTCTCTGAATGATAACATTTATATTGTAGTTTTTTGACACAATAAACAAGAGAATAGCATATTTTCTCTTACATATTTTAAGGAGGAATTTGAATCATGGCAGAACGTTTAGTTGGTAAGGCAGCTCCAGATTTTGCAATGGAGATGGTTACTGGAGATGGTAAAGATTTCGGAAAAGTGAGCTTGTCCGATTATCGTGGTAAATGGCTTGTATTGTTCTTCTATCCTTTGGATTTCACATTCGTATGTCCAACTGAGATCACAGCATTAAGTGATGCTTATGGTCAATTCAAAGTTTTAGACGCAGAAGTATTGGGCGCAAGCACGGACTCCATTCACAGTCATAAAGCTTGGTTGACTACACCTAAAGATTCCAACGGATTGGGTAACATTAACTTCCCATTGGCTTCTGACATTACTAAAAAGGTTGCTAGTGACTATGGTATCCTTATTGAAGAAGAAGGTATCGCGCTTCGTGGTTTGTTCATCATTGATCCAGAAGGCGAATTGAAATACCAAGTCGTTAATCATAACGATGTAGGTCGTAGCGTAGAAGAAACAATTCGTGTTCTTCAAGCTCTACAATCCGGCGGACTATGTGCAATGAATTGGAAACCTGGTGACAAGAACCTGTAAGTAATAATATTTAATCTAATTATTGATATCCTCATACTAACAAACACCCCCTTACCTGCTATTAAATGGCGGTTAAGGGGTGTTTTTATCGAAAGAAAGAATTTGTTTGAAACTTTAAAATAGTGTTGAATATATATAAAATATATATAAGAAAAAAAAGAGGTATTGTGAGCCTTTTCAAAGAATAACTTATAGCATGAAAGATGAAATCTGAGGAGGGTGAACTATAATGAGTTTTTGCTGTGGAGCGAGTATGGTTGGAACCAAAGGAACTTTGAAGCATTACCGCACCCAAGTCCATAATGTTCCCCTACTTTTTTGTCCAGTATGTCATCGGGTAGAGGTTCATTACAAAGTAGAGAATGAGTATGAGATCCTTGCAGAATATGCACATGGAGATGGCGCCTTTGAGGTGGACTTTCAAGATTATGTGACGGAAGATGAAGAGGCTATTTTTGAGAATGTAGTAAACCGCGAAACTGAGGATCCAAAAAATATGATTCAGAATCAAATCGATATGGCTTTGGATTTACTTGCAGTTGCTAAGACACTGGAAGATGAGAAGTGGGAGAGAGAACTTAAAACAAGGCTTGCTGTGATGAGTCAACGAAGACTGCGCCTTCAAAATAAAGCATAATCTCGTATTGAAAAATACGTTTTCCTTAGAGCCTTCGCCTTTGCGAAGGCTCTTTATTATGTTGAAAATTGAATAGTTTATAGTGTAGTCCTTTATCTTATCTTTTTCGACAGTATCTCTGATTGACGTTTTTCCTCGACTCTGGCTATGATTGATGTATGAAAAATATGGAAAAAGTCGTCTGTGGCATGATTATGTATCATTCCTGATAAAAGGGGGGAAGTCGAGTTGAGTGAAATCCAAGAAACATTATTAAAATCACTTCAGACATTTCAATCAACACAACTTGTTAAGGATAAATATGAGAACATACTTGAACACCTTGATAGTGGAATTATTCTCTTTGACAGTCATGGGATGCTAACGTTTGTTAATGTACAAATGGCCAAACTACTCGAAATACCCCGTTCTGCCCTCATCGGGTGCACGCTAACGGAGATCTTACGACACCCCCAATTAAGCCGGTTGAACAAACGGAGATTACTTAGGATATATCGTGAGACTATTTTTCAACGCAAAAAACATCATGAATTTTCCGATGATCGGGGAGGTCATTGGCTCCTTACGGTGACGTATGGAGATCAAATGAATGGAGATTTCTTACTGAGCGCTAAGGATGTATCGGATTATAAGCAAATCGAGCAAACAGCATATCAGAATGATAAACTAGCGATGTTAGGTAAAATTTCAGCATCTATCGCACATGAAATTCGAAACCCATTAACAGCGATTCGCGGGTTTATTCAATTGTTACGACCTCACTTACTGCAGATAGGTAAAGATGAATACGCAAGAATTATTTTGACGGAGATTGATAGAGCTAATGATATTATTAGTGAATTTTTAAATTCCTCAAAGCCATCAGCACCACAAATGTCCGTTATTGATGTGTCATCTTTATTGAAGGACGTAGTCCTTCTTACCGAAAGTGAAGCGTTGATGAATGGCTGTCAAATCACTCTGCAAGATAGGGAACTTCCTTTATATATATCGGTTGATACGAAACAGATTAAACAAGTTATATTAAATATTATTAAAAATGCAATGGATGCCATTGAAGATTTGGGCCATGAACATAATGGAATGATTCAAATTCATATTGAACAAGTTTACAAAAATGTAGAGATTCACATCTGTGATAATGGGAAAGGCATGGATTATGATACATTGTCTCGCCTGTTTGATCCCTTTTTTACGACGAAGGAAAGTGGGACAGGATTAGGTCTTTCTGTGAGTTATCGGATTATAAAAAATCATGGAGGATTTATTTCCGTGGATAGTGATTTGGGGGAAGGGACACATTTCAAGATAACACTTCCACATATATAAATAGAACGTTTAAGCGGTATCTCTGATTGTTAATGGAGGTGCTTTTTTTTTAAGTTATTTAATATATCGAGGATGGCTAAATGCTATAATGAAAGAGGATTTAGCTAGAAATGGGAGAATGAAATGTAAACGGTTTCCTAAGGAGATGGCCTTGATGAAAGTACAACATATTCAAGAATTATCTAATAAATTGAAGAACAATGTTAGTCGTATCATTGTTGGCAAGGATGAAGCAGTGGAACTGCTGTTAACAGCTATCATTGCTTCGGGACATGTACTCCTCGAGGATGTACCGGGAACGGGTAAGACGTTATTAGCCAAAACATTATCTGCGTCGATGGAATGTTCTTTTCAACGAATTCAATTTACCCCTGACTTACTACCATCTGATCTGACGGGAATTAACTTCTATAATCAAAAAGAGGGCGATTTCAAATTTCGTCCCGGACCACTGTTCGCCAATATGGTGCTCGCCGATGAGATTAACCGTGCTACTCCTCGAACACAAGCGAGTCTGTTGGAATGTATGGAGGAACGCCAGATTAGTGTCGATGGAGAAACTCATATCCTTGGACGACCATTTATAGTTCTAGCTACTCAGAATCCGATAGATAATCAAGGGACATTCCCTCTTCCAGAAGCACAAATGGATCGATTCATGCTTAAGATGAAATTAGGATACCCTTCTATGAACGAAGGAATTGAAATATTAAAGCGTACTACTACGTTAGAGGTAAGCCAAAAAATAATGGCTGTCGTCTCACAGGAAGATATTGTTGAAGCGCAAGAATTCTATTTGTCAGTACAAATACAGGATGATCTCTTACGGTATATTATTCAGATCGCAGAAGCTACTAGAAATCATACAGATGTATCACTTGGGGTAAGTCCTCGCGGGACACAAGCTTTACTTCGAGCTGTGCAGGCATTTGCAGCTGTGAGAGGCCGGGATTATGTTCTGCCAGATGATATTAAACATATGGTTCCTTCGGTATTGTCGCATCGATTGGTTTTTAGAAATCGTCTTCAACAACAGGAAGGACGAGCAGAACAGCTACTACAGGAAATACTACATCATGTTCCAGTTCCGAGCGAGGATCAAATCGAAAGCAGTGTGAGGTAATCTATGACCTTTGTATGGTTATGTTGTGCTTGCCTTCTTGTCCTTCTCATCCAAGGTATTATATTCGGTATCCCTGTGTTAAGAGACATTTCTTACTCTCGTCATTTGACTAAGGATCATTGTTATGCCGGTGATTCATTAGAAATGATTGAAGTCATCTCAAATGAAAAATGGATACCCATCATCTGGTTGAGGTTGGAAGCCATGTTGCCTGCATCTTTTTCATTTCTATCTAAGGAAGTCATACAGATTAGCAAAGGTAACATATATCAGAATCATCGAAGCGTATTTACGTTGAAACCCTATAACAAAATTACAAGGGAACATCCATTCATAGCATTAAATCGAGGTCTATATTCTTTAGAGACAGTGTCGATGTCTGGTGGCGATCTCATAGGATTATTCTCTTCAACACAATTAGTACCTGTGAATGTATCATTATATGTGTATCCAACATTATTATCTATTGATAATATGCCAGCATCCTATCGGACTTGGCAAGGAGATCTAGAAGTGTCTCGCTGGGTAGTAGAGGATCCGTTTCTTATATTAGGTACAAGAGAGTATACGGGAAATGATCCTATGAACCGTATTCATTGGAAAGCAAGTGCACGGGCGGAACAATTGCAAGTCTTTAAACAAGGGTATACCGCAAACCCTGAAGTCATCGTGTATGTAAATGTTCAAGTTAATGAGCAAATGTGGAATGCGGTAAGTAATCCAGAAATGATAGAGCAGGCTTTATCATACGCAGCGACGGCTGCTTCCTACCTTATTCAACAGGGAATGAAAGTAGGATTTGGACATAATGCGATCCATGGGAGTCAATCGATGCAAGCGATACGTATAGCCCCGGGATATGGGAAATCCCATTTAGATGACATATTGAAGGCGATGGCTCAAGTTGAAATGAAGTGTCTGCATTCCTTTGAGCAATTTCTCAAAGATGAGCTAGATATGAGAGTTGATGGGGAGACATGGGACTATCTCATGATTACGGGTCATGTTTCCGAAGCCATAGAAGAACTGATATGGCGTCTTCGCTCAAGAGGCAATAGTGTTATGGTTCTTCCAGTCGTTGACGTAGTGTCCACGGGTGAGAGGATGCAGGAGGTTATTTCATGAATATTGGCAAAAGAATAACAGCATTCAGCACGCTTTCGATGACTGTGTTTTTTGAATTAGCTGCATACTATGCCATTATTGTAGTCATAAGTCATTATGTACTACTGTCATCATCCTTGTACATTGCTTCAATGATGTGGATTGCTGGGGCCTGCGGAATTTTAATTCCACTTCTCTTAAGAACGAGACAGCGATGGATGAACTGGGTTTGTATATTGCTTGCAGGAGGGGTGATCTTTGCAGGTACAGGTCAGTTCAATACAGGAATACGAGGTTGGGTATTATGTGTGGTTCTGATAGGAGTAGCATTTAGAGGAAATAGACTTACTGAACAAGGTTGGAAAGTTACCTTCACGCCGATGTATCAATTACAAGGCATCGGATGTACGTTAGTTCTTTCTATATTTTCTTATAACCTGTCTCTAACGGCCATAGATGCCGGTTCTTTATATGTGGCAGGGTTAATCTCTCTTTGTTCATGGATACTTCAACTCAACTCACAACAGGTTCGTAGGGAAACATTAAGTAATCATTCTACTCAACAAGGCGCGTTCAGAGGATTTGTACGAGTAAATCGTGGATGGAGTATTTTGGTTATCCTTGGTATGGTGATCTTTGGAGCGTTTACACAATTAAGTCAAGGATTGTATTGGTTATGGAATCAATTTGCTCATTGGTTAAGTAGAATTATTGACATGATGAATCAAAGATCTAAACCTATTAATCCCGAATCTGCACCCATTCCTGAACTGTTTCCAATAGAAGAAGGCGCTGCGAAGGAAGCAGGGCCCACGATATGGATGGACTTAATATATTGGACGGTAAAAGTTATTATTGCGTTAGTCGTTCTATATATTTTATTCAGAATAGTACGGTTCATCACCGTGAAAATAGGGCAATTCATAGCAAAGCTTTATTCCAAAAGAGGTGACTCCCGCACTCAAGTAAAGGACATTTTCACTTATAGGGATAAGATTGAGAAGATTGAAAAAAATCGTCGATCATTTTCATTTAGACGTAAGAGAAATATATTACCAGATAATCCTCACGGAAAAGTTCGTTACTACTATAAAAGTATGGTTCAAAGAGCTATTCGAGAGGGGTTAGAATACTCAACTTCTCAGACTCCCAATGAAATCGCATTTCTGTTGGAAGGGAATAAGAATGGAGAATCGGTGCTATCTACTTCTGCAGTGAACAATATTACCTCACTTTATAATGATGTACGTTATGGGAACAAGACGATTGAAGACCATCAATGGAAAGGTGCGATTGATCACTTGAAAGACAGTAAATAAAGTTCATATTCAATGATATGTTAATGAAGGATTGCTAATTGCTAAGCCAATGTTAAAAAGGGCTTGGCAATTTTTTTTAATTCCGTAGTTGTTAGAACGTCATAGGTATGAGTTTTGTCACAGACAATCTTTAGAGAAAATCAGTATGTTTAGGACATTAATATTGATACTGGTTATCAATCTCACAGGGAGAAACGGAGTAAGTATTGTTAGTAATATTACTCTACTGAATTGGAATACGAAATAGTTGAATAAGAGAGGGGATTGAGGAATGCCTTTAACAATGTTGCCTCTAGGTAAATCAGCCATTATTAATGTTTGTAGAGCTAAAGAATCAACTAGAAAATTTCTAGAAGGATTAGGAATGGTTCCGGGCGCCTTAGTTACGGTCATTTCAGAGAATGGTGGAAATCTAATTGTGAACGTGAAGGATTCAAGACTGGCTCTTAGTAAAGGGATTGCACAGCAATTGTTAGTTCGGGTGTAGCTTGAAAGGGGAATAGAGATGGAGATATCTTTGAAGGAATGTAGACCTGGAGATAAAGTAGTTATTGTCCGTGTGTGCGGAGAAGGACCGGTGAAAAGACGCTTAATGGACATGGGTGTTACCCGTGGTGCGGAGATTCTAGTTCGAAAGGTAGCTCCGATGGGGGATCCCATTGAGGTGAATATTAGAGGTTATGAATTAACGTTTCGAAAAGCAGATGCAAGCAATATTATGATCAAAAAGCTTGAGAGCTAAAAGCTGCTCACCATCGGTAGCTTTTAAAACATATCAAATATTGAGAATTATTCTCAGTGATCTTGTAGGGGGTCAGAGGAATGGCGTTCAGATTTGCGCTTGTGGGAAACCCGAACTGTGGTAAAACAACAATGTTTAATGAGGTCACTGGGAGCACACAGCATGTGGGTAACTGGCCAGGCGTAACGGTAGAGAAGAAAGAGGGCAGAGCTAGAAGATTCAAAGAAGATATTAAGGTCATAGATCTTCCAGGAATATACTCGTTATCACCGTATTCATTAGAAGAAATCATTTCTAGAAATTACATATTGGAAGAAAGACCGGATGTGGTCATCAATATCGTGGATGCGACTAATATTGAGCGGAATTTGTATTTAACAACCCAGCTGATTGAGCTTGGGATACCGGTTGTTGTCGCACTTAATATGATGGACGCTCTTGAAGCCAGAGGTGACCAAATTGATATTCCTCGGTTAGAGAAACAGCTAGGTGTACCTGTCATTCCAACTTCAGCTAACAAAGCTCAGGGTACTAAAGAGTTGATTGAAAAGTCACTTCAAGTGGCTCAAAGTGTAGAATCAGGGCAATTGGCCGGATCGATAGCGTTATTCGAAGAGAAAATTGAAAAGAGCTTGGAAGAGTTAAGCGAGCTCATTACTCCTATGCTTGGACAGATGTATCCATCACGGTTTGCAACCGTAAAGTTACTTGAAGGTGATGAAATCGTTACAGCTAACATTAAGCCGAATCGTGAGTTAATAGATGCGATCTGCGAAATACGTAGTCAGTTGGAACAAGAATATGACAGTGACATGGAGACGATCGTAGCGGACCAACGGTATCAGTTCATCTCCAAAGTCGTTAGTAAATCAGTTAAAAAGAAACTAAGTGTTGGTGGACTAACCGTCTCTGATAAAATGGACAAAATTTTAACGCATCGTATTTTTGCTATTCCTTTGTTTCTACTTATCATGTATGTGGTATTCACGATCACCTTTGGATTTATTGGCACGTTCACCATTGATTATATTGATCATCTCATTAACGTGACGTTAGCAGATGCAGTGACTACATTACTTCACGGTGCAGGAGTAGCAGAATGGTTGGACTCTCTCATTGTAGGTGGGATCATCGCAGGTCTTGGGAGTATTCTTGTGTTCGTACCTCAGATTATGATTCTATTCTTCTTTCTAGCGATACTAGAAGACAGTGGATATATGTCTAGAGCGGCTTTCATGATGGACAGATTATTAAGAAAAATAGGACTGAGCGGTAAATCATTCATCCCTATGATTATGGGGATTGGATGTAGTGTTCCAGCCATTATGGCTACAAGGACTTTGGAGAATGAGAAAGATAGACGGTTGACGATTATATTGACTCCCTTCATGTCCTGTGGAGCACGTCTTCCTGTGTATGCACTATTTGCAGCTGCATTCTTTACGAATGCTCAGAGCTTGGTCATATTCTCTCTTTATTTATTAGGGATGGTTATTGCCATATTATCAGGTGTTTTACTCCGAAAGACGCTCTTTAAAGGTGAAGCAGAAGCCTTCGTTATGGAGCTTCCTCCTTATCGTATTCCTACATTTAAAGGTCTGATGATTCATATGTGGGATCGTGGCAAAGGGTTTATTAAGAAGGCTGGAACGGTTATTTTTGCGGCATCGGTCATTATTTGGTTCGGTCAAACGTTTGATTTCTCACTCCATATGGTGGATGAGGTCAGTAGTAGTATTTTTGGAGCTGTAGGGACCTTTATAGCGCCATTCTTTGCTCCGCTTGGTTTCGGAGATTGGAGATCATCCGTTGCTCTTCTAACCGGCTTTGTTGCAAAAGAAGCAGTCGTAGCTACTATGGGGATCCTAAACAATCTAGGTGAAGTAGGAGAAGGTTCCGTGGAACTTATGGCTTCGCTTCAGACTTATTTCACGCCGCTGAAGGCTTACGCATTTATGACATTCACGCTATTATATATGCCTTGTATTGCTGCGTTTGCTGCGATTAAGAGAGAAATGAATTCATGGAAGTGGACGTTATTTACGGTAGGATACCAGACGGCTACGGCGTGGATTGTCTCTTTTATCGTCTATCAGGGTGGGAAGTTGCTTGGTCTTGGTTGATCGTCAAACGTATATTTATATTGAGAGAGAGGCGATACTATTGATTAATTGGATTCTGGGGGGATTAATCTTTTCTCTGGTTATCGTTATCGTTGTGAAGAATGTAAGACGCCTTCAGAAGGGAGAAACAACCTGCTCGGGTTGTTCATTACAAGAGACTACGAATTGTTCCTGTCCACATCGTGATACGTAATAAAAATGGATTACTGAAAAGTTAGGGTGGAAATGTTCGATTCGTATGTTTAATACCCTTTACATCGTGTTCTTGATTCAAGTATGATGAAGTAATATTGTAAAGGTGAGAGGAGATTAGTTCGATGAAATTAAATCAAAGTAAAATTGTAGACTGTACCATTCGTGATGGAGGTCTAGTTAATAATTGGGATTTCAGTATTGAATTTGTCCAGAAATTATACGCTGGTTTAAATGAAGCTGGCGTTGACTATATGGAAATTGGATATAAGAATTCTCCTAAATTACTTAAGGGTGCAGAGGACGCGGGACCTTGGAGATTCTTAGATGATGAATTTCTTAGAAAAGTTATTCCTCAAAAGGGATTCACGAAGCTTTCTGCTCTAGTTGATATTGGACGTGTAGATGAGAATGACATTCCGAATCGCTCAGAGAGCATGATTGACCTTATCCGTGTAGCTTGTTATATCAAAGATGTGGACAAGGCTCTCCAATTAATTCAAACATTCCATGATCGTGGATATGAGACAACACTAAATATCATGGCTCTGTCTAATGTTATGGAGAATGAACTTGTTGAAGCATTTGAGATGATTAAAGAAAGTGTTGTTGATATCGTCTATATCGTGGATTCTTACGGAAGTCTGGATCATAAGGATATTACGTTCTTGGTAGAGAAGTTCCAGACTCATTTACCAAATAAACGTCTTGGTATTCACGCACATAACAACCTACAACTTGCTTTCTCTAACACATTGATTGCTTCAGAGAAGGGCGTTGAATTGTTAGACGCTTCTGTATATGGAATGGGTCGTGCAGCAGGTAACTGTCCTACAGAGCTACTTGTATCGCAGTTGAAGAACACGCAGTACAAGCTTCGTCCTGTACTTGATGTGATCGAACAGTTGATGATTCCTTTACGTGAGAAGGAAGAGTGGGGATATATCATTCCATACATGATTACAGGAACGCTTGATGAGCATCCACGATCCGCAATGGCGTTAAGAGCATCAGAGAATAAAGATAAATCTGTAGATTTCTATGATAAATTGATGACTCCTGAAGTGACATTTGAAAAGAAATAAGAGCTTTTTGATTGATTTATTGCTCTGTGCTACATAGGATTTCATAAAGGCGTATCTAATGAGAAGATCATTGGATACGCCTTTTTATATGTGGTGATTAAGATGGAAATAATAATGGGCTATATTTGTATGAACACATAAGCTAAACGATGAATATTGTGATGTATAGATCATATATATAACGAGAGAGAATAAAGAAGACGCAACACAATGAAGAGCGCAAGTTCGATGATTAATTAATGAGAACGATATAAAATATAGTTGCTGTTGAGGTCTATATGTGGTATATTATTTCTCGTACTCTTAAAGATTTATTGAGTCATTAGACATGTCGGGACGTAGCTCAGCTTGGTAGAGCACCTGGTTTGGGTCCAGGGGGTCGCATGTTCAAATCGTGTCGTCCCGATTCTTTTATTAATGCGGGTGTAGTTCAATGGTAGAACTTCAGCCTTCCAAGCTGATAGCGTGGGTTCGATTCCCATCACCCGCTTTTATCCAAAAAGCACTGGAAACCCTTCTCGCGAAAGGGTTTTTTCTTTGCCCAAAATTCGACAAGTAGTTGACTCTTCCCCATTCATGGGGCAGATCATGGGGCAATTTGTACACGGTTTGGATTCAACCCCTCTAACTGGTCCGCAGCAGTACGACTGATTAACTCAGACTTATGGGTATAGATATCTGCTGTTGTTCCTAGTTTTGTATGCCTTAGCCGTTCTTGGATCGTCTTGAGGTCTGCACCGCTTTCTCGGAGTAACATCCCAGCAGTATGTCTTAGTCCATGGAGCTTCACATGTGCAAGATCATTTTTGTTGAGAAACCGCCTCCAAGTCATTGTTGGGGTAGTTGGGTAGTACATCATTCCATTTCCTCCATGGAATATATATTGCTTTTCTTCACCTAGCCATTGCTTACATTGCATCTTTTCCTTTTTCCATTCTCGATGAAACAGTTTTAATTCATCCATATACCACTTTGGCATGGCTACCCATCCCTCAGATTCCGCTGTTTTTACTTCTCCTTCAATTTTTTTGCCAAGTTCATCAAATGTTATTTGGTTCTCGATATAAATACTATTAGAAGCGTAGTCCAAACTATTAGACCACTCTATGGCTAGTAACTCACCGCGTCTGAAACCTCCAAGCATGACACCAGTGAAATACAACCTCCAACCTCTCGGGAGCACGTAGAGAGCAACAAGAAGCTTCTCTACCTCAGCCCAATTGTATGACTGTTTTTTACCCCGCATTTCTTTTTTTTCCTTTTTACTTACACTAGGGCGTTTTACTCCAACAATGGGATTTTCTTTTATTAAGTTCCACTCATGGGCAGCATCAAATATACTTTTGGTTGCTTTGTAAATATTGAGCTTTGTATTTGTAGCCATTGGCTTCCCATCTTTTCTTACCAGTTCAGAAAAAAAAGTAACTAGATGCAGAGTCTTTATCTGATCCAGACGGGTTTCCCCAAACTCTTTAATTAGGTAACTGTTGACTATTGCCATGGTATTCTTTCGTGTATACTCTCCCATGCTTTGATCAGCGTAACCTTGTTTCCATTTTGGTATGAAATTAGCAAAACTTATTTTATCTGCTTTTATAAAGTTACCTGATTCTACTAGCTCCGCAAATTTGGCAAGCTCAAGAGTAAGCCATTGTTGTGTTTTGCGTTCCGACTTCGCTATCGCTGCCGGGACTTCAACGCTCAAATTTTTGCGGGGCTTTGTTACCTTTGAAGGATCACGGACTACTAACTTGTACTTATTTCCTCCAAGGTGCTCTGTGTATGCCATTGGTTATTTCTCCTTCCCATAATCCGCTATAAGGAAGAGATACCCTGTTCCTTCTTGTTCCCCGATTAATTTCTTGTTTTTATCGATGTATACGCGTTTAAATACAGGTATCTTGACCATGTTTCCTTCAGAACCCATACGTATAATTTTACTTCCTGTTTTGGTTGGATTAGTAACCATTTTCCTTTTCACCCCCTTAAATAGAATGTATGTTCTTTTTGCTATATAATAAACAACCTCACGGCTGGAAAGCACGAAAGTTATTCGAATAATTCTAATACGCCAAGTGGTTCCAGATAGATTATGTACTTTTTATTATATGTCGTACAATTACCGAATTTCCGTTGATAGAATTCAATAGATTCATCCAAAAATTCCTCTGTGACATCTATGTGATCAGCTAGTTCATACTTGTTTCTTATTCCTAATTTATGCGCTTCAACGAATGCTTTGATAGGGACTAACTCGACATATGCCCATTCACGTGCCCTCTTTTCTTGCTTTACACTACTGACATTATCCTGATCCAATATATCTCCATAGGATGTGTGGTGGTGTCCTAATTCTTCCGCTAGTACACACCTTTTTGCTGCTAGTGTAGAGAGGTTTTTGTTTATCCAAATTATCCCGTCTGTATATAATCCTTTAACTGAAGTAGGCATAGTCATCTCAAAAACTTTAACTGGATCAGCTTGTTGTAAAAGAACATCATACACTATGTAATCACCCCTGATGATTTTTGTCTTGCTCCCGTTGTGACCTTACAAATTCTTTAAACTTTTTAATAGTTTCTAGTTCCTCTACTGTCCATTCTTCGCCTTCCTTATGCGCAGCGATAGTTTCAAATTCTTCAGTTTCTCCAGCTGCCATTTTCTCTAACTGATCTATAGTAATTCCGAGCCCTTTACATACTTTGATGACACTATCTATAGATGCGCGCCCAACACCACGGGTTAGCATTGATTGTAATGTTGTAGCAGGTATTCCAGCAGCCTCAGCAAACGCACGTCTACTTATTCCTTTTTTTTCTATCAAATCAGACAATATTTTGGCTTTTTCCACTTTAATATCCACCTTTCAATTCTCAACTCAATATACGCTATTCCGTACACTAGTACATATTACATGATAGATTACCCCTTGTAAAGCCAATTTATACTCTATGTCGTACATATTGCTGAAATAATGATTGACTATGTACGCAATAACGTTTATAGTTTGATTCAAGACAAACGCAGATGCGTTCATAAGCAGAAAAGGGGGTGGCGGTATTGTACGAAAACCTTCGCGCAGAGATGAAAAGAAAAAAAGTATTGATTTCAGATTTAGCAACTGCACTGGGTACGAGACGCGCAACAGTCAGCGATAAGATCAATGGAAAATCGAGATTTTACTATGATGAAGCGTCAGGTATAAAAAAAATATTTTTTCCGGATTGCGAGATTGAATATCTATTCTCTTCAAGTGATCAACACACAGTATAAATTTCTTGACTTAGGAGGTCGCGACTTGGAAACAACATCATTCATTGAAGCACTACGCTTCGATATAAAAACCAGTCTACGTGAAGAGATTCTTGCAGAACTTCAGCCTGAAATTGAGCGTATGCTTCATGCTAATATATTTGATTTCGAAGAGGCTTGGAGGTACTTAAAAGTATCCTCTTCAACTCTTCGGAGAATGGTGAAAAATAATGAAATACCATTCTTTAAGCAACGTGGGAATGTGTACTTTAGGCAAATTGATATTAACTCTCATATTTCTAGGATTCTTATAAAAAATGGTGCTTGAAAGAGGGGGATGTGAGTATGACCATTAAACGGTTAGAACAACGTTGTGCTGCTCGATTGCGGCTGAATGAATGTCTTCGGATGAAGGGTGAGGCTTGCTTGATGGATGCCGGATCAGACTGGTTGGATAATTTAATCGCGGAGTTAGAAACTGAGTTGCGAAGAACGGAGGTGATAGAATGAATGGTTCGATATTACAAAAAAAAAGACCACGTCTGCAAACGTGATCGGCTTGGAAAATATAATTAGGTCTATTTTATCATATAAAATCGCTACTGCCAAGATAGAGGTGAAGAAGGCACATGAAAGATGCCTATTATTTTTCGCATGATAGCAACGCTCGTCACGATCCTAAGATATCAGCAATGCGCGGTGTGTACGGGGCTGAGGGCTACGGATGGTACTGGATGCTGATTGAGATGATGCGAGATTCATCCGACTACAAATTAGACATCCAAGGCAAATACACATTTAATGCATTTGCATTGCAATTGCAATCAGATTGCAAGCGAATTGAAGAGTTTGTGAATGACTGTATCCAAGAATTCAAACTATTTGAGAGTGACGGGGATTCTTTTTGGAGCAATTCATTGTTACGCCGAATGGATAAGCGTGAAGAAGTAAAAGCGAAACGCTCAGCCGCGGCAAAAGTTAGATGGGATAAGGAAAAAGGGGTCGATGGAGATCCTATTGATGCAAATAGTATGCAAATGCATACTCCTAGCAATGCAAATGCAATGCAAGGAAAGGAAAGGAAAGTAAAGGAAAGGAAAGTAAATGAAAGTAAAGGAAATAAAAAAGAGATTATACCAAAGATCAAATTCGCTGAATTCGTCTCCCTCTCTCAAATTGAATATGACAAACTCATTTCTTCATACGGAGAAGAGAAGGCGAAAAAAATGATAGACATCTTGAACAATTACAAGGGAGCCAGTGGTAAGGCCTATAAAAGTGATTACATGGCTATTTTAAATTGGGTCGTTAAAAGAATGGATGAAGAAGAGTACCGTGGTGCCAAAGCCTTCAAACCGAACACTGGCACCAGCAACAAACCAAAAATTCCAATTGTTACTGAATCAGTGGGGTCACATACACCTTCTGAAGAAGAATTTGAAGAGTATATGAAATTTGCTAAGGAAATTCAGGCAAACAAGCAAAATGAAAATAGATAAAAATCAAATCAATGAAGGAGCCAATCATGCAAAATGCAATCATAAAAATGAATGCTGAAATTGATAGCAGTAATAATCCATATGTGAAAGTAATTGGTGAATTTTTGAAGGCACATGTCGAAGCTAATCCGCAAGATGCTGAAAAGATTCTAGTGGACGATAAGACGATCTTACACAGTCTTGAATCAATGAAAGCTGAAGCAAAGGAAAAGCAACAGGATGGTATGGCGATATTAACCGATGCAGAAGGTTTTGCTGTTGTACTTAAGTATTTTGACATTGAAGGACAAGCTATAATTCCCACTGCTACAGTAGCTCCGTTACCTAGTACAAACAATACTCAGAAATCATCCAGTCGCTTTGATATATCACTGGATGAACTCTTGTAAAGGAGTGCTGTGTTATGGATAAGAGAGATATTGAGTTCGAAGCATTTAGCGCTCATTTCCCCAAGACTATCAGTGCAGAGGTTGCAGATTATGCTACCAATGCGGTTCTTACTTGGAGCAGATATCTTTTTACACGAAGAGTTAATGGGATACAGTTCGGTTTCTGTACACATTGCAAAAAAGAACATATGACTAATGAAAATCTGAAACATAATGATGTTGCAGAATGTGAAAAATGCGGATCAGTATGTGAGGTTAAAGCTAGTGGACGTGGTCGGAAGAAGCTCTTTGACGAAGCATATTTACTTTACTACATGAAATCCGAGAGCAATCCTAACGCTATCATTGCTCAGGGTTACTACCTTACTCGCGATTATCGCGAAGATTATCATAAAACGGAAACCAAGCTTAAGGTAATAGCCATGTATCTCTTTGAAACGGGTCACACCAAAATGTATCGAAGAGAATATTGGACCAAAACCGAGAACAAATTCTTTGAAAGAAAAAATATATGTTCCGAAGCAGTAAACAGCATGCAGTGCAAGCGGTGTTACCATGCAATTCACAGTATTGAGAAAGCAGTCAAGGGGACTCCATTTCAGTACAGTATGTGGGAAAAGTATCAACATCAAGACTATGTAAAAGTCTTTGATCTAGCATCAAAATATCCGTGCATTGAGTTTCTTACAAAGATTGGTTTACAAAAAGTCGTAGAAGCTAAACTTGGTGCTGGTCCAACACATGGAGTAATTAACTGGAATGGGAAGACGCCTGAAAAGGTATTACGGATGACCAAACAGGAAATCAAAAATATGGTCTCGTCAGGGGTCCCTATCACTCCGGAAACGCTCAATGTATATCATCAATCCAAGAAGCAAGAACTTAATTACACCATAGCTGAGGCGCATGCGATGAAAGATTTAGAGAATGGATATTACCGAAGAGAATTAGAGGAAATGAGCGTTCTGTCATCGATGGATATTATAAAACGTTACTTAGTAAAGCAATTTGGTAAAGAAGAAGTACGGACGATCTACCCCACCGGAGTGAAGTTATTATTGGCATGGAGGGATTACACCAAGGAGTGCAAAGAATTAGGGATGGATTTAAACAAAGAGCATATTCTCTTTCCCAATAATATTTATCGTTCTCATCAAAAGACGATGAAGAAAGTTGAGACTAAGGCTAGCGAAGCCTTGAATAACCTTATAACAGCTCGATTGAAAGAGTTAGATGATTTCTGTTTTGAAGAAGGCGATTATTTCATACGTCCTGCGTTATCTAGTCACGAACTTTTTGAGGAAGGTTCAGCTCTTGAGCATTGTGTGGGAGGTAGATATACAGAATCTTATGCAAAAGGAGAGACCAACATCTTTTTGATCAGGCGTACATTTGAACCAAAAAAGCCATTTTACACGCTGGAATTCAAGGGTGAACAGGTTATTCAATGTCAGGGCGGGAAAACAAACCGCGCTATGACCGAAGAGGTGGAAAGCTTTGTTTCTTCATTTAAATCTGAAAAGCTAACTGGAAAATCAAATAAGATCAAAACCAAATCTAATCAACCGCAGGGGGTAGCAATATGAGCCAATTATCACTTCGCACGACAGAGGTTATCGCAATCGAGATTAACAGTATAAGAGAACAGACACAACGTATTCTTTTGTTTAACAGCATAGAGATAGGGCGGAGATTGTCAGAAGCTAAGGCTATGCTCCCGCATGGTGAATGGGGAAACTGGCTTGCTGATTCGGTGGATTACTCACAAAGCACGGCGGGTAACCTGATGAAAATATTTGAAACTTACGGATCAGATCAACTAAGTCTATTCGGGGATAATTCAAATTCCCAAGCGCTTGCGAATTTGAGCTACACCCAAGCAGTTGCTTTGCTTGGTGTTCCAGAAGGAGAACGGGAACAATTTGTAGTTGATAACAAAGTAGAAGAAATATCAACACGAGAGTTGAAGGCAGCCATTAAAGATCTTCAACAGGCAAATAAAGATAAAGAAGCTGCTGAAAAACGTGAAGAGAAAGAACGGAAGACCCGAGAAAATTTGGAGAAACAACAGAAGGAACATGAGGATATTGTGCGGAAGTTGAATGAACAAATCAAGCAGGCACAGGAAGCCGCTTATGCTGACCCTTCAGATGTTGATGATCAAGCCACCATTGAACTACAGGAATCACTTGATAAATCAAAAGAAGACCTTTCTTTATCACAAGCCAAGATCAAGAAATTAGAAGCAGAGCTAAAAGCCAAGCCTATCGAAGTTCAAGCAACTGTAGAAGTTGAAAAGATTCCTCATGAGATTGAAAAGGAACTTGAAGAGTTGCGGAAGAAAGTAGCTGAAAATACTGGGGAAGATGCGGCCCTCTTTAAAGCTCATTTCAAAGGTTTTACCGATGGGTTTTCTAATGTATTATCCTCGCTTGAAGTTTTAGAAAAGTCAGACTCTGAGCTTCATGAGAAATATAAAAGCGCAGTATCTAGGCTGTTGGGCAAGATGCTAGGAGAGTTATGAGTACGGTGAGTGCAGTTTCCACAATTGATCCACGGGTTGTATTAATGATAAATCGTGCTATTAAGCCCTTGATTAATACAGGATGTAAAATCGAACGTCTACAAATGAATGTTTGTCCTCATTCCGAGGCGGCACAACACCAAACAATTGATACTGCATATGGTAGCTTGCGGGTAAATCCAAACGGATATGTACCCGCAGGATTGGCATATGTGATCGAAGATGCTGGTAGAGTTGGCGGAGGATTTGCTTGGGTATCCAGACGGAAGCCAAAAATTTGATCGAAAATACGTAGAGGTTGGAGGCTAGAGAGTAATGGATAAACAACTCAAAGAAGAAAAAGCTCGCAAAATAATACAAATGTATACGGACGCAAATAGATACCAGATGCAAACAATTGAGTTAGCCAAATTAAAGCGAGAGTTAAAAGAAGCTCAAGAGCGTGAAAGTGAGTTCCAAGGGATGGTAGAATCCATTGCTGCTTATGCATCAGGAGTACCAAAAATGGAGTATCAAGAAATTGAAGACATAATTAATAGTGCATGGCTGATTATTTACGGTGTACCAGGTATGAAGGAGTGTGAACCCAAGTGAATGAAACAATGGACAAGCCAACTACAAGTAGTGTGACTTCTCAGGATTGGAAGGATATTGAACAAAAGCTGATGGGACTTTATAACCGAGCAATCCTAATCTGTGATGGGTATGAGCTTTCAATTGTTTTGGAGAGAAGAGATCAGTTTAAAAACGTTATTAGAATATACGTGAATGGAGCAATAGAAGGAAAGTGGTATATGGCAGATTGTGAGGAAAGACGTAGATTTTTTTGCCCTAGAACAAAGAATCTGTATTCCAAAAAAGAATTATCTGTATGGAAAAAAATATCGAAAAAAGAATATGCAAACAGGATAGCTAAAAAATATTATTACTATGAACCTTGCTGGTTATCTTTCAGATCATTAAAAAGCCATTTGATTAAAAATAACAAGAATATTGAAATAGTCTTAAAGGATGGTGAATAGAGCATGGGAGATCAAAAGGATGAATCTAAAAGTGAGTCAGTGATAGCACGTACACATTGGGTGTGGACCGAAAAGGGAAAAGAGCTAGATCCGTATTCACGAGCTGGTAACAAAGTGTGGTCACATATTAATAAATCAGCACCAAAAAGGTATTTGGATGAGGGATATATACAAGATTCTTCTGAGTTCATAGTGGTAGGGCAAATAACATTAGACTTATAAAGGGGATAGGACGGTGATCGAGCAGATGGAACTTTTCCCAAGTCCTTCAAAGATTGAAATTGAAGATGTACGTGAGTTGTTAAAAAAGTATCCTTCTATGTGTCACACTCTGAAAGTATTGGATAACAAAACAGAGTTAACTATATATGAACAACAAGTGTATCAGGAGTATTCAGTAAAAAAGAATCAAATTGAAATGGCTGTACAATGCATTTTGGATCAAGAGATCCGTGGGATCATACATTTTAGATTCATAGAAAAGAATCAACGGTGGGCAACCGTAACGAGATGGGATAGGTTCACGGATCGATCACTTGATAGGAAGATTGTTGAGGGTATCGAATCTATAGCAGGAACATTGAAATTGATAGGTGCTATTAAGTGAAATTTACGTCTGTAATGCGTCTGTAATGCGTCTGTAGTACGTCCGTTTCACGTCGGCTTTTGCTAGTAGATCAGGGATAAAGTAGATACATAGAGAGCGAACCTCTCGGGTGTATCTGCTACCCCTTATCGTGGCAGAACTCGGCTGTGCTGTGGGTCATTCGACCTTAGACGTGGATCGTCAAGGGTGCTGTGCGGGGGATGGAGCTAAGAGCGCTCTAAATTTTATTATGACCTTCATGGTACTGATAGGTTCGATTCCTGTCAAGGTCGTTAATTCATAGTAATCCTCCTTATATAGCCGTTCATTATGTGCGGCACATTTTTTAAATCACAAGTCACTGATCATATCAGTGACTTTTTTATTATTTTTGAAAGGAGTGAGCTGAGTGGGAAAAATCAATAAACCACCAGTGAGACAACCATTGTTGTGTAAAGGTTGTGTATGGGGCAAGTGGGAGGGTTCCGCTCAGTTTTGCTCAAAGCCAGAAGGGTTTTGTGTTAAACAAGATGGTGGTGTTAAGAAATGAACTTTGTTCAACCCATCCGAGATCAAGAAACTATTCAGGATATGAAGGATTATCTAAAAGGTGCTAATCTTAGAAATTTCATCATGTTTCTACTTGGCGTTAATACAGGACTTCGGATTAGTGATATTTTGAGATTAAGAGTAAGAGATGTCACAGGTTCGCACATTTCTATTAGAGAAAAGAAAACGAAAAAGCAAAAACGTATTTTTATAGTTGCTGAGTTAAAAAGAGAGCTTCAATCTTATATTGAAGGAAAGCCGCCGAATGAATTCCTAATAAAAAGTCGAGAAGGCATGAATCGATCTATTACCCGCGAGATGGCTTATAAGATCATTCGGGAGCTTGGAGATGAATTTGCGCTATCAGAATTAGGTTGCCATACTCTCAGAAAGACTTTTGGATATATCTTTTATAACTATACAACGGATAAGGATATAGGGATGCTCATGGACTTCTTTAATCATGCTTCACCGAAGATCACGCTTCGGTATATTGGCATGGAACAGGACAGCATGGACATGGCTTTAAAACGACACAAAGTGTAATCAGTTACTCATATCAAGGATGGGTGAAACTCATTTCTTAGACGGTTATATGAGCCTTACAGGACAAGGGATTTCAGAGTGTGTACGAGTTTAACACAATATAAGATATGTGTAACTCTATTGCATAAATTTTACCAGTAAATCATGAGAGAGGATTGTGAGATTTATGTACAAAAAGACAGTGAATAGTAGAATGGAACTCAACAAAGTATTGGATGCATTAGATGTTATTGAAAAGGATTATACGATAGTCAAGGTGACAGATAAAGAGGCAGACGTAAGACGGGGAGATTACCCGTATTCATGGATTGTAGAGGAGGTAGATCCGGAAGCTTCTGATAATAAAAGTTGGTCAGTCGGTGATATGCATGTCAACCTTACATTCAACTCTGACCCTTCAAGCCTTGAAGAGGTAAAAACAAAAATTCAAGAAGTGTTGTCTCGTCATCTATCTAATTTTGTTAGTCTTGATTTGAGTTCAGATGCCTAGTAAACCAAAGCAACCATGTAAGAATATGGGATGCCCTAACCTAACCACTGATGGTTACTGTGAAGCACACGCTAAGGACAGGCATCAATATGATAGATTCCGTGGTACAGCCGCACAGCGTGGCTATGATGGTGTATGGCGTAAGGCTAGGGTAGGATTCTTACGTAAGCATCCGTTGTGCGTACATTGTTTGAATGGTGATAGGTTGACTGAAGCTACTGTAGTCGATCACATTAAGCCACACAAGGGCGACAAGGAACTGTTCTGGGATCGGAATAACTGGCAGCCGTTATGTCAGAAGTGTCACGGCATTAAGACTGCTACAGAGGATGGAGGGTTTGGGAATGCTAACGATAAGGATAACGGAGAGTATTGGAGACTATGAGAAGGAAACCTTGGTTAGAGTTAGTGATGCTACACCAGATGAACGGGTGACTATAATTGATCGCGTCATTGGTATGGCTGCTGATGAATGTGAGGTGGACATATGGACAGAGGGCAATTGCAAGTGTATGAAATGTAAGCATACATTCATTGGGTATAACGTAGATGGCATTAAATGCCCGATGTGTAGCGGACCAGTCATGACTATCTAACAGGGGAATGGAGTGATGGTTTAGGATATGAATATTAATGATAGATACCCAAAATTATTTCTAGGTAATCGCAGGAGTGGTAAGACAACACAACTAATCAAGAGAGCCGCAGAAACCGGATATCCTATATTAGCAGCAAATGATGCAATGGGTAGTTTTATTCTATTGGAAGCAAGGCAGACAGGATATGAGAACATTAGAATTGTGAGTGTAAACCAATTGTTAAACAACAGAAGGGACATAGGTAAGGTGATCATAGATGAATCACAATCTATATTGGAACAGCTATTACATGTAAGCATAGACTCAATGTCTGTTACTACCTACGATGCAACAGAACTTAAATCGTTAAAAGATGGAGGGTTCGGGGATGGATAAACAACAACTCAACTTGAAAATAAATTATTTAAACAAGCTCCAACAAGTCGTTGAGTCTCAAAACCTAACAGACGAATATAAAGATATTATATTCGATAGTATTGTTAAAGTATGTGAGTCAATTGACGTGGATTTAGGAATACGTAAGGAGTACCCCCCGGGGGTTTGAAAAAATAAACCGGGTCGCTGTAGACCTCGTCCCCCTCTAATGCGAAAAAATGTCCCCAGTGAGAGTTTACGATGAAACGAGGTGATGATGTGGGCGAAATTGTAAGTTTTGATCATATGAGAGTGGGACAAAAAGGCGGAGGCAAACACTGGACTGAACAAGAAGTGAAAGAACGTGAAGCGGCTGCTAAAAAGTTTGTTCGTAAGAAAAAAAGAAAAATGAAAGTTCCTGATTGGCTTACGGATGAAGCACGCAAGGTTTGGCGGAAGACAATTAAGGATATGGAAGAGTTTGATGTGCTCGACAAAGTCGATGAGGATGTACTTGGAACATACTGTGATGCGGTCGCCAAATATCAGGAAGCCAATAATCTTATTGATCAGCATGGCTATACGGAAATCAACGCACAAGGTAATAGTGTTGTGAGTGCTTATGTCAAACTTGCACAAAGTTATTCTCGGATCATCTTGGCGTACTCCAATAAGCTAGGTCTTAATGCAGAAGCCAGAGCAAGGCTAGCTAAGAAGATGTCTGAAGGAGATGAAGATCCTAATGAAGAACTCTTCGATTGATTGGCAAGACGTACATCCAACAAATCGTTATGCTGCTGAGATTGTTATGGGTATGCGTCCTAGTTGTGAGATGGAACGCTTGGCATGTCAACGACATCTTGATGATTTGAAGCGTCAAGCAACAGAAGGTTTTCCTTATGTTTTCGATGAATCACGGGCTGATCGAATCTTCGAATGGTTCGAACGTTGTTGCCGTCATGTTAGAGGACCATTTTCAGGAGAACTTATTGAGTTAGTACCTTTTCAAAAGTTCGACCTTGGAGCCGTCTTTGGATGGGTACACTTGGATTCGGGAAAGCGAAGGTTTAGAAAAGCGTTTCATATGAGAGCTCGTGGTAATGTAAAGAGCACAGAAATGTCTGGGCTTGCTCTGTATGGCATGTGTGGTGATTGTGTATATCCTCCTGGTCGCCCTGATCTCAAAAGGTATGAGGATAGTCCTGAGGTTGAGTGTGCCGCAGTGGATAAAGGACAAGCTAAACGGGTTTGGTTGGATGCCATGAAGATGGGCGAAAATAGCCCGGATATATCAAAGCGATTGAGAATCAAGCGGACATACATCGAGCATGCAAAACGTGGAGGATGGCTACGCCCATTATCCAAGGATACAAAGAACAAAGACTCAGGAGCCCCATGTTTGGTTATCATCGATGAGTATCATGCCCACCAAACTTCTGAAATTGTGGATGTATCGTATTCAGGCTTCGGTAAACGTCTGCAATCACTCATGCAAATTATAAGTACGGCAGGGAAGGATTCGGAGAACAGCCCATGTAAGAAAGAATATGACTCGCTCTGTAAAATGATGAAGGGCGAAACTGACATGCAGGATTCCTATTTTGTCATGATTCGCGAGATCGAACAGGAAGACGATCCTCATGATGAAACGATTTGGGTTAAGGGCAGCCCGATACTACAAGATGAAAATGAGTATTCGGAAGAGTTAAGGAAACAGATGCGAGCCGAGCATGATGACGCCTACAATTCTGGAGACCCATCAAAGATAAGGGAATTTCTCACCAAGCGCATGAATCGATGGCAGGCTGATTCGGAAAATAAATATATGTCTGGAATTATGGACAAATGGAAGGCGCTCGCTATATCGCGGGACGCTTTTTTAGATTTGGTACGGGGATATGTAACGTGGAATGGTCTGGATTTATCAAAGACAACGGACTTAACCGGCTCGGGTTTTGTGTTCCGCTTGCCTGATGGCCGCTATGCGGTAACTGCTCATGGTTTTATGCCTGAGGAAACAGCGACAAAGCATGAACATAGCGATAGGGTGCCTTATCGTCAATGGGCTGATGATGGATGGTGCACGATTACACCAGGTGCTGTTGTGGACTATAACTATATCAAATCGAACATTCAACAAATGGAAACAGATGAATCTTGGTTCATTCAGGAAATTTGTTACGATCCGTATAACGCGACACACTTTACCCAGCAACTTGAAGCAGAAGGGTATGAGCGTGTCGAGATAAGACAGGGTGTTCAAACGTTGTCAGAGCCGACGAAGTTCTTTAGAGAGCTTGTTCTGAAAGGGTTGATTGTTCATGATGGAAGCCCACTGCTTACATGGTGCTTATCAAATGCGGTCGAGGTGAAAGACAACAACGATAATATTAAGTTATCTAAGAAAAATAAAGATGACAGTCAAAGAATTGACTTAATTGCTGCCATAATGAATGCGATGGTTCGAGCAATGGTTGGAGATTCAAGAATTAATTTAAACGAACACATCATGAGCGATGACTTTTCCTTTTAGTGAGGAGGTGAATTATGAAAAGAAGGAATATGGTTCAGCGTTGGTGGGATCGACGATCATCGGAGGGAAGCTTATTATCTCCCCCACAGTGGTTGCTCGATCTTTTTGGCGTGTCTAATACAGCAAGTGGTGAAATTGTAACTGCTGATAGCGCACTTATGAACAGCAACGTTTATACTTGCGCATCTATCCTTGGTGGCGATGTAGGTAAACTTCCAATACAGGTTTTTAAGAAGCGTGGCGGGGGCATAGAGCGCGATAGTAGTCATCCAGTATCTAAATTGCTCGGAACACGATCTAATCCTTATATGAGCGCCTATACGTTTAAGGAGCTCATGCAAGTCCATGTCACGGTATGGGGAAACGGGTATGCAAACATCGAATGGGAAACAAGCGGGTCCAACAATGGTAAGCCTAAAGCCCTATGGCCTCTTGATCCTTCGAAGACAGACGTTCATATTGATACGCTAACAGGTCAGATATGGTATGTTACAACACTTCCAAACGGAGAAATGCGAAAGCTCAAGCACTGTGACGTGCTCCATTTTAAGGGGATTAGTAAAAGTGGGCTCAAAGGGATCACACCAATATCAGTTATACGTGAAGAGCTAGGAGTACAGCAATCGCAACGTAAGTTTCTAGGATCGTTCTATTCGAATGGAACCGCAACAAGAGGGATCTTAAAGATTCCAAATGGTACGCTCGACAAACCAGCCAAGGATAAAGCACGGGACGAATGGCAAAAAGCTAATTCCGGTCTGAACAATGCTCATCGTATTGCAATTTTGGATGCTGGCATGGAGTATCAGAATCTTGGGATGCCTCTGAATGACGCACAGTTCATTGAGACTAGTAAGTTCGGTATTATGGAAGTTGGGAAAATATATAAAGTGCCAGGTTACAAATTAGGGCTTACAGATGTGAAATTCAGTAACATGGAGAATCAATCACTTGAGTATGTTAAAAGCACACTACAGCCCATTTTCACCAACTGGGAGCAGGAATGCGACTATAAGTTATTCACTGAGTTGGAGAGAAAAATATATTATACCAAATACAATGTATCCGGTGAGCTTAGAGGTGATAGTACCAGCCGAGCTGCTTACTACAAGGAAATGATTGCGATGGGTGCTTATACGATCAACGAAGTACGAGAACTTGAAGAACGGGACAACATTGGGGATATGGGGGACAAGCACTTTGTCAGTTTGAACTATGTGAGTCTAGATAAGATGGACCAATACCAAATGCTTAAAGCTGGGATTAGCAAGGATTCACCAGAAGGGGGGTGATAGTAGTGAGTTTAGCTAAGGAAGTTCGTTATTTACATGCTGATAAAATGGAAGTTCGAAGTGGCACACAAGAAGGTGAAGTATTAGGGATTGATGGATACGTAGTTAAATTCAATCAGCGTAGTCAGCTCATATGGGGCGAGTTTTACGAACGTGTAGCTAAAGGAGCCTTTGCTCGTAGCTTGCAAGAGAATACGATTAAAGCCCTTTGGAACCATCGAACAGACTTTGTCCTTGGATCAACCAAAAACAGCACTCTACGACTTCAAGAAGATGAAGTAGGACTACGATTTGAATTGGACCTACCTAATAATAGTTGGGGGAGGGACGCTTTTGAATCGATCCAACGAGGAGATGTAGACGGTGTAAGCTTCGGCTTTAATGTTCGTCAGGATGCATGGCAGTATTTAAAAGAAGAAGATGTTTATGAACGAACGCTATTGGAAGTGAACTTATTTGAAGTTTCACCAACACCGTTTCCTGCCTATGCTGATAGTGAGGTTAATCAGCGTAGTATTGATCAATTAGGTATCACAACTAAAGAGCAACGCAAGCTAGGTAAAGAAATATTGTTATTCGAAATCGATCTGTTAGCCATCGGCTAGTATATCGATTTTTTTGTATCTAAAAAATATATTATTGGAGGCTATACCATGGACGAAAAAGAACGCGAGTTACGCCAGAAGTTGGCAGCAAAGTTAGAGGAAGCACGGAGTCTCGCAGGTGATGGTAAATTAGAGGAAGCACGGTCAGCGAAGGATGCAGCGCAGGCTTTACGTAGTCAAATCGACTTAATGGTAGAAATGCGTGAGTTGGATACACCAGGAGAGACTACGCCAGCGGAACCTGAGAAGCGTGAAGTTAATTCAGATAAAGACAATCAGTACAGAAGTGCTTTTCTGAAGGAACTTCGTAATAAGCCTCTTAATGCAGTGGAGCGCACACTCATTGAGGAGGCAGAAGCTGAGGTTCGCGCGGGTATGCAAGGTGGGGTCGGTGAAGATGGTGGTTTAACCGTTCCGCAAGATATTCAAACAATGATTCATGAAAAGAAACGTCAATTTGTGTCATTGGAAAATTACGTCACAGTCGAACCAGTATCAACTCGCTCGGGTACGCGTGTGATTGAAAAGAATGCAGACATCATAGCGTTTACGGAGATCACAGAGCTGACAGATCTCGATGATATGGATAATCCTAAATTTGCATCAATTTCATATGCTGTTAAGGATCGTGGAGGGATTTTACCTATGTCGAATTCGTTACTTCAAGATACCGACCAGAACCTTATGGAATACATTTCAAAATGGATTGCGAAGAAGTCAGTTATTACACGTAACAAACTGATTTTGACTTTGCTTGCTACGCTACCTAAAAAGGCAATTGCAGACTTGGATGCTATAAAGAAAGTATTGAATGTTGATCTGGATCCATCCATTTCGCTCAGTGCAATCATTCTTACAAATCAGGATGGATATAACTTCCTTGACCAACAAAAAGACTTGGATGGTCGCGCTCTTATGCAACCGGATCCTACACAACCAACTCAAAAGCTTTTATTTGGGAAGCCTGTTGTTGTCATTTCAAATCGTTGGTTGCCTACAACAGGGTCTGCAACGAAGAAAGCACCTATTATCGTTGGAGACTTAAAAGAAGCGATCGTACTCTTTGATCGTCAACAATATTCTATTGCATCAACAAATGTCGGAGGCAAATCATTTGGTAGAAATTCTACTGATGTTCGGGCAATCCAACGTGAAGACGTACAGAAGTTTGATGATGAAGCGGTTGTATACGGTGAATTAACAATCGTTTAGTAAAAAAAGGGGAGTAGTTCCCCTTCTAAAGGACTGGTGAATAATGCTAACGACCATCGAGCGATTTAAAAGCATACAACCGTATGATGATGGTAGCACGGACGATATGATCATGCTCCAGATATCAGCAGCATCGTCTAGGATTGAGCAACATTGCAAGCGGTCATTCAAGAAGCAGAGCTATTCTGAACGTGTCAGTGGATATCATAATTCAAAGTATATCAATCTTCGTAATTACCCCATTGATAGCATTTCAGAGATGAATGTAGAGGGGTATGAAATACTTGATGAAGGTCGTATTTATCATTCCCATGGTTGGCCACAAGGAGATCACAACATTAAAGTCACCTATGTGGGAGGGTATATACTACCCACTGATGGAACAGTTGACAAGCCAAGGACCTTGCCAGAACCGTTGGAGTTGGCTTGTCTGTTATATGTTCAATCACTCATGCGTACTCCAGGTATTAAGTCCGAGCGAGTGGGTGATATATCCGTTGGCTATTCGGATGATAGTGATAGCTTACCACCTGCAGTAGCTTCTCTGATTTCTCCCTATGTTGGGCGGTGGGTATAAATGGCTAGAACTCGAAGTAGGAAAGCGAATGTAACGATTACTGAATCTGATTTTCTACCAGACCTTTTAGAACGTATAAGGGGATTGAGTAAAAATGAGGTTCATATTGGTATGCAGGGTAATGCTGAGTTAGCCATGGTTGCAGCAGTGCATGAATTTGGATCTGCAAAAATGAAGATTCCAGCTCGTTCCCCGTTTAGGATTGGTAAAAAGAGAGCTAGTGCCGCAATTTCTAAGGTGGCAAGAGTGGGAGTTAATCAAGTAGCCCGTGGAGAAGGAACGGCTGAAGCATTATTTGAACAGATTGGCGTTGTTGGACAGGATAAAGTTAGAAAAAGCTTTAACCGTATTACAACACCAGCATTGTCTATTAATTATTTGCATTTCAAAGAAGGAAATAAAATTCTCATTGATGATGCAGAGCTTCGGGATTCCGTTACACATGTGGTGGTGCCGAAATGATGAACATTAAATTCGCGGGGATGATGAGAAAATACAATCGACCTTATGTATTAGTTAGAAAGGCTAAAGGACATCACGATGAACGTGGTGACTGGCAATCAGAAGAACCGGATCGAGTCACATTACAAGGTCATATACAGCCTGTAAGCATCAAGATGCAACAAGCAGAGGGTGGAAGGTATGATGAAGAGGATCGTACCTTATACGCCACTTACAGTCATCATACAGGTGATTTGATCGAGTACATGGGTAAACAGTACACCGTGGATACAGCTGAACAGCGTGATTACTCTGATATTAATAATTATATGTTAAAGAAGGTGATCATCCATGATCCCGTATGATGATATCCGATTGCTGATTGCGAGTGGGCTTGCTAAACATACAGGGAATCCGGTCATAAATCTAAACTCTGGTGGGGATATGCCCCAAGGTCCTTTCCTCACATATGACTTCCCAAGTCTTCTTGAAGGAGATAGGGGATTTCCTGTAGTGACTCAAGTCGGAGATAAACAAATATCTACGGAGACTGTGCATTTCACGGTCTCTTTTTTGTCTTATGCCCCCTTTGTGTCAGACAGTGTGAAGAATGCCATGTTAGCAAGGGATTGGTTCAAAGGTAATGGTCGACTACCACTAAAAAACATGAATGTCGTTTTGGTTGAATTGGGTGCTGTTACAAATCGTGATGTAAAAATAGGTAATGAGTCGGAACGTAGGCAAGGGTTTGATGTTGAACTACGTACACTGGATATTGTTGAGTTTGACTTGGAATGGATCGATAAAATTAATATTTAAAGGAGTTGAGGATATTGTCAGTACAAAACGACGTTACAGTAACGATTGATATACAGCGTCCAACCCCTAAACTTGGCTTTGGTAAACCGTTAATTATTGGATCAAGTGCGAGTGGTATGGATTACAAATCATATTCTGATTTGGATGCTGTGAAGGCAGACTTTGCTGAGAGTACAGAGATATATTTAGCTGCACGCGCACTCTTGAGTCAAGGAGACAATTCTCCTGCTGAGATTGCCGTCATGCTATATAAAACGACAGGTGAAACACTTGAGGATTTGATAGGAAAGATTTTTTTGAAGGATTGGTATTTCCTGATCTCTACGAGCAGCACTATAGCCAATATTACAACTATAGCTGATGCTATAGAGCTGAACGGAACAAGAATGTTCTTCGCTAGTTCAAGTAATAAAGCGAATTTGGCAACGATCAAAGCTAAGAAATATAAGAGGACAGCAGTTATCTATCATACAACTACGGATAACTACCCAGAAGCAGCATGGATCAGTAGAGTTGGAACTATTCAGCCAGGCGGAGTAACTTGGAAATTCAAAACACTTCAAGGAATCAAACCAATGGATATCGATACAACAGAAATGAAAGCTATCCATGAGCTTGGAGCAAACACTTATGTGACTAAAGCTGGTGACGATCAGACAAGTGAAGGGATGACGGTTAGTGGTGAATACATTGACCTCATTCATTCGCAAGACTACATTACTCAATCTATTGAATTCGCCGTTCAGAAGCTTTTTAATCGGTCTGATAAGGTTAGTTATGATAATAACGGAATCGCTCAAATTGAGGGGGAAGTCAAAACGATCCTTAGACGTGCAGATCTGAACAGAATGATCGCTCATGATGACGACGGACTACCGATCTATAGTACAACTTTTAAACCTCGTTCCCAAGTAGATCCAGCGGATCGGGAGAAGCGAGAATACAATGACGGAAAATTCTCCTTTGAGTTAGCAGGAGCGATTCATAAAACTAAAATTAGCGGTGTTATTAAGCTATAAGGAGGAGTAATCATGGCTGGTGGAACAACGTATGATCCGATGGACCTTACGGTCACAGTCGGAGGTGTCTATCTAACAGGATTTTCAGAGGATATGGCAGAGTTTGAAAAAGACGAAGATAACTGGGAGGTAAAGGTGGGAGGACAAGGAGATGTGGTGCGCTCAAAAGTTAACAACCCACTCGCAACACTGAAAGTAACCCTATTACCAACAAGTCCACAGGTTGCACACTTGGATAAGTTAGCAAACACAGGCCAGTTGGTTTCTGTCTCACTTATTTACAATGGTTCTCCTAAAGAGTCCATTACCATAACAGAGGCATTTATCAAAAAGCCCGCAGCTCGTACTTACGGGAATGAAGCAGAGGATCGAGAATATGAATTTCAATGCTTAGACGCAGAAGTAAACTAAACCAAACTAAAGGGGATAATTAAATCATGGGAAACTTTAAACAAAAGAAATTCACATCCAAAACTAAAGAGGCTGAATATACATTTCAGCATCCAGGAGTACGTACGGTTTCAAAAATCAAAGATGCAGCAATGAACAAACACGGTGTTGTTCTTGAAGAACGATTAGCTGAAGAAGTCCTGAAACACGTTATTGTGAGTCCGAAAATGAAGATTGATGACTTTGATGATTATAAAGAATATACCGAAGTCATTAATGCGGCTTATGCGTTCATCTCAGGGCAAGACGATGATGAGGATGGTGCAGGGGATGACAATCAACAAAGCGGAAGCAAAGAAGAGAGCTAGAAGTAACTGGTCCATGTGGCGGTTGCTATTATCCGATATGAAGGTTTCTTATAGTGACCTGGACAAGATGGATAACGACGATCTTGCAGAAGCAAACGCGGCATTAGACATACACCTTGATGCTCAGAATAAAGAAATGAACAAGAAGTAGGCGCCTTTATTGGCGCTTTTTTTGTTGTTATGTAGGAGGTGAACATGTGGGCGTAATTGGTAATTTAATGTTTGCTGTAGGGTTTAAAGTAGGAACAGATGCGTTAAAAAGTGCAGATAAACAAGTATCAGGATTAAAGAAAGGGGTCCTTGCATTTGGCGCTGCTGGGCTTGCGGCAATGGGAACTTTCGCTATAGCAACAATGAACTCAGCGGCTAATTTTGAGAGTGCAATGGGTAAGGTGCAGGGTGCCACAGGACAAACGGCAGAACAAATGGAAGCAACTCGATCAGTAGCCGAGTCTTTGTATAGTAAAAACTTTGGGGATGATTGGGATGATCTTGGGAGTGCGATTGCGACAACCAATCAGATTACAAAGCAAACAGGTGATGAATTAGAGAAGACAACAAAGAACGCCTTACTCTTAAAAGAAGCTTATGGGTATGAAATTGCGGAATCTGTTAAGACCGCAGATACGATGATGAAAACCTTTGGTGCCACATCCGAACAATCTATGAACCTATTGGCACAAGGTACGCAAAACGGGCTAGATAAATCGGGGGATCTCTTAGATACAGCGAATGAATACTCCAATCACTTTAAATCACTAGGCTTCACTGTAGATGGTATGTTCGATACATTGGCAGCAGGATCACAAAACGGAGCATTTTCAGTTGATAAAGTAGGGGATGCAGTAAAAGAATTCAACATAAGGTCAAAGGATGGTTCCAAAACATCTACCGAAGCTTTTCAAATGTTGGGCTTAGATGCGGATAAGATGTTTAGTACATTTGCGGCCGGTGGACCAACAGCTCAAAAATCATTTACGAAAGTCATGCAAATGATATCCGATATTGAAGATCCTGTAGCTAGGAATACAGTTGGTGTTGCCTTGATGGGTTCGCAATTTGAGGATTTGGAAAGTGATGTGATTGGCGCCTTAGGGACAGTCAAAAGCCAATTTGATAGTACTAAAAATACCATGGGAGAGCTTGAAAAAATCAAGTTTAACAAACCCATGGAAGCGTTCAAAATGTTTGGGCGACAGATCGAGACTGGCTTGCTAAACCCCGTGGGGCAAAAATTACTTCCGGCACTAAACGGATTTGGACAATGGCTATCTGATCACCAACCACAGATTAAAGCGGTGGGCGATACAATAGGCAACACCTTGGGTGCGGGTATTGAGATCGTAAGTGGGTGGATTCAGAAAGCTATCCCATACCTTAAGGAATTTGGAACACAAGCCAAAATTGTGTTTGACCAGGCTGTGGTTGTTGTCAAAGATCTCTGGGCGGCGATAGAGCCTGTTGCTGTATTAATCGGTGAGCAGCTACTTGCAGCAGCACGTGATTTATGGCCACAGATTCAAAGTATTGGTACTTATGTTGGTGAAGTGACTAGTGCATTCGTTTCATGGGAGGGGTTCATACCTCTTGTGGCTGGATTGGCTACGGCATTTGGAGCATATAAGACGATTGTAGGGCTATCTGTTCTCAAAACCAAGGCTCTTACTTTAGCAACAAAGATACAAACCATGTGGTCAAATCGTGCGGCTCTTGCAACGAAAGCATGGAATATCGTGATGAGTCTTAACCCTATTGGTATTGTAATTGCTGCTATTATAGGTCTCGGTGTAGCACTAGTGATTGCTTATAAAAAGTCAGAAACATTTAGGAATATCGTTAACAAGGCATGGGGTGCGGTTAAAACAGCCTTTGCAGCTACAATGGATTTCTTTAAGGTAACAGTTCCAGCGATCTTTAATGGTATTGTTAATTTCTTCAAAACGTGGGGGTTGACGATCCTTGTTGTTCTTGGGGGACCGATTGTATGGGTGGTAGCTCTCATTATTAAGTATTGGGATCAAATCAAATCCTTTACAGTCGCTGTTTTTACAGGTATATGGAGTTGGCTAGTAGGGATTTGGACAAGTATCACAAGCAGTATATCCGGTGCCGTGTCAGGAATATGGAACAAGATCACGGGGGTATGGAATCAGGTCAGATCGACAACTTCATCGATCTTTACAGGGATTTGGACTTTTCTAACTAATATATGGAAAAATATTTTAACTAGCGTAACCAGTTCCGTAACGAATATTTGGAATAAGATAAAAGGGATTTGGGACAAGATAACTGGATTTCTTAAAGGGATCAACCTTTTTGACATCGGTAAGAACATCATCGAGGGTATGATCAACGGTATTGGATCGATGGCAAATGCTGTAGTGGATAAGGTCAAAGCCATAGGAAATGGAATCACGGATAAGATAAAAGGTATTTTAGGCATTCATTCACCATCCCGCGTGATGATGGAGCTTGGGATGTATACAGGTGAAGGATTGGCGTTAGGTATCGAAGGTACTCAAGATCGTGTGGGTCAAACATCCGCAGGATTAGCCGATGAGGTCACAAATAATCAAAATGTTACTTCACCATCCCCTGCAACTCTTGCACCTGCAAGAGCTAATCAGGGTGGAGGCATAAACATTACATTAACTGTACCTGTAACGATTCAAGGTGGAGGATCTCAAAATACACAGCAAGACGCGCAGAACCTTGGTTTGCTCGTGGCTCAGGAAGTGCAAAAGATTTTAGAGAGTGTATTACGCCGCAATGGATTGGAGGCAACAAGCTAATGGCAACCCTTAACGGTGTGTATATCTTAGTTGAGGATGAAAGCCCTAGTTTTGAAGTGGATATTACAGATCAACCCGTTGAGAAGGATGTTAATTTGAGCGATCACGTTCAACGAAAGGCACGGACACTTTCTCTTAGTGGTGTAATTGTTGGTGACAGTGCAGCGAAGACAAAGGAAATGATTATTAAGTTGCAAGACAAAGGGGAAATAGTTAAATACAGTGGGAGAACAACTTTCACTGGTTTGTTATCAGGATTTTCTTCTAATCATACGAATGAAATTGCGAATGGTCTTTCATTTTCATTGACCATGAAGGAAGTTCGTATTGCAACGTCTTCCTTTGTTAAGAGTCTACCAATTCCTATCAAAGCTCAGGTCGCTAAAATTGTGAATTCAGGTGTAAAGCAGACTAAAGACAAAGGTAAAGGTAAAGGTAAAGGTAAAGGCAAGGGTAAAGACAAAGGAAAAGGCAAAGGAAAAGGCAAAGATAAAACAATTCAGAAGGTTAAGTTCAAAAAGGGTAGCCCTTGGGCTATGTAGTTAGAAGGAGGGCATATGAAGTATATCGATATCGAAAAGAACCTGATCCCTTATCGGTTTGATATTTCATTAGCAGATGAGATGTTCACGTTAGAAGTTCATTTTAATGAAGAACGCGATTTTTTTACCGTGGATCTGGAACGGGATGGGGAAATATTAGTTGTTGGGGAAAAGATCGTATACTCTGTGCCACTCTTTTTTGATGTCATGGATAATCGATTTCCAAAGGTGTCAATTGTACCCTATGATGAGTCAGAAAATAGTATAGCGGTGACTTGGGAAACACTCTCGGAGAGTGTTTTTTTATATGTTGTTGCAGAGGATGATGACGATGATACGTAACTTTGGTAGAGTCGCGGAAGTGATGACTTCAAATCTTAAATTTTCTATGGATCGGTATAACATTGAAGCTACAGTACCTTTTGATAATGACACCTTACCCAATGAAAGTGAAATAAAAATATGGAACCTAGCGGATACAACCATAAACAACATCAAGCGCGGAAAAGTGCTAATGATGAATGCTGGATATGTTGGGGATGTAGGCTTGATCCTACATGGCTACATATCTAAAGTACAGACAAAGTGGGAGGGCATGGATAAAATCACCTCTGTATTTGTAATGGATAGTGAAGATTTATCTAAGCGTGTCGTAAAAGAGATTGCATATGCTAAAAATACGTTAGCCAGTTATATCATTAAGCAAATGGCAACCTATATAGGATTACCGATTGCACAAATGGAACTCTATCAAGATTACCGCTATCAAGATGGTTATACCGCAAGTGGTGCGGTAACTGAGATCATTGCAAAGGTATCTAAAGATTGTGGTACGTCTGTTTATATAAATAAAAATAAACTGTATGTTCGAAATTTACGGCGTGGCGGCGATAGTGTATTTAGCTTATCGAAGTCAACAGGGTTGATCGGAGCGCCTGAAAGGTTTGAGGATAGCAACGTGAAAGGATATAACTTAAAGTCACAGCTACAGTACCGTATTACAACGGCATCCGTTGTTGATCTAACGAGTGTGGCATTCACTGGACGTGTACATGTGCGCAGTGGTAGTCATAGGATTACTCGGACTGGGGATTTCACCACAGAAATGGAGGCGGTTATGTGAAAAATGATCCAGCGTCCACATTATCTCAAGTCATTAGCTCGATGGTACTACAATATGCAGGTGGTATCCATGTTGGGTTTCCTTGTCGTGTGATTAGCTTCAATGAGTCAACCTGTAGAGCTGATTTACAACCCCTTATCAAATCATCAGATACTAATCCAGCAATGATTCAGAATGTTCCCGCATTAGGACATAGATATAAAATAAACGGGTCTGAATCTGTGTGTACTCCCTTTCTAAAGGTGGGTGACACAGTATTTGTCGTATGTGCAGACAACGAAATTAAGAATGCATTAACGGGGTCCGTTGCGTCAGCAGATACAAGCCGCACCCATGATGTGAATGACGCGGTCATCGTGGGGGTGTTACCTTGCAGTCTTTAAAGTTAGATGGAACGGGCGATCTAATGTTCGATGCTACAGGAGGGTTGGTGCTAGTTGAAGGAACTGAAGAAGTAGCCCAATGTTGTCAAATTGGGATCGGCACAAACAAAGGTGAATGGTTCCTGAATCCAAGCATGGGGATCACATTTTCTTTATTTCTAGGCAAAAAGGTAAATGAGGAAGAAATGCGTTCTGAACTGATTGAAGGTATATTGCAAGATGAACGTATTCAGTCTGTGGATAGCGTTGATTTCTTAATCCATGCGAGGGAAAGAACCATGTTGGTATCATTTGTTGCTACAAGTACAAAGGGCGATTTGATACAAGTAGAAGAGGTGAATATAGGTGCTGGATAAGACAGGGTTTAAACGTAAACGATTTGATGATTTGTTTGGAGAAATGGAGGACAAGTCCAAAGAGACTTTTGGAGATAAAATAAACACCTCAGAACGTTCACCCCTTGGGATCATTTTGCGAATATTCGCATGGTTTCTTTCTAATCTGTGGGGAACAGCAGAAGATGTCTATAACAGCAGCTATATAAATAGCGCAGAAGGTAACAGCTTAGACCGCTTAGGACCACATGTAGGTATTACACGAGTACTCGACCAATATTCAGTAGGAACGATTCTATTAACGGGTACGCCCGGCGCTTCTATACTAGAAGGGTTTCAGGTGGTGACAGAAACACAAATTTACTTTGAGACTTTAGAAGATGCAATATTTGATAGTATGGGCAAGGTATCTGTCCCAATCGAGGCTATTGAGTCGGGACAATCCAGTAATGTAGCGAGTGGGGCTATTTCGGTTATAGTGAATCCTAATCCTGATGTTACAGGAGTTACAAATCTACAGCCAACGACATCTGGACGCGAGAAAATGACGGATGCCGAATTTCGAGATTTATTTACTCAGTCGGTTGCTGGTGGTGGTGCGGCAACGATCGATGCAATTATAGGTGCATTATTAAGTGTTGACTCGGTTAGATCGGCAACAGTCATACAGAATTTTTCATCCATTACAGACGCTTCGGGTCGTCCTCCACATAGTTACCAAGCTTATGTACTAGGAGGTAGAGATGAGGATGTTGCTCAAGCCATATTCTCAACAGGTGCAGGTGGAATTGAGTCGTATGGTGATATCGTAAAATCAGTTAAGGACATAGGTGGTTTCGATCATGAGGTGAAATTTAGTCGTGCGGAGGAAGTTGCTCTTAAGGTGTCGGTAGATATTACTAAAAATGAACAGTATCCAGCGAATGGGGACGATCTGATTCGTTCCGCGATAGTCCTTTATATTGGTGGGGAAGATGGCGGGAGTTACTACAATGGATTGTCTATGGGGTCGCCTGTAGTCTATAAGAAAATAATTGGTGCCGTGAGTAAAATTGATGGAATTGAAGATTTTACCTTAAAGATAGGCAAGAATAATATCCTAGTTGAAGGCAATATCACATTAGAACGTTATCAAGTCGCTCAGACCCGAACAGTGGATATTGAGGTAAATAGTCATGTTTAGTTTAAAAGATATGTTGTCTCGGTTTACGGATGCCTTTAATAAAAATCCATACAGCAATATTGGTAAATTAATAGGTATTTTGCATGGGCAAATGAATGACTTAGACAGCGCCTTAGTAAAGGTTCGTGATTGGCGAAGCATTGACATAGCCCAAGGAACGACGTTGGACCGCATCGGACAGAATGTAATACAACCACGAGGGGCGGCGACAGATGAGGTATACAGAGTGCTTTTAAAATCAAAAATTGCTCGTAACTTATCAAAAACAGATATTAACACGATCATCCGCGTACTTGCTTTAGCTCTGAATTGTGATTTTGCGGATATTCGCATTCAAGAGAAATTCAGTGCTGTTATAGATCCAGAACCAGCGGCACTCTCTTTAATCAGAGTGCCAATTAAAAGGTTGAATGAGGTTGGCATGTCACCTAGACAGTTTGCACAGATCATTCAAAAGACAGTGGCAGCCGGAGTGAAAGTTGCTCAGATCGAATTAGCGGGGACATTCAGGTTATCCCCTGTTTATGAACAGCTTAGAAATGATTCCGTTGGTCTCGGAAATATAGAAATGACACTGGGTGGTACTTTGGGTGAAGTATATGTTGCAGGCGACGATTATGGATTACCGATATAGGAGGCGAATAAATTGTCATATGAAAAAATAGCACCTGATTGGAAAGCAAAAGGGATTGAACCACCACAATCCAAGCGTGAGACAGGCTGGGAAGTTGAAGACAGACCACCTGCAGCATGGTTGAATTGGTTTATGAATTTAACGGCTGAATCTCTGCATGAATTGCAGACAAAGGCAGCAGAGAAGACTTATGTGGATGAACAGATACGCGAAGCTATTAGCGACATTGGGGTTACAACAGAAAAAGTAAATACAATAACTCCTAAACTTGTAATCGATACTCCAGGGACCTATCCAATCGGCATTACCGCATTTAGTTTATCTATTACATTGGCCGATCCTTGGAAAATAGCTACGGGCCACGTTGGCACAGATACCGCATTAGTACAAACGGTAAAGATATCGAGTGATTATCTTATTGTGCAACGAATCACGTTTGACAATGGTGGAACAGGAATCAGAGCTGTTTATGAGCGTAGTTCTCAAGCAAACAACGCTTGGAAAGGAGCATGGGTAAAGGTTGTTTCGCGTAGCGAATTCGAAACTCTGCAAGAAATCGTTGTGTCGCATAAGGCGGACAATGCAAAGCAAGTACCTCACTTAGGTACTACTACAAATTTAGGTAATGCCTATAGCGTTACAACCACGGAAACCATAGCCGCTAATCAAAAGTTTACAGTAAAGGTCAACGCAGCATCTACTGGTGTCGCAACACTCAACGTATCATCCATAGGTAGTGCAAAGGGGATCAAGAAACCAGGTGGTACGGACGCGACTCTTAAAGTAGGGGTATATACGGTTTTTTGGGATGGAACGTCTTTTCAGTTATTGGGTGAAGGGGGTGAATATGGAACAGCGATAGCTTCTCAAGTGTTATCACCTCATACTATTGGCACAGAAAATGGAATTGTAACAGGGACTATGCCCGATAGAGGGTTGTTTAATTTAGCGTTAGGCGCAAGTGTACCCGCAGGGTATTATTCGGGAGGAAATGCGCCTTCAGGTAAAAAATTTGCATCAGGGGTTGTTAATTCATCGGCAGACACAAAATATTTTTATCGGGCAGGATTAGGTGATCTGCAATCGGAGTCATATATTATGGTTTCCGGGCTTACTTTTAAACCTAGTCTTATATTCTTTATACCATCTAGAGAGTCCCAATACGCTTATCACGGTGCATATCATGAGTCTTTTATCGATCCAGCGGATAATAGTAAGGTATCAGTATCAGGGAGTAGCGCATGGCGAGTATCATATAGCTCTTATGTCAATGCAACAGGATTCACATTACCGATTAGAAGTGGTCTTAATGGGGCTTTTAATTGGTACGCATTTGAGTAATTTAAATGAGGAGGTTTTATAAATGCATACGTTAGTGATATATGATGGTACAGGCTATATAATTTCTCAAATGAATGGTGATGTCAGAGAACCGATTGGACTACCTTTTTTATGGATTGAGGTGCCCGAAAAGAAAAGACTTGTGTCGGTAGATGTTTCGGTCACACCCAATGTCCCAATCTTTGAGGATGTGCCACTGACTGAGATTGAACAATTGCGACTTGAAACCGCCCAAGGTAACGCCGAACTATTTGAAATGGTGCTGTTATTGACGGGAGGTGTGGCATAATGTTTACCGAAAATAGCAAGTTAGTAAAGGATTATGCGTTGCTTATTCAAAATGGTTTGAAAACGATTAACGATGTGCCAAACTTCCAAAACTTGCGTGAGGTCGTTTCAAATGTTCTCACTGATTAAGCTATTCATACTACAAACAAAGGAGTTTTTAAAAATGACATTCACAGTAAATAGTTCAATTGTTAAATCATACGCACTATTAATTCTTGCGGAGAAATATACAATTGATGAAGTTCCAAACGTAGGCAATTTGCGAGTAACTGTTATTGAAATTCTAACCACTTAATGAGCAAACGGATGATTATACGCAACATCAACAGCACCCATCAAGGTGTTTTTATTTTGCCCTCATAACTATATGGGGGCTATTTATTTTGAACAGGGGGAAATGAAATGGAGAGATTGGATTTGTTTTTAAAGTGGGGAATAGCACTTGTAGGATCTGCAGGAACTTATCTATTAGGTGGGTGGTCTGAATTGATATCATTTTTTCTTTTTGCGATTGTGATCGATTATGTGACCGGAATTTTTGCTTCATTAAAAGAAGGTAAGGGCCTTAGTAGCAATGTTGGATTTTGGGGGATTGCTAAAAAGGGGCTTATGCTACTAGTTGTGATATTGGCACACAGGCTAGATGTCTTGATGGGTACTAATGTGATCATGATAGGATCCATTTATTTTTATCTTGCTAATGAGCTTATATCTGTAACAGAGAATTATGGACGGCTTGGATTACCTATGCCTAACTGGATCAGGGAGATTATAGCTATCTTTAAGCAAAAAGGTGGCGAACAGAAATGATCAAAAAAGGTAACTATCTATTACTTGAGTGTGGTGAATTTCGTAATTGGTTAAGCGATCAAAGAATCACGAGAACCATCAATAAGCTTCAAGTCCATCATACGGCCAGTCCAAATTATACTACGAGAAAAATGGTGATGGGTATTGCTCAACAGGATCACTTTAAGTGCTTGGAAGGCATGAGAGACTTTCATATTAATACTAACGGGTGGTCTGCCACCGGTCAGAATATCACAGTATTTGAAGACGGAAAGATTGCAATTAGTTTGGATCGAGACTTGAGTAAGGTTCCAGCTGGTATGGCTGGAGCTAATACAGGGATGTTGTGTGTTGAGATCATAGGCAACTTTGATAAAGGTGGGGACAAGATTACAGCGGCACAGAAACAAGCTGTTATCCACTTATACGCATGTTTAGTTGAGAGGTTTAAGATGCCCATCGACACGGACCATATCGTTTATCACGCTTGGTATACAAGTAAAGGGTTAAGGCTTAATGATTACACACATGGCAAATCAAGCAAATCATGTCCAGGTACAAACTTCTGGGGAGATGGAAATACAATCGCTTCCGCTAAGAATAGTTTTCTACCCATGATCAAAGCTGAATTAGATGGATTAGGAAAGGAAGAACCAAAGATGAAAAAAGTAGATGCAAATAAAATTATTGACACTTACCTAAAGCCCGCATATGCCGTGGCTAAGACACCGGCGGAACGTAAAGATGTTGGGCGGTTGGCTGATGAGCTACGTATAGCTTCAGGACAGTCAAAACAAAACGGATAATCAAATTCGTAAGCGCTTGGGAATTTGAATAACAAGCCTTGTTGGATAGATAGAAAAAGGCACCTCTAGAAGTTCGTCTCTTGACCCAATGGTCATCCGATAGCTTCTAAGAGGTGCCTTTTTTTGTTTCTATTTAAGTTCGAGCTTTACTGAATATTCCTTCCGTTTTGCATCCATCTGCATACCATCACCTTCTGTGACGTACCATTTCATTTTGATCCATTTGATATCTGCCGCATGACCGCGTTGTAAGGAAAATATTACGTTTCCTTGTTTAATTACACCTTCTTCCAACTCGCCGCCAAGATGATCTGAATAAAACATATCGGCACTGATCTGCTCGCCAGTAGAGGTAACGAGTTCAGCTTGATCGGGATAGGTAGTATATATATTTTCTGTCGTATTTTCGATCTTCATTACTACGCCGACTGCTGAGGCTGTTGGATCATCTTTATTTCCATCCTTAGGTACTTTATCCGAAACAACGACTTTTTCTATCGTAGATATTATCCCATTAAAATCATCTGACCAAGTTGTATCATTGTAGTAAGTCCAAATGTCCTCGACCTTTTCCTCAGGCACTACCGGTTCTTTTTCAGACACCTTTCCCGCCTCTGGTGTAGCAGTTTGATCTTCTACTTTAGCTTGGACCGGGTTTTCATTTTTAATTGCAGTCTTTTCTGAACTACATCCAGCTAACATGGTAATAGCAGCGATAGCAAGTATCGCAAGTTTAAATGATTTTTTCAACTTAAATTCCCCCAATATCTGATAATAAATGACTTTACCATTCTATCAGCACTAGGTAAATATATCCACAAATCTACTTGAATAGTTTCTTGATCACCTTGAAGATATCAAACGTGGTTTTGTTGTATACCTTGTTATATACAGCCTTCTTGGGACTTCTCAGCCATCCATAGCCCCTTGGCATCTTTAGCCCAGCACGATGGACGATTTGCCTCTTAATGCTTGTACGTGCTGCTATACGTTTCTTTAGGCTAGGCTTACGCATTCCGAATTTCATATGGATTTCAACTCCTTTAATTTCACTGCTATCTATTAGTGGTTATCCGCGACCATCCCGACATAAGTCGGTAGGTTTCGTCCTTCACTGTTACGGACTCATCAGGCGGGTGAATTTCAGGTAGTCCAGTTAGTCAGACTATAGCATAGACTGGTAACATGGTGATATCTGATTTAACTATTTACTTTAGATTTAATTCTTCTCTTAAAGCCTTTTGAAGCACCTGTGAAAAGTTCAATCCTGCTATCTCAGCAGCTTCATTGAGATCATCGGGAATTGTGAGGTTTTTCTTCACATAATTGATCTTCTCAACTAAGGTTGTAGAGGCAATGATAGTCCGTTGGTTCTCTTCTAGCTTTAGAGCGTTCAATGGCGTTGCCGCTGGTATTATTTCTTTGTCCTCAATGCGGCTTAATATAGTGAGTTTTAAAACCTCGTTCGCACGTCGTACTGCTTCCTCAATGTTATCTGCTTGGGACAGGGCTTCTTCCAAATCAGGGAACGATATTTCAATATGCTTATCAGTGAAGTTTAATATGGCTGGATAAGAATAGTTTTTCTTCAATATGATCAGACCTTTCTCTTTTTGGAATAAATTCCATCGTTTTCAACAATTCTTTATATAAAAAAAGAAAGGGAAGGGCTAAAATTTCAGCCCAGTTTTCTTTTCAATATCCTTTAGGATATGTATTGCAACATCTTTGACCGGATGAGTTATAGTAACTTTTCCTTTAATGGTCGGGTGTTTGTATTGGAAGTGATCGCCTACGGTGTGTACTTTGTACCATCCGTTTTCTTTCAGTATCCGTAATACCTCTCTTGAAGAATAACTCTTCATTTGGTTCCCCTCACCTCCTAATAATATTATAACACGCATCAATGCGCATTGCAATAGAAAATGGATGGTTTTTCAAACTTGATTAGTGATTATGGGTAATGAGAAAGAACCGCCAAGGTATTCACCTCAGCGGTCATTTTTCACCGAAATTACTTCGCATATCTCCATTATCTTTATATTTGCTCACATCAAGTCCTAAGTGCTTTCTCATTAGAACAAATACCTCAGCTTTGATTAAACCCCATTGTAGATGCATCTTACCGTGATATCCCCTGCACAGATACTCTGCGTGAACACCGTTGGACATCTGGTGTTCATCATAAACCTTTATTCCACGATCCTTAAAACCCTTTCTAATCACCGCCAAATCTTTCGTAACTGAATCCATAGCCCGTTCTATTACCTCTAAATAGGGGTCAGGAGTCTTCAATATGTCAAAGTCTTTAATAATCTTATGATCCCTCTCGAATGTTGTTAAAATAAGAGGAAGTATGATGTAAAACTTTATAAGTTCTAGATCAGCATCAACAATCATTTTTGGCAGAGCCATTGTTATTCCTCCAAAGTTAAAATTGAGAACATACATTCGTAATTATATGCTGATTGATCTTAGTTTATCAAATGAATTATTTGGTTACCAATGAGAATGAACGAAAAGCCCCGAAAAATCCGAGGCTCTTACTTAAAGCAAAATAACTAGCGAATATGAAACACTGTTAATAATCATCCAATGGGGCAAAAATGGGGCAGACAATAAAAATATTTTGATAGTTTCTGACTACTTCTGATAGTTGTTAAATCTCTAATTTCTTTTAAAGCTTAAGTTTGAATGATGGTGATAGTATTTGAAATACACAAATATCAGCCTTCCAAGCTGATAGCGTGGGTTCGATTCCCATCACCCGCTTCATTGTTTTAAATGTAAAGCCCTTGGTCATCAAGGGCTTTTTTATTTGTCTTTTTTTAGATGAAGAAGATTTAAATGAGAACTTATGTTCGTTTTTGAGGCGTGCGAAAGATATTAATAATAAAAAGGATACACTTCTTCAGGAATGTGGTTTCGTTGTAAAAACTGCTGTACGCATTCGTTGGGATCTAGGGAATCAGATGCAGTTAACAGATGTACGGCAAATCGATTGGCTTGTCGCTCATATTTCCCTGCTTGAAAGAAAGAATGCTCATCGATGAAGAATCGATTAATCCCTTTGTGAAGGCGATCATGACCTAGTTCATGTGCACAGATAAAACGTTGCCATTCGGGTGATAGCTGATTATGTAAGATGATGAATCTGCGACGCAGGGTTCTATGATAAATGCCCCGCGTATGATTGCCTAGATCAGCATAACGAATGGAAATGTTTATGTTATGAGCAATAGCGAAAGGGTCATTGGTTTTGTGTTTACGAATAAGTTTGTTAACAAGTTCATCCATAGCATTCACCCTATCGTTAGTCTTTATTATTTTGTCGCTGTTCTTGACCCAATCTGCGTGCTTCTTTGTTCATATGTTTGGCCTCCCAGAACAATCCCGTGAGCACATCTTTAATTTTGCGTTTGTCTTCCTCATTCAGTGGTATCCCATCAAACATCAATTCTCCATCATCCTCAAGAATTTTCTTGAAGTCTCTTTTGTCCTTAGAGGTTGCCCATTCGGGTATTATGGTTTTGTCATCTGGTTGTTCTTCAATTAATAGAGAGAGATTAATATGAAGTGCGTTCGCTATTGATTTTAAAGTATCTACACTTGGATTATAACGATTTCGTTCGATATCTGCTAGATATGAGCGGGACAAGTTCGCTTGTTCTGCTAACTCAGCTTGTGTAAGTTTGTTTGATTTGCGTTGTTCTTTGATTCGATCCCCGATATTCACCTTGTCCACTCCCTCATCCTTTGTCGGTATTGCCGACATGTGTATATTATTATAACCCCTTAAAGACGGTCATACAATACTTAATAATGACGTAAATACACGTAATGATGAGGTTTGAGACGTGAATTAACGACAAATAGGACGTTTTCAATTCATAATGGGCAAATTTAACGGAATATGAACTTTTACAAATTGTCGTGATTACCTTACATTATTTATATGAGGTAAGTATTGGGATTTACTATTAGTTTATTGAATCAGAGCATTTATACCATATGGATTGAGGGGGCTACATCATGAACGTTGTATTATCCGCAGTCACTAAACATGATAAACAAGCTACGAAAGCACTTTTGAGAGATTATCCTAAGATGTGCCAGATGGTTATGGGTTTATCGCATAAACAAGATCTAACCATACAAGAGCAACAAGTGAATACATCCTATAAGCACTTGGTTGAACACGTACTTCTAGCACACTCTCTTATATTAGATGACGAAGTGAAACGTATCATCGAACACCGATACTTCAAGTCGCGTAGTTATGTACTTACATCTATACAATTTCGCAGCATCATGAGTGAGCGAACCGTAGACCGTAGGATCGAGAAGGGTGTAAGCATGATTACCGAAAGCTTGAAGCTCTGGGGAGTGATTTGACAACAGTGACGGTAAAGTGGCGGCAACGTGGCAGGGTTCTGGCGGGGGTTGCGCGATATAGTAGGTTCATAGAGAGGAACACACTCTCGGGTGTATCTGCTACCCCTTATCGTTGCAGAACTCGGCTGTGCTGTGGGTCAGTTCATTGACCTTAGACGTGAATCGTCAAGGGTGCGGTGCGGGGGAGCGGAGGTAAGACCACTCTATGATTTATTCATCAAAGAAAGGAGGTTCCTATGCTTGCACTGGAGGATATTCGTACCATTATTATTGCGGGGTTATCTGCACATGTCGGTCAGGAAGTTGTTGTAACGAATGGAACGGGTGACAACCCAGAAGGTGCATTGATCACCTGCGAATTCTCAGATGTGTTCCATAGTAGTCGGGGATTTCCAGTCGTCATGCAATTAGGAGATAAGCTTGTTAAGAGTGAGACGGTACATTTCACAATGACTTATCTATCTTTCGATGACGATGCGGTCGTCCGATTACAGAATGCTTGGACAGCTCGTGATTGGTTTAAGTCAAGGGGACATGCAGATCTGAAAGAAAAGGTTAATGTGGTGGTAGCAAAAGTAGGATCGGTAACGAATCGAGATATTCAGAACGGTACGGTATGGGAGCGTCGACATGGATTTGACGTAGAGTTCCGAACCCTAGATATCTTGGAGTCAGATTTGGAATGGATTGAACAAACAAAAATTCAGAGGAGTTGAGGAATGTGTCAGTAAGAAGTGATGTAACAGTAACGATTGATATTCAACGTCCGACACCTAAGCTTGGTTTTGGTAAACCAATGATTATTGGTGCAAGCGTAAGTGGGTTGGAGTATACAACGTATGCAGATTTAGAAGCGGTTAAGAAAGATTTTCCTGAGAATACCGAAGTGTACAAGGCGGCCTATGCGCTCTTGAATCAAGGAGATAACTCTCCCGCTGAAATTGCCATCATGCTTCATAAGACGGTTGGAGAAACACTAGAGGATTTGGTAGGTAAGGTATTTACGAAGGATTGGTATTTCCTTCTGTCTACATCTACAGCGATTGCGGACATTACAACCATTGCTGAAGCAGTGGAGCAGAATGGTACACGGATGTTTATTGCTCATAGTAGTGATAAAGCGAACCTTGCTACATTGAAGGCGAAGAAATTCACACGTACGGCCCTGTTCTATCATGAAGATGTATCTAATTATCCTGAGGCTGCATGGGTAGGTAGAGCAGCATCAACAGCTCCAGGGAGTCTGACGTGGAAAAACCTGACTTTGCGAGGCATTATACCTGTAGATATGGATACAACGGAATTACTGAGTATTCACGATCTTGGTGCAAATACCTATGTCACTAAAGCAGGTGATGACGTTACAAGTGAAGGGAAGACCGTTAGTGGGGAGTTTATCGATATTATGCATTCCCAAGACTATATCACGCAGAGCATTGAACTTGCTGTACAGAAGCTATTCAATCGACAAGATAAGGTTCGCTATGACAACACAGGGATTTCTCAGATTGAGGGCGAAGTGAAGACGGTTCTGAAGCGTGCGGATATGAATGGCATGATTGCTCGAGATGAGGATGGTTTACCACTCTATAGCACTACTTTCAAATCACGTTCTCAAGTCGATCCAGCGGATCGTGAGAAGCGGGAATACAATGACGGTTCATTCTCATTCGAATTGGCAGGAGCTATTCACAAAACTAAAATAAGCGGCGTAATTAAGCTGTAAGGAGAGATAGATATGGCAACAACTTATGATCCGATGGACCTGACGGTGACCATTGGTGGGATATATATTACTGGATTCTCAGAAGATATGGTGGAATTTGAGAAGGATGAAGATGCGCAGACGGCTAAGGTAGGGTCTCAGGGTGATGTAGTTATGACGAAAGTGAATAACCCATTAGGGACACTCACTTTGACATTATTTCCAACAAGTCCGCAGGTGGCATACCTAGACAAGTTAGCACGGACGGGTACTCTTGTGCCTATCTCCATTATTTTCAATGGTGAACCTAAAGAGACCATCACAGTTACGCAAGCGTTTGTTAAAAAGCCGGCAACACGTACCTATGGTAATGAAGCAGAAGACCGCCAGTATGAAATTCAATGTCTTGACCATGTGGTCGAGTAAATTAAAGGAGACGATCATTCATGTTTAAACAAAAAAATTATACATCCAAAGCTTTGGAGAAAGAATATATGTTCCAGCATCCGGGAGTGCGTACCGTATCCAAAATCAAGGATGCAGCGATGAACAAACACGGCGTCGTTCTGGAGGAACGTCTAGCCGAAGAAGTGCTAAAGCATGTCGTTGTTAATCCTAAATTGAAAATTGATGATTTCTCGAACTATAAAGAATACACCGAAGTCATCAATGCGGCCTATGCATTCATCTCCGGACAAGACGAGGATGGTGAATCGGATGACCATCAGCAAGGCGGAAGCTCGCAGGAAAGCTAAAGAAAATTGGTTCATGTGGCGGCTCATGTTATCTGACATGAAGATTTCGTACAGTGATCTGGATAAGATGGACAATGACGATCTTGCAGAAGCCAATGCAGCCTTGGATATTTATATGGAGCATCAAAAAAAGGAAATGAATAAGAAATGAGTGCCCAATTTGGGTGCTCTTTCTTTCATGTGAGGTGGTTTATTTGAGTGAAGGAATCATCGGTAATCGTACGTATGTGATAGACATCAAAGTTATTAATATTGGAATCGAAGCTGCTGAAAAAGAGACGATGAAGTTAACGGATCTAGTCAAAAAACTAAACGTTGTTGGTAATGCTATATCCATAGGAAAGAAAGCAATAGCCGCAGCGGATGAATATTCGAATGCGATGACGACGATTCAACAAGCAACTGGTGCTACAAACGAACAGATGAAGGCCACCGAGGTTGTTGCTAATAATTTGTACAAAGATAATTTTGGGAAGTCGTGGGAAGATCTAGGGAGTGCTATATCAACAACGATGCAGATCACGAAGCAGACCGGGATCGACTTACAGAATACAACAAAGAATGCTTTGTTATTAAAGGACGCTTTTGGTTATAGTGTCACAGAATCTGTTAAAACAGCAGATACGATGATGCAAACTTTCGGCGTTACTTCAGAACAATCCATGGGACTTTTAGCACAAGGAGCGCAAAGTGGACTGGATCGATCAGGCAAGCTTGTGGAGACGGCTAATCAATACTCTAAGCCGTTTCAGGAATTGGGATTCACTGCTAATGAAATGTTCGATACTTTAGCCGCTGGGTCGAATAATGGTGCACTTAGTCTAGATACGGTGGGTGCCGCTATTGGACAATTCAGTACTCTTTCTACGAATGGATCTGATGCAACGAGAAAGGCATTCGAATCTCTCGGTCTGAATGCAGATCAAATGATCAGTACTTTTACTGCTGGTGGGCCTAAGGCTAAGGAATCATTCTCAGGAATTATGCAGATGCTTTCAAAGATTGAAGATCCTGTGAAACGGAATTCAATAGGTGTGGCTCTGATGGGGGATCAATTCAAAAGCCTAGATGCACCTATTATTGCTGCGATGGGGACAGCTCGAAGTCAGTTTGATATGACGAAGGACACGATGGAGAAGATGAATAATACGAATTTTGATTCACCCGGAGAAGCACTCGAAACGATAGGGAGGCAGATTGAGACAGGGTTTCTTATCCCTCTGGGATTGCTACTTGTACCCCTGTTAGAATTTGCTTCTGAAGTTGTGGGATTCTTTATTGATCATCTTGATGTTCTGGTACCCGCTCTTGGCGCTGTCGCACTAGTGCTTATGGTGGCCATGGCTCCAGCTATGTGGGCTTCAGCGGTAGCTGGGTGGGCAATGATAGCTCCACTCCTTCCTATTATAGGATTAGCATTACTCATAGGTGCTGCAATGGCTGGTGTTATCCTGATTTTTAAAAATTGGGGAACTATTGGACCTTGGCTGTCTGCAATTTGGACGACATTTGTAGCGTTCACCATGTCCATATTCAGTTCGATTATTACTTTTTTTGTAACGTGGGGATTAGCAATATGGGGGGCGATCACAGGTTCAATTAGTTGGATTGTAACACTGGTATCTACCTATTGGAATCAGATCTGGTTGTCTACAACTGTAGTGTTTACGGCAATTTGGACAACAATAACAACAATTTGGACTACTATTGTCACCAGTGTGACGACGTTTGTAACTAATATCTTTAACACTATTTCCGGTATATGGGATCAAATTTCGACCATATCATCTAATTTATGGACTAATATTTCTGAAGGAATTGTTGGGATGTGGGAAGGGATAAAGGGAGGTTTTGTAACAGGAATCAATTGGATTATTGGGAAAATAAACAGCATGATTGAAAAAATCAATAGTGCGCTGAGTATTGATCTTCCGGATTGGTTGGGAGGACCTCTTAATATCAACATCCCTACAATTCCTACTATTCCTAAAGGGTCGGCTTCTACAGGTGCTATTACAGGAGGAGTTGGTGGTCCTGCTGTTGATGGTAGACATGCTCTAGGTTTAGCTAACGTCCCTTTTGATGGTTATATTGCTGAACTCCATAAGGGTGAAAGAGTCATGACTGCTGCGGAGAACAAAGCTTATTCATCCTCAGATCCAGCAAGAAACTTTCCTGCTAGAGTAGCATCAAGTAATGGTGGAGTATCCATTAATGTTACTGTCCCAGTCACCGTAGAAGGTGGCTCAGGTACGCTGCCAAGTGCACAGAATATGGGCGTTGTTGTTGCCCAAGAAGTTCAAAAAATATTGGAAAGTGTACTACGTCGTAACGGATTGGGGGCGATGGGATAATGGCATTACTCAACGGTCATTACATTCTAGTAGAAGATGAGAGCCCGAGTTATGAAGTAGAAATCACGGATCAACCCGTGGATAGGGATATCGATCTTAGCGACCATGTTCAGCGTAAAGCCAGGACACTTTCGATTAGCGGCGTTATTGTTGGTGATAATGCGGTCAGTATAAGGGCGATGATTGTGAAGGCTCAGGATCAAGGTGAGATAGTTCAGTTTTCGGGTCGAACCACTTTTAGAGGATTAATCTCAGGATTCTCTCCTAAGCATGATCATACAATAATGAATGGTTTCGCGTTTACTTTGAGCATGAAGGAAGTTCGGATTGCCGGTTCATCTTATGTTAAGGTTCCTCTTCCTGCACCCATTAAAGCACAAGTCGCCAAGGCTGCGAACGCTGGAGTTAAGCAACCTCTTAGCAAAAAGAATAGTACGACTAAGGGGAGTAATAGTAACTCGAATACGGTAAAGACGCCTTCGAAGAAGACGATAAAGCCAAAGGTGCCGAAATCCACACATAAGAGGGGAACTCAGTGGGAAATGCCGATGTAGGGGAGGGTGAGGATGTATGAATTATATTGATATTGAAAAGAATCTTATTCCATATCGGTTTGATGTTTCACTTGCAGACGAGGTGTTTTCCTTTGAAGTGAATTACAACGAGGATTATGATTTCTTTACAGTCGATTTAGAACGAGATGGGGAAATATTAATTGTAGGAGAGAAGCTGATCTATGCGATGTCCCTCTTTTATGACGTCATGGATCATCGTTTCCCTAAAGTCTCGATCATCCCATACGATGAATCTGAGAACAGTATAGATGTGACATGGGAAACACTCTCTGAGAGTGTTTTTTTATATGTCATTGAAAATGGGGAGGAAGAGGATGGTTAACTTTGGGCGAGTGACTGAAATGATTGTCGCCAATCGTAAATTCAGCATGGATGATTTTGCAATGGAAGCTACCATTCCTTTTGATAATGATAGTTTGCCCAATGAGAGTGAGATTAAGATTTGGAACTTATCGGATAAGACGCTGAACAACATCAAGTGTGATGCCCTGTTGCAAATGAATGGTGGTTATCGTGGAGACGTAGGTCTTATGCTTCAGGGCTACATCTCAAAGGTAGAGACACAATGGGATGGTGTGGATAAGGTGACATCTATCTTTGTGTTAGACAGTGAGGATAAGAATTACGCTAAGAAAGAAATGAACGAGACGGCATTTGCTAAGAATACATCGGCTAGCTATATCATCAAGCAATTGGCAGAAATTATTAAGCTACCAATAGCTCAAATGGAGTTGAATGTGGACTACCAGTATAAAGAGGGTTACACAGCCAAGGGGATTGTCATTGAGATCCTTGCTAAGGTGGCGAAAGATTGTGGCACATCGGCTTTTATTAACAAAGGAAAACTCTACGTGCGAAGTTTGCGTCGTGCAGGGGACAAAGTATTCCGATTATCCAAAGGGACGGGCTTAATTGGGAAGCCAGAACGATTTGAAGAGGGTGGATTCAAAGGATATAATCTCAAATCACAATTACAGCACCGTATTACAACCGCTTCGGTTATTGAGCTAGTTACTCCACAATTTGAAGGCCGCTTACATGTTCGGAGTGGTAAGCATCATATGAGTCGCACTGGGGACTTCACTACGGAAATGGAGGCGATCATGTGAAAAATGATCCTGCTTCAACATTGTCCCAAGTAATAGCTCAGATGATGGTTCATCAATTGAGTGCAGTTCATGTGGGCTTCCCATGTCGTGTCATTTCATTTGATGAAGTCACATGTAAGGCTGATGTGCAGCCGTTGGTCCGAACAGCAGAAAGTGAACCTGCGATGATTCAGAGTGTTCCAACACTTGGGCATAGATTCAAAGTGAATGAGATAGAACAGGTCTACAGACCATCTCTTAAATCAGGAGATACGGTATATGTTGTGTGTGCTGATCGGGAAATCAAGAATGCTCTGAATGGGCAGGTCGCATCCGTAGATACAGAAAGAAGACATGACGTGAATGACGCTGTTATTGTGGGGGTGTTTGCATGCAGTCTTTAAAGTTGAGTGAGACCGGAGATATTCTAATGAGTACCTCGGGTAATTTACTGATGGTGGAAGGTACAGAGGAGATCTCTCAGTGCTGTCACATTGGAATTGGAACGAATAAGGCCGAATGGTTTCTGAACCCGGACATGGGGATTACATTCTCTAAATTTCTGGGCAAACAGATAAATGAGGAAGAGATGCGTGAAGAACTAACACAGGGACTGATGCAGGAAGAACGAATTCAGTCTGTGGATTTAATCAACTTCACAGTCGAGAAGAACTCCAGGACGCTACTGGTAACGTTTGATGCTACAAGTACAGAGGGAGAACGGATACAAGCGAAAGAGGTGAGTATTGGTGCTGGATAGAACAGGGTTTAAGCGCAGACGGTTCGAGGACCTTTTTGCAGAAATGAATGATAAGGCTAAAGAGACATTTGGGGATAAAGTGAATACTTCCGAAAGATCACCGTTAGGCATTATTCTACGTATCTTTGCATGGTTTCTCTCAAAGTTATGGGTCACAGCAGAGGATGTATACAACAGTAGTTATATCAATAGTGCAGAAGGCAGTAGCTTGGATCGATTGGGACCTCATGTGGGCATCACTCGGGTCTTAGATCAATATGCTAGAGGTTCTGTTCAATTGATGGGAGCAGCGGGTCACACGTTGGTACAAGGATTTCGTGTCGCAACAGAAGCGAAAGTCTACTTCGATACAACGCAAGATATAACGCTTGATAGCAACGGCATAGCAACAGTTCCTATTGAAGCTGTAGAACCAGGTCAGGGTGGTAATGTATCTGTTGGTTCGATTATCGTCATTGTGAATCCAACCCCAGATGTTACGGGAGTGACCAATGCAGTACCAACCACAGGTGGACGAGAGAAAATGACAGACTCGGAATTTCGAGATTTATTTACTCAGTCGGTTGCGGGTGGAGGTGCGGCTTCGATTGACGCCCTAATTGGTGCTTTACTCAGAATTAGTACAGTTAGAGCAGCAACGGTTATTCAGAATTTCACTAATGAATTGGACACTGCGGGGCGTCCTCCTCATACCTATCAATGTTATGTGCTTGGTGGAGATGATGACGAGATTGCACAAGTTATATTTTCAACCGGAGCGGGTGGCATCGAGTCTTACGGAGATGTTATGAAGACGGTCTTAGATATTGGTGGGTATGGTCATGAGGTGAAATTCAGTCGAGCGCAAGAAGTGGTCTTACAGGTTGTTGTCACTCTTACGACCAATGAACAGTACCCCGCAGATGGGGATGAGCGGATCCGTTCAGCTATTGTTCGTTACATCGGTGGAGAAGATGGCGGTAGTTACTACAATGGACTATCGATGGGCGCACCTGCTGTATACAACAAGTTGGTCAGTGCAGTAGATCAGATTGAAGGTATAGAGGATTTTACGTTAAAAGTGGGTAAAAACGATGTTCTGGAAGAGGCTAACGTTACTTTAGAACGGTATCAAGTCGCGCAGATTAACGCCAAGGACATTGTGGTGAATCGTCATGTTTAGTGTGAAGGACATGATGTCGCGGTTCGCGGATGTGTTCAACAAGAACCCGAACAGTAATATCGGCAAATTAATCGGTATTCTGTACGGTCAGATGGATGAGTTAAATACTTCTCTTGAGAGGGTTCGTGAGTGGCGGGACATTGATAAAGCTCAAGGGTCGACATTGGATCGTATCGGGCAGAATGTTATTCAACCACGTGGTGCTGCGACAGATGAAGTGTACAGAGTGCTGTTAAAGTCTAAGATCGCTAGAAATCTATCGAAAACAGACATTAACACGATTATACGAGTACTTGCCTTGGCTTTGGATTGTGATTATAAAGATATTCAGATTCAAGAAAAGTTCAGTGATCTGCATGATCCGGAACCGGCATCTCTATCATTAATACGAATGCCCATGAAAAGACTGAATGAGGTGGGAATGTCACCATTGCAATTTGCGAAGATCATTCAGAAGACAGTAGCCGCTGGCGTTAATGTTGCTCAAATTGAATTGGCAGGTACATTTCGGTTGTCATCCATTTATGATGGATTACAACAGGATATCTTTGGATTATCTGATCCAGATATGACCGTTGGTGGCACGCTCGGAGAAGTATATGTACCAGGCAATGATTACGAATTACCGATATAGGAGGGGTTATCGTGGCATTTAATAAACAAGCACCAGAATGGGGAGCAATTGGAATTGAGCCTCCCGAGTCCAAAAGGAATATAGGATGGGAAGTAGAAGATCGCCCGCCTGCGGCGTGGCTGAACTGGTTCATGAATTTGACAGCTGAGTCACTTCAGGAGTTGCAAAGTAAGGCAGCAGAGAAGACATATGTGGAGGGGAAAATAGCTGAAGCGATTGCGGGGATTGACTTAGATATTCCTGATGCATCGTTAACGGTAAAAGGTATCACACAACTGAATAGTGCAGTAGATAGTACGTCAGAGACGCAGGCGGCTACGCCGAAGGCGGTTAAGAGTGTAAATGATACTGTTGCTGCGCATTTGGTGGAATATGAGCAGAACACCACATCCGCAGAACGCACAGCAACGATCAACGCCGGAACACAAGTTATACAAGGTGGAAAGGCTCCGGCGATTGCTTTTCCGAAGGTCGAAGGACGAACTCTGATTAACCTGATAGGAAATAGGGGAGGGTTTGAAAGAATTGATGGTTCCTTAGTGAGATATCTAGTTGATGTTAACTTGGATTCAGCTATTAAGAAATATGGAAATAACAGTCTTAAAATTACGATGATAAGTAGCGCAGGAATGGGTTCTACTGGTTTTCGACCAATAAAGTACTCGAAGGGAAAATTCTATATAATTTTAGCCGATGTCAAGAATGGCACTTTAAGTGGTACGCAGGGTATAGCCATTCAATCAGTTGATATTTCAGATATGGTAGCGCTAAATTTTGGGAACAACTCCAATACAACAACTTTCCAAACGGCGGCTACTAAGTTTACCACAGCAGTCGACCTTGCAGGCTCCGCTGAAGTTGTTGGATCCGGAAAGGTAGGTGAGTATTTCTTTGTTGATGGTATGCGTGTGTATGAGGTAACAGAAGCAGAATATAAGCTACTCGACGGAATGACTGGTGAGCAACTTGGGATGAAATACCCATACGTCGGAGCGGGGATCCACGGAGTAACGAATCCGACGTTCATAAGTGTACAGGGCAACTTGCTCCCAGCTTTTGGGGGTTGGCAAATAAGTATTGCAGGTAATTCTAAAATGGACATTATTTCCCCGTATACTGCAAAAGTAATATCATTTGGTGAATCCAATTATGCACAGGCGGGTATATCGATTCCAATAATTCCCGGAAAGTCTTATACATTAGGTGGAACTATCGACAAAGCCGCAGGAGTGCCGGATAGTCTGTTCATGTATTGGGCTGATAGTAACAGTGTACGTTTCTCAACAGAGACCCAAGGAATGCGTAAATTTAAAGGTACGCACGTAGCACCAGAAGGCGCATTTTATGCTCAGGTGTTCTTTACCGTAGATGCCAGAAAAGACAGCCAAACACTTACTAATCCTACACTTATGGAAGGAGACACACCCTTACCGTTCAAGCCTCAGAGCAGAACATCTCTAACCGCCTACACCAAACTATTTAGTAATCCTGATGGAAGCGTAAAAGACACCTTGGAGTATGTGAGTGGTAGGCCGCAGAAGACGCTGAGTTTTGGGAGTGTTGTATTAGATGCCTCTCTAGCATGGAGATACAACAACTCTGCTAAGGGTATCACACGAGTCGGAGCTCCTATCCCATATCCGGGTATACCATTCACAGAAGGAAAAACGTGGGCGACTGATTATAGTGGAGAACTGATGGTTACAGGAACAACTTATGATACCGTACCTAAAATCCCAAACACTATTACTATGTGGTCTACTGACAATCAGATAGATAAAATTCCACATGTATACTTGGATATCTCTAGTCGGGATAGTGGTTGGGGTGACTTATATATACCGACAGCCGATGAAATAAAAGCGTACTTCATGGGATGGGTTATGGTGCGTCAAGAAACTTGGAACACTACTCCGGAGCCTTATAGTATGGTCGGATCTAAGGGGTGGGTACGGCGCTATATAGGTGTAGGAACTCCAGCACCATTAGCCTCGCAAGTAGGCGAATTTGTTAATGGTTCGGGCGCAAGTGTTTTACCTACATCCAATAATCCCTATGCGTGGACTCCTTATAATCTATTATATCAACTAGCAAATCAGGTGGTTGAGAAGGTACAGACAAGCGGTGCAATCGTACTAGAGCCGGGGGATAACTACGTAATCGCGTCATCTACAAAAGTTCCTATGATACCGGGTGTCCTAACATATGCAGATTCTATGTACACGGTAATTGCCGATTTAGAGAAGGCTATCGAGCCATTTATAGATAGTCGATTAGCTAACACAGATCAGGTAAATGTATTTACGAAGTCTCAAATTATAACCAATGGGGGTAATAGTTTCGCCTTAAAAGCAGGCGCAGGGCAATTAACGGTGGAGGATCATGTTTACTTGTCAATGTATCCGAGATCAGCAGATCCAGACAAGCGCGGAATGTGGCTCGGTTTCGGCGGATCGGGTGACAAAAGGTTAACTCTCGCTAATGACATTGGAGACATAATGTTCGGGACGCAAGAAGGGGAAAAGATAACATTTAATGGGCATGAGATGTGGCATAACAGAAATAGCCCTGCCAGCATAGGGACTAGCGGATACCAAAAATTAGCAAATGGCCTTCTTATTCAGTGGGGTGTGATATTTGGTGTTCCAGCTAACACACTAACTAGGTCGATATATCCGATTGCATGGGCGACAGGGGTCAGTGTTATCACGGCCACAGTGGAAAGTCAAGACGTTGTATCCGTCTCGGTTTTTAATCCAATCATTAGCGATTTCCAAGTGAAACATAACGGTGGAAATGCTTTGAATGTTAGATGGATAGCAATTGGAACATAAGGGAGGAATGGAGAACATGCCAGAAAAAGACGAAGTGAAAATGACACCGATAGAACCACCACTATATACGCCGCCAGTCACGCAATATTATGCAGATTTTAACGAGTCGGGAAACATAACAGGGTTTTACGTCAACACTATTCATGGTGAGAATATACCCGAAGCAGCATTACCTATTACTATCGAAGAATGGCAGTTATATTCTAGCAACTCATATCTATATAAATTCGACGGCGAAGCTATTCGAGAGAAAACACCGGAAGAAATCGCAGGGGAGTACGTCGAACCCGAGCCGATTCCTAAGACGGAGGATCAACTGAGAATAGAATTGTTGGAACAAGAGAATACACTTTTAACAGCACAAAATCAAGCCATTTCTGAAAGAGCTGATTTTATAGATGAGGTTATAGCTGAAATGGCTATGATGGTATATAGGTGATAATCAACAAATTAATTGGGGTCATGTCGAAGTGAAGAGGAGGTAATGTTATGATGGCGAATTTTTTTGCACAACGTGTGATTCTAGGGAAAACGAAATTTAGTGAAATTCCTTCTTCACTTCAAACAGGAGTTCGTGAAGTTCTAATAGATAGTGGATTGGAATTTTTAATCGATGCTGAATAGTAGGACGAAACTACGCAATTGTGCACTATCACAACGCCACACAGGCGTATTTTTTTTGCCCCCGAACCCTCGGGGGCTATTTTTTTATATCAAAATAGGAGGAGATGGGACATGGATAGAGTAGATTTGCTGTTAAAGTGGGGCATCGCCCTTTTAGGATCAGCAGCCACTTACCTGGTAGGAGAATGGTCTGAACTGATTTCATTTTTTCTACTTGCGATTGTAATCGATTATTTAACAGGGATAGTTGCTTCGCTGAAAGTCGGTAACGGCCTTAGCAGCAACGTTGGGTTTTGGGGATTGGCTAAAAAGGGCCTCATGATTCTTGTTGTGATTCTGGCACACCGATTAGACGAGTTATTTGGGACCGATGTCATTATGGTGGGTTCGATTTATTTTTATTTGACGAATGAACTGATTTCAGTGACTGAGAATTATGGAAGGATGGGACTGCCCCTACCGAATAAGATTAAAGATATTATTTCTATTCTCAAACAAAAGGGTGGCGATCAATCATGAATCCATTTGAATCTTACAGACTAACAAGTCCATTCGGTATGCGTATGCATCCTGTATATCAAATTCTAAAGTTCCACAAAGGCGTTGATCTTGTAAGGACACCCTCTATGGCTCCGATCAATGCATTTGTAGCTGGTGAAGTTATTCATGCGAAAGAGGGAATGAAAGGTTCAGGATTCGGAGGTTACGGTATCGTGGTCGCAATCAAGGATAACAAAGGTTATCTTCATTGTTATGCTCATTTGTCTGCTGTTTTGGTAAAGGTAGGGGATATGGTGAAAAGAGGACAAAAGGTGGGTCTTCAAGGGAGTACAGGAGTGTCCACAGGTGCACATCTTCATTATGAGATTCGTAAAGCTTACTCCCCCTCATATGGTTATACGGAGACGGAAATTGGTGTGGTTGAGCCTACGAAATACTTGCAAGACTTTTATTCCAATGAGGAGATATCAAACCTAAATAAAAAAGACGCCAATGCCATCATTGATAAATATCTTAAGCCAGCTTGGGGGAATGCCAAGACACCAGCAGATAAACAGGAGATTGGTAGACTGGCTGATGAATTACGGGTGGCTTCAGGACAAATGAAACAGAATGGATAGGAAATTAACAACGCAATCAATTTGTCCTATCGTGGACTATTATCACAATTGCAACATATTTATTCTCAAGGGGGTCTTGACCGTTAAGCAAGTTATGAAGCCCTCAAAGGTATTGTAAATCACTTCATTCTGCTGATTTGAAAAGGAGTAGTGATAACTTATGGTGAATCAGAATCTAAATGATGTCTTATCTTTTGCTACGCTGTTATCCGTATTTGTAATGGCGGTTGTTCAACTGGTCAAAATCACGATAAATCTACCTAAGAATATTGTTCCTTTAGTTGGGGTGCTCATTGGCTTACTGTTGGGATTAGCTTTTTACCCATTTACGGATTTGCAGACAGTAGAAAGGTTGTGGGGCGGAGGGCTGGCAGGGTTATCAGCTACAGGATTATTCGAGTTAGCATTTAATAAACGAACTGGTAATACGATAGTGAATTCAGATAATAGCAAAGACAATAAGACTAATGATAAGAAGTAATCGATTTGTATCGAAGTAAATAAGCAACGAGCGTCTTTATTCAGCCCCCGTGCATCGGCAAGGGGGTCTTTTTTTGCGTTTACAGCATCTTACATAACTACGAGTTCCATTTCCAAATTACTTCTGATATACTGTAACCAGTAATTCACAAATACGAATGATGAGGTAACCACGACGCCCATGAAGTAAACCATCTATTTCTCTCAATAAACTGCATGTAACTGAAACAGGCAGTCTCTACGGTGTGTAGGGGTGAGGATAGGTGTGTCCAAATTAGGGTGTATCGTTACAAATGGGCTAAGTGGCCTCTTTGACGGTTTCTCTCTGTTTAAGTCATCTTATCGATAACCTTTCACCGTAGGCCTATGCCTGCGGTTTTTTTGTACATTTAGAAAGGATGATGGTAGACGATGAATATCGTACGTGGTAGAAATTTGGCTAAAGAATGGCAGGGGAAAGTCTGTTTTGAACAAGTGGACATTGACATATATGAAGGAGAACGACTAGCGCTATTTGGGAGCAACGGTGTTGGCAAAACAACACTTCTTGAAATATTAGCAGGTGAGGAAGAACCCACGGAAGGGACAATTGAACGTGGACTCCCTCGATCGCAATGGGGTTTTATGAAACAAACCTCGGAGGGCTTATTAAGAATGACTACGCTGGAAGCGGCGCAGTATGATAGCACCGAGTTATATCAGATCAAGTGTCATATGAAGCGATTAGAAGAGGAACTTGGTCACCGTGCGAATAGAATGGATTCTAATCAATCTTTGTTAGAAGAGTATGGCGATTGGTTGGAACGTTATGAACAAATGGATGGGTTCAAATGGGAAGTGGATGTGGAGAAGATTCTAAATGTACTTCACATTGGTGCTGAGTTATGGGGAATTCCATTCTCTCAATTAAGTGGTGGGCAGAAAACAAGAGTACGTCTCGCATCCTTACTTGTTCATCGTCCTAAATTTCTAGTACTGGATGAACCGACTAATCATTTGGATGAGTCCAGTATATTATGGTTAGAGAATTGGTTGACCCACTATGAGGGGACCGTATTATTTGTTTCTCATGATAGAACCTTCCTAGATCACGTAGCTACGGGGGTGTGCGAGCTTACGAATCAAGGGCTGAAGAAATATAACGGCGGTTATCTTGACTATCGTCGGGAGAAAGACCGAGAGATCCGTGAACAAGAGTCGTTGTATAAGCAACAACAGCTGGCTAGGAAAGCGCTAGAAGAGTCGATACGCAGATACCAGGAATGGTTCAATAAAGCAGATCAAGCAGCTTCCAAGCAAGATATGCCAAGTGCCACGAGCTTCTATAAATCGAAGGCCAAGAAGAATATATCCCGTTATCATGCGAAGCAAAAGGAAATGGAAAGATTGGATGCACAGAGTGTACAGAAGCCCCGTAATGCACCGGGTGTAAAAATGCAGTTGGAGGCAGAGGGTTTTGCAGCGCGTAATCTGGTGGAATTGAAGAAAGTCACTTTTGGGTTTACGGAACAGAAGCCTTTATTTGATAAGTTGGACCTTGTTATTTCACGAGGTGATCGCCTTGCGGTTCGCGGACCGAATGGTATGGGGAAATCCACGTTGTTACAACTGATGATGAACAAGCTTATCCCTCAAGCGGGTGAGGTACGAGCGCATCCAAGATTGAAGATTGGTTATTTCTCTCAAGAGCTGGAAGGGCTGAACATGGAGCAGACCTTGTTAGATAGCCTCCTTTGTTTGCCTGATATGACGGAGACCTACGCACGAACTATCCTTGGATGTTTTCTGTTTTCTCGTGAGAATGTATTCAAAAGAATTGGGGATCTGAGCATGGGAGAAAGATGTAGAGCCGCTTTCCTACAGCTCTATTTCAGCGGAGCCAATCTACTTGTTCTGGATGAACCGACCAATTATCTTGATATTGCTACTCAGGAAGTCATTGAAGAAGCACTTCAGTCTTACTCCGGTGCATTTGTCGTCGTCTCACATGATCGGATGTTAGTACGTAAGTTGGCCAATCGTTTGCTAACCTTCTCAGAGGCGCATAAACCTCGGCTGTTCGAAGGAACAGTAGAGGAGGAAGAAGAGTATATCCAGAGGCGGGAAAGAGTGGGAACAAGCGGTGATTCATCACAAGATAATCAAAGAATGGCGTTAGAATGGACACTTACAAGATTGCTTAGTGATGAAGGCGGAACGGAGATGGAGGAAATAGAACGTCTACAAGAAATTCGAATGCTTCAAAAAGCAATTAAAGAGTCTTTAAATAAGTTAAGATAAATTACTCAGCGTAATTGTTGTTACTTAGCGCGGCAGTAACTTCAAATATAAGAATCCATAAGTTTCACTTGATACGTTACTTCTTATATTACGAAGGGATGAATACCTGTTCTAGATGGATGGTGTATCCGTCTCTTCTTGCCAGTAGGCACAATTATGCTATAATTGGTGTATAGAGTGTTATGAATGAAATGCCATGATGGAGTAGAGTAAGCAGTGCCTCTTTACAGGGAGGAAACGTATGTTTGATTGAGAGCGTTTCTACAGAAATAGGCTGTTGAAGTTCCCTCCGGAGCAGTTCCTTGAACTTGTCGTATCCTGATCTAGTCTGGATGTATAGCGATGACAGTAGAGGGTACCGGTTCACGATCCGTTACATCGTTTAAAGTGAGAATGTTGTGTTCAAGTGACATAATTTCTAACAAGGGTGGTACCACGGTCTTTTCGTCCCTTTTTTCGGGAGGAAGGGCCTTTTTTGTTTAAAATCTAACGTACATTTATGGATTAAGGGGGCTTGAATGGCTATGAAAGAGAGATTGGAAGCATTGAAGAATGAGGCTCTGGCTCAGTTGCAAGAGGTGGACAGTCCGGAGACGCTGAATGATCTACGTGTGAAGTATTTGGGTAAGAAGGGCGCATTGACTGAGATTCTACGTGGCATGGGTTCATTGAGCGCTGAGGAAAGACCAGTCATAGGTCAAGTGGGAAATGAAGTGCGTGCAGCGATCGAGAGTGTGATCGAAGTGAAACAAAATGCTTTTCAAAAAGCAGAGACTGAGAAACGTCTACAAGCTGAGAAAGTGGATGTTACATTGCCTGGACGTCCGATGTCACAAGGGGGCGTTCATCCCTTAAACAAGGTCATTCAAGATATTGAAGAAGTATTCATTGGTATGGGATATAACATCTCGGAAGGTCCTGAAGTGGAGACGGATTATTATAACTTTGAGGCACTTAATTTACCTAAGGATCATCCAGCTCGCGATATGCAGGATACCTTTTATATTACAGAAGAATTGTTAATGCGCACACAGACGTCACCCGTGCAAATGCGTACGATGCAGAGCATGGATGGTGAATCTCCTGTCAAAATAATCTGCCCAGGTAAAGTATACCGCCGTGATGATGATGATGCGACGCATTCCTTCCAGTTCAATCAGATCGAAGGTCTTGTGATCGGTGAGAACATTCGTATGAGCGATCTTAAGGGAACGTTACAGCAGTTCGTTCAAGAAATGTTCGGAGCCAATACACAAATTCGTCTTCGCCCAAGTTTCTTCCCGTTCACAGAGCCTAGTGCAGAAGTAGATGTTACGTGTGTGAAGTGTGGAGGCAGTGGGTGCCGTATGTGTAAACAAACGGGATGGCTAGAGATTCTAGGCTGCGGAATGGTTCATCCGAAGGTATTGGAAGCGGGCGGTTATGATTCGGAGAAATTCACAGGATTCGCATTTGGTATGGGCGTAGAACGTATTGCGATTCTTAAATATGGTATTGACGATATTCGTCATTTCTACAATAGTGATATGGCTTTCTTGAAGCAGTTCTCACGGATTTAAATTTCGAAAAAGAGGAAGGGGATCGTCATGAAGGTATCAACAGAATGGCTGAAGGATTACGTTACATTAGAGAACGTAGTTGCTGAGGATTTAGCGGAGCAAATTACACGTGCAGGTATTGAAATAGATGAGGTTGAGAACCGCAATAAAGGCGTGGATAAGATCGTTGTTGGTTATGTTGTCAGTAAAGAGAAGCACCCGGACGCTGACAAATTGAATATCTGTATCGTAAATGCAGGATTAGAAGAAGAATTGCAGATCGTCTGTGGAGCGAAGAATGTGGATGCTGGTCAGAAAGTTCCAGTAGCGCTTATTGGTGCTACAATGCCTGATGGTATGCAGATTAAGAAAGCGAAACTTCGTGGCGTATTATCTCAGGGTATGATCTGTTCTGCTAAAGAACTAGGATTGAATGAGAAATTACTTCCTAAAGCGCAACAAGAAGGTATCTTTGTCCTTCCGGAATCCGTAGAGATTGGTACACCTATTAGTCATGTACTTGGTTTAAATGATAAAGTGCTTGATTTCGATTTGACACCTAATCGTTCCGATTGTCTTAGTATGCGCGGTGCGGCATATGAAGTTGGCGCAATCCTAGGTCGTGAAGTGAACATACCAGATCCACTAGACCAACTTATTGAAGTAAGTGATACTGCTGCAGAACATATTTCGGTTCAGATTAGTACACCGGAATACTGTAGCCATTATGCTGCTCGTTATATTACTGGAGTTACGATCACATCGTCTCCGCAATGGATGCAGAATCGCTTGATGGCAGCGGGTGTACGTCCGATCAACAACATCGTAGATATCACGAACTATGTGATGTTGGAATATGGTCAGCCTCTTCATGCTTTTGATGCGGATAAGCTGAACAAGGGTGCTATTGATGTTCGTTTTGCTAAAGATGGAGAGACATTGATTACTTTGGATGGGCAAGAGCGTAAGCTGGAGCCTCATATGCTACTTATTACGGACGGAGTGAAACCTGTAGCCCTTGCTGGTGTGATGGGTGGAGCTAACTCAGAAGTAACAGAGCAAACAGTGAATATTCTATTGGAATCGGCTCATTTTGACGGGGCAATTGTACGTAAAACGTCTCGCCAGTTAGGTCTTCGTTCTGAAGCGAGTCTACGATTTGAGAAAGAAGTCGATCGTGGTGCAGTTATTCCTGCATTGAACAGAGCCGCTTCTTTGATCGCTAGTCATGCAGAGGGCAGTGTACATCATGGTATTGTTGAATCCATCGTTGCACCTGCTAAAGAGGTAACGATTGCATTGCGCCTTGAGAAGTTGAATGGTGTCTTGGGTACGGACCTCTCTATGCTTGAAGTGAAAACAATATTTGCTCGCTTGAATTTCGATTGTGCGGATACGGCTCAGGGAATTATCGAAGTAAGAGTTCCAACGCGTCGCGGTGATATTACAACGGACGTTGATCTTATGGAAGAAATTGCTCGCCTATATGGGTACGATAACATTCCAACGACTCCGATTGAAGGACCAACGACTCCTGGGGCATATACGAAACCTCAAGCCTTACGTCGTGAATTACGGAGATTGTTAACTCACGGAGGATGGCAGGAGTTAATTAGTTATTCATTTACACATCCCGATCAAGCAGCAGTGTTTCCATCATTAACAATGGGTAGTAAGCCAGTTAAGCTATCCATGCCAATGAGTGAGGAACGTAGTGTACTGCGTACCAGTATTATTCCTCAGATGTTGGATGCGGCAACGTACAACGTGAACCGCAAACATCCTGACCTAGCATTGTTTGAAGTAGGTCATGTCTTCTTTACGGAAGAAGAACAATTGACTGTACAACCGAAGGAAATACCGGTCTTGTCATTATTGCTTAGTGGTAATAAGGGACAGAAACAGTGGAACGTTACTCCGGTGCAAGTTGATTTCTTTGATCTCAAAGGGACGCTTGAGTCATTGTTCAATCACCTTGGCTTACAGGATTCAGTAACCTATGTTGCGAATCAACCAGAAGGATACCATCCTGGTCGTTCGGCTTCTATTTACTTAGACAATGGATCAGGCATTAAAGTGTTATTGGGTACACTTGGTCAAGTTCATCCTCAATTGCAAATTGATCGAGATCTGGAAGATGTCTATGTTGCGGAATTATTGCTACAACCATTATTTGATAACACGGATTATGAGTTGAAATATCGTGATTTACCACGTTATCCAGCTGTTGAACGTGATATTGCAGTTGTGGTAGACCAGAGCACAGAAGCCGGAGCATTACTTGCTAAGATTAGTGAAGTTGCGGGCGAATTGTTACAGACCGTACAGGTATTTGATGTGTACACGGGAAGTAAACTAGGTGACAATAAGAAGAGCGTAGCTATATCACTTTTATACCGTCATCAGGAACGAACATTAACGGATGAAGAGATAACGACGGTGCATGGAACTGTTGTAACGGCATTGGAACAAACTTTTGAAGCGGAATTAAGAAAATAGCAGGAATTGAACATAGTCACATCGAATCCATAGACTTAATGATTCGATGTGACCTTTTTAGGAATAAGCAACATCTAAATTATGGATATGATGATTGTGAATCAGACAACTAAGAGCTAACACATATGAAGGAGGGAACAACAGTGAATATACCCGATCGTAATCGCGTCACCGTGGAAATCTACGGGACTTCTTATAAACTTGTCGGAAGCAGTTCTGACTATATGAAAAAAATTGCTCAATACGTTGATGAACGAATGAATGCCGTATCTAAGAATCATACTAGGCTCGATACACCCAAGATCGCGGTTCTCGCTGCTGTCCATATGGCTGAGGAAGCTATTCAGACTCAGGAAGTTCGTAATGAACTAAAGATGCTTACCGGGGAACGTAGCGAACTGAAAGCTGAGATCTTGAAGCTGATAGACAACCGTACGGAACAGACGGAGAAGTTGTTGAAGCAACAAGAGGAATCTGCAGTTGTTGTTAAAGAGAAAGAAGAACTGCAAGCGGAACTTCATCGAGTACAAGCTGAATTACAACAACAATTAGAGAATAATCAATCTTTGCTTGATAAGGAAATTGTCAAGAATAAGCAAGTAACGCAGAATCAAGCTGATCAAGAGCAGAAGCATAAACAGTCTGTTCTAGAGTTAGATAAACAACTTGTTGATCTGCGAAATAGTAACAATCAAGGGCAGATGAAATTGCGTGGAATTGAGAAGGAATTAAAGACTGCACAAGAAGCTCACACACAATTGAATGAACAATATAAGCAGTCGGTACAAAGAGAACAGACGGCTAAGGCTGAACTGCAATCTCTTCACACACAGGTTACGAAATTACAGAATGAATCGAACCAAATCAAGGATAGTCTAGCTAAGTCCGAGACGGCCCGTCAATTGTTACAGAAGTCTCTTGAAGAGAGCGATGCTACTGCCCGCAAACTTGAAGGTGAAGTGAACAAGCTATTGGCAGAAACGAAGTCTTGGAAGATGCTTGCTGACAAGAGAATGGAAGAAATTTCTGATTTGGAACGAACCATATTAGAAGGAACTGAACAGAATGAGACACTCGAATCTGGCATGAAGTCTCTTCATGATGAACTAAGCGTACTGAAGGAGCAAGCTGAGCTGGAAGAGAAAAAAACAGTACGAAGAGGTACAAGTGGTTTATCGTGAAACGGTGAGACGTGATGAGGATGCAAGAATAGAGAATCTATTGTTGCTAGAAGAGAAAGAAGAGAATGAACGATTATTGAAAGAGTTACAAGATAAGATAATAGAGATTTCTTCTCGTGAATCCGAGAATCAGGTCTTATTAGAAGCTACTCATGATGAACTAAGCGTACTGAAGGAGCAAGCTGAGCTGGAAATGAATATACGCCAGAGTCTTGAGAGTGATTTACTCAATATCCAGCAACAGTACGAAGAGGTACAAGTGGTTTATCGTGAAACGGTGAGACGTGATGAGGATGCAAGAGTAGAGAATCTGTTGTTGCTAGAAGAGAAAGAAGAGAATGAACGACTCTTGAACGAGTTACAAGATAAGTTAGTAGAAGTGGCATCTCGTGAATCCGAAAATCAGGTCTTGCTAGAGACTCTTGAACACTCATTGAAGGAATGGACCGAGCGGTATAATGAACTTGAGAGTAAGCAATCTTCATGGGGAATTGAGGAACAGAAACTTCAGGCAGAGTTAGATATTTGGCAACAGGAGATTGCGGTGACAGAACAGCAACGTGAAGAGTTACGTGGTGAAAAGGAGACTGTCTCTCGAGAGTTACTTGAGATTGGAGAGTCCTTCGAACTTGTAGCACATCAATATCGTCTTCTACAGGTGGAACATGACATGCAATTGGAACAGACGAAGGAACTTAAGGAAGAACATCGGAAGCTCAGCGAGGAATACGGAAAGTTACAAAGTGAATATAATGAGTGGATTGAACTAATCGAACAAGATAAAGGTTAAACATAAGAATGATCGCCCCACTTCTATGGAAGTGAGGCGATCAAAGTGTTTTATTCTACAATTATCTTGGAGATCATACCCGAGTGGCCAGCGCCACAGAATACAGAACACATGATTTCGTATTCACCCGGTTTGTCTGCCGTAATGACTTTGGAAGGATGTTTCTTATCCAGTTGAATCTCTAGTCCAGGGATCAGAACACCGTGATTGCCTGATACATTCTCAAATACAATCTTAACGGTTTCACCTTTTTTAATGTGGTACTCCTTTTGGTCAAACGTATAGTTTGAGGCTTTAATGACGATTTCCTCGCTTGGAGCTACTCCGGTATCTGAAACCCCACTATTGGAAGAATTCGCTGAGGAATTGTCTCCTCCACATGCAGATAAGGTCATTATTAGCATGCAACTTATGATTAATACAAGTACTTTTTTCATATTTCACTCTCCCGTTGGCATGATAATGTGACAAATATAGTAATATCATACCTTATAGAAAATGTGTTTGCACATGATGATTTGAAATATTCGTGAACAAAATATGATTTGTTTAAGGTAAAATAAATCGCTAATTCCAATGAATATTGGCCACAGGAAAGCCCCTGTTCCATGGAACAGGGGCTTGTCTGTGAAGTGGGTACTAAGTGTTACTGTCCAAGCTCGATTTAACGATGTTCACGAGCTGCATCATAGGGTGTTGCCACCGGTATGAAGAGGTCAATAATTCCAATGACCAGTGCTGCTAGCAGAGCGCCAAGCATAGTTACGCTGACCCCACTGACAATGAACTGGGCAATGTAAATCACTAATGCGCTCACTAAAAAGCCGACAATGCCTCGACCGAAAGGATTTATTCGTTTACCGAATATGCCCTCAACAACCCAACTAATCAAGGCAATGACTAGAGCGAGTATAAGAGCGCTCCAGAATCCACCGACGGAAAACTGTGGCACGATCCAACCAACAACCATTAACACCAGTGCTGCTACAATGAATCTAACGACATGACCCAGGAAGTGCATGCAATTGGCCTCCTTTACACATGAATAATGTGTTATGCAAGAGTTATTGTATTCAATTATCAGGAAACTATGTATGGAAGTTCAAAATAGCGAATTTGGGTTGGTTTCGTTATAATAAAGTCAAGGTTGAAAGGAGTAGTGAATTATCTTGGACGACAAAATTTTGCATACTTTAGAATATCGCAAGATTTTAAATAAATGTTCCGGCTATACCCAGACAAGTATGGGGAAACAGGCAGCAGAACAACTTAAACCGGTTACGGATTTAGAGTCCGTCAAACAACTATTGAATGTTACAAATGAGGCTTATACAGTAGATCGATTAAAGGGGACGCCTCCTTTTGGAGGAATAACAGATATCTCTGCAGCTACAAAGAGAGCACAGATCGGTGGGACATTAAATCCACATGAATTGCTGGCTATAAGTAATACTATTTATGGATCTAGACGCATCAAACGATTCATTGCTAACATTCATGAGGATGAAGAAGTTAAGATTCTATTCACGTTAAGTGAAGGGATTTCTGAACAGAAGGTTCTCGAGGATGCGATTAAATCTTGTATAGATGAAACTGCTGAGGTTATGGATTCGGCAAGTTCAGAACTTGCACAGGTTCGCAGAGAACTTAGAACTGGGGAAGTTCGTATTCGCGAAAAGCTGGATTCAATGATTCGCTCTTCTACCGTCTCTAAGATGCTTCAGGATCAATTGGTTACTATTCGTGGAGATCGTTTCGTTATCCCGGTGAAGGCAGAACATCGTTCTTATTTCGGTGGTATCGTTCATGATCAATCCGGTTCTGGTGCAACACTGTTTATTGAACCAGAGGTCATCGTAACGATGAATAATAAATTGCGGGAATTACGGATGAGAGAAGAACGTGAAATTGAAGTTATTTTACAGAAATTAACGGCTCTTGTTGGTGATGAAGCAGAAATGTTGCTTATAGATGTTGGTGTGGTCGGCGATCTTGATTTCATATTTGCGAAAGCGCGATTAGCACATGTGATGAAAGCATCAATGCCACAAATAAATGATGTTGGATTTCTAAAGCTGAAGAAAGGACGGCATCCGCTAATTCCATTGGAACAGGTTGTTCCCATTGATGTGGAGTTGGGCAAGTCGCATACTTCCATTATCGTAACTGGTCCGAATACGGGAGGTAAGACGGTTACGCTGAAGACGATAGGACTTCTTTGTCTCATGGCGATGTCAGGATTCTTCGTTCCGGCTGAAGAGGGTAGCGAACTAAGTGTGTTTGACGCCATATTTGCGGATATCGGGGATGAACAAAGTATTGAACAAAACCTCAGTACTTTCTCGAGTCATATGACGAATATTATACGAATATTAAAGCAAATGACGCCTAAAAGTCTTATCCTTCTGGATGAAGTAGGGGCTGGTACAGATCCTGCGGAAGGGTCTGCATTAGCGATATCTATTCTGGAGCACATTCACCGTACGAACTGCCGCATGGTGGCAACGACACATTATAGTGAGTTAAAAGCTTATGCATATGAACGTCAAGGTATTATAAATGCGAGTATGGAATTTGATGTGAACACTTTGAGTCCTACGTATCGTCTATTGATCGGTGTTCCGGGAAGAAGTAATGCGTTTGCTATCGGAGAGCGATTAGGATTACAGAAAAGTATATTAGATTTTGCTCGTGGTGAAGTGAAAGAGGAAGATATGCGCGTAGAGCATATGATAGCTTCTCTTGAGGACAATCGCCTCCGTGCTGAGAGTGAGCGTAAACAAGCTGAACAGCTCCGTATGGAGATGGAGGCACTACGAACTCAGCATCAACGAGAGTTAGAGAAGTTGGATGAACAACGTGACAAGCTTTTGGAAAAAGCAGAGCTCAACGCACAAGAAGTGATCAACAAAGCTCGCGCTGAAGCAGAACGAATTATTTCTGAACTACGCGATCTTGCAATGACTGAAGGCGCATCGGTGAAAGAACACAAGTTAATTGCGGCACGTAAACAACTTGAAGAAGCTGAGCCGAAGCAACGTAAGAAAACCCCGACCAAGAATCAAGTTAAAGTTCGTACGATTGAACCTGGCGATGAGGTAAGATTATACAGTCTGAACCAAAAAGGTCATGTTGTAGAACTTACAGGTAATAAAGAAGCGATGGTACAGTTAGGTATTATGAAAATGAAGGTTAGCTTAGATGATTTGGAACTCTTAAATGCGAACCAATCAGATAAACCTCAAAAGACGAAGAGTGTTACAATGGTTAAACGAACGCGAGATGACAATATTCGTCGTGAACTAGATCTGCGTGGTGCGAACCTCGAAGAAGCGTTGATGGAAGTTGATCGATTCATTGATGAAGCATTCTTGAGCAATTTAGGTCAGGTAAGTATTATCCACGGTAAGGGAACTGGGATTCTTCGAACGGGAATGCAGGAGTACCTTCGTAAGCACAGACATGTTAAAAGTTATCGGTTGGGTAATTATGGCGAAGGTGGAAATGGTGTTACCGTCGCTGAATTGCATTAAGTATGTATAAGTTCGTTTAAGTTCAGTTGTAAGGAGTGTCATCCCTATGAAAAACTTGATACGTATATTATTTGTTGCTGCAGTTATGTTTATAGTGGCAGGGATTGTTTATTTGAAGAATAGCTAGGAGGAAGGTTTCATGGAAACAACAGTATGCCCATGGTGTCAGACAGAAATTGTATGGGATGAAGAACTAGGTCCTGAAGAAGAATGCCCGCATTGTCAGAATGAGCTAAATGAATATCGTACACTCAACATTGGGCTCGAGGAAGACGAGGAAGAACTTGAACCTGAAGTCATTACATCTCATGAAGAAGATGAGTTATCGATTACTCCATTCTGGGAAAGGGACGTTACTCGTGCCACTCCAACCATTCGAGCGCTTGATAAGTATGAAACAAGTCATGATTTGATGAATTACGAAGTAATGGTTGAGAAAGTATTGGATGAACAGGAAGAAGTTCCTGAATGTCCTCATTGTCATGAATACATGTTGTTAGCAGGACAACAAGTAACCGATACTGGGTTCCAACCTACTGTAGTTAAAGCGCTACAGTCCCCAATTCTAAGTACGCCATTCACAGTGGATGTGTACATTTGCACAGGGTGCTTCCACGTTCAGACAACACTTTCTGAGGAAGATCGTTTAAGACTTGTGCAAGGATTGAGTAAATAATTGATTACGATATAGAATCTTAGCACTTGAACTAATTGTTAATAGCTAGCTAATACCCATATCCTTTGGCGAAATGCCTAAGGGTATGGGTATTTTTATTTTGATAGACAGAAGTACTACGAATGTTGTCAGTCATAAGAACAATGAGTGATTGTCACATAGAAATAAACGGTGTGGAGATACTATGATTGTCAAAATAACCTTACCCAGGAGGGATAGAAGATATGCAATCCACGCATATGCAACCTTTAACGACCAAAGAGCTTGCCTACATCTCTGATTCTATTACCAATGAAAATTTATTGATCAAGCAATGTGCAGCGACGGCGGCAACGACACAGAATACGATCATTCAACAAGCATGTTTATCCTATATTCGAAGCTTGGATAGTCATCTTGACCAACTTGTACAATCTTTAGAAGCGCACCAACAATTAGCACCAGCACAAATTCAATAGAAAGAATGTAGCAATTATAGAGGAGGATGCTAACGTGACAACCCAGAATGATTCCTCATTTATGCCGGAGAAGGATCTGTTATATACGATTGTGGCCGATTTGAAAAGAACCTCTAGAGAATATTTGACAGCAGCGACAGAATCCAATTGTTCGTCTGTACGCCAGATGTTTACGGATTTGACGAATGATACGTTGCGATTACAGGGAGAAGTGTTTACCTTGATGCAGCAGCAAACTCAGTATTCGCTACCTAGCCAAGCACCACGATCGGAATTAGACAAGCATGTCCAAGCGTCTAAAAAGACGCAACAAGAATCTCGTCAATTCGTGAGTGAAAAAACAGGAGATGATATACAAAATGGATATATTCCTAAAACGGAACAGCAACAATCGCAGTCGGGAAGCACACAATATATGTAATCGATTGGAATACGTATATTTTATATGAATTAACTGTCTCATGAGGCTTCGAGCCAAGTGAGACGGTTTTTTTCTATGCATAGACCTCAAAATATTGTAGTATATGTATTAATCTCTTTTACGCGGGTATGACATTTATTATTATCAGTGCCCACGAAAAGCAAGCACTGGAGGATAACTTATGAAGGAACTAAACGATCTTAAAATGAAGGTATTGGACCTTTTGAAAGAGGATGCCAGAAGGACACCGGCTTTACTGTCTACTCTTCTTGGTGTTAGCGAAGATGAAGTTACAACGGCCATAGCTGAACTTGAAAGTGACCATGTAATTGTGAAATACTCTGCCGTGGTGAATTGGAGCAAGATTGAAGATGAGAAAGTAACAGCCCTAATAGAGGTTCAGATTACACCGGAACGTGGGCGTGGATTTGAGGGGATTGCAGAACGCATTTATTTATATCCTCAAGTGAAATCCGTATATCTGATGTCAGGTGCATATGATTTACTTGTAGAAGTAGAAGGACAAAACTTAAGAGAAGTAGCGAACTTTGTGTCTGAGAAATTATCACCAATCGATTCTGTACTTTCAACGAAGACCAATTTTATTCTGAAGAAATATAAACAAGATGGGATTATTCTCGAGGATCACGTAGAAGATACTCGACTCTTGATCTCTCCATGAAGAAGGAGGAAATGTGATGATCTTAAATGAAGGGCGTGCAACAGAGCACAAAAAATCAATGGAATCCTATTTAGCACCGCTCGTCAGGGAGATCGCTCCTTCGGGTATTCGTAAATTTTTTGATCTAGTATCTGCTAATAAAGATATTATTACACTTGGTGTAGGTGAGCCAGATTTTGTTACACCATGGCACGTACGTGAAGCGTGTGTATACTCTTTAGAACGAGGACGTACAGGATATACCTCTAATGCAGGAATGCCTGAACTTCGTGAGGCTATTGGTCAATATTTGGATACGAACTTCCAAATTACATATGATCCTGCGAAGCAGATTCTGGTTACCGTAGGGGGGAGCGAAGCGATCGATTTAGCACTACGTGCATTGATCGTTCCGGGTGATGAAATCCTTATTCCTGAACCATGTTATGTGTCGTATTCGCCGATTACTGCTATTGGTGGAGGCATACCAGTGGGTATTGAAACAACGTCTGCGAATGGTTTTAAATTAACTGCGGAGGCTTTGGAAGCAAAGATTACACCTAGATCCAAAGTAGTGATATTATCTTATCCAAGCAATCCCACAGGGGCAATTATGACATATGAGGATTGGCTACCTATTGCTAAAGTGATAGAGAAACATGATCTCATTGTTATTTCTGATGAAATTTATGCTGAACTTACTTACGGTGAGAAGCATGTTAGCTTTGCCTCTATTCCTGGGATGATGGATCGAACCGTGTTAGTCAGTGGATTCTCTAAAGCATTTGCTATGACAGGATGGCGTATGGGCTATGCATGTGCACATGAAGATCTCATTGCAGCGATGTTAAAGATCCATCAGTATACGGTAATGTGTGCTCCAGTGATGGGCCAAGTTGCTGCATTAGAGGCACTAACATCCAATGGCCTAGAGGAAAAAGATCGGATGATGGAATCCTATAACCAGCGTAGACGATTGATTGTTCAGGGGTTGCGTGATATCGGGCTTGATTGTCATGAACCTCAGGGGGCATTTTACGCATTCCCGAGCATTCAAAGTACGGGGTTATCATCCGATGATTTTGCGCAAAGACTGCTTGTGGAAGCTCGAGTGGCAGCTGTTCCAGGTAACGTTTTTGGACTCGGCGGTGATGGTTTCCTCCGTTGTTCATATGCGACCTCGGTTGCTCAACTGACTGAGGCACTTGAGCGAATAGGCGGATTTGTAGAAAAACTGAAAAAAGGCTGAGTCTAGCGGAATATTTTTTCAAATTAACAATATGTACACTTTTATTATTAGTATTTTATGTTATAATTTGTCTTTAAGAGCAGAAACTATCTAATGGAGGGATCGATTTGTTTTGTGCTGATTATGATATGCCCAAATATCGGGGGGGTTATATCTCCGAAGGGAAGATTGGTAAATGGCCAAGCAAAACGATTGAATCTTCGAATAGAGAATTTACGTTGGAAGATGAGATTCGAATGCTCCGCAGCAAAATGGAACAAATATTTGTCCAAGAGCAGTCATTTACTTCTGATATCGTTATTGAAATTAGTAGTTTACTAGACTTAAAGATAAATGAATATATGAAAAACTTTCTCCCTAAAAAATAATATGTAGATTACAAGGAGGCTCGAAACGATGAGCCTTCTTTTTATCTGTTCACTATTTATGCTATATTGGTCTTATTATTGATTGGGGGAACAGACATTGAAACGTATTGGACAATGGCTTCTGATTTGTGTGAGTATCTTGATGTTGGCAGGTTGTGGGAAAGATGATGCAGATGTTTCTATTTTTATGACAGATATTTCACAAAATGTTTCTGACATTAGGGAGCCGTTAGAACAGAAATTACAAGAGAAACTTGGAGAAGATCTTAAGGTGAGCATCTCGGCAGCGGCATTATACGTTGAGCAAAAAGTATTGATAGAATACGCGGCTGGGGAACATGAGATTATGATTGTGCCTGAAGATGTTATGAAACGATATAGTCAGCAGGGGGCTCATAGGGTTCTTGATGAGGAGTTCGATGCTGAGAAATATCCCGAAGGCGTGTTTGAGGGTGGCGTAACGGATGAAACAACAAATGAGATTGTTACTGAGAAGCATCTTTTTGCAATTCCTCTTTCAAAAATGAAAATATTTGAAGGTATGAACTTCAAAACGGAAGGTTTGTTTGCTACCATTCCATTCACCTCTAATTCAGTTGAGAATTCAGTTAAAGTGTTGAAGCTTATGATTGGGGAATAATAGGACAAGCAACGCTCCAAGAACTAAGTATATGCTTCCGGAGCGAGTTTTTGACGTAGTAATATCAAGGAGTAACGCTCCAAAAACTAAGAACATGCTTCCGATGCGAGTTTTTGGAACGTAGAATTATCGAGGAGCCTAGCTCTCCAAAAACTTTTAGGAGGATTCCAATGAAAGTATACACACGTACAGGCGATAAGGGTGAAACCTCTGTTATTGGAGGTAGAGTAATCAAAGATGATAATCAAGTGGAAGCTTATGGAACGATAGATGAACTGAATTGTTTCGTAGGGCAAGTCATTAGCCTTATGGAAGAAGAATTATTTGCTGATCTGAAGGAACAGTTGCTTATGATTCAACATGAGTTGTTTGATTGTGGTTCTGATTTAGCGTTTGTTAACCTTAGTGAGAGTAAATATAAAGTGACAAGTGAATTGGTAGAGCGATTGGAACTTTGGCTAGACACCTGTGAGAAAGAGAATCCACCGCTCGAGCGATTTATTCTCCCTGGTGGAGATATGATATCTTCGACTCTTCATGTTTGCCGTACAGTGTGTCGTAGAGCAGAGCGTAGAACCGTTACTTTAGGCAAGGAAAAGGATATCAATCCCGATGTACGTAAATATTTAAACCGTCTGTCTGATTATTTCTTCGTGATTGCAAGAACGGTGAATGCACGTAAAGGAGTAGCAGACATCGAATATGTACGTAGTCAAAAGGTGTTTAAATCAGAGAAATGAGCCAATATTATAATCCGATAGCATACGTAGTTTCCGACGAAGAAGAGGGATGGAAACTAAAGACGATTTTGCATAAAAAAATGAACATTTCTCGCAAACTGTTAACACGATTGAAACAGACCGAGGAAGGGATTAAGCTCAATGGCGAGAGAGTGTATATTAGCGTTCATGTAAGGAGTGGAGATAGGGTTGAAATACGGATGGAGCAGGAGACTTCTGAAGATATTTTACCTCAGCCCATTCCTTTTGATATTTTATTTGAAGATGACCATTTGTTGATCGTGAATAAAGAGGCTGGCATCATTGTTCATCCTACTAGTGGTCATTATACCAATACGTTAGCAAACGGAGTCGTTCATTATTGGCTTGAACAAGGGAAATCTTATCGGTTCCGACCGGTTCACAGACTTGATCAAGAGACAACAGGTGTCTTAGTTATCGCGAAGAATCCCTATGTCCATCAACATATCTCGCAGCAGATGATTGATGGAGATGTTGATAAGAAATATATCGCGTTGGTTCATGGCTTACCGAGTCCCACTGAGGGAATGGTAGATGGTCCTATTGATAGAGACCCATTGGATCCTCATCGTAGAATTGTGACACCAACAGGGTATAGTTCACTGACACGATACTGGGTTATTGAACGATACAATCAGACGAGTATGGTACAACTAAAATTAGAGACAGGTAGAACTCATCAGATCCGTGTACACATGACGTCAATAGGGTGTCCTTTGATAGGAGACTCGTATTATCGCCATCCTATTTATGCCGAAATGAAAATGGATCAAGTAGATGAACTCGCTAGCACTGACTCTCAAAAGACAATGATGGATGAGAATGAAGTGGTTAGGATTGATCGACTGATATTCCGTCAAGCATTACATGCATCGGAGTTGTCCTTTGTTCATCCGATTCTGCAAGAACGGATGACCATTACTGCACCTCTTCCATCTGATATGGAAACACTACGAAATCAATTACTTGACCATTCAATTCAGGAGGGACAATAAATATGAGCAACCTTGTTATTTTTCAATATCCAAAGTGTAGTACATGTCGTAATGCTATGAAATGGTTGCGTTCTAATGGACATGACCTTGAAATTCGTCATATCGTTGAGGAGCCTCCAACGGTCTCTGAATTAAATGAATTAATTGATAACAGTGGGCTAGAACTCAAGAAATTTTTCAATGTGAGTGGTGAAGTATATAAGAGTTTAGGTCTAAAGGATAAGCTTGGCAACATGACCCGCGAAGAGCAGATTGAGCTACTCTCGTCAAATGGAATGTTAATCAAACGACCTATTGTAAGTAATGGGGAGCATGTAACGCTAGGCTTTAAAGAAGAGCAATATGCCAATATTTGGGGAAGCTAGTATTTCGACAATGCCCTGTTAGAGGTATGATATACTATACCTATCACCGCCTTTTGTGCGGAAGAAAGAGTTATATAAGGAGCGGTTAAAAGAGTGACAAGTCAAAAACAACAATCGTTAATGCTAGTCGATGGTATGGCTTTATTATTTAGAGCGTATTTTGCATCGGCTTCTAGTGGATATATTCGTCGTACAAAGGCTGGCGTTCCTACCAATGCTATCTATGGATTTGTACGTTATTTTTGGGACGCTGTACAGACCTTCGAGCCAAGTCATGTCGTGTGCTGTTGGGATCTAGGTGGGACTACTTTTCGTGCGCAAGAATATTCAGCTTATAAAGGAAATCGTTCGGAAGCACCTGAAGATCTAATCCCTCAATTTTCGCTGATCCGTGATGTGATTGAGAGTTTTGGAATTCCTAATGTTAGTTATCAAGGGTTTGAGGCAGATGATTGCATTGGTACGTTAGCAACACAAATCAGTCAAGAAATGAATGTCACAATATTAACGGGCGATCATGATTTACTTCAACTCGTGAGTCCAACTACGAGTGTCATTATTATGAAAAAAGGTCAAGGTAATTATAAAGTATATACACCTGAATCTTTATATGAAGAAAGACAACTTCATCCTCGCCAAATCATTGATATGAAGGCACTTATGGGGGATGCTAGTGATAATTACCCTGGTGTTCGTGGGATAGGAGAAAAGACGGCTATCAAACTTATACAGGAATATGACTCTATTGAAGGGATTCTAGAGAACCTTGATCAGCTCTCTTCGAGTGTACGTACTAAGATTGAGAATGATCTAGATATGCTACATTTATCACGTAGGCTCGCCGAAATTCATTGTGAAGTTCCCGTAGAGTGCGCCGTGGATGGTTGCCAGCTTGAAATAGACGATGTTCTGATATCGTCGAAATTCGAAGAATTGGAAATGAAGAGTCTATGTCAATTGATTGGAGTTGAAGCGGTCTAGGTGAGCAGATCATGGTTCAAATCCAAGAGAATAAGTAGAGTAGGTATTGGAATGCTATCTGTAGTTATGACATTATCCTTTGTACTACCTGGATATATGAATACATCCTATGCAGCCTCCACCTCTGCTATCAGAAATGAAGTGAAAAAGGTAACAGTTAGTGGACGAAGCTTTACTGTTCAGACCATGTCTATTCCTAAAGGAGTCCCAACTACTGTTGGGCTGGCAAAGGGGAAAGTAGGGCTAACGCAAGACTTCAATGCTATCGTAAAAGCATATCGCGGAGAAGCTGCGATAAATGGGGCTTTCTTCGAAGCTTATGGAGGCCCACCTGATCCTTATGGCAATCTCATTGTGGACGGAAAGATTGTGCATATGGGACACTATGGGACGACGATTGGTTTTAAAGCTGACGGAACCGCACTTATGGATAGACTTAGATTAAGTCTCAAGGGCACAGTATCTAGAACTGTAGGCAGCCCTTTGAGTTGGTATGCGACCTTTGTGAACAGGACACCTTCGACGAATGCTAATGTTAGCATTTTATATACAGAGAAGCGTGGCAGTAATGTTGGATTTAAGGGTGGAATTGCCGTTGTGATGGAGAACGGTAAAGTTACCAAGAAAGTGCCGAATGATAATGTTATGATTCCGAAGAATGGTTATGTTCTCGTATGTAACGGTACAGAAAAGCCGATGGCTGAACGCTTTGAACTTGGAGCAGATGTGGAGATGAACGTTACTTATCAAGATGATCAGGGACGAGCCCTTCCTTGGGAGGAAGTCATTACGGCAGTTGGAGCTGGACCGCGACTTGTGAAGGACAGTAAGGTTGCATTAACGCCTACGGCTGAAGGATTTAAAGATCAGAAAATATTAAGTAGTGCTGCTGCACGTAGTGGAATTGGGATCATGGCAGATGGCTCTGTTATGATTGCAACAATATCGGGCGCAACGATGAAGCAGTGGGCTGAAGTAATGCAGAAACTGGGTGCAAAGCAAGCCATGAATTTGGATGGAGGTGCGTCCTCTGCGCTGTATGGTAGAGGGAAAGTACTGACTTCAGCAGGACGACTACTTAGTAATACGTTAGTATTTGGGAATAACCTAAATAGAAATCCGTGAATTAATAATATAACAAATGATCAACATGACCACGCCCTATTTATGAGGCGTGGTTTTGTTATTCATTGGTAATTATCAAGATGTTGTCACTTATTGTGTCTTATCGTTGTATCTACAAAAAGAATACTATAATATAATAGGGGGAATTCAGCTTAAGCAGAAGGGAATGTTGACACATGGGTTTATTAGGAGCGATTGAAGCAGGCGGAACTAAATTCGTCTGTGGTATAGGTACGAAGGATGGTGAAGTTGTAGAGAGAGTTAGTTTTCCAACAACAACGCCAGAAGAGACGATGGCTCAGGTAGTCGCTTTTTTTGAAGGAAAAGACATCGAAGCAATCGGTATTGGTTCTTTCGGACCCATTGATCCCATTAAAGAAAGCGATACATATGGTTATATTACGACCACACCAAAACCTCATTGGAGCCAGTATGATATCGTTGGACATATGAAATCACATTTTGATATGCCGATAGGTTTCGATACAGATGTGAATGGGGCAGCGCTTGGAGAACATTTATGGGGTGCTGGACAAGGTCTAGATAGCTGTATGTATATTACAGTGGGTACGGGTATTGGAGCAGGAGCTGTCGTTAATGGGAAAATGTTGCATGGATTATCTCATCCTGAAATGGGACATATCATCGTTCGTCGCCATCCAGAAGATTCGTATAAGGGAACGTGCCCTTATCATGCAGATTGTTTAGAGGGATTAGCTGCAGGTCCAGCAATTAGCGGGCGTTCTGGATTACAAGGTGTTGAACTAGGTGTGGATCATCCGGCATGGGAGATGGAAGCGTACTATTTAGCACAAGCTTTAATGAATTATATATTGATACTCTCCCCGCAAAAGATCATTATGGGCGGTGGCGTTATGAAGCAGCGTCAACTATTTCCATTGATTCATCGTGAGCTCCGTACTCTTCTGAATGGATATGTACAGCATTCATCGATTAATAAAGATATCGAGCAATATATTGTCTCTCCAATACTAGGTGATAATGCAGGACTATGTGGTGCATTAGCACTTGCACGGTTAGCACTTGAGGAAGCTTAATTTCGAATACGTGTAGATATGAATTCTCGTTGACGAAATGACAGTATATGGTATTATAGGGATAACAGTATAACATGGTTCGACCGAGGAAGCACCTCTCTTACATTATTGTAAGGGGGGGGCTTTTTTTGCGTGTTGTACTGAATGAGGGGGAGGGATGTAATATGCAGATTGTTTTCATGAATCGATTAGTCAAAGGATCTAGAAGTGATGAGGAAACGGCAGCACAAGTATGGATTGGTGAAGAGGAAGGTATTTGGCATCTAGGATGGCGAGATTTCCAGATCAATGAAGAATACCTTGATTCCTCATGGTACGAAGGTGTCTCATGGAATGAGTTGCTGTGTATCTATCGTCACGGCCTCGCCATCAAGCTTGGAGAAGGTTACAGACCTATCATAGAGGGCGTATTTCATGAAGAGGAAGAACAACGTTATCGTGGTCAAAGTGTGCAGAAATTATATTGTTATAGTGAATTTCATCCTGAAGAAGAATTATATAACGAGTTATGCGCATGGAGACGTAGGAGAGCTGTCTCTGAACGTAAGGCTCCGTATTTCATTGCAAGTAATAAATTATTAAGACTAATTAGTAGTTTTATCCCTCACACTGCGGATGAACTAATGCAACTGCCAGGAGTGGGAGATCACAAAGCGGGGGACTATGGCACTGATATTTTAGAGATCACAGCTAAAGTAACACGCAATCATATCTTCCCATTAAATTGGGTTTACACTGAATTGAACGAAGAGGTGTATATGACTTGGGTATTCAAGCAGAAGGAACAGAAATACAAGCTTGAACTTGATCAGTATAGGATGCGTCGTACGCTTATGATGGGAATATCGGAAGGTAAGAACGTTGAACAGTTAGAGCAGGCATGTAACTCGCCTCGGAAAGAAATCATTGAAGCTTTGGAGGAACTGGAGAAAGAAGGTTATGACACCGAGCATCTTATACAGATTGAACTGCAAGAAATGGCTATTGTCGAGCAGGATGCTGTATGGTCGGCATTTGAAGAACTCGGAGATATGTTCTTGAAGCCAGTACTACAGAAAGTGTATGGGGAAGGTAAAGATTCGATGGCTAGAGGAAATATTGATCAATTATATGAACGTATACGAATGATTCGTATTCGGTTTCGACGGGATCAGGAAGCTAGACGCAACGTCGGTTAAATATGACACAAGGACGAAAGATTCTCTGTAGACAGAGCGTCTTTCGTCCTTGTGCTATGATTAGAGCCAATCCTTTTTCTTGAATATGAGGAACATACCGAAACCTAAGGAAGCCATGATACCGATGATCATGAAATAACCGTATTTCATGTGTAATTCAGGCATGTTGTCAAAGTTCATTCCATAAATCCCGGTAATCAGTGTTAAAGGAATGAAGATGGTTGTAATGGCTGTAAATACTCTCATAATTTCATTCGCTCGGTTAGCGATACTGGACTGGTAAGCTTCTCGTAAGTTACCCATTAGATCACGATACGTTTCGAATGTTTCTGTGATTTTTACAGCATTTTCATAAATATCACTGAAATATTTCTGAAGCTGGTCGTCGATTAGTCGAAGATCTTTCTTATTGAGAATGTTAATGACTTCTTTTTGCGGTCCGAGTACCTTCTTCAGCCATAATATTTCACTTCGAAGTCCAATAATTTCGATAAGATGAGATTTCTTAGTATGCATTAGAATGTCTTCTTCTAATTTCTCGATTTTGGCTTCGATTCGATCCCCAACAGTAAAATAGTTATCGACAACTAAGTCAATGAGTAGATATAAGAATCGATCAGGTGAACTAACCTCTTGCTCCCAAAGGATGGGTTTCAATGAGCGGAGCTCATTTATTTTTTGATTCGTAACGGTAATAATATAATTTCTCCCTAAGAATACACTGAGGGCGCGCAGGAAAATTTCTTCATCATCGAACCGGATGCTGTTTACTACGATGAAGTAGTGGTTCTCATATATTTCAATCTTAGGACGTTGTTCATCCTCACTAAGACAGTCTTCAACAGCTAAGTCATGTAAAGAGAAGAGAGGTTGCAATAAAGTGAGGTCTTCTGCATCTGCGTCGATCCAGTAGAATCCTTCCTCAGGTGGTGTTAGTGTAGTTTGGATGTCATCAATGGGGGTAAATACCCCTGTATTAACCAATCGAATTTTCATTAGTAGTCACTCCTTCATCCCCATGATCTGCCATGGGTAGCGCTAAGTTACGCGCATAGAAAAGAGCTCAGTCTTTTTATTGGAGTGAAGTTAAAGGTAAGGTAAGATGATCCTTACACACGGAGAAATTGAATAGCTCCTTCCTCCAACAGGCTGGTTCTAGTCCTATGCGGTTGTGTTACATCATTCATCAGCTGGGGTTTCGGGTCGCCGTCCATCTTCCATGTCACCTCTTCTTCGTTTTAGGAATGTAATACTTGTCTAGTATAACGTCCTCCTAACATCCTTTCAAGAAGAAAAAAGGTTGTTACGTCTAGTCTATAGCTTATGATCATTTCGTGATCTAGGTGTTAACGGATTGAAAAATTTCTGTAAAAAAGCAGTTCGCTTCTTGACGAAGGTAACGTTATGATTTAAAGTGAATTCAGGTATAAATATTACCAAAATTAATTAAAATACAAATGAATAAAGCGAAATCTTATCAAGAGCAGGTGGAGGGACAGGCCCGATGAAACCCGGCAACCGGCGTTTAATAACGCACGGTGCTAATTCTTGCAGGAAGATTTGTCGAATTGTCGGCAAGTCCTTCTTGAGAGATGAGAGAGGCGCATAGATTAACGATGATGACCTTTCTCCTATGGATATTTCCTATGGATTTAGGTTGTTTTTGTTTATAGAACCCTTTCCTCATGATTATCGCCGATGTCAACCAAAGGAGTGTAATCAGCATGCCGATTAAGATTCCAGATACGTTACCCGCGAAGGAAATACTTGCTGGGGAGAACATTTTTGTCATGGATGAAAGTCTTGCTTATCACCAAGATATACGTCCCCTGCGAATAGCGATTCTCAATTTAATGCCTACGAAGGAAACGACGGAAACACAATTACTCCGTCTCCTTGGGAACTCACCCCTTCAGGTAGAGATTGTATTGTTACATCCAAGCTCACATATTTCCAAGAATACATCTGAGGAATATTTGAGAACATTCTATAAAACATTTGATGAAGTAAAATTTAGTCGGTTTGACGGTCTGATTATTACAGGAGCACCTGTGGAACAAATGGAATTCAGAGATGTTAACTATTGGGATGAGTTACAAGAAATATTTGAATGGAGTAAGACCCATGTAACATCGACACTTCATATATGTTGGGCTTCTCAAGCAGGGCTCTACTATCACTTTGGAGTTCCGAAATACGAACTGGACGAGAAAGTATTTGGGGTATTCCCACATACGGTCAATTCACCAAATGTTAAGTTATTGAGAGGGTTTGATGAAGTATTTCATGCGCCTCATTCCCGTCATACGGAAGTTCGTCGTGAGGATATTGAAGGCATCCCTGAACTTGAGATCTTGTCAGAATCTGAAGAGGCAGGTATTTACATTGTAGCTACGAAAGATGGCAAGCAAATATTTGTTACGGGTCACTCCGAATATGATCCATTTTCGTTGAAGTGGGAATATGAACGTGATGTAGCCAAAGGCTTAGTAATAGACTTACCTAAACATTATTACCCTAAAAATGATCCTACGCGTATGCCTCCTGCAATATGGCGTGCACATGCAAGTTTATTATTCGCAAATTGGCTGAATTATTATGTATACCAAGAGACACCTTTTGATATTGGAGAAACGCTGGAAGTATGGCCGCAAATATAAAGGCAAAAAAAGGGGAGAAGAAGTATGAAGGAGACAAGGTTACGAATAGAGAGTAGGTTGGCTCAGATTGGATCCATTGAGGAACCAGTGACAGGAGCAATCAATTTCCCGATCTATCAAGCTACAGCTTTTCGCCATCCTCAGCTAGGGAAAAGTACAGGATTCGATTACTCACGGACGAAGAATCCAACCCGTAAAGTGTTAGAAGATGCTTCGGCTCAACTAGAATCTGGCGATGCAGGCTTCGCATGTAGCTCAGGAATGGCTGCATTACAGACTGTCTTCGCGATGTTCAGCCAAGGGGATCATCTCATTGTCTCATTAGATTTATACGGTGGTACATATCGACTATTCGAACGAATTCTTTCCAGATTTGGAATAACGGCCTCTTACGTGGACACGAATGATCTGGATGCATTAGAGAGTAACAGACGCCCGAACACGAAGGCAGTTTTTATTGAGACACCTACGAATCCATTGATGATGATTACGGATATTGAAGCAGTCTCTCTTTGGGCACAAAGACACCAATTGCTTACGATTGTAGATAACACATTAATGACACCGTTCTTTCAGCGTCCGTTGGAACTCGGAGCCGATATTGTTGTTCATAGTGCAACGAAGTATCTGGGTGGCCATAACGATGTATTGGCAGGAATCATTGTAACGAAAGGTAAGGAATTATCAGAAGAGATGTTCTTCCTTCATAATTCTATCGGATCTGTACTCGGACCGACAGATTCTTATCAACTGATGCGTGGAATGAAGACATTGGCACTGCGAATGGAGAGACATGAGAGTAATGCGATTCGGCTAGCTGAATTCTTAACTACGCATATTGCCGTAGCGGAAGTATTTCATCCCGTACTGAAGGATCACCCAGGACATGATATTCAGAAGAAGCAATGTAGTGGTAACACGGGGATTTTCTCTTTTAAAGTGACAGATGCTCGTTACGTAGAGCCCTTACTTAGACATATTAAATTGATTGCTTTTGCAGAAAGTCTCGGTGGTGTGGAATCATTGATGACGTATCCAGCAGTTCAAACCCATGCAGATATCCCTCTGGAGATTCGTGAGGCGATTGGGGTGGACGATAGATTACTTCGCTTCTCTGTTGGTATAGAACATGTGGAGGATTTAATCGCAGATCTTGGAGGGGCACTAGATGCAGCTCGGGAAGAAATTGAAGGGGGACAACAAGGATGAGTAATCAACAAGAATCCGGAAACCATTCTCAAGCAGACTTTGCTACGAAGCTAATCCATTTTGGATCGGAAATTGACCGTACGACTGGAGCATCTAGCGTTCCAATCTATCAAGCATCAACATTTCATCATGAAGATGTATTTAATCCACCTCAATATGATTACAGCCGTTCTGGAAATCCTACGCGTCAAGCGTTAGAAGATTATATTGCTCTATTAGAAGGTGGCGAGCGCGGGCTAGCCTTCGCTTCAGGAATGGCAGCAATCTCGAGTACATTTATGTTGTTTTCCTCAGGAGATCATGTGATTGTTACGGAAGATGTATACGGTGGAACGTATCGACTCTTAACAAGTATCCTTAGCAGATTAGGTATTGAGACTACCTTCGTTGACATGACAGATTTAGAACAGGTAAAAGGAGCCCTTAAGTCTAATACAAAGGCTGTTTATATGGAGACACCGTCTAATCCTACATTGAAAATTACAGACGTAGCAGCTGTCACCAACTGGGCTAAAGAGAATGATCTTATTACCATGTTGGACAATACGTTTATGACGCCTTACTATCAACGTCCAATTGAACAAGGTGTGGATATTGTTATCCATAGTGCGACTAAATTTCTAGGAGGGCACAGTGACGTTCTAGCTGGACTTACTGTAGCTCGCACTGCTTCATTGGGACAACAGTTAAAGCAGCTTCAGAATGGATTAGGTACCGTTCTAGGTCCGCAGGATTCGTGGCTCCTTATTCGTGGAATGAAGACGCTGAAAGTGCGTATGAATCAAAGTGAAATTAGTGCTGGGAAGCTGGCTTCTTGGCTTAATGAAAGAAAAGATATTTCTTCTGTGTTCTATCCTGGATTGAAAGACCACCCGGGCAGAGAAATTCATGAGAAACAGTCCACTGGGTATGGCGCAGTCGTGTCCTTCGATGTTGGATCAGGTGAACGTGCAAAGAAAGTGCTCAATAAAGTTCAGATCCCTTTGGTTGCCGTAAGCTTGGGGGCTGTTGAGAGTATTTTATCTTATCCTGCGATGATGTCTCATGCTGCTATGCCAGTCGAAGTTCGTGCTGAACGAGGTATTACGGACGGATTACTTCGCTTCTCTGTTGGTTTAGAGGATATTGAGGATCTAATTAATGATCTCAATCAGGCACTGCAAGAGGACTAAGAACGAATGACAAACAGCATCGTTTATACGGTGCTGTTTTTCTTGTGAGTCCATTATGTTAAGATGGAATAGTTGGAATGTCATTCTTATTATCATATTATTTATTATCATATTAAGGGAGGTTGCCTTTATGAATACAGTAGATCGTATATTAGAAAAAGCAATTCGAGGAGAACGTCTTAATCTAGAAGAAGGCGTTAGACTTATGGAGAGTAACGAGATTGAGAAGTTAGGACATACAGCAGATATTCTCATGAAACGGATACACCCTGAGCCGATTACGACTTTCGTTATTGGACGCAACGTTAACTACACTAACATTTGTGATACATATTGTCGTTTCTGTGCGTTCTACAGAGCACCGGGTTCAACTGAAGGTTATGTGTTACCGAATGAAGCCATCTATCAGAAGATTAAAGAAACGGAGGATGTAGGTGGTACCGAAATTTTGATGCAAGGTGGAACGAATCCTGATCTTCCATTTCATTATTACACGGACCTGCTCAAAGGGATAAAACAACGTTTCCCTAACATTACGATGCATTCCTTCTCACCAGCTGAAATACGTACGATGCATAAGGTTTCAGGATTATCACTAGAAGAAGTCGTTCGCGAGCTGCATGAAGCGGGTCTTGATTCGCTTCCGGGCGGAGGCGCCGAAATTCTGGATGATCGTATTCGTAAAAAGATTAGCCGATTGAAAGGCACTTGGCGCGAATGGATGGACGTTATGCAAATTGCGCACAAGCAAGGCATGAACACTAGTGCTACGATGGTTATTGGTTTTGGCGAGACAATGGAAGAGAGAGCACTTCATATGTTGCGTATTCGTGACGCGCAAGATGAGTGCATTACGAATAAGTATAACTCCAAAGGGTTCTTGGCATTCATCCCATTTACTTTTCAACCGGATAATACGAACTTTGTACGTGAACGTGAGACACCGGAAGCTTATCTGAAGACTGTCGCTGTTGGTCGTATCTTACTTGATAATGTGCCTCATTTACAGTCTTCATGGGTAACGATGGGACCTGAAATTGGTAAATTATCATTGAGCTACGGATGTAATGATTTCGGAAGTACGATGATGGAAGAAAACGTGGTATCCTCTGCTGGAGCAGTTCATAAGGTGAATATAGAATCTATCGTTCAATTGATCCGTGATGCGGGTAAAATTCCAGCTCAACGAAACACCAAATATGATATCTTGAAAGTGTTTGAAGATGGAACAAAGATTGATCGTGATTTTGTAATGCAAAATTAAATATTACCCAATTTGAGGGGCTGTCCTAAAAGGTCTGTATATGACCTCTAGGATCAGTCCCTTTTTTTAAATATAAGAAAGTATAAGTTTCACTAGATAGATTGAACTAAAGTTTGCTCTCCCAAGTTCAGGGTTCGTCTTTAGTTCAATCTATATTAATACTCTATTCTTTATATTTCCGCTGAAACGGTGTCGTCCTTTGAGAAGGACTTCGCAGCCGTTTCTACTTGTTTCATCGTATGATTCTCACTTGAAAAAAGCATACGGACACGTAACTGAGAAATGTTAGCTTGTTTTCCACTAACCCCTTCCGTATATCCTCTGTTCAGGGACCATATACTTAACAAGGATAATGAAAGGAGTGTTCTCCATGGTACTATTCAGCATATCAGCTACGACAGCGGCCGCAGAAAAAGTAACATTTGAAAACATTGTTTCGAGAAAAAACAAAGAACTACATAAGAAATACAAGACATTGAAATTCTCATGTATTTCAAGTGAAGGCACCTCAGTATGGCAATGCATGGGGAATGAACAAAAGATCTCCTTGGGTGATGGAATGACCGCTCTATACGAGCTTGCTGCAGAGGCAGCAGCTGAAATCATCTTAGAAATAAAGGAACAACATATAATTAGAACGTTGCTTCGGGATGAGTTTGACTTCTCCGGTAAAGAGGAGTCTGAGCGAATTATTAAGCATTGCGTCTCTTTGTTAGAGAAAGGGAAAGGCACTCCGAACGAACCATGGAAACGTCGTTATCGGATGCTCTCTAAGAGCTTACAACAATGCTTAGTGGAGAGTTCTGTGTTAAATATAGATGGATTTATTTCTTTTCGACTTCAAAATTATGGCATAGAACTGCGGGAAATTATCGAATACGCCGTAGACGAGTTCTTAGTTGATCGACAGTATGAAGAGTTTGTAGGTCTACTCAAGTACTTCGTGTATTTTCAGGAGCCACAAATTCCATTAGTTCATGTCGTTCATAAGGGCGGACAGGAACTGTTATTATTTGATGAGAATATGAATCCATTGGAAACCAAATTAAATGAAGGTGTTTTTGTTGAAAGAATTGATCAACAAGATATGGAGATGGAAGATGCCGTTGTTAGTACACTTATTTCGGTATCCCCAGCTAAATTAATACTTCATACACGTGATTCACAAATGCCAGCGGTCAAAACGTTGTTACAAATATTCGATAAACGAGTAGAAATATGCCACTATTGCCCAAACTGCGATGTTTTCTTTAGGGAGAAAGAGAAGATATGACTTGACGTTTAGTGTCAGCTAGAATTATAATAACTGTTAAATTGACCAAAAGCATTGATGAAGACATGGACCACGAAGAATAGGGCTGTTTAGAGAGAGGGAACATTGGCTGTAATTCCCTTCAGTACCGACGTTGGTTTACCCCTTTGTAGTTGCAATTATGAACTCTTCTATTGGATATACCTTAGAGGACAGTAAGAATTGCCGGTTCATTACCGTTACACAATGCTGATGAAGGACATTGTTTGTGCATTCAACGTTTAAAGGAATGTAGTTATTCAATTGTCAAATTAGGGTGGAACCACGGGTGATAACACTCGTCCCTTGACCGGGATGGGTGTTTTTTTGTTTTCTTTTTTTTGAATAATAGAAATAATTAGGAGGAATTAACGTGGCAGTTAGTATTAAATTACCGGACGGTTCCGTTCGTGAGTACGCAGAAGGTAGCAGTATTGAAGATGTAGCAGCGTCCATAAGTAGTGGTCTGAAGAAGAGTGCTGTAGCAGGTAAATTTAATGGAGCAGTAGTGGATCTATCCACAACATTAGAAGAAGGAGCACTTATTGAAATTGTGACACTGGATTCGCCTGAAGGTATTGAGGTGATGCGTCATAGTACAGCTCATGTTATGGCTCAAGCTGTGAAGCGTTTGTTCGGGAACAAAGAGGTACATCTTGGCATAGGTCCTGTGATTGAGGATGGGTTCTTTTATGATATGGATCTTGAGCATGGCCTTAACCCAGAGGATTTGCAGAAGATTGAGAAGGAAATGGAACGTATTATTGGTGAGAACTTGCCAATTACTCGTAAAGAAGTTAGTCGTGAAGAAGCGTTACAAATATTCGGTGATCTTGGAGATCCGTATAAGATGGAATTAATTAACAATCTTCCTGAAGATAGCATCATCTCGATATATGATCAGGGTGAGTTCTTCGATCTTTGTCGTGGACCACATCTACCTTCAACTGGAAAAATTAAAGTGTTTAAGTTGATGAATGTTGCGGGAGCGTACTGGCGCGGGGACAGTAAGAACAAGATGTTGCAACGTATTTACGGAACTGTTTTCCCTAAAAAAGCACAATTGGACGAGCATTTGCATTTCTTAGAAGAAGCGAAGAAACGCGATCATCGTAAATTAGGTAAAGAATTGAAGATGTTCACCTTCTCACCACTTGTTGGTCAAGGTCTTCCGTTGTGGTTGCCTAAAGGTGCCAAATTACGTCGTACATTGGAACGTTATATCGTAGATATGGAAGAAAATCTAGGGTATCAACATGTTTATACGCCAGTGCTTGGTAATGTGGAACTTTACAAAACTTCAGGTCACTGGGAGCACTACCAAGAAGATATGTTCCCTAAAATGGAACTTGATAACGAGGAACTCGTGTTACGTCCAATGAACTGTCCTCACCATATGATGGTGTATAAGAGTGACATGCGCAGTTACCGTGATCTACCTATTCGTATTGCGGAATTAGGTATGCAGCACCGTTATGAAATGTCAGGAGCTTTGACAGGATTGCATCGTGTTCGTGCAATGACGCTGAACGATGCGCATATCTTCTGCCGTCCAGATCAGATCAAGGAAGAATTCAAACGTGTTGTTACACTGATTACTAAAGTGTATGAAGACTTTGGAATCAAGGAATACCGCTTCAGATTGTCTTACAGAGACCCTCTGGATACTGAGAAGTATTGGCCAGATGATGAAATGTGGGAATCCACACAACGTATCCTTCGTGAAGTTGTAGAAGAAATGGGGCTTCCATTCTTTGAAGCAGAAGGCGAAGCAGCATTCTACGGTCCTAAGTTGGACGTTCAGGTTAAGACAGCACTTGGTAAGGAAGAGACACTTTCTACAACTCAAATTGACGTTCTGCTTCCTGAAAGATTTGAATTAGAATATGTTGGTGATGATGGTCAGAAACATCGTCCTGTTGTTATCCACCGAGGTATTCTTGGAACGATGGAACGTATGACTGCATTCTTACTTGAGAACTTTGCAGGTTCACTTCCACTGTGGTTGTCTCCGGTTCAAGTTAAAGTTATTCCAGTATCGGGTGCTTTTGAAAGTTACGCTAACGAGGTTGTAGACAAGTTGAAACTTAGTGGTATTTCAGTTGAAGCTGACTTACGTAATGAAAAGCTGGGTTACAAAATTCGTGAAAGTCAACTTGAGAAAATACCTTACATGTTCGTAATAGGTGAGAATGAAATGAATAGTGGTACGGTTGCGATCCGTAAACGTGGCGAGGGAGATATCGGGGCTAAACCTCTCGATGAGGTCATTGCCATGCTGAAGGACGAGATCTCAAATCACCATATTTCATAATTTATAACGATATTTGATTCATAATAGTTATCTGTTTAGTGAAGGATTGTCAGGCCAAGAATACATGGTCTGACAATCCTTTATGTATATATATCTGTTGTAATGGGAACCCTCGCTAGTAAGGGGGAGATTTTCTTATGATTAGAATTAGTGTTTGGCAAAGGATTTTGATATGTGTTTTCTTGATTGGTGTGGTAATTGGGGATAATAAATCCTATGCTGCTTCCATGAGTTATGCAGAGTGTAGCTTTGCTGGAATGCCAGCAAATATATGTTACCAACAACAGCAATATTATGCTCGTAATACTAATACCAAGAATATTGCAACGATATCGACGGTAAAGCAACCGACTAAGCAAGTAACGAAACCAACAGCGAATAAAGTAACAACGCAAACAACAAGTAAAGTTAAGGCTCCGGTCGTTACGGTCTCAGCTCCAAATCAGGAACAGGTCATTCGAACTGTTAAAGTTGTCGCAACAGGTTATACTGCCGGATACGAATCTACAGGTAAAAAGCCAAGCCATCCGGAATATGGGGTTACCTATTCTGGAGTTAAAGTGAAACGTGATAAGAATAAGATATCGACGATTGCTGCGGACCCTAAAGTATTTCCATTAGGTAGCATTCTATATATTCCAGGCTACGGATACGGTGTTGTCGCTGATACTGGTTCTGCCATCAAAGGACGCAAGATAGACCTCTATTTCGCTACAACAAAACAAGTGTATAAAGAATGGGGCAAGAAAAGTGTGGAAGTACAAGTGATTAGGCGAGGAAATGGGAAATGCACAGAAAAGATGTTACGGAGTCTAGGTCAAGCGATCGAAACCTATAAATCATTACCAAGTTTTGTGCTTGAAAAATCGATTTGATTATGAAGACATTTGATTTTTTCCCATGCTGCATAAATTTCTGTCCTTGTTACATACTATGGACTGGGGAAAAGAGTTGTAGCCCTACTTAAAGCTTGCAAATGCAAGTTAAGAGGAGGTGGAAATCTCATGGCAAATAATCAAAATCAGAATCAAAATTCAAGACAAAAGAATGTGCAAGATAACTTTAAAACTCCGGATGAAAAGTTTAACGCTGAATTTGCTGAGGAAAATGGTCAAATTCAGAAACCAAATAAAGTGCAAGAAAATTACAAAACGCCAAATGAAAAGTATAATTCAGAATTTGAATCTCAAGACTAATTTGTGATTCAAGTGTGAGCTCTAACATACCTTTCGGACAAGCAAAGAATGCCCTTAACCTATATGGTGAGGGCATTCTTTATGTTGTTAACGTCTCCGCCTCTAGACTGAGTATTTATCATTCTGAGGTCGGTTTCCGAAATGACAAGTCTGTTGTACACTAAGTATAAAGAAAGAGGATAAGGAGAGCTTAGCATGAGAAAAGGATGGTCTGATCGTTTCTTTGGTGGATTTGTGCTTATAGGTGTAGGTGTTATATTCTTGCTTCAACAAATGGGGTATGTGGATATTAGTTTAGGCTCTATTATTTCGACATACTGGCCGCTGATATTAATATATGTTGGTCTGAAAAACTTGCTAACCTCACGTGGTCAAGGTGGTTCATTCTTAGGTGCGTTCATTCTTATTGCCATTGGAGGGTATTTTCAAGCACGTGCATTAGATTGGGATATTATAAGTCCTGGTGATTTCTTTAAGTACTTAGTGCCTGGATTTTTAATTTTATGTGGACTTCATGTCATATTCAAGCCAAATCGTCCTGCATCTAGTAAGAAAATGAAGGCACCGATTGAGCCTATTGGGTTCCCACCAGAACCATCTGAATTACCGAATTTGTCTGATTTAGATGGAGGATCTCAGTCGACGTTAGATAAGCAATTTGAAGAGAAGTTCGGAACTTCGTTTGGCAATAGAAAAGAAAATGAATTGAAACGCAACAAATTCGATTTTGAATTTGACGATAGCGACGGGTATGAGGAAGAAGATTCGCATCACAAATACGATAGAAGACATAAAAAACATAAATTCAAGGTTGAATTCGACAATTTCGAAAGCTCCGGTAATAGGGAAAAAATAAATAAATCCGCTTTTATTGGTGACGTTCATATGGGACGAGAGTATTTCGAACTAAAGCCCACCAACATATCTCAATTTATTGGAGATACAGTTCTTGATCTAACGAAAGCTCAAATTCCTTATGGTAAAACGAAGATTAATATTTCTGCTTTTATCGGTGATATAAAGATCTATGTTCCCGATGATATGGATTTGGGGATCAAGGTGAACTCAAGTTCCTTTATTGGTGATATGTCCATATTATCTCAATCGAAAAGTGGGTTTATGAGTTCTGTTCAAACTTCCACGCCTTATTTCAGAGAATCTCAAAAGAAAATAGTCATTAATGTCAGTGCCTTTATTGGTGATATTAAAGTCAATACGGTAGGTTAAAGCGAATGGTGAAAATTCTTAAAAATACGAAATGGTTGCTACTGTTTTATTTCCTACTAAGTGGAGTCGTTATGGCTGGCGTTATATATATGGGCGTTTACATGGGTTATATTGAAGTGAAGGACAATGTGATGTGGTTGTATTACTCGCTAGGTATTATCATATTCACAGTGGTTATAGGTTATATGGCAGGTCAGCGTATTCAGCGTGGAATTGATGTTCTAGATCTTAATATGTTACAGGTAGCCAAAGGGAATCTATCTGTTCGGATGCCTGTAGCAGAAGATCAATCGTTCGCACGTGTATACTACGAGTTCAATACGATGATGGATACGGTAGAGAAAAAGATGAAGTTACTGCAACGATTAGGCGTCCAAGAAGTATTGGAGCATGAGAAGTCAGCGGAGAATGCAGTAATTGAAGAACGGCGACGAATGGCAAGAGATCTGCATGACACAGTCAGTCAGCAGCTTTTTGCCATTCATATGTCTGCATCGGCTCTTCCTAAGGTGATGGTACACAATGAGGAGCATGGGAAGCTGGTCATGGAACAGCTAATTAGTATGTCCCATCTAGCACAGAAACAAATGCGTGCACTCATTGCTCAGCTTCGACCCGTGGAACTTGAAGGTACATGCTTGGCTGAGGCACTAGAGAAATGGTTTCCGGATTATTGTCGTCAAAATGGACTTAAAGGGATGAAGGAACTAGAGTTGCAAGGAGAGTTAGCTGAAGCGATAGAACATCAACTGTTTCTTATTATTCAAGAGGCTATGGCTAACATTGTGAAGCATGCACATGCGAGCTTGGTGAGTATGTCTTTGCGAGAAGGGCAACATCAGGTGGTTCTTAGTTTGAGTGATGATGGTCAAGGTTTTAATGAAGGATTACAAAAACAAGGATCGTATGGACTACTTACCATGAGAGAAAGAGCAGAGAAATTGGGCGGACATGTAGAAATCATTAGTAAAGAAGGCGCAGGGACGACGATCCGAGTGCATATTCCTAAATTTACGCCAGGAGAGAAAGATTCTCTGAATTCTACACAAGAGGGGGAAGTATAACGATGGAAGGTAATATAAAGATTTTACTTGTAGATGATCATGATATGGTACGTATGGGGCTCAAAACGTATCTCATGTTGGAACCGAAGTTCGAAGTCATTGGGGAAGCAAGACATGGTCAAGAAGCATTGGATATGCTGAAACTTGGATTTCCAGAAGGTCCTCCGGATTTAATACTCATGGATTTGATGATGCCAATCATGAATGGTGCAGAGACCACTAAGGAAGTTCTAAAGGAACATCCCCTTATGAAAATTGTTATCTTAACTAGTTTTCTTGAAGATAATCTAGTAGTAGATGCTATAGAAGCAGGAGCCGTTAGTTATGTGCTTAAGACGGTATCGGCGGAAGAGTTAATATATGCGCTTCAAGGTGCTTTTAGGGGTATGCCCGTGATGACTGGAGATGTCTCTCAGGCTTTAACGCGGGGCATTCGCCAACGGACGGTCGAAGCGGACGCATCTGGGCTTACTGAACGTGAGAAGGAAGTCCTCCTTCTTATTGCAGAAGGAAAAAGTAACAAGGATATTGGTGAGGAGCTACATATTAGTATCAAAACGGTCAAAACACATGTTAGTAATTTGCTTATGAAATGTGAATTAGATGATCGAACTCAGCTCGCAATTTTTGCACATCGTAAAGGATGGGCATAGATATAAATGATACATAAGCTGAATCTATTATTTGATGTTTTATCTCTCTTTAAATTGTTTTTAATGTGCCATTAAGGTTTATGGGCGATGATAAGAACAGTTAAATAATATCCCGCCTACAACAATGAGGTAAGGGTATAGGAGGTAATTAAAGATGGATGAGCGAAATGAGAAGTTTGGACGATTGGAAGAAGATTTGGATCAAGAAATGTCGAAAAGCAAAGAGTCTTCAGAATCAGGTTCTTCCTATTATTATTCCTACGGACCGTTTAAATCGATAAGTGAAGATAGTGTGATACAGAATGAAGATAATTCTTATGATAGAGATAAAGTGGAAGTTACGCCACCTCGACCTCTTCGGAACTTACCTGTGGCAACTGCATTCAGTTCTTCAGAAGGTGGCCAAGGTGGAGGGAATAACAACTATGGTGGAAATGATTCTGGTGGAAATGGCGGAAACGGTGGGAATGGTAACTGGCAATATAGCAAAAAACCGAAAAGCTCGGTTAAAACGATATTGGTGTCATTCTTAGCAGGGATGGTGGTCATTACGTCTCTCATGTTTACGGCGGATCGTATGAACTTGTTCACACCGGACACATCGCTTGCGGCGATTGCTCCAGTGGAGTCAAATGGATCACTCGTAACAACACCTGATAATAAGTCAGGTTCGTCTTCTGCTACTGCGACATCTTTACCTTTGTCGAAGCCAGGAGATGTGGCAAGTGTATTTAAGGAAGCAAGCCCTGCGGTTGTGAAGATTGCAACGTTGGTTAAGTCAGGTAATACTAGAAGTGGGCAGCAGACTAATCCATATTCTAACGACCCTTTTAGCTATTTCTTTGGCGATCAAGGGAAAAGCGGTAATAGTGAGAATAATGAGAATAATGGATCATCGTCTGATTCTAAATCACAACAATTGGTTCCCTACGGTATAGGATCTGGATTTATCTATGATAAAACGGGTTATATTCTGACTAACCATCATGTCATTGATGGTGCAGATGTGATACAAGTGACGATAGAAGGTAATAATAAGCCTTACGAAGCTAAGCTTCTTGGATCAAGTAAAGAACTTGACTTAGCGGTACTTAAGATTGAAGGCGACAACAATTTCCCTATCGTTCCGATTGGTAATTCGGATAATACATCGGTAGGTGAAGGTGTAGTGGCAATTGGTAATCCACAAGGGTTTGATCATACGGTTACATCCGGTGTGCTTAGTGCGAAGGAACGAACAATAGATATCAATGAAGAAGACGGTAGTGGTACGCGTAAGTACGAACATTTATTACAAACGGATGCTTCTATTAATCCTGGTAACTCCGGTGGACCGCTCTTGAACCTAAAAGGTGAAGTAATCGGAATGAATGTTGCAGTGAGTGCTGACGCACAAGGCATTGGATTTGCTATCCCAACGAATGTAATCTCTGAAGTTGTGGATAAGCTTAAGAATAATCAAGAAATTCCCAAAAAACCAGTTCCATTCATTGGCGCTTCTTTGTTAACGATGACCGATGAGGTAGCCAAGCAAATGGGATCAACGGTGAAAGAAGGTTCCGTCGTTTCTGAAGTTACCTTTAAATCTCCTGCTTACGCTGCAGATGTTCGTCCGTATGATATCATCGTAGGGATTAATGATACAAAGTATCCTACGAGTCAGGATCTTATCGTGTTCATTCAGTCGAAACAAGTGGGAGACAAGATTACTCTAAATATTGTGCGGGATGGAAAAGAAGTTAATCTTCCTGTTACGATTGGAAATAAGAATGACTTTAACATCACGACTAAGTAATAACAGAACAACAATCGGAAATTTTTAAAAGTAATAGCGGAAGGGATTCTCTCCTTTCGCTATTGCTATATGTTATCGTAGAGTAGAGACGATACAAGGAACTTCAACATGTTTATAAATAGCTATTATTAAAGGGGTTATGATGTATGCGTTCTACGATCTTACTGATTGATGATGATGAGAAGATTATTTCAATGTTACGTAGAGGACTTGCTTTTGAAGGATACGATGTTTCAACAGCAGCAAATGGTGCAGAGGGTTTAAATATGATCCTTAATAGCGAGCCGGATCTGGTTGTACTCGATATTATGATGCCTAAGGTGGATGGCTTTGAAGTGTGCCGAAGACTTCGAGAAGGCGGAAGTATGGTGCCTATTCTAATGCTAACCGCCAAAGATGAGATTGAACATCGTGTTAAAGGGTTAGATATTGGAGCAGACGATTATTTGGTGAAACCTTTTGCACTTGAAGAGTTGCTAGCTCGTGTACGTGCATTACTTCGACGTAAACCTGGCCTGAATGAGGCGGGAGAGCCAAAGCTCAGCTACGAAGATATTATTCTCGATATGGATGCAAGAGAAGTGCTGCGAGGTGGTGTTCGATTAGAGTTAACGGCTAAAGAATTTGAACTACTGAACTTATTTATGCAGAATCCAAAGCGTGTGTTATCCCGCGATTTGATCATGGACAAGATATGGGGTTATGACTATAGCGGAGAATCCAATGTATTAGAAGTATATATAGCGATGTTGCGTCAAAAGATGGAAGAGCATGGAGGGAAACGAATCATTCAGACGATCCGTGGAGCAGGATACATTCTAAGAGGGGATACATAATATGTCCATCCGACTTCGATTAACGGCATGGTATTCAGCCATTCTAGCTGTAACATTGATTATCTTTGGTTCGATTGTATATGGCGTTATTTATTATAATACGTATGATGAAGTGGAGAAACGAATTTATCAGCAGATAAAACGAATTAATCCGTTGATAACTATTGATCGATTTACAGGGACAGTGGGTTTCACATTTACGAAAACGTTAAATAACTTTGAGGAAACACAGATTATTGCACAGATACACGATTATACTACAGGTGTAAATATACCTGATCAGAATTTAAAAAGATTAAGCTTGATTGAGATCCCTATTCCCTCAACTGCACCTGAAAAAGTGGTGGCAAGTCTCAGCCGTATTCAAATTGATGGGAGTCCGTTTCTTTTATATCAAGCACCCCTTACTGCTTATGATGGAGGGCCTGTCATAGGCCTTCTCCAAATTGCTGCCTATACCAAATCAGAGCAAAATCTATTAGATGGACTTCAAAATATTCTTGTGTTGGGTTCGGCGATCATGATTATTATCGCTTCGAGCTTGGGATTATTCCTTGCACATAAATCAATTCGACCAATAGGTAAAGTGATTGAAGCAGCCAATCAAATACAGAAGGGCGCTGATCTTAGCGTAAGGATTGAGTATAATGGTCCTCAGGATGAAATTGGTCAGTTAATAGGAACCGTAAATAATATGCTTAGCCGGATGAATGGATTCTACAAAGAATTAGAAGACGCCTATGCAGCTCAGCGAAGATTCGTGTCAGATGCCTCCCATGAACTGAGAACGCCGCTTACGACGATTCGAGGGAATGTTGATCTTCTACAGAAAATGTGGGATAAGGAATCGGGAGATCGTCCTAACATGGATGAGGAGACATTGCAGATAGTGTCTAGAGAAGCACTCGGTGATATTTCCGATGAAGCCAAACGAATGAGTCAACTTGTAAGCGACATGCTTTCGTTGGCGCGTGCAGATACAGGACAGACTTTTATGAAATCACCGGTTCCACTCGAGCCCTTGGTTGAGGAAGTTGTTCGTCGAGCTCAATTTCTGCCTCATCAAGCAGAATGGATCATAGGTAACTTATCCACACTAAATGGTGTCTATGTGTTCGGCAATAAGGATTATTTGCAACAAATGCTGTTTATATTTATTGAGAATGCGTTCAAATACACACCTGAAGGTCAGGTATCTCTAGATGCATTTAGATATCAAGATCAAATAGGGATACGAATAGCGGATACAGGCATTGGGATGGAAAAAGAGGATGTCCCATTAATCTTCGAGCGTTTCTATCGTGCTGATCAGTCAAGAGGGGTCACAGAAGGTATTGGCTTAGGATTGTCGATTGCGAAATGGATTATTGAAGAAATGGATGGTTCTATAGAAGTTGTAACACGAGTTGACGAAGGGACAACCTTTATTATCTGGCTCCCAATGATCTTTCCTGTCCCATTGGAATAAGGTATAATGGATAAGAGTTAAGCTTATGAAAAGAGGTCGATACCATGGAAGTGCTTAAGATTTCTCCTCGGGGATATTGTTACGGAGTCGTTGATGCGATGGTGCTTGCACGCCAAGCGGCTCAGAATTTAGATCTTCCCCGGCCTATATATATATTGGGTATGATTGTCCATAATAGCCATGTCACGAATTCATTTGAAGACGATGGTATTATTACATTGGATGGTGCTAACCGTCTTGATATTCTAGATAAAGTAGAGAGTGGAACTGTTATATTTACTGCTCACGGTGTCTCTCCAGAAGTGCGTAAGATTGCTCGGGATAAAGGATTAACCACGGTAGATGCGACTTGTCCAGATGTAACCAAGACCCATGTTCTGATTGAGGAAAAGGTCAACGATGGTTATGAAGTGATCTACATTGGTAAGGGTGGTCATCCAGAGCCTGAAGGGGCTATTGGTATCGCACCTGAGCATGTTCATCTCATTGAAAAAGAAGAAGAAATAAAGGATCTTCATTTAGATTCCACGCGGATTGTTATTACGAATCAAACCACGATGAGTCAGTGGGATATTAAGCATATTATGAAGAAATTATTAGAGAAATTCCCTTCTGCTGAAGTGCATAATGAAATTTGCTTAGCAACACAAGTACGTCAAGAAGCGGTAGCAGAACAAGCGGGTCAAGCAGACCTCGTGATCGTTGTAGGTGATCCAATGAGTAATAACTCGAATCGTCTTGCACAAGTATCCGAGGAGATAGCTAACGTTACAGCTTATCGGGTCGGCGATGTGACTGAAATTAAGCGGGAGTGGCTTGAAGGAATCTCTAAAGTTGCCGTTACATCAGGTGCCTCTACTCCTACACCTATTACGAAGGAAGTTATACGATATCTTGAACAGTATGACCCTAATGATTCAGGTACGTGGGAAACGGTACGAACGGTTAATATGAAGAAGTTACTTCCATCTGTTAAAGTGAAAAGTAATACGATAATATAACCCATGTATAACTAAGAACTAGCTAATGATCATGGATAGAAATGCGACTCGAAAGATAGACTCTTTTTTAAAAGAGTACTCATCTTTCGAGTCTTTTTTTGCGTTCAACCTATATTGTTGGACTTGACGGGATACATAACTTCGGGTATATTTACTTTAGTGATTAAAAGCATAACAGCATAAAAGCTTAAAAGCGTGCAAGCGTCTAAGTGTGTTAGTGTAAAATTAATATAAGGAAAGGATGACATAAATTATGATCGTAATAACTTCGAATGTAACGCCGGACGAACAAATAGAGGAAATTGTAAAAGTGATTGAGAAGGAGGGGTTACAGGCTCATGTATCTAGGGGAGCAGATCGAACCGTTATCGGTTTGATTGGTAGTGTGAATCCTAAGTTATCCGAACATTTACGCCAAATGAAGGGTGTAGAGAACGTGGTTAAGATCTCTAAATCTTATAAACTTGCAAGCAGAGATTTCCACCCGGAAGATACGATTATTGATATTAAAGGTGTGAAGATAGGCGGGAAAGAGATTGTTATTATGGGAGGACCCTGTGCTGTAGAGTCAGCAGAACAGATTGATGAGATCGCTGCATTGGTCAAAGCTGCGGGCGGTCAGGTGTTGCGAGGTGGGGCATTCAAACCACGGACGGGGCCTTATAGCTTCCAAGGTGTTGGTGTAGAAGGACTTATCATGATGCAAGAAGCAGGAAAGAAACATGGATTGTTAACAATTACTGAAGTCATGACCCCTGAATATGTTGATATTTGTGCTGAATACGCGGACATTTTACAGATCGGAACCCGTAATATGCAGAACTTCGACTTACTACGTAAACTAGGAACCTGTGGCAAACCAGTTCTTCTTAAACGTGGGTTCAGTGCAACCTACGATGAGTTACTGAATGCTGCAGAGTACATTTTAGCTGGAGGAAATCCAAATGTTATGTTATGTGAACGAGGCATTAGAACATTTGAGTCCTATACTCGTAATACGCTTGATTTAGCTGCAATCCCTGTATTGCAACAATTAAGTCACCTGCCAGTGATATCTGATCCAAGTCATGGTACAGGACGCCGTGAATTGGTAGCTCCGATGTCTAAAGCTTCTATAGCTGCGGGTGCTAACGGTCTTATTGTTGAAATGCATACTGATCCTGATAATTCAATGACGGGTGATGGTGTACAATCCCTCTTCCCGGATCAATTTGCAGAATTATTGAAAGATTTAGAGAAGTTGGCTCCTATTGTAGGTAGAACCTTCAATACAGAGAAAGCTCCAGCAGAGAAATTTCTTTCTAGAGTGTAAGAGCATAATGATACCTGTCAAAATGAATCGTTAAAAAATTCAAACCACTTCCGGCTTTGTTATGAAATCGGAAGTGGTTTTTTTTGTCATTTAGATAATTCTACACTTATGTTAGATTATATGACATATTAAAAAGAAATACCTGACATACGTATTGACGTTAAAAAAAATACGTTCTATAATTGCGACATCAGATAAAAGAAATCATGAACATTTTTAATCAATTGGATGGTTAATGTTCGGAATTTAGGGGGAAAAGGAAATGTCAGTTGAGAACGTATTGAAAATTATTGAGGATAATAATATTGAGTGGATAGATTTTCGTTTTGTAGATCTACAAGGACGTGCTCATCATATTTCATTACCATCTTCAGAAGTAGACGCAGAAACATTTGTGAACGGGGTTGCGTTTGATGGTTCCTCAATTACCGGTTTTCGCGGCATAGAAGAATCAGATATGGTTATGATGCCTGACCCTGAAGCAGTATTTATCGACTCCTTCACTGCACACCCTACTTTGAACATTATGTGTAACATCCATACGCCAGATGGCGAGCGTTACGAGCGTGACCCACGCGGAATCGCTGCTAAAGCAGAAGAATTCTTGCAGAAGAGCGGTGTAGGTACGACAGCATTCTTCGCACCTGAATCAGAATTTTTCATCTTTGATGATGTGCGTTACGAAAGTGGCATGAATAGTTCTTCGTTCTTCGTTGATTCGGAAGAAGCAGCATGGAACACGAATCGTAAAGAAGAAGGCGGTAACCTGGGCTTTAAAATTGGTGTCAAAGGTGGATATGTTCCAGTTGCACCGGTAGATACGCAACAAGACATCCGTAGTGAAATGTGCCGTTTGCTTGCAGAAGCGGGCTTGCGCGTAGAACGTCATCACCATGAAGTGGCAACAGCAGGTCAAGCTGAAATCAACTTCCGTTTTGATACTTTGAAGAAAACAGCAGATAACTTGCTTGTTTATAAATATATCGTTCACAATACAGCACGCCAATATGGTAAAGTTGCAACATTTATGCCGAAACCTATTTTCGGTGATAACGGTAGCGGGATGCACGTCCACCAATCCATTTTCAATGGCGACACGCCTCTTTTCTATGAAAAAGGTGGATATGCTAACCTGAGTGAAATGGCTTTACATTACATCGGTGGAATACTGCATCATGCACCAGCATTGATTGCATTGACGAACCCATCTACGAACTCATTCAAACGTCTGGTTCCTGGTTATGAAGCTCCAGTAAACCTTGTGTACTCCAAAGGTAACCGTTCCGCAGCCGTACGTATTCCAGTAGCCGCTGTAACGCCTAAAGGATGTCGCATTGAGTTCCGTACACCAGACTCCACAGCTAACCCTTATCTTGCGTTCTCAGCAATGTTGATGGCTGGTCTTGATGGTATTAAGAGAAAGATTGATCCTCAAGAATTGGGTTATGGTCCAATGGATAAGAATATCTATGAAATGTCCGATGAAGATAAATTCAAAATCCGCAGTGTTCCAGGTACCTTGGATGAAGCGTTGGATGCTTTGGAAGCAGACTTTGAATTCTTAACAGAAGGTGAAGTGTTCACGAAGTCCTTCATCGATAACTATATTAATATGAAGCGTAATGAAGCTAAGGCAGTAGCAGTTCGTGTTCATCCACATGAATATAGCCTCTACTTCGATTGCTAGAATTGGTATTATAAAATCATAACTTATCTTGATCCTTCGGGTTTCCCGAAGGATCTTCCTTGTTGAATGTATTATAAGGAAGAATGCCTTTCTACTGTGTCGCTTTAACCCGATAAATAAAAATGTATTTACCTATAAATAATTTTAATGTTAGATTTAAGTTCGAAAGTGCAAATCGTACTTGATGGGTGGTAGGAATACTGCTATCATTGCGGTATCATAAAAGAAGAAAGAGAAAGGGTGGGGAGTACACTTGACTAAGAGAGCCTATAATTTTAATGCAGGACCTGCTGCACTACCGCTTCAAGTTCTAGAACGTGCACAAGCTGAATTTGTGGACTTCAGAAATTCAGGAATGTCTATTATGGAGATGTCTCATCGCGGTAAAGTTTACGAAGAAGTACATAATGAAGCAGAAAGTCGTCTGCTGTCATTGCTTGGTGGCGGAAAGGGATATAAAGTCCTTTTCTTACAAGGCGGAGCAAGTACGCAATTTGCAATGCTTCCTATGAACTTACTATCAGAAGGTAAAGTTGCTAGCTATGTTCACTCGGGAAGTTGGGCTGATAAAGCAATCAAAGAAGCCAAACTGATTGGGCAAACAAATGTGGTAGCTACATCGGAAGCGAATAAGTTTATGTCTATACCTGATCTTAGCAATATTCAATTGTCTGATGACACAGCGTATCTACATGTGACTTCCAATGAAACGATTGAAGGTACACAATATCAACAATTTCCTGATACAGGCAATATTCCATTGATTGGCGATATGTCGAGTGATATTCTCAGCCGTCAATTTGATCTGAATCAATTCGGACTTATCTATGCAGGTGCTCAGAAGAATCTAGGTCCTTCTGGCGTTACAGTTGTTATTGCACGGGAAGAGTTAATTAATAACTCACCGAAGAATATCCCAACGATGTTACGTTATAATACACATTCTTCAAACAATTCATTGTATAACACACCACCTGCTTTTTCAGTATACATGGTTAATGAAGTATTGAAATGGGTGGAAGAGCAAGGTGCTCTTGAAGGAATTGAGAAGATTAACCGCAAGAAAGCACAGCTTATCTATGATACAATAGACAACAGTGGTGGCTTTTATCGGGGACCTGTTGAAGCAGGTAGCCGTTCGATTATGAATATCACTTTCCGTCTGACTTCTGAGGAACTTGAGAATCAGTTCATTAAAGAATCAGAATTGGAAGGCTTTGTGGGTCTCAAAGGCCATCGTAGTGTAGGCGGTTTACGCGCCTCAATCTATAATGCGGTTCCTTATGAGAGTTGTAAAGCACTAGCTGATTTCATGTCACATTTTCAAAAGACTCATGGGTAAGGAAAGTTGATTAGTCATTCACTTTCTAGTACTCTTAGCCTTCCACCCTTTGGTGGAGGGTTTTTGTTGAGGTTCCTCGGAACAATTGGGGTTATACTAACTATAAATAGATAGATGGAGGATATCATCATGGCATTACATATCGTACTTGTGGAACCGGAAATACCGGCAAATACAGGGAATATTTCAAGAACATGCGCTGCGACAGGTGTACATTTACATTTGGTTCACCCACTTGGGTTTCTTACCGATGACAAGACATTAAAGAGAGCAGGCTTAGACTATTGGCATGCCGTTCATATTGAATATCATGATTCTTTTGCAGAGGTGCAAGAGAAGTATGCGGGCAGCCGGTTTTTCTATGCTTCGACAAAAGCTAATTTAAGGTATAGTGACTTTGAATATCAGGATGGGGACTTTTTTGTATTTGGTAAAGAGACAAAGGGGTTGCCACTAGAATTACTTGAAGCTAACCCCGAAACATGCATGCGGATACCGATGGGTGAACAGGTTAGATCATTAAATCTTTCCAATTCGGCGGCAATTGTTGTATATGAGGCATTGCGACAATTAGATTTCAATGATTTAAGATAAAAATTGTCGAACACAGCAGGATTCGACATAATCATATCGAACTATTAAGATAGACCCATTTTTAGATGTAGTGGGACTAGTATATTTTTTGATAGGGGAGTGTAGTACCATTATGAAGCCTGCTGGTGTGGTTCGTAAGGTGGATCAGTTGGGGAGAATTGTCTTACCCAAATCATTGAGAAAAAGATATCAGATGAATGAAGGGGACCCGGTAGAGATTTTGGTCCAGGGAGATCATATTATTTTGGAAAGATATCGTCCCAAATGTGTGTTCTGTGGTTCGGTAGAAGAAGTGAATGAATTCAAAGAACGTCTTATTTGTGCACAGTGTCAGTCAGAGATGTCGGATTTACTTCGGGCCTAATGCATGTAATAGGGGCATCGCGATTTAACGTGGTGCTTTTTTTTTTGATTTTTTTTCTACTTCATGTAGATAGAATGAACAAATAAAATAGGCTTCCTCAGCGTGAGGAAGCCAGCATAGCGATTTAACCTAGAGACCTTTTGTTTTATCATCATTGTAAGATGATGTGAGGATGCCGATCATGAATAGAGCTAGAACCAATGCAACAATCCAAAAAGTTAATGAAAAAGACACCATGCCACCTCCTGTAAAACTACCTCGCTATACTTATTATACCATTTAATTTTTATTTAAAAAACAAAAAATTAGTGGGTACTGGACGAAGACTTCCATCTGAAGGCTTATTTATGACTCTTCCGTTAAAGATTAGGGAAGACGAACCACCACCATCTAGATTGTAGGCGTCACGTACACCTAGCTGAAGTAATCTATCTTGAAGTTCTAGTAAAGTCGCACCTGATCCTCCACTCTCATTATATCCATCAATAACGATAACCAACAGTTGGTCATCTTTATAGTTACCTATAACTGTACGTGGTGCTCGAGTGGGCGAAGTTTGCCATTGGACTGGAATAGGTACTTTCTGACCATTGTGAAGTAATACGGGTACAAAGGTTGCCCCAAACGAAGGATTCAGATAATCGAGATCTTCCTTATTGTGAAATTTGCCTCCAATAAGTTTGCCTGATTTATCTAAGCCTACAAAGAAGAGATCTTTAAAGCTCGATTCAAATCCCGTCAGATATTGTCCATTCATGATCGTTGTACTTAGAGGATAACGTTTGCCTTTTCCATCAGCAAATCCTCCAGCATTGATGCCAGCAATAGCACCATAACGTTGTACAGCAGCAGCAGTCGTCTCAGACCCTCCGATAACGTCACTACCGAGACTCATTTTCATAGCCTTGGGATCTTTAAGTTTCACCTTCATAGCGTGACCTTGATAGACGCCTGGGTTAACTTTAAAGAGTTCAAGCGTGATACGTTCACTCGTTACCTTTTGATACGGTGTGCCAAGCTTAGAGGTAATTCGCTTATTGTAGATGTACTCAGGCTGAAGTGCTTGTGATATAGTTATCTTTACGATGTTATTAGTCGTATCGAGTGTTTTTTGATATAACTCTGATGTATGACGTATCGTTGAAAGGGTACTGTTTACAATTTCCTCTGCATCATTCAGTTGGAGCACAATGTCTTTCGATGTATCATGAATAGAACCACTAGGTAGGTAGGAACTCGAATTCATATTTAATTTCACTGACGGATGGATGAATATGAGACAGAATAAAACCCCGATAAAAGGTGCTGTTGCTAGTAGAAAAAAACGATTGATCTGTTTGACTTGCAATCTCATTTGAGAAGGTCCATTTTTTTCTGTAGCGTGTCAAGTTGTTTCTTGACCTCACTTAGTTGTGTGTACAATTTGTTACTGTTATCGGTTTTGGTTGTCGCATTATCCTTAGTGAATGTAAGTAATTCATTAAATGATTGCACCTTGCTATTCAGTTCCTCGACTTGAGCGGATAGTTCTGTGAGATTCAGTTCGTATTCCGTTTTTAATAGAGTCATCTGCTGTTGGTTTTCCTTTTGTAGTTGTTGGAGCATGTCCTGTTTAAGCTCGTTACTATATATATACGCGGCTGTTATTCCGCTGCCAATTAGCACTATCCATAGTAGCAGGAAAGCTTTGACAGAAGGTCCACGTTTGGTTTTGGAACGTTCATAGTTAGTATCCGTTGACGTAGGCATAGTCATCACCTCATCTTAATCTATTATTTTTGACAAGTTCCCATTCTATCATTACATTATCAATTTCGCAAAAAAACAAAAATTCACACAATTATCGATATTAAATGCCGATTATTGTAATTAGTAAGATACAATTTCGTTATTCTGTCTACAATGACTGGGAGGATCGTATACATGTCGTTAGTTTGGCGCGTCGTTATCTTGGGTGGTCAGCCCACGAGTATGTTAGGAACGAAGTTAATTCTAGAAGAACAAGCTTATCTAAATGTGACAGGAATGGCAGTAGGTATTGCTGAAGGAATACATATGGTTAAAGAAACGCAACCGGACTTAGTTCTACTTGATTATTTATGGTCACAAGGGAAATTGGAAGGTGTATTGGGGCAAATCAAGTCGCAATCTCCAGAAAGCCATGTTGTTATTGTATCGGATGAAGAAGTGCTCCTCAGAGCCCAATCATTACTTAATCTCGGAGCAAGCGGGATATTATCGCAACAGGCTTCTCCAACACAATTGCTTCTTCTCATAGAGGGTCTTCGTGAAGGATATACCTTTATTCCATTAGAATGGTTGAAGAATGGGATTTGGCCGGTGACTTCCCCACGGAATACACATGATTTCTTCCAGCTATCGGAGACAGAAATACTTATCATGCAGCGGGTCGTTCGAGGAATTACATATGATAAAATAGCAACAGAAATTGAACTCAGTCGAAGATCTATAGATAATTATTTACAAAGAATATATGTGAAGTTGGGCGTTAGCACACGAGCTCAAGCCATCGAAAAGTTTGCCGTATATTCGTCTCCGATTCGCCCTTTATACATATAATTATATTAGCTTGTAGCCATATAGAGGAGGGCGGTCTATGACGTATTCTTTGCAAGGTTCATCGATAACACTAGCAGAGGAGCTCCCAGATCAAGATTTATTCCCGTTAATAGCTGAACATACAACACACCTCTCAGACGATATCCTGGCGGTTCAGAATGAGAATTCACAAGGATACATGCCACTTCGAGCATGGCTTCAGTCCGAGTGGCAACAACATAAGGGAATAGAAGTAGATGTTAATCAGATTCTGTTAACAACGGGAACTGAGCAGGGGATGGAATGGCTAACACGTGTTTATGTAGATCAGGGAGATACTGTGCTTGTTGAGAATCCTACGTCACCGAGTATTCTGGAGCTATTACGGATGCGAGGGGCAACCATTATTCCAATTGATGGGGATGCACAAGGGGTACTCCTTCATACATTAGAAGAATCCATTAAGACTACAACTCCGAAATTCCTATTTGTTACTCCTAATTTCACGAATCCTACAGGGGTTATTTGGAGTATTGAGCGAAGAGCACAAGTACTTGACCTATGTCGGAGACATCACGTTCTGATCGTAGAAGATGATACGTATGGAGATCTTTATTTTGACGAAGCCACTGATCCGTTGTCATTTAGCAAGCGGTATCCATCATTATTTACACTAGATGGTCATGAAGTGGGTGGACAAGTGCTATATTTAGGATCATTCAATAAAACGGTGGCACCTGAACTCAGAACGGGATGGGTAGTTGGAAATCGTAAGTTGATTGAATTGATGAGTGCTGGGATGCCCATGGCAGACTGTCAATCAAATGCCTTGAACCAACGGCTGTTGTATCAATTACTGGTATCCACGACTTTTGATTGGCGTAATCATATTGCTCTAGTGAGACATGAGTATAACATCCGTCTGGAACTAATGAAGAATATGTTGAAGAAACCTGTATGGCGAGATGCTAGGTATGAACTTCCTTCAGGAGGAATGTTTATATGGATCAAGCTGCCAGAAGGTCTGCGTAGCGAAGCTCTATTGAAATGTTCCATTCGCAAAGGGGTGGATTTCTGTCCAGGAGGGTTATGTTGTGTGGACAAGGGCGAAGGTTCTGACAGAATTCGTCTTAATTTCACCCAACCCCGGAGAGATGAATTAATACAAGGTATGCATTTAATAGGGGAAGCTGTAAGTGAATTTACAGCTAGGAGTTAGTCGGATTGTCCTGTTTGGTATTCCTCGATGGTGGCTAATAACTGAAGCGAAGATGACGTCTCTAGGACGTTGCGATGCTGCTCTATGGCAGCAACTCCTACAGGGGTAAGGATATAACGGCCACGAGATACGCGCTCAAACCAGCCATAATAATTATGCTGTAGTATGGAAGATGCATTTCCTATACCGGTTATGTTGCGTAGCGATGCTGGAGATACGCCGCTAGATTCAGCATGGTGAAGGGGTAGGGCGATACGAAGTGCTTTTTCCTTGTAAGCTGTTACCAGCTTCGCACGATTGCTTCCACCTATATTATAATCGCCACTACGTTCACGAAATTCATTCACTAACCTTGATTGACGACGTTTATTCTTTGGCTGAGGTTTCAAAGTGTCAGTAGGCAGAGTGAGGATCTCAACAAAAGGTCGCTTGGTCTTGTAAAAGGTAATTGTGATTAACCCGAGGCCTAACCGTCGGCAAAGAGCTGACAATTCGCCCCAACGTTGGTTTACAGCCCCTCGTTTAGCGCGGCTACGTTCAACTGCTAAATATACGTTTGAGCTCATTTTGAGGCGTTCCATCCCTTGCAGTAACAGCGAGAGATTGAACGTCTTTTTCATTTCCACAATTAAAGGTTCAGTGTGTTCCTCTTGTATGCCTACTAGGTCACAATGGCGTACTTCTCCCTTAATGACATATCCTTGTTCTTCAAAAAAATGTTTTAAAGGTTCATATAGTTCGGTTTCGTGTTGAATGGCCATGTAGATATCTCCTTCATTGACTTTAACCACGCGCTGTTCGTTATCAATTATAGCATTTCTAAAAAGACAATCTCTATATTGATAAAAATAGGTCAACTAAACCCACTTTCTTGCATAGGTATGTAGTACACTTTTTCATTCGATAAGGGGTTGACCTAATAGCGATACGAAGTATCGCTTGCATCGAAAGCATAAGCTAATAGCGATACGAAGTATCGCTCGCATCGGAAGCATAAGCTAAAAGTGATACGAAGTAACGCCTGCATCGGAATCATAAGCCTAAAAGCGATACGAAGTGACGCTTCAAAGAAAAGCATATGCTCCCTAAAAGGACGACGAGACTGTTTTTACTTGGTGATGCCAGTTCCAAACATAAGCATAGGAGGTACCAATCATGGATATTTTCGAACGCGTAGCAGCTTATCGTGCAGAGAGCAATCAGTTGGAGTGGAATGGCATATTTAAAGACTACATTGAATTACTTCGAAAAGATCCCACACCCGCCATGACTGCTCATGCTCGTGTGTACGAAATGATCGATTCATATGGCTCAGAAGTGGTCAATGGACATAAGAGGTATAAATTTTTTGAACAGGATATCTTTGGATTGGACCGTTCTGTTGAGAAGCTTGTAGAAGAGTACTTTCACTCCTCAGCAAGACGTCTGGATGTTCGTAAGCGGATACTACTGCTTATGGGTCCTGTTAGTGGAGGGAAATCAACGATCGTAACCCTGTTGAAACGTGGAATGGAGAGATTCTCCAAGACAGATAAAGGGGCGGTATATGCGATTGATGGGTGCCCGATGCATGAAGAACCATTGCATTTAATTCCAATGGATCTGCGTCCAGAAGTGGAGAAAGAACTGGGTGTTCGAATTGAAGGGAGCTTGTGTCCTTCTTGCCAAATGAGATTGAAGACGGAATATGGTGGAGATATTGAAAAAGTGAATGTGAAGCGGGTGCTGATATCTGAAGAGGGACGTGTAGGGATTGGAACATTCAGTCCGTCGGACCCGAAATCACAAGATATTGCTGACCTTACAGGAAGTATAGATTTCTCTACGATTACGGAATTTGGATCAGAATCGGATCCACGCGCATATCGCTTTGATGGGGAATTAAATAAGGCGAATCGTGGTTTGATGGAATTTCAGGAAATGCTGAAATGTGATGAGAAATTTCTATGGAACCTACTGTCTTTGACGCAGGAGGGGAATTTCAAAGCGGGAAGGTTTGCGCTGATTTCAGCAGATGAACTCATCATTGCCCACACGAATGAAACCGAGTATAAATCTTTTATCTCTAATAAGAAGAATGAAGCATTACAATCACGTATGATCGTCATGCCAATTCCATACAACTTGAAGGTATCTGAGGAAGAGAAAATCTATGCCAAATTAATTGGGCAAAGTGATATGAAGCATGTTCATATTGCACCACATGCACTCAAAGCCGCGGCCATCTTCTCGATTCTTACTCGACTTAAAGAGACTAAGAAACAAGGGATGGACCTCGTCAAGAAAATGCGTATGTACGATGGTGAGGAAGTTGAGGGTTATAAAGAGGCAGATCTGAAGGAAATGCAGAATGAATATCTAGATGAAGGTATGTCTGGTGTAGATCCACGGTATGTCATTAACCGAATTTCTAGTGCGCTCATTAAGCAGGATCTCCAATGTATCAATGCACTCGACGTACTAAGGGCTATCAAGGATGGGTTGGATCAACATGCGTCCATTTCGAAAGAAGAACGTGAGCGGTATCTTAATTTCGTAGCTATCGCACGTAAAGAGTATGATGAACTTGCTAAGAAGGAAATTCAGAAGGCATTTGTATATTCTTTTGAAGAATCAGCTAGAACATTATTTGAGAATTATCTCGATAACATAGAAGCTTTCTGTAATTGGTCCAAGATTCGTGATCCGCTTACGGATGAGGAAATGGATCCGGATGAAAGACTGATGCGTTCCATAGAAGAACAGATCGGGGTATCGGAGAATGCGAAGAAAGCGTTCCGTGAAGAAATTCTCATCCGTATATCTGCCTATTCAAGAAAAGGTAAGAAATTCGAATACAATCATCATGACCGACTTCGTGAAGCGATAGAGAAGAAGCTATTTGTTGATCTGAAAGATATCGTGAAGATCACGACTTCCACGAAGACACCAGATGGGAATCAGCTGAAACGCATTAATGAGGTAAGTAAACGTCTTATCGAAGACATTGGATACTGCCCAATCTGTGCAAATGAGCTGTTGAAATATGTAGGAAGCTTACTGAATCGTTAAGCTATAGTCATGGAAAAGTGATGAATATAAAAATAACCTGGCGACTCCATAATGTGGGGGACCTAAGGTTATTTTTATTTGTAATAGTTGAACTAATAAATGGACGCATAACAAAGGACACACAGATATGCGTGTCCTTTGTTATGTATCCATGAGTAGTATCTTCGTCGTTGTTGGCTGCTAGATTAGATGAATTTTCTAGCGGTCTTTTTTCCGTCAAATGTAAATAGTACCGTTTTGTTCTCCATCGTCGTTTCTAAATGTATGGTTCTACCCCATAACCTATGAACGTAAGGCAATGTACGCTCCACATATTTGAGATCTAGCTCGGTTCCTTCATACATGTGCTTTAAAAATAACTCACCATTATCATCATAGTTACCATCTTGCACAACCAAGTAAGGGAAACCGCCATTTACGCGAGAGTAGACGAGTTGATCCCGAATATTCTCCCAAGATTTATCGGTTATGGTCCACTCGGGACCTTTTTTCTCAAAAACATATAAGTCCAAGTCATCCGCGAGCTTTTTCGTCATATAATTACGAATGAAAGAGGTATCCGAGTCTAATTCTCGCACTTCAAATATTTTGGCCCTCCCTGATCCAGGTTTAGATCCTGTGATAAGTGAATCATTACCCGTAGGAGTATCCCAACGTTTCTCGATATCCTCAAATATTTTGAGTCCAAGATAATATGGGTTTAAGCTATTCTTTGAAGGCTGTACGACCCCCGAGTTAAGCTTGGCATATTCGATGGTCTCTTCAGAAGTAAGGTCCAACTCTCGTAAGATGCGTTGATGCCAATAGCTGGCCCAACCCTCATTCATAATCTTAGTCTCCATTTGCGGCCAAAAGTAGAGCATCTCATCTCTTAGCATCGTTAGGATGTCACGTTGCCAAGGTTCTAAATTAGGAGAGAATTCTTGGATGAACCAAATGAGATCTTTCTCTGGATGTGGAGGGAACTTCTTAGGTTGATTGATGTTACGATTATTATTCTTGTTGTCTCCATCTAACGCCCATAAATCCTCGAACCCTGTGACTGGTGCGTCTGATTTCTCATGGCCGGAGTCAGTTATTCCATCGCCATTGCGGTCGTATCGGTTCCGACGATAGGGACTAACGAGGTCAGGATCGACATGTTCTTGGATCGCCAGTACCGCATCAAGGAATTCTTCGATTTGTTTATGACCATACTTGATCTCGTACTGGCTGATTCGCTCTGCTGTGGCGGACATACTCTCCACCATGCTTGGATTTGTTTTGCTGAAACGGGCATTGTTCTTAAAAAAGTCGCAGTGAGCAAGGACGTGTGCCACAATCAATTTGTTCTGGATTAATGAATTTCCATCAAGCAAGAAAGCGTAGCAGGGATTAGAATTGATAACAAGTTCATAAATTTTCGATAACCCGAAATCATACTGCGTCTTCATTTTGTGGAAAGTCTTCCCGAAGGACCAGTGCGAGAATCGGATGGGCATACCGTAGGCTCCGAAGGTGTAGATAATGTCCGCAGGACATATTTCGTATCGCATAGGGTAAAAGTCCAATCCGAAGCCCGTGGCAATCTCGGTAATTTCTGCTATGGAACGCTCTAGTGCGGTTATTTCATCCTGATGCATGCTAATGAGCTTCCCCCTTTCTGTAAGGAGAAAATTTAGGTTCATATGATGTATATGTGAGTAGGTGCGGAGATATTCGACATTGATCGTTCATCTCCTTAGCGTATCCTAATGTTAGGGTTATGTTGTATGATAAAGATAAGCGTAGAATTAACAAAATAAAAAAAACAATGTTTTTCATTTCATGTTGGAGGTAAACACATGACTTTAATTAATAAGTTAACGAATCAAGATGAATTTACTGGCTTTTATATATTGAAAGAGCTGGAAGTGAAACAGACGAATGGGACACCACCTAAGGATTACTTTGATATTGTCCTTGGGGATGCAAGTGGTCAACTTTCAGCGAAGTTCTGGGATGCAAGCGCAACAGATAAGGAAACATTTTTCCCTATGGATCTTGTGAAGGTGCAAGGTATCGCACATACTTATCGTGAACGGCTACAAGTCAAGATTTCGAAGATGCGTAAAGTGACAGACGAAGATGGTGTGAACATAACAGACTTTATTCGTGCTGCGCCAGTTAAACCAATAGATCTGTTGTATACCATTAAGCAGACATTAGACAGTATTCAAGATGAAGAGATGCGTACGATCGTTAACTTCTGTGTTACGAAAGTAGAAGATAAGCTACTGCATTATCCAGCTGCTAAAATGCACCATCATGCTTTTTACGCGGGCTTGTCTTATCATATGGTTCGCATGTTGGAGCTTGGTGAATTTATCTGCAAACAGAGACCTTTCTTAAATGCGGATCTTATTAAGGCAGGGATTATCCTTCATGACATCGCTAAGACGGAAGAACTTACAGCCGAGCTTGGAATCGTTAAAGAATATAGTGTTCAAGGTAAACTCCTAGGGCATATTTCTATGGCATCGAATTGGATTACGGAAGCTGCGATAAGATGTGATATTGATCTTCATTCTGAAAAAGTGATCTGTTTACAACATATGGTCCTATCTCATCATAACTTGGGCGAGTGGGGTAGTCCTGTTCAACCGCAAATGGCAGAGGCTGTAGCTCTTCATTTCATTGATGCCATGGATGCGAAGTTACAGATGGTTGAGGATGCGCTCGATACGACGCCAGAGACAGAGGAATGGACGCCATTCATCCGCGGATTAGAGAATAAAGCGATTTATCGCATGAAGAAGGAGCTATAATATATGCCTCTAGAAATTGAACGTAAGTTTCTTTTACCTGAAATGCCAGTATTATCAGCAGAGGAAGAAGGCAAGCTACAATTCCGTACGGAACATCGTATTGAACAGACGTACCTTGCCATGGATAGTAATCAGGAATTGAGAGTTCGGAGGATCATTGATTTAGATACGAATGAAATGACGTTTACCCATACATTCAAGAAAGGTAATGGACTTAGTCGCGAGGAAATTGAATATTCAATTTCAGAGGAGATATATGATCAAATTGTGCAAGCATTTGACGCCATTCCTTTAACGAAGAACCGAATTACGGCAGTATGGGAAGATACGGTTATTGAAATTGATTATTATGACCAAGTCGAGCTGATCGTGGTTGAGGTCGAATTTGATTCCCTTGAGGAAGCGAATGCCTTCGTAGCACCACATTGGTTCGGTAAAGATATAAGCGCAGAGAAACATTATAGTAACAAAAAGGTATGGAAGGATCTTCAAGAACAATTCTCCGAGTAATAATGAATTAGATTAATATTTAAGATTTCTCGCAAGGTCACCTTCGTATAAAAGCGACTCTCTCAGCATATCTATTTAAAAAAGGGAGAGGCGTGAAATGATGGAGACGAAAGTGAAACGTTATTTTCAACTAAAGAAGAAGCAAAAAGAAATAGAGCAGGAATTAGGCGATCTACGCAATGAAATCATCAGCCACTGTTCTGAAGAAGAACTAACAGAACTTCAGACAGGTCATTATCATGTGAAGATTGTGTCTCAAGATAGAAAAGAATATGACGATAACAAACTATATGATGCCTTACCTGATCCGAGTGTGTGGAAGTTGATTTCAAAAGCCGATCCGACCAAAATTGCTAGTCTAATCAAGCTGAATGTCATTTCAGAAGAAACCGTGAGAGATACGATAACGATTAAGAAGATCTCATTGCTTCAAGTGAATCGAAGTTCATGATGCTCTTGTATCTTGGAACGGAATTAAATGATCGTGTATGAGTGGAAAAAACGCCCTTGCTACCTTCCAAATTGAGGAGGTAGCAAGGGCGTTTTTTTTCCTGGTTCATGTATCATAATGCGAAATGATACCCATACAACTTAACTCTGTACACCTTCACGCTTATGAAAAAAGGTCTTCAGTGCTTGATATACTTCACCTTTTTCTTTGATAACGTAATACATGAATTGATCTATTTTAATGTTGCGGTAGGCAGACATCAGGGTGCTGCTCCGGTTGTATTGATTGATCTCTCCATAGCCGAACATGTTACTGACCTTGAGTAATTCTCCAATCAGCTTCACGCAACGCTCATTGTCTGATGTTAAATTGTCACCATCGGAGAAGTGGAAAGGATAAATATTGAATTTGGCAGGGGGATAACGTTGATCAATAATCTCAAGTGCCTTCTGATAGGCAGATGAGCAGATGGTGCCACCACTTTCCCCACGTGTAAAGAACTCATTCTCGGTTACTTCTTTAGCCTCGGTATGATGGGCAATAAATACAATATCAACGTTCTCGTATTGTTTGCGTAAGAAACGATTCATCCAGAAGAAGAAGCTACGTGCGCAATATTTCTCGAATGAACCCATGGAGCCTGAAGTATCCATCATTGCAATAATAACAGCATTGGAATCGGGCACCACAACGTCATCCCAAGTCTTGTATCTTAGGTCATCAGGATTGATGCCGTGAATACCTGGGTTACCAGCAGAAGCATTTCTACGTAAGTTCTCTAGGATGGTTCTTTTCTTATCTAGGTTGGACATCATCCCTTTTTTACGAACGTCATTGAAGATGATCTTGTGCGTCTCGATCTGTTCTTTGTCTTTCGATTGTAAGTGGGGGAGTTCCAACTCTTCAAAAAGCATGTTCTCTAACTCTTCGATACTGATTTCTGCATCTACAGTATCTTGGCCTGGTTGATCGCCTGCCTTATCACCTTTGCCCGGTTTCTGTGCGGGTTCCCGACCAAGAACATCTCCAACTTGGCTATCCCCATCGCCCTGCCCAACATGTTTCTGCTTCTGGAAATTATAAACAAATCTATATTCGTCCAGACTTCGAATGGGCACTTTTATAATCTGTTTTCCATCAGACATGATGATATTTTCTTCGGTGATGAGGTCTGGTAAGTTCTGCTTAATCACATCACGTATTTTTTGTTGATGGCGGACTTGATCTTGGTATCCTTTTCGGTGAAGAGACCAGTCTTCGCGAGAAACAATGAACGAATAAGGCTGGGGTGACGATGACATAGTAGACACCTCCCAATGGTTTATACGGCACAGTGTGGTCTGTTATTAAGTAAGTATATTCACGGGGTGAGGGGTTATGTGATAGACAAGTGTGAATAAACAAAAAGACTGCTGTTATCAATCAGCAGTCTTACGATATGTAACGAAACGATTAGTAGAAATAAATGAATTTAGATTAAACTTGAAATTTCAAGTTGTTGTTTTTGTAGAAATTGAATAATTAAAGGGAGGGCTTTTAATGTTTCTTTGGATTCATGTAAGAGAATAATGGATCCAGTTGACTTACTATTCATGATGTAATGAAGTATTTTCTGCGAATCACGTGTATTCCAATCCTCAGGATCATTATTCCACAATACCATCCTCATGTTGTTGTTTGCGACAAGTGAATTGAGATTGTCATTTCGCGAACCATAAGGAGGTCTGAACAGAAGAACAGGGTTGGATGTGATATTCCGAATTAATTGATTGGTTTGTTGTAGTTCGTATTGCTGATCGGTAGCAGATAATTGAGACATATTAGCATGAGTCAAAGAATGATTTCCTATAGAATATCCGTTAGCATCTACGTACTTTACAGCTTCAGGGAATTTACGAACTTGGGTTCCAACGAAAAAAAATGTTCCCCCGACCTTATATGTATTCAGAGTATTAACGATTTCCTTCGTGTAAATGGAAGGACCATCATCAAAGGTTAAGGCGACGGATCCAGAGGGTACATTGAAACTGACCTCCTTGACCAAAGTGACCTTAGATGGTGTTGTAGGTGGTTCGATAACCTCCGAAGGCGTTATTACGTCAGGTAGGATTCTTTCCTCTAATGGAGCAGTGGGAATGGATTCATATTTCTCAGGATTCTCCTCAGATGCTTGTGTAGCTCGCGTTGGTACATTAGGAGATCCTGTGAAGACATTAGCAAATACTTTCTCACTTATATATGAATACTCTGGAATGTAGAGAAAGGATAACAGCGCAATAATAACGGTGGATACGAGTAATCGGGATAATACAGGTTTCAATTTTCTTGAGTTCAAAGAAGGAATTCGATTTGGCTCAACGGGCTCCGGATGACCTACCTCAACAAGGGGGTGAGGTGCATATAAGGATACGAGACTCCATGCATCCAGATTTTGAATTTCCCTCAAGGTTGAGATCTTTGTTGAATAGGACTCAGAACATGGAAACATAATCTTTTCGCTAACGCCACGATCATATTTCGTTAAGTAGCTATAGTGGTGATTATGGGTTGCATTGAAAAAACACTGTAAAGATAGTCTGTATTTGACCCGCTGTGTTACATCGGTAATAGCTATAATATGATCTGCCGTATAAGTATCAAGTTCCCATTGAAGCAGTACAGTTTCTTTGAAGGCAAAATTGACATGAATGGTATAGGTGTTGGTTTCTTTATCCACAGATAGAAGCTCCAGCCATTTCTCAGTGTAAGAGTGGATAGGGTTTCCCTCCTTTCAGAAGTGAGCAAAGATTATCATTCAGTTGGAGGTGCGAATGAAAAAGACATGCGTGTCGTAAAATCTGTGACGGACTGTAATAGCTGAGCTTTTTCTTCCAGAATCTTTTGATGTTGGCTTGAGATGTTTAAGTTCTCTGCTTCTGAATCTCTTAGTTTCTCTTCTAGTTCTTGAGTCTTTTGCATACTATCGTATTGATGTTTGGTAAACTCTTCGCTTAGCTGGACATATTTATTTCTTTCTTTTTCAAGCTGATATTTCAAATTCTCGATTCCGCTATTGGAGGAGCTCTGAAAGTCTTTATAATCCTCAAGGAGTTGATCATAGCTCATTTGTTTACTGGTCAATTTATCCTCAAGATGGCTGAATTCATTCTCCTTCTCAAGAATCAAATGATCCCTCTTACTTAACTCAATCTTAAGACGATTAATACTTTCATTTGCATTGAATAATTGATCTTCGGTATCTTTACTTTTAAATTGGAACAATTGGCGGTCATTTAATAAATTCTCAACCGCAACCACTAAATCGAAAGCTGTTTTATCCTGTTTTAGTAATTCATAGTCGAGTTTCGAAGAATCGTTACTTGTCTCTACAGGTTCGATTTCAACATTCTCTTGCATGATCATATGATTACTTTCTGACTCGGTACGAGCGCTTAGAACATTTTTAAACCATCCCCTGGTTTTAGTAGTGGAATTAGTGTTATCGGCCACAAAATACAACTCCCTTTAAATCGATTCATGATTTAGTTATCCGTATAAAAATGATAACTATAGATGATAATTGAAAAAATCCTACTATATAATATCGGTATTTATGTCGAATAATTTTAGTATTATTTCGACATAAAAAGCCCGTGCCCAGGGTCTTGGTCTTTCGTTATTTTTATAGGTAATTATAACTACAAGACTAGTGCCCTAAGGTTTTACACAAGAAAATAAGATCATCTAACGACGATCAGTAATGTAGGAGCTGATAAGAATATGAATGGGAATTCGACAAAATCTACATTGCAAGGACCTAGTATTCAGATTGATCCTTTGTTTCCCTATTACTTAAATCGTACAGCGGAGAGTATAGCCGATGAAATTAAAAATGCGGGTTATCTTATCGTCCATTATTTTGTTGTGAATGAGTACAATGTGGCAAGCGATTTAATTGATGCTTTTCATAAGCGCGGAATTTCAGTATGGGCTATGGTTATTGGGAACGGTACATTCGATACACGTCATTTACCAATTCATTGGCAAGATTGGCGTATGGGTATGCTGAAAGATCCTAAGGATGGATTCGAGAGATTGTCTCTTTTTGCTCCGGATTATATAGGTTGGAAGAAAGCAGCATTATCTCAACTGGTGCAAGAGAACCCTTTTGATGGAATTGAAATTGCAGAACCTTATTTTCCTGAATGGGATGGTATACGTAGAGGGATATATGGGGATGTAGGGCACTTCGCAAGTGAAGCTTTCCATGATGAGTGTGGTATGGAAATACCAGATTTCACAAATGAGCAAGCGTCTAATTATTATCTGAACACTCTTGAAATATATAGACAATGGATATCATTGCGAGTAAGGGCGGTAAATGAATTTGTTGATGAGATGATCAATGGAGTTGATGGCGTAAGGTCCGTTCGTCCAGATATTCTAGTGGCCACTTGGTCTCTTTCTGTGAACGCACCAAATGCGCTAGAGAAAGTAAAGGAATGGCAAGGGGTTGATGCGGTATCTATGATAGGGCTTGTGAAGCCAGATATTCACTTCCTACAAACGCATTGGCCAGACTGGGTGCAAAGGTTGTTGACACCCGATTATGTTAAGGGTTATGAAGTTTTTACAGCACAGATTAGAGCGGCATACCCTAACCTCCCCTTAGGTATTCAGACGGATATTGGCTCGTTATCAGGAATGGTTCGGAGTAGAGGATGGTTGAACCAATTTCAGAATACCGTGTTTGATTTGGGGTATGACACGTGGAGCGCATATGAATATCATTTGGGAGGTTATATGTCAGCGGAACCGCCGATTCCATTGTATGCCATACGTACAGGAGAAGAGGAGTTGCTGATATCTTTCAATAAAAGAATTGATCCTAAGTCGAATGTGACTATTATCATTCATCCATGGTCTAATGAAGCTACGACGGAGGTAGAAATAGTGACGGATATGAGACTTGAATTCGATGGGAATCGTGTATGGGCACGGAAGAATCATTTGCCTACAGTTTCTTTTGATGTTGAAGTTAGGGGTATGAAAGATACGCCTTCACTATGGTATTTTAAAGGAAATAAAGCAAATGAAGTACCACAAGGGATGAGAATAAGAGTTCAGTATTCTCTTCATAGAAGCTTATAGTGATACCGAAATGATAGTTGGGTTTGACATTGAGTTTTCGAAATGATAGATTCTTTCTACGAAACATAAGGGTTCGACAGAGGAGAATGAGATAATGAGTATTTATTCATTTACAGCTAACAATATTCGTGGGGTCGAGACGAGCCTTGAACAATTCAAGGGGAAAGTAGTGTTAATTGTCAATACGGCAAGTGGATGCGGATTTACTCCACAATACTCAGATATTCAGAAGTTATATGAGAAATATCAGGAACAAGGGTTGGTGGTATTAGGCTTCCCATGTAACCAATTCGCTGAGCAAGAATCCGGTAGTAATGATGAAATACATACCTTCTGTCAATTAAATTATGGCGTTACGTTCCCATTGTTTGAGAAAGTGAATGTACGTGGGGAAGAGAAGACGCCATTATTCTCATATTTAACTGAACAGGCACCATTTGAAGGATTTGTTTTGAATAATTCTTCAGCCAAAATGTTGAATGCCATGTTGAATGATAGACTTCCAGAGTTATTAATAGGTAACGATATTAAATGGAATTTCACCAAATTCTTGATTAATAGAGATGGTGAAGTGGTTAGTCGGTTTGAGGCACCTGTCGATCCATTAGATTTAGAGCCTGCCATTGAAGCTGAATTGAACAAATAAAATATAGAACAAAGAAGTTCCAGATGCTTATATACAGCTTCTGGGATTTTTTTCTGTCAGAATAGAAATAATGAGATTGTTCTTTTGTGTAGATTTTATTGAAGCATGATGACCTTACTACTCTATTAATCGTTTATAATGTAAATAGATAGGCTGGATCTATTGAAGAAGACTTTAATGGAGTGATGACATGCAGACACAAGATCAATACAATCGCAGCCTAAGAGACTTAAGGATTTCAATAACAGATCGTTGTAATTTTCGATGCAGATATTGTATGCCAGAAGAGATATTTGATAGTAAGTATGCTTTTCTACCCAAAGAACAAATGATGAGTGTTGACGAGATTATACGCTTAGCTCAATTATTTACGGCTCTTGGTGTACAGAAAATACGTATTACGGGTGGAGAACCACTACTTCGTAAAGATTTGCCTGAAATTATTGAACGAGTGTCTCAAATTTCACAAATTGAGGATGTTGCCCTTACAACCAATGGTAGTCTTTTGGCTAAACATGCTCAATTATTGAAGAATTCCGGGTTAATGAGAGTGGCAGTAAGTTTGGATGCATTAGATGATCATATTTTTATGCATATGAATGGTGGTCGTTCTCATGTTCAACCTGTTCTAAATGGAATTGAGGCAGCCGCAGAAGCTGGGCTTAAGGTCAAAGTGAACATGGTAGTACAAAAAGGTATGAACGTTGAATCCATTCTACCTATGGTAAGTTACTTCCGAGATCGAGGGCATATTCTGCGCTTGATTGAGTATATGGATGTTGGAAATACAAACGGTTGGAATTGGAATCAAGTGGTGAGTAAGAAAGAGATGTTAGAACGGATTCATTCAGAGTGGCCATTAGAACCGATAGAGCCTAATTATTCTGGAGAAGTTGCTTCACGCTTCCGTTTTATTGATGGAAAAGGAGAGATTGGCATCATCTCATCCGTAAGTGATGCATTCTGTTCTACGTGTACAAGAGCGAGATTGTCCTCTGAGGGGACACTATATACATGCCTATTTGCAACAAAAGGGTATGAATTACTTCCATTACTTCGCTCAGGTGTTTCTGATGAAGAGATTACATCGTATCTCGTTGATATATGGTATAACCGTAATGATCGATATTCTATAGATCGAGGTAAGAATATTAAAGACGGAACTAAGATTGAAATGTCACGTATCGGTGGCTAATTCTAAACAATGATTTGGAATGCGAAAAGGGGTTGGGACGAAGACGGCTATTGTCTTGGTCCCAACCTCTTTAGTAGTCATTACTGAAGCAGTTAATAATTGGTCTAACTACCAGGTTATCTTACTTATATTGTTTTTGGGGTTATTCTCAGATGGGTTAGAAGGGAGAACTAAATAAAATACATCGGTTGTTTCTTCTACCATTTGGAGCTTAATGTGTTCGGGAATGATGACCCCGAGTGCTTCTTTGATAGCTTTTTTAGGATCAGCCAAGAGTTGTGCTTTGAAGCTTGGATCTTCCCATGCTTTATTAATGATTTGCGTTTGAAGGAGAGCCTGATGCGTCAATAGAATCACCCTTTCAAATGGTTATTATTTACTTATTAAGAATAACATGTATTATTATGTGAATCTATCATTACATCGTATTATTCGACAACCAATAATAGAGTCCCCCTTTTTCTTGCAATAATTTATCTTCTTCGATAAGGTTTGCATCTTTAATTAAGTGCTCAACAAGTGTTTCATGAAATGAGGCAAGGTATGGAATGCTCAAAGTTAACTGTTGAATATATGTATGATTTGCACTCGCAATCTCCGCATAACGCTTCATAACTCCTCGGATGAAAATAGCGTTCTTAATGTGGTCTAAGCTGAGATCTCCTTCTCTACCATTCTCTGCTTGAATCATAGATAATAACCCGTTATAACTGCCATCCTCCCAGTCATCCTGCCAATCAATCCAGTCATCGGCCATTTGTAATGTAATGAGGACATGATCGATAAAGTCCGATAATATAGGTATTAGGTCAGACTGACCTGATAGGACTAAAGCACCTGTGCTTGAGAGTTTGAGAGGACTGGCCTTACGGGCCGTCATGATTAAATTAGTTTGAAAGTAATCCTGTTGATGTTCATTGGATACACTGACTGCCCATTCGATGATGTATTGGTTAAAGTGAGCCCAGAATAAAGAATTGGAAGGGAAATATGATCTGTAAATTTCGAGGAACTGCATATGAAGTAAATTGGCAAGTGGTATTTGATCTCGATCTAACGTAGATTTACTATCCATGATGTCATCTTGAATAAAGAAATATAACATAGCAAATACATTGCCTACAGATAATTTGACATAATCCTCTTCTTTTAGCGGAATCAATTCCTTCAACCAGAAAGGTAAGAGGTAGCAAATATAATTCTTTGAGCTTTCTTCTTGGTGGGCATCAAATGCACTTAAGTAGGAGAGTCCTTTATGGTTAAGTGGCGGTGGAAATGTAGCTATTATTCGTTGTGACTCAATAAAGACTTGTGCTATTTCGTTCTCAAAGTCTTTATACCATTGCATGGAATCACACCTTTTTTTGATTATATTAACATATATACCCATATGTAAGCATTCAATAATTTGTAAAATTTTAAAGTATGTGTTTATTTATTTTTGGAGTTAATGACTCTTAGTGCAGGGAAGTAACGAAGTTTGTCGAATTTTAGTTATGAAAGTAAACTTATATTGTAACTCTTTGAGGTGTGTTTATGAATCGAAAGGTTAGAACAATGATTGTCGTACTCTTCGTAATCCTCATGGCTTCCACTAACATTGTATTTGCATCTAATACAATAGAGGAAAGAAATCATTCCACCGAGATTACAAGGTGGCAATTTATGTGGGATCAGAGTCATGGTGAGGTAACAAAGAACATAAGTGGGATTCCTCCTTTAGGTACGTGGACTTGGTGTGACTCCAATCAAATGATAGAGGATACTGATCATCAATCCGACACCGTGTGGCTTAAATTCAGATTACCACCTATAGACAGCACCGATTCAGCTATACTCATCGATAAGATCTATGCGAAAGATATATCCATATTTTTAGACAATGAGAAGATTTATGAGGATAATAGGTCTCATACGTATGATGCGAATAGAATATTACTGCCAGTTAAACCTCAGGATGCAGGTAAAGAATTGGTTATGAGAGTGCATTCGGAGAGAGGCAGAATGGGGATGGCTGAGCAGATAATAGTGGGGAACTATCACACTCTACTTAACATGTTCGTCAAGGATAACTTAATAGATATCATCTTCGGGAGTTCAATCATATTTATTGCTGTAGTCATGTTGATTTGTACATTTTTCTTGAGAAGAGAGCAGATGTCAGATTGGTTATCTCTGGCTATCGTATTACTATCGATTGGAACATTAATCATAACGTACTCGCCCTATTTATATACTCATTATGGAGAATATGGGGAGGTATATACGACATTATTTGATATCGCATTATTAACTTTCTTTCCTGGGTTGACCTATATCTTTGAGACTATGATTGGGAACGGGTATCGTGGGTTTATCAGTAAGTTCCGTAAATTTCAAATGATGTACTCTCTTCTTTGTCTTGCAGTGATGGTTATTAATATACTTCTTAATAACTCACTATATAGTGTCTATTATGTTGTTTCGGTAACGATCTTAGGTATATTGATTATTATCCAGGGGTTTATCCTGTTAGTTCATGCTGCTTATTATGCAATCAAAGGTAATAAAGATGCCATAATTATGGCTACTGGATTTGCCATATTCTCATCGGTAGTTATAGCAGAATTCATATGGTTCTACTCACAACATGGCAATTATGAAATATTTCTATGGAAATGGGGAGTGATAGGGTTCGTAATTGCCTTAATCGTATTACTTGGGAGGAAATTTGCCTTAAATCATCGTCGAGTTGTTGAATATTCTAAGGAACTCGAACGTTTTAATAATGAATTACAACGATCTGAGAAGATGGATATTATCAGTGAGTTAGCAGCTTCAGTAGCTCATGAAGTTAGAAATCCACTACAAGTTACAAGGGGGTTTCTACAATTATTAGAGGAGAAGTCACAAGAGAAAGAAAAGGGATATTTACAACTTGCCCTTGAGGAGTTGGATAGAGCATCGAATATCATTACCGACTTTTTAACATTTGCTAAACCTGGACTAGAACAGATTACATTACTTGATATATCTGAGGAATTCAAGCATGTAGAAGGGATTTTGTTGCCGTTAGCTAATTTTGAAGGTGGGACTGTATATACAAATATCCCCCCTGGTCTGATGATTCATGGTAATTCTTCGAAATTTAAACAAGCACTCATTAATATGATTAAGAATAGTATAGAAGCTTTGGTTCAAGAAGGGCATATTCGCATTTGGGCTTATCAAGAAGAGGGACAGGTTGTCGTTCATATCCGTGATAACGGAGAGGGAATGGATCCTGAAGAGATTAGGAGATTAGGGGAACCTTACTATTCAAAGAAGACTAAAGGTACAGGACTCGGACTCATGGTGACTTTCCGCATCATTGAAGCAATGGAAGGGAACGTGATATTTAATAGCGAAAAGGGCGTCGGAACGGAGGCCATCATTCGTTTTCCTGCTGCGTATCATGATGAATGAAGAGTCCTAATTGATGTAATTTTGTAAAGGGGGATTAGCAACATTGGTTGATCAAGAGACATCGGAACAGCTACAGGAGGAACTTCGTAACATTGTAAAGTGGGAGAAGACACAGAAGAAGGTATTTATATGGGAGAAAATTGGACGGATTCCATTTATACTTTTAGATAAAATAACACCAAAAGCGATACGTGAAAAGTTAGGATTAGTGATCAATGAGATCGGAAGTTTTATTCAGACGGGTGGGCAGTATTTGGTACACCACAAAACGATGATGAAACGTTTGGAAAAAGCATCACAGACTAGCACTAATCATACCGCAGAGGGGACTCTGACGCTTCAAGATGTGGGTAATTTACCATTGGCTTTGTTGGATCATGTTGCAGATGACTTGATATCCGGACGTGTTAAATTTGCAGCTGCTCAAGGAGCGACAACAGGTGTTGGTGGGGTGTTTACCATCGCTGCGGATATTCCCCTTGTTCTGGGTCTTTCGCTCAAAGTATTGCAAGAGCTAGCGTTGTGTTATGGTTTTGATCCTACGGACAAGCATGAACGGATATTTATTGTTAAGTGCCTTCAGTTCTCTTCTGCGGATGTCGTAGGGAAAAAGGCGATTCTTGAGGAATTAGCGCAATTTGATGATGTAGAACGCGAGGGACAAGTATTCTCTCAATTAAAAGGATGGCAAGAAGTTGTTACGACTTACATGGATAGCTTCGGGTGGAAGAAATTGTTCCAACTTGTACCGATTGCTGGTATTGTCTTCGGATCTATAAGTAATAAGGCAACGATTGAAGATGTATCTGAGGCAGGTAAAATGTTGTATAAGAAACGAAGAATTCTAAGGAAGATCGAGGACCTGAAACAAATATAAAAAAATATTGGGGGGGATGGCCCAATAATCATTGATGAAATGGTTAGGGACATCCCCCCGTTTATTTACTATTATCTGTTGTCTATTGTTTCGGGATACATATCGTGATTCATCAGGCGATGATGTGCCATTTCTTCATACTTTGTGTCTGGACGTCCATAATTACAGTATGGGTCGATGGAGATTCCTCCGCGTGGAGTGAATTTACCCCAGACTTCAATGTATTTGGGATCCATCAGTTTAATGAGATCATTCATAATAACGTTCATGCAATCTTCGTGGAAATCTCCATGATTACGGAAGCTGAATAAGTATAACTTTAGTGATTTACTCTCTACCATACGAATATCTGGCATGTAACTAATATAGATTGTGGCAAAATCAGGTTGGCCAGTGATAGGACAAAGACTTGTGAATTCAGGGCAGTTAAATTTGACGAAATAATCGCGGTAAGCATGTTTGTTATCAAAACTTTCAAGAATGGATGGATCGTATTCCACAAGGTATTTCGTTCCTTGGTTTCCTAGTAGCGTAAGGTCTTCCATTTCAGTAGGTTGTCTTCCAGGCATGATGATACTCCTTTTTTTGGTTCGATTTATTATATTGCTATTCCGTATTAAACGCCCCGTTTATTACCCCATACTAAAGTATGAAGCTGAGGCAATACCCGAATATTATTTAAAGTAGAGGATTCCATGACCTTATCTATGAGCCATTCATAGCGCTGTAATAAAGTCATTGTGAGTTGTGTTGAATCCATCGTGTGGACATCCGAGTTCCCCACCTGTAGATATAGTAGAGTATCAGGATAACGAAGATGGATTGTAACGGCATAGTCTAGATCGGCTTCATCAAAAATAACCACTTTCAAGCTATGGGAATACTTCGCAGGGCGTTGCTTCAATTTATCTACGATGATGTCTAACATCTTCCACTCCGTTTCCATACCCGAACTAGGTGGTTTAGGAGATAGGGTCACTTCGTCGACGGCTATAAGCCAATCTTGCCATCTAGATCCTTGGGTCTCAACTGCGACGGTGATGTTCCGATCATGTAACAATTGTATTAATTCACCGAGTTGTGGAAGTAAAGCTGGGTTTCCTCCAGATAGCGTTACGTGTGAGAATCGATCTTCACCTACTTGATATAGTTCATGACAGATTTGTTCAGGACTCAGGAGCTTAATAAGATCTTTCCCACTACCATCCCAAGTGAAGCTTGAATCACACCAAGAGCAATGATAGTCACAGCCAGCGGTACGAACGAACATTGTCTTCCTCCCAATGACCATTCCCTCACCTTGGACAGTAGGTCCAAATATTTCAAGAACCGGGAGGGGACGACCAAGCTTAAGATCATCAGGCTTACGTTTATCATAACTCTGACTACTCACTTAACATCCACTCCCGTCTAGCTTCAGCGTAGCTGGTAGGAGTCTCATATAGTCTTACAAACTCTGTTCGGATATCATTCGAGCATGGAATATCCTCATGTTTGAGGTGAATAGAACCTTGAAGTGCTTGCTCCATTTGTTCAAATAGCCAGGCAACCATATTCTCTGCCGTTGTGTTCATCTTAGGTAAGGTCTCGTTAAGATAACGGTGATCGAGATAAGGTTCGATAAGATCTTTCCAAATGTCCTTTATTTCACCGAAATCAACGGTGATTCCAATGTCATTCGGTACACCACTGATTCCAAAGACCGCTTTGTACGTATGGCCATGAAGATTCTTGCATTTACCTTCATAGGCATGTAAATGGTGAGCTGCGTCGAAGGTGAATTCTTTACAGACGAGTACCCTTTTGTTGTGATACTTTAGCTCGTCACGTTGAATATCTTCTCCAAAGCGTTGAAGATTATCGATGATTCGGAATTCGCCAGGTGTATGATTCATGCTTAAGCACCACCTTGGATAGAGGTAGCTAAATACTGATCAAGACCAGCTTTTCTAAGCTTACATGCTGGGCATTCTCCACATCCATCTCCGATGATCCCGTTATAACACGTAAGTGTGCGTTCTTGGATATAGTTGAATGCGCCTAATTCGTCAGACATGTGCCATGTTTCTGCCTTGTTAAGCCACATGAGGGGGGTATGAATTACAAAATCATAATCCATAGATAAATTGAGTGTGACATTGAGTGATTTAATGAATATATCTCGGCAATCAGGGTATCCACTGAAATCCGTTTCACATACGCCTGTAATTAAATGCCTAGCACCTGCTTGTTTGGCAACAATGGCCGCAAAACTCATGAATAAAAGGTTACGTCCATCTACAGTGGTATTAGGGAGTTGCCCCTCATCGTGAGTAATGTCAACATCATGACGGGTAAGTGCGTTTGGGGCAAGCTGATTCAAAAGACTCATATCGAGGATCGTCTGCTTCACACCGAGATCAGATGCTATGCTAGCAGCACATTCAATCTCTAATTTATGACGCTGACCGTAGTCGAAGGTGATTGTCTCAACCTCACTGAAATTTTTTAAAGCCCAAAATAAACAGGTCGTGCTGTCTTGACCGCCGCTAAATACGACGACCGCTTTGTCGTTAGTCATTACAAAAAAACCTCTCATTCTTCTTTAGATTCACAGAAGAAAAAGAGATTCATGAACTTGATTCCAACACAAAAACAAGCCTTATTTCTATCATAACAAAATAAGGTGAATAGTTTTTTATAGAGGGAGTTCGCGAACCTCTTCCATGCAACGCATGGATTATCTTCAATTGTCCCAGTCGGATAACGTGGAACCGCACTATTATAACATAAATAATCACATTTCAATAATGTGGTTTAATGATGTCGAATATAACGATGTCATCGGTTACTCATTTAATAAAAATGTTACCAAAAGGAATGATCTCTCTGAGCACTCGTTTTATAAATCCATCATTCTCCATGTCCTTCTCTAATTGTCGATTCTGGCGGCCTGCTTGATAAAGTACGGTACCTTTTCCCGTCATTTTCCAATGATAGTTCATGCGCTGGCTGGCTAAGGTATTTCCATACACGGTCAACTCTAGAGTAGCATTCTCAGGATAGGCAATAAGACTTCCAGCATCGATATACACGGGCTCTGTAGGATGAAGTTCAGTTTGACATACCGGTCCTTGTGTAAGGATACCTATTTGCCCTGTACCTGAGAACTTTACTTTAATGACATCGTGAGTCACGATTATATTCTTCATACTTAATAGTCGTGTCTGCATCGAGATTCCATCGCTGAAATAGAATAGACTTCTTAAATCGTAAAGCAGATCACTACCGTCATTAATGTCTATTGATTTCATAGCAAACCCAGGAGGCAGAGCAGCAACGAATTGAGAAGGACCAGACATATCGGATTGAATCATCTTCCTCTTACGATACATCCGTTTCATATTCATGAATCGATCGTTCCGTCCATTAGAAGGCCCGCGATAGGCAACAATCTGTTCAGGATGGAGTATATGGACGAGATCGCCTTTCATGAGAGAGAAGGTGACTGCTTGTCCAATAGGGGCATTATTGTCGTTATTGATTTGTATATTCATGTAAAGAACCTCCAAGTACAGACGTGATATGGACCTACCACTTATTTGAGCGTCTCATTACGAATCGGATGGTTCGTGTAAGTACAAAATAACCCAGCGCTAGCGCTATCGCCCAAATGACGACACTCTTTATTTGATGTGCTCGATTTTGACGAGAGGTCTCTGCTTCTTTTAAAAATTGAACGGTCTCTGTAAGTTGACGATTCTGTTCCATGAGCTGAATGTTTTGCTCTGCATAGGCTTGAACACTTTCTTTCGCTTCATTTAGCTCAGAACGAGACTGTTCGTAACTGCTCTTTAACTCCTTTATATCAGATGGAAGTTCAGAGAATTGCTCTAATCCGTTATAGAAATCTGTGAAGTAATTCGCATGTGCTTTAGTAGATTGAAAGAAACAGATACAAATAATCAAGATCATTAAGCTAGTCATACAGGATTTAAGTAAGAAAGATGGTATCACCATTTGGTCACCCCCGGGAATGTGATTTGATATTATATAACCAAAGAGATGGCTTGTGAAATTTGTAATTATCGTTTCGATTAGACATGTTTCGGGTAATTATATCTATACAATACTTAAAGGAGCACGAAAAGGATGCAAAATAAAGAAAAAAATTATAAAAAAATGTTGGTTACTGTTAACGGAGAGCCCGTTGGTAACGGTCTTCTTATCGATAAGGTTACCTATGCACCTATATTAAATGGATCTTATTCGGAAAGAGAAACTCATAATATCACTGAGAAAACGGATAACTAAGGTGGATCAGGATGACTGATATGATAATTAGAAATGAATAATCAAGTCTCGTTGGATGAGAGGCTTGATTATTTTGTGTATAAATATTTCTAGTAATTACATTATTCGACATCAATTCAAAAGTGAGTTCAGTATACTACATATGATTAGTAACAATTACATAACGAAAGAAGTCAGAATAATAAATTTGATGTAGGAAAGGAGCGAAATACGATGGGATTTTGCAGTGATTGTGGTCAATCTTTAACAGAAGGTAATGTACATGAATGTGCGTTTGTGGGTGCATCTTCGTCAACTGAGGGAGCTACGTTTAAAAAAGTCGATTTTCAGGTTATTCTAGGAATACTACGAGATCCAATGAATTGTGTCCAACTTAACAGCTCAAATGGCGGGTTTATCTATGGTCTTATCGGAATAGGAATAAGCGTGTTAGGGTTCTTCTTGTTTGCATTGTCTCTTGATAGAATCATATCAAATTCCTTTGGTGAGTTCGGATTTGGAAGCGCACTAATGGCTCAAGCTTCTCTTGGAGCTCGATCTTTATGGATAGGATTGTTATCTATTCTAGCCCTTATGGCCTCTTATTGGTTTGTAGCTCAATTTGTAACTAAAAAGAAGTTGGATGTGAAAGATTTTACGGCTAAAATAGGTTCATTCCACCTTATATTTGGTGTTGTATTCATGTTATCTGCCATCATAGCATTCATTTCAATGCAACTTGCCTTCATCATTTTAGTTATTGCTATCCTACTAGCACTAGTCTGTACCAATACATTAGTGCTTCAACTATATCATGCTAATGCTAGTCAACAAATGAAGATATCTGCAGGTGCAGTAGGGATTTACACGATTGCTTTAATAATTATTATGAAAATTGTAAGTTAATCTTTTTGTAATATAGGGTGTGGATATCAAAGTATTTCCTCGACTCATACCATTTGTTACAAGGGGTTCCACTTTCTTATCTAAGGGACGCACTTCATTATGAGGTTGCATTCCTTATTTTACTTTATTCGAATACCTTGTAATTAGTTGTTAAATTGGGTTGTTAACAGAAAGATTCGTTAAAAAAATCCAATTACTTAACGAGAACATACGTTCCCTGACAATATGATGTCATCCTACTATTGGTATATTAGTAAGAGCAGGAGGTGGTGGAGTGTATACAGCAGATATTAAAGCTACATATACATGGAATCATTCATACATATATGCTACCGGAGCCGATAGCGTATATCTACTAATTGAGTGGAATGCTTCAGAACTAAACTTAAGCAGTACGAAATCACTTTCTAAACTTTATGCTCGGGATGTTGAATTAATGATATGGCTCGAGCCAGGTACCAAAGTAGTTCGTACATACGGATGTAAAGGGAAAATAGAATCACAACAATCGTCTTTAATAGTTCCACTAGGGCATTTATATACTGATATGAAGCAGTGTGTAGTTATTGAATGTTCTTTCAAGTCTCATGAAGCTTGTAAACGCCCAGTGATATCTACGCAATGGAGATACAAGGGTTCTAATAGTGAACGGATGAGAGAACAAGCTGTTGAGGAGATTTATATGAATTACACATACAATTTGGGACTCATTCGAAGAGCAGGTAATTTTAAAGTTGAGAAGCAGGTAAAACTGTTTAAAACGTCTACGATAATGAAAGAAGCGATTGAAATATTTAAATTAGGGGATGTAGAACATGCTGAATTTATATTAAGAAGGAAAGGGGATGAGTTGTTATTGTCTGCTGTTCAATCAGGCGATCTAAGTTTGATGGAAGAGGCAGAAAAGATGTACCGTGTCATTGATCTATATGGAGATATATAACTGTTATTTCTCTTATTTTGGATTTAATGATTTTTTTGTTACTAACTGACAAATAGGTTAGGAAAATAGTTGCATGATTAAATGAGTAAAAGAAGGATATTCCCGGTCGATAGTCGAAAGGACTACTTATAGAGTATTTTATATGAGTCCAAATAACTACATCCAAGGGGAATTTATGACAGATAGATTAATTCGGTTAATGCGTATCATTACTCTTGTACAAGTCATGCCTGGAATTCTTGCTCGAGAGCTTGCTGAACGATGTGGAACAACTGAACGTACCATCTATCGGGATATGGATGTATTAAGCGCGATGCATATTCCTATCTTTCACCAAGGATATGGTAAGGGGTATAAGTTCATTGGTGATTTCTCATTGTATCCGTTAGACTGGACGGTGAAGGAGATGCATGCTTTTGCCTCACTATCTAATATTATGGAACAGATCAAGCCGCTCCTTCCCCAAGAATTTGAAAGCGCTTATGAAAAAGTTATGGCTGTAAGTTATAAAAACAATTTAGATTTCTAATAATTATTTAACAATGAGTGAGAATAAGAGGCTAAATTGTAACTATGACAATTTAGCCTCTTATATTTGTGTCGTATAAGATATGATCCATCATGTGTGAAGGTGAAGGTACCGTTTTTTTATGATAGAATGAGAAAGACATTTTCATGAAAATGAACTTCGAGAGTGCTTTATATCTAAAGGAGGACAACCGGTGAGCGACTACGTGCCGGATCGAACGCAGCAAGAATCACCTAAACATAAAGATAGTTTTAATCTGCGTATCAATCTGTTTTTTTTCAGTACATTCCTTATATTTTGTGTTATTATCGTACGTTTGGCTATACTGCAGTTTGTAGAGGGCCCTATGCTAAAAGGGGAAGAAACGAGTAGAGATGTTAAGAACGTACCTATTTCCCCAGCAAGAGGTATTATATATGATGACAAGGGTGTAAAGTTGGCGTATTCTACATCGACACAGTCCATGTATATTACTTTGAAGAGTAATTATAGTGAACTTGAAGGTGGTAAGAAGCGAGATAACTATCCTGAAGTGGAGAAGTTGGCTGAGGATTTAGCAGCGGCTTTTAAACAATATGGTGATCCTAAAGGTGAAATTTTAACCAAAGAAGATATCTTGAAAGCGTTGGACTTGAACTATAGATTGTATTCTGGGTATATACCGAGAAGAATTAAGATGGATCTTACGCAAAATGAGATAGCTTACTTTATGGAACATAAGTCGGAATATCAAGGGATTACGATTGTTGAGGAAAATAAGAGACAATATGATCCTGACACCGTGGCTGTTCAAACCATTGGTTATATTAAAGATTTCAAAAGGTCTAAAACATTAAATAAATATCAGACAATTACGGATGAAATGAAGAATGGTACTCAAAAAGATCCAGGTCTAATGTATAGTGAATCCGAGTTTGTTGGGTTTGATGGATTAGAATTGATGTACCAAGATGAACTACGTGGAAAGAACGGATACATGGAAATACCGGTTGACCCTCGTAATATGCCTGAAGGTGTGGATAATATCATCCCTCCCGAAAAAGGACATGATGTGTGGTCAACGATTAACAAAGATGTTCAAATGAAGACAGAGCAAGCGATTATGGACCAGTTAGATTGGTTACATAAGAATCCTGTGTCTGGCAAACTCCATCGGGATGCTACTACGGGCTTTGCGGTTGCGATGGAAGTGAAGACGGGGAAGATCGTAGCTATGGCTAGTATGCCAGATTATGATACCAATGTTTGGGGATCGGGAGCCGTATCTTCAGATAATTGGAAAAATATTGAGTATACTTACCAGAATGGAACCATTCGTTCTTTTAATTCGGGTAAAAAAGGATATCATCCAGAGTCTGTTGTTCTTCTAGGATCAACGATTAAACCGCTTAGTGTTCTCATTGGACTAAAGGAAGGCTTCTTCTCAAGAAACTATACTTACTATGACAAGGGTGCGGCATTTTTTGGTAAGGAAGGGCATCAGGCTCGAATTCAGAATTCGGGAGGACATGTCTATGGTGCTTTGAATCCTGCTACAGCGATTGAACATTCATCCAATGCATTTATGGTGGATAAAGTAGGGATTCCCCTAAATAGTAAATATGGAGCTGAAGCCATTGGTATATGGGATGGTTATATGAAAGATTTCGGTCTCGGTGTTGTTACGGGAAGTGGTATACCTGGAGAGCAGAAAGGATTACCTGAGTATAATAATGACAATGAAAGTGTGCAGTCTAGGATGGCGTATGCATCATTCGGACAGCAGGGGAAATATACAACACTTCAACTTGCACAATATACAGCTACACTTGCAAGTGAAGGCAAACGAATGAAGCCTCAGATTGTGAGTAAGATTACTGATAAGGCAGGTAATGTGGTTCAACAGTTCCAACCAGAAGTGTTGAATGTCGTCAATTTCGACAAATCCTATTGGAATGTGATTAAGAAGGGTATGAATAGTGCGGTATCTTCATTTGGAGACTTCCCGTATGATTTTGCTCGAAAGACAGGAACTTCAACTCAGCAGGTAGGTAGGGAGTTGGTCGATAACGGTGTATTTATTGCTTATGCCCCTCGGGAAAATCCTGTATTGGCTGTAGCTGTTATGATTCCTGAAGGTGGCTTTGGGTCCCAAAGTGCGGCTCCGATTGCACGTAAGATTTTTGACGCTTATGATGAAGTGTATGGGCTGGATGGAATACCTAAGGGCAATAAGGATACTACAGATGAAGGAAGTACGGAGTAAATCTTTGCTCAAAGTACAAAGTGTGTTGTTGAGAATGTACTGGAAAGGAAGCTACAGTGAATATGAAATATAAGTGTTTAGCGTTAGATATGGATGGTACGCTTCTAAATGATGAGCATCAGATTTCATCAGAAACGATGAAATGGATTAAGAACGCAACCGATAGAGGGGTGCATGTATGCCTTTCTACAGGTCGTTCTTTTGAAAGCGCATTGCCATTCGGCGAACAATTAGGGCTTTCTACACCTATGGTCACGGTGAATGGGAGTGAAGTTTGGAAGGCACCCCATCAACTTCATCGTCGTTCTTTATTTGATGTACAGCGGATCAAAGAGCTATATGAAATTGCTGTATCTTTTGATACTTGGTTCTGGGCTTATTCAGTTCAGGATGTTTATAATAAAGAAAATTGGATTAATGAGCCGTTAGAAGACAAAGAATGGTTGAAATTTGGTTACCATACGGAGGATGACGATATCCGGCATCAGATTTTGATGAAGCTACAGGATATGGGCGGACTTGAAATTACAAACTCCTCTCCATTTAATCTGGAGATTAATCCGCAAGGGTGTAACAAGGCAACTGGTATTGCTGAGGTATGTAAGTTGCTTCATATTGAGATGTCGGAGGTTATTGCAGTAGGAGACAGCTTGAATGATATTGCAGCTATTCAGCAGTGTGGACTTGGTGTTGCAATGGGAAATGCGCAACAGCAAGTACAAGATGTCGCTGATATTGTCGTAGCAAGCAACAATGATGATGGGATTGTGGAAGTAATTAAGAAGTACATTTTTGAGTTATAGGTTAAGAAGTAACGCTTCAAAAACTAAGCATATGCTTTCGAAGTAAGTTTTTTCGATGCTTAATCAAGGAGAATCGCTAAAAAAACTTTAAGTATATGCTTTCGAAGTAAGTTTTTGACGTAGTAGTAACATGAAGGAACGCTTCAAAAACTTTTAAGGAGTTGACTAAATGGTCGTACTTGGATGGATTCTAATTATTGCTTTATTTGCAGTGGGACTTGCTGGGGCTGTATATCCCATACTTCCAGGTGCACTTGCGATTTATTTGGCCTTCTTTGTATATGGTTGGTTCTTTAGTTTTGACTCGTTTGGAGTTATGTTCTGGATTATCCAGACACTAATCGTGGTTGTACTGATTGTAGCAGATTACGTCGTGGGAGCTTGGGGCACTAAGAAGTTCGGTGGTTCTCGTAAGTCTGTCATATATAGCACTATAGGTGTTATTATTGGACCCTTCGTAATTCCAGCCTTTGGTCTAATCATTGGTCCATTCCTTGGCGCTGTCATCGGTGAATTGCTATCTGGTTCTTCAGTAAATAAATCATTAAAAGTTGGTTTTGGATCGCTAGTGGGATTGTTCAGCAGTATGGTTATGAAGATCATTCTGCAGATTGCTATGGTTGTGATTTTCTTTATATGGATCATCATCTATTAAATGTATGTTACGTAATGGTGGAAATGAGCGCTGTCTTTTCGTGAGAAAGAAGGGAAAAGGTTTTGGTAAAGAAAGAATCGTTTGTCAAAGGCACACTTATTCTAGCAGCAGCAGCATTGATTGCACGTGTGTTGGGTTTGGCTCAACGGGTACCTTTGGAGCATATGTTGGGTGATGTAGGGAATGCATCGTTTACGATTTCCAATAATATCTATCTGATGCTATTAACAGTAGCAACCGCGGGTATTCCAAGTACATTGAGTAAGATGGTCTCCGAACGTTATGCGTTGGAGAAACCTCATGAGGCACAAAGGATATATCATGCTGCTTTAATCTTCTCGGCAGTCATAGGTGTCATTATGACGGTATTACTTTACGTATGGGCGCCGTATTATGCTAGGAGTACGAAGACACCAGAAGCAGCGTTTGCTATCCGTACTTTGGCACCTGCACTATTGTTGTTCCCTACCATTGCAATGATGCGTGGTTATTTCCAAGGCCGTAACAATATGATGGCAGGTGGTATCTCGCAAATTGTGGAACAAATAGCGAGAGTTGGTACGGCAATCGTTCTGGCTTACGTATTACTCCGTACGGGCTTTGATGATAGTACAATCGCAGCAGGAGCATCGTTTGGCGGCGTACTCGGTAGTATTGGTGCATTCGGGGTTATGTTGTATTTCACGCTTAAAATGCGTAAGCAAGATCGTGCGAACTATCTTCAAGAGGGACAAGGTTCTCCACTCCCGATGCTACAAATTTATAAAGATATCTTCACGTTGTCTATCCCGATTGTATTAACTTCATTGGCTGTCCCAGCAGTGAACTTCATTGACTCTACCATAATAAAAGGGTTGTTAATTGGGCAATCGGGGGATGCCTATGCAACACAAGTTCTAGGTATTATGGGAAGTAGAGCACAGCCTGTAGCGGGTATTCCTCCTATTCTAGCTATCGCGCTCAGTACATCACTTATTCCAATTATATCTGCAGCTTTTGCTAGACGTGATCAGGTATATCTGAAGCAGCAAATCACATTAGCTATGAGGATTGCCATTCTAACAGGTATGCCAATGGTTATAGCGCTTTGCACGGCTTCTTATTCTGTAAATGGTTTGTTGTTCAGTAGCTTAGATGGTAGCGGAATAATCATGTTTCTTACACTAGGAACGATCTTTCAAATAACGATGATGACATCAAATTCAATTTTGCTTGGTCTGGGCAAGGCAAAGGTATCGATGGTTCACGTCATGGTTGGGATTCTAGTAAAACTTGCTGCAAGTTACATATTAGCTCCATTCTTTGGAGTCTACGGTATTATTGCAGCCACTGGACTTTGTTTCTTGGTCATTACACTGCTCAATGTTAGACTGCTTAAGGTTATCGTACCATTCTCTATCCTGGGAACACGTTGGATTAGCTTCCTAATCACGGTAATCGTGTCTGGTGGCGTGGGGTATGGTCTGAACCAAGCAGGTATCCAACTTGTACATGTTATGCCAGCAAGATTGGCTTATTTGATCACTTGTTTCATCGTAGGAGTTGTCGTTGTCATTATTTACTTGGTCATGCTAATTGTATTAGGTGTGCTGCGCGAACAGGAACTTGCCAGCTATCCAAGAATGCTACAGAAAGTATTTAAGCCACTCATGAGTCTACAACCAAAGCGCTTGCGTAACTATGAAAAAGGTTAGTTTTTATCGTTGGAGGTGTTATTTGAAGCCCCGGACGATATCGTGAGCGAACGGCGTCTTTTGAATGGCAGCTCGATGGTCATGACTCATCTCTATTAATATAGGCCGTGGGGGCTTAGATATGAACTGAGTAACATTCTTGTCCTTCAACCAATCGTATTGGGGAATAGGGTCATATGGCATATCGAACCAAACGTTATTAAGAACAGGACTGTAAATCTTCTGTCCGGGTAGTAACCATTCGTGTTGTAATAGCGCTGAACTCTCTAAGGGAGAGTTCAGCGCTGTTTCTTTGTCTGGTGAGAATATATGGGGCCAGTATTCACTTCTTGAGCCCTGGTATGTCGTATTTGTTGCATAGGAAGCCACACGATCCAGAATGTCCTGATAACCGAAAAGAAGCCCGTATAGAGATTTCTCAAGATTGATTCTCTCTTCAATATTTCCGAAGTTTTCTAAGACTAAGCCTACTAAACTCGGGGAGGGTGTAGGTATATTGTCATCAATTTCGGTAGAGCATGTCTTATCTAGCGGAAATAGGATTTGATTCATATGTGCGAGATGATGGAGTTTATATTCGGATTGTTGAAAGACATTTTTCTGGAAATAGCTATGTTGTACGACTCGGCCTTCAATATAGGTCTGCTCGTTAATAATTAATCCAACAGCTAATAATGCACTGTTTCGATCAATCCAGAAGTTATTCCAGAAGAAACTCATGAATGAGGATACATGAAGTTTAGGTAATAGGTGGAAATAACTACAACCTTGTTGCTTACTATGTATGTAAAGCTGAAGTTGCGGATAGGCGTCTTGAAAAATAAGTGCATTGCACCGCTCTAACATTCGGTAAATGTCATCTTTAAGCGAGGTGTTCGTTAGATCGGCCATCAATCCACCTTTCAAATCACTCATGTTCCATCCTCCATTTCTAGAAACCATATGGGCTAATAAGGCCCAGTGAAGCTCGGGATAGGATTCATAGCATTGCAGGTAGGCTTCGGTACGCGTGATATTGCTTTTGTTAGCAGATATGGTAGCTATCTGTATTTGTTTCAATATGGAATCATCCATCTCCGTTAAGGGTGGTTGACTGACTTCTTCTTTGTAGATATTGATATCTTTGGAACGACTTGCGTCATCCACGGTTCTTTCTACTTGATCTCTAATTATTTGGGCAGCGGTTTCATTCCAACTCAAATGATTGCGATGTTTATGAAATGGACGGGACAGCTTCCAACAGGCATACTTACCTCTTAGCACTTGAGTAGTTTGCAGCGGAAGAGTCTTGACAATACGCAACATATCGCCAAAAGAGTGAGAATTCGAATGCTTGTAAGACATTTTCAACGTCCTTCCTAAGGATAGGGTCCTATTCTCAGTATGTCTCAAAAATTTGACTTCCACTCCCTATTTTGGTTCACTTATATAAAAATAGCTGAGAGGACTGAATTAGATGGAAAAGATAACTTCAAAAGAGCAATTCGATAAGACCATACAATCATCCCAATTAACCGTAGCGGTATTCAAAGCCGATTGGTGTTCTGATTGCAAATATATTGATCCGTTTATGCCGGAAGTAGAGGCGAAATTCTCGGAGCAACTAACAATCGTGGAAGTTGATGTTGATCAAGTTGGAACAGTGAGTGAAGAGCAGAACATTTTGGGGATACCCAGTTTCGTGGCTTATACTGATGGAAAAGAACTTGTTCGGTTTGTAAATAAACTACGTAAGTCTCGTGAAGAAATTGAAGGTTTTTTAAACACTGCGTTAAATGTATACAACTCGATTAATAAGTAAAAGTCACATCACTTCTATATACATAGGGGTGATGATTTATTTTTCTATATAATTTGTCACATAAGGGTATGGAAGAGCAATAATTATCGGGTATAATTGGAATGGTAATATTGAAAATATAATTTGATCAGCAGGTGAGATATTGTGAGTACCAAGCAGTTGAAATGGCTCAGTTATTTAACGTTTTTCGTCATGTTTTTTGCCACATTTGGTGGTACCGTTGTATCTAAGACGGGATCAGGTCTAGGATGTGGACATGAATTTCCGCTATGTAACGGGAAGTTTATTCCGGCCCATACGGTGGAATCTTTGATAGAATATTCACATCGATTAGTGAGTGGACTAGCGGGATTATCTTCTTTGGCTGTTGTTATTGCCTTTTGGTTATTTAGTAAACGTCGTGATTTAAGAGTGTACTCTGTGATGACGCTAGTGTTTGTCTTGGTTCAAGCAGCAATGGGGGCACTTGCAGTCATTTATGATCAGTCTTCATACGTAAGAGCCTTACATTTTGGATTTTCTTTGATCGCATTTGCAAGTGCATTAATGCTCTCGCTGGGAATACGTAGGGTTGATAAGGCGAAGGGTGACTTTAAATTTGTTAGTGCACCAAGGGTAAGTCGTTCTTTTAGGAATTTCACTTGGATAACAACGATTTATTGTTATGTGGTTGTTTATATCGGTGCTTATGTCAGTCATTCAGACGCTCGGGGAGGATGTTCAGGATGGCCGCTCTGTAATGGGGAATGGATTCCGGAACTGTCGGGTGGTGTTGGGATTGCCTTTATGCACCGGGTTGCTGCGTTCTTACTGTTTATCATGATCGCGACGCTTGCACATTTTGCTTATCGACGCAACCGTGGGAATCGTGAATTGCAAATGTTGGGTATTACTGCGGTAACCCTCTGTCTTATGCAGGTACTCAGTGGTGCAGCAATTATTGCCACTTTGAATAATCCGGAACTTTATATTTTCGCCGCGTTACTTCATAACATACTCGTATCTTCGTTGTTTGGTGTTCTATGTTATCTTAGTGTGAGAGTATGGCAGTTAAATAAATAAACATCTAGATAAAAGTCCTGAATAAGTAGTTTACGAACTTATTCGCGGGCTTTTTATTTTGAATTTGGACCATATAATAAGTCTAATAGTAGCAGAGCAACTTCTGGGAACACTATTATGAAGAAGTAACGAAGGTGCGAATTTTAAATATGGATCAGGGAGACCACGCCATGTTAAGTGAATTATTTGGACAATTGTCACGTGAGAATAATAATCCCTTAGTGGAGAACGCCTTTAAAGAGATGGGACAGGCAATTCAGTTACTTCAGAAAGAAATGAATCGTTATGAGGATCCGACGCATGATCTGCGTAAGCTGGAAATTTGGACTCGTGGCCTTGTATCTTCACTAACGGAGCTTGATGAAAGCTATGCAGCGGCTGAATTTTTTAGAAAGTCAATTACGATTGCTGGATTTATGGATGATATGTCTGCAAAAGAACAGCTAGACTACGCCCGTTATGTGTATTTTTATAAGAATGGATTTATCCGTGTATTTGCGGTGTTAGACAAGTTGGGAACTTTCCTGAATGAAGTCTATGATCTAGAAACATCGAAAGTTAAATCTCAATATTCCTATTTCACAGTGTTACGTCAATTCTCAGATAAGCATACACATCAATCACTTGGGCGCAAACTTGAAGCCATTAGGGAAGAATATCGGCAGCCGATTAATGATATTAGGAAACGTCGAAATGCAGAAATTCACTATATGAACGTGGAGATGGAAGACGATCTTTGGCAACGTCATCAAGGACTCCATGATAAAATCATACTAGAAGATGTCGACAAGCATTTGCTTGAATTAAAGCTGGGAGTCGATATGGTGAGTAGAACACTGAGTACGGTATATCTTTATACGAGTGAAAGGTGGATACGCAAAGATATTCAGACGTGATCTCTTGAAGGTTGGTTATAATTTCTTTTTGACAAAGGTAATAATTCATTCTATACTTACAATACTTAATTTCATATCGTATTTTTCTTATCAAGAGAGGCGGAGGGATAGGCCCGATGAAGCCCGGCAACCGATATTTGAAGAATCGAGACTTAAAGTCTCATCTTCCAATGTAAGGTGCTAATTCCTTCAGATGCGTATAATAGCGACTCTGGCAGATGAGAAGGCATTGTCTTTTACACAAAGAGAGCCCTTTTTCATTGACGAAAAATGGGCTTTTTATATTGTTTGGGTAATTTTTAATAGAGGAGGTTCTTAGGTTTGATTGAATTAAGGCGTTTGACAAAGAGCTACGGTAAAGGAACACAAATAACTACAGCTTTGAATGAACTGGATTTGTCAGTCGAGAAGGGCGAAATATTTGGAGTCATCGGTCATTCTGGGGCAGGGAAGAGTACACTCATCCGTTGTATTAACTTATTAGAGCGGCCTACATCAGGTGAAGTATGGGTGGATGGTGTTAATTTAACTTCACTGAACACCAAGTCATTGCAGGCGGAGCGGCGCAAAATAGGGATGATTTTTCAACATTTCAATCTACTCTCTTCTGCAACAGTCTATGATAATATTGCTTTCCCATTGCGTCTTATTCACACATCTAAGAGTAGTATTGAGAAAAAGGTGAATGAACTATTGGCTCTTGTGGGATTACAAGATCATAGTGATAAATATCCAGCTCAATTATCGGGTGGCCAGAAGCAACGCGTAGGTATTGCTCGTGCATTGGCAAGTGAACCAGAAGTATTATTGTGCGATGAAGCTACTTCCGCTTTAGACCCACAAACAACGGACTCAATTCTGAAATTGTTGTTGGACATTAATAAGCGATTTAACTTAACCATCGTTCTCATTACGCATGAAATGCATGTCATCCAGAGTATCTGTGATCGGGTTGCGGTCATTCATCAAGGAGGCATTGTAGAGCAAGGGGCAGTAACTGATGTGTTCCTCAAGCCGAGGCATACCGTTACACGTGACTTTATTCGTGGGGAATCGGACAATAGTGAGCTTTTCAAGCAAGCTATGAACGCGACCGATCCTTTAAATTCACAAGTTCTGAAGATTACGTATTTGGGTGGGAAGACCTATGAATCGATTCTTTCAAAGACTGTCCGGGAGACAGGGGTCGATTTCGCGATATTACAAGGAACGATTTCCACAATAAAAGATACGCCTTATGGGCAATTGGTTGTCCGTTTTGAGGGTAATCCAGAGGATATTGTAGTAGCAAAAGATAGACTTATTAAACAAGGACTTGAAGTGGAGGTGATGGGCTAATGGGTGGATTAGATTTCTCGTTAATTGATTGGAAAGAGATAGCGACTGCCATATTAGATACACTAAAAATGTTGGGCGCATCGGCTATATTCACCTTTATCCTAGGCCTTCCACTCGGTATTATTCTTTATCTTGCATCCCGTTCATCTTCTCGTAGAGTGAATTCTGTATACATTGTCCTTTCTTTTATGGTTAACATATTAAGATCGGTACCTTTTATTATTCTTATTGTGGCGATGATCCCAATAACAAGAGAGATTGTTGGCGTATCATTTGGAGTTCTGGGGACGATTCCTCCGCTTGTTGTAGGAGCGGCACCTTTCTTTGCAAGGTTGGTAGAGACATCACTTAGTGAAGTAGATCGGGGTGTTATCGAGGCGGCTGAAGGGATGGGCGCATCTACACAACAAATCATTCTACGCGTTCTACTTCCTGAAGCGAGACCCGGTCTATTTGCAGCCATGACGATTACGATTATTACGCTCGTATCCTACACTGCAATGTCGGGTCAAGTAGGTGGCGGGGGACTTGGGGACTTAGCGATTCGATATGGTTACTTCCGTTATGAAAAGGAAGTCATGATCATAGCGGTTGTGTTAATAGTTATATTGGTACAATTCCTTCAGATGGCAGGAGATCGACTAGTTCGTCATTTCACAAGAAAATAAAGATGTTTCCATTATGGTAGTACCCGAATAGTACATTCGGTCGCATATATATCACATTATTCTTATCGAAGAAAAGGGGAATGGAAAATGAAAAAATGGGCACTCGCATTTCTAAGTCTTTCACTCGTAGTCGTTCTATCCGCATGTGGTAAATCGTCATCAGACATCTTGAAAATTGGGGCAACATCTGTCCCTCACGCTGAAATTCTGAAACATATTCAGCCCGCACTAGAAAAGGAAGGCGTCAAGATCCAAATCATTGAGTTCAGTGATTACGTACAACCTAATACACAGTTATTCGAGAAGCAATTGGATGCGAATTTCTTCCAACATCAGCCGTATCTTGACAGTGAAAATAGCAAACGTAAAATGGATCTTGTCTCCGTCGTAGCAGTTCATATTGAACCACTCGGCGCGTATTCCAGCAAGTTGAAATCGATAAATGATCTTCAAGATGGTGCTCATATCGCTATTCCAAATGACGCTACAAATGGCGGACGTGCGCTTAGTCTGCTAGCAAATAATGGTTTAATCAAGCTTAAAGATCCGAAAGCAGTGGAATCTAAACTGAGTGATATTACAGAGAATCCTAAGAATTTTGTGATTACTGAACATGATGCGGCGATTCTACCTCGCCAATTGAATGAGGTTGATTTGGCCATTATTAATACCAACTTTGTTCTTGATTCTGGTTTAGATCCGGTTAAGGATGCTTTGTTAATCGAGGGTAAAGATAACCCATATGCGAATATTCTAGTTGCACGTCCAGACAATAAAGATTCTGAAGCGATTCAAAAGTTGGCAAAAGCACTCACTTCAGCTGACGTCAAGAAATTTATTGAGGATAAATATAAAGGCGCTGTTATCCCAGCATTCTAAATAGGGGGGGGAACTTTCACCTCAATGTTGGAATGAGCTTATCTGAATGAACTTATCTATAATCCCGCAAAAGCCTTATTGGTTTTGCGGGATTATATTTGTAGAGGGAGACTAAATCTTCTATAATTAAGGTATGACCACTCATTGGAGGAGGAAAAGATTTGAATGGGAGAGTAGCCCTGATTACGGGAAGTGCGAAGGGGTTAGGCAAGAGAACAGCACTTACATTGGCAGATCAAGGTTGTAATATCGTTCTGAACTATGTCCATAGTGCTATAGAGGCAGAGGAATTGCGAGCTAAGATTGAACTTAAGGGTGTGCAATGTATTGCTGTTCAAGCTGACATCTCTGATCCACAACAACTTGAAGGGTTAATAAATCAAGTGAATGATCAATTTGGAGGTACAGATATTATCGTGAATAATGCTGGGCCTTTTATACGGGAACGACGTTTGTTTACGGAATATACACATGCTGAGATCATCTCGCTTATGCAAGGGAATTTGATCGGCGCTATGTTACTTGACCACTTGGTTATTCCTTCGATGAGGAAGAAGAAATGGGGAAGAATTATTCATTTCGGATTCGGACATGCAGGAGAAGCGAGGGCTTGGCCGCATCGCGCAGTGTATGCAGCTGCGAAGACAGGGCTTGTTTCTTTCACGAAGACATTAGCCGTAGAAGAAGCACCTTATGGAATTACGGTTAATATGGTGTGCCCTGGAGATATTAGGGGAATGAACAAGGAGAAGTCCATCGCTGAAGTTGAAGGTATAGAAGACCTAGAGACACCTAATGGAAGACCAGGAAGTGGAGAAGATATCGCACGGGTCATTCAATATTTGTGTCATGAAGACTCAGATTTCATTACGGGCAATATCATGGATATTACGGGAGGACTTGATCCCATTCGACCATGGATATAAGTCTTATAAAGTAGCAACGGTAATACCGTCTTTTTCAAAGATGGCACCCGTTTCAGTTGGAATATAAGGAATATAGTATCAAGTGAAACTTTTACTTTCTTATAATAAAAAAAAGTCTTGGCGTCGTTAATCACGAAGTCCAAGACTTTCTCAAAATATTAAGAAGATTTCTCTAAGGTTTTAGATTAAAATACTTGGACAACCTCTACTACGCCCTCAACTTCTTCTAGAAGAGCACGTTCAATACCGGCTTTCAAAGTAATCGTGGAGCTTGGGCAACTGCCGCATGCACCCATTAATCTTAACTTTATGATACCGTCTTCGACATCGACCAATTCTACGTCACCGCCATCGCGTTGAAGGAATGGACGAAGTTTATCTAATACGTCTAATACTTCATCATACATGGTGCTTTGTACGTTTTCACTCATAAGTGTTCAACTCCTTCCTAATTATCATTATATTACAAATGAACACAAAAATAAAATAGATAAGTAAAGCAGGTGCATTAGAATTGAGACCAATCATAGAATTTTGTACGAACAATATGCATTTTGATACAGATACCGTGATGGAAAAGTTAGAGTCCAACCCAGATTACGACGTCGTCGAATATGGATGTCTGACGAATTGTGGTCAATGTTACCTCATGCCATATGCCATGGTTGATGGTGAAATTGTAACCGCAGAGAGCGCAGACGAATTATATGATGTTATCATTGCCAAGATAAAGGAAGCAGAAGCATGGGATGATCTGGATCTAGATTAACCCAAGTGGCGTCTAGACATCCAAAGAACACCACTTTTTAGTAAGCGCGGAACGCGACCCATAACAGCTGTTTTGCCCATGAGTCCAAATCCAGCTTTCTTACCGAGAGCGCCTAGTGTTCCTTTTAGATGAAAGGGGTGCAACTTAGGCGTCTCTCCACGCCATAAGGAATGTATGACTTCTGCAACTTGCTCCGCTTGGGCTCCAGCAGCTTGTGCGCTTGGGGCGAGCGGAAGGCTGGCACAATCTCCTATGACATATACATCTGGGTGCTCAGCGATTTGGGAATAGGCATTTAGAATAATTCGTCCACCCTGGTCTTTGGCAACTTGAAGATCCTGTACGACACGGACAGGTTGAATACCTGCAGTCCATACGGTAACGTCACTTTGTATGATCTCAGGTCCATTGTAGATAGCCCCATCTTCTATTCGTGCAACCGATATATGACCACAAGTCTTAACGTCATGAGATTGAAACCAATGTTCTACATAAATGGACAATTTGGATGGGAAGGAAGAGAGTACACGGCTGTGACGATCGAGAATGGAGATATTCAGATCAGGTCTGCTTTCTCTCAATTCCGCGGCCATCTCAACGCCACTGAGTCCTCCACCTATAATATTCACTTGACCATAAGGTTTCGCATCATTAAGTTGTAGATAAGTCTTACGAGTATTTGAGAAAGATTGAATACTGCTTGTGAATTGCTCAGCACCTTCAATCCCGTGATAACTATCTGTGCAACCCAAAGCAATGATAAGAAAATCGTAGTTGATGTCTTCAGCGAGCTCCATATGAACCGTTTTACCTTCTAAATCGATTGAAGAAATTTCGCCGTACTTGATCGTTAGTTGAGGATGCTTGGGAAACGCGACACGAAGTTCTAAATCGGCTGCAGTACCTGCAGCTAAAGCGTAATATTCCGTTTTAAGACCCTGGAAGGGCATACGATCGACTAATACCATTTCAATATCTTCCGGTAGGTGGTCATCCAGAAGGCCTTGAATAATTGCAAGCCCTCCGTATCCGCCCCCGAGAATAACTAGTTTTCTCATGGATGGGTTCCTTTCGCTTCAGAAATAGTATTACTCGTAGATTTGGATCTCGTTATAGAAGGTATCCCGTTCAACTGGAATGCGTCCAGCACCCTTGATGAGCCATATTAATTCTTTGCGTGTTAAACCTTCTGGCGTAAGCGCACCTGCTGCATGGCTGATGCGTTCTTTGATAATCGTACCATGCACGTCAGAAGCTCCGAAGCTGAGTGCCATTTGCGTAAGTTGAGCGCCGATATTAATGAAGTAGGCCTTAATATGATCGATATTATCCAACATTAAACGACTGATCGCAATGGTTTTCAAATCTTCATAAGCTGAATTACGTCTCATAATACCAGCGTTTCTATTCTTTGGTTGCATAGATAAAGGTATGAATACCATGAATCCTTGTGTTTCGTCTTGAAGTTCACGAATCTGAACCATGTGACGTATACGATCTTCATGACTTTCAATGGACCCGTATAACATCGTAGTATGTGTTTTCATCCCTAATTTATGAGCTGAACGATGAACGTCTAAATATTGCTCGACATTGGCTTTATCCACCTTCATTTTTTCCCGATATTGATCGGATAGAATCTCAGCCCCACCACCTGTTAATGACTTCAATCCAGCTTGTTGTAATTTCTGTAGTACTTCAGTTGTACTAAGGCCACTTATACGTGTGAAAAATTCGATTTCAGCTGCAGTATAAGCTTTTAATGTCACGTCAGGATAATGATCTGTTAATGTTTGTAAAGAGTCAACATAATATTGGAAGGGGACATGAGCGTTATGACCTCCAACGATATGAAACTCTCTTATACCTGGATGGATGTGTTGGTTAACATATTCGACCATCTCTTCACCAGAAAGCGTATAAGATCCTTCTTCGCCTTGATCTTTACGGAAGTTACAGAAGGCGCAATAAGATTCACATACATTGGTGAAATACAGACTCATATTCTCAATGAAGTACACTTTTTTTCCATTTTTGCGTAAGTTGACTTGATTAGCCAATTGGCCCATTGTCAATATATCATCACTCTCATAAAGGTAGGTTCCATCTTCAACGGTTAAACGTTCTCCTAGTTGCACCTTTTCTATAATAGCAGCCATTTGACTGTCTATGTTGGGGGTAATGAGTGTTGACATATAGTATTGTTCCTCCTAAATTTTTTTGTAGTCAAGCTTCCAAATTTACTCATCGTAAAAAAACTTACATCGGAAGCATAAGCATAATTTTTTGTAGCAAAGCCTCCAGATTGTCCATTAAAAATATTATACATTCATTCTTATTATAGACCTCCAATTACTGGGTCGCAACAAGACGATGAGTTAAAAAAATGAAATGGTTGTCCGATATAGGTTGACTGACTTGAGGGTACTAGGGTTCTGGAGTATAATTAACCTACGACACAATAAGGAGGTTGAACGATGATTAATATTAGCGATACGGCTTCAGTTAAGCTGAAAGAGATGCTTTCAGAACAAGAGACACCGAATATGTTCTTACGTCTTGGTGTACAACCCGGCGGATGCACTGGTTTTTCATACGCGATGGGTTTTGATGATGATGAAACAGAGAATGACATATATATGAACGTGCATGATATGAAAGTTGTGGTTGATAAAGAAAGCCTGACTTACCTCGATGGATTGGAAATTGATTTCGAAGAATCAGGTATGTCTGGAGGCTTTACGATCAATAATCCGAATGCATCGGCATCGTGTGGTTGTGGAGCGAGTTTCCGTACAGCGAAGGATGCAGGGAAACCAGCACCTGAGGGCGAGTGTTAGGATATCATTCCTAATCTGAAATTAACACAAGGATTGTAAAATAAAAGCCACTGGATTTAAGGGAGAGACATCTCCTTAAATCTAGTGGCTTTTTAGCGATTCTAATTCTACGAAGCAGGTAATATAAACGTATAATTCACCATGAAGATAATCATAGAAGCCATTGCAATGGAGAAGCCAATGCAACTGAAGCCTAACACATTTCGTTTACTCTTAATAAATTTAAATCCAATAGCGAAGATCATTAACGTAGTCAGAGCAAGTACTGCCGACATACCGACAATTGCGATCCAATATAATATTTGAAATACCTGTGCCACGCTCGCGTAGACCCCCTTTTACAAATCACTACAATTGAGTATATCCGATATTCTAAGGGAAGCCAATAATCTAGAAGGACAAATATTGTGTAAATTTAACAGTATTATAATTAGGTGTCCAGCAGAGACAATCATACAAGAATGAGTGATGGACAGGGAGTATGCTATTAGCATACCGGCAAGATAGGAGAGGATCAGATATGGCAGGACGACAATTGGCGAGTAAATGGCTAAAGACAGAGGTATTGTTAAGTGATCCGAGAGTAGCAAGATACATTCCAAAGACTAAATCTTTAACAATAACTAATCTCCAGACGATGCTCCGTCAATATGGGGTAGTCGTTGTAAAGCCCGATGTTGGAGCAGGAGGGCACGGGGTAATTCAAATTAAATACAACGCTGAAAGATATAAGATTACACACGGTTCAAGTTCTTTTAGGTATTCGAGGTTTGCAGAAATGTACAGTATGCTTCTTAAAATGAAAAAACCAAGAACTTATCTCATTCAACAAGGGATTCAACTTGCAACGATTCATGGTCGTCCCATCGATTACCGAGTTAAAGTAGTTAAAGAAGGAAAGGGATGGATATTCCGTTCTATGTTAGGGCGTCTTGCTAAGCCAGGGTTATTTGTCACTAACCTATGTAGGGGAGGGACACAACTTACTTGTAAGGAAGGACTACGTCGGTCGTTACCCTATCAATCAGTAAATGTAAAACGTAAAGAGATGAGTACAGTAACAACAGTATGTACAACAATTATGGAAAGGAAATTCCCTGGTATATCTCAACTGGGATTCGATTACGGAGTAGATGTGAAAGGGCGAATATGGATTTTTGAAGTGAATACTCGTCCTCAGTAATAGGGATGAGAAATCTATTAGAATGTACTAATAATTTGGTGTGATTGGATAGATTTCCAGAATAATTCCAATGAATTCGCTTTCAATAAAAATATATTTTTTAGACATGAAAGTGAAATTCCCCTGTGTATAACATTTATCCACATTACCCCCTGTGTTTCAGTAGGGTTTATGACAGTTACTAACAAAATATGCACAGGTTCTCCACAGTTACCTGTGGATATCGGGAACGCTTGTTCTAGTATTGATAGTTTGATATGATGATTATAGGAAAAAAGAGGAAAGGATGTGAGATTCATGGCTATATTATCAGATGAAATGTTACTAGATTCTTATCATCTGGCTGTAGAGTTAAAGTTAGAACGTGATTTCATAAAGCTACTATTAGCCGAAATAAAGAAACGTAAATTGGGAATTCAGCAAATGAAACTCGCATATTAAGTTAGATAGTGATGATAGAGTCGACAGGTGTTGAATTATTGTGGTTCGCAATTTACCGGAGGTGTGAGTACATCATTAACATACATGAGAATAACAGACTAAAAAAGGGTATCCAGTTGACGTTGAAACATTAATCGTCAAGTATGGATACCCTTTTAAATTACAATTATAATTTCATGTTACTGCTGTGACCTGGGGAAAGACGTGCTTCCGGGTCGATATATACTTTAGCATTATTTACAGCAGTTGGCGCTTCACCAAATCCTACGGCGATAAGTTTTAACTTACCAGGATAGGTCGTAATATCCCCTGCAGCAAATAGACCTGGAATATTAGTCTCCATACGAGAGTCGACTACAATTGAATTCCCTTCGATTGCGATACCCCATTCTGCAATGGGTCCTAGGGAAGATATGAATCCGAAGTTAACGATGACAGCATCGACTTCAATTTCTTGTGTTTCTTTTGATTTCACATCTGTAAGTGTTACTTTTGTAATGGTATCATCCCCATGAAGTTCAGTAATTTCTGTAGGAGTGACCACATTTACTTTCGAATTCATCAAATTCTCAACACTATGTTCATGTGCACGGAATTTATCACGACGATGGATTAACGTGACTTGTTCAGCAATGGGTTCTAACATAAGTGCCCAATCTACTGCTGAATCCCCGCCACCATTGATCAATACTTTCTTACCTGCAAAAGCATTTAGATCATTGACGAAATAATGAAGGTTGGCTTTCTCGAAACGTTCTGCTCCTGGAATCTCAAGTCTGCGAGGTTCGAATGCACCTACACCAGCAGTAATAATTACTGCTTTGGAATGATATTCATTTTGATCCGTCTTAACGATGAAATGGCGTTCAGCTATCTTTACGACAGAGACTACCTTTTCTTCAAGACGAACATTAGGATTGAACAGTTTCAATTGTTCAAGTAGGTTATCTACGAGTTCTTGTGCTGTTACTTTAGGGAATCCAGCAACATCATAGATGTACTTCTCAGGGTAAAGAGCAGCAAGTTGTCCACCGAGTTGCGGCATACTCTCAATCAGAGTTACGGATGCTTGACGCATTCCACAATAAAATGCAGCAAACATACCAGCGGGGCCGCCCCCGATTATGATTAAGTCAGTCATTTCATCACCAAGTTGTTGGGATGTCATCAGGTAAAGCACCTCCATATAAAAAGTGAATTGATTTTTATTACATCTTAATCATTATAGTCGGATCGTTATGATATGAAAAGTTTGAAAGATATGATTTATTGCGAAAAATGTATGAATGTGAAATTTTATCATATAAATCTGTCAAATGGCCATACTTTACCTCGAAATAAACCTTGATATTTATGCTTATTATAGCTAGTATGTCAGATGTATGTAATATAATTTATAACTGCTTTTTGGTGAGTTTGATTATAAGTATTAAAACGACTAAAGTAGAGAGTAATAGGTGTCTCAGGAGTGGGATATGGTGTTAATATCCCTTTTATTGATGTGTTTATTTTCACAAATATAAGGGAAATTGGATATAAACTATATATAAAGAGGAATTTGGAAGGAGTAGGAATGATTATGAGTAATATTCCGAAAATAGTAATACTGGGTGCGGGTTACGGAGGGATCCTAACAGCACAACGGCTTCAAAAAGAATTAAAGTATAATGAAGCAGACGTTACATTAGTAAATCGTCATGAGTATCATTACCTGACAACTCATTTGCACATGCCTGCTGCAGGTACAGATAGTATAGAAAATACTCGTATTTCTATCTCAAATCTGATTGATGAATTCAAGATTGATTTGGTGAAGTCATCTGTGCAAGAGATTCGACCTCAAGAGAGAAAAATAATATTAGAAGATGGTACGCTGTCTTACGATTATCTTATCATTGCCTTAGGAGGAGAGCCTGAGAGCTTTGGTATCCCTGGACTTGCGGAACATGCGATGTCTATTCGTAGTATTAACTCAGTACGCTTAATACGTAAACATATCGAGTATCAATTCGCTCAATATAAGAATGAAAGAAATGCTCAAGAGCGCATTAATTTCGTGGTTGGGGGAGCTGGATTCAGTGGTATTGAATTTGTAGCTGAGTTAGCTGATCGTATTCCGAGACTCTGCAAAGAATATGATGTAGATCCTAACCTTGTTAACATTTATAATATTGAAGCAGCGCCAACGGCATTGCCTGGATTTGCACCTGAACTGGTCGAATATGCAATGGAGGTTCTTATTAGAAAAGGTGTTACATTCAAAATGGGTGTTGCTATTAAAGAATGTACAACTGAAGGTGTCCTTCTTGCAACGGGTGAAGAGATTAAAGCGGCTACTGTGGTGTGGACTGGTGGAATTCGTGGGAACCGTATGATCGAAGCTGCCGGCTTTGAAACGATGAGAGGCCGAGTTAAAGTAGATGATCAACTACACGTACCAGGTCATGACAATGTATTCATTATAGGTGACAATGCACTTATCTTTAATCCAGAAGGTCGCCCGTATCCACCAACTGCGCAGATTGCTATGCAACAAGGCGTATGTTGTGCACAGAACGTGGTTGCTAGTATCCGTAACCAACAACTTAGGAAATTCGAATACTCCAATAAAGGTACCGTTGCATCGCTTGGTAAAGGTGAAGGCATTGCGGTTGTAGGTAAGAAGCTTATGAAGGGCTGGAGTGCAGCGCAATTGAAAAAGGTTGTAGATATGAAGTATCTGTATACGATTGGCGGCATCACACTCGTACTGAAAAAAGGAAGATTCCTATAATATGAGACACTGTAGCGTACAAGTTCGTGGTTTACTGACGAGAGAAGAATTAGACCGTTACAATGCCCTAATGGAAGTCGGAGCTCATTTAGAATCTCAAGAAGCTTATGATTTGGCTTATACGATTCAGAAAGAAGTAGATATACTGATTCTTCCGGCGATTGAAAGGTTGAAGGAAAAAGGCCGTGCTCGGGATGTTGCAACGGCGGAGTATCTTGATTCAAGGAAACAAGCAGAAGAAGAAGAAGAAGAATAGCATAAGTTCGTAAAGGATTTGTCACAGGACTAATGTGATGAATCTTTTTTTTGTTTTACGTTAATAAAGGCCGTCTCCAAATGTTGATTAGGAGAAGGCCTTTGATTAGATATATGTTGAAGTTGGAAAATTATAATTTAAGCATGTCTTCGAAAGCTTGTTCGCTGAGTAAACTACCCACATAAAATGTACCGAATTCGCCGTAACGGGCACTAACTTCATCAAAGCGCATTTCATATACTAACTTCTTGAACTGAAGTGCATCTTCAGAGAATAAAGTTACTCCCCATTCCCAATCATCTAGACCAACAGAACCCGTGATGATTTGTTTTACTTTACCTGCATAACTCCGACCGATCAAGCCATGGCTACGCATCAAAGTCCGACGTTCTTCCATGCTAAGCATGTACCAATTATCCGAAAGTTCACGTTTCTTATTCATTGGGTAGAAACAGATATACCTATTCTTCGGAAGAATGGGCTTAAGACGTGCTACAACTTCGGGGTTATCCATTGGATTTCCACCATTTGCGCTACCCATATAATTGCTAAGTTCAACAATACTGACATATGAATATTCTTTAGTTGTATATTGAGCAAAAATTGTTTTGTTAAAAGCTGTTTCAAGTGCATTAAGGTCTTCTAAGGTTTCCCGTAGATGCATAAATACAAAATCAGCTTTCTGTCCAACAATAGAATACGCCGTACTACTTCCTTGGTGAGTGGATTCGACGGTAGACCATTCCTGCATAAATGCTTGAAGCTCATCCAGTGCCATAGCACGGTCTTCATCATCAGCAGATTTCCAAGAGGTCCAATTCATAGAACGGAAATCGTGTAGAGAATACCATCCTTCAAGTGTTGTTGCGACTTCACTCATGTGCTTAATCACTCCTAAGTATAGGTAACTTACATATTGATATGCTAACATTGTATCCCATGAATAAGTATAAGAGCAAACGATGACACAATCTTTACATAATCTTCGTTGCTTCATGACAATTTTTCTAGTAAACTATCTACTAGCGTATGTTAATTAATGCCGTTTTTTATTGGAATAATAGAATAGGCGCGATATGAAGAAGAGGTGAAATAGCCCGTATGCAATTTATCCCTGTGCTTGTACTAATGGTACTGTTTTTTGTGATGATGTTCGGCATTGGCTTTATTCTTAATATGTTAATGAAAACGACGTGGTTTCCGTGTTATTTGTTTGTAATTGTCATCTTACCTATTGTTATATATTCCTTGTGGGATCATAGTATGCCTCTTGGAACGCATCTAGGTTCGTTTCATATCGTTGACTATCTTACGGGTTTAGCAGGATTAGTTGGTGCCTTTATTAGTGGATGGGCGATTAAGAAATTGCGTCAAGGTGGGTACACCATGTTCTAATGAAAGCCATTTGTGAGCAGCTCTTCCCTAGGAAGAGCTGCTTTGTTGTTTGTTACAAAGACCTCATATAATGTGCAAGGTTTCGTGGTGATATTTGATTAAACCTTGTAGGTTGGATATAAATTCATGTGATATAAACACGAAATACGTCGAACGAACTGTGAGAATTATGATAGAATAGAAGGAGTCAATGTAAACGATGGGAGGTAAACGATGCGCATAAAGAGTCTTCTACATTATACCGAGAACCATCAATACTGTGTTTATCGCGAGTTCTGCTTAAGCAGTCTTGATAACAGAATGCTCCATAGTATCTATCAACCCATGGTCGGTGCATTCGCTATAAGTTTCTATCATCTGTTGTTTCAACAACTTCCTATAGAGAAAATTGGTTATTCAAGAATAGAACAACAACGCCGTCTTTTCTTAACACTTGGTATGGAACCTAGTGAGACTGGGCGGAAATTTCTAATCGAGCAAGCTTCCAAGCTTGAAGCGGTGGGTCTTTTACAAACAAGTCGTATCTATGTACCTGAGAACGACGATTATATGTACGAGTACGAATTAACGGCACCTTTATCTCCAACGGAATTCTTTAATACGCAGCACTTAACACTCTTGTTACGAGATAAGATAGGTAAATTTGCCGTGCTCTCGTTGCGAGAGGAACTGTGGATTAAGGAACCTGAAGAATGGTCAGGTACGAAGCAGAACAAAGAGAATATTTCAGTACCTTTTTATGAAATTTTTGAACTGAACACCCATGTGATTGATTATGAGCTGGAGCAGGCCCTTTCAGAAGTATCTACAACAAGACAGTCTGGGCTGCAAGCAGGGGAAGAAAGTAACGGCTTGAATTACGCTGATATTATTCTTCGTTTCCCAAGAGAATCTGTCAATCGGGAATACGTCGAGAAGCTTCGGTTTAATTTTGAACAAATGGGCATTGTGAATTATGTTGTCAATAAATATGAGCTGAATGTTCAGGACTTATGTCGCCTGCTTGATGAAGATGGTATATTTACTCCGCAAGGAGATATCATTCTCGATGAATTACAGCATCAGGCCAACCTCCATTTCCGTCAAGGAAAGAAAAGACAGGAACAACGTGAAGTGTTAGCTGGCAAAATAATATCCATTCGACAAGGGGAAGAAAATCCAGAGGGATCCCTTCAATTGGAACACGCTGTACAAATGGAGTACTATGTTGAGGTACCGATACAGTTTAAATCGAAATGTGATGTTCATCAGTATAATATGATGCTTCGAAACGAACCTTATACGAAATTACTTAAAACTTTTTTCCCGGGCGCTGTACCGGATAATTTAATTGATATATTTGAAAAGATTGATCTTAGCTACAAATTGCCTGGTGAAGTCATCAATGTACTTATTCATTATTTGATGTCGCTTTTGGCTTCGGGTGGAGATCAACGCATCAACCGAAATTTTGTGGAAGCTATTGCATCTAATATGCTATTGAAGCAGGTTAATTCTTATGAGAAGGCAGTACAATACATCAAAGATCAGTCCAAGGTAAAAGGGAAACAGGCAGCCGCATCTAGCGGGGCACGTACTCGAACTTACGGCAACAAGCAGACCAAAGCGAAGCCGGAAATTCCAATTGCTCAGGATAACAGTCAAGGTGATTTGGTATCTGAAGAAGAATTTGAAGAAATGATGAAGATGGCTGCTGAAATTCAAGCAAGTAAGAAACAAGGTTAAGCATGTACAGTCGCTTTATTATCTTTTAAAGGAGGATGAGACGTGGAATCTTTAGGAGAATTACTTCAGCAGATGAAGAATCCTTCATTTCGGCGACAGTCACAAGCGATAGAAGATGAACTGTTCAGCCATCCACTGATTAAGGAGTTACGTACACTTTATCCTGAATTGGATGATTCTAAGCTACGTCTCAACTTAAGCCGTTTATATCAGTATGTAGGGGACAAGCGTAATTGTGATAACTGTCCTGGGCTTGCCAATTGTCCTAATGACTTTCAAGGTCATTTCAGTAAGCTAGGTGTGCAGAGCGTGAACGGAAATGCTGAACTTTACGAACGGAAGGCACCTTGTTCTCTTCATTTGACGAAACAGCATGATGATCAGGTGAAGAAGCGTATTCGGAGCTTCTATGTGGATGAACGTGCTTTGAATGAAGGATATAAAGAAGTGGAAATTATGGGTAAGGACCGTCTTCGTGCTCCTGCAGTCCAACAAGTGTTTCGCTATATTCGTGAGACGAAAGAGAATGGGCTATCTACGCGTGGATTATACCTTTATGGTTCTTTCGGAACGGGAAAGACATTTCTTATGAGTTATATGCTACATGAGCTTGCGATCGCGGGGCTTACTGGCGTCATTGTCTACATGCCAGACTTCGTTGAGGATTTGAAATCACTCATGATGGACAGTGTGAAGTTAAAGGAAAGTACAGAAATGATGAAGAATTGTGATTTACTTATTTTTGACGATATTGGAGCAGAGAATTTAAATCCGTGGGCACGTGATCATATTATGGGGTCAATCTTGAATTATCGCATGAATCGTAAACCTACATTTTATACATCGAATTACACACTTGAAGGTCTTGAGAAGCATCTCAGTTTCACGAATAAGGATGGGGAAGAGGGAAATAAAGGTCAACGATTAATGGATCGAATCTCCCCATTTGTGGACGTGGTTAACCTTCACGGAGAAAATCAACGCGGTAAACACTAATCTATGATCCAAATTTAAAAAGTCTGATCGCCTAGTAAATAGGGGATCAGACTTTTCGGTGTTCCATTAATGATCCAGGATTAACCAGAGACAATGAACTTGATGATAACCATTCCGAAGAATAGAACGGCCAAGAATAAGAACATTCCACCAAATCCAAGCATTAAATCTCCAAAATCATCGCGGGGTTCTTCGTTTACATGTTCCCTAGGATCATTTAAGTATACTTTTGCTTCCATGCTTCATTCCTCCTCATAAAGATCTTATTTTTGCGCATGATAATAATCATATACAAATAGACCTGAGTTAACCCAAGTATACTCAATTCTAAATTAACTTGTAAAGAATTACTGAATAATATTGGATTTGATATTTTCCATTGCTTATAAGAATGTGTTATACTTATAACTGTCCACAAAGACGTATCAGTTTAAAATTCATGGAACTTTCCTAAATAAGGAGGAGAAATATCATGGCAATTGTTAATGTATCCGATCAGTCCTTTATCACAGAAGTGGAAGGACAAGGAACGGTTTTGGTTGATTTCTGGGCGCCTTGGTGTGGTCCTTGTAAGATGATCGCTCCTATCTTGGATGAACTATCTTCCGAACTAGGTGACAGTGTAAAGATCGCTAAAGTGAATGTGGATGAGAATCCTGAAACAGCATCTCGCTTTGGTGTTATGAGTATTCCAACATTGATTGTCTTTAAAGATGGTCAACCGGTTGATAAAGTAGTTGGATTGAACTCTAAAGATGCACTGAAGAACATGCTTTCTAAACACCAGTAAGAATTGAGCAATATTTTTAAGCGCCTCCGGTTTTTCGGGGGCGCTTTATTAGAATGAAGGATACCCTAAGTTAAGTGCGAATATAACATGATGTGATAATTATATATATAAAATAGTCATTTTACTGGGGGAGGTAATGACATTACAATGGATGATATGACCAAGGATATACAAGAGAAAGAGAAGGCACAGGATCATATTCGCAATAAGCTAGCCCTTCTGCCAGACCTCCCGGGTTGTTATTTGATGAAGAATGGTGAAGGCACCATTATTTATGTTGGGAAGGCAAAAGTTCTTAAGAACCGGGTTAGATCTTATTTCACTGGGAGTCATAATGGTAAGACCCAGATGCTCGTCTCGGATATCCGAGACTTCGAATATATTGTAACGGGTAGTAATATGGAGGCACTTATTTTGGAGTGCAATCTCATAAAAGGGCATCAACCACGATACAATGTTCTACTGAAGGACGATAAGACATTCCCTTATATTAAAATTACGAATGAGCTACATCCAAGACTAGAAGTGACACGACGTGTCCTGAAGGATAAGGCAAAATATTTCGGTCCATATCCAAATGCTTATGCGGCGCAGCAGACTAAGAAGTTATTAGATCGCATGTATCCATTACGTAAATGTGGTGTACTACCGAAGGAAGTATGCTTGTATTTCCATATGGGACAGTGTCTAGCTCCATGTGAGAAAGAGGTCGTACAACAATCTTACGATCAGATAATACAAGAGATTAGCTCTTTTCTCAGTGGAGGACATGAGGTCATAAAGAAGGAACTTCAGCGTAAGATGCTGGAGGCTTCCGAAGAACTTTATTTCGAACGAGCTAAAGAACTTCGTGATCAGATCATGAACATTGATGCCATCATGGAGAAGCAGAAAATTACGACGTCGGATACAAGAGATCGGGATGTTCTGGGCTTTGCAGTCGATAAAGGCTGGATGTGTGTTCAGATACTCTATATGCGTAAAGGGAAGATGGTTCAGCGGCATGCTTCTGTATTTCCATTTTACGGGGAAGCCTATAGCGACTTTATGACTTTCGTTACGCAATATTACAGTGATAATCCAGCTCTACCGCAAGAAATTTTATTACCCGAACTGAATACGGCAGAGGCTGAAATTGAGGTTACATCACAAGGTGATAACGTCGTCAACGGGCAGGATGGAGTTGTGCTGTCGGTTGAAGAAGTTAATGTTGATGAAGTTGGTGCTGATGATGTTAACGTTGTTTCTGCACTTCAGGAATGGTTGGGTATTAAAGTATATGTACCGCAGCGAGGATTGAAGAAACAGATGGTAGGGATGGCTGCTGAGAATGCTAGCGTTTCTCTTAATGAGAAGTTCAGACTAATTGAGCGTGATGAAGAGCGTACATCCATAGCAGCTGCAAATTTAGGTGAAGCCATAGGTATTCATTCATTACATCGTATTGAGGCTTTTGATAATTCTAATATTCAAGGAACTAATCCAGTATCAGCAATGATTGTATTTATAGATGGTAAACCGGATAAGAAAGAGTATAGAAAGTACAAGATTCGAACCGTCGTTGGAGCGGATGATTATAGTACGATGCGAGAAGTCATTCGCAGACGGTATGAACGAGTATTGAAGGAAAACTTGGAGATGCCAGACCTGATTGTAGTTGATGGAGGGAAAGGACAAATTGCTGCGGCGATGGACGTACTGGAGAATGAGCTAGGGTTGTTTATTCCTGTATGTGGACTCGTTAAGGATATCAAACATAAAACGTCACAGCTAATGATCGGTGAGCCAGCAGAGGTCATAACACTACCTCGGGATAGTCAAGAGTTCTATCTATTACAACGTATTCAAGACGAGGTGCATCGCTTTGCAATCACCTTCCATCGTGAACTGCGTGGTAAATCGATGGTCACATCCCAGCTCGATGCTATACCTGGCGTGGGAGAGAAACGCCGTAAGCTGATGCTGAAGCATTTCGGTTCACTCAAAAAAATAAGAGAGGCCAGTGTCGAAGACTTCCGGCCTCTCTCTATTGGTGAGAAACTAGCCTCACAAATTATTGCAGCACTTCAGGAGGAGTCGTAACATACGGCTTCTCTTTTTTTCTAGCGTAAAACAGGTATATTAGGGATGCTACGATAAACGGCATGATCATGGATACGATTCCGGCTGTAATGTTAATAGGATCATTCAGTACGAATAAACCGAATCCCATCAGAATGCTATCAAATACAACATGACTGAACATAGCAGCAATGAATCCATAACGTAGAAAGATGAAGCTGAATAGCAGTCCGATGATGATAAGTTCTATAGGCCGTGAAATAACGGGATATATAGGATAAAGCGTATGACCAAGAGCCCAAATGATGGTCGGAATCAGGCAAGCTAGGAATGTATTCTTGACGAGCTTCTGCATCATTCTAATTCCGAATAAACGATAAACCGCTTCTTCTGATATTCCAGCAACCCATGCTAATAGCGGTAGCATCCATGGATATATCATGTTAATTGGAGATTGACTTGCATCGGTTGTAGACCAACTATGAAGCGTTAGATCGAGTATGAAATAGATAATCGATTGAGCTCCTAACAATATAAGTGCCCATAAATATCCGACAAACATACTATGAAGTACATACGATCCATACCCAGATTCTTTGCCACGTGGCCACGGATTAAGCCCAGCTTCCTTCCTCCACAAGCCATCGCCACCGATCAGTGAGAAGTACAATAACGCAGCCATGACCAATGTCAGTAATCCTTGAAAGATCATTCCAATGATTAAGGGAGTTCCGCTTAGTCCTTCTGCTTCCAATGCAGGTAACATATTAAATGTGCCTATCATAGATACGATGAAGTAAAAGGAACTTAGGAATATACCTCTCAAGAAAGAGGTGTATCGTCTCGTCAATGCACTATAAACAATAGCGAGAACGCCAAGTGCTAAAGTTAGAAGGCCATATCCTAACAGGGTTAACCAGACTGCTTTGGTGTGTTCTTTTTCAACATAAGCAGTATGTTCTACAGGAATTGTAAAGGAAGGCTGAAAGGACACGATTCGTTCAGAGCCAAAAGCGAACTTAAGCTGTAATACCGCCTCACCAATGGTTGCGTTGTCATCTGAATAGGTAAGAGTGTTCTTGTCATTTTTCACAATGGTGAGTTTCTTTGGATCATAGCCTAATTTCGTAAGCCATAATTCAGCAAGCTTTTCCTTATTTGTTGTACTCATGACTTCGTTCGTAGGTTCAGTCAATGAAAAGTTATTTTCTTTTTCTTGCGCGAAAGCTACGATGTCGCCTGTATTCATATGTACATCAATATTGAGAAAAGGTCCATGTTCACTCTCTTGTAGACGGACACGATATACATCGTAAGGATATTTCTTCTCAAAAGTTGTATTATATTTCTTCATTAGTTTCTCTTTAGACAAATAACCGTAGATATCGGAATGAGATTGATACGTAACCAGTGTGTCAGGATTACTCAAAATATGTATATGAAGTTGTGACTCAGCATATTGCGTTGCAACTTCCCGTGCTTGTTCCTTACTGATCATTTCGTTACTTTGCTGCTCCAATGTATCCGATGCAGTACCAGGAAACACTTGGATAATCATAAACAGAATAAGACCGATAGCCCCGAGTAAACCTAGAACCTTATAATTGGTTTTGAGTTTCAAAGGCTGTCCTGTAGCATTCATTGAATTCCCTCCTAGATTTAGATGGTCTTTCTTCTTGAGTACAGTTAACATAACATAGGTTTCAACGCTAAATCCACCAATTCTGGAATGAAAAACGCGAAAACAAGATGAATATGAAGGTAATAATATATAAAGAGAGGAATTCATTGTTCATAAGCATTATTCAGCTACTTTTCAATAGATATCGACACATTTGTTCCAAAAATGACTTTGTACTGTTTCTGTATAAAGATTATAATCGGAATGCAATTCAATAATGCGCCGAATTTTCATTAAGAAATATGGGGGAACCATTTTTTATGGGGTGAATTTCGTTATTTATTCAACGAATAGGGTAACCTGTGCATACCCGAATCCGTCAGCTAACCTCGTAGGCGATATGCTAGCAGGAACCAACCCGAGAGGCATTGGAATTCCAGTGTCTTTTTTCGTTGACTAAATTTAAATGGATGTGCCGTCCTTTGGCGGCAAAGCGACGTTTAGCATTGAAATATAAGCGTTAGTGACATACGCTCGTATATTTTTGAAAAGGGGTGATCATATTGAAATGGAAGTTTAGCTGGTTCAAATTATCTCCTCCACAGATTCTAGTGATGGGGTTTGCTAGCATTATATTGCTGGGAACTCTATTACTAACGTTACCTATCTCTAATACAACGGGTAAGCCTCTAGCCTTTATTGATGCATTATTTACTGCGACATCAGCAACGTGCGTGACAGGCTTGGTCGTAAAAGATACGGGGACATTCTTTACTACATTCGGACAAGTGGTTATCATTATGCTCATTCAAGTGGGTGGACTTGGTTTTATGACGATGGCTACGTTATTTGCTCTAATTCTGAAACGTAGAATTTCACTTCGTGACCGGTTACTCCTTCAAGAAGCGATGAACCAGAATACCATGGAAGGCATCGTGCGTTTGATTCGAAAGGTATTACTTTTTTCACTAATTATTGAAGGTGCTGCAGCCATTCTTTTGACCATACGATGGTCTGTTGATATGCCTTTTGGAAAGGCTTTATACTTTGGTATTTTTCATGCGATATCAATGTTCAACAATGCTGGATTCGATCTATTCGGTAACTTCCGTAGCCTCACAGGTTATGTATATGATCCTCTAGTGAATTTTGTAGTTATGTTCTTGATTGTATCAGGGGGGATAGGATTTATCGTTCTGTCTGATTTGGTGGATTTCAAGAGAACGCGTAGAATATCCTTACACTCCAAAGTGGTACTGTCCATGACGGCATTCCTGATCGTGTTCGGAGCGATTGTTATATTTGTATTCGAATATTCTAATCCAAGAACTTTAGGGTCACTGAATTGGGGAGGGAAAATTCTGGGATCCTTATTCCAATCGGTTACACCAAGGACTGCTGGAGCGAACACGATCGATTTGGGAAGTATGAGGCAGGCATCTCAATTCTTCATGATTATATTGATGTTCATTGGTGCTTCTCCAGGATCGACCGGTGGTGGTATTAAGACGACGACCTTTACAATAATTATTGGAGCCGTTATCTCTATGTTACGTGGTCGTGAAGATATCGTATTATTCCGGTATCGTCTTGCGCAAGAACGGATATTTAAAGCATTAACGATTACGTTACTTGCACTCTTGCTCGTATTAAGTGTAGCGATGGTCTTGTCGACGACAGAAGATAGTCCTTTCTTAATGATATTATATGAGACGACTTCTGCTTTCGGTACGGTAGGTTTAACTATGGGATTAACGACGAAGCTTAGTCTTATAGGTAAAATCCTCATCAGCCTTACGATGTTTGCGGGTCGACTCGGACCAATAACTATGGCTTATGCTCTTGGACCGAAAAAAGGTAAAGAGTTATATCGACATCCAGAAGGCAAAATTATTATAGGATAGTAAGGAAATTGAGATAGATGAAGGAGTACTGGAAGAGGAATGAAGAAACAGCAATTTGTTGTTATTGGCTTAGGGCGTTTTGGATCGTCGATAGCACTAGAACTCATGGCACTGAATTATGAAGTACTGGGTATTGATCGAAATGAAGAGATTGTAAGTGATATGAGTGATTTGCTGACCTATGCAGTTGTAGCAGATGCTTCAGATGAAGAAGTGTTGAAATCACTTGGTGTTCGTAATTTCGATTGTGGCATTGTGGCTATCGGAGAGGATATTCAGACGAGTATTCTTGCAGCTATACTGCTAAAGGATTTAGGCGTATCTACAGTCATTGCCAAGGCGATCTCTGTTCTTCATGGAAGAGCACTTGAGAAACTAGGCGTAGATCGGGTGGTGTATCCTGAGAGAGATATGGGCATTCGAGTTGCACATCAACTGGTAACGCCGAATCTTCTGGATTATATTGAGCTCTCTAAAGACTACAGCATAGTAGAGTTGAAAGTGCCTATGTGTCTTAATGGCAAGACGCTAACAGAGATAAATACGCGTTCTAGATTTGGATGTAGTATCGTAGCGTTACACAGAGCAGAGGGAATTATAGTAGCTCCTACAGGGATGGATCAGGTTCGAACGGATGATATTATGGTCATTATTGGTTCTAACGCGAACATCGAACAGTTTGAGAATGAAGTCATGCATGATAATTAATAATTTAAATGCATATAGAACAGACCAGTATAGCCCGGAAACCTTAAATGTAGGTTTTCTGGGCTATACTGGTTTGTAGGGGATTATAACTGTAGATCTAAGCGGTTGAATAAGGCTTCTGTCTCTTCAATCCATTGTCGTGCAGCCTTGCTTAACTCCGTATATTCACCGTAGATTAAGGAAGTCGTTCTTCTCGTTTCTTTGAGGTCGGGAATATGGATAACCTTTAGTTCGTTGTCATCAAGGAGTTGCTGATGTAAATAAGATTTGGGTAGTAGTGTTACAGCCTTACAAGTAGGTAATAAGCGGACAATGGCTTCGAAAGAGTCAATTTCCATCCGAATGTCAGGCATGATACCCGTGCTTTGAAACAATTCATCCGTTAGCTTGCGGTACCATGTCCCACTTGAGAAGCTAATCATCGGCATTCCATGCAAATGCTTCATATTGACGTCTTTGGATTCGGCAAGTGGATGATGTATAGGCAACACGAGTTCCAAATGGTCTTCAAATAATGGGATACAGTGTAAGCCACGTTCATAGATAGAAGAAGCAACGATTCCAACATCAATCTTCTTCTCACGGAGTGCGGATACGATCTCATGGGTTCTGCCTGTTACAAGCTTGATTTCTGCAGTAGGATGTTTTTCCATGAACGTGTTAATGAGTGGAGGCAGGGTTGTTTGTAGTGTAGTAAGGCTCGCTCCCAAGGTAACTGAGATCTGACTTCCATCCTTATGTTGCGATAACGTCCGTAGAAATTGTTGCTGATGTTTGTTCTGTTCCAAGGCAAAGGTATATGTTAAATGCCCGATGGAGGTTAATTCTAAGCGCTTCCCACGACGATGGAATAGACTAACACCTAAGTCGCTCTCCAATTTGGCAATTTTTCGTGATAAAGCAGGTTGGGAAAGATTTAACAGTTTAGAAGCTTTATTAAGACTTGATTGCTCCACAACGATTGCGAATACATCTAAAGATTCAAACATGGTACACCTCGCTATTCTCTTTAAAATCATTCCACATATGCGTTTATGTTATAACAAATAATAATTATATTGCAATTCCATTATAAGATAAAAAGGAGTAACATGAAAGTGCCACAAGTTGTTCACATAATGTCGAAATATGTGGATGAGTTAGCCGATTTTTGCGGCAATTATCACTTCCTAATAGGATTTATTTACAACAAAACTTGAAAACGCTGTTATTGGAAAGGGGAATAGTCATTTTATGAAGGGTTATTATGCTAGAAAAATTCACTCGTTACTTGGAGTGATCCCACTAAGCTTCTTTATTTTGGAGCATTTAGTGACGAACTTTGGCGCATTTGAAGGTGGGCTTGCCAAATTTAATGAAGGAGTAGCATTTCTTAATAACCTGCCACTCGTTTTCTTCATGGAGTTGTTACTCATTTGGTTACCATTGCTTTATCATGGTGTGTTTGGACTGTATATTGCCTATCAATCACAACCCAATGCGGGCTCATACAAGTATGAACGCAACTATAGGTACTTGTTTCAGCGTATTTCAGGTGTCATTACATTCATGTTCATTATTTGGCATGTCTATGAGACACGCGTACAAGTAGCCCTTGGAAATGTAACACATGAAGAGTTAGGTGGCGTTATACATGCGGTCGTAATGAACCCTCTAACGTTTACATTATATTTAGTAGGTATTATTTCAACGGCATATCATTTCTCCAATGGTATCTGGTCTTTCCTTGTAAGCTGGGGAATTACCGTAGGTCCTCGTGCACAACGTGTATCTTCAGTCTTGTGTATGGGATTATTCGCAATCGTATCGGTATTGTTTGTACTTTCACTTATTGCTTTCCGTAGTGTTGAGTTCGATACAGCATTGAACGCTATAGATTCATTAAAGACAGTCTTAAGCTAAGGGGTGACCTAAATGACAACAAATATTATTATTGTAGGCGGCGGTTTGGCTGGATTGATGGCGACCATTAAAGCAGCGGAATCGGGTACGCATGTTAACTTATTCTCATTAGTTCCAGTAAAGAGATCTCACTCCGTATGTGCACAAGGTGGAATTAACGGAGCGGTTAATACGAAGGGCGAAGGCGATTCTCCTTGGGAGCATTTCGATGACACTGTGTATGGTGGCGATTTCCTAGCGAATCAACCACCTGTTAAAGCGATGTGTGATGCAGCACCTGGTATTATTCATTTGATGGACCGGATGGGCGTTATGTTCAATCGTACACCTGAAGGGTTACTTGATTTCCGTCGTTTTGGTGGAACAAAGTACCATAGAACAGCTTTTGCTGGAGCGACAACAGGACAACAATTATTATACGCACTAGATGAGCAAGTACGACGTTATGAAGCTGAAGGATTAGTAACGAAGCGGGAGAACTGGGAATTCCTATCCGCTATTATTGATGATGAAGGTGTATGTCGGGGAATTTGTGCACAAGATCTTAAAAGCATGGAAATCCACACTTTTGTAGCTGATGCAGTTATATTAGCAAGTGGGGGCCCAGGTATTATCTTCGGGAAGACAACGAACTCAGTCATTAATACAGGTACTGCGGCGAGTGCAGTTTATCAGCAAGGTGCCTTTTACGCGAATGGTGAGTTTATTCAAATTCACCCAACGGCAATCCCTGGGGATGACAAGCTTCGCTTAATGTCAGAATCTGCACGTGGGGAAGGTGGACGCATCTGGACGTATAAAGATGGTAAGCCATGGTATTTCCTCGAAGAGAAGTATCCTGCTTATGGAAATCTAGTGCCACGTGATATTGCTACTCGTGAAATATTCGATGTGTGTGTCAATCAGGGGCTCGGGGTAAATGGAGAGAACATGGTCTATCTTGACCTTTCTCACAAGGATCCGAAAGAATTAGATGTGAAGTTAGGCGGTATTATTGAGATTTATGAGAAGTTCATGGGTGATGATCCTCGGAAAATCCCAATGAAAATATTCCCGGCTGTCCACTATTCAATGGGTGGTATATGGGTTGATTACAATCAAATGACGAACATTCCGGGGCTATTTGCAGCTGGTGAGTGCGAATATCAATATCATGGCGCGAACCGTTTGGGCGCTAACTCTCTCGTATCTGCTATATATGGCGGTATGATTTCTGGACCTAAAGCGGTCGAATATATCAAAGCTCTTAAGAAGAAGGCTGAGGATATTCCTACATCTGTATTTGATCGTTATAAGAAAGAACATACAGACAAATATGAGAAACTTCTTGCTATGGACGGAACTGAAAATGCATATGTTATTCATAAAGAGTTGGGTGAGTGGATGACGAATAATATGACTGTTGTTCGTTATAATGACAAGCTTGAAGCGACAATAGAGAAAATCAAAGAATTGAAGCAACGTTACCAGAATATTAGTATGAATGATAAATCTCGATGGAACAATCCAAGTATTGCGTTTACGCGTCAACTATGGAACATGTTGGAGCTAGCTCATGCAATGACAGTAGGTGCTTTATTACGTGACGAGAGTCGCGGCGCACACTATAAACCGGATTATCCAGAGCGTAATGATGAACGGTTCCTGAAGACAACGAAAGCCAAGTGGACGCCTGAGGGTCCACAGATCTCATATGATGAGATTGATGTAAGTTTGATCCCGCCACGTATTCGTGACTATTCGAAAGAAAAGTAATCTAATCGTGTATGAAGCGTGCTCAAAAACTTATGGGAGGAATAAATATGGCGGAAACATCTGCACCAAAGAAAAATGTTAAGTTTATTATTACTCGTCAGGATGCGCCGGATTCCAAGCCTTATACAGAGGAGTTTGAAATTCCATATCGTCCTAATATGAACGTTATTAGCTCACTTATGGAAATTCAACGTAATCCGGTAACTAGTGATGGAAAGAATATTGCTCCCGTATGTTGGGATTCCAATTGCTTGGAAGAAGTATGTGGTGCCTGTTCGATGGTTATCAACGGCAAACCTCGCCAGGCTTGTGCAGCACTGATTGAGAATTTAGAGCAACCCATTCGATTACAACCGATGAGTACGTTCCCTGTAGTACGTGATCTTGTGATCGATCGTACTCGGATGTTTAAAGCACTTAAGCGGGTGAAAGCATGGATTCCGATCGATGGTACGTATGATTTGGGACCTGGCCCTCGTATGCCTGAGAAGAAACGTCAATGGGCATATGAATTGTCGAAGTGTATGACATGTGGTGTATGCCTTGAAGCATGTCCTAACGTGAATGAGAAGACGGATTTCATAGGTCCTGCAGCTATTTCTCAAGTTAGGCTCTTTAATTCCCATCCTACAGGTGAAATGAATGCGGATGAACGTTTAGATGCGTTAATGGAAGACGGTGGCATTGATGGCTGTGGTAACTCACAGAACTGTGTCCGTTCTTGTCCAAAGGGAATACCATTAACAACTTCTATTGCTGAAATGAATAAGGACACAACCAAGCATATGTTTAAGCGTTGGTTAGGCGTATAACTTTAATTATTCGATTAATATGGGCACCTCTACGAATATCACACGTGTGAGATTCGTAGAGGTGTTGTTCGTTGATAGGGCAGTTATAATAGATAGAGCAAGTGGATTATCTTAATATTTAGGAGGAATACATATGATATGCAGAGAACGTAAGGATGACTGGGTCATGTTTGATCAGCACAAACATGGTTTACTAGCAGGGGAATTTGCGGAGGCTTTTCATTCGGAAAGGTATCGGAGCAGTAAGCGCTTTGAGGAAGCTTTGTATGCAGTGAAGGACCATGACAGGGGTTGGATTTATTTGGATGACAATCCATTCTGGAATGATACGAAAGATACACCGTATACATTTATGGATTTCCCTGTCGCAGTTAAGCTGACTTTCTACAGTAAAGGATTGGACGAGATCCAGTTAAATAGTCCTTATGCCGCACTCATATGTAGCCTTCACTTCGAAAGGTTATTGGTACAAGCAAATTTCGAGCATCCAATACTTACGAAGTATATGGAACAGGAACAGAAGCGTAGAAAGCAAATACAACTAGAGTTAGATTTAATCGATTTGACAGACAATAGTGAACTTAATTATGATCTTCACGTATTGAAGTTCTGTGATGATTTATCGTTATATTTGTGTTTGAATGAACCAGGAGTTGATAAAGAACATGAATTTCCATGGTGGCGTGATGGATTTACCGTGTCTGAGAATTTCGATTGTACAGAGGGTGAAATCATCCAAGCATATTGGAAGAATTCAACGACAGTGGAACTATCGCCGTTTCCTTTTGATAGCGCATTCTCGGTTGAACTGACCTGTCGAATTGTACCCAAGATGGATATTGTTAAGATGGGGATCACGGAAGCTTATTATAATACAGAAGAAACACATTATTCCTTTCGAATTCAGTCAAGGTAATTAAAATCTTATCATACTGGGGGTCTTGGGGAAATTTGAAGATGACGAGAAGGCAATTTCTTCGTTCTAGTGTGTCAACTGTGATTGGTGCAGGATTGATTTCAGGTGGTTACGCCTGGCTATGGGAGCCCAGACACCTCTCGATTGAATCACTTGAGCTTGAATTCAGGAGGTTACCACCTGTCTTTGATGGGTTGAAGGTTGTCCAATTTAGTGATCTTCATTTGGGATTTCATTCTTATGAGTCAGATCTAAAGAACCTTATGGAGTCTATCATGAGTCAATCACCAGATGTTATTTGTCTCACAGGGGATATCGTAGACAATAGTGTAGAGCCGCTGGCACAAGCCGTCCCCTATTTGACTTCTCTTAAAGCGCCAATGGGTAAGTATGCGATCCTAGGGAACCATGATCATTGGGGACAACCGGATGAAGTGATTCGGATGCTGGAAGCTTCAGGGTTTGTCGTGCTTCAGAATTCAAATGTGATCTTGAGAAGACAAGAAAGTATGATTGCCATCGTAGGATTGGAAGATCTTTTAAGAGGATCACCAGATCCAGACAAGGCATTAAAGGGGATTCCGGAAGGAACCTTTTCCATACTGCTGATGCATGAACCAGACTATGCAGATACTGCGGCGTTGTATCCTTTTGATATTCAACTATCCGGCCATAGCCATGGAGGGCAAGTGCGGCTTCCCTTGTTGGGTGCGGTTACTACGCCTATAGGATCTAAACGATATATTCAGGGCCTCTATCAGCTAGAATCCAGTGACATGAAGTTATATGTGAACCGAGGTATCGGAGTAACACAACTACCTATAAGATTCCTATGTAGACCAGAACTTACAGTATTTACGTTCAAGAAGTCGGGTATGTGATGAGGGAAAAGGATGTTCGATAATCGTGAGTTTATGGACTCTTCTACACTTGAAGGAGAGCGAGTGCAACTTAAACAGATTGAGAAGATAGATGGAGAGCGTTTAGGGGCTATTCTTTCTGATCTACAAACGATAAATTGTGCGAATTTTGATATGGATCATTCTTATTTTGGTTCTAAGAAGATGCTCAACCAAATCCTTAGTCGTGAGTTAGAGAACTTTATTCATTTTGGTATTTGGTTAAGGAATGTTAATGAACTCATAGGATTAATATCTTTTCAACATTGGAGTAGAGTTCATTCTAAGGCAACACTAGGATACATGGTTGATCGTATGTACTGGAATCAGGGGTTGGCGACGGAGGCATTGAGGGTTCTATTGAAATTCGGCTTTGAGGAGCTTGGGTTACAACAAGTCGAGGGAAGATGCTATAAGGATAATGTTCCTTCAGAAAAAGTCATGACCAACAATGGATTAACATGGGTACGAACGCTTCCAGCTAGGTATGGAGCAGTGGGTAATGCTAGTGAAATCAATGAATTCCGTTTAAGCGAGACGTCCTATAGACAAGATCATACAAAGTGAGAATTATTGTTACACAAATGAAATATAGCCGTTACGTAACTCTAACAGAGCGCGGGTATACTTACTTTATAACCCCCCTTTTGAATAATATATTAGGACCCGTTGATAACGGGTCCATTTTTTTGTCTTCCGATATTCTCAGGTTAAGGGAACGATAACTTTCTGTTGCTGTTTATAATAGACCCATTCTTTAAAACCGATTTCTCTGAGTTTGGTGCTTACTTCGGATAATTCATCTCCTACGCGACTAGGAATATGGGCATCCGATCCAAAAGTAACATCCACACCATAATAGAGTGCTCTTTCCAACATACTATCCGATGGATACCATCCACCACTTAGCTTCGTTTTACCTGATGTGTTGATCTCGATTGCAACCCCACATTCAGCTATGACCTGCATCGTCTCATCAATGATTTCAACCGCAGGAATATCAGAAAAGGCAGGATAATTGCCTTTCATGGCATCGAGATGCCCAAGAATTTGGAAACCTCCACTTTTAGCAGATGCCTGAATTAGACGGTAGTATTCTTTTTTGACGGAAATATGTTGATCAGGGGGTAGTTCTTTCCAACGATTCTTGTTGAAAATGCTGACGTCATATACTTGATGGACAGAACCAATAATGTAGTCAAAAGGGTACTTAGATAACGTCTGTCTGTAAAGTTCAGCATGGTTTGGAAAATAATCAGATTCTATACCTAGCAATACATCGATTGTACCTGCATATGCTTGCTGAAGTTTAAGGACCTCTTCTACATAACTCCCTAGTTCAGATTTCCCCATTGAAATAAGAGGAAATGCCTGATTTTCTTCTCTAGCGAAGTACGGGATGTGATCGGAGATGCCTATGACTTGAAGTCCGGCAGAAATGGCGGATTCGATGTAATCACGAATATTTCCATCAGCATGTCCACAACGATAATGATGCGTGTGAATATCAAATTTCAATGGTTAGTGCACTCCTTATATTCAATTATTCAGAACTTATAAATTGTGTCTCGGGCATTCCTTTGAGATCACTTAGAAATTGCTGCATGGCAGAGTTTAGATATCTACCTGATTTATAAATGACACCGACGGGATGCGTGACTTCAAGTTCGAAAAGTGGAATTATTTTTAGTGTACCCAGACGAAGCTCTCTTCCGACAGATATTTTAGAAATAATAGCAGCACCGAGGTTGAGTTCTACCATCCGTTTTATTTCTTCACTACTTGAAAGTTCCATAACGACGTTCGGGGTGATTTTATGCTTTTTGAAAATTTCATCAGCAAACTTTCGGCCCACTGTATCACGTGTGAGCAAAATAAGTGGTAGATCGTTTAATGCGTCCATAGAGGCGACAGGATTTTGGGCTAAAGGGTGTTTAGGAGAAACTACGAGTTCGAAAGTGTCATAGTAAAGGACGGAAGTCATTAAGTTGGGGTTACGTTCAATGAGGTATCCGATACCTACATCAATTTGTCCATTTTCTACGCTATTGTACACCTGAGAGGACGCCATAGATTGAATTGTGGTTTTGATGAGTGGAAATTGATCTTGAAAATAAAATAATACACGAGGTAAGATTTGTATAGCTATAGAAGTTGTTGTTCCAAGGACGATATGACCTTGAGGTATTTGATTCAAATCTGAGAGGCGTTGCTTTAGTTCTTCTACGATAGATAGCATACGCTTAGAATGTTCAAGGAACACTTCACCACGATCTGTTAACGTCACAGGCTGGTTGCGGTCCACAAGCACAGTATTAAACTCATCCTCGAGGCTTTTGATCTGAGCCGATACAGCAGGCTGGGTAAGATTGAGTAATTCTCCTGCTTTTCGGAAACTCATAGTCTTTGAAATGGTTACAAGTGTTTCTAACTGACTGATGTTCACGCCATCCCTCCTCATGATAGTTCTTCTATTTCTATGATCTCGTTCAAATACTTATTATTTAAAATTATAGATGATACGCTTGGCTAGAGCAATGAAGGTCAATACATATTCTTTATATAATATGTACAATACCATTCAAAAACTGGAGTTAGAGACCGATAAAGAAGAAGTAGATTTCTGTTCTCCTAAGTGAAAGTGTATAAATGAATAAAAAAGATAACTATGAAATGATGTGAAATTGGTTCTTAGGACCTTGAAGTAAAATTTTGTATAATAATTGATGTATTATTGCTGTGATTTAAGTATAATTATTCTAACGATAATCGGGACTTTTGGTGCAGTACCAACAGACTAGTGTAAAGGGGCATTTTGATATGAAAGCGGAAATAATTAATCCTTTTCTAGAGTCCGCAAGGATCGTTATTGAACAAGTTATTTGCATATCACCTTCTACTGGTGATTTAGGGATTAAAAACATTGAAATAGCTAAAGGCGATATATGGATCCAAGTGGGTATGACCGGACAGTTAACAGGTAATGTTGTATTCGGGCTGAAAGAAACGGTTGCTTTAAAAATTGTCTCGGCGATGATGGGGGGGTTCGTCATAACCGAAATGGATGAAATGGGAAAAAGCGCTATATCTGAACTTAGTAATATGATCAGTGGTAATGCGAGTACGATTCTTTACAATCAAGGAGTGAACGTTGATATTACACCTCCCAAAATTGTAAGTCCTCAAGAGCATCCTCTGTTCTTCTCTAAAAAGGCACTTAGCATTCCGTTAATGATGGCTGGAATTGGTGAACTGGATATTCAAGTCATGATTTCTTAGAATAGAGAGTATAAGCTCATTCTTAGGAGTTCAAACTTCGTAGTAAGAAATCTTGCTGCAAGCGAAGTTGGAGTTAGGAGATGTAAGAAATAATGTTGAAAGACAAAGTGGTTGTCATAACCGGCGCCTCAAGTGGAATTGGTGCATTAGCCGCCATTTTTTTAGCTGAGCAGGGTGCGATTCCAGTACTGATGGCCCGTTCCGCTGAACGTCTTCATTCAATTGGTGCAAGAATTTCCGGTCCACATAAGCTGATTGTGATGGACGTGACGAATACGGAACAAGTGCATCAAGCAATGAAGCAAGTGATTGAAGAATTCGGTAGAATAGATGTCCTTCTGAATAATGCGGGATATGGTAAATTTGAATCGATCCTGGAAATGTCTGAGGATGAATTCAGCGAAATGATGAATGTGAATTACATGGGAACGGTACGATGTACGAAGTCAGTACTTCCTTTTATGCTGGAACGGGGGGAAGGGCATATCGTGAACGTCGCCTCCATGGCGGCTAAGATAGGTACAGCTCGATCCACATCATATACGGCGACTAAACATGCTGTGTATGGATTTAGTAATAGTCTGCGGCAAGAACTAAGGGGGAGCGGGATAACGGTTTCTACGGTCAATCCAGGGCCTATAGATACCCCATTCTTTGAATTGGCCGACCCAACAGGGACATATGTCTCCAATATAGGTTGGTTTATGATGAAACCTGAACTTGTTGCGCGTAAGATGCTAAGACTGATTGATCGTAAACAAGAGGAGATTAACCTGCCAAGGTTGGCTGCTATTGGTATGCGCTTCTATCAATTATTTCCACGATTTGCGGACAAGCTAACGTACAAAATGATGAATAAGAAATAAAGGGAGAACCGGCTCACGAGAGTCGGTTTTTTGGTGGGAATCGATGTGTTATTAGAACTTTCTATAATAATTTGGACAAGAGTTTGGTGGGAATTCTGTTTTAGCATATAATGAATAAGAATGATTTGAACATAAAGGATGGACATACATGAATTTAACTTCTTTTGAAGAACTAGGTATTACAATTGATTTGGTAAATAAGCTATCTGAATTTGAAATAATCGCACCTTCACCTGTTCAAGCAGAGGTGATTCCAGCTGCGTTGCAAGGAAATGATATTCTTGCACATTCACAGACTGGAACGGGAAAGACGCTTGCTTATTTGCTTCCAATGTTGCAAGGGATTAACCCTGAACTTAAGACGATACAAAAGATGATTCTAGCACCTACACAAGAGCTGGCTATGCAAATTGTACGTGAAAGCGAGCGTTATGGAGAACATAAAGGAATTCGTGTGTTAGGACTCATTGGTGGAGCAGCTATGAAACGTCAAGTTGAGAAGCTAAAACTTCATCCTCAATTAGTTGTTGGTACACCAGGGCGAATAAAAGAACTCGTTGAAATGCGTAAGATCAAGATGCATACAGTCACAACGATTGTCGTCGATGAGGTAGATCAGGTGTTTGATCTTGGTTCAGGAGGAGATGTGGAACGCATTATTCGTAGTGCGGCGCGCGATCGCCAACTGGTATTTCTCTCAGCTACAGTTAGTAAAGCGACAGCAGCACTTGTGAAGAAAGAAATGAGGCACCCCATTGAGGTAGGGATTGAACCAGAGCAAATGACCGCAAAAGGGTTAGAACATCTCTATTTCGTATCTCAAGAACGTGATAAGCCGGATACGCTTCGCCGTCTTATTCGCCATTACAATCCGAACAAAGTGATTGTATTTGTGAACGCTACTAAAGATATCGCAGAAGTGGAAGCTAAGATGAACCATTTAGGGCTTAGCACGCAGGCACTTTATGGAGATGCAGACAAGATGGCACGTAGTGGTGTTCTCGAACGTTTCCGTAATGGTAAATTCAAAGTGTTAGTGGCTAGTGATCTGGCCGCGCGCGGACTGGATATTGAAGGTTTAACGATGGTTGTCAACTACGATCCCCCAATCGATTCTGAGCATTATGTGCATCGTGCAGGTCGAACTGGAAGAATGGGACGAAGTGGGACAGTAGTCTCCATTGTTACAGACAGACAGACGTTTATCATGAAGAAGTTTACACAAGAATTGAAAACGCCAATTGGTCTTCGGACGATGTTCGGAGGAAAGATCGTTAAACCAGGGGAAGAACCTATACCGACTAGAGCGCCTTTTGTCGCATCTAGAGAAGAAGCTACTCCTGCTCCCTTCCGCAAAAGTGAAGAGAGTCGTAAACGAGTTGATGGGGACAAGGTAATACCACGTAAAGAAATCACAAGTGAACGGAATCGGTCCGTTGATAGTCCGGTAATTGCTAGACGTGCGGAGCCGACGCAACCAACGCAACTAACCTCCGATACACCTAGTCAGACAGCCGAAGTTTCTCGTAAATCAACTAGACCTCTTTCTGGAGCTAGTAAAAGAGAGCGGGAACGTGTACGTAAAAATAAAGGTGCTCCGAAGTGGTTGAAAGATAAGCAAAAAGAGTAACAGGTTTCTGAAATTAGGTATCATTCGTAGAATACGTCACGCGTACTCTTTTATAAGATGGCGCGGCCGCTTCTACTTACCTGTTGTTAGTAGGGTAGTTATCAAAATCGAGGTGAAAATAATGAGCGATACGCCTGTATTAGAAATTCAAGGACTTACTGGGGGTTATAGTCTCAATCGTCCTGTACTTCATGATGTTAACTTTCAAGTCGGTACTGGGGAAATGATCGGTCTCATTGGACTGAATGGTGCGGGTAAAAGTACAACAATGAAGCATATTTTGGGATTGATGACACCTCAAAAGGGAGATATTCGCGTCAAAGGTAAGAAGCGGGAAGAAGATTCAGAAACTTACCACAGCGCTCTTGCTTTCGTACCAGAATCTCCGTTACTTTATGAGGAAATGACCGTTAGGGAGCATTTAGAATTTACAGCAAGAGCATATGGAGTATCTAAAGAAGACTTTGAGGAACGGTCTGGAAAGTTATCTGCATTATTCCGGATGGAAGATAAGATGGATAGTTTGTCGATACATTTGTCTAAAGGGATGAAACAGAAGGTCATGATTATGTGCGCCTTTGTGGCTCGACCGTCCCTTTATATTATTGATGAACCTTTTCTAGGGTTAGATCCTCTAGGGATTCGGTCACTGCTCGATTTCATGGTGGAATTAAAAGCTGGAGGAGCCTCAATATTGTTGAGCTCTCATATTTTATCGACCATTGAGAATTACTGCGATCGATTTATCGTTATGCATCAGGGAATCATTATCGCTCATGGTACACTTCAACAGATTGCTGAACAAGCAGGTAAACCGGGTGCTCCGCTGGAGGAACTTTTCTATACGCTCGTACAGGGTAGGATTTGAATATGGACCTGAAGAGTCTTCGTATTCAACGTCGTCGTCAATTTTGGGGAGAAATTGTCCCTTATTTAGGATATGTCATGCAAAGTGGCGTGGCTGTGTTACTCCTATTCATGTTTATTGCTTTTTCAGCTTGGTATACATCTCTAGTACAACACATTCCTGAAGGCTTACCTATTCGTTGGATTATGTTGGTGTTACTGTTACCGTTGATTGTACGTAGTAGTGTTCGAACCTATCTACGATCACCTGATATTGTATTCTTGCTACCGCAGGAATCGAAAATGAAAGAGTATTTGTCAGGTAGTTGGGTTAGCGGTGTCTTGTACAAATTCATAGGATTAGCACTCGTATTCCTGACAGCATGGCCGCTGTATGTTCGAAGTGATACCGCACCTAAGTCATTCTGGACCTTTCTCCTCCTACTTTGTATTCTGAAAATTATATCTAGCTACGGTGGTTGGAAAGAGCTGTCGATGGTGTCACTTCGAGCTGCTAAGGGGTATCACTTGCTTCGCTGGGCAGTTATGGCACTAGCACTAAGTGCATGGTTGTGGGAGCCTGTTGGGAAAAGTCTAATTTATGTACTTCTTGTGATTGCAACCTACTTGTTCGCATTATCCTATCCCGTGAAACATTTAGTAGCCTGGGAACGATTGATTGCGAAAGAAGAATCTCAGGTCGGTCGAGTCATGTTGGTGCTAGGATGGTTTGTTAATGTCCCAGAGCAACAGCAACGTGTATATCCACGTCGAATATTCTCTAGGGCAGGGAATCGAATCGTGTGGAAACCAATTGCCGCCTATAAGTATCTTCTTACGAAAAGTTTTGTGCGAAGTGATATATTAGGGATTATGTTACGTGCGGGGGTATTAGGATTCTTACTTGTATGGTGGACACGTGGGACTATGCTTGGTAGTGGCATTTATTTGTTCTTTTTATTCTTAATAGGTGTACAACTATCTTCTCTTCAACGGTACCACAAGGAGTCTTTCTGGCTGAGTATTTATCCAATTCCTGCGAATAGCAGACAGCGTAATGTTACATCCTTTGTATTTCAGGTGCACTTGATCGTAGCTGTGATTCTATGGTTACCTTTACTTCGAGATGGATGGGTACATATCAGTCTGACATTCAGTACGCTTGCACTTGGAATTGTGATGTCATGTATTGTTCGTGTCATACTTTCACGTAAAGGAAATAAAGAAGATAACGATGACGAGTAGATGATAATGAAAGAGGCCGGGGATGTTCTCCCCGGCCTCTTTGTAGTGATTATAGGAAATCTCGATAATCCATTATACCCACAAAGCGCGTGTGATAATAACCAACAAGATGAAAAGGACTAAGATCGCACCGGTGTTATTAAACATTCCGCCACCAACGCCACACCCACAACCGCCTCTAACTTCTTCTACTACTCCACTCATGTTCATTCCCCTTTCACAATCATGATGTATTCTTTATTACATCGTATTGTATGAATGGAGTGGACTAGGTGCGTGGGCCTTAAACCATAAGCAGTAAAAATGCCCTACCTAAAGTTATTATAGTTAGATGGAATGTAAATCCTGAATGCCCTGATAGATTAAACTGAACAAATCTTCAAGGTGTTCTTCTTCAATACATGAGAAGGCGATTCTCAGATCAGTTTCTCCTAAGGCTATCGTTCCTACACCATATTGATGAATCAAATGAGTACGAAGTGCTTCTGCCGTTACTGTCTTCAATTTCAAACACATGAAATACCCAGAGTTGAAAGGATAGTAATCCCATACTTCATTGTATTTATCATTGTTTAGCAATGCTTTTACAGCATTGGCACGGCCCTTCATGATTTGGAACTTCTCTTCTTTCTGAGCAGTGAACTCAGGTGCTTTGAGCGCATCAAGTACAAAAGTCTGTGAAGGATGTGCACCGCTAGAAACCGTTGCACGGATAATACCGATTGCTTTATTTTCCAGAGCAGCAAGTACATCTGAATTCTCAGAAGCAAAGGTAATGAATCCGACGCGGAATCCCCATACAAATTCTTCTTTGGTAGCTCCATCTATTTTAACTGCGAGTACACGAGGATGAAGTCCTGCTAGCTTCCCAAATAAGGATTCCTTAAGTGAATCTTCAAAGAAAAGACCAAAGTAGGCATCATCTGATACGACAACTACATTAATTCCAGCTTCCGCCGCTTCTTTAATGACTGCGACAATTTCGTCGCCTTCCTTAAGGCCTGGCGTGTATCCTGTTGGATTGTTAGGGAAATTAAGAACAACGACGGCTTTACCTTTATCTTGCTGCGCGAATAAAGCTTCTCTAAGCCCAGCGCTATTGAAAGTCATCTCTTGCGTGAAAAGTGGATAGTTAATGGTCTTACCATGGCGACGTATGCCAAATGTAAGCTCATAATTCTCCCAATTCTTATCAGGATAAATAACAGCATCGCCCTCATCTACAAATAAATCTGCAATGATACTAAGGCCATGTGTTAGTGCATTTGTTACAACCGGATTACCAAAGGACTTGTCTTGTAGAGATGGATTCTCTTGGAGCATTTTGCTTCTCCACACAGTCCGAAGTTCTGGTTTACCAGCAGGAGGAGCATAGCTGTACAGATCTTTGGGTTGGAATGCTGACAACTTGTCTTGAATCACATTTAAATGCATAGGAATTCCATTTTCCGTGGCTATTCCAATCGTAGCATTGTATTTCTTAGCATGGGCTGAAGCTTCTGCTGATTGGCTAAGAATGCCCTCTTTAGGGAAGTAAATTTCTTTTCCAAGCGTTGATAACATGTCATATACGTGTGAATTTCCAGCTTTAATGCTCTCATTCAATTGTCCAGCAAGTGGGTTCATGCTTTCCATCCTTCCAAGTCTGTTTAATGGTTATAAATTACCGCTTTAACTGGATCATATTATACCACTTAGCCTTGGAAACGTCACTGACAAATACTTTACTACGGCATATGAGGACAGTATTTTTTCATGTGTGCAATGGTCTCTTGATCACGGCTACTTCCCCTAAGATCAAGCTCACTTATAACATTATCTCTGGCTACTGTAGATAAATTCTGTCCGAACTTAAATTTGGCAGATTGGTGTTCGGGTATGATTTTCATGACTGCAACTCCCCGTAATCTTGAATTATAACGAGCATCAGCAGGGTCAATGGGATCATATCCTCCTTCTGGCTGTAGCTTTTGCATAAACAATGTGAATATTCTCCCTTTTTCGGATAGGTCGAGAACAAGTTCAGCGGTGCCGCTAACCATGACGCTCTTGAAATAGGAGGTGGCAGGACATGCTAATGCTGGATCACTAAAGTAGGAAGGAATCAATGCATATTCATCGGCTACTGTAAAACTAACCTGTTCATTGAGACGCATATGGTTCATTTTTTCCCCAACACGACTTCCATGAAAGTAGAAGAATCCCTGATCATATACAAAATTAAGCGGAGTCACTCGTGGGCGACCCTGATCATCGACAGTTCCCAGAAATCCAAAAGTAATCTCTGATAAGAATTGGTTCAGTTCTATCTCTTCATCCACGCTGAATTCTTGTCTTCTCATCACTCATCAGTCTCCTAATCTATTGATTAAATCACTTCCTAAACATATATTTATCGTATGATATTGATTGACAAGTAAAAAGATCCAATTAAGATTATATTTTATAGTCCACTTTATAATCTTACATAGAAGAAGGTGTATGTATGGAACTCGCTTTGCCATTGGACTCTTATTTAGAGGAATATCGTTACAAGTATTTGGCCATTTATTATGCATTACGTGACGCTATTCTAGATGGGAGACTTGCAGGAGGTTCCAAACTTCCATCTACTCGTTATTTAGCGAATCTTTATGATATGTCTCGTGGTTCAGTTGCCCAGAGTTACGATATGCTACTTGCGGAAGGGTACGTACAAATGGAGGTCGGGAGGGGAACTTTCGTGACTCATTCGGGTCCATCTCCAGTATCTTCTATAGAGAGTACACCTAGTGCTGAGATTACGCTCTCTTCGTGGGGAATAAGACTGATGAGTCAACAGCGAACTTCCTACAGTAATCTGAAACTTGAGGGAGTCATCAGCTTTTTACCTGAATCGATACCTATGGCATATTTCCCTTATGATGCCTGGCGTAGTGCGTTAGCTTATGCAGGTGGAAAAGGAGGAGGAGATTTAGAGTTGCCTACTCCTCCTGAGGGAGATATTCAGCTACGTGAGGCTATTGCAGGATATCTACGGATTACACGTGGAATCACAGTGTCTGCCGCAAACATCGTTCTATTTAGTGGATCTATGCAGGGTATTGCGATTCTTTCACAGCTTCTAGTGAACGAAGGTGAACGTGTCGTCGTGGAAGATCCAGGTTATTTCGGTATTCATAAAGCTGTACAAGCATGTGGGGGCACGATTGTTAGAGGAGACGTAGATGAGGAAGGGTTAATACCTAGGGATTGGGATGCAAGGGTACTATTTGTGACGCCTAGTCGTCATTATCCTACAGGTGCGGTACTTTCCTTAGAACGACGTAGGAGGATATTAGCGTGGGTACAGGAGCGAGAGGGAATTATAATAGAAGATGATTATGATAGTGAGTTTAGATTTCGCGGTCGTCCGATTGAACCTCTAAAGGCGTTGGATCGTGACGGTAGAGTCATCTATCTAGGCTCATTCTCTAAAACGATGTTTGCTGGATTACGATTAGGTTATGCATTAATTCCGAACTCACTTCTTGAGCCAGTGAAGCGAGCCAAAGCATTCTATGATCCAATATCACCAGGATTATTAGAACAAAGGGCGTTAGCGCATTTCATGTTCCATGGACATTATAAGCGCCATCTACGACGAATGACTCGAATATACAGCACGCGGCACGATCGATTCTGCACCTCGATCTCTGCTCATATTAGTGAAATATTCCGGTTTATTCCTGGGGATGCTGGACTTCATGTGTATGCTCTATGGCAGCGATCTACTGAGGAATTTGAAGCTTTTAAAGAGGCTTCAAAGCGTAGAGGTGTGGAGTTTAGGGATGCTCAAGCATATAGAATCAAACCCGGTCCAAAAGCCGTTTGTTTTGGATTTGCTCACCTTCATGATGATCAGATTATTGAAGGTGTAAACCGACTTGCGCTAGCATGGCAGGATGTGCAACAATTATTTAGATGCAGATGAACGTAAACCTTGTAGTAGAATACATAACAAAGGAGGGGGATTACGATATGCTACATGCTTCACCGTCCTCTTTTGAGATCAAACCTTCATTAGCCAAAATTGTGTGTGAACCTAGTTGGAAATGGCAAAAAAGAGAAAAGGCATTGCCAAATTATGATTTATTTTATGTGTGGAGTGGTGAGGGTACGCTCATAAGGAATGATGAATCTTATGAAATTGGTAAAGGAAGCTGCTTTCTATTTCGACCTGGAGATCACACAAGTGCTGTTCATAATCCACAGAAACCATTGGTTCTGAGTTATATTCACTTTGATGTGATAGAGCCCGTAACAGAGATACCACTTCCTTATCGAAAGATACAAGAGACAGTTGATTTTGAATATATGTTGGCTCGTTACGTACGGTTATTTCTAGTGAACACCTATGCTGCTAAAGAGGAAGGTCAGCTCATTCTCAAGCAGTTGATGATCCATTTGCTACGTGAGGATCACCATGATAATCATCAGCCTGTTCTCAAAATAGTAAGTAATCAATTGACAGAGGTCATACATGAAATAGCCAACTATATACGTCAACATCCAGGAATCCAGCATCGTGTGGAAGACTTGGCAGCACGTGCTGGACTATCGCCACGCTATTTCTCTATTAAATTCAAAGATTTAATAGGTTCCCCTGTTCAGTCCTATATTATAAAGATGCGTATTGAAAGAGCTCAACATTTACTGCTATATGCGGGCATGAATGTCACAGAAGTAGCAGATACTTTAGGGTACCGCGATATCTTTTTTTTCAGTAGGCAATTTAAGCAATATACAGGTCAGAATCCGTCAGAAATTCGTTAGATTGAGATGCATTGAAAGACACTTGAATAGGAATAAAAGCAACTTTGGGCCTGTGATTGATCTGAAGTTGCTTTTTTTATTATAAAATGAGGTTTTGATAAGGAAGGGAGCGATCGATTGTCATGATTCGGAACAATAAGGGTAAGATTGCACTCATTACAGGGTGTTCTAGCGGCTTTGGTCTTCTTACCAGTGTGGAGCTTGCGCGCGAGGGATTCATGGTTGTGTCAGGTATGCGTAATCCAGAGGACAAGGAAGCGTTAATGAAAGCTGCACAGATGGCGGGTGTGGAGTCGTCTATTCAAGTGGTAGAAATGGATGTTCGAAATGAAGTTCAAGTACAGGATGTGGTGATGCAGATTCAGAATAATTATGGTCGTCTAGATATTCTGATCAATAATGCGGGTGTAGCGGTCGGTGGGATGATTGAAGAAATTCCGTTATCCATGTGGAAGGAGCAAATGGAGATTAATTTCTTAGGGATGGTGTGTGTGACGCAAGCTGTTCTACCTTTAATGAGAGAAGGTGGAAGGGGACTGATTATTCAGATGAGTAGTATTAGTGGCAATGTTGGGTTTCCAGGGTATGGACCTTATGCTTCTTCTAAATTCGCATTAGAAGGTTTCAGTGAGTGTCTCGCCATGGAAGTGAAGCCATTTGGTATTGATGTTGTTCTCGTTGAGCCAGGAGCCTATGGGACACCCATCTGGGGGAAGAGTTTCTCTCAGATGAGTCAAGCATCCCATTCTCCGTATAAAGGTTTACTGGGTCGCGTCCTGCAGTATTCTCAACGAAGTGCGGCAGCTAGCGGTAACCCACTTGATGTAGCTAAATTAATAGCAAAGATTGCTACTGTTCGTTCTCCAGCATTTCGTTACGCTCTTCCTCGTGGGACCACAGTAACGATGCTTGCCAAACAATGGCTGCCAGATCGATGGTTTCATCGCATCATTCTTAATCTGTTACATCGCAAGGGTTAAGGTTCGTTCTTTGTGAAGAAGCATGGAGATCACCCAAACGCTGCCCCATACGTACAGCATCTCCGATTTTGATATCTTCTCGAGGTGTAAAGGTATCGTTCTCCATAAGTAGAACAACGGTCGATCCAAATTCGAAATAGGCAAGATCATCACCTTTAGTCCATTCGTTCACAGAGGCGTCTGTGTATTGGATACTGCTGACATTCATCGCACCAACTTTTACGACGGCCACTTCTCCAAATGAATGAGCAATATATGTGATGAGTCTTTCGTTACGGCATAGCACAGAACGCATATGAGTCATTGCGAAATCATTTACAGGATAAACACGACCCTTGATATGTTCACTTTCCGTCTGAACTCCTGTTACAGGAGAATGGATGCGATGATAATCGGTCGGACTTAAGTAAAGTACAAATACATAACCATTCTTATAGAGCTCTAGATGAGGAGAGTGATGAAGGAGATCCTGTACCGAATAATCTTGACCTTTTACATTTAGAATAGTTCCTGCTGAGATCTTACCCATTGCTGTAATGAGCGCGTCAACAGGGCTTGTTAACGAATGCTCAAACGCATCGATAGGTCTCATTCCTGGTTTCAGTCTTCGTGTAAAGAACGCGTTAAGTGAACGATACTCACGTATATCTTTCTCCGCTTCAGATACGGGTATTTGATAGTTTCGTATAAACGTTGGGATGACGTAGCGGCTTACACTACTGTGAGAAAAACGACCCATTATTCGGGAAATCGATTTTCTTGAGGAGAGCTCGGTCATCAATCGCAGTATTTTTTTTGCCATGTTTTTTCTCCCTTCAGAGGTTACGTAAGCGCTCTGAAATATATTGACATAGTTTAGATTTTAAATCAATTCCTTCTTGTTATTATACTGTATTCCAGAAATTAAGGTTTCTCAAAAATGAAGCAATATCTAATGGTAGTAGCTGCTTGTGCTAAGGAAGTTTATTATCTCTACATAGAATAAAGAATGGATAGGAAATCAGAGTTGGGTCTGAGGTCACTATTCATTCTTTATTGTTTTAATAGTAATGGTATGAAGGAGGAAGGCTTCTACGGTATGCATCACTCTCTAACAAATGATGCGCGTAAGCCATAGGATGCTCATAGGTCTTTTTCCAAGTGGACGTCATGTTGGCTTTACGGAAGCCATAACGTTGATCTCGACCATTACATTCTATGAAATAGGGTTTACCTTTGGAGGTGATCCCAATATCCATACCGAAGTCTGCTAGCCATGGTAGTTGTGTGCTCAGACTCCATGCCATTTCTAAGGTGACCTGTTCAATGCATTGGATCACGGACAGGGGAGATTGGGAAGGAATACTAGTTGCAAGGATGGATTCAACCGGGACAGCAGTCGCTCCTTGGGCAATGTTAGTTACAAAGGTGTTAGATGGGGCGATCTTCGCATACATACCTGTCATTTGCCATAGTCCTTGTAACCCTCGTTGTATCGTTACGCGAATATCATATGCATTACCTTGATATTCAGCGAGTGGAATGCGCTCTTGTACGAGGAAGGGATGGCGAGATATTCTACGCAGCACAATGGGAGGCAGTTGCTCTTTGTTTAATGTGATTGTCTTCCACCCTCCAATGGAAGGAGAGTTTGAGTAGGTGAGCATCCAATTAGAATTGACTTTACGAAGCCGCATAATACCTTGGCCAATACTGCCACGGCAAGGCTTCAGAATGAGATCGTTATGTTTCTTCATCATACGACGAATGACTGTAGGTGTAGCTGTATCCGTATTGGGAAGGAATGGCTTCAACGATGGGTTGGATGATAATCGACGATGAATTTCATCTTTACCATAACGATTACAGACATTGAAGACAATAATTCCTATATTGAGTAACCTACTTATTCGTAGATGTGAACTGTTGTTGACGTAAATCGCACGATTATGAATGACCTTCGGAATGGGGATATCGATTAACACATAATCGTTATCATTCTTAATATAAGCAATACATCTACCCGTCTCCAAATCGATGTCTTCTAGCTTTAAAAACACAGGGATCAAGCCATAGACCTGAGCTCCTTCTTCATAATTCGCTAGTGATTCCTGACCCGTTTTGCAGCGAGGTATGCCTCGGTGCATGCTTGCATTAAGCAGGATACCAACTAATTGCTGCATGACCGTTCCTCCTTGTCTGATGTTCAGTTCAGGTCCAGTATGTGTTCTCATCAGTGTACTTTCTATTTAGGGAAACGGTATGGACGAATATGCTGAACGTGAAGGCCTATTTTTCAAATATTAGGTAAAAGTTTAGGCTACTGTGACAATGGTCTACTCTCTTGCATATGATGCCCATGACGAAAGACAGCAGGAAGGAGAGAACTGCTTTGAATAAACCCACGAAGAATAAATCGAGTAAAAGTAAGAAGGCACCACTTTATTATGTGGATGATCCGAATAAACAGGAACTAAGCTTTCTCGACAAGCCCAAATTAAGTCAGCCCCATAACAAAACGGAAGTAAGCATTCTTGCTGTAGCAGCTCCGGCTCGAGATCAGAGTATTGAAGAGCTAGAAACCATTATTGCTAAAAGGGTTAAGGAAGTTCCAAAAATTGAAATCGAAGTTGAAGTTAGTTCAGAGGATCAGACGGAGGTAGAACAATCTCTGGAAGATCATAAAGTTGAGGAACTTGAAATTGAAACTACCTCTCAAGAAGAAGAAGAAGAAGAAGAGGTACTTTCAGTTATTGTGGTAGAAGAGCTGCTCATAGACAAACAACACCCCAACCGAAAAGTGGCTTTTATTTATGGGGATGATTTAACAGATGGTGCTGTTACAGCAGATAAAATCGCTCCTAGAGCTATTGACGCATCTAAAATGAAAAAAGGTAGCATACAGAGTGAGCAATTGCAGGATTATGCAGTTGGGAGTATCCATATCGCAGATGGAGCCGTTATTTCTTCTAAAATTGCTTTGGGCTCGATCCATGCAGAACACGTGGTTGATGGCTCCATTGGATTTGATAAAATTTCCGATAAATCCATAAGTGGTGAGAAATTAAAGGATGGAAGTATCAGTTCCGACAAGCTAAGTGATCGTACCATAGATGCTCACAAAATTGCAGACGCTTCTATCCAAAGTAGACACTTGAGCAATATGATTATTTCAAATGCATTGTTAGAGGATCATTCTATAACCGCAGATAAGGTTCAGAACAGTGCAATTCAAAGCGTACATTTAGCAAATGATGTCGTTGATAACTCTAAAATTGCTGATTTATCTATCACTGCATCCAAAATTCGTGACAATGCAGTTACAGGAATCAAGATTGCGGATGCCAGTATTGAAGGAAAGCATATACAGGATAACGTGATTACAGCGAATCATTTGGCATTAGAGTCTATCGGGGGGGATCAGCTTCTACGCCGTAGTGTAGGTTCCGAACAATTGGCTCATGGAGCCGTTCAATCAGGACACATTGCTGAAGGTGCTGTAGAATCACTTCAGTTAGCTCAAAATTCTATACGAAGCAAGCATATACAGAAAGAAGCTGTTGGCAGTAATCATATTGCTGAAGGTGTAGTGGACGCCTATCATATTGCTGATCATAGTATAAGCTCGAAGAAAATAGTGGATCAGTCTATAGGAACTACGCAACTCATCGAGCAGGCCGTGACAACTTCCAAAATTGCTGATCAGAGTATTATCTCAACTAAAATCATTGATGAAGCGATTCAAACACGTCATATTGCTAAGTCCTCTATACTGGGTACTCAGATTGCTCCTCATGCAATCACGCCCAACCATCTCAATTCTGATGTGGTACTATCTGAGCACATAGCAAAACACGCCATTACGGAGCAACATATTCAGGCTGCGGCAGTGACGTCAGACAAAATGAGGCCAGATTCAGTTCAGGAATTTCATTTAGGGCATGAAGCCGTGTCAGAACGAGCCTTGGGTGCTAAGAGTGTCACAACAGGGAAGCTAGATCGAGGTAGTGTCACTAGTGACAAGTTAGCAGACGCTGCGGTCACTTCTGAGAAAATAGCGGGGGATGGTGTTCGTTCCCACAACATTGCACAAGGAGCAATACAAGCATTACACCTAGCGGATGACAGTGTTAGTGGGCGTGCACTACAAGAAGGCTCTATTCAGGCATTTCATCTGACAGATGGCGCGGTATCATCACGTCATGTTCAAGAGAAGAGTATTGGGCAAACGTTACTTCAGAATCAAGCGATCACATCCATTAAGATTGCCCCAGGAGCGGTTAAAGATGAGCATATTTCACCGAACTCAGTTCTTTCCCATCATTTAGGGGATCATATTGTGACATCGCTTAAGTTATCTCCAGAAAGTGTATCCACGGATAAACTAAGTGAAATGTCTGTAACAACGTCTAAGTTAGCCGATGGCAGTGTGACAACAGAAAAGTTGGAACAACAATCGGTAGGCTACGAACAGTTGAGTCCCCAGGCGGTACGATCTGATATTCTAGCAGAACGCTCGGTATCGTCTCAGCATATTAGTCTAAAGGCTGTAGAATCGGACCACATTAAGACCTCCGCTATTCTGTCTGAACATTTAGGAACATCATCGGTGGGCACAGATAGTATTCAGAATGGTTCGGTGACAGGTGAAAAGATAGCCTCTGGTTCTGTCAGCGGACGACAAATTGGACTTGAGAGTATTACAGGGAAACACCTCGAACAGGAGTCGATCCATGGCTATCATGTGAGAAAAGGAATTGTCACATATTCGCATCTTGCAGATGAGCTTAAATCTGGACAATGGATTCCTGAAAATAGTATTGATGGGGGTAAATTGCAAGCTGCTTCATTAGCTACCTCCCACTTTCAAAAAGGGATCGTAGACAGTGATATCTTGAAGGAACAGGCCGTGAGTTCCGATAAAATTCAGTCGGGAGCGATCCAATCTCAGCATTTATCGAAAGATATTGTGCAAAGTGAGCATCTCAGTAACGGATCCGTTACAGCAGACCATATTCAGACCCAAGCGATTCACTCGCATCACCTTCAACCAAAACTGATAACGGAATCTCATCTTCAAGCGGGCTTGATCCATTCTAAACATCTTCAGGAAGGTGTAATCCTTCCACATCATCTTCAAGAACAACTCATTAGTGAGCGGCATCTTCAGCCGGGGTCTGTGTCCTCAGGACACATTGAGGATAGTTCTATCACGCTTTCACATCTGAGCGATGAGCTTAGATCCGGACAATGGATTCCTGAGAATAGTATTGATGGTAGTAAATTGCAAGCTGCTTTATTAGATTCATCCCATTTTCAAAGCGGTGTAGTAGATAGTAATATCTTGAAGGAACAGGCTGTAAGCTCGGATAAAATTCAGCCGGGAGCGATTCAATCCCAGCATTTATCCAAAGACATAGTACAGAGTGAGCACATCGGTAGCGGCGTAGTGACAGCTAAGCATATTAAGTCCCATACCATTCATACGCATCACCTTCAGCCCAATTTGATATCTGAATCACATCTTCAAACGGGATCAATCCATTCGAAACATCTTCAAGAGGGTGTAATTCTTCCACATCATATTCATGATCAACTGATTAGTGGGAAGCATCTACAGCCAGGTTCCGTCTCCTCAGGGCATATTGAGGATAGTTCAGTTACCCTTTCGCACCTGAGCGATGAGTTGAAATCTGGAGAATGGCTTCCTGAAGGCAGTATTGATGGGAACAAATTGAAATCTGCTTCACTAGCTACCTCCCACTTTCAAAGCGGTGTAGTAGACAACGATATCTTGATGGAACAGGCCGTAAGCTCAGATAAAATTCAGCTGGGAGCGATTCAATCAGAGCATTTATCGAAAGAGATTGTACAGAGTGAGCACATCGGTAACGGCGTAGTGACAGCTAAGCATATTAAGTCCCATACAATATATACGAATCACCTTCAGCCTGACTTGATATCTGAATCTCATCTACAAGCAGGGTCAATCCATTCTAAACATCTTCAAGAAGGTGTAATTCTTCCACATCACATTCAGGATCAACTCATTAGTGGGCGGCATATTCAGCCTGGTTCTGTGTCCTCTGAACATATTGAAGATAATTCGGTCACCCTTTCGCATCTGAGCGATGAGTTGAAATCTGGAGAATGGCTTCCTGAAGGCAGTATTGATGGGAATAAATTGAAATCCGCTTCACTAGGTACCTCCCACTTTCAAAGAGGTATAGTAGACAACGACATCTTGAAGGAACAGGCCGTAAGCTCAGATAAAATTCAGCCGGGAGCAATTCAATCAGAGCATTTATCGAAAGAGATTGTACAGAGTGAGCACATCGGTAACGGTGTAGTGACAGCTAAGCATATTAAGTCCCATATGATTTATACGCATCACCTTCAGCCAGATTTGATATCTGAATCTCATCTACAAGCAGGTTCAATCCATTCTAAACATCTTCAAGAAGGTGTAATTCTTCCACATCATATTCAGGATCAACTCATTAGTGGGCGGCATATTCAGCCTCGTTCTGTGTCCTCTGGACATATTGAAGATAATTCAGTCTCCCGTGCCCATATTCAAGATGAAGCGGTGTATGGTCCCAAAATTGCTGCTGAAGGAATCTATGGTGAACATCTGGCTATGCATTCAGTAGACAGTAAACATCTAGTGCCTGGAGCTGTAGGAACAGAATCTTTAGCCGATGATAGTATCCATTATGAGAAGTTAGCAGATGGAGCGGTGCAAGGTGCTAAATTGGCAGATAATACCGTATCCTTAACCCATCTAGCATTTGATCCAGTAATTACGAGTAGTGGTGCTCCATCAATGCAGCAGTTTGGAATGACGGCCTTCGTATTTACAGGTGATGAGAGTAGTGTCGAGATTGATGTACGATTCGATCAGGCGTTCGTTAGTATTCATTATGTTATTGTCGCGATGTGCAGTCATCCCTTCTTCTATGCGGCACTGAAGTCTCAGCAAGAGGACTCAGCAGTTATTGAAGTCGTACGTAATCAAGGTAGCCGCCATAAGTATGGTTTTGTTTCGTGGATTGCCGTAGGTCCGGCTATCTAAGATTCTTCATATAAATCATTAAGCACGGGAATTATGACTCCGTGCTTTTTTTTCGTTCCTCATGTGGGTATTGTAACGAAGCTTATTGCACAAATGCCGTTACCATAGGGCAGATGAAACATAAAATGTGAGAGAATAGTATGAATTTTACTACCCATTTCGTGTTTGAGGAGGAAAGGCCATGCAGAAAAGGCTCCGATCCAAGACAAGGTATCGGCCTCAGGCAACAATTCAAAATAAACCAGTGGGTATTAGAAACCATCAGTTGCCAGTGGTATCTGTCATTATACCTGCACTCAATGAGAGGAGAACCATATCAGCAATCATCCATCAAGCCGCTCGAGTCCATCCTAGGACTGAAGTTATCGTTGTAGCAAATGGCTCCACAGATGGTACAGATAGGGTAGCAGCTAGGCATGGAGCTATCGTCATTCATGGAGAGGATCCATTAGGCCATGATGTGGGACGATTTGTTGGAGCCCATGCAGCAAAGGGTAAAGTACTTTTATTTATTGATGGCGATATGGTTATTTCATCATCCCAACTAGAGCCCTTTGTTAAGGCTGTTTTATCAGGTGTGGATGTTGCACTGAATGATTATAGAGGACCTATTCATCATATACCGGTGCATCGTGTGATATTGTCCAAACACGCATTAAATGTCATGTTGGGGCGTGCTGATCTAAAAGGATCCTCACTTACGACGGTTCCTCATGCAATTAGTAGAGGAGCTTTGAAGGAGATAGGTGCAGAGTCTTTGGCTATTCCTCCACTCGCTCAAACAATAGCGGTATCCAAGGGGTTGCAAGTTAAGCGAGTTCATTCCATACAAGTGGGGAAATTAAATCCTCGTCGCGTAAAAAAGAATAATGTCGATCCATTAGAAGCGATGATAACAGGAGATCATTTGGAAGCTATTAACTGGTTGTTGAAACAGAATGGGCCACGTGCCGGGTACTCGGATCTAGAGCGTAAGCGGGATAAGGTGAGGTGAGAGGTGAGAGATGAGAAGGAAGAGAAGTGCTGTCCAAACAAGAATCGAGTTGAGTAGAGGAACGAGATCCATTAAACAACCTTGGTATCAAGACATAAATGAAGCGCAACCGTTGAATAATCTTCGTATGAATGAGGATATGAGTGAATTAACACATTCTGCATCAGTGGTGATATCGGTGTGTAACGAAGATAAGACCATAGGGCAAGTGTTACATGAGCTGGAGAAGCTACCTATTTCCCAAATCGTGGTTGTGTTAAATGGTTGTACAGATCAGAGCTTTCAGGTAGTAAGAAAAAGCTCGAAGGCAATCATTATTCACTATCCTGATCGAATAGGCCATGATGTAGGGAGGGCAGCAGGAACGAAATTGACGAATACGGATATTGTTCTTTACATGGATGGAGATATGGTCATTAGTGCACGTGAACTTATGCCGTTCTTGATCGCTGTAGATCAGGGAGTAGACGTTGCGTTAAACGATATTTCTGCTTGGGTTCCTCCCTTTAACCGGCAGGATAGTGTAACACGCTGTAAAAGTTTCCTTAATCGCGTATTAAATAGGGATGATTTGCAGGCAAACTCACTAACGGCTGTACCTCATGCATTATCCCGTCGCGCCATTCAAACGGTAGGGGTAACGTCCTTGATCGTTCCTCCGAAGGCGCAGGCATTAGCTATTATGAAAGGACTTAAGGTAGCTTGCGTCCACAGAGTTGATGTGGTGAATCATAATCGTGTGAGAGCTAGTAATAGTGGCCTAGTTAATGATGTGACTCAACTCATTATGGGGGATCATATGGAAGCTTTAAGTGTGGTCATGGAAATGACAGGTACGAGGCTTCAATTACCGAACGAGTCAAGATCTCTTCTTGCTAAGCGGAGGAATCTAATATGAACGTTACTAGTATTATAATTCCGACGTTTAATGGATTACCTTTGTTAATTACTTGTGTAGAGTCTATTCGTTTATATACTGATCTACCCTACGAAATTATTGTGATTGATAATGGATCGAGTGATGGTACGCTTGAGTATTGTCGAAATGAGAAGATTGTATTCATATCACTTCCTAATAATACGGGTGTTCCGATCGCGTGTAATTTGGGTATGTCGGCTGCCAGTGGAGACCAGATTCTTTTGTTAAACAATGATGTGATTGTATCACAGGGCTGGCTGAATAATATGCTCAGTGCTTTGTACAGTGAAGAAAAAATCGGGATTGTGGGCCCGGTAACTAGGAATGTGAGCGGTATACAACAAGTGACGTGTGATTATGAAGATATGCAAAAATTTCACCAATTAGTTAGTCAATGGAACATCCCGGACTGTTCAAAGTGGGAAGTTGTAGAACGAATTGTTGGTTTATGTTTCTTATTCAAGAGGGAACTCATGGATACGATAGGGATGTTAGATGAACGCTTTTCTCCAGGGCACTTTGAAGATGATGATTACTGCTTTCGTGCACGTTCACATGGATATAAGTTATTAATGTGTGGTGATGTTCTTATTCATCATGAAGGAAGTGTTAGCTTTAAGAAAAGATATCCAGAAGGGTGGCACGATCTGGTCGCAAGAAACCGGCAACTATTTATCGATAAATGGCAAGTCGATCCATATGATTTTTTATTGCCTAATAAAGTAGAAAATGGAACGTAAAAGATCTTATATTAGAAAAATTTAGGAACCGTCTCATGACCTCCGCATATGCTGTAGCAAGCATGCGCTAGGAGGTGCATAATAATGAGGATGATTAAGAAAAAGGGACAGTCCAGATTGAAAAGAACACGAGCCTCACGTAAAGTAAGTATTAGGGTGTTGAAATTAAAGAGGTATAAAAATCGGAATGCTCGATATGATCGAGTGTTCAGATCAACTAGAAGCAAACAACAGACGTTACTTAGTAAGAAAAAACGCCGTATCCCAACATCTAAAATTGCGGCAATTCCTGTAGCACCTATACAGACAATTACTACTGAGACTGGTAAGGGTTTATCAAACAGTAAAAGCTACGATGAAGCATATAATAAAGGTTTTAATACTGGATTTGCCCAAGGGTTCGAAGATGGTAACCAGTTAGGATATAAATCTCAATAGCGTTTTTATGATAAGGCTGCATTCGTGCAGCCTTTTTGATATACAGATTGTTAGGTCAAGTACGACAGAGCTTGATAATCTGTCATATGTTTTAAAAAGGACAAGTGTCGTCACGGTTTTTGGAATAGATACAAAACCTTTCCAGAATAGCTCTGAACAGTAACGAGCATTCTATATGATGTTAACATTAGATTTATCACATCATAAGGAGGCGTTAGAGTGCGAGCAAAAACAGTTAGTTTGTCCTTACTATCTGCAACACTTCTTTTGGGAATGACCGTTACTGGATTAACAGGGTGTGGGACGAAGAAGACTGACGAGACAGTACGTACAAAAAATGTGAAATATGATAGAAATTTAATTAACAATGATGTCAATCGATACGGTACGAGATCTGTGAATGATGGTCTCCATACACGTAGTAGTAATACCACTATGGGGAATCTAAGGCACAGCAAAGAAATATCAGATAAAATCGTTACATTGAAAGAAGTTAACTCAGCAAATGTCATGTTAACGGACCACAGCGCTTATGTTGCTGTATCGATAAAAGACCATAATAAGCTGCGCGGTACATCAACGAACCTGAATCGGACACGAGGCACAGGAATAAGTAATCTAGGTAACGATGGAAACATGATGGGCGTTGGAGCACCATCAATAACAGGTACAGGTACAGGTACAGGTATGGGGACTACTGTGAGAAATCAAACGGGTGGTAATTACCCAGCAAATATAAACAATGAATATGGAACAAATAGTACAAATAGTAATGGTTTAATGCGTGGGTTAACAACTACCCCTACACCGAGCAGTAATGTCGTGAAGGATGAGGATCAGTATATGACTCAAGAAGTGAAGGACAAAATTGCTGATCTCGTTAAGAAGAGTGATCCTAGCGTAAAGAATGTTTACGTATCAGCGAATCCAGAGTTTGTAGAGCGTGTAGGTAATTTTGTAACAGATGTGTCCAATGGTCATCCAATTAGTGGTATTGTGGATGAATTCCAATCGTTGGTTAATCGAATCTTCCCGACTGCATCAGGAACTCATGTGACTAATGAACCTGTAAACAGTTTAAATAAAATGGGACGCTAAAAAACATAACAAGTTGAAGTAAATGTAATGCCAAGAATCCTGAGGTAAATAAATCAGGGGCCTTGGCATTCTTTTTCTTGTTCTATTGCTTCACGAACATGATCCTATCGAGATCAAATGAGAGGGGATGATAGATTAGCAATGGAATAAGCCCATTTTTATGTATATAAAGCACCATTACCCCATGCTATTCATAGAATGAGTTGACTGTATCCCTTTACCTTGTTATACCATAAAAAACCCGAGCAAGGAGGGGTGACACCATTGAAGGGAAACGAGCACAATAGCAAATTTTTGTTGACCCACCGTGAACGTGAAGTTTTTGAACTGCTTGTTCAGGACAAAACGACACGCGATATCGCCGGGCTTTTATTTATAAGCGAAAAAACGGTGCGGAACCACATCTCCAATGTCATGCAAAAACTCAATGTCAAAGGCCGTTCGCAAGCTGTAGTTGAGTTAATCAAGCAAGGCGAACTCATTATTTGAATCCTGCCTTCAAAAAGCACCCTCGACCTTCTGACTGTGTCTTCTTTCCTTTGTGGAAGACATAGAGGGAAGGTTCTTTTGTCGTGTTGTCATATTTATATAAACTGAAATACTTCAAATTGAAATATACAAAATATAACGTTTAGTGTAAAATAGCATTAATTATAGTTGCTTTGATGTGATTTAAAGGGACAACCTCTTCTTGTTTGTGAATTAATTCGCAAAGATCTGAATAAGAAGCGTAAGAGATTTATCAGTCGTATAGACAGAATATGGAGGCAAGAGAGATTATGGAGAAGAGACAGACAAAGGTAATGATGTTATTTATGCTGATGGTACTTATTAGCGCACTTGCGATTGGATGTAGTTCGTCGAAAGCCAAGGATTCGAAAGAGGCAGAGGGTGCTTCTTCGTTAACGCTGGGATTGTTACCTTCAATTGATGCTATTCCGTTCCTGATTGCTCATGAACAGGGTTTTGATAAGAAATATGGTGTGAACCTGGATATCCGGACGTTCAAAAGTGCGAAAGACCGTGACGTAGCATTTCAAGCGAACAAGCTAGATGGAATCAGCGCGGATTTAATTGCGATCGCCATTTATAATGAGGCAGGTCTGGATGTTAAAGTGACCAGTACTACCTTTGGAGAATTTGATTTATTAACAGGAAATAATGAAGTACAAGAAGTGAAGGATTTAAAAGGAAAATCCGTTATTCTATCTAAGAACACATCCACAGAATATACAGTTGCGACTATGCTTAAAAAAGCTGGTTTGACTGAAGCGGATATTAAGGTAACAGAAGTACCACAGATCCCGACAAGATTAGAGTTGTTAAAAAACAATAAGGCAGACGCAGCCATTTTACCTGAGCCCTTTGTCACGATGGGCAGATCTGCCGGCTTGCGCGTATTAAGCTCAACGAAAGATGCTGGAGTGAATCCGTTTGTTCTAGCGTTCCCTCAAGCGATCATAGATACGAAAGCACAAGGTATTAAGGCCATGTATGCGGCATATGATGATGCGGTCGCTTATATGAAATCCCATGAACAATCGGAATACATGGATCTCATTATTAAAGAAGTAGGTTATCCAGAGAGCCTGAAGAACGATATCGTCGTGCCAGATTACCTTCCAGCGAATCAAGTGAACGTACAAGAGGTAGAATCGGCTTTTACATGGGCAAGGGAAAAAGGATTACTTAGTAAAAATATATCGCCTGAAGAAGTGATCTCGGATGTCGTATTTAAGAAGTAGCGGACTTAACATTAAGGAACTTACTGTTGCATATAAGGGTGGGCAATTGGCACTTGGGGGTGTCAATTTATCGGTACCAGAGCATAGTATTTACACCATTATTGGTCCTTCGGGTAGCGGGAAGTCAACCTTATTACGTGCCATTGCAGGTTTGATAAAAGAATATCAGGGAGAAATCCTCTTTCAAGGAGTATCTGTCCATACACAAGAACCCTTGATCGGACTCGTACCACAAAGTTATGGACTTCTTCCTTGGAAAACAGTTCATGCAAATATACTCATGGCGATGAAGATTAGTCATCCGCAAAGAAATCAAAGACAGAGCCAAGAACAACAGATCCAACGCTGGCTTGAAGCTATGGGTATTGCCGACTTAGCTAAGCGGTATCCCATGTCACTCAGCGGAGGGCAGCAGCAGCGGGTAGCGATCGCCAGAGCCTTTGCTATCATGCCAACGATCATGTTATTGGATGAACCTTTTTCAGCACTAGATGCAGTCACACGTGAAACGATACAACGGCTCTTTTTAGAAAATTGGACCGCTCATCCGGCAACGACGTTATTTGTTACTCATGACGTGGAAGAGGCTATTTTGCTTGGAGAAAAAATAATCGTAATGCCTTCTGACAAGGAAAAGTCGCAAGTATTGATTGATAATGATCACGTATTTCGTATTAAACATGAGGACAAGCGTGATAGTGACGAGTTCTTCCAACAGACAAAGAGGATTAGAAAGGTAATACAAGAACAATGGTGAACAAAAAGAAGAGACATCATTTGTTAAGGTTGTTACTCGTATTTGTCAGTATGAATGTGGTTTGGTATATCGCATATTTACTTATTAACCATTCTATTCTTCCAAGTCCGATCGCTGTATATTCTTCTATGGGTCATTTGGAAGGAAAAGAAGTATGGCTTGATGTTTGTTACAGTTTATTTCGTATTTTTGCCGGTGTATTATCGGCTTTAATGATTGGAATGTCCATCGGATTACTAATGGGGCGATCTCGAATTTGGAATAAAATTCTTGATCCGGTTGTCTATTTGACGTATCCTATTCCCAAAATCGCCTTATTACCTGTGGTGATGTTATTCTTTGGGATTGGTGAGACATCCAAAATTCTGATGATAATGTTGATATTACTCTTTCAAGTCATTATATCTGTACGGGATGGCGTAAAGGCAATTCCAGACAACACATATGACGTACTAACAAGCATTGGTGCAAGTGCAACTCAGAAATTCTGGCATGTAACGTTACCTGGTGCGTTATCCGTGATACTAAGTACGATTCGTATTTCCTTGGGGACGGCCATATCGGTACTCTTTTTCACAGAAATCTATGGAACAGAGCATGGTATGGGATATTTTATTATGGATGCCTGGTTAAGGATGGATTACACAGAGATGTATGCTGGCATTATGCTATTTAGTCTGGTGGGATTTGTACTATTTCTATTGGTGGACTATCTTGATTACAGGTTCATGAAGTGGCGGCATTAATTATCACATGGTTGTAAATAAAAACAAAAAGGATCGATCTCAGGGGTTAATAACATACCACTTGGGATCGATCCCTTTTATTTATTTTATTTGAAATTAACTTAATGACCCAGTTGTTTATCAGTGTCAGTGACAGGTTCTTCATTCTTACTGCTCATAAACCAACCAAGGACTGCGATTAATATTAGGACAATATAGAATGTCGATTTCCAAGCTGTGCTATGTGCGAAGGACTCAGGTAGAACAGCCAAGGAAGGGTGAGCAAGTGTGATAATGGCTAACTTAACGCCTACCCAACCAACAATTACGAATGCGGCAACTTCTAGTCCTGGACGGGAGTGTAACAATTTAACGAAATAGGATGCTGCAAAACGCATGATGATTAATCCGATTAATCCACCTGCAAAGATCACAAGGAATTGTCCACCATCTAAGCCACCGATATGTCCGAGTCCACTTGGAGGTAATGCTACTGCAAGAGCTACTGCAGCTAAAATTGAATCAACGGCAAATGCAACATCCGCTATTTCAACTTTGATTACTGTAAGCCAAAATCCAGATTTCTTTTTTTCATTAGAGCTACCTTCAATGGAATCATCCGTTTTAGGTTTAGTAATGAGTTTTCTAAAGATATGATTCACAGCGATAAACAATAAATAAAGGGCTCCAATAGCTTGTACCTGCCAGATATCGACTAGGAATGAGATGATAAATAATGAGCCGAACCGAAGGACAAATGCTCCCATAAGTCCATAAAACAATGCTTTTTTTCTTTCCGCATCAGGCAGGTGCTTAACCATAATAGCTAATACCAGTGCATTATCTGCCGCGAGAAGGCCTTCCAGTCCTACAAGTACGAGAAGAACCCAACCATATTCCAATAATAATGCAAAATCCATTTCTTCTCCCCCTTAGTGTGTTTCTTTAGTATGTTTCAAAAGCTATAAGAAAAACGTCAATTGACGTACTTTCAACGATGAACATTAAAAAAGACCTTTACCAAAGAGGTGAAAGCCTTCTAAAAATAAAAGGTTTTCCCAATTTGGTAAAGGTCTCGCTAACAATTGTGAAATGACAATTGCCAATAAAGCCGGAGAAATATCTCTCGTATTGACGACTTTATTTAAACAGCTACTCCCCTTTACGGGTATATAATTAATTAGCTTATATGTTAGAATAATATAGCAAAATCATATATTTATTTAGGGTTATTGTCAATAGAGGATAATAATTTAATGGGAAGAAGGTTATTATACATTGTGAGCATACCAGAAATAACAACTTGGGATCACGGGATCAGCCAAGTTAAAATATCGATGTCCTATCCGCTACGTTGGGTGAATAGTTATGTGCTACACAGCTCATCGGGTATCGTCATTATAGATCCCGGACCACGCAATAGCGTAACAGAAGTTGAGTGGAAGAATGCACTTGGTAAGCTAGGTTATACACTCGAGGATGTAAGTGGAATATTTGTGACTCATCATCATCCTGATCATTATGGGTTGGCAGGCTGGTTTCAATCGCAATGTAATGCTAAGGTCTACATGTCTCAAAGAGCCTATGATGAATCTCTTCTTATGTGGGGAACGGATACCGATATCAATGTGAAATTAACGTTATGGTTGCAACAGCACGGATTGCCTGACGAGTTAGCAAGTCAGATTGAGCAACATTTACTTGATTTCATCCCTCAGGTTTCACCGACGCCTAATATTACAATAGTAGAAAGGGGAAGTCACCTGGAATTAGGTGGCCTTTCTTGGCTAGTTATAGAGACTGGGGGACATGCACCAGGACATCTATCTTTATATAATGAAGAACTTGGTATTATGATGTGTGGTGATGCTGTTTTACCGCAGATTTCACCGAACGTCAGCCTCATTCCAGGGAGTGATCCTGAACCGCTGTATAGCTTCATGAGTGGTCTTGTGAGACTTAAGCAATATGTGGTCAATCAAGCCTTTCCGGGGCATAGAGAACCATTCTCTACGTTTCATAAACGCATAGAGGATCTTCTTCTCCATCATGAACAACGGTTAATTGAGGTAGATAAGCTTCTCATTCAATCTCCGCAAAATGGGTATGAGATTTGCAAGACCCTTTTCCGTAATAAATTGTCACTTCATCAAATGAGGTTTGCTATGTGTGAAGCACTGGCGCATATACAGGAATTGGTACGTCAAGGTAAGGCTCAATCTTTAGTTTCTACTGTGGATGGTAGTATCATATTTACCGCAACGAATAAACATCCATGTTCAATTTGAAAAGCGTTGGAGAGATGAAGTGAGCTTTCTCAACTTATTTTAGTGCATAGAAAAAGGCTATGTTTTCTACAATTGTAGAAGAATATAGTCTTTTCCTGCTGTAATGGTTTAACGGTTGGTTAACATTCGTTTGTTTATGTCTATAAAAGCAGTTTGTAATCATAGATTTCTTTCTACTAGGAATCAGAAATATACCAATCTACTAGTGGATTAGTATAAGCAAGTCTTTGAAAGATTTCATAGTATATATTAATCCAAATGGAAGGGAGGGAAACAAAATGTCAAATAAATCTAAGGTGTATTTCAAAGTTGTTATCATTAACAAACCGAAGAATATCAACAAGAACAAGCTGATTAACATTGACCCCGATTTTACTGCTGCTAATGCAGGTGGCGGTGGTGGTGGCGGTAATAATGGTGCCGTAACCGTTACTCCTTAAGGTGGAGCCGTTAGCTAACATCATACTATCAAATCTGCAGAAAAGTCAGTCAGTTCATCGGATTGTATTAGAAAGGATATCAACAAAACGAATAAGGGATTCTTTTGATCCTTACTCGTTTTGTTTGATTAATTCAGGGATTAACTTAATACCATGACTACGACTTAAGGGAATATACAGAAGCTACCTGTCGTTTATTGGGTAGTTTCTTTTTTGCTTTCTACGATTTTCAGTTCACCCAAGATTACTCAGATGTTCCTTTTGCAAGAGGATTGAATTTCTTACCTTCTTCAGCGTAATCTGCTTCTTTCTCCGCCTGCTTTCGATGGGCGATACGGCTGCTAGCCGCAGCAGCAACTGCACCAACGATATCATCAAGGAAGGTGTGAACTTGTCCAGAGGTTTTATCATTGAGCCGTTCTAATACCCCAGGTTTTAACTTATCGACATACCCATAATTCGTGAATCCGATACTTCCATAGACATTGACGATTGAAAAGGCCAATATCTCATCCACACCATAAAGTCCTTCATCATTGACTAACATCTCCTGTAAGGGAGAAATAAGCTTGCCTTCTTCTGCTAGTACATCCAATTGTATGCCTGTTAATACAGCATTCTGCACTTCACGTTTGCTTAGGACCATCTCAACATTATGTACGCATTCCTCGATTGTAAGTGTCGGATAGTACTTTTTTTGGAGTAACATGACGAGTTCAGCAATTTCAAGAATGTTGACCCCACGTTTATCAAGCCATTCGAAAGTTGCATCTGAAACGGCTTTGCTATTTAAACAATACGGATTACGTACATCGCTCATAACGCTACACCTCATTCTTTGTAATGTGATGGAAATTTTCATTTACAGTTATTTTTTAGAAAAGAGCTCGTATATATACTAGTACAAACTATATATAAAATCGTTAGGGAGGTACATAGATTATGTCAAAAAAAATGAAGATTCGTAACATCTCTGCCGTTGGCTTGTTGGCTGTTCCAATTATATTGTCTGGGTGCGGAGGTTTTACTAAACAATCCATGGACATTGATCCACCACCGGCTCAAATTGAATCGGAAATGTTACAAGCTGTGAATGGTGTTGTTACGAAAGCACCGCAGGGAACGGCTATGACACCGACTTCAACCGTCTATTTAGCAGATCAATACGGACTTTTGGCTCCAGTGTCTTTAGGATTACCACCATTAGAGAATAAGGATAATATGCTTTTGCGTCAATCCCTTGAAGTGATGGTCAAAGACGGTCCTTATGCAGCATATCTACCAGAAGGTTTCACTGCCGTATTACCTGAAGGTACAGAGGTGAAGACAGTCACAATCGAGAAGGAGAATAAGCTTGCGGTTGTAGAATTCAATAAATCGTTTACTGAATATGATGCCCAAAATGAACGAAAAATGTTAGAGGCTGTAACTTGGACACTTACGGGTAATAAGAATATCAATCAGGTTCAATTCTGGGTTGATGGGAAGAAGATTACAGAGATGCCTCTTGAGCATACACCGCTCGATCAACCACTTGGACGAAGTATGGGAATCAACTTGGAAAAAGGGAATGGGGTAACATATACCCGTTCTAGCGCGGTAACGGTATATTTCTCATCTGAATCACCTACAGGGATACAATATTACGTACCTGTAACTAGGCTTATAGAACCTGGACAAGATACACTCAAGGCAGCGCTCAATGAACTTATTCGTGGACCACAACTACAAGGTGGCTTAGAGCAGGTTATGACATCAGCTACTTCCTTAGAGTCAGTGAAGACAGCGAAAGACGGAACAGTCACAGTATCTCTCAAAGAGGATATGTTTATTAAAGGGGAGAAGATTCCTTCTCAATTACTACAGTCTGTCGTGTTAACTGTTACAGAAAATGTAGGAAGTAACAAAGTGCAAATACAAATGAATGGTGATTCTAAAGTAGTAAGTGATGATAATCAAAATTACAGTAAGCCTGTATCAAGACCGGAATATATTAACGAAATACCAATTTAAGAGAAGTTCCTCCTTCAAAAGGTGCTTTTATTCCTACACTTTGATAAAATAAGGTTTGCAAAATAGGGACGCTAATGATGTAGGAGGCAGATAATAGTGAGATCAAACGGACGGAATAACGATCAACTTCGTACAATGAATATAACAACAAATGTGAATAAATACGCGGAAGGTTCTGTGTATATAGAAATGGGAGATACCAAAATTCTCTGCACAGCGACGGTGGATGAGAAAGTACCTCCATTTTTGAAGGGCCAAGGAAAGGGTTGGGTAACAGCAGAATACTCTATGTTGCCAAGAGCTACTCATTCTCGTAATCAACGTGAGGCCAATCGTGGTAAATTAACGGGTCGAACCATGGAAATTCAACGGTTAATTGCTAGAGCTCTTCGGTCCGTTGTGAATTTACATGCTTTGGGTGAACGAACGATCACACTCGATTGCGATGTCATTCAAGCTGATGGAGGTACACGTACGACTTCTATTACAGGATCCTTTGTTGCGCTCTGTATTGCTGTGAACAAGATTGCCCAACAGCATAAGCTTCCTGTATTTCCAATAACCGATTATTTGGCTTCTGTTAGTGTAGGAGTTGTTGGTGGCCGCACACTGTTAGATCTAAATTATGAAGAAGACTCCAAGGCTAAAGTGGATATGAATCTAGTTATGACCGGAAGTGGACAATTCGTTGAGTTACAAGGAACGGGTGAAGAAAGTCCATTCTCACGTCAGGAGTTAGATGCATTACTTCAGATCGGTGAACAAGGTATCCGTGAGATTATCGCATATCAACAAGAAGTACTTGGTCCGATTGCCCTATCTATTGGTTCTGGCACAGTAGGAAAAGGAGTATAGCATGAAGTTAGATCAAGATATCGTCATTGTTGCGACGAAGAACAAAGGGAAAGTCAGAGAATTCGAACATGCTTTTGCACAGCTGGGCAAGCAAGTGAAGAGTATGTTTGATTATTCGGATATACCAGATGTCATTGAAGACGGACTTACTTTTGCAGAGAATGCGCTGAAAAAAGCTAAGACGGTTGGCGATGTGCTCGGACTCCCTGTTCTTGCGGATGATTCAGGTTTATGTGTAGAGGCATTAAATGGACAACCGGGTGTGTATTCCGCACGTTATTCGGGAGAGCATGCGACCGATCAGTTAAATAACGAGAAGTTATTACATGAGCTGGTGCAATTAAAGCTGGGTGAAGATACAGAGCAGTCGCTGTTAAGTCCAGCAAGCTTTGTTTGTTCATTGGTGTTGTATAACCCTTCTTCCGGAGAGCATATGGAGACTTCTGGTTCCGTGGCAGGATGGATTACTTCAGATGTAGCGGGTGCTGGAGGATTTGGGTACGATCCACTTTTCTATCTTTCAGAATATGATAAGACAATGGCTGAGCTTTCTTTAGAAGAGAAACAGTCCATTAGTCACCGGGGCGTAGCTTTAAGGGAGTTAATATCACAATTGAAGAAATGAATGGATGATCAAGAATTAGGCTTGGTGTTCATCAAATAAAAAAGGCTGCCCGAGGGTAGCCTTTTTTTGTGTTTTAGCGAATCGATACATGATAGGTGCGGAGCCAATAATCGACTTGTGACAAATAGGAGAATAACTGTGGTCCTGACATTAATTGCCCGAACCACGGTAGATTTGTAGATGCGTCAGGTGAAGAAGCTATTTCTCGAATTTTGGCAACATCAATGAGGGGGAGAAGTGGAGAAGACGGATCATCTAATATGGTGAGTAGTTGTTGTTTCACAGCCGCAAGGAAATTAGGATTATGTGTTTTAGGGTAAGGACTCTTTTTACGATAAAGAACATCATCAGGGAGTACACCTTCCAAAGATTTACGAAGAATACCCTTCTCACGATTGCCTGTCATTTTGATGTCCCAAGGAATGTTCCATACATATTCTACTAATCGATGGTCACAATAAGGGACACGTACTTCTAGACCAGCACCCATACTCATACGGTCCTTACGATCCAGTAGTGTAGGCATGAAGCGTGTAATATTAAGATAAGACATGATTCGCATTTGAGCCTGTTTGGCGGTTTCGCCTGCAAGTTTAGGAACTTCATTCACAGCTTCAGAATATTTGTCACCAAGGTAATCAAGCGGAGAAATCCAATTCCTAATTTCAGGTGACAAGAGACTGGCTCTCATGTCAGGAGCAACAGCCCAAGGGAATGTTCCTGAATTTAACATGTCATCACGGTGAAACCAAGGATATCCGCCAAATATTTCATCAGCTGCTTCACCAGAAAGAGCGACGGTAGCCTCTTTTTTGATCTCTTGGCAGAATAACAGAAGCGAGGAATCCACATCAACCATCCCTGGTAAGTCACGAGCCCTTGTTGAGGCTTCAAGCGCACCAATTAATTCTGGCGTATCAATCTCAATGTAGTGATGTTTGCTCCCAAGCTCTTTCACCATTCGTTCTATCCAAGGGGCATCTGCTCCGGGTTGGAATGTGTGGGACTTGAAGTGCTTATCATTATCGACATAATCAACGGAATAGGTGTGTAGTTGGCCTTGCCCTGAACGACGATAGTAGTCTACGGCTAACGCAGATAACGCACTAGAATCTAATCCACCGGATAAAAGTGTACATACTGGAACATCAGATATTAATTGACGTTCGAGTGTATCTTGAAGAATTTCTCTTAAGTGAATTGCGGTAGTTGCCTCATCATCTTCATGTACATGGCTTTCTAGCTTCCAATAGGCGTAGGAGCGAAGCCCGTTACGGTTAAAAATCATAGCATGCCCCGGCCGAAGTTCGTTTACATTGCGGTATATCCCATGTCCTGGTGTCCGAGCGGGTCCAATTACAAAAATCTCTGCTAACCCTTCTGGTCCAACGACAGGTTCAACTTTCGGATGTTGTAGAAGTGCTTTGGGTTCAGAACCAAATACAAGCGTCTCATCTATATGACTATAAAAAAGTGGCTTAACACCAACTCGATCACGCGCAAAAAAGACTTGTTGATGCACACTATCCCATATAGCGAAGGCGAAGATACCATTGAAACGATCTACACAATCGGGTCCCCATTCTATATAAGACAACAATAATACCTCAGTATCGCAGCGTGTACGGAACTGATACCCACGATTGCGTAGTTCTTTCGTAAGTTCTGCAGCATTATATAGTTCGCCGTTATATACAATGGCGTACACGTCATCATCTTGATGTACGATCATAGGTTGAGCACCATTCTCTGGGTCAATGACACTTAGTCGTCGATGCCCGAAAGCACAAGGATTTGAAATCCATGTTCCAGATGCGTCAGGTCCGCGTGTAGCTAAGCTATCAGTCATTTGGACGAGTAATTGCGAATCCTGTGTTAAATCGCCGCTCCATTGTATAAATCCTGTTATTCCGCACATAACGGTTCATCCTCTCTTTGTTGGTTGACCATATCTGTCCTTTCTTTTTACCAAAGTCATATAGAATATGCCGAAGGAAGGCATAAAATGTCTGTCCTTTAAGGAAAACTATAGGTGAGTACAACGCATGCATAGTCGAACAAAGGGGGAAGTTGTCGTGAATAAACATAAGTATTTTGTATCCGTGCATGGAAGATCCGTTCTAACGGACAGGGGTGCGACGACTTATGAATGGGAAATCGAAGCGACAGAAGATGAAGCACAGGAAATCAGAAATTTGATGGGATTAGTAAAGGAAAAAGAAGAAAATGCTTTTCTTGGATTTGTGTTTCCTTGGCCAGATGAACCAGAGCGTGTTGTGAATGTGACATATCAGAATGCATTAGATGACGTATATCAGAGGATTTATGAGTATGGATCAATCGATACTCGCAAACAGATGAAGGAATCAGGAGTGAACGCATTTCTCCATTCATATGACGGTTAGTTACAAACCATCCCATCCAAATAATATAACTCATATTCGATCACAGGTATCACCATACTAAACGTAGGAGGTGATACAAAATGGCTGAGAAATTCAAGAAAAATAAAGGCAACAAATATGCCCATAATAATGAATTTGCTGAAGAAGTAGTATCCAAGAATGCAGCTATGCATACAGAAGATAAAACAAATTGGCGTCGTGGTAATAAGTAAGAAATACTCTTAATGGTTAGTGAAATAACATAAAAATAAAAAAAGTGTTGCTTTATTCTGGGGATGCGTTATAATAAATAACGCACCCTTTTTAAATGATATTAATTAAAAATGTCATATAAGATTGTGTCTCAGTAGCTCAGCTGGATAGAGCAACGCCCTTCTAAGGCGTCGGTCGGGGGTTCGAATCCCTCCTGGGACATCACACAAAAAAAGCTCTCCTTATGGAGAGCTTTTTTTTCGTATCAGGGAATGAGAACCCCAAAGGGAGAGTATCTCTCATAGGACATAGAATCTTGTTGACGATCCTGATTTTGACTCAATCGTTGTATTTGTGCAAAATGTACTTGGATATGTGCATTGAGATCGTTCTATGGAAAGAATACAATGAGAATAAATAGAGATGATAATGATTATCATTGATAATTTATTTATTTCGTTACATCTAATAGTAACTAGAGGAGTGAGCATATAATATGGCGGTGCAAACAGTAGGAAGTATACGGAAGATACGTTGGCTGGTCGTACTACTGGTCATTATGGTAAGTTTGGCAGGCTGTGGCGATGCAAAGGAAACATCAACCAATGAAGAAAAAAGTAAGCAAGAGAACAGTGATACAAGGAAGGTTAATGATGCTTTTGGCGAAGTAGAAGTTCCTGTTAAGCCGCAGAGAGTAGCAGGTATTTACTTAGAGGATTATATGTTGGCGTTAGGTGTGGAACCGATTGTGCAATGGTATCATCCAAGCTGGGGTAAACAAGATTATTTAGGACTAACGGATGTTCCATTATTCGATATCACAGGCAGTTTGGAGGCTATGATTGAAAATAATCCTGACTTAATTATATTGAACGGGGGAATGGATGATAGTTATCCATTGTATTCCAAAATCGCTCCTACTTATCGCTTGCCTGATGAAGTGATTGGGAATGCAGAAGAAACACTAAAAACAGTTGCTGATTTACTCGGCATTCCTGAGAAGGCTACTAGCGTATTAGAAAACTATAAACAGAAGATTACCGATACCAAAGAGAAGTTGGAAGAGGCTATTGGCCGCGAGACCGTTGCGGTCGTGCGTCTCGATGTCGGGGACAAGCCGGAGCTACGTCTGTTCGGTCTGAATAATGCATATACAGGCAGTATTTACAGAGATCTTGGTTTGGAGCCGTTCCCGTGGGTGAAGAACATCGAGGCTCACGATGTTATCTCACAAGAAAAAATACCGGAGTTTACTGCTGATCATATTATCATCTTCCCCTCTGATGGTACATGGGACTCTAAGTCCAATGAGAAGGCGGTTGCCCTGCTTGATGACCCATTATGGAAAAACATCCCTGCCGTCAAGAGCGGTCATGTGTATCAACTGGAACGATCGCATTGGCAATCAGGGGCGATTACAGCGAATATGATGAAGATGGATGATTTACTGAAATTTTTAGTGAAGTAAATAGCTTTAGAAATGTTACAAATGAGAAAGCTTTTTAGGTTTTATTGAAGAGCTTTCTTTTTTGCGTTACACTAGTAATAATGATTCTCATTATCAAAGGAGGGGCATGATGAGTAGCGAGGTAGCATCTTCTTCCTGCTGCCCGTCCATCATTTATATGATGACAGGCATCCGGTATTTCCAATTGGACGTATTGACTAGCGAGGAATTTATTGGGGCTGAGGAGTACATGCTGTTTGCTGTTACGGATGGCATAGCAGAAATAGATACTAGGTATGGTACTCAGGAAATACTCAGAGCAAGTCTGGCTATTGTGGAACCAGATCAAGCCATTCATATCCATACATATAACAACAGTATCTCTTTCTACGTTATTACATTTAAAGCGATTCCGATTCCAGATTTGAACGCCTCGGAGCATAAACAACAGCCTGCTAGTTTTCCGTATAAGGGTATCTGGAACCATGTTCCGTTCGCACGATGCATTGATTTGCTGGAGGAGATTTACTTGCATAGTCAAGATAAAGAAGAATTCATGCGGTTTTTCAATCATGTGCGGTTTGAGGAATTCCTTCGCTATGTGCTACAGCAAAATAGTAGCATGGCCCCCGTGCGGGATTTGAAGAGTGCTGTGAAAAGCTCAATCGATTATTTAAGTGATAACTATGCAATGCAAGTAACAGTGGCACAGTTGGCTGCGGATGTGGATATGTTCCCGTGGCAATACTCGCAAATGTTCAAGGAGCTTACAGGTCAAATTCCACTTAGTTTTGTAAATAAACTACGGATCGACCATGCGAAGCAGTTACTCTTAAAAACGGAGGACCGAATTCATGAGATTGCCCAACATGTAGGTTTTAACAATGAATTTTATTTTAACCGCCGCTTTAAGAAATCGGTCGGTGTGGCTCCAGGTCAGTATCGTAAACAACAGCGAAGTACGCTGCGTGTTGTGTCTCTATATATGGAAGATTTATTGATCACATTAGGTGTGATTCCTGTTGTGCAATGGTCTCATCCCGGATGGGGGAGGCAAGAATATCTTGGACTGAAGCATGTTCCGATATTTAATGTTTTACAAGATAGCTATGAATCACTTTCAGAGTACGAGCCGGATCTAATTATTGCACGTAGAAGTGATTACGAGCTGCATACGAATCAATATGAGCAATGCAAGCAATTCCTGTATACCGATGTCATTATACATGATGATATGGATTTGCATTCAACATTACGAACGCTAGCAGAACGGTTGGGAAGGGTTGATCAGGCGGAGTATGCCATCCAACAATATGAGGATAAAGTATCCAGGGCAAAAAAATTATTGTCCGGCTCAATGAGGAATCAGACGTATGTCTTTCTGCGTATTGCAGCCGATTGCATCAGCGTCGATCAGAAATATACGAAGCCATTTCTATGGAGGGAATTAGGAATAACTCCCCATCCGATGGTACAGGCGTTAACCCATGAAGTAGGTAGACAAGGCGTAACGTGGGAATGGTTGAACGAGTTAGATGCGGATTATATTTTCTTCGCGTTCGATAAATGGCATGAACACGTAGTAGGTTCAGAAAGGCGGCAGATTGATCATCCCATGTGGCAAACGATTCCCGCCGTTCGAAATCGCCGTGCGTTCGAAGTTGACTTTATGACATGGATGAACCAAGGTCAGCTTCTTGCCAATAGCAAAAAAATTGATGATGTTCTGAGAATGCTAGCATATTAGAGGTTCAAAACTTCCGAAATGAGGATTATAGCGGTGAATAACCTATGAACCGTTGTATACGAAAACGGTATGCACGGTGGTGTGAGAGGTCGGGGACTAGTCGGCCCCGCCTACTCAATCGTCATGATTACATTGTACGATGTTTCCGTAGAGCTAGGATATTTAGTGTTGAAAATATAAGTGAGAATAAGAGAAGGATATACAGATCAGTTGAAATATGAGACCAACCTTTTCCCCGTATCATAACATCTATCATAGCGTCAGCCCCGTAATAGATAGGCATAACGTACCCAATCTTTTGTAACCAAAGAGGAAGGGTATTCAACGGTAATAGACCAGACAAGAAAATTTGGGGGACGATAATTAATGGAATGAACTGCATCATCTGAAGCTCATTACTAGCAAAGGCTGATAAGAGCATACCCAAGGTCAGTGCAGTCATTGAGAGTAGGATTGTAATAAGTAGAACGTAGCCAAAGTTACCAACCATCATAATACCTAATACTTTTATTGAGAAAAAAGATATCAGTAAAGCTTGAATGAGTGTGAATATGCCGAATCCACCCACATATCCAATGACAATCTCCCATCGTTTGATGGGTGTAGATAGCAGTCGTTCTAAGGTTCCGGTTGTACGCTCACGTAAGAAGGAGATACCTGCAATAAGAAATACAAAAAAGAAAATAAATACCCCAATCATAATGGGACCAAAACGATCAATGACTGCCATATCTAAGGAACCATGAAGGAAGGATATCTCAGGTTTGAACTGAACTTGAGTCGTTGATACTTGATTCATACTCTTCTCTAGAAGCAGTTGAACGGACTTGTTGATTGAAGGATCGCTACCTTCTATGAGAACCTGTGGAATAGTTTCTTTTAAAGTAATTAGAGCATCGATGTCCCGATTGTCGAGAGCTTGTGTAGCTAACGGCTCGGTATTATATATAAGTACCTTGGCACCGAGTTTCTCCATTGCTGTGGAAAGGGAACTGGCTTGACTAACGACGCCGATGTTCGGATGATATTCCTTACCGCTAAACACCAAACTCATTAAACTTAGAACGATCAGAGGGGCAATGAACATAAGAGCCATCGTTCGTTTATCATGAATGAATTGACGTAGAATTCTGAGTATCATGGCTCCAATTCTCATGAGCGTATACCTCCATAATGGATAAAGGCTTCTTCAAGCGTAGATGATTGTGTTGCATCTATTAATGCTTGAGGACTATCTACTGCTAGAAGTTCACCGTCTCGAATCATCCCTAATCGATCACATTTCTCCGCTTCATCCATGACATGTGTTGTGAGAACAATCGTGGTCCCTTTAGCGGTAAGAGATCGTAATTCTCTCCAAATAGATTGTCTAAGAATCGGGTCTATACCCACCGTAGGTTCGTCTAGAATTAGTAAAGCAGGTTCATGTAAAAGGGAGATGGCTAGAGATAATCTTCGTTTCATTCCACCTGAATATTGGCCTACTTGTTTGTATAAATGCTCTTTTAAGTTAACAAGTTCCATGACCTCTTGTATTCTTTGAGAACGATGTTGTCCTCTCACCCCATATAGGGATGCAAAGAACTCCAGGTTTTCAAGGGCGGTGAGCTCCGTATAGAGAGCATCCGATTGAGCCATATATCCGATCTGCTGAAGCATATTAAGCTTAGGCATAAGTGTTCCTAAGATATATACATCACCAGAACTACGCTGTTCCATGCCTATTAATATTTTCACAAGTGTTGTTTTACCTGAGCCTGAAGGACCCAATATTCCGAATATCTCTGCTTTAAATACATTCAGTGAAATATCATGGAGTACTTGTTTGTTACCATACTCTTTATTAACATGTTGAACAGAGATGACACATTGATCGTCGTTATTTATCATAATTGATCCCCTCTCCCTAATGAATGAGTACGCACTCACTCATTAATATAATACAGAATGAGGAAATTTTGAAACGTTTTGATGAAAAGAAAAACAGCAAATAACCCCCCATTTCCACGAGGGTTTATTTGCTGTTGGTTCAGTGATTTTTTGTTTTTAGGAAACGTTTCTTCTTTTATAGTTCATTTAGGTTATCTACGCCAGCCAACTTCTTTATTGCAGCTTCTGCCAGTAGAGCGAAGTAGCGTGAAGTGGGTAATAATGCTTCTTCATCGACATCAAACTGAGGGTGATGTAGTCCATAAGCTCCATTAGTACCGATATTAACGAATGCGCCAGGAATTTGTTGGAGGTAAAAGGAAAAATCCTCACCACCCATTTGAGGTGCTAAATCAAGTACTTTATAGTCTGCAAGAGCTGCAATTTCTTTGGTGAAATCTGCCCAATCCCTATCGTTAACTGTGGCTGGAGGACCCGGATACCAATGTAACTCAGCTTCTGCACCAGCGGCAGCTGCAGTTCCTTTAATAATCTGGTTTATTTTTTCAGGAATGAGACGTCGAATTTCTTCATTATAGGTTCGGACGGTTCCTTCTAACTCAACAGTTTCAGGCAAGACGTTCCATGTGTTTCCACCATTGATTCTCGTCACGCTGACAATCACAGGTTCAGTGGCACTTGTAATTCGGCTGGCAATGGTCTGTAACGAAAGGATGATTTGTGCAGCGCTCACGATGCTGTCAACGCCATTCTCAGGGTAGGCAGCATGGGCTCCTATACCTCGAATCGTTATTTCAAACCGATCAACACCGGCTGTTAAAGCACCTGTCCGAGTTCCAAATGTTCCAACAGGTAAATCTGGGTTATTATGCAGACCAAAGATGGCTGATACGTCATTTAGACCACCGGAGGCTAATACGGATGTTGCACCGTGTCCTGTTTCTTCAGCGGGTTGAAACAAGACACGTACGGTGCCGGTGAGTTCGGATTCGCGGGCTTTTAATAAATAAGCTGCACCGAGGATTGCAGCGGTGTGAAAGTCATGACCACAAGCATGCATTTTCCCGTCAATTTGTGAAGCAAACGGCAAATTCGTCTGTTCTTTAATGGGTAAGGCATCGATATCGCAGCGGATAGCTACTATTGGACCTTGACCCGAACCGATTTCAGCGATTAATCCGGTAGCTAGTGGAACATCTAGTATGCGAATGTTCGCTTCAGTCAGCCATTCACGGATTTTAGCAGTGGTTTTGTATTCTTCATTTGATAATTCAGGTTCATAGTGAAGATTACGTCGAACTTCAATGAGGTGTTGAGATAAGGCTTGTTCTGAAGTTACTTCTTTTATATTAGTCACATTTGTCATGGGATAGTCCTCTTTTCATTAGGTTAGATAACCTCTATTTTCATTTATAACATTATAATTCAAAGTTATCCGATAAGATTTATATTTAGTTGGTATGGTACCCCTTTTTTGGATCACTTGTCAATAATTGAGGATTTAGTTGGGATACTTTTGAGATTTTGGCATTATTCATTTGTATGTTCCTTCTATTATATAAGCAACGTTACAGTTGATTAGATCGATAGAGAATAAAATTAGGCCAAGAACGAATGAATTTGATTATGAATATATGTTTTTGGTACTCAACCGTGTGATAAATGAAGTTAATAGAAGACTTATTTCTATATTTGTTAAAAAATAAATGCGATTTTACATTACCATAACATTCCAATGGTTCAGATTTAACACTTATATACGACAATGAACCTATAGCTTTTATGACAAGAAAAGGGTGAATCTAATTGAAAAATAGTAAATTAATGACGATTATGGTCGCAACTACACTAGTTACATCCGCTTTAGCAGCTGGAACGGCAGGAGCAGCAAGTGCCAAGCCAACGAATCAAGCAGTGAAGAAAGCAGTAGCGAAAAAGGCAGTAGCATACAAAGTTGTCGATTCATCAATTAACGTGAATGGTAGTAACGTAACTTTGAAATCCATTCTAGTTAATCAAACACCGCTGTATGCGGTAAGTGATCTTGCGAAGGCATTGAAGGTTTCGGCGACACTCTCCAAAGGAACGATTACATTAACGGATACCAATGCTGTTCATACAGTTAACATTCAACCACAGTCACTGAAATATTTAGTTAATAGTGCGAATCTTACATTTAAGACTGCACCAATCGCACAAGATGGAAGAACTTATGTTGAACTTGGTGCGATTGTAGAAGCAATCGGTGGCGAAGTGATTACAGGTCAAGCGGATAAAGTGAATCGTATCCTAAGTGTGAAAAGACTGAGTGGAACATTTGATACCCTTCATTGGGACGCTACTGGAAATATTGTTGCAACCCAAGAAGATGGAGAAACGGCTCAACTTTACAAGATTAACAAATCAACCTATGCATCTGAGTCGTTGTCTACTTCTGCAAGTGCAGGATCAATGACAGTTTCACCTGATGGTCAGCTGGGAGCATTCATTGACGATAATAATATGTTCTCTCTGTTAACAATCAGCAATGGGCAAGTTCAAATCCTAGGTTCTGATACATCAGTCAAAACAGATCTAAGATGGTCTGCTGATAATAAAAAGGTATATTTCATTCAAGGTGACAAACAAGAGAAAATTTCCTACATAAGCCTCGACACAGGCAAAATCACAACAGTATTAGCAGATAAGGTTGAGAATAAGTCCGATGTTCGTGTATCTTCCGATGAAACAAAGATCGTCTATATCGTAAATATAACGGGCGTTGCTAAAACGGATAAAGACGGCACCGAGGAATCGTTAACGATCGACTACTCTGGTGCAGGTGCACAAGTCTATTCGCTTGATATCGCTACAAAGGATGCTAAGCCAGCTCAATTAACAAAGAGCAATGATAACAAGTTATATCCTGCATTACTAAGCGGTGGCAATGTCGTGTATATGAGCGCTGATGCAGATAATGTAAGTGCCACTAACGTAATAAAACTAGTTACAGTTGATGGGAAGTCTCAGGATTTAGTTAGTAATATTGATGTTACTTTCGAAGATGTATCTTATGACGGAATTATCATTGTAGCTGGAATTGCTAAAGACGGAAGCATGAAAGTGATTAAGGTTGATTCAAACGGAACGCAAGTGGAACTATTCAGCACAAAGAACGATATTTCGGAAGTAGCTCTTTCACCGGATGGTACACAATTGGCAGTTATCTCTGACGGTAAAGTCATCGTAATTACGAATGGTCAACAAATTCAGCTTACACAATAAAATGAGGTTTAAATGAGAGGGGTTTTACAAGTGAAATTATTCAAAAAAATATCATTAGTTGCAGTTACATCCGTTATGTTGGTGTCATCTGCTCTTGTCGGTGCAGTTTCAGCTGCTCCAAGTCAATTGAGTGGGAAAATTACAGTAAATGGTTCAACTGCACTATTACCTTTGACTCTTCAAGCTGCAAAAGAGTTTCAAAAATTGAATCCTAAAGTAAAAGTTGCTGCTTCCGGTAAGGGTTCTGTTACAGGGCCACAAGCTGTGAAAAAGGGCATTGCCGACATTGGTGCTTGTGACTGGGATGCAAGTATGGATGTTCCTGGATTTAAAGCTTTTTCAGGTCAAGTAGCTAACAAGGTAGCGGTAATTCCTTTCGCTACAGTCGTTAACAATAATGTAAAAGTTACGGATCTTTCCACGGATCAATTGAAAGGTATCTACTCAGGTAAAATCACGAACTGGAAAGATGTTGGTGGTGATAATGCTGATATCGTAGTCATCACACGCGCATTTGGATCGGGTACTCGTGTTAACTATCAATCTAAAGCACTAAGTGGTGGCGATATCACAAAGAAAGAAAAGAACTATAAAGAAGTTGGATCAAGTGGTGACATGAAAACAGCTGTTGCTACTACACCGAACTCTATCGGTTATATTGACTTGGTATATGTGACTAGTGATTTGAAGGCAGTTAAATTCAACGGTGTGGCTGCATCAACAGATAATGTTATTAACGGTAGTTACAAAATATGGGCATATGGCTATTATATGACTAAGGGTCAACCAACTGGTGCAACAAAAGCCTTTATTGAATATGTTCAAAGCTCCAAGTTCCAACAAAGTTCATTGAAGAAATTGAAGTTCATTCCGATTGCTGCAATGAAATAAGAATTATTAAGAAAAAGAAAGATCATTATGCAGCCAGCTCTAGAAACATTGGAGCTGGCTGCTTTCTGGGAGGTATATGATGGGTACGCCTGCACAATCGTTCGCGACTAAAGATGAATTGCTAACTAAACCTATGGGCTCAAATCGGTTTAACAGATATGCGAGGGTGCACTTTAGCAATAAGTTGTTTAAATTTTATGCCCTATTTAGCATATTTGCCCTATGTTTTGTATTGGGCCTTGTTATTTTCTTCATTGGAAAAACAGCACTACTGACATTTCAACATGTTTCTGTTGCTGAGTTCTTCTTTTCATTTGATTGGACACCTGAGGAGGGACGCTTTGGAGCGGCTCTGTTTATCATTAATACATTATCGTTGACTGCTCTTACGCTCGTGATCGCGGTGCCTATATCTGTAGGTATGGCTATCTTGATTGCTGAGATTGCTCCAACTTGGTTTAAGAATTTAGTACGCCCGGTTCTCGATCTACTAGTAGGTATTCCATCTATTGTATACGGTTATTTGGGATTGACGGTGCTCATACCCTTTCTTCGTGAAATAAGTGGTGAGAATCTTGGGGATGGTCTGCTTGCAGCAGCGCTGGTTCTAACACTCATGATCCTACCTACGATATGTCGTATTAGTGATGATGCGATTTCAGCGGTACCTAAGAAATACCGTGATGCTGCATATGCTATGGGGTCTACGCGCATACAAGTTATTATGAAAGTGATACTACCAGCAGCAGGTAGGGGTGTTGTTGCGGCAATTATTATGGGAATGACACGTGCAATAGGTGAGACTATGGCTGTTGTAATGGTTATAGGGAATACAGCGCAGTTAGCTAAGTCATTTTTCTCTCCTACTTCAGTGTTGACGAGTAATATTGTTATGCAAATATCAAATGTCGATTTTGATTCGCCTTGGAATTATGCATTGCACATGATGGCATTCTTGTTGCTACTTATATCATTTGCTCTTATCTTATTTATACGCTTCCTGGGTAGAAAGGGAGGGGATCTTACATGAGTGGTTTTACAAGAACTCCGAAAATAACACGTTCTATTAGGCTTAATAAAATTGCAACAGTTGGGTTTTATACGTTAGGTATCTTAGTTCTAACGCTTATATTTTGGCTTCTTTATACGATTCTGAGCAAGGGGTTACCTAGCTTATCATGGGGGTTCTTGACGAAACTACCTGAAGAAATGGATGTTGGTGGGGGAATTGGCCCCGTGTTATTTAATTCATTCTATATTCTAGGTATTTCATTAGCCTTATCGATCCCTATAGGGATCGGAGCCGGAATCTACATGGCTGAATATGCTCCAAAGAACAAGTTTACCGAAGTATTGCGTATTTGTGTTGAAAGCTTGGCCTCTGTCCCTTCTATTGTGTTTGGAATGTTAGGGTTAGCGATCTTTGCTTCTTATTTTCAAGTAGGACTTACGATATTAGGTGGGGCTGTCAGTCTAGCCTTTCTAAATCTACCTATGCTTGCTCGTGTCACAGAGGAATCTATTCGAGCTGTACCGGTTGATGTTCGTAACGCTTCCTATGCGCTAGGGACGACGAAATTCCAGTGTATTCGCACAGTCGTGCTACCTATCGCTATGCGAGGAATTATTACAGGCATTTGTTTGGTAGCAGGTAGAGCATTTGGAGAATCAGCGGTCATCCTCTTAACGGCGGGTCTAAGCACTTCTGGAGAGATGTGGGACTTTAATCTATTCTCGCCTGGAGAGACGCTTGCAGTGCATCTGTGGTATGTACAATCAGAGGCAATCGTGGAAGATGCGAAGCAGATCGCAGACCGATCAGCAGCTGTATTAGTTCTGGTAGTGCTACTTATTAATCTTCTGTTCCGAATTCCTTTATGGATAAGCAACCGTAAATTGAAAATGTAGTATGCCTTATTTCATTTCGCAAATTGGCTGATTCTTTGAGGTCTAAATAGACCTGGGGGATCGGTCTATTTGACTATTATCACTACATTAAGAAGACAGGAAACATTCTTTAACATTTGATTAAATGTAAATATTTGATAAGATACGATAAAGGCCTCCTTACACGAGGTCTATATTTTTATGGAGGGATTAATATGGGTATGTATTATCGTGGTTTAGATAGGGAGAAGTTTCATACAGGGGGTGAAATATACTATGAACCATAGTGCGATCTTTCAAGGTTCTAATACCCAGTTGGTGAACCAGCTTGTATTCTTTGATGAAGAGCGGCAATTTTTCTTGAAGAATTATATATCAGATAATTCTAATGAGCGAAATAAAGTGGATCAAGTTCTTTGTATGTATACGTCATCACTTGAGAATATTATTGCTGAGGGGAATCCAGAGTCTTTGAATTCTAGGGTTCTTATTGGTAGTCAAGTGACTCTTCAGTATCAGGATGATGGTTATGAAGAGCAATATACGATTGTTTTTCCTCATTTGACGGATTCAAGTAAGAACTGGATCTCATTCCTATCTCCGATTGGATTGCAATTATTAACGACTACCATGGATGAGCTGTATGAATTTGTGGTACCTTCAGGCTCTATTAAAGTAAGAATTAAAGAGATTAAATACATGAATTACGGTGAGGTAGACAGGTAATCAAGTTTGTTACTATAAGGAGAGTGGAAGATGATACAGGTTAAAGAGTTTGTAGATTCGGATAATTCTTATGCTGAGAATAAGGCTAATCAGTTTTTAGCTGGATTAAAAGATGAGCAAGTGATTAACATCTGTTATGAATCTGTAATTAAGACCAACAACTCAAGAACAGAACGGCAGAGAAGCACCATACTGGTCGTTTATAGAGTTGAAGATAAAGTAGAATAGTAAGGAAAGGAGTTTTTAGAGTGAGGGAATACCAACCTCCCCCCAAGGGAGGAATGGATGATAAGACAACAAAGAAAAACATCGATGGTGTTAAAAATGAGGATCGGAAGTATAGTGTGTTCTTTTTATACTTATCTTCCATTTCGACGATGTGTATTGTGACACTCATGATTTGTTGGTTTGTTTACACGATCATTAAATAAGGATAGCGAAGATGTCATGCTATTCATTTCACAAAAGGGACTACTTTTCTGTTTATAGAAAAGTAGTCCCTTAAATGTTTATTAGAGGTTTTGAGGTCTAATCTCCAATAGAACACAAAAAAAGACTCCCCAGATGGAGAGTCTTTATTCTATATGTCCCAGGAGGGATTCGAACCCCCGACCGACGCCTTAGAAGGGCGTTGCTCTATCCAGCTGAGCTACTGAGACGCGAAAAACGAACAATTAATAATATATCATGGCAGGCATGTAATAGCAAGCATTTTTTATTAATATATGAAAATGATGTGATAAAGGTGACTTTTTAAAACTTGGAAGAGGTGTGATATAATTTGAATAATGGAGATATGGAAGAGAGGAGGAGCATTTATAAACGACACAAATTCCCCTGGCAAAGATAATATTGTGCTTTTTCCGAAGACGTTGGATTACTATCAGATTCAACTTACGGTCATGCTTGAAAGCGAACGATACGCAGAAGCGATGGAGTTACTGCGATTCTTGCTTCAATGCCAAGGCCAGGAAGAGCGACATATTGATGAATGGCAGGCGTTACTTGAATGGTTAGAGACTGCTTTCCCTCACTATATAGAGGGAGAAGATAATGAACAAGCTCATTTGGATAAAGAAATTGATCTAGATGAAGAAGAATTAACAAGGCTTAAAGTGATGGGTAAGCTTGCTGAAGATGCCGATTATGCTAATAAGTTGCTCTACAAAGTCATGCATGAGGCTTTGTCGGAACAGACCATGTTGGCATTAGAACATCTATCCTACTTGAACGGTGAAGATATAGATCGGTCTTTGACAGAATGGTTACAGACTAGAGCAATGCATCCACTCCTTCAGTATCGGGTACTGCAGACCCTTCATAAGCGAGGCATGCAAGGATGCGTGACTTTTGTGCGAGGACAGGAACAAGTTGAAGTTGAAATTGAAAATGTTCCGCTGAAAGATAGCGACTTTCCGCTCGTTGTACACGATATTGTAGATCGGGTGGCACAACATACCGAAGTACAGGAACCTACGCTTTATTATTTTGCTCAAGAGCTGTGGATCCAATTTATTAAAGGTGCATATGGAACAAATGTCTATCAATCTTTGCTTATTGAAGAAGATTTGATTATGGATATCTGGGCGGCTGCACTTCATCAAACAGTATCTGAGAGTCTTACAGGAAATAGGAATGAAGAAGAAACACGTGCTATGTATGGGATAACAGAGAATATTCGGTTTCAATTCGAACAAGCCTATCGTGCTCTGAAGCAATTTATTTCTGAAGGGATATCGGATTAACCATAACCCTGCTCTTGAAAAAGAATTCAATGTTGTTTATACTAAAATGGTTGTTCTATGCGTGAATTTATGTAGATAATAATAAACAATTGAAATATTTTTGGAGGGGAAAGCATAAAATGAAAGCAACCTGGGAAAAAATAGAGAAGAACCTTGGGGTTCTTGAAGTAGAAGTAGAAGTAGAGCGTGTAACCGAGGCACTCGATAAGGCTTTTACTAAAGTATCTAAGAAAGCAAATGTACCTGGATTCCGTAAAGGTAAAGTGCCACGTTCCATATTTGAATCACGTTATGGCGTAGAAAGTCTGTATCAAGATGCAATTGATATCTTGCTTCCAGAAGTTTATACACAAGCGGTTGATGAAACAGACATATTCCCTGTAGATCGTCCGGAAATTGATATTGATCAATTTGCTAAAGGTCAGGTTTTTAAATTTAAAGCCAAAGTAATTGTTAAGCCTGAAGTAACATTGGGTCAATACACAGGTGTAGAAGTGCCAGTGCAAGCAGTTGTAGTAACTGAAGAAGAACTAAACGAAGAATTGGGTCGTTTGCAAGAGCGTCATGCTGAGTTAGTTGTTATCGAAGAAGGCGTTGCAGAAAATGGCGATATCACAATTATCGACTTTGATGGTTCTGTAGACGGTGTTCCTTTCGAAGGCGGACAAGCTGAGCGTTATTCTTTGGAACTTGGAAGTAACACATTTATTCCAGGATTTGAAGAGCAAGTTGTAGGATTAGCTACAGGCGATCTTAAAGACGTTGAAGTTACTTTCCCAGATACGTACCATGCAGAAGATCTTGCTGGTAAAAAAGCAATCTTCAAAGTGAAAATTCATGAAATCAAACGTAAACAACTTCCTGTATTGGATGATGAGTTTGCAAAAGACGTTAGTGAATTCGAAACATTATCTGAGTACAAAGAAGATTTGAACAAACAACTTGTTGCTCGTAAAGAGCAAGAAGCAAAAGGTGTTCGTGAAGGTCTTGTCGTAGATAAAGTTGCTGAATTAGCTGAAGTTGAGATTCCAGAAGCAATGATCGCTAGTGAAGTTCAAAGCATGATGCGTGATTTTGATAATCGTCTTCGCGCTCAAGGCATGAACCTTGAAATGTTCCTAAGCTTCTCCGGTCAAACAACGGAAGATCTTCAAGAACAAATGAAAGGTGATGCAGACAAACGCGTTCGTAACAATCTTGTTCTTGAGCAAGTATCTAAAGTTGAGAACATTGAAGTTACAGACGAAGATGTCACTAAAGAATTGGAAGCAATGTCTGAATCCTACAAACGTTCTGCTGAAGAGCTTCGTAGCGTTCTAGAAGGTAATGGTTCATTGAATAGTTTACGTGAAGAAATTTCATTGCGTAAAACAATTGATTTCCTACTGTCTAACAGTAAAGAAATCGCTGCTGTAGAAGTTAAAGAAGAGGCAACTTCAGAAGAAAGTAAATAAGAAGTCTGCTTATGATAAGGCGCGTATTTATTTACGTGCCTTATTTTTACCTTAATTTATCCAAATTATGGATAAAACATAAGGTAATTGGATGTGAATGCAAATACATATTTATTTAAAAAGAATTCAATATCAGAGTTGAAAAAATGACATCGTGCTTCTAACATGTTAAAATACTGTTGAAAGCATTGAAGTCTATCTTTGAATGGAAAAGAGGTTGGACAAATGAGTCTGGTACCTATGGTTGTAGAACAAACCAATCGAGGAGAAAGATCTTCTGATATTTACTCCAGATTGCTTAAGGATCGCATTATTTTTCTAAGTAATGCAATTGATGATGATGTTGCCAATCTCGTTATAGCACAGCTATTATTCCTGGCTGCTGAAGACCCTGAGAAAGACATAAGTCTATATATCAACTCACCGGGTGGTTCTGTTACAGCAGGAATGGGTATATACGATACGATGCAATTTATTAAGCCAGATGTTTCCACGATATGTATGGGAATGGCGGCAAGTATGGGATCTTTGCTTCTAACTGCAGGAGCAAAAGGAAAGAGATTTGCTTTAACCAATAGTGAAGTGATGATTCATCAGCCATTGGGTGGGGTTCAAGGTCAAGCCTCAGATATTTTGATTCATACTGATTGGATCATTAAAACAAGAGAAAAGCTCAATCAAATATATGTTGAACGTACGGGTCAACCCCTCGAAAAAATCGAACGGGACACAGATCGTGATTTCTTCATGAGCGCCGAAGAAGCGGTGTCTTATGGACTTATTGACCAAGTTCTCTCTTCACCGATCAAATCTTAAGGGGTGGTAATATGTTTAAATTTAATGATGAGAAAGGACAGCTTAAATGTTCTTTCTGTGGTAAAACTCAGGAGCAGGTGCGTAAATTAGTTGCTGGTCCTGGCGTTTATATATGTGACGAGTGTATAGAGTTATGTACTGAGATTGTAGAAGAGGAACTAGGCCACGAGGAAGAAGTGGACTTGAAGGATATCCCGAAACCTAAGGATATTTGCAATATTCTCGATCAATATGTTATTGGACAGGATCAAGCTAAGAAATCACTATCCGTTGCTGTGTATAACCATTACAAACGGATTAACACACAAAGCAAGATTGATGATGTAGAGCTTACGAAGAGTAATATTCTTTTACTAGGTCCTACGGGTTCTGGTAAAACGTTGCTTGCACAGACGATGGCTAAGATTCTGAATGTTCCCTTTGCTATTGCAGATGCGACTTCATTAACGGAAGCTGGATATGTGGGTGAGGACGTTGAGAATATTCTATTGAAGCTTATACAGGCTGCTGATTATGATGTGGAGAAGGCTGAACGTGGCATTATCTATATCGATGAAATTGATAAAGTAGCACGTAAATCGGAGAATCCATCGATTACTCGTGATGTATCTGGTGAGGGAGTACAGCAAGCGCTTCTGAAAATTCTAGAGGGTACGGTTGCTTCTGTACCTCCACAAGGTGGACGTAAACATCCACATCAAGAATTTATCCAAATCGATACGACGAATGTATTGTTCATTTGTGGCGGTGCATTTGACGGCTTAGAACAATTAATCAAACGCCGTATTGGTAAGAAAGTTATCGGATTTAATTCAGGTGTAGAAACTCAGAAGGAGCTACAACCAGGAGAGTATTTGTCGATGGTTCTTCCAGAGGATCTATTGAAATTTGGTCTAATTCCTGAATTTGTAGGTCGTTTGCCTGTTATTTCAAGTTTGGAGCCGTTGGATGAGAATACGCTTGTTCGGATTCTATCTGAACCGAAGAATGCATTGACTAGACAATATGAAAAGCTACTTGAAATGGACAACGTCGACTTGACGTTTGAACCTCAGGCATTGGTCGCTATCGCTAAAGAAGCTATTAAGCGTAAAACAGGTGCTCGTGGTTTGAGAGCTATTATTGAGGGCATTATGTTGGACTTAATGTTCGAGGTTCCTTCTCGTGATGATATTAAAGAATGTGTCATAACTGAGAAAGTAGTGAACGATAAGATCGTCCCTGAATTACATGCAAACAATAAAGAGAACGATAATGATAGCAAGAAGCAGGAAGAAAGCGCCTAAAGGAACACATACCTTAGGGCCTTTGTAAACTGATGCTGAAAGTTCCACTTCTACCCTGTGCCGTGCAAATCTTGACGTCAGGGTTAGGAGTGGAGTTTTAGCGTTATAAGGGAGGGTAACCATGTTTTCGAGAATAGACACACGTCCTGTCAAAGTTGGAGATCTAACTATAGGTGGAAGTAACGATGTTATCATTCAAAGCATGTGTACGACGAAGACTGCTGATGTGGAAGCGACAGTAGCTGAGATATTACGTTTAGAAGAAGCGGGTTGCCAAATGGTACGTGTTACCGTTAACAATGAGGAAGCTGCTGCTGCAATTAAGGAAATTAAGAAACGGATTCATATTCCGCTAGTTGCGGATATTCATTTTGATTATAGATTAGCATTGCTGGCTATTGAGAACGGGATTGATAAGGTTCGAATTAATCCAGGTAATATTGGACGACGTTCGAAAGTAGAAGAGGTTGTTAAAGCTTGTAAAGCGCGTGGTATTCCGATTCGTATCGGCGTTAATGCGGGTTCTTTAGAGAATCATTTACTTGAAAAATATGGTTATCCAACACCGGATGCTATGGTTGAGAGTGCGCTCTTTCATATCGGGATATTGGAAGAGTTAGACTTCCATGATATTATCGTATCTCTGAAGGCCTCAGACGTGCCTATGGCGATTGAAGCTTATCGTAAGGCAGCAGAGGTTATCCCATATCCGCTACATTTGGGTATCACCGAAGCAGGAACGTTGTTCTCTGGTACAATTAAGAGTTCTGCGGGGATTGGTGCTTTACTTTCTCTGGGTATTGGGAACACGCTACGGATCTCCCTTAGTGCGGATCCGGTAGAGGAAGTTAAGGTGGCTCGAGAGATCTTGAAGTGCTTCGGTCTAATCTCTAATGCACCTACACTGATTTCATGCCCTACCTGTGGAAGACTGGACATTGATTTATTCTCTATAGCTAATGAAGTAGAAGAGTATATCTCAAAGTTGAAGGTGCCTATTAAAGTATCTGTACTTGGTTGTGCTGTAAATGGTCCAGGGGAAGCGCGTGAGGCCGATATCGGTATCGCTGGTGCGCGTGGGGAAGGGATGCTCTTCCGTTATGGAGAGATGATCCGTAAGGTTCCTGAGGCTGACCTAGTTAGTGAATTGAAGAAAGAAATTGATCATATTGTTGAAGTGTTTGAAGCAACGGGAGAAATTCCAGGTCGCAATCATCAACATCAATCATAATTTTGTTTTTCTGAAGAACTGCAAGCCATAAGTCATTGGCTTGCAGTTTTTTTGATGTGTCAATAGAACGATAGCCAAAGCTACTATGAACGTATGCTACCCATTTTCGATGTTTCCTTTTGAAATTCATAATATTTTGCGTTTATTGGATGAGGAAAAGGCAATACTATCAAGTATTAACCTAACGATATTTAAAGAAATGGGAGGATGGCCATGAGTTTTACTATGATATTTATGATAGTTCAATTGTTCTTTGGTGTTGTAATCGGAATTTACTTCTGGAATCTATTGCGTGGTCAGAAGACCAATCGTACTGCGGTCGACAGAGAGTCGAGGAAAGAGTTGGAGAAATTACGGAAACTACGGTCTATTTCACTCACCAAACCCCTAGCAGAGAAGACTCGGCCGCAATCGATAGAGGATATCGTAGGGCAAAAGGACGGACTACGTGCCTTGAAAGCTGCGTTATGTAGTGCTAACCCGCAGCATGTCATTATATATGGACCACCGGGGGTAGGGAAGACGGCTGCCGCACGCGTAGTGATGCAGGAGGCTAAGAAGAATCCAACGTCTCCTTTTAAGAGTGAAGCTAAATTTACGGAAATAGATGCAACTACGGCTCGTTTTGACGAACGTGGCATTGCAGATCCCCTCATTGGGTCTGTTCATGATCCAATATATCAAGGTGCAGGGTCTATGGGCGTTGCAGGTATTCCTCAACCTAAACCAGGAGCAGTGACTAAGGCACATGGGGGTATTCTTTTTATTGATGAAATTGGGGAATTGCATTCAATTCAATTAAATAAATTGTTAAAGGTACTAGAAGACCGCAAGGTTCTCTTAGAGAGTGCATACTATAACTCTGAGGACAATAATACGCCAGCATATATTCATGATATTTTCCAAAATGGGTTGCCTGCGGATTTCCGGCTTGTCGGTGCAACGACTCGTTCCCCACATGAAATCCCTCCGGCGCTTCGGTCTCGTTGTATGGAAATTTATTTCCGACCTTTGTTAGCTGAAGAGATTGGAAGGATTGCAGAAGATGCTATCCAGAAGATTGGGCTTACACCGTGTCCAGCGGCTGTAGAAGTAGTGAAACAATATGCTACGAACGGAAGAGAAGCTGTTAATATTATTCAACTTGCTGCCGGATTAGCCCTGACGGAGAAGCGAGATTCGTTGGACGCCTCAGATGTAGAGTGGGTAGCCAACAGTAGCCAACTTCAACCTCGTCCGGAACAAAAAATTGCCATGTATCCTCAAATAGGCGTAGTTAATGGGCTTGCCGTCTATGGGCCGAATATGGGAACTTTATTGGAAATTGAAGTGTCCGCAACACAAGTTCCTAAAGGACAAGGGACATTTAATGTAACGGGTGTAGTGGAAGAGGAAGAAATCGGAGGGGGTTCACGGACGATCCGGCGTAAAAGCATGGCTAAAGGATCTGTTGAGAATGTCCTTACCGTTCTTCGTTTGATGGGGCTTGATTCAAGTGATTATCAACTGCACATTAATTTTCCAGGGGGCACGCCAATAGATGGACCTTCTGCTGGTATAGCAATGGCTACTGCTATCGTGTCAGCGGTGAAACGGATTCCTATTGATCATCGAATCGCTATGACTGGTGAGATTAGTATTCATGGCAAGGTAAAGCCGATTGGAGGCGTTATTGCCAAAGTTGAAGCTGCGTTTCAAGCGGGTGCAACAACCGTCATAATCCCTAAGGAAAATTGGCAATCTCTGTTTGCTGATCTTAATGGATTACAAGTAATCCCGGTAGAATCGATTCAGGAAGTATTTCAGCATGTATTCGGTAAAGAGTTGGTGAACAATTTGCAAGAAACATTACTGCCTGAGATTGCTGATGGATTTGCAGAAGTCCCTTCATCGTATCTCCATGCTAAATTAGTTCGACCTGGTCAAGTAACCGATTCGGGAAGCTTTTAATACAGCGTTTTATTGGTGTTTCAAGTTGTTTTTTGCTAAAATATATAAGATGCATAACCTAAAGAGAGCAACTGGAGGTGCGAAAGCGATGGGTACTAGTAAACCCAAAGGTCGTCGTTTTCCGTTATTGCCTTTGAGAGGACTTCTTGTATACCCAAGCATGGTGCTTCATCTCGATGTGGGTCGCGAGAAATCGGTCAAGGCTTTGGAGAAAGCTATGATAGAAGATAACTTGATTCTCCTTTGTTCTCAGTCTGAAGTGAACATTGAAGAACCAACACAAGACGATATATTTCGAATCGGCACAGTGGCAAAAGTGAGACAGATGTTGAAACTTCCGAATGGAACCATTCGTGTGTTAATAGAAGGAATGGAGCGAGCGGAAGTTCTTCAGTATACAGATAACGAAGAGTATTACGAGGTTATTGCTCGTGAGCTTCCGGAACAGCAGAGTGATGATCCTGAGATAAATGCTTTGATGCGTACCGTGCTCAGTCAATTCGAGCATTATATTAATTTATCAAAGAAAGTTACGCCAGAGACGTTAGATGCGGTCTCAGATATTGAAGAACCCGGTCGTCTATCAGACGTTATTACGAGTCATTTGACACTGAAGATTAAAGATAAACAAGAAATATTAGAGACGATTGATGTTCGGCAGCGGCTCGAGAAATTACTTGATATTCTAAATAATGAACGTGAAGTGCTTGAATTGGAGCGTAAAATAAGCCAAAGGGTTAAGAAACAGATGGAAAAGACCCAAAAGGAATATTACCTACGTGAACAAATGAAGGCGATACAAAAAGAATTAGGCGAGAAGGAAGGTCGGGCTGGCGAAGTGGATGACCTTCGTGGGCAGTTAGAGGAAAAGGACCTTCCGGAAAAGGTACAGGAGAAAGTTGAGAAAGAAATTGACCGACTCGAGAAGATGCCAACAAGTTCAGCAGAAGGCGGAGTGATCCGTAACTATGTGGATTGGTTATTAAGTCTACCGTGGTCGAATCAGACGGAGGATGATCTTGATATTCAGAAGGCGGAAGATGTTCTGAATGAGGATCATTACGGTCTTGATAAACCGAAGGAACGTGTATTAGAGTATCTAGCTGTTCAGAAGTTGGTTAAAAAAATGAAGGGTCCTATTCTATGTCTGGTTGGTCCTCCTGGTGTCGGGAAAACATCACTAGCACGTTCAATTGCCCGATCCTTAGATCGTCAGTTCGTGCGTATGTCACTGGGTGGTGTAAGGGATGAAGCAGAGATTAGAGGGCATCGTCGTACGTATGTAGGTGCTATGCCTGGTCGTATCGTTCAGGGAATGAAAACGGCTGGTTCATTAAATCCGGTATTCCTTCTAGATGAAATTGATAAAATGGCGGCTGATTTTAGAGGCGATCCGTCTTCAGCTCTGCTTGAAGTCCTTGATCCAGAGCAGAATAATACATTTAGTGATCATTTTATTGAAGTGCCTTTTGACTTATCTCAAGTCATGTTTATTACGACAGCGAATGCCATACACAATATCCCGAGACCTCTTTTAGATCGTATGGAGGTACTTCATATTCCGGGATACACGGAACTTGAGAAGTTGCAGATTGCTAAACGTTACTTGCTACCGAAGCAAAAGCGCGACCACGGATTAGATCCAGACCAATTATTGGTCGAAGAAGATGCATTACTTAAAGTGATTCGTGAATATACACGAGAATCTGGGGTTCGGAATCTAGAACAGCAAATTGCTGCTTTGTGTCGCAAAGCTGCCAAAATTATCGTGTCACAACAGCAATCTAAGATTTCAATAACATCAGATGATGTTAAAAACCATCTTGGAATTGCTAAATTTCGTCATGGTGTAGCTGATCTTGAGGATCAGATTGGAACCGTAACTGGGCTTGCTTGGACGGAAGTGGGCGGTGAAACTCTTATGATTGAGGTGACAGTTGTCCCAGGTTCGGGTAAACTGACCTTAACAGGCCAATTGGGTGATGTGATGAAAGAATCAGCACAAGCGGCTTTTAGCTATACTCGTTCAAAATCAGAAGAGTTAGGTATTCAAGCTGATTTTCATGAGAAAAATGATATTCACATTCATATTCCTGAAGGAGCGATCCCAAAGGATGGACCTTCAGCAGGGATTACCATTGCGACTGCTTTAATATCTGCTCTGACAAAGAGGCACGTTTCCAAGGATGTGGCTATGACTGGTGAAATCACCTTGCGTGGACGTGTATTACCTATCGGTGGACTGAAAGAGAAATCACTTGCTGCCCATCGTGCAGGCTACAAAAAAATTCTACTCCCTAAAGATAATGAACGGGATTTAAGTGAAATTCCAGACAGCATAAAGAATGAAGTGGAATTTATACCTGTATCGCATATGGATCAGGTTCTGCAACATGCGCTTGTGGACCATACGGGAGTGAACTAGAGAGGAATTATTAAATTATGAAAGTAACTAAATCCGAGTTTGTGATTAGTGCTGTTGGCGCTAGTCAATACCCGGAGGACGCCTTGCCGGAGATTGCTCTGGCAGGGCGTTCCAATGTGGGTAAGTCGTCACTCATTAACAAAATGATCAATCGTAAGAACTTAGCACGGACAAGTTCTACACCAGGTAAAACACAGCAATTAAATTATTATCGTATTAACGATGAGTTGTATTTAGTCGATTTTCCCGGCTATGGATTTGCCAAAGTGTCCAAAACACAACGGCAGGCATGGGGCGCGATGATCGAAGGATATCTATTGGACAGAGATCCGTTAAAGCTCTTGTTACTCATTGTGGATCTACGGCATCCACCATCCAAAGACGATATGATTATGTATGATTGGATATCGCATTATGATTTACCGGTCTGTGTTGTTGCAACGAAAGCGGATAAAATACCACGTAGTCGCTGGGCAAAACAGATTAAGCAAATGAAAGAGTGCTTAAGTCTGAGAATTGATCATCCGATGGTCTTGTTCTCATCTGAGACAGGACTTGGTAAAGATGAGTTGTGGGGCATCATTAAAGCTCACACAAAGGCTACCATTCAAGATGATGAAAGCTCATATGAAGATTCATATGAAGACTCTGTTGAGAGCTCACCTGAAAGCGCTCCTGAACTATAAAATTAATATTTTTCATTGGATGGCATAGGGATTCAGCGTTTTTCAGCTATGAAAGTGAGCATCCTATATGAAATTCACAATATAATCGGGATTAATGCGGTTTTTCTTTGAAATATGGTGGAAAATCAATGATTTGTTAACAAGAAATTTATTATATTTGTGCTGTATAATAATAATAAGTATTGAGACAAAGAATTGAGGAGATTTTTATGGCTCAGCGGTTAGCCACAGAATATGTAAAAGCCAATTTACAATTAACAGAACTTCAAATGAATCAGTTTCTGAATTCGATAGAACACTTGTATGTACATCCTAAAGTGAAAGTGTTAGGAAGCGGAGAACAAGAAATTGTGCTCGGGGATGTGAGTGGGGAGGAAGTTCATTTACCTATTGTATGCAAGGATGGTGTATACCTCTGTGAGTTGTCATGCCGCTTGGTGAACCCTCGATTGGTAGATGCGGTACGTAAACTATTTGTGACTTATAAAGGTGATGGCATAGTTAATCGTATTTATCAAGGATTCACAATGATGTATTATTATGCGCATGGATCAGTTCAAAGAATTGAAGAAATCACTTCTGAAGGTAGCCGGTTAGTATTTGAGCATAAACAAACGGTGACTGATCTGGAACAATTGTTTCAGAATACAGGAGTTGAAGAAGAAATTTCTGTAACATACAAAGACATTGATTTTTGGCTTGATCAACGGAATAAAGCGGTTAGTCATAATGATATTACTTTTATTGATGAGAAGCTTCGATTGGTTACAGCCAAATGGTTTACGATGGAAGCTTGATATAATTATTGAACATAAAAGGGACTTTTTTTCGATTTACGAAAAGAGTTCCTTTTTTTTATTGCCGGCATATTATAAATTTGAAATTCTTTAAAAAGGTATTGCAATTCATACCAATAGATGTTATTTTTAATCTCGTTGAAAAGAATATTAGGAACCAGGATTCACTCAGGACATTATGTTACGAGAGATTATTCCCTCGAGAAGTGAATGACGTAGGTCCTAGCGGATGAAATTTTTCAAACATTTTATTCCTAGGAAGGGGGAAACCGAAGGATGGAATATTCGACTTTCGGAAGACACGTTGCAGTAGATGCTTGGGGTGTCGATTTTGAAATGCTTAACAGTGCAGAATTTCTGCAGAATCAAATGGTAGAGGCTGCGGAGGCCTGTGGGGCGACGGTAATGTCCGTGCAATCTAAGCAGTTTGAGCCACAAGGTGCTACTGTACTAGTATTGTTATCAGAAAGTCATCTCTCGATTCATACTTACCCTGAGAGAGGTTTTGCAGCTATTGACTGTTATACCTGCGGGGAGACAGTAGATCCACAGTTAGCTATTGATTACCTGGTATCCGTATTGAAACCGGAAAAAACTTATGCTAAAAAGCTTGTGCGTGGTTTAGGAGAAATGACGGTAGAAACACCCGAAATGCAACCGCTCGAGCTCGTAAAATAACGTCACTATAATTCTTATATACAATGACCATGGAGATTCCATGGTTATTTGTTTTTTTATACCCCCATAGACTGTTACATAGGTATTGATGAGACAAGGGGGCGTTCGGTTTGAAACGTAGAAAGAATAAGGATATCTTATTCCTTTGTGTGATATTGTTATTAGTTGGAAGTCTATTCTATCAAGGTTATCAAATGTTTAAGCCAAATGAGGAAAAAATAAATGCAAGTCAAATGCTTTTTGAGGTTGCTGATTTTCAAATGGAGATCTTGAATTCATCCTTGATGGAAGCTGTTCATATGAATGATACAGAACAGTTAGCTGGGCTTAAATTAGCCGCATATGCTGCTAACTTTGGTCATGAACGTATGGTTAAAGCATTTGGAAAAAATGAACTGAAAGCCTTGCCAGCCATAGGTGAATTGGTTAATATGATTACTAGTTGGCAGATTGGTGGAGAACGTCCGCTTACTCAGAAGGAACGCGATTATTTAGTGGAATTCAGTACTAAGTTTGCTGAGGTGCTGCCCATTTACAGCCTTCTTGTAAACAGTAGCAATCAGATTGTATCCACGAAATCTAATCAATTAAATCAGCTGGGGAAGCAATTAGACGAGCTTGTTGTGAAATAGTAAAGTGGGTTAAGCATGAGAAGTATAGATACAGAAGATACTACTAACAATACGTTATAAGAAATGGGTTCATAAACATGTCATAAAATCGACATGACGAGTTGAACAAGTGTGATATAATTAACATATTGATTTCAGAAAATAAATGATTGAATTTTCGATATAATATTCCAAAAATCTCATTTTAGCTGAGGCAGGTGACAAACGTAATGCACATCGTCGTTGTAGGATTAAATTATCGCACGGCGCCTGTGGAAGTGAGAGAGAAATTTACATTCGCAGATAAGGATTTACCAGAAGCCTTGCGACATCTGAAGCTAACTAAGAGTGTTTTAGAGGGCGTCATTGTGGCAACTTGCAATCGCACAGAAATTTATGTGGTCGTTGATCGCTTACACATGTGCGGCTACTTTATACGTAGTTTTATGGAGCAATGGTTCGGTATTTCACGTGAAGAATTTACAAGTCATCTCTATATATATGAAGATGAACAAGCGATTTCTCATTTGTTCCGGGTGACATGTAGTTTAGACTCAATGGTTCTTGGAGAAACACAAATATTAGGCCAAGTCCGGAGTGCTTTTTTACAGTCCCAAGAGAATAATGCTACAGGTGTTTGGTTCAATATGTTATTTAAACAAGCGGTTACCCTAGGTAAAAGAGTTCATTCAGAGACAACTATTGGAGAAAGCGCAGTATCCATAAGTTATGCTGCAGTAGAACTGGGCAAGCGGATTTTTGGTATGTTTACAGACAAGAAGGTGTTAATTCTCGGTGCTGGTAAAATGAGTGAATTAACAGTGAAGCACTTGTATGCCAATGGTGCTGATGAAGTGATTGTGGCAAACCGTACACTCTCAAGAGCAGAAGAATTAGCACTTAAATTTAACGGTACACCATGTACGCTTGAAACAGCTATCAACCGCTTAGATGAAGTGGATATCCTGATTAGCTCGACAGGTGCTAAAGAATACGTATTGACGTCTTCACAGGTGAAGGAAAGTATGAAGAATAGGCAGTCACGTCCACTTTTTATTATTGATATTGCTGTACCCAGGGACATAGATCCGGTCATTGGGGACCTTCATAATGTGTTTCTATACGATATTGATGATTTAGAAGGTATCGTGGAGAGTAATCTTGAAATGCGTCGTGGAGAAGCTGTTAAGATTGAAGTTATGATTAAGGAAGAGATTATCGCATTTAATCAGTGGTTAAAGACGTTAGGTGTTAGACCGGCCATACGTGCGCTGCAAGAAAAGTCTAATTCTATTCATGAAGATACGATGGAAAGCTTGTTTAATAAGCTCCCTGAACTGGACGATCATCAACGCAAGGTGATCCGTCGGTTAACGAAAAGTATTGTGAACCAAATGATGCATGATCCGATAAATAGAATTAAGGAAATGACAGGTGAGAAGCAAGGGAATGATGCATTGGATTTCTTTACGCAAATTTTTGCGTTAGAAGAGCAAGTGAATGAACAAGATAAAGATCAAGTGGTTGCTTCCAAAAAAACAGCTGTAACTGCATCAAGCAAATCTTCTGAGATCATGTCATCTCTCTCTAAGGCATCCTTGATGCCGGCCAGCCTATAAAGGCGGGTGAATGAATATGTCGTTAGTTAACACGATTTATGATACAGGCATTTATATTTATGCCCTGAGCCTTCTGTTTTTTTTCTCGGATTGCATTCGTCGCAATTCGAGTGCGAAGCGGATGGGCACAGGGCTTCTTATTATTGTATTAGCATTGCAGTTTACGGTATTAGGGATTCGTACATGGCAGGACCGCATCGTACCGTTTGTTACCCTGTATGACTTCTTATTTATGTTTGCTTTCATTCTTGTGTTGGCTTCGTTACTGATGAGCTTCTTTCAGAAATCAGAGATTACCATCCTATTATTTAGTGTGATAGGTTTCTGTGTTCTTGTGCTCAATCACCTGCGGTTGGACTTTAGCAATAATCCATTGAGTAATTGGCAAGGCGTGCACGGATTGTTAGTATTTCATATTATCCTCGCCAATTTGAGTGTTGTGTCATTTACAGTAGCTGCCGTATTTGCTGCGATGTACTTATTCCTTCATAAGAAGTTAAAAAACAAGAAATGGAATGACACGATGAGGCGGCTACCAAGCCTTGAAATGATGGATAAATGGTCCTATTATGGGATGTTGATAGGAACCCCACTTTTAAGCATGTCCTTAATTGTAGCTCTACTTTCCATTATTGCTGTTGGGAGATTCGAGTTGCTACTTGATTTTAAAGTAATAACAACTTTCATAGGACTAGGTATTTTTAGCTTTTATTTTGTTAAAAGAAGATCTAAACAAAATTCAGGTGTCATGATGTCTAAGTGGGCATTATTTGGATACGTATTTATTATCATTAATCTCTTGTTAAATTCATGGTCTAATTTTCATTGGTGGACGGGAGTGTGAGAAATGCTGTGGCGGGTTATATTCCGATATTTCTTGATTGTGAAGATCAACCCTGCCTTGTTATTGGTGGGGGAATGATTGCAGAAAGAAAGACCCAAGCACTCCTTGAAGCAAAAGCTACGGTAACTGTCATTAGTCCAGAACTTACAGAGGGTTTATTTAAGTTATATGAAACGAACCACATCGTGTGGGAACGAAGAGTATTTGCTGACGGAGATACGCATGGGTATTGGATCGTATACGCTACCACAGATCAAGAGATGGTGAATCGGCGAATAGCTGAGGAAGCTAAGATGCAGGGTATTCCCGTAAATGTAGCGAGTCATATAGAGGCTAGTACATTTTTGAATCCGGCGGTCTTGAGACGAGGACGGCTTACGATTGCTGTTTCTACTGAAGGTGCTGCACCTGTAGTAGCGACGAATATTTGTAAGCTTTTGAATGAGGAATATGGGGATGAATATGAGATTTATCTAGATTTTCTTCATCGGATGCGCTCAGAAATTAAGAAGAGTGTGAATTCACCGAAGCAACGCCATAAATTATTAAGAAAATTAACAGAATACCCGTTTCTTGAGGAGATCAGACAAGGCATTTTCAAGGAGTGGAATGAAACTCAAATACATCTATGGATTGTGAAGAATGAGGAGGATTAAGGAATGCGGACGATTGTAGTAGGTAGCAGACAAAGCGTACTAGCCTTAACACAAACAGGACAAGTCATTGATGCGTTACAGCATCTTAGTGATGAGCATGGGTTTGATTTTCAATTCGAAGTGAAAAAGATTGTTACGAAAGGCGATCGTATTCTGGATGTATCGCTTTCAAAAGTTGGCGGTAAAGGTTTATTTGTTAAGGAAATTGAACAGGCGATGCTAGATAAAGAAATCGACATGGCCGTACATAGCATGAAAGATATGCCCTCAGAGTTACCGGATGGCCTGATAAATGGCGCTGTCCCACTTCGTGTAGATTCACGTGATTGTCTCATCTCTATAGGAGGACTGAATTTAGATCAATTACCTCAAGGAGCTAAGGTAGGTACAAGTAGTTTACGACGTTCTAGTCAGCTCAAGGCATATCGTCCAGATTTACAATTAGAATTTATTCGAGGCAATATTGATTCTCGACTTCGGAAACTTGAGAACGGGGAATTCGACGCTATCCTCCTTGCTGCAGCTGGTCTATATCGTATGGGTTGGGAAGACCGTGTCACATCATATCTTTCCGTAGATGTATGCCTTCCGGCGGTAGGACAAGGTGCACTAGGCATTGAATGTCGTGAAGATGATACTGATCTGCGTAAACTTCTTTCACTTTATAATGATGAATCCACGATGCTTACGGTGGCGGCAGAACGGACGTTTCTGAGCGCACTGAATGGTGGATGCCAAGTTCCAATTGGTGCTCACGCAGTATGGGTAGATGATCCGTCCGATCATTCCCAAAAGGGTTCCAAAGTTATACAATTAACAGGTATGGTGGGTTCTCCTGATGGTGACATCATTTTAAAAGAGACTGTAACAGGAATACATCCCGAGAAGCTTGGACTTGAAGTTGCAGATCGATTAATTGCTCAAGGAGCAGAGAGTATATTGGCACAAGTTAGGGGATAACGAAATGTCTTTAGTGAATGGGAAAGTGTATCTGGTTGGTGCAGGACCGGGAGATGCTGGTCTGATTACAGTCAAAGGGTTGGAATGTATCAAGAAGGCAGATGTAGTTGTGTATGATCGGTTGGCAAATCCGAGGTTATTACAATCGATGAGACCTGGTGCGCAGAAGGTCTATGTCGGTAAACTTCCAGACCGTCATACGATGAAGCAAGAAGAGATTAATCAGTTGTTGGTCGATCTTGCTTTGGAGGGTAAAACGGTAACAAGGTTGAAGGGCGGGGACCCGACTGTTTTTGGACGTGTTGGTGAGGAAGCCGAGCTACTTAGAGAAAATGGAATACGATATGAGATCATTCCAGGTATAACTTCGGCGATAAGTGTGCCAGCATACGCTGGTATACCTGTGACTCATCGTGATATGGCCTCTTCATTCTCGATTATTACAGGGCATGAGAGCCCTGATAAGCTTGACCGAATGATTCAATGGGACAAGTTAGCGAATGCTACAGGAACACTCATCTTTTTGATGGGGGTTGCTAAGATCGGATATATTAGTCAGCAATTAATTACGAATGGGCGTCAAGCGAGTACCCCCGTTGCGCTTGTGCGATGGGGAACTCGTGCGGAGCAGGAGACATTAACTGGAACGCTTGCGGATATTGAAGACAAAGTAAAAGCAGCGAATTTCCAGGCGCCTGCCGTTATAGTCGTTGGTGACGTAGTATTGCAACGTGAAAAGTTAATGTGGGCTGAATACATGCCGCTCTTCGGTAAACGCATACTCGTGACCCGCGCACGTTCGCAGGCAAGCGAGCTAGCGAGTAGAATTGAAGAATTAGGTGGGGAATCCTATGAGTTCCCAGTCATTGAGATTGTGAAACCGTCAGATCCTATAGAAATATTAAATATAGAAAAGTCATTTTCTGAATTAGAGAGTTATGATTGGATTTTCTTTACGAGTGTGAATGGCGTGTCTTTTTTCTTTCAACATTTACAAGAGCAAGGGCTTGATATCCGTTCGTTACATCGCGCTAAAATTGTAGCTGTGGGCCCAGCAACGGCTGAGGCTTTAAAGTTGCGTTCAATCATGCCTGAACAACTTCCTGAGAGATTCCAAGCAGAAGGAATAGTAGAGATGTTGGGCACTCGATTGGAGGCAGGACAAAAGGTTCTGCTACCGCGAGGGGATAAGGGTAGAATGTGGCTTCCCGAGAAGCTTACGGAGATGGGGCTTGATGTAACAAATACCGTTACATACCACACCGTTATTACGGGTGAAGAAGATGATGAACTGTTAAGAATGTTTGATGAAAGTGGCATTCATGCTATTACGTTTACTAGTTCTTCAACGGTAACCAATTTTCTTACCATTATGAAACGTATGGGTATTCAAGACCCTATTAAACATTTGGAAGGTGTTGAAACCTTCTGTATTGGAGAAATTACAGCTAAGACCGCAATGGATGCAGGACTAACAGTAGGCCGAGTTGCGGAAGAAGCGACGATTGATAGTCTGGTGAATTCGTTGTGTGGTTGGAATGCGTGAGATAGGAATTAGGTTGAGCATAGCCAAGCGAAGGTGACGGAATTGCCTTGAAGAAGTGTTAACGTTCACTTACAAGCTTTTCATAGCGGTTTTTCTTGGGTCATTCTTTAGGGTAATTAAGAAGTGCATGCTCAAGTTGGATTATGTAGAAAGTAGCGAAGGTGACGGAATTGTACTGTAGAAGCGTAAGCGTTCGCCTTTGACCTCTGATTTCTACCGCTATAAGCGGTATCCAATCAAGAAATCTGAGGTCAACAGCGATCGTAAGAACAATCCGTTACCGTAGCGGTCAACTACACGAATGTTATTCTTGCCTAGTAATTGGCATTGAACCGAAATACTAATACATGCTTCCGAAGTATTTTTCTCGAAGTACCCCATGAAGCATATGCTTGAAAAATTTTAGGAGGTCAACAACTATGAGCTTTCCATTAGTACGGCATCGTCGTTTACGTCAATCTGTAGGTATTCGCAATATGGTGCGAGAGACGGTTTTAAATGTGCAGGACTTAGTACAACCTATATTTGTGACGCACGGAACAAATGTGAAGAATGAAATTTCATCCATGCCTGGCGTCTATCATTTCTCACTGGATACGTTGAAGAGTGAAGTGGATCACATAGCTTCTTTAGGGATTCCGGCAGTACTATTATTTGGTATTCCTGCAACAAAGGACAGTATTGGATCTTCTGGATTTGCAGACGATGGTATCGTACAAGAAGCGACGCGTCTGATCAAGAGTTGGTATCCAGAATTGTTAGTTATTGCGGATACCTGTTTATGTGAGTTCACGGATCATGGACATTGTGGGATGGTACATACGTTTGAACATGATGGTCATATTCATGGAGATGTGCTGAATGATGAGTCGCTTGTCCTTCTCGTTAAGACCGCAGTATCTCAAGCCAAAGCGGGGGCGGATATCATCGCACCTTCTAATATGATGGATGGATTCGTCCAAGCGATACGTGAAGGTTTGGACGAAGCGGGTTTCAAAAACATCCCAATCATGTCCTACGCTGTGAAGTACGCCTCTGCGTTCTATGGCCCATTCCGAGAAGCGGCTGATTCAGCTCCTCAGTTCGGAGATCGTAAAACATATCAAATGGACCCTGCGAATGCAAGAGAAGCGCTAAGAGAAGCTGAGTCTGACGTGCTTGAGGGTGCTGACATGCTGATGGTAAAGCCAGCACTAGCCTATTTAGATATTATCCGCATGATCAAGGATCAATTCGATCTTCCTTTGGTTGCATACAACGTTAGCGGTGAATATTCCATGGTGAAAGCTGCTGCACAACAAGGTTGGATTAATGAGAAAGCCATTGTACAGGAAATGCTGACAGGCATGAAACGTGCAGGCGCAGATATTATTATCACTTACTTTGCTAAAGATATGGCTGGTTGGTTAACTGAAAAATAGATTTCACTAATGATAGGAGTGGCGAGAATGAGCAATTTGTCCGGGAATCGTAAAGAAGAGGCTTCAAGGGCCGCCTTTGAAATAGCTAAGCAGTATATTCCAGGGGGAGTAAATAGCCCCGTACGTGCATTTAAAAGTGTAGGCTTAACGCCGGTTTATGTGGAGCGCGGAGAAGGTTCTCGCATTTATGATATCGATGGCAATAGCTTTCTTGATTACGTGTGCTCATGGGGACCTTTAATTATGGGCCATGCCCATCCAGAAGTGATCTCTGCCATTCGCGAAGTTGCCTTGAAAGGGACGAGCTTTGGTGCTCCAACGTTGATAGAGACAGAGATGGCGAAGACGGTGTGTGAGAGAGTTCCTTCGATCGATATCGTACGGATGGTTAATTCGGGTACAGAAGCTACGATGAGTGCGATTCGCCTTGCTCGTGGTGTGACAGGTAGAAGCAAAATTTTGAAATTTGAAGGTTCATATCACGGACACGCAGACAGTCTATTGATCAAAGCAGGTTCTGGTGTAGCTACATTGGGATTACCGGATAGTCCTGGTGTACCCGAGGGTGTTGCGTCAAACACGATCACGGTTCCTTATAATGATCTTGAATCTGCAAAAGTGGCATTCGAACATTTCGGTGAAGATCTCGCATGTGTCATTGTGGAGCCGATAGCAGGTAATATGGGTGTTGTACCCCCACTACCAGGATTTCTACAAGGATTACGCGATCTAACTACGAAATACGGTAGTTTACTTATATTTGATGAAGTTATGACTGGATTCCGAGTGGACCGGGAATGTGCCCAAGGATTATTTGGCATCATGCCAGATCTCACTTGTCTTGGAAAAGTCATTGGTGGAGGATTGCCGGTAGGTGCCTATGGTGGTAAACGTGAAATTATGGAGCAGATTTCTCCATCAGGACCGATCTACCAAGCAGGTACACTTAGTGGCAATCCATTGGCCATGGCAGCTGGCTATACAACACTGAAGTTACTCACACCTGAAGTGTACACACAACTAGAAGAACGTGCTGCTCGATTACAAGCAGGTTTTGAACGGAATGCTAAAGAACTTGGGGTTCCGGTTACAATCAATCGCGTAGGATCTATGGTATGTCCATTCTTTACGGATAAACCGGTAACCAACTTTGATACTGCGAAGAGTAGCAATATAGATATGTTCCGTCGTTATTTTGCAGCGATGCTTAACCATGGTGTGAGTGTAGCTCCATCACAGTTTGAGGGAATGTTCGTGTCTGCTGCACATAGTGTTGAAGATATTGAGTTAACGATAGAGGCGAATTATAACGCGCTTAAAGCTTTATGAGTAATCAAGTTAAATGGACGCGGCGTGGAGAATGGCTAGAACTTAGTCCGGGTAAAGCGATCCTAGGTGCAGAAGACCATGAAGCAGAAACAATCAAATGGTTGATCAACACCATGGGTATGCCCGAGAGGTTGTTGCAAAGACTTATCCATGAGAAGAAGATTAAATGGAATGGAGCTAAGCTATTGCTGGCTCTTTTTCCTTCTCGTCCCCTAGGAATTGATTCGATCTGGCAGGAGCTTGAAGTGCTCTTTGAGGATGATTTCTGTCTAGTCGTACACAAACCAGCAGGAATGACGATACATCCGGATGGGCGCAAGGGTGAGGTTACACTCGATCATATTGTAGCCGCCCACTATGAGGGAATGGGTGAAGAGGTAGCAGTCAGACATATCCATAGACTTGATCAGCATACATCTGGCCCCGTACTTTATGCGAAGAATGAATGGGCCCAACTGAAACTCGATGAAGACATGCGCTTGAAGAAAATAGAACGGAAGTATATCGCCTTTGTTGAGGGAAATGTCAGCTCCAGTTTATCGGAGATTGATCTTCCGATCGGTAAGGATCGGCACCATGCTCAGCGTCGGCGTGTTTCACCTACAGGGCAATCTGCCATTACTCGTGTACGTGTGGAAGAGAGATATACCGGTGCAAGTCTAGTTCATCTTGAATTGGATACAGGTCGTACGCATCAAATACGTGTTCATATGAATCATTTGGGCCATCCTTTGTTAGGTGATTTATTGTATGAAGGTAGTATTGGACTCATTGGAAGGCAAGCTCTTCACGGAGAACGATTATGTTTTACCCATCCATTTTCGGGGGAATACATAGAAATTGTTGATCCGTGGCCAACAGATCTTATTGAGTTACAGAATATTCTACGAACGTAATCCAAAGGATAATGGTAAAAGAGGCATGCTCTACCTTTTAAAGCATATAGATAAAATGAGTTAAGAAAAATGGGCTCATGCCGTGAGTGAACTCATGGTTATAATATGCCGAAAGGAGGACGTTACCTGTGTTTGACCAGTCCTACGGTTTGCGCTTTGATATTTATGAACGCATTCAACTGTCAGAAGAAGTGGCTGGAATTGCGGAGCTTGAAGAGATTGAGCTGTTACCGTACATCCAGGTGATTAGCCAGGAAGATCAAGCTGCACTCCGAGGTCATTTGATACTAACAGGTTTGTACAGGGGTGAAGGTGAGGAGAGCGCAACCCAGCGGCTAGAACATTATATTCCCGTTGAAATAACCGTTCCCCTTAACCGTGTAACTTCTTTGGATGAGATTGGTGTTGAAATTGAAAATTTCGACGTGGATTTATTGTCCGAGAGGAGTCTTAACATTACAGGTGTGCTATCCTTGCGTGGCATTGAATCTTTCGCAAATGATACGTCATCTTGGAATGCGGAAGATTTCACTGTAGTTCATTCACCAGATCAGCCGTTGGATTACAACGAGTCTTCTCGACCTTCCCTAGAAGATCTAGCTTATGCGAATGTGGAGTCGTCAGATGAGCACACGTTTGGAATAAGTGAATCTGTTGGTTTTGGTGCTCAAGATGATTATGGTACTACTGATGGTATTCATACACCGGTGCTACATACGGAAGATGAACTTGCCCGTCAGAAAGACCACTCTAATGTGTGGAATATTGGACTGAAAGATGACAAGGAACATTTTACGGTGAACGAAATCGTTGTAGAACCTATCTTGCACGATGAGAATGAACATTCCACATTACATTCGTTAGACAATGGTTTGTTAGAGGGGGATGTAACTCCAGTTGTTGCAGTTCCTGAATTCGTGCAGGAAGAAGAGAAGGCAGAGCTTAGAATCGGTTTAGGTAGTAAAAAAGAAGTGCCAGCTACTGTGCAAGATAACGTGGGCTTATCTTCCATACTGACATCTAGTCGATTACGAACGTTAAGAGATCAGGAGCAGCAAGCGCAAGAGGAACAGCTCATTGCGCAAGAAATAAATCATGATCATTCGATTAATGAAGATGTTCAGTGGAAGAGCCTGTTCCTGGGTGGTACATCTGAGAAGACACCATTTAGTAAAGTTCGTCTCTGTATTGTACAAAGAGAAGAGACGATTGATCTTATTGCAGATCGTTACCAAATGAGTCCAAGAGAACTACTGCTGCATAATCGATTGTCAGAGCAGACGATCGAAGAAGGACAAATTCTTTACATTCCATAACATGTATTATTAGTTCTAATTAGGATCACCCCGTACATTTCCTCGTGTACGGGGTTTTAAACATGGATAGGAAGTTGACTACAAGCCATATGAACGTTATTATAACAATAGAATATTTAACAATAAACTGTGAACGGGAAGAGTAGTTGGTGTGCCCTTCAGAGAGCGGAATTGTAAGCTGGAAGATTCCGCAGGATGCAGCCAAGCGAAAGTCACCCTGGAGTTGCCTTTTTGAATGCTTGAGGTTAACCTCATGAGTAGAATATGGCCGGTAGCAGCCGTTATCTGTATGAGTGTCGTGATTGGTATAGTGATAAGCCTTGAATATAGTGGCTTATTATTCAGCATACACGAAACAAAGGTGGTACCGCGAAAGTTAACCTTTCGTCCTTTGAGGGCGATAGGTTTTTTGTGTTTTTAGATATTCTGAAGATGTAATGGAGGGTAACTTATTATGACTGACAATGAGAAGAAAACAACGATTGAAATGCCAACTACGTATGACCCGAAATCTGCTGAACAGAAATGGTATAAATATTGGATGGATGGCGAGTTTTTCAAAGCAGGTCAAAGACCAGAAGCAGAGCCTTATACGATTGTAATTCCGCCACCTAACGTGACAGGAATGCTTCATATAGGTCATGCTCTGGATTTCACGTTGCAGGATATTCTGATTCGTACGAAAAGGATGCAGGGTTATGATGCTTTATGGCTTCCAGGTACGGACCATGCAGGTATCGCTACACAGACGAAGGTGGAACAGAAGCTTCGTGCGCAGGGCGTATCTCGTTATGATTTAGGAAGAGAGAAATTTCTGGATCAAGTATGGGAGTGGAAGGATCAGTATGCGAATACAATCCATGAGCAGTGGGCTAAGATGGGCTTATCTCTTGATTACTCTAAGGAACGTTTCACATTAGATGAGGGTCTTTCTAAAGCAGTTCGTGAAGTCTTTGTAAAACTGTATAATAAAGGTCTTATCTACCGTGGTAAATATATTATTAACTGGGATCCAGTTGCACGTACGGCGCTTTCTGATATTGAAGTAGAGCATAAAGAGGTACAGGGACATCTCTATCACCTGAAGTATCCTCTAAAAGACGGTAGTGGTCACATTACTGTTGCGACTACACGTCCAGAGACAATGTTAGGTGATACGGCTATTGCTGTTCATCCTAAGGACGAGCGATATAAAGATATGATTGGTAAAATGGTTCTTCTTCCTATCATTGGTCGTGAAATTCCGATTATTGCTGATGATTATGTGGAGCAAGAATTCGGAAGTGGTGCAGTGAAGATTACGCCTGCTCATGATCCTAATGACTTTGAAGTTGGTCAGCGTCATCAACTGGAGCAGATCAGTGTCATGGACGATACGGGTACAATGAATGACTTAGCAGGCCCATATGAAGGTATGGATCGCAGTGTCTGCCGTAAGCAGATTGTTAAGGATTTGCAAGAACAAGGTGTCCTCATTAATATCGAGGATCATGTTCATCAAGTTGGACACAGTGAACGTACAGGGGCTGTCGTTGAACCTTACCTATCTACACAATGGTTCGTTAAGATGAAGCCACTGGCAGAAAAGGCGATTGAAGTACAGAAGTCAGGCAATGGAGTTAATTTCGTACCGGATCGATTCGAGAAGGTTTATTTAAACTGGATTGAAAACGTTCGCGATTGGTGTATATCAAGACAACTTTGGTGGGGCCATCGCATCCCGGCTTGGTTCTGTGATTCTTGTGGCGAACTTCATGTAGCCCATGAGGCTGTGACGGTATGTTCCAAGTGTGGAAGCACCGAACTAAGACAAGATGAAGATGTATTGGATACGTGGTTCAGCTCAGCGCTATGGCCGTTCTCAACGCTTGGATGGCCTGATGATACGGAAGATTTGAAACGTTATTATTCCACGAACGTGCTCGTTACTGGATATGACATCATTTACTTCTGGGTAGCGCGAATGATCTTCACTGCGCTTGAATTCACGGATGAGATTCCATTCAAAGATGTATTGATGCATGGTCTCGTTAGAGATTCGGATGGACTGAAAATGTCTAAGTCTCTTGGTAACGGAGTAGATCCATTAGAAGTTATCGAGAAATATGGCGCGGATGCGATGCGTTATATGATTTCTACTGGTAGTACACCGGGTCAAGATCTTCGTTTCCGCTGGGAACGTGTTGAACAATCTCGTAATTTTGCCAATAAAATATGGAATGCTTCTCGATTTGCTCTTATGAATCTAGAAGGATTCAAATTCGAAGATATCGATATCAGTGGAGACTTACAAACGTCTGATCGTTGGATACTTCATCGATTAAACGAAACTTCACGTGATATCACGCGTCTAATAGATGCTTACGACTTTGGTGAGACAGGACGCCTGTTGTACAACTTTATATGGGATGACCTTTGCGATTGGTATATTGAGATTGCCAAACTGTCCTTATACGGTGAAGATGAAGTTGCTAAGAAGAATACGAAGTCGGTTCTTGCGTATGTACTTGATCGTACGTTACGTTTGATCCATCCATTCATGCCATTCATCTCCGAAGAAATATGGCAGCACCTACCACATGAAGGAGATACGATTACACTGGCTGCATGGCCGGAGTATAACGCTGCCTTTGAGAATATTGATGCGGTTAACGAAATGAATATGTTGATGGATATCATCCGCACGGTGCGTAATATCCGCGCTGAAGTTAATGTACCGATGAGCAAGAAGGTGGAATTGATCGTTAAAGCAGGAAATGCTGACGTGTACGGCATCGTGAGTCGTAATGAGAATTACGTGAAACGTTTCTGTAATACATCTAGCTTCGAAGTAGGTGTAGATATTCCAGCTCCAGAGAAATCCATGATAGCTGTTGTGAGTGGTGCTGAATTGTACTTACCATTGGCTGGATTAATTGATATCACACAAGAAATTGCTCGTCTAGAAAAAGAAGTTCAAACGTTAAATGATGAAGTAGATCGGGTTGAGAAGAAACTTAGCAATCAAGGGTTTGTTGCTAAGGCTCCTGCTAAAGTTATTGACGAGGAACGTGCCAAACAAGCGGATTATTCGGATAAGCGTAGTAAAGTGTTGGCTAGAATTGAAGAACTCAAAGGATAACTTAACAACCAATTCATAGACCTGAAGGTGAGAGAGTATGGGGGATCATATAGGAGCCGAACATCAGTCTCCTCTTGCAACTTATAAAGAAGCAGTCAATTGGATTAATGGTTTGATCCCTTTTGGGATCAGACCAGGTTTATCTCGAATGGATATGATGATGGAACAACTGGGGCAACCCCATCGTCGTCTCAAATTTATTCATGTAGCGGGGACGAATGGTAAGGGCTCTACTTGTGCCTTCTTGACTAAAGTTCTGTTAGCAACTGGGTATTCTGTGGGAACGTTCACATCACCGTATATTACCAAGTTCACTAATCGCTTTCAGTATAATGGTGATGATATTCCCGAAGAGACGTTACTTGATCTCACGAATCGTTTGCGTCCTGTGGTTGATGCGATAGCACTAACTGAGCTTGGTTCACCGACGATGTTTGAGGTATCGACGGCCCTTGCTATTCTATATTATGCAGAGGTTTGCGTACCTGATGTCGTGGTATGGGAGACGGGTCTTGGGGGTAGACTGGATGTAACAAATATTGTAAATCCGGTTGTGTCGGTTATTACGAATGTAGGCCTAGACCATACGGATATTCTAGGAGATACTCTATCAGAAATCGCTTCGGAAAAAGCAGGGATTATTAAACCTGGTGTTCCCGTTGTTAGTTGTGCGAATCAGCCTGAAGTTGTTGAGGTATTGAGAGCAACAGCCGAAAGAAACCATTCAACGTTATATCTAGCGGGAGAGCAATTCACGTATGAACGTCTAGACTATGAGTCTAGTATGCAATCTTTTCATTATGCTGGACCTTTCCGTTCGATGGATATCGAGATTGGAATGAAAGGTGAACATCAGATTGCGAATGCTTCAGCTGCTATGATGGTACTTGAGGTTCTTCGTCAGTACATGGCATTCGTCATGGATGATGAAGAGCTCCTTCAAGGATTCCGAAATACAGTATGGGCAGGTCGACTAGAGGAAATAGGGACTTCTCCAAGGATTATATTAGATGGAGCGCATAATCCAGAGGGTGCAGAGACGCTTGTGAAGAGCTTACCTCAGTACTATAAATATCAATCATTAAATTTGATGATGGGGATGTTGTCAAATAAGCATCATGAATCCTACTTGAAGCATATACTTCCTATAGTGGATACACTTATTCTGACTGAACCCGATTTTCGTAAGAAAATGGACGTGAATAAGCTGTTGGAGATTGTGGAACAGCTGAAGCCTATATACGGCAAACCAAATTTGCAAATTATAGTAGAACCTGATTGGCGAATAGCGTTAGATAAATTAAAGTTACGGACGGAAGAGGCGGATCTTGGAGTGGTATCCGGTACATTATATTTAATTGCCGACGTGCGAGGGTCTCTCTTAAATCTATCCGATTCTGAAAAAGGTTGGTGAATAACTGTTGAATACAGAACATGTGCATTTTATCGGTATTGGTGGCTACGGAATGAGTGCCATTGCAAGAGTCATGTTAGAAATGGGTCATACAGTTACGGGTTCTGATGTAGTAGCTCAGGAATTGACGGAAAAGTTGGCAGCTAAAGGAGCCAAAATCTATATTGGTCATACCGCAGAACAAGTACATGGTGCTGACTTGGTCGTATATTCTACGGCATTATCCAAAGACAATGTAGAACGAGTAGAAGCGGAACAGTTAAATATTCCGACGTTACATCGTTCGCAAATGTTGGCTAGACTGCTTAACGAACGCAAAGGCGTAGCTGTTGCAGGTGCGCATGGTAAGACGACTACATCATCGATGATTGCACTAGTTATGGAGAAATGCGGTGTGGACCCTACATATATTATTGGTGGGGAAATCATGAATGTAGGAACGAATGCTAAAGCGGGTCAAGGGGAGCATGTGGTTGCTGAAGCGGACGAAAGTGATGGTTCGTTCCTTCAATATCATCCATGGCTTGGCGTCGTAACGAATATTGAAGCGGATCACCTGGAGAATTATAACAGTGATTTCGAAGAGTTAAAAGGAGCATATGTCCAATTTCTGAATCAGATTCGTAAAGATGGGACTGCTGTAGTCTGTGGCGATGATCATAACGTTCAGTCAATCTTGCCTCAGCTAGATTGTTCAATTGTTACTTATGGTATTAAATCAGAGGCGGATTATATGGCGAGTGAGATTGTTCTTGGAGATCGCCAAGTTTCATTCATGTTGAGTCATCATGGCGAGAAGCTCGGGACTGTAGAATTGTCCGTTCCAGGTCTTCATAATGTATATAATGCCATGGCAACCATCATTGTCTGTCTAACATCGGGTATTTCTTTTGATGCGATTGTACAAGGGATATCGGAATTTAATGGAGCGAAACGACGGTTTCAGGTACTAGGTGAAGAGGATGGTATTCTCATCATTGATGATTATGCACACCATCCAACAGAGATTGAAGCTACGATTAGTGCAGCTAAGGCAACAGGTAAACGAATTATTGCAGTATTTCAACCGCAGCGATATTCGCGGACATTCTTTTTACTCGATGCTTTCAGCCGAGCTTTCAGTGAAGCGGATGAGGTTATTATTACAGATATCTATTCACCTGCGGGTGAGAAGCAAATCGAAGGCGTACATTCATCCAAATTAGTGGAGCTTATTGTTCAGAACAGCAATGCTGGGGCAAGATATCTTCCGACGAAAGAAGATGTCCTGCTAGATTTGAAGACAAGATTGGCATCTGGAGACGTAGTGTTAACTATGGGTGCAGGTGATATCTGGAAAGTCGGAGCTGAATTAGCTAAAGACTTGAATAAGAAATAAGAGTTAAATGACTATAGATTTCTAAAATGGCGGTAGCGCAAGGAGTTCATCCTTGTGCTGCCGTTTTGCTATGTAGTAGATTTTAATGATATATATTAGACGATTTCATCTTTTTTCATATTTACACAGTCTTACTGAACATATCTTTCTTAAATCTATCATATATTTGGATAATAGAAGATGAGACAAGGTGAGGTGTTAACCGTGAATAAAGGAAGAATGACATTTCGATTTGACGTAGGTGAACGGCACTTGGAGCAAAGTGAAGATCCAATCGTTGTACAGAAATCTATGGAAAGTAACGTTGAGAGTGAGTCATCAGATGAATCAAGAAATATAAACTATCCTAGGTTAGCGGTTGTACCAGAGCCATTAGCCGGATGGGGAGATCCATTTAGTAAGAACGAGGCTTGGGAAGAGTTGATGGCAAACCGTTATCAAAGAGTGGATCCAATAGAAGATGTATTTGATGATTTTAGTGACAAAGAGCTTCCGAACGAAAGAATCATAGGACCGGAAGTTGAAGTTGATCATGATTATGCAGAGTATCGTCCTCGTCGACCTGCCTCAATGTGGAAGATATTTGGTACAGTAACGGCAGCAGTAGTGACAGGCGCATTGTTCGGGTTCGTGGTTCTTTCCTTTTTTGATGTAGGAAATATATTTTCTGAAGATTCACAAAAAAGTACAGCGATAGAAAGTATCCCGGTAAATAGTAATATACCAGTCGAGACGGAAGGTCAGATTCCAGCAGTTGCAGTTACGTTAGAACCACAGACGTATTATATGCTACAGTATGGTGTGTTCAGTAATGCAGAGCGTGTGGAGATTGCCAAAGAGGAGCTTCAGAAGATTGGTCTCGCAGCAGGAGATGACCCAGATCTGGGATTCCGGGTATATGCGGGGATATCTACAGATCGTGAACAAGCGAAGTTGCTTAGTAATCAGTTGAAGACACAAGGCGTTGAGCTCTACGTAAGAGAGATAACGCTTCCGTCAGCCAGTGAGCTTGCCTTCTCGGGAGATGCTGAGAATCTGAATCGTTACTTTGACGTCAGTGCGGATCTAATCTCATCTTTAAGTACACATTCGGCATCGTTACTTGGAATGGAAACCCCGATCCCCTTAAGTAACAGCGAAATGGTCGTACTCACAGAACTGCACAGAGTGTGGACCGAGTCGATAAAAACCTTACAAGCGGGTCTAAGTCCTGAAGCAGTTGTGGTAGGAAAGAAGATGGAACAAACAATGAATAGTGCTCTATCATCCGTGACCGAATACAATAGAAATACTTCTAAAGGTCATTTATGGGAAATACAGTCTTATATGATGGAATATATGATGGGGCAAAAAGAAATTATTAATATGATGAAAAAGAACTAAATAGATTATGTATCCGGTAGAGGAAATTGGAAATACTTCCCCTATCGGATTTTTGTTTGTATTGAACTAGAAATAACCGTATAATAATGTGAGTGTCAAAAAATGGCGAGGGAAGATACGAATGAAGAGAAACGTAGGAATGCTTATATTGTTTCTGCTACTTGGGTGGCTGGTGGGAGCATGGATTGCCACGGCTCTTGAGCCTGTTCAAAGTCTATCTTTTCTTACCGCATCAAAGGTGATCAAATGGTCACCACAAGCTGACTTGAATATTATTAGTTATGATTTTACCATTCAAATGAAACTGTGTTTACTAAGCTTGCTGAGTATGATTATCTCCGTGTGGCTGTACCGTAAGCTATAATCGAAGATAAAGGAGAACTCTACTTGAATTCACAACACTCACATCGAATTATTCTGGCATCGACATCCCCGCGTCGACAGGAGTTAATCTCCTCTCTACGTATTCCATACGAAATTAAACCCAGTCATGCAGATGAAGATACTCCTGAGGACTGGACCCCTCGTGAAATCGTAGAGGGATTGGCTCTTCGCAAAGCGGAAGCCGTGCATCGGACTTGCTTGACGGAGACAGAACCTTCTATCATTGTAGGTAGTGATACGATTGTGTTCCTAGACAATCAGGTGCTTGGTAAACCTAAGGATGACCAAGATGCGTATGATATGCTATCTTCACTCCAAGGTAAGACCCACGAGGTTTATACAGGCGTTGCTTGTATTGATGTAGTGACAGGAAGAACATTGATCCGTCATAAGGTGACAGCAGTTACCATGAAATCTTTGTCTCATCGGAAGATTCAAGCATACGTAAATAGTGGCGAACCCTTTGACAAAGCAGGTTCTTATGCGATACAAGGACTCGGAGCAACGCTAATTGACAGTATACAGGGATGTTATTTCAATGTCGTGGGATTGCCGCTTTCTCTCCTTACGGATATGTTGTCGGAATTAGGGGTAGATGTCTTGTAGTCTGTTTGAATGTTTGAATTGAGCAGAAAAGAGGGGAAAAGAGTGGAGTCGCAATCCTTATTATTGCGCGACCTCCCCCATGAAGAACGACCAAGAGAACGCATGATGCATTATGGGGCTGAGGCTTTAAGCCATGCTGAATTGCTGGCAATACTGCTACGAACAGGATCTCGTCAAGAATCGGCCATTCATTTGGCAGAGCGGATTATGAATAAAGCAGGCAGTATTCGCAATCTAGTTGACCTCAGCATAGATGAACTCACACAAATTAAAGGTATTGGAAATGCAAAGGCAGTTCAGCTTAAAGCTGGAATTGAACTAGGACAACGTTTGGCCAGAGCTCGCATGAGCGATACGGTGACCATCCGTAGCCCACGTGATGCATTCGATGTCCTAAGTAAACAATTGAGATATTTACAAAAAGAACATTTCGTTTGTCTATTTCTAAATACAAAAAATCACATTATAGCCCAAGAAACACTTTCTATGGGTAGTTTGAACGCTTCTATAGTTCATCCAAGAGAAGTATTTCGAGCGGCAATTAAATGTAGCAGCGCATCGATTGTATGTGCACATAACCACCCAAGTGGTGATCCAACGCCAAGTCCCGAAGATATAGCGCTGACTTCTCGTTTAGTAGAAGCGGGGCAAATTATTGGAATTGATGTTTTAGATCATATCATTATTGGGGATGGAGAATTTGTAAGTTTGAAGGAACAAGGCATCATATGATATATTGCTTAGATTGACACAGAAAGGGAGTTTACAGCATGTTTGGTGGTTTTACGAAAGATTTAGGGATTGATTTGGGGACAGCAAATACACTTGTCTATGTCCGAGGTAAGGGCATTGTTGTTAGAGAACCTTCAGTAGTAGCGATTAGATTAGATACGAAAAGCATTGAGGCTGTTGGGGAATCTGCTAAAAAGATGATTGGACGTACACCTGGTAATATTCAAGCGATACGCCCTATGAAAGACGGAGTTATTGCAGATTTTGATATCACAGCAACGATGATTAAATATTTCATTAAGCAAGCTCAGAAGCAACGTTCTATGTTTCAACGTCATCCCAATGTGATGGTTTGTGTACCTTCAGGAATTACAGCTGTGGAACAACGTGCTGTTGAAGATGCGACGAAGCAAGCGGGTGCACGTGAAGCTTATATCATTGAAGAACCTTTTGCAGCGGCTATAGGTGCAGATCTTCCGGTCTGGGAACCAACGGGTAGTATGGTAGTTGACATCGGTGGAGGTACGACGGAAGTTGCAGTGATCTCTCTTGGAGGAATTGTAACAAGTCGTTCTGTTCGTGTCGCTGGAGACGAAATGGATGAGTCCATTATTCAGTACATCAAACGTCAATATAACTTGATGATTGGTGAACGTACATCCGAACAGTTGAAGATGGAAGTGGGTTCTGCTTTACCCCTAGATCAAGTGGAAACGATGGAAATTCGTGGTCGTGACTTGGTGACAGGATTACCGAAGACCATCACCATTACTTCAGATGAAATTAGTGAAGCGTTAGGCGATACGGTGAATGCTATTATTGAAGCAGTGAAGGTAACACTTGAGAAATGTCCACCTGAGCTTGCAGCAGATATTATGGATCGTGGTATCGTATTGACTGGTGGAGGCGCGCTATTGCGTAACTTGGACAAGTTGCTTGCACAAGAGACAGGAATGCCGGTTATTGTGGCAGAGAACCCATTGGATTGTGTAGCTATTGGTACAGGTAAAGCATTAGAGAACATTCATTTATTTAAAAGTTCTGCTAGATCAAGACGTTAATTTAAGATATGAAAGTACCCTTGATATGGGATAGAAATAAGCAATGTTAGAGGGTGTTGAAACTGTTTAAATTGCTTGGCAACAAACGATTGTTTGTTATATTAATTGGCCTTGTTATGTTTGTAGCTCTAATGGGATTCACACTTGGGCCTAGGACGAACTTGTCCTGGCCTGAGAAATTCCTGAGAGATACGGTCGGTTTTGTGCAAAACATCTTTTATAAGCCCGCTGGCTATGTAGCGGGCTTGTTTGAAGATATTGGTAACATGAATGATATTCATAAAGAGAATGAACAACTTAAAATTGCGCTGGCACAGTATACTCGCGAGAAGGCACAATTTAACTTTATGGAAGCTGAGAATAAGACGCTCCAAGAAGCTCTTCATTTTACGGAGACACAACTTGAAAAGTACAATTATGAATTCCATATTGCACAAGTCGTAAGTGTGAATACGGATCCGAATAATCGTTCACTCGTTATAGATATTGGTGGACGTGATGGCGTAAAAGTAGATATGTCTGTCACCTCAGTAGATGGCCTTGTTGGTGTCGTAAGTAAAGTTAGTAACTTTACTTCAACGGTAAAGTTGATTACTACGATGGATGTAAAGGATCCTAATACAAATGCTATTGCTGCAACAGCACTAAACAGTCAGGATAAAACATTTGGTATCATTGAGAGTTATGACGAGAAGACCGGTAAACTTCTTATGACAGGAATCAAACAGGAAGACCCACTGAAAAAAGGAGACACGATTGTTTCTTCCGGAAGTGGGGGATTGTATCCTCGAGGAATGATTATCGGAACTGTGGATAGCGTTCAAGTCGGAGAAATGGGATTGTTGAGAACAGCGATAATTTCACCTTCTGCAAGTTTTGTGGATTGGAAACAACTATTTGTCGTGTTTACACCGGAGGTTCCTGAATAGTGATGATGCGTAGACCTGTTCTTATCCTGTTGTTATTCATACTCTTCATATTAGAAGGTACTGTTGTACCATGGCTTATTCCTGATGCATGGCAGACTAGAATTGTTCCGAATTTGGTGTACATAGTGATTCTGTTCGTATCGATCTACAACCATCGGCATACGGCATTAGTCCTTGGGATCGTGTTTGGCTTACTGCATGACGTTGTTTTTTATGGACAGATTATGGGGACCTACTCCTTTGCGATGGGGTTATCAGCCTATCTGATGGGGTTCATATTTCAAACTCCAAGGGCACCAATGCCTATCATGATGACCGTCATTATTCTGGGAAGTCTGCTATTAGATAGTACCTTGTACGGAATATATACGTTATTTCAAATGGGTCATACGTCTTATGATTGGGCTTTAGTGCATCATATCCTTCCTGATGTGTTCGTTCACTTTGTTTTTGGATTAATAATCTATGTTCCTCTAAGATCTCAACTAGAGAAAATTAGTAAACTTAACCAAAAAGAGAAGGCAGCTTAGGCTAAATTCTATTATATTAGAGATCAAAGCAGGAACTTGGGACTCTGGGAACGAAATGAAAGAAGATGGGAGGGGCAGGCTTATGACTGTAAAATCCAATCACGTCACGATTAAGGGCATCAAAGATGGCCTGGTATTCCTACTTGAGGACGAATGTGATTTCGAGGATTTATTGACCGAACTTCGATATAAACTGGAGCACAGCCATACAAATATTTTAGCTGGCCCAATTATACATGTGGATATAAAACTTGGTTCACGGTTTATCACCGGGGAGCAGAAGCAGAGCATCCTTGAGATCATGAAACAAAAAGGTAATCTGTTGGTACGGTCAGTTGAATCACAAGAATTGAAACCGGAAGAAGTTCTAGGTAGCAACATTACTGTGATGAGCGGAATGGTGCGTTCTGGTCAAGTTCTTCATCATGATGGAAATCTTTTGTTTCTTGGAGATGTGAACCCAGGGGGTTCTGTAACATGTACTGGGGACATTTATATTTTAGGTGCATTACGTGGAATGGCTCATGCGGGTTTTGAAGGTAACGAAGAGACCGTTATTGCTGCTTCTCATTTTGCTCCAACACAATTACGGATTTCTGATATGATCAGCCGTCCACCTGATGAGTGGGAGACATGGGAGACTCGTATGGAATTCGCATATTTACAAGATGGGGTTATGCAGATCGATAAGATGAGTAATATTGTACGATTACGGCGCGATTTTAACATGTTTAAGGGGGTGTAGTACATGGGAGAGGCTATTGTTGTCACTTCTGGTAAGGGTGGAGTAGGTAAGACAACCACAACTGCCAATATTGGAACAGCACTTGCTTTACTTGGTAAGAAGGTATGTCTGGTGGATACCGACATTGGATTGCGTAATCTGGATGTCGTGATGGGTCTTGAGAATCGTATTATTTATGATTTGGTCGACGTAGCTGAGGGAAGATGTCGGCTTGGACAAGCGCTTGTGAAAGATAAACGGTTCGATGAATTGTATATGCTTCCAGCAGCACAGACCAAAGACAAGGACGCCATTAGGCCTGAACAAGTAAGAGACATTATCCTTGAACTCAAGAAGGAATATGAATATGTGATTATCGATTGTCCTGCGGGTATTGAACAAGGGTTTAAGAATGCGATCGCCGGAGCGGATAAGGCTATTGTGGTTACGACACCTGAGAATGCCGCAGTTCGAGATGCTGATCGAATTATTGGACTTCTAGAAAGTTCCCATGTGGAATCTCCAAAACTCGTTGTGAATCGTATACGACATAACATGGTTAAGTCTGGTGATATGCTAGATATTGAGGATATTCTTCAAGTCCTGAATATTGATTTGATTGGGATCGTACCTGATGATGAGTATGTAATCAAGGCAGCCAATAACGGAGAACCAACCGTGATGAACCCTGATTCTAGAGCAGCGATCGCGTATCGCAATATTGCTCGTCGAATTCTGGGGGATACCGTACCTTTGATGCAAATGAATGCTGAACAAGGTGCATTCAAACGTTTTAAAAAGTTTTTTGGTATGGGGAAATAATAGAGTTATAGGATAGGGACCCTCTCAAAAGTAGCATTTTCTACTTTAGAGAAGGTTCCTTTTTTAATATAAATAGCAAAAGTTTTACTTGATGCGTTACTTCTTATATTTCCGAAAAGTAAGCTTGTTCTAAATAGATGGACATCCCTCATAAAATAGGTGAAAAGAAGCCTCGTAAGGGGGAGTGACGAAATGGATGATAAATCAGCATTGAAACAACGCCGAGAGGAGAGAATTCAGGCACTATTGGATTATAATCAGTCTCATCTCGATACGAGGAAGTTGTCCAAGGGGACTCAGATAGTTCAGGAACCAGATCCTGAAGTGTTGTGGAAAAAAGAACGTAGCCGTTTAAATGGATTCAATGAGGATGGTAGAAAAAATAATTTTGTTTCGAGTTTTACTTGGCGATTGTTGCTTAGTGGTTTGTTATTTGGAGTGATCGTTGGTGTATACCGTTTGGAACAGCCTTTGGCAGTTAACGTTCAGCAATATATAACACAGTCACTGAACCGAGAGATGGATTATCAAGCGGCAGAGGCTTGGTATGTTTCTCATTTCGGAGAAGCACCGACGATTATCCCTAGCTTTAAGGAAAGTCAGAATGATCCTCAGAAGGTCATTGCATCACTTTCATTGATTGCTCCCATTCAAGGAAATATAACAATGCCTTATTCTGTAGCTCTTCAAGGGATTGAAATCACGCCTAATGGCGATTCAAATGCTAACCATCCGGTTAAAAGCGTAGCAACGGGCCGAGTGATAGATGTGGTGACAGATTCGCTAGTGGGCAAGACTGTAACAATTCGGCATACAGGTGGCATGCTGGCTATTTATGGGCATCTCGATACGAATTTGAAAATAAACGATTGGGTCGAAGCGGGAGATTCGCTTGGATTATTATCTAATGCGTCTACGGAGCAGTCGCCATTCTTATATTTTGCAATCCAGAAAGGTCAAGAATATATCGATCCCACGGAAGTGATGTCTTTTGATTAATATTCGTGGGGTGACGCTATCCTTACATCCTCTTTTCGTTATCGTGATGTTAATGTCTATTTTGACAGGAAGTTTTATTGAACTGGTTACACTTTTCGTTATTGTACTTATTCATGAAATGGGACATATGAGTGCTGCAATCCTATTGGGGATTAAGGTCCGTTCGGTTCAGCTACTTCCATTTGGAGGTGTTGTGTCTATTGAAGACCACGGGAAACTCACAGCATGGAAGGAAATCATTATTGCGTTGGCTGGGCCTCTTCAGAATGGTATCATGATGGGGATTGGCATGACTTTTTTGGCGGAAGGATGGGGGAATAATGCGGCAATATCATATATCGTGCATGGTAATATGGTTATTGCGTTATTTAACTTACTACCCATTCTCCCCCTTGATGGAGGTAAAATAGTACAATCACTCGCAAGTCGATTATTTCCTTATCATTGGACTTTGCTATGGTCTTCAAGAGTGAGTATAGTTACTAGTATGGTCGTGATTGCCTACGCTATGCTTCCTCTAATTAAAGGAGAAGGAATCATACAACTTAATATATTAATGATTGGCATATTTCTATTTTATTCAAATCTCATAGATTATCGCAATCTGCCATACAGGTTCATGAGGTTTTTGATGAATAGAGATCTGATATATACAAAATACGCCATCAGTGGTTCAATTGCCCAACCAATTGTTGCGGATATAACGAAACATTTAGAGAATATTTTGCGTCTATTTAAGAGAGAGAAATATCATTTAATTTATATTATGGATAAAGATGGAAAAGTGATAGCCGTTTTACCGGAGCAACGTCTTATTGCAGCCTATTTTTCTCATGGTCGTCGTCTTCCTTAAGTGTGAAGTACGAAATTATTATTATACAAAATTCATAAGAGATTTCATGAACAATATAGTGAAATATCTTCTAGCAGAGGTGAAGCCATGAAACAGATGATCGTTAACTGTGAACCTAAGTTTACACAGATGGCTCTCATAGAGGAAGGAAAGCTTATTGAGTTTGCAACGGAACGCAGCCAAAGTGAAAGTTTAGTAGGTAGTTTCTATAAAGGAAGAGTTGTTAATGTATTACCGGGCATGCAGGCTGCATTTGTTGATATCGGACACAAGAAGAACGCCTTTTTATATGTTGATGATGTGCTACACCCCCATCTCGAGAAGCAGCCGAAGGTTAAACCTTCGATAGAAGAATTGTTGAAAGTAGGACAAGAGGTTGTTGTCCAAGTGATGAAAGAATCACTTCGAGGGAAAGGTCCACGGGTGACCACTCATTATTCGCTACCAGGACGCTGGGTTGTTTATATGCCCATATCAGACTATGTAGCTGTATCGAAGAAGATTCAGAGAGAGAGCGAACGTACGCGACTGAAGATTTTATGTGAACAATTGAGATTCCGTGGCGAAGGAATTATTGTGAGAACGGTATCGCAAGATGAGCCGCGTGATGCCATTCAAGGGGATCTTAAATTTTTACGCGCGCAATGGGAACTCATCCAAGAGCGTGCGAGTGAAGCGGAAGCACCTAGCCTGCTACATCGAGACTTGAGTATCGTACAGCGACTCATTCGTGATGTATTAGACCCCATACAAGATGAACTTGTCATTAATAATGTAAGGGAAGCAAATGAAGCGGAATTGTATCTGTCTGAAATGACGAATGGTATACATATACCTGTAAAGGTGTATCATGCACCTGAATCCATATTTAAGGCTTATGGTATTCGTGAACAATTAGACAAAGGACTTGCTCGAAAAGTATCGCTTTCAAGTGGCGGAACCATTGTATGGGACCATACGGAAGCTTTAACGGTTATTGATGTGAATACAAGCAAATACACAGGTGCATATAGTCTGGAAGAAACAGTAACACTGACGAACTTACAAGCTGCTGAAGAAATTGCTAGGCTGCTCCGTCTAAGGGATGTAGGTGGAATCATCATTATTGATTTTATCGATATGGAGGAAGAAGCTAATCGACAGAGTGTGGTGGAGATTCTGGAGTCGGTTATGAAAAAAGATCGAGCTAAGAGTCAAATTGTTGGCTGGACGAAGCTTGGACTGCTAGAGCTCACACGTAAAAAAGTTCGGGAAGATACATCTGTTATTCTGGATAAGGAATGTGATCATTGTAGTGGGACGGGCAGAATAAACGTCATTACAATTCATTGACTATACGTTGGGCTTATGTTATCATCTATTAGTATGTGTCTGGTGATTGTTTGTCCTGCACATGCTGTAACCGCTCCGGTCGGGTTGTGAAGTGCAGTGTTTTTACAGTACTGTCACCTAGATTAGGCGAGTCTGAGACATGAGGAGGTGCAAGAATATGTACGCTATTATCGAAACAGGTGGTAAGCAATACAAAGTGCAAGAAGGCGATGTGTTGTTCGTTGAGAAACTATACGCAGAAGACGGAGAAAGTATTACTTTCAACCGTGTACTAGCAGTATGTGATGACAATGGATTGGTAGCAGGTACACCGTTACTTTCCGGTGCAACTGTAGCCGCTACAGTTGAGAAACATGGTAAAGGTCATAAGGTTGTTGTATACAAATACAAACCTAAGAAGAACTATCATGTGAAGCAAGGTCATCGTCAACCATATACTAAAGTAACTATCGGAAAAATTCAGGCGTAAGAAGGTGCGATCAAGTGATTGTCGTACGAATCTTTCGTAATCATAGTGGTATAATCCAGAGTTTTAAGATCAAGGGACACGCGAATTATGCGAAGGCTGGAGAAGATATTGTATGTGCCGGAGTATCGGCTGTTACTGTTGGAACCGTCAATTCGATTGAAACGTTAACTGGTATTACTTTGAATTGTGATATGCATAATGGTTTCTTAAGTGGAGTGATTCCTCTTATTGAGGATGATGCTACTGGAAGCAAAGTGCAGTTACTACTGGAATCTATGCTAGTTATGTTGAATAATATTGCTGAATCCTATGGTAAGTATATTTTAATAGAAGAAGCTATTCTTTAAAGAAGGAGGTAGACAACATGTTAAAGTTGAATCTTCAGTTATTCGCTTCGAAAAAAGGTGTTGGGTCCACAAGAAACGGACGTGATTCCCAATCGAAGCGTCTTGGTGTGAAACGTGCAGACGGACAAACGGTTACTGGCGGAAGTATCCTAGTTCGTCAACGCGGAACTAAAATTCATCCAGGTACGAATGTTGGTATCGGTAGTGACGATACTTTGTTTGCAAAAGTGGAAGGCGTTGTGAAATTTGAACGTTGGGGCCGCGATCGCAAGAAAGTAAGCGTCTATCCGGTAGCTCCTGTAGCGGCAGCAGTGGAAGCTTAATTGCTATCGAAACAGTTGTGAACTGATAAAAAGCCTCCGGCCAATAAGTGCCGGGGGCTTTTTTGTAGGTTTTAGGATGATTTGGTGTGAGATTCTGTGCTATACTATGAAATGGTTAAATTACCCAATAGATGATTGAGGACGAGGTGATGCTGTGAAATCGTGGAAAAAGTTAGGGGCTCTAGCTATCATATCAACTTGGATTCCTTTGTCATTGGTCATATGGTATCCAGCTTTAATATGGTACGTCTTGCTTACGCTTTGGGTGGCTACAGTACTTTGGATCGCAATCTCATCTATTCATAGGCAGAGTGAGAGGGAGCAACGGTTAGTTATTCAGAGTATTGAACAGACTGCTATTAATACCTTGAATCATCATCGACATGACTGGATGAATGATTTGCAAATTTTATATGGTTATATACAACTGGGAAAGCATGATAAAACAATCGATTGTGTGGGAAGAATAAAAGAACGGATATACCTTGAGGGTAAGCTTTCAAAGCTTGGTATTCCATCTTTAGTTTTTTATTTACAATCCTTTCGGACTATAGGAAGTAATGTGGAACTTGAAGTCAACATCGCAGATGACTTACATCTTAGTGGCAGAATGAAACAAGATGCCATTGAGAATTGGGTATCTGCCATTGTGGAGGCTATTCGAGCATATCAATACGGTGAACTAACATCTTTGGGTGAGACCCGTAAGCTTACTCTCAGTTTTTATGAGGAAAATGGAGATGCGGTCGCTTATTTTGAAGGTGAAGGTTCACATGTGGACCCAGAAGTTCTTCAGCAACAAATTCATAATGTGGGACGTAGTAGTTCGATAAAAGCTGAGCAGGTATATTCTTCACAAGCTTCTTTCCAACTACGAGTACCGTGTGATACATGAGGAAGGTGAAGTTATGTTTGTAGATAAAGCGAAGATTTTCTTGAAAGCTGGCAATGGGGGTGACGGACTTGTTGCTTTCCGTCGGGAGAAGTTTATACCGAATGGTGGACCTGCCGGTGGTGATGGGGGTCGAGGTGGCGACATCATTTTTCGAGTAGATGAAGGACTTCGAACATTGATGGATTTTCGTTACCAGCGTCACTTTAAGGGGAATCCGGGTATCAAGGGGCGGAGTAGGAGCCAACATGGTGCTAATGCGGAAGATTCATATATACGTATCCCACCAGGTACCATTATCATGGATGATGATACTGGGGAAGTTATTGCGGATTTAACTAGGCACGGACAGGAAATTGTTGTAGCTCGTGGTGGACGAGGTGGTAGAGGTAATTGTCGGTTCGCAACGATTACTAATAAAGCTCCCGAAATTGCTGAGAATGGCGAAGCGGGTCAGGAACGTTACATTCTATTAGAATTAAAAGTTATGGCTGATGTTGGACTTGTAGGCTTCCCGAGTGTTGGTAAATCTACATTGCTGTCTGTCGTTTCAGCTGCTACACCTAAGATTGGTGCTTATCATTTCACAACGATTACGCCAAATCTAGGTGTGGTTGATGTAGGGGATAGTCGTAGTTTTGTTATGGCTGATTTGCCAGGACTAATCGAGGGTGCTCATGAAGGTATTGGACTTGGACATGAATTCCTTCGTCACGTTGAACGAACTCGCGTTATTATTCATGTGGTGGATATGTCTGGCTCTGAAGGCAGAGATCCTTATGAAGATTGGGTTAATATCAATGAAGAATTGAAATTGTATAATCCAGGACTTGAGAAGCGTCCACAAATTGTAGCGGCAAACAAAATGGACATGCCTGAATCTGAAGAGAATTTAGCCTCTTTCCGTGAACAAGTTAAACTTGTAAGACCGGATTTAGAGATCATGCCTATCTCTTCCTTGACACGTAAAGGTATACAGGAATTGCTATACCGCGCAACGGACTTGTTGGATCAACTTGTAATTGAACCAGTAGTAGAGGACGTTCCTGAACTCAAGGAAAGAAAAGTATATAAATTGGATCCGAAGGATGACGATTCCTTCACAGTTGTTCGTGAGAATGATGCATTTATCATTACGAGTGCGAAGATTGAACATCTGATGCAGAGAATGCAGCTTAATTCGCATGAAGCTATCCTCAAATTAGGTCGAATTCTTCGAGCTATGGGTGTGGATGAAGAGCTTCGTAAGCGTGGAGCGGTAGATGGGACGATCGTTCGTCTTGGCGATTTCGAATTCGAATTTGTTGAAGGTAGTAGTTATTACTAAATCCACATATATAAACCGTATCTCTGTACTTTTAAAGTACAGGATACGGTTTTTTTGCGGAAAGGGGCTTCTATCTCTTGACCCTCGAAGGACAAATATATTATAATGTCCACTATACACAAACAGTAGTCTTTGAGGAGAGGACGTTCTTGAAAGAACGCTATTATTTAGTTCGTGAAGATATTTTACCAGAAGCGGTCATAAAGACGATGCAGGTGAAGCAATTACTTGCAGTCGGGGATGTTAAAACGGTTCATGAAGCCGTGGAACAAGTGGGTTTAAGTAGGAGTGCATTTTATAAATACAAAGATGGAATTCATCTTATTAATCAATTGGAACGCGAAAGAATTGTTACGATATCCATTGATTTAGAACATCGTTCAGGGATGTTGTCTAAAGTACTAAGTCTTGTGGCAGGTCTTGGTGGTAATGTTCTAACTATGCATCAAAGTATACCGTTACAAGGGATTGCCAATGTAGTCATATCTGTAGAGATTTCACGGCTTAGTGAAGGACTTGGTGATATGCTAGAAGGTATGAAAGGCGTATCAGGGGTTAAACGCGTCCATATGATTGGACAAGGATAGGCACAAATAAAGCTTGAATGACGTGATTGAGGGGGACGAATTAATGAAACCGGTAAGAGTGGGGTTATTAGGATTAGGAACTGTGGGTACAGGGGTAGTTCGAATTGTAGAAGGAAATCAGGAGGATTTAAGTAGTCAAGTGGGTTCTCCTATTATTATTTCGAAAATTGCTGTAAAAAATAGTGATAAATCAAGGGGTGTATATATTGATCCCGCAATACTAACAGAAGATCCGTGGGATGTTATTCGTGATCCTGAGATTGATGTTATTGTTGAAGTGATGGGTGGAGTGGACCAGACTAAAGCTTATATCTTAGAGGCTTTAGAATATGGGAAACATATTATAACTGCCAATAAAGACCTAATGGCATTGTACGGTTCTGAAATTCTGGCTAAAGCACAAGAGAAACAATGCGATGTATTCTACGAAGCTAGTGTGGCTGGTGGTATTCCGATTATTCGCACGCTAATTGAAGGGTTCTCTTCGGATCGTATCTTGAAAATAATGGGTATCGTGAATGGAACAACGAACTTTATTTTGACTAAGATGAGTAAAGAAGGCGCTTCTTATGATGATGTATTACAAGAGGCACAAGAACTTGGCTATGCAGAGTCAGATCCAACATCTGATGTTGAGGGACTGGATGCAGCACGGAAGATGGCTATTCTAGGGACACTTGGATTTAGAACGAATGTGGAGTTGAAAGATGTTAGTGTTCGTGGTATCTCCCAAGTGACCAAAGAAGATATTGCATATGCTAAACGTCTAGGATATGAAATGAAGTTGTTAGGAATTGCGGATCGTGATGATGAGCACATCAGTATCAGTGTTCAACCTACAATGGTACGTCGCAGTCATCCGATTGCATCTGTGAATGGTGTGTATAATGCGGTGTATGTGTATGGTGAAGCTGTTGGTGAGACGATGTTCTATGGCGCAGGCGCAGGGGCTATGCCTACAGCAACTTCGGTGGTAGCTGACCTTGTGGCAGCGATCAAGAACTTGAAGCTTGGTGTGAATGGCTTGAAAGCCATTGTTCCATATAAACAGAAAAAGCTCAAAGATGATGAACAAATTAAGTATAAGAACTTTATTCTTCTACACGTAGATGATAAGGCAGGGGTGCTTGCACAAATCACGCAAGCCTTTGCTCAATTTGATGTAAGTCTAGAGTCCGTCGTACAACAACCGAACGAGCATAATCCTTATGCTGAAATTGTCATCGTAACTCACGATGCTAGTAAAGCTAGTATGAACAAGGTATTAGAGCATTTTGAGGGGCTTGAAGTTATTCGTACAATTAAAAGCGTTTATCGCGTTGAGGGATAAACTCAGAGAATATATTTGAACCGACTCCTTCAGGATCTGTTGCAGTGTGCAACGTACTGAAGGAGTCTATAAATTGAAATGCTAAGGATACTTCCTAAGTGGGGAAAGCGTAGTATATGTGCTAGCAGGCAGAAGGTTGAAAGATCTCAATATTTCAATGAAGACTGTTATTACACAACCTACTGTTGTAGGGAACTATGAAGCGACTGATATGGATGCTATCGCTAAGCTGGAAGAGGAACAGGGATGATTAGGAGTCAAGGTGTATGTGTGAAGGTGCCGGCCAGTACGGCGAATTTGGGACCTGGATTCGATACGTTAGGAATGGCCTTATCGTTATATTCATGGATTGGAATGAAAGAGTCGGAGCATACTCAGTTTCATTTGTATGGCGACCAAATGAATGGATTAACTGCAGATAAAACCAACTTAGTATACCAAGTAGCGCAACTGGTCTTTGATGAGGCGGGTGTTTCGCTACCGGAGATTGAAATCTCAATGTATTCTGATATTCCTTTAACCAGAGGTCTCGGGAGTAGTGCTTCAGCTATTATTGGGGGAATGGTTGCGGCAAATGCCTTAATTGGTTCACCGTTGTCCAAGGATAAGTTATTCGATATGGCTTCAAGGTTGGAAGGTCATCCTGACAATGTGGGAGCGTCTTTATTTGGTGGAATTATCACTGCTGTATGGGATGGGATACATGCTGATTATATAAGAATGGAGCCTCATACCAATTTGGAAGTGCTTGTCGTTATCCCGGAATTTCAACTATCGACTTCGGATGCTCGAAAGGTGCTACCTGATCAAATAAGTCGTGAGGATGCTGTTTATAATATCAGCAGATCGTCGCTACTTGTAGCTGCGTTATCACAGGGAAGATTTGATCTCATTGGAAGAGCAATGTCTGATCGATTGCATCAGCCGTATCGTGCAAGCTTAGTGCCGGGTATGTCTCGCATTTTAGAGGAGGCTCCGAACCGTGGCGCTCTTGGTGTCGCTTTAAGTGGAGCGGGTCCAACTTTGTTGGCATTAGTAGATCGTGGTAATCTTCGTAAGAGAGATTTGGAAACATATTTGTTGGATACGATGAAGGAATATGGAATTCAGGCATCAGCTAGATGGCTTGATCCTTCAAGTGATGGCGTTATTATCAGTGAGAATATGCCATCTAATTCATTTTTGGATATGATAAAAGGGGAAGTTGAAGCATGAAACGAATTGCATTACTACCAGAAGGGTCTGTCTCTCATGAGGCTATAGTTCATTTGTTTGGCGATGAACCAGTGGAATTGTTGTATTATAAACAGATTTCCGACGTGTTTCGTTCAACCGTTCTAGGAAAAAGTGATTATAGTGTAATCCCCATTGAGAATACGATTGATGGCTCAGTGAGCCTACATATGGATTGGCTTGTGAATGAAGTAGATATTCCTATGCAAGCGGAGTGGGTCTATCCTTCCATACAGAATTTAATAGGTGATCAAGAAGCGTTTCTTTCTGAAGATGGAGAGATGGATTACAGTAAAATCACTAAAATTATTTCTCATCCAGTGGCTGCTGCTCAATGTATGCAGTTTATTCGTAAGCATGCACCGCAAGCTGAGGTAGAGCATGCAGGGAGTACTTCAGAGGCTGTTCATATTGTCAAAAAGAATCCAGGACAAGGATGGACTGCGATTGGCACAGTTCTGGGAGCTGCAAAGTATAAGTTAGATGTAATGGCCGAGCGAGTAACGGATCATGATAATAACTTTACTAGATTTGTGCTAATTGGTTCTGATCCTGCACGTCTTCAGCGCGAAAGTAATCAGATGAAAACGAGTGTTACAGTAACACTTCCAGAGGATTTCCCGGGGGCACTTCACCAAGTTCTTTCTGCATTTGCATGGAGAAGGCTTAATTTATCTCGAATTGAATCTCGTCCAACGAAAAAGAAACTGGGTAATTATTATTTTTATATTGATGTTCTTGCTGAGGATAGTACAGTGTTGTTACAAGCAGCCATAGCGGAGATTGAGGCATTAGGATGTCAGGTGCGTGTATTAGGTTCTTATCCTTGTTATGCTTATGATAAAAATCCAGAGGTTAAATAATCAATCATAGATTTTTATGCGGATTCGTATTTACGAGCGCGATATATCTCGCTATCATTCGAAGAAATTCGATTAGTGAGATGTATACCTGCAGATTACACTGCAGACGACTTTTTCACTGGAACGGCTCTAGAAGTGATTGTGGTTAGACAAATCGTGGGAAGAAATATTGGTTCAGGTCAAGTGGTTCCAATAACACTGAACTTACTAGAAGAATTCCCATAATATCTTGAATCAAGATGGATATGAAGTGCGGGGAGAATGATAATCTTCGCACAATAAGGTTGTTCTCAGTAAAAATCCTTTCATGGCTAAGCCGTGAAAGGATTTTTTTTGTCATCAATGATGTCATCCGCCCAACACTTGCATAAGATGAGAGTAAAGAAGGCGGGCATATGCCGTCTATAAGAAGTTTAGGAGGTTTTTTCCACGTGAAAATACACATGGTAAAGAAGGGCGACACCTTATATGAGTTATCTAAGAAGTATGGGATATCTCTAGAAAAGCTAATTGAGGCAAATCCGCAACTGAAAGACCCGAACAAATTAAACATAGGTGAAAAAGTCAAAATCCCAACGGAATCTATTTCTGCCCCAATGCCAGAACATATTATTCACAAGCATGTTGTGAAGCAGGGAGATAGTCTTTGGCAGCTATCTAAAGCATGGGGAGTAACATTGAGGGAAATGATCGATGCTAATCCTCAATTGAAAAATCCAAATGCATTGCTTGTGGGAGAAATAGTGAATATCCCTAAAGTTGGAATGAAAGAGGTAGCGAATGGAGAGTTGGTAGGTGGAAATGCGAACCACAACAAAACAACTCCAGGAGGGAAAACGTACACAGGTCCTAAAGTAGACACATCACCAATTCAAACACTCCCACCTGTTATCCCTCAACTTCCACCAATTCACGACAATATGCCATTGCCAAACGTGCAATTACCAAATGTTTCCATGCCTAGTGTCCCGATGCCAAACGCTTCCGTTCCAAATCCACCGGCACCTAACATCGCACCAATTCAACATATTCCGCCACACCATGTACCAATGCCACTTCCTGAGTTACCAATTGTAGAAGAAAAAATAGAGATGAAACAACACTTGTATATACAGTATACTGTCCCTACTCAAGAAGCTGTGGAACATGCTCCAGAGAAGTCTAATCCCTGCCCTCAGGTGTCAGAACAAATGTGTTATCCTGGGATTACGGAAGGTTATTCTTGGAATCAACTACAGTGCGAACAACCAGCATGGGAACATCAAGGTTATGGGCAACAACCGAATTGGGTACAACCGCAATTTACGCAACCATCTTATCCTATGATGCCGCATATGGTGCATGAAGGAACAGATCATTGTAATCCTAACATTTCACCGTATGGTACTTCATTTGCTGGTGGACTATCAGGTTATGGGGGCGAGAATCAAGGATTGTCACCACTATCGAATAATATGGCACCGCTATCGAGTAATATGGCACCACTATCGAATAATATGGCACCACCAGAAAATGTCTCTGTATCTTGTTCAAATGTATACTCTTGCATATCGCCTTACGATTGGACTTTCCCAAATTCAATGATGCATGGGCAAGGCGTTGAACATATGGGGCAACATCCAAATATGTTTGGCTATTCACAACCCGAAGCTCAAGTTACGCATGATTGCGGATGCCATAGTAGAGAAGGTGTTCAAGAATCATCGGATGTTGGTGACGTTGCAACTATTTCGGAAAAAGCAGTTATTGGTAATGATGTGAGTAACTCCACCTTGGAGTCTTCAGAATCCATTAGTGTTGCGAAATTGAAGAAGGCCAAAACCTCAAGTGTGAATACAGGCAAAGGTAGAGCAGTTAATCAAGGCGGAGATAAAAAACAAAAAAACAAACAACAGAAGCGTCGTAACCCTTGGATTAAAAAATAAGTGAGCTTAAAATTAAGGCCAGCGATTCATAATCGCTGGCCTTAATTTATTTGTATATTATTAGCATTTGCCAACGTAGTTAAATATATGTTAAGTTATTAACCCAACCGATAAAAGAATGATGGTTGATATGGCGTAGTTATAAAGAAATTGCCCGGGTAGAAAATCTAAATAGAAACTTATTTCGAAAAAAACTCTTGCATTAAGATTCACTGCGTGATATGATATAAAAGTTGTCACCGAGACACATTGGTAACGACAAAATGAAATAATTGGTCTTTGAAAACTGAACAACGAGTGAGTAGATTTCACGAAAGTGAAATCAAAACAAGTGAGAAATCATTTGATAGAGAATGAAAATTCTCGCCAGTTTGTTTCAAAATGAGCATTTCGCTCTTTCTAAAATTGATTCCAAATCACTGCAAAGCTGATTTGAAATCAATATAATTTGGAGAGTTTGATCCTGGCTCAGGACGAACGCTGGCGGCATGCCTAATACATGCAAGTCGAGCGGAGTTGTTTTGAAAGCTTGCTTTCAAAACAACTTAGCGGCGGACGGGTGAGTAACACGTAGGTAACCTGCCTGTAAGACTGGGATAACTACCGGAAACGGTAGCTAATACCGGATAATTTGTTTCTTCTCATGAAGAGACACTGAAAGGCGGAGTAATCTGCCACTTATAGATGGGCCTGCGGCGCATTAGCTAGTTGGTGAGGTAACGGCTCACCAAGG
>NZ_FTNK01000045.1 GCF_900156375.1 Paenibacillus macquariensis
CCTCTCCTTCTGTTTTATGCGGTTATACATTCTTTTCGACATTAAGCTTATCAAGACCTCTATTCACCTGAAGCTAAACTGCCCGTTAGCTTAATAAAAAAGAGCAGGCTACGTAGCACCTGCTCATCAATGTGTGTCATTCAACTATCGTTCCCCGTTAGTTCAATCATATCAACTCTGAGATAAACATTGGTGTAGCTCCATCCTCTGTATTAAAGCCAAATTTATTATAGAAATCCACTGCATGAGGATAAGAAATTAATACTTTTGTTTTACACCCTTTATATCTATCAAGCATTATATTCATCATTTCCTTACCTATACCTATACTCTGATAACTCGGATTAATAAGCATATAATGAAAATATACCGTTAAAACACCATCTGACAAAGCATTTATTAAACCGACAAGCTTTCCTCCTTCCCAAGCGGTAACAATTGAATGAGACCCTCCGATTGCTTGTAAAAGCTCGTTTGGATACTTGCCAGACTCCCATTCTACCGAAAGAAATAACTCTTGGAGTGCATCCTTAGTGATATCCTCTTTGCTTGAAGCGTAATAAATACTCACCCCTATACCTTCCTTTCATAAAACTAACTACGGCACAACATCTGTTTTAAACTCCCATATTTCGATGGTTTTGCAATCCTTACGAAGCTATAAAATAATACCGACAAAGCAATTTCGGATTTATCAAAGTGAATAATCACTTTATTTACCTCAATATACTATTAAAAATATGTATAGAAAATGGATTAATTGAAGTGGAATTTGTATTTATTTACATTAGAGAATTCATGAGAATACTTCTTTTACTTAAGCATACTAATCCTAAGAGGCTTATAGCGTTAATCTGCCCGTTAGCTTAATAAGAAATTCTCTTCTCTAAGGTATTTGATAAAATAGTTTTGTATAATTGATGGAAAGTTTTCTGATAAAGATTTATGCTCATCTGGATTTAATGTATGGAATGCAAAAGTCCTTACAATGGACCATATAAAAAACGCTTCTAATACTTCTATATAATTTTCTTGAAGCAGATGTACATTACTATATGTTGATATAAATATTTTTCGATTTTCAATTGAAAGATGCATAAAAGTTTCAGCAATATCGAATAAATAGAATCCATGACCACAATTGGAAAAATCAATTGGTCGAGAGCTATCATTGTAAAACACATAATTGCTTTCATGAAGGTCGGAATGAATAATTCCCCAACTATTCTGTGAGGATTTTTGACTTTCTATTACATTTGAGATTTTACGTACAGATTCTTCAATAATAGCAAAATCTTCTCTAGTTATTAGTTCTAAATTTAGCAGTTCTTTAAGTTGACTTAGTGACGTATATAAATTATCCGAATCATAAATTGGTCTTTTAAAATCTTCAGGAATATTCCATTGTATAGAATGTTTATGTAGAGCCGCCATTAAAAGAGCCAAACTTGTTGTTTCATTTTTTGTTGGTTCTCTGTTAAGCACTTCTCCATTAACCCAATTATATAAAGTCATATTTATTTTTTCTTCATTGTTTATTGTTGATATTTCTGTAATCAACTCTTCTTTTAGATTTCTTACAGGAGTAGGAATAACTAAATTAGATTCTCTCGCTAATGCTTCAAGCCAAATCAGTTCAGATTCAATAACATTTTTTGTTTTAATGGAATTAGTAGAAATATGGATTTTAATAAGGTACTTCAAACCTTCATCAAATGTATTCACTTGAAATGTTACATTGTCACTTTTCCCCAAATAAACAAGTTCTTCATAAATAATCGAGTAACTTTTCAAAGATTCTTTTGCAATTACTTCATAATCTATTTCAGAAAACATAATATTCACTCCAAACGGATAGGTTACAATATATTACCATATTACCGCATTTCAACTTAATAAGGGTAGGTCAAGATTAGTTCTAATTAAACATTACTGCCCGTTAGGTCAATAAGATAAATGAATAGTACCGTCCAGATGAGATATAAAAAATATGTTGACTGTCTCTGGAATCCTTCTTCAACTAATAATTCCTTTTCATAATGAGGCCGACAGGAAGCAGATAACGTTGAATTAAAAAAAATCTCAACCCACTTCTAAAAGAGTCTTTTTTCTTTAATTGCTCAAATGTCACCTAACAAATCTTATTTATGGTCGCTCCTCATCATATTGGTCACCAATTTTTCTTTTCGCCCTGTTGCCATGCGCCTTCTATGAATTGTTCTCTCGTACCAACAAATTCAACTCCAATTTCTCGGTAGATAATGTCTTCAAATCTACCTTTTTTGGGTATCCATACTTCATTGACTTTGTAGCAGTAAACATTCCAACCTTTAGTTGAACGTGTAGATTTAAAGCGAATAGATCGTCCTTCATGTTCTACAGTAAATTCAACCTTATCGTTCATTTGAGGAGTTTTCCCTATGCTGATATTTTTAATTTCCATGTTGTACCGCCACCTTTATGTTAGTTATGGATCATGTTCTTCGCCGGAACTTCTTTATCTGTTTTCATCAATCCGTCATATTAATAATTTCTGCATTTGTAATGATTTTCCTACTTCGCAAATGTAGTTGCATTGAGTTTTCAAAAGATTATTTTTGTGTGTTTGGATTGAAGAAAACTGCCCGTTAGCTTAATAAAAATGAGCAGGGTACGTAGCACCTGCTCATCATTGTGTGTGATTGAACTATCGTGTCCCGTTAGCTCAATAACGAATTCGAGTTTCAGAATACGTTTTAGCATTCTCGTCGACACATCGTCCTAGGACCTTACTTGATTTTTTAATGCTTCAATTATACCTCTAGCTATCACTCTTTTTTGTCGTTAATTCAAATTTCATTCCAGGTTTGATTAAATGATTCTGTGCCTCTTTTTTCTCATGGAAAAGTAAATACAAGTCTTCAGTTGTATCTCTTTGTGTATTCGGAGATTTGTGAAATTCAATTACTGCACTCCATAATCCATTTATTAGCTTCCTATCTTCTTCAATGATTATGGGTGTTGAGAAGTTTCCAACTGGAATAATACTTTGCCCGCCTTCATCAGCAGTTAGGAAATATATCTTTACAGTTCCTACTGTCATCATGATTTTATCAACTCTTTCATCGTACTTCAGATAACTTCTTATTTATGAACTACTCAATAAGCTAACAAAATGATCAGCAGCCTGTTTCTGGATTTTGTAATGGGATTCGAACTGAACAAAGTTTATATTCACAACGCGAACTTTTGTGATATATTATTATTCGAATTGAATGTCTTTTCCTATTTTTAAGAATAGAGGAATGAGGTGGTCATTATTTTTACCGTTCGAAAGAACACATCGTATCTGATCCTTATTTGCTTGGTTTTCTCCTTGCTTTCACCTGCTTTAATTTTTGCGCAAGAGAGCAGTGAGGCAGGCAATCTTTTGCTGGAAACCGACTCTACTCCCCCTATTATTAGCAATGTTTTTCCTGTTAACGGAAGTACCATATCAGAGAACACCACGCAACTATCCGCAGGGATTGGTGATACCGGATCAGGCCTAAACTTGAATTCGATCACATTCAAGCTCGATGGAGAAGTCTTAGGCACTGGCAGTATTCCCGTCAATTATATGCACGGCCTAGCGTTCACTTATTCCCCCGTATTACAATATGGAGCCCACACCTTTGAAATCCAAGTTGCCGACCAGGCAGGAAATCATGCTCAATTCACAAGTGTTTTCTACGTTAAACAATCCATATGGCCCGATGGAAGCACTTTGCATGCAGGAAATAATAGCTTCTACTCCGTAACTCTCTCTTGGACTGCTACCGAGGGGAGCAAGGGCTATCGGATCTATTCGGATCGATTAGGGCTTCTGGCAGAGCTTGATGAAACGATTCGATCGTATGAGGCGACAGATCTGGAGGCTAGTGAATACCACAGCTTTCACGTAGAAGCCCAGCTACCGGATGGCAGTTGGACAACGGATGGACCTTCTGTATTTACAGAAACGCTTCCTCTGCCGCATTCCCCCCCGGGGATCTGGGCGGTTTACCCAAGCACCGGAGCTACAGTAACGACGGCAAATCCGGTCATCACGGCTAAAATACGCGAAGCTCTCTTTGGAGGATTTGGCTTGCAAAAAGATTCTATCCTAGTCAAAGTTGATGAGGAGCTCGTGCCTTTCAGCTACGATGAACAAACGTGGAACTTGACAGCTGAAGCAACCGGATTAAAAAATGGCTATCATAGCATAAGAATCCGCGCAGTAGATAATGAGGGAGTTTATAAAGATTATTATGGCACATTCCATGTACAAGCTGTATGGCCCGCAGGGAGTGCCTTGAGTGCAGAGGATGTGGGGCAGACATCGCTATCCCTCTCTTGGACCCCTGCTGCAGTGAGCAGCGGCTATCGGATCTTCAGAAACGGTGAGCTTATCGACACGGTATCCGATACGATTCTCTCTTATGAGGCAAGTGACCTTCAGCCAAGCACCTCCTATACCTTTAAAATAGAGTCAAAGCAGACGGACGGCGTTTGGACAACGGACGGACCGTCTGTGTCCGCAACGACAGGTATGCTGTCAAATCCGTTCCTGGAACGGCTAATTAAGCTCCATGCCGCTGTAACAGCAGGCGATCCTTCTGACGTGCGGGATGTGCAAAGTTTGCGCGATGAAATCGCCGGAATGGATGAAGCGGCTAACCTGTCTCTGATCGATCCGGTATGGAACAAAATCAGCGCGAAGCTGCCTCAGGATGTAGACCAAACGGAGCTGAAAAGCAGCCTTTTTCAACTCATCAAAGCGGTCGGTTCGATCCATTACAACTCGTATGAAGCTGAATTGAACAACATACTAACAAATTCAGCTTTCCGCGAAACCTTAAACGCAATAGCGGCTGCCGGGGGACAAAATAGCCTAACGATCGTTGATTTCATGACCTTTCTGTCAGGCGACGGCGACAGCCTTGTAGGTCTTGAAGGTACAATCGTCAGTCTGCTTGCGCAAAAATTTAGGCCTGAGCTCGTTCAACTGGTCCTGGATAAACAAAAGCAGACAGCGCTTTTACTTGATGCGTTAGAGCAGCTGCTCGGCGATTCAGAGGCGTACAGAGTCACCAGCATTTTTAATCAGCTTGGCGTTACACCGCAAGATCTGCTGGCTACGGCGCAAAGCTTCCTGCAGAAACTACAGGAAGACAAGCCTGCCATTAACGCGCTGGCCGTTGCTTACATCCGCTCTGAAACGGTAGAGGCAGTCAAAATAACAGCCAATGGGAGAAAACACAATTTTTCGCTTAAGTTGCTCGACATTAATCTTCCTTACCTTCTTTTGAAGTGGTCGAAAGTATCCGGAGACGACAAGGTAACTGTCCTTTCAAACGGAGCGGTATCTATTCCTAATCAAATCGCAAGCGGCACTGCTGTGATTCAAGCATCCCTGCTCAATCCTTACGGAGGGAACACAAGGGTTATTTTCCAGAAGGAAGTGACATTAGTTAACGACGGCGGAAATTAACGTTGGCCTTCCGCGCCGCGCAAATGATAATACGACCAAACAAAACCGAGCGCTACCGGGGCTAATCGCCCAAGTAGCGCTCGGTTTTTGCGAACTGTAATTGCCTTTACTTCAATAAATCAAAAGAGGAGCTACCCGAAGCAGGCTCCCTCCACTATCGTGTCCCGTTAGCTCAATGGAAGATTGACTTTTTAGTTATTTTTATTACGTATAGCATGAAAATCACTCACTTGGTATCCGTCTGTACTTGCTTTGAAAGTGATTTGAACTATATCTGAGGTAGAATCTTGTTTCGTTACTCTCCCTTCAAGTATGAACTCTTGTTGAGGATAAGAATCCGATTTCCTGATCGGTATGATATGAGCGCTGTCGATGAGATAGTTATCATACTCCTTTTTAAGTACGCTCATAATCTTAGGACGAAGTTCGAAAATAAGGACCTCTTCCAAGCAATTACGTTGAATATCGGCATTATATTTAGATGGTGACTCCTCGCTGCGGTAAGCTTTAGCACAATCCGTAATTGTAAAGTTGGTTACCCCTATTGCCAAAATCAAAATTATACCTTTCCACCACATGAGAAATAGCCTCCATCTTTTTTGGTTATTTTGCTCAAGTGGTTTTCGAACTATCCTGCCCGTTAGCTTAATCATCATAGTCCACCGTAACATATTCTTGGCCTATGTCGATTAGCATTAGATATTATTGTCTTCCGACAGATGCCTTGTTGTGGAGTACAATTGATTCGAACCTACTTGGAACTCTAATAAGCGGTATTTAATGAGATACTATTCTTGTCACCCGAAATTTGTAAACGTCCCGGACTTGCCTCCGCGGCTAACGCTACAAGTTCTTGTCTCGAGCAAAGGACAAGAACTTGTACCCATAAAATTAAAAAAGCCCGCCTAGTGCGGGTTCCAATAGGTATATGTTCTTGTCCTCTTTGTCTGAGGACAAGAACATGTACTCTTAAAAGACAAGAACATGTACCCATTCCCTCTTACTTCTTATGTTCTTAACTGTAAATATATGGACGTTATGAATATCATCAATGTTGCGGGTAACTGCCCGTTAGCGGAATAACGACTCAGTTAACTTTACCGATACCTTAATAAGAACCTTAATAATCTCGTTTACGGTGATTTCGTCCAGTGTGGATGAATAATAGGTTGGATGGCCTCAGAACACGAGTATCTAGTCAGGCAGAGAGACTTTTGCTCAATTACGCTTTCTACCAGCGAGCAACTTCGATCCACTCCATAGCCAGAGGGCAGCGACAACTACTAGGACAAGTAGGGATTTGATCAGCGTTCTTGAACCTGCTTCAAATTGAATGCTACCGAGCCGCTTCTCAGCGTGTTTCATGAGGGATAGCTGCAGCACCGGATCATTGGCCATACCTCCAGTATTCATTCGAAAACCATTGGTTTGACCGGGCTTGTTTATACCCATCTTTACAGTAAACGTTACATCAATACCTAACTGATCGCATATATCCAGAAGCGACTCAGAGAAGCCTCCAAAAGGAAAAGCAAGCACATTTTTTTGAATGCCCAGCTTCTGCTGGAGGATGTCATTGGCCTGTTTAAGATCGTTAGTAACACGCAGCTTGTACTCTTCCTCCGTTTCCTTCCGCTGCTTGTCCTTCAGATAAATCCGACCGGCAAGCATTGCAGTCTCCCTGGTACTTCTGGAATTCGTTTTTGCATACTTGTGCGAGTCATACGAATGATTGAAAAATTCAATGCCGTTTCTATGCATCTGCTGAACCTGCTCCCAGGTCACCTTCGGAATCCCTGTATACTCCTTATTGTCGATTGCATTGACAATAAGGAAGCTGGACGCAGGGGCTTGATATTTCTGTAGGAGCGGATAAGCATACTTATAAAATGATTCATAGCCGTCGTCGAAAGTAAGCAGCACTGCGTTGTCCGGAACAGGCGATGAGTGAAGTATGAAATCTGTGTATTGACTCATGGAAATCCAGTGAAAGTTATTATCTCTCATTAACTCTAATTGCTTCTCAAAATTAGCAACGGATAATGTTCCAGGGTCCTTTGGCTCAGGACTGAGATCATGATACATCAGCACAAGAACGCGATCCTTATAGTAGTTTCCGTTTGGATTATTAGATTCAGGTTTTAATCCATCGTATGCAGAGATGGCACTATCAGTAAACATTTGGTTAATAATAGGGATTTTCGAATGGTATCTTTGAACTACGAAGTAGCTAAACACAGTTGTTGATATCACTAGCAGGAGAGATAGAAGAATGAATTTGATATTTAAATACATGTCGTCGCCTCACAGAGAATGATTGATGTTCGAATTGTAATTATGGTGAACATAGGTTAAATCCAAAGAAAAGGTGCTGCCTCATAGCAAATCCCTACATTATCGTGTCCCTTAAACTCAATAGCGGGAAACTTCACTTTTTTTTCGAAAAAATTTGAACAAATAAGTAATATTATCCCTAGGGTAATCAAAGGAACTGATAATGAAGAGTAAGGCTCCTGTATATCTATAATGCCTAATTCTCGATTAAAGGCAAAGCCGAATGCAAATATGAATATACCCGTAAGGCTAATATCTTCCCATTCATTGTACGATTTTCCATTCCCAATCACCACCTTTAAAATTTATATTAAAACATACTACTGCGCATAACTGCCCGTTAGCTTAATAAAAAAGAGCAGGATACGTAGCACCTGCTCATCATTGTGTGTTATTCAACTATAGTTACCCGTTCGCTTAATAACAGAATCTAAGTGTATACAATTTTTAAAACTAATATATTTGAGCCATACTGTCACATCTCAATTTTCAGCAAATTGTCATTTTTAACACTTTTTATTAAAACAGTTATTGCATTTATTCTCCACTAAAGCTTTTGGCCCATTCAGCAACCCTCCGACTACTTTCTTCTTCTGACAAATCCTCAATCCTAGTCATAATAGACCATCTTACTCCAAAAGGATCCAATATACTTCCGAATCGATCACCTGAAACAAAGTTTACAACCGGTTCCCTTACTTTTGCTCCTCTTGCTACCGCATTTTCAATTACCTGATCAACATTAATTACGTAAATTCCTAAAGAATAACACGCATTGTCTTCATCTGGCGGCAAGACCAATTTATATGCCGGATTCGCTGCCCCCAGCTGCAAAAAACCATTTCCAAAATCTAATTCCGCATGAACAATTATTTTATTGCCATTTCCATCAGGATATTCAGTAATATCCTTAACCCTTGCATTGAAAACAGTTTTATAGAACTCTATTGCTTCAGAAGGATTCTTCACTGTTATAAATGGGGTAATAGATGTACAGCCGTTGGGTGTTCCATTCTTTGTATATTTACCTGACACTCCCACATATTTTATGCTTTCTGTCATTTTTACTCCTCCTTTAAATGATCATAACATATCAATTTTATGCTTATACCTTCATTGGATTGAATTCATCAACTCATAGAAATATTCATTTGCAAGTTCTCCTTATTTTACAATTCATCAAGTGATACCAACCATCCATCGGTAATCATTGATTATCATCATTATAAAATAACTTCACTGACATCTTCTGTCAGTGAAGTTATCAAAGTTGATAATATTCCATTAACTCCTACGCAACAGCAACAAGTTTTTCCTTCAAACTCTGTGGTTCGATTACTTGAATGGATTTCCCGTAGGATAGGAGAAAATAAGGGACATATGAATGAATTGATTTTTCCTCAAGTAAAAAGATTGCCTCGCTACCGCACTATCCTGCCCGTTAGCCATACATGCAGCCCAAGAGCGGGCTGCACCACAGAGGATGAAAATGGATACCTCTGTCTATACTGTTTGTACGGCTGGCGAAGAAGGTCGATAAGCTATGGTGCCATTGAGCCCAACCGTTAGTCTGACTCCGACCACCACGGTGCATCACAGAATGTCGCACCCTATATGGGTAGCACTCATGGGAGATTAATCCTTTTTTGGTTGTTGCACCAGCCTTGCCTTTTTGTTTGTTGTCTAT